>JASGJY010000002.1:0-4074557 GCA_047601125.1 Agriterribacter sp. | reverse complement strand
GGGGCAGTCCCTCTCTCTCCGCCACCTATCGTTTAATTAGGTAAACTAAAATAAGAAAAGCCTGCAAATCAACAATTTGCAGGCTTTTTGTTTTCTTAGCCTGACTTGGATTTGCCGGGTTTTACAGCTTTTTTGAGGTGAGTAGTTGGGTGAGTATCTGCATTTTAACGTGTACTCACCCAAATTGACACAAAAGCCTCACTCTTAACTTTTATAAGTGATGAACTCCTTACCAGCCTGTTGGCTGCAAGGTAATTTTATCATCATTTAAATAAAGTTGTATGGAAAACAGTTGGGGGTTACTTTTTTACCTGAAAAAACCTAAATATTACACAAGTGGCCTGGTGCCAATTTACTTCCGCATTACGGTAGATGGGTTGGAACGCGAAATGAGTACAAGGTTAAAGGCTGATCCTGGCAAATGGTCTTCAAAAGCACAACACATCTCCGGAAAAACTGAATAACAAAAGCCGTAAATGATTGCCTGGATGTGTTGCAAACAAAAGTGATAGAGTTCCGCACGAAATTAATTGCATTAAACAAACCGGTTACTTCAGACAATGTCAAATTATTGGTACAAAATAAGTCATTAGAACAACGCATGATTATGGACATTTTTAAAGACCATAATCAAAAAATGAAAGAACTAATAGATAAGGACTTCAGTGAAGCAACCTGGGAACGCTATGATATATCCTATAAACATACGCTTTCATTCATGCAAGCCAGGTATGGAATATCTGACATAGACATTCAGAAGCTTGATTACGATTTCATTTCCAATTACGAGCACTGGTTAAAGACCGTCAGGAATTGCGATCACAATACCACTATGAAGTATTTGTCCAATTTCAAAAAGATCGTTTTGATATGCGTTAAAAAGAAATGGTTATCAGGGGATCAATTTGCTGAATATAAAATGACAAAGCGCAAAAAGAAAAGGCTACCGCCGTTGCAAATTGAAGTCGATGCAATAGCAGGAAAGGCGTTTTCCTCTGAACGCCTTACTATTGTGAGAGATATTTTTATCTTTTCCTGCTACACCGGATTAGCATATGCAGACGTCAAAAAATTAAACCGGGATGATATCTTTATCGGCATTGATGGTTATCGTTGGATTCGTTGCGTTCGTAAAAAAAAGGAAAAGGAAGGCAGCTATTCAAATATTCCACTTCTTCCGGCAGCAGAAGAAATAATTAATCGTTATTGGGATGATCCCGTGTGTATTCAAAAGAGCGTTTTATTACCGGTTCGCTGTAATCAAAAAATGAATGAATATCTAGAGGAGATTGGCGATTTATGCGGAGTACTTAAAAAAATGACTTTCCATCTTGCACGTCATACGTTTGCTACTACGATAACACTTTCCAACAAAATTCCTATTGAAACCGTATCCCGGATACTTGATCACCAAAAGCTTTCCACTACACAGGAATACGCCCAGGTTTTAGATGACAAAATTAGTAATGACATGAATGAAATTCGGTTCAAATACAACCGTAAACGGAATTAGTAACAGTAAATAATGACTTATCGCTATAATTGAGTAGTACACATGTAGAACCGCTATTCAAAAGGGTTATCAATATGGTAGCGGATCTATAAATCCAACTTCTACTCAACGCTTTAATAAACCAAATACAGAGATTGGAATCTCCTCTTATAGAACGGAAAGAAAGCAATGCTGTAACAGGTTCAGACATCGCCATGCAATGCTGGGATAAATTAAACCAATTATCAATAACAACATAGTAACCCAATTAACAAACCCAACTTTTTTTTTGTTAACTTTTTTTTGCTCAGGAATATAGTACCCAACAAAACTAAGTACCAAGTAAAGCAAAAAAACTATCAAAAATCCAAAGTTATATGATGCGAATGGACTATCATAGTTGCTAATTCGAAGAGCCGTGTGCAAACCAAACTTTGGCAAGGAGTTGTCTGTTAAATGATAATTTAGAGCTGATAGCAAAAGCACTGTATAACTACTTGTTTGTGCAGTTTGATTTCCCGGATAGTGATAATTAGAAAGAAAAATACTATAAGGGCCGAGAATTAATTGTTTAAATGAAATCTTAGATTTGGAGTATGAAAAACCTTTAAAGGAATGTGACCGCTATATATAGTTTCACTTGCGCTAAGTAAGGTTGAAAATTTACCGCTGCCATTTTGCATGCAGTTATGTGAATAACTATATGAAGCCTTTATTTTTAACAGCCTGCAAACAACTTTATGGGAAAAGCTAAGGAACAAAATATAAATTATCTTACGATCAACGATTCTGATGAATTGTGGGGGATGTACGCCACTACCATAGGCTGTCAAACTATTGTTCCAGGAAGTAAGTATCCGCCTAAAGATCATCCGTCCGTCTATTGGTTCAATCCAACAGCAGGTAGAGCTTTAAGGGAGTATATACTACTTTATATAACAGAAGGTGAAGGTATATTTGAATCGGCAAATTGCCGCCCTACAAAGATTGTAGCTGGAACAATGCTACTTTTATTTCCGGGTGAGTGGCATACCTATAAGCCTCTTAATGAAAAAGGTTGGAAGGAATATTGGGTAGGCTTCAACGGTAGTTACATCAAGCAACTCACTCAAATCTCCTTTTTCTCAAGAAAACGCCCGATATATAACATTGGGTTCAATGAACAGATCATTTCCCTCTTTAATACAGGTATTGAAATTGCCCATTATCAAAAAACTGCTTACCAACAGGTGTTAGCTGGTATTAGCAGTTTATTGCTTGGTATCATTTTCTACTCAGAAAAAAACAATTCCTTCAGAGATAAAGAAATTGTATCCCAGATTAATAAAGCAAAAATGATGATGCATGACCGAGTCGGAGACGACGTCACACCAGAAGCAATATCAAAGAAATTAAATCTTGGATACTCCTGGTTCAGGCGGGTTTTTAAACAATATACGGGGCTTTCTCCTACGCAATATCAATTGGAAATAAAACTACAGAAATCAAAAGAGTTTCTGGCCAGCACTACAATGACGATAAAAGAAATAGCTTTTATTTTAAATTTCGACTCAGTCAGCTATTTCGTTACTTTTTTCAAATTGAGAGTTGGGTTGTCACCTACTGAATATCGTAATAGTATCAGAGGGAAATAAAGTTTTTAAAATAATTCTCTGTGCGCTGTAAAAAGGGTTGGCCGACTAGACAATCACCAACCGAATTGCCAAATTACTATGCTGAAAACGATGCTTTTTAAAACTATGTTATATACAGACAACGGAAAAGCATACTGCTGAGATCATATTTCACGATAAAAATAAAGGAATGCAACGATCTTTCTATCCTGAATAAAATGCAGGACAGGAAATTATTTTCGCATTAAGCATATTATTATTTATGCAGTTAAGCCGACAATAAACATGAATAAGTGATTTCTTACAAAAATATGTCTCTTAATAACTGTGTCAAAAAGTTAAACACTTAAACCAAAACTTATATCCCAGCTTTTCATATTCAGCCTATTTTGTACAACCAATATATGCTGTAGAAATATTTTTTTAAGCGTTTAAATAATTAGCACATGGAGGTAGTATGCCTTTCATGTTACTTGATTTATACAATAACCATTTTTGAAGATGCCAGATAAGGCTAACACTTCAATTGAAACACACCTTACCAATTGACATTTGATGCTGTTCCATGCCATTATTTTGAAGCTTGTTATATGAAAAGAGCCTATTTATTAGATCTGATTAGTGTAGATGAGTACTCTGCAACTCCCAAATATCTACAGATCGTTAATTCTGTAGTTCGTTTTATAAAAAAAGGCGATATCGGCGCAGGAGACTTTATTCCGTCTATCAATGAACTCAGTATTGAACTTGATATAGCAAGAGATACTGTTGAAAGAGGTTACAGGCATCTGAAAAATATCGGCATCATTGATGCTGTTCCTCGAAGGGGATATTACATCAAGAACAGTGAGTTTCGCACACCGTTGCAAATATTCCTTTTGTTCAATAAACTAAGTACACATAAAAAGGCTATTTACGATTCATTTGTCGAAAGCCTTGGCGAAGATGCCATCATCGACTTTTATATTTATAATAATGATGTAAATTCTTTTAGAAAAATCCTTTCAGGTAAAAAAGAAGGATATAGTCACTATGTAATCATTCCACATTATGTTGATGGTGCGGATAATCCTATTGAGATTCTCAACAGCATCCCCAAAAGCAAACTAATCTTATTAGATAAAATCGTACCCGGATTGTATGGAGAATACGCAGCAGCCTATGAAAATTTTGAAGATGATATTTACAATGTATTGATTCAGGCTATAGATCAGTTATTAAAATATCATACTATTAAAATCATTTTTCCGCAAGGAAGTTATTATCCTTCTGACATCTTGAGAGGTTTCAAAAAGTTCTGTATTGACTATTCCTTCGAATATAAAGTGATAAACAACTTATCTTCTGAAACAATAAATGAAGGGGAAGTGTTTATACACGTAATGGAAGACGATCTTATTCCTTTAGTTGAAAAAATCATGCAAACGAACCTCAAAATAGGTGAGCAAATTGGTATTATATCATACAATGAAATCCCTCTAAAAAAATTAATCCTCAACGGTATTACTACAATATCAACAGATTTTAAAGAGATGGGCAGAATTGCTGCAGAACTTATTTTAACCAATTCAAAAGAGCGTATAGAAGTACCCTTCAAGTTGACGCTAAGAGATTCTTTGTAAAAAAGATACTTTCTATTTCTACCATTACATTACTCACTATGTGATTGCAATATTTTTTGTGCCAACAAAAAACACTTATAAAATATGAATCGCAGTACAGGACATGCAGGACAGGAATAATATATGTTGTTTATAGATTGCGCCTGATAGTTTTTAACAAATAGATTTTAAAATTTTTTAACCAAAACTTCTTGCCATGCGTAGAAAGCAATTTGTTTCATTATCACCATTTAAGGGGTTTGTTATTTTCCTACTCTCCCTCGGCATTTCAGTTGCCTCATTCGGACAGCAAAAAATTACTGTAAAAGGTACAGTGCAATCAGATAGTAGTTTACCGCTTTCCAATGTGTCTGTAAGAGCAAAGGGACAAACAACGGGAACTACAACTGATGATAAAGGCTCATTTACAATTTCTGTAAATAAAGGAGCTACATTAATTCTTTCTTCTATCGGGTATGAAGAAAAGCAGGTCAAGGCTGAACAGGATGGCGCCAAT
This sequence comes from Agriterribacter sp., assembly GCA_047601125.1. GTDB lineage: Bacteria > Bacteroidota > Bacteroidia > Chitinophagales > Chitinophagaceae > Agriterribacter. The sequence goes on along the minus strand of JASGJY010000002.1, from coordinate 4,069,334 downwards.
CTCTCAATCACACTCATATCAACGAGTGCTACATTAAACGATGTAGTTGTAGTTGGCTACGGTACTCGTAAAAAAGCAACACTCACCGGCTCCGTGGCATCCGTAAAAGGATCAGAGCTTGTTAAATCCCCCGCAGGGAATTTTTCGAATTCACTCGCGGGCAGGTTGCCGGGCTTAACAGCCATTACCAGAACAGGAGAACCAGGTAATGACGGATCAACGCTTCGCATCCGCGGTGCCAATACGCTTGGTGATAATTCACCGCTTGTTGTTATTGATGGTATTGTAGGAAGAAGTTTAGAAAGACTAGATCCTGCTACCATTGAATCGGTTACTATATTAAAGGATGCTTCAGCTGCCATTTATGGCGCGCAGGCTGCAAATGGAGTTATACTTGTAACCACAAAGCGAGGTGCTTCAGGAAAACCTACAATACAACTTTCCTTAAACCAGGGCTGGAACACACCTACAGTGCTTCCTAAAATGGTGGACGCTCCACTGTATGCACAAATCCAAAATGAAATTTCAGAAGCGTATCATCCGGGCGATCCCCTTCCCTACTCTGAAGAAGACATACAAAAATATCGCGATGGTTCTGATCCGTGGACACATCCCAACACTGATTGGTTTAAAGAAACAATAAAAAAATATTCACCACAACGTTATGGAAACCTTACCCTTTCAGGAGGTGTTGATGCAATTAAATATTTTGTTTCAGTGGGTTCTAACTTTACGGACGGCATTTATCGAAATGGTGCCGTGAATTATAGTCAAACTAATTTTCAAAGTAACCTCGATGCTAAGATCAGCAATAGCATCCGTCTAAGTTTTGATATCGTTGGTCGTCAGGAAAACAGAAATTATCCTGGTGGTGGTCCTAACGGAGGAAGTGCTGACGGTGCTCAAAACATCTTCTGGGCATTAAACAGATCCTTTCCGATTTGGCCTGCAAGATGGCCTAACGGGTTGCCCGGGCCAGATATTGAATATGGCGCCAACCCAACAGTATTGGTTACAGATGCTACAGGCTATACTAAATCCAGGACCTATACTTTACAAAGCAATATGCGACTACTGATCAGTATACCGTGGGTACAAGGATTATCATTTACAGGAAATGTGGCATTGGATAAAAATATTACAAGCACCAAGCAATTCAGAAAGCCCTGGTACCTGTACACATGGGATAAAACATCGTATGACGCCAATGGCGAACCACTGTTATTGCCATCAAAAAGAGGTAACACTGATCCTCGATTATACCAGCGGATGGATAATGGTCAGAATGTTACCATTAACGGTCTGCTAAATTACGATCGTGTATTTGGAGAGCATGATTTGAAAGTCTTAGTTGCTGCAGAAAGCATTAGTGGTGATAATATGAATTTCTGGGCTTTCAGAAGATCATATACGAGCGAATTGCTTGATGAATTAGATTTAGGAAGCAATGCGTTAAAAGATAATGGGGGTTCATCGAATTTAGCCAGGAGAGTGGATTATTTTGGTCGTGTGAGTTATGCCTATAGTGCCAAATATCTTGCAGAATTTGTTTGGAGATATGATGGTTCTTATATTTTCGATCCTAACGGCCAGCAGTTTGGTTTCTTCCCTGGTATTTCATTGGGCTACCGAATATCTAATGAGAATTTCTGGAAAAATAATGTATCCTTCATCAATGAATTGAAGATAAGAGGCTCATGGGGAAGAACCGGTAATGATCGCATAGCACCCTACCAATATTTAACTACTTACGGTTATAATGGTACTTATGTATTTAACCAAGGTGTGCAACAGCAAACCTTAAGTGCATTGCGCATACCTAACGAGGGCGTAACCTGGGAAATAGCCAACCAGGCAAATATTGGTTTTGACGCTCAGTTGCTCAATAATAAATTGATGATCAGCGCTGATTATTTTCACAACCTTCGTACAAACATCCTTGCCTATAGAAATGCATCTGTGCCAGGTTCAGCGGGTCTCAGCCTGCCACAGGAAAATATCGGCCAGGTAGTGAATAAAGGACTTGAATTGCAGGTTGGATATCGCAGTAATATTGGTGCTTTTAATTACTCCTTTTCAGCGAATGGTGCATATGCCAGAAACCATATCAAGTTCTGGGATGAAACACCTGGTGTACCAGAATATCAAAAATCTACCGGTAACCAGATGAATGCAAGATTATACTATCAGGCAATCGGTGTATTTGTGGATCAGGCTGCGGTTGATAAATATCCTCACTGGAATGGTGCAAGACCCGGCGATATCATATTCAAAGATGTAAATGAAGATGGTAAAATTGACGGGCTGGATCGTGTGAGGAGCAATAAAACAACCATCCCCACATTTACCGGCGGTATTACTATTGACCTGGAATACAAAAATTTTTATGCCACTATTTTCTTCCAGGGTGCAGCTGGTGCTGAAAGGTCTTACCGTACATTTTCCGGTGGCCCTGGTGTAGGAAATTTCATGTATAATCTGGTAAAAGACCGTTGGACACCTGAAAATCCAAGTGCTGAAAATCCAAGAGTATGGGAACGCGGTGGTGCATACTGGATGACAGATGGTGAACCTAACAATACCTATTTTGTAAGAAGCAGCGATTATATCCGGTTGAAGAATTTTGAAGTGGGATATAGCCTTCCTTCAACGTTAATAACAAAACTCGGACTGCAATCTTTAAGAGTATATGTAAGTGCGCTCAACTTTGTAACATTTACGAAGATGAAAGACTTCGATCCTGAATCACCAGACGATGCACCAGGTTCTATTTGGGTAAACAGCCAGGTTTATCCGTTAAACAAGACAACAAATATTGGATTAACGGTAACATTCTAAAATCAAAGCACATGAAAAAGAAAAGTTCAATCATCATATATATATTTCTCTCCTGTTCAGTACTCGTATTTACTTCATGTAACAAAGATGTACTCGATACCAAACCTTCTACACAATTTGCTGAATCAGATGTATGGTCTGACCCTAACCTTATTCAGCTCAATATGAATAGCATTTATAACCAAAACCCATGGTCTTTCACGTTAACATCATTAAGCGTGGATGAATCTCGTTGCTATGACGGTGGCAATGATTATAACATGAGCAACATGTTAATGAGCCCTGATGTTACGGGCTGGGGAGATTGGAATGGCAGATACCGTGCTATTCGTGATTGCAATGTATTTCTTGAAAACATAGACAAATTACCTGACGATCCAAGTTTAATTGATGGAGTAACGCTTAAGGATAGACTGAAAGGGGAGGCTACATTTTTCAGGGCATGGTATTATGGTTTATTGATCAATTATTTTGGCGGCGTGCCGTTAATTACAAATTCATATAAATTGACAGACGATTTTACAGCAACAAGAAATACCTATGCTGAATGTGTTAAATTTATTTCAGATGAATGCGACAAAGCTGCTGCATTATTGCCACTAAAAAATACCGGTGATAATAACGGGAGAGCAACAAAAGGAGCAGCACTGGCACTTAAATCAAGAATACTGTTGTACGCAGCAAGTGATCTGCACAATACCACATTTGCCGGTTTTACAAATCCGGAATTACTGGGCTATACAGATGGGGACAGGAACCAACGCTGGCAAGCTGCAAAAGATGCTGCAAAAGCGGTAATTGATCTTGGCGAATACAGCCTTTACAAACCCGAACCAGCATCAGGTGAAGAAGCGGCAAAAAACTATGAGGAGCTCTTCACTTCCCGTCAGAGCGAAGAAGATATTTTTGTACGTTATTTCAGCGCGTCTGTTAACCAGGGTGCAGATTTCTGGGTGTTGTTCCCTAACGGCTTCGGAGGCATCGAAATGAACGGACCAACAAGTGAAATGGTTGATGCGTATGAAATGGCGGATGGTTCGAAATTCTCCAGGTCAATCCCTGCTCAAAACCTGGAACCATATAAAAACAGGGACCCAAGATTTTATGCGACCATATTATATGAAGGTGCATATTTCAGACCACGCCCTGCCAACCTGGTAGGAATTGATCCCGTTGGTGTGTTGCAGGCCGGTACCTGGGAGAAATGGGATGCTGCTGCGGGAAAGATAACCTACATATATGGCCTGGATAGCAGAAACAGCGCTGTCTATGGAGGAGGATATAATAATGCAGGTACCTCTTTGATGAAATTTATCAATCGCAGAACGGATATGTATGTTAACCACCAGGATGACTTAACCTGGCGATATATCAGGTATAGTGAAATCATTCTGAATTATGCCGAAGCTTGTATTGGACTCGGCCAGGAAGGAGAAGCACGTACATATATAAATATGATCCGCAAAAAAGCATCAATGCCTGATGTCACGGTATCTGGTGCAGCACTGAAAGAAAGATATCAAAATGAAAGAAGAATAGAACTTGCGTACGAGAATCACCGTTTCTTTGATGTTCGTCGCTGGATGATAGGTTCAGAAGCTTATCATCCTATGCATGGGGTTGATATTGTGTACAAACTAAACCCCGATAAAACTACGGCTACCATTCCCACAGTAACACCGGTACAAATTACCACAGGTAAATGGGAAGACAAGGCCTACTTTATGCCAATTTCAAGAGATGAAATGAATAAGAATCCAAAGCTGGTGCAAAACCCCGGATACAATTAATAGATAATAGAGACAGTGCATAGGTAGGAACAGCACTGCTTCAAAAGTAAATAATAACAACCCTACCACAGTTTGTAAAATGTTCACTGATTTGTAATGTTCTGTCCTTTATGATATGAACCTGCAATCAATTGAACATTTTACTTTTTAAATAAGACCTGGAAAATTTTGAACAATTGAGTCGACTATACTTAAATCATTTATAAAAGTGAGATTTTTTATCAATGACTATAATCTCAGCGTAAGTTTGTACACTTCTTAAATACTAGGTTATGGCTAAACATTTTCCTTTTAATTTATCCCTGGTGATAGCGACTATATTTTTGTCGCAACATTTAACTGCTCAGCAAGTTGTTATTAAAAATGATAATAAAGAGAAGAAATTATATATCGGCAATGGAAAACTTTCCCTGGAACTGGATTATAACAGGAAAATAAATATTTCTTCTTTTTCGGTCAATGGTCAGCAGGTTGTTAATAGCCCCCAGGGAATTTACTCAGCCATCAAAACAAAGGATGCGACCTATTCTACTCTTTTACTTAATGATCTTCCAAAAGTTGAGATCAAGAAAGATAGCATTATCATTTCTGAGATTAACTATGGAGAAAAGGATCTGAAAATTTCAGAGGAATGGATATTTATTGTTAGCAAACGAGATATTGCGTTATGCGTAAAACGGTATTTATCTAAAGAAATATTAGCGGAAAAAGCCAGCTTTCCAGCAGTGATGTTTGACAGGATGGATGTATGGGATGGCGCTTTTCTTGATTATGGAGGGCTGGCATGGTTCTATCTCTTTAACAAAAAAGCTGATACATATGGAGTACATAGCAGATCCTCTAAATTCTGGAATAAAAAAACAGGGAATGGCTTAGCCATAAGTTTAGCTTCACCGGACAATAAGAATATTGCGATGAGCTACAGCCGAACAGAAAAAAATCAACTGGCTTTTGATATAACCCTGTCAGATCATCAGATTATTCCACGGATGGATAGCGGAACAAATCGCCGGAGATTTTTGAAGGATACAATAACTGATGTTTGGATCCCCATAAAAATTGCAAAAGGAAAAACAACACAACAGATCAACTTTTCTTATTTTAATTACAACAATGATTATGACAGAGGAACACTTGTTGGTATAAATAAAGGCCAGGTAAGCGATGTGCTTAATACGATTGCGCGAATAGGCATTATCGACAAATATCATTTCGGTGGTAATAGCTGGCATACACCATATGGACCAATATGCTTGCATGAACAATACATTGCACAGTTAGGTGTAGGGATAAATGACGAAAACTATTTAAGCGGTTATCAGGAGTGTTTAGACTATTACCGTGACAACGCTATAAAGGAAAACGGAAGAGTTTTCGCCAGGTGGGCATACACAAATGAAGATGCTATGCCGGGTGCCTTCACGGATAAAGGCTTTTATGAAGCGCAATGGGGATATCTTATGGATTCCAATCCTGATCTGGTGATCAATGTAGCTGAACTATATGACCAAACAGGCGATATAAAATGGGTACAAACACACCAGCAATCCTGCGAGAAAGTATTAGACTGGATACTACAAAGAGACAGCAATGAAAATGGGCTTGTGGAAATGATGACAGACAGCATGGAACAAAGAAAAGGCAGCGATTGGATAGACATTATCTGGGCATCCTATGAGAATGCATTTGTAAATGCTAAATTGTATCATTCCTTAACGTTGTGGTCTTCTATAGAACTGCAATTAGGCAATAAAAAGAAAGCGGATAATTATGCAGAAGCAGCTCAAAAATTAAAAACAAGTTTTAATAAGTCTGTGAGCCAGGGAGGTTTTTGGGATGAAGATAATGGTTGTTATATACACTGGAAAGACAAGAACGGTTCACTTCACGGGCGCAATATGGTTACACCTGTAAATTTCATGGCGATAGCCTATGGCATTTGTGATGATGAAAAAAGAACAAAGATTATTTTAGATGGTATTGAAGTGCAAATGCAAAAAGAGCATCTTTTTTTCTGGCCACTTTGCATGACATCTTATGCAAAAGGAGAAGGCAATGATTGGCAATTTCCTTTCCCCAATTATGAAAACGGGGATATTTTTCTTTCCTGGGGCGCTGTTGGTGTAAAAGCATATGCTACATATAAACCCGAACTCGCACTAAAATATATAAAGAATGTATTGGCGCAATATGAAAAAGACGGGCTCGCTTTTCAGCGTTATGGCAGAAAAACGCAAACCGGATTAGGAGATGATATTCTTTCGGGCAATTGTCTTTCTGTTATTGGGCTTTACAAATCCATTTACGGTATCAACCCACGCTTTAACCGTCTTTACATTGATCCACATATTTCAGGGGAACTATCTGGTACTAAGCTGAAGTATAATTTCCGGGGTCAGGTTATTTCGATAAGCCTGGAGACGAATAAGTATACAGCATCAAACAACAGATTTAGTATCTCCGCTAATTCGGATTTCGGTTTTTTTAACATTGGAAATACACTTACTTATTTTCATGGGAACAGCGATACTGCAGGATTACAAGTCACTGAATCTGGGTTAGGACAACTTTCTATTAGTATAAAAGAATGGGAAGGTAGCAAACGTGCGTGGATAACTTCTGTCCAAAATCAATCATCTCACAATATATCCTTTGTGGTAAGTAAGCTACGACCGAATGTTCTTTACAGTATTTGTAAAGGTAACATGCTGTTGAAACAAGTAAAAACGAACCGTAACGGAACACTCTCTTTTACCAGCAGTATTAGTTCGAATCCATCAGAATTTTCTGTATCAATAAAATAAAATTATATCTCTTAATACGTAGACGGCCTGATAACCATTCAAACTTGTATCACCGCTATTGGGAGTGTGATTACTTTCCCATTTCCTACTTACACGAGGTACTATTTTGGTAACGGGCAATACGAAAAGACTGTGCAGGGAAGCACTATAAAAACGATACTGTATCTTGATGGGTCTCCATATGAAGCTAACGTGGCCTTGGAAACTAATGCCGGTGTAACCCGACTCCTGTTTATCAGCAGGGATCACCTTAGTAGCATAACGCATATAACCGATGCCAATAAGATTTTGCAGGCAGAATACAGCTATGATGCATGGGGGCGGATGAGAAACCCTGCAACGCTTGTGGTATATAACCCTGGTGCAGAACCTGCTTTATTACTTAACAGAGGCTACACGGGGCATGAGCATCTGAGAGAATTTGGGCTGATCAATATGAACGCCAGATTGTACGATCCATTAATGGGAAGGATGATAAGCCCTGACAACTATGTCAGCAATTCTATGTATACTGATGCCTTTAACAGGTATACCTATGCCAACAATAACCCATTGTATTTTACCGATCCGGATGGAAATTTTGTTTGGGCGGCTTTAATACCCATTGCCATTGCTGCTGTCAAAGGGGCAGTTATTGCAAGTGCTGTATACATCGCTTCTAATTTTGTTCAGGGTGGTACCTGGAAAGACCTGAATTTTAGGGACTGGGGAGTATCTGCTGCAATGGGAGCTGCAGGAGGAGCAGTAGGAGGAGCATTTAGCTTGCTTGGTAGTAGTATAGGGTCTTTTGGTCAATCTGTTACCTACGGACTAATGACAAATGTAGCTACCCAAGTTGCTGTTGATGCAGCATTTGGAAATGACATAACCTTTGGTAGCGTAGCGGGAGCTGCTGTAGGAGGACTTATCGATGGTGCTATTCCTCAATTCAAAGGCATATCATTTAAAAAATATAATTTTGGTGCATTGATGGCAAATGTTGGCGCGGAGATGACAATTAATACAGGAAGGGGCGCTGTCATTGGTGGCATCAGCTCCTCAATAGGAGGCGGATCATTTTGGCGCGGTGCCAGAAGCGGTGCTGTTGGAGGATTTGTAAGAACGGGTATTAACATTGCAATTTTAGGCGCAACTATACGACCGACAGGTGCCGTCAAAGCTGCACTAGACAAGATGGGCGAAAATCTCAATATTAATGCGACAGGCGCTTATGGCCCTACATATAGAACTGGTGCGTTGTGGAATAGAGGTTTATTTGTTGGAAGAACTGCTGAAATTTATGATAAGTATGGAGGAGGAGGGGTTAGTGATGTTGGAACTTGGGTACACGAAACATATCACTATTACCAACAATTAACGCAAGGATGGGCACGTCAGTTTTCAAAGGGACTTATTGAACAATGGTTTTTAGATCCAGCAGGAAATTTCATCTACAATTACAGGACTTATGGAACAAAATATAACGAATCTGCTGCTGATTATTATGAAGAAGTAGTCTTCCCTCGCTTAAAATAATTGAAAACTATGAAAGTTAAAAGTAACATAATAAAATCACTTATTATATTATTCATTCCTGTAATGGCTGGCTGCCCTTACAAAGAAGTTTACATGTCCCAGACTAAAAGTGCTTTTTTAGGGAAAATTGAAATTATTCCTAAAACTGTATTTTTAAATGTGGAAAGGGATACGGTTCATTTGGATTTTGGAATCGGACTAGTCAATAAATCAATTGATCCAATAAAACTATCACTGTTAGGAACGTACCTTGAAAATGCAAGTCGGAAATTGCCGATAGAAAAAATATCGGCTTTAGGAAGCATCTTGCCTCCCGATCAGATAATAATACTGGCACCTGCAACAGACACTGTTATTGGATTTAACTTCTCAGACTTAAAAATAAATCTCAAGGATTCTCTGTTACTAAATCTTAATCTTTCAAGTGCAGGTGATTCTAAAGTGTTGTATTTAAGACGTAAATAATATTCTGTTAGTTAAAAAAAAAAATTATGAAAAATAAGGTGCTCGCATTTTACTTATAATAATAGTTTTTACAGCGTTGCAATCTTTTTCCCAGGAAATTCCTTCCGGCAGTTGTGGTTTAATAATGACGTATGACGCAGCAGGCAACCGCATCAAACGGGAATATTACTGCAACAATGGTAGTAATCGTATATCTGCCCCGGAATTTGCAAAGGAACAGGATGCCGCCAGTGCCGATTTTGAAGAAGTGGATGCTCTGTATCCCAACCCTACAACAGGCAAATTTTATGTCACCTTCAGCAAAGCGATAGATAACTCAATCGTGCAAGTTGTTGACGTAAACGGTAAAGTTATCCAGCGAGTGAAAGGTCATGGAACCAGGCTGGAATTTGATCTATCAAACCAACCGGGCGGAACTTACTTTGTAATTATTAATACAAGTGGCACGTCTATAAACAAAAAAGTTTTAAAAATAAAATAGGCTTTAACCAAATGAGATATATTATTGCGATGGCGTTGGTCATAATGAGTGGCGTTGACACAAACGCCCAAACCAGTCAGACGTTATTTATCGGTCCCGGATTTGGCTTCGATCATGGCCGCATAGGCGTAAAAGCGGAATTTCAGCCAGTGAAATATATAGGTGTATTTGCAGGTGCAGGATACAATCTTGCTAATGTGGGTGCCAATGCGGGTGTGATTTGCAACGTATTACCAGACAAGAGAATTACGCCTGTAGTTTTGGCTGGAACTATAATATTCTATGTCGTAGGTAAAGCCTTCCGACAAATTTTTTATGAAATATATAAATGAATTGCCTGAAAAAGTAGGAACTTAATAACAGCCATATTTTGTAATTAAATATGAGCGATTTTTCTACCTCTTGTTTTGAAAACAGCACTTTTTTTAATGGTGAAGTTTTTCAGTTAATGAAATGTATATAAGAAAAACTGAGATATCAATGTTTTGCGCTTTTATTTACAAGTAATACTGAACGGAATCTCTGGCAACAAAAAATATAGAATGGGCAAAAAAGCTATTATCTCCAATACTGGTAACCGAACGCCTTTTTAAATTTTTCACTCAGCCATATCTTTCCTATATTTGCGGCGGCAAGTCTTATACGACCAGCTCCTGCTGAACTCCCCCAGGACCGGAAGGTAGCAAGGGTAGGCGGTTGTAGCGGTGCGATGTAAGTAACTTGCCTTTTTTATTTTGTATATTCGTTGTCCGTTTAAGTATAAAACTGTTAAAAAAAGTCAACACAAACTATTAGGTTATGAAATTTTTTATTGATACAGCGAATCTTGCCCAGATTAAAGAAGCTAATGAATTAGGTATACTGGATGGTGTAACCACAAACCCGTCGCTAATGGCAAAAGAAGGGATTAAAGGAGAAGAAGCCGTAAGAAATCACTATAAAACCATTTGCGAAATGGTAGATGGCGATATAAGCGCGGAAGTTATTTCTACTGATTTTAACGGAATAGTTGAGGAAGGAAAATCACTTGCTGCAATACACCCCAATATCGTTGTGAAAGTACCTATGATAAAAGATGGTGTTAAGGCGCTGAAATGGTTTACTGATAATGGTATTAAAACAAACTGCACGCTGGTATTTTCTGCAGGACAGGCTATTCTTGCCGCTAAAGCCGGTGCAACATATGTATCACCATTTGTGGGCAGAATTGATGACAGCAACTGGGATGGCATGGAACTGATAGGTCAAATGGCGCAAATTTATTCTCTTCAGGGTTTTAAAACACAGATACTTGCCGCTTCTATCCGCAGCTCATTACATATTGTAAAAGCAGCTGAATTAGGTGCTGATGTTTGTACCTGCCCGCTCGAACCTATCCTTGGTTTATTAAAACATCCGCTTACCGATATAGGTTTGGCTAAATTTCTTGAAGATGCTAAAAAAATGAAGCAATAAAATATAAAACCGGATTTATTCCGGTTTTTTTATGCTCACTATAGAATAATAATGTCAACTATTTGTAGCATTAAAATATTCGGGTGTATTTCAAATTTTCGCGAATTGGGCAATCATATGCAGATGCCTCGTGCCTCGGCATGACAGCAGCAGTGCGTTGTTCAGCATTGATACAAATGCCTGTCAATAGTAACATGGTTCGGCATTGCACCGCAGTCTGTCACCCCGAGTAAACCATTAGTGGAACAAAAGCGCTTTGAAAATGACATTGTGAGGAGTGGCTTAGCATTGCTAAAATCGCTAATTTCAAAAGAGGTAATTTATGGCAGCGTAGCAGTTCCTTCAGTTAGTGATTTTTACCTGACCTCGAGTTTTGCTTCAAGGAAAAGCATAGCACTTTTTGGTGATACTTCTTTTTAGTTGAAAGAAGTATTCCCGTATGGCAGGATGCCCTTTAATACCAGCTTTCTTTGAGCCATAAATTACCTTATTAAATAAACAGTAATAAGTAAAATTATGGAAAAGGTTACAGTATTTGAAACGGTTTATGAACATGCAGCGGGCATTGATATAGGGGCTGAAAAGATCTTTGTATCGGTAGATGGCAGAGAGGTAGAAAGCTTTGATACGTTTACTTCCGGCTATTACCAATGTATAGAGTACCTGCATCAAAAGGGAATTACCGATGTGGCAATGGAAGCTACCGGAGTTTATTGGGTAGCCCTATACGCTATGCTTGAAAGTTGTGGTTTTCGGGTATGCCTGGTAAACCCCAAAGAGACCAGGCAGGTTAAAGGAAGAAAAACAGATGTGAAAGATTGCCAGTGGATACAAAAACTCTTTAGTGCAAATATCCTTCGGCAGAGTTTTATTCCTGAGATCAATTATATGGAAGTGCGGCAGTTGGTAAGAGAGCGATTGGATATTATTGAGATGGGCAGCACATATGTAAATAAGATGCAGAAATGCCTTGAGTTGATGAATATTAAGCTCAAAGAAGTGATCAGCCAAATACATGGAGCCAGTGGAATAAAAATAATAAAAGCTATTATCAAGGGTCATCGGGATGGTCAATATTTGTTAAGCCTGTGTGATAAACGGATCAGGGAAAAGAAAGCAGTGTTGGTGTTAAAGGCCCTGGAAGGTAACTATAATGATACCTATTTATTTATGCTGGAACAAAATCTGCATATGTGGGAGATACACCAGCAGCAGGTAACAGTAATAGATAAGCGTATAGAAGAGCTGTTGCAAAAGATGACCAAAGAAAAACAAGCGGCAGAATTAAAGGGCAGCCCCAAACCCATCCGTCATCACGCACCCCAAATAGAAGGACTGCACGGAATGCTTATTCAGCTATACGGCGTAAGCATGAGTAGTATTTCAGGGATAAACGATTATACCCTTTTGAGGCTTATGGGAGAAACCGGAACAGACATGAGCCGTTTTCCAAGTGAAGACCATTTTGTAAGTTGGTGCAGTTTATCGCCCAAACATCATCAAAGTGGCAGGGTCAAAAAACGGGTAAAAGGAACAAAATGTAATAAAGCGGGTCAGATATTTAAAGAGGTGGCCCAGGCATTACTCAATAGTAAGCATATAGCTATCGGAAGTTTTATGCGTAAGCTAAGAGCAAAGAAAGACTCAGCTATCGCTATTAAAGCAGGTGCCAGGAAATTAGCCATTGCATATTACAATGCTCTTACCAAAGGAATAGAGTATGTAGAACAGGGAACGAAAAAATATGAAGAACAAATTAAATGTAGAAGTTTAGATTTAATCTGACAGTTATTAGTAAATTTAATAACTGTAAACGATTAAAAAGATGACAACAACGCAAAAGCTCATTCAACCCAAGATGGGTTTATTGAAGTTAGCCGAGAAGCTCGGCAATGTTTCTGAAGCCTGCAAAGTAATGGGCTACAGCAGAGACAGTTTCTACAGATTCCAAAAACTTTATGAAGATGGCGGAGAACTGGCACTCAAAGAGATCAGTCGTAGTAAGCCGATATTAAAGAACCGGATAGCAGAACCAGATGAGCAATCAGTTGTTGCTTATGCCATAGAACATCCGGAACAGGGACAAGCCCGGGCAAGTAACGAACTCAAAAAAAGGGGGATCAGTGTATCGCCTGCAGGCATCCGTTGTGTATGGCTCCGGCATGATCTTGAGACCATGCAGAAGCGCTTAAAAGCACTGGAAGCCAAGGTAGCTCAGGACGGGATGATTCTTACGGATACCCAGGTAGCCGCCCTGGAACGCAAAAAAGAAGAGCAGGAAAGTCGTGGAGAAATAGAAACGCACCATCCTGGATATTTGGGCTCTCAAGACAGCTATTATGTTGGCTATATAAAAGGAGTCGGTAAAATCTATCAGCAAACCTTTATTGATACTTATACAAGAGTGGCTTTTGCGAAACTGTATGACCGTAAGAATGCGCTGATAGCAGCAGACATGCTTAACGATAAAGTGCTGCCTTTTTATCAAAGCCAGGAAGTGGATCTATTGCGAATATTAACAGATCGAGGAACGGAGTACTGTGGAGCAAGAGAGCACCATGAATATCAACTGTATCTTACCATAGAAGACATCGATCATACAAAGACGAAGGCAAAAAGTCCACAGACAAATGGCATCTGTGAGCGTTTCCACCGTACAATACAAGAGGAGTTTTATGCGATAGCCTTTCGCAAAAAAATGTACGATTCTTTGGAAATAATGCAGCAAGACCTTGACGACTGGCTTGAGTATTATAACAACCGAAGATCTCACAGCGGTCGTTATTGCTTCGGAAAAACACCTATGCAAACCTGGCTCGACAGCAAAGAACTGGCTAAAGAAAAACGAATAGATCAATTGTATTCAAAAGCTGAAGAGCATTCCTGAAGCTTTATCCACAAAAAATTTGCGGAGACGCTCTCTGCGACATATCGCAGCAAATTTTTTAGTGGATAAAATATTTGTAAATTTAAAGACGGGTGAACAACCTAAAAATCCTAAGCTGTCAGATCAAATATTAGCAACTACAAATTAAACAAAGGGAAAAAGCTTCCTTATTTAAACTTGCCAAAAAGCACAACTTCGAACTTGTTGAAAAACAGGCTGTAGCTTAAGTGTCATTGGCAGGCACGAGGGGTCTGCTGTAGCAGTAGTACCTATATGCGAAAATTTGAAATGCACCCAATTACTGAGTAATACTTCAGGATTTAAATATTCCTTTAAACTTTAAACAAATCCTGTCTTCTTTTGTAAGGGAAGCCGTTACGGACAGGCCACTTTCTTCTTTAGTATACTTTATTACCGCCTTAATAACAGAAGAATGATCAGGAATTATAACAGAGAGAAACTTTATATGATCGGCTGATTTCAGCTGAAGATTGTAACCCAAAGCTGTTTCAAGGACTTCTTTTATCATCTGCACCTGGCAAACGCCGGGCACCACCGGCTGGCCGGGAAAATGTCCTTCAAATATTTTGTGAGCAGGATTCAATTGCAATTCAGCAATAATATTGTTTTCCTCATTGCCGATTGACATTGTATAGAAAAAATCATTATTGAGCATCTCTTTGCAGACGTTTTAGCTGTATATCAAAATTAAAATTATAGTGCCTTATCCCAATGCTATCCGGCACATTATCAGCTCCCGGCTGAATAAAAGCTTCTACTACTTTTTTACGTTTGCTGCCACGTTCCATGCGTGTTAAACTATCGCAGGTATCGTTGGTAATGTAATAGTATATGTCCCTGCCATCAGGGAAAACATGATACAGTCCCTGATTTTCTTTTGCTGTATACGATTGCTGCGCATCAAGATGACGCATCAACACCAATTCAAAATCTTTGCGTAATGTTTTGATCACAGCCTTTTTATCCATTTGGTCGAAAACATAATACACTTTGAAGTCATCCTGTTCAAATCCAAAATCAAAAAATTTAAACCCTGCTTCATTGGAAAACACTATACGCACACTACTGTCGGGCATTGTTTTTATAATAAGCAAACCGCTTAAATGTTTACCTATCACATCAACCTGTGTAGTATATAAAGCCGTTGCAAATGCAGGTTTAAACTTTTTTACGCACAGCGGATCTGCTTCCGCGCGCTGCAATGCTTTGTAGGAAGATGAACAGGCTGTAAAGCATAAAAATATACTAATGAACAGTAAATAACGCATCTGGAAGATTGGTATTCAGTTCACGATTCACAAAATTGATAACAGTATTATCACCCGAAGGCTCATGCATTTCAATTGTAGTAACACCAAAGCTTTTCTTCTCAATGATCATGTTGATATTTTTGAAAAGCTTTTTCATATTCTTATCTACAGGTGTGAGCTCAGCGAGATAGGAACTGGTATTTTCAAAGACTTTTACGACAAAGTCACCACTCTGCATAGCTTCGCCTTTTACGCAATCCACCATTATTTTATTGATCTGCTGAAATAATTTGTTTGACTTTACAGACACTTTATTTTCCTTCTGGCTGTCTTTTACATATACATTAGTGCCATTCAATATCATAAGGTATTGAAACGGCTGTGTATATTCCATGCGAACCAGGTTATCTTTTTTAAACCAGAATTTTCCTTTTGATGTAATTTTTTCTGCCAGTAAGCTCAGGTTCTTTTCCTGAATAAAATCACTTTTAATTGAGTTTGTTTTTTTAGATGCTTCCGCGAACTGCGCTTTAAAAGTGGCTGCGTCTGTTACAGGTTTATAACCGGAGTACTGTGCGTTGGCAACAAAGCCTGTTGCCAATATATATACTAATAAAAAAATGTTACGCATAAGGCTCCAAATTAAGTAATTTATCCAACCGCACAATCTCGTACCCCATTTCCCTGGCTTGCTTAATAAATGCAGAAAGTATATCCAGCGTGGTTTTGCTGGTATCGTGAAATAAAACTACCGCACCGGGTTTTAACGAAGCCGTAACTTTTGTAAGTAATTTTCTTGCATCTTTTACTACTGTATCCATAGAGCGGATATTCCAGCCAATAGCAATATACCTGCCCTGCTGAATGGCCTTCTTTAAATTTGGATTGGTAACACCATAAGGCGGACGAAAAAGTTTAGGTTTTTTGCCAATGGTTTTTTCCGTCACATGGTTCATCATCTGCAGGTCTTCATACATTTTTTTTGCGGGGAAAAGATCAAACCACAGGTCATGCGAATAACTGTGATTGCCAATAATATGCCCTTCTTCGTGCACCTGTTTCAGTAAGTCTTCGTTTTCCTTAATACGTTTGCCGATACAGAAAAAAGCAGCCTTAACTTTATGTTCTTTAAGTATCTGCAATATCTGGGGTGTATAATCTTTAGCCGGACCATCATCAAAACTGATAGCAATTTGCTTGAGCGGTGTGTTGGCAGAACTGATGGTTTTTACATAAAAATTGGAACGCACATTGTAACTTCCGTAAGCGAGCGCGGCTACATACAGCATCAGCAGTATGCCAAACACATAATAGGGAAATCCGTAGAGAAAATGTATACCTATAAGCGCTATCAGCAGCACAACAAATACAGCGGTGATCGTATTGAATCTTAACATGCGGAAAGCAGGTATAATGAGTGATGAATAGTAAGATAATGATTATAGATCAATACTTGCCCGGGCACTTTGATATTGCTTTGCCCCGGTGTTTTCCCGGATTTCAAAATATTGGCAGCCAGCCATAATGCAAAAGCCGGTGCGGTTGGATATTCTCCACAAAGATGTTTGAAAGGTTGCGTTGCCGTATCATTAAATAAAGCCCTCTTTATATGCCCGTACCATTTATCATTACCGGTATCTCCATTTTCGCCGTACAGGAGTAAATCAATATCTCCAGCCTTAATATTATTTCTGTCCAAAAAATCATTTATAAAATCAGCGGCTTCCCCGGGCGAGGAAGGTTTATACAAAGTATCCATATCATCCAGCTTTGCATATCCGTTACCTGTAAATTTCTCTGACAATAAAAAGAATGCTGCACCTTCGCCCGCAATAGTTCCTCTTGAATGGTTATTATATAAATCAAGATTAGAAGCAGCATGTTGTTTATATAAGCCGAAGCGGCTCAGCAATGTATGACTGGTGTCTGTTATTTCATCCACGCCACCAACCAAAACATCTTCAACTGTATTTTCATGTAATAATGTTATAGCATCCAGCATTGCGCTTTCAAAGGAAAATCCGCGATGCACAAATGTATTATTATAATTATGGCATTTAAGCATCAGCGCTATCTGCGCACCAACAGTATTATGAGTAGATTGAATAAATGCTGTAGGTGTAAGCAATTCTTCTTTATTCTCCACCATTTTAGATAAGAACAATTCCGTATCTGCCAGGCAACCATAAGCCGTACCTGTTATAATAGCCCCGGGGCTTTGCACATCTGCCTGTTGCAAACAATCCTTAGCCGCGGCAACGCCCATTTTAATAATGCGGCTCATACGCCTTATCATGCGCGTATCAAACAATTTGGTATAATCAGGTTCTGCGCAACTCAACCTGTTGCCGCTATATGATGCAGGTGATTGCAGTATCTGCTCAAAAGAAACCTGGGGTGATATGCCTGCAGCCGCCTTAATATACATTATGCCTGCAATTTTGAAAAGATGAGTGAAGAGCAATTACCGCCAAAACCAAAGGAGTTTGACAGCACATGATTTATTTCTTCTCCTTTGCGAAAAACGGTTTCAGGCGCAAAAGGCAATGCCGCCATTTGTGTTTGAAAACGAAGGTTGGGATATATTAACCCATGCTGCAAAGCCAGCACGGAAAACACCGCTTCAATACCACCGCTTGCACCAAGTGTATGCCCGGTAAACGATTTGGTAGAGCTCATTTTCGGGTAACTGCCTTCAAACAATAATTTAATGGCTGTTCCTTCAGCTATATCGTTATTCTGTGTGCCTGTGCCGTGAAGATTAATATAATCAATATCAGCGGGATTTAACCCGCTTTGTTCCAGCGCACCTTTCATAGCAAGATAAGAGCCTGTTCCGTCAGGTGAGGATGCGGTTTGATGATATGCATCGTTGGCATTACAATATCCACTTAATGTGCAAACAGGAGCTTGCTTTAAAGTTTTCGCGATTTTATCAGAAACCAGTACAATATATCCTGCGCCTTCACCCAAATTCAATCCGCGCCGGTTTTCATCAAAAGGCTGGCAATACTGCTGGTCAAGTATCATCAATGTATTAAAACCATTAAGCGTAAATTTTGTGAGGGAATCCGTACCGCCGGCTATAGCAATATCAAGCATACCCCGGTTGATCAGCCTTGCAGCAAAAAACACCGCGTTTGCCGAAGAAGAGCAAGCTGTGCTGATTGTAGATACATAATTTTTTATACCAAGCACATCAGCTACCAGTTCTGTTGCGGCGCCACATTCATGATGCACCAGGTTTCTTAATTTTCCCTTTCTCGGATCATTTAAATACTCCGTGAAGAAGTCTTCTGTTTTATCCATACCGCCAACTGTGTTGGCGGAAATAAAGCCACTGCGAAAATTTTTGAGACTTTCTATTCCTGCATTTTGCAATGCTTCTTTTGCGGCAATTGCAGAAAGTAATGCCGTACGACTGATATGCGCTGGCATTCCTGCAAGTGCTGCCAGCGCTTCATTGCTCATCTTAACTTCAGCTACCGGCAATTTTTCTTTATGAGCAGAAGAAAGATATTTCATTCCTGCCATTCCTGCTTTTCCATTTTCAAGTGCAGCAAGGTTTTCCTGCACATTGTTGCCAATGGCTGATATAACTCCTGCACCTGTAACGAAAACCGGTTTAATCAAGAAAATTTGAGATTTGAAATTTGAAATTGCGGTTCCGGGTTGATTTCCATGCAAAATGCTTATGTATACTCCCATCTGCCTTTCACCCTACACCTTCTACCTTGCACCTCCTGCCTCACTACACCGTCTTCGGCTGATGCTCCATAATATATTGCGCCATTGTTCTTACCGAACGAAAAACGCTCTGGCCTTCTTCCGCGCTGGCGAGCTTAATTTTATATTCCTGCTGAAGCAACACGATCAGTTCCAGGGCATCAATAGAATCCAGTCCAAGCCCCTCAACAAATAAAGGCTGGTCATCACCTATATCCTCAGGTTTTAAATCTTTCAGATTTAACTGTTCAATGATCTGACGTTTCAGATCAGCCATTAACTTTTCCATTTTATAACTCGTATATTTTATTAATGTGTTCGGTTTTCCACGGCAAAGATCGCTCTGTTGAGCGATTTTCAACCAAATAAAGTACGGCTCTGTATGATTCTCCTAAAAAATCTACCCAGCCTGTAATACAACAATCTATTTTTTTTCTTTTAAACAGATCGCTTACATAAAACTCCAGCCATGCGGCGTCGAAATCTTCAGACACAAAGAAAGTGTTTTCTCCTTTTAAACCATGCCTGATGCTGATCTCGCCTATCACAATATTAGGCAAAGTATATACAAATTGGGCAGGACTTGGTATATTTTTAACTGTTTCAAAATATGCAATGTCCGCGTCAAGGCTTGCATTGGTATTGCTCAGCACAATACCTACATCTGCTTTTCCATAATCTTCCGCAACTTTCCTGTTTTGCAGTAATATTTCCGTGGCTAAAAAACCAAGCTTGCACAGGTTATCCATTTTATAAAATTTTGGATAATCAACCTGCAGATATTTGTATAGAGAAAGCAGGAACTCCTGCGGAGATAATGATTGCTCCTCAAACAAAACAGCGTCATCTTTTAACGCGATGTTGCCGGAAATAATGCTATATGTAGTGATGTGTTGCAATGGTGAAAAACAGGCAGCCCCTCCCTGCCTTCCCGAAAGGGAGGTGACCTGATCACAACCCTTACTTTTTTAAAAGTGTTTACTAATTACTAATCTTCCTGAATATCAATTTTTCCATCAACAACTACTTACCTCTTTACCTTTTACCTTACGCCGCTATACCATTCCTTCTGCTCTTAAATCGTCTCTCATTTTTATAATGCGCGCCAGTTTATGCAGCGCGGTGGTATGATCTTTTACATAAGGATTGGTTGTATCCCAAACATATCCTGCAAGCACTGAACATATCTGGCTTTTGATCAGAGGGTTCTGATCATCTGCAAAAAAGATAGTATCCAGTGTGCCTTCGTACCATGCCATTACATAAGAGCGAAATGTGTTTACGCCCTGCAGCATGATATCCATATATTCCTTATTCCAATCTATTGTTTCGCCTTTCAGTTTTCTTACCACAAGTTTGCCTGCAAGCTGGCTCGAAACCGTTGCCAATGTAACGCCTGATGAAAACACCGGGTCAAGAAACTCGGTAACATTACCAGTTAGTACAAAACCATCTCCATAAAACTTATCTGTGGTAGCAGACCATGATTCTAATGTTCTGGGCTGAAACACCAGTTCAACGTCTTTAAATCTTTCAGCAATATCTTTTTCTCCTGCCAGCATCGCCCGGTATTTTTCTTCATCGGTTCCATCAAAACCATCAAAAAATTCCCTGTCTCCCACAAACCCTACCGATGTAATGCCATTAGAAAATGGAATGATCCATATCCATACGCCCTTTTTGTGTACTACAATCGTAATACGGTTTGGCTCATCCGCCATTGAGCGTTTTTTATCAATAGTATGTGCAAACAGCGCTTTTCGGGGCGGAAGGTTGGAAGGACGCTCCATATTGAACAACTTTGGTATCACTCTTCCATAGCCGCTTCCATCTATAATAAACCTGGCTTCAATATGTTTTTTATTGCCGTTTTTATCCTCAACGGTCGTTACTGATCTTCCGTCATCATTAAAAACAATACCGGTCACTGTAGTTTCATATTCAACAGATACACCCATTTTTTCAACTTCTGTAGCAAGCGTATTATCAAAATCTGCACGAGGAACCTGCCATGTCCATTTCCATCCTTGTGTAAACTGGTCTGCAAACTGGTAATCGCATACCTTACCTTTCTTAACAAACTTAGCTCCATTTTTTTCCTGGAATCCTCTTGCCTTCACTGCATCTAGAAATTTAGCTTCCTCCAATGCCTCCATGCATCGCGGCAGCAAACTCTCCCCTATCACAAAACGGGGAAATTTTAATTTTTCTACTATCCGTACATTGTAACCAGCCTGGTGAACTATAGATGCGGCAACGGTTCCGGAGGGTCCCGCACCAATTACCAGTACATCTGTTTTTTCTGTTTGCATATATTTAGTTTAAAGAGATTAGCTTTTAGCAGCACTGATAGCTCATAACTGAAAGCCCACAGTTCGCCTGCGAAAATTTGGAATATATCCAAATGTCAGCCTTCAGGTATTAGCTTAAATTGTTTCTGATTGCTAACCGTTCATTACTGTAATACTGATAGCTGACTGCTCCCCCTATTTCCTCTTCCTGCATTTCAGCAATGTATGGCTAAGCCCTATATTATCAACCTGCTCCACAATTTCAAAACCCGCGTCATAGATACACTGCTTAAAAACCTTTGAATCATACATCTGGCTGTTGCCGTTTGCCAGTGCTGTAAAATAAATGGATGTTTGCTGCAGGCAGAACGCCGCGGTTTCAAAACGCTGTGTATCCCAGAATGCTTCCAGAATAAGCACATATCCATTTTCATCTGTGGCATTTGCGCAACGGTTTAATATAGATACAATTTCATCTTCAGAAAAGCAATCCAGGAACTGGCTCATCCAGATGGCATCAAACCCTTTTGGAAAAGGTTGTGATTCATCTAATATATTTACAGGGTGAAATGATACCCGGTCAGAAAGCCCGAGTTCTTCCATTTTCTTTTTTGCCATATCCAATTGTCCTGGCAAATCCATTATGGTAACATGTATATCATCCGCATGTTTTGCAGAAGCAATGGCCCACTTACCGGTATTACCTCCAATTTCAAGCAGGTTTTTAATACCATCTTTATATACATGCTTAATTACTAAAGGAAAAGCGATGTCTGAAAAGAAATGATCAAAACCAAACCAGCTTTTCTGAATATGCGGAGGTAGTTGCGATAAGCCTTCATATACCGTTGGCCAATTGCCAAGTTCCTTCAGGCCTTCAGGCTTACCCGTTTCTATACTTTTATCAAGATGGAACAAGCCCTTATAACATACATCATGCACAAAATCCATATTCACTTTTGTTAGCGGATCGTGCAGGATAAAATAACCTGTTTTTGTAATAGTATACCTGTCATCATTCAGCAGTATCAAACCTATGCCCAAACAAGATTCAAGCAATACCCTTACGCCATAACGTGATACACCGGTTTTTTCAATGATCTCTTCAATGGTTAAGCCGTTACTGGCGCTATCTTCAATAGCTTTTAAAATACCATTATCTCTAACCACTTTTGCCACCTGGAAAACCACAGGTCCGAATGCTATAAACTGGGCAAGATGCTTTGCCTCAAGTGCTGTCTTAGTATCTTTTGTATAAAATTCCATGAAAACTTTCTGTTATCTTTTATGTGTTTATTTTTTCAAAATTATTGCCGCGTTGCAGCCTCCGAAACCGGAGGCGGTTTTAAGACATGCATTATATTTACCCTGCTTCAATTTCCTGTTCACGTTAACAGGTTTAGTTGTGCCCGGTGTGTTAAACCCGGGAGTGGGTAAAACTACATTATCTTTTAAAGATAAAACACACGCAACCGTTTCTACTAATCCCGCAGCGCCAAGCGTGTGTCCATAATATCCTTTCAGGCTGTTCAACGGCGCATCCTGCAAACCTGCAAGGTTAACGGCCTTGGCTTCCATTTCATCATTATATATTGTAGCTGTGCCGTGCGCCGAAATAAAATCAACCTCTGCAGCATCAATCCCTGATTCCTGCATGCTCTGCTGTATTACCTGGTACAATTCTTCTCCGGTTCTCGAGGGACCTGAAATATGATTGGCATCGTTACTTACAGCGCCGCCACTGAGCAGTATAGCTTCTTTTTCTTTGGGTTTTTGGGAAGAAAGAATAATCGTAGCTGCAGCTTCGCCTAAATTAATACCAGTGCGGTTTGCATCAAAAGGCTTACAGGCATCATTGCTGATGGCATGAAAAGACTGGAAACCGGAAAGTATAAATTGGGTGATAATATCTGCACCTGCAACAACTATATGATCATACTTACCGGACTGTATCATGCGCATGCCTGTGATCAATGCAACTAATCCTGAAATACAGGCATGTGAAACGATTATGGGTTTATTGATAATCTTAAAGTGCTCCGCAATAAGTTTTGCAGATGCAGGCAAAGACATCCGTTTCAGCAGCGCTTCGTTCTGCTTACAGGTTTCAAGTAAACTGATATTGCCTTTGGTAGAGGAAATAATTAAACCCGTTCTCTCATCAGAAGGATCAATATTTGTCAGCGATAATGCATTACTGGCAGATGCTAGCAGCAACTCTTCAAACTTCGTGTATACATTATCGTTTGCAAAACTTTCTTCCGGAAACAATGAGGCAAAAAACGGATCCGGAGAAAAGCGTGGAATATTATGCTGTCGTATACCGGATATGCCTTTTTTCAATAACGCGAAATTATCCTGCGCGGTATCAGCAATCGGTGAAACAATATTTTCAGCAATAATATAAACCGGGTTCATTAGTCTGGTTAAAAATTATATCAGTCCATTTTGCGCTTTCCATTCTTCAAAAAAATCCGGATTAGTTAGTTGCAATACCGAATTTTCTTTTTCTAAAAACACCTGCACAGAAGAACCTGTAGCTACAACCTGTTTGGTTCCGGCATTAAATAGCCTGTATTCAAATTTTAATTTAGCCGCATCGCAGGGAACAAAAGTCGTTTCCACAATCACTCTTTCACCATATTTTAAAGAACGTTTATAATCACATTGAATACTTACAATCGGTATAATATAGCCTTTTTTATAAAAATCAAGATAACCAATGCCATGCTCATTGCCAAAGGCTTCCCGGCCATCTTCAAAATATCGAACATAGTGCCCGTGCCACACTATACCCAACGGATCAGCTTCATTAAACCTGACATTTATTTCAATCCTGCCGGATAAGGTCTTTTGCATTTATGAATTATTCTTTCGTTTGATTAAACGTCTTTAAAAGGGCACTAAATTAAATGAAAAAGTGAAAGATGCCTGTAAATCTTTCACTTTCGCATTTTAAAAGTATATATAGTATCAATTAGCAGCCTTCCATTCTTTGTATTTCGATTTTTTTATGTCATCAAGTACTTCATATATTGTTTTAGCCCAATAGTTTCTAAAACCAAAACCGGCAGCTTTAGCCGTCATTCTTTCAGTAAGCAATACCTTGCGGCCCGACATATCGATCAGCGTAACATACATTGAGGCCTCAGCACTTGCTTTGTTCATGCTTTCCATAATAAACATTAAGCCAATGCCTTTTTTGCCGCCAAAGTCGTACCCTTTAACTATTGCCTCAATATCAGCTTTTTTCAGATGTACCGCATCAGAGCTGGATTCAACCATCTTTTCAGCATCAATTTTGGCGTTTTTTGCATTCACTAATGCAATATCATTGTTAACAGTAGTTTTTGAAAATGCTTTCTGAAAATCATATTTTTTAGGTTCATTCACTATTACCTGGTTTATAGCCGGCAACTGCCTGTCTCTTATGTCCATGTTATTCGCTGCCAGCTCATTTAAAATTTTGGCTCTGGTAAAATCAACGCCGAGGTAAGTAAGCGGCACTTCAGATGAATTGAAAAATTCTTTAAGTGATTGGGCTGAAACTTGTTGAACGCCTGCAACCAATACTATAAAAAGCAAAAGCAGTGATGATTTGAGTATACGTTTCATAATTGCATATTTATTTATCAGTTTGAATAAAGATTTTCATTTCACATTGTGCTATGGGTTTTTGTCTGCAGGTTATTTTACCTGAAATAAGCATAACATTCAATACCTGGTTTTTTACGGTTATTTCCGTTTCAAGTATATCGTTAACTGAAGGAAGTGCAAATACTTCCAATTGTTGCACCGCGCCGATAAAGCCTACCGGCACGGGTTCATTTTTTTTACTGCACAAATAACCTGTATGAGCTGCTGCTGTTTGAGCTATATTCTCTACCAAAGCCGGTTCGCCTAAAAACCCATTGTTCACAAAAATATTATCCGCGTTAACAGGAAATGTTGTTGTACAAGCCTGTTCGTTTGCTTTAGTAATTTCGCCCACCATTACAAATGGCGGACGTTGAGGAATGAAGGGTAATATATCATGCATAGCAGGTATTTGTTACCGCCGGGAAGCGGATATTATCAGGATATGAAAGTAAGTAAATCCCTGATTATAGAGAAAATGTAATATAAAATGAATACTATACCAGCTTTTCCCAAAAAGTTGCCGGCTGAGTACAACCTGCAATTTTTGCTACTGGTATGTGTCTTTATTCTTGCTGCCGTTATTGGTGTTGTGCATAGGCTATTGTGCTTTGGCATCACCAACAACATTCCACAGCACAGGCTATATTAATATACAGCTTCTTCAACTCCCTGTTGTTGGTACGCCACCCGCATTATCCGCCCTGCATACCAACAACGGCACTTGCTAACACCAACAACTATGAAAACATTACCCTTGCTAATACCAACAACGGCTTCGGCTATTCCCCATCTTTTGTTTAATACTGCTGCAGCTGCAGCACAATCTCATATTCCTTCAGACCTAAGCTATCTCTGATTTACTTGATAATTAAAGAACATCGTTTACCCTTTTTCGCCAAAAGCAATCCAATTTTCGTTCCATCATATCCATTAATGCTTTTAACTAATGTCGCAGAATCTATTTCTTTAAATGAACACTCTGGATTTAAAATAAATGTTGTATCAATTTCTAATTCGCCAGTTCCTTCATTATAAATTTTTATCTTAAATGCATCCTTTGATATAACCTTAGTTATTTGATACCAATTTCCTCCATCTGCTCCTCCGACCCATTCGGCTTGTCTTGGAATATTCGACAAACGTTCAGGCGGCTTTATAACTGGCTTTCCTAAATAAAAATATGCTGCCAGAAACAGAATAATTAATACCGAAAAAAATATGAAGATTGTTTTCCTTTTCATGGCTTACTGGATTGTAACTTGAATATTAGGGTTTATCCTTAACCAACTATTAAGAAGTGCTCCAACTTGATTACAACTAACTCCACTGCCGTTTGTATTGGTAGAGGAACTACTCTTTTTGCCTTTCTTAGCGTCGCTTTCATCTCCCTCGCCTACAGTTGTTGTATTTTTCTTAGGGTCATAATTAACTTCTGCATTTCCTTCTTCAATATACTCATCAACAATATTAATAGGAGTAGGTTTCCATATGCTTGGATTGTCTACATCTTCCCCAATCAGGCGCAAGGTTGCAAATACTCAGGTACCAGGCGCAAGCGTCTCGCCACAAGTGTTCGAAACCTATCAGGCAGAACTAAATAGATGCGGAGCATTGTCAGGATTTCCACCGCAAAGAATAACTACGGCTTTCATAATTTCTGTTTCGAGTTCCAGTTCAAATTTCAACTTTGCAATCTTGAAGCCTTTTATCCTGTTTATTTTTTTATAAGCAATAATGAGGATAGCCAGTATCATAGTCATGTAAATCATTACTTTGATGCCGTTAATATTTCTTGATACCAGGTGATTTACGTTTAGATGCTGCTTGATAAATTTGAAAAATACCTCTATTTCCCAGCGTTGCCTGTACCATGCTGCTATCATGTAGGCATCCTCATCTATAATATTGGTTACAAAGCAAATTGGCTCTCCACTTTTGTTTATAACAGCTTTGATTACCCGGTATATGTGCGCTGTTGCTTTATCTTTTTTATTTATGAGGTAACCTGTTTCATCGCTGATGATAGTAACTGTGCTGCTTTCTGACTTTGCACCCACTTTAGTTTGGGTGATCGTTTTACACCTTATGTTTGGGTTAGCCCGGCTCACAAACCATTTTTGGCTATTGGTAAACTTGTCGAACGATTCCCTTGATTGTAAACCCCTGTCAAAAACAACTACATCATTTTTAATGCAATCTGTATCGTTAATAACTTCGGTAAGTGCAAGTTCTTCGCTTACGTATGACTGAGCCGTAAAAACTTTTACCGATGAAGGTATACTTCCCTTAAGGTTGACACTATACTTTACAAAACGTTTGTCACTTGTGCCGTTTTCCATCCCGATCGAAAACAGCTTAGCGGCTAATGCTACATATGTGCTATCTGTTTTGGATAAAGCCTTTTCTTCTTTCAGTTCCTTGTTGTAAATAAGAAATATTTGTTCAAAGAGTTTTGCAAAATAATCTGCATTTATTGTGCAAATACGATCTCTTATCGAATTGTACTTCCCTTCTAATATATCATAACCCGTGAATGACTTGAATTGTGCTGATTGTAAAAAAGCCTCCATCACACGCAAACTTGGCTTCGAGGTGTTCAACATTGAAAACAATATTAATTTGAAGATAACCTCACCAGACAGTTTCTTAACCTGCGTATCTACCTTTGTCTCTGCTGATAGTTCTTCAAATATCTCTTCTGGTATTAATCCTATAAGTTCTTTTGCCGTCATTAGGCAAAATTAAACCCAAATAGGTTTCGAACACTTGTGGCGAGACGCTTGCGCCTGGTACCCGAGTATTTGCAGCATGCTTTATTTCATGAGTTCATATGCTTGCGCTATATGGGGAAGTTGTAGGACTCATTCTCTTAAAGCCTGCAGATTCGATATTTTGAATCAATGTACCCCTGTCTAAATTCCCTGCATTTTGAAGCTATTGTTTAACTCCTGTACGACCTGCTCCTAATGAACCTACCCCCTTAGCGGCAACTACTTCAACATCTGTATTTACGTTCTAATGCTTCCTATAATGACAAATTTTGAATTTTCCTTTAAAGAGTCTTCATTCATGTTTTCGTTATACTCCATAGGTAATATATTGCCGTTAACGGTTACATAATCAATTCCATTTTTTAAATCATCAAAATCACTTTCAGCATGTCTTGGATATAAAACAAATAAATTACTGGAAATTCCATTAAAGTCCAAAATGTAGTTTGCTTTAAATATTAGGCATGTAGCACTCAATATCTTAATTATAATTCCATTAATTATATTTTGACCGTCAGGACTATCAAAATCCCATGGCTCTCCAACTGATAT
This sequence comes from Agriterribacter sp., assembly GCA_047601125.1. Lineage (GTDB taxonomy): Bacteria > Bacteroidota > Bacteroidia > Chitinophagales > Chitinophagaceae > Agriterribacter. The sequence continues at coordinate 4,040,849 of JASGJY010000002.1, read as the reverse complement.
AAAATATTTTTTCTCCATGATACTTTATCTTAATGGTTGCCAGTTAATTAATCTAACTTTAACAGGGTCTAATGTCATAAATTCTGCTCCACCTCCTGACAAGCCTTTTAAGGGAAGAACCTTTGTTCCGTTTCTTAATAAAGTTGGATTATTCAAAATCTCAAATTCTATTCTAAGCGTAGGCGTATTTTCTAACCCTAATCGTTGAGAAGCTTTTGCAGCAGATTTATAAAGGTCTTTTGTGAAATAAGTTTCACCAGCTCTTCCTCCCCTCAAAAAGCCTGCACCACTTCCTTGTCTAATTGCTTGTAATTCGCCCTCCGTCATATATCTAAAAGCTGTCGTTCCTCCCTTAGCGGCATTCTTACTTCTGCCTATTCATTACTCTACATACGGCAAAGACACTTTCAATAACTCAACATACCACAATAATTCATTTTTCACATTACGTCCATTTTCTTGTTTATATCTATTATCATTAACCCACTTATTAATTTCCGAAATACTCAATAAATCTTTAAAAGCAAATTTGCCCTTTGAAGTATAAATTATCATTTCGATATCCCAATCAGATGGGCCAAATAAAAATTCCACTCTTGTGTTATTTTGCTTTATATACTCAATATAATAAGCTACCCCCTTTTCAAAAAAAGAATGCCTATTGAAAAGTAGGGAAAGAAGCACTATTTCAATTTCATTCAGTGCTTTTAAGAATTCTTCTGTTAATTTATCTTTTATGGCCATAATCCTCGATTGTTTAATAAGTTCCTTTCCGCACCTAAGAAAGTTTGACCTACAGTTCTGTTTGGATTTAATAAAGTTGGTGCTAATTGTGAATTTGGTCTAAACCAAGAAGCGTCTTTAATAGTGTATCCGTCTCTAAGTGCTTTTCTTAGAACTGACATATTTTGGTAGTAATTCGCCTTCGGACTTCCTAAGTTTGGTAAGTCATCTAGCAAAGTTTGACTTCTTGGAATGCCTTTTAGATCTTCTAACCTTCCAATGTATTTTACCTTATCTACCCCCTTAGCGGCAAGTCCCTCAGCCGAAGCAGCTTTTAATTCAGGCGCTATTGCTGTTAGAGCAATATCAGGTACTACACCCCCAATAATCTTGCCTTGGTCATAAGGTGTTGAATTTATAAAATTATCAATTTTTGTTGCAGCATAATTATAAATAAGCTGCCCTCTTGTATAATCAGGCAAAGTTGCAAATTCTAACGTATTTAAAATCCCGCTACGAAGAGCATATCCTCTCTTTTCTAATTCACCTTGGGGCGTAGTCAGTAGCCCAACCATCGACCAATTGTATGATGTCCTGGCCGTATTTTGAACCCAATTTAACACTCCCATGCCTAAGCCCATCCCCATTCCATTAGATGTGAATTTCCATTGAGCAAAAACCTGTGACCAGTTAATTCCACCGGTAATACTAATACCAGGGAGAAATTTCGCCTCACCTTCTCCGAGATATTCAAAATTCCCATTGTTGTAACCCGAGTTTAAAAATGCACCTTCGCCCACAATGCTTTTGTCGTTAAACACTTCACCTGTTAAAAGGTTTTTTATAAGATCAAAAAAACCACCGTTCGGATCCACTCCATTCACCGGATCAGCCCCCATACCAATATACGGTGAAGCGAACTGGTCGTAGGGATCGGCTTTTGTCCATAACCCTGTTTGTGCATCATAGCTGCGCAGGTAAAAATCATTCCACCCGGTCTCCTCATCAAAATCGCTGTAATCGCCCTGGTACTGGTAGGGATTATTAACTGCTGAGAAAGCTTTGGTGCTTATAGCGGCCATCTTCATGCCATAAGGGTAGTAATGCGCCTCTTCCTGTATGGCTCCGGGTTTGTGCACTACCTGCAGATTGTCAAAGAACACGTTAAAGTTACTCTCATTACTCACATACACAAATAAAAAACCGTTTTTAGGTACGGTGATATTCTGCAGTTGCGCATCGGTTTGCCAGTGGTCTTTTACTGTGTTGGCAGCGCCCGCCCTGCTGAAATTCCCTCCCACGTATTTAAACTGCTCATCAAAAAATATATAATTGATATAGGCTTTCGGTACCTGCGTGGTCGCTTCATTGTTATTGCCCCTGAAAAAAGTTCCCGGAACCACACCAGTGTTTATAGTATTGAGGGTTGCCGCGCTTATACCTTTTGCGGCTGCCCCGTTCCCGGGACCGAGCAGGAGATTAGCCATTAATGCAGACAGGTTCAGCAGCGTGGAGTTGGCATTGGTAATATTGGTGGTGTTGGTATGGTATGATTTTCCCAGTATATCAATCTTATCGCCTGCCATAACCTTTATTACCAGCTCAAGCCCGGTGCGGGCCTCATCTCCCTTTAATCTAAACATTTTTGAACTGGCCGCACCTGAAGTGGGAGTACAACCGGAAGGATAGTTGAGATTTGTAGATGCGCTGATATTGTAATTGAAATATGCTTTTGTCGGATCTGCACTTTCCTGCGTTGCGTTCCATGGCTCGGCAACAACCTTGCTGTTATCAATATTATAGAATTTTTTTTCATGGTTGATCATGCTATTGGTTTGCGTAGTGCCGGAGGCATTGTAAGTGCCTTCCAGCGTGGCGGCAGGGTAGTAAATTGTTTTAACCTCATCTGTTAACACCATGCGGGTATTGCTTAAATGATCTTTTATGAAATAGTCATATGCAAAACCTGTAAGTGTATTAGGGGCAGCAGCATTATTATACAGCGCTCTTATTCTTCCATGCTCCTGTGCTATGAATAAAAGTTTATTGGTATAATCAGGTTTTTCAGGGTCATCAGGGTTAGCGTCTCTGCTCTTATAAACATAGCCGCCAATATAAGTGGTGGTAGTGGTTATTGTTCTGTTGCCATTAACGGCAGATGCATTTTCAACCGATACTTTCCGCAGCTTATTGCCATCGTCTGAATATGTGTAATTGAGTGTTCCCCTGGTAGTAGTAATTGTTTTTGGATATTCTGAAGTACGGAAGTACACAATACTATTTATTCCTTTATTAAAATCTGTTGTAAGGCTTCCATTGCCATTATTATAATTGTAATCACCATTCTGGTTTGTTCCATCCTGAAAATCGCCAAGGTTCATATTTGCAGTTGAGGCAGCGCCATCCGCGACCTTGTATGGCATATTATCATACGACCATGAGGAATAGGTTAATTGATCAATCACCGGCGAACTGTTTACTATGAGCCCATATCGCGTAAGCGATTTAATGTTACTGTTGTAATCATACAGTCCAACACTTTCTGAAAAATTAACGGTAGTATTACTCCAGTCGTTTGTACCGGTAGCATTTTGTTTAAACGTTGCGGCAGTAAACCTTTCAACCGCATCGTAAGAAAAATCGTATTGCCTCCCCACCTGGTCTCCCCGTGTTTTCCAGGTTAATCCGCTTATTTGTCCGTTAAAACGGCTGTTGGGATAGCTGGTGCCTGAGGCTGAAGAAGTAGTTTTATCGTAGCCTAAATCTAACCCAAAGTAGTTACCGTTTGCGCTCATTGCAGGCATACTGCCAGCAGAGCCGCCAAGGAGTGAACGGTTTATACCCAGCAACTGCCCACGAACATTATAAGCATAGTTCAGGTATTCTATCGGTTCAGCAGTGTAGGTATTGGTTGCCGGATTCTTTTTTCTGCCCACTTCTTTTTTCTTCAGCCTTCCCAAAGCATCATACTCATGCCTGGCAACAACCGTCCACTCAGAAGGGAAGTTGTTGCTGTTAACCAGCGTGTTCTTGATCTTTTTCTGAACAACCGTTTCCCGTCCAAGATCATCGTAACTGATATCCGTAAGAATTACACTGGTTTGCACATTTAAATACTCAGACATTTCTACTACCCGCAAAGGCTGCCCCGACCAATTATATTGAATTGTAGTTGTATTTTTTCCATTGCTGATATTTGTACTTTTTTCCTGGATCAGTCTTCCCTCGCCATCATAAATGTTTACATAATAGTTATATGATGTAATGCCGTACCTTAATATACGGCTCCAGGTAATCTTACCTCTTGCTTGAAAAGATTGCAATGGCTGTTGTGCATATAACGGGGATGTATTGTATATAGTATTAAAATAAGTAGCTGAAGTATATGTTACATCAAGGTCTTTGGTTAGCCCTGATGCTGCGGGGAGTGATTCATAGTTGTCGTATCCATGTTCAGTTAATACTGACCAATAAGTAATTGAAGGTTGTGCTGTAATGGCGAAAGGGTATGTTGTGCTGTTGGAAGCATCAGCAAGATTTTGTTTAAACGTTTTATTATTATAAGTATTAAGATAGAACCCGCGAATGACCAGTCTGTTTAATTGATCATACAAATATGCAATCCAGATATTTACAGAGGGCTGTCTTTGCTTTCCATCTTGGGTTAATACAACTCTACTGAGCGCATCATAAACAGTATACTCTGCATTTTGCCGGGTAATACCGGGCTTTTTCTTCATGATCATCCGTCCATACTTGTCATATTCAAAGCAATAACAGTTACGGTCCAAGAGATTGGCTGTTCCCATTAGGTTCCATCCGAGATACTGCTGCAATTGCTGTACTGCTAATGGGGGTACAATACATCGCAGCAGCCCCTTGTTATCATATATATAATAAGTACATAGCCATCCTGGATAAGACTGCCCAGCCCCGTTATCATCACTCCCCGTCAGTTGTGCTTTTTTCAGTATCAGCCTGCCGTTCTTATCTGTAAATTCAATCACCTGTTTATCATGCTCATCATATGTGATAGTTTTATATAATTCACCGGCTGAATATTTTTCGCTACCAGGCTCCAGTTGATAGTCGCCCCAATCACCGGCTTCCGCACCATTGTTCACTTTCCATTTTTTTACATCGTCAATATCCGTATTGCTGTAATACTTCACACGAATATTGTGTTTACCGGCCTCATTAGCTGCTGATTCACTGCCCACCCAGCTTGCGCCGGGAGTATATGCATTATCCACGCGGTTAAGCGGCGAAGGTTCATAAACTGTTTTGCTATATGCCCAGTTCAGATTGCCGGTTCCTACATTTGTTTCCCCGCCCTGTCCGCTTAAAAGTGTATTATAAAAGTTTACCTGCTGCTGAAAAGGATTTGATTTAAAGTTACCGTCTGATGCAGTTGAAGCAAACGGAAGGTAGCTGTATTGAAACCTGCCCAACGGATCGTAGGTTATGGGCTGTACCAGATCAGCAGCGTTTCCGCCGGATGGATATGATCCCTGCTTTATTATGGTTTGTAAAGGTCTGCCCAAACCATCAGTATATTGCGTAGATTGAAGCGCTTCCTTTAATAACCTGTTTTGTATATTAGATGCATTCTGCTCAGGCGCTTTTACCGCCCACGACCGAATGTAATTTACCTTAGGATTTGAATAAGGATCATCAGGTGTTTGTTGTGCAGATAAAAATGCAGGGATAACGACAGTCATTAATATACCTGATTTTTTTATACACGAAATAATGATATTGCTGATTTTCATATACTGCACTTTTAAAAATTAGGTGTTTATTACATTTGATTATTCAGTTATTGTTTGCAGCATTGCGTCTCTCATAGCATTGGCACCCAGGATGCTGGTGTGCATACCATACAGTACACCATATTCATTTATCATAAATAACTGGCAGTCCCGCAACACATCATCGTTGAAATGCCCATTTTCACTTACATTGGTAAGCCATTTTAATAATGGATGCTGGTTGCCTGCCGCAGATTTCTTAACCATTGACGGAGCACTGATGATAATGCTGCTTTCTACCATTCCTGCAAACCGGGCACATAGTGTATCAATTGAAAACTGCTGAGTATTCTGTGCAAGGTCAAGGGCTGGTACTACAATAAATTTTGTTGCTATCGTATCGGTGTGCGCAACGGAATCTGTTAACCGTACCTGATCAATATCCGGGTTAACCGCATCAACTATCATTACCAACAGCCTTTTTTTCAGACAGTGACATCATCTCGGTATTAATTCCATTGATATTTTGAAAGCGTATAGTATATATATCAGTTTCAGCTCTATACAAAAATGTAAGCACGAACACCATTAACATTGATTTCATATATGGGAGTTTTGTTGATATTATTCATTTATAATTCCGTTTTACTTTTCGTACCATACAATAATGGGCTAATACGTTATCTGTATCATTCCGGTACCCTGCATAGGAATATTGAAAAAGCTAACGGCCGTATTGCCGGTTTGACTATATCCATTTATCATAAACGTTATTGAACCTGAAGTAGGCAGATATGCATATACATCATAGGTTCCTGCAGGAATAGGGCCAAGTGAAGGAGAACTGCCGGCATTTATGGTATAACTATAATTATGGTGCGTACACGTATTCGTGAATACAACAGTTATGCTTTCAGACGTTTGGTTAATTGAATTAACGCCTATATTTGACGGGGTTGCACACGTGCTGTTGGCAATGGCATAAGCCGGGCCGTTCGAATTTACAGCGGCTATTGCTTTTTGATCGGCATCAGCCTGGCTTGCATTGGATGTATAAGTGCCGGCTGGTACAGTATACGTAACTGAAGGAGCTACAAGGCATCCGGTGCAGGTACGCGTAAATATACCACTCCGGGCGTTATTTAAAAATGGAGGACATCCTGCAGATTGCCCTGTACTGTTATAACATAGCTTCTTCAAAATATTTTTATTCTGATCCTTAACCAGCATAAGCCTGCCGAAATCATCGTACTCATAATAAGTAATGCTGTTGTCTGCATCACATTTTGCTGTTATACCAAATACCGGGTCGTAAGTACCGGTTGACATGACCGCATTCCAGGGGTAAAGCCTCAACTCATCAACAGATCCTGAGCCACTGATCGTAATGGTTGATATCCCTGTTATTTTGTGCTCATATAATTTCCAGTTATTTATTGTTTGAGAAACGACAGGGTAGCCGGATTGTGTGCCTGTAATGGTTAAGGCAGGATCAGAAGCCGGGCGCCAATAAGAAAGTGTATATGCACTAGCAGCGGTTACAGTTTTTGAGATTGCGCCCGAAGAAAGGTTATAACTTTTTTTGCCGGTTATGGCTGCCGGGTTATCTACGGGTGTGCCTGTAAAAGTCCAGTTGCCTTTTCCATTGGACTCAAAAGATGTGTATGCCACCTGGTCAAAAGCTGCATTGCTAATTTCAGCGATTGGTATACGCCCGTTATAATCAAAAATTTTGCTTTGGTATTTTCCCTTCGTGTTAGTCTGTACCAAATTTCCATAGGTATCATATATGAATGAAGCATCCTGCTCCCAATTGCGCAGGTAATTTGAAACATTGGGATCTAATGAAGGGCGGGATGTGGTGTATAATTCATCAACGGTATTTAAAAGATTATAGGAATATATTTCCGAGGGATGAAGATTTCCGTTGGGTGTATTATCATAAAGTGTAAGCAGCGCTTTTGTTGTTTTCCTGGGGCCTGAGGCAGCATTATCTTTTAGCCATGAAACCGATATAATGGGGAGGCTGTAAATATTCCGGTTTTTCATAGTAGTAATAAAAGGCGCGATACCGGTTGTACCATAATCCTGCGGATAATGATTGATAACACCTGTTGACCTGTTGCCACTACTATATTTTTCAATACTCCTTACCTGGTAGTTCTCGGTATAAGTGTATTTGGTTGTTATTACCACGTTCTGTCCAGAGGGATTGTAGACAGTTTCATCAGTTTGGGTAAGTTCTATTCTGCCGGTAAGTGGATAGTAGATATCGGACGTGATCATTTCCGTGCTTGTAATAAATTCGTTTTGTCTGTCATATTTGGCCATTAAAACCCGGTTTGCATCCCACGCCCTTGACACGTAACGAGCTTCATTAACATTTCTTGTAACAGCATTATAGAAATTCTCTGTTTTTTTGATTCTAACTCCTGACGCATTCAACCATTCAACTGTTTTTGGTAGCCCGTAAAGCCAACTTGCATATCTTGATTTTATACTATAAGGAAATGCATATGAACCTGCTATGGGATATAATACATTATCGGTAAAAGTATATACAGTTTTACCATTGGTTGACCCTCCATTTTTTTCAATGACTTCGACCCTGTTGTATAAGGTAGGTAGAGGGTTTTTGTTTAAAAGGCTTTCAGAGAAGATTGTCGTTGTTGTATAATCCTGATAATCCGGGGCAAATGCCTGCCAAAGAACAGTAGCAACCAATCCAAGAATTGCGGAATAGGGATTTGTGTAAAGTGCATATAGAAACATTCCGAAGTTGTACGCTGTATATCCTACGTTTGAAACATGAATTGAACCACTTTCTTTAGAATATGTGGCACCCCATAATTGAGTACTGCTTTTATAAATTCTGATATTTTTAGTCTGCGAAGCAACCGGCATTTCAAATCCCCAAAGTGACGAAGCAGTTCCTGCTTCATTATTGTATTTATATTCCTTTACTATATTTTTAATGTGAGAAATTCCATCAAATACTGTTGTTAAGCTTACACGAACTCCGGCCGCAATTCCCCCCGTACTATTTGCGAAATAACCTGAATTTATTGACCTGTTTGCATCATACTTATATTCTAAATATCCCCCGGTTGGGTACGTAATTTTTTTTATCAACCCAATTTTTGCTGCTGAAGGATGAGGGTGTTTAGTATTGGAAATTGATGATGAGGTTGAATAAAGCGGATTGCCATATGTATCTTCAACACCCGAAGCGGCATTATAGTAACCCCAATAATCCGACCTGTATGTAAACCTGGCAGGAACACCCTGGTATTCCATATTTTCAGGGTTTGCATCGTCAGTTAAATTGTACTCAAATGAGTGAGGATTATCCAAAGCGTAATCATTAACTCTTTTGGCGAACGACAAAAGGCAAAGCCTTGCAAACCTGATTTCTCCTGCGGAGAAATTGTAATTAGTTGCCTTGATTTCTTTTTTCAGGAAATAGCCAAAGTTAAATTTATATCCATATTTATAGATATTATTATACAGTATGTCAATTCTTTCCAAATATTTATCACCATTAAGATCCACCCTGTTTGATGTTGAATAAACAAAATTGAGCTTCTGCCCGTCAGGCATTTCAATATTGTTTAAGCGCTTGGTGTCAGATTTTATGCGCTGAATCATCTTTGTAATTCTTGAAGGAGCGTTTTCCTGTGAAGATGTCTGATGTGATACAGTTCTGGGACCTTCAAAATTCAAAGAATAAGAATCGTAATTAAAAACTATTTTTTTGTTAGTAAATGGGTGTACTATTTCCTTTAGGAACCATTTATCTACCTTTTTTACAGGTAAAGTTGAATACATTGTTTGCCCAACTTGCCCAAAAGTTCCTCCGTTAAATCCCCCATACCCATTTTCATAAATTACATTCTCGGTAAGCTCTCTTTCGGAAAAAATATACTTCGTTCCGTTTTCGTCTGTTATGCTAAAATCAGATATTCTTGTCCTGATATTTTGGGCTGACATATCTGTTCTCGTAAATTCAACTTTTAATTTAGAGTCCTCCATCAGTAAAACAGACAGATCTTTCCCAACAACAAACCTTCCAGTTCGCCCATTAAATTGAAATATAAATATATCCTGTTCACGGTCGGCAAAATTAGGTTTATACTTAGAGCTAATTCCCTGAGATGTCATCATTGGATAGAATGCTCCATTGCCAGGAATTACAGTTTGCGGAGATATTGTAGCATATAAATATCCATTAGGATAGTAATCATTAAGAGGTGGGGAATAAACAATTTTATCTGTTGGGTCACCAGTAATTCCACTCGGTTGATCGTACTTCTGATCATCGGGTTCTCCATTTTGTATCCTGACTATCACGCCTCCCGCCAGTAAATCCCAGCCTGTTCCTACACTTGAAGCAATATCATTAACTTTAATTCCATTGCCACCTACATAAATGAGACTTATTCCTGTACTCAATCCGTTTTTGACATCGTTGAACTGGTATAGGGGAAAGCTGATGTCAGGCGTACCTGTTTGTAAACGAACCTGGGCATAATTAAAGACAGGAACTGATAAGATAAAAAGCAGTTTTAGCAATTTTGCGACAGTATTCATAAGTCATTTTTTAAAAATTATACCCCACTCTCCACACAATTGCCGGCGTAGGAGGCACATGTTTATTATGTAAAAAATCATACAGCACCTGCATGCTTCCCTCCACCTTCTTTCCCTTCTTCAAGGGCGAGTTCATGCTGTATTTTTTTGTAAGCCCTGCAAGCGCACTCTTTGTCCAGTTGCTGTAGTTCTTAAATACTGCAAGACTTTCAACGGTTCTTGTGTAAGTCATTTCTGCACCGGCGGTAAACCACAGGCTTGCCATAAAACGGCTGCCGGTTTTAAACAGGTCTGGCGCTTTCCATTCGGTATAGGTTCTAATGCCTATACCTTCTGCCGTAAGCCTTACCTGCTTCCAGTCTTTACCCCAGCCTATTTTGCCGCTTAGTCCTATACCTATAATGCTTTTATCTGTCAGCTTATAGCCTGCCGTTAATGCAACATCTGTTGTAACAGGAAAGTAATTGGTTGCTCTTTGGGTTTGAAAGTTTGTTCCAAGCTCTATCCGCTTCAAAAATGATTTTGTTTTTTGCTGGTTGGGCTTAAAGTCAGGCATCACCATATCACTGCTACCTCCTCCGTTAATGCCCAACTGGTTTAGCTTGTCTTTCAGCTTACTTAATTCACTCTGCGCCTGCTGCAGTTGCTGCTGCAGGTACTGAGCGGGATTGGCGTTTGCTCCATTGGTGGCAGGCAGGGATAACTGCTGCTGCATGAGCTGTTGCACATCTGCTCTTGTCTGTAAGCCTGCTAATGCTTGCGTGGTGCCGTAGTTTTCCGGAGTGGGAAACAGTGAAGCCAACATACTATACTTGCTGAAAAATTTTGAAAATGCAGGGATGGTTTGCAGCGTGCTGATTATTTTCCGCACCAGTTTATCCGGGTCGTTAAATATCTCTTTATATTCCTTAACCTGCTGACTGTAGTAATACACATCCTGCTGGTATTTGCCAAAGCATTTACTTACACTTTGGGGCAGGTTTGTATAAGAGCCAAGCAGTTGTTGTAATTGTTGCTGCCTTTCCTGAAGATAGCTTTGAATATCGTCTGCTTCTTTTAATTTGCTTTGTAACTGGTTTGCCTGGTTAAGGGAGCTGCCAAGCTTCTGCCGTATGTCCTTTGTTTTGGAAACAATATTTACCGCATCTTTTAAAAAGGCAAGTGAGCCCTGCAGCGAATCAAGCCCTGCCATATATTCACCGGAAGTAAGCTTATCAAATTTGCCGGTGGCGCCATTGAGCTTTTGAGAGAGGGATTCATACCTTTCTTTAACATCACCGAATATTTCAGCGGCCTTTGATGAATCAATTGCAGCGATTTGTTTTTTTATTTTTCGTTCCTGTTTGGAGAGACTATTTAAATACTTATCTGTTTGCCTGGTGAGCTGCCTGTCGAGGGAATTGATTTTATTGTCAACGCTGCTGGTGTATTTGCCGGGGATATTTATAACGCTTTGGGTTAGACTATCCTGGGCATGCAATCCTTTCAGGATGGTTAGCAATAAAATGATCAGGGACAGTTTCATGGCAGCTTGTTAAGATACTGTGGTGTTTTGTGCCACACAAACGTAGATAAACAATTTGATTAAAAGATCAAATTGTTTAAAAAATATTTTTAACCTGAGATGGCATCGTAAAATTACGGTGGATCTTTGGCGGAGAAAAACCGTGTTTTATTACAATCCCTCGCATTACCTTCTTGTAAAATTTACTTTCACTATACGGAAGTAGTTGAATTAAAAACTTTGATGCCCTGCTTATCGCAATGTCCTGTCAACTCACATAGCCCGGAGGAGAGATGCTGCGGGGAAGTCTCTCTCTTTAATAACTGAAGCTTATAAAAAGCTGCGATGAAAAAAAGCATACACCCGTTTGCTACACAAAAAAATTGCCGGCTGAGTACCGGCAATTCATTTTTAAAAATTACAATCATTCATTTACAGGAGTTTTTCGGGAATTCAACTCCTTAAGTAATTTTTTATGTTTACCTGCTGATGTTTTAGCAGTTTTATCTGAGGCCAGTTCATCCATCATCTGGTAGTGTACATTTGAACCCTGGGGAATTTTATAATCATTCCTGAATCCAACCAACGATACAGTGATATTCCTGTTAGGCGCCTGCACATCGTGAAACTCACGGATCTCTTCAAGTACATCATAGTCTATATATTCTGAATTAGAAGCGTCGATAATTACAGTGCTTCCATCAGCAATTGAACCAAATGTTTCTTTTATACTTCCTTTATTCAGGAAAGATACTTCCTGCGCGAGTTCAAGACGGGTAATATCCCCGTTATCGGATTGCACTCTGCGATAATAGTAAGGTATCCGCATATTAGCTCTTAATAAGTAAAATATATTGATCACAAATCCTATCGCAACACCTTTTAGTAACCCCAGGAAAGGAAGTGCAACAGCTACAGCAGTTACAACAAATGGTATAAATTCTGTTGGTCCTACTTTATACATATGACGGAACAATGCTGGACGGGCAAGCCTGAATCCCGTATATATCAAAATTGCGGCGAGGGCGGATTTTGGTATATAATTTAAAATTGCGGGTATAGATGCCACACATGTTAAAAGCAGTATACCATGAAAGATAGCGGAGAGTTTAGATTTAGCGCCTGCATTAATATTGGCACTTGATCGAACAATTACAGATGTTATAGGTAACCCTCCGATAAGCCCGCTAAGTATATTGCCTATTCCCTGTGCTTTTAATTCTGCATTGCCCGATGTATTCCGTTTCATAGGGTCAAGCTTATCAGTTGCTTCAATACAAAGTAATGTTTCTATTGATGCCACCACAGCAATGATGGCTCCAAACTGCCATACTTTCGGATTTAAGAATCCGCTAAAGTCCGGAAAGCTGAATTGCGCAAAAAAATCTTTGGCAGAAGTAGGAACATTAAGCTGCACCAGGAATTCATCATCAAGATGTAATGCGCCGGCAGTAGTTTTGAAAAACATATTAAGAAATGTACCTATTAAAACAACCAGTAATCCAGCAGGTATAAGCTGAAACTTTTTCATGCGCTTTGTCTGCCACAACGCAAGTATCGCTATTCCGATAATAGTAATCAGGAGCGCTCCTATTTTAATATGATCTGTAATACCTGTAAGAATTTCAAAATTCATACCCCGTTCGCCATCCCGCATACCAATTAACTGATCAGGGCCGTTATACCCTACCGCATCGGGCAACTGCTTAAAAATGATAGTAAGACCAATACCTGCCAGCATACCTTCAATAACACTGGAAGGAAAGAAATTTGCAAAGGTACCTGCCTTTAAAAAGCCAAGTATCAATTGAAAAAAGCCAGCCAGCATTACGGCGCATACAAAAATTTCAAATGCCTGCAACTCTGCTAAAGCGCCAACAATTATTGACACTAAACCTGCTGCAGGCCCGCTAACGCTCACCTGGGATTTGCTGAGAAAACCGATAACAATTCCACCCACAATTCCAGCTACAATTCCTGAAAAAAGAGGAGCATTAGACGCCTGCGCTATGCCCAGGCATAGAGGCAATGCAATAAGAAAAACGATAAGACCTGAAATGAGATCTTTTTTTGCATAAGTAAATAATGATTTTGTTCCCGCCATATAATGTTTGATAAGACCTGAAACTCAGTTCAGATAGTTAAATAAATTAATAACCGAAATAGTAAACCTGTATCTTGTTACGCAATACAGTTGGGAGGCGGAACAGTTATTTCGAAATAGAGATGGGAAAGAAGAGGTTCTTGTGTATTAACACGCAATGCCGTGTCTTCATTTGCTAAATCCTGAAACTGAAATCTATAGTTAAATGGCTCAGTTATACTATCAGCTTTAACAGCTTTATTTAAACCATCCTCGTTACAGGATGTATTGCAACATTTTTCTTCTAAAACGTAACCTTTAGAAAAAACAAAACTTATTACCTCGTAAGAAAAACTCTGGAAGGTAAAAAGCAACAATAAAAATATCGCAATGACTTTTTTCATCGAATGAATGCAAAAATATACAATTCTGTGCTTAACTCCTGCTTAAACTTCTGAATAAAAAATTAAATTATACTTAGTTAATAAAAAATTAATATCCTGCCGGCAAACTGATACAGGAATCAAACAGTATTATATAAAATAAAAAACCGCCTGTTTACCGGGCGGGTTCTATATATTATACTTTACCGGGATCTCAACTATTCATCCCTGCCGGTGTCATTATCTTCAGGTAATTGTGTAGCGTTATCATTATCTGTATCACTATTGCCCTGCTCATTTGTGATGATATTACTTTCATCCGGCACAGCATCATCATTTTTTTGCTCAGCCGCCTGTTTCTCCAGCAATTCTCCATTTTCACCTACCCTTAAGCTGCTTTCACCTTCCACTTCAAAATGTTCAGCATTTACCAATGTAGGCTCTACAACCTGCTCAGCTAATATTTCTTTTATCTTAGGCAGATCATCAGGTGAATTAACACCAAAATAATCCATAAAAGATTTTGAAGTAGCATATATCAGCGGCTTACCCGGAAGCTCTTCATTTCTGCCTGTAATAACCACAAGATCTTTTTCCAGAAGCTTTTGTACAACGTAATCACAATTTACACCGCGTATGGCTTCAACTTCTCCTTTGGTAATAGGTTGTTTATATGCAATAATGGCGAGAGTTTCCATTGCCGCGGCTGAAAGCCGTTTTAAAAACTTATCACCATTTAACTGACCAATGGTTTTATGATATTCAGCCTTGGTAAGAAACTGCCATCCCCCGCCGCTCTGCCTTACTTCAAAAGGATAAAATTCACTGGCGTATTTTTCACGAATGCCCTGGATGGCTGAATCAATCTGGTCCATAGTAGCCCGGTCTTCAATAAAGCCCAAAGCCTGGTTAACAAGATCGGCCAGCTCAAGGCTTGTTAAAGGCTTTTCACTGGCAAATATCAATGCTTCAATATGTGGTATGATCTGTGAAATTTCCATGAGAGGCTAACTCAAATATATAAACTCAAAAAAATCGTGCCGGGTATAACTTCTTATTATGTCAGTAACCAGCTTATCCCTGTAATGCTGCTGCACCGCTTACAATTTCAGTAAGCTCGGTAGTAATAGCAGCCTGGCGTGCACGGTTGTAAGAAATTTTCAAACCTTTTAACAGCTCATTCGCATTTTCACTGGCTTTATCCATTGCTGTCATTCTTGCGCCGTGTTCGCTGGCGTTGGCATCAAGCACCGCTTTATATAACTGTGTATTTAAAATCTTCGGCATCAATTCTGCGATCAGGGTTTGTTTATCAGGCTCAAAAATAAAATCAGCCTTTGTAGTATTTCCTTTGCTTTCTACTTTAGGGATTGGTAAAAATCTTTCTACCACAAAACGTTGTGTAGCTGCATTCCTGAATTCGCTGTATACAATCTCAACCACATCAAATTCTTTTTTAGAAAAGGCTTCAATAGCAGCCTGCGCTACTTCCTGTACATGCTCAAAAGAAAGAGAAAGAAATATATCCCTGTATCTTTCAATCACCGTCCATTTTGCTTTCTGAAAATAATCGTATGCTTTTTTACCAATCGGCCAAACAGTTACATTGCCCTTTGCCAGTTGCCGGGGATATTTTTCCTGCGCCACGTTACGGGCAGACTTAATAATATTGGCATTGTAAGCGCCGCATAATCCCCTGTCAGAAGAAATTACTACCAATAATACTTTCTCAGGATTTCGTTCAACCGCAAGATCAGCACCTGTATCACCATCTGTATTGCTTACAATATTGCTGAGCATCTCCTGCAATTTCTGTGCATAAGGACGCATTTGGATAATGGCATCCTGGGCGCGGCGCAGTTTTGCCGCGCTTACCATTTTCATAGCCTTGGTAATTTGCTGTGTACTTTGTACAGATTTTATGCGATTGCGAACTTCTTTTAATGCACCTGGCATATTTGAGAAAGTTAATTAGTTGATTGATAATTAGTTAATTGAAACTTTTAACAGCTTCTTTCAAAACGACCGCAAAGGTATTTGAAATGGGTGAGAAAAACAAGTTGGGCATAAAGCGGTGATAAGCTATGAGCAGTTGCAGGTGCTTAAATTACAAACCTGTTGCCATACAGGTTACAAGTTACAGGTTGCAGGTTAGCGCTTTACTATTTGGCAACAGGTATTGAGTTTGAGTGCCTGAAATCTGTAACCTGAAACTTGCAACCTGCCGCCGCCTCAATACGTCACTGCTATCCCTGCGCCCAGTCCCATATCACTATCATAATGCGCAGAGGCAGATATGTATTTTGAGATGATGTATCGCGTGCCGGCAGCATATTCCCTATCTGTATTCCACATGCCCCAAAGGCGAAGCCTGCGGGTAACAGCAATATCATCTCTTTTAAATTGCAGGCGGAAATAGCCGGTATGATCTAAAGACGCGTCTGCAACGATCCAGAAAGGTAAGGTATACTGTAAGCCAAGATGAGCCACATGACGGACATTTTTTGTGTTTGACACACCAAAAATATTCTTGCCATGATCTTCGCTCCGGTATCGCCAATCCCAGCCTATATATGCAAACAAAAACTGGTTGCGGTCAATATATCTTCCAAAATGACTTTCGGTTTCATAGCCTCTTTTATCGTTTAAACCCAGGCGCCATTCTGTACTGAATTTCCAGCGCGCATTCATTAACGTTACTTCACCATCACTGCCATTGCTTTCCAACCCGATTTCTGCACCCAGAAAAAATCTCCTGTCATCTGCATATACTTTTTTTAATGCTGCCTTAGCATCAGGTATCTGTGGGTTGGGTGGTGAATTTTCATAGCTGAATATCCTGCCCATGCCCGCCATCATGTGATATAAAATATGGCAATGAAAAAACCAGTCGCCATATTGCTCTGATGCATTAAGCTCCAAAGTATCTGTTTCCATAGGCATAATATCCAGCACATTTTTTAGTGGCGCATAATTGCCTTTACCATTTACCACCCTGAAAAAATGCCCGTGCAAATGCATTGGGTGGCGCATCATAGAATTATTAGTAAGAATAATGCGGATATTCTCTCCGGCTTTGATCAATACTTTGTCTGTTTCAGAAACGGTTTTGTTGTTCATCGTCCACACATAACGGTTCATATTACCGGTAAGTTCAAAACGCAGCTCGCGGAATGGCTTATCCGGCAGAGTAGTTTTTACAGGAGATTTGAGCATGCCATAATTCAGCGTTTTCAATGTATCAATATTTTCCCGATACATTACTGCGTTCATATCCATTTGCTGCAGGCTCATGTTCATGCCCATGTCATGCATATTGCCGCCCCATGTCATCATACCATTCATCATCTTCATGCCTTCAAAATAATTCAGCAAAGGCATTTTTGACTGATGCAATTTTTCGCCATCGCCTAACCAAAAAGATGACTGCCCAATACGATCTTCAGACGTTGCTGTAAACTCGTACGACTTATCTGGACCGGGAATAGTTACTTCTACATCATAGGTTTCAGAAACACTAATCATTAAACGATCAACTTCAACCGGCTCCACATCCATTCCATCCGAAGCGATAACTGTAATTTTTCCACCGGCATAATTGAGCCAGAAATAAGTGCTGGAGCTTCCATTAATAATTCTTAGTCTGATTTTATCACCTGCTTTATATGCTGACTGTGATGCTGATAATTTGCCATTTACAGTAAACGCATCATAATATACATCGCTTACATCCATTGCATGCATACGCTTAAACTCATTACCAAGTTTTGTTTGCAGATGCTTTTCCTTAATAGATTCAACATAGCTCTGAGCAGCATTTTTCCTGATCATATACCAGTCTGTAGCATAATGCAGGGAACGTTCTACCTGGTGAGGGCTTTCATTTGTCCAATCACTTAAAAGCAATATTTCTTCATGTTTTGGTTTTTCATTTCGCTTATAAATTACAATCGCGCCGTACATACCCACCTGCTCCTGCAACATGGTGTGAGAATGATACCAGTATGTGCCCGATTGGCGAAGTACAAATTTGTATTTATGTATACTGTGCGGCGTGATGGAAGCAGTGGTAAGATATGGCACACCATCCTGCTCATTAGGAACCAGTAAACCATGCCAGTGGAGCGAAGTTTCGTGATGCATATGATTATACACAAATATTTCGGCAGTATCACCTTCCGTAAAGTATAAAGCCGGCATAGGTAATTGCCCGTTAACTGCAATAGCTTTCCGGACTTTGCCTGTATAATTTACGGTTGTGTCTTTTATATGGAGGTCATAATGAATAAGCTTCTGCGCATAACCATAACTGATAGTGAATATGAGCAATAGTACAATAAGAAAATGCCTCATACCTTTAAAGTTTTTAAATCGGTCTATATTTAATCCCACGCCATTTTGGTAATAGCATTTTTGTATTTTTCTATTTCAGTTTTTTATCTTTTACACTACCGCAGGTAAGCATTTTCGAGCCGTAGTATGGATTTTTAATAGCTGCTTCATTACTTAGCCAATAAGCCTTTTTCATTGGGCAATACTGGTAATACACATCCTGGCTTAATGGACCCGATTGCTTTACAATATCCCACATAATAGTAGAAATCTTTTCAAAAGCAGCTCTTTGCTTTTCAATACCGGTTGATTTATACATTGTTTCCACTGCTTTGAGCAAATCATCCTTTTGAGCAAAATCCTTACTTGTTTTTAGTGCGTCAACAAAATCGCCGGCGGCTTTGGCAGAAGCTTTATTATCAGTTGCAACCAAAGCATCTTTAACTGAAAAATACGCGGAAAGAAGTTTATCGGTATCCTGTGCAAATATCGTGTAACCAGACAGCAGCATAGTAACTGCAAGAAAATACTTTTTCATAAAATAAATTTTATCGGTTAAGAGATTCAATCTTAAAGCCGGCTTTTTGTACTGTATCTATCACCTGTTCTGCGGTTATACCTTTTGATTGAACGGTAAGAACCTTGTTTTTATCCACCGTATTCACATCCCACTGCATTATTCCATCTGCTTTATCCAAATGGGGCTTTACTGAAGCTACACAGCCGCCGCAGTTGATATTTGTTTTGAATTGGAGTTTTGTGATATTGCTATTCATTTTTGTATGTTTTATTATACAAAGTTTAGATAGAACAGGGAAAGATGTATTATACAATTTTGGATATTATTTGTGAGATTTACGGATGTGATGATATAGAAATCAATAGACGGGAATACCAGTTCAACAGAATTTTTCTTCGCCATCACAAAGCTGACTCGTTTCTTTAAAAAGCATTAGTATCAGAAGATGATGAATAAAATTTTTTTCGTTTTAACGTTCTCCCAAACTTATACATAGCGGTATAATCTTCCATAAACTGCTTAAGTCATTCAGCAGTATATTTTAAAAGCCATATTTTTAATTGCAGCTCTCGATATGTATTGAGCAGTATCATCCATTTTTCAAAAGATTAGATGATTGCAAATTAAGCCTTTGAATTTCAGAAAATTATTTCTCCATTATCACACTAACAAACTCCCGCTCTGCTATTTCGCCTGTTTTGGTTTTCACATTTTCTGTCGATGTTTCTATATTGGTAATTTTAAATGAAGTAAGCGCTATTAACTTTTCTATCTTCTCAATATCATACAATTCAAAGCCAAACTGTGTAAAAGGTAACTGTTGCATAAAGCTTTTCAGGGCTAAAGTAGTGCATAGTATGCCACCAGGTTTTATAACACGGTATAATTCGGATAAAACTGCAACAGGTTCTTCCCAGAAATAAATGGTATTTACGGTAAATACTTTATCAAATAAGCCATCTGCAAATGGGAATTGTTCACCATCATATAAATAAAAAAGTGCCTGCTTATTTGCAATAAATACCTGGTTTATTTTTTTTGCTTCCTCATGCATTAATTCAGACATTTCAAGCCCGAAATAGCTTATACTGTCGTATTGTTGAAACAGGTTCTCTACATGCCGGGCATTGCCATGGCCGAGTTCCAGTATCATATCTGCTTTATGTATATCCAAACAATGCACAGCGTGACTTGTCATCCCGATATTGGTTTCATTCATCATATTCGCTATCTCTACTCCCTTTTCTCCGGAAGGATGCCTTAATTGTGCGGCTAATTCTTTCAGTTCCTGTTCTGATGTCATAATAATTATTTTAACAGAGATTTTTTTGTCACTCTGGTATTGATATATTTCACTTAGCTGGCGCAAAGAAGTAACGATCACAACTAATATTTTATAATGCAGTTCCAATTAGTTCCCATATCTCCACATTCCCGCATTATTTCTTCAACTTCAGCAACAAACTATTACTCACTACGCTTACGCTGCTCAGCGCCATTGCAGCGCCTGCTATCATCGGATTCAATAAAAACCCGTTAACGGGGTACAATATGCCCGCGGCAACAGGTATACCAATAATATTATAAATAAATGCCCAGAATAAATTTTGTTTTATAGTGCTTACGGTTTGCTTTGACAGCCGTATTGCCTTAGGAATTTTTGCAAGATCAGAAGAGATGATCGTCATCTTAGCCACATCCATCGCAATATCACTTCCCCTGCCCATTGCTATACTTACATCAGCCTGCGCCAGGGCGGCACTATCATTAATACCATCGCCCACCATTGCTACTACCCTGCCCTGCTGTTGCAGCTCTTTTACAAACGCTGATTTTTGTTGAGGCAATACTTCTGCTTTATAGTGCTGTATCCCTGTTTGCCTGGCTATTGCACCGGCAGTTGCTTTATTATCCCCGGTAAGCATGTATACTTCAATTCCCATTTGTTCAATATCCTTAATCGCAGCAACAGAAGTATCCTTTATTTTATCGGCAATTGCTAAAACCGCTAATGCATTTATACTATCCGCAAACCAAATTACTGTTTTTGCATTACCGCTCCATTCATCCGATTTTTGTTTTAGCCCATCAGCAATTAAAATATTATTTTCATTCAGCAGGCTCTTATTACCAACATAATATATCTTTCCATCAACCGTAGCTGTTGCACCTTTCCCGGTAATGCTTTCAAAGCCATTCACAACAATAGTATGCTCTTCATCAAAATACTGAACAACCGCTTCTGCCAATGGATGTTCTGATTGTTTTTCTATACTGAATAATATTTGCCGTTTCGATTCGTCACTATTAAGCCAGCAGATATCAGTTACTTCTGGTTTACCCGCTGTAATTGTTCCGGTTTTATCAAGCACTATTGTATTTACTTTTTTAGCCAGCTCAAGGCTTTCCGCATCTTTAATAAGTATACCTTTTTCCGCGCCTTTACCAACGCCAACCATTATAGCTGTTGGCGTGGCAAGTCCTAACGCGCAGGGACATGCGATAACCAGCACGGTAACTGCTGCAAGCAACCCCTGCACAATTCCATTATTTCCACCTAAAACTATCCACAATACAAATGTTAACATTGCAATCCCAATTACCACCGGAACAAAAATACCTGCAATCTTATCTACCAGTTTTTGCACAGGGGCTTTGCTGCCCTGCGCATCCTGAACCATTTTAATAATTTGCGAAAGCATGGTTTCTTTACCCACTTTGGCAGCTCTGAATTGAAAGCTTCCTTTCTGGTTAATAGTGCCTGCAAACACATTTTCATGCTCCTGCTTCAGCAGAGGTACAGGCTCTCCGCTCAGCATACTTTCGTCTACATAAGAGCTTCCTGCAATCACTACTCCATCAACTGCTATTTTTTCACCGGGCTTAACTATAATGATATCTCCAGGCTTGACTTGCTCTACGGGTAATTGAACTTCTGCACCGCTTTGCTGTTGTATTGTAACTGTTTTAGGCTGGAGCCCTATTAATTTTTTTAAAGCAGCAGCAGTATTTCCTTTGGCTTTTTCTTCAAGCAACCGCCCTAATAAAATAAAAGTGATAACTACTGCTGCCGCTTCAAAATATACATGTGCATGTAGCCCCCGCTGATGCCAGAATTCTGGAAACAGCATGTTGAACACGCTGAAAATATAAGCAATGCCTGTACTGAGCGCCACCAGCGTATCCATATTGGCTGAGCGATGCTTTAACTGCTTCCAGGCATTTATAAAGAAATCTTTTCCCAGCCACAATACAACCGGTGTTGAAAACAGCCACATTATTTCGTTGGCATAAGCTATATCCATAAAGAACATGCCAATAACTGCAACCGGCACAGATAATATTACCGCCCAGGTTGTTTTCTTTTTCAGCTGCTGATATTTTTTTTCGTGTATCGCTTCAAGTGTTTCCTGTTGTATACTTTCCTCATCAGCCAACAGCAAATCATAACCCACAGCTTCTACAGCATTGCGCAAAGTTGCAGGATCTGTTTTGCCTGGCAGATACTCCACAGCTACCGTGGCTGTTGCAAAATTTACTGCCGCATCAACAACGCCTCCGGCAGCTTTTAATGCACTTTCCACACTTACTGCACAGGATGCACAGCTCATATTTAATACCGGGAAAGTTTGTTTTACTGTTCCCGTTTTTTTATTTTTTTCGTTTTTTGTAATAGGCTCAACCCGCATTTCCATAACTGGTAAATTTGAATAACACAAAGTTGATACTATTCCCCGTAAAAGCTATTGCGCTTTTATGGAATTGATTTGTAAGATTTAAGTACGATTTATTATTATGTACGCCTTTGTTTGAAACTGCAATATGAATAGCGTTTGAAATCTGGTGAATCGCCTATCCCGAGGTGTGAAGAACAATACAGGCGCAGCATACCGTAATTTTTGTAGCACGGCAAAACAATATGGAATAAGCCGCAAAGCGGCGGAATATTAATCTGGGCATTTATATTTTAATATGCAGGTGCGCTGCGCCTGAAAATGGCATACCTGCAGAGCTACAGAGATTACTGCTGCGTTGCAGCGCATACCTGAATAAATAAAGATGATGTCAGGCTGTTGGATTAACCGCTTTCCTGTAAATCAAACCTTATCCAGCGGCTTTCTTTTTTCTTCCTTAATTTGTTTAAAATAACTTGGTGTAAGCCCTGTAACTTTTTTAAACTGGTTGCTTAAATAAGCAACACTTGAATAATTAAGACGGAATGCTATTTCGCTGAGTGAAAGTTCATCATATACCAGCAATTCTTTTACCCGCTCTATTTTTTGCGCAATAAAATATTTTTCGATAGTAGTGCCTTCTACTTCTGAGAAAAGATTAGAAAGGTAATTATAATCGTGATGTAATGCTGCGCTAAGTAAATCAGACAGGCTGGTTTTTAATTCGACATCCTGGTGATGCACAAGATCGATAATAACGTTCTTTATTTTTTCTATAATACGGCTCTTTTTATCATCAATCAGCTCAAAACCGATCGGTTCTAATATTTTTGCAATATTATTTCTTTCTTCAGTCGAAATATTTTTATCTAATACCGCTTCACCAAGCGTAACATTTTCAGGTTTATAACCAAGCTTTTCCAATTCACTGCGCACCACCATTATGCAGCGGTTGCAAACCATATTTTTAATCACAAGTTTATTTTCCACACCCTATAGTTTATAAAGCGCAAAGATAGGAAGAAGTAGGTACTAAGCCGAAGGTTACAGGTTTCAGGTTGTGCCTGTATGCAGATTGCTGACGGCTGATTACCCTATAGCATTATTCCGAAAGCCGCTTTCTCATTTGTCCGTTGCCGCCGCCCTGGGGAGTATTGCCTGAGGATTGCTGCCCTTTAAACTTCATCAGCTTATACGTAAACGTCAGCATAAAATACCGGGTTAAACGGTTTACTCTGCTATCAATAATAGCATTACCTGTTACCTGTCTTGTTACACTTGTATTTTGATTGAAGATATCAAAGCCGGACAAGCGTATAAAGCCGCTTTGATTTTTAAATAAAGTTTTTTCTATCGATGCATTGAATAGTGTAGGATTAGAATTTACGTTCGAAGCAAGCCCTTCATTCAATACATAACTGATATCATATCTCACAATAACTCCTCCGGGAATATCAAGGCGCATCGTACTGTTGGCGCCCCAGGCATTACTATTTAATCTTTCACCATTTTGAGTAAGTGTATATTTTGTAGAATTGAGGCTGTATGAACCGCCGGCAGTAAATTGTATCCATTCTTTAAAATTGAATTCAAAATTCAACCTTTGTGTAGTTACCCAATTATTACCGATATTCTTTTTGCTATCTACCAGCCCGGCATCATGATTATAGTTTACATTACCATTTAATGAAATTACATAAGTACGGTTTTGAAACGGAACTGAATAGTTGTAAAATCCTGAAAGGTTATAATAGCCGTTTATATTCTCCGGCATGCTCAATTGCGCGCCGCTGCTATCTAAACGGATATTATTATTTACAATCCGGTTCTGTATCAAATTTGCATTCATACCAACAAACAGCACACGGCCTGAAGTAAAATTGAAATTGTTGAACATTGCCCTGAAGTTATGACTGAACTCTGGGCGAAGATCCGGATTACCCTGCGTTTGATATTGCGGATTGGAAACATCCCGCACCGGTTGCAATTGATTGAAGCCGGGCTGGTTAAAGTTGGCGCTATAATTCATATTCAACCGCTTGGTGCGGGAAAAATTATAGGACAACCGCGCCTGGGGAGAAAAATTCAAACGCTTTTGCGGTGTGTACGCGCTATCCTTTGTTATAGAGTATCCGTTAAGGTTTGCAGGCTGAAGATTTACCCCAAATGAATAGTTATATTTTTTATTAACTGTGCGCAAACTCAACCCAACACGCTGGTTAATAAAAGTATTTTCATACGCATTGCTCAGGCTATCCAAAAAATCCAGCGCTCCATTTGTATCACTCTTATCATAGGTTCTCCTGTCATTTCTTGCAAATGAATAATTATAGCCGTAGCTGATATCAAGAAAGCGACGCGCAGATACCGGCTCGGTATATGTTATATTAACACCATAGTTTCTATTACGGTTATCCTGTGTGATCAGCTGATCCAAAAAGGTATCTGAATAACCACCGGCCTTTAAATATTCGCGGGTAAAATTTATTTTATCATCATCACGAAGAGAAGATGATGTGCCCAGGTTTACATTTACAGATAAATTTCTTCCTCTTTTGCGAAACCTTCGGTTATAGCTGATCTCTCCATTAAAATTGGGCGCTTTGCTCGAAACAGTATCTCCTGAATATCCTGCCTGTGTTGTATCTCCGACGTTCAGATAATTGAATATGCCATTACCGCGGTTATCTGAGTAACCGTAATTAAAGTTGGGACGGATCTTTATATAATTGAAAGAATCAATACTATATTCAAGGTTAAGATTTATCCTGTGATTTCTGCCAATATTATCAGACAAGTTATCCCTGTTATTTATAAACGTGCTGCCATTATCAAAAAGATTTTGCTGAGAAGTATTGCGGGTAATAACCGTATTCCTGTTTGAAAAACTATAGTTACCATAAAACGAACCTTTTTTATCAGGGAAATCATTTCTGAAATTCAGCCCGATGGATTTATTATCTGTTATGCCATTCTGATCAGCGTTAGAATCAGAGGTTGAATTGCCGCCGCCACTTCCGCTGATAGAGCGGCCCGGGCCACCGCCTCCGCCGCGCCGGTTACTGCCATCATTGGAAAAGTCAAATAAATTCTGATTAATGTTGTTAATGTTACCTAACAACGATAGTTGCGTGTTCTCACGAAACATGTTTGCGCTTAATGTAAACTGTTTGCGATCGTCAGTTCCATATCCTGCAGATGCTTTTCCAAAAGCTCCCTGGTTTTTATCTTTCTTTAACTGAAGGTTGATCACAATATCCGGGTCACCATCTTTTATTCCGGACACTGCTGCCATATCCCCGTAATCGTCTACCACCTGCACCTTGTCTACAATCTCGGCAGGAAGCTCACGGGATGCGGTTTTAGGATCACCACCAAAAAAATCTTTACCATTTACTTTTATTTTGGTAACGGTTTTTCCCTGTGCTGTTATATTACCGTCTTTATCAACCTGCAAACCCGGTAATTTCTTTAATAATTCTTCAACAGATGAATTAGGCCTTACCTTAAATGAATCAGCTTTAAATTCAACAGTATCTTCTTTCACTATAATGGGTGGTGGGGCAATTATTACTTCCTGCAATGTTTTAATTGCAGGCTGCATGGTAATACTTCCCAGTGTTATATCCATTTTGCTTTCTTCAAAATCATAATCCTGCTCAGCATCTTCCATACCAACATTGGTAACACGTATGCGAAAGGAGGATGTTTGAACTTTAGAAAAAATATATTGTCCTGCCTTATCAGTTACTGTTTTTAAAGTATCACCGCCATCTTTTTTAAAAAGTAAAACTGTTGCGCCCTGTAAAACCACGTGTGCACTATCATACACTTTTCCTTTTACAGTTCTTTCAGTTTGTGCATTTGTGAAAGAGCATAAAAAAAGTGTAAAGAGGAGTAATAGCATTCCGGGTTTCATACCTGTCTTAATTCGTTTACGAAGGGATTAAATCTCAGCTTATTATCTTTCAAAAATATAACGAACCATGCGAGATTAAAATTTCATCACGTTAAATATGGTTAATGATAATCCATATAACATAAAAAACCTGTTGGATTGAGTTGTTTCAACGCAAAACCAACAGGTTTTATCTATAAAAAATTTATTTATTTTTTCTTCTTCTGGCTTTTTGGCGCAAACATTATAAGCATACGCTTACCTTCCAGTTTAGGCAAACCTTCCGGCGTGCCGGTTTCAGCAAGACGTTCAGCGAATTTCAGCAATAACAATTCACCTCTTTCTTTAAACATTATCGCACGGCCTTTAAACTGAACATAAGCCTTTACTTTATTACCATCTTTCAAAAAATCTTCCGCATGCTTGGCTTTAAAATTAAAGTCATGTTCATCGGTATTAGGTGTAAACCGTATTTCCTTTACTTCAGAAACTTTAGAGTTGGCTTTCATTTCCTTCTCTTTCTTTTTCTTTTCGTAAAGAAATTTATTATAGTCAATTACTTTACATACCGGGGGATCTGCATTCGGAGATATTTCTACAAGATCAAGCCCCTGATCGTTTGCTATTTTAAGGGCATCCTGAATAGAATATACACCTACTTCAATATTTTCACCAACCAGCCTTACCTGCGGTACCCTGATCATGTGATTTGTGCGATGTTCCTGCTGTTGTTCTTTTCTGAATCGGGGATTAAAGCCGCCCCTTTGGAATGGAGGTTTCTGTGGAAATGCCATTTACTTTTTTTAGAGTGATACTCCCTGTGCGGAGATTTTAATTGTTTTTGTTAAAGTTATTAATATAGATATTGTATTAAACGTGTTTCATGCCGCTTTATTCTTTGTGTTTATTCCGATGCCCTGGTCTTTATCTCTTCTAAAACTTCATTAATAAATATTGATACTTCTTTTGTTCCGAGGTTACCCTTACCCTGGCGGCGAATAGAAACTTTATTTTCCGCAACTTCTTTTTCACCTATCACCAGCATGTAAGGCACTCTTGCTAATTCAGTATCACGTATTTTCTTTCCTATTTTTTCCGGCCTGTCGTCAATTTCAGCACGAATATCCGCATTTTTCAAAGATTCTAAAACATTTTGTGCGTAATCCATAAACTTGTCGCTGATCGGCAAAATCTTTACCTGCATCGGAGCCAGCCAAACCGGCAGCTTACCCGCATAATGTTCAAGCAAAAACCCAATAAAACGTTCGTGAGTGCCTAATGGCGCACGGTGAATGATCAGGGGTGTTTCAGCAGTATTATCTTTACTGGTATACTGTAGTTTAAAACTGCGCCCCTGCGAAAAGTCAACCTGGTTGGTAGCCAAAGTAAATTCCCTGCCGATAACGCTGAATATCTGCACATCAATTTTAGGGCCATAAAAGGCAGCTTCGTCCTGTACTTCTACAAAAGGAATATTGGATTCAATCAATACATCCCTCACCATTGCTTCGGTTTCCTTCCATAATTCCGGCTCGTTTACATACTTCTTTCCCAGCTTATCAGGCGAGTGAAGGCTGAGCCGCATGATATATTTTTCAATACCGAATATCTTGAAATATTTCTGGTACATTTCGTTCACCGCCCTGAATTCTGAAGCAAACTGCTCTCGGGTGCAGTATATATGCGCATCG
Source organism: Agriterribacter sp. (assembly GCA_047601125.1). Taxonomy (GTDB): domain Bacteria; phylum Bacteroidota; class Bacteroidia; order Chitinophagales; family Chitinophagaceae; genus Agriterribacter. The sequence goes on along the minus strand of JASGJY010000002.1, from coordinate 4,012,700 downwards.
TTCATATGCAGGCAGCGCACACGCATCAACCCGAATAATTCGCCACTTTGCTCATAACGGTAAACCGTACCGTATTCCGCTATGCGGTAAGGAAGATCGCGATAGCTTTTTGGTTCTGCTGCAAATATTTTATGGTGATGCGGGCAGTTCATGGATTTAAGATAATATTTCTCGCCATCCATTTCCATAGGCGGGTACATGCTGTCTGCGTAGTAGGGCAAATGCCCGCTGGTAATATACATGCTCTCCTTTGCTATATGCGGGGTAACCACACGTTTATAGCCTGCTGCTTTCTCTGTTTCTTTGGCCAGTTTTTCCAGCTCTTCTATAACGATGGTTCCGTTTGGCAGCCACATAATCAATCCCTGGCCAACATCATCATCCATAGTATAAATACCCAGCTCTTTACCCAGCTTGCGATGGTCTCTTTTCTTAGCTTCTTCCAGCAACTGAAGGTATTCATCCAGTTCTTTCTGATTGGGAAAAGTAATACCATATATACGGGTGAGCTGCTTGTTCTTTTCATCACCCTTCCAGTATGCCCCTGCAATATTGGTTAGCTTTATGGCTTTAATTAAACCGGTTTGCGGAATATGTGGTCCACGGCATAAATCCGTAAAACCGCCCTGGCTATAAAAAGTGATGTTGCCATCGTCAAGGTTATGTAAAAGATCAAGCTTATATTCATCGCCCTTATCAAAAAAGTATTTTACCGCTTCGGTTTTTGAAATTTCTTTCCTGATATATGGATTGTTTTGCTTTGCCAGTTCATTCATCTTTTTTTCCAGGGCAAGCAGCTCTTCTTCGGTAATTTTCCTGTCACCCAGATCCATATCATAATAAAAGCCGGGAGGATTTTGTGTAGCCGGCCCTACCCAGAATTTTACGCCCGGAAAAATAGACTCTACCGCTTCTGCCATAAGGTGCGCGGAAGAATGCCAAAAGGTTGATTTACCTTCAGCTTCATTCCAGGTTAATAATTTCAGGGTACTATCGTTGCTAATAGGTCTCGTTGCATCCCATACCTCACCATTTACTGAGGCTGCCAGTACTTTTTTTGCCAGGCCTTCACTAATTGATTTTGCTATATCCAATGCTGTTGTTCCGGGCTGGTATTCTCTTACCGCGCCATCAGGAAAAGTTATTTTCATCATATTATATTCCCGCTCATTGCAAAACGGGGTGCAAATTTAACGAACTCTTGGCGTATGATTTCATTTCTTGCGGCTATTTCCTTAGTATTGAGGTTATTTTTGCATGATAAAAGTTTTACAATTAATGAAAGGTTGGTTTGTATTGATTTTGCTGTGTGGCATTAATTACTGTTCAGCCCAAAACCTTAGTGGTCAATGGCGTGGCTCATTCAATAGTGTTGGTAACGTTGTTGCTAAAGAGGGAGATACGGAATATGTGCTGGAATTAGAAATCCAGGGATCGGAAATAACCGGTTATTCCTATTCTTATTTCAATTATCCCGGCAAAAAGTATTACGTGATCTGCAGACTTGAAGGAAAATATGATGCTGCCAGCAAATCGGTTGTAGTAAATGAAGAAGAAAGGATAAAAGGGAATACCCCTATGGGATGGGGCGACTGCCTGCAAACCCACATCCTTACTTTTATGAAACAGGGAAGCACGGAAAAACTGGTGGGCAGATGGAGGGGATACCTGCCCAAAGATTGCGGCACCGGAAGCACTGAGCTGGAAAGGAAAATGCTGACCAAAGTTGCCCCCCCCAAAGCAACGCCGCAAACAAAACAAACTAACCCACCCGTAGCCAACGTAAAACCTAAAACTACTACCACTGCGCCTGCAAAACCCAAAACCACCCCGCCTGTTACCCAAAAAACCACTCCAAAACCTTATAAACCGGTTGCCAAAGCAGCGCCTGCAAAAAATGATACAGCTAAAACCAGCAAACCTGTTATTGGCAATCAACAACATATTGCCAGGGTTCCGGAAAAAACTACTAAAGATTCAGCCAAAACAAGCACACCAAATACGCTTATACCGGCAATAGCAGGTTTTGAAAAAAGAACAAAAAATATATTGAAAACAATAGATATACCATCATTCAATGAGGAAATAAGGGTTGACTTTTATGATAATGGCGAAATTGATGGCGATACTATATCTGTTTTCTTTAATAACCAGTTGGTTTTATCTAAAAAAAGACTGACGGATAAACCACTTTCACTCAATTTAAAATTAGATCCCGACAGGGAAGACAATGAAATAGTGATGTATGCTGAAAACTTTGGCACTATTCCGCCAAATACTGCGCTGATGATAGCCACTATTGATGGCAAACGTTATGAAGTATATATCACTTCTACAGAAAAATCGAGTGGTACGATAAGATTCAGAAAAAAGGACTAAGGTATTTTCCTTTCCAGGCTTTGCTCCCCGGCCTACCGGCAGCTACCCTATACACATTCTTATTTATTCAGACTACTGCACGGTACGCTACCTGATGTAAAAAGTATATTTCATGCAAGGTGCCCAGCGGAGCAAAGTTCGCAATGGAAAAAGTGCTGCTACGCCGCTCCCCTGCGCACTTTGCGTGGAAATTGTGTATACAGCGTAACTACCGGCAGGGCAGGCAGGATAGAAAACTTTGCGTGAAAGAATCAAGAAAGTATTATATCCCCGGTTATTTGTCTTTAAGAATTTCATGCCCCAGCTTATCTCTTTTTGTCTGCAGATATTTTTCGTTATAAGGATTAGGACAAATATGCAGCGGAACATTTTCTACTATATCGAGGCCATAACCAATTAATCCAACTCTCTTGCGCGGGTTATTACTGATCAGTTTCATTTTATTAACACCAAGATACCGGAGTATCTGCGCGCCAACACCATAATCTCTTTCATCCATTTTAAACCCGAGATGCAGGTTTGCTTCTACCGTATCCATACCTTCTTCCTGCAGCTTATACGCTTTTAATTTATTTACCAGTCCAATACCGCGCCCTTCCTGGTTCATATACAATACAACGCCTTTACCTGCCTCATCAACCATCTTCATAGCTTCATGTAACTGATCGCCACAATCGCACCTGAATGAACCTAAAATATCACCTGTAAAGCAAGATGAGTGAACACGCACGAGCACCGGTTCATCTTTTTGCCACTCTCCTTTTACGAGCGCCATATGTTCACCGCTCGAAGGGTTATTTCTTTCTCTGAATATGATGAGTTTAAAATGCCCGTATTTTGTAGGCATATCCACCCTTACAATTTCCTCAATAAGCGAATCAGCCTTTAACCTGTATTCTATCAGGTCTTTTATTGTGATCAGCTTCAGATCAAACCGTTTAGCTATTTCCTGCAACTCAGGCAATCTTGCCATAGTACCATCGTCATTCATAATCTCAACCAATACACCTCCATAAGGTTGATCAAAACCAGCCAGCCGTGCAAGATCGATAGCGGCTTCCGTATGCCCGGCTCTTCTTAATACACCACCGGCTTTTGCTTTTAAAGGGAAAATATGTCCTGGTCTGCCTAAGTCTTCGGGTTTTGTTTCAGGGTTAATTAAAGCCATTACGGTTTTTGACCTGTCCTGTGCAGATATACCTGTTGTGCAGCCATGCCCCAGCAGATCTACAGGTATGGTAAACGGCGTTTCATGCAGAGAGGTATTATTATTGACCATCAGGTCAAGCTTCAGTTCAGCACATCTTTCCTCAGTTAAAGGAGCGCATATTAAACCGCGACCATATTTTGACATGAAATTAATGACTTCCGGTGTAGCGTTCTGGGCAGCAGTAATAAAATCGCCTTCATTTTCACGATCCTCATCATCAACCACTATCACTAATTTCCCCAGTTTTATATCCTCAATCGCACTTTCAATCGTATCGAACATTTAAAAAATTTTCGCAAAGTTACGAATTAGGTATGTTGAAACAGTAATTATGAAAATAGCTGCACGAAAACATATTTAATTTTTATAAATGTGTTGAATTTCGTAATAATATGTTAACATTCTGCTACTAACTTTCCCTGATATTGATTTTTCTTTGCAGCGAGAAAAACTATCTGTTATGCAATTACACTTATTCAAAAAATTATTTTTTGTCGCTATTATTTTTATGGCATGTTATCCTGCAATTAGCCAGGTTACAACAAGCAGTATGAGTGGCGTTGTTTCTGATGAGAAAAACACACCACTGGTTGGAGCTACTATTGTAATTATACATACTCCTACCGGGGCAAAATATACTACTTCAAGCCAGTCGGGCGGGTATTTCAGCTTTCCGAATATTGTTCCCGGAGGTCCTTACACTATTACAGCTTCGTATGTAGGCCTGGCTGAATATAAAAGAACAGATATCAATGTTCCATTGGGGGATAAATATGACGTCTCGATACAACTGGCTTCTGCTGCAAAAGAACTTGAAGCCGTGGTAATAAGCGGACGCAGATCAAACGTGATCAAAACAGGCGCTGCAACAAGTATAACAAGGACCCAGATATTAAATACTCCCAACCTAAGCCGCAGCCTTACGGGACTTACCAAGCTTACACCCCAGAGTAATGGCAACAGCTTTGCGGGTATGAATAACCGTTATAATAACATAACTATAGACGGCTCGGTATTTAATAATAATTTCGGAAGATCAGGCGATGGGATGGTGCCCGGAGGTGGTTTGTCTATATCGCTTGATGCCATTGATCAGATACAGGTAAATTTATCTCCTTTTGATGTTAGGCAGGCTGGTTTTGTTGGCGGGGGTATTAATGCTGTAACCAGGAGAGGAACAAATGATTTTTATGCCACGGCGTATACTTTTCAAAGGTTTAAAAGCTTTTACGGAACTAAAGTTGCTGACGGAACAGCAGATAACTCCAATCTTTCCAGTAAGGTATATGGGGGCAGCATAGGCGGCGCTATTATAAAAAACAAACTTTTCTTTTTTGTAAATGCTGAAAAAGAAACCAGTACAAGACCTGGACAAATATGGCTTGCCAACAGGACTGAAACAGCCGGTAACCCGCTTGTTACCCCGGTTCTTGCATCCGACCTGGATAAGCTAAGCCAGTTTCTCAAATCGGAATACAATTATGAAACAGGGCCGTATGAGAAATATAGTTTTGGTATTGATAACTACAAATTGCTTGGGCGTATTGACTGGAATATATCCGATAAACATCGTTTAACTTTACGCTATACGCAGTCCAAAACAAATGATGATGAACAGGTGAATAATTCCAGTACTATAGGAAGCGCGTTTGGCAATGGCAGAAGAGCGGGAAAAACAGGAGGCATGGCGTATGCTAATACAAATTTCAAGAACAATACTACCGTTAAATCCGGAGTAGTAGAGCTAAACTCAAATTTTAGTAGAAAAATATCTAACCAGCTACTGGCTTCCTATACAGACAATCGGCCAACAAGGGTACCCCCAGGCATTGTTCCTTTTGTTGATATTATGAAAGATCCCAATACTGTTTATATTTCTTTTGGAACAGATCTGTTTTCTTATAAGAACTATATTGTTGACAAGGCATTTAATGCAGCGGAGAACCTCACTTTTAACTTTAGCAAACACACTTTAACGGTAGGTGGCAGTTTTGATCATATGGAGTTCCAGAATTCGTTTACCAGCGGTTCCGGCGGAGGTTACTACAGGTATGCTTCTCTCCAGGATTTCCTTGATAAAAAAAATCCTGTTGTATTTGCTGTTTCGTATGATCCCAATAATCCGAAAGGCATTGCTGTACCTTCGGCAAAATTTAACCAGTTGGGTATTTATGCACAGGATATATGGACTCCCAACAGTTTTTTCAAACTTACTTACGGATTAAGGGTCGACAAACCTTCTTATCCATACACACCACCCAGAAACCCTGCTCTGGAACAGGTTACGTTTAAAGATGAAAATGGAAATGATGAACATTTTGATGTAAGCCAGTTCCCTGAATCAAGATTTCTTGTATCTCCCCGGGTAGGATTTACCTATGATGTTGAACACGACAAATCTGTCATTATCCGTGGCGGTACGGGGATATTCACCGGGCGCATTCCCTTTATATGGCTGGTAAACCAGGTGGGCGATAATGGTGTGATACGTGCGCAATATCAGGCGTCCAATGCGGAGCTGGCTAATATTACTTATAATACCGACAGAACCACCTATATTCCTGCCAATCCTCCACCGGTAGGACAAAGTATTCCTAACGGATCGAGCTATAGCGCAACTACTAAAGATTTTAAAATGCCGCAGGTATGGAGAACAAATCTCGCTTTCGATAAAAGGATCGCTCCAAATACTTTGCTCAGCTTCGAAGTGATACATACCAAGATGATCAATAATGTTTATTATCGTAATGATAACCTGGGACCACAATCGGGAACTTTAGGAGGCGTTGCGGATAAAAGACCGATCTATACCACGAGGCTAAATGCAAATATCAACAGGCTTGCAGTATTGGATAATATCAATAAAGGCATGAGCTTTGCCTTCACTCCAATGATACAAAAAACGTTCGCTAACGGATGGGAAGCCAGCTTTGCCTATACATACACCTTTGCCCAGGACGTTGCCATAGGATCAAGCGATCAGGCGGCAAGCGGATGGACGACTAACAATATAATTGATAATCCCAACAAACCCGAATTGGGATATTCAAACTTTGCAGTACCACATCGCATTGTTGGTTCTGCCTCCTATAAGCTAAATTACCTGAACCAAAAAATGGCAACCACCTTTGGTATATACTATAGTGCCAGCAGCCAGGAAAGATTCAGTTACAGGTATAGCGGGGATATAAATGGCGATGGAGCAACCAATGATATTATTTATATTCCCAAAAATGCTTCTGAAATACAATTTCAGGAAGGATACACCACTGGTGGCACTACTTATACCGCCAAACAACAAAGCGATGCGTTCTTTTCTTTTATTGAAAATGATAAATACCTGCGCAAACATAAAGGACAATACATGGACAGATACGGGGCAACACTGCCATGGAATCATCTTGTTGATTTAAGAATTCTCCAGGATCTCTATATAAAAACCGGAAACAAAACACATACTATCCGTATCAGCGCTGATGTAACAAACTTCCTTAATCTTCTGAACAAGGATTGGGGCTACAGGTATAGTTACAGCTTCGGTTCTTTCCAGGACCAGGCGTTGCTTGGGCTGGCCTCCGGTTTTGATAAGGCTAACCCGAAATATACTTTTAATCCTGCAGGACCTACTAAAGTATACCAGCCAAATTATTCCACCTCAAGCACATGGGGGTTAGTACTGGGGCTAAGATATATTTTCAATTAACGGCACTAAAGATCAGTGTTATTTCCCGATGATATTTTTTTGTATAAAAATGCTGTTCCTGGTTTTTGGAACAGCATTTTTTATATCAGTAAAAAAATCAAAACTCCCAGCCAACCTTTATCATCAATCTTTTAAAAGTGAAATCATAACGCTGCTTGTCAACCGACTCTGTTGTTCCTGCTATACCTACAACTGTAGTTTCAGTGGTTCTGGTTTCTTCAAAATACTTATACGAATAGCCGGTACTTAAAAGCATATTATTGCCATTGCGAAATTTTAGGGCATAACCAAGCCCTGCATCAATATATAGCCCCCCTTTATATCTGCTCCAGGTTTTTGTTTGTCCACTCCCCCAACTATAAGTTTCTTCTTTCTTAGTAAGCCAGGGAGTATTATATCCCCCATCAGCATACAAAAAAAAACGGTTGCCATTTTTTATACCAACATATTTTTTTATATCAATAAACAACGGTACGGTTCTGTAACGATAAAAATCCAAACCAATGCCCGCGCCTGCAAACCAGTTATCTTTTTCAAAGCCGTTAATTGATTGAAGCAGCCCGGATACTGCTCCATTTCCGTTAATCAAACCCACCTGCTGAAGCGAATGAAATTGCAATTTTTGCTTTTGCTGGCTGAAGCCCTGTTGAATACAGGAAACAAGCGCCAGGATTATTATAGTCTTCCTCATTGTGCTATATCAATTTTACTTAGTAAATGAATGTTACTGATATCAGCATACGAATATTGATACAACCCCTTTGAACTTACCAGCAATGCGATGCCGTCCATTGCAATTACATCAAATGCTTCAATATTGGGTATTGTTGTAACAAGGCTGATATTGTTAACATCTGCCGCGTTATATACTTTCAAACCATCTGCCCCATCACATATAAAAAGTAAATCACCATCTTTTGAAAGCCCGTGAGGATTTGTCATAGGATATGTTTTCAACAAACCTGGGCTTGACAGGTTTTTAATATCTAATATTTCCAGTTGATTGGTAAACCCGTTACAGCTTGTACCGGAGCGAAGCGTAACATAAGCATATTTTTCATCTGCTATAACCGGGTCGCAGCTTTGCACATGCGAAAATTGTCCTTCCTGTACAGGATTATTACCATTGGTAATATCATAAATAAACATGCCTGTTGTAGAGCCTATGAACAATTTCTGCTGAAACGGATATATTGTTTCAATATTCCATCCCATATTGATCTTTTTATTGAAAGTTGGTGATTGAGGCGAACTGATACCAAAAACATTCAGATCGCTCGTGGTAACAGCATATAAATTATTTCCGGTAATTGCAAACCTTGCCATTGACCCTCCAATACCAAAGGGAGAAACAGATTTTCCGGGTGAAGATGATTTATTTGAATTGTATTGTGCCGTGCTTGCCAGGCTTAATACATCCTCATACATAATTACGTCGCGCTTATTAAAATTAATGCCAAAAAAGCCACCATTGCCACATTCCATATTTACCGTTGTGTCTCTTTTAACCCAATCAACAATAACTTTAGATGTGTCGGCATAAAATGCGCCATAATACTGGCGATAAGGAAATGCGCTTTCAACAATTTTGGTTGTGTGTACCTGCAAAGGGTTCGTAATATCCAGCGCAACCAGGTCGGTATATGCATCAGCGTATAAGGTATTTCCTTTTACAGCCATATCCATATTTCCAGGAATATCTATGAATGCAACATTTTTTGGCGAAAGAGGATTGCTGTTATCAATAATATGTATTCCTTTGTCAACCTCGTTCATGAAAATATAGTGTCCCTTAATATATAATTTTCCTGCCTGCGAAATCTGCTGCGGGGCATTGCTTTTAATATTAGCGCGTACCTGTTCTGTTGTTCTGTAAACAGGGCTGAAATAACTGAAGGTATGTGTACAACGATCTTTAATGCACCCCTGGAGAAAAACGATAAAGCTTAGCAATATAATTGAAGTAAGCTTGTGTATATATTTTGGCATAAGCATGGTTTTTAAAGCTGACAATAGCTATTGCTGTAGCGTTGCTTCAGCCATTTTTTTATTACTTGTTAGCTTGTCCTGGCATATATTCCAAACCAAAGGGCAAAATTTTATTTAGACTTTGGATAATAAGGATAGGGCCTGTGGCATAGAAAAGAATGCAAAACGAAGCAACGGGAATGAATGGAAAGCAATTTTTTTATTTAGCTCCGTATTTTACTTTTTCCAAAGTATCCATTCCGTTTTTATACCCACGGACATAAGGTTCTGTTGTGTTCCGGAAGAAGATTTTACAAGGTTTGAAAGCCCGTATTGCATGTATGGGCCTACATACAAAGGCATCCGGGAATGCTGAAATAATTTTGCAGATAATCCTGCATATAGCCCTATCTGAAATTTATTAAATAAAGATTCATCCTGGTAATAAATGCCTGTTGGCTTATCATAATGCAGGGCATTAGAATTTATTAACCACCCGGCTGACAATCCAGAGTTCAGTTGCAGCGGAAATAATTTAGTGCCTTTGTTTAATTGCCATTGTATACCAAGTGGCAATTCCAGGAGATGATACTCATTTTTATAGTTTACAGCATTATTTCCGGAATAGTAACCAGAATAGCGTGCGCTGCTGTTTATCCCGGCAAATGCTCCGTTATTATTGCTTAAAAATTTTCCAACTTCTCTGCTTGTAGAAAAATAGCTGTACTGAAAATTCCCGGTAAGCGCAAGCCGGGGTTTAACATACCATTTTGCAGATACACCCGCATTCCACATTAATCCACGTTTAACCGGCGTTGCCGATGTTGGCAGTGCGGCGAGGTATACATTATTCTGCGAGGCAACAAAACCGGCATTCATGTTATTAACAGGGGCAGATGTCGCATAATCTGTTAAAGCTGATTTCTCAAAACTTAACTTATTAAAAATATCAGATAAACCCGATCCTGTGTTTGAAAATCCGGCACCAGCATTTATACCAAATTCCCATGATTTCTTTTTAGCCAGCCGCACAGTTGAATTTGAAGCAGTACCGGCAGCTGATTTTTGTAATGAAGCGCTGATTTGTTTTTCATTGCCAGGCCACGAAAGTATGAATGGTTGTGCCTGAATATATTGTTGAACGGCTGTACCATTAACATCTTTTACAGCATTATTGTCCTCATTAATATTTTTAGAAAGGTCTTTATAACCTTGCTGTTGTTCCTTTGTATTATTTAATGTATGATCAATCGCTTGTTCTTCGGTTTTTATATTATCTTCTGCAACACTAAAAGCAGGCAACGAAGTACTTTTACCAGGTTTTCTTTTTACCGGGTATTTATCCGTTGCCTGCGGAGTAACCTGTTCACTGGTTATAGCAGAAGACACAGGTTGTGAGCCAGACCCTAAACCATCCTTATTATCAGTATTTGTGATTTCAGCAGGAGTAATATTTTGTTTTTCAGCGACATCAACGTCTGTTAAGGCAATAGTATTTTTTTCAGTATGAGCCGCATTGTTTGAATTTTCAATTAAAGCTTTTTCTGTTTCTTTAAGTGCTGTCATTTTTTTAGCAATACTTTCATCTGCGCCACTTCCCCATATCATATAAGCTCCTGCACCGCCAAGCAGCAGCAAAAGCAGCGGTAACCAGAAGATTGCTCTTCTTCTTTTTTTATCTTTCTTTATGCGTTCATTCACATTATGCCACACATTGTCTGACGGTTTCAGCTTCAATCCGTCAAACAAGTCTTGCACCTGTTTTTCAAAATCATTTTCCGGCATATTGTCCCAGTTTTGATTCAACGGAATATTTTTCTATCCAGTTAATAAGCAGGTTTCTCGCCCGCATGTATTGCGACCTGGAAGTTCCTTCATTAATACCTAATATTTCACCGATCTCTACATGCGTGTATCCCTCTACCGCATGCATATTAAATACCGTCTGGTATCCTGTTGGCAGTTGCCTTACCAAATTCGCCAGCTCTTTTGCCTGCATGGTAAGCTGAGGGTTATCTTCAGAAACCGGGTGAAGTGCCAGGTCTGTAAACGAAAGGTCGTATTGATACTTACTGCTTTGCTTTAAATAATTTATAGCAGTGTTTACCATAATACGCCTTACCCATGCACCCAACTCCCCATCTGAACGGTATTGGTGCAGGTATTTAAATACTTTTACAAATCCTTCCTGCAAAACATCTTCCGCATCAGCAAGCGATTTGGTATAGCGATAACATACCCCAAGCATTTGCTCTGCAAAAAGTTCGTATAACTTTCGCTGAGCAGAAGGCTTGTTTTTTAGACAGTCGTTTACTAATTGCTGATAATCAATCATCAGTATATATCCGGTTTAGTTGACAATGCTTTATTATAAAGCGTTGCACGAACACTAATTTTTTGATGCGCAATATAACTACATAATAATAAACCGATATTGATATAAGGATGAAGGGTAAATGATTTCTGTAATTAACTTCGCGCATATGTCAATTTTCGCTTTAAAAAATGAATTGATATTCCCTCCTGTACAGCTTGCTGATCCTGATGGATTGCTGGCTATGGGAGGTGATCTTTCGGTTGAAAGGCTGTTGCTGGCATACAGGAGCGGTATTTTTCCGTGGTATGAAGGAAATGTTCCGCTTTGGTGGAGCCCTGATCCGAGATTTATTTTATTTCCCGATGAACTTAAGGTGAGTAAGAGTATGCAGCAATTGATAAAAAAAGAGCAATTCAGGTTTACGATCAACCAAAACTTTAAAGCAGTTATTTATAATTGTAAAAATATACCACGTAATAACCAGCAGGGTACCTGGATTACAAACGAAGTTGAAAAAGCATATACAACCTTACATGAAAAAGGTTTTGCACATAGTGCGGAAGCATGGCTTGGTGACGAACTTGTTGGCGGATTATATGGTATAAGATTGGGCAAAGTCTTTTTTGGGGAGAGCATGTTCAGTAAAGCAAGCAATGCCAGCAAATTTGCTTTTATACGCTATGTGCAGCAATTAAGATCAGAAGCTGTTGCATTGATAGACTGCCAGGTATATACCGCTCACCTGGAAAGCCTGGGCGCAAATATGATACCAAGAGAAAAATTCATGCAACTTTTAAAAGCGTTATTATAAGCTCACTTCAGCTATTAACAGGATCGCGTAGTTGCTAAGGGCTTCAGCTTCAATTTCAGTAAGCTCGGATAAAGCCAGTCCGTCTCTATCCTGCATCAAACGATATTGTACCTCTAATGCACCTTCAATAGCATAAGCATAAATACCACTTTTATTATTCATCGAAACATATTTAACTTCAGATCTCCCTGTTAACTTAATAATGCTTAACCGGAAACCGAAATCCTTATGTTCGCATGTCAGGTGAATAAGTTTATTTTTATCCCGATCAAGATCGAAACTGATATTGCCGCTTTGGATTATATCAATGCCCTTAAGAGGTTTAAATCTGAGTTGTAAATAATTGATCAGATAGTTTTCAAATGGATTTTCAATGTGAATTATTGTGCCGGGTAATATGTGCCGGATAAGTATTTCTCCAACAGCCACAGAAGCTTCATACCCCGAAGAATCATTATATATCAAAGCGCCGGCAACAGGCAAAAACACCACATAGCTTTCTTCTTCCACCAGCATTTTTACCGAACCTTTTTGTGCCAGCGTATCATCATTTAATACATATAAATTACCGAACGCCTCTTTATTTTTATTATAGAAATTTCCATAATTAAATGTTTTTAAGCTTCTCAGAATACCTGTTTCATTTTTTCCTCTTTCTTCTGCTACAAATATTCTTCCTTTTGATTGTTCAATCATCTTTATTTTATTTGAAGTGAATGAATATTTACAAATTGAGGAATACGGAAAAGCTGTGTATGAGCAGTTACCTGCACAGGCCAATCAGAAATCAATAAATATTCACCAATAGTATCATACCATATCAACTCAGTACTGTAAAAATTAATAGCAACGCTATGAAGAGCCCTATCCCGGATATCGGAATTTATAATTTCAAAATAAAATCGTTCAAAATGCAAAAATGTTTTGCCAATATTATTAACAAGGTCGGGGATTTTATTTTTAAATTGATTAATATAGTTTACCGCGGCGGCACTTACCAGAAAATGCAATTTTTCCGCCGCGGGTATATTAAAAATCAACTCTGCAAAAGTTTTATACTTTTTTTCCTGATTAAAGAATTGAGCCTGCATTTTGAATTCCCGGTAAGTGTCTTCAAACACCAACTTTTCCCATTCTTTTTTTGAATGTACATCAATTATTTTCCGGTAACATAATGTTATGACCCTGGTTTCCATCAACACAATTTTATGGCACATTTAACTGAATTGCCAATGAAAATCCATTAGTTTTATCACCGGTAACTGCTGACATTTCTATCCCATCCTTATCATCACTAAAAATATTATCACTTGCATTATAAGTGTAGCCGCTCAGTCCTTTGTTATATCCGTTTACTGCAAGCAGGGCACTGCCGGTACCTTCCGGAAATGCAATTTGTGTAACCTTGAGAGAAGTGCCTGATGCATTATAAATGTGAACATGGATATGAGTAGCTCTGCCCTGATACCAACCGGGAAAGATCGAGGTGAATGTAACCAATCCATTACTATCGGTGGTTTGCCGGCCACGTAAGAAATGAACAGAAGCATAATTTGTAGATTGCATTTGTGTACCTCCGTACTCCGAGTAATTACCTTCGGCATCGCAGTGCCAAATATCTACAATTGCCCCTGCTAATGCCGCACAACTTTTGCTTACTTGCCCCACTGTTATATTAACCGTTAATTTATATCCGCTACGTCCATCGGTTATATCATTTCTTTCATAAGCTGAAGGATTTTTTGTAGGGAACGGGCCCTCCGTTTCTGTAGGTGCAACAGCGCAGGTGTCCGAACCAGAGCCGGTTCCTGTATCGCTATTGCCGGTTGTTTCATCTGTAGTAACATCATTTTTTTTGCAACTATTAGCCAGTGGTGCAATAAAAGATATGCCGAGGGCAGCAAAGCCCTGTTTCAAAAAGTTTTTCCGTTCCATATACAATTTTTTTGAAGTGGATTTTATTGTAATGGATACAAATATGATACCCCTGCCGGTTAAATAAAAACAAATGCGGCAAATGCAGAAAATGTTGCGGCGGAGGATGTTTATTTGTTAAACCTTTTTAAGAAATTTTCTTCAAAACTATTTCCTAACGGAAGTTTTATCTCGCCCACAGATACAATTTTATTCCGAAGGCTGCTGACTTTATCAAGAGGAATAACATACGATCGGTGAATACGTATAAAATTATTTTCCGGCAGTTTTTCGAGAATGTTTTTTATTGTCATCCTGGTAATAATGGGGCGTTGATCTTCTATATGGATTTTAAGATAATCATCATATCCTTCTATGTACAAAATATTTTTTATATCAATTTTAATCAGGCTGTAATCTGCGCGGATGAAAAGATACTGCGCCTCTGTTTTTTGTTTTTGCAACTGATACGCATAATAGTCTTGCGCTTTTTCGGCTGCCAGTAAAAAACGTTTGTAGGTAAACGGTTTTAATAAATAATCTACCGCGTTTAAATTAAAGCCTTCCACGGCAAACTCGCTATATGCCGTTGTAAAAATTACCATTGTTTCCTGCTGAACGGATTTATATAGATCTATCCCGTTTAATGATGGCATATTCACATCAAGAAATAACAGGTCAACAGGAAATTTTTTCAGGTATTTCAACGCTTCTGTGGGCTGATTAAATGTTTTTTGTAGATTGATAAAATCAAGCCTGGCGCAAAAATTTTGTATTATGCTTAATGCAGGCAATTCATCATCTATTGCTATTGCTTCTATCATTATAAATTCAAAGTAAGTAAAACAGTAAAATCTTTTTCCGTATTTTTTATCTCAATTATATGCCTGGAAGGGTATAATAATTCCAGCCTGTTTTTTGTATTGGCTATTCCCAAACCATGCTGGCTATCCATATTACCATTGCGTTTTACTTTGTGGTTATATATTTCCATAGTAAGCACGTTATTAGTAACATTTACAGCTATGTCTATAAGCGATTCCTCCTCAGCATTTACGCCATATTTAAAAGCATTTTCAACAAAAGCGATCAGTATGAGCGGTGCAATTTTTTTTCCATGCAAATCACCTTTCACCATAAAATCAAGCCGCATGGATTCTCCAAAGCGCAGTTCCTGCAACTCAATATAATCCCGTATATAATTTATTTCTTTTTCAAGAGGCACATATTCCTGGGCAGCGTCAGAGAGCACATAACGCATCATGCCGGAAAGTTTTACTACGGCTGTTGCAGTATCATCCGATTTATTTATTGCCAGTGCATATATACTGTTAAGCGTATTGAAAAGAAAATGTGGGTTTATCTGTGCCTTGAGGTAAGAAAGCTCCCTGTCAACTTTTTCTTTTTCTACCCTTCGCCACCTGTTGCTGATCCTCAGCATCAGCGAAAAAAAGAATATTGACAGGAATAAAGAAATGTTTTGGCGCATGCTAAAAAAATCTCCGCCAGGACCTCTTCCCCCTATTGGCCTGCGCGGCATAGGGCTTGTAGGAGCAATGGGATTTATTGGGTTCATCGGGTGGGGCGGTAAAGGGAACTGCTCTCCCCTATCGAGGTGAACTAATTGTGGTATATAGCTGATAATAAAAAAGCAACCCAGCACAAGTAAAAAATAGGCAATATATTTTTCTGAGAAATAAAACCGGGGTATTAAAAAATAATAGTTAAGATAGAAGAATAGTAACATCATCACATATCTTATCAGGTCACTATAATAGCCCGGATTTTTTATTACGGAAAAAAAGCCCTGCTGCCTGTCGGGCGAAAACAAAAAAGGCAGTAGCAGGAACAAACCGCAGCCTGCTATATGTATAAGTATTTGTGAAGGCTTATTGTTCATTTTTAAAATTATCAGCAAATATCTTTTTAAAATAACTCACAACTGGTAAATTGAGGTATATAGTTTAAAAATTGCGGGGAACGGACCAGGGATTTCGCTTTTAGGGAAATACAAATGTGATAGTATTATTTTTTAAAGAAGTAAAATAAATGAAGAAACCATAAGAGATTACTTCTCCCGCCGCAGAATACCTTCAACTCTAATCTTTATACCGGCAGGATTGAATGATCGTTGGAGGGCGTTATATTTTACTACCATCACTAAGCGTTTGTAATTGCTGAACCACTTCGTCATTGCGCTCCCTCCCATACGTACGGGAAAGCAAACTCAATTACATTATAAAGCTTTTATTGCTTGCTAACAGGTATTTGTCTTTGAGATTAAAAATATCAATTTAAAGGCAACATTTCCGCTGAACAGGTTCTTTTCAATTTTTCTACCTGCTGTTTATAATGTCCGCAAGCATGAAGGTTAAAATTGAAAGCATGTTGCGGCCGGCATTTTTCTCGGAGAAGATGAATCTGTATAAGCCTTTGAACTATAGTTTATTATTTTCTAACTTCAATATTCCAGTCGGCGCCATTGCTGATATGAAACCGGGAAGCAAAATTACCCATATTGACGGCCAGCGAAAAATTCATCAGGCTGTTTTGATAAGCGAGCGCCTCTCCTTCAGGCACATTGCCAAATGATTTGGCGTAGGGTATTTTGCCTGTATATATTAAAGTATCCAGGTGTGTGATCTCAACACGTAGCGTATCACCATGTTTAACCTTTAATGTATTAAAAATAGTTGTGTCGATATTTGTCCATACATTTCCATACTGGGGATCAAGCACAGGTATATTTCCCTTAATTTTCCCGTTTGAAAATACAGGTTTTTGATATGGCATCTTAATTACTTTAGGCGGTAATTCCGGGCCAACCTGTTCAAATGTTATTCTTCCGGATGCCAGTTCAGCCGCAGTATAAGCAAAGATATCCCTGCCATGAAAAGTGTAAGAACTGGAAGAACCCTCCCGGCGATGTATTTTTTCATCAATCTGCCGGAGCGAAGCAACGCCCATGGTCTCAGCAACAAGCGTAAGCGTTCCGTTATCAGGCGTTACAAAAAAATAACCGTTTTTTGTTTTTAAAACTACTCCTTTTCTTTGCGTACCCACACCGGGATCAACCACGGAAATAAATATTGTTCCTTTGGGCCAATAAGGTGCGGTTTGCTGAAGCCGGTAAGTAGCTTCCCATATATTGTATGCCGGTATTTCATGCGTAAGATCAAAAACGCGTGTATAAGGAGCTTCCTTGAAAATTACACCTTTCATCTCTGCAACAGCTCCATCTTTTAAACCAAAATCGGTTTGTATTACAATAGCCGGAGTATTATTGGCACTGCAGCCATACCATAAAATAACAATAATAAAAGCGAAAGAAAAATACTTCATGATTTAAGGTGAATACTACTGTTTAACTGCAAATATGCTCTGCAGCACGGAATTATTTTAAGCGAATATATAGCGTAATATGAAAAAATAATTTGACAGGTAAAAAATAATATTAAAACAATTCAGGCTTTTGAAAGCCATTATTTTCGTATATAAAAATCATTCGCTTATCCATATATTATTGCTTTTATCTGCATCGGCGTTATAAAAACTTCCCAACTCCACTTTCATGATTTTTTTTGAACCGCTTACTGGAATCACAATTGTTTTAATCCCCTTTTCCCAAACACCTATACTGCGGTGAATTTTTTCTGTTGTATTATCTGCAAAATATACGGTAATATCTACAGGCGCAGGCTTATGGCCTTTTGAAGCTATGGTAACGCGTTTAGTCTTTACGCCGGTAATTGCCAGATCGGGATAGCCCATATCAAAAAACCATGCTTTCCAGAACCAGTTGAGATTTTTGCCCGAGCCTTCGTTTATGCAATTGAAAAAATCGTATGGCATAGGATGTTTACCATTCCATGTTTTAATATAATGATGTAATGCTTTAAAAAACAATTCATCACCCAGCATATCCTTTACATACAAATACCCCAGCGCTGGTTTGGGATATGAATTAATAGAAAATGATGTTTCGCTTTCGTAATACATGCCCTGTAGTTGTGTTGTAGGTGTCATTATGGGCAGATCAATTTCTTTGCCTGCAACATTCTGATATGCTGCCATTGCAAAACTATCAATTTCGTTAGGCAGGTATACAGGCGTAAGCAACCATTCTCCCAGTGTTGCCCAGCCTTCATCCATCCAGCCGTATTTTGTTTCGTTGATGCCCATATAAAAAGGAAACATGGTGTGAAATATTTCATGAGAGGTCAACGAAAAACTGCCAACGGCTCCTGCAACAGGCACGTCATTCACCATCATGGGATATTCCATTTTATCAAGCCCGTCAAAAACCGTTTCATGATTATAGGGATACGGCCATTTTGGAAAACGATAGCTCATGTATTCCACTGTTTTGCGGGCTTCGTTTATTACATCTTCATAATCTTTGTGAATGGGATCATATACCGCATCTACCCTTGTTCTCCGTTTGGTTAAAGAATCTACCACCAGGCTGGCAGATCTCCATATATAATGATTGCTGACTGCAAATGCAAAATCAGTTACATTTTTCGCTTCGAACCTGAAAGTATTGACAGGCTTATCTGCCGTAAAATTTTTCTTTGCAAGATCAGCTTCATCAATTATAGTTATTACATCATCTTTGGTTTCGGCTGCCTGTAATCTTTCGCAAACAGCAGGCGTATATACTTCGCCGCAATTTTTAAGATCGCCTGTTGCCCACACGCCATAATTACCTGGCACAGTTATATCAACATTAAAGTCGCAGAAATCATTATAAAACTCATAGGTACCGAGGTATTCAGGCATATTCCATCCATCGATATCATCATATACTGTAATTCTTGGAAAACTATAGGCTATAAAATAAGCGCCCGCCGCAACTTCGCCTGTGCGTATATGTGAGCTTTTGTTTAAAGTATATGCATATTCAATAGTGAAATGCATATTTTTTTTGGGTAGCAGTGATTTAACAGGAACAGTCATGTTAGTACCTTGTATAAGCGCAATACCTGCATCCTGCTGTTCGCCATCAATAACTATTTTTATAATTGACATTCCTTTGGTTAAATCAGCAGGCTCTACCGGCCAGGAGCGTGTTACTCCGGCTTTATAGAGGTCTGTGTATAGTTTAAATACAATTTTATTAAGAGTATCCGGGCTTTGATTACTATAATCTATATCTACTTTACCACTTAATAGCCTTGTGGCCGGATTGAAGTTAATGCTGAGATTATATTTAGCGGTATTTTGCCAGTAGTTTTTTCCCGGTTGTCCATTCCGGCTGCGGGTATTTTTATTAAACGCAGCTTCAATATTCCTGGCAACGGGCAAATTGATTTGTGCTGATGCCTGAATAGAACAGCATAGCAGCAGAATGAAAAATACTCTCATGTGTAAGTTAGTTTGGGATGGTTAAATGTACTTAAAATTTTGAGGTAATTGCAGTAATGGAAGGAGTTATTCAGAGATTTCGGGAACTATAAGTGGTTGCTTCGCCCCCGTGAAATATCTTTAATTCAATCTTCATGCGGGCGGGCTAGCAAAAACGCAAGTCCTTGTATTTTCTGTCAGTACTGAATTAAAGTGTATAGCTATTCAATCTCTCTCCTGTCATTGCCTGCCATATAAGCAAGCTTTAAATATCAACCTATCATCACAAAAAACTATTGCTTTATCTCAGGTAATCCTTCATAATATTCCCGCAGTAAAAACCGGTAAGGCAATATACCGTGATGATAATATGGCCCGTCATTAACTTCAAACCTTTTATAGTAACTGTTGTTAGGAACAAGAATAATGGGCACACCGGGACGTATAAAATAAGTAGTGTTTACTGCTTTTGGCAGCTCAAGCCCGGGCAACATATCTTTAATAAACTTTTCAGAATAACCACCAAGGTATTTTTGATATGCTTTTGAAGATTTTTTTGCTCCGTTTCTCATTTTATTAAACGCGCATTTTAAAATAATACGTTTAAAAAAAGGTAATGCGTCAATGCGTTTATACAACGCCATTATAGGGTTAGGTTCATTAATATCTCCTTCCACCTGCTGAACGGTAAATGGCAATTCGGGCACCGCGTCTGCTGAATTAATAATGCTGAAAGTCCATTCAGAACGGGTGAGGTTATCATAATCATACGCAAAATACATGTTGCCCACTTTTGTTGGGGCGCTGGCATAAGTTTTTACAACTATACCGGGATATACATCTGCTGCTTTTAAATGCAGCAGCCAGGAACTTACAAAATAACACAGCGAGCCACCCTGGCTATGCCCGGTAACCAAAAAGTTATGATACCCGATTTTATAAAGCGAATCAATTTTAGGTTGCATATCCCGAGATAAAAAAGCAAAGGCGGTTAAAAAGCCGGCATGCACAGCAGCTTTCGGATCATTAGCCAGCTTGTAGGTTATAGTATCTTTTTCGGGAATGGTAATACTGCTTTGTGCGGAAAACATAGCCGCGTAAAAATCAGCGAGTATGGATTTGGGGTTAGCTGTTGTGCCTCTCAGCACAATGGTAACAACAGAATCGTCCCGCATCCACAGATCCCATTGATTATCGAGCCCTATTTGTTCTGAACGGTATAAAAAACGAAAACCATGTGCAAAATTTTCAAACCGGTTATTTTTTGTAGTATCCAGGAATGCAAAATTCAACTGCAGCATTTCGTCACATTCTTTTGCATTGAACCCTGGTTTTAATATACCGCCGGATTGTGCGTGAACAACAATGGCAATAAATATAAAGCAGGAACTAATGAAGCAGCGCAATGCTTTTCTTAAACTCATAATAGAGAATTATTTTTAGTAAAAGCCAGGTGCAGCAGTTAAAGCTAATATCAACATACATTGTAAAACTCTCTTGATCCGCTGATATAGAGCTCGTGATAGCCTTTCATTTTTTCCTTCATCTGCTTAGTCTCTTCGCTATCCTGCATGTACTTTTGAAAATATAATTCATATGCAGCAAGGTTTTCGTACCGGGCCAGGATAACCACTTTATTAAATTCGCCTGAGATGTCGGTCATAATATGAATGAGCTCAGGACTGTTACTCATTATTTCCTTAAATAGTTTTGCCAGCCTGGATGCATTGCCGGGTTTGCAAATAAAGGTTTCATGAACAATAATCATACAAGTAAGTTTTAATGGTGAATGCCGGTGTTTTTTGCAGGGAGGTTATTTACTACCAAGCTCTTCTGCCAGGCCGATGAGCAGCCCGCCGGGTCCGCGCATATAGCAGAGCCGGTAGATATTTTCATATTGCACAATTTCACCAACGAGCGTTGCTCCACACTGCCGGAGCCGTGCTACCAGTTCATCAATATCCTGCACGGTAAACATTACGCGCAGGTAACCCAGTGCATTTACAGGAGCATTACGGTGATCAGCAATAACAGGCGGCGTTATAAACCGGGAGAGTTCCAGCCGGCTATGCCCGTCAGGAGTAACCATCATAGCAACTTCTACCTGCTGGTTTCCGAGTCCGGTAACACGACCAGCCCATTCTCCTTCAATCATACCCCTGCCTTCCAGCGTCATTCCCAATGCTTCGAAAAAAGAAATAGTTTCATCAAGCGATTCTACCACAATACCGGTATTATGCATCCGTAGCAATTTGTTTTTTGCCATATTGTAGTTTTTGATGAATTAAAACTAAAATTCTTCTGTACTAAGATACAAAAGTCGTTTTGACTGATATTGGGAGAAAATTACGAATTACATCATCTTTTCTTTGCTAAGTCTATATTTGCTGGCTGCCTGTTTGAATTAACGGCGCTTACTGCAAAAAAATCGGAAAAGAGATGAGTACAAGAAAAAGTTACAGGAGCATCAACTGCTATATTACTGCTATGCTTTCAAAATATTAAAGCAGCGGTTGCAAATCTGGCGAAGTCACTCCAAACTGAATGACGGAATTTCGATGTATATCCGGGTGAAAAATTTGAGGATGAGAAGGAATAACTGTTAGCTATTGATTCGGGTTGTATTTTGTGGTGCTGTAACAAAAAAGCCTCAGCAA
Source organism: Agriterribacter sp. (assembly GCA_047601125.1). GTDB lineage: Bacteria > Bacteroidota > Bacteroidia > Chitinophagales > Chitinophagaceae > Agriterribacter. The sequence goes on along the minus strand of JASGJY010000002.1, from coordinate 3,990,395 downwards.
ATGCTGAGACTTTTTTCGTGACCCCGTCAGGATTCAAACCTGAAACCTTCTGATCCGTAGTCAGATGCTCTATTCAATTGAGCTACGGGGCCGTTCACTATTCAAAACTATTTTCTCAACTTAATCTTACTGACTGGTAGCCAGCTATTCAGTTGGGGCGGCAAATATAAGGCGATATGCCAATAGTGCCAAAAGAAAATGCCAAAGATTGCCTTCGGCATTACAGTCTGTTTATCGTAAAGCATAGAGAAGAAATGATGCATATTAACCGCTTTGAGCCGCCAGCTATCAGCGCGCAATCCTACACCTTCTACCCCTCCCCTCAATAATGCCATCTTACAAATGCTTCCATGGCAGCATATTGGGTCAAACCAAGTTTTGCATATAATTCAGCGGTATTGGCGTTACGCTCTTCTGCCCTTTGCCAAAATTCACGGGAATCTGTTCCCTGGAAAGGCACAGAATCTTTTTGCGACTGGTGAATAAATATACCAAAGCGTTTTTTCAGCACCTGCTCAGGGCTCATCGGTATAGCCATTTCAATTTCTGTAATATCCCATTCCTGCCATGCACCTTTATACAGCCAAACCCAGCAGTCTTTCACCCATTCATCTCCTTCCGCTTTTATTCGTTTTAATGATTCAAATACAATTTCAAGACAAACTTTGTGCGTTCCATGCGGGTCAGCAAGGTCGCCGGCACAATATACCTGTTGAGGTTTTATTTCGCGTAGCAAAGCCATCGTGAGTTTCACATCCTCCTCTCCCATTGGCTTTTTCTCTATTGTTCCGGTTTCATAAAAAGGAAGGTTCTGGAAGTGAGCCTTGTCATCCGTAAGTCCTACATAGCGGCAGGTTGCCTTGGCTTCGCAACGGCGTATCAATCCTTTTATGCTTCTTATTTCCGCAGTATCAGATTGCCTTGATTTTTTCTGCACAAAATAAGAACGGGCCTCATCAGATATCTGGTGAGATTTTGTGCTGTCTAATCCAAACATCTCTTCAAAGCCTACGGCAAAATCCAGGAAACGGGTCACAAATTCATCTGTTACCGCTATATTTCCGGAGGTTTGATAAGCAACATGTACCTCATGCCCCTGATCATGTAAACGTTGAAAAGTTCCGCCCATCGAAATAATATCATCATCAGGATGGGGAGAAAAGATAATTACACGCTTTGGAAAAGGCATTGATCTTTCCGGCTGGCTGGGTATTTGCACAGGGCTTGGCTTGCCGCCGGGCCAGCCGGTTATAGTATCGCGAAGCATATAATATACCTTGAGGTTTATATCATACGAATCGCCATGTTCAACCAGCAAGTCGCCAATACCATTATCCATATAATCGCTGTTAGTAAGGCTGAGCACGGGTTTATTTAATTTCAACGCGGTATTAATTACAGCGCGGCGTATCATTTTAGGTGTCCATTCTGCTTCGCCGGTAAGCCAGGGAGATTTAAAACGGGTTAGCTCCGATGCTGCACTTTCATCTAATATAAAAACACAATCATCATGGTTTTGTAAAATTGAAGCAGGTATAGATTCTGTAATATTATCCTCAATCGAAGCTTTTACTACCGGTGCCTTCATTTGCCCCCATGCAAGCAAAACTATTTTTTTTGCTTTCATAATAGTGCTTATACCTGCAGTAATAGCAAGACGGGGCACCTGCGCTATATTTGCAAACTCATAAGAGTTAGCCAGTCTTGTAGAATTTTCCAGGGTTACAAGCCTTGTTTTTGAGTATATACTTGAGCCCGGTTCATTAAACCCTATATGACCATTAATACCAATACCCAATACCTGCAGATCAATACCACCGGCTTCATCAATCATTTGCTCATACCTGGCAGCATGTGTTTTTACTTCTGCTTTTTTCCACTCACCGCTTGGTATATGGCAATTATTCTGATCAATATCAATTTTATCAAAAAGATTCACTTTCATGAACCTGTGATAACTCTGTATAGCATTTTTATCAATAGGGTAATATTCATCAAGATTAAAGGTGATAACATTTTTAAAACTGAGCCCTTCTTCTTTATGCATTCTTATTAACTCTGCATATAATGTTTTCGGAGTAGAACCTGTTGCCAGCCCAAGTACAGCTTTTTTACCTTCAGCTTGTTTGTGTTTGATGAGTTGCGCTATCTCTTCTGCTGCAAACTTTGAACCCTCTTTGTAATCAGAGAATATACGACAGGAAATTTTCTCGAAAGAATCAACCATACTCATGGTATTGCGTGAATTTTATTGATGATAGTTATTAGTAATGGCGTGCTAAGTTAATTTCAAATTTCCACAAATATTAAGCCCCTGCGCTATATTTTGAGGAAAAGAGATAAACAAACGATTGCGGGAAATAAAAATGCAGATACAGCTTCATCGCTAAACCACAAAGACTTCAAAGTATGTCGCAAAGACCACTAAGCGTTTACCAGGTCGACAACTTCTTTGTGTAAACGCTTTGTGTCTTTTGTGGGGTCAATGCAATATAAAGAGGATATACTTTTATTTTTCTCCTGCCAGCTCCAGTACTATTTCCCATTCTTTTTCCGTAACCGGCTGAACGGAAAGTCTGCCCAATCTTACCAGCGCCATATCTGCCAGGCGTTTATCTGCTTTTATTTGTGTAAGCGAAACAGGGTTTTTTAGCTTGCGCACAGGTTTTACATCAACAACAACCCATGTATCATCGTCTGTTGTTGGATCGGGATAATACTCTTTTGCAACCCTGGCAATTCCAACAATCTCTACACCTTCATTGCTGTGATAGAAGAATAATTCATCTCCTTTCTTCATCGCTTTAAGGTTATTTCTGGCGGCATAATTTCTTACACCATCCCAAAAAGTTTGTTTGTCTTTTACAAGTTGATCCCAACTATAGGTAGAGGGTTCTGATTTAATAAGCCAGTATGCCATTGTTATTTCAAATTAAAATTCAGATTTGAAGGACTTCAATGGGAATTAAGGAAATAACCGGGATTGTTAAAAATAACAATTCTAATCAAAACACCTGCATTAATTCTTCTGAAATATGATGAATGAGATCAGATATGAGAAAATAACCTTTGAAGACCAATCATTTTCAATGCTGTGATAGCCGCTTCCTCACCCTTGTGCCCATGCCTGCCGCCAATTCTTTCTTTGGCCTGTTCTTCATTTTCAACAGTAAGCACACCAAAAATGGTAGGCACAGGCAGAGTAAGATTTAATTGAACAACGCCATCGGTAATACCTTTGCACACATAGTCAAAATGTGGAGTATCTCCCCTTATAATGCATGCCAGCGCAATAAACGCTGCCGGCTTTATCAAATCATTTTGCTTGGTATACCAATAGCTTGATATACCAAATGGAACTTCAAAAGCGCCGGGCACCGTTACTACTTTTGATTTTACACCATATTGTTGCAACACTTGTATACACCCCTCCTGCAGCTTATCAATAATACCCGCATTCCATTCAGTGCGAACAATTACAATGCAGGCATCCTCCGGGAGAATGCCTGCATCTACATTATATAAATTGCTGTTCTGAATATCAGCCATCAGAAATTTTGTTGAAATATTAGAAGATACGCCTGCTTTATTTATTCAGTAGCACCTAATTTTCCAAGATATTTATCAGCAGTAAAGCCTCTCTCAGTTTTTGGGAATTTATCTTTCAGCTCTTTAAATAATTCCATTGCTTCTTTATTTTTACCCATCACTTCATATAAACTCGCAGCACGATAAAGGTATTCAGATGATAAAGCTGCATTTTTATCAAAAGTAATGGCAGCCTTTTTATAATTATCAATAGCCTCATCGTTTTTCTTCAGCTCTGAATAAGCATCTCCTAACAACCCGTATACAAAGGCCTGCGTTTGTGCAGAACCGTTAGCGTTAAAATCGTTCAGGTATTTTATGGCATTATTATAATCTCCGAGCTGAAGATAAGTTTGACCGGCATATAATTTAGCGAGATTTCCTGAAGGAGTACTTCCGTATTTACTGATCACTTTTAAAAAACCCGAGCTTTGCCCATCTCCGTTTAATGCTTTTTGAAGTGAATCAGTTGCAAAATATTGCTGGGCTTTTGCTATGGCTTCAACCGCCTTTTGATTTTCCGGCATCTTAAACCAGTACTTGTAAACAAAGTAACCGCCTGTTAATAATATTACTGCGCCTAATGCTACCAGTATGCTCTTGTTGTTCTTTTCCCAAAATCCCAGGGCTGTATTTTTTTCCGGCACTGCCGCCTCATGATTTTTTGTAACACTCATTGTAATTATTATTCTGTAGTTTATGTCAGGGTTATAAAAATGAAATCGTTAGTTTAATTAATCTACTATAAATGGATAATCCTGCTGGATGTAAACATCTTTCAACAGCTCATCATCACTTGGCCATGGGCTTTCTTCGGCAAACTTCACTGATTCATCCACCTCTGCTTTTACCCTGTCATTTATAGCTTCTATTTCAGCTTCAGGCACTTTAAAATCCTGCAGTAATTTCTCCTTTGTATATTCAATCGGATCTCTTTGCTTATACTCTTCTACTTCTTCTTTAGTGCGGTATTTCTGGGGATCACTCATTGAGTGTCCTTTGTAGCGATATGTTTTAATTTCAAGCAAAGTTGGGCCACCACCCTCTCTTGCCCTTTTCACAGCACGCGCCACTGCTTCATGCACAGCTTCAGGGCTCATACCATCTACGCTGTCGCCCGGCATCTCGTATGCATCTGCCAGCTTATAAATATCAATTACATTTGAAGTTCTTTGCACAGAAGTTCCCATCGCATAATTATTATTCTCACAAATAAAAATTACCGGCAATTTCCATAACATGGCAAGATTAAATGTTTCATGCAGCATACCCTGGCGCGCGGCGCCATCGCCAAAAAAAGTAAGCGCAACATTATCTGTTCCTTTATACTGTTCTGCAAATGCTAAACCTGCACCTGTTCCTATCTGTGCTCCAACAATACCATGTCCGCCAAAAAATCTTTCTTTCACACCAAAAAAGTGCATGCTCCCACCTTTTCCTTTTGAGCACCCTGTTGCTTTACCATATAATTCGGCCATACACGCTTTAGGCGTTACACCCTTTGCAATTGCCAATCCGTGATCGCGGTATGCAGTAATAAAAGTATCATCAGGTTTTGTAGCTGTCATACAACCGGCAGCCAATGCTTCCTGGCCAATATACAAATGGCAAAATCCACGAATCTTCTGCATTCCATATAATTGACCGGCTTTCTCTTCAAACTTCCTCAGCAAAAGCATTAATTCATACCAGTATAAATAAGTTTCTTTGGTAAATTTTACAGATTCTTTGGTTGTTGTACTCACGTGGTAAAATTTGAGCGGCAAATATATGTGTTAAATCTCAAATTCAGAATTTCAAATTAGCCTTGTTCTGTTGCCAAAATTCTGATTTTCAGTTTTATTTTCGGCCAATTATTATTAGTGGGAACAGATGCTTATATTAGACGACATATCGCTTTTTCAATTCAGGAATTACCATTCCGGTTCTTTCTCCTTTAATAAAAACATTATAGGTTTTTGCGGAAAAAACGGGAGCGGAAAAACCAACCTGCTTGATGCCATATACTATTTGTGCTTTACCAAAAGTTACTTTAATAAACCTGATGCACAAAATACCTCGCATGGTAAATCAGGCTTTCGTATAGAAGGCAATTTTAAAAACTCCGGAATGCCTTATAAGGTAGTTTGTGTGGTGCGGGAAAATGGCAAAAAGGAATTTTCGGTAGATGGAGAGATGTACACAAAGTTTGCCGCACATATAGGCAGGTTTCCATGTGTAATGATAGCGCCCGATGACGTGGCCATAATTACTGAAGCAAGTGACGAACGCAGGAAATTTATAGACTATACTATTTCACAATTAGATTTAGATTACCTGCATAATTTAATAAATTACAATAAATTATTACAACAAAGAAATAGCCTTTTAAAACAAGCTGCCGAAGGTAAAATGGATGAAACACTCTTCCAGGTGATTTCGGCGCAGTTAATACAAAACGGCAATCTCATCTTTAAAAAGCGGCAGGAATTCTGCAGGGATTTTATACCCCTTATCATTAACCTGTATAATGAAATAGCAAAATCTAATGAAAAATTATCGATAAATTATATAAGTAATTTACAATCAAATAATTTTGAAAATTTGTTAAAACAAAACAGAACAAGAGATCTCGCCCTGCTGCGAACAACAAAAGGCGTGCACAGAGACGACCTCGAATTTAAAATTGACGATGGAGCTTTCAAATCTCTTGCCTCGCAAGGGCAAAGGAAGAGCCTGCTTTTTGCTTTAAAACTTGCCGAGTATGAAACGCTTTTGCAGCATAAAGGTTTTCCACCGTTAATGCTTTTGGATGATATTTTTGAAAAGCTTGATGAAGAACGGATGCATAATTTGCTGTTGCGGGTATGTGTTAAAAACCAGGGGCAGATATTTATTACTGATACTCATTGCGACAGGTTAGATGAAGCTTTAAAAAGACTTAATGTGCAATACCAGCTTTTCAGTTTGTAATAATTTTTGACACGCCATTAATAAAGAAGTTATTTTGTGATATATGGGTGAATATTCAATCGGACAGGCACTAAAAATATTCCTGCAAAAAAGCAGGCTGAAAGGTAATATGCAGGCTTTTCAGGTAACTGATGTGTGGGAACAGGTAATGGGTAAAACAATTGCCAGATACACTGAAAAAATTGAGATCATAAATAATACACTATTTATCTCCACAACGGTAGCTCCCCTTAAAAACGAACTGCTTTATCAAAAAGACAAGATCATTCAGCGGGTAAATGAAGCGCTTGGTGAAAATATAGTAAAGGAAGTGGTAATAAGATAGCTCACTGATACTTTCCCTGGCAATAAGGCGAATCTTAACGAGAAAAGAATATTATGTCTATCATTCCCTTCGGTATTTTAGCGCATTTGACAGCTTTTTCTATAATAATGTCTGCCTGCAAGGTGCTGCAGGCGCTTATGTGGCGCCCTTGATTTTATTAATGCATTCACACTTCGAATATTTTGTGTTACACCAATTGTTTTTGGTACGAAATTTTGCAGCTTACGCTAATCTCTTTTTATTATAAAAGAATTATTATTATAACTTATATAACAAAAAATAAAAGAATATATATATATTAAGAGTTTACCCTAATGGATTGAAAATTAATTGAAAATAACCGGTTTAGGGTATTGCAAACCGGTAAAAATTGTATTAGTTTTATTACTTCAAATAACCCCAATTAAGCTTCTTCTGAAGCAGAAAATATACAGGTGGGTTAGTGTCAATCAACTTCAAGTACAACCTCCGCCTCCGGAGGTTGTTGCTTTTATAATATGCCTTAAACTGATAAATGTTATTTCACAGAGGTACACGAAGGATACACAAAGAATTGAATAAGATAAAATGCTCTGTGTAACTTTGTGCCTCTTTGTGCCACTCAGTGTAGCAAACCTCTCCTACCGCCAGTATACTTCAACATTTAAAACCTCTGTCTGTATTACTGGCAGAGGGTTCTGCTGTAAAAATATATACCGGAAAAAAATCAGCATATGAAAATATTTCGTTTGTTCATTATAATAATAGTGCTGTTTCCACAGGCTATTAAAGCTCAAAAAACGGGTGCAGCAAATACAGCCAGGTTCGCCGGTCTCCATCTTGATTTTCATGCCGGGCTTGCTGACTCAGGCATAGGTAAAACTTTTACTTACGCAATGATCGATTCAATGCTTTCCATCATTAAACCCGATTTTATACAGGTGGATTGTAAGGGGCATCCGGGCATATCGAGCTATCCTACAAAAGTTGGGAACCCCGCACCGGCATTTGAAAAAGATATTCTTAAAATATGGAGAGATGTAACCCGGAAATATAATATACCCCTGTTTGTGCATTACTCCGGTATGTGGGATAATGAAGCTGTAAAACATCACCCAAACTGGGCAAGATATAATGCAGATGGAAAGCAGGATAAAAATGCCACATCACTTTTCAGCGGCTATGCTGACTCGTTGTTAATACCCCAAATAAAAGAACTGGCAACAGATTATAAACTGGATGGTATTTGGGTTGATGGTGATTGCTGGGTTTTAGCACCTGACTATTCCCCTGCAGCCAGAGAAAAATTTACACAACTAACAGGTATTACCGCTATTCCTGCCAAAACAGCTGAATCAAATTATTTTGAATGGATGGAATTTCACAGAAAGGCTTTCAGGGATTATATAACCAGATATGCTGATGCCGCGCATGCTGTTGCACCGGCATTCAGGGTCACAAGCAACTGGGCTTTTTCATCAATGATGCCGGAGCCGGTTGATGCGCCGGTAGATTATTTATCGGGCGATGTTGCGGGTACCAATAGTTTGTACAGTTCCGCATTTGAAAGCAGGTGCCTTGCCCTGCAGGGAAAGCCCTGGGATCTGATGTCGTGGTCGTTTGCATGGAAGAATAATTCCAAAGCCACAAAATCAGCTATCCAGTTACAGCAGGAGGCGGCGGAAGTATTGGCAATGGGGGGAGGATTTCAAACTTATTGGCAGCAAAACAGGGATGGCACACCGGAGCCATACCAGTTTCGTAAAATGGCAGAAATAGTTAAGTTCACCAAGGAAAGAAAGGAATATACATTTGGGTCGGAAACAGTTCCGCAAATCGGGCTGCTGTATTCAACCTATGCCTGGAAAAGATTGCCCAATAGCGGCTTATACAATGCACATGGGCAGGAAGCCGTAAAAGGTATACTTAACCTGTTGCTTGATTGCCGCTATCCGGTTGACATCCTGATGGATCACCAGTTATCCGGAAGAATGGAAAAGTATCCTCTACTGATCATTCCTGAATGGGAGCATATTGATCCTGCTATACGAGAACAACTGCAACAATATGTACAAAACGGAGGAAAGCTGTTGGTTATTGGCGCATTTGCCACCGCAGATTTTGCGGCAACGCTGGGTGTGCAATTTGAGCAACCGCCTAAAAAAGACGGTTTGTTTGCCGGGCTTGACGATGAGATTATTTTGATGGGAACCACATATCAACAGGCAAAACAAATCAAGGCATTAAAAACGTTTGGAACACAGCTTGCGGCCGATGACTGGCGGTTTACTAGCAATAACTTCCTGGCAAGTATAACCGAAACCGGCAAGGGCAAAGCTGCGGGCATTTATATTGACATAGGTGATTTTTATAACCGCAATCAAAACCGGCTTTTAAAAAACCTTATACAGAAAGTTGTTGCAGAACTTGGTCCATCTTTTATAAGTACTATAGAGGAAACGGAACACATTCACCAGGTGGTCCGCAGAAAAAACAACAGGCTGTATATTCATCTGATCAATTCAGGGGGAGAGCATAATAACCCCAATGTATTGGTGTATGAAAAGTTACGTCTATTGGAAAACCTGCCTGTTAAATTGCATATCCAGCAACCTAAAACAATAAGACTGCAACCCGGTAATAAAAAAATACCGTTTTCATATAGTAACAACAGCGTAACGCTTACGGTACCCAAAATTGAAGTATACAGTATATTGGAAATAGAGAACTGAGGAGGTCCTGCATCTTCGGCAAAAAAAACTCCGGCGTTACCGGAGTTTATGTGTCAACTTAAATGGGTTTATTTCAAATGTTTGTTGATGATCTTTGCAAGATCAAACATTGATACCTGTGATTTACCATCAAATAATGCTTTCAATTTTGCGTCGGCATTAATATTTCTTTTGTTGGTAGAATCCTGTAATTTGTTTTTCTTGATATAATCCCATATTTTTTTGATCGCCTCAGTACGTGCTACCGGTTTAGCGCCAATTACTTCTCCAAGCGTTGCACTTGGTGTGAGAGGAGCCATGAAGGCTGCGTTAGGTTTACGTGCTGATTTCTTTTTAGGAGCTGCTTTTTTAGGAGCTGCCTTTTTTGCTGCTTTTTTAGGTGCTGCTTTTTTAGCAGGAGCCTTTTTTGCTGCTTTTTTAGCTGGGGCCTTTTTTGCTGCTTTTTTTGGTTTGGCAGGCATGTGTGCTGAATTTAATAGTTAGAAAATTTGTTTAAATTTTATAAAATACAAAGTAAGGGAATAGTTTTATACAGTTATAACCATTTATGCACACTTGTGGAGAACCTATGAATATTGCCTTAGCTGCTGCAGTGTAAAGAGCATTATTGCGGATTTTCTACTTTGTTAATGAGTACGTAATTTGCAAACCTGCTGTAAAATTGCAGCGCAGCTTAAATTAAATCTTTCATCTTGTTTGAATTTCACGCAGACCGCAAACGATATTTTGAGATACAAATTGAAAATGCAGAGAAATATGTTATTCCTTTTATTGAAGAAAAATTTCCTGTAAAACCCGGCATGAGGATACTGGAAATAGGTTGCGGTGAAGGAGGTGTATTGAAGGCATTTATTAAAAAAGGCTGTACCGGCGTTGGGGTTGAGCTTGATCTTGCAAGGGTTGAAATGGCAAAAGAATATTTGCCGGAAGACATAGCTTCAGGAAAGTTTGTACTGGTAGCAAAGGATATTTACGAATCGGATGTTGATAAAGATTTTAACGGCGCTTTTGATATTATTATTCTGAAAGATGTGATTGAACATATCCATAATCAGCCCAAACTAATCCGTTGGATGAAAACTTTTCTTAAACCATCAGGTACTATTTTCTTTGGCTTTCCACCCTGGTATATGCCTTTTGGCGGTCATCAGCAGATTTGTAAATCTTTTGTGTCGAAGTTGCCATATATTCATTTGCTGCCGCGGTTTATGTATAAAGCTATATTGAATGCAAAAGGCGAAAATGTAGCTGAGATGATGGAAATACGTGACACCGGGATAAGTATTGAGCGTTTTGAAAAAATATGTAAACAGGAAGGCTATATTATCCTGCATAAAAGACATTACCTGCTTAACCCGATTTACGAATGGAAGTTTGGCTGGAAACCAATTAAGCAGGCGGGTATTGTGAGCGCTGTTCCTTTTGTAAGAAACTTTTTTACTACCTGTGTATATTATTGTATTATTAGCAAGTAATGAAAGTACTTCAGTTTACCATACCTGTAGCGCACGATAAGAGCTTCATTGTTCAGAAAGATGTGTTACCTCATTTTTATCCCCACCTGCACAGGCATACTGAAGTACAGCTTACCTGGGTGCAAAAAGGAGAAGGCACCTTGATTGTGGAGAATAATATGCATACTTTCTGGACCAATGATATTTACTGGATAGGTGGCAATCAACCGCATGTTTTTAAAAGCGATCCTGCATATCTTTCTCCGAAAAGCAGGAAAACCGTTCAGACTTTTTCTATATACTTCAACCCGTTTGGATTACTGGCTCCGCTTTTTTCGTTGCATGAGTTTAAAAAAATTAAAGCATTTGTAGAACGTGCACAGAGCGGTTTTAAATTACCCGGAGAGGCCGTGGGTGAGGCATCAAGCTGGATGCTTAAAATCCAGAACAGCAAAGGGCTGGATCAGTTTACCAATTTTGTTGGATTGCTTAATTATATCCAGTCTTTAAATACACTGCAGCCGCTTGTATCCGGTACCAGGCTTTCGCAGGTAAATGAGCAGGAAGGCATTCGTATAGGCAGCATATACGACTACATCATGAAACATTTTGATGAGGAGATCACACTCGAAGCAATTTCTAAACATGCTAATATGACGCCGCAGGCATTCTGCCGGTATTTTAAAAAGCATACACGCCTTACTTTTGTTTCTTTTTTAAACGAGGTAAGAATAAATGAAGCTTGTAAAAAGCTGGCTGAGGGTTCTTATGACAGCATTTCAACCATTGCTTACCATTGCGGGTTCAACAGTATCGCTAACTTTAATCGTGTATTCAGAACCGTTACCGGCAAATCTCCGAGAGAATATATACGGGAGTTTGATAATTTGCCGTTATCAGAATAAGTTTTTAAGTTTTGACTATGCCTGCACGGTATATGCGACAAAATAATATTAAAACCGGTAAAGAATTGCAAATGGATAATCTTTATGTATGGATTATCTTTAGCAATAACAAAATACAATAGATTCGTACAATGTCAAACGAGAAACATGCTTTTAAACCTACGCTTGGTTTGCTTGATGCAACAATGGTTGTATCAGGCGGTATGATAGGATCCGGAATTTTTATTGTTAGCGCAGATATTACCAGGAATACAGGCAGCGCAGGCTGGCTGATACTGGTATGGGTAATTACCGGGTTTATGACGATTACCGCTGCATTGAGTTATGGTGAGCTCAGCGGTATGTTTCCTAAAGCCGGCGGGCAGTATATTTATTTAAAAGAAGCCTGGGGACCATTGCCTGCTTTTTTGTTTGGATGGAGTTTTTTTGCAGTTATTCAAACTGCTACCATAGCGGCGGTTGGAGTTGCCTTTGCAAAGTTCACCGCTTATCTTATTCCCGCTCTAAGTGAAGATATTGTAGCTATTGACCTGGGTTTCCTGCAAATTTCACCGGCGCAGCTTTTGTCTATAGCGGTAATAGTATTACTAACGTATATCAATACCCGCGGCGTAAAAAACGGAAAGATTTTGCAGACTACTTTCACTCTTACCAAAATAGCCAGCCTTTTTGCATTGATCATTTTCGGGTTGATCGCTTTTAAACCTGAAGTATGGAATGCTAACTGGGCAAATGCGTGGGATCTGCATAAGTTATCTCCCGACGGATCAATAGAACAATATACAACGATAGCTGCTTTTGGCGCGATAGCTGCCGCAATGGTAGGCTCTATTTTCAGCAGCGATTCATGGAATAATGTAGCAGCCATAGCCGGTGAAATAAAGAATCCCAAACGCAATATAGGATTGAGCCTGTTTTTAGGAACGCTGATTGTTACTATTATTTATGTGCTCACCAATATCATGTATACAGCGGTATTATCGCTTCAGGAAATTACCGCCGCCGATAAAGATCGTGTTGCCGTTGCGGCTTCGCATGTAATTTTTGGAAGTGCCGGCACTGCTATTATTGCTGTAACGATAATGGTATCAACTTTTGGTTGCAATAACGGATTGATAATGGCCGGAGCAAGAGTATACTATACTATGGCAAATGATGGTTTGTTTTTCAAAAAAGCAGGCAGATTAAATAATGCTTCAGTGCCAGGTTTTGCATTATGGATTCAGTGCGCTTTTGCAGCGGCATGGAGCCTTAGTGGAAAGTATGGCGATTTACTGGATATGATTTCATTTGTAGTTGTAGCATTTTATATGTTAACCATAGCAGGTATTTTCAGATTGCGGAAAACACGCTCTGATATTGAAAGACCATATAGAGCATTCGGTTACCCGGTATTGCCTGCTATATATATTATTATGGGACTGGCGTTTTGTATACTCCTTATTATTTATAAGCCTAAATTCACCTGGCCGGGTTTGATCATAACATTAATTGGCATACCTATTTATTATGTGATGAAGGGAAATGATAAAAAATAGAAAATCAAAAAACCGGAATTATCAGCTCAGTACTTCAGCTTCCTCAGTTCCGGCGCTTTAAACCACGTAACAACTGCCACTATCAGTGTCATACAACCGCCAAATATTACCGATGGCGCTACTCCCATTAGCCTGGCAGTTAACCCGCTTTCAAACTGTCCTAGCTCGTTACTTGAGTTAACGAACATAGAGTTTACGCTCATTACCCTGCCCTTCATTGCATCAGGTGTTTTTAGCTGCATGATAGTACCGCGGATCACTACGCTTATACCATCCAGTACGCCGCTGAGCATAAGCGCAAAAAAAGAAAGCAGGTACCATTTTGATAATGCAAAAACAATGATGCACATGCCAAAACCTGCAACCGCAATGATCAGCCTCCTGCCCTGCTCTTTGCGCATGGGAAAAATGGTAAGCAGCAGCACGCTGCAGATAGCGCCAATGTCTGCAGCGCCGTTAAGAAACCCGAACCCTTCCGGCCCAACTTTTAAAATATCGCTGGCATATACCGGCACCATTGCCACAGCGCCGCCAAAAAAAACAGCGAACATATCAAGAGATATAGCGCCAAGCAGGTCTTTTGTTTTAAACACAAACCGTAAACCTTCTTTCACACTTTCCCAGGTTTTCTTTTCATTGTTAACTGCTACCGGCGGTTTGCGTTTAAGCCTGGTAAGTACAATAAATGCAATAAATATTCCCCCGCAAATAAATGCAAGTGTACCATGAATGCCAACTAACGCTATACAAAACCCTCCCAATGCATGCCCTGTAACAGATGCCGTAAGCCATGCGCCCTGGTTCCATGTAGTAGCATTTTGCAATGAATGCCTCGGAACAATCAGAGAAAGGATCACATTAAAAGTAGGCCCGGCAAAAGCCCTTACAATACCTGTGCAGAAAATAACCGCGTAAATACATACGGCTATCCAGTGATTGGTAAAGTGTGCTTTTGTAAAATCAGATGATAAAAACCAAAGTATGCAGCAGGCACATCCGTAAGCGAAAACTCCGGTGAGCAGCAATTTTTTTTTCTCGCTCATATCAATATAATGCCCGGCATATAATGCCAATGTTAATGCTGGCACAACTTCTGACAACCCTATCAAACCTATTGCAAAAGGGGCGCTGGTAAGTTTGTAAATCCACCAGCCCGTGAGTGTGCTCATCATGCGCAGCGAAAGAATAAATAAAAACCTTCCCGTAATTAAATTCCTGAACTCCGGTATTTGTACTGATTCAAATGGATTGTTGGGTTTATTAATAATATTTTCCTGGCTCATTCAGTAAAGTTTCAGGGCAATGCTATAAAATGCTGCCCGTTTTCATACTCCTTATCCAAAGCTTCGACTATAATTTTAACATGGTCATCGTTGTTTAAAAAATCCGCTTTGGATGCGTCTACAAAAAGTGTTTTAATATTATGCTGCTTTATATAGTGCGTATAGGTTTGTTGTATATTGAACAAATAATCATCTGGTATCTGCTGTTCGTATGCCCTTCCGCGTTTGCGTATATTATGCTGCAATGTGCTCACTGGCGCATGCAGGTAAATCAAAATATCCGGCTGAATAAGCTGCTGGTGAATAATATCAAACAAACGCTGGTACAATAAAAATTCTTCATCAGGCAAATTCACCTTTGCAAAAAGCAGGCATTTGGTAAACAGGTAATCTGATATGGTAATACTTTGAAAAAGATCCTGTGTATGAATCAAATCTTTAAGCTGCTTGTATCTTTCCGCCATAAAAAACAGCTCCAGCGGAAAAGCGTTTTGTTGAGGATTTTCATAAAATTTAGCGAGAAAAGGATTATCTGCAAATTGTTCTAAGATCAGTCGTGCATTAAAATGTTTGCTGAGTAAATGCGCTAACGTGGTTTTGCCTGCTCCTATATTCCCTTCAATAGTAACGAAATGATAATTCATAAAGAAAGCCAAACTTAAACAAACCCACGCACAATTATTAAAACAGTTTATCAACAGTTTTCCAGCTTCTTTACAGGCAGTACATCCCTGCATTCTTTCAACAATACACTGATCTTTTTTTTATATACCGGATGAATAATCGCAGGAGCGATTTCAGCAAGCGGCGCTAAGGCAAAATGCCGGTCAGTTAACCGTGGATGCGGAATTTGCAATGAAGGCTCGTCTATTATATCATCATTATATAACAATATATCAATATCAATTATTCTTGGCCCGTATTTCTCATCCCGGAACCTGCCCATTCTTTTTTCTATTGCCATAATAATATGGAGCAATTCCATTGCAGAAAGTGTTGTTTCAATACCAATACACTGGTTAAGAAACGAGGGTTGATCGGTTTTTCCCCAGGCTGCCGTTTCATACATTCCTGATAAAGCCATTATCTTGCCCGCCTCTTTAGCCAGGGCATTCGCCGCGTTTTCAAGGTTTTGTTTCCTGTCTCCAATATTACCGCCTGTCAGTAAATATGCCGTATTCATGAATTGAATGTAATTTCAAGTACCAAATATCTTTATTTTTACCAGATTAAATTTTACACACGTGAGGAGTTTTTTAAAGTTTTTTGCAGCAGCCCTGCTGGCGCTGATCGTTTTTACAGGAGTGATCTTTTTTATTTTTTTTATTATAGCAAGCAGCCTTGGGAGTTCACAGAAAAAAACGGTTTCGGAAAGATCGGTGCTGGTGCTTGATCTTTCGCGCAGCTTCAGCGACAGGAAAAAAGATAATACATTTTCAGCTTTAAGCGGCGATGCAGACATGACTTCTGTTGCCCTCTTCGATCTTGTACGTTTGATTAATCATGCAAAAAGCGATTCATCCATTAAAGGTATTTATCTTAAATGTAATGATAATGCTAACGGTTATGCTGCAAGTGAAGAAATAAGGAATGCACTTATTGACTTTAAGCAAAGCAAAAAGTTCATCATTGCTTACGGTGATGTTATTTCGCAAAAAGCTTATTATGTAGCTAATGCTGCAGATAAAATTTATTGCAACCCCAAAGGCGCCGTTGACTGGAAAGGTTTTACTTCGCAACTTTTCTTCCTGAAAAACACATTGAATAAACTGGAAATTGAGCCACAGATCTTTTACGACGGAAAATTCAAGAGCGCAACAGAACCGCTGCGGGAAGAAAAAATGACAGAAGCCAACCGTTTGCAAACTACAGCCTGGCTTGGAGACTTATACCAGAGACTGCTGGTAACAACATCAGAAACAAGGAACACAGACACTGCAACACTGCATCAATATGCAAATATGTATGTCATCCGGTCTGCATCAGACGCAGTAAAATACAATCTTATTGATGCCGTAAAATATGACGATGAAGTGAAAACCGAGCTCATGCAAAAAAGTGGCGCGCCAAAAGTTAACGAAATCAATTTCATTACCATTGGCAGCTATGCAGATGCCGTTAACTTAAAAAAATACGGCAGCGACCGGGTGGCCGTAATTTATGCTGAAGGCGATATTGTGTATGGTAAAGGAGAAGACGGGCAGGTAGGTTCAGATGATTTCAGGGTACTTCTTGCACGTGTGCGGAATGATAAAAATATTAAAGCCATTGTACTTCGTGTAAATTCTCCCGGCGGCAGTGCATTGGCAAGTGAGATCATATGGCGCGAAACCCAGCTTACCCGGGAAGCAGGAAAACCGCTTATTGTTTCAATGGGAGATCTTGCAGCATCAGGCGGTTATTATATTTCATGCGGCGCCGACAGTATTTTTGCACAGTCCAATACGCTCACAGGCTCTATAGGTGTGTTTGGAATCATTCCCAATATGCAGAATTTTTTCAAAAATAAACTCGGTATTACGTTCGACCAGGTTAAAACCGCCGATAACGCTGATATAGGCACAATAAGCCGGCCGCTCACAGCCTCTGAAAAGCTCATCATTCAAAGTGAGATAGATACCATATATGCCGATTTCAAAAACCGCGTTGCAGACGGGCGGAAAAAAGACCTGCTCTATGTTGACAGCATAGCACAAGGCAGGGTTTGGACAGGCAACCGGGCAAAAGCTTTGGGGCTGGTAGACAGGATAGGTGGTTTACAGGATGCAATAAATTGCGCTGCAGGAATGGCTAAACTTAAAGAGTATAGCCTGAGAGAATATCCCGAACCTAAGTCTTTTCTCGATATGCTGAGAAATAATTATAGTAAAGCCATCAAAACAAAAGCCATTAAAGAAGAATTGGGCAATGAAGCATTTTTATTGTACCAGCAGGTAAAACGTATAAAAGATATGACAGGAACGGTACAAACAAGATTGCCTTACGATATTACAGTGGAATAACTTGCCGGTTTTTCTAAAACAACTACCTTCACCCGTGGAAATACAATTGCATGTCAAAATCCTATAGCCAGTTTAAAGCCATGCTTGCCATTACAAAGGCGGCACTCATCGCTATTTTCAGAAGCCCTTCCGCTGTTGTTTTCAGTTTTGCCTTTCCGTTGGTTTTTATTTTAGTATTCGGTTTCCTGGGCGGCTCAGGCGGTGTTTCACTGCGTGCCGCATTTACGCCAGACGCTGATACTACAAGCCAGTTGTACAGGATAATCAATAATATTCCCGGTATTAAAATTGTAAAAAAAAGCCCGGAAGAAATCACGGAAGACCTTGAAAAAGGAAGACTGACCGCTACCATCTCTATTCAAAAAAACAATAAAACCGCATCACCGGCTTATTTTGTGAATTTAACAAGTTCCGAGGCAGTAAATCCGCAAAATATCCAGGTGCTGAAATCTATTTTAGGTTCTATCATCACTAATATGGATAAGCAGCAATTTCCTGAGCAGCCAACAGTAGCGGCAATAAATAATAATATAGAAAAAATACCCGGCAGAACATATCGTACTATCGACTTTATATTGCCTGGACAGTTAGGTTTTTCATTGCTGAGCGCCGGAGTTTTCGGAGTTGCTTTTCTATTTTTCAACTTGAGGCAGACCTTAGTGCTTAAACGGTTTTTTGCTACCCCCATCAGCAGAACGCATATTGTATTAGGCGAGGGTTTGAGCAGGGTTATTTTCCAGTTGATCACTGCTGTTGTTATATTGCTAATTGGGCATTACTTTTTTCATTTTACGCTGGTGCATGGCTGGCTGACTTTTGTGGAATTACTGGTACTTAGTTTTATTGGATTGATGGTATTCATGTCTTTTGGATTTGTGGTAAGCGGGCTTGCAAAAAATGAAAGCTCGATTCCTCCGCTTGCGAATATTGTAACAATGCCTCAGTTTTTACTATCAGGCACTTTTTTTCCAATAGATAATTTTCCAACATGGTTGCAGCCGCTATGTAAAATATTACCTCTTACTCATTTAAATGATGCCATGCGCAATATTGCCTTTGAAGGCATACATCTTACAGCTTGCGGCAAACAATTAGGCATACTTGCAATATGGGCCGTTATCGGTTATTCACTGGCAGTAAAGTTATTTAAATGGGAATAAGTGAACAGGGAACGGGCAATAGTGAACGTTGAAATGAATTTCTGATAATATTAATAACAATTATTTTTTTCATTAAAAACATGAGATTAATAAAACAAATTTTGATTGGCTTTACAGGCATTGGCATCATTATATTGATCATATCATTGTTCTTACCATCTCATGTTCGCGTATCAAGATCAATACTTTTATCGGTTTCAAAAGATAGTGTTTCCAGCTCATTATCGCAAATTCAAACCTGGCAAAACTGGAATCCTCTGCTGCAGGATAAAACCGTTGCTTACCACTTTTCAGGCGATGCTAAAGTAACCTGGAAAACAGGTGACAACAAAATAAATACAATAGCGCTGCAGCAGCTTTCAGCAGATAGTATTATAGCCGTTATTACCACTGACAATAAACGGGTTTTTCAAAGCGGTTTTAATGTTGTAAACAACACAGATAATACCGGCTTAACCAAGGTAGACTGGTGGATCATGGAAGATTTGAAATGGTATCCCTGGGAGAAATTTTATGGTTTGTTTTCTGAAAGCCTGAAGGAGACTTATATTGAAAACAGCCTGAAATCATTAAAACAATACCTGGAAGCCAAATAACTTTTCGGTCAGTAAATCCTGATAAATGATTGATCTCAGGTTTTATAAAGATTTTTTTCGTAATATGCTTTTCTAAAGTATACCGCTCCGTATTCGATGCTTCCGCAACCATTGATATTAGGCATTTTGGTTTTCCAGGTACTCTATTCACTGGTACAATGGTATTTTTTTCGCAGAAGAGAATATATATATTATGCTGCGTATTGCATTTTTATAGGGCTTTATTTTTTCTTAAAATATCTTGTTGTAAATAATGAGGTGCATATTGGTGCATTTCAGTTCCATCAAAAAATTATAGACAGGGATCTCGTGTTTCTGGCAATTTGTTTTTATGTAGAATTTGGCCGGCAGTTTATAGACAGCTCCAGGCTGGTACCGGATGTAGACAGGAAAGCAGGCATTGCAATAAAGATAATGCTTGCATATACCATCATTAATTTATGCTGGTATTTAGTATCAGACAATCACCGGTTACAGGAAGCTATTCATCTCCTTGTATCCATCATTGCTTTTGTTTTTTTTGTAGATATCCTGCTAAAAGTTTACAGAATAAATAAAAGACTGGCAGGGTTTTTAATGATTGGAAGTATTATGATGGGCACAGGTGCATTATGCTCACTGTTCTTTCGCCTGTTGAAGCCGGAGTGGATAGAAAAAAGCTCAGATGCCAGTATTTTTTTACAAATAGGTGTTATACTCGAGTTGATCTGTATTAATACAGGATTAATATATAAATCAAAAATTGTTCTGGAAACAAATGTTAACACAAATAATGCGCCCAATAAAACAATAGTAGAAAATGAGAAATTATTATCCGATCTGCAATCCGTACGCTCAGAAATTTCGAACGAACTCAAATCAGAATTAGGTGATGGATTATCTGGTATAAAACTGATGAGTGATATGGTAAAACAAAAAATGGGCGACAAACATTTCATTGAACTGGAAAGAATTTCTGAAAATTCAGAAAGACTGATCCAGTCAATGAATGAAATTGTATGGTCGCTTAATCATCAAAACGATAATTTACCGGGGATGATATCTTACCTGCGGGAATATGCCATGAGTTTTATGCAGCAGGTTGGTATTCACTGTAACATTACCGTTACTGAGCCTATTAAAAACATTCATATATCCAGCGATGCAAGGCGCCATATTTTTCTTGCTGTAAAAGAATCACTGCATAATGCCATAAAACATGCATCTCCTTCCATTGTAAATGTAACATTCACTATTACAGATAAACTTGATATTAATATATCTGATAACGGAATAGGCATGGAAGACATATCATTTCAATCGCTGAAAGGCAATGGTATGCGTAATATGAAAAAAAGAATGGATTATCTCGGTGGCAATATTCATGTAAATAATACCAATGGTACATCGGTATTATTCAGCATTCCAATTGCAAATCTCCTCATTCCCTCTAATGATAATATCACTCCGCTTTTCCCGTAACTGGTGCCAAATATATTGTCTCTTCACATTACTGCTTAAAAGTCCGCTTCATCGCATTAAGCATGGTATTGGCATTCCAGTCGCCCGGCACCATCATACGGCGGATCGTGTATAAAGGATCATCCTGGTCCACTTTGGTAGAGAGCTGAAATGCCGCGATCATATTCCTTTTTTTAAGCGCGGGAATTGCCTGTTTATTCCATGCACCAAACGGGTATGCAAAATATTTGACGGGCTTTCCTGTAATGGCTTCCAGTTCCTTACCTGATTCAATAAGCTGCTTATCCCAATCAGCATCAGTGTATTTTCTTACGTCATGATGATCATAAGTATGTGAAGCAATTACATGCCCATCGTCTGACAGTTGCTTTACCTGTTCTTTGGTCATATAGATTGATCGTCCAAGAGAGACTGTCATCACAAAAAAGACACCTTTAAAACCATGCTTTGCCATTTCAGGCGCTGCAATATTATACTGGTCAGCATCGCCGTCATCATAGGTAAGCATGATTGGCTTGGCAGGAAGCGGTGAACCCTTGGTGAGATAATTATACAGATCATCCGGTAAAATCGTATGATAACCGCTGTCTGCCAGTATCTGCAACTGATTTTTAAACACCGCAGGAGGCACAACGGCATCTTTTACACCACGGCTTTCGTTGCCACGCCAGTCTCTTATCTGGTGATAACATAAAACAGGTATTTGGGGTTTTGATAATATTGTTGCAGCATCTGTATTTGCAGCTGTAACAGGCGTTTCTTCTTTTTTATCAACTACCGCCTTGGCTTCTTCAGGCTTTGAGCTGGTAACCGATATAGAAGGTATTTCTGGTATAAGAGATGTACTTACAGAGGATTGACATGAGCCTAAAATCAGCATTGCCACCATGCAGGAAAATGATACCGGATTTTTCATGCAGCAAAAACGAAAGCAGCTTATAACTAAGTATTGATCAGGCCGGAAAAATTTATATACAATCCCGCAACACTCTAAACAGCAGTTTTCCGGATGTAATATTTATTAATATTTACTTCTAACCTTTTAATATGGCGAAGGGCTTACCGAAGTCCAGCCGCCATCAATCACAAGACTTTGCCCGGTAACATGGCGGGAAAGCGGAGAAACCATAAACAGGGCAGCATTGGCAATATCCTGTACAGTGGCAGGTTTACCCATTGGTGTAATACGGCTCCATGTATTCATATATTCCGGATCGCCTAATGTACGTTCCGTTAGTGTAGCGCCTGGAGCTATTGTATTTACATTGATATTGTATTCTGATAATTCAATAACCAGGTTTTTAGCCAGCATTTCAAGTGCGGCTTTTGTCATACCGTAAGCTGCAAGGTTTTTATGCGCCTGGTGACCTGTTACCGAGGACATCAGCAATATGCTGCCGCCGGATTTTTGTTTGATAATCTGCCTTGAAGTAGCCTGTGCGAGCAAAAAACTTCCACCTAAATTTAACTGCATCACTTTATATAAAGAATCCGCGGGGTAGGTAAGAAAATCTCCAAACAATGTAATGCCTGCATTGGCAATTGCAATGGTAAGCCTACCAAATTTTGATACCGCTTCGTTCACCATCGCGTCTATAAATTGCTCATCAGAAACATCGCCGGCAAAAGCAATGCATGCGTAACCATCCCTGGTAATAGCTTCAGCCGCTTTTTTTGCCAGCAGCGCATCAATATCATTCAATACAACAGCAGCACCGTTTTCGCATAATTGTCTCACAATCTCAAAACCTATTCCCTGCCCTGCGCCTGTTACTATAGCAACCTGGTCTTTAAAAATTCCAGCTCTATTATCCATATAAAATCGTTAAAAAAAGAATTGTCAATAGTGAATTGTTTATTGCCTGTTGCCCATTGCCGATAGCTGACAGCTTCCTAATGCGAATCTCTTGTCACTTCACTTCCTGATGAGCCCTTTAAGAAATCAAAGTCGGCGCCGAGATGGGCCTGCTCCACATGGCCGATATACAGGCTTACATACCCTCTTTGATAATATGTAGCCGATTGCTTTTTTTCTTTTTTACGCTTCGCAAATTCTTCATCGCTGACATCGGCATATAATACCCTTTTTTCAACATCCAGCGTGATCATATCGCCATCCTGCACAACAGAAAAATTTTCTCCGGCTGCAGCTTCCGGTGAAACATGCAGTGCCACGGTGCCGAAACCTGTCCCGCTCATTCTGCCGTCAGAAATACGCACCATATCAGTAATACCTTTTGCCAATACTTTTTTGGGCAGCCCCATATTACCAACTTCAGGCATTCCGGGATATCCTTTTGGCCCAACATTTTTCAACACCATTACGCTGTTTTCATCAATGTCAAGATTGGGATCATCGATACGGTTTTTATAATCCTCTATATCTTCAAACACAACTGCCTTGCCGGTATGTTTTAATAAATGCGGGCTTGCGGCTGAAGGTTTCAACACAGCGCCTTCTTCACAAATATTTCCTTTTACTACAACAATACCGGATATATCATTAAATGGCTTTTCGGCAGCGGCAATTACCTTACGGTCATAACACTCAGCGCTGCTGCAATTTTCTTCTACTGTTTTTCCGTTAACGGTTAACGCGTCTTTATGTAATGAGGGAAGAATTTCTTTCATCACTGCAGGCAAGCCTCCGGCATAGTACAGGTCTTCCACAAAATGTTCCCCGGAAGGCTGAAGGTTGGCAATGAGCGGAATATCATCGGAATGCACATCAAAATCCTTCAAAGAAAGCGCTACCCCTACCCTGCCGGCAATGGCTAGCAGATGCAGTACAAAGTTGGTAGAACCGCCTATAGCTGCGTTAACTTTAATGGAATTTTCAAATGCTTTCCGGGTAAGAATATCCGCTGGTTTCATGTCTTCATTCACCATTTCAACAATACGCATACCAGAGAGTTGCGCCAGTACTTTTCTTCGTGAATCCGCAGCAGGTATGGCAGCATTTTCCGGCAAAGACAAGCCAAGCGACTCAACCATGCAGGCCATCGTAGAAGCCGTACCCATTACGGCACAGTGGCCCCGGCTGCGGGCCATGCACGCTTCTGTTACTTCCATTTCATCTTCCGTCATATGCCCGGAACGAACCGCTTCGCTAAAACGCCATATATCACTTGTTCCGATATTCCTGCCTTTGTATTTGCCGGTTAACATTGGTCCCCCTGATACCACAATGGTTGGAATATTAACGCTGCATGCACCCATTACAAGCGAGGGCGTGGTTTTATCGCATCCGCATAATAATACAACACCATCAATGGGATTTGCCCTGATAGATTCTTCCACATCCATGCTGGCAAGATTACGGTAAAGCATAGTCGTAGGTTTTATAAGCGTTTCTCCCAGCGACATAACCGGGAATTCTACCGGGAAACCACCAGCTTCGGAAATGCCCCTTTTCACGGACTCCGCAAGCTCCCTGAAATGTGCATTACAGGGCGTTAGCTCTGACCATGTATTACAAATGCCTATTACAGGCTTGCCCTTAAATTCATAATCAGGAATACCCTGGTTCTTCATCCAGGCGCGGTATATAAATCCATCTTTCCCTTTTTTGCCAAACCAGTTTTGACTGCGGAGTTTTTTATTCATATGGCACAATCCTTTCGGGTAAAGATAGGGAAAGTTAAGAGTTGGAAGTTAGTGGTTTATGGTTTGTGGTTTACGCAACTACAAACCATAAACTATAAACTGCAAATCAATTAACAGCCACTCCCTCTTCTTTCATCACTTCTTCAATCGCTTTAAGTAATGCTTTTACATCATCCGGGAATATCTGCCCTATATTACCTATACGGAAAGCATCAGCCTTGCTTAATTTACCGGGATATATTACAAATCCTCTTTCATTTAATTTATTGTAAAAACGGTCGAATTTAAAATCAGGAGAATCAGGATATAAAAATGAAGTTATAATATGACCTTGTATTGCAGGTGACAGGTATTGCTGAAAGCCCATCTGGTGCATACCTTCATCCAGTATTTTTTTATTTGTTTTATACCTTTCTTCTCTTGCGGATACACCACCTTCCTCTTCAAGTTCTTTCATTGCCTGCTGAAAAGCCATAATGCTTAGCGTTGGCGGTGTAAACCTGAATTGACCATTAGTTTCAAGCCCATGCCATTGATCATACAAATCAAGGCTTAAGCTTCTTGCCTGCCCTTTAGCTTTTTCAAGCTCGCTCTTTTTGCATAAAGCAAATGCAAAACCCGGAACACCTTCTATGCATTTGTTGGAAGATGATATAAGAAAATCAATATATAATGCTACCATATCCATTACCACACCGCCAAAACTACTCATTGCATCTACAACAAATACTTTATTAAATTTTTTACATACTGCTCCAATATCACCAACAGGATTAAACAGCCCTGTTGTTGTTTCACTATGAATACACGCAACATGTGTAATATCGTTATTGTCTTTTAAAAATGCTTCCACTGCTTCAGGCGTTACAATATTGTCTTCATCAAAGCGCAATACTGCATGATTGAGCTTATGTATTTTAGCCATTTTCACAATGCGCTCACCATAAGCGCCATTAGCCAGTATCAGCAGCTTGTCTTTGTCTCCTACTATGCTGCTTATCACACTTTCCACGCCAAATGTACCAGAGCCCTGCATGATCACACATTCATAGCCCTCTTCCTTTGGTGCATGCGCAAGCTTCAGTAATCCTTCCCGGATGTCTTTTACTGCTTTCACAAATGCATGATCTCTCGACCCCATATCTTCAAGCATGGCTTCTTTTACTGTATGTGATGTGGATAAAGGACCCGGTGTAAATAATAAGGCAGAACGTGACATATTTGACATTTTAATTTAAAAATTTATGCGCCGGTTATAGTACCGTCTTCTGTAATTTTTTTTCTTTTTGCGGTTTTAAAAAAGAATATACATGCCACCGCAAGCAATGCCAGCGAAAGCAATGCCTGCAGGTATGTAAATTTTATTAATACCAGCGACCATTGAAGGTCTTTCATAAAAAACTCTTTATACAACATTAATACCACACTGCCCAGGTAACCGATAGAATCGCACATATACACAAAAAAACCGGCGTTGGCTTTTATCCTGAAAAAGGCGATCATACGTTCAAATAACGCGATCTGCATAGGCATATAGGCAAGAAAAAGCCCCGTACCTAATAAAAACATCCACAAAAAAGGTGAAATTTTATGCAACTGAAACAAAAGCGTAGCAAATCCGCTTATAAAAAAACCTATAGCTATAATACCATTTACCGACCAGAAACCTTTGAAATTATTTTTTATTGCTGAAAGACTTCCGATAGTTACCAGCACAATAACGCTGGCAATAGCTTCTGTTTGTGTAAATACATTTTTATTAAATGAAGGATCAACCTCATTCCATATTTCAACTGCGAAATTGTCGCGAAAATCTCTGAGCGTGGCAAGAAAAGTATATAATATTATATAGCAAATCACACCAAGCCCGTAATTTCTGAATACCGTTCTTTTATCTTCATTATTCATAGGAAGCCGTGGCGCTCTTGCCAATATATCTTCCTGCGATGGAGCAGGTATTACGGATAACATCCATACAAATAAAAAAAACAAGGGCAAAAAAAGCAAACCCATTACAAAAGGCATCCAGAATTCACTAACAGCCGGGAACCATTCTCTTACATCAAAGTATAATGTTTTTAAAATGCCTGATGAAACAATAAGGCTGATACTTAAGCCGATAGCTAATATCTCCGTAAATTTCCTTCCTTCAAGATAGCTGAATACAATACCCCAGATCATACCGAGCGGCAGCCCGTTGAGAAAAAGGCAGATAAAATTATAAGGATGTGGCACAAGCCCGAAAAAAAGTAAAGCGATTTCTGCAAAAAGTATCAACCCGATAATAAGTTTGGTGCGGCTGGCTGACTTCAATTCCGAAATAACTTTTATGCCCATGAATTTGGACAACATATAACCAAACACCTGCGAAATAATGAGGATGGTTTTATAATGAATGTCCCAAAGCGTTAATCCTTCATATATTCCTGCATTAAAAGGTTTCCTGAAAGCATACATACAAAAATATGTACCGAAAGCCGCCACCATGCACCATGCAATAAAAAATGGCTTTGATGTGCTGAGAAGTCGTTGAATAGATTGCATCAGTCAATTTTTAGCAGGCAGCTCCGTTTTACAATAATTAAACCTTGTTTAGCCTTTGTAAATATATTCAAATTTCAGTTCAATCGTACGGCTTAACAAAAAGAAAATATTAGGAGTACATTTGCCTATGAATCATACTACAAAACTCTCCGTAAACATAAACAAAATTGCCACGCTCCGTAACAGCAGGGGCGGCAATAATCCTGATGTATTAAAAGCAGCCCAAGATATTGAGCGTTTTGGCGCCGACGGTATAACAGTTCATCCCCGCCCCGATGAGCGGCATATCCGTTACAGCGATGTAAGAGCGATAAGAAAAATTATTACCACTGAATTTAATATTGAAGGCAACTGCCGGGAGCAAAAATTTATTGACCTTGTGCTTGAAACCAGGCCTCACCAGGTAACATTAGTGCCTGATGATCTTGGGCAACTTACCAGCGACCACGGATGGGATACCATAAAAAACAAGTCATATTTAACAGAGATGATCAGCGTATTCAAAAAAGCCGGAATACGTGTTTCTATTTTTGTGGATCCTGTTGTTGAAATGGTAGAAGGCGCGGCAGCTACCGGCACAGACAGGATTGAATTATATACTGAAGGATATGCCAGCGCATTTTTGGAGAACCCTCAACAATCCATAGCCCCGTTTATTGCTGCTGCAAAAAGAGCAGAAGCATTAGGACTAGGATTAAATGCGGGCCACGATCTTGATATGCATAACCTGAAATTTTTCAAACAGCATATTCCCTGGTTAGATGAAGTGTCAATAGGCCATGCGCTTATTTGTGATGCATTATATCTCGGACTGGAAAATACCATTCAATTATATAAACGGCAACTGCACATTTAACCGGTGGCATGAATATTGTTTTCTAAACATTTAAAACTACAACAATATGAAAAGATCTCTTTTTATGCCCTTAGTGGCGGCAACGATGCTTGTTGCGAGTATAGCTTGCGCCCAGGATACAAAACCTGCAAGCCCTCCGGCTAAAACATCTGAAAAAATTACCTCAGGTGCAACAATTACTATTAATTACAGCCAGCCGTCTGTAAAAGGCAGAACAATCGGTAAAGACCTCGAACCATTGCCCGGTAAAGTTTGGCGTACAGGCGCAAATGAAGCAACTGTATTTGAAACAGACAAAGACATTACGGTTGAAGGCCAAAAACTGCCTGCCGGTAAATATGGTTTATTTACTATTGCCGGAGATAAGGAATGGACTATCATCTTCAACAAAACATGGAAACAATGGGGTGCATTTAAATACAATGAAGCTGATGATATTTTACGTGTGCAGGTACCTGTTAGTAAAGCCCCGGCATTTACTGAAACATTTACCATCAATATTGATAAAGACGGTAAAGTAAGTTTGCTTTGGGGAGATACGAAAACAGATTTTGCAGTAAAGTAATATTCTTTTTTATAGATAAATCCTCCGAAAATTATCCGGTAATTTCGCTTTTAAAATAACGTTCCGTACTTCAAAAGAAAAGTCACTTAGTTAAGCAATAAAAAAAGGTTTATGAGGGAATTGAGATTGCTTCCGTGACTTCCGCAAATTGAGAATGCCTTTATAAAAGCGAAATCCCCCGGTAATTACCGGGGGATTTTTTATTTGGAATGACGTTTTTCAAGCACTGATACGATATCCTTAAGCCTGTATCCTTTTGCATTTAATAATATAAGATAGTGAAAAAGTAAATCTGCAGATTCATTCAGAAACAAATCTTCATCATTATCCTTTGCTTCAATTACTGTTTCTACAGCCTCTTCTCCTACTTTTTGCGCTATTTTATTGATACCTTTAGTGAAAAGTTTAGCTACATACGATTCATCAGGCGATGCTTTTTTACGCAGTTCAATTATATCTTCCAGGTAATACAAAAAATCATCCTTATGATTTTTTTCATCCCAGCAGGTATCTGCACCGGTATGGCAAACCGGGCCAAGCGGATGCGCTTTTATTAATAAAGTATCATTATCACAATCAACAGCGGCTGATTTTAATTCAAGAAAATTTCCACTCTCCTCCCCTTTTGTCCAGAGTCTCTTTTTGCTTCTGCTGAAAAATGTTACTTTACCTGTTTGCATGGTAGTATTCCATGCATCCTCATTCATAAAACCAAGCATCAGCACTTTTTGGGTTTCATTATCCTGCACAATAGCTGGCACTAAACCATCACTGTATTTTTTAAAATCAATTTTCATTTACTTTAAGTTACAATCCAATTATTCAGGCTGCAAATATCGAAAAATTTCTGGTTTGTTGTTTGAAGTTTATCGTTAGAAAAACCACAAAGGCAATACAGGTGCAGCGCACCGATAATATTTGTAACTGGCAACAATATGAAGCAAGCCGCAGAGCGGTGTAATATTAATCAGATGCATTTAATATTTCGGTGCGCCGCAGCTGAAAATGCCATATCCGCTACAGTGCTACAAATATGATTGCTGCGCTGCAGCTATTTACCCCTCTTATACAGCACCAATTAAATAAAGAATGTGTACAGCGTAGTTTGGAGTATATCAGGATGAAATGTTCTTTTAATTTTTCAACAAATACTCTCTTAACAACCCATATTCCGCATCCATTTCAACACTATGCTTTTTGAGCGGTAATATTTGCTGAATGGCTTCAGGTATAGGAACGGCTTCATTAATTACAGGCTCTACCACGTCATAAAATTTTACAGGATGGGCTGTTTCCAGGAAAATACCTTTTTCGCCGGGATGAGCAGCAAGGTATCGTTGCAACGCAAGATAGCCAACAGCGCCATGCGGATCAAGCAGGTAGCCGGTTTCTTTTTTTGCTTGTTTTAGTGTGGCTTTGATTTCTTCATCAGTAATGGTATAGCCGGATAATATCTTTTTAAGATCAATAAAATTATTATTGAACAGTTCCAGTACTCTTACAAAATTGCTGGGATTACCCACATCCATCGCGTTGGATAATGTAGCTACAGCAGGGCGGATTTCATAATTGCCATTATCTAAAAATCTGGGTACTACATTATTGGCATTGCATGCTGCAATAAAATGCTGCACCGGCAAACCGGAAATATGCGCCAGCATACCCGCGCAGATATTTCCGAAATTTCCACTCGGCACACAAATCACCGGCGGCGCATTTTTTTGCTGCCATTGCTTGTATGCAAAGAAATAATAAAACTGCTGCGGCAGCCAGCGGGCAACATTAATAGAGTTTGCCGAGGTAAGAAATTTTTTAGAAGTAAGCGAGGTATCCGCAAAAGCCTGTTTTACCATTTGCTGGCAATCATCAAACGTACCATTTACTTCAATGGCTGTAATATTTTTTCCAAGTGTTGTTAATTGTTTTTCCTGAACGGAACTTACTTTTCCGGAGGGATATAATATTACCACATCCACGCCATCAACATCATAAAAACCATTAGCTACTGCGCCGCCGGTATCGCCGGATGTAGCTACAAGCACTGTAACTTTTTCACTTTCTTTTTTTGCGAAATACCCAAGGCAACGGCTCATAAATCTTGCGCCAATGTCTTTAAAAGCAAGGGTTGGCCCGTGAAATAATTCAAGAGAGTATATATTACCTGTTACCTTAACCAGGGGAATTGAAAAGTCAATCGTTTCTTTCACAATCCTGCGCAGATCAGCTTCAGGAATGTCTTCACCGGTATACGGCTGTATCACATCAAAAGCTATATCTTCATTTGATTTTTTATCAATGCTGTCAACCCAGCTTTTACCAAGCTTGGGTAATGATTTTGGAAAATACAAACCTTTATCCGGCGCCTGACCTTTAATAGTGGCTTCTTTAAAATTTACTTCGGGAGATTGATTATTTAAACTATAGTATTTCATTCTAACCTATAATACGATTTTAAGAATTAAATTTAAACAGATAATTTAATTGCCTTCATGCCAATTTTTGATTGCAGTTTGGATAATGACATCATTATACTTATTCAAATGCTTTTCGATATCTGTTCCATATAATTTCAGTAAACTGTCGACTACAAATTCTCTTGTAGTGTCATCAGGCTTTTTAAGCAATTTAAAAAGTATATCGCGTGTATTCCTATGCTTAAAATTACTTAGGCTTAATGCTAATCCACGATCTATTGAAACTACATTTTTATCAAGCAAAAACAAAAGTTCGCTGGGATCACTTCTCCTGTTTTTAATTCTAAGATTATATAGCAAAATATCTTCGATCTTATTCACATCGTCTGAATTTCTAAGCTGGTTCAATAAATCCCGGTACGAAATCTTACTAACTTTCACCCCTTCTTTCTTTCTTATTCGGCCAGCTTTAATAGTACTTTTTATACAGTACTCACAGGAACAGGGTGTTTTTCCATTTGCCCCGGGATAGTAACGCCAGCCAACATGTTGAGGAATACTTTTAATCTTTCTGATCTCTTTCGCCTCGATTTTCCGGGCAATAATTATTTCGTAACCCAACGGGTCATCCATTATTTGTATTTCTTTGATAGCCTCTCCTACTGTAATGTGCTTATGCTCTTCATTATATTTTCCTGCATAAACTTTTAACCTGCTGTCAACTTTGAAATAAATTCCAACAAATGTTCTTACACCTCTTCGTTTTAGCTCTCTCAACCACTGATGCGATAAATAAAAATTTTGCAAAACTGGCATACAGAAAATTCCTGGCCTTCTTTTGCCTGTAACAATTCCGTTTCGCATAATATTAGCGCTTTCCCTTTCATCGGCTAAATGAACAAGTATAGGCATATCAATATCATTATAATCAATGTTTTTTATCCAACAACCTTCACTCCTTCCTTATTAACTGTTGTTACATACGTATGATACGCAATTCCGGTAGCAGTATAAACTTCTTTCATAGCGTTCTCTACTGTAAGCGCCGTTGCTTCATCTTTGCTCAACATAAATATTGATGGACCCGAGCCTGATATGCCACCACCTAATGCACCGGCTTTCAGGCACTTTGCTTTTACCTCGGCAAATGCGGGAATGAGAATGCTTCTAACCGGCTCAATCAATACATCTTCAAGCGACCTGCTGATAAGATCGTAATCACTTTTCATCAGTCCTGCTACCAATCCTGCAATATTGCCCCATTGTTTGATGGCATCTTTGAGTAAAATCTGCTTCTTCAGTATCTGCCTTGCATCTTCTGTTCTTACTTCAATCTGCGGATGCACAACCGTTACATATAATAATGGAGAAGGAACGTTGATAATATCCAACGGAAGGATACTGCGTATCAGTGTAACACCGCCAAAAATACATGGCGCAATATTATCTGCATGTTTTACGCCGGAAGCTAATTTTTCACCAAACATAGCCATCTGCACTAAATCTTCATTACTGAAAATATTACCCAGTAAATGGTTGGCTGCCACCACGGCGCCGGCAGAGCTTGCTGCGCTGGAACCCACACCGCTGCCGGGTTTTATTCTTTTTTCAACAGTGATATCAAAACCTGTTTTGCGATCAAGCTTTTCAATCATTTCAAGAAGGGCAACACCCGCGACATTTCTTCCGGGGTCTGTCGGCAGATTATAACTGTCAACATTATTTATTACAACAGTTGGCTCATCAATGAGCTTTATGGTCATTACATCATACGGTTCATTCAAAGCCAGTCCTAATACATCAAATCCGCAAACCATATTAGCCACGGTGCCCGGAGCGTGTATGGTTACTGATTTACCACATGCGTTACTTATTGCTTTATCTAACATTTGAAATTTGAGATTTGAAATTTAAAATTGTGGTCGGCTATCAGGCTTCAGCTATCAGCAAGATTTTTTCTGTCCACTTACTATTACCCCTTATCTCTTACTACTTTCTTCCTACCCTTTACCTTCCATCTCTACTGCGCTGTCGCTCTTATTATATCCGCAAACACACCGGATGCTGTTACCTCCGCTCCTGCTCCTGCTCCCTTTACCACCAAAGGTTGTAATGGGTAACGCTCTGTATAAAACAATACTACATTATCTTTCCCATATAAATGATAAAGATCGTGCTCGGGTGATATATGTTGCAAACCTACAGAGGCTTTACCATTTTCATATTTAGCCACAAACTTCAATTTGAAATTTTTAACGGCGGCTTCATCATATAATCTTTTGAAATGCAATTCATGCTTTTTCATTTCTTCATAAAATGCAGACACATCACCCTGCATACAGCTTTCGGGTAAAAAACCATTGCATACAATATCCTGCATTTCCATTTGCTCACCTGATTCACGTGCCAGTATCATGATCTTACGCATTACATCCGTACCACTCAAATCGAGTCTTGGGTCTGGTTCAGTATAGCCTTCGTCCTGCGCCTGCTTTACTACTTCTGCAAAGCTGCGGCTGCCATCATAATTATTAAATACAAAATTCAATGTACCGCTTAATACTGCTTCCATCCTGCTGATCCTGTCACCGCTGCGCATCAGGTCATTAAGCGTACCAATTACGGGCAAAGCAGCTCCAACATTGGTTTCAAACAAATACACACAATTATATGCTCTTGCAAGATCTTTTAAATTTTTATAGTAAGTATAAGAAGAGGATGCCGCTACTTTGTTACAAGCCACTACAGACACGCTCTTTTGCAAAAGCTTATCATATACTTTTGCTACCGCATCACTGGCAGTAACATCTATAAATATAGCGTTGCGTAAGTTTTTGCTGAGAATAATGTTTATGAAATTATTGATATCAGCAGTTTCACCACCGGCTAATTTTTCCTGCCAGCGATTAAGGTCGATGCCACTATCATCAATCGCCATTTTGCGGCTGTTGGCAAGCCCGATAACCTTAATGTTTAAACGAAGATGCTTTGCCAGCCATTCATGCTGCTGTTTCAACTGATCCATTAGTTTGCTGCCCACATTTCCCACACCGGCAATAAAAAGGTTTATCTGCTTGTTGGTTGTTTCAAAAAACTCTTCATGCAATATATTGATGGCTTTGCGCACATCTTTTGTAGATACTACCGCGGAAATATTACGCTCAGATGAACCCTGCGCAATGGCACGTACATTCACACCATTTCTGCCCAACGCCCCAAACATTTTACCACTGATGCCCGGGTGACTTTTCATATTCTCTCCAACCAGCGCCACGATGGATAAATCCAATTCAATTACAAGCGGCTGCACTTTTTCCATGCGTATTTCATCATCAAATTCCGCGTCCACCACTTCTTTTGCTTTTTGTATGAAGGGCGTTTCCACACCAACGCATATGGAATGTTCAGAAGAGCCCTGTGTTATCAATATCACATTGATTTTAGCAAAAGAAAGCGATTCAAACAATCTCCTTGAAAACCCCGGTACGCCAACCATGCCACTGCCTTCAAGACTGATTAAACCTATATTACTTACACTTGAAATACCGCGGATGGCATTACCATTCGTAGCAGCATGTTTTTCAATAATAGTACCTGCATCGCCGGGTGCAAATGTATTTTTGATAACTACCGGAATGCCCTTGCCCAATACAGGTTGAATAGTTGGTGGATATAAAACTTTTGCGCCAAAGTGTGACAGTTCCATTGCCTCCTGGTACGAGATAGAAGGGATGACTTTTGCACCGCTTACCCATCTCGGATCTGCCGTCATCATACCAGATACATCAGTCCATATTTCAAGCGAATCTGCATCTGAAGCAGCCGCAACAATCGCGGCAGTATAATCAGAACCACCTCTGCCCAATGTTGTTGTTTCATTATTTTCATCAGAAGCGATAAAGCCAGGCAATATCACCAGCGCATCCTGGTGTGTATCGAAAAACTCAGTAATAAGATTTTTGCTGACATCCGCGTTTACCTGCGCATTTCCGAAATTGGCATTGGTACGGATCATCTTTCTTGCATCTTTCCATAATGCAGGTACACCTGCGCTGTTAAAAGCGCCTGCAATGATTTGAGAGGACATCAGTTCACCATAGCTCGCAATTCTGTCTTTTGTGCGGGCAGATAATTCACCCAACAAAAAAACACCATTGCATACATCATCAATTTCGTTGCATATTTTTTTAACGAGGCTCAGCATGCTGCTTTGCTGCTGCACGGGAAT
Source organism: Agriterribacter sp. (assembly GCA_047601125.1). Taxonomy (GTDB): domain Bacteria; phylum Bacteroidota; class Bacteroidia; order Chitinophagales; family Chitinophagaceae; genus Agriterribacter. The sequence continues at coordinate 3,955,207 of JASGJY010000002.1, read as the reverse complement.
GAGCTGCTTAACCGCTTCAAGATGGCGCTGCTCTATGCGTTGTAATTCATCTTTATATTGTTCATTACCGGTTGAAGCTAAAAAGCCTGCATTCAGTAATGCATCAGTTGTGCCGCCCAAAGCTGAAACAACTACAACCGTTCTGTCTTTTTCCAATGCCTTTCTTACTATATCTATAACCTTTTTTATGTTATCAGCGCTTCCTACAGAAGTACCGCCGAATTTCAACACCTGCATATAAATGATTTTGAGAATGATTTTATATAAGTCAACCTTTTATCTCTCCGGATAACCATAGCTGTAAGCCCAATGTATAATATGCGTGAATGTTACCCTCAACTGAGGGTTGTGGTTGTTGTAGTAATAATTGTATCAACTGCTGTTGAGATAGCAGAAAAAGAAAAAATATATCGTTTGGAGTATAACATTTTTTAATTAACGCCGCCGAAGGTAAAACAGATTTATACAATAGCAAAAAAATATATGCGCGGCTTTGGATATTGTGCTGACTAAAGACTTTACAGTTTAAATAGAAAATTAAAAAAAGAAATTTCACTTCTTTAAAAAAACATCAAATGTCCGCTCAATTACTCATTTTTTAGCTAATTTCATGCGCCATTATAGTTTGCTTGTCTGGAATATTTTATGGCTGCCGCTGTAAATGCAACAGCAGGCTGATTTTTAATCAATAATTGATAATAATACCAATTTACGCATGGCAAGCTCAAATGCTTCTCTTATACAGTTTCAGAATCTTGTAGGCCGGAAATTTCAATTATATAACAGCTTGTTTACTTCTCTTCCCTTTCACCGGATAGAGAAAACAGGTATCCTGTTATCGCTGCTGCTTAATTATTGTGAAGAAGGTTATACAAAAATGATGAGCCCAACGCAGATCATTGACGATTTTTTTAGTAAACATACGGCATACAGCAAGGAGGAAGAAAAGCTCGATCTTCTGTTTCGCTTTGTACAATATGTGGAGCGGCAGGTAGTGTTGTTTGACGCGCTGGAAGATGCTGCTTTTACAACTGTGAATGATATGAATGGCCCGGGTACGCTCAAAAATCTTCAGTCTGAAGTGGTGCAGTTTAATAAAGAGCAGGAGTTAAAAGATCTGTCAGATACATTTAATGTGCGCCTTGTGCTGACCGCACATCCAACTCAATTTTATCCCGGCGCTGTGCTTGGTATTATTCATGATCTTTCGAGAGCTATTGCGGAGAATAATATTAACAATATTAATATGTACCTGCAGCAGTTGGGCAAAACACCCTTTTTCAAGCAGCAGAAACCAACACCCTATGATGAGGCGGTAAGCCTGATATGGTACCTGGTAAATGTATTTTATCCGGCGGCAGGAAGAATTGTTGCGTTTATGAAAAACAATATGCCGGAAGGTATATCAGCAACTAATCCTATTTTAAGAATGGGATTTTGGCCAGGCGGCGACAGGGATGGTAATCCTTTTGTAAAAACTGATACCACCGTAAAAGTCGCAGGTGCATTGCGGGAGAGCATCCTGAAATCATATTATATAGATGTAAGACGTTTAAAAAGAAGACTGACGTTTAAAGGTGTAGATATTCCTTTGCAGGAGCTGGAATTGAAATTGTATAATAATGTTTTTGTTCCGGGCCATATAAGTGATCTTACCAAAGAAGAAATTTTAGATACGCTTAATAATGTTCGGGACACATTAATATACAAACATAATGGTTTGTTTGTTGATCTGGTAGAAACACTGATCAATAAAGTAGAAGTATTTGGGCTGTTTTTTGCATCGCTTGATCTACGGCAGGAAAGTACTGTTCATACAAAAATTACCGAGCAGATAGCAAAGAAAACTGATATTCTTCCTGGAAACTATGCAGAATTGGGCGCACCTGAAAAAATAAGAGCGCTTGTAGCTGTTTCCGGCACTGCAACCCCTGATATTCTTGAAGATGAAGTGCATAAAGACACACTGAACGTGATGGCTACTCTGAAACAAATACAGGCAGCCAATGGTGAAGAGGGTTGTGACAGGTATATCATCAGCCAGTGTAACAGTGCGCTGAATGCAATGGAGGTATATGGTTTGTTTTTGATAAGCGGATGGAAAGCGGAAGAATTGAAAGTGGATATAGTGCCGTTATTTGAAACCATTGATGATTTAAAAAATGCCCGGTCCATTATGGAAGAGTTATATACGCTTCCGCAATACAGGGCGCATTTACAACGCAGAAAAAACAAGCAAACGATTATGCTTGGTTTTTCTGATGGCACAAAAGATGGTGGCTACCTGATGGCCAACTGGAGTATATATAAAGCAAAAGAAGAGCTGACTAAAATATCAAGGCAACATGGTATAAGCGTTGTTTTCTTTGATGGCCGCGGCGGCCCTCCGGCAAGAGGTGGCGGCAAAACACATAAGTTCTATGCATCGCTCGGGAAAAATATAGCCAATGAAGAAATTCAGCTCACCATACAGGGGCAAACGGTTAGTTCAAATTTCGGCACTATCGATTCCGCGCAATTCAATATTGAGCAATTGATCAATGCAGGTATATCTAATGATCTTTTTGCTTCGCAAAAGCTGGCTTTAAAAGATTCTGAAAAAGGATTGATACAAAAGCTTTCTGAGATAAGCCTTGATGCTTACCTGGAATTAAAAAACATGCCCACATTTTTAGAATACCTCGGTCACGCAAGCCCGTTGCGCTTTTATGCTGAAACAAATATCGGGAGCCGCCCGGCAAAAAGAGGAGCATCAGGCAAGCTTTCGCTGAAAGATTTAAGAGCTATTCCGTTTGTAGGCGCATGGAGCCAGTTAAAACAAAATGTAACAGGTTATTATGGTGTGGGAACCGCTTTTAAACAATTAGAAGCAGAAGGCAGATGGGATGAGATCAAACACCTGTACGATCATTCGACTTTCTTCAAAACATTGATCGGCAACTGCGAGATGTCAATGAAAAAGTCTTTTTTCCCTATGACGATGTTTTTATCGAAACATCCTTTGTATGGCGAAATATGGAACAAGATTTACAATGAATACGAGCTCACTAAAGCATATATTTTTAAATTAACAGGCAACACTGAGCTGATGGCAGATTATCCGGTAGAACAACTTTCGGTGCAAATGAGAGAGCGTATTGTGTTACCGCTGGTAACCATACAGCAATATGCCATCACAAAAGTAAGAGAGCTTGAAGAGGCACTGGTTGAATCTTCTCATAAAAAAACATATGAGAAGTTAGTGATGCGCTGCTCCTTTGGTATTATTAATGCGGGAAGAAATTCAGCGTAGGTATATTTATACTGAATACAGGAAGCAGTGTGTACCACAAAAAAAGCGTAATAATAAATCTTAGTCAGAAGCAATGCTTTATTGCCTGGTCCAATAAAAGGGCTCTGTATATGAAGCCCCATTATTGGTAATTACAAATTTTCCATTTAAAACATTATTGTCCCGGGGAATAATAGCAGAGCCTGAAATAACGCCTACATTATAAAGCTGAACCTTAAAGTTAATATTATTTCCATCAATGGTTCCCACGCCTTCCCCTGTAGTAATACCAGCCACGCTTACACTTTTTAGCTCAAGTGTGCTGCCTGTTTGAGTAATGTACATAGTATATTGATTAGTGGCGTCATACCATGCGCCACCAACATTTGCGGGAATATCAACGATTTTTTCTTCCTGAACAGGTTCCCGATCTTTAATAACTCTATTAGGATTGGATTTATTATTGTTTGGCTTGGGCGAATCAAGAGCCGGATTATCAGTAATTATTTTTTCCTGAGCTTTGGTGCTGCGCGTTGTTTCAAACATAAGCACAGCTATCACAACCGCGGCTAAACCAATCAATCCATAAATAAGCCATTTACCAATGCCACCACTACTTTGCTCAGGTAATGGTATGTCCTGTTTTTTAGGATTAAAACCAATTTGTTTTAAAAAATTTATTAACTGATCTGTATCGTACTTCCATCGCTTATTGCTGATCTCGTAAGTTTGCCTGTTCAGCAAAGGGTATAATGTTTCCGGCAATTCTTCGGGTTGAGGAAGCGATGCGTCTCTTACCAAAACAGGAATTACCCGGATATCTCTTTTAAGTGCTGTTTCCAGTTCAATTCTTACCCAATCTTCAGAATGCTTAATACGTGGGTCACCATTTTTATCTCTGCCAATCCATTCCGGCCCTATAACTGCGAAAAGTACATCACAGGTTTCGAGGGACTTTGCAAGCGCTACCCTGAAATCCACGCCTGGCTCAAGTTTTTCGATGTCCATGAATATCTGGTCTTCAGAAAAAACCTGCTTTAATGAGTCTACCAACCGGCCTGTATCTGCTGCAGTGTCTTGCACACGATAGCTGATAAAAATTTTTTTCCGTTGAGGGCTCTTAGGTGCGGGCATTACTGTTTAATGGTTTTATAAGTTGATCAGACCTCGGAATTCGCATAGATATAACGTCAGATCTAAGGGACGAGGATCTGTTACAGCTAATTTACGCAGTGATAATGAAACTTTTATATTTTTTGTATTTGAAAAAGGAATATATGGTATGGTTATACAAAATGCATATAAAGAAAAAGCATCAAGTTTTGTAATTTTCCGGCTTTCGCCTTCATAATACTTAACCCGATGCTTTCGTGAGAGGCTTCCATCTTCTGACGGATTTCCGCTTCTCTATGCTACTATTCCTGTTTCCAGATTTTGTAGCGTTTGTTTATTAAAGATACTATATTGAATATACCTTTTCCAAATTTTCACCCTCTTTAATATACACTCTGTACGCACATAGTTATGCACCGGAAATATGTTAAAATTAAGGGTTAGAAACAGGTTTAGCACATTATGCTAAACTATCAGTTTTCAGCAGATGCACCTATAACCCTTTCCCCGGTCACGAACGCATATTTTCATATTGCAACGGAATTTCCAGTCCCCACCCTTTTGATGCTTGTATCACTGCCTGAAGATCATCTATTTTTTTACCGGTTACTCTTACTAAATCATCGTTTATAGAAGCCTGTACCTTAAGTCCGGCATCTTTAATATGTTTTACTATTTTTTTTGCATCTTCCTGCTTTAAGCCGTTCCTCACCAATACTTCTTTTTTCCAGATCTTTCCGCTTTGGGCACCTTCCTTTGAGAGGTCAAACGCTTCCGGCGCTATGCCCTGTTTATGTGCCCGGCTCACTAATACATCTACCAATTGCCGCATCTGCATATCTCCGTCCGTTTCAAGGTTAAGCTTATATTCTTTTTTATTGAGATCGATCAAAACATGAGAATCTTTGAAGTCAAAGCGGTTGGTAATTTCTTTTCTGGTAACATTTACTGCATTGTCCAACGCCTGTGCATCTACTTTACTTACAATATCAAATGATGGCATAACAAAAAATTGAATGGCAAAAGTAGGAAAAAAATCCCGCCGGGGCCGGCGGGATCAAAAAACCAAAACATGAGAAACTAAACTAAGATAGATACAATGAAGTGTCGGGTGAATGATATAAGGTTTATGGACCTATGCTTTATACCCTCTCCTCTATCCAATACTTTAATTCGCCTGTCCCGCCCGGTTGATTTCATCTGAAACACCTGTTGCTCTTTTGCGGGATGGAGCTATCGTATTTTTTCCAAAGCGGTAAGTTAAACTGGCAGAAACCTGTCGGGTATCCCAGCGGTTGCGGATAGTAACATCCACATCTCCGTAACGGCTTACACCGCCAAATTTTTGCCAGCCGAACGGATCACGGAAATTGAGCCTGAGTGTCGCTTTATCTTTCAGCAACGACTTCTGAAGCCCGATACTCATTTGATACATCGGGTCTATCACCAAAAGCTGGTTAACTGATTTTGACCTGTAAAAACCACTGAGCTCCGCGGAGAAACCTTTGGCAATGGTAAAACTGTTGGTAATGTTAACCATATATGCGGTATAACTAAGATCAATAGGATCTGCATTATACATTCCTTTATAATGATTATTATAAAGGTTGGCAAATACATTGGTATTAAACCAGGGCGCCCATTTAAAAGGCGCTGTAATTGACAAGCCCATATTGCGGAAGGTAGATATATTTTCAGTAGTGGCGAATATGACTTTTTCATCTGTATTCTGCCTGATTATTTCTGAAATAACATCTGTTGTTCTGCTGTAATTAACACTGAATATATATTTTCCTTTCAGGCTATGGCTCAGCTCAATGCTGTGTGTGAACTGAGGCAACAGGTAAGGATTTCCTTTTTTGTAAGTGAGCGAATCAAGAAAAAATGTAAACGGGTTCAGATCCTGGTAATTAGGCCTGTTAACCCTGCGGCTATACGAAAGAGTTAACTGGTTGTTTTTATCAACCGCATAGCTGACAAAGGCCGTTGGAAAAAGATTGGTATAATGCCTTGTAAAAGATGAATCATTAATAACCTGTCTTCCTTTGGTATTGGTATTTTCTGCTCTTAAACCAACCTGCCCGCTCCATTTATCATTGAATTTTTTACCCAGGTTTATATAAGCTGCGTTAATATTTTCTTCGTACAAAAAGTGGTTTGATCTTGCATCCGGTATCCACCCTTCTCCAGCTTCTCTTGCATAATCTACCGTATTATCGTTTTTTACCAGCGTGCTTTTAATACCTGTTTCAAATTTGACATCTCCTTTCAGGGGATGAGTATAATCAGCTTTTACAGAATAGATATTAATATTAGCAGGCAGATGACCTTTTAATAAAACAGGATCACCTAATTTATCATTATAATCACGCGGGTAAGTAGTCAGTAACATATCAGATACATTGTCGTACTTCACGTAATCAAGATCCGCTGAAAACTCTTTGCCTGTGCTGTCAAAAGTATGTTTATAGTTTACATTGGCTGTATAGTTCCTGAATTTCATATTGTTTTCTGTAATGGAATACAAGCCGGATTGTATAGAGCCATCAGGGTTGTAAATGTTGGTTATTGTGGAAGGATTTGGATTTCCAAAAAAGCCAAACCCTGTAAACACAACACCAATCACATTTTTCTTATCAATAAAATAATCTGCACCAAGTTTTATACTATGATTATTATTCCGCCCTTTAAAAGAAGTGCTCATATCCGTTTTTGAGCTTAATGAACCATCTGTATTATAAAAATTCCTTTTGATATTAAGCTCGTTCCTCCCTTTATTGAAATTGGGATTGTAGTTGCCAAAAATGTTAATCTTATTTTTCCTGTAATTAAAATTCAGGCTGTTTTGTGAACGTGCAGTTGCATATACCGCATCGCCTTTATGTAAAAAACCAATGCTTCCGCCAGCAGTAACACTACCATTCAAACCACTTTTTAAACTTTTTTTAGTTTTTATATTTATGATACCGGCATTACCGGCAGCATCATATTTAGATGAGGGCTGTGTCATTATTTCTATCTGGTCAATTGATGAAGCAGCCGTATTTTTCAAAAGATTAGCAAGGTCTGCTGCGGAAAGATAAGTTGGCTTACCATCCATCATAACAATTACACCTGCTTTTCCCTTTAAACTGATATTACCATCATTATCTACAGATATACCCGGAGATTTTTCCAAAACCTCCATTGCTGTTGCTCCGGCATTGGTAGGCGAGGCATCTACGTTCACTACAAGCTTATCAATCTTTTGCTCAATCAATGGTTTTTTTGCAGTTACCACCACTGCTTTCAGATCTTTGGAAATTGCCTGGAGCGTTATAGAGCCGGCATTTATATCCGCCTTGGTATTCCCAAATTTAAACGGCCCCTTATATTGCTTTTCAAAGCCAACAGCACTTATCAGCAGCAGAAACGCGCCCTGCTTTGCAGAAATAATTTCGAACCTGCCATTCTTATTGGTAACTTCTACTTTCACCACTGCCGAATCTTTTGCAGTCACCAACGATATAGTTGCCGCCTCAACCGGTTTTGATCCGGCATTTATTTCTCCTCTTATTGTATTATATTGTGTTTGCGCATTAAGTGAAAATGCTCCTGTCATAAGCATCAAAATCACTGCCGATAAATTTTTCATTGTAGTATGTTGATTGGTTGCTAAATATTACCTGATAAAAGTAGGTACTTTGCAATGCATAGAACATAGTTTTACAATGAACGGCAATAATCGGGGATATTTGGTAATGCATAGTACTAAAATATTTGAAAATTTGGTAACAGGATAAAATCTTTGATTTAAAATTTGAGATTTAAAAACCTGCAATTTAAAACCCGAAGCCTGAGACTTTAACTCCTTTTTCCCTTTGCCCAAAAGAAAAGTGCAATGCCTCCAATAATAAGCAGGGATGATATAATTTCAGCCTGTGTGGGATGAAATGGTAAATTGTCGTACTTTGTATTTACCCGGATTTTTTCTATAAAAAACCGCTCTAATCCGTTTAAAATGAGGTAAATGGCAAACAATTGCCCAGGTATCGCAAATTTACCTCTTATGGCCATGAGCATGCCAAATAATAAGAGGCAGGTAATTATTTCATATAATGGTGTAGGGAAAACCGGAACAGGTAATGCGCTACAATGATCGCCTTTGCAGTCAGCCAGTTTAAAACCTTGTTCGTTTACATTGTGCGGGTATGCGTAGGCAACAGTCCATGCCGGCAAAAAGGAAGGTGCTTTTACAGATTTATGCGGAACACTGTCTGTTTCAAATTCAGCTATATAAATAGCACGGTTTTCCTGCACAGTTTTTTCAAAGTCACCGGGCTGAGCCGGAATAGCTTTGCCGGTATTTACATCCGTAATATACGCGCTGTTTAAAATGCCCCAGTCACCATCTCCGCTAACCTGGCACCCTATCCTGCCTAAGCCATAAGCCAGCATAAGCACCGGCGCAGCGGCATCTACCAGATGGCGTAAACTTATTCTCTTTTTACGGGCATACCACAAAATAGCAATAGTAGCGCATATTAAACCGCCATAAAAGGTGAGCCCGCTTGGCGATAATAAATTACCTATCGGATCCTGTACAAACCGGTCCCAGTTTTCAAGATTATCAAAAATTTTAGCGCCTACAAATCCAAAAATGGCAGCAAAAATGGTGATATCTCCTACTCTTTCGTGTGGCCATACCCGTATCTTTCTTTCTTCAGGCTTTGCAAGCTTTTGTTTATTTTTTTCCCGGTACTTCAGGAAAACAAATAATGCTGCCAGCAATATTCCACCACCTACGCTACCACTGCCGGAAAAAATATATTCCTGGGGAGATACCTGGTCTTTATTTAAAAATATGCCTAAGGCTTTATACCCTACAACAAACCCGAGTATGGCGTTTATGATCAACTCGGCAGCAGTAGCAGGTTTACCTACGGTAATTGTTTCTTCCACAGGAAATAAAAGCCCCTGCCGCTCTTTTCTCTTTAATTCTTTTGCAAGAACAATGGCACAAACAATAAATGCGATGGCTACAAAAAAACCGAACGAGTTTACAAACTTTGTCCACGCCCACGGCTCAATTCCAAAAACATCTTTAAGAAAAAAATACAGGTTTGGATACATGCTGCTGAGTTAGTAAGTGTGCAATGTTACTTCAAAAATGTGGATTGAAAGAAAATAAAACCGTTGCACTTACAGTGTTATTAATATAAAGAAAAAAATCCTGTCACAGGACAGGATTTTTTCTTCGCTAAATTCGATCTCTTTAATTGCAGTATTCGTTAAATGCCGCAATAAGATTGCTGGCTATTAACTGTGCCGGTCTGCCTTCTATTTGATGCCGCTCAATAAAATGAACCAGTTGTCCGTCTTTAAACAATGCAATAGCCGGAGATGACGGAGGGTATGGTAAAAGATGCTCTCTTATTTTTTTTACAGCATCAATATCATAACCTGCAAATGTAGTGGTAAGATGATCAGGCTTTTTTTCAGCGTTGGTCACCGCCATTAATACACCCGGACGGGCACTGCCGGCTGAACAACCGCAAACAGAATTGATCATTACTAAAGTTGTGCCTTTATTCTGCAAAGCTTTATCAACTTCGCCAGGAGTTAACAGTTCTTCAAAACCATTATCTGTTAATTCCTCTTTCATTGGTATTACAATTTCTGAAGGATACATTATCTGAATTTTTAGGTTGCAAAATTAAGTAAAACTTTAGTTGTTACACAAAAGACATAATGACATTAAAAAAATAAAAAACAGACACAATGTCGCTATTTGATTATTGCAAGAGATAGTTTGACATAAAAATTCCTCTGTTTTTTCATTGGAATATGATTTGATGAACACCAGCTGTATTCAAAAATTTAAAAAATAAAAATTATAACTATGACACTCGTAAAATTCAATGGCACACCGGTAAAAAAATCTTATGCATCATTATTTGATGAAATATTAAATGATTGGTCTGGCTTTGGAAACGACGGAAGTACAGGTAAATGGAGTTCAGCACCTGTTAACATTCATGAAACCAAAGATGCTTATCACCTTGAGCTAAGCGCTCCCGGTTTAAAAAAAGAAGATATTAAACTAAACGTGGAAGATGGTTTATTAACCATTAGCTATGAAAAAAAAGAAAGCACTACCAGTGAAGATTATAAAACCGTTCGCAGGGAGTTTGCATATAACAGCTTTAAAAGAAGCTTTACACTCAGCGATAAAATAAATGCCGGTGATATACAGGCTAAATATGAAGATGGGGTGTTGAAAGTATTTGTTCCTAAAAAACCAGAAGCACAGGCAGTAAGCAAACAAATTGATATTCAGTAATAGCTTCCTATGATTAGTAGTTGATGTTGGTTGGTTTTGATGTGAGGGTTAGCCTGTTAAGGCTGACCTTTTTTATTTAACAACTCATTATAATACTACTGTTTTTATCAATCATCTACATACAAAAGAGTATTAAGCTGCGTTTGTAAGCTTTATTACTTTAAATTTGCGACTGTTTTTTATAACCCTTTAAAAGACTGGAACATTGAGCCACAAAAAAATTCCATTTATCCTTTTGCTTCTTATCACAGGTTTTACCCTTGAGCTGCAGGCGCAGGTGCCGGATTCACTAAAATTGAAGTCTGACACCGCAAGGATAGACACGTCCATAAAAACAGACTCTTCTTTTACTATTCAGCAGGTTGATACTATTCTAAGGATCAGGAATCTTAATCCTTATATTACTTTAAGTACAGATTCAACGCTGGATTATGAATTAATGATCAATAAAGATGTTTCGAAATATTACTGGTTTTTGAAAAATTCTCCTCCCGGCGTACAGATCAACAGGAAAACGGGCATACTTCATTTAAAGGCCGAAAAAGCGCTTTTTTTGAACGGAAGGCTTAAATACGACCAGGAATATAAAATAAATCTTGGTGTTCAAAATCTGGATAATCCATCTGATAAGATTGATACCTCCATCACCATAATGTTTTACAATACAGAGATCATTCCTTCAAAAATAAAACCTGCGGTCAATAATATTTTGTATGTAGATGAGGGCGATAGCATCAATTTCAAAATACAATGTGAAGATGGTAATTTCCCCATTGAGAAGATCATTATGACCAGCAATTACCCTATTAAACCATTAACCCCAATAACAAAATGCGGCGATGATTTTAAGTGGTCGCCTCCTTTCGGATTTGTAAAATCTACCGATAAAGACAAACAAAGAGTGGTGGTAGTAAACTTTATCGGCTCCAATAAATTTAATGTGCGGGATACCGCGGTAGTGCAAATATTTGTAAAAGAAAATATCAACTATCCCCAAAAGGTGCTGGAATATGAAGAAGTAAAAAAAGCCATAAAGAATTATACCAACCAGTTAAAAGCAACTTTTATGACGCTTGATAAACAGGTAAGAAAAACCAAAGGCACAAGAAATTCATTCGATCTTACATCAGCAGCATCATCACTTGGTGGTACAGTGTTTTCATCTTTACCAACAGACGGGCAAAAAACTGCGGGTAAAATTTTACCAAGCGCAGGTGTGGCGCTGGTTCCGGTAAAAGAATCTGTCGCACCCACTAAAACTGCCGAGCAAAATTCCGCTACTCTTGTGCGGAATAGCATAAAGCGTTTGGAATACCTGCTTCAGAATAATACACTTGCAGGCGATAAAGACCCGGAAATATTAACAAAAACCCAGAAGCTTAGAGACGAATTAAAATCTATACAGGTACAGTTGATTGATGTGCCGCTCGTTGAAATTGGCGATTCACCTGAAGAACTTGATAAATATTTTAATAATAAAAAAGTGAATAAAAAATACAGGATGAGGAAGTCGTAAAAAAACTACCACAGGTTTATACACCTATCGTGTAAATCTGTGGTAGTTATTTTTTTTTAAATATTTATTGCTCGTATTAATTCAACTTTATTTCCAGCAATTTGGGCCATCGTTTTCCGGTAACAAACATTCTGCCGCCTGCAGCATCCCAGGCTATCCCGTTCAATACAGCTCCTTCCTCCACAGCTTCTTTTTCGTAATTGATGTTAGCAAGCTTTTTAAGCGCATTGCTGAAGTCAAGCACCCCTTTCACAAACCCTGACGATGGATCAATTTTAAGAATATAATCAGTTTCCCATTGATTGGCATAAATAAATCCATCAATATATTCCAGCTCGTTAAGATTATTAACAGGTCCGAGATTATTCGAAACCGAAATAACTTTCATCAGCTTAAAATCAGAAGGACGCACATAATACAGTTTATCAGTACCATCGCTGATAATAAGATTTGTATTGTCATGCGTTATTCCCCAACCTTCGTTTGGCCATTTAAACTGCTTAACAAGTTTCATGTCTTTTAGTGTGTATAACAATACTACATGGTCCTGCCAGGTGAGCTGGTAAACGGTATCGTTTAAAATGGTAATGCCTTCTCCAAACCATTCAGGGTTTATATCAACTTTCTTTTCCACCTTGCCGGTTTTAAGGTCAACAAGCCGCAGGGTAGATTCTTTTTTCTGACCTGTTCCTTCATACAAATTATTATTATAGTATATCAGCCCTTGTGTAAATGCCGCAGTATCATGCGGGTAAATATTTACAACAGTGTATGATACCGCTGACGGCGCAGGAATATTATTGGCAGGTTCAGTCGTTTGGGTTTCCGGCTTTTTATCAGTATTGTTATTACACGCACTTGCCAGGATAATCATGAAAAGAATACCTGTTAAATTTCTTACCATATCTTAATTGATTGCTGCAAAAATAGGTTTTGGCGCTGAACTGAAATATTTTACACATACATTTTAACGGGTAATTATGCTGCTATTGTATCCTTGTGGAAAATCATAGTATATACCGCAATCTTTTTAAGCTATTTTTGTTTTCTCCTCATTTTCCCGATCTATAGCAATAATCCAGTCATCTTTTTAAAACTATGTGGAAATAGCTCCGGCTATTATCTTTTTTAAATTTAGTATCAGGTGAAAAGCTGATGTAAAATCAGCCGATGAAATCTGTTATTGTTATATTCACATTCCTCATTACTGCATTGCAGGTATATGCGCAAAAAAATTGTGGCACTTCCGGTTACTGGCAGGAACAATTATCTGCAAACCCGTTTTTGCGTGAGCACTATGAGCGAATAAACAGATCTGCAAATAATATAGTAAAAAAAGAAGCTGGTACTGCCGTGTCAGATATGACAATAATAATACCCGTTGTTGTGCATGTATTATACAATACCGAAAACCAGCGTATCAGTAAAGCCCAGATACAAACACAGATTAATGCATTGAATAATGACTTTGGAAAGTTGAATGCAGACACTGTAAATATTCCCAAACCTTTTGCACCATTGGCAGCCGATTGCAAAATACAATTTGCCCTAGCTAAAGTTAACCCGGAAGGGTATGCTACTACTGGTATTGTTTATAAAAAAACTGAGATAACAGGCTGGAAGCAGGACGACAAAATGAAATTTTCTTCTTCAGGTGGAGATGATGCATGGGACAGCCGTTATTATCTTAACATCTGGGTTTGTAATCTTTCTAAAAGCCTGTTGGGCTATGCTACTTTTCCGGGAAGTGATTTACTGAAAGATGGCGTAGTCATCAGAACGGATATCTTCGGCACCATGGGTAATGAAAGTTCTGCTTACAGCAGAGGAAGAACCACCACACATGAAGTTGGTCACTGGCTTAATTTAAAACATTTGTGGGGTGATACTGATTGTGGAGATGATGGTGTGGATGATACACCGCAGCAAAAAACATATAATACCGGTTGCTCATCTTTTCCTAAAATAACACCCGGCTCCTGCAATACCAGCAATACAGGCGATATGTTCATGAACTATATGGATTTTTCGGATGATGCCTGTATACTTATGTTTACTTATGGGCAAAAACAACGCATGAGAAGTTTGTTTGATGAGGATGGCGCAAGAGCAGCAATACTCCAATCATATGCGCTGGGAGAAGCGTGGAAAACAAAACCTGCTGAAGAAGACAGCGCCATCGCAACAACCGGCATAACTGTTTATCCTAATCCGTCAGTAAATGAAATTTATTTCCGCGATGGCGATGGAAAAACAATTATTCCTGATGAATACCGCATTTATGATGTTAAAGGAAAACTATTGATCTACGGATATAAACTCCCCCTTGTCAATATAAACAAATTAACTCCCGGCATTTATTTTGCGCGCATACAATATGCGGGCGGGCAAAGAGTTATAAAGTTTGTGAAGTAATAAATCAATTTCACATATTAATATTTTCTTAGCAACATTGCATCAGCATAGTGTCTACTTTTGTTAGCATACATAAATCAATCTTATGAAACAAATTTTTCTTTTTTTAACTACAGTATTATTTCTATTTTCTTCGTCTCAGGCACAGATACTAAAGAAAGTTTTGGGAGATAAAAAAGACAGTACCGGAAAATCATCAGGCGTTTTAAATAATATTTTAGGCAATGGAACTGGCAGTTTAAGTACTGATGAAATAGCAGCCGGGTTAAAAGAGGCTTTATCTGTGGGCGCTGAAAAGGCGGGAAGCAGTTTATCTGCATTGAATGGTTATTTTGGCAATGCCGCTATTAAAATATTAATGCCTGATGAAGCAAAAAAGGCAGAAGAGAAACTACGTGCCATAGGCCTGGGTAAACAAGTTGATGAGGCCATACTCTCCATGAACCGGGCTGCTGAAGATGCAGCAAAATCTGCTGCACCGATATTTGTAAACGCCATTAAACAAATGAGCATAAAAGATGCAGCAAATATTTTAAAAGGCGGTGATTTTGCAGCCACCAATTATTTAAAAGATAAAACAACCGCCTCACTTACAGAAGCTTTTCGCCCGGTAATAGAAAAATCACTTGAAAAGGTTGATGCAACAAAATACTGGAATACGGTAGTCACAGCTTACAATAAAGTATCTTTCAATAAAATTAATCCTGACCTTTCTGCTTATGTAACTGAAAAAGCGCTGAGTGGTATATTTTACCAGGTAGCGCAGGAAGAACAACAAATCAGGAAAGATCCTTTGGCAAGAACATCTGACTTATTAAAAAAAGTTTTTGGCAATTAAACAGTCAGCCGCGTAATTATTCTGCATACCCAAACCGGGTAGTAATTTCTACAGATATAATTTTGTCAAACATATAGTAATCAACAGATTACTTACCGGCATTATATTTTTATTAATGCTTCTATCCTTAATTTAAATCATAGTATATGACTACATTGAATTTAAAAAGAAGCATTATTCCTTTATTATTTTCCGCTGCAACCATTACGTTTATTTCATGTAATGAAAACTCGAATGAAGGTAAAGATCCGGATGTAGCTGCAATTAAAAATGAGCCAGCCGTTACTCCGGAAAATACACCCCCTGTTGCTAAGAAAAAGAAAGGGACAGCATCAATTATAATCAACAAAGAAAACGGGCAAAAAGTAGAAAAAGGTAAAGACGGTATATATACGAATGCTGAAGTTATGCCTCAGTATCCGGGGGGAGAACAGGCATTGTCTGATTTTGTTGTAAATAAAATTGAATACCCGCAAAATGCTATTGACAAGGACGCCGAAGGTACAGTGAATGTTTCTTTTGTGATAGATGAAAAAGGCAAGGTAATAAGCCCTGAAGCTGTAGGCAATAAAGCAGGCAATGGGTTTGATAATGAAGCAGTGAGAATTGTTAACCAGATGCCTGACTGGAAACCGGGAACTGTAAAAGGCAAGCCTGTGAAAACACGTTTAACATTACCTATTACTTTTAAACTGGCAGAATCTTAATTCTGTGCTTATGTAAACCAACAACAAAGGCGAGCGCAATATTGCGCTCGCCTTTGTATAGCCATCATCTGTCAAAGTAAATTATTGTTGTGTGCAATATGTGTTTTAAACATACCAGTAAACAAACTATGCTTTAGCTTTACCTAATAACTCCAGTACGGGTTTACCTTTTCCATCAGGTGTTGTGTAGAATGGACGTTTCTCAATTTCATATTGCTTATCTTCCGGTATACCAAGTGCATGGTATACGGTTTGATGTATCTGGTCAATTTTAACAGGGTTTTCTATTGATTTGCACGGGCGCTCATCCGCAGTTTTGCCATATACAAAACCCTTTTTAATACCTCCTCCAAACATCAGTATGGAACAGCCATCGGTAAAATGCCTGTGCATACCGTAAAACTTCAAATCATTTAATATATCCGGCTGATTTACCTGCTCCTGTACCTTCGCGTCCGGCCGGCCTTCAACCATCATATCGCGGCTAAACTCACTTGCCAGAATGATCATTGTTCTGTCGAGATGACCGCTCTGATCAAGGTCTTTAATTAATTGTGCAACCGGGGCGTCAATCATTTTTTTCATTCCCGCCATTCTTGTATGCCCGTTTTCATGTGTATCAAAACCCATGAACGGTTCATATTCTGTAGTAACGCTTATAAATCTTGCGCCCTGTTGTGTAAGCCTTTTGGCTAATAAACATCCTAACCCAAATCTTCCGGTATTGTATATATCATAGGAAGCTTTAGGCTCAAGACTAAGATCAAATGCTTTTGCCTCCGGGGAATTTAAAAGCATATAAGCCTGTTCCATAGAACGCTTCAATGATTCCTTTTGATAATCACTTCCAAATTCGCTTAACGGACTTTTACTAATAAGATCGGTATAGAGCTGATTGCGTTTTTCAAAGCGTTTTGCATCCATGCCAACAGGCGGGCGCACACTTTCCAAACCCTGGCTCGGATCAGGTATCATAAACGGAGCATATTCACTGCCCAGGAATCCGGCTGTGTGAAATGCCTTTAATTCTTCTGCTTCGCCTACGGTAAACCGTTGTCCAATATCTACAAATGCAGGTATAACAGGGTTTTTAGGTCCTAATTCTTTTGCGATCCATGCGCCTATATGCGGCGCTGCTACTGTTTGCGGTGGTTCATAGCAGGTATGCCAGTGGTACTGATGACGAGAGTGAAGGATGTGACCCATATCAGCAGCAACATAAGAACGGATCAATGTGCCTTTGTCCATTACATTACCAATAGACTGTAAACCTTCTGAAAAATTAATGCCATCCAGCACTGTAGGTACTGATTTGAAAGTGCTCAGTACCCGGTTGCCTTCCATGCCCGTTTCAAAAGCAGTGTATCTTTTAGGGTCAAACGTTTCAGTATGTGCCATACCACCTGCCATCCATAATAATATAACGGTATCGGCAGAAGTATTGCCTGCAATTTTATTTTTATTGTTGCAGCCACTTAATATGGCCGGTACAGGAGCAGCCGCTGCCATTGCAGCTAAAGTTGCGGCGCCTGTTTGTCTTATAAAGTCTCTTCTGTTCCAGTTGCGTTTCATGTCAGTATTATTTTGAATGAAAGACCCGCGGTGTTTTATCAAAGTTACAAAAGTGGATAGTGAATTAGTGAAACGAAGATGTTTATGGTTTGTAGTTTATAGTTTGGAAACTACAAACTTGTAACCCGCAACCTTTTCCTGCTTTCACTATTAATATATCAACTGAAATTCCGGATGCAAAGCCATCGCCCACATAAAATCCTGTATAGCCGCTTCCGTAGGCGCATTGCCTAACGCTTTTTCTGCCACTTCTTCTTCGGCCTTGTCAGGCAATCTGCCTATGGCATTCCGGTATATTTCTCTCACCAATATTTTTGTATCAGGATATTTATTTTTCCATTTAGCCGCACCATATTTCATGGCGTCATTAAATTTTGAACCATTGGTTAACTCCAATGCCTGCAATAAACTTGCCTGCGAGGTACGGCTGGTAGAAACAGTTTCCCGGTTTGGCCTGCCAAGCGCGGTTAAGAAGGGATCATTCTTCACAAGAGATGCCCTTGCAAAAGGAATATTCCTGTTAAAATCTTCTGGTAATAATTTGAATACAGCCGTACTATCAGCATAAATTGGTTGTATGGCAACACTTACTGCATCTGAAAATTCTTCTGCTGTCAGTCTTCTGCGCAACATTCCGTTAAAAACAAAATTTGGAGACATTATTTCCTCAGGTTCTTTTACACCAACGGAAGGAAGCTGGTATGTATTTGAAGTAAGGATATTGTAAATGAGCCTTTTGATATTGTACCCGTTTTCAACAAAATCGTATGCAAGCCAGTCGAGCAGATCCTGGCTCCAGGGTGCATTATCCATTGCGTCAACAGGCTCAACTATGCCGCGCCCCATTAATTGTGCCCATATCCTGTTTACCAATGTGCGGTACAGGCGCCCGTCTTTAGGTTGAACCAATAAATCTGCAAGCTGTTTAAGGCGCTCCTGTGTAACGGCACTGGTGTCAATTTCCCCCAATTCTTTATACAAAATACGGCGTGGCGCCATAATGCCTGTTGGCTTGTCACAGCGGTTAATTTCCAGTATACTATCACAAAACAAATTGGCAAATGCATACGAGTCTTCCAGTTTCCAGTCGCTGATAAAACTATCATGGCATGACGCACATTTCAGATTCAATCCTAAAAATACCTGAGCCACATTTTGCGCGGCCTGCATTTCTGTGCTCTGGCTTGAGTTAATCGTTCCTCTCCATTTAATGCCTTTTACAAAGCCCTGCGATTCTTTGGTGGGGCTTACCAATTGTCTTACAAATTCATTATATGGTTTATTTTCCCTGAGAGAAGTATATAGCCATTTGGTGATATCCCATCTGCCGCCGGTAATATAACCTGTGCCGGTGTAATCATTACGCAATGCGTCGTTCCAGAATGTGAGCCAATGCTGCGCGTAATCATCATTGCGGGCAAGCAGCCGGTTAACTAATACCGAACGCTTGTCAGGGCTCATATCTTTAAGAAATACATCAATTGAATCAGGAGGCGGCAAAAGACCTGTAACGTCAATATATACACGCCTGATATATGCACGGTCATCAACAGGCGCTGACCATTTTATCTTATTCTTTTGAAAGTAATCGTTTACAAAAAGATCTACCGGATTGGTAAGATTACCTGTGGCTGCCGGAATTTTTGGTAGCCGTGGGGCTAACTCAGCTACCCTGTATAAACTTTTTAACTGACCGCTTGGCCAGGGAGCTCCTTGTTTGATCCAATATTCAATAACAGCAATTTCTTCTTTAGTAAGGCCTTTACCTTTGGTAGGCATTGCCTCTTTATCGCTGCGCGGAAGTTTAATACGGCGAAGCAATTCACTTGTATGCACATCTCCCGGGACAACTACTTTTCCATGTTCGCCACCTTTAAAAATCGCTTCTTTTGAATCAAGTCTTAATTCACCCTTAACTTTTGCAGAACCATGACAATTATAACAATTGTGTGCAAGAATAGTTCTCACCTGCAGGTTCAGTTCCTGTATTTGCGTTTCATTTAATGGGCCGGCTTGTGCGGTAAGTACAAAATTTGTTGCCGTACTTTGCTCCTCTCCCGAAACATCTTTACCAGGTAATACACTTGTAAGGTAGTCTTCACCATGGGTAAGCGATGCGCCATAATGACCAGCAATGGTCACTCCAAGCACTGTAAAAGTAAGGAGTGTTCGTTGCACAGTTCTGTTTGAAAACTTATAAGCAGCCGCACTAAGCAATCCAAAAACCATTGTAGCAATCCCCGTCCATTTATGAAGCGAGAATACATCACTTCCATATTCTTCAGTGCCTGCCAGTAGTAACCCAAGTATTACAGACAGAACAGCAGAAACTGCACCTGTATAAACCAATATTTTTATAGCAGCATTAAACTTGCCGGACTTTCTGCCCAGCAATTCCATGAACAATGCAATAAACAATAAGCTGATAGGAAAGTGAACAATCATGGGGTGTAACCGTCCTAAAAAAGCCCAAAGCCAAAAAACAGGTTCTTTAGCTGCTTCTTCGGTTGGTTCTGCCATACCCGGCATAACGAAAAGTACACATACTACAAATAGCAATGCAAAACTTTTTACTAAAAACTTCGCGGAATTGGTTGAAATAATTTGATTGGCAAATAAAATTTTCAAGGATTTCATTTGTGGAAAAGCAAGCTTGATTTTAAAACAGGCAATTTAACCAGAATAATGTAAATGACCATCCTGTACTATAGGCATATCTACCATCATATTACAGTCATAAACCAAATAAATTTTATGATGGTTAAAGTTTAACAAATCTTAATGCATACTTTTTCCCTTCAAAGCTCAGGCGAATAATATAATTTCCGGGAGTAAGATGTTGTATATTGATCCTTTCAGAAGCGCTTCTGGTCATTTTTTTGGATATACCCACCAGTTTCATGTCGCTGCTGAATATTTCCACTACCGGATTTAATGCAGGTTTGCCAAAATTAATATTTATATATCCGGATGCCGGAACAGGATATACCGAAGGATTTGTACCATTATTATCAAAACTTACATTTATTGTGCCGCTGTAATTAAATGTGCCATCATTATCTACCTGCTTTAGCCGGTAATATATTTTTCCTGCAGCAACCGGGTTACGATGCAAAAACTCATATGAAGATATTGTGTTACTATTCCCCTTACTGTAAATGCGGCCGACAACTGTAAAGTTTACAGCATCAGCACTTTTTTCTACTTCAAAATAATTATTATTAATTTCTGATGCGGTTTGCCATTGCAGTAAAACATCCTCTCGATTAACGATTAAGGCTTGCAAATTCAACCACTCAACCGGTAAAACTGCATCCCCAATTACTCCTATCCCATATGCGGAAAATCCTGTATTAAAACGTGCTGTTAATGCATATGCATCACCATAATTATTAATCTTATATAATTGGACTGCTTCTATATTACCCGGTGGCGGAGTTTGTGGAGTTATGGAATTTACCGGAGCATGCGCTTTAATCATTTTTATGTCTCTCCATTGTACACCGGTTCCCTGCTCATACCCATTTTTTTCTGTTAAGGTATAGTAAAGGGTTATTTCATATTTACCATTCGGATTGTTTCTTTCAGGAGTAATAAAATAAGTTTTTTGCGCAAGAAATTGGGATGGTACATTGTTCAGGAAAGGCGCTACTTTATCGCCGCATCTATCAATATTTATATTAGTACAGCCGTAATTCCAACTAGTAAGATTTTTAATTTTGCCAATAATTTTTCCCGGAAAGGATTTGTCATAAAAATAAACTTCGGCATAAGGACCTATATATCCTGTAGCAGAAACTGAGATAGTATCTGCAACAGCATTTGAAGGTTTAGCATATTCAAATTGGATCACAGGTCTTATACCTCTTGAATAATAAGATACAGATGTAAAATTTGGCTCGCAGCCTTCGCCGGTTGAGAATATTGTATTGCCACGGTCAACAGATCCGGTATCAGCAAACGCGTGTATATCATCTACACCAAAACCTGCACTTGCCTTATTATCAATACAAAATTCTACTACAATATTATCTATCCCATTCCATATGAAAGGATTATTAAACTTAAAATAGTTCCACCCCTGTACCGTGCTGTATGAAGTTAAACCGGCTACTGTTTCCAGATTGCCAGACGTATTAATTTCACCATCTTTCACCAGTTCGTTATATGGGGTATGTCCCATTTTTATATAAACGGCCATAAATGATTTTGATGTGTGTTTTTGAAGAAAAAAACTCAATCCTGCGATCTTACCGGAATCTATTCCCGCACTTTTCAGTTCGCCGGCACGATATAGTATCCGGGTATTTTGGGAGGTGACTTCTCCATTAAAAATTTGAGTGCCTGTAATATTTATATCATATGTTCCTATCTGCCGGCGTATTGTTGCGCCGGGCGGTAATGGTTTTGCA
This sequence comes from Agriterribacter sp., assembly GCA_047601125.1. Lineage (GTDB taxonomy): Bacteria > Bacteroidota > Bacteroidia > Chitinophagales > Chitinophagaceae > Agriterribacter. The sequence goes on along the minus strand of JASGJY010000002.1, from coordinate 3,933,041 downwards.
TCTTTAGGTAACAATGCAATACGCATTGTTTTAACAGCAGAGCCTTTCAAAGCATCAGTGCTGTCATCAATTGTAAAACCTACATTTAAAATGCGTTCCTCTTTATAATCTTCATCGTTAAAGACCCGGATGTTTAAAGATAAAGTATCATGTTTTCCCGAAGGGAAAACAATAACTTTCCCTGAGGGAAAATCAAAATCTACATTTTCAATAGCATTTGTTCCTGTATCAATAAATAAACTTACCGTTGTATTTTTCAACGGGCTGCTGCTAATAGTAAAATTTATTGTATAATCTTTATACTTCCGGCAATTGCTGGTTAAGTATTTTGAAATTCGTTCAAAAGTTGTATATCCTTTTTCAAAATTAATTTTTGGCTCACATGCAGGAAATTGATAAGTAGACAATAGTGCTGTTGAGGTAAGGAGCGTTTTACGGTCATCCAGTAATAAGCTGGCCAGCATCCTTTCCTTTTGTCCTGGTGTAAAAAGCGTATTACAGGCGGTATAATTCATGAAATTGTTTTCTGTTCTTATATTATACATTTGGTGATTGTTACACGGATTGGCGCCGGTGCGGCAGGTAAAATCTACAGTGCCGTCACTGCTGGTATTGCGTGATATAGGATCGGTATCGTCAACCATGTCGCCTTCTCCGACAGGGCATTCATCCTTAACATTTGATCCTTCAAAAGGATGGTATAAATTAAATGCATGGCCCATTTCATGCACCAATGTTGTTGAGCCCACCTTCATTTGCGAAGAAAGAATAACAGCACCATCAATAACACTGCTGTTGGGCAAATATGCATAGCCTGCAACATATGGTACTTCAAATCCATCCTGTCCATTAATCTTATTTACAATATAAATATTATAGTATAATGATTTATCCCAAATAATTGAGGCTTTTAAATTAATATCGGCAACAACATCCTGGTAGTTTACTCCATTAACAACATATTCAGCATTGCCTGACATATCAATCCTGTCAATACCGTTTGTTGGATTGCAATCCGGATCTCTCTTAGCTAATACAAACCTGATCCCGATATCACCGGCAGCATCTTCACCCGGTGGAGTAAGAAAGCTGCTTTTTCCGCTATAAACTTCGTTCAGATAATCTATTGCTTCTATAATTGCGGCATCAGCAGGATTATACCGCGTCCCGATACTTTCGCCGGTATGCAGCACATGCACAACTATTGGAATAGTATAAATCACTAACTCCTTTTTTTCGCGCTTCAATTGTTTACTTCTTTCCAATATAATTTTCCGAAGCGCAACTTCGTTACCGATAATAGATTTTGTAATAGCAGGAAAATCCTTTTTTAAAGATGTATTTAAATGATCAAAACCACAGATTGTTTGGGTGTAAGCATGAGGAACAACAGATAAGCCGGCTAAAAAAAGCCCACACCATTTAACCAGAATTAATAATCCTCGCATACTCATGCAAATGAAATGATCTTGAAATGTTTTGCTTGTACAAATGCGTACAATAAACAGATTAAAATGCAAATACCTCAAGAGTCTTTCGTTGGGACATCACAAGTGGATTAGAAGATGATAGAGGATTTCAGTTCCTAGGTTTTACAAAGATAGGCTAAGGGAATAATCACACAATCTAAACTAAAGATATTTTTCTAATATACGAACAAAAAGCAAAAATACCGGTAAAGAAGATTTCTACTTAAAGAAACAATGATGTGAAAAATTGGATTCGCCGGAATAACAGCAGCAAACATTAGCTACCAATGAAAGTATTGATTTAAGAATGCGCATTAAGATAATTTTTCCATAAGCCAAACCAGCCACCAGTAATGTGATAAAAGATAAGTGCTGATTTAGAAGTGATTATTATAAAAGATAGGGAGGTCCCGAGCGGATTCGAACCGCTGTAGGAGCTTTTGCAGAGCTCTGCCTAGCCACTCGGCCACAGGACCATTTTACAGGGTTGCGAAAATAGGATATTTTTACGAACAATAACAAATATATTGATATGCATCAAATTGCAGCATCTGAATTAATTCTTAACAGCCGTGGCGCTATTTATCACCTGGATCTGCTTCCCCATGAACTGGCTCATACCATTATTACCGTGGGCGATCCGGACAGGGTGCCGGCGGTAAGCAAACACTTTGACACTATTGAATACAGCCGCCAGCACAGGGAGTTTATTACACACACCGGGTGGATTGGCAGCAAAAATATTTCTGTTATTTCCACTGGCATTGGTACAGATAATATTGATATAGTAATAAATGAGCTGGACGCGCTGGTAAATATTGATTTAACATCGCGGACAATAAAACATGATTTTACTGCTCTCCAGATTATCAGGATCGGCACTTCCGGATCATTACAGGCAGATATTCCTGTTGATAGTTTTGTGGCGAGTTCGCACGGCATAGGCATAGATAATTTACTGCATTTTTACCGGCATGATAATAACATGGAAGAAAAGGAACTTCTGCAATCTTTCATAACGCAAACTCAACTGCATGACAATATTGCCATCCCATATATCAGCAGCGCAAATGTTGGACTTATAAAACATTTTACCCAAAACTATTTTAACGGCATAACACTAACATGCCCCGGGTTTTACGGACCCCAGGGTAGAATTTTACGAATGGGGGTGAGCCACCCAGGATTTATAGATCGCTTAACGGAATTTAGTTTCGGGCAACACCGCATTTGTAATTTTGAAATGGAAACATCGGGAATTTATGGGTTGGGCAAAATTTTAGGACATCAGTGTTTAAGCCTAAGCGCCATCGTGGCAAACAGGATTAGCAAAACATTCAGTAAAGATAGCGCCGCCGCAGTGGATGAGCTTATAAAAAGAACACTGGAAATAATAGTGGGGATATGAGATTTGAAATTGGCTGATGAGGATGTGGGGGACGTTTATAGTTTGTGGTTTGTGCAACCTGGGACCTGAGATTTGTAACCTGCAACCAATGTTCACTGATGGCTTACCACTTATTGCCAACAAACTAATAACTTAGCAGTATTTTAATAAAACAATAATGGATATCAATTTCTATAAATACCAGGGCACAGGCAATGATTTTGTGATTTTAGATAATAGAACACATCAATATAACACGCTCACTAATGAGCAGGTAAAATTTTTATGCGACAGGAAATTTGGCATTGGCGGAGATGGTTTGATGCTGCTTAACCTGCATGATAATTACGATTTTGAGATGGTCTATTACAATGCCGATGGCAATGAAGGCAGTATGTGCGGGAATGGAGGAAGATGTTTGGTAAAGTTTGCTTCTGATGCCGGCATCAAAAAAAGCCATTACAACTTTATTGCCACAGATGGACCCCACGAAGCTGAAATTGATTTTAACGGGGAAGTAAGATTAAAAATGAAAGACGTTGCTTCTGTACAGGAACAAGCAGACCATTTTGTGCTGAATACAGGCTCACCTCACTATGTAAAATTTATTAAAAATCTGCAGGAAGCTCCTGTAAAAGAAGAAGGAAGTAAAATACGTAATAGTAAACAATTTAGCGAAGCAGGTATTAATGTAAATTTTGTGGAGGAACTGGACGAACATACCATATTTGTGCGTACATATGAACGAGGTGTTGAGGATGAAACATTGAGTTGTGGAACAGGAGTAACTGCCGCCGCATTAGTATCGGCACATAATGAAAATGGATTTAATGAAATAGATGTGAAGACAATCGGCGGTAATCTTTGTGTTGAATTTGAAACCACCGATAATACTTCGTTCTTCAATATATGGCTCCGCGGCCCGGCTGAGTTTGTTTTTAAAGGTCAAATTAAGATGAAATGATTTTTATGTTTGCTTTGGCAAACCTACCTTCGCCGCGATGATTCAATACTTCAAAAATATTGAGGGCGTAACTACAGCGGTAGAAAAAGCAGATAATGAAACCTGGGTGAATATTTTGCCGCCGCTAAAGCATGAGGAATTTGCAGAAGTAGCCGGCACACTTGAGATACCAATTGAATTTTTACAGGATTCCCTTGATATTGATGAACGTTCAAGATTTGAGCTTGAAGACAATGTGAAGCTTATCGTTATTAAAACGCCGACAGAAAACAATTCCTTTAATGAAAGCGATGCGTTTTATATTACGATCCCTATTTGTATAATCCTAACGCATAACCAGATTGTAACTGTAAACTCTTTTGAAAACGGAGCCATAAAAAAATTTCTGAATACTTTTCAAAACAGGCATGCGGATAAAAAAAGCATGATGGTGTTAAAAATCTTTGAGAAGATAACCCAGGCCTTCATGGAATATCTGAAAGAAATAAACCATCGCCGTAATATCCTGGAGCAAAAACTATATGCATCAAACCGTAATGAAGAATTACTTGAATTAATGCGTATACAAAAAAGCCTTGTATATTTTGTTACAGCACTCCGCTCTAATGAAATGTTATTGCTGAAATTATCCCGCACAAACTTTCTGGCACTAAATGAAGATGAAAAAGAGGTGTTGGATGACCTTGTGGTAGATATGTCACAGGCGCTTGAAATGGCTAATATCTACACAAATATCCTCAGCAGCACGCTGGATGCTTTTGCCAGTATTATTTCCAATAACCAGAATATGGTTTTAAAAAGATTGACATCAATCACTATCATACTCCAGTTTCCGGTGTTGATTGCCAGCATTTACGGTATGAATGTTCCTATACCCTACCAGCATCAGCCACATGCTTTTTATATTCCTATTATACTTGCGCTTTCCGTTTCAATCATTATGGCTGCATATTTTTTGAGAAAAAAATGGTTTTAAAAGTTTATAGTTTGTTATAAATGCAGGCAAGACAATCATAAACTATAAACCACAAACAATCCACCCTAAATTTTTCGTTCATCCTTTGTATATTTTATGAATGAAAAATTTCATGTACGTTTGAGCAAAAAAATGTTCAACGTCAGGGTTTACGGTATTCTCATTAACAATAAAAAACAAGTGCTGGTAAGTGATGAATATATCAGGGGCAGCTATTATACCAAATTTCCGGGTGGTGGTTTAGAGCTTGGCGAAGGTACAAGAGATTGCCTTAAGAGAGAATTTATGGAAGAGATGAATCTTAATGTGGAAATAACCGATCACTTATATACTACCGATTTTTTTCAGATGTCTGCTTTTACACCCGATCACCAGATCATTGCCATATACTATGCCGCCAAAGCGCTGGAGCCTATTACAGTTCCGCTTCGCACCAAACCTTTCGATTTTGATGAAAAACAAATGGAGACTTATAACAAAACCCGGGAAACTGAAACCTTCCGTTTTATTGATTGGAATGATTTTTCAAGCGACAGCGTTACGTTGCCGATAGATAAGGTTGTTGCTGAGTTAGTAAAGAAAGCAGGCAGGTTTGAGCTATGAGCCTTCAGCAATCAGTAATCACTGGTTGCAGGTTACAAGTTTCAGGTTACGAAACTATAAACCATAAACTATAAAACATAAGTGTCCTCGCATCCTCATCCACTAATCTCAAATTTCCAATCTCAAATCTTTCCCATCGCCGTTCTTTTCATCTGCATGGTTAATTCACTACCAAAATACTTTTCAATTCTTTTTTCCGCCCAATAAATAACAGGTGTAAGCAATATGGCTACAGTTGCTTTATAAATGTAATTCATACAGCAAACCGCTATTACCTGCTTCCATGTCCAGTTATTGCCAAATTTAAAGGCAATAGTCAGCACAATAAAACTATCTATTAACTGCGATACCAGTGTTGACCCTGTCGCCCTGAGCCATATCTTTTTTTCGCCGGTAACTTTTTTGATCTTATGAAATACAAATACGTCGACCAGCTGGCTCACCAAAAAAGCAACCAGGCTTCCGAAGATGATCCACATGCCCTGCCCGAATATACCGCTGAAAGCTACCTGCAGATCATCAATACCATCTTGCTTTTTTGAAGCCGGCCACCAATCTGCCGGCGGTATATGAATGCTTACATAAAACATAATGAATGCGTAGCTGATCAATGCTACGGCTGTATAGCTTATACGCCTCACCGCTTTAGGCCCGTAGTATTCATTCACAATATCTGTTATCACAAACTCAAGCGGCCATAACAATACTCCGCAGGTAAGAGAAAAAGACAGCCCGCTATAGCCTAATATGGTAAAATTCACAGGTTCAAATCCAAACAATTTCTCCAGTGAAAATATTTTACCCCCTATGCATTCCGCTATTAAAGCGTTAGCAACAAAAAAAGCGGTAATAGCAATGAATAGTTTGGTAGGTTTATCTTTAAGAATGGCAGTTATCATATTAGTGTCTTAAAATTAAAGGGAAGATTAAAAATAGCATTAATTTGCCGCCTTAAATTTCAACAGGTGAAAAATTTCAATTTCAAAGCGCTTGTACCTCATCTTATTGCTATCGGCATTTTTTTAATTGTAGCGGTTATATATTGCCGCCCGGCGCTGGAGGGTAAAGTTTTATTTCAAAGTGATAATGTGCACTGGAAAGGAATGGCACAAAACTCTTTTGAATACAAAGCACAGAAAGGACATTTTCCCTTTTGGAATACGCATCTTTTCAGCGGCATGCCAAATTACCAGGTGGCAATGGAAGCAAAATCCTTTATTCCCGACCTGCATACGGTATTTACATTAGGTTTGCCTAAACCAATAGGCTTTTTCTTTTTAGCCTGCCTGAGCTTTTACATATTGTGCTGTACGTTGAAAATACGCCCCGTAATCGGCATTTTAGGCAGCCTTGCTTTTGCTTACGCAACCTATAACGCACTGATAATTGCGGCAGGGCATGATACCAAGATGTGGACAATGGCTTATATGCCCGCGCTACTGGCAGGTTTGTTGCTGATTTATCAGAAAAAATACTGGACAGGATTAGCCCTTGCAATTATAGCCGGTAATTGGGAGGTTGCATTTAATCATCCCCAGATTACTTATTACTTTATTATTGCCGCCGGAATAATTACACTGGGATATATTGTAAAATGGGTGAAAGAAAAAGACTGGAAGCATCTGGCTATATCAATTGCTTTAGCAGCCCTTGCGGGTATTGCCTCTGTAGCAAATTCGGCAATGACCTTACTGACTACTGCCGAATATGCAAAGTATACCATGCGTGGTGGCAAAACAATCGAAACTTCCGGCACCGAAATAAAAACAACAAATACAAAAGGGCTTGACAAAGATTATGCTTTTCAGTACAGTATTGGAAAGAGTGAAATCCTTACCGCATTTATGCCGGGTGTGTTTGGCGAAAGCTCGTTCATGCATTTTGATGAGGATTCAAAGCTGGTAAGTGAATTGGTTGAAAGAAATATTCCTGAAAATCAGGCTATACAACTGGCTGCATCTTTACCCAGGTATTGGGGCGGTATGGAAGAAGCCACCGGGGGCACATTATATTATGGCGCTATCATTTGTTTTCTTGCCATAATAGCAATGGTAGTGGTAAAAAACCCCATCAAATGGTGGATAGCCGGTGCTATAGCTTTATTTATCTTTATGGCATGGGGCAGAAATTTTTCAGGATTTAATTCTTTCCTGCTTGACTATTTTCCCCTTTATAACAAATTCAGATCTCCCAATACCGCATTAATTATTCCTCAATTTTTACTGCCGGTGCTGGCAGCAATGGGTGTGCAGGAAATATTTTTTACGCCAAAAGGGAAAGAAGCATTGCAAGTCTCTCTGAAAAAGATATTATATGCACTGGGCGGATTATTTGTGATAACCCTGCTTATTTATTTCTTTAATGATTTCAGAACTGCCGTTGATACACAGATATCGGCTGCTTATTCGAATCCGCAGAATGGTTCAAATGAAATGGGCAGTATTATTATAAACGCATTGAAAGCAGAGCGCAAAAGCATGTTCATGTCAAGCGTTTTCAGAGCGCTTCTATTTGCAGGATTGGTAGTTGGATTATTATTCCTGTATATCAAAAATGTATTAAAGCCTTTACCTGTCATCATTATATTTACTGTTATTAATACGATTGATCTTTTAGTGATCAGCAACCGCTATTTAAACGCCGACAATTATCTTGATGAGGATAATTATCAATCTCAAAGCTTTAATCAGGGCGCTGCCAATACACAAATTTTGCAGGATAAAGATCCTCATTACAGGGTGTATAATCTTTCGCAGGACAGGTTTAATGATGCCATTACATCATATTTCCATCGTTCCATTGGTGGTTATCATCCGGCAAAATTGCGTATTTACCAGGATTTGATTGAAACCCAACTTGCTAAAAATCCTATGAACATGGATGTATTAAATATGCTGGATACAAGATATTTCATCATTCCACCACAGGAACAGCAGGGGCAATACGGTGTATATAAAAATGATAGTGCGCTGGGGGCAGTATGGTTTGTAAAGCATATTCAATATGTAAACGGGCCGGTAGAAGAAATTAAAGCGCTGGATAAATTCGGACCAAAGGACACTGTTATAGTTGATAACAGCCTTAAGGGTATAACAGGCAATAATCCTGTTTATGATTCTGCAGCAACCATTAAGCTTTTAAATTATGATAATGATGAAATAAAATATAGTTCCAACAGTAATTCGCCACAATTCGCCGTATTCAGCGAAATATATTATCCCGCAGGATGGAATGCCTATCTTGATGGTAAAAAAGCGGATTACGCTAAAGTGAATTATGTTTTAAGAGGTATGCCTGTGCCGGCGGGAAAGCATGAGATCATTTTCAAATTTGAGCCGGCATCTTATTACACCGGGCAAAAGCTGATTTACTTCGGAAATATTTTATTCTATCTTGCTTTGGCAGGTGCCGCTTTTGCACTGTGGAAACAAAGAAAAACAGCAACAGCCTGATGACAGACCGCGATAAGCAGATACGGGTATTAGCAATCGCGCCTTATCGCTTTCTTCCCGCCGTTAATGGAGGGCAAAAAAATATCGCGTTATTTTATAAATATTTTTCAGCATTAATACCGTTAACCTGCGTTACTGTAAAGGGGACTACTAAAAGTCAGGCTGATGGCAATTATAATTTACTTACCATTTTTTCCAATAATCCGCTTAGGTATATAAACCCGTTCTATTTTTTTTCTTTAAAAAAAATAATCCGGGAAAGAAGTATAACCCATGTATTACTTGAACATGCGTACTATGGATGGCTTGGCTGGTTGCTGAAAAAGTTTACGGGCATTAAGCTTGTAATTCACTCACACAATATTGAAGGATTAAGATTTAAAAGTATTGGTAAATGGTGGTGGCGCATTTTATGGTATTATGAAAAAATGATGCACCGCGCGGCGGATATGAGCTTTTTTATTACGCCTGAAGATGAATCCTATGCCATTGCCCATTTTGGATTGCAGAAAGAGAAATGCGCAGTTATTACTTACGGTACTGAAAGAGATGCAGCTCCTTCAAAAGAAGCAAAATATGCTGCCAAAAAGGTCATCAGCGAAAGACATCAGCTCGATGCAGGAAAGCCATTATTGTTATATAGTGCCGCTTTAAAATATCCGCCAAACCAGAAGGGACTGGATTTTATATTAACAGCATTAAATCCATTATTGATGAAATCGGGGCAGCTATATAATATACTGATTTGCGGTAGTGGTCTGCCTGACCATTATAACGATCTCAAAGCATATTCGGGTATGAACATTACCTATGCCGGCTTTGTTGATGATATTGATGAATATTTTACAGCAGCTGATATTTTCCTGAACCCGGTTTCGGAAGGTGGAGGCATAAAAACAAAAGTGGTTGAGGCAATGGCGGCAAATTGCACGGTTATATCTTTTGAGCAAGGGGCATGGGGGATACCAGAGGATATAACCGGCAAAAACTTAAGGATAATTAAGCGTGATAATGCATCTTTCTTTGCTAATGAAACTTTAAACTATTTCAAAATGTCTTATAATAACATATCCACAATTTTCTTTGATCATTTTTCGTGGAAGTTTATTGCAAAAAAAGCGAAGGATAAAATATCATTTATCTCACCTGATTAAGGTTACTAATCCCTTCCTGTTTATATCTCCGCAAAAAGTTTTTGCCCTTATTATATACACAAAAGTTCCATTCGGCTGCATAATTCCCTTATAAGTACCATCCCAACAATCCATCCTGTTTTTAGTAGTAAATATTTTTTCTCCCCAGCGGTTATAAATGGAGAATTCTTCCAGTTGTATATATCCCCACTTCTTTAAACTCAGGCAATCGTTTACACCATCATTATTGGGAGTAAAAGCATTCGGCACAAGGTAAAGTGGATTTCCTTCTTTTGTAACCTTAACTGATATACTATCGTCGGCAGAGCAGCCATATTGATTTGTGCCTTTTACAGTAAATGTGGTAGTACTTTCAGGACTGGCTACGGGATTATGAACGTTTGCGTTATCCAGGTTTACTGAAGGTGACCATACATACCGGTCTCCGCCTGTAACACTAAGTTGGGAAGTGGTCGTTATACAATTAATGTCATTCGATTTATGCGCAATTATTACCGGCAACTGGTTTACAACAACATTAACGTCAATAAGTGTATCAAAATGACATACATTTTCGGCAATATAAACACTAAATAATGTTGTAACACCCGGAGATACAATTATTTCATTTGATTCAGGATTATCCATTACGGCAGCGGAAGTCCATTTATAGGTATCACCTCCACCTGCCTGTAAGCGGGTAACTTCTCCGGCACATATCTGCACATTTCCTGATGCACTAAACAGCGGGTACGGGCGAACATCAATACGTACTGAACCTTCATTTTTACAACCACTCGCAGCATCTGCTGCAACAACCGAATATGTAGTTGTTTGCTGCGGCGTGGCTACAGGATTGGTAACAGATGGATTTGACAAGCCTGCAACCGGGCTCCATGTATAAATATCGCTGCTGCTTCCTCCCCTGTTCAATGCTACAGATACATCCCTGCAAATGGTGGTATCGTTAATTAATGATATGACCGGCTTAGGGCTTACATTAATCAATACAGAATCTTTCCTGGTACAACCATCCGTATTACTTGCGGTAAGCATATACTTTGTAGTAGCTACCGGGGCAGCAACAGGATTAGCAATACCTGCATCAGACAAGCCTGCTGCGGGCGACCAGGTATATGTTGATACAGTGGCAGGATACGTATTTAGCTGTACAGTATTACCTTCGCAAATAGTTGTGTCTTTATTTATTTTTATTTCCGGAACTTCACTAACACGAATATTAACTGTATCATATGCGTTGCATCCCTGAAGTGACTCGCCTGTTACAATATACCGGCTGCTGCCTGATACAAGATTTGCCATAGGGTTAGCTATAGTAGAATCGGATAAGCCTGCTGCCGGTGACCACGAATACTTACTGGCATTGCCTGAAACTGTTAACTGAACAGAACCTGCACCGCATAATATTGTATCGTTACCTGCCTGCATTAATGGCTTAGGTATAATTGTTATATTAAGCGAATCGCTGGCTTTGCAGCCATATTTGGAAGTGCCTGTTACTTTATATTTTGTAGTTATTTGTGGCGTTGCCAAAGGATTTGCAATAGCTCCACCGGAAAGCCCGGCAGAAGGGGTCCATTCATAAGAAACAAAATTTCCCTGGGCTGTTAGCTGAACACTTATACCCTCACATACGGTTGTGTCTGCATTAGTAGCAATAACAGGTTCTTCGATATTAATTATCACACTATCTCTTTTAATAGAAACAGGAGCAAATGAAATATCATCAAGGGCAAAATCATTACCCCATGAAATAGTGTTCTTATTTACAATTGAGATTACCGCTGATGTATTACTTCCAGAATTCCAGGTAGTATAAAACTGTGTCCAATTGCAGATAGGTAAACTTGCAATTATTTGATTTCCAATGCCTACACTATTAATAGAAAACTCCAACTGAGCCGGATTATCCTTAAAATGTGATTCTATCCAGGTACTAAAAGCATAATTAGTGTTAGGCATTACATTTATAGTCTGCGTCCAAATAAGTTTATTATCTTCAGGAGATCCATTTACTAAAAGCATGTTTCCTGTACCAGAATGATCTGTACAATTGTATATTAAATGAGGATTCCATGCTAAAGAACTATTTCCTACGAAATATTCCCCTTCTGTGGTATTATTTGTAACATAGTTATATTGTGATTGAAAACCTGTATTACCAGCAGAAAAATCCCCGTTTACAATAATATTCTGCCCGGTAATAAGTGTATTTAAATAATATACTGTTGAATTTTGAGGAGCAGCAATTGGATTTGAAATGTCAGTCTGGCTCAGGCTTGCAGATGGCGTCCAGCAATAATTTAATGCGGCAATTGCATTTAATTGTATACCGGCACCCTTACAAATTGTAGTATCCCGAGTGATTATCAGGCTGTCAAACTGCACATTAACAGGTATTTGTTTTACAACAGAGTCTATTATCCCCAATGAATTCTTTATTATTAATTTTATCGCGTAGTTGCCAAATTGAGCGTATACAGTTGTTGGATTAGGGTCTCCCGGGGCAGAAAGTGTATTGCCAAAATCCCAGTCAATAGTGGTTGAATTGGGGGTTTCATTTTTAAAGTGAAGTTTCAGGGGATCACAAACATCTTGCTGATAACTAAAATCAGGACTGGAAAAAACAACGTTGAAACTATCAATATTACTACAGCCATATCCTGTTGTTTCCACATAATATAAACCTTCCATAGTTACGATAATCGAATCAATATTGTTATTAGTGGTATTCCATTTATAATTGCCTGAAATATTTCCTGTACCAATTTTAACAGATTCACCGGGACGCAGTATTATGGTTTGAACTGGTGTATGCGCAGGCTCTGGTACAACAACTACCTGCCGGCAAAAAGATGACTGAGTCGGTAATCCGTCATCAATCGTCAAATTGATATTATATACTCCCGGGGCATTATATTTAATGGCAGGAGGGTTTTGTCCTGAAAAGCTTTGCTGGCTGGCATTATTACAACTGGGAAATTCCAGCCGGGTTATGGTATTGTTGCTAACATTGGTAATAAAACTATATACCTTATCTTCTACCCTGAAAAGCTTTGAAAGAGAGTGAGGAAAATTCAGGTTCCCTGTGTTACCTAACGATATACCGGAAGGCTTTGCCTCTATATCATTATTAAAGTCTAACCTTATCAGCTCATTCGGATATGGGCCTCCATCAGGACCATTAACAATAAATCCCACAATGGAACTGCAAAACCTCATGATATAGATATCTCTCGCCCTGGTTTGTGTATTACCCGGATCTCCTAAATCAACAACAACCGGGTTATTTAATAATGAGTTCCCAAAATCCAGCCTGGCAATTGTATTACTCAGCGCTACCGTTACAAATACGTAAAATTTGCCATTATCATTTATCACATTAACCCCTGTCGGGTAATTCAATCCTAATGGGTAATTCTGCGCCACTGGAGGATTATCCAACCCGTTATTGAATGAAAATCTTGACATTGAACCATCTTTGTTTACGGTAAAAGCATGCCAAACGCCACTTTCCTCAAACATATATAAATCCAGCGGCTGATACATAGCCCCAATATCTCCCAGGTCTGTAACCACAGGATTTGTATTTTGAATATTTGCACCAAAATCAATGCGCACCAACTGTGGAACATCTCCAAAATCAGGGTCTCCCGTCACTACAAAAGCATACCACTTACCATTATCCTGAATTACCTGTATGCCTTCAGGTCTTTGCCTTAAAACATTTCCAAAATTGCCCAGGTTTACAGCTGTAGGAGTATTTAATAAGCTGTTTCCAAAATCCAGTCTTACTATACCTGTAGGAGTATAATGGTTAACAACAAATACATAGAAATTCCCACCGTCTTCAACAAAGTCTGAAAATACAGGCCCGTTTAATGTATTTCCCGGATTCCCCAAATTAGTGCCTGTTGGTGGGATATTTAACAGATCAGCTACACAAAAGTTCCAGTAATAACTGGTCGCACCAATGCTTGTGTTTGTAATATTTACATTTTGTGTTACACAAATTGTGTCGGGACTTGTAAAACCTGCAATCTGACTATGGGTGATGAAAGGTGTGAATAAAACAATAGACGTTAATAATAAAAGAATAGCAACATTTTTTTTCATAAACAGGTTTAATAGTATCCGGATTGAAACTTAAATTCAAATATACCCTAAATAAAATAATTATATATAACAGTAAATCAATTAAAATATTTATTTTAAACTGTAGTATTATAAATTTGCGTCCTTAAATATAATATTAGCATGGCAGAAACTTTGGGAATGCTTTGTGATAAACTAACAATTGTAAAATTAAAAGAATACCATACAGAAGATGTTACCAGGCTTGAAAGTCTTAAAACCCAGGCCCTGCAATTACAGATGGAGATTGACGAATATCTTGCTGACGCTGTTAAAGGTAAAATTCCCGTTGAAAAACTTTCTTTTGCTGCTAATAAAGTATTTAAAAAGGAAGGTAATGAAGTTGCAGATATAATTGGCAATATCGGAGAAATTTTCTACCAGTTAGCAGATGTAAATTGCAGGTTGTGGCATGAACAGGAAAAGGTATATGAGTTTGAAAAAGTACTTCCCGAACAAAAAGATGTTGTAGTTAAACAACTGGCTCTTTTAAATTTGGAACGAAACAAGTGTATTGACGCTATTAATGCTGCCTTAATCAGTTTTATTAAAAATAATCATTGACGTTTAAATAATACATAATCCTATGCATATTAAAACAAGAACAACCTGTAGGGTCTGCGGATCGTCTTCTTTAAAGAAAGTTATAGATCTTGGGCCTCAATATTTGCAGGGTTCTTTTGTTAAACCAGGCAAAGAAATGCCTTCAACACGTAAAATTTCGTGCACGCTTGTACGTTGCAATCCTGAAGAAGATGAGAATGCCTGCGGGTTATTGCAGATGGAACATACAGTACCTCCTGAAATATTGTATGCTGCGTATTGGTATCGCTCCGGCACAAACAATACCATGCGCAATCACCTTAAAGGTATAGTTGATTCCGTAACAGGCATCATCAAAAAAAAAGATGCAATTGTTTTAGATATCGGATGTAATGATGGCACGTTATTGGGTTACTACCCAAAAGGAGGAATGAAATACGGTATAGACCCATCAGATGTTGCGCAGGAAATTAAAGAAGATGCTGTTGTTGTACAGGATATATTCCCTTCCAAAAAGCTCGTAGAAGTGCTGGAAGGAAAAACTTTAGATGTAATTACATCTATAGCCATGTTTTACGACCTTGAAAATCCGGTTGATTTTGTAAAAGGGGTTAAGCAGTTATTATCACATAGAGGTGTTTGGATATTCGAAATGTCGTATATGCCTGACATGCTTCGGCTTGACTCCTTCGATACGATATGTCATGAACACCTGGAATATTATAGTCTTGGAGTAATTGAAATTATTTTGAAGAAAGCCGGTATGCGATTATTCAAAATTGAATTTAACGATATTAATGGCGGCAGTATAAGATGTTATGCAACTCATGATACTAATATTGCTTATGACACCCCGGAAGAAATCCGTTTGTTGAATGAAACAAGACAAAAAGAATTTGATATGGAACTGGATACAGACAAGCCATATCAGTCTTTTTGGAACAGAATCAACGTTGTAAAAGATGAGTTGCATTCATTACTGGTAAAATTAAAATCTGAAGGAAAAAGAATTCATATTTATGGCGCTTCAACAAAAGGCAATACTATACTGCAATGGTGTAAAATTGATAAGGACATTATAGATTATGCGGCTGAAAGAAATCCTGATAAATATGGCGCTTATACATTAGGTACGAATATTCCTATCATTAGTGAAGCTGAGAGCAGAGCAATGAATCCGGATTACTATCTTGTACTGCCCTGGCATTTTAAAGAAGAGTTCCTGGAAAGAGAAAAGGAAACATTAGAACGTGGAATAGGGCTTATTTTTCCATTGCCTAAGGTTACCATTTATAAGAAATAAATTAAAGGATCAGGTATTATTTATTAATGAGAATAAGAATTCTTTTCATATCCCATCCACAAAAACAATGTGGTGTTCATGAGTTTGGTATTACTACAGCTGAGGCCTTAAAATCATCAGAATTATATGAATTTATTTATGTAGAATGTTCTGATATGAATGAATTAGATGCTGCAATAAATTTTTATTCTCCGTCTGCAATTATCTATAATTATTATCCATCGACTATGCCTTGGCTAAGAAAAAAGATAATTCATTCAAAATATAAACCTTTAAACAAGCATATACACATTCCACAAATAGCAATATTACATGAAGTAACTCAATATAAGGCTGATAGAGTTGATAGTCATTTATTTGACTATTATATTGCACCTGATCCAACGTTATTGCTAAAAAATCCAATAGTTTTTAAAACAGGGAGGCTAATTCCTGAATATAAAAATAACTATACGTTACCAAAAATTCCCACAATAGGAAGTTTTGGATTTGCAACACCAAATAAAGGATTTGAAAAAATAATTGATGCTGTACAAGCAGAATTCGATATAGCAATAATACGTTTTAATATTCCCTCTGCTGATTTTGGCGACAGCGATGGTAGCAATGCCCGGCGATTAGTAGATGAATGCAGAAAAAAAATAAAAAAACCAGGAATAAATATAATTGCAAGCCATAATTTTTTAAACAGGGAAGGTGTTATAAATTTTTTAGCTCAAAACACAGTAAATATATTCTTATATCAAGACAAAAATAATAGAGGACTCTCCAGTACCACGGACTATGCAATAGCTGCAAAAAGGCCATTAGTAGTATCCAATAGCATAATGTTTCGCCACCTGCATAATATTGAACCTTCAATAGTTTATGGCGAATCTGCGATTAAAGAGATTATTTCTAACGGAATAGCTCCCTTAAAAAATATTGAAAATGATTGGAACAAAGAAAATCTGGTGTGGGAATATAACCGGATATTAAACGCAATTTTAAAAAGAGAAAAAAAAGAAATCGCAATACCTGAAGTAAGTAAATGGAAAAAATTAAAAACTAACATACGAGTTCTTCTTGGATTACAAACAAAAGAATTTACATGGTTGAGAAATACAGAAACTGTTAATGAAGATATGACAGGCATTGTTAATGATCAAACATATACCCCGGTTAGTATACCTCCAAACACTTCATATAATAGAATATTAGATAATAGTGCAAGAAAACAATACGCACCTGCTATTATGAAGCTTAAGGAATTGGCGCCACTGACAATGGCAAAAAAAATAGCTGAAGCCAATGTTCAGCAAGCCTTTGTGTTTGATACAGTTTATCGTTTAATACCTGACAAAAAGAACCCAAAAATACTTTGTGTTGGAAGTTATGAAGATACTGCTGCAATGTCTTTAAAAAAAATGGGATTTAAGATTGAGGAAATTGATCCTGTTATAAATTACTATTTGCAAGAGTATTATACAAAACCCGGCGTTATACAAAATTCTTATGATATTATTTTCTCTACCTCAGTTATTGAGCATGATCGAGATGATGAAGCTTTTATAAAATGCATTGAAGGGTTGCTTGCCCCAGGAGGTATCGCAGTTCTAACTTGTGATTATAAAGATGGTTGGAAGTTAGGTGATCCTATACCTGATGTAGATGTCAGATTCTACACCAAATACGATCTGGAAAAAAGGCTTTTGTCTTATATCCCTAAATGTAAATTAATTGATGAGGGCCAAAATTGGGAGTGCTCCAGTCCTGACTTCACATATCTAAAGAAATACACTTATACTTTTGCCACATTTGTAATAGAGAAAGTTAAATAATGAATGCTTTAATATTCGGCTCAAACGGACAAGATGGCTTTTATCTTGCTGAGCTTTTAAATAAAAATAATATTGATGTTATTACTTCATCAAGAAAGGATAGCAGTGTTAATGGAGATATAGGAAACAGTATTTTTGTAAATAATATTATTAAACAGCATAGGCCTGATTATATTTTTCATCTTGCAGCCAATTCTACTACAAGGCACGATGCGCTTTACGACAATCATCACTCCATTGCAACTGGTACGCTTAATATACTTGAGTCTGTAAAACTTTACTCTCCTTACTCTAAAGTCTTTATTTCCGGAAGCGGACTTCAATTTAAAAATGAATCTCTTCCTATTAAAGAAACTGATCCATTTGAGGCACGTGATGCTTATTCCATAAGCAGAATTCAATCTGTATATGCGGCAAGATATTACAGGCGGTTAGGCATACAGGCATACGTAGGTTATTTTTTTAATCACGATAGCCCGAGGAGATCTCCCCGCCATATTAGCAAGATGATAGCTGCAGCAGTAAAAAATATTGAACGCGGTAGTAAAGAAATTATAGAAATAGGTGATTTAACGGTGAAAAAAGAATGGGGATTTGCTGGTGATATTGTAGAAGCGGTTTGGACGCTGATAAAGCAGAATAACATAACAGAATCCGTTTTGGGAACCGGAAAAGGATATTCAATACAGGATTATATTGAGTTATGTTTTAAACTGATAAACAAGGATTGGCATGAATTTATAAAACCAAGGATGGGATTTATTGCTGAATATAATCAACTGATCTGTAACCCTGAAACAATATTTTCTTTAGGCTGGAAACCAAAAACTTCTTTCAACGACCTGGCTATAATGATGCTTACGAATGAGTAAAAATATAAGTCCGTTTAAAATATTGTTAGTACAGCTTTTTTCTAACGGGGATTGCCTGTACGCGACTACCGTGGCCAGACAAATAAAGCTGGATTTTCCCGGTTGTCACCTAACATGGGGCATAGCAGGTTTTTGCAAAAAAATAATCGAAGGAAATCCTTTTGTTGATGAAGTGTATGAAATAAATGAAGTTGCAAAAAATGATATAAAAGCATTCCGGTTATTAAAGAAAAAATTAGCTGTTCAGAAAAAAAAAGGAATTTGGAACGAGGTATTTATAACACACATTATGGACGATAACCAGGCAAATTATGATGGTTGTATCCGCTCAACCGTATTCCGTGGCTATCCAAATCCTGTAACGGTTGATTCAATTCCTGTATTATCATTATCTGATGCCGAAAAGCAAAAAGCCACTGAATTTGCACAAAATCATGCTCTTTCAAAATATAAAAGTGTTATCCTGTTTGAATTTGCGCCACAAAGCGGACAACTGGCAATCAGCAGGGAAGATGCCATTCACATTGCCGAAAAAATAACAGATAACGACCAGGTTGCCATTATACTTTCTTCCGCGCAACGAATAGAACATGCGAAGGAAAATATAATTGATGGCAGTACTTTAACCCTTAGGGAAACAGCCGCGCTTACATTTTACTGTACACATCTATTGGGCTGCTCAAGCGGAATTACATGGATTACCACATCCGACGGAGCTAAATTGCTTCCGATGATACAAATACTTAATCCTTACACTGATTGGGTGAATCCTGTAAGCAGGGATTTTGAACGAAGAGGACAATCAACAGAAAAAATAATTGAATTGATTGATTTTAATAAGCAATTAATTTACGAATGTGTAACTGAAAGCTTGATTGACTTTGCGGGGGCCAGAAATAAATATAACCAACAAATTCCACTACAATTTAAAACAACACGAAAAATAGTATATAATTTACTTTGCTATCTTCAGTTTAATGCAATATTAAAGCACATTAAAATTAACACACAGGTTTACGGATTTAAAATAGATTTTTACAGAGAGGTAATTTCAGGGTTTATAATTTTTCCATTTAAACTTATGAAAAATTTAATTACTAAACGGCTTTCTTCCGCACGCAGGTAAGATTATTGAAAATGATGCTAAGCATAATAATAGTAAACTATAAAACTCCACAACTTGTTGTAGATTGTCTTCATACTGTCTTTAATGAAAAGTTTAATTTTCAACTTGAAATCATTATAGTTGACAATGCTTCCGGAGATAGTAGCCGGCAAATAGTTACATCAGCATTTCCTGATATTAGGTGGGTGCAAATGGATTACAATGCAGGTTTTGCCAGGGCTAATAATGCAGGCATTAGCCAGGCGAAAGGCGAAATTGTATTATTGCTTAACTCTGACACATTAAATAAATATAATGTTATAGGCAAATGCTGTGAAACGTTTTATTTATCTCAGTATGCAGCGTGCGGAGTTCAATTAATAAACCCGGATGGTTCACCCCAGATATCCGGGAATTTTGTGATAACAGGAGGACTCAACAATCTCTTACCACTCCCATATGTTGGTAAAGCGTTGAAATTTTTAGCGCAATCAATTAATATAAAAAAAACTAACGTTCCGGATTCGGATGATGAAACAGAGGTAGATTGGATAAACGGGGCTTTCCTGATGGTAAAAAAAGAAACAATTGAAAAAGCAGGGTTATTAGATACAGACTTCTTTCTGTATGCCGAAGAAGCCGAATGGTGTGGCAGAATTAAAAAGATCGGAAAGCTTTGTATATATGGTCAATATAAAATTATACATCTCCAGGGAGAAACCGCTAATCAAACTTTTGGTTCATCAGGCAGAGGATATTACAATCTCTATGATAAAAAGGGTTTACAGATAATGCTTTCTAATTTTCTGCGAATAAGGAAACAATTCGGGTTATCCTGGTTTATCATTCAAATGGCTTTCTACACCTTAACAATCCCTGTGTTTTTAACCGGAGCCTTCTTGCAAAATATTATTACGCTAAAAAATCCACTAAAAAGCTTAGTCCTTTGGGTTGGATTTACTGTTAATGTATTAAAGCTATGGAAGTTTGCTCCCCGAATAATAACCAACAGTCCTTATTTTTATAAAGTACTTTAAAATAAATGAAGGCATAGTTATATTGCCGCTACTACATTTATCAATTTTGACAAAATTTATTGATTAGCGTTAAGTTTATATTCCACAACTAATTTAGGCCTTTTAGTACTATCGGAATATCTGCTACTTGCAAAATTTAGGGTTCTATAAATATCTTCGCTTTGTAGTTGTAAACAAAATCCAGCTGTCTTTTTACCATCAGCAAACATATCCTGAACCAACTTTGTAACATCTATATCTAACGCATCATTATTAAATTGAGATGTAGAAGCTGGTACTTCCACTTGGTTTATATCTGTTGTAGCCGGTTTGTTATTCCAGGTAATAGTACGTTCATTCCAGTTCTCTGTAACTCTTTTCAACCAGCATTTATTATTTTCGTTACTGGTTACATAGGGAGATCCCGGGTAAGAAGAATTTCCTTGTGGAGCTGCAGTTCCCTTACTTACACCATATAAAGACAATTTCGCCGATTCAATTATTACATCTTCGGGAAGTCCATAAAGTGCTGCAAATTTTATATATGCCCGAAAAGTGCCTTGCCCACCTCCTTGAGCTCCAAAAGTCCATCTTGTTGCAGACAAGTCAGGATTATGAATATTATTGTTATTCGAATAAGATCCACCGTCACCATCATAGTAACCAACATTTACATCTCTTCCATCATTGGGACCAGGTTTCAAAATCAAAGTTTGCTTTACAAGTGCCTTTTTTTCCTTTAAACAACTAACAAAAAAAATGCTGGCAAATAATACTATCAGGCTTATTAAATTAGTTGATATTTTCATAATTTTTCGCATATTTTAAAGGTTTTTATTAAAAACCAAAAAATCATTTATAACTTTTCTTACAATTTATTCCATGATAATTAGCATACCAGCAATTTAAACGTTCTAAATCCAACAGCTATTATGTATAACTTTGATTTAATCTTTTCACATTACGAAATTTTTGATTATTAAAAGATAAAAGCTATAATTTCTTCCATGAATTTCCGGGTTAAGACTTCATGTTTTCCCTTATCTCCCACTCCTCTTCACCGAGCTTGAACCGCTGCTTTTTACATTAGAAACCGTTGCACTCCCTTTATAAGCAATATCGCTTGAGCCACTGGCAACCGCGTTGATCTCTTTATTAACAGTAAGCTGTATATCTGAAGCGCCGGAAGCATTTGCTTCGCAATATTCGGTAATAAGATCGTAACCTTTTACATCACTGGCCCCGCTTACTAATATATTCACTTTATCAGCCCGGCCGCTGATCTGTGAATCTGAACTCCCACTTTGATTGAGTGATAATTCCTGCAGGTCAACAGCGCCTTTGAAATCACTTGCACCACTAAGGGTGATCTTTAACGAAGGAGATTTTATTACACCATTAGCGTATATATCAGACGCGCCGGAAGCTTCAAGTTTGTTTAAAGTTTTAAAAGAAACATAGGCTTTTAATTTCCTGTCGCGCGTCCACTTCATACCTTTATCGTTATAATATATTTCTAATACGCCGTTCTTTACCTCTGTCGCTATCCTATCCCTGTATTCAGGTTCTGCAGCGCTCACTACTACCACTTCCTCATCACTCTGTGAGATATACAGATCAATAGCGCCGGAAACTGTTATTCCTGAAAATGATCCCGATATTTTGCGCGGCTGCGCATTGGCATCTTTTACAAATACTTTATCATCCTGGGCCGCTGCGCTTAATGCAGAAACAGCAAACGCGGCAAAAAGTATTAATTTCTTCATTCTCTTATATTTGAAAGTTGAATAATAATATCTGTAATACGATCTCAGGAATTAAATGTTACGTCATTTGGAAATTATTTTAAAACTCCTTTACCTTTGCACTGCAAACAAACGCGGTTAAAGCATATTTAACCTCAGTGATTCCCGGGGTGTTCCCCGATTTAATATCGGGGGGCTGAGATCAAACCCGTAGAACCTGATCAGGGTAATGCCTGCGCAGGGAAGGACGAGTCCTCACATCTCTCCTTTCCTGTTTTTGTAAACCCGGCAAGATAATAAGTGAGTGCAGTATTGCACATTGTCGTGCCGACAACAAAAACAGAATGAAAAGTTCTTTAATGATCATCATGGCTATTGCCATGCACATCGGGCTATTGGCCCAAACCACTATCAAAGGTAAGGTTACGGAAAAAGAAAGTAATCTTCCTGTTCCGAATGCTACGGTAAGTATTTCAGCTAGCCTTGCTACTATTTCTGATGACCATGGAAATTTCAGCCTTGCGGGGTTACGGCAAGGCACATACGCTATTACCGTGTCAGGTATTGGCTACCGCACGGTTACCAAATCTGTTCAGGCAGGTGCTGAAATAAATATCACACTTGAACGTATTCCGCTGATGCTTCAGCCTGTAGAGATTAGGGCTGTAAGAGCCGGGGAAAAAGCGCCTTTTGCTAAAAACAATCTTAACAAAAAAGAAATTGAAAAAGCAAATACAGGGCAGGACCTGCCTTTTGTGCTCAATCAATTACCCTCGGTAATTGTAAATTCCGATGCGGGCAACGGTGTTGGTTACACGGGCATACGTATAAGGGGGAGCGATGCCACCAGGATAAATGTTACACTGAATGGCATACCCTATAATGATGCGGAATCGCAGGGTAGTTTTTTTGTTGATCTGCCTGATTTTGTTTCGTCTGTAAGCAGCATTCAGGTGCAGCGGGGTGTTGGTACCAGCAGCAACGGTGCCGGCGCGTTTGGCGCTACCATTAACATGACTACCAATGAATTTATTGAAGAAGCTTATGCGGAAAGCAATAACACATTCGGCTCGTTCAACACATGGAAGAATACATTAAAAGCAGGCACAGGTTTAATTAACGGACATTTTACAGTTGATGCCCGGCTTTCTTCTTTACGCAGTGATGGCTATATAGATCGTGCCAGCAGCGACTTAAAATCCTTCTATGTTTCCACAGCATATATCAACAACAAAACATCGCTTCGCCTAAATATTTTTTCAGGCAAAGAAAAAACTTACCAGGCATGGAACGGCGTGCCGGAAAACATGCTGAAAACCAACCGCACTTATAATTCCGCCGGAACAGATAAACCCGGTGAGCCATACGATAACGAAACAGATAACTATGTACAAACACATTACCAGCTATTTTTGAACCAGGGTGTTAATGATAACTGGAGTTTTAATATTGCAGGATTTCTTTCAAGAGGCAAAGGGTATTACGAGCAATACAAAGGTGGTGAATCATTATCAAAATATGGATTACAGGATATTGCTATCGGCGATTCTGTAATTACAGAGACAGATCTTGTAAGGGAATTGTGGTTAGACAATTATTATTACGGTGGCATTTTCTCTCTGCAATATAAAAACAAAGGAACACAATGGCTTACCGGCGGCGGATGGAACAGGTACGATGGCGGGCATTATGGCAGGATCATCTGGTCGCAAACAGATATACCTAACAATTATGAATGGTATAACCTGGATGCTAAAAAAACTGATTTCAATATTTATACAAAATTACAACAGCGCATTGCTGAGCACTTTGATATATTCGGAGATATTCAATACAGGAATATCCGCTATACCCTGAATGGCTTCAGGGATAACCCGGGCTTGTTTATTAACAACAATTATCATTTTATCAATCCTAAAGCCGGGCTTTCGTATACTAATAACGGCTGGTCGGTATTTGCTTCTTATGCTATTGCTGCCAAAGAGCCTAATCGCGATGATTTTGAAGCCGGTGCATCTCAACAACCCAAACCGGAAAGGTTGCAGGATATTGAGCTGGGCATTGAACAAAGAAACTACAGTTTTAGCTGGGGCGCCAACTTCTATTATATGAAGTATAAAAACCAATTGGTTCAAACTGGAAAAATAAATGATGTAGGTGCTTACACCAGAACCAATGTGCCCGGCAGCTACAGGGCAGGTATTGAGTTACAGGCTAAATGGCAACCCATGCAGTGGTTCAATGCGTCGGCAAATATTGCCTTTAGCAAGAACAAGATAAAAGATTATACCGCCTTTTATGATGATTATGATAACGGCGGTCAAAAAACAGAAACTTATAAAGAAACTGATATTTCTTTTTCTCCGTCAGTTGTTGGAGGCGGTATAGTAAATTTCATTCCTGTGAAAAATGTTGAATTTAGTTTGTTAAGCAAATATGTGGGCAAACAATATCTTGATAACACATCAAGCAACGAAAAAAAGCTAAATGCATTTTATGTGCAGGATGTAAGATTAAGCTATACTATACCTAAACTTCTGTTTAAAGAAATAAACCTGCTGGCACAGGTGAATAATATCTTCAATAAAAAGTACGAACCCAATGGCTATACCTACGGGTATATTTATGAAGGAAAAATGGCAAATGAAAATTTCTATTTTCCAATGGCGGGTACCAATTTTGTATTTGGGCTGAATGTAAAGTTTTAATATAAGATACCTTTACCGCAAAGTTGCGCAAAACTTTATGCAAAAGAATGCACCCCAGCTACCCGGCAAGGTTGCTTAATAATCTTTGCAGAACATTTTGCGTTCTTTGCGGTTTAAACGGCTTTAAAAAAGCTTTATATTTGAAGGTACACTTTATGAAATACCTTCCCTTTCTTACAGGAAAATACTCTACCGCGCCGGGATTGATAGCAATTGAAAAAAATCCGGTACCAACTGAAAAATTTATTTTCCAGTTGGACGACGAATACAAACACTATATAGAAAATAAAACTGGCTGCAGAAAGGAAGATATATATAAATACTACTGCACATCAGCATTATTACCTGACACTATCAGCAGGGTAAATAAATATCTAACCCAACAGCTCAGCAAAGAGTATCCTGGAATTTTTACACTTGAAGGCCCGGGTAAAAATTTTTCGTTACATAACAATATATTAAACGAAACCATACGCTGGAATGATGATTGGGTAAATATTGAAGGTGATAAATATGTATCACTATTTGATGCGCTTTGCTGCCAGGTTCAGGAAGATATAGCCGTAGTGCAAATACGGAACAATGAAGACTGGTTAACGGCTATTCATCTTTGCTCTCCCAACCATTGGTCGCCAACAGAAAAATGCGGAAAAACTTTCGAGGTAATACATGCTCCTATACCAGGTATGGACAAAACCATGCAGCAGCATCCTAAAATATTATCCGCAATTATTCAAAAAGGGCCATTTACAAGATTTGCCTGGGGTATTGCAACAGACAATCGTTTAAATCATCACCCTGTTCCACCCCCCGGTACAGATAGCGATTATTGGAACGGAAGATTAAAGGGAGATGACCTGACAAAATTTTATGTAAGAACAGAGCGACAGAACCTGGTAGGCTTTGCAGAAGAAAATGCTTTTCTCTTTACGATCCGTACTTATTTTTATGACATTGATGAGCTTGACAGCAATGAGAAAAAGCTTTTGTGGGAAGCGGTAGATACCATGCCTTACGAAAGTAAAATATATAAAGGCATTAATAAGATGGAAGCTGAGCTTAAAAGAAAACTTGACAAATAACCCGGGCATTACAAACCAACATTTACTTTCTTTCTTTTCAGGTCTGCCAGTGAGGGATCAAGTTCTATAGCACTGTCGCATATTTTCATGCCTTTTGATACATCGCCTTTTTTCTGGTATGCCATTCCCATCATATACATTGCTCTTGCATTATAAGCATCCTGCTGAAGAATACGATCGAAATATCCAATGGCCCTGGGGTAGTCTTTAATTTTATAATAAGTCTCCGCTATATTGTACAACAAATTGAGATCAGCGGGTTTTTTCTCCAGCAAAGTTATCATTAATTGCAAACCTCTTTCAGGTTGCCCTGAAAGTATGCATGATAATGAAAGATTTTCAAAATAATCATTATCGGTTTTATACCCTTTGACAGCAGCAATTTCATAATAAGTAACCGCCGTTTTATCATCGGGAATAGCGGAATAGGTCATAGCCATTTCATAATACCATCTTGCATTATTAGAATCTATTGCCAGTGCTTTATGAAAATAAGGAATAGCTTTTCTGTAATTGCTCATATCCACATACGATACCGCAATAATATAAGGAATTTGAGCATTTTCCGGGTCGTCTTTGGCTGCTTCTTCAAGATATTGAAATGCCTTACCATAATTCTCATCCTCGTAAAAACTTTTGCCAATTATATAATTAGTGCCTGCATATTGACCATGCTGCTGCTGCAGTAAGCCAAACTCAATCGCTTTGTTCCATTGACGAAAATTAAAGTTCAGTTGCGCGAGTTGGCGTATAGCCGTGGTATCGTTCTTATCAAGCTCGTATACCTTGTCAAAAGCACTTTTTGCCTTTTTGTATTGCCTTAACTCTAACGCAGTATTGGCTAAGGCTTTCCAGCTCTCTTTATCAGTAGAATCAGCATCTACGGACTGTTGAAAATACTTATGCGCCAGAGCAAACCGCCTGCTTTGTTGTTCTTCAGCGCCTTTTGCATAAAAAAAGCTTGCGCTGTCTGATATTTGAGAGAATACCGGTAATGACATTACCACAATAAAGCAAAAAATCAATACACGCTTCATACAAATAAAAGAGGCTATTTAAGCACTACCGCACCTAACGGGGGCAGATGAATATTTATTTCAAAAACCCTGCCCTTTTTATCAACGATCTCCGACTGTATATCCGGATTTAACACATCCCCGCTTCCCCAGTATTTTTTTTCGTCACTATTGAAGATTTCCTTCCACTGTTCCTTACCTGATACCTGAATTTTCCAATCATGGTAAACTATAGGTGTTACATTCAGTATTATCAATACATCATCAGCCGGTTTTTTTCCTTTGCGCCTGTATACTATTACTCCTTCATTGCGATGATTAAGATCTACCCATTCAAAACCATAAATATTGAATTGATTCTCGTATAAAGCAGGTTCATTACGTAAAAGTTTATTCAAATCAGCCACACAATCTTTTAACATTCTGTGAGCATCATATTGCAGCAGATACCAATCCAGCTCAGATTTATAATTCCATTCGCTGGTTTGCCCGAATTCATCGCCCATAAATAACAGTTTACCACCAGGATGCGTAAACATATAGGAATACAATAATCGGAGATTGGCAAATTTTTGCCATTCATCGCCCGGCATTTTATACAACATGGGGCTTTTGCCATGCACAATTTCATCATGACTCAGCGGCAGCATAAAGTTTTCATCATAGAAATACATCATACTGAAAGAAAACTTATCCTGGTGAAATTTCCGGTATACAGGATCAAACTTAAAGTAGTCAAGTGTGTCGTGCATCCAACCCATCATCCATTTCATGCCAAAGCCAAGCCCTCCTTCAAATGTAGGTTTACTCACACCCGGCCAATCCGTTGCTTCTTCAGCTATCGTTTGCACATCCGGAAAATCTCGGTATATCGTTTCATTCAGATCTTTAATAAACGCGATTGCTTCCAGGTTTCCATCGCCGCCATATTCATTAGGCTCCCATTGTCCTGTTGTGCGGGAGTAATTTAATTTAAGCATTGAGCTAACCGCGTCTACGCGTATGCCATCAGCATGATATTTATCAAACCAGTATCTTGCACTGCTTATCAAAAATGATTTTACTTCTCCCCTCTTGTAATTGAAGATATAACTGTTCCAATCCGGGTGAAAGCCCTTGCGCATATCCGCATATTCATAAGTATGCGTTCCGTCAAACATAAACAAGCCATGTGCATCATAAGGAAAATGAGAGGGAACCCAATCCAGCACTACTCCTATGCCTTCAGTATGCAATGCATCTACCAAATGCATAAAACCCTGTGGATCTCCAAAACGCGAAGTTGGTGCAAAATAGCCTGCTCCCTGGTAACCCCACGAACCGTCAAACGGATGCTCCATTACCGGCATAAATTCCACGTGTGTAAAACCCATTTCTTTTACGTAAGGCACCAGGCGTTCTGTAATCTGATCGTAGGTATTATAACTTTCTTCATCATTTTTATCAGGGCGCATCCAGCTTGCCAAATGCACTTCATATACACTCCAGGGTACATCAAGGGCATTGTGCTTTTTTCTTTCCTTCATCCAGTCCGCATCGTTCCAGGTAAAATCCAAATTCCATGTTATAGAAGCTGTGGCCGGACGCTTCTCCCAAAACCAGGCAAAGGGATCGCCCTTATCCTGCTTATTACCTTTAAACCCGTGAATGTGATATTTGTACACTTCTCCCTTTTTCATACTGGGAATAAATCCTTCCCAAATACCTGAATTATCAAGCCGAACATACAGTGGATGCGATTCATTATCCCAATCATTAAAATTTCCTTTTACGGAAATGAACGTAGCATTCGGCGCCCAAACAGCAAAATAATAGCCATCGGTATTCAATACCCTTGCAGGCCTTGATCCGAAAAACTTATACAAATTATAGTGTGTGCCCTGCTGAAAATTGCTGACGTCTTCATCTGTGAATAAAGAATAATTCCAAACCATTTTGGTGCTATCAACAAAATGTATGTCTTCGTATTTTTTTATAGTTGTATCTGCAGCCACTTTTTTAGTTTTTTTAGGAGCAGGTGTTTGTTTTTTTTCCGTTTTATCTTTTTCTGCTGCACTTTTTTTAACCGCAGCTTTTTTGGGTGCTGGCATTATCTTAAAAATTAAATATGGAAAGCAATTGTATTGTCTCGGTTAAATATATGCTTTTTCAACTTAACCGAAAGAGATTGATTTGAAATGTGTGCATTTACCTTTGGTGAACTCCGTTTTCACAGGCAGTCAATAATCTGCTTGCTTACCGGCAGGCTGATATAGCGTGTTTACTTTTTCAGCGTTTGTGAAAAATTTCATAACCTTTATAATAAGCAGTATTAGTATCAGTAAGGTATTTTAATTTAAGATTGGCCTTTCATTTGCAATAATGCTGAAAAAGAAAGCATGAAAAATTTTTTTTGTTTTTTTATTTTGATAACCGGAATAGTTTCCTGCCAAAAAGAAAATAATCCTGAAGAGAAGCCACAAAACCTTCCTGAAAGAAATATTGCAGATACTGCTTACGGCAGCGACGCACAACAAAAGATGGATATATACCTGCCTGCCGGCAGAACAAGAACCACAAAAACAATTGTATTAATACATGGTGGCGGCTGGACTGAAGGAAGTAAAAGCGATTTAACCGCCGCTATACCTGAATTACAAAAACAATTTCCAGGATATGCGTTTATCAATATAAATTATCGTTTGGCAAAAGATGGCACCAACCTGTTTCCATCACAGGAAAACGACACGAAATCTGCAATAGGATCATACCTTCAAAATACGGATAGCTTTGTTGTTTCAAAAGATATAGTGCTGGCAGGTTTTAGCGCCGGAGCGCATCTTGCTCTATTACACGCCTACAAAAACGATCCTGATAAAAACGTAAAAGCAGTAGTTGATTTTTTTGGACCGACCCAGCTTTCCACGTTATGGAACCTGAATATTTTGTACCAGTTATTATTGTATAATGTTACCGGTAAAACGTATGACCAGGATCCCGCTATCTATAAAAACTCCAGCCCTGCAAATTTTGTTTCAGCGCAATCTCCGCCAACGCTTATCCTGCAGGGAGATGCAGACCCAACAGTGCCTCCTTCACAATCCATACTGCTGTCTGATTCGCTTGCAAAGTATAATGCAGAGCACCAGTTGGTAATGTATGCCGGTGAAGGACACGGATGGACGGGCAGTAATCTTCTTGATTCTTATGAAAAAATTAAATCTTTCCTAGCGCAACATACCAGGTAAGACATTCAATTAATTTTATTAATCCAGCCGGAGATAAATTGCCTCCCTTTGCCATCGTTATACCTACACCTTATACCATTCCATTAACTTTGTGTATCCAACAATCAATCAATGGCAATACTTATAACCGGCTCAACAGGATATATAGGGTCTAAGCTCACCGGCCGACTGGCTCAAAAAGGAGAAACCATTCATCTTTTATGCAGAACAGCTCCCGCCCTTCCGGAGTTCAATAACCCTGCTATCAAAATTTTTATTGGAGATATTACGGATACTGATTCTTTAAAACCAGCGCTTGAAAATGTTGATAAGGTATATCATCTTGCGGCCTATGCAAGACTGTGGGCAAAAGATCCTTCTACTTTTTATAAGCTTAATGTGGAAGGATTGGATAATGTACTGAAAACTTCAAAAGCCGCAGGCGTTTCTAAAATAGTATATACCTCAACAGCAGGCGTCATAGGACCTTCAAAAGATAAACCGATGACGGAAAATGATCCGCGTATTACCGGATTTTTCAACCTGTACGAATCAACAAAAAGTGAATCGGAAAAACTGGCGCTGAACTACAGTAAAAATGGGTTGAACATTACTATTTTAAATCCTTCAAGAATATATGGGCCAGGCTTTGACACCGGCAGTAACCCGGTTACGAAAATTGCAGAGATGTACATGAAGGGAAATTGGAAAATTATACCCGGTAGCGGAAACGATATTGGTTCTTATCCCTATATTGACGACGTGGTAGATGGCCATATAGCCGCGATGGAAAAAGGCCGGAATGGTGAACGATATATTTTGGGAGGTGTGAATGCCACATTTAACGAGCTGATGGCGCTTATTCAAAAGCATAGTGGTATTGAAAAAAAACTCAGGCATGTTCCCTTTTTTGCATTGAATATTGTAAGCCGCATCATGCTCCTTAATGCAAGTATCACCGGCAAGCCGCCATTAATTACGCCCGACTGGGTTGCCAAATACAAATACGACTGGGCGCTCGACAGCTCCAAAGCTGTGAATGAATTAGGTTATAAAATCCGCTCTTTAGATGAGGGTATCCGCTTAACAGTTGAATGGGTTAAAGCGAACAGGATATAAGAAAGCTGTCGGCTGGCAGTTTTCAGCTATTGGAGCACCAATATGAAATTCAATGCTTTGATATGATAAAAAGGATAATGGATTATATGGTCAAAGCTGATCGCTGATAGCCTCTACTCCTTCAATCTCCTGTTCTGCTTCTCCATTTGATTTTCATCTGCCTCATCAAGAGAGTGTGAAGAATGAAGATCATTTTCCTTCTCTGCCTTTTCGGAAAGCCTGATATAGAATTTCTTTAGCACCATTAATTCTTCTTCAGACAGATCTTCAATATCTATTAACCGGTTGCTTGCCTTTGCTTCGCTTGCTATAAGTTCATTCAATTTTAAATGAATAGCCGCAGTATCCCTGTTTTGCGATTGCTGAATAATAAAAACCATTAAGAAAGTAATAATGGTAGTACTGGTATTTATCACCAGTTGCCAGGTATCTGAATAATCAAACAAAGGCCCTGATACCGCCCATAGTAGTACCAGGGTAAGCGCAATTATAAATGCGGCGGGACTGCCTGTTTTGCGTGTTATCCATCCTGAAATGCGGGCAAACAATACCGAAAGACCTGATTTTTTATTTTCCATATTATACCGGTATAGAAATTTTATATTCTATCCTGTATAAAATATTTTCACAAATCATGCCATGCAAATTCCAATAGCTGTAAATAAGGCTGTGCGAAAATTCTTCTACAAACATGCTCAGAAAACGATATTATTATTTCCTTGTTTGAGGCTTATTTCTTTCACGCTGTTTTTATACCGCACTTTACAAACAACAGCGTTGTCTGCTTTAACCGTCAGTCTTGTAAGAATTCTGTTTTTCCAAACCATATCCACAGTGTAACCGCCCCGCGCTCTTATACCTTTTATACTTCCTGAAGGCCAGGTGAATGGCAATGCCGGTAAAATATGTATTTCATTATTTTGCGATTGTAACAGCATTTCCGCAATACCTGCCGCACCGCCAAAATTGCCATCAATCTGGAATGGCGGATGCGTACTTAATAGACTGGGTAAGGTACTTTTTTGTAATAGTGCCTGCACCTGCCTGCCTGCTTCATCAGCATTTAATAATCTTGCATAAAAATTTATGATCCATGCTTTACTCCATCCCGTGTGGCCACCACCGTTAGCAAGCCTTCTTTCAATGGTTTTTTGTGCTGCTGCAAAAAGCGCCGGCGTATGCAGTGAGATAAGATTCAGCGGATATAATCCCAACAAATGAGATATATGCCTGTGCCCAGGCTCTGCTTCTTCAAAATCCTTTATCCATTCCTGCAATGTACCATTAGCAGCGATCTGTAATGGTGGAAGCATTTTTTGAGCCGCCCGCACTTTATTTACCAGGCCAGTATCTGTTTTCAATATTCCTGCAGCATCAGTAAAATTATTAAACAGTCCGTTGATGATCTCAATATCAATGGTTGTTGCATACGATAACTGCGATTGCTCCTTCTTTTCAGTACCAGGAACAAAGAATGCATTTTCCGGTGAATGTGAAGGATTGGTAACCATGTATCCATCGGGAGACTTAACCAGGAAATCAAGTACAAATTCAACAGAACCTTTTATAACGGGATAGGCTACACTACGCAAATAAGCACTATCTCTTGTAAATTCATAATGCCGGTATAGCGGAAATGTCATCCACGGGCCTGCCATTGGTGAAACGCCCCATACGCCATCTGCAACGCCTGTTCTGCCATACACATCGGTAAGATGATGTAAAGTCCATCCATGCGCATTATACATTTCTTTTGCAGTAATACCGCCGGGTATAATAATCTGCTGCATAAAATTTGACAGTGGCAGTACAGTTTCCGGCAGGTTGCCCGACTCTGCCGGCCAATAATTCATCTGCAGGTTTATATTGGTATGAAAATCTGCATTCCAGGGCGCCTTATACATATCATTCCATATACCCTGCAAATTAGCAGGCAATACACCCGGGCTGCGTGAAGAACCCATCAACAGGTAACGGCCAAACTGGTAATATAATACGATAAGGCCATTATCCTGTGCTCCGGCTTTTACTTTTTCAAGCCGTTCACTGGTTGGTATATTCCTGTTTGTATCTTCTCCAAGATTAAAAACAACCCTGTCAAACAACGAACGATGATCTTTTTCGTGCAGTTGTTGCAAAACAGCAGGAGTAAATGCCGCGGCCCTATTTATTTTTTCTTTACATACCAAAAGAGGATCGATGACATCATCTGTATCCAATGCTTTAATATTATAATTACTTGCACCGGTTATGATGAATACTGTTTTTTTTGCCTGCTTAATATTGTAGCCGGCTGAAGTATCAGTTTGTAAGGGTACAACGTTACCATCTGTTGTAACTATTTTCATTACTGCAGCAAAACGCATGTGCTTTCCTCCCGGACCGGAAAGTGAATCTTCCGTATCATTGATTTGCCCGGTATAATAAGCAATATCCTGTTCACTTTTATACAGGTCAATGTCCTGCTCCCTTGCAACAGCTATACTGATATCAGCAGGCACTTCAGATGATATTTTTACTACCATTACATCCTGAGGTGCGGAAACAAAAACCTCCTGTTTAACTTTTTTTCCTGCTATACTATATGTTGTGGTTGCAACGCCGGTATTAAGTGTTAGTGACCGTTTATATTGTTGCGGCTCTGATTTCCAGGCATAATTAATAAACAGGTTTCCGAGCGGCTGATAAGAGCGTACCCGTGGAGGCATGCCAACCATATATGCGCTGCTTAATTCAAGCGCTTTTTTATAGTCTCCCTCAAAAAGCGTTTTTTGTATTTCGGGCAGATACTTTGCAGACTGCTTATTATTATTATTGATCTTCGATCCTGCCCATATGCTCTCCTCATTCAATTGTATTCTTTCGTGGTCCCATTTTCCGAAAACCATTGCCCCGATACGCCCATTACCTACTGGCATGGCGTCAGTCCATTTTTGTGCCGGTGCAGTATACCATAATTCAAGGTCTTTTTGTGCAATAGATAAAGAGGGAATTGCTATCAGCAATAAAAAAATGAAGCCACGCATAAATAGGTGTAGTTTGCCTCTAAGCTATGGCAAATTTTAATAGAGGCAGTAATAGATATTTAACAGAAACATTCATGCTAAACATCAAAAGTTGAAAATGCAGACATTTAAATGAAGTAATCTAACCCTGGTTTATTAAAATCAGCGTTGCGCTTAGCCGGTTTTTTACACTACAAGGAAGCATAAAAACATTCAAATCAGCTTAATTCAGTAAAAATACGGTGCTGGTAATATGAAAATCTTGTTGATTTAGCGCAACTTAATGAGTAAAAAGAAGATTTCTAAAAATCTTTGGACAAATCTGGTATCGTTAATCTACGATCAGCATATTAAATAAAACAACTACAACTATTCGTTTACCCTTATGATTTATAGGCGATAGTTCTATTAATATGTTAGTGGCGCGGCGGCTATAGATATATGATAACGTAGATTTCCGAGTATGTAGAGCAGAGGCTACAGTTTAATCAAACCTTTACCTATTTGTATTTATGAAGTTGTGAACTTTCTTTGTGTAACAAATCCAATAATTAAATCCAAATCCAAAAATCCAGATCCAGAAAAACTAAATCCGAATCCTGAGAAACTTAGATCCGATATCCGAAGAACATCCTTTGATTAACCGTTTTAGTCCAATTCCTAATGACCTATCCTGTGAACGACTTATATCCTGTGAAGCAACCAGACAAATCCGATATCTTAACGAAGACTGCATGTATTCCCCGTCCAGGTAAAACATTGCACAGCAACAGAAAATGAAACATGTGCTTACCACATGTTACCGATCCTAAAAACTATCCATTTTATTTTTCATTTTCTGTTGCTTTCTTTTATCTCCTGTATTGCCTTCAAGGCTCTTCCATATTCATATTCAGAAGAAATAGTTTTAGCGCTTTCTGTATAAATTTCTGTCAGGTCTGTTGTTCCCGGCATTTTTGCAGCTGCGGCTGTAAGTATATTCGCTTTTTCAAAATCTTCATTTATTAAAGCAACTTCTTTTAGAAATAAATACCATTGTTCTTCCGTATGCAGTCCTTTATCTAAAACCTTTTTCAGTATCCCTGACTTTTCAAATCCGGATTCCACATTATGGAGTGATTGCAACAATACCGAAAAGCTCTCCCTGTCCCGGGGAAGATTTTCTTTCTCTATTATTTCTTTAAGGAAATTACATTGTTCAAAATCACTTGTTATGGTATTTGAAACAATGATAAGCCGCCTGTATTGATCTTCAGTAAGCGGCTGATTCAATATTGCTTTTAAAGTATTTGCTTTTTCAAAATCAGAATCTATAGATTCTATTGCTTCAAACCATGCAGCAGATACTTCCGGATTACTAAAGGCACCGGATGTATATTTCTTTAATATCTGTGCTTTTTCAAATGTACCGTCTATTTTAAAAGTCACGATTTTTGCAATATCAACCAAATCGTCATCATCAGGGTTGCCGTGCGTAAGTATATAATCTACATATGATTGCTTCAGGTGATTACTGTTTGCTTTAACAGCCGCTCTTAACAAAGCCGGGTTACCTCCTTTCCGGTATAATTTTTCTAATCTTTTTTGGGCATTAAATCCCATAGAGATCATTTGATCTATAGCTTCCGCCAGAAATTTTTGTCCTGCTGCTTCGTCTTCATAAACCCTTTTTCCGTTTCTATACATTTCGTAATCAACACCGCCATGATAATTATTCTCTGCAATTAATTTTCTTTCATTGCTGCGAAATTCAAGGTATCCGCCGGAGGTAATGCTTTCTATAGCAGTTTCATCATCGTTAAAGGAGATATCACCGGAATACTTTATCTCTTTCCTGTTAAAACCATCATCAATAATGATGGTATTCCCGGATTTGCAGGAAGCCAGCAATAAAACAAGCAGCATAACCGGGAAAAATGAATATTTTGTACGTGCCATATTCAAGAAAATGATTTGAAGTACAAATTACTTTACACGAACATAACATTAACAGTAATATATTTATTTGGATAAATACTTATATGAAAGGTTTTGATTGCTGCTTTTAGTTATGTTTTCTCCTTATAAATTAACCTAAAGCCTTGCCATTTCTGCATTTTTGCCTACCTTTGCCGTCCCAATTTTTTAAAAGCATTGGGTTTATATCATGTCAGATAATCAAATTGTTAACTCAAACGCTGATGTTCAGGAGGCTGCAACCGCACCTACAGCGATAACAAATGAACCTGCACAGGTACCGGCCGAACCGGAAACTGCTCACGACGATTTCGACTGGAGCATTGACAAACGCAACGTATCTTCTTACAAAAAAGAAGAAAAAGAAAAGTACGATGCCGTGTACGAAAGCACTTTTAAAACCATTACAGATAATGAAATGGTAGAAGGTGTTGTAGTAGGTCTTACTAAAACCGATGTTGTAGTAAACATAGGTTTCAAAAGTGATGGATTGGTTTCACTGAATGAATTCCGTGATCTTCCAGGCCTGAAAGTAGGCGATACTGTGGAAGTAATGGTAGTAGAAAAAGAAGACAGGGAAGGACATCTTCATCTTAGCCGCAAACAGGCGCGTATTACACGTGCATGGGAGCGCATAGTTGAAATACACAAGACGGGCGAAGTGGTTACCGGTGTGGTTACCAGCAAAACAAAAGGTGGTTTGATTGTGGATGTGTTTGGTATGGAAACGTTCTTACCAGGTTCACAAATTGACGTTAAGCCTGTAACTGATTACGATCAGTTTGTTGGTAAAACAATGGAGTTTAAAGTGGTTAAGATCAACGAAACCATTAAGAACGCCGTTGTATCTCACAAGGCACTTATTGAAAGCGATATTGAAGCGCAACGCGCTGAAATCATCAGCAAGCTCGAAAAAGGCCAGGTACTTGAAGGAACTATCAAGAATATTACCGATTTCGGTGCATTCCTTGATCTTGGCGGTTTAGATGGTCTGTTATACATTACTGATATCAGCTGGGGCCGCATAAGCCATCCAAGCGAGGTGTTGAAAATGGATCAGAAATTAAACGTGGTTGTGCTTGACTTTGATGATGACAAAAAACGCATCAGCCTTGGTCTGAAACAACTTACTCCTCACCCATGGGATACATTGCCTGAAACTATCAGCGAAGGAAAAGTAGTAAAAGGAAAAGTAGTGAATATTGAAGATTACGGTGCTTTCCTTGAAATACTCCCTGGTGTTGAAGGTTTGGTTCACGTAAGTGAAATCACATGGGCAAATACCCCCATTAATGCTAAAGAATTCTTCAAATTAGGTGATGAGCACGAAGCTAAGGTGGTAACGCTTGATAAAGATTCACGCAAAATGAGCCTTTCTATCAAACAGCTTACTCCTGATCCCTGGAATGAGATCGAAAATAAATACCCGGTTGAAAGCCGTCATAAAGGACTGGTAAAAAACATTACGCCTTACGGTGTGTTTGTTGAGCTTGAGCCTGGTATCGGTGGCATGATCCACATCAGTGATCTTAGCTGGCTGAAACGTTTTAACCACCCGAGTGAATACACTAAGGTTGGCAGCGAAATCGATATTATCATCCTCGGTATAGATAAAGAAAACCGCAAATTACAGTTAGGTCACAAACAGTTGGAAGAAGACCCCTGGAATGCATTACAGGATACCTTTGCTGTTGGAAGCATACACGAAGGCACTGTAATTAAGAAAGATGATAAAGGCGCAGTAGTTCAGTTACCTTACGGACTGGAAGGTTATGCACCTGCACGTCACCTCTTTAAAGAAGATGGCAAAACAGTTGGTGCAGATGAAACAACACAGTTTGTGGTAATTGAATTTGACAGGAACGAAAAACGCATACTGTTGAGCCATACACGCATTTGGGAACAGGCTAAAGCAGACGAGAAAGAAGCAGAGAATAAAGAGAGAAAAGCTGAAGCCGCTAAAACCAAAAAAGCGGTTAAAGACATCCAGGGTAAGGTTGAGAAAACCACACTTGGAGATCTTGGCGTACTCGCCGAGCTTAAAAAGAAAATGGAACAGGGCGGCGAAGAAAAATCCGCTGAATAAATTCCAATACAGAGACAAAGCATGCTTCTTCGTCTCTACCAAAAAATCCGCATGGTGCATAACCGGCGGATTTTTTTATTTGGTTAATTCCGTTAGCAATCTATACATTTTATAGCTGACCATATTATAGCACAGGTATATCCGTTACCATTATATTTCTTTACCTCTGGTGCAAAAAAAATACCATCAGGCCAAAAACAAAAAACGGTTTTTAATACCGTTTTTTGACGGTTTTTTAAAATCCTGATTTTTTATTGAAATTCTTTTTTACGTTTGCTAAGCATTTGAAAAAATGCCTTGCTACTATGAAGTTCCCTCTAACCATCTTAATGCTAACCATTTTTCAAGGCGCGCTGTATGACGCCATCAATTTCAATAAGACCACACACGGTAAATATATAGCAGGGGTCGCTTTCTTAAAGAATACTGCAACTATTACTTCCAAAATAAAAAACTCACGGCAAAGGCCTGGCGGTTCACTTAACCAGGTCAGCAGCTACAAAATAAAACTCCGGCAAACAGCAAAATACAAAGGCGCCGGCAGGATGTATACAGCCTGCCGGTTGTTCTTAATTGCGGAGAGCGTGAGGATATAATTTTCTCAACGAATAAAACATGAAACCATGAAAATCTTTTACCTGTCATTTCTTTACCTGCTTTCTACAGCAGCCATTTCACAAACAAAACTTTCTTTTTCTTATGACGCAGCGGGCAACCAGGTACTGCGAAACATTGGCGCGGCTAATCGCAAAATGGCTGTAAACCCTGCCGTGGACACTATTCCCGGAGAAAGGTTCATTGCCTTTCCCAATCCAGTAACAAACAAACTTTTTATCCAATGGGCATTTGATGAATCTCCGTTGCAGGCAATCACTTTACATACTTTGGACGGCAGACTGTTATATAAACAGTCAATAATATCCGCTTCCGGTCAAACCGAGCTCCCTTTTTCGGGCTATGCTTCAGGCATATATATTTTAACCGGGATCAGGGCAGATGGTAAAACCGATGTCATAAAAATAATACGCAAATAAATAGAAAAACTTTTATGAAATACATATTGCTAACCGTTTTTGTATGCTTGAGCTGCACCATTTTTGCACAACAGGAACTGTCTTATAAAATCGGCACAAAAACAACCGGTAAAGAAACCATAAGCAAAGAAACGCTGACACAAACCAGCAACCCGACGGTTGTGGCAATGCAGCGCACGGACGATGCTGAAATAGCAGAAACCATCGGCGCTTTAAAGGTAACTTCTTCAGGGGCGGCTGTTTATACTATTCCCATTGCGTTACCCCCGGGCATTGGCGGCGTGCAGCCGGGTATTTCTCTATCCTACAGCAGCCAGGGCGGAAATGGGCTGGCAGGCTGGGGCTGGAATGTTTCCGGTGTTTCTTCCATTACAAAAGTGGCGGCAACCACTTTTCATGACGGGCGTGTGGGAAAAGTGGATTTTACCACAGGCAGCGCGGGAGACCGCTTTGCATTGGATGGCCAGCGGCTGATGCTGAAAAGCGGTACTTACGGGGCAGCCGGTTCCATATATGAAACAGAACAATTTTCGAACCTGAAAATAACCGCCTATGGCGCCTCATCATTTGGTGCAGCATACGGTCCGGCCTATTTCCGCGTGGATTATCCTGACGGTTCGTATGCTATTTATGGAAACGGATCCAACTCCCTTTCCCGTACCAACTGGGCCATTACTTACCGGGAAGATGCCCGCGGATTACGGATAAGCTATACCTACACTGTGGCAGACAATAATCTTCTTATCAATACAATCAGCTACGGCAGTGCCGGTGCATCCACGCCTGTCAACGAAGTGAAATTTATATATGGAGCCCGTGCCCGCACAGAGCAGCTCTATATCGGCGGCGTTTCATTTATGAATAAAAACCTGCTCAAAGAAATACGGGTATCGGGAAACGGCGGCACCGGTTACCGGAGCTATATCATCAGCCATAATATCTCATCACATGGATACAACCGCCTTATTTCCGTTCAGGAAAAAAGCGGGGATGGCTCACTGTTGCATGCCCCTGTAAGCTTTTCCTACAATACTACCACAAATGCTATAGGCAATACGCCTTCGGAGTATACCTATATGGAAAATGTGGAGCAGCGGAATGCAAAAATGATAACGCTGGATTATAACGGCGATGGTAAAATGGAATCTATCGTATATCCAACTACCGGAACAGGTGGCCGTAAAAAATTCTGGTTTTTAAAAGATTTTCAGCAGCAGGGCTCTTATAACTACCCGATAGAATACACAACCCCCACCCCTTTCAGTGCTATCTTTCCTACTGACCTGCTCTACGCTAACGGCAAGAAACAACCCGGTCAGGGCATTACCCTCGTACAGGAAACCGGAACCTCCACTGTAGAATTCAATGTATTTGGCGAGGCATCTGCCAGCAGTGGTGCGCCGGTAGGCTTACAATACCAGAGAACATGGACAGCTCCCGTATTTACCGACCAGTCTGATTGTAGTCACAGTGACACGTACCGGGCGCCCCTGCAATATATTTCGGGAGATTTTAACGGGGACGGGTTAACCGATATAGTAGCGGTTAACCTGCCGTATAGTTATCATTCCTGCACGCTGATACCGGGCTGTTCTGGCGCTTATATAGCTGCTGATTCCACTACAGCAGCTAAGAATTCCGAAGCGCTTCAGCTGAAAGATAGTGCTACTTCAAAAAGAGGTTCCGGGGTAACCCCAAATGCTCCACCCCCGACAGATTGCTGTCAATGTTCCACAACCAGCATCTATGTCGCAAACTTCTATTTCATCAACCTCGACCGGCGGCTCACCACCGGGTTTGCATCTTATGCCGGTCATTTTTCTTTGGGCTACTCAGCCGGCGATATGCTTTATACGGAAGATGCGGACGGAGATGGCAAAACAGATATTATACTGGTGAAGGAAGGAACCATTTATGTGTTCGGCTTGAACCAGAATAATATGTTCACTCAACTATGGAGTACTGCCGACAGCCGTATTAAACGCCAGTACCCGGTGCTTGCAGGGGATTATAACGGAGACGGCAAAGCCGATATTATGATACCCACGGCAGACAACAGCAGCCTGTTTGCGCTTTTCCTTTCCACCGGTACCGGTTTCGTGAAAACGGAAAATACTTACCCGTTCACTTACCGGCCCAGGCAGGAAGGCGCTACCTCCCGCACATACGACCTGGTAGCGGTGGATGTTGACGGCGACAGCAAAACGGATATAGTGGACTACAGCACGGTAACCTATAATAACAGCGATAATGGCACACAAACCCTCACACCCTATTACAATACACCCCCTTCCAACGCTGATGGCAGGCCTGCATTTACCGCAGGCACTGCGGTAACCCGCACCGGCAACCTGCGGCATTTTCCCATTCCCATATTCCTGCCCTCCGACAAACCCAACGCGAACCTCGAATTTGCCGCGGTAAGCCATAAATGGGTAACGTATTTCCAGTTCAAAAAAGATCACCGCGAAGAAGCCCTGCTGCGCTCCGTTAACCAGAACGGGGTAGTGCAAAGCATTGACTACCGCCCGC
Source organism: Agriterribacter sp. (assembly GCA_047601125.1). GTDB lineage: Bacteria > Bacteroidota > Bacteroidia > Chitinophagales > Chitinophagaceae > Agriterribacter. The sequence continues at coordinate 3,890,754 of JASGJY010000002.1, read as the reverse complement.
TGGAAAACGGCGCCACACACCCCACCGAAGGATTTACGGTGTACCAGCGGGGATTGGACCAGGTGTATCCCTACACAGATATTGTTACCGCCCGCTCCTTCCAGGTGGTGCAGGGCATAACCCGCACCGTAAACGGAACGGTAAGCGATAAGCAGTATTTTGCCTATAAGGGTGCAACACTGCACCTCCAGGGTTTAGGGTTTCTTGGCTTTGAAGGTTCTGCGCAAAGCAACCGCCATACCTCCAACAGTAACCGTATATTTTCCGTTGTTTTAACTAATCCCCAGCTCCGGGGCGCTCCCATACAGCAGCACAGCCAGCTATACTCTCCCGTTTTTTCAGCGAGTGTATCGGGCTATATCACTAAAACCGTTCATACTTACCAAAGCGAGCTGCTTTCCAATAAAGTATTTAAGCTGAAGAATACCCAGTCGGTGGAGCAAAATGCGCTGGATGGAACCACTGTCACCCGCCAGTTGCAATACGATATTTATAATAACGTTACACAGGTAAGCACGGCGTATACGGGGCTGGGCACGGTTACCGTTAATCTTACCTATACAAACAGTACCGGCACGCCTTATTATATCGGCGGCCATCCAATGTAACGGTCACGCGTACCCTAAACAGCCAGGCTGCTTTTGTAACCACCGAACAGTGGAATTATACCACCACAGGGCTGGTGAGCCAGCACCGGTGGAAGGGCAATAATATCGCCAACTTTAACAAAGAAGACTTTACGTACGACAGCTACGGCAACCTGCTCACCAAAACCACGACGCCCTATGGCAGCGCAGGCAGAACAGTTAGTTTTACATATGACGCCACTAAGCGGTTTATGACCGGCAGCACAGATGTTGAAGGGCTTACTTCCACCGCTGTTTATAATGCTGTAACGGGAAAACCACTCAGCCAGACCAATCCTTTTAACCAAACCGTATCTTTTGCGTATGACGCCTGGGGAAGATTAACAACTACTACAGATATATACGGTAAGCAAACCACGGTTACCTATACAAAAAACAGCACCAATTACAATTATACCATTGCCGGCTCCGCTCAAAGCGGGGCTGCCACGGAGCAGGAGTTCGACCCGTTGAAACGGCTGATCAGGGAAAGCTATAAAGATGCGCTGGGTCAGTGGGTAAATGTAAAAACAGAATATGATGCCATGGGAAGGCCCTGGCGGAAGAGCGAGCCTTATACCGGTACCACCCCTTCGCAATGGACTGCCACCGAATATGATGTATACAGCAGGCCCGTTAAGGTCATCCTGCCTACCGGCAAAGTAACCAATATGAACTACAGCGGGCTGAGCGTAACAGTGAACGATGGTACTAAAACTACCGTTACCACCAAAAACGCCATAGGGCTTGTAACCACGCAGCAGGACCCCGGCGGCTCTGTTAATTATACTTATTATAGCAACGGCGCAATGAAAACCGCCGATTACGGCGGCAGTACGCAAACCCTGGAGCAGGATGGCTGGGGGCGGAAAACAAAGCTGACAGATCCCTCGGCAGGCGTATATGTATATCAATACAACGCCTGGGATGAGCTGACCGGTGAAAATTCTCCCAAGGGTAGCACCGCGTATCAATACGATGCCAAAGGCAAGCTCACACAAAAAACGGTAACCGGAGACGCCAGCACCGGCGATGTGCCCACCAGCATGGTTACCGTGTACGCGTACGACGCCACTACCAAACTGCCCACCGGCGTTACGTTTACCAATGCTGATGGCAACAACAGCACCACTACGTTTAGCTACGACAGTTATAAGCGGGTTTCACAAACTGTAGAAGAAAACCCGAAGGCGCGTTTTACGAAAACATTTGGCTATGACGCCTTCGGACGCACCGGCACCGAAACGCAAACAGCGCTCAACAAAAGCAACAATAAAACCGCCACCCAAAACCTTAGCTATACCTACCAGAACAATGTGCTGAAAAAGATAACAACAACCGATGCCGGGGCTATATGGGAGCTTACCGGGCTGAACGCCCGGGGCCAGGTAACCGCGGCAACCCTGGGCAGCGGCGGCCTGCAGCAGCAAAACACTTATGATAATTATGGATTACCCACCGGGGAAAAGCTGGTAAAGCAGGGCACGGAGCTGTTCAATTACGGCTATACCTGGAACGTGCAGCGGGGGCTGCTTACCGGGCGCAGCACCACGCTTTTTACCAATGCCGGGCAGGCTTTAACGGAAAGCTTTCAGTACGATGCGCTGGACAGGTTAACGCAATGGAGCAACCCCGCAACGGGCGCTGCATTAACCCAAAGCTACGATACCCGGGGCCGTATAAGCAGCAATGGCGCCATCGGCACTTATACCTATGCCATCGGCACTACCTACCTGCAAAAAGACGTTACCCTGAATACCGCAGGACAGGCATATTACAGCGGGCATGAGCTGCAGCAGGCCGTATACAACAATTTTAAGCAGCCGGTAACCGTAACCGAGCCGGGAAAAGATAAAATAACCTTCCAGTATGGCGCGGGCGGCGAAAGGGCGCACATGCAGTGGGGCCGCACTTATAGCAGCGGCAGCTGGGGCAGTGCAAGGTACCAGCGCCATTACAGCGCAGATGGCACGATGGAAATAACCGAAGACGCGCAAACCAGCACAACCACCTTTATTTTTTACACCGGCGGCGATGCTTACAGTGCGCCGGCGATACGCCGCTCGGTACAAAGCGGTAGCAGCACCAATGAAATGCTGTACCTGCACAGGGATCATCTCGGCAGCATTATAGCCATTACCGACGGCAACGGCGTAATAAAAGAAAAACGGCATTTTGACGCATGGGGCAACCTTGCTAAATTGCAGAACGGCAGCGGCACAACGCTTGGTTCTTTTACAATCACAGACAGGGGCTATACCGGGCATGAACATTTAACGGTAGGGCTGGTGCACATGAACGGGCGGTTGTACGACCCGGCGCTGCACCGGTTTTTAATGCCGGATAATTATGTGCAGGATACCTATAATACGCAAAACTTTAACCGCTATGCCTATGTGCTGAACAACCCGCTGCGCTATACCGACCCAAGCGGGGAGCTTACCGAAGCCCAATGGAATGAGGCTTTAGATATGATGAGTAACATATTGAACAGTACTGGTGGCGGGGGCGGTCATATAGGCGGTGACATGGCTTCACCGGTGTATTTTAGCAGCCAGGATGTTGGCCTGGGTTACGGAATCGGCTATATGGATACATTTAACGGCTGGGGTAGCCAACCGGGATGGGCGGGTTCGCCGGAGGAAGCGCTAAACAGGTATAACGGAGGCAATATAACCGCGGGTATGGTAGAAGGATACTATACCCAGCAATGGGCAGGAACGGGAAGGGAGAATATCAGCGCCAGCTATTCTGTAAAGGGAGGTTTTAATGTAGGATATAATTTTAACCCGGGTATGGGTAATGGAACGGGTGTAGGGAATGTGTTTGTGTCGGATGGGAAGATGGCTGGGTTGTTGGGGCTGGAGTATACACAAAGTAGTGGGAGGATGACTTTCCCAGCCTTTTCTACATTATGGAGTAATTACCCACAAGATGTAGATGGCGTACATGCACACCCGAGTGTAGATCCTTACCCAAATCAATGTGCAATAAGAGTCGGCGATGCTTTTATAAAATCTGGCATAGATATGAGCTCATATCCCCAAGTAAATAAAACATCAGATGGTTATCCCCGTTCATCAAAAGGGCTTGCAGATTGGACCTGGCAAAATTTTGGTAAACCAAAGATAATGTCTGTAGAAGCTTTTCAAAAGAATTATTCTGGTCAAACAGGTCTTATCTTTGAAAATGCAAATCCAGGATATACTTCCCATATAGACTTATGGAATGCAGGAGCAACCGGCTCTGGATTCTATACGGTTAGTTATAAAGAAATATGGTTTTGGCCCATCAAATAATTACAAACATGAAGATAATAATAAAAATTACACTTTTATTAATAGCACCTTTAGTATGCTTAGGTCAAAAGAAACAAACTATTACCTACTGGATTCCTGAGAAATATGTAGATAGCTTAACTACGAATGGAACAGAAAATGAATATAGAAAGTATCTTAAACCAGTAGAAGCTATAGTGAACAAAAACGGTAAATGGTACATAGAAACTTATAATGGAATGCTTCAACCTATTCTTAAAAGCGGTGATCCAAATGCAAAAAACATTCCAATCGAGAGGCTTTCTTTAAATCTTAATGTTTTTACCAGGAAAGAACAAGATTCAATTAATCAAATAAGGTATTTCATCAAAACTTATACTGATTCTCTGATATTAGAAGCATATAGAGGAAATAACCTGTTTGAAGGCAAAAAATATATTAAGCAATTCAAAGGCTATAAGTTTGAGGAACTAAGAAAAACAAAGAAAGTTCTATTACTACAAGGCAAATACAATATCTACAATTCCAACAGAGAAAAGATTGAATCCGAAATAGAAATTTTGGCAACGGGAAAGATTATCGGAAGTAATTTAATAGATTCTTATGATCTCAAAAGAGTATCTATTCCGGATGAATACATCTATGATCTTGTAGAATTTCATTTAAAAGATAAAACAAGCAAAAGATTAGCAATGATTTATAATGACAAAGAAAAGACCTGGATAGGATATGATTATCAAGTTAAAAATGAAAAATACACGATATATGGTTTACCTAAATTTGTTTTTTGTCTACAGAAAATACAAAACAGGTAACTTTTTTTTCCACAGAGTGAAAGTTCTCCGCAGCGTCTGCCCGTGAATAGCATGTGTGTAGACAGGCGACTCTGCGGTAGGCGGAGCATCAAAAATTGTAATTAAAACTCGCCATATAGCGCAAGCATATGAACTAACAATATAAAGGCTATTAAAAATACTCAGGTACCAGGCGCAAGCGAGACGCCACAAGTGTTCGAAACCTATCAGGCAGAACTAAATAGATGCGGAGCATTGTCAGGATTTCCACCGCAAAGAATAACTACGGCTTTCATAATTTCTGTTTCGAGTTCCAGTTCAAATTTCAACTTTGCAATCTTGAAGCCTTTTATCCTGTTTATTTTTTTATAAGCAATAATGAGGATAGCCAGTATCATAGTCATGTAAATCATTACTTTGATGCCGTTAATATTTCTTGATACCAGGTGATTTACGTTTAGATGCTGCTTGATAAATTTGAAAAATACCTCTATTTCCCAGCGTTGCCTGTACCATGCTGCTATCATGTAGGCATCCTCATCTATAATATTGGTTACAAAGCAAATTGGCTCTCCACTTTTGTTTATAACAGCTTTGATTACCCGGTATATGTGCGCTGTTGCTTTATCTTTTTTATTTATGAGGTAACCTGTTTCATCGCTGATGATAGTAACTGTGCTGCTTTCTGACTTTGCACCCACTTTAGTTTGGGTGATCGTTTTACACCTTATGTTTGGGTTAGCCCGGCTCACAAACCATTTTTGGCTATTGGTAAACTTGTCGAACGATTCCCTTGATTGTAAACCCCTGTCAAAAACAACTACATCATTTTTAATGCAATCTGTATCGTTAATAACTTCGGTAAGTGCAAGTTCTTCGCTTACGTATGACTGAGCCGTAAAAACTTTTACCGATGAAGGTATACTTCCCTTAAGGTTGACACTATACTTTACAAAACGTTTGTCACTTGTGCCGTTTTCCATCCCGATCGAAAACAGCTTAGCGGCTAATGCTACATATGTGCTATCTGTTTTGGATAAAGCCTTTTCTTCTTTCAGTTCCTTGTTGTAAATAAGAAATATTTGTTCAAAGAGTTTTGCAAAATAATCTGCATTTATTGTGCAAATACGATCTCTTATCGAATTGTACTTCCCTTCTAATATATCATAACCCGTGAATGACTTGAATTGTGCTGATTGTAAAAAAGCCTCCATCACACGCAAACTTGGCTTCGAGGTGTTCAACATTGAAAACAATATTAATTTGAAGATAACCTCACCAGACAGTTTCTTAACCTGCGTATCTACCTTTGTCTCTGCTGATAGTTCTTCAAATATCTCTTCTGGTATTAATCCTATAAGTTCTTTTGCCGTCATTAGGCAAAATTAAACCCAAATAGGTTTCGAACACTTGTGGCGAGACGCTTGCGCCTGGTTCCTGAGTATTTGCAATCTTGCGCCTGATTGGGGGAAATATCAGGGGCTCACTTGGCTGTCAATACTGTTATGAATGTTGTTGGATTTTTAGGGCCCTGGGGTGCAGCAATAAGTATTGCATACGGACTTACAGAAGATTGGTGGTGGTAGATAATTAAAAAGGCTAAAAGAAAATGCTGATAATATATAAAAAATTTTGCTGTGGCATATTCTATCTTTTGCGAGATAAAGCAAGGTCAGATATTCCTTTTTTTGCCACTTTTATGTTTACGCTTTTATTGGTACAATTATCTTATTATGGGATCGAAAGTATATACAAGATACTTGTAAATGATTCTTTTTTTCGGAGCGGATATCCTGGGTATTTCGTGTCTCTAATATTTGCCATTCCTAATTATCTTTTTGTTTTTAAAGACAAAAAGTTTTTAGACTACTATTATGAGAGAACACCTTCAGCAATTGTATTATTGATAGCACTTTTAATTATTGGCGGGGGGCTAGGATTAATATTATTGGCGGGGCCGATAAATATACATGCCTAAGTGTTACTTATTTTGCTACAATAACAGGCCATTTAAGAAGTTAAGATAAGTAAAAGCAAGGCAGCAGGTCTGGCCCGACACAAGGCGACACTACCAAACCTGCGCCAGAAGATATTGCCTCGGCAGCGATGGTCTGATGGCTATCTGCAAAGGAAGGCTTTAATGTTTCATATAACACGGTAGCGAAGGGAAAGAAATAGACTTTTTTATAAAATAATTAATAGTATTTTTATAAGGTTGCCTATTCATCACTTTTTGAAAGCTAACAACCTGATGGCTAAAACAATGCTTATTCCCCTGATGCTGATTCTCTCTATAAACACCGCCAATGCACAATTGGGTGCAATGAAAATGGTTGGGAAAAATACCAAGGATTACAAGTTGGGTTTTGGTCTCTTTATTAAAACCGGATTAGCGGTTAATGAAGCCAGCGATTTCACTATTGAAGGAGGCGTAAACATTTTTGTACTGAATGACTCGTATGGCAGCGGTTCCGGTACTATTATGTGCCCGATTAAAGTTGGCTACAGGTACACGCTTAACCAAACTGGCGAAGGTTTTTGTGTTGAACCACAAGCGGGTTTTAATGTTTATGGAATTACATCAATGCTTGACGAGAATGGCAATGCGGTAGATCTCAAGTATCACGGTGTAGTGCTGGCGGCAGGTACGGGCTATTTGTTTACACTCTGGAACCAACCATTCGATTTAAATTTGCGTTATGAAACGGTAATAGCCCATGGAGGCTCTAATAATTTTGTTTCGCTGGGTATTTCACGCTTTATTAGTTTTAAAAAGCACTATGCCGATTGAGCGGCTTGTATTACCCGGGTTGAAAACTGCGCCATGGGTTGAGAATATTAAGGCAAAATAACCAATCAATTTCCTAATAAAATTAATTTTATTTAATAACACTTTTGAAAGAATACCCGGCTATGAAATATCTTCTGCTATTCTTTACATCCTGCATTTCCTTTGCATCCTGTTTAAAGCAATCCATTCCTGATGCTATGCTCGCTGCTAAGCGGGATGGTGTGGCCGCAGAAAGTACTGCAACATTAAGCTATGAGATTAAAGGAATTCCTGTGCAAATATCTGTACCCAATGCCGGTAGCCAGAATTCCCTTTATGCCACCCTGAGCTGTGTTAAATTTCCAGGGTTTTATGCCTTATCAGGAATAAGTAACACCGGAGATATCTCTTTTAGGTTTTATACAGATTCTTTAACGTTGGGTGATTACACTTACAATGGCAGTTATGGAGAGGAGTTTTTTATAAGTTATAACGGCGAAAGCGAGTACAGCATTGTGGCAACAGATTATCTAACCTTTTCGGTCACCTCTTACGAAAATGGCAGAATAAGCGGAACTTTTTCGGGGCAGCTTACACCCGTGATCAGTGACGGGAATAATGGATTTGCAAATGGCGAGTATAATTCAACAAAAATTACAAAAGGCATTTTTAAAAACGTTCCGGTATTTTATTAATTGATCTTTTACAGCAACCCAGCACTGGCGCAGTGCGTGCCGGGCTACCAGACCTATACCAGAAGAACCGGAAGTATTTTTTACTTGTGGAAACATGTCACAGTACCGGTATTTATTTCATCAACCCATTCAACTGCTGGTCGCCAAATTGCAACAGGCTTTGCAGCTTAAGATCAGCAGCATCCCATCTGCCGGCGTTATATACCTGAGGCGCAGGAATAACAACACATTTCATACGTGCCGCTTTTACCGCTATCATTCCGTTAAATGAGTCTTCAAAACAAATGCATTGAGATGGTGAAACACCTAACTGCATGGCGCAATTAAGATATACCTCCGGATGGGGTTTACCGTATTGCAATGCTTCTGCAGAAGTAATGCAACTCAGGTACCGGCGTATGTTTAATTTACCGGCAACAATATCAGCCAGCTTTATGGGCGAAGATGTAGCGATCGCCATTTTAAATCCCCCGCTCTTAAAAAAAGCGAAAATTTCAGGCACCCCCGGCATAGCAACACCATGTTTTTCTATTTTACCAATGGCTTTATTAATAATGCCTGTTACCGCGTTGTTCGCATATTGTTCTTCTATCTTAAAAAAGTTGAACCAGTGCGCTATCCACTCCACAGTGCGCAAACCCGTGGAGCTATGATACTGCTCAGGCGTAAGCTCAATATTAAATTCTTTTAAAAGTTCGGCTCCTGCTTCTTCCCATAAAGGTTCTGAGTCAATAAGAAGCCCGTCCATATCAAATATAACAGCGGCTGATTTCATGTCGCAAATATAGAACCGGACGACAAAATAAGAAGATTCTTTTCTATCCGGCTAAAACATCATTTTATCGCATCAAACTGTTTCAATATTTTTTGAGCCCTCGACTTAAAAGCAGCAGTTTCATGAGGCATCTGATCCAGAATAATAAGCTTTAGCTCAGGGATGATTTCAGGATATTGCTTTGCAAGATTAGCAAGCACGGTTAAACTGAAAGCTTTTACAGCAACCATCTCTTTCGGGTCAGCTATGTATTGAAAGCATAAATCCATTACTCCGCCATGCAATGATTCCGGTATTTCTACAGCCTGTAAAAGCCTGATGGTATTTCTCTTTACGGCATTATGTATACCGGGCTTTTTCAGGTTCAGGATTATTTTTTTTAAATGTTTTCTGATGAGCCCGGGATGAGCTATTACAGTATAGCTTAATGGCCACGCTGCTCTTTGCACAACGCGGTATTCATCATTTAAAAAAAAAGCTACCAGCGCATCAAACTTCTTTTGATCCCTGCCGATATATTTTACAATGTGTTCACATTGTTTTTTTGAATGTTCTTTTAAAATAGCTGCTCTTAAATCCATAAAATTCAGCCTCAATTTACGAAAACGATTGTGTGATTTTTTAAAATTATTCAATTTATAGCGGCATGGTTTGTTGTTTTCCTATACTTTTAAATAATTTCGAATGATGCTTAAAAATGTACTTCGGGAATTTGGCCTTAGCGCTCCTGAACTGGAAGTAATTCCTTTCGGGTCCGGATTGATCAATCATACCTGGAAAATAAATCAAAACAACGGCGAGGCTTATATTTTGCAGCGGATCAATCATAATGTTTTTAAAGCTCCGCAAGACATTGCATATAATGTACGACTGATAGGTTCATATCTTGCAAAGCAATACCCCGGATACTTTTTTGTGCGCAATGTATTTACAAACAACGGTGATGATATTCATTTTGTAGAAGGAGAAGGGTATTTCAGGCTTGTGCCTTTCGTAAAACAATCGCACACGGTAGATGTTGTACAAACTCCGGCCCAGGCTTTTGAAGCTGCAAAACAGTTTGGAAGGTTTACACATTTGCTGAAAAATTTTCCTGTATCGCAATTAAAAGTAACCATTCCTGATTTTCATAACCTCACGCTACGCTACAACCAGTTTTTGCAATCGTTGCAAAATGGTAACCAGCAGAGAATAACAGAGGCACAGGAAGAGATCGCCTGGTTAAAGCATACATATTATATCGTGGAAAGATTTGAATCGATGAGAAATAACCCTGATTTCAAAATCAGGGTAACGCATCATGACACAAAAATAAGCAATGTACTGTTTGATAATAATGACAAAGGCATATGTGTAATAGATCTCGACACGGTTATGCCGGGTTATTTTACAAGTGACGTGGGCGATATGATGCGAACCTGCCTGTCGCCGGTTAGTGAAGAAGAAAAAGATTTTTCTAAAATTGAAATACGGAATGAATATTATGAAGCGATAGTACAGGGATACCTTGCAGGCATGGAAGGCGATTTAAGTGAAGCGGAATGTAAAAGCTTTTTCGACGGAGGCTGCTACCTGATATATATGCAGGCTTTGCGTTATGTGGCAGATTATATTAACAATGATGTTTATTATGGGTCGAAATACCCGGAGCATAATTACATTAGAGCCAAAAATCAAATCACTTTACTTAAAAAAATGCTGGAAAAGGAAAATATACTCAGAGAAGTTTATAGTTAAGGGCAAAGGTGTTTGCTCCTATTACTTGCTTTAGGGTAACTAACCCATTAACAATCCGCTAAAATTTTAAACATTTTTGCCCGGCTTTTTACCGGTATATTTGCAGCATTTTAATCAATATTGAAGAACCTTTTGTTAAATCATGGCACGTATAGTAAGTTCCGTAGTGGTTGCTTTTCTACTCTTCGCTTCTTTTGTTAATGCACAATCAACATTAACCGTTTCCGGTAAAATTACCGACAGCAGATCGAACCCGGTAAGCGCTGCTACCGTTGCGTTGCTTAACACCGGCAAAGCGTCTGTAACAAATGATAATGGTATTTTCAATCTGAAAAATATTGTTCCCGGAAAATACACCATAAGAATTTCTGCGGTTGGCTATGCTGCCATCAGTAAAGAAATTTCCTTTACTCCCGGCTCTTCGGAAAACATAGATTTCATATTACAGGATACTGACAATCGTCTTGACAATATTGTAGTGACTGCGCAGAAAAAAGAAGAACAGTTACAAAAAATCCCCTTCAGCATAAGTGCCCTAACCTCAAAAGAGGTAAAAGAATACAGGCTGTGGAATGCCAAAGACCTTACCGCCATAGTGCCGAATTTATATTCCGCTCATTCAGGCGATGAAAGAAATGTTTCATCCATACGCGGTATAGGCACTACCTCCTATGACCCTGCCGTAGCAACATATATAGATGGTGTAAATCAATTTACGCTCGATACTTATACTTCTCAACTGATGGATGTGGAAAGAATAGAAGTGTTGCGCGGGCCACAGGGCACCTTATATGGGCGTAACGCCATGGGCGGTGTGATCAATATTATTACTAAACAGCCTTCTGATGTTGCGAGCGCTTTTGCTGAAATAAATATCGGCAATTATAATCAGCAGCGGTATGAAGCCGGCTTTCGTGCACCATTGGTTAAAGGAAGGTTATACCTCGGGGTTGCGGGTATGTATAATAAACGCGATGGCTATTATACCAATACTTATCGCAACGAATCATTTGACAAGCAAAATACTTACGCCGGCAACTATTATTTAAAATATAAACCTGCTGATAAGTGGATGATATCATTGAACCTGAAACACCAGGCTAACAGGAACGACGGCGCCTTTACTTTATCGGGCAGTGTTGATGAAGCGTTTGAAAATCCATACAAAATTCAGCAGAATGCAAAAGGAAGAATGATTGACAATACGCTTTTCAGTTCGCTTGGAGTAGTTTATAGTGGTAATACTTTTAATTTCAGTTCGCACACCGCGTATCAATCAAATCTCAGGTATTATCAAAACCCGGTAGATGGAGATTTTTCACCGCTTGATGCTGTTACTATTATAAACGATTATGGTAAACCCTGGAATAAAGTAAAGACATGGACACAGGAATTCAAATTAAATTCCAATACTGCTTCTCCCCTGCAATGGACAGTTGGCACATATATGTTTGCTGATGACAGGCCAAATAAACAGGCTACACATTATGGTGAAGATGCAGGGCTGCTCGGTGTGCCCGATGTAAATTTTTCTACCATAAACACCACAACCGCCAAAAGCAAAGGCATAGCATTTTATGGTCAGGCTACTTATACAATAGTTGAAAACCTTGATGTAACCGCAGGTTTAAGGTACGATTATGAGCACAAGCAGTATAACCTGATGGGCGAATATCAGAAAGATGGAGGTTCCCCTATCACAACCCTGCCCGATACCAGCGCAGCAATACAATACGGCGCATTTTCTCCCAAAATAGGCTTATCATATAAAATAGCCGCAGGCAGTAGCCTGTATGCTATGTATAGCCGTGGTTTCCGCACAGGTGGCATGACGCAGTTATCTGCTGATCCTTCGCAGCCTCCGTTATACGAATACAATCCTGAATACAGCAATAATATTGAAGTTGGTATTAAGAACAGTTTCTTTAATGAAAAGCTGCATGCTAACCTTACGGTGTTCTTAACCAATATAACAGGCGTGCAGGTGCCTACATTAGTTTTGCCTGATGCCATTACCATTATAAGAAATGCCGGCAAACTGCAAAGCAAAGGCTTAGAACTTGAATTAACCGCCGCGCCTGTAAAAGGCTTGCAGATCAATTATAATTTAGGCTATACTGATGCCTCTTACACCAACCTGAAGCTTTCGCAAAACGGCGCTTCGGTTGATCTTGATGGTAAGAAACAGATATTTACTCCTGATGTTACATCAATGCTGACGGTACAGTATAGTTACAACCTGGGTACAAAGCAGTATTTAAAATTAGTAGTGCGCGGCGAATGGATCTGTCTTGGCAAACAATATTTTGATCTCTCCAACAATATTGCTCAAAATCCATACAGCTTACTTAATACCCGTTTCGGTATATCATCAAAACATATTGACCTTATGTTTTGGGGGCGCAACCTTGGTGGCAAAAAGTATATAGCTTATGCGTATGATTTTGGAGCCGTACATCTTGGCGATCCTAAAACATATGGCGCAACACTGGGGTTCAGATTATAAAGCTTAATGATACAATACTGCCGGCATGACTAATTTTATTTTAACAGGCTTATGCATACTGGTAGGTTTTTTATTGAGAAGATATGCTTCGCTTCCCAAGGACGCGCACAAGGGTGTGAATGCCTGGATCATTAATATTGCATTGCCGGCAGTTTCGTTTAAATACCTGCCTCATATTGAATGGAACAGATCGCTACTGCTGCCTGTATTAATGCCGGTTATAATATGGCTCTGTGCATGGTTGTACGTAAAAATATATACCAACCTCAACCCGGTCAGCAGGCAAACGGCAGCGGCGCTCCGGTTATCTACCGGTTTAAGTAATACTTCTTTTGTGGGTTTTCCGCTTACGGTGGCTTATTTTGGCGAGCAGGAATTAAGCACTGCGGTAATCTGCGACCAGGTTACTTTTATGATACTTGCAACAGCCGGTATATTGTTAGCCATAAATGCTTCTGGCAGCAGTAACCCTTCTCCACAATCTATCATCAGAAAAATTATTTCTTTTCCACCATTTATTGCCTGTATAGCGGCATTGGTTATACCAATTTTCGTTGATATATCACCGTTAGACAGTGTATTTGACAAGCTTGCAGCTACTATCGGCCCGCTTGCCTTATTTTCTATAGGCTTACAAATAAAATTTAACGGGTGGAAAGATGAAATAAAACATATAAGATATGCTCTGTTATTTAAGCTTATGCTGGCGCCATTAATTATGCTTACTATAGTATGGTTTGCCAATATTAAAAACCATATAGCACAGGTTACTGTTTTTGAAGCCGCAATGCCATCTTTTTTAACCGCGAGCATTGTTGCTACTGAATACAACCTTAATCCTAAGTTATCTACACTTATAACCGGTATCAGTATCGCTGTTTCTTTTATTACAACAGCCATCTGGTTTTGGATTATCAAATCTCAACAGCATTTATAAGCAATAACCCTTATCCGGCAAAAACATCCGAAAATCGAACAAAAAAATAATGCCGGCGAATAAAGTTTCAAAGCGCATAAATCCGCAGCATCTTTACATCAACAACAACACAGGAAAACAAAAAGATTAGGATACAGGATCAAGACCGCAGGTTGTAACAGGTGCAACCTGCACACAGGTCACAGAATAAACAGCCAGGTCCAGGGCAAACTTTTTATCCCTAAGCCCACTGGTTTCACTGGGAAGATAGCCGGTCGAAAGACTGGCTTTTTTTATTATCGTCAGGCGGAAGCATTCTGTTTTAAGACCGGTACTAAAGTAATACTGTAATTCCTCAACCATCCTTGCCCCATACTGTTACATGCTCTAAGCAAAAACACTTATCGTAAATAAAACACTAAAAATCGAATAAGTATATACTATTACCGAATAAAGTTCTGATCCGCATAAAACTGCCGCATCTTTACATCATCAACACGGGAATAAAAAATTAGGATAAGGATCAAAAGGTTGTTACGGTGGTCAACCCTAAAAAACCACCGGAGCATGTTCAGTCTTTAACAACCCCAGAGTATAACACCTACTCAAAAAGTGCAAGTATAATTATTGGATAACAGAGCCGGTTAATTACCGGCTTTTTGTTTTTTAATCAATAACTCCCTTCTTCCAGCTTCACTTTTCCTTTAAATGTCCAGAAAACAAATGTAGTATATGTGAGTACAATGGGCACACCAATAGCAGCAAAGGTGAGCATAATGCCAAGCGATTTTTCTGAGGCTGATGCATTATACACTGTTAAATGATAATTGGGATCTGCGGTTGATAAAACCATATTCGGGTATAATTCTACTGCCACTATGATCAATAACAACCCTATAGCAACCGCTGATGAAAGAAATGCGTAACGGTATTTTCTTTTGGTGATCTGCCGGGTAATATTCGCTATACTCAATACCATCAATACAGGTATTACAAACATCCAGGAATTTGCTTCAATGGTATGCCTGAGATGTGGCACATATAACAGCGTGTAAAAACTAAGAAGCAAAATACATATTGCGAAAAAAATAGTTGTATTCTTTACCATTACGGTAAGCTTTGCATACAAACGATGCTCTGTTTTCATTACAAGATATATGGCGCCATGCATCATAAACAATGCAACGGTAGTTATACCAACCATTACTGAATACGGGTTCAGGAAATACAATAAAGTGCCGGTAAAATTTCCTTCAGCATCTATAGGTATACCCAGTAAAATATTTCCCAACACAACACCAAGTAAAAAAGCAATAATGGTGCTGGATACGGAATAGCTGATATCCCACATTTTCCGCCACCATAACATCGGCTCTTTACTGCGAAATTCAATGGATACCGCACGAAAAATCAACATGCATAAAAATAACATGAACGGCACATAAAACGCGGAGAACACAGAAGCATATACTTTAGGAAATCCCGCAAATAAAGCACCTCCTCCAATTACCAGCCACACTTCATTACCATCCCATATAGGTCCGATGGCATTCAGCGCTATTCTTCTGCTCTGTTCTTTATTAAAGAAAAGATGCAAGGCGCCTGCGCCTAAATCAAACCCATCCAGTATAGCATAACCGGTAAATACCGCACCGATCACTAAGAACCATAAAGTAGGATAATCTATGCCTAAAAAAGTAGCCATAATCAAATTGGAGATTTGAGATTTGAAATTTTTCTGCCGCATTATTTTCCAAATTCATCTGCCATTGCCTTAAGCAGCGGACTATGATCTTCTTCTTTATCATCATCGCCTTTTGTATAAAATGGCCCATGTTGTATTTTCCTGTTCAGCAAAAACACAAAAAGAGAAAACAACAATATATATACCACTGTAAACATGATCAGCGAAAACATGACCTGGTTTGCAGTAACCGCTTTCGATAACGCATCAGAAGTACGCAGCAACCCATACACTACCCAGGGCTGCCGGCCGGTTTCAGCAGCAAACCATCCTGCCTGGTTAGCTAATTGCGGCAATAGCACACCCCACAAAAAAATATACATTATCCATTTTTTATCAAACAGCTTTCCTTTCCATAAAAGATAGCCGCCATATAATGATAAAGCAATAAAAAACATGCCGATGCTGATCATAAGGTGATAGGTTTGAAAAACCGTATTGGGAGAGTTGGGACGGTCTTCAGGCCTAAAACTTTTTAAACCTTTTACAGGCGCATTAAAATCCTGATGCACAAGAAAACTTAATCCGCCGGGTATTTTTATGCCTGAGGTTGTTTCTTTTTTCTTATCAACATAACCTGCTATATACATATCCGCTTTGGCAAGTGTATCAAAATGTCCTTCCATTGCGGCAAGCTTTGCGGGTTGATATTGTGCAACAATATCTGCCGAACGATGACCAATAAACAGCTGCAGTATTGAAGAAACAGCAAACACCCAAAATGCCGGCTTGAAAGATTTAACTGCAAACTCAATGTGTCTTTTTTTGATAATATAATAAGCACTTATACTGAGCACAAGAAATGCGCCTGCAATAAAAGCGCCTATCCATACATGTAATATCCTGTCAACAGACGAAGGATTAAATACCATTGCCCAGAAGTCAGTGATCTCTGCCCTGGCATCTAAACCTTTTCCAACAATATGATAACCCGCGGGTGTTTGCTGCCATGAGTTTGCTACAACAATCCATATTGCTGAAAACATGGAGCCAAGCGTTACCATCACCGTAGCAAAAAAATGTATACCCTTGCTCACCCTGTTCCAACCGAATAACAGTATACCTAAAAAACCAGACTCAAGCGCAAAAGCGAAAATACCTTCAGCAGCAAGGGCACTGCCAAAAATATCGCCTACGTACTTCGAGTATACTGCCCAGTTAGTCCCGAATTCAAATTCCATTACTATACCCGTAGCTACGCCTATACCAAATATCAGTGCAAATATCTTTGTATAGAATTTGGTCATAGTTTCATACAATTTGTCGCCTGTTTTCAGGTAAATGCCTTCAAACAATACCATAACCAAACCAAGACCAATACTTAATGGCGGATAGATATAATGAAAGGAAATAGTGAGTGCGAATTGTATACGGGATAACGTTTCTACATCCATAACAAATATTCTTGCTGAAGAAATAGAATTGCACAAAGATACGCAGCAAAATGATAACATCAGGTCGTAGGGTGTATCGGGTGAAGGGATTTCGCTTTTAGAATAATCCGCAACAATTTCCGGCAGCAGTTATAGGAATAGCTACGGGTATCATCATATTGCACGAGCAATACCGATTGTACTATCATCGTTTTTATGCGAGTGAAATATCTGCCGGGCTTGGGTGCTAATGTTCAACATTTGTACTATAGTGCTTCACCGCTGCAACATACTTTTAATTCAAACTTCATGCGGGCGGTTCGCAATACGGCAGGCGTGTTTACGTCATTTCGACCGAGCGACACGGGGGTTTGAGTATAAACACTTTTACGCGAAGAGAAATCTGCCAGGCTTGTGTGCTAATGCTCAACATTTGTACTATGGCCCAACGGATTCCTCTCCCGCCGCAAGATGCCTTCAATTCAAAGTTCATGAGGCGGGTTCGGAATGACGGCTGCCAGTTTCTTTTATCACTTATCATAATTAGGTATTTTTCTTATGAGATTAAAACATCCTTTTAAAATCGAACTCCCTGGTGCATTGGGTATATTTCATTGCACGCTAATATCAGTAAAAAATTTACACTTCAACTCCTGATTATTTCTGAGTAAATTACAATGCACTCAAAAATTCAACATGAAGAAAATTGTATTACTGATATTTATCTGTACCGGCTTAAATGCTTCAGCGCAAAAGCTAAGCGCAACTGAAAAAAAAATTATTGACGCCATTAATAAACAACTCCCGCAAACCTTTAAAACGCTCGAAGAGATAGTGAATATAAACAGTGGCACAATGAATGTAAAGGGTGTAAGAGCAAGTGGTGAAGTGCTGAGACCTGCTTTTGAAAAATTGGGGTTTACCGTGGAGTGGGCGAAAATGCCGGATTCAATAAAAACCGCAGGGCATTTGGTTGCCACAAAAAAAGGCGGGAAAGGAAATAAGATATTGATGCTGGCACATCTTGATACAGTTTTTGAGCCTGACATGCCATCAAACCCTTTCAGGATTTTGAATGATTCAACAGCCACCGGACAGGGCATCCTTGATGACAAAGGCGGCGCAGTGCTTGTATTAGCCGCTTTAGATGCTATGAACCAGGCAGGTGTATTAAAGAATGCCAATATTACCGTATACCTTACCGGCGATGAAGAAATCGGTGGTATGCCTTCCACAATTACCAGGGCAGACGTTATTGAAAAAGCAAAGCAACACGATGTGGCACTGAGTTTTGAAGGTGGTCAAATTAATAAAGTAACCACCACAAGGCGCGGCGCTGATAACTGGAGATTATTCGTATATGGCAGGCAGGCGCATTCATCGGGTATATTCAGTGAGAAAGCTGGTTATGGTGCTATATATGAAGCGGCTCGCATTCTGGACTCCTTCCGTACAGGACTGAGCACAATACCATATTTAACTTTTAATCCCGGTGTATTTGCGGGAGGCACAACGGTTATTGATTCTGTAGATAACGTAAAAGTATATGGTAAGGATAATATCATTGCCTCCAAAGCTACAGTTATGGGTGATGTAAGGTTTTTAGGTGAAAAGCAACGCGCTGAAGTACGCACCTTAATGAAGAATATTGTAATGAACAATAATCTCAATGGCACAAAGGCTGAAATATTTTTTAATGATGGCATACCATCTATGGAATCTAAAGAAGGCAATAAAAAACTCTTTTCAGAAATTAATAAGGTAAATGCGGATATGGGGTTGGGTGAAGTATTGGAAAATGACCCCATGGAACGCGGTGCAGGCGATATTTCTTTTATTGCAGATTATATTCCATGTATTGACGGATTAGGACCTGGCGGCACAGGTTCACATGCTCCCGGGGAAACCATCCATACAAAACAATACCCGCTGCTTATTCAGCGTGCAGCAATTTTTATTTACAGGCTTGGTATAAAAAAGGATTTATAAGAGAAGGAATGCGGAAGGGGTAAGAGAAGATAAGCTTAGTGCTGGTAAAAATACCATGTCATAAATGTAGCAAGCAGTATGAAAAAAATCCATTTCCAAAGCCCGGTATTTGTGCCATCCTGTGCGTAAGCAGTACCCTCAACACGAGAAATGTTTTGAGGTACAAGTGTTGTTTTTAAAAAGGACAAAAAATCATAAAAGCCTTCCTTTACAATACGGTTTGCTTTGCCGTCAGATCCGGGCTTTATCGCCTCAATGCTGATGGCGGTTCTGTCTTCAGCTTCTTTACGTAACGTAACTGAAATCATGATGATCTGGAAGGATTTCACCCAGCCAAGTACAAATGAATTACCGGAAATATGCTTAACCGGGTTACCCGATATATTAGGATCATTTTCCAGCAAACCATTAATAGTTTCTTTAACGGCGTCTACCCCCTGGTCTACCCTGACCGTTGTTTTTATCGCCGAAGGTATATCAGTATACTTCATGACAAATAGTTTTAATAACTAATGCAATGACCTTGCCATAATGTGATTTTTCTATCATATTGTATGAATTCTCTATACAAAAGACCGTTTTTAATGTCATTCAATCCAATGCTTCACACATTTTTTATAAGTGTATTTAAAATATTGCCAGCAACGTACTTACCATTTGCAAAATTTGGATATAAATGCAGGGTTTTATCTATTTTTTTCTATTAATCATACTATTTGCAAAGATTTTCAGTTATACCAATTATATGATCTATTATAATTTATAAACAAAGTATCATGGGCAGTTTAAAAACTTTAGAAGTTGAATTTCCTTCCGTAGTAATGGAATTACTGCATCTGCGTATTAAAGAAAAAAAAGATGTTCCCAATCCGGTTTTTGAATACAGCATTACAGATACTGAAAAAAAAATATGCAGAAAAGGCAAATTCAATGGCTTTGAAGTGCAATTGAGAGTAGCTCATCTTAACAGCGGCAAGTATTTCTTCAATTTAAATATAACCGATGGCCAAAGTGTAGTGTATACCTTTGAAAAACGTCCCCGGCTTGGTAATGATATGATCGAGTTTTTAGCTTCCTGACCTTAAGGTAACTTCTTAAAATCAATCTCCGGAATTTTCATACCTGCCTTACGCAGAAATAAAGACTTATACAGCGTATACCCGGCAAAAAAACCACAGTTTTTTAAATAGAATCTTCCATCTTCAATTCCGCCCGCATAATCCATCCTGTATTTTTTAGCTGCCGTATTATCAAAAGTAAACAGGGCATTTACCAGTTCAATCCATTTGCCCGCATCATCGCATACCCATTGATTTCCGAATAATACTTTTCTTGTTTTATTGCCCTGCTCCGGTATAAAATTCTCCAGGAACGAATGAAGCCTTTTGAGATATGTATCCGTTTTAGGGCGTTTAAAAGAAGCGATCAACATCCATTCATCTTTTTCAGGCGCAAAGAAATAAGCGGTGTAAACCGTGTTGTCATTTCCGTCGGGTAAACCGTGAAGTAAAAATTTATATGTTATGCCGGCCTTCCAGTTATAATGCAAATAGCTCTGCCCGCCCGAACCTTCATTACCAAATTCACCTGCATGCACACGCTCACCTTTTTTTAGCAAGGTTATGCGCTTGTCCTGGGGAATATTTTTCGGATCATCCGTTGAAAACGGGCTCCATACAGAAAACAATATTCTTCTTTCTGATGCTGAATTCACCTGCATACCAAAATATCCTTCGCCAAAACCGTTGGCCATAAAATAAGAGCCCACCACATCCTGGTTTTCAGGAACGGTCATTTCATTATAAAACCACTCAGCTTTTATACTGTCGGCAAAAGAATAATTCAAATGCACTGAAGGTCCTCTCCTGCCCCAGTAAAAAAAATTACCTTCATTATTTTTTACAAAAGCCGAATGCTCATTAATGACAGCACCGCTCAATTCAAATGCTGATATATCCGCAAAATATGCTCCTTGCTTTTGCTTACCACACACAACAATTTTGATATAGCCGGTATCCATTATTTCAAATATTCCGGCATTGTAAACTTTAAAGGATGTTCCTTTTACTGTTATATTTTTACTGCTACCGGCAATGGTTACGCGCAAAACACTTTCCTTATCTGTTTTTGCGTGTATGCCCACTTTAAGGCTGCCGGTTTTATTTACTCTTACATACGTCTCAAAAGTTGTTTCCTGCTGTGCCCAGCGCTGTATACCCTTATTGTCTATAACATCTCCATCACACTGTACGCACCATGTATTTCCTCCCGCAGGCACAGTTATAGTAGTATCGCCATCATCAAAAAAAGCGGGTAAAGCGGTCGCACTAATAATAAAAGCATTCATCAATAAAACAATAATATAACCTTTCATTATCAACTTTTTTGAATACAGGTAAATCTAAACATAAATTAACAGCACAATTCAGGCAAACGTTTGTGCTATTTTAGCAACAGGCTTTGCATAACAATTATTTTACAGAACTTGCATCAATCATTAAAAAAATCAGTATGAGTACGAACCGCAGGAAATTTATCCGCAACATTTCTTTGGGCGCCGGCGCAGTTGCAACAGCGCCATCGCTTGCTAACGCATTTGGTGCTGCTACCGATGAACAAATGGACAGGTCAAAAGCTTTTGAAAAAAAAGAACCACGTTTTAATATGTGCGGCTATGCTGCACCAAAACTGGATGTTGTTCGTGTAGGCATTATTGGTTTAGGTATGAGAGGGGGAGATGCCGTAGGCCGTTTAAGCTATATTGACGGGCTGGAAATAACAGTGCTTTGTGATAAATACCCGGACAGGGTTACAGCGGCTCAAAAAACATTAGAAAAAAGAGGCAGATCAAAAGCTAAAGAATATAGTGGTGAAGAAGGCTGGAAGGCATTATGTGAAAGTAAGGATGTAGATTTAATATATACACCAACCCCCTGGAGCCTGCACGCGCCTATAGCTATTTATGCCATGAAAAACGGCAAACATGCGGCTACAGAAGTAAATGCTGGTTTAACTATAGATGAATGCTGGCAGCTAGTAGAAACTTCCGAAGCAACAAAAAAGCATATGATGATGCTTGAAAACTGCTGCTATGATTTTTTTGAACTGCTTACACTTAATATGGCACGCAATGGCTTATTCGGCGAACTGATCCATGCGGAAGGCGCATACCTGCACGACCTGAGTAAAGACTGGCTGTTTAATAAAAAAGCTTATGCGGATATGTGGAGGCTTAAAGAAAATTATAAACATAACGGTAACCTCTACCCTACACACGGGCTTGGCCCCATTTCCCAGTGCCTGAATATAAACCGTGGTGACAAAATGGATTATATGACCAGCATGAGCACCAACGATTTTACGCTGAATAATCTTGCAAAAGAAATGGCAGCTAAAGATAATTTCTTTGCTGAGTTCGTTGATAAGCCTTACCGCGGCAATCTCAACACTACGGTTATACGCACCAATAAAGGTAAAACCATGATGCTGCAGCATGATGTATCTACGCTTCGCCCGTATTCACGCATTCATTTGTTGAGCGGTACAAAAGGTATTGCACAAAAATACCCGGAGCCTGAGCGTATAGCATTTGGTCATGAATGGATTAAGAAAGAAGAGCTCGACGCATTATATGAAAAATACACTCCCCCGATCGTAAAGCACATTGGTAATATAGCCAAAGAAGTTGGCGGGCATGGCGGTATGGATTTTATTATGGACTGGCGCCTGATTGATTGCCTGCGCAATGGCTTGCCGCTTGATCAGAACGTATATGATGCAGCCACATGGAGTTGTATACTTCCACTAAGTGGTACATCAATAGCTAAAAAATCTTCTTCTGTTGAAATACCGGATTTTACAAGAGGTGCATGGAAAACAAACAAACCTGTTGACCTTACATTAGATGGCGGTGGCAATACAGGCGTAAGAAAATAAGCTGAACAATTTATCACAACATTTTAAACGGGTTAGCAATAACCCGTTTTTTTATTTAGCAGTAAAAAAAATATTACTGCTTATTAACACTGCCATAGGGCTGACAGTGGGGCGTAGTTATTTTGCTATACAAAACAATATAACTATGTCAATGATCTCAATGCTATTAAAAGAAATGGAGCAGGAAGCTCAAACCACGAGAAAAATGTTATCGCGTGTTCCTGATGATAAATACGGCTGGAAACCACATCCTAAAAGTATGACCGTCCGCCAGCTCGCCACCCATATAGCCGAACTGCCAACCTGGGTAAGCATGATACTTAACACCAGTGAGCTGGATTTTGCTACAGCACCTTATAACCCGGTAAACATCAATAACGGCAATGAACTGATGGCATATTTTGAAAAATCACTGGAAGATGGCAAAATTCATTTAAGCAAAGCTACAGATGAAGACCTGCAACCCACATGGACACTGAGAAACGGAAAAGAAATTTACAGCACTTCCACAAGGGGCGAATTTATCCGGGTTACTTACTGCCAGATTGTTCATCACAGGGCACAGCTGGGTGTATATCTTCGTTTACTGGATATTCCAATACCCGGCAGCTACGGACCAAGCGCCGATGAAGCGTTTTCATGAAGGGTAAGAGGTGAAGGACGAAGAGTTAATGATAAGCAGAGGAGTTTCTCAAATCTGGCATTTCTCTTTTCATATCTATCATTTCTCTCCTCCGCTATCTGAATATTTTTTCTCTGCTGTGATTTTTTACTCAAATTTGCGAACATGCTCGTTTAAGTAAAAAATCACAGATCATGAGAAAACTATTCAATGCATCAATTCGTGCAATATGCGCATTGGCCTGCATCATCCCTACTCTATCAATCAATGCGCAGGGTAAAAAAATATTCACCCCAGCGGATTATGACAGGGCTGTGAGCAAGTTAGGCTTTAAAGTTTCAGACGCTTTTGCACAACAGGATATAAATATTCAATGGCTGCCCGATGGCAAACTTTGGTTTAAAACGCCGGGTGAGAATTCCTATACTATTATTGACCCAAAAAAAAATAAGAAGACTATAGCAGCCCGGCAGCCCGCCGTTGTAACCAATAATAATACCCGCAATAATAAAACCAGCTACATGATAACATCGCCCGATGGCAAAAAAGCGGTATTTATTAAGGATTGGAATTTATCGGTAAAGGATATTGAAGCAGGAAAAGAAAAACAATTAACAACAGATGGCGTAAAAGATTTTGGTTATGCCACGGATAATGCAGGCTGGAAACATTCCAATAATGCCATCGTATTATGGTCGCCCGACAGTAAAAAAATAGCCACATTTCAGCAGGATCAGCGGCATGTAAACGACATGTATCTCGTTCGCACAAAAGTTGGCCCGCCTGAGTTGGAACAATGGAAATATCCTTTGCCTGGCGATAGCGCCATTATTAAAATACATCGATTGGTTATTGACGTGGAAAGCGGAGAGATGGTTCGTTTTAAAATGCCTGCCGATGATAGACGCGGCACACTTTGCGATGACATTGCGTGCACCGGTAATTTTGATGACAACCAATGGACAGCTGATGGTAAACAACTCGCCTTTGTTTCGGTTAGCCGTGATCATAAAGTAGCAACATTCAGGATTGCAAATACTAAAACCGGCGATATCAGCACTATATTCCAGGAAAGTGTTGCCACCCAATACGAATCAGGGCAGGGTGCAATAAACTGGAAATATTTTCCGGAAACAAATGAGGTTATCTGGTACTCCGAACGCGACGGCTGGGGACATTTGTATATGTATGACGTTGTGAGCGGTAATGTAAAACATCAGATCACAAAAGGTGATTTTGTGGTAACGCGTATGCTGAGTGCCAACCCCAAAAGCAAACAGATCATTTTTGAAGCAAAAGGAAAAGAAGCCGGAGAGAACCCGTATTATAACCATTTTTATAAAACAGACTTTAGCGGAAAAAGTATTATTTCGCTTACTCCCGCTCCGGGAGATCATTCCATTAGTTTCTCACCTGATAGTGTATTTATTATAGATAAATATTCAACAGTTGTTGCTCCGCCTGTAACAGAGCTCAGAAATATCAATGGAAAAAAAATCGCGGAACTCGGTAGAACGGATATTAAGCCATTGATCGATGCAGGCTGGACAGCTCCTGAAATATTTACGGTAAAATCTGCCAATGCAAAATACGACCTATATGGTTTGATGTATAAGCCTGAACAGTTTGATGCAACCAGGAAATATCCTGTAGTAGTATATATTTATCCCGGGCCACAAGGGGGAAGCGTTAATGGCTGGTCTTTCCGCCCCATGGCAGGAGATTTTCAGGCACTGGCAGAACTGGGCTTTATTGTAGTAAGATTAGAGGGAAGTTGCAACCCCGACAGATCAAAAGCTTTTCACGATGAATGTTATGGCGATATGGGTATAAATACATTGCCCGACCAGGTAACAGGATTAAAGCAACTGGCTGAAAAATACAGCTATATTGACCTTGAACGGGTTGGTATATGGGGGCACAGCGGAGGAGGTTTTGCCACCGCTGCCGCAATGTTCAGGTATCCGGATTTTTTTAAAGCAGGTATTTCAGAATCGGGCAATCATGATAATCGTAATTATGAAGATGACTGGGGCGAAAGGTATATTGGCCTGCTTATGGGAGATAACTATGAAAAACAAGCCAACCAGGTATACGCCAAAAATCTTAAAGGCAAGCTCCTGATCGTTCATGGCGGAATGGATGATAACGTACCGCCCTACAACACATATCTTGTTGTAGATGCATTGGTGAAAGCAAATAAAGATTTTGACCTGCTTATATTTCCCAATGCCCGCCACGGTTTTGGCGCAGACAGTTATTATATGATGCGCCGCAGATGGGATTATTTTGTGCAATATCTTTTAGGAGCTGAGCCGCCGAAGGAGTATAAAATTGAAAGACCATAATATACAAAACTGGGTTGAGGCATTTCAGCAATTACGGGCTACCTGTTCTCCTTCATCTTCCCATTTTTAAATCTTTCGCTGGCAGTTTGATAAAAAGAAATCGTTTCTGCTACAAGCGTTGTATCAGGCGTTTTAATTGCCGATAAGGATTTATCTGCAGGTGAAACTATAAATTGTTTTGTCATTTTTCTATCGTCTATTTGCGTAAACAGATTCCCTTTTAATAACCCGAGTGTTCTGTAATTCGCTATGAATGCACGCTCATCACCTGGTTCTATTTTATTTATATCCCTTCCGTACAGATCTGTTGAATAGCTCCAGCCCAGGTAGCCGAATAGGGTTGGCATAATATCTATCTGAGATGTTAATCTTTCAATTTTTTGTGGAGCTATGCCCAGGTTATAAATTATAGCAGGTATATGATGCTTATCTATATTGATCTCCCACTTACCTGCACTGCTTGCACAATGATCAGCTACAATTACAAATACAGTATTTTTGAACCAGGGTTTGTTTTTGGCAGTATTGATAAAATTATTTAACGCGTGATCGGTGTATTTTACAGCTCCCTCCCTGGTTCCCTGCTTTAAATCTATTTTACCATCAGGATAAGTGTAAGGTTTATGGTTGGAGGTGGTCATAATAAACTGAAAGAACCTCGTGTCCGATGCATTTTCTCTATCTGCATATTTTATTGCCTGCCTGTATATGTCTTCATCACATATACCCCAGGCATTTTCAAAGCTCACCTCGCCGGAAGGAATATTGTAACGGTGTGATGTTATATCGTCTGATAATGGGTTGCCCCTGTTCCTGTCAACAATATCAAATCCCTGTCCACCAAAAAAATTATTCATATTATCAAAATATCCATCACCACCATATATAAAATAAGGATGATATTTTTTTTGCCTCAGAACTGTAGCAATAGAAAATAAATCCTGGTTATCTGGTCGTCTTACAATGCTGTTGCCAGGCGTAGGTGGCACACATAATGTAAGCGCTTCCATTCCCCTTACGGTTCGGGTACCTGTTGCATAAAGGTTAGTAAAAAAAATGCTCTGGCTGGCAAGGCTGTCATAATATGGTGTGATATTATTTTGGTTCCCAAACGCCCTGAGGAAATCGGCACTAAAGCTTTCAATAGTAATTAAAATTATGTTAGGGCGCAGTTCGCCCTCTGCTTTTGTAAACCGGGATATATCATCATACCCGTTCTTTGTATACGCCTGGTTTGCCTGTAAAATATTTTTCTTTAGAAGCGCATACGCCTGGTTTTCCGGCAATACAGGATAGAAAGTAGCATAATCCAATTCATTTGAACGAAAAGCTGCGAAAAATGAAAAAACCCCATTTTTACCAATCTCGTTAATTGTACGGTTATTGCTGAAATCTGCGTATTTATTTTTTATTACAAACAACAGCATCGTCGCAACCAGTAAAACCGGAAGCGCATAAATACTGCGAACAGCAATGGGCATAGCGCTGGAAAAAGTGTGCTTCAAGGCTTTCGTTCTATTTAATAAAACAAAAGTTGCTATAACCAATCCAATCAAAACAGCAATGATCAACGGAATCGGATATGACTGGTTAATATTCTGCACTACTTCAAAAGTGTATATTAAATAGTCAACCGCAATAAAATTAAACCTTGATTCAAATTCATCCCAAAAAGGAATTTCAGCTAAAAAGCTGAAATAAAAAATCAGACAGATCAGTGCAAGCTGAACATATGTAAACACTTTATCGAGCGTGGAACCTATCCATTTTTTAGGAAAAAGAAAAAGGTAAACTGCGTATAAAAAAAGGAAGCAGCATCCTGTAGTAAGATCGTAAAGAAACCCTATACAAAAGGCGCCTAAAACATGCAATATATTAAAATCAATATCATTTGCTGACCAGGCTAAAAAAATAATTCTTATAATAAACGAAAGACCTATATATAAGCTTAATATGGTAAAGAATACTGAAAATCTTCCCGAACATATTTTCTGAAATACTTTAGAGCTGCTTTTGTCCATAGTTATGTAATCAGGCAAAAAAAATCTGATAATTTTGGAAGAACTGAATTTTAATAACACGTTAAAATTCCTTTCCTTGAATTTAACGCCAGCCTAATCCTGGTGCAACATACTTTAAAATTGAAGACAGTACATGTACGTTATACTCTACCCCCAAAGTATTAGGTATTGTTAACAGGATAGTATCGGCTTCTTTAACAGCTTCATCTTCTGACAGTTCTTTTATAAGCTGATCTGGTTCCGCGGCGTAGCTTCTTCCAAAAATGGCGTGTTTATCCTGTTCTATCATCCCGATCGTATCAGCCCGGTTTGCCTCCTGTCCAAAATAATAGCGATCCTGGTCGTTTACCAATGCAAAAACCGAGCGGCTGACAGAAACCCTTGGCTCTCGCAGGTGCCCCGCTTTTTTCCATGCTTCTTTATACAGCCTGATCTGCTCAGCCTGCTGTATATGAAAAGGTTTGCCGCTTTCATCGTACTTAAGGGTAGAGCTTTGAAGATACATTCCATTTTCAGCCGCCCAAACAGCAGTAGCATTAGATGCGGCGCCCCACCATATTCGTTCTCTCAGTCCCACGGAATATGGTTCCAAACGCAGCAAGCCCGGCGGATTGGGAAACATTGGGTAAGGATTAGGCTTGGCAAAGCCAATACCTTTTAACTTATCCAAAAATTCCAGTGCTTTGCGACGTCCCATATCGGCATCAGTTTCACCTTCCTGCAATTCATATCCAAAGTAGCGCCAACCGTCAATTACCTGCTCCGGCGAACCCCTGCTGATGCCAAGTTGCAACCGCCCACGTGAAATCAGATCGGCAGCACCGGCATCTTCTACCATATACAATGGATTTTCATAACGCATATCAATTACACCTGTTCCTATTTCTATTTTGCTTGTTTTAGCACCGATAGCTGAAAGTAAAGGAAACGGTGATGCTAACTGAGCTGCAAAATGGTGCACACGGAAATAAGCGCCATCTAAACCAATCGCCTCGGCAGCAACAGCCAAATCAATAGATTGAAGTAAAGTGTCGCTCGCATTGCGTGTATTATATGAAGGATGGTTGGCCCAATGTCCAAAAGATAAAAATCCTATTTTCTTCATAAATTCTTTTTCAAAGGAAAAATAACCAATTATTGTTACCAGTTTCGCATCCGGCAAAATAATTTCTTTATTATTTTCCTGTACCTACACTATTACCGGTACTTTTTGTGCGGTATGCTCTGCCAAAATTTTATTAAGAGGGATTGTGACACACTGTTACATTTAAAGATAAAAGACTGCCTGGATCTAAACACCCTCTTTCATTAACACAACAACCTTTCCCCACCCTGCTTGCTTTATAATTCTCCGCATTTCGTTGTTACTAAACTTTACCAGGTACACACCACGGGCATAAACCGGCATACCTGTCTGTTGCAGATCAGTATCAATCCATGCCTTTCCTGATATTCTTAGGCAGATTATTGCAGCTGGCACCCGCTGCAGAAAGGTAAAGCAACCGCTCACCGAAGAATAATGCCTATATATCGAATCACCACTTTCTGCTAAATGTTTCCACTTATTTTTGCCATATGAAAATCATCGCACTTTATAATATTAAAGGCGGTGTGGGAAAAACTACCAGCACAGTTAACCTGGCGTGCATGCTCGCAAAACAAGGACAGAGCATATTGATCTGGGACATGGATTCACAAGGCGGTAGCAGTTATTTTTTTAACCTGGAAAACAGCAATAACAACACCCATGCCCGCATGTTCAACGGCTATTGCAGTATTTACGACATAATACAGCATACGCCAAACAACCGGATAGATATCATAAGCAACGACAGCACATTTACAGATCATTTTACTTATAAAGCATCAAGAGTAACAGCTCTAAACTTTGCCAACAGCGATCTTATTAAAGCTACGTTAAGCAAAGTGAAGGACGATTATGATATATGCCTGATTGATTGCGCACCAGGGCGTTTTTTACTGCACGACAATATTTTTAAAGCCACCGATCTTTTATTGATACCTAATATTCCTGCCCCACTTTCGGTTTACTGCAATAACATGCTGCTTGGCGAATTGCAAAGCAAATGGATTGAGAAAAATAAAGTGCTCTGCTTTTATAACATGGTGCAGGCACATAAAACCACGCATAAATATTTTTTAAATA
Organism: Agriterribacter sp.; assembly: GCA_047601125.1. GTDB lineage: Bacteria > Bacteroidota > Bacteroidia > Chitinophagales > Chitinophagaceae > Agriterribacter. The sequence goes on along the minus strand of JASGJY010000002.1, from coordinate 3,860,457 downwards.
ACACAGATCAGCAAAACGGATATATTCTCCGGAGCTATATTCCTTTTTATGCCGAAATAGAAGCAATTACCTTAAATAAAGAATCTATCTTTCAACATCTGAAAGAATATAAAACAAACATTTATTACAACAGGCTTTGGGATGAAATATGCAGTCGTATGCAATGGTGTGAAGCGTTTAACAATAATACTATTGTGCTTGATCTGAATAGTACTTTACAAAAAGCCGCCATTATTCATACTACATATAAGCAGTATTATTTTTAATTATGTTTTGTTGATCAGGTAAAGAAGATGATATACGCAGCCTGAATATTCTTACTCGAATATCATGCCCAACGGTACCCGTATAGCCTGAAGCCTGTAATATTCTGGATTGAATTTGCCATCTTTACAATTAACGATACAAGGCTCATATCCGTTAATGGAATAATGTACCAATAATTCATTGTTGCTGTTGATGCAATCAGGATGGGCAATGGGCAAATAAAAAAATGGTAAATGACCCTGTACCGAATCGGCAATGGTATAAATAATTTCAGGCGTTGAAAATGGGCCTGTGAGATGGTCGCTTGTTGAGGCATAAATATGCTTTCCTGCATCGCAGCTCACACTAAATTCAGCTGTAAGCATCAGGTATTTATTATCTACTTTAGTAATAGTGGTACTATTTGACAAAGCTTCTGCAACAGGTTTTATCGTTTGCATATTATCGCTCCATATGGTGCCATTCCAGTAGGTCCATTTGGCGGGATTGTTGTAAGCAAATCTTGCCACATACAAATCAGCTGATATAAACTTAGGTTTTGTGCCATAGATATAAGCGTAGCCATTGGCCCTGTCTTCCACCAGCCCGCAACCAAACTGTATACTATCCGGCGTTGGCAAATACTGAATGCCGGTTGTTTTTAATGAAGGATACTGCAATTTTATCCATGCATCTTTTCCTGCTTTAGCAAAACCCAATCCGCCTTTCGCATTTTTCATATTCATGCCATATACAAAAATGGTATCATGCTGCTGATATCCATAACCCGGCCAAAAAAAATGATTACTGGTCTTTTTGTCTTTTAAAAAAGTTTTATCTGTGCTTTTGCTGTTAGTTAAAGAAATAGTGTTGCTGCTGTTCCAGTTACTTACCGAAGGTTGCAATAAAGCACTGTTTCTTGCCTGGAACATGCATGGCACTGTTTTATCTGTGCTGTCGTAACGATCAATATAACTGTCTCCGAACAGCCACAAAATTTTATCGTCGTTCAGATGAATGGTAAACCCGCCATCCATCGCCACCACACCGGCTTTGCGTTTAAAAAAGCCGGTTGCAGCAGTATCTTTATATACAATATTGTTATTTGAAACGCCAAAATTTTTATCTGGCTGCGCTGCCATTGTTAATTCCAGCGTGCCGCCATTCATAATATCAAAGTAATCAATATACGCTTTGTTGTAAGGCTTACCATTCAACAATGCACTTTGTATATAAATATTAGTTGAAGAATTATTTTTTGAGATGATGGAAAATGTTTTGCCATTTTGCAAATGCAATACTGTTTGTTTAAACAAAGGGCTTGTTATTTCCAGTCTTGTACTACCGGGGCAAACAGGATGCAGACCAATAGCAGCCAATACATACCATGCGCTCATTTGGCCTACATCTTCATTACCCACTAATCCTTCTACCGCATTGCGGTAAGCGCTGTCGCAGATGATGCGCGTCCAATATTGTGTTAGCCAGGGCGTGCCCAGGCGATTGAATAAAAATGGCACATGGTGCACCGGTTCATTGGCATGGTTGTAATAACTATTCCACATAAAATTCTTTGGTGTTTTGTTGAAGAAATCTTCGAGGTCGGCGATTACTTTTTGTTTGCCACCCATTAAAGCTATCATGCCTTCCACATCATGCGGCACAAACCAACCTTGCTGATAGGGATTGGTTTCAAATGTGCCGTACCAATCGGTAAGGCGCCCGTCTTTCGGCCAAGGTTCCCAACTGCCGTCTTCGTTGCGTGGACGAAACCATTGATGTGTACTATCCCATATATTTTTATAATTTAATGAACGGGCGGCATATTTTTTTTCATCCCCTGTTTTATCTAATCCCTTCGCCAATTGCGCTAAGCACCAGTCATTAAACGCATATTCCAATGTTTTGGCAATACTGCCTCCGGTATATCCCAGGTTTCCGTTCCCAAATTTTTCATTGGTATTTACCGCATATTGATAGGCTTTGCCTATATCATAATTGCGGATGCCTTTTGCATAAGCATCTGCCAACACCACTACCGCCGGATTACCCAGCATGCAACCGCTGTAAGCATTCAGCAGTTCCCATCTTTCTAAATAATTATTTTTGGTTTCATCGGCAAGGGTTACCAATGAATTAATCATATCATTTACCAGCGTTGGATTAATTATAGTTTGCAGCGGAAACTGGCTGCGAAAAACATCCCAGCCGCTGAATATACTGCGTTTATTAAATGCTGCCGGATGATGAATTTGATTATCGCCGCCGGTATAGTTTCCATCAACATCAGTTACAATCCGCGGATCAATCATAGTATGATAGAGTGCCGTATAAAAAACAAATTTTTGCTCTTCTGTAGCTCCGTCAATTTGGACAACGTTTAATTTGTCGTTCCAGAGGTTAACCGTTTTTTGATGGGTGGCATCAAAATTCCAATCGCTTATTTCTGCTTCAAGATTTTTTTTAGCGCCCTCCATACTTACAAATGAGATACCGGATTTCATCATCACCTGTTCGCCTGCTTTTGTGGCGAAATCCGTGTAAAAGCCAAGATGCTTTGCTTGTTTTTCTTTTATATTTTTCTCCACCTCGGCTTCAGCTATCCATTGCCGGTAATAATTACTTTCAATGGCTTCACGTTTTCGGTTAGCCGTGTCTGGTATATGGGCGTTCCATACGCCATATTTTTTTAAAGGTTTGCTGAACTGTGCATAAAAATAAACCGTATAATCAGCCTTGCCATCGCCATTGCCCCAGCCACCGCCGTCGGGTGTACATTTCATCCAGCCTTCAATGGTGTTTTTGTTTACCAGTTTTATATATTGTTCGGTTGAGGTACCTCCCACTCTTCTTGCCAGGTCAATTTGAATACGTGATCTTTTATTTTCGGGAAATGTAAAGCGCAACATGCCGCAATGCGGCGTTGCCGTCATTTCGGCTTTGATATTATAATCGGTTAACTGAACCGAGTAATATCCCGCTGATGCCTTTTCACTTTGCTTGTCATACTGCGAGCGATAACCACTGCCTGGCTTATCTTCAAGCCTGCCCGCAACTGTTTTGAGTTTGCCTGTGGTGGGCATCACCAAAAAATTGCCAAGATCGCCGTACCAGCCGATTCCACTCATTTGTGTAAATGCAAAACCCTCTATACTCTGATGCTCGTAACTGTAACCCGAACCATTATCGCCGCCGGTGATGGTATTAGGACTCACCTGTACCATGCCGTAAGCCGTGGTTGCACCGGGAAAGGTTTTTCCTAAGCCATGATATATGCCGGCTTTGCCTGCACTGGTGCTGGCGCCGATAAAAGGATTTACATAATCAGCAGCCGTTTTTACCTGTGCCTGTATAGCTGTTGCAAAAAAATAGCATAACAGGAGGAGCAGGAAATTTCTGAATGGAAAAAATTTGCACATATTATATAAAGACACTTTACAATAGCTTTACCACTATCTTTTGTTAAATTCAATAGTATAATAGGGGTAAGTAGCAGTTAAATGTACTTATTACCGGTGTTATGTAAAACAGTTGTGAAAGCGATGACTTTTATGTAACCAACGTAAAGCTGGGACGCGATTTCTAAACTTTGCTGCGCGGTTGCTGATAAATGACCGGAACGATGAAACGAGCGTGGCAAGCAAAGATGATAGTAGTAATGCAGCTAAGTTCATCAAAAAAAGTTTGAAGAGTTGCTGACTGCTCATATTAATGTTTTAAAATAATTGAAGAGATGAAAATAAAGCTGTTCATAAGTTTTTTGTGCGTTGCAATTTGTGTGAGCTCTTTTGCGCAAAAAAAACCTGACCCATTTGTGCATGGCGACAGGGTAGTGTTTGCGGGCAATAGTATCACCGAAGCGGGCTTTTATGAAACCTATATATGGTTATATTATATCACGCATTTCCCGGAAAGAAAAATTACCGTGTATAACGGCGGCATCGGCGGCGACATAGCAAGACAAATTTATGTGCGTATGGATGATGACTTGCTTGCCGTTAAGCCTACAGTTTTGTCTGTGAGCTTTGGCATGAATGATAGTCGCTATTTTGAATACTGGATGAAGAAAGACAGGACGGACAGTGTGCGCAAAAGCGCTATTGATACCTCATATAAATGGTTTGAAAAAATTATAGATAAAGCCAATGCATATCCGAAGATTAAAAAAATAGTAATGAGCTCATCGCCGTATGATGAAACCGTAAAAAACGGTAAAGATCCCTTTTGGGGGAAGTTTAAAACAATGGAAGGCATTGTGGCATTTCAGAAAGCAGAGGCAATAAAAAATAACTGGAGCTATGTTGATTTATTTTACCCTATGACGGAGATTGATAAAAAAGGCCAGGAAACGGATACGGCATTTACTATAACCGGCCCCGACAGGATCCACCCTGGTAACGCAGGACATTTTGTGATGGCCTATTTGTTTTTGAAATCGCAGGGATTGGCTAACAAACCTGTTGCAAACATTGTGATCAATGCTGCTGATAAAAAAATTGTGCAGGCAGAAAATGCGTCTGTACGTTCGGTTAATAAAACAGCTAATGGTGTTTCGTTTCAATACCTTGCAAAATCATTGCCTTTTCCTATAGATTCGGGCGCAAGGGTTTGGGGAAATCCGCAGAAACAATACGAAGCATTGAATGTCATTCCTTTTACAAAAGAATTTAACGAAGAATTGCTAACGGTAAAGGGTTTGCATGCATCTAAAAATTACACTTTAAAAATAGATGGCAACAGTATTAAAAATTTTACCGGCGCCGAATTAAATGCAGGTATAAATCTTGCCCTGTTAAGCAACACACCGCAATACCAGCAGGCAAAACAAATTGCAGCGCTACAATTGCAACATAAAGATCTTGAAGACAAAATAAGAGGTTTTTATTGGGTGAGCTATAATTATTTACTGGAGAGAGGTTGGTTTTTTAAAGACTCGCAGGCAATTACAGATTCTGTGATGGAAAAAGCAAAAACAGATTGGGCGATAAACAGCAAAAAAGATCAGTACGCTGCAATGAAGGATAAAAATGTGCGTGCCGCGACAGTAAAGCAGATGAGTGAGATAGCGGATAAAATGTATGCGCTTGCAAAACCGGTAGAACATACCATTGTAATTGAGAAGATTGATTAAAGATGATATTATGCATTGCAGAAGAAAATTATCACTCCTTATTTTTTTTATTTTCTTTTTATCTGTTGTAAAAGCAGAAGTGAAGCTTTCTGCCTTATTTCAAAACCACATGGTATTGCAAAGAGACAAGCCTTGTAATATTTGGGGCACGGCAGGTGATGGTGAAATGATTACCATATTGTTTAATAATACATCCTATAATACATCCACCAAAAACGGCAAATGGAAAATAACTTTGCCTGCTCAGCCCGCAGGTGGCCCATGGAGTATTACGATTAAAGGGAAAAACGTTATTGAACTGACTGATGTTTTATTTGGTGATGTTTGGATTTGCGGTGGACAAAGCAATATGCAATTTTCTGTAAAGGAAGCCAGACCCAAACCAGATACAGCCACATTCAACAACAATAATATCAGGCTGTTTACGATTGGCATAGGAACAGATTTTGTTCCGCAGGATACAGTTAAAGGCGGCACATGGAGAACAGCAACGGTGAAAGAAGTGAACGGATTTACGGCCGTAGGATTTTTCTTTGGAAGCTATTTGCAACAGCATTTAAACATACCGATAGGTTTGATCAGTGATAACCTCGGCGCTACATCTATTGAAGAATGGATGAGCAATGAAGCTATTCACCAGTTTCCGCAGTTTGATAAATTTTACAGCATCTATCTTGCTCCGCACAAAAGCATGAAACAAATGAGTGATGATTTTGAAAAGATAAAATCATCGTGGAATAAAAAATATTATCTCAAAAATGATCCGGGTCTAAAGGCACAATGGTATAACCCGGAAACAGATATGAGCGATTGGAAAACGATGAACCAGCCTTCGCATTGGGAAGATAATGAACTGAAGGATTATGATGGTTCGGTATGGTTCAGGAAAAGCTATGATTCTTTTCCTAAAGATTTTTCTGGCAACACTACTATAAGTTTAGGACAGGTAGATGACTATAATATTTGCTGGGTGAATGGTGTTAAAGCAGGTGAAGGTTATGGCAATCAAAATATGTATAGTTATAAAATTCCGGATAGTATTATCAGGAGTGAAAATAATGTGGTAGTGGTGCGTGTATTTGATGCAGGCGGAAAAGGCGGCATGTACAATATGTTCTGGAGCCCGTTTTGGGCGGGCGAATGGAAATATAAAAAGGGCGTGCAGATTGATGCCGCGAATTTTAAAAAGCCCTTGTTTGCCAATGCTTATATTTTTGGCACGCCAGCTATTTTATATAATGCCAATATTGCTCCGCTTACATCATTAAGTATTAAAGGTTTTATCTGGTACCAGGGCGAAGCTAATACCGGCAGGGCTGAAGAATACAAACAGTTATTGCCCGCCATGATCAAAGATTGGCGTCAGCAATTTAACCAGGGTGATCTGCCATTTTTAATCGTGCAGTTGCCCAACTTAGGTAAGGATGCCGTAATACCTGAAAACAGTGAGTGGGCTGAGTTGCGTGAGGCGCAGTCTGCTGCATTATTATTGCCCAATACTGGCATGGCCGTAACGATTGATATCGGAGAATCGAACGATTTGCACCCGCATAATAAATGGGGTGTGGGCAATCGTTTGGCTATGACAGCGCTGAGCAGTGTTTACCATGTGGATAGTGTTGAAGTAAGTCCACGATATAAAAATATGCAGGTAGTGGGTGATAGTATTATTATACAGTTTGATGGTAATATAATCAGTAAGGATAAATATGGTTATATCCGGGGCTTTGCTATTGCAGGCAGTGATAGTGTTTTTCATTGGGCGAAGGCATATATAAAAAACGATAACGCTGTTGTGGTGTATAACATTAATGTACATTCTCCTGTTGCAGTAAGATATTTATGGAGTAACGAACCGGGTGGTATTGACCTGTATAATAAAAATGATTTACCGGCAACGCCTTTCAGAACGGATGATTTTAAACTTACAACAGCCGGAAAAAATTTTTCATATACAGAATAAGTTATGCATGGCATGAATGATAATATTACCTTCATGTATATTCACTGAAGATCGTTCATGTATCCCAATTTATATTTTTTAGTTAGAGAGCTGTTTGGAATTGAACTGTCCTTTTTAAAAGCCATCGGTTCTTTTGGTTTTTTTATGGCGCTGGGCTTTATTCCCGGCGCATGGCTATGGAAACGTGAATTAAAATACAAAGAAAAGAAAGGGGAGCTTCCTTATATTACAAAAACAGTGATAAGCGGTGGAGGCATCAATATTGGTCTTATCATTCTCCATTTTATATTAGGGTTTATTGCGGGCTTTAAACTGGTTGGTTTAATTATTTATCAACCGGTTTTGAATAATAGTTATTTTTTTTCGCGCCAGGGAAGTTATACGGGTGGATTGATTTGTGCAATTGCATGGGCAGTATTTACATTTTATGAAGGCTACAAAACAAGAAATGAAAAGCCACATAGCGAAACCGTTCATGTGTACCCGCATGAATATGTATCGCAGGGTGTTATTGTGAGTGCGGTTTCAGGTATTATAGGCGCCAAATTTTTCGGACTGTCAGAAAACTGGGATGAATTTTTAAAGGACCCAATGGTGAACTTAATCTCTTCTGAAGGGTTTACTTTTTTAGGTGGCTTTATTGTGGCGAGTATAGTGATGTGGATATACTATCGCCGGTTTGGTATATTTCGGGTATGCATGGCTGATACCATAGCGCCTGTACTAATGTTGTGTTATGCGTTGGGGAGAATAGGTTGTCAAATTGCCGGAGATGGTGATTGGGGTATCAACAATCCCCAACCCAATCCTTTTACGTGGTTGCCTGATTGGTTGTGGAGTTACGATTACCCGCATAATATTATCCGCAAAGGTATTTACATGCCGGATTGTGCCGGGTGGGATGATTTTTGTTACAGGCTTGCTGTGCCGGTATATCCAACACCACTATATGAATTAATATTAGGGTTGATAATTGTAGCCATACTGTTATTTACACTGCGTAAGGAAAAAATAACCGGCCGGGTATCCGCCTATTGTTTTATGCTGATGGGCATTGAACGTTTTTTTATTGAAAAAATCCGGGTGGATGTACGCTACAGCTTTTGGGGATTAAACCCTACGCAGGCGGAAATACTTTCTGTTTGTTGTTTTTGTTTTGGCGTATGCCTTTATTTTATTGCGCCAAAATTGAAAGTGAATAATCAAAAAAAGTAAAATCGTTTCTGGCACGGTCGCGGAGGAGCGGCGACGCTGCCCGAAAAAAATTACTTCTTAATACCCTATCTCAAAAAAATCAAATACTGCCGGGTCTGTGCCACGCTGTAATAAACCATGTCTTGGGCTTCTGTCCCAGGGCGGTAAAAAGCTCGCACTGAAAAAATCATCTTTCGTAGTTAGTTCATTCCATGTGCCGCCAACATTACTCCAGTAAAACTGAAGTTTGTATCCCTCTTTGACAATCATCTTTAACCGCACAGGTTTTTTTGAATCAAGTTTTGCAGTATTCAAAACATTCAGCACATTATCTTTTATATACCAAACCTGCACGCTGTCACTCTTCACTCCAATACCTACAGATTGATTTGCATCTCCATATAATGCCAACCCTTTCATTGATGCATTCTCATTCATTACTGCTGTTGTAATTGTATAGTTTGGTTTATAAGGACGAACTGTTAAAACTGTTCCGGATATATTATCCGCAATTGTTTCACCAGACAAATACAGCTCACCGTTTTCTATTTTTATAGATGGCTTTGCATGCCTGAAATCCCATTGCCAGTTGTTCTGTAATGTTTGTGCAGAAAAATCATCTTTAAATCCGGTTATATTTTCACCACTCAGTGTTTTGAAGTTTGGCCAACCTGTTCTCTTATCCCAGTCTAATTTTGCTAACATACCCTGCCGCCCGGTGTATACATCGTTTTCTTTGCTATAGGCGTGATACAAATAATAATCTTCGCCTTTGGCTGTTTGTACAATCGTACCATGACCTGTACATTTCCAATCTGCCTCTCCGGATAATACGGGATTGCCGGTATATTTGGTATAAGGTCCTTTAAATGATGTTGCCCTTGCCACATTTACATGGTAACTGCATTTGCTTCCGCAACAACCACCGGCGGAATAAAATAAATAGTAATAATTATTACGACGGATAATGCATTGCCCTTCCAGCCCGGCTCTGTCATCATCGCGTAAAAGCATAAAAGGTTCTCCCACGGTTTTCAAACCATCCTCACTAAGCTGATAACATAATAATTCAATCGGGCGATTATCCAGGCCATAAGCCTTAAATGATATATACCGTTTACCATGACTCTCCATAATAAAACCATCAATCGCTTCTTTACCAAAATCAACCACAATGCCCTGGTCGGTAAATCCTTTATTGGGATCTTTTGAGGTGGCTACGCCGATGCAGGAAATATTATCTGATTTTTTTCTTGCTGTGTAATACACATAGTAGGTTCCGTTGCGATAATATAATTCAGGTGCCCAAAAAGAAGATAAAGCCCATGAAGGCGTTTCCGGAAATATATAACCCGATTGTTTCCACTCCAGAAGATCATTCGATGTATATAAAGGATAATGCGGTGCCCATTCTGACGATGTGCCTGTGGCATAATAAGTATTACCCACACGTATAACCGAAGGATCAGCAAAATCGCCGGGGATTACGGGGTGGATAATCGTATCCGTTAAGCGCTTTTTATTTGTTGTTTGAAAATCGCCTGCTTTGCAGGTAAAGACAGCAAATAAAAAAGTTACGCTCAGCAATAAAAATCTTACATAATTATTCATACAGACAAATTAGTAAACTTTTGGGAAGTATTGCACTTCTCAAAAAATACTATAATCCTACCTGTAAGCCCATGTTCAACACACGCTGATTTAAATAGGCATCCCCAACGGTATTGGTAGCTACCTCAGGGTCTTGCTGATACAATTTAAAATTAGTCCATGTAATGAGATTATACCCGCTGAAATACAGTCTTGCACTATTGATTTTTAAGGGCAATACATTTTTAGGTAACTGGTAGCCTATCTCCACTGATTTCATACGTACATACATAGCATTCACCAGCCAGAAATCAGATGGATATGCGCTCGGGCTGCTTTCGTAAGAAGCATTGGTGCTCAGCCGCGGAAATTTTGCACTGGCAGCATTTTCTTCTGTCCACCTTAATTCATGTACGGGCTGCCACTGGCTTTGGAATGGTTGAATACCAATACCCGTTACCTGGAAGCTGTAATCAAAAGCACCCTGGAACAATATGCTTACATCAAGGCCTTTATAATGTGCACCCAATGTTATACCACCATTGAGCCGCGGGATGTTAGGTTTACCAATGGGGCCCTGGTCGCGTTCATCAATTACGCCATCACTGTTGAGGTCTTTATATTTAAGATCGCCTGGTTGAATGGTGGACGCATCAATATTAGGTTTTGCACTTTTATCAATATCTTCCTGGTTTTCATAAAAACCAATAGCAGTATAACCAAATGGCTGGCCTATAGAATGGCCTGTTCTGGCAAGCCAGGGATACACCTGTGTCGGTTCGTCCTGATAAATAATTTTATTTCGGGCATAGTTAATAACGCCTGTTATATCATATCCTACATTACCAATCTTGCTTTGATATTTGATCAATGCTTCAAACCCTTTATTGCGTACGGTAGCGAGGTTTGCTCTTGCCAAACCAACACCAATAATGCCTGAAATAGAACCAGGGTAATACAACTGATCGTAACGGTATTCACTGAACACATCAAATTGCATAGAAAGTTTATCTTTAAGCATATTGATATCAAGGCCTATATCCGCCTTTCTTGATTTTTCCCAGGTTACATTAGGATTGCCCAGGCTTCCTTCATAAATGCCTTGCGTAGTATTAGCATTTGTGCCGAAATAATAATAACTGCCGCGACCATATACCTGCTGGTATAAATAACGGTTGTCAACCACCGCATCAGAGCCCACTAAGCCATAAGATGCCCTCAACTTAAACAACTGAAAAACAGGGAAAGCATCTTTAAAAAATTTTTCTTTGGCAAGATTCCATCCAATGCTTCCTGCAGGAAATACACCATACCTATGCCCCGCACTAAAACGGTCTGATCCATTATAAGCAGCATTAAAATCTAAGATATACCTCTGCATCAGGTCGTAATGCAGGCTTAGAGTAGTGCCACGCAATTTTTGTGGTACAGCCAGGGCACTTCCACTTTTGGTAACATAGCTTTCCTGATTTACCAAACCAAATGCAGAAAGGTGGTGATCGCCAAAAGTTCTGTCGTAGGTAAGAAAGCCCTGCAAGTTTAAACGTTTATCGAAAAGATCATTGCCACCGCTCAATGCAAAAGGCGACAATTCATACAATGCGTTTTTATCGAGCGTATAATTACCGGTAGCATCATAGTGATAAGCAGGCGGGGTTTTTGAACGTGATTGCGTCCTTGTAATGTCATTTGTGCCTGCATATGCCACACGAACCGCCGCTGTTAAACCTTGTGTAACAAAGTCCAGCCGCTGGTTCACATCAAACAAAACATTAAAATCTGTACGGCTGTTTCTGGTATAACCCATTGTAGCAAGCCTTGCATTTATAGTTGGCACATTGGTAAGATTAGGCCCGAACGCATACGCATAACTACCATTAGGATTTAATACCGGCGCGGCATACGGCGTTATGATCTGGTAATTGTATATTTCAGACATAATACTGTTAGCAGTAGTATTTTGATAAAACAATGGCGTATTGATCTGTCCAAACCTTCCTGAAACATCAAGTCTCAGCCTGGTTGTTCGTGTTGCCTGTATGTCAAGGTTACTTCTGAAATTGTAGCGGTTATAAAAATAATTATTATACACACCCTGGTTACGCGGATCAGTAAAATTATTCAGGTTACCATTTTGCGTAAACGCACCTGCAGATATAAAATATTTTACATTATCTGTACCACCGGAAATATCAACGTTGGTATTTGCCTGCATTGATCCCTTTTTAAATACCACATCATACCAGTTCACATCAGGATATACATAGGGATCATCATGATTTTTATAATGATCGAGCGCGGCCTGTGAAAACTGTGGTTGCAATCCGTCGTTTTTATATGCTTCATTTACAAGCGTTGCAGATTGATATGCATTTAAGAATTTAGGAACACGGGTTGGTGAATTATAACCACCTTCAACACGCACATTTACCTGTGGCGCGCCGCTTGCTCCCCGACGTGTTTTTACAATCAATACACCATTGGCACCTTTAATACCAAATACCGCCGTGGTTGAGGCATCTTTCAATACCGATATACTTTCAATCTCATTTACATTTATCTGCGCAAGCTGCTCATAAGTGTATTCAATATCATCTACAATAATTAATGGCTTATTACCATCCGGATTTAAAGAACTTATACCGCGAATAAAAAAATCTGATGCGTCTTTACCCGGTTGACCGCCCCGCTGTACAGAAAATACCCCAGGCACTCTTCCCTGTAATGTATTTTGTACAGCAGCTGTTGGCACGCGCCTGATGGCTTCACCGGAAATAGCACTCACTGCCCCGGTGTTGGTAACACGTTTTTTTGTACCATATCCCACTACCACCACCTGGTCGTATCCCTGCTCATTAGGTTGCAGAATTACTTCAATCTCCTTTGCGCCGGTTACCTTTACTTCCTGCGCTACAAAACCAACGTTAGATACAATGATTGTTTTTGATTTTCCTTTTAAGGTTAAAGTAAAATGGCCGTTTGCATCGGTAGCAGTACCGTTTGATGGCAAGCCTTTTTCTGTAACAGAAGCCGACGCCAGCGGACCTGCAATATCCTTAACCCTTCCATTAATAGTTTGCGCATAAGCGCCAAAAGCAAAACACAAGCAAAGCAGTATTGGTAATATGTATGAAAAAGTTCTTTTCATCGTATATTGTTTATAATTTTTTTTGAACTATGAGCTATCGGTTTTCAATGATTAATCTCTTGCTGTTGACCATTTACCTTTCACGTCTCACCTTTCACGTTTCTCCTCTCGCCGTTGCCCATACACCATTGCCTATTCACTTCCCCTATTGCCACCCGGGATTTTGCCGCATGTTTTCATTACTCACCACTTCGTTATAAGGAACAGGATAGAAATACTGCTTCGATTCGTCAAACACGGTTATCAACGCAGGTGTTGCAGTGTAAACTAATCCATCCGGCGTATTGGTAATATTCATGGCATGCAACGGCTTATTATACACTTGCCCTGCAATTTTCCAGCGGCGTATATCCCAGTAGCGATGTTCTTCAAATGCAAATTCTTTATGTCTTTCATTCCTGATAATAGTACGTAGTGAATCTTTTGAAATACCGCGATCCAATGCATATGGATCAAGCCCGGCACGCTGTCTTACTTTTTCCACTGCGGCAAACACATCATCAGACACGCCGGAGTATTCATTCATTGCCTCTGCATACATCAATAAAACATCTGCATAACGGAAATACACCTGGTCGTGATAATGATCTTCATATGTTGCAGCATTTTCAAAATGCCCCATGAACTTACGCAGGTAATAGCCTGTTTGTGTTTGTGTGGTTGCGCCACCGGGCCTGTTTACGCCACCTATATAAGTTTGCATGGCTGTATTTAACCACTGTGCACCATTGTACAAAACCGTATAGCCTAGGCGCGGATCTCTGCCGGTATAAGGATTTGCAGGATCATAACCGGAGTTGGCGTCACTTATTTCAAGCCCGTTTGCCATGCCGTACGCATCCACCAGTTCCTGTGTAGGACTTGTATTGCCCGAGCCCGGCGCTGTTGCAAAATTGATAGGGCCATTAGTTGTTTCTACGGCTTTACCTGTGGTATTAGTTTTGGCAAAAATGATTTCTTTGCTACGCTGTATAATAAAAAGATCAACGAAATTTTGTTCAAGATCATAAGCGCCGTTACTTATTACAGCTTTTGCAGCTTCTGCAGCCAGCTTCCACCGGTTGGCATCATAGCTTGCATAGCCGTTTAGCGAATCACCAACATTACCACCATTATATAAAGGGCTTGCCGCATACAACAGTACTCTTGCTTTTAATGCTCTTGCACCATCTTTACTCAACCTGCCATAATTAGCATCACTAACAGGATCATCGCGTAAACTATCTATGGCACGGTCGCACTCACTTACAATAAAATTCACACATCTTTCAAAAGAGCTGCGGGGCAATTCAATATTATCATCCAGTGTTATTAATGAATCATTCAGCAAGGGCACACCGCCGTATCTTCTAACCAGCTCCCAATAATAAAATGCACGCAATATTCTGGCCTCCCCAAACCAAGAGCGTTTTTCGCTTGTATTTTTTAGCGGCACTACATTAAAATTGTTCAAAAAATTGGTTGCCATTCTTATGCCTTTATAGCAGTTTGCCCAGGCATCATCAGGATTATTAAAAATCGTAATACCATTGGTTGCCAGCAGCGTAACAGGTTGTGCGGTTGATTGTGATGTAACCGCATCATCAGAGCCGGCATCTAAAAAATCTTTACTAATACGGTTAGAAGCAATATCAGGCAATGTTGCGTAAATAGAAAAAAGATATTGATTCGCATAAATACCGTTGGAATCTTTTGAGTCCCATATATAATCCGGCGTAACCGTTTCAACAGGAACAGGCTCAAATTTTCTGCATGAACTTATTGTGGTTAAAATACCTGCAGTAACAAGAATTATGACGATACAATTTTTCATCCGCATTTTCTTTACTTTTTTAATGCTGCCAGATAGCGCTCCGCATATACATTTCGCTAAGTGATCAATTTTTATCATGCTCCGTTTCATAATAATAAATGCTTAAAACTTAACATTAACACCAAAATTGATAATACGCTGGTTAGGATAAACCTGTCCATACACTTCAGGATCTACACGATTGAATGCTGCACGTGTAAATAAGTTAAGCCCGTTTGCAAACACTCTTATCTGCGTCATTTTTAAGCGGCTTACCAGTTTAGAAGGCAATGAATAACCTATCTCCGCATTCTTTAAACGGAAATAGTTACCATTGCGCATCCAGTAAGTGCTCCACAAATCGTTATTGGCATTAGCGCCCGGCGTAAGCCTCGGAAATGCAGCTGCAGTACCGGTTTCGGGTGTCCATCTGCCTACAGCATACGTATATGCCTGCTGTGTGCCTGAACCAAATGAATTATCTATCAATAAATATTTTCTGTTGGCAACACCCTGCAGCAATACACTTATATCAAAGCCTTTGTAGCTGATGTTTGCAGTTACGCCATAGAATAATAAAGGTTTGGTTTCGCCGATAGCTTTCTGGTCATATTGATTGATGATGCCATCATTATTCAAGTCTTTATACTTTATATCGCCGGGTTGTAAAGTGTAACCTGCAGGCGACGCGCTCGTTTCTGCCTCCTGCTGTGTTTGAATGAGTCCTTCAGCTACATAACCAAACTCAACGCCAACGCGCTGACCTGTCCGTTTGTTCCATTGATATCTCTGCTCTATTTCATCACCAAAAATAACTTTAGATTGCTGTGATGAGATATTACCGGAAACAGCGTAATTGAAATCTTTGATATTGTTTTGATAGACAGCCTGCACTTCAACACCATAATACCTGTTGATACCTAAATTTTCCGTTGGATAGTTTATGCCAATCATGGCAGATTGTTTGCCGCGTAATTGCAACAAATCAGAATAGCGGTCATTGTAATAATCAACAGTAAGTAAAAAAGTATTTTTAAAAAATGCAGCATCAATGCCCGCATTAAACTTGTCGCCTTTTTCCCAAGTTACATTGGGGTTAGCAAGTGTAGATTGTTGCGTTACATATTGCGATGCCCTGTTGGTGCCAATAGGATAAGTAGGTATTACCACATTTAACTGGTAAGATTCACGCCAGGTAAAATAGCCAACATTATCATTGCCTGTTCTGCCATAGCTGGTCCGCAGTTTAAGATTATTAATCCAGTTAACATTGTCTTTAATAAAATTTTCTTTGGCAATATTCCATCCTAAACCAGCAGCATAAAACAAACCGAATTGTTTACCCGGCGGATAATAATCCTGGCCACTATAATTCACTGCCGCTTCAGCAAAATATTTTCCATCAAAATCATAAGTGCCGGCCAGTGCGATATTCTGAAGCGTTTTAGGAAGGTCGTAATTAAATATGCTTTGGTTCCTGTCGTAAAAAGCTTTTATGGTAAAATTGTTTTTACCTATTAACCGTGAGTAACCGATGGCACCCTGCAGGTACCAGAATTGTGCACTGTAAGTAAGGGCAAACGCATTAACCTGGTCGGTGAAGGATCCATAACGATTATAGGTAGTATCGTTTCCGCTTACTGAAAATTTAAATGAAGGCACACCGGCGCTCCTGTTGGTGGAGTTAGCGGCGTATACTGAAATATTGCTTTGCAGCTTTGCCCATAATCCCGGCACAAACTGGTCAAACTTATAGTTAAGTTCAAGATTAGAAGATATATCCCTGGTATAACCCTCTATATAACCAGATTGTGTTAACTGTGCATACAGATTTTTTTGAAATGCCTGTGTGCCGCCAAAAGATCCATCCGGATTAAATACAGGATAAGCATTGTTTGGTGTTGTATACATTTGAGTGATAATGGCGTCCGTGCCGCCGCCCGGTTGATTGTCTTCCTGCACGCGTGCAAACATTTGCAGCTTCACGTTGAAATATTTAGTAACATCCACATCAATATTTGAGTTGACGGTATAGCGTTTAAAAGTAGCATTGGCGGAGTAGTCCGCATTACTGCCTTTAAACAATGCGTTATCCGAAAGATATCCGAGCCCGATAGCATAACGCGCAGATTTGCCTCCGCCGGTTACGTTCAAACTATAACGCGTCATGGCAGATCTGTTCTTTAAAATGGTATTGAACCAGTTTACATCAGGATGACCATAAGGATCAGAATTATTTTTATATGCCTGGAAATCCGCTTCAGTATAGGCTAATGTTTTTCCTTCATTGCTCAGCGCTTCGTTGTATAAATAAGCATATTGATATGCAGGCAATACATCAGGCAGGCTGAGTGGTTCCTGTATGGCCGTTTGCGCGGTTAAAGAAATATGCGGCTTGCCTGATACCGGTTTTTTTGTAGTAACCAATATCACGCCACGTGAGCTGCGCTGGCCAAGCAATATGGCAGATAGCCCGTCTTTCAGAACGGTTACTGATTCTATATTTTCAGGATCAATAGTATAAATATTGCGTTGTACGCCATCAACAATTGTTACAGCCGGTTGGCCGCGCAGCGTCATACCTATTTCCGTATTATCGTTGGGCGCACTCAATCCTTTCTGGTTGGGATAAAATAACCCATCCACATCTATCTGGCCAAGCGCTGTGGTACTGGCGCCCTGCCAGCCACGGTTTTGCTGTGTATATAATCCGGGAAGTCTTCCTGCCAAAGCATATGCATACAATGTGGAAGGCGTTGTGGTAAGCTGGTTGGTATACAAGCTGGAAACAGCGCCAATTATTTTTTGATTGTCTTTTACATCATACAACACATCTGTTTTATTGGGTATGGCAAAAACATCAGGTGTAAGTTTTGTGATGATGATGGTTAAAGAATCTGCAATGGTTATGCTGGTTGTTTTATAATTAGGATAATTAAATTCCAATACATCATTATGCTGTGTGGCGATGTGAAATATACCATCGTTACCGGAAATGGCTTTAGCAGCGGTTTTCTTTGATTGAATGGTAACGCCTGAAAGTGCACGCCCGTATTCATCCACAACACTGCCGGTAGCGGTAAATTGCTGTGCCATTGTTTTTACACAACAACAGGTTGCAAAAATAACCAGTAACAAAAATCTTTTCATACAACAATTTGTTTTATGCATTTGCAGCCTTTGACTATTTACATTTAAAATTGAACTTGAACGGATCGGCAGTATTGCCATAGCCTGTTTTTATAGTTCCCGTTTCATCAGTGAAATAATATTTTATCTGCGTGAGGCTTACACCATTTTGCAGGTTGAAAAATTTTTTCGGCCAAAAATCAAAACGCCATTGTTTTACATCAAACAATTTGAGTTGGGTTGCCTCAGAAGGCTGACAAACTTCAATACTATCGCCTGCAGCAGTAAATGCTTTTGCGCAGAAATAAATATCAGGCCTGTTTTTTAAAATGGAAGTATCGAGATTGCCGTTATACTTAATGGTAATAATATCGTTTTCTGTTGCACTGGCAGGTTCAGAAACGCCAATCTGTGCATTACAGAAATCCTGCACATCTTCATTTACATCACTGCCTATCACTTCCATGCAAGTACCAAACTGGCTTTGATAATAACCGGAATTGGCGTCAGATAAACCGTCCTCATCTTCACACATGGCATAGCCGGGTTTAAAACTTAAATAATCAGCGCTTGTTTTAACAGCAATGCGTATAGTGCCTTTTACGGTAGTTTGATTAGCAACGAATAGCTTATTATCAGTCCAGAAAACCACCCACTCCATATCGCTGATATGATTAGGGCCAATACCAAATTTTTTCATCATCGTTTCCGCATAAGGCGGCCACTTGCAGGATCATTAATGCCATCCGGTATTAAAACCAGTTTACCATTACCGGCATCGCTGGTATAGCTCATGTTTGTGTTACGTGCTGCATTCCATGCTTTAGGCACACATATACCCACTACCTGCCTGTCGTTACGGTCAAAATTTGTTTCGCTCCATTGCAGGGCAATAACCATATGTGCAGAATCGCCCGGTATTACTATTCCATCCTGGCTTACAACGGTGATTGTTGAAACGCAGGCAGTAACAATTAAACCTGCAAATGCAATAAACAGAAACAGGTAAATCTTACTCCTGTACGTTTTCTTATTTTTTGATGCTGCTGGCATATTATTGGGTAACTTTTTCGAATGTATAGATGTACGTATTGGAATGACAGCCCGGGCTGAAAGTTATGCTGAGCGTACGCTGCCCTTTTGATGCCGGCGTTGCAATACTGCCAGCAAAACTGCTGGTGCTGTTCGTAGGTTTAAATGTTAAACTGTAAGGATACTGCGGATCGTCTGCAGACCATGTGCCGCTGCCGCCACTTACCAAGAACGGAATGCTGTTTCCAGTTAGCGTGTATGTTTTATCGGTAGAAAGCGTAAGCCTGAAATCTGTGGAGTCAACATACCGCGTTATATCTACCGAATTTCTTGTAACATTCTGAATGCGCCACAACGCATTCAAATCTTTAACAGGTTCTGCATACACATCTTTTTTTATGGTGCATGATGTATCCACCAGCACTATTAGCATAACAGGCAACCATATTTTTCGCACAAGCATATATTTAATATTGAATAATAATTATGAATTAATAACCGGGGTTTTGCAACAGGTCGCCTGATTTAGCCACTTCATTTTGCGGAATGGGCCACAGGTACATGGCAGGCCTGAAGCTATGCTTACGTACCGTTTCTTTTGTGTAAGTAAAATTGCCATTCGAATCTTTCTCTGCGCTCATGCCATACATAGTTTTATTATCCGTCTGTTCTGCAATCTTCCATCTTCTTACATCCCAGAACCTGGATTCTTCAAAAGCAAGCTCTACCTGTCTTTCATGACGAATTGCCTCACGCATTTCATCCTGGCTCATACCGGCTTTAAGCTGGTAAGGATCAAGCCCGGCACGCTGCCTTATTGTTTCAACAGCATCATATACTTCCTGCGAAGGACCATTGTATTCATTCAGCGCTTCTGCATACATCAGTAAAATATCTGCATAGCGTATCATAGGGTAACAGCGTGAAGAGGCTGTCCAGAAATAATTGGGTATAACATTCACGTTACACATTTTGGCGCCATAATAACCGGTTGGTGTGCCCGCACCAAAGCCGTCACCATTTGGCTCACCATCATATGTATATACAGGGCGCAATGCATCGTATGCCACATATATCAGCGAACCATTATGAAAAACGGTATAGTTAAGCCGTGGATCCCTGTTATTATATGGGTTGGCGGCATCGTACCCGGATGCGGCATCTGTTATCGGCAAACCGTTTTTCATTTCAAAAGCATCTACAAGATTTTGGTAAGGAAATGAACCTGAAGTTGTTGAACCACCGCGTGATGGTGGCATCCATAAATTTTCAAGGTCTTTATTATCTGAAGTCATTCGTGCAAAAATGTATTCAGTATTTACGCGTTTTTGAAACAATTGGTAAAAGCCATATCCTGCCGCTGTTCCATTATCAACATACAAACTATATTGTCCCAAATCCATCACGGCTTTTGCAGCATCGGCAGCGGTTTTCCAACGGTTGGCATCGCCGGTTGGGTAGCTTACCAACGCTTTTAATGCAGCATCGTCTGTTGCAGCGCCACCATTAAACAATAGACTCGCGGCATACAATAAAACTCTTGCTTTTAATGCAAGCGCCGCGCCTTTTGTTGCGCGTCCATATTCAAGTCCTGCGTAAGTTGCCGGTAAAAGAGAAGCAGCCAGGTCGCATTGCTCCACTATATAATTCACACATTCTTCGTAAGTATTTCTTTTGGTATTTATTGCATCTGATTCAGTATATACCGTATCTCCTGCAAGAGGAATGCCACCATAATGTTTCAACAGAATGGCAGTATACCAGGCTCGTAAAAAAACGGCTTCGCCTTTTGTTCTGTTTTTTAAATAATCAGGAAAAGAAACTGAAGGCAGGTGTTTTAGAAATTGATTCACTGCTCTTATCTGAGTGTAGGGAGTATTCCATGCATCGGTTGCAATACTATACGCGGTAACCGAACCTGAAGCAAACTGGTTATAAGTAGTAACAATAGCAGATAACGGGCCTTCCGCTTCATCGCTGCCGGCATCAAGACCAGCGGCGCCGCCAAATCTTGACAGGCTGAAACTAAAATCTACACCGGCATAAATATTCGACAGAAAATCCATAGTGCGTGAGCTATCGGCAAATACTGATTCCTCATCAAGATCAGTAGTGGTAGTTTTGTCAAGAAAACTTTCTTTTGTACAGGCTGTTACCAAACACACACAAGCAGTAATGGCACCAAAGAATAATCGTTTCATCTGTTTATTATTATTGATTTTGGCCAGATGTTATTTGCATAAAAACATGCCGGGATATTTTTATGCGCACTTCATATGATCGCTATTAGTATATAGTCACCCATTTTTTTTATAACCCCTATTAAGCTTTCATTATTTTTTTAAAGAAACCGAGAAAGGTTTATCAGCTTCCTCAATACCACGCTTTGTATTGGGTTGATCACCCATATTAAACTGCAGTTTGCCGCCGTTAATGATATCGTTATAAGTAATCCAGTTATGTGAATACTCAGCGCCATTTAATTTTGCAGACTGTATATACACATTTTTAGCGCTGTTATTATTGGCTTCAATAATAAACTGTTTCCCGTTTTCAAGCGTAATGGTAATTTTATTGAAAACAGGACTTCCGATAACATACTGATCTGTGCCCGGGCAAACGGCATACAAGCCCAAAGCGCTCAATACATACCAGGATGAAGTTTCGCCCTGGTCTTCATCACCCGGAAAACCATTTGGACCTGAGTTATATATTTTAGCCATGATCTCTCTTAATTTTTTTTGAGATTTCCAGGGCTGCCGACTGTAATTATATAAATATGCTGCATGCTGTACCGGCTCGTTACCATGTGCATATTGCCCCATATCCTGCAGTACCATTTCTTTCATCTCATGAATTTCATGCCCGTAAGAACCATATTTTACAGTATTAGGCACTGTAAATAAACTATCCAGTTTTGCATTGAATTTTTCTTCTCCGCCCATTAATTCCATCAGTCCGTGTATATCATGAAAAACCGACCAGTTCCACTGCCAGGGATTGCCTTCGGTAAAAGGATCACCCCATTCAACAGGATCAAAGTTTTCAGGAACCCACTCGCCTGTTTTTGTTCTGCCTCTTACAAAACCAGCCGTTGTATCAAAAATATTTTTGTAATTGAACATTTGTCTTGCAAATACATTTTGATAAAATGTATTGCCGGTAAGTTTGGCTAATTGATAAGCACACCAATCGTTGTATGCGTACTCCAATGTTTTAGCGCCGCTTTCACCCACCTCTTTATAAGGAATATAACCAATACTGAACCAGTATTCATGTCCTTCTCTTCCACTGGAGCCGCCCCACGGGCCTTTGTTGGTAGCTTCATGGTAGTAAGCCTCCAGCGCTTTTGCAGGGTCGAATGTCCGTATACCTTTTACCCACGCATCGGTTAATAATGATATGGCATGATTACCAACCATTACGCCGCTCATGCCGGGGTTTGACCATGTAGGGTAAAATCCATATTGCTGCTGTGCATCCAATAAAGATTGCATATACCTGCCTTCCATTTCCGGATGTAGAATATTGCTTAATGGAAACTGCGCACGGAAGGTATCCCAAAAACCATTATCGGTATACATGTAACCATTATGTATTTTAGCGTCATAAGGACTGAAATAATAAGGATTACCATCTTCTTTAATATCATAAAATTTATGGCTGAATAAATTTGCCCTGAAGAGGCATGAATAAAAAGTGGCTTTCTCCTCTTCCGTGCCGCCTTCTACTCTTACGCGACCCAACAGGTCATTCCATGCTTTACCGGCTGCAGCTTTTACATCTTCCAGTTTTTTAAATGAGGCAAGCTCCTGTTTCATAGTAAGCGCAGCCTGCCCCGGGCTTATATAAGATGAAGTGATTTTTACATTCAGCTTAATGCCCTTTTTAAACTGTATATAAGCCCCGCGCTTTTCACCCGCATCAGATAAATTACCTGCCGATATACTGCTGTCTTCATGCTTCCATGTGCCGTATGCAACAAAAGGCTGGTCAAATTGTATAATAAAATAATTTTTAAATTCCTTCGGTATGAATGTTCCATTCGTAACGTAGCCGGTAATCTTTTTTTCTTCCGGCAGTATTTGTATTGAACTGAATTTGGTGTATCCATCAAATACCATAAATGCATCTTCCTTTGGAAAAGAGAAACGCATAAAAGCGCCGCGTTCGGTGGGGCTTATTTCTGTAGTAATGCCATTATCAAATTTTACTTTATAATACGATGGCTTGGCTATTTCATTTTCATGTTTAAAACTGGATGCACGTTTATCTTCATTCACCACCAGCTTACCGGTAACAGGCATTAACGTAAATACGCCATAATCACCCATCCACGGGCTGCATTGGTGTACCTGCTCAAAGCCGCGAACGCTGGTAGCGCTATAGGTATATTTCCAGCCATCGCCGTTCCTGCCTGTTTGCGGCGACCAGGAATGTACAGGAAAAGGCATGGCAATAGTGGGATATACATTACCGTAAGACAGGTCCCAACTTGAATTAGTGCCCTGCAATGTATTTACATAGTCAACCAATTGTTTTTGCGCATTGATATTACAGGCTAAAAAAAGAAATGCGGCAATCAATATGGTTCGGAAAAAGGCAGTCATCCCGGCTTTAATTATGAGTAATGAAATAAATTTATTGCAGGCACAAATTTGTTTTCAGTTTTTTCAGCGCTTTACTGATGTGCTTTTCTACCGTGCTTACCGAAATATTCAAGTGCCCGGAGATGTCTTTATACGAAAGATCTTCGCTGCGGCTTAATAAGAATGCCTTTTTACATTTTTCCGGCAATAGATCTATAGAGCGATAGATGTTACAGGTAAGTTCTTTTATTTCGTAAATATGATAAGGTGCTATATCAGAATACGTATAAGTATAACTTAAATGTTTGCTATAGGCATTTCTTACCACCTGCGAGCGAAACTCATTCACAATCCTGAACTTTAAAGCCTGCGATAAATAAGCACGCAGCGACACAGACAATTCAAACTCGTGCCGCCTGTTATAAAAACTGATAAAAATTTCCTGAACAATATCTTCCGCTCTTTGTTTGGATTGAAGATGTTTAGACGCTAACTGTGTGAGAAAATCCCAATAACGGTTGTATATTTCATCAAAGGCTTTTTTATTATCCTGCTTTACCAGGTTGAGCAATTCGCCGCCTGAAAGTTGCTGGTAAGCGTTGTTGGTTGTAACCATAGCAATCGATTTTTTGAATGCCGCTTATACGGCAGCACTCACTCATAAGTGTTAGAAAAATAACAGGAGTAAAAAGAAAAAATTTAAATTGTTACGGAAAAAATTTTTGTTTCATGTTTGTATCGATTTGTCTCAAAGTGAGATAAACAGTTATGGAAAGGAAGCTGATGCGCAAATAATAGCGGATATTTAATGCATTAACTACAGTGGTGCTTCACCACCATTTGATTTTATTTTTACTTTTATTGCATATTTGCCTTATGAGAAGATGCTTAGCATTGTTGATGATGTTTTTGGGATGCTCCGGTATAGCATATACACAGCCATATTATTTTACACATTACCAGGTAGAAGACGGACTTTCCAACAATGCTGTGCTTTGTATTATGCAGGATCATTTGGGCTTTATGTGGTTTGGTACAAGAGATGGACTTAACAGGTTTGACGGACTTTCCTATAAAATTTTTCGCAATAACCCTTCAGATAAAAAAAGTATAGGCAGCAATGCCATCATGAGTTTATCTGAAGACGGTAATAAAAAAATATGGGTTGGCACAGAAAAAGGTTTGTTTGTATTTGACCAGTTAACCGAAAGTTTTAATCAATTCATGTATGCCGGTGGTGGTTCCGTTCAATCGGTAAAAGTGGTGGGTGATGATGTATACTATATAACACTATATACACTATACCGGCATAATATAAAAGCCAATACTACCAAACGCTTTACTATTAATAAAGAAGTAACTGCCTATAATGTTTTACAGGATGGAAGTTTATGGGTTACCACGTCTTCAGGTGTTGTTGCAAAATATAATTCCTCAACCGATAGCTTTGATGAACTTTACGATCTTTTTGAT
The DNA here is from genome assembly GCA_047601125.1 of Agriterribacter sp. Classification (GTDB taxonomy): domain Bacteria; phylum Bacteroidota; class Bacteroidia; order Chitinophagales; family Chitinophagaceae; genus Agriterribacter. Next base: position 3,835,170 of record JASGJY010000002.1, on the reverse strand, counting down.
CATTCAGGCTATGTAGTTTCCAAATGGATACAATCTATCTATGAATTACAGGATGGCAGGCTATTAATAGGTACATCAAACCAGGGACTTAAACTGTTTGATACAAAAAACGCTTTGTATAAAGATCTGCTTACGCTGAATGCAGATAAATCGGACATCATTGTCCGTGATATTATTGCCGTTAATAAAGACGAATATTGGATGGCAACACAATCCGGTATTTATATTTTAAACCTGCAAACCGGCGCCATCAATAACCTGCATAAAGAATTTGATCCATATTCCTTATCAGACAATATTGTGCAAACGCTTTGCATGGATAAACAGGGCGGTATTTGGGCCGGCACATATTTTGGCGGCGTTAATTACTATCCAAAACAGGCAATTGTTTTTAAAAAATATTATCCAAAAGCCAATGAAAATGCTATTAGCGGAAATGCCGTTAGTGAAATTCATGAAGATAAAAATGGCATGCTTTGGATAGGAACAGAAGACGCAGGATTGAATAAATTCAATCCGCAAACAGGAAGATTTATAAACTTTAATCCTGCGCAGGATAAACAAACAATTTCTTACTCCAACATACATGGGCTGCTGGTAGATGGCGATAAAATTTGGGCAGGCACTTACCTGCACGGGCTTGATTTATTAAAAAGCGATGGTAAAAGATTACATAATTATAATACCCTGAATTCTGCTATCGGCAGTAATTTCATCGGCGCTTTGCTCAAAACAAAAAATGCTGAAATAATTGCCGCTACTGATAAAGGAGCTTACAAATATATACCCGCGTCAAATAACTTTGAGCGTATTAACGCTTTACCAAAAGCATTTTTCCGTGCATTATATGAAGATGGCAACGGCAATATATGGGGAGGCACATATGGGGATGGTGCATATATTTATAATCCTTCTACCAACCAAACGGTACATATTATTTTTTCTATTAATGGCAACCAAAGCATAGCCTGCAATATCATCAACTATATTTATTGCGATGCCAAAGGCGTGATCTGGTTTGCGACAGAAGGCGGGCTTTGCGCATACAAACCAGGTGAAAATGAGTTGCACATTTATACCTCAAGAGATGGCCTGCCTGCAGAAGTGGTATATGCTATTCTTGAAGATGATCATCATAATTTATGGATCAGCACCTCAAAAGGGCTGGCAAGATTTACACCTGCCACAAACGCGATAAGAACATTCAACAAATCGCAAGGATTATTAACTGATCAATTCAATTACCGGTCAGCATGCAAAGACAGCAGGGGCATCATGTATTTTGGAAGTGTGAAAGGGCTCATCAGCTTTAATCCTGATTCCATAAGTAATAATAATTTTTCTGTACCGGTATATATTACCGGCTTTCAGGTGTATAATAAAGAACTGCCGATAGATGCCGCTAACTCATCACTTAAACAAGCTATAACATTTACCAGCAAGATTGCGCTTACCCACAATCAATCTTCTTTCAGCATTGATTTTGCCGCACCGGATTACAGCGCTCCATCCAATATTGCTTATGCCTACAAAATGGAAGGATTAGATAAAGGATGGACTTATCTCAGCAGCAACCGCAAAGCATATTTTACAGAATTAAAACCGGGTAGTTATACTTTTATTGTAAAACGTATCAATGATAGTGCAGAGAAAGATAAACTTACGCAACTTGAGATAGAAATACTACCACCATTCTGGCAAACCTGGCAGGCATATTTACTATATGTAATATTGGCGCTGCTGATAATATTCTTCACCGTAAAATTTTTTATTGACCGCTCCAGGGCAAAAAATCGGCGCAGACTGGAAAAATTGGCTTATGAAAAAGAGAAAGAGAATTACGAAGACAAAATCAATTTTTTCACAAACGTAGCGCATGAAATTAAAACGCCGCTAACACTGATAAAAGGGCCTATGGAAAACATTATGGATCAGATTGATGAAGTGCCTACCATTAAACTGAGCGTTGAATTAATGAGCCGTAATACTGACAGGCTTATGCATCTTGCCAATCAGCTGCTCGATTTCAGGAAGATTGAAATGAATGGTTTTCATCTCAGCTTCAGCAAAACCAATATCACAGATTTACTTTACGATAATTATGTGCGTTTTAAACCATTTGCAGATCAAAGGAAAATTGTTATTGAACTAAAAAAGGTTGAACATTTATTTGCTTACGCAGATGAGGAAGCGCTAAATAAAATATTCAGCAATCTTATTGATAATGCTATAAAATATGCCAACAAGCATGTTTGCATTCATTTGAATTACGCTGATGATAAAGAAAAAAAATACAGGCTGATATGCTCAAATGATGGCTTTATTATTCCAAAAGAAAATAAAGAAGTGATATTCGATAGTTTTTACCGGATAAAAGAAACGGCTAATCATGCAGGCACGGGCATTGGCTTAACTTTAAGCCGCTCCCTGGCTGAAATGCATGGCGGCACACTGGTACTGGATACTTCTGTTTGCAACATGAATGTATTTGTTTTAACATTGCCGGTACATCCTATCAATAATAATCATAATAATGGTTGACTATGCTGCCAATAATTTTATTAGTGGAAGACAATGCGGAGATACTTGATTTTATTGAAAGCAACCTGCAGGATCTGTATATAATTAAAAAAACGTCAAATGGTCACGCCGCGCTGGAAGTATTACGAAACGAAGTTGTTGATCTTATTGTGAGCGACGTAATGATGCCGGTGATGGATGGATTGGAATTATGCAGCACCATAAAATCTGATGTGGAATTAAGCCATCTGCCGGTTATATTATTAACAGCAAAAAATACCCTGCAGGCAAAAATTGAAGGACTTGAATTAGGCGCTGACGTTTATATTGAAAAACCTTTTTCTCCTAAATACCTAAAAACACAAATTGCCAGTTTACTGGCTAACCGTAATAAAATAAAAGAGTATTTTGCAAACTCTCCATTGGCGCACTTGAAAACTATAGCACATACTAAATCGGATGAACGTTTTTTAGATAAAGTAAACCAAGTAATTGTAGAACACCTGCAGGATACCGGGCTGGATGTGGACAGGCTGGCCAGGTATATGAATATGAGCCGCCCCACATTTTACAGGAAAATAAATTCTATATCAGACCTTACGCCCAATGATCTAATCAATCTTACACGCTTAAAAAAAGCCGCAGAATTAATGACGGATGGCTATAATATTAATGAAGTATCGGAAATTGTAGGTTATACTTCGCCAAAAATTTTCAGTAAAAATTTTGAAAAACAATTCGGAATGATACCCTCTGCGTATATGCAGCAAAATGTGAAGAAAAAAAATTAGCATATGTCTGCTCCGGCATTTCCCGCAATAAAAAAAACAATACAATAGAGGGAACCTGGTTTTCAGGTTACTTACTATATGTTTTAAGATTTATCTGTGAAAAGGTTATTGATTTTATTTCTTTTTATTGTTATTACTATCTGCCAACCGGTAGCAGCGCAAAAAAATTATTTTGTTGACGGGTATCATGGTGGCATTTACGGTCACTATCCTTTATGGGTTACACAATTCATTGCAGATAGTTTAAATGCTCATAAGGATTGGAAAGTGAACCTTGAAATTGAGCCTGAAAGCTGGGACACTATAGCGCTGAAAGATCCTGGTGGCTATGCAGCTATAAAAAAAATTATTAATAACCCGGCAGATAATGCAGCTATAGAATATGTTAACCCATCTTATGGACAAAGCTATTTATATAATATATCTGAAGAAAGCATCATCAGGCAATTTCAATATGGTATTGACAAATTAAGACAACATTTTCCCGATATACGATTCACCACATATTCCTCTGAAGAGCCTTGTTTTACCAGCGCTTTGCCTGGCATATTAAAATCCTTTGGCTTCAAATACGCTTCACTAAAAAACCCCAACACCTGCTGGGGCGGCTATACAAGAGCATATGGCGGCGAATCAGTTAAATGGATAGGGCCGGACGGCTCTGCTATTTTAACTGTTCCACGCTATGCATCGGAAGCATTTCAGCAAAAATCAACCTGGCAAACAATAGCATGGAATAATTCAAATGCCTATACCAATGCTGCTTTTAAGCAGGGCATACCATACCCTGTTGGTATGTGCTTGCAGGATGCCGGCTGGAAAAATGGCCCATGGTTAGGCAACCATAAACCTGCAGAAACACAATACACTACCTGGCGTAATTATTTTAAACTGGTTGAAAATAAAGATTCGATAACGCAATGGAGATTATCGCAGGAGGATATAAACGTAAGCCTTGTTTGGGGAGCGCAAATATTGCAACAGCTTGCACAGCAGGTACGCATAGCCGAAAATAAAATAACGATGGCAGAGAAAACCGCGGCATTAGCTAAACTTAATGCCGGGCTTGCTTATCCCGAAAAAGAGCTGAATGAGGCATGGCGCACGTTATTACTGGCACAACACCACGATTGCTGGATAGTGCCTTACAATAAGCATAACCAAAGAACATGGGCAGATCATGTAAAAACATGGACGGATCTCACTGATTCAATAAGTGAAAAAGTTATTCAGCAATCTCTTGCTGCACTCACAACAAAATCAAACAGCGGGCAAAAAAGAATACAGGTTTTAAACAGCACTGCTTTAAACAGAAACGAAGTTATTGCCGTCCCGCTTCCTCCACATATTTCAAAAACCGTTGGTGTGAAATATGCAGGTAATACTATTCCATCACAGATTGTAGTTAATAAAGATGGTTCTAAAATATTATTATTCCAGGCAGTTGTACCGGCTTTGGGATTTGCAGATTATGAGCTGATAAATCAGGTTAAGCAGGCAGAAAAAAACAGTGCATCTGTTACTAATGATAAGACTGGTGATTTTATAATGGAAACCAATTTGTACAAATTGGTAATTGATGTAAAACGCGGCAACATCAAATCGTTGATAGCAAAAGAGCTCGGTAGCAAAAATTTTATTTCCGAAAACAATAATGATTTTAATATTTTGCGCGGCCATTTTTATAATAATGGCGGCTATGCAAAAAGCAGCGACAGGCAACCTGAAATAAGTATACTGGCAAACGGCCCGTTACAAATTAAGCTGCAAATAAAAGGCATCATTAGCGAAAACAATTTTGTACAAACCATCACATTAACACAAAACCAGAAAGCTATTGATATTAACCTGTACATTAATTACAAAAAAGGCATCGGTATAGGTGAAGATTACAAACAAGCAGGAGAATATTATGCCACAGACAGGCACAAAGCTTTTTATAATGATACCTGCAAATTGATCGCCGTGTTGCCGCTGAACCTGCAAAATCAAAAAGTATATAAAGATGCACCGCTGGATGTTACAGAAAGTAAATTGACCAACACTTTTTTTAATAGCTGGGACAGCATTAAAAACAATATTATCTTCAACTGGGTTGATGTAACGGATGGCGATAACAAATATGGCATGGCTCTGCTTTCAGACCACGTAACGAGCTATTCGCATGGTGAAAATTTTCCACTGGCATTAACTGTTCAGTATGCAGGCATTGGCTTATGGGACAGGCAATACACTATTGACGCACCTGCTGATATTCACTATGCATTATTACCACATAAAGGCAAATGGAATAAAGCTCATCTTAATGACGAAGCTATTAAATGGAATCAACCGGTTATCACATCTGTCGCTGATGCTGAACAAATCAATAATGCGTTTGTTGATACCCTTCCATCTGGCTTAGCCATTACCGCTATGTATTACAAAGGAAACGATCTCTTTCTGCGCTTAGTCAATAACGGTTCATCCCAAATAAAACATCGCATCAGTTTAAACAGTTATGCAGATGAAGTGCAGCTGGTTGAATTAAACGGGGCGATAATCTCCCGCACAAAATTCAGCAAAAACCGGAAAGTAAGCTTTGAAAGCAATATACCATTGTTCGGCTTTAAAACAGTAAAGATGATAAATGCACGGATGCACGTGAAACGATAAAACCCGGGTAAACCTGCCAATACATTAGCAATACCTGTTAAATTCAGATACAACAATTACAAAAACATTATTCAGTATTTACTTAATTACAAGTGAAACAATTTTTCTGAAACCTGATGGCCCATATAACTTAAGACGATATACTCCCGGTGGCAGTTTACTATTAAGTTGCAGTGATTGTGTTGATATGCTTCCATCATGATATACTTCCCATTCAAATAATTTTTGTGCTGCCCCGTTGAACAGGCTCATGCTATATCTGCCTGATTGCATACCTGAGAACTGTAACCTGATCACGTTGTCTTCAACCGGATTAGGATAAACTTTCAATTCTCCTGTACCTTCCTGCAAGCGTACAGATGCAATATTGCTGTAATAATAATCTCCGTCTATCGAAATTTCTTTCACGCGATAATAAATCAGATTCCCTTTTGGAGCAATATCAGTCCATTTATAGGTATCATTTGTATTAAATGCGGCAGATACAGAACCAATAACTGCAAAATGAATACCATCTGTTGATCTTTCTATTTTGTAAACAGAATATGCCGCCTGCTCGTATGTTTGCCACTGAACTATTATATTCCCGCTATTTTTTAATAAAGTAAGACTATTGGATCTTATGGGTAGCGTACTTGCAACGCGCATATACGCAATATCTGAAGTAGAAGTTGCACAGGCGCCGCTTTGTACTACAGTTCTGTATTGTGTATTCTGGGTAAGATTAAGGGCAGTGTATTGCAAACCGGTATTAGCAATATCATTTATAACTACTTTAAAAGTGTCTGTAGAAGATTGCCACCTGACCACATTACCTGTGTTACTGATAAGCGTGAGTATGGTGGTGTTTGTTCCGGATGTTACATCGCCACCACCTGATACTGAGCCGCCACTACTTGCAGGGTATACGGTAGCAACAACAGGAACCCGCTGACCTGTAGCATCACAGCCGGAAACAGATGCGTAATAGGTAGTGGTTGTTGATACAGACGGCGTAGTAAAGGATGAGCCTGATCCAAGAGATGTGCCTCCTGTTTCTACGCTATACCATTCAATAGGTGAAGTGGTTGCTGTTGCGTTCAATGTAACGGTTCCGGGCTGGCATCTTGCTGCTGATGTTACAGAAGAAATCCCATTCACTATAACATTGACTGAATTAGAAGTTACTGATCCCGGGCAGCCGCTGCCGTTAGCCACTCTTACCTGGTAGCCGATAGAGCCGGTGGTATTTGCAGATGGGTAATAGGTTGCTGCAGTAGCGCCGGATATATCTGCGAAACTACCGCCTGCATTGCTCTGCCACTGATAGGTGAGATTGCTACCGCCTGTAACGCCAGCATTAAGTGTAACAATTGCATTTCGGCAAAAAGTCCCTCCTCCTGAAACACTTGCAGCCGAAGGCGGTGTGCCTGAAGCCGCCGTTATGATCACGGGATCGCTTGTGCCGGCGCTGGCATTACCTGTTTCATTAACTACAGCTTTGTAACGGTTACCCACAACCGCATTTACGATAACAAGACGAGAAGTAGCAGCGCCGGAATAATTGCCTCCATTACTAACATTATACCAGTTGGTTCCCCCATCAGTAGATTCCTGCCAGGAGTAAGATAATGTACCCCCGGCTGTTGCGGTACCAATGGCATCAAGCCTTGCCGTACCACCAGAGCAAATACTGCTGGTTGATGTTTCTATGCTGATATCTGCATTGGGAGGCAGGTTTATTGCATTAACATTATATCCTATAAACGCGTAATCGCTGTTGCCGCTTGGTGTAATACGTAAACCTTTTACAGAAGAATAATTACCGGAAGTAATACCAAAATCAGAGAGTTTTACTGCAACCAATCTTATTTCGCGGACAGTATTAGTTCCGCCGGATGCAACGCCGTTAGGCTTAGCCGTATTATATGGCGTACCGTTTTGCAGGGTAAACAGATCAAGCGTATAAGAGCCGAATTTTGGAAGTTGCTCCATATTTTGAGTGAAAGAATTGCCCACTATATTTCCCGAAGCGTCTACAAAGGCAAATACATCATTTCCGGCACTTGGCGATGCGATTTGAGTTAGAATAATATCCGGTTCGGCGTCATTTATTTTACTGCTGTTGATATTATATATCTGAAATGTCATTGTTGCGGAGCTGGGCAGATTTGTTATTCCTGTTCCCATGTTCAACCCATTTGCACCATCAATCAAAGCAGCTTTTATGGTATTGGCAGCAACGCCCGGCACATAGGCAGAGGTGGCGGACCCATCAACCAATGCTGCCATGGCAAGATATACAGAGCCTCCGGTAGAAGTGCCGGAAATAGCTGCTACAGGTAATGCCTTAAAATTGCCGGGAGTATATGTAATACTATGATTTACAAGTATACTATTGTTTGCCCCGGTAGAGTACGTTACCCCATTATGCGTGAAAGCAATAAGGTTGTGCGAATTATTGGGTAAGATGGCATTAGGGTTAGCGCCTGTGGCGCTCCAATACCCCCCAAAATCTGTAATAATGCCTGATGTAGGCACATAAATAAAACCGGCACGTAGGCCGGAACCATCAGGGTTGGTAACCTGAATGCTTCCCGAAGAAGCAACAGGAACAATTGCGGTAATTTGTGTGGCGGAATTAACAGTGAAACCTGCGGGAACACCATTAAAAGCTACAGTAGTTGCTGTAGTAAAATTAGTTCCTGTAATCACTACGTTCATGCCAGGCGCAGCCGAGCCTGGTACAAAAGATGTAATGGTGGGCGGCGCCGCAAAACCTAAGAGCACAATAGTAAAAGATGTAGTAAGAAGTATCAGTTTCTTCATAAAATAAAGTGACTTTGGGATGATGGAAGTTGGATCAGATCTGGCATTCAACGCATTTCAAAAATGTGTAAAGGCGATATAGTTTTATTCAGTTCTATTTTTTGAACAAAATATCCGTAGCATAAAAAAGCAGCGCCACCTACTGTGACGCTGCTGCAATGTCTTTGTTGAACGGTTTCAGGACAATTGCTTTTCCAGGATATGGACTTGGATCAGGTATTCTCAGGATTACAGGATTTAAAACCGGTTTTTTCAATTAAGGATAAATTTGGATTTGTTACACAAAGTAAAGAACCGAATGATCGTTAAACAATAGAACGCTCTGTGATTGTTTTGTAGTGAAGTTATTGACAGTATAGGAAAACTACGCACTTGCTGATAACCTGCGCTTATTATCTTAACAGGTAGCGTCATTTTTGAGAAACCAGTATACATGTTAAGTAAAGTTGCCCACAAAATAAGCCGTTAAAACAAATAATTTTTAAATTATACCAATCGGTATAATTTTGTATTATATTTGTAGCCGTTATGAGTATTTCACCATCAAAAGCAGAGAAAACAAGGCTGTTCATTATTGAAAAAACTGCGCCCATTTTTAATGAGAAAGGCTATGCCGGTACCTCACTTAATGATCTAACGCAGGCAACAGGCCTGACTAAAGGCAGTATTTATGGCAATTTTAAAAATAAGGATGAGGTTGCGCTGGCAGTTTTTGACTTTAATCATAGCAGGGTTACAGAATATATTAAGGCAAAACTGCTGGCTACCGAAAACGCCATTGAGCGGCTATTGGTTTACCCGCAAGTATATCGCAATTATTTAAAAATCCCGTTTTTGCAAACCGGTTGCCCTATTTTAAATACGGCAACAGAAGCAGACGACACTCATCCGCGTTTAAGAGAAAAAGCAGCCAACGCACTTTCCTTTTGGAAAAAAGCGGTGGAAAACCAGGTTAAACGGGGAATTGTAAGAGGAGAAATTAAAGCGGATACAAATCCCGCGGAAATTGCAGTAATTCTGATATCATTGATTGAAGGCGCATTTATGCAGGCAAAGGTAACAGGCAGAAGCCCGGAGCTTAAAACAGCAATGGACTACCTGGAAAAAATAATACTGAATTTAAAAGCTTAATTTTTTTTAAAGAATAATATACCGGTTGGTATATTATTTAAATGTGATCAGATTACATATAAACAGAATTCAAAAATGAAAAAAATCGGATTAGTCGGCGGAACAAGCTGGATATCAACTATTGATTACTACAGGTTCATAAACGAGGAAACCAATAAAAGGCTTGGCGGCTTAAACTTTGCCGAATGTGTTATTTACTCGGTAAACTTTGAACATTTCAGAAAATATAATGCAATGCATAACTGGGATGGAACTTTTGATTTATTGGCAACCGCTGCACTAAAACTTAAAGATGCAGGAGCTGAAATTATTCTGCTGGGAGCCAATACAGCACATATTGTTGCTGAACGGGTAAGTAATAAAGTCGGCTTGCCGCTTATTGACATCAGGTTAGCTACTGCCAATGCTGTACACAAAAAGAAATTGAAAAAAATTGCCCTGCTCGGCACTGTTTTTACAATGCAACTTGACTTCTACAAGGATAAGCTTACAGAACAGGGGTTAGAAACAATGATCCCGAAAACAAAAGCTGAGATAGAATTTATTGAAAAAACCCTGGTTCATGAATTAGGTAAAGGTATTATTCTGCCAAAAACAAAACAGGAGTATTTAGCTATAATTAACAGGCTTATTAAACAGGGTGCAGAAGGTATTGTTTTAGGCTGTACGGAAATTCCGCTGATCATTAACCAGGAAGATGTTTCAGTACCTGTATTTAATACCACTTTAATTCATGCACAGGCAGCAGTTGAACTTGCATTGTCGGATAATAGTGGATAAACATAATTTTATGAGTTATATAATCACCAATGCAGATACCGGCGATTTACCGGTAATTTATAATTTATTTGAAGAGGCTATCAAATTTCATAAAGCGAATAATTATATCGGGTGGAGTAGTTATGATGAAGCATTTATAAAAGCAGATATTATGCAGGGAAATTTATTTAAAATAACTTTCAAAAATGAAATTGCCTGTATTTTTAGTATTTGCCTCAGTGATTTTTTAATATGGCGCGAAAAAGAAACCGGCAATGCCATTTATTTACACCGGGTTGTATTAAACAGAAAATTTTACGGACAAAAATTATTTAATAAAGTATTGGAATGGGCAATACAATTTGCAAAGAGAAGAAAACTGGATAATATCCGCATGGACACATGGGCCGAAAATGAGAAGCTCATTACTTACTACAAAAGCTATGGCTTCTCTTTTATTGAAAATTATACAACGCCCGCAACAGAAGATTTACCTGTACAACATAGAAACCTTAATGTGGCATTATTGGAAAAGCTGATTAATTGATATATTATGAATTTCAACTTTAAAACAGATATTATTCTTGAAAGCAACAGCCTGCTTTTAACACCGCTATCATTATCAGACATTGACAATCTGCTGGGCATTGCTACGGCTGACAAAACACTGCTTCAATTTTCACCAAAACAGGTGTATACAAAAGATTTGTTGACGGCTTATATAGAAAATGCTGTTGCTCTTAGAAACAACCAGTCAAGGTATACTTTCAGCATATTTTTCAAATCCGGGAATTGTTATGTTGGCAGTACTGCTTTCCTGAATATTTCCAACGCGGATGACAGGCTTGAAATTGGTGCAACCTGGATTGGCAAACCATTTCAGGGAACGGGATTGAACAGGCAATGCAAATACCTCCTGCTGCAATATGCATTTGATACGCTTAATGCCCACAGGGTGGAATTTAAAACTGATGAAAGAAACCTGCAATCCAGAAAAGCTATCGAAAAAACAGGTGGGAAGTTTGAAGGCATACTTCGGGAGCATACGCTAATGTATGATGGATTTAGAAGAAATACTTTTTGCTATAGTATTTTAAAAGAAGAATGGGATATTATAAAGAATAATTTCAAATAGGTATAGCATGCATATAAACGGTAAACCAATTTTCATTATCGGCGCAGGTGCAATCGGAAAGGCATTGGCGGTATTTCTTAAGCAAGAACAAAAGGATGTTATTTTAATCCGGGGGCACATCAATGATAAAGCTGAATACATTGAAAATATTGAAGTAGAACTGAACAATGGTGAAATTTTAAAAAGTGACATTCATATAAGCACTATCAGTAATTATTCAACCATAAATGGCATCATCATTTTAACCACCAAATCTCACGGCAATCAGCAGATTGCAACAAGCCTGAAAGACAAAACAGGCAGCTCACCGCTTATTATCCTGCAAAACGGATTAGGCGTGGAAGCATCTTTCATCAACAATGTATTTCCTGAAATTTACAGGTGTGTTCTTTTCACCTCATCCCAATATCTGCAAAATAACAAACTGCGTTTTAAGCCTGCTTCCGTTTCTCCCATTGGTGTTATAAAAGGAAGTTTTGAAAATTTAGACAACATCATTGAAAATCTGAATAATCCTTATCTGGTTTTTAAACCCGAAAAAAATATTCAACCGGTAATCTGGACCAAAGCAATTATAAACAGCGTATTCAATTCTGTTTGCCCATTATTAGAAACAGATAATGGTATTTTTCATCGCAATGAAAAGGCATTGAACATAGCCAAAAAAGTAATTGATGAATGTATTATTATAGCAGCAGCTGAAGGCATTCAATTAAATGCCGGTAATGTATTAGAAAAACTCTTACTGATCAGCAAAACATCAAACGGGCAATTGATTTCCACCTACCAGGATATAATCAGCAAACGCAAAACTGAAATTGAAACATTAAACATCTCTATTGCGCTTATTGCCGATAAATTGGGAAAGACGGGGTTAGCAAAGGAAACCAGGCTTTTGGGTGAGCTGATCCAAATCAAATCCGAAATATCCATGTCTCCTGATGGAAGTATATAACAGGTAAAATATTTCAATGCTTTTATTTCAATACTCTTTTAATTGCTCTTGTTAATACTTTTTCTACTTCAGGAGCAGTGCCGGAAACAAGTCCGGTGGTTTCGTAACCACCCTGCGTATATGATTTTTTTGTTCCTATATACCCGGGGCCGTATTCTTCATAAGCAGCCGTACAAACCTGCTCCCCGGGGCGCATTTTTTGCGCAGCCAACTGGTATTCTACAAATAATTCCCCGGGCAAATTCAGCAACCATATTTTACCCAACTTCAATGAAGAAATATTTACTTTCTGTCCCGCAACGGAACGCTTATACCAGGCCAACTTTTCAGCGGCAGCCATTTTATCTGCATGCGAAGCTGTAGCGCTTGCCAAAGTATCTCTCATCTTTTGTTCAATAATATTTTTTCCAAGGGGAAGCTTTATATACAAACTTTTCCAGGCCATATCATTATCTGTAAGCGCTGTTTTTTTAGTATGCTCCCACGCTGATTGCATTGCTGTTTCCACACGCTTAGCCAAAACCGGGCGCATGGCTTCTGAACCATCATTATATTTTCCTGCGGCTACATTGCCTCCCGCACCATTAAAATGAATGTGTGGTATACCTGTTTCTTTTTCACGTTCGTTTCGGGCAATACCAATAAACTCGCAGGTTACATCGCCCTGCCCATAATAACTTTGCGGATGTGTGGCATAATACGTCATTACGGCAACAGGCCTATCATTGTTCCATAGACTTACGCATTTCAGCCAGGGATCGATCAATCCTTCAGGCGAAGCAATGGCTGCCGGGTCTTTTGTACTGCTCCACCGGATGATCTTTATTTTACCATTTGCTCCGGGTATGCGCCTGTTAGATGCAACTTTTTCTACTTTTGCTTCACCAAAACCTATCCCGTTTATGGGTTGCGCGTTAGTTACGGCGACACTAACGGCCTTGGCTACACGTTCAATTGCCGTCATTAAGAAAACAGTATCAAAGGGGCTATTGCGGATCCCATATTCATTTAATATGCCTGCCATAGTAAAATCGCAATGCACACCATCGTGCTGGTGAAGGGAATGTACAGACACCCTGTCAACAGTGGTATTAGCAGCCGCTGCCAGCTTTTGTTGCCATATCTCCAGCCCCTCATTGGCAATGCCGATCCAATCAACCGCGCATAGCACAACCGGCTTTTCAGCAGAAAGCACTACAATGCCTCTTGCACTCAGCGGATCCATAACAGATCTTGCGGTAGCATACGCAACCGGGCTGCCTACAGGCGGCGTTACATCTGCATTAAAAACAGCCACGCTTATTTGCTGCGCATTGGCAGTTGACAAACATATTACGAATCCGGTCACCCAAAATTTTACCCATGCCTGCAGTGCATATATTCCTTCTTTTTTCTTTTTACTCATATACATTATTTTTTCTTCTTACCCGGCAACATGATCATATCTACACGCCTGAATAATATTTCAGCACCTTCTGATTGTATCTGGATCCGCCCTTTTGAGGGCAATACATTTTCCGCATGATTGACCAGCACACCATTTAAAAAAATAGAAATATTTCTCCCGACGGCAATACATTCCATCTTATTCCATTCTCCAAAAGGTTTTTCCACATCCTGCTTACCCCTGAAGTCTTTTACATCATCCCAATCCTCATCTCTCCCCCACCAGTTAATACGGCCACCGTGTATGGTGACCTTATCTCCATTTTCTTTAAACAGGTAACTGCCCTTTTGTTTTTCAGATGCCACCGGGCAGGTGATCGCAAAATTGCTACTGCCATCACCTACCACCAGCAAATCGCCTGTTCCGCCTTCAATGATCTGGCACTCTATACCATGCATCCAGGTGCCGGAATAACCCCCATCCTGTCCCCGGGAATGAATAAGTATGCCACCATCCCTCGCATTATTCACTCTTGGCTCAAAAGTTTTACCGCCCCATTTAAACTCAGCAACAAGTGAAAAATTTTCATACTCATTGCTGGTGGTGATGCAGCCCCACTCTTCCCCGGATATATGGATCATTTCATCTTTTACGGTAAATACATTTTTGGGATCATTATCCCTCCCCCGCTCTTTTATAAATGTATACCAGCCATCCAGGTTTTTGCCATTAAACAGTTTAATAGTTTTACCTGAGCTTTTATTTGTGGCATTAGGCGGCTCCGGTTTCGGGGTACCCGGCTTCTTTTCGGTTATCCCTGACAGTGAAAGAGATATCAACACCGGCAGAAAAAATAATTTATTGACAATCATACTTCGTAAATTTTCATTTGAAGTTTTTATACAATTCTAATGGTCCTTAATTTGCCCTAACCCATCAGGCAAAGATGCCAGGTATGCCAGCAGGTTTGACAACTCCTGGTTGTTTAATGTTTTATCAAGCCCGGGTGGCATCAAAGAAACATTTTGTGATTCAACAGCAATAATTTCTGCACGGGGTATATTTATTTTAGACCCCGGCCCTGTGGCAATTATAACAGCTTCCGGTAGCTGTGCAGTGATGATGCCGGTATAGCTGCCCGTTTTGGTTATTATACGCGATGTTTCATGTTCGCGTGCAAAACTTGCGCTGGGATACACGATCGCTTCCAGCAGATCATGTTTGGATCTTATCTCACCAATATTTGTGAGGTCAGGGCCGAAACTGCCACCTTCCGATGCAACAGCATGACAGGTAAAACAGGTAGCTTTTCCAAAAAACAATTGCTGTCCTTCTCCTACATCTCCTCTTTTCAAACCCGCTTCCAACTGCTGCAACTGCGATAATCTTGCTGCCTGTTGCGCCTGCAAAGTTTTGATAAGCGGCTCTGCTGAAGCCTGTACGGATGCCGGAAAATTTTTAATCAGCTCCTGCAAATCCTGCAGAGACAAATTGCTTAACCGGTCAGAAGAACTGCTCAGCGCTGCAACCAGGGCTTTGCCGGTTGCTTCAGCTTTATTTCCTTTAAATGCCTGCACAAGACCAGGCAGTAAAAAAACATCCGCTTTTGGAATTTGCGTTTTTGCCAATACTATTAACTGTGCATCATTCAATTCAGCCTGTGTTAGCACCCTTACCGCAACCTGTCTTACCGGCGCCTCGTACGATGAATCCAGGTATTTCTGCAATGTTTCAAATTCCTTATCTGAAAGTTTGTTTTCAGACCTTAATCTTGCAGCAAAAGCTTTTAGCTGAAATGCCGCAGGTGTTTTGGTATCCTGAATGATCCCGTTCAACACATTATTCATGGCCTCCATATGCCTTGACTCAATAAGGTTCATTACCTGCAGGCGAAGCTCATCATCATTTCCTCTTAATATATCTCCCAGTGGTTTTATCCATTGCCGCGGTATATCAGGAAGATTACTACGTGCTATTACGCCCATCAAAAATATTTTTTTTGCTAGGGGCACGGATACGTTGCCTAACTGGGCACCAATAAAACGCTGAAGGGCTTCTTTGCTGCAAAAAGTTTCCATTAACTTACTAACCGAAGCAAGCTTTGTTGCCGATGAATCAGCTTCGCTGAATTGTTTACTTATAAAATCTACAACAATATCGCCCCAGTCGGTATGATGCATGGCAACCCACATCCCTGTATTGCGCAATACAGTATCACTGTTGTTTAAAAATGCGGACACCTGGCTTTTTTGTAACGGCGAAGCATCCATCTGGTCAAGCGCTATTAATGCAGCTTTGCGTTTATTGGTTGACGGATCGCTTAACGCTTCAATAAGCGGTTGTGCTTTACCGATGGTGATCAAAGCATATATTATTGCATGTTCTGCAAAACGATCTCCGGGATTTTTTGCTGCATTTAATAATCCCGGAACAGCTCTTCTATCTGCTATTTGTGTGATTGCTGTAGCTGCCTGCCGGCAAACCGGGGCTTCGTCTTTTTGCACCAATTCAATCAATATATCAAGTGCTGCTTTATCTTTTGCCAGTCCTGCTGCTCTTACTGCAGCAGTACGAACCATAACACTTTCATCATTCATTGCACTGCGCACAGCTTCATTTGCGGTTGCTGTATGCATACGGGAAAGCGCGAAAACCGCTGCCGCTCTTTGTTCTTCATCTTTAAAAAGCGTTAACGACTTTTTTAGTACATCGCCTCCAATATCAGCCTTCATAACTATTGCTTCAACTGCATGATCTCTTACTGCCGGTCGCTCATCCATCATATAATTTACCAATGCCTGTGGAGTTGCATTTTTAAAATCTATTTTCTTTCCCCAGGGGTCTTCACTAACATGCGCCGCTATTTTTTTGATGCGGTATATTCCTCCCAGCACATTTGTTTTAGCTACTACCGACAACGGGCAACCAGCGATAAACCATCCGCCTGTATTAACCACCAGTAAACTTCCGTCTGCATCTTCCAGCACATCTGTAAAATGAATATCTGCGCTATCCGATTGAACAAAAGGTTCATCTGTTGTACGGAAAGTGGCGCCATCAGGTGTGATGACATGCCGCATGATACGGCCGGTATTAAACTGGGCGGTAAAAAGGTTTCCATTAAACGCTTTTCCAAAAGTATTTCCCCTGTAGCGCATTACACCTGCATGTGATACACGGGCTAACTTCGTCATCACGGGCATTAGTGCTCCTGTCAGCTTAAGATGATCTGCTTCAATAACCTCCTGGGGCTTGGGATATACACCACCTTCTACCCAATGCATTATCGCATCGCGAAATCCACCCTGCGGATCGGTAAAATATGTCATTGTGCCCAGGGTTTCGCCGGAAGGCATAAATGCTATTTCCACCGCATTATCAAAACCGCCGCCAGACACAGATTCAAGCCCCGTTCCATCGGGGCGGCAGCGCCATATTCTTGCACCTTTTCCCTTCAGAGAATCACCTTCTTTTGTTTTGATGTTAAACCCACGCCTTGCATCTGCCATATAGAACCAGCCATCGGGTCCCATAAAAGGGCCGCTTAATGTAGCGGCATTATGATGCAGCGTCCATCCGCTTAAAATAATATCTCGCTTATCCGCTACGCCATCAGCATCAGTATCTGTGAACCTGATAAGATTAGGCGGAGCCGCTACATACAAACTTCCCTGGTAAAAAGTGCCACCCATGGGATAAGGAATTTTATCCGCAAATATTTTGCTTTTGTCAAAAAAACCATCGCCATCTTCATCTTCCAATACACGTATTATAAAAGCCGGATTTTCTAATATGTCTTCGGTAGTGGTTGTTTTGCCACTTGATTCGAAAACGAATAACCTGCCATTGTTATCGAAACTGGCAAACATGGGATAAGACAATAAACCGTCACCGGCTACTTTTTCAATAGTATACCCTTCAGGCACACGAAGCCCATCGGTTATAACCTGATGCTTTTTACCACAGGCGCTGAACAAAGTGATCATTACAAAATGTATTATCAACAAAAGGCATGCACGAGGGCTGTTATGCCTGATCATTTTATATTGCGCTGCATTAAACATAAACAGTAAATATTTGATCTTATAAGACCGGAGCTCCCGATCTGCTCATTTTATTCATAAATACATTCACCCAAAAAAGCCGGCTTGTAACCATTATCTGCCGCCCATTTCACTGCTGTTAATACTTTTGTACGATAGTCAGGCTGGTGGTTATGGTAGTAATCGTAAAAATATTGCTCGTGCACCAACAGATCCACATAAGGCGGCTTACGCGTTTCTTTTTCATACTGATTTAAATAAGGAATGATCTCCGGCAATTTTTTACTATCTATGATAATACTGCTTTTAATAAAAGTGATATCCTCTTTATTGTCTCTCCAAACAAATCGTTTTTGCATGTGTCTTCTTTGTGCCACATCCAGGTAATAGGAACAGGGAGGAAGATTGTTATCTACATTAAAATCACATAACTGTCCCGTATAGCCGCAATCTCTTAACGCTCTTGATACTTCTACCGGCACTTCACCCCAGTGCAATGTAGTAATATGCGATACCAGTTCATTACCCGCAAAACGCCTGATCTGATCTATAACCGCACTGCACTCCTTTTTTACCTGTGCATAATCCGCATGTTTATAGGGATTGTCAGGAAATTCTGCTTTTGCATGAAAACTCAATTGCAGCCAATCTGCATTTGCTATCCACTCGCTTTTGAATTTATCCGTCATCCGGGAAAGGTCAAATCCATCCGTTTGGTAAAAAATATTGATATGCATTTTAGTGCCGTATGCATTATGCAGCTGTTTCAGAAAATTAAGAAAAGGATTTTCAAATAGCGAAGCATATTTATTAGCATTAACATGAATATCTTTCAAAAACCAGATAGCATCATCAATAGAAAGCCTGTATTTATCTGCCAGGTTTTTAAACCAGTAAACAGTAATGCTTCTTTGAGCGCCAGTTTTCTTATCTGTTACGTTAATGCTATTCTTAAATTGGTCAAGGGCAATATCAGCAATAAAAATTCCATTGACTTTTTTTGCAGGTATACTGTTGATCGTAATTGAACTATTAACCGTAGCAGCTACCTTTATCTTTATTTTGAGTACCTGGCCGGAGGTAACGCCATCGTGCCTGTGCAGTATATCCCCGTCAACAGGAAAAACAAATTGTACATTATCTGCATTGTCCTGTGTTTGGCAAAAAGCAAATGACGATGTTGCCAGCCCAAGACCGGCCAAAGCATACTGCTTAATAAATAATCGCCTTGAATGCATATTGTTCCGTTAATCAGGCTTACACCCGGAGACAGATGTATACTTCCCGGTGAAAGAGCAGTTTCGGGTAATAATATACTATGTATATATTAAAAATATGATTTTTGAAGGACAGGTAAAAGGGTGCATTCCAAATTTTGGCTGGTTGATGACAGATACCAACCAGGGTGTACGCCGCAGGCGGTGTATTACCTCCCACTGCGGCGCAAAATTTGAAATACACCGGGTAAATGTAATGGATACCTGTCTTATTGCAGATACAAAGCTTGCGTTAGCAATATTTTTCTTATTATCTCAGGCAGCTTTAAAAAATAATGCGTTCTTCAAAAATTAAAAACATACAGATATAGTACCTGGTAAACCTAATGAATTAAAAAACGGTGATCAAGGTTTAAGACAATTTGCAAAAGTGTTATTTCAGGCAGCAAAACAAATTAATCGTATTAATAATTGACTCCTGAGCAACTGTTTATCAGCATATGCATATTGTCAGGTTCAATTTGCTGTGCAGCCCAAAGTCTGTAACCTGTCATTAAAAACTTTCGAATATTTAAAAAAATATCAGGGATTTCCCTGATATAATGTACAGGAATAAGTAAAAAAGTTTTAATACAACTGCGTTTATGCCTGAGTGTTATATTCATTCATTAATTTATTGATTTGCGCGGCTGTTTAATACATCACAAGTTTGTATATTCACGTTTCACGAAAAACAGTAGATATTTTTAACGAACTAAGAGTATGATCCTGATTGTTGATGACAGGCCGGAGAATATATTTTCTCTCAAATCCACACTCGAACTGCATTCTTTTGCTGTTGATACTGCTTCCGGTGGAGAAGAAGCGCTTCGCAAAACACTTAAAAACAATTATTCACTGATCATTCTTGATGTTCAGATGCCCGGGATGGATGGCTTTGAAACCGCTGAATTTCTTGCAGGCAATAAAACTACAAAAGATATTCCGCTCATATTTTTATCTGCTGTTAATACAGATAAGAAATTTATTACAAAAGGTTATGCTTCCGGTGCTATAGATTATATCGTAAAACCCATCGACCCTGATATATTGCTTATGAAGGTAAGAACTTTTGACAGGCTTTACCGGCAAAACAGGGAACTTAATGCAATGCAGCAGGAATTACAGAAAGAAATTGTGTTCCGCAAAAAAGCACAGCAGGAGATACAGAATAAAGCACGCGAGCTGCATGGTATACTTTCTGCCATTCCCCAGGTAGCTTTTACTGCCACTGCAAATGGAGATATAGATTTTGTAAACGATCACTGGCCTGCATATTCAAATTCATTAGATAGTTTTCCGCTTGTGCATCCAGACGACAGCCATATTATGAACAACTGGAAAGCACTGATACAGGAGGGAAAACCTATACAACTGGAATTGCGTATTGCAAAACTGGAGACACAGGAATTCCGGTATCATCTTTTAAGAGTAATACCGGTAATGGAAGAACAGGTACTTAAATGGGTAGGCACATTTACTGATATTGAGGAACAAAAGCAGGCTATAAAAAGGAAAGATGAGTTTTTGAGCATTGCCAGTCACGAATTGAAAACCCCTTTAACCAGTATAAAAGGATATGTGCAGCTCCTGGAAAAGCTGATACCTGGAGAAACCACCAGACTTTATTTTAACCGGACACTTGCACAGATCGCGAAGCTGGAAGACCTGGTGAATGATATATTAGATGTTTCAAAAATTGAAAATGGTAAGCTGACATTTGCACTTACAGATATTAATTTCGAAGCGCTGCTTCAGCGTACACTGGAAATGCTTGAGCATATTTTTCCGAGAATTATTATTATACGAAAACAGAGGGCTGCGGAATCGCTTATCGTCAGAGGAAATACTTTAAGACTGGAGCAGGTGATCATCAATTTTATCAGCAACGCTTTCAAATATTCTCCTGAAAACAAAGAGATTGAAATTATTACCAGATTAACGGAAAAGGGAGAGCTATATTTCGGCGTGCAGGATCAGGGAATAGGAATTGATATAAAAAGCCAGGCACATGTATTTAATAAATTCTATCGTGTGTCTGAAGCTTCAAAATATGCTCAGGGTCTTGGCATAGGTCTGTATATCTGCGCTGAAATGTTAAAAAGGCACGGGGCAGATTTTGGCGTAGTAAGTGAACCAGGCAAAGGTTCACTTTTCTATTTTATCCTGCCGGTCATCAATAACATATCACAGACATTTTAATTCTACAGCGTTATATGAAACTGACATTAAAAAGAAATTTATTAATCGGGTTCAGTATTTCATTGCTTATCCTGCTGTTAAGTTCTGCAGCTTCTTTGCGTAGCATCAGTATCCTGCTTAACAGTGCTGAATGGGTAAGGCATACCAATGAAGTGGTAAGAACACTTGAAAAGACACAATCTGCCGTAAGAGATGCGGAGGATAACCAGCGTGGTTACCTGCTTACAGGTAACCCTTTATTTTTAAAAGAGTATAAGGCTTCTGTAGATACAGTAACCGCACTGACAAAAGATTTTGAAATGCTTACCGGAGACAACCCGGAACAACAAGCCAACATTATTGTATTAAGCCAGGTTATTGATAAACGTTTGAGCAGATTGGAAGAGGTGCTGGAAATGCGAAAAAAACAGGTTGCTGTTGATAGTGCTGATATGGAAAAGGGAAAGATATACATGGACAGCGTTCAGCTTATTGTAAAAAAGATGACCGCCGTAGAAAATAATCTCCTGAAAAAACGGACAGCAGAACTAAGCAGGTTTTCAAATTTCACTCCCATATTCATAATGGTGGCAGCCCTGCTTGCCATTATTATTACTATTGTCTTCTATGTTAGAATGAACAAAGATATTTCAGCGCGTGCCAGTTTACAGGAGGAGCTTATTAATAAGGATAATTCTATCAGGGAACGCATCAGGGTAATACAATCTTTGTCAGAAAAAATATCTTCAGGTGATTATTCAGTGCGAGTTACAGATACCGAAATGGACGAGCTTGGTAATATTTCAGTAGCACTCAATAAAATGGCTGCTTCGCTGGAGCAATCATTTAATGCGCTCTCTGAAAAAGAATGGCTGCAATCAGGCATGGCAAAGCTTAGTGAAACTATGATGGGTGAGAATGATGTTACTGCCTTATCGGGAAAAATACTGCATTTCTGCGCCGGTTACAGCGACAGCAAGGTTGGCGCTTTTTATATAAAACACAATCAAAAATTATTACTGGCAGAGGGATATGCTTTAGAAAATAATATGGTTAAGCAAACCATAAACGCAGGCGAAGGTATAGTTGGCGAATGTGCCCGCTCAAAACAAATGATACTCACCGACGATCTTTCCGCGCAGGAATTTCATATTAATTATACTACAGGGCAGGTAAAGCCTGTAAGCGTTGTTGTGCTCCCTGTTTTATTTGAGGGTGAAGTAAAAGCGGTGATAGAACTGGGAGCACTACATCAATATACAGCGCTTGAACTGGATTTTTTTAAACGGGTTTCTGAAAGCACAGGTATTGCGGTAGATATGGTACAAAGCAGGCAGCGTATGCAGGAGCTGCTTGAAGAAACACAATCGCAGGCAGAAGAGCTTATGACCCAACAATCGGAGCTTGAACAGATCAACCTTAACCTGGAAACAAAGGCACAGCAGTTACAATCATCTGAAGAAGAGCTGAAGGTGCAGTCTGAAGAGTTAGCTCAAACCAATGCTTTGCTGGAAGAACGTTCCGCATTTTTACAGGAACGAAACCAGTTGATACTTCAAAAAAATGAAGAGATAAAAAAGAGATCTGAAGAGCTGTCGCTTGCAACCCGGTATAAATCCGAGTTCCTGGCAAATATGTCGCACGAGTTAAGAACACCCCTGAATTCAATACTCTTACTCTCAAGATTGCTGGCGGAAAATCACGACAATAATTTAAACAGTGAGCAGGTTCAATCTGCTACTGTAATACAACAATCCGGCAACAGCCTGCTTCAACTGATTGACGAGATACTTGATCTCTCTAAAATTGAGTCAGGGAAAATGACGATAGAGCTTCTGCCCGTAAAAGTGCAGGATGTAACCACAGGTATGCAGGTTCTTTTTGACCCTGTAGCCGTGGAAAAAAAGCTTCGCTGGAACATTTTAGTACAGCCCGAAGTACCTGCCGTGTTTGAGACAGACAGATTACGCTTAGAGCAGATACTGAAAAATCTTTTATCAAATGCATTTAAGTTTACTACAGAAGGTGGGGTTAAACTTACGGTAAGCTGTTTACCTGATAAGCCGGGCTTTATATTTTTTGCCGTAAAAGATACCGGCACAGGTATTAACCCCGAAAAGCTGGAACTGATTTTTGAAGCATTTCGCCAGGAAGATGGTTCTACAAGACGAAAATTTGGCGGCACCGGTTTAGGGCTTTCTATAAGCCGTGAACTTGCCCGGCTGCTGGGTGGAGAAATTACCGTTATCAGTGAGCCCGGAAAAGGCAGTGAGTTCATTTGCAGTATACCATTGAGCCCGGAAAACCGGATAAGCAATGCTAATCCATTATATGCGTCTGCAGGACAATCAGCCTCCAAACCACATATTTTGCAGCCTTCTGAAGAAATATACCGCAGCCCGGTTATACCTGATGATATTGATGATGACAGGAACACGATTGCTGAAAGTGATAAGATCATTTTAATAATAGAAGATGATATCACTTTTGCCAGGGCATTGCTGGATTATACCAGGCAAAAAGATTACAAAGCCATAGTTGCTGTAAGAGGAGATGCAGGCATTCAGCTTGCCAGGCAATATTTACCTGCTGCTATTCTGCTTGATGTTCAGCTTCCTGTAAAAAGCGGGTGGGAAGTGATGGAAAGCCTGAAAGCCGACCCTCTTACAATGCATATTCCTGTGCACGTTATGTCTGCGCACAGCGTGAAGAAAGAGAGCCTTATAAAAGGAGCAGTACATTTTATAAACAAGCCCGTTGCATTTGAGCAGTTGAACAATATTTTTGAAAAGATAGATTATGTGCTTGAGCAAAAAGAAAAGAAGGTATTGATACTTGAAGAGAACTATAAACATGCAAAGGCACTGGCATATTACCTGGGTACATACAATGTGCAGTCAGAAATTTTTCAATCCGTTGAAGATTGCATACAGGCTTTGGGACAAAGCGATACTCAATGTGTGATATTTGATATAAGCGCTGAAAGCAAAGATGCAGACCGGTTGATGGAGGAAATAAAAGAGCGGGATGAGTTTAAGGAATTGCCGATTATTCTATTCACAAGTGCCGGGCTTTCACAATTAACGGAATTTAAAATGAAGCAGTATGCAGATGCCATTGTAATGAAAACAGCTAATTCCTATAAACGCATACTCGATGAAATTTCTTTATTCCTGCACCTTGTACAGGAGAAAAACAATAAGAACCCGAACCAGTTTGAACAACATATACAGCAGGAAAATAAATTAAAAGGTAAGAAGGTATTACTGGCAGATGATGATGTTCGGAATATATTCTCTATGACAAAAGCGCTTGAAAAATACCAGATGGAAGTCGTTCCCGCAATGGATGGCAAAGAAGCGTTGAAGTTAATACAGGATGCACCGGTAGACGTAGTGCTGATGGATATGATGATGCCTGAAATGGATGGCTATGAAAGTATCCGCGCCATCAGGCAAAACCCCAGGTTCAAAAATATTCCGATATTGGCAATAACCGCCAAGGCAATGACCGGCGACAGGGAAAAATGCATTGAAGCCGGCGCGTCTGACTATATATCAAAACCCGTAGATGTGGATCAACTGGTATCTTTGCTGCGTGTGTGGCTTTATGAAAAAAGATATTGAAGATCCGGATTACGGCACGGACAATGAAATATACTTCTAAATAATACTTCATTTTCTGCAAACGAACTATGTATACTATAAGAGGCGAAAACCTATGCTAAAACAAGCGCTATATGGACTCGTTAAACAAACTGATGCATCCTGAAGATATATCGCGGTTGCTGGAAAAGATAGCACGCAGGTATGGTTACGACTTTACAGGCTATGCGGAGGCATCTCTGAACAGGCGGCTGGAATCGTATTATAAAAAAGGGCACTATCCTTCCTTTAAGGAAATGGAAAAAAAAATTTTGAATGATCATGTTGCTTTTTTGCGTTTCGTGGAAGAAGTTACCGTAACAGTTACAGAAATGTTCCGCGACCCGGGATTTTATAAAACACTCCGCGAGCATCTTTTACCGGTATTGGCTACCTACCCTATCATCCGGATATGGCATGCAGGTTGTTCAACCGGAGAAGAGGTTTATTCAGTTGCGATCGTATTAAAGGAAGCAGGGTTATTGCATAAATCGATATTATATGCAACAGATATAAACCAGGGTGTGCTGGAGAGAGCGAAGTCAGGTATATTCCCGCTTTCGGCAATGCAGCATTATTCCGATAATTACCTGAAGAGTGGCGGACAGGAAGATTTCTCCTCCTATTATTCGGCAAATTATAATAGCGTGAAATTCGATCCCGCGCTATCGAAAAATTTCATTTTTTCTCATCATAATCTTGTGGCTGATACATCTTTCAATGAATTTCAATTGATCATTTGCCGCAATGTGCTTATTTATTTTGAACGCGATCTGCAGAACCGTGTATTCCGCTTATTTGATATGAGCCTTGATTCCCTGGGATTTCTGGCACTGGGCAGCAAAGAAACTTTGCGCTTTTCATCAATAGCGGCTGATTACTTACAGATCGATCCAAATGAAAAAATATGGCGGAAGAAGAAATAAAAAAAAGAAGAAAGCTGATCGTTATCGGAGGTTCTTCAGGTGGATTAGAAGCGCTGTTGATAATATTGTCTTTGCTGCATAAAGACTTTACTATTCCTGTAATTATTGTATTGCACAGAGGGCAGGTTTCTGACGGAGGATTGATAGAAGTATTATCTTCGAAGTGTACTTTGCAGGTAAAAGAAGCGGATGAAAAAGATATGCTTTTGCCCGG
Source organism: Agriterribacter sp. (assembly GCA_047601125.1). Lineage (GTDB taxonomy): Bacteria > Bacteroidota > Bacteroidia > Chitinophagales > Chitinophagaceae > Agriterribacter. The sequence continues at coordinate 3,808,765 of JASGJY010000002.1, read as the reverse complement.
ATGGATTTATGTGGCGCCGCCGGATTACCATCTGCTGGTTGAAAAGAGCGGCACAGTTTCGTTGGATGTATCAGAAAAAGTATTTTACAGCCGGCCAAGCATTGAAGTTTGTTTTTTAAGCGCTGCGCTTGCCTTCCGGGAAAACCTTATTGCTGTATTATTGTCAGGCGCAAACGCAGATGGCGCTGAAGCAATGGGGTATGTAAAAAAAACCGGAGGTATCACCATAGTGCAGGATACACAGGATGCGTTAGTTCCCTACATGCCTGAGCAGGCTATTACTATATCGCCCATTGATATGATATTGCCGGCCCAGGATATTGCTGAATTACTGAACCGGTATTCCGCGGATGTTTTAAAAAATTGCTGATACACTAACACATCGCAGTATTTTTTACCGCTTTTTTTACAATATCCAGCAAGTCATCCATGTCAAAAGGTTTATTTAACAACCATTCCGCACCGGCTTCTCTTGCCATCTGCTCACTATTGCTGTTCGCACTAAAAAAAACAATAGGAATATGAGTGAAGTTTTCATTATTCTTTATTGATCTGATGGCGTCCACACCTTTCATACCAGGAAGCCAGTTGTCCATAAGGATAACCTCCGGCCGAAAATAAGCCAGGTCTTCATCAAGACTATTACAGTCTTTACGAACAGCAATCTCATGTCCATCTAATTCCAGCACTGTGGCTGTCATCGTTAAAATATCTTTATCGTCATCATAAATAATTACACGGCTCATACAATTTGATTATGAAGCAAAATAATACATTCCTGTTGAAATGCGCCCATGTTTAGTGGCGGATTTCAGGTTTCCGTATGTAAAATATATTTTGGTATAAGGCATAACCAGGGAGTATTCGAAACCGGGGTACATCAATAAAATCAAGCCTGAAAGGCTGGTATAATTAAATAGAAAAGGCACACGAAAAGAGCTAAAACTCCCGGATAACATTATGTTGATATCATCTCTTCGAGGTTTGTCTTTAAAAATTCAACGGGTTTTCTAAAAAATTTACTCACTAAAATTATCCGTTAGTGGTAAGCAACATTCTAACAGCTTCCTCCAGCACAATATCTTTTCCTTTTTGAACATCTTCATTAGTATTAATAATTCTTTTTTCAGATGCTATGCCTTTTCCTTCCAGGCTATTTCCGTTTGCATCCCTGTAGTCTCCAACGCCTGTAAAATATAACCATCCGTTTGGTAATTCCCGTGCCAGCATATCAGAAAAACCACCTGTTGTTGTATCACCTATCTGTGTAACATTTGGTTGCGTATTCATTGCCCAGGTAAATGTTTCGCCGGCACTTGTTGTCCAGCGGGTAGTGAGTAATATTACTGATTTGGCATAAACATTCAACTCCGGCTGAACATACCATGCAACGGGATTTGTGAAATCGTTATGATTGGGGCCATTTCTCTTTTTAACCATCATGAAAAGCTCTTTTTGCTTTGCGAAACATCCGGCCACATAGCGACTTACCTCATCATCTCCGCCCCATGATTGCGAATATCTACAATGATAGCTTTGGTCTGTTTAAGGCTATCCAGTATCTTATTCAATTGATAACGATAAAAAGATACCGGCATACCAAACTCATGTCCCATTAAGCCAATAACGGAAACGCCAATAAAGCGAAACCATTTATCATTCAGCTTTTGTGCAATGCGGTTCATTGCAGCAATTATATGTTTTTTTTGGCGATGTACCTGTTTGAAATACCATAACGTGCCTGAATATGCAGATGAAACCACTGAAGTGATCATAAAATATAATTACATTATTAAAACCTGTTGTTTCTAAAGTGATTATTACAATCATAAATAAAACCGTATTGAGGTTTGCCGTTCGTCTATAAAAAATGTTGTATGCACGCGATGAACGATACGTGTCGTTCTTATTTTATACCTCCCACCGCTTTTAATAAAATTGCTGTTTAATAAATTTTATATATAATGAACAGCAGAACAATGAAAGTTATCACCGCTTTGGCGGTTGTGTTATTTATGGCAGCAGCTACCGGCTGCACCAAAGATGGGGGCGGGCAAAGCAAGCCGCCACAGCCTTCAGATTTCATCCCTCAAAAAAATAAAAAATATGTGTATAAAGTGGAGACTGATAACGGTTCACCCGCAACTGCAACACAATATATATCAGGCCAGGAAGATTCTTCGGGCATTACTATATATAACCTGCGTACAGAGATAAAAGCAAAAGGTGAAACGATTACGCTAAACGATAAAATATTTTCTACCGGCGGAAAAACATATACAGAAATAAAAGTGCCGGATGCCTGGTATCAAACCGTTACAATGCTTGGTTTGATGCCGGATGTAAAAGTCACAAAAGCTGAAGTGTTTGGTTACCCGGCTTATCTTACCATGGAAAACGTACTGAAAGAAGGCAGCAAGATAGCGGCTTCCGGTCCGGATGAACAGGGGCAACGTATTGAATATGCCATTGGCGGACAACCTGCATCTGTTGTGCAATATATGCGGCAGGTGCCCGGTACTGCCACGGTTGAAACAGTAAAAGTTGCGGCTGGCAGTTTTATATGCAGCAAATTTGTGTATAAAGTAGTAACGCTGATAGAAACCAAATATGGCGAAGCTCAAAACAACAGTTATGGCAATGATGATATAACACTTTGGGTGGCCCATGGTATTGGTGTTGTAAAGCAGGAAAGCAAAAGCGATCTTATGTCGTTTGTGCCGCTGCCGACCGGTGAAATAAGGATCGTTACTACAAACACGGCTTCCGTAACCACACTACAAAATATAAATTGATGTGCTTGTTATTTTAACAGAAAAGTGTATCACAATATTTTCCCAGATTTCTCATACGCCATCAAAAAAAATTATAACAATCAAAGCATTGATTTTTTTATAGCTCTGATTCAAAACAATTAATAATGAAACTTTTTTATCTTCCGCTGATAGTTACTTTATTATTTACATGCTGCACAAAATCCAGTGACAATGATGTAGCCGGTGACGCCTGGGGAGAACAACCCGCTCTTCCTGTAGTAGACGGCAAAGCTGAGTTCTGGATTTCAGGAAATGGTTATTATATTAATGTTATGGGAAATACGCTGCCCCGAATGCCGTTATATCCTTCGCTCTCCGTTAAATCCGGTATTGCCAGGGGTTATGTTGCCGATTTAAGTGGTAAGCCAATTAAAGGCGCGCATATAGGTGTATCCTCATCTCTTACCGGCGGATTATACTCCAGCGGCAGCGGGCTCACCAATGATGAAGGATATTATGAGTTTGCAATTCCTGCAGGTGCAGCATATTTTTTTGGTACAGCTACAACCATAACCTATAATGAAACGCCTGCGGTTTTAGCATTGTTTCCTGTTGGCGGCACCAGTTCTTTTCCTTCAGGAGAAGGTGTGGTCAAAAATTTTGTACTCCTCTCCTATGGCCCTGGTAACCCGGATGAAGTGGCACAGCAGCCCGCTAACGAAAGTAATTACTATGGCGGTGCATTGTCATTCAATTTCAACATTAATTATAAGGAATATCCTTATCAAAATCCTGAATACCTGCCAGAAGACGGTGTGATTGATATCGAACTTATACCCGCTGGGGCATGCCTTTACGGAGAAACAAGATCTTTTAAAATCAGCAGGCTAATAGGCGACGCTACCGGGTTTAGCATACATAATATACCTGTGGGTAAATATACCATCAACGCAAAACTGAGTGATGGCCGAAAGTTAAAAATGAGCGCATCAGGTACAAAGGCAAATGTATATGAACTACTTGGACTGAAACCCGATAAAGTCGTAGGCACATCCACCATAACGTTTACGCCAAATCACCAATACACACCCGTAATGGTATCGTCTTTCAAAAGCAACTGGGATGCGCTTGAAATTGCTCTAAGCTTGCCATAGCAGCAATGATGTGGGATTAGCTTTAAACACGACGAGCAGTTTCGGAAAAACCGGGGATGCTGATAACTTCAAAAAAAAAGCAAGATTCGGTTACAAAAAATATTGAAGCAAGAGAAGACCTTGAACGTTAAATTAATATTCCGGCTGTTCTAATAATTTTGGACTTCCTGTTTGCTTTGGCGAAGATTTGCATCTTTGTAAAACTGGTCTCCAAAGGAAATTATACTGATGAATAGGGTATTAAATAAAAAACGGCACCATTTAAAGACAATGGTGCCGTTTGGCTTTAGCCGGGATTACTGAATTCGAAAGTCCTATTTATCTAATTCATTTTCAATCCCCGGGAGTCAACCTGCAATCACAATCACCAAAATACTCACTGACTGATTAAAAAGCTATTCGAAGTGTAGTTAATTTCAGTTATGCTTTGATAAAACAGCGTGTTTTCCGTGCACCGGCAAAGATCAGAAAGATAATCTGGGAATAAGTTGTTTCTTCTATACACTGCTTTTGAGCATGAATATTTACCAGTTATTTTTTTGTGTTTCATTAGTGCGCTCCGGAGCATCAGCTTTATTGCTGCGCCAGTTGCTATCGTAAGAAACAAATAGCGTAAGCCACATACTCCTTGCCATACGCATAATAAGGGGTTGTAATGCAACCAGCAGGACAGCATTAATAAATATCCAGTATAAGAAACGATAATCATTAATACTCAGCCCTATTGTTAATGCATATACGACAAATGAAAAGGCACTTACAGCAATTGAAATGGCGTAGCTGCTATAACCGGATCCGTAGTAAAATCCAACTTCCAGGTTAAAGGCTTGCCCACATACCGGGCACTTTTCATGCATTTGCATGGTATGTTTTAAATGATAAGGGTTTTTATCAACAAACATATTACCCTGCCTGCACCTGGGGCATTTGCATTTTGCAATACTCATTATTACCGGCATAGGCTTTTCTGCAGAAGATTTTACTCCTGTTATTTTTATTGTGTCCATATATATTATTTTTTTATATTGAATTGCTTCCTGAAAGCATCAGGAGTATATCCAGAATATTTTTTAAAGAAACGGTTGAAATAAGAGTTATCCTGGAAATTTAATTCATATGCTATTTCAGCCGCAGTAATATTTACATTCGTAAGTAATCTTTTCGCTTCAAGCAGTATCCGCTCCCTGATTAATTCACCTGCGGTTTTTCCTATTAAATCCCGGCATAGTGCATTAAGGTGATTTGGTGTTACGTACAATAATTCTGCATATTGTTTGGGAAGCCGTATGTGTTTGTAATTATCTTCTATCAGTTTCCTGAAGTTACGCAACAGCATCATCTTTTGTTGTGGTATTGACCTGTTTGATAATACGGGTATTTTCTCTTCCAGTACTACAAACAATTGCAGGAGCAATATTCTTATTTTATCCATATCTCTCGGCCCCCGCGTTTCTTTTGCAGCGCTGATAATTGATTCAAACAACCCTGTTACTGTTTCTTTTGAAGATGAAGGAATTTGAATTACTCCTTCATCACTTATTCCACTGAAAAATGAAAACCGTTCGATGTAATGAGGGTTTAAGAGGAAAGATTTAAAAAAACGATCTGAAAAATTAATGATATAGCCATCTGTATATCCTGTAAAATACCAGCTGTGTACCTGCCCCGGAACCATGCAATATAATTGTAAAGCTTTTACCGGGTAGGTATGAAAATCTATAGTATGCTCTCCTTTTCCTTTTGTGAAGAGCACAAGATGAAAAAAAGAATGACGATGGGGAGAATGCAGGTGATTATAATGCTTTTCGAGATAATCTGAAAAATGATCAGCAAGAAAATCATCTTGTACTCCACGTTCATCCTGTAAACTGCAGATATCATATACAGGAATTTTCTCTTTTGCCATGATGTACTCATTCTTTATGCAAAGGTATATTTGATGACTATTTTATAAGTGATACAATTTATGGAATGAATGGTGTTTTTTACTTATTCTGTATATGAACCACTTGGACTGAAACCCAATAAAGCCGCAGGCACATCCCCAGTAACATTTACACACAATCATCAGTACACACCCGTAATAGTATCGTCTTTCAAATGCAACCGGGATGCGCTTGAAATTGAACTATATAATATGCAGGTTCCCTTTAACACGAGTGATTGCGGAAGAATCAAGTATGCTGATAACCTCATAAAAGAGCAGCAAAACTGGCTATAATAATTATCGAAGCCGGGAGAGATCAGGAACGTGAAATTGATATTCCGGTTGCTATATTTTGGAGAGAAACACTATTGTTGAGTGAAAAATTTTAATGAACTTTTTGTTGCCGGCTGATGTTGTGCTTTGGTATCATCAACAATCTTCCACAGCACAGACTATACTAATACATCGGTTTCTTCAACTCCCTGTTGATTCTATATTGTCTGCACTGCATACCAATAACTGTGGCAAGAGTCTTCATCTGCCAGGCTGGCCGCTAATAGTCTTGCATTTGTGTGAAGCGTGACAGATTAATCTGTGAACTCAGTCATATTTATTTTTGTTTCTTTATTATTTTTCACCTCTCCTTACAAGAAACAAGCTTAAAGAGATAAGCAGAACAGCTAACGGGACTATCAGGTGTAGCCATGTTATTTCAACACCTTTAATCTTCTTTTCTGCGAGGGCAGCAAGGTAAGATACAACGAGGGTGGTTAATATCGCTTCCCACAGAATTATTTTCAGATGAAGAAAATTTTTAATTCTGAGCCATTCAGGTAATCTAGCCGGCAATATTGCATCGGGATTATTGAACAATATCATAATGCCTATTGAAAGCACATAAAACACAATAGCAACCAGAAAAATATCAACTGCATTTAACAAATCAACTGCCATTAGTCCTGCAGTTTCATGTTGGTCTGCATTAAAATGGGAAAATACCATTATAAAATCGTACCCGCCTAGAAATGTCATGACAAGACCTGAAGCAAAAATAAGCAGTGCAATAACGTTAATGATAACTATTAATACATTGAATACATTTTTCATAAACAGGTATTATCTTCCAAACAATTGCGCTTTTAATTTAACCGAAGCATTTAGTTTCAGATCAACAGCTGACTGTCCTAATGCTATTTCATAGTCTCCTGCTTTTACCTGCCATTTTTGTTTCTCCCAATCAAAATGCGCTAATAACCGCGGGTCAACTGTCAGGGTTATATTTTTACTTTCTCCTGGTTCTAGTTCAACTCTTTCAAATCCCAATAAACGCATAGTGCTTTCGCCGGCTGCATTTGTGAGATATAGCTGTGGAACATCGGCACCTGCCACTTTACCGGTATTCGTAACTGTAAAACTTGCCGTCACTGTTTTTCCTCCCTGCAACTTAAGCTCACTATGCGAAAAACTGGTATAGCTCAGGCCATACCCGAATGCATACATGGGCTTACTATTTTTTTTGGCGTACCAGCGGTATCCTGCATCAGATCCTTCATTGTAAACAATGGTGGTGGGTGTTCCCCAGGGAGTTCCAAGCCCCGACAATTCAGGTCTTGGTGTTTGTTCCAGACTTTCAGGAAATGTCAGAGGCAATCTGCCGGAAGGATTTATTTTACCGGTAAGAATTTCTGCAATGGCAGTGCCACCAGCCTGGCCAGGATACCAGACCTGCAAAATGGCTTTTACCTTATTACGCCAAGGCATGGAGGATGCGTTGCCTGTTTCCAATACAACAATTGTATTCGGATTACTTGAGGCAACCTCACTGATAAGAGCATCCTGCCCCCAGGGCAGGGAAAGGTCAGCCAGGTCAAAGCCCTCACCTTCCACCCGGATGCCAAATACAATTACTATATCTGACCGCTTTGCCAATAGCCTTGCTTCTGCCACCGTATAGCCCGGGTCAAAATCAATTTTTGCGTTGGGCATTAATTTTTTTAGCTCAGCCAGTGGTGATGAAGGTAACAGGAAAAGGCTACGAGCATTACCCATAAGACCCTGGCCACCGATATTGATGGTGCCGGCATAGCCTCCCTCGGGAAGCACGGCCCCGGAGCCCGTGCCGGTGAGCACTCCTTTATGAGCATATCCACCAATTACCGCAATTTTAACGGGTTCATTCGCAGCCAGTGGCAGCACCCCCTCATTTTTCAACAACACTATGCCCTGCCGGGCTGTTGCCAAAGCGGTTTCATTATGTTTACTCATATCAATGGCCGGCGTTCCTTCCCATTTATTTACCCCCACAGCATACATAGACCGGAGGATACGCTGAACCATATCAGATAAACGTTCTTTAGAGAAACTACCAGCTTTATAGGCATTCTGCAGGGAATCTGTAAATGCTTCTGCCCCCCACGTTAGCATGTCAATCTGTATGCCCGATTCCTGGTCGAGCCCTTTTAAAGCATAGGTCCAACTGGGAACAGCTCCCCAATCAGACATCACCCAGCCTTTATACGCCCAGGTATCTTTTAATAATTTATTCAGCAGGTAATCATTGCCACTTGCATATTCGCCATTGACTTTATTGTAACCACTCATGATTGAGCCAGGGTTTGATTTTTCTATTGCAATCTGAAATGCCAGTAAATCAGATTCCCGGTCGGCAGCGGGATCTATAATAGCATTTAACCAATGGCGGTTGGTTTCATTACAATTAAGCGCATAATGCTTCAGCGTGGATATGACCTGCTGGCTTTGAATACCATTCACAGCACCGGCAGCAAGCAGTGCGCTTACCAGCGGATCTTCAGAATAATATTCAAAATTACGGCCGTTCCTGGAATCACGAGTCAGGTTAATACCACCCGCCAGCATTACATTAAAACCTCTCACTCTTGCTTCCTTCCCAATAACAACACCCCCCCGGTAAGCCAATTCAGGATTAAAGCTTGCTCCTACTAATATGGATGCAGGCATAGCAGTGGCGCCTTTATCACCGGGACGATAACCCGGGTTGGTAACCCCCATGCTGGCATCACTGCTCTGTATCGCCGGCACACCAAGGCGTGGTACACCCGGTGTATATCCTGCACTCATAGCAACGCCGTCGGGAATGCGCCTATCACGGGGCATGCCAATACCCGGAACATTACCGATAAGACTTGTAAGCATACTGAATCGCTCGGAATCGGTCATTTGCTTTTCCGTTTCTTTTGCCATAATATCCGGCGATGTTTGTTGTGCTAACAAAAGTGGAATACTGTTAAACATCAGGGCTATACAGATAACAAGGGCTTTGAGCCTGCCTGTACAATGGCTGAATGGTATATCATACATTGCTTATGAATTTTAAATTTTGTTTTAGCCTATCCTTTAAAAACTTTGGTAGGAAGCGATTAATTATTGACGGACATCGCTTTATCAGGCAAGCTTTTCACAAGCGTGGGAGTGAAGATCATAGATCGTTGCTCAAACTATCATCACAGACAATTGCATATAACGGAAGAATGAAAAAAATAAAAATGAAGGGCATGGAATATTTACAAAGAGCTGATCATAATGCTTATTAAATTTATTCTTTCTTTTTGTGAAACTAAAATATTTGAAGATGTTTATTTTTTGTTCCGCAAGTTGTTATTTCGAACCCTCGTTTCCCATTATCCGGGAATAGGAGAATAGTAGCCTGGCTAAATTTCCGTAAACTATGTTCACCAGATTTTAAAACGCCCGCAAATAAGTACTTTCTTTTTTCGCCGGTTTTATTTTAGCAATGTATAATGTTTCATCACTATTCTGAAAATGTTTTCAGTAATGTATAACAATACCATTCCTGCCGCGGCAAATGAAATGGACCTTTGAAAAGATTGCCCTTAGCTGTTTGCGCAATGCTGCCATCGCGGTGAAGGTACCCGAACCATTCCCCGTATACCGTATCCGCAAAATGACTATAGGAATAATCATGTACCAGCTTATGCCATTGCGCATATTTTTCATTACCGGTGAGCTGATAGGCAAGTAATGTGGCGATAATGCTTTCATTATGCGGCCACCAGAATTTCATATCCTGCCAGTATTCCTGCACAGGCTTGTTGTACACATCGCGAAAGTACAATATGCCGCCTTGCTCCTTATCCCATCCCCTTTCCCACATATAATCAAGTATGCGGCAGCCAAGATCAATAAGGCGCTGATCATTGTTCCTGTATTTCGCTTCGTGCAGAATAAACCATGCACCTTCTATAGCATGACCAGGATTCAAGGTTCTCCCATCAATATGATCAATAATCTTTCCATCCGGCGACACCTGCTCCATTACACACCTGATATCATCCTTTACAAAGTCACGCTCAATCTCATCAATCCACTGCATGATCCATGCATCACAACGTTCATCGCCGGTGGTTTCTCTTAACTGCTGCGCTGTGTTCATCATGATCATCGGCACACCAATACCCTTTGAAGGCCGGGTATTGGCAAACTTTGATGGCAACACCTTTTCTCCATTTGCATAAGCAATGCAATTGCTGAACACTTTTCCTGCATTTTGCGCTGCCGTTTCATCACCGCTGGCTTTTGCATAAGCCGCCGCGGCAATAACATAAAAAGTTTCAGAAAAAAAATACCTGCGTTTGCGGATAGGCTTACCATCGCGGGTTACGTGAAAAAACATTTGCCCATCTGTATCAAAGCAATATTTATTGAGGAACTCATAACCCGATCGTGCGGCAGCCAGCCATTCGTCTTTTTTCTCAATGGTATTATACAGTGTTGAAAGCAACCAGGTAGCTCTTCCCTGTATCCACACGGCTTTGTCATCGTCTATTAATGATCCGTCTGCATCACGCATTAATAAAAACCCTCCATATATTTCATCCACAGAACGCGGAAACCAGAAAGGAACCGTATTATTTAAAAGTTTGTCTTTATAAAAATCTTTTAATGTGCGGAGATACGCTGCAGTATATGCCATTGCTACATTTATTTAATAATTTCAGTTACGGGTATACGTACGAAATACAGATCACCCCGTCCTTCATACAGCATACCGATAGTATTGTCATCAATTTTTACCAGTGAGGAATAGCCGTAGCATTCATTTTCGTCTATCAGTGTTTCATTTACCGGCAACCAGCTTTCACCCAAATCAAGACTTGCCTTAATCGTCATATTATATCTTTCCAGCGCAGTATTGGGATTGCTGAGGAACAATACATCTTTCTGTTTTCCTTTTATATTCACGTTTACCTTAATAAAGCTCCCCATACAAACAGGGTCTGCCAACGCGCTTCGGGAAGTTGTATGTTCTTCCCATGTTTTGCCGATATCGGTGGTTGTAGCAACACTGCGGAATCTGCCACGATTGTCGCGCATATTTAGCATCAATGTGCCTGGTGTTGTTTCTACAACCTGTGCTTCGGTAGTATTTGATTTTGCGCCGGTGCCGCTCTTCCATGTCTTTCCATGGTCTTCACTGTATATAATTGCTGAATGCGGAATGCCCGGCTTTTTTTGTTCATCCCAGTATTGCGAAGGAAAAACCAGTGTGCCGTTTTGCATGGCTATGCCGCTGCCCGGCCCCTGAAAATATAAATGCCATACCGGGTTCTTTACCTGTGTTGTGATATTTACAGGGGCAGACCAGGTAAGCCCGTCATCATCACTGCTCACCAGCACAAACTGCCCGGTTGTATCAGGTGAAAGGCCCGGTTCAGAACCTGCGATAGAACGGTTGCCTTTGCTCCATAACGCAGCTACCCAGGTTTTCTTTGTTGCGGGATCAAACAAAATTGCAGGATCACCAATACCATTGTTCTCGTGCGGTTCTCCCATATCCATGATAATCTTCATAGGCTCCCATGTTCTGCCACCATCTGTGCTGCGGCTTAAGCCCACATCAATATTCTCGGGAAGATCTTTTGAATTGTTATAACGTATATCATATACAGCCAGCAGTGTTCCTTTGTCTGTACTCACTATACCGGGTATGCGATAGGTGTCCACTTTATCATCTCCCTTTTTGCGGATAGCAATACCGGTATGCTTTTTAAAAGAAGGAATTTCTCTTGCAATATTGTATAGTTTTTTATCGGTTGCCACCTGCGTTACCCTTGCTTCTATAATAGCATCCATGTTTGCATCTGGTTTTGCCGTAGCGCTTACCCAAAGACGGTGTTTACCTGCAGGCAAGATGATGTTAAATGGAATTTCGCCCGAAACAGAAGTGGGTACAACAGACGCAAAACGCCGGCTGGTATTGAAATCCTGCAAAGGCCCTGTGGCGTATACTTCAATTTTTTCGAATGCAGCCAGCGCTTTTTCATTCAGTGTATAAAATATTTTTTGAAAGGATATACCTTTACTGCCGGTGGGTACGGTAATATCTAATTGGGTCAAGGGGCTTGCTTTGAGTCCGATCATCACCGGCGTTTTTACTATATAAGCTGTAATACTGAATAATCGGTCATTTTGTGCGCATAATATGAAAGATGCCGCGCAGGTACAAATAACAGTAATGGCTAACCGAAATAAAACAATTCTTTTCATGTCATATTTTTTACAAGCTATAATTTCTGTATCCCTGCTTTGGGACGCAGCGTGCTCAGTTGTATGATAAGCGCCACCAGCACCACAACAGAAAGCATGGCAAAATCTTTTCCCAGGTTTCCCTCGTCAGTAGATTTACCCAAAAGGTCTGTTATAAATGCGCCGGCAAATACACCGGTCATATTCATCAGTCCATAGGCCGTGGCACGATATTGCGGCTGCACAAACTGGCATACCAGCGGCATATTGTTGGCATCAAACATGCCAAACCCAAAGCCAAAACAAAGCGCAGCGCCCATTACACTGAATGTGGAATTGCCAAAGCCGATAAATAACAATGCCGGAATAGTGAGTGCAATACCGATAGCGCTTGTAAATACCCTGCCGCGGATATTTTTTTGTACCCACCTGTCAGATAATATGCCGCCAAAGATGACACCAAGAAACGATGACGCAGCAATAGTGATCGTAGACATGGGTCCGGCTGTTGCCATATTTATATTAAGATTTTCCGAGAACAGTGTAGGTAACCAGTTTTTAACACCCCAGCCCGGTAAACTCGGGATAGCAAAATACATCAGTATTATCCAGAATGAAATATTAGATAACAACACAGCCAGTCCTTTGAGCAAAGGAGGCTTTTTGTTTGACATATTATCATCAGCAATTGATGCGGGGCGTTTATATTCTCTCAGAAAAAATACCAATATAACCGCATATACAACGCCGATCAACCCAAATGAATGAAAAGTTTCCTGCCACGAATATTTATCAGCAATGATTGCACCAAATCCGCCTAACGCCTGCCCCATATACAATCCCGTCATGTGTATGCCAATTGCCAGCGATCTGGTTTTATAACTGTGATAATCTGCTATTAAAGAGAGGCCTGCCGGAATATATAATGCCTCACTGATACCCATTACTGCACGAAGCCAGTACAATTGCTGAAAACTGGTGGCATAGCCCATCATAAATGTTACGGCAGACCATACGAACAGGCTAATCACGATCAGCCATTTCCGGTTCATCCTGTCTGCAATCATACCTGATACAGGGCTCATCAACCCATATATCCATAAGAACACTGCCATCAGGTATCCAAAATTGGTAGCTGACTGAAGCTCGGCAATATCCACCTGCATGGATGGCTTCATGGTAGAAAGCATTTGCCTGTCCATATAGTTCAGCAATGCTACTACCCACAGCAAACCAACCACCATCCACGGGTATCTTTTTGAATTCATCATTACTTTTTATAGTTGATGGATGCAGACCATATATCCGGTGTGCGTACACCTGCTCTTATTTCTCCTCCCGGCATTAAAATTTTGTTATTCCATACAAGGGCCGTTGTAGTTACCGGCGTTTGAAAAGGAAGTAAGCCTTCTTCCATACAAACTCCCGTGCGGCTGTTATATATCAATATTTTCCTGCTAAAACCAGGGTGTGTGTTTAAAAGAGCAATACGTTCCTTATTCAATTGTGCATGGCGGCTGGTATCTTTTTCGGTTTTAATGACAGCACTTAATATTTCTGACCAATGAAAGGTCTCACCGGTATCTCCGCCTAACAAAGCAATACATTCATCATTCAGCCTGATGCCGGTTCCTGCTGTAAGAGCATAGGGCAAGCCTGTTTTCCTTTCCCATTTGTTTTTCTTTATATCCAGCGCATACACATCATCATACAAATCACTGATGCCGGATTTCTTTTTACAGCGCCCTCCTAAAAGATATACATAATCATTACCATCAACCGACTGCAACGCCATCACCATATGAGAAACAGGTTTTGGTACCTGTGCCAGCTCTTTCCACCCGCCTGTGATATCTTTAAGATTCAGTGAAAAACATTTCGCTGAGGTTTCAGTTGCGGTTTCTCCGCCACAAATAATCAACTGATCGTTGCAGTTAACCATGCCTGCATTGGTAAGCGCAAGCGGTAAATCGGTCAAACCTGTTATCTTCAATTCACCGGCATCATTATTCCAGCTTAATTTAAAAACTTTGTTGCTGATGCCGTTTTCATTTTCTCCTCCTGCATATATTAAGGCATTACCGGTGGAGCAATTTGCTGCATAGGCAACAGCATTGCTCAGCGTAAACGATTTGCTTTTTTGTATAAGCGTATCTGCCTTCATCTCATAAATGAATACTTCATCGTAGTATTTTTTCCTGCCACCAAGCCAGGGCAAAGCCTCCGGAAAATCAGCGCCACCACCTGCAATCAGCACATTGTTTGATATACCTGTTACAGGAGCAGCAACACCGCTTTTTCCCAATGCTGTGAGTAAAGCTGATTTTTTCCAGTCGGATATAAATACAGCTTTTTCTTCTGTTACAGAACAATTCATAAAAAAAATTATGATGACAGATAGCGATATGGACAATCGTTTCATTATATCTATTGGCTTACTGATTTAGTGTTTTGAACTATAGGAGGAAAAGTGAATTGCTTCTGTGTCTTTTCTGAATTTTGCAAAATCCTCATTACTCATATTCTTTACCGGCAGGCGAAATTCGCCGCAATTCAAACCAATCAATTTCATGTATGCTTTACCGGTAGCAATGCCGCCGTATTTGCCAAGCAACCTTATCATTTCAACAGACTGCTCCTGCAATAGGGCTGCCTCCTCCAGCTTACCAAGTTCAAATGCCTGTATAAGCCGGTGATATAACGGTGCAGCGTAGTTGTAGGTACTGCCTACTGCTCCTTTTGCGCCAATAGAAAGGGCAGGCAGCATATTTTCATCCCTGCCCCAGAGCATATCATATTTTTTGTTTTTGAAAAGAATACAGGACAGAAAATCCATAAAATCTTCGTGTGTGTATTTGACGCCCGCAAAATTGGGAATTTTACCGTCCACCGCTTTCAGCAAATCGTACATGGCAAAGTTTACACCTGTTAACACAGGAATATGGTAATAATAAAACGGCAGAGAAGGCACAGCAGCCGCTATTTCCGCACAGCACTGTGCTAATATTTGCACATTGGCCGGTTTAAAATAGTTGGGCGCTGTAAACGATACGCCATACAAGCCTGCTTTATGCGCATATACTGCCAGCTCCTTACAATCTGCAATGCAGGCACCGCCGAGTAATGCCATCACCTTAAAATCAGGATCAGCCTTTGTGCAGGCTGCCCATGCGGTTATCACTTCTTTTTTTTCAGCGAGTGTGAGTGAAACACCTTCGCCGGTAGAACCACAGATAAAAGCGCCAGTAACGTTGTTGTGCTTAAGCAATGAATAATATTGTGGTATAATGGCATTGTTCAATGTTCCGTCTGCATGCATAGGCGTGAATGGTGCCGCAATTAGTCCGGCTAAATGCTTAGTTGTCACTTGTTATGGTTTATTATTTGATTTTAATATTTCATTGCCCCGCCCTTAAGCGCAGGGCAATGAAATTAAATACAGTTATGGCTTAGCTGTTGCATATCCAGGTGTTTGATCAACCAGCGGATCATTAGTCCAGATAGCAGATTCAATCGGCCATAGAATTTTATAACCATCGGTCGTTTTATCCAGCAAACCATAAGGATGGTTAGCACTTTTAAACACCAATGGCTCACCAGCATATTTCATTCTCCTGATATCGTACCAGCGTTTTCCCTCGTATACAAACTCTTTGCTGCGTTCTTCAAAAATAGCCAATTCATTTTCATCCTGCGATCCATTTACAAATGGCGTTGGATCAGCATCAGGCGCAAAAGCACGATCTCTGACCTGCTGTATATATTGCTTGGGATCGCCGCCTTCCGCATTGGCTATCTCTGCTAACAGCAGCAGGCGATCAGATTCCCTGTATACCGTCCAGTCATCAGCAAAATATCTTTTATTCGCATCTATTGTTCCCAGGAATTTTACCAACGCGGTATTTCTTACTGTAGGCACATGTGGTGTAACAGCAGTATTCACTTTGTAATAATCATAAAAAGTAGCATTACGCCTCTTATCAAGCACATCATAGCTCTGGAATAACTCAAATGTATAGCCGTAGCGCTGAATGATCTGTTGAGAATTGGTTGAGGCGATCAGCAGCGGATCAACGAGCAATGGACCTGTAGCCAGGGAATCTTTATAATGTTGCCCGTCGAAGTTGAAAGTGGAATACAGGAACGTCGAATAGTTGGTCATTTCTGCTTCGCCTACCCGGAACCGTATGGCGAGGATGACTTCATTATTATTCTTTTTAGAATAAGAAAATGCATCCGCAAAATTAGCCTGCAGAGATGTGCCTGTTACCGCGTTCAACGCATTTTTTGCTTCTGTTAAGTCAGCCGCAGTGCCATATACTTTAGCAGACCAGAGATATATTTCTCCTTTCAGCATTAATGCGGCATTAGGGCTCCACTGGCTTTTATCTGCAGGTGAAGCAGATGAACCAAACAAAGAAACAGATTTACCTATATCACTTTTTACTGCTGCCAGCACTTCTGCTTCTGTTGAACGGGCTTTGCGTAATTCAACCGCATCTGTTTTGCCATTCAATACTTCAGGCTCAAGCCAGATGGGCACTCCGCCGTAGGTACGTAACAGATGAAAATAATAATATGATCTCATGGCATAAGCCTGTGCAAGCAAATAATTTTTGGAAGACCCGGAAATAAATGTAACCGCTTCCACTTTTTGTATAAAAAGATTTAACTGCAGTATAGGTCCATAAAACCCGCCCCAACTTGATACGCCGGATGAGTTTTCATCAACACGCTGCTCAATAACAGGCAGCTCATTGAGTGAAGTATTCTGCCTGTCTACATTGCTGAATCCGCCGCCACGCATTTCGCCGAGACGCACAAACTGGAACTGGTTATCGCGAAACTGCTTGTGCAGCCCTACCATAAAATTGGTAACCTGCGATTCATTTTGCCAGAAATTGCCATCACCGAAATAATCTTCGGGAGCCAATTCCAGCGCTTTTTTGCATGACCCGGAGAGTATAGCAAAAAACGCTATTAAAAAGATATATTTAAACTTGTTCATAGTTTTATTTTTATCAATTAACAGTTATGATTTTTTAGAAGGTAAGGTTTGCGCCAAATACCAATTGTGTAGGAATTGTATATGCACTGTTCTGGTCTCCGGTACGTTCCGGCAGGTTGAGCTGTTTGTTGGTAATATATCCCAGGTTTTGACCGGTTACCGATAAAACCAATCCCGAAGCCTTTACTCTTTTCAATAATGATACCGGCAACGCATAGCTCAGCGTTACCTCCCTGAAAGCAAGATAGCCTGAGTTTACCCAGAACATACTGCTCGGCCGGTCGAAGTTTTTGGTATTGAGCTGATCTGCCCATGTATAACGCGGATATTTGGCATTTGGATTTTCAGGAGTCCATGTATCTTTCACCGCATCTGTCATATTAAATTCACCTTGTGCAGATGCCAGCGACCAACCCTGCATAAAGTCTCGCTGTATGTATCCCAATGCAAAATCAACACGCGCAAACAATGTAAACCCTTTCCAGGTAGCTGTAGTGGAAAGGCCGCCTGTCCAGCGTGGAAGCTGTCTGCCCAATGAAGTCATATCCCTGTAATCGATGGTATCATTCTTATCAATATCTCTCCATTTCATATCGCCTAACTGGGTAGGAATATAATTTAAGCCGGAGCTGTTCAGATTATGCTCATCTATCAGTTGCTGGCTTGCCACGCGTTTACCTGCTGCAGCGTAAGCCCATACCTGTCCTGCCGCAAGGTCTATCTTGTTATAGTTTTCAAGATCTTTTTGTGTTCTGATGATGCCATCGCTTATAAAGCCGAATATTTCACCATATTCCTGCCCTTCCTGTAAACCGCCTACCCATATTACTTTTCCTGTAGCAGGATCGTATATCTGCTGTCCGCCCTGGCGGTTATTATCATTACCGTTATATGGAAGTTTGAGAATAATATTCTTATTCCATGATGCATTGGCGCTTACATCCCATGTTATTTCTTTATTACGGATAATTTTGTAAGATGCGCTTAATTCCACACCACGGTTACGCATACTTCCATTGTTGGTACGGATGGAACTGATACCTGAAGACGTTGGTAATACCACGCTGGCAATTTTATCATCGGTTATACGATTGTAAAATGCAACGGAGGCGTTTACGCGATTATCAAGAAAACCTATATCCGCGCCAACCTCAGTGGTATTTGTTTTTTCCCATTTTAAATTAGGATTGGCAATACCTGTTTGCAAAAACCCTATTGTGCCATTATAAGCAGTTTGAGCGCCATAAGAACCCTGCAGCTCATATATGCCTATACCGTTGTTGGTACCAATACCAATATTACCGTTCTTACCCCAGCTTGCACGCAGCTTCAGGTACGATAACCAGTTGGCTGTTGAAGACATAAAGCTTTCTTTATGTACCATCCAGCCTATAGATGCGGCAGGAAATGTGCCAAACTGGTTATCACCTATCAGTCTTGAATAACCATCACGGCGAATGGTAAACGTAGCAAGGTATTTATCATTCCAGTCATAATTCAACCTTCCAAAGCCTGAAATAATACGCTCTGTTGAATGATAAGAGTCTGTACCCCTTGTTTGTGTTGTTGCATTGTTTAGCGTTAGCGCAAGATCTTCAAAATCATCAGTCGGAGCCAGGCTGCCGCTTGCAGCCACACCTTTGTTGGCAGCCTCATAATATTCAAAGCCTGCCATTGCCGCTATGCTATGATCTTTAAAAAAAGTAGTATTATAATTTAAGATAGCGTTATAGGTTTGACGTATGGTACGATCAAATGCCGCTGAGCTTGCCCTGTCCCTGTTCCATCCTGTATTAGGATTAGTAAGGCTCATGATCCCTGTGTGGAAGTCTTTATTAAAGCTTTCTGCAAAAGATTCATCATACATTAATATACCATTCACCCGCAGGTAAAGATCGTTGGTAAAATCTACCTGGAATGCCTGGTTCAGTGTAAATTTATCGGACTGGTTGCGTCGTATATACTTGTCAATATTCAGCAATGGATTTCCGTCGCTGGCATCACGCCCCAGCAATAATTCACCTTTGGCATTTGTGCCGCGCATGGTAGGCGGTGCAGAAAGCATTCTTCCCCAATAATTCGCTTCACCATTCTGTAAAGACTGATCGCGCCAGTTAGCCTTTATATATTGTATGCCACTTTCTGATTTCAGCCAGCTTTTTATTTTATAATCTCCGTTGAGGGTGAAATTGAGGCGACGGTAAAAAGTTTTAAGCGATAAGCCATCCTCATCGTAATAACCAATATTTGCATAATACTTTCCCTTATCGTTTCCGCCCGTCATGCCAATATTATAATCCTGCAATAAAGATTTTTTGTATAATCCGTAACTGCCATAATTAAAATCTTTGTATATAAGATCGGCGTATGTTCCATTAGGATCAAAATTGCCGGCAGCGTTTGTTGGTACCGCGTCTTTCATTGTCTTCCAGCCAGGTTCATTTAATAATTCCCTGTTCACATCATCCAAACGCATTACACTCCATATAGCCCTTGTATCATAATTACCATCAACAATATTCCCGTTTGCATCTTTATAAATGTTTCCGGTACCCCTTGGTCCTACGGCTGATAAAGCAGAATTAGTAGTAACGTTACCGAATGTACCATTAATGATGGCCTGCGCCACACCCATCCTCGACCATTTAATATAATCTTCCGCACTCATGAAGTTATAGGGAAGATTAAGATAGTTGTAGCCGCGCTTTGCCTGAAAACTAATAGAAGCGCTGCCGGCTTTACCTCTTTTGGAAGTGATCAGGATTACGCCATTGCTGGCTCTCGCACCATAGATGGCCGTTGCCGAAGCATCTTTCAATACCTCTATACTTTGTATGTCTTCCGAATTGATATCACTGAGTGAACTCCTCACCTGGCCATCCATTATGATCAGGGGACTGCCTGATCCATCGAAATTGGTTCCTCCTCTTAATATAATATTAGGTAGTGAGCCCGGTCTGCCGGTAGTGGTAGATACTCTTAAACCGGGAATAGTTCCCGCAAGCGCCTGTGCAGGGTTAGAGCGGACACCCGACTGTAATACTTTACTATCAAGTGTAGAAATAGAAGAGGTTACCTTGGAGCGTTTGATGGTGCCATATCCTACTACTACAACTTCACCCAGGCTGCCCGATGTTCTTTCGAGCGAAACATTCATTACAGCACTGTTGCCAACAGTAACTTCTTTATTGTTGTAACCAGCGGAAGAAAAGACGATCACATCGCCTGTATTTACATTAATACTGAAAGTTCCTGATTCATCGGTTTGTGTAATGGCTGCTTTTCCTTTAACAGCAATGGTTACCCCATGCATCGGCGTATTATCATCGGCGGATAATACTTTTCCGGTGATCGCCCTTTCCTGCGATTTGACAATCAGTGAAAAAAGCAGCAGAGAAGATAAAAACCACATTCTCATAATAGCAGTATTCATTGTCTGATTTTTTATTTATGTATTATGTATGACATAATAAAATTAGACGTTAAATTTGTATTACCAAAATATTTTTGCAGATTGTGAGAATAATCAGCCGGATAAGTTATTTTTATTAATAAACAGTTAATTAAATATTAAATAAAAACATATCGTAAAATAATTAGTAAATGGTGGACGAAAACTTAAAAAAAGAGCTTCAAACAGTAGATACACGTTCGCTGGTTGATAAGGTGGTGGAGCGCCTTGTTAATTTACTGCAGCAAAAAAAACTCAAAGTCGGAGATAGTATTCCCAAGGAATTAGAGCTGACTGAAACGCTTGGGGTGAGCCGCACCGTTATCCGCGAGGCACTCACCCGGTTAAAAATGATGGGCTTAATAGAATCCAAAAAGAAAAAAGGTTCGGTAATAACCAGCCCGGATATTTTTGGCATTATGAGCAAGAGCATGAATCCGCATGTGCTGGACCAAAACACTTTAAGAGAAATTTTTGAAATAAGGCTTGTGCTGGAAATAGGCATTGCTGATTTTCTTTTTCACCGTATTACCAAAGAAGATATCAAAGAGTTGAGGGAAATTGTGAGCAATGAGCCGCCTGTGACCCAACACCATTTATTTAATATTGACCATGAAATTAAATTTCATGGAAAGCTGTACGAGATCACTGGTAATGAAGCATTAAAAAAATTCCAGCGAATGTTGCTGCCTGTTTTTGATTATGTACATAATAGTAGTCATTTACTAAAAGAGCCGCCTCCGTTCATCCCCTTCACATCGCACAATCAACTGGTAGATATACTGGAAAACGGTACGCCGGAAGATTTTCGCAATGGCATGAGGGCGCACCTGGAAAACCATTTTGTAAGATTATTTGGTTAAAAGTTTTAATGTAGAATATTAATTCAGGAAAAAGGGGCGCAAATTGCTCTGTTTTCCGAGGTAAGCATCTTTCACAAATTGTGCTGTCACGAGTTCAGCATCATCCTGCAGTTTGAGGTATTTGTCTTTAATAGCAAACCCCGTATGTTATACAGGCGATCATTAATAGACTTAACGCAAATATTATTGTCTTTCATAATGGCCTTTTTACTGTTCCAACTGGAAATGTCAGTTTGTTCTTTAGTGGAGAATTCTTTCTCTTCTCCTTCAACTGTAATTTTTGTAGAAGTGATAACTTGAGCTATATTTTTATCATATTCGGCATGAGTACCAATCCAACAGATAAAAGCCGGGCATCCCTATCCGGGTTTTTATTTAGCGGTGTTTATTTGCTACACGGTTTAATTTCTCAGAAAAGCAGGATATATAAAGCGCTTTAACCCTCTCTGATAAAAAAGAACCATTTATGAATTCAATTATTTGCTCTTCATTGGCATTGAAGTAATTTATTATTCTTGCCGCTCTTATTTCCACTATTCCTAACCGCCTGGCAAGCTCCATAAAATTTTCACGATCTTAGTATCCATAAGGTGAATAGAACCTTGATCGCATATCACCATCTAACTCCAAAGCGGTATCAGATTCCTGCGGTATATGAATTACCGTGTTCATAAGATCATAGGCAGGCTACAGAGTATATTCACCTGAAGAAAGCTTTGAATAAAGTGATGATTTTCTCCGTTGTCCAGTAACCGGGTGGTTTATGGTCGCTAACCAGGTTTGTGGCGATTCTCAGCGCACTTAGAATTACAAATTTTTTATAGAATGGCCTGTTGCATCTCCTGATAGCCATTTTCTTTAAGTTGTTTGATCCTGGGGATCGTGCTCAGTTTGGAGAATAATTCTTTGTAGGCTTTAATGATTGCTCCTTTGCTCCAGTTCTCTTTCTTTTTAACGAGCCACATCTTTTTTTGAAGTAGGCTATTGAGCCTCTCGAAGATATTGCACCAGACAGGTCATTCCGTTTGAGTGCCCTTAATGTTTGATCTGTTATTTTATTTCCTGCATTATATATGAACCAGAGTTCTTCCGGTATTTTTTCTTCAGTCCAATAGTTTCGCCGTCGTAGCTTTAAGCATAGGTCAAATTGTTTATTCAGTTGTAATCCTCCAAATTTTTGTGAGGCATGATATAGTTCCGATCTGTTTTTTTTAAATAGAAGTGTTGTAAGTGAATGTTTCTTCAGTGCATTTTTATTATCAGTGCAGAATTGTTTCAATTCTTTCTGGAGACTATCAGTCGTCCAGTATGATTTGGCACGTGGAATTCGCTTCGTTGTTACTTTTTCCATTGTTGTAAAATTCGAACTATAAACAACCAGATAATAACAATCTGGATCACAGATACTTATTGGCACAAAAAAAGGAGAGACCCATTGAGTGGTTTCTCCTTAAGTCGGGATGACTGGATTCGAACCAGCGGCCTCTTCGTCCCGAACGAAGCGCGCTACCGGGCTGCGCTACATCCCGAAAATTTTTGGAGAACAAAAATATCAGGATTCAGATAGATGAACAAATGATTTTATAATTGAGCAGCTTAATTACCTCCGCTTTTTATCCTGTTTTGCTCTTCACTCGCACCACCTCTCCTGCGTGCGGGAGCAATATTATTTTTACCAAACTTATATGTAAATGAAACCAGGAACTGCCTGTTATCTTTCCTCCTGTCGTTATGTACACTCAAATCCACATCAGCATATCGCGAATAGCCATTAAAATTCTGCGTGCGGAAAATATCTCTTATACCAATTTTTATAGTTCCGTTCTTTTTAAGTATTTGCTTTGCAAGCGCCATATTCAGCGCTCCCATATTTCCTCCTATCATCAAACCTTCTGATATCCTGTTGGTATACCAGCCGCTCAGTTCCGCCGTCCATGTTTTCGCAAAAGTAAAGCTGTTGGTCATATTCGACATCAATCCAGTTGCTTTTACCTGTACAGGATGATTTTCATTACCATCATTATAAAGCCCCTTATACCTGTTATCGAATAAATTAAGGTAAATATTCAAGTTCCACCACTTTACCATTTGTTTATTGGCTGTAATGGTCAAGCCCCATTGCTTCATTGTACTGAAATTTTCTTTGGTCTGAAAAGTTGTTCTTTTTTCAGTATTCTGCTTTAAAATATCAGTAATAATATCATCCGTTTGCGTATAGTTAATGGTAGTTGTTAAAAATCTGTTGAAGGTATAGCTCAACTCAATATTATTAGAAAATTCCGGCTGAAGGTATGGATTACCTTGCCCGTATGTAAGTGAATCAAGAAAAAATATAAACGGGTTCAGCGCGTCATAATCCGGACGCCTGATCCTTCTGCTATAGCTAAGTCCTACCTGGTTTTTATCATTCGCATTATACATTACTGCGGCATTCGGAAAAAGATTGGTATAGCTCCTCGTAAAACTCGAATCACTTTTGACCTGTATACCTTTAGCATTGGTATTTTCAATGCGCAGTCCGGCACTTAAATCCCATTTCTTGATATTCTTACTGAATATCGCATAAGCGGCATTTACATTTTCTTTATACAAAAAATGATTACTTCTTGTTTCATCCGGAAACCAGCCGGTGCTTGTATCCCTGCGATAAATTACGTCGTTATCTATATCAACATAGCTGCTTTTTATACCTACCTCTAATTTTTCATTTTTATTAAATGGATGTACATAGTCAATTTTGCCTGTATATATTTTTATAACAGAAGGAAATGAACCGTCGAGTAGAATAGTGTTACCGCGTTTGCTGTTGTCCGGATTATATATTTCTGTTGACAGCAGGTTTTTTCCGTTACTTTCATAGTAACCATAATCAAGATCTGTTGAAATTTCCCTGCCCGTTGAATCAAAAGTATGCTTGTAATTAATATTGGTAGTTATATTGCTTGATTTGTTGGCATTGTACGCATCCGATACAAAAGATGAATTTACAACCTGATCAACATCTTTTATTGCTGAAATGCTTTTCTGCCAGTTTTTCCAGGGGTTGATATTTCCGTTTATTACAACTCCAATCACATCTTTTGATGTAAAATAATAGTCGGCGCCTAATTTCATATTGTGCCAACTGCTTTTGTTATGGCGATTGGTGGTTTGATCAGATGAACCGGATATAGCCTCATCCCTGTAAAAATTCCTGTTGATAGTTAAAATACCCAGCCCTTCCCACACGCCGCCATTATATCCGCCAAAAACATTGATTTTGTTATTGCGGTAATTAAAATTAGCCCCGCCATTATATTTTGGATAAAAACCCTGGGCATAATTAAAATTCATATTGCCATTTATACCTTTTATTGTTCCTTTTTTTGTTTTGATATTTATTATACCTGCTCCTCCGGCTG
Source organism: Agriterribacter sp. (assembly GCA_047601125.1). Taxonomy (GTDB): domain Bacteria; phylum Bacteroidota; class Bacteroidia; order Chitinophagales; family Chitinophagaceae; genus Agriterribacter. The sequence continues at coordinate 3,783,680 of JASGJY010000002.1, read as the reverse complement.
CATCATATTTTGCAGGCGGGTTTATCATTATTTCAATCTGGTCAAGCGAATTTGCCTGTATGCTTTTTAAAAAAGCAGCAAGACTTTGCCCGCTGAGATAGGTTTGTTTACCATCAATCAGTATCAGCACACCAGCTTTGCCCTTAAGACTTACATTACCATCATTATCAACAGATACACCGGGAGATTTCTCCAGCACCTCCAGCACATTCAAACCGGTATTGGTTGGTGATGCATCAACATTAATAACCGTTTTACCTGCTTTAACTTCTACCGGGGGCCTTTTAGACGTAATAACAACATTAGATAAAACCGTGCTGGTTTTACCCAATATAAGTGTTGGTAAATTTTGATCAGTGCCGTTAAAATCAAAAGAGGATGTATAGCCCGCATTATAACCCACAGCAGTGGCAATTACCAGGTAGCTGCCAGGCTTTATTTCTGTAAAACGAAACTTTCCAAGCTCATCAGTTGTCGTAGAATTTTGTACAGAAGAATCTTTTGCAAGTAACAACGAAACTGAGGCTTTAGTTAACGGCTTGCCTTCTTCATTAAATATCGTACCGGAAATATGCTGGGCATAAATATGCTGCGTAAAAAATAAAAACATCACAATAAACAATGCCTTCATAATATAGTTTATATGCTTAATACTGAACAAACATATTTTTGAAACAGGTAATAAAAAAGCAATTAACTGTAAATGGTAAAATCAGACTGTAAGCGATAAAAAACAAGAATCAAATGGTTTTATACTTTCTCTAAAAATTCAGCTTTTCTATTTTACGTGCGGAAAATTGAAATGTTACATCAACTGCTGTGATTATTCTGATACAAAAAATAAAAAGCCTTTATTAAATCAGATGATCTAATAAAGACTTTTTATAATAGTTAAATATTACCCGGGAAAGTTATCTTGTTAATATTCAGAGCGGGCAGATAAACTCTATAGTATTCCTTTTGTACTTGGTAAATAGTTACTCATAGGATCGCGCCGCACCGCCATCCGTATTGCTTTGGCAAATGCTTTAAAAATAGCTTCAATTTTATGATGCTCATTTTCGCCATGACATTCTATATTCAAATTACACTTTGCTGCATCAGAAAACGATTTAAAAAAGTGAAAAAACATTTCCGTAGGCACCTCTCCTATTTTTTCTCTTTTAAATTCAACATTCCATACAATCCAGTTCCTTCCTCCAAAATCAATCAGCACTTTTGCATCGGCTTCATCCATGGGCAATGCAAACCCATATCTTTCCATACCGGTTTTATCAGCAAGCGCTTTAGCAAAAGCTTCACCTAAAGCAATACCGGTATCTTCTATGGTATGGTGTTCATCAATATGCAGATCTCCTTCTGTTCGTATTTTCAAATCAATTTTTCCATGGCGTGCAATCTGCTCCAGCATGTGATCAAAAAAGCCAAGCCCTGTTGAAATATCAGCCTTACCACTGCCATCCATATTTACCTCAATGCTGATCTTTGTTTCGTTGGTGTTGCGTGCATGACTTACTCTTCTCAAACCAAGTTTTAAAAACTCATATATTTCCTTCCAGTTGGTTGTTTCGAGCGCTATGGTATCCTGCAGTTCAGAAACCTTATCAGAAATTTCTGCAGCGCCAAGTCCTGCATCATTATTTATCCAGATGCCTTTGCAACCAAGATTTTTTGCCAGTTGTATATCTGTTATCCTGTCGCCTATTACATACGAATTAGGAATATCATAAGCTCCGGTATTCAGGTAACCGGTAAGCATGCCAATACCCGGCTTGCGGGTTGGCGCATTTTCATGCGGGTAAGTTCTGTCAATATGCACGGCGCTGAAATTTATCTTCTCCCCTTCCAGGCTTTTCATCACCAGGTTATGCAATGGCCAAAATGTATGTTCAGGAAATTTATCTGTGCCCAGCCCATCCTGGTTGGTAACCATTACCAGTTCATAATCCAGCTCAGCAGCAATTTTCGTCATGTATTCAAACATGTGCGGATAAAAGGTCAGCTTATCATAAGAGTCCAGTTGGTAATCTGGCGGGGCCTCATTAATAAGTGTACCATCACGATCAATAAATAAAATTCGCTTAGCCATTGTAAAAAAAGTTGAGGGCGCAAGATAAGAAAACATCAGGCATGCAGGTAGAGAGCAGGGATTTCGTTTTTAGAAAAATTTTTTAATCTCAAAAAAAGAAATATCTATTGGTAAGGCAACAGGAATGTTTATAAAAAATTGAGATTGCTTCGCCCGCATATTACCCGGATATTTAGAAATGGTTGAGGCGGGCTCGCACTGACCTTTGGACTTCCCAAGGAGATATTCATAAATATATTACTACTATTATAATGGGGGTGCAGGGGGGGTGAATAACTTGCTTTTTGTGAATAACTTTAAAAAGCAGCAGGGTGAACTATCGCAATGACTTAGTCATTTACGTGAACTTTTGTCCGTATTAGTCCCTGCCGCTTTTTAGGTTGCCCGGGTCCATCTAGAATAATCGCCTTTGTTGTGCATCAAAGGTCTTTGACTAAGCAACCATTTTTTAAAAAACCAAAATAAAAGTATGGAAAAGTTTGCGTTTTACATTGGTGTGGATGTATCAAAAAACACCCTCGATGCTCAAACACATTACTATACCCAACAGCTCCGAAGGGTTCCGTATGTTTCATTCCTTTTGCAGAGAGAATGGTATTGACCTGAAAAATGCTTTTGTAGCATTGGAATATACCGGTGGATATGAATACAGATTCATTCAGCATTTACATGACAAGCAAATATCTTTTGCCCGTATCCCAGGCATGGCTATTAAGCACTCCCTGGGTATTACCAGGGGAAAAAGTGATAAGGTAGATGCTAAACGCATCGCTGCTTATGCAGATGAAAAGCGTAAACGGCTTTCACCTGAAAAGCCTGTGGATAAAGCCATTGTAGCGCTTAAATCGTTACTGTCTTTGCGTAAAAGGCTTGTGAGGGAGAATGCAGGGTATAAGGCAACCATCAAAGAACGCAAACACATGTACAGTGTAGACAATAAAGATTTTATAGTTGCTGTACTACTCAAAAAAGAAGCCGGTAACAACAAGCTCATTGAAAAAACTGAACAACAAATTACTTTCCTTGTAGTGATGAACCCGGACATCCATCACAGTTTTAAACTGCTGATCAGCATTAAGGGTATAGGCAAAGTAAATGCCTGGATGACCATTGCATATACAGAAAATTTTACCAGCTTTACTAATGCACGCAGCTATGCGGTTTATATAGCAGTTATTCTCTTTGACCACAGTAGTGGAACCAGTATAAAGGGAAGAAAGAGAGTAAGCCACTTAGCCAATAAAGAGCTCAAACAGAAACTGAGCCAGGCGGCAAAATCAGCTATGCAGTGGGATACGGAAATGCGGCTTTATGCGGAGAAGAAATTGCAAAATAAGCATTATGGTATCGTGGTCAACAATGTAAAATTTAAGCTCATTTTACGGATGTTCGCTGTTATAAAACGTGGGGAAAAATATGTGGACAAGTATGCTAACGTTGCCTGATTTGAAAATAAATTTGGTCGTTTCTATATCCTAGAATACGGCAGGAGGTTGAATAATTATACACCTGGATTCAGTGCTGATAGCAAAATACAAACACGCTTGCATCATTGCGATTCCATCCGAAAGGTTAATGTATACGATAACTTTATATGCAATCTTAAACAAATCAAAAACAGGCGTAAATTCAATTTTTTGCTTCTCTTACTTTTCTTACATCAGCGGGCGTGACCGGCTTTGCAGTGTTACCAAAACTGTTGCGTATATAGGTGAGAATATCAGACAACTGGCAGTCGCTTAATTGAATATAGGCCGGTATATTTTTATGAAAACGATTTCCTTTAACCGTAACAGCAGAATCTTTCACTAAAAATTTTATTAATGGCGCCCTCGGTCCCATTACCCATTTTGCGTTTGCCAGTGATGCCGGAATATTATTTTTTTCAATGCCGTTCTCTCCATGACAACCGGAACATTGCTGCATATACAAATCCTTACCCCTTTCCATAATCGTTGCAGGAGGCGTATGTCTGTCCGGCTCAAAACTCAGCAGCACAAACAGTAATGAAGCAATTACAACATTTACAGGTATTAACCTTCTTCGCATAAAACAAGTGTGGAAAACCAGCTATGGATTTCACAACAAAAGTACATAAACTATTTATACAGCATGCCTAAACTACACACAGAGATTTCGCTTTTATAAAAAAACCAAGTCAATCTTGATTCTGGAAGTTGCATGAGATTCACCCGCCGTAACATACTTTTAATTCAAACTTCATTCGGGCGGGTTAGCAATGAACGGCGAGGGGTATTATATTTGCAATAAGTGCTAAGTCAAAGTGTATTTCTATACATTACGCCACGGCAAAATCGCGAAGCGCATGTGCCAGGATCCTGTTCTCATCCGGCGTGCCAACCGTTATACGCAAACAATTTTCACACAACTGTACATTACTCCTGTCTCTTACCACAATGCCTTTGCTGAGCAAATAATAATATGCCTCCCTTGCTTTCTCAACTTTAACAAGTAAAAAATTCGCATCAGAAGGATAAATATGCTGCACCTGCGGAAGTGCGGACAATTTTTCTTCCAGCAATTTGCGCTCAGCAACAATTATCCTTATCATTTCATTCACTTCATCTACCTTATCCAATGCCTGCAACACAATATCCTGGGTTGACTGGGCAATATTATAAGGAGGTTTTATTTTATTGTAAATACCAATTATTTCCTCACTTGCAAATGCCATACCGAGCCTTAAGCCGGCGAGCCCCCAGGCTTTTGACAATGTTTGCAGTACAACAAGATTAGGGTAATCTCCCAGTTCCTGTATAAAAGAACGGTGACGCGAAAAATTAATATATGCCTCATCAATCACCACTATTCCGGGAAAATTATTCAGCACCATCTCTACATCTTCCCTGTTTAATGAATTTGCTGTAGGATTATTGGGCGAGCATAACCAGATGATCTTTGTAAAATCATCCACCAATGTTTCCATGTGCACAAGATCAAGCTGGTAATTTTCAAGTAGTGGCGCCTTCCGTATTTCAACATCGTTTATTTCAGCGCTTACCTGGTACATCCCGTAAGTAGGCGGGCAGATGATCACATTATCTTTTCCGGGGTTGCAAAAGCCACGAAACAATAAATCAATGCACTCATCGCTGCCATTACCGATAAAAATATTTTTTGCAGGAACGCCTTTGATCTTTGAAAGCTTTTCTTTTATTTTTTGCTGATGCGGGTCGGGATAGCGGTTATACCATTTGGTTAACGGCGATCCTAAACTATTTTCGTTAGCATCCAAAAAAACATTTGCCTCACCACTGAACTCATCACGGGCAGAGGAATACGGAACAAGCTTTTTTACATTCTCTCTAACAAGATCATCTATATTAAAATTCATTGCATTACTTTTTAAACATCATTTTTGAAGCCTGATTTTTACCGCGTTTGCATGCGCCTGCAAACCTTCCGCTTCAGCCATGTTAATAACGGTATCGCCTATGCGCTCCAGGCCTTGCTGAGATAATTTCTGAAAAGTGATCTTCTTTACAAAACTATCTACACTTACCCCGCTGTATGCTTTGGCAAAAGCATTGGTTGGCAATGTGTGATTAGTGCCGCTGGCATAATCCCCCACACTTTCAGGAGAATAATTTCCGAGAAAAACAGAACCCGCATTTATAATTTGTTCACCTATACGCTCATCATTTGTACAACTGATGATCAAATGCTCAGGCGCGTACTCATTGATCAGGGATACCGCCTCTTCCATATTCTTTACAATAATTGCCTTACTGTTAGATAAAGCTGTAACAGCCAAACCTTTTCTTGGCAAAAACTGCAGTTGTTTTTCTATTTCAAGATTTACTTTTCCTGCAAGACTTTCAGATGTTGATACAAGTAATACCTGGCTATCGGGCCCATGTTCAGCCTGCGATAATAAGTCAGCAGCTATAAAGCCTGCATCAGCAGTTTTGTCAGCCAATACGCAAACCTCGCTTGGGCCTGCAGGCATATCAATAGCTATACCTTCGCGTTGTATCATTTGTTTGGCACAGGTTACATACTGGTTGCCCGGCCCGAAAATTTTATATACAGGTGGTATAGTTTCTGTGCCGTAAGCCAGGGCGGCTATTGCCTGCGCACCTCCCACTTTAAATATCTTTGTTATACCTGCAACCTGGGCAGCAAATAAAATGGCCGGATTGATTGTACCATCTTTACCAGGCGGAGTGCAGAGTATTATTTCTTTACAGCCTGCAATTGATGCCGGTATACCCAGCATTAATACGGTGGAAAATAATGGCGCAGATCCGCCGGGAATATACAAGCCTGTTTTTTCTATACCTACTGATTTTCTCCAGCAGGTAATACCCGCCATTGTTTCAATCTTTTCGATCGGGGCTTTTTGTGCAATATGAAAGCGGAATATGTTTTCCTTGGCCTGTAGTATGGCGTTTTTCAGCTCAATGCTTAACAATGCGCCTGCTTCTGCTATTTCATTTTCTGAAACACGGAAATCTTCAATCTCCGTACCGTCAAATTTTTTTGTAAAGTGCTTCAAAGCTTCATCACCTTTTTCCTTTACAGCATTCAGCACTTCCATTACTGCATTTTCGAGGGATGATGTATCCAATGAAGGACGTTTGACCAGTGCATTCCAGTCTTTTCGTTCAGGATTAATAAAAACTTTCATTGATCGTTGATTATAGTTACATCACCATTTTCTCAATTGGTATCACCAGTATGCCCTGTGCTCCTGCGGCTTTAAGCCTTTCAATCTTGTCCCAAAATTCATCTTCACTCAACACACTGTGAACAGAGCTCCAGCCTTTATCTGCAAGCGGAAGCACTGTAGGGCTTTTCATACCTGGTAACAGGGAGATAATTTCATTCAGTTTATCATTAGGCGCATTAAGCAGTATGTATTTATTGTTCTTGGCTTTTTTTACCGCGTGTATTCTGAATAAAAGTTTATCAAGCAACTGCTGTTGCGAAGCATTGAAATTTTTATGTCGAACCAGCACCGCTTCCGAATTCAAAATAGTTTCTGTTTCTTTTAAGCCGTTGGTAAGTAAAGTAGAACCACTGCTTACCAAATCGCATATCGCATCTGCCAAGCCTATACCCGGCGCTATTTCTACCGACCCGCTGATCTCATGAATTTCAGCATTCACTTTATTTTTTGCAAGAAACTGCTGCGTAAGAAAAGGATAGCTGGTAGCAATACGTTTTCCTTCTAAGGATTGCACGGAAGTATAGTTCTCTCCTCTTGTCACGGCAATGCTCAGGCGGCAGGTACCAAAGCCCAGCTTTTCAACTATTTCAACCGGCTTGTTTTTTTCATACACTACATTTTCGCCAACAATACCAATATCAGCCACAGCATCTTCCACGTATTGGGGTATATCATCATCACGCAGAAAAAAAACCTGCAACGGGAAATTGCTTGCTTCCGTTTTTAATTTATTAGCGCCGTTTGAAATACCAATACCGCATTCTTTCAAAAGCCGCATTGAATCATCGTGTAACCTGCCGGATTTTTGTACAGCCAGTTTAAGCATTGTATAAAATTTTATAAATAAAAAAGGCTTACATCAGTAAGCCCTATAATGTTGTATTTAAAAACGTACATACAGCACCGGCTTACCCCTGTGGTAAGAAATGATGGTGATGATGTACAGTATGAATCATGTTTTTAATTTTCCGCCGCAAAAGTAAGGCACAGTTTTTAACCGGCAAAATTTTAAATGAATGATTTGCTTTAACAACCTAATTTCAATTGCTCGCCCGTCTATGTATATGTACTCCATATATTTGTATAAATTGTAACCATTTTATACAAATTAATATTTCGTGATTATGATCATCCGATTATCAAAGTTTGCCATGAGTGCTTGCCTGGCTTTAGGAAGTTTGTATTCTTTTGCTCAAAAAGCGCCGAGGCAGGGCGACCCCAAATTAACCGAATACTGGGAACCAGAGGTAAGAATAGTTACTCCGGGCAAAACCAGCGCCGATCCTCCCTCTGATGCCATTGTATTATTTGATGGAAAAGATGCCTCCAAATGGAAAGCTCAGAAAGATGGCGGCGCTGTTAAATGGAAAATTGAAGACGGTGCGCTGGTTGTTGCCGGCGGCACGGGCGGCATTGAAACCAAAGAATCTTTCGGCGATTGCCAGCTGCATATTGAATGGCGTACCCCGGCGGAAGTTAAAGGCGAAAGCCAGGGACGTGGCAACAGCGGTATATTTTTGATGAACAGGTATGAATTGCAGGTATTGGATTCGTATAAAAACCGCACCTATTCAAACGGGCAGGCAGGAAGCATGTATAAGCAATTTCCGCCGCTGGTAAACGCGTCACGCGGACCGGGTGAATGGCAGACTTATGATATTATTTTTACCGCACCGGTATTTTATGAAGATGGCGCATTAAAATCTCCTGCGCGTATAACCGTTTTTCACAATGGCGTTTTAATACAAAACAATACAACTATCTGGGGCGCTACACAATATATAGGCACTCCTAATTACGAAAAACATAATACTAAAGAACCGATTTCCCTTCAGGATCACGGTAACCCAACAGCGTTTAGAAATATCTGGATCAGGCCTATTTAACCGTCTGAATTTTTTTAAACAATAAATGCTTCCCGCGGGAAGCATTTATTGTTTACAGGCAAAGGTTTTATATTACGTAACATATAAGTTGTAAAATGAATTATTGGCAATAGCCTCGCCTGCAAGAGTTTTGATTTATTTTCATTTTTTTTACACTCGTAACATCGCTTCGAAATTTTTCAAAGATTTCGAATATCTATACCCTCCTACTTTATACCCTACACCTTATTACACCTTACACATTCCTCCTCCCCTCACTTTTCATCAGCCGAAGGTCCATACATTCCCGGCACAGGAATATTCAATAACCGCAGGTAAACAGACAACTGACCGCGGTGATGGATAATATGATTCATCAGCATGCTCCGTAGCGCTACCTTTTTGGGCAGATTCACAACAATAATTTCTCCCCTGCATAATATCCAGTTTTCATTTAGTACTTCATCAGTAGCGGTTTGCAGCGACGCAATTGCGTGCTCAAGATTTTGTTCAAAAAAATCCAGCAGGTCTTTAGTATTAACAGCCTTACAACGGTTAAGCGGTGTTTTTGCAAAATCAAACTCCGGCCCATTTATTATAAGCCCTGCCCATTGCGTAAGTTCAGCAACATGCCCGGCAAGTCTGCCTGCTGTCATGCTTTTTTCATGTGGTCTCCACTCAAAATGTTCTTCGGGTATACGCGACAGTATTTTTCGTGTATTAGATGCTTCATGTTTTAACTCAGCTGCCATTGAAGTGCCCTGTGCCATATATATTTTTTATAAAGATAGAATTGATTTTGTGATGGCTTTTTTCTTTCCTATCTTTTGCGAAAAATATTTTTGTATGTCCAAAATGATTGTATCACGTTCAGGTTTCTTCCTGCTTACATTATTTATTGCAGTTAATAGCCTTGCCCAAATACGTCTTCCGGCAATATTCTCTGATAATATGGTGTTGCAAAGAGAAGCTGAAGTAACGATCTGGGGATGGTCTTCGCCTGGTGAAAAAATATTCATCAGCAACACATGGAATAGCAATGTTGATTCTGCGCAGGCAGCCGGTTTTGCAAAATGGAATGTAAAAATTAAAACGCCGGCAGCAGGCGGGCCTTATACCCTTACCATTAAAGGAAGCAACACCATCACATTGCAAAATGTAATGATAGGCGAAGTTTGGGTTTGCTCCGGTCAGTCAAATATGGAATGGAGCAGCGTGAACGGGCTGCCGGAAATGGATGCAGAGTTGCCTAATAGCGCCAACCAGAATATCCGTTTGTTTCATATTCCCAAAACAACTGCCATCTACCCACAGGACGATAATGCGGGCACATGGAAAAACTGTGATCCTGCATCACTAAAAAACTTTAGCGCGGTTGCTTATTTCTTTGGGAAAAAATTACAGAAAGAATTGAATGTTCCTATCGGGCTTATCAATACCAGTTGGGGAGGCACACCGGCAGAAGTGTGGACGCCTGCTGATGCTGTAAGCAATGATAATGAACTGAAAGAAGCTGCCGCAAAACAAGGGATCAATAACTGGTGGCCCACAGTATCCGGCGCAACTTATAATGCAATGATCTATCCCATAACCAGTTTCAATATTGCAGGAGCCATATGGTACCAGGGCGAAAGTAATACAGGCACAGCATCTACTTACAAAAAACTTATGACAACAATGATTGATAGCTGGCGCAAAGCATGGAATAAAGATTTTCCGTTTTATTACGTGCAGATCGCTCCGTTTAAATACGGCAATAAAAACATTGGCGCTTTACTGCGCGAAGCGCAAACACAAACCCTCTCTCATCCAAAAACAGGCATGGTTGTAATTACCGACCTGGTAGAAAATGTGAAAGATATTCACCCAAGACAAAAAATTGGTGTTGGCGAAAGGCTGGCGGCATGGGCTTTGGCTGATACTTATAATAAACAAGGGATAAGCTATAAAAGTCCTGAGTACAAAAACATGGAAGTGAATAAAAATAAAATTACAGTATACTTCAACAATGCTGCTGATGGTTTAATGCTTAAAGGAGCGGACAAGAAAGCTACGGAATTTTATATAGCAGGCGAAGACAAGAACTTTTTACCGGCAGATGTTAAAATAGAAGGCGATCATGTTATTCTTTCCAATAAGCAAATTAAAAACCCGGTTGCAGCGCGTTTTTCATTCAGCAATACTGCTATCGGGAACATCTTTAATAAGGCAGGTTTACCTGTAAATCCTTTCAGAACTGATAACTGGGATGTTGAAACAGGAAAAGAAGAATAAATAATTGATCGCTATTGTTGGGCCATCCGTATAGTTTGATGCTATAGATTTTTGAAAAAACATAAAGCATTTTATGGCGAATTTCTTTATTTCTTATTCAAGAAAAAATACGGATATAGCAAAAAGGATCAGGAATCTTATTTCCAGGCTTGATACAGCTCATGATGTATTTTTAGATACAGAATCAATAAAGGCAGGCGCAGACTGGAAAAAAGAATTAGAGAACCGTATAAAAAAGTGTGACCATTTTATTTATATCCATTCACCAGAATCTTTACAATCAAAATATATAAAGCAGGAACTTACCTGGGTACGGCAATCTGAATTGAAAACCGGAATTCGTAAATTAATTGTTTACCGGCTGCAGTTTGCAGATATTATACCACAATTAGCGGCATACCAGATATTGGATGCAACCGATGATTTTACGATTGATTTTTTTAAATTAATGTCAGGTATTTTACAAAATAATAGCTTTTACGCTGTTGAGCATGAGATACAGTTGAAAGATGAATGGTGGTATAATGGCAAATTCTGGATAGATGCCCCTCCTGAATTTCTTAAAAAAATTCAAATGGTAGAATACAGGTTTGACTACGGATGGGATACTGACGCTATTGCAACTGTTAAGGCCTCACCCACATCGTTAAAAAACAAGTTTAAAAAAACCTTTGAAACCAAATATCATTTTACAGTGTTTGTGGTAATATATTTATTGAATACGAAAGAACTGTATTTTGTTAAAACCATCCCTGTTTTCCATTGACACTATGCCTAAAAAATTTTCAGCAATCATTGAAATCATAGGTATCAATCCTTTTGTATTTATTCCTGCTAAAATCCTGGACGTTCTTTTTACTTCATCCGGAAAAAATAAAGGGCCGATACCGGTAAAAGGAACGATAAATAATTCGCCTTACAGGCAAACATTAGTAAAATATGCAGGTGAATGGCGGCTTTATATTAATACGGTAATGCTGAAAGATTCTCCCAAACACGTAGGAAAAAAAATAAGCATCACCATTCAGCATGACCCTGAAGACAGAAGCGTGGCATTTCATCCAGGGCTGGCCGCAGTATTGAATAAAAACAAAAAAGCAAAGAAAGTTTATGAATCGCTTACACCTTCCCTTCAAAAAGAAATAAACAGGTATATAGCAGGATTGAAAACAGCAGAAAGTATCAATAAAAATATTGACCGCGCCATAAGTTTTTTGCTGGGCAAAGAAAGATTCGTGGGCAGACCGCCGCTCAAAAATGATTAACCGTTCCGGTATACATTATATTTAAATCGCCACTACCGTTACAAGATAATGCGTGGCTACTACAAACGGTCTTGTTTTATAATTGATAAACTTACCGGTTAGTTTGCTGGCGTGATAATAAGGGAAACTGTGTGTATCCATTATTTTAAAACCACTGTTGCGTATTTCTTCCAGTCCCTCCTGCGTAGTATATATTAAAAGCGGCTGTTTTGCATAAATTTTCAGCTGATCAAGGTCCCCATATACCACATCTTTTTTTATATAAAAAGTAAAAGAGTGGGAAAATGTGCCATATACTGCGGCGCGATTTACACTATTGCCGGACATTTTGTTTGCCAAAGCAGCTGCGTTGCTTCCGCTCTGGTAATCTATAAGAGCTGTATAGAAGAACATATTCAAAAAACCGTAAGCACCAAGCGCTGCCAAAAAGCTCTTTCCGATAATACCGGCGAGCCGGTTCTTTTTAAATGCAAAAATCGTAACCGCGATAACTACCAGCATATATATTATGGCTGCTACAGCAGCACCAGGACGATAAAAATAAATCAGCAACAGTGGCAGTAATAACAATGCGCCGATGATAATATACTGTGCAATGCTTATCACTCTTAACCATGCCGGTTTTTGCAACTGGTAAAGATATTGAGCAGTAATAATGCAAAAGAAAGGGAAAAGAATATTGAGATAATGCGGCAGTTGAAATTTTGATAATGAAAAGATCAGGAGCATAATCACTCCTCCGCCAACTGCTATGTATTCCTGTTTGGGAAATACTTTTCCGGATTTAAATATTTTCCAGCATAGTGCAATATAAAATATCAGCGACCAGGGCAAAAAAGCCCAGAGCATGGTATGCATATAGAAAAACGGATCACCTTTTCCTTTAATAGGCCCGTTGTTAAGAAACCTCCCAAACTGGCTGTCCCAAAAAAAGAAGCGTACCCCTGAAACACCTGTTGTTCCAAATACTTCCTTTTCAGGATGAAGATCGAACTGCACATATAGCGTATACACTTCAGGCAGAGAGAAAACAGCAACCAGTAAAAAAGCAATGATCCACTTATAGTTGAATAATTGCTGAAAATCTCTTTTGATGATCCAGTGAACTATAAACCCCGCGCCAATAGTGATCAATACAAAAGGGCCTTTGGTCATAACAGCAAAAGCGGCCAATAAAGCACCCCATACTATATACCAACTGAGCTTTTTGTTTAATGAAGCAATATAAAAATCATATACACTGCCAATGATAAAACCGGTAAGGTAAGGCTCTGCCCTAACATCATTATTTGAAATTACAAGGTGCGCCGCCGCTAAATACAGCAATACACTTAGTTGCGCAATACTTTTGTTATACGCTTTGAATGCAAACTTATACGTATAATAAGCGCCCATCAGCCAGCACAAAAAAGCAGGCAGCTTGTAGGCAAAAGTATTTATTCCAAAAATCTTGTAGCTTACCGCTATCAGCCAAAAAGGAAAATGAGGCTTATCCAACCAGTCTTTACCGAATACCATCAGGTTCACAAAATCATTACGCTGAACCATTGTTTTAGCAACCATTGCGTAAAGCGTTCCATCCGAATCAAGTATTGTTACAAAAAAACCGGTAGCATTAATAACAATACCTGTAATACAAAGCGGCATGAACCATTTTGCCAGCCATATATTCCAATTGTTACCGGGTGCATAACCAGGGGATTGCGTTACAAACATGCTTCAATTATTAACCTGCAAAATATTTAAAAAATAGACCAGTATAATATATTTTTAATGCGCTCTCTGCACATTAAAGCCATATATCATGAAATATTTAGCGGTCATTTCTTTTTTATGCATATCAGTAACATTACAGGCGCAGAAAATTAGTGTACCCGGCACTGTTATAACACACAGCCCTGCCGGCAGCGGTTTATACATTGGCTCACCAAGTATTTGCATACTTAAAGATGGGAGTTATCTCGCATCGCATGATTTGTTCGGACCTTCATCCAATGAATTTGAAAAACCGGTATCGAAAATTTACAGGTCTGAAAACAAAGGTAAAAGCTGGAAAGAAGTAGCTATTATCAATGGTCAATTCTGGTCGAAACTGTTTACATTCAGAGGAAAATTATACTTTTTCGGAACAAGCAAACATCATGGAAACACGATCATAAGAACATCTGCCGATAATGGCAGTACATGGTCTGAACCGGTGGATGCGGGTACCGGGTTGTTGTTGCAGGGTGAATATCATTGTGCCCCTATGCCATTTGTTGAATACAACGGTAAACTTTGGCGTGCTATGGAAGACGCAATGGGAGAAATTAAAAAATGGGGAAAAAGATATGGCGCATTTATGATGAGCATAGAGGTTGATAAAGACCTTATGCTGGCTTCGAACTGGCAAACCAGTAACGTATTGCATTATGACTCAACTATGCTGAATGGCAATTTCGGCGCATGGATTGAAGGCAATGCTATTGTAACACCGCAAGGAAATATTATTGATATGCTGAGGGTAGATGACAGATCAACGCTTGAAGAAAAAGCAGCCATTGTAAAAATAAGCAACGATGGAAAAATTGCTTCCTTTGATTCAGCTACCGGGTTTATTCCATTTCCCGGCGGCAGTAAAAAATTTACGATTCGTTACGATAGTGTTTCAAAACAATACTGGACCATCAGTAACTACATTCCTGACAGCATCAAACAAAAAAACATTGGCAGAAACCCCGCAAGTATTCGCAACACACAGGCATTATTCAGCTCGACTGATTTAATTAACTGGAGCCTGCGCAGGGTATTATTACAGCATCCTGATGTGATCAATCACGGCTTTCAGTATGTGGACTGGCTGTTTCATAAAAATGATATTTTGTTTGTCAGCAGAACGGCTTATGATGACGATGCAGGCGGAGCGCATAATAATCATGACGCTAACTATTTAACTTTTCACAGGATCAGGAAGTTCAGGAAAACAGCTATTGATTGATATAAGCAGGCGTAGCATTTTTAGAGCAGGTTATTTTAATTGATTTTAACCACTATCTTTTTAAACCCTGCTCCCTTTAAAAAATTTTCCATCAGCATAATATTCCTTTCATCAGCTTTTTCAAGAACCTGTTGTTTTATGGCGCGGTCAATCATTTTGTTCCGTGCTTTTATTTTAACAGCGGTTATTTCTTTGTCATTCCATTCGCCAACCTCACTAAAGGTTTCAATATCTGCAGGGTTCATTATAACATCCAGGATTTCTGCCTTCGGGAGAATGAGCGAAACAGAATCTTTTTGAATAAATACTGATTGGGGTTGCAGTTTTTTAAGATCTGTTCCTGCTATAATTTTACCCCGCGCTATAATCACAATTCTTCTTCCTGTTATGGGAAGCCCTCCAAAAGCAGAAAGGTCGGGCAGGAATGTTTCGATGGTTGATTTTTTCCTGATCTCTGCAGAATCGGCTACCACTTCATCAAAAACAGTAATGGCACACAGTTGTGCAAGTTCATTTATTTGCTTAATAAGAATGGGCGTATCCTCAATAATAACCGGCTTAGGCTTAAAAATATTTGCAATGGAAGGAAGCCATTTATCTTTAAACAACAGCGCCAGTATAATAACTACCGCCGCAATTACAATATATTTAACCGTTTTCTTAAGCATTGTTAATTAAGTTTAGCAGGAGCGCCTGTTTCTCCAAATCTTACTGATACTTTTTCGTATCCCAGGTTTCGCAAAAAATTACCTACAAAAAGACTTGCATTCGTTTCAGCTGTTTGCAAAACACCCAGCGAATCGACACTTGCCTGTATTTGAGTTTGTGCCTGTGCGGCGAGCATATTTCTTTCCTGCGATGAAAACTCGTTTCTGAAAGCGCCTATTTCCTGGTAAGCAACCTTAATATCTTCTGGTTTTATATTGAGTGAAAACAATGTAGCGTGAGGGAGTGTAAGTGTTATTTCTTTATCTGTAATATTAATACCGGTGGCATTGATCTTTGAAAAGTCAATGCCTGCTTTGAGGGTGGCTTCGCAGGTCATTAAAATTTTTCTGTCGCCTAATTTATACCATGTCTGATCATCGCTTGCTTTAATGATCTTGTTAACAACATACTCTACCGTAACCAGTTGGTTCATTTCTTTCAGCGCAAGTATTTCCTCCTGCTGAACAGCCTGCTTATTTGCGCAGGAACAAAACAACAGGCCAATAATACTATGTAAAAATAGTAGCTTAAGCATAATGCAATTTAAGCAAGGTGTTTCAATATGCTGAATTATTTGCTGAAGCACAATTGTGCGACGCAACCGGGGCTTAATAGTAGCAATGCAGCTCAGTTCATAAAAGAAAACAATACTATCTTACTGTTTTGGAATATTCATCCAGTATCTCCTTTTCTTTTCTGGTAAGGCTGTTCATCCCGCGTTTATGAATTTTCTCCAGTATCTGGTCTACCTGTTTTTGAGTATCAACTTTTCTGGAGTTGTATTTATCTTCAATGGTATAATATTTTGAATGTTGCTTGTAAAAAAGATTATCAACCAGCAGTAAATGTGGTTTTTTAATGATGATATAAAGAAAGAAAAGTGATGGAATTAATATAACGAGTATAGGAAATAAATTATAGCGCAGCACAGATGGGTCGAGCAGAATACCAATGAGCATACCCGTTATTGCTGAACCAAGGTGCGCTTCATGACCAACATTGGTCTTACGGGAACGGATACCGTAAATGGAATATAACACAAACGCAAGTCCGAATATCCAGCCCGGAATGCCGATAGGTATAAAAAATAATCCTATACTGAAACCCGGCGCAAGTGCGATGGCCGCGAATATTAATCCGCTTATTGCTCCGGATGCGCCAACCGAGCTATAGTCACCATCTTTTTTGTGAATGAGCAGGGCGAATAAATTGCCGCATATCAAACTTCCGAAATATACCAGCAAATACGAGAATGGGTTTAAAATAGCTGCAAGGCTTCCACTGAACAAAAACAGCGAAAGCATGTTGAATATTAAGTGCATCCAGTTTACATGCAGAAACCCTGAAGTAACAATACGATCATATTGTTTGTATAAGATTACTTTCTCTACTTCAAAAGAGTAACGGTTGAAAAATTCAATGCTTTTAAAACCTTTGTTTGATACAATTACATTGGTTGCGATAATCAACAGGCTGATAACAAGGGTATATTCCATATTATAGACGAGGGTACTCATTTTAACCCTGAACAAAAATAATGAATATAGGAACGTCAGCTGATAGCCCCAAGCCCACGGCTCAACGCTCTCCTCTCAGCAACCATATATCAAATATCTTGGATTGATTCCGCCAGTTCAGGTTTGATTCTTCCGGCTCATCAAAAGTAACGGTCATCTTTCCATCAGCATTGGCGTTGAGCGGCACTATCCACTCTTTAAATGTTTCAGGTTCTTTGTTATATAATATGGGAGAAAGCCTTTGCCCGTCAACACGGATGAGCGCATCACCAGCGCCGCAAACACGGATCATGTATCTTGTACCGGGATCAAGGTTGGTATATTCAATTACCGGGCAGCGCTGAAAGGTTTGAAATGATAAACGCCTGCGGCTTTTTCCATTGTCCCACCAGGCTATATCTGTAGCATCATCAGAAATAGTTTTTACCCGCGGCCCTTTACTTACGCTGGATATATCATCGTAATAATTGCCGCTACCGGGATTTTCCCATTTGCTTATTAACTGCAAACGCTCTACCTGTTTTTCTGCAGGCTGATTTTTTATCTTTTCAAACTCGTCTGCCAGCCACCAGCGGTTATTCAGGGGATAATCTACGAAATCAAGCACAGCGCCACGTTCATACCCTTTGGCTTTATATTCAGGCACGCTTGTTTGTAAGCCAATGGAGCGGTACAGATCTTCACAAAGTGTTTCTATTCGCTTTCTCAAATCAGCCGCTACAGGCTCCGTATCTGCTTTATTAACCAACGCTAACGACTGCTGCATTACAGAAGCTGTGTTTGATGTATTCGCGGTTTGTAATATTTCATTTGCCTGCTGCTCCAGCGATTGTTCATATATTAGCCTGCGGCGGGTATAAGTATCGTAATACGCCCTCAACAAAAGCATTTGCCAGCGCCAGTTATTTTGTAAAGATGGATTTGATGTTTCAAGGTTTTTCCAGAATAAGAAGCCGGCTTCCACTCCTCCATTTTGCTGTAGCGGGCCATTCCAGTTTTGCTCCAACGCAGCAATGCCGGCAGCCGCAGGTTTGGCAGCCTTGGGGTTAAAGAAGAATTGTGTATACTCCTCAAGTATAGTATTTACATTCATCTGCGGATCCCAGCCGCGCATGCTCCATATTATTTTGTTCACATCATCATGACATCCGTCGGAGTAAGAAACAAAACCATCTGTAAACGGCGCTAATGTTTCATGTATTTTCGCAAATGAAAAGGGGCGCGGGTTTACAGACTCACGGCCAAGCGTAAGCGCATAAGCCTGGTCCCATTTTTCAACAGGAAATTCGCAACGAACGGAATGTGTTATATCAGGATATTGCCTGTGCTTGTATTTTGCCGGAAGCCGAAAACGCGTTTCAGCTATTGGCGGGCTGCCCGGGCCGGATACCACACCTTCAAGCCAACCCGGATTTTCACGCCGGAGATACTTGTAAAAATAATCTACCTGCTCTTCGTTAAAACCCTGCAATGAAATCCAGACTTTTGCATCAGGATGATATTTCACCAAACGGCTTTGTAGCTCTTTTAAGAACGGCATTACTTCAGAAGGATGATTATCTCCGGGATCTCCACCGGGGAAAAATATATGATCAAGCCGCGGGCATTTTTTATAAAATGCTTCGTGCGTATCAAGCTCAGCCTTTCTTTTTTCTTTATTGGTGAGGTCGAAAGTTGCAGGCGTCCACACCCAGTAATCCATATTATAAGCCTGGCATATCTCGCTTATGCGCACATTCATTTCAGCAGCAGGTATTTTAAAATGCGGGCTTGGTGAATCGTCTTCATGAAAAGGAATGCCTTCAACCGCATTGCTGCCGAATATGGCAAGCTCTCTTATATATTGTTCATATTGCTTCACATCCCATGCATCATAAGAGTTTGCCGTAGTACGGTAGCCTAACTGGTGCCCCCGTACAGGATAAGCAGGTGATGAGGCATGATCTACCGGTGTATCAAGCTGCACTATACCTTTTTCCATATGAAGATTACGCAGCAGCCAGCCTGCACCAAACAAAACGCCACGGGCATCAGCGCCTACGATACATATTGTATTACCGGGAATGCTTACTACACGAAAGCCTTCTTTTTTAAATTCAGGTCCGGCCTTATCTGGCCTGGCAAGTATCTGGCTATTAAGTGCTGCATCAGATGATAACGCGATCATAATAGTTTGTGCGGATTTTGCTGTGCTGCCATCTGAAGCTTTAAGCGTAATACCCGAACGCTGGGCTATCTCCTCAGAAAGTACTTTATACACTGTTTGCCGCATGGGTGAAGGAACAGACGGAGCAATATTAATTACCGCGTTTTTTAATGATATGAATTGTGCGGCAACATTTGTATTTGCTATTGCTATAATTACTAAACTAAGGGTAAATCTTATTAATCTTTTAAGCATACTATCTTTTTACAAACAACTATTGGCAATAATTTAAGGAGATATGGTCTGCGCCCGCATACTTATTTGTAAAAAAGAAAAATACGTTAAAGCTGTATTTATGATTCGTGGATAGTTGACTCTTTAATGTCTATTACATAAGTTTTTGTCCACTTATCATGCCACGGAAAAGATGGAGAACCAAGAGCGCTGAAACCATCAAAAGGCACTGCCCGGCATAAACCACGTAAAAAAGCCGTTCCTGCTGAAATAGCAGTGCCATCCTGGTTTACAGCTTTAGTGCGGGTGATCAGTTTTCCTAAAGACCTTCCTTTAGTGAGGGCTTCAATCAATCCCATAAATAAGCCATATAAAACAAGCCCGGCTAACCTATCCAGCAACCCAAACCCGGCGTCATTATCTGCACCATTAAGCCAGTCAACAAATTCGGGGCTTATCATCGCAAATATAAAAGCCGATGCAAAAATAGCAATGTAAAAAATGATGAGATCAATGATATAATTGGCAAACCGTTTACCGGAGCTTGCCTGAACCAAATGAGCAGATTCTATATCTGCAAGGAGATTTACTTCAGTATTTTCCATATGGCATTTATTTTAGGGTTTAACGTTGAATAACAAATTTAATTACACCTCTAATATATCTTTTTAAATACTATTTTAAAACAAATGATACTGCCTCCTCGGTACTCTTTTTATAATATCAGCCAATGCATCTTTAAGCAGCGGATATTTAAACCGGAAGCCTGTTTCTATAATTTTTGTTGGCACCACCCAACGGCTTTTTAATACCAGTTCTGCTTCTGTGCCGATTAATGGCGCACCTAGTTTAAGCATCCATTCATAAGCCGGTAAGCCAAATGCATGGCGGGTTGATTTACGAAGCAATCGCATAAACTCAGCATTGGATACAGGATTGGGTGAACAGCAATTGAATATGCCTGACAGGTGTTTATGTTCATATAACCATTCTATCATACGGCAGGTATCTTCTGCATGTACCCAACTATACATCTGGTTACCGCTACCCTGCCTTCCTCCCAAACCAAATTTGAGCAAATTGAAATAAGGGATCAGCACACCACCTGATCCCAACGTGATTGCCATGCGCAAGGCGATTTTGCGGGTATAAGGCGTTTCCTGTTCGTATAAAGTCTTCTCCCATTTTTTACAAACCTGAACAGAGAAATCGTTATGGTATTCCCCGGTATATTCATCCTGCCTGCGATCCATAGCATCACGGTAAATAGTAGCCGAAGATGCGTTTATCCAAAGCTCCGCCGGCTTTTTACACTTACTAATGGCTTTACCAAGGGCATTAACACTATCAGTACGACTATCAAAAATCTCCTGCCTGTTTTTTTGTGTATAACGGCAGTTTACGGATTTACCTGCAAGATTAATTACAATATCTGCCCCGTCAAGCTGTGCCTCCCAATCACCTGTATTAATACCATCCCATTTAATATACTGTACATTTTTAAGGTCAGTGCCGCTGAGAGAATAATATTTATTACGATTGTTCAAGGTGTTTATCATTTGCCGGCTAAGAATAATCAGGTGATTATCTTTCCCGAAGTACCTGATCATTTCTTCACCAATAAAACCGGTGCCGCCGGCAATAATTATTTTTTTGCTTTTCATATTGAATGTTTAACTGATGATGTAAAGAATAATTCCGGAAAAAGAAGCGATGTTGATTGCTGCCAGCCAGCGATTGCGGGTAATGATGCCTGCATAGTCCATCCTCCGCAGGTACTCGCTAATAATAAAGATGGTGAGCAACAAAAAATACAGGGATACAATCCACAGCGCAGAAGAAAAACAGGCAAGCACAGGAATCAGCAGTAATAAAAGCAATACCGTTTCCAGTGCAAGCATATTCACCTGTCCGATATATTCAAACGCTCTTTTAGCAGGCAGGGTAAATGCAAGTATGCAATTAAGCGCTACCAGAACGAAATGCGCTGTCTCCACCTCATAAAATGATTTGGAATATGCAGGTATAGCTGAAAGAACATAGGTATGAATGGGATAGACCATCGCGGAGTTGAACGCCAGGAATAATACCAGGAACAACAGGCGGTAAAACATATTAAAAGAAGGCGCACAATCAATATCACCTTTTCCACATTTTTTGGCTACAATAACTTTACGGTTGTATGATATAAGCTTATATAATTTTCGCAGGAACCAGTTTACAGGTTTTACATTAACAACCACAGGCAGCCAGAGTATTTTTGCAGAGAGTATGTTTACCAGCGCGTCAATGCCGTATAATACTTTTCCTGTTGCTGTATCTATATAAGGAATTTCATCTTTTCCCTTTTCAAAATCTATCTGAAGAAGAATATCATTGCCGAGCGTTGAAAAAGGTTTTCTTTCTTCGGGTTTGAGCAAACCATATTTTACAAAGAGGTTACTGTACCAGGCGCAGAGCGGGCAGTTGTCATCGTAAATAAGCAGCTTTTGTTCCATATCGAAATATTTAAATTTTCAGAAAAAATTGAATAATATTCAGAAAATAAAAGCCGCAATTTGCAGCCATGTGGATGAGGTGGAGGGCTTAGGGCATGAGGTGTAAAAAAGCCGCCGCCTCTCATCTTTTACCTTTTCCTCTATTTAAACATCTTCATCATATTACTCACAAACCAGTTTTCTTCTGCCTTTATTAAAGTATCTAATGTTTTATCCGCATGTTTCCCGAGTTTCTTAATGCTTTCAACGGTATCCATAAAAGCTTTTACATGCCTGTCTCTTTTATCACCTTCGGTTTGCTCCAGCTTATCCATCAGTTGAAGCATAGGTTCCAGTTCACGTTTTTTTCTTTCCTTTACTATTTGTTTCACTACTTTCCATATATCTTTTTCAGCGGTAAAATATTCTTTGCGCTCACCGGGCAATATCACTCTTTCCGCCAACCCCCACCCTATCAGGTCGCGCACATTCATATTTACATTACCACGACTGATATTGAGAGCTTCCATCATATCATCCTGCGTTAGCGGGTCAGGGCTGATGAGCAGCAACGCATGTATCTGTGCCATTGTTCTGTTAATGCCCCAGTTGGTGCCGAATGCACCCCAGCTATTGATGAATTGTTGTTTTGCTTCTTCCAGTTTCATAATTCAAAGCTATAGTTAATTTTTGAATTTTCAAATATTTTTGAAAATATTATCATCAATTAATTATAAGCCATTATAAACGCC
Organism: Agriterribacter sp.; assembly: GCA_047601125.1. Lineage (GTDB taxonomy): Bacteria > Bacteroidota > Bacteroidia > Chitinophagales > Chitinophagaceae > Agriterribacter. Next base: position 3,760,683 of record JASGJY010000002.1, on the reverse strand, counting down.
TCTGGTATCACAAAAGAAAAGTCATACAATTCATTCTGTATACTCAATATTTGCAACTATGTTGCAAATATTTAAATAATTATTAACTTAGCTCTTCTAAAATAAAATAGCATAAATACAACAGGAACGGACAAACGAAATTGATCGTTCTTTCAAAAAATACAATACCATGACAGATAATAGACATTTTGACGTGATCATTATTGGCGGAAGCTATGCAGGACTCTCGGCAGCTATGGCGCTGGGGCGTTCTTTGAAAAGGGTTTTAATTATTGATAGCGGATTACCATGCAACAGGCAAACACCGCATTCACACAATTTTATTACGCATGACGGCGATACACCGAAAGCCATAGCTGAAAAAGCCAAAGCGCAGGTTTTGAGCTATAGTAACGTAATATTTCATAACGGATTTGCAGTTAGCGGAAAAAAAGCGGGCAATACTTTTATTATTACTACGCAGATGGGCGAAGTATTTACAGGCAAAAAATTCATTTTTGCTACTGGTATAAAAGACGTTATGCCGGATATAAATGGTTTTTCGGACTGTTGGGGCATTTCGGTTATTCATTGTCCTTACTGTCACGGCTACGAATTTCGTAATAAAAAAACAGGCATAATGGCAAACGGAGCCAAAGCCTTGCATCTCGCTTCCCTGATTAAAAATCTTACAGGAGATATTACCATCTTAACCTCAGGTAAAGCAGCTTTCAATGATGAAGAATCTTCAAAACTTAGCAAGCACCATATTCAAATCATTGAAACAAATATTTCAGCAGTAGAACACGAAAGCGGTAATATCAAAAATGTAGTTTTTGCAGATGGCAGCAAAATGTTTTTTGATGCAGTATATGCTGCAATTCCTTTTGTACAGCATTCTGATATTCCTGTTTCATTAGGCTGCGAATTAAATGAAGCCGGTTATATTAAAACAGATAGTTTTCAAAAAACTACAGTTACCGGAATATATGCCTGCGGCGATAATGCATTTATGATGCGATCTGTTGCAGCCGCGGTATACGCAGGTAATATAACCGGAGCAATGGTGAATAAAGAACTTACTGAAGAAAGTTTTTAATGCATTATTTTTTTAAACATTGCCGGTTACTTAATTGCTTAGTGAAATCCACTTGTTTTTACCTATGCCCATTTCCTTTAATGGTATTGGCTGCATACCATACTTTTTTAACATGGCAGTTTCACAATATTTTGCTGCAGCTAAACCTTGTGAGGTAATAGAATTGTTATTGATCAATTGCTGCGATTTATCAATCCTGAGATAATCAGTTTTGCAATCAATGATCAGGTTATTTTTTATGCTGTTTATATTTATTCCTGTTTTGAGGTTTCTGATATCCGGATAACGGTTCAGGTATACCGGCGCGTTAATATCTACATCTTCATACAACATTTTTTTCATTCTTTCCGACTCCAGTTCAGCCAGCCAGCGTTCTTTGCTCCAGGGGGAAAAGCTAATAGCAGCATTACATTTATAAAACACATTATTGTCAACTACATTTTCCTTACCGCCATGTATCTGCACGGCGCCAAAGTTTAGCACACCACATCGTTCAAACACATTACCATAAATCAGTGTGCCGCTTATCATATCGTCTAATCGTATGCCGGCGGCACCATGCAGGGTTCCACCGGCAATATCCGCCCAGTAATTATATCGAAAAATATTTCCCCGGTAAGATGGATTGAAAAACATATCAACAGCACCCTGGTCATCTGATTCATTTACAACAAAGCTTACCTCGTTAAATTCAACCAGCATATCATTTCCATCAAGACGCATAGCAGAAGAAGATGAATACCTGAAGCGGTTATGCCTGACAGTTATACCACAACCTGCAAAATGAACAGCCGGCTCATAGGTGCGCTTAAACAATGAAAAATGCTCTACAATATTATTTTCAATTATATGCTCCGAAGGGACAAGATTTTTCCTGTTGCCCGCATAAACTTTTATGCCGCCAAATCCCATACCTGCCAGGTAGTTACCGGTTATAGTATGTCCTTTACCACTGTCAATATGTATTCCATCACTACCAATGCGTTCAATCCTGCAATCTTTTATCATGCAATTATTTCCACCCTGTATATGTATAGCGCTGCCTCTTGTTTCTCTGAATGCCAGGTTTTCTATATCCAGGTAGGCGCAATCTTTTATGGTTACCATAAAATCTTCGCTATATACCGATAATACAATATCAGCTTTTTGAAGGTCAATACCGGCAGGAGGATACCAGTAAATCTTACCACGCTTTCTGTCGAGATACCACTCACCGGCGCTGTCCAGCTCGCTCAGTATATTTAATCCAAAATACCTGAACCCGTCTTTATAACCATAATGATGATAAGGTTCATTTAAAGTAATAACTTTTGTTGTAGTATCAATCTGCTTCATCTGCTGAAATCCCTCTGCCCAATCCCAATAGAAATAGCCGCATATACGCACATCATCTTCATCAGCCCATTTATTTTTTGTTGCATCCGTATATTCAAAAACGCCTTCTTTTGTACCGTTAACTTTAATATAGGTAGGCGGAAGCACCGTATTTCCTTTCACTTTTCCGGAAACAGCAAACCCTTTGTTAGGCCAGCGGGCAAGTGTTTGCAATACATTATTACAAAACAATTCAGGCCGCCTGCCTGGTTCAGCAGGGTCACCAAAATCAGTAATGCCACGGTTTGAAATATCAGCAACATATATTTTATAATGTACTGATTTATCAAGCTTATTCAATATACTACTGTCTTTTAACTGCTCCCAATTGGTAATTTTTCTGCCCCCGGTAAATACAGGCGCTTCATTACCGGCGGATGTATAATGTACCGGAGCGGCTTTATTGCTTCCATCTTCCGCAGAAAATATAATTGGGCTTGTAAAATGATATATTCCCGGGGATATCAAAACATTTATGGCAACATCAGGGTTTAATTTTTTAAATGCCCGTGCTGCTTTTTGCGCGGCTGCAACAGACGCAAAAGGCGCAGCTTTTGTACCGGCGTTTGCATCATTACCGGTAGTTGATACAAAAATTTGATGTGTTTTGTTTTTAGGAGGTGAAGCAAAAAGTGATAACAGTATTAAACTTATAACAGAGAAGTACATAACAATAATTGAAACGCCAAGTTAATGATTTCGTACTTTTATAAGAGAGAACTTTCCTCGCCAAAGGCAAATCTACCGGCTATATGTATTTTGTGATAAACAATTCTTCTTACATTTAATAAGCAAACTATAATACGGAATAATTGCCCAAACGGTTACCAGGTCAATTTTTAAAATCAGTTACCATCATTTAGAAATTATTCATACTTAATTAAGATCATTTCATGTCACTATCGGAAATCCTGTTAATAACCTGCGCATTATTGCTCGTTGTCAACCTGCTTATCGCCTTATTTAAAAAACCGGTAATCAATATTGATGAAATAAAAACAACGCTCGTAAAAACAAACCTTGACATTTCAAGAATTGAACCTTTGATCAGAACTGAATTTTCCAACAACCGTGATGAAATACAAAGAAACGCCCGGGAATTGCGCCAGGAGCTTAGCGCTTCCCTGAAAAATTTTTCGGATCAACTCGCCCAAACCATAACAGGTTTAACCGGCAACCAGAAAGCGCTGAACGAATTATTAAGCAATGCGGCAAAAGATAACAGAGCAGAATTAGCAGGCAGCCTGAAATCATTTGAAGAAAAATTCACTAATAATATTAAGGACTTCAACGAACTGCAACGGCAAAAATTCAATGATCTTTTCTTCAAACAGGAGCAAATAAAAAATGACACTGAAACAAAACTGGAAAGAATACGGGAAACCGTTGAGAATAAACTAAAAAATCTGCAGGAAGACAACAGCAAAAAGCTGGAAGAAATGCGGAATACGGTAGATGAAAAACTACAAAACACGCTTGAAAAAAGATTCAATGATTCGTTTACACTGATCAGCGAAAGGCTTGAACTTGTACACAAAGGACTGGGTGAAATGCAAACACTTGCAAGCAGTGTGGGAGATATAAAGAAAGTAATGAGCAATGTAAAATCAAGAGGTATTTTAGGAGAATACCAACTTGCTAATATTCTTGAAGATTTACTGACCGATGAGCAATATGAAAAAAATGTAAAAACTAAGGCCGGTAGCGGCGCTATTGTGGAATTTGCTATTAAAATGCCTAACAACAACAACCTTGAAAAAGCATTGTGGCTACCGGTAGATTCCAAATTTCCAAAAGAGGACTATGAAGCGCTGGTAGATGCTTATGATGATGGCGATCCTGAAAAAATTGATGCATTGAAAAAATCATTTAAAAATGCCATTCTGAAAAATGCCAGGGACATTAAAGAAAAATATATCGATCCACCGAATACTACTGAATATGGCATTATGTTCCTTCCCTTTGAAAGCTTGTATGCGGAAGTATTAAGAACGCCCGGATTGTTTGAGCAGATCCAGAAAGATTATAAAATAACTATTACCGGCCCTACTACATTGAGTGCTTTGCTGAATAGTTTGCAAATGGGTTTCAGAACGCTGGCTATTGAAAAACGAAGCAGTGAAGTATGGGACTTGCTGGGCGCGGTTAAAACCGAATTTGGAAAATTTGGAACTGTGCTGGAAAGAACCAAAAAGAAATTACAGGAAGCTACCAATACTATTGACCAGGCTGAAGTGCGCAGCAGGGCTATTGAACGACAGTTGCGGAAAGTGCAACAGTTACCAGGTGCCGGGGCGCAAAAGCAAATTGATGACGCAATAAATGATAGCGGCAATGATATTGAAGATCGTATTGAAAATATGCTCTTTAATACTGATGATGATACTAACTCATAATACAGGACAACTCCGGCTGTTATTCTTCTCCCTGACTGTGATAGTTTACAGAGCAGATTTTTTATTAATATATGCTGCTCTCAAAAATCATAATTGCACTACTAATCCTTTACCACTCTAATAATAGCCATACATAGTCCTCACTTCCCTGACTATATCCTCAATTACTGCGTCATCGCCCTGGGCATTATAGGTTTGTTTTAAGCTACTGCCAAAAACCCATGCAACGCTCTGCCAAAAACCGGCGGAAAAACTGCCTTTATAATCTTTGATGATCTCGTAGCAGGTATTGCCTGTTTCTCTTGCAATCAGCTTCATCAATACCTTACCCTGGTATACGGAGAGATCGGTAAGTGGTTTGGTAAACTCGGAGCGCAGATCTTTTTCGCGGCTTTTTACATAAGCCTTGCGCTTCTCCTTATCCGGAATAGTATCCAGGTGTGCCTTAATATCATTAAAAACAATAGAGGCTTTTCTTGCATAAGGATAGGTAACATATACGGCGTTCCTCAGCCTTGTCCATTCTTTATGCGCTTTGCGTTGCGCAGGTGTAAGATCCAGAAAAATATATACAGTAGAAAGTTCACGGTAAGGAATGGTATCGCCCTGGTAAACAATAGCAGGAACAGTAAGTGTATCATTCACTCCATACCTGCTTTGTGATTTTGTTGTAAAAAAACACAGCATAGCAAAGAGTACGGCGAGGGTCGATTTACGATATAGTTTACACACACGCGTCATTCAATAATTAAAATAAACGATTTTTCCTGATTTTTAATACGTGTGAGACAATAATGGTAACCCAACCGCTGCCAATATTCAATAATTTAACTAAAGTAAAGTTAAAAAGCCTTACCCCAACCGGATTTCTCTTTTAGAAAGAAGCTAAGAAAATTCAATTCCTGAAGTTAAATGAGATTACACCTGTATGTACAGATCGCAATAACGTTTGCTGGTTTGCGTCATCTCGAACGAGCAACAGGGGGATTGAGTATAGACACTTTTATGCGAGTGAGAGATCTGCCGGGCTTTGGTACTAATGTTCAACTCGTGTAATACTACCGGATACTATTTTGTGTTATATATTAATGTATATAAATATAGTTTTTGGGTATTAGGCGGGTTATTTATTCTTTATCTTCAGCAAGCACATGAAACAATGGATTACATTTTCTTTGGCAGTATTATTCTTTAGTGCGTGCAACACCACACAAAAAAAAGATGTGCCTGCAATACAAGAGCCACCGGTTTCATCATTTTCCGGGAAGGAACTGGCTTTAACCTATTGCAGCAGTTGTCACGCTTTTGTTAGCCCTGAATCACTGCCCGCATCAAGCTGGAAGTTTTCAGTGCTTCCTGCTATGGGTTATCGCATGGGTATATATGGCAGCGGATACAGACCCGACAGCTTGTTTGATGCAGGCACAAGTGGTGAAGTGGTGCGCAATGCCAATATATTTCCTGAAAAGCCTGTTTTAGCAAAAGAAGACTGGCATAAAATAGAGGAATATTTTCTTAAAAATTCACCTGATACCATTTTGCCGCCTGTACGAAAAACTCCTATACGCATGGGGCTCAAACATTTCCGGTATAAGGAAACTTCATTTTCACATCGCCCCGCATTAACCACAATGGTTAAAATATTGCCGGACAATAAGGGTATAGCTTATGCAGACGGGAAGCCTGGCCGAAGTATCCTGACATTTTTAACTCCGGATCTACGGGAAAACTTCAGCTTACCACTTAGATCAACGCCTGTGCAGTTCAGGGAAAAATCAAATGAGTTATTGCTCACCATTGCAGGAAATGGTATTTTTCCTACTGATGCATCCGACGGTTCTTTACAGCGCCTGGTAAAAAAAGATACAGGAGCGGGATTTCAATCAGGAGATGTTCTTATTCAAAACCTGAAAAGGCCGGTTTGTATAGCTTATGGAGATTTGAATAAAGACGGGCTTGAAGATGCTGTGGTTTGTGAATTTGGCAATCAAACAGGTGAGCTGGCCTGGTTTCAGCGCAACGGGAATGGCAGCTATACAAAAAATGTGCTCAGAAGCAAACCCGGCGCCATTACCGCAATTATTAAAGATGCCAATAAAGACGGATTACCTGATATATATGTATTGATGGCCCAGGCTGATGAAGCTGTTTTTTTATACGAAAACCTGGGAGCGGGCAGGTTTAAAGAAAAACGCCTGTTATCATTTCCTCCTCTCTACGGATCGCAGTATATTGAACTCGCTGACTTCAACAAAGATGGTTTTGATGATATTGTATATGTGTGCGGAGATAATGCAGATAAAACGCCGATCCTGAAAAATTATCACGGTATTTATATTTTTTTAAATGATGGTAAAAACAATTTCCGCCAGTCATATTTCTACCAAATGAATGGCGCATATAAAGCCATGGTAAATGATTATGATTTGGACGGTGACCCCGATATCGCTGCCATTTCTTTTTTTCCCGATTATCGCAATTATCCTAACGAAAGTTTTATTTACCTGGAAAATAAAGGGCACCTGAAATTTGAAGATTATTCATTTCCGGAAGCAACAAAAGGAAGATGGATTGTAATGGATGCAGGGGATATGGATGGAGATGGAGATACAGACCTGGTTTTAGGCTCATTTGTATATTTTATTGCAGATGGAGACACAACAGGGCTGGGAAAACAGTGGTTAACTACCGGACCTTCTGTGATTGTACTGGAAAATACAATAAAGTAACGGGGATACCGCAGCGCAATACAGGTGCGGCACACGGTAATTTTTGTAGCACGGCAAAACATTGTGGAACAAGCCGCAGAACGGCATAATATTATTTGATGTGTTTTTTATTTTAATATTTCGGTGCACTGCACCTAAAATACCTCATACACTATAGCGCTACAAAAATTAGCGCTGCGCTGCAGCTAATAAACATCTCGTTTGAAGCGAAGCCTGAATAAACTAAATATAAGACATGTATACAGGGTAACAGCAGGCAGGTTTGTAGAACCGCAAACAATATGAAACAAGCCGCAGAGCGGCGTAATATTAACCCGATGCATGTGATGTTTAATATTACGGTGCGCCGCACCTTAAAATGCCGCATCCACTATGAAACTAATTAGATGAAAATCTCCGGAACATGCTCATAAAAAAGCCGATGGTCATAATAATAACACCCAGCCAAAGCAACCCGATAAAAGGAAACTGAAACGCTTTTAAAGTGATAAACTTCATTACAGCATTAGATTCTTTAACACCCAGTTCAATTCCTTTAGCGGTTTTATCAACCTGTAGCACAAGGCTTTGAGAAATAACAGTATCACGTTTAGGTATTAAACTGCTGCCTTTGGCAAACAGAGCGGGATTAGCTTTATAGTTCATACCATCATTGCTCACAATACTCACATCTGCAAGCCACGCGCTATCAACTAAGGGTAAATCTTTATTAGAATTTTTATTCGCTTCAATAATCTGGTTAACTAAAATATAACCCTTTGAATAGTAAATAGTATCTCCTGCACGAACAGGAATATTTTTAAACGTAGCCGTATCTTTTACGCTTTCCTTGTCAGACATTGACGTAACAAATGTAAAAACATCTTTATGCCAATAATGTTTAGAATCGGGATTGGCAGATAATTGTGTCCTACCTTCCTCTCCTTTCACCAAAAATGCATCAGGATATAATGTAAACTGCTCTTTTATCTTTTGTGTTGATGGATCCTTACGCACATAGTTTACTTTAAAATACATTTTCTCATCCTTCGGCAAACTGGTATCGCCTTCATATGTTACCATGTATTTACCCATAGGTGTAGGTACTCCCATTATTAGCGTAATATTCTCAAGCCCGCTATCCGGTCTTCCTTTCGGGTCTGTTAAGCCCGGTATCATTATGCCTGTTCTGTTAATAGATATCACCTCTTTTTTTGAAGAAGTGATTAAAATTGCCACCAGCACCAACCCAAAACCGATATGCGCAATTGAACCGCCGGCTGATTTTAATTTTCCTTTTAAGCCAGACCATATATATGCCGCATTTGCTACTACAGCATATATTGATGCGAACAATGCAAAGTGTATTGCTCCAAGATATCCTGCACCATATTTATCATAACTTATTTTCCCGAAAATGCTTATTGACAGGGAAATAAGCGCCGCGATGAAAGTAGGAACAGCAACCTTTTTCATCCAGAAATTGCGAGGTGTGCCCTTATACTTCAGGTATTGTGTGATGGCGGTAAGCAAACCGATAATTACCGCTATCAATATCATCACCCTGTTATAAATATACTCAGGATCTTCTCCAATAGCCTTGTTGGTTCCGAATATTTTGTTGATGATAGGTAAAGAAGTATAAAACGTAATATACGCTGCAGATATAAAAAATACCAGTGCGCCAACAAACATCCAGAATTCTCTCGATGATATTTCTTCTTCTTTTTTTACAACCGGGATTTGTTTACTGTTCTTAAAGTAAAGAACAATAAACAGCAGGGAAAATAAAGACATTTTTGTGATCAAATGCCAGAATAAAGAATCTCCTTCTCCTGTAAATGAATGCACGGAAGTATCGCCAAGCACACCGGTGCGCGTAAGAAAAGTTGAATACAACAGCGTTAAAAATGAAAGGAACAAAAACCAGAAACTGGCTTTGGATGAATGCCCGGTTGATTTATTCACCAGCATAATATGCAGCCCGGCAACCATTATCAGCCAGGGAACCAGTGATGCATTTTCTACAGGATCCCACGCCCAGTAACCACCAAATGTAAGCGATTCATAAGCCCAGGCCGCTCCCATCATTATACCAACGCCCAGCATCGCGGCACTAAAAAGTGTCCACGGCAAGGCAGGTTTTATCCATTCTCTATACTCTTTTTTCCATAATCCGGCTATGGCAAATGCAAATGGAACTATAGTAGATGCAAAACCAAGGAATACAACGGGGGGATGTATCGTCATCCAGTAATTCTGAAGCAGAATATTTAATCCATTACCATCACGTAAATATTTTTGAAGATATTGAGGATCCTGGAAAATAGGCGCCCATTGATTTTCATTACGCATCAGCACAAAAGGGCTACTACCAATTTTTACATCGAAGAAATAAATACCAATTACAAAAGAAGCCAGAAAAACCTGGGCAAGCGAAATAATCGTCATAACCGGTGCTTCCCATTTTTTGCCGGTGCCTATTACAAATAAACCAAGCACGCAATGCCAGAAATTCCAAAGCATAAAACTGCCTTCCTGCCCTTCCCAAAAACAACTCAGTAAATATTCAGTAGGAAGCGAGCGGCTTGAATGTTTGTATGCAAACTGATATTCAAAATAATGATTGTAAATAATGATATACAACATTACAAATGTTGTTATCACGGAAACAACTTCAAGATAAAAGGAAATACGTGCAAGCCTTTTCCAGCTATTATGTTCTTCTACCAGCTTTGCCTGCGTAGCCTTGAAATAAGAAAACGTTGCAACCAAAGAAGCTATAAAGGCCAACAGTATGCAAAAATGCCCCAGTTGTCCTACCCATAAGTGTTCACCCTGATAAAGCATGTCTGATTAATCCTGCATTTTATTTTTTAATTCTTTTTCCTGGTGTGCAGGATCGTCTTTGTATTTAGAAGGACATTTTAATAATATCTCTTTGCACTCAAATGTATCCCCGTTCATTTTTCCCTTCAGCACTATTCTTTCGCTCATTTCAAGCTCCGGGGGCTTGGTACTGTGATATATAACTTTTGTATGCCCACCCAAAGAGTCAACCGCGTAAAAAGCAAGGTAATTCGGATCTTTAACCGGGTCATACTGAATATCTTTTGACCTGTCTAATTTGGCTATCAGGTGAATATACTTTCCTTGTTTCTGGCGGGCGGAAGCGATGGTATCGTAAGTGGTAAGATCTTTTGACATGGTAACCAGCATATATGCAATGGCTACTGCAATCAATACCAACGTAATTATATGAATTCTTTTCATAATGGAAAATCCGGTTGAACTCCGCAAAATTAGCTTAAAAATCAACGCAATACTGTTTAAACAACTAATAAATAAGCGCTGATATTTTAGCTCCGTTTAAATTAAACTACCCAACAAAACTTTAACATATTGTATAGCAATTATAGGTGCTTTGCAACTTTACCGGCAATTGCTGCGTTTATTAAACAACCTTTATTGTTTTAAATTAAAAAAACGGTCATAACTTGCACCGCTTTTGAAATAGTAGTATGGACCTTTCAAAATTTGACCCCAATTCGTCAGGCAATCCCAATTATAATATTTTCGGATTACCTTTTACCGAAGAAGAAGCACGGCTGGTAATTCTTCCCATTCCCTGGGAAGTAACGGTAAGCTACCTTGCCGGCACAGCAAGAGCTCCCGAGCGCATACAAAAAGCCAGCCTGCATGTAGAAATTTTTGATGCTGATGTAAGAAACGGCTGGAAAAAAGGATTTTTTTTACGTGAGCCGGATAAAAAAATATTATTAAAAAGTGATTACCTGCGCAAAGAATCTGAATTATACATCAATTACATCTCACAGGGAGAAAACATTGACGAAAACAGGTTTATGTGCAAAACGCTTAAAGAGGTAAATGAAGGCGGCGCTTTTTTAAATCAATGGGTATACGATCAAACAAAAGATTTGCTTGCCAAAGGTAAACTGGTAGGTGTGCTGGGTGGCGACCATAGCGTACCGCTTGGCTTTTATAAAGCTATTGCTGAAAAGTATAACGATTTTGGCATTTTGCAGATTGATGCACATTGTGATTTGAGAGAAGCATATATGAATCTAAAATATTCCCATGCTTCTATTATGTATAACGCGCTTACGGAAGTTCCCCAGATAAGCAAATTGGTACAGGTAGGTGTCAGGGATTATTGCGAGAGCGAATGGAATTATATCAATAACAGTAATGGCAGGGTGATAGCTTACCTCGATAAGAAAATTAAGGAATCAATATTTGAAGGACAAACCTGGCAGCAGATAGCTAACGATATCATCAGTAACCTGCCGCAACATGTTTTTATAAGCTTTGATATTGACGGGTTGAACAGAACTTTATGCCCGCATACAGGCATGCCTGTGCCGGGTGGCTTTGAGCTGGAACAATTATCTTACCTCTTCCGCAAAATACTGGAGAGCGGTCGTACATTAATAGGTTTTGATTTGTGCGAAACCGGCGTGAGCAGTAATGAATGGGATGAGAATGTTGGTGCAAGAGTATTATTTAAATTATGTAATTTAATGGTAGCAAAAAACTAATGGCGTCTCCGGAAAAACAAACAGATCTTTTTCAATATGTGCTCATCATTAAAAAAGAGAAGCCTCTTAATATTGATTTGATCAGTATTTTACTGAGCGCTATTTCTTTCGCTTTTTTTATTTATCACAGTTTTTTACTGAATAATTTCATCAGTGTGATCTTTCTGGGGTCTCTGCTTATTCCTGTAACAGTCGCCCGCTCATTATGGCTTAAAAAGAAATCAGGTAAATCATCAATTACGTTTAAACATCCTTTATTTATAACCGGCATAATATGGTTATTTATACCTGGCTTGCGGTGGTTCTTCATCTTGTTTGTTTTATTTGTTTTATTTGATCACCAGGCACGTCAGCCCCTTGAGATAGGTGTATCAGACGAACAGATCGTAATCAATACTTTTTTCAGAAAAAAATACGGATGGAATGAATTTTCAAATGTTATTCTGAAAGATAACCTGCTGACACTTGATTTTAAAAACAACAAAGTATTGCAAAGAGAAATTGAGCCATATATCAGTAATGTGAACGAAAAGGAATTTAACGCGTTTTGCGCGGAGCAGATACAAAATCTATAGTGCTATTTAAAAGCTGTACTTAGCATATTGATTATTTGAGGATATTTAAGTTTTATTCACTTTTGTGGCTCGTGAGCCACCATAGCCATAAACTTAAGCCCGGAGGGCTTGAATTTGAATAGCCCCATCAAAGCTGGAGTGGTAAATGTTGAAGTTTTTGTTGAACCCCGAGGGGGTTCAATGTAAAATTGCGCAAACATACCCCCGGTTATACCGATGGCTATTTAAATTAAACCCCATCCGGGGTATTTTAGTACTTAGATTTCTAAAGTTGACGACTATGGCGGGACACAAACTATGGCGGAACATTCAGCCTGACTGAAAATCAAACAAACATGTCATCTAATTCTTTTGAAGAAGGAAAAGTTTTACTGATCAATAAACCATTACACTGGACATCATTTGACGTGGTGCGAAAAATCCGCAACCGCATTAAAATTAAAAAAGTCGGGCATGCGGGCACACTCGATCCGCTTGCAACAGGATTATTGATTGTTTGCACCGGAAAGTTCACGAAAAAAATAAACGAGTATATGGCGCAGGAAAAGGAGTATACCGGCACTATCACACTCGGCGCTACTACCCCAACCTACGACCTTGAAAGTGAGCCTGAAAATTTTAAATCGCTGAATGATATCACACCCGAAAAAATATTAGCCGCTACCGCTCCATTTACCGGGCAAATACAACAGGTACCGCCTGCACATTCCGCAATAAAAAAAGATGGTAAGCCTGTATACCTGTTGGCACGCAAGGGTAAAGAGGTACAGTTAGAGCCGCGCACTATTCATATAAAAGAATTTGCCATTACCAATATTGAAATGCCCCTGGTACATTTTAAAGTTACCTGCTCAACAGGTACGTATATACGTAGTTTGGCAAACGATTTTGGAGCAGTATTAGGCTGTGGTGGTTATTTGAGCAGCTTATGCAGAACCAGGATCGGTAGTTATACTGTTGAAGCATCGCAAACAATGGAGGAGTTTTTAGAAAAATTGTAAAATGTAATAAAAACCGGGAACTCATTCCCGGTTTACAACCAAAAAACAAATGCAAAACATGAAAAAACCTTATCCCTCCGTAAAAAATTATATTATTTAATCCCGGAAAACTTTCTATTGATCACTGCGCCGTTGAAGCGATTGCCACCCAATTGTTTATTGCCTGAATTGATCGATACATCTGACGCATTACGCGACGCAATATTGGAAAATACACCATTGCTTATGTAATTGAGCGTGCTCCCCAGGCAATCTTCCGTTACGTCGCCCCACCCTTTTTCCAGTCCGTCGTTCACTACTGCATCAGGCGTCATACCATCAAAGTAATTGCCTTCACCATTCTTATTCACGCTCCTGAACGATATGGGAAAAATGTACCAATCCCCATCAGGAATACCAAAATAGCCAACAGGCTTACCATAAGTACTTCTTCCAACAAGTTTCACATCCATATATGGCTTAAGACTGTTGATGAGTAATTCGCTTGCGGAAGCAGTATTCGTTGCCGTTATAAAAAATATTCTTGATAAATTAAGCGATCCCTTTTTTTCATAATAAATAGTAGTATCATAATAACGGCTGTATTTATCATTAAACTCTTCGGTAAGCATTACGCCGCTATTGCCTGAAGCAGGAACAAGGTAGTTTGCCAATTCATTTTGCAGGTCAACATATCCACCGCTATTATAGCGCAAATCAATAATAAGATCGGTAATGCCCTGACTGCTGAAATTACTGAATAAAGCACTGAATTGATTTTTAACAGAAGTTTCATCACCCAAAAATGAATTATATACCATATATCCAACTTTTTTTGAGCCGGTAGTATAAATAGTATCAAGTAAAAAAGGTTCGGCAGTATACGTTGCTGCTGTAAGTGTGATAGATGTATCGGTATCATCCGGCCGCCTGAATACAAATGCGGTAGCCGAACTGTTATATACGGCAGCAGAAATCCGGTCTATTGTAGCATCTTCTGTGTTAACAGTTGTATTACCATTAACTGATATAATACGCCAGCTCCTTGTAATGCCGGCTGCTGCTGCAGGAGATGCAGGCTCAACATAAGATACGCGAAGGTCGGTGGCGGCATTAAAAAAAATACCAAGTCCAAAGTCACCGCTTATACCCGCGCTCACATTGTTCCACTCAGTTTGTTTAATAGCAAAGCTCCATTTATCAACAGGATCGCTGAATCCTTGTTCAGTGCTATAAACACGGATGGCTTCCATTACCGAATTGGGATCGCTATAGCTTTGTGGGCTGAAAGAAGATGGCAAATAATTATACCATAAGTAAATTTCCCGGGCATATAACCAGGCCGTATCATTTACTTCGCTATTGGTATTTGCAGTGCCATCTGTTATGGCGATATCGCTGCCGGCAACATCTTTCTTGCAGGAAGAAAAAAATAATACACCTGATAATACTAAATAGAATAAACGATATGCGCTTTTTGTGAAATATTTATTGGCTGATATCATACAAACATATTTAAAACAGTATAGCCTTAGTATACAGGCTGAGTAGTAGAGATATAACCAATACAATATTTTTTTAGACTGATTTTAATACGACAAAATTACCTGTATAGTTTGCAGTGAAATTTTAAAATAGGTGAACGCCTGCTATTAGTCGGTAAACTTAAAGCAGAGCATTACAGGATAAAACAGGAAATACTATCACGGGCGGACTAACGTTATACATAAAAAAATTAAACTAACGTCAATGCATATACGATGTAATAAATTTGAATATACACTAAATATTATTTTAAATACAAACAGAGTGAAAATATATACAAACAACAGATTAATCAACATTTTCTACAATAAGCAATCAGCTTAAAATCATTAACAAAAATTAACGATGTGCCAATAAACTAATCGTAGTAAAAAACTATCTGATAAAATATAAAATGAACTATTATGAAAAAAAATGCGTTACCCGGTGTGATATTTATGTTTGTTATTGCAGCAGGTTCATTACAAGTATCTGCGCAGGAAAGAAACAGGCCACAATCTAACAGCAGACCGGAAGTAAGATCAGAGAGACAACCTGCTTCGGTCCAAACAAACAACAGAAAAAATATCGGTACTATCAGCAGGGATAATGCCCAGTTTAAAAAAGAAAAAGTAAAAGTAATAGCTACAAGGCAAAAACCTGCGGGTGCTGAACGTGTTGTATACAACAACAGAACCTACGATTACAATAACGGAAGATTTTATATTGAACGCAACGGCAGATATATACAGGCCCCTCCCCCAAAAGGCATGCGTATTAAAGCCCTGCCTCCCCGGTATGTGAGGGTTAATTTTGGAAATATGCTATACTATTTTTTTGAAGGTGTGTTCTACTTTGATCGTAGTGGTTATTATGAAGTAGTAAACCCGGAAATAGGAACAATAGTTGATGCGCTGCCGGCAGATTATGAAAAAGTGGTTTACAATGGGGATTCATACTACGAATACAACGGTGTACTTTACGACAGGGTTACCACATCTTATGGCAGAGGATACCAGGTTGTGGGATATTTAGAATAGGAGCATTATTAATTTAATAAATTTTAAGCAGGCTGTTGTTGTAGCAATAGCCCGTTTGTATGTTGAACCTAGCAGTTCGCGGTTGCATTATATAATATTCAAAAGATTACCTGGCTATAATTAATTCCTGCAAAATATCAGTAAGCTTTTGCATTAATTGCATATACCAATAAAAAAGCTGTAAGCAATCACTTACAGCTTTTTCCTGGTGCCCGAGACTGGATTTGAACCAGCACGCCGTTGCCAGCGCTACCACCTCAAAGTAGTGCGTCTACCAATTTCGCCACCCGGGCATCACTTACTTTTTGGGGAGTGCAAATGTAAGGATTTTCCAGATATATGATGAAGTAATTTGTGGTGAACAGGGTAAGAATATGAGGGGACAGATAATAGAGGTCTAAGGTTGCAGCTATAACCGGAAGCCTGAACCTGCAGCCTGTAACTTCTTCTTACTGCCCTATACCTAGTAACTCAACATCAAAAATCAGCATTGAGCCCCCGGGAATGGTGCTGCCTGAGCCTTGCTCTCCATACCCCAGAGTATAAGGAATATAAAATTTAAACCTCGATCCTACCGGCATCAATTGAAGCCCTTCTGTCCAACCCCTGATAACCTGGTTAAGGCCAAAAGAAATAGGTTCTCCTCTTTTTCTGGAACTGTCAAAAGGATCCGAGCTGTTTAATAAAAAACCCTCATAATGTACTTTCACTGTACTGGTATCGGACGGTTTAGGGCCATCGCCCATTTTAAGCACTTCGTATTGTAAGCCGCTCGGCGTCACTTTTACACCTTCTCTTTTTTTGTTTTCTGCAAGAAATTTTTCTCCTTCAGTAATAACTGCTTCAGCTTTTTTGCGCATAAATGCCTGCAATTGTTCTCTTACGGTCATATCACACTGTTGATTGTTAAGTAATGTATTTCTGCCACGCAACACGTCTTCAAATCCTTTATTCATCAATGCGTAATTAATCTTTTCAACTCCCTGCGCTTTAAAAAAAGTAGCGTCAAGCACGCCAAGCGCATAACTCAAACTGTCTAAAGAAGTATTCAATACTACACCGCCTGTAGCAGCAGTAGTCTTCTGCGTTGTTGCCGGCTTCTTTTTTACCGCTGGTTTGGTTTGAGCCTGACTATTAAAACATACAGCACATAAAAGCACAATAGCAATATTCTTTTTCATTTTTACTGGAATTTATAAACAAGATTTATTCACTTCTTAATGTATGACCGGTGAGATTAATAAATACATCTTCCAGGTTGGCCTGCTTTACTTCCTTAGGTCTTTCAAAGCCTGTAGCCACCAGGTCATCTATCAGTTGGTCCGGAGAATTAAGCGCAATAATTTTTCCCTGGTCCATAATGGCCACCCTGTCGCACAATATTTCCGCTTCATCCATATAGTGCGTGGTAATAATAATGGTTGTTCCTTTAGCGCGGATATTTCTTATTAATTCCCAAAGGTTTCTTCTTGCCTGCGGATCGAGCCCGGTAGTAGGCTCATCAAGAAAAATGATCCTTGGTTTATTAATAATGGTAGTAGCAATAGAAAACCGCTGCTTCTGTCCGCCACTTAATTCTTTAAATTTATTCCTGCCCTTGTCTTCAAGGTTTACAAGCTGCAATAATTCCTGTGGGTTAACAGGCTCATTATATAAGCCGCTGAAAAGATTGATCAGCTCAACAAGGTTTAGCCCAGGGTAAAAACCAGAAGTTTGCAATTGCACACCAATAATGCGCTTTATCTTATCAATATCCTTATCAATATTATAACCCGCAACAATCACCTCTCCGCTGGTTTTATTGCGAAGGGTTTCTATAATTTCAAGCGTGGTTGATTTGCCGGCGCCGTTTGGCCCCAGCAAGCCAAAAATCTCTCCTTCCTGCACCTCAAAACTAATACCTTTAACAGCTTCGAAGCTGCCATAGTTTTTTACGAGATTTTTTACTGATATTATTGCAGACATGGGCGGCAAGTTAATGCAGATATATATTCTGGCAAATTAATAATATTGCTATTAGCATATCAGGAAACGTTAATCTTCCCGCTATATTTGCCAATTGTATTAAAGTATTTTGTTAAGATATGAAAGTATTTAAGTTCGGAGGAGCAAGCGTGAACAGCGTAGAGCGTATTCAGCAATTACCCGGCATTCTTAAGCTGTACGAAGGAGAAAAGAAAATGGTGGTTATTTCAGCTATGGGAAAAACCACCAATGCGCTTGAAAAAGTAGTAGAAGCTTTTTTCAATAACCAGAGAGACCTTGCGCTGCAGTTGTTTGAGCACATTAAAACACAACATCTCAATACTGCCAAATATCTTCTTGTTACTACCTATAACCAAGCCTATGCACAGCTTGAACAACTTTTTACAGAAATAGAATGGGCTTTGCACGATAAGCCTGTCAGGGAATTTGACTATTATTATGACCAGATCGTTTGTTCCGGCGAATTGTTTTCAACCGCTATCATCAGCGCATATCTTAATGAAAAAAAAATAATCAACCGATGGGTTGATGTTCGTGATATTTTCAGAACGAATGATAATTTCAGGGAGGCTATTATTGACTGGAGTGTTACAAGCAATAATGTTCAACAATATATTAAGCCTGTGTTTAAAGATCGCGATATTGTAGTTACGCAAGGCTTTATAGGCGCTACTGATGAAAATGAAAGTACCACACTGGGGCGTGAGGGCAGCGATTATACTGCTGCTGTTTTCGCGAATATGCTGAATGCTGAAAGTGTTATAATATGGAAAGATGTGGAAGGTGTGATGAATGCCGACCCCAAAATTTTTCCCTCGGCAAAACTGATAGGTGAACTGAATTATGATGAAGTAATTGAAATGGCTTATTATGGCGCACAGGTCATTCACCCTAAAACAATAAAACCGTTACAGAATAAGGGAATACCGTTACTGGTAAAATGCTTTCTTGATCCATCCCTGAGCGGTACTGTTATTCATGATAAGAATATAAAGCATCTGCCTTCCATTATAGTGTTAAAAAACAACCAGGTATTGCTGCATCTTCATTCAAAAGATTTTTCTTTTGTGGGTGAATATGAAATGTCACGGTTATATCATCTGTTTGCAGAAAACAAGGTTACGCCTAATCTTATACAAACAGGCGCAGTAAGCCTGATGGTGTCAACAGATGATAAAAGTGAAAAGACAGACCAGCTTGCCGGCGAAGCAACAACATTGTTTGATGTACAGGTGGAAAAGGGTTTGACACTGCTTACCATTCGCCATTATACTGATGCATTACTATCTGAACTTACAGAAGGAAAACAAATTGTATTGAAACAACAATCGCCGGTAACGGTGCAGGTGCTGATGAGGTAATATGAAAATTCGTGAATTTGAAAATGAATGCAACATTTTTCATAAAATGCAAAAGAACGTTTCAAACCTCACATCTCACCAAAATGTACAGTTGTAATTAGGTTAATATACCGCTATCAAATTAATGCGCATCGTATTTCTCCTTTTCAAAATCACAATTTACAAGATGTTTGCTCCGCTATAGTTTTATTTAGAGCAATACAACCTTATTGTATTTGCATTTTCAAATTACCCTTATTTTCAAATTTATAACTTCCCCATCTCCGCAAACAATTGCTTAAAGCATTCCCATTGTGTATTATTGCCGCCCTTCTCATCTTTACTATTATTATAAAATCCACGTAAAAAAGAAATATTAGACGACCAGACAGTTTGCACCATTCCGTAAAATCTCGGCTTAAGCTGAGGTGTAGCGGTATTTCTGAAGCTGGTCATATCATTCAATTGCGCAATAGCAATAGCAGGATTTCTCCAGGGGCAGGTTACAACCTTAAATCCTTTCATGGCAAAGTATACCGCAGATTTATCAGCACGTTCATAATGCCAGTCGCAAACAACAATATCCTTTGGCACAAGGTCAATAGCAGGGTGTGTATTATTCTGGCTGGCTTCCCACATGCCCATGCCTGTTGCATAGCCGTCAAGCATCCTGTCGCCCCATATCCATAATGTTCTGCTTTTTTCTGCAAGATGATCTCTTATTTTTTTTACCTCGCCTGCAAATAAAACCGCTTTATCTTTTTTGCGGCACCTCGGGCACCTGGCATCTCCTATGTAAAATACTTCGTCCATGCCGGCATGAAAATCATCTGCTTCAAATGCCTCGCATATTTCATCTACCAGGGCGAATACTATTTTATGCACTTTTGGGTGAAGCGGGCAATAACTCTTGCAATACAAACTGTCGGCATTTGGCCATACATATTGTTCCGGCATTTTTACCCGGGGCGTTTCATCAAGCTCCGGGTATACTTTTAATAAATTATACGTTTTATTTGCCCATGACTGATGCCCCAACAAGTTGATCTGGGGAATGAGTTTGATGTTATGCTGTTTACACGCCGTAACCATTTTTTTTACATCGCCGGCAGAAAGCGCTATACTATCCCTTAGTTCAGGATGGCTCACAAACTGGTAGTTAAAATCAACCCTTAAAATCAATGTATTTACTTGCCTCGGCGCCAGCTCATTATTTATAAACGCAATAAATGAATCAACTCCCGCAGGTAACGGAGCTGCTATACAAAACCCGCGAACAGGTAAAGTATTATCACTATTATTTTGAGCGAATATTGATTGACATCCCGCTACTGTAATGCAAAGCAATGAAAATTGTATTTGAAAGAATTTATTCATCATATACACTAATATATGAGTTACAAAGCAATTTTCAGCAAAAGCAACCCTTTAAATTTAAAAGCCTGCACTATTATATTTATTTATAAAATCTCCACTGTGTTTTAAAATCTTTTTTCAATGACTGATTGGTAATAATTGCACGCAGCATTTCTATTGGCATACTGTTTTCGTGAAGCAATGCATCATTAAACTGTTTAATGGTCATTTTCTTTGTATCAACCAATTCTCTTTTTAAAGCCATTTGCTGTAAACCACCGATCATATATGCAATCTGGTATAGCGGACTATAACCGCCAATAAACGATCTGCGCACTTCACCTTCTGCGTTTGCGCGTTCATGCCCAACACGATCAACCAAAAAATCAATACACTGCTGCGGCGCCCATTTGCCGAGATGATAGTTAAGTGAAAATATGATCCTTGCGCAGCGGTGCATTCTCCAGAACAACATTCCTATCCTGTCTTCGGCTGAGCGGGGGAAATTCATATCCCACAAAAGCAATTCCCAGTACAGCGCGTTTCCTTCTACCCAAAAAGGCGTATCAAAATTGCGGTAAGTTTTATAACGGCTGCTCATATATCCCTGCAGGTGATGCCCTGCTATTAATTCATGATGAACCGTTGCTCTTGAAAAATGAGGATTGTTGCCACGCATGCTCATCATCTTCTCGTCATAATCCATGGTATTGGTTGGATAAGAAATGATGAGCGCTTCTCCTCCAAGGAAAAAAGGATTTACCAATTGTCTTTCCGGTGACATCATCATCATACGCCATGTTTCTTCAGACAATTCGGGGATGGTTATTAAATCATGCTTCTTCAAAAAGTCTACCGACTGCTTATATAAATCAAACATAGCCTCAGGTTGTTTGCCCGGTGCTACATAGGAATTTTTTACTTTTTCCTGTGCTGCTTTCCAGTCTTTACCAAATCCCATTTCTTTAGATGCTTTTAATAATTCCGCATCGCACCAGGCAAATTCTTTATTGGCAATATCAACCAGTTCTTCGGGAGTATATGGAATATACTCATATTGCAACTGGCGTATAATTTCTTCCCTGCCAATGGGATTACCAATAATGCCGCTGCCGTCATCCTTTTGCGTACTTTTTACGACTCCCCTGCTTTGCAGGGCCGATGCATATTTGCCTAATATGCTGTCTGTTTTTTGATAAGTAACAGGAACCCACCAGGTAAACACAGGATCGTATCCATTGTAAAAAGTATATACATTTTTAAGAGTAGCCTGCAAAGCTTTAGCAGTTTCTGAAGCATACTTTGCATATTTCATGTCTATGCTGTCACTTTTTTTCAGCGCTTCATAGCTTTTAATAATTTCCTGTTTTATACTGTTTAATGCTTTTGCCACAGCTTCACCATCAACGGCGGTGCCTCTTCTTCGTGGTTTTTCAAGATTATATATGCGATCTGAAAATGGAAAATAGTCCATGATTTTTTCATAATCTTTCTGTTCGGCAAGCAGGGCATATTTTTCATTGTCAAGATTACGTTTAAAAAGCAGGTAGTCAACCTTCCCATTCACATTCATTTTATCAAAATCAACCTGCTGCATTTTTTTAAGGTATGCATCAATCAACTGCAGCAAACGCTGGCGGCGTTCCGGTGTATTGTATTCATTACTGTTCAGCATTCGTCCCCATCCCGGGGCATCTGAGCTTGAATAAAAACGGGATATGCTGCCTTTATCAGCCGTATAATTTATCATCAGGTCATTCATCTCACTGGTTTGCAAATAAATATCCATATCCGGCTCCTGTGCACGGATTGTTGTAATAAACAATAAAAGTATAAAAGTGATGATGCAATACCTGCGCATATAAAGTAGGTTTATTTCAATAATTACTTAAAGCTAATGATGAATAGCTGAACCCCGCAGGAGGATTTTGGCCTTTTTTTATTGGATATAAACACAAAACCTGTATTAATAAATTTCATGCTTTATATTTAACAGGTAATAGTAGTATTAACTACCTGTATTATCAATACAAAAAGATAAATCATGATCACTCGCTTGCTTCAAGTATTGCTTTTTTCAATTGCTGTTTTGCCGGGTATAGCACAGCAAACGTCTGCTACTAAAAATATCAGCACTTATTTTACCGTTGAAAAAAAATACCTGGTATTGCCTGTTAAAAATGGAGCGCAGAAGCATAATCTTGAATTATGGGTTGATGGTGTGAACACCCGCTTTTGGGATATGGAACTGGCAGAAGATAAACCTGACTGGTATGCTTATATGCGCATTGATGAATGGAAGGGAAAGCAGATTGAATTAAGAGTGGATAAAGTTGCTGCTGCATCAAAAGTGTTTGAGCCGGTAATGCAGAGTGATGAAGACACAAATCCCAATGAGTATAAAGAAAAGATGAGGGCGCAGTTTCATTTCTCTCCCAGGCGCGGCTGGACGAACGATCCTAATGGCATGGTATATTTTAACAGCGAATATCATTTATTTTTTCAGCATAATCCCTATGGACGCAACTGGGGTAATATGACCTGGGGACATGCCGTAAGCAAAGACCTTATACACTGGACAGAACTGGATGATGCACTGCATCCCAACCAGGGTGGCCCGGTGTTCAGTGGCGGCGCTGTAGTTGATAAGAATAATACAAGTGGCTTGAGTGAAAACGGCAAGCCGGCGATGGTAATGTTCCATACCGGTGCAAGAGGATGGGGACAGTACATGGCATGGAGTAATGACGGGCGCACATTTCAACGACAAATAGAAGCCGTTGTTCCACGCATCAATAAAGATAACCGTGATCCTAAAGTGATATGGCATGAGCCCACAAAAAAATGGATAATGGTTGTATGGGTTGAAAGAGGAAATAATGAGCAGCACAGCATGCAATTCCTCACTTCGCCTGATCTTAAAAACTGGACGCCAACCAGCATTACATACGGTGGTATTGGCAATGACCGCTACCTGTTTGAGTGCCCTGAGTTTTATGAGCTGCCTGTGCAGGGCGCGGATGGCATAAAAAAATGGGTGCTTACGGGCGCAAATACCGAGTATGCTATAGGTACTTTTGACGGATCAACTTTTACACCGGAAGAAAGCAGGCTGCAGAACCAGCATGGTCGCGATTTTTACGCGCCGCAAACCTTCAGCGATGAGCCTACAGGCAGGCGTATAGAAATTGGCTGGTGGAGAACCAATACTGCTAAGGATGAAGCGGCGTTCAACCAATCTATGAGTTTACCGCTGGAGCACAAGCTGATTAAAACAGCAGAAGGCATCAGGCTTACGCGTATGCCGGTTAGAGAAGTTGAAAATCTCCGCAGCGGTAAAGCATATAAACCGGAAAACAAAACAATCAAAGAAAATGGTGTAAATCCATTAAAAGATATAAGCATTGAGCTGGCAGAATTGAGAATGGAAATTATACCCGGTAAGGCAAAAGAAATTATTCTCAATGTACGCGGTGTAGCGGTAATATATAATGTAGCTGATCAGCAGTTGGTGGTAGATAACATAAAAGCTCCGGCGCCATTACAGCAGGGTAAGCTTAACCTGCTGGTATATGCCGATAGAACCGGGCTTGAAATTTTTGCCAATAATGGTTTAATGTTTATGCCTGTTAATATTAATATTGATGACAACAACCGCTCTTTATCATTGTCAGCAAAAGGGGGTGAAGCTAAAGTCTCCGGGCTTGAAGTGCATGAGCTGAAAAGTATCTGGTAAGTTAGTCCGAGATTTTTTAATAAATAATTATTCACATTCGCAGCGAGCGCAAAGGGGCTTAGCGAATTCTGCTCCTTTACGTGCTCCGCGTGAAATAAAAAAATATGATCGCAAAAGCCAAATGGCTATTATTAGCCGCCTTTGTTGTATTCTTTCAATCATCCAGGAGCCAAACTGGTGTATATGCGGATAAGCATCGGCCCCAAATTCATTTCTCTCCTAAGAAAGGATGGATGAATGATCCTAACGGGATGGTATATTTCAATGGTAAATATCATTTGTTCTATCAGCATAATCCCGATAAACCGGTGTGGGGCCCCATGCACTGGGGGCATGCCGTTAGCACCGACCTTGTACATTGGGAAGAGCTGCCAATTGCTTTATATCCCGATGCATTGGGAACTATTTTCTCCGGCAGCGCAGTAATTGATAAGAACAATACTGCGGGTTTTGGCGCCAATGCAATGGTAGCTATTTATACCAGCCATAGTCATGCCATGGAAAAAGATGGTTTTGATAAGATAGAAACACAAAGTATTGCTTACAGTTTGGATGAAGGTAAAACATGGACAAAATATAAAGGCAACCCGGTATTGCCCAACCCCGGTATACGTGATTTTCGTGATCCTAAAGTAATGTGGTATGAGCCTGCTCAAAAATGGATCATGACCCTGGCAGTTACGGATCATATTGATTTCTACTCATCACCCGATTTAAAAAACTGGACAAAAGAAGGTGAGTTTGGAAAAGACCTCGGTGCGCACGGCGGTGTATGGGAGTGTCCTGACCTGTTCCCTTTATCGCTCAATGGCGAAGAAGTTTGGGTATTGATAGTGAACATCAACCCGGGCGGTCCCAACGGTGGTTCGGCTGCACAGTATTTTACCGGAAAATTTGACGGGCATGTATTTACGCCAAACGAAACAGATACAAAATGGATAGACTACGGACCTGATGATTATGCAGGAATCACCTGGTTTAATACCGGCGACAGGAAAATTTTCCTGGGCTGGATGAGCGACTGGAGATATGCCAATGTTGTGCCCACAGAAAAATGGAGAAGCGCTAACACTATAGCAAGGGACCTGGGAATATTAAAAGATGGCGGTAAATATCTTGTTATATCAAAACCTGTTAAAGAGCTGCAGCAGCTTGTAGCTACCGGTTATACGCTTAAAAATAAAGCAGCGAAAAGCTTTGATATTACTTCCAAAGCAGGGAAATTAAAAGGCCCGGCATTGTTAACGTTTGATATGGAGGAGTTGAAGTCGTTTAATATTGAATTATCTAACAGCAATGGAGAGAAGATAATTGCAGGATACGATAAAACAACTAATAATTATTTTATAGACAGGTCTTCTTCAGGCAAAACAGGTTTTCATAAGGAGTTTACAAATAAGCTTACAGCGCCTCGTTTGTCGGCTAACAAAAACACTGATATAATACTGGTAATTGATGACGCTTCTGTAGAGCTGTTCGCCGACGGTGGCTTATCGGTAATGACCGCGATTTTCTTCCCGGAATCGAACTATACAGATCTTACTATTAAATCAACGGAAAAGCTAGCAATAAAAAACATGGTATTTAATCATCTCAACAGTGCATGGTAAATAATAGTGGAATTGCTTGCTGAAAAGCAATCCCACTATTCCTGTTCCGGTTGCTTTTTATTCAGTCGTTTTTTCAACAGGCATAAAACGCCCAGCTCTTCTACTGAAAGATTTTCATTTTTTTTGAGGAGGCGTTTTACTTCGGTTTGAAAATATGTGAGCGTTCTGCCCTGCATATAATTATTTATTACCCGCGGGTCTATGTACGAGCTGCGTGCAATAGCAGGTGTGTTACCTAATTTTTCGCTAACTTTAACTACAGCTTCACGTATATTTTTATTCAGCTTTTTCTGATCCTTTTCTTCTACTGCACCTAATTCATTTAATGCAATTGCGGCAATCACAGTTCCCGCCCATGTGCGGAAGTCTTTAGCCGAAAATTTATCTCCCATCACTTCGCGTATATATTCGTTAAGATCATTGCTCTTAACATCATGAACTTTTTCGTTCTCATCAATAAATTTAAAAATTTCATAACCCGGCATATCATCTATCTCTTTTACAATTTTAGTAAGCCGTGCATCTATAATATGCCTTTCCTGCTCCTGTCCTGATTTTCCAACATAAGAAAAGATCATTTCATTGCCATTAATTTCAAGGTGTTTGCTTCGTAAAGTAGTTAGTCCATAACTTTCATTTTCTTTTGTATAAAGATCATTACCCGGGCGGAAAAATGCGGCTTCCAGTAACCTCACCATAACAGCCAGTACTTTTTCCCGGTTTAATTTTCGTTTACGTAAATGTTGGCCGGTTACCCGGCGCATATGCTCTAATTTATCAGCAAAATGGATAATACGGTCAAACTTTTCATTATCTTTTTGCTGACGGAATTTTGCATTATAGATATACTGCTTTCTTCCTTTAGCATCAAATCCCGTTGCCTGTATCTTAGCACGTGAAGAAGTGTTGATTTCTACTTTTTCCCACGCCGGAGGAATTACCAGGGATTTAAAATATGCTTTAAGCTTTGCATCCGTTATCGTTTTGTTTTCTTTATCAATATAAAAAAAACTTTTACCACGCTTTTTTCTATAGCAAATCATAAATATGCTTATCAAAATTTAATGTATAGTTTTATAAAGCTTACCCGTTAATTATTTCCCCACCATTCGGGTGAATTACCTGGCCTGATATAAAGCTGCTGTCATCTGATGCAAGAAACAAATATGCGGGTGCAATTTCATTAGGCATACCTGCCCGCTGCATTGGTGAATCGCTGCCGAATTTGGACACTTTGGTTTTTGAAAAGGAAGAAGCGATTAATGGCGTCCATACAGGACCCGGCGCTACAGCATTTACACGAACACCTTTTTTTACCAGGTTATTTGCAAGGCTTCGCGTAAAAGAAACTATCGCTCCTTTTGTGCTTGCATAATCAATTAAAAAAGGACTGCCCCGGTAAGCCGTTACTGAAGTAGTATTAATAATACATGCGCCTCTTTTAAGATATGGCATAGCGAACCTGGTAATCCAGAAACAGGAAAAAAAATTACTGTTAAAGGTTTTCATTAACTGGTGAGTAGTAATATCTTCAATACGCTTTGATTCCCAGTGTAGCGCTGCGTTATTTACCAGGATATCTACTTTTCCAAATGCTTTTATGGTTTGGGTTATTACTTTTTTACAATGCTGCTCATTGCCGATATCTCCCTTTATCAATATGCAGCTGCGTCCAAAATTTTCTACTTCTTTTTTTGTCTGATTGGCATCCCTTGTTTCTTTGAGATAAACAATGCAGATATCGGCGCCGTGTTTCGCAAACAATAAGGCAACAGCTTTTCCTATTCCACTATCGCCACCTGTTATCAAAGCTGTTTTATCGGCAAGCTTTTTGTCGCCGGAACCTGTTGGATATGTTTCAGCTATAGGAGACAGCTTTTCCTGGGAGCCAGGCCTGTTTTGCTTTTGTGGCGGCCTTGCTTGTTTGCTGGTATTTCTTTTCATAATGATTTAGAAATACAATAACAATACCATTGATTAGTTCAGTTTTACATCTATAAAAAATTATGAAAAATTATGAGCATATAGGGTATTACAGAAACGATTGGGAAAAAATCGCTGCGATGATGATTAAAAGAAAAGAAACTATTGCTGTTGCTGAAAGTGTGACTGCAGGACTGTTACAATTTTGCTTATCGCTTGTTCCCAATGCTTCTGCATTTTTTCAGGGCGGAATTACTGCATTCAACCTGGGACAAAAAACCCGCCATTTGTTAGTTGAACCTATACAAGCGGAAAAAGATAATTGTGTTTCAGAAATTACAGCTGTTGCAATGGCTTTACAGGTTTGCCGGATGTTTTCATCACAATGGGGAATAGGCGTTACAGGATATGCAAGCCCGGTGCCCGAAAGCAGTAACGCTATGTTTTGTTATTATGCTATAGTAAAAAACTACCGGGTTATTAAAAAAGAGAGAATAAGTTTTGGAAAAAAAATAAAAGATATGCTGCCCCAGCAATATTATACTGAAGCGATTTGTACGCAGTTGTTGAGAATTTTACACAAATAAGCAGGCTGAATTAAATATTCTAAATACTCCGCGGGTTATAATCGAACATTTTCTTAAATGCATAAGAAAAACTGCCAGGTTATTGTACCTGATAAAAAAGGCTGCATCAGTAACATTCATTGCCCGCTCTGTCAGTAATTGTTTTGCATATTGCATTTGATGCCGGTGTATATTGCCAAACACAGTGGTTTTAAAAATATTTACACTCCTTTTTAAGCTTATATTTCTTAAGCCCAAAACGACGGGTGATTGAAGTATACCTACTAACGGGTGTTTCAACCTCTTGGTAAATATATTTTAAACATCAGGAGGTGTGTTTAAAATTTATTCTATTAATCCTGCCGATGATGCGATCTTAACATCCGCATACTGCCATGCTTCATTAAAGCCGGATTTAATTTTCAGCGCTGCATCGTTTTTATTTTGCATTTTGAGCGCATTGTATAATCCTATTAATGCCCAACCGTTTTTGCGCCATTTTGCAAGGTCTTTATTGTACACCTTTTCTGCTTCTTTGTATTTACCTGCTTTTAACAGTGCTGCGCCCAGGTAATGCCTTACAGAAAAAAACCAGTCCGGGGGTTCATTGTAATTAAGATTATCCTCTATAGTAACTGCTTCATTCAATAAGGCGATAGATTTATCCAGGTTATTTTTCTTTGCTGCTATTTCTGCGGCTAATACTTTTGCTGCTATCTGAGCAATATCTGAAGTAGTATTAATATCCCAAATGGTAAGATGCTGAAGTATAGTATCTTTTGCCAGTAAGTTCAATTCATCAAGATTTTTTTCTGCTTTCTCAATATCGTTTTTGCCTGCATATGCCATACCCTTTGCATATAGCCAGATAGCATTAGGATACACGAGATCTTTTGCAGGTGCAGGAAGTGCGAGGATCGTATCCCACATCGCGAACTTTACTGCTACATTGTAAGGAATGGTATAATAATGTTGCAGCGTTCCCCAACCGGGCAGGCGCATAATATCTTCTTCGCTTAACTGTTGCATTCTCTTTGCTGCCTGCCACGCTAATGCAGAATTGCCTTCCAGTGTGGCTGTTGCAGCAAGAAAGTGATAGTTATGCGGGTAATATGCAAGCGGATAAGCGCCCTGGGCATGGCAGGTTGTTGTATAATTGCTGTCAACCTCTGCCGCACGAATATTTGAAAGTGAACCGAGATGATAGTCGCCGGTGTTTATGTAAATATGAGAAGACATATGTACCAGGTGACCTGCACCGCGAACCAGCGTATCTAATAATCTTGCACTTGCCATTGCTTTTTCAGGAGTTGCTGAAGCCTCCAATGCATGAATATAATAATGATGAGCCCCGGGATGTTTGGGATTTTTCTTCATCAGGTTTTCGAGTATCGCAAGCAATTCCGGGGTCCAGGGCTTAAGTTCCTTGGTTTCCTTATCATATAAATCCCAGGGGTGAAGATCCATCAGTGATTCTGCATAAAGCGCACCAATGTCCGGATCATCGGAATATTGAGTGTATACTTTTTTCATTGCATTTGCATAAGCAAAATCCAGTGGCTTACGGTCAGCAGAAGGTTCTGCAGCATACCTTAAAAGTAAGGCTTTAATAAGCGCAGCTTCTTTTGCAGTTGCTTTTGAGGAAAGTGATTTTGCTTTAAGTGTTGCTTCATATGCTCTTTGGTAATTATCATCCTCCATACCTGCATTATAATTAGGGCCCAGCACCAATGCATATCCCCAAAAAGCCATCGCGCAACTGGAATCAAGCCGTGCAGCTTCATAAAATGACCTGGCGGCTTCCGCGTGGTTAAAACCGTAAGCCAGCATCATACCCTGGTTAAAATATTGCCGGGCTTCATTGTTTGTTGTTGAAATATAAAAGTCAACACCTTCTAATCCCTTAAGTTTTGGCGCTTTTTTACCGGATGTATACCATGCCTTATCCGTTGTTTTGGCGCTATAGCAGCCAATGGCTTGTGCTGTCATGTCAGGCCGCCGTGCTTCCTGCTTTTTGTTTTTGCATGCAAAAATGGCCGGGAGTAAAATAAATACCAGGTAATGATATTTCATCAATATATGTTTACAAGTAAAAGTGTAAAAAATTGCACAGGATCCAGCGGCTGCAGGCAGGTAGTATCTCGCCAGATTAACAACTAAAAAGTGTCTGAAGATAAAAATAATATTTGTGAAATAAGATTTTTACCGACAAACTGGTGCATTTCAAATTTTAGCGCCGGAAGCGGGCGGTGAAACACCGCCCACGGCGTACGCCCTGTTGGTATCTTCCACCAACCAGTGAAAATTTGAAATGCACCAGGATAAATGTACTTCTTCCGGAAAATTGCGCTATATTATTGCTGGCGCTATGATGCTACACTACGGATGAATGATCAGAAATATAAAAGTCAATAAATTTACCAGCAAAACCACTCCATAAATAAGATTCGTTCTGCCGCTTATAAGCGATAACATTACAATAAATACGGATAACCCTAACAGGATTATTGATTTATTATCCAGTCCCAGTATGATTTTCATATCGTAAATATTACTTACAGCAGCCACAGCAGGTATTGTTAACCCAATGCTTGCAAGGGCAGAACCAAGCGCAAGATTCATACTGGTTTGGAGTTTATTTTTCCGGGCGGCGTTAATTGCTGCAATAGCCTCTGGCAATAATATTACCGCTGCTATAATAACCCCCACCAATGCTTTAGGTAAATTATAACTAACTACAATATTTTCAATGGTTGGAGAAAGCTCTTTGGCAAGCAATACCACAATGATCAAACTTAACAGTAAGAGCAAAAGACTGAAAATCATTTCCCTGCCGGTTATGTTTTTTGCATGCGCTTCATCATTATTGCCTGAAAGAAAATAATCTCTGTGCCTTTTGGTTTGTGCCAGTAAAAAGAACGAATAAATAGTAAGGCACGCAACTGATACCAGTATAAGCTGTGATGTTGAATAATACGGTCCTGCCACGCTTGATGTGTACGAAGGAAAAACCATTGTAAGCACTACAATAGAAACAAGAGAGACTAATGCAATGGTTGCTGAATGTTTTGAAAAGCTTTGTTCATGAAATTTCAACGATCCTATAAAAAGGCAAAGTCCGATTATGCCATTTAAAATAAGCATAGTGGCTGAAAAAACAGTATCTCTTGCCAATGACGCAGCCTCCTTACCACCCGCTACCATCAGTGATATAATAATAGAAACCTCAATAATAGTTACAGCAACGGCAAGAATGATAGTGCCAAAAGGCTCGCCAACTTTATGCGCAATAATTTCAGAATGATGAACGGCAGCCATTACACTCAGGATCAGCAGCAAACCTGCCACAATCTGCATTATGCTGTTATCCGGAATAACACCCGAAAAGTATAGCATCCAGGTGATTACAGGAATAATTGTAGTCCATTGTAACAGTAATTTTTTCATTCATCAGATTTATTAGCTGCAAGTTAATGTTTTGGAACGCTGAATGAGAAGC
This sequence comes from Agriterribacter sp., assembly GCA_047601125.1. Taxonomy (GTDB): domain Bacteria; phylum Bacteroidota; class Bacteroidia; order Chitinophagales; family Chitinophagaceae; genus Agriterribacter. The sequence goes on along the minus strand of JASGJY010000002.1, from coordinate 3,728,433 downwards.
ATACTTCTCTGTTAAATCAACTTCATATTATCAGCATCCCACCCTATAATTTTCTTTTCAAAATAACTATCGTTGCATGCAAGGCATGGCGCCGCAGCGCGAAAGCCGAATATAGCATCTTCGTAAACTGAACCATTTGTTCTGATGGCATTGAAGAAATTGGCGAAATGTAATACGTGCTCATCTTCGGCATCAGGAGCTTTATACGTAACAGAAGGTTTAACAAGCGACTGCTGATCCTGTTTTGAATATTTCTGGTTATATGCATTTACCAGACTTTCCTGCATTGCTTTCGGATAAGTATCAAGCGCATCCCATCCGCCAATGCCCGGAGCCTTAGGTAAAATATCATGCGATACAGTTAAACCGTTTTTCAGCTCCATTACACCTTCATCCCCTATGAGTTTGGTAGAAGAAGTATCTCCGCTGCCGCTGCAAAAATTCACTCTCAGTGTAAGCTGAAAAGCAGGGTGTTCTGTTGTTTCGGGGTAATCCAGGATTGCTGTCATTACATCAGGCACATCTCTCCCATCCTTCCAATATGCTGTTTCACCGGTGGCATAAATTTTTGAAGGACCTTTCGATCCTGTGATCATGTGTATTTTAGTAAGCAGGTGTACAAATAAATCTCCTGCTACACCGGTACCAAACGCTTTGTAATTTCTCCACCAAAAAAATTTCTTCGCATCAAAAGGTTCTTTAGTCATGCCTGCAATATACCTGTCCCAATCCACGGTTTGGGTTGAGATATCATTTGGCATAGTATATTGCCATGCACCCAATGCGCTATGACGGTCGTACGAAGCTTCGATGCAGTTAAGCTTACCAATTTCTCCGGCAAGATATAGCTCCCTGGCTTTTTTATATACTGAGCTGCTGATTCCCTGGCTGCCTATCTGCATAATTTTTTTTGTTTTCTGCTGTGTGGCAATCAGCGGAAGTCCTTCGCTTATTCTATGCACCATTGGTTTTTCGCAATATACATGCTTGCCTTTGTTCATTGCATCTGTAGCTATGCGGGCATGCCAGTGGTCGCCGGTGGCAACAATAACAGCATCAATATCCTTTCGCTCCAAAATTTCCCTATAGTCTTTTGTAACAGCAAGAGTATTGCCATATTTTTCTTTTGCCCTTTGCAGGCGCCCTGTATATAAATCGCAGGCAGCCACCAGTTCAATACCGGGCACTTTGAGTGCAGCATCTGTATCATTATAACCCATAATGCCCATACCTATTGTGGCAATGCGCAGTTTGTCGTTTGGTCCTGCGATTTTTTGTTCCGGAAGAATGATTTCATCATTTTCATTAAAAGCCATAAATGAGCCTGCTGATAATGCAAGCCCCGAAGATCCGAGTTGCTGTAAAAATTTCCTGCGCGATGATCCGGGCATAATGGTAAAGATTATATGGTCAAAGTTTATTTATCGGGTATAAGTTAAATAATTTGTGTGAAAGAAGAACAATTATTGGGTGCATTTCAGATTAACAATGCAGGAGCGTTCTTGCAAAACAAGAGATATACACATTAGATTTCTTAGTTCATTAAATTCTACAGTCTTTGCGAAAAATTTTGTATTCTCTTTGCGGTTTTTTACCGCAAAGCGCGCCAAGAAATTATGCAAAGGACTCAAAGTCGGCTAAAGAGGTATGTATGATTTTATTATGTTGGTTAATCCTGTGCAGATGCCTCGTGCCCCGGCATGACAGACAATTGAATATATATTGAACAATAGTACAAATGCTAAACTATTGTTCAACTGCTGAACATATCACAGTCGCTTGTTATGCCGGGGCACGAGGCATCTACCGTGGCTGCAGGTATTTACTTGCGCAAATTTGAATTGCATTCTTGTTTTCTTCCAAAGATTTAAGCTTAATAAAACCAGGAGGCGCCGCAAGGCAATTTTTCCCTCACTATTCTCCTTTTTTCTCTCAACACTTCTTAATTTTAACACTTCAAAAAATCAATCAGCATCATGAAGAAAAATGTTTTACTGCTTGTGTTTTCATTTTTGTGTATAATCAGCAATGCGCAAAACGACAGTGTTATTATCAATGCTATACAAAAAGAAGGCACCGAAAATTCCCAGTTAGAAAAACTTGCTCATGAATTATTAGATAAGATCGGGCCACGACTTGTTGGTTCGCCTAAAATGCAGCAGGCGCATGATTGGGTGGTATCAACATACAGCGGTTGGGGCATACAGGCCAAAAATGAAAAATGGGGTGAGTGGCGCGGATGGGAAAGAGGCGTCACGCATATTGATATGATAGCTCCGTGGGTAAAATCGCTGGAAGGAACGCAGCTTGCCTGGTGCCCTTCAACAGGCGGAAAAGCAGTAACAGCCGAGGTTATTATTTTACCAGATGTAACGGACTCTGTTGCTTTTGCAAAGTGGCTTCCTGCAGCAAAAGGAAAGTTCATTATGATATCTATGAACCAGCCTACAGGCAGGCCTGATTATAACTGGGAGGAATTTGGCAAGAAAGAATCTGTTGAGAAAATGAAAAGAGATCGTGATACGCTCACTGCAAGATGGGCTGACAGGATTAAGAAAACGGGATATACTACTCAAACACTGCCGGAAGCATTAGAGAAAGCCGGTGCGGCAGGTATATTAACTTCTTACTGGTCAAAAGGATTTGGTGTAGATAAAATATTCGGCGCTAAAACAAAAAAAATTCCGACGGTTGATATTGCACTGGAAGATTATGGATTATTATACCGGCTTACAGAATCAGGTAACAAACCTAAATTAAGCATTCTCGCTGATTCAAAAGAAAAAGGAATTGTGCCTACCTATAATACTATCGGTGAAATTAAAGGTACGGACAAACCCGATGAATATGTAATGCTTTCCGCGCACCTCGATTCATGGGATGGCGGCACAGGCGCTACAGATAATGGTACCGGCACATTGGTGATGCTTGAAGCGATGCGCATCTTAAAGAAAATATACCCCAATCCTAAAAGAACAATACTGGTTGGTCACTGGGGCAGTGAAGAGCAGGGGCTGAATGGCTCAGGAGCATTTGTGGAAGATCATCCTGATATTGTAAATAACCTGCAGGCATTATTCAACCAGGATAATGGAACAGGCAGGGTTACCAATATTTCCGGCATGGGATTTTTGCATTCGTATGAATATATCAGCAGGTGGCTTTCCAAAGTGCCTTCCAGTATTAAAGATGATATTCAAACATCATTTCCCGGTATGCCCGGCGGTGGCGGATCAGATTTCGCATCTTTTGTAATTGCCGGTGCACCTGGCTTTTCTTTAAGCTCACTGAGTTGGTCTTATGGCACTTATACCTGGCATACCAATCGTGATACTTATGATAAAATAGTTTTTGATGATGTAAGAAACAATGCTATTCTCACTGCTATTTTGGTATACATGGCTTGCGAAGATCCGCAGCGTACCTCAAGAGAGAGAATTGTAATGCCGGTGAATGCTAAAGGTGAGCAATCAAAATGGCCAACAAAAAGAACACCTATCCGCAGGGGAGGATTGGATTAGCCTATAGCTGTCAGCCGTCAGCTATGAGCTATCGGCTGACAGCTATTATATAAGCAGGTTATACTGTAGTTTCTGGATTACGGGCTGAGGAATAGTATTGTTTTACGGCTCTGAAAATTTCATCTTTATTATGATCTAACCCGGATATAGTAATTTTTTCTTTCTTTCCGTTTGTACAAACAAGCATTAAATATTCAGGTTGCACTTCGTGATCAAAAGGATAAGTATAATTATAGTAAGACACAACAGAAGTCCATGCGACAAATTTTGGTTTAGCAATAAGCCATGGCATACATCTAAAAGTAATGCCGGTTTCATCAATTACAAGCCGGTAAGATTTATCAGCTATCAGCAGCGCACAATAAATAACACCCAAGAATGCCAATACAGCAATTAATGTAATATACCACACCTTCCAATCGCTGAAAAAAGAAATGCCCAATGTAACCAGGAAAGTAAAAACAAAAAATGCGAAATAACCAGAAATTGCGTCAAAGGTTAACCGGCATTTCATCTTACTTTTTGATACTAAGCTATACATTTTTCTTTTTATAAGTATTGCTGTTCATTGCATTTCCTCTATGCAAAATCTTATTACCACATCCAATAGCGGCCTCTATATAATATTCACTTCCCTTTCCAGCAACACACCAAATTTCTCTTCCACACTCCGCAAAATCGCTTCGCTCAGGTTATATATTTCCTTACCGGTAGCATTACCATAATTTACTAGTACAAGAGCCTGCTTTGTATGACAACCGGCATCTCCTACCCTATAGCCTTTCCAGCTTACCCCTTCAGTCGGTCCGGAATGTTCAATCAGCCAGCCCGCAGCTAACTTCATAGTACCATCTTCATTTTCATAAGCAACAATGCCCGGAAATTTTTCTTTCAGTAAAACAAATGCGCTTTTATCTATAGAGGGATTTTTAAAAAAACTGCCGGCATTACCAATAACGCCCGGATCTGGTAATTTTGATGAACGGATATTGACAACTGCTTGTGATATTGCCTGTATACTCAACTCCTTCACGCCCATTTTTTCAAGCTCCTGTTGTATGGCGCCGTATGCAATATTAAATACCGGTTGCCTGCGCAATTTGTATGTAACATCAGTAATTACAAATTGTCCTTTATATTTTCTTTTAAATACACTCTCCCTATAGCCAAAAGCACAGTCGGCTGCTGTGAATGTTTTTATAGTTTTATCGTGAAGATGAACAGCCGTAAGCTCATGAAATACATCCTTTATTTCTACACCGTATGCACCTATATTCTGCATGGGCGAAGCGCCCACATTTCCCGGAATCAGTGAAAGATTTTCCAGTCCGCCCCAATTTTGTGCAATACAATATTGAACAAACCCATGCCAGTTCTCCCCTGCGCCGGCTTTCACATAAATAAAATTTTCATCTTCACTGATCTTTTCAATTCCTTTGATCTCGTTCTTTAAAACAAGCTCTTCAATATTTTTTGTAAGCAGTATATTACTGCCGCCACCTAATATTAATGAAGGATGATATTTTTTATTATCTGTAATATTTAAAAGCTCATCAACAGAAGAAAAACCCGAAAAGAATTGTGCATAAGCCTCTATACCGAAAGTATTATATTGCCGGAGCGAAATATTTTCCTGAATTTGCATGATTATCTCTTGTGTGCAAAATACTGAAAAATCATGCAAGCAAAAACAGCCATATTACTCGGCGCCACAGGGTTAACAGGCAGCTATCTCCTGCAATTGCTTTTAGCAGATGACCGTTATGAAAAAGTTCGCGCCATTGTGCGCAAACCTTTACAACAAACACATCCTAAGCTGGAAGTAAAAGTGATCGATTTCAAAAATACTCCAGCTTTCAGGGAGGCTATAGGTACAGGTGATATTATATTTTGCTGCATTGGCACTACCATGAAAAATGTGAAAGGCGATAAAACCTTGTACCGGCAGATTGATTATGACATTGCAGTAGATGCTGCAAAATACGGAGCTGAAACCGGGTTTACACATTATATCCTTATTTCAGCTATCGGTTCTGATGCTGGATCTTCTAATTTTTATGTGCGGTTAAAAGGAGAAGTTGAAAACGCAGTACGATCATTTCCCTATCAGGCAATACATATTTTCCGCCCGTCGCTTTTAATAGGCGACAGGAAAGAAAAGCGGGTTGCAGAAAAGATATTCCAGGCTGTCATGCCTTTATTTTCTTTCTTACTGACCGGCAGTTTACAGAAATATAAACCCATAAATATTGCCATATTGGCCAAAGCCATGCGCAATGCTCCTTTTATAAATAAAACAGGCGTGCATATTGAACTGTATAAAGATATCATCAACTTAGCCAATCGACAAGCATGAATAAACCAATACGCTGGGGCATTTTAGGGTGTGGCAAAATCGCAAAAAAGTTTGCATCAGACCTCATACATGTAAAAGACGCAACACTCTCGGCTGTAGCATCGCGTAACGAAGCGAATGCAGCAGTATTTGCGAAAGAATTTAATGCAGCAAAAACATATAGCAGTTATACTTCAATGCTGGAATCTGCAGATATTGATGTGGTATACATCGCAACACCTCATGGATTACATTATGAACATGTAATGCTTTGTTTGGAATACGGCAAAGCGGTATTGTGCGAAAAGGCATTTGCATTAAACGCAGTACAGGCAAAAGCAATGATTGACAAAGCAAGAGAGAAAAGGCTTTTTTTGATGGAAGCGCTCTGGTCGAAGTTTATTCCATCTTACAAAAAATTAATATCGCTGCAGGAAGAAGGCGCACTGGGAAATATTAGCAGCGCCTTAATAAACTTTGGATTTATTCCCCAGCCACCCATTGCAAAAAGGATTTATGATCCCGCTTTAGGCGGCGGCACCTTGCTTGATATTGGTATATATAATGTATTCTATGCGTTATCTGTTTTAGGTAAACCGGATAGTATAGAAGCGTGCATGACGCCTGCTTCAACCGGCGTAGATGAACAATGCGCTGTTCTTTTTAAATACAATAGCGGGACGCTTGCGCAACTTTTTTCTTCCTATACTTCTTACCTTGCTACTGAGGCTGATTTTAATGGCGACAAAGGCAGGGTAAGATTAACGCACCGCTTTTATACGCCTGATGCTGCTTTGGAATTTTACCCCGGCCGTGCAGACAGCAAACAAATAATACAGCTTGATAAAACAGAAGGCTTCGGGTATCATTATGAAGCTGCGCATGTTTGCCATTGCTTACGGCAAGAGCTAACTGAAAGCCCGGTAATGACACATGCGGATACTATGCTTTTGATGGAAACGCTGGATGATATAAGAGCGAAATATTTAGGGGGTAGGGTTTGATGTTTGTAGTTTGAAGTTTATGGTTTGTTGTTGCAAACAAACCATAAACTTCTAGCATGCTTATTTTTTTGCTTCAATATCAAGGCTGATATTTACCTCAGGACGAATAAATTTATCTCCCAAAGATTGATCATTACCATATCTTAATCCCCATTTGGTTCTGTCTATATTGAAATTAGCCACTGCTTTTACGTTGTTATCAGTAACAGTAATTTTTGCAGGAAAAGTTACATTTTTGGTGCTATCCTTTAATGTAAGATTACCACTGATCTTATGTGTGCCGGCAGTATCATTCTGTAATGCTTCAACACCGGTGATTTCAAATTTTGCAGCTGGAAATCTGGAGGCATCAAAAAAGTCAGCGCTTTTTAAATGTCCTACCAGTTTGCCATTGGTTTCAGCATCAGTAAGATCATAATTTTTCATTGAGTTAATATCAATCACAAAACTTCCGCCTTTCACTCCGCTGTTTTCAATTAATAAACTTCCACTTGATAATTTGAAATCTCCGTGATGTTTACCAACGGGTTTTGTTCCGATCCAGCTAACCTTACTTGTTGCTGTGTCTATAGCATATGAAGTAGCACCGGCAACTGATGCAGCTTCTTGCTTTTCAGTAGTTTCAGCCTTAGCAGCTTCAGGCGCCTGCTGGCATGACACAGCCAGGATAGCTAAAGCGCTTATTATTAAAAGAGATTTTTTCATGGTTTATTTTTAATTTTTACAAAGATAGTATAAAATATCAATGTTTAAACATTAAATATAATGTAATTGCATTCAACAAAGCAACGCAGGTTCAAGCACTGATAAACAATCATAGTTTAGACAGCTTGCCTGGTAAAATAAGCATATATAAAAATGAAAGGCCTCAAAGAATCAATTATGGTCAACCAATAACAGGCCCGTTATAAAAATGCCCACCAACTTTACCGGACCGGAACATTATAATACTGCCTGTAAAAAACAGAAATATTTGATGGCGAAAAATGGCAAATCAAAAAGCAAATAAATAACCTTGGATGAATATACTCAGCTTCTTGCATAAGAAACCTCTGCAGAAAATTTTGGTTCCTTTTCATTTACCTTCAGCTCCGCCGCACCTGCATTGCTTATCCTTATCAGTAAACCATCATTCTCTTTACCCGGAGGTAATTCACCCAATACTTTTGCAAAAATCGTTCTGCTGTTTAAAGGGTTGGTTATTCTAACAATGGTTCCGGGAGTAATATTATTCATCAACGCGTAGTACTTCGCATCCTGCCACCCGCTGGTACTTTTAAAAATAGCGCCTGAACCGGTAGTACTTCTGAAAGCGTCATTAGTGCTTGACTGCTGACGGTACAGTTCTTTAAAAAAGCCGCTGCCGTCTGTTTGAGCTGATGCAGATGCAACTGTATTTTGTGGCGTAGCAGTATTTTGAGCAGGCGTTGAGGCAACGGTTGTTGGTGCAGTGTTTGTATTACCCGATGCAGGTGTTGTACTTACCACAGGCGGAGCAGTTTTAACCGCGTCACCTATTTTTTTTAATCCGTTTACAGCCAGGGGAGATTGTGATTTTTTCACTTTCAGAAATCCCACTACAAGTTGCTGACCTTTTTCAAGACTTTCACCAGAAAGGCTATTCCATTTCTTCAAATCATTTACGCTTACTTTATTAAAATTCTGACCTATCCTGAACAGTCCCTCTTTTTCTTCAACAATATGGTATAACGGCACAAAAGCTTCATCTGCGCCTGCTGTGCCCTGCTGTGCAAAGTTTGCGGCAGATAATGGAATTTTCAGCGGTTGTCCAACTTCCAGTCCGCTGGTAAGCGTTAACCCGTTAAAAGGAGCTATTTCTTTTGGACTGATATTATATAATCTGCCTACACTATATAAATTTTCTTTAGCTGTAACAATGTGATTAAGATATAGCTTACCTGCATCAGATTGAACAACGAGGTCAGACGATTGGGCGGCAAGCGTGACTGCAATAACAAATGAAAATATCGTAAACAACAGTTTCTTCATCAGATATTATTTATTTTCAGCAACATACGAAAATACGCAAAAAATACGGATTGGCTATATAACGGCAATTTCATTGCTTTAATATGCGAAATGATTGCGGATAATAGTTATTTATCCTGTTTACCAGCACTTTAACCCAACCCAGGTTATAACCTTTATATACTATTATCCCCCACCCTTTTTTCGCACCCAGAACGTTAATATCATTACGCCGCAAATATTGCAAAGCCTGCTCCTTATTTAATTCAATATAATTAAAATCCTTAACCATTAACATAGACAGCGCTAATTCATGAGAAGGGATCAACTCATCTCTTAAGATTTTGCCAATATTTATGCCTGTTTTTTTTATATACAGGCAGGAAAAAAGCAACCGCATATCCTCCAGCGATCTCTTTTTTACAGCAATGGTTTCTTCCCCTTTCAAAATAAACTCAAGCTCATTAGTACCTGCAATAAAATCATTTAATACTCCTCTGCTTTTATGGGAGAGCAATGAAAATTTTTTCGGGTTGAGGCTTGCCGTTGTTTCATTACTGGTTTTCCTTATACAGGTTATAAAAAAACCCTCTCCCTTCACTTTATCCGGGTAAAAACGGTAACCTGCAAATTTTCTTTCGGGTGAAACAGTTTTCACTACACCCCAACCATCCTGCAAAGGAATAGTAATAGACTCTACAGAAAAATTATTACCTATCCAATCGGCAATATCTTCATCTTCGGCAGTGGAATAAGAGCAGGTGGAATAAATCAGTATTCCATTTTCTTTAAGCGCCGGCCAAATATCTTCGAGAACACGTTGTTGCCTTTTACTGCAATACTCCACGTTTTGCAGAGACCACTCTTCAACAGCTTCCGCATCTTTTCTGAACATGCCGCTGCCACTGCATGGCGCATCTACCACTATCATATCAAAATAACCCTGAAGCCGTTGAAAATCTTTCGGGTCATTGTTGGTAACTGCCACATTATCATTACCCCATTTAATGCAATTCTCAGCCAGTATACCTGAGCGCGTTTTGATCACTTCATTGGCCACAACCAGTCCTTCATTAAAAAGATCAGACAAATGTGTTGATTTACCCCCCGGCGCCGCGCAAAGATCAAGGACACGGTAAGGCATAACCGAATGATCCGGAAAAACCGTTCTTACAATTTGTTCCAGGAACATGGAAGATGCTTCCTGCACATAATAAGCGCCCGCATGAAATAAAGGATCAAGTGTAAAGAATGGTCTTTCGGGCAGGTAATACCCTGTGCTGCACCAGGGAACGGGAGTAGCCGATTCGAAAAAAAAGCTTTTTGCTTCATCAGTAATACCACGCTTGTTTACAAACGCATATTTTGCTGCGTTAATTCTAACAGATGTAACCTGTTCACCCGACTGGTGTACATTTTCGAACGCCTCTTTATCGAACCCGGGAGCATTTGCTAATGACTCAATTAATGCTTTTGGAACTTGCAATGGCTTTTTGATTTGAAGACAGCAAAAATAATCTACAGCATTTTTATTTCGGCAATAAGTTCCTGCAATACTTTTTTGGCGTCGCCAAAAAGCATGGATGTTTTTGGTTGAAAGAAAAGAGCGTTTTCAATGCCTGCATATCCCGGCTTCATGCTGCGCTTGTTTACTATTACTGTTTTAGCAAGCTGAACGTCCAGTATAGGCATGCCGTATATAGGCGATGAAGGATCTGTTTTAGCTGCAGGATTTACAACATCATTCGCGCCTAATATCAGTACCACATCGGTTGTGCTGAACTCTTCATTCGCCTGCTCCATTTCCAGCAACTGTTCATAGGGAACATCAGCTTCCGCAAGCAAAACATTCATATGCCCCGGCATACGACCGGCTACAGGATGAATAGCATATTTTACATCAACACCTTTATCCGTCAATATTTTTTCCAGCTCATGGCAGGCATGCTGCGCCTGCGCAACCGCAAGCCCATACCCCGGAACAATAAATACTTTATGGGCATAGTTCATTACTACCGCTGCATCGCTGACGGATATCTCTTTATATGCGCCCTGCGTTTTAGCAGCATCGCCTGTTTGCTTATCTCCAAAAGAGCCGATCAATACGTTCAGCAAAGAGCGGTTCATTGCTTTGCACATGAGTATAGTGAGCAAAGTACCTGCCGCGCCAACTAATATGCCGCCCGTAAGCATCGCTTTATTATCATACAAAAAACCGCCGCAGGCAGCGGCCACACCGGTAAAAGAATTTAAGAGCGATATTACCACAGGCATATCGGCCCCGCCAATTGGCAAAACGAAAAATATACCATACATAACGGAGAGCGCCAATACAGAATAGAAAACTATGAAGAACGGAAACCCTGCGGGATGAATAGCTGAATATATAAGCCAGGCGCTTAATGCAACAATAATTACCAGCAACAGTATATTAAAAATATGCTGTCCCTTAAATGAAAAATCTTTTATCCTGCCATTTAATTTTCCCCACGCGATGATGCTTCCGGTAAAAGAAATTGTTCCGATAATCAATCCCAAAACAATGATCAGGAGTTCTCCTGCTGGAATATGAAATGGCTCCTTTATTTTCCCAAATGCGCTCAATGGAGGATAAACCGTCCATCCTTCCGGAACAGAATGCATCAAATGATTAAACTCCACAATAGAAATAAGCATAGCGCAGGCGCCACCCATTCCATTAAACAAGCTTACCATTTCCGGCATCGCGGTCATCTTTACTTTCTTCGCCGCCAATACCCCAACCACGGCACCAATCAGGATTCCGCCAAAGATCCATCCGTAATTGTGCAATGCTTTTCCTGTTTCATCATGGTACAAAAAAATAGTGCCCAGCACCGCCAGCAGCATCCCTCCGGCCGCAATCAGGTTACCCCTTCGCGCAGTGGCAGGATGCGACAACATTTTTAAGCCGAGTATAAACGTAACAGAAGCAATAATATAGCAGATGGTAAGTATACTGTTTTGCATGTAAAACTTTAGCTGCCTTAAATTTCCATTAAATCGGGTTAATTTCAAATTTTACGTTCACAATATTTATTTACCTTTGCGTTTTACTTTATGTAAATGATTGCTGTCATTATTTGTAATGATAAAGCAAAGTGCAAATGAATCTCACGCTTTCTTTTTCCACACAACGTTATTACCGCATTGGAGTAAGCACGTTTTATTTTATACAGGGTATTACGTTCGCCACATGGGCAAGCCGTATTCCTGATATACAAAAAGCGCTTAACCTCAGTGATGGCTTACTGGGCTCTGTATTATTTGCTTTGCCCATCGGTCAGATTACCGCTATGGCTTTATCAGGCTATCTTGTAAACCGTTTTGGAAGTAAAAAAATATTGAGCATTGCGGCCTGCCTCTACCCTGCCGTTTTATTATTACTGGGCAGCGTAACATCGTTATGGCAATTGGTTGGCGCATTATTTTTCTTTGGCATCTGCGGAAATCTTTCCAATATTTCTTTAAATACTCAAGGTGTAGGAGTTGAACGTTTGTACAGGAGAAGTATTATGGCTTCTTTTCACGGTGTGTGGAGCATGGCAGGCTTTGCAGGAGGTTTGATAAGCGCTTACATGGTGGCAGATAATATTCCGGTGTTCACACATTTCTGTATTGTATATGCGCTGGGTTTTATATTGATGCTGGCTGCAAGAAAATTTATGCTGCCGCGTGATGCCTACTATCAGCAAACCGCGCAAAAGCAAAAAGTATTTGTAAAACCAGACAGGTATATTATAACATTGGGCATTATTGCTTTTGCATGTATGATATGCGAAGGAACAATGTTTGACTGGAGCGGTATATATTTTGAGAAAGTTGTAAATGCTCCAAAAGACCTTACACGCCTGGGTTATGTGGCTTTTATGTTTACCATGACCGCCGGAAGATTTACAGCAGACTGGCTGGTTACAAGATTTGGCGTACACCGCGTTTTGCAATCAAGCGGTATTTTTATTATTACCGGAATGATGCTTGCAATTTTATTTCCCTATGTAGGAACTGCTACCGCAGGATTTTTACTGGTAGGTATCGGTACCTCATCTGTTGTGCCGATGGCTTACAGCCTTGCAGGAAAATCAAAAACCATGGTACCAAGCGTTGCATTGGCAGCAGTTTCTTCTATCGGTTTCCTGGGATTTCTTATCGGGCCTCCTGTAATTGGTTTTATATCTGAATTAAGCAACTTAAGAGTTTCTTTTGCGCTTGTTGCTATACTGGGCTTAGGCACAACAATAATGGCAGGGAGATTGAAATAATAAATTATAAAGCCGCAACATCTCCGGGATAATCTTAGTAGTAAGGCAGGAAATGATGCGGCTAAAATGGTATTTCTTACAGATATAAACCTGCTCATATACCAGGAACGACTATAGCCGTTGCTCATTTAAAATTCAGCATAGAAAGCATTTCACCCGCGGGTAATTCCTTTGCGCTATAATAAAGGCTAAGCTCGTGTGATGCATTCACTTTTTCTATGCTCAATAATTCGTTTACCGCTACATACATACTAAGATCAGCACCTGCACTATTGGCAAAAGCCCATTTCTTTAAGATATTTCCTTTTTCATCTTTCAGAGTGATGCTTCTGCCGGTACCGGCTCCTTTATTTGAACAATGCGTGTAAATGATTCTCAACTGATCATTTTTATTTGCCTCTTTCAATTGCAATACTCTTAAACTCACGGGCTGGTTTACAGTTTGTTTAAGAATGATTTTATTATTCAGGTAAATTTCATAACTGTCTAACCCGAAATTTGCAGTAAAGCTTAATACGCTTATGGATAGTACCATTACCATGCATATACGCAAAAATGATTGAATACGATTGATCTGTTTCATACAGTTGTAATTTTAAAATGAGGTGATTTTATTTACAACTGTAAGGTATATTGATACAGAGAGGAGAAAGAAAATAATAGATCAACAGCCTTAATTTTCGACATCAGCGCTGATATACGTAGTAAAATCAGCTCTATGCTGTTTAATAGGTCAACCTATGTCCAACAAATAAAAAAGGGTCTCATTTTCATGAAACCCTCTCTGGTATTGTGTGGGAGCACACGGGCTCGAACCGCGGACCCTCTGCTTGTAAGGCAGATGCTCTGAACCAACTGAGCTATGCTCCCATATTTTTTAGAACTACCCGTTTAATTGGGAGTGCAAAGATAAGTGTTGAATTATTTCTGCAAAATTTTTTTAAAATAAAATCAAAACAAAATGTATTTTTTCACCCTTCATGTCAACAAAATGATACCAAAACCAATCTGCACATTTACATGAGGATGGCTGATTGCCGATAGCTTACAACCCACAGCTAATTCGGATACTGCACCAGCCTGAAGCCTCCTATATCATCCATATAATCCTGTTTAACGTTATTGCGTGTAGTAACCTTACAACTCGCTGCCTGCGTAAACCACGAACCTCCGCGCCGAACCCTGCCTGAACCAGACTCCGGGCCTACAGGATTATTGTTCTCATTCAATTCATAATAATTTTTGTTATACCAATCCTGGCACCACTCCCAAACATTCCCTGTCATATCATACAATCCAATGGAATTTGGCCTTTTTTCACCAACCGGGTGGGGATGCCGCCCTCCATTTCCTGCATACCATCCTACTTCATCTATATCATCACTGCCACTGTAGCGAAACTGCTTCCAGTCTTTTCCACCTTTTGCCGCATACTCCCATTCTGCTTCTGTGGGTAAACTGTATTTTTTCCCAGTCAGCGCATTCAATATTTCTATAAACTTTTGTGCATCGTTCCAGGTTATTTTATCAATAGGGCATTGATCACAACCGGTAAACTCAGTGGGATTATTGCCCATTATAGCAACCCACTGCCTTTGCGTTACCGGGTATTTGCTTATGGCATATCCATCCACAACTACCTCATATGCCGGGCGTTCATCCATTTCCCCACCATCGGCACCCATAATAAACCTGCCGCCGGTCACCCATACCATATTATTCTGAATACTATCCAGCAAATCCTTACTCACACTCGGCAAAATCATTTTCTCTTTTTTTTCTTTTTTCTTTTTTTGTTGAGCAGATGCGGAAATGCATGTCAACATAAGTAACATCACCAAAACCGACTTTGCTGTATATAATACCATATTTTGTTTCTTTATCAGGGTAAATTATCTGTGATAATAAAAATAACTACCGCTTTGTTTCTTTCAAATATAGCAAAAAAAATCCCGCTTCTTTTGAAGCGGGATATATGATACAGAGATCTTTCGACCAATGGATTAATAACCCATGCCACCCATATCAGGAGCGCCGTGGTGATGACCACCGCCACCAGCTTCTTCCTTCTTAGGTTTGTCGGAAATTACACACTCAGTTGTAAGCAGCATGCTTGCAATTGAAGCGGCATTTTCAAGTGCTATACGTGTAACTTTTGTAGGATCAATTACACCGGCTTTGAAAAGATTTTCATATACTTCAGTGCGTGCATTGAAACCATAATCGCCTTTCCCTTCTTTTACTTTCTGCACAACTATGCTGCCTTCGATACCACTGTTGAAAACGATCTGGCGAAGCGGTTCTTCAATTGCTCTTTTTACAATTGAAACACCAGTCAGCTCATCTTCATTAGCACCTTTGAATTTTTCAAGAGATTCAACGGCACGGATATAAGCTACACCACCACCAGGAACGATTCCTTCTTCAACTGCAGCACGTGTTGCATGTAAGGCATCATCCACACGGTCTTTCTTTTCTTTCATTTCTACTTCAGTAGCAGCGCCTACCTGCAATACAGCCACACCACCGCTTAATTTCGCAAGACGTTCCTGTAATTTTTCTTTATCGTAATCAGAAGTAGTAACTTCTATCTGGGCTTTGATTTGATTTACACGTGCAGCAATATCGTTTTTCTTTCCTTTGCCGCCAACGATAGTAGTATTGTCTTTGTCAATTACCACTCTTTCTGCTCTGCCCAAAGAAGTAAGATCAGCACCTTCCAGTTTATGACCTAATTCTTCGCTTATAACAGTACCGCCGGTAAGAATAGAAATATCAGTAAGCATTTCTTTTCTTCTGTCGCCAAAGCCGGGAGCTTTAACTGCAGCAACTTTTAAAGTGCCGCGTAATTTGTTTACAACTAATGTTGCCAATGCTTCACCTTCCAGGTCTTCAGAGATGATCACCAGCGGAGCGCCCTGCTGAGCAACTTTTTCAAGAATGTGAAGAATATCTTTCATGGTACTTACTTTCTTATCATAGATAAGAATGTAAGGTTTATCCAGCTCGGCTTCCATTTTTTCGCTGTTGGTAACGAAATAAGGAGAGATATAACCGCGATCGAACTGCATACCTTCAACCACTTCAATACCTGTTTCTGTGCCACGCGCTTCTTCAACAGTAATAACGCCATCTTTACCAACCTTAGCAAAAGCTTCAGCGATAAGTTTGCCGATTGCTTCATCGTTGTTAGCAGAGATAGAAGCAACCTGCTGAATTTTTTTGCTGTCGGAGCCTACAGTCTGAGACTGGGACTTTAAATGTTCAACAACTTTTTCAACCGCTTTAGCAATACCGCGCTTTAAATCCATTGGATTTGCACCGGCAGCTACGTTCTTCAAACCTTCGCTGATGATAGATTGTGCAAGAACAGTAGCAGTAGTAGTACCATCACCTGCGATATCAGCAGTTTTGCTGGCAACTTCTTTTACCATCTGAGCACCCATATTTTCAATCGGATCTTCCAGTTCTATTTCTTTAGCAACGGTAACACCATCTTTAGTTACAGCAGGAGCACCGAATTTTTTTTCTATTACTACATTACGACCTTTAGGTCCCAATGTTACTTTTACGGCATTTGCCAGAACATCAACGCCTCTTTTCATTTTATTGCGGGCGTCAACTTCAAAAAACAATTGTTTTGCCATGATATTTTAATTTGAAATTTGAGATTTGGAATTTGAGATAGAAAGAATGTATTCTGTCTGCCTCTTTAAAATAACTATTAGTAAATATTTTTAAACGATAGCAAGGATATCAGACTCTCTCATAATAAGATAGTCACCGCCATCAATCGTTATTTCTGTACCGGCATATTTGCCATATAATACTACGTCACCTGATTTTACACTTACAGGTTCGTCTTTTTTACCAGGGCCGGCAGCAACAACAGTTCCACGCTGTGGTTTCTCTTTTGCAGTATCAGGAATAATGATGCCCCCTGCAGTCTTTTCTTCCGCAGGAGCTGGTTTCACGATCACCCTGTCATGAAGGGGTGTTACACTAAATTTTTTAGACATAAAAAATGATTTTTTTGTTGGTTAAAGACTTGATTTTAAAAATCTTTAAGGCGGACAAAGGTAAACGAATAATATGCCAATGCGTCAATGCCGGAAAAAATTTCAGTTTTTATTGCAATACAGCAATTTTTGGGAAAAAGATGGCAGAAAATGAGGAAATCATATATGCCAAATTTACCGAAATCCAAATGGAACAGATGTATAAAAAATGATAAGTTATAGAAAATCAACCTATAGCGTGCCTGATCGCAACCCCGTTTAACTTGATTTTTCCTGCCTATCTTTGCAGCTTAATTTTAACCGCATAATACTTTATAATATATGAGTTTAGGATATTTTAGCTACCCTTTGCCTGCAAACGAGCCGGTTTTTAATTATGCACCCGGTAGCCCGGAAAAAAGCATTCTTAAAAAAACGCTGACCGAATTGAAAAATGAGCAGGCAGATATTCCTATGTATATCGGTAATAAGGAAGTAAGAACCGGGAAAAAAATTGCTATACATCCTCCACATGAAAAAGATCATATACTTGGCTATTTTCATGAGGGTAATGAAAAACATGTACAACAGGCAATTGATGCTGCCCTTGCCGCTAAAGAAGCATGGACAGATACCAGTTGGGAAAACAGGGCGAATATATTTTTAAAAGCTGCTGATCTCATCTCTACCAAATATCGTTCTTACATGAATGGCACAACCATGCTGGGGCAAAGTAAAAACGCTTACCAGGCAGAAATAGATTCCGCATGTGAAATTGTTGATTTCTTAAAATTTAATGTTCACTATTTAAGCGAGATATACAAGCAGCAACCCATCAGTTCTTCGGGTATACATAACCGTTTGGAATGGCGTCCGCTGGAAGGATTTGTACTGGCAGTAACGCCCTTCAACTTTACTGCTATCGGTGGCAATCTGCCCGCTTCAGCTGCAATGTGTGGTAATGTGGTAATATGGAAACCGGCTTATACACAGGTATATTCTGCACAAATGTTTATGCGTATTTTGAAAGAAGCAGGCTTGCCGGATGGTGTTATCAATCTTATATATGTTGACGGGCCTGTGCTGGGAAAAGTTTGTTTTAGCCACCACGATTTTGCCGGCGTGCATTTTACCGGTTCAACCGCCGTATTCAACAGTATGTGGAAAACGATTGGAGAAAATATACCGAACTACAGAACCTATCCCCGCATAGTTGGCGAAACAGGAGGAAAAGATTTTGTAATTGCACATAAAAGCGCAAACCCGGATGTGGTGGCAACAGCATTGTTACGCGGCGCTTTTGAATTCCAGGGGCAAAAATGTTCTGCTGCCTCACGGGCATATATACCTGATAATATTGCGGATGAAGTAAAAAAGAAACTTATTGCAGGTGTAAAAAGTTTCAAAATGGGGTCTGTAGAAGATTTCAGCAATTTTATTAATGCTGTTATTGACGAAAAAGCATTTACAAAGATCAAAACATATATTGATAACGCTAAAAAAGATAAGAAAGCTGAAATCATTGCCGGAGGAAAATGCGACAGCAGCAAGGGTTATTTTATTCAACCTACTGTTATTGAAGCAAAAGACCCGCATTATATAACCATGTGTGAAGAAATTTTTGGACCGGTACTGACCATATATATATACAAGGCAAATAAATTTGAAGAAACCCTTGAACTTGTAAACACTACTTCAAACTATGCACTAACCGGATCAATTATCGCTACCGACAGGGCTGCAGTAGAGCTAGCCACTAATGCATTACGCAATGCGGCAGGCAACTTTTATATTAATGATAAACCAACCGGCGCTGTTGTTGGCCAGCAGCCATTTGGCGGAGCAAGGGCAAGCGGAACCAATGATAAAGCAGGTAGTATGCTCAACCTTTACAGGTGGTTAAGCGCAAGAACCATAAAAGAAACTTTTAATCCACCTACAGACTATGGGTATCCTTTTATGCAGGAAAAATAATATTTGCATTTTCATTCTTTACAATATTTTTATTTATAAATACAAACAGCTTGAGAACCATACTCACTAAAGAGCAACTTGATATAACTATTAAAAGACTGGCGAACCAGGTGCTGGAAAATATAGTAAACACGGAAGATATTGTATTGATCGGTATACAACCACGTGGTGTTTTTTTAAGCGACAGGATTATGGATGTTATCAGAAAAGAGTTCCCTGCTGAAGCTGAAAAAATAAAATACGGCAAGCTGGATATTACTTTCTATCGTGATGACGTGAGAGATGAATTGCATACGGCTAATCAAACCGACATTGCTTTTTCTATAGAAAACAAAACCGTTATTCTGGTTGATGATGTATTGTATAAAGGAAGAACGGTAAGAGCAGCCCTGGATGCGCTGTTAACTTTCGGCAGACCTGATAAAGTAGAATTATGTGTATTAATTGACCGCCGTTTCAGTCGCGAATTACCTATACAGCCTGACTATTGCGGAAAAGCTATTGACTCCATCAATTCTCAAAAAGTAAAAGTGGAATGGGATAAGGAAGAAGTAATATTACATTAGAAAGAATGTAAAGAAGACAACGTAAAAATCATCTCCTGTTTCGTATCTCTGATAACATTACTTACTCATCGGGTATCCCTTGTCAATCCAGTCTGCTTTTAAATTCTGCGGTAAATCCAATAATTTAAAATTGGTGAATCCCATTGAACTGAGCAAAGTATATGCCGGGCGTATATTAGGGCAATTCTTATATGGGCAACAGCCACAGTAAACAATGATCTCTTTATATTTTTTTTCTTTTGCCAAGAGTTTTTTCAGGCTTTCTGCATTTGCTTCTTCACGGGCTGGGCGAATATTTACCGCGCCTTTAATTAATCCCGAAGGACCTGCATTAATAATAAGTGGTTTTGGGGAATTATCACTTTTTATTACTGCAACAAGACTTGCCGGTGCAATCAATTGCTCCGGTTTCCACGGCAACGGGCTGACCTGTGCAGGTAAGTATTGAGCAAAAACAACAGTCATAAAAATTAATAACGCCAGCTTTATTTTCATATAGTTATTTTATACAAAGATAATTTTTTTTGAAGGCGGATAAATAGCAATGTTCAATAATTGATATTTAACTTCACCTGAAATATTTATTTATGTGCCTTCGCAGAACATTTCTTATAATAATCATTTTCAGTATCATCAATAATATTTCCGCCCGGCAATCACCCCCTCAACAACAGCGCATAAAAACATTGATCGTATTTTTTGACGGGCTTCGGCCGGATTATATTACACCGGAACAAATGCCCAACCTGTATGCCTTCAGGCAAACAGCTGCTTATGGTAAAAGGCATCATAGTGTATTCCCCACCGTTACAAGAGTCAACGCATCCTCGTATGCCACCGGCAGCTATCCCGCAGCTCATGGCATATTAGGAAATGCCGTTTATTTTCCTTCGGTGAATAAAACACAATCGCTGAATACAGGCAGCATTATCGACATGAAAAAAGCGATGGACGCGGAACATGGTCAACTGCTCACAGCGGTTTCAATAGGCGAACTGCTTGCAAAAGCTGGTGAGAAAATGATGGTATTCAGTTCTGGTTCTACAGGACAGGCATTTCTGCAAAACCATACCATCTGCGGTGGCGCCATTATTAATACAGATACTATTTTACCGGCAGCTATGCAGGAAAATGTTTGGAATACAATTGGCAAAGCGCCTGCCGATATGCCGGATAACAGGGCAAGACATCGCTGGATAACAGATGCATTATTCCATTTTGGATTTGCAGACAACGGACCGCTAGTAAGCGCTATCTGGTATTCTGATCCTGACGGAGCTGCGCACGAGCATGGTATGGGCTCTCCCGAAGCAGTTGAATCCATTAAAGTAGTGGATGAACAGTTCGGGAGAATTATTACTTATTTAACAGAACACCATCTTCTGCCGGAATATAATATCATCATTTCAGCAGACCATGGTTTTGTTACCTATGCCGGCAAAGAAAACCTAACCGATTTTCTTATTCAGCAAAAATTCAAAAAAGATAAATTTTCAGATGATATAGTTGTAGCAGAAGGCGCCATCTATGTAAAAGATCATAATCCGAAAATAATAGAAACGGTTGTTAAAACGCTTCAACAACAGGAATGGGTAGGCGCAGTTTTTACCAAAGGTAAAAGGCCCGGAGATATGAAAGGATCTGTCCCCGGCACCTTATCTTTTGAGTCTGTGCACTGGAATCATCCTTCGAGAGCAGGCGATATACTGGTTGACAAAAACTGGAATGACAGTAAAAACGACAAGGGATATGCCGGAACAGGCTTTTCAAAAGGAGTTGCAGGCCATGGTAGCATTAGCCCTTATGAAATACATATAGCGTTGATAGCATCCAGTCCCTCATTCAAAAAAAATTATGAAAGTAATATTCCAACATCCAACATTGATATAGTACCCACCATTTTATATATCAATAACATCAACGGTTATGAAAAAATGAACGGGCGTGTAATGGAAGAATTACTCTCAGGCAACCGTAAACTACCCGAACCCGTAACAACTGTTGTAACTACTGAAACAACAATCAATGATCGCCGTTACAAATTATCACTTCACAGAACAACTGTTGGAAATAATGTATATGTGGATTATGCGAAAGTGGAAAGGAATTGATTTGAAAAAATTCTTACTTTCGCCTTCGTGAAAAAGCTTACCGCTATATTTTTACTGGGTATTTACCTGATGGCATTCAGCGAATGTCACCAGTTCCTGAAAATACCATTTCTCATAAAACATTTTCAGAAACACCAGCAGGCTGATCCAGCTATGAGTTTCGGCAGATTCATTAAAATTCATTACCTCTCCCCCGCGGTTATTACAGATGATTTTCAGCAGGATGAAAAACTGCCGTTCAGAGGTATGGAATGTAATACTACCAATACCACGCATTACGCCTATTCGCCTGTTTCCATCTATATTAATCCACCGCAACAATTATTGAAAAAATTTTACTCTTATAACGACACACATAAGATACAACACTCGCTTTTCGATATTTTTCAGCCTCCCAGGCATTAGTGCTGAGATGAGATCTCACTTCTTTACTATTATTATTACTTCTCAAAACAAATTATTATTTCAGCTTCTGTTAAAGAAGCTATTGTGGTGCAATCTTTTGATCAAGCTTTCAAAAGTTGGGCACACAACAAATCATTACATAATGCTTAATTCCATTATTCGCTTTTCCATAAGGAACAAGCTGATCATTGGTTTATTTACTATCGCGCTGATCATTGCGGGAATAATAAACCTTACCAGGCTTCCTGTTGACGCGTTACCGGATATTACCAGCAACCAGGTGCAGATCATAACGGTATCGCCTACCCTCGCTGCTCCTGAAGTTGAAAGGCTTATCACTTTCCCCCTTGAACAGGCTAATGCCAACATTCCGGGATTGAAAGAAATCAGGTCAATTTCGCGCTTCGGTTTATCTGTTATCACCATCGTGTTTGATGATGATATTGATGTATACTGGGCAAGACAACAGGTATCTGAAAGACTAAACCTTGCAAAAGAGCAGATACCGTTAAGTGCAGGGAACCCGGAGCTGGCGCCGGTTACAACAGGTATTGGTGAAGTATATCAATATGTGCTGCGCCCTAAAAAAGGTTTTGAAGAAAAATACAACCTTACTGAGCTACGGTCAATACAGGACTGGATTGTAAGACGGCAATTGTTAGGAACACCGGGAGTAGCCGATGTAAGCAGTTTTGGCGGTTTCTTAAAGCAATACGAAGTAGCGGTGCAGCCAGACAGGTTGAAAAGCATGAACATTACAATTGCAGACATTTTTGCCGCTATTGAAAAAAATAACCAGAATTCCGGCGGCGCGTATATTGAAAAAGGGCCAAATGCTTTGTTTATCCGCACAGAGGGTATGGTAAAAACAGTTGAGGAACTCGGTAACATATTCGTAAAGCATACTGAGGCTGGTGTTCCATTGTTTTTAAAAGATGTGGCGGATGTTCGCATAGGTCATGCTATACGTTATGGCGCTATTACCTATAAAAACGAAGGCGAAGTTGCGGGCGCTGTTGTGCTGATGCTGAAAGGCGCTAACGCCACTGAAGTAATCAAAAATGTAAAAAGCAGGATAGTGCAGATCAAAAAAACATTACCTGAAGGTGTGATACTGGAGGTGTTTTACGATCGCACTAAAATGGTAGATAGCGCTATACATACAGTAAGAAACAATTTAATGGAAGGCGCGCTGATCGTGATCCTTATCCTTGTATTGTTTCTCGGTAATATACGTGCAGGATTGATAGTGGCTTCAGTAATTCCGCTTGCCATGCTTTTTGCAATTATCATGATGAATCTTTTTGGTGTTTCCGGCAACCTGATGAGTCTCGGTGCATTAGATTTCGGGCTGATTGTAGACGGCGCGGTAATTATAGTAGAAGCAGTCTTGCACAGGCTGTTTCATAGCAAAGGGTTGGCTTCGCTGAACCGTCTTACACAACCACAGTTAGATCATGAAGTGGAAAATGCGTCTTCAAGAATGATGACATCAGCCGCCTTTGGGCAAATCATTATTCTTATTGTATATCTGCCCATTTTAACGCTCACAGGTATTGAAGGGAAAATGTTCAAACCCATGGCGCAAACCGTTTCTTTTGCGTTAATCGGTGCGTTCCTGCTCTCATTAACGTATGTACCTATGATGACAGCGTTATGCCTGAATAAAAAGATCAGCCATAAAAAAACATGGTCTGATAAAATGATGGCAAGCATTGAAAAGATATATACGCCCATACTGAACAGCGCGCTAAAATTTCCGAAAATGATCGTAGCAGTCGCGCTATCGATGTTTATTGTTGCATTACTGTTAGTATCACGATTAGGCGGCGAATTCATACCAGAATTGAATGAGGGCGATTTTGCCGTTGATGCAAGATTAATGGCAGGAAGCTCATTAACGGAAACCATTAATACTACACAGAAAGGTGTGGACATATTGCAGAAACGTTTTCCGGAAGTGGAAAAAATTGTTACCCGTATTGGCGCAAGTGAAATTCCTACGGACCCCATGCCTATTGAGGTAACAGATATTATGATATCGCTTAAGCCGCAAAAAGAATGGACTTCAGCAAAAACATTTGATGAGCTGGCGGATAAAATGAGCGCGGCATTGGAGGAAGTGCCTGGTATGACAAGCGGTTTCCAGTTTCCGGTGCAAATGCGTTTCAACGAATTGATATCAGGCGCCAAGCAAGATATAGTATGCAAAATTTTTGGTGAAAATCTCGACAGTCTCGCTTCTTATGCCGGCAAACTGGGCGAGCTCGCTAAAAAGATCAGCGGCGCTAAAGATATTTATGTTGAAGCCATAACCGGCTTACCGCAAATTGTTGTTCGATACAAACAGGACGCGATGGCGCATTACCAACTCACCGTTGCCGACGTCAATCAACTGATCCGAACCGCATTTGCAGGAGAAAGTGCGGGGTTGGTATATGAAGAAGAAAGACGCTATGACATCACTGTTCGCCTGCAGAACAATGCACGAAAAGATATAAAAGACATACAGGAGTTGTTGATACCAACACCCATGGGCACACAGGTGCCACTGTACCAGGTAGCAGATATCAATATTGAAGAAGGACCCAACCAGATACAGCGTGAAGATGCAAAGCGAAGAATTATAGTAGGTTTTAATGTAAGAGGCCGGGATGTTGAATCTGTTGTGAACGAGCTGAGTAATAAAGCAGGAAAGGGATTGGCGCTGCCTTCCGGTTATTATATCAAATACGGTGGACAGTTTCAAAATCTCGTTGAAGCTAAACAGCGTTTATACATTACCGTTCCCGCGGCATTATTGCTGATATTGATCATGCTGTATTTCGCATTTGGTTCCGTCAAACAGGGGCTGCTCATTTTCTCTGCCATTCCATTGTCTGCCATCGGTGGGATTTTCGCGTTGTGGATAAGAGGCATGCCTTTCAGTATATCAGCAGGCGTAGGTTTTATTGCGCTTTTTGGTGTTGCCGTATTAAATGGTATTGTATTGATCACAGAATTTAACCGGCTTAAAAAAAGCGGGTTGCAGGAAATTAAACACATTATTATGCAGGGAACTCATACAAGATTACGCCCGGTATTAATGACAGCCGGCGTAGCGTCTCTCGGCTTTCTGCCAATGGCAATCAGCCAGAGCGCCGGAGCGGAAGTGCAACGTCCATTGGCAACCGTAGTTATCGGAGGATTGATAACTGCTACTATGCTTACACTCGTAGTATTGCCGGTATTATATATGTGGTTTGAAAGAATAAAAAGCAAACCAAATATTATAACAGCAGCGTCTGTCTTTGTTGGATTATTAATATCCGGCAGCACGGCGACCGCCCAACAACATCAAACATTAGACGAAGTATTAAAACGTGCCGGAGAAAATAATCTCAGCCTGCAATCAGCAAAACGTCAGGCAGATTACTGGAAGCAACTGCAAACAGGAATATTTGATCCGCCCAAAACACAGGTAGGCGCTGAATATGGTGCTATCAACAGCATGCAGAATGATACAAGAATATTTGTGGGACAGGCTTTTGCTTTACCTGTTGTTTACCGTAGTCATCGTAGTCTTTACAATGCACAGGAACAATTGCATAGAAAATACGCAGAACTGAAAAAGGCAGAAATTGAAAAAGAAGTACGGACAGTTTTTTTTCAGTTGACAGATATGATTGAACGGAAAAAATTATTGCAGGAGCTGGATACTGCATATAGTCGCTTTGCACAAGCTGCAGCATTACGGTTTAATACAGGAGAAAGCAATGTATTGGAAAAAACCACTGCCGACGCGCAACTGCAACAACTACAATTGCAGATGCAATACGCTTCATCGGACATTAAAATCTTACAGCAACGATTACAGATTTTATTAAATACGGATGATCTGATCCTGCCGCAATACAATGATCCCAAAATGAGCATGACTACGTTGCCTGATACCGGTGCAGTATTATTGCATCCCCGGATTGCTTTTAATTTAATGGAAGAAAAAGTAGCCTCTGCAAATACTGCAGTGGAAAGCGCCAGGCTTAATCCTGAATTTTCAGTGGTATACAATAATCAGTCTATCATTGGCTACCAAAGCCAGGATGGTGTATCGCAAAAATATTATAATGCCGGGCACAGGTTCCATTTTATAAATATTACCGTAGATGTTCCATTGTTTAACAGGGCAGCCAAGGCTCGAATAAAAGCAGGGAAGGTGAATGAAGATGTTGCCAAGATAAACACAAAGGTTACGGAACAAAATATCAGGCATGCTGTTAATCAATTATCGGAAGAATATAATAAGCAACAAAACAGCCTTAACTATTATGAAAAATCCGGATTAAAACAGGCGGAACAAATCATTACTTCTGCCAACCTGAGCTTTAAAAACGGAGAGATCAGTTACCTGGAATGGATAATGCTGATAAGCAATGCGGTAAATATCAGGCTCGGATATATTGACGCCATTAAACAATACAACATCACATTAATTGAATTGAATTACTTAACAGCCAAATAAATATCATGCGTACATCATTATATATTTTCCTGAGCTTATTTTTTCTTTCCTGTTCAGAACATGAACCGGAAAAAGCAGCAGAGCATCATGAAGAAGCTGAAGATATAATTACACTTACAGAAGCGCAAATAAAAAATGCGAATATTGAAACGGATACTATCAAAACGCATATTATCAGCAGAGAGCTAAAGGTAAACGGACTGGTAGATGTGCCGCCGCAAAATATTGTTTCTGTTAGTTTCCCTTTAGGCGGATATTTAAAAAGCACTAACCTGTTACCTGGTATGCACATCAATAAAGGAGAGATCATAGCTACCATGCAGGATCAATCTCTTATCCAATTGCAGCAGGATTATCTTGTGGCAAAAGCAAAGCTACAATACCTCGAAAAAGATTTTGAGCGCCAGAAAATGCTGAATGAAAATAAAGTGAACGCGGATAAAATATACCAGCAGGTGCAGGCTGATTTTGCGGCGCAGAAAGTGCAGGCAAGGGGTTATGAAGAAAAGCTGAGACTGATAGGCATCAATCCTGATAAACTTTCAGATCAGACATTATCACGCAACGTTCACATTTATTCTCCCATAGATGGTTTTGTTTCAAAGGTGAATGTAAACATCGGGAAATATGTAAACCCGTCGGATGTATTGTTTGAACTGATCAACCCGGATGATATTCACGCCGCGTTAACCGTTTTTGAAAAAGATATCAGTAAAATAAAACCAAAGCAAAAAGTGATGGTAACATTTGTTGATGATCCGTCAACACAATACGAATGTGAAGTTATACTCGTAACAAGAAATGTTGACAATGACAGAAGTGCTTTGGTACATTGCCATTTTGAAAAAAAGCCGAAGCAATTATTACCCGGCATGTTTTTAAATGCTGTTGTTAATCTTGAAGATATTAAAACGACCGCAGTGCCGGAAAATGCTGTAGTAAGATATAACAAACAAAGTTTTATTATTGTGCAAACCGGCGATAAAACATACCGGCTTACACCTGTTGATACAGGCAATACTTCTTCCGGGCTGGTTGAACTGATTGACCGGAGCAATGACTTACAGGGCAAGAAGATCATTACCCAAAATGCTTATACCGTATTATCAAAACTGAAGAATGCACAAGGTGGGGATGCTCATTAATAAGCACTCAAACCGTGGTTATATATACACAGCGTGAATAAATTTACCGCTATAATTAAATTGCTGCGACTGATCATGCCTGTTATAAAGCAGGCATGAATTTTTATATACCATCAATACCTGAAAAACGGTTTAATAGTATGAAACAAAATATACTCATAAGTGTAGCTGTACTTTTTTTGTTATCTATCAAAACGGGTTCAGCACAAACAGATACACTTCCACCTCCCTATGCCACAAAATCCACTATGAATTTCAGTAATGTCAAAGGCTGGAAAGAAGGTGAAACTCCTGTAGCACCGGAAGGTTTTACAGTAACAAAATATGCTGATGGTTTCCAAAATCCCCGCTGGATGTATGTGCTTCCTAATGGAGATGTGCTGGTAGCTGAGGCCAATACTCCCCATGGTTTTTTTGAAAAAATTGGCGCTGCTGTTATCGGCGCTAACAAATCTAATGATATGCGCAAAAGCGCTAACCGTATCACCATATTGCGTGATACGGATAAAGACGGCAAACCGGATATGCGTGCAACATTTTTAGAAGGTTTGAACCTGCCAATGGGCATGTTGCTGTTAAAAAATAAATTTTACGTGGCTAATACAGATGCATTATGGATGTTTCCTTATAAAAAAGGGCAAAAAACTATTAGCGGGGAAGGCAAAAAAATAATTGACCTGCCGGCAGGTAAAAACAACAGGCATTGGACAAGAAATATTATAGCCAACAAAAAAGGAACAAAAATTTATATCGCTATAGGTTCAGGAAGTAATGTGGCGGAAAATGGGCTGGAAGAAGAAAAAGACAGAGCAAGGATCTGGGAAATAAATCCCGATGGCAGCGGTTTAAAAGTATATGCATCCGGTATAAGAAACCCTGTGGGCATGGATTGGGCGCCGGGCACAAATACTTTATGGACTTCAGTTAATGAACGTGATGAATTAGGAGATGAGCTTGTGCCTGATTACCTTACTTCCGTGAAGCGGAATGGTTTTTATGGATGGCCTTATAGTTATTACGGGCAGCATTTTGATCCGAGAATAAAAGAGGAAGACCAGGATACTGCACTGGTTAATACCGCTATTATACCAGATGTAGCACTGGGTTCGCATACAGCGTCTTTAGGTTTATTGTTTTACAAACACAAAAATTTTCCTTCTAAATATCGCGGTGGCGCATTTGTAGCGCAGCACGGATCGTGGAATAAATCAAAGTTAGCCGGGTATAAGGTAGTATTTGTTCCGTTTAAAAACGGTATACCAGCAGGTAAGCCTGAAGATTTTTTAACCGGTTTTATTATTGATCCTGAAAAAGATGAAGTGAGAGGAAGGCCGGTAGGTTTAATCGTTTTGCATGATGGCTCAATGCTGCTTACAGATGATACCACTGATACTATATGGAGGATTAGTGCGGATAAATAGCTTAATTTAGTTCAACCAAATTTGCGGCGATGGTTAGTATTGATAGCTTCAGGAAAATATGCATGACATTTCCTGCGGTAACAGAGCAACCTCATTTTGAAAAAACTTCATTCAGGGTAAACAAAAAAATATTCGCCACATTAGCAGAAGCACAAAAAACCGCAGTTATAAAACTATCAGAAAAGGAACAATCGGTTTTTTGTGCTTTTGATCCGGCGGTACTCTATCCTGTGCCTAACAAATGGGGCAAACAGGGATGGACGATAATCAACCTTAAAACTATAAAAACAGCCATGTTGAAAGATGCGCTCACCATTTCTTACAACGAGGTATCTTCAACAAAAAAATAATTACATTGCAGTATATCTTTTATTGAACCATTTATTAATGATCAGGCACTCTGTTATCTTCAGGCTCAAACATCCAAAAGGATCTCAGGAAGAAGCATTATTCCTGGAAAAAGCAAATGCTTTATCATCAATACCGGGCATACAAAACTTTGAATGCCTGAGGCAGGTAAGCCCTAAAAATAAATTTGATTTCGGTATATCAATGGAATTTGAAAATGAAAGCCTGTATCAACAATATAACAATCACCCCGATCATGTTTATTTTGTACAACAGTATTGGTTAAACGAAGTGGAAGATTTCCTGGAGATTGATTACGTACCTTATACTTAAATTTAATATTTTTCTTTCCCTTCCCTCGCCTTCATCAAGTAATACTTAAACGGCACAAACAGCATCCCGAAACATTCACCATCGTTTTTACCAAGATGCTTGTGATGCATTTTATGCGCCCTGCGAATAGCAAGCAGATAAGGGTTTTTTGTATTTCTGAACCATTTGAACCGCTGATGAATAAACACATCATGCACTAAAAAATACGCGGCTCCGTAAAGTGTTATACCAGTTGCAATCCATAATAAAGATGACAGATGCGCAATACCTCCTATAATGAACAACAACATTGCAGGAATAGCGAAAATCAAAAAGAAAAAATCATTCTTTTCGAAAAAAGTGTCTTCATCTTTTTGGTGGTGATCTTTATGCAGCTTCCATAATATGCCATGCATAATATACTTGTGCGTTAACCACGCAATACACTCCATAAAAATAAATGCCGATATAGCTAGTAGTATATTCACCGCAAAATATATGCTTTACAACAAATTCAACTGGTGCCTGATCATACAGTTAAACAACAAACCCATTTTCTTTACATTATTCACCCGTATGCGCTTTGAAAATATTTCAATGGGTGGCAGGTTTTGTATTTTTTTGAAGAGTACGCAATAGTAATGATATGCCAGGTACACGCCACGTCCTGAACTTGCAGGCAATTGTTTTATTCCCTGCAGGGCTTCCGCTAATTCTGTTTCTATTTCATGTTCTATCTGCCATTTGTCTTCTTTAGAAAAATTAGCCAGGTCAACACCAGGAAAATACAACCTGCCCAGTTTTTCATTATCAGCTTTTATATCCCGCAAAAAATTAATTTTTTGAAAAGCAGAGCCCAGCTTCATTGCGGGCGTGGTTAAATTACTATACATTTGCTCGTCGCCTTCACAAAAAACTTTCAGGCACATTAATCCAACTGCTTCCGCGGAACCGTAAATATATTTTTCGTACAATGTTCTTGTATAAAAATGTTGCTGCAGATCCATTTCCATACTGTCGAGAAAAGTATCAATCAATTCCCTGCGGACAGCATATTTATTTACCGCATACTGAAAACTATTTAAAATAGGGTTAAGACTGATACCCGTGTCAATGGCTTCGTATGTTTCTGCTCTGAACTTCTTTAAAAGATTTACTTTATCATAATCGTGAAATGAATCTACGATCTCATCTGCAAAGCGAACAAACCCGTAAATAGCATATATAGGCTGCCTGAACCTTTTTGCAAGAAGCTTAATACCCAATGAGAAAGAGGTGCTATACTCATGGGTAGTAATTTTACTGCACCTGGCTGATACATGGTCAAATAATTCCTTCATAAGTTATTAGGTTTTTGACAGGATATAATCTGCAACTACCTGCCCCGATATAATAGCCGGGGGCACGCCCGGCCCTGGAACAGTTAACTGCCCTGCAAAAAAAAGATTTTTTATTTTTTTACTCCGGATAGAAGGTTTCATAAAAGCAGTTTGCCGTAAAGTATTTGCAAGCCCATAAGCGTTCCCCTTATACGCGTTATAGTCTGTTAAGAAATTTTCTCCGCTATAGCTTTTCTTAAAAATAATGTTTTTTGAGAAAGCTTCACCGCAAAACTTCTCTACACGGCTGATCACAAAATCAAAGTATTTTTCTTCAATAGACGGGGAAGAGGACAAACCCGTTGCCACAGGAATAAGTACAAACAGGTTTTCCATTCCTGCCGGTGCTGCGTTTTCATCTGTTTTTGAAGTACAGCAAACATAAAACAATGGGTTTTCCGGCCATGTTTTTGTTTTATATATAGACTTTGCGTGCTGCGTAAAATCCTGTTGAAAAAAAAGATTATGGTGCAGTAGCCGGGGCAGCTTTTTATTCACCCCTATATAAAAAATCAAACAGGAAGGCGCGAATGTTTTTTTCTGCCAATATTCTTCACTATAGCTTCTTTCCTCTTTTTCCAGGAGTTGAGATTCTATGTGATGATAGTCTGCTGCGCCGATAATATAATCCGTTTCAAAAAATTTTTCGCCCGTAATAATGCCTTTCGCCATTCCGTTTGCTGTTTTTATGCCGGCAACAGGGCTGTTCAATTTTATCTTCACCCCTTTTTCTACAGCAAGTTCAGCCATTGCTTCAACCAGTTTATGAAAGCCTCCATGCGGATACCATGTGCCAAGACAAATATCCGCATAATTCATCATGCTGTATAAGGCAGGTGTTTTTGATGGCATTGCACCGAGAAACAATACCGGGAATTCAAGTATCTGGAGTATATGCGGATGTTTAAAATATTGCCTGATATGTGCGGAAAAAGCGCTGAACATATCAAGCCGGAACAAAGCTTTTAACATCCGCCAGTCGGCATACTCCTTTATGCTTACGGATGGCTTGTAAACAAATTCATTAATACCTGCTTCGTATTTGTACTTTGCTTCCGCTAAAAAAGTTTTAAGTTTAGCAGCGCTTCCCTTTTCTATACTTTCAAAAGTTTGTTCAAGCAATTGCTGTGATGCAGGAATTTTAATTGCCCTGTTGTTTTCTACGATTACCTGGTATGATGGATCAAGCCGGGTTAAATGAAAATAGTTTGCGCCTGTCTTTTTAAAGCGGTTAAAATATTTCTCAATCACATCCGGCATCCAGTACCAGCTCGGACCCATATCAAATGTAAATCCCGGCTCACGCAGTACTCTTGCTCTACCACCGGGCTGATCGTTCTTTTCAAAAACGGTTACATCAAAACCTTTATCTGCAAGACAGGTGGCGGCACTAAGACCAGCAAAGCCTGCTCCAATTACTGTTGCTTTTTTTTGATTCTTCAAACTAAGCGGATATAGTGATGCCGGTAAGATAATATGAATTCAGAACAAGCAAAAAACATTTTTTATCACCTTAATATTACCTGATACAAGGCGGTAATAAATAGCGGGATGATTATTGTACTCTAAAAGCTCCTGTAAGCAAAAAGAGGGCAATGCCCTCTTTTTGCTTACATCTTGAGATAGTTTAGGTTTTTATTTTTTGCTGTCAATCTCATCATATTTCTTCTGGTAGAAGTCTGATTTTGCTTTATCCTTTTTCCTGTCGTAGCAATATGCCAGGTTATTACAAGCTGATTTTAATTCAGATTTTTCAGACAATTTCAACGTTTCTTTTGCTATAAGATTATTGTAAACAGCCTCAAAGGGAGGAATAGCTTTATCGCAAAGCGAAACCACCTGAGCCTTCAATTCTTCTTTTTTCTTTACATCTTCAGGTT
The DNA here is from genome assembly GCA_047601125.1 of Agriterribacter sp. Taxonomy (GTDB): domain Bacteria; phylum Bacteroidota; class Bacteroidia; order Chitinophagales; family Chitinophagaceae; genus Agriterribacter. The sequence goes on along the minus strand of JASGJY010000002.1, from coordinate 3,695,264 downwards.
TTGTGCCTTTTATTTTATTAGCGTCTTCTTCAGTAAATAATGCCTGATTAAAATAGTGTTTGGCAAGGTTCAGGTTCGCTTCTAATGCGTCAGGCTTTAATGCCAGCGCTTTTTTATACAGGTCTTCAATTTTAACAATACGCTCAGCATAATCAGCCGGTCTGTCTTTTACATCGCTAACATGCGTTTCATTAAAAAGCTCATTGGCATAGTCAATGATCATTTCATAATTCTGGGGGTTAGAGGCAATAAGCTCTTCGTATTTAGCATAAATAGCTTTTTTATCTCCCTGGTTACGCAGGTAGTCAAACTCTACCAATGGTAAATAATCGTCTTTAGGATATAATGCCTGTCCTGCTTTAATATATTTCTGCATATTGGGCACATCCTTTTTATCAAGATAATATTTAGCCAGGTAACGGTAAATGGTTACATACTCAGGTTTGCCGCCAATATTAGCATCAGCAAGCTTTTGAAAGAAGCCTGCAGCTTCAGTGTCTTTTTTTGCATTCATTGCAGACAATGCTGAATAATAGCTCAACGTAGTATCTAACTGAGATAATCCCCAACCATTTTTGAAAATATAGTTGCTTATTTCGCTTGATTTTGTAAAGCTTGCAAGGGCATCTTCATATTTTTCTGCATTATACTGGCTGGCGCCGATATCAAAATAGCCGGCATATAAATCATAAATCGGCTTGTAGCTTTCAAGCGTCAACTGTTTTACAAGCTCGTTCTTGTCAATTTCTTCTGCTTTTTTAATAGCTGCAAAAGCATCGGCCCTGCCATCAGGAACCAGGGTTTTAAATTTGTCGCTTGCCGCTATTGCCGCATATACTTTAGCTTTTGCTACCCATGCTTCCACTTTCTTTTGCTGTTTTGCATTTGTCAACAACTGGTCAACCCCTTCCTTTGCTTTGTCAAGCTCACCATTCTTAACCATGTCGTTTATTTTGTCAATATTCTGGGCAAATCCGCCTATGGTGCAAATCGCCAGGAAAATAACAAGCATTGCTTTTTTCATGTTGTGTATTGTTTTGTTATTTATTGATTTTAAGTTTATTACAGTTGTTTATTGAATATTATCTCCAGGTTCGTTTTGTTGCGCTTCATCATTCTTTTGCTCTTCTTCATTATTATTTTCAGCACCGTAACGCGATAATTGTGTTATAGCGGCTATCGCATCATCCTCATCAAGCCTGATCAGTTTTACACCCTGTGTTGCTCTGCCTTGTTGGCTTACCTGCCCCACGGCCATCCTGATCGTTATGCCGGATTTACAGGTTATCATCAAATCCTCTTCGTCACTAACATCCAGTATACCAACCAGTGCCCCGGTCTTATCTGTTACATTGATTGTTTTAACCCCCTTGCCACCACGGTTGGTGATCCTGTATACATCTTCGCCAGCCTCATCAGTAAAAGCAGTTTTTTTCCCAAAGCCTTTCTCGCTCACAACCAACACTGTACGCGATTTATCTTCCCTTTTGACACAAATCATGCCAACCACTTCATCCTTTGCATCATCCACCTCAATACCCGCTACGCCAATAGCACCCCTGCCTGTTGGGCGAACCTTATTTTCCGGAAAGCGAATTGCCCTTCCGCTTTTAACAGCCATCATAATTTCACTATCGCCATCTGTCATTTTCGCTTCAAGCAATTCATCACCTTCAACGATGGTAATAGCATTCACACCGGTTGCACGAGGTCTGCTAAAGTCTTCTAAAAGTGTTTTCTTAATAATACCCTTCTTGGTGCAAAGTACGATATAATGCTTTTTTACAAACTCCTCATCATCTAAATTTTTTACATCAATAATCGCTCTTACTTTATCATCCTGAGGAAGTTGTATTAAATTTTGTATTGCTCTTCCTTTACTTGTTTTATCTCCTTCCGGTAACTGGTATACCTTCAGCCAATAGCATCTTCCCTTTTCGGTAAAGTACAGCATGGTATGGTGAGTAGATGCCACAAACAGGTGTTCTATCCAGTCTTCCTGCTTGGTTTTGCCCCCGATTGCTCCTCTGCCGCCACGGTTTTGCTGGCGATATTCGCTTGCCGAAGTTCTTTTAATATAGCCCTGGTGGGAGATGGTGATCACTACATCTTCTTCTTCAATCAGGTCTTCAATGCGCATTTCATCTGCCAGGTACTGAATTTCACTTTTGCGCTCATCACCAAACTTATCCTTTATTTCGGTAAGTTCTTTTTTAATTACATCATAACGTTTGCCTTCATCAGCCAGCAAATCCTGGAGATACGCAATCAATTTCATCAGTTCATCATATTCTTCTTTAATCTTATTACGCTCCATACCGGTAAGGCGCTGCAACCTTAACTCTAGTATTGCTTTTGCCTGAATTTCATCCAATCCCCAACCCGCATTAATAAGATTTTCTTTGGCAACCTCTGGCGTAGCAGAGTTACGGATAAGTGAAATTACCTCATCAAGATGATCGAGCGCTATAAGGTAGCCCTGTAAGATATGCGCTTTTTTCTGAGCTTCTCTTAATTCAAACTGCGTTCTTCTTACCACTACCTCATGCCTGAATTCAATGAATTCACTGATAAGATCGCGAAGATTAAGAATTTTAGGACGACCTTTTACAATGGCTACATTGTTTATGCCGTAAGAAGTTTGCAGCTCAGTATGTTTATAAAGCTGGTTGATAACAACATTTGCGATTGCATCTCTTTTCAGGTCAATCACTATACGTGTACCATCTTTTTCAGTAGACTCGTTGTTTACATGCGCTATGCCTTCAACGATCTTTTCGTTCACCAGCTCCCCTATCCTGTTGGTAAGCGTATCGCGGCTTACCTGGTAAGGCACTTCAGTAATGATCACCTGCTCGCGGCCACTGGCTTTTGTATCCACATGCAATTTACCGCGAAGCACTACCCTGCCACGGCCGGAATGCATAGCGGCACGCACACCTTCGTACCCGTAAATAATACCACCGGTCGGAAAATCGGGGGCTTTTACATATTTGATAAGCTCATCAACCGTAATTTCTTTATTATCGATATACGCGATACAACCGTCAATAACTTCGGTAAGGTTGTGGGGCATCATATTCGTGGCCATACCAACAGCAATACCACTTGAACCGTTTACCAGTAATTGTGGAATGCGGGTAGGAAGAATAGATGGTTCTTTTTCTGAATCGTCAAAATTCAGGTTGAAATCAACAGTATCTTTTTCAATATCATCAAGCATATGCTCGGCAAGGCGTTGCAACCTTACCTCGGTATAACGCATCGCTGCCGGGCCGTCGCCATCCTGGTTACCAAAGTTACCCTGCTTATCTACCAGGGTATAGCGCATACTCCAGTCTTGCGCCATACGCACCATCGCGTCATATACTGATCCATCGCCATGCGGGTGATATTTACCCAGCACTTCCCCTACCACACGGGCAGATTTCTTAAAAGGTTTGTTGTGATTAAGGCCTAATTCATTCATCGCGTATAAAATGCGGCGATGCACGGGCTTCAGACCATCGCGTACATCAGGCAAAGCTCTTCCCACAATTACGCTCATCGAATAATCGATATAAGCGGTTTTCATCTGCTCCTCAATATTCACCTGTATTATCCGGTTATTATCGTTGGTTTCCTGCGGCGTTAGATTTTCTTCCATAATTATTTTTCCGTTCTTATTTCTTTACTTTTTACTGGAAATTAAAATGCCTGCAAATGTACCGTATTTACAGGGCTTTTCCCGTAAAAAGAAAGGGTTTATACCCTGTTTTTTTCCACCCTGTGTGAATAGTTTTTTGCCTGCAAAAATGGCTTACATTGCTAACCTGAAAAATATACATCTGTGAAGAAAATTTTATTGCTTGGAGCCGGCAAATCAGCTACTGTGCTTATTGAATACCTGAAAAGAAAATGCGGGGAATATTCCTGGCATCTCACGGTTGCTGATAATGACCTTAAGCTTGTTGAATCCAAACTTCGCGGAGCGCTACATACAACTGCCGCGGCAATTGATATTAATGACAGGGAACAAAGAAAGGCTTTTATTCACACGGCAGATATTGTGATTTCCATGCTGCCCGCATCATTGCATTTTTTGGTAGCGCAAACCTGTATTGAAAGCGGCAGGCATTTGCTTACTGCCTCCTATGTAGACAAAAACATCCAGGCATCTTCATCTGTAATAAAAGAAAAAGGTTTATTGTTTTTGTGTGAGATGGGGCTTGATCCCGGCATTGATCATATGAGTGCAATGCAACTGATACACCGTATAAAAAATGATGGTGGAAATATTACTTCATTCTATTCTCATTGCGGCGGACTTGTTGCACCGGAAAGTGATGATAACCCCTGGCATTATAAAATAAGCTGGAACCCCAGAAATATTATACTGGCAGGAAAGTCCGGTGCTGTATATAAAAAAAACGGTATTACAGAGCACTTATCTTATAAACAATTATTTGATGAGCAAAGAACCGTAATTGTACCAGGTTATGGTGAATATGCATGGTATCCCAACCGGGATTCCTTAAATTATAACACGCTATATGAACTTGAAAATTGTAATACTTTTATAAGAACTACTTTACGCCATCCTGATTTTTGCTATGGCTGGAAACAGGTGGTTGCACTGAAGCTGACGGAGGAGGATACGCGATATGAAACGGATCAATTATCTTACCGCTCTTTCTTTCAGCAGCACCTCTCCTATCATGAGCTTACAGACAATTCATCTCCCCAACAAAAAGCAATGCTTGCATATCTTAATCTGTATAGTGATGGTATTATAGGAAGAGGATCATTGACCGCTCCCGAAATTTTACAACTATGCGCCGAAGACAGGTTGATGCTGCATGCAAAAGACAGGGATATGATCATTATGCTGCATGAAATTATATATGAAAAGGACAACGTGCATAAAAAAGCTTTAAGCTCACTGGTTGTAAAAGGAGACAACAACCTTGAAACAGCAATGGCTAAAACCGTTGGATTACCGCTGGGCATTGCTGCCGTAATGATTTTAAAAGATGAGATTACATTAACAGGTCTGCATATTCCTGTGGTACCGCAAATATATGAGCCGGTGCTGAAGGAATTGGGGAGAGAAGGAATTGCTTTTAGAGAGGAAGAAATTGAATTGTAAAATACAGGAGTGGATTTCGCTTTAAAAAAATTAAGAAGCTGTTTAAAATTAGTTTTTAAATAACCCTTGATATATTTCCTGCTAAGAATTCCGGTGTTCGCATCGGCGGGACAGGATTTGCTACACAAAGCGCCACAAAGCATACACAAAGTTACACAGAGCGTTATATTATTCTTCGTGGTGCTTTGTGTATGCTTTGTGGCGCTTTGTGTACCTCTGTGAAATAACCAGGTTGTTACACCGGAATTATTCGTGATAATGAGTGTAATTCGTGGCTAAAAGTGCACGCAATCATTATATCAAAAAATCTTCGTAATCGTTTTTGAACAGCGTCTAAGGCAATATCCATTCTGAAAGTTGAAGGAGACTGCTTCGCCCGCGTCATGTCGAACGATCAACACGGGGATTGTAGTATAATCACTTTTACGCGAGTGAGATATCTGCCGGGCTTGGATACAAATGCTCAGGTTTTGTACTACCGCCCAACGGATTGCCTCACCCGCAGCAACATACCTTTAATTCACACTTCATGCGGGCGGGTTCGCAATACGGACGAGCTTGTTTGTATTTCGCTATCAGTACTAAATTAAAGGGTACAACTATTCAATCTTGCAGTTATCCTCGCAGGCTCGCATCAATCATTTATAAACACTATCTACATTTTCAATTTCTGCAATAGCGCTGCCAACTCCTTCACTCCTTCCGTTGCCGGCTTTTCAATAGCCATTATATCATGCAATGAAGATGTATACGGGATTTTCTTATCAACAATAAATTTCGGAATACCATGCGGCGTATAATTGATCAATCCTGCGGCAGGATATACAGCCAGTGAAGTACCAACCACCAAAAAAATGTCTGCTTCTCCGGCTAATCCGATAGCAGGCTCTATCATCGGCACCGCTTCTTCAAACCAAACAATATGCGGGCGCAACTGTGCGCCATCTTCCGCAGTATCTCCCGGCTTAATATCGTCCTGTATATTATAAATAAGCCGCTCATTTTTCTCGCTGCGCATTTTTAATATTTCGCCATGCAGATGCAGCACTTTTGTTGAACCGGCCCGTTCATGCAGGTCATCTATATTCTGTGTAATGATATGCACATCAAAATCATTCTCCAATTCGGCTAATCCGATATGCGCTGCATTTGGCAGTGCTTCCATTACATTTTTGCGGCGCATATTATAAAAGTCCAAAACGAGTTGCAGATTTTTTCTCCAGGCCCGCGGCGTGGCAACATCTTCAATATTATATCCTTCCCACAAACCATCAGTATCTCTGAAAGTTTTCAGCCCGCTTTCAGCGCTTATGCCGGCGCCGGTAAGCACTACAAGTTTCTTCTTTTTCATATCATCCGATTAAGAATCCGAATGTATCAAAAAGCACGCTATTTTGTTTGAATCAATTTTAATTTTCTGCGCCGGAACATAAACCAAATCCCTATACCAGTCAGCCATAAAGGCCAAATACTTACCAGCATAATAATCAGCGACTGTATAATAGTCCAACCTGTTTTAACACTGTTCAATATTTGCATTCCAAATCCCGGAGCTGCATCCGGCACAATTGTAAAAGGTATATCCTGGTAAAATACAAGGTGAATACTACTCAAAGCCGACTGGTGCTGAATATAATTGATCCTTCCTGTAGCAGCTTCAATATCTTCCTGCAAACCGGTTATTTCACGCTGCACTTTTAATACTTCCTCAATATTTTTAGCACGTTTTAAAAATTCAAAATACTGGTCTCTTGTTTTTTCCTTTACCAGTATCCTTGCTTTCGTGTCAATATATTCATCTGTTACATCTTCGCTTGTAATGCCTTTTTGTGTAACACTATCCGCATAACCAGACAACCTGTTAAGTAATTCCTCGAACTTTTCTCTTGGTACGCGTATCAGCATTTCACTTTTAAGTTGGCTGTTAAGCTGAACTTCCGAAGCAGATGCTATATACCCGCCTGATGATCTTACCGCTTCCTGTATGGCAGCAGTTGCAGGTTTTAATTCCTTTACCCGCATTTGCAATTCTGCATCCTTAATAATTTGTTTATTCCAATCAGCAGGAACAGGCGGCGGTGTTTTTTGAAGAGGCGATGTGGGCTTTTGTTGTTCAGGTTCTCTGGGTTCTCCTTCCTGCTGTGCTTCTTCATTTTTAAACAATTTCTTCGAAAAAGTATTGGCGCTAACTTCATCTAATACGATATTTCTTTCGCTATTAGTTTCATTTTGCTTTTGATGACATGACAATAGCATAGCTGTTGCCGCTATAACGGCAATCGTTAAACGCATTTTCATAATAAATAGTTTAGATAGTATTTAATAATTGTAAGGCTTCCGTTTTCAGCCGCCGGTTGCTGATAACTGATAACTGATACCTGACAGCTAAAGATGCAGGAAATTGAATTTTACATAATGCGGATGCATACACATTTCTGTACCATTATTACTACAATGCAAAAAAGGTAACCGACACAAAGAAAGAAAAATTTGTAAAAAACGATTAACGGCTGGAGGACTGGGCCGTTTCTCTTTCTATATCAAGAAGAAAATTATCCTGGTTCGAAATAATGATATTTTTATAGTCATTTACTTTTACCCAATATATTATCCAGCAGATAAGCCCTGCCAGTGAAGCGATCATTCCTGCAACAGGAATAATACCGCATATCCACAGTATACTCATAACAAGCCCGATACCATATGTAGGCCGCGATTCTGCTGTGGGAATACTTAATCTTGAGCATTCATTTTTAATAGAATCCGCAATACGGGTAACCGTAATAAAAATCCATACAATATTAAACACAGGAATTAACAACAGCCATACCTGCGTTGGTTGCATACTCCTGTTTTCAGGAGATACAGCATTTAATGTTTTTTGTAAAGTAAGCAGGAAAAATATAGCAGGAATAAGTGAGATCAATAATATGCCTAATACTGAAAACCCGAGGAGATAATAAAGGGAATCGCTTTCCATTTTAAAATAATTTATTAAAATAACGCATTAATACCGGTATTTCTTTTATAAATGGTATTTCTTATTTATACACTATATGTATTTTTATTGAAAGAAAACTAAAAACAATGCAAACAGCTCATGAAATTGATTATCGCATTTATGGAGAAGAAATGCAGTATGTGGATATTGAACTTGACCCGGGTGAAACTGCTATGGCAGAAAGCGGCGCGTTTATGATGATGGATGATGGTATACAAATGCAAACCATATTTGGTGATGGCTCGCAAAAATCATCAGGCGGGCTTATGAATAAATTATTCAGCGCCGGTAAAAGACTTTTAACCGGTGAAAGCCTTTTTATGACGGCATTTACTAATGTGGGACAGGGCAAAAAAAGAGTTGCATTCGCATCTCCTTATCCCGGTAAAATTATTCCGCTTGATTTATATGAGCTGGGAGGCAAGATAGTATGCCAGAAAGATTCTTTTTTATGTGCCGCACGGGGTGTTAGCATTGGTATTGAATTTCAGAGAAGGTTAGGCACAGGCTTATTTGGCGGCGAAGGATTTATTATGCAAAAGCTTGAAGGTGATGGGATGGCGTTTGTACATGCCGGCGGGCATGTATTTCAAAGAGTATTAACGCAGGGGGAAATGCTCAGGATTGACACAGGGTGTTTGGTCGCTTATACAAAAGATATAGATTACGACATTCAGTTTGTAGGCGGAATACGCAATACCATTTTTGGTGGTGAAGGCGTATTTTTTGCAACACTTCGCGGACCGGGAAAAGTATGGATACAAACGCTGCCTGTAAGCCGCTTGGCAAGCCGTATTTTATCTTATGGTACAGTTAACCGCAGAGAAGAAGGCAGTATACTTGGCGGTTTGGGTAATTTACTGGATGGTGATGGAAGATAATAATTGAAATAGTACACGAATTGCGCGGGATTTTCTTTTAGAAAAAGAGAAGCAATCTTAACTACTGAAGTTTTATGAAATTGCTTCTCCCGCCGCAACATACTTTTAATTCAAATTTCATGCGGGCCGATTCGCAAGGACGGTGAGCGTGTTTGTATTTTGCTATCAGCACTGAATCCAGGTGTATAATTATTCAACCTCCTGCCGTCTTTGCGCGCAGCCTGAGCAAACTTGCAACATTAACCTCTTGCGCAGTAAAGCAATCTCCCCAAAAAAAACTTCTTTGTGTATATTCCGTGTGCTATTATCTTCACACCTACCAAACAATTTTTGAAATAACTTTGCATTCATGCAGGAAGTTTTTTTTAAGGATTTAGGAGAAATTGCATATAAACAGGCGTGGGACTACCAGGAAGCATTATTGCAGGAGAATGTAAAAATCAAATCTCAATATGCTGCCGCTCAAAATACAGTACCGGTTAATACTCAAACAGGCAATGCTTCAGAAGCAGATACCCGTCATTATTTGCTGCTCTGCGAGCATCCTCCCGTATACACGCTGGGTAAAAGCGGAAAGGCTGATCACATTCTTATAAGTGATGAAGACAGGGTTCAAAAAGGTATTGAATATTATCCTACTAACCGCGGTGGTGATATTACCTTTCATGGTCCGGGGCAAATAGTAGGATACCCTGTGCTTGATCTTGAAAAATATTATACGGATATCGGCAGGTACCTGCGTAATCTTGAAGAAGTGATCATACTTACATTGGCAGCGTATAATATAAAAGGAGAACGCTCTTCCGGAGAAACCGGTGTATGGATTGATCCTGCTGTGAAAGGACGGGAAAGAAAAATTTGTGCGATGGGTGTACGATGCAGCAGGTGGATAACCATGCATGGATTTGCATTGAATGTAAATACTCATCTTGATTATTTCAACTACATTATACCCTGCGGTATACAAAATAAACAGGTTACTTCTCTTGCAAAAGAACTGGGCTTTGATGCCGATATAGAAGAAGTTAAAGCAATTCTGAAAGAGAACTTTGAAAAAGTGTTTGACTGTACGCTTATCAGCGGATCGTTGGATCTTTAGGAATGATCACTTTATTCTTTTCCCTGAGCACATTGTTTTCATATAATTCAAAACGATAAACTCCTGCACGCATAAAATTTGATTTATCAACCACGATCGTATGCTCTTTCAGGTTATTCATCTGGAATAATTCATCTCCGTTACTGTCAAAAAATTTTATTGTAAAAAGTTCCGTCTTACCCTTAGGCAATATCACAGTAACATTTCCCTGCGGATTAGTAAATATAAAGCCTGAAGGTGTAAAGTTATCGGGGCGCACCATATTCACACTATCCGCTTTTAAACCGTCGCTCATTTTTTTGCCGGATACTTTGGCAGTTTCCGGTCCATAAATTTTAGAAGGAACCTGTTCAGCAGCCTCTGTTTTTTCCGGAGTTGTTACAGCTAATTCTACAGCAGGTGTCTCCTTTTTAACCACCGGTTGCGGAGGCGGAGGAATATCTTTTTTAGGCTTTTGAGATTTACTGAATACATACTTACCACTGTCGAGCAGGATATACAGTTTGTAATAAGATACTGTATCCGGCGCGTTATTATCCAAAAAACCGTTAGTAACAGAAGACGGATCAGGAAGGGTGAGAATGGTTTTAAAGCCTTTTAAACTATCAGCAGAACGTTGTATACTTATTTGTTTAATAACTTTAAAATTATTCACCCAGCTCAATATCACTTTTCCGCTCCTGTGCTTAACTGTAAATGCAGGCAGTGTATCCTGAGCATTAACTATATTCCCTGTTATAAAGAGGCTTGCAACAAAAAAAATCCGGAGCAGCATTTTCATACAAAACTGGATATCAGGTGGTATTTATTTTAAGGAATATGCAAAGATAACGCAGTACCGGCTCTAAAATTTTAAAAGTCCGGGCTTTGTGGAAAGATTACCCTGCAAACCGCCTGTATGCACCATTAAGATTTTCGACCCGGGTGGAAAATGATCATTTGCAATCATATCACTGATTCCATACATGGCTTTTGCTGTATACACAAAATCAAGTGGTATACGAGAAGCTGAAAAAAAATCATTCATCCAACACAATAATTCCGGTGTATGCTTTGCGTAACCGCCGAAATGATAGTTATGGTTAAGCGTAAAGTTGGCCGGAAGTAAATCTGCGTGCAGCAATTCACTGATCTCCGCTAATAAGCCGGTATTATTCTTCATGGCACTTATACCAATAATTTGCTGGCGCGGCAGAGCCGCTTTTATCAGACCGGCTATCGTAGTTCCGGTTCCCACAGCGCAAACAATATGCGTAAAGTCTGAAGTATCAACACCCCTTAGTATGTCTGCCGCCCCTTTCACACCCAGTGCTCCATAGCCACCTTCGGGAATAATATAATTACTGCCAAATTGTTTAAGCAAATCATTATCACGTGTTCTTTTCAATACGTTATATTTCTCCCGTGAAACAAAATACAGCTGCATACCGTTTGCTTTTGCTTCAAGCAGGGTATGACTCCATACTTCAGGTTCCTCCCCCCTTATTATACCAATTGATTGAAATTTTTGTACAGATGCTGCAAGCGCAGTGGCAGCTATATGATTGGAAAAAGCGCCACCGAAAGTAAGTATACTATTATAGCTTTTGGATTTTGCATCCTGCAGGTAATATTTAAGTTTAAACCATTTGTTGCCGGATATAACAGGATGGATTTTATCGAGCCGCAGAACACTAATCGCAATTTCTTCTTCTATACCAGAATTAATATTTTCTATTGATACACTATTAATATCGATATAAGTCAAGTTAATTACTTTTACAAAAAATGACGGTTTCATACCTGAACCTGCTACCATCAAGATTATAGCTTATTTCTGTTCTTCTAAATACCAGTTGGGCATTAGAAATTTCAAGCAATTTGGTTACACCAAATCCCAGATTTAATGTTCCATAACCACTGGCCGGAGGAGGTGTATACCAAATAATGGAAGTGAGCATACTGTCTGCGGATAAATGCCAATTCCCTTTATCCTTGTAGGGTGGCGTAAAATTACAATGCATGGTTCTTTCAAAGACACTGTCTTCTCTAAAGCTGAACAGAGACTTTTGCAAACAATCTTCAGCTATATATGAAGTATCACTCAACAGCAAATTGGATATATCATCAAATTGCTTTGTATTAACGCTATAAACATACCAATCATGTTGCTTTAATACAGAAGTTATTTGCAGGGATGAAGCTTCTTCTTTTTTACAAGATGAAAATATTACAGGAATAAAAAACAGTAGTGCCGCTATTCGCATAATATGGCTTTTATTTGTCTATGGTAGCGGCTGCGCCGAGATATTCTTTATTAAGTCTCGCTATATTATCCAATGAAATTTCTTTTGGACATACCGCTTCACATGCGCCGGTATTGGTGCAGGCGCCAAAGCCTTCTTTATCCATTTGGGCGATCATTTTCAAAGCCCGTGTTTTTCTTTCAGGCGCACCTTGTGGCAATAATGCCAGATGAGAAACTTTGGCTGATAAAAACAGCATTGCCGAACTGTTTTTACATGCGGCAACGCATGCGCCGCAACCAATACAAGCAGCCGCAGCAAAAGCCTGGTCAGCTTTCTCTTTTTCTATAGGAATATTATTACCGTCCTGCGCATTGCCGGTATTTACGGAAATAAAACCACCGGCCTGTATAATACGGTCAAAAGCGCCACGGTCAACAATTAGGTCTTTCAGCACAGGAAAAGAGTTTGCCCTCCAGGGTTCAACTACTATTGTATCGCCATCTTTAAATGCACGCATATGTAACTGGCAGGTTGTAGTACCATGCCATGGCCCGTGCGGGCGGCCATTAATATACATAGAACACATACCGCAAATACCCTCGCGGCAATCATGATCAAAAGCAATTGGCTCTTTCCCTTCATGCACTAATTGCTCATTCAACACATCAAACATCTCCAGGAAAGACATTTCGGAGGAAATGTTATTTACCTGGTAAGTTTCAAAACTTCCTCTGACATCTTTGTTCTTCTGTTTCCACACTTTAAGTGTGAGATTCATATTATAATGTTCCATGGTTCTTAATGTGTTATTTGAAAATTTGAAAATTTGAAAATGCATATAGAAGCATCCAGATAAAACCAGGAATTCTTCCTTTGGCTGAGGAAATAATTTTAGATAAAATCTTAATAATTTCTTTCAAATTTTCAATCAATATAATGTCAAACTTATAATTCTTACTTCGCTCGCAAAGTGCAAGCCAATATAATGTTGCACTTGCTTCTTTAGCTGCTATTTTCATTTTATGAATGAAATCAGCCTTACTTTCTGCATTCTGCGCTTCAAATACATTTGCACCAATTGAAGTTGAAGAACGTAACAATTGTCTTGATATAACAAATTTTTTATCACGTTCAAGTTCTTCACAATATTCTGTAAGCGCTAAAGAAGATGCTATGGTTTTATCAACAATAACATTCGGTTTATCATTTCTCATCATTGAAAATTTAAAGATTAGCAATTTGATTTCATTTTCAAATTACCATATTTTCAAATTTTCAAATTATTATTACTTATAATTTCTCTGCGTTGGCTTAATTACCTCATAATTCAATTCCTCTTTATTCAACTGCCAGTCGCTATCTCCCTTATATTCCCATGCTGATACATACATAAACTGGTCATCGTGGCGTAGCGCTTCTCCGTCTTCTGTCTGGCTTTCTTCCCGGAAGTGACCGCCGCAGCTTTCAGCACGGTTCAGCGCATCAAGGCACATTAATTCGCCCAGTTCAATAAAGTCTGCAACACGGTTGGCTTTGTCCAGCTCCGGGTTCATTTCATTTATCTCTCCCGGAATACGCACATCACTCCAAAACTCTTTTTTCAACGCTCTTATTTCTTCAATTGCTTCCTTTAATCCCTGTGCATTTCGCGCCATACCGCATTTTTCCCACATGATCTTTCCTAGGCGCTTATGTAAACTCTCTACAGACTGCTTTCCCTTAATGCTCATAAGCTTATTGATACGGTCAGCAACTGCTTTCTCCGCTTCAACAAACGCTTCATGTGTGGTTGGTATTGGCTTGGTTCCAATTTCATCAGCAAGATAATTACCTAATGTATATGGAATTACAAAATAACCATCTGCCAAACCCTGCATCAATGCAGATGCACCTAAACGATTTGCCCCATGATCGCTGAAATTACATTCTCCCAAAGCATATAAACCAGTAACGGAAGTCATCAATTCATAATCTACCCATAAACCACCCATGGTGTAGTGTACAGCAGGGTAAATACGCATAGGTACTTCATATGGGTTTTCACCTGTTATCTTTTCATACATATCAAACAGGTTGCCATACTCTTCTTTCACCACTTCTTTACCGAGGCGGATCAATGTTTCCTGATCAGGGTTTTCAATACCCTGCTTGCCGGCTTCTGTTTTTCCGTATTTATTAATGAGATTGTATTTGAAATCGAGATATACCGCCTGCTTTGTTGTACCAACGCCATAACCTGCATCACATCTTTCTTTTGCTGCTCTCGAAGCTACGTCGCGGGGAACAAGGTTACCAAATGCAGGATACCTTCTTTCGAGATAATAATCCCTTTCATCTTCAGGTATATCATTGGCTTTGCGGGGATCATCTTTTTTCTTCGGAACCCATATACGTCCGTCATTACGCAATGATTCAGACATAAGGGTAAGCTTGCTCTGGTGGTCTCCCGTTACAGGTATACAGGTAGGGTGTATCTGGGTAAAACAGGGATTGCCGAAATATGCTCCTTTTTTATGTGCCTTCCATGCAGCGGTTACATTACTGCCCATCGCGTTGGTAGAAAGATAGAAAACATTGCCATAACCGCCGCTGCATAACAGTACCGCATGACCGAAATGTCTTTCCAACTCACCGGTTATAAGATTACGACAGATAATACCTCTCGCTTTTCCATCAATCTTCACTATATCCAGCATTTCGTGGCGTGAATACATGGTCACATTACCAAGTGCAACCTGCCTTTCGAGCGCCTGGTAAGCACCTATTAATAACTGCTGACCGGTTTGACCGGCGGCATAAAAAGTTCTTTTAACCTGCGTGCCACCAAAAGAGCGGTTATTCAGCAAACCGCCATATTCTCTTGCAAAAGGAACGCCCTGTGCCACACACTGGTCAATAATATTCACACTTACCTCAGCAAGGCGATGCACATTTGATTCACGTGCACGATAGTCGCCCCCTTTGATGGTATCATAAAAAAGACGGAACACAGAGTCTCCGTCGTTCTGGTAATTTTTAGCGGCATTGATACCACCCTGTGCGGCTATAGAATGCGCACGGCGTGGAGAATCCTGGAAGCAATATGCCTTAACCCTGTAGCCTAATTCGCCAAGCGCCGCAGCGGCAGAAGCACCTGCAAGCCCCGTACCTATAATAATCACTTCAAGCTTGCGCTTGTTGGCAGGGTTTACGAGTTTTACATGACCTTTATAATCGTTCCATTTTTCTTCTAACTTTCCCGGTGGTATTTTTGAATTCAACATAGCTTAATTACGTTGATAATATGATCTACAAATTTTTTCTTACTTATTTATTCTATCACTTACTACTATTTACTGTATCCATCCCAGGTAAATAGAGACAGGCATCATAGCAAAAACAAAAGGAACTATAATAGAAAACGCTACGCCTGTAGCTTTTATGATTTTATAATATCGCTGATTATGCAAACCCATCGTTCGGAAAGAACTTGCAAAACCATGCATCAGATGATACGCAAGGGAGATACAGCCCAATACATATAATATTACTACCAGCAGCGATTGAAACACTGTGATCATTTCAGCATAAAGATTATGATATTCTTTACCATTATACTCTACCGGTTGCAAAGACTGAATATTACCAATACCTCCAAGGCGGCTTGGCGTCCAGAAATGATAGATATGCATTATAAGGAATAAAAGAATAAGCGTACCGAGCAGTCCCATGCTGCGGCTATACCACTTACTGCCGCGGTTGCCCATCGGAACCTGATAACCTATAGTACGTTTGCTCCTGTTTTCAAACTCAAGCATCAACCCCTGTATTATATGGAGTATAATACCGATAAAAAGTCCCACTTCGGCAATGCGTATAACAACGGTAGAGCCCATGAAATGGGCAGCTTTGTTAAACATTTCTCCGCTGTCGTTAGCCCAAATACATGCATTAAGCCCAACGTGAACAACTAAAAAAGCAATTAACGAAATACCGGTAAGCGCCATCACAAATTTCTTCCCAATGGAAGAAGTGAAGATTTGTTTCCAGGTCATATGCTGAAAGAAGTGGTTAGATAATGGCGCAAATTTAACACACAAACGCCGTAAAAAATCAGTGTGGCTGATTTTTTTACATATCGAGCCTTTTTAGCAAATGATTATCTATGGATTGAAAGAGATGCTGGGGCTGTAAAGTGCGCCAATTCGGAAAATCGAGCAGCTCTGCATAACGGTTCAATTTCGCTTTTTTAAAATCATGCTGCGATTGTTCCGGCATATCCAGTATTACGATCCAGCCATCTTCTTCGCTCACTTCCTGGAACCAGTCTTCGTAATAGCTGTCGTCGCTGCTGTGAAAGTTCAATACATTATCCGCTATGATAATAAACTTTTTTATGCCTTCATAAAAAAGCACATCGGTTACTTCCCGCCTCAGCGTTTGTATATCATTTTCGATGGCATCGTTCCACTCTCCTATCAGTTCTATTATTGCATAGCCCTGTTCATAATCGGCATACAGTATTTTCATATACAGGGTGCGCGAGCCAAACTCATCCCACTGCGGGTGTATATAATAATTGTATATGGTTTGAGAAAAAACAAACTCGCTATACTCACGCCCGTAAAAGGGTGAACGCGGATCGGTATTGGAAGTATATAAATGTTGCCAGTTGTAAAATGGTTCTATATCGTGCATATCATGCTCCTCTTGCTGCAAATATCGAAAAGTTTCTGGTTTGTTGCCAGAAGTTTATCGTTAGAGAAACCAAAAAGATATTATACCATAAGATGCTCCAAAAATATGAATGAGTGTTTGAAATTTCGATAATCGCCTCCTCCGATCACTATCCGAACTTCCTGCAGAAAGGAAATTATGTTCTTTAAGTGGCGGCTTATGCAATCATATCAATTTCTCACTTCAATACCTTCATCCTTCAAAAAAGCTTTAAGATCAGGAATGTCAATTTCCTTAAAATGAAATATGCTTGCCGCCAGGGCCGCATCAGCCTTGCCCTCTTTAAAAACAGTAACGAAATGCTCCATTGTGCCGCCGCCGCCGCTGGCTATAACGGGTACGGGTAATTGCTCAGAAAGAGTTCTTGTAATATCCAGAGCAAAGCCCTGCTTTGTGCCATCGTGATTCATGGAAGTGAGCAATATTTCTCCTGCGCCAAGATCAACCACCTGCCTTGCCCAATCTGTACACTTAGTGTCAGTTTTTGTTCGGCCGCCGTTAAGATACACATACCACTCCCCATCTGTTTCTTTTTTAGTATCAATTGCCAATACCACGCACTGGCTGCCAAATTCCTTCGCAAGTTGGTTAACGAGCTGAGGATTCTTATACGCGGCCGAATTTACAGAAATCTTATCGGCGCCGTTCTGCAGTAATACGTTTACATCCTGTACGCTGCTGATGCCGCCGCCAACAGTAAATGGGATATTAATATGATGAGATATGCGGTTTGCAAGCTCACTTAATGTTTTTCTTTTTTCTACAGTAGCGGTTATATCAAGGAAAACCAGTTCATCAGCGCCCTGCCTGGCATATAATGCGCCCAATTCAACAGGATCACCGGCATCGCGCAGGTTTACAAAGTTGGTGCCTTTAACGGTTCTTCCGTCTTTAATATCAAGGCAGGGAATGATGCGTTTTGTTAACATTTTAGATTCGAGATTTGAAATTTGAGATTTGAAAACTATATTTTATCACGGTTTTTGAATTTCTGACCTTTAATTGGTGATTGATTGAGATAGTTTATAAATCCTGCTATTTCTTTTGCAAGCTTATCATACGCATCAATCACAGTAATGCACTCAACTTTATCAACATAATTACAGTCTACTGCTCTGTACAATTGTGATCTGACTTCTCCTGTTGAGCCTTTGGCTATACTTAGAAAATTTGCAAATTCTAATCGCGACGATCTTTCAAAACCTTCGGCTATATTATCCATCACTGATCCGGCAGACGCTTTAATCTGATCCCTGAATCTGAAATCACCTGAAAATAAAGGATTATTGTTTATGATTTTATAAATATCGTTACAAAGATTCCTGGATTGCTGCCATATAGGTAAATCTTCAAACCGATAAATGGTGCCCATAGGAAAATATTTTATTTGAGATTTGAAATTTGAAATTAAGCATTTTAAATAGCATTATTATTCACATAATACTTATTAAGCTATATGTCTGTGGATGCTCTTCGCTCAACATAATTTCAAATCTCAAATTTCAAATTTCAAATCTCCAATCTTTACCTTTCCCTCATAAATCGCTTTACCCACGATAGCGCCTTTGCAGCCGGCGTCGCTGAGTATATGCAGATCATCCATATTGCTTACGCCGCCGCTTGCAATAAAATGCAGGTCAGGAAATTTTTGAATGATGTTTTTATACAGTTCGGTTGCAGGACCTTCAAGCTTACCATCCTTGCTCACATCGGTGCAAAACACTTGTTTTACACCGTGGTTCAAGTACTTTTCAATAAAGTCGTAAATCCATATATCAGTTGTTTCCAGCCAGCCTGCCACTGCAATTTTTTCATCCTTTACGTCCGCGCCTAACAAAAATTTGTCAGCGCCAAAAACAGAAAACCATCTTACCAATTCCTTTTCATCTTTTACAGCAATACTACCAACGGTAGCCAGTGCTGCTCCTGAATTAAAAACAATATTTACATCCCCTTCTTTTTTTATGCCGCCGCCGAAATCAATAACAAGAGAAGTTTTGCCGGCAATAGCTTCCAACACCTTCCAGTTTTTTACCTGCCCGGCTTTTGCGCCGTCAAGGTCTACAAGGTGCAGCCGTTTTAAACCTGCATCTTCAAATTGTATTGCTACTTCAAGTGGACGCTCATTGTAAATTTTCTTTTGTGCGTAGTCGCCCTGCGTTAAGCGTACACATTTCCCGTCTATAATATCTATCGCCGGTATTATTTCCATTTGTTGTTTTAATTGATGAGTTGTACAAAGTTTTTCAATATTTGTTCTCCTACGCCGGCGCTTTTTTCAGGGTGAAATTGGGCGCCATAAAAATTATTTTTATGCAAAGCTGCGCTATAGGGAATGATATAGTCGGTTGTGGCAATAGTATGTTCACCCAAAGCCGCATAATAGCTATGCACAAAATAGGCATAGCTGTTTTGAGGCACGTTATCAAACAAACGGCTTTTCAGATCATAAATGTTGTTCCAGCCTATCTGCGGAATTTTCAGCCGGTTATCAGCATTAACAGCTTTACCAAAATACTTAACATCTTCATCAAAAATATTCAGGCAATCCACATTATTTTCCTCTGAAAACCTGCACATCAATTGCATACCCAGGCATATTCCCAACACCGGTTGTTTTAAATTCCTTATTACAACATCAAGTTCTCTTTCTTTCAGATATTTCATTGCGCTGCTGGCTTCACCAACCCCCGGAAAGATTACTTTATCTGCATGTTGAATTTCGGCAATATCATCCGTAACCTTAGCGCTAACACCTATCCGGTCTAGCGCATATAGCACAGATTGAATATTGCCGGCATTATATTTTATAATTACAAGATTCATTGTAACTTTAGTTTTATGCGGAAGTAGCTCAGTTGGCAGAGCATCAGTTTCCCAAACTGAAGGCCGCGGGTTCGAGCCCCGTTTTCCGCTCTTTTTATTGCAATACTTCTTCCAGGAATTTTTTAGTTGTTTGTTTTACATCAGCGTTTTGCTGCAAAGCTTTTATATAGGCGCTGCCTATAATCGCACCGTTAGCATAATTACATGCCGATTGAAAAGTTGCTTTATCCTTTATACCAAACCCTACCAATACCGGGTTTTTCAAACCCATTTTCTTTAACCGCTTCAGATATACTTCAACGTCATTAAAGTTTTTGTCTTTACCTGTTGTAGAAGAAGATGATACCGCGTATATAAACCCACTGCTCAACGCATCAATTTTCCTGATACGCTCTTCTGATGTTTCAGGCGTTACAAGGAAAATAAAATCCAGTCCATATTTCTTAGTTACCGGACCATACTCAGTTTCAAATTCCCGCATTGGTATATCAGGAAGAATCAATCCATCCACTCCTGCTGCGGAAACATCTTTACAAAATTTTTCAAAACCATATTGTAAAACAGGATTAATATAGCCCATTAATATTACAGGCACATTAACAGTTTTGCGCATCCGCTGCAACTGGCTGATCAGTATTTTTATTGTCA
Source organism: Agriterribacter sp. (assembly GCA_047601125.1). Taxonomy (GTDB): domain Bacteria; phylum Bacteroidota; class Bacteroidia; order Chitinophagales; family Chitinophagaceae; genus Agriterribacter. The sequence continues at coordinate 3,674,737 of JASGJY010000002.1, read as the reverse complement.
TGCCGTTTTGCAAAGCAACACCGCCGCTCTCCTGTATTACAGTGCCATCTGCCAGCGGGTCGCTGTAAGGAATGCCAAGCTCTACAAGGTCAGCACCATTAGCCTGCAATGCTTCCATCACTTCTATTGTACTGTTTAATTCAGGATATCCTGCGGTACAGTAAATATTCAAAACATTGTTTTGCTTTTGCTGAAATAGTTGTTGTATTCTGCTCATTTTTTGATTTCTGATTTGAGATTTTAGATTTTAGATGAGCGGTACTATACCCGGACGCAGTGTCTCCCCATTTTCAAATTAATCCTCCATTGCCTTCATATACGTTGCCATATCTTTATCACCTCTTCCGCTCAAACAAATTACTACAGTATCCTTTGGCGTTAGTTTCAGTTGATTTAATCCCGCAATAGCGTGCGCACTTTCAAGTGCGGGAATAATGCCTTCAAGCTTCGTCAGTTCAAACGCCGCATCCAATGCTTCTTTATCAGTAGCGCTTAAAAATATACCGCGACCGGTTTCATATAAATGCGCATGTAGCGGACCAATACCCGGATAATCCAACCCTGCGGAAATACTATGCGGCTCAACAACCTGCCCATCTTCGGTTTGCATCACCAGGCTCTTGCTCCCATGCAGCACCCCCGGCTTGCCCAATTGTGTTGTAGCAGCACTCAAGCCGCTTTTTACACCGTGCCCTGCCGCTTCTACCGCAACAAGCTTTACAGAAAACTCTTCCAGATAATGATAAAATGTTCCTGCCGCATTGCTGCCACCACCAACGCAGGCAACAACATAATCCGGTAATTCACTGCCTGTTTTTTCTTTCAGCTGCCAGCGTATTTCTTCACTGATGACACTCTGAAACCTCGCTACCATATCAGGATAAGGATGCGGTCCAACCACGCTGCCTATTATATAATGTGTGTCAACAGGATTATTGATCCAGTCGCGTATCGCTTCATTGGTTGCATCTTTCAGTGTTTTGCTGCCGCTTGTTGCAGGCACCACAGTGGCGCCAAGCATCTTCATTCTCGCAACATTAGGCGCCTGGCGCTCTATATCTTTTTCGCCCATATACACCACGCATTGCATATTCATCAAGGCGCAAACTGTTGCGGTTGCTACACCATGTTGTCCTGCGCCGGTTTCTGCTATTATGCGATGTTTGCCCAATCGCCGCGCTAACAAAATCTGCCCGATAGTATTATTGATCTTATGCGCGCCGGTATGATTCAGATCTTCCCTTTTAAGAAATATAGTGCTGTTATGTTTTTCGCTCAACCGCCTTGCATGATATAACGGTGACGGGCGACCTACATAATCCCTGAGCAGATCCCTGAACTCTTTTTGAAATCCTTCATCGTATATTATTTTCAAATACTGTTCTTTCAGTTCCTCAACATTCGGATGCAGCATTTCAGGAATATATGCCCCGCCAAAATGCCCGTAATACCCGAATATATCCGGCTGCTGAAACGTGCCTTTAAATTGCCCCAATGTTATTATTCTGTTTATCATCTTCTTTTATTTGCTGTCCGAAGTCTCCGACTTCAGACTTATATGTTCTTCATAGTCTCCGACTATGAAATAATTTTTTTGTTTCAAGCTTCAGTAATTCCGCTCATCATCTCTTGCGTCGCACTCTTGTACCATTGCAATTCTATTCAGCAGAAATAAAAATACTTCAACTACTTTACCATAATCCTGTTTTGGTTTGTCAATTTCCGCTGTCCGAAGTCTCTGACTTCGGATAGCCTATGTTCTCCATTGTCTCCGACAATTCCTATCCGATAATCAATCCAAAATTTCAACATCAATTATTCCTTTCTTACCCACATAATTAGCAGCGCTCGAATAAATATAATGTTCCGGAAGCTCTACAATATCAGTCCGCACAGGATTCTGATGAATATAACGGACCTTTATATCAGTAAATGCTTTACTGAAACATTCTTCCGGATGATTGTTATTCGTCCAGATCTGGTAGTCTTCATTTTTACTGTTGCGATTGCCATAATATCTAAACTGATGCAACATCCACAGTCTTCTGCTTTCCACTTCACTTTCAATTACCGGCATCATGGTGTTGTGCGTGTACTTTTTAAAATCCCTTATAATATCGCTCAGCGTGTATTCTTTCATTGTGGCTCTTGCTACCAAATGAATATGATTCGTCATAATAACAAAAGCATTTAAAACTAAACCTTTGTGCTCCTGGCAATATTTAAAAGAATCTATTAAAATATCTTTATACACTTTTCTCGTCAGTAAATCAATAAAGCCACAAACAGTAAAGGTTAAAAAATGAGTGGCGTATTGATCTCTGATCGTATAGCCACCTCTGAACATGGTGTTTTTCATATAGCGCAAAGTTTTAAACTTTGAAGAACATAATGTGTACGAAGTCAGAGACTTCGTACAGCCTTGTCTTAGATTGTACAGCAACTACAATATCAACTGCATAAATTTCAAATCAAGCCACTTGTCAAACTTCCAGCCTGCCTCTTTAAAATGTGCTACCTCTTCAAAACCAAAACGCCGGTGCAGCTTTAAGCTGATCTCATTGTCTGCATCAATACCGGATACAATCGTATGCATGCCCAATTCCCTTGATGCATCGATCAACGGCTGCATTAACAATTTACCAATACCTTTACCCTGCTGATCCGCCCGCACATATATCGCATTTTCCACAGTAAATTTATATGCAGCCCACGCCCTGAACGGACCTATGGAACTAAATCCAACTACCTCATTATTATCTTCCGTAACAAACACAGGAAAGTTTTGCTGCATTTTTGTATCAAACCATTGCCGGCGCATTTCAAGTGTATGCGGCACATAATCATATACAGCAGTAGTGTGCAAAATGGCATAATTATATATATTCAGTATTGCCTGTAGATCATTATGTGTTGCAAGTCTTACCTGTGCCATATCATTTTAATGCTTCAGCAAAAGCTTTTACCATTGTCAGATCTTTTATTCCGGGGCTGATTTCAAATTTGCTGTTGATATCAATTGCAAAAATTTCATGACTATGATTACCCGTAGCAAATAATTTAACGGCCCCTACATCATCAATACCAATTCCCCCGCTTAATAAAAAAGGTTTGTTTATTTCTGCCTGCTCTAAAATCTTCCAGTCAAACTTTTTTCCGCTACCGCCGTAGGTAGACCAATCGGTGTCAAACAAATACAAGTCACTCACATTTCCATATTCTCTTATCTTCCACTCAATATTATCTCCTTCTTTAATCCTGAATACTTTTATAGTAGGCACCTGAAGGCTGATCTTTTCACAGAACTTCGGCGATTCATCGCCATGCAACTGAACCATGTGCAAACCATATTTTTCAACATGGCTCATTACTTCATCATAATCCGCATTTACAAATACTCCCACTTTATTAATATTCAGCTTTGCCTTTTTCAATTGCTCAGGATTGATTTTGTTTACCACATATCTCGGCGATTTGTGATAAAATATAAACCCGGCAAACTCCACGCCCATTTCATCCAGGGTATGCACCTGCTCAAGTTGTGTATTTCCGCAAACTTTAATTCTCATGTTGTTCAGCCTTTAAGTTGCTTAACAAATGAGGCAAATGCAATCTGTGGTTCAGTGGATTTCATAAAATTTTCGCCTATCAAAAAACCTTTAAAACCGTGCTTTTTCAATTCGCATATCGTATTCACGTCACTTATGCCGCTCTCGGAAATTTTAAATTTATCAGCAGGTATCTTAGTGCTTAAATCTATTGATGTTTGAATGCTCACTTCAAAAGTTTTCAGGTTCCGGTTGTTTACACCAACAATATCTATTTCGTCACAAATATGTGCAAGCTCTTCTTCGTTATGAATTTCGAGCAATACTTCCAATGCAAGGTTTTTTGCTGCCTTAGCCAGGCGCTTTACCTGCTGAACGGTAAGGTTAGCCGCTATAAGCAATATCACATCAGCGCCAATTGATTTTGCTTCTGCCAGCTGGTATTCATCAATCATAAAATCTTTACGCAATACCGGCACTTCATTTATTCTTGCCTTTTCAAGGTCAGCAAAGCTGCCTCCAAAAAACTGTTCATCTGTCAATACTGACAATCCTGATGCACCATTATCCGCATAAGCCTTCGTAACAATTGCCGCATCGGCATCCGCATTTATCCAGCCTTTTGAAGGAGATTTTCTTTTAAACTCCGCTATTATACCTGTGCGGTTTTCATCTGCCAGGAATTTTTTGAGAGAAAGTGTATCTCTTTTAAAGTATGCAGATTGCTCTAACACTTGCACAGGAGTTTTCGATTTCCGCTCTGCTACTTCAATTTTCTTTTGGGTTATTATGGTATCTAAAATGTTCATGATATAATTTGACATTGGAAACTTGAGATTGGAAATTCGAGATTAATCAGAATAATGTCCTGTATTAATTCCAAATCTTAAATCTCAAATCTCAAATTATTGCATTCCAACCAGCTTCTTCAATACTCCTAATGCTTTTCCGCTTTCCAGGCTTTCTACGGCCGCAAGATACGCATCATTATAGTTTTTATAAGCGCCTGTACATTGTAATGCCATCGCAGCATTTGCAAAAACTACAGCATTTTGTGCCCAGGTGCCTTCACCTTTTAAAATCGTTATGAACATTTTTGCCGCCTCTTCCACCGTATTTCCGCCATATATATCGGTAGCCGCTACCATTCGCTTACCCAATTGCTCGGGTGTCATTATCCATTCGCCTTCATTGGTGATCACTTTTGTATCATTGGTCAGCGAAATTTCGTCGTAGCCATCAAGACCATGTATGATGGTAAAAGGCTTGCCTGTTTGTTGCAAAAGATAATTATATATTCTGCCCATCTCCAGGTTATACACACCAACCAATTGATAAGCAGGCCGCGCAGGATTCACCATCGGCCCCAGCATATTAAAGAAAGTGCGGATACCCAGGTTTTTTCTTATTGCGCCAACCGCTTTTAATGCCGGATGAAATAGAGGCGCATGCAGAAAACATATACTGGCTTCTTCAATTTCTCTTTTCAGATCATCAGTTCCTGATTTAAACTTATAGCCCATCTGCTCCATTACGTTTGACGCGCCACTTACGGAAGTAGCGCCGTAATTACCATGTTTGGCAACTTTATGCCCTGCACCCGCTACCACAAAACATGATAATGTTGAAATATTAAAGGTGTTTTTTCCGTCCCCGCCGGTGCCAACTATATCAACTACATTGTATTCATCAACAGGTACAGGTACACAAAGCTCAAGCAAAGCATCTGCAAAACCCTGCAGTTCATCAATGGTAATGGTACGCATGAGGTAAACCGTAACAAAAGACGTAACCTCGCTTTCGTTATATATGCCTTTGGAAATGTTTACCAACACTTCTTTTGCCTGCTGGCGGGTGAGTGTTTTGTATTCAAAAAGGTATTGTAGTATCTTCTTCATAACTGGGATTGTGAGATTAATGTGATTTTGGGATATTGGATTAAATATTTAATCTAATGGTGGCTTATACTTTTTGTTGGTAAACCGATGAAATTGCAATTTCACACTTCCAGCATTTATCAACATACCGATTCTCAAGATTATATGCTTCAAGACAATTCATTGCTTGTGCCAGGTGACCATCTTCTAACTTAAGCATTGCTTTTAACTCAACGCTAATCTTGTTTTCTACAAAAAAATCAACTCTTCTGCTTCCTACTTTTTGACTCATATAGTATACATCCATATTAAATTCTCTTTCAAACGAAAGTCGAAGTGCTCTTAATTCAAGCGCCAGTGCTCTTTGATAAATCACTTCGGGAAAGCCATTGCCAAGCGTATTGTGTATTCTTAAACATGCTCCTATTATTTTTTCGGTGATATCACCATATTTATATTCCGGCATTTTTCATGGTTTTAGCGTTAACATCATGTATTGATTTTATACATTCTTATCTCAAGAAAATTATCAAATCATCTCACTCACCCCAATCATCCTACACATCTCACTCATCTCATTCATCTCAGTCCAAGCCAGTTCCGCATTATCACCTCTCCATCCGGCGTCAGCACGCTCTCCGGGTGAAATTGTACGCCCTGTACATCATATTTTTTGTGCTGCAATGCCATAATAAAATTGTTTTCATCTCTGGCCGTTACTTCAAGTTCTTCGGGGAAACCTTCATCTGCCACTACCCATGAGTGATAGCGACCAACATCAATCGTATTATTCAATCCTGAAAACAGCTCGCTTCTTTTACCACCATTATCTGTAGTTATGTGAACCGGTAATGCCACTCCATGATATACAGTACTTAAATTAACCAGTTTTCCGCCGAAGGCTTCGCCTATCGCCTGGTGACCAAGACATACACCGAGTATGGATTTTTTTGTTGCATATTCTTTTATTAATGGCAGCAATAACCCTGCTTCTGCGGGTATACCCGGACCCGGCGACAAAATGATCTTATCATATTCGCCAACCTTCTCAAGGCTGATCTGGTCATTACGGTATACATCCACTTTCTGATGTAATATCTTTTCTACAAGATGTACCAGGTTGTAGGTAAAAGAATCATAATTATCAAAAACCAATATTTTCATTGCTGTAAACTTTAAAGTAAGGTATAGGGTGTAAGGTGTAGGGCATAAGGTGTAAAATTTCAAATCTCAAATCTCAAATCCCTTCCGCCATCTCCACCGCTTTTTTCAACGCATTTAATTTATTATTCACTTCCTGCAATTCGCTTTCGGGTTTTGATGCAGCTACCACACCGGCGCCGGCCTGCGATATAAGCGTATTATGCCTGCTGAGGAAAGTGCGTATCATGATAGCATGATTACAGCTTCCGTTAAAGCCCATAAAACCTATTGCGCCGCCATAATAGCTTCTTGCCGTCGGTTCATAGTCATCTATCAGCTGCATGGCTTTGAATTTTGGCGCGCCGCTTAATGTGCCTGCAGGAAACGTTGTTGCCAGTAATAAAAAAGGATTTGTTCCGGGTTTTACGTTCCCGTTTACTTCGCTCACCAAATGAATTACATGAGAGTAATACTGCACCTGGCGATAATGTTTCACCTTAACTTCATCACATAAACGGCTCAGATCATTACGTGCCAGATCAACCAGCATCACATGCTCTGCGTTTTCTTTTGCATCGTTCAATAGTCTTTCCGCCGCCTGCTGGTCTGTTTCATCATCACCTGTTCTTTTAAAGGTACCGGCAATAGGATGCACAACAGCCTTCCCGCTTTTTATGATCAGCTGGCTTTCAGGTGATGAACCAAGCAGTTTATAATCTCCATAATCAAAATAAAAAAGATAAGGTGATGGATTGATATTGCGCAATGCCCTGTACACATTAAATTCATCACCGGTAAATTTCTGCTCAAAGCGGCGGCTTAATACAATCTGGAAAACATCACCGCGATAACAGCTTTGTATTCCCTTTTTCACCATTGCTATATAATCATCATCCGTCATGTTAGAAGTTTCTTCTCCTTTGGTTCTAAAAGGAAATACCGGCACATCTTTGCTTCTTATTAAAGATTCAATAACAGCTATATCACTTTGCAAACCTTCAATCTCATTTTCGCAGATATACATTTCGCTTTTAAAATGATTGATGGCTATAACGTACTGGTATAAACGATATCGCATCAGCGGAATGCCTTTATCATTCGAATTCCTGCCGGTTTCAAACTTCTTTTGTTCATTAAATTTTATACTGTCAAAAAATTGCACAGCATCAAAAGTGGTATAACCATATAAACCCTGCACAATAGCCGCTATTTTTTCTTTGGATGGTTCTATTTCAAACCGCTGCATAAAGCCCCAGAGAATACCAGGCACTTCTGCAGGATTGGCAATAGAAAGCTTTTCAGGTTTTTGGTTTGGTAATTTAAATTCAACTGAGGAAGTATTTGTTATTTCCATACCGGCAATGGCGTTTATGCCAATAAAAGAGTAACTGTTTTCCGCAGCGTGGTAGTCAGTGCTTTCAAGCAAAACCGTATCTCTGAAACGGTCTCTTACCCTCAGGTATATACCTACAGGTGTGTGCACATCCGAAAGCATTTTCCTGCAATTGGTTCTTATAGCGATCTTCTTCATATTAAAATTTACCAGTGATAGTCAATAAAAAAACCCCGGATGAACCGGGGCTTATTATTATGATGTAATAAATACAATACCAGCATTACAAGCCCCTTAGAGAATTTGTATGCCACCACCAATATTTATTTACTGTATTATTTTTCATTGCGGGCACAAATATTCGATGCTTTTTTGATAAAAAAAAATTTTTGACTTATTTTTTCAGAATTATTTACTGCTTCATTCAATATAATCATCCCTAACATGCTTCCAAAAAGATTACAATCATTAGATTTTTTACGTGGTTTTATAATGGTGCTGCTTGCGCTGGAAAGCGCCGGGTTATACAGTATTATGTCCCATAACTCAGAAGGTTCGTGGTTTTATGTAATAGCACAGCAATTTCACCACCACCAGTGGAATGGATTGCATTTTTGGGATTTGATACAACCCGGCTTCATGTTTATTGCGGGTACGGCTATGGCATATTCCATACACAGCCAACAGCAAAAGGGAATATCCTGGTCTCAATCTTTTCGCAAAGCACTAAAAAGAAGCGGCTGGTTGTTTTTTTGGGGTGTATTGAATTATGCTGTAAGAAAAAGCGGGCTTTCTTTCGAGCTGTGGAATGTGCTTACACAACTTTCATTTACTATGCTGGTTGCATTCCTGATCTTCAGGTATTCCTACAGTACGCAAATTGCAATAGCAATAGGCATATTGTTATTAACGGAAATACTATATCGCTTTACCAATGTGCCGGGATTTGACCAGCCGTTTACCGATCAGCAAAACTTTGGCAATTATGTTGATCTGCTGCTGATGAATAAAATAAATAAAGGCGGATGGGTAGCCATCAACTGTTTGCCTACGGCAGTGCATACTATTGCCGGCGCGCTTGCAGGTAAGTTATTGTTAAGTAATGACACCCGCAAAGTAAACAAGCTGGTATTGTGGGGTATTATTACGCTTGCTGCCGGATTCGCGTTAGACTGGCTTCACATTACGCCCATCATCAAAAAAATAGCCACAACTTCGTTTACGCTTGCATCATTAGGCTGGTGTTTACTGGCACTGGCTTTTTGTTACTGGTGGATCGATATTAAAAATCACCGCAAATATCTTTTCTTTTTTACCGTGGTGGGAATGAACTCCATTTTTATTTACCTGTTTTTTGAAATTGTAGGCGACAGGTGGTTTAATGATTATGTAGGCGCAGTTGCCAATGGGCTGATGAGCATGGCACACTTCCCTCCATTACTAATAGACCTGGTAACCTGCTTCACCATTTTCGGGCTTGAGTGGGGGTTATGTTATTTCCTGTATAAGAAGAAAATATTTTTCAGATTGTAAGACAAATTTACTTCCCATACTTTTCCAGCGCTTTCTCCAAACAATCCATCGCATTGTTTATGGCATCAACATTCAGCACGTAAGCAAAGCGCACTTCATTTTTTCCCAAACCGGGGGTACTGTAAAAACCCGTTCCGGGCGCCATCATTACGGTTTGGTTATTGTATGAGAAGGATTCGAGTATCCACTGGCAAAATTTATCACTATTATCAACCGGTAGTTTAGCCATCGCGTAAAATGCGCCGCCGGGATCAGGACAAAAAACCCCCGGTATATTATTCAGCCTTTTTACAAGCGTATCTCTTCTTAATTTGTATTCCGCTTTTGTAGCATCAAAATAATTATCGGGCAAATCAAGCGCTGCTTCTCCGGCAATTTGTCCAAAGCCGGGCGGGCTTAACCTTGCCTGTGCAAATTTCAGGGCTGTTTCAATTACCTGTCTATTTTTTGTGATCATCGCTCCTATTCTTGCCCCGCAGGAACTATATCTTTTTGAAATAGTATCCAGCAATATTACATTCTCTTCAATGCCCTCTAACCGCATGGCACTAAAATGTTCGCCAGTATAGCAAAACTCACGGTAAGCCTCATCCGAAAACAGAAAAAGATTATGCTTTTTTACGATTGTTTTAAGTATTTCCAGTTCTTCGCGGCTGTATAAATACCCGGTGGGATTATTGGGATTGCAGATTAAAATAGCTTTGGTGCGACTGGTGATCTTTTGCTCAAAAGCCTCTATAGGAGGCAGCGCAAAACCGCTTTCAATTGAAGAAGGAATAGTTACTACTTTTACCCCTGCTTCAATAGCAAACCCATTGTAATTAGCATAGAATGGCTCAGGCGTTATCACTTCGTCACCGGCATCCATGCAACTCATCATGGCAAACAAAATGGCTTCAGAACCACCGGTGGTAATAATAATGTCAGTATAATCAACAGCAATTTGTTGCTTTTTGTAATAACCAGTCAGCTTACGGCGATAACTTTCATTACCTGCACTGTGGCTATATTCCAATATTTTAAAATCCGACTGCCTTACGGCTTCTAATTCAAGTGCAGGAGTTTCAATATCAGGTTGGCCGATATTCAGATGATATACTTTAATTCCTTTTTGTTTTGCTTTTTCCGCATAAGGCACCAGTTTTCTTATGGGAGAAGCAGGCATTATCTGCCCCCTGTTGCTGATTGATAACATATTACAAAGATATGATTTGCCTTTTGATCTTTGAGTTTTCAATTCTACCTTTGCGCCATGCAAATACTGGATGGTAAATTAGTTTCACAGGCGGTAAAAGATGACCTGAAAAAGAAAGTAGATACACTTAAACAAGAAGGCAAAAAAACACCGCACCTCGTTGCCATATTAATCGGCACAAATGGCGCCAGCGAAACTTATGTGGCTTCAAAAGTAAAAACCTGCGAGGAAATCGGGTATGCATCTACATTGATCCGTTACGAGGACACTATTGATGAAACCACTTTATTAAAAAAAATTAAGGAACTGAATGCGGATGCTTCTGTTGACGGTATACTGGTTCAGCTACCGCTCCCGAAACAGATCTCTGAAGAAAAGGTAATCAATACCATTGCGTCCGAAAAAGACGTTGACGGCTTTCATCCCTCCAATATAGGTAAAATGGTACAGGGACAGCCTGCTTATATTCCCGCTACACCTTACGGCATTTTGTTGTTGCTGGAGCATTATAATATTGAAACCAAAGGCAAACACGCCGTGGTTATCGGCAGAAGCAATATTGTTGGCAGGCCGATGAGCATTTTGCTGAGCCAGAATACACCAACAGGTAACTGCACGGTAACCTTATGTCATTCGCATACAAAAAACCTTAAAGAAATTTGTTTACAGGCAGATATTATTGTTGCCGCTTTAGGCAAACCGGAATTTCTGAAAGCGGATATGGTAAAAGAAGGCGCTGTAGTAATTGATGTAGGTATTACAAGAGTAGAAGACAAAACCAAAAAGAAAGGATATGCAATTAAAGGCGATGTGGATTTTGAAGCCGTAGCACCTAAGTGCAGTTATATAACACCAGTGCCCGGCGGTGTAGGGGCTATGACCATTGCCGCATTGATGAAAAACACATTGCTTGCAGCAGAAGGAGAGTGAGAATTTGAGATTTGAAATTTGAGATTTAGAAGGAAGAGAGGTTTATGGTTTATGGTTTGTGGTTGTGCCTGTGACTTGAAACCTGGAACCTGATACTTGTAACCTGAAACCTGATACTTGTAACCCGCAACTTAAAAACTTCAGTTTGGAAACAGCAGTAGACATAGAAAAACAAACACTTCCTGTAATGGAAGCATTTTACACGTTGCAGGGTGAAGGCATGCACCAGGGTAAGGCTGCTTATTTTATACGGCTCGGCGGTTGCGATGTGGGCTGTGTTTGGTGTGATGTAAAAGAAAGCTGGAATGCTGATGCCCATCCGCAAAAAAAAATATCTGATATTGTTACTGAAGCGCTGAATGAACTTCCGCCTGAATGTACTTTTCCGCAAAGCAATAATGTAATAGCGGTTGTTACAGGTGGCGAACCTTTAATGCATGATCTTGAAGAACTCACCCTTACATTAAAAAAAGCAGGATTCAGAACGCATATTGAAACCTCTGGAAGCAGCCCATTATCAGGAACGTGGGACTGGATTTGCTTATCACCCAAAAAATTTAAAGCGCCATTGCCTGAAATACTTTCGCAGGCGGATGAATTGAAAGTTGTGGTATATAATAAATCTGATTTTAAATGGGCTGAGCAGTTTGAAAAGCAGGCAAGTGGTAAATGTAAATTATATCTTCAACCTGAATGGAGTAAAGCACAGGTGGTAACGCCACTTATTATAGCATATATTAAGGAACATCCTCAATGGCAACTCAGCCTGCAGGTTCATAAATATCTTAATATTCCTTAATCATTTACCATTAGATAACTTCAAAGTAAATTTTCTGTTTTATTTTTCTTTACCAATTGCTCGAAAAATTCGACCGTTTGCTCAATGTTTTAAGAATCTTAAAACTTCGTTTATACTTTTACAACAGATATCAAATTAAAAAACGGGACGGTTAATATATAACACTAGGGTACAACGGCGGCAGCAAATGCCGCCTTTTCTTATAAAAGCTAATACTATTGCCCCGCAAATATGAATAAGTGTTCAAACTTAATTAATAGCCGCATCCCTTTCCGCCGGCAGCTACCCTTTACATCCGCTATTTAGACTTCACTGTATACACTGTTTAAATAGCTATAGCGCAGCGATAATACCAGCCTGCCGACAGGCAGGTTTGCAACTCTATAGTTGATTCGGCATTTTCAGGTGCAATGCATCGGAATATTAAAACATACATGCATCAGTTATATTACGCCCCTCTGCGGCTTGCTGCATATTATTTTGTTGTGCTACAAAAATTAAGGTGTGTTGCACCCGGATTGTTACCATCCGGTAAAATGAAGTTTCTCCCAAAAATATTATGCTCTCTTTATTTCGCCGGACAGTTAAAAATTCCCGTTAAGATCCACTATACTTTCGATAAGTAAACATTAGGATTAAACGACGCAAAACCGCCATAACAATATGCGTTATATACACCCGTTTATTTGTCCAACATTTAATCTGATCCATGAAAACATTTCTTTCCATCACGTTATTATCGCTCACTTTTTTTTCATGCAAAAAAGAGCACAGTGCGTCTGATACAGCATTGCATCCTATAGAGTACAATGAAAGCAAAAACATCATTGGCGAGTACAGAGGTGTATTTTCTTGGTCAAAAACCAATAGTGAAACAATACAGCAAAAAGCCGTAGAAAGCCAGGAGGGAACATTTTCAATTAAGTATATTGAAAAAAATCAACTGGAAGTTATTTCTAACATTTCTTCTGACCTGAAATATAAAGCTTATGAAATGAGGCTGTTTAAAGTCAGCCAGGCAAATGATCATACTGAATATTATTTTACCGGAAAAGCAAAAGGCTATACCGAAAATATAAACAGCTATGCAGAAATGTCTTTACAATCTTACAAAGGGAAAAATATATTCTCTTTTTATGGCTGTAATTCATTTGATGGCATAAGTAATGAAGCTTTGCACATTTTTGATGCAACCTTAGAAAAATAGTTTTAAAAATTAAATAAACGCAAACGGACTGTATTATTTTATTGGAGCAGTTTTCTGCTTCTTTGCAATATCAGCCATAATAATATCCGCGTGTTCTCTTGAGTTTTCGATAAACCAGGTATGTGTATCCATACCGCCGCACACTACTCCGGCCAGGTAGATATTCTTCATATTGCTTTCCATAGTTAACGGATCATATGCTGGTCTTAATATTTCATCATCAGATAAAGTAATGCCTGCCTTTTTCAGGAAATCAAACTGCGGCTGGTAACCCGTTGCAGCTATTACATAATCATTGGGAATTGTAACTATACCATCAGGTGTTTTTATGTCAACCCTGTCTTCGTAAATAGCTGATAAGGTAGAATTGAAAAACGCCTTAATACTTCCTTCTGCGATACGGTTTTCTATATCAGGCTTCACCCAGTATTTAACCCTTTTTCCAATTTCATTTTGTTTAATAATCATTGTTACGTCAGCGCCCTTGCGATAAGTTTCCAATGCCGCATCTACTGCGGAATTATTAGCACCCACCACAACTACTTTTTGCATAGCGTAAAAATGAGGTTCCTTATAATAATGTGTTACTTTAGGCAGGTTTTCTCCGGGTATATTCATTAATACCGGCAAATCATAAAACCCGGTAGCAATAACAATATATTTTGCAAAATACTTTCCGCGTACTGTTATGATTTCATATTCGTTGTTTACGGGTGTAATAGATTTTACATTTTCCTGCAGGCGAACATTCAATTCATTAGCCAGCGTAACACGCCTGTAATATTCCAATGCTTCGTTGCGTGTGGGTTTTGAAGCTATGGAAACAAACGGCACACTTCCTATCTCCAGCCTTTCGGATGTAGAGAAGAATGTCATATTGTATGGATAATTGTAGAGTGAATTAACAAGACAGCCTTTTTCAAGCACACAATATTTCAACCCGTATTTTTTTGCCTCCAGAGCGCATGCCAGTCCTATGGGGCCTCCACCAATAATAATAATATCAAACTTCATGTGTTCTGTTCTTTATGATTAAACTGTTTCTGTTTAGCTTAGTAATTTTTGTTTGCAAGGATATATCTCAAATTTTCGTATGTAGATATTACAGCTACAGTAGATGCCTCGTGCTCAGGCATGACAAACCGTGGTGCTGTATTGAGCATTGGTGCTATTGTTGAACACCGCTACTATTGTTCAACATACATTCTTCCATCTGTCATGCCTGGGTACGAGGCATCTGTAGTATATTACCATATACGCGAAAATTTGAAATACACCCGTTTGCAAAGGTATGATCAAAAAAAACGCTATTTTCAACTTATTAAAACCCCTTTTATGAACGAAATTTTTAGCTATGCCTGGATACTTGTTGTGGCCATCATCATTTTTAGTGGTTTGGTTACCGTTAACCAGGGCACTATTTCAGTTATTACCATGTTTGGAAAATACAGGCGCATACTTAAGCCCGGATTGAATTTTAAGATCCCTATTTTAGAACAGATATACCGTCGTATTTCAATACAAAACCGGTCGGTCGAAATGGAATTTCAGGCCGTAACATCTGACCAGGCAAATGTATATTTTAAAAGCATGTTACTTTATGCTGTACAAAACGCGGAAGAAGAAACTATAAAGAAAGTAGCCTTTAAGTTTATTAGTGAGCGTGACCTTATGCAGGCGCTGACCAGGACAATTGAAGGAACAATACGCTCTTTTGTTGCTACAAAAAAACAGGCAGAAATATTAGGACTGCGCAAAGAAATTGTGGAATATGTGAAGGAACAAATTGATCATCTGCTGGAAGACTGGGGCTATCATTTATTAGACCTGCAGATCAATGACATTACTTTTGATAAAATGATCCTGGATAGTATGAGCAAAGTGGTTGCCAGCAATAACCTTAAAGCTGCTGCTGAAAATGAAGGGCAGGCACTGCTCATCACTAAAACAAAGTCTGCGGAGGCTGAAGGTAATGCCATTAAAATAGCTGCTGAAGCAGAAAGACAGGCAGCGCAATTGCGCGGTCAGGGCGTGGCATTATTCCGTGAAGAAGTAGCCAAAGGTATGAGCCAGGCAGCCGAGCAAATGAAACAGGCAAATTTAGATACCAATGTAATTTTATTCAGTATGTGGACTGAAGCCATTAAGAACTTTGCTGAAGTTGGTAAAGGCAATACTATTTTCCTTGACGGGAGCAGTGAGGGTATGCAAAAAACAATGAAACAGATACTGAGTTTAATGAACCCCGACAAGCAACAGTAAATAATACAGTTTTGATATAGTTAAATTGTAAAAATCAGAATTTGATAAGGCAGCTTTACATTTCAGGCTCAAACTCAACCTTACAACTTCCAATAATTTTCTACTATATTCTTTAAAATTCCAGTGTATGATTTTACGTGTGAAGGCTGGCTAAAAATATAGAATTGATCGTGAGTAGTATGGAAGTGCATGTAGAAAAGCCAGAATCCTATTGCGAGGTAAGGCGCTGCAGCCAACTCCTCCCCGCTAATAAAGCGATATTCACGATAGCCATCCAGGAAAATATTATAGGCATCATCAGCTGCCTGCTGTGTCATTCTGCCTGTATATACATCTAAGGAAAGATGTTGCCAAAAGGTCATTATATCATTTACCAACCAGCCGTAACCCATAAAATCAAAGTCAAAAAATGTAATTGAATCATTTTTGAAATGAAAGTTTTTTGGAAGAAAATCAAAATGGCAATAGCCCTTTGAAAAACCGGATGCAGGAAGTTGCGACAATATTTTCTTTACCTCATCAGCTATTAAGCATAGCCATGCGTATCCTTCAGGATCTTCAGCAAAGACCGGTTTCAACTTTTTTAATGGCTTGACAACCGTTGTTTCAAGATCAAAATTCCATCTCGTATCTCCTAATGTGATTTCAGACGATACATTATGGAAGCGAGCCATTTCATGGCCTAAGACTCGAAGTTGGTTTTCATTCAATGACCTTACAACCTGGCCAGGAGCATAACTGAACAGCACGGCAAATCTTTCCCCTTCAGCCGCATCAAGCGTCAGGATAGGCTCTCCTGAAATAGTGGCAATTGGATATGATACAGATACGTTAGCTTGTTTCAATGTCTGTAACAATTTTACTTCATCTTTTATTTGTGATAAGCTTCTATGAGAAGAACGATAGACCCGTAGTATAAAACGGGTTTCAGTCGATTCAACCAGATAAGTATCACCTACTCCCCTAACCAGGAATTTGCATTGTGCATTCCCTATTTTGTATTTCTCTGATACCAACGAGGATAACGCAACTGAGCAGAGTGTAGAATAAGTTGCGGGGAAAGAAGATGCCATGTAGTAAAAATATCCAAATATTTATCAAATTGCCAGATGAATTTGCAGCCATCAGCATCATTTGTCCTATCAAATACTATCCATTACATCATTAAATATATTGATATTTTTAGCAGGTGGAATCAGGCATCAAAACCATTTTGCCATCCATCTGCTTTTAACTTATCAATTTTTTTAAGCACTTCTGATTCCAGTTGCTTTTTGTAAGCAGCAATTTTATCTCCAACATTACTATCAAAAGCGCCAACAATAGAAGCTGCCAGTATACCCGCGTTTTTGGCGCCGTTTAATGCAACAGTAGCTACGGGAATTCCCCCGGGCATCTGAAGGATAGATAATACAGAATCCCAGCCGTCGATGGAATTAGAAGACTTTATTGGCACGCCAATAACAGGCAGCGGTGTTAAAGAAGCAACCATACCGGGTAGATGTGCAGCGCCTCCGGCACCGGCAATAATTACTTTCAATCCTCTTTCTCTTGCATTGGAAGCATATTCAAAAAGGCGCGCCGGTGTGCGGTGAGCAGAAACAACTGTAAGCTCAAATGCAATATCAAATGATTTTAATATTGCCGCAGCTTCCTGCATTACCGGAAGATCACTATCACTTCCCATTATGATTGCAACCAAAGGATTTGACATGATTTGAAATTTGAAATTTGAGATTTGAGATGACTGTGGGCGGTTAGCTATGAGCTTTAAGCTATCAGCCATCAGTATTTGTTAGTTATTAATTTTCCTTTTCTTTCTTATCGCCTTTCCCTGCTCATGGCTCATCGCACACTGCTACTACCCGCTTACCACTTTCAAAACATTTTTTATCCTGTTTTTCTTATAACTAAGATCAGCCCTGTCGTTGCTTAATATGGTAACATGTCCCATTTTTCTTCCTGGCTTGGTTTGTTTTTTTCCATAGATGTGAACAAACACGTTATCCATTCTTAACACTTCATCTAATCCTTCATATACTGCATTGCCCTGGTAATTTTCTTCACCCAAAACATTTACAATTGCCGCAGGTAATATAGGCGCTGTATTACCAAGCGGGTAGTTCAGCATAATCCTCCACAGCATATCAAACTGAGAACTGTAATTGGCTTCAATAGTATGGTGCCCGCTGTTATGTACACGCGGCGCGGTTTCATTTACATATACTTCTCCTGTTTTATCAATAAAAAGTTCAACCGCAAAAAGCCCGGGACTTTTAAGCTCCTTCACCACTTTTAATGCTATGGCTTCTACTTTCCACAATATATTTTCAGATAACTCGGCCGGCGATACCTGGTAATCGAGTAAATTAAGCCTGGGATCAAAAACCATATCTACAGGAGGATATAACGTGGTTTGCCCTTCGTTATTAACCGCTACAATCTGCGCAATTTCTTTATGAATATTAATTTGCTTTTCCAATACGCCTGGCTGGTCAAACCCCTTTTCAAAATCGTCTTTTGTATTGATCAATTGTACTCCTCTCCCATCATACCCGCCCATACCAAGCTTATGCACTGCAGGCAAAAGCGCTTCGTGTGCAAATAAATCAGCTTTTACCTGTGTAATGATAAAAAGGGCTGTTTTAATTTGATGCGACTGGTAAAATTCTTTTTGTAATATTTTGTTTTTAATAATACGCAATGCCGAACTGCCGGGATAAACTTTCACTCCTTCCATTTCAAGCTTTTCCAGCGCGTCTTCATTAACAGATTCTATTTCTATTGTAAGCGCATCTAACCCCTTACCAAAATTGTAAACATCATCAAAGTTTTGAATATTACCCTTTACAAAATGATGGCATAAATGTGCCGCAGGACATTCGGGATCGTTCTCCATTACATAGGTTTCAACGGGATAATTTGCCGCCGCCTGCAAAAGCATTCTTCCTAATTGACCACCACCTAAAATACCGGCTTTTATCATATTATTCTTTAGAAATGAGGCGTGAAGATAATAAAGAGGAAGAAATAAAGAGTGAAAATCAAATGGATATAAAATACATCAGGGTGTTTACCGTTAAAAGAAGTATAAAGATAGCGTAGTTCACATGGTGTTGAGATTTTTAATAATATCATATTGCAATAAGCATGATATTTGCACAACGAGCTGAAAAAGAATACAAACACGTTCAAATAATGAGCAAAACAAAATACATTTTTACCGTTATTGTGTTGATTGGCGTGGCGTATTCCGTTAACGGGCAAAACTCATTTGTTGACTACCAGAAGTCGTTTGCAAAAATTGCTGATGTTTTCAGAAGAAAAGAAGATACTCTTCGTAAACAATTTGAATCCAAAAAGTTACAGTGGCCGCAAGTATGTTTATATACGTTCCTTTAAATATGACAGCCAGCTTGAAGTATGGGTGAAGAATAGTGCTAAAGAAACTTTCAAACTTTTTAAGACATATAAAATTTGTGCGATGGCAGGCTCACTTGGTCCTAAAAGAATGCAGGGCGATTACCAGGTGCCTGAAGGGTTTTATTATATTAATGAATTTAAGCCCAACAGCGCGTATCATTTATCGCTGGGCCTGAACTATCCTAATGCGGCAGACAGGTTATTAAGCGACTCCCTTGCGCCAGGTGGCGATATTTATATACACGGCTCCTGCGTAACCGAAGGTTGCATTCCCATTAATAACGACCAGATTGAAGAATTATACATCATTACCAGCTATGCCCGTGCCATGGGGCAGGAATATATTCCTGTGCACATCTTTCCCGTGCAATTCAATAATGCCCGCAGCGTAAGTTATCTCGAACGTTTTCTGCAGATGTATAAAACATACAGGCCGCTTGTAACCACACTGCAGTCTGCATACGATTATTTTGATAAAAACAAACAGATACCAGTGGCAATGGTGAATGACAGGGGAGACTATGCCATGCAGGACCTGCCGGCAAAAGTTATAAAAGAGCCCATTGTTAATAAGCCAAAAAGGGAACCTGTAGATAAAAAAGTGCCGATTGCCGAAGATGAGCTGGCTAAAGTAGTCAACAATCAGCCGGTTTTTCCAGGAGGTCCGAAAGCTTTTCAATCGTTTCTTGAAAATACAGGCAAAGAACTGGCTCCATTATTACCCGAGGGTCAAAGAGCCGCCTATGTAGTGATAGACTATATTATAGACAAAGAAGGTAAGCCCGTTTATGCTAAAGTGGTTAAAGGAGGCAATGACGATTTAAATGATGAACTGGAAAAAAAGTTTGAAAGCATGCCGCAATGGAAACCTGCTATTCGCCTGGAACAACCTGTAGCTATCCGCTTAAAGCAAACGGTGGTTGTTGAAGCAACGCCGTAAGAAAGAAAGTTTATGGTTTGAGGTTTATGGTTGTGGGAGGAAGTTTCAGGTTGCAAGTTTCAGGTTTCACGCACATCTCATGCCTCACAATTTCAGAACCTGCTGACGGCTGATAGCTGATTGCTCACAGCCCGGCACCCAAAGCTCACAGCCCATCTACCCCTCAATCAATTCACTCAATTCAAGCCAGCGCATTTCTTTTTCATCCAACTGAGCAGATACCTCTCCTATACGTTGCGAAAGTTTTTGTAACTGATCGTAAGGCAACGCTCCCTCATTAAGCTGGCGGTTTATTTCAACTTTTTCATTTTCCAGCGTTTCAATTTCCTTTTGTAACACCTCAAATTCTCTCTTTTCCTTGTAGGAGATTTTTCTTTTTTCAGCAGATGGAGCATTGTTGATTTCCGTAACCTGTGATTTATTAACTGCAGGCACAATAGTCTTTCTCTCTTCCTGTTCTTTTTTCCATATCCTGTATTGCGTATAGTTACCCGGAAAATCTCTTATATCTCCGCCGCCCTCAAACACAAACAAATGATCGGTCAGCCTGTCCATAAAATACCGGTCATGCGATACTATTAAAAGACAACCCCTGTATTCACTCAAAAAATTTTCCAGCACACTTAAGGTAGGCAGGTCAAGATCGTTGGTAGGTTCATCAAGAATTAAAAAATTGGGATTTCGGAATAATATCGCCAGCAACATCAATCTTTTCTTCTCTCCTCCACTCAATTTGGAGATATAGGTATACTGCTGATCAGGGCTGAATAAAAACAGCTGGAGGAACTGCGAAGCATTAAGCGAACCGCCATCTGCCAAAGGAAAATTTTCTGCTATATTTTTTACAAATTCAATTACACGAACATCTTCTTTTATCTCCAATCCCTGCTGTGAATAATACCCGAATACTACCGTTTCACCAATATTGATCTTTCCGCTATCAGCTTTTTCTATTTCCTGCAGGATGTTGATGAAAGTAGATTTACCTGCGCCATTTTTACCAATAACACCAATCCGCTCCCCTTTTGAAAAAGTATAATCAAACCCTTTTAATATAACACGGTCACCAAAAGATTTATAAACTTTTTTTAGTTCTACCACTTTACCGCCAAGCCTTGTCATTTTAGCATTAAGCTGTACCTGGTTGTCTTCAATTTTTTGTTTGGCCTTATGTTCCACATCAGTAAAAGCATCAATACGGCTTTTGGATTTTGTGGTTCTTGCTTTAGGTTGCTTACGTATCCATTCAAGCTCCTTGCGGTATAAATTTTTAGCCTTATCTATACTGGCAGATTGCTGCTCTATTCTTGCAGCTTTCTTTTCAATATAGTTTTCATAATCACCTTTATGAATAAAAAGTTCGCTATCTTCCAGCTCCCATATTTCTTCACAAACAGCATCCAAGAAATACCTGTCGTGCGTAACCAGCAGCAGTGTTACATTTTCCTGGTTAAGGTAATGCTCAAGCCACTCCACTGTTTCCACATCCAGGTGGTTGGTAGGTTCATCCATTATCAGCAGCACATGCTTATGCTCAAAGCCGATATCAATCAGTGTTCTTGCTAATGCTACCCGTTTTCTTTGTCCGCCGGAAAGTGTGCCGGCCTTTTGCTGAAGATGGTGAATATTCAATTTGCCGAGAATCTGCTTCACTTTGCTGTCAAAATCCCAGGCACCTAATTCATCCATTTTTTCTATAGCCTTTCCTATCAATGCCGCGTCTTCTGTTTCGCTTACAGCTTCATATTCTTTAATAGCATTAATTACGGGATGATTGTGGTGAAATATGTTTTCCAGTATACTCAGCTCTTCAATAAATTCAGGCTCCTGTTCAAACAGCGCAACCGTAACATCTTTATGTATCCAAACTTTGCCTTCATCCGGTGTTTCTTTTCCGGCAATAATTTTAAGTATAGTAGATTTTCCATAACCATTGCGGGCAACAATGGCAATTTTATCTCCTTCTTCAATATGGAAATCCAGGTTGTTGAAAAGTGGTTTAATTCCATAAGATTTTCCTAATCCTTCAGCAGAAACGTAATGCATCGGGCAAAGATAAGGGGAAAGAGCCTCACCCTCACCCTCCTTCTCTATGCAATGGCGAGGGAGCGGCACTGTAGTGCACAGCCAGGCATTATCGCTACCATATCAACTACAAAATATAGCCGGGCAAAGCAACCCCATCATTTTTGCGCTTTCAAATTTTTGGGTTCTTTCTATTTTCATGTTGTCCCTCTTACCGTTTTTGGGGCTGTCAGGAATTTGGGCTCCCCTCTTCACTCCGTGGAGAGGGGCCGGGGGTGAGGTATTAATTAACCACATTCCTCTCCTCCCCTTTCAAAAAAGCCTCAATATTTTTTATAGATTCATGCAGCAATCTCGTTCTTGCTTCTTTTGTTGCCCATGCAATATGCGGCGTAATGATACAATTGGCAGCATTAAACATAGGGTTATCAGCAGATGGCGGTTCAGTAGATAACACATCGAGCGCAGCGCCGGCAATTCGTTTATTATTCAATGCATCAGTAAGATCTTTTTCGTTGATCAAAGCCCCACGCGCAGTATTAATAATGCAAGCTGAAGGTTTCATGGTATTGATCAGCGATGCATTAACCATTTGCCTTGTATCATCTGTAAGCGGGCAATGCAGGCTGATAAAATCTGATCGCCTGAAACAATCTTCACGGCTGACAAATTCAACGCCTTCAATATTATATTTAGCAGGATTGCGTACTGAAGCAATTACTCTCATACCAAAAGCCATAGCAATTTTAGCTACGGCACTCCCTATTTGCCCAAGCCCGATCAGCCCAAGCGTTTTGCCCTGTAATTCAAATAAACCGACATGACCAAAACAAAAATCTTTACTTTTCACCCATGCTCCTGCATGTACTTCCTCAGACCGTTTACCGGTTTTATAAACCAGTTCAAGTATAAGCGCCATTGTAAGTTGCGCTACAGATGAAGTACTATAGCCCGGTACATTGCATACAGGAATATTTCTTTCAGCTGCCGCTTTAATATCCACGTTATCAAAGCCCGTAGCCAATTCTCCGATATATTTCAACCCGGGAAGCGCTTTGATAGCATCGCCTGTAATTTTGGTTTTGTTTGTCAATACTATTTCTGCATCAAGGGCGCGTTCAACCACATCATCAACAGCCGTTCTTTCATACACCTTCAGTGTTCCGATTTTTTCGAGCGGAGACCAGTCAAGATCACCGGGATTTAATGTATATCCATCAAGTATTACAATATTCATCGTAGTATTTGGTTTATCTTTAATTACCCGAAAATAAGTATGATTAAGTAAATATCGTATTATGAAAAGAAGCAATCCCCGTCTTAAGCGGATTTTATTGATAGTTTTGCTTATAATCATGTTGCTTCCTTTACTTACCAACAAAACATATCTCTATAAAGCAGTAGCATATAATTTTGCTAACATAGATGACTATACAATTTTTGATAATGAAAAGGTTGCTGCCGGTACGCCCCTCCCCTGGCAATTATCTGCTGACTATGGAAAAATAAAAATGCCTGGTGACTTAGAAGCGTATCTCACCAGTCTTAAAACAGTGGGCGTTGTAATTATAAAAGACAGAAAACTTTTGTTTGAAAAATATTGGCCGGGATATAGCGACAGTTCGCTCACCGGCTCTTTTTCAGTTGCTAAAAGTATCACCTCGCTGTTAATTGGTGCGGCTATACACGATGGAAAGATCAGTTCGGTAAACGACCCTGTGGGCAAATACCTGCCTGAATTTACAGAAGCTGAAAAGTCCAAAGTAAAAATTGTTGACCTGCTTACCATGAGCAGCGGCAGCAACTGGAATGAAAGCTATGCAAACCCGCTGTCTGTAACAACGGAACTGTATTATGGCAATGATGTATATAAAACTGCCACTTCAGTTAATATTATTAAAACGCCTGGCACATATCATTACTACAAAAGCGGCGACACACAATTATTAGGTTTGATAGTAGAAAAAGCAACAGACAAAAGCCTTGCTGAATATGCTTCTGAAAAATTATGGAAACCGCTTGGCGCAGAACATACCGCGCTTTGGAGCGAAGATAAACCCGGAGGTAATGAAAAAGCTTATTGCTGTTTTAATACCAATGCAAGGGATTTCGCAAGATTTGGACAATTGATGCTGGACAGTGGAAAAGTAAATGGCATACCTGTTATAGATAGTGCATACTTTAAGGCTTCCATCACTCCGTGCATGATAAATGATGAAACCGGGAAGCCCTGCAACTATTACGGTTATCAATGGTGGATTATTCCCAACGAGCCTGAAATATTTTATGCCCGCGGTATACTCGGCCAGTATATCATCTGCATACCATCAAAACAAATGGTGATTGTACGCTTAGGCGGGAAAAGAGACGAAAAGGTAGGCGTTACGCCGGGAGAGGTTTTTAAGTTGATTGAGTGGGGAAAGGGATTGAAATTATAAAACCCGTTACATAATTATTCCATATATTACATAAGTCTTCCGCAACACAATATCTTTTGTATTTCCTGCAGTTTGTGCCCAACTTATTGAATAATCAATAATGCAATACTGTATGAAACGCATTTTTCAGATCCTTTTTACTTTGCTTATTATTGAAAGCACTTTTGCACAAAACAGATATGTAATAGACAGCCTTCTAAGGCAAGTGTCCAAAGAAATTTCTCCTCACAAAAAATACGGTGCATTCATTGCTCTTGCAGGTGAATTTGTTTTTACCAATGCTGATAGTGCTATATTATTTAATACAAAGTCACTTGAAATTGCGAAGTCTTTAAAGATTGACTCGTTGCTTGCAAACGCATATTATGCTATTGCAAGTATTGAAGCAACTAGAAACAATTACGATGCTGCACTTTTAAATTGTGATAGTGCTTTTAAATATTTTACCAATGCTGGTAATAAACTCGCATTGGCTATGGTAAGAAATGTTCAGGGAGGGGTTTGTATGGCCAGCGGAAAAAACGAAATGGCTTCGCGAATGTTTTTTGATGCTATTGATTATACAAAAAGCGACACCGCAAGTGCCCGCATTCTCTTCACCTATCATAATCTGGTAATACTGCTAAACAATATGGATAAACATCAAAAGGCGCTGGAATATTCATTTAAACAATTTGAATGGGCAAAGCGCCTGAATATACCTGACGAAATTGCCTACGCTTGTAGCAATGTTGTTGACACCTACATAGAATTAAAAGATTCAACACGGGCAGTTCACTATATAAATGAATTTATAAGGGTTTCTAAAGAAACGCAGGATCCCTATCTGAAAGTAATAGCGAAAAACCAATTAGGTATACTCAAATATGTTCAAAAGCAGTATGATCAATCTGCAGATTATTTTACACAGTCACTTCAATTAAACAACAATCTGGTAGATCAGCAATTAGGCTGTATTACGTTGCTGAGTTTGGGAAAAGTGTATCAGAAAATGAAATTATATAATAAAGCAGACTCTTGTTTTCTTAGAGCTATTGCTATTAGTCGAGCGTTAAATATAAAAGAAGAAAGAAAATCAGCATTTGAACTGTTAATAGATAATGCTGTGCTACAAAACGATTATAAAAAAGCATTCGCCTTTTCTCAATCTCTGCAGAGCATAAAAGATAGTTTATTAACTGAAAAAAGTGAAACTGCTCTTGTAGATGCAGAATCAAGATACAGACTAAGTGAGAAGCAAAAAGAGCTTGAACTTTTAAGCGCGGAAAAAAAGCTATCGGCTGCAAATGCTGCTACTCAGCGAACACATAAGCTGATTATTCTTTTTTCCGGGTTAACGCTTTTATTAATTGGGGGACTATTGTTCAATCGATATGCTTTAAAGAAAAAGATAGAACAACATACTATACTTTTGAACGAGCGAACAAGAATCAGCAGAGAATTACATGATGACCTTGGCGGCGGGCTTTCTACTATCCGCCTGATGACTGAGATGATCAGGAATCCCGGCTTTGGCCTCAACGGGAAATACCTTGATAACATTTCCTTAAAATCAAAAGAGCTGATACAAAATATGAATGAAATTGTGTGGTATTTAAATAATAACAACGATGATCTCGGCAGCACGGTTGCTTATATAAGGCAATTTGCCGGGCGAATGCTTGGAGATGCAAACATCACTCTTCATTTTTCCGAGCCGGACTGGCTTCCGGATATTACGATGAACGGAGAAATAAGACGGAACATATTTCTGCTGGTTAAAGAGGCTTTACACAATATTATTAAACATTCCCGGGCAAGCGTTGTTAGTATAACAATTCATGCAGATGATAAGCTCACTATAAGTATTGCAGACAATGGGCGGGGCGTAGATATATCTGAGCAAAGCAAGCCAGGGGGTAACGGGCTGAAAAATATGAAAGCCAGGATCAATAATTTAAAAGGCAGCTTTCAGCTTTTAAATAATAACGGCACTACGGTAATTTTTTCCCTGCCCCTGTATGCTTCATACAACAAAAGTGTTAGCTAATGTGTTCAAAAAGCGTTATAGCTTTATATATTTATGATTACTACAGGTATTATAGAAGACCTTGAAGATTACAGGAACCTGCTCAGGGTATTGCTTAGTCACACGGAAGGCATTGACGTGCGCTTTAGCGTACGCAGCGCAGAAGAAGCTGTTATATATATTGAGGAACATGAAAGCCCTTCTGTTTGCGTAATTGATATCAATCTTCCGGGACAATCGGGCATTGAGTTTGTAAAATGGATAAAAGCCCGTATACCCTCTACGCTTTGTCTCATATGCACAGCTTACGATACAGATGATAAAGTTTTTCAATCACTCGAAGCCGGTGCTCAGGGCTATATTTTAAAAAGCGATTCTCCGGCTGATATCATAAATGCTGTGATGGAATTGAACAGGGGCGGCAGTCCGATGAGTAGCCAGATTGCGCGAAAAGTAGTACAATCCTTTAACAAACAATCTGCCAGGCTTCAGGTTCGGCTCACCACACGCGAAGAAGAAGTGCTGAATCTTTTATCCAAGGGATTACTATACAAAGAAATTGCAAACAACCTGGCTATCAGTATTGAAACCGTACGCCGCCATTGCTTTAATATTTACGAAAAGCTCCACGTGAACAATCGGACAGAAGCATTGAACAGGTATTTCGGTAAATAGCCAAAAAAACCGGGGCAATATATTGAAGATTTTAATTTCCATTATAACTCCGGAGGCTTAGTAACACTTTCGTGTTATTAGCTATATGGAGAATATTACTAAATTACACACGCTATCATGGAACTGGTGTGGATAGGAATTATTTTAACCAGTAATACATGTAACCAATGATCATCAACCTTAAAATAGCGGCTTATGGTGCATAACACCCCGGATGCAGAAGATGTAGTTGCATTGGAAAATATGGAAAAGAATGCTGACCGTCTGACCATCTCCGGCAAATTTTCGGCTGCGCGCAAATTATTACATAAGCTACTGCTTGTAATTCCCGGTCGGGACCACCTTAGCATTGGCAGAATTAATAGAAAAATAGGCAACACTTATAACCAGCAATGGCAATTTAAACCGGCTGAAACATTTTATGCAAAAGCAGAATTATCTTTAATGAAAGTAAAAGAGCCGGCAGGCATGTGGAATGAATGGATTGAGCTGCAGGTTGACTATTGCTATGTTATAATGCACCTTCGTAAGGTAAGTTTATTTGTAAAGACGCAAAATTTGAATGTCGGCAAAAATAAATTAGAATGTCGGAAAACGTAAATACCACAAAAAGCCTGTTTTAAGTCCAAATTAATGCTTAATTACCGCTTATTGTCTACAAAAAAAGCGCGGCAGAAACCGCGCTACTAACCAAAACCAACTGCAAAGGTTTAATTGTTGTAAACCCGGTATGAAAAATTGAATCTTATTATAAAAGCTCCTGTGCTTCCGGATGTCCACGCAATTTCTACCTGATTTTGTGAAGCAACCGGCACTATCTCTTTGTCACCAGTATAACTGCCTGTAATTCTTGCAACGCCAACTGAATGCTTGTCACTATTAGGGAACGAGGTAGTTACGGGAAGCGTTAAGCGTATCTTATGGTTTGAGGCAACATTGGTAAGCCCGGTAATCTGTCCCCACACAACAACACTACTGCCTACTCGCATATATCCCAAAGAATCGCCCGAAGCTGATAATACTGCTGTTAAAGATGTTGAAGCTGTGAATATACCTTCACCTACCGTAGGCAAATCGGTAATGTTACTCTGCGTATGATTATGCGAAGGGATATCCGCCGCAACCAACGCCCTGAATGCTGGCGTACCGCTACTACCATTCGGCGCGGCAAAAACATAATTAGCAGTTTGGCTTGCAAGTGTGGCCGACAAAGTGCCGGAGCCGGTTACAGGCGAACCGCTTACGCTGAATATTGAAGGCAGCGAAAGTCCAACGCTGGATACAGTGCCAACACTCCACGACCGGTTTGCTGATAAATCGTAAGTAGTGCCATTGATCGTAATAGTCCTTCCAGTTCCAACGGCATCCGTTATTCCAAACCCGCTTAGGGTTGTTGGCTTACTTGTAATATCTGCCCAGGCTACAGAGCCGCTACCGCTCTCACTAATCAGTGTGTAGTTCCACCAGTTGTTAGTACTCTTTTGCACTATAGAACCGTCAACACTTTTAATTGTTGAATTTGCTTTATAATAGTTGTTACCAACCTCTTCAAAAGCTGTAAAACCTGATGACCCCAGTGTGATATATGCGCCAGATACAGCCGGAGCAATTCTCATTGAGTTGCCTGTCAATGTTATTTTCTTTATTGCTCCTGTATTGCTCACAAAAGAGCCTGCCAAGCTATCTAAGTAAACGTTCTTAACTTCAAAGTTTTTTAACAAGCATCCTACTAACGATAAATAATCTATCTTTGCAGAACTTCTAAAATAACCGCCATCTATTTTTACAAAATTTGTGCTGTCAATCTGTGTATTAGTGGCAACTGTAATAAACTTCATATTAGCAGCACCTGATACGTTAGTAGCGACTGAAACCTGCGGATTAATTACTGTAAAATCATAAGCGTTTTGAGTGCTGAATATTCTTGCAACAACTCTATCAACTACATTGATAACAGGATTATAAACTACCATTCCACTTCCCGGAGTGTATCCGGTTGTACTACTTTGCGCAATACCCCATAACGATGAAGTACCTCCCAATGTGATATTAGGGTTGTGTACTTGTAATCCCGCAGCAGGATATGCGAATATTCCTGCACATGCAACAGCAGATGTTGAACTACTATCAATTACTATTGTAGGATTTTCAATTAGTCCGCCACCAACGGCAGTAGTAGATATGTCTATCATTCCCTGTATTGAAGTAGAGACGACATTCATCCCTTTACCGTAAAAATTCCTGATACGATAATTTTGTACATTCGTTTGCATTCTTATTGCCGTTGCGCCGCTATTATAAAAAGAACAACTATCAATAAATATATTACGAGAGGACACTATATACATTGCATGATTAGCACTATTACTTGACCTTACATTCTTTAGTGTTAAACCACTAACCTGCTGAAAGTACATTGTATTATTAGCTTTCTTATTAGCGTCAATCGTTATGTTTTCAAGCAGAATATTTTGAATACCGTATGAGGCAGAAGTCGCATTTAAAAGAGATATTCCTGCATTACCATTTACTGTATCGACTATATTCCAAGTCATGTTTTTAAGGGTAATATTTTTTTCATTGCCGATAGTTGCCGTAAACCCTTTGCTCTGCGAAATGTTTAAAACCGCACCATTGCCATCCAGACTTAACCCGCTCTTAAGCACAATGTTTGTGCTGTTTAAGTAAAGTGTTGTGGATGGCAAAATAAGTTCCAAACCATTTTCTGCTGCAACTTTAATCGCAAAGTTCAAACGCACCGCCTGGTCTTCACCCTGGATCAATCCCGAACCAACACCGAACCACGCCGCATACAATTTTCCGGATGCTGTTTTCAATCCCGAAATATCCGGCGTGCCGATAATAATATAATCATCTGCCGCAGCATCGATAGTGATATTTTTTAGCCGCAAGCTTACAGCCAATTTCGCGCCGTTTGCAAATCGCAGGCGCTTACCATTTCCGTATATAGATGTAACATTAAAAATTGTTGGTCTGTTATCCATTAACACAAGTCCTGACACGTTTCCATTATTCAACGCATCTTGTAGTTTCTTTGTGGTAGCCCTTGAACTGTCACCCTTCACATTTAAAGCAATGGAAGTAATTTCTCCACTGCTCATCAGTTGAATAGTATCCCCGTTTAAAATTGCATACTTAATGTTGTCAACGTTTGCCGGGGCAACGCCTTTCACAACAACGCCTGCCTTATTTCTATTTTGGACATACTTAGTTGCGCGTTTTGCAACTGTATCCAATGCAGCCAGGTCGGTGAGTGCCTTATAAGCAGCTACCAGTCTGCTTCGATAGTTAAAAGTTTGATTATAACTAATTGTCAGCGCATAATTGTCTGTGAGCAATGAAGCGTATATATTAAACAGGCTCGCTTTATAACGCGCCAGCCGCATCCATCCATCGCCTACATAATTGTTGTTGGTGCCCGCGGTTTGGTTCGGGTATCCCCAAAAATCTTTCGTGCCTGGCTTGTACATTAACGCTTCTTCTAATTCCACGAATGGCATCACATCGCCTGTCTGCCAATTGGGATCGCCCAATTCGTTAGCAATACACACATACGAAATAACGTGATTTCCGTGGGAATTGTCCTGCAAACTGGGAGACGCAATAATCGCGCTCGTTCCTGTAGTATCATCCCACGTCTGATTCCAGGTATACGCTTTATAGTTTAGCGGATTTAATTTTAAATTTCTCTTAAGCAAAACATTATAGTCATCTATCACTTTTTGACATTGTTGCTTAATACTGTCAACCGTAGTCATTCTAATGAGATACTGCGCTACGGTTGCCATGTGGCTGCCCATATGTGTGCGGACATTCTCTATTAATTTATTTGCATCACCGTATTGTGACCAGCTGCGGCTGCGCCACTTTGTCCAAATGTTTGTGGTACACCAAGTTAATCTATCATTATACCACGTTTGGTCTGTATTGAATTTTTTTAAAAGGTATAAGTAGTGGTAAATAGGAACAGACATATACCCCTCACTCAGCCACGCCTCTGTATTTAGCAGCTCCGGAGACTGCTTGTCAATCCAGCCATAATATGAATCTTTATAAGGGTATACATTACCGGCGATCGTGTTACTTACTTTCGCATATTTTATTAACGAATCAATACCTCTCCGGGGCACGTTGCCATAGGATGTATCTTTTGTCATTTCGTACATTTCAACCCAGGCAGAAAAGCGATCGCGAACCGGCATAAAGTAGTAAGCATCTCCGCCGCCGTTCAACGTAAAATTGCTCAAAAATGAGTTGATCTGAGGCGTGGTATGCCACACGTTAAATGTGTCTATGTACTTCTGTAATGCTCCGGTTTGGCTTTTTGCAAAAGCACTAATAAAAAGTGCTGCTATAAATAATATTCTTTTCATAAAATTTTTTATTCAACGTTTCCAACTTCAACTGTAGCGCTTTCCGGCACATCAACCGGCTGATACAGCCAGCCTGTAGAAGTCTTTGTAAGTTTAATTGCCCGGTTCGATGCAAGCACAGGGCTTACACCGCTCAACGGCGGCATGGTGATGCTTCCGCTGCCTTTATTGATAATTGTAAGGTTAAGCCCGTTTGCCACGTCTGTAGTGAAGCTGTAGCCGCTTAAATCGTACGTAGTGCCGCCCGTTAGCGTAATGGTCACGCTCTCATCAGCCTTATACTGAATGTAATTATTGATAGCATAACCGCTGCTGAATGCTACTTCCGCATAAGAGCTGGCAGACTGCGTTGTACCATTTACTCGCACGTTTGAAATTCGTGCAAGCGACATGGTAGCCGCCGCCGATGAATGCACAGCATTAAAAGCGCTTGCCGCATTAATGTTGCTGTTGTTGCTGTTTATTGTTACACCATCCACTACGAGCTGATTGTTATTGCCTGTATTGCTATTGCGCCAGAAATAAGTAAAGCGCGTGCTATCCATTGTGATATTTGTGAGCGCTACCGTGCTGCGGGTTTCCATGTTAAACATCCACTGCGATTGAGTGCTATTGCCCTGCACGATCTTATCGTTATTGCTTATAAACTTGTATATATTTCCCGCACAAAGTGAGCTTGAAGCATTGGGATAAAGCGTATATGTGTTATCGCCACTTTCAATAATGCACCGGTTACCGGTTAGCCATGTGCCGTAACTGGTCATGTTGTTATTTTTCATTACAACCTTACCAACTTTTGCTGTGTCGGCACCAGATGCAGGAGCTACATAAAGAATTTCTATCCGCACATTGCCGGTATTGCCTTTTACAATTAAGCCCTCGCAACCGCTTGAGTACGTATATATGCCGCGATCGGTGTTGGTGATTGTATTAGTTAATATCGAAACAGAACCGGTGCGTACCTGGAAGGCAATGCTACAATTATCTGTTATGTTGTTCGAAAAAATTATATTGGAACCGGTCGCATGGGTATCCCAGGGTATTTGGCAATTTGTGGCAGTATTGTTATCTATAAGCGCACTTCTTTCGCTACCCGCAAGAAGCCAATCCCCGGCAGATGCCGTTGTAATTGTTGAGGTATACGCATGTCGCACGCCTACTATTGTGCTATTCGTAAATATCAGCCCGAAATTTCCGGAGGCGTTAACTCCGTACCCTATCGATCCGGCTTTACCAATTCCTGCTACAGCATCTTCTACTACATTAACAAATATTTTGTCGATTTTGGGAAGATAACAACCGAAGACATTAACAGCCGGCTGGCTTAAGAATTTTGTTTTAATATCAAACACGTATGGTGCAAAAGTTCGCTGTAATTCAATAGCTGGGCCTACCGCATCGTTCGTAATATTCAGGTTGCGGATGTCGGCGGTGTATGTGGGTCGCTTTGCTATTTTAATACCTTGCGTATATTCAAAAAACAATCGTCCTTGAAAATAAAGTTTTTGATTGCCGCTGCGGTTTTCAATCTTAATGGCGATCAAATCCTCGCCGCGATACAGAACAGATTCGTAAGTGATCTTATCTGTTTTTATCGTGTCTCCGCTGTATAGCTTTAATACATCACCTGCCTCAAAGCTGGTACCATAAGACACCAGCGTAGTAATACCGTTATTTGATGAAGAAAACGAAATGCTATCTACATTGTACGAGGTGGTTTGTGAGTTTATCTGTTTTAATGCAGGCGTTTGCCCGCTGGTTTGCTTTTGCTTAAAGGTCGCATTGTTACCTTCAATATACAGGCTCTTATCCGAAGCGGTTGGTGTGCCCTGGTATTCATATGTTGCATTTTTTTCGCAAACGATAGTCCAACCACTATCAATGCAACGGTTGAGTGTGCCGAGCCAGTTAGAACGAGTACCGAACCATTCCAATTGAATTTTTTTCTTGTCTCGTATTCTTTCAAAAGCTCCGCCACGTACATCTTTAATGCAGGTTGCCGTGTCATCTACTTTTCCGGTTCCATTATTAAAATACACCCATATACCGCCGCCTTTGTCGGTTGTTTGCGCCGTCAGGTAAGTGGGATTTGTGTTGGCTCTAAGCTGCTCTGTTGTGCCGATCAGCACTTTGTAGACGGGCAATAAACCACCGCCTTTGTCAACGGTGGTATCGGTATAATTTTGCGCGCTGGCGCTAAGCGAAAATAGGCACAGCGCAAAAAATAATTTTATTAATCTATCCATGTTATTTCTATTAAGTCACCTACTGCGCACGGGTATGGTATAGTAAGCGTGTTTGAAGATTTTGTGAATGTTAGTTTTCTCCCGTTCCTGTAAAAGCTAATTTTAGCCTCCTGCAACGGCAGCGAATATGGCACTGTAAAAGCCGTTTGCCCGTTACTTACGGATGGCTTATAAACATTAGCATCAACGCTGCCGCCGCCGCCACCATCTTCGCCTTTTAAATTGCCGCGCAAAGTCCATGTGCTTGCGCCTGTCTTTTCGTAAAAATCGCTGGTAGTGCCATCCATGTAAAAATCACCAATAGCGCCAACGCCAGCGGATGGTGTACCGGTGTTGTATATCCACTTGCTGCCAGGCGCACCGGTGGCACCAGTTGCGCCGGTTGCACCGGGGCTGCCAGTTGCACCAGTGGCACCGGTAGCGCCTTTTAAATTGCCGCGCAAAGTCCATGTGTTAATAGCTGTTTTTTCGTAGTAATCACTTGTAGAAGTATTAATATGAAAATCCCCCACAATGCCCGCCCCGGATGATGGCGCGGCAGCAGCCTGGTACCATTTATTACCAGGCAATCCGGTTGCGCCAGTTGCACCAGTTGCGCCGGGCGCACCGGTTGGGCCTTGGATGTGTCCTACATTTTTAAACTCTTCGCCGTCGCTTACCCACAGGTTTCCTGAAATCAGATAAGCATCGCCTGCGTTACTTTCGGTTGGTAACAGTGTACTGTCTGCAAAGCTGCCCATTATATTAACGCCCTTGCCAGGCTCACCCTGCAAGCCCTGCGGCCCGAGAATTGAAAAGCGAAACGTCCATGCACTTGATGTTGTTTTTTCATACACATCTCCATTATCACGCACGTATAAATATCCGCTGTCACCTAACCCGGATGAAGGAACGCCATTACCTCTTATCCATCCCTTTCCGTTTATTCCATTTGTGCCGTTTGCACCTGCCGCACCAGTTGCGCCAGTTGCACCGGTGGCACCGGTGGCACCGGTGGCGCCCGGATCACCTTTGCTGAAAGGGTTTTGCATAACCAGTTTATACACTGCTGCTGCAGTAGGGATGCTGTAATTTGCATTCTTCCAGTTTGCTGTATCAGATCGAAGCGAATCTATCCTGCCGCCGCGCAGCTCCACGCGGTCGGTAACAACGCGTTTGGTTATTGTTTCACCGCTTTGCGAAAAAGCAATAGCAGGCAAAACAAGAAAAAGCAATCGGGCTATAATTTTTGTCCAAATGAATTTTAGTCTCATATATCAAAGCTTAAAGTGCGTGTATATATTAGTATCATGTGCGGACTGGTAATATTGCTCCAGTATATTCTCACAACTGCACCATCTGCAATTAGGTCAACTGTTACGGGATAATACTTACCCGCGGGGATTGGATCACCTGGCGTGTACAGCTCTCCGCCACCTTCCGTTAATCCCATCAGCATACTGCTTTCGTCTGTGGGCTTTATGAGCATTTTGTCAAGCATCAAACCAGCCGGGAAATCAAAGTGTCCGTCACCCGACAAAGCCACGGCAATCGGCTTAAATACGCCTGTGCTTTCTGTATTCGCAAGCTCCTCCAGTATGCCCGTTAAATCCTTTATATCTGCAATGGCAATTTTCTCATCTTTCCATCTAACCCATTTCCAAGTTTGTTCAAATTGATCCTGGTTAGGTTTCATCCTTGATTTAAACCACTGTATTACTGTATCGAAATATGCCATTACAGTTTTATGATTTTGACTGTTACCAAATAAGGCTGCACTATGCTCAGCGCTTCACCGCTGCCCAGGTTTGCAGTTTTCAATGTCGGCCCTGCGTTCGGCTCATTGCCTTCACTGCCTAAGACTATTCGCAAACTGCCGTCCTGCGTTTTACTTGTATTGTTGGCAGCGATTGGCACGTCAATTTGCACTGGTGGCAAGTTTGCCTTTTGAATATTCTGCCCTTTACTACCTCCCGTTTCTCCTGGCAAATCAAAATCGGGATCCAGTGCATTATAGCCAACGGCAACTCTGCCCATCGCATTGGGCCTTCCACCTTGCCCATCCAATAAAGCCCATCCAAACCTTTCATTTTTTCCGATGCCGTTTGACTCAAAGTTTACAGCTATGTATGCAGGGGTAACAATTATGTCTTTTACATCGCCAGTCTTCCACGGGTCAAGATCAACGCGACGGAATTTATTCCACAATACACCTGTGTCACCAATGCCCAAACCAAACTGCGCACGGCGCATAAAGTATACGTCCTTTAATGTATCATCCTTAAACCTTGCTGCTGTTTTGGTTTCTGTTATTATCACTTTTGTAAAAGCATCAATCGTAACAGATCCACCGGCAAAGGGCAGCAGTTCACCATTAATACACACCCATCCATCACTAATAAAGCCACCAGCAACAACGCAGCCGCTTATAATAGTATTAGCGCCAAATGCAGCCGCCAAACCACTCACCACATCGCTATATGCTTTCTGCATAAAGT
Organism: Agriterribacter sp.; assembly: GCA_047601125.1. Lineage (GTDB taxonomy): Bacteria > Bacteroidota > Bacteroidia > Chitinophagales > Chitinophagaceae > Agriterribacter. The sequence continues at coordinate 3,638,284 of JASGJY010000002.1, read as the reverse complement.
CTAATGTGCCCTGCGTTCCGGGGAAGCCTTTAAACTGTGTAAAATCTATTCTCCTATTCATGCTGCGTATTGTTCAATTTTATATTTGGTACCAAAAAGCCGGTACTGATCCAGGTAGCTGCGCATTTCCGGTTCGTTCAGTGTAATAGTATCAGGCACATGCACAACAAAATCCGTCTTTGCCTCACCGGCTTCACCTTCTGTGTATAACCATACCGGTTCATCAGGTTCATCTGCTCTAAAAAAATACACTGGCTGCAATTCATCTTCCTGAAAAAGAAAAACAGGTAAATGCCATTCGGCATCTGTTATGTATATGCGCTTTTCGGATGAATCGTATTTGTCGTTTAAAAGAAGCTCAAGCATTGCCACCTGCGGAGTGATCATGATTTGATACAGCTTCGCTTCTCTATATCTTATAAACCTGTCATGCGCATAAAACAGCGGAAACAACAACGCCTGCATAAATGCCATAAAACCGGGCTTCCGGTTTGGCTTTGGCGTCATCCAACGTGCCAGGCGTGTAGGTTTTATATCGTAAAAATTATATGCTGGCATGTGGGGTAAAGGTTATGGTTAAATCACTCAGGCGCAGGTAACCGCTATCCGGGTTATACTCTACGTCTATTTCTGTAAAATCAAGCGCACCATACCGGGCGCTCATGCTATCTGCCATGACGATGGTAACACCCTCCACAGCCTGCAATGCATCAACCGCGTATTGCGGAACAAACAATCCATTAAAAGGCAGGTTCTTTAAGTATTTTTTAAGTGCATTTTGTACCGGCTCATTATCAACACCATCAATCCTGCCCCCATCACTTCGCAGTACAAGCGGGTTGTAAAATATTCTTATGGTAGCTTGCAGATCATCTGCCACCTGACTGGTGATCAGCAGTTTTATTCCAGCGGCTTTCACCCGCTCCATATATGCGCCAAAAGCAATCAACTCCTCACTCGTAAGCGGTTCAAGTTCACTTGTGCCTTTTGCTACTTTTATTCTTATGCCGCGCTCCTGCTCTACAGCAGCGGCGTATGTAACTATTTTGCTGGCTGTAACCTGGTCTTCCGTTAATCCTGTATTGTTATATTCTGTAGTGCCATATTCAAGATCGTAACCGTATTGAAAGTTTTTAGCAAGCTCTACCACGTTAATGGCGCTGCCGGGCTTTAGTCTTTTAATTTTATCATCTGTTTCAGCACGAAAAAGATCGTGAAGCCAATCCAATGCATTCCAGGCAAAAGCAACAGTATAAAGCAGTATCTTCCATATGGCAACTCTGCTGGTGCTGTTAAACATGGTTACCAGCATGGGCAGTCCTGCTTCTGTAGCCAGGTCAATGCCTCTGCTCACCATGCTATCATATATGTCCTGTATACTTCGTGCCATATTATTGAACTTCAAAATCAATTCCTATTGCCCAAAAATCAATGCCCTCATCAAGGCTCATTGCATCATCCATGCTTGCAGGCGCTAATGCACGGTTGGTAAACAATTGCACAACATCCGTTTTTGTTATATCGTAATCCGGTAGTTGCAGCTCCTGTCCGGGTGTAAGCTCATCGGTTAGGCTCAACTCATTCAGCGCTGCAATCTCTATTGCCCGCCCCGCATCGCCCATCTCCTGTATGGCTATGTCGGTAATGGTTTGCTGGTATAAAACTTTTACAACTCTCATGCACTATATTTTGCCGCAACATTTAAAACCCCTTGCTGTGTTAACTGCAACTTTTCAACCTGCATGCCATCTGCCGTAAACTGCAAACTCACTTCGCGTAAAAACCCTGCGGTATCTTCCGCCTCTAAAAATGTTTGTGCGCCTACTCCGGCATCAGGGTATTGTTTTATACTTCCTTTTTCTGTTAAAAGCAAATCCTGCTTATGCTGCATATCACTATTGCCAATCAACAGATCATTATTTTTTACAATCAGATCACCATCGCCGCTAATATTTTTTAAAATATCAATCATGTCATTTTACCAGTTTGGGCCGCCGCTGTCCCTGTTGTATTTACCTGCCCATATACTTTTATATGGTTAATCACTTCCTCTGCAACTGCCTGCCAAAATGCCTTTCGGGCCGCTTCCAGATCGCCAATTTCATCAGGCGTTTTATCATTCAATTCCTTTGCTTTTGTGTACAAAGCCAGTCCTAATATGTCTTTATTTAATGCCATTATTTAAAGAGCAATTGAATTTTAGTTAATGCATCTGTGAGCTTTTGCAGGTCTTGCCCATTACCCTGTATCACCACTATTTGCAAACAGGCTTCGCAAATGTTTTTTATTATTTCCATCAGGTTTGCGCCCTGCTTTTCTATTAAGAACTTTTGTCCGTCCATTTCAAATACCAGGTCATTTTGCTTTATCTGGTATTTGTCAATTTCACCGGCATAAATGAGCATCCATTCTTCGCTGTCTTCCAATCTTACAGCCAGGCACCAACTTCCCGGCTTCGGGAAAATGGTAAAGCTTTCTTTTCCATCAAGCGCCGGGCGAAGCCTCACTTCCGGAATTTCAAAACCATCATCATCTATTACACAGGTCATTTCATTTTCATCCACACTTTTTACTTTGCCCATCAGCGTTATCAATGCCGGGTTACGCTTTACTCTTGCGTCAAAAAGTTCCAGTAATTCCGTATCAGTCATTTAACCTGCTTCCTATTTTTATGGCTTGCCTGCCGCCGCTTTCTCCAAAGCTTCCGCTCACTTCATTTACAATGTAGCTGCCAGCACGCTCTTTATATTTCTGGTCATCAATCGTTACACTCATGCCTGGCTCAACATATGGGCGGGCAAAAGCAGTAAACGAACCTTCATAACCACGGTTTAACAATGTTGCTTTTGCATCCTCAACCATTTTTTTCATATAGCTATCCTCTATGCGTACATACAGGCGCTTAACTGCTGTATTGCTGTATTTACTATCATAAACCTCTTTGGTGTATGAGCCGTTTTTGTTTCTGCTTTGCATCTGAAATCTCACCTCTGTATGTTCCCTGTCGATGGCAAACTTTAAATCATCATCCTTCACCGTATTCCAGCCCAGGCGAAACTTTACATCTTCTTTTACTTCAATCTGGCGAAGCCCCACATACAACTCATCATAATTAAAGTATACAGTTTGTGCCAGGCGATCCTTCAACCAATCCAGCGCTTGCGTGCCGCTTACGTTGCGCATTATTACCGGGCTGTTAATTTTAAAATCAATAATTCTATAACTCAGCTTTATATCTGTACCGGCAATTATTTCATTTAAAATTGTTTTCAGCATTACTCCGCTGCCGTGGCTGATGTTCAGCCCCATTTTTTTACGCAACTGGTAGCTGTAACCTTCGCACTCCAACTGCAAGGGTATGGTGTAATTAATGCGGCTGACGAAACCGGAAAACCTTTTTATATTATTCCCGTCATAACCGCAAAACACATCAACCGGCATGCCTTCCTTAAACTGCAAACCTGTTTGCACCCTGGTATAATTATCACCGCTTTTAAGCATGGCAACCGCAGGTATTTTTATCAAAGAGCTATCAGAGTACTGATCTATTGACCGCTTCCACGTTACGCTGTTTGGCGTAAATGGTTTATAATCTCCTACGTATATATCAGCGGTCATCTGAAACATCCTACTTCAATTCAAGCGTAAAAACAAAATCACTCACAAGCTGCATATTGAATGGCTTCACGTTTATCCTGCCGCCTTCCACCTCGGGAAAATCAAGGCTTTCAATTACTACCCGGTTCTGCTCAAACCTGCTCAATCCCGGATCACTTAAAAAAATATTAGTGATTGCATTATCAATCTGGATGCCTCTTTTTAACTCAAACAAATCTTTCAGGCTATCCATATCCTGTTCAGGGAACTCTCCATTTTCGCCTATCAAAAACCCCTTTATGCTGATGCTGTAATCGTCAATATTATATTGCTCCTTTACCGTTCCCTTACGATACATTACAGGCGTTTTCACAATCGTTTTTTTACCTGTAACTCTTACAACCGTATATGGCAGGTATTCAATTGGTGTACTATCGCCGGGATTGTAAAACCGCACCGGAAACCATATGTCCACACCCTTTACCTGTTCTTTTATCAAAGAGCCATTGCCAGTTACTAACTGTTCAGCATTTGTACCGCTAATCCTGTAAGGCGTTCCCTCTGTTACCCTTTTGCTTTCTTCCTGAATGTGGTATGGCTTACCGCCAAATGTGTTAGCAAACAATTTTCCCAAATCAATAATCTCTCCTGGTGCCGGTATATTTGCCATTATTGTACTGCCGCCCCGCTATTTAAAAGGCGGGCAAACATCATCCTAAACTTTTCTTCAAGCTCATCAATTGCCTCGCCTGCTGTTGTTGTATGTATTTCTATTTTGTCCGTGAACTTTACGCCGCTGATGTTTATAACACGCGGGCCACCGCTTGTAATTCCTTTAGCTGCATCGCTACTGGCGCTACCTGAACTCTTGCCGCCATCTATTGCCTTTTTAATACCGCTAAGGCTGTTATCTTCATTAAGGCTTAACGCTGTAGCTGTTGTTTTTTCGCCTGTTTTGCCGCTACCCAGCGGGTATTTAATTGCGGTGTAGATTGTATTAACTGCATCCAGTATCGGCTTTAAAACATTCTCCCAAACCCATTTTAATTTATCAACTACCCACATTACCACACTGCCAACGCCTTTAACTATGCCACCGATTACCCAAAAAATATCTTTTAATAATTCCGATTTGCTTACCCATTCAACGATACCGCTAACAATACTCCACACAAAGCCGCCTACACTTTTTATAACTCCCCATACAGTGCCTAATATGCTTTTAGCTGTATCAAGGTAACCGCTCCAATCGTCTGTATTAATACTGATGCCGCTAAACCATCCTACAATATTTTCAAGCGCTTTATTTGCCAGGTCTAAGCCAATATTCACAAAAGGCAAAAACTTTGTACCTAAATCAGCGAAACTGTTACTTATGGTATCTTTTAATGTATTGAATCGCCCTTCTGTTGTTTTGCTCATTGCATCAAGCGCCCCGAAGTACATGCCTCCTTTACCGGCAGCTTTTTCCATAGCGGAAGAAAGCAGATCATAGCTCACATCCATTTCTTTTACCTTGTCAATTGGTTTGCCGGTTGCCTGGGCAAGCATTTCATAAATATTAATGCCGGTCATTGCAAACTGTCGTATATCCATTGCCGTGGCTTTGCCTACGGTTTTTATTTGCTGCATATTGGCAGCCATCCGGCTCAGCTCATCATTACCGCCACCAACCGCAGCAATTGCGTTAGCAAGGTTCATGGTATCCTTACGTGCATTTTCGGCGCTTACGCCCGCACTTATCAAAGAGCGGTTAACCATTAGCAGGCTGGCTGTATCGTATGGCGTTGCTGCCGCATCTTTTCTTATATTGGCATAAGCAGCATCTGCACCCTGCTTACCTAAAAATGTCGTAAGACCTACTTTATCCTTCTCCACCTGCATGCCGGCTGTAATTGCAGCTTTTGCACCTCCAGTCAGCGCCGCGCCAATAACAAGGGGCGCCATAAATCTGCCCGCCATTCCCAGCAATCCCAGCCCTCCTGATCCGCCACCGCCGCCCAGCTTAAAAGCAGAAGCTGCCGCCTGCTTTACCTGCTCTATATATCGCTTTACCGATTCCGTAGCTCTGTTAAAAGCCCCGGACAGCCCCTTTTCAATCCTGCCGGAAACACGCTCTATTTTTTCCTGCGTAGACTGTGCCGCAGCAACGATTTTCACAAACCCGTTGCTTGCCAGGTCTTTTATTCGCACGAAAAATTCAAGTGTGTTAGAGTTCATCTTTTTTCTCCATTTTCCTGATCTTAAGCAGGTGCGCTACTTTTATTGCAAACATTGTATCGCTGAGGGTAGAAACATCAAGCCCCGGCATGTAATACTGTAGCATTGATTCGTAAAACAAAAGGCTTCCCGTGTCAATCTTCTTTTTTAATGTTTCTTCTAACGCTTTACCAGTGCAGCTTTTTTGCCGTCAATTATTTTATTAAACTGGTTAGCCGCAGGTAAGAAAAAATCTTTGTCGTCGAGTATCTCCTGATCTCCTTCAAGCCAGCACTCACGCATACAGGTTTCAATGAACGTATATAAACCATCACTTTCAATTTTAGTGCTGGCATAGTTGAGTACTTCCTTATCAATAGGTCTGAAGATGGCCATTTTATCAATCTCATCCTCTTCATCAAAAACAGGCAGATAAAACAAGCCTTTGTGTTTATTACTAAGTTTTATCACCGTCTCTTCGCCATACTTTGCAATAGCATGCGCCTCACATTTCGCACGTATTTCCGCTTCTTTTTGCTTGCGTTCACGCTCGCGGATTGATTTGAAATTTTCCTGCATATATTGGGTTGGTTTTTAAATTATATTACTGTCCCCTTCGTAAAAGAAAGTCCATCGCCAGGAAGGGCACATCTGATTCGCTGAACTTTGCGCCCTGCTCCATTGCTACTCCAAGTTTTTGAAACCCTACGCCCAATGCATCAATAATGTACATGGGAGCGCCAACAGTGCGCTTGAAGGCACAGGTAATAGATACGAGCTCATACGGCACATGAAGGATTGTTTTAAACCCTGCCACCTGGGCTGCATCGTTGAGCTTGTCTATCTCGAACTTTAGCAGCTTCAAACTGCCGGTTGGCTTTTCGTTGCCGCTCTGTATACTGATTGGTTTAGAGCCAGCGGCAAACAGGTGCTCTTTATCTATTTCAAAATCGAAACTAAAGGCACGAAGCCCCACAATAGTAGATTTAAGAATCTTCATGCTAACCTGCGACCAATCGCATTCAAGAGTTGTAAATGCCATAGTATTGTTATTGTTATTCCGCTACAGGCGCTACGAGGCCAAGATCAATGTTGATCCAGGTAGTATACCCTTTTGGAAGGATTTGAATTTTTGTTTTGAGTGTGCCGGTATTAATGATGTTCTGGTTAGGGTCGATGGTGATCTGCACTCCGCTGATCTGGTTACCCATGTAGACATTTATCGCCTGCTCCAAAATGCCTTTAAGATGTTCCAGCTCAAGCTGGCTAATCTTGCCGTCATCATCTACATCCACTTCACTTTCGATCTGGTCAATGTAAACCGCCGCGGCAATCAGGGCAGCTTTATCAATAATGCGACCGTGAGCGAGATAGCGGTAATCCTTAGTATTTGCCATTCGATCAATACCGAAATAAACGCCCGCCTTACCAGTGTGGTTCATGAAGCTTATAACACCTTTATCGTGCAGCGCTTCAAGCCCAGGATAATCTTTAAGTTCTTTTGTTCCTATGTATGCTTTATCAATGCTCAGCGGCCCATTAGCCACTTTGCCCAGCTTAATATGCGCAGCATACTTGCTTGCTCTTCCTAACGCAACGCCTACCGATGCAGAACCGTCAGGAAGACTGCTTCCGGTTACCACGCCTCCAAAATCAACATCTGCGGTATTTGGTGCATAAATATTTGCACTGCCTTCTGTAGTTACTCTGCCTTCAATCAATATGCGAAGCGGGCGCAGCTCTGCAAGCCTTGCATTCCCAAAAACCTTAGCGGCAGTAACGGCTGCGCTAACATCACTATCAAAAAAGTTTGCACCAGGATCGTAACCAACAGCCGGTTTGCGCACAACGCCCAGCACACGTATTTCGCCATTGGCAAAAGTTGTAAGCTTTTTAGCACCGGTGGCGCTGGTATTATCAAGCACGCTTGCCATGCTGGTAGCATCGCTCACGCCCATTATGTATAATTTTTGATTACCTGACAGCTCACCGTAAAACTCTTTTATATGGCGATACATAAAAGGCTCTGCGCCTTCGGTAAAGCCCTGGTCAATTGCATCATCAAGGCTGTACAAGGTTTTGCATGCGCCAACCAGCCCAGGCGTTGCCACGGTTCCAATCAATCCACAAATGCCGTCTACAGCGGCTATATCCTGTAATAAGTTTCCGTTTGAAAAAATGACCGTTACGCGAGGTAAACTCATAATAAAAATGTTTTAAAATTGGAGGAGCGCCCTTTATTTCGCCCCTCCTGTGATCAGCCGCAAAGAAAGTTTGAACGAGTGCCGGGATCGAACCGGCGGCCACCAGTCCCGTTATTGTTATTTGCCTTTAGGTTTGCCTTTTGCCGCAGCTTTTTTGGCAGATTCCGTTTTAGGCTTTTCCGTTTTTTGTGGTTTATTAATTCCTTCCACTTCCTCAGCAGTTTTGCCGTAAGTGGTTGCATCATTATGCAGTATTGGCGCTGGTTGTTCCTGCTCATTAGCAGCAGTTTCCTGCTCACCGTCTGCGTCTTTTAACTCCTGCTCACCAGGCATCTCTATATTGCGCGTATGCGTTACCGGGGTTGCCGTACTACCGGCACAAAAAGCGGCTGCATCATCAGCGCTGGTAAATAATACACCCAGGGCTTCATGCACTTCAGTGGCGGCGGGGTGTGTATCAAAAAAATCTTTTACAATCGGCTTCATATTTAAGTTGGTTTTAAGCTTTTTTATAAATGGTTTTCCCGTTTTGCTTTACCGCTTTCAGCACGCTTTTACGGCGGCGGTATCGGTTCCAGCTTACGTGTACCCAATCAGGCTCATTATCATTGCCAAACTCCCAGATAAGCTGATCAAAATCCATGTGATTGCGGATGTAGTAAAATATATCCGCCGTGGTAAAATCATAGCCTGCCGCCGCGCGTATATCCATTGCTTCGCCGGTCATATGCTGGCTGGTAGAAGCTCCACCAACAGCTTTATTAACTGCCGGGCTGCGAAACATGCTAAGCACCGTTATAGGCTTGCCAAAATGCGCACGCAGCGGCTCAAATATTTTTGCAGCGGTTTCCCGCATGTTTGCTAACTGCTTTTCGTTGGGTGTGTTTACCAGCTTTAACCGTTCGCCTGCAGCGCTACGGGTTGCCTCCGCATAGCTTATATGTTCGCTTATGCCACCCATCCGGTAATTATTTTAAAAAGTCCGATAATTAATCTTCGGTTTCCCCAGGCTGCTGCTGCTGCCAGTATACCTATTGCATACCACACCCAGCGGGGTATAAATGGCTGCGGATCAGGCACCGCTATCGGCACATCTGTTTTTACGCTGCGGAGTTGAAATATTTCTTTGTTAAGTCCGGCAATCACCATGCTTAAACTGTCTGCTGTGCATTTAATCCTTAAACTGTTTGCTTCTTTTTTTATACTCAGCTTAACCCTACCGGCATTTATTATCGTATCAACAATATCATATCCTACGCGGTAGGCAGTTTCAGGAATTGGTAAAGATTTCAAGGTATCCGCATCAACAACACCTCCTCCTGTGCAATTACCCCAGGAGCCTGCTTCTCCAACGATGTCGCAGGTTACACCCGGCACTCCTTCTTTACCAAATAAAACTTCTGCCTGGCTCATTGGAAGATGAATTATACTATCCTTGTGCCATATCCGGGTAATGGTTGTATCCTTAACCTGCGTTACCATGTATTGCGGATAATTTTTTTTGCTACAGGCAGCAAAAAGAAAAAAGGTTAATATGGTTAGGAGAAATTTCATTTTTCTTCCAGGTCGGCTTTTTGTTTATCAGTTTCTCCCTTGCTGGTACCGTAGTAAAAATTAACCACCGTGGTAAGGGTTGAGATAACTACTCCAAGAGACATATACATAATATCCCGGTTGCTGGGCGGCACCTCTCTGAATTGCAGGAAGGCTACCAGCGCAAAAACACCAACGATTATCAGAAATGCCAGCGTACTGCGCATTTGGGTTTTATTGATCTTCTGAAATATTTCGTTCATCTTTCTCAAGCTTTTTAAGGCGTTTGTAATTGAGGTAAAGGGTGCTTAAACCTGCACAGATGGTCACAAAACCAACAACATTGCTAAGGGTGATAAAACCGAGCGCTTTGAACAGTAGCGAAAACAGCGCGAGGACTGAAACCCCTACAAATTCAACTATAGAATGAAGCATGCTGTTAGAATGCGAGAGCATTATTTTTAATTAGGGCCGGTATTACCCGGCCCGGTTATCAAACTATCAGGATCAGGCATTAGCTTCTACAATGGCTATAACCCCGGCTGTTCTGCGTATGCGTCCGCCAATGCGAAGCATGGCACTGAATATATCGCCATAGTAAAGCGCCTGAGCCTGGTTATCGAACACTTCCACATCGCCCAGGGCGCGCTCGACGCTTCCCTCAGTCCATACAAGCGATGCTGCACGGTCTGCCGCGTTGGCTGCAAAAGCGTCATCGCCTTCATCAATCTTTACATAAGCACCATCAGCGCCGCGGTAGCGAAGCACGCTGCTGCGCATCATAATTTTTACCCCCATGTATTCGCCCACAATACCTTTAGCCAAGTCAGCTATTCTGCCAAAGTTTGTTTTTTCGGCATCGCTTAAGCTCTCAAAAAACTGATGGTAGTGTGCTGCAGTAAGTAGCGCGATTGGTCTGCCGGGCAAATCGCCACGGTTAAACATTTTAGCCACACGCTTAATTTCCGCTTTATCAAATGCGCGCCGGTTACCGGTGGCAGTACCATCTATCAGGTCATTAGCACTGAGTGCGCCTGTGGTTAATATGGTTTGTGCCACAACCGGGCCCCAGCGGAACAACAGGCTGTTATTCGCCTTTTCAGTAAGGTTACGTACATCTTCACCCACTACGCTCATGCGCTTGTCATAACTCAGTTCGTATTTATCAATCTGCGCAATTCTGCGCGGCAATGAATAGAGGGTATCCAAAGGATAGGTTAATTCACTATCTGCCCTTTCAGTAGCTACCTGCGGAAAAGATGCAAGGTTCTTTTTTACCGAGCTTGCAGAACCTGCAACCGGAATATGCACAACGGTACCGCCTAATACAAAAGTGTCGGCATTTACCGCAAACTGCGAAAATTCATTGTTCTTAAACAGGTTGCCCACAATGTCGTTGCGCCATATTTCCTTTTGTAATGCCATAAAGCTTGCGCCTTTAGGCATGGGAACAAATGAGAGCAAAACAGCGGCGGTAAAGCCAATTACCAAAGGCGCATCCATCGCTATATTAAGCGTTACTGAAAATAAAGCCGCCAACAATACAATGGCAGGTATACTTTTAAAAGAGATTTTCATCTTTCGTTTTTTACGTGTTTAAATTTTTGTTGTTGAAACTTTTCTTTGCTGCGCCGATGCTTTGCTTAAGTAAGACTTAAGCGCCTGTATATTCTGCGTTAAAGCGCTGTTTAAATAATGCTTTAAAAGCGCCCGGATTTTTTGCTTTCAGGTCTTCCAGCTTTCCCTCGCGGTCAAGCTCTTCCCAAGTTTTGCCTACGTTTGTGTCATCGCCAGCATTCAACTGTGATACTATTGGCGCGTACGGTTTCATGGTGGCAATAATAGCTTTCACATCTTCCACCTTGCCTTTGTGAGAAGTGGCGATAAGGTTGGCAAACTCCTGTGTGCACCTTGTTTCTTTTACCGCCTGAGCCAGCAGATCAGTTACCGCCTTTTCGTTGGCTGCATTGATTTGAGTTTCCAGCCCGGTTACTTTCAGTTTTTCTGCATTCAGGTCTTTTTCCAAACCATCTACCTTGCCGGCTTTTGCAACCAGGTCAGTCAATGCGGCATCAACGGCAGATTGTTCTGCGTCTGCTTTTAAATTCATCAGCGCCAGTTGCGCCGGGTTGATAAAGATTTGTTTCATGTGTATCTTTTGAATATTAAAGTCGGCGAGGTTTAAGGGCATATCGTTTTCGTCCACCAGATCAGTAAGCGCATTGTAATTGCCTGGCACATCTACCAGCGAAGCTTCGCGGTTAAACCACTTGCTCACTGTTGGGCCTTTTTGGTCTGGCAGGTAATCTTCGGGTTTGTAGCTTATGCCAAGTGCTACTATATGACCAACAGAGGCGGCATTGAGAAAACCGCTTTCTATTTCATCAACCGTACGCGGCCCGCGCGGGTGCGTAAGATTAATGCAGGGTTTGCCATATACATTATCACCTTCAGCCCGCAAATCTTCCCATTTTACCAGCACGCCCATTTCGCGGGGAAATTCTTCTGTGCCGTGCATGTAGTAGCCAATTGGATTCTTTTTAAACGCTGCCAGATCATAACCGGAAGTCAGCAGCCGGTAGCTGTAGCTGTTCAGCGTGCTATCTGTAAGCAAAAACTCTTTATTGATTTTCTTGAACTTTTCCGACACCCTTTTTCGCGTTTGTGGGTGTAAAAATGCAAACCGCATTTTCTCAAAAAAAATCATGGTTTTATCGTACAGCAATTACCGCAGCACACTACCACACAATGCGCAGTATGATACTTTTTGCCCTTGCATTACAGCAAAGCTGTAGCGGATATTTGTGCAAGTATGGGCAAACAAAAAGCATCTAAGGAAGAAATTGAACGCAAAAAAAGGCTTTCGTATACACTCTATGTTGAAAATGGCTTTGAACAAAAGGTTATTGCTGAAATAACCGGAATATCAGAGCGCAGCATATCTGCATGGAAAATGGCGGGCAATTGGGAAGCCGACAAAGAGGAAGCTCGGATGGGATTTGAACAGCAGCGCCGCAGAATAAGAAAGCAGATTGATAATGTACTAACGTCAATCGAACAGCGGAGGGCGCCTTTTAATGTACCGGATGCTAAAGAAGGCGATTTAATAAACAAACTTGCTGATGCTGCAAAAAAATTGCAAACAGAATTATCGTTTGCTCACAAAAGTGAGACAGGTAAACAATTTATCAACTATATCCAAGCTACTCATGGGCAGGAAAAAGCTGTTGAAATGGTAGAACTATGGCATGAATACCTAATGGCTACAACATGATAGTAACTGAAAAGCATGCAAAAATAGACTGGGAATCTTACCGTAAAAATATAAGGAAATCCACACCGGTTGATCTAACAGAATCCGCTCCACAAAAAAAGGTAAGGAAGGATGAATTAGAAGATGATCCGGAAGAATGGAAGCGTTTCTATTTTCCAAGATTTTTCAAATATCCATCTCCCGACTTTCATAAAAAAGCAACGCTTAGGCTTATAAAGAACTTTTTAAAATTAAAGCACTGGTATGAAGTTCGCAATTGGGTGAGGGGCTTGAGTAAAACAACATTAACTATGATGGATGTGCTTTACCTGGTAATGACAGGCAAGCTAAAAAACATTATATATACCAGTGCCACATGGGACACCGCGGCAGCTTTCCTAAACAGATATCAGTCGCAGCTTGACAGCAACCAGAGATTGATTAACGACTACGGAAAACAGGAATTGCCCGGGAGCTGGCGCGAAGGGGATTTTACAACAAGGAGTGGTGTTAAGTTTTTAGCTGTTGGGGCTGGGCAGGGCCCGCGTGGAAACGGCAACGATGAAATAAGACCAGATTGCATTATCATTGATGACTTTGACACGGATGAAGATTGTCGAAACCCTGACACGATCACCAAACACTGGGACTGGTTTCAACGTGCATTATTTTTTACGGTTGATACATCAGAACCTTACCTCATAATATGGCTTGGAAATATTATTGCTGAAGATTGCTGCGTAAAACGCGCAAGAGATTATGCCGATTATGCCGAAACAATTAATGTACGGGATGAAAATGGTATAAGTACATGGCCGCAAAAAAACAGCGAAGCTGATATTGACTACCAGTTAAGCAAAGTAAGCTATGAAGCCTCACAGGCTGAAATGTTCAATAACCCAATGCGACAGGGACAAACCTTTAAGGAAGTAACTTATGGGAAATGCCCGCCATTAAAACAATTGCAATTCGCAATGGTTTATGCTGATCCTTCGCCAAGTAACCGGGACAAACCCAGCATTAAGAGCGGTGTACAAAATAGTTGTAAAGCTGTTGTGATCTTAGGGTATCAATCCCCCAATTATTATCTATACAAGTGCTGGGTAGATACTACCACAAATAGCAACTTTATAGACTGGCTGTTTGCCGCTAAAAACTACGTGGGTAGTAACACACAGCTTTACATTTTTATTGAAAACAATACTCTACAAAATCCGCATTATGAACAGGTATTATTACCGCTAATTTTTCAAAAAACAAAGGAGTACGGCACCGATCTTCCTATTACTCCAGATGGAACATCCAAACCCGATAAATGGTTTAGAATAGAGGGAACATTGGAGCCAATTGTTAGACTTGGTCAATTAATATTTAACGAAACCGAAAAGGAAAATCCGCACATGAAAAGACTGGAAGCCCAATTTAAAGCAGCCAGTGCTACCAGTAAAACACTTGACGGCCCGGATGCAGTGCAGGGAGGTGTAAAGCTGATTAAAGACAAGATTGCAGTTGAAGATGCCGGCTCAGTTAAAGCAATCAAACGCCCTACAAATTCAAAACGTTATTAAATGCCTTACTTAACAGAGATTGACTTAACAACACACCTTTACCCGGAGATCATTACAGAGATCGTCCGCAATTATAAAACGGAATATGCTGATCAGGCTGCTTTCCCTGTTATGGGTATTACAGGAAGGCAATACATAAGCCTGGCAGATAATAAAGTGTTTAAATGGAATGGGGATGCATATTTTGAAACTGTGCCGGTTGACCTTGTTGCAAAAGCTATTAATGCCGCTGTAGCGGAGGTTAAGAGCTACCTGAGCCGATTTGATTTACTTAAACTGTTTGGCAGCGAGGTAGAAGCCCCAACGGTGGAGGATGAGCATTTAAAAAACATTGTGAAGGATGTTGCCACCTGGTATCTGCTTCGGCTGGCAAACCCCAACATTGATCTGGCACTATTCCGCACCATATACGAAGATGCCATTAAATGGCTGGTGCTGGTGCAGAAAGGGCAGGCAGACCCAGCCGGATGGCCATACCCGGTGGATGATCCTGATACGGATTATGACGAAAGCAGTGGCATACAATGGAGCAGCAACCCTAAACGCAGGCAGCATTATTAACCCCTCATCCCCGACCCTTCTCCCCACAGGGGAGAAGGGAGAAAAATACAGTATATGAGCGATTCAAACATAAAAAAAGAGCCGGGCGAAAAGCAGGCGATTGTTCTTAACAGTCTCAACATTATTAGCGTTGACCGCACCGCAAAAGATATACGAAGCTGGCGCGAAGCGCACCGTAATGCGGAGGCGGTAAGTTACCCAAACCGCACCAAGTTGTATGATCTGTATAAAGACGTAGAGCTTGACGGGCACCTGAGCGGCATTACACAAAAGCGGTTTGATTCTGTATTGAACAAACGTATTTTTTTTGAGGAAGATGAGGATAAAAAAGAAAGTATCAAGGCTGAAAATACCAGCAAAAAAAATACACAAAAAAAATCGGTTGACCTGCTTATAAAGCACCCTGCTTTCCGAAATCTTTTGCGCCTGATGCTTGAGCAAATTACGTGGGGATTAAGCGGAGCGGAATTTATTCCCGGCGACGATTTAAAATTTTTATCCATACCCCGTAAACATATAAAACCTTATTGGCGCATTATTGCCAAAGAGCAAAGCGGGCAGGAAGGATATAAGTATGATGATATGTGGAATGTGTGTGTATGGGGTGATAATGATGATTTAGGGCTATACCTTAAAGCGGCGCCTTATGCGCTTTGGAAAAAAGGAGGCTTTGCAGATTGGGCGCAATATGTGGAGATATTCGGGCAACCTACCCGCGTGGCTAAATATGATACCTACGACAGCAAAACCCGTATGGAGCTTGAGAAAGCGCTGAACGAAAGCGGCAGCAGCCTGGCTATGATGATACCTAAGCAGGTTGATTTTGAAATGATGGATGGCAAAACAAGCAACGGCACCGGTGATTTGCAGGAAAAGTTTACATCCGCATGTAACCGGGAAATGAGCATCATTGTTTTGGGCAACACCGAAACCACCAGCGCCAGCACCAGCAGCGGCTATGCGCAGGCGAAAGAGCATGGCAAACAGCAGCTTGAAATTACAAAGAGTGATATCACTTTTATTGAAAATGCCCTGAATGATGAAAAGCTCATTAAAATATTTCAGAGCTATGGCTACGAAATTTCAAACGGTCGTTTTGTTTTTGAAACTGAAAATGATGTTGCAGAACTGTCGCAAAAAAAAGACGTTGATTTAGCGATTAGTGCAAAAGTGCCTATTGATGATGATTACTGGTACGAAACATACGGCATACCAAAGCCAGACAATTACGATGAGCTTAAAGCCAAGATGGAAGCAGAGCGCCTGATGAAGCTGATGCCGCCTGATGATAGTGAGTATCCACCCAATAAGCCAAAGCCCGAAGGCAGGGCAGCAAACCTGTCTGCATGGCGTTCCATCCGTCAAACGCTTGCCGATTTTTTCGACCCGGCCCCGTAGATATAACGGGGCTGCTGGATAATCTTTATGACAACCGCTGCCCGGTATGTGGCGGCAGCAAAACACTGCCAAACCTTGCTGCGGGGCCATGGGATGACATATTGGATAAAATTGCCGAAACCCTTTTAAACGAAAAGGTTTCAAAAGGTGCTATACATCCCGATTTATATCGCAAAACTGCTAACGATCTTTTGAAAGCTATGCATGAAGGGATAGGCGGCAGCAGCTTTGCTGTTGACGATAGCCGAAATACTTTAAAGGCGTATTTAGAGCAAAATTTGTACGCTTTCTGCGCAGCAAAAAGCATTACAGAGATGCAACAATATAACGAGTTGCTGCGCACCGCTAATGGCGATTTTGTAACCTTCAGAAACGCTTTAACCGTTGCCGGTTACCAGTTCAACATAAAGTACTTAAGCACCGAATTTGATACAGCCAACGCCAGCGCTCAAATGGCACACCAGTGGGATTTATTATCCGCTAATAACGACTACCTGGAATATAGTACAGCGCACGATGATAAAGTAAGGCCAGAACATGCAAAGCTGGATGGGCTTACCCTTAGCAAAGATTCACCCGTTTGGAAAAGGCTATGGCCGCCACTCGATTGGGGATGCCGCTGCCATGTAGTACCAGGCATTGCAGCAAAAGCAAGCTCTGATGCGCAAGCAGGCCCGATGGTGAAGCAAGTAGTTACAAATCCGCTTTTTGATTTTAACAGCGGCATGGCAAAAACAATCTTCAAAGAAGATCATCCATATTTTCAACATGCCGGCGAAGAAAAAACGTTTGATGCAGTAAAAAATTACGGGTTGAAGAGCATTGAAAAATTGTACGACGATCACCAGTTTCCCAACCGCATTACATTAGCCGGTGAAGATGATTACAAAAGCTGGTGGCAACGGCAACCAAAGCACACAGGCAGTGATGATATAGTTGTAACTGACAAACTTAATCTTAAAATAAAGTTTGATAGTGTAGACACACACAGCAATAAGGGAAAGCCAGAGGCGTACTTTAAGGATCACGTTTTGCGTAAGACGCACGAAAACAGGTGGCAATACGCTGCTAATTTTCCTGAGATTGTAGCAGACCCTGATGAGGTTTGGAGCGTTAGGGAAAACAACAAACTAATCAGGTATTATATCAGGTATTATAACGATGCACCTTATGTAGTGGTGGCTGGTGATAAAAAAGGAGAAATAGTAGCCGAAACTGTTTATCAGCTAACTAAAGCAAGAGCAACCGAACTGCGTAGAGGGGCTTTATTATATGCAAAAAAATAACCGGAAGTTTCACGACCAGATGTGGTAAGCATCCCCGTTTTACGCTTCCGGCTATAAGTAACATTGCTGTTACCAACCTTACACAAATATACAATGAACCCGCAACAATTCAAAGCAGAACTCACAAAAAAGCAGCAAGAGCTTAAGCGCTATGTAAACGTTGAGTTTCCTAAGCGCGCGGGCAATATATCCCTGCGCTTTATAAACGACAATTTCAGGGCGCAGGGCTGGCAAGGAGCTACACTCCAGCCGTGGAAAGAAAACGCCAGGAAAGGCACCATATTGATCCGTAAGGGCAAACTACGCAGGGGTACAAAGTATACTACCAGCCCCGGAGTAACGAGGGTTTATAACGATGTGCCTTATGCGGCTGCGCATAATCGCGGCTTTAATGGCACTGTTACCATAAAGGCACACCAGCGCCGCAACTATGTGGGTATTAAACAGGCAACCGGCAGGCTTACTAAAGCCGGTAAACTGCAAATGAGAACCGTACACGGAGTAAGGAGCATTAGTCAGGTAAAGGCGCATACGCGAAAAATGAATATTCCTAAGCGGCAGTTCATGCCCGAAAATATTACGGACAGCCCGGTACTGTATAATGCAGTGCGGGGGGAAATTGAAGGAACTTTAAAAAACATATTCTGATGGAATCACAAGCATATTATAGTCAATTTTACCCTGAATTAATAGAACGAATTGCTTTTGTTGTGCCGGAGTTAAGATGGATAGATCAGGATTATTCGCAATTAGAGCATTATAACGAGAGACCAGCAGTGCAATTCCCTTGCGCACTGATTGATTTTGTAAATACAACCTTTGATCAACTAAGCCAATTGGTTGTTACAGGCAGTTCCTTAATTCAAATTCGGCTTGCATTTGCTCCTTTCAGCCAAAGCAGCAACACGGCTCCGCAAATGGTATTGCAAAAAGCGCTGAACTATTACAACTATGAAGAAAAATTATTTCAGGGCCTGCATGGATGGATGCCCAAAAGCGGTATTTGTCAACCGCTATCTATAGTAAGCCAGGCAACAGAAAGGAGAGACGATAATATCAGGGTGCGTTTAAATACTTTTTCAACGGCATTTGATAATACCGGCGCTAAAAAGAAATACACTTCAGTTCCGCGACCTGAATTAATTGAGGAATATTATCAATCGCCTTAATTGAATATGAGTAAGCTTTTCGCTTCCCAAACAAAATGCGGATACTTTTTTTGAAAATAACTTTTTGTTGGCTCCTGCTGGCGCAATGCATGTATTTTGCCCCGGTTTTCTGCGATAAGCTCAGGTATTGTAACAGGGCTTAAAAAGGTTTCTTCTGCAAGCTTTTCAATTACAAATTCATAGCTTAAACGCGGCTTAAGTGCGCAGTAAAAAACATAGCGGTGAATGAGAAGATCGTTTCTTTTTTCGATAAGGTCGGCGCTCCTGCCTTTGCGCTGTTTAGGAGCAGGCAAGGTATCTGTATCGGTAAAAATGTTGTGAAAAAGGGTTAGTGCGCCGCGCATGTAATGCAAATTAATATTTTTATTACACACATAAAAAAAGCCGTGCAAAAAATGCACAGCTTTATCTCAACGATTGCCATACTTAAGAAAAACCTTTTTCTAACTCCCTTTCTGTTGGTAGTATAGTTTGCAATATTGATATAATTGGTGTCATGTCTACGTTACTACGATGCGACTGTGAGCACGCAAAAATGCAATTCATATTACTCGTAATACTTTGCATGAGCTGTGAATGAAGCGCAGCAGGGTCTGAACAGGAAAGATAGATTACAAGTGCGTTAGTCTGATACTCAATTTTACTTTTCATGTGGGCCGGGTTTAGTTTGTATATTAAAAGTGCCTTATTATCAATATCCATTCTTCCGCATTTTTATAAAACGCAGCTACCCTTTTAGTTGGCAGCTCTGACGCATTGGGCTTGCCGTGTTTAGTCATGGCCGTTTGAACATAGTCCGCTTCAGGTTCATAGTATTTTTTCCAAAAAGGAAAAACATCCTGATAAAAGCCGCGCAGCGCTGAAAAAGAATACTTAAGCGTATCAGGTATGCCCAGGTCTTTATTGCCGCCCTTTTCGTTTTTATTGAACTCAACGTACAACTGATGCTCACCGTCTGAATAGTGAAACTCTATAACATTTTCATAGCGCAAACTATCTATTTTAACTTGGTTATACTTGTTTTTTGTATTGCTCAAAACTTCATTAAGGACATAATCAACATCCTTACGGTTGGTAGTATTAAAAAACCTATCCTGAGAAAAAGAGCTGACGCTAATAGATAGCAGCAATAATGTAAATGCAAAAATCTTCATTTGTAGGGTTTAAAGTTTACTTAAATATTCCTTATACACGCCGTGTTCAAATTGGTAGAGCAATTTAGGCAATTCGGAGTAAGAGTATTGGTTGAGTGGCTTACGTAAGTAGCCGTACTTATTTATCCAGTTGTGTAAAATAGTATAGTCTTTCTTAACTTCCAAACCATTTTTACCAACGGATGTAACATTTTTTACCCACCCCATCTCGTGAGCAATTGCAAACAGCTTATTGATCATTTTTTGGGTAGGCTTAGGGGTTTCCACTTGTTTTTTTATGCGTGCAAATCCCTGCAATATTTGTTTGGCTTCCTCATATAGTAGCTCACTGGTGTGTGTGGTTCTGCCGTTGGTAGCATTGCTTATTATTGCAGCCTTGTTTTCCATTTGCCCGGTTTTTGCCAGGATGGCATTAATAGCTCTCAATTGTGCCGGGGTAATCATATTCATTGTATTTGCTTTAAAGGGATAATTTCGCCGGGCTTAAACCCGTATTCTAAAGAATACTTTTTTTCAATATCACTTTCCGGAGATGGTTTTAATCTTATTGTTTTTATCGCTCTCAGGGCGGATGAATTTGAAATTAAAACAGCGACGCTGCATATTTCGAACATTGTTTTAACGCTTAAATTCCTGAACTTTTTAACTTCTATGCACATCAGGTCATAACACCTTTCCATTTGATATGCCACATTTTCATAATTATTGTCGTCTTTGAATAAGACAAAAACAACATCCATAAATTGCCTCTTTTTATCAATACTCATTTTCCCACATTTTATTTCGCAAGTAAGTTTCAGGATCGGCTTTGGAGCGCCAGCTTTCTTTCTTCAATCCTTTTTCATAGTTATTCACGCCGTAGTATGCTTTAACCTGCTCAACAGCAGAGAGCCGTTGCCAAACATTAGACGCCCGGATGCGGTTTCTCTTATGGTTATATTTGCTCCAAAATGCATCAAATGTTACTTCAAAGCTGCCTTCAACAACTGTTAATTGCGGGTAGCGGCTAAATACTTCGCCTATCTTGCTTTCGCTGGCAGGTATAATGCGTATAAACTTTTCTGTTTGTTCTATGGTCATAGAGGCATTTACAAAGCTGACGGTTATTAGCTGCTCACGCTCATCGTATACAAGTTCTAACTGCCCGGTAAAGTTGGTGGATGATATTAAGTAGCGGCGCATGATTACTTATTTTTTTAACTCTTTAATCACTTCCTCTATTCGTTCAAATTCAACTTCCTCGAAACTGCTTAGAGTATGGCAACCGGGGCACATTGTAAAGGGATTGCCTTCTGAATCGTAATCATATTCTATATCTTTAAGATGCACATCTCCTTTACAATTGTCACATTTTAAAATTGGATTTTCGTATTCATATAAATATGCAGGTTCGGGAAGGTGACGAATAACTTTATGGTTGTTATCTACTTCTATCTCACAATTTTTCAGCTTCAACATCTCCGGTATTTTATCTTCATTTATTAAATACCCTTCTGTAAAATCACTACTTTGGCAGGTAACGATTATGTAATCATCGCTTAAAATATGTTCAGGCAGTTGTCCCTCCAATCTGAAACGTATTGTTTTGCACCCTGGTACAATGCTTCGCGTGCTGCCGCCGTTTGGATTCTTACGAATACTACTGCGTATAATTTTAATTAGCTTCATGGTTTTTTGTTTAAAGTTATCTAATCATTTTTTCAACTTCATATATAGCCGTAAGCAATATTATTGGAATGGGAGCATAGATTGAGTTGCCTGCGGCTCCAAGTCTAAATACGTGGTCGGGTATCCCATCAGCCACAGGGAAAACCGCGGGTTCAGAAAACCTTTCTTCAAATTGTAAAAAAGCATTGCTTTGTGTCCCCAGTGATATTGGCGGCTTGCACGCTTCAAAGATTGCTCCATAGTCAGTACATAATAGCTCTCGCCGTCTTTGTACATTGGAGTTGGCAATAAGGAATATTCTGTTTCGGAAATGGGCGCCTCCACAGGCAACAGCCGGTATAATATAGCCTTGTGTGGTGTAACCAATTTTCTCCAGATCAGATTTCTTTTTGTCGAATACCAGGTTACTGATTGAGCCAGTAACATTTTCGTTAATAACCCAATTGGGCCTTTTGTGTCTGATGATGTCAAACATAACATTCCAGCGGAAACGGTTGTCATTTTCGCCTGCCATGAGCCCGGCGTTACTGTTTGGCTGGCAAGGGTCACCTCCGCAGACGATGTCAACATCGTCCAAATCATATTGTCTGTACCATTCATCAAAGTAATATCGTTTAACATCTGGATGATTTTTTTTAAGATACTTGTGTGCTGAACGCTCTTTTTCTATCTGCCATTTAAGAACATATTTACCCCCCCCCTAATATGTTAACTGCATAACCAAAGGCATCTATCGCGCCGCTATATAAAGAGCCTACTGATAATATCATTTTTATTCAAGTTTACCTCCGCACTCAGGGCAAGTATCATGCACGCGGTAATCAAACCAGCCTTTGCAGTTTTTGCACCAGCGCCAGATTTCATGATTAAATAGCCTTAGTATTTTTTTCATTCTCATTTGCTTTTTGCAAGAAAACGCCTGCCATGTCTCTCATTTCTGTTAATACACCACGCAACTTATCAGCCGTAATAAAACCATCAGCAGCAGGACTCACTAAATGCATTACCAGGTCTTTACCTTTTTCATATAGCTCACTTAGCTTTTCTATGTTATCTTCAAAAGAAGGTGTTTCACCAGCTTTAATGTGTTTTACCACTCCATTGACATCGGAGTTGCCCCATTTTCTTTGCATATTTATTTCCATCTTATCGGCAATGACATCACATATGCCAGTATACGTTAATCCTGTAGCGGCGGCGGCGCCATAAAGCAGTATAAAACAATCTGCAAATTCATCCTTTACATCTCTTGTGTTAAAAAAAACCGACATATACACCTCTCTTATTTCTTGTGACAAATGTGTAAGTTTTGACAAAGCTGTAGTGCCGGGAAAAGTTCTTTTTTGCCAGCTTATTACATCGTAAAATTGATTTTCTCTCATATCAGTTATTTTTATTCATTACAGAATCGCAAGGCACACAAACAATTTTCGGCTTGATTAATACGCTGCCGGCAGTGGCGCTTACTTTGTTTGCCTGATAGCAGCATGTATTAGTTATTGTGTCTCGCTTAATTAGTTTCCACTGTACTTTTGAGGTTGGCTCAACGGCGGCATCTTTGGTGCAGGAAAATAAAAACAGGCAAAGAATTATAACAGATGCGTTTTTATTTCGAAACATCCAACAGATGAAAAGCCAGATAACTGCGATTGCGATCGGTATCCACACAGGTGATAATACCCATAGCCACGACCAGGTAATAACCTTGCATAGCTTTAGTACTATAAATGCAGTAAGCAATAATGATGGGAATATTGTTCCTGATGAGTTTGTTTTTTTTGACATCTTAAAAAAGTTTAGTTTGATTTTCGTTATTTCTATCGGGCTTGTGCGCTATCAGTCCCATTTTAACATAGTGGTCAACGTATGCATCTATTCTGCCTTCTTTCAATTTTGCAACTCTCATTTTATGTGTGGTTGCGCTTTCAAAATATGACCTCTGCGCATCGCGCATGTCGCAGAGGTCTTGCATCATGTCAATGAACCACCGGGGATATTCTTTAATTACATCCGGCTTTTCCATTGCGTTTGCGTTTAATGGTGTCTTTAAAAGTTGTGTCTGGATTTTCCTCTGCGTACTCGCCTGTTACGAACTTGCCGCTTTTTGCAGAACGGTTAACCTTTGCTGTTTTTTTTGCCGCTTTGGTGGCGGTTTTTTTTGCTTGTGTCATTGTGTTGATTTTAATGGTTAATGAAAAATTTATCAATCTTGTACCATCCGGGCGGCATAAATGATATATGCTTTTCAGCTTCTGGGTAAGTGTCAAACCGTGCAACCTCTTTAACAGATTGCACCTGCACCGCTCCGCCGCCTGGCTTTGGAATGAAATATTGTCTTACTTCTGTTACAGAAAAAAATACGGTTTGCATGGTTTACTTTTTTTGTCCGGGCCAGTACCGCCCGGCGATTACTGAATTATATTTTTTGCCCCAATAGCGTTTTGCTCCTTCCTCCCAAATAACAAAAGGATTACAGCCACCATAACGGCTTTGCACATACGCCACATAGCCTATTACTTCAATCTTAATTCCACAGTCGTGCTTAATGTATTTTGTGAGTTCGTTCTTTACCCAATGGTTTATAAAAACCAACCCTTTGCCGCGCCGGTTGTTGCTGAGTGCATTGACAAAATCAACATAGGTTTTCTTATCCATTGCGGCGTGCTGTACGCTATCTATTACGCCAAATGCCGGGGCTTGCCTGCGAAGCATACGCTTTTTAAAGTCTTCCACCGGTTCGCCTGGAATAAGCTTAAAATTGTCTGCATCTAACAAACCATATGCTGCCAATTTATCTGCTACGGTCTGGCTATCGCCCTCTTCGTAATTGTTGTAACCCACTACTCCAAATTGTGTGAGATATTTGCAAAGCTGAAAACACAAAGAACTTTTTCCGGAAAATGGTGGCCCGGTTATAAACCATCTGGCAAGGCGTTCCGGTGTACCAA
This sequence comes from Agriterribacter sp., assembly GCA_047601125.1. Lineage (GTDB taxonomy): Bacteria > Bacteroidota > Bacteroidia > Chitinophagales > Chitinophagaceae > Agriterribacter. The sequence goes on along the minus strand of JASGJY010000002.1, from coordinate 3,613,746 downwards.
AGCTTTCTTTCCATCTGTCTTCAAATTGGTATATAACCCTTTGCTTATTAAATACTTGCATTGGGGTTAGCGCTCTATACTTTTTTCCCGCTGGAACTAAAATTTTATCCGGTCTTATAACTTTTCGGGCTGGTAAAAGCTGGCTATCCTCTGCTTTAATATCCTCCATTACTAATGTTATATTGGGGGTTGTTTTTTAACTAAGTAGCTAATTATTAGCCGTTTGCGGTGTTTTCAAATTGCTTAAACGCCTTTTTTTGTGCAAAAACAGGGGTTTATCTGCTAATTTTCCTGCAATTCAGGATAGTTACCGATGCTTTCAAGCAGCTTTTCAAGCTCAAATTCAAGCACCTTCGTTTGAGGGCGTATGGGTATATTCATGCTATTAGCCAGCAGTATTTCAGCCTGCATGCCCTTGCTTATGCGGTTGCCGTAAAGCCATACCTCATCAATTATACCACGCTCAAACAGCGCTATATCGTTTTGTATGCCGCGATCACGCTCAGCAGGGTTGTTATCATCAAGTGAAACGACATCGACATAATAAGGCACAAATGGTACAATGTCGTTGCGGCTAAGATTTAAGTGCCGCACAATTTTGCGGATGGAAAAAAGATTGTCGTTAATATCGCCGCTTATGGGGTGTGCGATGTACACCACTTTCTTTTTTTGCATGTTGGTTGGTTTTTGGTTTGGTTAATCAATTCCTTCCGTTAAAAGCGGTATATGACATTTGCAGCAGCATATAGGATACGGGGATTCTTCCTCTTCACTTTTTGCATAATCTTGAAAAAAACCACACGTATCGCCATTATCATAGTCTATGCATTCGGAAAATTCTCTGTTCTTGTTTATCTCTTCCACCCTTTCTGTAATACACGTTAAACAGTAGTAATTATTATTGTCTTCGTAGTATATCCAGTTTGCAATTTCTTTTTCAGCGCTTGTCATACTATTTTTAATTGTGTGGTTTAAAAAGTGGGAGGCGATTAACGCCCGCCTCCCGTTCGACGTGTTTGTGTTGTTGTGTGGCATCGGGGTATAGCTACTGCCTTCAAATGTTGCGCTTAACAACTGCGCTCCAAGTTTGCCGCTTATCTATACTGTAGGCGGCTGCACTCCTCACCGATATACCACACGCATCTGTGTATATGGAATGTGTGGATTCTTAATAATTGCCCCCTGTAGAAACAGGGCGCGGTTTCTTACTTCTTTCCATTAATCCAGCGAGGCGGGCAGGAGTCGAACCTGCAAGAGGTCATTCATTGCTGACTAAGCAATATCCGTGGGCTTTAGCGCAGGCTCGTCATGCCGTGTTGCCGACCTCCAACGGGAAAGCGTCTACCTATTTCGCCACCGCCTCATAAATGCATCCTGTAGACACAGGATGCCATCCCTTTCATTAATAAACCACGAACTAAAGAGCTTACAGAGAAGAAAAGTTGAGATTGATGTTCCGGTATTGTCCGTCCTGCTGCTTTTCCCAAACGCGCATATACAGCTTTGTTTTATCAATCGTCTGTGCCTGCTTAAGCAACCCACATGCTTTTGAAAACTTCTTGTTATTAACTTTGTCTTCCCATTTCAGTATTTGAAAAATCTTGCGGCTATCAACCTCTCCACGGCTGGTGGCAAAGGCTTCATTTACCAGCCCTTTTATAAGGACATTTGTTTCACCAATTTCACCGGTGATGTACTCCTTAAGTAATTCGTGAGCCTCACTTAATAGGGCAGTATTCCATTTCACTATATCATTTACATCAGATTCAACCTTTAAACTGCGATCATAATTAAACCAGGTGAAGGCGCCTTTTGTTTGCTTTTTTGCTTTGCCGTTTTTCAACTCATAATCGTTGCGCACGATTGCAAGTACTGCCTCGCTGGCTTCTCGCATCATTTCGTGAAACGCGTTAAGCTGTGCCTCTATAGCAAGCGCCTGCTTGTATATTTTTCCGGCAAAGGCTTCTTTTACTTTATCGCTTTTCAGCAGGAACTTTTGCGGCACGTCATTGCCAGCCGCGTCAGTCCACTTATCTTTTTTGGTTTGAATATTTACTGCCATATTTTGTTGAATTTTGTTGGTTACGTTTTTTGTTCCTGAATCGCTGCTCATCATACACAAAGCCGCAGAAGAGAATTGTAAGGGCTATGATTATAATGAGCATGCAGATAAATTTGGGGTCATGCATATCTTTGGTTTATTTGATTACAGATAGTTTGTATCAGGTTGGCTTCAAAGCCTCCCATTGTTTTTATTTGAATTTGTGAAAACACAAAATAGAAGGCACAACACTCAGAAGCGGTAAAGCTGATAGTGTAGGTTTTTTTTAAATCCATTGCGCGGATGTAAAATTTTTTATACAAGCCTTTCAGAATATCATAAAACATTACATTGCTCATGCCGGCAGGCGCGGGTCGTTCTATTACTACTTTTAAGAGGCAGTGCAGTGCATGAAATTCTGAACGGGTTAACTTATGCTTCATACAGGAGTTTGTTTAAGCAGGTGTTTAGCCCATCGTGAAAAAAAGCGTTCTTATTTCTTATAAAGGTTTTTGCATTGTGGTAGTAGTACAGTATTGTATTGTAGCGCCATCCGGTTTTTTTCATTATTGCAGGTGCGGAATGGCTGCAATAATCCATGCACAGGTAAACAATAATAATCTTGCACAGTTGACTTTGTTCAGTTACACCAGCTCTGCCAACCGGCAACTGCTCTGGTCTCATATTTAGCGCAGCACAACATATTGCTATCACCTCCGATATTGGTGTATCTACCTTTATATCTACACTCAGATTGCAATTGAATTTTTCAGCCAGCACCCTTGTTATAATGTTGGCTGTTTGCAGATCAAATACGGTTGCTTTCATGCTGTTTTATTTAAGAGTGGTAAAACCCCACGGTACACTATGCGCGGAGGGCGAAGGATAGTAAGCAGCCTTTCTACGCTGTTGGCTTCCTGATACACCAGGCGCTGATATGCTACAGAGCAGGCAGACATTTCCACATCATCTAAAAACACCTCATGCCGCTCATGCCATTCATTTCGCCACCAGTTCCAAAAGATGCGATCGCGGCTCATTAAAGAACACATCACTGGCTCATCTTTAAAATAGGCAGCAAGGAAAGCCTCACCGGTTTCATATTGCATTCGGGAAATGGCATGGTACTTATAACCCAATCGTTCGGCTATGGCGCCCTGTGCGTAATTAAATTCCTGTACGCGCTGTTGGGGTAGTGTTAGTATGCTCATGCTGCCTCCTCCTTTTTATTAAAGGTTTCCACTTTCACAACATTGGCATCAAAGCGGCGTAAGTCTCCCTTTAAGCCTTTAATCTCATTAATTATAGTATATACCTCCTTTTCTTCAGTAATACCATATGCAGCACACAACATCTTTATATCATGATCCGTTGCCTTATTAAGCCTGAGGTAGCCGCTGCCTATCCTGCTGTATATCTCCTCAAAGCCTATTTTCTGTCTTTCTACGCCGCGCTTTATAAAATTCTCAATGGTATTGGTGCAGGTTAAAGAAATGCCGCAATAGCCGTTTAACTCATTGTACAATGTAACGAGGTGGCGCAATACGGTAGAGGCTCCTGGCTTATCCAAAAGCTTGTCTATTTCATCCAGTATAATTAATGGTGCTTTTATGCGCTTCACTTCTTTTACTACCTCATCAATCATGTGCGTTAAGTTGCCATACACATCATCTTTGCGCATTGCTTTCAGCAGGGCTTTAAACATATCCTTAATTCCCCAATCAGTTCGGCACTGAACATAAAACGTATCCGTAAGGCTGGCATTAGCATAAGCCTGTGCAGCCATACTTTTGCCCAATCCGGCTCTGCCGGTAACGCATATCATAGCACCATGCCTCCGCGATGTATTTAAAAGCCCGTACACCTCTCTGCTAACTCTTGTTTCCACGTACACCTTTGTGCCTTTTGCACCCATTACACCTATTTGCTTTGCTACAGTTATCCATTTGCGCTCTGAAATGCTGCCCCACTTGTTATTAAGCATTTGAATAATGGTAGCCTCGCTTATATCGTCAAGCGACTGGCATGCCTGTTTTTGTGAGGGATAATTACCCACAAACTTTCTTAGTTTGGCGGTAATGTCTTTTTTTTGCTGATCCGTAATCATACGTTGGTTTTTGGTTATGGTTATTAATGCCCCGACCTGGTACGTCGGGGTTTTTTATTGTAAACTTTTTTGAAATTCTTTTGCCTCCCGTCTGAGCATTTTTAATTCATTCCGACTTAGAGGAAACGGGTCATACAATACACCATCATGAAACTCATATATTACATTTGCCGGCTCAAAATCCATAGGCAGAGTATCGTCGGTATATATGTCTATTTTCCTTCCAATCTTCGCTACTACTGCATGCCCATTAGAAATTGATGCATGTTTTGCCAGTTGAAAGAGTTCGAAAAATGTTAATCTCATACGATTGTAGTTTTTATTTTACCAGCCCGTCATTGGGTCGTTATCTTCATCGTCAATGGTTGTTTTCATAGGTAGCGCCAGTGTTTCTTCAAAGTCATTCTCTGCACGGTTTTTCAACTCTTTAATCATTACGCCACCCTGCAATAAGGCTTCGGCATTTATCTGTTTTCTTGCAAGTATTCTTTGGTGCCTATCAGATGCATCAGCAATGGCGGCAACCTGCTGTTTTTTGGTATTAAGCTTTTTATTTAATTCCGTGCGGCTGCCGGCTGTAGCGTCTCCTAATGCGCGGGATTGCAAGGTTGTTTCGTAGGCCACAAAGCGGATATCATCATCGTTTGTTATCAGCACCCGGCTCATATCAAAGCGGTCGTAAATAACAGTAACCTTAGCGCCTGTATATTTCATCATGCCCACAGGATCAGGAAGAGAGTACCGGTACTTTTTATTATCAATCTGCGGTTCTATGCCGCCGTTTGTGATGGTAATTTTTTTGCCTGCGGGTTCGTGCCTGGTGCCGAACAGGTAGAGAAACATTTCATCACTTATCTCGCGCTTATCTTCATCTGCCAATCTGTTAAAAGCTTCAAGCCATTGAGCCTCTTTGCAGGGAGCATCCATATTGTTACGGGTAATATCAGGAATATGGCGAAGCATGGAAAAGAACTTATCAATTTGCATTTCAGCAGCGGGCCCGATCAGCGGTCTGTTTTTAGCATTCAGCTTTAGCGCTTCCTGATTAACACCTCTGTGCGGTGCTGTAATGTTGTTTCCGCTGTAGTTGTTTACTCCGATTTTCTGACAGCGTTTCCAATGCGGATCACCAAAGCTTTGCTCTATATAACCGCGGCGGCTGTTACCATGTTTGGCTTTTATATATTTTGCTATGCTTTCATAAAACGGGTATAGCTGTGCCTTTGCCCACCGGTCGGTTTTTATCTCGAAAGGCAGGTACCATTTGCCGGTTTTGCTGCGGATGTAATACATGGCATTTATATAGGCATTGCGCACCATTTCGGGCGATGGGCTTTGCCCTAATCCGTAGCTATAACCCAGTACATGGTTATTGAAAGAATCCCGCACAACGATAGCGACATACTTGTGAAACGCGTAGCCCTTTTCATCAGCAAAAAGAAAATCAAGATTGTTATCGTCACTTTCAACAAGCATTAAAGGAGTGGAAGGGCGTAAGCCCGGAATTTCCATAAGGTAGTTTTCATTAAGGGCGGCATTACCTTCGCGCGACGCAACAATTAGATGGTAATTTTTGCGCCGCCAGTTCCCTACGGTTGCAGCGGTAATAGTTTTATGATTATTTTGCTTTGCCCACTTGTTATAAGAATAAGCGATCCATACGTCATCGTACTGGTTGGGATGCTTGCACATCGTAAGCAGTAGCGCCTGAGATTCTTCAGATACAACCTTTGCCGCGTGCGCGTCTCCAAACTGACCGTGTATAAGGCAGGGATAACCTTCTTTTCTGTATTGATTCAGTTTTCTCTTTAATCCGTCATAAGAAGCGGGGAGATCAATTTTATCAGAGTTTATAATATCACAAACTTGTTTCCAAAAATCACCAGGATTTAAATTAAATAATCGCTTCACCTCTTTTCTATCTTCGCCATAAGCGATAAGCATATTAAGCCAACTTGCCGCTATAGTATATTTTTGTACATGTTTTGGAGACAGTGAATTATTGCCGTCAAACCGGTGTGTTAAGTAGAAATCTTTAGCTTTAAAATCGATCTCTACCTGTTTTCTAAGCGGCTCCTTCAAGACATAATCCTTAACATCGCCGAAGTAGTTTTTTATTAGAATCTTATACCTGTCGTTAAGCTTTGTATAACTTATCAGCACTTTACGCTTGTCCTCTGGGTCTTTTATAAATCCCCACGATGGCGATCTTCTACTATTGGCTTTCCATATTGTATTTTCTTCAATACCTGCCTTAACTGCATCAGGCACCTCCAAGTAAATGACATTATCTATCAATTTCATGGTTTAGTTATGGGTTTCGTTGAAGGGGACTAATTTTTTTACAAGTTGGATTAGGGTATTATCTAATGCTTGATGGAATTCTACATAATCGCCAATTACTTTTTCATTTTTCCTCTTGCCTTCAATAATCCTGGTTACAGTGTCTGGTTTTAGCCGTCGCATTTCGGCTATTTTTTCGATGACTAACAGCGTTTGATGGTCTCTGTGTTGGTTTTTCGCCATATATTGCGGTTGTTTTAAAAGTCCGTCCTAATCGGACACAATATTATCAAAGGTTCTTTAAAAAATCAAAGAATCTTTAAAAAAATTTGAGAAATTTTTGAATGATAAGGGTTTACCTATATAAGAATTTATTCTTTTTAAGGAAGAAAAACGGTTGGACGCAGGCTGAAATGCAGGACAGGTGCGGAATTAGCAATGCTACATGGTCTAATTACGAAAATGGAAAAACAGAACCCGACATTCAAAGTATTCTCAATATTTCAAGGGCATTTAAAGTTTCAGTAGATGATTTATTAACTGTTGATTTCGCCAGTGTACAGCCAATTGAAGAAAATGAGCACAAAAAAAACACAAAAAATGTGCAGGTAAATGTACAGCCAAATGTGCAGGTAAAAGGTAAAAATGAGGGGTATTACAGTTATCCAGAAAATGCTGAAACGATGATAAATGAGCCTTCAGAAGTTGGTGCATGGGCTATATTAGGGCAGCTCAAACAAATGGACGCAAAGTTAGACCAGTTGCGGGTTTTAGCAGAAAAAGCGGCAGAAAATAAGCCATAATTGAACTTAACCAGCACTTAAGTCCTTCCTAAGCCAGTTTAATGGAAGCTGAATTGAAGCAAATTGAAGTTCCCGCGACATTCTATTTTTTTAGCACTTAGTAGCAAAATCCCCTGAAACCCGCTACAGTAGTGCATTTTTCGCACTTTTTTTATTTGTGTAGTATGGGACAATCTATTTTAACCCCCTTATTTGAGAAAAAAAAAGAAAAGCTAAAATCCGTAATTGAAATATATGGCGATCTTTCACAAAAGGCGCGTTACAGCTATATAATATTTACAGATATTCTCTGGAAAAACGGGTGGTATATGCTGCCTGACGAGACAATAATGATCTGCGAAGGCATTATTAATCTTGCCGAAGCAGAGAACAATTTCAATATTAAAATTACCCTTCAGAATATATTGGCCTTCACTTTCCTCTTCCGCCATGAATTTAAAAAGGCAAGAGAAATAGGCTTCGAGATAGTAAATGCTGTTGGCGAAAACAGCTTTGGCGAGGAAATAATACGTGCATACTGTACTATTTGCTTCAGCTACAGGAAAGAAAAAAACATAGAAAAAGCCAGGGAATGGGTAGCGAAAGCCTACAATGCAGCCGATTTCAGCAAAAATCAGACTTTTAAATACCTGATGGATTCTATAGTAAGCTGGATATATCTGAAAGAGGGCAATCCTGGTAAAGCAAAAAAAAATGCAATAGCATCTTACAAATGGATGACAAAATACAGATACCCCTTTTTAGCCTTTTCATTACTCCCATTAATTGCAATTAATACCGGCCAAAATAAAATTCACCAGGCAATACAATATGCATTCCGCATGCTGGCGCCCAATCAACAAAAAGTATCCGACAAAATTAACCAGCCGTTAAAAACTGCTATAATGTATTGGGGAAGGAATGACATAAAAAACGCTAAACATTTTTTAAAAGAAGCAATAAGGCAGGCAGATGAAAATGGCTTTTTATGACAGAAAATGAAATAAACGAATACAAAATAATGCTTTTAGTGCCTGATAAAGATTTCAGGGAGACATTAAAAATGTTATTTGTTTACTCTTTTGAATTTGAAGTTACAGGGCTTTTCAAAAGCCTGGCTGAACTCGAATCGGAAAAAGCGTTACTTCCTGATATAATACTTGCTGAAATCCCCGGGACAGCAGAAGTAAAAAGGATAAAAAAAGAATTTCCCGCTATACCCATTGTTGTTATTACAGGTAGTGAAGCCGTTGAAAAAATGGTAGAGCTCTTTGCAGCAGGAGCTTCTCATTATATTTTTAAAGGAAGTGAGCCTGCTGTTTATCTTGATACACTAAAAGAAGTACTGGAAGATAAAATAAAAATCAGCGACTCAATTATAAAAAATCTTATCACACATAAAAATAATATTGTTGAAACGTCAGCCCAACTTCCCATGCTTACAGCACGCGAAAAAGATATTCTTCATTACCTGTCGAAGGGCTCACCTTATAAAGAAATAGCATCAGAACTTAAGATAAGTGTTGATACTGTTAAGCGGCATTGCTATAATATTTATCAAAAATTAGGTGTTGATAATAAAGTAGAAGCTATAAATAAAGTGTTTCGTTAATTATAGTATCATGGAATTTATCATGAAATGCATTTAATACTGTACACTAAGCTATCTACAACTTTTGTGCTATTGCATGATAGCTGATAGTTTTTTATTTTCATCCTGATTTTATAGCACTCCTCATATCTTAAGAAATTCTGCATATTTAATCTTACCTTCTGTCGAGGCAATAGCAGCGTTGATATTATTTTATTTTTTTAACTACCTACTTACTAATGCCGGATACCGACCAACCTCATACTTCATATACCCGCCGCCAGTTCCTCAAAACATCGGGAATGGCTGCGGCAATGACTACCTCTTTTGTCAGCTTCCTGCATAGTACTTTCGGTCAGGAGATAGATAATACATTTTTTAATGAAAATATGTTCATCACCGGCATATATCCCGATCCTGCACATGCCGGCGCTGCAGGTATTCATCTCAGATGGATGTTTCCCCTCGACTATGGTTTTCCGGATTCATTTACCCTTGAAAGAAGAATCCACAACCCCTCAAAAGATAATTTGTTTATAACAGTTGAAAACTTCAAAGAATTATTTAAAGAAGGTCTGATAGGAGAAACCCGGCAATTTAACCCGGGAAAAGAAATTGAGTTTGTACGTATAGAACTCGGCGCTTACGGACCATGGATTGCAAAGGCGTACTTATATGATCAGATTAAATTTATTGTTCCTGCCGTATTCAAAGATGGATCAGGATATATTGAAATACAGGGAAGCCCATTTAACAAGGTTGAATTACCTGAAGAAGCATATAATAATGTTAATAAAATAGTTTTAGTGTATAAAGGAGATGGCTGTGCAGATAAAGGACAATGGACGGGTATAAACTTAAATCGTCTGCCAACAGATGACAATGAGTTGGAAAATTATTTTGACGGTTACTACAACGCTTTTTTACCAAAAAGTTCTTTGAGAGAAGAGGCAATTAAAAGATACAAAACAAACATAAACAACTATAATAAACTTAAAGAGTGGTATCGCGTTTTAAATGCGCCTAAAAACATGAATTATAATGCAGGGAACGATACGCAGCTTGATGCTATAAAAGAGCGACATAAAAAATGGGTAACCTATCAACAATCTCTCCTGATGTGTTTGCCCGACCCCAATATTGCAAGAATTTTGGGATTATATCATGTAGATACTACCGCTGAACAGGGAAAATTATATGATTACAGAATAAAGGCAGCCTACAAATCAGAAAAAATTAATACCGACATCTGTGCAACCGTATATGCTCTAGGTAAATATTATGACCCGTTGCCGGTATTCATAAGAGAACATGCCGCTTTTAATGCATTTCAAAACCGCGATGGCAATTTTGTATTTGACAAAAAAAGCCTCCTTAATTATGAGCAGCATGGCTCGGTAACACTTAACTGGAACAAGCCGTCGTATACGCTTAAAACAAATCCATTTTGTTATTTTCTTGAAAAGAACCCGCAGTCTCAAATTACTATACGGGAAAAAGAACCCAAAGTTGAAAATATATGGCAGATCAATGGAAGAACAGGAGCTATTATCACCCCGGGAAATACAGCAGAGAATGACAAGAAATTCTCTGCATTTGACGCCGGAATAGTTGTTCAAAAAGAAAAATATACCCAGCACTATCAACTGAGTGGCATAGATTTATTTGGACGCATCAGCGAACCCATTCAAACCCAAACCGAAATAAAAGACTTGTCATTTCCATCACCTCCCGTAGGTTTGAAAATCAGGCAAACAAAAACAGGAGATAAACTGCAAAGCTGCCTGCACTTTTACTATGGCTCACAGCAATATTTAAAGAGCCCGGATGCACAGTTGTTTTCCCTGTACAAGAAACAATATAGTTTATCCGAAACATTGGAAATAAAATGTTCATTCGCGTTTTCGGGGCTGGCGGAAAGTGAACCAGGCGTCTGGAATAGCAAACATTTCACGGTAACTATAGAGGGTGATATCCAAATCAAAAACGCAGGGGGCAGCATAATAAATGATAATATTATTGTGGCCGATGGGCTGCCCTACACATCATTACGTTTAACTAAAGGTGAAAATAAAGTCCGCCTGCCTGCTAACAAAAGAAAACAATTCCGTATAGAAAAAATATTTCGTGACGGCAAGAGCTTTTTAATCAGCGTTGATAGCGAGATGTTACAAGAAATGAATGGAAGCGATGCCATTGATACGTGTTTCGGCGTACTCCAATCAAACAATCATTTAAAGAAATTTTGGACAAGACTAAATATAGAAACACCATATATTAAACCACAGGAATGGAAACTAAGAAGCGCTGCTTCAGATAGGGGTTCCACAACCCTGCTCTTTGCAAAAGTATTAAGCGCTACGCAACGAAACATGCCCTTATTTGACGAAGTCGGCATCTCATCTCAAACCCGTATTATAACTGAACTAAAAATAGGCCGGCAGCTATTCAAATCAGGCATCTTAAATAATCATATTATCAGCAGCAGTGAGCTTATCCCCATAATCGCACAGGCATCACCTGATCTGTTATTGGTAGAAGGTGATCGCTCCAATTTAGTAGGCAGTGCTATAAAAATAAAGAATAACAATAGTGCTGATAACACTAGTAAACTCGTTAATATAAAGTTTACCGGCATCGGCAATTCAGTTACAAAGCCGGGTAAATTAATGCTCAAGGCCTTAACTACGCAAATTGATGATCATGAAGAACCAATGCGGGATGCCACCAGCAACCCGGTACAGATAGAAAGCTGGATAACCCTTGATTTACTTAGTGATGTACAACAAACGGCTCCTGAAGCTTATGAAACATTGTGCATGTTGCCCGATAATGTAGCCAGTATATTAACAAGCAACCATTACGCCTATTTTTTCCAGGAACATGTGTTGGATATTTCACAGGTAATTGACACGCCCATATTGCCTGACCAAAATATCGCTTCCGGATTTTTTGCTTTAACTACCACTGACAGCAGTGATCAAAAAAATGAAGGCGGCTTATCAACCAATGTGCAGCACCTGAATACCATTACGGTAAAGCCGCCGCAGGTAAACCCCGTATATCTCTGCGGCAGGGATAGCAGTAATATAGAGCCAGCCTATGTATCGCTTCCCAATAAAGAAGGGAGGTCAACACTCTGCCTCCAGTGGGATGAACCCACAGGTGGCGCTTATCCTCCCTATACTTATGAACTATCCAGGGCGCTTGACCTTACTATACTTTCTGTAGCAAAAAGCAAATGGATGGCAGGCGATATCAGCTTTATAAACAATGCAGCAATTGTTGAGATACTACGACAGGCAGCACAACATGTTAAATCAGGTGTGCCTTTAGGCAACCTTTCATTAAATACTCAAACCGGTTTGTATGAGACAACCTTTCCTGAAAATTTGTTTACGGAAAATGAAATGAAAAACTGCCCTGGCTGCAGGATTAAGATAAACAGCTACTACCTTATGGCTACAGGTTTTAATAGCAACAAAATATTTTTTAGATTACTTAATCCTGGTGAAAATCCTGTTAATGAAATCACTAATATAGAACCAGTAGATTTTGACCGCCTGGCTGATTGGGAAATTACCGGTATGCCGGGTAATATGGAGAACCTTAAAATATTAGCCGATGCCTGCCCCGAAGCCTTTAGCCTGGTAACCAAAGTGCCGGTAAGAGAGACCAAATTTTTAGATGACTTACCCGGGCAGGGAAATGGCAAATTTTTTTACAAAGTAAGGGTTGTGGACAGGGCGGGTAATAAGTCTGAAGATTGGAGTAATTGCAGTATGCCGTTTTATCAGGTGGATACAACTATTCCGGATAAAATAGAACTACTCGAAGTTGAAAGAGCCCACAACAAAGTTTTTTTAAGATGGCCGTCCGATAATTCAACTTCTATTAAAAGCTATATAGTGTATTCTCAAGAGCAGAACAACCTTATGCCAATTACAGAATTATTTAAAAATCCACAAACTAACCAGTTGCAATTAAAAAATCTACCTATAAGAATTAAAAACGGAGTCATAAATCTTAGATCTGTAAACACACTTCCTGCCAATATTTCGCAAAATGATGAGCCAGGTATTATAGGAGTTTATAAACTAAATGAAAACAATGCTGTTGATTTTAATATTAACTATATTGTAAAAGCACATACCGTTTTAAATAATAATATAATTATCGGGATTAACCCTTTGCTCGAAGACGAAACCGAGCTTGTAATTACAGTTCTTAATCAAAAAATAATTCCTCTTACCACAAATAAATCAAAAGGAACTCAGCTGAAAGTATTATCTCAAAACCTACAGTTAGGATACCCCTTCTCTATTAATCAAGTTTTGGGGGTGTATGATGCTGCTGAATTTGATTTTGCCAAAACACCCATTACCAGTCAAACTGCAGCCAACTTATTTACTGGTTCCGTTACCTATAACATCGAGAAAAAGATCATTACAAACTTACCGTCTGATTTAAATGGTAAAACAGCGGTTGTTATTATAAATGGTGAAATGCCTGTAGCGTTACTCGGAACAACCGATAACTCTTTAAAAAACATTAATGGTTCAATTACTATTAGCTCTGATTTTATTGATTCAACTTCAAAATTACTTGCCATCTTTAAAAAAAGCGAGTATCAACAATCTGTTTTCCCTGAAAATCAAAAGGCATATAATTATGCGCTGAATGATATTTCTACGCTATCAAATGGGATATTGACTAACCTTATTAATCCAATAAATAGTAACGAAATTTTTGCGGTAAAAATAAAAACAGCAAATGGCAACATGGAAATAATCAGTTCTTATCTGAGCTCTTACGAACACATCATTGAAATAAACCAATTGGAGACAAACAATAATAAAATCTATAAAATTTCTGCAGCTAAAGCAATACTAACTAAGTTTTCTACTGAACCAATATTAATTGAATCTGAAAAATAAATCACCATGCTCAACATCAGATTTCCTTTAAAAAAACCAACAAGCGGACATCCTAATCCATATACGATAGATTTTGATTTTTTACCCTATCCTTTAGTATATCCACTTACACCAGATCAAGCCCCCTTTATATACACCACCAAAATTAGTATTAATGATCCTGATCCTGGATCGGCAAGAATTGAACATGTGTTTCCCAAAGGGAAAGTTTATTTTGTAATAGACGAAAGTTTATTTCCTAACTTCCAAAACGACATTCTTACAATTACTGATGGAATAATAAATAATACTTTCAATGGAACATTTCAGGGTATTTGGATGCACATTGGTAATCCAGGAGCAATTAAGTCTATTAGAGGTAATAGTTCATTAGCCTCTCCGTTTATTCCAGTATCAGTTATTTACAATTCAATCGTAATTGATGCTGCATTACTCCAACAAATTAAAGCATTAATTCAGAACCAGCACTTTAAGTATAATATAAGACAGCCAGATGAGAAAGTGATTTCGCCTGTTACTCCAACTAATCAAAAAATAATTATAAGCGATTGGTTAAAGGGGAAAATTGGAATAGACATTACGGAAAATGATATTGCCTCTGCCAATATTAGCTTGCCACTGTGTAGTGTTGTGAATACTAAGAAACAGCTTCAGGTTGGAGCAATAATGATTGATTACAATGGCGTTGAAAAGGAAAGCTGTGATGCGTTGATAAGTATCTTAAAGCAAAATGTAATTGCTGGGAAACTATTTGATACTAATACCTATGTTAATCACTCAAATGGAAAAGTAGCTCGAATAGTTCCATTGCCGCTAAACTCATTCTTAGAGAATGCCGTTGGTGCTGCACTTGTTCCAGGCGATTTAATTAATCATCCATACAGGACATCTTATAATATTCCATTTAATGCCTCAATTTGGGATGTTGTTGTATTTTATAATGGTGTGCCTAGAGAGATAGCGAACACTACTAAGAAATTTTTTGACATAGAATTGATAGTTAAAGTTGATGGGAGCGAATTCCCTCTTTTAGGTAATGGCATATTTTATTTTCAAGATATTGAAAATAAATCAATACAACTGTTAAATAAAAACACCTTGGAACAATATAATTTATATATAGTCTCAAACACTTTGACCCAAGGAATCACATTAAATTTATTATCATCATTCAGGCGACAAAACTATTATAGTGTAGGATTTACTTTAATCCAAGATATTGTTTTACCAGATAATAGCGATCAATATTTTGGTATTCCACGAAGCATGGATAATATAAAAAAATTTTTAGATACAATTACACCTTTATATCAGACTAAACTATCTACTGCCGGTTGCTTTGCAAGAACAATGGGGTTTCTTGCCGAGGCTGTTGCGAACTACTTAAAAAATGACAACCATAAGTATACTGTTTTAGAAAATTTAGAATTTTTACTTAGCAATAATCAGTCCTTTACTGTTTTTATTCATACCTGTTATGAGATTTTCTTTGATGATGCTAACAAGGAACCTTTTTTTGAAATAGGATACAATCCTTTCAATTTTTTTAATCATATGCCAACAGACTTTAAAGATATCTTGTCTCAAATAAATACCCACTATTTAAGCAATATTAAAAACTTAGAATGGCTTAAAACACACGGTGATCATAATAGTGGAGATGCAACTGAAGGATGGAAAAACTTTGGTTATTCACCAGATGGAGGACATAAACATCATTTTATTGCAAATGCTTTGTTAGTAGTTCGACATAATGTAGGATCAGCACCAATAGATATAATCGAGAATTTTGATGTTTTTGGGGTAGAGGACGTACCTATTGATAGAGAATATAACGAAGCTGGACGTTCGTTTGGTTACTGGGGATGTTTAAGGGTAATTTATAACCCGAGTGAAGTATATTGTAAGATAATGGAGTTGATTGTAAGAAATGAATATGTTAATGATTCAGCAAGTAATCCAAAATATTGTTTAAATGACTAAAACTACTATTTCATTCGAACCAATTCAGGAATTTTTTCAAAATTCTATAGATATACCTGATCTTAATAATGCTCTATTTACAGCATTTGGAAATAACAATATCTATATTGGAGAAGTTAGTCAATACGACCTAGAAAATGGATTTCTTTTGTCAGCTTACATTGGTATCCCTAGCAATAATCTAGTTAGAATTTCAAACTTAAATTTACTTAAAATTCACTTAGGTCTCCCAGAACAGGAATTAGCAGTATCAAAATTTAGTTTTTTGCTTATTAATGAGAACAACACTCTGTTCTGGAAATTGTCATTTAAAGAATTAAGCATTTCAATAGTTTTCAATGAAAATATTCTTAGAAAAATTGATGTAAACAATTCAGGTGGAAGTGGAGCATCATTAATTTTCACTTCAGGTATTTCTATAGACAGCAACTTTAAAATTAACTTCTCGCCTGTTGATATTTCTTTGGAAAGATCCTACATCGGCCCAACTAAATTTATTATTAGTGCGGAAAGAATTCGCTTTAAACTTGATCCTGCTAATCCACAAATAACACTAAAGAATCTTAAGTTCGAGCCCCCTTCTAATCTTTTTGACTCTTCCATTGGAATACCTGATATAGAAATAAGAGAAGCAATAATTAGCAAAGAAGGGTTCTCCGGCTTTGTGTTTGCTGAATGGAACCTTAACTATGAGGGCGGTCAATTCATACTTGATATTGATAAACCAGATGGAACAATAGAAAAAAAAGAGTCAACATTATTTAGTATTCCTGGAGGTATAAATTATTTCTCAATAGAATTTGATAGAAATATTCCTGTCTCAGTTGATATCAAAGGATTAATCAGAATTCCTTTTTTTAATCAGGATATTTCAGTGAAAATTATCTTAGATGCAAATGGTGCTTTTAAAATAGCCTTAGATAATCTTGGTAATGATCTTGTACTTACCAAGGAAGAGTTGATAACCCTTTCTCTTAATTCCTTTTCTATAGACCAGATTAGTAATTCCATCTCCCTCTCCGGTGGCTTACAACCCCTTCTCTTTGCTAAAGACGGTCTCCAATGGCCCAAAATGGATGTAAAAAACCTGCGAATAAATTCGGAGGGAAAAATTTCCTTTGATGAAGCCTGGATGGATTTAAAAGAAATAGCCAATCTTGATTTATGGGGCTTTCACCTGGAACTACGCAAATTAGGTTTTGGTAAAAGTGTTGATGAGCGCATGTGGCTCGATTTATCCGGTTCTATCCGGCTGGTAGAGCAACTGCCGCTGGGGTTGGATATGGATGGCTTTCGCATCAGTTGGCCAACTAATATAAACCTAACCAATCCGGCAACTTTAGTACAGCAACTTCAAAAAATTCAAATCCAGTTTCGTGGTATTGATATCAATTTTGCTATTCCCAAAACGGTAAAAATTGACGGGCTGATCCGCTTCTTTAAAGACGCACAGAAAGTAGGTTTTGCCGGCGATATGAAGCTGGCAGTAATACCTGCAGGCTTCACCGCTGAAGCTGGCATGATGATTGGCATGAATACCCAAGCTCCGGCTTTTCCCTTCGTGTACGTATATTTTGGTTTTGAATCAACAGCAGGTATTCCGTTGGCGCAAACCGGGCTGGCGTTGAAAGGCGCTATGGGTTTGATAGGTATAAATGTGGTGCCAACCATTGATGAAGTTCCGCACCCCTATTATGACTGGTATAAAGGTCCGCCTGCTGAAGGAGCACATCAAACAACAAAATGGAAACCTGAACTTGGAGGATTCGCCATTGGTATAGGTGTTACCATTTCTACAGTGGACGGCGTTGTGAAAAAAACAAAAGGATTGCTCCTGCTTTCTTTTCCCGGCCCAACTATAATTATAAACGGTGCCGCATTTTTGCTAGATACCAGTAGTGGTAGTGGAGAACCTCCTTTTACTGCTACAGCTATATTTACAGATAGTACCATCAATTTCAACTTGCAAGCACAGGCTGAAATAGTAAAAGACATGGTGGAAGCCAGTGCCGATGTGGAAGCCTTCTTTGATTTCAATGATATTACCAACTGGCATCTTTATCTTGGTTTTGATAAACCGGAAGACCGTCGTGTTCGTGCCAATGTAATGAATATATTCAAGGCAGATGCTTACCTGATGCTTGATATGATTGATGCGGACAGCCCACGTATGCGGGCAGGTGTGTTTATAGATATTGAGCCAGATATTCCAGACCTGACTGTGAAAAGTCCAATCGGAGATGGCGGAGACCTTGTAAAGATTGAGATAGACGCCTGGCTTAATATTGACGGAACAGGACAGGTATCCATTAATCCTGAACAGTTTTCAGGTAAAGTAGATATTGATGGCGGGTTAACTGTAAGCGCTTTCGGTTTTACTTTCGGTCCAAAGGTGGAGGCTCACCTAAGCATAGATGGGCCAATACCATTTCATCTTAAAGGCGATCTTGATTTTACTTTAGAAATGTGGCCGGAAGACTATCATAATTCTGCTGAGATAGATTTTGAAGCTGATTTCAAAAAAAAGAGCAAAAAGATTCCCAAGCTTACAATAATTAACCCGGTTCAATCCATCACCTCATTCTGCAGGTTCAAGGATGAAAGCGAAATGCTGAAGTTATACGGTGATAATAACAATCAGCTTCCTAGGGAAAAGTCAGATAATGAAAGAAAAATATGCGAATTATCAACAATTGTTCCGGTAGATAGCAACCCGGTAATAGCTTTTAACCAGTCCATGAATAATGACACAGCCAATGTCAATATGAAATTCATGATGCACCCCGGGGGAACAAAAAAATATAAAGTAGGCAAAATAGAACTTACGCCAACATTGGCAAAAGTAGAGATTTTCAGAAAGAAAAAAAGTGAACTATGGGAGGAAAATCCCTGGGTTAAAATCTATACAACCTCAAGCCCTACAACAGCATCACAGGTTTTGTGGGGTGCCTGGCTGGCAGAGGCTGACCCGCAAGGCCCGGCAGAACCCGGCTCCAGGAGGTTACAACTCTTGGCAGACAGCCCGCTTATTCATACCGCGACATCATATACTATGGAAGGTGCTCCGTTTTTTAGCGCCCAGACGCGAAACAACCATCTTTCCGCACAATTACTTGAAGATTATCCGGGATTAATGTTTGGGCCACCAGAACAAAACAACCACCGTTGCGTAAGGTTCACGATTGCACCAGGCACAATCGTTCGTTCCAACAACAATGGCGAACTGGAGTTTCAACATATTTTGTTCAGGAGTGAAAGCGGCATAGAAATAAACGGATGCGCCAACAAGCAGCCCAATGCTGTATGCAATTGTCTTAAATCGCAAAATACTGTTTTTATTTATTTTCCCGGCGAAGTAGAAAGCTTTGAAATTACTTATTGCGAAGAAATCAAGGACAAAGATGAGGAGAAGATTAAAGAGGCTGAGTTAAATGCAGGCAATAAAAAAACAACTGACGAAAACAAAAAAAACAATACAAACAGTGATGAGAAACAAAAAAAACAATTAACAGAAACAATTACTTTTTTTAGCCCAAACAATAGTGAAATTGTTACTCAATCGATAAATAAAAATTCCAAAAATGAATATAATAATCCAAACAGAGCTGTTAAATGGATACGGATAATAGCAAACGCCATATCTATAAAGGAGATTTGCTACACACTCAAACAGGAGATTCCAACTCCTCCTGATATACCGCCAGATGGTATTAAAAAGATATTGGATCCGGGTTATTATTATAAAATAAAGATTGACAGCCAGGTAGAAGGGAGCATTAACATCGCACCGAAAAATGTCGATAACCCACTGAATTATTTACCCGGTCAGCCGGATTATATTGACCTTAATGGACCATTTCGTGAACAATACACAAAGGCTATGAATTCAGCTATGCCTTCAGACCGTTTATATCAAACGGTTACGTATTTCCAAACCAGTTCACCTCCTAATAATTTACCAGCTTATGTAAAATGGACATATCCCAACCTGGAAATGAACCGGGTTTATCTTGATGATAATTTGCTTATTTGCTTTAACAGGAGTTATTTAGAAGCGTTATTTAATAGCAGCCCTGAGCTTGAAAACTTTAAAATGACGGCATTTGTTACGGATGCTAACAATAATATCTATCCACAAAAAATAAGCTGGGTACATTCAGGTTCTGCTACTCGTTTTCAGGATGAAGAAACCTGGGATGTGCATAAGAAAAATAAAGGCGCTACGCAGGACAATTTGATCATTATTAGTAAAGAAGGTACAAAAGGGTTACCCGCTAACCAACGTTGTACCTTAATTATTACCGGGGG
This sequence comes from Agriterribacter sp., assembly GCA_047601125.1. Lineage (GTDB taxonomy): Bacteria > Bacteroidota > Bacteroidia > Chitinophagales > Chitinophagaceae > Agriterribacter. The sequence continues at coordinate 3,593,714 of JASGJY010000002.1, read as the reverse complement.
CGATGGTGGAAAAACTTTGATACCGCCATTATTGAAGCCTGATGAAATGATCAAATACTGGAAGGATTATAGTACAGGATGGAGCTATCAAGATGGTATACTTTCTCCTTCGATACCTACAAAAACAGTATTGACTACCGTCAATAAGGATTATGAAAATTTCGAAATATCATTCGATATAAAAGGAAACAATTTTGAATTGATTTTTAGAGCTGACCCTGCGGGTGAAAGCCAGATATATTATAAATTAGCAGTAACTAAAGGTTCAAAAATAAGAATAAGTTTATTTAACCCTATCAGGCCTTTATTTAATCCTAAGGGTTTTAATTTTTATGATTTTGATGCCGGAAGACCCGATTGGCAAACTGATACCTGGCAGAAATTTAAAATAAGAATTACAGGTAACCAGTTATGTTTATTTTTAGGCAATATTAAACTGGTTAACAGATTTGATATAACCGAATTGCATCTCAAAAAAGAAGTATCAAGCATCTCCACCATAACAAATGTTTTGCCATTTAAATATGATTATGTTTTGTCTGGAACAATAAGCCTGATTACGACAGTTAGCCATTTTAGAAATATCGAATTAAGAGATGCTGAATTATTACGGATACCTTTTTATACTACAGGTTTTAATAACAGACAGGCACTCCTTAATTCCATATTTGCTGAGGGTAATAATATACACATGATCGAGGCACCTTCAGATTTCAAAGATGTTCTTGAACAAGCGAAAAGTAAACAAATGAAATTGCTGCAGGATATTGGATTGGCAAGGCTAAATTTTTATCTCGTTCAAAAAGATTACGAGTACAATATGGCGAGATACCCTTTAAATAATAATCCACAATTTTATAGCAGGGAAGCTGTTGAGCAATTCAGGCTGCAATTGAGAGAAAAAGAACAAGCGCTGGACGCTTTCTTTAAAGAAACATTATTATTGAACCTACTGCCCCAGCAAATGTTTGTTGTACCTGAAAAGGGAATATCTGTTTCGTTTTTATATAAAAAAGTGCAAAACAGGGAAACGATATATGCTCTGTACTTGCAATCGAAAGAAAAAATCTTCCCCAAAACAAAGTTTGAAACAAAAGATCCGTACGCATTAAGCCGGTTTTCTGTATTACTAAAAGAAAATGACATTATAGAGGATAATGGTTTAATATATAACAGTGATGGCGACCAGGTATTGATCATCGTAAAGCCTTTTGAAATACCCAAACAAACCACAGATGAAAGACTTATAATAGAAATCAATGTATGCCTGGATAACAAGGATTATTTAACCAGCAATTTCTTCAGTGATATGGATGTAAACGGGCATCATCGTTACGACCGGGCTTTCATTAGTAATGCAGTTAAGCCTGAAACATTAACAGTAAAAATTCCTTTTACGTCATTATTTCAGCAATGATTACAATACCTGTTTTCCAAACTACCTATAACCGGGAAGTACCAACTTTCCCATAGGCGTGGTATTCTCAACAGACATAGTGGTAGTTTTACATCATTTCAGCGCCGCCTGTTTCCCTGAAAAAAAGGAAACAGGCTAAAAGTCACAACCATCTACAACTTTTGTGCTATTGCGCATATACATCTGCATCCTTAGTTTTACTGCATCTTTCAATCCTTCAATATATCTTTCGAATCTCCTGAAACAGATCGTACCATACATTTAAAATATTGTTCCCTTTCTCTTACGAAAGGGAGTTGGAGAGACAACCTTTGCATGGACACGCTATATAGCTGATGTGGTAGTTAATAGTCTGGATTTATTCTGTAGCACCCCTCCCTTTTTCTTTGGAAAGGGAGAAGGAGGGATAGGCTGCTGCTCTCTCACATTCAACCATCAGCAATGGAACTGCAAATTGAAAACGGCTATACGCGGATACTATATAATACTGATGAAGAATTTACTATTGTAACCTTATCCTCATCAATAGTAAATGCCTGGCAAATGCTTGAAAAAGAAAAGGCATTATGCAGCATAAAAGGTATAACACAATACAAGACTGTTTATGTTAATAAAGACATAGAAAAAAAAGACGCTAGAGTTTTCATGATCATGTTCAGGCGGTGCATGCATACCAAAAAAGAACAGACCTGGGTGCAATCGCTTGAATTAAAAAGCAGCTATTTAAAACTCGCAATATGATATGTACAATTTAAAATATTCATTATGAAAGATTATAGCACGATGCCAAAAAAAATAAATCTTCAGTTCATGAAAATTAAGGTCATTTTATCCATTGCCATCCTAATTATCTTCTTTAACAATCAAGCCAACTCACAATCTTCCTTCATATTAGGTTCACACGGCACCGTAGAAGATGCAGGCGACAGAGGTCCGCTTAACAGACCAAGTGCCGAAAATGCAGGATCGCCTTTATATAGCCGCCATTTTGCAGACTATTCGGCATTATTATTATGCAAACTGCCTATAAATTCAACAATTACTAAGATAGCCTGGTATAAAGGTCAAAATGGGAGCGCTGGAGCTAACACCCATAATTTTACCGTTTATCTCAAAAATTCTGATGATAGAAATGGTGCCGGGCCCTGGAATGAATTGATTAGTGGGGCAACAAAAGTTTACGAAAACAATTCACTTTCCATTCCAACAGGAGAAGGCTGGTGGGAATTAGAGTTGCAAACACCATTTGTATATACAGGAGGAACTTTGACCATCTACACAGATTGGTACAGTGGTGGAACAGCCACTTCTTATAACCAAAGAACAACAGGAAGAATGCAATTTAACTTTGTACAAACGAGGAATGGGCTTTGTGGTGGGGTTTCAACTCGAGGCAGACTTCCATTAAATGATTGGGACAACCTTAGAGTAGTTGATTTTTATAGTGTACCTAATATTAAACTAACTTATTCGGGCGGGGGAGCTGGCAGGTGCGGAGATGCAGATGGTGACGGTTTAACAACGGAACAAGGAGATTGTGATGATAATGATGCTACTAAATGGCGTTCTGCTGAATTCTATATTGATAAAGATGGCGATGGTTATGATAATGGTAAAGAAACTGTTTGCTATGGACTGGATATTCCTGTAGGATATAGCGATGTTACCAAAGGTGCGGATTGTGAGGATAACGACAAAGCCATTAATCCAGAAACAATATGGTATAAAGATTTGGATGATGACGGCTATAGCGATGGTGCAACTAAAACACAATGTGACCGCCCAACGGACTATAAACTGGCAAAAGAGCTTATTTCCTTAAAAGTTGATTGCGATGATACAGACAAATACGTACACCCAACAAAGCGTAGTTCTCGATCCGAAACTGGTGACGATGCTGACGAGACATGTAAGGTAAAGATTGAATTATTAGGGCTGGAAGTAAACCAGGTAATACAGGATTTAAATAATTCTGTCCCACTTATAGCTGATAAACCTACAATAGTAAGAGCAATTATTAGATCAAACTCTGATATAGAAACTTATTTTGAAACTATTCCTAAATTAATTGTTAAAAGAGATGGAAAAGAAGATATTATAATAACGTCTGATAATTGGAAATTAAATGATCCTGTACCCCCCAAAAGTACTTTAATTGATACATTAAGGTCTCATATGACATCTACTGTAGTATTCACATTAAACGAATCTCTAACTGATGAGGGCTTTCTCGACTTAAAGTTTGATGCAGATTGTGACTGCAAAGAGGCTGCTGGAATACCAAATGATTGCTCTATCAGAGTTAAATTTCAATCATCTCCTGATTTGAAAATCATCATGACGGCCTTTTCGTGGGAAGATGATAATGGTAAAATTATTGAATTGTCTACGCATGAAGTTGTGAGTGATCATGGAAAAGCACATAGAGAAATAGAAGCAATGTTTCCCACGCCAATAGTTAAATTGAAGCCTTTTATTGACAACACATCTAATTTGAATAGATTTCATTTACCAAAAACTGAAGATTGGAAAAAACATTCTCCTTTAGTTCATGCCTTGGCTGCAGTTGAAGCACTTAACAAGTCATCGCCTAAAAATATATACCTAGCCGCAATTAATGCTAAATTAGCGGAACCTGACGGACAAAATGTTACTGGAGAAGGCATTTACGGTGTAGGCGCAGTTGTAAAACATTCTGATAGCAAATCAACATACTCTCACGAAATGGGTCATGTGTTGGGACTAGAACATGTACCACTTTGTGGAGCTAAGTTACATCCCTGGCAAAAATCTAATTTCCCCCAAGAAAATATATTATATGGCTTTCGAGAGTGGAATGTATCTGAGGAGGATATTGCCGGAATTGGACCAATGGGTGAGGCTGATGTGAATAAAAGAATATTCGGCTTTGATACTAGGTATGGAACAATTCTATCCCCATTCAATCATTTTGAACTTATGTCTTATTGTCAAAACCTAGATTATTATCAATGGCCTTCACAATCGACTTATAAGAGATTGTTAGATTCAATCAAAAAGCGAGATATTTTAGTATCATCTCCTATAAACAAAAAATCTACAAAAAGCATCGAGTTAAAGGATAATCTGTTGTTTTATGGGATCATCAACAACGATTTGATAGCAATGGATCCGGTTTTATTGTTGCCAAACCAGCCAGAAATCGTCTACAATTCTACATCATCAACATTTCAATTACAGTTACTTAATTCGCAAAATGAAATTGTCTCCTCTGTAAACTTTGAACCCAATAAACTTATTGAAACTGAATCCTTAATCTTCAGTGTACCAATTTTAAAAAATGAAACTGCTAAAAAAGCGATTATTTTAAAAAACAATAAAATCATTGCGGAGAAAATCGCTAGTGATAATAAACCGATTGTTTCAATCTTGTTTCCTAAAGGGAAAAACATTGTCAAAAGTAGTGATACTATTCGATGGCAAGCGTATGACAAAGATGGGGATACATTATATTTCGTTATACAACTTAGCGCAGACGGAGGTAATACATGGGAGACGGTCGCATTCAATTATACTGATACAACATTATCATTAAAAGGCATAGCCGAGTCAAAAAATGCTGTGATCAGAATATTAGTTAGTGACGGTTTTAATACTGCAATGACAGAATCTGATAATTTTATTGCAGCAAATAGCATTCCGGAAGTTTACATTCTGATTCCCGAAGAAAATACAACCGTTGTGGGAGATGATATTTTACATTTTGAATCGTATGCCTATGATACGGAAGATGGCAAACTAAAAGGAGAATCAATAACCTGGAACTCTGATAAAGATGGTGATATCGGACACAATGATACCTTAACTCTTAAAGCAAGTATGCTTTCAGAAGGAGTACATAAAATAAAGGCTATTGCAACTGACAAAAATGGAAATACGTCTTACGATTCTGTAATCGTTAGTGTGCATCGTTCCGCACCTCCGTTTTCTATAGAATGCCGCAAAGATACGAGTGTGTCTATTGCAGGAAATGAATGTTTCGCCGAATTAACTTTTACTGATTCAACAATTGGCAGCAAAGCAGCATCTTTTGTTTATTCAATAAATGAAAATGACATTTCATTACCCTATGAGTTCCCCATAGGGAGTACGGTTGTTCAAGTTACAGCAGTTGATAGTATAGGAAGAAAAGTAAGCTGTTCATTTAATGTAATTGTAACAGGTAATCTTAAAAAGTTCTATCGTGATAAGGATGCGGATGGATATGGTGATATTAATAGTTATATGGAATCGTGTACTTTGGAAGATGGGTTTGTCGAAAATTCATCAGATTGCAACGATAATGATGCCTCCGTTCATCCTGGCGCACCAGAGTTCTGTGATGGTAAAGACAATAACTGCGATGGAGTGATTGATGAAGGCTGTGGAACAGGTACCACCGGCGCCTACTACTCTAAACCTTCCGGTGATCTGTACAACTTGACCACCTGGGGCACAAATCCTGATGGCAGCGGCACTACGCCCACCGACTTTGGCGATGGTAAAACATTTACGCTAGCTAACCGGGCTAATATGTATACGCTTACCGGCAACTGGTCATTAACAGGCACTTTGAATATCCCGTCCGACGCTCAGTTAGCGATCAATGGAAATACATTATTGCTTACCACGCTTACCGGCACAGGCACAGTTTCCGGCTCAGCCACTTCCAGCCTGGCAATTACCGGCAACGGTGACTTCGGCACACTGCACTTCAGCGCAGGCGATGGCGGATCACTAAAAGCGTTTACCCTTAACCGTAACGGAACAGTCACCATCGGGTCGGCATTGAGCATTTATGACATTCTTACCGTTACCAGCGGCACACTCAACACAGGCAACTGGCTTACACTTAAGAGCAATGCTGAAAACACCGCAAGGCTAGCGCCTGTACTGGGTACTATATCAGGCAATGTAACCGTAGAACGCTACATACCTGCCCGCAGGGCATGGAGACTGATGAATGCGCCTGTAGACGGAGAGCAATCAGTAAACCAGGCATGGCAGGAAGGAGCAATACTACCATCCAATCCAAACCCGGGTTATGGCACTATAATTACTGCCGGGCCCGCGGATAAAGGATTTGACCAGAATCTACCTAAGCAGGAGACCAGCATAAAAACATTCAACAATGAAGCGAACAATTGGATAAATGTAACAAATACGAAACAAGCCAAAGTTGGCAATATTCCATACTTCCTCTTTATACGGGGCGACAGAAGTATTACAACAACAGGTACAAATAATACTACACTTCGCGCAACCGGGCCACTGTTAACCGGTAACCAAACCATACCTGTAGCAGCCACAGGCTTTACAGCAGTAGCCAACCCGTTTGCATCACCCGTTAATTTTGCCAGCATCACCAGGAATAATGTGGCTAATGGATTTTATGTATGGGATCCGAAGCTGGGCTCGGTGGGCGCTTATGTTAATGTTAGCTACGGAGGAAATAAATACGATACTACACCAAAAGCCGTAAGCGACATCAATGAACTGATTCAGTCCGGCCAAAGTTTCCTTGTAAATGCATCAGGTGGAAAAGAAGGAAGCATTATAATCAAAGAATCAGACAAATCAAACACTGCTGCACAAAATGTATTCCGTGCAGGAGAAGGTAAAAGTAATACGCAATATGGTATTCGTATTAATCTACAAGCCAATACCAATGGCAATAAAATTTTACTGGATGAAGTGTTTGCATCTTACAGCACCAGCTTCTCCGATGAGATAGATAATATGGATGCATTGAAAGCAGATAATGTAATGGAGAACCTTGCTATCATAAGAAAAGGTCAGTCACTGATGGTAGACAGGAGAAACCTGATACAATCATCAGACACTTTGAGGCTGAACCTCACCAATACATCAGCAGCTTCGTATATGCTTGAGTTCAGCCCGATAGAATTATCAGGAGCAGAATCAGTAACACTGACAGATAATTACCTGCAAACAAATACCGATATCAGCTTAACAGCAACATCACAGGTATTCTTCCAGGTAAGCGGCGACAGCAGATCATCAGCGGCAGACAGGTTCAGCGTGATAATAGTGAACAGGAAAGGATTGCCGGCATTGAACAGGAATATTGACCCAACGGTTATCGCTTACCCCAACCCGGCAACAGGTAGTAATATTAATCTGAAGTTTGATAACATTAAAGGCGGCGCTTATACTATTGAGTTGTTAAACAATGCAGGCCAGGTAATATACCGCAAGCTTATACAACTGGCAGAAGGCAGCAGCACCCGCAGTGTAGATATCAATAATAATATTATCTCAGGTATTTACCAGGTAAGAATAACAGGCAGGGATATGCGAAAAGTGGTGAAGATATTGAAGAGGTAGAAGAAGAAAGGTATATTGGTAGAGACAAGGCATGCCTTGTCTCTACTTAAACCACAAACAACAAATCACAAACCTCTCCACCGGGGAGCATCTCCAATTTCAAATTTTAAATCTCAAATTCATGCAACTAAAAACTTTCCTTACAGCAGTGATTTTAGTATGTGCATTAGGCTATGCACCATCGTTAAAAGCGCAACCCGATCCGGGTGGAGATCCTGATTCGGAAGTGCCTATTGATGGTGGCGTAAGCCTGCTGGTAGCCGCTGGCGTGGCATATGGCGCTAAAAAAGCGTATGACAAAAGGAAGAACAAGTCCTTACCTTCTTAAAAGATTGTGCAATTATTTCTACAGAGGTTAACAAAACTCAGCATAAATATGTGCTATATTGTTTTGGTATAATTTTATATTATCTGTTACCAAAATTATATATATGCAAAATTGGCTGAGAACTTTACTTGCCGGTTACGGCGCTTACAAATGGGGCGGCGGTTGTTTGGGTTCTATTCTCGTTTTTGTGATCATCTATTATTTACTTGGTTATTGTTGATAGTTTAATTTCCCGCATAACAACATTGTTATGCGGGAAATTAATTAGCGGCAGGCTGGTAGAATAATATGCGCTTATTATTTTTGCTGCCGTTTATCAATATGCGTCTTAAAAAAACTTTCCGCAGGGTTTTATTAGTAACCGCTGTATTTATTATCGTTTTTATAGCGAGGTATTTTTATATATCGCTTCCATTAATAAGCGCCTTCGGCGCTAAAACGCTTTGTTCTTCCATATATCTTCAGCACCGTAATTCTGAAACAGTAATTAAAGAAGATCTGTCGGGTTTTCCATTTTCACTTGCAACATATAATGTAAACAATACTGATTCATCAGTATCAGTAAATGTATTTGGCTTTGCAGAAAAAAAAGCGATATTCAGAAAAAGGCTTGGCGCTACTTTGATCAATGATTTTTCCGAGGCAGAGATCAGAAAGCAGCAATTCAATATTCCTTCTCCTCCTCCCGACAGTATTAATCGGCGTTATGAAAATAACTTGTCAGATAACAGCCTGCCGTACATAAACAAACAACAGCTCGACAAAATTTTACAGCAGGAGATTTACGGGAACGCTGATAAACCTACTACCACAAGAGCAATTGTGATTGTGCATAATGGCAAGCTGGTTGCTGAAAAATATGCGCCGGGCTTTTCATACAGCACTGTTATGCCCACATGGTCTGCTAATAAAAGCATCACAGGTTGTTTAATCGGCATATTAGTAAAACAAGGTAAATTAAATATAGATGCGCCTGCACCTGTGCCACAATGGGCAGGCACTACAAAAGCATCAATCACCATCAAACAATTATTACAGCAAACTTCCGGGTTGGATTATCATGAAAATTATCTTTATCCCAGCGAAGCCACCATCATGCTTTTCAAAAAAGGCAATATGGCAAATTATGCTGAAGGACTTCCTTTAAAATATCCCCCCGGAACTGTATTTAATTATTCCAGCGGCAACAGTAATATTTTAAGCGATATTATTAAAAGAACAGTCGGAGAAAATGATTATACTTCTTTTCCATACAGGGAATTATTATACAAGATCGGTATGCTTTCAGCAACACTTGAGCCTGATGCTTCCGGTATGTATGTAGGCTCTTCCTATTGCTATGCCACCGCACATGATTTTGCTAAATTTGGAATGTTTTGTCTTGATAATGGAAAATGGAACGGTGAGCAAATCCTTCCGGACGATTGGATACAATTATCAACTCAGCCTTCTAAAGCAGATCCACATCAACAATATGGTATGCAATTCTGGCTAAACGGCTTTGATAAACCAGGCTCAAAAAAACATCAGTTTCCGGATGTGCCGGGCGATATGTATTATGCTGACGGATACGGCGGGCAGGGAATATTTATTATCCCTTCTAAACAAACAGTTATTGTGAGGCTGGGATTAAAAAAGATTGATGAAAACAAACTGATTGCTGACATACTATCAACATTGCCATAAGCAAAAGAATGCTTATCCGTAAAATCTAACTTTTTATTTTGATATTTTGTATCCGTCGCAACTTATTTTTGCCCTTAACCGGTTACTATAATTTAAAAATTAAAAATGCATTTAAAAATTATTTTGCTCCTGGTATTTGCAATAAGCATATTTGTAAGCGGCAGGGCGCAAACACAGTTTAATGGCTGGTTTGCTGCCTTCAATACAATTAAACTAAAAAACGATTTTAGTTTTTACAGTGATGTGCAGGTTAGAAGTAATAATAAATGGCAACATATGCAGTCATTATTATTGCGCCCCGGCTTGAATTACAATCTTTCAAAAAATAAAATTCTCACAGCAGGCTATGGCTATATCAGCAATCGCAGGATTATATCAGGCGTTTCAGGGTATATGCCGGAGCACCGCATCTGGGAACAATTTATTGTTTCGCATCCAGTCGCTTTTACATCACTCTCGCACAGGTTTCGGGTAGAACAACGTTTTATTGGCACGCCGGTAGCAGAAAATAATGAGCTGAAACGAAATGATTATGTATACGCCAACAGGTTCAGGTATTTTTTCAGAACTGTTGTGCCTTTGAACGGTGAAAAAAAATTTGAGAAAGGCATGTTCGCTTCACTTCAGAACGAAGTGTTCCTGAACTTTGGCAATACACGCAATGTTAACGGGAAAACATTTGACCAGAACCGCGCTTATGCATCAGTGGGCTATCGCGTAAGCAAAGCTTTTGATATTGAAACAGGATATATGAACCAATATGTTTCCGGCAGAAATAATGCGGTTACCAATAATCACATACTCCAGTTAGCAACATACCTGCGCCTGTAATATTGAGAAAATTAAACTGTAGCTTTGATCATTAAATATAGTTACCGTATGAAAAGAATATCCGGCATACTTATTCCTGCTTTATTAGTTACTTTTTCTTTATATGCTCAACAAAACAATGAAGCAGCCGGTTCTTATTTTCTGCAGGATGTAAAGGAAACAAGCAGCGGCTTTACGTTAAAGCCAAATTACACATTCACTTTTTTTTATACAAAAGGTCAATTCACCCGTACAGGCAGCGGAAGGTGGACTTTGGATAATAATATTATTACTTTCAACAGCCGTTTAAAGCCTGCCCGCGATTTCAAGTTGTTATCTTCGCGCAGGGTAAATGATAATTTTGTTACCATAACTTTTGCTGACGACAATCCGCTTTATATAAAAGATATTGAATGCACATTATACACAGCACGCGGCCGTCAAAAAAAATTTACTAATGCAGAAGGTATTGTTCAATTTACCAGGCAGGAAATTGATTCAGTAAAAATCATTTCATCTGTTTTTCCTGATCACCCTTTTACATATATCCCACTCAATAAAATTCAAAACAATTTTGTATTTGAACCTGAAAAATGGATAAGTGAAGTGTTTTTTACAGATTTTACTTTACAATTATCAAATCCGCATTTGCTGGGCAGGCATCCGTTATTATCCGGGCAGTTCAGGTATACAAGGGATAATTAGCCGAGCGCAAACAGCTGTTGGCAATCAGTATTCAGCCTTCAGCAATTGTTCTTGAGCTTTACTATATATTCCCCTTCTTGCCTCTCTTATCCCCTTTCTTTATATTTCTTTTTTCCCTACCTTCGCCGCCGCTTAATAGTTCTTTAAAGATGATCAGCAGAAGAAACATACGTGTAAAAGTTATGCAAACCCTCTACACTATTGAAACCAGTGAAGAGCAAGCCCAGGGAAATAAATTTAATAAGTTATTAGACAAGCATTTAGAGCAATCCCGCCAGATTTTCGTTTATCTCATTCACCATATTATCAGTGTTGCCCGCTATGCGGAAACTGACTCGCGTTTACGATCTTCAAAACATTTGCCAAGCAAAGAAGATCTTAATGTAAATATTAAAATAGCCGGCAATGAAATAGTTTGGAAATTACTGGAGGATGCTTTTTACCAGAGAGCGGTAGCCGAAATAAAACCCCAGCAATGGGATAATGAAGAGTTGATAAGAAAAACTTATTTACAACTTGTGGAAGCGCCCATATATAAAGAATACATCGCGCTGCAGGAAAGAAATAAGAAATCTGAAAAAAATATACTGGAATATATTTTTACAGACCTGATGCTGGCAAACGACGGCTTTATGTCTCATATGGATGATACATTTCTCCACTGGGACGACGACGCTGAAATGATGAACCAGCTTGTGCTGAACTTTTTGCAAAAACCGGCCAATGCCGATTTTCAGGATATGCTGGGCGCGGAAAAAAGAAAATTCGCGAACGACCTGCTGCAAACTGTTTTGGAGAAAAAAGAATACTGTCTTGAGCTCATTAAACCCAGACTAAAAAACTGGGATGCGGAAAGAATAGCCGTGCTGGATATGATCCTTATGGAAATGGGCGTTTGCGAGTTCCTGTATTTTGATACTATTCCTACAAAGGTTACCATCAATGAATATATTGATTTGGCAAAGGAATACAGCACACAGCAAAGCGGGCATTTTGTAAATGGGATTTTAGATAATATTCATAAAGACCTGCTGGCGCAGGATAAACTGCACAAAGTATCTCACAAAAAATCCTGATATTTTTATAAAACGTACATTTGCAGTCCAAAATTCAATAAAAAATGAGCAGACTTATTTTGGCAGTCATTATAGTTACAACATTTTTTGCAGCCTGCCAGCAGGGAGAAAGTAAAACACCTCCTGCTACTGATGCAGCAAAAGCAACAAATACTGCTGACCCGGCAAGCTTAACAACCATACAATGGCTGGATTCAACGCTTGACAAAGGCACTATAACCGAAGGAGAAAAAATTGAAGTGGCATACCGCTTTAGAAATACCGGCAGCAAACCCCTGGTAATAAAAGACGTTCGCCCTTCATGCGGATGCACCGTAGCTGAAAAACCCGAAGAACCGATTGCGCCGGGCGGAGAAGGCATTATAAAAGGTGTATTTAACAGCACAAATAAGTTGGGTCCAAATCACAAAACCATTCATGTGGTAACCAATACTCAGCCCGATACTTATGCGCTTGTTTTTAATGTGGTAGTTAATAAAAAGAATTAATCAAATTTGTATTCAATATTTAAAACAACAACATGACAAGTTATTTAACATTATTACAGAGTGCACAGGGAAATGCACAGATGATGCAGATGATTATGCTGGTAGGTATCATCGCTGTATTTTACTTTTTTATGATCCGCCCTCAAACTAAAAAAGCAAAAGAAGCAAAAAACTTTCAGACCAACCTTCAAAAAGGAGATAAGGTAGTTACTATTGCCGGTATACATGGCAAGATAGATAAAGTAAATGAAGACAACACCCTGCAGCTTGAAGTAAGCCCGGGCAGCTATCTCAAAATTGAAAAAAGCGCTATCAGCATGGAATGGAGCAAGCAATTAAATGGCGCTCCCTCTGACAAAAAATAGTATTTAACGAGTTAATAAATAATCCGGGATCCAGGATATGGATTTCGGATTTTTATTTTCTATAAGTTTATATAAAATTTAGCCCTTGCTTAAAATAGGTTTAACAGGTGGAATCGGCTCAGGCAAAAGCCTTGTTGCCCGGATATTTGAAGTGCTGGGTATTGCTGTATATTATGCTGATACAGCAGCTAAAGAAATTATGAATAATGATGAGATACTGAAAGCAGAGATCATTAAGCACTTTGGCGCTGAATCTTATACCGATGGATTGCTTAACAGGAAGTATGTGGCCTCAAAAGTATTTGGCAATGAGCAGCAGCTGGCATTATTGAACAGCATTGTTCACCCGGCAACAATACGTGATGCTGAAAAGTGGATGCTGAAACAAAGCTCCTCCCCTTATACTATTAAAGAAGCCGCCCTCATTTTTGAAAGCGGCTCGCAGGAACACCTTGATTATGTAGTTGGCGTATTTGCGCCTAAAAACCTGCGTATACTGCGCACCATGCAGCGCGATAATATAAGCAGAGATGAGGTTTTAAAACGTATGAACAACCAGATAAATGAAGAAATAAAAATGAGGCTCTGCGATTTTGTTGTCTATAACGATGAACAGAAAGCGATACTTCCCCAGGTGCTTACCCTGCACAAACAATTATTAACGATTGCAAAAAGAACACTATATGAGCCACAAAGTCATTCCCATACTGCGCATATTTAATGAAGCAAAAGCCCGTGAATTTTATATTGACTGGCTGGGTTTTTCGATTGATTGGGAACATCGCTTTGACAATAATGCACCCCTGTACATGCAGGTATCTAAGGAAGATATTCTACTGCATTTGTCTGAACACCACGGCGACTGCTGCCCCGGCGCGAAAGTGTTTATTGAAACAAGTGAAGGGCTTGCCGGTTATCAAAAATTATTGACTGAAAAAAATTACAAATACGGCCGCCCCGGGCTGGAAGAAGCCCCATGGAACGCCATAACATTAACATTGCACGATCCATTTGGCAACAAATTATTGTTTAGTGAAAAGAAAGAAAAATAATCTCAAAGGCTTTAAAGACCTGCAAGGCTTGCGAAGCCTTACCTAAGCCGGTTGTATAGAAAAATTGCCGGACATACAGCATAAACTCAAAGTGTTCATAATAATTACACAAAACAAAAATGGAGCCGTAGCTTTAGCATACTTCAACCGCTTATCTCTTTCTTCATTTTAAATTTGTAATATGGCGCGCTATTTTATAACAGCGGTATTGGTATTTTTTGCTTTAACATCTTTTTGTCAAGCAGAAACAGCACCTTTAGATTCTCTGATAAGCAGGTATGCTGACCTCAACAGGTTTAATGGCTCAGTATTAATTGCAAAGGATGGAAATATTTTGCTCAACAAAGGCTATGGTTACAGAAATGTTGCCAGCAAAATAAGCAACAATGAAAACAGCATTTTTCAATTGGGCTCTATCACCAAACAATTTACTACCACGGTAATTCTGAAATTACAGCAGGAAAAAAAGCTAAGCATAAGCGATAAGCTAAGCAAATACTTTCCAAAATTTCCTAAAGGAGATAGTATTACTATAGAACAACTCATGCTGCATACTTCCGGTATATACAGCTATACCAGCGACAGTAAATTTATGGAAACAGAAGTAAGCAAACCCGCTAACCGTGAAAAGATGATGGCTTTGTTTAAAGATAAGCCGCTTGATTTTTCCCCTGGCAAAGGGTGGAATTATTCCAACAGCGGTTATTCTATGCTGGGATATATTATTGAGAAGGTTACAAAAATGCCTTTCGAACAAGTGGTGCGGCAATATATTTTTACACCATTGCAAATGACGCATAGCGGCTTTGATTTTACACACCTCCAGTTGCCTGAAAAAACAACTGGTTATTTTAAAATAGATAATAAAAGTGCCGACACAGCCCCCATTGTAGATTCATCGGTATCTTTTTCTGCCGGCGCTATTTACTCAACGGTGGGTGATTTATACAAATGGCACCAGGCGCTTGAAAACTATACCATCCTCTCCAAAGCCGACCAGGAAAAAGCATATACGCCTGTCCGCAATCATTATGGTTATGGCTGGGTGATAGACAGTATTGATGGCAAAAGAAAAGTTGGTCATAGCGGCGGCATACATGGTTATATCACCAATTTTGTTCGTGTGCCGGAAGATAATATATGTATTTTATTACTCAGTAATGCATCAGACAAATCGCTGGAAGAAATTACAGACAAGGTGTTGAAACAATTATATAATAAGCCCTACGATTTACCTGAACTAAAGACCTCTCTTACGCTTACCGATTCTATTTTAAAACAATATGAAGGTAATTACGAAATACGCCCGGATTTAAAAGTAGTAATGAGCATAAAAAACGGTGCATTGAACGCTGCGCCTACCAATCAATCTGTAAAAGTATTATCTGCGGAAAAAGAAGATTTGTTTTTTGATCCGAATGACAATGTAAAGGTTGAATTTGTAAAGAATTTCAAAAATGAAATAGAAGGCTTTTTATTATTCCAGGGCGGAAGAAAAATATTTTGCAGGAAGCTGAAAGAATAAACACAAATCCCGCAGGATTTTTCTTTAAGGCCTGCGGGATTTATAATAATAATTATTTCAGCACTACAGAATCCGCAACGCTCCCGCATGTAAGCATTTTACTTCCGAAATAAGGATTTTTAATTTCAGTGGTGTTGCTAAGCCAGTCGGCTCCGGCATTATTAAAAGCCATGGGGCAATGGAGCATATACACTTTTTGTTTATCATATCTGACCGTTCTCACCAGGTCAAACAAACCGGTTGATATCATCTGGAATGACTTTCGTTTTTGCTCAATATCTGATTCTCCTAACAATCCCCTGCTTTCACTCGCTATACCTTCTGTATATGTTTTAGCGGTAGGAATAATAATATTGGCTGTATCTGCACTTTTCAGTTCATCAAGTTTTACTTCACTTACGGCGGTGATGAGGGAAGATGATGCAGTGTTTGCCTGAGCGGTATCGCCTGCCACAAGCGCATCGCGTAACGAATAATAAGTAGTCAGCACTTTTTCAAAAGAACCATTAAATGCATCTGACAATGCAGGAGTCTTCTTTTCTTCAACAGGAATATCAACAGCTTTTTCATTCTTAGCTTTATTTCCACCACAGGCAATAAACAATATAACCGGAACAAAATATAAGAGCCTTTTCATCAACTTTTTTTTACAAACCTAAGGTAAAAAAAGGAAATGAAGTCTACAGGTTTGTATCATCCCGAACGAGTAATACAGGGACTTTACTATCATCGTTCTTACGCGAGTGAGAGATCTGCCGGGCATTGGCACTAATGCTCAACTTTTGTACTACTGCCAACGGATTTACCTTCAGTAAGAAAAGTTCTCTCCCGCCTCAAAATGTTTTAATTTAAACTTCATAATGGCAGGATTATAATGACATCATTATGGATGAATTGTTTTATCCGTGCTCCATTCTGCGTATTGGGCATGCCCGAAGTTATTTTTAAATAACCCTTGATATATTTCCTGCCACCAGTTCCGGTATTCGCACCGGCGAAACAGGACTTGCTACACAAAGAGCCACAAAGTATGCACAAAGTTACACAGAGCGATTTATTATTCTTTGTGGCTCTTTGTGTAGCCTTCGCGTACCTCCGTGAAATAACGAGTGAATAATGCAACCGGTAAGCCGGGAACTTGTAATTTACTATCAACACTTAGGCAATGTTTGTAATTGCTCATACTCCTGCCACATTTGCGCTCCGCATGAGAAACTTACAACTTTAAACCTGTTGCACGGCAAAGCAATCACAATTCAATCATAAACTCCATTTATTGCTTACCTAATTATCTTTAGAATAATACAATGTTACACCATACTATATTATAGTTTCATCAACAAGATATAATACTGACTCATAGTTTTTACCTGTTGCCTCGCTCATAGCCATTTCACATGGTTTTGAAGAAGAATAATAACCGCTGCAATCATTTACTTCCTTTGCCTCCATTTTGGTTGCAGCCTGTGTAAGTTCCGGAAATAAAAACCCCCTGTCGCCGGCCATACCGCAGCATCCTGCATAATCAGGCACATGCACCATATCTGCAAAATGAGCCGCGATTTTTTTAAAGCGGTCTTCCATTTTCATTTTGTACACAGAACAAACCGGATGTAAAATGATTGCTTTCTTTTTTTTATTTACCGTAACAAATGGCATGATATACTGCTCGATATACTCAATGCTATCAATAATGGTAAGCTTATCAAATTTATTTTGTTGCGCTGCCGAAAGCGCCGCCCTGCATTGTAATAAAGTTAATGTGCACGAAGTAACATCAAGCACAACTGCCAGTTTGCCCTTTTCGGCTTCCTCCCATAATGCATCAATGGTTTTATCAGCCATCAGCTTAAACGCGTCTTTATACCCTTTTGAAGAAAACATTTGCCCGCAGCAAAGCGAAGGAATATTGGATGGCACTTTAATACCTGTTCCTGCTTTTTCAGATATACGTAAAAACGTTTTCATGATATCATTCTTCCTCTCTTTTGCTCCACCCATCATACGCGATATACAGGTTGGGAAATACACTACCGTGCGTTGATGTTTTTGTTTACCCGGGTCTTCCATATATTTTTTTACGGAAGGCGCAGGAGATAATTGCTCAGACCATAATGGTAAAGCATGCACAACTTTTTTAAATACGCCTGTGAGATTAGACATTGCCGACGCGCCAAAAAGCGTATTAATAAATGAGCCTGTATTTAACCCGAAACGAATGGCATTGATTACGGAAGAAAAATTTTCAGCAACCCAAACCGCTTTTTTTGCACCGGAAGCAGAATGACTTTCAGCACGGAGCCGCTTGATAAGATCGCCTGTATTAATATCAACCGGGCAGGCCAACGAGCACATGCCATCTACGGCGCAGGTTTCTATACCATCGTATTCGTATTGCTCATTTAACTGTTTAAGCTCATCATCTTTCCCTTCTGAATGCAGCAACTCCATTTCTCTCCTCACTACAATTCTTCGCCTGGGCGTAAGTGTTATATCCCTGCTCGGACAAACATGCTCACAATAGCCGCATTCAATGCATTTATCCACCTCTTCCTCCACAACAGGCAAGGGTTTCAGGTTCAGCAAATGCCCGTTTTTATTTTCGTTTATAATAACGCCCGGGTTCAGCAAATTACGGGGATCAACCACAGCCTTCAGCCCCTTCATTATTTCGTACGCCTCACTTCCCCACTCTGTTTCCACAAACGGCGCCATATTTCTGCCTGTGCCATGCTCTGCTTTGAGTGTACCATCATATTTGTTAACCACAAGTACAACCATTTCTTCTATAAAGCGCGCATAACGCTGCACCTCACTTTCTGCATTAAATGTTTGCGTTACCACAAAATGAATATTGCCATCTTTTGCGTGCCCGAAAATAATAGCATCGTCATAATCATATTTTTTAAAAAGCTGCTGCAGGTCTATAATAGCATCGCCAAGCTTATCTACCGGGAAAGCAATATCTTCAAGAATAACAGTTGTGCCCCTGGCGCGAACAGCTCCAACCGCGGGAAACATGCCTTTGCGAAGCTTCCACAAAAAGGCCTGCTGCTTCCTGTTATTCGTAAATTGCGGTGCATGCAGCAGTGATAAGTTGTGCGCAATAGTCAGAAATGCATTTTTCTTTTTCTCCACTTCTTCCTGTGTATTGCCCTGGAACTCTATCAGCAATGCTGCCGCGCCGGCAGGCAGGGTTTTAAGTGTATCAGGCACACCGGCTATATGTTCTATTGACCTCAGCGATGCCCTGTCCATCAATTCCACGGCTTCTGCCTCAGTATTAACTAATGGCACTATTGCCTGGCATGCCGCGTATATATCCGGAAAATATAGTAAGCCTGTTGATTTGAACGGATAATCAGGAATCGTTTTTAATGTAGCCTCCGCTATAAAGCCAAGCGTGCCTTCCGCGCCTATAAGCAGGTGGGCGAAAATATCCAAAGGATGCTCATGATCAATAAAAGCATTTAAGCTATAGCCCGTAGTATTTTTGGTAAGATATTTTTGCCTTATCCTGTTATACAATATGGAATTTTCGAGTATGCGTTGCCGGTAGTCTGCGATCGTATTGAATATTCCGGCACATTCTTTTTCAAAACGTTCATAATCCTGTTTAAGCGCCGTTGAAAAAATTTTTCCGTCCGGCAAAATAAACCGTATATATTTTGTGGTGTGATATGAATTGAGATGCACACCGCAACACATGCCGCTGGAGTTATTGGAAAGTATGCCCCCCATCATTGCAGAATTGATGCTTGAAGGATCCGGGCCTATCTTTTTGCGATAAGGTTTCAGTTTTGCATTTACCATAGCCCCTGTAATGCCCGGCTGCACCTTCACTTCACTTCCTTCATTTTCTATGGTAATACCACGCCAGTGCTGGCTCAGGTCAACTAATATTCCATCGGTAATGGACTGCCCCGATAAACTCGTGCCTGCAGTACGGAAAGTGAGCGGTATTGCATGCTGATGGGAAAATGCAAAAAGTTGCTGAATTTCTTCTTCTGATACGGGCTGCACAACAGCCTGCGGACGCAGGTAATAGAATCCCGCGTCTGAAGCATACGCTATAAGATCAATAAGTCTTGCTTTAATCCTTTCTTTAGGAAGAACCTGTTCTAACAGTATACCCGTTGCCGTATTTTGATATGTCATAGTGATAAGCAGAATAACAATATACGATCTAGTATATTATCCTGCTGCAAATTTGGCAAGAAGCAATCACTTGTAGTGTTACTTTCTTACCGGATTATTATAGTTTTATTTCCCAACCTTTTCTGTATACCCGCTTTAAATATTTATCAGCCTCAGCGTTATTGGTGAAAGTCAGGTTAGCCGCATCCCATAATAATTCTTCATTGGGCATACGGATGGCAATCGTACCCAGCAGAATAGCTTCCGTCATAGGTCCTGATTGTGCAAAATGCGATTCTGTTTTTGCTTTACCAAGGCAGGCATCCACAAAATGATGATAGTGATTACGGCTTTCAAATTTTTTAAATTCGCGGTTTTGGAATTTTTCAGCAGGCAGTAAAAAAGGTTTTTCTCCGCCATGCGGTATCAGCAACGCACCTTCTGTACCAATCAGCATTGCAGATTCCGCAGGATATTGTTCTACCGAATACAATGCTCTTATTTCTTCCGGCGGATAAAACGCCCCGTCAAACCATTCGAGCGTAAGCTCTTTTCCTTCTGTAAATTCATTGCCCGGGAATTTCCAGGTAATATGATCGCCCTGCGGCCAGGTATCAGCCCTTCTTTCAGCTGAATTTTTCCACGACTCCTGCACCTCGGCTATTACGGAAATAGGCGCTTTTAAATTTATTCCTTTCCACACCGCGTCAAAAATATGACAGCCAATATCGCCCGACCAGCCGGTACCAAAATCCTGCCATGCACGCCATTTGGTTGGATGGTAAATATCAGGAGCATAAGAACGCAGCGGAGCGGTGCCCGTCCACAGATCCCAGTTGAGTGAGGCAGGAGCATCTGCCTTTTCTGGTGGGCGTGGCCCCACAAGCCGGTAAGTATCTATAGCGCCGGGACGGTTGGAACAGAGATACGCGTGTTTTATTTTTCCGATAACACCATCCTTCAATAACTGCACGGCGGTACGATCGCAGGAGGTGGATGCAACCTGCGTTCCCAATTGTGTTACCACCCCTGCTTTAACCGCTGCGTTTGTAAGCGCTCTTACTTCAGCCACATCATGACACATTGGCTTCTGGCAATACACATGTTTGTTCAGTTTGATGGCGCTGTAAGCAATTATAAAATGATTATGATCCGGCACGGTTACATTTACCGACTGTATATTGTTTTTTTCTTTCTTCAGCAACTCCCGCCAGTCGCTATAGGTTCTTACTCCCGGAATAGCATCCGCAGCTTTTTTAAGATGGTTCGCATCCACATCGCAAATGGCCACAATATTTACATTGGGATGGCTTTTAAAATTATTGAGATCTCCCCATCCCATTCCGCCAACACCTATACATGCATGGTTAAGCCTGGGCGGTTGCGCTGCAACAGCGGTGGAAGATTGCAATAAAACAGATGGCACAACGGCTGTGGTTGCTGCTGACAGGATAAATTTTCTGCGGGATAATGATTTTGATTTTTTTGACACGATGCAAGCGTTTTAAATATTGAAGAAAACAGGATTATATTTTAAGTGCATTGACCTTTGCTTATCTGCTCTGTGACTGATAATCGGCGTGCATTTCAATTTTCATATTTAAACATATGTACTGGCATCCTGCAGCCCCATCCTTATAGGAGGGGTAACAGGCTGTACGAATTATATTGAGCTATAGTACAATTGTTTAACATTTATTCTAATGCTGAACATTGTACGGTAGCTTGTCACCCCGACCAAAGGAGGGGTCTATGCCCTAACACAAATTCTAAAGATGTTTTTTTAAAATTATAAAATAAAAGATCATGGTGTTTTAATAATTAACCGGCAGCAGTTTCATGTAATCATTCAAATCAATATGATCTGTTTTACTGAATGCTTTACCCGGCAAATTCAGCTTTAATATACGAGACACCCTGAAATCACGATAATCATTCCGCCAATGGCACCATGCTATCAGGTGCCAGTTCAGCGCATAAAATATTAACCCGATAGGTTCAAGCATGCGCAGGCTTACTTCGTTCTTATTATTCTGATATTCCACTTCAATACAGCTTTGCGAAGCAATAGCCTCCTGCAATTGCGTTAAGTACGCGAAATTATTCTGAACAAAATCACAACTTATTGCTTTTATCTGCGGCTGCAATTGCTCCAGCCTGTCTTTTTGCGAGCCCCGCAAAACGGCTTTCACTTTATTAAGCGCGGTTTCATAATGCTTTTTTATAGAATTATCGCCAAACCTGCCGGCAATACTTTCCATCAGTAATAATGCATTTGCCTCTTCATTGGTAAATGATACCGGGGGCAGAAAATACCCCTGCACAATAAAATATCCCCGCCCGTTCTCAAAACTTACGGGCACGCCTATTTCCGTTAATGCCTTCACATCGCGGTATACCGTTCTTATACTGATTGAAAATTTATCGGCTATACGCTCTGCCGGTAAAAATTTTTTTGATTGAAGCATGGTAAGGATGCCCATCAGCCGGTCAATTCTGTTCATGCAACTATTTTGAGCTTAAATTAAGGGTTTTGGAGCGGTCAATACAGCATATTGCTTATAAATTTGCCTTTTTCACCAGGATTTTCACACAATCGTTTTAAATATTTTCTTTAATAAGGTATAAATTTTTGAAAAATTTTTATAAAAAAAGCAAATTAAATTACAATTTGAAAACATTATCCTACATTTGCTGAAATTTTTAAACAAAAGAATAAACTAAATTCATTATGTGTGGCATTGTTGGGGTGTTTGATTGCAAAACAGGCACCGAATCATTAAGACCGAAAATTTTGAAGATGTCGAAAAGGATCCGGCATCGCGGCCCGGATTGGTCTGGTATATACAGTGATGACAATATAGTACTGGCGCATGAGCGCCTGGCTATTGTTGACCCCCAGTCTGGTGGTCAGCCGCTGTATACCAAAGACAAAACTTTAGTACTGGCAGTGAATGGGGAAATATATAATCACCAGGAGATACGTAAAACGCTGCCTGATTATGAATTCCTGACGCAGTCGGATTGCGAAGTGATACTGGCGCTATACCGCAAAAAAGGCATTAATTTTCTTGAAGACCTCAATGGCATTTTCGCGTTTGCTTTATACGATAAATCAGATGGCAGCTATTTTATAGCGCGTGATCATATAGGCATTATTCCTTTTTATATGGGATGGGATGAATGGGGCAATTTTTATGTTGCTTCCGAGCTGAAAGCGCTTGAAGGTGTTTGCAACAATATAAAAGAATTTTTGCCCGGTCACTATCTCCACAGCAAAGATGGAAGCTATGAGCTGAAGAAATGGTACAAACGCGATTGGGAAAAATATGAGAACGTAAAAGATAACGTTTCTGATATCGCCACTTTACGCAAAGCGCTGGAAGACGCGGTGCACCGCCAGCTGATGTCTGATGTTCCTTATGGCGTTTTATTATCAGGCGGACTGGATTCTTCCATCATAGCCGCTGTTACCAAAAAATTCGCTTCAAAAAGAATTGAATCAGGCGATACGCAAACAGCCTGGTACCCCCAGTTGCATTCATTTGCTGTTGGTTTAAAAGGCTCACCAGACCTGGCGGCAGCAAAAAAAGCGGCGGATCATATCGGAACCGTGCATCATGAAATCCATTTTACCATACAGGAAGGGCTGGATGCCATACGCGATGTAATTTATCACCTGGAAACATATGATGTAACTACCATCAGGGCATCTACGCCAATGTATTTAATGGCCCGCATCATTAAATCAATGGGGATAAAAATGGTATTATCAGGTGAGGGTTCAGATGAACTATTTGGCGGATACCTGTATTTTCACAAGGCGCCAAACCCTGAAGGGTTTCATGAAGAAACCGTGCGCAAGCTAAGCAAGCTGCATTTATATGATTGCCTTCGCGCCAACAAATCATTAGCGGCATGGGGCATTGAAGGGCGTGTTCCGTTTCTTGATAAAGAATTTATGGATGTAGCCATGAGGCTTAACCCTGCTGATAAAATGATAAAGCCGGGTAAAATGGAAAAATGGATTTTGCGCAAGGCATTTGAAGATTACCTGCCTGAGAGCATTGCATGGCGCCAGAAAGAACAGTTTTCTGATGGTGTTGGATATAGCTGGATAGATACACTTAAAGCAGTTGCGGCAGAAAAAGTTACCGACGAACAATTGGCCAATGCCAGGTACAGGTTCCCGATCAACCCGCCAATGTCGAAAGAGGAGTATCATTACCGCTCCATATTCAGTGAGCATTTTCCGTCAGACGCGGCGGCGGCATGTGTACCTTCCGTACCATCTGTTGCCTGCAGCACACCCGAAGCGCTGGCATGGGATAAATCATTCCAGAACCTCAACGATCCTTCAGGCAGAGCCGTTGCCAATGTGCATAATATGGCTTATGAAGGCGAGCAGGAACTGGTTAAATAAAATTTCATATTCCACTTTACATAATAAGGCTACCGTTGTGGTAGCCTTATTTGTTTGGTATTGCTATTAGAAAATGATATAGCAGATCGTATTGTCCTAACAACAATACAAATTTGATAACGTTAAGATATTGGTTATCAATATTTGCAAGTTGTGGCTAATAACATAAATTTACGTGTTGGCGGTAATGGCACAGCGACCGCACAAGCCGACACGACAGACACGAGATAAACAAACAAACCAAGCCCGCCCACCACCCCCAAACAACTTGTACGCAATGACAGAACTTGAACAATACATTAAATTTAATTTTGAAATTATTCAGCCAGACGAGTTGAATGAAGTCAGTTCACTTTTTAATCCAACCACTTTAAAAAAAGGCGATTACTTTTTAAAAGAAGGAATACGTTGCGACAAATTTTGTTTTATTAAAACAGGATACCTGAGAGTTTTTGCAATTTCCGGTGAAAAAGAAATAACACAATGGATTGCAAGCAAAGGACATTTGGGTACAGACTTTTCAAGTTTTTTCTTTAATCTTCCCTCACGCTGGACTATTCAGGCATTAGAAAATACAGAACTATTTACAATTACAAAAGAGAATTACAATAAAATAGGCAACATTGTTCCACAATGGAGCAACCTTGAAAGAACATTTTTAATAAAGTGCCTTACGATAATAGAAAGCAGAGTTTTCAGCCATTTATCAATGTCGGCAGAAGAACGGTATAATTTTTTTTTTGAAAATAATAAAGAACTGTTCAATCAAGTGCCACTACAATACATCTCCTCTATGCTTGGAATGACACCAGAAACTTTTAGTAGAATTAGAAAAGCAACTTTTCAAAATTCTTGATATTTATCAACCGACAACTCATTTTCTTTATTGACTTTTGCACTTGAATAAATAAGACATCAAAACCTTTTTTAAGAAAGTTAGTATTGTTGAACTAAAAAATTAGAACAAATGAACACAATATTAAAATTAGAAGAACTATCCATTTTTGCACTTTGCATTTTTTTATTCAGTAAATTAAATTTTGCTTGGTGGTGGTTTCCTGCACTATTGTTTTTACCTGATATTGGAATGTTAGGCTACATTATCAATGCCAAAGTAGGAGCATTTACCTACAATCTTTTTCACTATCGTTTTGTGGCTGCATTAGTTGCTATAGTTGGACTCACTTACGGCAACGACAATTGGAAGTTAGCCGCAATAATTATGTTTGCACATATTTCATTCGATAGAACATTTGGTTATGGTTTGAAATATAATGACGGTTTTCACAACACACATTTGGGCGTAATCGGCAAAAACAAATAATGACTGCGGATAACTTAGAAACGAATAAGAAGATTGTAAAACGCTTCAACAAAGAAGTCATTGAGCAATGCAATCTCAATTCATTTGCCCAATTAATAGATGAAAATTTTATCAATCAAACTGCACCACCTAACTCAAATGGTGCTGATGGAATGTGGCACACTTTCAACAACATCTTAAAACCTGCTTTTTCGGACTTAATTGTTGAAATATACGACCAAATTGCAGAAGATGATAAAGTAACAACAAGAAAAGCAATCATTGGGACACATAACGGAAAACTGTTTGACATTGAACCAACAGGAAAGAAAATTAAAATTGACGTAATTGATATAGTAAGACTGAAAGACGGAAAATATATTGAACATTGGGGAATTAACTCTTTGCAATCGGTTTTAGCAGAATTGAAAAAATGAAACAAAAATCAATCCCAACAAATACATTACCTGCCAATTTTGGCGAATTGATTTATATATCAAGAAAAACATTTAAGGGGCTAAAAAACGCAAAAGAATTTGAACAATCGCACAGAGACGATTGGCATTTATTCTTATTTCAGGAACAAGGGACTACTTCTATTGAAATTGATTTTCAGAAACACAAAATAAAACCTCTTTCCGTTGTTCATATACACCCAAATCAAGTACACAGATTGATAGCGTTTGAAAATGCAACCATTTGTAGTATGGCAATTAGCAAAGGAAGTATAACGCCCGAATATCTGAAACTATTGGAAGATATAACACCTGCAAAACCTCTATCATTAAAAAAAGATGCTTTTTTAATCATTAGGGAAGCTGCATCACTTTCTATAAAACTTTCAAAAAGGAAACACGAAAAATTATATCACTCTCTATTGAAAGACAGTTGCAATACTTTAATCGCACTAATTACTTCACAGTATTTGGATAAAGAGAAATCACACGACACGTTTTCCCGATTTGAAATTGTTACAAAGTCTTTTAAAACAATATTGGAAAATAGTTTTACTACAACGAAACGTCCAACCGATTACGCTAAAAAGTTAAACCTATCTACACCTTACTTAAATGAATGTGTTAGGAACACAACAGGATTTTCAGTTTCTCATCACATACAAGAACGTGTGATTTTGGAAGCCAAACGCTTACTATATCATTCTGATAAAGCAGTAAAGGAAATTTCTTTTGAATTGGGTTATGACGACTATTCTTATTTCGTAAGACTGTTTACAAAAATCACAGGAACAACACCATTAACCTTTCGCAACAAAAACCTCGTTTAGTCCTATATCTACTTCGTATTGACATTGCCTGTCTTTTTTATATGCTGTTACTTTGCACCGTCAAATAAGCAGATATAAAAATGAAGACATTGAACAAAACAAATCTATTGCAAAATAAAAAAATAGCAATAGTAGGCGGTGGCCCGGGCGGACTATCATTAGCAAGACTTTTACAGCTTAAAGGTGCAGGTGTAAAAGTTTATGAACGAGATTTTAGCCAAGAAGCGCGAGTGCAAGGTGCAATAGTTGATTTGCATTTTGATTCGGGATTGAAAGTGATTGAAGCCGCAGGTTTAACCGAAGTATTTAAAGCAAACTATATGAAAGGGGCTGACAAATATCGCAATGTAGATAAAGACCTAAAAGTTTGCGTTGATGAAGATAATAAAAACGGCACGCTTGATTTTGGTAACGAACATTTTCGCCCTGAAATTGACAGAGGAAAACTAAGAGATTTATTGATTGATGCTCTTTTGCCCGATACTGTCGTTTGGGATAGTCAATTTATAAGTATGCAACAATTAAATAATGGTTGGCAAATACGATTTAAAAATGGCACAACAGCAACGGCGGACATTGTAATTGGTGCAGATGGTTATCGTTCAAAAGTGCGTCCTTATGTAACTGACATTAAAGAGTTATATTCAGGCGCAACTTTTATTCAAGGCGAAGTGGACTATCCAAGTAGAGATTGCCCCGAAATGTACGAGTTGGTTAATAATGCCAGCCTTATAGCAATGGGCGTAGGTAAAACTATCGGGGTTCAACCAAGTGGAGACGGTAGCAGACTAACGTTTTACACGGCAGCACTATATGGAGAAGATTGGATTAAAAATAGCGGAATAGATTTCGATGATAGCGAAGAAGTGTGTGCCTATTTGATGAAATTTTATGAAGATTGGAATCCGGCATTTTTTACACTTTTTAAATCGTGTACTCATTTCGTTTTTCGACCATTGAATTATTTTCCTTTGGACCAAAAATGGGAAGCAAAATCAAACATCACATTGATTGGCGATGCAGCTCATTTAATGCCACCTTCGGGAGAAGGAGTAAATATGGCGATGCTTGATGCGTTAGACTTATGCGAGTATCTTACCAATGGAGAGTTTGAAGATATACAAACAGCCGTTGCAACATACGAAAAACGAATGTTGGAAAGAGCTAAAAAAGAATTAAAAGAATCGCTTGAAATGATAAAAGATTTTGCTTCACCTTCCGAAGAATATATCAAGAAATTTATAAAACAATTTAATAACAACTAAAATATGACCCGTAGGGAACGCACGTTTTGACAAAAGAGCTTTCCCCTTTTTTATTTTGTCTTAGCAAACGCACGACCTGACAACGATAAAAAGCGGATGACAAAAAGCCACATACCGCCAACATTGGGTTCCTGCAAGTTGGGCAGGACATTGTAACATCAGCTAATTGCAAACCCCCAGCTTCAGTTCCGGCAGACGAATAACTATCAGCTTTTGTGCTTAACTTCATCAACATATTTTCAATCAGCAGCGGTTATCAGCGGACGGAATACTAATGCCCAACCTGCATAAATCCCTGAACGTTAGTAGCCATAACAACAATCAACCATGAAATCTTTACTCACCTTATTAATTGGAATTCTAAGTACTGCGTTAGCGTTCGGACAGGACTTCAAAGACACTTTGTTTCAACATTACACTTTGACAAATCAAAAATTGAAAACTTTTGAACTACATATAACCAAATCTCAGTCAAAAACAAAAAAACCTTTAATTATTTATCTTGATGGTTCTGGCAATTTTCCAATTTATTATAAAACCAAATCCGGTAGATATAATACATCAATTGCTATGGATATAAAAAGATATGCAAAAGATTACTACGTGGCCATCATTAGTAAACCCGGTACACCGTTTCAAGATACATTGCAGTATTCAAGTTCAGGGAGGGCATACTATCCTGAAAATGAGATGTATAAACAGTTATACAGCCTTGATTGGCGGGCTCAGACAGCTTCTGAAGCCATAAACTACTTAATTAAAGTATTACCTATCGACACTAGAAAAATAATTGTTATAGGATATTCCGAAGGGTCCCAGGTTGCACCCAAAGTTGCAGTGATTAATAACAAGGTGACTCATGTTGTATGTTTTGTTGGTAATGCCTTAAATCAACTCTATGATTTTATTCTTGAGGTAAGGCTTAAGGCAGAACGTAAACAAATTACAACTGAGGAAAGTCAACAAATCGTAGACTCGCTATACACGGAATATGAAAGAATATATCAAAACCCTAATGCTACTAACCAATTTTGGTATGGGGCGACCTATTTAAAATGGAGCAGTTTTAGCAGAACCACACCTCTTGAAAATATGCTTAAACTCGATATCCCTATATTGTACATTGCAGGAGGTAAAGACAACAACCAAACAATACTTGATATGGATTATGCAAAACTCGAGTTCTTAAGAAAGGGTAAAACTAATATGACTTATAAAGTTTTTCCTAATGCTAACCACTTTTTTCAAGAGGAAAAGCTAACTGATGGAACAATAAAAAAGATAGATAGAATCGATGAAGTGCATCAATTTGCAATAGATTGGATAAATTCCCCGACAAAATAATTACGGCTACTAACAGGCAGTTTTGCGTCAGCAGGGAGCTACGAATAAATCCTCATCGGCAGTACTATTATCAGCTATATATCGGGCTGACCGAATACAGATGAGCAATAGAATATGTTTTCAACTTTTGTATCTTACATCGGCAGCAGTTCCGGGCTGGACGTTTTTCAAATGCCCTGCCGAACGCAAAGCTGCTAACCGTGACATGCCATTTTAAATGAACCCTCTAAAATTTATATCAGACTTATTTAAACACAAAGTTTCAACAACTGTTTTAGTCCATGATGACGCAGAAATAAAAAAGAGAAAATTAACGGTTCGGGCTCAACGTTCAACTTATCAGCTTTTGTACATAACTTTAAAAACATGATTTCAAACCGGCAGAGGCTCCTGGCTAAATATTAAAAAATATCAGCACGGCAGCAAGCACTTCCTGATAGCTGTAATTTTCATTAACCACAACATAACTAACTTTCGCATATTTACGATGAAAGAAAAAAATCATTTAATTGTATTCATTGTAATAACTTTTAGTTTAAGTATTCTCCTTTCATTAATTATTGGTTTAACAGGTGGACACGAAAGCAGATTTATCGGGCTGCAATTTACCTCCATGCCAATTCCTGCAATAGCAGTTCTAATTATGACCAATTTGTTTAAAGCACCAATCAAAGAAGTTAAATGGAATAAATTACCTCTTTATTGGCTTGTGATAGCTTTATTATTAATGCCGTTAACGATACATATCATTTGCCTTCCGCTGATAAAATTTCTAAACAATGGAGCTATTCCATGGCAGTCATGGTTGACAACAAAAGAAAAAGACTTATATATTTCTCCAGGAAATTTTGGTTGGAGCACATTAACTTCAAACGAACTTGTATTCAAAATTTTTATGAATGCAGTAACAGGTGTTGCTATTGTATCTCTGCTTGCATTTTTGGAAGAAATAGGATGGAGAGGCTGGATGCTTCCGAGATTAATAAATCAATTCAATTTAAAAAAGGGAATACTCATCGGCTCTTCGGTCTGGGCTTTATGGCATGTACCATTTATGCTAAGTGGTATTTTATATCTTAAAGCCGTACCCGCTTATATAATTGTATTAATTAACCCTTTTGGAATTTTTGGTGCAGGATTAGTTATAAGCTGGCTTTGGGCAAAAACCAATAATATCTGGATTGTTTCAATTGCACATGGCGCATTAAATAACTGGGGACAATATGCTTTTAAATATATGGAGGACAGTAAAACAAATTTACAATCGCAACAAATATGGCTATTTATAGGTGTAAATGGTTCTTTATTAATTCTCGGGCTGTTAATTTTTATAACAATGAAAAATAATTATAATAACAACAAAGCTATCTCCGACAAAGACGTCCGTTAATCTTCCACAACAGCTTCCTCTCCATACATCTGGCTTTTGTATCTTAAAGATGGTGAAGTGATAAATGCACCTAATCCTAAGCTATCCCATTTACTATCAACTGACGCAATAGTTTCAGCATTTGCCACAATAATATTTGGCCAATCTCTTTCAAAATCATCCAGCGCTTTGGTTTTACGTGTTCCGTCAAGCCCTACGCATGCAACCCGCTTACCTTTTTGCGCATCAACATACTCATATAAATGATGATCTCTTTTAGGATCGAGGTTATTACAGAAACGCCATAGCGCCACGGGCAAATCGTGAGGATTTACATTATACTCAACATATAAAATCATTTTAACGGCCTGCATACCAGGAACATTTTTACAAATGCTTTCGTGAAGTTGACCGATATGCCCTTTCCGGTCTTTTTTAACAGCCAAAATCAGGCAAGGTACATCCATGTTCTGCAAGTCAACATTTGCCATCCTGATATCAGGGTAATTATCAAGCAGGAATTTTTCCTCTACTTTTTTAACCGCAACATCATTTTCATACCTGTCATCCAGTTCTTCAGAAAATTTTCTTGTACCATCAATACACATTTTTCCGCCAAAACCGAGCTTGCTGCAGCTATGATCCAAAACATCCATAGGACCATTTGAAAAAGAAATATCTGTTGCCACATTTAAGTTGGCAAACACCTGCTGTGCCAGCTTTTTATAATTCAGTATATCGGTAAGCTCATCTGCAATAACCAGTATTTTATTAAACATCATTTGCCCTGCACCCCACATAGCGTACATTACTTTCTGCCCCTGTCCTGCAAACTCTTTTTTAATTTTTGCAATAACAAGGTTATGAAACACACCTTCAACAGGCATTTCCATATCAATGATTTCCGGCACCATTGTCATTTTAATGGGTGCAAGAAATATTCTTTCTGTTGCTTTTCCCAACCAGGCATCTTCCTGCGGCGGAATACCAACAATGGTTGCAGGGTAAACAGCAAATTTTTTATGGGTGATACAGGTAACATGAAAACGCGGGTACCAGTCGGGCAGCGAATAATAACCTGTATGATCTCCGAACGGGCCTTCCCATATCATTTCTTCTTCCGGATCAACATATCCTTCAATTACAAAATCAGCATCTGCAGGCACCTCCAGTTCAGGCTGCGTAATACACTTTACAAGCTCTACTTTTTTCTTACGCAAAAACCCGGCAAGCATGTATTCATCCACATTTTCCGGTAAAGGAGCAGTAGCTGCGTATGCATATGCAGGATCGCCGCCAAGCGCAACAGCAACCGGCATTCGTTTGCCGGCAGTTTTATAGCCGCTAAAATGTTTTGCAGATACTTTATGCTTATGCCAATGCATACCCGTGAGTGTTGGTCCGAAAACCTGCATGCGATACATGCCTACATTACGTATGCCTGTATGCACATCTTTTGTATGAATAATTGGCAGGGTTATAAAAGGCCCACCATCTTTAGGCCAACAGGTAATAACAGGTAATTTACCAAGGTCAGGATTATCAGTTATAACCACTTCCTGGCATTCTCCTCTCCCACTTTTTACTTTGGGCATCCACGATGCAAACTGCCCGAGCTTGGGAAGCATATTCAGCTTGTCTAAAATCCCTTCTTTAGGTTTTGTCAACAATTTAAATAATGCTTCTATTTCTTTAGCTATATCATCAAGATGCTGCACACCAAGCGCCATGCACATGCGCTTTTTGCTGCCGTAGGCATTCATTAATACAGGGAAATCAGATCCGGTTTTTTCAAACAATAAAGCTTTTCCACCATTATTGCTTTTGCTTATACGGTCAGTAATTTCTGCTATTTCCAGTTTGGGATCTACAAAGGCCTTTATGCGGACTAGTTCTCCGGCTTTTTCGAGAGCGTTAATAAATTCCTGCTGATTCCTGTATGCCATACTATTTATCTTATGTTGCAAAGATAAAACACAAACAAGGCAGACAAGGATTTAAGAGGTAGAAATATCAATAAACATTCTTGGGACACCTGATTTCAGAGCTGCGCCCTAAACGGCCCAAAGAACGTTCGGATTTAAATAAACGGTAGGTTAAAGTAATTCCGGAGAAATAATACCAGTCTTTTGTTTTGGGATTACCTCTTACCGTACCTTCTGTTGGATAAAAAGGATTCCCATTTTTTACTTCATCGCCCCTGTACGCTAATTCTGCCGGCCTTGTACCGTAAGTTCCTGATATCAATGCGCTGTAGCTGGCATAAGTAGTACTTACATCATCAAGATAGTCTGTAAAAGTTTTATTAAACCTGAACTCCCAACCCAGGGTCACCCTTTCATTTACTGCAAACTTAATTCCGGCACCAAATGGTATTGAAATTTGATTTAACTGATATAATTTTCTACCGGGATATTGAGCATAGCCCTGACCCTCTGTGCCAAGCGGCTGAAGAAATGTTTTTTTCCCGGTACTATCATAGGTATAAGGTGAAAAATGAAAAACCGAAACTCCTGCAAACACATATGGAGTATATCTTTTTTCTAACACATCAAAAATATCATATACAATTGTAGCACTTGCATCATAAACCTTTGAGCCAAAATCAAGATTACGTTGCCTTTTAGCAAGGCTTGAACTATATTTATCTGAGGCCTGAATGGTACCCATTGTAGCCAGTCCGCGTAAATAAAGTTTATCAGTAATAGCAATATTACCGCCCAAAGCAAATGCAGGCTTTGCCTGCGAAAACGTATAACCGCTTTCCTGCAATTCTCCCTGGTAGTTGGATAACCCTCCAAAGGCCTCAAGGCTGAACCGCTCTACAACCCTCTTCACAAAGCTTTGAGAATACATTTGCCCGTACGCAAAAAAGCAGCATGTTGCAAAAATGATTTTTTTCACTGGTTTTGTTTTGATGATACGTTTACAATAACGTACAGGTTGTCAAAAAATTTAATAACAGAATAACAAAATATAATGCCAAAGTAAACTCATAACGGCCATGACAATTTGTTAATTTTTCTATCCCTGCAAAAAAACCCCGGAAAAAAAGCTGCTCTACCAAAGGCTTTGAGGGTATTCACCCCTGGCTACCAATGCATTAATGCTATTTTCTACCACAGGGGCATCTTCCTTATATGTTACACCAAACCATTCAGATTGAGTGGGGATAACCTTCATTACGCTGTCGGGCATGGTTATAAATTTTGCTGCCACGTCAACTACATATATTTCAGCTTTGGGCTGATCAATATTCTTTTGCAGAAATTCATCAAACATTTCTTTACAAATGCTGAAAACATATGGAGTAAAGCACCAGAAATTCATTGACACTTTTGAATCAGCCGGAACTTCTATCTTTTTATCGTCCTCTTCATAAACGATCTTATCTCCTTCAGCATATATTTTAGTGCGTTCCGCTATAGCTACCAAATTACCGGATGCATCAACCTTACAAACACCGCGACTCACAGAACCATTATCGGATAAAGTTTTTATTAATTCATACCCAACTAAGCCAAAGGTGTGGTCGTTTGCGCTCTCTGTGAGGAATTTATATGCCTTTTCAAAAGCATCCCTGCCATAAAAATCATCAGCATTAATAACAATAAACGGCTCTTTTACAGCAGGAGAAGCACAAAGCACAGCATGCGCAGTTCCCCAGGGCTTGGTTCTGTCTTGCGGAATAGTGTGCCCTTCAACAAACGAATTCAAATCCTGAAAAACATAATCAATAGTAATTTTACCTTGAAGCTTAGGCTCAAAGATGGCTTTAAAATCTTCTGCAAATTCCTTCCTGATGATAAAAACAACTTTTCCAAACCCGGCGCGTACTGCATCGTAAATGGAATAATCCATAATGGTTTCTCCCGATGGTCCAAAACGCTGTATCTGCTTTAAGCTGCCATATCTTGAGGCCATTCCCGCGGCCATGATCACTAAAGTAGGTTTCATATATTAATACTATTAAATTAATTAAATCGCCAACTTACAAAAGTCGTTTAATCTTGTCTTAATTTTTGAAGCAGCGAAAATAAAGAATAAAAGCCAATTGCTTATATATGCAACTTGTTTTTGCAGTTTGCTAAATCCGCCACTCACAAAACACTAAAGTTTTTACAAGCTTAATATTTTTCCTTTCCTTTATTTATAAAATTGATTAATGCAACAGACGGACCAAAACATAACTATGCCCGAAATAGAGACAAAAGCGTTTTTAGGCGAAGGTGCTATCTGGCATCCGCTGGAGCATGCATTATACTGGGTAAATATTGAAGAAAAAACTTTGCACATATACGATCCTGCCACAAAAGAAAATAAAACCTTTAATATGGGTGAGCGCATCGGCACTGTTGTTTTTGACAAAAATGGAAATGCCATTGCAGCGCTGCAAAACGGTATTCATAAAATAGATATCCGAACCGGCGAAATAAGCTTTATTGCTAATCCTGTTCCTGATAAAAATACAAGGTTTAATGATGGCAAATGCGACCCGGAAGGCAGGTTTTGGGTTGGTACAATGCACATAAACCAGGTAGAGGGCGCAGGCTTGTTATACCGTATGGATCATGACCTAAGTATACACAAAATACTTGATGGCGTAACGGTTTCAAACGGAATTGTATGGAGCCTTGATAAAAAGTTGATGTATTATATTGACTCCCCTTTAAAACGCGTGGATGTTTTTGATTATGATAACGAAACCGGAGCTGTAAATAACCGGAGGACCGCCTTTAAAATACCAGTAGGTCTGGGCTTTCCGGATGGAATGACCATTGACGATGAAGGATATTTATGGATTGCAATATGGGGTGGCAGCTGCGTTGGAAAGTTTGACCCTCTGACAGGAGAAATAAAACAAAAGATCATTGTTCCTGCCCCACATGTTTCATCTTGTGCTTTCGGAGGAAAGAATATGGACACGCTTTATATAACAACTGCCCGCGAAAATCTTACCCGAGATGAATTAAGAAAATACCCGTTAAGCGGCTCGGTATTCTCCGCAAAACTCAATAGCAAAGGCATACCTGCCAATTTCTTTAAAGGATCATTATAGTACACACTATGCGCTTGTTTTTTTGCGGCAGTTGAACTATACTGTGGAGTGTATGTAATTATGCAATTGATCAATGGTTTCCTGTTGCGCAAGTATGGTTTCTTTCACTATATCAAGCACGGAAACAACACCATAAAATTCATTATCCGCAAATACAGGCAGGTAGCGTATATTATGGGCTGTCATTATTTCCATACAATCTTCGAGTGTATGATCCGGCGTTACTTTTGGAAGATGTTCCAGCATAATTTCACTTACAGGAGTATCGCTGGAGGATTTTCCAAGCAGAATAACCTTACGGGCATAATCCCTTTCAGTAGCTAAACCACAATAACGCCCGTCAAAATCGACCACTATCACTGAACCAATATTTTTTTCTGACATTATTTTAAGCGCTTGTAAAACAGTAACATCTGGAGTAATAGTGATGTTATGACGCCCTTTGCGTTGAAAGATATTGGCAACCGTTCTCATTTTTACAGTTTTAGTTTATAATTATATGATCAGCTTTCAAAAGATACGATATTTTTCTTACCATATATCAAAATTGTATTTAAAAAATATTTTTATCAAACAATAACTTTTTCCAACGCAAGTTTATATAAGCAGTATCATGTATTAATTCGGAATTCAGACCAATTGAAAACCACCAAACTAATCAATATCCTTTGATGATGAAGACCAACTACATTTTGGCCTTAAGGGCTTTTTTTTTGCGGGTGAGGAAAAATGTTGATATTTTTTTTCGGAAGGTTATAATATCAATAAGTAACAGGGTCTCTCCGTCTTCAAAAATTTTCAGCTTTCTTACTTTTCTTTTTACATTTTTTTTAATCAGCCTGCTCAGCAACATGGCTTTTGCACAGCAAGGCATTACTGCTATTTATACAGATTTTAACGGATACTGGTCGTCTTCATCAACTGCCATCAGCTCAATAAAGCCAGACAATAATCACAATGTATTAGGTTTTACATGGAATGGCATTACCTACTCCACAGGTGTAAATGATGCAACACTAACTACGCATGGCGTAAGCTTTTCAGCTTTAAATTTCCAGGCATTTCCTGTAAGAAATGTTACACTTGCAGGAACAAGTGCATTGCCTGCTTTCGGGCAATTAGCAGATGGCGTTGATAACGGCGCATCTTCACCTGCTCCATTTTCGCTGCCTCCGGATATTTCGGCATTTCTTACAGATGGAATAAAAGGATTGAATATAGGCACAGGTGTTGCTAATATCCCGTCCAACACTTTGATCTTTGATTTTGGAGGGATTATTGATCCTACAAAGATCGGGGATGGAGTTCCCGATATTCTTGTAACCCAGATTGCAGACCCTGGTGGCGCTCTTGACTCAGTATATTTCACCAGCAGCACAGGAGTAATAGTGGGCAATAAGGTTGCTGTAAATCATAGTGCGGCTTCCGTACCTGTTGTTGGCAAATGGATAGCAGATTTTTATGCTGCCAACGGAACACTGGCATCGGGTTACACTAAAACAGAACGACCAATAAGAATATGGGCTGCCGACCTCAGTACTTTCGGAATTAATGCCGGCAATTACACTTCTGCTTTAAATTTCCGGTATAAGCTTAATGGCTCAAGCGATCCGGCATTTTTAGCATTTAATGCGGAGATCATAGAAGTAACGAGCGCTAATGATGATATTGCCGATACTAATGTAGATCAACCTGCAGGCATAAATGTAACCGCAAATGATCAGCCTGCTGCTATACTTAATTTATCTTCTCTGCAGATTATAACAGCACCAGCGCATGGCACTACTTCGGTAAATACTTCTACAGGCATAATTACCTATACTCCCTCATCTGGTTATAGCGGCATAGATCATTTCCGCTACCAGGTTTGTGATAACAATACCATAAATCCGCAATGTGATATAGCATATGTTACTGTAAATGTGGGCAATGCCGACGTGGCTGTAACAGAAACTGCAAGCAGTATGTCTCCGCCTGTTAACAGTAACATCACCTTCACCATTACTGCAATTAACAATGGAGTAAACAATACTTTTGGAACAGAGATCAATACCCTGCTTCCAAATGGATATACGTTTATTTCTGCTACACCGTCTGCCGGCTCATACAACAGCAGCACCGGCATATGGACAATAGGTAACCTTACTAATGGCAGTAATGCGGTTTTACAAATTACCGCTCTCGTAAATACATCGGGCACATATGTAAATTCAGCTGCAATTTCAAGTGATTTATTTGATCCCCAGCCTGCAAACAATACAGTTACTATAACTCCTGTGCCTGTAGCAGCGTCAAGCGACAGGAGCGTAACCAAATCAGTAGATAATCCTTCTGCCCCTGCCGGCAGCAATGTTATTTTTACTATTACTGCTCATAATAACGGGCCAAGTAATACCACCGGCGTAACCGTAAATGATCTGCTTCCTTCCGGATATACACATGTTTCATCTTCCGCAACACAGGGAACTTATAATAATACTACCGGTGTATGGACTATAGGAAATATTTTAAACGGAGGTAGTGCAACATTAACCATTACCGCTACTGTAAATGCGTCGGGGCTATACCAAAATACGGCAACTATTTCAGGAACGGAATCAGATCCCGGAAACACCAATAACAGTGCGGCTGTAACGGTAACGCCTTCTGTAGGGTTACCTGTGTTTACTGCGGGAACCGGTTCATCTCGTTGCCAGGATACCGGCAGAATAACATATACCGCTTCGGCATCAAATACTACCGGTATTACGTATAGTCTTTCTCCCTTATCTGCAGGCTCAATAAATGCCTTAACAGGAGAAGTGATCTGGAATCAATCGTTCAGTGGCAATGCAACAATATCAGCCAGTGCAGCAGGGCATAATGGTCCATCGGTATCCCAACATGCAGTAACCGTTACTGCAACGCCTGTAGCATCTATTTCATATGGCGGTATACCTTATTGCAAAACCGGCAGCGTGGCAGTAACACTTACAGGACAAACGGGAGGCACATTCAGCGCTACTGCAGGACTGAGCATTAATTCAACAACAGGAGAAATCAATTTAGCCGCATCCACACCAAATACATACGAGGTAACTTATAACTTCAGCAATAATGGTTGCAGCAACAGCACAAAAACAACAATCATCATTAATGATATACCAACTGTAGTTATTACCGATCCTGCATTTGTTTGTTCGCCTTTCGCTATTAACCTTACGATGCCTGCCGTTACTTCCGGAAGCACACCTTCACTTACCTATACATATTTTACAGACGAGCAGGCAACGGTTGCTTTACCTAACTATAATGCAGTTTCTGAAAGCGGAACCTATTATATAAAAGGAACAAATGCGACAGGATGCAGTGATATAAAACCTGTGCATGCAGATATAAAATCAATAACCGCTGCACTAACCAGCAGCTCAGGTGCAGTAATTGGCGGAAACAATTTTACTCTAAGCACCCATGCAGATGTTGATTATGAAATTTTTTCATGGTCTCCCGCTGCAATGTTTACCAATCAAAACGCAAAAATACAAACAGCGGCACTTAAAGATTCCTCTACAACTTTTACTGTTGTTGCAGTTTCTGAAGATGGATGCAGAGATACCGCCAGTGTTCGGGTGAATTTAGCAGGCAATGCAAAAGATCTTTTCATTCCGAATGCTTTCACCCCAAATCGCGATGGCAGGAACGATGTATTTAAAGTATATGGAACAACAGTTATAGGGGCAGAAATAAGAATATACACACAATGGGGGGCACTTATATACGAAACCAATGACAACACCAAAGGTTGGGACGGCACAAGCAAAGGCATACCACAACCGGTAGGACCATACATATACGTGGTGAAAGTAAGAACCAGCGACCAGGATACATTTT
This sequence comes from Agriterribacter sp., assembly GCA_047601125.1. GTDB lineage: Bacteria > Bacteroidota > Bacteroidia > Chitinophagales > Chitinophagaceae > Agriterribacter. The sequence goes on along the minus strand of JASGJY010000002.1, from coordinate 3,553,841 downwards.
TGAAAAAAGGAACCATAAACCTAATACGATAAACTTTTTGAGATGAGAAGCATATTGAGGAATATATTGTTGATGTGGATGCTGTTGATGAGCAGCCGGGCTATAAGCCAGGTAGACCCTCATTTTTCACAATATTTTATTCAGCCTACGCTGCTTAACCCGGCACTAACCGGTGCAATAGAAGGCGATTATCGTGTATCTGCCGTTTGGCGAAGCCAGTATGAAAACACTTTTACCACGGCAGGTGTTTCGGCAGAAATGGTAACAAACAAAAACATAAATCTTGGTATTAATATTCTCAATCAATCTTCTTCTGATAAAGCATATAATTTTTCCAATGCCTACCTGAGCGCAGCATATACCGGTGCAAGATTTGGTAATCATTACCTGGTGATGGCTATGCAGGCCGGCTTTATAAACCGCAGATTTGATGTAACCAAACTGCAGTTTGGCGATCAATGGTCTGCAGGCATCGGGTACGATCATAATACCACATCAGCAGATGCATTTAACCGGCCCTCTGTTTTTACATTTGATGCGGGAGCAGGCGCTTTGTATTATGATGCTACTCCCGACAAAAAAATAAACTTCTTTGCAGGGTTTTCGGCATATCATTTAAGCCAGCCGAAAGATCCTTTTATTTCGGGTTCAGGAGAAAAACGCCAGTTACCCATTCGTTATAGTGCACATGCAGGAGCAAGAATTATATTAAATGATTTCTTCAATATAGTACCCAATATACTGTACATGCGACAGGGAAATAATGAAGAGAAAATGGCAGGGGCATATGTACAAATTAATGCAAGCGAAAATGTAGACCTGATGGTTGGTGCCAATATGCGTTTCAATGATGCGCTTTCACCGTTTGCAGGTTTTTATTATAAAGGATTAACCGTAGGCATGAGCTATGACACCGGCATTTCAACAAAAGATGCCATGACTATAAACAGGAATAGTGTGGAGGTTTCTCTTTCCTATACCTGGTGGCGAAAAAATTCCATGCAGACCAAACCATTTTTTTGTCCGCGTTTTTAAACCAATACCATGTTTAGAATATCATATAAAATATTGCTGCTGAAGTTATTTACAGTACTGGTAATTATACCCGCAATAAGTGCCGTGCCGCAATATGCTTCAGCTCAAAATAATGTACGCGGTTACTATGTTAAAGCCGAACAATTATTCAAACAAAAAAAATACTACGAGGCAATTCAGTATTACGAAAAATATCTCGGCACAGAAGTATCTGTAACAGCAAGATCTAATCCGTTTGCTGTTCAAAAAAAGATAAAAGGCAAATCTAATTTAAGCACGCACAATGAGTCAGTTTATCATCTCGCAGAAAGCTACCGCCATTGCAACAATTATACAAAGGCAGAAAAATGGTATAAAGAGGCTACCGGATTTGATAAAAATGCATACCCTGAATGTCTTTATTGGTATGCTGTTACACTCAGGGCAAATCAAAAATACGATGATGCCCTTGCTGCATTTACTGCCTTCAGGGAGTCTTATACAAATATGGATAAGCTTTTAACCGGTGCAGACAGGGAACTTGAAAACTTAAAGTTTATCAAACAACAACTGGAAAAGGAAAAACAAACCTTTACCACTAGCGTAATACAAATGCCTGAGAATATATCGGCATATGCTATGAACTATGCCGGTGATGATAAAGTGGCGTTTACATCCATAAAAAGTGATAGCAATTCAAATGACAAAACATTAATGTATACAGTAAGCTTATATGAAACTTCTTTTGATGGTTCAAAAATTGAAAAAGCAGAAAAGATCAATTTTCCAGAAGAGAAAGGATATCACAATGGCATGGCAACTTTTGATACACAGGGCAAAACAATGTTTTTTACAAGATGGAAAGTTGAAAACGGTAAAACCATTTCATCTGTTTACAAATCTAAAAAAACAGATACCGGCTGGACAAAGCCTGTGAGTTTAGGCCAACCTGTTAATATTGAAGGTTCAAATACGGCGCAACCATTTATTACTGCAGATGACAAATATTTACTTTTCTCCTCTGACCGTGCCGGTGGTGTAGGAAAATTTGACCTTTGGTTTGCACCGCTCGACAGCAATTTAAATCCCCTGCTGGTAACCAATATGGGTAATATTGTAAATACCCCGGAAGATGAGCTTGCTCCCTCCTATCATCAAACCAGCAGAACGCTTTTGTATTCAAGCAACGGGCTCACCGGAATGGGCGGCTTTGATATATATTCCGCAAAAGGAGATTTTCAACTTTCTAACTGGGACAAACCTAAAAATGCAGGGTATCCTATCAATTCGTCAAAAGACGACCTGTATTATATAAGCACTGATGAAGATAATCTTTGGAATACAGGAATATTAAGCTCCGACAGGAATAGCGAATGCTGCCTGGATATGTTTGCTGTAAGACAGGATAACAGACAAATTATTAAGGGACTGGTGATTGACTGTAAAAGCGGGCTGCCATTACCGGGCGTTACTTTATCTGTAAAAAACACTAAAAGAATTGCAAGAAATTTTATTACACAGCATACGGATAACGACGGCAATTATAGTTTCAGCCTGAATAATGCTTCAAGATTTGAAATTACTGCTAACAAAGAAGGCTATGAACCGGTTGAGCAAAGCTATACCATATACTTTGATTCCGGAACAGATACGATCCGCAATGCGGTGATTTGCCTCTCAACGGTTAAAAGCACAAAAGATATTGCCATACAAAATGCTATTGATGTACTGAATGAAAGTTCTACCATAGCTAAATTCCCCTATAACAAAGCATCGCTGGTAAAAGGTGCTCATTACGAGCTTGATTCGCTCGTATCACTTATGACCAACAATCCTGATATAACCATAGAAGTTGGAGGATACACTGATGGTAAAGGCTCAGAAAAATATAATTTACTGCTTGCTCAAAAACGTGTTGATGCGTGTATAAAATACCTTGTATCCAAAGGCATAGCCAAAAGCAGGCTTATCGGTAAAGCTTATGGAAAATGCTGCCCGCTTGAACCTGAGACCATTGATGGTGCGGATAACCCTGCAGCAAGAGAAAAGAACAGAAGGGTTGAATATAAGCTGATTGAAAAAGAATAATAACAACAAAGGGTAGCAAATATCAAACAGGCGGTTATTAAAAGTGTACATATTTATTCATAAGTTAAAACTATGAACAATGAATGAAGCGCTTTTAATAATACTGATACTGATAACGGGCATCACTTTTTTCAACCTTACAAAAAAAATTGGCATTGCAACGCCGGTTCCCGTTCCAATATCCTACCCAAACGGACTTGTAAATTACCCGGAAAATCTTACAAAAGTTATTTACTCGGGAATAAGTGAAGAAGCAGATACAATGTATAACAATCTCTGGTCTGTTACTGCTACCGCACACATAAACACCTCTCCCGTATCAAACAAGATAACGGTGGTTTATCACCAGTATAAAAAAGCAGATCATATTTCAGGTTACAGCAAAAGAAATATTGACGAAGCGCAAACCAATACAGATTCCATTCCCCCGGATGCAGATGTATGCGTGGCGTCTACCATCAGCGATATGCAATACAGGCATGTTTTACTGGAACAGTACTAGTATTACGTTAAGTTTCGTTAAAAGTGAAACGTAAGACTTGCCTGCCGGCAGCTGCCCTGTATACACATAGATGCTGTTAATATTGATAATGTCGCAGCGTAATACGGAGGTGCAGCGCACCATAATCTTTATAAGTGCTGTAAACAACATGCATAAGCCGCAGAGCGGCGCAATATTAACCTGAGCGCACCTGAAAATGCCATATCCACTATTGTGCTACAAAAATTATCGCTGCGCTGCAGCTATTTAAACACTTGTATACTGCGCAGCCTGAATAAATAAAAATATATATACCGGGCAGCTACCGAAAGACAGATGTGAGACTCCCGCGATTATCGCCAGACATTTAACAATTAACTTAACACCCGTAGTATAAAAACTATCAAAAAATAATAGCTTTTAATTAGCCCGTTCCGCATTACCGGGGAGCCTGGAAAGTAAGCGGTTGCTTACGGTACGCCTTCACGTTATGACCATCCATGAATGCAGGATTCCACCTGGGTGATTTTTTAATGATCCTCAACGCTTCTTCATCAAGAGAATATTCAACAGATTGTACCACCTCTACATCTGTAACGCCGCCTTTTGCATCAACAATAAACTGAACCACCACTGTCCCGGATTTCCCGAGCTTATTTGCCCGTTCGGGGAATGCTATATTTTTCTGAATAAATTTTGCCCAGGCTTTATCTCCCCCATCAAATGAAGCTTCTATTTCATCTTTGATCAAACGGCTATCCCATTTTTTTGCGTCTTCTTCTCTTGCCAGCCTGATTGCCGTAGTGTCCATGCGTTCAAGCAGTTTACCTTTATCGTATTTCTCTTTACGAAGTAAGGTAGCGGAATCCGTCATATAATACCACCAGTTATTTTTCTTTCCTTCATATGTACTTCCGGATGAATCGATTTTTCCATCCGCTCCAAAAAATACAAAGGATCCATGAGGTATCGTTCCCTCCTTATCTTTATATGTTTCGATCGTCATCAACGGCCCGTCAAAATGATAGTATTTCCACTGATAAGCCGTATCATTTAACTTACGCAAGCAACCAAGGTATTTTGCCTGTTCAATTTTACAGGCTTTCCAGCTTTCATCAAAAACATAAAGACTGGCGTCGTCGCCTTTCTGAGCGAATAAGCAGACTGATAAAAGAAGGGCTGATAAAGTAAATAGTGTTTTCATAATAATTTTAATGATGCAAAATAAAAAATAGAATATATGTAGAAAAAATATTTTAATATGCTATGTATGTATTTTAAGTCTTCGCAATAAATCTGCTCCCGGTATTGTCAGGCATCAGAAACAGCAGGAGCAGATGTCTCCTTTGGCCGGCAGCTACAGGAAATTGCTGAAGACATCGTCATATCGATAAAACCGCTGTATTTTTTCTACAAACAGGTAGCCGCTACGCGGCAGGATGCAACGGGGCTATTAGCCGTCAGCGATCAGCTTTCAGGTATTCACATTTCATAATTCACAACTACCTGTTCACTTCCCCGTTTTATCACTTTCTTTTCTGTGTCATAGGCACAATCTGTTTGTAGATAAACCGGTTATTGTTTCAATTATGCGCCATAGGCGCTACCCTGGTATATAAAAAAACTGATAAAAAATAAAAGCCTGATTTTCAATTCATCCATAGTGATGTCATTATAATCCCAACTGAAGGTCGGAAGAGATATCTGCCGGGCTTGGGCGCTAATGCTCAACTTTTGCTCTATTGCCCAACAGATTGCTTCACCCGCCGCAACATGCATTTAATTCAAGCTTCATGCAGGCAGGTTCGCAAGGGCGGGGAGGTTGTGCGTCATCTCGAACGAGCAACACGAGGATTGTACCCAAAGCATTTTTTACGCGAGTGAGAGATCTGCCAAGCATTTGCACTATTGCTCAACTTTTATACTACTGCCCAACGGATTTACCTTCGGTGAGAAAAGTTCTCTCCCGCCGCAATATACTTTTAATGCTAACTTCATGCGGGCGGGATCGAAATACGGGGAGAGTGTTTGCATTTTCCTATCTTTACCAAACCCACTCCCTTACGTTCATCACCAAATTTCTTAAATTATGAAACACTTGCCATTGTTACAATACTTTGTTGCCGTTGCAACTCTCACAATTTTTTTTAGTTTCAGCGCTCCGCCCAAAAGCATTCCGCCATTAAACGGGGCCTGGTATGCAACAGATAACAACAATACTACCTCCCTGCTGATAAGTGATGGTTATTGCATGATAACCACCTACGATAAAGAAGGTAAAAGATTCGTAAATACATGGGGAGGGAGTTTTACTGTTGCAAATAACCAGGTAAAGCTTAAAGTTGAGTTTAACAGTGATGATAAAACACAGGTAGGAAAAAGTCAGGCTTATACGTATTCCATACAGGATAATACACTGATAACAGATGGGAACGGAGAAAGAACAGAATGGAAAAGAGTGGATGATGGCAAAAGCCCGCTTGCGGGCAACTGGCGCATTACACAGCGCAAACAAAATGATAAAATAGCTGATATACCTTTAAGACCAAGGAGAACATTAAAATTACTGACAGGAACCCGCTTTCAATGGGCTGCCATAAATATAGAAACAGGTGAGTTTTCAGGCACAGGCGGCGGCACCTACACTTTTGCCAATGGCAAATACACTGAACATATTGAATTTTTCTCCCGCGATAATTCAAGGGTCGGTACATCATTAAGCTTTGATGGAAAAGTTGAAAGCGGTAACTGGATCCATTCAGGGCTGAGCTCTACAGGACAGCCGATGTATGAAATATGGTCGAGGTTTAAATAGTGGATTTGTAGTTTGTGGTTTATGGTTGTTTGTTTACAATTTAGTTTGAGGTTTAACCACAAACCTCAAACTAAAAACTACAAACCCCAAACCTATATCCCGCTTCTCAATATTCCCAGTTCCAAACCTCTCAATTCCGCCAATCCGCGTAAACGGCCTATAGCGGAATAGCCGGGGTTGTTCACCTTGCCCATATCATCCAGCATCTGGTGACCATGATCCGGCCTAAAAGGAATATGCAGAGAAGACAGCTGTTGTACATTCAGCAGCGCTTTCATTACAGCATACATATCCGTATCACCATCTAAGTGATCTGCTTCATAAAAATTACCTTCTTTATCCCTTTTTGTATTACGTAAATGCGCAAAATGTATTCTCGTATTTACTTCGTTGATCATATCAGGTAAATCATTAGCCGGATTTGCACCTAACGAACCCGTACAAAAGCAAATACCGTTTGATGGCACATTTGAAAATGAAATGATATCCATTAAGTCCTGCCTGTTACAAACAATTCTTGGTAATCCCAGTATGTCAAAAGGAGGATCATCAGGGTGTATTGCCAGCTTTAAACCAAGCTCTGCGGCAACAGGCGCAACTTCCTGCAGAAAATATGCGAGATTTGATTTAAGCGCCTTCCTGTCAATATCCTTATACTTCTCCAGTTCTTTTTTCATGCCGGCAGTTGTTCTTTTTTCTTCACCGGGAATACCAAACAGAACAGTATCAATTAACGCGTCTTTCTGAGCAGCAGTAAGATCATTGTTTTTCTGTGTTGCTTTAGCCACCACCGCTGCAGGATAATCGTTTTCCGCATTTTGTCTGCCCAACAGGTAAATATCAAACAATGCAAGATCACTCCAGTTAAAATACAATGCCTGCGATTCATCTGTCATCGGGTAATATATATCTGTACGCGTCCAGTCGTTAACCGGCATAAAATTGTATGTAATGATCTTTACGCCACACGTCGCAAGGTTAGCCAGCGATTGTTTATATTTTTCAATATATTGTTTATAGTTGCCGGTTCTTTGTTTAATGTCTTCATGTACCGTCAAACTTTCAACCACGCTCCATTCAAAACCGCCTTTTTTTAATTCATCAATGCGTTTATTTATATTTTCTTTTGTCCATAATTCACCGTGAGGTATATGGTGCAATGCCGTTACAATTCCCTGCGCGCCTGCCTGTTTAATATCCCTGAGCGATACCGGATCATTTGGCCCGAACCAACGCCAGGTTTGCAATAGATTTTTTGAATACATGCTGAAAAATTGAGCTTGCAAAGTAGGGTAAAAAACGCCAAAAGCGAAATTCAACATTTCGCTTTTGACTAAAAATATATCAGTTATATATTGAGACCTATTCGGCTGGCATCTCTGTTAACGGAGACAGGTTATTCTGGAAACCATCATAACCTTCGTTTTGGTTGATAACACCTAATACATTCGCTGCAATAGCAGTTTGCGGTATTGGCCATAAAACATGGTAAGGGCTCATAGTGTATTTATCTCCGTGATTCGTAACAACACCTTTGTTGTAAAAATCTGTTTTCTCCATTATCCGATCATAGAAAAAATTATCCTTTGAGAAGTTTGCAAGTGTATATGTTTTGCCATTATATGCTGGCTGACCTGTTTGTGCAAAAATATAAGCTATTCTGGTAAGTTCAACTTTGCGAGGTTCTTCATAATACAATTCCCCAATCAGGCGCAAGGTTGCAAATACTCAGGTACCAGGCGCAAGCGTCTCGCCACAAGTGTTCGAAACCTATCAGGCAGAACTAAATAGATGCGGAGCATTGTCAGGATTTCCACCGCAAAGAATAACTACGGCTTTCATAATTTCTGTTTCGAGTTCCAGTTCAAATTTCAACTTTGCAATCTTGAAGCCTTTTATCCTGTTTATTTTTTTATAAGCAATAATGAGGATAGCCAGTATCATAGTCATGTAAATCATTACTTTGATGCCGTTAATATTTCTTGATACCAGGTGATTTACGTTTAGATGCTGCTTGATAAATTTGAAAAATACCTCTATTTCCCAGCGTTGCCTGTACCATGCTGCTATCATGTAGGCATCCTCATCTATAATATTGGTTACAAAGCAAATTGGCTCTCCACTTTTGTTTATAACAGCTTTGATTACCCGGTATATGTGCGCTGTTGCTTTATCTTTTTTATTTATGAGGTAACCTGTTTCATCGCTGATGATAGTAACTGTGCTGCTTTCTGACTTTGCACCCACTTTAGTTTGGGTGATCGTTTTACACCTTATGTTTGGGTTAGCCCGGCTCACAAACCATTTTTGGCTATTGGTAAACTTGTCGAACGATTCCCTTGATTGTAAACCCCTGTCAAAAACAACTACATCATTTTTAATGCAATCTGTATCGTTAATAACTTCGGTAAGTGCAAGTTCTTCGCTTACGTATGACTGAGCCGTAAAAACTTTTACCGATGAAGGTATACTTCCCTTAAGGTTGACACTATACTTTACAAAACGTTTGTCACTTGTGCCGTTTTCCATCCCGATCGAAAACAGCTTAGCGGCTAATGCTACATATGTGCTATCTGTTTTGGATAAAGCCTTTTCTTCTTTCAGTTCCTTGTTGTAAATAAGAAATATTTGTTCAAAGAGTTTTGCAAAATAATCTGCATTTATTGTGCAAATACGATCTCTTATCGAATTGTACTTCCCTTCTAATATATCATAACCCGTGAATGACTTGAATTGTGCTGATTGTAAAAAAGCCTCCATCACACGCAAACTTGGCTTCGAGGTGTTCAACATTGAAAACAATATTAATTTGAAGATAACCTCACCAGACAGTTTCTTAACCTGCGTATCTACCTTTGTCTCTGCTGATAGTTCTTCAAATATCTCTTCTGGTATTAATCCTATAAGTTCTTTTGCCGTCATTAGGCAAAATTAAACCCAAATAGGTTTCGAACACTTGTGGCGAGACGCTTGCGCCTGGTACTGCTTGCGACTGATACCTGACTATTTTTAATATGCTTTATTTCGCTGGTTTATATGCTTGCGCTATACGGTGAAAGAAAGCGTCTGTTAGAACCAGTTAAAGTTCTTTTTTATAAAATTGCCCATCCAATGAATACCCCCAGATTGCTGACTCAGAAAATGCAAATGGATTAAAGTTTGACGATGGTATAGGAGCCATATCCCAACTACTCAAATTTAACCCTTTAGAGTACAAAGAATAAGTAACCCCAACAGGATTTCGTTCTCCGAGAATTAAATAAATCTTATCATGGTATATTTCCATATGTACAGGAAATTTATCAGCAGATGGTAACTTCGAAAACTCAATAAAATGGCTTCCTATTAATTTGTAAATAAAGATTTCTTTTTCAGAGCTTCCTATTATAAATAGATTATTTGCATAAGATGCGACAAAATAAGAGTTGCTTATTTGACTAGGCAGTTGTACTTCTGATAGTGTTCCGGAAATCAAAGAGATTTTTTTGATCAAGTTCTTATTCTTACTCTTTGTAAGATACAAAATATCGCGGTCAATCATTATTGGGGATTGCAAATCGTTTTCAAGATTCCCTATATCATGCCATGTTTTGCCTCCATCAAGACTGCCTTTTATCATCCAATAATTTACTATACTTTGCTTGCCAATTATGTACATTTCACTTTCTGATCTCACGAATATATTTCTTATAAAAAAATCAATAAAAGAAGCACACTGTCCAAAAGTCTCCCCGTAATTATTAGAGTAATAAATCAATGTAGAATCCAGCTTAACGTCTTCTCCCTTTAATTCCTTGCTAAGAAAAACATAATTATTCTTTGTAGCATAACTACTAAGCTTCCCCTTTCCCAACTTCTTCTCGATCCAGGTCAGTCCACCATCATTTGAGAAATAATAAATAGCATTAAAATCAGTGAACTTTTTCTTTAATAAACTTTCATCTGAATAACTTGATCCAAACATTAGCCCGTACTTCTTTTGGGGGAAGGATAGAAAATAAAATAATTTATCCTCTGGATCAATTCCTTTCCCTTTGACAATCTCCCATTTATAATCATTCACAACAGTAGAATTTGAGCAAGCAAAAACAATTGTCATTAAGATAAAAAAATTAATTTTCATACACAGCATTATAGGTTATTGAAAAATCCATTCCTGAACTAATTTCCATACCTGCTTGGGGTCAGCCCCTGTTCTAATACAATAGTTTGCAACCAACTCGCTAATATTAATAGAATTTGACAATGCTTGATAGGCCTGCTGTGCAGCAAAAAGTTTATGATTTTTATAGTATTCTGTTTGATCATTAGCTATTGTTTTTGCTTGTGTTATACCTTTTGGACTGAATAAATCAGAAGCATCTGGCGTCAACAATATTTTTACTTTATCCACGACTCCAAGCTTTAGCACTCCCGCACCTTCATATGCTGGAACATGCGACTGAAAAGCAAAGTCAGTAAATCGCTCATCATTCTGTTCTATTGAAGGGTCTATTTTTAACCTGTCCTCTATAGCTATTTGAAGTAAAACCAAAGTCTTTAAAAGCCAAAGCTGCCCGTCATTACTTAAATTATGATACAATTCATTTCGAAACCTTTTTGCATACTTCCCGCCATAATTTAGATAATAACCTGGGCTTGAACCAGTCCTTCTTCTACTATCTGCATCTCTCCATTCATAATATTGAGTAGTACCTATAACATCATCAGGGGCTGGTGTGGGGTTTTCACCGCCGCTACTTTTATTTCGAGAGTTTGAGTTGCTGTATAAATCTCTTATTATGCTAAATGCGATACCTGCATGCTCTTCAGTAAATCGAACTCCTCCATTTATTTCTTCAATAGCCATTCCATCCGGGTCTATAAACCTTAATGGGTTATTCACTGCATAGTTATAAGGGGTCCACCTCCTAGATATTTCACTTAGCGGGTCAATGGCATGCCATCTTCCAATCTGGTTATCATACATTCTTGCACCATAGTCTGTCCATTCTAACCCACCACCATCAGAGAACTCCTGCCTTTGTTCTTCTTTACCGTTGTATTTATATCTGTTTGTTGGTGCGTTGTTTAAAGCCTTGGATGATATTCCTGCCATAGTCAGTCCGAATGGATAATAATGCGTCTCTTCCAGTATAGCTCCCCTGGTATGCACTACCTGAAGATTGTCAAAGAACACGTTCACAGGGCTTTCGTTGCTCACGTAAATATACACATATCCATTCTTCGGCACTGTTTTATTTGTAAGGTCAGTGTGCGTTTTAACAACACTGTTGCTGCCTACTTTACTGAACCCGCTGCCTGCCACCCTGAACTGCTCATCAAAAAAGATGTAGTTGATATAGGCTTTCGGCACCGCAGGCGCTCCTGCCGCATCAGTGGTCTGGTTGCCAAGCAAAGTACTAATGCCCGATGTTACATTACTGATGCCATTGAGCTGCGATGCCGTTACACCACCATGCGCCGCCGCTGCCGTGCCACCGGTGGGGCCGCCTAACAGCCCGGTTAATATATCCAGCACCGGTATAGCGCTGTTGGCGCCTGTGCCGCCGGTATTGTTGGTAAAATAATAGCTCCTGCCAAAGATATCTATCCTGTCGCCTGCCATTACTTTTAAGGTAATACCAAGACCGGTTACACCTTCGGTGGCAGTGGCTTTGAGCTTGTATAATTTCGCACTGTTGGCTGTAGTATTACTATTGGGATTGTTGTTTGCCGGCGGGTTGCCATTGTGGTTGGGGTAATCTGTTATGCCGGTGGCAGTACTCTTGTCTGCTATATAAGCGCTGTTGATGGTATAATAGTCTTTTTCTTTATACACGGCATTGGGCACTCCATCGGTGCTTATGCTTCCTTCCAGGGTAGCTGCAGGATATATATCCTGCTTATACTCATCTGTCAGCACCATTCTTGTATTACCCAAATGGTCTTTAATAAAATAATCATACACAAAGCCCGTGGGTGTATTGGGTGTGGAGGCATTGTTGTACTGCGGTCTTATCCTGCCTTCTTCCATCGGTGCAAACAACAGGCGGTTGGCATAATCAGGGGTATTGGGGTCTGCAGGTGAGGTGGTTTTGCTTTCGTATACATAGCCGCCAAGGTATAAGGTGGTGGTGGTAATGGTGTGGTTGCCATTGGCGGCTGAGGGGCTTTCGATGGTTAGTTTTTTCAGCTTGTTGCCAAGGTCGTCATGAACATAATCTATCTCGCCTTTGGCAGTGTATATGGCTTTGGGAAGCTCTGAGCTGCGCCAGTAGGCAATATCTGTTATGCCTTTGTTTTTGTCTGATTTAAGGCTGCCCGTGGCATTGTAGCTGTAATCTGCTGTGCCGGCTGCATTGCTGCCATCTTTAAAATCGCCCAGCTTGCCATTATCTCCTCCTGCTGTTTCATCTACCCTTTCAAGCATATTGCTCGCATTGCCTGTCTTATAGATGTAGGCAAGATTATCAATATATCCAGAGCTGTTCAGCCGCATGCCCATGCGCTTGTATTTTGTTATATTGCCGTTCAGGTCGTATTCAATGCCGTCTTCCGAATAATTTACCCCTGCGGTTGTACCAAATAACGCTGTTGCACCGCTGCCTGACTCATACTGACCAAAGGCTGCTGCCGTAAGCCGGCTGGCGGCATCGTAGGTGAAGTTATACTTCCTGCGCTGCTGGTCGCCTTCACTCTTCCACAGCATGGCGCCTATATTGCCATTGTATTGTTTGCTGCCATTGCTGCCGAGGGAGGGGTCTTTTTCATAGCCCAGCTCCAGGGCAAAATAACGGTCGTTGTTGGTAGCGGCATTGGTATAATCTTTATTAACGCTCAGCAGCCACCCTCTTATATTATACTGGTAGTCCTGCGTGGAGAGTATGCCCGAAGTATAGTTGCCCGATGCATCCCGCTTGTTGCCCATGGTTTTGTTCTTCAGCTGCCCCAGGGCGTCGTACTGGTTTTTGTTTACGGATGTCCATACCGCAGGCAGCGCATTGCTGCTTACCAGCGTATGCTGTATTTTCTTCCTGGTTTCTGCTGCCCGCCCAAGATCATCATAGCTGATATCGGTGAGGGTAATGCCGGTTTGGGCATTGCTGCCTGCCAGCTGTTGTTTCTGCACCACGCGTATGGGCTGACCAACCCAGTTGTACTGCGTGGTGGTAATATCTGTGCCGCCGGTTATATTGGTGCTTTTGGTTTGTATTACCCTGCCTTTATCATCGTATATGTTTACAACATGATAATAATCGGATGTGCCGTATATGGCTACCTTCATCCAGGTAACTAATCCCTTTGTCTGGGTTGATTTTAGCGGCTGTTGGGCATATAGCGGTGATGTGTTGTACGTAGTATTGATATAGGTGGCGCTGGTATAGGTATTGTCAAGGTCTGCTGTAAGCCCTGTGCCGGAGGGCAGGGTTTCATAATCATCGTAGCCCCACTGGGTGAGCATGGACCAGGTAGTGCTGCCGGGGGGTGCGCTTGCCGCAAAGGGGTATGCGGTGCTGTTGTATGCATCGGCAAGGTGCTGCTTAAAGGTTTTATTAGCAGGGGTGTTTATATATAACCCGCGTATAACGGGGCGGTTCAGCTCATCGTAGTGGGTGGTGGTCCACGCGTTTATTGATGCGTCTCTTTGTTTGCCATCCTGGGTCATTACCAGCCTGTCTCTTGCATCGTACACCATATACTGCGCATTTGCCTGGGTTACGCCCGGTACTTTTTTCATGATCATGCGGCTGCGCTGGTCATACTCATAGCAAAAAAAATATTCATTGAGCAAAGCGGGGGTTACCACCCACACGCTCAGGAGCAGCCGTTGCACGGCTTCGGGCTGAATAACCCAGCACAGGTTGCCAAGATCGTTATACACATAAATGGTGCTGAGCCACCCGGTATAGTTTTTCCCTTCTCCGTTATCGTCTGCACTGGTAAGCTGCACTTTTTTTAACAGTATCCTGCCTTCCTTGTCTTTAAATTCTATAACCTGCCTGTCGTCTTCGTCTATGGTAATGGTTTTATACAGCTCGCCGGCAGGGTATGTGCCGTATACTTCAAATTCCGTCCAGTCGCCGGGGGCGGCAGCGGCTACTTTTACTCTCCATTTTTTTACATTATCTGTCAGTGTGTTTACGTAATACTTTATGCGCACATTTTTCTTTAAGGCTTCTGTGCCTGCGCCTTCGCTGCCCACCCAGCCGGCGCCGGGGGCATAGGTATTATCTACCCGGTTCAGCGGCGATGGCTCGTAACTGGTTTTGCTGTATGCCCAGTTGAGGCTATTAGCTCCTACACTGGTCTCCCCGGTTTGACCGGACAACTGAGCATTATAGAACGCTACCTGCTGCTGAAAGGGGTTGAGCTTGAACTTGCCATCGTTTTTTGTTGCATCTGTTGCCGTTGATGCAAAGGGAAGATATTTATACTGCTCCCTGCCGAACTCATCATATAGCACGGGGCTTACCATATCAACCGCCGTGCCACCTGTGGGGTATGAGCCTTGTTTTATTACCGTTTGCAGGGGTCTGCCCAGCCCGTCAAAGTATTGGGTGGTTTGCTGTACATCGCGCAGTGGCCTGGTGGTGAGCGTGGTGGCGTTCTGCTCCGGGGCACGGGCGTCCCAGGTGCGGATATAGTTGACCGTGGTGCTGCCGGGATAGGCAGAGGGAAGCGGTTGCTGACTGAACAGTTTTATACAGCTGCATATAAATAACAGCGTAACAAAAAAAACTTTATAATTAATCACAGATATTATTTTGGTTGGCATGTTGAGTTTGTTGGTTGATTATTGTATCCCGGTAATACTTTACAACAGGAACCGGATACGTCATTCTTTCAATTTTTGGGTTACTGCCTGGCTTATAATTTTACCGGATATCTGCACCTCGTGCACACCAAACAAAATACCCATCTCGTTGATCATGTACATTTGTCCGTTGCTTACTACATCATTATCAAAATGACCGTTCAGCTTCGCGTTGGTCAACCATTGAAATAAAGGATGTTGCTTCTCTCCTGACTTTTTTTTAACGTTCATTTCTTTTGTGATCATGATCTTCTTCCCTGAGAGCATCTGCTCAGAATCTTTGATCTCATCGGCATCTTTTGTGCTGTCTGTGTGCAGGTCTGCTGCAGGTACAAGCAGCACCGTAGCGGAGGAAAGGCTTTTCTTTACCACCGAATCAACGGTGGCCAGATATTTTATGTCAGACTTTTTATTGTCTAATACAACAATCACTACACTGTGTCCTTTAAAGGCGGACATGCTGACCGCGTTTCCGTTAAAGGTTTCGAAGCTGATAGCGTATAAAGAATCAGGCGGAGAAGATAATAACCTGAAAAAAGTGAATAATAAGAATACTTTCATATCTAAAGATTTTAATTCATTACCCAGACCGAAGCTGAGCCATCAATAACTATATTGAAAAAATTAACAGGCGAACCGCTTGTTTGTGAATATCCATTGATCATATAAGTACAGGGAACGGAGGCAGACATATAAACCGTATAGGTGCCGGAGGGAAACGGCCCTAATGATTGCGTGCTGTTTGCATTCAGCGTAAAGTTATAATTAGTGCCGGTGCAATTATTGGTTAAGGTAATATATACGTTTGAGGAGATGCTGCTCGTCGCATTTATCCCCGCATTAGGCGGTGCGCCGCAGGTGCCATTGGTATTTGCATATGCCTGTCCGTTGGCGGCTATATTGTTCAGCGCCTGCTGGTCGGCATCTGCCTGGCTGACATTAGAAATATACGTACCTGCAGGAACGGTGTACGTGACATATGAACCAACCTGGCAGCCGGTGCAATTATTTTTCCTGATGCTCCGGCTCTGCTGCGCATTAACAAATGGCGGGCAGCTTTCGGGTTGACCTGCGTAATTATAACAGATCTTTTTAAGTATGTTTTTATCCTGGTCACGCACAATAAAAAGCCTTCCAAAGCCATCATACTCGTAGTAGGTAATGCGGTTATTTACGTCGCACTGGCTGGTCATGCCAATTAAGGGTTCATAGGTGTAGGTAGTCATCTGGGCAGCGGAGGGGTAAAGGCGTACTTCATCTATACCTCCTGTTCCTGTTATGGTGAGTGTTGCAGATGTAGCTGTTACTGTATGTTCATGATAGGTCCAGCCATTTATGGTTTTGCCTGCCTGGTATTTTGTCTGAGTGCCGCCGTTAATTGTATATGGACTGGTATTATTGCGCCAATATGATACTATATATATCTGGCCGTTCGTCACAGCCTTACTAAGCGTAGCTGCAGTTGTGAGGTTGTAGTACTTTTTACCGGTTGGCGGAAATGGCGCTGTTGTTACCGTATTAATAACACCTGTGTAATTATTCCAACTACCTTTACCATCGGCCCTCGAAAGAGGTGTAGGCAATGCCTCCCAAAGATGATCCTGTAACTTTTGCAACCGGATAAGTGTTGGAATAATCCCAAATATAGGATTCCGAGATATTATCCTGCAACTGTTGCTCTACCAAATTTCCTTTGGTATCAAAGATTAAGCTTGCAACCTTAGTTTTATAATCCCCGGACTTATTAACAGAAGTGGTAGTAATTATTGTTGGCGTAAAGCTTCCGGGCAAGGAAATTGGCTCCCAGTTATATACTTTATCCGGTAAAGGGCTGTTTGATTTAAAAGCTGTTAAGTTTGCCGCAGTTGTGCGAAGATTACTATTATTTGGGTTAGATCTCTGAATATATTTCTCAACTACAGGATTTATGAGATGATTAGTTTGCAAAAGCTTTACACCCTGAGCAGTTGCATCAGTTACTGTTCCTGTCAGGGTATAATCAAGAGGATACTTTATATAGACAGACTCTTTCTCACCTTTGCTATTGGTAATAATAACTCTTGTATTTTGAAGATGAGAGGCATTATCAAAAAAGTATTCTGTTGTGGTCGTTACAGGATTAGCTCCATTTTGATCAAAAACCACGATACTGTCTTTTGTCTTTTGAATTAATGCATGCGGCACATAGTATTTAGCATAAATGTATTCTGGCAAGAGAGACGTTTTAATAACCTTCACACCTGCGATAGTATCTAAAAAAGTTCTTGTGTATTTATAGTTTTCAGATCGGAGCTTTACATTACTTTCACTATAGTCTTCTTTAAATTTCAGCACGCCTCTTTTCCAGTCGTTAGTATAAAGCGGTAAATAAGGAAAATCTGAAAAACTAATGGACGTATAAAAGTCTGCACCGTCTGGCCCAGTTTCCGGGCTTGGCCAATCAGTAATATATTGTGCACCGTAAAGCCTGTCAAGTTTATTTGTAGAAGATCCCTCTTCAATATACTCATTGCTCAAATAATCCGGGAACTCGCCTGCTTCTGCGAAAGCATATACACTATAGCCAGCTCCTGTCTGACTAACTGTTACATTCGCATACCCAAACTGTATACCATTACCTAAAACAGCCTGTGGAAAAATTCTTATTTTTAAAAATTTCTCTATAGTATTTCCGCCAGGGTTAGTTGTTGGTAACCCAAGTTTCTGTAAATAGTCTTGGTTGGGGAAGGTGCTATTGTCAATATATGAAACACAATATCTGGTAAAATAATAATTGGCCGGATTAAATGTGGCAATGCCCGGGCCATAAGTATATTTTGTTTGCACAAGCGCACCTGAGCCGCTATAATTGGTAATATCCTTAATACGCAAACCTCCGCTATAAAATACTCCGTCATAGTAATTTGATTCAAATGAATATAAAGTCGTTCCTCCGGTAGGATATTTTATTAAGTTCAATGTGCATGCTTTCATCGCAGCAGTATCTGGATTTCGATCAGCTCCATTTGATAAAGAAAAAGTTCCAGGGCAACCCCTATCTCTCCAAAAGTATTCATATATCGGATCTGAATTAATACCTATGTTGCCCGGTAGCGGAGCAGGGAAAATATGGGTATTCCCTGTATTATTGTAATACCCCCAGTGGTCTTGAGCAGGCGACAGCCTATAAGGCAATGTATAACTGTCATTTGTTGCAGGATTATTATCTCCTAAATAATAAAATTGCGTAGCAGGCTTCTTTGTTATGAAATCATTTGCAAATTCTGCTATTGAATCGAGCCTCAACCTGTAATTAAGATGTGCGTAATTTGCAGGAGATATACCATCATACTTTCTTAAATTATTGGCTTCAAAGTAACTTGTATAGAACTTAAATTTCTTTAAGGGAATACTATCTTTATTGAACATTCTTATTTCGTCCAACGCATAAGATGGTGAAGTGGTCCTGTAATCTAGTCGCTGAGAAGTGCTGCGAATAAATTCAATCCAGCCATTCCGATTTGAAATTTTTTTCAAAAACACTTCGGTTTGTGGCAGGCTGAAGTCTGTAAAAGTTTGAGGATGCAGATTATTATCAGTTAACAATGCGGTGTATTCGCTTTGATATCTTATGCTGTGAGTAACTGAAATGGGAGTGTTATACTCAAAAATGATTTCATTGCCATTTGGCGAAGCAATTTTAGTAAGATGCCATGCAGTAGGATAACTTTGATTAAATTCTGCATACCATGCAGTTTCCACCGCTGCAAATTCATAGCTTATTCCGCTTTCGTCTTTTATTACAAACTTGCTTTGATTAGAGTTAATGTAAAGCCAGTTGATCTCTAAAGCTTCATTTTTATTTAGCATAGCTGCACCATTCTTATTAAACCAGAATCTTCCACTCCTGCCTTGAAAGTTAAAAAAGAATTCATCCGGCTCTCCATCCAAACTTCCTCCTGAGAGGGCATCTAATTCATTGGCAGCAATGTAACTAGTTCTATTTCCCGGCAAACTAAAAAAGTTTAAAGAGCGACGGATTGGCCGATGCTCTCCATTACTGAGCAAATATTCAGGTCTGCCACGCACAACACGCGTAATCACTCCTCCGGCATTAAGCGACCAGCTAAGCCCAACCCATGAGGCTATTTCATCTACCTTAACACCACCTCCATGATAAGATATGCTTATATCAACCGATACATCATTTTGTGAAAGTGAGATCAAAGGAATTGTAATATCTGGTACTCCTGAATATGTACCTACCGGTATTTCTCCATACTTACCTAAAGAATAAGCATTGGCTGATGGCATTATAAATTGAGGCGTAGAGACCTGACATCTTACAACTGATACATAAAAACAACAGAATCCACCTACAAATAATACCGAAAATCGAATAAAAAATTTTTTTTTCATATTCAAATTGAAGATTATAAACTATTATCTTAAAAATTATACCCTATCCTCCACACAACCGCAGGCGTCGGCGGTATATGTTTGTTATATAAAAAATCATACAACACCTGTATGCTTCCCTGCACCTTCTTTCCCTTCTTCAAGGGTGAGTTCATGCTGTATTTCTTTGTAAGCCCGGCTAGCGCACTCTTTGTCCAGTTGCTATAGTTCTTAAATACGGCAAGACTTTCAACGGTTCTTGTGTAGTTCATTTCCGCACCGGCGGTAAACCACAGGCTTGCCATAAAACGGCTGCCGGTTTTAAACAAATCAGGCGCCTTCCAGTCCATAAATGCCCTAAACCCTACACCCTCTCCAGATAACCTTACCTGCTTCCAGCTTTGCCCGAAGCCTACGCGACCGCTAATGCCGATGCCGGCAGTGGTTTTGTCCGAAACACGATAACCAATAGTCACTGCTATATCGGTGCGGACCGGGTAATAATAATCCGATCTTTGTGTCTGGAAATTGCTGCCGTATTCCAGGCGCCGGAGAAATGATTTTGTCTTTTGCTGGTTGGGCTTAAAGTCAGGCATTGCCATATCACTGCTGCCACCGCCGTTAATACCTAATTGCTGCAGCTTGTCTTTCAGCGTACTTAGCTCACCCTGTGCCTGCTGCAGTTGCTGCTGCAGGTACTGAGCGGGATTGGCATTTGCTCCATTGGTGGCAGGCAGGGATAACTGCTGCTGCATGAGCTGTTGTACATCTGCTCTTGTCTGTAAGCCGGATAATGCTTGCGTGGTGCCGTAGTTATCCTGGGCAGGGAATAGTGAATACATACTGTAGCGGCTGAAGAATTTTTGAAAAGCCGGTATATGCTGCAGCACTTCAAGCGTTTTCCGTACCAGCTTATCCGGGTCGTTTAATATCTCTTTATACTCCTTAACCTGCTGGCTGTAGTAATACACATCCTGCCGGTATTTACCAAAGCATTTACTTACACTTTGTGGCAGGTTGGTATAAGAGCCAAGCAGTTGTTGTAGCTGTTGCTGCCGCTCCTGGAGACAGCTTTGTATATCGCCTGCTTCTTTTAATTTGCTTTGTAACTGGTTTGCCTGGTTAAGGGAGCTGCCAAGCTTCTGCCGTATGTCTTTTGTTTTGGAAACAATATTGGCTGCGTCTTTTAAAAAGGCAAGTGAGCCCTGCAGCGAATCAAGCCCTGCCATATATTCACCGGAAGTAAGCTTATCAAATTTGCCGGTGGCGCCATTGAGCTTTTGAGAGAGGGATTCATACCTTTCTTTAACATCCCCGAATATTTCAGCGGCCTTTGATGAATCAATTTTTGCGATTTGTTTTTTTATTTTTCGTTCCTGTTTGGAGAGACAGTTTAAATACTTATTGGTTTGTTTAGTAAGCTGCCTGTCGAGGGAACTGATTTTATTGTCAACGCTGCTGGTGTATTTGCCGGGGATATTTACAACGGTATCGCTGAGGCTATCCTGTGCCTGTATGCCTTGCAGGATGGTTAGCATTAAAATGGTTAGAAGGAACTTCATTGCAGCCAGGGTTGAATAATTATGACCCGGCAAACGTCCTGAATAAAATTGGATTAACAACCTGCTTTCAAAAAAACCGTCAAAAATTCCTTCTGCTACCGTTAAAAAACGGTAATACCCTACCGTTAAAAAACGGTAGTAAAAACCGTGTTTTATTTTTGGCAAAACCAGAAAATTTACATATGCCTGCTATTACAACTATGGTATTATTCATATTCTAATAAGTTTCAGAATGAAAAAATTACATTGTGGTATGCGATTAAAAAAGCCAAAAGCGAAATAGTGAATTTCGCTTTTGGCTAAAATAACAATTATGCATTAAAAACTATTCCGCCGGCATTTCTGTTAAAGGCGGTATGTTTTTAGCAAACCCGTCATAACCTTCATTTTGGTTAATAGTGCCCTGCACGTTGTTGTTAATAGCGGCCTGTGGTATGGGCCATAATACATGGTACGGGCTCATAGTATATTTATCTCCATGATTGGTTACAACCCCTTTGTTATAGAAATCTGTTTTCTCCATAATCCTGTCGTAAAAGAAATTGTCCTTAGAAAAGTTTGCAGCAGTATATGTTTTTCCATTGTAAGCTGCCTGACCTGTTTTTGCAAACAAGTAAGCAATACGGGTAAGCTCAACCTTACGTGGTTCTTCGTAATATAATTCTCTTGCACGCTCATCCAGGATTGCCCCAATATTTATTTCTGCTGCGGTTAACGGCTGACAACCTGCTCTTGTTCTTACTTTGTTTAAGTCGTCTGCCGCTAACTGCATTTCTCCCTTCCAGTAATGTGCTTCAGCCCTTAGCAGGTAGGTTTCTGCCAGGCGAAAAACATACCAGTCACTATGTCCACCGCTCGGGTTAGAGTTTTGCTTATCTTCAACAAACAATTTATAGTGCGGCCAGTCGAACCAGCTGCGGATGGTATCTGTACACAGAATACCGCCATTTGAATTATGCTTCTGCAGGTTCTTACCATAATATGCATCGGTTTTAATGAGATAATTATTATATACCAGGTCTTCCATTCGCATCCAGTTGCCCGGAGCATGTCTTAAATCGCCGGGGTCATCCCATATCATATGTGTGCTGTACCATGTACCGCGACAGCGGCCGATACCTCTTCCATACATATTTGCCTGATCCCAGTCAATAAGCGATTGGTTCTTTTTCTGCGCGTCTGATGTTCCTTTTACGCCGGAAGGTGTATTGATATTAGAAAACCAAAAGGGTACTCCCTGGCGCATCGTGGAACCACCGCCGGAGAAGTCACCGTTATCTATAAAACCATCACGATCAATTACAAGCATCAATGCTTCTTTATTTGTTGCAATAGCTTTGTTAGCAGGCCGATGCAAGTCCCATATCACATTTTTTGCAGCATTACCTGCATCAGTACCGAAACGGGTTGTCATAAGTGAGTGAATGCCGTCATCTATCACGCGGCCAGCTGAAGCAATAGCATCATCGAACAGACCAAGCGCTAAATTTACTTTTGTAAGCAAATGGCTTACAGCTCCTTTACTTACTTCTCCCCCTGCTGCCGTTACCGGAACCCACTTTTCTGCAAACTCAAGATCTTCTTTCATCTTTTGAAGAATTACCTCACGCTTTACTGATTGAAAATCTAACCTGGGGTAATCTATAATTTTCATGCTCACAGGCACATCTCCAAATTCATGTGTTAGCATGTAATATCTGTATGCCCTATGAAAATAACCGGCTCCCAATACTGCATTTCGCTCTTCTTCAGACTGCCATTTGGCCTGATCTATGAAAGTAATAACTGTATTTGCATATTTAATTCCCTTGTATCCTTCATACCAATACCAACCTATTCGATTAAAATCTACATGGTTTAATTGGGTAGTAGGCGTAATGAGCAAATTAAGATCCTGTGCAGGACCTGATTTATCAGTTGTTCCTTCCACAGCTACTTCGGAGAAAATGTTTTGCGTAATAATAGGAGCTCCATCTCCAAACCATTCATACCGTAAATTTCGTTCACAGGCTATAATAGTACTCTTTAGCCCCTGTGCTGTGTTAAAGGTGGCTTCCGGTGTGTAAAACGATAGTGGTTCGGGTTTAAGAAAATCTTTTTTGCAAGATACAAAAACGGTGATTGTTATTAATACCGATAATAACAATGTGGTTTTAATAATACTTTTCATTGAAATAAAATTTGAATGTCAGCAATACAATTACAATTCATCACTTTATTCAGGCAGTTTACAAATTAAGGTTTAACCCTATTGTATACATGCGGGGAGTAGGTCCGGGGTTTGATGTAGGTGCCCATTCCGGATCCCAGAAATCCCAGCCCGGTGCATATACCGCAGCATTCTTTACTGAAACATATATTGTAAGTGTTTGCAATTTCATCCGTTGCAGCAAATCTGCCGGAATATTATATGCAAGGGAAATATTATCAAGCCTGATAAATGACCTGTTCCGATAAATGCTATAGCTGGCACTTCCATCATTGGAGGCAAGACGTGCATAATCGTTGATAGGATTTTCAGGAGTCCAGAAAGGAAATGCATAAGAATTTACACGATCCGGAAAAGCATTGCTCCGGTTTTTAGCCTGGTTAAATGCCGTTTTATGCCCCCAGTAAGAATACAGCAAAAATGAAAAGCTGAAATTTTTGTAAAATGTAAATTCATTTCTAAAAGTCCACCTGAACCGGGGTTCAGTATAACCTAAAAATTCCCTGTCATCATCCGTATATTTTTTGTCGTTGTTTACATCTTTTACTTTGAAGTCGCCGGGATAAACGCCGTATTCAGATGCCTGGGTCTTTTCATTTTCCTGCCAGATGCTTAATGCACGTTGATCCCATATTACATCAAGGGGTTGCCCTATAAACCATTTGTTTACTTTATCATCCGGTTCTCTTTTGCCAATTACATTACCATTAGCATCCTTAACGTCTACCTCTATGCCATATAAACTGGCAATTTTATTTCTGTTAAGAGAAAAATTAATGCCGGTGTTCCAGCTGAAGTTTGGATGCTTTATATTCTTAGAATTGAGCGAAATCTCAATTCCCTTATTATTCACTTGCCCTAAATTGTCATATATAAAATCGAACCCTATTACATCCGGCAAGGCACGCTTAACCAGCAGATCTCTGGTAGAACTTTTATATACGTCTATATTTCCGTCTAACCTGTTATTAAATAGAGAAAAATCCAGCCCCAGGTTGAATGCAGCTGTAGTTTCCCATTTGAGTAATTTGTTCTGCATATTATTTACATACAGTTGCGAAACCTGTTGTACTGTACCGTTTGATAAAACATGCAGGTATTTATCTGTTTTAAGATCTGCAAGTGCAACATAACGACCAATATCCCTGTTACCATTCAAGCCATAGCTTACACGCAATTTTCCATAAGTAAGCCATGTGGAAGACCGGAGAAAACTTTCATCAGTAAATACCCAGCCAAATGCCGCTGAAGGGAATGTAGCGCGGGGATTACTTTGTCCAAACGCAGAATAGCCATCACGTCTTACCGTTAAGGTGAGCATGTATCTGTCTTTAAATGTATAGTACAATCTTCCCATTAATGCGTCTGCAGTACTAACTTCATCTCCCAGCGTTGCTGTTTCATCGCTAAAATCACCTGTATTTGTAATCACGGGGTTGGTACCACCTCCCATGTTATGATAGCTTAAAATATCACTTGGTTGGAAACCGGTATTTGTCATTTTGCTTCTCCAAACCTGAAATTTTTCTGCATTGATCAGGCCTGTAAACTCAAGCCGGTGGTCTTTGCCGAATTGCTGATTCCATGTAATGAGGTTATCTACCTGCCAATGATAAATATTCCTGTTTTCCCGGGTAGCTCTTCCTCCAATATTTGTCCAGTCCTGCCATAAAGAAGACTCACCGTTAAAATAATTATACCATTGAAACCTTGGAGTAAAATTTACCTGGTATTTTATATTAAATGGCAGATTAACTTTGGCATATAAGCTTGCATTAAGCTCATAATACTTTTTCATACGATTAGTGTATGTGGGAACGCCATAAGGATTATTACCTCCGCTTACTTCGTCATTGGGATTAAATCTCAGTTTAGTTGAGTCATCATTGTAAAAAGATCCCCAGGGTGAATTTGCCGTTATTAAACTCCAGTTTACAGGCACAGCACTTTCGTCACGAATACTAAATTGGGTATTTGTACCAACGCTTAAGAAATTGGTGATTTTAGCATCAAGATTTAACCTGCTTCTTACAACATTATAATCATCCAGATCAACTATACCTTCATTTTTCATATACCCCAGCGACCAGTAATAGTTAATGCCTTCTTTTCTACCTGATAAACTTACATTGTAGTCCTGCCTCAAACCATTCCTGAACATCATATCATACCAGTCGATCGACTGTCCTTTGAAGTAATTTTCTATTTCAACCGGTTGAAGGTTTAAACGTTGTAACCAAACTCTTACCGGGTCTGCGTTCGGATCAGAATTGTCATAGGCAAGCCAGGTTGCCGTAGATATGTCAGAAGGTAAAGTACGCGGATCATCAAATTGATATGGCTTGGCACTGGCAATATTGGTGCTATACTTTCCCTGCCTTCTCCAAACATTCAAAAAATCCTGTGCATTATATACACTTTCATTTACACTCATTGTTGCTACACCAACACTGGAATTCACATTGATTGTTGGCTTTCCTGCTTTACCCTTTTTGGTAGTTATCTGGATCACGCCACTGGCTGCTTTTGAACCATATACCGCTGCAGAACTGGCATCTTTTAATACATCCACTGTCTCAATATCATTCGGATTAATATCAGCCAGTGCGCCGTAATAAATAATTCCATCCAATACAATCAAAGGGCTTGAGCCGGCAGTAAGCGTATTTTTTCCGCGCACCTGCAAATCTGCATCACCCTTCGGCGATGCGGTGAAACCCACATTTAACCCGGAGATATTACCGCGAAGGATATCCTGGATGGAGGCAGGATGCTCTTTCTGGAGCTGTGTAGCATTAACAGATGCAACCGCTCCCGTTAAATCTTTCTTTTTGGTAGTACCATATCCAATTACCACTACCTGGTCGAGCGAAGATGCTTCCGTTTCCATGGAAATATCAATTGTAGTCCGGTTGCCTATCGCAATGGTTTGTGATTTAAATCCTACAGAAGAAAATACCAGTTTTGCATTTCTTGCAATATTACTGATCTTAAACCTGCCCTGGTCATCGGTAGTGGCGCCATTTGTGGTGCCTTCAACTATTACAGATACGCCGGCTATTCCCTCCGGGCGTTCAGCAGATGTTACCCTGCCACTTACCGTAACATTTTGTGCGATTGCGTTTCCCCATATACCTGCAAAAAAACATAGCAGCAGGAGAAATCTGTGAAGAGATTTTTTCATCATAATAGCAGCTTTTGTTAGTTAATAATTGGTTTTGTTGAAAAAAAAATGAGCTGTGGATTATGGATTGTGAGCCTTCAGCGGTCAGCAGTCAGCCATTGGCAACTCATAGCTAACCTGCATAAATATTGTACTTTAAGCCGCCCATAGCCTATAGCCTGTAGCATAAAGCCCATAACTGACCGCTAAAACCCAATTGCGTTGCCTCCGTCAACGGGTAATACAATTCCTGTTATATAACCGGCGGCATCACTTGCAAGAAATGCCGCGGCGTAACCTATATCCTCAGGCCTTCCAAGCTTAGCCATAGGTGTGCGGGATAACACTTTTTGTTTTCTTTCAGGATCGCTGTTAAGCGCTTTTGACGACATATCAGTTTCTATAAAACCGGGCGCTATGCAATTGACCCGTATGCCAAGCGGTGATAATTCTACTGCCATCGCTCTTGTCATGCCTTCTACAGCTGATTTAGATGCGGTATATGCAATCACTTTCGGAATGCCATACTGCGATGCCATTGAGCTTATCAACAATATCACGCCACGTTTGCTTTGCACCATTTTTTTTGCAAACTCCCTGCTTAATGAAAATACCGCCGACTGGTTGGTTTTTATAACAGATTCAAAATCTTCATCGGTTACCTCAAGTATATCTTTTTTCATATTGATGCCGGCATTATTCACCAGTACATCTATATGCCCGTGTTTATCTGTTACCGCTTCAACAAACGATGGAATAGCTTTTGTATCTGTTAAATCAAACACATGATATGTGCAGGATGCTCCTATATTTTTGCAGGTTTCTTTTAGCTGCCGCTCATTTCGCCCTGTAATAATTACTTCAGCGCCCTGCTGTGCCATAATGTTAGCAATAGCAAAACCCAATCCTTTTCCTCCACCGGTTATTAATACCTTCTTACCTGTTAAATCAAACTTGTTTTGCATCTGTATTGTTTTTCTTATGGCTTTGGGCTAATAGCTTACAGCCGATAGCTCATTGCCCTTTGCCCGTTGCTATTTCTAACGCCTTTGTAGTGGTGTAATACTTTGCCAGCATGCCCGGTACTTCCCAATCTGGCAGCTTCTTTTCTTTAAGATATTGTAAAAACCTTTCCATCACCTGCCCGAAATGCGCTTCGTGGCCAATATCATATGTAGCAGGAATAACTACTTTCCATTCTTTGGCATTTATTTTTTCTGCGCTTACGCCAGGATATTGTTTACTGATGGCAGCTATTGACTGCCGAACCGTGCTGTCGGCATTTTTATCAGCCGTAATAATATACAGCACAGGCTTATAATTTTCTTCCTTGCCCTGCCTTATTTCAAGCGTGGCTTTTGTTCCTTTTATTATTTCGTGATGAGAATCGCCGCCTGCTGCCGCTTTATAATCCCATCTTGCAATAATTTTTACTGGTATGCCTTTTATTGTATAATTCATTTCGCCGTTGGCATGTGTTTGCAGGATAGAATCTTTTTCAATAAATGGCTTCAGATAACCAGGATATTCATTTTTACCTGTTATGCTGGCAAACTGCGTTGGCGTAAGCAACGTTGGCCATATTCTTGCTGAAGTAATATTGATGTCTTTGCTATAATCAAGCAATACTTCCGGGAGGCATTGCCATTGTACAAGATCAACAAGATGCGTTGCCACATCAGCAATGGCATCGCCCTGTTGCGCAGGATCGAAAAACCATGCCGGACGAACCAACGGCTTGCCTGAAACACTCTTGAAAAAATAATGGATGCTCTCAATAAACACGGATGGATCTTTTTCAGAACCTTTATTAATTTCACCAAACAGCGTTGAATCATGCATTAATGCTTTCTGAATAATATTGGTGATCTCTGATCTTTCCGTCATAATATCATACAGCAATACATTGTTTTTCTTAGCCGCATCAAACGCTTCAACCAGTTTAGAAAAATTATCCGTATTAATAGCCATAGGCTTGTCACCCAAAACATTCAGCCCTGCTTCAACAGACCGTTTTATATAATCTGTTTTCAGCCGGTTATTACCTGCCAGCACTACTACATTGCCTTTTTTTTCAGCAAGCATTTTTTCTGCAAACTCAGCGCCTTTATATACCACTTCATTCCAGTGCGTTGGCTTTTCAGCCCGGGTATTATATTGGTTGATAAGGTTCAGATGCGCATCAACCTCCGGGCCTTCCGGCGCATATACATACACGGTAGTATCAATATCCGGGTAACTTGTTTTCTGTACAAGCGCCGCGTGAAAATGCCCGGGATCAAGTGTTAAAAGCCTTACCATGTTGCTGTCTTTTTTTTCACTATCTGCATTTGTTCCGGATGGCGACTGGCACCCGGAGACCATTGCTAAAGCACTAAAAATAATTACTGTAATACGCTTCATATTTGCCAATTTCGAATCTCAAATTTCAAATCTCAAATCCTACATTGTCGTCTTCACGTTAAATCCTTTATCAATCTGGTATGGCCATCTTTCCGAACGTTTCAGCATAAAGTTGGCTTCATCATCGTTTTTAAATCTTTCCAAAACAGGATCCCAATACAATTTTCGTTTAAGCTGCATGGTAATGTTATTCAGCAGGCAAACAGAGCAGGCCCGGTGCCCTGCTTCTATCGGCGCAATATTGGGTTCCCCGGTAATGATAGCATTGAGCCAGTTGGCATGATGCTCCTTACTGTCAATTAAATGAATTTCGTTGGGTCCAATCACAGAATCAAGAATTTTAGGGTTGCTGGCATCCAGCGCTTTGCTGTTATTGCCCTTTTTTATGGGATCGCTGGCGGTTACAGAATAATTTCCTCTTGTTACAAAAATCCATCCTTCATCACCCACAAATTTTACACCGTTGGGATATTCATTGCTTGCCAGAACTTTTACACCATTGGCAAATATTGTTTCTGTTTTAAAATTGCCATGTACATCCCACAGTGCGTTTTCATCCTGCCAATCCGCGGTGCCGGAAAGCTCTATAGGGCCGGTATCTTCAGTGCCCATACCCCAGTTGGCAATATCAAAGTGATGCGATCCCCAACCGTTGATCATGCCTGCGCCAAATTGTTCACAACGCAGCCAGCCCGGTCTTGAAAAATCATTCTGCGGATGTACCAGCTTTTCAGTATAAGGAACATAGGGCGTTGCTCCAAGCCATTTTTCAAAATTGAGATTTGAAGGAACAGGCATTTCTTTTTCAGGTGTGCTTTCTTTGGGGTTATCAACCGGAAGCCCTACATATATCGTATGCAGTTTTCCCACTCTTCCGTTTCTTACCAGCTCGCATGCTTTTTTAAACTGCGGCATTGAACGCTGCTGGCTGCCTACCTGGAACACAATGCCTGCACGATGCACTTCATCACTCAGCCTCCTGCCTTCGCTTATGCATAATGAAGCAGGCTTTTCCATATATACATGCTTGCCGGCACGCGCCGCGGTTATGGCAGGAAGCACATGCCAGTGGTCTGGCGTAGCAATAATTACTGCATCAATATCTTTATCAGCTATCAGCTCTTCATAATGCTCATAAATTTTAGTACTGTTGTAACTGGCCTGCCCGTTTTTTATATAAAAGTCATCAATAAATTTTTTACCCAGTTGCAATCTTTTGCTGTCAAGATCGCATACAGCTAATACCCTTGATGTTTCCTGTTTCATAGTGCCGGGTATATCCCAGTCGCGTGCAATTCTGCCGGCGCCTATAGCTCCAACATTTATACGGTTAGATGGCGCATATTTTCCCAGCACTGATGCAGGCACAATTGTTGGAATGTTGGCAAGCATTGCTGCGCCTGCAGTTCCCTTCAAGGTATTTTTTAAAAAACTCCTGCGGGATGAATTTGTTTTTTTGTTCATGGCTTTAAAAATTTACTGGCTGTTATCGCAATCATTATTTAATCAGTATGTAAGAGGATCATCAGGGCTTTTGGCTCTTGCTTTACGATAATCAAGCGGCTTGCTTTTTCCTATCACCCATATTATTCCGCCCAATATATGTTTTTGAAATTCTGGTTCTGCATAAGTTATACTATCGTGCCCGAGCGATGTATACCATTGCCTTCCGCCATCAAATTCATGACACCATACAGACGGCGAAGAAGTTCCGCCGTAATAAGCAGGCTTATCTTTATCATCAAGCGGAGCAAGATCATGCACGATCAGCACATGAATATCCGGGTTGTATTCTTTAAAAAAATAGCACTCATCATCCCGCTGCCATATTTTGGGCAGAAAGGAAGTTGAAGGATTGGTATCATCAATAATAATTTCTTTGAAAGGCTGGTGTTTGGCGTGACGCAAAAAAGATGCGCCGATCAATCTTTTAAACCATGGCCACTGGCGTTCGGACCCTGTAGCGGAATGAATACCCACAAAACCCCCTCCTGCCTGCACATAACGCATGAAAGCTACTTTTTGTTCATCGGTATCAAAAGTTTCATTGTTGGTGTTATTAAATATTACTACAGTATATTTTTTCAGGTTTTCTTCTGTCATGATTGCCGCGTTATCAGAAGTGTCTACTTTAAAACCGTATTGCTTTCCCAGATGTTGTATTGCAGCAGTGCAGGCAGCCCTGTTCTCGTGTATATAACCTTTTCCGTTTTTGGTATATACCAGCACCCGAATATTCTTCCATTTTACTTTATAATCCTGCAAAGATTTTTTTTGAGCACCTGCCGATGTAAAATAAAAAAGCAGCATTATACTCAAAATCATTTTTGTAATGTTCATCATTCTTTTCATACTTAATATATTATTTTTCCAGGCGTTCAATTTTTATTTCAGGAAGCGTAGCAAAACTTTTCCATGCATCTTCAGCCTGCTGCGCTGTTATACTGCCATCGTATACCAACATTCGATATTTCAGCACATAATTATTGCCGGGGTAAAGCGGCCAATCTTTATTTCTTGTAGGGCTGAAGCTGAAAAATACATCACCGCGCTTATTGGCATCAACCGGCCAAACCCGCATAGGTTCCGGGAAATTATAGTTTGTGGGATAGCTCATGAATAAAATTCCTGAATGCCCCTGCTGCATATCGCCATCTATCATACACCAGCGTGCGGTTGATGCATCTGCAGCTTTGCGGTCTTTTCCTTCTGAAGTAAGTACTTTGCTGTTGCTGTTATTCCAGTCTTCGCCGGCCCTGAAACCAAAACCGCCATAGCGATATTCTTTTAATATTACTGCACTGTCTGTAGCACAATTTAAGGAAGATGTAAAATCAATAAGCCACATTTTTTCTGAAATATTATATACACGCACATCCCATACTTCATTCATAGCAACTGTTTCCGCTCCCGGAGAAGGCATATTAAATGCTACATGTTGCTGCAATGCCCTGAATCCGGCATATACATTACCGTTATGGGTATCGATCATGTTACTGAATCTCACCGTTCCTTTTTTATCGCCGATATTCCAGAAATCTACTTCTTTACCCCGGAACAACACATGCGTCCACGGGTTCCAGATACCCATGTGATGATAATGATCCGGCGCATTGATGCGTGTGAGTATATTACCCGATGGCGACCACAGCGGATGTATGAAGCCGCTTCTTTTAAATGCAGTATCAACACCATCTGGCGGGTAATGCGTGGCATAATTGTATTGTATTATCCTGTTGGTACCGGATGTAATTAAGAGATTTCCATCTTTTGAGGAAATATTGAGCGGTTTCTTTTGATGCTCCCTGTTATTGGTGTTACACAATTCAAAAACTCTTTTGCGCTTGTTGCCAGGCTTTATTATCCACCATAAAAAACGCTGTTGCCCGTTTTCAACCTGAAAAGGAACGTTGACAAAATCTTTGCCTGTAACTTCTCTTAAATACAATGCAGAATCATGTAGCGTAGTAATGTTACAAAGAGAAACATAAACGGGTGTGCTGATGCTGTTGGTAAAATTGAGCGTAAACCGCGCAATTACCTGCGCGCCTGCGGATGACAGCAGGCAAAATAAAAGCAATATAATTCCGGTGAGGGTCTTTTTTCTCATATATTGGTTCAAGCAATCAGTTAAGTAAAAATAGGGAGATAGGATATCCTATCCAAAGCCGCTTGCAGCATCAATAACAGCGATTTTTTTGCACTCGTTACCGGCAACGTTTGCATTAAATATTCTTCACGCAAATGATATATAATTTCGAAAAGATTTATTCTATTTAAAAAAAGATTGCTTAAAATGTAAAACCTTACCTTTATTTTTTATGCAAAATGTTACCATAAAAGATATAGCCAAACGATTGGGCATATCGGCGTCTACCGTATCAAGAGCGCTGAGAGGAAGCACCGAAATAAATGAAGAAACAAAAAAGCTGGTTCAGGAGCTTGCAAAAGAATTAAACTATACACCTAATCCCATTGCTTTATCGCTTAAAGAAAAAAAAACAAAAGTAATTGGCGTAATTGTACCTGAGATAGCCAATTACTTTTGTTCTGCAGTAATTGCCGGTATAGAAGATTTTGCTTATAATAAAGGTTACCATGTAGTTATTTTTCAAAGTCATGAGAAATATCAACGTGAACTGATGAATATAAAATTACTTGAATCAAGAAGGATAGACGGTCTGATCATATCTGTTTCTAATGAAACTAAAAACGGGAATCATATACAGGAACTTATTGACAAGGGAATACCTGTGGTAATGTTTGACAGGATTTGTAATGAAGTAGATACCCCGCGGGTGGTAACGGATGATAAAGGAGGCGCTTACATGGCAACCCGCCATTTGATTGAGCAGGGATACACAAGGATAGCGCACATGACGATGAGCCCGCAGCTATCCGTTACCAAAAACAGGACAAATGGCTACGCTGAAGCATTGAAAGAATACAATATTCCATATCAGAAAAAATGGGTGGTTGCCTGCGATTTTGATATTAAACATATTAAAAGTTCAATACACAAATTGTTTAAATCAACACCCAAACCTAATGCTATCCTGGCATCGGCTGAACGTATTGCTATAAGAAGCATTGAAGTATTGAAAGAAATGAAACTGCGTATACCCGCAGATGTAGCTGTAGCGGGGTTTTTTGATAACCCTATCAGCAGGTTTATTGATCCTCCCCTTACATCCATCCATCAGCCAACTTTTGATATAGGCCAGTCTGCAGCGCGGCTATTAATTGAAATGATTGACGGCAATACATTACAGCATCAGTTCAAAACAATTGAATTGAAAACAACTATAGAGATCAGGGAATCTTCGATGCGAAAGAAGTGAAACCGGGGTGCAGGGATTTCGCTTTTAAGTTGAATAGTTCTACACTTTGCATTAGTACTGGCAGTGAAATGTAAACGGCCTTCGTCATTTCGATCCCGCCTGTACGTTGAAATTAATTAAAGTGTGCGGCAGCGGGAGAGAAATCCGTTAAGCAGTAGTGAAAATATTGCGCAGTAGTACCCGGGCCCGGCAGATTTCTCTCCCGCCGTAACGTGTATTTATTTATATCTTTCCGAGGGCGGGATCGAAATGACGATGCCTGCAAACGGTTTCTTCTAAAAGTGGAATCCCTGAATGGGTGAGCTATCAGCGATCAGCGATCAGTACCACAGCGGTTGCAATGTTGCCCGTATGCGAGAGGGAAACCTGTATATCTGCGGCATTGAATTGTTTAAGCGAAACCGCGGTTTCACCAAGTAAACGAATATGTGGCTTGCCTGATGCTTTATTATATATTTCTATTTCATTAAAAGATGTGCCTTTTGCCCAGCCGGTGCCAATTGCTTTAAAGAATGCTTCTTTTGCCGCGAATCTTGCCGCGTAATGCTCAAACCTTTTTGCTTTTGATTCGCAGTAACTGATCTCAAGCGCAGAAAAAACCAGTTCCCTGAATCCCTTTTCTTTATTAATGGATGCAGTTATACGCTCTACTTCCACTATATCTATGCCTATGCCGCTAATCATGATCTTTAATTTGCTTTTGTGATGCAGTTATCTGCTGCTGAATGTATTCTTCCTCATTCTTAGTGGCTATTTCTTTGGTAAGCGCCTGTTTATAATATTCAATTGCTTTGGCAAAATCTTTATATTTAAAACTATAATCTCCGGCAATAACATAGGCATGATAAAATTCCGGGTTGCTGGCAATCACGCTGTCTGTATTCACTTTCTGTCCTTCACTTATCATGTGCTTATATCGCCTGAAATTTTCGAACCGCTTGTATTGCGGGCTGTATAAAAAGCTATCAGCGGGAATGGTTAAAACGCTGTCACATATTTCCCGATCTTCTTTCAGCCCGTGCAACGTAAATATTTTATGCAGGTCATATGCCTTAAACTCCCCCAATTGCCAGGGCGAGGTTGATACCCAAACCAATAACTTCTTCGGCTCAAAAATAATAGCGTGATGCGCTATCAACTGGTTCATGGCTTTTTCATTACCCATTCCGATATCTTCATTATGCAAACCATTCCTGTCTCTTAAAATTGCCGCGGTTTTCAAAACAGTATTCGCGCCTTTTTCTTCAAGCAACTCTTCCAGTCTTTTATAGCGGTAGGGCGAAGCGCTTTTATCAAGTTGCTCAATATTAGGCTCAGAGCCAGCCAGTCCTTTACTCTGAAAATGATTGGAACAAAGAATACGGTCCGACAGGGGATCGTATACATCGAGGGTATCAGGTGTTTTTTCAATGATCACCGCTTTGTTATCCGTAGCAGAGCCGACGAGGAATGATTCTGATACAAACATTTTTCGTTTACCCGCTATTGTTATAGCCTCTTTTATATTGGATGCATATTGCAATATCTCCCGCGCCACCAGCGAAACCGGTGTTGCAGATCCTGATGGAATCCCGCTTTTCGCCGCGTTTATGGTAACCGTCAGCCCTTTTTCATTCATCCCGGAAACAACGCCGATAAAGCCGCCCCAGGTCACACTCATAAATTTGTAACCACTGGCAGGATTTTCAAAAGCTACTATCTTATTCTTTGCAAAGTCATCTCCCACATAAAAATCAAAATTTCTGCCTATGATCAACTGGCTATCCGCAGAAGCAGAGCCCCAGGTACCAAAAGATGTGCAACCTACCAATGCCATATTCTGTAAAGCGTGCCCTATATCATGCGCTGCATGATAGTTGAGTATACGCTGGTAATTTGTACCGATATAATCATACTCATCCGATGCGGATTCTGACACACCATATATTTCCTCCTTATATTCTTCCGTTACATTTTTATTCAGATTGCGGTTAAACCATCCTATCACATACTTCAAAAAATGCAGGTAAAATTTTGAGGGGATCATCTTATTGATCTGCGCGTTAAAATAATCCTCCTGCAGCACAACCAGTTCTTTTGAAAGCTTACCGTTTACCACACCACGCTCAAAAGGCGTGCCTTCCACATACATTTCATATAAACCGGAATTGCTTTTACGAAACCAGTTATTACCAAGCGTATAAAAATTATTTCCGTGATCTTGCCGCTTCCATTGCAGTCCTGATTTATCTGCTATTGCCGGCGGATCAATATCACTCACATATACCACGTAGGCAAAAAGCAACAACAGCGTTGCTATAATGGAGATAGCAATATACAATAGCCATTTGCCTGCTTTTTTCAATCTATGCATTTCTTATTTTTTCTACTATAGCTTCATTGCCTAAAATAGTAATGCTTGTAAGCAACGCGCTGATGGTTGAGCCAAGCACACCATGTATATTAATATTCTGACCGGTAAGGTAAAGATTCTGCACCTTTGTGCGGGGCGAAATAAATGTCCTTAACGGGTCTTTATAATCTTTGGCTATACCATATAAAGATCCGTCATAATTACCGATATAATCCCGGTAGGACAAAGGCGTGGAAGTAGTATACGATTGAATACAGTTTCTCAGTCCCGGGAATCTCTCTTCTACAAGATCAAGTAAAATTTCCGCCTTATATTTTTTGAACGCTTCATAGTTTTCTCCCCTGCTATTTTCATTTGACACAGTATTGAACGTATCGTGCCATGGCGCCACCTCATCATAACGCATAAAGGCAAAAATAGTCAGCGCTTCACCATATTCATCATTTTCAGAAGCCGGCGGCACAAACATGGCATAAGATAACGGCCAATTATCTTCCGTATAATCTGTAAGATTCCATATCTCTCCTTCTTTATGATAATAATAATTATGCTTTATATAGGGAAAACAGTTTTTCTTTAAAGCGATATGCACAAGAAAAGATGAAATAGTGTGCGGCAGGCTGCTCAATCTTTTGCGATAAATATTTTTGATAAGCGGCGTTTCCGTCATCTCCATTGTTTTTGCCGGGTGAATATTGGAGATGAATATATCGCCATAAATTTTTCTGCCATCCGCCGCCTCAGCATATATTACCTTATCCTCTTGTACCTGTATTTTCTTTACTTCAAAATGGCGGATGATCTCCCCTCCTGCTTCACGAATATTCTTTGCCAGTATTTTCCCTATTTGCGATCCGCCGTTAATACATTTCCATGAACTTTCAATATAACTGTTAAGAATAAGCGCATGTATATAAAAAGGCGTTTCATCAGGGCGCCCTACATACAATCCATTATTACCAACCAGCACCGCCTGCAATTTGGGGTTGCCGGTTATCTCTTCAATAACAGTACGCGTGTCTTCCCTCATCGCGTCTGCCTTTTCTTCAAATAAACCATTGGTGCGTAATTTATACAAAGGAAATTTATCACAGGTTTCCTTCACTTTATCACAGTAGGCTCTTATCGCAATTTCTTCTTCAGGAAAATAAACCAGCAATTGCCGCACAAAATTTTC
Organism: Agriterribacter sp.; assembly: GCA_047601125.1. GTDB lineage: Bacteria > Bacteroidota > Bacteroidia > Chitinophagales > Chitinophagaceae > Agriterribacter. Next base: position 3,516,561 of record JASGJY010000002.1, on the reverse strand, counting down.
ATAGCCTTGTGCCAGTTTGTATTCGTGCTTATCTCCGCTTATAATAATACGGTCAAAACCATCTTCATCCATCCGCTGTATTTTCAGCTTATCCATTACACTGAGATATTTAAAAATCTGGTAGAGGTTTTGTCCTTTGTCCAGCCCGCCTATATAATGCACGCCTGAGTCAAAAACCACTTTATCCCGTGCAAAGGTCTGAAGGCTCCCTCCTATCTGCTTATTTTTTTCCAATACACAAACACGATAGCCTTCTTTTGCAAGCAAAGCGGCGCATACCAAACCGCCTATACCACTGCCAATAATTACGATATCATATTTATCTGCCTGCATTAATTTTTATTACTGATCACAAAAATAATATTGGATGTGTATTTTGTTTCATCTATCTCCCGGCAATGCATACCGTTCGCCGCCGCTATCTCATATATCATGCTGCCGGAAAGAAATGACAAACCTTTATCTGTTGTTTTATTGAATTGTAAAAGCTTTGTAGAGAAAAACTCAGTAAGCTTCGTGCCTTTGTGTTTTTCTGCCCGGTCTTTATCGCCATCCCGTATAATCAAAACACCTCCAGGATTCAATGCCTGTATGCATTTTTCAATGATCTGCTTTTGCTGTTCAGGCTGAAGATAATGTAGCATATCCGCCGCAATAATACCATCATATTTTTCAAAAACAAACTTCGTTACATCTGCATATTCAAAGTGAATATTTTCATCTTTACTGAAACAATGCTGCGCAACGGTAATTTTTTCTTCATCGTAATCCACAGCATCTATTTCCCGCCCTGTAGCAGCAAAATGCAGCATATACGGCATAAAACCATAACCGCAGCCTACATCGAGTATTTTACCTTTTTGCGGCAGCAGTTTATGAAAAACAGCATAGTTTTTTTCTAACCTCACCTTCACCCGCATGTACCATTCCAGTACCGGCCCTTTGTATATATAATTATAGAATAATTTTTCCCTATACCATATTGGTTGTTCAAGCGATTGTCTTAACTGCTCAAATTCATTCCTGAAATATTTGCCGATTTGCTTCGCTCTTTCTGAATAGGTATTACCGAAGGATATATCTTCCGGCAAGATTCGTGGCAAAAATTTTAATACAATATGCCCGTCCTTCAGCATCATATCTCTCTTGCTCAGCGTGTAGCCGGTACCATGAATAATAACGGGCAGTATATCTATGTCCAATTGTTCTGCCAGGAAGAAAGCGCCTTTATGAAAACGTTTCATATTCCCGTCAGATGATCTTGTTCCTTCAGGAAAAATGACAACAGAATAACCGAGCTTTACTTTTTCCCTGATCTTTTCCAGGTTATTTTCCACACCCATTGAAGCGGAATAATAATCAGCCATACGCACCGCCAGTCCTGAAACAGGAGCGCTTCTTACCCTGTCGTTCGTAAAAACGATCAGCTTAGGATGCATCATCATCATTACAAAATTATCCAGCCCCGACTGGTGATTACAAATAATAACTGCAGGCTTCGAAAAGTTTTCTTTTAAGGGATTGATAATAGTTTTTTTCACATTCCCCATTATATAGATAAGTGATGTTGAGAATTTTGCGATCACTTTATGGTAAAGCAGTTTACCTTTCTCTTTATTGAAAGGATTAAGCTTAACGAGTAGAATACCGATAACAACCAACAGCATGCTCCCGAAAATGAACCATACCTGGGAAAAGATAGTTTTGCTGAGCGACCAGAACGTCCACGGATAGACGCCGCGTTTTACGCGTTTGCTGATCAAAAAATTAAACAGGTAAGGTATACAAACCTGCGAAACCAGCACAACGCAAAGTATACCTGTTACAGATATGGAAGCAATGGAACGAAGCGCGGGATGTTTAGCAAATATCAGCACACCTAAGCCTGCCAGCGTGGTAATTGCAGATAATATTATAGAAGATTTGAAAGAAGATAAATTCTTCTTCCCGGTTTTATACTCCTGCAATAAGCCATCCATAATGAATATACTGTAATCATCGCCCAAACCAAAAATAAGTGTTGATACAATAATATTGATGATATTGAATTTAATGCCAAGCAAGCCCATTATGCCCAATATCCATATCCACGTAATGAACATGGGCAAAAAAGCCATCAGCGCCAGTTCTATTCTTCCATAAGTGATCCATAAAATAGTAAATACTAGAATGGAAGTAATTAAAGCAATGCGGGTAAAATCTACATTGATAAGCTCAACAAACTTTCCGGTAAGATACTGGCGATCCAGCACAGTAACACCTGCTTTATTATCGAAAGCCTCATATATAGCAGGCTTGTCGGCTGCCTCGGCTTTTACAAGCGTAACAACAGTTGTATGATCATTATACTCCGCTATATAGTCATCCAGGAAAGTGCTTCGCAACTGATGAAGTGTAGCAGTATCAACAACTGCATATATTTTATTAAGCAAACCAGTAAACCGGTCAAATGCTGCAGCACTATAACCAAGCGCCGAACCTTCTTTTTTTATGACAGACAAAACCGTTGCTTTTTTCTCAGGCGTCCAGTATGCATTCCAGCGTTCTATCCTCTCCTGCTGCAATGCCTCTGATATAATGAGCGAAGAAACCCCGGAATATTTATTAACAATGGATTTTTCTTTAAGCGCCTCTATATCTTTCTGTACTTTTTCGCTTTGCAAAAGCGCTTCTTCAAGATTTTTTCCTTCGGCAACAATATATACAGATTGTGTAGCAGCCTGGTTTATCGCATTAAGCTTTTGCTCTGCCTGTTTTAAGGTAGCAGGCATATAATTCATATTATTAAGATCGGTTTCAAATCCGACTTTTTGTGCTGCAAAGGCAAAAACAATTGTAAGCAATACTATACCGGCTATAATATATTTGTTATGCTCCGGCCGGAGCGTAGCCAGCTTATCAATCCATGAATGCTCATTTTCTTTATTATGCTTTTCTTTATGCTTCCTGATGAAATGCGGCAAAAAGATAAGCGATGCAAGCGCCGAACCTGTTAAGCTGAAACCGGCGAATAATCCTAGATCTTTCAGCATATCAGACTCTGCGAAAGTTAAACAGAAAAAACCGCCGATGGTTGTAGCGCTGCCCAGCGTTAATGGAAATGCAAGATCATCAATTACCTTTTTAATATCGCCTGTATGCCGGTAATGGTTAAATACATGCAGCGAATAATTTACCGCTATACCTAATATAACCGAACCTGTGCCTATGGCTATTACGGATATACTGCCTCTTATAAAATAAACTGCCGCCAATGCAAATAAAGCGCCTGCAACCACAGGTATCATAATTATCAGCGGCGCCGATTTTCTTTTAAAATAAAAACCGATGAACAGTATAAGAAAAAGAACAGTTACGCCCTGAGTAAGCCCGGTATCTTTACTTAACTGCGCTGCATTGCCTGCAGAAACTGCCGTTGCGCCAAAGTATGCAACATTCATATCTCCGGGGCGGGTAGCGGTAATGCTGTCGAGCCCGCTTAAAAACAGTTGGTTTTTACCTGTATTGTTAGGGGGGTATGCCGGTGTAATAAAAAGCAGCAGGGTTTTCTGGTCTTTGGTCATCACATAATTATCATACAACTCAAAATTTTCATCGTATTGTAATTGCTGTAATTTTTTTAGAGCGATGAATGATATGCCTGAAGGATCGCCGGCAATTATATTTTTTAATGCAAAACCGGCAGGTGAAGTCAGTATCTGCAGGTTGTGCTCAAGCGTTGCCTTTAATGTGCCGGGCTGAATTAAACTATCAATGGTCTGATAATCCTGCGGGGTAAAATAAACGGGCAGATGTTCATTAACAACATCAAATAACGTTGACGTCATATCATCATCAACGCGGTAATTTATCTTACGGATATATAGAGCAAGTTTACTGCTGACATTCTCAACAAAAGAATCTGCAAATAATATCAAACTATCGGGCGATACCGCATTCGTATCTTTCAATGATACCATTACCACCAGTTTATCCATAAATTTTGAATGCTGAAAAACTTCGTTCAGCTTTTCAACCTTCGGATCTTTAGGCAGTATCCCCGATATATCTTCTTCAAACTTTAATTTACGGGCAAAAAAAGCAGAGAATAAAATAAACGCTGCAAACAGGCTGTACAGCAACCATCTTCTTTGACTGAAAAAAACATATATGTTGGAGAAAAATTGCTGCATGGGTTGATGTTAAACTACGGTACTCGCTTTTTTTCTGAACACCCCCAGCAATATCCAGGTAATTATACCACTTACAATAGCTGCTACAACAGCCAGCGTAATGCTTCCATATAAATATTGCTGAAAATTATTTTTAACAGAATCGAAACTCAGATCGCGGGTAAACAATATATTTCCGCCACCGTTAGCCATCCAGATGGCGCCGGTTTTATAACTAAAAAAAACAATCAGCGGTATCATTGGCGGAATACTGATGTTGGCAGCTATTATAACAAGCGCCTTATTCAACCGTAATACAATTGCAAGAAAAATAGCTGTAACCAACTGGAATCCCCATATAGGCACAATACCCATAAATACACCCAGTGCCACTGACAATGCTTTTATATAATCCGGTTCATTTACATTAATAATATGATCGCGGACAAATGCTTCACGGCTCTCTTTTTTAAACAAAGAGCGAAAAAAATTTCGTGGCTTTATATATAAAAAAGCGATCAGCACAAGTACGGTATTCAATATACCAATCCTGAAAAAATCTTTAAACGGTCTGAAATGCGTGATCCTTTCGCCCGCAGGCGCATAATATACCGATATGGGAACAGCAGTTATTTCCAGTCCTTTCCATGCGGCTCTTACCAGCACCTCAATTTCAAATTCATACTTAGTAGTAAAAAAGCGGGTATGCTTAAAATATGTTACAGGATATAAGCGGTAACCTGATTGTGTATCGGGCATATTGATGCCCGTTTCTACTTTAAACCAAAAATTGGAAAACTTATTACCGAAAGTATTTTTACCCGGCATGTTTTCCTGGTTAAGATTTCTTGAGCCGATTATTATCCCACCGGGAGAGGTTTTCAGTTTTTCAATAAATACAGGAATATCTTTGGCGAAATGCTGACCATCTGAGTCAATAGTAATGGCGTACTCAAACCCCAGCGCTGTTGCTTTTTCAAAACCTTTGCGCAGCGCCCACCCTTTACCAACATTTTTTGAATAGCCAATATATGTTATAAATGGAAAAGATAAAACAACGGTTTCAGTATTATCGGTAGAGCCATCATTTACAACAATGATATTTTTTGTATACCCGGCAACATCTGTAATAACAGCGGGCAGCGTTCCCACATTATTATAGGTTGGAATAATAACGCACAATTGCCGGTCATTGAATGTTTCCCGTAGAATATCGTTCTCGTTCATCTGGTTTTAGTGCCGGCAAAGATAATCAAATATTCCCCGCCCTGAAGGCAGGGATATTCATACCCTTATCTCCTAAAGGCAGAGCACATACATTCTTAATATACAAGAGATGAATAGACCCGTCCTTCAGGGGAAGTTGGGAGGGCGCCTGTTTTCTCTTTACCTGCTCCCCAACACATACCTCACTGAAACTGCAAAGTTGGCTGCATAAAACGAATCCTGAAAATCAGGTTTTGCAAAGAAAATAGTGGGGCGGTAGTCTGTAGAAAGATTTAATGGAATGCCAGGAAATTTATAATCTATACCGCCTGTGGGAAAAAATCCAAAACCAAGCCCCCGGTAGCCGCCATTTTTATCACTGAAAGAATTATACATTGTTAATCCACCACCAACATACCAGTTCAACCCTTCAACAGGTATAGCAAAATGGTGCTGGTAAGCAGCGGATGCAGCAAAAGTAAAAGGGTTATGATCTCCATAGGTTTTACGGCCTATACCTGCATCAACCTCAATTGCTCCGGCACTCGCTACAAAAGTTTTATAAGAAAAAGAAAAAAAGTCGTAATAGCTAATAGGAGAAATTCTTGCTCCTACAGCATTTTTATAGGTTACCTGTGCAAAGCCGCCAACACATAAACAAATGGCGGTAAAGGTTAATGCCAAAAATTTTTTAACCATATTAATATATTTTGACTTCAAAGATACGGCATGAAAACTGCACTCATTATAAAGAAGTGTTATTCGTGGTTTAATTTGCCCAGCTTTAACAACCTATAAACCAACAAATGAATGGCAACAATTATTCTTTATATTTGAAAATTATATTCTTATGAAAAGTATTATAGCTACACTTTTTTTGTGTGCCTGTTATTTTTTTCCGCAAGCCCAGTCTTCATCAAAAATAGACAGGAGTAATTATTATAAAATAATAGCCTCTGAAAATCTTGAATCCATTAATGCACAAATTGAACTTGTAAAAAACAGCGGAGAAAAATATAAGGAAGCTTTTGAAGGCGCCCTGATGATGAAAAAGGCCGGGTTATTAAAAGGCGCGCCAAACAAGCTAAAAGAGTTTAAAGCCGGCAGGCAAAAACTGGAAGAAGTATTGGAAAAAACCAAAGACAATGCAGAATTAAGATTTTTGCGGCTGATAATACAAGAAAACGCCCCCAAAATTTTGGGTTATCATAAAGAACTGGAAGAAGATCATAAATTTATTGTGACAAATTTTAAAACCATTCCTGAAGCTGCGCAACACGCGATCAGGGATTATAGCAAATCTTCGAAAATACTATCACCATCAGATTTTTAACCCTGGAAAGAATGAGTAAAAAAGTATTAGCGGTATATTTTACCCAATCCGGACAATTAGAGCAAATTATAAATGAGTTTACCCGGCCATTAAGTGATTCAGGCGAAATTACCGTTGAAAAAATACGCATAGAAACGCAGAAGAAATTTCCTTTTCCCTGGACATCTCCCACGTTTTTTGATGCCATGCCGGAAAGTGTTGATGGCGTTCCGGCCGCGCTTGAAAAATTTTCATTTAAAGAGCCTAAATACGATCTGATCATTTTCGGCTATCAGCCATGGTTTCTTTCTCCCAGCATACCAATGAGCTCAGTGGCCCAGCATCCGGATTTTATTGCTCTGGCAAAAGACACACCACTGGTAACCATCAGCGGCTGCCGCAATATGTGGATAAATGCACAGGAAAAATTAAAACGGCATTTTAAAAATGCGGGTACGCAGTTAAAGGGAAATATAGCTTTGGTAGATAAGCACAATAATTATGCAAGCCTTGTTACCATTTTTTACTGGATGCTTACCGGTAAAAAAGATCGTAAGTGGGGCATATTTCCAAGGCCGGGTGTGGCAGATGAAGATATTGCAGGAGCATCAGTATTTGGAGAAACGGTAAAAAAACATCTTCTTGCAAATGACTGGGATGGTTTGCAACCCGCATTGGTGCAACAAAAAGGGGCAGATGTTAAATATCCCCTCATGTTTATTGAACGCAAAGCCGGAAAAATTTTTAAAATATGGTCGAAGATCATACATGGCAGGAAAAACAGGGCGGCATGGCTTGTTGGATTCAAATATTATCTTTTAATTGCCCTTTGTATAGCCGCACCCATAATATTAACGGTTGATGCTATATTCTTTAAACCTTTCCTGGGTAAACGTATTAAAAAACAAAAAGCGTATTACGAGGGAGTAGCCCTGGAATCATAAGGGGATACCTCTATTTTAAAAAGCAAAATCAAAGGACTAATCCATTAATTTTGCGGCACACGATGGGCAAGAAGAGATATTTTTATTTTTGAATTTCATTAAAAGTTAAGATGGCATTAAACGAAGTATATATTACAAGAACAGCTTCTTTTTTTCCGAATAACCCTGTTTCTAATGATGAAATGGAAGACTACCTCGGCTATATTAATGGTAAACCTTCAAAATCGCGAAGAATAGTTTTACGCAATAACGCTATAACAAACCGCTATTATGCATTGGAAAAAGGCGGAAAACCTACACACACCAATGCGCAGCTTACAGCGCTTGCCGTAAAAGAATTATTTAAGAACGACCCACAGGGAATAAAACAGGTAGATGTATTGTCATGCGGCACATCTTCTCCTGATCAGATGATGCCATCGCATGGTTGCATGGTTCATGGCTGGCTGCCTGAAATGGGTTCGCTCGAAGTAGTATCACCCAGCGGGGTTTGCTGTGCCGGTATGCATGCCTTAAAGTATGCGTATATGGCCGTAAAAACCGGCGATGCCAAAACCGCGGTAGCTACAGGCTCCGAACGTTTTTCCGCATCGCTTGTTGCACACCAGTTTGAAGATGAAATTCATAAGCTGGAAGAGCTTGAACAAAACCCGTATATTAGTTTTGATAAAGAGTTTTTGCGCTGGATGTTATCTGACGGTGCGGCTGCATTTTTATTGTCAGGCAAAAAAAATGAAGAGGGATTAAGTTTAAAGGTAGAATGGCTGGAAGGAATATCTTACGCAGATCATATGGAAGCCTGTATGTATATGGGAGCGGAAAAACAGGCAGACGGCACATTAAAAAGTTATCTTGAGTTTGATCATCATGAAATGAATGAGAAGTCAGTACTCAGCATTAAACAGGATGTAAAATTATTGAGTGAAAATATTGTGCCCTATGGTGGCAAAATGCTGAAACGCTTGTTCAAAACCAAAGGCATTACTCCTGCCGATATTACATACTATATGCCACATATGTCGAGCAATTTCTTTAAAGATAAGATATACCAGGAGCAGGTGAAAAATGACATTGAAATTCCTTACGAAAAATGGTTTGTAAATTTAAGTACCGTCGGTAATGTTGGCGCAGCATCAGTGTATTTTATGGTTGATGAACTATTTAAAAGCGGCAAGCTTAAAAAAGGAGATAAGCTTTTACTGGTTGTTCCCGAAAGTTCAAGATTCTCGTATATGTATGGATTGCTTACGGTATGCTGAGAAAGTGATAAGAAGCAAGGAGTAAAGAGTAAAAAGGCAGTGAATAGTAAAACTGATAGCCGATAGCTCACAGCCGACACCCAAATACAACAAATATGAAAAAAGACGAAATACCCCAGGATCCCGGCGCTTTGGGTAAGATAGCAAAAGAAGTGTCTTATGTTGTAGATGATAATGGAAACTATACCACCGGCTTCAGCACAGGCTGGGAAATAAAAATGAAAGCGCTTGATGTAGCCTGGGAAGATGTAGAGAAAAGAATAGCCGAAGCAAAACAAAAAGTATTAAATGGTGAAGCAAGCCCTTTGTTGTATTATATGGAACTGAAGCTGATGGATGTGGAAATTGTCTCAGGTTATACCGGTTTCTGGAAATGGCAGGTAAAAAAACATTTAAAGCCGGAAGTGTTTAAAAAACTACCTGAGCGGAAATTAGAAAAATACGCTAAGCTTTTTGAAATATCCAAAGAACATCTTTTACAAATATCTTAGAAGGCCTGATTAAAACTAAACGTAAGAAGAAAACATGCAATTGGATTTTAACCACATTCAGGCCGCACATTGTGAAAATGGTGTTACCACAAGTTTACTGCGACATACAGGTGTGCAGCAAATAACAGAACCATTAGCATTTGGCATAGGTTCTGGATTATTTTTTATTTACATTCCCTTTTTAAAAGTAAATAATGGCCCCGCCATATCTTTTCGTACAATGCCGGGCATGATATTTAAAAGAACCTGTAATTCGTTAGATATACCCGTTTTCAGAAAAAAATTTTCATCACCTGAAAAAGCGCAACAGGAATTAAATGAGCGGTTAAAAGCGGGTCAGCCGGCAGCCTGCCAGGTTGGGGTGTATTATCTTACTTATTTTCCAAAGGAATATCGTTTTCACTTTAATGCTCACAACCTGATTGTGGTTGGCAAAGAAGGCGATAACTATATTATCAGCGATCCTATAATGGAAACACTGGTAACTATGAGCAGCTATGAACTGGAAAGAGTTCGTTTTGCAAAAGGCCCGTTAGCGCCTCGCGGACAATTATATTATCCTAAAGAAAACCGGCAGGTAACAGATGAACAAATTAAAAAGGCGATTGTAACCGGTATTAAAAGAAATGTTCGTGATATGCTGCGCATTCCGGGGAATATAGCCGGTATAAGAGGCATACGCTATACGGCTAAAAAAATAAAAGGCTGGAAAAATAAGCTCGGCCCTGAAAAATCAAGAAGCTATTTAGCGCAGTTGGTGCGTATGCAGGAAGAGATAGGAACAGGTGGCGGCGGCTTTCGTTTTATATACGGTGCATTTTTACAGCAGGCGTATGCATATCATCCCATTGATGAACTGACAGACATTTCAAAACAGTTTACCCAAAGCGGTGACCTGTGGAGAGATGCTGCTATACAGGCTTCAGGTATTTATAAAGGAAGGCTTACAGCACAATCTGATTATGATGTGATGGGTGACTACCTGCTTAAAATCGCCGACCTGGAAAAGAAGGCGTTTGAAGACCTATCGGAAGTGGTAAAGAAAATGAAATAAGTCAGTCCCTCAATATTGGGTAGATCAAAATCATGCGAAAAGTAAAAATGGTTGACGGTTTAATTAAAGCAAAAAATATATTCACTCCGGCTCTTGCCGTCATGGCGAGGCGGATAGGTGAACAAAATTGCGCCTACAGCAAACTTAGCCGAAGCCATCTCATTGCAGAGACTGCTTCTCCTGCTGCAATCCTTTTTCAACTTAAAGCCTCACCCGGGCGGGATCGCAGTAACGGCAACTGTGTTTTTATTTTACAAGCAGTACATAAATCCAAAGTTGACAATTTAAAAATTACTTCAAGCCTGCATTAAACGGATAATTTTAAATTAATGACAAATGCCGTTTACATACAAAATCTTGATTTCACTTACAAAGGCAATGCCCAAAAGCTCATTAGTAATCTCAGCCTGAATATTAAAAAAGGTGATCGATTTGGTATTTTCGGCCCTAATGGCGCAGGCAAAACAACATTAATGAGCCTTATGACAGGTCTCCTGCCCTATTTCTCCGGCTCTGTTCAATTATTGGGTAATGAGATAAAAACCAATCACAATAAAATAAAAACGCTTTTCGGTTTTGTGCCGCAGGACTTTTCCTTCTACCATGAGTTAAGCCCGGCAGAAAATATGGAATTTTTTGGTGCATGGGCGGGACTGAATAAAAAGCAAATAAAAGAAAGAACCAATGAGCTGCTCACCATATTAGCACTTACTCATGTACGCGATACGCCTGTAAAAAATTTTTCTGGCGGCATGAAAAGAAGAGTGAATCTAGCTATTGCAGTAATGCATGAACCCGAAATATTATTTTTGGATGAGCCAACCGTTGGCGTTGATGTACAAACACGTTATGCCATTATCGGCTATCTTAAATCGCTGAATGAAAAAGGTACAACACTGGTGTACACTTCGCATCATTTGAAAGAAGCAGAAGATTTATGCAATACCGTAGCCATGATAGATGAAGGCAATATAATTGTACATGATAGTTTACAAAATCTTTTGAAAGATCACCGGCAGGATGGGCTGGAAGGATTGTTTTTGAATTTGACAGGGAGAGCGTATAGAGATTAAGCATTTGAAATTTATGATTTGAAATTTGAAAATGAAATTAATTAACACCCCTAAAGAAACAAAGGCTGCTGATAGCTGATGGCTGATGGCTCGTAGCTCATGGCTGATTATGTTTAAACTCTGGTCTACCATACAAAAAGATTTTCGCATACTCACGCGGGATAAAGTGGGGCTCACACTTATGTTCCTGATGCCCGTGGTGCTGGCTATTGTAATTACCTCTGTTCAAAACAGCACTTTTGAGCTGGTGAACGAAAATAAAATTCCGCTGCTGATTTATAACAAAGACAAAAAAGCTGTGTCAATTGAACTGGAAAAAGCGCTGGATAAAGCAGGCATGTTCAACATCAGTAAAATTGATACATTAAAAAACGGTGATGATATAAAAAATCATATCAATACGAAAGATGCGCTGGTAGCCGCCGTAATTCCTGAAAATTATACTGATGAGGTATTGCGAAAAGCAAAAGCTGTTTCCCGCAAAGCGCTGAAAGATCTTGATATACCGGCAGATTCCCCGGCATCTGTTTCCGATACTGCTATGAATATAACACTGTATTATCACCCGGTATTGCAACAATCTTTCCGTAAAAGCATTGACGGTGGTTTGCAGAGTGCCCTGCAGGTAGTACAAAGTAAATATATTGTGCAAAGCCTGTATCAATACATCAACAATGAAGCTATTCCCGACAGCCTCGAAAACCAGATCATCAGCAACCAGACACCTGTTCAGCAGGTAGCAGTATCAAAGGGAAATACGCACGGCATACCTAACGCCACACAACACAATATTCCTGCATGGACAATATTCGCAATGTTCTTTATTGTAATATCCCTGGGCAGCAGCGTGGTTCGCGAAAAGCTTAGTGGCAGCATTATCCGCCTCAGAACATTACCAACACATTTTGGCATTTCAATCATATCTAAAGAGATCACCTATATTGTTGTTACACTCCTGCAGGCCGCAGTGATCTTCGCTATAGGGAAATATCTTTTTCCGAAAATGGGATTGCCGGCATTGAATATACCGCACGATACCGGCGCACTGCTGGTTGTAACGCTCCTTTGTGGATGGTGCGCCGCGAGTTTTGCTATTTGCATTGGCATATTTGCCAGCACACAGGAACAGGCAAACGGTTTTGGCGCGGTTTCCATAGTTTTGCTCGCGGCTATCGGTGGATTATTAGTACCATCATTTGCCATGCCTTCTTCCTTTCAGCTCATTATGCAGCTTTCACCACTGCACTGGTGCCTTGAAGCGTATTACGGGCTTTTCCTTGAAGAAGGAAATTTGAAAGATATTTTTACTAATATTATACCTTTACTGGCTATTACCATATTGCTGCAATTTTTAGCATGGTATGGCTTGAAAAGAAAAAATTTAATTTGATATGGAAGCAATAGATAAAGAACAGTTGAAGCAAAAGTTGAAAGAGCAGATCATACAGTTCCTTAACCTTACTGATAAAAAGCCCGAAGACATAAAAGACGATGAACCACTTTTTGGCGAAGGGCTTGGGCTTGATTCTATTGATTCTATTGAGCTGATCGTTTTGCTTTCAAGGGAATATGGCATCAGTATACAAGACCCCAAAGAAGGCAGGAAAGTGTTGGTAGATATCAACACAATGGCAGACTATATTCAGCAGCACCGCACTAAATAAATTACCGGTATTGAGCAGGATTATTGTAACAGGTATCGGCATCATCAGCGCCATTGGCGATAATACGGCTGCCTGCAGAAATGCATTGCTCAATGGTATTTGCGGCATTTCCGGTCTTGAATTTTGCGAAACAAAATACGCCGGGCTTCGCCCCTGCGGTGAAATAAAAAAATCAACAGCACAACTTAAAGATATACTTAACGCGCATGAAAGCGGCATAACACGCAGCTCACTGTTAGGGCTACACGCTTTTACAGAAGCATGTGCTGATGCAAATCTTACTCCTGCACAAATTGCAGCTGCAGATACTGCTTTAATTAGCGGTAGTACGGTTGGCGGCATGTGCCTTACTGATGAATTATATCACGATGCCAACTCTGATGAAGAGGGTTCGGAATACCTTGCATCATATGATTGCGCGTCTGTTAACCTGTATCTGCAGCAGCGCTATGGAATAACAGGAATTATTAATACCATCAATACCGCCTGCTCATCTTCTGCCAATGCAATTATATACGGTGCAAGACTGTTAAAGCATGGTTTGGCTACAAGAGCTATTGTTGGCGGTACGGATAGCCTTGCCAAGTTTACAATTAATGGTTTTAATGCGCTGCATATATTATCTCCCGAAAAATGCGCTCCGTTTGATAGAGACAGGAAGGGTTTAAATCTTGGGGAAGGCGCTGCATTTTTGGTATTGGAGAAAGAAGAAGATGTTGCCGGCAAAAAGGTATATGCGGTTTTATCAGGTTATGGCAACAGTAATGATGCCTATCATCCGTCATCATTATCAGATGCGGGAGACGGGCCGTTTCTGTCTATGCAAAGCGCATTACAAACCGCGGGTTTATCTGCAGGTGATGTCAGCTATATAAATGCGCATGGCACCGCTACGGAAAATAACGACGCGGTAGAAAGCACCGCAATGCTTAGATTATTTACTTCTCCCCCACCCTTTACTTCTACCAAAGGAAATACCGGGCATACCCTTGGCGCTGCCGGAGCTATTGAAGCAATATTCAGCATTTTCAACCTGTATTACCAGGAAATATATCCCGCATTAAATTTTCATAATCCCATCGAAGCAACGGGATTGCAGCCCGTAAGTGAATATAAAAGCTATTCAATCCGGCATGTAATGTCAAACTCATTTGGTTTTGGCGGCAACTGCAGTTCGTTATTATTTTCGAAGTATAATTAACCTGAGGAAGAATCCGGAAGCCTCCACAATACAGAGATTTCACTTAAAAAAGATATTTTAATTTCAAAAGAGAAACGCCTGTTATAATAAGCGATAAAAGAAGATTTATGAAGGAATTGAGGTTGCTCGTTCGAGATGACGCCTGTTAACGTCATTCCGAACCCGCCTGTACGTTGTAATTAATTAAAGCAACTTACGGCAGGAGAGGAATCCGTTGGGCAGTAGTACAAAACCTGAGCATTAGTACCAAAGCCCGGCAGATATTTCACTAGCGTAAAAACGATGATAACACAATCCCCGTGTTGCTCGTTCAATATGACGCAAACCGGCAGCCGTCATTCCGAACCCGCCCTCGTGAAGACTGAATTAAAATGTTATGGCGGATGAGGAATCCGTTGGGCCATAGTACAAATGTTGAGCAGCACCCAAGCCCGGCAGATTTCTATTTACGTCATTTCGAACCCGCCTCATGAACTTTGAATTGAATTATCTTATGGCGGGAGAGAAATCTGTTGAGCTATAGAGCAAAACTTGAGCATTAGTACAAAGCCCGGCAGATTTCTCCCTCGCGTAAAAGTGTTTATACTCAAATCCCCGTGTTGCTCAGTCGAAATGACGCAAACCCGGCAAGGTCTTTTCGAACTCACCTCATGAACTTTGAATTAAAGGTATTTTGCGGCGGGTGAACCTCCTGCAACTTTCAGAATGGAAAATAATGAAGATTTTTTCTAAAAGTGAAACATCTGCTGCTATGTGCTATTTCCATATAAATTGCAGACATTTGCCGCAATGTATATTCACCAGCATACCTGTATTTCAGCGCAGCAAACATTTGGCGATATTGATTTGGCTACTATAAAAGAATCAGTAAATAATAAGCTTTTGGCTAAGGAACCTAAATACGAAGGAATTCCTCCGGGCATTTTACGTCGTATGGGCAAAGCTGTGAGATTGGGTGTTGGCACTGCATTGCCGGTCGTTAAAAGCAATGAATACATTGACGGCATCATCATTGGCACAGCTAATGGAGGAATGGAAGATTGCATAAAGTTCCTTAACCAGATCATTGACTACGAAGAAGGCATGCTTACCCCTGGCAATTTTGTGCAAAGCACACCCAATGCCATTGCCGCTCAAACCGGACTAATGGCGGCAAACAAATCTTACAATATTACCCATGTGCACAGAGGGCTGGCTTTTGAAAACAGCTTGCTTGATGCAATGATGTTGCTGAAAGAAAATACGGAAGCGAAATATCTTGTTGGCGGTGTAGATGAAATATCTGCTTATAATTATAATATTGATTACCTGGAAGGCTGGTATAAAAAAGAAAAGGTTGCCAATACAGCTTTATACAATACTGCATCGGAAGGCAGTATAGCTGGTGAAGGGGCTGCAATGTTTTTAGTAAATAACAACAACATTAATGCATCTGCACATATCAAAGATATTTATACCATTCATACTACAGATATACTGCTGGTAAAAAAATCACTACAGCATTTCCTTGAAAAAAATGAAATTGCGCCCGGAAATATAGATATGTTACTTAGCGGAGAGAATGGTGATAACAGGTTATTAAAATATTATACCGCTATGGAAAGTGTATTCAATGAACGTACTGCCATAGCACGATATAAACATATAACAGGTGAATTTCCTACATCTACGGCAGTTGCGCTTTGGCTGGCTTGTAATGCGGGTAAATTACCAGCACATATGTTTAAAACCGGCACCTCCGGGGCTGATATAAAGGAAATACTTATCTATAATAATTATAAAGGGGTACAGCATGGATTTATACTCACCGACAAATAACTTTATGGATAGTTATAATAATATGTTTCTCAAACCGTTTGGGTAACAACCCGGATATTTACGGATATGATATGCCTTCCAATTATTTATAAATACAATTAAACAACCATCAACAATGAAACATCTGAGAGCATCAGCGCTGATCTTTGCACTCTGCATTTCAATAAGCAGTTTTGCACAAAGAATTAAAGTTATCGAAGGAAATATTCCTGCTGATTTTAAAGATCAGAAATCTGTTAACACAGAATTTACTTATGAAAATATGGGTGTAGGCAAGTACGATAAAGAAGAGGATTACATTAAAGCTAAAACAGAGGAGTATAATCAAAAAGAACCAGGTCGCGGTGACAATTGGGCTAAAAGCTGGATTGCAGACAGGAAAAACAGGTTTGAGCCTAAGTTTGATGAACTGTTTACCAAATACAGCGAGCTTACCCTGAATAAAAATTCAAAGTATACCATTATATTTCATACCACCTTTTTAGAACCCGGATTTAATATTGGCATTACCAGGAAAAATGCAACCGTTAATGGTGAAGCGCTTATTGTGGAAACAGCCAATAAGAGCAAAGTGCTTGCAAAGATCAGCGTGGATAAAGCTCCCGGAAAATCTTTTTGGGGAAATGATTACGATACAGGCGAGCGTCTTTCTGAATGCTATGCTACCGCAGGCCGTGCAGTTGGTAAATTTGTAACGAAGTAAGTTCAGGCGATTGCTATAAGTAACTGCAAAGACCGCAAAGTTTTACGCAAAGAAACACGAAGGCAACAATTTGACAGAAATTTCCTTTGAGACCTCTGCGATACACTTCGCGATCTTTGCGGTTTAAATATTCATAAAGCTTATACCTAATTAAAATCAGCTCGTTAGTATAACCAAAATCATATTACAACTGAAGAATCTGCAGGAATTTTGCTCATTATGGCAGATTCCACATTCGCTCATGAACTGATCAGCAGGTACAATCAACCTATTCCACGTTATACCAGCTATCCTACGGTGCCTTTCTGGCAAAATTGTATCGATAAGAATTCATGGTCTGAAACGTTCAGCAAACAGTTTTCCCTGAAAAACAGCAGCACAGGTATCAGCCTGTATATTCACCTGCCATTCTGCGAATCGTTGTGTACCTATTGCGGCTGTAATAAAAAAATCACTACCAACCATTCCGTTGAGGGTGCTTATATTGATGCCATTGAAAAAGAATGGAAACTCTATAAGATTTTAATGGCGGAAAAACCACTCATCAGGGAAGCACATCTTGGAGGCGGAACGCCTACTTTCTTTTCACCGGAAAATCTTGAGCGCCTTCTGCATATATTTTTAGATGACAGTTATATACATCCCGATCATGCCTTTAGTATAGAAGGACATCCGAATAATACTACACGACAACATCTTGATACCCTATATGCGCTTGGCTTCCGGCGTATAAGCTATGGTGTGCAGGATCTTGATCCGAAGGTACAGCAGGTAATCAACCGCATACAACCTGCGGCGCAGGTAAGGTATGCTACTGAACAGGCAGGAGCGGCAGGTTTTACATCCGTAAACTTTGACCTTATTTACGGCTTACCACTGCAAACAAAACAAAGTATTGAAAATACTATCCGTGAAGTTATATCGCTCATGCCTGAGCGTATAGCTTTTTACAGCTATGCGCATGTGCCGTGGACAAGCAAAGCGCAGCGATTGTTCGATGAATCCGATCTGCCTTCGGCAGAAGAAAAAATTAAACTATACCTGCTTGGCAAGCAACTCCTCGTATCTGCAGGCTATCACGACATTGGAATGGATCATTTTGCTTTACCGGGCGATGAATTATACATCGCTAAAAAACAGGGCAGGTTACACCGTAATTTTATGGGATATACAGTGCAGGATACAGGCATGTTGCTGGGGCTTGGGGTATCATCTATAAGTGATACAGGTAATGCTTTTGCACAGAATGAAAAAACTTTGCACGATTACTATACTAATATCAATAATGGAAGGCTTGCAGTTAATCGAGGCTATTTCCTGGATGAGGAGGATTTAGTCTTCCGCAAATATATTAAAAACATTTCCTGCAATGGTTATACCAGGTTTCGCTCAGAAGACCTTCCACTCCTGCGGGAAATTTGTTTTCCGCTACTTGAGCAACCGGCTAAGGACGGGCTGGTAGTATACAATGACGAAGCATTGCAACTGACACAAAAAGGAAATTATTTTATCAGGAATATTTGCAGCGCCTTTGACCTTTACCTGCAAAGAAATAAAGCGACAACCGGCATTAAAACATTCAGCAAGGCGATATAGAAAAACTATGTATTAAGCAATGTAGTATTGATAATGAGAAAACTTTATTAGATGGTTGTATTACTGACGCGGAAGATATTTACTTTATTCCCTTTATAGATTGTTGTCTTGTCTATAGTCATTCCAACTTTGATTGCTACCTGTTGAGAGGGAATATTAGTTATACTTACAATAGATATCAACGAGGAAGCAAGCATATTTTCAAAAGCGTGGTGCCTGCATTTTATAGCAGCTTCGGTAGCATATCCCCTGTTCCAGTATCGGGGCAGTAGTGAATATGCAATTTCCACTTCATTATTATCATCAACGCTTTGCTTTAAAAGCCCGCAATGTCCTACCAGCTTACCGGTGTCTTTTTCAACCAATGCGTTCATTCCTCCCCGCGCACTGGCGTAGCGTTCAAACTGGTACGCGTACCAGTTTGAACATTCAGTTTCAGGATCGCTCTTTTCATAAATCCAATGCCTGCTTGTTACCGGATCTTTAAAAAATTCCAGCCATTGATCATAATCTGAATAATTAATTAACCGGAAAATCAGCCTGCCGGTTTGTTGCCCATCCATTAAAAGCATTATCAAAAGAAATTTAAATCATCTAAATTAACGCCGTTGTTGTTGTTGAGCACGGAAATGTGTTCCGGCATCACCAACAACGATGAACATTTGAGTGACTTTTAACGCCGCTCCACTGTTGTTGGTGATGCCACTCACATAATCAACCCACAAACATCAACAACGGCACCCAAAAGATATTTTAATTTCAAAAGAGAAATATCCATTAATCAGGCAGTAATTGAGATTGTTTCTCCCGCATATCAACCTGATATTTACAAATGGTTGAGACAGGCTTGCAAGGACGGCAGGAGATTGAATAATTATACACTTTGATTTAATGCTGATAGTAAAATACAAACACGCTCGCCACCCTTGTGAATCCGCCCGCATGAAATTAATTAAAAGTATGTTGCGGCGGGTGAAGCAACCTCGTGCAACTTTCATAATGAAGATTGCCTTGGTTTTTTCTAAAAGTAAAACCCTTGAAATGTACCTTAAATTTACTCTTCAGGTTTATTTTTATTGTAATTTGTAAGCCGCCGGTATTTTTCACTTCACTAATTTATCAACTCATGAAGCCTGCTATTCTTTTGGTTATGTTTTTCTCGGCAATATTCTCTGTTATTTATTTCAATCAAATTATTCAAGATAAAAAACCTCAAAGCCTCCCCGGAGAAAAAAGGTCGCCGGAAGAAGAGCTGGCGGGTTTTAAAGTGGCTGAAGGGTTTACAGTTGAACTGGTTGCAAGTGAAAGAGACGGAATTATTAATCCTATCGATCTTACGTTTGATGATGCCGGAAGATTGTGGACGCAAACTGCTTCTATGTATCCGCTTGATCCGGTTGCGGATATACAATGGAACGACCTGCTCGAATTGATGGATCACCCTGAACGGCAACAGGAACATCCTGCATTCAAAAAAATGCGCAACCTGTATGAGGGAAAAACAAAGGGTGCTGATAAGATTCTTATCCTCTCCGATCTTTATAGTAATAAACCCGTTACTACAGTATGGGCAGACGGACTTACTATACCCATGAGTATAATGCCGCATAAAAACGGGGCTTATGTGGCGCAAGGCTCTGAATTATTTTTTTTAAAAGATACTGATGGCGATGGAAAAGCAGATGAAAGAGAACGCCTGTTTACCGGTTTTGGATTTACAGATACACATACCATGGCGCATGTGCTGGTGCGTGGCCCGGGTGGTTGGATATATTTTAGTCATGGCGCATTAAATAAGGGAAATGTATCGTCATTGGTAAGTGACGCAAAAATTAAAATAGATTACAGCAAGATCGCCCGCTTTTCGATGGATGGCAAAAAGATTGAACTGGTAAATGCGGGGTTAAACAATATATGGGGATTTCAATTGCGCAATAACGGCCAATGGTATGGCACGGAAGCAAACGATCTTGGATACTCTATTGTTCCCATGGAAGCAGGCACAAGCTTCCCTGGTATTGGTAATGAACGCATACGGAGCTACCAGCCTATGCTGCCTGAGCTGCATAAATTTCGGGTAGGCGGCACCGGTATATCAGGGTTAGCCTTTGCTGATGATATATCAGGTTCTTTTCCCGGTGAATGGAAAGACGTGGCTTTTCTCGCCAACCCCATTACTAACACCGTTAATGCTGTTAAGATTGTTCGCAATGAGGATGGAACAGTAACAGCCGCTCATCTCCCGGATTTTCTTTCTTCAGAAGACAAAAATTTCCGTCCTGTAAATATGGAGTTTGGACCTGACGGCTGCCTGTATATTGCCGATTGGTATGATAAGATCATTTCGCATAATGAGGTGCCTACTTCCGATCCCAATCGTGATAAGTCACTGGGGCGCATCTGGCGTATCCGTCATAAAAGTCAGCAACCGGCTACTATTCCGGACCTCACAAAAGTAAATACCGCAACATTGGTTGATCATCTTAAAGCGCCATCGCTTTGGGAAAAGCGGGCGGCATGGCACCAGGTAGCGGATCGGCCTATAGATGAAACAAAACCTTTGATTCCTGCACTGACCGCACTTGCCGGTAATGCGGCACAACATGAGCTTACGCGCATTCATGCATTATGGTGCCTTGAAAGCCTGCAATATTATAACGAGGCCCTCATGCAACAATTACTTCATGAAAAAGCGGCTAATCTTCGCCGTGAGGCAGTGCGTTCACTTGCTTCTTTCTCTATAAGCACATCGCAGGTTACTGTAGCACTAACAGCTTTGACAGAAGACGAAAACCCGATGATAAGATCAGAAGTATTGCGCACCCTTGCCGCAATAAATAAGGCAGATAACAACATAATTAACCTGCTTGTAAAAGCATGCAAGCCCGCAATGCCCGGCAATACATTAGGCGGAGCATATGAGCGCAACTTTGAAAGATATCTTGCATTGAAAGCATTGGAACAATACCCGGAAGCATTATATGCTTATTTCCAATCCGGCGATGTATCAGCCCAACCGGCATCAAACCTGCTTTGGGCTGCACAGGCACTGCCTGAAGAACAAAAAAAAGAAAAGATATTACAATTGTGGCCGGCAGCCGATATCAAAGTATTAGATGAGCCCACATTTGTCTGGCTGAGCAAACTATTGCCCGACGAAAGAATATATGAGATGGTAAAACCTGTTTATCAAAACAATACCCATGCAGCAAAATACCTGGCGTTCGCTTTACAGCATCAGCAGGAATTACAATCGCCGGAATTGATTATAATATTATCGTCACCTGCTGATATGGTTTTAAGAAAGGGAAATATTGAAGACAAAAAAAGTGCACTGGATGCTATAGGCAGATTAGGCATCAAAACTTCTCCTGAACCTGTAATTGAAATAGTAAACAACACAACAGACAACAAAACGATCTCGCTTGCATTAAAAGCACTTGAGGTTGACGCTGCCTCAAATAAAAATACTTTCCTGCTACTGGCACAGCAAAACAAATTGCCTTTTAATCTCAGGATTTCAGCTTTACATAGTCTTTCAAAAACAGATACTGCAACAGCAAAACAATATATTGTTAAATGGATAACAGGTTTTAATGACGAGCAGAAAAAGGAGCTCACCACTTTATTATCCGGATCTCCACAGGGCACTGCTATACTGCTTGATCTTTATAATATGAAGCGCATCACATCAAAAACATTTACACTTTCCGCCGCCGAACGCGTATATAATGCTGACAAAACAAACGCAACGGCAAACACTATACTTGCAGCAGTAAAGAAAACAAGAGAAGAAGAAAAGAAAGCATTTGAAACCACATTGAACAGGTATATGGTGATAGCCGAAAAAAAAGGCGGTAACGCGCAGATAGGAAAAACACTTTTTCAAACCTGCCTGATGTGTCACAAAGTTGGAGATAAAGGTGCTGGCATTGCTCCTGCATTAGATGGCTCAGCAGAGCGGGATAATAAGGCTTTGCTTACAGCTATTATTGATCCTGACGTGGCTGTAGAGAGCGGGTATATGCTGTACCGCGTTACTAAAAAAGATAACAGCATTGCGGAAGGATACCTTTTTGAAAAAAATGATCGCGGCACTACACTTGCGTTTATGGGGGGTGCAAAAATTTTTATTGAAGCGAAAACAATCAGGAGTGAAGGATTTTTAACCGGCCGTTCGTTTATGCCCAGGGGATTAATATCCGGCTATACGGATGTACAGGTGGCGGATTTACTCGCATATATACGAACGTTGAAATAACCAATCAGAAACTGCGCTTAATTTGCCGAATTTAACGCCGTTGTTGGTATTGAGCACGGACAATGTGTGCCGGCTTCACCAACAACAATGAGCATTGAAAGGCTCTTTCTATATCTGCTGTTGCTGGTGAAGCCAACTCACATAATCAACCCGCAAAGACCCAACAATGGCCTCTAAGGGCATCGTCATATCGAACGAGCAACACGGGGATTGTAGTTTAATCACTTTTACGCGAGTGAGATATCTGCCGGGCCTGGTGCTAATGCTCAACTTTTGTTCTACAGCCCAACGGATTTCTCTCCCGCCATATTATACTTTTAATTTAATCTTCATGAGGGTGGGATCGAAATGAAGGACGGGCGTGGTGGCAACTAAAGCTCAATAGTAGCAATGCAGCCTGTTACATCATTTTACATCAATTAATACCTGGCCCCCTGCCCTGCTTTAGGTATTGTTTTAAGAATAAAATCACGGAGATGCTGATTGCTGGTAGCAAGGTCTTCTTTGCGCAGGTACATCATATGCCCGCTACGGTAACCTTCCCAACTCATACGGTCTTTTAATTTACCGGCAGGATCCATTTGCCACATATTATATTTGGCGTTGAAATAATCGCAGGCGCCATCAAAGTAACCGCTTTGCACAAGCAAATGCAGGTTGGGATTTTGCGCCATTGCCTGGCGAAGATCTTCTGCAGTATGATTGTTCTTATTATCCCATGGGTAAACATTACCGAACATATTATATTTCAGATCGGTTTTGTAACCCAGTTCATCGCGTATATACATATTAATAGCAGGCGTAAAAGAGTGTAGCCATGAAGTTAATTCCGCATTATAATCCGGACTTTCTCCTGCATTTTTCTTATCAATACCGAGATATCTTGAATCGAGGCGTCCAACAGTATATCCTTTATCTCTCAGCAATTCTTTCCAGAAAAGGTTAACTGAAATCTGTAAATTATTATCAAGCACTACTTTTTCGGGAAGCCCGGAATAACGGGCAACCTTAGCCGCAACTTCTTTTCTTTTATTTTCATCAATGGAATTTCCTTTCGCAACAGCAGGCAGGTATTCGTTCACAGTATATGCTTCTACTTCTGGAAGCATATCAGTTAAATCTTTTTGCTGCAGATCGGCTGGTAATTGTTTATGATACCATGCTGTTGCGGCAAAATAAGGGAGCGCCAATACAGCGTCCACCACCTCTCCTCTTTGAATACCAAGGTCGGTTGGCGAAACAAGAATCACGCCATTCAGGTACATCCACTGGCCGTTCTGCAATTCCAGCGCAAGCCCTGAAACACGTGTAGTGCCATAGCTTTCTCCAATCAAATATTTAGGCGAAGCCCAGCGCTTGTTACGGCTCACAAAAGTAGCGATCCATTCGGCGAGATATTTTATGTCAGCGTTCACGCCAAAAAATTTCTCACCGGGAATATCTTTACTCACCATTCTTGAAAAGCCTGTATTCACCGGATCAACATACACAATATCAGCCACATCAAGTATGGAATGCGGATTATCCTTTATACCATAGGGCTGAACAGGATAACCTTCATCATCAATTTTCAATACACGTGGCCCCGTATAACCTATCTGCATCCAAACCGAAGGAGTGCCGGGTCCGCCGTTAAAAGAAATCACCAGCGGGCGTGAAGACCTGTCACTGATATCCGAACGTTCGTAATAATTATAGCAAACGCCGGCAATGGCTTTACCTTCTTCATCCCATACCGGAATGCTGCCCGTAGTTACTTTGTAAGGCACTTTTTGCCCGCGGATGGTAACTTCATTGGAAACTGTGACACTATAATCAACATTCAGCGCACGCTTTGCGTCAACTGGTTCTTTAGCCTGCGGTGTTGCAACATCCGGCATTTTTACTTCTTTTTTTTGCGCAAAAACATATACGCAGGAGGAAATAATAAAACAGCCTGCGAGAAAAATCTCCTTCATATAAAATATTAAGTTGGTAATATAATGTGAATGACAATGTGCTAAAAAATGTAAAATAAACAATTATTTTCGGGTGAAAAATACCATTAAATTTTTCCGTAATGATAAATAATGAACATGTTTACAGTATTCCCGCTAAATTCAGGCGTATTGAAAATCTGCATATACTTTTATGGCTGCTCAAAGATGTATGCTGGGCATTAAACTTAAGAGTTTTGGGAATGATAATGATCATACCTACAATAACTGTGGCTGTAATGATAAGCTGGCAAACAAGAAAAATACAATCGGAGCTTTTACATAATCTTGCGGTAGTATGCTGGATCATTGCCAATTGCCTTTGGATGACAGGAGAGTTTTTTGGATGGGACGAAGGCACATGGGGTGCAAGGCATCTTGCCCTGATACCTTTCAGTGCAGGGCTGATCATTCTCTTTTATTTTTACTTTGTACTTGCGCCAGGCAAAAAATTCAGGGAAAAAATGCGTGAGAGAACAGATGAAGTTATACAGCAGGAGGCTGAATGAGTAATACTTATTTAATAAATCATAATGCTTTCTATATAAATTGTTAATAGAATTGCAGTTACGCCAGATAAAAAAATAATCACACTATTTTCACGTTCGCCAAGCAATTATTAAAAGTTGTTCAATAGTCGTTACTTTTGTCGCATTTCAAAAAAATAACAGCAAAATATGAAATTGTTTTTCTTGCAGGTTGCTACTGATTCAATTAATAAAGCAGTTGCAGCGCAACACGGTATTCCTGAACCAGGAACTAAAATAAGCCTTTGGGATTTATTATTATCCGGGGGATGGATAATGGTGCCGCTTGCCTTACTGCTGGTTATTGCCATATTTTTCTTTTTTGAGAGATTGATTGCAATACGCAATGCAGGAAAAATTGATGCGAATTTCATGAGCATCATCAGGGATCATGTTGTAAACGGAAATGTTACTGCCGCCAGATCTCTTGCAAAAAACACGTTTAATCCTGTTGCCAGGATGATTGACAAAGGTTTGCAACGCATAGGCAAACCTATTGAGGCTATTGAGAAAAGCATGGAAAATGTGGGCAAACTGGAAATATATAAGATGGAAAAAAATATATCCGTACTATCGCTTATTGCGGGTATTGCGCCAATGTTCGGTTTTCTCGGTACAATTGTGGGGATGGTTCAGTTATTTTACGGTATATCTTCAACCGGAGAGTATACGCTAAGCACAATTGCAGGCGGTATTTATACAAAGATGGTAACTTCAGCAAGTGGTTTGATCATTGGTTTACTGGCATATGTGGGATATAATTATCTTAATGCGCAAATTGATAAGAACGTAAATAAGATGGAAGCTGCCAGCGCTGAGTTTATTGATGTGCTGCAGGAGCCTACCAGGTAATTTGAAAATTATTCAATTGAAAATCTGAAGATGAATTTAAGAAAAAAATTAAGAGACCATGCTGAGGTACATACAGGCGCCCTGAATGACATCTTGTTTATATTATTGTTGTTTTTTCTTATTGTTTCCACGCTCGCCAACCCTAATGTAATAAAGGTATCTGCGCCAAAAGGTAAAAGTGATACCAAAGCCAAACAAACAGTAGTGATCTCTATTGACAAAAACAACCAGGCTTATATAGGTCAGAAAAAAATATCACTTAATGATCTTGAAAAAGAATTGAAAGTGATCCTTTCACGCGAAACAGATAAGCCTTCAGTTGTTGTAAACGCCGATACTGCCGGGCATTGGGGAGATGTATATAAGGTGCTCCAAACCGCTAAAAAATTAGGCGCTTCTGCCGTGGCGTCTGTTAATGCTAATTGATACGGTATTAAAAAATATTTCCCATATTTTTGCACCCTATGACACAGGAACAACTTAAAGATATGAGACTTGCCCTTGGCGTGTTGGGGAGGTTTCTTTGACGTGGCTAACAGACGTGATAAGGTGGCCAACGATAAACAGCTTACACTTTCTCCCGGTTTTTGGGATGATAACAAAAGAGCAACACAAATACTGAAAGATATCAAGCTCAATGAATATTGGGTAAATCTGTATGAAGATGTGCAAACATCCATAGAGGATTTTGCCGTATTATTTGAGTTCTGGAAAGAAGGCGAAGGCACTGAAGAAGAAGTGAAAACCGCTTATGAAAATGCCCTGACTAAAATTGAGGAAGCCGAATTTAAAAGCACGCTTAACCAGCCGGAAGATGAATTACCTGCCGTATTGCAGATCAACAGCGGAGCGGGTGGTACTGAAAGCCAGGACTGGGCCGAAATGCTTGCCCGCATGTACCGCATGTATGGCGATAAGCAGGGCTGGAGTGTAACAGAACTGGACTGGCAGGAAGGTGATGGAGCAGGAATAAAATCCGCCACGCTCCAGTTTGAAGGACCATTTGCCTATGGTTTTTTAAAAGCAGAAAGCGGCGTGCATCGTTTGGTGCGCATATCTCCTTTTGACAGCAATGCAAGAAGACATACTTCATTCGCCTCCGTGTATGTATACCCGTTAGTTGATGATTCTATAGAAATTGAAGTGAGCCCTGCCGACCTGGAATGGGAGTTTTACAGGAGTGGCGGTAAAGGCGGGCAAAACGTTAACAAAGTGGAAACCGCTGTGCGTTTAAAGCATATTCCATCAGGTATAATTGTAGAATGCCAGCAATCGCGTACACAGGGTGAGAACAGGGAAAAAGCGTTGAAAATGCTGAAGAGCCGCCTCTATGAAGAAGAGTTACGTAAGAGAGAAGCATTGAAAAACGCCAACAATGCCAGCAAGAAAAAAATTGAGTGGGGAAGCCAGATACGTTCTTATGTATTCCATCCCTATAAAATGATAAAAGATCACCGCACTGATTATGAAGTTGGCAATGTGCAACCCGTAATGGATGGAGAGCTTGATGGTTTCATTAAAGCCTATCTCATGATGGAAAAAGAAGCGGAAACGGGATCGTAATAGTGTTACTAATCCTGATATGGCGCCTGTGGATGATGCAGGCATCGCCGCGTACCTTGCAAGCGATGCGGTTTACCAGACTTCCGGTGCTTTAACCATGCAAGATATAATGCTGCATAAATACATAGCTATGGGCTGCAGCATTGAAAACTGAAATGATATGCGCCGGTTTAACTTCAGCGCAGGAAATGTAGGCGGATATGGCGTTGTTTATCCCGGTTACCAACGCGGAGCCTTATTTACAGGTGCAGCCCAGTTAACGGGTGACTTCCCAACAGATGCAAACTATCGGGTGCGCAGCCGGGCGCTGCCACCGGTTTATGAAATACAATATAATTCTATAAACACGCTTGCTTTAAACCCTCATGCCGCTGATCCGGATATTTGGGGAATGCCTGTTTGGTGGCACTGCGCAACAGATGATGAATATTATAATTACCTTAAATAGCCACAGCCCCCAAAAGCCTGTTGCAAAAACAAAAAGCGCTGATCGGATATGCCCGGCGCTTTTTTTTTATTATTTTGAGATATATAACCATGTTTAACCTGTAGCAAAACACAAAAAATCACAGCTTGTATAAATCTCCTCCAATTAATCGCGCCCCAAATTTTGCCACCTTAGAAAAACACATTAATTTCATTATCACAGTTTGCTACTGCCCTATTGCGTATCAAAGATGATTCAAATACCGTAGCTAATAAGTATTTCTGCGCGTATATGTTTCACTCTTTAGATAGCAACAGTTATAGTATATACTATATCAACAACACAATATGGCAATACGTGTAGCAATAAACCACAAAACAACTTATTCTTACGACAGACCTGTATCTCTGTCACCGCATATTTTTCGCTTACGTCCTGCAGTTCATTCCAGAACCCCCATTGAAGCATATTCTTTTAAACTAAAACCTGCCGAACATTTCATTAACTGGCAGCAGGATCCTTTTGGTAATTACCAGGCAAGAGTGGTATTTCCGGAAAAAACCATGGAGCTGAGCATTGAAGTGGAAGTGATAGTGAGAATGACGGTTATCAATCCATTTGATTTTTTTGTAGAAGAATATGCTGAACATTTTCCTTTTGAATACCAGGGCACTTTAAAAAAAGAGCTGGCCCCTATCTTGAAATAAAAGAAAGCGGCTCGCTTTTAAAGCAATGGCTTCAGCATATAGACATATCAAAAGAGACGCCCATAGTTGATTTTCTGGTAAAGATCAACCAGGCGGTTAATAAGGATATTGCCTATACCATCCGCATGGAACCGGGTGTGCAAACGCCGGATGAAACATTACGTAAAGCACTGGGATCCTGCCGGGATTCTGCATGGTTATTAGTGCAGATACTTCGCCATCTTGGGCTGGCTGCAAGATTTGTATCCGGCTATCTTATACAGCTAACGGCTGATATTAAATCGCTTGACGGACCTTCAGGCCCTGCGGCCGATTTTACTGATCTGCATGCATGGACAGAAGTATATATTCCCGGTGCAGGATGGGTCGGGCTTGACCCTACCTCAGGTTTATTTGCAGGCGAAGGGCATATTCCCCTTGCATGTACGCCCGATTATGCAAGCGCAGCACCTGTTGTTGGCGCTAAAGATCCGAGTGAAACAGAATTCAGTTTCTTAAACACTGTTACACGTATTCACGAAGATCCCCGCGTTACCAAACCATATACTGATGAACAATGGGAAGCAATTGATGCAACCGGGTATAAAGTGGATGAAGACCTGAGAGCGATGGATGTGCGCATGACAATGGGCGGCGAGCCAACTTTTGTTTCTATTGATGATATGGAATCTGCGCAATGGAATACCGCGGCTGATGGACTGCATAAACGCATTCTTTCTCACGATCTTATTTTCCGCTTGCGTGAAGCATTCGGACCAGATGGTATGCTGCATTATGGCCAGGGCAAATGGTATCCCGGAGAGCCGCTGCCCCGCTGGCAATACGGTTTATACTGGCGCAAAGATGGCTTTCCGATCTGGAAAAACAAGGAACTGATGGCGCTGGAAAACAGCCCGAAAAAATATACATACAAGGATGCGCAGTTATTTATGGAAGAACTGGCAAAATGCCTGGCTGTAAGCATGGAAAATATTATACCTGCGTATGAAGATGTTTTTTATTTTTTGTGGACGGAAGGTAAAACGCCTGTAAATATTGATCCGCTTAAATATAATTTAAAAGATTCTATAGAACGCCGTACCCTGGGACAACTGCTCGACCGCGGGCTTGATTCTCCCGCCGGATTTATACTCCCTGTTGAATGGAATCACTGGAACAATAAATGGCGTAGCTGCAAATGGCAGCTTTACAGGGAGTATCTTTTTCTTATGCCGGGCAACTCACCTATTGGTTTGCGCTTGCCCCTTAACAGCCTGCCTGCTATAGCAAAAAATAAAGAGCCTCAGCAGGTAGAAAGAAGTTTATTTGAAGAGCTTGAACCGCTGCCTTCTTACCAGGAGATCATTTCCTCACGGTATGGGTTAGTGGCAGAACATCCTGCTATTAAACAGCCGGTGCAGGCACAAAAACTATCCGGCATAAAAGAAAAAGAAAAAGGAAAAGAAAAGAAGAAAAGGACAGATGTAGATGAGGAATCAACCATAGCGCCGGTTTTTGAAACAGATGTGATTAAAACCGCTATCTGTATTGAAGCGCGTGATGGTATTATATACCTGTTTCTTCCTCCTGTTACTCATTTAGAACATTACCTCGATCTCGTTGCTTCTATTGAAAGAACCGCGGAAAAATTGCAGATACCTGTTCGCATTGAAGGATATGAACCACCGAGAGATTACCGCATTGAGCGTTTGGTGGTATCTCCTGACCCGGGTGTGATTGAAGTAAATATTCATCCTTCAAAAAACTGGGAAGATTTATTATACAATACCAACACACTTTATCACCAGGCATATCTTTCGCGCCTCGGCACAGAAAAATTCATGCTCGATGGAAAACATACCGGTACCGGCGGTGGTAATCATATTACTATTGGCGGTGCAACGCCATCAGACAGCCCGCTGCTGAGAAGACCGGATCTGCTGCGTAGTCTTATCACCTACTGGCAGCACCATCCCGCGCTCTCCTATTTGTTTTCGGGCCCTTTTATCGGGCCAACCAGCCAGGCGCCGCGTATTGATGAGGGCAGGGAAGAAAAGCTGTATGAGATGGAAATCGCTTTCAAACAAATTCCGGAAAACAGCAGCGTGCCATTCTGGCTGGTGGACAGGTTATTCCGGCATTTACTTACCGATATTACCGGCAATACACACAGGGCTGAATTTTGTATTGATAAATTATATTCTCCTGATTCATCTTCCGGCAGATTAGGCATATTAGAGTTTCGCGCATTTGATATGCCGCCACATAAGCAAATGAGCCTGGTGCAAATGTTATTGATAAGAGCGCTTATTGCCACATTCTGGAAAAAGCCATACAAGCATGACCTGATAAGATGGCGAACCGAACTGCACGATAAATTCATGTTGCCTTATTATGTACATAAAGACATGCAGGATGTTGTGGAATTTTTAAATGAAGCAGGCTATCCTTTTAAAATGAGCTGGTTTGATCCTTATTTTGAATTCCGCTTTCCGCATTACGGAACAGCAATCGTAAAGGATATTACACTTGAAATAAGAATGGGCATTGAACCCTGGCATGTGCTGGGAGAAGAAATGTCATCAAGCGGCACCGCAAGGTTTGTGGATTCATCTATGGAAAAAGTACAGGTAAAATTAAACAACCTCCACAGCGACAGGCATATACTGTTATGCAACGGCTGCCGTGTGCCACTTTCAGCAACAGATGTAAAAGGAGAATATATTGCAGGTATACGTTACCGAGCGTGGCAGCCGCCGTCTGCGTTACACCCAACCATTGGCGTTGATTCGCCCCTGGTATTTGATATTGTAGATACATGGAGTAAACGTGCTGTTGGCGGATGTACGTATCACGTATCTCACCCCGGCGGCAGAAGCTATGATACATTTCCTGTAAATAATTATGAGGCAGAATCAAGAAGAGTAAGCCGTTTCTGGGACCACGGGCATACACAGGGTGTTATACAAACCAGGGCCGATACTTCTCCATCACAGCATTATATCACACAAAAAAATACTACTGCCCCTGTAGGGCATTTGCCGGAAGTGGAGATCAATAAAGAATTTCCAAAAACGCTTGATCTCAGGCAACACTGGAATAAAAAAATGTATTAAGATGCGTACAGATAAGGCTGTCAAAATTTTTTTACCGTTGATTTTATCGGTATATTCCGTTAATAGCAGGCAAATATTACACAGCGCGTGCGCCAATATGTTGCCGCACTATAAACCACTTTATTATGAGTATTGAAACTTTGCTAAACGAGTACACCTGTCCATCAGACATTTGGGATGAAATGTGCACAGAAGGAAAAGTGCGCAGCCATTATACCAAAATGGTTTCTTCTTTTCAAAATCTCAACATTCCGGACCTTCAGCAAAAAGATCTGCTGGCAAGTGAATTGTTCATGAACCAGGGTATAACATTCACTGTTTACAGCGACAATAAGGGGATTGAAAGAATATTTCCGTTTGATATTATTCCGCGTATTATAACCGGTAAGGAATGGGATGTTGTGGAGAAAGGTATTACGCAACGCCTCAAAGCGTTGAATATGTTCCTTAAAGATATTTACAACCAGCAGCAGATCTTAAACGACAAAGTAGTTCCGGTAGAGCTCATCTCCTCATGCCCGCATTTTTTGCGTGAGGTACACGGTATTAAAGTGCCGCATGATATTTATGTGCATATATCAGGCATTGATCTGATAAGAGGTGATGACGGGAAATTTTATATACTGGAAGATAACCTGCGTACCCCCTCCGGCGTAAGTTATATGCTGGAGAACAGAGAAGTAACAAAAAGAATTTTCCCGGATATCTTTGCCGCGAACAATGTAAGAGTAATTAATAATTATCCTTTAATGCTATACCAGAACCTGCTGCAGCTTGCACCAACGCAGGTGTCTAATCCCACTGTTGTATTATTAACGCCGGGTATTTATAACTCTGCATATTATGAGCATACCTTCCTTGCAAAGCAAATGGGCATTTCACTGGTTGAAGGCCGCGATCTTGTAGTAGACGATCATAAAGTATATATGAAAACCACTAATGGGCTGGAGCAGGTACATGTAATATACAGAAGGGTAGACGATGAATTTCTTGATCCGCTGGTATTTAATTCAACAAGCGTATTGGGTGTGCCGGGATTAATGGGCGCTTACAGAAAAGGAAATGTGGCCATCGTAAATGCCATAGGCAATGGCGTTGCAGATGATAAGGCGGTATATGCTTATGTACCTGCAATGATAAAATATTATCTGAACGAAGAACCTATCCTGGAAAATGTGCCTACATACGAAATGAGTGAACCGGATGCAAGAGAACATGTATTTAAAAACATCAGGAAAATGGTGGTAAAAAGAACCAACCAGTCCGGCGGATACGGCATGGTTATGGGCAGCACTGTAAGCGGTGAAGAATGGGAAAAGGCGAAGGCGGAAATTGAAAAAGACCCTAGAAGCTATATAGCTCAGCCTATAATAAAATTATCAACTGTGCCCTGCTTTATTGATGGAAAATTTAAACCGCGTCATGTAGATTTCAGACCTTATGCATTATGTGGCCCTGACGGCGTAAAAATTGTGCCGGGCGGTTTAACAAGAGTAGCCTTAAAAGAAGGTTCACTGGTAGTAAACTCATCACAGGGTGGCGGAAGCAAGGACACCTGGATAGTAGACTTATAAATTATTGATTTGAGATCCGAGATTTGAAATTACTTACGTTCAGATTTCATAATAATTTGCAAACACATCTTAAATCTCAAATTTTCAATTTCAAATTTCAAATACTAAAACATGTTAAGTAGAATTGCTGACTCTTTATTCTGGCTGAGCCGATATATGGAAAGGGCCGATGGTTTATTAAGAGCAACCAGAACACACTATCTTATGTCGCTGGATAATGTGGTATTAGGCGACAAATCATGGCGCCCGGTGCTTGAGATTTTTTCTACTGCCGATCAAACCGCTATCAAAGAAATTGAATACGATTCGCATGCTGCTTTGCGTATGCTCATCAGCGATCAAAACAATCATAGCTCATTAAAAGTAATGTTAACCCGTGCCCGCGAAAATGCAAGAGGCGCGCAGGATCATATTACAAAGGAAGTATGGGAAGAAACAAACGCGATGTATCATTATATCAATAAATCAACCATCAACGAGCGGTTTGATGAACGTGATGTTTTACAGATACTGCAGCAATTGACACAACACAGCCTGCTATTTACCGGTATCTCGGATATTACTATGCCGCGCGGACTTGGCTGGAGCTTTATGAGCATGGGCAAGTTTACAGAAAGATGCTTTGAAATACTTACCTTTTGTGACAAGCATTATGAAATGATCAACTATGATATCAGCTCCGAAAAAGCAATGATACACTGGAAGGAATTATTATTCTCCTTATCCGGCTATGAGCTGCATCTTAAAACTTACCGCACACATAACTACAACCGCAATGTGCTCCACCAGCTTATCTTTAATGAAGACTTTCCGCATTCTGTTATATATACATTAACCCGTATAGAAAAATATTTAAGCGATATTGTGCAGGAAAATCAATCGCCGGCAAATAATGAATTGCTCAGGTTGTTCAGGCGTTTAAGCAGCAGGATTAAATACATGGATTATACTTCATTAAACAGCAGTAATTTAAAACCCTTCCTTGATGAAGCTCAGAACGAGATGTTACAGTTCAGTAACCAGTTGGGACAAAACTTTTTTTCTTATCACTAACTAACATTGTTAAATGCCCGTATACAAAATTCACCATATCACCAGGTATGAATATGACAGGCCTGTTCGTGAAAGTACGAATGAAATAAAACTATATCCTTTTATCTGCCGGGAACAAGAGACATTGCAACATGATATTACCATTACGGATTCGCCCAAAGTAGAAACCTATATGGACTATTGGGGTAATAAAACAGGTACTTTTAATGTGCTTGTTCCTCACCGTTTTTTAAATATTGAGAGCAGGCTTATTATTCGTACTACGCCTGGCAGTCAGTTGCAGGTAAATTTTCACAGCAGCTTTGCCGAGCTTAAAAAAGAAATGGAAAATCAGTTGCTGTTTTTAGAGCTGGCAACGCCGGATGCTATAAAATCAACGGCAACGATCAGGGAAATTATTGACCAGGCATTAAGTTCAGGCAAAAGTGTTGCCGCTACGGTGGAATATTTTGCCGAGTATGTGTTTAAGCATTTTAAATACATAAAAGATGTTACCAGCATTGAAACTACGGTAGATGAAATATTAACGCATAAAGCCGGTGTTTGCCAGGACTTTGCGCATGTATTGCTTCAATTGCTCAGAACTGCAGGTATTCCTTCCCGTTATATAAGCGGATATATCTGCCCTAATAAGAATGGCATGCGCGGAGAAGGCGCTACACATGCATGGGTTGAAGCATGGATACCGGGCTATGGCTGGGCAGGCATTGACCCCACCAATAATGTATGGGTAACCAATGCCCATGTAAAACTTGCCGCCGGCCGGCATTTCAGGGATTGCACGCCTGTTAAAGGAGCTTTTAAAGGCCCCGCACGCCAAACATTATCACTCTATGTATCCGTTGGTTATGAAGACGGCCATATATTTGAAGAATTAAATAACGTAAAAATGAGTGTGCAATACGCTGCTGCGCCCGAAGAACCAATAATGGAAGGACTGGCAGGACAACAACAACAGTAGAGCCACCTGCACATTTATCGCATGGCAAAAGATTTTATAACCAGGATGATAATCAATCCCTGGCAACGGGTTATTAATGATAGCAGATCTGTTGGCATAATATTATTTGCAGGCAGTGTTGTTTCAGTGATATTAGCCAATACTGATATCATCAATAACTATTCTGGTTTCTGGAATCATGCATTTCATTTACCCGGTTACATACATCTTCCTCACTCCTTACTGCATTGGATAAACGATGGGCTGATGGCGGTTTTCTTCTTCCTGGTTGGTATGGAAATTAAAAGAGAGCTGCTGGCAGGAGAGCTGTCATCTGTAAAAAAATCTTTATTGCCCATATTTGCCGCCGCAGGCGGAATGATAGCACCGGCGGTAATTTACCTGCTGTTCAATAAAGAAACCAATTATGAACATGGGTGGGGCATACCAATGGCAACAGATATTGCTTTTTCATTGGGAGTAGCTTCAATGCTTGGCAAAAAAATACCCCCCGCGCTGAAAATATTTTTGATGGCACTGGCTATTATTGACGACCTCGGCGCTATTCTTGTCATCGCCTTTTTTTACGGCAGCGCTGTACAATGGATATATTTACTTGCAGGCATTGCCATTACTACAATTTTAATTTTATTGCCAAAACTCAAAATACCATTTGGGTGGTGGAACTATGTATTGGGTGTTTTACTATGGTATTGTATGTACAATTCAGGTATTCATGCAACTATAGCCGGCGTAATATTCGCATTTACCATTCCATTGTCACAACTTGAAAAAATGCAGCACGCCCTGCATGTGCCTGTAAATTTTATTATACTTCCTATATTCGCTACAGCAAATACCGCCATAGTTCTTCCGGATAATATTACGTACGCATTTACCAGTACCCTCAGCTATGGTATTATTTTAGGTTTATTGCTCGGAAAGCCGTTAGGGATAGTATTTGCCTGTAAAATGCTTGTGCGGTTAAAATGGGGAGAACTTCCTGATGGTGTAAGCTGGCGGCAACTTACCGGCGTTGGTATATTGGCAGGTATTGGCTTTACCATGTCTGTTTTTATAGCAATGCTTGCATTTAATGAACCTGCAATGCAGGATATGGCGAAGGTGGGTGTATTGGCTGGGTCGGTGTTGGCAATGGCGGCAGGCTATGTATGGCTGGCATCGCTTAACAACTCTCAAATCCACAAGCCCGGTGCATAACAATAAACTACAAGAATAATATTGCTTAGCTTATCCGCGATAATTAAACATTAACAATTTTACCAGGTAAACTCCGTTAAAGACATTTTACGTTTTAAAACACATATCTAACCACAATTAAACACAATTAAATGAAGCATAAATTCCAGTTCCGGTATTTTCTCTGCGCTCTTTTATTTACTGCGTTTTTTTCCTGTAAAAAAGACGGCGGCACAATAACAGATCCCGGGGAAACAATTTCATTATATAAAACAATTGCAGGAAAATGGAATATCCATTCATTATCAGGGCGTATCAAAGATGTACATACCGCTAATAAAATTCAGGATACTGACGATCTTACTTCTATAGAATTTCTGAATGACAGTACATATATTGTTGTAACGGGCGACCTTGACGTATTTACAGGAAGTTTCAAGGTTACAGACAGTACATCCATCACACTCACCGGATTCGGAGCTTTATCAGAAATAAAAATCGCCAATGAAAAGATAAACTTTAAATTATTTTATAATGGCAACAATATTACCATAACCGCAAATAAAGCCGATGAAATTGCTGACAGCGATAATACCAGGCTTTTATGCAGGCGTTGGTTACTTACGCAGCAGGAAGATGGCGCGGGCGCATATCTTGATTCTGATAATGCCGATAAAATCACCGTTATATTTTCGTCTTCAGGCACCTATCTTGTTCAATACCTTTATAAAGATGCTCTTATATCCGCTGATATTGCAAACTGGGAATGGCATGCCACACAATCAAACACATTTTTATACTGGTGGGAGAATGATGTAAATAGTAAATCTCCGGTTGTTATTAATGAATTAACGAAATCTGTACTTAAAATAACGGAGACGTATACCGATGATTCTGAAACATACTCAGAAAAATATATTCTCACCCCCATAGAATATAGTGGCCGTACAGTAGTTTCTTCTGGAAAAATATCACAAAAGATCACAAACAAGTTGCACAAGCGGGGCATGTTCAAAATGCATTAACAATCCTTTTTATAATAGGTAAACCGCCGGGGAATATCTCCGGCGGTTTTTTAATTATACTAATTTTTATATGTTATTGTGCAATACCTTTAACTCAATGTAAATACCATGGCAAGTCAAAATCAACCTGAAGTCTGGCTTCGCGGCCCCCATCCCGGCATCCCGCCGCTATTGCAACCCGCAGCGCATGCTTTATTACAGGCAAGAGAAGAGATCAATTATTTCATGAATGATTTTCCTGATGCTTTGCTTTGGGAAAAGCCAGCGGGTGTTGCTTCACCAGGGTTTCACTTGCGGCACCTGGCAGGCGTTCTCGACAGGCTGCTTACTTATGCCACACCGGAAACATTAGATGAAACACAGCTACAGTATCTGAAACAGGAAGAAACACCGTCTGCCATCACTACAAAAGAACTGGTCGAATATTTTAATATGCAGGTTGATAAAGCCATTGCCCAGCTCTCCGCTACAGACGAAAAAACATTAACAGAAACCCGCGGCGTTGGCAGAAAACAAATTCCTTCTACTGTATTGGGATTACTTTTTCATGCGGCAGAACATACGCAGCGGCATACGGGGCAATTAATGGTAACGGTAAATATTCTGAAAGCGCAATATACCGCCAGCTAAGCAGCGTTTTACCCGGGAACATCGTATTCATTGTCATATATATGTGAAGAAAAAAATCGCGCTCTTTGAGCGGATGTTAAAAGAGAAAAATGGATTAATTGAAAATTTTCAAAAATTATTAGAGAAAAATAAACTGTACTACCGCTGTATGCATCGCATAGGGATATCTCAGGCCCACAGAGCGCAATTTTCCTTTGTGGACCTTTGCGTAAATCTTTGTGCAACTTTGCGGTAAAAAATAAACAAATCCGGAATACCACCTAAAATCTTACCTTACAATACCTGATTTTTCAGCCGTCTATCTTATTATATTCATATATGCCTGCTACATCAAATACATTTATTCAGCCTTCAACCATACAGTTGCTGAGATTTCACTTCTCCCTGTTTCTTATGCCTGTATACTGGTTTGCGCTGAGCCAGTTGGTTGAAATAAATGTGATGCATACCATAGCCATATTTATCATCCTGCATTTGTTGGTTTATCCTGCAAGCAATGGATACAACAGTTATATGGACAGGGATACTGAAAGCATTGGCGGGATTGAAAAACCACTTCAACCAACCTTGCAATTATTCTATGCAACTATAATGCTCGACAGTATCGCCATCATTGCAGCTTTTTTTATCAGTATATATTTCGCTATCGGAATAGCAGCTTATATACTCGCATCAAAAGCATATAGCTACCGGGGTATCAGGTTAAAAAAATACCCGCTCGCAGGATATCTTACAGTCATTTTTTTTCAGGGCGCCGGCGCTTTCTGGCTGGTATATCATGGATGCAGCGTAAATAAAACTCTAAACGTCCCCTTTATACCAATGATCGTTGCCAGCCTGCTGATCGGAGGATTTTATCCGTTAACACAAATTTACCAGCACGATGCAGATATTAAAGACAATGTAAAAACCATCAGCTATACGCTCGGTTATAAAGGAACCTTTTTATATTGCGGCTTCGTATACACATTAGCATTTTTACTGTTAGCCTTTTATTTCTTTTATAGTTTGCAAACCACTGCTTTCTATATTTTCAACATCTGCATGTCGCCGGTAATTATTTATTTTTTAATGTGGGCGATAAAAGTTTGGCACAATTATTCAAATGCTAACTATAAAAATACCATGCGCATGAATATCATCGCGTCAGTATGTATCAATATAGCTTTCATTATTATTTTTTTAAACAATTATTTTGAGTAAGATCATTAATACAGGCACAGCAGTACCCGCATATAAGCATCAGCAGGAAGATATATTATACTTCATGCAGCGGGTATACGCAGCTAATACGGTTGATCAGCGAAAAATGAAATTCCTGTATCACCAAAGTGGTATACAAAAAAGATATTCGGTAATAGCAGATTACAGCAAGCCCGCGGAAGACTGGAAATTTTATCCCCAGAGTGAGAACCTGGAGCCATTTCCTTCTTTAGAACAACGCATGGCTTTGTACAGCAGGCATGCCGCGCCGCTATCTGTTGATGCTATACGCAATTGTATAGCAGGCAAAATATCTGCTGATGAAATTACACACCTCATAACCGTAAGCTGTACCGGCATGAGTGCACCGGGACTTGATCTGCAGATTGTTGATCTGCTGGATTTACCACCTACTGTATTCCGTACTTCTGTAAACTTTATGGGCTGTTATGCTGCCATACATGCATTGAAAATCGCTGATGCCTTTTGCAAAAACGATCCCGGCGCTAAAGCGCTGATCGTTTGCACAGAGCTATGCACACTGCATTTTCAAAAAGAAGCAACGATTGATAATATCACGTCAAGCATGTTATTTGCAGATGGTTCAGCGGCAGCGCTTGTTACACATAATGATCATCCCCTGCCTGGTTATGAAATTGAAAATTTTTATGCCGAAATTATTCCCCGCGGCAAAAGAGATATGGCATGGGAGCTTTCTTCATCCGGTTTCCAGATGACGCTGAGCGGTTATATCCCTGATCTGATTGAAGAAGATTTTGATCAGCTTGTACATAAAGCGCTACAATCATGCGCTATGCATAAAAATGATATAACAGGTTGGTGTATTCATCCCGGCGGAAAGCGTATACTCGAAGCTGTTAGCAGCAGCCTGCAGATTGATAACAGCAGTTTAATCAATAGTTACAATGTGCTGGAGAATTTTGGCAATATGTCCTCTCCCACTATATTATTTGTATTGAAAGAAATGATGAAAAATAATCTTTCTAAAACCAACCGGAAAATTTTCGGCGCGGCATTTGGACCGGGTTTGACAATGGAAACATTTGTATTAAGCAATTAATTTTTCTGCCAGGAATTTTTTATCCGGTTGAAATATCACCATTGGCAGCCCAACAGCTAAAAGCACCTATTTTATATCTTATAATTTTATTTTATAAACGAGTAGCGGGTACCGGTATAAGAAAATAAGGTAGTGTGTATGGTACTTGTATTGTTAGGAAGGTAATAATATCTGCAACGCTCAAAATAATTACACGCTACCAGTATACAAGATTTATCATGCGATACCAGATTATCAGCTTGCTGCTCATCTCCGCTGGCAAAAACTTGGATTGTACTCCTACACGTAATTGTGTCTTAAAAAAAATTATATTTGTTTACGTACATAAAAATTAATTTAATCAAAACGGTCTTTTGCCTTATTACATTCAGCACTATCCGGTAATACGCTGGTTCTACCGACCCGCTGACTGATTTAATTCTTTTGCGGCATTGGAATACTGTTTACAAATATTATTATGATCAAAACTATACCCCGAAGAAAATTTATAAGAAACGCACTTATCACAGGTATCGGGATGCCTTTAGCCGGATCTGCTTCTCCCGTTTTTGGCGGCACAGCTGCAACAGGAAAAAGAGTAGGCATCATTGGGCTTGATACTTCTCATAGTATTGAATTTACCAGGGTATTCAATCAGCAAAATCCTTCACCGGATTATGATGGCTATAAAATTATTGCAGCATATCCGCAGGGAAGCCTCGATATTGAATCATCCGTAAAACGTATTCCTGAATATACGGAAAAGGTAAAAGCACTGGACGTGGAAATCGTGAATAACATAGAAGAACTTTTACAAAAAACGGATGTAATACTACTGGAAACCAACGACGGTCGCCGCCATCTGGAACAAGTTATACCTGTATTGCAATCCGGCAAAAAAGTATTTATTGATAAGCCGGTATCAGCCTCGCTTGCAGATGGCATTGCTATTTTTGAAGCAGCCAAACATTACGGCGCTCCGGTATTCTCCTCCTCTTCATTACGGTATATGATCTCAGCGCAGGAAGTAGTAAATGGCAAGATCGGCAAGATAGTTGGCGCCGATGCTTACAGCCCATGTGTGCTTGAAAAAACACACCCTGACTTCTTCTGGTATGGCATTCACGGGGTTGAATTGCTTTATACCATAATGGGCACAGGCTGCAAAGAAGTTGTTCGCATACACACAGACAATACAGATATAGCTGTGGGCACCTGGGCTGATGGAAAAACCGGCACCTTCAGAGGAACAAGGAGCGGCAAACATTTATATGGTGGCACTGCATTTGGAGAAAATGGTACCGCTGCGCTCGGGCCCTTACAAGGATATGAACCACTGTTAAGAGAGATCGTGAAGTTCTTTAATACAGGCATTCCTCCTGTTAAGGCAGAGGAAACCCTTGAAATATTAGCCTTTATGGAGGCTGCAGATGTTAGCAACCGAAAAAAAGGTGCAACTGTTGCGCTGGAAACCGTATGGAAAAGAGCTAACAGCGAAGCGCACACTATGTTGAAAAAGATCTATTGATCATTTTTGGCATTCCATATACCGGAGCCGGTACTAAACAATCATTTTATGAAAAGATCAAGAAGAGTCTTCCTGAAAAATTCTTTGGCGGCATCTGCCGCGTTATCGATTGGAGGTATTTTACCGGGGTTCAGTGCTAAAAGTTATGCCCGTATTGCAGGTGCCAACGAAAGAATACAGGTAGCAATAATGGGAGTGAATGCCAGAGGACTGGCATTATCCCAAAATTTTTCAAGCCAGAAAAACTGTGAGGTTATTTACATAAGCGATGTAGACAGCCGCGCTATGGATAAATGCGTTGATACAGTAACAAAAATCCAGGGTTCCGTACCAAAAGCCGCAGGTGACTTTAGAAAAGCGCTTGAAGACAAGGCAGTGGAAGCCATAGTGATTGCAACGCCTGATCATTGGCATGCACCCGCTGCCATTCTTTCCTGTAAAGCAGGTAAACATGTATATGTAGAAAAACCTTGCTCTCATAATCCTCACGAAGGAGAGCTGTTAGTAGCTGCGGCTAAAAAGTACAAACGCAAAGTACAGATGGGTTCACAACGCCGCTCGTGGCCTAATATCATACAGGCAATACAGGAAGTTAAAGGTGGTGTAATAGGCCGCACTTATTATGGTAAAGGATGGTATGCTAATAACCGAGCATCTATCGGCACAGGAAAAAAAACAGCTATACCATCATGGCTGAACTTTGAGCTGTGGCAGGGTCCGGCACCACGCGAAGATTACAGAGACAATATTCTTCACTACAACTGGCACTGGTTCTGGAACTGGGGCACAGGAGAAGGAGGCAATAATGGCGTACATACAATTG
Organism: Agriterribacter sp.; assembly: GCA_047601125.1. Lineage (GTDB taxonomy): Bacteria > Bacteroidota > Bacteroidia > Chitinophagales > Chitinophagaceae > Agriterribacter. Next base: position 3,473,645 of record JASGJY010000002.1, on the reverse strand, counting down.
ATCTTCTTCGCTGGGGCATGGAAGTTGAATACCCGAAAACCGTAACATCTACCGGCGGCCGCTTCAGGTATAAAGATGATTGGGAAACACCGGACACCCAGGTGGCAACATGGACATTTGGCAATAACACCATGATTGAATGGGAAGGCAGAAGCTGCAACAGCCGCAATATTGAAGATTCCGGTGTAGGCGTAGTATTTTATGGAGATAACGGCAGCCTGGTGATCAGTGCGGGAAATGCATACAAAATATATGACCAGAAAAACAAGCTTATCAAAGAAGTAAAAGACGAAGCGCCGGTAGATGCAAGAAATACCGTTAGCCCTTCGCAGGCTTTAGATGCCCTGCATATTCAGAACTTTTTTGATGGCATAAAAAAAGGAAGCGCACTGAATGCAGATATTGAGATCGGGCATAAAAGCACCCTGTTGAATCAATTAGCCAATATTGCCCAGCGTACCTCCGGTGAATTAAAAATTGATGATACCAATGGTCATATCATCGGCAATAAGGAAGCAGCAGCCATGTGGAAAAGGAAATATGCGCCGGACTGGGAACCTTCTGTTTAAAACTACAAATCCTGTAATGGTATACAAGATGAATCTCTTTTAACTGACCAACCTTATTAGATTAAATGGCACTTCACCCTATAGATATTTTTGTAGTTGCACTTTTCTTCGTGAGTATGATCGTAATAGGCATTCTGTCTTATTTTAAAAGTAAAAACTCAGAAGATTATTTTATTGCCGGGGGAAAGCTTCCCTGGTGGCTATCCGGCATATCTCACCATGTATCAGGGCATAGTGGTGCTGTATTTGTTGCATATGCTGCCGTAGCATACACACATGGCTTTACAATGTATATGTGGTGGGCATTTCCAGTTGCCATTGTTATTATGGCAAGCGCCAGAATCTTCCCTGTATACTGGTTTCGTCTCCGGAAAAATTTTCACATTCAATCACCATTGGAATATCTTAAAACAAGGTACAATCTCGCCACGCAACAAATTATGGCATGGAGCGGCACACTGCTAAAAGTATTTGATGTAGGCGCCAAATGGGCTGCTATAGGAATATTATTGAATGTGGTTGCCGGTATACCTATGACACACGGTATTCTTATATCAGGTATTGTTACATTAATTTATGTAACATTCGGAGGATTATGGGGCGTAATCATTACCGATCTGATACAATTTATTGTGCAATTGGTGGGCAGTATAGTAATGTTTGTACTGGTGGTTAAACGGCTTGGAGGAGCAGAATCCATAACAGGCATATGGAAACAATTACCACCCGAACACAGCCAGCTGTTCAATGATCCGTATACAGCAGGATTTGTAGGCATCATGTTCTTTCTATACTTTCTGAGTTATAATGGAGGAATGTGGAGCCTGGCCACAAGATATATTTCCTCCCCTTCAGAAAAGGAAGCATCAAAAGCTGCGTGGTTATCTGGACTTTTGTACCTTATCTGGCCGTTGATCTTATTCTTTCCTATGTGGGCATCTCCGTTAATTCTGCCGGGATTAGAAGACCCCAGCACATCTTATGGAAGGCTTATGCTTGAAATGCTTCCTGCAGGAATGATAGGTTTGGTTATTGCCTCTCTGTTTGCAGCTACAATGGGAATGACATCGTCTGATGTAAACACTATTGCGGCCGTTATTACCAGGGATATTCTTCCTGTATTATCAAAGCGATTTGCGAACGATAAAAATCCTTTACGCACTGCACGCATCACTACCTTCCTGTTTACGCTTGCCACTATTATTGTTGCCATAAATTATGAAAGGTTTGGGGGAGTGCTTGGACTGATCGTAAAATGGTTTGGTGCATTGCTTGGCCCAACAGCCCTTCCTTTATTATTCGGGTTACTGCCCGCATTTAAAACATGTGGCTCAAAAGCTGCCATTGCTTCCATTGCTGCAGGTATTATTACGTTTATCATCACTAAAAATATTGCAATTAACAGTTTGGCGCTTGAAGTAGGGCTGCCAGCTATAGTTGCTGCGACAGTGTATATTATTACCGGGTTGTTAACCCGGGCTGTACCTGACAGGGTTAATAACCTGATGGCATCTTTAAAAAAATCAACTCAAAACTAATATCTTGGAAACAGCAATGAATGATACAGGCATTAAGGTAATACGATGTAAAAACTGTATAACCGGGGAAAATGAAAGTATTTCTTTTAAAAACGGACTGTTATTATCCTTTGAAAAAACGGACCAGGCTGAAAGCAGGCTGTATGTTGCGCCGGGTTTAACAGACCTTCAGATCAACGGCATTAACGGAATTGACTTTAATGATACAGCGCTTACTACAGCTAATGTTATCAGTGCCACCGGATATTTGTTAAGCCATGGCGTAACAACATTTTATCCAACGGTAATTACTAATGCAGACGAAAATATTATAGCGCTGCTTAACACAATAGTAAAGGCTTGCGAAACTGATCCGTTGGTTGATAGCTGCGTTGCCGGCATTCATCTTGAAGGACCCTTTATATCTCCGGCTAATGGCGCCAAAGGTGCTCATGATGCACTATATATTAAAGCTCCCGACTGGGAGTTATTTAAAAAATTCCAGGAAGCTGCTAAAGGCAGAATAAAAATTGTTACCATTTCTCCTGAATGGGATAACGCGCAGGATTTTATTAAGAGATGTGTACAGAGCGGGGTGATTGTTTCAATAGGACATTCCATAGCCAACAGTACACAAATAAGCAATGCTGTAAGAGCAGGCGCAAGCATGTCAACACATATAGGCAATGGTGTTCCGCTAATACTTGCCCGCCATCCAAATATTTTATGGGACCAGTTATCTGAAAATGATCTATACGCATGCATTATTGCCGATGGCATTCATATTCCTGACGCATTCATTAAAGTGGTTCAAAAAACAAAGCAGCGCAAAACCATGATCGTGAGTGATGCCACCTGCTTTGCCGGTATGAAGCCGGGCGCATATACGCGCCATATTGGTGGAGATGTTATGCTTGATGCCAACAAAAGAGTTGCATTAAAAGACGAGCCGGGCATTCTTGCAGGAGCCGCAAAATCGCTACTTGAAAATATTGAAACCCTGCTAGAACATAACCTGTTTGATCTTAAGGCAGCATGGCAAATGGCATCTGTTAACATACAGAATTTCCTGTTACACCATAGCAAAGATTACACAGCTCCGGTTAATGATCTGGTGATTTTTACAAGGAATGGATCATCCATTATTATTGAAACGGTTATTAAAAACGGGAAAATTATTTTTCTGAAAAAATGATGGGGCATGGGCTGTAAGCGGTGGCTTTGAGCAGATAACGACAAACCTGCAACCCGAAACCATAAACCATAAACCATAAACAATATTACCATGAAGCCAGCAGTAACAATTGCCTTAAGCCGGAAAAGCATTTATAGCCTGTATATTATATTAATATTAGCAGGCATTTTTCTGCCGTCAAAATTTTCTTTTGCGCAAAAAAAAGCAAACAATCCCGTTATGGTAGATGCCGGCTTTGCCAGTGTCGATATAACGCCGGAGTTTCCCATCCGTATGGCAGGCTATGCAGCCAGGCTGAGTACAGAAGCAGACAGCGTATTGCAGCCTATATCGGCAAAAGCGCTTGCACTTGGCAACGATCAGCAACGCCCTTCCATACTAATTACAGTAGATCTTGTAGGAATACCCTGGCGCCTTACAAAATCCGTTGCTGACTTTCTTTCAAAAGAAAAGGGAATTGATCCTGCGCAGATAGCCATCTGCGCTTCTCACACTCACGGTGGCCCGGAAGTAGGCAACCTGATCAATATATTACAATACAGGAATGGTGGTTTTACGGATTCACTTTTAGCACTCAGCCAGCTGATACATATTACACAATATACCGAGCAGCTTACCCAAAAATTAAAAGATATAGCAACAGCCGCTTTAAACAATAGAAAACCTGCTCTTATTTCCTGGGATCAGGGTCAGGCACTATTTGCAATTAACCGCCGCACCAAGGGCGGCCCGGTAGATGTTGCCCTTCCTATACTTAAGATCACTGATGCTGATGGTACGCTGAAAGGTGTTTTTATTAATTACGCCTGCCACGGAACAACCCTTGGAGGAGATATGCATAAAATTCACGGCGACTGGATTGCCGAAGCACACCGGGTAATTGAAGCCAGGCATCCAGGCATAACTGCAATGATTGCACTTGGCTGTGCAGGGGATGCTAATCCCTCACCAAGGGGATCGGTGGAAAATGTTCAGCAACATGGTAAAGAAATTGCTGACAATGTAGATAAATTACTGACCGCTCAGTTGCAGCCATTGAATACTCCGCCCACAGGAAAAATGAAATGGGTAGAGTTACCATTTTCAAAAGTGCCTGATGTAAACGAACTGATTGCCCAAACTAAAGATGAATCTGTAAAAGGATATTATGCACGCCTTGCACTTGAAAGAATGGAACGGGGAGAAACAATTGCTGCAACGCTTGACTACCCCGTTCAGGTGTGGAATTTCGATGATAAAATGGCAATGATAAACCTGGGCGGAGAAGTAGTTGTGGATTATTCTATCCGGCTTAAAGATGAATACGGAGCTGAGCAACTTTGGGTAAACGGTTATTCAAACGATGTTCCCTGTTACATTGCATCCCGCCGTATAATAAAAGAAGGCGGCTACGAAGGAGAAGGCAGCATGTATTGGTATAATAAACCATCGGCATTTGCTCCCGAGGTTGAAGATATTATTATAAATGCGGCAGGCGAACTCATGCCACCTGCATTTAAAAATCAGCGGCCTGCTGTAAATCGCCAGAAGTTAATTCATAAAGAAGATGACGGATCATACCGCCTGGTTGCCTGGCTGGCCGGCAGTGCAGGAGAGCATATTAAATACATGCCGGAATGGAAAGCGTTTGGATGGTTTGATGCAAAAGACCGGGCAATTTGGAAAGCAGATATTGCAGAAGCAGGAAAGTATGATGTATATATTGAATATTCTGTATCGGATAAAGAAGCAGGCAAAATTTTTGCTTTGCAATATGGCAATAAAAAACTAAAAGCGAAAACAGATAAAACCGGATCATGGTTTACTTATAAAACAAAGAAAATAGGTACCATTCGTTTGCCTGCGGGAGCAGTGGATTTTATTTTGGGAGCAGACTCAGGGAAGGAGAGCGGCTCAGTGTTTGATCTGAGAGAAGTGAAGCTGGTTCCTGCAAAATAATGTAATTAATCATTACAAACTCCTATGAAATTTTTCCATTCATAAAATACACAAAGGATGAATGAAAAATTTTACGGGAGTTCCTCTTGGCTAAAAAACAATAGTAAATATTCAACAGAAATTTGCAAAGCATGGGTAAAAGCAATTATAGCGGGTGGATATACGCCGGAATAATACTTATCAGTTTACCTGCCGCAACACCATCGCCATCCGCTATGCTGCCTCCGGGAAATATAACAGACAGCCTGCCGCGCACCGCATTGCTTTTTTACATAGACAGCACCGGTGCTGCAAAGCCGGTTCGTACCACAAGGGAATGGAATACCAGGCGGCATCAGATATTAGATAGTATGCAGTCGGCTATGGGTAAGCTCCCTGAAAGAAAAGAGCTTCCGCCTTTTAATATGCAGGTACTCGACAGCCTGACTACCCAAAGATATACCCGCTATAATATACGGTTTACAGTAGCGGAAAATGAAACGCTGCCTGCTTTTTTATATGTACCTGCAAAACGGAAAAAAAATAAAAAGTATCCTGCTATGCTGGCGCTCCACCAAACAGAGCTTATCGGGAAAAAAAGTGTTGATGGACAGGGTCCTTATATCAATCTCGCCTATGCCAAAGAGCTGGCGCAACGCGGCTATGTTGTCATTGCTCCGGATTACCCGGGCTTCGGAGATCTGAAAGATTATGATTTTAATGCAGATCGTTATGAATCAGGAACCATGAAAAGCATTTTTAACAATATGCGTTGTATTGACCTGTTGCAATCATTGCCGGATGTTGACTCCGGCAGGATCGGCGTAATAGGACATTCCCTCGGTGGCCATAATGCTATATTCACCGGAGCTTTTGATAACCGGTTAAAAGTAGTGGTAAGCAGTTGCGGATGGACTTTAATGCATGATTATTTTAACGGAGATACGGTTGCCGTTCAAAAGTATGGCGGTAAATTATGGCCATGGGCGCAGGACAGGTATATGCCGCTGATAAGGGATAAATATCATGTTGATCCGGACAAAATGCCTTTTGATTTTGATGAAGTAATAGCAGCTATAGCTCCACGCGCATTCTTTTCAAATTCTCCATTAAATGATGCCAATTTCAATGTATCCGGCGTAAAAAAAGGAATAGCACGGGTATCAGAAGTATACAACCTCCTGCATGTTCCGGCGAATATACAATCATGTTACCCTGACGGCAGCCATGATTTTCCGCTTCAGACCAGGCAGAAGTCTTATCATTTCATTGACAGTATATTTGGGATGATACCTGAAGCAAAAGGCAGTTACTTAAAGAAATGAAGGTTTATGGTGAAAGGCTAATGATATTATCCACCTTTTACCGTAACACAGCTTCCATTGCTTTCATCAGCACTTCTTCCACATCGGGGCCAGTTCCTGAAACAATATCTGAAGTTTCATACCCGCCTTTTTCAGAATAAGATTTTTTTGTGCCGATATACCCGGGGCCGTAATCTGCATAAGCGGCAGTGCATACTATACTGCCGGGTTCCAGTTGTTGTGCCGCAAGCTGGTATTCAACAAAACTTTCGCCGGGTAAGCTCAACATCCATACTTTTCCTAACCGTAATGCTGCCACATCAACCAACAGCCCGGAAGTGTTGCGTTGATACCATGCTAATTTTTCCGCTGCCCTCAACTTCATGTGAATATTCAGACTGTCGTTTGTTAACATATGCCTCAGGCTATTTTCTTTAATATTATCATTCAGCGGAAGGGCTACCCCAACAGTACGCCATGATATATCACCGGGTTTCAGCTTTGTTAATGTTGTGTTTTCCCAGGCTTTCAGCATACCTGCTTCTACCCTATTGGTTAAAACTATCCTGCTTTGTACCGATCCGTCATTATATTTACCGGCAGCAATATTACCACTGGCACCATTAAAATGAATAAGCGGTATGCCAAGTTTTTTTTCTGCATCATTTCTTGCAATGCCTACAAATTCGCATGTAACATCACCCTGGCCATAATAGCTTTGTGGATGTGTGGTATAAAAAGTAAGTGCCGTTACCGGCTTTTTCCCGTTCCAAAAACTTACGCATTTAAGCCAGGGATCAATCAGTCCTTCAGGAGCATTCACTAAAAAAGAGTCTGTTGCTTTACTATACCGCGTTACTATATTGCCATCTTTATTAACCCGCCTGTTAGATGCAACACTGTCTACTTTAGCCTGCCCGACGCCGATGTGTGTTACCGGCACAGCTGTATTCATTGCCTTACGCAATGCTCCTCCTGCTCTTATAATTACATCATTTGTAAACCGGTTATCAATACTTTGTCCCTCCAGGCCGTATTCCATCATTATTCTTTCAATAGTATAATCGCATCTTGGCCCGTCGTGCTGGTGCAATGCGTGCACAGAAACCCTGTTAACAGTTGTGCCGGCAGCAGCAGCCAGTTGCTTTCTCCAAACATCATGCCCTTCGTTTGAAATGCCAATCCAGTCGACCACGCAAAATACTATGGGTAAACTATCAGTAATAAATACAATGCCCCTTGCACTTAATGAGTCGGTAATTGAACGTGCTTTTGCATAAGCTACCGGGCTTCCTACCGGCGGCGTAGCGTTCACTTCAAAAACCGCGATCTTTAACTGCTGCGCATATAACCCGGGATGCGTTACCAGTAACAGCGTTATAAAACCTATTAACAACTTCGCTTTGTACATTCCTGAAATTTAATTTAGTTATATTGTTTTATCAGCCCAGTAAGTACAATATCCCTCCTGTGCTACCGGTCCTTTAAATAAAGAGCATGTACCACATTGCTTTGTATTATTTGCGGGTATAAACAATTTGCAACCTTCGCAGTTTTTTTCCGGAATAGGCGTATGCTCAACATAGCCCAATGCTTTCCTGTTTTTGGCATCCTGTTCAGTTAAAGAAGTAACATCACAGGGATCTGGAGAAGCCGGAACTTCTTCTGCTGCATTTGCAGCAGGTTTTTGTTCTTTAGCAACATTACCACTATTACATGCTGCCCATACTATACCACCAACAGCTAACATAGAAGCATAACTGAAGCCCTGTCTCAGAAACCGTCTTCTGTTATATATATCAATCTTTTTCATTACTACGGGTAATTATTTATAAAGAACAATAATCACTTATAATAATCAGGATGCGCTCAATAATTTTTGCAAATCTTCATCCTTGTTTTTTTCGGCCAGCTTTTTTATTACTGCTGTTAACCCGGCAGAATGCTTTGTGCGTTTTGAAGCCCTAACCCCTTTTATTAATCCGCTGATCACTGATTTTTCCCAGACATTGTTTGCCGTAATACCAGAAGAAGATAATAGTTTCATCAGTGCAGATGCACTACCGGCATCATCCCGGAAACCGGATGCATAAGCAACCGCAGTAACATAACCCTGCTTAACCCTGTCATCTGTTTTAAAATAGCCTGACTTTTCAAGCGCCGGCAACATTGCCTCACTGATGCCGGGTGCAGATGTTAGCACGGCTACCGTAAACAAAGAGTCTGCGCTATATTTATCCAAAGCATGAACTAATGCAGGAATGGCTTTATCATTTGAAAGATTACCTGCACTGAGCACGGCCTGGAATGCTACATATTTTGCAGGATCATCTATGGCTTTTATAATTTCGCCTGCCAGTGCAGGAAACTTTTCTGCAAGCATAATACCATGCTCCCTCACGCCAGGCTCTTTATCATTTAATGCGGCTGTTATATCTTCAGCAGTCAAAGCGTCTAAACCATCAAGTGTGTATAAAGTACGCAGCTTTACATAAGACTCACCGGCAGTTTGAAACAATTTTCTCACGCCATCAATTACCGATTTATCCTGCCGCTCCACAATTAAACGCTGGGCTGTTGTGCGCCACCAGGCATTTGGATGAGCAAGCAATGCAACAAGCTCAGCTGCTGTTGCTTTACTAAGGTTTGGCTTTCTATAATTCTTTCTGTCATAGCTGGCAGGGGTGATCAAATAAATACGTCCTTTATCGTTGCCGGCATAAAAATCCATATCTGCTTTTAAATCTTCGGGAATAGAAACCGGCGTTTCAATATGCTGACGATACATATCAATTAAAAACAGGTTGCCATCCGGCCCTGAATAAAAAGTTGCCGGGCGAAACCAACTGTCGGTGGAAGCAAGAAACTCTTTATCTTTCTCCTTTGTACCACGGTTTGCAGTATAAATAATATCACTTTCATTTCTTGTTAACACATCTCTGTGCACCAGGTTACCTGCAACATCGCCGGTAAATATTGAGCCATAATATTCCTTTGGAAAAGCATCACCTCCGTAAAAAGTTGCGCCTGATGCGCCGGTAAAATGTTTATCGGCCCATTCAGTTTGATTAAGCTTTAGCGAATCATACGTATGCTGCCTTCTTTCACTTCTCATCTTACGCCAGTATGGTGGAGGAGTGAGCTGGAACATTTCAAGATCGTGATCAGAAATATTCTTATCTGCCCTGTAAGAAGCTAATGCGTCATGACGGCGGAGATAACGCATGGTAACAGGATTGGTTTGAATATGCAGTGTATTCTGTGTATAGAAACGATGATTAAAATCATTCAATGCTAAACCATACTGACCATTACCGCTTTCTGCTTCATATAATTCCTTATCAAGCCTGAAACGAAAGTCATTTCCTCCCATTGATAAAGGAACGCTTGATGGGTTAGGCAAATATTTAACCTGTCCCGCCTGTCCGTGATTATTTGCATATATCCAGTTATCCAGCCCGTATGTTAAATTAGTGACCTGCGCTTCAGAATTACCGGTGAAGAAACCACTAAATAAAGTATCTATCCTGTCAGCCACAAAATCGCCGGTAGTATCTTTCATATAAAAAATATGTGGCGCTGCGGCTACCAGTATTCCTTTTTTATAGGGCATCACGCTTGTAATATCCGGCACTTTACTCACAAATAATATAGAAGAATCGTATACACCATCATCATTTTGATCCAGCAAAACTTTTACAGAACATTTTCCATTAACAGAATCGGCAATAAAAGGATAGTCTGTCATTTGCACCACATAGGTTACGCCGTCTTCATCAATGGCCATTGAAACAGGCATAACAATTTGCGGTTCCGCAGCCACATTCTTAATTATAAATCCTTCTGCCAGCTGAAAACTCCTGGTTTCCTCTTCAACCGTTTTTGCATCAGGGTATTTTTTTTCGGGAGTTTCTTTACAGGAAGAAAATGTAAACATTAAACAGATCAGACATACAAAAGGATACCGGGCTGCTTGGATCATATTCATTAGCATGATTTTTAAATTAAAATACGTAATTAAACCAGGAATTATATTAAGCAGTCAATATACTTATTTTATTCCGGTTGTGCCGCCTGTGCAAATATCAACCAAGCCCATACGCAGGATAAAAACACTTCTATTAACGTTCAAACAGGTTTTTCTGCCGGTAACCGTAACAGGGTACTTAAAGAAAAATCCGAAAAATACAAGTGCCTTTATCAGCAATATTATTGTTTTCATAAAAGGTGATATCAAACTTTTAGCCAGGATGCTTACAGACAATAAAGGGAATTTTACCATAACGTTCACACCAAAAAATGAAAAATCGTTTGACTTTTATTGTACAAGACCAGGCATTGACACATTACTGCTTTCATCTGTAACAACCTTTGAAAGCGACACACCGGAAATAATATTTTACATTCCCGGAAATATACCGGTAAATCCGGCAACACATCATACGGCACAATATAATGGCATATACCAGTAAAGCTGTATTGTTAAACCGGCGAAGAATTATTGTGACAGAGATAAAGTAAAATTTTAGTGTTCATACACAACACAACTATCTCTGCGAACAATTATATTAAATAAATAAAAAATTATAAAATGGAATTTTCGCCATTCAATCATGTTGTTAAACTTTGTCTCCAAGGCATGGAAATGGAAGAAAAAGATAATCCTGAAGAGGCAGCTAAATTATTTCTTCAAGGTTGGAATGAAGCAACAAATGACTTTGAAAAATTTCTTACATCCCATTATATAGCCCGGCAACAAAAAACTGTTTCTGACAAATTAAATTGGCTTGAAACGGCTTTACAGTTTGCACTAAAAGTAGATGATAACGCGGTGAAAAGCGCTTTCCCTGCTTTATACCTGAACATTGCAAAATGTTACGAAGACTTAAATAACCATAGTAAGGCAAAAGAGAATGCCGAATTGGCAATTTCGTTCAAAAATCATCCCGCTGATAAAGGCCCTTTTTATCATGGAACAAAAGCAGATTTAAAAGTTGGTGATCTGCTGACACCGGGGGCAAATTCTAATTACAAATCAGAAATAAAAATGAATCATATTTATTTCACAGCTTTAGTTAATGGAGCCGGGCTTGCCGCAGCTTTAGCAAAAGGCGATGGAAATGAACGGGTATATATTGTTAAACCAACGGGAAATTATGAAAACGATCCTAACCTCACAGATAAAAAATTTCCTGGAAATCCAACCCGTTCATACCGCTCCGGATCTCCGCTAAAAATTATAGGAGAAGTAAAAGACTGGATTCGGCAAACTCCTGAAGAACTTCAAAAATTCAAGGAGAAATTAGCTAATAATAAAGGAAAAATAATTAATTAACAGGCATGCTCTGCTAACAAGGCATTGCCAAAGAGAACTATGATAAAGATAACGCCGTATGAATGCATTTGAATTTTTATGCTACCAGCGATAGTACTACTATTAAGCTTTTCTTGCGTCGCACTCTTTTACTGAACCAATACTATTCGGCTGCTTATGCTGCTGAATTTCAAACAACTGTTCTTATTTGTAGGCAACATTGATACAAAACAACAAGATCATTAGCCCAAGTTCGTTTATTCATTGTCTGCATGCGTTCTGAAAGGCAATACCGGCAAACTCTCCTTATTATACACATCCGGGTTTACGGGGTTATCTGCCCAGGCATAACGAACATACTTTGGTTCGGAAATTTCATCATTTTAAACTATTATTTTATCTTCTTTAATTTTTGCCTTGCCCACGCAAATTTTTTATCAACGCCCGCTACAGCAAAATTCCCGGGGCCTGTAACTCATATCATCTGCTGAAGCTTTCGCAGCATCTGTTCAGAACAACCGGTGCTGTCAGGTATATGAATTATTACGAAAGAACAATATTCAATCAGGTATTGATAACACATCATCCTGAACGTGGGTTATGTATATTTACCTTTATGCTTCCGCGCAGCTACAGGGTATACTCTGCACCTAATGAAGCTATATGGTGTCATGTGGGCAGTGATATGAAAAATAATGATAAGTTGTAAGTTTGCTTAGGCGACTCCCAAACGTTAAGCGTCATGTAACAGTACATAAAATTTAATTATGAAATGTGCTACATATTTTTTTCACGCGATATATTTTTTGATGGCAATATATACCTATGCGCAGCCAGGCAGCAAAACATTAAAAGACGTTTATAAAAATGCCTTTTTAGTAGGCACTGCGGTTACACCTGCCATTACATCAGGTAAGGATAACGCCACACAGGATATTGTAGTCAAACATTTCAACAGCATCACCGTTGAAAATGTAATGAAAGCTGGGCTTATCAACCCGCAGCCAGGTGTATATGATTTTGCAGCTGCGGATGATTTTGTTGCTTTTGGCGAAAAACATAAAATGTTCATCGTTGGCCATACACTGGTTTGGCATAATCAATGCCCGGACTGGTTTTTTATTAACGCCAACGGGCAACCGAATACAAAAGAAGAACAGATCGAAAGGCTGAGAAGCCATATACAGGCAGTAGCAGGGAGGTATGCGGGACGTGTACACGCATGGGATGTAGTGAACGAAGTAATAGGTGAAGATGGCAGCTATCGCGAAAATACGGCATGGGTAAAAGCTTTTGTTAATGGAGACACACTGGTTAAATATGCCTTCAGGTTCGCGGCGCAATATGCTCCCGCTACTGAATTGTACTATAATGACTTTAATGCCTGGCGTCCGGCAAAAAGAGATGGTATTGTGCGTTTGATCAAAATGTTGCAAAAGGAAGGCATTCGTATTGATGGCGTTGGTATACAGGGGCACTGGGGTTTGAACTATCCTAAAACAAAATATATTGAAAAAGCAATTGATATGTATGCCGCCTGCGGTGTTAAAGTGATGATAACAGAATTGGATGTAGATGTGTTGCCGCTTACTAAAGAAGGACAAATCACCGGGCAGGGTGTGATGGATAAGCAATTTCAATTGGAAGAATTTAAAACTTATCTCGACCCTTATCCTGGTGGTTTGCCGGATAGTATGCAAACTGTTTTAGCAAACAGGTATGCGGAGTTGTTTTCCATTTTTTACAAGAGAAGAGATAAGATAGCGAGAGTTACATTATGGGGTGTGGAAGATGGGATGAACTGGAAAAATGATTATCCTATACCGAACAGAACAAATTATCCATTGTTGTGGAACAGGAAGCGGGAGGCGAAACCGGCGTTGGAGGCTGTAATTAATGTGCCGGAGAAGTAGCGGCACAAGACAGCGGCTACAGACAAAAGGCTGAAATAAAGAGTCAGTGGCAAACAGAGAATGATAACTGAGAGCTCACGGCTTACAAAATGCTATTAACAAATGATAATATGAAAATAAAATTTTTTACTTTTTTAATGGGTTGCGCTGTTGCAACTGCATCGTTCTCACAAACACAAATAACGCTTAACACTGATTTGGGGGAAACAAAAATCAGCAAGAACATTTATGGTCATTTTGCGGAGCACCTTGGGCGTTGCATTTATGGAGGCATGTATGTAGGAGAAAATAATACTAAAATACCAAACACAGCCGGCGTTAGAAATGATATTATACAGGCATTAAAAGAACTAAAAATTCCAAACCTGCGCTGGCCGGGTGGCTGCTTTGCTGACGCATATCAATGGAAAGATGGTATTGGTCCTAAAGAAAAAAGACCAAGTATGATCAATGTTTGGTGGGGTGGGGTAAAAGAAGACAACAGTTTTGGTACGCATGATTTTCTTGACTTATGCGAACGCATAGGAGCAGAGCCTTATCTCGCAGGCAATGTAGGCAGCGGTACGGTAAAAGATTTGTCTGACTGGGTATCGTATGTGAATCATCCCGGTGGCAGCCCTATGGCTGATCTGCGCAAACAAAACGGACGTGAGAAACCCTGGAATGTAAAAATGTGGGGGGTGGGCAATGAAGCATGGGGCTGCGGTGGCAATATGACTGCTGAATATTATGCCAATGTATACCGCCAGTATGCAACGTTTATGAACGACTGGAGTAAAGATGCGAAATTGTATAAGATTGCATCAGGGGCAAGTGATGGCGATTATGCATGGACGGAAACGCTGATGAAAAATATTCCGCACAATATGCTGGCTGGTGTTGCATTACACCACTATTCTGTATTAAGCTGGCAGGATAAAGGCCCGTCAGTTAATTTTACTGAAGCGCAATATTTTAAAACAATGGAAGAAGCCTGGAAAATGGAAGAGTTTGTTACGAGGCACAGTACCATCATGGACAAATATGATCCCCGGAAAAAAGTTGACCTGATCGTTGATGAATGGGGCGGTTGGTATAATGTGGAAGATGGTACCAACCCGGGATTTTTATACCAGCAAAACACCATGCGTGATGCGATTATCGCAGGATTGACATTGAATATTTTCAACAATCATGCTGATCGGGTACGCGGTGCTAACCTGGCCCAGATTGTAAATGTGCTGCAGGCGGTTATCCTTACCAATGAGGAAAAAATGATATTAACGCCCACTTACCACGTAATGAAAATGTATAACGTGCACCAGGATGCTACACTTATTCCTGTCACCATTAATGCCCCGCAATATGAATTCGAGGGAAAGAAATTAACAGCAGTATCAGCATCTGCTTCAAAAGATGCAGCAGGCAAAGTAAATATTTCTTTAACGAATATTGATTATAGCAAAGCATATGAAGTAACGATCAATCTGAGAGGAGAAAATTTCTCAAAAGTATCGGCACAGATTTTATCGTCTCCTAAAATAAGCGATCATAATACTTTTGAGCAGCCCAATAAAGTAATACCTAAAAACTTTACCGGCGCAAAATCAGATAAAGGGATATTGAAATTTAGCATTCCTGCATATTCAGTAATCATGTTGACGGTTGAAAGATAGTTCCCGGTTCGCCCGTATGTTGCATTGAATTGAAAGTATATTGCGACAGGATAACAGCCTGCCAGGCAATAGTACAAATGTTAAGCAACAGTGCTATTGCCCGGCAGATATCTGATTCGCGTAAAAGAGATCAAACTAAAGCCTGTGTGTTGACCGGATAAGATGACGATGCCCCGCAACCTTTCTGCGCAAACAAAACCAAAAGTATCAGCATATAAACTTTCTAAAATAATGCTTCTTCATATAGTATAATTTGATTTTTGCTGTATCTATCCTTGTATTAAATCCCCAAAGCCAATAAATAAACTGGTATGAATCAAAGAAACTATGCTGCGGTGTTCCTGGTGATGCTCACTTTTTTTGTGATTTCTTTTATGACCAATATTATAGGGCCAATTACGCCTGATATTATAAAAGATTTCAAGCTGAGCCTGGTTTTGGTTGCACTCCTGCCTTTTGCCTTTTTTATTGCCTATGGGTTGTTCTCATTGCCTACAGGCATACTCATGGAAAAATACAGCCCTAAAATAATAATGGCTGCAGCTTTTTTATTGTCATTATGTGGTTCTGTATTGCTTGTGCTTTTTCCCAATTATTTGTCAGCAATTATATCGTTGTTTCTTATTGGCGCCGGCATGGCTATGTTGCAGGTTATTATTAACCCCCTCCTGCGGGTGGCAGGCGGCGAGGAGCATTATGCTTTTAATTCTGTGCTTGCGCAACTGATATTCGGATTGGCATCTTTTGTAAGCCCGCTGGTATATTCATACCTGGTACAGAGTGAGGGCAAACCCGGCGCAATAGCTTCGGCTATACTTTCTTTTGTGCCGGCCGAACTTCCGTGGATATCAATTTATTTTTTATTTGCCGTTATCAGTGTGCTGATGATAATTGTGGTAATAAGCTTTAAGCTTCCTAAAGTAGAATTAAAAAGCGATGAAAAGGCAGGGGCTTTAAAAGCTTACCTGCAAATGATAAAACAACCGCTTGTAATTGCTTTTTTCTTTGGCATATTTTGTTATGTGGGCACAGAGCAGGTCATTGCCAACTGGATGTCGCAATACCTGAATGTATATTACGGTTATAATCCTCAAACCACCGGAGCAAAAGCCGTTGCATATTTTTGGGGACTGATGACAGCAGGCGGTGTACTGGGACTGTTGATGGTAAAAATTATGGATAGCCGCAAGGTGCTGATCATCTTTACATTTTCAGCTATTCTTGCTTTAACAGCAGCATTATTGCTTTCCGGCAAAGTAGCCCTGGTTGCATTACCACTCACCGGCTTTTTTGCTTCGGTTATGTACCCGATCATCATATCACTGGCGCTGAACTCCATTACACACAACCATGGTGTATTTGCCGGCATATTGCTTACCGGAATTGTTGGAGGCGCCATACTGCCTTTAATAACAGGATGGATAGGTGATGTGTGGGGACTGAAAGCAGGATATTGTTTTCTTTACCTTACGCTGGGTTATATTATGAGCGTAGGTTTTTGGGCTAAACCGATCGTTGGTAATAAAACCATTAAGCTATTTAAAAAGAAGGCGTAGTTGCATTTGAAATTGCTGCATATATGGCAAGCTTGTGCAGATGCCTCATGCCCCGGCGTGACAGGCTGAAGAATGTATATTAAACAATAATGCCAATGTTCAATAATAGCACTAACGCTGAACACAATACTGAGGTTTGTCACACCGGGGCACGAGGCATATACGGTAGTACCCACATAGAAAATTTGAAATGCACTCAAATCGTAGCTGGTTGTATATTGTGTTTTTAATATTGTATAAATGAGAAGCACATTGCGATTTAAACGGGTTTATTTTATATTGTTCATCTTATTATTTATTACAGAAATGCTGATCGCATTATACTCCCGTAATTCTATACTGCGATCCTATATAGGCGATGTGTTGGTGGTGATACTTATTTATTGTTTTGTCAGATCATTTTTATACTTCTGTATTAATAACCGCAGTAGCGGTTTTACTATTTTCTTACCTGATTGAAATATTGCAACACTTTAAAATAGTGGATAAACTAGGCCTCGAGCATTCTGCATTGGCGATCGTTGTAACAGGTACAACATTTTCCTGGAGGGATATTGTTTCATATACTGCCGGAATTATCCTGGTATTAGTTGTCGAAGAAATGTTATGAAAAATTTTAGTTGTTTTGAATTATTAAAAAATAATGCATCAGCGCAAAATTCCTGCCATAGAACAATACAGGTACAGCGTACCTTAGTTTATAGGGCTGCAAAGCTATATGGCTGTTTCCCTTTAGCGATCAATACCTATAAAAAAGAAGAGACCGGACAGGGTGTTTCAAAACTTTTCAGCAGAAGGGCAAATCCCAGAATGAAACATTCCGGAGATCTTATTACAGAATAGTTATGAATGAATTCGGCATTAGCCGAAAAGCTGGCTTTAAGCCGGCTATACACTGACAAAGGTATACCAGGCAGCATGCCTGCATAATACAGATCGCATCCCCCCACTACAATTGTCGTATTTGCACTGCTGTTATACAAAAACTGTTAATGAGATTTGCATTGTATTACAGTAACGATAAAACAAATAAAAAACGGGAGGTGAAATAATATGAGAAAAATAATAATGCTATCAATGATTTCATTAGATGGAGTAATGCAGTCGCCCGGCAGCCCAAAAGAAGATGCGTCAGGCGGCTTTAAATATGGGGGTTGGGTTGAACCTTATGGCGATGATGTATATAACAAGGTTGTGCAGCAGGAACTTAAGCCGGCAGATTACCTGTTGGGCAGAAAAACATTTGAGATCTGGGCAAGTTACTGGCCAAAGCATGGAGATTTTTGGCCGGGTATTAATGAAGGCATGAAGTATGTGTTTTCAAAAAACCTTAAAAAATCAGCTCCATTAGTTACAGGGTGGAAAAATTCAACAGTATTAAACAGTGTGGCAGATATCAAAAAAATCAAAAACCTGCCGGCAGGCAATAAAAATTCAAAAAGCACGGATATACAGGTTTGGGGTAGCAGCAAACTCGCTCAGTTATTATTAAAGCATGACCTGGTGGATGAGCTCAAACTTAAAATCCATCCCCTGACATTAGGAAAAGGCAAAAAGCTTTTTGACAATGGAACTATACCCGCGGCATTTACATTAGTAAAAAGTATTGTAACGCCCGGTGGAGTTATTATTGCTCATTATAAGCGCTCCGGAAAAATCAGAACAGGTACTATTGGTGAGTAAAAAGATTAGCAGGAAGAACAACTGAACACTGTTTTTATAAGGGTGATTAAAAAATCAAACCACTCCCGCACATGCCAAATAGTATTGTTATAGTTGTAGTGTTCAACGCCCGGACAGGCAGGCAACGGAGCCTGATAGTAGCACTGCAACTAAGTACAAAAAAATCAGGTATTTTCTTTTACAACTCTGTGCTCCGATTCCATTTTTAAATGGTTGATGCTGACATTTAATTCAAAGCCTATAAGCAGTATAAGCGAATTGATGAAAAATGAAGACATGATGATAATGACAGTTCCGATAGAGCCATACACTTTATTATATGTTCCGAAATTGTTTACCCAGAAACTGAAAGCAACTGTAACTATAATAATTAGTATTGTAGCGAAAGTTGTACCGGGAGAGCTGATCTTCCATTTGCGCTGAATAGCGGGAGCGAAACGATAAATTGTGCCGATGGCGTAATAGATCAATGCCACTATTACTACCCATCGTAATGAAGCAACCCATGAACGTATGGAAGTGTTTTCAATACCGAGCCAGTTCAATATATTCTTTAGCAAACTACCCTGCATAATGAGCAGCAGAATAGACGCTATAAAAATAAGTGCAATAAAAAAGGTAAGCTTTAATGCCGCTCCGCGCTTTTGAAAGAAATTTTGCTTTTGCCTGTAGCGGCTATGTAAGGAGCGGTTAAATGAATTCATTATACCGATCATTGCATTGGATGCAAAAAAACCTGCCGTTAAAAAACCTAATGATAACAAACCGCTGCGGGGTTTTGTAAAGTCTTCAATAAATTCCCTTACCCAATTATAGGTATCATGATTGGGTGTAAGATCTCTCACAATTCCCATCAACTCTTTTGTAAAATCTTTTTGTCCCGGCATATACGGCACAAGTGTAAAAAGAAAGATAAGGAAAGGAGGAATGGCCATCAGCAGGTTAAAGGAGATGGCGGCAGCCCGCATATTCAATCCTTCTTTTTTTATTTGCGTAAGCAAAAAAACTATCACATCATATAATGGCAATCTATGAAAACCCGGCAACACTATTTTTTTTGATTTCTCTATCAAAAAATTGATCGGTTTCCAGGTTATGATGATGCGTTCCAGTTTCGTCATGCCGGCAAAGTAATTATTTTATTTTTAAGCTGTCGAGCGCTCTTTGATAAGCTCTTGCATTTTTTAGATGTTCAGCATCCGTTGCTGCAAATGCATGATAGCCCGAAAAATCAGGCCTGGCACAAAAATACAGGTAATCTGTTTTTGCCACATTCAGCACCGCATCAATCGTTTTTACGGAAGGTGTGCAGATGGGCCCTGGAGGTAACCCGGAATTTTTATAGGTATTATATGGCGATCCTGCAGTTTCTGTTATCATTTTCAAGGTTACTCTTTTAGCATTGAAATTGCGCCCGGCAAATTTTACGGTAGGGTCGGCGCCAAGCTTCATTCCTTTGTTCACACGGTTTAAATATACACTTGCCATCAGCGGCATTTCATCATATTTATTTGTTTCTTCTTCAATAATAGATGCCAGCGTGTATACTTCAACTGGAGTTAAGCCCATATCTCCTGCTTTCTGTAATCTTTCTTCTGTCCAGAATTTTTCTCCTTCCTCTTTTATTTTATTAAACATTTTGTGAGCAGTAGTATTCCAGTAAAAAGTATACGTATCCGGTATAACGGCTGTCATCACCGTGTTTGAATCGAGTTCCATTTGCTTTAGAGAATCATTATTATTTAAATAACTGATGATATCCAATGAATCACACTCCAGTTGCTTACCGGCAAAACGTGCAAAGTCTTCTTTGGTTCTTAATTTGGTGATGATAAGATTTACGGGAGATTGTCTTCCGTTGCGCAACATACGAACGATAGAAAGTATGCTCTCACCATTCTTAATTTCGTATTTACCTGCTTTTATTTTTTCAGGCAAGCCTGCTTTACGGGCAATAAAAGAAAAAATGCCCGGGTTTTTTATGAAATCTCCGCCACGCATATCCCTCATAAGGTCAGCAAAGCCACTGCCGGTTTTGATATATAAATATTTTCGTTTTTCACTAAATGAAGTATTGGGTCCCAAAACCATCCATGCTATATAACCACCACCAATAAGTATAATGAGCAATATGATGAGGATAACTTTTTTGATCATAATCTATTTTTTGAGGACGTTTATTTGTATTATAAAGTTGCGAAACGTGCATCTCATTTTTACACGGCTTGAAAATAAAGCAAAAACCCTGTTGACAATAACAGGGTTTTCAATTATTTATTTTAAAAACATTCTTATTTCTGCACAGGCTGTGCTTGCGGTACTTCCTGCTGCTGTTGCGGAGTAGAAGGCTGCTGCTGTGGAGTGGCAGAAGGCACTGTTGTTTGCTGGTTGGTATTGATGTTCCTGATAAATTCTCCTTCATCGCTGCCGGAACGCATAAATAAAGAAGAAGTAAGGCACAATAAACCAATAAGAGCTGCAAAAATCCAGGTACCTTTTTCAAGTACATCCGTGGTTTGCTTAACGCCCATGAACTGGTTGCTGAAACCAGCAATATTACCTGCCAGTCCACCACCTTTAGGGTTCTGTATCAATACCACAAGACCCAATAAAACACAACATAAGATTATCAATATCAAAAACAGAAGCGCCATATTAATTTTCGTTTAATTTGGAAATTTTGGCTGCAAAATAAACCCTTTTGTCCGGATTGAGCAAACTTAATTTTTGGTAGGTTTCTATAGCCTTTTTATGCAGTCCCTGGCGGGCATACACTTCAGCCATTGCCTCCGTAAGTACCTCTTTTTGCTCATTAGAGTGCTCTGCTATGTTTTGAATAGATGACTGAGTATTATTATCCATTTCAGCTTCAAGCCTCTCCGGATGGATTTTTTTCATTGTTTTAAGCCATTCGGTAAAACTTTTTAATTTTTTACTCAACTTGTCTTTTCCCTCATATTCGTGACTGAGCTTTATACCCTGGGAAGCAAAATAATCAACCGTATGCAATGGCTCGATAGGTATAATATCACCGGCATAATCATCAGCCGGCAACGGCTGATCAAAAGCGGCTTTTGCCTGAGCCAGGGAAAAATCGCCGGTTGGCAACCTTACATCTTCCTGCAAAAGCGTTTCTTCAATTACGCCATCATCAGCATTTTCTTCTTTATTTTCAACATTAGTTCCTGCTCCTGTAAGCTGTTCAAGCACTTCCTCGCCGGTTTTAATTTCCGCTACCGGCAATTCAGGCGTCAACGCTTCATTATTTTCTGCAGGCTGAACGCTTTCAACATTTTCTTCCTGCGCTGCGATGGCGGTATCAGGAACCTGGTCAATTACAATCTCCTCTGCCTTATCTTCTACCACCGGCTGTTCTTCCACTATATCAACAACTGTTTCGCCTGCTGCACCGGTTGCTTTCTCAATATATTCAACATGGTCCTCTGGTAACGCTTCAGGATGAAGCAAAGCATTTAACCAATGCGGGTTGGTAAAATATAATGCCGTTTTTTTTTGCTGGTCTGTATATATGTCACCGCCTGACTGCTGATATTTTTTTGCCAGCAGGTATTGTGCCGGTGCATAAAATGGGTATTTAATAATAAGCTGTTCTATATCCCCGGCATCAACATCTTCCAATGTTTGTTTCTGAAACAAGTGATCAAGTATATCGTTAACATGAAGATTCATTGGCGTGAAGATACGTGCTTTACCAGTTTGAGAATATTTTATTGAAGATATCGTCAGATATGTTTTTCAGAATGTCATCCATAAGGCGGGTTTGTGCATCTGCAAAGCTTATCGAAGCAGAAAAAGGAAAATTCCTGGTAATATCTGTTTCAAAGTTTTTTTTCTCATCGAGCCGGTTTTTAAAAATAATATGAACCGTTACATTCAGGTTATTGCTTGAGGCTGTTTGTCCGGAGATACCAGATGTATTAACCGAAAAGTCGGTAATTGATCCACTGATATCATAATGCGCTTCATCTGTATTTATTACTGCCAGTCTTGTTTGACTGATGATTTTTTGTTTTAGTTTATCCGTTAGCTGCGGGCTCAATTGCGGGTTTACATACCTGGCGTGGTTTTCTATATAATTTACCCTTGCTGTTTTTACTTCAGGCGGGTAGCTTACATCCTTCATACTATAACTGCAGGTAGCCTTTACCGATATGACGGCAAAAAAAATTATAGCAAGCTTTTTTATAGTATCATTAATCATTGATGTCATATTCTTTGAGCTTACGATATAAAGTACGTTCGCTGATACCGAGATCAGATGCCGCATCTTTACGTTTGCTTTTATGCTTTTTTAATGCTTTTAATATCAGTTCCTTTTCTTTATCCATAATATTCAGCGATTCTTCTACTTCTTCATGGTGATGTATATCACTGCCATTTCCATTGTTATTATTGCCGATAAGTACCGGTTGCGAAGTTTGATTAAATACAGGTTTTACAACAACATTTTCCCTTTCGGGCAATGGCTCATAATCATTCATTAAAGATTCTTTCGCAAATGCAGATACTGCAGCTGCACGCTGGGGATTTTGCAATATATCCACAAACATCTTTTTTAACT
Source organism: Agriterribacter sp. (assembly GCA_047601125.1). GTDB lineage: Bacteria > Bacteroidota > Bacteroidia > Chitinophagales > Chitinophagaceae > Agriterribacter. Next base: position 3,450,440 of record JASGJY010000002.1, on the reverse strand, counting down.
CCGTAACATCTCTCTTCATATCAAAAAAGAGTTTGTATAATATTTCTCTTTCATTGGCAAATTCAGCATGTGTTACATTGCCACCGCCACCCGCCAGTACCGGCATCAGGCTTTGCGTATTATGCACCGGCAAAAACTGTTCAAGCTGTTTTGCTGTTACTACTTTATCCTGCGATAATACAGATATCTGCTCTGCAATATTCTTTAATTCCCTAACATTACCCGGCCATGAATAGTGAATTAACAACTCTTTCGCTTCATCATCCAACTGTATTGAAGATGTTTTATAACGCTCTGCAAAGTCAGCTGCAAATTTTCTGAACAACAGGATAATATCTTCTTTTCTGTCTTTTAATGCAGGCACACGGATAGGCACTGTATTTAACCTGTAGTACAAATCCTGGCGAAACCTGCCTTTTTGTGTAAATTCAAGGAGGTCTTTATTGGTGGCAGCAATTACCCTTACATCTGTTTTCTGTACTTTGGATGAGCCTACGCGTATATATTCACCCGTTTCTAATACACGCAGCAAACGCGCCTGTGTGCCTAGCGGCATCTCTCCTATCTCATCCAAAAAAATAGTTCCGCCATTTACGGTTTCAAAATATCCCTTACGACTGTCTACCGCGCCGGTAAACGAACCTTTTTCGTGACCAAATAATTCTGAATCGATTGTTCCTTCAGGTATAGCGCCGCAGTTTACGGCAATAAAGGGATTATGCTTGCGGTTTGACAAAGCATGTATTACCTGCGAAAAAACTTCTTTACCTACACCGCTTTCTCCGTAAATCAATACCGTAAGATCCGTGTTCGCCACCTGCGCCGCCACCTGCAATCCGTAGTTAAGCGCCGGAGAATTTCCTATTATACCAAACCTGTTTTTTATTGATTGTATATCCATCGTTAGTTGTTTTGAACTTCGCCAAGCAGCGTTGCTTTGGTACAACCGTTAACGGTAACCATTGCATAATCTCCTTTCTTCAGCGAATAATTATGTTTTGGAAAAACGATCACTTTATTATGTGATGTTCTCCCCATCCAATCCTGCACACTTTTCTTGCTATCGCCTTCTATTAAAACCTGGAATGTTTTACCAAGATCTTTTTGGTTGCTTTGTTTTGATAATGCGTTTTGCAGGTCTACAATCTCCTGCAATCTTCTTTTCTTCACATCTTCGGGTATATCATCTTTATACCTGCGTTGTGCTAATGTACCAGGCCGTTCACTGTAAAAAAACATATAGCTCAAATCATAGCCGCTGTATTCCATTATGGATAAAGTATCCTGGTGATCTTCTTCTGTTTCTGTGCAAAAACCGGCAATAATATCGCTGCTGATACCACAACCGGGAAGTATTTCGCGGATACGGTCAATCTTTGCCATATACCATTCGCGGGTGTAAGTACGGTTCATTAATTGCAGTATGCGTGATGAACCGCTTTGTACCGGCAGGTGTATATACTTGCAGATATTTTCGTATTTGGCCATGGTGTGTAACACATCATCCGTAATATCCTTGGGATGTGAGGTAGAAAAGCGAACCCGCAATTCAGGAGAAATTTTCGCTACCATTTCAAGCAGCATAGCGAAGGTTACTGTTTCGGCATTATCGCCTGAGAAATAATAGCTGTCCACATTCTGTCCCAGCAATGTCACTTCTTTAAAACCGTCATTGAATAATGCTTCACATTCCTGCACAATAGAAAACGCGTCGCGGCTTCTCTCCCGACCTCTTGTAAAAGGCACCACGCAAAATGAACACATATTATTACAACCGCGCATAATGCTCACAAATGCGCTTACGCCATTGCTGTCTAAACGAACAGGCGCTATATCAGCATAAGTTTCTTCACGGCTCAATAATACATTCACGGCTTTTTGCCCGCCTGCGGCTTCTTCAATTAACCCGGGCAGGCTGCGGTATGCATCCGGGCCAACCACCATATCAACCAGCTTTTCTTCTTCCAGGAATTTTGACTTTAAGCGCTCCGCCATACAACCCAGCACACCCACCAGTAAACCCGGCCGGCGCAGTTTCGCTTTGCGAAACTCTGTCAGTCTTTTACGAACAGTTTGTTCCGCTTTTTCGCGGATAGAACAGGTATTTAAAAATACAAGGTCGGCCTCTTCAGCATTTCTGGTGGCGCCAAAGCCTGAATTATTTAAAATAGAAGCCACAATCTCGCTGTCCGCAAAATTCATCTGGCAACCATAGCTTTCTATATAAAATTTCTTTCTGTAAACAGAAGAGTCATTCATAAAAGGCGCAAAAGCCTCTCCCTGCCTTGATTCATCATGTACTTTAGATATCAGCAAATCCTGCATACGCAATTCAAAACTTTTTTGGGTTTGCAAATATAACCAAAAGCTGATAAAAATGCCAGTTTGGCAGAGAGGGATTTTAGCGGGAAGATCGCCGGATGAAGTGAAAGCAAAGATCTTTAGACCGGGAAGAGGGATCAAGACAAAAATAACTCTTGGCAGGTGGTCCTTAAGATACGAACCACGGCGAAAAGAAAGGAAATATCACTGAATTTAAAATAATCCGATCGCTTTTAACAAAATTCTTAAACTCCATATTACCACCATAATACCCACGCAAATAAACATAGTTTTGGTAGGAAGCTTGCCCGCAAGACGTGCGGCCAGGGGAGCAGCTATAACACCACCGATGATTAAACCTACAATTACCTGCCAATGGCTAACGCCTATCATGGAGAAAAAAGTGAGTGCGCTTGCAAGCGTAACAAAGAATTCTGTTATACTTACAGAACCTATAACAAACCGTGGGCTGCGGCCTTTTGAAATAAGCGTGCTGGTAACCAATGGCCCCCAGCCACCGCCGCCAAATGAATCAAGAAACCCGCCGGCACCGGCAAGCCAACCTACGCGTTTAACCTTTTTAGGCTTATTATTTTTTTTGCGAAACGCTATGATCAATATGCGTAAACCAAGCAGCATAGTATAAGCCGCAATCAGCGGGCGAATATAATTACCATAGGTTTCACCAAATTTAGAAAGTAAAAATGCGCCTAATACCGCACCAATAATACCCGGTATCAGCAAGGCTTTAAATAGTTTTTTATTTACATTACCGAATTTATAATGACTGTATCCGGAAGCGCCACTCGAAAACATTTCAGCGGTATGTATGCTACCGCTGATAGCAGAAAGATTTACACCGAGCGACATTAACACCGTGGTAGATACCACACCATACCCCATGCCCAAAGCGCCATCAACCAACTGTGCCAGGAAGCCCGCGGCAATCATCCAGTAAAACTTACTGTCTAAGCTTGTGAAGCCTGTTTTAATAGTATCTATTAAACTGCTTAACGGCAAATATGACAATATGAAATAACCAACGAACATAAAGAAGAAAGCAAACAAACACCAGGTAGCTACACGCCTCCATTGTTTTTCTCCATTGCTTTTTTCATCCATATTATCTTTAAGCGAAAGGGTTTTGGTAATATGATTTAACTCCTGCACTTTCCTGGCAAAATTGCCGTTCATCTTTTTTCTTATCACTTCCATATTATCCAGCACTTCATCTAACTCTTCAGGCAATACTTCGTTTAATGTTTCTTTTATTCTTTTGGCGATGGTTGGTGATTTGCCATTGGTAGAAACTGCTACTTTAAGATTTCCTTTTTTCACAATAGAGCCAAGATAGAAATCACATAATTCAGGTGTATCCGCAACATTTACCAGTAAACCACGTTTTTGCGCATCTGCTTTAATTTGTGCACCGAGCGATTTATCATCTACCGCAACAATAATAATATCTGTATTATCTAAGTGCTTTGCTGAATAAGCCTCTTCAATTATCACTATATTATCATGCCGCTCTGCAATAGCGCGAATAACATCACTTACCTGGAGTGCAACAATTTTAATTTGCGTGGCAGGCGAATTGGATAAAACCGCATTCAGCTTTTCAACACCAACGTTACCTCCGCCAATAATCAGCAGCCTTAATTGCTCCAGTTTTAAAAAAACCGGGAAGAGCAGGTTGGTTTCTTTTATGATTGTTTCTGTCATGTTGTTTGAGCTATCAGCTATCGGCTTTCAGGTGTCAGCCTTCAGCTTCAGTTACCTCTTAAATAATTTAACCTGATATATCCGTTATCAATTTACTTTTCTTATTCCTGTTGCTTCCGCCCCTCACACCCCCGTTCTGCAAATTTTATAAAGCTGTTTTGAATTTAGGCTCCCCGCTCCACTCCGTGGAGCGGGGCCGGGATGAGGGTATTACTTCACCCAACCTGCTCTCATCGCGTAATCGCCAAAAGTTTCTTTCTTTTTCCGCTCTTTACTATATACTTTAAACAAATCATCCAGCTCGTGAAGAATAGCCGCCTCGTTTACATTCTCTTTATAAATTTTATTTAACCTGGTACCTGTTCTGTCGCCTCCCAAATGCATATTATAATGTCCATATGCAGTGCCTACAAAAGCCAGCTCGGCAACATAAGGTCTGCCGCAGCCATTAGGGCAGCCCGTCATGCGTACGCTGATATTGTCATCTTTCAAACCATACTTATTCAATATCGGCTCCATTTTGCTGATGAGATCCGGCAAATAACGCTGTGATTCTGCAAGCGCCAACGGGCAGGTATTGAACGCCACACATGCAATAGAATCTTTTCTTACAGCGCCTGCGTTATCCGTTATTTCAATAATACCGTATTTACCAAGTATAGCGTCAATCTCTTTCTTATCTTTTTCGTGAACATCAGCCACAATCACATTTTGGTTGCAGGTAAACCTGAAATTGGCTTTACGTGTCTGAGCAATTTCAAGAAAAGCAGTTTTGAACGCATGCTTTTCATCATCCAGCACACGACCGCTTTCTACAAACGCAGTATAATACCATTTTCCTTCATGATTTTTATGCCAACCGTAAAAATCGGAACGGCTGGTAAACTCATAAGGCCTTGCAGGTTCAAATTTAAAACCACAACGTTTTTCCACTTCCGCTTTAAAGGCCTCAACGCCCATCTTATCTATAGTGTATTTAAGGCGGGATAATTTCCTGTCGCTCCTGTTACCATAGTCGCGTTGCACAGTAATGATCTCGTATATCACTTTCAAAACCTTCTCCTCTGTATCTACAAAACCAAGCACATCGCCTAAACGCGGATAAGTGTTGGCATTGCCGTGCGTAGCGCCCATGCCACCGCCGGCAACTATATTAAATCCTTTGAGTTTATTATTTTCCACTATCGCTATCAGTCCGGCATCGTTGCCAAACACATCCACGTCGTTGTTAGGTGGAATAGCAATGGCAATTTTAAATTTACGGGGCAGGTACCTGTCCTGATATAAAGGATCTTCTTCTTCCTTTTTTTCAGTCAAAGGTTTTTCATCCAGCCATATTTCGTAATATGCTTTTGTTTTAGGTAAGCCGAGCTTACTCAGCTTATTTGCATAAGCGAATATTTCTTCATGCACGGGTGAGTGTTTGGGATGAGCCGCGCAGATCACATTCCTGTTTACATCGCCGCAGGCAGAAATAGAATCCAGCTTTGCCGTATTAAACTCCTGTATAGTTGGCTTAACATGGCTCTTTAATATGCCATGCAATTGTATGGTTTGTCTTGTGGTAATTTTAATTACACCTGTTGAATGTTTTCCTGCAATATGATGCAAAGCCTCCCATTGTTCGCCGGTCATAAAACCGCCGGGCAGGCGTAAACGGATCATATAGGAATATAACCATTCTAATTTTTTAGCGCTGCGCTCTTCTCTCCTGTCGCGGTCATCCTGCTGATACATACCATGAAACTTTACCAGCGCCTGGTCATCTGTACGCAATGCCCCGGTAAGTTCATCCTTTAAACTTTCTCTTAAGGTTCCTCTCAGCCCGTCGCTTTTCATTTTAATATGCTCGGTGGACGAAAGGTTGTTTTTTTCAGACATAAGTTACTTGAAATTGGAGATTTGAAATTTGATATTAATAAAATACCGGATATTAGTTAAAGTTTGATATTTCAAATTTGAAATATCAAACTTCAAATCTTAATACACATCCAGCAAATACCTTCCTTCTTCTTTCATCTTATCAAAATAGGCAATGGCTTCGCCTATTGATTTTCCGCTATAGCGTTCTATGATCTGCAATAATGTATTTTCAACATCGGTGCTCATAGGAGCTTTAGCGCCACAGATATAAATATATGCGCCGCTGTCAATCCATTGCCACAATTCATCTGCCTGCTCCAGCATTTTATGCTGTACATATATTTTTGATTTCTGATCTCGCGAAAAAGCAAGGTTTACTCTCGTAAGCACACTCGTATCTACCCAGTTTTGTATTTCTGTCTGATACAAGAAGTCTGTGGTAAATTTCTGGTCACCAAAAAATAACCAGTTGCGGCCGGAAGCGCCAACCGCATCTCTTTGCGCTATGAAAGAACGGAACGGAGCTATACCCGTGCCCGGTCCTATCATAATCACGTCTTTATCGGCAGCAGGTAATTTAAACTGGCTGTTTTTATGCACATAAAAATCAATGCTTGCATCTACATCAAGGTGCGTTAAAAAATCAGAGCAAAGTCCGTATTTTTCTTCACCATTAATAATGAATTTATCTCTCGCAACAGTAATATGCACTTCTCCGCTATGCGCTTCGGGAGAAGAAGAAATAGAATATAAACGAGGCGCGATTGGTTCCATCACCTGCAGTACCTGTTCAAACTGGACTGCATCTTTAACGGGATAAATCCTAAGCAGATCAAGCAAATCAATCCTGGTATCAGGAATCTCCTGTTGCGTTACTGCAGCGTATTGTTTTACCACTCTTTCAGGCAAATGAATAATATTGATTTTTCTTGTCAGTGCTTCGGCTATGCTATATCGTTCTTTTCTGAAATCAATGGTTGAGTCTGCGTCAGCGCCTGTGAGTGCTATAATAGCGGCAACTGTTTCTTTTTTATTATGTGGAATAAGCCCTATGGAATCGCCCGGTTCATAATGCACTTCGTCTTCCGTTCCTATTTCTATATGGTGTGTTTGTTTGGCCGATCCCCTGTCGTTAAGATTGAGATTGGTAATAACAGTTCCCGTATAATTTTTTTTGCCTTTAGGTTTTGCAGAAGATGCCGTTGCAACAGCAGCAGCACTTCCTCCCTGGTCGCTCAGGGTTTTCATTACATTGGCAAACCATGCTGCTGCATCTGTAGCATAATCAACATCACATTTTTGTAAAGGCACAACACGCTTAGCACCAAGTTTTGACAATTGTGTATCAACATCCTCACCGGCTTTGCAAAAAAGCGGGTAAGAGGTGTCGCCCAACGCCAGCACGCTGAATTTCATTTTATCAAGCGCTATATTTTGCTGGTGAATATGATCGTAGAATTTTTTCGCCGTAGCCGGTGGCTCGCCATCACCTTGTGTGCTGATCACCAAAAAAGTGTATTCTTCTTTAGCCAGGTCATTTACTTTATACTGATCCAGCGAAGTAAGCTTAACATTCACACCCTGCTTTTTTGCCTGCGCTGCAAACTCGGTAGCAACTTTTTTGGAGTTGCCTGTTTCGGTCCCAAAAAGAATAGATATTTTATTCACTTTTGGTGCAGCAGGCTGCGCAACGGCAGTTACACCGGCGCCGGCACCAACGCCATTTTCAGCGGAAACCAGACCGGCTAAAAATCCGTTCATCCAGATCAGTTCCTCGCGGGATGATTGTGTTACCAGTTCCTGGAAAGCTTTTAACTTATGCTCTGCTAACATGGGCTTTCTTATTGTTGTTTGAATTGTTCTGAATAGTAGCTACAGGTTTAAAATAATGTGTTCTTTCTTCGCTGTTAGCCAACCATGCAAATTCATTGTGCAATGCTGCTATCCTGCCCACAATTACCAGCGATGGAGAAAGAAAATCAATATCCTGTATTTTTTCAAAGTTGTATATATTCACTGCATGCACCTGCTGCAACGGCGTGGTTGCCTGCTCAATCACTGCAATAAAAGTATCGCGGCTAATGCCATTACGGGTCAATTTAGATACAATGCCTTCTACAGTTTCAGCAGACATGTAAAATACCAGCGTATCTTTTGTAGAAGCCAGTTCCTTCCAGTAATCATCAGGCACTATATCGCTTTTATAGTAGGTCATCAGCCTTACCGCCGTTGAATAACCACGTGCTGTTAATGGCATGCCTGCATAAGCCGCGGCGCCAAGCGCTGAAGTAACACCGGGCACTATTTCATAAGCGATATTGTTTTCTTTCAATACCTGCAGTTCATCCAGTATATTGGAGAAGACAGATACATCACCGCCTTTTAAACGCACCACTAATTTTCCGGCAAGGGCATGTGTACACATTAATTCGTTGATGGTTTCCTGTGGTGTGGAATTTCCTTTGCGGCATTGTTTGCCCACGTATATGACTTCCGCAGACGGGCTTACATACGATGTAAGAATATCGTTGCTCACCAGCCTGTCTGTTAATACCACATCAGCCTGTTGCAACCAGCGAGTAGCCTTCACTGTTATGAGGTCAGGATCGCCCGGACCGGCTGCCGCCAGTATCACTTTTCCCTGTATGTTGGTTGGTGCTGTCATTATATCTTTAAACAGCGCATTATAAAGCTGTCTTTTTTTCTTTTTGAATGATTTCACTTTTGTGTTCAACGCGCACATTGGCAGGTACCGCTTCCGTAATCCATACATTACCACCAATCACACTGTTTTTACCAATGGTGGTTTCACCACCCAATATAGTAGCGCCTGAATAAATGATCACATTATCTTCAATAGTCGGATGTCTTTTACCGGTTGCTTTCTCACGGGAAACGCTTAAAGCACCGATAGTAACGCCCTGGTATATTTTTACGTTTTTACCAATTACAGTTGTTTCCCCAATCACAATTCCGGTTCCGTGGTCTATAAAAAATGATTCACCGATAGTAGCGCCGGGATGAATATCAACACCGGTTTTGCTATGCGCATATTCTGTAAGCAATCTTGGTAAAATGCTTATCTCCTGTTTCCACAACTGGTTAGAGAACCTGTACACTGCTATCGCGAAAAATCCGGGATAAGCAACAATCACTTCTTCTACGGATTCCGCTGCAGGATCAAATTTCAAAATGGCTTCTGCGTCTTTCAGTAAAGTATTATAGATGTCAGGAAGATTTTCAAAAAAAACATCTGTGGCTTTTTGTGCCGTCTTACCATCACGCAGTACTTCATATACCAATGTTGATAAATGACTCTTCAATGATTCGAAAGCTTTTTCCAGCTCATAGGTATTTTGCTGGCGTAAAGTAGCCGGCAAAAAAAGCAAAGTAAACAGATCATCAATAAAAAGCTTTGCCAGTTCCCTGTCAGGGAAGGCAAGGAAAGTCTTTTTCTTTCGCTCTGCTAACTGCTGTATGAATTTGTTTTGCGCCAATGTTTTGTTTGTGGTTTGTCGTTTGTTGTTTACTGTTTCACATTTCAACACTCACACGATCCATGTTTTGAACAATAAACTATAAACTAAAAACAATAAACTTTATACAATCAGACTTCCAAATCACTGTATCATACACGCCCCCACGGTTACGTTACTTGTTTCATCAATTAATATTGCACCTCCGTTTGCTCTCAGCTCCTTGTATTTATCAAACACAACGGGCTGGGCAGTTCTTATAGTTGCTTTTACTATATCATTTAATCCTACCTGGTCGGGAGAATATTTCCGCTCAAGCGAATTAACATCCAGACTGTATTCAATATCTTTCACTACGCTTCTTACTCTTGTACTATTGATCTGCAATAAATATTTATTGCCTGATACTAATGGTTTGCTATCCATCCAGCATAACAATACTTCAAGCTCCTGCGAAGTTTGGGGCACATCTTTATGCAATACAATAACATCACCGCGGCTGATATCAACATCATCTTCAAGATGTAATACAACAGCCTGCGGTGCAAAAGCTTCTTCTGCTTCTTTGCCGCCGTCTGTCTCAATCTTCTGAATGATTGAAGTTAAACCTGATGGTAAAACTGTTACTTTATCTCCTTTTTTATAAATACCGCTGATGATCTTACCCGCGTATCCGCGATAATCGTGTAACTCCTCTGTTTGAGGACGAATTACATATTGCACCGGGAATCTTGCATGATTGAGATTGATCGCTTTTTCTACTTCAACATTTTCTAACAGATGTAATAAAGCAGGGCCGTCATACCATGAAAAAACATCTGACTTTTCAACGATGTTATCACCATTCAACGCGCTGATGGGTATATAAGTAACATCTTCAAGTCCTAATGCTTTTGCAAGATCCGCGTATTCTATCACGATATTATTATACACATCCTGCGAATAATCTACCAAATCCATTTTATTAACCGCAACAATCACCTGCGGCATATTCAGCAGCGAAGCAATAATGGAGTGCCTGCGTGTTTGCTCCACCACACCATTACGTGCATCGACCAATATAATAATAAGATCAGAATTTGAAGCGCCGGTAACCATATTGCGGGTATACTGTATATGCCCCGGTGCATCGGCAATAATAAACTTGCGTTTAGGTGTAGTAAAATATTTATATGCCACATCTATAGTAATACCCTGTTCTCTTTCCGCACGCAAACCATCTGTAAGCAATGCCAGGTCAATTTCACCATCTTCGCGATTCTTTGTTTGCTTTTCAATCGCTTCCAGCTGGTCTATCATTATACTTTTACTATCGTATAACAGGCGCCCGATAAGCGTGCTCTTACCATCATCAACACTACCGGCGGTTATGAATCTTAATATGTCCATTGAATAGTTTGTAGTTTAATGCTTGTTGTTTGGCTGTCAGCTATCAGGTATCAGCTAGCTGATCTCTGATAGCTGATAGCCGATACCTATTAGAAATATCCATTCTTTTTCCTGTCTTCCATTGCTGCTTCTGATACTTTATCATCAATTCTTGTTTCGCCGCGTTCGCTTGTTTTGGTAGCAATTATCTCGCTGATGATATCATCAATAGTAGATGCATCAGAGGCAACAGCGGCGGTACAGGTCATATCACCAACAGTACGGTAACGCACTTTTTTGTTAATGATCACATCTGTTTCATCAATGCGGATAAATTCAGAAATCGCCACATACTGGCCTTCATATTCCAGTACCTGTCTTTCATGCGCAAAATATATGGAAGGCAGTTCAATTTTTTCGCGGCGGATATAGTTCCATACATCAAGCTCTGTCCAGTTACTGATAGGGAACACGCGAACATTCTCTCCCTTGTTTATCTTACCATTATAGGTATTCCATAATTCCGGGCGTTGTTTTTTAGGATCCCACTGTCCAAACTCATCTCTTACAGAAAATATTCTTTCTTTAGCTCTTGCTTTTTCTTCATCTCTTCTTGCACCGCCTATACATGCATCAAAGCTAAACTCTTCAATAGTATCAAGTAATGTATATGTCTGCAGTTGATTGCGGCTTGCGAATTTTCCTTTTTGTTCAGTAAGTTTTTTTGCTTTGATGGTATCTTCCACTTTTCTTACCACCAGCTTCTCTCCAATTTTTTCTGCAAGTTGATCGCGGAATTCCAGTGCCTCAGGAAAATTATGCCCGGTATCAATATGGACTAAAGGAAAAGGAAATTTGCCGGGGCGAAATGCTTTCAATGCAAGATGTACCAATACTATAGAATCCTTTCCACCACTAAATAATAATGCAGGTTTTTCAAACTGCCCGGCTACCTCACGAAAAATATGAATCGCTTCCGACTCCAGCTCGTCTAAATAATCAAGATGATGTACGCTCATGTATTAAATAATTTGAAGTTTGTGGTTTATGGTTTCGTAAACCACAAACTATAAACTGTAAACAATTAACTTTTAACTTCTGCATGCACATGCAACCCGCACTCTTTCTTTGATGCATCTTCCCACCACCATCTTCCTGCTCTGAAATCTTCGCCGTGGCGAATGGCTCTTGTGCAGGGAGCGCATCCTATACTCACAAATCCTTTTTCATGTAAAGGATTGTAAGGAATATTATTTTTATTGACGAAAGCAATAGTTTCATCAGTTGTCCAATGTAAAATAGGGTGATACTTCACCACATTATTAGTGCCATCCCATTCTACCTGCGTCATATCATGACGATCAGGTGAATGCTCTGCACGTATTCCCGTGATCCATATTTTTTTCCCGTTCAATGCTCTTTGCAAAGGTTCTACTTTGCGGATATGGCAACATTGCTTGCGGTTCTCCACAGATTCATAAAAACTGTTAGGTCCTTTTTCCGCAATAAATTTTTGTAATGAAAGGGCATCAGGATAATATGCTGTAATAGGCTGGTTATATTTTTCCAGCGTACGGCTCCAGGTAGAATAAGTTTCAGGAAACATACGACCGGTATCCAAAGTAAAAACCTGTATGTTAAGATTCTCACTAAATATTATATGAGATATCGCCTGGTCTTCCCAACTGAAACTGGTAGAAAAAATTACTTCACCGGGGTATTGTGCCGCTATATCGCGAAGATTCTGAGCAATGTCAGCGCTTTGTGCTAATTGTGAAATTCTTTGAATTTCGCTTTGTGGATCCGTCTGAGTCATAGTACACTTAATTGATGGGTAGTTTATTAGCTGTAAGCTATTAGCCTTCAGCGATCAGCCACCAGGTATTTGCTTGCTTTAATAGCTGAAAGCTGATACCGGAAAGCTCAATTCCCCATCAAAGCGAATTTTTATACCCTACTAAACTGGTGGACAAAGATAATGACTAAAATTTTATTTTTTCCTTTCATCACAATATTTTTTTGAGTTTTTAGAAGATTTGCATTTACCTTTGCGCCAGTTCTTTAAAAATCACTTATCAAGAAAGGCTGAGGGACTGGCCCAATGAAGCCTTGACAACCTGTTCCGTGCCGCATAATGCGGTATGGGGAAAGGTGCCAACTCCATCACGCTACAGGCGTGACAGATAAGTCAGAAGACCAGCTGATATTATACCACTTCAATAATATATTAAGCTCTTCCGATGACCTGTTGGAAGAGTTTTTTTATGCCCGGCCCGCATATTAAATTCCTCCGGATAGCAAAGTTTCTGATAGGTGTGTTTGACAAAACATATTGTTTAACAATGTTTCATGATAAATGAAGCACAAAAAAAGTTTAACATCAAAGCGAACACAACAAATTCTTACAACTAAACTGACGATTGTACCCATCCCAGGTAACGGGGAATGTTAATTTTAACAAAGAAAAAATTGGAAAATAAAGAATAAGTCGATTAAATTTATCTGCTATTTCAAATAAAACAGGCAATGGAATCAAGAAGCAACAATTTTAATATCAAAAATAACGCTGTCTTATGCGTTTGTGGTTGTTGTTGTATGCCTTAAGGCATACTATCTATTCCTGCGACACTTAAATGTGTCTACATCCAATTGATTTTGCATTTACCTCCTTACCACGTATTATTCAACATTAAAAATTGTTTCTCAATGAGCAACTATCACTTCGAAACCTTGCAATTGCATGCCGGACAAGAAATTGATCCAACAACCAAATCAAGAGCTGTACCTATTTATCAAACCACATCATACCAGTTTGATAATACCGAACATGCTGCCAATTTATTCGGGCTAAAAGCATTCGGCAATATCTACACCCGCATTATGAACCCAACCACCGATGTATTTGAAAAAAGAATCGCTGCGTTGGAAGGCGGTGTAGCAGCATTGGCAACTTCTTCCGGCCAGGCGGCACAACTTCTGGCTATTCACAATATTTTACAGGCGGGTGATAATTTTATCGCATCTACACACTTATATGGCGGTACCTATAATCAATTTAAAGTTGCATTTAAGCGTCTCGGCATTGATGTTAAATTTGTAGATGTAGATGATGTTGCCAATATTGAAAAAAATATTGACAGTAAAACCAAAGCCATCTATGTAGAATCTATAGGCAATCCGAAGCTAAGTATACCTGATTTTGAAAAAATTTCAGCCATAGCTAAAAAACATGACCTGCCTTTAATTGTTGACAATACTTTTGGCGCAGGCGGATATCTCGTGCAGCCAATTAAACACGGTGCTAATGTAGTTGTGCAGGCAACAACAAAATGGATTGGCGGGCATGGAACTTCTATCGGGGGTATCATTGTAGACGGCGGCAATTATAACTGGGGTAATGGCAAATTTCCACAGTTCAGCGAGCCAAGCGAAGGATATCATGGATTAAATTTCTGGCAGGTATTTGGTGAAGGCAACCCGCTGGGCCTGCCCAATATCGCCTTTGCTATTCGTGCAAGAGTTGAAGGATTACGCGATTTAGGCGCATGCCAAAGTCCTTTCAATTCCTTCCTGAACCTGCAAGGCGTTGAAACCCTTTCTCTCAGGATGGAAAGACATGTTTCTAATACACTTGCTCTAGCTAAATGGCTAGAAGCTCATCCGCAGGTTGAGTTTGTCTGGTATCCGGGTTTAGAAAGCAGTCCATATTACAATCTTGCAAAAAAATATTTGCCTAAAGGCGCCGGTGGTGTTTTGAATTTTGGCATTAAAGGAGGGAAAGAAGCAGGTCGTAAATTTATTGATTCACTCAAACTGGTAAGTCATCTTGCCAATGTGGGCGATGCTAAAACACTTGCCATTCATCCCGCGTCTACAACGCATGAGCAATTGAGCGAAGAAGAACAAAAAGCTGCAGGGGTTGAGCCAAACCTTGTAAGAATAAGTGTAGGCATTGAACATATTGATGATATTAAGGCTGATTTTGAACAGGCGTTTGCACAAGTGAAAAGTTAGTGATTTATAGTTTATAGTTTGAAGTTTATGGTCCAAACTATAAACTTCAAACTATAAACCTCAAACCTGAAAGCACCAAATCCTTAAACGAAGCATAATGCATGGCGACAGAGGTTTTTGAATATAAGCAACCGTTTACTCTGGAAAACGGCACTGTGTTACCGGAGTATCATTTAGCGTATACCACATTGGGAAAACTAAATGAGAAAAAAGATAATGTAGTATGGGTTTTTCATGCGCTTACTGCAAACAGTAATCCTGCTGACTGGTGGCCGGGATTGATTGGCGAAGGAAGATTTTTTGACCCGGCAAAATATTTTATTATTTGTGCAAATATGCCCGGCAGTTGTTACGGCAGTATTGGCCCACTGGAAATAAATCCGCAAACAGGTGAAAGATGGTATCATAGTTTTCCTTTATTCACCACAAGAGATATGGTAAGGGCCTACAAACCATTAAAAGATTTTCTCGGTATTGAGAAGATATATATTGGTATCGGAGGCTCGATGGGCGGGCAACAATTATTAGAGTGGGCGGTTGAAGAGCCGCAACTATTTGATCACATTGTTGCGCTTGCTACCAATGCGCAGCATTCACCATGGGGCATTGCGCTCAATGCATCGCAACGCATGTGTATTGAAACTGATGCTACGTGGCAAACCAATACACAGGAAGCCGGCATCAATGGTATGAAAGCCGCCAGGAGCGTAGCGCTGTTAAGTTACAGGAATTACGATACTTATAATCTTACGCAACCGCGTGATAAGAAAACAGCCTGGCCGGTATCGCATAATTTTGGTGGCGAAGCCGCAGAAAGTTATCAGCGGTACCAGGGTGAAAAATTAGCAAATCGTTTCAATGCATTCAGCTATTACCGTTTAGGACAGGGTATGGATGCCCATGATATCGGCAGAGGAAGAGGATCGGTAGACGAAGCGTTGCGCCGCATTACTGCTAAAGCATTGGTGATAGGAATAACAAGTGACCTGCTTTTTCCGCCGGAGGAACAAATAAAAATAGCAGATAGTATACCCGGCGCTGCCTATCAATTAATAGAATCACTGTATGGCCATGATGGATTTTTGCTGGAATATGAAAAGATTGAACATGCATTAAGAAATTTTATTCGCGAAGATGTTTTGAGTTATTTAAAAATAATAAACAGATAATATAATGGATGCACATAAGCAATTAACAATCGGGCTGTTTGGTTTTGGAGTGGTGGGTGAAGGCCTATATAAAGTACTTGAACAAACACCATCATTACAGGCTACCATAAAAAAAGTTTGTATAAAGAACGCAGGCAAAAAAAGAAATGCGCCGGAAAGCTTATTTACAACAGATCGCTTCAGCCTGCTGAACGATCCTGAGATAAATGTAATAGTAGAAGTGATCAATGAATCTGAGCCAGCATTTGAAATTGTATCTACAGCTTTAAAGAACAGCAAAGCAGTAGTGAGCGCCAGCAAAAAAATGATAGCCGAACATTTGCCGGAAATTCTTGAGCTGCAGAAAAAATACAACCAGCCTTTTTTGTGTGAGTCCGCTGCATGCGCTTCCATACCTGTTATAAGAAACCTTGAGGAATACTACGACAATGATCTGCTGCATTCCATACGCGCTATCGTTAACGGATCAACGAATTTTATTCTCACCAAAATGTTCGAAGATAAACTCGACTTTAAACAGGCATTGATACTCGCCCAGCAATTGGGGTTTGCCGAAGCTGATCCCGTACTCGACGTGGATGGCTGGGATGCGCTGAATAAATGGACTTTCCTGCTCACTCATGCTTATGGTATAGTGGAGAAACCGGAAAATATTGTTTTCAATGGCATTCAGAATATAAAACTTAGTGATGCTGCTGTTGCCAAAGAAAAAAGCCATGAAATAAAATTAGTAGCGCAGGCAAAAAAGCTCAACAACGGAAAAGTGGCTGCTTTTGTATTGCCTCAGTTTGTAACGCATGATGACCCACTGGCGTTTGTAAAAAATGAGTTCAACGGTGTGGTAATTGAAAGCTCATTTGCTGATAAACAATTTTTTTATGGAAAAGGAGCCGGGAGTTTTCCTACCGCATCCGCTGTACTGAGCGATATTTCCGCATTACGTTATGATTACCGCTACGAATATAAAAAGTTGTATCATCACAAGCCGCTTCAACTTACAGACGATTTTTATGTTCGCACTTATGTAAGCTTTGATGATCTGAAAAATATTCCCCGCGAAAAGTTTGAATGGATTGAAGAATGGCATGCCGGCGAAAGAAAATATCTTGTAGGTGTACTCCGCTTTAAGGAGCTGAAAGAGAATACCTGGTGGAAAGAAAATAATGTATCACTTATTCTTGCACCAGATGCAATTATAGAAGATATAGAAATAAGAAAATTGAAAAAGAAAAGTTTGGAACTGGCGGGAATACTGGATTAAACAGCCTGTCCCCTGCCTGCCGGCAGCAACCTATATACACAAAATAGATATTTTTAATAAGGATAATACCAGGAGCAACACCGGTGCAGCGCACCTTAATATTTGTAGCAACAGCAAAAACAATATGAGCAAGCCGCAGAGCGGCGTAATATCAACCTGGCGCATTTATGTTTTAATGTTTCGTGCGCTGCACCTGAAAATATTATATACACTATAGTGCTACAAATATTATCGTTGCATTGCAATTATTTAAACACCTTGTATAAAGCGCAGCCCGAATAAATAAAGACATATGTACAGGGTAACTGCGGGCAGCAAGCACCGCCTCCTCTCCCCCTTAGGCAGGCAGAAGAAGTGGTGCTATGCCTCTTTAATAAACTTTATATCTTTCACTTCAATCGTTGTAATACTACTTTTCAATGTGCAATCTCTTTTTTTATTGCCAGCTTCTTAAAAAAAGCGAGGCTTGTGCTCAGGTCTCCTTCAGTTAGGGTAGGCGGGAGAGCTGCTTTATTTCTCACTATTTTATCAACCTGATTTGAATTTGAACATCCCTCTTCGCTGTGCGGGGAGGCGCCGGAGGTGAGGGATAAAATCCACAAAATCTCCGCGTATCACCTGTCCTTCACGTCTCGATGGTTCAAAACTTTAAAACATCCTTTCGCCCATTCACCGATACTATTTGCCTTCATAACTTTTCTGCATTCACCTCTTTAAAATGCAGGCATAGCTTTACATCGTAAAAAATAATTAAACAACATAAAATTTTAAAACAATGAAAAAGATAATAGTTTTAGCGGCAGCCACATTTTTAGCCATCACAGCTACACAGGCACAAACGCAACAGGAGGTTGCCGTAAGAAAGGATATTAAAGAATTAAAAAAAGAAGAAAAAACAGAAAGGAAAAGCTTAAGAAAGCTGGAAGGAAAGGATGTAAGTGTTCAATCTAAAGACCAGTTCAATATTGATTTTGGCAATGTGCCGAATGTGCATTGGAAAAGAAGCGGTTACTTTGATGAAGCTGTTTTTACACAAAACGGAGTAACCCAAAAGGCGTTTTATGATTTTGACTCAAAGCTTGTAGGCACTGTTATTCCTAAAACATTTGCCGACTTACCTAAAACCGCACAGGAACACATCAACAAAAAATACAACAACTATAAAATAGACAGGGTAATATTATATGATGATAATGAAAGTAATGAGACAGATATGATTTTATATGGCACCCAATTTGACGACGCCGACAATTACTTTGTAGAGCTAAGCCAGCCTGGCAAGAAACTTATTCTGATGGTAGCACAGGATGGGAATGTTACTTTTTTTAAGGAAATGAAATAGCACATAAATAAAGAGGCTGTATTAAAAGTATGATACAGCCTCTTTATATTTTTTTGCTATCAGGAAATATTTAAACCCGCAAAAACACCTTCTTCTTATAAAGAAAATATAAAGCAAGCCATTTTATTAAAACATAACCTACAGCCGCCACTACAATATTATAGGGTGTTCCGGCAAGTTGTTCCGCCCATTTAAAAAATGCGGTAGTAGAATAATTCCAGTCAATAAAGTGCTCAGACATATAGATCAAAATAGAGTTCATGCCGATAACCTTAAAAAAGAAAGCCCACTTTTTATATCCCTTCACATCAATAATATAGTAGAAGATCGCCAGCAGTATAAGGCTATATCCTCCTACATTCAGCACAAATGAACTTGTCCACAGGTTTTTATTAATGGGAAAATCAATACCCCATATATGCGCAACAATTATAAATACAACACCGGCAACCAGCATATACAAAACCTTTTTGCCCTGAGTAAGTTGATTCTTTTTCAAAAAGTTTCCGGTAATGATGCCCAGTAAACCCGTAGCCACAGCAGGTATTGTACTTGCCAATCCTTCAGGATCGTGAATACCGAGATATAATCTGCCAGGCATTACCAGCCGGTCTATATATGAAGCAAAATTACCTTCCATAGTCAGGTCGCCGGCCGGAAAGCCCGGTGCTGATGTAAATTTCAGCAATAACCAGTAACCGGTAATAATTCCGAAAAACCAGATAACCTGTGCACGTTCTTTAAAATACAATGCTATGATATTAGCAAACATATATGCCAGGCCTATACGTCCGAGTACACTGCCAAAACGTATTTCAGACAGCGCATGAAGCTGTAAACCGTTGTTGTAGATTACACCAAAGAGTACAAGTATCAATCCTCTTTTTACAACACGCCATAAAAGCTGCTGCCGTGTTTTACCCTTTTCCAGCTCTTTTCCTACCGAGTAAGGAGTGGCCACACCTGCGATAAAAAGAAAAAGAGGAAAAATAAGATCATAAAAATGAAAGCCATTCCATTCAGGATGTGTAAGCTCTTCCGCAAAGCCTTTCCAAAAGGAAGAACCGGTTGACTTAGAAAGCGATTCAACAATGCCTTCTCCACCCATGATCCAGAACATATCAAAGCCGCGCAAAGCATCAAGAGAATATAATCGCTCAGAAGGTTGAGTTATTTTTAGTGCCATAATATACCAGGAGTAATGTTAAGATTATCACAATTGAGACTACACAAAGTAACATATACTAAGGCGCACACAAAATAATTTCGGTAAAATAAGGATTAGTTGCAGGTTACGGAAGCAAGCACCGCATTGAACTCTTAGCTTGTTTAAAATTTGGGGCAGAGCTTAGATTATCGCCCCTTTGCCTTTCTCATCCTGCCTTCCGCATCAGCTCTCACTTTTATTACCATACCTATAATAAATCCACTGATCAATCCACCAATATGAGCTGCATTGTCAATCCCTCCTGTAAGACCCATTAAAAGATTGAAACCAACAAAAACTGAAGTACTTACTAAGAACGATTGAGCAAATTCTTTAGGGAAAATTTTTCTAAGCATCAGTGCAATGAATACACCATACAAACCAAATATCGCCCCTGACGCACCAACGCTGACGATAGCGGGATACCACCATATACTTGTTGCACTTGCAATGATCCCGGTAATCAGATATATACCTAAATATTTTATTGTTCCTAGCAAAGGCTCAAGAAACAAACCTACAAACATAAGTCCATACATATTGGCAAGCAAATGCATCAATCCTCCATGCAGAAATATACAAGTGAGTAAACGCCACCATTCACCGCTTCTTGTAGCGGGTCCAAAGTTAGCTCCGATATGTAACAAATCCTGAGCATTAAATTGGATAAATCCATAGCCGATTAATACCATGAGCAGGTATATTCCAATATTAAGATACAGTATAATGAGCGTAATGAAATTCCAATCTTTTGGCTTTAATAATTCTATAAATTCCTTTCTTTCCCTCAAAGTAATCCTGTCAGGTCTGCCGGCTTTCATCCTCATCAACTGTTTTTTATCTATTCCCGGAATTAATACCATAATCAGCCATAAAATAAGACCTCCCACAGATGTGCCAAGTAACCATGGTACAGTCTTTCCATTCCGCTTTTCAAAAGGTTCTTTCACACCTTTGAGTATATTTTCATTTGGTGAATAAATACCATTATTTGCTATCGCGCTGATATATCCATCACGATCATCCGAGTAGCCTACCCTGTCAAAATAAAGATATCCTGACAGGTTCAGCTTAGCAAAATCCTCTTTACTGTCAAAAACAAAATTCTTATACATCGCTTCCTTTTCCTGTGGCTCAAGGCGATTACTAATTGTTTTGATATATTTCACACCTAACCAGGCCGAAACACCATTTGCAAGCGTATCCGCGGCCTTTTCAAAAATTGGTACCGCAAAATAAAGATGCATATTGAAGTTTTCATTATGCTTACCACTCACATCAAATGACGGAAATCTGCCGGTAAAAGATTTATCTATGTAGTAAAGATCTATTTTATAATATTTTGTTGCAGTAGTTTTGCTGATATCATTCACCGAATGAAGTGTGGTAATTCTTCCAGATGCAGTAGTAATATATTCCTGTGCGATAATTAGTGGAACACTAAGCAGTAACCAGATCATAAAACTATAAAAATCGCGTGTTCTGCCGCCGTTAGACTCAAGCTTTAAAACCTTCAATTTAGAACGAAAGAATACCCATGCGGCTAAACCCGCAAGAATTATAGGAATGCCAAAGTTCGTAACAATTTCTTTGAGTGAAAAAATATCAACTACTATAAAAAGTAACCAATGTAAAAAGGTATATCCAATCAGTAGTACAATAAGCGTTAACAGGAATGGCAAAAAAACGAATCGCAGTTTATTTTTCATAGCTTATCGCTCCATTATTCTTCTTAGTAAACGAATCTTAATCTTTAAAATTTCATGCTCCCTGAATCTGTGCAAGTGGTTCCGGTTTAAGTTGTACCCTCACCTTATTACTTACCCCATACCACTTCCCTCCCCCTACCCCTTCGTAGATAAATAATTATAGTCCTTCAGTAATGTATCCAGGAAATCAAACGGAGATAATGTTGTATCAATGCCCAAAACATTTTTAATACGTACAGAAGCGTTTTCAACCATCTGGTAGTTCCCTATCTTTCTGCCGGTGTCAACAATGCCTTTAATGGTATTGATATCCCTGTCGCTTAACCGCATTACCTGCGGAAACAGCGCGGTATAATCCTGTTCCACTTCCATAAAAATAGTGTCCTCAAGATTTCCTTTTGGTTTAACATTAATCAGCATTGTACCGGCAGCAAGGTCTCCCAGGCGTTTCCCCTGTTTTGTAGTACCAATCAAAATAAGGTCGGCAATAAACATCAGCACCGTAATCCACAAGGCTTTTAATATTCCCATATTGCCAGACATCAACGCCAGTATAACCAGCGGTAAAGTAAGATCAGAAGACCTCAGCAACCACCTGATCACATACTGCCCTAACGATGCTTTTCCACCATTATCATTCACAACTCTCAGCCCGAGCAACCGTTTGCCAACACTTTGTCCGTTCCACAATATTTCGCAAAACAGGTGATATGTAAGCACAGGCAGCATGATCAGCCACTGTAAAGCCCATAAATCGTACCCTGAGCTGCTGATACCGTTAAAAAGCCCAAACAGGTTAGATACAATTACCATGTAAAATACCTGCAGTATAAAATCAAGTATCCATGCAAACATTCTTATATGAAATTGAGCGCCTTCAAATTCAAGGTCTATATTAAAGCTGGTGGAGATATTAATTTTACCCATTACTGTGCAATAATATTTTTTTTACCCTGTTATTAAACGATGTTAAGTATTTATTTATATTGAAGCAAATTTAATTGCCTTTGCGTGAAGCCTTATTCATAAAAAAGAACAAAGACCGCTGGCTGAAGAATCAACACCTTCCTTCTGACGATCCCGATGAAATGGCGGTTGAATTTACACAGATGGTGGATGACCTTTCGTATGCCAAGACCTTTTACCCTCACAGCAGGGTTACGCGATACTTAAACGCCAGAGCATCGCAAACTTATATGAGCATCTACCAAAATCGTAAAGAAGACCGTAACCGTATAGCTGAATTCTGGAAATATACGGTTCCGCTCACGATTAGAAAACATCATGGCGTTTTACTGTTTTGTGCGGTATTATTCATTATATTTTTTATGGTAGGTTTTTATTCTGCAAAACACGATGAAAGCTTTGTACGAGAAATGCTGACAGACAGCTATGTAAATATGACGGAAGAAAATATAGAAAGCGGTAAACCCTTTGGCGTATACGCAGAAGGAAACGAGTTGATGATGTGGCTTGGTATTATGCTGAACAATATTTTTGTTTCCTTCACCTATTTTGCAAGGGGTATTGTATTATGCTTTCCCGTTATCTTGTCTTTATTAAATGAAGGGGTGAGATTGGGCGCTTTTGAATATATGTTTTTTTCCAAAGGTTTGGGTATGCAATCTGTACTTACTGTATTTATTCACGGCACGCTTGAGCTTAGCGCTATCGTTATTGCAGGAGCCGCAGGTGTTGTGCTTGGCAAGGGATGGATGTTTCCCGGAACAGGAACAAGACTGCAATCATTTTTGAGAGGGGCAAAAGATGGTGTTATTATATTAGTGAGCCTGATACCGGTATTTGTTGTTGCTGCTTTTTTTGAGGGCTTTATAACGAGGTATTACACTATGCCGCAATGGCTCAGCGCATTCATATTGATGGCATCAGCATCGTATATTATCTGGTATTACATTATTTACCCGGTAAGGGTTCAACGCAGGTTGAAAACAACCGAAACTATTGCCGGTGCATAAATTTCAATCATATATACTTTTCCTCTTTTTACTTTGCTTAACGGCGTCACCTTGCTTTGCGCAATATGAAGATTCTGCTTTCCTGCCGGAAAAAGACACTATTGAGCAAACCCTGGATAGTATAACAAAAGGACTAACCGATTCCGTGTACAATGATGAAGATGAATACCTGGATGACACTGATGATACACTTTTTTTTCTGCGGAAAGAAGATACTACTTCTGTTTATGATTCGTCTGTGTTTAAATGGAGAGCGGTTCCTGACTCAACTGTAGAGCATTTAAAGAATGACGATGCTTTCTGGTATGCCAATAAAGACCTGCACGAAAAGAAAAAAAAAGAATCAGCATCATGGCTGGAAAAGTTTTTAATGTGGCTGGCAATACTTTTAAGCAACAACACTTTTAGTACATTTTTGTGGATATTGATTATTGTATGCTTTACGGCAGCAGTATTATGGTTTTTATCAAAAAACCACATGAACATCTGGGGATACTCAAAGGGACCGGCCATTACCAGGACACAAAAAGAAGGAGATGTTGAAGACATTTTTACAACTGACCTTAAAGCTGAAATTCAAAAAGCAGAACAAAAACAGGATTATCGTTTGGCCATCCGCTTTCATTACCTGCATTTGCTGAAAATGTTTTCGCAATACGAATTAATAAAATACAGGCATGATGCTACCAATATGGAATATCTTACCCAACTATACGGCAAACCATTTTATGCAGCATTCTTTAAAGTTACACGCGACTATGAATATGCATGGTATGGAGAGATAGCCGTTACTCATGAACAATACAATAATGTTGTGGATGAATTTATGCAGGTATATAATCAAACATCTATAAGCTGGTGAAAAAAGCACTACCATATATTATAGGAGCAGTATTGCTGTTTTTGATTGCCATATTACTTGTTGGCGGCGGCGGTAAAAGCTTTGATCAGCGCATAACGCTGAATAAAAAAGATAAAATACCCTACGGTGCTTATGTAGCATATAATAATCTCAGCCATTTATTTCCCCGATCTGAAATAACACTGAACAAAAAAGCACCGGGGTTATGGGATGATAACGTTTTAACCTACGACACAAGTAACCAGGCTTTATTTATACTTACCAGAGCATTTAACCCAAGCGAAAACGAACTGAGTGAGTTGTTTCATTTTGTAAGCCGCGGCAATGATGTATTTATTTCCTCCTACGAATTTAATAATACCACGCAGAATTTTTTCCACTTTAATTCTTCATTCAACTTTGGTGGTTTTAACCAGTTCAACAGCTCCGGTCTTGACACGCTTGACGTGTGGCTTATGCAGCCACCTTTTATACAAAAAACAAATCATTACCAGTATCCGGGCAGAAGAGTGCTGAGCTATTTCACTTCCTTAGATTCTACAATGAGTTATGTGCTTGAACGGTTGCAGGACAACAGTCCGCTGATGCTTCGCATAAAAGCAGGCAATGGTAACTTTTATATTCATGGTGCACCTCTGACTTTCAGTAATTATTTTTTACTGCATAAAAATAATATGGCGCATTACAACCAATTACTGTCGGCCATATCGCCGGGTATTAATAAAATTGCCTGGGATGAATACTTCATTCATAAACCTGCTTACAATCAGCCAAAAGAACCTTCACCATTCAGGATATTAATGGAGCAGAAAGCATTCAGGGCGGCAATCTATACGGCTTTAATGGGATTGATCATATTTGTTTTACTGGGATTAAAAAGAAATCAAAGGCAAATTCCGCGTATTGCAGCACACAAAAACGATTTGCTTGAATTTGTAAAAACAATCGGGAGATTATATTTTCAAAAAAGAGACAATAAAAATATTTGCCGGAAAATGAGCGCATATTTTACTGAACATATATATAATCATTACAAAATAAATACAGGTAATATGGACAGTGAATTTGTAACAAAACTTTCTAACAAATCAGGCGTATCGCCGGCATTGATACAATCAATAGTTGATCATATTACTTTTATAAATACCGAGCCGGCTATTCATGATCAGCAGGTAACAGAATTTTATGAATTGCTTGAAAAATTTTATAAAACCGCTTAATAATGGAAGAAAACATTTTTACGCCACGCACCGACCTCTCTCAACTGCATGATGCTGTTATGAAAATGCGTGCAGAAATAGGTAAAGTAATCGTGGGGCAGGAACAAATGGTGAAACTCATTGTTGCCGCGCTGCTTGCAGACGGGCATGTATTAATTGAAGGTGTACCCGGTGTTGCCAAAACATTAACCGCGAGACTTGTTGCAAAATGTATTGCGCTGCATTTTTCAAGAGTGCAGTTTACGCCAGACTTAATGCCCTCAGATGTTTTAGGTACTTCTATATTCAATCCTAAAGAAGGAGGTTTTCAGTTTAAACGCGGGCCTATATTCGGCAATATAGTATTGGTAGATGAAATAAACCGCGCCCCTGCAAAAACGCAGGCTGCTTTGTTTGAAGTGATGGAAGAAAAGCAGGTTACGGTAGACGGCTATTCGCATATTATGGAACGCCCGTTCATGGTATTGGCTACCCAAAACCCTGTGGAGCAGGAAGGTACTTACCGTTTGCCTGAGGCGCAGTTAGACAGGTTTTTATTTAAGATATCTGTTCCTTATCCTACAGAAGAAGAAGAAGTACGCATACTCTCCCGTTTTCACCAGGCAACCAGCGAAGATATAATCGCTGATATGGGAGAAGTGCTGACAGGACATCACATAAGCGAACTGAGAAAACAGGTGAGACAGGTATTGATTGAAGAAAAACTTTTGCAGTTTATTGCAAAGCTGGTAACATCAACACGCTCACACAAATCCATTTATCTTGGCGCTTCACCAAGAGCATCACTGGCTATAATGATGGCAGCCAAAGCAATTGCGGCTATGCAGGGCCGCGACTTTGTTACGCCTGACGATATTATTGAAATTGCCACGCCTGTGTTAAGGCATCGCATTATGCTCACACCCGAAAAGGAAATGGAAGGTGCAACAGAAGACGATGTAATTAAAGATGTCATTCATTCATTAGAAATACCCAGATGAGTTTGAAGCGGTTAAAAAATTTTTATCTTTCATTACAGCTTACACGCAGAACATATGCAGTACTTGCCGCTATTGTTTTGCTTTTTATTATTTCATTTTTTTCGGAACCGTTGTATAATATTGCTATTGCTGCTTTATTATTACTTGGCATAGTTGTATTGATAGATATACTTGTGCTATACAGCAGGCGTAATGCTTTTAGCGCGGAAAGACATACCGCGGAAAGATTTAGCAACGGTGACGAAAACCCTGTTCATCTTATCCTTCAAAATAATTACCCGTTCACGGCTTGTATTGTAATAATTGATGAACTTCCATTCCAGTTTCAGCAATATAACTGGAAACAAAAAGCTGTAATAAAAGGGGGGCGCGAACACCATATCAATTACACATTACGCCCTTTACAAAGAGGTGAATATAATTTCGGCGCCATCAATGTATTTGTCACCAGCCCGCTAAGGTTTGCTGAACGCAGGTTTATTTTTGAGCGGCATACTGTTATCCCAACCTACCCTTCTTTTCAGCAGCTAAAACGCTATCAGTTACTGGCATTTACCAATAAGCTGAATGAAACTGGTGTACGCCGCCTGCGCAAATCAGGCAGCAGCACTGAATTTGAGCAGATAAAAGAATATGTGCTAGGCGATGATTATAAAAAAGTGAACTGGAATGCAACTGCCCGCAGGGGTGATATTATGGTGAACACCTATACCGATGAAAAGAGCCAGCACATTTATTGCATGGTAGATAAAGGGCGGAATATGAAGATGCCTTTTGAAGGCTTAACATTGCTGGATTACGCCATTAATGCATCGCTGGTGGTAGCAAACGTGGCTTTGCTTAAGCATGATAAAGCAGGTTTACTTACCTTCTCCAACAAACCGGAAACATTTTTACCGGCTGATCGCAAAGGAATGCAGATGGAAATGATCTTAGAAAATCTTTACCGGCAGCAAACCAATTTTGCTGAATCAGATTTTGAAGCCCTGTACGCCCATATACATAACAAAATTAAAAACAGGTCATTATTAATATTGTTCACCAACTTCGAATCTCTTACCAGCTTTCAGCGCCAGTTACCCTACCTGCGCAGGCTGGCAAAACATCATTTATTATTAGTAGTATTTTTTGAGAATACAGAATTGAAGCAACTGCGTGATAAACCAGCGGAAAATCTTGAAGATATTTATATCAAAACCATTGCTGATAAATTTGCTTTCGAAAAAAGGCTGATCGCAAAAGAGCTTCAACAGCATGGCATACTTTCTTTACTTACCACTCCGCAACAGTTAACTATAAACGCTATTAATAAGTATATAGAATTGAAGGCAAGGCAGGTGATTTAGTGAGGTTTGCGGTGGAGGTGTAATAATGGTTTACAGTTTTGTTTGTAAAACACATGTAAAATGTAAAACCAGGCTTTTTTTTACACCAAGTAACACAAAGGGACACAAAGTATTTTGTAGCACTTCGGATCTCCTTTGTGTGTTTTTGTGGTATTATTTACTAAAAAAGGATAAATGAATACCAAATTAATATCGAAAAAAAGGGATAGAAATAGCTAAAGCATACGCAAAGAAAAAGAACAAAGCCTTTCTGAAATAATTGAGAATTATTTCAAAGAATGCACGAATCTTATCCAATTCGTGCATTCATAATATTATATACAACCTTTATTTCTGTTAATACGAAACCGCTTTCCCCGCATTAATCTGTCCTCTTCCAAAAAAGCGATCAGTTCCACCTGCGCCCAGGTCTTTTGCAGAAGCTCTTAAAATATAGTCAACAAGAAAAGGAGAACAGTATTTGCCATACTTGCCATACAGTAATGCTGCAACTCCGCTTGCATGAGGAGTTGCCATGCTTGTACCTGCCATCCATACATAATACAGATCATTGGTATCGCCATCAATGCCACCAATATTAAAAACAAAATTAAATGCATACTCATAGTTAGTGATACCTCCAACAGTTGCAACAGCATCAGAAATAGGCCAGCCATAATTTCCGCCAGGTGCGCCATAAGAAATGAAATTCCTGCCACTATTCGTAAATATAGAAGGCACATACAAAGTAGTATCCTGGTTAAAGCCCCATCCCAACGGTCCATTAGATGCTATAGATAATACGCCAATACAGTTTGCAGGATAAGTGATAAAGTCTTTTTCTACATCATAATTGTAACCATCATTACCCGCAGCTGCAAATACAGTTACACCTTTCAGGTTTGCAAAAACCGTCGCCCTGTTCATGGCGTTAATCAACGGCTTAATATCCTTGTTATAGCTAACCAGCATATCATCACTAAGATCATCTGGCGTTCCATTATCATCAATAAAATCCTTTCGTGGCAACTCGCCGCCCAGGCTCATATTAATAATATCCGCACCATTTACCGCGGCATAATATATGCCATTGATCATGCTGCTCCATGGACCTGAACCGGTTTCATCACTCAATACTTTAATCAGTATCAGTTTAGCTTCGGGAGCAATACCTATTACCCCTTCCCCATCATTAGCAGCGGCTATAGTGCCTGCAACGTGTGTGCCATGACTTATACTAAATCCGGCAGTAGCAGCATATGCAGCCGTTTCTCCATCAATAAAGCTATGTGTAAGTATTATACTTGATCCTATTTCACTATCTCCCATTATAAAGCCACCATCAAGCACGGCAACTTTTGCTCCTTTGCCGGCATATCCTTTTTGCCATGCTTTATCTGCGTTTACTGATTGTATGCCCCATTGCAAAAAGCTGTAAGGATTATTATTTATCACAGGCTTTTTTCCTTTGGTTGCTGAAGCCATCTGTGTTTTACTGATCTTTTCAAACCGCTCCGGCAGGCGCCAGTTGGTAACCACATCTACAGCCACCGCCTCAACACCTTTAATGCTCCTTGCACGCTCAGCAAAACCCGGACTTGGCGTTTGAACAATAATAAGCCCCAGGTCTTTTATCACATCTTTAAGAATCAATTCCTTTCCCCCGAGATTCCTTATTGCGGTTGATATATTGCTCACATTTTCTCCTTCTTTTGCAACTACAATAAATCCTCTTTGCTGGTTAGGCATATGTAACCGGGCGGTTCCTGGCCGGGCAATATTTATATCTTTCTTACAGGAAGAATAGATCATAGCAACAGCTATGAGCATAAAAAACTGATTTTTTCTCATGTTACCTGATTTTGTATAAATAATTAATAGAAGCAAGAGAAGATAGTGGATGATTCAGCTTCCGTAAGAGACAGATTGGTGTTCCGCAACAAATCTTGCAAAATAAAACCGCAAGTGCAAGGATTATTGAAAATAAATTTATTGGGAAGGTTTATGGTTTGTGGTTTATGGTTTATAGTTTGTAGTGACTGGCTGACAGCTAATAGCTTCCCCCACTCCGGCATGATATTTTATTTACAGTAAAGGGTAAAATTAATTTTTCAAACTTTTAAATAAATCACACAATGGAAAAAGCACTCGCTGTAAAATCAAAAGCTACCAAGGCTGAACGGATTTCAATTGGCATAAGCGCTGAAAACCTGAAGAATGTTTCGATGTTGCTGCAAACCTGCCTTGCAGACCTGCATGTATTGTATCTTAAAACCCGCAATTTTCACTGGAACGTAGAGGGTGAAAACTTTGGTCCTTTACATGAATTGTTTGAAAACCAATACAAGCAACTGGAAGCAATCATCGATGAAGTGGCAGAGCGGATCCGAAATCTTGGCTTCTTTGCAGTTGGTTCGTTGCAGGGCTTTGCCGAATTAGCGACCATTGAAGAGCACATGGAAGAAGGCACAAGCGCCAAGGATATGCTGAAAATACTGGCAACAGACCATGAATCGCATATCCGCTTTTTACGCGAAGCAATAGATAAGATAGACGAAGAATACGACGACGTAGGTACATCTGATTTCCTCACAGACAACCTAAGGGCGCATGAAAAAATCGCCTGGATGCTCAGAGTACACTTGAAATAGAGATATTTTTTAGATGATTTGTGGAAAAAAAGCAACAGTTTGCTAAATTGAAATGAGCCGTAAAAATACGGCTTATTTTATAGCATATAAATCCTGCTAAATTTAATAGGGTTTAGGCAGTATTTTACTTTATTAACTTGCCCGTATCCAGATTTAACTTACCAACGAAACTATAAGTTGTAATGTAAATTAACGGTTGTTCTTGCTTAGATCCCGATGATACTTTTAAATTGAATCCAGGTACATTTGTTTTCCACTTTACGCGTCCTGTAGCAAAACTCAGTCTTGCAATATACGTGTAGGTATCTTCTCCATCTGATTCTTCATACCCTAAAATTATATCAGTAGTGTATTTCATAACGTAAAGATTCGTTATAGCATTACCGGTTTTAATATTTACCGAGGCATTATATGTCTTTCCAGAATTACTCTTTATACTCGCTTTACCTGTTGAAGTTATCTTGAGTTTTTCACCATCAATATCAACTGTAAAATAATTAGCTTCAAATTCGTTATCTGGGGTTGCTTTTATAAAGTTTTCATTCGCCACCTGACTGGCATCATTTTCTTTAATTATACCCTGCTGGTTTATAGCGGTACTATTATTATTGAAATTATTATACTCCTGAGGAGATTGTTCAGGAATAACAGGTTTGGGAGCAGCGCTAATACCGCTAGCCCCGCCATTGGACTGCCCGTTAATTTTATCCTCATTTTCAGGTTTCAAATGAGCCTGGTCGCCTTTGGAAAGAACCCATTTTTCAATCCCAAAGTTTTTTTTAGAAAATATATTGCTGGGATAAAAGGTTCCGGTTAAGGCAATTTGCACGCCTGTTGCTTCAAAAGCAAAGTTGATTTCCCCCTTGGTGAGTTGCTTGTATTCAACATCAGGAACGGATATTTTAAAAGAAACCTGCTCTGTGTTTTTTGTATCCCCGGATCTTAAATATTTACCCTCTATGTTTTGTTTGGAATTTCGCTGTTTGTCCGCCATATCGAACAATTCGATTTCAATAGTGCATTCGCCTATACCGCTTGTGCCAAACGTTTGCACGGAGTGTATGGATGAGATCGAAACTTTACACCGGCCAACTGCATTGTTATTACGTATAACGTTCCCGGTCCAAACGCCTGTGAATGCTTCAGGTTGTTGTCCATAAGAAAACTGTATAAAAAAAAATGCAAACAGTATACAGGCTACACACTTTTTAAACATAGATACGATTTAAGGTTAATACTACTGAGCCATATAAATGATGGTATCTCTGGGCGCCATAAAACCTTTGGTAACAGCTTCCATTTTTTCTTTACTGAGAGATATGATCTGTAATGTATAGCTTTGATTCCCCTGTGTAATTAAGACAGACTTATTGTCTGTGGCCAGTGTATATTTTGCTTCAGTTTCTAAACTTCCACCTTCATACATCAGGCACTGGCCATTGTCTTTAAACTCAAACTCATAAGATTTTTTTTCAAATCTTTTTTCCCATTTTTCCTTTTCCTGTTCAGTTCCATGTATGCTCGTAGCTTTCCATCGGTTTACTATTAATGTTTTAGGGTCTGAACTACACCCAATAATAAAAATGAACAATACCCATAACAAATACTTTGTTCCGGAAATATAAATTTTACGGGATAAATAACGCATACATTGAATGTTTTACAACTTTAGAGATTAATACCTGATGTTTAACCTTTGGTTTTATCATCAATATTGTTGAGACTTTTATTTATACGGAAGAAGACAATGATTAATTCACACCATATTCTCCATATAATGTTCCCGAAAATAATCATCAGCAATCCTCCCAAAAAACCACCAAGCATCAAACTGCCATACCCATAGCCGCCATAACCGCCACGACTACTACCGCTAAACATAGTAACCAAGCCTGCGATGGTAATAATAGCAGCAATCACCACATACATGATCTGAATAACTTTTAGCGTAATCATTGTTTTGAAAGAAAGAAAATCTTTCCAGTTAAATCCATTCGATTTTTGAATGTTTGAGTTGAAGCCTGTTTCCATGTTTTTGATTGTTTAGATGGCAGAAATAATTATAATACCTGAAAACTATTATTAATATACATGAATGCCGCTACTCTATCCCGAATGTATAAGCATCCATACTGTTGGCGCCGGTAGCCGGTTTCCCGGTAAAAAAATATTCTCCCTTTTCCAGTTTCTTTACGGGGGTAACTTCAAATATCCCATCACTTAGTTTAGAGATATTCAATGAAATCACATCTTCCCCGGTTTTAACGCCGGTAAAAGAATTTACTTTCATACTGGCTACTTCTCTTTTATTTTTTACTGACTTTACTTTGTATAAAGTCAGTTCAGGAAGTGTGGCGCTCCCTGTATTAATTACAAAGGAAGTTGATTCTGCCTGGTTAAGCTGAATGGCAGATTTTGCGCCATCTACCTGCAGCATAGCGCTGCCACCAAACATGCCTTGTTTTGTACGTATACCGGCAACAGATTTTTCAAGCGGTTTTGCAGATTGATTACTCTTGTCGTATACATATACATGATTCATTAATTCAGGAGAAGGCGCCCCTGTTTTGCCTGAACTGTTTGATTTGACCGGCTCTTTTGCAGTTGGTGTATTAGTAACGGCATTACCTGTTCCGGAATCGCTTTTATTCATCATTGCTTTTATAACATCAGATGAAATGCCTTTTGATTTTAAGTCTATAAGTGCATCAGTAGAAAGATCGAATGAACACTTTGACTGAACTATTTTAGTAAGAATAATTTCATCTCCCAACCCTGCTTTTTGCAAGTCAATTATACTTTTATTGGTAAGCACGTCGCTTTTTGCCGTAGCGGATGGCTTTGCTGCAGGCTTTGTTGTGGTTTTGGTTTGGCTTTGTATCGAAGTAGATAAAAGTGTAAACAGTACGGCAAAATAAATAATCGTTTTCTTCATAACTTGATTTTTATCGGGAATTTCAAATTTTTCCTGCAAATGAGTGCTATCAATACGGGGCTTATACCAATGATCGGGAGGATGATTGGTATAACTAAAGCATTGGAGCAATATTTCTATTTGGGTTAATAGCCATTCCCTTCTTCTTATCATCACTCTTTCTGAAAAAATATTACCTGTGGTTACAAGGTGGGTTTAAGGGATTATCAATCCAGGGTGTATGCTTCAGAGAGCCTGATAGTCCTCAAAAAAATACTGTTGTTGCTGATGTCACACATTGCCATTTCACGAACACTAAGAATTGGTGTAAATGAACAATGGTTAATGTATGAATTATTTATCCGTCAAAAGCTATACATACTGTTGTTAGAACAACTAATTTCTCATGATTCTGGCCATACCTTTATAAATATTCTCTCCGTTTTGCATTCCGGCATACAGCTTGCCTATAACCAGAACGCTATTATCTGATTCTTTCACTATGCCATATATGTCACCTCCTCGGGGATAGGAAAGGTCATATGAATAATCTATCTCCCCATCTGGTTTCAGCAAACCGAATCCGCCTCCGCTATTTGATCTCCTGTCATTTTTAAACACTTCTCCAAGAAAAAATAAATTTTCCGGCATAATACAGATAGAGTAAACATTCCCGTGACCATATTTTTTCACTGAAGTATTAAGAGTACCATCCGGATTAAGCCAAATCAAACAATACCATACTTCTTTTCCTACATTGTTAAAGTCGCCACCAACCAAAACTTTACCATCGTTTAGTACCTCTAATACGTTTGCTCCTACAATCGTCCCATAACCCACAGATGGGTCCACCGCATAAGACAATGATCCTGTATTGGTGCAGAAACTGGTGTCCAGTAAGCCATCTTTTGAAAATTTTACAACATTTCTGCACTCTTTTCCACCCCTACTTAAGCTCACTGATTTTCCTGTAATATAGATATTCTCATCTTGGATAACTTTTACATATGAAAAATCGTTAAATGAAAGTGTGGCGGTACCAACAAAATAAGAATAATGATTAAATGTTTGATCAATTTCCCCATTCGTTTTAATACATGCAAGATTTGCATAAGCATATTTTCGGTCAGCACTGTATCCAAAGATAAACTTCCCACAAACCAAAATTCTATTTGCACCTTGTATCGTTACACACCTCACTTCTCCATCAATAATATCAGCAGAATTAAAGCTCTCATCAATAGTTCCGTTTGAATTTAATCTTACCAGTCCCTTCCTGTTAAATGAATTTATACCGGTAAAACTTCCACCAACTACTAATTTTCCATCGGGTTGCAAGCAAATACTTTTGATTTCTCCGCCAAATGCTGATAATAGTGGAAATGTATCGTCCTTAGATCCATTTTTATTTATTCTTCCTATTGAGGTCGGATTACCGATAACGATCTTACCATCTGTTTGTACAGCTGCCATTGTTACATAAGTTCCGGTATGAACAAATGTTGAATCCAACCGCCAGTTTTTCTTGTTCGAACTACTGGTTGTATCTGAAACAGGAGGTTCTGAGGGATTACCGCTTTCGGATTTAGAGCAGGCGATAATAATAGATGAAGTTAAGCATACAATTAGTATCCAACGAAAACAGGACAAAGCGCTTATCATTATTCCGGTATTTGCTACAGCCTTTAATAGCCTTTGTATACCTTATATCATCACTCTTTCAAAAAAAAATTATTATTGCACCAGTGTAAAACCCGCCCAGAAGTAAGGAGCATATTTTTTGCGCATGATATGTTGTGTTCCAAAAAATGCTTCGCGGATGGTTTTTCCGTCCAGCCAATTCAAATAAAATGTTTCCATAAATTCGGCGGTTTCCCTATCTGGCACCTGCCAGAGGCTAGCCATTATATAGTTTACTCCGGCCAGCTTAAATGCCCGTTGCAAGCCAAATACACCTTCATTGCCTTCTATTTTTCCCAACCCGGTTTCGCAGGCAGATAAAACGGCCAGTTGTGTATTAGGTAATTGTACCGAACTTATTTCAAGCCCGGTCAGTATACCGTCATCCTCGTTCAGTCCGGCTTTACCTCTCCATCCTTTGTTACCTCCTGCCATTACTAACCCACAGCGTAGCAACGGATTATCTGATACTTTAAAGGGTGCGCCGGCATTACCGCTTTGTGCAGTATCAGAAAGTGTAAAACCGTGCGTGGCAAAATGAATGATCTGCGGAGATTTGTTACCACCAAGGCTTCTGAAAGCAGTTTCTGTAGCATGAACGCCGGTAAATACTATAAGCTGTTTGTGTGCTGCTTCCACATCTGTCTTTATCGCATTAATCTCTGTTAAGGTATTAGGCAAAAAGCAAAAAGAATCTATATCAGCACCACGGTTCTGGCTGTATACATAGGGATAGGGAGATACCGGAACAACTGTATCATGGAACTGACTGTTATAATTGATACCGCCGAACATGGCAATCGAAACGGGGGGAGCAGCCCATGCTCCCTGCAAAGCTACCTGCCGGGTAGAGGTTAGCTGTACAAGATCGTATTTATCGCAAAGCAGATTATTTTTGTTATAAGGAATAGCTGCAAAAGCCACGCGGTGCAGCATGCCGGCAGGTGAAAAATATATTGTCCTGGTTTTGGTAAGATAAGGTTCCAATCGCTGCCATATCAATTGATACAGAATATTTGTAGCACTCTGTGTAGATCCTATAGCCTTTTGCCCCCTGCTGATTATACCAGCCCCTTTGTAAGGAAACTTTTTCAAAGCGGAGATCAATTGCTGTTCTTTACATAACATTACAAACCGGGGAGCAGTATCGCCGGGTCTAAGCAGCAAAGCAGCATAATAAATAATATCAGCAACTTTTGCTTCGGTGTAGGTATAAGATTGCCCGTTAAACCTTACAAACTCAATAGCTGTTTCACCGGGTTGTAAATGCTTTTGCACATCCTGCCATGTAATGGCAAGCTGCGCCTTCATATCCCTGTAATCTGCAGATCTGCGTAATATATCTTTCTCCTGTTGATTCAGTAGTGCAGCAACAGAATCTGTATTCGTATTTCTTTGGGCTACAGGCGTTAGTAAAAGGTTTGTATAAAAGGATTTCTGCTCCTGATAATTTTTCCAGAGTACTGCAAGTTTATTATCTCTTGAATGAGCCATATTTTGATATAACCACCCGGTATTTTGTAAGCCAATGCCACTTATCAATAACCTGCTGTTATATGCATCTCCGGTGATCTCAGGGCTTTTATGACTTAACAAAAAACGGTAAGGGTTGTCGGTAGCATCTTTAATCTCCTTTAAATAAGTAAGCAATTCTGTTTCAGATAAAAAATCCAGTTTTTGTAATAGCAACTTGTTTTCTGTAACCATCGCTTCTTTTAAATATATAGCTGCCCCGGCGGGATTTTTGGCAGATAACAGATTTGCCATATCATATAGTAAATTCAGGTGGGCAGGATGCAATGTAAGGCCCAGCTTATTGTAAATAGCGATAGATTTTTGAAAAAAAAGTAATGCCAGTTCTTCTCTGCCGGATGAAGCATACAACCTGGCCAGATTATTACTGCAAATTGTATACAATGGCGATGCTTCTCCACCATTTTCATTTACAATTTCCAATGCCTCTTTCAGGTATTTTTCAGCTATACTGTATTTCCCCATTTCTGTATTTACAATTCCTATACGACGTAAAAGAGCAATATTGGTAGCAGCCTTTTTGCCCAGAACCTGCTGTTGAATTTCCAATGCCTTTTTGTACATAGAATCGGCCTTCTCCAGATTGTGCTTACGCTGGTATACACCTGCCAATACGACTAATGCCTGAGCATATTTGTAATGATTTTCTTCGTACCTATCTTTATATATCTCAAATATTTGCATTTCCACTGCTTCCTGTTTTGCATAGAATCCCATTTTGCTATACAACCTCCCCAGCTTTTCCAGCGCTGAAGCGTAGCTATCTATATCAACAGGCTTCCTAAGCGCTATTTCACGTGCACTTATGCATAATTCTTCTGCTTTATTTAAATTGCCAGTGGTGATATAAAAGCTTGCATACTCAGCTAAACAGGTTACATATTCTCTTTTGTTAGTGTTTTCCACGCTTTTCAAAATAGCGATTGCTTTTTTAAACGCCTGTCCGGCTTCCTGATATTGCCCTAAATCTGTGTACATTATGGCAACGCGTACAAGAAGAATTCCATATTGCGAGCTGGTCACACCATATCGTTTTTTCACACCCTCACTTGCTTTTACATAATAAACCAGGGCGCTATCAGGCATTACCAGTCCGTAATAAAGACTGGCTAACCGACCAGCAACTGAAATATAGGTGCTGTCATCATTACCGATATCTTTTACGGAGTCAAATTTTTTTTTTGCATAAGGCAAGGCCCTGGCAATTTGACCTTTGCTGATATAATATATTAGAGAGTCGGCGTTGATTTGTTCCTGTGCAAATACTTGCAGGCAAAAAAACAGTTCAATAAATGCTGCAAAAAACTTTAGAGCAAGTAGTGTTTGAGGCCGAAAGATCATTCTCCTAAGTTAGCCAAAATTTTTTCTGCATTTTTTTTTAGTATATCGTTTTTTTTATTACGAATGATACTCCTGCATAATTCAGCCGCTTTTTCTTTATTATTCTCTTTTAAATAAGCTAAGGCGAGATACCATTGCGCTTTGGCACGCAATATATTTGCCTGTTGATTGTTCAACACCCAATTTAAATTAATTATAGCTTCTTTGGTATTGCTGGTTTGTAAAAAAGCCAGTCCTTTATAGTAATGCCCTAATTGTAAAATATTTTCCCTGCTGCCTGTTTCATCTGTGCTACGGGTTTGAGGCAGGTCTTTTAAATTTAATTGTTGCAGGGTTTTGTAATTACCCGATTCATAATCCATCAATGCCCCGGCCAGGTAAAGCGGATAGTGTTCGGGTAAAGTATCTTTCTTAAAATATTGTTTAAACAAGCCTGCCAGGTCAATAACCTTAATGCTGTCTTTTTGCACCGGTTCTGCTACCGCCGCCTGCGGCGGAATGGTTGATTGCTGCGCAGTATCAATGGTATCAGTAGCGGCTGTAACTGTATTTTTTTCTGTCTTTTTTAAAAAAATAGAAAGAAATACAATTGCCGATACAACGGCGGCACTTATGGCAACCCATACCCGTAACTGTTTTACTTCCCTGGATGTTACATTAATTTTAGCGCTATTATCCATCAGCTCAATACCCGGCAAAACGGTTATATTCCGCAAAGCAAAACTATCTCTTACTGATTGCTCAAAGTCAAGCTGACTACGCATTTCCGGATTAGCATTCAGCTCTTTTTCAAACGTGTCCATTTCCGCATCGTCCATTTCCGTATTAAGAAAACGCATGATCTTTTGATATTGTTCAGTAGTTATGTTCATACCGGAAATTTAGATATTTATAGTTTCTGGTTTTTAGTTTGTGGTTGAGCGATAGGGCGTTTATAATTTTTTGTTTATAGTTAAAGCTAAACCATAAACCTCAAACCTTTCACCTTTCACCTCTCATCCATCTCCTCCACCAGTTTCCGCAACCTTTCCATGCACCTGTAAATACGGTTAGTGGCGGATGGTACTTTAATAGCCAAAAGTGCAGCGATCTCGTCAGATGTTTTTTCTTCAATATGCCGCCATTGGATGATTTGCCTGTCTTCAGCGGTCATTTTCTCCAGAGCCCGCATAATAAGTTCGTGTCTTTTTTCCTGCATTTCATTTTCCGTTTGAGTAATACTATACGTTATTTGCCTGATAAAAAAGGCGCCAGCTTTTTGTTTTTCCCTGCCAGCCGCTCTTCATCTTTCAATTGCGCTAAAAGTTTATACCGGCAATAATGAAACAAAACTGTTTTTACACTGGCATTACTTTGATAAAGTTTACCTCGGCTGGCAGCTTCCTGTAACTTCAGCACCCCATCCGTAAAAGAATCATTGGCCGCAAGTTCAATCACATCGGCTGGGTAATGCCCGTACATAATTTTAGCCCATTTTATAAACAGTAATTGGTAGCAGGAGTAAAAGCAGGAAATTATTTTTTCTGACAGGGAGATTTTGTTATTTTTAAAAACATCAGAAATAGTTTCTATATTAAGCAACTGTTGGCAAGTTATGTTCTTCATCAAATTTCAATTCTGTATTTACTCAACCCTTATCGTATTATCAAATATAAAACCTCAATCTTTAACCACCAACAAGGCAATTATTTACAATAATAACAGATAATATACTGCTGTATACCAAATTTGCACCTCATCAATCTCAAAAATTAAAGTATATTTTTTATGGCGATTTTATTTTTATGAGCGTTGATTGAGATACGGGGAAGTAAAGGTTACTGAGATACCAGTAAAAATGAACATTAGTATAATACCTGACTAATTATTTTTCTGTACAGAATTTATCGGAAAGATGTATTTCACCGAGGCGGTAGTACAAAGATGAATTCATAAAACACTAATCCTATTACTGGTTGCTTATTCTGTTTTGGGTTTTGTGGTATTACACTAAGTAACACAAAGGTTCACAAAGTTCCCCAAAACCCTTTGTGTATTTTGTGACTTCACTGTGTCTTTCGTGATATTATTCTAAACCACTAAAAAGGTCACAGAGTTCCTCCAATAAAAAAATCCCGGCATTACACCGGGACTTTTTAAAAGGCAGAGAACTTCTTTATTAATTATAGTGCAATTTTAAATCAACGCGGCGGTTTTTAGCCCGGCCTGCAGCAGTTTTATTATCTGCAATTGGCTGATCCTGTCCAAAACCTGCAGAAACAAGACGGCTTGGATCAATACCACCCTTGGTAGTAAGATAATCCAATACAGATTTTGCTCTTGCTTCGCTCAATATCTGGTTTTTATCAGGCTTACCGGTATTATCAGTATGTCCTTCAATATCAAGTTTCAGGTTAGGATCTTCATTCAAAATTTTTGCAACTTCATTCAATGATTTGTTTGATTTTGCAAGAAGCTTAGCGCTACCGGTTGCAAAGAATACGTTCTTGGCAGCTACATCTATACGCTTTTTCACTTCTTCCTTAATTTCAGGGCATCCCTGGTTGCTTGCAGGTCCTGCAAGAGCCGGGCATTTGTCTTCTTCATCATTTACGCCATCACCATCTGTATCCGGTATAGGGCAACCATTATATTTTGCCACACCAGCCTGGTTAGGACATTTATCTTCTTCATCATTTATGCCATCACCATCTGTATCCGGTATCGGGCAGCCATTGTATTTTGCCAAACCTTTTACATCAGGGCATTTATCATCTTTATCCTGAATGCCGTCGCCATCTGTATCAGGGCAACCGTTGAACTGTGCCAAACCTGCAACTGTAGGACAAGCATCAATAGAATCAACAATGCCATCATTATCTGTATCAGCAGGTGGCGGAGGAGGAGGAATTACTTTTGGTTCTTTTTTCTCGAATAATGAACCTGCTACACCAAAGCTGTAAAACAAATGATTTGCTGTAGTAGCAGAAGTTACCGCAACACGGTATTGCGCATTCAGATTAATGTACGCCTGGTCAAGCAAATTAATTTGTAATCCAACACCCAACGGCACATAAGCACCCCAGTAACCACTCCATTGTGAACCACCGATACCGGCAGTTAAATATGGAGATACCCAGTACTTGTCGCTGAGTAATTTAGCATTGATGTTCGCATCAAGCTCAGCAAGTAATTTGTCGTTACCGCTCTGAGGTTTATCAGGCACAGGATAGCTTACAAAAGTACCACCTAAACGAGCCATAAAATCTAAATGATCCGTAAGACCATGAAAATAAGACAAGGCCAAACCCGGGCTCATTCTTCCCGTTTTGTACCATTGTTTATCTTTTAAAACCTGGTTAAGAGATGTGTTTTTTAAATCTTGTGCAGTTTGAAAATCGTGAAATGTAAAAGAGAAACCAAATGCAGGTCTCTTCTTGTAAGGATTTTTGATACCATTATCCTGGGCAAATACCGAACCGAGCATAATTGTTGCTAAAAGAACTAATACTGGTTTTCTCATAAAATGTTTAATTTGTTTAAAGTAATGCAAAGGTAAAAGGTTGATTATGAATGTTCCAAAAATTAATAATTACTTATATCATTACTAATGCTCATCTAAGGGTTTTCTATTACTTCCACCCGCACTCTCGTCACTCCTTTTTTCAGGAAGCCTAATTTCCGGGCGGCTTCCTTCGAAACATCTATAAGACGTTTGTTCTTGTGATGCATTCTATCAGTAATCTGAACTATGACGGACTTTTTGTTTCGAAGGTTGCTTACCCTGACCCAGGTTCCTAAAGAAAGTGAATTATGTGCCGCCGTTAGCTTTTTTTCATCAAACTTTTCCCCGTTTGCCATT
Source organism: Agriterribacter sp. (assembly GCA_047601125.1). Taxonomy (GTDB): domain Bacteria; phylum Bacteroidota; class Bacteroidia; order Chitinophagales; family Chitinophagaceae; genus Agriterribacter. Next base: position 3,408,664 of record JASGJY010000002.1, on the reverse strand, counting down.
AGTTTACCGTTGAATTTTCCTCCGTAATAGCTTGCTACGCCTTCTTTCTTATATATATTTTCTTTTTTTCCGGCGCCGGCCTGCTGGCTTTGAGAAAATGATCCGGTAAGTACTAGCCCGGCGCAAATCAGAATAAGTAACCATTTTTTCATGCAAAGATTATTACGTGCCCAAACAGACGGTTTTGAGATACTTAAATACAAAAAACACTATGCACCGCCTGGGTACATAGTTATCATAAATCAATTTTTGAGCCATTATAACGCAGAGATCACTTTTCTATTGCTCATGTACATGTCGCGGGCAATTTTATCCTCAGCATAAATATCATCATACAGCACTATATTGCTGTCTTTAGCCCCGGCGGTGAAATAACGTATATATATAGGTAGTCGCTTTGAAAAATTCACCATGTGCTTTTCCTTTCTTTTCATCCATGCGGCCAAAGTATCGGGCTTATAGCGTATGCTGTCATTTTGTACAAGATAATTAGCCAGCTTTTTCCATTCCTGCACCCGCACACAACCGTGGCTAAGCGCACGAACTTTTCTCGAAAATAATCCTCTCGCATTGGTATCATGCAGGTAAACACTGTATTTATTCCTGAAATTGAATTTTATTACACCGAGTGAATTATCATCCCCTTCACGCTGCTTTAACTGGTATGGGAAGTTATTCTTGTTGAGCTTAAACCAGTTCACAGAATGCGGATCAATGATACTGTCGTTCTTATCAACAACCATCAGGTTTTGTTTATCCAGGTACTCCACTTTTCGTTGTATCTGTGGCAACATTTCTTTAAAAACAATGCTATATGGCACGGTCCACTGTGGAAATATTACATAATTGGTAAGCTCGCTGGTGAGCAATGGCGTACGGGTTTTGGGATTACCTACTATCACCTTCGATTCAAGCCTGAGTGTATCATTATCCCACAGCTCAAATTTATATGCCGGCAGGTTCACCCATAAATATTTTACAGGCATGCTATCAGGCAATTGCTTATACCTGTCGAGGTTAATAGCAATACGCCTGAATTGCTCTATACCGGTATTATTTAATGCTGCTACCACAGCAGGGCCTGCCTTACCATCAACTTTTAAATCTTTACTTTCCTGGAAGCTTCTTACTGCGGCACGCAGCTCCGCGGTATCAGCGGCGCGGTCATTAAAACTTATATGACCGCCCTCAAATAAGCGCTTTTGCAGTTGGGAGATATATTCAAGAGAATCTTCAAAAGGATAGTTGATATAAGTATATTCTTTCCTGTCCATAGAATCCAGGAAATATTTGAGAAAGCTCCGTATTTCGCGGTAACCTTCGTAATCGGGCTCTAATTGCTGCAATACCGGGATGAGTATTCTTCCCTGCTGCACCTTTTGCAACAACGCTATTCCTATTGAATCGTTGAACAAGGTGTCTTTCCGCAAAGTAATGCTATCTCTTTGCAGGCGTCCTAATTTAATATCTCTTGCAATCTGCATAAAAGCATCAGTAAACGATACATCAGCTCTTGCCCATAAAGCTGCATCAAGCATTGAAGCAGAATCTTTCTTAAGCTTTTCAAATATGGCATTCAATTGAACATAATGATAATCTGAGGGGAATAATCCGTATTCTTCACTATGTTTAATAAAATCGAACAGGCTGTCTGCCATCTGTAACCATGCCTTTTGATTACTCCATGTAATCAAAGAATCTTTTTGCGCATACCATGCTTTCACCAAAGGCATGCTTGTAAATATCACACTGTCATTTAGCTTTCCTCCATTAGCCGAAGCAAAGTCTACAATCGACGCTATATTTTCAAAAGTTTTTTTATTGAGATCTTCCGGTTTCTTAACAATCTCAACAGGCTTTGGCGCTTCTGGTTTTTGCTGACATGCAAAAAGCAATAAACTACAAATGCAAATACTTCCGGCCAGCCATTTACTAATACTATATGAGAAAGTACGATCAGAAAAAAACATCATGCAAAGGTTGGGTATAATTTGTATAATTAAGGTTAAACTAACAAATGCGATTAATACGGGTTATTAACGGAATTTTATTCCTTTTCTTTTTAAAACAATAAATATATTATGACGCTAAGATACATGTGATAGATGTATGGTAATAAAAAACTTTAACTTTATCTTTCCTCACTTTTTTATGACTAACGGTTGGTTAAACGATAAAAACATTGTGATCATAGGCGGCACTTCCGGCATGGGTTTAGCCGCTGCCGCATTTTTTATTCAGCAGGGTGCAAATATTATTGCTGTTGGAAAAGATGATGAAAATGCAAAAGTAGCAGAACAAGCCTTACCACGCAATGCCAGATTACTTATAGCCGATGCCATACAACCAGGCACAACAAAACAGGCCATAGAAATATGTGCAGGGGAATATGGCTCATTTAACGGGCTGTTTCATGTAGCCGGTGGCAGTGGCAGAAAAATGGGCGACGGACCTCTGCACGAGCTAACGCTGGAAGGATGGCATCAAACCTTTGATCTGAACCTCACTTCTGTAATGCTGTCGAATCAGGCAGCCGTACAATGGTTTTTGCAGCATAAAACCGGGGGTACTATACTCAATATGGGGTCAGTGCTGGGAAGTTATCCGTCTGCTGCTTATTTCAGCACGCATGCTTATGCGGCATGCAAATCTGCGGTAATTGGTTTCAGTAAATCAATTGCAGCATATTATGCAAAAAATAATATCAGGGTAAACGTAATTGCTCCCGCGCTTGTAGAAACACCAATGGCGCAGCGGGCTGCAAATGATGAAACTATTCTTTCTTTTATAAAAACAAAGCAACCTTTGGATGGAGGAAGAATAGGACAACCGGAAGATATAACAGGTTTAGCATGCTATTTTATGTCTGATTATTCAAAGTTTACCACCGGGCAGGTAATATATGTGGATGGAGGATGGAGTTTGAGTGAGGGGCAGAAAGAAAGTGTAAGGAGTAAGAAGTAAGATAGTAAAGACAGGTAACTGATAGCGGCTTACCGCTGAACGCTGCTGATACCCAAACGACAATAAACTACAAACTACAACCATTGCATTAAAAACACTAACGCATCTAACGATGAATAAAGCTATAGGAATTGATCTTGGAGGCACAAACATCAAGGCTGTATTGGTGGATGATGCCGGCAATGTATTAGAAACGGCGCAATTGCAGACCAACGAAAAGCAGGAAGCAAACTGGAAAAATAATGTTTCAGCAATATTAAAAATATTGCAGCAAAAAGCAGGTTCAACGGTGTTACCTGTCGGGCTTTCAGCGCCGGGACTGGCAGGAAAAGACAATAGTTGTATTGTGCTGATGCCGGGTCGCCTTGCCGGATTGGAAAATTTTGTATGGAAAGATCATCTTAATACCCCAACCTGGGTTTTGAATGATGCGCATGCAGCGCTAATGGCAGAAGCAGGCTTTGGCGCAGGAAAAGGGCATAAAAATATTATTATGCTCACACTTGGCACAGGCGTTGGCGGTGGTGTAATGATCAACGGTGAATTACACCAGGGATTATTAAGCAGGGCCGGGCACCTTGGTCATGTAATGCTTAATGCAGACAGTGATGCAAGAGATGTAACCAACATGCCTGCAAGTCTGGAAGACGCCATAGGCGATTGTACTATACAACAACGCTCTTTCGGAAAATACAACAGCACATATGATTTATTGCAGCACTATAAAAATGGAGATACGCTCGCTACTTATATATGGCTGCAATCGGTAAAAAAGCTGGCAGTATGCCTTTGCGCGTTCATCAATATTATTTCTCCCGAAATTATTATACTGGGCGGCGGCATTGCACATGCCGGCAAGGATTTATTTGAACCGCTCACAGTATTTATGGATATATTTGAATGGCGGCATTCAGGTGTGCGCACACCTGTAGTGCAGGCAGTTTTTGATGAATATTCCGGGGCCGTTGGAGCCGCTGGTTTTGCATTACATAAATCATTAAAAAATAAAGCACAGCAATGGATGTGATAGATGATTATTTGCAGCAATGCAGAAAAATTACGGATACCGTTGAATTACAAAAAGAAGCATTACAACAAACAGCAAAACTTTTCGCCGATACTATACTTGCAGGAAGAATGGTACACGTATTCGGCTCAGGGCATAGCCGTATTATGGTTGAAGAAATGTGGCCGAGGTATGGTTCGTTTCCGGGATTTAATCCTATTGTTGAACTATCACTTACGTTTCACAACCTGGTAGTAGGCGCTAACGGTCAGCGGCAGGCTATGTTTTTGGAGAACGTGGAAGGCCTGGCAGACAGAATACTCCGCAACTTTGATATTGAACCCACAGACAGCGCCCTTATTATATCTTCCAGCGGATGCAATATTGTACCCATTGAAATGGCGGAGATATTTCAGCAGAAGAAAGTAAAGGTAGTTTCCATCATTACCCGGCAACATTCAGCAGCATCAATCAGTAAAAGAAAAGATGGAAAGAAGCTGGGAGATTTTTCGGACATTATTTTAGATACCGGCGCACCTAAAGGAGATGCAATGGTGTATGTGCCCGGGCTGGATACGCCTGTATCACCCGGCTCAACAATTGGTGGCGCGCTAATCGTGAATTGCATTAAGGCGGAAGTTGCGAAATTATTAACCGCAGCAGAACAGCCACCGAAAGTATTAACTGCGGGCTGCATTGCCGGCAATGAAAAAGCGAAAATTTTATTTGAAAGCGCATATGATGAACATGCGCACAGGATTTCAAAACTATATCAAAACGTAGGTAATAAAAATAAATGAACAATATGCAAAAACCCATACGCACCACAGTAGTAGGAAGCTATCCTTTTCCCGGCTGGCTTGAATTTGGCTCACAACATCTCTCCAGGTTTGGCCCCACAGATATTGAAGAAATGATTGAAGACGCGGTTATTGCCGCCGTACACGACCAGGTAACAGCAGGGCTTGATGTTATTACAGACGGAGAACAAACTCGCCTTGATTTTAATCTTTCTTTTTACGGGTATATTAAAGGCATCTCTCCCAATGAATCAGAAACGAGAAAGTTTGGCCCTGCTGCGCATGACCAGCGCGGCAAGCACAATATTACAGAACAGCTTTCTGCTCCAAACGGACTGGGAGTAGTAAAAGAATTTCTGCGCTTAAAAAAATTAGCGCCGCAAGGGCCTGTGCTTAAAGCCAGCATTCCCGGGCCATATACATTAAGCGGCAGGTTATTGCCAAATGAAATGTATAAAGACAGGTACGCCATAACACAGGCATTGCTTCCTTTCATCCAAAAAGAACTGGAAGATCTTGTAGCCGCGGGTTGCACAGAAATCACCGTTGATGAGCCCTCCATGAGCTGTTATGCCTACAAAGAAGATACAAAGCGGTTCGCAAAAATTTTTAATGCAACGGTTGAACCGGTTGTTGGCAAATGTAATCTCTCTACTCATTTATGCTTTGGCAATTTTAAAGGTAGACCGGTTGGGTATCGCAGCATCAAACCGATGATACCTGATTTCCTGGATCTTAAAGTAAATGAAATGCACATTGAAATGGCAAACCGTGAATTCGCAGAAATAGAATTGCTGGAAGTATTTGCCAAAAGAATGAATGTGGCTGTTGGTATTATTGATGTAAAAAATTATTATATAGAAACGGTAGATGATGTAGTGGAAAGAATAAAAAGATGCCTGCAATATATCCCTGCCGAAAAACTGTCTGTTGCACCGGATTGCGGGTTAAGTCAAACCGCAAGGTGGGCATCAAGACAAAAATTAATTAATATGGTAAAGGGAGCGAATGTAGTAAGAGAAAAATTGTAGAGCGTGAATTTTAGGTTACAAGTTGCAGGTACTCAAACTAAAGCCTGTTGCTAAATAGTAAGCCTGTATGAACCCTGAAACTTGTAACCTGTAACTTGCAACTACAAATCACAAACCTTAAACCTGCAACGCTAAAATACACGTATGATACCATCCATAATAAAAGACGGAGCGCTTCTGCAGCAGATAGAGCAATATAAATCTGACAACAACCATTTTCATATATGGTGGTTGGGGCAGAGCGGCTATCTTTTATTATGGCAGGGAAAAAAGATTTTGATTGACCCCTATCTCTCTGATTCACTCACAAAAAAATATGCAGACACCAATAAGCCGCATACACGCATGACCGAAAGAGTGATAAAACCCGAATTACTGAACGATATACTGATCGTTTCTTCAAGCCATAATCATACAGATCATTTAGATGCAGAAACACTGATACCGGTTATCAATAATAATCCCGGTATTAGTTTTATCATTCCTGAAGCCAACAGGAGCTTTGTTACAGAGCGCATAAAAATGCAGGCTGATTTTCCGGAAGGATTAAATGATGGAGAACAATTAACCATAGGTGATTTTACCTTTCATGCCATTCCGGCCGCGCACAATACTATTGACCGTGATGAAAAAGGACAATGCAAATACCTGGGCTATATCATTCAATTTGGCAAATGGACAATTTATCATAGCGGCGATACACTGTGGTATAACGGATTGGAAAATATATTATCCTCTTTTAAAGTTGATCTTGCAATGCTTCCCATAAATGGCAATGATCCTGCACGGGGAGTTGCAGGAAATTTAAATACGGAAGAAGCGGCAAGATTGGGAAGTACGGCCGGCATCAGACATATTATTCCGTGTCATTATGATATGTTCACTTTCAACACCGCCGATCCTAAGCTATTTGCTTCAAAAGCAGAAGCGCTGCAACAGCCTTATACTATATTACCCATTGGCGGGCATTGGAGCAGCGAAGCTTTATAAATATCATTAAGATCAGAAACAAACATTTAAAAGGCAATATTATAGGTAATATGTTTTTTTGAAAATGTTGCCCCGGTAGCTTCATGAATAGCCAGCATTTTAGTATTAAAATCACCCACCCACGAAAGCTCAAGCTCCTCGTATTGATTTAAAGGGAGCACATATTCTTTCAGCTTAATAAACAGGGCAGATTCCAACCCGTGTTTTTGAAATTTTTGTTTAGTGCCCATTATAACCGCTCTCATTCTTTTGTTTCTTTTGCTCATTTTATTGATAAGGAATTTCAATTTCCCTATAATATTCAGCTTGCCATCCAGGTTATAAATAAGTTCATTTACATCAGGCACAATAACGATCAGAGATGCAGGCTCCCCGTTTACATACGCAAACCATACCAGCCTTTCATCCATGATCACTTTCATTTTTTCAAAAGTCTCTCTTATGGTTATATCCGTTATTGGCGTAAAATGTTCAAAGTCTTTCCATGCATCATTATATATCTCTTTAAAATCGGCGGCAAATTTTTCAAACTTCGTTTTGTCAAGATGTTCAAAATGATACCCGTTTTTTTTAACCACCCATCCGGCAATTTTTGTAAACCTTTCCGGAAAAGGTTTATATACCTCTATCCTGTTTGATATCTGCTCATAGGCCGGAGTAAAGCCATATCGTTCAAACAGCCTTTTATAATAGGGCAAATGATAGTTCATACCATAATACGGCATGCTGTAACCATCTACCAGCAATCCCCACCACATATCATTTTCGCCAAAATTAATTGGGCCAAACATTGCTTTCATACCATTAGCCGCTAACCAGTTTTTGGCGGTATCAAATAAAAGGTCGGCTGCATCCTGGTTATCAATGCACTCAAAAAAGCCACATCCGCCTGTAGGTTGTTCAAACTGGTAAGCTTTTTTTTCATTCACAAATGCAGCTATCCTCCCGATAACTTCCTCTTTTTCATTTTTCAGTATCCATCGGATACACTTACCATGCTTATGAAAATTATTTTTAGCGGGATCAAATACCGATGATATATCATTATCAAGCGGGCAAATCCAGTTTGGATCGTTTTTATATAATTTCCGTGGAAGGTCGAGAAATAGTTTTTTTGTTTGATTGTTGTTTACTTCTAAAATCTGCATGCTTGTTTTAATACTGTGTTCCACAAAATAACATAAAAAAAGGTATTGACTTCGTGGGTGCATTCTAAATTTTCGCACCAGAAGTGGGTGGTGAGACACCGCCCACGGCGCATGCCCTGGCTAGTATCTCCACCAACCAGCGAAAATTTGGAATGTACCCTCTTCGTTTGACGCTGCATATCCTTATTTTTGCAGTCCTTTAAAACACAGGAAATGTCCGTTATACAAGGTATACAATCAGCAGTGATCAGGGCTTTGGAAGAATTATATGCACAAACATTCAGCGCAAAGGATTTCCAGATCAATCAAACAAAACCCGAATTTGAGGGTGATTATACAGTTGTTTTATTCACATTATTAAAACCTTTAAAACAATCACCTGATGCTTTGGGCAAAACGCTTGGTGAGCAGCTTGTCAATACAAACCCCAAACTGTTTTCATCATATAATGTGATCAAAGGGTTTTTAAACCTTACCATTTCTGATGCATACTGGAACAATATTTTGTCCGGTAATTACGCTGATGCACATTATGGCAGGAAAGCAAAAAATGGCAAAAGGATCGTTGTAGAATATTCTTCTCCCAATACCAATAAGCCCCTGCACCTTGGGCATTTACGTAATAATTTTTTAGGCTGGAGCATTGCAGCAATACTAAAAGCAGAAGGATATAATATTATAAAAACCTGCATTGCCAACGACCGTGGTATACATATTTGTAAAAGCATGGTTGCATGGCAATGGTTTGCCAATGGCGCCACACCACAAAGCACAGGAATGAAAGGAGATCATTTTGTGGGCGATTATTATGTAATGTTTGGAGAGCAGTATAAAAAAGAAGTAAACACATTAATGGATAAAGGGCTGAGCAAAGAAAATGCAGAAAAAGAAGCACCTGTTATGAAAGCCGCTCAGCAAATGCTGGTGGATTGGGAAGCCGGTAAGCCTGATGTAATACAACTCTGGAAAACGATGAACAGTTGGGTTTATGATGGATTTGATGTAACCTACAAAAGAATAGGCAGCGATTTTGATAAGATGTATTATGAAAGCAATACTTACCTGCTCGGCAAAAAACTCGTAGATGACGGATTAAAAAAAGGGATATTTTTTAAGAAAGAAGATAATAGCGTATGGATAGACCTTACTGCCGACGGATTAGATGAAAAAATTTTACAGCGCAAGGATGGAACAGCGGTTTATATTACCCAGGACATTGGTTTGGCTGTAAATAAATACGAGGAGTTTAAATACGATCAAAGCATTTATGTGGTAGGCGATGAACAGAACTATCATTTTAAAGTGCTTAAGCTGATCTGCGAAAAGTTAGGACTTCCTTCTTCAGAAGGTATTTATCATTTAAGCTATGGCATGGTGGAATTGCCTACCGGCAGAATGAAAACCCGGGAAGGTACTGTTGTTGATGCAGATGATATAATAGATGAAATGATAAAAGTAGCGGCAGAAAAAACCGCCGAGCTTGGCAAGGTTAAAGATTTTACGGAAGAGGAGCTGCAAAAATTGTATTATACTATAGGGCTTGCGGCTTTGAAATTTTTCATACTCCGTGTTGACCCTAAAAAAAGAATGGTATTTAATCCTGAAGAGAGCATTGACTTCCATGGTTTCACCGCATCATTTGTTCAGTTTTCTTATGCAAGGGCAAAAGCCATATTGCGTAATGAAGCGGAAGATACAGCATACCAGCTACAGCCCGGCGAAGCGCTTTTAAGCCTGGAAAAAGATATCATTATACTGCTGGAAAAATATCCTGCAATTATTTCGCAGGCGGCGGCAGAGCATAATCCTTCAGCGATTGTTAACTATTGCTATGACGTTGCCAAAACATTTAACTCTTTTGTTACAGAACACCGGGTGCTTAAGGCAGAAACAGAAAACAAAAAACAACTAAGACTGCGTATTTGCCGTATGACGGCGAATGTTATCGCATCAGGAATGATTTTGCTTGGTATAGAAGTGCCGGAAAGAATGTAGGTTCAGCTTCTTGTGCCGAACAACAAGCTGCCTATACGAACCATATTGCTCCCTTCTGCTATTGCCATTTTATAATCGCCGCTCATTCCCATGGATAAAGTGGTAAGTGGTGAGTCATGATTTGTGAGATCAGTGTTGATCTTATGATAAAGTGAATTAAGATAGCTGAATTCAGTGCGCACTTCAGCCTCATTGCTCGTAAATGAGGCCATCCCCATCAGCCCTTTAACAGCAATATTTTTTAATTCGCCGGCATGTTGTAATATTTCCTTCAATTCATTTTCATCCAGTCCGAATTTTGTTTCTTCTTTTGCGATATGCACCTGAAGCAATACCGGAATTATTCTGTCAAGCTTCAGCGCCTGTTTATTTACTTCCTTTAACAGCTTCAGGCTGTCAATGCCATGTATCATGTAAACGAACGGAGCAATATATTTTACTTTATTGGTTTGCAAATGACCAATAAAATGCCAGCGAATATCCTGTGGCAAAAGCGGTTGTTTTTCAGTTATTTCCTGTACGTAATTTTCACCAAAATCCCGCTGCCCCAACTCATATAGCTCCAGGATATCACTTACAGGTTTGGTTTTGGATACCGCTATAAGGATTGTATTCTTTTCAGAAAGAAAATGATGGAGTTCTTTATATGCTTCTTTATTCACCGCCATGCTATACTGAAATTTTTTTCCACGCCAAATTTCGCAGTTCGCGCCGGATTAGCCAACAAAGAAATATTTCCGCAACAAAAATTATATATATAGCGCCCGGAATGGAATTGATCCAATAATGAATTCCTGCCATAAGGCCAACGAATATCATTTGAATAAATATCAGTATACTACGCCCTGACTGATTTTTAGTGCCCGTAGGACGTGAAAAAGGAAGATATTTATTAGCTATTGCAATGCTGGCAAGCAGGCAGAAATAATTATTGATAAGCCCGAATAAAAAATCATCTACAATAGTAAGCTTCCACACATATAAACTTATACCAAAAAACAGAATATACAGGGGCAGAAAATATTTTATAAATAACGTATTGAACGAAGCCATCATCATATAGCCAGGCTGCTTTACGGGTGCAGCATGATATATCCATGAAGCAGGATAATCTTCACTAAATCTTACTAAAATAAATGCTGAAGCTACTGCGAACGAAGGATAGTATATAAACCATAAATATTTTACCGATGCGGAAAGCTCTGTTATAGATGTAGCACTTCTTTTACCACCCAATGTAGCCAATGATCTGCGGAGTATCTACTATCAGGTTAATGCCTTTCAACACATTATTCCCACCGTAGCTTTTCCATAGATTTGCAATTGCAGAATATGCATAAGTAAAATGATATTTTCAATCGGTTAATATTTATAAACACGCAAAAGATATGAAAATAATCATTACTGGTTACAGGTTTCATTCAAACCACAAACTACTACTCCTTACTAATAGCCGAAGGCTGACTGCTTCTGCTATTTCAATATACTTCTTCCTATCACAATTCTTTGCACCTCGCTTGTGCCTTCATATATCTGTGTAATTTTTGCATCACGCATCAGGCGCTCCACATGATATTCTTTAACGTAGCCATAACCGCCATGCACCTGCACAGCTTCCGTAGTTACCCACATAGCCGTTTCAGAAGCATATACTTTTGCCATTGAGCTGCTTAGCGTATAGTCAATACCATTATCTTTTTCCCAGGCGGCACGTAAACATAATAATCGTGCAGCTTCAATGCGGGTTGCCATATCAGCCAGCTTAAACTGAATAGCCTGGTGTTGGGCAATTTCTTTTCCGAAAGCTTTCCGCTGCTTTGAATAAGCAACCGCACGTTCATACGCGCCTGACGCTATTCCAAGTGCCTGCGCCGCTATTCCTATCCGTCCACCGGCAAGGGTTTTCATAGCAAAAGTAAAACCGAAACCATCCGCTCCTATCCTGTTTTCCTTAGGCACTTTTACATCCTGGAACATAATGCTGTGGGTATCGCTTCCGCGTATGCCAAGCTTATTCTCTTTTGCTCCTACTGTAATGCCGGATGTATTTTTTTCTACTATAAAAACATTTATACCCTTGCTTCCTTTTGAAATATCTGTTTGTGCTATTACAAGATAAACACTGGCGCTGTTACCATTAGTGATCCAGTTTTTGGTGCCATTTAAAATATAATGATCGCCTTTATCCTCTGCAGTAGTATGTTGCGATGTAGCGTCGCTGCCTGCCTCCGGCTCACTTAATAAAAATGCACCTATATAGAATTCTCCATCTTTTTTACCCTGTGCCAGCGGTACAAGATATTGCTGCTTTTGTGCTTCATTGCCATATTGCTCCAATCCCCAGCACACAAGACTATTATTAACGCTCATGCATACGCTAACGCTTGCATCCACTTTACTTATTTCTTCCATGGCAAGTACATAACTGGCAGTGTCTAATCCCGAACCTCCGTATTTTTCATCAACCATCATTCCCATAAAACCAAGCTCAGCCAGTTTTGATATTTGCTCTTTGGGAAACTGCTGCTTTTCATCCCTTTCAATTACGCCAGGCAAGCATTCGTTTATGGCAAAGTCGCGTGCCGCTTTCCGGATCATCAATTGTTCTTCATTCAATTCAAAATGCATATAAGATCAATTTTTAAAAAAGCAAAAATAACAGAATTCAAAATCATACTAACAATCGTTATTTTTACAGTGCGCCTGATGTAAACCCAATGTTAATATCAACCTGCTTAACAACCGCTTAATACCACATGCAATGTCGTATGTGTAATTATGCATATCACTTTAAAACATACAAATATGAAAAAGCTATTGCTCGCTGTTTTAGTATTTACACTCAGTAGTGGCGCTATGTTTGCGCAAACCACCAAACCTGCACAGGAGAAGCATAAAACCACCAAAAAAACTGCCGCCGCTTCGCAGCAGCAAGCCAGTGCAACAACTGCCGCTACCGCAGCCCCGGCTGCAGGCAGCACAGCAAAAAAGGTGAAAAAGGATGGTACACCGGATAAACGCTATAAAGAAAACAAACATTTAAAAAAAGACGGCACCGCAGACAAAAGATTTAAGGAAAACAAAGATAAAAAGGAATAAAACAGGTGGCAATTACGGATGACAGCCCACTGATAACAGTGGGCTTTTTTTATACAGCATGCGCATTACGCGAACGAAGGGATAGTGGTGGTGGCAGTTTCAGGTCTATAGTTGCAGGTTTCAGGTTGTGACTGATAGCTCACGGCTGACGGCTGATAGCCCATAGCTCAATATCTTTGCACAAATACTAACCCATTGCATCAGTCACTCATTAATCTACGGCTGCAGAAAACAGTTACCGTTGTAGCGGTTGTTTTGTTCATTATCAAGATCATTGCATGGTATATTACCCGATCTGTATCAATACTCACCGATGCGCTGGAAAGCACTGTGAATGTTATAGCAGGTTTTATAAGTTTATACAGCCTGTATATAGCTGCAAAGCCAAGAGACAGTAACCATCCTTACGGACATGGCAAAGCGGAGTTTTTATCTGCTGCGGTTGAAGGAAGTCTCATATTTATTGCCGGTATTGTTATAATATACCAGGCGGTATACAATTTTATATATCCCCGCGACCTTCAAAAACTTGATTATGGTATTTTACTTGTAGGGGTTACAGCTATCATCAATTTCATTACCGGCAGGTATTGCGTTATGGTGGGTAAGCGTAATAATTCACTTGCACTTATTGCAAGCGGCAAACACCTGCAGAGCGATACATGGTCCACACTCGGCATTATCATTGGGCTGGCAGTAATATGGCTCACAGAACTTAAATGGCTTGACGGTGCTATTGCCATATGCCTTGCAGGTTATATAATGTATACCGGCTATACTATTGTAAGAAGCTCTGTTGCCGGCATAATGGATGAAGCCGATAAGGAACTGCTGGAAGAAATGGTGCAGCTACTTAATCAAAACCGCCGGGTTAACTGGATTGATCTGCATAACCTGCGCATTATAAAATTCGGGAACGTATTGCACACCGATTGCCATCTTACCGTTCCCTGGTATCTGAATGTAAGAGAAGCGCATGAAGAAATAGAAATATTATCTTCATTAGTAAGAAAAGAATTTGGAGAAACCGTTGAACTTTTTGTACATGCAGACGGCTGTTATGATTTCTCCTGCAGGATCTGTAATAAACTGGATTGCACCGTAAGAAAATTTCCTTTTGAAAAAAGAATAATATGGACGGTGGATAATATATCGAGAAATACAAGACATGATATAAATACAAATGGGTGAGGGTTGTGGCTTCTTGTTGACAGTTTGTGGTTTGTAGTTAAGAACAATAAATCTTAAACCACCAAAAATTTTAATGCCAACAACCGGTTGATGGGCTGGAACGGAAATTTGCCGGGGGGTAAACGTCCACCGGGAACGTCCACATATATATATATGGCAGAAGTAGTTTGCAGTGAAGGCACTCCTATTGTATTGCGCGGTGTGGTTACGCTGATAAGATAGCGGGGAGCGGTGGACGGTAGGTTGTCAGCATTGCACGCTGCAAAATATGCATAAGGTTATGCGTCATCCCGAACGAGCAACACGGGGATTGAGTATGAACACTTTTACGCGTGTGAGGGATCTGCCGGGCTTTGGTACTAATGCTCAACTTTGTACTACTGCCCAATGGATTTTTCTCCTGCCGTAATATACCATGATTCAATCTTCATGAGGCGGGATCGAATGACGTAGGAGAATCATCGCCCTCCTGATGTAAATGTTTTATAAAAAAATTTCAACAAACACTTCTCTTTTCATGCAATAAATAATATCTTGGTAATCACTTCCGCTTGAATCAGCACCTTAATTGCTCTCCTCTCACATAATCCACTAAACCGGTAATAATGAAAAAAGCTTTTAAAGTGCTTGGCTACGCATTATTGAGCATTATACTCATCATCTTCCTGCTGATTGTATATGTAAAAACTGCGCTGCCCAATGTGGGTGATGCACCTGCTCTAACGATTACGAACACCTCTGAAAAAATAGAAAGAGGAAAATATCTGGCCAACCATGTATCTGTATGCACTGACTGCCATTCAACCCGCGACTGGTCAAAATTTTCCGGACCTTTGATAGAAGGTACACTGGGTAAAGGCGGAGAACGTTTTGACCAGCATGCAGGCTTTCCCGGTGTTTTTTATTCAAAGAATATTACTCCTGCAGGGATTAGCCGCTATACTGACGGAGAACTTTTTCGACTTATCACTACAGGCGTTACAAAAGAAGGCAGGGCTATGTTTCCGGTAATGCCTTACAGCCATTACGGGCAAATGGACACGGAAGATATCCAATGCATTATTGCCTATATCCGGTCGCTGCCATCTATTGAGAATACAGTACCGGAATCTGTTGCAGATTTCCCGATGAATTTTATCATTAATACTATACCGGCTAAAGCAAATCCACAAAAGCTACCTCCCAAAACTGACCAGTTGGCTTATGGCAGGTATATGGTAAATGCAGCATCCTGCATTGAGTGCCACACACCTGTTAAAAAAGGACAGATCATAGAAGCGCTTGCATTTGGAGGTGGCCGTGAATTTAATATGCCAGGCGGTATGCTCCGGTCAGCTAATATATCGCCGGATTCTGCCACAGGCATTGGTAAATGGACAGAAGAAATATTTATAAATAAATTCAAATTGTATGCAGACAGCAGCTACAAGTTGCCTGCGGTAAAACCCGGCGAATTCAATACCATTATGCCCTGGAAAATGTATAGTGGCATGACGGAAGAAGATCTTAAAGCCATCTTTCGTTATTTAAAAACAGCAAAGCCTGTAAGCAACCATGTAGAAAAATTTTCTGCGCAGGTAGCCACCAAGTAAAATGCAATCTTAAGCTGCCTGAGTAGCTATCTTGTTATTATGCAACGGCAGCCCATACGGGGCAAATAAAACCGCTGGCATTTGCTACTACAAACAACTGGCAGCTACGCGGCAGAATGCAATAGACTATCGCTGCCAGTAATCAACTTTCCGGCAACATGTTTCAATATATATTTTTCAAACAGCCTGCTCTGATGTTTTTGAAGGGAAAAAATTTCCCAACTCAAAATTTTCTCTCAGGAATTTTTTTCCCTTTTCTTTCAAAGCTGTTTTTTCTTCCGGAGACATTTTAGAAATGCGGTAAATGCTGTATGCAGCTACTGCGGCTATCAATAAGCCTAATCCTTTCTTTTGCATATACAAATGTTTTAAATGAAGTAATGCATATAAGGATAAAAAAACCTTGCCAGAAAATTTTAATTATATACTAAACATTCAAAAGTGGTTGCAAGTTTCAGGTTGGTCACAAGTTGCAGGTTTCAGATTAACGGTTTCTGGTTCTAAATTCGATCCTGCGGCAAATTTACAATCTGTAACCTTACACCTTTCACACTTCACCTTGTACCCTATACCTCTTCCTACGCCTTCCGCCGCCCTCCCCTCAAACATTTGTTTTTAATGTATCCTTTAAACCTGATGTAGCCTTCTCTACTACTTTTTTCTTTGTTTTTTTTGCCGGTGTGTCAGATGCTTCAGGAGTCAATATGATGAGTTTGTAATTACCTGGTTCAAGTACTTCAAAGCGTATTTGCCCATTATTATTTACTGTAAGTATGGTAAAATTTTCACCTGGATTTTTACCACCTTTTACTTCAACTCCGCCTGTTTGCTGACCGGCCATGCTGAGTTGGAAGCTATAATTCCCTGCCTGCAGGTTATTCAACAACACTTCACCATTATTGCCAGACTGCAGGATGATATTGCTGCCACCCGGATTTTTACCACCCTTTACAACAATGCCGCCAATAGGGCTGCCGGGTTTAGCCATTTTTTCAGGTTGGTACAAAGGGTTATCACCTCCTGCACCATTTCCTTCATACAATGGATTAACCGGCATACCCTGCGCTACTTTTTCTCCAAAAGTTTTTCCCTGTGTTTGCCTGGTTGTGGTTGGAGTCATTGAAAGACGGCTCTGCATACTGCTGTCAGCACCGGTTTTATCACCTGTACTATCTGTGTTTGGATCGGTTAAAATCCTGTTGTCACGGTTACTTCTTGTTGTATTAAAATCTGTAGCAGTGCTGATGCCTTGGGGCATATCACCTGTCGGGTTCGGCGACACAGCTTTTCCTGCTGCATACGACGAAGAAACAGCGCCGCCGGGTTTTACTGGTGTCGCAGCTTTTTGTTTTTTGTTCCTGTGCTCTTTATCAAATGTATTTTTTATCCAGGTATAACGCAGCCCTACATTAATATTAGCTGCCTGCCAGCGGCTGCTGAATGTTGCTGCTTTTGCTGCACCATTCATAAACTGGTCGTAGCTGTATGTATTATCGTCCATTGCTCTTCCTTCCGGCTTCCAGTAGACAATACTGTTCTGAACAGGCGGTCCAAAAGAAATTGCTCCGCCCGCAAATACGGAAAATCGGGTTGCAAGATAATAGGCGATTGTTATCTGCGGCTTTATAACAAAACCTGATGTGGTATTGCCTTCAGCAGTAATAAAGGGAATATTTTTGCGCTCTTCACTTTGCTTAGGATTTGTAACGGCATCAGAAAGCATATAACCTTTCCTGTTTAAAGATAAATACCCCATTAATACTGAAGGAGCAACAGATAGTTTTCCTGATGTCCATGTAACCCTGGGACCAGCCAGTACCTGGAATAAACCTGCATAAGGCGTGCCTCCTTCAAAAGAGGGATTTATCGTTCCATTCTGCAAATGATAGGCGTTGGTATAGGATGCCATACCGCCATCAGCTTCATGTTGCGCATAGCTGATATTGGCTTCTATACCTGCTGTAAAATAATTTGCTGTTGAGGTTTTAATACTATGGGCGGCACTGTAAAAAAACGGCATATAAATCCCGGCTTCTATATTCCATCCATTACGGATAAAAAGGCTGTCTTTTATATTGCCTGATGTAAGCGAACTGCCGCCAGCCACAAAAACACTTATTTTATCTTTTACCATTCTTTTATCCTCCTGTGCATCAGAAATGTAAGGGATAAAGGCAGAAGCATATACAATGAATAACAAACAACGCTTTCTCATCTTTCAGGGTTTTTAATGTAATGAGTAAAATAAATAATAAAATTAATATACGTATGTGCGTTACCGTTATTGTGTGACACCAGGTAAAAAACAATTCTGCAGACGCATTGTATCAAAAAAGCAGGGATTTTGCTTCTAAAAAGATATTTTAACCTCAAAAAAAGAAATATCCATTAATCATGCAACAAGAAGGACTATTAAAAAATTGAGATTGCTTCTATGTTGAAATGCAAATTTATTTTTTTGCACACGATGGAAATGAATAATTGTATATTCTACAGCTGAATATTATTCTATTTCCGATGTACAATTATTTATTTCTATCGTGGACTATTTACCTGACATTATAAAACATCCTTCTCTAAGCAGATAATGTATTATGATCATTACTGCAATTTTTTGTTAGTATAATAAGTGGCATACGCAAACTTCGCCAAGCAGTCCTTTCGGCTGCAGCAATCTCAATGCGCTTGTATGCCAGCTTTAAGTTTTATATGCAGATATATTATATCCATTAAGAAATTATACCATTTACATAAGGCTGCTGGTTAATCAACACATATCTTATCCTGCTTAATAGTTTCCTGGTCACTTTTATAATTGCTTTCTGACCTTTCATATGGCTTATCTGTTGTTTATAGTACAGTAATAATGCGGGATCTTTTCTCACTGCTACCCACGCACATTCAATCAACATTCGTTTCAAGGTTGAGTTTCCCCTTCTACTTAAACCTCCTGTGCGTTCCGTTTCTCCGCTATTGTGGCAATTAGGAACTATACCACAATAACTGCATAATTCATCCAACCCTTTAAACCTGGTTATATCCCCCAACTCTGTTAACAAGATCATGGCTGTAAGTAAGCCTATTGATGGAATCGTCAGTAATAGCGTAACATTGCCATTATAGCGGGGTGATTTCGATAGAATAAGCACTTCTTTATCTACAAGCTTCTTTTGCTCCTCCAGAAACATAAGCTCGGTTACATAAATTTGCATCGCCTTATTACCACTATCTGCCTGGAATTTTAGTTGCTGTAGCCACGCTATAAATTTTTTACTCCATACACCTTTACTATAGGTACCAGGTATTTCTATACCATGTAATTTTAAAAAGGCTTTTATACGGTTCTTACAGCGGGTGCTGTTTTTTATTAATCGCTCTCGGTTTCGTAATAATTGCCTGTCAAGCTCCAGCTCTATTTCAGGAATATGAATACAATTCAATTCCCCGTTTTTTAAGCCTTTGGCAATCTTTTTACTATCCACGTTATCTGTTTTGCGCAGGTGCTCTTTATTACTGGTTGGCACATCTGCCGGATTAACTACCATACAATTTACTCCTTTCGAAGCAAATGATCGCTGTATCCAGAAGCCGCAAAAACCTGCTTCATACGCAATTTGATAGTTTGCATTTTTATAGTTCTTATTGAGATAGTTATATAATTGCTCCACATCAGGGGCCTGACTAAAAGATTTTAGTTCAAACTCGTCGCTATAAATATGTACTTTCCAACTCTTATGATGCACATCCATTCCTACATATATGTTTTGACCTGTAAAATCTCGCAGTCTATCTGAAATAGGTTTCATAACTTATGATTTTGGTTAAATTTACTAACCTTATAATTCCTTATTTCAAACATAAAAACTTCGCCCGCATATCACCCTGATATTTATTAATGGTTGAGGCGGGCTTGCAAGGACGGTGAGAGGTTGAATAGTTATATACTTTGACTCAGTGCTGACAGCAAAATACAAATACTCAGCCGTCATTCCGATCCCGCCCTCATGAACTTTGAATTAAACGCAACTTGCGGCGGGAGAGAACTTTCCTTACCGAAGGCAAATCCGTTGGGCTATAGTACAAATGTTGAGCATTAGCACCCAATCCGGCAGATCTCTCACTCGCGTAAGAACGATGACAGTATAATCCCCGTGTCGCTCGTTCGGGATGACGAAAACCACTGTTTTGATTTCAACCGTAATTTGTGCGATACAGATCAATCCTCCGGGAAATAACATTAAAAAAGCGGGTTCAAATTATTTGAACCCGCTTTTTATTAGTTGTAACTATATGTTATTACAACGTAAGGCTCCAGCCTTCGCTATACTGACGTTTTACAAACTGGTTTGCTTCATCAAAGTTTGTGATCTTCATGTTCTTTGCATCCCACAGTAATTTTTTGCGCCCGGTAAATTTGTTTTTACCCCAGCCGCTTACATTAGGATCTGTATATAATGCACTCCTGATAGCAAGATTCCCCATCAATATACTTTCTGTAAACGGACCTGCATATTCAAATGGTGAACTTGTTACGCCTTTGCCGTAACCTTCCATACAAGCATTTACCCATTGCAGGTAGTGACCTTCAGGTACACGTTTGATGGTTTCTTTAACCGCTTTTGCACTATCATTTTTTGACAGCGGGAGTAACCGTGGATTAGCGCCATAACAATCTGCCAGTAGCTTACCTTTTGTTCCGATAAATAAAACACCACCGTCCCAGTTCCCGAAATCTTCTTCCGGCTTTAACTCATCAGGACGTTTAGGTAATAAACCGCCATCATACCAGGATACTTTCAATGTTCCTTTTTTGTCTTTTCTCGGGTATTCAAGATGAATGATAGAGGAAACAGGACAACTGGCTATATTATTGGCTTCCTGGTTCATACCTGTCCATTGGTTGGCAATGCTGCACTCAGCTGAAGAAGGGAAATCTATCGGTAAAATGCGGTAAATAGGATCCATAATATGGCAGGCCATATCACCTAATGCTCCGGTACCATAATTCCACCAGCCCCTCCAGTTAAATGGCAGGTACGCGGGATTATATTCTTCTCTCGGTGCAGTGCCCTGCCATAAATTCCAGTCGAGCTCGCTGGGTACAGGGTAAGTACCTGTTGGTTTGGAAACGCCTTGCGGCCATATCGGGCGGTTTGTCCATGCCTGCGCTTCAACAATATCACCGATCAACCCGGCATCATATAATTCTTTCATTCTTCTTACACCATCTCCTGAACCACCCTGGTTACCCATTTGGGTTACTACCTTATATTTTTTTGCAGCTTCGGCAAGAATACGTGCTTCGTAAATATCGTGCGTAAGCGGTTTTTGTGTATATACGTGCTTCCCCAATTGCATAGCCGCTAATGTTGCAACGGCATGGGTATGGTCAGGGGTAGATATAGAGCATGCGTCAATGTTATTCTTTTCTTTAGCCAGCATTTCCCTGAAATCTTTATAATAATTGGCTTTAGGGAAATTTTGCCTTGATTTTACAGATTGACGATCATCCACATCGCAAAGCGCTACTATATTTACTTTAGGGCTCTCAGCAAATGATTTCAGATCGCTTTCGCCTTTACCACCGGCGCCTATACCGGCAATATTTAATTTATCGCTGGGTGCTATATATCCTTTTCCCAGTACATGACGGGGAACAATAAAATAACCTGCTGCGGCAAGGGAAGCATTTTGCAGAAACTTTCTGCGGGAATTACTGGTCTTTTGTTTGACTTTCTTACTCATCGTTATTGAAATTTTGGCATTAAGGTAAGTATATCTGTTTAAATAAATTGTAAATAGATCTTAAAACAGTCACCGGCCATCGGCTGTTACTTTAATATGGCCGCATCCTCACTGCCGGAAAAAGAATAAGGATAGCACGACTCTTTGGTACAACGAACAGTATTTGGTTTAATGCCCATTGCCAGGTTAAAGCTACCTCCTTTCTGAATATCAAAATGACTGATCCAGTTTTGATCGAGGTTTTTTCCATTCAGTTGGGCAGACTGAATATACCTGGACTGGTCGCTGTTTTGAGGTGCGTCAATAGTGAATTGTTTACCGTTTTCCAGCTTTATTACTGCTTTCTTAAATAGTGGAGCTCCCAGCACATACTGATCTGTTGCCGGGCATACCGGGTAAAATCCCAAAGCAGAAAACACGTACCATGCTGATGTTTGCCCGTTATCTTCATCTCCGCAATAGCCATCCGGTGTTGGCTTATACATGCGGTTCATGATCTCTCTTACCCAGTATTGTGTTTTCCATGGCTCACCGGCATAATTGTACAAATACGCCATATGTTGTATCGGCTGATTGCCATGCGCATATTGCCCCATATTGGCTATCTGCATTTCTCTTATTTCATGAATAACAAAACCGTAATAACTGTCATCAAAAACCGGGGGCATTACAAAAACAGAATCCAGCATTTTCACAAACTGTGCCCTGCCACCCATTAAATCAGAAAGTCCCTTAATATCGTGAAACACGCTCCATGAATAATGCCAGCTGTTACCTTCCGTAAATGCATCACCCCATTTAAACGGGTTGAATGGCTTTTCAAAACTTCCATCCTGGTTTTTACCACGCATAAGGTTAGTCTCTTTATCAAAAAGATTTTTGTAGTTCTGAGAACGTTTTGCATATAACTGCAATTCTTCTTTAGGACGATTGAGTGCCTTGCCTAATTGATAAATGGTAAAATCATCGTACGCATACTCCAATGTTCTTGCAGCATTTTCATTGATCTTTACATCATAGGGTACATAACCGAGTTTGTTATAATACTCCACTCCTCTCCTGCCTGTGCCATTCGGGCCTTCTGTGTTTGCACCATGTAATAAGGCTTCATATAATGTATTAATATCGTAATCTCTCAGGCCTTTTACATAAGCGTCTGACACAACAGAAGCCGAATTATTACCCACCATTACTGCTCTCGCACCGGGGCTGCTCCATTCCGGCAGAAAGCCACTTTCTTTATATGCATTCAGTAATCCTTCCTGCATTTCTTTATTGATTGACGGATAAACCAAATTCAAAAAAGGATATAATGCACGGAAAGTATCCCAAAAGCCTGTGCCGCCAAACATATAACCGGGAAGCACTTTTCCATTGTGCGGGCTGTAATGCACTATACTACCGGATGCGTCTTTTTCATATAATTTATTCGGAAAGAAAACTGTTCTGTATAGCGTAGAATAAAATGTACGCACCTGGTCAATAGTGCCGCCCTCAACAGTTATCCTTCCAAGGGTTTCATTCCATATATCTCTCGCTTTTTTCCTGGTTACTTCAAAACTGTTATCGCCAATTTCCTTTAAATTAAGCTCTGCCTGTTCAGGGCTTATAAAAGATGAAGCCACTTTCGCGTTTACCTGTTCGCCTTTTTTGAATATTTTAAATTCAACAACCGCGCCGGCATGTGCAGATTGCATTTCAAGTTTGGTAAGATCAAGACTGTCGCCGCTGAAAATACCTGCATTGGCAATGGGCTTATCAAAAACAATTACAAAATAGTTTTTGAAATTTTCAGGCACGCCCTTGCTGTTCCTTGTAGAATAGCCGATAACTTTACGCTCGGCAGGGATCACTTTTACATAAGAACCTTTATCAAATGCATCAACCACAACATACGCGCCATCTGTTTGCGGAAATGTAAATCGAAAAGCGGCGGCTCTTTCTGTTGGCGTAATTTCTGTAGTTACATCATGGTCTGCCAGGTACACACTGTAATAATATGGTTTAACTTCTTCCGCTTTATGGCTGAACCAGCTTTCTCTTTCCTCTTCTTTAATCCGCAACTTCCCTGTTACAGGCATTATACTGAACTGCCCGTAATCGTTCATCCACGGAGAGGGCTGATGCGTTTGTTTAAAGCCTTTTATTTTGTCTGCGGAATATTGATATTGCCAGCCGTCTCCCATTTTGCCGGTTTGCGGCGTCCACATATTCATACCCCAGGGCAATGCTATTGACGGGTATGTATTACCGTTAGATAAGCTGTGTTTTGAATCTGTTCCCATTAAAGGGTTAACCCAGTCAGCAGGGTCGGTTACTTTTGTTACCATTTGTGCTGAAACATTTACAGCGCAGCAAATAAGTAAGCCGGCCAATAATTTTTTGCAAGAGATCATTATACCTTTTTTTGGTTTACAATATATTTACACGGGGCTAATACGCTTATATAAGCAGCATTTTACTTTGCAGGTGTAATTACTATATTCCTGTACTCAATAGGGCCGTGATCGCCCTGTATGTAAATTGGGCCCGGCTCTCCTTCATTGCTATCCAGTGCGCCGCCGGTAATGCCCGGGATCGGGGCGCGGCAAATAACTGTTTTACCATTCAATACAACCGTAACAATCCTGCCTTCGAGCGTAATATCATAAGACTGCCATTCGCCTGCATCTTTAGCAGCCATCTGGTTAGGTGTTATAAAACCGTATATGGCACTCAGCAGATCTTTCTGTGGCACCTCTCCTTTGCTATCCATGATCTGCACTTCATATCTACCACGCAGATAAATACCACTATTGCTTCCTTTAGGGCATTTAAACTCAATATGCAGTTTAAAATCGTTGAACTTTTGCTCTGTTATCAGGTTTGCTCCTGAATGAGGGCTTGATAAAACACCATTAATAACCTGCCATTGATTTTCTTTGCCTACAGCCTTCCAGCCGGTAAGATTTTTTCCATTAAATAATTTAACAGGCTTCCCCCATACAGGTGCAGATGTTCTGAGCAATAATGGAGCACGCACGCCTTTCCATTCGTAGGTTTTACCATTTGCAGCCACCACAGTGCCGGTTAATACATCATCTTTTAGCGTTGCTTCAAATATCACATCGTTCTCTTCTTCTTCCCATTGCGGCGGAATGGTAAAGCTCATTTTTCCATCTTTAAAATTGATTTTGGATATAGGCCTTGCGCTGCCTGAAATGCCTACATACTGGCCTACCAGCCATTTATTACCTGAGTGATATACCTCCAACCAGGAAGGAGATGGTTTGCCATCCACCATAATAGTTAAATCCCATTTTCCCTGTATAGCCAGGTCGGCATTATTTGCCATTAACTGTAACAATGAGAACATGGCCGCAACCAATAATACAAGGCGACGGCAAAGCTGATGCATCTTTTTCATGAAAATAATTTGGAATATAATATAATGATATAACCCGGGCGAATGTACAAACAAAAGCAATTATATGTTTCTTTGCGATTTAAAAAGAGGGTATTTCAAATTTTCATGTATATGGCAGTCTTGTGCAGATGTCTTGTGCCCCGGCATAACAAACCGTAGTGCTGTGTTCGGTGTTAGTGCTACTGTTGAATATTGGTGCTATTGTTCAATATACATCCTTCCGCCTGTCATGCCGGGGCACGAGGCATCTACCGTAGCTATAGTACCCATAAGAAAAATTGAAATACACCCACTAAAACAGCGTTACGATCATACTATGCGGCTTTTATTTATTACTGCAATATTGTTGATTTGCAGCGCACAGGCTCAAACAACTTCATTTGATATTTATACTATAAAACTGCCGGAAGCGATTTCGTATTATGATAACCAGTTTTCAGGGCTGCAGGTTTCCGGGGAAAAATTATACCTGCTTTCAGAATGCCGTATCCAGGATAGAAGAGAAGCGGTTATATATGCTGTTCCTTTACGTGAACTTGACCGCGCTATTAAAGACACTGCTTATCAGCCATCATTTGAAAAGATCATGATTAACGGGCTGGACACACTTGCCGCGATGATGAAACAGGCAAACCAGGATTATGAGGGACTGGAAGCCTTTGTAATAAAAGATGATGTGGTCTATCTTTCTGTTGAAACAAATACACCTTCTCCGCTGGCATATATTTTAAAAGGCAGGCTGAAAAACAATACTATTTATTTAAGTAAAAAGTATCTGCCTGTTGCCAAGCCGTTACAGCCCGATGGCAGTCATATATATAATGCAGCTTTTGAAAGCATGATGCTGTTCAAAAAAAAGCTGGTACTGTTTTTTGAATATAACTCCTTTGCTTACAACTACGCTTACACGATCAACACGTCCTTATCAACAAATACTATAGATTCAATTACAATGCAGGGGTTACCCTTCCGGATTACTGACATCGCTGCTGCCGGTAAAAATAATTTTACGGCACTTAATGTATTTTACAAGGGCGGTGGACGAGATACGGTATACAGGGTGGCCGGGCAGGACAGCATTAACAATAAGCTGATAAAAATAAACGGAGAATATGAAGATTACTCAAGGCTGATAATATTACATTACAGCAAAAAAGAGTTTACCTGGAAGCCATTGTGGGAATTTCCGGTTGAATACCGGGGATATAACTGGGAAGGTATAGCGAAGTATAAAAACGGGTATTTTGTTATCAACGATAAGTACACACGCAATCGCCCTTACAGTTCAACATTGCTTTATCTAAGGCAAGCACGGTAATAATTAGTCAGCACATCATTAGTTTTGCTCTGTATAGCTTTTGAAGTTATCGAGAATTGCCTGCCAGCCGGCTTTTTGCATTTCAACCGGGTTTTCAGTTTCCGCATCAAAGCTTTCAACAACCCTGGTTGTTGATTCGCCAGGTATAAAACTGATTTTCACTTTTCTTCCGTCCTCCATTGTATACCCGATATATTCATGATTTTTAACCAGGTCATATACTCCTCCGAAATCAAAACCAAAACTACCGTCTTTAGCTTCCATCCTGGTTGTAAATATTCCACCGGTGCGCAAATCATTTGTTGCTGATGGCGCATGCCAGTCATCAGAGGCAGCGCACCACTTTGTAATATGTTCAGGCGCGTTCCAGCATTGCCATACTTTTTCAATCGGGACATTTATTGTAGTTTCTACCGTGATTATTATAGTATCCATATAATTCATCGATTTTCAATGTAAAATAATATAATCAACGCCGATTTCTATTTTATATAGTAGCTCGAATCCGGCAACATGGGTAAATGTTGATTAAAATACTTGTTTAGCAGTACCCTGAATGTGTTTACATTACTGATACTGTCATAAAGCATGCTATAGTTTTTATCATGAAAATAAACCGCCTTATAATTCCTGAAAGCATCCTGAGGTCTTGATACATCTATATCATCAAATCCGTGATCACTCTGTAACACTATCGCTGCTTCCCTGTCTGTTTTTTGTAATATGCCATCTACAATATTTAAAAGCTTTTGATTGGTATATTTTATATAGCCGGCAAATTTTTGCCTATCAACTTCTCCGCCTTTTTTAAACACATCCACATCAGGATATCTGTTGCCGGCAGAATCATTAAAATAAGGGTAATGCGGCATATACAGATGCAGGTATATCATTTTCGGAATGGAATCACTGTTGTTGGTAAGCAAAATGGATTGAAGTGAATCAATTACTTTGTAATTATGTTTTTCATATCCTTTATAGTGTTCAATTATCTCATTTGTCAAATACCCGGGCGAAGCAGTAGCCGGCTTTGTTAATCTCCATGAAAAATCTCTTATATAACAACCAATAATTGTGTTATTCAGGATAATTCCCCTTTCTGATGATCGTATAAAATTTGCTTTTGTGAATGCCGGAGCATCTTCAAGATCGAAAATTGAAAGATTAATGATCTTGTAATCATATATTTTTAGCAAAGTAAATAAAGTCGCCTTTTTTGCCTTTGCTAAGGCCTTCGAATATTCAATAGCAGGATAAGCAAAAGAAGTATCAATAAAATTAAGATAATTCAGATCAATAGTTGATGGTATGGAAAAGGTAGTACGGTTAAAGTTGCTCCTCGACCCTGAGGCAACATAAAATCCTCTTGAAACAAGCGCACTATCAAAATAACTATTGTCATAATGAAGCATTTCATGCTGATACAAAGTAGAAGGATAACAATCAGGCATTATAAAAAATATATCAGGCATTTTATTTTTATCAACACTACCGGTCATTAACATATCTTTTACCTGCTTTTTTTGTCTTTCCTGCTCTTTCGAGAATTGATACGCCTCATTTATAACAGCTCCGAACCTTGCTATTGCAAGAACTGTATAAAATGCAAAAAGCGTATTCACATACAAATTAAACGAATGAAGATTTTTTGAACGATAAATGCCCAGTAAAACAGAGAAAGAAAGCAATATCATCAGTGGAAAAAAATACCGGTATCGTTCAAGGAAAAATAAACCCGGAATTAATGAGAGCCCAACTTTAATATCTCCGAAATAAAGCATTAATATACTCATTATCGTTGCTATTAAGCCTGATTTTATTTTATCTCCGATAAAATAATTTAACGATTTAAAAAGAAAAAAAATAAAAGTAAACGCTCCGGCTAAGGTTACAGCCAAACTTTCCATGCTTATCAGTCCAGCATATTGCACGTAAATATTTATTGTAAAAAATACCGGCAGTAAAAAAAGATGTAAGGGTTGCGCTTCAAGCCAGTGTTTTGCTTTATGTAAATCAATTTTACGCATATTCCCTCACCTTTTTTTCATTAAAAAAAGCACCCTTTCTGTTCCGCTGATTTTTTGCTTACTTACTATGGTGAAATATTCTGCAAAACATTGCTCAAACCTCTCCTCATCATAATCATGAAAAATATCTTCCCGGTTTTTCATCATTTCCAAAACTTTAGGATCAGATTTTGGAACAAACTCAACAATGGCATATCTGCCAAGCCGGCTAAATAATGCTGCGACCTGGCACAAACTGATATTTCTTCCGATAACCAGGTGATGTATTACTGCCAAAGCCATAATTAAATCTACTCCCGTTCTTGATAAAAATGCTTCCCGCTCTTTATTAACCCAACCAATGCCCGGCGTAGGATTAGCAATATCCAAACAAAGCGGAAGAACGGTTTTTATTGCTTCTGCTTTGCATTTCAGATATAAATCATTTATACAACGATCATCATTGTCTGTTGCAATAACCAGTTTAAATCTTTCTGCTGCGGCAATCGCAAATACGCCGGTATTGGTTCCGATATCAATGGCTGTATTACCATCCATCTCTTTTATCCAATCTTTTACAAGCAATAATTTTGCCTGCAGATATGCATTACTCAGGATGGTTTCTTCATAATAATCATACCATACTGACTGCGCTTTGGCAGGCTTAAGCGAATGTATAAGCGATTTCAAGCTGGAAATTATATTAAGCAGTTTCTGTTTAGAGAAAGAAGCGCTGGCACGGGTCTTATTTTCACCCGGGCTCGGCCCTTTACAATATTGGGTAAATAGATATGCAATAAAAGAGATAGTCTTAACCTGCTTTTAAAGGGTAACAGCTTAGCAGCAAATGCAGTTGATATACCATCAGGATTTAGCTGCAATTGCTTTATAAAATCCGTTGATTTGTATGAAGAAAGCACAAGAGGAACAATAAAGCATTCTACAAATTGCCTGTAAGCTATCCAAGGTTTTGAACCGTTATACTTTTCAAAGGAAAGCGTATCAATAAAAACCGGCTCACCATTTACAAACTGTACATTAAAAGGGGTGGCATCTTTTAATATCATTCCGTACTTTAACGAGGTTAGTAAAACGTCAAGCGTTAGTAAAGCAGCATCTTTTAGCTGGTTAAAGCACCATTCATAAGGATATGAAATAAACTCAATTTGTTCAGGCAATAACGTCGTATACCAATTATTGCTGCCTGTTAAATTCTCCTCCACTTCCTTATGCGCAATAAGCATATCCTTCTTTAGCAATTCGGTATATAAGCCGGAGGAAATCAAAAGACCATAATTATCCGCATAACATTTATTAATCTGCCTGTAAATCTTTCCCTCATATTCAAATATAAAACCCGCAGGATCTCTGTAAGAAGAAGGATGGATTGTATAACTATTCATGTTTTTGCTCCTCTTCGCCGGAAGTATTTCTTTTTTCTCCAAACAAGTTTTTGATCCAGGCAACAAAAGTTTTGAAATAAAATGCAACGCCAAGCACAGCCGCCACAATTACCTGCACAATATAACTTCCGCTTCCCGGATCAATATATAGTAAGTTATTCAGCATGATTAAAGATAACTCAATTTTGTTTTGGGCGATAATGCCAGCACCGTTTCATACATCAGCTTAATGGTATTTTCCACATCGTCTTTGTGCAGCATTTCAACGGTTGTATGCATATAGCGCAGTGGAATAGAAATCAATACTGACGGGCAGCCATCATTGGCATAAGCAAAAGAGTCTGTATCAGTGCCTGTGCTGCGGCTTAATGTCCTTAACTGAACAGGTATTTTGTTTTCCTCCGCAACATCCTGCACAAACTGCAGCAGCTTGTTATGCACGGCGGCGCATAGGCTAAGGACGGTCCTTTACCACAAGCTATATCACCTTCAATAATTTTATTGATCATTGGCGTGGTAGTATCATGGGTCACATCCGTAATAATGGCAACATCAGGCCTGATACGTCTTGCTATCATTTCTGCGCCACGCAAACCAATTTCTTCCTGCACAGCGTTCACAACATATAATCCAAAAGGAATCTTTTTTTTGTTTTCGCTAAGCAAACGTGCAACTTCAGCAATCATAAATCCACCGATACGGTTATCCATTGCACGGCCTATATAATATCCATACGCCAGTTCATCAAAACCTTCTTCGTAAGTAACCACAGCCCCAATATGTATACCAAGATCTTCTATTTCTTTTTTGCTTCTTGCACCCGTGTCTAAAAAAAGATTTTCTACTTTAGGCTGCGTTTCTTTATCCGCGCCACCTATACGTGTATGAATTGCCGGCCAGCCGAAAACCGCTTTTACCGGGCCTTTTTTTCCGTGAATAATTACACGCTTTGCAGGTGCTATCTGGTGGTCTACTCCTCCGTTGCGCTTCAGGTAAATCAAGCCCTCATTAGTAATATAGTTCACAAACCAGCTTATCTCATCCGCGTGCGCTTCAATCACTACTTTAAATGGTTCATCAGGATTTATGATACCTACAGCGGTGCCATAAGGGTCAACAAAGCTGCTGTCAATATAAGGCTTGATATAATCTAGCCATATTTTTTGCCCGCTGCTTTCAAAGCCAACAGGCGAAGGGTTGTTGAGATAATTTTTGAGAAAAGTATAGGAGCTGTCTTTTAAAATTGATTTTTGTTTTTCTTTAGATTTTTTAGCCATGTATATAATGAATTATGGCTTCAAATGTATGGAAATCTGCAAACAAATATAAAAGGACACTATATGCTCGGTTTATACAGCATGGCACAGGTATCAAAAAATGTGTTCTGGCAGTAATGCTTATCCAGGTTTTTGAATAGTAATAGGCCCGGCAGTAACAGTATCGCTGACATTACCAGCCTTATCTTTAAACCAGAATTTGTAAGTAGCTTCTTCAAGTGTATCCAATCTGTCGCAGGAAATTGGTTTCACCAAATCATATTGATTGGAAATAGTAACAACTATTTCTCCTTTTTGGTTTTGAGATGGCGGCACATCCGGAAGTAAATACGATGTGCTGTCTGTAAAAAAAGGTTCCTTACCTGTATTAAACGGGCATGCGTCATCAGGGGCTGAGGACGAAATTTTCCGGATAGCGAGCGGAAGACCGGCAATATCGCCTTCTGCATCTGTATACTCCAGCACAAATTGCACAGAATAGTTCGTTGTTCCGTCTGGATCATAAGGAATATAATTTCCTCTTGTTTCCTTTAATTTTAAACTGGGTTTACTATTGAACTTATCTTTGCTGCATGCAGCTGCTATTACTATCAACAAGATGATTGCTATCCTTATTTTCATAACACCGTATTCAGTAAACAAATGTAAATATTCCGGTTGAATAAAATTTCATCATATAACGACATTGCAAAGGGTTTATTTGATTTTAACATTTCGGCATTCGAAACCATTGCGCTGAATGTTTTCCGCTTTCAGTATGAAAACAACAGCATTTACAGGCAATTTGCTTCGCTTACCAACAGCAGTCCTGAGCAGATCAATACCATAAGCGATATCCCTTTTTTACCCATACAGTTTTTTAAAAACCATGAAATCAAAACTACTACGTTCAGTTACGAGCTGCTTTTTGAAAGCAGCGGCACCACACAATCAACCCCAAGCAGGCATTATATAAAAGACGCCGGTATATATACGCAGAGCTTCAGCAAAGGGTTTGCACGGTTTTATGGAAACCCGTCCCAATACTGTATTATAGGACTGCTCCCCTCCTATCTTGAACGGCAACATTCATCGCTGGTGGTGATGGTTGATGAATTGATAAAGCAAAGCGGCCACCCGCAAAGCGGCTTTTATTTATACGAGCAACAAAAACTCGCTGATACACTGGCTGACCTGGAAAACAATAATCAAAAAACATTACTTATAGGCGTAACCTTTGCTTTGCTGGATTTTGCAGAAGCATTTCCTGTTCCGTTAAAACATACCATTATAATGGAAACCGGCGGAATGAAAGGCAGGAGAACAGAAATGACAAGAGCGGAAGTACAGGATGAATTGAAAAAGGCTTTTGGAGTAACTCATATTCATTCAGAATATGGAATGACAGAACTGCTTTCTCAGGCTTATTCAAAAGGCGAGGGTATTTTTTATTGCCCGCCTTGGATGAAAATAATGATAAGAGATGAAGAAGATCCTATGCATATACTCACGCCATCCTCTTACAAAACCAGAGGCGCAATAAATGTTATTGATCTTGCCAATATATACTCCTGCAGTTTTATTGCCACAGAAGATGCCGGTACACTATATAATGACGGCAGTTTTGAAGTACTGGGCAGGATAGATAACAGCGATATACGAGGCTGCAGCCTGATGGCGATGTGAAAAGAATACGGACATGTCTTGTAAACAGGCAGTGCAGGCAAATATAGATATATCATTTTCTCCATATACTTTTGCCATCGCGATGCACTACACCATTAGCTCTTGCATATTAGCTGTACTACAAACCCGTTTTCCGGTCGGGCAGGTATTATTGCCGCGCTTCAGCTTAAAACATGGCATGTACTGGTATAGCGCACCATAATATTCTGTAGCATTTGAATCAAAAATGGAACAAGCCGCAGCGCGGCGCAATATTACAGTATGCATTGCCGTCATAATGATTTGAACTAAAGCGCTTAAATGTTTATCCTGTATTTTTCAGGCGCTCCTGCTTATTTTATCTGGAATGGGCGCATCAGCATTCCAGGATAACCGGTAGCTTTATTCCCGGTAAACCCTATCAATTCATGAGTATAATATATTTTTTTTATGCTCCAATGGTAGCGGCTGCTATTTTAAAGTAAGCCGGGTACCGTATGCTATAATTCACCTAAATCAACCAAATGAAAAAGATTATTTCAACACTTGCTTTTGGGTTTTGTTTGCTCAGCATTTTTGCCCAGGAGCGGCAGGCGCCTTTACCTAAAACAAAATATAACCTTGCCGTAATTGCCCATCGCGGCGATCATACCAAAGTTCCTGAAAACACCATCGCATCCATTAAGGCAGCAATAAAGAGTGGCGCAGATTATGTGGAAATTGACCTTCGCACAACAAAGGATGGGCATATGGTATTGCATCATGATGCTTCAGTTGATAGAATGACCAACGGAAAAGGCAATATAAAAGATCTAACACTCGCGGAATTACAGGCACTTAAAGTAAACGATAAAAATAAGCCAACCAAAAAAACATATCGCATCCCAACTTTTGATGAAGTATTGAAAGCATGTAAAGAAAAAATCAATATCTATCTTGATTTTAAAGACGCTGATGTTGCAGAAACATATAAGCAGATACAGGCTGCTGGTATGGAAAACCAGGTAACAGTTTATGTAAATAATATACCACAATATAAAAAATGGCGTTCAGTTGCTCCCAAAATTCCTTTGATTACAAGTGTTGTTGAAGGTGTAAACAATAAAGAGCAATTATCTTTCTTTCTTAGCCAGGGATCAATAGAAGTGCTGGATAATGTTTACGATACAAGTATGATAGCCACCGCCAATTATAATGGCGTTGCAGTTTGGTTAGATGTAGAAAGCGATGAGGAAACACCTGAGATATGGAATACTGCCATTTCAAAAGGTATACAGGGCATACAAACAGATCATCCTGCCGCGCTGGTGAAATACCTTGATGAAAAAGATTTAAGAAACGGGCTTGGCAGGAATATTTCCCGGGTTGATCCTTATGCAAAATACAGGAACAAAAATTACCGGGAATTAAAGAATATCAAATACAGTAACGCACCGGATGATCAAAACAAGTTTGATGCCTATATACCCAACGACCTTAAGCCCGGCGCTAAAGTAATTGTATATATTCACGGTGGCGGGTGGAGCGGAGGCGATAAATCAGAATTTCCGAAACAACTGATTGAAGAGCTTGCAGGTAAAAGGGGATACGTAGTTGCTTCAATGAATTACCGCCTGGTGAAAGATACCATGAATCGCTTTCCGGCGCAGATAGAAGATGTGAAAAAGGTGATTGAATTTATTTCTAAAAACGCTAAAAAATACAAATATAACGGTAATGAATATGCGCTGATGGGTGGCAGCGCAGGCGCCCACCTCGCTATGCTGTATGCTTATGGGCATGATGCAAAAAAACAGGTGAAAACCGTAGTTGATCTGTGGGGACCAACGGATCTCACCGATAAATCAATAAGACCTGATGGCAGCGATGCCGACAATACCGTTATCCGTTTTCTGGGAGAGAAAGATGTGAACGCGCAAATTACCAAAGATGCCAGCCCGGCATTATTTCTCACTAAAGAAACCGCAGTACCTACCATATTATTTCATGGAGGTAAAGACCCGCTGGTTGATGTAAGCCAGGCAAAAAACCTGTACAAAAAATTACAGGATTTGCAGGTGCCTGCGCAACTGGAAATTTACCCCGAAGAAAAGCATGGTATGAGCCCCGCTTCAGCGGTTGACGTATTTGCTAAAATACTGGTATGGCTCGAAAAATATTATCCTGCCAATTAATAATCCAACATATTTTTTATGAAAAAAATGATCATTTTCTTATTTCTTGTTCCGGCTTATTTAATTGCCCAGCAAAAAACAACTGATATTAAAAACGTGATTGTAATTACCACTGATGGTTTACGCTGGCAGGAGGTTTTTAAAGGCATGGATACCGCACTTGCAAACGACAGGCGCTTTAACCAGGGACGAAGAGACAGCACTGAAATATACAAAAATTACTGGGCTGAAGATGCTGCCGCAAGGCGGAAAAAACTGATGCCTTTTTTCTGGAATACTATCGCAGTTAAAGGCCAGATATACGGCAACAGGGAGAAAAACAATAAAGTAAATGTAGCCAACCCGCATTGGTTTTCATACCCGGGCTATAATGAAATCTTTACAGGATATCCTGATCCTGCAGTAAACTCGAATGAATATAAACCCAACCCGCATGTAACTGTGTTGGAGTATATAAATAATTTGCCTGAGTTTAAAGGCAGGGTAGCGGCTTTTGGTGCATGGGAAGCTTTTAACAGGATATTAAATGAAGACCGCTGTGGGTTTCCGGTAGTAGCAGCATATGATTTAACAGGAGGAAAAAATCCTTCGTCAAAAGAGCAATTGATCAATAACATGCTTACCGATTCTTACAAACCATTCGGGCTGGCAGAATGTTTTGATGTATATACACATTATGCTGCGATGGAACATTTAAAAACAAAAAAGCCGAGAGTACTATATATAGCTTATGGCGAAACGGATGAATGGGCGCATGATGGCAGGTACAGGGATTATCTTGATGCTGCGAAAAACCTGGATAAATGGATAAGTGATATCTGGAGCTATGTGCAAAGCACACCTGAATATAAAGACAAAACGGCTATTATTATTACCTGCGATCACGGCCGTGGCGATATAAAAAAAGAAGAATGGAGAGATCATGGTTCAAAAACAGCTGGCTCCGATGAAATATGGTTCGCGGTTTTAGGACGAGGCATTCCTGCAAAAGGAGAAGTATCTAAAGATATGCAGCTTTATCAAAAACAGTTTGCACAAACCATCGCTTCATTACTTGGACTTACTTATAAAGCAGACCACCCGATTGGAGATGCTATTATAGAAATAAAAAATTAATGATGATGATTTTTTTCTCAAAACAAAAATGTATGCTCGTCGCTGTGGCAATGTTTATATCGTCCTATATAAATGCCCAGCAAACAGCTAATCCGTTTCCACCACAGGAAAACCCTGACAGAATAGTACTGAATGTTACCGAAGACCCTTCAACCTCAGTTGCCATTACCTGGCGCACCTCAACTGCTGTAAGCAAAGGTATTGTTGAAATAATGCCGGTAGTTGCAGACCCTGCTGATATTGTAAAAGCAGATAAGTATGAAGCTGTTTCTTCTCTTTTTCTGCACAATGATATTTCAGCTTACTATCATTCCATAGTAATAAAAAATTTAATGCCGGCCACAAAGTATATGTACCGTGTGGGTTACGACAAATACTGGAGCGAATGGTTTCATATTAAAACAGCAGGTAAGCGCGGCGATAAAATTTCTTTCATATATATGGGAGATGTGCAGGTTGGCATGAAAACCCTTTGGCCAAGAGTTGTGAGACAGGCTTTTGGCAAAATGCCTGAAGCTAATGCCATTATGTATGCAGGCGATATTGTTAACCGCGGTGATAATGATGACGAATGGGGTGAATTATTTTATGGCGGAAGTTTTATACATGCTATGATACCTGGCATTCCTTCTCCGGGAAACCATGAATATTCCAAAACAAAAGATGGCAATTTATCTGCCCTGTGGAGACCACAATTTACTTTACCTGAAAACGGGCCTGCAACGGAAAAGTTGAAAGAAACCGTATACTTTACCGATATACAGGGCATGCGTTTTATTTCGCTTAACTCTAACGAAGCAGAAGAAGTGCCTGAAGATCTGATCAGCCAGAAACACTGGCTTGATTCCGTTTTAAAAAACAATCCCAATAAATGGACCTGCATTATTTTCCATCATCCCGTATACTCTATCAGTAAAAGCCGGGATAATCCCTGGCTCAGAGATAATTTTAAGCCATTGTTTGATAAATATAAAGTTGATCTTATACTCCAGGGGCATGATCACGCCTATGCAAGAGGCATGAAAAAAATTCCTTACGAAAACGGGCCTGAATTTTCCGGAACTATGTATGTAATATCAGTTGCAGGCTCAAAAATGTATGAAGAAAATAAAAAAGAATGGATGGATAAAAACGGAGGGCACACGCAATTATACCAGCTTATCACTGTTGAAGGTGATGTACTTTCTTATAAATGCTATACCGCAACCGGAGCGCTTTATGATTCTTTTGAATTGATAAAAAGAAAAGGCCGGAGAAATAAACTCGTAGAAAATGAACCGGGAGTAACGGCAATATGGCAAAACCGTCTTACAAATATTAAGGATTACTAACATTCAGTTTCTGACAAAATCTTTACCTTGCCCACGCTCAATAAATTATTATTATCATGTATATTCCACAACTGAATCAAAAAAGCCGGTTAACATTTTTATTAGGCTTAGGCTTGCTTCTTTCCAATGTTATTTACAGTCAAACTAAAACAACATCAACAACAGCATCTCAGCCAAAAATAGTTGTTGGCATGATGGTTGACCAGATGCGCTGGGATTATTTGTATCGTTTTCAAAGCCGCTATACCGAGGGCGGTTTTAAGCGATTGATACGCGAAGGTTTTTCCTGCGAAAACACATTGATTGATTATTCTCCTACTATTACTGCGTGCGGACATACCTGTGTGTATACAGGATCAACACCTGCCATACATGGTATTATCGGTAATGACTGGTACGACAGGAAAACCGGCAAAGATATCGGCTGCGTTAATGACGACTCAACCATGACAGTGGGTGCAGAAAAGCCTGGCAGAGGGCAATCTCCACATAATAATCTTGTTACTACCGTTACCGATCAATTAAGGATAGCATCAAACTATCATAGCAAAACAGTAGGTATTGCCATTAAAGACAGAGCGGCTATCCTTCCCGGAGGTCATGCCGCTACCGGAGCATTCTGGTATAATGGCGATGGCAATTTTATTACCAGCACCTACTACATGAAAGAACTACCGGAATGGGCTAAACGCTTTAACGAAAAAAAGATAGTGGATACTTATTATAAAAACGATTGGAAAACCTTGTATCCCATTGAAACTTATACCATGAGCACTGCCGATGATAAAGATTATGAAGGTACTGCCAATGGTGAAAAAAGACCGGTGTTTCCAAAAGACCTGAAACAGTTTATCGGTAAAAATTATGGCGCCGTTCGCACAACGCCTTACGGTAATACGCTCACTTTTGAATTTGCCAAAGCAGCTATTGAAGGTTATGATTTAGGTGGTGGTAAATTCACTGACTTTTTAGCAATCAGCTTTTCAAGTCCCGATGCTATAGGTCATACATACGGGCCAAACTCCATAGAGCAGGAAGATGATTACCTGCGCCTGGATAAAGATCTTACTGATTTCTTCAACTACCTTGATAAAAAATTCGGCAAAGGCAACTACCTGTATTTTATAACAGCTGATCACGGTGTTTCAGAATCTCCCGGTTATTACCTCGAAAATAAAATGCCCTCAGGCGCTATCTCAGGAGATGATTTTTCAGGCAACCTCACATCAATATTGAAACAGAAATTTGGCGTTGAAAAACCCATTCTTGCTTTCACAAACTATCAACTTTATATGAATTGGGATGAGCTCAATCAAAAAAATGTTGACCGCAAGCAACTGGATGCAGTTGTAAAAAGCGTATTATTGAAAGCAGATGGTATTGCCAACGTGCTTACCAACGAAGAATTGGGCACAGCAGCAGTTCCGGAACCAATAAAATCAATGATGATCAAAGGATATAATGTAAAAAGAAGTGGTGATTATACTGTTATTATTCAACCTACCTGGAAAGGCGGGAGCCTGAAAGGCGCCACGCACGGCACATGGTATCCTTATGACGCGCATATTCCATTGGTATGGATGGGCTGGAAAATAAAACCCGGCTATACCAACCGCGTAACCGGCATGACGGATATTGCCCCAACCGTGGCCGCATTGCTGCACATACAAATGCCGAGCGGCGCAATCGGAGAACCTATACAGGAAGTTACGGGAGGAAGGTAAAAAGACAGCGTTTATATTATTAATCCCCGCGTAATAACACGCGGGGATTTTAGTATCCGGTAATTACATGCCTGCATTTCATTAATATGTTTTGTATCTGCAGGTATTTGTTACTGACTTTATTATTGGTCGTATTACGCTATTTCATTGCTTTTTTGGCAGATACTTTCCGGTTTGGCATTTTCTTTTTGCGGGCTATCTGTAATTGTGTTTTACGGATACGCAGTCTTCTTTTTGCAGCTTCGGCAGCTTTCAAAATGGCATCTTCAAAAATGGTAGATTTCGCTTTTATATACTCATCTTTACCCGGAACCCTCATATTAAGCGTGCAGTTCACAACTTCTTTAGCGCCTTTTGCTTCATGCGTAAGTGTAACTTCTATTTCCTGAATGTCTTTATAATATTTGTTAAGCGTGCTAAGCTTTAGTGTGGCAAACTCTTTTAAAGAAGGGCTTAATTTATGCCCTGTAGATTCAATACGAAATTTCATAAATTTTTTTTATGGTATTCAGTAAAGGTACAGAATAATCATGCAGGCTTTGGGCAAGCTGATACTTTAAACAGGGATTTAGCTTTTAGAAAAAAGAGAAAGCAATCTCCATTATAATTGCATGAGATTGGTTCACCCGCCGCAACATACCTTTAATCCAGGTTCCTGCGGGCGGGTTTGCAAAGAAGCAATCTCAATTTGCTCATAGATCTTTTTTATTGCCTGGCTAATGGATATTTCTCTTTGGGATTAAAATATCTTTTAAATGCAAAATTCTAATGTTTTAAATTTATGGGTTACCGGCAATTTTCCGGAAGCGCTGTAAGATGTAATTCTTTCATATATTTACTTCTATACAAAATCACATTTATTACAATACAAATTCAAACCGCATGCCATCTAAAAAAACAAAAACATCCGAAGCCCAACCAGGCTTGTTTGATAAGATCAGTGAAGCTGCATCTCATTTAAAAACAGAAATTGTTGCCGGTACAACAGCCATTGTAGAAACAGTTGCAGAAAAATTTGATGATGCAAAAACGGCCATCAGAAAAAAAGTATTGAAGAAAGCGGCTGGAACGGCTAAGAAGACAGTAAAGAAAACCGCAAAAAAAGTAAGCAAAGCGGCTAAGAAAACAAAAACCGCTGTGAAAAAGGCAGTAAAAAAAGCAGCGCCTAAAAAGGCTAAACCCGCAGCCGGGGCTAAAAAGAAAGCTGTGAAGCCAGCCAAGAAAAAAGTTGCAACTAAAAAGAAAGCTGTGAAAAAATAGCATATCGTATTACATATTTTTACCATAATAGTTAAGCCGTTATTTTTCCTATCTCGTAAATCGTTTTCCCGATTGAGAAAACGATTTTTTATTTCGGGCAATACTTTCGCATTGTGAAAGGATTCCATATTATAGCTGCTGCAATGCTATCCCTGAATGTACTCTTTAACAGTAACATTGTTTTAGGTCAAACAGACACATCATCTGCCACCACATTAAGCGAGGTGGTTGTTACAGGCCAATATGCTCCTCAATCTGTAAAGCAATCTGTATACCAGGTGAGGGTTATTTCAAAAGAACAAATACAAAGGCAGGCGCCTGCTTCCTTACAGAATATATTAAACACACAACTGAATATCCGCTTTTCGCAGGATGTAGCTACAGGCGGGGCAGATATTACCATGCTCGGACTATCTGGCCAGAATGTAAAAATATTGATAGATGGTGTGCCAGTTACCGGCCGCCAGGGTACCTCCAATGAGATCAATATAAATCAACTGGAAATAAATTCCATTGAGCGTATTGAAATAATAGAAGGCCCCATGAGCGTGATATATGGCGCCGATGCGCTGGCAGGGGTTATCAATATAATCACTAAAAAAAACGGAACGCATAAGTTTGGCGTTAATGCACGTATACTCGAAGAAACGGTTGGTAAAGAATACGGTTTTAGTAAGGGTATTCATAACCAATATGTCGGTATATCGGCGGCGTATAAATCGTGGTACTTTAATGGTGGTATAGGAAGAAATTTATTTAACGGTTGGAAAGATACAGCTGTTGGCCGTGAATTATTATGGCATAAAAAAGACCAGATCACCGCTAACGCGATAGTTGGTTACAGAACGGACAAGTTGCATGTGTATTACAGGTTAGATGGTCTGGACGAAATCATTACCAATCCCGCCAATCCCCGGGGTAGTGAACCAGCTATAGACCAGGAGTATATTACAGACAGGCTGATGCATCAGTTGCAGGCAACATATGCGCATAATAAAAAGCTCACATTTAACGCGCTTGCATCTTATACTGATTTCAGCAGACAGGTGTACTCTACCTTATATTATCCGGATGGAGATGTGAGGGTAGCCACTGCACCGGGACTGCACAGCCTTACCACTTTTAAGGGTTATATAGCACGCGCAACGGCAGTATATAGACCATCTTCAGTAATAGCCATACAACCAGGTATTGATATTAATATTGAAACGGGTGAAGGCGAACGGATAAAACAGGGATCGCACAATATTAAGGATTATGCTTTTTTTGTAACGGCAGATATCACACCTCATTCCATAATACAAATAAGACCAGGTGTAAGGTTTGAAAAAAACTCCGTATACCAGGCGCCGCCTGTCATACCATCGCTTAATGCAAAGCTTGCGGTTAGTCCGTCAACAGATATTCGCCTGGCTTATGCAAAAGGTTTTCGTGCACCATCTTTAAGAGAATTGTATTATGATTTTTTTGATGCGAGCCACCAGATTGAAGGTAATCCCAACCTGCAGGCTGAAAGATCAAACAGCTTTACGGGATCAGTAAACTGGAAAAAGCAATTAAGCAAAAAAACAGTATTGTCTTTAATACTCAGTGGTTTTTACAATGATGTAAACAATCTTATCAGCTATGCGGGTAAGGAAAATGATCCTACGGTTACTTCATTTATTAATATCAGCAAATACAAAACAAGAGGCGGGGCGCTTAATGGAAACCTGACTTATAATAACCTTACTGCTTCATTAGGCTTTGCATATACCGGCAGGTATAATGCATATGTGGAAGAAGATAAATCGCTGCCTGAGTTTAAATGGTCGCCTGAGATTAACAGTTTTATTTCTTACACATTTCCCAACATAGGGCTCGACCTTAATATTTTTTATAAACTAACCGGTAAGCTTCCCTATTACCAGTCAGTAACAACCAATAATCAAGCAACATACGTGCTGGTTCAAACATCGGCTTACCATTGGGCAGACTTTACTGTAAATAAAAAGGTTGGCAGATCCGTAAAACTAAATGCGGGCATTCGTAACCTGTTTAATATAACAGCGGTAAACAATACCGCAGTTGCAAGCGGAGCGCATTCAAGCGCAGGTGCAAAAGCTATTGGATATGGGCGTTCTTTTTTTGCAGGGTTAATATTTGACTGGCACACCAAATAAGAATTATTCTTTTAATTATATAAATATATATTGATGATGAAACTCACACTTACAAAAGCGTTATTCCTGTTTTCTGCATTATTTATGCTAACAACCTCATGCAGGAAAAAAGACGCTCCTTTGCCTGATAACCTGGCGCAATTTGAAAGCACAGAGCAGGGGATGGACGCGGCAACTACTTCCGTCACCGTAAAAATAAAATTATCCAGGGCTACGGATAAAGATATCACCGTAAATATTGGATTAACCAACTCAGGTGTGGAATATACAACTGATTATACTACCACTCCCGCTGCTGTTTCAAACACTTTAGTATTAACCGTATTGAGCGGAAGCAGTGAAACAAGTTTTACTGTAAACAAAACAGCAGGCGCCTTATTTTATGGTGATGAAAAAATTGATTTCACCATCAATTCAACAGGTTCACCGGTAATTATAGGAACCAATAAACAGTTTACATTAAATTTTGCTGAATTAATTGCTGCTGCATCTTCTGTGGTGGGCGATGGCGGTGGTGCTACTTATGGCAATAAAATATTTTTTGATTTGAGCGCCAATACGCAGATACCTGTACAAAGAACCAAATGGGATTTTGGGTTTTATACCGGTTCTGATGATTTCAGGGTAATTCTCAATTCTTCTGTAGGCATGATGGCAAAGCAAATTGACAAGAACGATTTGAACGCGGTTACTGCCGCAGATACAGCCGGATTTTCAACAGATGTGATCTTTAACCAGAATGACCCTCAAACATCTGCTCTGGCTTATATAGACTATCCAAGCGGCGATCTTACTAAAACAGCCATTGCATCTGTTTCAGCAACTGCAACAGATAATAAGGTATATATTGTAAACCGCGGTAAAGGTATTGGCTCACCGGCACCTGACAGGGGTTGGAAAAAAATTCGTATAATACGCAATGCTTCGGGAGGGTATACTTTGCAGCATGCTGATATTGCTGCTACAACATTTTCAACTGTGGATATAGCAAAAGATGAAGCGTATTTCTTTAAATATATTTCTATAGAAAACGGTGCGGCAGATGTTGAACCTAAGAAAGAAAAATGGGATATTGCCTGGACATATTTTTCTAATGTAACAAACTTTGGTACTGGTGAAATCCCTTATCTTTTCCAAGATATAATATTACAAAACAGGAATGTAGAAGCGGTAAAAGTAATGACTGCAACAAAAACATATGAAGCGTTTGCTGAAGCTGATATTGCATCTCTAACATTTAGCAGCACACAAACCACTATTGGCTCTGACTGGCGTTCGGGTGGAGGACCTACCACCCCACCCGCGGTGCGCAGCGACAGGTTTTATGTAATAAAAGACGGCGACAATAATTATTATAAAATCCGTTTTACCGCAATGACCAAAGACGGTGAGCGTGGCTATCCCGCATTTGAGTATGCATTGGTAAAAAAAGGCAGTTAATAAAATCTTCATTTTATAAAAAACACACATGAAAAATAAGTTATTGTTCACTGCTGCAATGCTGGTTACCTTTACTGCATTTGGCCAGCAGCAGGAAGGGAAAAAAAATATTGAAAAACTGTGCGGCTGTTTTGAAGTGCAGTTTAAATATGCAGAAACATTTTCGCCTGACGAAGATTACAAGTTTCACAACAGGGAAAACCTGGCTGCCGGAGCAGAACTGGTTGTACCAATAGAAATGAGTGATAAAAGAATTTCTTTGCAGCATTTACTTGTTATTTCCGATACTATGATTGTAAAGCATTGGCGTGAAGACTGGACGTATGAAAATCCTGAACTTTTTATATACAAAGGTGATAAAACATGGGAAAAGACTTCCCTAAAGCCGGCAGATGTAAAAGGTAAATGGACGCAAACCGTTTGGGAAGTAAGTGAAGCGCCACGCTACCAGGGCATAAGCCAATGGTATAAAACAGATGGAAAAACCATTTGGGAAAATACTGCTGATGCGCCATTACCACGCAGGGAGTATTCTACAAGAAGTGATTATAACGTTTTACAAAGAGGTAACCGCATTATTAT
Organism: Agriterribacter sp.; assembly: GCA_047601125.1. Taxonomy (GTDB): domain Bacteria; phylum Bacteroidota; class Bacteroidia; order Chitinophagales; family Chitinophagaceae; genus Agriterribacter. Next base: position 3,364,260 of record JASGJY010000002.1, on the reverse strand, counting down.
AAATGAGGAAGGATGGATACACGACCAGGATAATAAAAAGATCATTCGTGAAGGCGGAGCAGATAAATTGCTGGTTGAAGAAAAAGGCATTAATAGCTATAAAAAAATTGACGACAAACAATGCGCCGCCGGCCTTGCATACTGGAAAAAAAATAAATTGTATTGGGCAAAAGTAAAAACAGTATGGGATGCTTATATGACTAAGCACAACACTGTTACTATTAAAGATAAAGTTGACGGCAAATATCTGCATGAGTATTTATTTGCGCAGGCAAAAGATTTTGCAACCGGCAAAATAAAGGATGCGGAAATAGATGCCAGCATCAAAACATCTGTTGAAAAGTTTTTTGCAGATGCAAAGCAACTGGCAGCAACGAATTAAGCTGTATTGCAATTATAACCTGCAAAAGCGTTATAATAGGTATAACTCAGGGTAGGAAGAAAAAAATCTTCCTACTTTTATTTTCCCCCTCTCCTGTCACCAGTTGGGCAAGTGCAAAGTGCCTGAAAACAATCACCTGTTTACTGGCCGGGCATTGTTTTTTTTGAAATAATCTGACAAGAGAAAAACAAAACCCTGCAAATCAGTAAAGACTTACAGGGATTGATGAATTGACATCGGAAAAGTCTGAAAGACAAGATTCAAACCAACTTTACTATCTTATAAAAAGCAATTAATTTGATTGTGCATATTCCTCATCGGTTTTCACGATGGCAGGAGGCTGTCAGAAAAGTGTATCTATTTCCTAAACTGTAAAGGCCTGATATTGCTTATAATCCCTGGTATTTTCGTTTGCATTTAATCATTAATTCTTCTTTTTTCCGGTTACTGGATTTTATTACCTCACTACCTGCATAAATGCTTCTTTATTTTTACGCGATACCTCAACATAGCTTCCGTCAGTTAATTCAATTTGTCCGCCGTCTCCTTTGATATATCTTTTTATAAAGTTAAGATTGATGATATGTGAATGATGTGTACGAAAAAACATATCAACCGGCAAAAGCTCGTTAAACTCTTTAAGTGTTTTAGATGCAACGATTTTTGTTTTATCTGTCAGGTAAATGGTAGTGTAGTTGCTGCTTGCCTCAAGATGAATGACATGGTTGATATCTACAAATAAAATACCTTCCTGAGTGGGAATGGCAAGTTTGTGCAATTTTTTTACCGGCATTGCCAGGTTCTCCTGCAACAATTTTATCTGAGCTTTAAACTGGTTTTCGTTGGTGGTTTCAATTTTGTTCACTGCTGTCCTTAACTCTTCAATGTCTATGGGTTTTAGCAGGTAATCAAAAGCCGAATATTTGATAGCCTGTATGGCGTACTGATCGTACGCTGTTGTAAAAATGATGAAAAAATTTTTCTCCTTTATTTGTTTAAGTATTTCAAACCCGTTCATCTGCGGCATTTCTATATCAAGAAAAAGCAATTCCGGCTTTAATGTATCAATCAGTACAATAGCTTCAAGTCCGTCACCTGCCTGGCCAACGATATCAACTGTTGGACAATATACTTTTATTTTTTCCCGTAATGCCATGCGGCCTTTTGGCTCATCATCAACAATTATTGCTTTGATCATAATTGAATATTATTGCTAACTAATTATGTTGATACTTTACTCTGAGCAGTATTTTCACTATTGTTCCTGCTACAATGCCATTATTCATAATGTCTCCGATTTCTACTGAAGGCCTTCCATCTTTATTAAATAACCTGATACGATCAAAACTCATTTCCATTCCATAAGAAGCAGTTTTATTTGTTGAAATTTTTCCTGCTGCGTCGCGCCCTATTCCGTTATCAGTTATTATATATTGAATATTATCATTTTTTCTGAATACTTCAATAGTCAGTATTCCGTCATTACCCGGTCTATTTTTTAACCCATGCAAAATTGCATTTTCCACAAAAGGCTGAATAATTAAAGGAGGCACACGTATATCATTGTTCAGCACGTCTTCATCTACCTTAAATATGGTTTTGAATTTACCTTCATGCCTCAGTTCTTCCAGTTCAATATACATTTTCAGGGTAACAATATCCTTTGAAAGCAATACGGTGTTTTCTTTGCTGTGATCCAGTATATTCCGGAGCAGTTTAGCAAACTTATTTAAGTATAAAGTTGCATTGTATTTATCGTTACTGTAAATAAACGCATCAATACTATTTATGCAATTAAACATGAAATGCGGGTTCATCTGCGCTTTGAGCGCTGCCATTTCGGTTTCAGCTATTTTTTGCCTGAACAAAGCTTTGGATTTGATGTTTTTTATTCGCATCAGCACTAACCAATATGTTAAGCCTGATACAAACAAAAGCAGCAGCATTTTAAATAAAAATGTTTGATACCATTGAGGAAAAACAATGAGCATATAGGTGGCCGTAACCACAGGGATATTCAGTGTTTTGTTCTCTCCTTTCAGATCAAGCCGGTATTTTCCGGGAGAAAGATTTACAAAGTTAATTTCCCCGCTGCTTTGTTGCCATGCTGCATCCTGCGGATTTTCTCTATGCTCATATAGTTTAAAATATAAAACATTTTGCTCAGGGATATTATAGTTGGTATAGGCAAAATTGATGCGGGCATTGGAAATACTGCTCACGCTGATATCATGATCGCGCTGTACTGTTCGCAAAGCATCTTCATACACATCAGTTATAAATACTTTGCCGTCGTTGCCACCGTCACCCGCGAGCAACTTTACAGGATTAAAGGAGCAAAGCCCTCCCATATACCCAAGCCATAAATTTCCATCGCCGCCTTTTTTGAATACAGCCCAATTGTCAAACCCGGAAGGCAGGCCTGTTTCACTTCTGAACGATTTAGCGTTGCCGGTTACAGGATTATATGCAACTAATTTTTCTTCCGCAACCACCCAGATAATTTTATTATCATCCTGCAGCAACCGGAAAGAAGGACTAAACCCCAAAGCTTTATTTGCTTCAGGGTAGCTGAACCGCCTGCTTGCGATTTCGAAAACCGCAATACCGGAATAGGTTGCCAGCCATATACGGTTATTATCATCAACCAGCATATCCGTTATGTAGTTAAGTAATTTATCGCCGTTCATCCCGGGGTTATGCAGGAAATACGAAATAAATTTCTCTTCTTCTTCATCAAAAAATAACAACCCTTTATCTGTACCTACCCACAACCTTCCCTGTTTATCAACAGCGGATGTAAACAATACATTTGCACCGGAAGGCGTATATTTTTTCTCAAACTTTTCTTTGTTTGGGTCGAATATATACATGCTCTTCCATACAGATCGTATCCACCATTTGCCATCTGCACGTTGAATGATATTCCTGAAGCTTGTGCCTTTACCCCTGATAAATCCGTCTTCCGGTAAAAATACTGTATATCTATCTCCCTCCTGTTTTACCAAACCGCTGTCTGTTGCGTACCAGGTGTAACGGTGCTTATCCTGCAGTATATAACTTATAACTTTAGCATAGTTATTGTTCGCTGTCGGCGGTATAGCCGTGCGATGTGAAATAAATTTCAGGTCTTTCGTAAAGCTTGTAATGCCTTTGCCGTAATAATTGCACAACCATATTTCATTATTATGCTCAAAGCAAAAACGGGGAAGCCCGAAATCTTCTTCAGATTGATATGTTTGCTGATATAAAGGGTAAACAGCAACTTGCTGCTGAACATTGTTAACTGTAAATACACTGTTACCGGTAGACAGCCAAAGCCGGTTGGATTTATCCGCGTAAATAAAACTGATACTGCTACCTGTAGCGTAACGCCTGCATTTTGTTGTAGCCGGGTCAAGCAGCATTAATGACTCAGAACCGGAAAAGCAAATCCACCGCTTATGATTGACATCCGTGTACTCACAAATACCCAATACAATATTCCACTTAATACCGGGTGCATTTATAGTTGTAAATTTACCTGATACCGGGTCAAATTTCATTACCCCCGCTCCCCACGTACTTATCCAGTATTGTTGTTGCGCATCTATAAGTATGCCGGTAACCCAACTGTAATCGCCATGATAGTAAGGGATCAGCTTCCTGTTAACAGTATCTGCCTTATACAAACCATAGGCGCTTGCTATCCAGATATTGCCATACGCATCTTCCGCCATATTTTCCAGACGGTTATATTCATGCAAGGGAAAATGTTCCGGCAATCGCGGTGTTTCATACGTAATGAATTTTCCTGTAATAATATCAAGCATCTGCAGCCCCCTTCCCGTAACCCAAACCCGGTTTTTACTATCTACAAAAGGATTAGGCTTATCATCATCTGCAAGGCTGGTGCTGTCTGCTTCGTTGTGCCGGTATCGTGTGTGCGCTCCTGTTATGGGATCATATTTTATCAGTCCTTCACCTGTGGAAATATACAACACGCCGGACTGATCAACACTCAGTTCATGCATGGTTGCAGTGACACTGTCCGGCGAAATGCACTGCTTTATAATATTACCATCATAGCGCAGCAATCCTGAGGATTGGGTGGTAAACCACACCAGCCCCCGCTGGTCAATCACCTGCCCGTTTATTTTTTTTGTTGGCCATGGCGTGCCCGAATGAACAGGAAAAAATTTCAGATCGGGAAAAGGCTGTGAGCACACAACACAGGGAAGCCACATGCATAGCAATAATGCTTTTATATTGCAGCAGCGTACATGCATGAGCAGTTGTTTTCTTAAATATAATCAGATATTATGAATATTGTCAATATCGGTGTGTTTCAATGCGTTTATTATGCGTTGTAAAATGCTTCCGGTTGTTAATTTAACGGCAAAAGATTGTGCTTACTATAGCTAATACCGGTGTTAGCAAATTAACTTACGGATAAGTTATATCAGATTGTTTTTATTGAAGAGTAACCAAAACAGGAATTAATCCAAGACCTTCTTTTAGCGGCTGCAATGCTTTGCCAATCACCGCACCGAAGGCTCTTAATGGATCATCGGCCTTCATAGCGTGCCCGGGATGAGAAGCTGTGGTAAGCAGGTCGCCCACCTGTATTGGATTTTGTGTGGCATCTACTTTACAATAAACCTTGCCCATTAATGCAATAGGCAACCGGTTATGCAAATCTTTGTGTTTGTCCAAAATCATACCCGGTTTATAATTCCCTGCGCCTGAAATTACACCAACTACTTTTTTATCATAAGGTTTGTTACAGGGAATTAATGAACCATCTTCATCGAAAATCATTACTGAACCAATCTCTGCTTCAGGATCTGCAACGGTAAAATCTTCTGCAATATCTGCATTCATTAAAAGAATATCGCCATGCACATGTATATTCCCTTTAAATACAGCGGCTGGTTTATTAGGGTTGGCATGTGCAGCATATAAAGCAGCGGATTCACTTTCAGGGTTCATCTGGTAGGCGGCTATAGCTGCTGTTTCAGGCGATTGTGTTTCTGCATGTAAAGCTTCATAGCTAACACTTTTGCAATAAACACCTGTTCCATTTTCACTGTATCCATAAACACCTGCATTATATTTTGCATCACTTCTGCCTCCGATCCCTACATCCGGGATATCGTCTATTGAACCTGCGATCACACCTTTAGAGCGCGTAACATTATTAACACCCAAAACAGCAGAATATGCATTCTGGATAACCAACCCGGTAGTTAATTTATCGCCTTCATAAAAGTCTGCTCTCAGTGGTAATGCATGTTCATCTCGCCTGAAAAGACGAGTGTGGATTGAAAATTCATTGTGATCTGGCATAAAATTTAAATTTTGAATTAATAATTAAAAAGTATCTACATTAAGAAATTCATCAAATCGTGCAAGCAAACCAAAATGATCTGATATGTTTCTGCCATTTTTCATGAATTTCATTACATGGATTTCTTTTAGTACGGGTATAAAAGACGGGTAGGCTTTCATAAGTATGAAATCCAGCCGATGGTCTTTTTGGGGCTTGTCATCGCCATCATCATAGAAATTATTATTCCTGATATTGGTCAGACCGTCTTCGGGTAAATTGTTACCAACCAGCCATAAATCGGCAGGGTAGCCCAGGTGTTTTAACATGTCATCCAAATCATTGATATTATCTCCCGGCATATTTAAATCCCCAAAAATGAAATACGGAACAGGCACTGAGTTTTTATCCTTTAGCAAATTGAGTATTTGCTCAAACTGGCTTAATAAAATCTCCCTGTTTGCTGGAATAAAGTCAAGTATATTAGATGGATTGCTAAATGTAGCTTCCAAATCCTGTGTATGTGAATAAATGAGGTCTATCGGCTGTGAAATACCCGGAGGCCATATTCTTGCATAAAGTGCCCCCTTATTCGCCCATGCATCTCCCCCTCTGGTAGCAGTAAAAACAATCTCTTCAGTTTGAATAAAGGGATACTTGCTTAATAATAATAACCCACCATCCTGGTCAAGGTCTCTTTCATCCGGCCCTTCTAAATAGTATGGATAAACATCTTTAAGGGAACTAAAAATAGCTAATCTTTCATCGTTATCAAATACCTCGCAAAGCCCAACTATATCAGTATTTAACAGGCGTATTTGAATGATAATTTCGGCAAATGCAACTTCCCTTGGATAATACCCTTTATAGCTTACGGGGAAGACTACCAGAGCCATATTCTGAGTGAAAATTGAAAATTTATAATTTTGAATATGGAGTTTATGTGATTTACCCGATATAGGATAATATTTCCTGAGATTGAATTCTTCAGTATCTGAATTGCGGAAATGCAGATTTTCGAGATATTCCGGTAAAGAACGAATATTCATACATATTTTTTTAACACAATAAATAGATCTTTTTTGATTACACTGCTCAACATACGCTTTGGGTAATGCTACCGCACGCAACGTATACACCAGATAAGTATTGATGACGGTTGATTTTTTATCCTTCTTTCAGATTTTCATTTCAACTGATGCAAAAAAGCATATATCGCTTTTAACTCATCTTCTATATAGGTAAACTCTTTAAAAGGCATTGCACCTGACATTTGTTCCCGAAAATCATGATGTCGATTTTTTATTTGCAGTATTGATTATGCGATGACCGTTAGAAATTATTAAGTGGTATCTCGTAGTTATATACTTTTATGCCGCAGATACGTCCAAAAGGGTCTCTGTAAAAAGTTACCGGGCCATGGCTTTCAGCTTTACGACACGGAGGTTTTCCCATGAAGTTTGGGTTCATCGGTAACATTGTTCCTTCCGGATTTGTAGATAAAACCTGAGAGCTTAACCCTTTGACGTATTTTACAAAAGCATTAAGGGGGATAATAGCATCTTCTTTGAAAAATACCGTTACAACGTTGTACGCTTTGTTACAACAGGAAGATTCCTGTCCGGATTTTTGTACTCCCTGAATGTTTTCTTTTGCAATTGAAATACCGGCGCTATATTCAAACTCCTTCCCGGTATAAGGCATGATAATTACATTTTTATCGCTTTCAGGGTCGGCAGTAATAACTGCCTCAATACAACTGGCGGTTTGACTTTCGCTTTTTAATAACTCGTCAACAGATAAAAGTTGTGTTGCCATTGGTTTAAATTTTAGTGTGAGTAAAAAATTCATTTGTTTAACAGATAATTATAGGTGCATCAATCTCTATGAACTACAACTATAGCTATAGCGCGCTTTTGAGGTCTTCTGCCAGTTCACCCATAATACAGTAATTGCATAAATACTGCGAGTCTGTGTTTTCTCCGGTTTCTACATTGGATGCAGAGATCTTAAAAATGGTTTCACCTGTTGCAGGAGAAGGTTCTACTCCGTAAATGGCCAAAGGTGCAACGCCCATATACCTGCTGTCAGCGCCAGGGCCTATAAAAACTGTTGCGGTTACAACGGGTGTGTTGTTAAACAAAAATGGTGTTCTTATGAAACATTGTTTAACATACGATAGTATTCCGTCTGGTTCCATCACCACGCTGCCTGCGGTAATTACCGTCTTCCCTGATTGAATAGTGTAACTCATAATATTGATTTTATTGGTTAGAAAATAATTTATTTGCCAGGCAAATCCTTATCACATTTCGGGCACAGATGCATGTATGGAGCAAGGTTTAATTGCGGGGTCGTTATTTTATCATAAAAAAAAGATATAGATATCGCAAAACATGCATACCTCTAACAAAGGAGATGGCGGAGATAGATGAACAGTTAACACCCGCGATTCTATTGTGTGATCGGAGGACCAACGATCTTTAACCCTAATTCCTCGTGTACCCTTACTACTTCTTCCAAAGATGGCATAGAAGTGTATGCATCCAGCCTCTCAAAGATCTTTTCAACCGGCCCGGTTGGGTTTATTGTGAACAATAACTTACCAGTATCGGTAATACAAAGTGTGGTATGTACCGTATTTCGCGGTATAAAAACCACATCACCGGGCTTGCCATAGAATCGTTCATCCCCGGCCTGGAAAATATGTTCTCCCTCCAACACATAAAATGTTTCATCTACCTCATGTACATGCAATGGAGGGCCCTGGTTCTTTTTATACTCCGCTATAAAAATACTTAACTGGTTACCGGTATCGCTGCCTGTTGTTTTAATATATACAGGCATTCCTAAAACATCAAGTGGTTTTCCATTTCTGCTTTCGGTTGGCTTTAAAATAAATGGTGATGGCATATATTAATGGTTTATTTATTCTGAAACTCTTTTTCTTTCTTCTTCAGAAGCAGTAGTCCTGTCTCTTTTTTGTTTAAGTATTTTATTGCCGAAAGAAGCAGTGTATGTCAGCTTAAAAATCCTCTTTAACATTCTCAGCTCATTTGTTCCATAAAAATTTATGGCAGGATCATCTGCTTTAATCTTGAATACCATAGTGCTGAAAACATCATCTGCTATAAACTTAAGGCTGCTGTTGTTAAATTTCTTCTGAACCGCTATAGATAATTTGCCGAAGGGTTTCATCATTGAGATGCCGGCCAGGCTCTTTGAAGTATAAAAACCCGACAGCTCAATGCTGTATTTTGCAGGCAGCGTAAAAGTTTGAGCGCCTGCTATACTCCAGTTAAACAAATGCATGTTTTGTTCTCTGCCGGTATAGCTTGCTCTTCCCTGCTGGCAGGCGCCGCTTGCTGTTATAAATGAGAACCAGTAGGAGGTTACAGCAACGGGAAGATTAATAGTAATATTAGTTGTTTTTAGAAAATCGAGATTTTGCGCTGTTTGGTATACTTTATTTTCCGAAGGTTTTACCTGCACCTGGAAATCACCGATACTGTTTTTTTCATAGCTGTATCCCGCGGAAATACTGTAATTTTTATGCATAAAGTCAAGCTTTATCCCATTTGTAATAGCGGGCTTCAAATTAGCATTACCCGAAAGAAAGGTATTGGGATCAACAAAAATCATAAAAGGTGCCAGGTTATTAAAGGTTGGTCTTGTAATGCGTTTGCTGTAACTGAAATTGACCTTGTTTTTGTTGTTAATACTGTGAGACCAGAAGATATTTGGAAAAAGATTGCCGTAATTCCTGTTTACAATATTTTGTTTGCTATCGCTGTCAAGATCTGTTCTTGTATGTTCATATCTTAATCCTGCTTTAAGTTGATTTTTTTGATTAACCGGAAAAGTGGAGGATATATAAACAGCCTGTATATTTTCTTTGAGATAATAAATACCTGTGAATTCTTCATTGGTATTCCATATATTTTGTATCAGTTCTCCGACAAAGACATTATTGGTAAAACTTGAATGTACCGACTTAATCCCCGTTTCCCACTGAGACTTTTTAATGTTAAATGTGTAATCCAGTTGAAGGGGTAAAATTTTAATATTAGTTTCTTTTGAACTCCTGGTAATTGTTTTCTTCGCAAAACTATTCTGCCCGTTATAATAATTGTTACCGTAATCTGTAGGATTGGTGTTACTGTAGCGCAGGTAATCTGCATTAAAAGTAAGGTTGGTATTATGCTTAAGTTTATGCTGAAAATTAATATTGCCCATCTGGTTTTTCCAGTGATTGATTTCTGTGTTATCAATATGCAGTATACTATCTAACTGGTGATTATTGTATGTTTTAGAAATATTGTGGGCCGCCATTCCCCATTTATTGTTATAACCTGATACTAAAAAGCCAATTACAGTATTGGTTGTTAACTGGATATCCATACCAAGCCTTGCATTAAAGTTTAACTGGTAAGGATCTCTTTCTGAGGTAATATACGTTTCCGTTTCTGTGCCCTGATAAAGGATAGAACGATAGCTGGCAACCGTTTGCTTTTGCGCGTGCCGGCTTGCTCCAATACTGCCGTAAATATTCAGTTTTCTTTTACGCCAGTTCAAATCAATTCCTGCGGCAGGGGAAGTGCCTTTAAACGCCGCGGCAGTAACGTAATAATTTCCGCTAAAACCCTCATCAGGTGTTTGATTTAATATGATATTGATATACCCGGCATTACCCTCCGCATCATACTTTGCCGGCGGTGTTGTGATCAATTCAATTTTTTCCACTGCGGCAGCCTGGATGCCCTTCAGCATATCTATCAATGCCGCATCTGAAAGATAGCTCAGCTTTCCATTAATCATTACTCTCACGCCGGACTTTCCTGACATATTCAGGATATTAGCACTATGATCAACTCGTATGCCCGGGCTTTTTTCCAGTACTTCCAGCACAGTACCACCTATATTGGTTATTGAAGATTTTATATTTACAACCGTGCGGTCTATCTGTTGCTCAAGAAAAGGCTTTTTACCAGTAATGGCTACCTCCTGTAATTGCTGAGCCTGTTTCTGCAATATGACATTGCCGATATTTTGTACTTTATTTTCACTTACCGCAACTTCTTTCGATAGTGCTGTATAGCCTGTGTGCGATATTAACAACAGGTAATTACCGGCTGTATTAAGGTCAATGGAAAAATTTCCGTCTTTATTGCTTAAGCCGCTTTTCGCCAGTAAAGAATCTTTAGCCGCAAGCAGTACAATACTGCAATTAAAAAGTGGCTGCCCACCGGCATCAGTAATATTTCCTTTAATGAAAATCTGTGCATTGCAAATGTCAGACAGCGTTAATACCAAAAGCATTATCAAATACTTATTCATAGTATAGCCAATAGAGGGTTTTATTTATGAATACATTTGCTGTCACACCGGAGCAGATGTATAATCAATAATTTTTTTGAATTATTATTTCAGGAGGAGAGGCAGGTAAGTTGAAAATATTGTTACAGGGTAGTTATATGCTCAAAGAATATGTGCAACAAAAATGCAAAAAAGAACATTCTATTCAATAAAAGTTGAGTAGTTAGCAGAAATGAATGAGCAGTTAACACAAAAACCGGCTTTGTTTTCGAAAAAGCTACGGACGTTCACCAGTTAAAAGACGTGTACGTTGTATTAACATAACAGTTTATCCGGTTCATCGCTTGCAGTTTTTACACATGCATTTCCTTTTTTTCTATCCTCTTCAGTTTCATTAAACAAGAATCCGGAAAATATCACTTGTAATGTATGTTGATTCTTTTTTAAATACCAAAGGAAAAAAACTGACAAAAAAGGAATAATGCAGCAAGCTTAAACCTTGTTTTCGATAATCATGCAATATTCTAACAATAGATATATAGATGTTCTCTACAAATTATCTGCACAGGCAGAATCGCTCACAAATGAGTTTAGTAAAACATTCTATCTATATGGCAATAACGGGAAAACACCATTTTGCCACGCGAAAATACCCTTGCACGTAACATCTTTTTTTCAATCAGCACATTTCATTTTGTTTGTTATCGTAATCAAATGATGATTACAATAACTGCTAACATCAAACTGATTTCTTTTGGCCGAAAAGAAGAAGAGGCATTCGAAAACCTTTATAAAAGAGTAGAACATAAACTAATCACTCAAAATCAAATTCATCATGCAAAATACACATAGTCTCAATCTGGAAAATTTCTTGTCGCTCGACGAACTTGAAGAACGTCTTGAATGACAGGTGCTGCAGATCCATCCTGCTCCGTTCCTATTCCTGTTTTATAAACTATTACTAAGAATAGAGAAAGTCAAATTTTTCTATCCTTTTTCAAAATATCATATGGAGCACACATGAACGAAAATATCAGCATGTACATGTGACCGGTATTTATTATGCGGTCAAAACGGAAAATATATTTCCGTAAACAAAACTGCATACGAAATACTCCATTATTTCAAACAACCGGGAGATATTGAAGCCTTTGCAAACACTATGAAAGCTCATCAAACCGGCCTTCCTGTTCAAACATCCGATATCTAAAAAATGGTAAGGCACATGTTATTAATGTTAAACAGACTAATACTTGAATCTTCGCCCAACCAAATCACCTATAGTCTTATGAAATGCCTTTTATATCAATATACAAAAAAACCGCGGTAGCGCTGAAACTTCAAAAGCATTTTTTGCAACTTTGTTTTTTATTAGATAATCACAATAAATTATTACCAAAATCTCCAATAAATATAGCACCAGGCAAGTGCATATAACGCAAACCATAGCTTAATCTGTTTCCACCAGGGTCGTTGTGCAGATTTGTCATCCATATTTTGAACCCACGACCATTTCCATAAAAAACGGTCAATATTTGCTAATACCGGAGGCGTTGTGCATAATGAAACGATTACAATCAATAACACCGTTAACACTTCTGCAATTGCGCCGGCATACAACCAGTGCAATTTTATATCGGCGGCTAATAAGAAAGCACCTAATACGATCTGGATAATAACACCACCAACCAGTCCTGCAACAGCTCCTGCATAGTTGGCTCTTTTCCAGAATATGCCCATCAGCAGTACTGAAATAAATGGTGTAGCCATATAAGTAACACCGGTTTGAAAATATTTAAAAAGCCCTACGCTGCCTACAAGAGGAGCCATCAGGGAAGACACAACCAGTGCGGCACCTCCGGATATTTGTCCTGCTACAATTAGCTTTTTATCCCCTGCATCCTTATTGATAAATTTTTTGTAAACATCCAGTGAAAAAATAGTGGCAATTGAATTTGACAAGGAGCTTACACTGGCCATTACCGCCGCGAAAAAGCCGGCTAAAATAATTCCTTTTAAACCGGAAGGTGCAAAAAGCTGGAGCGCCAGCGGAAATGCTTTATCCTGATTGTCGGGTAATAATGATGGACCTTTTTGCATTACATCTAACCAGTGATAAAGAATAAGCCCTACAAGACAGGTAACCAATGGACGAACAATGTTTATGAACCCTGAGAATATCAACCCCATTACCCCATCCCACCTGCTGCGCGCCGATAGTATACGCTGTATCATTACCTGATTAGAAGATTGATAAAATAAGAATACACCAAATGTAGCCAATATCAATCCGGCAAATGGCGCTTCAGGATCGGAAGGAGGTTTATATAAATGAAAACGTTCAGGTGCGGCCGCAGCCATTGCTCCCCAGCCCCCGGGAATATGGTGTAAAGCAACAAAGTAAAATATTACACCACCGCCAATCAGCATTATGCATTGAATCGCATCTGTCCACATCACAGAACTTAATCCTCCTGCAAGTGTGTAGCTGGCAGTAATAAGTATGATGCCTGCCATTACATATCCCTGGTTCCACCCCGTCAGCTCACTTAATGTGAGGCTCCCGCCATATATAACCGGCGGAAGAAAAACAAATATGTACCCTGTTAAAATTACAAAACTGTAAATAGCGCCACATGCAGGCCCAAATCGTTTATTCAACAATTCAGGAACAGTCATTATTTTATTGCGCAGGTATAACGGTATAAAGAAAATCATTGTTAACAGATAAGTTGGCAATGCCCACCACTCCCAATTTGCAATGCCCAGTCCGCCTTTATATGCAGCACCGATGGTTCCAACAATCTGCTCACTTGAAATGGAAGTAGATACAAATGCAGCGCCAATAAGATACCAGGGCATATTACCGGATGCAAGAAAATAACCTTCAGCAGTTCTTTTAACTTTTTTTGCGGCTGCAAAACCAATAATTACTACTAAAAGAATTTCAGCAACTATGATCAGAATGTCAAGTGCGGAGAGATGAAATTTTTCCATAACGATACTGCTGTAATTAATAATTGAATGATGCTGCTTACTTTATATTGATTGAAATTGCCAGTGTTGCCTGTGAGATATTGACCCACCCGGAACAACCAAAAGCTTTTCGCTAAGCGTTTCTAATTCTGCATAATCAGCGCAAACAAATATTTCTGCGTTTGAACCATTGTCGACACATAATTCCGGCGCTGACGCGCCGGTACTGCTGATTGTAAATTCTCCCTGTTGCCCTATAGCATTAAGTTCAGGAGCAGCGCTATACCAACCAACTTTTCCCCTGAAATCTCCATGCTCCACACCTAACTTTCCATCAGCCTGTTTCCATTTGGATGCATCCGTGCCTGGCCAGAAAACAAACTCATTTGTTTTACATGTCCCCCTTAATAGTTGAGAACGGGGAACACAAGTAATTGCCCATAACGCTCCCTGCCAGTTGACTGATCCGTTATTAAAAAGCGTATGATCTATATAAAAGCCTCCCTTTGGCGATTCACTTATTGACAGGGAAAGCACCAAACCATTGGGCCGTTGTTTAGCAAATATGTGCAGGGCAGTATCTGCCAATTTAACTTCACACGGGTAATTATCGGGAAAATAACTGTCCTCATTTTCCGGCGCTATGGTGAATCTGTGTCCTCCATACATCTTCCATTCGCCCACGCTAAAATTTGTATTGTCTTCATACAAAATATTTTTACCGGAATTATGAGTGAGTGAAAGAATTCTCGGCCCGGCAGAAATACCTATTATTAAATCATTTTGCTCAACAGAACATTTTGCAGCATCCCAATTTTTCCACTTTTCAAAGCTTACATTCATGGTAATATCCTGCTTGTAAGCCCGCGTTGAAAAGCATCGAGCCTGGTAAATGCTTCTGCATACCGGCAGCCGGCAGCCATTCCACGGAATTTTGCCTGCACCTCAATCATGTCAAACAAATTTGTATCTGCCAAATCCTTCATCGCTTCAAACTGGCTTTTATGGTATGCAAGCATTTGCTTTTTTATATCGAATACTTCAGAAATGTTTACATACTCGGTTGGTGCAAACCCAATACCACCAAGATTATCCATGTAATAAACCTGGGCATGTCCAAACCGGCATGCCGGAGCCTGCTGGTCAGGTATATGCGGCAGCCCTTTTTGAAAATAAGCATCAAATACCAGTTGACTTACATATCTGTGATCTGGATGGTAGTCGTTAGGAGCGTGTGTGAAAATAATATCAGGATCAGTTTTTCTTAAGATGTCAATCATCTTTTTTCTTTGTGCCGCATCAGGAAAAACATGTTCATCCACAATATCTCCCCATATAAGATCAGCGCCGATGAATTTTGCCGCAGCATGCGCTTCTTTTTCACGTATGGCTTTTAATGCGCCAGGGGCTATAACTGCATCGCCCATACTCCCATCGGTAAATATGGCAATGGTAACATTATGTCCCGATCTTACATAACGGATAAGCGTACCTGCACAAAGTATTTCAGCATCATCCGGGTGAGCGGTTACACAAAGTATATTCATAAAAAATAACTATTAAAGTACACCATAACGATCATATACAACGCGCAGAGAATCTCCATTTAAAAGATCTTTACGGGATTCATTTTCTTTAAACACTTTTTCATGCGCCAGCTCCAGTACTTTATCCTCTACATCGCGGGGAACCACAACAACGCCATCAAAATCTGAAAAAACCAATTCCCCCGGTTTTACTATAACATCCCCGCAACGTACAGGCACATCATATGCCATAACACGTCCACGCCCCAGGCTATCAAGCGGGCGTATACCGCCACTAAAAACAGGAAACTTCATTTTCATGATCCTTTTACAATCTCTTATCATACTATCGCATATGCAGCCAGCCGCGCCATTTCTCTTCGCGATAGTGCTCATCAACTCACCCCACGGCGCATTGGTGCCGGCAAAGTCAGTAGAATGCACGATAACATCTCCTTTCTTCAGAGAATCTACTGCTTCAATTTCAAGACCATACGGGTCATCATATTCAATATAGTCTGTTTCCATCCAGCGATATGTTCTTGCCCTGCCTACAATGGTACAATTATTTGCGTCAAGTGGTCTTAGCCGTTGGTGCATGGCCTGGTTTCTGTATCCAAGTATATCCAATACATCGCAAACAATTGCTACGTACAGATTGTCTTTAATCCATCTGAATTTTTCTTCATCATTGGCAAGTTTAAATTCTTTTACCATAATTACAGATTTAGTTAGTTGCTTTAATTGGTGTTTTATTAAATTGATTTGTTCCGGGTAAGCTGTTATAAGTTCAGAGGTTTACACAAAATCTTTTCACTGCTTTCTCATCAATGTCAATTCCCAAACCGGCACCCTGCGGCACAGGAATATATCCATCTGCATCCAGTTGCACAGGATTGCGGATAACTTCACGCAACATAGGATTGTCGCTTACATTATATTCAAGAAACAGCGACCGCGGCAAAACAGCATTAAGATGAAGGCTTGCGGCCGTGAGCAAGTCCGTAAGCCATGCATGAGGGCAAACATCAATGCCGGCATATTCCGCCTCCCACATAATTTTTCTTGCCTGAGTAAATCCGCCACATCTCGAAAGATCAGGTTGCACTACATCCACACCTCCTTCAACGATCAATTGTCTGAATCCCCATGCTGTAGCTTCCTGCTCACCGGCGGCAATACGCGTTTTAACACCTGCCTCTTTCACCTTCCGGTATCCTTCATATGATTCGGGATGTAAAAAATCTTCCAGCCAGTAAATATTATAAGGCTCAAGCATGCGGCAAAGTTCAATGGCATCATATGCGCTACGATTAACCATCCATCCGGGATCAACCATTAAAGCGATATCAGGGCCAAGCGTTTTTCTCGCTGTTTCCACCAGTTTAATATCAAGCTTGCTATCCTGGCCAAATACTCCCCATCCGAATTTTACTGCGGTAAAGCCCCGTTGCATATAAAACCCGCATGCATGTTTAATAGCATCCGTAGTTGGCCGAAAAAGTGTAGAAGCATAAGCTCTTACTTTCTCTCTTCGTCCTCCTCCTAAAATTTTATATATTGGCTTATTAATGGCCTTACCTATAATATCATGACAGGCAATATCAAAGCCGGACAGCACCTGCATGGCAGCACCTCTCCTTCCAAAATAAATGGTACCCCTGTATATCTTATCCCACAGGCGTTCTACATCAAAAGGATCCTCTCCTATTGCAAGTGCTCTCAGCCCTTCGAACATGCCCGCACCGCTTTCAGGCGCGTTTACAACAGCTTCACCTACATGCGGAGAGGTTTCCACGTCCGACCAGCCGGTGATACCTTCATCAGTGCTTACCTTTATCAGCAGGCAGTGTTTTACACCCCGCGCTTCTTCGCTTCCCGCCGGATTGGTTATTTCAAACGGCGACTGAAGGATGAATGCTTCTACGTTGGTTATCTTCATGCGTTTGATTTAGTTTTTATTCGCGTCACCGTGAGGTACGAAGCGATCTCATCAAAAACGTTGAGACTGCTTGTACCGCCTAATATTCATTCAACTCAAACCCTTATGCAGGCGGGTTCGCAGTAACGGTAAAAGTGTTTTGTTTACCGGCAGCACTTAAGCAAAGTATACTTTCACTCAAACACAAGCGCCACCTTTAACGCCCGGTCATGCCCGTTACGGGCAAGCTCAAATGCTTCTTTCCAGTTATCAAAAGGCATTTGGTGCGTTACTATATCTTCAAGCGCCAATGATCTGTCGCCAAGACACGCCAATGCTTCTTCTATCTTATCTTCATCATTGCAGGCGCCGGCTATTTCCAGCTCCAGCACATGCACGCTGAACAGATCCACCAAAACAGGCTGATGCGCCGCGCTGAATACCACCATCCTGCCACGGGGACGTAACGCTTTGATACAACTCTCAGCTGCTTCCGCATTACCGACAGCCAGGATAGCTACATCAACCGATCTTTCCGGAACGGCATCAAGTATTTCCGCACCCGGTATCATCCCCAGCCGGAACGGTGTCCGTCCGTATATCATCACACGACCGGCACCCTGTTTTTGAGCAAGCCGCGCAATCATATTTCCGAAAGGCCCATCGCCCACTACGAGTACACTCTTACCTTTAATATCACCGGAACGGTATACCGCTTCCAGGCAAACAGACACCGGTTCCAACAATGCCCCGGTAACAAAAGGAATATCAGCAGGGATTTTCCGTACCCGGTCTGCCCGCTGCAGAAAATATTCCGCAAAGCAGCCATCGCGGTCAATACCGGAATGCCCCATACGTGAACATAAATGACCGATGCCGCGCATACATTCTTCACAAACCCCACAGGGAACAACCGGATGCGATGCAACCCTGTCTCCTGGTTTTAAATCCTTAACATCAGCGCCACATTGTATGATTACCCCTGCGCCTTCATGCCCCATTATACGCGGGTATAATATTCCAAAAGGATTACTTTTAATATCATGCAGATCAGACGTACATATTGTGGCAGCTTTCGTTTGAATTAATACTTCATCGTCTGCCGGAACAGGAACGGGCACAGATATCTCCACCAGTTTGCCGATACCCTGCAATTGAAGCGCCTGCATGTATGGTGGAAGACGGCTCACTTCTTTGAAGGATTTGGCAGGTTAAGCAAGCTCAACGAATCACGATGAATAATCTCTTCTATTATGTCAGCAGGCACTTCGGGCAAGCCGCTGGAACCTGTTACACTATTCAATGCACGTACATTTTTAATTGAATCACCTGTGGTTGTAAATGGAAAATCAGAACCAAACAATACCTTATGCTGTGCCTTATACTCTACCAGCAGCCGCATGGAATTATAAAATTGCCAGGGGCGATAATAAAGTGCAGAAATATCCGCATATACATTCGCATGTCTGCGGATCACTGAAATTGTTTCTCCCTCCCAGGGATGCCCCAGGTGTGCAAGCACCATACGCAGCCCGGGAAAATCAACGGCTACAGCATCGAAGTGAACAGGACGTGAATACTCCAAAGGAGTACCACTCACAAATGAGGTGCCTGCATGAAAGAGTATAGGCAACTCATGCTGCTGGCAATAGCGGTATATATCATAATATCTTTTATCCTGCGGATGTGCATTTTGATATAGCGGGGCCAGTTTTACACCAACGGCGCCCAATTGACGATGACATTTTTCCAGCTCTTCCATATATTCCTGCTGCAACGGATCAATAGCAGCGAAGAACAATAATCTTTCTGGCGCCTTTGCCACATGTGCCGCAACCACTTCATTAGGAATATTCCAGCCTGTAGCCGATGCCTGCAAACCAAACACTACTGCTACATCAGCAGCCTTCGTAGTTTCCAAATGCCTTTCTTCCACATTCCCCCATACAGCAGGATCAACACCGCACCGCACCAGGTCTGCATTGAGCTTCGGGCCAAAATGCTGCGCGGCATCAAAAACATGTGTATGTATATCCACTATCATACCAGTAAAGTAAATTTTATATGAACCAAACTATAGTGCTTATGGCATCGTCCCTTGCGTCGCACTCTTCATCGGTTAGCACTTTATTCAGCAATTAATAAATACCAGTATACCCTGCTACTCAAACGACCAATAATGTACGGCCCAGGGTTCCAGCTTTACATTAACAACCTGTGTACCTTTTTTTATTTTAATAAATGGGTCAGGGCGTAAGCGCTGATTCTCCTCCAATCCGGATCCCGTAGCATCCAGCACAATATGGCGTACCTGCATATCTTTTGGCAGATCAATCAGATCAACCTTAACCGTTGCAGGCTTATCGGAAAAATTCCATAGTACCATGTTGTGCATCAGCATTTTTGTATCGTGCGCTGCAAAGCCATGCACTTTGTCGTTGTTGGAGGTAACAGCCAGCTTATTGCCCGCCAGTCGCGATAATAATTTAAAGGTATAGTATGCCGGGCGAATCTGGTTCTGATAATCTATCAGCCCGCTGAACTGTGCCTGCCGGTTCCACCATCTCGTCATGAACGCTGTGCCATGAGGAGAGAAAAATCCTGAAAAGGTTTCGAAAGATACGTACCAGTCGCGGATATGATAATAGCAGGACCAGTCCAGGCCAACATCTTTCATTTGCCAGATTGTTTCTGCCACATAGCAGGGCTGGAACCGCGGATCAAGCGGCGGATTGAACAGGTCCATATTCCATTCGTTCATGATCACTTCACACTTCAGATCAGGGTACTGCGCAACAAGATCTTTTACATATGCTATCTGCCCGCGTATAGCCGTGGGGCTGTTGTTATAATTATGAAAAGACACAAAATGCAAAGGCAGCTTTTCGGCTGAGCAAACCCGTAACAATTCCGGCAGGATGGGCGATTTGTAATATGCCAGCGCAGGCCCGCCTACTTTCGCATCAGGATCCGCACGCAGGATGGCTGCTGATGTATGCTTATAATATCTTGCATAGCTTTCCGGCTTAAAACGGTAAGGCGTACCGCCGTCTTCGCCAATATCCACTTCATTGCCTACTTCCCAGTAAGTAATACCGGCTCCTTTGTCTACATAATGTTTTACCACATTGTATACAAATTGTTCCCAGGCTGTATAGTCGTTCGGCTCCACAACATCATGGTCTACCACCGGAAAAAATAGTTTTGGCTTCAGGCAAAAGCTCATAAACGGTTTGGCTCCTGTTTGCAGGATATTCGAAACAGTACTGTCCAGCGTTGCAAAATGATATTTGCCCGGCTCAGGAATAACATCGTAATATTCACTTACAAAAAGCCGGATAATACCGGGGTGAAGCGCTCTTATTTCGCTTACACGGCTTGCCAGCATGGGCTCTTCGGAAAGCCCGCCCTGGCCTAATGCCATCTGCTCCATTTTCATGGGACCAAGCTCTTTGCCAAAATCAACCTTTACATTGGTGATTTGCGCGTGTAATTGCGTAGCAAGCAAAACAAAAAAGAATATAGGCTTTATTTTCAGCATAGCATTATTATTAAATTCAATTATATTTTGCTGAGATAATATATTTTCCTTTTGGCGAGGGAATACTGATGTATTCTTTTCTAACATCAAAATTCTCCCAGCGCTTTCCGTTCAGCATTACAGATTCTATTGACTTGCCGGAAGGGTGACGAAACCTAACGATCAATTGCCGGGGCGGATTACGATCAGGCGTTTCTATTATTGCACTGATCTCATTATCGCTGTTCAACCCGTACATGTAAAAAGAGGTTTTACCAAAATAGGTAGGCGCATTTCTCACTTCAATTTTTTTTCCTTTGTTTAGCCATTGCCGGGGTATTGCCTGACCAATCATAAGCGTGTCGTTGCCTGATTCATTCAACAGCATTTTCCTGTAAATTTCAAACCATGCACCATCTGTACTCGGAGGCCCATAGTATTGGCCCCATGCCCACCGGTGCTCAAGCGATGTAAATTGCTCATGGGAAAATCCACAAGCCATCAAACTATAAAATGCACGTATAACAGCTTTGGGGTTATCTCTTAAAAAAAATGGAGCAGCCTGCTGCACATATACCGGCTCATTAGCTGCTCCCTGGTTTTTAAAGAATAAATTATCCTCATGATCATGCAACATAGCTGTGGTTAACCAACTATTTGCATCTAAAATACCAAGGCGAGACAAATGCAAAGGGCCGCAATCCACATCCGTTGGGTACCATTGTTCCATCATGCGGCGAGGAGTAAGTGCATCTGTAGGCACGTAATTTATCCATGTTCCATCAGCCAATTGAACTACCGGAGATTTAACACTGCTTCTCGAAAACTCTTTTACTACAGATGCTTTAAACCCTGATGCTAACGTAGCAATTTCTTCAGCGCGGGGATGTTTATATAATGTCAGCGCCCTGGCAAACAGCTCAAGCCCTCCTGCATAATATGCCTGTGTAAAAGCCCATTCTCTCTCGGTATTGGTTAAATCATTCAGGGGTGCTAAAATCAAACCCGTTTTACCGGAACCTTCTTTGGCTTTATTTACCTGCGCTATGCACCAGTCCAGCGTTTTAAGTGAGTTGGGAAGCAACCGGGCAAATAATGCAGTATCGCCCGACAATAAAAAATTCTGTGCAATAGCATATAACTGTCCCGGAGAGTAAACGCCCCAGTTGGCAAATCCTCCTATTCTTCCATCCGGCTGCTGCTGGCTTTTAAACATTGCGGTATATTCTTCTAAAGCAGTTGTATCATACCCACGCAAACCATAAATCATATAATCTACATATACTGCCTGATTAATTGGCCAATCAGCATTTCTTTGCCCGTATGCGGTATTAGCGTAAGGCAGATCCATATGGGGTTTCCCATCAATATCAAGCGTGTGTCTCGG
Source organism: Agriterribacter sp. (assembly GCA_047601125.1). Classification (GTDB taxonomy): domain Bacteria; phylum Bacteroidota; class Bacteroidia; order Chitinophagales; family Chitinophagaceae; genus Agriterribacter. The sequence goes on along the minus strand of JASGJY010000002.1, from coordinate 3,341,924 downwards.
CAGAACAAGTGCATGCCATAAGTTGGCCCGGTATAAATCGTTCACAGCTTCTTCGGACACATTAAAGTACGCGCCTTTCGAAAGCCAGTTTTCCCAGTATGCAACTGTTTTATTTTTTTCATTTGCATAATCAAGGTTGCTTAATCTAATTAACTCAGATGGAACAATTGCAGGTGAAGGCAGTTTTGCTATAAACTCCCTGCCTGCTCCTTCAGCAAGCACACCTGAAACAGTTAATGCAATTTGTTGTTCTTTACTCTCTGTTGCAATATTTTTCGGCTTTACGGATATGCCGGTTCCGTTTTCAAGTACTAAGAAAATATTGCCGTTTTGCTTATCGGCAATAATCCATCTGTCATCTTTTTGTATAGCTTCAATACTCCTGTTTGATTCATTGCTGAAAGCGATATCCAAGCTAAAGGGCCCCGGCTTACCGGATATATTCACTTTGCTATACAATACGCCTGGTATATAGCCGCGGATAGTGGTGGCCAGGTCAACCAATGGTGATGCAAATTGTTCTATCGTTGCCTGCTGTTCATTTTTTTCTATAGTAGTGACGATGACGGGAAGTCCATTATCAATCTTCTGTCTCCTCCAGGTACTTTCGGGCCAGCTAAGATCAAGCCTGAATTTATGCGGTGAAGCAAAATCCGGGCGAACATTACCCCAGCGGTCAATTGCAAATTTATATATTGAGCCGTGTGCCGCTGCAGTTACCGTAAGATGCCCCTTTGTGCCCATCCATTGCGTTTGCCAGGACACATCCCATTTATACGGGTTACCAATATCCGGCCACAGCCGATGAAATGTATCAAGTGACGCGTCAGTTTGTGTTGCTACTTCATCCAAAACTCTGCTGCCTTTTAAAGAAGCCAGGTGCTGCCTGAAATCAACAGGATTATCGGCAAGGGTTATATACACATCCTGCTCAGGCAGCCACATGGCGCCATGCTTGAGTAATTGCTCCAATGCTATGGTAAAACCTTTAGTACTGTCTTCATTCAATCTTATGGTAAGTAAGGGTGCATCGGGCTTATACCATGAATCATCTTTTAAACGCTCAGACTGACCTGGAGAACCATTGGTCATCAGGTAACCCCACATGGCATCATTATTTAGCGTATAGCCGTCTTTATGACCTGCCAGTTTTCTCAATGGCGCGGACGGCTTTATCCAATTAATATCGGCTACCAGTTCATCAACATCGCCCCCACCACAGTTAAGCATAGCCGAAGCGTTACCTATACGATCATTTTTCTCAAGCTTCTTTCCTTTTATTCCTGAAACACTAACAGTGGCAGACCCGCTTACAAGTTGAATAAATTGGGTATTGCGTGCTGATGACTTATGACCTATGGAAATTTGCAGTTGTATATTTTCTGTGCCGCCGGTGTGTTGCCGGGCTGCAACAGGCTGGAATAGAATCATTCCGCCTGTTAAACCCAGTATGGTAATAGCCACCAATTTTTTTTGCTGTATCCGGCTCATAAGCATGTTAACTGTATAATGATAATGTATATACAAAGAGTTGATTTGAAATTCAAAATAAGAAGACCAATCCTATTCTGTCATTCTATACAAAACTATTTTTTGAAACCATATGTTTTCTACACAATCTTGCTTAATAAGTAGCTTATCTTGTATAGCCAACACTTTCAATTATACTATTTTGTTCAATCACTATCTTATTTTGTGAAGTTTTGCACAAAATCGGAACAACCGTGCGAATACTTGTATATTTAGAATATGAAGCCTCACTACAAACCTATACCATCAGAATCGAAGTTATTCAAGGTAGAATTTCAAAAAACGAGTAAGGAATTCTATTACCCCTGGCATTATCATGCAGAACTTGAACTGACTTTTATTTTACGCGGACAAGGTGTAAGGTATGTAGGTAACTCCATCGAAAACTTTCACGATGAAGAACTGGTTTTGCTTGGTTCAAACCTGCCCCACGCATGGAATACCACCATTGAACAGGATCAGCCGGTTACCGCTATTGTAGTTTATCTTAAAGAAGATTTTTTTGATAAGAACTGGATGCAGAGCATAGAATTTGAAGGTATCCGGCATTTATCAATGCTGATGAATAAGGGAATTAAAGTTGATAACGAAGTTGCATCGGCGCTTAAACCCAGGTTTTATGAACTGCTTAATGCATCGCCGTTTGAAAAACTGATGATATTATTACAGGTGCTTGAATACCTTTCCCACAACCAGGAGTACAGGTTTTTATGTGAACAGGAATTTACATGCGATCTTGATGATATAGATAAAACACGTATCAACAGTGTTTATGATTATATCCAGAAAAATTATCAGCGCCAGATATCGCTCGCTGATATTGCTTCCAGGCTGAACATGAGTGAAGAATACTTCTCCCGGTATTTCAGTAAAACAATGAAAAAGCCTTTTTTTGAATTTTTAAATGAATACAAGATCAACAGGGCTTGCAAACTGCTTATTGAAACAGACAAGCAGATAAGCGAAATATGCTATGCCGCGGGTTTTGAAAGCATTCCGTTTTTCTACAGGCAGTTTAAAAAATTTAAAGATTGCCAGCCCAAAAACTACCGCATGAATTATCAGAAAATATCATTGTACCAGCCTGTATAATCTAAGCCAAATAAGCGTTCATAAAATGAAAGCCAAATAGTAAAAAAACCTATGCTATATTGAGTTGTTCATCACCAGTACTACGAATATAGATTGGTGTTATGCTGTTGTTTATATTCCGAATAAGTAATGAAAGTTTTTCATCATAACGGAAAAGCCATCAGCAACCGCCTTTGTTAGGGGCACGTTTATAAATTACTTTACTATCTTGTTCTACATAGTTGCCCGATATTATTGGATATGAATACTTGGGCGCATACGATACACTATGGCTTCTTATAATTATTTTGTCGTTAACTTTCAGGCTACGCAATTGCTGAAATTCATTAGACTGTTCCAGTCCAAAGCTGAGAATATAATCGTCACCATTAATTCTGACCATCACTCCAAAACCTAATCGTGAGCCTGGCGGAAGAGAAAGAGCGGTTATAACAGCTTCCATATTGGCAGAATCCCTAATATACTTACTTAATTTAGCAGTACCATCAAGCACTTTTTTACCTTCAGGAGACACTTCCCATTGTTTGAAGTTTATACCAGCGGGGGTAGCTTCCCATTGTTTCCGTCCGGCCTCCATTTCAGCAGCAGAGAGTAGCTTTGGGATTGATTTTTCAGCAGCTTCATTTTTGATTTCGCGATTCGCAAATACCAGTCCGCTTACCACCACCAGTAAGATCAGCGCATAAATAATCTTTTTCATATTTTTTGCAGGTTTAATTAACGTAGATATGTCTCCTTATAAATCAGATCCGATTAAGGCATTTCTGAGTTAGGCTTGTACAAAAAAATCTTTGAAGACTAAAGAACTTTATCGAATACGGTCTCCCAGGAACGCTCTCCACCGAATAAGTTTGATTTTGCATTGGCCTGAACAGAAATAGACTTGCCATCATTGCTCAACTTCCAAACCTCTGTTACGTAAACAAATGCTTGTTTCTGAACATTTACGTGATAAGGAGTGGCAACCATCAGTTGTACAATTGAGTTAACAGTCATAGTTTGCCCATCAGCTGACATTTTTACGGTAAACTTTTTTCCTCTTCCCCCGCCATGATTAATTTCGCTTTCTTTACCGTCGAAGGTCAGTTTCTCCTGGCTTGTAACCGGCGCTGTGCCGGGAAAAGAGCTTGATACCAGTATGGTTAGAAAATTTGTCTGCTCTGCTATCTTCATTGTATTAGCTAGCATACGATCACCCGAATTATATGAGCAAACAATATTTCCGCCCATACTTATCGACTCTTTGGATTTCCATTCACCAGAAAAGTTAGCCCGATGAGTATCATTTTTTTGTTGAGTCTGTACAGCAAAATAAATTACTCCTGTTAGCAGAATCGCCAGGCAGGAAAAAACGTTTCTCTTACTTTTCATTTGCTTATTTTTTGATTTTTAATGGTGATGAAACGATCATGATTTATCCTGTGGATTTCAGCAAAACCTGATGGTTTCATATCCTGTCAAAATTGATGCAACAAAAATACTTTGATATCTTTCAGACGAAGGCAGCCGGATTGTAAATAAATAATGTAAACTTTGTAAATAATATCTTGACATCATGCTTGTTAGAAAAAATATCCTGTCAGGGAAACGTAAATACCTGTACGGATTGTTACTATTTATGTTTATCTCTTTAATTTGTGCGGCTTTCAGTATAACGGGCAGTGACGACTTTGATATCGCCAGGAGAGAAGTTTTGCTTCGCCGGATCGGACATGAAATACTCCTTCAGTCGGGCGACAGCATATCACGGGTACTACCGGTAAAAAAGATCGCCGGTAATGAATACCAGATCAGTTTTGAGAACGCTTTCACTTTTCAACCCGACTCCCTGGTAAATATTACTCAGCGTTTATTAGCCAAAGATCCGCTGGCAGGTGATTATGTTGTTAACATGCTTAACTGTGCCAATGGCAGTGTGACTTATGGATATGCTATATCAAAAAATAAGAAAGATGATATTATAGCCTGTAAAGGAAGGAGGCAACCTATAGCATGCTACATGATTAATATTAAATTTAAACCGGCAGGTATAAGTACAGCAAAGAATGTATATTTCCTGGGTGGTCTGTTATTTTTAGGATTTGTTGGATTTATTTTTTTGAGACCTGCCAAGCTGCGGGAAACCTTACCGGAAAGCCAGGATACAGAATTACCTGAGAGCAGGAATACAGGTATGTTTACTTTGGGTACAATGTCGTTCGACGCGGAGGCCCGTAAGCTCATGACAAATGGAACGGGCGTAGACCTGACCAAAACTGAAGCCCGTGTATTACGCATTTTTGCATTATCTCCTAACGAGGTTATAGAGCGGGGCAGGCTGCAAAAAGAAATATGGGAAGATGAAGGTGTTATAGTCGGTCGCAGTCTTGATATGTTCATATCAAAACTTAGAAAAAAACTGGAAGTTGAGCCGAACATCAGGATTGTTGTTATACGTGGCAAAGGGTATAAGCTTGAAATTATATCTTAAGAAAATCTTCTGCGCTGAACTGATGTTATAAAAAAACAGGTTGTCTTCAATACTGAAAACAACCTGTTGAAAACAATGTTTTAAAAATCTCCCTTTAAAAGATCAATTATATCCGGGATTTTGTGAAAGGTTTTTGTTCAGATCCCTTTGTCCCTGTGGAACTGGCCAAAGATAATTTTTCGAAGGATCAAATACCCGGTCCTCAATCTTGATATGTTCGGTAGAAGTGTAGGTTACATTTCCATTAGCATCAATAGTACTGATGCGTGCACCGTAAAATGGGCCGTTCATTACCTGCTCGCCAATCTTCCAGCGTTGAATATCATACCAGCGTAAACCTTCCATGGCTAACTCTACTCTCCGTTCCCTGCGGATAAGCGTTCTCAATTGCTCCTGTGTTGCATATTTGGCCTTATCAACATCCGGCATTCCGGCACGTTCGCGCACCTCATCAATAGCATCATAAACTGAATTGTCAATCTGGTTTGCTTCTATTTTTGCTTCTGCATAAGTTAATAATACTTCAGCATAACGTATCAGCGGTATATTCAATCCTGCCCTGTACAGATCAGCATAATCGGATTTAAAGTGTATATATTTTCTGCCTACATAACCGGTATAATTATACGTAGGCCAATAATCAAGTGAGTTAGGATCAAAAGGATTGAAAATTATACCTGCATATTCTGCTCCCGGTACTATTATTGTTTGCAATAACCTGGGGTCACGGTTCACAAAAGGTTTGTCAACGTTATAACCGGAAGTGGGATCATTAATTGTTTTACCATTGGCCATTTCATAAGTGTCAACCAGCGACTGGGAGATGTTTACGGAGCTCCACCCTCCGCCCGGCGTAGACTCGGGAGCCAGTATCTGCAGCCCTACGGTAAGATTCGGATCAGCTTCAGTATAGCTCCTGTCAAGAATGATCTCTGAATTATATTCATTCTTCATTCTGAAAAGCTCCTGATAGCTGGAGAAAAGTGAATAAACGCCAAGATCCATTACTTGTTTGCTTGTTGCAGCACTTTCTGTAAATTTCTCATTAAAGAGCTCTACTCTTGCCTTTAAGGCCAGCGCAGCACCCTTGGTAATCCGGCCACGATCATCCCCGTCGTATGAATCCGGTAATATCTTGCTGACAGCATCTAACTCCTGTAATACAAAATCCACTACCTGTGCTTTTGGCGTGCGTTCAATAGTATTTGCCTCTTCGGGAGTAAGCATAGTTGTAAACAGGGGGAAATCGCCGTACAACTGCGATCTTTGAAAATACTGGTAAGCTCTTAGAAATCTTACCTCGCTCTTCATTCTGTCTATAAGAGACTGGTCCATGGGAGTTTTGTCAATGCTGGCCAAAAACCAGTTACATCGTGTAATGGTGGTAAAGTTGTACTGGCTGCCGGTATTATTCGGGGAAAGAAGCTGCATATTCCCATATTGCTGCCATCCCTCCCAGGGATAAGCGTTATGGCCGTTGTCACTCGCAACATCCATATAAGTAACTCTTTGTCCATTTTCAAATCCTGCATAGCAGGCATTGGCCGCGGCAGTAGCATCATTAACTCCTGTCCATAATGTTGTCTCACTATATTCATTAAGCGGCTGTTTATCTAAAAAATCTTTTTTACATGAGCCGGTTAATGCCCAAAGCCCCAGTGCTATAATTAATTTATTTCTCATAATAATATTTTAGTAATGAACTAGAAGGTTAAATTGATACCAACAGAATTTACTCTTACCATCGGATAGCTATAGCTATTGCCTCCGAGCGGAGCTTCAGGATCTACCCATTTATAAAACTTAGTTAATGTCAGCAGATCCTTGGCTGTCCAGAATACACGCAGCCCGATACCAGCCCTGGATAACATGTTTGATTTTACAGTATAACCAACCTGCACATTTTTAATTCTCAAATAGCCGGCGCTGCGTACCCAGAAAGAAGAAGGAGTAAGCTCCGGATCGTTTTGTGAGTTGGAATTCCACACTCTTGGGAAAGTTGCATCAGGATTATCTGTTGTCCAACGATCTAACCAGATACTTGTTGGCTGCCCGTTTTTATCATATAACGAACCAAGTATACGCCCTGATACATATGACTTAACATCTGAAGCACCCTGCAAAAACACTACCGCATCAAATCCTTTATACCTTGCAGAAAGGTTAAGACCATAAGATATTTTAGGGAAGTAAGTACCGAGGAACTGCCTGTCATTGCCATCAATAACTTTATCATCATTCAGATCTTTGTATTTAATATCACCAGGCGCAACGGGTCCGCCCATACCGCTTTGATCGGCATGTTTATCTATATCATCCTGCGATTGAAAAAGTCCTTCGGAAACCCAGCCATACAAAGAATAGATCGGAAGGCCTACACCCTGTATAGTAGATCCGTTAGGAAAAGGACCGGTACCGGCTAAATCAGTTACTTTATTTTTTATAACAGAAAAATTTGCATTCGCATCAAAGCTGAAGTCACGTTTTCTTAAATGATAGCCGGCAGTCAGCTCAATGCCTTTATTTTGCACACTACCCGCATTGATCACAGGGGCGCTCAATCCGAAAGTACTTGCTACCGGTAAGCTCAATAATATATCAGAAGTATTGCGTATAAAATAATCACCGGTAAAGGTTACCATTCCTTCCAGTAAAACCGCATCAATTCCTATATCCGTAGTAGTGGTGCTTTCCCATTTAATATTGCCGTTAACACCCTTACCCGGGGCTATGCCATCAGCAATCTGGCCGCCAAACACATAGTTATATCCTGTTGAAATGGTAGCCTGGTAGGGATATGTACCGATATTCTGGTTACCGAGCATGCCCCATGATCCCCTGATCTTCAAATCAGAAAAAATATGTTTTGCAGGCTCGAAAAATGACTCTTCAGAAATACGCCAGCCGGCAGATACAGAAGGAAATGCAGCCCAGCGATTGCCCGGAGCAAAACGGGATGAGCCATCATACCTTATATTTCCTTCTAACAAATATCTTTCTTTAAAAGAGTAATTGATCCTTCCAAACACTGATTCCAAAGCATACTCAGACGCATTGCCAGAATTTTGCAAACCTGCCAGCGGTCCCGCATCCAATTGATCTAACGCATTGTTCAGGTATCCACGCCTGCTGCCGAATAAATAATCATACTGATTATGCTCACTGGAATATCCGCCTAACACTTTAAGCGCATGATCGCCAAAATTTTTACTATACTCAATTAATGTTTGAAGGGTAAGATTATCTGTGAAACTGCTGTTGGAAGCAACAATGTTAGGACCTTCCCAAATGGTTGGTGCACCTGTATTGGGATCATAGTATTGCAGGTCATTGATCCGTGATTTTGCACGGATAAAATTACCCGTATATCCAAGCATAGGTTTTATATGCAGATCTTTTAAAACCTCAATATCTGCCTGGAAAATTCCTGAGAGGCGGTGCATCCTGTTAAGATTATTAGAACCTCCTTTTAATACAGCAACAGGATTACCCTCATCACTATAACCATAATAGCCGTTTATCATATAAGGCACTACCCTGCCTGTTTGGAGCAGCGTTGCCATTAACTGACCAAAATCCAATCCGTGAATATTGCTAACAGGCTCTCTGAACTCCTGCTGCGAGTAAGCAATGTTACCTGTTAATTTAATACGGGAGTTTATTTTGTATTCGGTATTGAAACGCGTATTATATCGTTTTAAATAAGAACCTTCTACAATACCATTCTGAGAAAGATATCCTACCGAGAGATAGCTTCTCATTTTTTCTGTTCCACCGCTTACATCCAATGAATGACTTTGTTGCAGCCCATTGCCCCGCCAGAATAAATCGTACCAATCGGTATTAGGATAACGTTCAGGATCAGAACCATCTTTGAATTTTTGAATTTCGGCGTCAGTGTATTTAGGAGATTTACCTTCATTAACCAAAGCCTCGTTATATAGTGTGGCTGCCTGCCATGAATTGATAAAATCCGGCTGCACCGTCATTGCCTGCTTACCAATGTCAGCATTATAATGCGTTATGGTTTCTCCTTTTTTACCGCTTTTTGTAACGATCAGGATTACCCCGTTCGCGGCCCTGGAACCATAAATAGCAGCAGAAGCAGCATCTTTCAACACCGTTATAGATTCTACATCATTAGGATTAATATCATTCATGCTCGATACAACCCCATCTACTAAAACCATTGCATCGCTATTGCTTAATGTGCCTATACCACGAATGCGTATGGTGCCCTGGTCGTTTCCTGGCTGACCGTTATCTACGGTAACCGTTACCCCGGCCATAGTACCTTGTAATGCGGATGACAAATTAGTGATTGGCCAGCCTTTTAATTCCTTGGCCGACACAGTGGCGACCGACCCGGTGAGGTTGACTTTTTTTGTAGTGCCATATCCTACTACCACTACATCATTAAGCACATTGCCTTCGGTTTGTACAAGGCTGAGATTAATATCCCGCTGATCGCCCACGATCACTTCGCGGGTTTCATATCCCACATAAGTAAAAACAAGTGTTTGGCCTTTTACAACATTGATACTGAACAATCCTTTTTCATTGGTTTTTGTACCAGCAGCAGAACCTTTTACCTGGACAGACACATTTGCTAACGGAGCCTCGCCATCGGTGATCTTACCTGTAAGCGTAAAACCCGTTTGAGCAAGCACACTTTTTATGAGAAAGAAAAAAACAAACAGTGTCGTAAACACTTTTCCCGGAACAGGAGATTGCAATAGTTTTGATTTCATACAATTACTTTGACAGTTATAGTTGAATTTGAACCGGAGCATAAGTCGCAACAAACGCTCTGTACAAAGCTATTTTTTGAATCTTCAACTTTATTCCACAATCTTGCTCTATTAGTAACCTATATTGTATTTATCGTTAATGATAAGGAGATGATGAATACATAATTACAGGATGAAAAATACAGGTTTAACCCTCCAAGCTTATTCTTAATACAGCATGTATTTTCTGAAGTAAGTGTCATAAAAAACAAATACCGGTCAGTAACCGGTATTTATTTTTGTTCGGGATAGAGAAACTACATACAATCAATATATTATCCAACGTTAATACTATATGCATTAATAACTTCATAGTTCAGATCAATGCCCAGTCCAGGCTTTTGCGGAATGGTTACATAGCCATCCTTCATTTCAAAAGATGATGTGAGTATGCCTTTCCTGATAGGAGACTCCGTAACAGAATATTCCAGAACAGGCGCATTGGGTATTGCAGCAATAAGATGCATGGAAGCGGCTACAAGAATGCCTGTTTTAAATGCATGCGGCACACACAATATATTACTATCCATTGCAAGGGTTGCTATCTTCTTTGCTTCAGTTAATCCGCCGCAGCGCGACATATCGGGCTGTATGATATCTACATGTGTTTCATCGATCAAACGTTTAAAGGCCAGCCTGCCGCTTTCTTCTTCTCCCGTAGCCACGCGTAATGTGGTGGATTCGGTCAATCTTTTATATCCAACATAATCTTCTGCGGGTAATGGCTCTTCAAACCAATATATGCCGAGTTGTTCCAACGCTTTTGCTACATACATCGCTTCTTTCAACCTGTATCTTTTCCCGATATCGATCATGATATCCATTTTGTCTCCGGCAGCTTTTCTTGCGGCTTTTACCAGCTCAATATCCAAGTAAGGATCGTATCCCAGCGGTCCCCAGCCCAGTTTAATAGCTGTATAACCCAGCGCTGCATGTTCGGTAACAATTTTTTTAACACCCTCTGTATCAGGTGGCATTAAAGCGCTTGCATACGCTCTTACTTTATCACAATAACTTCCACCCAGTAGTTTGTGAACGGGCTTACCTGTGGCTTTACCCATAATATCCCATAGCGCCATATCTATGCCGCTCATTACGTGCATAACTGGGCCGCTGCGCCCATAATAGTACGTTTTAGACCACATGTCATTCCATATCTGCTCATAATCAAAGGGATCTTTTCCTACTACCACTTCCTTCAATCCATAGCAGGTACCATGCGCCATATAGGCTTCAATAATGGCCTTACCTACCATTGTGGAAGTATCAGCCTCGCCATACCCTGTAATGCCTTCGTCTGTTTCTACAGTAATAACAAGATCGTCCTGCGTTCCGTCTGCAGCGGTTGAAATTTCCGGCAACCTGAGTATGGTTGCCGTTACGTTTGTGATCTTCATTTTTTTTAACTTTGATTATGAGTATGGTGAATAGGCAATGATGAACTTCCTTAAGATGTTGGTGAAAACACCAACATCGGCGGTCGCCGTTGCGGGTGTTTTCACCATCAACTACACAACGTTAAGGAAACGACATTGAATGGTGAATAGTGCAGTTCATCATTGCCTGTTCACCATTCACTATTCACTATTGCCTATTGCTCCTTTTTTTGCAACCAATGCCATCAGCCTGCCTTCATACACCGTAACCATCAATGTGCTGACCAGTATAAGCAATCCTCCCGCAATCATCACTCCTGTTACTTTCTCGCCCAAAAGCAACAGACCAAGAATAGCAATAAAAAAAGGCAGCAGGTAATTGCCTAATATTGCCTGCGTCACATCCATTCTTTTTAAAATATAAAAAAACAGCAGCATGGAAATGCCGTATACTATAAGGCCCAATTCCAGTATCCCTAACTGCGCTGCAATCCCGCTTTGCATGAATACATTGAAATGGAATGGTTCGATCCATATCAGCAGGGGCAGGCTGGCAATACTTCCGGTTATTGAACTATACACCAGTATTTCAAGCTCTGTAAATTTTTTCTCTACCAGTACTTTGCAATACGTATTATAATAACCGCAGCAGCAACACGCAAGAAAAAAAATCAGGTTGCCGGTTAAATATTTGCTTTGCCGGAAATCCGCTTCAGAAAGATCCGGCAACGATGTTATAACAACACCTGCTATGGCAAACACAAAACTTGCAATACGTACAATGTTTAATTTTTCGTTCAGGAACAACGAAGCCAGTAATGCTACAATAACAGGTATGGTTAATGTAATGATACCTGCATTGGCAGCAAGTGTCATTCTAGCACCAACAGTATATCCATATTGCATTAAAAATATACCTATAAGCCCGGGAAGTATAAAATGTTTGATCTCACTCCATCTCCAGCGCATCTTTATGCCACGCTTTCTATTTTCTCTCCACAAAAATGGAAGGAAAATAATAGTACTGATGATCAGAGGAACAAATGCTACGGTTGTGGAACTAAGCCTGTCTCCGATCAACCGGATGACGGGCACCTGTGTAGCCCACATAAAGTTTATCAGCAATACCAAAGACCAGTCAATAGCTTTTGAAGACCTGATAGAAACCATTCTTTAAGTATTAATCATATAAACAATTATTGAGGAGGGAGACCTGAACCGAACCCACCATCTACCACAAGCGCCGCACCGGTAACAAACGAAGCATCATCGCTGGCAAGGAACACCGCTGCTCTGCCCACCTCACCGGGTTTGCCGATACGACCCAACGCATGCAGCTTGCCGGCATCTGCCCTTGCTTTGGCAGGATCGGCCTGACTTTGAAAATAACCTTCCGCAAGTCCTGCGTCTATATAACCCGGGCATATACAATTCACCCGTATGCCATCCTGCCCATGATCAATTGCCATTGCCTTGGTAAGCCCTATAATAGCAGCTTTGGTGGCGCAGTATCCTGCACAGGTGGGTTCTACAAAAAAGCCATTCACTGACGACATGTTTACGATATTGCCTTTTGTTTTGCGCAGGCACGGCAAAAAATATTTAGAACATAAAAAAACACCTCCGAGATTTACAGACAATTGCCTGTTCCATTCTTCAAATGAAGTATCTTCTGCGGTTTTATTGATTTGTACTGCTGCATTATTGACGAGTATATGTACAAGAGGATAAACATTAAGAGTTTGTTGAAGCAGGTTTTGAACAGATTCCGGCTTTGACACATCAGCCTGAACAGGTATTGCCGTTCCTCCGGCAGCCTTAATCATTTCTGCTGTTTCTGTTGCAGCATTTATATTGATATCTGCAATCACAACTGAAGCGCCTTCACCCGAAAATTCAAGTGCACACGCCCTGCCGATACCTGCTCCCGCCCCCGTTATTACGACTACCTTTTTTTCGAGCTTCATTTGTTACAATTGTTTAAAGTGATTTATACTTATCATATACTTCCTGCAAAGTCCGTCCTTCAAGCAGTTCTTTACGGGAATGATTTTCCCGCAGCGCCTTGTCTTTAGCTCTTTCAAATACTTCATCTTCTATTCCCTGCGGAATTACAACAACGCCATCAAAATCCGCATAAATCAAATCGCCGGGATTAACCAATACCGTACCACAATACACCGGCACATCATACGCTACAACTATACCTCTTCCTTTAGAATCCAATGGTCTTATACCTGCGTAGTATACAGGAAAATTCATTTCAATAATGCGCACGCAATCCCTTATCTGGCTGTCACAAACACATCCTGATACACCCCTTTTTTTCGCGATGGTTGACATCAGTTCTCCCCAGGGGGCATTGGTGCCATTAATATCTGTGGAGTGTACCACCACATCTCCGGCATTCAGAGAATCCATGGCTTCAATTTCAAGCCCGTAAGGATTTTCATCCTCTATTACATTGGTTTCCTTCCATTCAAGCGTTCTGGCCCTGCCTATAAAACCGCAATTTTTTATATCCGGTAAAAGAGGGCGCAGCCGTTGGTGCATGGCCTGGTTACGAAAGCCCATTTCATCTAAAATATCACATACCGCCGCTACATATAAATGCTGCTTTATAAATCCATGCAGTTCTGCATCGCCTGCAAATAATTTCATTATAGTATTTTTATATTTCTTATCGGTTCATTACAAAAGGCTGTTTATCCATCAGCACAGCAAACAATGGCAACATAAAAAAGATGGAGGCAGTAGACATTGCCTCCATGTCATTCTAACGATTGTTTTAACCAATATTTAAAACACTACTTGCCATTAAATACAAAACAAATTTACAGGCGTATCTCACCGCTTCTTTAGCCGATATTGATGTATAATTATCCGATTTTGTAAAAGCAGGGGTGATGCCTGTAAAAACAGCCCCCGGCTGAAACAAAATAAGCGAATGATTTTGCGGAATCAGGTAGAAAAACAGCTATGAATTGCAATATGTTTGTTTGCATGAGTAAAACCATTCATCTTGTCATCATTTGTTTAATTGCAACCTCACTGTGTGCTCAGCAGCAGTCAAACCGTTATACAGACAAACCCGACTCCATCGCTACGCATAAAGTAGTATTAGATAGTCAGTCCAAACTTATTTCCTGGATACAACCACAATCCCGTGCCTATGATATTTTTTTAAGGCAACGATGGAATTTTATAAAAACATCCGTACCCTATAGCCCGGGGCCTTTACCAGGATCAGGATATCCCCAGTATTATTTTTACTGTGCTTACCGGGTTGCTGATGGAAAAATCCTGCAAGAGCCTGACAGATGGATGAATGATGTTGGTGAAAAAATTCCTAACTGGTTCGAATCAGCACGCTTGTTTTACGCATACACAGGAGATACAACAGTTATGAATATTGTTGAAAAACTTGCAGATTATGCCATTGATCACGGCATAACACCGGCAACATTCAACTGGCCAAACTTTCCATATACCACTACCAATGCCGGGGATATGGAGTTCAGAGGATTTGACGCTGCCAAACGTTTTGCCTTACATGAAGTGCAGGTAGATCATGCAGGAGATATGGGGTTAGCTTTTTACCGGCTCTATTTGTATACCGGAAAGGAGAAATATAAAACAGCAGCTATTGGTATTGCCAATACACTTGCTGCCAAAGCCAAAACGGGGAATGCAGAAAAATCAGTATGGCCTTACCGTGTAATTATGAATACAGGAGAAGTAACAGCACCATACGGCGCCAACTGGACAGGTGCATATTCGCTTTTAGAACAGTTGGCAAAGCACAATACAGGCGATGTTGATGCGTACAGGCATACTATGGATAAGGTAAAAGATTTTATGCTTCAGTTTCCCATGCAAACCGGTTATTGGGCCAACGGCCACACAGATACTGATGTAAAAAGCAATACCTATAAAAGTAATATGGGTAAAAGCAATGCAGCCTTGTATATACTGGATAATCCTTCGTTCGATCCGGAATGGAAAACACATATACCACAACTTATTCAATGGACGGAAACAAATTTTGTAACCCGTTGCAACGAAGGCGAACCAGCTACGCAATGGGGTGCCAACCTTGTAGGCGAACAGGATGATTTTTTGCCCAAGATGGATTACCAAACTGCAAGGTATGCGGCAGAATGCGCTAAATGGTTTGCTGTTTCAGGAGATAGCGCCTATAAAGAAAAATCTTATCGCGCTTTAAACTGGGTAACTTATTGCAGTGATTCCATTGGGCTTGTATTTGAAAGCCCTGTAAGTAAAGGTGTTTCAAGCTGGTGGTCTGATTGCTATGGAGAGGGTCCGAGAATGTTTTATCATGCCTTAGCCGCTATTCCTGAATGGGCACCGACGCATGAAAATCATATACTATACTCACAGGGTATATTAAAAAATGTATCATACACATCTAAAAAGATTCAATACACTGCCACTGATGAAAATGGTACAGAATTTTTACGGGTGGCATTTAAGCCGGGAAAAATACTACTGAATGGAAAACGCATTGCATTACAGGATATAAAAACAGGTTATTCAATACGACCGCTTGGAGCCGGAGATTTCGCATTAACTATACGAAGAGAAAAGTCCGGAAAGATTATTATAGAGTGATCACTGCCGGGAGTTTCACGCAAAGAGGGAAAGGAAGCAAAGTCCGCAAAGAGAATCCTTTATGCAACTTTGTAGCTTCCTTGTTAAATTTCCAGGCAATAAAAAATTCATATTAATATCAAACAGATCATGATATCAAGGATTGAAAAGCTTGCTGCTATAGCCGAACAAAAGAAAATAGATAGTTTCCTGCTTACGGCTGCTCCATCTGTAAAATATTTCAGTGGTTATTTTTTTTATTTCGAGTATGGTGTTTCTCCTTTTCATTTTTTGCCGGCAGCTTTGTTTGTTAAGCCTTCTTATACTTCTACAATTATTTTAGCCGATAATGAGTTGCAGCAGGAACAGCATTTGCTGCCTGGCATTACAGTCAGTCCCTATTCAAGCTATGTTTATGAAACGGCAAACCAACCTGCACAGCAGTTCCTGCAACAATTATTTGCGGTACTGGATAAGCACAATACAGCTAAAGCAAGAATAGGTATTGAACCTGCCTTCTTTCCGGTACTGCTCGCCGATGCATTAGCGCACAGGTATACCGGGATTGAGTTTGTAGATGTATCCGCAGAAATTCAGCAACTCCGCGCTATTAAGGATAATGATGAGATTGAATGCATTAAGAAAGCCGCTCATCTTTGTGATATCGGGCAGGCTGCGGTATTGAAAAACGCGGAGGCAGGCATTTCCGAACTTGAACTTTTTAATATCGTACGTACCGCTATAGAATCAAATGCAGGAGAAAGGGTTCCTTTAATGTGCGACCTGGGCTCAGGTGTACGTACAGCCGCAGGCGGTGGTATGCCCGGCAATAAAATTATTGAGAGCGGCGACCTTGTACTAAGCGATTTTACTGTTTGTTTAAATGGTTATTGGGGCGACTCCTGCAATACAATAGCAGTAGGCGAACCTACTGCAGAACAAAAGAAAATATTTGCACAGGTAAAAGAGACTTTGCAAATGGGTATTGACGCCATTTATCCTGGTGTAAAAGCACTTGAGATAGACAAACTGATGCGCAGTTACGCGGGAAATTTTCCGCACCACGGCGGCCATGGCGTAGGCATAGATTATCATGAAGAACCACGGATCGTTCCTTACAATGAAATGGTTTTATTACCCAATATGGTGATAGCGCTTGAGCCTGCCGTTTATAAAAATGATTTCGGTATACGCCTCGAGCATCTTGTGCGGGTAACGGAAAATGGTTGTGAAATAATTACTAGGTTTCAGCATCAGTTTTATTGAATATCTGCTATGCAGGAAGTATTAATAAGAAAATATAATTATAAACAGGTCATCATGCCAGACATACAAAACTCACATTAATAATATGTTCCAGGATAAAATATATTATGGCGGATGGCCTGATTGCGTTAGACTATACAATGCGGCCGTGGAAGTTATTATTACCACAAGCATCGGCCCACGCATTATTCATTTTGGATTTGCGGGGGAGCAAAACATATTATATACATCACCTGAAGACAGCGGCAAGACCGGCGGCAACGACTGGCGTATATATGGGGGGCATCGTTTATGGATTGCACCGGAAGCTATTCCTTTGAGTTATCATCCTGACAACAGTGCTGTTGAATGTACTTTCAGCAATGGAACGCTCACTGTAACAGCGCCCGGGGAAAGCACATCAGGTATCAGGAAAGAAATACAGATCACTTTATCGCCTGATAAAAATGAACTAACTGTTGTTCACCGCCTGAAAAATGAAAATCCTTCAGACATCCGATTATCTGTTTGGGCAATCTCCGCATTAGCGCCGGGAGGTTGCGCAATAATACCCCAGGAGCCCTATGGTGAAGGAAATGATTTTTTATTGCCTGCACGGCCTCTGGTTTTATGGCAGTATACTAAAATGAATGACCCCAGATGGATATGGGGCGAAAAATATATACTCGCAAAACAGGATACTACACTTGCAGAAGAACAAAAAATCGGCGTACTAAACAAGCAGGGATGGGCAGCTTATTATCTTGATAAAACACTGCTGATAAAAAAGTTTGAGTATACAGAAAATGCCGTCTATCCGGATTATGGATGTAATAATGAAGTATATATCAACGAGGCCTTCCTGGAAGTGGAAACACTGGGACCGCTGGTTACATTAGCTCCCGGCGGAACTGCTGCGCATATTGAACACTGGAGTTTGCATAAAACAGAAAATATGAGCACACCCACAGAACAACTCATAGACAGCGCTATATTGCCAATAGTAAATACATAGAAAAAAAATGTTTTCTATTTTTTAGGTTTTAATATGGTATTGTATGCTGAGAGCAGGGCCTCCGCTATTATTGCTTTAGGAACTTTGCCAAGTAAAAAGGTGGTGGCTCCTTTTTCTCCCCATTTGTTTGGAACCGGGTAAATGCCTGCATTTATTTTACAAAAAACGTCCTGTTCTTCGGGCGTTAAAAAAATATTGGCAGTATTGTCTTTCTCAAGGTAAGTAGCAAACATTCTTTTGCCGGTTATTTTAAAACCAATCCGCTCAAAATGTGGATGAGATTCTGTCCACGGAAACGAAAGCGCCAGATCAGTAAACTCATTTTTTGTCATGATGATTACCTTGCTGTTTTTATACTACTATAAGCTATGCTAAATTACCGCAAGAATATTTTCAATGCAAGCAGGGTTCCGAACCTTTCTTTGAAAAGATTCGGAACCCTGCTTACCATCGCCTACTTAAAAATATCATCACTCACATACCCCACATTGGCATAAGGCCGCAAATAAACAGTATCCTTATTCATATTGTTCATCCAAAGTTCATTATCATCTAATTCTTCCGGGGGATACTGAGATACATTACAGCGCATGGCTTCCCTGGCAATTTTGTTTTCCTGTTCGCTGCACCATATACGCACAGGTAAATATTTTTTTTGTACCGGCTTATATTGCCTGTGATAATTGATCTGTGGTTCAGACTTATAGGGAGGCTCATCTCTCCAATGTTCCGTGGGGATGGCGGTATAAAATAATTTTCCAAATCCTGCCGACTGTCCTGCCTGGTATATCTCGGTAACCACCGCACCTACCATCCGGTGATCAGGATGCCCTGAACCACCTTCAGCGCCCCAGGTAATAACGATATCCGGCTTATAGATAGCAAAAACACTGTCTAATCTTTTCCTTAGAATCGCCAATGCATTCCAGTTGGTTAATTTACCGTCTCCCAGTCCGAGCATAACAGGAGGGTTGATCCCTAAAGCCTTGCACGTACATTCCGTTTCCCGTGCTCTTACATGGGCAAGCGAATCTCCTGCCGGTATTTTAGCATGTTCACGAATGCCCATATCACCGTTGGTAGCAATGGTTAAGTATACTTTATGTCCCTGCGATGCAAGCCTGGTAAGCAAAGGGCTTACATCAATCTCATCATCAGGGTGGGCAAATACCGCCATCACGGTTTTGGGAGCGGCGCTATTTGCTGTTGTGGTTTCTGAAGATGATTGTTGTTTGTTGTTACAGCTAAAGAGTAAAAGGCACGCTGCATATAGAAAATAATGTTTCATTTGCTTTAGTTTTTTATCAAATATTTTTCACTACAGGATCATAGGTTGGCCTTTATGTACAGACATCCAATTACTCAAACACTCGCCGTCGTCTTTGCGATCCCGCCCGCATCAAAATTTGAGTTGAAGCAATGGCAGGAGAAGCAATCCTCATGTGTATGCATCTTTGAAACTGCAGGGACTGCTTCTCCCGCCGTAAGATATCTTTAATTCAATAGAACCTGCGGGCGGGCTCGCAGTGACGGTGAAGTATTTTGGTTTTACAACCAGTACTATTTTCAGTTGCTTTCATTTCAACATCATCTCCCTAAGGTATTTATGTTATTGCAAAATTGCATATCCAAAATCATCTGCCCGCATCAATAATACCGGTATAATAGTCCCTTGCCTGCTGATAATGCTTTCTCACATCAACCAATGTTTCAGGAAAATATTTTTTCCATTTTCCTCCGTCAGCAATATTGGTCAATATATTATCTACCCATCGTACAAAATACAATGCATCTTCTTTTCCTGCCATAATATTCCCTCCATCAATATATACATATACCGGCGAAGTATGTGTGTGGTATTCATTACCACTTACCCTCCTGGCAGCGATCCAGGAACTTTGATCAACCTCAAAGCTTGTTTTCAACACAAACGGTTTACCGGGACCAGCGGAGCCGCCTGCATGGGCAATTACTTTTCCATTGCATAATATTTCAATTTCACCTGTTGCATTGTTCCCTGCATTCCATATCGCTTCAATATTTATTTTTTGCTTTCCGGACAACTGAATGGATGAGCCGGGCATCTGATTACCGTTCACTTTTACATCGAGAAACTCTTTATTACCCAATCGTGATATGACCGTTTTGCCTTCGCGTATCGCTTCAATCCAGTTGTTATACGAAAGATTCCCGTTAACATGCGCATAAGTTCGTACCGTTCCCAACGGTTCAAAATTGTTGCAAGGAAAATCCGTGCCTGCAGCGAGTGGTAATTTAATGCCGCAGTTGAGCATTTTATAATATACATCAAGCGACTGTTTGCCAAAATACGAGCCGTAATTCGGGGAATAGGAACCAAAAACATCTGTTGAAACAAAATCAATATTTTTCAATGCTGCTTCCACCGGCAGGTCAACAGGAATGCAGCAGTTCAACGCCGTGGGTATATTTTCATTCAAATATTCCAGGTGAGCAAAACCTCTTACTGCGTTTTGTTTTTTTGCCCATTCCAGTATTTCATAAGGAGACTCCGCCCATATTTGCTCAGCCTGTTTTAGGCCAAGCAATACAAGATGCCCGCCCAATGCCTGCTTTGCAAAATTAGTGTAGGTTGCATCCCAATGCCATTCTGCATCCCAGCGAACAATAGCCCCGGTAGTGGACTGTGGCGCATCTTTTCCCGTGATCAGCTTCAGATCCGTTTTTGCATTGTATACTTCGCCATTGCCCATATCTGCCAGCACGGAAATTACAGAGAGCCCATTCTGTTTCATAGCTGACGTTAGAGAATCTACTGAATACACAGGTGTACCTTCACCGCAGTTCCTGTGCACATGTATATCACCGGCATACCACCCTTTTGCTTTTAATTTACCGGAGAGTGTTCCTGCATTTGAAACGGTAAGAGGTTCTGCAACCATCGTATATATACAATTTGCCGGAACTGTTATGCTGAACTTTCCATTCTTACCGGGCAAATATTTTTTTTGTTTTTTAAGATCATTAAGACTATCCGTAAAAATGAGCTGTACTGATTTAATACCCGGAAAATTATTGAAAGATATTTCCATCTGCGCAGCTTTATCGTATGGATTAAGTCCTACTATTATTGGAACATTATGAGAGGAATTAAAGAAAGCCACTGCCGGCGCGTTGTTATCGCTGCGCTGTAATTCTACCATCCATGAACCCGGCGTTACATATTTTGATATTTGCGAAATGGCATAAAAATGTTTTCGAGGGGTGTAGGTTTTATTTTCTTTATTGTATCCCAATATTCCCCAGTAGCTGAACAGGCTCGGTGCATGATGATCGTAATAGCTGTCATATCCTTCCCATACCATTGCGGCCGCAGCGCCGTTCTGCAGCAGGTCTAATAAATAACTCATGCATTGCGCCGCGAACTGGTAATTATAAGCCGTCATAATACCATCATCCAGCCCGTCTCTCCAGGCATTCCATTCCGTTACCCAGAATTTCATGTCAGGAAATGCGGAATGTTTAATAAGAGAGTCTACTGGTGCATAGTACCCGCCATAGCTGTGAACGGCAAAACGGCTGATGCGGGACATGATGAGCGAATCCCTCATAATTTCCGGGATATAGCGGCTGACGGCATTGTTCATACCGGCAGCATCCGGGCCAACAAAGCGGATATCATTCATCCCGCTCTGCTTTGTGCGGATGATTATTTTTTTCAGGATCGCCGCATACCGGAATTCATTGAGCCGCGGGCCTTCCTTTTGGATATCAGGTTCGTTAAACGGCGCTACCAGTCCGAATTTCAAATGCTGCTTAAACCGGGCATACTGCAAAAAAGAAACAAACATTTCCACGAATTCATCTTCCTGCGCCGGGGCTACCGTCTCCCCTCCCATCCATGCGGGCAGGTATCCCATCAGGTTGATCATGATATTGTGAGAAATGCCTTTTTGATTGAGATAGGCAATAGTTTTCCATACACTGGTAAATTTTGCTGTTGCATACAGGCTGTCGTAGTATTTCCAGTTGTATACAAAAGGATCGTCATTATCATTAATGTCTTCCCATTCTTTCGGGGTTTCAACAATTACGCGAAATATTCCTGCCTGCATGGAATCCGCCAGCAGGTCAATGGCAGGTTTTAATTCATCATCTCTCCAACTCCTCGTATTGATATTAACGCCTATACCATCTATAGTTTGCAAGCGGTTAAGCCCATTAACGGACAGTTTGATGGCGGGTTGCGAATAAGCATATATACCGGAAATAAAACAGGAAACCAGTAAAAAAAATTTTAACTGCATAAGGAAACAGTTTTGATTAATGCGGTCTTCTCCTTTATAAAACAGAAAAGTATAAGCACTACAAACCCCAACAAAATACTTTGTCTTACTAATCAAAATTAAGCGCATACCAGTATTAACCATTCATCAATTTGGAGAAAGTAGTAACCTATTTTGTCTTTAGCCAGTCCATATAATTGTCACGGTGAATAACCGTAGTGGCGGATGGCTTATACGCTTCAACAAACGATTTGGGAAAACGCGCTTTTGCTGCCGGGTTCCACTTAAATTCGTATGCGTATATCTCTCCATTCATTTCTTCAATATAGTCAAGCTCTGCCTGGTCTTTAGTGCGCCAAAAGAAACGATTGCAATAAATTTGGTTATTGGATAAATATTTTGAACGCTCTGATATCAAATAATTTTCCCATAGCCCGCCAATATCATTACGTTGAGATACCGGCTGAAACTGGTTAATAATTGCATTACGAAGCCCGGTATCATTAAAGTATATTTTTCGGCTTTTATTTAATTCATTACGAAGATTTCTATTGAAGCTACCCAACCGATATATAATAAATGTTTGTTCCAACAAATTAATATATCGTTCTACCGTGGCCACATTAATACCACTGAGTTTCGATAATTCATGATAAGATACCATTTGCCCTATTTGAAAAGCAATAGCCTGAACCAGGCGCTCCAATTTGTCAGGCTTTTTTATATTTTCCCATGTAAGAATATCTTTGTATAAATAATCAGAAGCTAATTGCTTTAGCAATGCTTGTTGTTGTCCTTCCTTCACCACTATCTCCGGATAATATCCATAAAGCATTCTTTTTTCCAACAACCTGTTTTCAGTTACCTGCCCATGATTCGTAGTCATTTCCTGCATAGATAGCGGAAAAAGCTTCAACTCCCATTTTCTGCCGGTCAAAGGCTCATTAATCTTATTTGCTAAATCAAAAGATGATGAACCAGAAAGCACCAGTTCTATATCGGGCATTTTGTCGGCAATAATTTTGGCGCTAAGCCCAATATTTTCAATACGCTGGGCTTCATCTATGACGATAGTTTTATTACTCCCCAGTTCATTCCTTAAGATAGCTTCATTAGCCTGCGAAAAATTCTCTCTTGTATCTGCATCATCACCATTGAGCCATAGTGCATCGCTAAATATTTTTTTCAGCAAAGTGGTTTTGCCTACTTGGCGGGCTCCCATTAATACCAATATCTTTCCTTTACCTCTGTATTGCTGAATAAGCTGCTCTTCCTGGCGCTCTATCATTGTGATTTGATTTTTTTCAAATCTACTACTTTTTTATATTAAAACATAAAAAAGTGGCGATAATTTTATAGTTAAATATAAATTAGTCGCCTATATAGAAGCGGTTGACAATGACCTTTTAAAGCCCGGGGCGTTTACTCATCTGCTTTTTCTCATCCGAACCAAGCACCTCGCGATAAGATTTAAGATCAAATTCCTTCAGTATATCTTTCACTTTCACATCCTGCGATAAGCTTTCTATAACAGACAGCTCTTCTTCATGCAGGGAATAACAAATTACTTTTCTCCCGTATTTTTTTTGGATGTCCGCGAACTTTTCAAAATCCGGCCAGCTATGCAGAACAGCCTTTTCTAAATTAACGGGCGCACAAACACCCCACCGGCTCCAGATGCCGCTTACTATAATATCATTGCCGAGCGGGTCGCATATTTTTGTAGTCCCCTTCCACGTACTGGATACCACCGCCACCTGGTTGGTCCAGGCACGCATGTTCACCTTTTTACCACCTGCAAAAGCAGAAGGCCAGAAGATGATCTCAGCGCCTTTCTCAACAAGCTTTTGCCATCCGTCCGGCCATTCAATATCATAACATATCTGTATCCCGATGGTACCAAAATCGGTATGGAAAACAGGCGGGTCAACAGGGCCGGGGCTGACGCCCTTGCCCATTTCCGAAACAGTAGTATGTGTTTTGCGGTATTCACCCATCACTTTTCCCTGCCTGTCAATCAATATGGCTGCATTATAATAATTGCCGTTCTCCACGGTAAAAACCGGGCATACTACATAGCAACGATGATGCTTTGCAAAAGCCTGCATCGGGCCAATCACACGCCCTGAGCCGTCTTCTGCCGCGTCTTTAACGGCAGGTCTTTCGCCTGTGAGCTGAGCAACATGGAACATTTCCGGGAAACAATAAATATCCGGGCTGAACGGGAGCGCGTTTTCCGCCTGCTTAACAGCCGCCTGCACAGCTTCTTTCCAATTGCCGCCCGTAATGCCGTCTTCTGTTATGGATGCTATCCATACATTCCTGCCACTATCGTATAAAGGATAGCCGGATGTAAGCAACGGCGCAGGATTTCCTGTCAGGCACTCTACATTCAATACTGCGGCTCCAAGCAATGAGCTTCTTAAAAAATCTCTTCTGCCGGATTTTTCCATATACTTTATTTTATATGATTGCTGTAAACATTTTGCATCAGTCGAAAATACTGCATAGTTTATCATACTATATCGCAAAACATCACAATGATCAAAATAAGGTAATGAATAAGCAGAATAAGTTAATAACTGCTTTGGCATTACCTATAGATTTGAAAGACCTGAAGCACTGTGACGCAACAAGCAAGCCGCCATATTAACAGGTAATTAAGCCCGGTTGCGGGCAAAAAAATTGTAATTTCATACCTTGTTGGTTGATATGAATAATCCCTGTATAGCCGATAACGACCAGAAACTGCTTGACGCCTCCAAAAACGGGGATGAAAAGGCATTTGGCCTGTTATTCAACAAGTACTGGGATGATCTTTTTAAAATCGCTTACCGGCGGTTGCATTCTGCTGAAGATGCGAAAGATATTGTTCAGGATGTCTTCCTTTCTCTATGGAATAATATCGGCAGCATTACTATTGAAGATTCTCTTGGCGGATACTTGTATACCGCGCTCCGTAATAAAGTTTTCAATTATTTTGAAAAAAACAAAAACCGCCTGCAAAAATTAATGCAGCAGCCCTTTGCAGCCACCCGGAATGAAGAAATCATTTTCAGCAATTATTGTACTAAAGAGCTGCAGCATTTCATTGCGCAGCAGGTTGCTGCCATGCCGGAAAAAATGAGACAGATATATATTTTAAGCAGGGAAGAATATCTCACCCATGCGGAAATTGCCGCCCTGCTCAGCCTTTCCAATCAAACCGTTAAAAACCAGTTGTACAACGCGGTAACACGGTTAAGAAAAGCGGTGCTGAAAGAGCATTCCTTAACTATAGTTGTATGTTACGAACTTTTGTCCCGTCTGTAACAATCAAGCCCGGCAGCATTATAGCTATCAGTCGTCAGCCATCAGCTATCAGGTTCTTTCACCCGCCGCTATACCTGTTCAAAAAAAATTTCGAACCTCCTGGTACTTTCTCTTACCCCAACTGTTGGTAACAAAAAAACATAGTGGAAACACCCCAACTTGAATTACTTATAAAAAAATACAATGCTGGTGAATGCACGCCGGAAGAAAAGCAATGGCTTGAGCAATGGTATCTTTCCTTTGAGTGGAGTGATGCTGAAGCGCTGCCGGAGGCAGTAATGAACGAGCTTAAAAATGCAGCATGGAATAAGCTGCATGAATACAGGCATGAACAACCGGCTATACCAATGTTACCCGTAGCGGCACAGGCTAAGCCATCCTTAAAAAAATGGTGGTATTATATTGCTGCCGCGGCTGTTGTTTCTGTTGCATTCATCGGCTCCAGGTTTTTGTACGCTCCCGGCAAAAAGCCTGCCGGAACCCCTGCTATCGCCATTGCTGAAACGCAAACACCAAAAGACATTCTGCCCGGCACAAGCAAGGCATCCCTGATTTTAGGAGACGGATCTGTTATTGCGCTTGATGCTGTGGCAGTATCGCAGATAGAAGAAGGCGATGGCACTACCATTAACAAGCAATATGGCAAAATCATTTACAATAATACATCGGGTAACAGCACCAAGGTAGTTTACAATACACTGAATATTCCCCGCGGCGCGGAATACGAGCTGGTATTACCTGACGGGAGTAAAGTATGGCTGAATGCTGCTTCTTATTTAAGGTTTCCCACCCGCTTCGTGGAAAAAGAAAGAACGGTATACCTGTCGGGTGAAGCCTATTTTGAAATAGCTAAAAATGCCTTACAGCCTTTTAAAGTAATTACCCGTGAAAATATGGAAGTGGAAGTTACAGGCACGCATTTCAACGTAATGGCATACGAAGATGAAGCATTTATTAAAACAACACTTACAGAAGGTAAAGTGAATATCAGGACCGGACAGACCGCTACTCCCCTTGTGCCGATGCAGCAGGCCGCACTGAAAAAAAGCACGCAGCAGCTTGATGTGAAGAAAGTAGATGTTGATAAGGAGATCGCCTGGACAAAAGGTATGATCGAGTTCAATGATGATAAGCTCCCTTATATCATGCGGCAGTTGTCGAGATGGTATAATGTGGATGTGAGCTTTGAAGGCAGCATTCCCGAAGGAGGGTATAACGGTTCTATACCGCGGAGAGCTACTTTATCTGAAGTGATGCAGATATTGAAAATTGCCGGTGTTAAATACCGGCTGGAAAACAGGACGGTGATTATTACCGGAGGATGAGGTGAGTTAATTATAAATGTGTCGTATTATCGTCAGAAGTGAAAAGTGAAACACGTCAGAAGTGAAATGTGAGAAGTGAAACGTGAATTCACCATTCACAAAAAAGCTGTTAACAGGTATTGTCTTGCTTGCTTATAAAAAACGGGAGTGCTGGAACACCCCCGTAAACAGTAATGGCAAACAAGTAAACATACATTGATCAGGAACGCTTATTGTTTAACCAAAAACTTGTACAAAACTATGCAAATTAACCAAACCCGCAGGTGGTCCAAACGATTATCTCCACCTGTATTAATACGGAGGGTTATGAAATTAACTGCTGTTCTATTGTTTGCCTTTTGCATCAATACCGGTGCAACAGGCTTTGCGCAAAATGTAACGTTTTCAGTACGCAACACTTCGCTTGAAAAAGTGCTGAAAGAAATCCGGAAGCAAACAGGTTATAGCTTTTTTTATAAGACCGACCTGCTGCGTGAAGCACCGAAAGTCAGCCTGTCGGTAAAGAATATGGACATTAAAGGAGCGCTTGACCTGTGCTTTACTGATGTACCTGTTGAATACGCTATTGTTGCGCAGACCGTAGTGATATCGCCCAGGAAACCCAATCCCGGTGTTTTGCGGGAAGCCGGAACAGAACCTGAAATGGTTGCTGTAGAAATACAGGGAACGGTTACCAACAGTTCGGGAGAACCATTGCCCGGCGCTTCTGTAAGGTTAAAAGGAACAAACGCAGGAACTACCACTGATGCTACAGGGAAATTCAGCCTGAATATTCCGGGTAACAGCGGAGTGCTTGTTATTTCATTTGTAGGCTTTGTTACACAGGAAATAAATATAAACGGGAGAACGGACATTAAAGTGGTATTGACCCCGCAGGACAACCAGGCAGATGAAGTGGTAGTGGTTGGATATGGCAGCGCGAAGAAGAAGGACCTGACCGGGTCTGTAGGAGTAGTGGATGTTCGGGAACAATATAAATCACCCATTATTGCCACAGAGCAAATGCTGGAAGGGCAGGTAAGCGGTGTGCAGGTATCGCAAAACCAGTCACAGCCGGGTGGCGCGGTGTTTTCTATCAGGATCAGGGGCACCAACTCTATCAACTCGGGTAACGAACCCCTGTATGTGATTGACGGTTATGCCGGTGGTGATATTGTAACCATCAGCCCTTCGGATATTGCTTCCATCAGCGTATTAAAAGATGCGTCAGCAACCGCTATTTACGGAAGCAGGGGCGCCAACGGAGTGGTAATGATCACTACCAAGCGTGGAAACTATAATGCTAAGGGGTTGACTATTGACGCGTATACAGGCGTGCAGAAAGTAGCCAAAAAATACAAGATGATGGACGCAAAACAGTTTGCTTCCTATCTTAACGAAATACAAACTTTATACAATCAACAAAACGGCACCAATGACCCCCTGCCGTATACCTCCGCGGAAATAAGCGGCATGGGCAAAGGCACCGACTGGCAGGATGCCGTATTCAGGGCGGCTCCTGTTTCAAACATCACTATCGGTATGAACGGCGGCAGCAATAATACCAGGTATTATACCAGCCTCAGCTATTTTGATCAGAAAGGAGTAATGATCGCTACCGATTATAAAAGAGGTATCCTCCGCTTTAATGTTGATCACAATATGAGCAACAGGTTCAAAATGGGACTATCCTCCTATCTTTCTTACGACTATCAAAAAGTGGCATCGGTAAACACAGGTGGCGGCATTACCAGCCCCGGTGTTTTGTGGGATGCGGTTCGTTTCAATCCTGCGGTGCCTGTTAAGGATGAAGAAGGAAATTATACTTACCTGAACGGCCCGCTTCCTAATGTAGGCCCCCTCGGAAACCCGGTAGCCTATGCGCTCCTGTCAAAAAACGGACTTTACCGGTTTGCTACCACCGCCAATTTTTTCGTGGAATATGAAATGCTGAAAGGGTTAAAGCTGCGCTCGTCTTTAGGGGCAGGATACGACAACCGGGGCAACAGGGTTTTTACCCCTTCTTCCATTTTTGCGGGCTCATCGTCTAACGGATATGCAGCGCAAAGCTCAGGGCAGCATTACAACTGGCTTACCGAAAATACCATTACTTACGACAAGGCCATCAACGACAAACATGTACTCAATGTAGTTGGAGGTTTTACTTTCCAGCACTGGTATAACAAAGGTTTTTCTGCCGGTATTACTAATTTGGCCAATAATAATCTGGGGTACGATAACCTGGGTATCGGCGACCCTGTTATTCCGTCGGCTTTTTTTAATGAAAATGTGCTGACTTCCTTTTTCGGAAGAATCAACTATAGCTATGCCGGTCGCTACCTGCTTACAGCTACCGCAAGAGCAGACGGATCTTCGCGTTTTGGAGACAGGCATAAATGGGGCTATTTTCCTTCAGGCGCCTTTGCCTGGAATGTGGCTGAAGAAAATTTCATGAAGCATATAAAGAGCGTAAGCGCTTTAAAGCTGCGCCTGAGCTATGGCATTACAGGCAACCAGGAAATCGGTGATTATATTTCCTTACCTGTTTATGTAAATGATATCTATTCCCTCGGACGCGATCCTTCTCCCGTAACAGCCATATTCCCTGTTCAGGTAGCCAACCCTGATATTAAATGGGAACAAACGGCAACCGCAGATATCGGGCTCGATCTCGGGCTTTGGAACAACCGCGTGGAAATTACCACAGACTATTACAATAAAAAAACCACCAACCTCCTGCTGTATATTAATGTGCCGCTGACTTCAGGTTATGAAAGTCTGCTCAGGAATATCGGCGCCGTGCAAAACAGGGGTTTTGAGTTTTCGCTCACTTCAAGAAATATCGTTAACCCAACATTTAAATGGGAATCTGTACTGAATTTTTCTACCAATAAAAACAAGGTGCTTGATATAGGAACCAACAAAGAAATTTTTGTGGGGGAGATAACCAACAATATTTTCAGCGGTACTTCGGGCATAATACAGGTAGGTCAGCCTATCGGCTCATTTTACGGGTACATGTTTGATGGCATCTGGCAAACGCAGGATGAAATTGACAGGAGCGGCACAGAGCAGCCTGTTGCACCGGGAGATCCTAAATACCGCGACCTTGATGGCGACAAATCTCTTACCGGGCTTGACAGGGCTATTATAGGACAGGCACTTCCAAAATTTATTTATGGATTTACCAATAATTTCAAATACGGAAGATTAGGGCTGACCATATTCCTGCAGGGAATATACGGGAATAAGATCTTTAACGAAAACAGGTACGAAATAGAAAACGGCTTCCCGATATTTAACAAGCTTGCTTATGTAGCTACCGACAGTTGGAACGGTCCGAATACAAGCAATACATTACCCAGCATTATCAGCACCTACAGGCGGGGCGCAGGATTTTCAAGCGATATGCTGGAAAGCGGCAGCTTCCTCAGGGTTAAGACCGTTACACTTTCTTATGACCTGCCGTTAAACAAGCTGACTTCTGCTTTTAAAGCAGCATCAGTATATGTAACCGCGCAAAACCTTTTAACATTTACAAAATACAGCGGGTATGACCCGGAAGTAAATTCATTCGATAACAGTAACCAGTTGTCGTTGGGCACAGATTACAATGCCTACCCGAATTACAGGACTTTCCTGGCAGGCGTAAGATTTTCGTTTTAATGAAATTTAAAAAGATAATACAATGATGAAACGATTTCATTTTATAATATCAGCTTTGCTCATTCTTACATCACTTTTTTCATGTAAGAAGGCATTGGAAACAAAAGGGCACAGCTTTTTATCGCCCAATACATTTTATACCAATGAGGCGGATGCCAACGCTGCTTTGAATGGCGCGTATGCCAACCTTTTTTCGCAGGATATGTATGGCAGGGCTGTATGGCTCATATCAGATTTACCGGCAGACCTTTATTACATAACACTTAATAATGCAGACCGCGTTTCCATATTCCAGGGAACATTTACCGCCACTAACGGTGTGGTGCGAGACTGGTGGCTGGCTAACTACCTGGTTATAAAAAACGCGAATGATGTTATTGCTTATGTTCCCGGTATTGATATGGATGAGGACAGGAAAAACAATATTGTAGGCAATGCCCGCTTCCTCAGGGGATTATGCTATTTCAATCTGGCAGAAGCATTTGGAGACGTACCTGTGCTGCTCACACCCGGTATTGATTCACTTTTCCCTTCCCGCTCTCCTGTAGCAGCAGTATATGCGCAGATCATAGAAGATCTGAAATATGCAGAGGAAAACTGCCTGCACATTGCAGAGCTGCCTGAGCAGGAAATCGGCAGGGCTACTTCTGAAGCTGCTTCGGGCTTGCTGGCTAAAGTATACCTGCAAAAAAGCAGCACCGGCGCAGCAGAATCATCTGACCACTCCAACGCCCTGGCATTATGCAATAAGGTGATCAGCTATTCAAACAGCCATCCTGACTACCTGGCTTTGGAAGAAACATTTGGCAATATATTCAACCCCGATACAAAGAACGGTAAGGAGATATTATTCAACGTTCAGTTCGGTGCACCGCCTAATGCAAGCAATATCATCAATATGGGTTTTCAACCAATAGCAAAAGGTGGCTTCGGCTCTTACAGCGGGTTGGATTTTCACTATAATTCCTATAAGCCGGATGATATAATAAGAAGAACGGTAAATATCGGTAATATTGAAGGCTCCGCCCGAAAGATCTCCAAATACGATGATGATGGCGTTCCTCCCGGTGTTTTCGGCAGGAATAACTGGATCGTTTTACGTTATGCGGATATATTGCTGATGCAGTCTGAAGCGCAGCATGGTGTTGATCCTTCAGGCACAGCCAAATTTGCCGGCATCAATGCGGTAAGAAGCCGTGCAGGTATAGGTGCGCTTGATTTTACCAATACGCCTACAGCCGATGATTTTATAACTGCCCTGGTGAATGAAAGGTGCTGGGAATTTTGCATAGAGGGACAGCGCAGGTGGGACCTGCTCAGGCTGAACCGTTACAAGGAAGTGCTGCAGGCTGTAGGGCGGCCGTTTAATGACCTGCACATGAAGTATTATCCTATTCCGCAAACGGAAATTGACGTAAACCCGAACCTGGTGCAAACGCAGGGATTTTAGGATCGCCGGAGGCGATAAGACAGAAGTGTGAGGCGAGGACGCCTCACACAGCAATAAATCGCCATAGCGGGCAGGAGTGCAAAGTAAGCATACACTATGCTTTAGTACTGTCAGTAAAAGCAACACACTCACTCCGTCACTGCGATCCCGCCCACATCAACATTTGAGTTGAATGCATATTGCGGCGGGAGAAGCAGTCTCTACGGGTGGACAATAAACAAAATAAGGTAATGAATAAACAGAATAGATTAAAAACCGCTTTTGCATTACCTATAGATTTGACAGATTGAACCGCAGAAGTATTATAAACAAAGGACTCCGCTGTGCGAGGCGTCCTCGCCTCGCACAGTTGTCTTATCGCCTCTGGCGATTTAGTTATTATTAAACGACAGGACAATGTATAGCACAAGGATATTTCTTCTCGCAATTATCATTATTACATTTGCCGGTATCCATTGCAAATCATCCAAAAGCCATAGCAACGCTGCTCCCGCTTCCATAACCGTAAGCAGCGATTTTGATTCAGGCAGCATTGACACTTTATGGGAATCAAAACCCGGTTTTCTTACCGGTTGGCCAAAACACCGGAAGCAAAAAAGCAGCAGCGATGACCAGTATTACTGGTTTTATTTTAAGCTCGATCATACTGCCCATAAAAATATTACCATTAAACTTGACAGGCTCGCAGGTACTTATAGAGGTGGGCCGCATCTTATCTATACAAAGGGTACCCGGCCTGTCTATTCCTATGATCAGAAAAACTGGCAAAGAATAAGTGATGTGCAATATGATCCTGAACAACATTCGCTTGCTTTCCGCAATGTCTTTACCGCCGATTCTGTCTGGATAGCATATGCTCACCCGTTCTCCTACAGCCAGGGTACTGCATTGATTGATGCAATAGCCGGGAGCCCGTTTTTAACCATTGAAACATTAGGCACAACGCAGCAAGCCAGGAATATCAATCTACTAACGGTTACGGATACCGCTATACCCGATAATGAAAAAAAAGTAGTATTTATTACCACGCTGCAACATGCCGGTGAATACTGTGGCGGCTATGTAGTGGAAGGGCTTCTTACATTTCTTCTTTCGGATGATGAAAATGCCGCCATTGCAAGAAAAACTACAGTATACAAGATCATCCCGATGATGAACCCTGACGGTATTTTTCATGGCATTACAAGATTCAACGGCAACCTTGAAGATCTGAACCAGGAATGGGATGATGATTTTACCGATACGCTTCATCTTCCCGTTGAGCCTGAAGTGGCTTGTGTAAAAAAATGGCTGCGCGAATGGAAAAATTCTGGGAAGAATATTGACATGGGACTTGATATTCACAGCCAAGGGCAGGAAGGCTCGATGAACCTGCTGCATACACCTGAAGGCATGTTAGCCGATCTCACATCGCATCTCAATAAATACTGGCCGGTAGCATATATCCCCATGGAATTTTCAGGATCACTGAACGATTGCCTGGCAAAGGAGTTTCATATTCCTTCAGGCACTTTTGAGATCCCGCAATCAAGGATTAAAGACGAAGCATATCTTACTATAGATGATTATTATCAATACGGAAAAGGTATTGCGTTAGGTATTACAGATTATTTTAGACGGCGAGGAATTGAGTAAGGTTTGTCTTTGCTTTAATGTTGGTTGTAAAGCCAAAACACTTTTACCGTCACTGCGATCCCGCCCGTAAGTTGTATTGAATTAAATGTATGTAGCGGCGGGAGAAGCAGTCTCCTGATAGTATTGGCAATTAATTTTTAGTAAAATGTGGCTGGCAAAAATAAATGACAGTATTTGAATATTTCACGCAGCAGGCGCAAAGAAGCAAAGACCGCAAAGAAAATATCGTTGCGTACGCTACCCCGCCGCGCTCGCTGCGTGAAAATATTGTATAGCAAAAAATGCACATAAAAAAACAGTATGAAACAGTTTGTCTTTCTTACTTTGATACTATTGTTGTTCCATTCATTTTCTTTTTCACAGGCGCTGGGTACCGATCCTGAAAAAGGAAAAGGCACTTATAAAAACCGTACTTTCTTTAATCTTGAAAGGTATTGGGATACTGCCAAGGTTTGTGCAAACCCGCATAAAGGATGGAGCGTGCATTATTTCAGCAACAGTATATCTAACTACGGGAACCGCATGGCGCCCAACGATTCCCTGCCCGACTTCCCGGGGTTGAATGATATTTATTTCAGGCTGGCATGGAGCTACCTGGAGCCAAAGGAAGGTGTTTATAACTGGGCAGTAATAGATACACTCGTTCAAAGATGGGTGAAATGGGGACATACGGTTTCCTTTCGTATTACCTGCAAGGAAACGAATATTGTATACGCCACACCCGAATGGGTAAGACTTGCCGGCGCTAAAGGAAGATTTGTCAATCATCCCGGCTTAAAAATAAAAGCATGGGCGCCTGATTATGACGATCCTGTTTTTATGCAGAAGCTGAACAATTTCCACAAAGCATTTGCCGAAAGGTATGATGGTAAGCCCTGGGTGGAATATGTTGATATCGGAAGCCTGGGTGACTGGGGTGAGGCGCATACAGCGTATTCCGGCTGGAAGGATATTCCGGTGGCAATCGTGAAACAGCATATTGATTTATATAAGCGCTGGTATAAAAAAACAACGCTCATTATCAGCGACGATGCTATAGGCCAACGCGATACGGATGACGGATCTGATTACGAGATTTTTGATTACGCACTGAAAAACGGGATTGGCTTCAGGGATGACAGCGGGAATGTTGAGTGGTATAAAAATCTTGGTTTTGGCCCGTCCTGCATCCGCACACCGGAGCTTTTCTCGGCTACTTATAAAAAGATCCCTGTTGTACTGGAATCAGATCATTACGGGGATGTAGTTGAAGGCAATATGTGGAATAATGGGGAGGGTTTGCTAAAAGCAGTTTACGAAACACATGCATCGTTAGTGGGATTTCACTATTATCCCCGTGAATGGCTTCGTGAAAACTATACCTATGCAAAAAAGATAGCCAACATTGCGGGCTACTGGTACTTCCCGAAATTCGCCATGCTGCCGGATACGCTGCGTAAAAACAGCAACTATAATTATATACGGCTTACCTGGGAAAATCATGGCGTGGCACCGGCCTATCATAAATTCATTTTATCGGTTGCCTTCATCAATAAATCGGATGGTAAAAAGTTTGTACAGCAATTAACGGGTTCGGATTGCCGCAACTGGCTGCCTGGTGAGATCATCGCGGAGCAGCATCCTGTAATATTAGATAATACAATGCCACAGGGCATTTATGATATAGCCATTGGACTAAGGGATGAATGTGGCTTTCATACCAAAGCCATTGAGCTGCCATTAAAAGACAGCAGGAAATTACAGGATGGATTTTACAAGATCGGGGAAATTATAATACACTAACATATTATAGACTATTATGCCGCATACATTCGTGAGAAGTGAGAAGTGAGAAGTAAGCCGTGAGATACTTATATTTATTGTCTCACATTTATCATCTGACTTTTCACGATTAACTTAACATTATCATGAAACAATCAATATTCATCACACTGTTCAGCCTGATCATTACTACTGCTACAGCCCAGGAAATTATATTAGACAGGAATGGGACTAACGCGAATGGGGGAGAATCACTTAGCCGTGTATGGGGAGCGTCATGGATATCACATCCAGCAGCATCCCTGTTGGACTATGGTGTTTTTTTATTCAGGAGAGAGATCACGATTGCTGAAATTCCAACGCAATTTATTATATATGTATCGGGCGATAACCGGTACAAATTATATATCAACGGGCAATATGCAGCCAATGGGCCGGCAAGAGGCGATCAGCTCAACTGGCATTACGAAACAATAGATATAGCTTCTTTTCTCCGGCAAGGGAAAAATGTAATAGCAGCAGAAGTAGTAAACTTTGGTGCAGACAGGCCGCTGGCACAGCATACCTATCAGACCGCTTTTTTACTGCAGGCGGCAGATAATTCAGCAGATTCCATCAATACCGGTAAGCCGGGATGGAAAGTAACGGAGAACAAAGCGTATCATCCTGTTAAAATAAAATTCGAGACCGTAAATGGCTTTTATGCCGCCGGACCATGCGATAGCGTGCAGGCCGCTCATTATACCTGGGATTGGGAAAAGGTAAATTATAACAGCAACAAATGGCTGCAAGCCGTGGTATCTAACATAGCAGTTGGAAAAGGATATATTTATGGGAATGGAATACATCTCGTGCCAAGGCAAATTCCTCCTGCTGAAAGAAAAAAAGAAAACCTCCGGGCTATTGTAAGAACCAATTCTCCTACACACCGCATACAAAATATTGCTTCGGCGCTTTCATTAAAAATCAATAAACAGTCAAAGGTTTCATTTCTGCTGGACAATGGTGTATTAACTGTCGGCTATCCGGCATTAAAAATTTCCGGCGGAAAACAAAGCAGGATCAAAATAACTTACGCAGAAGCCCTGCTTGACAAATCCGGTAACAAAGGCAACAGGAACGAAATTGAAGGAAAAGAAATCAAAGGCTATCATGATATCTATATAGCGGATGGAGGAAAAAACAGGAGCTTCGAATCACTATGGCTCCGCACATTCAGGTATGTGCAAATTGATATAGAAACGGCTGGCGAAGACCTGCTGCTGGAAGATTTTTATAACACATTTATTGGTTATCCATTTGTTGAACGTGCATCTTTCACCACTGATCTTCCTGAATTAAAAAAAATATGGAACGTTTCGTGGCGTACCGCCAGGTTATGCGCCAATGAAACCTATATGGATTGCCCGTATTACGAACAGTTGCAGTATATAGGCGATACCAGGATACAGGCAATGATCTCATTGTATGCATCCGGTGATGACAGGCTGATGAAAAACGCGATAAAACAGTTTGCGCAATCTATCACAGCAGAAAACATTACGCAGAGCAGGTACCCTTCCTATCTTCCGCAGTTCATCCCGCCGTTTTCATTAATGTGGATCAATATGGTACACGATTACTACATGTACCGCGAAGACACGGCATTCATTCAGTCCTTCAGGCAGGGAATGATATCGGTACTGTCTTTCTTTGAAAGCAAATTATACAGCAACGGCATGGTGCATAAAGCGCCCTGGTGGAATTTTACAGATTACGCGGATGATTTTCCGCTCGGCATTCCCGATGGCGCAGATGAGGGAGAATCAGCTTTGATATCATTGCAATATGCATATGCGTTGCAGAACGCTGCGGAATTATTCCGGTACCTGGGCGATGCATACTATGCTGATAAATATACTAAGGATGCAGAAGCTGTAAAACAGGCGGTGCTTAAAAACTGTTATGATGAGCAAAAGCAAATGATAGCTGAAACGCCGGAGAAAAAAAGGTTTTCTATCCACACCACCCTCTTCGCCATCCTTACCAATACCATTGAAGAAAGCAGGCAGGTAAAGGCGTTACAGGCTGCACTGTCAGACAGCAGCGTTATGACCTGCTCCATTTATTTCAGGTTCTACTTAACGAGGGCTATGGAAAAAACAGGATTGCAGGATATGTATTTAGATCAGCTTACACCCTGGAGCACGATGTTGAATGAAGGATTAAGCACTTTTGCCGAATCAGAAAAAGATACCAGGTCTGACTGCCATGCATGGAGCGCAAGTCCTATGTTTGATTTCTTACATACTGTTGCAGGCATACAACCCGGCTCCCCTCAATTTAAAACCGTAGTTATAGCGCCGCATTTTGGAAAGCTGAAATCCATACAGGCAAAATTGCCTCACCCGCGGGGTATGATAGAAATGAATATCAATAAAACGGATGCAGGAGCAATATCAGGCAATGTGCGTTTACCCAACGGAGTGAACGGAACATTTATTTTTAATGATCGTAGCATTGAATTAACGGGTGGCGTGGATCATAAGATCAGTCTTTAATGTGGAGGATTGACAGAACAAAAAAGCCTGCTGAATCCGGCTTAGATTTGTTATAGCAAAGCACAAGTGTTCCGAACCTTCAGAAGGTTCGGGGCTCTGTTAACAATAATAATATTATCAAGATGAACGAAAATATTCCGCAACAACATTTATCCGACGAAATTCGTCATAACAATCTTGCCTATACATTGTTTTCATGGAGCAAACAAAAAGGTATTGATCCGATAATGGTAGAAAAAGGTGAGGGCGTTTACTTTTATGATTACAGCGGTAAAAAATACCTTGATTTTTCTTCCGGGTTGATGAATGTAAATATCGGTCATGGACATCCGAAGGTGAGTGCTGCTGTGGTCAGGCAAATGAATGAAATAAGTTATGTTACGCCTGGTTGCGGCACAAGGATACGCGGTGAGCTGGGTAAGAAGCTTGCGGCTATTACACCGGCAGGAATGAATAAAACATTATTCACTACCGGTGGAGCGGAATCCATTGAAAACGCTATTAAGCTTGCAAGGCTTTACACAAGCAAACATAAGATACTGGCGAGATACAGGTCTTTTCACGGTGCTTCTTACGGAGCGATGAGCGCCGGGGGAGACCCAAGAAAAATACCGCACGACAGCCAGCAATTGGGAAATATTGTTCACCTCGAAGACCCGTATTGCTATCGCTGCCCCTGGGGTCAGCCGGGGCCTCATGGCTGCACCAAAGGCTGTATCAGCCATATTGAACGGGTAATACAGTTTGAAGGACCTGAAACAATTGCTGCGATCCTTATGGAGGGAGAAAGCGGCACTTCGGGTTGTATCAAATATCCTGAAGGCTACCTGAAGCAGGTAAGGGCACTGTGCGATAAATATGATATCCTGTTTATTGCAGATGAGGTAATGAGCGGCTTTGGAAGAACGGGTAACTGGTTTGGTGTAGATACACATGGCGTTGTACCCGACATGATCGCTACGGCCAAGGGGATAACGGCAGGATATCTTCCACTCGGAGCGCTCATCGTAAGCGATAAGATCGCTGCCAGGTTTGATGACCAGGTATTATGGCTTGGACTGACCTATTCAGCACATCCTGTAAGCTGCGCTGCCGCGCTGGAAGTATTAAAAATATATGAAGATGAAAACATGATCGCCAACGCGGCGGAGATGGGTAAGTATATTGATACGCGTATGAAAGAAATGCAGGCCATCCACCCCTCCGTCGGCGATTTCAGAAATACCGGCTTATTGGGCTGCATTGAACTGGTTAAAAACCGGGAGACAAAAGAACCGATGGCGCCGTATAATGCGAAAGCAGATGATATGGCTATAATGAACAAAGTAGCGGCATGTTTAAAAGAACTTGGTTTATATACTTTTGTTAGATGGAATTATATTTTTATTGCGCCTCCGCTTTGTATAAATAAAACACAGATTGAGGAAGGGTTATGTATAATTTCCGAAGCATTGAAAATAGCAGATGAATATTGTTAGCATACAAACGATAATATTAAAAAGATGACACACAACAGCTGCAGCCAGCTTATGAATAACCTTATCTATATATGCAAGCCGTCACTAACCAGTTAGACAATTTAAAATACACAACAGGAGCGGAAGTAACCTCTCACAGCAATAATATTACCCAGATGTAGACATTAAAGGAAGGAGAGCGGGCAATTATAATTATAACGTTATTGGCAATATGGAGGATAGCATCTCATCTCTTTATACTTACCAATAACACAATATAAGAAGTGTTCATTTTTTTGTAAGCTCCAGGCGGGAAAGGTTTTAGCCGGCTGAAATGCTACTTTTGCCACTTATTTATTTTCCGGCACTGAAAGCACAACCGATGCTTCTGTTGTCAATACCCGGAATGTAAAACTTTCCTGCAGGTAAAGCTGAACAGCAGTTTCAGAATGACTGGTATAGCCAATAGAAACATCCTGCCCGAGATCCAGCTCAAAATCTCCGCCCCGGGCAGAAACCACAAAGCCACCCTTAATAGCAGGGGCCCATATAATTTCGCCTTCAATAAGCCGGTAAAGATGCTGAAGCACAGGGTAACCTTCATCGCTGCCACCGGTAGCGAGTGTATAAGCATCTGACCCTAATACCAGCACATAAGGACCATTAACCCCTGCCAGGCGCAATTGACTTACAGCCTGCGCCACAATATCCGGGTAGTTACGAACACTGGATGGTAATGCCAGCCTGGTATTACTGCTCTCTTGCCGTATACCTTTAATAGCCCCGGCTTCATATCCTTCAAATACGGCGATATCTTCTGCAAATGCAATCTTTTTTGCTGCTTCCTTTAATGGATCCCAATCCGAGTCTGAAGAGCCGCGTTCAACATCATCTATAGTCTGCCTCGAAAGCTCGAAAGGTACCCGAAGTTCCACCAGCGCTTTCACTTCGCGCTGCACAGCCTGTATTCCTTCGGCAGGCGATTTTATTTTTATTGTATGGCCGGTGCCGACAGCAGAAAAATCAAAGCCTCTTGGACCAATCACATCAACAACATGCCTTGCGCCCATATGGCGTTTCAGCGTGCGGGTAGCTTCTTCTTCAATTTGAGCCCATGCTGACGTGGAGACAGGGGCCAGCTCCCGATAAAGATTATTCATATCATATTTCTTTTTTTAGTGACCCGATGCGTAATGAACCTTTGCCTGGTTTTACCCCGGTGTTTTCCTCATTAATTTCTGAACCAGCTGTGCCTGCATTTGCTCCAAACGGTGGCAATCCTGACGCAATATTATTCAAAAATGTTGCTGAAGGAACGAAAAACAGTGTGCCTGTTTTGGCTGTGCTGAAATCAAGCAACCTGTCATAATTACCCGGCGGCACACCAATGAACATATTATTCAGCATTTTTTTAACTGTACTGAACATGCTGGCGTACGCAATAAAATAAGTACCCATTTCATTGGTAGACATATTGCCGAAGGGCATATTATCACGAATGATCTTAAAATCATCGCCAACGTTTGCCAGCGCAATATGAGCATTGGAGGGTTTTATATCATCTGGCATTTCCACATCATTCCATTTATACCTGCCAAAAACTTTTTCCTGCTCTTCAACCGTTAACGCGCCAAATGCTGCCAGGTCATGAATATATTTTTGTACAAAAAGATAACTGCCGCCTTTGTATTGCCTGTCTTCATCACCAACCAATCCAAAGTATGCACGCTGTTCATCTCCTTCGGGGTTTTCGGTACCATCAACAAATCCTAAAATAGATCGCCCGTCCCAATACCTGAACCCATGTACTTCTTCCACGCTTATGGCTACGGGCTTTAAAGCAGCGGTTAATGCAGCGGCCATATCATAACATATACTTTCTCCGCTGCCCCTTATATGAAAATGCAGGTCGCCTTTTGTTGAAACAGCAGTGTGTTTTGCACCAATTACCGGGGCAAAGTTTTCAAACTCTGCAGGCAATGGTGCGGGCAGTTCAAGTCGATGCCATGCATCATAGCCTATACCCATTACACAACTGGCGCCTGAATCGGGAAAGCGGTTATTTCCGGAATGATTAAGATTTATTACCAGTGCGCAAATTCTTTCAAAAGCCGGTTTTACATCAGTATTATCCAAAAAATTCCATACCATAAATATGGTATTATTACCATGATAATCTAAAACATGCTGTGGCTCAGAACTCATCATAAGTTTAATATATTGTTACTGATGCAAAAGCTTATTCCTATACAATGAAACATCCTTCGCTTTTGTATTGAATGGCTTTACCATGCGTTATGTAAGATCATCCCATCTGAATCTTAGATTTGAACGCAACTGCAAAAAGTTTGTTGAAGGTAGCAAATTCTTTCACGGCAGTTATCTCATTTTTCCTGATATGTAAAAAAATTAACCGTTGGTCAATACCAGCATATGCAGCTTACTCTCACAAAGTCGAAGCTACCTTTTCTACGGCAAATCCTGTTTCCCGGAAAAAGCTTTCACATATGCTACAATAATAGCAAGATTAGCGCCTGATAAGATCAGTTATTGATTACGTATATAGTGAAAATAGTATTGAATTTTATATTTCAGCAGCGCACAAAAAGGCATACTAAAATTAATATCTGTTAATTTGGAGTGATAATAAGGCTGTGGGTTATTTCAAATTAAATAACATACACAATAGCAACGATAAATACCTATTCAACCTTTAATGGTAATTGGGAAGAACTATTTAATGTCACTTTCCGTGGAAAGCCCCTCGTTCTTAAGCGAAGACTTTAGTTTAATACTTTGTGTGCTCTGTGTATGCTTCGTGTACTTTGTGGCCAGTTCTTTTACTACAAACACAAAGGTTTCGCAAAGAGCATCAAGTTCTGATGTTGGTCAGTTTCTTTAATTAAGGTAGTTTAATAATCTTTCAGCCAATGTTTCATATATAAATGATATTCTTCTTTTACCGGGCTGATCTTTCCAGATTAATAGTGATGATTTTTTCGTGAAAAAAGTCTAAATTATCCGGATATAAAAGTATACAACATGAATAAAATGAAATTTT
This sequence comes from Agriterribacter sp., assembly GCA_047601125.1. Classification (GTDB taxonomy): domain Bacteria; phylum Bacteroidota; class Bacteroidia; order Chitinophagales; family Chitinophagaceae; genus Agriterribacter. Next base: position 3,299,344 of record JASGJY010000002.1, on the reverse strand, counting down.
CTATAATAATATTATCTGCAGCTTTATTACTGAATCCTTTTTTTATTGCACAGGCACAGGAAAAAATTGAACCTACCAACACACTTATAATAACAGGCGCTGTAAAAAAAGAAATCAACTTTATATTAAACGATCTGTCAGGATTTCCACAACAACATATTGCAGATGTTGTCATCACCAATCATAAAGGAACGGCAACAAGCGAATTGAAAAATGCAAAAGGTATTTCAATAAAAGATCTTTTAAAAGATGTTGTATTAAATACTGATAGCCCAAAATTATACAGCGAATTTTACTTTGTTTTTACTGCCAGTGATAATTACAAAGTGGTATATTCATGGAACGAAATATTTAATACCTCAACAGGCGATAATATCTTTATTGTAACATCAATAAGGGATATGCCTTTAAAAGATATGAAGAACAGGATTCTGGCAGTTACAACCTCAGACTTTAGAACAGGGCGCAGGTATGTTAAAGGATTAAGGGAAATAAAAATACTTAGGATACAATAAGCTGCAACTGCCCATTAGGTTATTAATTGTTTTGAAAACAACACACACTGCCAGGCATGATCACAGACAGCTATGGAAGAAAAATAAATTATCTACGTGTAGCCGTAACCGACAGGTGCAACCTGCGATGTACCTACTGCATGCCTGCCAATGGATTAAACTGGTTTCCCCGGAAAGATATAATGACAGATGAGGAAATGCTGAGGATCTGCAATCTCTTTGTAAAAATGGGAGTGGAAAAGATCCGTTTTACAGGCGGCGAGCCATTTGTGCGCAGCGGCTTTCTTTCTTTTCTAGAAACGGTAAGCCATATAAAAGGATTGCACGAACTAACGCTTACCACCAACGGCGTGCTTACGGCGCCGGTTGTTCCGCAATTAAAAAAAGCAGGCATCCGCTCGGTAAACCTTAGCTTAGATACTTTGGATGAAGATCGCTTTTTTAATATAACCCAACGTAAGGGGCTCGACAAGGTTTTAGCTACATTACATGCGTTGTTAGAAAATGAGATAGCTGTAAAGATCAATGCAGTTGTAATGGATGATAAAAATATTGATGACATTATCCCGCTTGTTGAGCTGACAAAAACATTACCTGTAAGTGTACGCTTTATTGAAGAAATGCCATTTAATGGCAGCGATAAACCAGTTTCGTTCAACTGGAATTTTGCGCAAATACTTAAACATATCCGCGCTTACTTTCCTGGTATAATCAAAATCACCGATCCTCCCAATGCCACATCGTTTAATTACAGAATTCCCGGGCATAATGGTGATGTTGGCATCATCGCTGCATACACAAGATCGTTTTGCGGAACCTGCAACCGTATCCGCATTACACCTACAGGTGTTTTAAGAACATGCCTGTATGATGCAGGGTCCTTTAATATTAAAGAAGCAATACGGTCAGGAATAACCGACGATGCATTGGAACGTCTGATTCGGGAGGCGATCTTAAAAAAACCGGAGAATGGCTGGATTGCAGAAAAAGAAAACAGCAATAAAGCCGGTCACGAATCAATGGCAACTATTGGCGGATAAAATGAAAGATCATACAACAGATTACATAACAGTAGAAGAAGCCTCAGCTATTATCCGGGCACAGACCCGTGATTACGGCGCCGTTACCATACCCTCTTCATCGGCATCGGGATATATACTGGCAGAAGATTTATCGGCAGACAGGGACATGCCCCCTTTTAACAGGGCAACGGTAGATGGCATTGCAATTCGTTTTGAAGCCTTCGCCCGGGGTATAAAAACATTCAGTATAAAAGCTACCCAGGCGGCGGGTGAAACACCTGTTGCCATTGAGTCTCCGGAAGAGTGTATTGAAATAATGACCGGAGCAGCTATAGACAGCTCGGCAGATACCGTTGTGCGTTATGAAGACATCAGTATGGCAAATGGAACAGCCACATTAAAAGATATTGAAATTGCGAATGGACAAAATATTCATGCAAAAGGAAAAGATAAATTACAGGGCGATATAGTAGCCGATGCCGGCCGTGTAATTACTCCTGCATTATTGGGGCTGGCAGCATCTATCGGAAAAACAAACCTTTTAGTAAAAAAAATGCCGAAAATTATTATTGTCACAACCGGCAATGAACTGGTAAGTCCTGAAACAACACCTGCACCTGTTGAGTTAAGGCGCTCCAATGATATTACTGTACAATCTGTATTACGACAGCATGCAGTAGCTGCGGATACGCTGCATTTGAAGGATGATCATATCTCCATCAAGAATGAGCTTTCCCCGTGCCTGCAGGCATACGATGTAATATTGTTGACCGGCGGTGTATCAATGGGAAAATTTGATTATGTGCCACAGGCATTAAATGAGCTTCATGTGAAAAAACTGTTTCATAAAGTGAAGCAAAGACCCGGAAAACCTTTCTGGTTCGGCGCACATGAAGCAGGCACCCTGGTATTTGCATTTCCGGGTAATCCTGTTTCAGTATTTATGTGCCTGCACCGGTATTTTATTCCCTGGCTAAAAAGCAGTTTGGGCATGCGCACTAACACACAGGCATACGCGATATTGCAGCAGGATATCCATTTTTCAATTCCACTGCAATACTTTATACAGGTAAAGCTGAGCAGCAACAAACATGGACAATTACTTGCAGAACCTGTCAGCACCAATGGTTCCGGCGATTTTTCTAATTTAATATATACAGATGCATTCATGGAACTGCCTTTACAACAAAATGCATTCAGGAAAGGAGAAGCTTATCCTGTGTGGAGATATACCAATTAATGAGTACATTTATTTATGGCAATGCTTTCACACTTAAATAAAAAAGAACAGCCCGTTATAGTAGATATTGGTGAAAAAAAGATTACGCGGAGGAAAGCTGTAGCACAGGCGGTAATAAGTTTACCGCAACCTGTTTATGAAACGCTTCAACAGGATGATTTTACAACAAAGAAAGGCTCTGTTTTTCAAACGGCAATTATCGCAGGTATTATGGCTGCCAAAAGAACAGGAGAATTAATTCCGCTATGCCACCCTTTAGGATTGGAAAATTGTGAAATAGATATTGAGACGAATGCGCAGCAGGAAATCATTATTTATTGTACGGCATCTGTTGAAGCGAAAACCGGTGTGGAGATGGAAGCCTTTACAGGTGCTGCTATTGCAGCGCTCACTATTTATGATATGTGTAAGGCGCTAAGCCACGATATTATTATTAAAGAAATAAAACTGGTAGAGAAGACAGGAGGTAAGCGTGACTTTAAACGAAAATAATATACTGTCTTTAAACGGACTGGTGCTTGCCGGTGGCAAAAGCACCCGGATGGGATCACCCAAAGATGTAATGCTTTGGCATGGCAAAGAACAGAAGTATTATGCTGCGGATCTGCTGCATCCTTTTTGCGAAGAAGTTTTTATTTCATGCCGCGAGGATCAACAAAAAAATATTGACCCTGCTTACAAAACATTACCTGATTCTTTTTTAAATATGGGTCCCCTGGGCGGGATCCTTTCTGCATTACGATCGCAGCGGGACAAGGCCTGGCTGGTAATTGCCTGTGACCTTCCTTTACTGAACCGGGAGACCATAGCATTTTTAATTGCCAACAGGGATACTGAAAAGACAGCTACTGCCTATAAAAGTCCCCACGATGGTTTACCGGAGCCATTAATTACAATTTGGGAACCGGAAAGCTATCCTGTAATGCTGGAATTTTTGGGAAGAGACATTACCTGCCCGAGAAAAGCGCTGATGAATAGTGATGTTAAGATATTGCAACCTTTACAACCCGAAGCACTCATGAATGTGAATACACCGGAAGATGCAGTAAAAGCGAAGAAAATATTCAATAAATAATACTATTGCTATTTGACTCAAACGAAGATTTTAATTATACCGGATTCGGTACAATTAAAGTTGAAAGTTAAGCAATCAAAAATGCCGGAATGATGGCAAGTAATGAAGAACGAGATAACTTTGAACGTTATCACTGCCAGATAGCGTTGCCTGGTTTTGGCAGGGAGGCGCAGATGCGTTTGCAAAATGCGAAGGTACTGATCATTGGCGCAGGCGGATTGGGCTGTCCCGCAGCGCAATACCTAACAGCTGCAGGCATTGGAACTATCGGGATCGCAGATGATGATATCATTTCAGCATCCAATTTACATCGCCAGATATTATACACTCCTGAAGATATTGGATTGTCAAAAGCAGATGTAGCTGCCCAAAAACTGCAAAGGCAAAACCCTGCCATCAGGATCATTCCATACCGGCTCCGCGTTACTTCATCCAATGTAATGGAACTGATTGGAGCATATGATTTGGTAATAGAAGGGACAGACAATTTTGAAACAAAGTTTTTATTGAATGACGCCTGTGTTATGGCAGCAAAGGCATTGATCTATGGCGCCATTTATCAATACGAGGGACAGGTAAGTATCTGGAATGTGTTACTGGAAGATGGCAGCTATTCTCCGAATTACCGGGATGTTTTTCAGGGTGCAGAAAATACACGGTTACCCAATTGTGCCGAAGGCGGCGTTATTCCAACGCTTGCAGGAATAGTAGGTTGTATGCAGGCAAACGAAGCGATAAAATATATAACAGGTTCTGAAGACCTGTTAAAAACTAAATTATGGGTGATGAATGTGCTGGATGGAAGCACCCGTATTATTAAACTGAAAAAAACGGGTATACGTATAAAACAACTTCCTGAAACCGTTCCTGCCATTACATTAGAACAACTTAAAAATAATTTTGAAAAGTATGAACTGATTGATGTAAGAAATAAAGATGAGCATTATGCTTTTAATATTGGCGGCAGAAACATCCCTTTGGATGAATTAGAAAGCCAGCTGCATTCAATGCCTGTTACCGGTCTCATTGTGTGCTATTGTACTACCGGTAAAAGAAGTGCTTTTGCTGTAAAAATGATTAAAAGCCGGTTCCCGGAAGCAAATATATATTCATTGAAGAATGGAATAGAGCGCATGGCGCCGATGCCCTGAATGTATCTTAACCTGCCAATCCGATTATAATAAAGATTTATTGTAATGATTGATGATCTCGACCTGGATGAACTGCGAAAGTCGCGCCGCATCGGATATTATTTTCGATATCCGCTGCATCGCAATAGCTTTCATGATCTCAGGATCAATGAACATTTGTACGGGCATTACACGGCAAAACCGCTTTATGGTCATCTTACCCCGGAAGGGCGCGTTGATAGATCGGCCGGGTTCAATGGTGATGTGGCGGTGCTCTTTGTACCATTGGCGGCCAAAACTACAGATGATGTTGAATTGTTCATTTCACATACAGCACCAGAGAATATTACATTGCCAACAGGAAAACGGAACTGGAAAAATATCAATGAAGTAGCAGCGAAGTTCCTGGCAGAACATATTCTTGAGAAGTGAAACGTAAGATGAGAGCGCCTTACGTTTGCTGTCTGACTTTTCACGATTAACTTAACACTACGAAACCGACAGGATAGTATAATCTTTATCCCCCAACGAGAATATATCGCCTTTCTTTTTCCCTTTTATTGCGGGATATATTTTTGCATCTTCAGTAATACCCGCGACTTTTTTATTATTTACATGCACGGGGGGAAGCGATACCCCGACAAGCAGGTACATTTCACTGGTTTCTATAAGCGCACCCGGGCCGCAGTCGTTCCGTGAAACGGCTTGATAGCTCTTTATAATATTGATAGTATTATCAAGCCTTGCCGCCTGGGGCAGCAGGTCATCCGATATATCAGTTGACTGGTCTTTATGAGAAATATCATCTATATCAGTCTGATCATTTACATCCAGGTTATCGGTATCGAATGTTTGTAAATCAGACTGGTATGCTTTTGCATCTTTTTCTAATGCCACAAGAATTGTATCAAGAATTTCTTTTTTCATCTCTTCAATTTTTTCTGTTAAAAATAAAATTTAATCAACAAATCCGGGTTTTGTTGCATCTATATGAACAGGTTTGCCCGTTAATTCCAGCAATGAGGATTCGATTGTTGCGCACATAGCAGTAAGCGCAAGATCGTTCGCCGCTGTACCAAACGGATCTTCAATCTCATCAGCAATAGCCTCGAACGCTACAAATGTATACGCTATAAACACCACAATAAACGGCGTTAGCCAGTGAAGACTATCCACTAATCCGAAAGGTAATAAAAAGCAATAGATATATACAGTACGATGCAATAATACGCGATAGCTATATGGGATAGGCGTAGATGCAATCCGTTCGCAACCGCCAACGATATCTTCCAGCTTATCAAAATTTTCTTCAAAGCAGGCTTGCTGAATGGAATCTATCTTGTTATCAGCTCTATCCGTTTGCACCCATTCTGCCAGGAGTTTTGAAATCATCACCGGTTTAAAATAAATACCTGATATCAATCTTTCCTGTTCTTCCGTTATAAGCCTCTTCATATCTGCCGAAGCATCGGTATTTCTTAATTGATGTTTAAGTGCATACGAAAAAGCAATAAGCAAGCGTATAAAGTTTGTACTGCCGGTATTTGATTGTTTCGGTTGTCCTAATATTAATGCCTGCCGTGCCAAAGACCTGGATGTATTCAGCAATGCACCCCAGAGTTTGCGTGCTTCCCAATAGCGCTCATAGCTGACACTATTGCGAAAGCCAAGAAAAAGCGCCAGCACAAACCCAAACAAGGTTAAAGGTGTAGCATTCAATGGTACTTTGAATGAAAAAATGACGCCATGAAAATATACTATCACTACAGACAATATAAACAACATCACTAAGCGGGGTAATAGTTGCGGTAATACAGAGCCATGCCAAACAAAAAGCATCCTGAACCAATGTTCCTTTTTTCTAACGATCATATTTATGAAAGCTTAAGATATGCTGTTTCCTTAGTAGCGTACATTAAATAGTGAAGATGCAAATCTACTTTTCAGTTGCCCCACGGTAAAGCATTTCATCTACTTTTTTATATACATCCGGATTATGCTTTTTGATCCTGATCTTGATATATTTTGATGCCGGCATATTGCTTTCGCGTACCACGTTATTTACAGAAACCAGTACATTGGTCTCAGGAAAATAAGTGACCGTACTTTTTTCCGGAACAGGATATTTAACAATGATGAACAGGGGCGCTACGCGTTCAACGCCATCATCATAATTATACAAGTCTACTTTATCCCCGGTGCTGAAGCCCGCTTTTTCAATATCTTTTTCATTCATAAAAATAACACGCCGCTCATTCTTAATGCCCCGGTACCTGTCGTCCAGTCCGTAGATAGTGGTATTGAACTGGTCGTGCGTGCGGGTGGTTGCCATCAGGTATTCGCCATCGGCAAGCGTATTATCCGGCAGTTCCGTAATAGTGAACGCAGCACGACCAGGGTAGGTTTTGCTGTTGAATTTTCCGTCGCGCGGGCCATTAGGTAAATAAAAGCCCTGCTTTATTTTCACCCGCCTGTTATAATCATCAAACCCCGGAATGCATTTTTCAATATCATCTCTTACTGCATCATAGCTGTCGTGGTAGCGTTGCCAGTTCACTACCGATCTGTTACCTAATGTTGCCATTGCCAGGCGGCAGGCGATCTGCGTTTCGTTAATAAGATCATCAGAAACAGGTTTTAAAATCCCTTTTGACGATTCTATAACTCCCATGGAATTTTCTGTGCTCACAAATTGCAGCTCACCATTCACTATATCTTTATCGCTACGGGCAAGAGTTGGTAAAATAATGGCCTCCTGCCCATGTACCAGGTGGCTCCGGTTCAATTTGGTAGATACGCAAACTGTTAAGCGCAGCTTGCGGATGGCATTGGCAGTATAAGTAGTATCCGGTGTTGCCGATAAAAAATTTCCGCCCATACAAAAGAGCACTTTCAGTTTTCCTTCATGCATGGCTTTAATGGCGCGTACAACATCATACCCATGTTTGCGGGGAGGGTTAAAGCCAAAGAAATGCTGAAGCCTGTCCAGTTGCTCATCCGTTGGCTTTTCGTTGATAAGCATGGTGCGGTTACCCTGTACATTACTATGACCGCGTACCGGGCACAGCCCTGCATCCGGAATGCCGATACTCCCTTTTAATAAACTAATGTTCACGATTTCCCTGATCATATCCACACCGTTATGCTGCTGGGTGAGCCCCATGCCCCAGCAAAAAATAATTTTCTTTTTGAAGGCAAGCGTTTGCGCTGCTTCATAAATATCCGCGGGCGATACACCAGATTCTTCTGCAAGCATTTCTAATTTGTATTGACCGAACTGTTTGATGAAATCATCATAGCCGCCTGTTTTTTCCCTGATAAATGCATGGTCAAAAACTTCACCCGGAGATGTACGTTCAAAATCCAGCAACAATAATTCAATGGCTTTCAGCAATGCCATATCGCCATTTATCTTTACAGGCAGAAAAAGATCCGCAAGCTTGCCCCCGTTGCCCAAAACACCGGATATCTCCTGCGGATTACGGAAACCCATTAAGCCTGCTTCCGGCAGAGGATTGATGGCAATGATCTTTCCACCGTTCTTTTTGCATTTTTCCAATGCGCTCATCATCCTCGGCGCATTGGTGCCGGGATTTTGACCAATGATCACGATCACTTCAGCGTGATAAAAATCTTCAAGCGTTACCGTGCCCTTACCAATGCCGATGGTAGGTAACAAAGCTGTGCCGGAAGTTTCGTGGCACATATTGGAACAATCAGGCATATTGTTAGTGCCAAATTCCCTCACAAACAATTGATATACGAATGAGGCTTCATTGCTTGTTCTGCCGGATGTATAAAACGCCGCTTCATCAGGACTGTCCAGCGCGTTCAGGTGTTCAGCGATCTTTTTAAATGCATTATCCCAACTGACAGGCTCGTAATGCGTGCCGCCTTTCCGGACATACATGGGTTGACACAGCCTGCCGGTATGACCAATTTCATAATCATCTAATCTGGCAAGATCGAATATGGCGTTTTCTTTAAAGAATTCCGCGGTGAGCCTTTTGGAAGTGGCTTCATCGGCCAATGCCTTTGCACCGTTTTCACAGTACTCTCCCAGCGGCGACCGTTCATCGTCCGGATCAGGCCATGCGCAGCTCGGGCAATCAAAGCCTCCGAACTGGTTCATGGCAAATAATGCACGCCCACCCCTGATCACTGCTTTTTCCAGCACAAGATCGCTGAGCACTGCCTGCACAGCCGGTATACCTGCTGCCCATGTTTTAACAGGCGTTAACTTCAGGTCTAACAGGCGAAAAGGATTTTCTGCATTGGGTTCCTTTTTGATCTCCTCTTCCGTTTCCTTCTTGTGCTGATCTTCCGGGTGATTATTTTCTGTCATCGTACTGAAAAATTTATTGGCATGTTAAGGAAGGGTTGGGATAATTATCGCGTTGATCTTCTGTTGTATTATCAATGCAAACAAAATCTTTTTCAACCAGCAGGCTTACTGTTCCCGAATGATCATCAAAACCAACCGTATCTGTATTCACAAGTTCATCAATCATCCGTTGAGGCATTTTCAGGGTGATCTTATTGTTGATGAACTCAGCAAGCAGCTTGTCATTTTGTGTTGCTTCAATAGCATATATAAAAGTGCCGCCTGTAAATGCGGTTGTATCTTCCAGGTAAGCATCCGTGCCAAGCTTTGCCACTTCCGGACGGGTCAGCCTGTATCTTAATGAATTACCTTTTATCCTGATCTTCATATACTATATGGTATTTGTACGTGTTTACCTATGTGATAGATATTAAATCTTTCCTTTCTTAAAAAACCCAGAAGCGTTATATCAAATTCCCGTGCCAGCGATACTGCCAGGCTCGACGGGGCGCCAATAGCCGCAACAATATTAATGCCTGCCATAGCCGCCTTCTGGATCAATTCAAAACTTGCCCTGCCACTTAAGAGTAAAATGTGGCAGTTTAAGGGCAGCAAGCGATTTATAAATGCATTGCCTATCAGTTTGTCTAAAGCATTATGCCTGCCAACATCTTCCCGAAGCAACACCAGCTCTCCGTCTACTGTAAAAATCCCGGAAGCATGAATACCACCGGTAGAAGCAAAATCATTTTGAGCAGTTTTAAAATTTTCAGACAGATGGTAAAGCATATCAACATCAAGATGCAAAGCCGGCTTTTGCAGGTCTTTAAACTTACTGACCGTTTTAATGGACTGAATAGCACTTTTACCGCACACGCCGCAACTGGAAGTTGTATAAAAATTCCGGTCTGCCTGGTTAAGGGATGGCATAAAACTTTCCGCCAATGCTACCCGGATACTGTTTTGCTTTTGCGATGTGCAGTTGTAATTTGTATGATACGCTTCAATAACATCATCATACGAAGTAATAATACCTTCGGTAAACAGGAAGCCTGTTGCCAGTTCTGCATCATTGCCGGGCGTACGCATGGTCACAGAAATATTTTTTTGCTGCCGCGCTGTTTTTGGGCCGTATGCAATGCTTATTTCAAGCGGCTCTTCAACAGAAAGCACATCGCAGTATAAGGCACTTGTAGAACCATTCACCTTTGTTACAGGCATTTGCGTAACCGAGCCCGGCATCGTATCTTTTACTTCCATAATATCTGTATAAGATAATACGTAAATTTAAAAAAATCATTTGAATAAGTTGTGTGTGCGCCTCCGGAGTAGATTTGATTTTATCTATGAAATCTGCTGTTGCATTTTTTTATATCATTTCTCCACACGCGTTTTTGTTATCGCGGTGCGCTGCACCTTTAGCTTACATATTTACTGTACTACAAATATTATCGCTGCGCTGCAGCTTAAAACATAGCTCGTACCGGTGCAGCGCACCATAATATTTGCAGCATTCCAGGCTAAAGCAGAACAAGCCGCAGCGCGGCGTAATATTATAGTATGCTTTAACCACAACAATGCTTTGAACGGAAACGCTTAAGTGTATATCCCACGTCTTGCAGGCGCGCCTGCCGGGCTAATTTGAAATGCACCAGTTTGGAGAAACAAGAACCCTCATGGATGAGGAGATACCCATTCTGCTCCATCTTCAAAAATTTCCTTTTTCCATACAGGCACTGCTTTTTTTAATGTATCGATGGCATATTTGCAGGCATCGAAAGCGGCCTGCCTGTGGGGCGCCGCTGCCACTATAACTACAGCGCTATCGCCGGCATACAACGTGCCGATACGATGATGCATAACGATGTTTTCGACAGTATATAACTGCGTGGCTGCTTCGGCTATCTTTCTCATTTCTTTTAAGGCCATTGAATGATAGCACTCATATTCAAGCCTGATCACCTTTTTTTCATTGGTTTTATTTCTCACATTACCTATAAAAACAGCCAGTCCTCCGCAACCCGGATCACCTGCTTCTGCAATGCATGCGGCTATATCCAATGGGCTATCTGAAATTTTAACATCAATCATATTATGTCGGTATGTTGTAGTAAAACGTGAAGCGGTCTTATAGAAGGGTACCGAACTTTCCGGAAAGTTCCAAACTCCTTTATCCTCCGCTCACAGGTGGAATAATAGCAATTTCATCCTTTTCATTTAATGCAAGATCATCTTCTGCATATTCATCATTTACAGCAACCATATAGCAGGATAATTCTTTTAACGCAGGGTATAATGATTCTAGTGCATTTCTTAATGATCCTACCGTAGCGCCATCACTCAACTCAATTTTTGCAGAAGCGCTTTCGAAATAATCTTTTACAATACCAAATGCCAGTATGTTTGTCTTCATTTACATAATGATTTATAAGAAAGCAGGCAGGTGCTTCACCAACACTTCAGTACCCGCAAAAAAAACCAGTGCTGCCGTTATGCGGCGGATGATAAGAGGGTTGAATTTTACAGCCATTCTTGATCCCATCTGTCCCCCGATGAAAACCGCGATACACAATAATATGATCTTTGTATGATTTATACCGGCAGGCATGGTCGTTAATTGTCCTGCAATGCCGGAAACAGAGTTCACCAAAATAAACAGGCTTGCTGTAGCTGCTATTTTTTTTGGCTCATCCCATTTCATCAGGTTGAGTATAGGTGAAAGAAAAATACCTCCGCCAATACCTACCATACCAGATAAAAAACCAATGGAAGCGCCTAATGAACTGCCGGTTAAGAAATGATTTTTTCTTTTTACATTATTATCAACAGCGCTCCCCGGTGTTGTTTTTATCCATAGTAAAACAGCGGCAACCAGCAAACTGCAGCCCAGTATAATAAAAAATGTATCCTGGCTGATGCGCATCACTGCACCTGCATACGCCATTGGTATGCTCAGCAGCACCAGCGGAATTACTTTCTTCCAGTTTACCTGTTTGTTTTTTAAGTAAATATATGTGCCGCCGGTAACAACTATTATATTGCATAGCAATGCAGTTAAACGTAATTCATTAAAAGGCATGGCGTATAAGGCCAGCACTGCGAGATAACTTGATCCTCCACCAAAACCAACAGAGGCATACACAAAAGCGATAATTAAAAAAATGAATAATAATTCCCAATGCTGCATGATGATATAAAGTAATCAAAATAATCAAAATCAGCCTAATAAAGAATAATTAACCCGTGCAAACACACTGGCTTATAATCCCGCATACAGGTTTCGGTACTTTATCAGTACAATTCGTTCGGCAAAGAAGAAGTTGACTTATCGAAGCAGTTTTTAAAAATTCAAACCAGTTCAGTCAGCGTTTTCCTGCAATTTGCTTGCTTTATTATCACCAATAGCGTAACTTATCAGTGGCGGATATTGTTTTGCTCCTTTATGTTGTTCCCTGCATGTAAATATAAAAAGGCTAATGGCATGTTCAGATGGCAACAAGCATGTAAATGTTGTTTGATTTTTATTATGCTCTCCTGCAAATTATTCCAGTCGCTTACTGCCCAAACAGCAGCAATTGACAGCCTGAAGAAAATATTGCCGGCTTTAGACGGTATTGCTAAAACAGACTGCCTGAATGAACTCGGTGCAGAATATGCGGACCGGTATTGGACTAAATCACAATACAGGCAAACCGATACGGCTTTATTGTATACCATAGAGGCAATCAACGAATCCGGCCTGCTGCATTATCTGCCTGGTATTGGAAAAGCCCATCTCAATATGAGTATTATTGAAGAAGAGCGGAATAATCTTACAGTAGCGATAGATCATTTAAAAAAGGCATTACCTGTTCTGCAAAAAGAAAATATGCAAGCGGATTTTCACAGGGGCAGGGTCTTTCTCGGCTGGTGTTCACAACGTCTTGGATTATTTGAGCAAAGCATTTCCATATACCATGAGGAATTGCCTTATTATGAAGGCACAAGAGATACGTTGAGTCTTGATAAGCTTTACAGGATGACGGCAAGAGCTTATAATGCACAGGGAAATTCGGAAAAAGCATTCATCTACCTGCAAAAAGATTTTGCGGTTAACAAACCGGCAATGGATATATGGGGTAAAAGAAGTACGGCCACCTTAAAGGCTGTCGTTTATATGGCGGCGGGCGATACCGCAAATGCTGCATTGTATTATAAACAGGCAGCCCTCGTTTCAAAAAATCAGCAGGCTATTTTGACCTCCTATCAGTACAATATGGCTGCTGCTTTTATGTTAGAAAAAAAATACGATTCTGCTTTATTGGAAATAAGAAATGCCATCGCTGAGACGCAATCTTCAAATGACGATTCATTGTACAGGGTTTTTGTATTAATGAATAATTATACCTCATTAAGTGATATACTGTTTTCTTCAAAACAGTATGACAGCGCTATTATATACGGAAGACGGGCAATGCTGTTCTATAAAAAGTGCCGCGATGTGCCGGGTCTTTTATCAGCGCTTAAAACACTTGCCGCTGCACACAACGCAAAAAATGAAAATACTGCTGCGCTGTTATATGCCGGTCAACTGTTGGCGTATGCAAAAAAGTCTGGGGCAAGACCATTTGAACGGGATGCCTATGAATTATTATGGCATATCTGCTTAAACCAGCAAAAAGCGCATGAAGCAAAAAAATATCATTTAAAATATACATTGCTGGATAACGATTTGCAAAACGACAAATACATATCGCAGTCGGCAGCATGGAAGGCTATCAATGATATCAGTATCAATGAAATTAAATACGAGAACCAATTAAGGATAAACGAAGAACGTAATAACGTAAAAATAGTATCCATCAAAGAAGAAAAGAAAGTTCAGTTGTACACTTTTATTTCGGCAATAGTTTTGATCAGCATCTTTACCATTTTAATGATCAGGAACAACAGGTTGAAACAAAAAAGGGATCAGTTGCAATTGATGATCACCGAAGCAAATGTCACGCTTGAAAAACAAAAGCGTGAACAGGAAATGGCACAATGGCAACAGCAAAAAACCGCGCTTGAAATGCAGGCTTTGCGTGCACAAATGAACCCTCATTTTATTTTTAACTGTCTCAATTCCATCAACAGGTTTATCATGAATAACGATGCCGCAAAGGCGGCGGATTATCTCACCAAATTCGCAAAGCTCATTCGTATTGTGCTGGAGCAATCGGGAAAATCGTTTGTGCCGCTTGAAGATGAGCTTTCCTGTTTAAGACTATATATGGATTTGGAAGCCTTGCGGTTTGAACAACCTTTTCGCTATACAATTGATTTGAATGGAACGGATACATCTTCTGTAAGCATGCCAACAATGCTGATACAGCCTTTTGTTGAAAATGCCATCTGGCATGGGTTGCGAAGTAAAGAAGATGAAGGCAAAATAGATATCAGCATACACCGGCGGGGAAACATTTTGCATTGCAGGATCTGTGATAATGGTATTGGCAGAACCGCTGCTTCGAAAGAAAAAATTAACGTTGAAAAAAAATCTTTTGGGATAAACCTTACACAACATAGGCTGCAACTTATTAATTTTAACAATCAAAACAAGCCGGCGATAACATTTTCTGACCTGGTAAATGAAAATGGACAATGCGCGGGCACCTGTGTTGATATCAGCATCCCGGTAAAAGAAGCATAATTGCATTACACTTGATCAGGGCAATAATTGTAGATGATGAAAAGCATTGCAGCGATAACCTGCAATGGCAGTTGCGGCAATATTGCCCTGAAGTTGAGGTTGCCTGCGTTTGTAAAAGCCCGGAACAGGGATTGAATGAAATTGGTAAGCTGCAGCCGCAACTGGTATTTCTTGATGTGGAAATGCCTGGCATGAACGGCTTTGAAATGCTTGAGCAACTAACAGACATCAATTTCGATATCATCTTTACCACTGCATTTAACCAATATGCCATTCGCGCCATAAAATTTGGCGCACTGGATTATCTTGTAAAGCCGGTTGATAAAGATGAGCTGTGTATGGCAATTGACAAAATTGTAAAGCGCACCAACAGTAAATCATTAAAGCAGCTAACCGCGCTGCTCACACATATCAGGAAAAGCAATGACCTTTCTTTTCAAAAAATTGCTTTGCCCACTATGCATGGATATGAATTGGTACCGCTGAATAATATTATGTATTGCGAAAGCAAAAGCAACTACACCAATATTCATTTAAATAGCGGTCCGCAAATACTCATTTCCCGAACGCTGAAAGATATTGAAGAGCTGCTCAATATGCCCCCGTTTTTCAGAATACATAACTCATTTCTGGTAAACCTGCAATATGCCGTTCGTTATATAAAAGGCGAAGGCGGTTTCCTAATATTGAATAACGATATCACAGTACCGGTTTCCCGCAATAAAAAAGAAGAGCTGCTTAAACTCATTACACATCTCTCTGCCTGATTTTCTTTCACTATCTCAAAACCACAAAATGCTAATTCATTTTCGCAGTTCACACAATACCGGTTGTAATCAATGTTTGCTGAACTATTTTAGTGGGTGCAAATATTGGGTAATTAAAATTTCAGGCGGTGCATTTTTTCGCAGGTGGGTGGTGACACCCACCTGTAGAACCCGCTGCCGGTTGGTGTCTCACCGACCAGAATGCAGCGTATGAAGCGAAAATCTTAAATACACCCAACTTCTGTTATGAAAAAGAATATTTTTTTATAGCATTTATAGGATTGGTTTTTATTTTCTACGGATGCAATAAATATCCGGCCTCCGGCACCCGCAAAAAATATGTTGCAGTGAGCGATGAGCTTTACAGGCAACTTTTTGATCAACACAGTCCTTACTCTTAGCTTAGATAAATTTGTTTTCATGGGGCATTTCCCTCTTTGCTTTGAAGTTTTATGAGTTGAATATTAATGATTGCATTATGAATTTCTCCTCTGATGATAAAACAGCCCGGGGCAATCTTTCAGGTACAACAGCCAATGAACCGGCTTTTGCAAAGGAAAACCCTACCAAATCGAATGCTGTTGAAATTCCGTCGATCAGCCTGCCAAAGGGCGGAGGCGCATTAAAAGGGATCGATGAAAAGTTCCGGGTAAACCCGTCTAACGGCACAGCAACATACTCCATCCCGCTCCCGCTAACCCCCGGGCGTAATAATTTCACCCCGGCCGTTTCATTGAGCTATAATTCCGGTGCAGGCAACAGCGCTTTTGGTTTGGGCTGGAATGTGGAATTACCCATTATTCAAAGAAAAACCGACAAAAAGCTGCCCACATACCGTGATGATACAGAAGATGATATTTTTATGCTTTCAGGCTTCGAAGACCTTGTTCCATACCTCAGGGAAGAAAACGGTTGGAAAAGCAGGCAAGAAAATAAAGGTAATTACCGGGTGAGGCGCTACCGCCCGCGGATTGAAAGCGACTTTTCTAAAATTGAGAAAATTATAAATGAAGACTGCGTTGTTTACTGGAAAGTAACCACCAGGGAGAATATTGCGACCATATATGGCAGGAACAAAAACAGCAGGATCGCCGACCCGGAAGATGATACAAAAATTTTTAAATGGCTTCCTGAATTCAGTTACGATGATAAGGGAAACTGGATCATGTATAAATACAAGGAAGACAGTAATGTAACGCCGGAACAAAGAGATTTAATTCCAATTGAGCTGCATGAGCAAAACAGGAAAAACGGGAACGCATTATTCATTAACCGCTATCTGAAACGCATCAGCTATGGCAATAAGCTTCCATATTATATTGATCAGAACCACATTTTTGATCCGCAGCCGCCCGTGCATTCAGAACATTTTTTTGAAGTGGTTTTTGATTACGGCGATCATGATGAGTTGAAACCATCATGCACGGAAAATAAAACCTTCGATATAAACAACTACCGTTCAGATGCGTTTTCAGATTTTCACGCGGGTTTTGAAATCCGCACTGCCCGTCTGTGTAAGCGCATATTGATATTTCATCATTTTAAAAATGAAAAGCAGGCGGATGGCTCTGATTTCGGGGATGACTACTTAGTAAGATCACTGGAGCTCAGCTATATTCCCTCATCTGTGAATAATGCCGGCGATACCGAGGTCACTTATCTTGATTCCATCACCCAAAGCGGATATATCCGTAAGCAACCCGGGAGCGATTACTACAAAAAATCTTTACCTCCATTGGAATTTACATACCAGCGGCTGCGCTGGGATACAGCAATAAAAGAGGTTAACAAAGACAGTATGATGAATGCACCCGCAGGGCTTACCAATAATTACCAGTGGGTTGACTTTTACGGGGAAGGGATAGCAGGCATTTTTACCGAGCAGCAGGAAGGATGGTATTTTAAAAGCAATATGGGAGTAGCCGAAAGCGGGGAACTGGAGCTGGCGCCGGCAAAAGTGATTGCGCCTAAACCCTCGTTCGCCGGGATCAATTCGGGCTCATTACAACTCGCCGACCTGGAAGCAAATGGCGAAAAACAGGTAGTGGTAAATCAACCCGGCATACAGGGCTTTTTTCAGTTAACCAACAGGAATGATTGGGAGCCGTTCCGTTCGTTTCTGCAATCTGCCAATATAGACCTGCGCGACCCGGATACCAGGACGATCGACCTTGACGGAGACGGGAGGCCAGAACTGGTGATAACAGAAGAAAATGTTTTTACATGGTATCAGCATGACGGTAAAAAAGGATACAGGGAGGCGCAATTTGCCTCCAGGCCCTTTGATGAAGAAAAAGGGCCTGCTATTGTATTCGCCGACAGTCTTCAGACCATTTTTTTAGCAGACATGTGTGGCGACGGGTTGACTGATATTGTACGCATCCGCAACGGGGAAATATGCTATTGGCCCAATATGGGCTATGGGAAATTCGGCGCAAAAATAAATATGAGCAGGGCACCCCTGTTTGATGCTCCCGATCAATATAATCCTGCTTACCTGCACCTGGCTGATATAAGCGGCACCGGGGCAACCGACATTATTTATACGGGCAAAAATAAATGCTCGGCCTGGCTGAACCTTTCGGGCAACGCATGGAGCGCAGGGTACGACATTGAAACATTGCCACCCGTTAACAATAAAAGCCAGTTGGCTGTCATTGACTTGTTAGGCTCCGGCACCTCATGCCTCGTATGGTCGTCTGACCTGCCGGGTGATGCGCAATCGCCGATGCGGTATATAGATCTCATGAGCAGTAAGAAACCGCATGTGATGATAAAGCATATCAACAACATGGGACTGGAAACCACTGTTGAATACAGGAGCTCCACCTGGTTTTATCTGCAGGACAAAAAAGCGGGCATTCCCTGGATCACAAAGCTGCCCTTCCCGGTGCAGGTGGTGGCTTCAACAACTGTGGAAGAAAAGATCACCAATGTATTGTTCAGCACGCACTACACTTACCATCATGGCTATTATGATCATTCCGAAAGGGAGTTTAGGGGATTCGGAAGAGTAGATCAAATCGACACAGAGCAATATGAAGAATGGAAGCTGAACAAAGCAGGAACTGCCCTTGACAATTCAGAACCACTTTTTCAAAATCCGGTGCTTACGAAAACATGGTTTCACGCAGGCGCTTTTCTGAACCGGGAAGAGCTGCTTGCACAGTTTGAAGCAGAATACTGGTATAATGAAATGAAAAGACAGGGGTTTGCCGTTGCCCCGGCTGAGCCGCGGCTGCCTGATGCACAGATCACACCTGCCGCCAACATACAGGATAAAAATATAATTGCCGGCTTATCTGCAGATGAATGGCGCGAAGCGCAGAGAGCCTGTAAAGGAATGATGCTGCGGCAGGAAATTTTCACCCTCGATGCACCCCTCAACAATCCTTCGGATGAACAACGAAAACTGCAACTGACCCCCTATTCCGTAGCCACCCACAATTGTAATATCCGGTTATTGCAACCACGGGGCGATAATCCTTTTGCCGCATTCATTGCTACGGAAAGCGAATCCATACAAATGCATTATGAGAGAAATACGGAAGACCCCAGGATTGCGCATACATTGAATATTGCCATAGATGAACTGGGAAATATAAAAGAAAGCGCTTCTGTAGTGTATCCGAGACGGGTGGCCGATCCTGCTTTACCTGAAACCACACAGAAAGAACAAGCCCGGACAACCATTGTATATATCCAAAACGAATTTACCAATGATGTCAAGGATACAGATACGGCGTACCGCTTGAGAATGCCTGCAGAGGTGAAAACCTATGAGTTGAAAAATGTGGATAGAACCAATGCATGGTATGTACTGCCGGATTTTGATGAAATCCTGGATGATAACCGCTCTGCCCCGGTGGAATATTATGAGCAGGATACAGAACCTGTGGCAGGCATGGCGCAAAAAAGACTGATTGAGCATATCCGCACCAATTACCTCCGTAATGATCTAAGTGGTGTTTTGCCCTTATACCAACTGGAGTCCCTGGCTTTGCCTTTTGAAAATTACCAGCTCGCTTATACGCCGGGATTATTGAAAGATATTTATGATGAGAAAGCCGATGCAGCAACATTAACGGCCTTAATGAAAAAAGAAGGCGGATTTGTTCACGCGGTTGGTGAAAACGGGAAGGAAGACGATAACTGGTGGATCAGGTCGGGTACCGCACAATTTAAAAACACCGGGGAAACTGGAAATGATGCGCGGGATCGTTTTTATGTTCCCGTTGCTTATACAGATCCTTTGGGATCTGTCACAAAGATCACCTGTTACAGCGATTGCCTGCTGATCAGCGAGACCGAAGACCACCTGGGCAATACAACAGGCGTTGAAGCATTCAATTTCCGCACACTGTCTCCCCGGCGCATGCGCGATATCAACAACAACTATTCCGAAGTAATAGCCGGTGAGTTAGGTTTGGTAAAAGCAATGGCTTTGTCAGGGAAAGGAAATGAAGCAGACGGGCTGGCAGGGCTGACTGAATATACGGAACAGGATGAAACTGATCTGATACAAAGTTTTTTCAAAGCGCCTGCCGCCGCAAATGGCGTGTTGAATTCAAACGACCTGGCCGCAAAAGCAAAAGCCCTTCTGCAACATGCCACCGCAAGGTTCTTATATGACTTTGATGCCTATAAAAGAGAAGGAAAGCCCGTGGCTTTAGCCGCTGTTATGCGGGAACAGCACTTTCAGTTCAATGCGGATGCGCCGGTACAAATAAGCATGGAGTATTCTGACGGAGCGGGAAAAGTGGCGATGAAAAAAGTGCAGGCAAAACCGGGCAAAGCTTTGCAATCAAACGGGGATGGCACAACGACACCGGTAGACACTACGCCCTTTTTGAAATGGACAGGCAATGGCAGAACGGTGCTGAACAATAAAGGCAACCCGGTAAAGCAGTACGAGCCTTATTATTCTGTCACCTGCCGTTTTGAATCTGCTAAGGAGCTCGTGGAAAGAGGGGTAAGCCCGGTAATGTGTTATGACGCTTTGGGAAGATTGATAAAAACAACCATGCCGGACGGCAGCTTCAGCAAAACGGAATTTGATAGCTGGAAGCAAACCGTATATGACCAGAATGATACGGTATTGGAAAGCGACTGGTACCTGCAACGTACAGATAACACAAACGCCGTTTTTATCAATGACCCCGCGGAACAGGATGCGGCGCAAAAAGCCGCAAAGCATGCAAACACCCCTGCAGCGCAACATTTTGATACGCTGGGCAGACCCATTTTATCTGTAGAGCATAATAGAGCCGGCAACACGGATGAATTATTTTTTACAAAGATCAGCCTGGATATCGAAGGCAATGTGCATACCGTTACAGATGCCTGCGGTAATGACGTGATGCGCTATAAATATGATATGCTCGGGCACCGGGTTTTTCAAAACAGTATGGATGCCGGACGAAGATGGCTGCTGCACAATGCCCTGGGTAATCCCCTGCGCACATGGGATGAACGCGGACAGGAGTTTCAGTATAGCTATGATGCATTGCATCGTCCGTTACAAACCAAACTAATTCAAACAGCGAATGGCGTTGGTGCGGAAAGCCTGTTTGATAGAATGGAATACGGGGAAAACCTGATGAAGCCCGACAGGAGTGACAAATCAATATGGCAGGCAAAAAATGTGTTGGGCAAGCTGTATAAGCATTTTGATACGGCAGGTATGATTACTAATGACAGGTATGATTTCAAAGGGAATCTTTTGCAAACCTCCCGGCAATTGTTGCAGAAATACGATGAAGCAAAGCCGGTTGACTGGAGCGTTGATCAACCCCTTGAAAAGGATATTTATTCAACGACAAATATTTATGATGCGCTCAACAGGGTATGGAAAACTGTTACGCCGGATAATTCTGCGCAATATCATTTGTATAGTGAAGGCGGTCAGTTAGACAAAGTGCTGCTCAATCATCGCGGGAATATTATAATGAGTGCTGCAGATGAAACAACGGTCGCTTTAAGTGCTAATACAAAAAAATTAGATGCCTATGTGAAGCGTATAGACTATAATGAAAAAGCACAACGCAGCAGCATTATTTATGGAAATGATATGTTTACGACTTACGGCTACGATCCAAAGACTTTCAGGCTAACTACATTAATAACCAGGAGCCAGGTCAGCCCCGATATTTACCAGGATATCAGCTATACCTACGATCCTGTCGGTAATATTACGCGCCTGAGCGATGTGGCGCATAAGCCAGTTTACTTTAATAATAAAGTTGTGGAACCTGTTCATGATTACGAGTACGATGCTGTGTACAGGCTGGTACGCGCAACAGGCAGGGAACACAAGGGGCAAAATGTAATACAGGAAAATGCTGCAAATAAAAACTATCGCAATTTCCCTTTTAAGTATGACAACCCGCCTAAACCCGGAGATACGGTTGCCATGCGGAACTATACACAAAAATTTACCTATGATAAAGCCGGCAACATATTGATCCTTGACCATAAAGCTGATGACCACACAGGCTATATACGCAAGTATACGTACAACAATACCTCTGCCAATATTGATAAGAACAATAACAGGCTTTTATCTACGCAGGTAAATGGTGATGCTGTAATACCTTATGATTATGATGTGCATGGCAATATGATCATAAGTGGAGCCGGTAATAATAAAAAGGGCATGCCCCACCTCTCCCGTATGGACTGGAATTTTAAAGATGAATTATTTGCCACAGCCCAAACCGTTATGAATGATGGCACACCGGCCACTACTTTTTATGTATATGATGCCGGGGGCATACGGGTGCGGAAAATAACCAATGCTCAAAACGGCAATACAAAAACAGAAGAACGGATTTACCTCGGCGGCTTTGAAATATACCGTAACTATGATAACGTAGGAAAATTACAATTAGAAAGGCAAACCCTGCATGTGATGGATAATAAGCAACGGATTGCAATGGCAGAGACCAAGACAACAGGTGTTGACAACACAATAACAGGTAAGGCATACATACGATATCAATACAACAACCATCTTGGTTCTGCCTGCCTGGAATTAAATGAAAGCCTGGAAATTATTTCTTACGAAGAATACCACCCTTATGGTACCACCGCTTACCAGGCAAGGAATGACCAAATAAACCCTGTTGCCAAAAGATACCGGTATACGGGTTTGGAAAGAGATGAGGAGAATGGGTTTGGATATCATAATGCGAGGTATTATGTGCCGTGGCTGGGAAGGTGGGCGAGTTGTGACCCGATTGGAATAGGGGATGGAGTGAATTTGTATTGTTATGTTGGAGGGAATCCCGTAGTTCTTTGCGATTCTGAAGGAAATCATGGTCAACTACCACCGATTGAACCACTTCGTGAGGGAATGATTTTAGGGGATTACCCAGGATTAAGTTCAAGATGGAAATTGGCGGTAAATACTATTCTGGAAGGTACTTACGGTGGGGGTAGTTATGAAAAGAACCTTTCCCTATTTCAACAACGCCTCCAATCACTTCCCACTGGGACGAACCGACTGGTGGGTAGTAAAACTTATGTAGCCAGGAAAACATTCGACCGAGTTAATAATTTATTTAGAGAATTTGTTATGCTCCCATTAGATTCTCAAATTCACCACGCCTTACAGAGAGGAGGACTTGCGGAGAATCAACTTTTATCATTAGATGCTTCACATTTGGAACTAGTAAAAGGTAAAGCAACCGTCCAGGGAACATCGCATCATCGAGCGCACGAAGCTGTGAAGCGCGTTTATGCAGAATACGGTAAATCAAGTTTCCAAGCTTCGTATCAGGAGGCTCTACCAGCTAAACATAAAATAGCTACATCTGTTAAAAGTAAAACTTCCATTAAATCAGTGAATAATAATTCCGGGGGCGCAAAAGCTTTGGGTGGGATAGCGTTTGCAGCTGGTACATTAATGTTGGGAGACAGCGTGGATACTTTCGTTGGGCAAGTAAGGAATGGAAATGGTGAAGGTGCATTTGAAACTGGAATTTTAACAGGTGCTTCTTTTACTTCCGCCGGACCCTTAGTCGTTGCCTATGCTTTCGATAAAATTTATAACAATTCCCCAGATATTCAGAATGCGGCAGATGCATCAGGTGCGCAGGCAGAGTACTCAATCAATGTTGCGGCACACTACTTGGGATATGGTAATCATCCCATCAGAAGAGATGTAGCCAGGAGTGTTGGTGGTGTACAAGCTTCAATATATGCAGTTACTGATACAGGGAAAGAAGTTGTAAAGGGAATGGGAGCATCTATTTGGCGCAGTGCTAAAAGAATGCTTTTCCCTTTTGAAAATCCAGCATTTCGATTTTAATGGTATGTCATGGAGCGATATGTCGGAGTGAATTGTAAAAAAATTAAGAAATGGTTTCCGGGTTAAAGAATTGCAGGAGGTTTTAGAATCGTCGACAAAAATTTAGTGACAGTAAAGGGGTTAAGTTCAAAAATATAGTCACATGCAAAGAGTGTAAAAAACAAAGCGAATACTGAAAAAATGCTAAGATGGTTTTTACACCCACTAGCGCAGGTCTATAGCAATGACTTGTGAGTGAGCTGACCTGTTGCTTAGACTTTACTTAATTGGCAGCTATTATTGATGCCATAAAATAAAACAAGAATTACTCGAAACAAAAGAAATAAATGTTCATTAAAAAATTCAAAATTATGGGTTTAAAAAATTCAAAATTATATAAGGATATAACTGATCATCCTGGTAGATGGGCATTTATTGTTTTGCTATCTCTATTTCTGGCATCAATGCTTCTGCTTATTGTACTTGGGATTTCTTCAAATCTAGATGAAAAAAGTTTTGGAAGGGAAATAGGTAAAACTTTACTGCAAATAATTGCTATCAGCGTGATTGGAGTAGCTGTTTCATGGTTATTAAAAGAGCATCAAAATAAAAAAGAAGACGCATCACAAATTGAAGAACGCGAAAGAAAGTTAAGCGAAAACCGAAATCAATTTATGAAAAACATTCTTCACGAATTGAATGAAATATACAGAGGCACAAAGAGTGCCAGAAGAATGTTGCGTGCAAGATCTTTCAAAGTCTCATACCAAACGGCACTCGAAGATAATTCTGCCATTATCGATACTCAGATTTATGATTTTTATTTAGAAAAGATAAATAGCTACCAATTGGAATTAGAAACTATATTAAGCGAAATAGATACCGATACAAAGCTTTTTAAGAATCACGAAGAAATTAAAACTTCGATTAATAAAATGCAGGAATATCTGCATAACCTCATCGAAGAATATGAAAAAAACAGGTTTAAAGCTAATTCCGATACAACTTTTCTAACAATGGGATCGCTTGGCAGGATTAGAGAGTTGATTGATCATGCAAAAGATAATAAAGGAAAAGACGGGCTCTTGAAAACAACATTTATCCAGCATTACAAGGATGCAGTTAAGCTAATCCGGCAGGAGCTTTTGTTTGGAAATGATGACAAAGGAGATAAATGAGAAAGCAATAGCATTCCGATCCCAATTCTTCAGAAAAGAATTTATAGTGCCTTATAAAGAGGCGGCTGTTGCGACCAGGATGGAATTATTACAGGCAGAGCCTGTGCAGGCCTTAAAATAAAAAATAAACGAATTATGCCACAAGTACAATCAGGACTGGTTTACGGCGATAAATCTCAGGCAGTATCCGACCTGCAAACCGCATTACAGCAATTGGGATTTTCGATCAGCACAGAAGAATCCGGCAGTGGTTTTTTCAATGAAACCTGCGCGGCCGTCTCTGCATTTAAAAAGAAATATGAGATTACTTCTTCGCCATGCCTGGTGGAAAAGCAAACGGCTGAAAAACTAAACCAGTTGCTTAAAGAAAAAGGCATTGAGCTGACAGTAAGTTTTCCGCTTTTTTTTGGAATGAAGTCAGACGCGGTGGCCGTATTACAGGAAGGTTTGAAAGCCAAAGGCTTTGCATCAAGTGATGCAGGAGGAGATTTTTCCCAGAGCACCTGCAGTGCGGTAACCCGGTTCCAGGCAGAATTCAATATTGCTGTCACTCCCTGTTATGTAGATGAAGCAATGGCAAATAAAATGAATGAGCTGCTAACTATTCCCGCCGGTAGAACATTTACTGTATCCGGCAAGGTATTAAACACTTTTAATGAACCAGTAGCCGGAAAGAATGTTGTTGCATATGACCTCGACCTGGCCGGTGTGGGCTATTATAAAGAGATCAACAATGCGAATGGAAAATGGTTTGGAGCCGGAATGCAGCCATTGGGCTCCGCCACAACAGGTGAAGACGGATCCTATGAGATCAGCTTTGCTGAAAATAGTTTTTCGGAGGCTGAAGGAGAGGATTGGCCGGATGTGGTTTCATTCCTAATCATCAATGGAACGGTTGAGGGGCGATCTGCGCTGAGTTCAAAAAAAGACTTTTCAGGAGGAACAATGCTATCCAACTGGAATATTGTCATCAGTAACCCAGCTATCCGCAGTGAAAATGAATATGCAGGACTCCGGAAAGCAGTTGACCCTTTTATGAGGGAAAGTAAGCTGGAGCTCTACCAGATTGCCGGATCGGAAGATCAGATCAGATTTGTTGCTGCAGACACAGGGCAGGATGCGTTTAATGTGGCACAACTGGTATTTGCCGGGACGCTGACCAATGATGCTTCCGAAGTATTTAAAGCCAATGAAATTGGCGATCCCGTTGAATTACTGTATGGCATTGGCCGGCAGGGTATTTTACTGAGCTGGGCCTCCCTGGCTGTTGCTCAAAAAGAAGCCGCCCTGCTGAAAGCCATACAGGATGCAACTGCCGGAAATATTATTAAGGAGTATACATCGCAGGCAATAGATATGTTTTTAACCGCATTGGGCAAGGCTGCGCTTCAGTCTGTTGTAAAAACAGATGAAACCCGGGATAACCCGGTTGCAAAAACACTGAGCTTTGCCCTTGGTAACGATAGTGCATTGCAAACAAAATACCTGTCTGCATTGAACAGCTATACCGGCAGCGCTGTTGATTTCTGGCAGAAGGAATTGCCGGGGCAGGGTTTTGAACCGGCTGCCATTAAAGCGCTGCAGCTTACAACCCGGTTAAGCCTGCTTACTTATAACCACCTGCCACTGATGGAAGAATTGCAGGTAAATAAAAAGATCTCAAAGCCCGAGGAATTACTCAACTGGTCTAAAGCAGACTGGAACAGCATACTGGATAAAACAGGGATACCCGGCCAAGCATCTTACAATGATAAAGATAAAAATAAGTATGCCGAAGCGATCCAGGCTATGTTAAACACAACTTTCCCCAACCAAAAGATCGCGACCATGATCGGCAATGGAGGGATTGCCATAGCCGACAAAGCCCTCGGCAAGGGAGTGGCAAATTTTTTAAATGAGCAAAGCGATTTTAATATCCTGAACAGCAGCGCTGTTACGCCGGCATTAAAAAAAGCATTGGATGCTATTCACCCACAGGCATTTGAAAAAATAAAACACCTGCAAAGACTGGCGCAGGTGAGCCCAACGCCGGAAACGATGTCCGTATTGTATAATGAAAACCTGCTAACTTCCGCACGGGATATCGCAGCCATCCCACGACAGAATTTTATAGCGGCTTATAGTGATAAACTGGGCGATAAAGACATGGCTGAGATTGTATATGAGCGGGCAAGCTATGTTACACAGCGGATAGACCAGCTTTATATAACCTTAAATGATTTACACAATGCTGTAGCGCCTGCCTATGCAAATATGCAGGGGAAAGAGCAGGGTGCCATCCCGGCGCCTGATAATGCCGCTACCAATAACATGCTTGCCCGGGAATCGGGCTCCGGAGGAGGAAACGATGGAGATAATACGCTTAAAGATTATTTCCCCAACTGGGAAAACCTGTTTGGCAGCATCAGCAATTGTGAATGCGAAGAGTGCCGTTCTATTACCAGCCCCGCTGCATACCTGGTAGATATGTTGCAGTTCCTGAAACATATACCCTCTGAAAACGACCAAAAAAGTGCGCTTGATGCCTTGTTTTACCGGAGGCCCGATTTGGGTGAGCTTCCCCTGACCTGCGAAAATACCAATACCACGATGCCCTATATTGACCTGGTAAATGGGATAATGGAATATTATGTGGCAAATGGCAGTTCGGATAATTATAAAGGATACGATATAGGCGATACCAGTACGGAGGAACTGCACGCCAACCCCCAAAACACCGGAAAGGAGGCATACAGGATATTAAGCAATAACAGCGGGAATGCCGGTAAAACGGCCTTTTATCCGTTTACATTACCTTATAACCAGCCGCTGGATCGCATTCGCATTTATCTTGAAAAACTGCAAACCAGCCGGGCAGAATTAATGGAGGTTTTCAGGGTTGATGGCGACAAAAGTGTACAAAAAACAACCAACGCGATCAACGCTGAATTTTTACATATTTCGCAGGAAGAGTATGTTATTTTAACGGATACAAATAATGTGCACGAATATTTTGGCTATACCAGCGATGCCGAGATGTTGGCAGATGCAATCAATGCACAGGTGTTTATACGCTGTGCGGGTATAGACTATACTGACCTGGTAGAAATAATCAAAACGAGATTTATTAACCCGGCGCAACCTGCATTTCAATACCTGCAGCAATTATTTGCTGCCACAGGAATGGATGCACCGGATATTTATAATGCGCTCTCCGCTATTAATAAAGGAAATGATGTTGATATAACTCAGGCATTGGCAGGCAAAATCGCCTACGCTGATTTTAAGCAATGGACAACCCGGAATTTCCCGGGCATTCAACAACTGGTAACCCTGTATCAATCCAATGAAGATATAAAAGACTACGGGTACGATATCAAAAAAACCTGGCTTAAAACGGTGCAAAGCCTGTACGAAACAATTGATGATAATGGTATTACCGCGGCAATGCTGGGAAGGCTGCACAGATTTATCCGGTTATGGAAAAAACTCGGTTGCACCATTTCCGAACTGGATACTATTATTACCTCGTTGGGAGAAACAGATATTACAGAAACCCTGATCAACAATATTGCCTTATTGCGGAAGGTGAGCAATCTGTTATCATTTTCATTGCAGCAGGTAGCATGCATTTGGGGAAAAATTGATACCAACGGCAAAAATGCGCTCTACAATAAGCTTTTTCTAAATAAAGCCTTAAAAGAAATTGACGGGGCATTTCAACCCGATGCCCTGGGGAATTATTTTACAGGCAATACGGCTATAATAAAAGATCATAAGCCTGCCATACAAGCAGCCATGAAGGTAAGCGAAGATGAGCTTAATACGATTTTAAGTGACAGCGATTTCAAAGAAGATGCTTTGCTGTCTGTTGAAAGCCTTTCCGGAATGTACCGGTACACGCTGTTAGCAGGGGCATTGCGGCTTTCTGTTAGTGATTTTGTTGCTTTAAAACATATCTCCGGCATCAATCCCTTTCCTGAATGGGACGTGGCGACCAATACTTTTACTCAGATCGATCCCCAGCAAACGCTTCTCTTTATTGACAATGTTCAAAAGATCAGGAACACCGGGTTTACCATACCGTTGTTGGATTATATAATAAACGACAGGGATGAAAAAGCCGCTATACAATTGCCTGTTGAAAAACTGTTGCAAACACTATCCGCTATACAGGCTGTTGTTTTGCAGATCGCGAAAGATCACCCGCCGTCCAACATCCCAGATGAAGAATTGCTGCGAAACAATTTGAACAAAAATATTGTTGTTGAGCAACTGTCCATGCTGGTGGATGCAGAAGAAGCTGCTACTGTTATGCTTTTACAGGATCAGTCCACTGCCATTGCGGATATATTAGGCACGGCAACCCAGGAAATAAAAATGGAAGATCCCAATGTAAAAGCATTGATTGCCCAAATAGACGCCCTGCATAAAGCTGCGCTTTTTGTTAAAGGGTTCGGACTTACCGTAACAGAAATACAATATTTCATCAAAAACAAAACAGATTTCTCCGGTATTGATTTTTCCAGGCTTTCTTTCAATCACTGGAACAGGGTGGCAGATTATACCCTGTTACGTAATGACGTTGCAACAACACCCGATGTGTTAATAAGGCTTTTTGAAGCAGCATCAAAACAGGATGCAACCATAGATGCTATTATGAAAGCCGGGCTGCTTGATGATAAAATTATTCCGAAATTAAATGCACGTTTTGGCATTACCGACGTTAAAATGTTTGGAAATGAAGTAGCCCTTACCCAGCTGAATAAGGCCTTAAAGCTGCTCCAAAAAATAGGCACTTCCGTTGATAAGATCGTTGCCGATGCACCTGCCGTTAGCTGGGCAGATACTACTGCCGATTTTGATTTACTATGGAGCATGGCGGAAGACATGAAACGAACATTAAAAGCAAAGTATGAAGAGGAAGACTGGCTGCAAATAGCAAAGGCGATGAGTAATACCATTCGGGAAAGCCAAAAACAGGCACTGATTGCCTGGTTGCTGGTGCAACCCAAATTAAAAACATGGGGTGTAATTGATGCCGATAGCTTATTTGAATATTTTTTGATAGACGTACAGATGGACGCTTGTATGGATACATCGCCGATAGTGCAGGCAAATAATGGCATCCAATTATTTATTGCCCGCATTTTGCTAAACCTGGAAGCGAACCGGGTGGATGATACCGGAGCCTCGCTAAGTGTTTTACCGAAAAATATTGATACAGCGCAATGGGCATGGCGGAAAAACTATCGCGTATGGCAGGCAGCAAGAGAAGTGTATCTTTTTCCGGAAAACTGGCTGGATCCGGAGTGGAGAGATGATAAAAGCCCCATTTTTAAAGCGTTGGAATCAGAACTATTGCAAAACGATATTACCGCCGATAGCGTGGATATGGCTTTTCGCAATTATCTCTCAAGCCTGGAAAAAGTTTCCAATGTGGAGATATGCGGAATGCACCAGGAAGACCCGTCAAGCCCCGGTTCAGATATATATGTTTTTGCCAGAACCCACCAATTGCCATATGAATATTATTGGCGAAAAAAGACAGGCGATGAGTGGACTGCCTGGGAAAACATACCAACAGTGAACGTAACGAATAGTGATGCCTCCGGTTCCGGCGTACACCTGTTACCGGTGTTTTGGAAAAAAAGGTTGATTTTATTCTGGGCAGAGTTCATGCAGAAAACGAAAGAAAATAAGGCGATGAAATCAAACGATACGATCAGCAATATGGCAAACCTCAGGGTTAATGATTTGAAGTCTGAGAACTATTGGGAAGTGCGCCTCGCATGGACGGAGTATAAAGATGGGAAGTGGACACCTAAAAAAGTAACCAAGGATGAGTTTATCACTTTATATGAACCCGGGCTGTCCAAAGATTTTCAGTTTAACGCGGTTACAACCGATGATGGCAATCTTGCCATTCAAACTTTTTTTAAGGATCGGGGAGGTAAAATCTTCGGTACATTTCAACTAACCAATATAAATGCGAAGGTTAAGGTCACTAATCAGCAGGTTCAGAAAAGCTCTCCCTTCGAGCTCACATCTGATAAAGTGATGCAAAATCGTATTCCCTTATTTAGATGGTACAATAAGCAAACAGGGGATCATTTCTATTCGACTTCTACCAATGAGCCTGCGGCAAATTTAGGTTACGATCAGGATACCCCTTTTTACGTAGTTGTTTTTGCTACTGAATTACCCAATACTGTTCCTTTTTACAGGCTGTACAATAGTCAAAGCGGGCATCATTTTTATACAACTTCTGATAACGAATATCAATCTGCGCAATCTGCATCGGGTTATACTTCTGAAGGCATTGAGTGTTACGTATTTGATAAGCAACAACCTAATACGGTTCCTTTATACAGGTACCGTCATATAATGTCCGGATACCATTTTTATACAACTTCTATCATCGCAGGCGTGTTTATAACCTCTATTTTTGAAGGCATTGCATGTTATGTGTTTGATAATTGGCAATCTGCAACGAATTACGCTCAACTTTTCCCCCAACCAATACCAGGCTCCGTTATATGATATTGATTTTATGTCTTTAAAGAGAACGGGGTCGCTTCGCCTAAATGATAATGACTATTTAAAAACCTCAACAGAGCATAAGATCATATATTCAGACCAGGTTAACGATTTTATACCCAATTCAATATATCCTTTTTTCTTTCAGGATGCGGAGCGGGTATATTTTGCTTCACCTGAAAGTACTGTTTTGTACCGGCAATGGATCGGTGATCCAGATAGCATACCGCCAGAGGATCTGCGTGATATCATCTATCCTCCTGTTTCTGCCGCTCCTACGCCAATGGCTTTTAAGCCTAAATTAAATTTAATAACCCCACTACAATTCTTTAACAATGGAATATAAAAAAATAAGGGACACAAAATTGCCTACACCCGTAAACGGAACTGCAGCTAAATTTATTAATGCCGCCTTTGCAGATCAAACTACTGACGCATCTGCACCGGAGATTGTCCGTAATCTGGCAGGTAAGAGTATCCCCACCTTCAGCATCCATACCTTTTATCATCCGCACATAGAGCGTTTAACGGAGCGGCTGAACAGGGGTGGTGTGGATATGCTGCTGAAAGCAGATACGGATACATTTATAGATGACTATGATCAAACAGGAAAAGGGAAGATACAAGCGGATGATGATGGAAACACATTTAAAACATATGTACCCGGAAGCGCTCCGGACGGAGCTTCATTAATAACCGGGCTGTCCGCATCAGACAAAAGCGCATACTACAGGGAAAATATTGATTTCTGTAATGACGGTGCTTATGCCAAATATAATTGGGAACTGTTTTACCATGTACCGCTGTATATAGCTACCAGGTTGAGCAATAACGGTAAATATGCAGAGGCCATGCAATGGTTTCATTATATTTTCGATCCTACCACAAATGCGCCGGTAAACAAATACAGACCCAATGACCGGTACTGGGAGTTTGCACCGTTTAAAACTTCTGTAGTTGAAAATATAGAAGAGATAATCCGTTCATTACCCACGGACAATAGCCAGGATCCCCAAGCAGGCATGGGCGAAAAATTCCTTAAAGATCCATTTAAACCGTTTATTGTAGCAAGGTTACGAACCGGCGCTTTTATGAAATATGTGATAATGCGTTATCTTGATAATCTTATTGCCTGGGGAGATGAGCTGTACCGGTTAAATACAATGGAATCTATTAACGAAGCAACCCAGCTATATATTACTGCCGCACATATACTAGGGGTCAAACCACAAAAAATACCAGAACACGCCAACACAAGCGCCGAAACATTTAGTTCTTTAAAGGATAAATGGAGTACTATTAGTGATGTATTAACGGATGCAGAGAATAGTTTGCCCTATAGCAGCAACTTTACTACCTTAAATAAAAGCTATTCTTCCAATTTGCTGGGTGTTGGCAGTGTGTTGTATTTCTGCATTCCTGCCAATAACGATCTGCTGGCATACTGGACAAAGGTAGGCGACCGCCTATTTAACATCAGGCATTGTAAAAATATCGAAGGTGTAGACCAGGTGCTTTCTTTATTCGCGCCAAAAATAAGCCCGGGGCTTCTTATAAAAGCAAGAGCTCAGGGGTTGAGTATAAGCGATGCTTTGTCGGATACTAACACCCCTCCTTCTTTCTATCGCTTTAATTATTTACTGCAAAAAGCCAATGAGTACTGTAACGAAGTAAAGGCTTTGGGCAATGCCCTGCTTTCTGCCCTTGAAAAAAAAGATGCTGAGGAGCTGTCTCGTTTAAGAGCAGGCCAGGAGACGGCACTACTGGATTTAGTGACCAGCGTAAAAGAGATGCAGGTACTGGAGGCAAGAGTGGCGAGGGAAGGATTGTTAAAGAACCGGGAAACAGCAGAAAAAAGAAGAAAATACTATGGCGATCTTTTAGGCCTGGATACAGCAGGCTTTCCGGAAGCTCCCGCCATTCCTCAAATAACCGGCGGTTTAAAAGCCGATACCGATCTGCCGGGCGATACCAACCCTGCTGAAGCATCTGTTACATTAAATACAGCGCTCACCAATAGTGATGAAAGCGGGGTAAAGCTTATTCCAAGGGAAAAAGAGGAATTGGAGAAGAGTAGAGATGCTTTTATTTTACATCAGGTTGGAGCCGCATCAGAAAACATGGCAGGAATATTTCATATGTTCCCTACGACAGATATACATGGAACCCCTTTTGGAGTGGGGGTCGCTGCGGGTTGGGGTGGGCAAAATCTCGGTTTTGCAGCATCGTGCGTGGGAAAAACTTTTCAACTGGCTGGAGACATTCTTTCTTATCAATCATCATTAGCTTCCAAATATTCTTCCTACATCCGGCGCGAACAAGAATGGGTACAGCAGGCTAATATAGCCTCAAGAGAAATTACACAAATTGATAAGCAGATAACGGCGGCGGACATTCGCATAGAGATCACCAAAAAAGAGCTGGCTAATCATTTACAGCAGTTAGATAATGCAAAAATAATCGAGCAAAAATTAAAAGATAAGTTTACCAACCAGGAGCTTTATACCTGGATGAAAGAACAATTGTACAGCACCTTTAAACAAGCCTACCAGATGGCTTATGAAATAGCGCAAAAAGCGGAAAAAGCCTACCGGTTCGAGCTGGGTAAAAGCGATAGTAATTTCATTCAATATGGGTATTGGGACAGCAGCTACCAGGGCTTAATGGCAGGCGACAGGCTGCAACTGGCATTAAAGCAACTGGAAAAATCGTTTATGCAGGAAAACCGGCGTGAATTTGAATTAACAAAACATATTTCGCTGGTACAGCTCAATCCAATGGCGGTTATTCAGCTTAAAGAAACCGGCGCCTGCAACGTAGATTTGCCCGAAGAAATATTTGACCTCGATTATCCCGGACATTATTTCAGAAGAATTAAATCGGTGAGCATTTCCATGCCCTGCGTCAGCGGTCCTTATACCACTATCAACAGCACACTACGGTTAATGCAGAACAGTATTCGCATTACAAGTGCAGGAGACAAATATGAGCCCAACAACGATAATGGCAATTTAACAGATGATCCCAGGTTTGTTGAAAACAATATACCATTCAAAGCAATCGCCACAAGTTCTGCCCAAAATGACAGCGGTTTGTTTGAGCTGAACTTCAGAGATGAAAGATACCTTCCCTTTGAAGGCGCGGGCGTTATCAGCAAATGGAAATTTGAGTTGAACGGGAAATATGCAAACAAGGATGGAACAATAACAGATCTTTCCCAGTTTGATTATGATTCCATCAGTGATATTATTATTCATGTGAAATATACAGCAAGGGAGGATGCAGGTGAATTCCGGAATAAGGCTGTTAAGCATTTACAGGATTACGTTAAAAACCTGGCGGGTGGCGATAACAATGAACCCTTCATGCGGTTATTTAGTGTCAGGCATGAATTCCCGGATGAATGGTATAATTTTTTAACTAAAAAAGATCCATTTGAAAACCAGCTTCTTTCTGTGAATCTTGCTGCAGCTCTCTATCCGTTTTTTACTGCAAATAAGGATATTCACATTTTAAAACTGGAGCTTTTTGCAAAGAGCAAAGAGCAGGGGTTGGCAAAAAAAGGAATGCGCCTGCTATTACCAACTGATATGCCCTTTCAGGGAACAGACCCTGCAACTAAAGGAGTGCTAAAGCCAATGACAAATATTGTTTCAGGAAATTTATTGCAGGCTGATTTCACTGTTAATGCTACTACCGGCGCATTTGCTATTGTAAATGATAAAGATAGTGGCTTCCGGTTGAGCAGGGATAATATCAATGATCTTGGCATCATAGTGTACTATCATTTAAAGGATAAAGTGGTTAAATGATGCTTAAGATGAGTTGATTAGTGTCCCAACTGCATTTATCACAGCAACAGATCCGGCATGTTAGTGGGAGGTACGTACATTTATCGTCTCACTTCTTACAGCTACTTAAAAATATCATCACTCACATACCCGGCATTGGTATAAGTCCGTAAATACACGGTATCCCTGTTCATATTGCTCATCCAAAGCTCATTATCGTCCAGCTCCCCGGGAGGATATTGAGATACATTGCAACGCATGGCTTCCCTGGCAATTTTGTTTTCCTGTTAGCTGCACCATTGATATTACAAAATAAATAACGCTCAGGCAGCAGGCCTGCCATCACACCATCTCTTCGTGCCAGGGTGAGAATTTTTAAGCTGATCGCACATCGCTCTGCCTGATTTTTTTTCGCTATCTCAAATTCACAGCCCGCTAATTCATTTCCGCAATTCGCACAGTACCGGTTTTAACCTGTGCATGTTAAATATATTTTAGCAGCCGGGAGTACCTGTTCATTTAAAAATTAGTTTATGAAAACAATTTTTTACCTGCTGTTTTTTTTATCAGCGCTTTCATTTGCAGCTTCTGCTCAACAAAGGTTCGACATCATCCAAAAGAAAAAAAGCCTGATGCCGCCGCCGCTCAGGCATCATCATTTCAAAAACCCGCACAATAATTTTCCGATAAAAATTAATCCTTACTGGGAAGTAGTGGATGCACCGCATTCTTACAGCGGCTATGCCAGCTCTTACTTTCCACAGATAAAAGTAACCGGCGTTGGAAATGTTTGGGGAAAGCTGACTTTTGATTCGATGTATTATGATTCAAAAATGTTTCTGCATACAAGAGACGGCGGTAAAACATGGCTGTATGATTCAGTACCTTCTCCTGCCGGTTATGGCATGGGCAGTTTTGCCGCTACAGACAACAATACCTGTTATGCTTCAATGTATGATGCTAATGATTGGCTGGGCGGGGGCATTTATAAAACCACAGATGGCGGCTACTCATGGAAAGAAATTGGCAAAGGTCAGTTTTCTTTTGACAACAGCTTTGTGGATTTTGTTTACTTTTTCGACAGGGAAAATGGCATGGTGGTAGCCGATAATAATGGCATTGATACCCCATACCTGTTAATATATACAACCAATGATGCAGGCAAAACGTGGCATAAGGTTTCCAACAAAAATATGCAGCCCGCCATTGGTAGTGTTTACAGTTCAAATTTTGATGTGTACACTGCTTTAGGCAATACCATATGGTTTAAAGCTTATGACGATCAGGGGAATAATTATATTCTTCGGTCTGATGACAAGGGGCGGCACTGGCAAACATATTTATTTAATATAACAGGCAAAACATTTCACGGGTTTGCTTTTGCAGATAAACAAAATGGCTTAATGGTAGGCTATGAATGGGGTGGCGCCAGCGATACCTATGTAGCGGCTACACATAATGGCGGCAAAACATGGACGGAGATAGATTACAAAGGCACTCCTATGGGGTTGTTTGTTACCGTTCTTCCCGGCACGCATACTTATATATCCACCACACCCGCGTATGTGCCGGTTTGGGGTTCTTCTTACAGCAGGGATGGCGGTAAAACATGGAACATTATTGATTCGGGCTCGGGGAGAGAACATTCTGCCATTGATTTCTTAAATCCTTTGTATGGCTGGACAGGCAGAGGCGAGGTTTGGGATGGAAGTATTACAGATGGCGGTGCATTTAAATGGAAACTTAAATTTTCATTGGGCGATGACAGAATTGCTCCGGACAACAGAGTGGAAAATACTGAACTATCTGACCTTAAAGCAAGTACTAATAATTCAAAAGCGCTGCGATTGTATCCCAATCCTTCAAAAGATAAAGTGATTATCCGGGGACTTGATCAGTGGCCCGGATCAAAGCTGTCTCTGTTTAATATATCAGGAGCATTAATGTGGCAGGCAGTGGCAGGTGGAAGCAGCTATCAGCTTAATATACAAAAATTACCGGCCGGGAGTTACTATATAAAAGTTGAAACAACAGGTAAAGCGGTTACTACATTGAAGTTTGTAAAAGAATAAAATGCTGAAGCGCAAATATACTTCGTAATGTACCAATGAATATGGTGATTGGTATTACAAAGGTTCAATAACCTGCTGATTCATTTCAGCAGATCGTACGGTACTGTTTAATCTGTCTCCAGCCAACCTGTTTTAATGGCTGCAAATATTTGGTAATCTAAAACCTCGGGGTATGAAAAATAAATTTTTTTTTATAGCATTTATAGGATGGGCGTTTATTTTCCACGGATGTAAAAAAAATACGGTATCCAGCACGCCGGTGAAAAAATACGCTGCAGACGTAGCCACAGCATGGATGAAACTTCAAATCAGCCTTACGAAGTCAACGCCGGGCTTTAATTCAGTTGTTTCCAACAGATCATTTGGCTATGCGGGCTTAACACTGTATGAATCTGTAGCCCCCGGCATTACAGGCGGTATTTCATTATTACCACAATGGAATGTTTATCCCACTGTAAAAGTTATTAAGCAAAAGAATGCTTACTATTGGCCGGCTTCCGCTAATGCAGCAATGGCAGTGATCACTAAAAATCTTTTTGCCAATACTTCAACTGAAAATGTGTATTCTATTGATTCGCTTGAAGCTGCTTTTACAACAAAATTCCAGTCACAGGCAACAACCGAACAATTATCGAATGCTGTTAGCTTCGGTAAATCAGTTGCATACGCAATTTTTGACTGGTCAAAATCTGATGGGGCACATGAACCATATCTTCATATAACTGATCCTGATTATACACCTCCAGCTGAACCTGGTTCCTGGATCCCGACACCACCGATTTTCGCGCCGTTCTTCCGCATTGGGGTGATAACCGAACCTTTATTCCCGGTATTGCAAATGCCACCCAACCAGGGCCGCCGATACCCTATTCATCTGCTGCAGGTTCACCATTCTATAAAATGGTAAATAATTTGTACAGCATTTCATTATCATTAACCCATGCAGATACTGTTACCATAAAATTTTGGGCGGATGGCATTCCGGGTAGTCTCAACGTGCCTGCACATGCCACTAATATACTTATCCAACTGGTGCAATTAAATAAATTGAACCTGGAAGATGCTGTAATTGCTTATGGCAAACATAGCATGGCTGTATCTGATGCTGTTATTTCCTGCTTTAAAACAAAATATCACTACGCTCTCATTCGCCCCGTATCTTATATCCGCAGGGAGATGGGATATGCTGACTGGAACAGTATAATTACAACGCCTTCTTTCCCCGAATATACAGCAGCTCATGCCGTGGTGTCTGCAGCAAGCGCCACTATAATGGAATCTGTTTTCGGGAAGAATTATGCATTTACGGATCATACCTATGACGCTTTGTATGGTCCCCGGTCGTTCGCCTCTTTTGATGATTATGCCAATGATGCCGGCCGCTCAAGAGTGCTTGGCGGTCTTCATTACGCGCCGTCTGTTGCCGCAGGATTAATCCAGGGCAGAAAAGTTGGTGAAAGAATAAATCAGTTGTTTAAAGCCGGGGCAGGGAATTATTGATTGGAGAAAGCTGGCGTTTGGTGGTAGTGCAGTATGCTACATATAGTTCCAAAATGCACTGCCGGGGTTAAGGCCGGCTGCAATGCTATGATAAGCGTTATCGTTTACCTGCAAACTGTCGTCCTCTATCCATAAAGCCTTCTGGCCATAACCTTCAATAACAGTTTGCAGCATGCTCGAAAATGAATCATAAACAGTAACAGGCGTTTCATTTCCGAACAGGGCAGCGGAGTATAAACTGATCATTTTATAGACAGGGCTGTATGCATCCAGGTTTATAAGCAGTATATCTTCATTGCCAGCTGAAAAAAGAGGAAAGTAACTGGTTTCAAAAAAATGTTTTGTTACGGATAGCAAGTCATAATCATGAGCGGCCTCAAGAAGCGAGAAGGGAATGCCTTTCGGAAAAAGAAGCAACTCGTCAGTAGTATTTGCGGTCTCATGCCGAATGCCATTTTTCCAGGTAAACAAATGATAAACATCTTCTGTAAATGCAAGTTGGTATGACAAAGCGATCTTATCAATCTCGTCAACAGGTAACCCGCTATTTAATCTTTTTACAACTGCAGGGTGAACCTGCAATAATGTTTGCTCAAAGCGTTGAAGTAAATTATTATTTGCCATTACACACTAATTTGAGATGACAGGTAAGGTAACTGGAAATCGGCTGTGCGTAGCGTTTTCGCTTCTGGCGACTACCTTATTACATTTACCTGGCGTCGCCAGAGGCGACAAGAGCAGCGTGCCAAGCGAAGACGCTTGGCACAGCGGTTTTTCTGCGTGCATCTGTGAATGTATATCAATAGCCCATACCGGCACCGGGCATGGCAGGCATTTCCGGTTTGTCACCGGGCTTATCAGCAATTACGCATTCTGTTGTCAGCAACATTCCTGCTACAGAAGCTGCATTTTCCAAAGCAACCCGTGCAACCTTTGTCGGATCAATAACACCTGCCTTTAACAGGTTTTCATATTGCTCTGTTCTTGCATTAAACCCAAAATCGCCGCTTCCTTCTTTTACTTTTTGCACAACAATAGACCCTTCAATGCCCGCATTTTCCGTGATGATCCGGATGGGTTCTTCCAATGCTCTTTTTACTATGGCAATGCCCGTACTTTCATCATCGCCCTGTTTCTTTTCATCATTAGCCAATGCAGCAATTGCACGGATATATGCCACACCTCCCCCGGGAACAATTCCTTCTTCCACTGCGGCCCGGGTTGCATGCAACGCATCATCCACACGGTCTTTTTTTTCTTTCATTTCAACCTCGGTAGCAGCACCAACATATAAAACCGCAACTCCTCCGCTTAGTTTGGCAAGCCGTTCCTGCAGCTTTTCTTTATCGTAATCTGATGTTGTGATCTCAACCTGTGCTTTGATCTGGCTGATACGTGCTCCGATATCGTCTTTTTTACCTTTGCCATCTACAATTATGGTATTGTCTTTATCAATGGTCACAGATGTAGCCTGGCCCAATAATGTAAGGTCGGCAGACTCTAATTTATGACCTGTATCTTCGCTTATTACAGTTCCTCCTGTTAAGATGGCTATGTCCTGCAGCATTTCTTTCCTTCTGTCTCCAAAGCCCGGAGCTTTTACTGCAGCCACTTTTAAAATACCGCGCAGTTTGTTCACCACAAGCGTAGCCAATGCTTCCCCATCCAGGTCTTCAGCAATGATCATCAACGGACGTCCTTCCTGCGCCACTTTTTCAAGCACAGCCAGTATATCTTTCATGGCGCTTATTTTCTTATCATAAATAAGGATATAAGGATTGTCCAGCTCAACTTCCATCTTTTCACTGTTTGTAACAAAGTAGGGAGAGATATACCCCCTGTCGAACTGCATACCTTCTACTACTTCAACGGTAGTATCAGTTCCCTTGGCTTCCTCCACGGTTATTACGCCCTGGTTACCTACTTTTGAAAATGCCTGTGCAATAAGCTTTCCTATTACTTCATCATTATTGGCGGAAACAGTGGCCACCTGCTCAATTTTTTGATTATCATTTCCTACTGTCTGGCTCTGGCTTTTAAGATTTGCTACCACCCGTGCAACAGCTTTGTCTATTCCCCGTTTTAAATCCATCGGGTTTGATCCGGCAGCAACCATTTTCAATCCTTCAACAATAATTGACTGCGCTAAAACAGTAGCTGTGGTTGTTCCGTCACCGGCGCTGTCTGCAGTTTTTGAGGCCACTACTTTTATCATTTGCGCTCCTGCGTTCTCCACGGGATCTTCCAGTTCAATTTCTTTTGCTACAGTCACACCATCTTTCGTAACAGCAGGTGCACCAAACTTTTTCTCAATAACCACATTACGGCCTTTCGGACCCAATGTTACTTTTACAGCATCCGCTAATGCATCAACTCCCTTTTTCATTTTATTCCTCGCATCGATGTCGAATAAAAGTTCTTTTGCCATTTTTAATACGTTTAAAAGTGAACGAATCAGGATATTTAAAACCGCTCTGGGGTTTATATTGAATAAGCTGCGGAATAACAGCCGCATTCAGATTATTGCCATTACATTATAGCGAGTATATCACTCTCGCGCATGATCAGCAGATCTTCACCACCAACCTGGATCTCTGTTCCTGCATATTTGCCATACAATACTGTATCGCCCACCTTTACCGTCATTGGCTCATCTTTTTTGCCGGGGCCGGCTGCTACCACAGTACCACGCTGGGGCTTTTCTTTGGCGGTATCCGGTATAATAATTCCCCCTGCAGTTTTTTCTTCCGCATCAACGGGTTTTATGATTACCCTGTCCTGCAATGGTGTAACTTTTAATGCGAGTGCCATATCTTATTATTTTAAAATGTACAATTGTATAAAAGATTTTCCAGGATTTTTTAACGGGCAATTATCATGATTTGCTTAGTAATAATCTGTATTCCTTAGGAGTGAGATTGGTTTTTGATTTAAAAAAATAAGAGAAATACGACATGTTTTTAAAGCCCAGGTCAAAGGCAATTTCTTTAATTGTTTTGTCAGAGCTGTGAAGTAATCTTTTTGCTTCCAGCAATACCCGTTCCTGAATAAATTCCAATGCCGACATCTTGTATTGTTTTCTGCATATAATACCCAGGTAATTGGGCGTTATATACAGGTGTTTGGCATAAAATAAAACTGTTTTTTGCGTTTTAAAATGCTTATCAACCAATAGATGGAATTTATATGGAAGTGATGAGCTTTGGGCAG
Organism: Agriterribacter sp.; assembly: GCA_047601125.1. Classification (GTDB taxonomy): domain Bacteria; phylum Bacteroidota; class Bacteroidia; order Chitinophagales; family Chitinophagaceae; genus Agriterribacter. The sequence goes on along the minus strand of JASGJY010000002.1, from coordinate 3,257,040 downwards.
CGTGTTCCGCTGCTCCGTATTTATGTTCCAGCCAAAGTGTAATGATCAGCGCAATTAGCCGGCATCGCGCATTAACCAGTTCCATGAATATTGTTGACGACGCTATTTCCTTTTTTACGGCGAGGAATTCATTGTTAATTTTAGTATAGGTTGCTGCATCGAGGTTTAAAACAGGATGTTGTGTATAAGAAGAAAATGTTGCCCGTAAATTATTCGAAAATGTTTCTGCCAATATTTTTTTTATCACTAATCTTTGCCCTTCAGTGCCTGTTTGTAAATGCCAGCTTTGCGTTTGCTCCGGAAACTGCAGGTGAACTTGTTTAGGCTTAACCTTATATAAGATACCATTAATGGTATGTGATCCTGCTGCCTTATCGAAAAGAATGATGGCAAACGAATTTTCGGCAACCGATCTGAGTTTGCCGGCATTTTTAAAACGCTCGTAAATAGCATATATTTTTTTGTCATAACCGGCCCGGTGAATGCCGGATTTAACAGTACCTGATATATACTTTCGGGTTTTCTTTCTCATAAATACCTGTGGCAATTGTTGGTTATAAATTCGGACTTATGATATAAAAGCGTTTGAAATGCATATATTCTAATTCTTGTTTCTCAAATCATCAGTGCTTTGAAAGAGATTACCAGGAATTAATAATCGCTATGGCTGTTTTTCCAGCTTTTTTAGCCGCAGTGCCAGCGTTATCCTGAATATCCCCGCGATAATAAATGACAATGCTGTCCAGACAATAATATTTGCCACGCCAAATGCAGGAACAGCGAGCACCATTATACCGAACAATGCTATGAGAATGCCCAACACTAAAAGCCAGCTCCAGTCAGGTGCTTTATATAACTTCATTTCGAATGCAAGGCCAATAGCGGATCCGCCCCTGATCAATAACCAAAAGCCCAATATTAAAGATAATACTGACATGCTGACCGAAGGGTAGATCAAAAGATAAACACCAATAATAAGATCAAGTATTCCGCCTGCAAGCGTCCAACTCCATCCATGCAGCGATTTTCTTGCACTCACGGCAAAAGCAATTTCAAAACAGCCGGTTATAAGCATTCCGGCGGCAAATAAAATGCTCAAAGATAAATACGCTGCCAGCGGCGACAGGAATACCCAGATGCCTACTCCAACAAGAAGAACACCTGTTAAAAGAAATATCCACCAATAGCTGATGCTTGCAGATATGTTTTTTTCCATTGTCATTTTATTTTACTTCTTCAAACGGTACATCTGTTACATCTTCTGCTCCGCTGTCCGGCTGGCCTGCATTACCTGCATGACCATTTCCGGGTTGCGGGCCGCCTCCTTCATGCTGTCCTGCTTTATACATATCTTCACTTGCGGCGCTCCAGGCTTTGTTAAGATCTGCAACAGACCTGTCTATACCTGGTACATCCTGTTGCTCATGTGCATATTTTAATGCTGATAAAGCAGATTCGATCAATGCCTTTTTATCAGCAGGTATCTTATCTCCAAACTCTTTCAGCTGCTTTTCGGTTTGGAACACAAGGCTGTCTGCCTGGTTCATTTTATCAACTTTCTCCCTCGAAATTTTATCAGCCTGTTCATTTGCTTTGGCATCAGCCCTCATCTTTTCCACTTCTTCCTTGCTTAAGCCACTGCCGGCTTCAATGCGGATTTTTTGCTCCTTGCCTGTACCCTTATCTTTTGCACTTACATTTAAAATGCCGTTGGCATCAATATCGAAAGTTACTTCAATTTGCGGTATTCCTCTTGGCGCAGGCGGTATCCCGTCAAGGTTAAAAATACCCAGGCTCTTGTTATCTTTTGCCATTGAGCGGTCGCCCTGCAGCACATGTACCTGCACGCCGGGCTGATCATCGCCCGCCGTAGAAAATGTTTCTGATTTTTTTGCAGGAATGGTAGTGTTTGCTGGTATAAGCGTCGTCATTACACCGCCCATTGTTTCAATACCCAAAGCCAATGGTGTAACATCCAGCAATACCACATCTTTTACCTCGCCGGTAAGCACTGCCCCCTGGATAGCAGCGCCTATAGCAACCACTTCGTCAGGATTTACGCTCTTATTGAGTTTTCTTCCAAAAAATTTCTCAACAATTTCCTGCACTTTAGGTATCCTTGTACTGCCGCCGACCAATATTACTTCGTCAATATCTTTTGCGGTAACTCCTGCATCTTTTAATGCGGCTTCGCACGGCTTTAAACAACGTTCAAACAGAGGGTCGGCCATCTGTTCAAATTTTGCCCTCGTCAGCTTTTTTACAAGATGCTTCGGCACCCCGTCAACCGCAGTTACATAAGGCAGATTAATTTCGGTTTCAGTTGCAGAAGATAATTCAATTTTTGCTTTTTCTGCGGCCTCTTTAAGCCGTTGCAAAGCCATTGGGTCTTTGCGGAGATCTATATTTTCATCTTTTTTAAATTCATCCGCCAGCCAGTCAACAATGATCTTGTCAAAATCATCGCCTCCCAAATGAGTGTCGCCATTAGTAGACTTTACTTCAAAAACACCATCCCCTAATTCGAGGATAGAGATATCGAATGTACCTCCTCCCAGGTCAAACACTGCTATTTTATGGCTTTTATCTCCTTTTTCCAGTCCATACGCTAAAGCTGCAGCGGTAGGTTCATTCACAATACGCCTTACTTTTAATCCGGCTATTTCACCAGCCTCTTTTGTCGCCTGCCTTTGTGCATCATTAAAATATGCCGGCACGGTTATTACAGCTTCGTTTACTTCCTGCCCCAGGTAATCTTCCGCAACTTTTTTCATTTTCTGCAGGATAATGGCAGAAATTTCCTGCGGAGTATATAAACGCCCTTCAATATCAATACGAACTGTATCATTGTCTCCACGCACAACTTTATAGCTGATATGGGTAAGTTCACTTTTAACCTCATCATATTTCCTTCCCATAAACCGTTTAACCGAAGTAATAGTGTTCTGTGGATTTGTGATGGCCTGCCGTTTAGCCGGATCGCCAACTTTCCGCTCACCATTTTTTAAAAATGCAACAACAGACGGAGTGGTACGCCGTCCCTCATCGTTCGCAATTACAACGGGTTCATTACCCTCCATTACCGCAACGCAACTATTAGTGGTACCCAGGTCGATGCCGATTATTTTTGCCATAACATGATCATTTATAGTTTAGAGAATGTAATTCGACACACTTCCAGGATGATGAGTTAAAACTGCCGGGGTAAATGGTTAGCAATAAAATCTATTAATAGCAATATCGTAGCTGCATATACACCTGGTCAGGAACGAAGATTAATGATAACATTGATTCAGCAGCTATCAATGTAAATAAACATGTTCACCGCTAAGAAATATTGGATTAAAAACGGGCAATGAAAGATTCAGGTGTGTTTCACAAATCAAAAAAGAAATCTATTGGAGTAATATCGAAGTATTTTCTAAGTTACAACATTTTTTAAAACTATAAAACACCTCTCCCTATCATCTAAGGTTAAACAATTCCTGAACAAAAGCAGATCCGTCTGCTTCACATATTATCTCCTGCTTTTGTTTCAATATTATTCAGGTGATTTCGAATAGCCTCATTCAAAGCGTATATGATCAGGCTGTCTATTTCACATGCGTTCTGCTCCGGATAATAATAATGATCATCAGTATCATGCTCAAGATAAAATGTCATACTCCCTTTTTTAGGGTCAAGCAGGTATACATGTATACGATTGCTAAGCATCATTGAATCGAAAGCACAGGTGTGCTCGAAATTTAATGTTGCATAACCGGCAACACCCTCAATAGTTAAAGATACCTGCAGGTAAGGATAATATGATAGTGAAGCGCTGTTCATATATTCGGCATAATTGAATTTTCAAATACGCATTACCAAACGCATCACAATAGTAAGCAATAGTGAATTGCTGATGCAACTGAATAATATTCAAAATGGTGAAAATAATAGCGAATATTATAAAAAGGTATAGCCAGCCATTGATATTGTCTGTCACTATCTTCTACATTTGAAAAAGATTTCCATCTGGCAATTATCGTACCGGGAGAAAGAAGGAGAAATATGCCGAATCTGATAGATCTTAAACATAGTACATTCCGATTACGATCAGTAGATTCATGCACGGCATTACCGTATATTTAAATTATTTACAGACAATATCATTTAACAGGGATGGATTACATTGATTACTACAAAATTTTAGGCATATCCAAAAATGCTCCGGCTGAAGAAATAAAAAAAGCCTACCGGCAATTGGCCCGTAAGCATCATCCTGACCTGAACCCGAATGACCCGGATGCGGAAAAGCGTTTCCAGCAAATTAATGAAGCAAATGAAGTATTAAGTGATCATGAAAAAAGGAAAAAGTACGATCAGTATGGCAAAGACTGGAAACATGCAGAACAGTTTGAGGAAGCCCGTAGGCAACAACAGGCATCACAAAATTATGCGGGAAACAATCCGTTTGAAAGTGGTAATTATTATTCATACGATGAAGATGATGGAGACTATTCCGACTTTTTTACTTCAATGTTTGGTAACCGGGGCAGCAAAGCCGGTCAAACAAAATTCAGAGGGCAGGACCTCCATGCAACGTTTCAGATAAATTTATCCGAAGCACACAAAACACATCAGCAAACATTTACGGTTAATGGTAAAAATATCAGGATAACAGTGCCGGCAGGAATTGAGAACGGGCAGGAAATAAAGATCGCTGCGCATGGTGGACCCGGAGTGAACGGCGGACCAGATGGCGACCTGTACATTACTTTCGAAATTAAGAACGATACTTCTTTTGTACGAAAAGGGAATGACCTTTATACTAATGTACCGCTAAATTTATATATAGCTATCCTTGGGGGAGAAGTAACCATAGATACAATGAGCGGTAAAGTAAAAATGAAGGTGGCGCCGGAAACACCGAATAATACTACAGTGCGTTTAAAAGGTAAAGGATTCCCCGTATATAAGCGGGATGGTGAATTTGGTGATTTATATATTACATATCAGCTGCAAATACCCACGCGGTTGACAACAAAAGAAAAAGAACTTTTTGAACAACTTTCAAAAGAACGCTAAATGAATGATCATGAAAAATGAAGAAAAAATATCCGTTGCACAATATTGTACCTATTACAGCATTGAAGCTTCTTTTGTGGATGGGCTGAATAAGCATAGCCTGATTGAGCTCAGCTATTCTGGCAATGAAACGTTTATTGCTTATGACCAGATAGCTGATCTCGAGAAGTACATCCGTCTGCACTATGACATGGGTATTAACCTGGAAGGTATTGAAGCAATAAAACATTTGCTTGATCGTACGATACTGCTTCAAAAAGAAATAAAAAGATTACGGGGCGAACACTATAATAATGATATTCATACAGATTAGATTTTGACTACCTCAATAAGATTGACCAATGAAAACAGAAGAGATCATAGAAACACATGCGCATCATTTTCTGCAAGATCTGAAAACAGAATACACCGGTGATAAAAAAGCCGTGACCATTATACAGAAATACCTGCATGGCGATAAGCTGAATGAAGAAGATGATACCATATTGAGAACGCAACTTTGGGACTCGCTGAAAATTATCGGCGTTGTCATTCCCTTTATATTGATACCCGGCGCTTCTGTTTTAATGCCGATCCTCATCAGGGTGGCGGACGCACACCATATTCAATTATTACCTTCTGCTGATACAGGAAACAAAGAATAACTATACATTCGCCGGAGTTTTTATTACTGCTAAGCAACTTGTTTACACCCGAAAAGCCTGCCTGTAGCTGTTAGATAAATCATTTAAATGAGCTGCAAAAGAGTGTCCGGATTTTTAGTGATGTTACCGGAAATATCCCGGGCATTTCGGTTTGACTGGCAATTTTCGCACGAATACTTTTTCGACACGCTATTGTCAGGATCAAGAATATGGTACATGCAACAAGAATTTCCGAAACTTTTATCGCTGAAAAAGTTGTAGCCGAATATAACAAAGCGATCAGTGTGATTATTTTTTTTCAATTCGCTTTAACCAATGAGAAATTCTTTCTTTGATGGGGTGCACCAACATACCTATCAGGGCAGCAAATGCTGCGGTGATGTAAGTTTCATCAAAATGAAATAAGTGCGAAAGGTTATGAATGATCAAATGTTCTATTGTACCAAAAAGAAACATTGCAATAAAAAAAACTGAGGCAAAGAGTACCGTCCGGCGCAGTATCAATTGTGCATCTACCAGCGTTGAAAAGTAAACCGTCATAATAACTGAAATAACCAACGGCAGATAAAGCATAAGGTATAATATATAACCTAATAGAGGACGAATTTCAATTTTGAATATTGTGAAATAAGAATAACATGACAAAATAAAGGCCAGGCAAACAAAAAACCATATTGTCCAGTAAAAGCTATTTCTATGGTGGACATTTCTTTTCCTGAACTGCACATACATGTACAAAAATGAGATTAATATCGGAACTATACTACCAATAGTAAACCGATCATCGCGAAAAACATAAAGGCATATAAGTTGTATGCCAATAAATACAAACAAGGGTCGCCAACCAATCAGTAGCCAGCATAAAGGACGTACAATAAAATAAGCCCAATGCCCATAATATGCTCTTGCAATGTCTGCATTGTTCAATCGTACCGGGAATTCCTGGAATACCTTTACACCCAGTGCAAAAAAAACAGTGCCCTCAAAGGCATACACGTAATACCAACCTGCAGAAATAGTATCGGAGGTAATTAACCATTGTACACTATCCCAATGCGAGAAAAAGGCAATTAAAAGTGCATAGAATAAAGCTGCCTTTGTTTGCACACGATAAGCAATATAAACAGCAGAACCTGACAGCAATAATCCTGTTATCCTTTTGATAATATTTATTGACCACGCATATGCAGGAACAACATTTGGACCCGTACCCATTTTAAACCCAAAAATCAGGTAATAAATCAGGTAAAGCCACGTTAAAATGCCCATGATGCCCAGTATCCATACAGCGATCAAAAGCGTGCGGGAAACAGGCAATTTCTTTTTATTTCTATCCGGAATCAGCTGACTCATGAAAAATAATAATTGTGTGATGGGGCAGGCAATTATTTTCAGAGCCGGATTTCTCCGAAAATACTAATTTATTATAATAGACAGATCAAAAAAGTGATGTTGTAATTTATAGTGGAATCTTGCCAAAACGCTTTAAAGATTTATAAAAGTGAAAAACCAGTATTAAGAATACAACGGAAATTAAGATTAAAGATTGAGCTGTGTAATTTTATAATTACATGAAACTTCAAATAATTAGCGATGTGGCTGGATTTGAAATCTGGCAGATACAATTACTTTTTAATTTAAATGATGTTTACAATAAGAAAGTGAGTGTGTGTAAACAATAAGGTATAAATCAATTCAAAAATACCCCTCCGTTGAAGGAAGCGAAAAAGTTTTGTGCCAACACTTTTGGTGTTACTCCGTTATCGAAATAGACTATCCTGTAATTGCAATTTTGGTTCTTAGTGATTTTTCAGGGTATAAACAGTCTTAGAAATATTTTCACTCGTTTTTGAAATGCCTGTGTTTCAACAGGCAGAATATTTATTTTAGGATGTGATTTTAAAAGCTTGCTATTAAACTTTCGTTTTCCTGCAATCTTTCCATGAAATTTCCAAATGCGATATTTAAATTTCCGGATGCGTAACATTCAGGAAATAATTGACTACTAACTTTGTTACTGCTAAAAATACTAAGTCCGGGCATGCACACTATTTCGCAGTTGGTTTTAGAGTAAATAGTTATACATATTGCCCGGCATTATTTTCCTGGAGATAAAGCAGCGGCAATTTTCGTCTTCTGAAATGGAGCACTGCTGCTTTATCTCCAACCTTCGTTGGAGCAATGCCATATCTAAAATTGGGTTTATTGTGAATTGCCAAATTAAAAGAAACAAATCAATGGCTTTTATTTCAGTCATATCATACATGAAGGCTGCAGTATAATTTTTATTCTTTAGTATTATTCATCCTTTAAATTTGCGGCATGGAGACCGGATAGCGAACCTACTTAGATGCAATTGATGAAACACTTCGACATAATAAATTCAGGCTGAATTTTACTGATTCAGGCTTTCAGAACTAGATACTATAATGGACGCTAAAATTGACAGGATTTTACCGACGTTTTCTAATTTTAGAAAGCTGGTTGTTACCATGAGCTCTGTTTATTGTTTGAAATGAATTTAAGGTTCGTTTTAATAATGAATTCTTCTGATACCTTTGACTTCTACAAAATTCAAAATCTATTACACCTTCAGTATTTTCCTACCTACCTCGATAAAATTTCTAAACGTTGAAGCGGTTTTATTCTCATGCTTTTGAATAAGCGAAATTGCCTTTTGCATCCGTTCCGGTTGTGTAAATTCCCATTCCGAAGGGATCGACAGCCACCCGGAATTAGCGCCACAAATATTACCCGACAATGCAGATTCGAGATTATCAAATTCTACGGCTAATTTTTTCTTCAACTTCTCAAGCTTGGGATTTAAGAATTGAAAGTCAGCCTTTTTATTATCCTCAATAAACTTCAATAACATAGACAGCACATCGCTTTTAAAAGGATTTGAAGAAAACCCATTTGAGCGGGCCTCCGAATAAAGTCCATTTATCTTTACGGATTCTCGAATCTGTTGAAAAAATATTCTGTCCACCGACAATGATTGTTCATCGTATCGAAATCTATACTGCGATAATAAGTATACTCCTAAAGTGAAAATTACAATAGCCAATACTATCCACAGCTGAATGCCATAAGACAACAAGGTTCTAACTTCTGCAATCTTTTCGGTAAAGTTCTTATCCGAAGTTATCTAATAATAGGAAGTTGGAATCAGTGCAAGAATTCCAGCGGAAACAACTTTACTGCAAACGGCATCTTTTCAAATGCTGATGAATTTCATATAGATGGATTTTGAAAAAGATCGTACACCATTTTCCTCATAAAGATATTAAAAAAAATGGGGGAATATATTCACATAATTTTCATTTCAAGGTTCTACTTTATACCTCCAATATATAATTGCTGTAATTAATAACACTAAACCTCCCCAGATTTTGGCAGCCAATTCGTGCTTATATTTTAAATCTGCCAACTGATTGGTATCAAATCTGGCGTCACTGGGAAATAGCCAGGTATACTCGAACATAAACCATGATGGCGGCACTATTGTCCAAAATGAATATGCCACCATATCAAGTATTTTACTATTCCCCCATTTAAATGCATTTGTCAATAGCAAGATGGTAATGATTGCCAGTAAAATGGCGCCTATAAAAAATCCCCGTCCTACCTGTGATATCCAAATCTTCTGCTTAAAAAATTGGGAGGTAATTTTCTGTATGTCGGTTGTCGAAGCATCTTCGCTAAGTTTTTCCAGTTCTTCAATTAGTGCTCTTTTATTGCTCATAAATTTATATCGGTTTAATGATTAAAGTGAACTATGTTAAAACTAATACTTTCTTTTATCTACATTCTGGCTTAATTATCGTGTTCCAAAATTTGACAAAAGCTTTCTGACTCACGCTTATTATGCCAATTTTTCAGGCACTAAAAATATCCACTATCCTTAATTGAGTACATCTAATCATAATGCGGCAATCGTTGTTTTAAAATACCAACAACCAAAATCACCAGCCCGATAGTACTAACCAAAAGATTATGTGCATAGACAATTGTTTTTATAGCAGTTACTTGGGATATGAATCTTGGAAGAAAATTTGCATCATGCGTCAGATACCACGAGAATGAAATATTTTCAAATAGATCCAGTCCCGCGCCGATAAAAAATAATCGTTTGGCGAAGTTAAAATACTTCGAGCCGGGGAACAGAGATGCTATGCTCAGGAACAACATCGTGTAGATGATGATAAAGGCAGTGTCGAGGATAAAAAAAGATTTGAAATAACCGGTGTGATTATAATTGACATATTTAGATCGCTCAATAAAGTCAGGATCTATCTTGGGCACTTTATAGAAATGAATGTCAATAGCATGCACACATTCTTGTCCGCAGGCAATTAAATAACAACAATCAATCTGACCAAACAAAAAGACACATATAAAAAACAAAATCAACAGGATGATAATTTTCCGCTTTTTACTATTGATGCCGGAGCGGTTTAGAATTTCCATACTTTTAATTTTATTGAATGCAATCCAATCATTTCTGTTATGGTGCTAATTTCAAAAATGTCTTTACGGATGATTTACTGATACTGCTATCCATACTCCCATACATTTCTTTTACTGCTATATCACTTAGAGTTCGGGTTAAAGTAATAGATGGATTAAGCTTAATGGAAATAAACTTATCATTGGGTTGGAGATATTTAATTTCTCTTTCCAGGTTTTTATAGGCAAACGCCTGATGACCAGAGAATGGACTTTGGTAAGCGGCAGTAACTGTATTGAGAATAGATGCATTTTGATATGGAGCGATCACTTCCTCTTCGATATTACCGTTAATGATATTGAGACAAATGAATCGCATGTTTGGCATACCTGAAGTGTCGCAGTAACGCCGTAGTGCTTGATATAGTTCGAGCGTAGTGGTACAACCGGAATTATCATACAGCCCACCATCAACAAATCTTCCCACACAATCCATATAATTATATGAACTGATTATCGGAAACGCTTCGCTTTGATTTACACAGGTCACCATGGGCAGATCAAAACCGCTGTTGCAGTTTTCTTTTTTAAATTCACCATACAAGTCCCGTGCAAAACTGAATCCACTCATTTTCACAGGACAGAAAACACCTCGTGTTCCGAAATTTACAATAGCTGTATTGATTAGGAACAGCGGTGGAGGCGAAGCAGTATCTTCCGTATAGGATCTCAGGTAGTCATTGTTGAAAAAACTACTGTCCTTGCGACCGAAAGTATTTTCAAATGCCTTTTTTTCTTCTTCTTGCAGATGATAGTTTCGATCCCTTGGAAAATCATCAAATTTGTCAAACACGCTTTCTATCGCATCGCCAAGCAGCAAACCAAAAAATGCGCTGCTCATATAATTTACACCATAGAGTTTTTCGCCCTGTGCAAGAATGCTATCCGATTTAAAATGGACCCCGTGATGTTTGGCAGCGAGGTACATGTCAGCGCCCGAAGTAGAACCGGAAATAGTGGATAACGAAAACACATGTTTATAAAATGTAGAATCAAGCGTTTCCATTTTTGCCATGTTCATGTAAAACCATGCTGCGGCGCGTGAGCCACCACCCTGCCCTGAGATAAGATAAATGGTAGAATCCTGTTGAACCAGGCTATGTCTTAACCACCTGTCAAAGTATTCAGACAATTCTAATCGATTCTTGTCTGTATAATGAATTCCTTTTGCCGGATATTTCCTGATATCATGCGTATTGGAAGAAGAAAGAAAATAAAGGTTAACCACCCACAATACCAGCAGGATCAAGAAATACTTGTACACTTTTAACCAGGCGGAATGACTTTTAAAACTTCCCTCCGGCTGACCTTCGTGTGCTGCCACCGGACACTTATTATCTGTCACCACGGTCATCAGTAGAAACTGCGAAGTAAAAACAAGTTCAAAAAAGACGATCAGCGCTGAAGACATAGTAGTTATGATAATCACCGGTGACAGATACTGAATGGTCTGCGTTTGGTTCAGCGCATAGAATATAACGATTGCGATAACAAGGTAAACGATAAGAAGGCTATGGTTAAGACCCGTACGGAAATAACCTGTCCTTGAGTCTGCTTGATGATGTTTACTTTGTTCCATAAACAGCAGATAGGAATAGAAAAAGATCAACCCGAAAAAATTAATTCCCGGGAGCCAGTATTTTATTTGCTCACCAATGGGCTTAAAAAAATAAAGGATCAGGTAAATCAGGAAGGCTAATGCGAAAAGCCCTGAGAGGAAAATGACATACCGTTTTCTTTTTTCTTTTCCATCCTGTCCATCTAATAACCGGTCAAAAAAGGCAATGATCCATTTCGGATAAAGACGCAGTATTATTAAAATTGTAATCAAAACAATCATCGCCACCAATACTTCCATGTTGCCAAAAAACGATTTTATAACAGTAAAGACAAACAACGCCCACGGCAAAATGGCAAGGTAGCGGATAGGAATCTGCGAATTGGTGATTACCAAATCAGCCTTTCGCTTTTCTCCTTTTTCATTTGTCTCGGATAATGGTTTGCGGCTTACACCATTGTAGATGTCGGTAAGTTGTTCAAGCAGGCAGATTTTGTGCTTCCGGTCTTTGCCCAGAGAAGGAAATATTTTGACAAACAATTCGATTCCAAGCACAGGAATACACCAGATACTAAAACCGAGAATACTGAACGATACAAGAGTCAGAACAATATTGAGGTATGCATGATCCTCGATCATGGACCGCACGAGCTCCACTCCTGCATCAAGTTTGAATATGATATAAGGAAACAGTAAAGAAAGCACGATATAAAATCCATTGTAACGGATCGAATTGAAAACTTTTTCGACCGCATCCAACAAGTGTGTGAGAATACCCTTTGATTGCATGGGAGGATGGAAATTTAAGATGATTAAAAACAAATAAAATTTTCACTGTCTTAATAAGCTAATCATATTGCACTTACCAGCCAGATATCTTTGCCATTCGGGCATTGTGTTCCGGTGCGGCTAAAAGTCACGAGGCTTTTTTTAATACGGAATGCCTCGGTACCACATTCACTTCCCGGCATGCCAAAAGGATCTCTATGGTAGTGAATGAACCGGTTAGATTCAACAAGGTCTACACAATTAAAAGTCCTTGTTGCTTCTTTGTCATTTCTTGATTTTCTCAAGTCTCTTGTTTGATTACCCATATTGCTATTAATTAGATTTGAAAGAATCGGGTTGATCTGGTTGATCAAAAAATCCAAATGCCAGTCCTATCTTAAAATGCCAAAAACTTTCATTAAAAAAAATATTGTAATTATCTGAGCCGAAATATCCTGCCTGCGCGAATACGGCAGCATTTTTTGAGGGGCGGATAATCCGGTAAGCTGTAAGCCATAAATTGAGTCTGCGTTGCAAGTTGAATTGACTGATTTTTTGCAAAGACGCCATATCCTCTCCCCGGTAGTACACACGATCAAGAATATAATTCAGGTTACCTGTGAACCTCCATCGTTCATATTTTTTTTCAGGCACCAGTTTGCACCACTGTCTTCCATCATCCAGTACCTCAAGTAAGGTGGGTAATGTGATAAATGCCGTTCGGATATTAATTCTTTTTCTTCCATAAATCCGTAGTTGATCGAACACTTCATTAGACAGAAATTTTGGGTGCCACTCATAGCTGAGCTTCCAATAAAATTCTCTGGCATTTGAAATCTGAACATACCGTTGTTTGCCTTCGCGATGAACCGGATCATTCATAAGAAAAAAAGGCGCATCGTTTCCTTCAAACTTCACTTTGCCTCCAATGATAAATTCGCCAATAAGGTTCTCACTGAAATTTCCATTGTACACATTCACCCGCAGATGACCGCCGGAACTATCAATTTCATTTCCATCCTGACCATCAGAGTGATGATATAAGTATATGCCCACAAAGGGCAGTAGCATTTTCTTTTCATTCCACCAGTTTCTAAATGTTCTGTAGTACGCGATTCCGGGCATCGCGCTGGGTGTTCTTACGGGTAATGAGGCATCACCCTTTGTTCCGTATGGGACATTGGGATCATCCTGAAAAATTCTGAATTGAAACCTCGGTATTACCTGTAGCTCATTCAGTCCAAATCGCTTTCCTCCTATGGAAATAGGAATTTGAACGTCTGCATCCAGAATAAAGTTTTTCTTTTGATATCCCATATTGTGGATCGTCCAGTTGGACATTGAGCTTACCTGTGAAGGCTCCTGGATCTTCCGTAGCGTATAGTGAAAATCATAATTCTGATCACGCTTGTCAAGGATATTCTTGGTAGCTGCGTCAACAATATTTTTTGTTGCACAACAACTCTGGGGATTTTGCAGTTGAGAGATATGATCAACACAGGTAAGACAGGGTTCCTGTTGGGCGAGAACCACACTTGCAGAAAGCAAGAGTAAGAACAAGAGCAGTATTCTGCTGTTTATTTTCAGGAAGACGAAACAATAGTCCATACACCTGGGTTTTAGAAAACGAATAGGGAGGAATAACACCTGGAGTTTTCGAAGGCTGCAGTGTTAAGATCAGCATCAAAATTATAAGCAGACTTGCAATTACATCACCAGATTTTTCCGGTAAATCTTACCGGAAAATCACGGATTCAGGATCAATACAAATCATCAGGTCATTGTTTCTTAAAAAAACAATACACGATAAGAACCAGCATGGTCATCAAAAGCACAGAAATAAGTCGCTAAAAAAAGGAATAAAAAGAGTCGGAAGGTTTGTTCTGTCGATATCAGTATCAAAAGATAGTAAATGTAACTCCTGTTTAATTTCAACAAACTGATTAACCAATGATTAACAAAAAAGATATGATACAGGAACCAGCAATAAAAAACTTCTTATCACCCGAAGAGAAAAAGAGAGTTTAAAACTCGTTGCCAATCTCGTACCTGTTTGATTGAGAAAGTGTTTAATACCTTCATAATCCTGGGGTATATATTTATCGATAATATCGTTGATCAATTGCGATATACGAAATATTATTGTAGGAGATCTTCGAAAGACAGTAGTTAATTTTTCAAATAGCTCTTGGTTAAAGGCTCCATGTTCATAAATGTCATAAATGAAATAATCCCTAATTTCTTCATTATGCAATAATGCTATTATGTTCACTTCCTGGTCGGCAGCCAGTAAAAACTTATTCAAATTATGTTCAGCAGCTCTGCGACGCCCCTTTTATCCGCACAATACTATCTGAATTATCCGGTACTTCTTCCTGTGTTTCAGCTTGTTCCGCAGCACCTTCCTTCGGTTCTGGTGTCAAGGACAGCTGTATCTTTCTTTCCACGGCAGCCAGTTCCGTTTTGAGTTCGCTTAGCCGATTTTCCTTTGACCATGTTCCGCTCGCCACTTCCTGAAGAACGGGCAAATCTTTTTTAATCTCTGCGATATTCTTTTGCTCCTGCTCTATATAGCCAGGGAGTTTTTCCAATGCGTTAAGAAAATTCATCGCTGCCAGTTTTCCATCTTTAGCAATGATACCATTGTTGTAGGTGTATTTGATGTTTCATTCGCCCCGTACCAAAAAGCGGTTTACCCGGGTATCAACATTATCTTTTTCAGACATTTCGGTTTTTATAAATAACGTAAATCCGTAAAGACTTCCAATTTCCTCATACTCACCCCCGGTGCGAGTCTTGTCAGCAAGCTGGTTGAGCTTTGCACCGATTTATTTTATATCCGCATTGGGCGGTAAGCCCTCCAATTGCACGGGGTTGGCGATAGTGCCGGCAGAACGTTTTTGTATGCGTTGTTGTAAATTATCCCAATCAAGGTTCATTCTGCTTAAACGGGATTGCGCACTTTCGAGCAATTCTGTAAAGCCCTGTAGTTTGTATTTAGCACTGAATTTTAGGTGCAATAAAAAACGGGACAAAAGTAGATTTTTCAACTTTGTCCCGTCAAGTCGGGAAGACAAGATTCGAACTTGCGACCCCTTGCACCCCATACAAGTGCGCTACCGGGCTGCGCCACTTCCCGAACTGTTGCAGTTTAATATGATGTAAAGAAGGTGTTACAAAAAATCGCAATTGATTATTCACCTATTCACTCACTGCTTAGGGGCGGCAAATGTAACCTAAAATTCCAACTTCAAAAAATCAATAAACATGAGTTATCTTCGCGCAACTTTATACAATGACAATTCTCATTCGCAAAGCCAAAATTTCTCATCCCGGCTCTACGGTTAACGGGCATGTAAAAGATATTCTCATCGCCAATGGTATCATCGCCAAAGTCAGCGAAAACATTACGGATAAAGCTGATACTGTTATAGAACAGCAGGGCCTGCATGTATCTCCCGGCTGGATTGATATTTTCTCAAATTTCAGCGATCCGGGGTTTGAATTTAAAGAAACCCTCGAAACAGGAGCAATTGCTGCCGCTGCCGGCGGATATACACATGTGCTGATTTTACCTAATACAAATCCCACTGTGCATAGTAAATCGCAGGTAGAATATGTAAAAGAAAAAAGCCGCTCACTTCCTGTCAATATTCACCCGATAGGCGCTATATCTAAAAATGTGGAAGGAAAAGACCTGGCAGAGATGTATGATATGTTCTCCAGCGGTGCTATGGCTTTCAGTGATGGTACAAAGCCTGTTCAATCTTCTGGTCTTTTGCTCAAAGCATTGCAGTATGTAAAAGCCTTTGATGGAATTGTAATACAGATGCCTGATGATAAAAGCATAGGCACACACGGATTGGTAAACGAAGGCATAATATCTACAAGATTAGGGCTGCCGGGTAAGCCTGTGGTCGCAGAAGAAATGATGGTGGCCAGAGATATTGAGCTTGCTGCTTACACGGAATCAAAACTTCATTTCACGGGCATATCTTCTAAAAAGTCAGTAGCCTTAATACAAAAAGCAAAAGATAACGGAATAAAAGTTTCCTGTTCGGTTACCCCATATCACCTTTTTTTCAGCGATGAAGATTTGATGGGTTATGATACCAACCTTAAGGTAAACCCTCCGTTGCGTACTGCTGATCATGTGCAGGCATTGCAAGATGCTGTAAATAACGGGCAGATAGATGGTATAGCATCTCATCATTTTCCCCAGGAGTGGGATAGCAAAGTGTGTGAGTTTGAATACGCCGCTTATGGAATGATCGGGCTTGAAACCGCTTATGCTGTTGCAGGGTCTGTGGGTATTACCACCGATCGCTGGGTTGAATTATGTGCCGTAAACCCACGCAGCATTTTCTCCTTTGCGCAAACAGGCATAGAAGAAGGCGCTGTTGCTGATCTTACTTTATTTAACCCTTCAACTTCCTGGGCTTTCACTGAAAAAGACATCCGCTCAAAATCAAAAAACTCTCCGTTCACAGATAAAACCTTTAAGGGAAAAGTAATTGGGATAATTAATGGAGAGAAGGTATTTTTGAATAATTGATCCTCTAAAAAAATCAGTATGGAAACAAAAAGTACAAACATAGGTGTAACCTATGGACTTATTTGCGGGCTTGCTTCAGTTATTTTCGGGTTGCTGCTATATTTGAATGGCGCAAAGTCTTTTGTTAGTCCAATAGCATGGCTTGGATTTATTATTCCCATTGTTGTAGCTGTTTTAGCAGGTGTGAAGCAGAAAAAAATTAATGGCGGCTATCTTGATTTTGCAGCAGCCCTGAAAGTAGTTTTTACAACTTTTGTAATCGGTACAGTAATTTCAACTCTTTTCAATTATATCCTTTTCAATTTTATTGATGTTCCCTTCAGGGAAGCATTAGCCCAGGAAAGCACGGAAAAAATGCAGGAGATGATGCAGAAATTCGGGGCTCCGCAGGATGCAATTGATAAAGCAACAGAAGAATCGCTGAAAGGAAATAATTATACGTTGGGCAAAACGAGCTTATCTGCTGCTTTCATATGTATTTTCTGGTTTATTGTAAGCCTCATCATAGCCGCTATAATTAAAAAGAAAAAACCTGAGTTTCCGGCTGCACAATAATTATCATAACAATAAAGCATGGACATCAGTATAGTAGTGCCCTTATATAACGAAGAAGAATCTTTACCTGAATTATGCGCCTGGATTAAAAAGGTGGCTGATGAAAATGCATTTTCCTATGAAGTAATTTTGGTTGATGATGGAAGTACAGACAACTCATGGCAGGTAATAGTACAATTGTGCCGGGCAAATACTGCCGTAAAGGGTATAAAATTTCAGCGCAACTACGGAAAATCCGCGGCATTGAATGAGGGTTTTAAAGCCGCACAGGGAGAAGTTGTAATTACCATGGATGCAGACCTGCAGGACTCTCCTGACGAAATACCTTCCCTCCGTAAAATGATTACAGAAGATGGCTATGATATGGTAAGCGGCTGGAAGAAAAAAAGATACGATAATAAGCTCACCAAAAATCTTCCTTCCAAATTTTTTAATGGAGCCACAAGACTGGTTACGGGTATCCATCTTCACGATTTTAATTGCGGCTTAAAAGCCTACAAAAAGAAGGTAGTAAAAAGCATTGAGGTTTATGGCGAAATGCATCGGCAGATTCCGGTACTGGCTAAATGGGCAGGATTTAAAAAGATTGGAGAAAAAGTGGTAGGGCACCGCGCAAGAAAATATGGCGTAACCAAGTTTGGATGGGAACGTTTTGTAAATGGTTTTCTTGATCTTGCCTCCGTAATGTTTGTAGGCAAATATGGAAAACGCCCCATGCATTTTTTTGGGCTATTTGGCACGATCTTTTTTGCAATTGGTTTTTTTGCAACATTCTATCTTATTATTACACGTTTAATGCTTCCGGAAGTAGGGCTAAGCAACCGGCCTCCTTTTTATATAGCGCTTACTACTATGATCATTGGAACACAATTATTTCTTGCAGGATTTTTAGGAGAACTTATTGCAAGAAATTCTCCCAACAGGAATAATTATCTTATAGAAAATAAATCAGGCTTTGAGTAAAATCACACCTCATGGCATCAGTAATTATTATAGGACCTGCACACCCATTGCGCGGCGGATTAGCAACATTTGATGAACGTTTATGCAGGCAGTTTCTTAATGAAGGTCACCAATGCAGCATCTATTCATTCTCTTTGCAATATCCTTCTTTTCTTTTTCCGGGTACAACACAATATTCGTCAGAACCCTCACCAGCTGATATTGACATACATACCGTAATCAATTCCGTTAACCCTTTTAACTGGATAAAAATTGGCAACCGGTTAAAAAAGAAACGTCCTGATCTTATTGTGGTTCGTTACTGGCTTCCGTTCATGGGCCCTGCCCTTGGCACTATCTTACGGCGTGTGAAAAAAAATAAACACACAAAGATCGTTGCCATCACAGATAATGTAATCCCGCATGAAAAAAGGCCCGGCGATCACTCCTTCACCAAATATTTTTTAAAAAGCTGTGATGCTTATGTTACCATGAGCGAAAAGGTATTAAATGACCTGAGAACTTTTGAAAAAACAAAACCTGCAGCACAGGTATTACATCCGCTGTATGATAATTTTGGTGAAGCGGTTTCTCCTGCTTCAGCAAGGCAAAAGCTTAACCTGACTGCCAGCGAAAAAATAATTTTATTTTTTGGTTTTATACGCCGCTATAAAGGTTTAGATATTTTGCTGGAAGCAATAAGCCGGGTAAACGAACCTTGTAAATTGCTGGTAGCCGGGGAATTTTATGAAGATGAAAAACAATACCTGGACCAAATAGCCCGTCTTAATATTGGCGATAGAATTATTCTGCGCACAAATTTCATTCCCGACAGCGAAGTAAAATATTATATATGCGCTGCAGATGTTGTTATACAGCCATACCGCAACGCAACCCAAAGTGGTGTTATTCCGCTTTGTTATCATTTTGAAAAACCAATGATCGTTACCAATGTTGGAAGCCTGCCGGTAATGGTGCCCGATATGAAAGCAGGTATTGTTTGTGAACCAACACCTCAATCAATAGCTGGAGCCATTGATAAATTTTTCGCAATTGATGAAAATTATTTTATACCATTTTTAAAAGAAGAAAAAAACAAATATTCCTGGGCAAAACTTACTGCCGCTCTGCTTGGTATTGTACCGCATAATATATTAAACAATGGTAATGTCGTTTAGCAGTTGTACAACCATACCAAGTCGCCGTGCAGATGCCTCCTGCGTTGGCATGACAGTTCGCGGTGCAGGATAGCAGTGGCATATTGTATAGTTTATGCTGAGTATTACCCCCCTTGGTATACTGTTGGCATTGTTCAGTATTGATATAAAAATTGAAAATTTGCGCTATAGCTCAGTACATATCCTACTACCTGTCATTCCGGTACCGCCTGAGTTTGCCTTGACATATATGTATGTTGCGGCGGGAGAGGAATCTGAGTAAGGTAATACCTGTACGTAATTTGATTAATCATTTCTGCCCCCAATGAACCGTAAAGGCAATAAATAAAATCAATAACTTGTTGTCTCTTTTAAAAGAATAATAATGAAAAAAATATTAAGCTGTCTTATGCCAGGAATTTTTGCTTTCTCAGCATTTTCTTTTGCCCAGCAATCTATACAGGCAAGTGTAGTACAAAAGCCTGCAGTAAATAAAGTTAACATTGCATATACCGGCAACAGAGTTCCCTTGCAACCATTGTATTTTATTAAGCTTCCTGTAGGCAATATAAGACCAGGGGGGTGGATATTAAAATTTCTTGAACTGCAACGCGATGGTCTTACCGGTGAGTTAGGAAATATAAGTGCATGGCTTGATAAAAATAATAATGCATGGTTCAGTGGAAACGGACAGGGTGATCATGGATGGGAAGAAGTGCCTTACTGGCTGAAAGGCTACGGCGATCTTGCCTATCTTTTGCAGAACACAACAATGATAGCGGAAACAAAAAGCTGGATTGAAAAAGTTTTTGAGAGTCAGCAACCTGATGGTTATTTCGGACCGCGCATTATTGAAAAATCTAAACAGCACGATAAAAACGCTGTACCAGATTTGTGGCCGAACATGATCATGCTGTGGTGTCTGCAATCATATTATGAATATAGTAACGATGCAAGGGTTATCGCCCTCATGAAAAAATATTTCAGGTGGCAAACAACAATAGCGGACACTTTACTATTAAAAACCTACTGGGAAAACAGCCGCGGAGGGGATAATCTTTACAGTATATACTGGTTATATAATCGTACAGGAGAAAAATGGCTGCTTGACCTTGCCGGTAAAATACATAAAGCTACTGCAAACTGGATGCAGCCCGGTAACCTGCCCAACTGGCATAATGTGAATATAGCACAATGCTTTCGCGAGCCGGCCACATATTACATGCAAACAAAAGACAGCGCTCATCTGAATGCCACCTATAACAACTTTTACCTGATAAGAAATTTATACGGGCAGGCTCCCGGCGGCATGTTTGGTGCAGATGAAAATGCCCGCAAAGGTTTTGATGATCCGCGACAGGCGGTTGAAACATGCGGTATGGTTGAACAAATGGCTTCAGATGAAATATTAACCGCTATTACCGGAGACCCTATGTGGGCTGATAATTGTGAGGATGTAGCCTTTAATACATACCCTGCAGCAGTTATGCCCGACTTTAAAGCGCTTCGCTATTTAACTGCTCCCAACATGGTAGTCAGCGACAGCAGGAATCATGCGCCGGGCATTCAGAATGAAGGACCATTTTTAATGATGAACCCTTTCAGTAGCCGTTGTTGCCAGCATAACCATGCACAGGGTTGGCCATATTATGCAGAGCATTTATGGATGGCTACGCCTGATAACGGAATTGCTGCTATGCTTTACAGTAATAGTGAAGTAACCGTAAGGGCAGGCGGTAAAAAAGGAAGATCCGCTACGCTCATTCAAACAACCAACTATCCATTTGATGATCGCGTTAAAATAGAAATTGCGGCAACATCAGCCACAGCCTTTCCTGTTTACCTGCGTATACCCGGCTGGTGCCAATATGCAACAGTAACCGTAAACGGAAAGCCGGTAGATATTAATGCCACTGCAGGCTCGTATATACGCCTGGAAAACAAATGGGCACAAGGAGATATAATTGAATTGAATTTGCCGATGCAGCTCAGTTTAAGAAAATGGGAAAAGAATAAAAATAGTGTAAGCCTTAATTATGGCCCGCTCAGCTTTTCACTAAAAATTGATGAAGCATATAAACTCATGGATGGCAAAAAAGCTGTTCAATGGGATTCAAAATTCCAGGCAAATGCCGATCAAAGCAAGTGGCCTTCATACGAAATATATCCTGCAAATATGTGGAACTATGGATTGGTATTGAATGATCAGCCGTTAACTGCACAATTCCAGGTAATTAAAAAGGCTTGGCCGCGGCAACTACCCGTTTACGCCCGGTGACGTGCCCATAATTATAAAAGCAAAAGGGAAAATAATTCCTGAATGGACGCTCGACAAATATGGACTTTGCGATACACTACCACAAAGCCCGGTAAAGGTTACGACCAAAACAGATGATATAGAATTAATTCCTATGGGCGCAGCAAGGCTCAGAATATCATCATTTCCGGTTGTGGAATAGACTACAAATAGGCAACGAACTGCAACTTATTATATAACACTTTATCAAAACAAAAAAAGACCCCGGTAATCCGGGGTCTGAATTGTATAAACATTTAAATTTTACCATTTGTCTACTTCTTCATCGGCGCCATTGCTCTTTGCAGGAGCAACAGTTGCAGCAGCAGCGGCTGGCGCTGAATCAGATACTTCAGCATTCACTTCTTCTACATCCACTTCTTCATTTTCACCAAGGGGGGTGTCATGATTAAATGCATCAAAGTCGAAGTCAGGCATCAATTCAGTTTTTACATGATCTACAGCTTCGTTAAGCGCTTTGATAAACTTGTTGAAATCTTCTTTGTAAAGAAAAATTTTGTGCCTGTCATACCCATTGTCATTAAAACGCTTACGGCTTTCAGTAATCGTTAAATAGTAGTCCTGGTTACGGGTGCTCCTTACATCAAAGAAATACGTTCTGCGTTTACCTGCACGAATTCTTTTGCTGTACACGCTCTCCATTCTTTTGTCATTGTTTTCGTACGCCACAATAAAAATTTTTTAATTGATTAAACTATTCCTGATTTTATGGTTGACAAAGATAAAATTGTTTTTGAATTGACAAAATTTTAACCAAAACTCTTGCAACAGGGGTATTGTAAAGCATTTTAGCCTTCATTTGCCTCCTGTTCCTGCTGCTGGCGATACATTTCAGCATAATGACCGTTAAGATTTAGCAAGGCTTCATGTGTTCCTTTTTCTACTATTTTCCCCTCGTTCATCACTATTATTTCATCAAAGCTGAAGAGACTGAAAACCCTGTGTGTAATAATGATAGCTGTTTTGCCCTGCAGGTATTGGTAAAGATTGGCTATGATCTCTTTCTCTGTTCTGGCATCTACCGCGCTCAGGCAATCATCAAGCACCACTATACCGGGATCTTTGATCATTGCCCTTGCTATAGAAATACGCTGTTTTTGTCCACCGCTCAGTGTAACGCCCCGCTCGCCAACCATGGTATTAAAGCCCTCAGGAAAAAGGTCTATTTCCCGTTCAATACTGGCTTGCCGGGCTGCGTTCCGGATTAAATCATCCGAAGCCTCATCCAGCCCAAACCTGATATTGCCTGCAATAGTATCACTGAAAAGAAACACATCCTGCGGTACATAACTTATCTTATCACGCAATTTTCTCCTGTCCATCTGCTTAATATCTACCCCGTCAATTTCTATAATGCCTTTATCAGGATCATACATGCGCAACAAAAGTTGGGCTACGGTAGATTTTCCGCTACCCGTTCTGCCAATGATCACCACTTTATGCCCGGCAGGAATTTTAAGTGAAAAGTCGTTCAATGCTTTTATACCTGTATGCGCATAGGTAAAATCTATATTCCTGAAGTTGATATTACCTTTAATTACAGGCACCACAGGGTTGGCAATATTGATTATGGCCGGAGCTGTTTCTAAAAATTCATTCAGTCGTTTTTGAGAGGCTGAAGCACGCTGAATCATACTGGCAACCCAGCCAATAGCGCTTACCGGAAAAGTAAGCATGTTGATATACACAACAAATTCTGCTATCGTACCTATTGTTATATCCTCCGGATTTTTAATATGGTATAAACCGCCAATCATTATAGTAAGCAGGGTGCTTAACCCGATTAATAAGCTGATAGAAGGGAAATAGACAGCCTCGATCTTTGCAAGATTTACCGCACTTTTTTTATACTCGGCGCTATTCTCCTCAAAGAAATGCTCCATCGCTTTTTCCTGAACAAAAGATTTTATTACGCGTATACCTGAATATGATTCCTGCGCATTAGTGGTAAGATTACTCAACTGCGCCTGAATATTTTCACTTTTTTTATGAATAATAGTATTTACATAATATATAGCAATAGCCAGCAACGGAAGCGGGGCTAATACATATAATGTCAGTTCCAGGTCTTTTTGTACCATATAGAATATACTAAGCCCTATTAAAGCCACCAGGTTAATAAAATACATCATTGCCGGACCCGTATACATCCTTACCCTGCTTACATCCTCAGCCATACGGCTCATTAAATCGCCTGTACTATGCATTTTATAAAACTCTGTATCAAGTTGCTGATAATGGAGATAAACTTCATTTTTCTGATCATATTCTATAAGGCGGCTCATTACTATAATAGTTTGCCGCATAAAAAACATGAACAGCCCTCTTAATAAAGCAAATACCAGTAATGTAATACCACAGATCATTACCAGCCAGGCAAAATCATGCTGACTGAATCTTTCTTCTACTTCCTCAATAAAAAACTTTACCAGGGGATCATAAGATTTACTGCCTGCTTTTATATAAGATTCAGCTTCACTACCAGCCAGTCCCTGCATTTTTACCTGTACCTTATCCATTACATAACCTGTAACCTGCGGTGCCAGTATACCAAAATAGTTGGAAACAATTACGAAGATGATACCAAGCAGGAAACGCCACTTATATTTTCTGAAATATTTATTTACCGCTTTTAGATGCTTCAATATGTAAAATTTTTGCAAAGGTAAGATAGTCAGTAAAGTTAGTAAGCTGTTTAATTATATCCGGGTGCATTCCAGATTTTAGCTGATTGATGCGGGCACCAACCATGGCGTGCGTGCGGGTGGCGTATCACCTACTACTTACGGTGCGAAAATTTGAAATGCATCATTATATCCTTTTTACGGATTTGGTTATCTTTGCGCTCTTATGCACGCGGCAAGAACAGTAGCTTTTCATACATTAGGTTGTAAACTAAACTATTCTGAAACTTCAACACTTTCCAGGATACTGGAAAAAGAAGGTTTTCAGAAAAAAGAGTTTGATGATATTGCCGATGTGTATGTAATTAATACCTGCTCCGTAACAGATAACGCGGATAAGGAATGCCGGCAGATCGTTCGCCGCATTCAAAGAAAATGCCCGGAAAGTTTTGTGGTAATAACAGGTTGCTATGCGCAACTAAAACCAAAAGAAATCGCGGAAATAGAGGGTGTTGACCTGGTGCTGGGCGCCGCTGAAAAATTTAATATAGCCGCTCATTTAAAGGAATTATCAAAAGGTGATCCTACCAAAATTTCAAGCTGCGATATTGAAGATGTTAACAGCTTCAACAGTTCTTACTCATTACACGACAGAACACGTACTTTTTTAAAAGTGCAGGATGGCTGTGATTATAGCTGTTCTTTCTGCACCATACCAATGGCAAGGGGAAAAAGCCGCAGCGACAGTATTGAAAACGCTGTTGTCAATGCAAGGGAGCTTGCTGCCGCGGGTGTAAAAGAAATTGTATTAACAGGCGTAAACCTTGGTGATTTTGGCATAGCCGAAGCAGGATCAAAAAAGAAAGAAAACTTTTTTCAACTCATTCAGCAACTTGACAAGGTAGAAGGTATTGAGCGGTTCAGGATATCTTCGATAGAACCAAATCTTTTGACCAACGATATCATAAAATTTGTTTCGGGCAGCAAACGCTTTATGCCGCATTTTCATATTCCGCTGCAAAGCGGATCCGACAGAATTTTAGGATTGATGAGAAGAAGGTATAAACGTTCGCTGTATGCTGAACGCGTGGAAACAATAAAAGCGCTTATGCCCCACTGTTGTATTGGGGCTGATGTAATTGTTGGTTTTCCCGGCGAAACAGATGAAGATTTTAAAACAACTTTTGATTTTCTTCATAGTCTTGATATTTCATACCTGCATGTATTTACCTATTCAGAAAGAGATAATACTGCCGCGCTTGATATAAAGCCTTCGGTTCCTGTTAATGTACGGCATACGCGCAATAAAACGCTTCGCAACCTCTCATACATGAAGATGCAGCATTTTACTTCTTTACATGCAGGTGAAAAACGCCCGGTGCTTTTTGAAGCGTTTAATAAAAACGGTATGATGGAAGGCTATACTGATAACTATATCAGGATCGCGGTCCCATATCGCCGGGAACTTACCGATTGCGTTACCGGCTGGACCATTTAAAATTAGCTTGCTGTAAACTTTTTTGTGATTACATTGCGTGCATCACGCAAAAAATGGCGGAACGCCGGAAAGTCTGGAGATGAAAAAATTTCAGGTGACGATACAGTTTACGATGGATGATGATTTCATGTCGCTTATTCCAAAACACAGGGAATATATCAATACTCTGATAGAGACAGGCATTGTTGATCATTATGTAGTGACCATGGAATCACAGCATGTTTGGATAACCATATCTGCCAAAAATAAAAGAGAAGTAAAAAAACACCTGAATGGCTCGCCTATACATAAATACTGGACCTTTGTTATTGAAGAATTAGTAGTGGTAGACGGGCAATTATACAGGCTGCCCGCAGTACAGCTGAATTAAATAATAACATGTCATCACAATAATTTATGGTTTATAGTTTATGGTTTGTGGTTTGAAAACCATAAACTATAAACAACAAACCACAAACCACAAACTTCAAACCTTACTAATCATCCAGTTTCAACACCGCTAAAAAAGCTTCCTGCGGCACTTCTACATTCCCTATCTGGCGCATACGCTTTTTACCTTCTTTCTGCTTTTCAAGCAGCTTACGCTTGCGGCTGATGTCGCCACCATAACATTTTGCGGTAACATCTTTGCGCATGGCTGAAATATTTTCGCGGGCAACGATTTTTGCTCCTATTGCCGCCTGTATGGCTATCTGGAATTGCTGGCGTGGAACCAGTTCTTTCAATTTTTCGCAAAGTTTTCTTCCAAAATCCTGCGCCCTGCTGCGATGTATTAAAGCGCTCAGCGCATCAACCTTATCGCTGTTCAACAAAATATCCATCTTAACAATATCAGCATCACGATAGCCAATAGGATGATAGTCGAATGAAGCGTACCCACGGGTCTGGCTTTTAAGTTTATCGTAAAAGTCAAAAACGATTTCAGTTAAAGGCATTTCAAAAATCAGTTCAACTCTTGTTGTTGTTAAATAACTCTGGTTGATCAAAATGCCTCTTTTACCCAAGCATAGCGTCATTATATTACCAATATATTCTGGCTTTGTAATGATCTGCGCTTTTATATACGGCTCCTCTATCCTCTCTGTTTTTACAACATCAGGCATTTCAGCCGGGTTGTTCACAATTATTTTTTCGCCCCTGGTAGTATATGCTATAAAGCTTACGTTGGGAACGGTTGTAATAACGGTTTGGTTAAACTCCCTCTCCAATCTTTCCTGTATAATCTCCATGTGCAGCAATCCAAGAAAGCCGCATCTAAAACCAAAGCCCAGGGCCTGTGATGTTTCCAGTTCAAACGTTAAGGAAGCATCATTCAACTGAAGTTTATCCATGCAATCTCTCAGCTCTTCAAAATCATCGGTAACTACAGGAAATATGCCGGCAAAAACCATTGGTTTCACTTCTTCAAAACCTTTGATGGCAACCGGATCAGGATTATTTGCCAAAGTGATGGTATCTCCCACTTTAACTTCTTTCGCATTTTTAATACCGGTGATAATATAGCCAACATCTCCGCAGTTCACTTCCTGCCTTTCCGTCATTTTCAGCTTCAGTATACCTATTTCATCAGCTTCATACTCCTGCCCGGTACTTACAAATTTTACTTTGTCGGCTTTTTTCAAACCGCCGTTCATAATACGGTAATACACTATTATACCACGGAAAGAATTAAATACACTATCAAATATCAATGCCTGCAATGGTGCATCCGGATTACCTTCAGGAGGGGGTATCCTGTCAACAATAGCTTCGAGTACCGCTTCCACACCTAACCCTGTTCTGCCGCTTGCCAATAAAATATCATCCGGTTTACAGCCGATCAATTCTACTATCTGGTCTTTCACTTCTTCAATCATCGCTCCATCCATATCAATTTTATTGATTACGGGGATGATCTCAAGATCATTATCGATAGCCAGGTAAAGATTGCTGATAGTTTGTGCCTGTATACCCTGTGTGGCATCTACCAGCAATAACGCACCTTCGCATGCTGCAAGCGCCCGGCTTACTTCATAGCTGAAGTCAACATGCCCCGGCGTATCAATCAAATTAAGTGTATATGTTTCACCACGCGCGTCTTTATAGTTGATCTGGATGGCGTGGCTTTTAATAGTAATACCTTTTTCCCTTTCAAGATCCATATCATCCAGCACCTGGTCCATCATATCTCTTTCGCTGATGGTATTGGTTACCTGTAATAAACGATCTGCCAGGGTGCTCTTTCCGTGGTCAATATGGGCTATGATACAAAAGTTCCGGATATGCTTCATTTACTTACTCGTCTTTTTTTTGAGATGCGCAAAGGTATCAAAATAGAACCAATTTTACCGGCAGAGTATTATTGAGCATTATCTTTGTTTTAAAGTGATATTATGCTGATTTACAATCCCAAGAATTGGTTTGGAACAATTTTCCAGTTTCATAAGTATGATACGGTAAGAAAGCTGACGCCCCTGATGTGCTTTATGGTTGTATATTCACTTGCGATTGCTTTTTGGGAGATAGAATACCTGCATCTTTCTTCC
The DNA here is from genome assembly GCA_047601125.1 of Agriterribacter sp. Lineage (GTDB taxonomy): Bacteria > Bacteroidota > Bacteroidia > Chitinophagales > Chitinophagaceae > Agriterribacter. The sequence continues at coordinate 3,228,321 of JASGJY010000002.1, read as the reverse complement.
AACAGTTGGGTAAAGAATATTCCTGTAATGCATAGCCTGCTGGGTTTTGCAATATCTATGTTACTGGTGTTTAGAACCAATACCGCTTACGACAGGTGGTGGGAAGGAAGAAAGTCATGGGGCAGCCTGGTTAATAACAGCCGCAATCTGGCCATAAAGCTAAGCGCCATGCTGGAAGGCGACGATGATTCGCGGAAGTTTTACAGGCGAATGATCCCACTGTATGCTTCTGCGCTGAAAGATCACCTGCAGTCTGAAACTACCCGGCTTATGCTTGATGAGCAGATACATCCTGAATTAGCTTCTATTGATACCAACAAGCATGTGCCTAACCAGATTGCTTCTATAATGATGCAGCGGGCTAATCTTTTATATAAGCAGGGAAAAATCACAGGAGATCAGCTGATCGTATTAAACGGGGAATTATCATCGTTTACCGATGTTTGCGGCGCATGCGAGCGTATACGCAACACACCTATCCCCTACTCTTACAGCGCTTTTATTAAAAAGTTTATTTTTATTTACGTAATGACGCTTCCTTTCGGCTATGTATTCTCGTTAGGTTATTATGTAGCGCCAATGGTAACATTTGTATTTTATGTGCTCGCCAGCCTTGAATTGATTGCGGAAGAAATTGAAGAACCATTTGGCAAAGACGCGAATGATCTTCCCATGCAAAAGATGGCAGAGAATATTCAAAAAAACATCAATGATCTGATATAGGGATCAGGCTTAAGCTTTTTGCAATTCAACCATAGATTCATTTTTTTGTTGAGCCGCTGAATTTTCCAGGTATTCCCTACGCGCTACTTTTGCTGTTTTATGATTGCCTGTGTGACTCCAGCCGGGCGGCATTATCAGATACAACAGTTTATTTTTTATACCCGGCGCTTTACGTATATCTTTTAGCAGTGCAATTATTTCTCCAAAGTTCACATCCCAAAAACTGTTTGGATTCATTTCTCTTGTAATGCCATATTCAATTTTAACTTCTTTTTGCTCGGGTTCGTACGTTTTAAATACTTTATCCCAAATATTCAGCAGATTACAGAAATTAGTATCCATATACAAAGGATTACGGGCATGATGCACGCGGTGATGTGAGGGCGTAAGAATAATCTTGTTCATAAAGCCCATGCGCCCGTCTTTCATAATACTTTCACCAACATGAATAAACGCGCCCCAGGTGCCATCTATAAACATAATAAAAAACAACAGTGGCGGATTAACGCCTGCAAGTATACAGATAGTCGTTCTTATTACATCTGCATAAGGCGCTTCAAGAAAAAAATGGGTATATGTTACCGACAGGTTCATGGTTTGCGGAGCATGATGTGTTGAATGTAAACACCATAACAACCTTACTTTGTGCGCCAGGAAATGATAGATAAAATGAGAAAACTCCCAAATAATATAACCATAAATAAACCAGTACCAGGCAAAGCTTGTTTTAAAGATGGCATATTTTTCAAATACGCCTATACAAAAAGCAACAGCCGCAATAGAAATAAATCTTGATACAAATCTGTTAAATGCATAAATAAAGAAGTTAATCTTATAATCTTCTACTTTAAACTTTTTATATGCTGCGCTTCTTATAATTTCTATAATAAGCAGCAGGGGAATAAATGGAGATATAGCACCGAGAATGCCTTTAAATGTAAGTAAAGCGCTGTAATCCCCTGATTTGTACATTTCTATAAGAGAACCAATTCCCAGGAAGCCGATGACCTCATTGTAAATTGTTTCTAAAAAATTCATAAGCCGTCATCGTTTAATTTATTTAATAAATTTTTAAGCTGATACTTTCGCATTACAAGCTTACTTATTAATTTCATATAAAATTACGCCAATTGATGGAACTGAAAGAACAATTCGAAAGAGCCGCCGCTGAAAGTAAAACACTGTCAGAAAAGCCCAGCAACGAAACCCTGCTTCAGTTGTATTCGTTATATAAACAGGCTACCGAAGGAGACAATAACAGTGAAGCGCCGACCAATCCTTTTGATTTTGTTGCCAAGGCAAAGTATGAGGCATGGGCTGCACTAAAAGGTAAAAGTACCGATGCCGCAATGCAGGAATATATTGCTTTAGTTGATAAATTAAAATCGAATTAGTATTTCCTTAATAAAAATATTGCCACGCATACATTAGTGATCATTTCATGTATTCGTGGCAAATATGGCATCTGCAACAGTATTTATGTTATGATCTCTTAGCTCATTACTCCCCTGAAATATCCTGCTGATTCAGCCATACCCGGTAATGCATCTTTCATATCCTTTTCATACTCTATACTACATTTTCCTTTATAATTTATTGCTCTCAGCGCCTTCACAAAAGCAGGAAAATCTATTACTCCCCGTCCTAGCTCAATAGCTTTACCGTCTGGCTTTGCTGCATTTACGTCTTTTATATGCAGATCAAACAGCCTGTCAGCATAATCAGCTACCACTTTTTCAAGATCAGCCCCAGCTCTCACCGCATGACCAATATCAAGACACAAACCCATGCGTTTGTCCATTTTATTGATGCGGTCATACACGTCCTTAGGGCCCGGATATAATTTATCTTCAGGTCCATGATTATGTATAGCTATTTTAATACCATATTCTTTTACTTTATTTTCTGTGTATGCAAGCAAATCATACGTTGGAACACCTACGAGTAAACCAACACCTGCCTTTTTTGTATATGCAAAAGCCCGGTCAACTTCCGCTTCACTCTTCATATAAATAACACCTGTAGCATATACATTAATGCCGCCGGCTTTAAATTTCCCTAATACCTCATCTATTTTTTCCTGGCTGCTGTCAAGCGGCAAGTGAAAATCTTTCAGGGAAAGATTGTATATCGCAATGCGGTTCATCATTGCAATGGTTTGCTCCAGGGAGTAATTTACAAATGAATAGCCCGCCATTCCTGTTTCCAGGAATGCTTTTTTAGCATCATTATTTCTAACAACTTTATTGGCAGCAACAGTATAGGGCAACAAAGAGGCGCCTGATAAAGCAATCGCGGAACTTTGAATAAACTTTCTTCTTGATGGCATGATCTGTGTTTTAGTAAAGATTGAAGGAATTAAGGTAATAAATTTTCGGTGTGATTTGTGCAACGATTATATAAATTACAGCAGTTATACGCTGCCGCAAAATAAAAGTTGATTATGCCTTTAAAAAATTTTTCTTTTAAAAACATAGCTTCTGAAACATTTACCCAGGCAACAGCTTCTCTTATACTCACGTGGAAAGAAATATCGGCACTATTTGGCTTAAAACAAGATATATATAAAAACCCTTTGCACCGCCCGCTGCAAAAACCTGTAACAGCAATTTTGATCGGCGCAGGAAACAGGGGTAATATTTATGCTGACTATGCATTAATACACCCTGATGAATTGAATATAGTTGGCGTGGCTGAACAGGATGCCATAAGAAACGGAAGGTTTGTACGCAAACACAATATAGCGGCAGATAAAAGATTTTATAACTGGCAACACGTTTTTGAAAGAGAAAAATTTGCTGATGCCGTTATAATTGCAACACCGGATTTTTTACATGCTGAACCCTGCTTAAAAGCGCTTGAAGCCGGCTATGATGTATTGCTGGAAAAGCCAATTGCGCTTACCGAAGCAGAATGCAGGCAGATATTTGACAAAGCAAAATCCACAGGCAGAATTGTTGGTGTTTGTCATGTGTTGCGATACTCACCCTACTTCAGGCAGCTCAAAGAGATCATCAGTGCTAAAACCATAGGAGATATTGTGAGTGTGCAGCATATGGAGCCTATAGGTTATGCGCACATGGCGCATTCGTATGTAAGAGGCAATTGGCATAACAGCGAAAAAACATCACCGATAGTACTGGCAAAATCCTGCCACGATACGGATATATTAAGGTGGCTGATAAACGAACCTATAGAAGATATCCAATGCTTTGGAGGTTTAAAATTATTCAGGAAAGAAAATGCGCCGGCGGGAAGCAAGCCGAGATGCACAGATGGGTGTACTGTAGAATCCACATGCCCGTTTTCAGCATTGCAAATCTATTACAAAGACAGAAAAAGGTTGTACGTATTTGATTTACCCGAACGCAGAAGAAACTGGGATTATATCATTCTTAAAAAACTAAAAACAACAGATTATGGCCGTTGTGTGTTTGATATGGATAATGATCAGCCGGACCACCTTACCATTAACATGCGCTTTGGCAATAATATTACCGCAGCGTTTTCAATGGAAGGACTAACATCGTATGAAGGCCGCCGCACAAGTATTATGGGAACGAAAGGCGATATAACAGGTGATATGGAAACATATACGATAACGGATTTCAGAACCGGTCAAAAAACAACATGGAGCTTAAAAACAGACTTTCATGGGGGCGGTGATCACCGGCTGGTGCAGGATTGGGTACAGGCTGTTGCACATAATGACGCACAGATATTATCTTCCACCATTGATGTATCAGTAGTAAGTCATTTAATGGCTTTCGCTGCTGAACGCAGCAGGCTTAACCATACCATTGAAAAAGTGAATCTGTATAAATAACCGCGATAAACTAATTCAGCGCTTTAACCCCGTCTCCTATCATTGATTTATAAACAGAAGGCGCATAACCTATTTTACCAGTATAAAAAGCAATGATCTCTTTATAAAAATTATCGTATTGATCTTTATTAACTAACGCTATTGCACAACCGCCAAAGCCGGCACCGGTCATTCTTGCACCTGTAACATATTTATTGCTGCGGCAGTATTCAACAACTGCATCAAGCTCCCTGCCCGACACCTCATACAGATGCTGCAGCGAAGCATGCGAAGCATACATGAGCCTGCCGAACGCAGAAAGATTGCCCGCTGCCAGCTCCTTAGCCGCCTGTTTAACACGCTGGTTTTCTTCAACCACATGCTGCGCTCTTTTACGAACGGTATCATCTTTAATAAGATACTGATGAGCAGCAAAAACCTCTGCATCCATATCACACAAATAATTTGCCCCCACCTCAGCGTTCAAAGCTTTAAGCGCCGCATTGCATTCATTTACTCTTTCATTATACTTTGATTCGGCCAGCTTGCGGGGCTTATTGGTATTGATGATGGCCAGTACATTATCTCCCAAATCACAATCAACCGCCATATATTCAAGCGTATCACAATTAAGCTGCAGGGCTTTGTTTGCTTCGCCAAAAGCAACTGCAAACTGATCCATTATGCCGGAGTTTAACCCGATGAAATTATTCTCAACATCTTTGGAAAGCTTTACTAACTCCAGCTTTGAAAAGCCTGAACTTAATAAGGTATTAAGCGCGAAGGCCGTAACGATCTCTATGGACGCTGATGATGAAAGTCCCGAACCGATAGGAATATTCCCGAAAAAAAGCAGATCAAAACCTTTGACTTTCTTACCGGATTTTAAAAACCTGTCTATTACGCCAACCGGGTAATTATACCAAAGCGTTTCATTTTTAGCATAACTGTCCCGTACTTCAATATCCAGCGTTTCATCAAAATTAACACTTCTGAACCTGAATATATTTGTTGTATTGGGAGCAATCAGTAAATATGTACCAAAAGTAATGGCACATGGCATTACAAGTCCCCCGTTATAATCAATATGTTCACCTATAAGATTTACGCGTCCCGGCGCAAAAAAAACATTCGTGTGCGCATGCCCGAAAGCCACTCTAAATTTCTCTGCAAGCTGATCAACCATTAGCGTATTTTATGAGCCGCAATATTACTATAAAATGTGTTACCATATTTCTCACAGATTCTACAGATTTTCTCATTCAAACAATATAGTTCTGCTAAACCTGCAGAAACAGTGACTGCAAAACCGGTAAATATTGTAACTTAACCGTCTTTCAAATCCTTTTTGCCAATGAAACATTTTATCCTCATTGTAGGTATTATTGCAGCAGCAGTTGTTAATTATCAGTATCAGAAAAAAGACCGGTTTTTTGGTAATACCATGCAAAAGGCAAAGTGGGAAACTTTGTTTGATGGTAAGGATCTATCAAAATGGCAACAGGCATATAAAGACAGCGTTCCTCCGCCGGGATGGGTGACAGAAGGCAATACTTTATCGGTGCTGAAAGGCAGAAAAGGCGGTGATATCATTACCCGGGAAACCTATCAGAATTTTGAGCTTGTTTTTGATTTTAAGCTTACAGAAGCTGCCAACAGCGGAATAAAATATCACGTTAACCTTATTGAGAACGCTCAAACAAAAAAATCATCCATGATGGGGATAGAGTACCAGATAATTGATGATTACAATCATCCTGAAATAAAAGATCATCCCAACAATACATCATCAACAGGCGCGGCATATTTGTTGTATCCGCCTGTTGGTAAAAAGCTGAAACCCGCAGGCGAATGGAATACCGCGAAAATTATTGTGAGAGGTAATTATGCTGAACATTGGTTGAACGGTATAAAAATTGTTGCTTACTTTAAAGGCACGGATGAATTCAACAAAAAATTAAGTGAAACAAAATTTAAAGACTATCCTGAATACGCGAAATCAAATTCCGGTCATATCATGCTCACCGATCATGGCGACCAGGTGTATTTCAGGAATATTAAGGTGAGGAGGATATAGCGGTGGGCCGTCAGCTATAAACAACAGCCTTAAGCTTTAAATCACACAAAATATAAAGTTATGACAACTACAGATAAGCATAATGAACGTATTGCGAAAATGACCTTTGCTTCCGTTTATCCCATGTATGTTGAAAAAGTAGAAAAGAAAGGAAGAACAAAAGAAGAACTGCACCAGGTTATTAAATGGCTGACAGGCTTCAACGATAAAAAATTACAGGAACTGATAAAAGAGAAAGTAAATTTTGAAACTTTTTTTAAGCAGGCAACACTCAACCCCAACGCCCACCTCATCACCGGCATGATATGCGGATACCGTATAGAAGAAATAGAGAACCCGCTTACAAAGCAGGCAAGGTATTTAGATAAGCTGATAGATGAACTGGCAAAAGGAAGGAAGATGGAAAAGATTTTGAGAGGATAGAAGGATGGTTGCAGGTTTACAAATAATATTTATGTTGGTTTTATTGACAGAGGAAGACTGGGAAACGCTAAATACTAACAAGCCTTACTATCGATAAAATTTTGGATTGATGAAACTATCTTACAAAAATGCTTTAGCCTTACTGCTTGACCTAAACCAGGATATAGAAGAATATGCTGAAGCAACAGTAAAAAATATTATCGAGGAAAAAAAATTCGACTTCCTAAGTTATCCGGGCAATTTTCCTTTTTTTAAGACTACAACAGCAAAGTAAAAGAAGCCAAACGCTTCATCACATCAATTAATATTAGTGTTCTCCTCTACCACCTACAAATTCCCCCTTTTCAACTCCGCAAATGCATAATCAGCAGCTCTTGCAGAAAATGCCATATAGGTAAGTGAAGGGTTTTGCGTGGAGGTTGATGTCATGCAGGCGCCATCAGTTACAAAAACATTTTTACAATGATGCAACTGGTTCCACTTATTAAGTAAAGACGTTTTAGAGTCATTACCCATACGCACGCCACCCATTTCGTGTATATCAAGTCCGGGCGCTTTATTGGTTCTTGACACTTTTATATTGGTAAAACCGGCTTTTGTAAACATTTCTGAAAACTCATCTTCGTAATCCTTGATCATTTTCTGATCATTGTCATCATAATCTACAGATATGCTTAGCTGAGGTATTCCCCACGCGTCTTTCAAATTTTTATCAAGCGTTATAAAATTGGCTGCTTTGGGAATGGTCTCCCCCATCATGTGCGAACCTACTCGCCACGGAGCAAGCGGAGGATTTAAAAGCGCCTCCTTTAAATCAGCGCCAAAGCCGGAAGCGTCTGTATTCAATCCGCGATAAGCGCTGAACCCGGCGGCATAGCCGCGGAGAAAATCTGTTTCCTGCTTAAATACATTCCTGAACCGCGGCACATACCCGCCGCCTACCGGGTTTCGTCCGTCGGTTTTAAATTCCTTCATGCCATCATATTCCCCGCTAACGGTTGAGCTGTAATTATGGAACGCTACATATTTACCGAGTAGCCCGTTATCATTGCCTAAACCATTCGGGAAACGTTTAGAGATAGAGTTAAGCAAAATAAGATTGGTATTAAGTGCGGCAGCATTTACAAAAATCACTTTAGCATAAAATTCTATTTCCTGCTTTGTATTGGCATCAATCACTTTTACACCTGTTGCCTTTCCTTTCTGCTCATCATATATTATGGAATGCACAACAGAAAACGGGCGTAATGTAAGATTGCCTGTTTTCTCAGCCCAGGGAATAGTTGATGCATTACTGCTGAAATAACCGCCAAAAGGGCAACCTCTCTGGCACAGGGTCCTGTTCTGGCATTGCCCCCGGCCCTGGTCAAAATGAACCTGCTGCGGTTTGGAAATATGCGCTCCTCTTGCACTGATGATATGGCGATTCTTATAATTTTTATTTACCTGTTCTTTAAAATAATTTTCCACGGCGTTTAAAGGATAGGCAGGTAAAAACTCTCCGTCAGGCAATTCTGCCAATCCATCTTTGTTGCCGGAAATGCCTGCAAATTTTTCTACATGACTGTACCAGGGAGCAATATCTTTATAGCGTATAGGCCAATCAACAGCAAAGCCGTCCCGTGCAGGGCCTTCAAAATCAAAATCACTCCAGCGCTGCGTCTGCCTTGCCCAAATCAGAGATTTACCGCCTACCTGGTAACCGCGTATCCAGTCAAAAGGCTTTTGCTCTACATAGGGGTGTTCTTTATCTTTTAAAAAAAAATGCAACGTATCTTCCCTGAACGCATAACAGCGGCTTACTATCGGCGCGTCTTTCTGAATATCCAAAGGCACTTCCCCCCTGTGCTCAAATTCGTAAGGTAATTTATTGGTGGTGGGATAATCTTTAATATGCTTTACATCCCTGCCGCGTTCAAGCAACAAAGTCTTTAAACCTTTTTCTGTAAGCTCTTTTGCAGACCAGCCGCCACTGATACCTGAACCAATCACTATGGCATCAAAAGTTCTGTCTTTAATACTATCACCAGTAATTTCGGGCATACGTTATTGTTAGAATGTGTTTATTAAGCTTGTTTTGCAGGAAAGTATCCGTTATATCTTCCGGGAACGAGTTCATATTTCTTAAGATCAGTCATTACATATTTTGAATTCATGAACCCCTGTATAACCCGGCGTTTGGCAATTTTAAGGAACGCAGCAGCCTCTTTTCCGGTATTTTCTCCCTTTGCAATTGCAGCAAGCAGTTCAGCTCTTTGTGTAACATTACATTTCGCAAAAGCATTTCCATACTTATCTTTTGCAAGTTTATCAATGCTGTTTAATCCTGCAATAAAATGCTGCTGATCTTCTTCACTATGGCAGTCATCTACCATTTTTAATGTAAATAAATGAAGATTGAGATCTTTTGCTCCGGGCATATCATTTTTGGGAATGATCGTTTCCGCTATTTCCGCCAGTAAAGCTTCCTGGTCTGTGTTGATATTTATCTTTTTTAAATCAATAGATGCTTTACCGGGCTCTGTGGAGCAGGAAGGCATAATAGCTATACCTCCGGCAATGATCATAAGATTTTTTATGGCTGATCGTCTTTTCATATTTTAAAGATAAAAATTAGCGGCTACAATATTTACGCATGATATTATAAATCCTGAATTGTTTTATACACTTCTGTGAAGGATGGTCCGTTTGCAAACGTCTTCACCTGTTTGCCAAGCTTATTATACATTACAACAAAAGGGAAACGGGTCACTTTATAATAATTTCTTACTACAAATGTTTTTTCTTCTGTGCCAACAACAATATTTTTACAGTTCTTAAGCTCAAACATATCTTCAAACCGCTTCACATCGTCTACCGGTAAATAAGTTACCATTACCACCTGCTTATCTGTAAGCAGGGTTCGATAATTATCTACCATTTCTTTGGTAAAATGCTGACAATGCTCACAATCCGGAGAAAAATAAATTAAAATCACCGGCCCTTTTTTTAATTCTGCTGGTGTAAATGTTTTGCCGTCAGCGAGCTTAATAGAGAAAGGCGCGATCTTATCTGTTTTTGATTTTGATTGCGCGTTAACACTTACCGTACCAATCAATACAAGCGCTAAAAAAAATATTCTGTTCAGCATACTATAATTTATTTCCTGAAGATAAGTATTTCTGACCTGAGCTATATAGATAACGGATTTCGGGATGCAATATATTACCAACTGTTATATATGTGCTGATATAGGTCTTTTAAAAGTGATCAACTGGTGCTGGCTTGCAGTATGAATATCCCTCCATATCCTGTTTATCTCCGATCCGGTATCTGCAGCTTCCATTCCACAATATGGGTATAATTGCGATACTATAGCGAGCAGCTCTCTCACCATTTTTTTTGAAGTAAAGCTGAGCCTGTTTAACAGACTGACATCCCAGTTTCTTTCGTTTTTACCGGAATTCCATAACATCCGTAAAGCATCATAAAAAACATCCCTGTTCTTTTCTATTATTGAAATAGATCTGCCAAGCAGCTCCAGCATTTCACTGCTTTGTTCTACAGGAAGTGTCTTATTCCTTATCCTGTCTTCAAAAATTCTTCTGCACTCGTCCGTAAAATGAACTGACATTCCGGCAATATTAGCCGCCAATGTAACTTCAGCAAATGGTATAAAAGGGAAATAAAATATAGGATCAGGTAATATAGCCTGTGCAGCATTAATAAAAAAACGGCGCTCATCAGGCACAAATAAATCAGTTACCGAAAATGAATGGCTGCTTGTAGCTCTCATGCCCATGCCGTTCCAATCCCTGCAGATCTGCACTTCACCTGCTTTAAATATAAAGCTTGCGGTGTTATCGGCAGGTGCAGTATCGTCATCCTGCAATACGCAGTTTACAGTAAATGCCGTAGCATGTAAAGATCCCGTAGCATATTTCCATTTTCCGCTAACAATATATCCCCCTTTTATTTTTTTCGCAATGCCTGAATTAGCGCCGCTACCGGCTAAACAAACTTTGGGATCATTAAAAAATAAAGAAACAATATTGCTGTGCAGGTATCCAATAAACAAATTAGCGCCGCTGCCAAGCGTTACCGTCCACCCTATACTGCCATCAATCCACGCAAGCCGTTCAAGCAGTTGAATAGCTTCAGGCAAAGCAAGCCCGAGCCCGCCCAGGCATTGGGGAACGTAAATATTAAGCCATTTTTCTCTGTAGATTATATCGAGTTGCTCACTTGTTAAACAACCGGCCTGTTCTGCAACCGGGGCCTGAGAGCGGAGTGTATCTATATTTTCCCTGGAAGGGACTGATAAGGTTTTCATAAAACTTCTTTGCAAAGGTAACGCTAACGCTCAATCGCTGCAAAGGTCTTATACGTGTTATCTGCCGTTAATCAAATAACTATACAGCAGCTTTAGCCAGCTTACTATGCTTATACCCATAAATAAAATAAATGATCAGTCCGAGAAGCAACCAGCCAATGAACCAGGCCCAGTTACTTTTTGTCATACCTGTAAGCAGATAGAGGCAGGTGATCAACCCCATTAAAGGTATTAATGAATATTTTTTTATGCTGGTAATAATGCTCAGCACAATTGCCAGCATCCAGAAAATAATGAGTGAAATTTTGGGAGTAGCAACATCCATAAAGCTCAGCTTGCCGGAAGTATAATCTTTATCTCCTGAAAAATCAAGGTTGAACATATCGGCAAAATAACTTTTAGACAATACAGATATAATAATAATAGCAAGTAAGATAATACCCGGGAAAATAAATTGACCATTAATATAAGGCAGATGAAATCTTCCTTTTACCTTTTCCTTTGGTGGAATAAGCAATACACCGCCGCATACCAGCACAAACGCGAACAAAGTTGCGATACTGGTAAAATCAAGCACAAAGGTTTTATCTGTAAATATGATCGGAATGCCCACCACAATGCCGGTAAGAATAGTGGAGAAAGAAGGTGTTTTATACGTATGATGAATTTTTTGAAACACCGGCGGAAGCAATCCATCCCTGCTCATGCCCATCCATATACGTGGTTGCCCCATTTGAAAAACGAGCAGCACACTTGTCATGGCTATTACCGCGCAGATCGCTACAAGAAATTGCATCCAACCTATATCCAGGTTTTCTTTTTCAAAAATAAATGCCAGCGGATCGCCAACACCATCAAACTTTGAATAAACAACTGCACCGGTAAGCACAAGAGATAATAAAATATATACTACAGTACAAATAATAAGCGAAGCTATCATCCCCTTCGGCAGATCTTTCTGTGGGTTTTTACTTTCTTCTGCCAGCACACTCACCGCATCAAAACCAATATAGGCAAAGAACACACCGCTCACCGCAGCCATTACGCCACCAAAACCATTAGGCATAAATGAATGTATACCTTCTTCATTTGCCGGTGTCCAGTTAACCGTAAGCCCGTTTGAAAAAACCATATAGCCGCCCACCAAAATCACCAGCACTACTACCGCAAGCTTAAGCATTACCATCGCGTTACTGAAATTGCGGCTTTCTCTTATACCTCTGAATACAAGATAAGTGATCAGTACATTAATAACGAGCGCAGGTATATCAACAATCATTTTCAACCCGCCAATAACAGGCGCTGTTTGCCACGCGGCTATCAATTCTTTATTGGCTGAGTTTTCTGCAAAAGCTTTTTTAGCTTCCATATAACTGCATGATAAATATTCAGGAATATGAATATTTAATTTGTGCATCAGCGAAGTAAAATAGTCGCTCCAGCTATAGGCTACATATATGTTACCTATGGAATATTCCATGATCAGTGCCCAGCCGATGATCCAGGCAAACAATTCGCCGAAAGAAGCATACGCATAAGTATAGGCACTACCGGCAACGGGTATGCGACTTGCAAATTCAGAATAACAGAGCGCAGTAAAACTGCAGGCAATACCACAAATAATAAATAATACCACCACACCCGGACCGCCGCTAAACACCGCCGCGCCCAAACTGCTGAAACTTCCCGCACCTATAATAGCAGCAATACCAAAAAAAGTGAGGTCACGCATGGTGAGTACTCTTTTTAAGCCGCCGCCTTCGTGCACATCATCACCGCCTTCCGCAAGAATTGAAGAAATCTTTTTAGTCCTGAACAGGGAGTTGAACATCCGGTATTAGTTTGATGAGTTTATTCATCCAAAATAAATTAAAAATATCAACCGGGCAAAAGCAAACGGGTGTATTTCAGATTTTCGCATATAGGCACTACTGCTACAGCAGACCCCTTGTGCCTCGCGGGGTGACAGGCTACGGTGCAATGCCGAACTATGTTAATATTGTCAGGCATTGTATCAATGCTGAACAACGCACCGCTGCTGTCATGCCGAGGCACGAGGCATCTGCATATGACTGCCCAATTCGCGAAAATCTGAAATACACCCAGGTAAACCGTAAACGTCATTTATATAAGCTGAAGTTTAGCCACTTTAGGATCAACTATTACTTTATCATGCTCAAGATCGAGCTTTATTCTCCATTTTTGTAAAGTTGCTGCGCCAATGATTGCTTCCTCACTTAACCCCGGCACAACAAGAAATTCATCAGACAATAATACGTCGTTGATGTAAAAATCTAATGTCACTCGTTCTTTTATTTCAATAAAATGCCCTTCACTGGCAGTGGATAATTTCCTTGTTGTTCCCAGGCTCACAGGCATTTCTAAATCATCTAAATAGTTAGGATCTATGCATGACAAATTAGCCCCGCTGTCAAACAGTGTATACAATGTTTTTTCCCCTTTTGATCCTACAAATTGTAATGGTAGTTTTAATATAGACATAGGTTTTTGTTTTATATAAAGATAAAAAATTAATACTCCCTTTGAACTAAAAAACCAGCCAGCTCCTGCAAGGGCCTTTTTCGTGAACTGATAACAGCAATATCATCCAGGAGTTTTAAAGCTATATCCAGGTATTTATCTTTCAGGTCTTTCGACCATGAATCTACTTTACAATCCCTGAATACCTGCAATGTTCTGGCAACTTTGTCTGCATCGTTACCAGACATAAGACGCATCAATTCTTTTTTTTGTGATGCGGTTGCAACTTCAAGTGCATGTATCCATAAAAATGTTTTTTTGTTAGCCATTATATCACCTCCCGGCTGTTTTCCAAATTTTTGAGGATCACCAAAAGCATCTAAATAATCATCCTGTACCTGGAAAGCGATGCCAAGATTTTTTCCGAAGTCATATATCATATCCTGGTTACCTTCTCCGCTGCCGCCGATTATCGCCCCCATCTGCAGGCTGGCAGCCAGCAGCACAGAGGTTTTCAACGTGATCATGTGGAGATACTCCCCTAATGTTACATTATCTCTCTTTTCAAAATCCATATCCAACTGCTGTCCTTCGCAAAGTTCCCTGGCAGTTTTATTGAATATGCTCATCAGCTTATGCAGGTACGGCGCCTGTATTTTATTCAAGTATTCATAAGAAGTGATCATCATTACATCACCGGCAAGCAATGCCGTTGGCTCATTATATTTTGCATGAACGGTTTGCATACCGCGCCGCAACGCAGCCTTATCCATAATATCATCATGAATAAGCGTGAAGTTGTGAAAGAGTTCTATCGCGTCTGCAACATACCATGCATCAGGATGTATATCTCCAAATAATTCATTTGCCATTAAACACATTACAGGGCGCACCCTTTTGCCGCCTATGGAAAGAAAATATTCTGCAGGCTCGTACAATGAAGGAACAGTACCCGGAAAATGACGTGCATTGAATCTTTTTGCAAACTGCTTTGTAAGTTCTTCGAACGAGAACATAATAGTAACCCTGTTTAAACTTTTATTTTTAATTCCAGCCTTTATTTTCTTTTTCCCTTCTTTATTTTTTTAGCGGAAGGTTTTTGCTGTACCGTTTCATTGGCGGCAATATCCCCCGGCTTTATCACCCATTCGTAATCCAGTTGCCGTTTGCCCAAATTAGCCGCAATAACTTTTATCCAAACCTTATCTCCCATTCTGAATGTTCGTCCGCTTCTGCGGCCTGCCAAACAATATTCAGCCTCTATCAGCCGGAAATCATCATAATCAAGCAGGCTTTGTATGCTTACCAAACCTTCGCATTTATGCGCAACGGTTTCTACCCAAAAACCAAACCCGGCCACGCCACTAATCACGCCTTCAAATTCATCACCTATATAATCCTGCATAAATTCTACCTGCTTATACTTATTGGCAGCGCGTTCCGCATCCATTGCCGCCCTTTCCCGTTCACTGCTGTGCCTGCATTTCTCTTCCATCTTTTTATCAGGATTCACTTTTCCATCAAGCACCTCCTGTAAAATTCTATGCACCATTACATCAGGGTAGCGCCGTATAGGCGAAGTAAAATGGCAGTAATGCTCAAAACCCAAACCATAATGCCCGATATTATCTTTGGTATACACCGCTTTTGCCATTGTGCGTATACCCAATTGCTCCAGCACATGCTGTTCGGGTTTACCCTGCACTTCTTCCAGCATTTCGTTAAATGACGCGGCGATTCCTTCAGGCGATTTTGTATCAAACTTATGCCCGAATTTTTTTGCAAAATCCACGAAAGGCAAAAGCTTTTCTTCATCAGGTGTATCATGCACACGATAAGGGAAAGGTACCGGATGTTTATTCACTTTTATTTTAGCAATATCTTCCGCAACGGTTCTGTTGGCAAGCAGCATAAATTCTTCAATCAGCTGATGTGCTTCCTTACTTTCTTTAACCACTATACCAATGGGCTTGCCGTTTTCATCAAGTTTAAACCTTACTTCCTGCGATGAAAAATTGATAGCGCCGTTTTTGAATCTCTGCCTGCGGAATTTCTGCGCAAGATCATTCAGGAAAAGTACTTCATCTTTATATAAGCCTTCTTTCTTTTCAATAATATCCTGTACTTCTTCGTATGTAAACCGGTGATCGGAAAATATAACCGTTCTGCCC
Source organism: Agriterribacter sp. (assembly GCA_047601125.1). Classification (GTDB taxonomy): domain Bacteria; phylum Bacteroidota; class Bacteroidia; order Chitinophagales; family Chitinophagaceae; genus Agriterribacter. The sequence continues at coordinate 3,212,329 of JASGJY010000002.1, read as the reverse complement.
AACCAGTGACTTTTTACTTCCCCCCTGGCATTTATCTGGAATATCGCGGAAAAAGTCAGCTTTTCTTCTTTCGGGCGAAGTGAGCATAACACATTCGAAATATGCTCCGGCAGCATCGGCAATACTCTATCCGGCAAATACACAGATGTTGCTCTCTGGTAAGCGTTCTTGTCAAGCGGCGTTTCCGGTTCAATATAATAACTCACATCAGCTATGTGCACGCCAATTTCGTATACGCCATTTTTTAATTTTCTGTAACTGATGGCATCATCAAAATCTTTCGCGTCAACAGGGTCAATTGTAATGGTGAATATATCACGCATATCCTTACGCTTCTTTATCTCGGCAGCCGGTATTGTATCAGGTATTCTTGCAGCTTCTTCTAATGCATCATCATCAAACGTTAATTCAAAACCTGCATCCACCAGTATCTCTTTCATCGCCATATCATTTTCATCACTGGCGTTTAAAATGCTTATCACTTCTCCATTAGGGCTTCTGTCCCTGCTGTTCCATTCTGTAATACGCACCACCACCCTGTCTCCGTTTTTTGCTCCGTTTGTTTTATCGCCGGGTATATACATATCCGGCGTTCCTTTTGCTTTATCCGGAATAAAAAAGCCAAAATCTTTGTTCAGTTCCAGTCGGCCTACAAATTCTGATTGTTTTCTTTCTATAACTTCTGTTATCTCTCCTTCCATTCTTCCGGAGCGTCCCTGCCGCGTAATTTTCACTCTTACACGGTCGCCGTGTAGGGCGTGATTAAAGTCCTGCGGACGAATAAAAATATCTTTCTCCCTGTTTTCCACCATTACATATCCAATACCGGAACGCGTAACGTCGAGCGTGCCGGTCAATGTGCTGTGCGATGTCTTGTTTTTGGTGTTCTTACTATTCTTTCTCCCCATAAATGAGATTATGATTTTATATTGAAATCCTTAATGAATTTCTTTACTAAATAATTAAATTCTTCTGATGCGTTAAATAAAAAATACGGCTCTATCGGTAAAACATACACCGGCATATCTTTTAGCTCAGCCTGAAATTTTATCAAACGTACGGCATCCTTCTCTGTTACTATTATTATTTTTTGAGATGATGCAATGGTATCGAACTGTTTTTTAATATACCTGAGATCATCTATTGTAAATATATAATGATCGCGGTAATGCAATACGGAAAGCTCGTGCACCCGATCTTTAATAAATACTTTTAATGGTTGTGGGTTAGCGATGCCGCAAACCAATAACACATCTGCCTGGTCATTTAATGCCACTGTTTCTTTTGTTACCAGTTGATACGGTTCACCATACTTAATACCGGTAAAGAATAAGCGCTGCCCGGGCAAAGCGTTAATTTTACCTGCTACAGCATTTTTGTCTTCGCCATTTATATTATCAGGACATTTGGTAACCACAATAATATCCGCCCGTTTATAGCTGCTTTTTGCATCGCGGAGATTGCCGGTAGGCAAAAAGAAATCTTTATAAAAAGGATAATTATAATCTGTGAGCAATATATTAAAGCCTGCATCTACCTGCCTGTGCTGAAAAGCATCATCCAGTATTATAACATCTGTTCCCGGTTTGTCATATAATATCTGCGGAACGGCAAAGGCTCTTTCTTCACAAACAGCTACAGTTACACCCGGAAATTTATTATGAAACTGCATTGGCTCATCCCCGATATCTATTGCAGTTGTTTTTTCATCTGCCAAAACATAACCGCGTGTTTTTCTTTTATAGCCACGGCTCAATGTAGCAACGTTATATTCCGGCAGGAGCAGCCTTATAATATATTCAACCATGGGCGATTTGCCCGTGCCCCCCACAGAAAGATTACCCACGGCTATGATCGGGAAATTAAACCTGCTTGATTTGATTATATTTTTATTGTACAGCCAGTTCCTGATTTTAACCGCAAGTCCGTAAAATAATGCAAACGGAAACAGCATTACCCTTATTATTTTCATCCAGGCAGTATTAAAATTCATAGATGCGGTATGGTGTTACACAATATGTTAAAGGTATATCAAATTCATCGGTATCATCAATGGGATCTGCAGCATCAAAAAAAGACAAGCCGATTTTTATTACATCTTCGCGGCATTGCAATAAAAATCTGTCGTAATATCCTTTGCCATACCCAACCCTGCTACCATTTTCATCAAATGCAAGCAAAGGCACTAAAATCATATCAATTAAACCGGCATCAATAATTTCTCCGCCATCCGGCTCCATTATTCCATATCTGTTTTTATGCAGCACAGTATTATCATTATACAAATAACTGGTCATGGAATTTGTATGCATATCTGTTTTTGGAATTACTACCTGCAAGCCCGGGTTGCAGAATTCCATAAAATCAATAACAGGAAATGTATCTACTTCTTTATTATTATGAACAGGCAGATAAGTATGCAGGTATTCAATAAAAGGCAAAGATAACTTTTGAAACCGGATCAATACAAGATCCTGTAATTTTTCAATTTCATTGTCCTTTAATTCAGTTCGTTTTTGTTTATACAGTATCCTGGTATCTTTTTTCGTCATGAAGTTTTTTTCTTTTCATAATTGAAAAGGTTTCAGGAAGATATTGAATGTGTTGTTCTTTTTGCTGTAGAGATTGAACCGCTCTTTTAGAAAACTTATAGAATTATTCTTTACAATCAAGCATTTCTTCACTTATTAATAAACACCGAAAACACGGTTGTGCCATAATTACGCGACGTTCTGAAATGCGGAAACGACTCATAATTATTACGCGGTGTATGCTCCAGCACAAACCATCCGTTCTCTTTTAACAGGTTATGTTTAAACACTTCTGCGGGCAAATCATCAATATTTCCAAGGGCATAAGGTGGTCCTGCAAAAATAAAATCAAAATCTTCAGTGCACTGGTTAATAAACGTGAAAACATCCATCCTGTATAGCTTGACCATTTTCCTGAATCCCAGTTTCCTCAGATTTTCATCAATAAAGGCATACATCTTCGGGTCTTTTTCCACAGTGGTTAAATCAGTAGCGCCACGCGATGCCAGTTCATAACTGATGCTTCCGGTTCCACCAAAAAGATCAAGCGTTTTAAGTAAACTGATGTCAAGATTATTCTGGATAATATTGAACAATCCCTCTTTGGCAATATCAGTAGTGGGCCTGGTATGCGGCATATTTGCAGGTGGATTTATCCTTCTGCCCCCGGCCGTGCCGCTGATTATCCGCATAATGCCGCATTAAAAACATCAGTGAAAAAATGAGGAGGATACTCATCAAATACCTCGCTGTATTTAAAATCAGCCGGACGCCGGCTTAACTGCAAATACAAAAAATATTTCTGCAATTCGGTATATACGGACGAATGATCATCTATCAACCCTGAAATTACAAGCGTCACATTTTCACAATCCACGTTAAACCGGCCGCAGATATTCAACAGGTGATACGCTACATCTTCGGATGTTTCATATTCAAAAGAGCGCATTAACTGAAGACTTCCATCTTTAAAAAGACTAATGATGAGCTTGTTATTGTAAAAAATTGCATTCAGTTCATTTCCTGTTTCGCTTATGTTTTGCTTTTTTATTTTTAAAAAAGATGAATAGCTATGCACAAATCCGGCAGCAGGAAAATGCGTGGCAAAAATATTATGCAGCACTTCGGGCACCCTGTAAATATGATATAACTCCCATTCAGCCACATGATCTACAAACTGTCTTCCCTTATTCATATCTCCATATACCAGGTCAAGCGATGGCTCATTTATAGCAGGCATATAAAACTTTTCCGGAACCAATATGCTATCGGCAAAATTATACGCAACTACTGTACGGCTATAGGATTTATTCAGCCATTCATTACGGCTGAGGATCTCCCGGCAATGTGTTAAAGCATTATATTTTTCAAGGTTAAACTGTTGTAATGCTAAAAATTCCCTTTCGGCTGTGTTTAAAACCACAAAAGTGAGGTGATCAGCGCCTATATCTATATATAAGTGGCAGCCTGTTGTATCTTCAGGCACAGTTGCGGGTACTTGTATCTGGTAAACAGCACTCAAAATTTAGTCTTTAAAATGGCAATAATAACACATTTGACTTAATTTTTTGGGCTTTTGTGAATTGTGAGATGAACTAAAAGGCTATAATCCTTGTGTTTAAATAAATTTCTCCTGATCTTAGTAATTATATCCTTATTTCCCATATTTCCACCTTTTAAACTTACATAACACCATCTTATCACCTAAAATCGTAATTTTGCCGATAGTTTAAAACAAGCATTATGATTACGGTTTCAGCTTCTGCAAAGGAGTATATCAATAACCTGCTGGCGCAGGAAAAAAGTGACGGGAACAGCTTTGTGCGTGTAGGCGTAAAAGGTGGCGGCTGCTCCGGTTTGGAGTACAAACTGAGCTTTGACAATGAAACCAAAGCCGGTGATGAAATTTTTGAAGATAAAGGCATCAAAATAGTAGTAGATATGAAAAGCCTTTTATATCTCTACGGTACAGAACTGGATTATTCCGGGGGACTGAATGGTAAAGGGTTGACTTTCAATAACCCTAACGCTACCAGAACATGCAGTTGCGGTGAAAGCTTTTCAGTTTAGTTTGAGGTCTTAATACATACATAACAATTATGCCTAATAAGAGTGACGATATTTTAGAGGAGTACAGTAATAAGGAATACGAATTTGGTTTCGTAACGGATATAGAAATGGAGGTGGCGCCAAAAGGACTGAGCGAAGAAACCATTCATTTTATATCTGCCAAAAAGGGCGAACCGCAATGGTTGCTCGACTGGCGTTTGAAAGCATACCAGTCTTTCCTTAAACAGCCTGAGCCACACTGGCAAAATTTTGAATTACCTAAGGTTGATTTCCAGGACATTTCATATTATGCCGCGCCAAAATCAGGCGCAAAATATAAAAGCCTGGATGAAGTGGACCCTGAGCTCATTGCCACTTTTGAAAAGCTGGGCATTCCGCTTTCCGAACAAAAAGTACTGGCAGGAGTAGCTGTAGATGCGGTTTTTGACAGCGTATCTGTTGCTACCACGTATAAAGAAACTTTAAAAGAACACGGTATTATTTTCTGCTCCATCAGCGAAGCGGTAAAAGAACACCCTGAACTTGTGCAGAAATATCTCGGCACGGTTGTTCCGCATTCCGATAATTTATATGCCGCATTGAATGCTGCTGTTTTTTCAGACGGCTCATTTGTATATATTCCCAAAGGTGTTCGTTGCCCGATGGAATTATCAACCTACTTCAGGATCAATACACAAAATACCGGGCAGTTTGAGCGCACATTGATAGTGGCGGATGAAGGCAGTTATGTAAGTTACCTGGAAGGCTGTACTGCACCTAAAAGAGATGAAAACCAACTACACGCCGCGGTGGTTGAGCTGATAGCAATGGAAAACGCGGAAATCAAATACAGCACGGTACAGAACTGGTATCCCGGCGATAAAGAGGGCAATGGCGGTATTTACAACTTCGTAACCAAACGTGGAGTTTGCCGTGGCGCTCACGCAAAAATTTCATGGACGCAGGTTGAAACCGGCTCATCCATCACCTGGAAATACCCGAGCGTAATTTTGCAGGGTGATTATTCTACCGGTGAATTTTATTCTGTTGCTGTTACAAAAAACAAACAGATAGCAGATACCGGCACTAAAATGTTCCATATAGGTAAAGGCACCAAAAGCCGCATTATTTCAAAAGGCATATCCGCAGGCGAAGGACAGAACAGTTATCGCGGCCTGGTGCAGGTAAGCGCTAAAGCAGAAAATGCAAGAAACTTTACACAATGTGATTCATTATTGATTGGTGATCGTTGCGGGGCGCATACTTTTCCATATATCGAATCCAAAAACAGCACGGCAACAATAGAGCACGAAGCCACCACATCAAAAATTGGTGAAGACCAGATATTTTACCTTAATCAAAGAGGTATTGATACAGAAAAAGCGGTAGCGCTGATAGTGAACGGCTATGCAAAAGAAGTATTGAATCAATTACCGATGGAGTTTGCGGTGGAAGCACAAAAGCTGCTTTCAATTTCGCTGGAAGGCAGCGTTGGTTAAAAATATATAACAACAATTTATCTTGAGAAGGGATAAAGACAAAAGAAACACAGCACAGTATTATGTTATTAGACATTAAAAATCTACAGGCGTCAGTTGAGGATAAGCAGATATTAAAAGGCATCAACCTGCAGGTAAACCCAGGCGAAGTGCATGCTATTATGGGACCCAATGGCTCAGGCAAAAGCTCTCTTGCTTCTGTCCTGGCCGGAAGAGAAAACTATGAAGTAAGCGGTGGCGAAGTGAGCTTTGACGGTAAAGACCTTTTGGATATGTCGCCCGAAGACAGGGCAAGAGAGGGTTTGTTCCTTGCATTTCAATACCCTATTGAAATTCCGGGTGTATCTAATATAAACTTTTTGCGCACTGCCCTAAACGAAATACGGGCATATCATAACGAACCGCCTATTGAAGCAAAAGAGTTTTTAAGACTTACAAGAGAAAAACAAAAGCTGGTGGAGTTTGACGCGAAACTTACCAACCGTTCATTGAACGAAGGGTTTTCAGGTGGAGAGAAAAAGAGGAACGAGATTTTCCAGTTGGCTATGCTCAACCCAAAATTATCTATACTGGATGAAACAGATTCGGGCCTGGATATTGACGCGTTGCGCATTGTTTCAAACGGTGTGAACAAATTACGCTCCGACAAAAATGCATTTATTGTAATTACACACTACCAGCGTTTGCTGGACTATATAGTTCCTGATTTTGTGCATGTATTATATGATGGAAGGATAGTAAAATCCGGCACCAAAGAACTGGCGCTGGAGCTGGAAGAAAAAGGCTATGACTGGATTAAAGAACCTGTTACCACGGCCTCGGTTTGATGATTAAAGCATTACAAGATTCACATGATCACTACAACATCACTATACGACCAGTTAACTTCTTTATACAAAGAAAAAAGAAATGATACAGAAAGTGCCTGGTTAACAAGCTTGCGTGAAGACGCATTTAAAACGTTTGCGCGCAATGGTTTTCCTACTGTAAAACAGGAAGACTGGCGCTTTACGAATATAGCCCCGTTTTTAAAAGACGATTTCCTGTTATTCCCCGGTGAGGCTTCCTTAGTCAGCACAAAAAAAAACGGTAATATACCACATCTTGACGCGCATGAAATTGTGCTGAAGAATGGTATGCTGAATGAAGATGTGAATATTCCCGGTATAACCATATCCCCGCTGCGCACAGCGTTGAACAATGATCGCTTTAAAGATTATTTGTCAAAACATATATCGCTAAGCGCACAGCCAATGGCGGCATTGAACACAGCTATGTTTGAACATGGTATTGTGATTGAAGCAGATAAAAATATCATTGCAGATAAGCCCATTCACATTACTCATATATATAATGCCGCTGAGCCAGTATTTGTGCAGCCACGGCTTTTAATTATCGCCAATAAGGGCAGCAAATTGCAGGTGGTTGAATCATTACTGATCATTGGAGAAAGCCCTATCTTCATTAACAGCGTTACGGAATGTTATGTAGCAGAAAACGCGCAGGCAGATCACTATATACTGCAGACAACACCCGGAAATGTTCGCTGGGTTAATTTTTACCAGGCTGTGCAAAGTGCCGATAGCCTGTTCAACAATTATACATATACCTTACCGGGAGGCGCTCTTTTCCGTAATAACCTTCACCTTGACTTAAATGGAACAAATACAGAAAGTCACCTGTATGGACTGTATCTTACCGGACCTAACCAGCTTACCGATAATCATACCTGTGTTAATCACCTTAACCCGCATTGCTTCAGCAATGAATTGTATAAGGGTGTATTAATGAAAGATTCAAGAGCCGTATTTAACGGTAAAATATTTGTGCAGCAGGATGCGCAAAAAACCAATGCCTTCCAGCAAAACAATAATATGCTACTGAGCAATAATGCTGTTATTGACTCCAAACCACAACTGGAGATTTTTGCGGATGATGTAAAATGCAGCCATGGTTCAACTGTGGGCAATTTTAATAACGAAGCATTGTTTTACCTGAAGGCAAGAGGAATTGGTGAAGCGGCTGCAAGGAACTTATTGGTTAACGCCTTCGCATTTGACGTTACCAATAAAATACAGATACCGGCCGTGCAGGAATATATAGAAAAACTGATCACAAAAAAAATGGCTGAAGCGTATGACCAACAGTGATACCATAACCGATAATGTACTGGATGTAGAAAGCATCAGGAAAGATTTTCCTATACTTCAGACAAAAGTTTACGGTAAACCACTGATATATCTTGACAATGCTGCTACCACCCAAAAACCTTTGCAGGTTTTACAAACTCTCGAAAAATATTATACGGAATATAATAGTAATGTACACCGTGGTGTGCATCTGCTGAGCCAGCAGGCTACAGAAGCGTATGAAGCAGCAAGAAAAAAAATCGCCGCTTTTATCAATGCAAAATCTGACCGCGAAGTAATTTTTACGAAAGGCACCACCAACAGCATTAACCTTGTTGCATATACATACGGTAGAAAATTTTTGAAAGAAGGTGATGAAGTATTGATCTCTGCGATGGAGCATCACTCCAATATTGTGCCCTGGCAGATTATTTGTGAAGAAAAAAATGCAGTATTAAAAGTTATACCAATAGATGAAGCGGGTGAACTGAAGATGGAGGAGTTTGACAAATTGCTTACACCTAAAGTAAAGATTGTTGCCGTTACCTATGTTTCTAATAGTTTAGGAACAGTAAATCCTGTTAGAGAGATCATTGGTAAAGCACATGCGTTGAACATTCCTGTTTTGCTGGATGGCGCGCAGGCAGTGCAGCATATGCCGCTTGATGTGCAGGAACTTGATGTTGATTTTCTTGCCTTTTCCGGTCATAAAATGTACGGGCCAACCGGCATCGGTATTTTATATGGCAAGGAAAAATGGCTGAATGAAATGCCCCCTTATGAAGGTGGCGGTGATATGATAAGCCATGTAACGTTTGCCAAAACTATCTACAACGAATTGCCTTTTAAGTTTGAAGCCGGCACACCTGATATATCAGGCGCTATAGCATTAGGCGCGGCCGTTGATTATATACAACAGGCAGGTATACACGCTATTCAGCAATGGGAGGAAGAGCTGATCGCTTACGCTTATGATAAGCTCTCGGCTATTCCTTCGCTCCGTTTTATTGGCGATGCCAGGCACCGCGCAGGCGCTATATCATTTCTTGCAGGTCATATTCATCCTTTTGATATGGGTGAGATCTTAGATAAACAGTCCATTGCTGTAAGAACGGGTCATCATTGCACACAACCATTAATGGAGATATTCCATATTCCCGGCACAGTACGCGCTTCTTTTGCATTCTATAATACCAAAGCCGAAGTAGATGACCTGGTGAAGGCCGTTGAGAAGGCAAAGCGGATGCTGGAATAGTTGAAGGTTTATAGTATAATCTTACAGCTATTTCTTTTTATACACCTTTACCCAATCCACAATAAACACATCCGGGAATCTTGTGTTGACAAGGTCTTTTATTTCATTGGGCAATTCCATGCTGAGAATAATATATTCATCAATTTGTGAAATGCCTTTGTTCACTTCATAAAATTTATATCCATCCACATAAAAAATATATTGCTCCGGCGTCCACTCAAGTGCAAAAGTATGAAAGCCTTTGCCTGCCCCTTTAAGATAGCTCTGCATGCCGCGGGTGGTTTGCTGTTTTGGGCCATAAGCCCCCAATGTACATTATGGGATACAATATCATCTCCCAGTTTTCTGAAACATTCCATAATATCTACTTCAGCTCCGTATAAAGCCGGGTTATCGCCGCCGGCTAATTTGGGTGACTGTAACCAGAACGCGCCCCACACTCCGGGAGATTGCTGCAACTGTGCCCGGCATTCAAAATAGCCATATGTGGTCATAAATTTATTTTGCGTGCCTACCGCACTGATGAACATGCTGTCATTACGCTTTAATGCATGCAGGTACAGGTAGCCATCACCGATAGTAACAGCTTCTTTAGACACATGCCCTAATGCCCGCGGTCCAATACCTCTTATTTCCCATTTGGTGGTATCAAGCGCATTACCGTTAAATTCGTCCTGCCAGTATAATGTATAACCAAGTTTTTGCGGGGTATAAATAGTGTCGGACACAGGCCCTTGCGGCGGACGTTGCGCAATTGCAAAAAAACTTATGCAGATAGTGTATACCAGCAATATAAAAAACTTCATGGCTTATGGTTATGATAACTATAGAGGAAAAATAAAGTATGTTATACTATGGAGTGCCGGAAGAATACTGATTGCCGGCACATTTGTTCAGTTTGATCCGGTGCTTAATGATGCAGCAGCAGTATTACCTGGATGGCAGCCTGCATTTTTTATGCAGCAGAATTTTCCATTTTTTTTACTGTGCCGGTTCTCTTTAATACACCCCATCCCTGGCTTTCACCTTTTACTGCTTTACGAATAGATTTGAAAAGCGTGATATACATTAATTGACGATATGCAAAGCGTTGCGGTATCAGCCACACCAGTTTACTCATCTTTTCTTTTTCAAATGCAAAGGCAACTACACTTACCAATACATCTACGAGTAAAAAAACAAGGTAATACCAGCCTATTTTATCAAGGCTTGCAGGATTATGACGATTCCATATTAAACTCAATACAAGCATTATATCTGCAAGCGGTGCTAACACAGGCAGGATGATCTGGAACAATAAAATATTAGGCAATGCCACCATACCAAGCCCTTTGTATTCAGGATTAAAACACGCGTCCCTGTTTTTCCAGAACGCCTGCATAATACCATAGCTCCAGCGAAAGCGTTGTTTCATAAATTGCTTCAATGTTTCCGGCGCTTCGGTTACTGCTATTGCTTCAGTGCAGTTTACTACACGATAGCCATTTCTTAAAATACGTATAGTCAGGTCACAGTCTTCTGCCAATGTATCTATCGTAAAGCCTCCTACATTTTCAATCGCGTTTTTTCTGAATGCTCCGATAGCCCCTGGCACAACCGTAATACCGTTAATAAGATCAAATGCCCTGCGGTCAAAATTTTGAGCGGTAGTATATTCAATGCCCTGCCATTTGGTGAGTAGCGTATGCTCGTTACCAACTTTTACATTACCGGCTACAGCGCCTATTTCGTTAGAAGCTTTGTGTTCAGGTAACGGAGTAAACCGTTTCATTAGCGCCGCTATGGCGTCATGTTTTAATTGCGTGTCGGCATCAATACAAACTACATAATCATTTTTTGACCGGCTTATACCATAATTCAATGCAGATGCTTTACCGCCATTGGGTTTGGTAAGCACGGTTACCTGTGGATGATTATGAAATGCGTCAGATACTTTTTTATAAGTGCTGTCTTTTGAGCCGTCATCAATAAATATAATATTGTAATCAGGATAATTTTGCTGCAACAGGTTTTCGATAGTTTTTACGGCATTCACTTCCTCATTATATGCCGGCACAATTATACTGACCGGCGGCATTGCAATAGCAGGAGCATTATAAAAAGCAGTATACTTTCTGCTTTTAAGCTTTTGCATAAATGCCATTACAGCCATCATTAAAATGCGCAATAATCCCAGCGCGATAGCTACCCAAAACGCAGCGGTCAAAAAATGTTCAAGCCAGTAACCAAAATCCGCGATACCCCCATTCATTGAAACCAATTTACTGTGAACAGCCGGCATAATCTTATCTTTAGAAGTATGCAGCAGGCTGGCAACAGTAGTAAATTGTACTCCTTTATTTTTAAAATAATGAATGATGCGTGGCAGCGCGTCAACTGTTGCCTGGCGGTTGCCTCCTGCATCATGTAACAGTATAATGCCTTTTTCAGGATTGGCTTCATACTGGCGGATAATTCTTGCATAAATACTATCGGCGGTAATACCGGGTTCCCAATCATTAGGATCAATACTTTCTCCTACAGTATAATAATTTTTTTCTTTACTGATTGCAATGGGTTTTAGTTCTACTTCTTTGGTTGGCTCCGCATCAGCATTAAACGGCGCACGAAACAGCACTGTACTTCTTCCGGTAACAGCCTCAATCAACAACCGTGTTGACTCCATTTCCGTTACAGCCCTGTCTGCACTTACTTCAGCTATATTAGGATGTGTAAATGTATGATTACCTATTTCATGCCCTTCTTTATAAATTCTTTTTACAAGTGGCAGATTATTTTCTGCCTCAATACCAACAAGAAAAAAAGCTGCAGGAATATTTTCCTTCTTTAGTATATCCAGTATTTGCGGTGTATACTCAGGGTCTGGGCCATCATCAAACGTGAGGATAACCTGGTTGTGCACATTGCCGTATTTTTTAATAACGTATTTAGAAGGAAGCTGCTCATATTGCTCCTCGGCAATTATCCCTTCTGTGCTGTCAATTTCAAGCTTAAGCTTACCGGGTTGCGGCGCAGTAACCACATTCAGTATTTCACCATCGCCAATATAATCCGGCCTTTCAACCGGTGTGTTTACTATTTGCAGCTGATTATAATCAAACGGGTGCTGTTGCAAGCTTTCCCCGGAAAGACTCCTGTTATAATAGCTCCACAATCTTTCATCTTCGCTGCCCAATCTCCATAATGCAGTACCGGCTGTTCCATACTGGTCTGCAAAACGGATGGTATTAAAATTAGTAGCCGCATCGGTAAAATATACTTTATGTTCTGCATCATCGGCGTCTTTATAAGTATACCAGTTATTATAAGTATTATTGTCAAAATCAATTACCGAGTTGTATTGTTTGGCGTTGGCCAATGCCTGCTGATAGGTAATGGTCGTGGCTTCTGTTTTTTCACGCCAGTCATAACCATAGCATGCTATACCGAGAATAATTTTTTCAGAGGGTATATTTGCAGCTGCTTCATCCAATTCTTTTTCAATCCATTGCTGGCTGCATACGGAACCAGGCACACTACTGCTGTAATGTTCATCATAAGCCATCAATACAATATAATCATTGTATGCAGATAGTTCTTTTATATTGAAGTCTGTATCATTGGGCATAATATCCTGCGTTACCAGCAATCCCTCTTTATGGAGCTTTTCATATAATTCTTTTTGAAAAGCTGTAATAGGTTCATCACTGCGCTCTTTAAATTCTTCAAAATCTATATTCACACCCTGCAAGCCATATTGTTTGATATATTTAATGATATCAGCTATCAGTCTTTCTCTCTTTTGATGATTATGCAATATGCGGTGCAGCATATTTCCATCAAATGTACCTTCTCCTTTATGTTCGTTTACATTATTGATAAGAGGAACAATCTTTACATTTGCTTTTTTCATTACAGCAAGCGCGGCAGTATCAATCTGAGGGCGGAGTGTATCAGCAGCAGGATCAATAAAAAACCATTCCGGAAAAACAAGATTCAGCTTATTGATATTTGTTTGCAATGAATAAAAAGCCTGCGGGTCCCAGTCAACATAAAATGCGGCCCTTATTTGTGAAGTGTGGAGGTTTGTTTGTCCCCTGATAAGTTTTTCATTTTTTGCTTTTGCTGATAAAAAATCATTGAAGCCCCTATATTTTTTTAATTCTTTTTTATTTAGCCCTGCGGGAATAGTGAGATTAGTAAGATGATGTAACGAATCGCCCGGGTTGCTTAAAAGAGGAAGCGCGGGTTGTACTCCCCTTGACAATGTTATAACAACTACCGGTATCATAAGAATGATGCCGAAAAGCATTAATCTGCCCACCCACTGAAATGCACGCCAGCGTAGTTTTGAATTGGTTTGAAATATTTGTTTTGTCTGGCTCATACATACATTATTTTATTGCACTCTTTTGTTATTGTGCTGAAGAGCATTTAACCTGTCCATCAGCTCACGTATCATATCTACCTGTATTTGCTGAATTTCCAGCAATCCTTCCTGCTGGTGAACAATAAGATGATCAATTTTTTCGTGCAGCATGCGTATTTCAATTTCACTTTTCAGGTTTATCATATAATCATTTTTGGCGCGGTCACGATCTTTTTCTTCCTGCCGGTTCTGGCTCATCATAATTACCGGCGCCTGTATTGCTGCAAGGCAGGATAGTATTAAGTTGAGCAGAATAAAGGGATAGGGGTCGAAACCTTTATTCCGCAGCATGTACATGTTAAGTATCATCCATCCAAAAAGGAAAACAGCAAATATGCTTATGAATTTCCAGCTACCGCCAAATGCCGCTATACGGTCTGCCCATAACTGTCCGCGGGTAACCGGATTTTTGATCTTACCGGCTTCATCAGAAATCAGGTGATCATGATTGATATTGTCTATCACAGTTTGTTCCAGTTCTGTAAATGTGCCTACCTCTTTTGCCAGCAAATGCTGAATATATTGCTGGCGATAATGATTAAGTTCAGAAAGAGATATATTACAGCGCTCATTAAAGTCCGGATGTTCTTTTATGATCTCCTTTAATATTCCGTTCCTTATCAGCTTGCCGGATACCTTTTCATTTGCCGGAAATTTCTTTTTTGAAATATCACTGATAAAATTTTGCATGCTATTCTGGTTTGAATACAAAGCTATATCAGATACAATGATTTGAAATAACCGGGTAGATAAACAGGCAAAAACTATCGTTGTAAACTGCCTGGCGTTTAATTTCAGGTATTACAAGTATTAACGGCGATTTATAAACTATCATACAATTTCTTCGCCTCTGCAAGCGCCTTCATGCATATGTTTTCCAGTGAAGTATAATATTGTTGAAACGAAGCTTCAGTAAGCGCTTCATGTTCCAGCGGATCAAGATATGGTTGCAGCGTATCCGTAAGTCCCATAACAGATACAGATGTTTTCATATTGTGAGCGGTTTGTTTTAACTCAGCAGTATTGCCTGTTTGCCAGCATTGCTTCAGTGTCTCAAGATCTCCGGGAATGATTTCTATAAATTGCTCCGTCACTGCTTTTTCGTATTCGGTGTTTCCCATACTTATTTCCCGCATGTATTGGAGATTTATCGTGTTATAAGCGTTAAGGCTTATTCTGGTTTGTGCTGGTGCATGGGTTGATGCTTTTTTATGCTCGTTGCTGTTAATAAACCTGGCTATCATGCTATACAACTGTTCTTCGCGCAGGGGTTTTGAAATATATCCATTCATGCCATAGCTAAGGCATTTCTCTCTTTCGCCTGGCATAGCATGCGCTGTCATGGCAATAACAGGAATATCCATGTTCAAAGCTTCCCGTATTTGCTGTGTGGCAGTATACCCATCCATTTCCGGCATTTGTATGTCCATCAAAACGAGATCATATTTTTCTCTCTGCAACAATCCAATAGCTTCCCTGCCATTATTCACAAGGTCATAGTCAAGCTGCCATTCTTTAAAAAGGTGTTTTACCAGGCTTTGATTGATCCCGTTATCTTCTGCTACCAATATTTTTGCTTTAGCAAAACCGGTATGTACAGATATATCCGGAAGCTCATTAACGCCGGTACGTATTTGCCCGGAAGATATTTTATACGGTATAACGATTTTAAATGTTGTTCCTTTACCCGGCTCACCGCTCGCACAGATAGTGCCTTTTTGCAGTAATACCAGTTCGTTAACTATAGCAAGACCAAGCCCTGTGCCTCCGTATTTACGTGTAACAGTATCTTCAGCCTGCTGAAACCGTTCAAAAACCAGATCAAGTTTTTCTTTAGCTATTCCTATTCCGGTATCTGTTACAATAATTGCCGTTTGAATAATATCATTATCAATGCCAAGATTATTTATTCCGATTGTAATACTTCCTTTATCTGTAAATTTTATAGCATTGCCAATGAGATTGATCAAAACCTGTGTAAGTCTTGTAGCGTCGCCTTCCAGTTCATCAGGAAAATCATTACTAACGCTTGTAGTAAGCAGCAAATGTTTTTCTTCGGCTTTTGACCTTAGCATCGTTTCTACCGAGTGAATCAATCCTCTTATACTAAAAGGAGCTGATTCAATACGCATCATACCTGCTTCAATTTTCGAAAGATCAAGTACATCATTTACAATAGTCAGCAGGTTTTCACCAGACCGTTGAATGATATCTACATGATATTTTGATACTTCGTCAAGATTTTTTCTTTGTAATATATTGGCATAGCCCAGTATAGCATTAAGCGGTGTTCTTATTTCGTGGCTCATATTAGCCAGGAAATTTTCTTTTGTGCGGGCGGCATCTTTGGCATGTTTCTCGGAAATATTCAGCCTCGCAATCAATTGCTGCTGCTGGTTTACTTTATATGCTATATATACAAATGTAAAAATAGATGCCAGCACTGCTATGGCTGCCATAATAGTTCCAAGCGTTTTGGCTTTTCTACCGTTGATGTCGGCCTGTTCTATAAGTTCTGTAACAGTTTGCTGGTGTATATCTTCTACCTGTGAGCATATCTGTTTTATGGAGTCCGTTAATTGTTTGCCGTATTTCGTGTTGATGAGCAGTTCCGCCTGTGCTTTCCCTTTGCTGTGAAATGCTTCAATTATTTTGTTATTGAAATCAATTTTTTCTTTTACGAATTTACCCAGGTTATGCATTAAAGGAATAACTGAACTGTCTTCCGTAAGACTATCCAATACCGGCAATATTTCATTTACTGCTTCTATTTCTGAAGCCAGGTAACCCTGCTCCTGTGCAGTGCCGCTGATCACCGATCCCCTCACTTTACTTTCCAGCATTACAATATTGGTTTGTAAGCGCTGCAGGTTTGTTTTTACTTCAATATGATTCAGCATGCTTTCATTTCCATCAATAAGCTTATTAATGCTCCTGTTGGAATTGAATTGTAAAAAAACGATTAATAAAAGGGCCGCAATAAAAATAAAGAGAAGCAGGTATTTGAAATAAGCGCTCATTATAAAATGAAAACCAAGTTACAATAATCCGGCTATTTTTCCCTGTGATTTGGAGATTTCATAAATCGTAAAAAATAGCCTGTAATAAAGGCGATGTTCACTATTACCATTAAGCCAAGAAGCAGGCTCCTGAAGATGCCTTTATGATTATCAATTGCATCCAGCAGCCCATACATGAATGCTATCAGCAAAGTGGTAAGGAAAACGAATATTATGATTTGTTTGAGATTCATTTTGTTTTTTAAAAATAAAAGGGCTGTATGGAAATACAGCCCCGTTTAACCAAAACTAACTGCTTATGAAAAAAATTATAAGAACTACGTTTGCTTTAACAGCACAAAGAGACGATGAAAAATAACAGCGGGAATGCGCTTGTCGGTGAGCAGGCAAAAACTGTCGGTGAATATGGGAACCGCCCGATGGATGGATTATAGTATATTCATCCTTTTATTCAGTGCAGACCTGAAAGCATCGGCAACAGGAACGGATTTTCCATTGATAACCAGTGCGCCATCCTGTATAGTATCTATTTTTTGAAGGGCAGCAATGTATGAGCGGTGTACCCGGATGAATTTTGAATCAGGTAGTCTTTCTTCCACAGCTTTAAGCGTAGTATGAATGGCATAAAATTTTTGAGGAGTATGCAGCTTTACATAATCACCCATCGCTTCGGCAAATAAAATATCATCAATTTTTAACCGGCGTACAATGTTAGAGTCCCGGATAAAAATAAATTCATCTTCATTCACTTTTATTTCCTGCCGGTTGCTTTCAATTATTTCACGGGCTTTTTCAATAGCCTGAATAAATCTTGCCGGAGTTACAGGCTTAACAATATAGTCAGCTACATTCAGTTCAAAAGCTTCTACGGCATATTCCTTTTTGGAAGTGGTAAAAATAATCACAGGCTTTTTATTACCCAGGTTTTTGGTAAGTTCAAGCCCGGTCATGCCCGGCATTTCAATATCAAGCAATAGCAGATCAACAGGCTCATCCTGTAAAAAGTTATAAGCATCTACAGCATTAGCAAAATCACCTGCCACTATAAGGTCTTTCAACTGGCTTGCCAGTTGCTTCATGGTTGTTCTGGCTATTTTGTTATCGTCAACAATTAAGGCTTTCATAATTTAAAAATAGAAAATTTTGGGAAGAGTAATTTTAATACATAACAAAAGCGCGTGTATTTAAAATCGTAGCTGCATACTTAGTTGCCCCCGGCCTTTTTATTTAGTGTGCAACGGCAGGAAAAAGCAGTGCGGCAATTTTAAATGCACCCAAAAAAGCTGCAAACAACATATACTTCAGGTTCAGACATTACCGTATCAGGGTTATTGTTCCTTTCTTTGTGATGACTTTTCCGGTATAATCAATACCCTGCGTCATATATACATAAGTATCGGTAGTTTGTAAACGTCCGTTAACCGTGCCATCCCATCCTTTTTCCATGTCAGTAGTGTTGTAAACCAGTTGACCCCAGCGATTATAAATACGGAAATAATAGAGTTTGGAAAGTCCCACACCAATAGCCCTGAGCACGTCATTACGGCCATCGCCATTGGGCGTAAAGGCAGAAGGAACAAAAATATCAGGCGCTGTTGTAAACACCATCACTCTTATATCATCTTCACCAAAGCAGCCCGCTTCAGTTGTAGCGCTCACTGTATAAGTAACAGTACTGCCTGCCATATTTGCCAGGTTAGCAACGGGATCGGCAATATGCGTATTACTCAACCCGGTTGCAGGTGTCCAGGTATATTGATTAGCCAGTGAATCACTGACCTGTATATTTAATTGCAGTGCCTGGCTGGCAACTATTGCGGTATCATTACCCGCAAATACAATAATTGGCTGGGTTACAAAAACGTGAAATGTATCCAGGAATGTATTGGGGCAACCGGCATTGGTAACACTCAGCACATAGTCAGTATTTTGCTGCGGGGTAGCCGTAGCATGTATTGTAAAGGGCAATGCATTAACCTCGCCATTCCCGGTATTAGTTAAGGTGCTTGTATTTGTCCATGAATAATTAGTACCTGTAGTAATTGTAGCATTTACTGCTGTACCTGTTCCAAAACATATTGAGGCGGTATCAGGATTTATCGTTGCAGCAGGAAAAGCTACATTTACAAACTCAATCTTAGCCGCAGTACTTGTATCGGAAGCACACACACCGCTTTTCAGCGTCACCCTGTAGTAAGTGGTTTGGGTAACAGGGCTTATATTATAATTTGTACTTGTATTTGCGGGCGAAAAGTCATTCCAGCTTATTCCGTCATAGGAATATTGCCAGTTCTGAACCTGACCTACGCTCCCATTCAAGGTAAGAATATTGTTTTGTGTTTGGTTTGCACAAATATAAAAATCCGATGGGCTCAGTTCACCTCCATCTGTTTTGGGATTTACGGTAATTATCGCTGCGCCGCTGGTATCAATACTACAGGCATCTCCATTCTGCACTAAGGCCCTGTACTCCGTAGTAGCAATAATATTCTGAACGGTATATTGATCAGTAATATTATTGATGCCTGTCCATGAAAGCCCGTCTGTTGAAGACTGCCAGCCGAGTATATCGCCGGTTTCTCCTGTGAGTGTTAATATAGTGCTGTTTGCATCTGCGCAAACCGTATTGTTGCCGGTAACAGCACCTGCTACTGTGGGAGGAAGCGTGCTTACACTAATGGTGTCCCTGAGGTTTGCGCAACTATTTACTTCCTGTGCTGTAATAATCCCGCCCGAGGCGCCAGGCTTTACTATAATGATATTGGTATTAGCTCCTGAAATTATTGTCCACCCGGAGGGTACCGTCCAGCTATATGTACTATTTGCCAATGCAGGTATTGAGTAAACAGTATTACTGTTACTGCATGCTTTTTCAAAACCGGAAATTTTCAATCCTCCGCAATCATTGCGCAATGCAATATATGCATAGGCAAAATGTGCACCCGGTGTGCAATTATTAGCTTCAAAAGTAAGCGTTACCTGTTGACCCCGGTAAGCTGACAGATCAAATGTTACTTCTGTCCATGGCTTTGTCCACACATCCTGCAGTAAAGTGCCGCCATTATTATTCTGTCCGGCGTGCGAAAGAAATAGTGTAGGACTTAATGAAAAGCCATCGGCAATTGCAGCTGCAGAATCCAGCGTAGCTCCGGTAGGAGTTTGACCATTACCTCCCGTAGCATTGTTTAATGTGGGTAAATAATAAGAAGGAGAAGCGCAGCTGATAATGCCCGCAGGTCCTTTTACTGTAGCGGTAAATTCAGGTTGCTGATCCGAATTATGCGTACCATTTTCCAAAACCAACGCATAGGCATAGGTCATGGTATAAGGATCAGAAGGTAAACCGGCAGGCACATTAACAGTATATGTAACAGACCGCACGAAGCCTCCGGGGCTGCGATCATTACTTTGAAGATCCCAGGAAGTGGCATCTGATCCTAATTTGATTGAATATCCATATGAGTAACCATTAATGGTAGGAATGGTAGAAAAATTACCAAATCTGTCAGTGCCGGCAGAAGTTAATACCTGGATTCCCGTGGTGGAAATGCTATATTCAGGAATAACTGATACACCTGTATTAGGCATGGGATATTGCCGTATAGCTCCGTTTACCAAACCGGTTTGTGCAGACCATGAAGAAAGGTCGCCTGCAGAAAAATTAATATTATAAGGACAGGCTTGATCCTGGCAAAAGACCGGGCATACGCATAATACCAACAAAGTGGAAATAATAATTAACCTCAACCTTAGCATCATACCAAAACCTATTGAAAAGTTATTGTGCAGGTCTTTACAGAAAAAATATTTCCTGCTCTATAGCTTTATTCGCAAGTTATCAAAATGGCTGGCATGAACTTCGCTAAAATTCCTTTTTATCGGTTAAAAGGCAAAATATATAGGTTAAATATAACCGGTAGCGCATTTTTGCAACTTTTGAGTAAAATACCTACGATACAAACAGTAAAAAAGTTGGCTTACACCTAATTCAAAGTTGCGTCTTAATATGGGCCTGGCAGGCTTGCAGCGCTTGCAGGCAGAAAAGTATTTTCGTACTTGAGCGCCTGGGGAAATACCGGTAAAATACGACAAAGAACCGTATAACAATTTTTTAATGGTCATCTTTAAATATTGTTAATTCAGGTTAACTGAGCTAAGTAATTGATGCCATTTAATTTAAAAAACGGCTGCCCTATCCAGGAACAGCCGCTTCGTTTTTCATAAATCATCCCTAAAGAAATAACATTATTGCAAGACTATAGCAATTGTTTCTTTTTCAAATACCAGTCTGTAAATTCCTTTTGCAAAAGTTTGCATATTCACCGTATGTTGCCCGGAAGCACCTAATTTTTTCTGAAATATCAACTGACCATTATTGCTATATATACTAAGTACACCTGGCGTTTTAATACGCACATTCACATTGCCATTTACTACCGGGTTAGGATATATGCTCAATGCATTTGCAGATTCAAACTGTAAAGCCTGCACGCTGCTGAAACTGCTTTTGCCATCATTATCACGCTGGCGTATGCGGTAATAATTTATACCTTCTGCAGGATTGGTATGCAGGTATTCATATTTCTTTTCTGATATGCTGTTGCCTGCGGCGCTGATAATAGCAATTGTTTCCCAGTCTTTACTGTTAATGCTGTGCTCCACCACAAAATCCCTGTTGTTACTTTCGGTAGTGGTAGCCCATGTAAGCAGCGTATTTTCGTTTTGCTTTTGTACTTTAAAACTTAACCAGGTTACTGGCAGAGTAGCATTGGCATCTGCTATTGCAAATGGTGAAAATGTGCCTTTGTAACCCGTATATGTTAAACTGGTAGCTGTGCTGCTGGTAGTACCTGCTGTTTGTTTTGACCAGCCACTGCTGTAGTGAAATAATGCAGGGGTAGTAAGGCTAACTGTTTCACCAGCGTTCCAGTTAAATACAAAGTCAATACCCGGGCCGCCGTTGGCAGTTGCTTTGGAAATATCCCAGGTTCGCTTAACGCGTGATGCTGTGGACGCGGTTCCATTTGAACCATTTTTATATAATTCATCTAACACCTGCACACTAAAATTATCTGCAGTTCCTGTATTATTTTTTACAGTCACAGGATTATAAGCGCTGTTACCTACCGGAAAGAAAGTTGTTGCTCCGTTGCTTACAGCCATAGTAAGCTTACCGGTGCCGTTGGTTTGCACATACCTTGTACTGTTATAATTGGTTACACCTGTAGCTGTAATATTAAAATTACCCAATACCATTTTATAAGGCGCTCCGGAAAACTGTATGTTCCCAACAACCCTGTTTTGATCTATGATCAGGTCTTTTATCGCATCTTCTGCAAACACAATATCTTCTCCTGCAGCAGGCACCGCACCCGATCCCCAGTTGGCTGTGGTAGCATAGGCGGTACTTGATGTGCCACGCCAGAAATTATCTTTCCATTGAGCATATAAAATTAAATTCGTTTTTGCAGTATAGTTGGCGCCGGCAACATATTGTGTTCCAGATCCATTGGGGCTTGTATTCCAGCCATTAAAAATATATCCTGATCTTTTTAAAGTTCCGACAGAGGCAAGAGTAGCATTTGCTAAAACACTGTAGCTGGAAGTAGCAGGTGCGGTTCCTGAAGTGTTATTATTGCCGGCATACGTAATACTGTAATTTAATGCGTCTGTTTGAAAAACAGGAACAAGAGTAATATTCTTATTGACAACTACTGTATAAGGATTGGTAGTTGATGCTGCACCTGTTCCGCCAACTACATAATCCCAGCTTACAAATTTTTTCCCGGAGTTAGGTAATGCTGTAAGTGTTACAGAAGTGCCGGAAGGATAAACATCACCATATACTGTACCACCGGTAACCGAGCCATCCGCTGAGTAGTTTATTTTCAGCATATATAAATTATCAACAGTTCCCTGTATGGCTCCAATTGCCGGGGGATTACTGCGCGTTGTACCTACCTGGTCTATTGTAATTTCATTTGATGCAGCGGGACTGCTTAATAAATTCACCCAGGCAGAGGTTGACTTGTTATAATAGCCGATAATTGGTGAGCCGTTATTACTGTTGAAACCAACCTTGGTACCAAGATTAGCTGCCTGAAGCGTAAAGCTTCCTGTTTTGAGCGTTGGCGCAATATTGTCGCCATTATCATATAAAAAGGGCTGAAAAACTTTACCTGTAGATCCATCACCGATCTCCGCGCCTGTGCCATCCGTAATGCGTGTGTAAACGCCTCCCGAAAAGACAGTGTTATTGCTTCCGTCTGCCGTTCCGGTATAATTAATATTTCCAATCTCTTTTATAACGCTTGCATTTAAGGATGCATGGAATATACAATAATATAAATGAATTCTTTCAGGATTATTGTGCGCTTCCATATCATCAAGAACATAAGTTGTAGGGTTTGTAACAGTTCCCGATGATCTGCGATAATTATAGGCAAATAAACTGTTTATGGCATACACATATCCACCATTATTGCCAATTGCACCGCCTTTATAATCTCCGTACGCAACATTTCCTGTAAGACTGCTATTAACAATATAGATATATGCATTCACATTATTTATTGCTCCACCTATTTCGGTGCTTTTGTTATTAGAAAAAGTTGAATTGTTGATATATAGATAAGCTGATGAACCATTATTTTCGGCAGCACCGCCACCACCAGCGGTGGAAGTACTTCTATTTTCTGAAAAAGTGCATTTTTCTATGTACATCTTTCCATTATTGTAAAATCCCCCACCATAATTTGCCGCATTACGCATTACTTCGCATCCTGTCATATACACATTGCCGGCATTTTGTATACCACCGCCGGAAGCTGCCCGGGAATTACTAATAGTAGAAGTATTGATTTTTAGTGTATGCCCACTTGCAACAGCTATTGCTCCACCTGAACCACTATTGTTACCACCACTAATAGTTAATTTATTAATGGTAGTAGTTTTACCGGAACCAGATAAATTAAACACTCTAAACGTAGACGGGCTGGTATTAAATTTTCCAGCTTCATCCAACCCCGGCACAGGTACGGTTATCGTGTATCCATTACCGTTAAATGTGAGTGTTTTTGAAGAAGCAATTTCTGTGGTGATAACGATGTTGTTGATGAATTTGATAATATCACCATCAGCGGAAGCAGTAATGGCTGCAGTTAATTCTGCATTGGTGCTTACATTTCTGGTTGTTTGCGCGGTTGCCTTATGCACACAAAAGGTGAACAACAGCAATGCTGCGGCTAAAATTTTTTTCATGAATAAGTGGTTTAATGTTTGGGATAGTTTTGAGACTATATTATACTTTAACCACTTTTTATCTTAAGATATTGCTGCATTAAAATTTTTAAGAAAAAACTATAGTAAACTTGTAGTATTTGTAAAAAAAACACTTATAAAATAACTGGTGTTATTTTTTTTGTTTCAGATAAGAAATGATTTCAATCATATAATATTGTATTGCCAGCGGCTGGTAAATGGAAATTCTTTGATTGTTCTTATCCTTCTATTGTTTTTGGAATAAAGCAGGTTTAGCTTTGGCATATAGCAATCCAATATTTAAACCAAACAAACATCATAGTATTGAATTATGATGTTGTTTAACCGTTGAATATAAACATCCTATACCAACATTTCCATTAACTTTGCGGGCAATTTAACCTTTTCAGCCTCTATATGATATACAGAAGCAAAGCTCCTTTAAGAATTGGTTTAGCCGGTGGTGGTACAGATGTTAGCCCCTATTGCGATTTATATGGCGGAGCTATTCTTAATTCAGCCATTTCGCTGTATGCGTATGCTAATATTGAACCTGTTGCCGAAAAAAAAATATATATCACTGCTGCCGACAGGAGTGAACACCTGGAGTATGATTTTGCTAAAGTGCTGCCGCTTGATGGCAAGCTTGATTTACTGAAAGGTGTATACAACCGCATTGTCAAGGACTATGGGTTTCCTGAAACGGGTTTCAGGCTGCACACTTTTGTTGATGCGCCGGCAGGTTCCGGTTTGGGAACGTCATCAACTTTAGTAGTAGCTATTGTTGGCGCTTTTGCAGAAATGCTGAGTTTACCCCTGGGTGAATATGATATAGCGCACTATGCCTATGAAATAGAACGCCAGGATCTCAAACTCGCCGGCGGCCGCCAGGATCAATATGCGGCCACTTTTGGCGGCGTGAACTACATGGAGTTTTATGATAACGATAAAGTGATCGTAAACCCGCTCCGCATAAAATCAAAATACCTTAACGAGCTTGAAAATAACCTGCTGCTTTTTTATACTTCTACCAGCCGGGAGTCTGCCACTATTATTAAAGAACAACAAAAAAATGTGCAGCAAAAAAACGATAGTTCAATAGAAGCAATGCACCAGTTAAAAGAACAGAGCCGGATGATGAAAGAAGCTTTACTGAAAGGTCGTTTAAGCGAAGTAGGAGAAATACTTGATTACGGTTTTCAGCAAAAAAGAAAAATGGCGGCTAATATTTCAAACTCAAAAATTGAAGATATATACGATGCCGCTAAAAAAGCAGGCGCTTCCGGTGGAAAAATATCAGGCGCCGGCGGCGGCGGCTTTATGAGCTTTTATTGTCCGGGCAATGCAAGGTATAGCGTTATTGACGCATTGCATCCTTTTGGCGGCGAAGTAAAACAATATAATTTCACAAAATATGGCTTAACAACCTGGTCTGTTTAAAATTCAATTTCAATATATGATCAGCATAATTAAAGATATTATCAGCGCGTCAGTATCTGTAAAACAACAACTGCTTACAGACGAAAAAATATTAAGCACCGTAAATACATTGGTTGATGTAATTACTGATGCTTTTAAAAGTGGCAATAAAGTATTGTTTTGCGGCAATGGCGGAAGCGCAGCAGACGCGCAGCACCTGGCAGCGGAATTCAGCGGAAGATTTTATATAGACCGTGATGCATTGCCCGCAGAAGCGCTGCACGTAAATACATCTTACCTCACTGCTGTGGGTAATGATTATAGTTATGATGTTATTTATGCACGTCTTATAAAAGGGCTTGGCCAAAAAGGCGATGTACTGGTTGGATTATCTACTTCAGGTAACTCTAAAAATGTAGTGCTTGCTTTTGAAGAGGCAAAAAGAAAAGGGATGATCACCGTAGGCTTTACGGGCGCTACAGGTGGTAAAATGAAAGCGGTAAGCGATTACCTGCTGAATGTTCCGTCTACAGATACACCACGCATACAGGAATCACATATTTTGCTCGGTCATATTATTTGCCAGTTGGTAGAAGAAAAGTATTTCAATGGCAAATAAAGTAACCGAAGCCATTATACTCGCCGGAGGACTTGGTACAAGGTTGCGCAGTGCCGTACCTGATCTTCCCAAATGCATGGCGCCGGTTAATGGAAAACCTTTTGTTGAATATGTAATTAACAACCTTCGCAATCAAGGCATTCAAAAATTTGTATTTGCATTAGGGTATAAAAGTGAAGCTTTTGATGATTTTTTGAATACACTGTTGGCTGAGCACGAATATGCAATTTCACTTGAAGATGAACCTTTGGGCACCGGTGGAGCTGTTCGGTTAGCCGCCAACGTTACCTCAGGCGAAAATGTGCTGGTTACAAACGGGGATACCTTGTTTAAAGCGGATATACAACAGGTAGCTGCTTTTCATAAAAGCCGGTTTGCCGGATGCACGCTTTCTTTAAAACCAATGAAAGATTTTAACAGGTATGGCGCTGTTGAGCTTGATGCGAAAGGCCGGGTAAAAGATTTTAAAGAGAAGCAATATTTTGCCCGCGGATTGATTAACGGTGGCGTATACCTGCTGAATGTAAGATCATTTCAAAAGATACCTTTCCCTGAAAAATTTTCTTTTGAAAAAGATTATTTAGAGAAGTATTATGCGGAGGGAAATATTTACGGCATAGCGCAGGATGCCTATTTTATTGATATTGGCATTCCCGAAGATTATGATAGAGCGCAATACGAATTAAAGCAAGGCAATGATTGATTTTAAAAAGATAGATAAATCCTGGACGCTGTTTTTGGATCGCGATGGCGTGATCAATCACGAAACAGTTGGATTATACATAACCAAATGGGATGATTTTGTTTTTTATGAAGGCGTGCTGGACGCATTGAATATTTTCACCCAAAAATTTGGGCGCATTATCATTATTACTAACCAGCGTGGCGTGAGTAAAGGTTTAATGACGGAAGATGACCTGAAAAATATTCACGCCAATATGCTGAAGGTGGTTGAAGAAAACAGCGGGAATATTCATAAGATATATTACTGTCTCGACAAGAACGATGACAGTCCTAACCGCAAACCCAACCCTGGTATGGGCTTTATGGCTAAGGCTGATTTCCCGGACATTGACTTTAGTAAAAGTATTATGATAGGCAATACGATGGGCGATATGAAGTTTGGTAAGAATATAGGCGCTTCAACTATTTTTATTCCAAGTAACCGCCCTGCACCGGAACTTCCTGATGCGTATACAGATGCCATATATTCTTCTCTGATCAGTGTGGCGGAAGCGATGCAAAAAAATAACTGATCATTTATCTTTACAAAAAATACTTATATGCAAAAGCCGGAAGCGGATTTTGAAGATGAACTGGAAAATGCGGAAGGAGCGGAAGAATTATATGAGCGCATGTCTTTTACCGTTGATAAAGGGCAGGAGCCATTGCGTATTGATAAATTTCTGATCAACCGGATTGAAGGTGGTACAAGAAACAAATTGCAGCAGGCAATTGAAAAAGGACATGTGCTGGTGAATGGCAAAGCAGTAAAGTCGAACCATAAAATAAAGCCGGGTGATGAAGTGCTGGTATATTCAGAAACCTCGCCAGAATCAACAGAGATAGTTCCTGAAAAGATGGAGCTGAATTTTGTATACGAAGATGATAATATTATAGTGATCAATAAGCCTGCAGGCATGGTGGTACATCCTGGTTCGGGCAATTACAGCGGCACGGTGGTAAATGGCATTGCATGGCATTTGCAGCAGCAGGCGCCGGGGCTAACAGAAGTTGCACTTCCGCGTTTTGGACTGGTGCACCGTATTGATAAAAATACCAGCGGTTTGCTTGTGCTCGCTAAAAATGAAAAAGCTTCGCTTGGCCTTGCTGCGCAGTTTGCCGCGCATACGGTTCACCGCAGGTATATAGCATTGGTTTGGGGCGACTTTGAAGAAAGTGAAGGAACCATCACGGGCCATGTAGGACGTCATCAGCGTTTCCGGAAAATCATGGATGTATATCCCGAAGGAGATCATGGCAAAGATGCCGTAACGCATTATACAGTGCTGGAAAAATTTGGTTACGTGAGTTTAGTCGAGTGCCGCCTTGAAACCGGTCGTACACACCAGATACGGATACACATGAAGCATATAGGTCACCCGTTGTTTAACGATGATGCTTATGGCGGCGACAGGATTGTAAAAGGAACGGTATTTACCAAATACAAGCAATTTGTTGAAAATTGCTTTGCTGTATGTCCGCGCCATGCATTGCATGCCAAAACATTAGGCTTTATTCATCCCATCACAAAAAAAGAAATGTTTTTTAACAGCGAGCTGCCTGAAGATATGCAACAGGTTATTGAAAAATGGAGAAGATATGTGAGCGCAAAGGGAATTATTGAATGGTAAGTGGTGAGAAGTAAGCGGTTGCAGGTTCTACTGACGGCTATTGCTGACTGCTGATCGCTCACTTCCAGTCTTCTTTCTTTATCACATATTCAAAATGCAGCACCTTTTTACCATAGTGATCAAAATCCACTTCATTTATTTTTACCGCGCCTGTTTTTAATATTGCTAATTGCGATCGGGTATTGGTAGCCCCAACATGGAAGTACACCTTGTCTACATACCGGAAAGCATAATCAAGCAATAATTTTTTGCAGGATTGATTATATTTTCCGCCCCAGTATGCTTTTGCCAGAAAAGTATAACCGACTGCAATGCTGGAGTTCCCTGGCTTATGATCATAATACCGGGTGCAGCCGATTATTTTTTCAGTTAATTTATCAACGATCAGAAAAGCAGTATCACCTGCAACCGCGCCATCAAAAAAAAGCTGGAATACTTCTCGTTTGTACCTGTCCCGCGTAGGATGTTGTTCCCATATTAAAGGATCAGATGCAACCGCGTATAGCTTTTCAAAATCGTCTTTATGCAGCGGAACAAGCTTTACTAAATTATTTTCCAGGTAATCCGGTCGCCAGTTAGGTTGTGCTGTTATCATACGCTAATATCAAAAATAAATAATGCATTTACAATTAAAATCAACAGGGATTCCGCTTTTCAAAAATATTTTAATCCCATAAGAAAAATACCTGATTATGTTAAGTGATAAAAGAAGGCTTATGAAGAAGTTGAGGTCACTATAATACAACGATGTATTGAATAGTAACACACTTTAATATAGTATTGATAGCAAAATTCGATCACTCTCGCCCGTCATTTCGATTCCGCCTTAAGAAGATTGAATTAAAAGTATGTTGCGGCGGGAGAGAAATCTGTTGGGCAGTAGTACAAAAGTTAAGCATTAGCACCGAAGCCCGGCAGATATCTCACTCGCGTAAAAGTGATTAAACTACAATCTCCGTGTTGCTCGTTCGATATGACGAAAACCTTCTGCCCTATTGCGAACCCGCCTGCATGAAGTTTTGAATTAAAGATATGTTGTGGTGGGTAAAGCAATCTCCATAGAAAAAATAATACTATCGCCTTGGCATTTTCTTAAAAGCAAAATTCCTGGCAAAATCAATAACCGGTTGTAGTGGATTATTTCTTCAAATTATTATGAAACTAATTTATCTGTATGTGAATATGATCATCGTGCCTTACAGCCTGGCATCCAAATAAAATTGTACTTATTGCCTTGCGGTGTAATATTTCTGATAAAACTATATTGCCAATAGCCAGTGCTTGTACAAATCCCGGGGGGTATTTTCTTCTTTTTCTGTCGGTTCTTCACAAATGCCATACCCAAAAAATGAAGGACAATTATTTGTAAGATGCTTTGTCCAGGCATCTAAATAGTGAAAATGATATATCCAGCTTCTTGCCATCATTATGACTTAAATGAGGAAACCGAGAGAAGCCATTTATAAAAGGGAAATTGGCATCTAAATAATTTATGACCGTGTTGGGATATTGCATATTTATTTGCTTTGCAGCATCATTTAAACTGGCTTTTAAGGTTGTGTTTACATAATGCCTGTTTAATAAACAGGTAATAATGTTTAAAGGTCTTATATGATCTTTAGTAAATACTGGTAACGGAATTCTTCCGAATTGCTTAGCCGCAAGAGGAACAATGAAAATACTAGTTAAAGATTTCTCCAATTTGAGTAAAAATAGTAAGAATAGAAAAAATAACTGTCCTTCTTAAAATAGTAAGTGCATGCATCAGGAAATATCAGGTAATACTGAGAGCAACATAAATAATATTGACAAAAATGCGTTATGCGATTTGCGACTCAAATGTTTATGATTGCGGTAACATTTACAAATACCTGATCAGGTTCTTTTTAAAATAAGCGGCGCTTTCAGCAATGCTTTCCATTGAATTATTTGTGCGGAAATTACCGCCCTGTTCTAAAAAATAATACTCCAGTCCGGCCAGTTTATAATCGGGGAGGATTTTAGTGTAATCAATACTGCCCCTGCCCAGCTCTGTATAATCTTTGTTTACCTTGTCCATGTCTTTAATATGCCACATTACAAAGCGGCCCGGTTGTTTATTAAAATAATACAAAGGCGGTTGGGCTGATGCACGGGCTATCCAGTAAAGATCCATCTGAAGCTTTACTATATCAGCGTCTGTTTCTTCCATTATTACCTGGTAGCCGGTTTTTCCTTCGTGATCAACAAATTCAAAATCATGATTATGATAAGCGAAGCCCAATCCTGCCTTGCTTACATGTGTGCCAATAATATTAAGCCTGTCGGCAAGCCGTTGAAAAGATTCAATGTTCCTGTCGGCAGGATCAAGCCACGGCCAGGTTATATATTTTTGCTGTGTTGCTAATGCGCCTTCAATGCATTTATCAACATATTCTAATAACACTGCTTCAGAAACATTCAGGTATTTAAACAGGTCATAATGCCCGCTCGAGGTAGTTAATTTTAATTCCTGGAGCAACACGCTGAAATCTTTTGCCTTTATACCATAATAGCTCACATTATCCGGGTCAAAACCATAGGTTTCCATATCCTGGTAGCCCATTGCCGCTGCTTTTTGCAGCGTGCCTTTCACATCTTTTGCCATAGCCTCTCTTATGGTAAAAAGCTGCAGCCCCATTCTGAATTTTGGTTTAGGCAAATGCGTATCAAAGCCTGTAAGTAAACCTGCTGTTGCAGCTAACCCGGTTGCAGCAATAAAATCACGCCTGTTCATCATTTTAATATTTATGAAATAAATTGATCGTTCAAGATAGTGGTAATTTTTCAACGGGTGCTCAGAGTGAAATATTTGTTTTTATTTATTGTATATGCAATAATTCAATTATCGCTTCCGGTGTATCGCAAAAGCTTATCCTTGGCTCTACTTGGTTATATAAAAATCCTGCATCTTCCATTTTTTGCAGGTATTCCTGCAGCGGATAAAAATATCCTGCAGTATTCAGCAGCAGGATATTTTTGCTGTGAATACTTAACTGGTTCCAGGTGAGCATCTCAAAAAACTCATCCATCGTACCATAGCCGCCGGGTAATATAATTGCAGCATCACATAATTCATACATCAACTTTTTACGTTGGTGCATGGTGTCGGTAACAATAAGCTCTGTAAGTCCGGTATGCTGCACTTCCCATTCAATCAATATCCGTGGAATAACCCCGGTTATATTGCCGCCATATTCAAGAGCGCTGTTGGCAATACAACCCATAATGCCTTTGTTGCCCGCGCCATATACAATCTGTATTCCTGTTAATGCCAATAACTTTCCCAGTTGTTTCGCATCTTGTTCATATTTAGGGTTGTTGCCGGACCTTGACCCGCAAAAGACTGCAACACTATTAATCATGCTGTTATATTATATTGCAATAATACGTTTAAACTAAATGTTGCAAAGGATTGTTATAAACCTGCAGGCTGCAATAAGTGCCGGTCCGGATGCTTCGTATCTCAGCAAACACGCTCTCGTCATCCTATGTTTGCAAATGAGCAATAATGGAGGAACTTAGGTAATATTAACCACACTCAAACAGAAGAAGGAAAGGATTCAGATTACTATTCGTCATTGGGCATTTCGACTGAGCAACACGGGGGTTGTAGTATAATCTGTAATCACTCTTACGCGATGGAGAACTATTCTCACCGAAGGTAAATCTGCCGGGCTTCGGTACTAATGCTCAACTTTTGTACTACTGCCCAACAAATTCATCTTCCGCAGCAACATATATGTATGTTAAGGCAATCTCAGGCGCGACCGGAATGACAGGCAGTAGGATATGTACTGAGCTATAGTGCAAATTTTCAATTTTTATACCAATACTGAACAATGCTCAACAGAGTGCATACCACCGCTGGATGTAATACTCAGCGCAAGTTATACAATATGCCTCTGCTGTTCTGCACTGCTGGTTGCCCGCACCCCGAGCTGTCATGCCGACGCAGGAGGCATCTGCACAATGAATAGGTATGATTGGTATATCAGTATTATGTTACCTTGGAATGGAACTATTTATGCCATACCCGAATGAACAACATTACTTAAAAGCGAAATCCCTAACCCTTCCAGGTTTAACCGCAACAGAAAAAATAAAGTTCTATCTTCCGTTTTTAAAAAAATCAAATATCGTTATGTCTCCCTGGCTGCTTTTTTCATTTGTAATAGGCTATTTTATTATACTGCTTATTGTGGCATATTTTACTTCCCGCAATTCCAATAACGATACTTTTTTTATCGGTAATAAAAACAGTAACTGGATGCTGGTGGCCTTTGGTATGATCGGCACATCACTATCCGGTGTAACATTTGTGAGTGTGCCGGGCGGGGTGGGTGATGTTGCCGGCGGCGCTTTCAAAGGGTTCGCCTATATGCAGGTAACCATTGGTTACCTGATAGGTTATGCGGTCATCGCTTTTGTTTTGCTTCCTTTATACTATCGTCTCAATTTAACATCTATATATAATTACCTGCATCAGCGCTTTGGCAATATCGCGTATAAAACCGGCGCTTTGTTTTTTATCATCAGCAGAACAGTAGGTGCTACAGCAAGGCTTTATCTTGTTATCAATATTCTCCAGTTTTTTATTCTCGATAAAATGGGAGTTCCGTTTGTAGTAACTGCTTCGTTTATATTATTAATGATATTGCTGTATACTTTTGAAGGCGGTGTAAAAACCATTGTGTATACAGACACGCTACAAACAACATTAATGGTGACCGGGCTTATTGTTTGCGTAATTTATATTCTTCATCACCTCAATATTGGCGGCGCGGAAGCGCTTTCACAAATGAGTGCCAAAGGCTATCTCAATATATTTAATACTGATGTTAACAGCAAAGGGTTTTTCCTCAAACAAATTGTTGGCGGTGCGTTTATTACTATTGCCATGACGGGGCTTGACCAGGAAATGATGCAAAAAAATATCAGTGTGAAGCGACTGGGTGATTCTCAAAAGAACGTGATGACGATGGCGCTTGTTATGTCTGGTGTATTATTCCTGTTTTTAATGCTGGGCGGATTACTATATATGTTCACCTTATCAAAAGGTGGTGTATATACAGATGTAAATATTGATGGGAAGATCGTAAAACAACTGCTGATCGCGGACCCTCACAATGCCGGGCAAACGATGAATGTGATAGGCGATAAAATGTTTCCTTCTGTAGCAATGAGCTTTTTACCACCTGCTATCAGCATCATGTTTATTATAGCATTGATATCGGCATTATTTCCCAGCGCTGACGGGGCGCTTACGGCTTTAACTTCTTCGTTCTGCATTGATATATTAGGTTTAAAAAACAGGACTGATTTAAACGAAAAAGAAAAGAAGAAAAAAAGACTGACCGTGCATTTTACGTTTGCTTTTATCTTCCTTATATGTATACTGGTGTTTTATGCCATCAACAACAATAGCATTATTGATGTAATTCTTGATCTTGCCGGTTACACCTATGGCCCGTTACTGGGGTTATTTGCCTTTGGCATTTTTACCAAAAGAGTTTTACCCAATACTCCTTTAATAACTGTAATAAGTCTTGCTGCGCCGGTACTCTGCTATATTATCAGTAAAAACGCGGCTGCCTGGTTCGGTGGTTTCCAGATAGGCATTGAGCTGCTATTGCTGAACGGTCTGCTTACCTATTTGGGTTTATTAATGATCTCAAAAAGGAGTGGTACTGTAAACTAAAACGCATAAATATTCGTTGTACCTGTAAGCCACCGCAAACCGGTGGCTTTACCATCTGTAAAAGATGGCAATATTCTGAATGAAAAACAATTACAACGATGAATGCAACCCTAAAAACTTTAAAAGCAAATTATTGGATAGAAAGCACAGATCAGAGCAGCCGCCAGCTTCAAAAAATTGTAGCCGAATTTGAAGCCGGCTTTGAAGCGCTCGCAAAAATAGGACCCTGTATTTCCATTTTCGGTTCTGCAAGAACAAAACCTGATAATCCTTATTATGCTTTATCTGCCGAAGTGGCTCAAAAGTTAGCGCAAAATGGCTTTGGCATTATTACCGGCGGTGGTCCGGGGGTGATGGAAGCAGCCAACAGGGGCGCCGCTAAGGCAAACGGAAAAAGCATCGGGCTGAATATTTACCTGCCCTTTGAGCAGCATAATAATGATTATATTGATAAAGATAAGCTGCTGAGCTTCGATCATTTTTTTGTGCGCAAAATGATGTTTACAAAATACTCGCAGGGCTTTGTAATGATGCCAGGCGGCTTTGGTACGATGGATGAGTTTTTTGAAATTGCCACGCTTATTCAAACCGCTAAGTTCAAACAAATGCCGATGGTGCTTGTGGGCAGAAAATACTGGGGCGGATTAATGAAGTGGATTGAAGAAGTAATGCTTATAGAAGGCAATATCAGCCCAGAAGATCTTACTTTAATAGATTTGGTTGATACCGCGGACGAAGTGGTGGATTGTATTGTAGATTTTTACCGTACACGGCCGCTTGCCCCCAATTTTTAATTGCTT
The DNA here is from genome assembly GCA_047601125.1 of Agriterribacter sp. Taxonomy (GTDB): domain Bacteria; phylum Bacteroidota; class Bacteroidia; order Chitinophagales; family Chitinophagaceae; genus Agriterribacter. The sequence continues at coordinate 3,177,267 of JASGJY010000002.1, read as the reverse complement.
TTTCTTGTATTACCTTTGCATAAAATTTAGCATTGGAATTTCTACATCCGCTGGCAGAGGTTTACGCAGCACAATACACTACTAACGATGACGCATTGCTAAAAGAAGTGGCGGACTTTACCAATGAAAAACATCCCAAAGCGCATATGCTGAGTGGCGTGGTGCAGGGCAAATTACTGGAAATGTGGAGCAGGATGATCAAGCCACGCAGAATATTAGAGATAGGAACGTTTACGGGATACAGCGCTTTATGTTTAGCCAAAGGATTAACAGATGACGGCTTCTTGCATACCATTGAAATGAGAGCCGAAGATGCGGAAACAGCGCAGTTTTATTTTAACAAAAGCATTGTAAAAGACAGGATTATCTTGCAGGTTGGTAATGCGCATAAAGTTATTCCGGCAATAAACGAAGAATGGGATTTGGTATTTATAGATGCGGATAAAGTAAGCTATATTGATTATTTTAATATAGTGCTGCCAAAAATAAAGAGCGGTGGATATATTATAGCTGATAATGTGTTGTTTTATGGAGAGGTGCTTGAAGACGAAAAAAAAGGTAAGAACGCGAAGGCAATACATGCTTTTAATGAATATATAAAACAAGATGAAAGAGTAGAATCTGTATTACTTACGGTTCGCGACGGACTACTCCTGATAAGAAAAAAATAGCGCAGATATCCGATGAGAAAAAATGTGTTTATCATTTTAATGACCGGTGTTTTATTTACCGGTGTGGCTTCAGCCCAGAATGTCACTATCATTCAATATATAAATAAATACAAGTTTATTGCTATTAAAGAAATGCAGCGATCAGGTGTGCCTGCTTCTATTAAACTTGCACAGGGTATACTTGAAACGCAGGCCGGCGAAAGTGACCTGGTACTGCGCTCCAATAATCATTTTGGAATAAAATGTAAAACCGCGTGGGCCGGCGAAAAAGTGTATCACGATGATGATGAAAGAGGAGAATGTTTCAGAGCATACTCCTGCGCGGAGGATTCTTATAAAGATCATTCTGATTTTTTGAGAAACAGTGCGAGGTATGCTTTCCTGTTTAATCTTGATCCCGAAAATTATGAAGGCTGGGCTAAGGGATTGAAGAAAGCGGGTTATGCTACCAACCCGAGGTACACACAACAGGTGATAAAATATATTGAAGATTATAATCTTAATTTATATACGCTTATTGCATTGGGTAAAAAAAGTATGCAGGATGAGGACGCGATGTACGCAATCAATAACCCGGCTATTACTCCCCGGGTTATAGCGGTAAATAATACTGCCGTAAACAAAAACTATACAAAGCCTGCTGTTTATCACAATGTAAAAGGCGTTAAACCGCTGAAGACTGTTTATCCGCAGGGAGAATTTCGTATTAATGAAACAAAAGTAATATTTGCCCCTGCCGGTTCATCATTGCTGGCATTGGCAGATCAGTATAATGTTAAATATAAGCACCTGTTGGATTTTAATGAATTTGAAGAAGGAGATGATGTGCTGGATTATGATCAGCTCATTTTTTTACAAAGAAAAAGAAGACAGGGTGCGGTAGACTTTCATATTGTGCAACCCGGTGAAGATTTGTACGATATATGCCAGGCAGAAGGCATACGCCTGGGCAACCTGCTTGATTACAACCAGCTTGACGCGGATGATGTGCCTCAGGAAGGGCAGAAAGTATATTTGCAGAAAAGCGCTGCAAAACAGGCTTTCGGAAATGGTGAAAAAATTCTACTGCAATCAGCGTTCAATGCTGCTGATACGCAGTTAACAACTATGGCTAACGCTACAAAGCATATAGTAACAAATAAAGAAACATTATTCAGCATCGCCAGAAAATATGCGGTAGCAGTGGATCAGCTTAAAACCTGGAATAGCTTACAAACCAATGATCTTAAAATTGGACAGGAGTTGCTTATTTATAAAAATTAGCGCATGGCTTTGATACAGGTACATGATAAAACATTTAAACCCTATATTTCTGCAGAAGAGATAACGGAAAAAATAAAAGAGCTGGCGCTGGCTATTGAAAAAGATTATGAAGGAAAAACGCCTTTATTTATCGCGATACTGAATGGCTCTTTTATGTTTGCCGCGGATATGTTCAAAGCATTGAATATGCCTGCTGAAATTTGTTTTATAAAGCTTGCTTCTTATAAAGGAACAAAATCATCAGGACAGGTAATAACATCTATTGGCTTAGATATTGATTTAATTGACCGTGATATTATAATACTGGAAGATATTATAGACACGGGTAAAACCATGCATGCTTTTCTGCCACAGTTGCGCAACCAGCATCCTGCCTCTCTGAAAATCTGCGCCCTGCTGCATAAACCTGCAGCCACCGAATTTCCTGTAACCGTTGATTACTGCGGTTTTTCCATACCCGATAAGTTTGTAGTAGGCTATGGACTTGATTACGATGGACTGGGAAGGAATATTAAAGAAATTTACCAGTTGGTTGAATAGGTTATGATGCAAAATGGCTGTGGTGCGTGTCTCACACATCACTATGCAGCAAAATGTTCCCTGTTATAATCCGCTGTTAAATAATATATTGTACTCAATATCGTTAGAGGTATTAAATGTTTTTATTAAATGCAACCGCAGCTAAAACAGATTGCTTTACTCCTTGGTTGGCTTTTCGTTTTTACACCGGTATCAGCTCAATATTATCTCCGTGGCGAGATAATGGATGAAAAGAATAATCCGTTGCAGAACGTAAGGATTATTATGCATTCAACCAGGTCGATACACTCCAGTGGAGTAGGCGGTGCTTTTGGTATAACCACGGCTCAAAAAAGCGATAGTCTTGATCTTTCAATTGAGGGTTACGAGCCGCTGTCTGTGCGGGTTAACACTACAGAATACCAGAAAATAGTAATGAAAATGCTGCCTTATACGGCAAGCGTTCAAAAGCAGTACCTCGTTTCTTTTACAGAAAACCTCGCTGGGCTCACAAGCCGAAAAATGTTTGTTGCAGATGAAACATACAGCCCGCTGATTGAAAATGGTTTTGTAAAAACAGACAATAACCCGGTGACCGGGCTAACGCTGAATGTAAACCGTGCGTCATACAGTAATATCCGCAGGTTCATCAATATGAACAGCACAGTGCCGGAAGATGCGGTGAGGATAGAGGAAATGCTCAACTATTTTAATTTTAATTACAGTGAGCCGGAAAAAGACAGCATTTTCGCCATCCGTTCGCAGGTAACTTCATGTCCCTGGAATAAAGAAAATCAATTATTGTTTATACAGGCGGTTTCTAAAAAGCTTAATCTTGATAATGTGCCGCCAAGCAACCTGGTTTTTTTGGTAGATGTATCCGGATCAATGGATATGCCCAACCGGTTGCCGCTCCTGAAATCATCTTTCAGAAAACTGGTAGAAAATCTCCGGGTAATCGATACCGTGTCGATTGTGGTATATGGCGGTGTTACGGGTATTATGCTTCCGCCAACCAGCGGTGGCAATAAAGGAAAAATATTAGAGGCGATAGAAAACCTGAATGCAGGCGGCTTTACGCCCGGTGAAGCAGGAATACGCCAGGCTTACAGGCTTGCACATAACAGTTTTATACAAGGCGGTAACAACCGGGTTATATTGGCGACCGACGGAGATTTTAATGTTGGTGAAACAGGTGAAAAAGAGCTGGAAACCCTGATCACGCAAATGAAACAGGGAGGTATATACCTTACCTGTCTCGGCGTAGGCATGGGTAATTATAAAGACTCGAAAATTGAAATTCTTGCTAAAAAAGGTAATGGCAATTTTGCTTACCTCGATGATGAAAGAGAAGGAGAAAAAGTATTGGTAAAAGAGCTTACACAAACATTATATGCGGTAGCAGACAATGTATCGATGCAGGTTAGATTTAATAAAGATTTTATCCGGGAATATCGCCTGATCGGGTTTGATAATAAAAGAAGCGCTTTATCAGATACTACCAGTATGCTTGAAGGCGGAGAGATTGGTTCGGGCCATTCGGTAATGGCTGTATTTGAAATTTCGCCACAAAAGGGAACAAATATTACACCAGATGAAATACTGTCGACAGTTACCATAAATTATTGCAGGCCCGGTAAAAAGCAGTCGGCAAAACTGGAGCATAAATGTGTATATAATTACAAAGTGCTGGATAGCCTTGACAATCACCTTCGTTTTGCTACAGGAGTTTGCATGTTTGGCGGCTTATTACATAGCTCTCCGTATTTAAAAAATACATCCTGGGATGATGTGCTGCTGCTTACCAAAAATGCTATGGATATTAACAATCCGCTTGAAACAGAGTTTTTTGATCTTATAACAAAGGGAAAGAAAATTTACGAGCCTTCTAAAAAAAGAAAAAAGAGAAAAGGGCAGGAACAGGATTAAAGCTTATTTTTTTGCAAGGATAAGTTATGCAGCAGGATATAACGAAATATACCGCTTTAAGCATTAGCTTTACAAGAACCCCAACTCAAGCTTCGCTTCTTCACTCATCATGTCCTTAGTCCATGGCGGATCAAAAGTGAGATGTACATGTACATCAGTTACGCCTTCTATCGATTCGGCTTTTTGTTGTACTTCGGCAATAATATCTCCTGCAACAGGGCATGCGGGGGCAGTGAGCGTCATGGTAATTTTTACTTTACCCGCAGCTTCATCAATATCAAGCTTATAAACCAGTCCGAGCTCCCAGATATTCACGGGAATTTCAGGATCGTGTACTGTTTTTAAAATATCTTCTATTTTATCGCGTAACATAAAGTTTCTCTCCTGCTAAATATAATCCTTACTTTAAACGAGTATAATAATTTTAATTTCATTTTGTGCAACCTGTATATCCATATTCTGTAAACCCGCCTGTACAAATTGTACAGGGCTCAGGATATCAGATCCCCAATATTAAATTATCCCTTCGCCTGGTAAGCTACTCCATACATCTTCATCTGCTTCAACATACTCAGCAAACCATTTGAACGGGTTATGGACAGGTGGCTTTTTAACCCAATTTCATCAATAAAATATATATCCGCTTCAGCAATATCTTTCGGCGTTTGTCCTGACAATACTCTTACTACCATTCCTACTAATCCTTTTGTAATAACAGCATCGCTGTCTGCTGTGAAATATATTTTGCCCCCCCTATAATCTGCGTGTAGCCATACCCGTGACTGACATCCCCTGATGAGGTTTTCATCTGTTTTATATTTAGGGTCAATTAGCGGCAGATCTCTTCCCATTTGAATAATATGCTCATATTTTTCATCCCAGTCGCTAAAAAAACTGAATTCTTCTATAATGCTGTCCTGTTGTTCTTTGATCGTCATATAAATGAGCAAAGTTCCGGATTTTTGGGGAGAAAGAAAGAGTGAAAGATATATTTCCAGGGATTTTTGCTTTGAGAATATCATTTTATATCTCAAAAAAGAAATTACTTACTTAAGCAATAAAAGAAGGTTTATGAAGAAATTGAGATTGCTTTAGTTTTTTACTGCAAGAGAAATACCTGCTATACTTCAACTTTTCGTATTGCAAAATATGTCTTCGCAAAAGGCATACCCCTCCCTTACTCACCAGTTTATGGCTTGGTACTTCAGGCGTCTTCCACCTTATGCCCTTACCTTCCACCTTACCCCGCAGGTAACAAATCATACACAGTACGGATAAAATATTGAAGTACCTGTAAAACCTACTTCATTATTAACTCCTAAAATATACGTTATGATCAATTACACACAAAGTGGCAGCCTTAATGATAAAAGCTACAACCTTACAACAGTTATGAAACCTATTGGGCCGGCTTTTAAAGTAAAAAAATTGAGAGCAGGCACGCCACTGGAGCTTGAACTGGCTGGTACGGTATCAGCAACTTCATTATCAAGTTCAAACGGAATACGTTTTGAATTAAGGATAAACGGGAAAAAGCCTGATTATAAAATTCAGGGGTCATTAAAAGCCGGGCATCTTTATGATTCTATAGTAATGAAAAGTGTATATACAAAGCTCAGACCTGGAACTTATACCATGCAGGTTTATGCAGCATCTGCGCCGGCAGGAACTGCTTCAGGTGTAATTCTCGATCCGGGAGGATGGGGCGAAGTGATACTTGCAACAGAATTTTAGCAGCTATATTGATTCATATTTTTTCGGTTCACGGAGTAAGCCAGCTAATTTAAATGCTGTTTACTCCGTATTTTATATAATAACAAACCAATAGCAGGTAAATTGTACAGTTTTGAAATAAATGCCAGTGGTGTAGGTTTTGCAGATCGCCCATCAATTAATAAAAACAGTAAAAAAGCGGATGCGGTAATATAACTTTGCTATATATCAAATCATTTCCCTTTTACTTTCTTCCATACTTCCGTTGCATGTTTGCTCTGCGGATAGAGCTCTGTTGCCATTTTGTAAAATGCAGCGGCCTCTTTCACCCTACCCGATTTTTCACAAAAGTTTCCCATCCAGGCAAGGTAAGATTCTGAGGGTTGAAAATTGAATCCTGTTTGTGCGGAAAGCTTTTTAAACTGATCAGTTACAAGCTGGGGATTAAATACTGCCTGCTTTACCTGCACAAGGTGACCATCAAAAATAAATCTCAGACCATCATAAGCCGCAGGCACAGGAATAGTTCCATGATCTTCTCCGGGGTAATATTTAAAGCTCCATCGCAGGTTTTCAGGAGAATGTTTTTTCAAAAGGTTTTCAAAACTGCGTATAGACCGTTCCATATCCGTGGTAGTATCCTGCGGGATAATTTCTTTATGTGCCATCGCTACATAAATATTTGTTTGCTTAAAATCTTTTTGAGCAAGAATACTGTCTGCCTGGCGCAGCATGATTTCGTTATCCCACCAAAGGCTGGGATCAATAATAATACAGGCATTGAACAATGTTGTATAATTCAACAGCAGATTTACAGCAGTAAGCCCACCAAAAGAATGCCCCACTATAGTATTGTAGCCGGAAGTACGGTACGTGGAATCAATATGCGGTCGTAACTCGGCGGTTAAAAACTGTATAAAATTATGATTACCTCCACCACCTTTAAACATGGTTTGCGATTTATCGTAAAACGCTGTTCTGCCGGCACCGGTAGGTGTAAGATCGCGGGTGCGTTGTGTATTTATTACACCCACTATAATAGCATTAGGCACATATGCATAAGGCCCTTTGCTGAGCGACTGTTGTATACCGGTAAAATAATGAAAGCCGATTTCACCATCCAGCAAATAAATTACAGGATATTTTGCCGGCGCATACTCATTACTGTTATATTCAGGCGGCAGATACACATAGTATTCCCGTAGTTCTTTCAGCACGTGAGATGGTATGCTGAATTTTTTTCCAATAGTAAATGACTGCTGAGCCGTAGCGCTCAAAATGATTGGCAGGAACAAAATGACAATACTTATTCTCAATATCATGCCGGGTTATTTATTACATTGAGGGCAAAAATAGAGGCAACCCGGGCAGATAAATTACGCCAGGCGGAATAGTATTGTCGAAATAGGAAAATAATAGTTAATAATATCCTCATTTCTTCGGAAAACCTTTTGCCTCCTTTATTCTCAATACCTGCCTTAAATGCCTGTCCGTATGTCCAAAATGCACAACCATTAAAGCATGTATGCTCCGTCTTTTTTCATCGCCCCACCTGTAAGTATAATGTGATTTCAGGTCGTATGTTGTATTTTTTATAAACCTGATAATATGGTCTCTTCCAAATAAAAAGAATGTGAGGTTATCTTTACCTTTCATCAATCCCAAAGGTTCTGCATTCCATTCTGCTTTGTGCGGACCGGGATCATTCATCCAATTTATATAAGCGGTATCAGGCAGTGCAAGGCTATCAAGTTCTGGTTCGGGCTTTGAGCTCAGCATAATATCAGCCTCCTGCGCAAAAATTCTTTCGTATAAACCTAAATGCTCAAGCACCTGCGCGATTGACCATTTTACCGAATCTTCTTTAAACGACCATTGCTCTGGAGTAAGGTGCAGCGTTTGCTCAATGATCTCCTGTTTCGTTCTTTCAAGGTTTTCAACCAGGAAGCGGCGGTCGGCTATCGTCCATAAAGTTTTGGATTGACCAAAAGAATAATTAAATGGAAGGTTCAAAAAAAATATAATTAAAAAAAGCAATGCATGTTTCGTAATAAAATGATGATGTGACATACCTGATTTCCGATTATGATATTTTGCTAAAAGTTAAATGTATTTATTCATTAAAGAGATTGAAAATCCGGAACGCACTTCTGCAATGCTGAGTTAATTAATAAAGTACAAGCGAGCGTGGCAACCAAAGCCCAATAGTAGTACTACAGATGGTCACACAATAATACTATGTCAACTGGTTTTCACTGTGCTCCAGCTTTCCTTCAGCTCTTCCTTTAATTTATTCACTACATCATCCAGTCCCTCATACCAATCAAGGTGCGGACTTGTTTGCGAACAACCGCCTGTTAAACGATCAACACATTGTGTATACTCCCAAACCTTGCCGCAGCCGGGGCAACGTGCGCCGGTTGAAAAAGTATCCCATACTGTGCCACAGGTGCATTGCCAATGTGGCCTCCCGTCTGGTTTCCAATTGCATTTGGGGCAGCGTATATGTATGTGTTCCATTTACAATAATTAGCTGATTATTATACAATGTAGTACAAAATCTGCATCATCTGCTTTTAGAATACCTTAACAAATAATGCTTTATTTTGTGTTCTATTATCACCCTCTGTTAGTTTTTGTTCTGCTTGCTGTACGGAAATTGGTTAACTTTGCGCGCCATTTGGCATTTTATCAGTTTTTAATAATATACACATATATGGCCGATATTTTTGAAAGATTGGTGAAGAACTATGGCCCGCTTGGTCAGCACCGTGAAAGAGCACATGGATATTTTGCATTCCCGAAATTAGAAGGAGAGATTGGCAGTCACATGAAATTTCGTGGCAAGGATGTGATTGTATGGAGTTTGAATAATTACCTCGGTTTAGCTAACCACCCTGAGGTACGTAAAGCAGATGCTGACGCTGCCGCACAGTTTGGATTAGCCCTGCCTATGGGTGCACGTATGATGAGCGGCAACAGCAATCATCATGAACAATTAGAAAGTGAGCTCGCAGCATTTGAACATAAGGAAGATGCTATTTTATTGAACTACGGCTACCAGGGTATGGTAAGCATTATAGATGTTTTGTGCAACAGGCATGATGTAATTGTGTACGATGCGGAAAGTCATGCATGTATTATTGATGGTGTTCGTTTGCATGCAGGACAGCGCTTTGTTTTTAAACACAATGATATTCCCGATTTTGAAAAACAATTGCAGCGTGCAAAAGCGCTTGTTGAAAAACAAAATGCAGGTGGTATACTGGTAATTACAGAAGGTGTTTTCGGCATGGCCGGTGACCAGGGCAAACTGAAAGAAATTGTTGGGCTGAAAAACAAATACCAGTTTCGTTTACTGGTTGATGATGCGCATGGTTTTGGCACACTCGGTAAAACCGGGGCAGGTGCAGGTGAAGAGCAGGGAGTGCAGGATCAGATAGACCTGTATTTTTCCACTTTTGCAAAATCAATGGCTTCTATAGGCGCGTTTGTTGCCGGCGACAAAACCATTATCGATTATATACGCTATAATATCCGCAGCCAGATATTCGCGAAGAGTTTGCCGATGCCTTTGGTGTTAGGCAATCTTAAGCGGCTCGAACTATTACGCAACCATCCTGAATATAAAGAACAACTTTGGAAAAACGCCCTGGCGTTGCAGGAAGGTCTGAAGAAAAAAGGATTTGATACCGGAAAAACAGATACTGTTGTTACGCCGGTATATATGAAAGGCGGCGTGGAGGAAGCTACCGCAATGGTAATGGATCTACGCGAAAATTATGGCATCTTCTGCTCTATTGTTGTATATCCTGTAATTCCCAAAGGGCATATTATTTACAGGCTCATTCCAACCGCATCGCATACGCAGGATGATATTGAAAGAACCCTCATCGCATTTGATGAAACAAAAAAGAAATTAGATGCCGGTGCGTATAAGGTTACAGAAATACCTGCAATGGCAGATGCATAGTTAAACACGGTGCTTTTACAAGCATTTTTATTGTGTAGCCGGCTACATTACTACTATCGGCTTCTATTACCTGCCCGTCGGGATAGCTACACCCTGCACACAAGTATGCATTTTTAATACGGATAATACCCATAGCACAACCCCGGTGCAGCGCACCGCGATATTTGTAGCACGACAAAGCAATATTGAATAAGCCGCAGAGCGGAGTAATATTAATCTGGCATATTTATATTTTAATATTGTGGTGCGCTGCACCTGGAAATACCTCATTCACTATAGTGCTACAAATATTACCGCTGCGCTTGCAGCCTATTAAACACCTTGTATATAACGCCGGCTGAATAATATAGTATTGTAGCCACAGGACAGGCAGGTAATGAGCTCCGGTTGTGGCACACTGGTAAAAACCAGTATAACAGCTACAGAGGTAAAGAAAAAATGAAGAAAAGGAAAAAAGGGATTGGGTTATATGCGAGCAACAGCCAACCGGTAAATATGCCGGTCGTTTTATTGTAATAAATTGTATCTATTTTTGTCAATAAAAAATCTACTGGTAAACCTGTCTGTAATTATTTTATTTTTCATTTTAAGCAACCCGTCAATGAAAAAATTTAAGGAATATAGAACTACTGTAGTTCCGGGTTACGAAGAAAAGGCAATGTACAGACGAACAAATAATTATATTATATTTTCTATGTTTGAAAATAAGATTGTTTATTACAATTATAACGGAGAATTGTTAGAAAAAGATAAAAGAACATACTTAAACATTGCTATAAATTTTTACAGGCTAATAAATAGCATGTCCCAACACATATGCAGTTACCTTTTTCTTTTATTATACACTTATTATATCAGCCAGGGAAAGCGCCGCATAATCACCTGTTTGTTCGCCTAAACCCGCAGGCACTATTTTACAGCTTTGCAATGAATCTCCTATAGCTTCGGCATTTAATACTTCCTGCATATATGGCTTAATAAGATCTGTGCTTCTTCCATATATACTGCCTAAAATAATTACTTCGGGGTTAAGAATATCTATAAGCAATGCTAAACCCCTGCCCAGGTAAAAAGCGCAGGTTTTGTACACTTCTATCGCAACAGCATCACCTTTATATGCAGCTTCAGCCACAGCTTTGGCGGTTATTGCTGGCAGGTCATCAAGACTGTTACAAAAAGAAACCGTTCTGCCCATTTGTATTTCCTGCCTTGCTTTGTTTTGTGCTATCTGTGCAATACCTCCGCCGCTGCAAAACCCTTCAAACGATCCTGCTTTGCCAAAACCAACGGGTCCCGTTTCCGCTAAACGCAGGTGTCCTACTTCGCCTGCCAGGTCGGTTGTGCCGGAATATAATTTTCCATCCAGTATCAATCCCGATCCCATACCGGTGCCGAAAGTGAGGAAGATCACATTACTGAATCCTCTGCCGGCCCCGTATTTCCATTCTGCCACCGCGCAAGCATTGGCATCGTTCTGCAGAAATGCTTTTTTACCAAAACGATTTTGTGCAAGTTCTACTATCGGAATATTATCCCAGCCCGGCAAATTGGGTGGAGAAAGTATAATACCTCTTTTACTGCTCAGCGGCCCACCGCAACTGATGCCTATACCGCTTAGCTGATCTTTATTTGCGTGTTGCCCATGTAATAACTTTTCAGCAGCAACAAATAGGGTTTCAATCATTTCATATACCGGCTTGTCGGTAGCCAGCATTGTTTTGCCAGTTATATCAATTGCTCCGTTATTCAACTTACGCCCAATCGTAACCGCAGATTTTGTTCCACCTATATCAAAGCCTAAAAGCATCGCAAGTATTTAAAAACATACTAATCAAATTTAAATTTGAGATCTCAAATCACTCCTCTCCCCTCAACTTCTCCAGCAACCAGTTCGTAAGTCTTTCTCCCTGTTCCGGAAAAGTCCAGTGACCTGTTTCGGGAACCACGTATAATGCTTTGGGAGCAGTAATTACATTATATGCCGAGTACATTGATGTTGGCGGACACACTTCATCATTAAACCCAAGCGTATACATACCCGGCACTTTCAGCAGGCGCGCAAAATTCACCACATCATAATAAGAAGCGGTATTGATCTTTTCTTTAGTATTATTATAAGCAATATTATTCTTATCAAATAAATGCGGCCACCCTCCTGCTCTACCTTTAAGGTAGCCGGTAACATCGCTTAACGCAGGATAATATGAAGCAAGATACCTTACCCTTGCATCAAGCGCTGCTGTAGTAATTGATAAGGCGCCCCCCTGACTTCCACCCATCACAGCAAGGTTTACACCATCATATTGCGGAAGGCTCACTAAAAAATCATTTGCTCTTACACAGCCCAGGTATACTCTTTTATAATAATAGCGGTCTTTATCATCAAGGTTAATATTCCAGTATCCTGCAAGCGCACCGGCAGCAAGATTATTATATACCGACGCATCAAGATTTACCGGTATACCATGAATGCCGATCTGGAAAGTAATAAATCCTTTTTCCGCATTTGCTATATCACCATTATATGGGCGTATACCCGCCCCGGGCACCTGCAATATTGCAGGGTATTTTCCTTCCTTTTTTGGAACACATAAAATACCATATAATCTTGAGCCACGGTAATTCTGAAGATTTACATGATATACATTTACATTTTCAGTACAACGCTCGGGAATTAACGTCATTCTTGCGTCAATTGGCGTTTTAGTAAGCTCTGCTTTTGCCTGTTCCCAGTAACTGCTGAAGTCTACTGGGTTAGCAATAGTAGGTTCTATTTGTGCAGGATTAAATGCAGCCGTTGCCAACCCACGATATGATTTTCCGTTTACAAATACCGTTGCTATACAGCGCAGAAATCCGGGAATCTTCATTGTTCCCCCGTCTATAGTAAGCGTTCCTGATGATACAGTAAGCGAATCTGCTTTCTCCGGGTTCATTTTCTCCGGTCCAACTTCATACTTTATAATAGCATTTTTTAACACATTGCCGCTCTGCAAAACAGTAATGGTGAATTTTACTTTTTCGCCGGACTTATATACCCAATCAGTATGATCCGGCGCTACGACAACTTTTATTAATTGCTCTGCGGGCTGGGCATCAGCCATAAGCACAACTATCATTGCAAAACAAAACAGGAAAAAACGGCGAAAATTTGCAGAAAAAGTGACAAGCATTTTAAAAAATTTTGCTGAATATAAGGCAATTTTTTTGGGTACGCTCAAGTAGAAGATAGTGAGGCGTATTTAAAATTATCGCTGCATATTTAGTTACTCTCATCCCCGCCTGCCGGCAGCTATCCTGTATACACAAACAGGCATTTTTAATACGGATAATACCCGGAACAATCCGGGTGCAGCGCACCTTGACATTTGTAGCACGGTAAAGCAACATGCAATAAACCGCAGAGCGGCGTGATAGCAGAGCGGCGTGATATTAATCTGGTATATTAATATTTTAATATTATGGTGCGCTGCACCTGGAAATACCTCACCCATGGAATTGCTACAAATATTACCGCTGCGCCGCAGCTATTTAAACATCTCGTATACAGCGCAACCAGAATAATATAGTATACAAGGTAACCGCCGGCAGGCAGGCTTTTATTCCCTCTCCGCGCAACGGCGAGGGAAAAGCCGTGCAACAATTTCAAATGCACCCAGATAGCGAAGCAGGCAAATGCATAGTTACATTTATTACCCACCACAGCAAAAATTCCACATACGGGAAAAATCAACTACAATGTAAGTGAATATGAGTTACCGCAAAAGCAACTATTCTGCTTCTGCCATAAATTCCTGGAAATGCTCTGTAATAAACAGGTTTATTTCATCAAGGATATATTCATCTGCTTTAGATAAACCCTCATAATCCGCATTGATCTGGTGTATTACACCTGAATGCCCTAATACCCATAGTGACAGAAAACCAAATGCTTTGCCAATTACGTAAATTTTATAACCATGTGCTGCAGGTGAAACACTTATCATGTATACCTGTTCGTTAATTACAGCCGGATAAAATATCAACATAAGCTTAGGTTTGCTAATGAGTGTACCAAAAATGTACCAGCAAAATCAGCTCCTCTAACCTAAAAAGCCAGGAAAATAACCGGGCTGTTATATACGAATGACTTATTTAGCCAACTCAAGTCCGAAAATAAGTGGTGAAGCATTTACCAAAGCATGGAGCAGGGCACAATAAAAAACATTCTTCGTTTTCAGGTATACGTACCCGTAAGCCCAGCCGCCAATACATGCCAGGCCAATAAAGATGATTGACCCGGAATGATAATGCACGAGGCCAAAAATCACGCTTGTAATGGCGAGCGCTGTATATTCGCCCATTGCACCTGCAGGCTTTTTCTCTAACCCGTAAGCAGTCGCAAACAACAACAAAGTTATAAGCGCAGGAAACCAATGCATACTTCCTTTTAATGTGTAACCGGCAAGTAAGGCTAGCAGTATAAGTATAATTAAACCCCGGCGCCAACCGGTTTTCCAGGAAGCCGCCTGAGCAATACGCTTGCTTAACATATTCTGCAATAAGCCACGAAAAATCAATTCTTCAAATAAAGCAGTATGCAAAAAAATAGCAAGAAACCGAATACCTGTTTTTTCAATATGAGCAACATTGAGCCGACGATCTGCAGATAACTTAATAAAATCCACACCATAACCAATAACAAAAACAAAAAGGTAAAAGGCAATCCAAACCCATAGCGTAGTAAAAAGATATTTCCACCGGAAAACAGGATAGCAGCCTGTATCATCAAGGTTCCTGACGGTAACAAATGAAAAGATCGCGGTGAGCATTACGGCAATCCGGTAAACCGAATCAAAAGTTCCGCTTGTATAAGGCAGATCAGCATCAAGATTTATTTTTACCAATGTTACCGGAAAAAAGAAAAGAACAAACGTAAGAAAATCAACCCAGTTGATTTGCGGGCTGCTGCTGTTTTTTACAGCAAAAACCAAAACAGGAAAAAATAACAGGTACGGTACAAGAAAAACAGTTCCTTCAAACGGGTTATCGCCGTTAAGTATGACATACCCAAAATACAATACAACCAACAAAAGCGGGAATAAAATAATATACCTTATATCTCCCTGCATACGCTCACGCAACCAGCCAGATACCTGAGGCCTGCCCAGCGTAAAAAAAATAAAATACAGTATTACAAAAAACGGGAGTGCAAGAAAAATTGCTGGCGCGGTGCTATAGGTTGATGAAATTAAAATAAAAAACACTGTAAGTAGCAAAGTATATATGCCTCCGGTGATAAGCACTCTTTTGAGCGAAGATTGATAAGCCATTAAACAGGGTTTAGAATATACCAGTTGAATTATATTCAATGCTATTTCAGGAACATATCTCCTATCACAAAAACAGCGAACACTACACTTGCAATACCATTGGCCGTCATGAATGCAATATTCACACGCCTCAGATCATTGGGTTTTACAATAGAATGCTGGTAAATAAGCATACCGGCAAAAATTGCTACGCCTATCCAGTAAAACAATCCGAAGCTGCCATATACTCCGGCAATGGTAACAAGCGTTGCAGATAATACATGCAGCAGTTCTGAAACCCGCAACGCTTTTGCTTTACCCAGAACGGCTGGTATAGAATGAAGATCGTTCGACTTATCAAACTCTTCATCCTGCAGGGCATAAATAATATCAAAACCACTAACCCAAAATAATACCGCAAAGGAAAACAGGACAGGCAACCAGTCGAACCTGTTTGCAACCGCAAGATAAGCACCAATAGGTGCAAGACTTAATCCCAAACCTAAAACAAGGTGGCATAAAGCCGTGAATCTTTTGGTATAACTATACCCCAGCACAACCAATAATGCCACAGGCGATAAAAAGAAACAAAGCTTATTAATAAAAAATGTAGTAACAATAAAAAATATACTGCAAACAATAGTAAACAATAACGCACTGTTAGCTTTGATTATTCCTGCGGGAATTTCTCTTATCGCCGTCCTGGGGTTTTTTGCATCAAAGCTTTTATCAAGATATCGGTTAAATGCCATTGCAGCAGAACGGGCGAAAACCATACAGAGGATGACTAATAGTAGTAACTTCATTAAAACCCAAGCATCAACATGCAGGCTCCACGAATCATCTATATTAACGCTTTGATTTTGCAAAAGACCTTTATAAATACCCTTGTACCATCCCAAACAAAAACCGATCATTGCAAATGGCATTGCAAAAATAGTATGGGAAAATTTTATGAGGGAAAGGTAACTTTTAACGGTTGACATTATGCAAATGTACAAATTGGCTGATTCATACAAACACAAAACCCACTGTATGCCACAGCGGGTTTTGTATATAACAGTATATTAGTTATTACTCTACAATAAATTCACCCTTCATAAATCCGTAGTGACCGGGGAAACTACAGATAAAAGGATAAGTGCCTGCCGCAGGAGCAGTAAATTCAATAGTATCGCTTTCGCCGCCACCAATAAGTTTGGTATGCGCTATAATATTTGCAGATTCTGATGCAGGGATATAATCTGTTGCTTTTGCGTCAACAGCTTTTGCAGCAAAAGCGGCAATATCAGTACCAGATTTCAGGATCACCAGGTTATGCCCCATTGCTTCTTTAGCAAGTTTACCGGCATGGTGTAAGGTGATCTTAACTTTTTGTCCTGCTTTTGCACGAAGTTCCGCTTTGTCAAACTTCATAAGATCATTACCGGCAATTTCAAGAACAGCAGCATCAGATGCGGAGGCTGTGGTTTCTGTTGAAGGTTGAGCAGGCGTTTCTGTTTTTGACTCTTCGGCAGGTTGGTCAGCTTTCTTTGACTCATCGCCACCACCGCATGCTGCAAGACTTACAACACCGGCAATCATTACGTATTTAATTAATTTCATGGCTTAAAAAATTTTTTGCAAATGTACGCCTCAAATCTGAAAGGAAAAGGAAAATTATAATAAAGTAATCCCGGTTAATTAATACGTCCTGTTAAAAAAGATCAATTTATCCATATTATTTTTTGAGCATGCTAAACCCATAAGGCAAAAAACCGTCAACAGCAGCACGTACTAAAAGTTTTATTATGAAAACGATGTATCATACTTTTCTTTTTGTATTTATTACAGCAATAACTTTCAGCGCATGTGCAAGACGTGTATACGTAAGTGAAAGACCCGCACCTCCACCACTGGTAGCTGTTCGTCCCGCACTGCCCCACCCCGGCGCTGTATGGATTTCTGAAGAATATGTTTGGAGAGGAGGAAGATATGTATATGTTGCCCCGCATTATGTAAGTGCACCCAGGGGCCGCGTATGGGTTTCAGGGTATTGGAATACACACCGCGGCAGGTCTGTTTGGGTTAAAGGACATTGGAGGAGATAAAGAATTACATTTTACTTTCCGGGTTAGCATCATCTACGGAAAAGGAAAATGCACCTGCGTTTTGCCAGGATATGTACGGGATGCATGCTACTGATTATTTTGTGTATTTTTAATATGCAAATATTTACCTTCTTTAGCCTGCTGTAATACTATCTCCAAAACTTATGAGTATGCAAGAGCCTTTAATCATTCATTATACCAATCCGGGAACATGGCTTCCGGAGGTTACGGCCTTATTAAAAGCTACTGTTAATGAAAACAGTTTGTCGTTTGACAATGAAATTGGTAAAGGCATTATTTATAAGGTAGATATTGATTGGGGGCTTGGCGTACGGAAAATGAAAGCAATTTTTCATCAACCTGTAATATTTGAACGCGATCCGGTACCTGATTTTGATAAAGGTCATTATGTACTTTTAGCAAACCTGGGCGATCAATCTATCGAAACAATTATTACCGATCAGCAATTTGAATTAGGTTATACCAGCGAGGAAGGAATATACTTCAGCTCTCCCTTGCTTTCATCTACATTTTTCATTGAGCCTGAAAAAAATTATCACATCATATACATTATCATTTCTCACGACAGGGTCAAAGATTTTATAGCCAGGCAACCTGAAAAGCAACACGACCTGCTTCAATCAATTATTGATAAGGATAAACCCATTTACCATGTAGAATATCTCGATGCATCCTTACTTCAGATGCTTAAGGATATTGATGAAGAAATGAATGATGAAAGACTTAACAACCTGCTCATCCATTCAAGAACGCTTGAATTTTGTTACCAGATATTAAGCAGGATTGAACAAAGGAACACTTCCGATGTTATCAAAATTCATCCTGATGATGTTGTAAAGCTTAAAGAAGTGAGAAAGCAATTATCCGAAGGATATAAACTCGGGTGCCCGCCTATAGAAGAAATGGCAAAGAAAACGGGCATGTCTCCTACTAAGTTTAAAAAATTATTCAGGCAAATGTTTGGTCAATCCTATTATCAATACTACAAAAATGTACGAATGCATAAGGCTAAAGAATTGCTTGAAAAACGAAAGATGAACGTATCGGAAGTAGGATACCTGCTGGGCTACAATAACCTCAGTAAATTTTCAAGAGCATTTAAGGATAAATTTAAAACCACGCCGGGTAAAATCAACAGTAATTAACTCCTCATTTCAATTGCAATTCTTCCTGTAAGAATGTCTTTTAGGAGCAATTTTGTGCCTCAACGGGCTAACAGAAAGCTTCTTTACCCGTATATCTTTGCACCGCATTTGAATAATCCTCAATCCATTGGAACTTATTAATGCAATCAGTGCCCTGTGAAGTTTTGCTTGCACAATAACATCGCTTTTAAAATTCATGTTCTGTAACTCCAGTGAAAAACCGATGGATTGAGGGGTTTCACGGTTAACTGTGTCTTGAAGCGCAAGCTTCGAGCACAGTTTTTTGGGGATTGATAATGTTTGCCTGTCCATAAACTCAAGAGGCTGCCCCGATAAAAGACAGCCTCTTTTCATTATTATTATGGTTTTTAAAAATCCGTACCTTATTTCTGATCTTCCGGCTTTTTACAACAAGTAGGCAGTGTTTTATAAGAATCTTCATTTGCCTTTACATCATCAGCGTCATATCCTGCATTGGCAATGCCGGTTTTTACATTTTCAATATTCGTTCTTTCAGGCAGGTAGGTGATCGTAGTAACTTTTCTTTTAAAGTCTACATTAACTTTAGAAATCCCCTCCTCCTGTTTCATATAATTTTCAATCTTTTTTTTACACTGTTCACATTGTACAGTAGGCGTGGAAATTTTTACCGTTACCGGTTTTTTTGGTTGCTGTGCGTTTGCGCTCATTGCTATGCCGCAGATAATTGCGAGGAGAACGAATATTCTTTTCATTGGTATAAGTATTACTGGTTTAATATTGTGCAGAAAGATACGCAATTTCTTAGAAAACAGTTTACACACCTGTCCATTGTGCCGGATTTTCCCGCCAGTTTAACAAGGTATTTTCATTATCTGGCGTTACAATATTCTTTTCCAGTGCAAGGGCTATCAGCGTACTATAGTTTGTAAGTGATTTAAGCGTAATACCTGCCTTTGCAAATGCCTCCGCGGCTACATCAAAACCATAGGTAAATATTGATACCATTCCTTCTACCTGTAATCCCTGCTGTTTCAGCACATCACAAACCTGCAGGCTGCTTTTGCCGGTTGAAATAAGGTCTTCCACCACCACAACTTTTTGCCCTGCTTCATAATACCCTTCAATCTGGTTGCCCAAACCATGTTCTTTGGGCTTGGGTCTTACATAAATAAAAGGAAGTTTCAACTGGTCAGCGGCCATAGCGCCCCATGCAATACCGGCAGTAGCAACGCCGGCCAGCAGATCGGCTTCGGGGAAACTTTCAAAAACTACATTGCATAGCTCAGATTTTACAAAATCCCTGATATAGGGAAATGATAATGTTTTGCGGTTATCACAATAAATAGGGCTTTTCCACCCGGATGCCCATGTAAAAGGTTGTTGGGGATTCAGCCGGATAGCATTAATTTGTAGCAGCTTTTCGGCAACGGCTTTTTCGTTTGTCATGCTGCGAAAATAATACAATTGAAAATATGGTATTGAAAATATACTTTGATGATAAGCCTGTTTTTCTTTGCGATGAAATAAACAGCACCATTGAAGCACACCGTCACCATCCTGATGCCATATTTATTGATGAGATTACAACACCGGCCATAAAATCATTATTGCATGAAATTGCAAAGCCGGATTTTCATTCGGGTATTCTTTACAGTGAGGATATTGAAAGATTAAAAAAAATGTTCTGGAAACATTTTACCGTTATAAAGGCAGCAGGCGGTTTGGTAAAAAATGAAAAGGGAGACTCATTAATGATATTCAGAAGAGGCAAATGGGATTTGCCTAAAGGCAAGCTGGAAGAAGGAGAAGACCTTGAAGCTTGTGCGATAAGAGAAGTAGAAGAAGAAACCGGTTTAAAAAAAGTTTCCGTTCAGCATTTCCTGCTGACTACATATCATACTTACAATGATTTTGGCAAGCATATACTAAAAGAATCTTACTGGTACCTGATGAATGCGTCTTCTAACCAATCAACTACACCACAAACAGAAGAAGATATATTTGAAATAACCTGGGTTAACCAGGAAACAGTACGGGAAAAGCTCAGGAATACTTTTCCATCTATAAAAGATGTTATAAAAACCGCTGAGCAGTAATTGTACCCGGAAAATTTATTTTAAAAATTCAATACCCGTGATATGCTAAATACACCTGTAATAATAAACCAATTGACAAGAATGCGTCATTTTTTTGAAAGTGGCGCAACAAAGCATTATTCCTTTCGCAGGGAGCAGTTGAAGCGGCTAAAGGAGATGGTTTTACAAAATGAAGAAGCCATTTTTAATGTATTATATACTGATTTAAGAAAAAGCAAAGAGGAGTGCTACGTAACTGAAAATGGATTGGTATTGTCTGAATTGAAAACAGCGCTGAAAAATCTTGAAACATGGATGAAACCTGAAACTGCCCGTACCAATCTTGTAAACTTTCCTTCTTCCGGTAAAATATACCATGATCCTTTGGGCGTTGTCTTGATCATCGGGGCATGGAACTACCCCCTCCAGCTGTTATTGATACCACTTATCAGTGCAATTGCAGGTGGCAATTGCGTTGTTTTAAAACCATCTGAACTTGCCCCTGTTACGGCAACGCTTATTGAAAAGATGATCACTGATTTTTTTCCTGAAGAATATATAAAAGTAATAAATGGAGAAGGAGAAACAGTTGTGCCGGAAATGATGAATAATTTCCGGTTCGATCATGTTTTTTATACAGGAAGTACAAAGGTTGGCAAAAGCATTTATAAAATGGCCGCGGAAAAACTTATCCCGGTAACATTAGAGCTGGGTGGAAAAAGCCCTGCCATAGTAGAAGAAGATGCTGATATAGCAATTGCGGCTAAACGAATTGCGGTTGGAAAATTCATTAATGCCGGGCAAACCTGTATTGCGCCGGATTATGTGCTTGTACATGAAAATGTAAAAACCAAATTATTACAGGCATTAACAGATTATATTAAAAAATTCTGGGGAGATAACCCAAAGCAGAGTGCTGATTACGGAAGAATTGTTTCTCAAAAACGTTTCGAAAAAATTTATTCATACTTAAATGAAGGTGAAATTTTTACGGGCGGCGAGGTTGATCATAAAGAACTATTTATTGCACCAACCATTCTTGTTGATATACCGGTAGATGCGACCGTTTTGCATGAAGAAATTTTCGGTCCCGTGTTACCTGTTATTCCTTATGTAACAACACAGGAGGCTGTAAATATTGTAAAACGCAATGACAATCCCCTGGCATTTTATCTTTTTACGGCAAACAGCCAAATTGAACAATTTTGGATAAATACAATAAATTTTGGGAATGGCTGTATTAATAATACTGCATGGCAGTTCACCAATCATTATTTACCTTTTGGCGGAATAGCGCAAAGCGGAACAGGTGCATACCACGGCAAATACGGGTTTTTAACTTTTACTCACGCTAAGCCGGTCATGAAAACACCTAACTGGTTTGATCCTGCCATTAAATATCCTCCGCTTTCCGGAAAATTAAAATGGATAAAAAAGATAATAGGGTAATATCAGTCATTAGCATCTTTCCGCTTTAGTATAGCAACAGTAAGCCTGCTGATACAAATAAGTTTCCCATTGTCATCCTGAATTTTAATCTCCCACACATGTGTTGAAGAACCGAGATGAACCGGGGTAGCCGTTCCCGTTACCAGCCCCTCCTTAACAGCACGAATATGATTTGCATTGATTTCCAAACCTACGCATAATGATCTTTCCATATTAATTACCAGAGAAGAAGCTACGCTGCCCAATGTTTCTGCCAGCACAACAGAAGCGCCGCCATGCAGCAGTCCATAAGGTTGTTTGGTGCGGTGATCAACAGGCATTGTAGCTTTAATGTAGTTATCCCCGATCTCTGAAAAAAGAATATCCAGATATTCAGCCATCGTGCCTTTACTGCTTTGCTGTAATTTTTCCAATGAAAATTCTTTTTTGAACCATATATTAGCCATATACTGTATTAGGATTTGAGCCTGAATAATATTGAAATTAAAGAATAGTTGGTATTAGTCAGCACTAAAATGAAGTTTGTAATTTCTCAACCTCTTGCCGCCGTGGCGGACAAAGTTTGAAAATTGCAATAATAAGAATGCATTCCAAATTAGTTCCACAGGCGGGTCTGTAAAACAAGGGATATACATCAGAGCACCTGATCCAATATTTCTTATATCGGAGAAGGCAGCTGGTAATAAAGTCTTCTTAAAACCTTAGTAACACATTGCTAATAATAAAAAAAGCTGGTAAACAAAAGATATTCATGCAGCTACAGTAGCGACAGTATTTACTTACAAAAATTTGAAACATGCCCACAATAAGATTTGCCTGTATTTTAGTATATTGTTTTACAAAAACAGATTCCTGCCATCATGAAATACCTGTATACACTTTTACTGTTGCCGGCAGTTATTATAGCAAACGCACAAACAGACAGTATTCCTTCAAAAGTTTTCTACGTAAATAAACTTCCGGTAGTTACTGATTCAAGCAGGTACAGGATACAGATCATGGATGGTTACACGCCCTATCTTTCCAATTTAGAAGTGCATATTACTATACTGGAGCCAGGCAAATCCGCTCACCCCCCACACAAACACGACAATACCGAAGAACTGATCATTGTAAAAGAAGGTAACCTTAAAGTAACCATTGCCGGTAAAACAAAGATATTGGGACCTGGAGGAGTTGCATTGGCTATGCCGGGAGACCTTCACGAAGCAGCTAATGCCGGAAAAGAAAAAACAAGCTACTACCTGCTGAAGTACACCAAAAGAGGGGCTGACTCAATTACTGCAAATACAAAAGGCATTCCCTCGCTGATGGTTGACTGGAATGAGGTGAAAGTATTAACAACCGACAGGGGATTTAGGAGGGAGCATTTTATTCAGCCTACTGTGTTGTTTGACAAATTTGATATGCATGCCACAACGCTGAAACAAGGCCAGGTTAGCCATGCGCCTCATACACACAGGCAGGAAGAAATTATTCTTATAAGAAAAGGTAATATTGAAATGCAGATTGGCAATACTTTCCATAAAGCTGCACCGGGTGATCTCATTTTCCTGAACAGCGGCATTCCACATGCCTTAAAAAACCTGGGCGATGGAGAATGCGAGTACTTTGCATTTCAATGGCAATAAGGCTGCATATATATCAACACCACATTACCTTTTTATAAAATTCAGTACAGTTTTTTCTGCCTGACCATTTATATACAGCAGGTACATTCCTGTGGTTAGATGCTGAACGGAGAGGGTTATACTATTATTTCCTTTATTTAATTTCACGGGCTTATTAATTACTATTCTGCCAGACAAGTCTACCACTTCTAATACCGCATTATCTGCCGACAAAGCATCTACAAAAAGTACAAGTGCGGCATGCTGAACAGGGTTTGGATACATACGCGCAGACCATTTCCTGTTCAATTGAAAAATTATAACAGGTGAGTATGCCGTTGCGCCATCTATATCCTGGATACGTAGCCGGTAAAAAACTTTTGCTGCACCGGCAGGTATTGATTTATCTGTATAAGTATAATTTTGCACAGCAGTGCTGTTCAGGTTATACGGCGCAACATTTCCTGAAGTAACAAATGTTATTCCATCTATGCTGCGTTCCAAAATATACGCTTTTACATTATGTTCAAAAGATACATTCCACGAAAGTGAAGCCTGGGAATTATTGATCAATTTGCCATAAAAGCTCAGCATATCTGCCGGTAACACCGCGTTGCCAATTGCCACTCTCCTGCTATTAGAAGAAAATTGTGCACATAACCCATCTGCCTGTTCATTTACATCGGTTCTAAGTTCATTAAACGAACCGCCGGTATATTGAGATGATAATGATGCTGCTGTTGAAGAAGATGATATGCCATAAACAGTATATTCCTTATCAGAGACATACCTGGTATGATCGGTGAGATCTGCTACAGCTTTTATATCAATAATATTTCCTGTAGCATTATCAACTATAATATAACTGTAATTAAGACCGGGATTTATTTTGCCTGAATATATTCCGCCACCTGCAGGGGCTGAGACCAGGTTAATGGAATAATCAGCAGGTAAGGCAGGATATGAATCACTGAATGAAGAAATAACAAGTATATATTTCAGTCCTGCAGTTAAAGAGGCAGTTACTTCATCTGATAATGTTACAGTATTTCCTTCAGTTGTAAGCTTTGCTCCGGAAGAGGCTATAAAATTGGCACAGACCTCATTCTGTATATAATCTTCAATATAAATATGAGCAATTATACCATTTGGTGTAGGAGAGATGAGGCGAAATGTGTAGTTGCCGGTTACAGAAGGGTAAAAATTAATTACATCATAATAATTGCTATTGCTGGGTCCCTTACATAAAGCAACAGTATTATCATAAAAAGAAAGATTGCCCGGGAAATCAGTGGTTGTAATTGTTCCGGTAACTGGCAAACTTATTGATGAGCCATATACCGGGGATTCAACAAGATTTAACGATGCATCGCCGGCGCCGGGTGCAGCAAGATCAGTTGCCGGTGTAATATATGTTCCACTGGCAATACAACCGGATGTAATTGTTATATCAGCGGCATTAATATTATAGTAAATATTACCGACAGACCGTATCATAAACCTGCCTTTACTTGTTGACAGGTTGGGCACAATAAAAGTTTCGGCTCCATCATTATCAGTGCTTGATAATATAGTGTATGGGTAAGTCATTCCACCATCAGTAGAAAATAAAATATCAATGGCAGGCATTGCGGTACATCCTGTAGCAGCATTCCACGTTAATGACATTGTATTTGTTCCGTCAGCCACAAAAGCTTCGGGGGTTAAAAGATTAGTGATCTCAAAAGCGCCACAATTTTGTATATTCACAATTACATCTTCATAAGTAAGGCAGCCTGCTCCAGCTTTATTATCTCTTACCGTTACTTTAAAATTTAATGTGCGCGCTACTGTTGGCAGCACTTCATATGCACCGCTGGCCCTGTCGAGCAGCACTTCCTTCCGTGGAAAATATCTTGTTGGTGAAGCGGATGGCACAAAAGAGCGGAACTGCGGTCCGCCGGTTGACGAAGGCTGCGGCGGCGTTGATATACCTGTGCCTCCCACTGCATCCATTTGCTCCCAGCTATAGGTAAGCGCATTATTTTCATCTGCATCAGTTGCATTTGCAGTTAATACAAAAGGTGTACCATTGGGAATATTGTATGACAGGGGCGCAACTGTAACCGTTGGAGCATTATTATCTGTAGAAGATTTCACGCCACATAATCTTCCATTGCCGTTCATTACAAAACTTTGTACCTGCGCTATTGACCCGCCGTGAAAATAATTATCTGAATTAGGCTGATACGCGTTTCCGCCGCAGGTGCCGGCATAAGCCATGATAGTAGATCCCCCGCCGGGCTCCCATCCTGTAGCGGTATGTATATTAGCTCCGCAGGCTCCGTTGCTTGCAGCCATGGTATGAGTGGCAGAAAACTGGTGGCCTACCTCATGGGCAATAACATTATCAAATATTGGCCCTGAAGAGCCTAAAGTAAACCCCGGATTCAATCCACCTCCAGCCTGCCCCTTACCACTGGTACAGGTTACATTCAAAGCGGCAAGTCCGCCACTCCAGCCATAACCAAATACTATTCCCACATCATAATTAGCTGCGCCGGTATTATTGTCTAATGCTTCATCATTCTGAATGATGGTATTACTATTTAATACTTTTCCTGTAAGAAAAGGATCTGCTGCTGTGTCGGTATAAATATTAGACAACTGTGCTATCAATGATAAATGAATAGTAAAATCATTTTCATATATCTCATTAATGTTATTAACTGTAGTTGTAATAAAAGCAACCGCGTTGGCCTGGTTGCCTGCCCACTGTGTATATTCACCCGTTGCAGAAACAGCAAAGCGATATGTGCGCAGCATACAATCGCCTGATGCACGCTCAGCAGGAGCTATGCCTGCTATATCTTCCTGCACAACATTCATATCATTTGTTCCGCAGGTTATGGGCAGCGGAGCAACAACATCCGCTGCATTAAAACTTATCAATACATCGGGTTGCCGGTTATCAAGAACAGTGAAATAATGAACAGCGCCTTCATCCTTAACTCTCACCGAACCCATCATACCAAGCTGCGATAGTGTAAGCCTGAGTTTCATTCTTCCATCCGCTGATACTCCGGCATAAGTTTGTATCTGGGGAAAAACGGATTCCGCTTCTTCTGATAAAGTTTTAACTGATGATATACGGAACGTTACATCATTATTATTTTCCAATGGTATTGAAATAATACTGACGTGTTTATTTTTACCAGATCCCTGTTCAGCTGAAGATTTACGAAAAGATTGTATAGCTGATATATCCTGTTTTACAATCCTGTATTTCTTAATATCTTTTGTTATTTCTGCACTTCTTTTTGAAATATTTGAAGTGCTGGAATCAGCATAAAATTTATTGGTTTGAGCAAAAAGAATATGTTGGAGCAATATACAAAACAGACAAAGCAGTAATGACTGTGGTGACCTTTTCATAAAATTCCGGTTTGAACATGCTGAACAATACAATAACAGCGCTTACACAAGATAAGATAAAACGCTACAAAAAATTAACAACAGTAACCGTACTAATAAAAAAGCAAAAGCCATAATATTATTGCAGATCACAACTTAACAGACTGACCTGTATCCGCTGCTTTCAGGATGGCTTCCACAATCCTGATATCACGCAAGCCTTCTTCACCCGGAACAAGTATTGACTTATTGTTCATAATAGACAACGCATCATCATCCATCTGGTTGGCCTGCTGCCAGGGTACCTTGTAAGCTGTATTTATTTCACCTAAAGGGCTACTGCCTTTTACACCATCATACGCTGAAAAAGGTTTCATGGCGATCGTTCCTTTTTCGCAATTAATATTCAGGAAGTTCACATTTTCGCCAAAACTGGTTTTTATATTAGCCAAAATGCCACCCGGAAATTCTAATGTTGCAACAGCCGTTTCCGCCAAACCATCTTTATAAATATTGGGTCTTGTAGTGGAAGTTTTTGCAGAAATAACAGACAGCGGCTCCATTCCTGTTCCTAACCTTGCCCCCTGTATTGCGTACACGCCCATATCAAGCATAACACCACCGCCTAACTCGCGGGTTTGTTTCCAGTGGTTGGTTCTGTTATCAACATAACCGGCAGCATCTTCTAATTCTAATACTTTACCAAGCAACTTATTGCTTACTATTCTTCTGTACTCTTTTGTATTAGGTTCGTGCTGTAAACGATAGCCAATAGCAAGTTTTCGTTTATTTTTTTTGCATGCTTCAATCATATGAGCACATGCAACTTCAGTCATTGCCATTGGTTTTTCACACCATACATGCTTGCCTGCATTTGCTGCTTTCACTACATATTCTTCGTGCATGGAAGGCGGCAACACTACATATACCACGTCAATATCACCGTTATTGGCTATCTCATGAAAGCTCTGATAATTATAGATATTCTTATCAGGAATATTATACTTCTGCTTCCAGGTTTCTGCTTTGGAAGGCGTGCCGGTTACTATACCCGCCAGGTAACAATGCCTTGTTTGCTGCAATGCCGGCGCAAGCAGATCCGTGCTGTAATACCCCAGCCCCACCAATGCTATACCAAGCCTGTCTTTCTTTTTGGGAAACGACCATAACAATTTTGGCGATATAATAGCGCCGGCGCCGGCAAGCGTTAACGATTTAATGACGGTTCTGCGTGAGTGATTGCTCATATGGAACATTTTTAAATGAAAACGATCGTTGATTACTGGTCTGGAAGTTAATAAATAATTCCAGCATTAGTTTCGTTAAGACATTAAAAAAAGAAAACCGTTTCATATTAAGCCATTATCCTGCAATCTTCAGGGATTTCGCTTTCAGAAAAAAGACGATAGAATTATTAAGGCTTTGCAGAAAGCTAAATTCTTTCATAACATTTTGCTAGTACTTGCGATCTCGTATATACGGCAAGTCCATTTGTATTTTGCTGTCAGTGCTAAGGCAAAGCATGTAATTGCTTATGCTCGTGCGCGCAATGTAATTCCAATCCAGAATAAAAACATCCTTTATCAATCAACTATTAATGTGTGCCTGATTTAATTCATGCAGGTATAACATGTTGCTGTAAGCACTGTAGTTGAAGTGTGCCATGCACGAAGCTTCATAGTATTACTACAGCTAAGTTCATAATAAAAATAAATGCTGTAGCGATTAATAAACCACCAGCTTTTAAGATTAAAATTCATATCAAAAAACGAAACTCATCTTTCACTTTTACTATTTTATTATCTTGCTTCCATATGCAAAACATAATCATATTCTTTCTTTTTGGAGCGGCGTTGTTTGCATTTCTTTTTCTTATATCTGCTAAAAAAGGGAAAAAGAAAATGATGGGTGAACTGCCCGGCGA
This sequence comes from Agriterribacter sp., assembly GCA_047601125.1. Lineage (GTDB taxonomy): Bacteria > Bacteroidota > Bacteroidia > Chitinophagales > Chitinophagaceae > Agriterribacter. The sequence continues at coordinate 3,148,219 of JASGJY010000002.1, read as the reverse complement.
ATACAAAATATTACTTCAGCAAAATGTAGTATTCTATCAAAAATTAAGCGAAGCACATAAATTGCAATTTGAAGAAAGCGTACAACATTTTTTATCTTCCGTAAGGATAACCGGGGTTGGCACAGAAGTGGAATATATTGACAGGGCATTGATTGGTGCGAGCGCCATTATTCCCATATTCGCATTTCCGGATTGGGAATATATTAACCTTCACGAAGTATTACTATACCCCGGAACTTTTAACGAACAGTTTGAGCAAACCGGTAGCGACCGCCCTGTTATGGGCATGGTTGGCAGCGGCGCGATGAACCATGTAATGATACTTTCAAAACACGCGCTGAGAGAAGGCTTCAGTAATAAAACCGATAAAAACAATACAGCACTTCACGAATTTGTGCACCTGATTGACAAAACAGACGGCGATACAGATGGAATACCGGAAGTTTTACTGCAACATCAATATATTCTGCCCTGGATAAACATGATACACAATAACATTAAGGATATTATACAGAACAGCTCCGACATTAACCCTTATGGCGCTACCAACCAGGCGGAGTTTTTTGCAGTTGTGTCAGAATATTTTTTTGAACGGCGGACCTGATGAAAAGAAAACATCCTGAACTGTATAATATGCTTGAAGCAATATTTAAAAAGGATGAAATTGATAATAATTAATGTAGTAAAAGGTACGGAATATATTATCCGCACCTTCGCATTTCACAGGTCATTCGCGTCCTGCAATATCATCACGGTTATGTTTTGATATCTTCTTAGCAAGCCCACCGGCTTTCCGTACCAGTTGTACAAATTCTTTACGATAACCTTCTTCATCACTGCCCAATGCTGAGCTTGCCAATGATAAAGTATTATTAAAAGACGCATTTTGTTTGAACTCAGAATCTCGCAGCAACATGCCAAACTGTGCCACAGCAGCGGCAAACCTGAAATTATCAGAAGTATTGCTTAATGCCACATGATCATCAATTACCGGGTGCTCAATTAACTTACTTATATCAGCATCCGGATTTTTATAGCGGAATTTTACCATCATTAATTCTGAATACTGACTCTTGATATCTGCGGAGTTTTTCTGATATTTCAGCGCATCAACTTTTTCGATAAACTCACTTTTCACACCAACAGGTATTACTTCGTATAAAGCAGTTACCGTATGCCCGCTGCCCATTTCGCCGGCGTCCTTTTTATCATTGTTAAAATCTTCTTTACTCAGCATACGGTTTTCATAACCTACCAACCGGTATGCCTGCACTTTTGCGGGATTAAATTCCACCTGCAACTTCACATCTTTGGCAATAGTAAATATAGTGCCGCCGAATTCACTCACCAATACTTTCTTCGCCTCGCTTATATTATCAATATAAGCATGATTGCCATTTCCTTTATCAGCCAGTATCTGCATTTTATTGTCTTTGTAATTACCCATTCCATATCCCAGTACCGTTAAAAAAACACCCATCTTTCTTTTTTGTTCAATCAGTTTTTCCATTTCAGCATCGCTGCTCATACCAACATTAAAATCCCCATCAGAGCAAAGAATAACACGGTTATTTCCTCCTTTAATAAAATTTTCACCGGCAACTTTATATGCCAGCATTATACCTTCACCACCGGCCGTTGAACCACCGGCTTCTAACTTATCAATAGCATCTTTAATAGTTTGTTTGTCAGCTCCGCTGGTTGGAGACAATACCAGCCCTGCATTACCTGCATATACTACAATCGCTACTTTATCCTGCTCACGCATCTGGTCAACCAGCAATTTCATCGATTGCCTTACAAGCGGCAGTTTGTTTTCATCCTGCATAGAACCGGAAACATCTATTAAAAAAGTAAGGTTTGAGGCAGGAATGTTTTCTGTTGGAATTTTCTTTCCCTGTAAGCTTACCAGCACAAGCCTGTGTTCTTTATTCCATGGAGATTCAGCTATTTCCGTATGAATGGCAAAAGGTTTATCATCCTCCGGTTGCGCGTAATCGTAATGAAAGTAATTGATCATTTCTTCTATACGTACCGAGCCTGCCGGGGGCAACTGTCCGTTATTTAAAAACCGGCGCACATTGCTGTAAGAAGCTGCATCCACATCAATTGAAAAAGTAGACAGGGGATTATCTTTTACCGTTAAAAACCTGTTTTCGGCTATACCGTTATAGTCTTCTGTATTATAGCCGTCATCCTCCTGGTCATACAAATTATACTCCGCTTTGTCGTACATGCGGCTGGCAGGAACCGGAGAACGTCTTACGTGTACACCGCTTGCTTTTCCTTGCAATACGGCGGAGGCTTTATACTCCTGTGCAGCTCCAATAATGTCTTTCTTTTTCTGTATACCGTATCCTGTCACCACAACTTCTTCGAGCTTCTGAATTACAGGCACCATAATAATATTGAGATTCGACTTGCCGGCAACTTTTACTTCCTGCATTTCATATCCAACATAAGAAAATATCAATACAGCGTTTTCCTTTTTTACCGTTATGGTAAACGCGCCATTGTTATCTGTCTGGGTAATATTGCCGGTACCCTTTTCAGCCACACCAACATAGGCAATTGTATTTCCATTTGTATCTGTTACCCTGCCTTTTATGGTAAGCGGGTTCGTGGGGAGAAAAGCCATTAGCGAGCTAATGACTATCGTGCTGAAAAAAAATATGTACTTCATAAAAAACAGTTTTAATGATTTTATATGAAGATGGATGCAGCAGAAAAAGCGAATACATAAAAGAGGAAAATATTTTTTATTATGTTAAGATATGGGTTGTTGACATTTGAAAATTATGGGTATATACTGATAGCAAAATACAAACACACTTACCGTCTTTGCGAACCCGCCGGCATGAAGATTGAATTAAAAGCATCTTACGGCGGGTGAAGCAATCTATGCAAATTCCAGGAGAGAGATTGCTTCGCCGCGCAACAGGTTTATATTTCAAGCTTGCTCATGCGGCAATGACGACCGAAAGCAACCTCACCGTTTACACTTTGGCTTTTAACATATACATCCTTAACTTTCGCTTTTAAGCGCTATTTGAACTTTATTAAAGACATATCATTTAGGGACAGCACAGATGCTGAGCTGCTGGAAAAGTATAAGCAAACTAAAAACATGCAGGTACTGTCCGCTTTGTACCAGCGCTATATGGAGCTCGTATATGGTGTATGCCTTAAATATTTTAAAGAGCAGGAATGCAGTAAGGATGCGGTGATGAGCATTTTTGAAGAACTTGTACAAAAATTGCAGGTATATGAAGTGAGCAATTTTAAAAGCTGGCTGCATACTTTAGCCAAAAATTATTGCCTTATGCAGCTGCGAACACCTAAAAATCTTAAAACCACCGAATTTAACCAGGATTATATGCAATCTGTGGAAACAGTGCATCTGAATGGCATGCTGGAAAAAGAAGAACAGTTCAGCAAACTGGGAAAATGTTTGGATACGCTTTCACCCCAGCAAAAAGAAACTATTGAACTGTTTTACCTGAAGCAAAAATGTTATGAAGAAATTGTGGAACTAACCGGGCACGACTGGAATAAAGTGAGAAGCTATATACAAAATGGCAGACGAAATTTAAAAATATGCATGGATAAAGAGGATGAATAATGGAGGAAAAGCGCAAATATATTGAACATTATACCGCGGAAGATATTGAGCGTTACCTGAATAAGCAGATGACGCCTGCCGAAATGCATGCTTTTGAAAAAGCATCGCTGGAAGATCCTTTTCTTGCTGAGGCACTGGAAGGATATACCGGTACTCCTGTTGCTTCTATACCTGCCGATATAAAAGCACTAAAAGAAAGGCTTGAAAAAAGAGATGAACCTGTAAAAATAATTCCACTGTATAAAAGAATAAGCTGGGTTGCTGCCGCGGCTGTTTTTATACTGCTTGGAGCAACAGCAACCTGGATCTGGCTGAAACCCTCTGCTGAAAACAGCATCGCGCAAAAAAAAGAAGCCCGGCTACCAGTTGCTGAACAGGAAGAAAAATTGCCTGCCGCGGCTCCTGCATTACAGGATTCTGTGCCTGCTGCAAAAATATCTCCCAAGGGAGAAGATATGCCACAGTTACCTGTAACCGAAAACACTGCGCCGGCTAAACCGAAGAAAGTACAAACACCTGTTGCAACAACGCCGGAAGCTGCAGCAAAAACAGATGAAATTACTAGTGTAACCATACCATTAAAAGACATTACACGGCAGGAAGATAAGCCTGTTGCCAAAAAAGCTGAAGCACAGACAGCAGATAATTTTAAAAGCAGATCTGCCGTAGGCAATGCTGAGCATGTTCCTGCAAACAGGAATGCCGCACCATCTCTTCCCGCATATATATTTAAAGGAAAGATAACCGATGATAAGCTTAAGCCTTTGCCATTTGCAAACATTACTATAGCCGGCGCGGGTACTTACGCATATACTGATGCCAATGGAAATTTTACACTTATGAGCGGCGACACGCAAATAGTGGTGCACGTTAAATCTGTTGGTTTTAAAACCGAAGACTTCACATTGCATTCCGGGAAAACTGCCAATACCATCAGCTTAAAAGCTCAACAACAGGATGTGTCTGATGTAGTTGTTGTTGGTTATGGTAAAGAAACCAAAAAGAAAATAACCGGAAGTGCTGAAAAAGATGATGAGGATGAGCCGGATGCAGAGCCCGCTGACGGCTGGAGCAATTATGATCTTTATCTCTTAAATAACGAACGGCTGCCGCAGCAGGGCTATAATAAACTGATGGGTTCTGTAGAACTATCTTTTACCGTAAATAAATACGGCAATGTATCAGATTTTAATATAGAAAGCTCAACCTGCCCATTGTGCGAAAAAGAAGCGATAAGGCTGATCAGGGAAGGACCCAAATGGAAACTCACCAGGGGAATCTCACCTAAAAAAATTACTGTTACATTACAATTCTGATGGCAATAATTTTCGCCTGTTATTATCGTATCTGTTATCTTCGCCGCATAATAAAACTCTGTGGAGTTTGCCCTTATTTAATCTATTATCAATTAATAAAAGCAAAAGAAACAACATGAAAAAATTCTTTTTACTTGCCGCTTTTACAGGTGTTTTTTGTGCCGGAATGGCGCAATTAAAAACGCCAGCCCCATCTCCTCTGCAAACGGTTAAACAGGAGTTTGGCTTGTCATCTATCGAATTATCATATTCCCGTCCTGCTGTAAAGGGCAGAACAATATGGGGCGATCTTGTGCCTTATGGTAAAGTATGGCGCACCGGCGCTAACGGAGCAACAACCATCACCTTTGGCGATGATGTTAGTTTTGGCGGACAAAAAGTTCCCGCTGGCAAATATGGTTTATTAACCATTCCTGAAGCTTATCAATGGACAATTATTATTACCAAACAATTAGATGTTACCAGCCCGTCAGCTTATAAACAAGATCAGGATGTGATCCGCATTAAAGTAAACCCTATTGATCTCGATTTTTCGCTTGAGTCTTTTACCATGCTATTTGATAACATTACCGGTAATAGTCTTAATTTGATGATAGGCTGGGACAGAAAACTTGCTGTGATCCCTGTAACAACCGAGGTAGATGCAAAGATCAATGCACAGATTGAAAGTCTGAAAGGCAAAGAAAATTTTCCATATTTCAATGCTGCTGCTTATTATCTTGAAAAAGGGAAAGACCTGAATACTGCTTTAACCTGGTTTGATAAAGCTGCTGAACAGAACCCTGAAGCTTTCTGGGTTTTATACCAAAAAGCAAGATGCCAGGCCAAGCTTGGAAAGAATAAAGAAGCGATTGCAACAGCTAATAAATCTATAGAATTAGCTACAAAAGCTAAAAACGACGATTACATAACGCTTAATAAAAAGCTGATAGAATCAGTTAAATAATTTGTTTAATAAAACAAACTAAGCGGGGGATCAGTTATGTTCACCCGCTTTTTTATTATATCCGGCTGCTTCTTTACCGGCTTTAGCATCATTACCTTTTTGCAGGTAACTCAAAGCTACCAGCAATAATGCAGGTAATACAATCGCGAATAAAAACAGCTTTAATTTTTTAGCAATCATATACTATGGCTTAGGGACTGAATACTTAATGCTGAATGTAAAAAGATTATTATAAAAACCGGTTTTTTTAGCTATTAACTGATATATGATAACCGGATTCAACAATAATCATTATCATTTCTTTAATAAATACACAATAGTTTCACAACAACTTACGTTGTAGAAAAAAAATATCCATGAGATATCTCTCTTTTCTCATTTTCTCTATTGTATTTTTTTCCTGCTCAAAAAAAGAAAGCACTGCTCCCAAAGAAGGTATTAACAGAGTAGCTGATCATTATTCAGGCGGACATCTTAGCTGGGAACAGACCGTTGACGGAACCAAAACAACCGGAACAGATGACAACAGCAGTTTTGATGTTGTTTACAAAGACAAGAAAGCGATCATCACAGTAAATACTACTGCTCCTGTTATAAACAAATCGTATGAGTTTCCTTTGGTAAGCCCGGAAACATCTCAAAATGGTTATATTTTCCAGCTGGTTGAAAACACAGATATTGTACAAAGCAATTCTGTGCTAAGAGTTACCATCACAACCAGCAAATCAGCGCAGGTTGATTTTAACAGAACAGATAAGAGCAGCGGCAAAACAATTAAAGAAGTATATACCTTAACCGGTATTCCGAAAAAAGATTAATGACATACTAACCCAAATCCATAAAACAACAAAAAGCCCGGATCGATCCGGGTTTTTGCTTTTGTAAAGGGTGTATTTAAAATTAGCCCCGCAGGCGCGCCTGCAAAACAAGGGATATACACCAAAGCACCTAACTAAATATCCCGATATCAGAGAAGACAGCCTGTAATAGCGTTTTCTTAAAACCTTAGTAACACATTGCTAATAATTGTACAACCTTATTAGCTTATAACCACAGCCGGTTAAAGTTAAATCTGACAGTTATTGAAACGAGATGTAATAAGGTTGAGCTAAGTTTCACGTTTCGTTACTAAGGTCATAAGATTTGATTTTTGTAAAGGAATATTGTATGATTTGAAATATGCTGAGGATCGTACATATAAAACGAACTTAGCCTGGTAACCAGAGCGTGCAGCAGAGTGTATATATAATTTTCGCTGCATATTTAGTTGCCTCACCCCTGCCCGCCGGCAGCTACGCTGTACACACAAAAAAGTATTTTTAGTAAAGATAATAACTGAGCAGCGCTAGTGCGGCGCACCTTAATATTTGTAGCAACAGGAAAAATAATATGAAGCAGCCGCAGAGCGGCGTAATATTAACCCAGTGCATTTATGTTTCAATATTTCGGTGCGCTGCACCTGAAAATGCAATATCTACTATAGTGCTACAAACTTGCCTACCGGCAGGCAGTTTTTTTATTCCCTCGCCGCGCAGCAGCGAGGAAAAAGCGATGCGACAATTTTAAATGCGCCCTATATATAAGCCTCTACTTCACAAACAGGCAATCCTTATCTTTGCCGCCATAAATTTTAATGCATGCAGATACCGGAGAACCTGGAACAGGCGGTTGCTTTTATAAAAAGAGCACACACACCTACTGTGCAGGTTGGGATTATTTTAGGCAGCGGGCTGGGCAATTTTGTTAATGAAATTAATGTTGAAAAAGAGATCAGCTATAATGATATTCCGCATTTCCCGGTTTCAACAGTTAAGGGACATTCAGGTAAATTAATTTTTGGTGAGATTGCCGGCAAAAAAATAGTGGCAATGGCAGGCAGATTTCATTTCTATGAGGGCTATACTGCTTCTGAAGTGGCTTTTCCGATCCGTGTAATGAAACTGCTTGGTGTGCACACATTGCTGATCAGTAATGCCGCGGGTGGTGTAAACACAGGCTTTAAAGTAGGCGATCTCATGATCATTACTGACCACATCAGTTTTGCAACAGTTAATCCATTGATCGGGAAAAATGAAGAAGCTTTTGGGCCACGCTTTCCCGACATGAGTGAACCCTATTCAAAGAATTTGATAGAAAAAGGAAAAGAAGCGGCAAAACAATTAAATATCCCTGTAAAGGAAGGCGTATATTTCGGCGTGACCGGGCCAACTTTTGAAACCCGTGCCGAGTATAAAATGATTAATTTACTGGGTGGTGATGCAGTAGGCATGAGCACAGTGCAGGAAGTTACAGTAGCAGTACATGCAGGCATAAAAGTGTTTGGCATGAGCATTATCACAGATATAGGTATCCGGGAAGAAGATAATACAATAACACATGAAGAAGTTTTACATGCCGCGGCTGAAGCTGAACCTAAATTTTCCGCTATATTCAAAGAGTTAGTTAAAGCTATCTGAATTATGATATTTTTTATGCATCAAACTATCATTTCAGGTATTTTCGCCCGTTACTCAAAAACTATAAGCTGCTTTTGAAAAAAGTATTATCATATATAATTACAGGTTTACTAATGTTCGCTGCTGCTGACGCATTCGGCCAGTTACCGGGCAGGCTGAATAATTTAAGAAATATCGGTGGTGGTGGCAGAGGCGGAGGTGATTCCATAAAATTTGAACACCGCGATCCGTTTTTAGATTCCGTAAGTATCCGTTTTAAATATATAGATTCTGTACGTTCCTACACGTTTGATTCATCGCTCATTGATTATTCCATTAAGGTTCCGCTGAAGCCTGAGCATATCTGGCTTGGCAATAACGGCACCGCTGTTTCTTCATTGTTGTTTAATCCTAACATGAAGCCTGGCTGGGATGCAGGTTTTCATGCATTTGATCCCTATGCTTTAACAATAGAACAAACCAGGTTTTTTAATACAACAAGGCCTTTCACTGAGCTTGATTACCAGATAGCCAGCGGCTCGGAACAGTTTATACAGGTACTGCACACACAAAACGTTAAGCCAAACTGGAACTTCGCTTTTCAATTCCGGCTAATTAATGCACCGGGTTTTTTTAAAAGCCAGAATACCAATCATTCCAATTTAAGATTCAACACCTATTATCAATCTCCCAATAAACGATATGGTATATATTTTATCGGGATAAGCAACAGCCTGCAATCGGCAGAAAATGGTGGAATAAGAAGCGACACTTTTCTTACCAGCAAAACAGGCGTATATAATACAAGATTCAATATACCCATAAATATTTCAGACAGTTCTCTTTATTCTACCGATATATTTAATGCTGCACTCAAAACGGGCAACAGGTATACCCAGCTTAAACTGCTCATCAGGCAACAATATGATTTTGGTAAAAAGGATTCCCTGGTAACAGATTCTACCGTTATAAAATTGTTTTATCCGCGTTTCAGGTTTGAGCATACCATTCAGTATAATACTTATAAATATTTGTTTCAAAACGTATATCCCGATTCCTCCTTTTACGCGCAGCATTATAACATTACTATTCATGATATACTGGATACCGTTTCGTACAGCAACCGATGGCGGGAGATCATTAATGATCTTTCTATCTACCAATTCCCTGATATAAAGAACCAACAGCAATTTTTAAAAGTAGGTGCAAGTGTTCAAAACTTATCGCTGCAATGGCAGGATACCACACGGGATCGTCCTTACAATATTTTTCTTCACGGAGAATACCGGAACCGTACAAAAAATCAAAAATGGGATATAGAAGCGTATGGGCATTTATATGTAACCGGGTTTAATGCCGGCGATTACAGCGCGTATATAAGTCTTGAACGTTTATTAAGTAAAAAATTGGGTTCGCTGCAGGTTGGTTTTCAGAACGTGAACAGAACGCCTTCTTACCTTTTAAGAAATTACACGTCCTTTCCGGTTAAGGCCCCTGTGGCAGGAACCAATAAAGAAAATATTACGCACCTCTTTGCTTCCCTGCGACTGCCTTCGCTTAAAATGGATTTAAGCGGGCATTACTATCTGATGGGTAACTATACTTATCTCAAAAACTTTTACGAGGCCGAACAAACAGGTTTGTTCAATGTGTTGCAAATAAAAGCAAGCAAAGACTTCCCTATAGGCAGGCACTGGCATTGGTACACCGATATCGTTGTTCAAAAAACCGCCGGAAATACGCCCGTAAATATACCATTAGCGTATACGCGTAACCGTTTTGTATTCCAGGGAAGATTTTTTAGAAACCTTGTGCTTGCTACCGGGCTGGATACAAGATACTATACTGCTTACACGCCGGACAATTATTCGCCGCTGCTGGGCCAGTTTTTTCCACAGGACAGCATTAAAATCTCTAATCTTCCGGATATAGCAGCCTTTGTTCATTTCCGCATCAGGAGTTTCAGCGGGTTTGTGCGGCTTGAAAATTTGAATACTGTAAACTTTGATGGTTTCACCTTCACCAATAATAATATGGCCGCGCCGTTATATCCGTACCAGGGCTTATTATTTAAACTGGGCATCTTCTGGAACTTTGTTAATTAAGCCTTCCTGGCATTTTATAAATACTAACGTTATTTCTATCCCGGTTTTTTGACAAGCTTCTATACATTTTTAGTTAACTTCAGGTATGAATAAAATCATGCTCAATGATGGGAACACAATCCCATCCATTGGCTTTGGCACATATAAAGCCACAGAAGAGGAAGCCATTGATGCTATTAAATTCGCTGTTGAAAAAGGCTACCGGTTATTTGATACTGCCGCTAAATATGAAAATGAAGATGTAGTTGGTGCAGGTATCCGCAAAAGCGGCATACCACGTAAAGAATTGTTTATTACTACAAAACTTTGGCGGGAAGAACTGGGTTATAATAAAGCAAAGCAAGCTTTTGAAAGATCTCTGCAGCTATTACAACTTGATTATATAGACCTGTATCTTATACACTGGCTTGCCAATGCGCGCAATTATGATAACTGGCAAAAAGCCAATGCAGATGCCTGGAAAGCAATGGAAGAATTGCAGCAGGAAGGAAAAATAAAATCCATTGGCGTAAGTAATTTTTTTCCTGTTCATCTTGATGCATTAATGCAAACCGCTAAAATAAAGCCGGCATTGAATCAAATTGAATTTCATCCCGGATATTGGCAGCCGGAAATTACAGGCTATTGCAAGCAGCATAATATTACTATTGAAGCCTGGTCGCCTCTGGCCAGAGGAAGAGTTTTTAAAAACCCATTGCTTCAATTACTGGCAAAAAAATACAATAAATCTATTTCACAAATTTGTCTTCGCTGGATCATAACGCACGGCGCCATTCCTATTCCAAAATCTACTACCAAAGAAAGGATAGCAGAAAATATGGATGTTTTTGATTTTAATCTTACACATGAAGAAACAGAAAAAATAAACAATTTGCCACAAATGGGCTTCAGCGGTGAATTGCCCGATATATGGCCGGAACGATTACCGCTCATTGATTAAATAAGCATAAATAAAAAGCCACCGTTTTACCGATGGCTCCTGACAATTGTCAGCAGATTATTTTTATGGATAATCCGGTTACGCGATAATAACCGAAGATTTCCATGATTTATCTGTAGATATCATGAATACCTCCTTTTTATTTGGTGAATTGCAGCTACTAATATACGGATTAATTGTAAAACACACACATTGAGCAATTGTAAAAAAATCAACATCATCAGCCGGGTGTATTAAACTTGTTGCTGCATATTTAGTTGCCCTCACCCTTTTTATTCCCCCACGTGTAGCGGCGAGGGAAAGCTGTGCGACAATCTTAAATGCTCATCAGGCCCGCATTCCTTCCGCAACAATATCATCCATAGATATCCCGGTATGACTTTCATTATAAATACATCTGCCATCTTTAATCAGCAATACCTGTGGAGATTCGTGCATCACCCGCATATCCTCAGCTATCTTGTTTGAAACTGACCTGAAGCTGATAAGGTCAAGAAAATAAAAATCCACATCAGCAGGTTCCTTAGCTCTTTCCAGCCTGCTTTTTACCACACTGCTTATGGAACAGCGCGTGGAATGTTTATATACAAGCTGTAAGCGCTGCTTTGAGTTTTCTAATACTTGCTGCCACTGTGCTTCTGTTTCTAACTTATTCCATTTCATATTACCGTAAATTTTGTTGTTGTTATAAAATAAGATCAGGCAAACAAGCTCGCCTGGATTAACTTATTTTTTTGTAATTCATCTTTTTCAAATAATGTTATTCTTCCATATAAGCCATCGTAACCCGCTACCCTGTTTACTTTTCCCAACCTCATACGCAATATTGCTTCGCCAAGTGCAGCGTGATATTTTCGTATATCATCAATCGGTGCTTCTTTTAATAAAGCAAATTCATTTCCAAAAAATGATATTGCATCTGTGTATGTTTTTTCTACCCTGATACTATTTACGCCTGTACCATTTATTTCCGCCAATATTTCACGTAAAGGAATAATATATTCAAAACCCGGCGCATTTGCAGGCTTTATAGCTGTGCTGCGATCTGACAATTTACTCACCCTGCTCATAACACCAATGGTTAGCTGCTTTTTACAAACAGGACAAATACCATTTACCCCATTGCTCAATTTCGGCGACATAGATATGCCGCATTTTCTATGTCCGTCAAAAGAATATTTACCTTCTTCAGGAAAAAATTCGTAAGTGCCTGAAAAGCCATTTTTATTTTTCACCGCGTTAAACATTCCCTCATATGTAAAATCAGTATCAAACAAATTAACTTCCCTGCCAAGATTGTGAAGTGAATGCGCATCCGAACTTGACATCATAGCCAAATGATCAAGCCTGCTCCATTGCCAGTTCATTGCCGGATCGGATGATAAGCCTGTTTCAATTGCAAATATATTACCGGTTAAATCCCTGAAACATTCTTCTATACTATCATACCCACCCTTAGAGCCAAGCGTTGAAAACCATGGCGTCCATGCATGGGCAGGCACCAGGTATGCATAGTCAGATATTTCCAACACCATTTCAAGCAAGTCGCGGGAAGACAGTGTTACGGTAGGCCTGCCATCTGAAGCAAGATCACCATACCTGCTCAACTTTTTGTTGAATCTTTCCACAGCATCAATATCAGGCATATATACCAGGTTGTGATTCTTACGCACTTTATTGCCATATACATATACAGAAGAAACCTCGGTTGATAAACAAAAATTTGTATTGCTGCCACTTTTTAAATGAAAGAATCCATTACCTGCTGCTTTCAATTTTTCTTTTATCTCTTTCAGCCATGCAGGATGCGTAAAATCTCCTGTGCCCAGCAATTGAATGCCTTTTATTGCTGCCCATTTTGCCAGCGATTCCAGCGTTAATTGCGGACTTGTAGCCTTTGCGTAATGTGAATGAATATGAAGATCTGCTTTATAAAACATGAAATATGTGCTAATGTTATAGTAATTAAATTTTTCTTTTATTCCTGCCACAATTTTCGTGCTAACAAATTTAGTAAAAATATACCTGGTAAATCATATTCTGTTTTCTATGGCATGTTTTGGCACTAACTTAATTTATACATAACACGGAATAAAACCCGATGCCGTAAATTGCATTATAATATATTACAGATGGTAGCAGCTAAACTGAAAGAAAAGACGAAACAGGCTCACCTTTCGCTCGAAAAGAAAATGGTAGGTTATATTAAGAAGGTAGCATCGGGAAAAGATTATGAAAAGCTGCTTCGCCTGTTTTACGGGTACTATGCGCCTCTTGAGCCACTGCTCAATAAATATATCAACAATAATATTGTACCCGCCTATAGTCAGAGAAGAAAAAGCGATACTATTCTTAAAGATATCAATACCATTTCTCCCGGGGCGATCAATTTCAGAAAGTGCGGAAATCTGCCGCCGGTAAATGATGTAATACAGGCATTAGGCGTTTTATATGTAATAGAAGGGTCAACCATGGGAGGAACTATTATTGCAAAAATGCTGAATAAGCAGGCGGATATTCAACCGGGATCGCTCAGTTTTTTTAATGGCTATGGGGAGCAGAACTTACCGATGTGGCAATCTTTTATTGCAGCTTTAAATGATAAAGCAGCCCATGCTGAAGAAAAGATCGTGGAGTCTGCAAATGATACTTTCAGTAAAATGGAAGAATGGTGTGATGAATTCTATAACCAGGCAGCTATGAAAGTTTAGCTGAAATATAGCTCCTGATCTCCTGTATGCCTGATGGCTTACGTATATATCCGGCAGCATTTATTGATATTGCCAATTCTTCTATTCTTTCATACGCAGAATGAATAATAACAGGTATATTCCTCAGTTCGTGGTGAGTCCTGAATTCTTTAATAATATCTCGGCTGTTTGTATCTCCTACAAAATGATCTATAATAATTAAATCAGGATTGAATGCCTGAACTGTATCGAAAAGCTTTTCCGGATCCGTTTCAGAAACAATATCGTACTGCTTATGTAATATCCTTGTAAGTAAATCCAAAGTTTCCGGATCATCGTCCAATAGCATTATTCTCCTGGGCATAATAATATTTTTCTCAGGCTACATTATGTTTTAGCCAAAAATTAAAAGTGTCTTCCAAAACCGCATGCATTGTATGCAGGTTATCCGGCTTTACCAGGTAAGCATTAGCCCCATATTTATAAGACTTTTCAATATCGTTCTCCGAATCAGAAGAAGTAAACATGATTACCGGTGTGCGTTTATATTTTGTTTTTGAACGAAGGTATTGTAATATTTCAAACCCGTTCATGCCTGGCAGGTTTATATCCAGCAATATAATTTCAGGATTAATTTCCTTTTCATTATTACCATTAAATAATTCCACCAAAGCATCACCATCTTCCACAGTTTGCAATGTATAATCGCCTAACTTATTTATTACTCTTTTAAAAAACACTATCGCGTCAGGGTTATCTTCAACATATAATATCTTTCTTTCCATCTGACTTTACTATTTAGGTAATGAAATATAAAACTTTGTTCCTTTATTCAATTCACTCTCAACCCAAATTCTACCGTTATGCTTTTCCACTATCCGTTTCACAATAGCTAATCCCACTCCTGTTCCACTGATGTTTTTCACATTATCCAATCTACGGAATAATTCAAATATGCGGGCTGAATATTTCATGTCCAGCCCAATACCATTATCACTAACAGTGTAGACTACCTGATCTTCTTTCAGTTCCGCGTTAATTTTAGCTACAGGCTTTTTAACGCCTGATGAATATTTTACCGCGTTACCCATCAAATTCGCAAACATTTGGGTCAGCATGGTTTTATCGCCCTGCAAATCAATCACATTTCCAATGTCTATTATCACATCCTTTCTTTCGCTGGCCTCCAGCACATCTTCTTTTATTTCTTCAAGCAATTCTTTCATTGGTATATTTGAAAATTTCATGCCTGTGCGGCCTACCCTCGTATAATGAAGCACATCCCTGATAAGCTGGTTCATTTTATCAGTGCCTTTAACAATTTTGTGCAGCAGCCCGGTAGCATCTTCCGGCATATCCTTTCCGTAATCTTCAATAATAATTTCCGTATAATTTTTAATAGTAGATAAAGGCGTTTTAAGATCGTGGGAAATAGTGTACGTAAATGTATCAAGTTCCTCATAAGCCTTGCGCAACAGGTCGTTAAGCTTTCTTATTTCTGATGATTTCCGGTTTATAACATGCAGGATGTCTTCCTTTAGCTTTAGAGCGGTAGTTATTTCTATATTCGCCCAGTCATCAGAAGTAAATTTCACTTCCTGTTTCCATTTTTCAAAGCTCTTTCTCGGAGATAACCTTTCCTGCTGTTCATTAATTTTAACAAGTGCTTTTTCAGGGTTACCTGCCCAGTCAACATTTTTTATGATTTCCGGCTTAAACCATATAATAAATTCTTCTACACGGGGCGATATTTCCACAACCATCACACCACTTGCTGTTGCAGCAACAGGTTTAGCGTCTTCAAACTGTACAGGAAGGTCTGTTGTATAATATACTCCCTGAAATGAATATTGCCTGAGCCAGTTTATAATATTCTGTATTTCCGGCTCAGAGGGCGTTACACCCAGGGTATACATTCTATTTTCAAAAAACAGGGCTGCGCCCCGGGCATTGTTTATGTTCAAAAGATTTATTTTCTGATGCACTAGTCCTGCTGCGATATTCAAATCTTTCGCCATCTGCTCATACAGCGTATGTTCATTGGCGTTATATATGGCTGCCAGTTCGTTGTCGTCTTCATCAGTTCTGAATTCAAGCGCGGCAGAAAACAACTGACCGACAAATTTGCATGCCATGCGTGAGTTATAATCAATAAATTTTGGCTGATAATGATGGCAGGCTATCAGCCCCCACAACTCATTTTTATATATAAGTGAAATACTGAAGCTGGCAGATACACCCATGTTTTGCAGATATTCAATATGTACAGGCGAAACAGCTCTTAATACGCTATAGGTAAGATCAAGGGGCGCTGAAGCTTCTGATGTTAAACCTTTAAGTGCGGAAGGCGTGGCATTTACATCTGCAATCAGCCGCACCTGGTTGAGTTTATATAAGGCCCTTGCCTGCACCGGTATATCACTTGCCGGGTAATGCAGGTGAAGAAAGGAATCAACATTATCACTTACGGCTTCCGAAACCACTTCTCCATGCTGGTCTTTGTGAAATTTATATACCATCACCCTGTCATAACCGGTTATGTTTTTTACAAGCAAGGCAACATTATCCAAAAGTTCCTGCAGGGATTTTGCCGCCTGAATTTTCCCCAGCGCATTGGTCATTATTTTTTGCAGTGTAATTTCATCAGGTTTTTGCTCCTGCGCTTCAAACTCAAGAATGATATGATCTTTATTCTGGTGTATTACCAGGTCAAAAACCTTATTGTTAAGTGTGATGCGGCAAGGATTATTTGAATCAAAATTGCCGCTTTTGACGCCTATTTTAATAATATCAGTAATAACATTATCAACAACATAATCCTTTTCAAAAACGCTGATTTTTTTTCCGAGGATATCTGTAACAGCAAGGTTTAAAAACACGGAGGTATTTTCGCTCACTTTCTCAATAACATAAGTACCGGGATGCATTGCAAGTAAAAACCCATGTGGCTGTATAAAACCCGGTATATGTATAGGTTCTCTGTCGCAATTAGAAAGATCAACTTTAAAAGTATTGGCCATAAATTAAAAATCGAAGATTTGGTAAGTAATAGTCAATTAACAGACCAAATCTTTTTTCCGCCAAAGTGCGGTATTAAAACCATAATTTAAAACACTTAAATATAAAACACACAAAGGCTTGTATTTCAAATTTCGTATATAGATACTACTGCTACGGCAGATGTCTCCTGCGTTGGAATGACAAACCGCATTGCGGTGTTGGACGTTAGTGCTATTATCGAATATTGTTCAATAAATATTCTTTCGCCTGTTGAAGCACGGGGCATCTGCATAAAATTGCCTTACATGCAAAACTTGAAATACACCAAAAAATATCAAAATATCTTTTTTCTGCCGTATTTTGTACAAACCCTTTTATATGCCGATGCAAAACATTGCTGAAGTAATTACCCATCTCGATGCTATTGTTCAGCAAACCAAAACTGAAAAAAGCCGTTTTGGATATTTCGCCGCTTTATACAAGAGAATGACCAGCGCCGTAGACGAGGGCATAAAGCAGCATATTTTTGAAGACGGTAGCAGGATGGACAGGTTAGATGTAGTTTTTGCACAGCGCTACATTGATGCATATGAAGCATATAAAGCGGGCAGGCAATGTACATCGTCGTGGAAGTTTGTTTTTGATAATTGCAGCAATGATGACCTTACTGTTGTGCAGCATATTTTACTTGGCGTCAATACACATATCAATCTTGATCTCGCCATAGCCACCGCTGAAATGGCTGACAAAAACGGGATAGATGCTTTGCAGAATGATTTCAATAAGATTAATGATGTAATCGCTACATTAATTGATGATGTGCAGGAATGCCTGTCGCAGGTATGGCTGCCAATGCGGCTTCTGGATAAAATAGTATCAGGCAGGCACGTGCCTGTATTAAATTTTAGTATAGATAAAGCCCGGACAGCTTCCTGGAGCAGCGCACTTATACTGGCAGGCCTGAATGCTGAACAAAAGCAGTTTTACATCAGCCAGATGGATACCGTTGTACTTCGCGTTTGCCAGAATATAGCATCTCCGGGATTATTAACAGGCATGATGTTAAAAGCCATCCGCGCAACAGAATACGATGATGCAGCCAGAACTATCAACCTTATTGATACAACGATTGTGGAATAAGGAAGTGAATAAATATTAAAAATCAGGACATTCTTTCCGTTCTTCACGCATCCAATAATCCGGGCATTTCGTTTGTAATACAAATTATAAATATATCATTATGAGGATCATTATTTGCTGCTTATTCAGTATCGCCACTTTATCAGCCACAGCACAACATAAAAAGGAATCTAAAAAATGGGATAAAGAAAAAATGGCTGAATATATGCCATCACTAAGCCGCACACTAGGCGGAAGTTTTCAAAAGTTCAACGGGCTTAATGGCAGGCTAACTAATCTCCCCCAATATAAGCCGTTAAAAAACTATACAGCCACCATCGGACTTGGCTGGTTTAAAGAAAGGAATCGTATTATCTCCGATGCAGGAATAACATTAGGTAGCAGCATGAGTGCAAAGCGTAATGAGAAGAGCAGCACAATAAGATATATAGGTTTTAATGCCAATATGGGTTATGATGTGTTAAAGAACGAACATATTACCTTATTTCCATTAATCGGTTTGGGCTACCAGGGGTACCAGTCAGTATTTTATAAAAATAATTCTGAAGTAGATTTTAATGATGTGCTGGAGTCTCCGGGTGTGCAGCAGAGTATTACGCCTGTAAAATTTACCAATGGCTTTTTTGTATATCGTGCAGGAGCAGGTGTATTATTCAAATCTTCAAAACATCCCGCGTCAATAGGTTTGCAGGCTGGTTATACGGGAAGTTTTCAAAAACACGCGTGGAGAACCAATGACGGACAAGCTTTGGCAAATGCCCCGCAAGACAGGATAAGCCAGCTTTATTTTAACATTGTACTTATAAGCAATCCGTGGATGCGCATGTCAAGTCATTCAAATTAGGACAGAAGACCTGAGAAATGAAACGAGTGCTCACTTTCTACCCTTGCCCTTTCGTTAATTGTATATTATACCAGGCGAAGATTTATCATTTATGTATTCAGGCAACGGCAATGTAATAAGAAGCATATTTTTTTCTTTTTCTAAAGGGATATTCACGCTACCATTATAGGAATAAATCTTATCGCATAAAATATGCTGGAGCATTTCGTTTTTAAGATTTTCGTCTATATCAATACCGTTATGTCTGATCTCTATCAATAACCGCGATCTTAATTTAACCGTAATGCTTACCTCAGTAATATCTTTTCTGTAGTTCAGCATTTTCAGCCATAATTCAATTGTTCGTATAAGGGTTAACAACTTTTCACGATCAGCCCTGATATTGCTTATATCAGGCAGATTCAAAAGTATTTTAAATGAGCAGGTAGCTGCTACACTTTTTACATATTCCGATACCATTTCGCCTGTATCCAATAATTGATTGGCAAGCGGAGAAATTTTATAAGAAAGGTTACGGATATTATGCAATGTGTTATCCAGTTGTTCTTTGGCAGACAGTATATAACGCAATTGCTTTTCCGGCATTTCCTTTTCCGCCATTTTCAGGTACATCAGGCTTGAAGCTATTTCCTGTGCAAATTGCTCATGCAGGTCCCTGGCTATAATCTTTTTTTCATGCTCAACATCACCAATATACCTGTTGATGGCATCACTCTTAAGTTTAATGATCTCTGCGGCTCTTTCCCGTATAACTATATTCCTCTTTCTTATTTCCAGCAATTTTGTTACCTGGTTTGATAGCAGCACAAGATATCTGTGCTCATCAGCAGACAAGGTTCTGGGGTTTCTGTCTGCAATACATAGCGTTCCAAGTTTATGACCTGCAGGCGAAATGATTGGCGCTCCGGCATAAAACCTGATATGCAGGTCACCTGCCACACATGGATTATCAGAAAACCTTTCATCATTCTTTGCATCTTCCACTACCATTACATCATTCTGTAAAATAGTATGTGCACAAAAAGAAAATTCTCGTTTTGTGGAAAAAAAATCAATACCTGTTTTTGCTTTAAACCACTGGCGGTCTTTATCAACCAGGGTTACCAAAGAAATCGGGCACCCGCAAATACTGCTTGCCAGCTCAACCAACTCATCAAAATCCGGTTCTGCATGTGTATCCAGGATGTCATATGCGTACAGATCCTGTAATCGCTGAAGTTCATCAAAAGGTAATGGTGCCGGCAGCATAAGGTTATTATTTGTAGCACAAACGTTTGCTTCTAACATAAATTATTTTAGTTCATCTGCATATTCGCTCTTTTAGTCGAAATGTACATTTGATATTTACCACAATAAGAGTATCTGCTTATATTTTAATATTCAATAACCAGTTATTGCTACGGTAAAAATGATTTTCTGAATGAAGGTTGTTGCCTGTTATGAGTGACCTGTTCATATGCATATGCCATAGTGAGTAAAGCTGGTTCGCTGTATGCAGTTCCAAAAAAAGAAATTCCAACGGGGAGGGCATATACTAAGCCGGCAGGCACGGTTATATGAGGATAACCCGTAATGGCAGCCGGCGCTGTCAGAAAAACATCTCCCCAGCGGTCGCCATATACTACATCAATGCCACATGCCGGTCCCATCGTTAATCCGCAAATAGCATCAAGCTTATTTTCCTGCACCACCTTATCAATGATTTTTTTTGATGCAACATGGCTTTGCTGATAGGCGTCTTTATATTCTTTACTCTCCAGAGATGCTTTCTTTTCCGAAGCTTCCAGCGTTTCCTGTTTAAAGTATGGCATTGCTTTATCTTCATGATCTGTATTAAAAGCAATTACTTCTGCAAGCGATTTTACTTTCGCGTTTGCTGATGCCAGGTATTTATTCAGCCCGTCTTTAAATTCATATTTCAATACGTCTGATTCATATTTTCCTATTTTATCAATCGCATCAGCATATGCTATTTCAATAATCTCCGCACCTTGTTGTTTTAAAATATCCAATGCTTTTTTAATGAGAGCATGCATGTACTGGTTATTACCCTGCGGCTTTTTATCAATACCAATACGTTTTCCTTTTAAACCATTAGCATCCAAAAATTTTGTATAGTCTGATAAGGCTTTACCCTCACTTTGCTTTGTAACAGCATCTGCTTCGTCTACGCCTGTCATTGCACTCAATAATATTGCAACATCCTTTACAGTTCTTGCCATTGGCCCGGAAGTGTCCTGCGTTGCAGAAATAGGAATGATACCGGAACGGCTGATCAGTCCAACGGTAGGTTTCAACCCAACAATTCCGTTTACCGAAGCAGGGCAGGTAATAGAACCATCAGTTTCAGTACCGACGGCAACAGCACATAAATTAGCAGCAACGGCAACGCCGGAACCTGAGCTTGAACCGCAAGGGTTACGATCGAGTATATAAGGAGATTTTGTTTGACCGCCACGGCTGCTCCAGCCTGAACAGGAACTAGAAGAACGAAAGTTAGCCCATTCGCTGAGGTTTGTTTTACCAAGGATTACAGCGCCGGCATTTCTTAATTTTTTTACTACAAATGCATCTTTTGAAGCAATATTTCCTGCCATTGCAAGTGAACCTGCGGTGGTTTGCATTTTATCTGCCGTATCAATATTATCTTTTATCAACACGGGAATGCCGTGCATTACTCCTCTTATTTTCCCTGCTTTTCTTTCATCGTCCATTGCCTTTGCAATGGAAACCGCATCTGGATTTATTTCTATTACCGAATTGAGCTTTGTCCCATTTCTATCTATTGCTTCTATACGCTGCAGGTATAATTTTGTTATTTGTTCAGAACTGTATTTGCCTGTTTCCATTTTTTCCTGCAGGGCGCTTATCGTGTCTTCATCTAACTCAAACGAAGCAACTTCATCACTTTCAGTTTTTGCCGGTGTACCTGCTTTTTCTTTTAAACCGTTGCAGGCAGTGAACAATGAGCCTAAGCCTGCCGTAACGATGGTGCTGTTTGTGATAAAATTTCTTCGTTTCATATATTGTCGATAATTATTTTTTCATCAGCGTATCAGCCAGCTTCATTATTTCATACTGCTTTGTTGAAAATACTTCTAACGGCTCTGCACCAGGCAGGTTATCCTGCTGATATTTTTCTATTAAGGATAATGTGTATGCTATTTTCAAAACCTTATGTAAATCTTTTAAGGTCGCTTCATTTTTTATTATATTTTTCACGAGGCTGTCGTGCCTGCCGGTTATGGAATCGTATTTTTTTATGCTTGCTGATATCAGCATGCTGATATTTGTTCTTAAAACACTATCAGTAATTTGTTTTGCATGAGCTGCTGCAGATTTGTAATAATTGCCATTTTGATTATCAAAAGCACTGAAAGTAGTAAGAGAATCATCTTTGCTTTTATATAATTCATGCAAACCCGATTCAAAGCTTTTTAAAGCTTCACTTGTATCGGCTATCTCGTTATACAATCCTTCTAAAAGATCTTCTTCACCGCGTTTCACAGCTTTCTCAATAGAAATCTTTTTATTATCCAAAACTTTCGGCGTTTCCTTTTTACCGTGGGTATTACACGAGATACAGATCAGCACAATCAAACCGGTAAATATTTTTATTGGCATAGTAATTAATTTACTGTATTACTTAAAATTCTTTGCAACTACTCCTTAAATTCATAAAATCTTACCCATTCAATTTCCATTTCAACAGGCAAATCACCAGGGTCAACATTTCCTACCCAACTGCCGCCCAACTGCATATCCAGCAGCAGGTAATACTTATATTTATCAAAGGGATACTGCCCTTGCTTATCGGTTTGAATTCGCGGATAAGCAAAAGTTCTTTTGTTATTAATAAAGAATACCAAACTATCGCGGTGTAACTCTACCGCATAAGTATTAAAATCATGTGGATTTACAGATCCGGTCGCGCCTTGTTTAGGCTCCTTTATTTTAAGCGTGTAGGTATAGTGGGAATGCACGGTTTGATAAGCAATACTGTCAAAATTCAATCTTTCCATTATATCAATTTCACCACCATCCGGCCAACCCATTGCCTGCGGTAACAGCCAGAATGCCGGCCATGCTCCTCCTGCACCATTCAGCTTTGCATGTATTTCTAACCTCCCAAAACCAAAGCCAACCTTGTCTTTCGTATATATACCGCCCGTTAAATATTTTGCTGTATCGCCAGGCAAGCTATTGTTTATTATACCGCGCAAAATCATTTTCCCATCGCGCATAGCGTAACAAGAATCAAAATCACTCATATACTTTTGCCAGTCAGCTCCTCCCCTTGGTATTTTAGACCATCGGGTAGTATCAAAAGACTTCTGCTGATCAAAATTTTCTTCCCAACTCAAGACAGATTTTTGTGATTTTCTTTGCGTAGAACAGGATGTTAAGATCAGCAGGCACAGCGAACTATATAAAATGACCTTTTTCATGTTCACAAGTTAATACAGTAAAATAGTTCAACAATATATACACTCCCGGTCATTTTCTCACTATCGCAAGCCACTATTTTAAACAATGCCTTTTAAGAATAGAAATGAATTCAATAAAACTTACAATAGCAAAATATTAATATTGCATAAAAACATGGGGAAAAAAATCCCCTGTTTAAAATAAACGCCTGTTTAAAATTTACGGAACAGTTTTAGACTTAAAGCAGGTAACCATTTATGAAATCAAACCCACGCACGTACATAGTTTCCAAAAAATTTGATAGCTTTTTCAGCGATGTATATGCAATTATGAATTTTATAGGCAGGTTTTTCAGGGAACTGGGACCACCTTATGAATGGAGGGAAATCATACGCCAGTGTTATATGGTAGGCTGGAAATCGCTGCCGCTTATATCTGTTACAAGTTTTGTTGTAGGAATAGTATTTACCAAACAATCCCGTCCTTCGCTGGCAGAGTTTGGTGCAACATCATGGTTGCCGTCGCTTGTAGCTATTGCTATTTTCAGGGCACTGGCGCCTTTGGTAACAGCGCTTATAGCTGCGGGAAAAGTTGGCTCCAATATAGGGGCCGAATTAGGGTCAATGCGTGTAACGGAACAAATAGACGCAATGGAAGTTTCTGCAACAAATCCTTTCAAATTTCTTGTTGTGAGCCGTGTACTGGCTACAAGTTTCATGTTGCCGGTATTAATGTTTTATATGGCCTTTATAAGTATGTTGGGCGCATATCTGAATATACTTGCTAATGAAGACACGAGCTTTACTGCTTTCTTTATAAAAGCGCTGGAGAAAATTTCATTTCTTGATTTTTTCTCTTCCTTAATAAAAACAATTGTTTTTGGTTTCAGCATTGGTATTATTGGATGCTACCAGGGATACAATGCAACGCAGGGAACACAGGGCGTAGGGCGTGCCGCCAACTTTGCAGTAGTAACGTCTATGTTTGTTGTTTTTATTGAAGAGATCATAGCAGTTCAAATTACAAACTGGTTCAGGTGATTGATATATGCACAAAAAAACGGGACATAATAAGCCAGAAGATCAGCATGCTGATATTACTATCAGAGATTTACATAAATCATTTGGTACAAATACGGTATTAAAAGGCGTGAACCTTGATGTATACAAGGGAGAAAATGTAGTAGTATTAGGAAGATCAGGCACCGGTAAATCTGTATTGATAAAGATCATTGTGGGACTACTTAAACCCGATAGCGGTACTGTGGTAGTATTAAATCAGAATGTTGCAACGCTTAATGATAAAGAATTATTGCAGCTAAGATTAAAAATCGGATTTTCTTTTCAAAACAGCGCTTTGTATGACAGTATGACCGTGAGAGAAAATCTTGAATTCCCGCTACTACGAAACTCGAAAAATCTTACAAGGGCAGAAATAAATACAGATGTGGAAGAGGTATTAGATGCTGTTGGTTTAAAGCAAACGATCAGCCAATATCCTTCGGAGCTGTCGGGCGGCCAACGTAAAAGGATAGGCATTGCGCGAACGCTTATTATGCGCCCGTCCATTATGTTGTATGATGAACCGACCGCGGGGCTTGACCCGATTACAAGCGTGGAGATAAATAATCTTATTAATGAAGTTCAGGAGAGATACAATACATCTTCTATCATCATTACTCATGACCTTACTTGTGCAAAGGCAACCGGCGACAGGGTAGCAATATTACTGGATGGCAATTTTGTACAAACAGGAAGCTTTGAAGAAGTTTTCTCAACCAGTGATGAAAGAATAAACAGTTTTTACGAATATAATTTTATAGAATAATGGAAGCACAGAAAAACAGGAAAGCTGTTATTACGGGAATATTTGTTACCATCGGTATAGCTATATTTATTGTAGGCATATTTACACTCGGCGGTCAACAAAAAACTTTTGTAAAATCAATAAATGTATTTGCCGTTTTTGATGATGTAAGCGGATTGCAGCAGGGAAATAACATCTGGTTTTCCGGTGTAAAAATCGGTATAGTAAAGAAAATAGAATTCTATAACAGTTCGCAGATTAAGGTTACCCTTCATATTGAAGATAAAGCAAGGGAATTTATACGTACCGACGCAAAAGCCAAAATAGGCTCTGATGGTCTGATAGGTAATAAAATTATTGTGATATATGGAGGAACACAAAAAGCTCCTGCAATAGAAGGCGGCGAAAATTTAGCGGTAGAAAAAACCACAAGCACTGATGATATGTTTGCAACACTACAGGAAAGCAATATGAACCTTATTGATATTACCCGGAACATTAAAGCGGTAAGCAAACAACTGGTGGATGGGCAGGGCACTTTAACCGCGCTATTAAATGAGCGCACAATGTATAACGAGCTGAACAGCGTGATCGCAACTCTGAAAAGGGCGGTGAACAACAGCGAAAAATTAACAAGTGGTATTGCCGCATACAGCGCAAGGCTTCAAACACCCGGCACACTGGCATCTGACCTTGTGAGCGATACTACCATTATTCCTAATCTCAGAGAAACTTCTAACCAGATTCATATGGCGTCTGAGGCTATTGTGGCTTTAAGTGATAATATTAAAGATGCATCACGTGCACTGAGCGACAGCGGTAATGTGGCAGGTGTATTGCTTCGGGATGAAAAAAGTGCCAATAATTTGAAATCAACTCTTGAAAACCTTAACAGCGGCAGCAAAAAACTTGATGAAGACCTTGAAGCATTGCAGCATAACTTTTTGTTGCGCGGGTTCTTCAGGAAGAAAGCTAAAAGAGAAGCGAAGGCTGCCCGGGATAGTATAAAAGCCAACCAATAACAGACTTATATTTATTTTTCCTGAAATTTTTTGTCAAATCACTCATTTGGGGGAGAAGCTGTAATGCAAAGTATTTCTACTTTAGCAGCACCTGGTTGTTATAATCGTAATCATTAATATAAATTTTTTAATTTCACAGGATAAGGTAGGTCGCCTGGATTTTTCAATCCGGGCTTTTTTTTGCAAATTCATCCCGGTATTTATATTTATACAAACGAAATCTTCAAAACTTTCGCTCCATTACGTTCAACTGTACACGCATTGCACTTATTGATCATCCGTCTCAACTCTTATTCGCTATTAATCGAAAATTTTTAAAAAAATGCAGATGTGAATAAAAAGTTAATCTGGGAAAAAGAATTTTATTGTACTTTAACAATCTATGAACCCTACACATTTTATATTATTGAACGAATTGCAACAGATGGAGCTCATCTGGGAAAAAGCCGTATACATCGGTGAAAAACAAAGCGAATTTTTTAAATACATTCTCTACCGCCTGGATGAGATGTATATTGAAGAAACAAGGTATATCAGCTATAATTTTATGCATAAGTTCCGGTGCATTGAAGACAAGGAGTTGTTATCTACATATACACAACCGGCATAATTAAGAATAGCATCGATTATTAAATTATACATTCTTTATTAGCTAAAGCACTTATTTGGATTGCTTCGCAAACCTGACAATGTGGAATATATCATTCCTTCTTTGAATAATAAGAATAGTGTTATGACGCAAAGACGGGTTTAGGTTTAACCATTTGCTGAAACAAACTAATAAAGTTTGCTATGTAACCTGTTGTGCTTTCCAAAGTTTTAAAAACACTTAATTACAAACCGTATTATTTGAGGAAGGCGATAAGCTGGTAACCCAGATATATCTCCTGGTTTTCTGCCGCAGCTGCCGGCTAATTTGGAATGAGCCCCATGAACATTATATTTATTTTGCAGTAACATATCTCCATATTTATCTTCCATTAGCTCTAAGCACAATTATTTCTTTTTTTATTTCATCGTCGTAAGTTTTTTTAACAATGTAGTGCCAGTCGTTTTGGGGCACATCTACAAAAAACACTTCATCCTTTTTATGATTTTTTACTGCTTCCTGAAATTCTTTTGGCATCATTTCCTCACCAAAAAACCAGCCTGTATCCCCTTTAGTGGTATTACCATCCATTGTATACTGATCAGAAAGTTTATCAAGCGACTCACCGGCTGCTATTTTTTGTGTGATCACTTTTTTCAGGCTGTCAATTTCAGCCGGTGATAAAGAACCTCCGTCAAGAAATATATACTGTGCCCTGTAGTTTACAGATTCAGTTCCATCAAGTATAAGATAGGTAACGTATCCTACAGAAAAAATATCTCCTTTATTCTGCTTGAGCAGCCTTTTATCTAAAAGTGTGGAGTCTTTTCCTAATTTCACATGGAGTATAGTGGGCTTGAGTGGCGCATTTGCATCAATAAACTTTTGTGCATCCTGCTGTGTTTTTATTTTTTCAAATTGCTCCCTCACTGTAGGTTGCGCAAAAACAACGATCGAAAAAAACAATAGCAAAAAAGTAAAGCCAGTTTTCATATTTAATTCTTTAAATAAAATTGGAACTAAAATAAGTGATTGCTTTCGGAGTTTAACAGCGAAAACAGGTTATGAAGATAATGTTTTATCTGTTTTGATCTAACATGCTTCTGCCAATAAAATCTTAATTATAACATGCAGTAACAATACAATAGAGATTAAATAAAAACACCGTAATATCTTTCTGATTATAATAAAAAATATCAGGACTCAAAAAAGTGCCATGCGGAAGGCCCGCGATCGGAGATTGGAGCATATACAGGCATCTCAATATTTATCTGCAACAGGTTGTTTTCTTTAACTTCTACTTTTTCTTTTATCACTTTTTTGTATCCTTCTTTTTCAAATATCAGCCGGTAGGTGCCCGGCTTAAGCATTATAATAGTATAACCTCCGTTCACATCAGTAGTAACAATTTTTTCTTTTTTAGATTGCAGAATAGCAGTAACATTCACATCTTTCAATGGCTTCCTGCTGTCCATATCAAGCACAATACCATTAACCTTATGTACATCAACATTGTTCTTTTCAGGCGGATTGATACATGCTTTTGCATCTGCACCTGCAAATGAAAGCGCAAGCAACATTGCAATCCCTAAAATACATGCTGATTTCATGATATTAAAAATATGTCTTTTTTTCAGTATCTCCAAGCGCTTCATTAAATTCTGCACAAAGCCTGTTAATGATGGCAGCGGCGGGCAGAATATCCCGGATCAATATACTGGATTGTCCTATCTCCAGCTCCCCTTCTTCCGTATCTCCTTCAAACATTCCCTTTTTAGCCCGCCCTCTTCCCAAAATATTTTTTAATGCTTCTGCTGAAGCCCCTGCAGCTTCCGCACTGGCAATTGCTTCAAAAAACTTGTTTTTCATCAACCGTACGGGCACAAGGCGCTTCATTAACAATTCAGTATCTCCTTCCGCCGCATTGATCACCGCTTTTTTAAAATCAAGATGAGAAGAGGCTTCTTCGCTGGCTACAAACCGGCTGCCTATCTGCACGCCTTCAGCACCT
The DNA here is from genome assembly GCA_047601125.1 of Agriterribacter sp. Lineage (GTDB taxonomy): Bacteria > Bacteroidota > Bacteroidia > Chitinophagales > Chitinophagaceae > Agriterribacter. Next base: position 3,119,325 of record JASGJY010000002.1, on the reverse strand, counting down.
AATACCATAGCAGCAAGCATTTGCCTGCCCGTAGCTATGCCCCCAGCAGCTATTACAGGAATACTAACGGTATTGCATACCGCAGGTACAAGTACAAACGTGGTTGTTTCTTCCCTTCCGTTATGTCCGCCTGCTTCAAAACCTTCAGCCACCACGGCATCGCAACCAGCCTGCTCCGCTTTTTTTGCAAACCTGGAGCTGCTAACCACATGCACCACTTTTATATTGTGTTGTTTTAAAACCGGCGTCCAGGTAGCAGGATTACCGGCTGAAGTAAAAACAACAGGCACGTTTTCCTCAATAACAATGGCTATATGTTTATCAACGTCAGGATACAGCAATGGTATATTAACACCAAACGTTTTGCCGGTAGCTGCTTTGCATTTCCTGATATGTTCGCGTAATACTTCCGGGTACATACTGCCGCTTCCTATCAATCCCAAACCTCCGGTATTGCTTACAGCCGATGCCAGCCTCCAGCCACTTGCCCAAACCATTCCTGCCTGAACAATGGGAAGCTGAATATTAAAAAGTTGAGTAATGCGGGACAAGATTGGAAATTTGAAATTTGAAATTTTATATTACCCGAGATCTATCTGCGTATTATCACCGATATTCAATGAACGTGTTTCTCCTTTAATTTCCGTATCGCTGCCAATCAATGAATCGTGCAGCACTACATCATACAAATTAGCAAAAGAACCGATTATAGAATCACGTACAATAGAATAAGTGATCTTAGCGTCTTCTCCTATCGCTACATTAGGACCAATAATGGAGTTACTGATCTCGCAACCTTTGGCAATACTTACCGGTGGCACGATGATCACATTTTCAAATATGTGCTCAGGCGAAATTTTACCTCCAAGCTTTTTCATAAGTATGGCATTGCTGTCTAGCAGGGTGTCAATACGTCCGCAATCAAACCAGTTTTGCACCCTGAATGATTTGAACTGAACCCCGCTTAATATCATGCATTCAAGCGCATCTGTAAGATTATATTCATTCCTGGTTTTTACAGCATCATGTATCATTTTTTCGAGGCATGAAAAAAGAAAAGGCGTATCCCTTATTTTGTACAGGCCCACTAAAGCCATATTTGATTTTGGAATCTGTGGCTTTTCAACCACTTTGGCAATAGCGCCATTATCAGCCATTTCAGCCACGCCGAAATTCCTTGGATCATCCACCTTTTTCACTCCGAGCATTGACGCGCTGCTATATACCACTTCTTTCACATCATACTCGCAGATCGTATCTCCTAATGCAATAAACACTTCATCAGATCCAACAATATCTTTTGTAAGATAAATGGCATGGCCCAAGCCCTGCCTTTCATTCTGCAATACAAAATGGCAGGTAAGATGAGGGTAATGCTCTTTTACATAATCCTGGATTTTATCGCCCAGGTAACCTATAATAAAAATAAATTCCTGTATACCTGCTTCCGCCAACTGATCTACTATAATGCTTAAAACCGTTTTACCGGCAAGCGGTATCAATGCCTTGGGTTGAGTATAAGTATGTGGACGTAATTTGGTTCCAGCCCCTGCTACAGGTATAATAGCTTTCATGTATGCGCCGCGTTAATGCTTTAATAATGTGGAATGCCTTAAAATGTGCAATGCTTTAAAACGTGAAAATAGTAAAATTCAAGAATGTTGCCCTATTTTTGCGCCATGCAAAAAGACACACAAGTATTTGACCTGATCAATAAAGAGCTGGAACGTCAGCGCAATGGTATTGAATTAATTGCTTCTGAAAATTTCACCTCGCTGCAGGTAATGCAGGCTATGGGTTCTGTGCCTACCAATAAATATGCGGAAGGTTACCCGGGCAAACGTTTTTACGGCGGCTGCGAAGTAATTGACGAGATTGAAACGCTTGCTATTGAGCGTTTAAAAAAAATATTTAATGCAAGTTGGGCTAATGTTCAGCCACATAGTGGTGCACAGGCAAATACTGCAGTGTTTTTAGCATGCCTGAAACCGGGCGATAAAATACTCGGGCTTGATTTAAGTATGGGTGGTCATCTTACCCACGGAAGCCCCGCCAACTTCAGCGGCAAAAATTACCAGGCACTGTTTTACGGCGTAAAAAAAGAAACCGGCACAGTAGACTATGATCAACTGGAAGCAACCGCTAAAAAGGAAAAACCTAAAATGATCATCTGTGGCGCTTCTGCTTATAGCCGCGACTGGGACTATAAACGCATCAGAGAAGTTGCTGACAGCATTGGCGCTCTGGTACTGGCTGATATTGCTCACCCGGCGGGTTTAATTGCAAAAGGTTTGCTGAATGACCCTTTTGAATATTGCCATATTGTAAGCTCAACCACACATAAAACATTGCGCGGCCCTCGTGGCGGTGTTATTTTAATGCGTAACGATTTTGATAATCCTTTCGGCATAAAAGATCCAAAAGGAAATACCAGAACGATGAGCGCATTGCTTGATCTTGCGGTATTCCCCGGAATGCAGGGCGGGCCGCTCGAACATGTTATTGCCGCAAAAGCAGTGGCATTCGGTGAAATATTGACAGATGATTATACCCGCTATGCACAGCAGATCATTCAGAACGCCCAGGCGATGGCTAAAGCTTTTGTAAATAAAGGGTACAATCTTATCAGCCAGGGAACAGATAATCATTTAATGCTTATTGATCTCCGTAATAAAAATCTTACCGGTAAAAAAGCACAGGAAACTTTAGACAAAGCGCACATTACATTAAATAAAAATGCCGTGCCTTTTGATGATAAGAGCCCGTTTATTACCTCGGGTATAAGAGTTGGTGTACCAGCCATTACCACACGCGGGTTAAAGCAGCAGCACATGCAAACCATTGTTGACATGATTGATACCGTTTTAACCAATGCAGGCGATGATCAGAAAATTGAAGCAGTGAAAAATGATGTGCACGAGTTTATGAAAGATTTCCCATTGTATCCTGAACTTGAAGTAAGAGAAGCAGCAATGGCTTAATGCAAATCAGCAAATTGCTATTCTTATAACATTATAATCGTTAATTATGCTACAGCGTATTCAAACAGTATGGCTTTTGCTGGCTGGTGTTTTTGCTTTTTTAACTATAAAATTTCCTATATATAACGGCACCAAACTTACTGAGGGCGTAAATGAATATATGCCTTTAAGCGCGGGAAGCAATTTGCTTTTATTGATATTAACAGTAGCATTGGGGCTGTTGCCGCTCATCAGCATTTTTTTATATAAAAACAGGAGCCTGCAGATAAAGCTCACCCTTGGGGCTTTAGCTGTGTATATTATCTGCTCTCTCTTTTATTTTAATACCATAAAGCATTTTACGCAGGGCGCAACAAGTTTCTGGTCAGTATTTTATTTTATGATCCCGGTGCTTTTGTTATTTGCAATAAGAGGTATATACAGAGACCAGAAGCTGGTAAAAAGTATTGACAGGCTGAGGTAATCAAATTTTCTTACATTATATTTTATAACAAGGCGTGCACATAATGTATACGCTTAAGTTATTTTTACCTGCTTGTAAAAGTATTTACAGAGAGAAAAAATGTATCTATTTATTGCAGCTAAGCACAAACTATTAGTAAATATAATGTGCATATTTTTAACACCTTGTATATGCAATATTATTTTGGCAGGTCGTTAAAGATGGCAGGTGTATATTTTAAATAATCCAAAATCCCAAACCATGAAACATGATAACCAACATCAACAACAACCGGGTATTGATATAAATACCATGTTGATCATTTTTGTAGTAGGTATGATCGCTATTATTTTTCTGCTTGCTAAATCGCATGTTTAATTTGAGAGCAGGCATTTCCATTCATGGTTTCTGATACTGCAATCAGAAACTCTGATTTGCCAATCAATGTCGCTTCTGTAAGAATGTATAACGTCTAAAAATCAGGTTTCTGATTGCCTCAGGCCTTCGGCTCCGTATCTCCCGCATCATACAGGGCCGGTGCTTGTTACTTTGAGGAGATCTGTCAGCATTACCGGTTATTAAAACTTTTATGACAATTCTATTAGCTCGTGGAAACGACATTGATTTGTCATGCTCTACCTGGATACATGACTATTCTGCTCCTTTAGTATTTCTTCATTCACCTGCCTCCCTTTTAATACTTTGAGATAACTGAGTGCAAGCCTGTTGCTATATTGTTCATACGACTTTTGAGCCCACGCAATAGCACCATTCAAATCACCATTAATTTCGCTGATGATCGCCATATTATAACATGCCCTGCCCGCAATTTTACCATCAGGGTTATTAACCTCCCGGTTCCAAAGCACAGCGGCACCATCCCAGTTACCGGTTTGCGCTTTACGTTTTGCTATCGTGAAATTATCCGTACCCTTTACATAATAATCGCGTGCTACCCTGAGGGAATACGGAAATACACGTAAGGCATATTCATCTGCGGCCTGTCTTGCGGCCTGCTTAACCGCATCTTTACGGCTGGTAAGTGCGGCGGCGGCCGTAGCAGGGTTAACACCCTTTCCGTAAAAATTAAGCGTTGTTTCATAAGGATATTCATCAAGTATATCCCTGTGCGCAGGATCGTATAACCGCCAACCCATTTTAACATGTGTTACCATATGGGCAGTATGCTCAAGTACTGATACTTTACCCAGCGGTGTATTTTTTGTAACAGGACTTGTGGTATAAGATATTTTTGAATCGGTATCAAATAATTCAAGCACAAATATGGCATCCACCTCCAGCATATTACAAAGCTTTGTAACATCATCCCATAATATGGGAGAAGGGAAAATACCAGGACCGGCATTATTACGAACGCGGTTTTCCTGTAATATTACTTCGCTGAAACGGTCGTATTTTAAAAATGCTTCTCTTAAACCTGTTACACCAGAAGCTGAGCCTTCTTTATCAAGGTCTTTTCCTTCTAATGAAAAAACTTTATCTACAACTTCAATCACTTCGTTCTGTTTACTTATTTCACTCCTGTTTATGATCGCTACTTTTTTTATACCGGACGGAACAGTTACCGGCGCAGGTTGAGTAACAGTAAGCCTGAGCGAGTTAGTAGATGCGCAGGAGCTGAATATAATAACCACTAAAATGATGCATATATATTTTTGCATAAAAAACTGGTTTTGAACAACAGTATATATAACGAAGGTTAAATCAATATAGTATTGGCTTTGAATGCCATGCTCTGAATTGCTACACCCTGAATTGCTGCACCCTTTAGGGCGTAGCATCAAAAAAATAAACTACATTTATCACTCACCTGTTTGCGATAAATTAAAAAATATGAAAAATTCGCTCTTTAACCGCCGTCGGTTTATTAAAGAAGGATCTGCAGTTGCTGTCGGTATCACCTTATTATCTTCTCTTGCTAAAACTTCGGCAGCAGCTACGAACAAAGCAGCGGGCATTAAGTTTTCAGTGATCAATATCAATCATTCACATATATATGGTATGGTTGAAGCCGTAACACGTGGCGGAGGTGAACTTGTTTCATTTTATGCTAAAGAGCCTGACCTTGTACAGGCTTTTGCAAAAAAATACCCGCAGGCTAAGCTTGCACGCAACCAAAAAGAAATTCTTGAAGATAAATCCATACAACTTATTCTGAGTTCCGGCATACCAGTTGAACGTGCGCCTTTAGGTATTGAAGTAATGAAACATGGCAAAGATTATTTAGTTGATAAGCCGGGCATCACTTCTCCTGAACAACTATCGGAAGTGCGGCGCGTGCAGAAAGAAACCAAACGCATGTATACTATTATGTACAGCGAACGGCTTGAAAACAAAGCTACTGTTAAAGCCGGAGAACTGGTTAAAGCCGGAGCGATAGGTAATGTAATACAAACCATTGGTATGGGTCCACACCGCATGAATATCAAATCGCGCCCGGACTGGTTTTTTAATAAAAAATATTTTGGTGGCATTATTACCGATATCGGCTCACATCAGTTTGACCAGTTTCTTTTCTTTACGGGTTCCACTAAAGCCGATATTGTTTGCTCGCAGGTTGGTAACGTGCATTACCCGCAATATCCCGGATTTGAAGATTTTGGAGATGTAATTGTGAAAGGCGATAAAGGCACAGGATATATACGGGTGGATTGGTTTACGCCTGATGGTTTAAAATCGTGGGGTGATGGAAGACTAACGATACTTGGCACAGACGGCTATATTGAACTACGCAAAAATATTGACATTGCCGGTCATGAAGGAGGCAATCATCTTTTCCTCGTAAATCAAAAAGAGACCGTTTACATGGATTGCAATAAGGAACCACTACCCTTTGGCGAGCAGTTTGTAAACGATATTATAAACCGTACAGAAACAGCTATGACGCAGGAACATTGCTTTCTTGCAACCGAGCTGGCATTGAAGGCACAAAAGAATGCGCAGATGCTGAACTTGAAAAAGTGATTCAGCTTATATAGCACTCATATATTTTTTTTGCTTTTGGACTTTTTAGATGATTGTGCTTTATCATTAAAGTCCAGGCAAAGTTTTATCCAGTATTCAAATGCTTTTTTTGTTTTAAATCCGTCGGGGTTAACATAGCAATAACCGGCAAGCTCTTTTTCCTTCATGATCATTGGTTCATAACCATTCTTTTCTGCGATTTCTTCCTGCAATCCGGGATCAAAACGGCACATCAGGTTATCGCCGCTAACATTTATACACATTTTGCCATTAACCATAAAGGCAAGCCCGCTAAACATTTTCTTTTCTTCTATTTTTATTTGAACAATATTGCTGAGGTACTCCCTTATCCTGTCTGCGAGTTTGGTGTTGTAAGCCATAGCTGATTTTTATTGGTAAAGTTAGTAACTGCAGCAAAATGTTACAGATGCAGAGGATTTACTGGCGGTATATACGCAAAGAAGCCACTTCGATAATAAAGCGGCTCCTTAAAATAGATAAACGATTTTATCAGTTCAACACTTCGCCTAACTTTTTAATCAAATCCTCGCCTCTTAAACTTTTCGCAATGATCTTTCCTTCTTTATCGAGTAAAAAATTCATGGGTATGCCTTTCACGCCATATAATGCAGCGGCATCACTCTGCCAGCCTTTTAGATCAGAAACCTGCGTCCACGCAAGCTTATCATCTTTAATAGCTTTTTCCCAGTTTTCCTTTTTCTCATCTAAGGAAACGCCTAATATTTCAAAGCCTTTTGCTTTATACATATTGTACGCCTTAACTACTGCGGGATTTTCCTGGCGGCATGGCCCGCACCAGCTTGCCCAAAAATCAACTAAAGTATATTTTCCTTTGAAAGAAGAAAGTGATACCTGTTTACCTGAGACATCTGTTAATGTAAACTCCGGCGCAACGCCGCCTATTGCGGTTTTCTTTGCAGACTCTAATGCTTCTTTAACCTGTTTTCCGAAATGAGAATTTTTTATTTTTTCATCAAGCCCTGTAAATAAAGGTTCAAGCTCATTGGCTTCCACATCATAAGCAAAAGTTTGCGCTAGCTGCAATGCGCTTACATATGAAGCAGGATTTTCTTTTGCAAATTTTACTACAAGCGCTTTATTCTCTTCTCCAAGCGCCTCATAGTTTTTTTGAATTTCTCCTATTTTTTCAGCATTGCCCGTGGCAACAGCCTGCTGGTAGTCTGCCATCAGTTTCTTTTGTTTTTCTTCAAGTGGTTTTAAAGAAGCTACAAATTTTTCCAGTTCCTGCTGGCTCGCGCCACCATTTACCTTACCCTTTCCAACAGAATCTGTGGCAGCCTCAATAGTAATGGTGCCCGGTTCAAGAAATACATACAGCGGGGCTTGCCTTCCATCTTCTTGACCTAAAATACCAAATACGGCAAACTGGGGTTCCGCAGCAAAACCTTTAAACTCAAAATTGCCTTTATCCAGCTTTACTGAATCTGGTTTTTCTGCCTGCTTTTGCACGTTGTATAAATATACCCAACCGCTGTCGAGCCCGGTTATTTTTCCTTTTACAGTATAGCTTGAATCGCCTGGTGCTGCTTTAGTAAATTTACCAGCGTTTTTATTGTTGCCGCAGGAAGCTAATGCAGTTAACAACACTACGCCTGCCATTAATTTATGCATGAGAATAATTTTAAGCCGCGAAAGTACATATTATATGTGGTTGATACGGGCTTAAAGCGACTAAAACTATGTTATTTTAATAGCCTGGTATTAATGGCAGATACAGCACTAAGCTGAGTAGTATTACCGAACGATAAAGTGAGTCTATTGTGTAAAGGTTCGGTGCAGCAACAGTCCTTAAATTTACTGATACTGTATATAAATAGGCTGTGGCTTTAATTTCAGCACTTCTTCGGGCGTCATAGTGCGGCTGCCTTTTTCGCGGAAATCATTTTTATAGAATATTTTGAAACCGGTATACTGAACCGGCTCTTTATAAACATACTGGCGGTAGGTATTGATCTTGCGTGCCTGCAATCCCCAGCCATCCATATCTATTACTACCTGCACTTCAGGTCTTGTTTTAATTTGCTTATGTCCTGTCATCATGCCTTGTGTAAAGCGGTGCACAATAAGTATTTTGGGAGGAAGATTGTACTTCTTTACCAGATCGGCAAGATAACCGGTTACATAATTGATATCATCAGCATTAAATGTTCCGATCACGGTTCCGGGGCGTGCGCCGGTTTTCATTGAAAACTCGGGATCTATACCGAAATGTACATCGGGACGCATGAGGTATTTTTCCAGGAGCGGAACTTCCTGCTGTAAAGTACTGAGTGCAACCTGTATGTCTATAAAAGTAAGCGCACCAATTTCTTTAGACATGCTGAGTACAGAATCTATCTGGTGAAAAGGCATACGCAAACGGTATTTGCCATCTTTGCCGGGGCTGCCTTGCGCGGTTACAGCTATATAGTGTAATGCCGGTATTACTTCAGTTGTTGAATCAGCCGCTTCCCATCTTTTTACTTCCTCTTTCAATTTAGCAAGCATTTGCGGACGGGGAAGCTCACCAAGTATACCCATTTGCTTTGAGTATAAATTGCCATAATAAGAAACCACACGCTTAAAAGGCAATATAGCGCCTGGTAAGGGATAAGGCGCCTGCACCGGCCATAAACCAGAACTATCCCCATTGGCCAGCTGAATATTTTTTTGATTATAAAGCACAGTATCAAGCACTGTAGCTTCAGCTACCCCTGTTTCCTCTGCAATAACAGCCGCCGCTTTTTTATCGGTAGTATCTGTAATAGCAGTTTTTTCTTCGGAAAAAGACTGGCTGCAGCCTGAAAAGCCTGTAAGCAATGTTAACAGTACGGATACACCTAAAACACGTGACGGTGCCTGAGCCAGCACACGGTTAGTAAGAAAGTTCATAGAGTTGGTTGTAATCGGTTATTTAATTTTTTTGCAAATAAACATGTAAAACGCTGTAAAAACGTGATGATCAGGTAAATATTATCAATAGTTTATAATAATTTTTTGAACATCAATCCTGAATTTACCAGTAGAAAAGATTAATTATAAAGGACATATTAAAGTGTTTTTATCCAAATTAAAAAATGTATTTCAGCATTCATTCTCCGTTACTTACCTGGCTCCATCCGCCATTTTGACCTGTTCCCCATATTGGCAAACTTGTTGTTTATTTAAGTAGCTTCAATAATAACCGATGAATTATGAAAGATTTTCGAAAAAAAGATGCTGATAATCAAGAAAATATAGCCCAGGAGGTGGATGCTGATCTGAAAGCTGACGCTAATGTGGCAGATAATGAAAAATTTCCTGAGGATGTGGCAGATGGAACTATTGAAAAGCTACAGCAGGAACTGGGTGAACAAAAAGAGAAATACTTACGTTTATACGCAGAGTTCGACAATTTTAAACGCAGGAGTGCAAAAGAGCGCATTGATATTATGCAAACTGCCGGCAAAGAAGTGATCATTTCTTTGCTTGATGTGCTGGATGATTGCGACAGAGCTGAAAAACAAATACAGGACAGCGGACAAAAAGACGCGGTAACAGAAGGTGTGCAACTGGTGTTTAATAAACTTCGCTCTGTTTTGCAGGCAAAAGGTTTAAAGCCAATGGATGTGAAAGGACAAGATTTTGATCCGGATAAAGAAGAAGCGATTACACAGATACCCGTTACTGATTCAAATCTTAAAGGTAAAGTAGTAGACGAAGTGGTAAAAGGTTATTTGCTGAATGATAAGATCATCCGTTTTGCTAAAGTTGTTGTGGGACAATAATTTGAAAATTATTATACCCTGAACCCGATTTTCAAATTACTATAGTACGTTTATGAAAAGAGACTATTACGAGATACTTGGTATTTCCAAAAGCGCTTCAGCAGATGAAATCAAGAAGGCATACAGGAAAGTTGCCATGCAGCATCACCCCGACCGTAACCCCGGCGATAAAGCAGCGGAAGAAAAATTTAAAGAAGCAGCCGAAGCATACGAAGTACTAAGCGATTCAAATAAAAAAGCGCAGTATGATCGTTTTGGCCATGCCGGCGTTGGCAATAACCGCGGCGGCTTTGGTGGTGGTGGTATGAATATGGATGATATATTCAGCCAGTTTGGTGATGTATTTGGAGATGATATTTTCGGTAGCTTTTTTGGTGGTGGAAGAAGTAGCGGCGGCGGAAGGCACCGCGGTACAAAAGGCAGCAACCTGAGAGTAAAGATTAAACTTAACTATGAGGAGATTGCTAATGGCGCTACTAAAACCATCAAGGTAAAAAAATATGTAAACTGCAATACCTGTAGCGGTAGCGGTGCTAAAGATAAAGGTTCAGTACAAACCTGTTCAACCTGCGGTGGCAGCGGACAGGTGCGTAAAGTTACCAGTACTTTTTTAGGTCAGATGCAAACCGTTACTACCTGCTCCTCATGTAATGGTGAAGGAACAACCATTACCAACAAATGCACAACCTGTAAAGGCGAAGGACGTGTATACGGTGAAGAAACGGTTAATTTAGAAATTCCTGCCGGTGTTCAGGAAGGTATGCAACTTAGCATGAGCGGTAAAGGTAATGCAGGAGAAAGAGGCGGAGCGCCCGGCGATTTGATCATACTTATAGAAGAAGAAGCACATGCCGAATTACAACGGGAAGGGCTAAACGTAGTATATGATCTTCATATTTCATTTACTGACGTGGTATTTGGAACACAGGTAGAAGTGCCGACTATAGATGGCAAAGCAAAAATTAAAATACCGCCTGGCACACAAAGCGGAAAAATATTCAGGCTAAAAGGCAAAGGTTTTCCTGCTATTAATTCATACGAACGCGGCGACCAGATGATCCATGTAAATGTATGGACACCGCAGAATGTAAGCAGCGAGGAAAAAGAGATGCTTGAAAAATTACATCACTCACCTAATTTTAAACCACAGCCGGCAAAAGGTGATAAAAGCTTTTTTGAAAGAGTGAAGGAAATGTTTTCATAGCATTTTCATTTTTGTTACCACAAAGTTCCACTAAGATTTACACAAAGCGTTGCAAAGAGAAACACGCAAGCTGCCAGTTATACTAAGCAGCTTTCTCCTGATAGCTGACGGCTGATTGCGACAACTATCAGCTATTCTTCAGCACAATCCTGAATGTAGTGCCTTTACCAACTTCTGAATGTTTTACAAATAATTGCCCGCCATGGTATTGTTCAATTACCCGCTTGGATAAAGTAAGACCCAGCCCCCAGCCACGCTTTTTAGTGGTAAACCCGGGCTTGAATAATTTACTGATATGCGATGCGGCAATACCTTTACCGGTATCTGTTACATCAATAAAAATTTCTGCCTGTGCTTTTATAATATCAACAGTAATTTTTCCTTTTCCTCCCATGGCATCCAGGGCATTCTTTAGCAGGTTTTCAATAACCCAGTCAAACAACGATGCAGAAATTTTTACAGGTATACTTTGAGTATTATGAGTATTGATCTCAAACTGCACTTTTTCAGGAGCACGTCGACGTATATAATCCACCATATTAGTGATCTGCAGCACAATATCTTTATCTTCCATTGCAGGTGTACTGCCTATCTTACTGAAACGATCAGATACCAATTGCAGCCTGTCAACATCCTTAGACAATTCAACTGCAATATGCTCACTGCCCGGTGTTTCCCGCAGCATTTCCACCCAGCCCTTTAATGAGGTAACCGGCGTACCCAATTGATGAGCCGTTTCTTTTGCCATGCCGGCCCATAATTGATTCTGCATAGATTTATTACGGGTATTAATGGCATACAGCGTAATAATAATAAACAGCGCAACAATCAGTAATTGCACCAGCGGATAGTATCTTACTTCCTGCAATAATTTTGATTCGCCATAATAATATAAATCTCTTTTACCATTCAGGGTGTCGGTATATTCAATAGGGGTATGCTGACTTTTAAACTGCTTCAGCTTACGGTTAAGATAATCAGGGTCTGATTTTACTTTATTGGTATCAAGATTAATATAATCTATTATCTTCTGTTCGTCTTTATCCACACTAATAATAGGAATATCATCATTATTGGTGATGATTGCCGATACCAGTTTTGTATCAATATCCCGCGGAGAGTTCAGCAGAAACTTACCAGCTTCCACCCAGGTTTCTACTCTCAGCCTTTCTTCTTTTGCAATTTTATCAGCAAGATAGCGGGAGTAAAAAATAGTAGCCACCACAATAATAACCGCTATTGCTGTTAGTGCAGTGCGCCAGTTCAGAAAACGTTGAAATGAGCCTAAAATATTTTGCATACCTGAGTTGTAAATTTCGCCTGGTTATTAATAACAAGGTGAAACATATTTTAAAAATAGGGAAACGGTAACAATGCATCCGTTATTTTTGAAAAATAATTCTTTAGCATTGAGTCAATTACCAACGGTAGCTGTAGTTATTTTAAACTGGAATGGCAAAAGGTTTTTAGAAAAATTTCTTCCATCTGTTATGCAAACAACATATGCTGCCACTAAAATTATTGTGGCAGATAATGCGTCAACAGATGATTCTGTAGCATTCCTCAATCAAAATTATCCCTCTGTAGTACAAATACACAATCCCTCAAACGAAGGTTTTGCCAAAGGATACAATACCGCTTTAAAACAGGTGACTGCCAAATATTATGTGCTGCTCAATTCAGATGTAGAAGTTACGCCCGGCTGGATTGAACCTGCAATTGAGCTGATGGAAAAAGACAGTTCCATTGCCGCCTGCCAACCTAAAATACTTTCTTATAACGATAAAACTACTTTTGAATATGCCGGCGCAGCGGGTGGCTGGATAGATACTTACGGCTATGCATTTTGCCGTGGCAGGCTATTTAACGATTGTGAGGAAGATAAAGGACAGTACAACACTGTTGAACCTATTTTCTGGGCAAGCGGCTGCGCATTATTCATCAGGTCAGATATATATCATGCAGTAAACGGTATGGATGAATTGTTTTTTGCCCACCAGGAAGAAATTGATATGTGCTGGCGCATACAACTGTCGGGATATAAAATCATGGCTTGCCCTTCGTCGGTTGTGTATCATGTAGGCGGCGGCACATTACCGCAGGGCAATCCCCGTAAAATATTTCTCAATTACCGCAATAACCTGATAATGATGTATAAGAATTATCCTTTTTTTGAACGTCTGTGGAAAATTCCTTTCAGGTTAATTTTAGATGGTATAAGTGTAATAGAAAAATTAATTTCAGGCGATACCAGCTACCTGCCTCCGGTGCTTAAAGCACACATGTCATTTTATAAATGGATATTCAGCAGAAAACAAAAGCAGTATTTCCCTTCCCGTAAAACAGGTATGCCGCAAGGCGTATATAAAGGCAGTATAGTGTGGCAGTATTTCGCAAAGGGCAGGAAAAAATTTTCCGAAATAATTGATAATAAAGCATGAATGTTTGTGACGTAACAGTTATTTTTGCACAGCAAACGCAAAATACATGCAACAAGAAATCACAGAAAGTAATAAAAAAGATTTTGCCTGGAGTTGGGTTAAATCATCCCGCTTTTTATTTTATATGCAGGTAGTAAGCATAGTAGCTTTTTTAATTGGCGGAAGCTGGGGTTTATATAAGCACCGCTATAAAGGCAAACCCAAGGTGGTAGTTCCGGAAAACACACTTTATACACCTAAATATAAATAGGTCAGGGAATTGTTCAGAAAAATTTTGCTGTTTAAAATCAATCCTTAATTTTGCAACCCCTTCTGAGATGATCTGACGAAGGAATAGCAAACAGTTCTTTAAAAATACTTTATGCGGAAGTAGCTCATTTGGTAGAGCACGACCTTGCCAAGGTCGGGGTGGCCGGTTCGAGCCCGGTCTTCCGCTCAGCAGTCCTCTCGTGGTGCGAGGGGATTTTTTTTGACCTTAGCTGTAGTACTATTATCAACTTTTGTTGCGTCGCACACTTGTACTGTAGTAATACTATTCAGCAAAAATTATTGCCCCGGTGGTGGAATTGGTAGACACGCAGGACTTAAAATCCTGTGACCCGCAACGGTCGTAACGGTTCAACTCCGTTCCGGGGCACTCAAAATCAATCAGTTATGAAGGCTCATTTTCGTGAGCCTTTTGTATTTTTACGAAATTTGCCAGCGATTTGCCAACAATTTACTTTTCTGTATAATCTCAATTGATTTTTTGGAAATATCTTGGGGAAAGTCAAAGAACTTATCTCCCTAAATTAAAACGTTTTTCCGGCTTTCTTTCCAAATTTTTACCAACAGAAAAGCCCGCCCATTTTTATAAACGGCGCAGGCAGATAAATACATAAAAAATATTTTTTATTTCCCGATCTCAGAAAACCATCTACTGAATTTATACGGCCCGATCTTTTTCGTTTTGATATACTCAATCACTTCCGAGCGAATAAAGTAAACCCTGCCTCTTTGTTTATGAAAAGGCAAGCCTCTTCCGGCAAATTTGTCGGACTGATTACTATCCAAATTGTATTTACTTAAGAGTAAAGTCCTAAAATTTTCATCTATTTCATTCCCCAATTTGTACGGCAGAACATATTCGCAAAACGTTCCGAAGTCAACTATATTTTGAAATCTATCTCTTTCAAATACATAGAATGGTTTTTGAATATTCTCTATTAAAAAATTCGATGAAATTGCATTAATATCTCTTCGCAGATTCAATTTTCCTACTAAACTATTATTGTTATTTTTCTTAAACTGCCCAACAGCACTTTCGAAATCTAATCTGGAATTAGCTGTTAACGACAATGAATCTAAGAAAGAATAAAAACGATCTAGTTGATTTCCATGAAAACTAATTTTGTCTGATATATTATCTGAAAGAAACATAAATGCCTCCAACTTCAGAGAATCTTGGGGAAACCGGCTAAAATATATCTCAGTTTTTTTTAACTCATTTTCAATATTTGTAGACATGTCTGTTCGCTCAGCTTTTTTTTATCACTGCTGATACAGGCAGTTAAATATGCAATTGCTAATAAAAGAATTGATTTTCTTAAACAGTATGCTTTAAAATAAATGTTTTTCACTGCCTGCTAAAGATTTTTCGTAGTGAATTAGGGAGCTTAACAAAGGATCGTCTCCACCAGTTAACGCTTTCGAGTCTTTAATATAGAATACCACCGAATCATCATTTAAAGCGATACTTTTTATCTTTTTCAGTGTATCAATGCTATAATTAAAATTTCTTAGGTTGTCGAATTTCCCTTGTATGAATATTGATTACTTCATTTTGTCTGCCTAATATTGTTTGCCCGTAAATGATGCACAACTGTTTGCCTTGCTGGTATTTCAAAAGGTATCTTAGTTACTTATTTATAATTGAAAACACCAATAACAGGAAGGCAAAAATAAGTGCTGCAAAAATTATTGGCTTTTGAATGTGGTATGCCAGAACACAATAAAAAAGCAACTGAAATATATTTACCCCAAGCGTTATTGAATGGGTTAATGACGTAGGTTCTTTCAGATTTATATAGTTAATAAATCCCCCGAATATCAATCCGAGTGATGCAGAAAAAAACCAAAGTGAGTGAGCTTCAACAGTACTGTATTTTTTAAATGTATAAGCAATATGCCCAACCCCTAAAACTATAAATACCGAAATTATAATAGTGTATATTAATTTCATCTTTTAAGTTTTTCCAAAGGTATCAGATTGCATTCTGATGGCATTTGACATATATCAAATTCGTCTTTTTTGATTGCGAACTCTGCTCAATGTTTCAAGGGTAATCCCGAGATAGGTTGCAATATGGGTTAAAGGAACTCTCCGCACAATATCGGGGCTGTTATTAATAAGGTTTTGGTATTTCTGTTGTGCCGTTTCAAATTGTATGGCAATTATTCTTTTACGCAAGCTCAACATTGTTTGGGTGGCAATAATCCTTCCTAACCGCTCAAAGTCGTGGTGCTTACCGGATAATTCGAAAACAGCTTTTTTAGACAGTTCTAAAATAGTAGCAGGTTCCAGGGTTTCAACAAAATGTGAACTCGGAACATTCTCGAAAAAACCGGCAATTGAACAAATAAAATCATTTTCAAAAGCAAACCAGTCGGTTATTTCTTTTCCGTCTTTCAAATAGTAAGCTCTTGCCAAACCATCAGCCACGAAATAAACTTTGTCCGCACGCTGTCCTTCTTTTACCAATAAGGTGGGTTTATCTAACGTAAAAACTTCTGCTGCATTAATAAAGTCTGTCATAGTAACATCAGCCAGTTTTGTATAAAACCTGCTGATAGTTTCTATAATGTGCTCTTTATTGGCAGGGTTTTGCATAGTGATATTATAAGCCACAAAATTAAACAAATCTTTCAACTGTCTGATTGATCGTGTTATGGTTTTGCATGAGGGATCGCGGTGGAAATACTTTTTGGGAGGAATAAGTAAAAAGATTAGAACAAATAGTCCGACCCTCCTGCAAGCAAATGATGCTGCAATTAATTTTTAGTTTATAAAACGGAATACCTTTACTATTCTTTTGCATCTGTTCAATTGAAAATTCATTTGTTAACCTGTTCAGATGTTGTATCTCACTCATCTTTTCCGGCTTCAAATGCCAGGGATTTTGTAAAAGAATTGAGATTTTTTTTTGTTAAAGAACAGGCGGTCGTGCTTCTGCCTGTCAACATCCTGTTTTACTGCACTCCAGTCATTTCTCAATCGGAGTTACGTTGATCGCAGTATAGTGATTATAACCATTTGACAGGGAACAATAGCAGGCAACCCATAGCAGAGCTGCCTGCTATTGTTCCCTGTTATCAGAGTTTAATTTTTATACCCCCGTTCACCACAAAACCATCCAACGGTGCGTATATATCCCGGAAGACAGGGTTGTCTATTGAACCGGTATAAATGGTATCAAACCTTGTCTGGCGGGTATTGCTGAAATTCTCAAAGTTTATGAACAATGAAAAATGTTCCCAAAGCTTTTCGATCATCAATCCCGTGATCCAGTAGGACTTGCCGTAAGCGCCGTCACTGAGCTGCTGACGGCTGTAATAATACGCTTCCAACCCAATTTTCCATTTCTCCTCCACCTCATACATCAGCACATTGTTCAGCCTGTGCCTTGCCGTTAGCGGTAGCCATTGTTTGGCATTAAAATGGGTATTGGCATCGGTATAGGTATAGCCTATGAATAACTTAAAATCCGCATAGGTCAACTTTATATTGGTCTCCATACCCTTTGTATCAATAAAGTCTGCTGAGTTTTCAAAGTCCAGTTGGTTATTGCCCGCATTAACCAATACAAGCGGCCGGTTTAAACGGGTATAGAAGAACATGTGGTTGATGCTGAATCCAACATCGTCTATGCGTGTACGGTAGTTAATGTCCCAGTTACCTCCGACTGATCTTTCATTACGGGTGCGGTTTATATCAATCGGAAGAATGTACCTGAACTGCATACGCTCTGCTTCTTCCGTAAAAATAGTAGGTGATTTATAGCCATAGCCTCCACCCAGCCGCGTGGTAATTTGTGGAGTAATCTTGTACATGGCAGAAACTCTTGGCAGTAGTTCGAATCCATAGTCGCCGCGCAATCCCGTTTCCAGAGTAAATTTTTCGCTTACCGTCCAGGCAATCTGTACAAACGCACCGAATGTATTGTAATGATAATTACGTAGCGGGTCAGCAGCCTGTTGCCGCTCTGCCAGGTCATCCGTAATAAAATTAGCACCCACTACCCAGTCTGCTGCACCACCCTTGCGGTTCCAGGTAAACTCCGTAAAAGAGGATTGCTGCAATGCATGAAATTTGTAAGTGGGAATAGCTATTGAACGATCAAATCGGCTGTAACTATTCTTTAGCTGAATGGTGGAATGCCCGCCCATTTTGTATGCGATCTCAAACTGCGTGGTAATACGGTTGGTATTGTTTTTTTCATAATAACCCGGAGCGCCGTTTTTGATATAGTTTACATTACCTCCAATCCTGTTCTCTGTGATATAATTCACGCCAAGATCAGCCGTGATATTTTTGCCGTAAAAAAACAAGCGCGGATTAATACTGTACCGCTCAAATTTAGGAATGGCCGTCAACCCGATCTTTGCCGGATCAAAAGCCCCGTTGCTGTTGCGCGATCCGAAGATCGTAAGTCCCAGTTTTCCGTAACGTTCGCTATAAAAACCGCTCAGATCCAGTCCTTTTGCAGAAGTAGCATTCGCGAGAAAATTCAATTCTCTTTTTTTACCGGGCGTTTTGGAAACAAGGTTTACCAGTCCCGCAATAGCGCCACCGCCATATAATGTAGAGGCTGACCCTTTTATCACTTCCACCTGTTTCATATCCAGCGGTGCGGTCTGCAATAAAGAAAGCCCGCCGGAGAAACCCGCATATAACGGATAACCGTCGCGCAGTATCTGCGTGTAGCGTCCATCCAAACCCTGGATACGGATGCCTGCATTAAAAGAAGTGGCAGAAGTTTGTTGTGTTTGGATACCGGTGCTTTCGTTCAGCATCATACGGATATCTCCCGGTTTCATATTGCCTTTTTCCTCCAGCTCTTCACCGGATATTACTTCTGTTCGGGTAGGAAGATTAGCAATGCTGCGGCTCGTCCTGGTGACTGCCACTATTATCTCTTCTTCCTCCCCTTCTTCCCTTTTCTCCAATATAATTTCCATGGGCGATGAAGAAAATAAAGGAAAATTAATAGCGAGGATTTTTTCTTTGAACCCGATATAACTGGTCACAAATGTCTGCTGACCGCTTGGTATATTATTGAATATAACCGTGCCTGCTGAATCCGCCACCAGAGATTTATTTTGTTCTTTCCATGTTACGGAAGCGCCTTCCAGCACTCCGCGTTTTTCGCCGCCTTTGATAACAGCCGTAAATGTATATTGTGCCTGCAGGGTGAATGCAAAACAGCACAGGAATATTCCTGAAAAAAAATATTTCATGATTGTTTTTTAAAATATATGAATGGTATATACTTCCTTTAAACTACTGGTATTAATCTTACGCGATCCGCGGAGGCTGAAAAAGGGTAGAGAAGTAACTGCCTGAATGTAAAAGATAAAAGGAAATATGTTCAACAAGTACCAAAGGAGGATCAATAACTGTTAATTTTTGAAAAACAGGATCAACAGAAGTGGCACAGGTGCCACAGGCATAAAATGGAGAACAGGTGCCTGTTTCTTTATGCGAATGATTTTCCGGCCGGTTTTTTTCCTGGGCGCAATCATCATCCGTACAGCACGGAGTAACAGTAGCCGTTACCGTTATTAATAACAATATGAACGTCAGCCATCTCTTCACTGGGCAAAAGTAGGACATATTGTTCCCCCGATCCATTTCGGGGGTGGTTTATTTATCAAAATCTTTTAAAATCATGTTCTTATAGTAACACAAGAATAAGTTAAAGGAGCGTTATATCAACCTCCACTTCTCTCTCGCCTCCCTGTGCAGCAAAGCATTTGCTTCGGCAGCATTTATAAATTGTTCGGCAGCAGCATCCCATTGCAACGGACGTTTTAATCGATACGAAATAAGGCCGAGATGCATGGGCAATGTCATTTCTCTTGCATAAGCAAGATTTGATTCGGGCTGTATTCTTGCTTTTACTGCATCAACAAAATTCTGTTGATGACCCGGTGAACGTTTGATTGATTTCGGAACGTAATCAATATCCGGCAAGGTTTCGCCATCAAGTATTATGGTGCGTGTGTTGTAATCACACATCAATGCTCCTTTATCTCCTTCAAAATATGCACCGATGCCTTTCTCCGCTGCGCCGGGCATATCAGGCGGCTTGCTTGTCCATAATATTTTAAGATCATCAAATTCATAATCTATATCCAGCCACTCAGGCACATCGGCAATACCATCTGCCTTCTTCCCTCTTGCATTAATATTTTTTAATCCTTTTGGCTGCAGGCTCCAAAATACAATATCAGCAATATGACACCAGAAATCAGCAAATACACCTCCGGAATAATCAAGAAAATAACGATAGGTAAAATGACATTTGGCGGGAATATATTCTGTATACGGAGCAGGACCAAGCCACATATCCCAATTAAGTGTTGACGGCACAGGAGCAATTTCCGTATTTTTCAATTCCGGCGGCGCACCGGTTTTCCATAAACGAACGGTATGCACTTTGCCAATCTTTCCCGACCTTATAAGCTCCACCACACGATGATAATTATCAGTGGCATGTATCTGGTTGCCCATCTGGAAAATACGGTTATATTTATTCATGTTTTCCAGCATTATCTTTCCTTCACCCGCATCATACGAAAGCGGCTTCTCTCCATACACATCTTTACCAGCCTGGAATGCAAGCGTAGCTATAGTTGCATGCCAATGATCCGGCGTTGCACAGGTAATGGCATCAATATCTTTACGATCAAGTATACGCCTGAAGTCTTCATAGGTTTTAATCTTAGGTCCATCAGGACGAAGTTCCTTTAGTTTATTTTTTGTTTCATTTAAATGAATTTTATCCACATCACAAAGCGCTACTATATCTACTTCAGGAATACCGGCAAACCACTTCATATGGTTATTACCCATTCCACCTAATCCTATATGGGCTATTCTTAATTTATCACTCGGTGCAAAGGCTTTTAATGAAGATGGAATTACGGCTAAACCCAATGCAGCCATACTGCTGCTTTTAATAAAACTTCTGCGGTTTTGTGAGGTCATCAGCTTTTCGTTTAATGGTGAGTGTGAGTTTTGAAGGTAAGGAAATTTTGTGGAAAGAAGCAGATGGAGAGGTATCAGCTTTCAGCAGTCAGCTATGAGCATTGGACTATGAGTTATCAGCATTAAAAATTATTACTTTATATCACTTACTACTTACTTCTACCTTCTCCCCTCTTGCCATTTCTATAACGGCCTTGAGTTCAGGCACCCTCTTCCCTTTGGGAACGTCTGCCTGCCGGTAGCTACCCTGTATACACAAATGGATGCTTTTAGAACGGGGATATCGTTTCGCAATGCAGGTGCAGCGTACCGTTATTTTTGTAGCACAGCAAAACGATGTAGAACAAGCCGCAAAGCGGCGTAATATTATTTTATGCGTTTTCTATTTTACTATTTCGGTGCGCTGCACCTGAAATTGCTACATTCATTATCGTGCTACAAAAATAACGGGTGCGCTGCACCTTATAAACATTTCGTATGCAGAGAAGCCTGAATAAATAAAGATATGTGTACAGGGTAGCTACCGGTAGGCAGGGTGAGAGAGGCTTTATTCCGCCCTCAAACTCTTCACCGGGTTTGCCAACGCTGCCTTTATTGCCTGGAAACTTATAGTAAACAATGCAATAAAAACAACCAGCAAGGCTGTGCCTGTAAACATCCATGCATTAACAGCAATACGGTAAGGAAAATGTTGTAACCATTTATTCGCAGCAATATATGCCAGTGGGGATGCAATGATCAAAGCTATAACAACTAATTTTATAAAATCTGCCGAAAGTGTTGTGACAATATGTTGCACAGATGCACCAAGCACTTTGCGTATCCCGATTTCTTTGGTTCTTTTTTCTGCTGATAAAACGGATAATCCAAACAGGCCTATGCATGAAATAAATATGGTAAGTATAGCTCCGAATAAAATAATCTGTTTCCATTTTTCAACTTCGGCATACTGATTTCTGTTTTCATCATTCTTAAACATGTAGGAATAGGGCGTCATAGGATAAAATTGCTGATATGTTTTCCGTATCCAATTTAAACTGGTAGTTGCTGTATTAGGCTTTATCCTGATATAATAAGTTCCATATGAACCTTTCATAGAAAACAATTGCGGCGTTATTTTCCGGGTTAATGATGCAAAGTGATAATCTTTTACAACACCTATTACACGATATATTTCATTACTGCTCCCCAAAATACTTACCGCTTCGCCAACCGGGTTCTTCCAGTTTGCCGCTTTTACAAAACTTTCATTTACAATAACAGATTGAGTAGCATCAGCGGGAAATACCGGTGAAAAATTTCTTCCTGCCACCAATCGTATTTTTAACAATGGCAGATAATTCTCGTCAATAGTTTCATTGGCAAAATAAACAGTCGAGCCCGTCACATTTTTTGTACCGGTATGCCATTCGCCGGCGTTCTTTACACTTACGCCAACAATGTCAGGGTTCCTGAGTAATTCATTTTTAAAAACAGCAGCATCAGTATTTTTCAGCCTGTCTTTATTCACTGTAACAAGATTATTATCATCATATCCCAAATCTGTTTTGGTTAAAAAATTAAATTGTGCATAAATGATAAATGTTGCAATGATTAAAAATGATGCCAGCGAAAACTGTAATATCACCAATGCTTTTTGCAGATAATTTTTCCCTGCAATCTGAAAACGTCCAAATAATGTTTGCACAGGATTATATCCTGATAGAACCAGCGCAGGGTAAAAACCTGCAAGCAAACCTGTAACAAGATACAAGGCAATATAACCTGCTACCAGTTTTGTATCCAACAAATAAGAAATCGATAAAACCTTATTGGAAAGATCATTAAACAAAGGAAGCAACAGCCCGGTTAATACAATTGCCAGTACAAAAGCAATAGTACATAAGAAAAAAGATTCTCCGAGAAACTGCATGACAATCTGCTTCCTGTCGCCTCCGACTACTTTACGAACACCAACTTCTTTAGCTCTTCTGACAGAACGTGCAACGGTAAGGTTTACAAAATTGATACACGCAATCAATAGCACAAATAATGCAATACCGGAAAGGATATACGAATAAACAGGGTTGCTTGCATTGGTTAAGCCATTGCCTGCAGGAAGATCGGTGCTCAAATGCATATCAGCATAAGGCTGCAAAAAATAGGTACCCATAGAAAAAGCATTCGGGTCTCCGCCATCAATTTTCAGCATTTCTTCAAAAGTTCGCTTTGCATCTGCTATGTAAAAATTTTGCATTTGCTTTTCCACAGTTTGCAGATTTGCTTTTTCGTTCAGCACTACAAATGTATTTAAGAAAGAGTTGAACCAGTTATGGGTGTCTTTTGCATCGGCTTCAGATACTTTAAAAGGCAGGAGCACGTCAAACTGTATGGAAGAATTTTGCGGGCAACGTTTTGCAATAGCCGTTACTTCATAAGGAATAAATGTGCTGTCTTCTTTTATCATTACTATTTTACCAACGGCATCGCTTGTGCCAAATTGCTTTTTTGCGGCATCTTCACTTAATACTATGTTATGCGGCTCTGCCAGGCATGTTTTAGCATCACCCGATAGTAACGGAAAAGTAAAGACTGAAAAAAAATCAGCATCTACACGTAGCAAATTTTGCGACTGAACTTCTGTTCCGCTTTTTATATCTTCATAGCGGTTTTCCACACGCACAAAAGATTTGATCCCTGGGACATTTTGTGTGAAACGGGGGCCCTGCAAAATACCTGTGACAGGGATTTTATTTTCTTTTCGCTGCGTTACAATGCGATAAATATTGCTTACATTTTTATGAAAAAGGTCAAAGCTTACTTCATCTTTTACATACAGCATTATCAACATAGTGCAAACCAAACCAAGGCTTAAACCTGCAATGTTGATAAATGAATAAATCTTGTTCCTTGCAAGATGTCTAAATGCGGTTTTGAAATAATTCTTTATCATGCCTGGTATCTGATTTTACATTTTCAAATTTTCAATTGCTTCATTTTCAAATTGATTACTCTGTCCTCAAACTCTTCACAGGATTTGCCACCGCCGCCTTTATTGCCTGGAAACTTACCGTTAATAATGTAATACCAATTGCGCCGGCTACAGCAGCAACAAATACCCACCAGGATATACCAACACGATAATCATAATGCTGCAACCACCCATATAAATAATACCAGGCAAGCGGAATCGCGATTATGCAGGATATTGAAACCAGTATCACAAAGTCTTTTGATAATAATGTCCATAAATTAAATACAGAAGCGCCAACAATTTTGCGGATACCTATTTCTTTTGTGCGTTGTTCAGCAACAAAAGATGCTAATCCGAATAAGCCCAGGCAACTAATGATAATAGCAAGCATGGTAAAAAACCCCGCCAGCTTACCAATTCTAACCTCACCAGAAAATTTCTTCGCATATTCCTGGTCGGCAAACTGGTAGTCGAATGGCGCTGCGGGAATAAGTTGCTTAAACACTTTTTCTATAGCGGCTAATGACTCAGATGTGCTTTTCCGGGGGTTCAGTTTCAGGTTAATCACATTAACATTATCATTCGTTAAAAGATATATAGCCTGTTTTACCGGTTGATAAGGAGAAGCCATCACCATATCTTTTACAATACCGACGATGGTATACCTTGTTGCAGCAGAATCATCACCCCAGCGTATTATTTTACCAATGGGATTTTTTATATTCATGAATTTTACTGCAGCTTCATTTATTAACAGCGAAGCGCTATCGCCTCTAAAGTCTCGGGAAAAATCGCGACCTTCTTTAATTTCAAAACCTACTGTTTTTCCATATTCAGCGGTAACCCAAAACGTAGCAAAATCAGTATCCAAATTTGGATCTTTTCCCTCCCAGTTAAAGCCACCGCTATTGCTCCACACATTTGTAACCGGGCTTGAGGATTCCGACATTTCCACAATAGCATTTTGTTTTTTTAATTCCGTGCGCAGCACATCATACTTACCATAAAAATCCGGCGTTTGCATATAAATGGTTATAAGATTATTCCTGTCGTATCCTACAGGCCTATCTTTGGTGTGCTGTATCTGTTGGTATACTATTATTGTGCAAATAATAAGCGCGACTGATACGGCAAATTGCGTTACCACTAAAACCTTTCTTGGTAAAGCCGCTAATCGCCCTGCCTTGAAAGTTCCTTTCAATACTTTAACCGGCTGAAAAGAGGAAAGATAAAACGCGGGATAACTGCCGGCAATAAGCCCGGTAATAATCGTAAAGCCCAGCCCTGCGAGCCAGAACCAGCCATTACCCCATAATATATGCATCTGCTTATCGGCTACCTGGTTAAACCAGGGTAACGTGAGTTGCGTAAGTAAAATGGAAAAAGCAAATGCGATAAAAGCAACCAGTATTGATTCGCAAAGAAACTGCCCTATTAATTGTGTACGGAGAGAACCAACCGTTTTACGAATACCAACTTCTTTCGCTCTTCTTTCGGAACGCGCCGTGCTTAGGTTCATAAAATTGATGCAGGCAAGTAGTAAAACAAACACACCAATCACAGTAAACATCCATACATATTCTATTTGTCCGCCTGCTTGTTTACCTTCTTTCCACGAAGAGCGTAAATGCCAGTCCTTCATAGGATGCAGAAAAATACGCGAATTATATTTCTTATCCTCCGCCGGCACTTGATTTAGTTTTGCTTTTTCAATGCTGCGGTTTACCGAAGCAAAATCAGTGTTATCATTTATCTGCGCAAAAGCCTGAAAGGAGTTGTTGCCCCATTGTGTGGCCGCCTGTGTAAGCCAGCCTTCAGAAGTTTTATATAAATCCCAGGGAGCAATAAACTTAAGCTCCCTGAATGTGGTGCTGTAGGGAAGATCTTTAAAAACTCCTGTAACCTTTACGTTAAGCTTATTGTCAATCTTCATCGGCTGATCCATAGGATCCGCATCACCGAAAAAAGCTTTGGCTGTACTTTCTGCAAGTAAAATACTATTTGGATTGGCAAGCCCGTTTGCAGAGCCTTTTATTATTTGTAAAGAAAGAATACGCGGTCCATCTTTATCAATATAAATACCATTTTTATACAAATACTTATTGTCTTTGCTCAGCATATGGTCACCTTCCCACGAAGCCATAGCGAGATATTTAAAATTATCGCCATAGCTATTGCGTAATTCCTCTCCCAAAGGAAAAGGCAGCGCCTGCCCAGTATACGTAGTTCCATTCCATGTTTGGTGTTGCATTACCTGCGCCACACGATCGTAATTTGTATGATACTTATCAAATGTAAGTTCATCCCATATCCATAAACCAATAAGCATAGCTACAGACATACCAATAGCAAGTCCGCTGATATTGATCAACGAAGACTTTTTATTCTTCAGGAGATTACGCCAGGCGATTTTGAAATAATTTTTTAGCATTTGAAATTTGATATTTAAAATTTGAAATGGCCGTGTGCGATCTGCAATCAGCTATCAGCTTTGGGCTATGAGCTGTCAACGTTAATAAAATTCTCACTACTTACTTCCTCCTTCTCCTCCCAACGCCCACTCTTACCATTTCCCTAACCATCTTGCGTTTAGGCTTCCCTCTCCACTCCGTGAAGAGAGGCTGGGGTGAGGTTATTCCATCCTCAAACTCTTCACCGGGTTTGCCAACGCGGCTTTTATTGCCTGGAAACTTACCGTAAGCAATGTAATGACCAATGCGATCAGTGATGCTATAATGAATACCTTCCAACTTATGCCTACCCTGTAATCATAATTACCAAGCCATTGATTAAGATAGTAATAAGTAATTGGTGCTGCGATCACACATGAAATAGTAACCAGCAATATGAACTCTGCTGACAGCAAACGCCATAGATTCATTACACTTGCACCCAACACTTTTCTTATGCCTATTTCCTTTGTTCTTTGCTCTGCAACAAAACTTGCCATTCCAAATAAGCCAAGGCAGGAAATAAAAACAGCAAGCACTGCAAAATATGTAGACAACTTTCCGATCCGCTCTTCAGCGCTGAACTTCGATCCAAAATCTTCATCTACAAATTTGTAATCGAATGGTACATCCGGTGCAATTTTTTTTAACTCCTGTTCAATTAATTTTAATGAGCCTGAAGCGTTCTTCTGTGGATTTAAGCGCATGATAAGATGGTTCATATTGTTAAATCTGCCAACATGATATAACGTTGGGCGAACCGGATAAAACGGTGACTCCTGCATTATATCTTTTACTATGCCAATAATGGTAAAGGGCTTACTATTCCATTTTAAAATTTTACCCACCGGGTTTTGAAATCCGAGAAACTTTGCTGCTGATTCATTAATAACAAATGCTGCGGAATCTGTTGCATAATCTCTCGAAAAATCACGCCCTTCTTTAATCTCCCATTTTACTGTTTTACCAAAATCGTAAGACACATTATTATTTGGAAAATCAACTGCAAGATTCGGATCCTTGCCTTCCCAATCAAAGCCGCCGTTTGTGTTCCAAACACCGGTAAGGGGGCTGTTGGATGCTGCCATTTCTTCAATAGCTCCTGCATTTTTTAATGCTGACCTCACCACATCAAAGCGCTGCCTTGTTTCTTCTTCAAGCCCTATATTGATCAGGCCATTGCGTGTATAACCAATGGGCCTGTCTTTAGCATGCTGTATCTGCTCATACACAATGATTGTTCCTATAATGAGCATTACCGACACGGTAAACTGCATTACTACCAAAACTCTTCTTGGAATAGCAGCACCTTTACCAGCTTTGAACGTGCCTTTCAAAACTTTTAATGGTTGAAATGAAGAAAGGTAGAGTGCAGGATAGCTGCCGGATAATAATCCTGTTATAACAATAAATACGATACCGGCAAGCCAAAACATTTCATTATTCCATGGCATAGCCATTTTTTTGCCGGCAACATCATTAAATAATGGCAGTAATAACGTTACTAATCCTAAAGCCAGCACAAAAGCTATACATACCACTAAATACGATTCTGCAAAAAATTGTTTGATGATCTGCCATCTTAAAGATCCGATAGCTTTACGAATGCCAACTTCTTTTGCCCTTTTCTCACTTCGTGCCGTACTCAGGTTCATAAAATTTATGCAGGCAAGCACCAGCACAAAAATGCCGGTAATGCCAAACAACCAAACATACCGGATATTGCCTCCGGTATTTACCCCGTTTTTAAATTCGCTGTAAAGATTCCACTTGCTCATGGGCTGAAGAAATACTTTCCACTTATAACTTTTTTCATTGGGGCCTACATTATCCAGCTTTGTGTTTTTGATTTTCGCAGAAACTTTTTGCATATCAGCATTATCTGCGATCTGTGCAAAAGTTTGGGAAAAATTACTATCCCAGG
The DNA here is from genome assembly GCA_047601125.1 of Agriterribacter sp. Classification (GTDB taxonomy): domain Bacteria; phylum Bacteroidota; class Bacteroidia; order Chitinophagales; family Chitinophagaceae; genus Agriterribacter. The sequence continues at coordinate 3,090,908 of JASGJY010000002.1, read as the reverse complement.
GATCATTCATTTTTTTTACCCATGGATGTTGAATAAGCCATAACTCCCAGGGCATCATTATTTTTATATTATGAAAAGTAGTATTGTCCGGCAGATCTTCATATATACCTGTTACCTTAACATCATAATTCCTGTCGAGCTTAATGGTTTTATTTATCGGATCTTCTTTGCCGAAAATAGCTTCAGCAGTTGATTCCGAAAGCATGATAGCATAAGGATCTTTCAATGCTTGCCGGGTTCCTTTCAGCATTTTCAACGTAAGCATTTCCGGTGCATCAGGTTCAAAGAAAATACCTGTTTTATTAAAAATTTTTTTGTCTGCCGAAAGCAGGTGACTACCAACCCAGGAAGCCTGTACCACATACTTAAAGTAGCTGCCGTATTTAGCCCTTATCTCCGGGCCCATGGCAGCCGGGTTGGCAGACTGCGTACTTATATCACCATTAAAGCTGGCATGCTGCATCACCTGTGCAATACGATCGTAGTTTTCGTGATACTTATCGTAAGACAGCTCATCATTTACCCACAAACCAATAATTATTGCTACTGCCATTCCAACAGCAAGTCCGCCAATATTAATAGCGCTGTATCCTTTGCTCTTACTTAAATTTCGCCAGGCGATTTTGAAATAGTTTTTTATCATTATGAGATTTGATTTTAGCTATAAACTTTCAGCATTCAGCTATCGGCTGTCAGCCGCTTTACTTATTACCACTTACTTCTTCCGCTTTCCCCCTTAAACGGCGCTTTTACCATTCTACAAACTGCAACGTACTTAAGCACCCGTCTCTCCCGCCGTGCTGTATGCGGAGAGGGGCCGGAGGTGAGGGGATTTCCCATCTTGCACATCTCTTCAATTCCTCACTATTCACTCCGCAATGCTTCGACCGGATTTGCCACTGCCGCCTTTATTGTATGAAAAATAACCGTAAGCATGGTGATTAATAATACAACAAGCGCCGACAATATAAAGGGCATTATACTCAATCCCGTATTGAATGGAAATATCTCCAGCCATTTCGACATAAAATAACCTGCAACCGGGAAAGCAACAATACACGATATGCCGACGAGCACTACAAAATTTTTCGTGATCAATGGTATGATCTGGCCAATATTTGCACCCATCACTTTACGTATGCTGATTTCTTTTTGCCTTTGTTCTGTTGTAAATGCTATTAGCCCTAAAAGCCCAAGACAGGTAATTATTATGGTGAGAATAGAAAAGGTCGTAAATATTTTTCCCCGCTTTTGATCTGCCGCATATTGCGAATCAAAATCCTGATCGAGAAATGTATACTGAAAAGGAATATCGGGAAATATTTTCTTCCATGTGCTTTCTACACCCGTGATGGCAGCAGGAATATTCGAAGCATTTAATTTTAACTGAATAAGATTGGTATTAGGCCTGTATAATAAGATCAATGGGGTGATAGCATTATATAATGATTTTTGATTAAAATCTTTCACCACTCCCACTACTTCAAGATAGTTACCTGAAGTATCGCCCGGAAATTTTACCCTTTTACCGATAGGGTTATCGCCCCAGCCAAACTCCTGTACCATTTTCTCATTCACCAGCATGCCGCGCAGTGTATCTGAAAGCCCGGAAAAATTCCTGCCTTTTGCCAGTTTAATTCCAAGCGTTTTTATATAATCTTCATCAATTGCATATACATCTACTCCTTTATCTACATATCCGTCTTTTGTTTGAATAGAAAACAAATTAAAACTATTGCCCTGTCCCGGCACAGAGCTGGCAGAGCTTACTGAAAGCACCTGCGGGTTATTACGCATTTCATTTTTAAAGGAAAGAATAGCGCTTTGTATATCCCTGTCTGTTACTGCCGAAGCAGTCAGCACCTGGGCTTTATCAAAACCAAGATCCTTATTTCTTAAGTATTTGAGTTGCCCATATACCACCCAGGTACAAATGAGCATGATCATGGATATGGAAAATTGTATCACTACCAGGGCTCTTCTCAGGTTAACATTGCTTGAGCCTTTAGCAAGGCTTCCCTTTAATACATTAACCGGGTTAAACTTTGATAAATAAAATGCCGGGTAACTACCGCCTACTACTCCAACAAAAATTACTACAGCCAGCAGAATAAGTATAGTATCCGGTTTGAATAATGTGCCGAAGGAAATAAATTTTCCGGCTAATGTGTTGAACATAGGAAGAAACAACGCGATTAAACCTATACTAATCAGCAATGCGATAAAAGCGGTAAGTGTTGATTCGACCAGGAATTGCAGTACCAATTGTGTTTTAGTTGAACCGGTAACTTTTCTTATACCTATCTCTTTTGCTCTTCTTGCTGATCTTGCCGTAGTAAGATTCATATAATTAATGCAGGCGATCAGCAGCATAAAAAAGGCTACTGCGGAAAAAATATAAATATATGACATACTGCCTGTCTCTTCAGGTTCATTAGCTGTGGTTGAATGAAGATGGAGAGAAGTGATTGGCTGTGCTTCGAAATATATTTTAATATTAAACTGTGCAAAAATCGGGGCAAGGTATTTATCGTACATCGGCTTCATCTTCTTATCAAATGCTGCAGCAGTAGTTCCCGGCTTTAATAATACATAGGTATAAAAATCAAAATTTCCCCAGTTACCGGCAAAGTCTGCCGGCAGCGTGTTTCTTGAAACCAGTATATTAAAAATCAAATGGGAGTTCTTTGGAACATCTTTCATCACTCCTGTTACCTTATATACTTTACCATTAACGTTTTCAAGCGTTTTACCCAGATAGCTTTTATTCGCTCCAAAAAACTTAATAGCAGATGATTCCGAAAGCACAAGTGTATTTGGTTCTATCAATGCGGTTTTCGGGTCACCCTCAATAAACGGACAGGTAAATACACGGAACACATTACTGTCAGCAAAAAAAACCTTGTCTTCGTATAATCTCAATCCGCCATTTTTAAACATTGTTCTTCCGCTCCGCACAAACCGAACGGCTTCTTCAACTTCAGGATAATCTTTTGCCAGTGCCGGGCCCATCGGAAATGGCGCTATTGCCCAGCGCATAGTATCCCTGTCAGCTTCTTTAATAATAGAATTGATACGGAATATCCGTTCAGCTTTTTCATGATACCTGTCGAAACTCAGTTCATCTTTAATATAAAAAATAAGGAATAATCCAAAGGTGACACCTATGGTAAGCCCGAGAATATTCAGGAGACTATACCACTTATCTCTTTTAAAATTTCGCAAGGCAACGAGCAAAAGATTTTTAAACATATAAAGGGATTTGAGATTTAAATTTGAAACCTGAGATTATTTCAAATTCATTCCGTTCTGAGTGATTTAACAGGATTAGCAACAGCCGCCTTTACAGTTGTATACCCTACAGTTATCCAGGCTATAATTAAAGAACAGATTATCGTAACAACAAAAAAACCAGCACCCATTGATATCCGGTATGTATACTGTTGCAACCAGCCCTGCATAAAATACCATGCTAAAGGCGTTGCTATAAGAAATGCAATAATGATAAGCATGGTAAATTCTTTTGATAACATTAAAATGATATTATATATAGGAGCTCCCAATACCTTCCGGATGCCTATTTCTTTTCTGCGTTGAGCAGCTATAAAAGCAATTAATCCATATAAACCAAGGCAGGAAATAAAAATGGCGATACCTGAAAATATTTTATATAATGTTGCCATTTCGTTTTCCTGTTTGTAATAGGCAGCTAATGTCTGATCAAGAAAATCATATTCAAATACATAATCGGGATAAAATCTGTTCCATAATTTTTGCAAAGCGGCAATAACCTGCTGCGATTTTTGCATATCGATCTTTATATTCGCAACCTGGTAAGCATCTTTAATAGTTGACATTACTGTAGGACTGATTGCTTCGCGCAGGGAAAATGTGTGATAATCCTCTACTACACCTACAATCGGACCTGATCTTCCGGCCACTTTTATCATTTTTCCGATAGCCTTATCCGGATTTGTTAAGCCCATATTTCTCACCGTTGTTTCATTTACAACAAATTCGTGCATAGTATCTGATGGAAAATAAATACGGCCTGCAACAAGTTTTAATTCATACAAACCGAAGAACGAAGTATCGGCCGGTTTCATCTGAACAACCATACCTGGATTGAATTTATTATTTTCCACAGTATTTAAATTCGTTGCCCAGCCACCGCTGCCGGCAGGAGCAAAAATGCTGAGACTTGCCTGCTTTACGCCATTAATTTTTTCAATTTCAGTTTTCAAAGCATCCATTTTTGTAACGCTCAGGCTATCGCCGGGAAAGCTTGCATTGATCACTGCCTGCTTATTAAAACCCATATCTGCATTCCGGAAATAATCCATCTGCGACGCAACAACAAGAGTACCTATAATCAATGCCTGGGCAATTACAAACTGGAAAACTACCAAAGCTCTTCTCAAAGAAATACCCCGGGTATTTATGTTGATTGAACTCTTTAAAACATTAACGGATTTGAAACCAGACAAAATCAATGCCGGGTAAATGCCGGAAAGAAAAGCAACAGCAAAAAACACAGCAAAAACATATAGCATAAAACCGGGCGTGAATAAAAAAGCAATGTTTAAATGAATATCCAGCAATTCGTTTACAAAAGGAATGCATACTAGTACCACAAGCAACGACCCCATCAACGCGACAAGAGTTGTAATACCGGTTTCACCAAGAAACTGCAATATGAGTTGTTTTCTGCTGCTTCCTAATACTTTTCTGACACCAACTTCCCGTGCACGATTTACAGCCCTGGCTGTTGTGATATTGATAAAATTGATGCAGGCAATGATCAATAAAAAAGCTCCGATAATATTAAGCGCAAGCACCAGATCCTTGCCAAACGTGCGCCCGGTAAAATTGCCGTACCTTTTATCATAATGTATTTCCTTCAAGGGCTGCAACGAAAGAAAATATCCCGGATTTACAGGTTTAATGTGCTTATCCGTAAACTCATCAAGCAATTTATTAAAATGGTTAACCGAAGCATTTTTATCTAATTGAATAAAGCAATAATTATCATCTGAAATGCCCGACCAGTTAGTAGCGCTTCCCGCGTTCATAAGTGTAGCATATGACACTACAATACCAAGGGGAAAGTCCGTATTATCAGGTATATTTTCAAGTACTCCTGTTATCTTCATCACTTCTCCATATAACTTCAATGTTTTATCCATCGCGTTATGCCAGTCTCCGAAATATTTTGCTGCAACATCTTTGGTAAGGAGCACTGTATTTACCTCATGCAAAGCTGTTTGCTTATTTCCTGCAATCATAGGGAAATTGAACATTTCAAAAAAATGCGGATCAGCAGCACAAATATTTTTCTCCTTAAATTTTTTAATGACAGTACCATCTTCATTTGTAGTGCTTACCTGAACATTGCCATCTCCAAAAATTGCAGCAACATTTTTTAATTGGGGAAGATCAATGCGTAAGGCCTGGGTAACAGGAAAAGGTACCCCGGTCCGGTACTCCCGGTTTTCAGCATTTCTGCCGACGCGAACCACACGATACACCTGATCTTTGTTCTGGTGAAAATCATCGAAGCTTTGCTGATACTGAACAACAAGAAATATCAAAAGAAAGGCGGCGAGGCCAACAATGAGCCCTGCGATATTTACAAAAGAATTTCCTTTATGTTTTTTTAAATTTCTGAGGGCTGTTTTTAAATATGTTTTGAACATAATAAGATGTTTGTTTAAGATGCTCCGCCTTGATAAATTGGACCAATATGCTGATATGAAATGTAAAAAAGACTCAACTCATATGCCATTAGTTCAACTAATTGAAAATCAACAATGACTAAAGATTAAGTTTTGCCAGATGTACGAAAACGAACACACTAACGTACGCAGACGAACAAAATATTTTTTCAGTGCCATCATCAACTTATCAAGCGTATGATCACTAATTATTCACTTATTCTGTTCTAAGGCTTTTTACCGGGTTAGCAATCGCGGCTTTCATTGTTTCTATGCTTACTGTTATCAAAGCAATTAAAAGTGTAAGCAATGCCGCTAAAGCAAAAACCCACCAGCTGAGCGGTGTTTTATATGAAAAATTTTGAAGCCATTTATCCATAATATAGTAACCCGCCGGCAGCGTAATTATAGTAGCTGTTAATACAGGTTTCAGTAAATCTTTCGCCAGTAAAATAGTTATACCGTTTACTGACGCGCCTAATACTTTCCGAACGCCAATTTCTTTCATACGCCTGGTAGCAGTAAACGAAGCGAGCCCAAACAAACCAAGGCATGCCACAAAAATGGCAAGCACAGCAAAGATGGTCAGTATTCTTTGTTGCATAATATCTTTCCTGTACATTTCGTTAAACTGCTCATCAAGAAATGAATATTCAAAAGGATAACCGGTAACGGTATTGGTATATTCATTTTTAACTGAGGCTATTTTTGATTGAATATCTCCGGGCGCTAACCGCACTAATATAACCCGCCTGTCCATAGCCGGTGAAATAACAAGCGCGTCAATATTTTGTTTAAGCGATTTAAAATTAAAATCATCCACTACACCTATAATCCTTCGCCTTTCATCATCCCTTACTGTATTCTTTATCCATTTCCCTATCGCCTCAGACGGGCTCCAGCCTAATTTTGTTGCAGCAGTTTTGTTGATCAATACCGCGCTTGTAGTATCTGTTGGAAACTGTGCAGAAAAATCCCTGCCGGCAATAATTTTCAATCCTAATGTTTTTACAAAGTCAAAATCCGAAAATTCAGTGTTTGCATTCCATCTTTCACTATGCCCTTCTACATCAAAAGTATATCCATCAAAAAAACCACCAGGTTCGCCAGACATTAATGACGCTGACGCTATACCGCTTGTATTCAAAAGCCCCTTTTTAAATACATCCATATTTTTATAAATATCCTCATTATCTATACGCACAATCAATGTCTGCTCTTTATTATAGCCCAACTGTTTGTTCTTTATATAATTCATTTGCTTCGTAATAATAAGCGTACCAAAAATCAGGAACACAGAAATACCAAATTGCAAAACAACCAAAGCATGCCTGAATGAAATGCCTTCTTTTCCAAACCTGAATTTTCCTTTAAGCGCCTGTATAGGGGTGAATGCAGAAAGCACAAAGGCAGGATAGCAACCTGCAAGCGCTCCGGCCACTACAATTATACCCAGTAAAAAAGCATATACCTGGTAAGTATTCCACGAAATTGTTAATGAATACCCAAGCAGTTGATTATATACCGGCATAATTAACAACAGCAATGCTACTGATAAGATGCAGGAAATGGTTGTAAGAAATACAGACTCACCAATAAACTGCCAGACAAGATTATAACGCAGCGCACCTAACACTTTACGCAAACCAACTTCTTTTGATCGTTCGGCGGCCCTTACTGTCGATAAATTCATAAAGTTGATACATGCCACCAGCAGGATCAGCAATGCCACAGACAGGAATATATATACCACTGTTTTATCACCATGTCTTATACCATCAAAACTATCTTTGTCAAAATATACATCTTTCAGCGGCGTAAGCGACAGGTTAAAATTAAAGCCATACTTTCTCATGTCTGCACCCATATACTTTTCCACAAAAGCCGGCAACTGTTTTTCTATGGCAGCTTCCGAGGCTCCGGGAGCAAGTAGCACATAAGTATACAAAGCATTGTTTATCCACGTGGTCATCCAGCTCCTGTCTTTATAATTTTCAAGCGGCATAACCATTTCAAAATTAAGATGAGAGTTGGAAGGAGCATCTTTAGCAATACCAGTAACTTTTAACTGAATTGTTTTATCAATTGTAATTATCTTATTCATAGCATGCCCAGCATCGCCAAAATATTTTTCTGCCGTAGTTTCAGTTAATACAACACTGTTTGGATTTTTTAAAACAGTAGATGGATCGCCCTTAATCAGCGGAAATGAAAAGAAGGTGAAAAAGTTAGTATCGGCATTAAATACTTTTTTTTGATGAAAAGAACGCTCCCCGATTGTAACGAGGTTGTCATTTTCATTAACACGAACAGCCTTTTGTATCTGTCCATTAAAATCATTCAGTAAAGCCGGAGCATACGGACCTGACAGGTAAGCCACGTCTGATAATTTCCCGTCTCTTTTAAATCCCCGCATCACGCGGTATATATGCGTCCCGTCTTTATGAAAATTATCAAAGCTGAATTCATTCATAATGAAGAGGAAAATCATCATGCAAACAGTTATGCCCACTGTAAGCCCTAAAATATTGATGAAAGAAAAAGCTTTCTTTTTCATCAGATTGCGCCATGCTGTTTTAAGATAGTTTTTGAGCATTTGAGATTTGAAATTTAAGATTTGAAATTTTTGGTTTGTGGTTTGTAGTTTATGGTTTGTGTACCTGTAACCTGAAACCATCTTATCTCTTACCATTTTCCTAACTTGAATTTAAGCACCCCTCTCCACTCCGTGGAGAGGGGCCGGGGGTGAGGTTACTCCGTCCTTAAACTCTTCACCGGGTTAGCAACAGCTGCTTTTACAGCCTGCACACTTATTGTTACAAGAGCGATTATTATTGCAATAAGCCCGCCTGCCACAAATAACAACCAACTGATATTAATGCGATAAACGTAATCCTGTAACCATCGATGCATAAAATACCATGTAACCGGCGATGCAATTATAAACGCAATTGAAATAAGTATGATAAACTCCTTTGAAAAAAGATAAACTATATTTGATGCTGTAGCGCCAAGCACCTTGCGTATGCCTACTTCTTTTACTCTTTGCACTGCCATAAACGAGGCTAACCCATACAATCCGAGACAGCTTAGCAATATGGCAATGGCGGAAAATATTTTATACAATTGCGCCAATTGGTTTTCCTGTTTGTAAAAACTTTCAATCTTATCATCAAAAAAACTGTATTCATAAGCATAATCAGGAAATGTTTTTTCCCATATTCTTTTAACAGATTGCATTGAACTTGTAATATTTGCTGCTGAGAGCTTTATGGAAGCCTGGCGGTACATAGTAGCGTTTGTGGCAACGAGCAGGGGCGCCAGGGTCTGGCGAAAAGACCTGTCGTTAAAATCCTTCAATACACCAACAACAGGACATTTTATTAAACCATCCATTATGCTTACTTCCTTGTTCAATATATCTTCCGGCTTTTTAAGTCCTAAACTTTTCACGAAGGTTTCATTCACCAAAAATTCTGTTGTAGGTCCGGAAGGTTTCAGATTTCTTCCGGCCACGAGTTGTAATTTGTAAGTGGGCACATAGTCATTATCGGCGAATTTGGTAATAGCCTGGAACCCGGCTTCTTTTAATGCACCGTTAAACCTGAATGCAGTAAATATATTATTATCGTCTTCTATGGGGGTATTGGAGCTAAAGCTAACTGCCAGCACACCGTTTGATAATAACTGCTGCTTTAAATAATCTGTCAGCTTTCCGCCAGTGCTATCGGGACGGTAAGGAACATTTATAATAACATCTTTATCAAAACCCAGCGGCTGATTCATAAAAAAATTCATTTGCTGAACAATGATAAAAGTTCCGATGATGAGCGCCTGCGCAATAATAAATTGAAAAACGACCAACCCTCTTCTTAATGAAATTCCTTTTGCAGTATTTATCCTGCTCTTTAACACATTAACTGGATTGAAACGCGATAAAACAACAGAAGGATAAGCGCCGGCCAGTGCAGTTACAATAACGGTTACAATCAGAAGAAATAAAATAATTGCCGGGTTAGTCAGCAAGTTAAAAGAAAGAGAAAGCTCCAGCAATTGATTTACATACGGCACTGTAAGAACTGCAATACCTGCTGCAAGCATTATAGCAATGGCAACAATCAAAAACGTTTCTGCTAAAAATTGTACCCGTAATTGAAATTTATTACTTCCCAAAACTTTTCTAACGCCAACTTCCTTTGCCCGGTTAACAGCCTGTGCAGTGGAAAGATTGATAAAATTTACACAGGCTATCAGGAGTATGAATGACGCGATCAGCCACAGGACATTAATAAGTTTATGACTGATTGTTTTGTTGCTGTAATTTCCTGCTACGGCATCATAATGTACCGCACTTACGGATTGTATAATATAATTATCCTTATTACCGTTGGGTTGTACCTTTTGTGCATAAGCACTTAGTTGCTGATTGAAATTGCCGACAGAAATATTTGGTGGCAACATGATGTAGCATCCAAAGTCAGGCGCTGTTCCATTCCATCCGGGTTGCTGGAACCCGTATTTTTTATCGCCGGTAAAATCTGTTCCCCAGGCGACTACTAATTTTAGCTGAAAGTCAGTATTTGCCGGTATGGTTGCAAGAATACCGGAGACTTTCAAGGCTGTTGCCGGAAACTGGAACAGGCCTGCACCCATGCTGTAATATCCCGCAATTTTAATGGTCCTGCCCATCGCAGTTTTCCAGTCGCCGAAATAAGTTTCTGCAATCTCTTTAGTGAGCAACACATTATCAGGATCTTTTAATGATTCGTATGATCCTGATAATAGTGGGAAGTCAAACATTCTGAAAAAAGAAGGTGATGTATAAAATACCCCTCGCTGCTCTTTAAAATTTTTTACAGGTGTTCCGTTATCATCAAGTACCTGTAACTCATCATTATAACTTGCATACACAGGCGCTACCTGTTCAAGTTGCGGAAAAGCAGTTTTCAGTCCTTCAGGCATTGGGAAAGGAACATTTTTTTGATAAGAAACATTTCCTCCATCCGCATGGCGGGATTCCGTTATCACCCGATAGATACGATCTTTTTTTGTATGAAAATTATCGAAGCTTGTTTGAAACTGTATAATGATAAAGATCATCATACAAACAACAATTCCAATAGCCAATCCCGCTATATTGATAATAGTATAACTCCTGTTGCGGGTTAAACTTCTGAATGCGGTTTTGAAATAATTCTTTATCATTTGAGATTTGATTTTAGCTATAAGGTTTCAGCTATCAGCCGTCAGCAATCAGTTATCTTTTACCATTTTGCTTTCTTACCAATTACTTCTTATCACGACTCCCTAAGCGCCCGCTCTTAAAATTTTCACAACTGCTTTGAGTTTAGGCTCCCCTCTCCACTCCGTGGAGAGGGGCCGGGGGTGAGGTCACTCCGTTCTTAGGCTCTTTACCGGGTTAGCTATTGCCGCTTTTATAGCCTGGAAGCTAACAGTAAGTATTGTTATAATTAAAGACATAAGCCCACCCGCTACAAAAACGCCTGCGCCAATATTGATGCGATAATCATAATTCTGCAACCAGTTATGCAAAAAGTAAAACGATACGGGCACCGCTATCAAACAACTTATTAAAACCAATACAATAAAATCTTTTGATAATAATAGCCATAGCTGTTGTATAGATGCGCCTAATACTTTGCGGATACCAATTTCTTTGGTACGTTGTTCTGCAACGTATGCTGCCAGACCAAACAGGCCCAGGCAGGAAATGAAAATAGCGAGTATAGCAAATAAACCTGCCAATTTACCTATCAGCATTTCAAGATTAAATTTTTGTGCATATTGCTCATCCGAAAAAGAATAATTATAGGGATATGCCGGATCATATTTATTAAAAATGGCAGTAAGCCGGGTAATAGCATCTTGTGTTTGCATACCAGGGTTAAGCCTGTATAGCAAAATACCCTGCGGCGCTGCATTACATAAAAACATGGTTGGATCGGCTGCACTAAATGGCGATACCATCAATGCATCCTGTACAACCCCGGTAATTGTAAGCTGGTGCCCCTGCCAGTTGATTTTTTGTCCAACCGGATTTTGTAAACGCATTCTTTTAATAGCTGCTTCATTAAATATCACACTTGTACTATCATAAGCACTGGAAAAATTTCTTCCTTCGTTAATATTCATCCCCACAGTTTTAAAATAATCTTCAGATACAATGATCGTACCCATCTCAACCGTTTCACCGGGGTTTTTCCCCGGCCACTGATCAACATCCGAATGCCACCAAACATTTGTTGCCGGGCTTGTTGCTGTTGTCATTGCAGAAACGATCCCCTTCTGAAGAACTTCGTTTTTTAATGCAGTGAAATTTTTATCCAGGTCATCATGCATGCCGGTCATCATCAGCCGGTTTAAATTAAAGCCTGTTGGCCTGGTTTTAGCATATTGTATTTGCTGGTAAATGATCACTGTACTTACAATTAAGGCAATTGAACAACTGAACTGCATTACCACCAATACTTTTCTTGACAGGGAAGATTTACCTGCCTGCATTGTTCCTTTTAATACTGTTACCGGACTAAATGATGAAAGATAAAAAGCAGGCCTGCTGCCTGCAAGCAAGGCCGTTAATAGTAAACTACCCATCATTATCACCCAGAAATAAATATTTCCAAAGGGCATCCCAATATTACCTGACGTTAATATATTAAAGGCAGGCAATGTTATCCATGCAATAACTATTGCGAAAATAAAAGCAATGGCTGTAAGGAGGAATGCTTCTATTAAAAATTGTACAACAAGATCCTTTTTTTGCGAACCGATCGCTTTTCTGACAGCAACTTCTTTAGCACGTTTCTCTGAACGCGCAGTTGTCAGGTTGATAAAGTTGATGCAGGCAATAATCAATACCAGCAACCCGATAATGGAAAACATTTTTACATAAGTAAGAAAACCTGCAGTGTCTTTACCATTTATATAGTTTGAATACAAATGCCAGCGTTCCATTGGCTGAAGGGTAACATAAGAATTCATGGCATTGGTATTTCCTTCTTCAGTATGCTCTATATTCCTGATCTTTGGTGCCACCTGCGCATAATGTGCACCTGGCTTTAGCTTTACAAATATCTGCCGGTTATTATTGCCGAAACTGCTTAAGCCGTCTGTCTTCATTTGCGGGTTAACGGCATAAGCATAGGTGCTTGGCACTATATAATTAAAACTGAAAGTTGCATTAGCAGGCACATCATTTATAATGCCCGTTACTTTAAGATCGTTTGCATTATCAAAGCGAACGGTTTTATTCATTGCATCCGTATTGCCAAAAAGTGATTTTGCCAGTGAAGCCGTAAGCACTATTGAATAAGGATCTTTAAATGCATTATTTGCGTTACCCTCAATAAAAGAATATTGAAAAATTTTAAAAATATCCGGGCCGGATATTGCTCCATTCACATATAATTTTTTTTCACCTGCAATTAACCCGTGATTGCCCGTCCAGTCACTTTCTGCCACATATTCAATTTCAGGAATTTGTGTATGTAAAGCCCGGGCAAGCTTTAATGATGTTGTTTGAAAGGTAAGCGTATCACCATTACTATTATAGTTGCGCTGTACACGATATACAGATTGATAACCCGGTAAGAATTTATCAAAAGAATATTGATCATATACCCAAAGCCCGATCATTAATGCAACTGCCATTCCGATGGCAAGACCTGCAACATTTAAGATACTGTAACCAATAGTCCGGGTTATATTCCTCCATGCGGTTTTTAAATAATTTCTAAACATAATTATGGATTTGAGCTGTGAGCCAAGGCTGTGAACTTTCAGCCGTCAGCTATCAGCGTTAATAAAACTCTTACTACTTTCCCTCCTACCATTTTCCCAACTGCTGTGAGTTTAGGCTCCCCTCTCTCCCGAAACTTCGGGATGGAGAGGGCCGGGGTGAGGTCACTCCGTCCTCAAACTCTTCACCGGGTTAGCCAATGCCGCTCTTATCGTTTGAAAAGTAACCGTTAGCAAAGCAATAAACAGCAGTAGCAATCCTGACAACAAAAACACCCACCAGCCAACATCAGTACGATACGCGAAATTTTGCAACCATTGGTGAGTGGCAAACCACGAAACGGGTATTGCAATAACCAATGCAATAAATACAAGCAATAAAAAGTCTTTTGTCATCAGGTGCAGTATGCTCAATACAGATGCGCCCAATACTTTTCTGATGCCCATCTCTTTTACTCTTACCTGAGCTGTATATGCCGCAAGTCCAAAAAGGCCTAAACATGAAATAAGAATAGCTATTACGCCAAAAATGGTAAACAATTTTCCGGTGCGCTGCTCCGATTTATACATGTTATTAAACTCTTCATCAATAAATGAATAACTAAAAGGAAAAGCAGCGCTATATTGCTTCCATATTTTTTCAGTTGCAGCTATAGACTTTGCCGCATCTTTAGCGGTTGTTTTAACATAAATCTTCCAGTTGGCAGGGCTGTAGTAAAACACCATAGGTTCTATGGACTGTTTTAATGAAGCATAATTAAAATCTTTTACTACACCTATTATTGTACCCTTTGTTTGCCAAACGGTAAATGGTTTACCTACAGGGTCTTTAATACCTGTATTTTTAACCGCGGTCTCATTAAGAATAACATATGCAGAATCTGCTTTTGACCCTGTGAAGCTTTTTCCTGCTGTTAATTGCATTTTTAAAAGGCCAATCAGGTTTTCATCAATCGCCATAGGATGGATAAGGAACATTCTGTTTGGATCTTTGCCTTCCCAATCCGTATCGCCGGTAGTAGCATTAATGCCCACAATACTGTTTGAAGATGCCACACCTCTAACGCCCGGCTGCTTCAATAATTCATTTCGAAAAGCCTGGTAATGATTATGTATTTCGCCTGTAACATTAAATGTAAAAACATATTCCTTATCATAGCCAATATCCTTTTCTCTCATATATCTTAGCTGTTTGGCAATAATAATTGTGCTGATAATAAGAATAGTAGAAAACACAAACTGCACAACTACCAATATCTTTCTAAACCCGGCACTACCGACCCCTATCGAAAATTTTCCTTTCAACATCTCTATCGGTTTAAATGAAGACAATAAAAGCGCCGGGTAAATGCTTGCAAGTATTAACGATCCTGCGATAGCTGCCGTAACCGTTAGCCATACATGCTGATTGCTGAACGAAAAAACGATTTTCTTGCCCGAAATATCATTATATAGAGGAAGAGTAAGATAAATAATAGCAAATGCCAGTATTGATGCAATAGCAAAAAGCAAAACCGATTCTGCAATAAACTGGAAAAATAACTGTAATCTTTCCGCGCCGATGATTTTCCGTATGCTTACTTCTCTTGACCTCAGTAACGAACGCGCGGTAGACAAGTTCACATAATTAATACAGGCTATGATCAATATAAGAATGGATACGATCAGAAATATGCGTACCGTTTGCAAGGCCCCATTATTGCCATCTGCAGCAACAAGGTGCAGAGAAGGCAAAGATTGCAATGTATAAAAGGCGCCATCAGGACTATCGTTAGGGCGATGTTTCCAATACGTATCAGTAATCTTTTTTTCTATTGCAGATAATGAGGCTTTCCCCTGCGCCTGAATAAAAACATGATAATGAAAATTACCCAGGTCTTCATCTATTGTTTTCCAATCGCCGTTGCCACCATCATTAGTAAATTGTTTGGCATAAAAGCTCATCGGGAAAAGCATGCCATACCTGATGCTTGAATTTTCAGGAAAGTCTGCCATTACTCCTGTAACAATATAATTAACATTATCTGCAGTTAATATTTTACCAACAGGCTCATCTTTTCCAAAATATTTATTGGCCGTTGTAGCGGTAAGAACAACAGCGTTCATCTCTTTAAAAATATTTTCTTTGTTTCCTTTTATTAACTGAAAATCAAAAAAAGAAAAGAAATTAGAGTCAACAAAAGCATTATTGCTTTCTGAAATATTTCTGCCATTTAGCTTAAAGGTCATCGTTTCCCATCGTGGTTTTATCCTCAGGGCATTCACTACTTCGGGTATTGACTGACGACAGTATACGGCCAAAGGTGCAGGTACATTTCCCCATACCTGTTCATCAGCACCCTTGCCTATATGCGCGTTAATCCTGTATATCTCATTGGCATTTTTATGAAATTTGTCATAGCTTAATTCATCCTGCACCCATAATAAAATCATTATACCTACAGCAAGCCCTATTCCGAGACCAACAATGTTAACGCCACTATAGAACTTACTCCTAAGCAGGTTTCGCCATGCTGTTTTTAAATAATTCTTTATCATTTGAGATTTGGTTTGAGCTGTAAGCTTTCAGTCATCAGCTTTCAGCAGTTAATGTTTCTTTTTATCCGTTACTTACTTTTTATTTCTTACCGCTTTCTCAGTCACTCCGTCCTCAATGACTTCACCGGATTAGCCAATGCTGCTTTAATAGCCTGTGTACTAATAGTTAAAAAAGCAATCAGCATTACAGTGATGCCTGCTAATAAAAATATCCACCAATCAATATTTACTTTGTAATAAAAATTAGCCAGCCACTCATTCATAAGCCACCACGAAACAGGAAAAGCAACCAGGAATGCGATAACTACGAGTTTCAAAAAATCTATTGATAACATCACAGTTATTCTACCAACAGAAGCACCGAGTATTTTTCTGACACCAATTTCCTTAGTTCTTTGCATTGCAGAAAAAACTGCCAATCCGAATAAACCTAAACACGAAATAAAGATTGTTAGAACAGTAAAGCTGGCTGAGATAATACCTAATACCTTTTCATCTATAAGTTTTTTTCTAAAACTTTCATCAGTGAAAGTATATTCGAATGGATAGTCGGGATTGTATTTTGCATGAATAGATTGTAATACATTTAAGCTTTGTAAAGCTGGCTTTGAAGGATTTAATCTGACACCTACATTTCCCACCCAGTCTTTTACAAAGCCTATAATAAGTGGTTTGGAGGATTCATATGGAGATCCCCACACGAAATTTTTTATGACACCAATAATAATTCTTTTTTCATTCTGCCATGTTATCTCTGTACCCACAGGCTTTTTTAATCGCATTAATTTAACCGCAGCTTCATTCAATATTACTGCGCCGGAGTCGGCGGGTCTACCTGTTTCAAAGTCTCTGCCTTCAACAATGGTCAATCCGTACGTATCAATAAAATGATAAGTTGTACCAATACAATCAATGGCTATTTTATCTTCCCCCGGCAACTGATCAGGCCATATAACGCCCCAGGAACTAGGCCCATATCCTGTAATCGAAATTGAACTTATTGCAGCATCTGAAATAGCTCCCTTCTTTATTGCTTCTTCTCTAAAAAGTTCAAATGAAGAAGATAGTTTTTCATTTGTGGGCATTTCTATTAGACTATTAATATTATACCCTAAAGGACGGTTTTTTATATAGTTGACCTGCCGGTATATTACAATACTGGAAATAATTAAACAAACGGCAAATATAAATTGAAGTACCACCAGAGCCTGCCTTGTTTTTACCATCGACCCTGCAGGATTAGTTAAGCCTTTTAAGGCTCTGATTGGTTTAAAAGATGAAAAGAAAACAGCAGGATAACTGCCAGCTAATAATGCCGTAATGAAAGCTATAGCTAAAACTGATAGCCAGGCAAAAAAATCTTTGTATGGCAAAACCAGTTGAATGCCAGGTATATTATTGAACACCGGAAGAAGCAGGAATATTAAAACAAGTGCTATAATTAAGGCTATAAAGGAAGTTAGTATTGCTGTTCCAAGAAAGTTTTTCATAATAACGGCTCTCGTAGCTCCCATTGTTTTATGAATACCAACTTCCCTGATCTTTTTTTCAGAAAGCGCTGTGGAAAGATTCATAAAATTTACACACGCTATTATTAAAATCAAAATTGCCAATACTAAAAACAAACGAACGTATTCAATTCTTCCTCCGACATTAACTCCATTTTTAAATTCGTTATACAAATGAAGCTTCGTAAGAGGATAAAGAAAAAGCTCGATTTTACTATCTTCGGGATTATATTTTGCAATTATTTTTTTTATCCCGGTATTAAGGTCTGACAGTTTAACCCCCTTTTTCAACAACACGTAACTTGAATAATCAAACATTGACCAGCCTGCATCTTTCCTCCACGGCTCCTGATTCATATAAAAATCCCATGTAGTTATTGCCTGAAAAGAAAGGCTTGAGTTTACAGGATTATCTTTAATAACAGCTTTAACAGTAAGGGGATATTGATTCTTGTATTTTATTATTTTGCCTATGGGATCGGCATTTCCAAAAATGGCATTTGCTGTTGACTGGGTGAGAATAATATCCGACGGATCGGATAAAGCAGTTTTATAATCTCCCTGAACAAAATCAAAACTGAACATTTTTAATAAATCCTGTTCAGCGGAAACTATAGAGAATTTAATTCTTTTATCATCGTAACATAATAAATTTTTGGCAGGATAGCTTACCCGTGCAACATTTTCAATCCCGGGAAAATTATTCTTCAATACATCCGCTAATGGTGCAGGAGTAACCGGATTGGTTTTAACTTCACCATTATCAGGCAAATTCTTAAATACAAGAAATAAACGATCGCTGTTCTTATTAAACCTATCATAACTAAACTCATTATACACATATAGTATCAGCAAAAAACTGGCAGTCATACCAACAGCAAGACCTCCGATATTAATAATAGCAGAAAGCTTGTTTGCTGTAAGATTACGCCATGTAATTTTTAAATAGTTCTTTATCATAGAATTTGCTCCTCTTCAGAAAATTTTCATGTATTATATTTCACTTATTCACTATTCCTTATTCCGTTCTCAGGCTTTTCACCGGGTTAGCCAATGCTGCTCTTACAGCATGATAACTTACTGCTGATAATGCAATGATTATCGCAGAAGCTCCTGCTACTATAAAAATCCACCAGTGTATATCCGTACGGTAAGCAAAGTTTTGTAACCAGCTATTGCCGGCAAGCCATGCCAAAGGCGTTGCAATTAAAATGGCTATTGCTACCAGCACAAGGAACTGCTTTGCTATAAGGAATGTGATATTAGCAATATCAGCGCCCAGGACTTTTCTGATGCCGATTTCTTTTGTACGCTGAACTGTTGTAAACGCGGCAAGCGCAAACAGCCCTAAACAGGCTAATGCTATAGCTAATCCCGAAAACAATGAAAAAAGTTTAGCCGTCCTTTGCTCTTCTTTATATAATGCGCTGAAATCTTCGTCGAGAAAATGATAATCGAAAGGGCGATGCAATACCCGGGATTGCCATATTTTTTCAAGCGCAGCAACAGCAGAAGCTGCCTGTTCAGGCTTTATTTTAACATACATCTCCCTTACCATAGATGTATCTAAGAAAATAAGCAAAGGTCCAACCGGTGTATGCAGTGATTCAAAATTGAAATCTTTTACCACACCTACAACTGAACCAGGTGCTCCTTTCTGAATAGTTTTCCCGATAGCCTGCTCTGGTGTCCAGCCCAATTGCTTTACAGCGTTTTCATTTAAAATATATGCTGAGCGGTAATTGTTGTAATTATTGGAGGTGTCCTGCAACAGGAAATCGTTACGGATAAAATCCCGGCCGGCAACAAGGTGCATGCCCATGGTTTTTAAATAATCAAGATCAACAGGAGTTGCATTTAACGATAATTCTTTTTTGCCCGAGCCATCATCAGCGGTAATACCATCACCCCAGCCAATTGAAACAGGTCCTTCATACGAACCGGTTACACTTAACACGTTGGGATTATTTTTCACGTCATACTTTAACTGGTCATATACTCCCCTTGTTTTGTAATCTACCGGCAATACTATTATTTGCTCCCTGTTATAACCAAGATCTTTCCTTTGAATGTATGACACCTGGTTCAGTACTACTATAGTAGCAGCAGTAAGAAACACAGCAATTACAAACTGAAATATGATCAGCACCTTCCTGATTGCCCCGCCGGAATTCGACATTTGCAACCCGGATTTTAAAATACTTACCAGTTTTGTATTGCTCAATACAAAAGCAGGATATGCGCCGGACAATATACTCACTACAATGCAAAGCAATGACGCCGCGCCTATAAAAGCCGGCGAAAAAAATTCATCAACTGAAAATGATTTATTGGTAACAGCATTGAACAACGGAAGTATTGCGGCGCTTACAATAAAAGCGAGCAATAAAGCGATCGTAGTCAGCATAAGAGATTCTCCCAGGAACTGTTTCAGCAGCTGTACTTTGCCGGCGCCCATTACCTTGCGTATGCCTATTTCCGTGCCGCGGCCAACTGATTGCGCAGTAGCGAGGTTGGTATAATTAACACAGGCTATTAAAAGTATAAGCATAGCCACCGCGCTTAACACATATATATAGGTAATATTTCCTGCCGGCTCCAAACCGCCTTTAACTGCAGAATGAAGATGCACATATTGCAATGGTTCAAGATTAAAGCTTACATAATCTGTGCTGCCGGACTGCAGGTGAAATTCCTGTTCCTTCATTTTTTCTCCATACAACTTCAATTGCTTACCAAGCGGTTTGATCTGGTCTGCATTTTTCAAAAGAAGATACGTAATATAATTAGCCTCTGTCCACCTTTCACGATCTGCCCCCCAGATACTCTTAAAGGAAATGATAACATCATACCGGATCTGTGAATTAAGCGGCGCATCGCCAGCAATACCTGTTACTTCATAATCTTTACCGCCGTTTATCCGCAGGATTTTACCAATGGGGTCTTCTGTTCCGAAATATTTTTGCGCAGCCTTTTCCGTTAGTACAATTTTACCGGGAGCATCCAGCACTGTTCCGGGATTGCCTTTTAACAGCGGAAAAGAAAACATGGAAAAGAAATCCTCATCCGCGTACAATACATTTTTCTCGTCAAAAGCTTTTGTTCCATTAGCAAGCGACAAAGCATCTTTCATGGTACGTACATAGGTTTCTACCTGCGGAAACCTGCGTTTAAATTCAGGTCCGGCTTTGGTTCCTGTTAAGGCTATCTCATCTTTTGTTCCTGAGAATTGATAATCCATCGTAATACGGACAATACGATCTTTATTTATATGAAAATCATCATAGGTTAATTCATTCCATATGTATACGCCAATAAGCAGGCAACTTGTTATACCTATAGTAAGCCCTGCAATGTTTACAAAACTGTACAACCTGTTTTTACGGATGTTGCGCCAGGCGATTTTTAAATAATTCTTAAACATAATTATAAGCTTTCAGCGATTGTTTATATTTAGAACGATCCAAGTTTTCAGTTCTACCACATCATCTACAGAACAAATCCAGGCAGGCATTTCCATATTTTAATATTCCCGCATCCTCTTCCAATTTTCAAATCAGCAGATTTTCAATTTTTTATTCCGTCCTCAGACTCTTTACCGGATTGGTCAATGCCGCTTTTACCGTTTGTATACTAAGCGTTAATAAGGCTATCAGCAACATACCTATACCACACAATGCAAATACCCACCAATTCATTGTAGTCCTGTATTCAAAATCTTCAAGCCATTTATATACAGCCCAGAATGCAAGAGGAGCAGCAATTACAAAAGCGACCATTACCAACTTCACAAAATCTTTCGACAGAATAGTTATAATATTTGTAACCGTTGCACCTAAAACCTTTCTTACACCTATTTCTTTTGTTCTTGTATGTATGGTATACATCACCAGCCCTAACAAGCCGAGACAACTGATAAGAATTGATAACCCGGTTGCCCAGTTCAGCAAATGAGCAGTACGTTGCTCGGTAGCATAAAACTTAGCCACAGTTTCATCTAAAAAGCTATAATTAAAGTCTCCGCCGGGGTAAAATTCCCTGTATTTTTTCTGTATCCGGGATAGCGTATTTGACCATGCCCCGGGCTTATCATGCTGCGGTTGCAACAATACGTGAAAGAAATTGCTTCTGTTATTGAATGAAGCAAAAACAAGCGGCCCAACTTTTGAATGTAATGATTGTGCATTGAAATCGTGCATTACACCAACTACCGGCAATTTTTTACCATTAAAGTCCAGCATCTTTCCAATGGCCGCTTCGGGATGAATAAAACCTAATGCACCAGCATAGGTTTCATTAATCACAAACTCTTTAATAGTGTCGCTCTGCTGCACATTTCTTCCGGCAAGAAGGGGTATTCTGAACAGCTTCAGGTAATTGGTATCGCCCCAGCGCAATTGTACACTTGCCTCATTATTATTAGCTGCTCCCTCATATTTAATATTGGTGAATGCTGCACCTTCAGTTGCCGGAGCTAAAAAGCCACGGCTCGCAATTTGAATACCGGTCATAGCATTTAACTCATTTAATAGTGCTTTATTTTTACTCACTGCAGAATCATCTCTCGGAACATCAAAACTTACAATGGCATCTTTCCTGAATCCCATATCCGCATTCAATGAATAGCTTATCTGTTTTCCCACCATTACAGTGGCTATTACAAAAAACTGGGCAATCACAAATTGTGATACCGTTAATGCTTTTCTAACCCATGCATGCCTTGTTTCACTTTTACCTGCAAAAGATTGGTTTTTTAAAACACTTACAGGCTTATAAGCAGAAAGAATAAATGAAGGATATAACCCTGCGAGAAAACTTACTACTACTGCAATAATCACCAAAAATAAAAATACAGATGGTTGAGTTAACCGGTTAAATGATACCCCTGCCGGAATAAAATCTGCGAATAACCTTAATAAGAACGGAGCGATGCAAAATGAAATTATACAAGCCGCAACGGTTAACAGGAACGCTTCTCCCAAAAACTGAAATATCAATTGCCTTTTCGAGCTCCCCATTGTTTTTCGTATCCCGATCTCTTTTGCACGATGTGCTGCATTAGCAGTTGTAAGATTAATAAAATTGATACAGGCGAGTATTAATAAAAAAGCAGCTATTGCAAATAAACCATACAAGGTTGGCTTATGCGCTATCCGTTGATTAACCCCGGCATACATACCATTAAAATGAATATCACTTAAAGGCTGCAAATGAAAACGCATATTATTCAGTGCATCTTTATTTGCATCCTTATTATATTTAACGAAGAGCCTGCTTAGCTGCTTCTCACTGTTTACAGCATTACTTCCCGCTGCCAGTTTTACATACACCTGCGAGTATGCCATCCAATCATTCCATACACTCATCATAAAATCATTCTGCATATGCGTTTGTGCTATGGTAGCAAAAGAAATGAACTCTGTTGCATCAAAAGATATTTGCTCATTGATCTCTTTAACTACCCCGGAAACTGTTGCTGAAAAATCGTCATTATAGCGTATCTGTTTTCCAACAATTTCATGCATAGCAGTTGCCGGAAAATATTGTTTTGCCTTACCCTCACTTATAACAACATTAAATGGATCTTTTAAAGATATTTCGGGTGAGCCTGCAACCCATTTATACGGAAGTATGGAAAAATATTCCGGGTTTGTGAATATTATCCCGGGCTGTTTTTTAAATACCAGGGGGTTTGCATTACCGGTTCGCTCAATACTTACCTTAGCGGTTGCATCACCCTGAAACTGCATTAAAGGTACAACATGCTCTATGCCCGGTACCTCATTTTTAATTGCAGCACTTAACGGAGCAGGCACTGCTGCAGAATGTCCATCAACGCCATTAAATTTCATATCCATCACTACACGGTAAATACGGTCACCATTTATTTGAATTTTATCGTAGCCTAATTCAAAATATACTATAAGAAAAATGATCAAAGCCGCGCTGATTCCAATTGACAGCCCCAACACATTTATACCTGTAAAAGCTTTATTACGTGTGAGTACTTTGAATGCTGTTTTCAGATAATTTTTAAACATAGTTATAAGCTTTAAGCTTTTAGCAGTTGTTTATATTTACGTACTTTCAAATTTTCATATTTCCACATTCCCTTCATTTTAAAATTCATTTTCCATTCTCACATTTCCACATTAAACTACTCCGTTCTCAAACTTTTCACCCCGATATTCATCGGAATTCCGTCACTCCGTTCGGAGTGACTTCACCGGGTTTGCCATTGCTGCTTTTATTGATTCATAGCTTATCGTTATCCATGCTATTGCCAGCGCGCCCAGCGATGCAGCAAGGAATACCCATCCGTTCAGCTCTACATGGTATGCAAATCCCTGCAGCCATTGATTGATGGTGATCCACGCAAGCGGCACTGCTATCAGCACAGCGATCAATATTAATTTTGTAAAGCTGGCAGAAAGCATATATACAATCCCGAAAACCGATGAGCCTAATACTTTCCGTACTCCGATCTCCCTGGTGCGTTGTTCTGACATAAATGCAGACAAACCATATAAACCCATACAGGAAATAAAGATGGCCAGTATGGCAAATACATTAAAGAGGCTGCCCATCTGTTGTTCTCCCTTGTATGAATTAGCAAGATCCTGGTCAACAAACCCGTAAGAGAAAGGATAGGCAGGATTAAGATCCTTACTTATTTTCTGTAGAGCGCTGATCGTTGCCTCAGTGGTACCGGGTTGCGTGCGTACGGTAACAATTCCACCCCACCGGTTGAGGCGTATAATTAATGGCTCAACAGGTTGTTGAATAGGTTTGAAATTAAAATTCTTTACAACACCAACAATAGTGCCTCTGTTGTCCCATAATGCAAGAGGTTTCCCGATAACATCAGCAGGATTTTTTATGCCCATCACCTGTAGCGCTCTTTCATTGATAATATAATTACCCGAGTCGCCCTTAAAGTCTCTTGAAAAGGCCCTGCCGGCAGCTAATTTCAACTGGTAAACATCAAAGAAGTCCTCATCTACATCCAGGTTGGGAAAAATGACCTGGATGTTCGGGTCTTTACCTTCCCATTCCACATTTACGGTTCCGGTACTAAGGTTCACCGGCAAGCTGCCGGAAACTGCAAAATCGCCGGTAAGGGGATTTTGTTTTAATGCCGTTTTTAATGCATCCTGTTTACTCCACATATCTCCCATCATCGGCATATATACCAGGTTAGATTTATCAAAGCCTATGTTCATGCTTTTAATGAAATGTAACTGGTTGTATACAACCGCCGTACCGGCCAATAATACAATAGATACCACAAACTGAAGTACCACAAGCCCGTTACGGAAAATGCGGTTGCCGCCCATTGTTTTCACATTTCCTTTCAGCACTTTTACTGGCTTAAAACCGGAAAGGAACAGAGCCGGATAGCTGCCGGAAAAGATGCCGGTCAGCAATGCAATGGCAATAAGTCCTGTTACAACTTTTCCATCCAGTATATTAATAGAAAGCGTTTTCCCCGCGAGCTGATTGAATACCGGCAACAGCAGCCACACTAAGCCTACAGCTATTATCAGCGCAAGAAAAGATATCAGCATTGACTCACCTAAGAACTGGCCGATAAGCTGGCTGCGGCCGGCGCCGACCACTTTTCTTAATCCTACCTCCCTGGCACGGCGTGCAGATCTTGCGGTAGCCAGGTTCATGAAATTAATGCAGGCCACCATCAATATAAAAATAGCCACTACAAAAAAGATATTCACATACTGTATATTACCATGCCCTTCTATATCTGCCTGCAGCTTTGAATGCAGATGAATATCCGTTAGCGGTTGTAACCGGAAAACAACTTTCAGCGTTTTCTCACTCACATGCTCCTTATATATTTTATCCAATTGCTTCTCCACATTTGCCAGTCCGGCGCCGGAGGTGCTAAGCCCTTTATCCAGCCTGATATAATTGTAAAAATTAAAGTTATCCCAGCGGTTATTCTTCAGGTCATCATTTGTTTGCGCAATGGCAGACATCGGCATCAGGAAATCAAACTGCAAATGCGAGTTGGCGGGAATATTTTGCAGCACACCTGTTACGGTAACATTATCCTTGTTATCCATGCGCAGTGTCTTACCCAGCGGGTCTTCATTGCCAAAATATTTTTTCGCCATATCTTCTGTAAGCAAAACGGCATCAGGTCGGTTTAACGCTGTAACTGCATTTCCTTTCAGCAGTCTGAACGAGAAAAAATCCAGCACGTTAGCATCCACATTAAAGGTTCGTTTTTCCTCAAACTTTTTCAATCCTATTTCAAAAACATGCGTAGCGGGATAACTGAAACGGACAAAATCCTTAACTGCAGGAATTTTCATTTTCAGCTCCGGGGGCATAACAGCGGGATTCACTGCAGCTTTAAAGCCATTAAAATCTACTGTAATACGGTGAATGTCATCAGCGTTTTTGTGAAACCGGTCGTAGCTCAGCTCATGCTGCACCCACAATAAAATAAATATACTGCATGCCATACCGATGGATAATCCTGCAATATTTATAAAAGCAAAGGCTTTGTGGCGGGCGATATTTCTGAATGCGATTTTGAAATAATTTTTTATCATAATTACAGGCTTTGCGCTGTGAGCCATGAGCTATCGGTACGCATTGCTTCTGCCAGCGGTATATGGGTGGAATAGTTATAATTTACCTCACCATCACGTGTTTCAACATGGTTAATACGATAAATACGGCTGGCTGCACTTTGCCAGGTGTCAAAACCTAATTCATGTCTTAGAAATAATCCGATCAATAAGCAAACACTCATCCCAAGTGTGAGACCCGCAATGTGCAGTGCCGTATTGAGCTTTTGCCTGCTCAGGCGGCGTACAGTCGGTTGAAAATTATTAATGCTCATGCTAAGAGTTTTTTATCGTTATGAATCAGACTACTCCATCCTCAAACTTCTTACAGGGTTTGCAAAAGCTGCTTTAATCGACTGAAAAGCAATTGTAACCAGCGCAATGATGAATGCTACTGCCGCGGCTAACCCAAATATCCACATACTGATCGTGGTGCGATACGCATAGTTTTGCAGCCAGTTATTCATGAGCCACCACGCAACAGGTGAAGCAATAAGCGCAGCCAGCAACACCAGCCGCAAAAAATCTTTTGACATGAGATTTACGATGCTGCTGACAGAAGCGCCCAATACTTTGCGGATGCCGATTTCCCTGATCCGATTTTCAATAGTGATAGCAGTTAAACCAAACAAGCCAAGGCATGAAATAAAGACAGCAAGCAAGGCAAAAATGCGCAAAGCGCCCTCAGTTACCGTATCGCTTTTATAAGTTTCGTTAAACGCATCATCCATAAACCTGTATTCAAACGGCCTGCCCGGAAAGAATTGCTGCCACTGCTTTTGCAAGGCTGCCATAATATTTTTTTCATTACCGGATTTCAATTTAACCGCAAGCTGCATGTTCCATCCTTCCTCCATCTGAATAAGCATGGGCTGAATTGCGCTGCGCAGGTTTTCCTGGTGATAATCGGCTATAACCCCTCTTATCCTGCCAATAACAGGCACTTCTTTATAAGTGCCATTAGGAGTATACTGATAGCTGTAATAAGCGAGGGATTTGCCGACTGCACTATCGCCGAGCTCTAAAAATGTACTCATGCTTTGGTTAATAAGAAACTCATGTTGCTCCGGTGTATTCGTTGCGATAAAATTTTCGCCCTGCAACAGCGAAATATCAAACGTCGAAAGAAAATTTTCATCTGCTGCTACGTAAGAGTAAGACAAATCTTTTCCTTTAGGCACATAATCTTCCACCAGCTTATTGCGCATGGAACCGCTGCCCGGCAGCGGCGTTGCTACTGCAACATTTTCAACCGAAGCGATGGAACGGAGTTGTGTGATGAAGGTTTGTTTTGTGTCAGCTTTGGTATCTGCAGGTAGGTTTAATGTAACTATTTGTTTCCGGTTATAACCTAAGTTCTGGTGGTGCACATAATACAATTGTTTTGACACAACAAATAGCGCGATCAATATCACGATTGTTATGGTGAACTGGAATGTCACCAATGCGCTCTGCAAGTAATGGCGGCTTTTTGTTGTAAGTATTTTCCTTTTCACGCTGTCGGCGGGCTTGAAAGAAGATAATCCCAAAGCCGGGTACAAACCATTAATTAATGCGAATGCAGTTACAGCAGCAAAATAAGCAAGCAGGGTATAGGCGGAAAAAATGTCGCTTTGCCGCAGTGATGCGCCCGTGATATAATTAAACAAAGCGATACCCCACCAGGCGCCGGCCAAAGCCAGAATGGCTGCCACTAAAACATTCAATAGGGATTCGGTTAAAAACTGTTGCACCAATTGACGTTTGCCTGCTCCGATAATTTTTCTTACGCCAACTTCTTTCAGATATGTGATGGCTTTGGCTGTAGTTATATTGATGTAATTAAATGCAGCTAACACAATAATAAGCAGCGATACAACAGAGAAAATATATACTTCAGTAATTGCCCCGGGTGCTTTAATACGATTATCACTGATATTTTCTTTTAAATAGATATCGCGCAGTGGAACAATTGACGGCTTCCATACTTTTGCATTCTGATCTTTTGTTTGCTTCATCATCTCCGGAAGCTGGCGTGTTACATTATCAAAGCTGCTGTTTGGCAAAAGCAATACATACGTTAATGATTGATTATCCCACCAGCCATCTAAATTTCGGCCTGACAGTGAAGCTGCATTTTTGAAATTAGCAACGGCATCAATATCCAGGTGACTGTTAGCGGGCAGGTTTTGAAAGACTGCTGTTACATAAAAAACCTTGCTGCCATTGTATAAAATGGGTTTGCCCACTGCATCCTGATCCTGAAAGTATTTCAGCGCTGTTCTTTGAGAAATTAATATACCATCCGGGTTGTTAAAAGCCGCATCGGCATTGCCTGTTATAATATTGATGTCAAATATTTTTAAAAAATTACTGTCGGCAAAACAGAAATTATTTTCATAGGCAGAGAAGGTTTTATTGCCATTATAAAGCAATGCTGTTGTCTTGATAATACGCGTAACCTGCTCAACGCCTGAAAGATTTTTCAGCAATGCGGCAAAGCCGCTGCCGGAACCCGCGCCGTTTTCATATTGCCGGAATAAACTAATCCTGTCTGCACGGCTCTGAAAGCTGTCGTAGCTTAGTTCATTTTTTATAAACAATGTTACTACCAAACACACGGCAAGGCTCATAGCAAGCCCAAAAACTGTTACAAAAGATAATAACTTCTGTCTGCCTAATTTTCTCCACGCAATCTTGAGATAGTTTTTAAACATAGTTAAGTTGTTAATTGCCGTTTGTTAGTTGTCAGGAACAGCCCATTTATCGTTCATCTAAACGACCGGCCGTTTTCTACTCGCTACTTACTACTCATTGGCTGCCCCTATTGCCTGTTACCTCAAATCATTCCACTCTCAAACTCTTCACCGGATTCTCCATCGCCGCTTTGATGGATTGAAAACTTATTGTTGACAACGCAATAACGATAGTTGCTAATCCCGCCACGGCTAACATCCACCATTGGATGTCGATCCTGTAAGCAAAATTTTGCAGCCATTTATTCATCACAATCCAGGCCAATGGCACAGCTACCACAAAACCGATCAGTACCAAACGTGAAAACTCCCGGCCAAATATCCACAGGATCTGGGCGATGCTACTCCCTAAAACTTTCCGGATACCGATCTCTTTTCTTTTTTGGGCAGCCATAAATGATATCATACCATACATTCCCAGGCAACCGATAAACACAGCAATAGCTGCAAAAGCCCTGATCAGCTTTAGCATCAGCGATACAGGTTCATAATAATTCGCAATCTGTTCGTCAAGGAATTTATATTCAAATATCTGATCGGGATGCCTTTCACTCCAGGTCTTCTCCAGCAATGCCATCGTAGTTGCAGCATAGGTCAGGTTGATCTTCACTGCATAGTTATTATAATCATTACTCAGCGTTTGAATACACACTGGCTGAATCTGCTCAAGGAATGAACGATCATGAAAGTCTTTAACAACACCTACCACCGGTCCCTGAAAGGAGCCACCGTTAACACTAAGCATTTTACCGATAGCTTCCTGCGGAGATTCCAGGTTCAGCTTCCTGACGAATGTTTCGTTTACTACAAATTCTCTTACGGTATCAGAAGGAAAGACATTTCGCCCGGCTACCAGCTTCAATCCGAACATAGGAATGTATTGGTCATCTCCGGAACGTACACTCACACCAAAATTTTCATCTTCGCTATGATTATCATATCGAAAGGCGGTAGTCCAATTATTATCGGAGAGCGGTGCTGCGCGGCAAAGCGATACCTGTCTTACACCAGCGACGCCCATCAGTTGTTCCTTTAACCCGTTTTTAGTTTGGGTATCTGAACCCGATGCCACAGGCAGCATCACCACGGCATCCTTGTTGAATCCTAAATCGGTCTTTATTACATACCTTATTTGATTTGCTATGATGATGATGGCGATAATAAGCAATTGTGAAATGGCAAACTGTACAATGACTAACATTCTCCGGATGTTGAAGCCACCGATGCTGCGTTGTGAAATCCATCCTTTCAATGCTGCAATGGGTTGAAAACGGGTCAGAACAATCGCCGGATAAGAACCGGCAAGGAAAGTAACTATAAAAATCAAGCATGTGATAAAAGCTATAAACTGCTGATTCAATAATAATGATGTGGTTAGCCGGATATTAAACCATTGGTTAATTACCGGGAGCGCCAGTGATGAACAAAACAGGGATAATGCTGCCGCAGCCAAAACAATCAGCCAGGTCTCAAACATAAATTGCCGGAAAAGCTGCTGCTTCCCACTACCTAATACTTTCCGCACACCTACTTCTTTAGAACGATTGAGCGCCTGTGCTGTAGCCAGGTTGATAAAGTTTACAGAAGCAGTAATGATCAGAAATAAACCGATAAAGCCTAATGCCCATAAAATATTTCTGGGCATTTTAGCTTCGTAAAGCGTATTGAAATGAATGTCTGACAAGGGTTGCAATTTATACTGATGTATATTTTTGCTTTTGGCGCGATACTTTTTTACATAAGCAGGAAGCAACTGTTCGACCTGTGCCGCGGATACTCCCTGCCGCAATTTCACAAAGCATTGCATGTTACCACTAATGCCTCCCCAGCCGGCATCATCATTGCCAAGCCACTCATCATATTGAGGCAGGGTGATATAGGAAACATGAATTTCGGATTGGCAATGGGTGTTCACAGGTAAGTCTTTGAGAACGCCAGTGACTTTAAAATCAATCTTGTTATTAAAGCGAAACATCCGGTTTATCGGGTTGCTGTCACCGAAATACTTTTTAGCCACTCGTTCAGTGAGAATAGCAGTATTAGGTTCGTTCAGCAGCGTTTTACGGTCGCCATACAGTAAAGGGTAGTTGAAAATATCAAAGAACGCAGGCTCTGTAAATGCCAACCCTTTTTCTTCCCTGAATTTTCTGATGATTTTTCCGTCATTAATGGTGATCAATCCGTTGTATGTGGCAACCCTGGCTACCTTTTCTCCATAAGTGTAATCTTCACGGAATCTTCTTCCTAAAGGGCTTGGAACACCTGCCGAGTAACTGACTCCATCACGATGAGATTCCGTAACAAGTCGATATATCCGATCGGGGTTTGTATGGAAATTATCAAAGCTGAGATGATAGCTGATTATTGCAAAGATCAGTATGGCACAGGATATACCCAAACCAAGCCCCAATACATTTATCGTTGTATAGGTTTTCTTCCGTACCAGATTCCTGAAAGCGACTTTGAAATAATCTTTAAACATTATCGCAGGTTTTGAGCCGTCAGCAATCAGCTTTCAGCAGTTGTTTATCATCCTATCCCTCCCGTTCTCCCTTTCCTAAAGAAGCGGTGCTATAGAATAATTTCAAACTATAGTATCTACCACATCATCTATATAATAAATCCAGACCAAGCGTTTCCCAATCTGCACATTTTCATGTTCTCACATTTCCACACTCTCCAAACATTCTCAGCCTTCCTGCTTCTCATTTCATCAGCATCTTCTGAACTTAGGTATCCCTCATCTCTTTGGAGAGCGGGGCCGGGGTAGAGGCTTTACGTCATCCTCAAACGCTTCACCCCGATGTTCATCGGGATTCCGTCACTCCGTTCGGAGTGATTTCACCGGGTTTGCCATCGCCGCCTTCACCGACTGAAAACCGATCGTAATCAACGCGATGAATATAGCTGTGATGCCAGCCGCAATAAATATCCACCAGTTGATCTCAATCCTGTATTGATAATCCTGCAGCCACTGATACATCATCCACCACGACACAGGGAAAGCAACGACACAGGAAACCAATACCAGTTGTAAAAACTCTCTGGATAGTAAGGAGGCAATCCCCGTAACGCTTGCACCAAGCACCTTACGTATGCCGATCTCCTTTATCCTCCGCTCGGCAGTATAGGCAGCCAAACCAAATAATCCCAGGCAGGAAATAATGATTGCCAGCATCGCGAATACGCTTGATAATTTACTGATCAACTGCTCATTATTAAACATCCGGTTAAACTGATCATCTACAAAATGATACGTGAAGGGATAGCCGGGGTTATCCTTTTTTAATATCGCCTCGATCTTCTTTAATGAAGCATCTACTTTTTCCCCGGGCTTTAACCGTGCATATACTATGGAAGCGTCTTCGGGTTTTACGCAAATAAACATAACCGGGTCTGGCTTACCATACATATTACCGTACATATAATCGTTTACCACACCTACAACATTTACAACAGTTGCATTACTATCTTTCCCGATACGCAATGTTTTACCTACCGCGCTTTCTTTGCCCATTAATTCTTCCAAAGATTGCGTGATCATTACATTCATGTTCCGCGACTGTATGCTATCTGTATTCACCAGATCCCTTCCGTGCAAAATCTTCATTCCTGTAGTTTTCATATAACCCGGAGAAACATAACGCATTGATATCAATACCTGGTTATCGGAAGTCTTGCCTTCCCAGGTAAAACCACCGGTATTGTTACCGTCATATAAAGTATTGTAGTTTGATATGGCAAGCTCCTCAACAACACCGCTCTGCAGCAAATCCTGTTGAACAGCCGCATAATTTTTTTTCATTTCACTGTTCATGTCAATCTGCAGCAGGTTATTTTTATTGAAACCGAGATTCCTGTTTTTTACATACTGTACTTGCTGGTATATTACTATAGTACTTACAATAAGCATAATGGATATTGAGAACTGGAACACCACCAGCCCCTTTCTTATAAAAGTGGCGCTGCCTGTTTTTATTTTTAAACCTTTTAGTACAAATACCGGGTTGAAAGAAGATAAATATAATGACGGGTAACTTCCCGCAATTAACCCGCAAATAATAGTAATAGCACAAAGTGAAACCACATGTAAAGGCTGCGATAAGCCTACTGCCAGGTTTTTTTGTACCAGTAAATTAAAGGCAGGCAAAATTAATATCATAATGATCACAGCCAGCAAAGCCGACAAAAAAGCCATAAGCATTGTTTCTCCTATAAACTGAAAAACAAGACTTCCCTTACCCGCGCCAAGTACTTTACGCACGCCTACTTCTCTGGCGCGTTTTTCACTTCTTGCGGTAGCAAGGTTCATAAAGTTTACACAGGCAATCAATAAAATGATCCATGCTATAACAGAAAATAATCTTACATACTCGATTCTTCCACCACCGGTTTGCACACCATTGTCAAACTCATTACGCAGGCGCCAGTCCTTTAAAGCGAATAAAAACGGCCGTGCAATAGACTGATCGTCTCTTTTCTGAATAAAATCATATAACAGCTTGTTTACAGTAGCGGGATTTACGTCCGGCTTCAATTCAACATAGGTTGACAAGCAATTGTTGCCCCAATACTGCGCCCATGACTCGCTTTCGTTATACCATATTTTAAAAGGCGCCACCCATTCAAACGTTACCGAAGAATTTTGGGGAATATCTTTTATTACCCCGGATATAATATAATCCTGCTTGTTATCAACACGTACCGTTTTACCCACTACATTTTTATCATCCCCAAAAAACTTTTTTGCAGTTGACTGTGTTATAACCATTGAATATAATTGAGGAAACGCGCTTTGAGCATTACCCTCTGTAAAAGGAAAAGTGAACATGCTGAAAAAAGATGAATCAACATATCCGCCTGAAGCATACACTGACCTGTCACCGATGCTTATCAGGTTCGTTGAATTCTCTCCGCCTATCCGGCAGGTATTGACAATCCCCGGAATTTCAGCCTGCATAGCCGGGGCTAACGGGGCGGGGGTTGAACCAAATGTTGCCACATAGCTATCGTATTTCTGGTTCTCTCTTATAAAATACAACTGATCTTTCTTGGTATGAAAGTTATCGAACGTCAATTCATTTTCTACCCACAGAAAAATTAACCCGGCACAGGTAATACCAATTGCCAGCCCGAATATGTTTAAAAAACTGTAGCCTTTATTTTTCCAAAGGTTTCTGGTTATAGCTTTAAGCATCATATAAAATTATTTAGCTGTGGGCTTTGAGCTGTAAGCCACCGGCGGTTAGCTTTCAGCACTTACATCTTACTACTTACCACTTATTACTATATTCATCCAACAGATATGCCACTTTGTAAACAGTTGATTATCATCAAAATATAATCAACTCAAAATTGATGAGTGTACGGTATCGAACGCCGGTTGTACGCACCCGTGCAGTATGAGTTGTGGTAGCCTATCTCCCTTCTCTCTTTCCTAAACATGCCTGTGTGGAAGAGGTTTCCTCATTTTCATATTTCCACATTCCTTCCTGTTTTCAAATCAATCATTCGCTTCGTAGTGCTGCACCCACAATAAAATAAATATACTGCATGTTATACCGATGGATAGTCCCGCAATGTTTATAAAAGCAAAGCTTTGTGGCCACAATATTTCTGAATGCAATTTTGAAATAACTTTTTATTATAATTACAGGCTGTGACCCATGAGCTATCGGCCATTGGCTTTCAGCAGTTATATTTCCACATTCCCACATTTTCAAATTTTCAAATTGTTTATTCCGTTCTCAAGCTCTTCACCGGATTAGCTATTGCTGCACGTAATGACCTGTATCCTACCGTTACAAATGCTATTATAAATGTGGCCGCTATTGCTAAAGCAAACACTTCAATACCAAGCGGAATTCTATATTCAAAATCCTGCAGGTATTTACTCATTGCCCACCAGGCAACAGGTGCCGCAATAATAAAAGCTATTATTAAAAGCCTGCTGAATTCTTTACCGAACAACCAGAAAATGCTTTGCATGGAAGCGCCGAGCACTTTTCGCACACCGATTTCTTTGGTTTTTCGCAATGCCATAAATGATACAAGCCCGTATAATCCCAGGCACCCGATAATGATTGCGATAAAAGCAAAGACCTCAATCATAATAAGCATAATACTATCCATCCTGTAAAATTCGCCTATGCGCTCATCAAGAAACTGGTAATTATAGAGATAGTCGGGATAGGTTTCATTCCATATTTTGTCAAAAGAAGCAAGTGTTGATTTTATATTATTACCATTGATCTTTACGGCACAATTGGAATATCTTGTTGCATTGGGCATGATGCATATCGCGTCAATCTGGCTATGGAGAGAATAATTATTAAAATCTTTTACAACACCAACAACCGGGGCAGTAATAGTACCTCCGTTTACACTTAGCCTTTTGCCGATAACCTCTTCCGGAGATGTAATATTCAGTTTTTTTACAAAGGTTTCATTCACCAGGAACTCTCTTGTTGTATCAGAAGGAAAAAAATTTCTGCCTGCCACCAGCTTTAAGCCAAATATGTTGAGATATTGATCATCTGCAGTTTTCATATTAATACTCCAATGCTCATCTTCAGCACGGTTATCATACCGCACACCGGTGCTGTTATTACTTTGTGATGCCGGTGGCTGAAAGCATAATGAAACTTTTTCAACACCAGGCAAAGCGGCAAGGCGTGTTTTTAAAGTATTAGCTTTTACATTATCATTTTGTGGCAGGGGCAGCATTACAATAGAATCTTTATTAAAACCAAGATCTGCATTTTTGGAATAATTTACCTGGCCGGCAATTACAATCGTTCCTATAATAAGCATCTGCGAAATAGCGAACTGTGTGATCACCAATATTCTTCTCAGCGAAAAACCACCGATATGTTTTTGTGAAAGCTTGTTTTTTAAAGCAATAACAGGTTGAAACTTTGCCAGTACAAGCCCGGGATATGAACCCGAAAAAAACACAACAAGCAATACGGTTATCAGTATAAAAGAGGTCATTTGCCAACCCAGTATATGCAGTTGCATTTGCGACCTGAATAACTGGTTAATGAATGGCAATGCAAACCAGGCAATAATACAGGCAATGATAGCCGCTGTAATGGTTATCATTGCGGTTTCTGCAATAAACTGCCAGAATACCTGTCTTTTTAAACTGCCCAACACCTTCCTGATGCCGATTTCTTTTGAGCGGTTAAGTGCTTGTGCTGTAGCAAGGTTTACAAAATTTACACAAGCTGTTATTAACAGAAACAAGCCTATAAAACCAAGCGCCCACAGGTAGCCTTTATCTGCATAACCATTAAAATCCGGGTTGAAATGAATATCGCTTAAGGGCTGCAGCCTGAATGTCCACACCTTTGCATCTCGCCCTTCAAAATTTTTGTTTACGATAAGTGGTAACGATTTATTTACCTGGGCTTCTGTTATATTAGGTTTTAACAAGGTATAACACTGGCTGCCGCTGTACACTCCCCCCCAGCTGCTGTCGCTGGCAAGCCATGCGTTCCGGTCTTTTAAATTTTGATACGATAAGAATATATTCTGGCGGCGGTCAGTATTAGCGGGAAGATCTTTTAAGATACCTTTAATCACAAAATCTGTTGCGTTATCAAGCCGGATGGTTTTGCCAATGGCTGCATCAGCGGAAGTATAATATTTCTTCGCAATAGTTTCTGTTACCAGCGCTTCATTAGGATTTTGCAATACGGTTTTGGCATTTCCTGCCAATAACGGAAAATTAAATATGCTGAAGAATTCGGGTTCTGCAAATGCAACACCATTTTCTTCATTAAACTTCCTGTTCTGTCTATCGCCAATCAATGTAATAAGCGTATTCCTGTAATCTACAATACGGGCTGTATTTTCATCAAATGAAAAATCTGTACGGAAAGCTTTACCAAGCGGCTGCGGTACTGCCTGTGAATAATTTACTTTTTCATCATGCCACTCTGTAACTAGCCGATATATCCTGTCTGTGTTTTCATGAAAATTATCATAACTCAATTGATGACTGATAAATGTAAAAATTAAAATACTGCTTGCAATACCGAGTGATAACCCGATAACATTTATAGCAGCATAAGCTTTATTGGATTTTAAATTACGCCACGCGACTTTAAAATAGTTTTTTATCATGATGTAGACTTTGTGCTGTAAGCTACCGGCTTTCAGCTATCAGCAATCGGTTATTTATTTACTTTCAAATTCTCACCCTCACCCCTGCCTGCCGGCAAGCTCTTATGCCTCTCCTCACGGAAAGAGATAGTGCTACATAACAATTCCGGGCTTTCCATTCTTCCCCATTAATTACAAAACATATCCAAACAAAACGTTTCCCAATTTGCACATTTTCATATTTCTCACTTTCACATTATCTCTTCCTTATCCTCCCCGATCCTGCAATATTTGAAGAGTTTACCTGTGCATCTCCTTCGTATACTATATTCCCTGAACCACTTATTATTCCGTCTAATTGTTTAGCTACATTCACATCAACATTGCCAGAACCTGATATAGAAACGGCGCATTCATCAGTTTGAACACCTGAAGCATTTACATTACCAGACCCTGAAATGTTTATCTTCTCTTTTTTTGCATATCCGTTTTTAATGTACAAATCACCGGAGCCGGATATTGATATCTCGGCTATTTCTGTTTCTATATCACTTACCTCCACTTTGCCGCTACCACTCTTTCGTACTTTAAACTGCTTTGCTTTTATTTTTTTTGTGCTGGCATTGCCTGAACCACTTAGTCCTATCGAAAAATCACCTGACTTAATATCTGAATTACAGATAAGATTGCCCGAGCCCGAGTTATTGATAGCTTCAAGATTTTTATAGGTGATATACACCTTGCCTTTTATATTCTTATAGTTGCCCTTTTTAAGATATACTTTCAATATCTTATCCTTCACCTCCGTAATTACATTATCCAGTGCAATATTTTCAAGTACCAGCTTTACCGATTCCTCGTTACCCTCTTCTGTAAAAACATCAAATGGGGTACCTGCATCAATTTTATTAAATGCAGAAATCTTTCTTGTTTCAGTCTGCTGTGCAGATAAAATACTGCCTGTTAATAAAAAACAGGATAGCAGTAGACTTTTTATAACCTTCATAACTGTAGTTTTATTTAATTAGAAATTTATTAATCAGCTTTAATCTCTTTTCATTCATCGCCAATATCTATCATTGGCAAAATTCCACAATTCACATTTTCTGCCTCTCCCTTTCTGCCGGTAGCAGGCCCGCGGAGAGCGGCGGAGGTGAGAGCTATTCGCTACGCAATGCTTTCACCGGATTAGCCAATGCAGCGCTAACTGCTTTATAGCCGACTGTTAACCATGCTATAATAAGTGATAATACAATAGCCAATAGAAAAACACCTATGCCAATATCAACTCTATAAGCAAAATTTTGTAGCCAGCCCTGCATTACATACCAACCTACAGGTACAGCAATTATAAATGCAAGAGAAATGAGTACTGTAAATTCTCTCGAAAAGAGTATGACTATATTCGTAATACTTGCACCTAAAACTTTGCGTATACCAACTTCTTTTGTTTTTTGTACTGCCATGTACGAAACAAGTCCATATAAACCAAGGCAGGAAATAAATATGGCTATAGCAGCAAAAATTTTATATAACAATGCCAGCTTGTTTTCCTGTTTGTAAAAACGTTCAACCGTCTCATCTGAAAAATGACTTGTAAAAGCATACTCGGGAAAAGTTGCTTCCCATGTATGCTGGACAATTGCAACTGTTTGAGACAATTGGCTGCTATTTAATTTAACATTGAGGGTATAATAATAAGGCTTGTATGATGCAATAGCTATTGGTTTCACTTCTTCCCGTAAGGAGTTTACTTTAAAATCTTTAACTATGCCAACAACAGTAAACCACCCGCCACTACCAATTCTCAGATCTTTTCCAACAGCATCCTGTAGATTTTTAACACCAAGCCTTTTAGCCAGCGTTTCGTTAATAATAAATTCCCTTACCGTATCACTTTTGTTATATCCCCGGCCTGCAAGCAACTGCAACCCAAAAGTTTTCAGGTAATCATCATCTGCATATTTTGAAAATACAGGAAAAGGAGCGTCTTCTTTATGATCAAACGCAAAGTTCGATGCCCAGTTATTTTCAGAAGATGCTTCATCACTTGCAAAAGAAACGCTTATTACTGACGGATTTTTCAGCAGTTCATTTTTGAGTGATGCCATACGCTGAAGATTTACACTATCCACATCAACAGGTATAACCATCACTGCTTCTTTATTAAAACCAAGGTCTGCTGATCGAACATAGTTCATTTGACTAACAGCAATGATAGTTCCGATGATGAGCACTTGTGAAATAGCGAATTGTGTAACCACTAAAACCCTCCTCAGAGAGACACCACCAATACTGGCCGCATTTATTTTGCTTTTTAAGGCTAATACAGGTTTAAATCCGGATACGATGAGTGCGGGATAAGCGCCTGATAATAATGTAACGCTCACCAGTACACTAAACAGGAAAACCACACTTGATCCTGTTAACAGGGAAATACCGGCAGGCGTATTTGAAACTGCACTTAACCAGGGCATTGTTAACCAGGCAATAATGATTGCTGCAATCAGGGATAATAATACCGTTAAAAATGTTTCTCCCATTACCTGCCTTACCAATTGAGACCTGCTGCCTCCCAGCACTTTTCTTATACCAACTTCTTTACTTCTTCCTACAGCCTGTGCGGTAGCAAGGTTTACAAAATTGATAGATGCCATCACAATAATCAACACGCCTATAAAAGACAATGTCCATAAAACAGGCTTACTTGTACTATGATCACCGAAGCTTGGATAACGATCATTAAAATGAAAATCGCTCATTGGCTGGGCAATTAATGTACGGCTGCTATTGCCGGCATTCTTAAAATGCTTTTTTGTAAAATCCTTTAGCTGTGCTTCAAATTTCTTTGCTGATCCTTCTTCGGGAAGTGTTATATATATTTGGTGATTGCTACTGATGCTGCCCCAAAACGGGCTGTAACCATAACGCTCGCCTGCTGCTTTAAATGTCTCGTACGATATAAATGCCCTGATCGGAAAATCACTATTATCAGGCATATTATCAACAATTCCGGAAACTTTCAGCAAAATAGTATTATCCAGTTTTAAAAATTGTCCTCCGGCGGTTGACCAATCGCCGAAATATTTTTCTGCAATAGCCTTAGATAGAACAATATTGTTAGGTTCCTTTAAAGATGCTGCATTGCCAGATAGCCAGGCTGCATTAAATATTGTAAAATAATCAGGTGAGGTAAAAGCAATAACTCCTTCTTCAATAAACTTCTTACTGACGGCAACATCACTATTGGGATTATTACCTAAAACAGTAAATTGATTATCGCTGCTTACATTTACAGCTACTATATTTTTCAACTGTGGAAAATCCACTTTCAATGCATCATAAGCCGGGCATGGGATACCGGAATTATAATCTTCACTTCCATCAATATGTTTTGTACCTGTTACAATTCTATATATACAGTTATAGTTTTTTTGAAAGGCATCAAAACTCAACTCATATTTTACTACAATAAAAATTAGCAAAGATGCGGCTATACCTATTGCAAGGCCAGTAACATTAATTATTGCGTGAGATCTATTTCTCGTAATGTTACGCCAAGCAATTTTTATATAATTCTTAAACATAGTTGTAGACTTTGAACTGTCAGCTATCGGCTTTCAGCTTTCAGCAGTTATATACATTTATATACTTTCAATTTTTAGCCTCATCCCCGCAGGCAGGCCCCACTGAGAGGAGCGGCACTACAGACTAAGCCCAAACATTAAATTCTTTCATATCATCAACAAAACATTTTCAAACAGAATATTTCCCAATTACATTTCCAATTTCATTTCTACTCCGTCCTTAAGCTCTTAACCGGGTTTGCCATTGCTGCTTTTATTGCCTGAAAACTGATGGTAACAACAGTAATGATTATTGCTGTTAAAACAGCTAAGGCATACATCCACCACCTCATATCAATTCTATATGCGAAATCATTCAACCATTTATTCATCGAAAACCATCCAATGGGGAAAGCGATCGCCGATGCAATAAGTACAAGCTTTAAAAAATCTTTTGATAAAAGCATAACAATACTTTGCGCATTAGCTCCCAGTACTTTCCGTATGCCTATTTCTTTCACCCGTTGTTCCGCGGCAAATGCAGTAAGCCCCAGCAAGCCTAAGGCTGCAATGAAAATGGCAAGCAGCGCGATGATGAAAAAGATAGTCTGCCTTATTTTATCTTCTCTGTATAGCAATTCCCATTGCTTGTCTAAGAAATGATACTCAAATAAATGCGTCTGATCAATTTTCCGGATAATTTCTTCCATTCCGGACAATACCTTACCGGTATTTGAACTACTGCTGATGCTCACCGTAAAATAATCAATAGAATGAATCGGGTTATCCTGGTAAGCCAGCACCATAGGAGCAAGCGGCTCATGTAATGATTGAAAATTAAAATCTCTCACAATTCCTGCAACGGTAGCTACAAAAGGCTTTTCCAGAATTGAAAAATCTCCTCCAAAGTTTGCCGAAGGAATGGTAATAAGTTGCCCTGCGGGTTCCGTAATATTCAGTTCTTTTGCCGCCGCTTCATTAATAAGCACATTGGCAGCATTAAGCGTATTACCATTATTAAAATTCCTTCCTCTTAACAACTCAACATTATAGGTTGATAAAAAATTTTCATCTACTCCCAGGAAATACATGTCAACCCCCTGCGCAGTGGTTGCATTTCCATTTTTGATTTTCACCACAGGAATTGTTTTCCACTCACCAGGAACACGGGATGTAACGGATACATTGGTAACGCCAGGTAATTTAGACAACTCATTTTTTATTGTTTCTGCGGCACGTCTCACTTTTCCACTGTTAATATCTATTACCACTTTACCTTCTTTATCAAAGCCCATATGCTTATTATCTATATATCGCATTTGCTTATAAATAATGATGGTAGCAAAAATCATCACCGCAGATAAGGAGAATTGAAATATTACCAGGGATTTTCTTAATGAAATATTCCATTTGCCGGGCTGAACTTTGCTTTTCAACAGCAACAAAGGTTTTAAGCCTGATTGAAACAAGGCGGGATAAAGCCCCGACAGCAGGCTTACCATGAAAATAATTAACACTACCCCTGTCCAGATGCGATGATCTGTATTGAGATCAAGCGTCAGCTTTTTTTCAGCAAACGAATTAAAAGCCGGTAAGAATACTTTTGTAAGTATTAATGCAAGTACGGTTGCTATTACTGTAACCAGGAAGGCTTCTGAAAGAAACTGGCCAATAAGCAGTTTTCTTGAAGCACCCGTTACTTTCCGAACAGCTATTTCTTTTGTTCTACTGGTAAATCTTGCCGTAGCAAGGTTCATATAATTAATACAGGCAATAAAAAGTACAAAAAAACCAACGATAAGAAAAACATATACATAAGTGATATTGCCTTTTCTTCCGGAATAACCCTCAATATCTGTTGAATGAAAGTGAACATCTTTCATTGGTTGAAGCGCAAGCGTACTTTTAATACCCGTATTGTTTTTATAATTGGCCGACACCATATCATTCAACTTTTCGCTTACTGCAAGGGGGTTGGCTTTATCTGTAAGTAAAAAATAGGTAGAAAAACTCCCGGAATTCCAATCCGAGCTTGTGAATTTTTTAAAGTTCTCACTGATAATGCTTGATTCAGAAAAAATCATGTTAAATGAAATACTTGAATTGACAGGAAAATCTTTTAATATGCCTGTTACCTTATAAAGTGTAGTATCATTACCTAATCTTAAAGTTTTGTTCAATACAGAAGTTAAGCCAAACAGCTTTTTTGCAGTTTCTTCTGTAATAACTACCGAGTGTGGTGCTAATAACGCAGTGTTACGGTTACCTTCAAGCAATGTGAAATCAAAAATTTTAAAAAAATCCTGGCTGCCCGCTATAAAATCTTCATAAAAAACATTGTTGTTTTCCAGTGTTGCTACGTTTAACCTGCCATATATAGAAAGCCGCGCAGCATTTTTTATCTCCGGTACATAATCCCTGCTTCGCTGCGCTACCTGGTAGCCTGTTCCTGTAGTTTTAGATTCTTTTCCTTCAGCAGATGTTTTGTTATCTATTATCCTGTAAATATTATCACTATTTCTATGGAACCTGTCGAAAGTAAATTCATCAAATATGTATAGTGCAATAAGAAGAAAACTGGTTATCCCGATTGTTAATCCGGCAATATTAATAAAGGAAAATACCGGGCTCTTTTTCAGATTCCGCCAGGCGATTTTAAAATAATTTTTAAGCATAGCTATAAACTTTGATCTATCAGCCGTCAGTAATGAACTATCGGCTATCAGCATTAATAAAATTCTTACTACTGCTACCCACTCCTTGTTTTTACTATTTCCTACTTTCCCCTTCAGACACCGGCTCTTACCATTTTCCGAACTGCCGGATATTTACTCCTCTCTAGTGGCCGGGGCGAGGGCTACTCCGTCCTTAGTGACTTAACCGGGTTTGCCATTGCCGCTTTTATTGCCTGAAAACTTACCGTTACCAACGTAATTGCCAAAGCTGATACTATTGTTATCGCAAAAACGCCAACACCTATCCCTATTCTGTATTCATAATTCTTTAGCCATTCATGCATACCATAATATGCTACAGGTATAGCAA
The DNA here is from genome assembly GCA_047601125.1 of Agriterribacter sp. Lineage (GTDB taxonomy): Bacteria > Bacteroidota > Bacteroidia > Chitinophagales > Chitinophagaceae > Agriterribacter. Next base: position 3,047,338 of record JASGJY010000002.1, on the reverse strand, counting down.
TAGCACAGGAAATGGATACCAGCACTACAAAATCCTTTGACAACAATCTCCACAAATTGAATATACTTGCTCCAAGCACTTTTCGAACACCTATTTCTTTCACTCGTTGTTCCGCCGTAAAAGATGCTAATCCAAAAAGACCAAGGCAGGAAATAAACACTGCAAGCGCTGCCACTATTGCAGCAAGGTTACCTACCAGTTCTTCATAATTAAATTTCTTTGCATATTCTTCATCTGCAAACTGATACTCAAAAGGAAAAGCAGGATTATATTTTTCAAAGATGGGTTTTATTATACCCAGCGCTTTGGATGCTGGCATCGTAGGATTTATACGAACGTTTATATAGTTAACCCATCCTTTATTAAATATGACGGTAAGTGGAGAAACAGGACGAAACGGTGACTGCATTTGTATATCAGGTATAACGCCAACTACTTTCATGGTTTGTCCATTCCATTTCAGCATTTCACCAACAGGGTTTTTCAGACCCATGCGTTTTACGGCAGCCTGATTTAGCAATACGGCATTGGAATCTGCAAAATCTCTCGAAAAGTCTCTTCCGTCGATAAGTTTGACACCTAAAGTCTTCGTATAATCGTAATCTGTGGCGATAGTGGAAAATACCACAGTCTTTTCTACCGGCTGGCTATTATTCCATTCCCAGCCATTGTTATTACTAAAAATTTGCGAAGGTGGTGAATTGCTTTTACAAATAGAGGCTACTGCTCCTGAATTTAATAGTTCATTCCGAAAAGCATCGTAACTTTTTGAAATATCTTCTGACCAGTCAACAGAGATCAAACCTTTATTGTCAAATCCTATCGGTTGATTTTTTCCGAATTGGATTTGCCTGTAAATTACAATGGTGCCAATCATTAATATTACAGAGCTTGCAAATTGTGTTACCACCAATATTTTTCGCGGCAATGAGCTGCTCCTGCCTGCTTTTAAATTTCCCTTCAATACCCGCACGGGGTTAAAAGAAGATAAATAGAACGCCGGATAACTTCCCGCAAGCAAACCTGTTATCACAGTAAACAAAATCATAACGCCCCAGAATAACGGATTGCCTACATGAAGGCTCATTTCTTTCTCCGTTAGTTTATTAAAAAAGGGCAAAGCAAGAATAACGAACACTAATGCAAACAAGAATGCAAGTGCAGATATCAGCATAGATTCGCTGAGAAACTGTCTGATCAACTCTTTCCTTCCTGAACCGACAGCTTTACGAACACCAACCTCTTTAGCGCGTTTTTCTGAGCGTGCCGTGCTCAGGTTCATAAAATTAATACAGGCAATCAGCAACACAATAAATCCTAAAACACCAAACATTTTCACATACTTTATAAAGCCACCGGTATTTTTTCCATTTTCAAAATTATTATACAATCGCCATTTACTCATTGGATGAATAAAAACCTCAGGCTTTATACTCTTTAAAGTATTTTCATCAGTAAAATGAGAAATTACCAGGTCTTTAATTTTTGCATCAACAGCTTTTTCTGTAGCATTATTATTTAATTGCACAAATGCCTGCCACGAATTATTGCCCCAATTGGGCTTGTGATAAAGTTTGATATATTCATAAATTGATTCCTGCAAATGAAACGGAGCCAGATAATCAAAACTAAGTGCACTGTTTTTCGGTTGCTTTGGAACAACAGCAGTTACTTTCAGATTGGTAGCATTATCAAACTTCACCATTTTTCCAATAGGATCTTCAGTTCCAAAAAGTACATTAGCTGTTTCCTCTGTTAAAACAATTGAATATGGCTCGTGCAACGGATTTTTATCTCCCTTAAGGATTTGCAATGAAAACATGTTCACTCCGTCTTCTCCCAAAAAGTGCCCCATTTTACTGATCTTTTTATCGCCGTATATCAACGAATGGCTTCCTCCCCAATCACACATAGCTACTGCTTTAATATCCGGGTATTTTACTTTCAGCTCTTCTCCAATGGGATAAGGTAATGCTATTTGTGAACCTCGTTTGCCATCAAAGGTTTGGTTCATCATTACCTGGTAAATAGAGTCGTAATTTTTAAAATGCTTATTGGTAGATACTTCATCATATATCCACAAACCAATAATCATGGCAACAGCCATACCTGCCGCAAGACCGACAATGTTTATAAAAGAATATACCTTGTTTTTTACAAGATTTCTCCAGGCGATTTTGAAATAGTTTTTTATCATTTGAAATTTGAATTTGAAAAGGTATCGGGCTGTCAGCTATCATCTTACTACTCCGCTATTCACATTTTCACATTTCTGCCATTCCCTCAGAAGCTCACTCTTACCACCTTTAAAATGTCTGGCACCGGAGTTTCCCACTCCGTGGAGAGGGGCAAGGGTGAGGTTATTCCGTTCTTAACGACTTCACCGGATTTGCCATTGCCGCTTTAATTGCCTGAAAACTCACTGTGATCAAAGCAATAAATATGGCTATTACGCCTGCTATTACAAACACCCACCAACTTATATTTATACGGTAAGCAAAATCCTGCAGCCAGTTTTTCATACTCCACCAGGCCAATGGAAAAGCAATGACGGATGAAATCACAACAAGCTTTAAAAAATCTTTAGACAACATAGCAACAAGGCTTGTAGCACTTGCGCCCAGCACCTTTCTTATGCCGATCTCTTTTGTACGCTGCTCTGCTATATAAGCTGCCAGCCCAAATAAGCCAAGGCACGCAATTACAATTGCCAGTACTGCAAACGACAAAGCAATTTTCCCTACCCGTTGTTCGGCATCATAAACACTGTTGAACTCAGCATTTAAAAACTTATAATTAAAAGGCATCTGTGGCGATAAGGCCTTCCATTGCTTTTCAGCCGTTTTTATTATCTGTGGAGCATTTGCCGCGTTTACTTTAAATGATGCCAGTCCTGTGCTTCTTCTCAGGAATAACCCTAGTTTTCCGATATCTCTTTTTAAAGATTCAAAATGAAAATCTTTTACAACACCTATTATAGTATACTTCCTGGTATCATTTGACCCGGGATTATAAACAGAATAAACAGGCTTGCCAACCGGGTCATCATAACCGAGGCTTTTTGCTGTGGTTTCATTCAAAATAACAGCCAATGAATCTGTTCCGAAATCTTTTGAAAAATTTCTGCCGGCTATTAAGGTCATTCCTAATGTATTAATATAATCATAATCAACTCCCCATTCCTGCATTGTAAAACCATTCTTCACATCTGCCTGTGGTGATTTTGAAAAAAGGTTATCACTGCGGTTAGATGGCGTTGGAAGAAAACCGCTCAACGTTCCGTTTATAACACCTGGTAGCTGCAACATCTCCTGTTTAAATGTCTCCGCGTTTTTTCCTAAAGTATATGCATCGTTAATGATCAAAACCTGTTCTTTTGAATAACCGAGGCTTTTTGATTGTATATAATTCAATTGCCTGTAAATAATGATCGTGCCAATGATCAATACGATAGAAGTAACAAATTGAAACACTACCAGTCCGCTTCTCAAATTACTGTTTGAGCCACCCGTTTTCAGTTTGCCTTTTAATACCTGTATGGGTTTGAATGAAGAAAGAAAAAAGGCCGGGTAACTACCGGATACCAGTCCAACCATAAAAGGAAGCGCCAGAAGGAAGAGAAGAAATAACGGTGTAAGCAAATAAGAGATACTCATCGTTTTGCCCGAAACATTATTGAACAATGGCAGCGACAAAAAAACTAATACTATACCAAGTATAGTGGAAATTATCGCCATTAATGTTGATTCGCTGAGAAATTGCGCGATCAGGCTTTTTTTATCTGTGCCAAGCACTTTACGAATACCTACTTCCTTTGCCCTGTTGGCGGAACGCGCCGTAGTAAGATTCATGAAATTGATGCACGCAATCAACAAAATAAAAACAGCTACAAGAGAAAAGATATATACATACTGAATATTTCCGCCTGCACTTAACTCAAATGGTCTGCCTGAATAGAGATGAATATCAAGCATTGGCGTAAGGGAATACTTTAGCTTATTGCCTTCCCTCTCAAAATCTTCCATGCTTGAAATACCCATTACCTGGTTAGCTTCGGGTAATACATATTTGTTTACATATTGATCAAGACTTCTCTTTTCGAATGCCTTAACATCAGTTCCGGGCTTCAGCAATAAATATGTATAAAAATTATGGCTCATGAACTGTCCCCAACCGTAATCCACATTCTTCATGGAAAAGATAAAGTCAAAATTAAAATGTGAATTAGAGGGGATATCTTTTATGACAGCAGTTACTTTATATAAAGTTTTATCATTATCGTTGGTTTCAATAATTTTCCCAATGGCATTGGTTGTTCCAAAATATTTTTTTGCAGTTGATTCTGTAATGACAACAGTATTGGGCTCATTAAGGGCTGTTCTGGTATCGCCCGCTATTGCAGGCAGGGTAAAAATATTAAAGAAGGTAGAATCTGCGTGACCTACTTTTATCTCATTAATAAACTGGTTTCCCTTTTTTACCAGCTTTGAACCATTGGAAGTATAAATGCGCGTATAATCTTCTACTTCGGGGAAATCTTTTTTAAATATCTGCCCCATCATGTCTGATGTAAAAGGATAACGTGTTTCAGCTCCTCCAAATTTTATATCAGAACTGATCCGGTAAATACGCTCGCCCTTTTTATTAAAACGATCAAAGCTTAACTCATCCATTACATATAATGCAATGAGAATAAAGCAACCCATACCAATGGCGAGTCCGGCAATATTTATAGCAGAAAAAACTTTGTTTTTTGCCAGGTTTCTGAATGCTATTTTTATATAGTTTTTAAACATAACTATAAGTTTTGAGCTGTGCGCTGTAGGCTGTGAGCGACCAGCTTTCAGCCGTCAGCAGTGGGCCATCAACATGAATAACATTTTACTTCTTACTATTTACTCCTTCATCCTCATCACTTACTGTTTTCCCGCTCAAATGCCCGCTCTTACCATTTCCACAACTGCTTTGAGTTTAGGCTCCTCTCTCTCCCGAAACTTCGGGATGGAGGGGTACCTGGGGTGAGGTCACTCCGTTCTCAAACTCTTCACCGGGTTTGCTAACGCCGCCTTAATTGCCTGGAAACTCACTGTTGCAAATGCTATTAAAGCAGCAATTAAACCGGCAATCACAAAAACCCACCAGTGAATATTTATACGGTAAGCAAAATCCCTGAGCCAGTTATTCATTGCATACCATGCTACCGGAAATGCAACAATAGCTGCTATTGCAACAAGCTTCATAAAATCTTTTGCCAGCAAAATCACTAAAGCGTTAGTACTTGCACCCAATACTTTTCTTACACCTATTTCTTTTATTCTTTGCGATATAGCGAATGCAGATAAACCAAACAAACCAAGACAGGCAATGAATATTGCAATACATGTGAAAGATGTAAAAATGTTTGCCTGCTTTTGTTCCGCTTCATACAACCTGTCAAAATTATCATTGAGAAAAGTATATTCGAAAGGCGTTTCCGGGAAAAATTGTTTCCACTTATTTTGCAATGCCTGTAAAGCAGCGGCCGTATTATTGCCGCTTATTTTAATAGAAATATTATTAAAATAAGGAGCAGAAGGTGGAGGCATGATTAAAACAATCGGAACAATAGCCTGGTGCATTGATTCAAAATGAAAATCTTTGATCACACCAACAATATGCCCACGGTTACCGCCATATTTAAAATCTTTCCCTATTGCTTCCTGGTCTGTTTTCCAGCCAATGGCTTTTACTGCAGATTGATTGATCACGTAATTCATTGTATCTGTTCCGTAATCTCTTGAAAAAAATCGGCCTGCGGCCAGTGATATGCCAAACGTATTGATGAAATCATAGTCGCAGCTTACGTACTTAATATCACTCACCACAGGTTGCAGCGAATCTCCGTCCATTACAGATGCGCCCATATTATCCAGCAAGCGCCCCGTAGGTATTCTTGAAGAACGGGTAATATCTTTAAAAGATGCATTCTGCAACAGCTGCATTCTGAAAGCCTCATATTGTTTGCTTACTTCATTAGTATAATTTATCGTTAACACACGGTCTTTATCAAAGCCCAGGGATTTTGTTTGAATGTAATGCAGTTGCTGAAACACAATAACAGTTGTAATGATCAAAATAATACTTATAGCAAACTGCGATACAACCAGTGCTTTACGGAATGAAATACCGGTACCTCCTGCTTTAAATAATCCTTTTAATGTTTTAACAGGTTGAAAAGATGACATAAATAACGCCGGGTATATACCTGAAATAATGCCTACAATAAATGGCGTAAATAACAAGGGTATTAAAATCTTTTTTTCCAGTAATGTTTGAAAAGAAAGCTGCTGGTCTGAAATTTTATTAAGCCACGGCATAGCAGCCCAGGAAAGTAATAATGCAATTGCGGCTGCAACAATGCAGATAAGCACTGATTCACTCAGAAACTGGAATATCAATTCTTTCTTTCCTGCTCCTATTACTTTGCGTATACCAATTTCTTTTGCACGAAGTGTTGACCGGGCAGTAGATAAATTCATATAATTTATACAGGCGATCAGCAAAATAAATAATGCAATTGCCGAAAAAATATATACTCTGCTGATATCACCGTTGGGCTCAGCTTCGTAATCTGTATGTGAGTAAAGATGTATATCTGCGAGCTTTTGTAGCCCAAGAGTAGTTAATGATGAAGGTTTATATCCCTTGTACTCATCAGCCATGTGTTTATCAATAAATACAGGAAACCTGCTCTCAAGATTAGCAGGATTATAATGTGATGGCAATAATAAATAAGTAAAAAAAGAATTGTTGCCCCAATTGGTACGCAAGGCCCTTTCTCCATATACTGTTGAATCCTTCAGGGTGTTAAAGGAAACCAGCATTTCAGGGTGCATATGTGAGTTAGACGGAAAAGATTTATAAATGCCGCTTACTTTGACATCAAACTGACTGTTAAACCTTATAACTTTATTAATAGGATCTTCATCTCCAAAATACTTTTTAGCTGTTTCTTCCGTCATCATAACAGAAAAAGGTTCTCCCAATGCCTTTTTAGCATTTCCCCTGATGATCTTCAGGGAAAATACATCAAACAGGTTTTCATCCGCGAAATATATACCCTTCTCGTTAAAAATTTTTTCTTTATAGCGCGTAGGTATCGGCCCATTTTCCAGCAGCCGTGTCATTTTCTGTATTTCCGGAAATTCAGAGGGAAAATAATAGCCAAAAGGTGGAGATACAGTACTGAGCTTAAGTGCGATATCGCCATTGGTACTTTTAAAAGTCCTGGTTACACGATAAATATCCTCCGCTTTGGTATTCCATTTATCATAACTGAGCTCATTTAATATATAGGTTGTAATAAGCAGGCAGCAGGCGAGTCCGATAGTAAGTCCAAAAAGGTTTATAAATGAAATAAACCGGTATTTCATCAAATTCCTGATTGCTATTTTCAGATAATTCCTGAACATATTATTCACAATTTTTCCTAATCGCTTATAGCATCCTGTTATCTTTTTTCCACATTCTCACACTTTCACATTTCCACATCCAAACTCTCCCCGTCCCGTTTTAATTATAAAAACTAAACCGGTTAAAAATTTCTCTGTTTGGTATTACACTAAAGGAAAGCGGATGCCTGCTTAACGGGTTAGAAAAGCAATAAACGGGCTCCAGGGTAAATCGCTTACTGTAGATATATCTGCTATTTCCGTTGATGTATTTTTATCACACTGCATTGCCTCGTATTGGCCTGCCGTGCAAGTGCCTGCTGCTACTTTTTGAGCAATAACAATCACCAATGCAAGCAACATGAAAAACATGGTGATTTTTTGCGTTTTGGTTTGATACTGCTGTGTCATATATAAAATTTGAGATTTTAAAAAGTCCTGTTCCAGCCTCTCCTCCCTTCCTCCACTCGGAAGAAAAGGAGAAAGTGCTATAGAATAACTCCAAACTATATTAACTACCACCACATCTGCTATATTGCAAAACCCAACAAAGCGTTTAAATATCCATTACACTCTCAGATTTTCAACTTCCCCCATGAAATTCGTCAACTTGATTTGAATTTAAGCTTTCCTTTCCGCCGCGGTGATAGGTACCGGGGTGAGGTCTACACCAATATATTCTCCGTTACCGTCTGTCCATCCAGCATGCGTATAATACGGTGACTATACCTTGAATCATGCTCAGAGTGCGTAACCATAATGATGGTCGTTCCCTGCTCGTTTAAATCAGTAAGCATCTGCATTACTTCATTACCATTGCTGCTGTCAAGGTTACCTGTTGGCTCATCCGCCAAAATTAATTTTGGATTATTTACCACGGCACGCGCCACAGCCACACGCTGTTGCTGACCACCGGATAATTGCTGGGGATAGTGATTACGCCTGTGCATGATCTGCACCTTATCCAGCACCTCTTCTACCCTTTTTTTACGGTCTGCAGATTTTACACCAGTGTATATCAACGGCAACTCTACATTTTCAAACACCGTTAATTCATCAATAAGATTAAAGCTCTGGAATACGAAACCTATATTATGCTTGCGCAGGTCGGCTCTTTTGCGCTCATTAAAATGCGCTACTTCAATACCATTAAACAAAAAGCTTCCCGCATCAGGATCATCAAGCAGTCCCAGTATATTAAGTAATGTTGATTTACCGCAACCTGAGGGTCCCATCACCGCCACAAATTCACCGTCTTTTACTTCAAAAGAAAGTTTATTAAGGGCTACTGTTTCTACTTCTTCTGTACGATATATCTTTTCAAGGTCTTTAATCTTTATCATTGATGCTGTATTTTATTATATACGAAATGGTTTTTAAAAAGTTACAAAAAGCTGTGAGCTACGAGCTTGGTGCTGTGAGATGTGGTAAAATCTCCAAATCGAGGTATTTTTAAATACTTAATCAAAAACACCAACATGAGAGATTTTCACGACCTCCCTATCTGGATCAGGTCACATCAGCTCACATTAAAAATTTACAATCTCACAAAATCATTTCATAAAGAAGAAACATTCGGACTCGTTTCTCAGATGCGCGCTGCCTATTCTATTCCATCCAATATTGCTGAGGGCTGTGGACGAAACAGCTACGCCGACTTCAAACGCTTTCTAATCATTTTCGCCGGATCATCTTCAAAATTAGAATACCGGCTTTTTCTCTCCCACGATTTAGGATTTATCCCTGTCACATCATTTAAAGAACTCGAAACCGAAACTATTCTGTTAAGAAAAATGATTCACACACTTATCAGGAAACTTGATGATTGTTAGCTTTGGGGTTTGAGCCGTGGGCTATGGGCGGCTGCTGATAGCTCACTGCCCATAGCTCACCGCTTACTTCAAAATCAACTCCTGCATATTTCCATAATTTTCATAGCTGCTTGTTACCACCTTATCGCCGGCATTAAGTCCTTCTGTTACTTCATAGTAATCCTGGTTTTGATTACCCAACACAATGTTCACCTTATATGCTCTTTTTCCATCTTCAGAAACCTTGAATATCCAGTTACCGCCGGTTTGCTGCCAAAATCCTCCTCGGGGTAAAAGCAACGCTTTTCTTTCATCACTTAATGCAAGCAATGTTTGCAGCGTTTGTCCGCGACGGATACCCTTGGGCACTTTGCCTGTAAATTCCATATCCACCTGGAAGCGACCATTCATAACCTGCGTAAATACTTTTTTGATCTCCAGCTCATAAGATGAATCAGCAAAAGTAAACCGCCCTTTCTGCCCCGGGTAAATACGGGATATATAATGCTCATCTACATCAACCCTTACTTTAAAGCCACTCAATACATCTATCTGTCCAAGCCTTTGTCCTTTATTTTTATTCTCGCCTATTTCAGCGTCAAGCGATGTTAGCTGTCCGTCTACCGGTGCCCGTACAATCAAATCACCTACTTTCTTCTGCATAATGTTTAATGCCTGTTGCGAGCCTGAGTAAGATTGCTTATCCTGTTTTGATTGCTGCAATCTTGAAAGTGAATCCTGTTCAAGAATGCGTTCCGTTAACCCCTTCTTATCAAGCAGGTAATTATAATTAATTTCAGATTGTTTGAATTCCTGCGAGCCGATCACTTTCTGATCATACAATTCTTTATTCAGCTTATACAAGCGTTCTGCTTCTTTCAACTGGCTTTCCACATCAGCCATCTGGTTAAGCTTGGATACCGTATTCTGCAAAGCATTATTGTTGTTGATCTGCATTTGCGTAAGTGTATTATACACGGTATTCTGCTGGCTCATCAATGTCATTAAAAGGTCTGTATTGGAAAGCCTCAAAATAGGTTGCCCTTTTTTCATAATGGCGCCATCTTCGGCATATTTTTCTTCAACACGGCCGCCCTCCTGCGCATCAAGATATATACTGGTAAGCGGAAGCACAACACCATTTACCGGAATGGTTTCCAGAAAAACGCCCTGCTTAACTTCGCTTATGGTTATCCGTTCGGTGTCTACATTAAGCTTAGGCTTGCCGGAGGTAAAATAATAACTTGCTCCTATCAATGCTATGATGGCCGCTATACCAGCTATAGTAAGTATCCGCTTTGTATTCCACTTTTTCTTTTGAATTACTCTGTCCATTTTATCTCAACTGTTATATAACCTTTTTATAAAAACCTCCCGGCTGTATGCCGGAAGGCAAAAATCAATACTGAAACAGCCATTTATAAAGGAATGATGTGCCAGAATATACTTTTATTGAAAACCAATTAATTATATTAAAACCGCCGAACATTTTCGTACGCTACCGATACACAAAGTGTACGGTTTTGATACAATTTGTATCGGCTGAAGTTTGCAGTTTTTAACCGCCTTAATAAATAGGTTATTGCAGCCACTGTTAATTTTAACGCACAACCCACCTGTGATAAATACGAAAAAAGAAATTCATAAAGCGGCACTTGCTGAAACGGACAGCTACTTACAGATCAGGTAAAGGGTAAAGAAGTGAACGCCGCTATAACCAGCATAATAAAAGACAGGCTGAAGAAGCAGGCTGGATAAAATAAATATACAGCATATGATTTAACTTTGGTTTGAGTAAAAATTAAGACAATAATTGGGTAGCCTTTTCTGTGATCACCTCCTTAATTTTTCCTTTAAACAGTGACACAGCAAAAGGTAAATCAGCATTTATGTCCACACCATTTTCATTTACATCTATCAAACCTGAAAGATCAAATCCCATTGCGGAAAAAGAAAATGCTCCTTTATCCCCTTCCCAGTTTTCCTGCACATTAGAAACAACATTTGCCTGCTCATCTCTCACCTGTTGCAACAAGCCTTTTATTCTTGCTAAAGCTTCTTCTTTGGGCAGGCTATGCGGTATGTTGATATTTAATGACGACATAATATTAAGTTTAATAAATAATCCGGTTCATTTACCAATATGGCTGCTCAATAATACTGCCACGATCTGTAAAGTTGCGAATGGTTATTGAATGAAAAAAATTATGGAAGAATTCAATATCTGTTTGGCAATTAATCTTCATTCCATTACCTTTGCCACCCTTTTGGTTCGGGAGGTAGTTCAGCCCGGTAGAATACCTGGTTTGGGACCAGGGGGTCGCAGGTTCGAATCCTGTCCTCCCGACTTATGTATCAGTCAAATGATATCAAATCCTTGCTAATCGCATGATTAGCAAGGATTTTTTTATTCCTTTCTTTTCAAATATTATCAAATCAACGCTTTATTCCCGTGAGTAACTCCATGAGCAATATCCGGTATGCTGTTTGCGCTCACAGAAACCTCATAAGTTTCTATCTATCAATTGATGCGGAAAAGAAAACGGGTATGTTCTGATATGTTTTTAAAAATATCTAAAATTGTGTATTCAAAATGACTTTAAAGGCTGATTCGAACCTGCGGGGAGGTTAGATTCTAACCTTCGGCTGGTTAAGATTCGAACCTTGAGCCTGCATTTTCTGACATACAACTATGCTATCTACATATCTACAGACATGAATGAAATGTGAGAATGAAATCAAATTTTTAAAACCATTAAAAGAATTTGTATGCGTGAGAGACAAACATTCAGTATCGATTTTATTGCCCGTAAATTAAAGGGCGAAAAAAACAAAGCAATCGTTTTTGACGGAGAAACAAAAGAAGTCTTCTGATGTGAAAGAAATAGTGCACTATGCTGTTAATGCAACCAAAGCAGTGGCTGATCAAAAGCAGATAGAAATAGCAGTAAATATCTCTGAAGATTTACCGGCTTGCCGATAGTGAAAAAAACGCCACGGGTGCTTACCAACTTCTTGTCCAATGCTATTCGTTATTCTTATGATAACTCAATCATTTATGTAAGCGTGGAAAAAACAAACGGAAGGATCAGGATTTCTGTGAAAGATACCGGGCAGGGAATTTCTACTGAATTTATTACTAAAATGTTTGACCGGTACTTTCGCATACCGGGTACTAAAAAGAAGGAACCGGGCAGGGACTAAGTATCATTTACTATTCCAATAGAGATAACGCGACAGCTACTTTAAACCTCTTACAATGACATATTAAATATGAATACTTTAAACCCGGCAGACTAAAATTTTGCGGGGTTATTCGAGCTAAACAGATTATTCAATCGCACACTTTACTGTTTTGACTTTTTTTATTGTGATTTAGATAATTTATTTATGTTGTTGGCAACATGAGGTTTTAACCAATATAATAAATCAATCTTCCGCATAGGGGTTTTTATTACTCCAAATTATATGTTAACATATAATTTTTGTACTCATTGCAATTTAGTAAGGAAAAACTTTCAAATTTCATGCATATTTGTAATAATCAACCAATTATACAATATCATTATGAGAAATTATAAACAAACAACTTCTGCATTTTTTGTATTGTTATTCTTCTTCAATTTTGCTGCCGCACAAGTAGGTACAGGCTTTTTTAATGGTACTGTTTTTAATACTTATACGAATGTAAATGCAGGTTCATTATCCGGAAATAATTTTACGGTGAGCTATTCAGGGACTTTTGATCGTCAGGCTGTAAGTTCATTTACTCCGGGCAATATGCCATCTAATACAGGTTATCCAACAACCAACCCGCCACTATTGGATTTAAGGGCAGATGTAAATAATTACACGCAGTATACTTTTACCAGTAATCTGCCACAGTTTTCTACATTATTTGTTGAGGATATAGATTATGTTGGTTCAATTAACGAAAGTGTAAGAATAGAATTTTATGATGCCAGCAGTGTGCTTGTGAATACTTCCAACATCATTATTAAAACAATTTCTACTACTGGTTTGCCAACTACCACAAAAGCCGCCACATCAATAACTATCACCGGAAACGGAGCTGCCGCCGCCGAACCCCTTGTTGCGCTGACGATAACAAGCACTACAGTTAGAACGGTGAGAATAACACAACTATCATCAAATTCCAGTGCTGGGTCTTACGCGCTTTTCTTTGGCATATTACGCACTGATCATGGCGATGCACCTTCCGGTTATGGCGATGCTATGCATTTCCCATCAACCACACTGAAATTAGGCACCTCCGGGCCCGACGCAGAAGCAACCGCTCAATTCTCCACAGAGGCAAATGGCGACAATAGTGCAGCAAGCGCTACAGTAATCAATGACGAAGATGGTGTTGCCAGCTTTCCTGCGCTGGCAAATGACGCAACGTCTTATTCAGTTAATGCAACAGTTTCAAATACTACTGGTGCCAATGCTACATTGCGCGGGTGGATTGATTTTAACCGTAACGGCGCTTTCGATGCAAGTGAAGCATCTGCAGTGGTTACAGTTGCAAATGGCGCAACCTCGGCTACCCTCAACTGGACAGGGCTAAGTGGGCTGATTGTTGGAAAAACGTATGCGCGTTTCAGGATTGCTTCCAATGCTGCAGAAGTTACCACACCAACAGGAGTCGCTTTTACGGGAGAAGTTGAAGACTATACATTTGATATCACGGCAATTACACCGCTTTCTTTTATTTCCTTATCTGCCTCCAGGAGCGGGAACAATATACTAACCATATGGAAAACAGCCACTGAATTTAATGTAAGCCATTTTGTCGTTGAATATAGTACAGACGGCATAAACTTCATCAATGCAGGTTTAGTTGCCGCGTTAAATGGAACAGAGAACAACTACCAGTTTGTATTAAATAATCTGGCACAGCCTCTCTATTATATCCGGGTTAAATCGGTTGATATAGACGGGGCTATTAAATACAGTTCGATGGCAATTGTGAAGAATACCGGTGCTTATGCCCGGATGATGACGGTTACTCCGAACCCTGCGGTAGATAATATAACTGTGCGCATCTCAGCAAATATGGCTTCGCCATGCGAAATCAAAGTATTCAATGCCGCTGGCATAGTAATCTTCAGAAATAAAACCACACTAATAAAAGGCGAGAATCATTTGTATATCAACAACCTGGCAAATGCAGCAAAAGGCACTTATATCATACAAGCAACAATTGGCAATGAACAACTGACAAAGAAAATAGTTATTAACCGTTAATGCAATTGAGTGGGCAGTTGCAACTCAGACCTAAGTGTTTTCAAAGAAAATGTAAAGATTGTAATAAAGATACCGGAGTAACGGCTAATTGAAGTTTTAAACATCAATTAGCCGTCTGTGATAATTGATTTGACCAAGGTGGTATGTTAAATGTGTAGCAAGATGAATCAACAAATAACCTATGGAAGTCTTTTTGTCAAATACCAAAACCGGATATTTATTTTCCAGCATGGCATCATTGAGGTTATCCAATGAAGCATTTACGGTTTTTATGGTTTCTTTAACCCGGATAAGCAATTGTTTTTTAGGAATATTTTTTAAAGAAAATTCCTCTTCCCTGTTTCTCATGTATCTGTTATTACCAATTTCTTTACCAATGTAAGTGTTCAAATTTCCTATCAAATGCAGGCAAAGATTCCCTGCCGAATTTGGAATCTGTTTTTCTGTTTTCCAGATACAGCTTTCATCCTTATACAATTGTATTTCATCGTATAATTTATTTAAATCTCTTGTAAATAATGCTTTTAGCGTTTCTATTATCATGTTAGTTTACTTTTAAAATAGCCTCCATTACTATTACAGCTTCACCGTAAATAAAAACTTTATCATTTGCCAGTTCTGTTTTCATCCGGCCCGTTCTCTTAGATGATTGGAAAGATTCAAGCATAGTTGTGTTCAGCCTATCAGCCCAATACTTTGTGAGAAAAGTTTGTACAGCACCTGTAACAGGGTCTTCATCGGTGCCCGACCATGGCCAGAAATATCGGTAGTGAAAATCAAATTCATCTCTATTTGCTTTTGCCGTTATCAATACTCCGTTTATGCCAGTGTAAGATTTAATTAGTGCTGCAAAGTCCGGCTCCAGTTTTCGTAAATCGTCTATGCTGTCAATTTCAATAACAATAATATCGAGATGCTTATTATAGACAGAGGCATTTATTGCCTTAATACCAAGTGCGTTTAGCATTATTTCAGGAACAGCAATATTTTCAGTGCCGTAAACAGGAAACTCCATTTTAATCTGCGATCCTGATTTTTCAGTAAAAAATATTGTGTCTTCTATATTCAGAAAGGAAATGCCAGTAAGTGATGATGTTTCAAAGATTATTTTTGAGGCCGCTAACGTAGCATGACCACATAAGGGAATTTCTTTTTTGGGAGTGAAAAACCTTATCTTAAAATTATTTTCAGAATCATGGCGGGTAAAAGCAGTTTCCGAAAACCCGATTTCGAACGCAATATTTTGCATGACAGTGTCAGCCAATTCATTTTCTATAACACATATAGCGGCAGGGTTTCCTTTGAATATTTCATTTGTAAAAGCATCTACAAAATATGTTTTTATTTGCATGTTACTTTTATTTAAAATCGCATTTCAGTTAATTCTACCTCTTTCATATCGGTTTCTATTTGAGTATTTTTAAATATTCTTTAAACGGCCCTGCTTCGCTTTTATACTGCTGCGCCATTACTCTTGAAACCTGCGTGAGGTGACTTAGGTCATGAGTAACCCAGGTGGCAATAAGCTGTTGCAAATTCACTTCAAAAATTTTAGGATGAAAGGCTGATTTTGTATAATCAGCAATTTGAAGATTAAAACTTTTCAGTGCTGCAATGCTATTCTCTCTAAGTGTTTTAAACTCATACAGCATTGATTCTAATGAGCTGCTTTTTGGCATTTCAAACTGAACAGCCATATCAATAGGTATTAAGGTTTTGTCTGCATTGTTCGATAACATAACACTGAGGTCAAATTTAATATAAAAAAATACCGAATGGTATATTTTATGAAAATTATTTTTCGCTGCTTTCCAGACTTGAATTGTGCAATCCATTTTCACACATTATCACGTTAGATTTGCTGTGAAGCGTTTTGAATATCAGCCGCAGGTCGATACTTTGGCAAGTATGGGATTTATTTAAATCGTTTCCGTGTAATCATCGCCATGGGAAAGATAACAGAGAATTGACTGCCGCGATCTTTAACAGAAACGACCTGTACGCTTATCCCATGAAATTCAGCAATGCTTTTTACAATGGATAGCCCAAGCCCGTTACTGCCTGAGCCGGAAGAACCTGATTTTCTGAAACGGTCAAAAATGTGTACCAACTCCTCCGCCTCCATTCCAATTCCGGTATCCTCTATAGTTACCACATATCCTTTCTGTATATATTTGCCTGTAATAGTAATACGACCACCTTTCCTGTTATAGCGAATTGCATTAGTAAGCAGGTTGTAGAATAATTGAAAGAGCAGATCCTGGTTTACTGATTGAACAGTAATATTGCCCGCGAGATGAATGTCCGAAACAATTTCTTTTTCTTTCATCAGCAGCCCTAACTCCTCCGTCATTTCTGTAAGCAACCGATCCGGCGAAACCTTATCCTGCCGGGAATACTGGTTGTTTTCTATCCGGGAAATCATCAACAGCGCATTCACAATCTTTTTTAACCTGCCAAGCGTTTTCATCATAGAAGATGTCTTTTCCAATACTTCCATATCATCAGCAGAAAGCATGATGTTCTCCATTTTGCCCTGGAGTATACCAAGCGGGGTCATTAATTCGTGAGAGGCATTCGATGTAAAGGCTCTCTCTCTTTCAAAATCTTCTGTAATCCGGTGCATCAGGTTGATCAGTGACTGATCAAGGTATCGGAAATCGGTAGTTGAAGTCCGGATAGGTTCCAGCTTTTCATTATATGGAAATTTCGGTGCCTCAAGCTTACTGCCGATGATATGTTTCAACGGTCTCAGCAGCACACGCGTAAAACCCAGATCCATGATCAGCGTCAGAACCACCAGCACCAATAACACATATAAAGCAATTCTCTGCAAAGGTCTGTTGTATTGATTGATAGAAGCCAGGGTTTTACCAATTTCCAGTGTATAAGATTTCCCCTCGTACTCAAAATTTCTTATCAGCAACCGGTAAGTCAATGTATCTCCCTCTATCATCCGTTTTGAGGTTAACAATGTGTCAGGCAATGAAAGGCTTTTATTCTGTTCCAGTGAAATGTATTCTTCTTTCAGCATCGTATAGCTTCCGTAAGAAGAATCACCTTCCAGGTAATAATCAATCCCATTCTTTTCAATGGTTGTAAAAACTTTCTTTTCCTGTTGTCTCAGCAGGTAATTGGTATAGTTAAAGGCCACACTATCCACCATAGATGGCAACAACCCTACAAAAAGCAGTACGATAACAGCTTTTGAAACAGTTGTAAACAGTGTAAGTTTTGTCAGCAGCTTCACGGAAAATGGATTAATTATAATTTTATTTTATAGCCGACGCCACGTATGGTTTGAAGCCAGTCAGTTTCTCCATAGCCACTCATTTTTTTTCGGATATTTTTTATGTGAACGTCTATAAAATTGGAATCGTAATCATCATCACAAAGATTGCCCCATATGTGTTCGCTGAGCTGCAGGCGGGTTAATGGCCGGTTCTTATGAAGCGCCATATAACTCAAAAGATCAAACTCTTTCCTGGAAAGTCCTATTTCCTCCTTGCCGTATTTCGCTACCCGCTCATCCAGGTATAAAGTAAAATCTCCCAGTTCGATCCTGGAATCTTTCAATCCTGATTTACGCCGGGTAATTGCCTGCATGCGTGACTGCAATTCCAACAGGGAAAATGGCTTTGACAAATAATCATCTGCCCCCAGATCAAGTCCTTTTATTTTATCTTCTACTCTGCCTCTTGCAGTAATAATGATATAGGATGCCGCGGGGCAGCAACGTTTGGCTTCTTCCAGCACCGTCAGCCCGTCTTTATCCGGTAACCCGAGATCCAGCAAAATAAAGTCAAACACCGAATCTTCCATCAGCAGCTTTGCCTGTTTGGCAGTAAAAGCCAACTCACAGAAATAGCCGGACTTTTTTAGGAAGTCTTCCATTTCGAGGGCTATGCCGCGTTCATCTTCTATGATCAATATTCTCATATATTAAAACTGGTAGTATAGCGCTGCGCTAAAAAATGAATTTATTTTTCCCGGCCGGGTCTCTGCCCGGTTGCTTAGCAATGAAAACTGACCGGAAACCTCAGCCTTCATGTTACTACGGTTATAAGAGAGCGGCAGCTTCAGGTTATAAGATAGCATATCAAAACGGCTTGTCGTTTTCAGCGTACCCTCTTCCTGCTGCGGAGAGCCGCCAAAAACAGGAGGAAGCAATATCCCAATGAGGCTATCCCGGATGCTCTTTTCACTCAGATAATATTCATAAAAATGCTGGGTGCCCGCAGTTAAGTCCAGCGAAGGGTTGAAGCTGACCAGGGCTTTTTTACCAATGTTAAACAAATCAATGTCTTTATCGATTTGAGGAGTAACAAAAAAGTCATTGGTCTTACCAAACGCATAATCCCCGGCAACCGAAAGGTTTACCCAGCCTTCGCGGGTAATGGTAAGATCAATACTGTGCGGGTTGGCTGCCTGCAAAAAGGGAGACAGTTTAGGATAAATACTGTAGTCATAGCTGAGGTCTGCATTAACAGACTTGCCAAGCGGAAAGGCAAAGCCCGCACCGACACTATAGGCCGATCCGAATTTTGCAGAATCATTCAGTAACCTGTAGCCCATTCCTGTAATATACAAACCCGAATGGTGCCGGTATACTGCCGCAAGCGCAATGTAGGGCATTTTTTCAACAGATTTCTGCCCGTAATAACTGGCATTGTTCGTATATACAGCACCGATAGTAAATGTTGATTTTGGCTGAGTACTGTCCACAGCATATGCCAGAATGCTATCGCCCGATTGTGCCATTGCCACAGTACAGGTAAAGGCAGCTATAAAGGATAGAAAAATTTGTTTCATAAACGGAATATTTTTTCAGCAGGGTCGGTTATATTTTAATTTTCTTAACGATGATCTTTGGCTTTATGATATTTTTAGGCGGTGGCACGCCGTCAATCTTTACCGGTTTTATCTTCTTTTTTGATCTTGGAACTTCTTTTATTGTTTTCAGCTCTTCCGGCTTCACGGTAACCACGACATTGTTTTCAGTGACTTCGGCATGCTCCTGTTTTATTGCACCATCTTTTTTTTCTTTATCCTGATCCACTTTTTTGGGTGGCACCGTATCAGCCGTGCAGTATACCGTTATCGGAACAAGCCGGCTCGAAAAGTCAGGATAAGGCAGTGATTTTTTTTCATTGCCCCATCCTGATAGGGTACAGATCATCAGAAATGCAGTGATCAAAAAAGAAGTATATATGATCTTTTTCTTCATCTTCTCTTTAACGAAAAAAGGATTATCTTATTCTTACACCTGCTATTGCTTTGGTGCGGATACCCGCTTTTACAGGCCGGCTTTTTAAAATAGTCGTTACGGCAGGTTTTGCCGACAACGGTTTAGCTGTCATTGTACCTTCACTTTTCAGCGCTGACTGCATTTCAGCTGAACTGGTTTTTATCTTACTGCCTGCTTTTTTGAGCCCGCCGTCAGCAGTAACTTCAACTTTCCCGGCTGCCTTCGCTACATCCTTACCTTTGATCTCTTTTTCCACCGTCACACTATTTTTACTCTTAACAGACAGTGCAGCGTTATTGTTATTACCTGGCGTTGCAGTACTGTTCAAAGATGATTTGGACTGAACAGAAGCAGAAGCATTGGTATTACTTACAGCTTCTTTTGTTACATCGCTTGTCTCTTTTAGCGTTGTTTCTGCCCCTGATTTCGTTTTGTGAATAGCCTTCTTCGTTTTCTTTATTACTTTACCAGGTGCTTCAGCGCTGAGTATAGCCTCGGCATTGCCGTTAGCAGCCACTTTGTCTGCTTTAACCGCCTGTACAGCACTTAATGATCCCGAGCTGTTAACATTTGATTCCTGTGCAAAAATTGTTGTGGTTATTAAACCAAAGGCGATAGATAAAATAGTCGTTTTCATACATTTTGTTTTAGTAGCGTGATTAATTTCTACAAACCTATTACCCGAAAATGAAGAGAAGATGAAAAAGTAATGATGTTGCTATTATCATATGATCATGCAAATAAGGAGCGGGATTAATACCCAGTTTTTATTACCATACATTTTTACGCGGGCTTTAAAAACTTTGCCCTTTTATAAAATATCACCAATTTAAAATTCAGTTAATCCTCACCTTTAGATTGCCTGTCACTACTCGAATCCAATACAATTAAATCTTAATGGCTCTACAGCTATATTCAAAATGTAATAGGGAGTAGAAGTGTCTATGTGTATCTGTTTTGCAAAAATGAGCGAACATGACATTATAACCTTTTATTGATGTTTCTCCAGGAACCGGAAAACAAATTCCGTGGTATGAAGACACTTTGCAAATTAGTAACGATAATTTCTTTTTTGCAGTTGGCTTATTGACTGCTGTATCATACTGCCTGTTTTCAGAACATTAAGCGCTCTCTGGCTTCTTCTAAAAAAGGCCTATATTCACTATTCAGGACACACTCAGGGTTTTGTGCAAGTGTGGATATTGTAAGCATCAGCGCAGGTTTGCTAATGGGCTACGGCTCCGGGCTGAATGTTAGTAATTTAGCTTTTAGCTGTTATCTTCATCGTTTGCTTTTCAATCAGCTTTTGTTCCTGGCTTTGCTTTCGATGAATGCCACACCTGCGCAAAGTCCCTCGCGTTGGTGAAATATTTTCGAACACGTTAATGTAGCAAAACTCCAATGAAATCAGAAGTTATCAAAACAGGCTTAAACGAAATTCTCCATTTAAGAGTTTTATTTTTACAGGAAAATAATTTTCAATTTATTTATGACAAATGTCATACATACGGCTGGGCAGACACTTATCTTTTTAAACTTAATGGGACCTCTATAGGTTACGGAGCAATATGGGGACAAAACAAGAGAGAAGACAGGGACGCAATTTTTGAGTTTTATATTATCAGACCTTATAGGAAATTTGCAAGTACTTTCTTTTTAGAATTACTAGAGATATCAAGAGCTATTTTTATTGAATGCCAAAGTAATGACTCACTTCTTTCAGAAATGCTTTATGCATTCGGGAAAAATATAAATGCAGAAGCATTTTTATTTAAGGACAATTTTCAAACATTTTTTGAAATAGACAGAGCAAGTGTGCATAAACAACAAAACAATAATACTAACCCTGATTATGTTTTAAAATATGAAGATGAAGTAATTGCCACCGGAGGTTTAATGCTAAATTATAATATGCCTTATGCAGATATATATTATGAGGTGAATGAACAACACAGACAAAAAGGCTTTGGAAGCTTTTTGATACAAGAACTTAAAAGGCAAGCATATCTTTCAGGGCGCGTTCCAGCCGCCCGTTGTAACATTAATAATTTAATTTCAAAAGCAACTCTTTTAAGGGCAGGTTTTAAAATTTGTGGTTTTATTCTTAAAGGTGAAATAAACAAAACTACCACTGACATGAAGTAGGTGTCAGATAAAACAGCGGATTAAAATGGCCATCAAATCTATACTTTTAGGATGGACAATGTAACATCAGCAAAGTGCAAGCAATGCAACGTTCCTAAAATTTCAGTTGTCAAAGATTAATAAATTCTAATGAGACGTATATTTCTATATTTCTTGACACTAATAATGTTTATAGGCTGTAAAAAAGAAGAACCCGGCTCTGGCCCCCGAATTGACATTTACCTATTAAAGTCTTTAACTACGACGGTTGACCAATCAACAACACCGGCGACAATTTCTATCACGAGTGCAATACTGGATGATACACCGCTGGTTTCCGACCAAGACATTAAAGTTTACATAAAGGCAATCTCCACATTTGTTTTAAAAAAAGATATTCAGGCAGTCATTCAGAATTACGGCCCAGACAAAGCTTTTGCTGTGACTGTTGATAAGCAACCAGTATATTATGGACAATTTCATCCCTTTTATCTAAGTTCCATAACTTTTGGCTTGGCGACAATTTCACCCCAACTTCTTAATAACGATGAATTGCAAATTGACTTCGTAACAATAGAAGGTAACAGCTTTCTTCAACAACTTGACAATCGGAATGATAGCCGAATTATTAACGCATTAAAAGCAACGAACAGATTAAGATAGAGCATTTATACGAATGCTATACTGCTAACAGGCGGCTTTGTGCCCTTCCCCAATCTTCGTTCATTTAAAAGTACAAAAATGAAGTACTTTTAAAATACAATTATGAAGAAGACAAGATTTACTGAAACTCAAATCGTTAAAGCTATCCAGGAGCATGAAAATGGTCGGGAAGCTAAAGACATTTGTAGAGATTTAGGTATAACTACCGCTGCATTTTACAAATGGAGACAGCGCTATGGGGGATTAGATGCCAACGAACTCAAAAGGGTTAAGGAATTAGAAGATGAGAATGCCCGTCTTAAAAAAATGTTTGCCAATTTGAGCTTAGTGCACGAAGCATTAAAAGATGCTGTAGCAAAAAAGCTATAACGTCTGATGAAAAAAACTGCTTGGCTGACTACATGGTGCAAATGCACGGAGTCAGCCAGCGTCAGGCGTGTAAAGCAGTTGGGATAGCCAGAAGTAGTCATCAATATAAACCAGTTGAAAAAAACGACAAGGATGTGATTTATGCCTTGCAGCAATTGACAGAAGATCATCCGGCTATAGGCTTTTGGCAGTGTTACCACAGGTTGAGACTTCGCGGTCATAAATGGAATCATAAAAAAATATACCGGGTGTATACTCGTATGCAACTTAATATAAGGCGCAGACGCAGGAAACGCCTGCCTGCCAGAGTTAAACAAAATCTGTATCAACCATCAAAGCCTAATGAGGTGTGGAGTATTGACTTTATGACTGATAGCTTTTGGAATGGTCGCAGGTTCCGCATGTTAAACATTATTGATGACTACAACAGAGAATTACTACATATCGAAGTTGATTTATCGTTACCCTCGATGAGAGTCATAAGAGTATTGGAATACCTCGAAGAATTTCACGGGTTACCATCTACGATCAGAGTGGATAACGGTCCTGAATTCATTTCTCATAAATTGGATGAATGGTGTAGGAAAAAAAATATCAGATTGTCTTTCATTCAGCCAGGAGAACCGACTCAAAATGCATATATCGAACGCGTAAATGGGAGCATTAGACGAGAGCTTCTCGATGCATATATATTTTATTCAATGAAAGATATTCGTGAAAAAGTTGAAGACTGGATGCACGATTACAATCATAACAGACCTCATGAAGCACTAGGCAATATTCCGCCAATAAAATTTAAACTGATGCAAAACAAAAACAGTCAGCATTATCCACAAATGGCGAACGCAAATCCGGCAAAAATTGAAGAGAGCCATTTCGTGGATAATGCGGTACATTTATGAACTCAAACATCAAACTTTTAAATGGCCCAGATTTATGGGAAGGGCACAGCTTGGCTATATAATAAATGGATAATGATAACAGAAAAAACCTCTGGGTGGTATCAATTTACTGAAAGACTTAAATCCATGCCGGTTCTTTTGCAAGTTGCCTATAGCTTTTTAAAGAACTATCTTTTAAAGCTTTATAAAAGCCTGCTGCATACCGAAATCTCATCTTGTTCTTCTTTTCTTTTTCTTGAGCAGTTTAGGAGAGAGGCACTCTTTTGACAGCTACCATCATAAAAATCGATGATGAACACTACACCCAATTATTCTTGTGGGCCAGGCTGATGATCTGTGCTTTGGAATTAACGTGAAGCTTTTCGTAAATATTGGCTATATGTTTTCGGACAGTGAGTACACTCAGGTTTAATGCAGAGGCAATGCGTTTTGCATCCCAGCCATTTACCATTTGCTGCAATATTTCTTTTTCTCTTTCAGTAATGGCAGAAGGCAAATTGGATTCCGTTTTTGTTTCTGCACTGCTGTTTGAGCGGCTTAATAACTGTAAAGCTTTTCTTGCAATAGCGGGGCTCATGGGTGCGCCCTGGTATTTTAATACATTTACTATCGCGTCTTCCAGTGCAGCAGCGCTTTCATGTTTCAATAAATAGCCTGATGCACCTGCCTTAATGGCATCAAATATTTTTTCATCATCGTCAAATATCGTTAATACAATAAAATGAATTTGCGGATATAAACCTTTGGCAAATGCAATGGTTTGTATGCCATCTAATTCGGGCATTTCAATATCCATAAAAATAATCTGGGGCAATGTATTGAACGGTAATCCTTTTAATTCTTCCAGACATTCATTGCCATTTTTAGCGATAAACAGCAGCTTGCAGTTGCGCAGCACATTTATTTTTTGCAGAAAAGTATTTCTGTTAATCGCGTTATCTTCCGCAAGCGCTATTATTACCGGCTTATTTTCCATATTATACACAATTTCGGCTTGATGGTAATATTTTCCAATAATCAATTTGTAGTAGGTGATATTACTACGCCTGTTCCCAAACCACACGATGAATGCCAGGCAATATTCCACCCTGTTTCTTTAGCCCGCGCTTTCATATTCAGCAGCCCGTTGCCGTCGTTACGCTGCTGTTGTATACCTGTGCCATCGTCAGCAATGGTTACCCTCCATTTGGTAGTATTGCTTTCAATAATTACTTCCACTTTTTTGCCCCTGCTGTGGCGTAATGCATTGTTTACAGCTTCCTGCACTATACGGAAAAGATGAAAAGCATGTGATGGTGTAAGCATTAAATCTTCTTCTATTTTTTCTGTAACATTTATGGTAACAGCAGGATAACTATTTTGTATACGTTGAATAAAAATTTTAATGCGGTCGCTGATACTGGTTAAGGAAAGCGCATCTTTTTTCAGTGCCCATATTGTATCGTTCAGTTGAGATACGATTGCCTGTGAATTATTGCGCAATTCTTCTATGGCCTGCGTGTTAGGCGCATCTCCTGTTGCCACCGGTTCAATAATATCAAGATTGGAAACAATAGAGGCGGCATAGGCGCCGAGATTATCATGCAGGTCTGCGGCTATACGTTTCCGTTCGTTCTCTTCTGCCGTTGCTATGGACTGTGCCGCGATATCTTTTTCTTTTTCCAACATGGCGTTCAGCTTGATTTTTTCTCTTTTTTTATAACCCGTAAACATAAGCCAGGCAATAATGCTGCTGAAAAAAGCAATACCCAGCAAAGTGTAAAAGCGATTGTTCTTTCTCGTTATATCCAGTTTTTGCTGAATAATAGTATTTTCTTTTTTCTGAACTTCATACTTGGTTTGAAGCTCGGCTATAGCCTGGGCGGAGTTGTATTCGTAAAGTGAATCCTTCGCCACTATTATTTGCTCAAGCATGTGCTGGTATTGTGTGTTATCTCCTTCTGTTTTATAGCACCTGGCAAGCATTTTATAATATTCAAGCCTCAAAGTAATTGCATTGGTGTAACTCTGCTCTTCACCAAGCGGTATATGCACATCACCTGTCTGCAGCACATTTTTACATAATTGAATAGCCTTTTTTACCTGGTTTGTTTGCAAATAAAATTCTGCCAGGCTGATATTGTCATCGGTATACATATTACCATCTCCTGATGTTTTTCTCACTCCGATCATTTCTTTAAGCGCAGCTTCAGCCTCTGCAAATTTTCCGGCTTTGGTAAAAATAGATGATTGCTTTTGGAGTGTAAGGGCCAGATTGATAATATTACCCGTTTGTTTAAAAAGTTCAACGCCTTTTTTACTGTAGACAATGGCTGAATCTACCTTTCCTGACTGATGATATGCATCGGCAAGGTTTACAAAAATTCCGGCTTTTATTTCATTAAAGCGCTTGTCATTTCCTGTTACTGCCAATGCCCTTGATAACCAGGTAAGCGCATCCCTTGCATTATCACGTGCTATCGCGATAGATCCTATAGAATTAAGATTTTCACTGAGCGTAAGCGAATCTTTATAAGCTTCAGCCTCACCTATTATTTTATATAATATAGAAAGTGCATCCTGGAAACGGGAATGACTGGCATAAGTCATTGCTTTTAACCGGGATGCCTTGAAATAAATGCCGCGCTGTTCCGGAATGATAACTTTGTTGGCTGCTATCAAAGGATCAACAGTATAAATAGTACTGTCCGCCCATCCCCAACGGGCATAATCATATGCTACTGCCAGCTCAGCCATTTGCTTTAGGCGGCTGTTATTTGTTTTTGCGGCCAGTTCCCTTGCCATGAAGGCGTAATAATCAAGCGTATCTCTTGTTATACTTTTATACTCATTGCATAATACAATTATGGCTTCAAGTTTTTCATCGTTGTTTTTGGCATGGTGAACATATTGCTTTAAACTATCAATAAACCGTGTTTGTGTTTTTACGCTAACAGCAAAAAACATGAACAGCACCAGCAGCAAATAACGGTAAACGATAGTCATCAAAACTATTGATTTAAATAAGTACTAAAGTAAATAAAGCTTTTAATTGATAAAAACGAGTACTACAAATTAAGTATATACTATTTCGTTGCTTATTACCTGTAGTTTCTTTTAAAGAACATAAGTGTTTTAACAACCTGTATTTGAACGCTTTGCCCTGATACTACAAATTATGTATTCTTCACAGGGTTTACATCAGTCATTTTTGTTCTGCTAAAAAAAATCTATTCAACTCAAAGCTAAAGCAGAATGAAAAAAATAATCTTTTACTCAATGTTGGTGCTGATGATAATGATCAACAGTTGCCAGAAAAATGATCTTCCTAATCCCAGTAACGGAGGTGATACAACAAACATCTCCGATTTACCCAAAGAAGGCATTACAGTAAAAACAAGTGTATTTGGAAGAATCGTGAATGAACAGGATGAACCAATGAGCGGCGTAACAGTAACAGGTGGCGGGAGCTCAACTATTACAGATGTGAATGGAATATATATGCTGACTGATATAATGCTTGACCAGGCAAGGGCATATGTTACGGCTGTTAAAGCAGGTTACTTTAAAGGTTCGCGTATATTTCAACCTGCTGCAAACGGGATGTCAAAACCTCCGTTAATTAAAATGATGGCACAGAAAAGTATTGGAAAGATCAGCGCATCTTCGGGCGGCACTGTTGAATCAAAAGGAGGCATAAAAATAGAATTGCCTGCGAATGCCATTGAAAATTACAGCGGGCAAATAAATGTAGTATCGGCATATATAAATCCAACAAGTCCTGATTTTTTTGCGCGTATGCCGGGAGATCTTGCTGCGGATAATGCTGAGAACAAACGCGGCGCACTCATTTCATATGGCATGGCACATATAGATCTGCTGGACGATAACGGCAATAAATTGAAGATAAAATCCGGTATGCAGGCAACAGTTACTATACCGGTTCCCACCGCTCTGCAAAAATCGGCTTCATCTACCATTGCCATGTGGTATTTTGATGAAGCCAAAGGTATATGGAAAGAAGAAGGCAGTGGCACATTGCAAAACGGGAAGTATACCGGAAAAGTAGCGCACTTCTCTGTTTGGAATTATGATCACTGGAACCCGTTAATGGCATTGCCAATGATATTGAGATGGATTTTGGTAAATATATCAAGCATGCCGCCGGATGATATTGATAATATCACTAATCATCCGCCTGATTTCATATTAACGGTAAAGGATAAGTCAACAAAGAATACACTTTACTCCAACACCTTTCCGGCGCCGACGCCCAATCCTGACCGTAACCCTCCGGGCGGTACTGCTACCACCACTTTTCCATTACCACAAATGACCAATCAAATGGAAGTAACCGTAACGCCTGTGCAGCCCGGCGGACCTGATTATCCTCAAAATGATGATTACACACCCAATGCCGACGAAACACAACCTGATGGGCCGACATTTGCAACAGAAGAGGAAAGTGTGACCGTAGATGTAACGCCAACCAATCCCCCATCTACCGTAACTATTACCATACCCCGCACAGGTAACGGCGGTGGCAATGGGGAAACAATGGTGAATGTAAATGGCAAGGCTGTGAATTGCGACAATAAACCTGTTAAAACCGGTTATGCATTTTTAAGTATGCGCAGCGGTAACAAGATTATTAAAAGTACAACAGCGCCAATATTTGGTGATGAAGGACGCTTTACTGTTCAATATTTTTTTCCGGGTGTAATGCAGGATAAAGTAGATAATGTGGTACTGAATGTGTATGATCTGCAAACAGGCAAGAAAACCAAAGATCTGAAATATGCCGTGAACCCCTCCGTGGCATATATGATTGCAGAACCTGTAGCCGTATGTGAAGATAAGGCGCCACCGGCTACCAATTTAAAAACATATACCGGAAATTATTCTATTAACGATGCAAAAACGTTGCAGGCATTTATTGATTCTGCTTATGAAGAAGTGAAAGGCATTTTATACATTGCGAATGTTGGAGACCTTGGGGCAATAACAAAACTTAAAAAAGTATGGGGTCTGGAATTGCGACGGACTACGGTTACTACCCTGGGTGGTGTAGGAGAACTGGAAGATATTTCATGGTTAAGCCTGGTAGAAAACGGGCAACTTATCAATGCTGCCTTTCCTAAACTTACAAATAAAAGTGTACAGGGCATTCATATCAATTATAATTTATCACTTGTTGCGCTTACCCTGCCTTCTATAGAACAAATCAGCCCGCTTGGTAACGATAATATCAGCATTACAGGAAACCCTGTTTTAAAAACATTATCTATTCCTAGCCTTAAATCTGTGGATAAATGTGGCAATATTGAAATTGCCAATACATTGCTTGAAAATCTCAATACATTTGCTAATGCCGGCGGAACGCTCGGTGGGTGGGGAATGACGCTTGTGGATAATCCTGCGCTAACTTCCGTTGACGGTCTAAGTAAGATTGTTTGCACGGCGAGGCTCACTATCGATCAATGTATTAAACTGACAACACTACAGGGCATTAATATACCTGCTGATATGCTTGATTGGGTAAGCATTACAAGAAATAATGTACTCACTGATATTACAGCAATATCCAACAAATTAAAATCAACAGGCGGGCTAACTATAAACTCAAATAATGCTTTGCAAACAGCAAATTTTCCGGTATATGAAAAAGGTAATCTTGCCTGCAAAGAGAACGGTGCACTTACTACACTCACTATGCCTAAGTTTAAACAGGCAAATGCTGTTGACTTAACCCATAATATTAAGCTGGTAACCATTGATATGAGCGCACTGGAATCACTACCTAACGGATTCAATATGTGGGGCGGTTATGAAACAACGCAGGCTTTAACTGCATTTGATCTGCCGGCGTTAAAAACATGTGGTCAGTTTAGTATAACCAATTGCCCCGGCATTACCAACCTCGATGGTTTCGCAAGCCTTGAATCGGTAACCGGCGATCTGAGTATTTCTAACGCAAACATTCCGGGCGCAAATATCAAATTAAAAACCATCAACGGGTTCAATAAGCTTACCAATATTAAGTATTCGCTCTTTCTTGAACAGGCAGCAAGTGCCGGAGACGGATTTGTGGGTTATGATGGACCGCTTGCAAGTATCAAAGGTTTCAAAAACCTTAAAACAGTAGGTGCGATGTTTACGATTGGCGGCAAAAACCTTACTGATATCTCAGGTTTCGCAAACCTTGAATCTATTGGTCAGGATACGAGGATAATAACTACGGGCTTAACCGGGCTGGAAGGACTGGCAAAATTAGCATCAGCTGGATTAAACGAAAACAGGCTTATTTATATTCAAACCAATGCCGGGCTTGCATCTGTTAAAGGGCTTGCTGCACTTACAAATATTTCAGGTATTTATTTTGCGCGTAATCCGGAGTTAAAAAACCTGGATGGGCTCGGAAGAATAAAATCAATGAAGTATGGTATTGTCGTGAACACTAACGATAAACTCACTAATATTGATGGACTGGCAAATGTAGAAGGAGCAATTAACGGTATCACTATATCGGAAAATAAAATATTAAGCAGCTTGTGTGGCATTACCAAACTCGTAAAAGGCGGCGGAAATACAGGTGTTTACCGTGTTTCAGGCAACGCTTATAACCCCACAGAAGATGAGATAAAGAACGGCAAATGCAGTAGATAGTTTTTTTAGCACAATCACGAAGAGCAGGTAAATAGTTATATAGTGATCATATAATTGAGCTCTTCGTGATTTGTTTATATAACTCTGGCGCATTTTGGAAATTGTGTCATTTACCAGCTAGTTGTTAAAACCTTTTGTAAAAAATACAGATCTGCATTATCTCATGCTTGCCGCTGCGGGTGTGGAGTCAAAAAAATAAAATCATGTTACAAACCAGGTAACCTCACTTTGCTTATTCGCCTGCTGTGTCATTTCTTTTCCCATACATTTTATTGTATGCACTGTACGAAGTCCTTTTCCACTTCGTGCAATTATATTCTTAGCATTATCAGATCTCAGATTCTATGCAATAGAAAATTCAGTATAATCCTTTAGCATCGATCATAACCTATAGGCATAACCTATCATAACAGTGGCTGCACCTGAATTGTTTTTACCATTGGCAGATCCTTTTTGAATATTGACCAATCCGTAATTTCCGCCTCCTTCAATAAACACAACATGTTGTTTCATCTGGTATGCAATACCTGCATTGGCTTCCACACCAAAATTAAAATGGTGCAACTGGTCTTTTATATTCTGGGTATTATCGAATGGCAGCGTCAACAATCCCTGGGATGGATCCTGCGGGTTATTGGGTACCGGCTGCGTTTTACCGGCGTCCATATACACATTGCTGCTGCCGCTTGTAACCTGGTGCGCATCCAGCAATAATCCTGCAAACGGGCCCGCATCCACATACAACCTCCATTTTTTCGCCTTGTCTATATCCCATCCGAACTTGGCAAGTACCGGCAGCATAAGATAGTTAAGCTTTGCTGTACTTTTAAAATCCGCATATAAGTAATCAGGAGCCTGGTCGCCAAACATTGGCTTTAACTGATCTGGTACGGGAAATGCCTGGAAGCCATTTTTCTTTCCTCCTTGTTGTGAATATTCGAGCATAGGTTGTAAGGAAAACAATTTACTGATCTTAAAATCCGCGAAAACGCCAAAGCCTGTGCCTAACCTTGAGCTATATCCTTCATTTAAAGGATTTACATCGGCCCCGCTGCCACTGCTTAAATTCGGTATAGTGAGTCCCCCGCGCAGCCCTATGGATGTTTTCTGCGCCCGCACGCTGTATACTAAAAGCATTGCCATCAGCGCTGTCAGAAAAAATACTTTTGCTCTCATATGTTTTAAAGTTTTAATAGTTAATAATCCCTGCCGCTTTATCGTGTTATTCAACTCCAAAATTAACAGCATCGTGGTTAATTAATTGTAAAACAATACCAGTAGCTTTATTTTCGTGTGCAGATGCAAAGCCACCGGTTATCATACAGCCAATGGAAAGCTGCTTTTGCTGTTGCCAAAGCAAGCCTCATATCTACACTGCGCAGCCCCACATCCGTAGTATTTGCGCTGCTGTTCCCCCTGATTTTTGTAACCGTATTTGGTGCCATGGTAGACAATACTGCGGTTAAAATAAAAATGACGGTATTGAGCAGCGATAGCAAACAAGACAGCTTTTTATTGCGTGCGGTGCAATCCATTGATATTTTCATGGTATCGGTTGCAGAAGATTCTCTGTCCGCAGTAACCGATCTGCAAAAGGGACGTATCGGTGGCGTGTTACGCTTTGATCACGTGCCCGCTAACGTCAATGGTCAGCCCCGGTTTACCATTCAGCTTTTCGCCTCCGGTGCAACACAATCCAAACTATCGCTCATACAAACTGCATTGCAGAGTGTAGTAAATAATATCAATACTCAATTGCTTCCCGGCCAGCCCTCTGTTGCACACCTTGAAACGCTGCAGGTACCTGGCCGCGTTTACCGTATGATCGACTTTATTTTACCCGGGCAACTGGGATTTTCCTTACTGATGGCAGGCGTATTCGGATCTGCTTTTTCTTTGTTCAACCTCCGGCATACGCTGGTATTAAAGCGCGTGTTTGCCACCCCGGTATCCCCGTCATTTTTTTTAATGGGCGAAATGCTGAGCCGGTTATTGTTTCAGGTAATCTGTTTTATTATTATCACTGCTATCGGCCATTACGCGTTTGATTTTACGCTGGTGCACGGATGGATCACATTTATTGAAATGCTGCTGTTATCTGTATTCGGGCTCATCATTTTTACAGGTATCGGTTTTTTTATCAGCGGTCTTATCAGTAACGAAAGTTCTATCGCTCCTATAGCCAACACGATCACTGTGCCACAGATATTATTGTGTGGGTTGTTTTTCCCGGTGGAAAATTATCCTGGCTGGCTGCGCGGTTTCTGTGATTTGCTACCGCTCACTTTTCTTGTGAACGGGCTGCGGAAAATAGCATTTGAAGGCGCACATATCTGGCAAATAACAGGCGCTCTTACCGGGCTCACCCTGTGGACTTGCCTGGTCATCCTGGTTTGTACAAGATCACTGCGCAGATCAGAATAGAAGCTGACTTTTTTTGATATTGCATAAACAAAAACTCACAATTTAATGCCTCTTACAGACTGTTATTGATAACGGGCATATTATTATCATACCCTTGCAGCATCCTTCAACATGTTAATATGACGGGCGCTTTATAATTTATTCTGAGAGATGGTAATAATTACATATCTTCACTTCGTGAACATTAGTTCTTCATCAGTTAGTCTTGATCAGTTTTAATTCTTACACATCATTTTGTAACAATTTCTCCTCCTCTTTACGCTTGCTGTAGTCCTTCTGGCACTTTTTTTAATCATTTAATTTTTTAGTATGAACATGTATGTATCAAACCTGGGCTTTCATGTGCAGGAAGAAGATCTTAAACAACTTTTTGGATCATTTGGAGAGGTAACTTCCGCCAAAGTAATCAAAGACAGGGACAGTGGACGAAGCCGTGGCTTTGGATTTGTGGAAATGAGTTCCACAGAACAGGCTAATAAGGCAATGGAATCTTTACACAACAAAGAACTGGAAGGCCGGCTTATGTCAGTAAGCATAGCCAAAGAAAGAGAAAGCCGTCCGCGGACAAACCGTTGGTAGTTTACTAAATATAGTTTAGTATATAATCCTTTGCTGATACAAGGCGTGCGCAGTACCATTGTTTGCTGCCATGCTTTGTATTATACCTTTAACAGTAGCGCGTTGCTGTTTCACTGTTCAAGGATGTTCACTTGAAAATATCTTAATTGTGCGATGCAAAACCTCAGATTCTTACAGATTTTGAAGCGTCGGATAATAAACCGAGTTATAAAAAAATTGATGCCCGGCAGGCAGGATTAGAATAAGATGAGGTGCATACCGGTGGAAATTTTATTTTTATTTCCAATGAAAAAACGTGTCGCCCGCTTCAATCTCCAAAATTTCGATACCAGTCATATTACGCCGGACGCTATACAGGCATGGATCGGGAAAATACATAAATCATATCCGGGTTTTAAGGATACCCTGTTCACTAATGAGAATTTTTTTACCGTCTTCTATAATTTTCTTACATCAACCCCGTAACCACTGAAGCAGGCTTTTTGTACTTCTCTACATTGACCTGATCTTTAAAAGCCATTCGGATACATAGTAAGCAATCTGGCGGGCAAAATCCTGGTGTAACAAATGCCTGTTTGCTCCGCCCCCCTGTTTGGCTAATAATTTCTCTGCCATTTGTGATAATTCCCTTTTCAGTTCATCTGCGTAACGGGCGGCTAACTGCTGGAAAACATTTTCATCTTTTTGCCTGTCAAGCTTTCTGGTATTGAACTCAAATGCTTTCGTTACCCGTAAATGAATGACCGAAGCTTCATCTCTGAATATTGCTTTAACAGTATTGATGTCGGGGTTCATAACTAATTAAATAACATAAGTATCAAAAGATACTATAATTCAGGTGAATAATGTTATTTTGATTTTTCACTTGTAAAGAAGAGGTGGTTTAACAGAAGCAATGGCACTTTACTATAAGCCGGTAACTTCTAAATGCCTCCAATCATTCAAAGTGTAGTACTTCCTGCAGGTCATATGTTTTTAAACACGATAACAAACGGCATTGATATTCATGCCTGCTCCCACCGAAGTAAAAACGACAATATCTCCATTATGCAGCTGGTGACCCGGGATTTCTCCCTTACGAACCATGTGGTAAAGCGTTGGAACAGTAGCCACCGAACTATTGCCCAGCCATTGGATATTCATGGGCATAACATCTTCTAACGGCGCAGCCAGCTCGTACAACGCGTACAGCCGTTTGATGATCTCTTCATCCATTTTTTCATTCGCCTGATGTATAAAAATTTTGCTGACCTGACTGACATGCATTCCACAACTATCCAGGCATTGCCTGATGGCTGAAGGCACATGCTTTAATGCAAATTCATAAACCTGCCTTCCTTTCATTTTCATATACAGTTCTCCCTTCTGCCTTGCAACGCCATAGGATGGTCCCATGTTTATCTGCGCTACCTCCTCCGCACTGTAGGTTTGTACACTGTATCCCAGTATTCCCGGCCCCTCCTCATCGCCTGGCAGGTACTCCAGGACGCAGGCGCCTGCGCCATCGGCGAAGATCATACTGTCCCGGTCGGTTGGATCAATTACCCTTGACAATGTTTCTGTACCGATCAATAGTACTTTTTT
Source organism: Agriterribacter sp. (assembly GCA_047601125.1). Classification (GTDB taxonomy): domain Bacteria; phylum Bacteroidota; class Bacteroidia; order Chitinophagales; family Chitinophagaceae; genus Agriterribacter. The sequence goes on along the minus strand of JASGJY010000002.1, from coordinate 3,012,309 downwards.
GGCCATACCGGCCCTGAAATAAGCTTCTGACTGGATAAGTGACTGTACCCAGCCAGGACAGCCAAACAGAATATCATACCCAATACACTCCGGCCGCCGGATGCCAAGGGTATGCTTCACGCGACTTGCCAGTGACGGGACGTTCTGCGACTGCGGGTTGCCGGAAGCCACATCGCCGAAATTATGCGCCACGATGATCTGGTCAAGCGTTTCCGGATCAATGCCCCTGTCGGTTAATGCCTGCACCGCCGCTTTGGCAGCAATATCGGAAGCATTTAAATGATCCGGAACATAACGCCGCTCCCGGATACCGGTGATCTTTTTAAATTTTTCAATGATCATCCCGGAAGTACCGGCTATAGGCAGACCGTCTTCTCCATAAAAGGTGTTGTTTATAAAATATTCGTTGGTCCGGGTTATTTCCGGGATATAGGCCCCGGTACCTGTAATAACTGATCTAAACATTTTGTGCCCTGTGTTCTCTTTCCTAAAAATAATTTTTAAATAAATATACCTGTAACCAGGAAGGTAAAGATGGATATAATTTCGAAAACTTTTATAAAGCCTTTATCAGTTTCTGTCAAAAAAACACGCGAGATTCAAAATGACGACAACGTCCAAAAAAAGTCCCGGTGTTAAACTGTGTTTCTTACTTTTTTTCATAGTTGCATGTTTAGTAACTACCGATTGACAACACAGGTAGTTACAAAATCGCGCCAGATATTACAAGTGCGTATCAATGCGTTAATTGCTATCATTGGTATAATCAAACACGCATCGGAACGGGAAAAGATGCCTGATCAGTTTAGTAAGTGATCTATCTGAATGGTATCCAAATATGGGATCAATTGTTTTGTATCCTGAAATACTCTGTATTCCTCGATCTCTTTACACTTATAACAGCAGTAGGTCTCTACATAGAATTCATGTAACTGATAAAGGAAAACCATTTGATTGTTAAGGCATCTCTTGGCAATGGCAACACCTTCAGTCATAACGGTAGATCTTTTGTGGTCCTCTGGTAATGCAATAAATTCTGACAGTTTCATAAATAACAATTTTACAATTAAGTTAAAAATGCGATTCCTAAAACTCGACGCTGAAGACATGATAGAATGCCATCAGCTCACGATAATCAATGAACTTACAAGGCAGAGACAGTAACAAAAAAGGAGGCTGAATTTACCGAAAGCCGGCATGTTATACGAGGCAAATATAAAAGTGATTTTGAAAATTTCAAATTTTTTCCTGATAAAATGAAAAGCTGAAAGTACAGCAGCTTTCCTATAAGAATGTATAGCCTGGGGGACATTGTTTTTTCGGGGGATATTGAAATCTTTTGAAAAAAGCTTCATTTCTAAAATGTATCCACCAACCTTTTGTGCTAACGCTTCCGGCATTTATAAAATAAAAAGGGTGCATAAACATGCGCCCCGTTTAAAATCCAATATCCTATGAAAAACTGCTGCAAAATAATAGTTCCGGGGATTTCCGCCATCGTACAGTTTGTCTATATCCTGTCCCTATGCGGTGCTACAGCAAGCATAAAAAAACAGCGCCGCAAAAATGCGGCGCTGCTGCAATGTCTTTAGTTGGACGGTTTTTAGGACAATTGCTTTTTCAGGGTAATGGATTTAGATCAAGGGTTTTCGGGTTCATAGGATTATTGGGATCTGTTTTTCGGTTAGTTGTCTATTGGATTTGTTACACAAAGAAACGAAGCATCCGGCTTGCAAAAAATAGAATACGATGTGATTGTTTTGTCATAATGATTCGACAGCATCGGGAAATTACGCTTAAGGTACAATTTCAGGGGTATAGTGAAAATGCTTATGCGGATTTGTGACATTTTTATGCTGCCAATGGCCGGAAGCAAACCGTCTTATGGAATTTTAAAATGTAAATTATACCTCGGTATAACGAAAACTATCCCTTCTTATAAAAATCAATCCGTCTGCTTACGAACCAAAGCGGTCGAGATACCCAATAAGTTATTGGAAGAAAGAGCAGAAAAAGGGATTTCAATTGCGACGGGTCTGAAAAAAGCCCGTGAATTTTTGGCCGCAAAAATAAGAAGATAAGTCACCGGTACGGAAGCTAACGTGTATTCGCTTACACAAGGTGGGATATCATATAATCCGGTGCTTCCCAGTTAATATTGTTTTCTGCAATGTCGGTTAATCCCTGGTCGGTTTGTTTTTATTCTTCCAGCGTTTGTTCCGGTATATTTGAATCTTTTCAAAACTGGCAAAGCGGATTTCTTTTAGTGTTCGCCATTGTAGTACTCTCGATCTATCTGCATCAAAAAGAATCCCCGCAGTCTAAATCCGTCGAGACTCTGCGCGGTGAAGCAGGAGAATGAGAAAACCAGGGTTTTCATGGATACTTTTTATTTTGATAGGGCATGCTATTTGTAAAATTATAAAGGCCATTCACCTTTTGAATAGCAGTGATTATGATAGACTTATTTGATAAAACTGTTCTGGAAGCGATTGGCAGTAAGATATTAAAACGGTATGAAACGATTGCCCTGACAGAAAGTAACAGCAGGGCTGCTGCAGTTTGCCATTTCCAATATACATTATTCACCAGCAATTGGGAAATCGGGATTACCGGATATGCCAGCCCGGTACCGGAAAGTGGTCAGGCATTATTTGTGTATTATGCGATTGCCTGTTATAATAAGTGAAAGTAAAAGGAAAAATCCGTGCTTCTTCAGGAACTCCTGCAGTACAACTTTTATATGTCAAGCGCATCTTTCAAATTTATGAAACTGCTAAAAATATAAAATACATAACATATTTTTATGACTACTACATCTTACCCAACGCCGGACAGGATTGAAAATACAACTCCTTCTTCCATTAATAGTGAAATAGAAACCAATATGTGGAACAGGGTTGCCGCGCTTGCGGATAGCGGCAGCGACGCGATAAATACGCGTATTAAAGAACTTGAACAAGAATGGGATATTGAACAGTATCTCGGTGTAAATATGAGTACGCTTGCTCTCTCTGGGATAGCAGCAGGTATCATAACAAAAAACAGGGCATGGCTGATCCTGCCAGCGATAGTGCTCGCCTTTTTTATGCAGCATTCTGTACACGGATGGTGCCCACCCCTGCCCTTACTGCGCAAATTAGGAGTGAGAACAACCAGGGAAATAGAACGGGAAAAATATGCACTGAAATTCGTCAGAGGGGATTTTAAGAATATGGAGAATATCACCCGTGAGGATGTAAAGGCCTTAAAGCAGGCAATAAACCTTAGCTAATAAATACATAATTATCGAGGATTATTTCCACAAAGATTTTGCCGGGCCTCCGAAGCGATCGCTGCGTACCGTTTCCGGCAAAAGCAGGCACGCACCTGTATAAAAAATTATTCCCCGCCCATGCAAAAGCTTAGTGAACGTAAAACTTTATCAGGCTTTATTTTTTATTCTTTTTTGAGGACGGCTTGTCTTTTTTCCCTTCAAATATCCGCTCCAGCAAGGTTTGTTTTTCTTCTTTTTTGTCCACTGACTGAAGGTCGATACTGTTCTCCAATGCCGGATAAAGAGCCTGGATAAAAGCATTGCGAAGAAGTTGCCCTATAATCACCCAGGTATTAACATCAGGAGTATCAATATTGCCGGTAAATTCAGCAGTAGTGGCGATCTGGTCTTTCTTTTTATTGGTCAGTAACCATCCTACTGCATCGACGATCGATTCCCATACCAGTTTGCCCAGGTCTTTTTTGTCTTCTTTCCAGCTTGTTACTTTCAGATCTTTGATGACAGGTTTCACATAACCGGTGATCTTTTTATCTTTTGCGGCTGCTTCGCAGTACATACTGATCGTTCCTGTTTCCGCATCAAAATTGCCGTATGCCTGCAGGAAATCGTTCATCGCAGTAAGCTTTACCGGGCTCAGTCGTGCGTTCATATCGAAGGTAGGAATAGTGGTGATGGGATTGAGCTTCATATCGACATTGACCTTACCATTATATACCGTCGCAGAAGCCTTTACCGTGGAAGGCAGGGTATTTTTCACATGCTGCGCGTTGGAAAGATTTTCTGCCAGGATTTGAATTTCTTTGGCTTCAATATTTACTTTAGGCGTACTATGAAAATCCCTGTAATGAATTTCCCCGTTATTAATTTGGAACCGGTTAAGTTTAATAGGAAGCAGGTTGTCTACAACCTTAGTCCAGTCGTTGTCAATATCGGTCTGGCTGGTAGCTTTGGAAGGACCGCTTACAAAATTAAGAGTGGGTCTTTCTACTTCTATCTCAGCAACGATCCTGCCATTGAACAATGCTTTCCATTGCACCGAAAGATCAATGGCGTCTGCGGCAAAAAACGGAACAGGAACCTTTCCACCGGTTTTGTCGAGTTTGATTTTTTTGATAGTATATGCGCCCCTGTATAAGGCAACGTCAATATCATTTACATGTCCCGTATATCCATCGATCAATGTCAATTGTTTGTTGACATACCTTAGCAAAATATAAGGTAGCGCAATGCGCAGCCCGATTACTATGATCAGCAGGCTTCCCAGTACGATATAAATAATCTTCCGCCTCCGGGTGATAGTCCTTTTCATAGTATAACCCGATTAAATTTTCATGCCAATAATATACCGGCAAAAGAATTGATAGGGGTGATAAAATATGCGACTAATGCTACGAGAAATCGTTACCGGCAGCAACATCATTTGTTTATGACAACCTTGCAAATTATTATTTCCGGTATAGCGGCAACTCTGGGGATGACCTTGTTTATGAACCTGTGCGCAGCGATCATACATAGTAATATGTACACGATAAAAATTTTAAGCAGGATGCTGCCCACATTTTTAGCGCAAAAACAGCAACGCGTTCAGGTTTGTCTGCTGTCCTGGCTATCGTAGTTCATATGGGATCGGGATAGTATTTGTAATGCTATATCATCTGCTTCGAGCTTCATTATGTTGGGAGCAATAGCCGTATCGGGTTAGACTTTATTTATTCGCCTGCATCCCTCACCGTTATGGACAGTACCCTGTCAGTGTTACCTGGTCTGTATATTTACAGTACAAATCGTTTTTGCGTTTGTCATGATTTGGCGTTACCAATGGCTCACCAGTACCTAAAATAGTTTGGGGGTCATTTACACTTTTGCTGACGGGAGTTTAATTATCCGGTTTTCTTTTTTTGTACCTGACTGAAAAGATGATCAAAGTAATATTCAGCAACAAGGAAAAGCAGTTGGTTATAATAACAGGAAAATCCTTTTTCGCAATTCCATACCATATCCACAAAGAAAGTCCGCTAAGCAAAATAGCGATCATGGGTATGGAAACCTGCTCTGCTTTTTTTTCTTTCAGTATTTTTATAAGTTGGGGAAGCATGGAAACGGCGGTACATATTCCCGCAGCTATACCGATATGTAATGCGTTAAATTCCATAAGATACATTTATAATCTTTCCGGAGCAATATGAGGTCCGGGATTTTATCTGGTTTTTGCCCTATTACAGCCCTAAACACCCAAATTGCTGAACATACTCAACTTTTTACTGATACCTGAGATTTGAATAGTGAAAAATCAAAATTACTAACATTGCTAACTAATATATTATTAATTGTTTGATTGGGTTCTTTATGTTTGGATCTCACAAAAGAAAAAATCGCGAAGGCATTTTCTCCGGCTGTTGCAGGCAATAAAAAACACAGAGCCTTCTTTATAGCGAAAACAACTTCTCATGCTTGACCAGGAAAAATCAATATTTATACCATATTACAATGGTATAAATCGTAGGGTTTTCGCATTCGAATAACAATTTTCCAAAACTTATTTTAATTTTTTTATTGCTGGCTTTCTGGAAGTATCTAAAAAGGACAGCCGCATAAAACGACCTTTGGAACTCAGTCCTATAAAGGATTTAAAAAAAATGTTTGCCGGAACTGTTCCCTCCGGAGGGCAAGACATGCTACGTACAATTTTTCTTTTCCCGGCTCACATTAAATCATATATTCATATATTATGAATGCGGTGTTTATTTCATCTATTATACTAATGACTGAAAGACTGCAGAGAGGCATATTGCTTCTTTAAAAGAGGCTAATCATCAAATAATAGTTGACGAATTTTATAACGGGTATAGCATCAGCCGGACATGTTCAATAATATATGCATGGGAGTCTTATATTAATCTCCTTTTATTACGGTATCATCACGATGCTTATTTTTATCTCCAGTCATGTGAGACTCGTTAGATAGATTATTTCTTGTAGGATCATTTCCAAGCCCTGGGGTGGGGCTGGCATTATTTACAGAGCCGGTTGAGTCAATTGTACCCTGAGCACCAAGAGCATTTCTTTTCGTAACATCATTTCTTGTCGGATCGTACCCCATCCCTGGTACTGGATCAGATACTTCGCTATTTACATTAGTATCCCTGGTTTGATTGGTTACGGTTCTGTGCGGTGACTCATTGCAAGCACAATAAATCAGTAACCCTGCGGCTATCAACGGTAGTTGCTTCATAATATTTTTTTTCTGATTGAGTAATTGGTTCCAACCATAACAGTGTTTCTAAGTTAAGATGCATAAACTTTTAAACCACTGCCACCATGATTGACTTCCCATATGCGTGCCATGTCCTTTTCTTTCCATACCTGTTTTAAAAATCCTATCTGATTACATTACTGAAATTCATAACAGACGTATTTGTGGAGGAGTATCTCTTCAATCATCGCCAACACTCTTCTTTTGCTAAAAAGAAAGTTGGACCCATTATTACAGCATATATACTTTATTTGTTATCATGCCCTGTTTATCAGAGTTAATTATTTTAGAGAAAAGAGAATACAGAATTTTTATGTCTGGCCCGAAAAAATGAATATTCTTTCTTGTTGAAGCAATGCTCATATATGTTGAAAGTGTAAGAGTGTAATTTTTTCCCCGAAAGAAGTATTATTAACAACAAATTCATTGCAGAAAGCCTGAGGTATTTCCCGCTATTCAAATATACTTTGGGCTTATTAGATTATACACCGCTTTTCAGATTCTTGCAATCAAAAGTTTGTTCAGGCCGGGATGAAATATTTCGAGAAGCAAAATCAAGGCTGGACAGGACAGCACCCATATTTTGATTAGTCGCTTCAGATCAAAATGATAAAAAAGACGTTATCAGGGTTGGAGAATCAACTTATTTTTAGGAAATGTATGTGGATGATGAAAGTATCTTGCAATTATCAAACCCGGCATTAAAACCAAAGGATTTAAAACGCTACTGCAACTGTTGCAGGCATACATTTAAAAAGTCGAATCAGCAGTATTATATGATGTTTTAAATTTCTTATTTCCTGTAATCTCAACAATTCAACTTTCTATCAATGGTAAGGGAAAGAACAAAGCCTATTACCCAGATCACCGCAGTAGTGGCGGACTGAAGGTCAAGCCATAAGCTGAACATCACTGCGGTAAAGAGGGAAATGATTCCGCCCATTTAAAAAAGGACGCCTGGCGTAATTTCCGTCCGGCTTTGTCTTCTTTAAAGTTTTGTTTGAACGCATGATCAAGGAAGGTGGGTAAGAACCAGCAGAAGTAAAAGAATGCTTTATACCCGAAAGATAATTTCAGTGATGCCGCATTCAGTTGTTCTACCTGGCGTTCGGAAATCATTTGTGCCTTATAACGTCCAATATCTTCTTCGTCAAGCCTTCTTCGCGTCAGTTCGGCACGGGCTGCTTTGACGGCTTCGGGAATATATTCACCTGCATGAAGGAGAATATTCACCAGTTCACCGATGGTTGCTGACCTGTATTTATCTTTCAGTTCTTCTTCGCTGACCATGATTATTTTGTTTTACGCGCTGGTAATGACAGTATAATAAAGATTTTACGCTTATCGTATATAGTTGATAAATTGGCGTCAAATTACAATCGGCATTCGATAATACCTAAATACTGGTCATGGAACAATCTGTGTCGGCCACTTTGTATCCCAAAAGAATAATAATCGCTACAATGATCTCTGATATACACGGCTCTGTATGGGCCGATACGGATTGCTTGTCTATCCTTCCCTCAAATGTTCCTGAGGAAGAATTGGGGACGATAGTAATACGGCATATCGCGATCTCTGAAGCAAAAGATCTTTCAAAAATTGATATGTGGGATATGAGAGCCAGGTACCGCAGCCTCGCAAAATTCAAAACAGAAGGTCAGCTTATGAAAAACTCAAAATTGGTAAAAATCATTTTAGCTGATAACCAGCTCCGGTTTGAACCAAAAGACAACCGGTACTCAGAGACACGCAGGCACTATTACGGGTATTATCCATTGCCTGACAAGAAATTCAATATACAGTATCCTTGTAGTAATGAAGAAGTCGGCGCCGGTTTGCGGAGGGCATGGGATCTGGCAATAATAACCTGAAACAGGAATTATTCGTGACTATAGGTAATGAATGTTGGCATCCGATCAGTGAACAATATAACCATAGGCAGTTATCGTATTGTGGCTGACAGCATTTACCTTACGGCATTCCCCGCCGAAAAACAAAAAGATCGCAAAATTCATTTTATTGCTGATACCCTGCTGATCATCGGTAAAGATCCACTCGGGGACCTGTCCACGAGGCATGAACACCTCTGGCGAAAAAACCTCGGAGGCAGCATTTATGCAGGTAAAAAAAGACCCGGTTGACTATTCTTAATTACATCTCAGCATAAGCATATCCGAAAATATGAATGAAGTGTGAGAGTGAAATCAACTTTTTAAACTATCAGGGGAAACTATTGAATTCTGAATGAGATAAAGTTCGCTTATACTCCATAGCGTTTCTGACAAACCGGGCAAAAAAAAGTTCGCCGGTTGGTAAGACCTGTATATTCTTTAAGGATTGGCCCTTTGCAGCGAATACATATTTTTTTTGTGTGTGCAAGCCAGTGTTTTTTCAGCACATGGGCTTTTTTCCATACCAGGAAATCAAAGCTGTAATTCCGCACCTCATTGATGAGTTGGGTCAGCTTTTTAGATGGCAATGCCCCTACTTCGGTTAAAGGATGTATGCTGATACGATACAATACTTCATTTTTGATAATATTACCTGAACCCGAAAATATATTTTGATCAAGTAGTGCATCGCATACAAACATTGCAGGTGCAGCTTTGAGCTTTTTCCTGGCCGCTTTGGGATCCCATTTATCTGACATTATATCAGTGCTCCAATCATATATTTTATCCAATGGTCCTTCTATAAATTTCACTGAACAGGAATAAAAATTAAGCACACCGTCTTTGAACTTCAGACTGAGACGAGGGGGTGTTCCCTTTTCTTCATTGATGCGATAGGAACCAAAAAGAAGAAAATGGATACGTATACTGAAATCGTCAAAACAGATAAGGAAATGTTTACCCCAGCTTCTAAAAGCGATTACTGCTTTTCCTGCAACTTTTTCAAAAGGCGTTTTACTATTTCCGCTTACAGCAACCACTTCTTTTCCTGTAAAAGGGTTAGCCAGCTCTTTAAGGATTACAATTGAAGGACCTTCAGGCATAATTTTAATTTATTGTGCTATATCAAATATGAAAATATCAGGCGTGAGCTTTCGTTTCTCATTTCACGTTTCGCAACAACATACCTACCTGTTTTTATTGACATAACAGTAGTTTACTAAAAGAATGCCATACCTGATGCCGGTATATGTTCTGTAAAACCGGCAAAGAGCTGTCCTGCTGTACAAAATGTAAACAATACCAGAAAAAACTGACAGCCTGTTGCTATGAAAAAATTTTACATACAGATGCTATTGCCAATGCTGTACCAATTGGCACTGTTTTTTATTTCCATACATACAAATACAAAACACAATTTTATGGCAACAACAAAAAGAACTACAGCAAACAAGCAGGCGTCAAAAAAATCCGGTGCAGGACAAGGCAACTCACAATTGGAAAAATATTTTGAGGACTCACTGAAGGACATTTACTGGGCTGAAAAACATTTGACCAAAGCATTACCCAAAATGAGGAAAGCCGCCACCACCGAAGAATTACAGACAGCTATCGCGGAGCATCTTGAACAAACCCAGGAACATGTTTCCCGGCTGGAGGAAGTATTTGAAATTATCGGCAAAAAAGCGCAGGCAAAAAAATGTGAGGCGATGGAAGGACTTACCAGGGAAGGTGAATCTATCATAGAAGAAACTGAAGATGGCACCATGACACGGGATGCAGGCATTATTATGGCAGCACAGAAGGTTGAACATTACGAAATTGCTACCTATGGCGGACTTATATCGCTGGCACATACGCTGGGATTAGACAATGCAGCTGCTATTTTATCAAAAACCCTGGAAGAAGAAAAGCAAACTGACCAGGGCCTTACTGATATTGCTGAAAGCAAGATCAATTGGGAAGCAGAGCAGGAAGGATCAGAAGCATAAAGCATACGTTTGGAAGCCGACCCTATTCAGGTGTCGGCTTCTTTAATTTATATATCTGACGAATAAAAATGATAAGCAAGGCAAAAAAACAGTTATACTTTTTTGCCGCATTGCGGCATAAATCATACGTAAAACAGGTAGCGTTGCTGCCTTTTTATTTTGTGCATAAGATTTATGCCCATACAAGAACAAATGCCATCAGAATCGAATGCTTACATCAGCATCACTCAAACAAATTGGTCGTTGCCGGCCTTGTAATATCTGAAAAATCCACCAGGGAGGGATTATTACTGCGATTGTTTCATTGAGTTCACCACGTCAAGGCTTTTTGCGCCCTGCACCGGCGGATAATCTGCAAGGGTTTTCATGTGCGCATTAAAAGCCCAGTCCCCGTCCCTGTGATCCGGGTCATTTTCTGCAACAGGTGCCCCGGTGCGTTAATGCTGCTGTAAGACTCCAGAGGATAGTATAGACAGCACTATATAAGCAAACCAGACATATTGTTTGTTTTGATAAAGAAATCTTTTAAGAAAGAAATCAGCTCTTTACGTTGCTGGCTCGTGCTGGCGCTCCGGTTTTTCTTTCCGGCTGTTTTATGAGCTATTTTGTTGACAAAAAAATTACTGAATATAAAAAATTGTCATTTATAAAATATCACTAATTTAAAATTCAATTCATTTTTGACACTTAGATTAGCTGCTACTTCCTGCACCTGATTTAAAAACACAGCATGCCCCTTTATAGAAAATGTAAATCGTGATATAAGAAAGAGTTTTGTCATAATTTTTAATAACAATTGTAACAAAAGTGCCGGAATAACGTCATACGCAGCAAACTGCATTATGCCAACCAGGAGAAAGCTTTCTAAAATAGCCGGGATTTTATACTTCATCGTTATTATAACAGGAATGTTCAGTTTAGCTTATGTTCCCAAAGAGTTATTCATTTGGGAAAGTCCGGTTAAAACATTTGAAAATATCAATACACATGAGACTTTATTTAGGTTAAGCATTGCCAGTAGTGCTGTCTGTTATCTCGCCTTTATTTTTTTACCACTCGCTTTATATCAATTATTAAAATACATAAATCAGGTCTATGCTACTGTAATGGCACTGCTGGCAATTGTCAGTGTTCCTATTTCTTTCAGCAACTTACAACATAAATATGCTATTCTTAACCTGGTTGACCTTTCAAAGCAAAATGATGCACCCGCACTACAAGATATTCAGCAGTTAACAATGACATACCTCACCCAATATGATAACGGAATATTAATTGCAACAGTTTTTTGGGGATTGTGGCTTCTGCCTTTTGGATATCTTGTTTATAAATCAAATTTTCTTCCGAAAATTTTAGGGATTTTTTTAATGCTTGGCTGCATGAGTTATATGATTAACTATCTTGGCAATACGCTGTCATCTAATTATGCAACACTCGGAATATCGAAATATTTAAGTTTCTTACCCGCCATAGGCGAAATCGGAATTTGCATATGGCTATTATTGATAGGAGTAAAAGGACAAACCAAAAAAAATGGATAAAGAATTTGAGGATTACAAAGTAAACATAAGGATTATACTTTCAGCTTTATGGACAGTAGTAATGTTTTGTTATATCTATGGTGATTATTTTGAATTGTATGTGCCGGAAAAAGTAACCGGGCTTATAAATGGACGAAATATGCTGGACAACCCGGTAAAATTGTTAGTGGCAACTATAGTACTAACAATCCCTGCGTTAATGATTTTCCTGTCTCTTACGCTGCATTCAAAATCCGCAAGACGGCTCAACATTGGAATTGGAATTTTCTTCACGCTATTTACTCTCCTTGTAGGAATATCTTCACTTTCAGAATGGAGAATATTTTATGTATTTCTCTCTTTTATTGAAAGCATGTTAACTGCAATAATTGTTTTTAAATCTTGGAAATGGCCAAAATTGAAAGCAGAATAAATATATATCAAATGCAAATTGAAGTGAAGAAGTTTTAGTATACACTTGCTGATACAAGAATAAAACAGGCAGTTTCGAGAACTGCCTGTTTCAGTATGCTGCTGTCAGAGTTTAAACTAATAGAGTATAGTAAGGCTCATTATTATTATTGATTTATACATTTGCATTATGAAAGTGCTATTAATAGAAGATGACAGAACATTAAACCAGAATATCAGTGAGGCATTGCAGGCAGAATCTTCTGTTGTTACGGCTATATATGACGGCTTTCTTGCCGAAAAGCTTTTGCGCAAAGAACAGTTTGACTGCATTATTCTTGATATCAGCTTACCCGGCAAAAACGGATTTGAATTATGCAAGGCATTCAGAGAATATAACAGCACTACGCCTGTTATTATGCTAACAGCATTTTCCGAACTCGATGATAAGGTACAGGGATTTAGCTGCGGGGCTGATGACTATTTAACCAAACCTTTTTACATGCGTGAGTTACTATTGCGTATTCATGCATTAACGAAAAGAACGGGTACAAATGAAGAGCATAAAGCACTGATCAATGCAGATGATATTACCATTACTCCACATAATAAAAAGGTAACCCGGCAGGGGCAGGAAATTCAGCTAACGCCAAGAGAATTCCAGATATTAATGAAACTGGTTTCAAAAAAAGGAGAACTGGTTTCAAAAAAAGAATTAATAAAAGAGATTTGGGGTACGCACCTGGATGTGAATACAAATACAGTAGAAGTTTACATCAACTTCCTACGGAACAAAGTTGACAAACCATTCGGAAAACAAAATATTAAAACCAAAACCGGGTATGGATATTACTTTGAATAGATGAAAATCAGGAATAAAATAACTATTTATTTTTCAGTAACCATTTTATTAATCACGGGTTTTGCCTTTTTACTGATCTATTTCCTTTACGCGTATAACAGGGAAGAAGAATTCCAGATGCGGCAAAAGGACAAGATCGCTTCTACGCTGCAATTGCTTGCCCAAATCAAAAAAACAGATAATGAACTGGTAGAAGAAGTTGACAGGCTTACGATCAACAGTCTTTTTGATGAAAAACTACTTTTGTTCAATGACAAAAAGGAACTGATCTATTCGAGCCTTGATGATACTCCTGTGCCTTTTTCTATAGCACTGCTCTCAAGCCTGAATGCCGGCAACAGGTGGATTGAAACAAAAGACGGATTGTATGATGTGGTAGGCGCCTATGTAGAATCGAACGGGCGTGTATATTACGGGCTCAGCAAAGCTTTCGATAGCTTTGGTTATGCAAAACTTCGTTATCTTAAGTTTATTCTCCTCATTACCTTCATTGTTATTTCGATCATACTAATACTTATATCTTTTTTTCTATCCGGGAAAATAACGCAACCGTTAGCCGTTGTTACACAAAAGATCAGTCATTACAATTTTGACGCCAGGTACGAACCTATATATGTCAGTAGTTCAAAAAATGAGGTCAGCATCCTTGCCCGGCAGTTCAACAAACTGATGCAGCGAATGAACGAGGTATATTCTTTCCAGAAACACGCTATTCACCATATTTCTCATGAATTAAAAACGCCTGTTGCTGTTTTAGTCTCAAATTTTGAACGCATAGAAAATGAAACCGATCCGGCTAAAATACAATCAGCTATCAGTATTCAGAAAGAAGACACAAAAAACCTGGGTGAGATCATTAATGCATTACTGGAAATTGCGAAAGCAGAATCAGGCACTGTATCAAAACAGGATCATGTCCGCATAGACGAAATGATTTTTGATGTGGCAGATGAACTGCAGCATATACACCACGATTTTCTTTTCTCTATTGAATATGAAACCGAGAGTGAAAATGAATTAACGCTCCTGGCAAATGCAGGATTACTCAGGTCAGCATTCATTAACCTGATGCAAAATGCTGTTTATTACAGCAACGACAATAAAGCCGGCATAAAATTTACAAATGCCGAAAATACTATCCGCATCAGTATTGAAAACAAAGGAAATATTATTACCGAAAACGAGCACCAGTATCTTTTTCAGCATTTTTTCAGGGGAAAGAACAGTAAGGAAAAAAGAGGGTTTGGATTAGGGCTGGTTTTGGTTCACAAAATTATTGCCCTGCATAACGGAACTATAACTTACAAATCATTTAATAATACTTCTAATATTTTTACCGTCATACTTCCTTTAAGCTGATTTTTATTGCCTTTAAGAAGTTTTTAAGTTCACCATTGCAACCTTTGCCGGCAATTGCAATCAGGTAAAATAATGCATCGTCTTAAGAAAATAATTCTATTCTCATTACTGGTTTCCAATACTGCAATCGCACAGCGGGACACACTCAACATAAATCTTCAGCAGGCAGACAGTATCTACCTTATTAATAATTTTTATCTCCTGGCTGCATCAATGAATCTTGAAGCCTCGAAGGCGGAGATAATACAGGCAAGATTATATCCAAACCCTGTTCTCACTGCAGAGGTGAATGCCTATGATCCGGAAAACCGAAAAGTTTTTCATATGGGACGTTCCGGTCAGAAACTATTACAGGTAGAACAACTTATATTGCTGGGCGGCAAAAAAAAAGCAGAAATTGAAATAGCAAAAATCAATGTAAAAATTGCGGAGCTCGAGTTTGAACAATTAGCGCGTCAACTGAAATTCCGCCTGCACAAAGACTTATTTACCATCGGGCAAAAACAACTGCTCCTAGAAAGATATAACAGCCAGCTGGCATTGCTGAATACATTGCTCACTGCTTACCAGGTGCAGGCAGACAAAGGCAATGTACCGCTAAAAGATGTAGTGCGCTTAAAAGGCGCTTACATGAAATTAAATAACGACCGTGCAGAATTACTGAAAGATTTTTTTGAAGCACAAAGCAGTCTGCAGGCATTGCTCCAAACCTCTTCCATAGTACGGTTTATTTTCTCTGAACAGGAAATAGAAAAATACATCAAACTAAAATCATTACAGGAGGTAAAAGAAGCAGCATCGCAGCATCAGCCGGAAGTATTGATCATGCAGCACAACAAACTGCTGGCTGAACAAATCTTCCGTTACCAGAAACAACTTGGCATTCCCGATATCAATCTTTTCAGCTCCTATGATCAGCGAAGCGGCGCCTTTAACAACCAGGTAAATGCCGGCATTTCAATTCCCCTGCCGCTTTGGAATAAAAACCAGGGCAATATCAGGTCATCTCAATTTAAAATACAGGAAGCGGGATATAACCTGATGACGCTGCAAAATGAAATTGCAGCCAATGTTCAGAATGCTTACCTCGTGTATACAGAAACCGTTGCCGAATACCACAAAGCACATACGCTTTATAATGAAGATTTTGAGATTACAGTAAAAGGAATGGTAAATAATTTTCAAAAGCGAAATGTATCTATCATAGAGTTCATTGATTTTTTTGAAGCTTATAATGATGTGCTCACAGAATTATCCAGGATAAAAACACAACTGGTTATTTCAGGCGAGCAGCTTAATCTTTTAACCGGAAAAGACATCTTTTAACAATGAAGATTTTAACAAATAACATAAGGTATATATTGGTTTGCGCTGTTATTTTCATAAGCAGTTGTAAAAACAAACAGGTAAATGAAACAGGTACAGCTTTTTCATTGAGCGATACAATGCTGGCAAAATGTACGTTTTACGAAGCATCTCCGAAAGAATTGAAAAACGAGATCCGGCTCTTTGGAAAACTTGAAGCAGACAACAATAAAACAGCGCAGGTATTTTCCGTGGTAGGCGGGCTGGTAACCTCCATCAATGTTGGGCTGGGAGATTATGTGAAACAGGGAGAAGTTTTGGCAACTATTCAAAGCAGCGAAGTAGCCAATTATGAGCAGCAGCGGCAGGATGCTATAAATGAAGTAGCCATCTCTGAAAAAAAATTACAGGTAGAAAATGATCTTTTTGCAGGAAAGCTGAATACTGAAAAAGATGTAAAAGTTGCAGAGGCAGAACTTAATAAGGCAAAAGCGAATCTTGCCAGGCTGAAAGAAATTTACAGCATATATAAATTTAAAAAAGGATCTGTCTTTCCTGTGGTTGCACCTATCAACGGATTTGTGATCACAAAAAAAATAAATATTAATGAACTGCTGCTTTCTGAAGAGCATGAGCCATTATTTTCTATTGCAAACACAAATGAAATATGGGCAGTAGCATATGTTAATGAAAGCAATATCTCCCAGATAAGAGAGAACTACGAAGCCGATGTAAATACGCTCGCTTTCCCGGAAATAACCTACAAAGGAAGGATCGAAAAAATTTACAATGTTATTGATGCCAACACAAGGTCAATGAAATTCAGAGTCCGTATTTCTAATAATGATTTTCAATTAAAGCCGGATATGAACTGCACAGTCAGCGTTCGCTATGCTGAAAAAGACAGTATGATCGCTGTACCATCTTCAGCAGTAATATTTGACAAAAGTAAATACTGGGTAATGATATTTAAAGACAGGCATAACCTGGAAACAAGACGTATTGAACCTTACCGGCAATTGGGTGATACCACTTACATCCAAAGTGGATTAACAGAAGGGGAAACCGTTATTTCAAAGAACGGGATGCTGATTTATGATGCTTTAAATGATTAAATACCTATGAATAAATTTATAAAAGGCATTATCTCCTTTTCCCTGAAAAATAAGTTCTTCACCTTTTTCTGGGTAGGAATTATTGTAGTGGCAGGGTTATTCAGCTTCTTCAAAATTCCCATTGAGGCTTTTCCTGATGTAACCAACACCCAGATTATTATTGTAACAGAGTGGAATGGAAGGAGCGCCGAAGAGGTAGAAAGATTTGTAACTACGCCCATCGAAATTGCTATGAACAGTGTGCAGCGCAAAACTAATGTGCGCAGCATAACAATGTTTGGATTATCTGTTATCAAAATAATTTTCGAAGATGATATTGAAGATTTTTTTGCAAGGCAACAGGTGAACAATCAGTTGCGCAATGTATCACTGCCGGAGGGAGTTGATCCGGACGTACAGCCGCCTTATGGTCCTACCGGGGAAATATTCCGCTATGTGCTGAAAAGTAAAGTACGAGATACAAGAGATTTGCTGACCATTCAAAACTGGACTATTGACAGGGAACTCAGGCGGGTACCAGGCGTTGCTGACGTAGTTGCGTTTGGCGGGCAGGAAAAAATTTATGAAATATCCGTAAATCCCGTTAAGCTTCAGCAATATGATTTAACGCCGCTGGAGCTATACGAAGCTATAGGTAAATCGAACCTGAATGTTGGCGGAGATGTAATAGAGAAAAACGGGCAGGCGTATGTTGTGCGTGGTATAGGATTACTCGACAATATAAAAGATATAGAAAATACGATTGTAGATATTTTTAATGGAAACCCGTTGCTTGTAAAAGATGTGGCTGTTGTAAACGAAGCAAGCAGGCCAAGAGTAGGACAGGTTGGTTTAAATGATAACGATGATGTTGTGGAAGGCATTATTGTTATGCGTAAGGGAGAAAATCCCGGTGAAGTACTTGCGCTTGTAAAGGAAAAGATCAATGAGCTGAATACACATATTTTACCGTCTGATGTAAAAATGGAAACATTTTATGATCGCGATAACCTGATGGAATATTGTACCAAAACGGTAATGCATAACCTGGCAGAAGGTATTATCCTTGTTACCGTGATCGTATTCCTGTTCATGGCCGACTGGCGCACCACGCTTATTGTAGCCATTATTATTCCTCTCGCATTGTTGTTCTCATTTCTTATGCTTAAGCTAAAAGGGATGAGCGCGAACCTGCTTTCCCTCGGTGCAATTGACTTTGGAATTATAATAGACGGTGCTGTTGTAATGGTTGAGGGCATATTTGTAGCGCTTGATCATAAGGCGCACAAGATTGGCATGGAAAAGTTTAACCGTTTGGCAAAGCTTGGATTGATCAGGACCACAGGCGTGCAAATGGGAAAAGCCATATTCTTTTCCAAACTCATCATCATTTCCGCCCTGCTGCCGATCTTTTCGTTTGAAAAAGTAGAAGGGAAAATGTTTTCTCCCCTGGCCTGGACACTGGGGTTTGCCTTGATGGGTGCACTCATATTTACATTAACACTTGTGCCTGTATTGTGCTCAATACTGCTCAAAAAAAATGTAAGGGAAAAAGAAAACTTCTTCACACGCTCTGTAAACCGGCTTGTTCATAAAGCCTTCAGTTGGACATTTGCGAGAAAAAAACTCACCGTATTAATAGCAGTAGCCGGGTTTATTGTTACCATAATCTCCACCCGCTGGCTTGGAACAGAATTTCTGCCCCAGTTAAATGAAGGAGCGCTATGGGTTGAAGCTAAAATGCCGATGAGCTATTCATTGCCACAAACGGTGAATATGGTAAGTGTGTTGAGAAAAGAATTAATGAAGTTCCCGGAAGTGAACGGAGTGCTTTCTCAAACAGGACGCAGTAATGACGGAACTGACCCAAGTGGATTTTACTATGTGCAGATGCAGGTAAACCTCAAGCCTAAAGGAAAATGGGAGCGAAAAATTTCGCTGGACGACCTGGTGGAAGAAATGGACAGGCAATTAAAAAATTACCAGGGCATCAATTATAATTATTCCCAGCCTATTATTGATAATGTGGCTGAAGCAGTGGCAGGAATGAATGCTTCCAATGCGGTAAAAATATATGGCGATGATCTTGATAAACTGGATCAATATGCCAACCAGGTAATAGAGCAGATACAACATGTGCCGGGAATAAAAGACGTAGGCATACTCAGGAATGTAGGCCAACCGGAAATAAGCATCCTGCTTGATGAAGAAAAGATGGCCATCAATGGTATTACAAAGGCTGAAGCGCAGGCCGTAATTGAAATGGCCATTGGTGGCAAAACTGCTACACAAAAATACGAAGGAGATAAAAAATTTGATATCAGCATAAGGTATGATAAAAATTACAGGAAAAATGAAGAAGATATTTTGAGGTTGATGATACCTGCTATTAATGGTAACAGAATTCCGCTGAAAGAAATCGCAAGCATTAAACAGACTACCGGGCCGGCTTTTATATATCGTGATAATACGAAACGGTTTATTGGTGTAAAATTTTCCGTAAGAGAACGCGACCTGGGCAGTACCATTGCTGAAGCACAACAAAATGTAAATGAGCATGTAAAATTATCTGCAGGATACCGCATCGGCTGGACAGGTGAATTTGAAAACCAGGTACGCGCCAGCAAACGGTTGTCGCAGGTTGTACCGATCAGCCTGGTCATTATTTTCATTCTGCTCTTTATCATGTTCAATAATGTGAAGGATGCCGGTTATGTTTTAATCAACGTGCCTTTTGCTTTAATTGGCGGCATACTGGCATTGCACATCACCCGGATGAATTTTGGTATCTCCGCCGGTGTGGGATTCATAGCATTGTTTGGCATTTGTGTTCAGAACGGCGTTATACTGATATCAGAATTTCACAAACAGGTTAAAGCAGAAAATGATTTAACTGTTGCCATAATAAATGCTGTAAAAATAAGAACCAGACCGGTGGTAATGACAGCATTAATGGCTGCAATAGGATTACTACCCGCAGCAATGAGCACCGGAATAGGCTCTGAAAGCCAGAAACCACTTGCCATAGTAATTATCGGAGGTTTGGTAACAGCAACTATTTTCACTTTACTTGTTTTCCCGATAATCTATTTCAAAGCACTTCATCTGAGAGAAAAGAAAAAAGCTGTTAACTATGGAAAATGAACTATATCAAGATGCCAGGATCAATTCTGAAATATCTATTTCATCCATGTAAGCATCCAGTTCTGAGGGATCTTCAAAAATGCGCAGTATTCTTATCGGAGAATATTCCAGCTCATCCAGGTCATGAAAAAGTTCTATATACACTGAAGACAGCGCATATAAATAAATACGGCTATGCCAGCAAATACGTTCTGCCAGGAAAACACCATATTTCCGTAAAGCCTCCGCCTGTTCTTCCTCTGACCCGCGTTTGAACTCAGCGATCGTCATTTAATAAAAATTTGATGATAACCACTGTAATTTGAGACAAACAACCTTAAAAAGAGCTTAAGAAAATATTCGGTGCACAAAAAAAATTGGTCATAAAAATAAAATGATTATATCTTTGTCAAAGTTCTTTATTACTGCACTAGGTGCAGAACACTTATCAAGAAAGGCGGAGGGTAATGGCCCTGCGAAGCCTTGACAACCTCCTTTTATACACTTGTATTAAAAGGGAAGGTGCCAATTCCATCACGCTACAGGCGTGAGAGATAAGCCAGATTCACAGCGCTGAAAATAGAATATAACTATATTGGAAGCTCGTCTGATTTATCGGACGAGCTTTTTTGTTGCCGTCCGTTCATCTTTTTTGGTAAGTATTATCAATTACATTTTAAACTATTAAAAACTAAAAAGATGAGCAACATTGCAACAGAACTCCTTCACAGTATTCCTGCAGATCCTTTAACAGGCGCTGTTTCCATACCTATTTATCAAACAAGCACTTTTGTGCAGGAAGCACCGGGTGTAAATAAAGGTTATGATTATGCCCGTAGCGGAAATCCCACAAGAGCAGCATTGGAAACACTGATCGCCGGCATGGAAAAAGGAGCTGCAGGCGCGGCTTTTGCAAGCGGGCTGGCTGCTATTGACGCGGTAATAAAACTGCTTGAAGCCGGCGATGAGATACTCGCGGTTGATGATATTTACGGCGGCGCTTTCCGTTTGTTTACACAGGTATATCAAAAGTTTGGCATTACGGTGCGTTATGTTGATACTACCATTGCAGAAAATGTACTAAATGCTATCACTGCCAGAACAAAACTTATCTGGCTTGAAACACCAACAAATCCCACGCTCAAAATATCTGATATTGAGGCTATCGCAAAAATCGCGAAAGCCAATCACATTTTGCTTTGTGTAGATAACACCTTCGCTTCGCCGGCACTGCAACTTCCCATTACACTGGGCGCAGATATTGTTGTACATTCTGCTACCAAATATCTCGGAGGACATAGTGACCTGATAGCAGGACTTGTTATTACAAAAGAAAAAGCGTTGGGCGATAAGATAAAATTTATTCAAAATGCCAGCGGTGCTGTTCTGTCACCATTCGACAGCTGGCTGGTGATCCGTGGTATAGAAACGCTGTATCTGCGGGTTAAGCAGCATTGTGCGAATGCGCAGGCAGTAGCTGAGTTTTTACAATCACACCCCGCTGTAGATAAAGTATACTATCCCGGGTTGAAAAATCATTTTAATCATACTATTGCTGCAAGGCAGGCAAAGGGTTTTGGCGGAGTAGTTTCTTTTACTTTGAAAGAAGATACTGTTGAAGCTGCCAATGATTTTGTAACTGCCACAACCTATTTTAAATTGGCAGAAAGCCTCGGTGGTGTAAAAAGCCTGTTATGTCACCCCGCACAAATGACGCACAAATCTATACCTGAAGAAATACGAAGAGCCTCCGGCGTTGCAGATAGTCTTATACGCTTAAGTGTTGGATTGGAAGATGCAGATGACCTTGTTGACGATTTAAGAAACACATTTAAGAAAAGTAAAATCAGTACCGACAAAAAAACATTTACACTATTGTCTTTTTAAGTTGATACAATATGTTTTTAATAACAGGGAAAATATTTTTTTGAAAAAAAGAAACAAAAAATTGTTTTATCTCAATAGTCTATTATTTTTGTGGACAATTATTAAATTTATTCGAAAGTGATTGCTTTTACTTTACATTGTATATGTTGTTGTAATTGAGCTAATGCGTTTGCATTGTTGCAAATAACGAGTTGAGATTTCTCCGGCTTTAATAAACCACCACCATTTATTCCGCCGAAATTTATACTTATCCGCAAGGGTAAATGTTATTTTATTTTTCTGGAGCCCCCTGCAGGGTTCAGAATATTATGGTGGTCATATATTTGGTAACCTCCGGTAGCGGGGCTTCAGAAAAAAAATACATCCATTTTGATAGTGAGTAAAAAGTGAAGTTAGTATATCTGTGAGTAGAATAGGTCAATAGAATGTTAATCAGGTTATACCGCAGGCATAAGCCTGTTTTACCTTACATTATCAGATAAAATTACGAAACTTTACGGGAGCAGATTGTGTTCGATAACAGGAGTGTATGATACGGAAAATATAAGTCTACAAAAATAGTAGACTAAAAATTTGGAAGTAATTTGTTAACGCTTTAGCTTTGCACCATCTAATTAATCACCACCATTAGTTAGTTAATTTATAAAGAAGAAGGGAGAGTCAGGCTCTGTGAACTTCTGGCAACTTCCGGCATCCGGATAAGTGCCTAACCTGGTCTAAACAATATTTAGAAACTATAAATTGACTACATCATGCAACCAGGGTCAAAATCCATTTATTTGATGTTCTGTAGCAAAATGCGATGTTAACGCAAACAGAATGATTGTGTACCGGCCTTGTCAATACAGGGCTCATGCATAGTATACATTCTTACTAAACTTTATTAATAAGTTATGTTTATGCACCTGCTTTACTGTGGGACGCTATGTATTTGTCTTCCTGGCTTTAAAATTTTCTTGTAATAACAAGGGCTGTCAATAATGTAATTTTTGTTTACCAAACAAGAATGAGGAATGTCTTTTTTATTGTAAAAAAATGTTTGATTAACCATTAAAATCGAATAATGTATATGATATACAATATTTGATTTTGCAACCAAAGCAAAAAAATAATTTATGTCCTTCCGATCTTTCATTTTATTAACGCTTTTATCAATAGTAATTGAAAATGCAGCGCAATCGCAAAATACAATCAGTGGGTTTGTATTTGATAAAGATCATGGCCACCCGGTTGCTGACGCCAGCATTTCGTCTCCCGATAAAAAAATAATTACAAAAACAAATAAATCCGGGTGGTTTGTTTTTGCGTCAGCCACACCGGTTGATAGCATTATTATTTCAGCTGTAAACTATAAGCAGCAAAATATCCCTGCTTCTGATAATATACGGGTGTTTCTGCAATTTTATAACACTGAACTTGCTGAAGTAATTGTTTCAGCAAACCGCGAGCAGCAACCACGGTCTGAAGCTCCTGTAGCGATACATACCATTTCTAAATCTACCATTAATGATACAAAAGCAACACGCCTGGATATGTTGCTGAATAAAGTACCCGGAGTGTTTATGGTTGATTTGGGTAATGAACAACATGCTATGTCCATACGCCAGCCTATGGGTTATAGCAACATGTATTTATACCTCCAGGATGGTGTTCCTATCCGCACCGTAGGCGATTTTAATCATAATGCATTAATTGAGATAAATCAGGCAGCTATAGAAAAAGTGGAAGTAATAAAAGGACCTGCTTCATCTTTATACGGAAGTGAAGCCGTTGGAGGGGCCGTTAATTTTATTACTGCAACGCCTTCACGCACACCTACGGCAAAAGTGCAGGTTGAAGCAGGCAGCAGAGGTTATAAGAGATCAGATTTTTTTGTTTCCAATACATTTAAAAAACTCGGGTTATACATCGGCGGGTATTTTGCGGATAGAAATGAAGATGACAGCAAGCATAACGACTTCAGGAAACTTGCTTTAACATTCCGCGCCGACTATCATTTCAGCGAAAGAAGTCTGTTGAATTTCACTGCTGATTATATTGATTATAAAACGGACCAGGTGGGAGGATTGGACAGTGCAAAATTTTACAGCAAAAACTATGAGAGTTTTTACAGGTTTACTTACAGGAAAGTAAATGCTTTCAGGTTAAAAGCTGCATTTGAGCATAACTGGAGTGAAAGTGATAAAACAACAGTAACGCTGTTTCACAGGAATACGGCAATAGGGCAAAACCCGTTTTACAGTATTGGTGCTATTGCCGGCAGTGCTACCAAAGCAAAGGGACAAATTAATGAAGATGCATTTACAAGTTATGGTATGATAGCACAACACCGGAAAAAGTTTAACTTCCTGAATGCACGATGGATCACAGGTATTAGTGTGGACTACAGCCCGGCAACCTATTGGGCAAATTATATTGATATAGATGTAAATGCAGACAAGGTATATTATGCCTATACCACTACTGATTCGGTATTAACTAATTATAAAGTAAATCTTTTTAACTCTGCGGTATATACTCAGCTTGAATTTAACCCTGTTGAAAAACTTAAAATACTTATTGCAGGAAGATATGACAGGATGGATTATGATTTCAGGAATTTTCTTCCGCCAGGTTCTTATTCCGGTGCTGAGAATGCTTCAAATTATTTCTCATACTTCACTCCAAAAGCTGGATTTACTTATGGCTTTACTAATACTAAAGGTGTTTATGCCAATTACAGCGTAGGTTTTGCACCGCCTAATATCACTGACTTATTCACTGGAGTGCAGGTACCCACACTTAAACCGTCTACTTACAACAATTATGAAATTGGCGGATGGACAAGCTTTGATGAAGGAAGAGGCAATGCCGATATAGCCCTGTATAAGATGGATGGTAAAAATGAAATTATGAGCGTCAGGCAAACAGATGGCACATACAAAAATCAGAATGTTGGAAAAACCACGCACTATGGCATTGAAGCAAATGCCCGCTATGAATTGCTGAAAGGATTACAGTTAAGAGTTAGTGGCACTATCGCGCATCACGAGTATAAGCAATATGTGAAAAATGATAAAAACCTTTCCGGTCATCATATGAGCCAGGCCCCCTCCTACTTTGTAAATAGTGAGCTGAGTTATAAGCCCGGGTTTTTAAAAGGATTCAGAGTTTCAGTGGAGTGGCAGGGTATGGGCGGTTATCATACCGACGCTGAGAATACGGCAAAGTATAACGGCTTTAATATTTTAAATACAAGAACAGGATACCAGTTTAAATCTTATGAGGTTTGGGTAAACTGTTTGAATGTGGGCAATGTAGTGTATGCTACAACAGTTGAAAAAAGTTCATGGGGTACTACATACAGACCCGGGCAACTCAGAACATTTAATGTAGGTATAGCATGGAAATTAAACCAGGTAAATTAATGATGAGAAATATTTTTTACAGTTTCTTAGCAGCGCTTATCTTCTCCTGCAATGCAAAAGAAAAAACAACCAGACACATTGCAACTCATGGATTAGGGATCAGCAGGGATAGTGTGTTTTCAGGTTCATGCCCATATTTATTTAAAACGGCAGACAGCGCAGTGCTTATAAGCTGGCTGCGTGATGTTTCAGATACGCAGGCAGTGTTATGCTATGCCATATCGGATAATGGGATTGATTTTGGGTCAACAGTTGTTGTGCCCGGAAGCGACAACGCTCATCCTCACGGTGAAAATATACCAAGAGTAATAAAAACTCCTGATGGAAAAATATTAGCAACATGGGGAGCGGCAAATCCTAATCCCAAAAATCCTTATTCCGGTATTGTGTATTACAGCTGGTCGGTGGATGATGGAAAAAACTGGACAGCTCCTCAAACATTGAGCAGGGATACCAGCAGCATTGACCAGCGCTATTTTGATATTGAAGTATTAAAAGATAATACAGTAGGTATAATATGGCTCGATAACAGAAAGCAAACGGACAAGGAAGGATCATCATTATATTTTGCCAAGTTTAATAAAAATAATGTACCGGATAATGAACGGGTAATTGACATTACCACCTGCCAGTGTTGCCGTACAGATTTGTTTGCTGATAAACAGGGAAACCTGCATGCCGTATACAGGAAGATCATCAATGATTCTATAAGGGATATGGTGCATACGATCTCAACGGATAATGGTAAAACATTTTCTGTACCTGAGCGCATCAGCCCTGATAACTGGGTGATCAATGGCTGCCCGCATACAGGTCCGGCAATAGCACAAACATCTGAAGGGCTTTCTTTTGCATGGTATACTTTAGGAAATGGCAGCGGTGTTTTTTATGCAGATTCAAAAGACAACGGTAAAACATTTTCTAAGCGGGACGCCGTAAGCATTAAACCTTCTGCAAAACATCCGCAAATAGCAATCGCGAAAACCGGCGAGCAACTGATCGTGTGGGATGAAGGTGCTTCACACGGAAACAGGATAGGGTTCGAGGTAAGAGCTGCAGGTGGAAAGAAACTGGCAACGGATTATTTAACTGATAGCACAAGCTATGCTTCTTTTCCTGTCATCAAACCTATAGGTAATGGGTTTATTGTTGCTTATTCCGGCAGGAATAAACCGGGCGATAATGATAAAATTTTTTATAAGATCATTGATCCATTGTAACTGTAGTAATGAAACAATCAGGCAAATATATATTAACCGGTATCGCGTTTGCATTTTTGATGCAGGAAGCATTTGCACAAACCAATACATTGGTTACAGAATCATTTCATGTTTCGGGTAACTGCGAAATGTGCAAAGGAAGAATAGAGCAGTCTGCTTTATCTCTCAAATCTATAACATACGCTGAGTGGAATATTAAAACAGGCGGGCTGTTAATAACATTTGACAGTGCATTGATATCAAAAGCTATTATTCAACAAAAAATAGCGGAAGCCGGCCACGATAATGATTCATTTAAAGCATCAGACGAAACATATAAATCCCTGCCTGTATGCTGCCATTATCATCGATCAGGAAAAGGCGGTATAAAAAATGTATTACACAGGTTATCCGGCGTAATTGTTGAAGAAACCGTTAAAGGCAAACTTCAGCCGGTTGCCGGTGCAACTATTAAAAGTCTTCATTCAGGAGAAAGTTTCATTACTGACAGTACCGGTGTGTTTCAATTTCAGGCTATTTTACCCGCGCCGGTAATTATAAGCTTTACAGGATTTACGCCGGATACTATTACCCTTACCAATACGGATTTTCTTACGGTAACATTAAAAAATGCGTCATCTGTAAATTTAAAAGCGGTAACTATTACTTCAAAAAAAACGCATGCCTATTTATCGTTGAAGAATGTATACAACACTTTGAATCTTGGGGTTGCTGAATTGTCAAAAGCTGCGTGCTGCAATCTCTCCGAAAGTTTTGAAACCAGTCCTTCTGTTGATGTAAGCTATTCAGATGCAATAACGGGTATAAAGCAGATTCAGTTACTGGGATTATCCGGCATTTATACACAGTTGCTTACAGAGAACGTTCCGGAATTAAAAGGTTTGCAGGGGAGTTACGGGCTTACATTCATTCCCGGTACGTGGATTGAAAGTATACAGGTAACAAAAGGCGTTGGATCAGTGGTAAATGGTTACGAAAGTATTGCCGGGCAAATAAATATAGAAGAGAAAAAGCCGGATAATGCGGAACGCCTCCTGGTAAACAGCTATGTAAACAGCATGGGCCGCGCTGAGCAGAATATCAATCTTGCGCACAGGCTTAACAACAAATGGAGTACCGCACTGTTAGCGCATGCTGATGCCGTTGCATGGAAGCATGATGGAAATCATGATGGGTTTGTTGATATGCCCGGCGGCCGCCAGTTTAATGTAATAAGCAGGTGGAAGTATGCCGACAATAACGGTTGGATAGGACAGTTTGCAATTAAAGCTTTAAATGATAAACGGTATGCGGGACAACGCGGTTCTCATCACAATGCAGATACATCAATAACTGATCACTATACTGTTGATATCAGCTCAGAACAATATACAGTAACCGGAAAGCTGGGATATGTGTTTCCACAGCATAAATATAAAAGTGTAGGACTGATTTTTTCAGGTAGTGTTTATAATAATGAATCTGTTTATGGAATAAATACATATTCCGGCAAACAAAGAAATATCTATGCAAATTTCATTTACCAGTCTATCATAGGCACTACAATGCATAAGTACAGAACCGGGCTAAGTTTTAATAATGAAAATTACCATGAAACATACATAGCAGATCACAGTGAGCATACCGGCGACACGGATGCGCCCGGCCATACGCATGTAACGCCTGGCAGCACAGGTGAACGAGCTGTATTTACACGTAATGAAATTGTGCCGGGTGCATTTTTTGAATATACTTATACAGCGCCGTTTAATCTTTCGGTAATAGCCGGCGTACGTGCAGATCATCATAACTATTTTGGATGGATCACTACTCCCCGGCTTAACCTTAAATATGATTTTTCTGAGAAAACCAATCTCAGGATTTCAGTAGGATCAGGATACAGGCTGGCAAATATTTTTGCAGAAAACGCCGCAGCATTTGTTAGTTCCAGGCAATACAGGATAATCAATACTTCGCATACCTATGGTTACGGGCTGGATCCTGAAAAAGCATGGACAGCCGGTGTTAATTTTCTTCATTCCTTCAAATTATACCAGCGTGCGGGAACCATAAGCATAGATGCATACAGAACCAGTTTTATTAACCAGACCGTAGTTGATTTTGACGCTCACCCACAGGAATTGAACTTTTATAACCTGGATGGAAAATCGTACTCCGGCAACATACAGGTTGAACTGAATTATGAGCTGGTAAAAAATCTTGATGTACACGTGGCCTACAAATGGCTTGATGTAAAAACAGATTATTGGGGAGAGCTGCTTCAAAAACCGCTGCTTTCAAAACACAGAGCTTTTATAAGCCTGGAATATAAAATTTCAGACAAATGGAAATTTGATTATACAACGCAATGGTATGGGCGAAAGAGAATTCCATATACGGCGTCAAATCCTGAAGGATTACGTTTGAGTGATTACTCGCCTTCGTTCATCCAGGTTACAGCACAGGTAACCCGAAAGTTCGGGAATAAATGGGAACTGTATGCAGGAGGCGAAAACCTTACGGGTTACAGGCAACAAAATCCTATCCTGGATGCAGCCAATCCATTCGGTAAATATTTTGATGGCTCACTCGTTTGGGGGCCACTGACCGGAAGAATGATTTATATGGGGGGAAGATTTATACTGTAGCAGCCTGTCATTATAAGCGTTGCAATTTTTAATGTATACAAAATTTAATTTTAAAACCTACTGCAAGATGAAATGTTATGTTAAGCTACCTGTACTAAATTATTTTTTACTCCTGTGCGCTCTATTGTTTGTTGGCAAACTTAATGCGCAAAACAATATTATAAGGGGTTATATTATTGATGCCAAAACAAATGAACCAATTGTAAATGCTGTTGTAAATGAAAAAGGAACCGGCAACAAAGTGCTGAGTGATACTAAAGGTTTTTTTTCTTTTCGCTCTGTAAAAGCTTTTCCATTAACAGTAGTGATCACTTCTGTAGGATATAAGCAGGCAGAGGAAGAAATACTGTCAGCAAATGATGCTGTTACTTTCTTATTATCACAAAATATAAACGTACTGAACGAAGTTGTAGTTGTTGGGTATGGCACACAGCGAAGAAAAGATCTTACCGGGGCTATATCATCCGTTTCAAAAAAGATACTGGAATATAATATATCGCCTTCTGTAGATGCATTGTTGGGTGGCACTGTGGCCGGCGTAAATGTTACCCAGGAATCAGGACAACCGGGAGCGCCGGCAACTATCCGCATACGCGGCGGAAATTCAGTGAACGCCAGTAATAATCCCCTGTTTGTAATTGATGGTTTTTTATTTTTCAGTGATAATGCTTCAACCAAAGCAGGATTGGGCGGTATTGAAGGTGAGCTTAATCCGCTTGCATTTCTTAATCCTTCAGATATCGAATCTATTGAAGTGTTAAAAGATGTTTCAGCTACAGCCATATATGGCTCAAGAGGATCAAACGGCGTAATACTGATAACAACTAAAAAAGGAAAAAAAGGAGGAGGTGTAATAGATTATCAATATACAGCAGGTATAGCTAATTCTGCCAAACAATTAAACCTGCTCAATGCCACACAATGGGCCCGTTTGCAGAAAGACTATTTTCTCAACAAACCCGGCTATTCAGACCAGCAGATCGCTGCTTTGGGGCAGGGATATAACTGGCAGCAAAAAGTACTTCAAACAGGTATTACCCAAAACCACTCCATTTCTATCAGCGGTGGTGATGAAAAGTCGCAATATTTTATTTCCGGTAACTACCTTAACCAGGAGGGCGTGGTGCTTAATTCAGGATTGAAGCGCTTTGTAGGGCGCGCTAACTATGACCGGTCTGTATTACCAGGTCTTCGGGTAGGCGTAAACGTTACCGGAAGCCAGAGCACACAAAATACGCTTACAACTTTTGAAGCAGTTAACTACAATAGCTCTCCTTATTCTGCCGGCATTACCAACTCGCTTACCTATGCTTTATATATGCCGCCGGTTGTACCATTTTATACTGCAAGCGGCGGGTATAACTATAATAATCCTTTTGAATACGCGTACCTGAGAGAAGGAGATACAACGGCCAACCCTATTTCAGATCTTTTGCATAGCACAGCTCAATCTGTATATGCTTCTGTGCTGGGAAATTTTTATGCGCAATATAAAACGGAAAGCGGGTTTACCGCAAAAGTGAGTGTGGGAACCAACATCGGGTATACCACGCAAAATTACTTTTCCCCTTCTTACACTGCTATAGGGCTTGAGCCGCAGGGGATAGGCGGTATCGGAAATAAAAAATCACAGATCCTTTTATCGGAATATACCCTGTCCTATGCAAAACACATCAAAGACATTCACTTTGTTGATGTATTAGCAGGTTATACCTATCAGCACACCAAAACAAATTTTATTACTACACTTAGTTCTGGTTTTACCAATGAAGATCTGGGCGTAAATAATCTTCAGGACGGAAAGCCTTATGGCAGCCGGCCGATATTCAGCGGGCTTACCGAAAGCAGGCTTCATTCACTACTTGGCAGAATTAATTACTCACTGCTCGACAGGTATCACCTGACAGCAAATTTCAGAAGTGATTATTCCACGCGGTTTGCCAAAAATCACAAATGGGGTTTATTCCCTTCCATTGGGTTAGCATGGAATATAAATGAAGAATCATTCCTGAACAATTATAAACCACTCAGCAATTTAAAATTAAGGTTGAGCGCAGGGCAGGTAGGCAACCAGGAGATAGGCGATTATGAATACCTCCAGCTTCTGGAAGCGGTATATTATGGTGGCAGTGTTGCGTACCAGGTAGGGAATAGCGGTAATGAAAACCTGAAGTGGGAAACAACATTTCAATACAACGCAGGTATAGACGCCGGCTTTTTGAATAACAGGATTTCCGCTACCATAGATGTATATCACAAAAAAACATCTGATCTGCTCATTCGCATACCACCGGCCCTGGGTCAAAGCAATGAACAATTGGTAAATGTAGGTAACCTGGAAAATAAAGGTGTAGAACTGACTGTAAATGCACTGTTAATTGATGATAAAGCATTGCAATGGTCAGTTGGCGCCAACGCGGCATATAATGTAAATAGAATTACAAAACTATACGGAAATGTAACAGAAAGAATTTTAGGTGTAGAAATATTAAGAGTTGGTGAACCTTTAGGTTCTTTTTACGGGCAGGTATTCCAGGGCGTAATTCAAAAAGGGGAAGATCTTTCCAAACTACCTACCAGCCCGTCATACACTACTCCGCAACCAGGCGATCCGCGATTGAAAGATATAAATAGTGACGGGCATATTGATCAAACCGATCGGGTGGTATTAGGCAGCAAACAACCTAAGCTTATTTATGGTTTTTCATCTTCTGTAAATTTTAATGGCTTTGATTTATTTGTGCTGCTGCAGGGTGCACAGGGAAACAGTGTATACAACCAGTTGCGCCGCTATCTTGAAAAACCAACAGATGCATATAATGCTTCTGCAGTATTGCTGGATAGCTGGACTGAATCTAATCCTTCCAATACAGTGCCCAGGATTACCAGCTCACCTTTTTCTTCGGAACTGGACAGCCGTTATATTGAAGATGGTTCTTTCCTAAGGTTGAGAACAATAACACTTGGCTATACCGTAAATAAGGCGTTGTTAACCGCCCGTAAATTGCCGCCATTAAAGGTTCGCGTGTTTGCAACGGCTCAAAATCTTTTAACAATAACAGGATATAAAGGCTACGATCCGGAAGTGGCGCAAGGTATTGACTTAGGAACTTTTCCTATGCCGCGCACATTCCTGTTTGGTGTAAATATTTCATACTAGGTAAATGCATTTATAAATATATACTTATTCATTCATTGCTTAAACAACAAAAAATATGACAAAATCTCTAAAACATCTAGCTTTAACAGCTATTGCAGCAGGGTCTTTGGCGGGATTTTCCTGCAAAAAAGACGTAGATCCAGGCGGCACAACGCCCCCGGTTATTACAGGAGAATCCGTTTGGAAAACAGACCAGGAAGCCCTGGCAACGGCAAATGCTGCCTTTCCGCCATGGCAAAGGCTGAGCTCTTCTTTCTCATTCTTGTTAGAGTCTACCAGTGAGCATACCATCAGCTTTGAAGGTGCTGATGATGCGGATGGGCCATTGGTAAGCCAGTTGAAAACGGATGTCAATAACTGGTATCCTACCAAGATATTTAACTATATCTATGTGAGCATAGGTGAGGCGAACAGAACGATCGGCAAAGCGGACTCCAGCCGCGCCGGCGACAATCTTACACAGGCAAGTATAGATCTGGCAAGAGCAAGAGCAAAATTTATCCGTGCTCACGGTTACGCATACCTTACAAATCTCTGGGGTGAAGTGCCGCTTATTCTCACACCTAATCCTACACAGGCAGAGCAAACTACCCGTAAATCTATAGATGAAGTATATACGCAGATCGTAAAAGATCTTACTGAAGCGGAAGCCGCTTTACCAGGATACGATGTGGTTCGTTCTAATCCAAGCAAGGGGGCTGCTAACGCGCTTTTGGCAAGAGCTTATCTGCAATGGGCAAGCAAGCCACTTTCGCAGGCAGAAGTTGCTGCTATTGCAGGTGGTAAAACTGATCCTGGTGCGGCCTCCTGGGATGCTACCAGGTTGCAGAAAGCCGTTGAATATGCTGATAAGGTGATCAGCAGCGGCAACTACAAACTGCAGGATGATTTTGAAACCAATTTCGGAGTGCCTGCAGAAGACAAAGCAGCAGAACATATCTTCACTATTCATCACGATGGAGACGGACTGGGAGATGCGCAGGGTAATCACCAGACGCACTGTCCCTTCACATTCCGTTTCGATCTTTACCAGGATAATCATATCGGGCCCGCTGATGTTACTTTGCTGAACCGTTTTGCAGACAATGATAAGCGTAAACATTTTTCGCTTTTCACCAAGTTGTATAACCAGGATGAACCTGTTGCATCTCCTGCAAGTAAAGCTTCAGACTATAAAGAGTACGATTATGTATTCCCTGTTACCTCTCCGCGAATCGGAAAATTTGTACATCGCAATGCAAAATACAATGATGTGGCTCCGGGCTCAGAAGCCGGACAACCTAATAATATCAATCGTATTGAGATCCGTTATGCAGAGGTATTGTTGACCAAAGCAGAAGCATTATTACAATTGGGCAAAACAACCGAAGCAGTGCAGGTGATTAACCAGTTAAGAAGAAGAGCTGGTGTGGAAGAGTATACTACGCTTACACATGAGCAACTGGAACATGAATGGTACCTGGAACTATTCTTTGAACAAAGACATTGGTCTAATCTTGTTCGATGGAGGAAACTGGTTAGTACAATCCTTACTGATGTACCCACTTTTGAATATTACAAATCTGACTATAGTTCAGTAGAATCCCAGGTTGCCAAATTCGGTGCAGAAAGCGATGGTACCGGAAGCAAGGTTAAAACCAACTATCCGTTTTTTGCGAAGATATATAAGCATCTGCATGCAAAAACCGATAATATTTCCGGCAAGTTTTACCGGTTCCCTATTCCAAAAGGTTTATCAGGCAATGAGTTGGGCATTACACAGAACCCCGGGTACTAAACTTTGTTTTTATTAATATCCGGATAGCAGAAATATCACCTGTTAAGCAATGCTGAAGCAGGTGATATTTCATATTTCACCGCGATTTAATATTCTCTAAAACTGATTAACACCGTTCATTCCTTAAATGAAATTAACATGAAAGACAAACAGTTTTTGAAAAGTATGATAATGGTATGGTATATACCGATCGTTTTATTTTCATCATGCAGTAAGGAATCTGAAAAGGAGAAGCCCGCGGCGCCAACTATTGAAGTTGTTCACCTGGGAGCGCATATATCATCGGGCGAAGATGTTTTTTACCTGGGACAGGAAGGGCATTTTGAAGTGAATATCGCAGCCCCGGGGCGCATCCGGTCTATAGAGCTTGAAATAGACCAGAAAAGTGGCTATGCCACTTTTAGTCTCACCAAAAATTACACAGATTATGTTGGTAAAAAAGAGGTGCTCGGTTTCCAGGATTACCCTTTGATACCGGAAGGCGAGGCAATTGGAGATTATACTTTTCATCTTAAAGTAACTGACCAGGCAGGACAGGTAGGTAAGCTGGAAAGAGATATAACCGTTGCCGCCGGAGATAGCACAAATACCGGGCATGAACATGAAGGACATTAGCGACTAACAAAAAATGTACAATGAAAAAATTTTCACTATTCGCGTTAATATACCTGGCTGTTGTTGCTTGCTCAGCGCAAACACAACTTCCATCCGTGCAACTAAGCACATTAAAAGGAGAAACTATAAGTTCAACTTCACTGCTTAATGATAAGGTGCCGGTAGTAATTGCATTCTGGTCAACCATCTGCAAACCCTGCATTGAAGAGCTGAATGCTTTTAAAGATCAATGGGAAAAATGGCAAAAGGAAGTGAATTTCCGGCTTGTTGCAGTTTCTACTGATGATGCAAGATCAGTTGCAAGGGTGCGTGGGTTCGCTGCTTCGCGTGAATGGCCATTTACCATATTGCTTGATAAAAACCAGGATTTTAAAAGAGCATTAAATGTTAACTCCATACCACAATTATATATTATTGGGATCGACGGGAAAATTGTTTACTCGCATATTGGATATACACCCGGCAGTGAAACAAAAGTGCTGGAAGTTTTAAAAGGTTTGTAGATGAAACAAAACATCATCCATATATGCTTAACTGTTTTTATTATTTTGATAAGTATTACATCTATATATGCGCAGGGCAACCTTTCAGGAAGTTTTGAAACCAACTCCATTTATTATGTAAATGACAGTGAGCCGGGTATTGCTGCGCCTGATGACAAACTGGGGTCTGATAATTACTTTAAGCTGGATTACAGATACAGAAAATTCAACGCCGGCGTTCAGTACGAAGCATACCTGCCAGTATTGCAGGGACTGCCTTCAACCCTGCGCAACAGCGGATTGGTATTTAAATATGCTTCGTTCCGGGATAGTAATTTCTCTGTTACCGTTGGCGATTTTTACGAACAGTTTGGAAACGGGCTTATTTTCAGGGCGTATGAAGAAAGGGCTATTGGTCTTAACACCTCTGTGGAAGGCGTGCGGCTTGCATATTCATTTCGCAATCTTATTCATATTAAAGGCATTGCAGGACGTTCACGCGAGTTTATGGATAAAGCCGCATCAAATATTAAGGCTGCAGGTTTGTCTGTAGATATCGCATCTTTATTAAAACTTAAAAACTCAACAGCAGATGCCGCGGTTAATATCATTAACCGCTACGTAAGCTATGCAGGGCAGGAACCCGTAAATCCGAATGTGCAGGCATATTCATTTAGCATAAACTGGAATGTGCATGCATTCAGTTTGCAGGGTGAGTATGCATATAAGTCGAAGGATAACAGTGTATATACCAATAACCGGAACAAAGATGGCAGCGCTTTGTTATTGGAACTTGGATATAATATACCTGGTTTTGGAAGCTTGTTAACACTGCGCAGGCTGGAATATATGCAATTCGGCACCACACGCGGTATAACGGGCATCGGGCGTGACCTGAATTATTTACCTGCATTAACAAAACAACACAGCTATTCGCTCGCAATGTTAAATCCTCATAACACCATGGGCAATGGAGAAACAGGCGGTCAGCTGGACATACAGTATAACTTACCACAAGCAAGTGCGGCAGGAGGCAAATATGGAACACAGCTATCACTAAATGCGTCAACTTATTATGATCTGCAGGGTGATGTAGTTAACGGATATGATTTCTTTACGCCAGGTAAAACAAAATATTACCAGGATATTAATCTTGATATAGAGAGAAGATTCAGTACACACGTGCTTGCCCACCTGTTTTATGCAAACCAGCAATTCAATCCTGTTGTTATTGGAAAAGAAAGCAGCTTGTATAAAGCGCATATAGTTGCCGGAGATCTGCGCTGGCAATCAACAGCAAAAAACTCTTTTCGCTTTGAGTTGCAACATCTCTGGAGCGGCGATTACCTGAAGAACTGGGCGGCTGCGCTTATTGAATTTTATGCCACCCCTTCATTTACATGTTTTATCAGCGATATGTATAATTACGGTGACAGTAATATTCATTATTACCGGTTGGGGAGCAGCTATACATTTTCGCGTACGCGGATTGCGCTTAACTATGGCAGAAACAGGGAGGGGCTTATTTGTGCAGGTGGAGTTTGCCTGTACATGCCCGCATATACAGGTCTTAACCTTTCAATAGCATCATCTTTTTAATAGTTGTGCAAATGAAACAAATACTTAAAATATTATCTGTTACTGCTTTTTCACTTATAATAAACGCCTGTACAAAAGGCAGCGGCGAAAGCAATATCAATAACCCGGGCGAAACTGACACTTCATCATTTACAAAGAATGTTTTGATAATGGAGTTTGTTTCTTTTGATTGTGTATACTGCCCAAAAGTTTCAGATATATTAAAGGAAACGGCTGAAATAAAATATCCCGGCAGAATTGATTTGATAAATGTGCACGGGCGTCTTGACGAGACTGACCCGATGGAATTCAGCAATTATAAGCAGCTTCAGAATTATTTTTATGGCGTTACCGGTTATCCCGGTGTAATAATAGATCAGCGGGATGATCTTGTTTCCGTGGGAGAATTTGATGCGACCTCAGGTAGCTTTATTGAACGCGTAAATACAAAGGCTAAAATTGGTATTGCGCTTGGTACTGCAATAACCGATAACAATACTATCAAGGTTGATGTGCAGGTCTCTAACAAAGGAGAAACAAGTTCAAACTACCAGCTTGTTGTGGCAGTGTTAGAAAACAACGTTCCTTATAAACAGGCTAACCTTGTTGATGGCGCCAAACAATGGATTGATGATTACAGCCATTTTCATGTACTCCGCGATATGCTCAGTACAAATTATTTTGGTGATACGATCGGCACAATAGCTAATAAAGCAGTTTATTCGAAAACATTTTTTTACAATGTGCCGGCTGATTATAAAAAAGAGAACCTTTCGTTTGTTGCCTACATTGTGGAAGCAAAAGGATTTTCGCACAGGGTTTCGGTGAACAGCCGTTCTGTGGACGTTGGTAAATCCATTGATTTTTCAGGAAACATCAAATGAAATTATTGAAAGCAACAGGGAAATATTTATCAATAAATAGTCTACTAATTTTGTAGACTAAACGAAATTACTTATTTTTACAAGTATTATAAATGCAAGGATTATTACAATTAGTTAAGATGCATAGAGTGGATTTATATTTTGAAGGTGAAATATTCAATATCATTATTGATATTATTAAAAGAGACGCAGGTATAATAATTTACTGGTGCAATATATACGGCAAACAAATGGAGCGCCTTTATTGCATAAAAATTGACGATAAACCATTAATGATCACAAGCAGCACAATCATTGACCCAGGCTTTGAAAAAGCAGTTTTGAACTGTATTGCCGAGATTGAATATGCAAATGCTGATAACAGGTTTGGTAAGATATTACAGCCTTGCTGATATTTTTGAAAGACTACCATTTTTGATTGTGCTAAAGATGGTAGTCTTATAAGCAGTTAGTTTTGATTGGGCCCTTATTTCTATAAGGGCCATTTTTAAAAGCATTATTATTATGGTGCTGTGGTCGAGTGGTCAGGCACAGCTCTGCAAAAGCTTTTACACTGGTTCGAATCCAGTCAGCACCTCAAAAAATACAGCATCTCAATACACATATACATGGCGTCAGGTAGAATTTGCCTTTGAAAGCCAGCGCTGGCCCGACCTCTTAGGGTTTGGAAAAGCCAAAGAGGTACTGGAGGCACAGTGAAAAATCAATGTGCGCTTATTATTCCTGATCCCGCAGAAAGAGCTTGATATTAACGATTTGCTGAAACAGAATGAATAAAATTTTAGTTCATAAGCAGTTAGTTTTGGTGCGGCCCTTATATCTATAAGGGCCAATTTTTTTTCGAATCCCGGATCGCAACCCATTAAAACAAAAAAGTGAAATAATTTTCAATGAACAGCATTACAATTTTAGAATTTCCGACAAACTTAGGTTTGCACGAACCAAAACCAGGGCACGAACCCGGAGTAAAATATTTGCCAGCGTATTTAAAGAAACAGAATTTTCATGCTGCAATTAAAGCAGAAAAAACAGAAAGGTTAGTACCGCCTGAATATACGATGAATGTTGATCCTGCAACTAAAGTAAGAAATGCCGACAACATAGTTAACTACGCAATAAAACAAGCTGAACCGGTAGAAAGGGAATTAAAGCAAAATAATTTTTGTATTGTATTGGGTGGCGATTGCAGCGTGCTGATAGGAAACGCCATTGCTTTGAAAAACACCGGCAATTATGGCTTGTTTTACCTTGACGGACATACTGATTTTATGTTGCCGGAACTTTCCCAAACAGGAGGCGCTGCAGGTATGGACTTAGCAATTGTAACGGGTTACGGGCACGGGAAGCTGACAAATATTGATAACTTAGAACCCTATTTTAATGAGGAAAATGTTTGGTGTGTGGGCAACAGGGAATATGACGAAGCGTATGTAAACGCCATACTACATTCAAAAATCAATTATTGGAGCTTAACTGCATTAAGGGGAAAAAATATAAAGAACTGTGTTAATAGTTTTTTGGAAATGGTAAACGCTCAAAAACTGGATGGCTTTTGGGTACATATTGATGTAGATGTATTAGACGACAGGATAATGCCTGCGGTTGATAGCAGGCAAAGCGATGGGTTGACTTATGAGGAATTTAACGAAATTATTTTCATGCTCCTCAACCATCCGAAATCGGTAGGTATTGAAATAACTATCTTAGACCCGGAACTTGACCCTACCGGAAAATACACAGCCGGGTTTGTAACTAATTTTTGCGATACATTTAATAAAACAATCAAGGGCCTTTCAAATTGAAACAAAAAGTGAAAATGAATTTAGAAATACGCCATGCAAAGGAGAATGAAATGGATATCTTGTTAGATTTTGAAAAAGGAATAGTAGAAGCAGAAAGACCTTATGACACAACATTAAAAGACGGGGAAATTCATTATTACGATTTGGCAGCACTCGTTCAATCGCCGAACGCTGCGGTATTGGTTGCTGTGGCGAATGACGAAATAGTTGGGTCGGGGTATGCCAAAATACAACAAGGCGAACCCTATCAAAAGTTTACAGCTTACGCCTATTTGGGTTTTATGTATGTAAAGCCCAAATTTCGTAGCAAAGGCATTAACAAGTTACTCTTGAAAGGTCTTATAGATTGGGCAAGAAGTAAAGAAATAACTGAATTACGGCTTGAAGTTTACGATGAAAACTGCATTGCAAAAACAGCATATTCCAAAGCGGGGTTTAAGGCCAATTTACTAAAAATGAGAATGGAAATATAACGCAACTGTTAAAATAAAAATTATGATTGCAAGAATCTGGCATGGAAAAACAAGCATGGAAAATTTTGAAACTTACACCGAATTTCTGAAGCAAACAGCCATTCCCGACTATCAACAAACAACAGGCTTTAAAGGCTTGACATTTTTAAGGCAAACTCAAAACAATGAGGGACATTTTACGCTCATTACCTATTGGGAAAACCTTGAAGTAATAAAAAATTTTGCAGGACAAAATTTTGAAAAAGCAAAATACTATCCCCAAGACAAAAATTTCCTGTTAGCGTTTGAGGAAAATGTGCAACACCTCGAAGTATTTGCAACCGGCAACTCAACCATTGACAAGTTAACTTGCTAACAGTCTTATATTTTTTTCCTTTGCAAAAAATACTAAGTAGTTTCTTTATGAAAAAGGCTGCAGCAACACGGCAGGCAATGCAAGAACAACGAACCGCTAACAGGTAGCTTTTTTTATTGCGTTCCTGTTCTGCTCCGCAAATCGTCTGTTTTCGGCTCTCAAAATCGGTAAGCATAAAAAGTTTTCCACAATCGGTATTTTGTCTTTAACCCCTTGTAGCTCCTGTTTTTACGTCCTTTTCGCTTTCTCTTTTCCAACGTTTATTTTGAATGCTCCAACTTTCGATACGTTACATACGATACCACAAGTATTGCAAAAATCACAACAGGATAAACGGTATGGAAAGTACCATCGCCAACAACGATGTGTGCAATAATTGCCGAAACAAAACTGATTGCCAAGCCGATGTAAGACGCTTCTTTCGCCAAACGAAAAGGCAGCCAAAGGGCAATTGCAGCGAGGAATTTGGCAATAGCCAATTCTATTCTGAAATAATCGGGAAAACCTAAATGTTCAAATGCTCCTTTTAATGCGGGATTTGCCAGGTAAGCATAGGTTGAAAATAGCATTGCGAAAGATATAAGCCCTGTCGTAATGTAATACGTGATTTTTACTGCTTTCATTTTTACTGTATTTAATGTTGCAAATTTATTTACATTTGCTTACTAAATATTAGTAGTAAACTAAATGTTAGTGATAATATTTAGGTTACTGCAAAGCAATTATGGGACAAAAAATATTGTATTCGGATACGCAGTGTGCAAAAAATATAGATGCCGTGGAAGACGCGCTATATGTGTTGGGCGGGAAATGGAAATTGCGGGTAGTTATCGCATTAGTAAGCGGACACAACCGTTTTAATGAACTGCAACGGGTAATCAAAGGCATTTCGGCAAGAGTGCTTTCTAACGAATTGAAGCAACTGGAACTGAATGGTTTGGCAAAGAGAGTTGTACAGGCAGACAAAACACCTGTTGTGGTAGAATATCATCCTACAAAATACGCCTCAACCCTCAAAAACGTGGTTGCTGCATTGGCGGATTGGGGTCAAAAACATAAAAAGAAAATTACGGCGAAGGAATAAATTATTGATCAATTAAAGAACATTACTTTCCTGAAAGTAAATGTTATAAGCACCAAACGGTTTTTAGAGCTTATACGCTGAGCTTTATTTTTTCCCCCACCCCGATTCTCTATAGGATTTATGGGTAGTACGATCGTCTATCATCTGCCTGCATTATCCAGCAATCCTACATCTTCACTGTCTAAATTCAGGCTAGGTGCTGCAAAAAAAGTTTCGAGCTGGCTTTTGCTTGTGGCGCTTGCAATAGGCGCGCCGATATGCGGTTGCGCCAATAGCCATGCCAATGCAACGGTTGCCTGTTGTACCTGATGTTTGCCGGCAACTTTATCTAGTGCAGCTAATACTGACAACCCTTTTCCCTCGAGGTATTTTTTTGCGCCGCCACCACGTGCACTTTTACCTAAATCCGCCTCACTGCGGTATTTTCCGGTAAGAAAACCGGAGGCTAATGACCAATAAGGGAATACCGTCAGATCATATTTTTCTGCTAAGGGGAGGTATTCCCTTTCGTAGTTTGTTCTTTCCACTAAGTTATAATGAGGCTGCAGGGCTACATATTTTGGGAAACCGTTTTTCTCCGCGGCTTCAAAAGACTCAACCAGGCGCGTAGGTGAAACATTGGAAGCTGCTATATAACGCACTTTTCCTGCTTTTACAATTTCGTCATAAGCCGATAATGTTTCCTCAACAGGTGTAGTATTATCGTCATAATGCGTATAATACAGGTCAATATAGTCCGTTTGCAGGCGTTTCAGGCTTTCATCCACTGATTTTAAAATATGCTTTTTACTAATATCAAAACCATGCTCTTTGGTTTCTGAGCCTACTTTGGTAGCAATGATCAAATCTTTCCGGTTGCCTCTGGCTTTAAGCCAGTTACCGATAATGGTTTCTGATAAACCGCCTTTGCCGTTTACCCACCATGGATAAGTATCCGCGGTGTCAATAAAATTGAATCCCCCGCCAACAAAAGCGTCTAGGATCTCAAAAGATCTTTGTTCATCTAATGTCCAGCCAAAAACATTACCGCCCAAATTGATAC
Organism: Agriterribacter sp.; assembly: GCA_047601125.1. Taxonomy (GTDB): domain Bacteria; phylum Bacteroidota; class Bacteroidia; order Chitinophagales; family Chitinophagaceae; genus Agriterribacter. Next base: position 2,969,826 of record JASGJY010000002.1, on the reverse strand, counting down.
GGCTTACTTCTACATCCGTGTTGCTGATTTTAATTCTACTCATTTTATTATTATTTTAATTAACGCATTTTTATTACTCAAACCTAAAAGGCTGTGTCAACCACGCCACCGTCCACACGCAGGGCCGCGCCGGTGGTAGCCGACGACAAGGGACTTGAAACATATACAATCAGGTTAGCCACTTCTTCGGGTTCCGCAAACCGTTCAATGATCGTGGAAGGACGCTTTTCTTTCAGGAATAAGAGTGCGGCGTCTTTCTCGCTTATGCCCTTTTCTTTTGCAAGCGCCTGCATGCTCTTATGATTACCTGCCGCCCAGGTTGGTCCGGGCAGTATGGCATTCACAGTAATATTTGTGCCTCGTAAATATTTTGCCAGCCCACGACTTAATGCAAGGTATGAGGTCTTGGTAACGCCATACAGTATCATATCTTCGGGGATATTGATACCTGATTCGCTGGAAATAAAAATAATGCGTCCCCAATTTTTCCGTTTCATATAATCAATGTAATGCCGGGAAAGCCTGACACCGCTTAATACATTCACTTCATAATAATGTAACCAATCTGAGTCGAGGGTTTCCTCAAACGGTAATGCTTCGTAAATGCCTACGTTGTTAACGAGTATGTCCACTTCAGGCAGTTTTTGCAACAGACCGTTTACTTCCTGTACTTTGCTGAAGTCGGCAGCAATGCCCTCTGTCCGTGCCCCCGGGACTTCTTTTTTCAGGCGTTCTATTGCGTTTTGCAGTTTTTTTTCTTCCCTGCCATTTAAATATACAATAGCGCCCTCTCTTGCCAGACCTGTTGCGGTGGCATACCCGATACCGTCGGTAGAACCCGTAATCAATGCTTTTTTTCCTTTTAATTGTAAGTCCATGATATTTTGTTTTATAAACCTGTTTTCTGTTTTTTTATCACATTATCCAGCGAATAACCATTATACTGTATAAAGAAAAGCAGTAGGCCTAAATAGGCAGAATGTACAAGCTGGGTATTGATAGGATCCCAATTTTCTATGGTAGTGTTCCCGAAGATGAACGCCGCCATCAGCAAAAGGGAAAGATAAATGGTTTGCCGGGTAAATAATCCCAATATTAAAAACAGCCCGGTAAAAACTTCTACAAATGGTATGGCATAGCTAAAGCCTGTAATAAGCGGCTGCGGCAGGTAAGATTTTTCCATGAAGCCCGTCATCCAGTTGATGAATCCCTGTAGTTTTGGCAAACGCACCAATCCATGCCCTAACAACGATGCAGCTACCGGCAGGCGTAGAAAGAAATAGGCTGTATTATTCATTCCTTTACTTTTTTATTTCAGTTTATTTAGCAAAATTGACAAACGCGCTCTTATTCATTTACCATTACCAACCTTTAATTGCCCCACCTTTAAAAGCTTTTTCCGCGGCTTTTTCTACTCTTTCAGATTGAAAAGCTTTTACAAAATTTTTTACTTTTTCCTCATTTTTATTATCCTGCCTTGCTACAATTACATTCACATATGGCGATTCTTTGTCTTCTTTTAAAACGCCCAGCTTAGCCGGATCCAAACCGGCCTGCGCCGCAAAATTATTATTGATGATGGCAATGGTCACCTCCTTATCGTCCAGTACCCTCGGCAGTTGCGGCGCCTCAATTTCAAGTATTTTGAGTTGCTTCGTGTTTTCAACAATATCAGTTACTTTAGGCAGCAAACCTACGCCATCCCTTAGCTTCAATAATCCATTTTTTTGCAGCAGTAACAAAGAACGTCCGCAATTGGTGGGATCATTGGGTATTACAACAGTATTTCCGTTCTGCAATTCGGAAATATTTTTTATTTTTTTAGAATAGGCTACTATTGGATATACGAAGGTGTTTCCTACCACAGCTAAAGAATAGCCCCGCTGCCTGGACTGTTCTTCCAGGTAAGGCACATGCTGAAAAGCATTTATGTCAATATCTCCCTGGTTCAGCGCTTCATTTGGAACCACATAATCATTGAAGGCAATCAGTTCCACATCCAGGTTGTATTTTTCCTTTGCTTCTTCTTTAGCGGCTTCGGCTATTTCCCGCTCAGGTCCTGAAGTAATGCCTGCCCGGATATAATTGGGATCATTTTTTCTTGAATTTCCGCAGGATAATATAGCCATAGTTCCTGCCAGCGCTGCGATGAATGTTATTCTTTTCATTTCTTTACCTGTGATTAAATTTTTTTGAAAGCCTGTTACCTGCAAATTGTATGGCAAATACCAGGGCTATTAATAAAATCAGCACTGTATTCATGATAAATATATCATAGCCAATATAACCGTATTGATAGCCAACCTGTCCTAACCCTCCTGCGCCTACCGCACCACCCATGGCGGAATACCCTACCAGGGTAATAAGCGTAATTGTCACGTTGTTGATCAGTGATGGCAATGCTTCCGGTATTAATACTTTCCTGATGATCTGTAAGGGGCTTGCACCCATTGCCCTTGCTGTTTCTATCAGTCCACCCGGTACTTCAAGCAGGCTATTCTCTACAAGCCTTGCAATAAACGGCGCCGCGCCAACACTTAAGGGAACCAATGCGGCGCTGATGCCAATGGATGTACCTACCAGTGCACGGGTAAACGGTATCATCCACACTACCAGGATAATAAACGGAATGGAACGGAATACATTCACCACACCGGATAAAATACGATGGTACCATATATTCTCCAGCAATTGCCCTTGCCGGGTGAGGAATAAAATAATACCGGCCGGAAGCCCCAGGACAAAACCGAAAAAACCTGAAACAAATGTCATGAAAATGGTTTCCCACAAACCTTTCCACAACAGTGCGAGCGTAGCGTCAGACATATCCTTTAATTGTGCTTTTTATACGATTCCTGCTGAAATACTGAAATATCTCCTCGTTCTCCTCTTCTGTTCCCTGCAAATGCAGGAGTAGCTTCCCCAGGCTCACCTTTCCCAGGTATTCAATATCGGCCTTCACTATCTTATAGGGTATTTTAAAGCTGCGATAAATCGTATCAATCAATGCATCAAATGAAATATTGCCTTCAAGCTCAATCTCTGCCAAAGGGAATAATCCTTCGGCTTTTTCCTGTCTAATATTGTTGAACAGCTTTTGTGGTATTGTCATGGTTTCCGTAGTAATAAATTGTTTAAGAACCGGGTGCTTATTTTCGCTTAGCAGTTCTTCCAGCGCTCCGCTGGCAACCAGCCTGCCGTGATCAATTACGGCAACATAATTGCAGATAGCTTTTACAACCGCCATCTCGTGCGTAATGAGCAGGATGGTGATCTTTAAACGCTGATTTATGTCGCGCAAAAGTTGCAAAATAGATTGGGTGGTAGCAGGATCCAGGGCGCTGGTAGCCTCATCGCACAAAAGAAGATGCGGATTGTTGGCCAATGCCCTCGCAATGGCTACACGTTGCTTTTGCCCGCCCGAAAGGCTTTTGGGATATTCGTTGGTTTTATTTTCGAGGCCAACAATGGCTAATAACTCCGTTACCCTTTTTTTTATAGTGGCTTTACATACGTTATCCAGTTCCAAAGGCAGGGCAACATTCTCAAAAACAGTACAGGAGGACAGCAGGTTAAAATGCTGAAAAATCATCCCGATTTTTTTACGTTCACCTGCCAGTTGCTTTGTAGTAAGCTGTGTTAAATCCACACCCTGCACCAATATACTCCCCTGATCTGGTTTTTCCAGCAAATTCACACAACGGATCAGCGTACTTTTCCCGGCCCCTGAACTGCCTATAATTCCAACAATATCTCCTTCGGCAATCTCCAGGCTAATATTGTCCAGCGCCTTCAGCGAACTGTGCCTTTGGCGAAACGTTTTTGATATGTTCTGTATATGCACCATATGGCTTTAACATTACGATCAGGAGGTGCTGACCGGATTTGAACCGGTGTAACGGCTTTTGCAGAGCCGTACCTAACCACTCGGCCACAGCACCTTTGAGGATTTACGGGTTGTACAAATTATATTTAAATATTGTTCTGTTCAATTTTTCAGATCCTGCTATTCTTCCGACTGCAATTCGCCCGAAAAGAAGCTTTGCAGTCTCAGCTTATCTCCCAGAAAGATGGCATTAGACAGTAACCTGTCTGTACCATGCCAGTGATGGCGGTACACCGGATCGGTGGCAAATAAAACAACGACGCCACGCCCGCTTTGTCCAAGCAGGATTACGGCCGTTTTCCCGATATTTTTCAGGATGGAAGCAGAGATAAATCCGCTTACAAGGGGGTTAGCATCATATTGCGCAACCGTTGCATATTTGTTTTTACTTGGCTGCAGTATCACGCCCCCTACTTTATTAAAAAATATTTTCCGGCTTCTCAACCCGTAAGCAATGGGATTGGTAGTATCAATATCCGCCGAGAGGAATCCGCTGCCACCCCTGCTTTCCTCCCTGCTTTTGATGAAGTCTTCTCTTTTTACTTCTCCCTGCTGCTTAAATTCTGAAGAATCAATAAAAACTTTCTCTTTTACTAGCCCTTTTTGTATGGCCCAGGCAGAAGAAGAACCAAATGTAACAAGCGTGCCCCCGTTGTTAACCCATTCTTTGAGCTTGTCTTCCTGGAGTTTTTCAACGCCCCTGCCAAAGCCCGATGAAGTGAGGATAAGAGTTGTATACCTGCTGATGTCCGCCCTGTCAAGCGTTGACAGATCAAGTTTTGTTACAGGAATATTCAGGTGCTTATTTAGCAGGAACCATACTTCTCCTACTTCATCGGCGCTCGTTCCCTGTCCGGCAAGTATGGCCACTTCAGGCTTTTTTATTACACTGATATTGTTACTTCCCAGGTCTATTCCCTTAATGCTGAAACCTGTGCTTACAGCAAAGAAATTCAGGCTGGAAATGGAAGCCGCTGTTTTTACAACATTCAGCAGGCTGTCGGCCCCGATGGTTTGTAAAGCCACGGGAATCACCAGCGTACCATAGCCAAAATCCTTTTGCCCGGCCGTTGTGGAGGAAGTAAACGGCTTTAAAGCGGTTTTTACAATAACTCCCTTTGATAAGAGATAATACAAGGCTCTGGGCGCATTGTATTCCGTCCAGTCAAGTAAATAGGCATAAGACGATTTGCCGCCCACTATCTCGCCGGTTCTTTCTTTTACCGCCGTTACCTGTGTGCCAAGGGCAAAGCCGGGAGTAGTGATTTTGGCATACTGCACATTATATGCCTGTGCTATTCCCCATGCCGTTGTGCTGTAAAAAGTTGTGGTATCTTTAAAGGCAGTGATCTCATCAAAAATGGAATGCGCAATAAAGAAGAACGGCTGTTCAGCCGGCACGATATAGGATGCGTTTTTTTCAAATCTTTTTCCGTTTACGGTAATATCGTTAGGGACTTCGTAAACTTTTAAATGATGCCGGAGTGCCAGCCCCAGTAATTTATTGGTAAGAGAAACATCTTTACCGTCACCAAAGATGTAAGCTTTTGCGGTATTAAGCTTTGCCTTCTGAAGTGCTGAGGCAAAAAATTCTTTCTGCAATTTGAACAAGCCGGCCTTTTCCGCAACGGCGCCCCTTACTGTTGCAATTCCGGTAGTAACATGATTGCGTATGGTAAAAGGAAAGGTTACAATTCCTGAAGGGCTTTCCTGTGCCAGCCCGCGGGAGCTCGCCTGTTCAAAAGTTACACCTACTGCGCCAAAATAATCAGGGTAAGTAGAGCCGTATACAGGCGCCAGATTATCGAATGCTTCTTTGGTGAAATATAGCGAGCCTATTTTATCTAATGCCGCAACGTGATAGCGTGCAAGCGTGAGATTAAAATCATATGAGGCTTGTGGTAACAACGGGCTTTCATTTCCTTTGGGTGTGGGCTCAAAATAATAGGTCGCATTGGTTCCCATCTCATGAAAATCAATCTGTACATTGGGATACCACTGATGGAAAAATTCAAGCCTGTTTTTCGATTCTATTTGTTCGGCGCTCAGCCAGTCACGGTTCAGATCGGTAAAGAAGTGATTGGTGCGCCCGCCCGGCCAGGCCTGGTTATGCTCCAGGTCAGCAGGATCGGTAACGGGTGGAAAAGACTTGAAACCATTGTGCCAGCTGGCAGCACGATCCCTGCCATCAGGATTAAGCGAGGGGTCAATTAAAATAACCGATTCCTTTAAAAACCTGTTGGTTTCCTCGCTTTGATTGGCCGCGAAATAATAGGCGGTAAGCAAGGCGGCTTCTCCGCTGGAAGTTTCCGCCCCGTGAACGCTGTACCCGAGCAACACCACCACCGGGGCAGTATTTGGCAAAACAGGTTTTGCCGGGTCTGTGGTGGTAAGATGCTCCTGCCTGATCTGCTCTATCTTACTGTAGTTCTCCGCCGATGTAATGGTTAAAATAACCTGCGGACGTTCTTCATAGGTTTTCCCGATGATCTGGAAATGAACCCTGTCTGACAGGGTTGCAAGCGCTTTAAAATAAGAAACGATTTCATCGTGCCTGGTATAATGCGATCCCACCGGGTATCCTAAAAAACTTTCGGGCGTAGGGATTTTGTTGTCAAAGTTTCCGGTTCCGGGAAAATAGTAATCATTCTGAGCCATTAGTGCCGTATGCAAAGATATCAGCAGCAACACTACGCTGCCGGCCATTTTTATTTTTCTCATTGTTGAATTGTGATATTGTTAGAAATAATGTTAAGTGATTGATCAATAGCCGGGATTATTTTTTCCTTCCAGGTCAGGGTCAGACAACACATCCTGGTAGGGCAGCGGGAAAATCCAAAAGTTCCGGTCTGTAACACCCAGCACCTCTCCGGTACGTTCCGTTCTCGCCAGGTCGAACCACCGGTGCGCTTCAAAAGCGAATTCCACGCTATTTTCCTGTTCAATGTCCGAAAGCACTGAGGCTTTTGTTGAAGAAGTGGAGGCCGGCACCCCAGCTCTTTCCCTCACGGCATTCAGATCTTCCAGCGCATCTTCCAGCTTATCCTGCTGTGCTCTTGCTTCGGCCCTGATGAGATATAACTCCGCGATGCGGATAATATAGGACGGGTCTGTGTTAGTACCTGCCGTATTATACAATACGCCGTATACCCCGCTTCCGGTGCCCGCCAGCAAAGCGCTTCTTGTTCCTCCGATATTGGGATCGTTCAGCTTCGTAATAATGGATTCCGAAGGCTTAAGCGTATATTGCCCTCCCAGTGAGCTTGGGTACCATAAATTCCAGAAACTGTTTCTGTCATTGGCAGAGTATTGAAGCTCAAAAACAGATTCTTTGGTTTGAAAAGGTGTGGTAAAAAAATTCTTATATGGTTTTACCAGCTCATATTTATTGTTTTGGATAACCTTACCTGCATAGGTTTCTGCATCTCCCCATTCCTTTCTGTACAAGTGCAACCGGGCCCTTAGTGCATATACTGTACTTTTTTGTGCCCGGTTCCTGGTAGTAGCATCATCACTCAAAAGCGGCTCTGCTGCAATTAAGTCTGCCAGCACCTGATCATACGTTTCTTTCAGGGAGCTTCTTTTCACGCCTTTAATAACGCTCAGGTCAGTAGTAGGCTGCAACTGTATTTGCACGCCTCCCCATGCTCTGGCAAGGTCAAAATAGGAAAGGGCCCGTAAAAAATAGGCTTCTCCCAGTATCTTGTTTTTTTCCGCCTCACTAAGCGCCGGATCGGTTACGCCTGGCACAAGCGCTATCACATTATTGGCTGAGTTGATCACTTTGTACAATCCCTGGTAAGCCGACACGGTGGTAACGTTGTCAGGAGGAACGGCGTTTTGATCTAACTGAAGATACTGGCTAAGGGTGCCGTTAAAAATAACGTTGTCAGCCGGGATGGTTCCGAGTGTGGGATAATCGCCAGCCTGGTAGCCCTGCACCCGGTCGTAAGTGCCAATGATGGCTGCTCTTGCCGTGCCTGCATCTATTATTGCCTGTGAGGAGGCAATCCCATCGTTCGGGAATAGCTCCAGGTATTTTTTGCAGGAAGCGCTACCAAGCACGATCACTGACAGGACGATAAACCGGGATAAAAAGCTCCGGCGCTGACTAATGTTATTTCCGGAAAAGTGTATTTTATTTTGTTTCATTTCAATTCATTTAAAATGTTCGTCATTAAAAAGATACATTCAAACCCACCTGGATGGTGCGTGGTTGCGGTACTGTTGCCCAGTCATATCCTGCGGTGTTCTGGCTGCTGCTTTGAGCGCTTACTTCAGGATCCAGGCCTTTGAATTTGGTGAACGTAAGCAAGTTTGTTACCTGCACATATGCTTTTATGGAACTGGTTCTCAGGCTTTGCGCAATACCTGCAGGCAGGTTATAGCTCAATGACACATTACGCAAACGTATAAACGAACCGTCTTCGAGATAGCGGGAACTTAAGCTGGCAACCTGTCCGCCATAATTATTTGCCGCACCGCCGTTTTGATTGATATTGCCCTTAAAGGTGGTAAGGCGGGGAATATCCGTAATATCTCCGGGTTGCTGCCAGCGTTCAAGCTGCCTTGGAATAAATCCTATAAAATTTTGCGTGCCCCCATGCACCAGGAAGAAATCACGCATATTCATGATCTTATTACCCTGCTGGAAATAAAAAAAGAAATTGAACTCGAAATTTTTGTATGATATATTATTGGTTAACCCGCCTGTATACTTTGGTAAAGCGTTGCCAACAATCTGCCGGTCTGCACTGGTAATGAAACCGTCTTTGTTTACATCTTCATATACGGCATTACCGGTTTCCTTATCTACGTATAATTGCTTGTACAACTGGAAAGAATTCACAGGATACCCTTCTCTCAGGATGGACACATTCCTTCCCGAAGCGCCCAGCGCAATATCTGCGGCCAGCTTCTCAATTTTATTGTTGTTAAAGGAAATATTGAAATCCGTAGTCCAGTTAAAATTTCCGTTACTGATGTTAACAGCATGCGCAGCCAGCTCAAATCCTTTGTTCCTTACTGCTCCGTAGTTCTGCAAATAAGAGGTAAACCCCGAACGGGAAGGAACAGGCACCGATAACAGCAAGTCATAAGTGTATTTATTATAGTAATCAATGCTGAACGACAGCCTGTTTTTCAGTATGGTAAACTCCACGCCCACATCCGTTTGCCTGGTCGTTTCCCAGGTTAGTTTTCTGTTCTCCAACTGTGTAGGGGCAGTGCCGGCTGTTTCAAGATAATTGAAGCCAGACGACCATATGCCTAATGCTGCATAAGAGCCTATGCCATTCTGGTTGCCAGACAAACCCGCGCTTGCCCTGATTTTCAGCTCATCAAAAAAGTCAAGGTTTTTAATGAAGTCTTCTTCACCGGCCCGCCATGTAATACCGCCGGAGGGAAAATAGCCCCACTTTTTATCTACCCCGAATTTTGAAGATGCATCGGCTCTCAGGCTGCCGTCAATAGTATATTTCCCGTTGTAGGTATAGCTGGCTTTTCCGAAAAAGGAAACCAGGTTAGCCTGCGAACGGGAGGAAGATCCCGATTTGGTGGCGGCGTCTGAAATGGCAGTGATATTATTGGTAGCAAAGCCCTGACCTGTTGCGGAAGTACTTTCCGCCACGGTTTTGCTGAAGGTATTGCCTAAAAGCGCGTTGATGTTATGCCTTTTTCCTACCTGTTTGATATAGGTCAGCAATTGTTCATTAGTAAGAATAAAATTTTTGGACAGGTAGGAGGCCGCTGATCCCCTGGAAGCAATGCCTGCGCTGATGAGCGTATTGCTATAATTGTTTTCGTACACATCACTGTTGTCTATGTTCAGGCTGCTTCTGAATTTCAGCCCGGGCAGAATGATCAGTTCCCCGTACAGGCTTCCGATGGTTCTCCAGCCTACTGCCTTATTATCCAGGTTCTCAATCAGCGCCAGGTGATTGTCGAAGCTGCCTGCCCTGTTGTAGGTGCCATCGGGCTTGAATATGGGAACATTGGACCTGGGAAATATCGCAGAATTGATCACGCCTACCGGATTATTATCGTTACTGCTCACATTGCGCCAGGTGCGTGTAATGTTTATAGAAGTTCCCAGCTTGAAGTTCCGTGTAATGTTGTTATCGTAATTCAGCCTCGCGGTATATCTTTCAAAATCCGAGGGCTTTACAATGGATTCCTGTTTCAGGTATCCCAGGCTTGCATAATAAGTGCTGTTTTGTGTACCTCCCTGGGCAGACACTTCGTAATCATAGGTTTTTGCCACTCTGAAGAGGTCGCTGATGCGGTCGTATGTGGGTTGGCTTTCCGGTGTTCCAAGGCTGTCTGCTGTGTACGGTAATTTTAACTCGCCCGGCTTGCCGTTATCTACCCATGTATTATACACACTTTCATTGACCAGCTCTGCCAGTTGCGGCCCGGTAACGGCTTCAAATTTCTTTACCGCGCTGGACCATCCCTGCGAGGCGTTTACAGTTATCTTTCCACGGCTATTAAGTCGCCCCCGTTTAGTAGTAACTAATACCACTCCGTTGGCCCCTAACGATCCGTATATGGCTGTAGCGTTGGCATCTTTAAGTATGGTGATGGTTTCAATATCAGAAGGATTCAGGTCTGCCAGTGGATTGGATTGTACCTGGCCGCCCAACCCGGTTTGTATCTGGTTCGAATTGCTGATAAAAACCCCGTCAATAATATACAATGGATCTACTGAGGCATTTACAGAGTTATTGCCTCTCACCCTGAATGTAATGCCTCCACCGGGAACGCCGGAGTTGGAGGTAACTGTTACCCCGGTAGCCTTCCCCTGGAGCAACTGGTTAAAGCTGGCTGCCGGAATATCCTTTATGGCATCTGCCTTCACCGTGGCGATAGAACCGGCAATAAATCTTTTATTCTGAACGCTATAACCAGTTACAACAATATCGTCAAGTTGTTTTGAAACAGCCTTCAGGCTAATGGTAAGCGAAGTGCTTCCTGTCAGCGTTACTTCCTGTTGTTCAAAACCCGAAGCGCTGAAAATAAGCGCTTTTGCATTTCCGGGTACAGGAAGCGAAAAGCTCCCGTCTGAAGCTGTGCTCGTGCCACGGCTGCCGGCTTTCATAATAACACTTACGCCTTCCAGCGGCTGGCCGGTTTCCGCGTCAAGCACTTTACCCGTAATAACAATGGCCTGATTTTTTTGCTGGGAAAAAGCAGAAGTCTGGCAGAACAGTGCAAGCACTGCAATAATGAATAATCGCATCATAGAAAATTATTTTTTGAATCAAAAATTGGAGTAGTTGAATAAGCTCCGTTCTTGATTAGAACGGAATACTTATAAAAGCGCTAAAAGGAATAGTAACAACAGTAGCGAGATCAACAACAGGGACAACACGACCCAAAACAATCATGTGCAGGGATACTGCATAAGGAAATCAATTGCTTTGAAGTAATAACAATTGTTGCAGGGGTCATGTTAAATGTAATATTATTAGTCTACCAATTTAGTGGACTAAATTAGTTTGTTTTTTTTATACAGAAAAATTATTTTTTTTAAATCAATTTTTTCTGGAATGAGATTACATTTGTCTACATTTTTAGTAGACTAATCTGTCTGCATTATTTTATATCACTATTATTTTATGTACGCGATATTTCATGAACACCCTGACTGGTTTAAGCCGCTGTTCAACGAATTGAAAAAAAGGAATATTGATTATACCGCTATAGATCCTGCAAGGCACCAGTTTGCCATTGAAGCTGATGCGCCTGCGTATGATCTTTTCTTTAACCGGATGAGCCCGTCGGCATATCTCCGTGATGGACGACAGGGTATTTTTTTCACGCTCAACTATTTAAAATACCTGGAGCTGAAGAATATCCCTGTGATCAACGGTTACCAGTCATTTGTATATGAAACTTCGAAGGCCTTACAGTTGATACTCATGCAGTCTCTCGGAGTGCCTTATCCAAGATCGAGAGTAGTAAATCATATCAGTAAGCTTTTTGAAGCAACGCGAGGGCTACGCTACCCGGTGATAGTGAAAGCCAATATTGGCGGCAGCGGCGCCGGTATTACACGCTTTGACACTCCCGCTGCTTTAAAGGATGCCATCAGCGCAGGAACAATTTTTTTTGGTATAGATGATACAGCCCTGGTGCAGGAGTTTATTGTTGCCCGGGGAGGATATATTACCCGTGTTGAAACACTGGGAGGAAAATATCTGTATGCTATCCGCATACATCTTTCTGGTGAATCTTTTAACCTTTGTCCTGCTGATATTTGTCAAACCAGCAACGGCCGGGAGCTCATAAGAAATGCATGTGCGCTTGACGCTCCCAAAAACGGGCTGAAGGTAGAAGCTGTTACCCCTTCTGACCAGGTCATCTTTGCAGTGGAAACAATCGTTCAAAATGCCGGTATTGACGTAGGTGGAATAGAATATATTATTGACGACAGGGATGGATCCATATTATACTATGACGTGAATGCTCTTTCAAATTTCGTGGCAGATGCGGAAAATGTCATTGGCTTTAACCCTCACTCCAGGCTGGTAGATTTTCTGGAAGTAAAATCGGGCGTTAGCACAGGCAATAAAATAATACTTTAAGGAATTAAAAACAGATAGTATGAAATTCGGATACTGGCTGCCTGTGTTTGGCGGATGGCTGCGGAATGTGGACGATGAAAGTATGCAGGCCGACTGGAATTATGTAAAACGTTTGGCTTTGAAAAGCGAAACACTGGGTTATGATATTTCGTTGATAGCAGAGCTGAACCTCAATGATATTAAAGGGGTGAGTGCCCCTTCGCTGGATGCATGGAGCACCGCGGCCGCTTTGGCGGCTGTTACCCATAGTATTGAGTTAATGGTAGCAGTGCGGCCAACATTTCACAACCCCGCTTTACTGGCGAAGCAGGCGGCAAATATTGACCACATCAGCAACGGGCGTATTTCTTTAAACGTGGTATCGAGTTGGTGGAAAGACGAAGCAAATAAATACGGCGTTCAGTTTGAGGAGCATGATGACCGCTATGCCCGCACCGAAGAATGGCTGACGGTGCTGGATAATGTATGGAAGAAAGACAACTTTAGTTTTGATGGGAAATATTATAAGATCAGCGACAATGTGCTCCAGCCCAAACCCCTGTCTCAACCCCGCCCCTCTATTTACGCAGGGGGAGAATCAGAAAGAGCCAAGGATTTAATATCTACTGCCTGTGACGGTTATGTGATGCATGGCGATGACCCGGAAACAATTGCACAAAGGATCAGGGATGTTAAGCAAAGGAGAGAAAAAAAAGGACTGCCACCCATGAAGTTTGGAGTAGCCGCCTACAGCATCATCAGGGAATCGGAAACTGAAGTCAAAAAAGAATTACAAAGGATCACCGATGTGCGCGAGGGTAGCGCAGGATACCACAATTACCAGCAATGGCTTAGCGGCACACAGCTAGAGCGGCGGGTTTCCCTGGAAGAGTATTCGGTTTCAAACCGAGGTTTGAGAACAGGACTTACAGGAACACCCTCAAAGGTGCTGGACAGGATTGCGGAATTTGAAAAGGCCGGAGTTGATTTTTTCCTGCTACAGTGCAGCCCGCAGCTCGAAGAAATGGAACGTTTCGCGGAGTATATTATCCGATTTTTATATAGTTCATAGATTTGGACCTTTTAAAAAAAACATCTTGTAGAAACAGGACGTGTCGAACATGTATATGTTCTTATGACTCAGATTTTCTGTATGAACAATATTTTCATTATTAATTACTGATCTCTATATTTTGATAAACTAAGCATATTACTGAAAAGCCGGTATGCACCCGGAACGCCTGCCGGTAGCTGGCGGAAAAAAGACAGGCTGGTATAAGTGAAATAACCTTTCCCGTATTTTGCAATCAGCAGGCTGCCGTTCAGGGGCGCTTCGCCGGGATCGCTGAATGAAAGCAATGCCTCATATTGGTCACTCCATGATTTAGGGAAGTAAGCCCCTCTTTCAATTACCCAACCGGTAAAATCAGCCGGCGTGATCTTGTTGGGATAATTTAAAACACCATGAGCAGGATGCAGAAATTTAACTTCCGCGTTTTCGTCTGTAATCCGGTCTGCAGATAATTCCAGGGGAAACAATCCTACATCCGGGGTTAACAGATCAAAGGATGTATTGTATAAAGCTATTACGTTGCCCCCCTCCTTTATATACTCTTTTAAAACCTTTTTATACTGATCAAGCCCGGGCAGAACATTATATGCTCTTATGCCGATTATAACGGCATCAAACCGGCTTAAGCTGTGTGGATTAATGTCTTTAACGTCAATATCCGTTACATCATATCCTGCTTCTTTCAGGCTTTCTTCAATCAAATCCGCCGCGCCTTTAAGATTAGCAATTTTACGTGCGGATTTAACCATATCTATTTTGCTGACTTTTGATCTGGCAGGTGGAAAATAATATTGTTCCCTGATATGCGGGTAACTTATATAACGGCACTCCCGGTTATAATGTATACCATTTACCACCGCCTCCGCTTCTAACATTCCAACCTGCTGCGCTCCCGAAGGGGTTAGTAAAAAATCAACGGTAAGGCTGCCGGATTTTTTGTTAATGGAAAACGGCTGTTGCTGCGGCGAAACCCTGTACCCGGGTGGCGCCTTTAATTGCACCGCACCGGAAATATGATCTGCCCCCGCCGTTATCCCTACTGTTATTTTTTTGGGTTGCAGCGAAGTGAAAGCATAAACGGGCTGAGCTATATTTACCATAACCGGTGGCGCGATAACAATATTTTTTTGTTGCTCTCCGCTTTCGGGAGAAATATACCGGTATTGCACAGGTTCGGAAAAAGATACCGGGTAATCATATAAGCTGAAATAAAAAACAACATTTACACCCGGCTCATCCGCAAGCCCGCAAAGTACAGCATAATGATCGCCCATTGTTTTGTTGCGTGGTAAAGCATCACTTAACCAATATGGCTGGGAATATGCAATATCAGATTGGAGCGCCAGGTTTGTTTCAACCTGCAAATGTTTACAGGTTTGTAATGAAATATTCAGCAGTGTATCTTTCCCTGCAAACTCAAAGCTGATTTTTTTCAGCGCTATCGCTGTCTCAGACCTGTTTACGATCCTGGTGTGAACAACGGTTTTTTCACCCGGGCTGTACAGGGGCGCGTCAGTCGTTGCTTCTAAATGCAGGCCGAGTATATCATGTATGATATATAACAGCTCTTTCTTTTTCTGAAGCAGCCATGTATCAGGTTGCATCCCGTCTAACGCTTTCAGTAATGCCACAAGATCGGGGAGGACAGCCGGCGGATTGTAAATGTTGAATTTTGCTACAATCTGCCGGATAGCGTCTGAGATATTTTCGTGTCCCGTTCGCGACCATGACTGATCAACGCCGTCAAATATATCGCGTGATGCGCTGTCTCCGGCAATGTGTTTGAAATATTCAAAATGCTGTCCCCTTTGTGGTTCCATCCCCATTCCCTGCGATTTGTGCAGCATACGGCTCTGCGCGGCAATTTCTCCGTAAGAAGCGCCTAACAAAGGGTTATATTTTCCTGCATCTATTACGACATATCCATCGTTGTTGATCTGGTCTTGCCCCGGGCCTTTGACGGTAAATGCTCCGTAAACATTCCACAACAGTCTTTTGGGTTGCCATATAGTGGTATATTTCAACTGGCCGGGAAAACGCCGGGGGTCTGCGGCTGCTGTAAAAGCCTCACGGGCCAGTATAGCCGAAGCAATATGGTGCCCATGGCTTTCCGGTACATCTTCATTAAAGCGGGTGATGATAATATCCGGACGGTACTGCCGGATGATCCACACTATATCGGCAAGCACCTCTTCGTTATTCCATACCTGCAAAGTTTCACGGGCTTTTTTTGAAAAGCCAAAGTCGGCAGCCCTGGTAAAAAATGTTCTGGCGCCATCAAGCCGGTGAGAAGCTTCTGATTCCTGTGTACGTAATATTGCTAATGCTTCCTGTTGTTCGCTGCCGATCCGGTTTAGCCCGCCTTCACCACGGGTGAGGGAAAGGTATGCCACATCCGCCATCAGCTCCTTTGTAAGAAATGCGTTAAGAAAATTATTTTCATCATCAGGATGTGCGGCTATATACAATACACGTGTAAGAACATTTAGCTTTTTTAAGCGCTGCAGTATTGCAATGGAAGCGGTTTCCGGAACAGGGTTTGCGTGCAGGCTTGCGGTAAAGCCGGCCGGCAACATAAATAGTATGCTTATCAGTATCCTCCAATACATGACCATCATTGTGTATAAGTGATCATCGCGGCAGCCTGGCCTGGTTCGTTCTGATCATTTTGGTTCAAGTGTTACAATAATATCCTTTGCAGGCTTATCAATTTTTATGTCCTGTTTTTTGAATTGGGCATGCGCTGCATGAATCGTCAGGGGAAACGGCTGCCAGGTAGTTATTGTAAATTTCCCGTCTTTATCGCTGATCGCTTCTTCTTCCCCGGAGATGATGAACAAATAACATTTTCCAACGGGTGCCAGATTTTTCTGCAACACCCTGCCTGATATTACAGCAGGCTTTTGGAGATGTTTCGCGTTATTCGCAAGCATAGCCGTTGGAAGCAATATCCAAAATATATTTCTAACAATGGATCGCATTTTTTTAATGGTTCGGAGTTTTGCGGTTTCTAAAAGAAGCGCCTACAGACAGCCACTTTCCCAGGAGCCCGTTTTCCATCTCAATGGCGCGCGGTATAAGCACTTCTTCCTCTATTTGCGAATGAAGCATTAAATCATGCTGAAAACTGGTCAATTGGAAAAGAAGGATACGGTATACCGATGCATTGGTTTCCGGTGGCTGGTATTGATGTATCGCATCACATAATTGCTGCAAACCTTCTTCGGTATCGGAATGATTATCTGTAAATTCACTCAGGCGATAATCATGTTGAATAAAAGAGTAAATGCTGTGAGGGTCATCATTTTTCAGGCATGCCAGCAAAATCCGGACATAAGGTAACAGTTCGGTTTCCTCCTGGTCTATATGTTGCCTGAAAGCTGTACAGTAAGCATGGAACAGGCGCTTTATCAACAATATCAAAGGATGTGCGGTTGGATAAAGAGCACTGAGTTGCTCAATGGTCTGCTCAATTTCAGGCAACCGCCTGCAAAGATAATATTGATGACTGCTTGTAATGTACTCAAGCAATACTTCAATGGAATAGCTTTCGTAATCAGAAACAGAAAAGCTTGTTTCTGCCAGATGTGAAGCCAGCGACTCCATGAACTGCCGCCGGTTACCTGCAAATTCCGGCTTCCCGTAGCGGCTTATAATTTGTTGATACGCAAATTCACGATACATCATTATATAGCTGTTGTTATGTAAAGGTTATTGTGTTGCATATATTCCAGAGAAGTGAGAAGTGAGACGTGAGTATCTCACTTTTACAGTCTCACGTCTCACAGTTTTACTGTATATCAGGCAACAGTGATCCGGGGCGCGGCTTCTTCCACAGCCTTATTTGTTTTTAATAACGGATAATACAAATGACGATAGTGCCAGATAAGATAAATGTTCAGTAACAGAATGATCAATGGCAATACGATAGTAGAAGCGCCTGTCAGGAACAGGTGAAACAAAAGGATATTAATACTGATGGAGGGCAGTATCAATACCACCAGGGGTGTGAACAGGTTTAATATGAGTAATATACCAATGATCGTTTCAAGCGATTTAAGAAAAACAAAAAAATAACTCGAAGCGGCTAACCCACCTGAAAACAGCGCCACAGGTGAAGCCGGATCAGGAGGCGGAGGGCTTGGGAGGAAATGAAAAAAATAGTTAAGCCCAAAAAAAAGAAATATAAGGCCCAGCAAAAACTTTGCTATGGATGGAATTGATTTTATGGGATTGCTTGCCATAACATAATAAAATTTAAAGATTAAAAATATGTTTACTCTTTACGGTGGTTACAAGTGTATCAATATGCAGTGGAAATAAATTAAAAACCTGGTAGCGCTAAACAGGCTGATAAAAGATAGGCTTTACAACACGATGCAACATCGCACAATGGTACTATACATTTTGGAGAATGTTTTTATATTATGGATGTAAATGTACAAATATTTAATTAGTCTACAAAATTAATAGACTAATAAATTTTAGATACTTTTAAAATATGAAGCAAGTAGCCTCAGTTTGCATGTAGACATACTGGGTGATTTGAATTTTTTACATTTTATTACAAGAGTTACTTTATTTTACCTAAATATCTGTGAGGCTCACATAGAAATTTCTCCTTGCAATGTTTACTGCAAAATCCGATAACCTTACCTTCCGCCATAGTGGTATCTTCCGCCATAGTGGTACCTTCCGCATGATCAGCAATGGCCATGCCGCAAACAGGGTCTGTACTTCTTGCAATTTGGAGGGGCACAATATTAGATAGTTTATTTTCTAAAGGATTAACAGGCGTTAATATTTCATTTGTAATATCGAAACTTTTCAGTAGCATGTAGCATATGCGCTGGCTTTCCGCCCATGCGACGATAATATTATTGCTACCATAAGTGTTTATTACTGGGTATGCTGCATGCGCCTGTTTTGGGGTAATATCTCCTATGTATACTTTTCCGTTTTCTATCTTTTTTATTCTTATCCTGCTGTATACAGCATCCATTTCATGGACGTTCTCGCTATAAACCACTACTTTTGATCCGTCAGGTAACAGGCTTAATTGTATATTTCTTCCATTAGCAGCAATCTGTTTTTTTTCAACGATGGTATTGCTGCTGTTTAATTCTCCGTAATAAACTCCTCTTGAAACACCGCCGGTAAACCACACGGCATAAGTTGCATCCTGTGTATTTACTAATCCGGGTCCATTGTGAGGGCAACCATTAATGTTCCAATAATCATCGCTAAAAGAAGTAGGGATACTAAAGGATTGACCGTTATTGAATGATGTACTGATAGAAATGTCTCTAATGGAATCATTAATAATATCACGATACACTATACTCACTTTATCATGCTCACTTGCTGCGATAGCAAGCCTGCAACATTCACAGGCAATCGAATCTACCAATACTTCATTTGCAAACCCTTCATTTGCGTGCGTGCTGGCGAACTTTACGGGTCTGCCGCTTTTTTTATAGTTAAAAGCCTGATCCAGCCAGCAGGCGCCGATCTCTCCATTGCTTAACCTGGTAATGGCAGCAAATGAGTGGCTGCCCCAAGCAGATGTATCTGCATGAACAGCATGCGGAGAAGTCCATGTTTTTCCTTTGTCAAAAGATTGTATATATCGAACCTGGCCCGCCCACTGGTTCTCTTTTGTGGGTGAGGATATTTCATATACGGCAACGATGCTGCCATTGCCTTTAATGGCAACCTTCGGCATTCCTTCTTCATGGAGGCTTGCATTCTGCTCTACCGGGATATTGATTGGTGGATAGAATTTTCCAGCAGCGGTATCCAAAAAAGAAAGGTAGAAAAATATCTTACCGGCATGATCGGTTTCGCACCACGATATAACAGGGTTATTCTTTTCATCCGGTGTTAAATATACAGATGAAGCATTGCGGGAGGTATCGGAAAGACAAATCGCCGGCATTGTCTGCGCTGCTTCTTTTTTACCGGGAAAAACACATGCTGCGAAGAAAATGATTATGATTATTATAAGAAGATAGTTTCTCATTTGAAATCATATTTAATTTTTAATCCTCCATAATAGTTGACGCCCGGAGAAGGATTATAGAATTGGGGTGGTATTCCATTGGCGTCAGCATTATATAAAAGCAGTGAGCTGTAATGCGTATTCATTGCATTGTTTATACCCGCTGAAACATCAAAGCTGAGATATTTGACATTCTTTCTGAAACCAAGTTTTATATTCAGCAACGAGTAGGCGTCTGAATGATACGTATTGGCATCGTTTAAAGGGATTTTATCATAGTAATAATATATTGTATTGAAGTACACGCCAAACCAGGTTTCAAGGTCAATACCGGCAGCAATGCTGTTAGGCACAACGCCGGTTACCTGCTTGCCTGAGTTGTCGGTATCAATTACCGAATAAGAATTCCAGTCAAAAGTTTGTGTCTTGTAATCTTTGAATTTGTAGTTATTATAAGTATAGCTTATCCAGGGCTTCAGGAGTGAAACAGTGCCGGATTGATCGTTTATAGCTATATATGAAAGCATTGCCTCCACTCCCTTCTGGTTGGTCAGCCCCGCGTTTTTATAAGCAGTCGTTCCGTTAGGTCTTGCTACCGGGACGATAGCGTTTTTTAAAAACATTTGGTATGCTGTAATATCAAAATTCAACCTGCTTTTAAATACATTTCCTCTTAGCCCGATTTCGTAATTTTTTCCATCCTCCGGTTTAATTTCTTTATTGAGCGTTCCGTCAAGGTTATTGATCTCCCAAACCGGCGGCGGGGAATAACCGTAACTCATGCTGACATGCAGCGCAAGGTTATCACCAATTTCTTTTACCACACCAATACGAGGAGATAGTTTAACCGGGAACTTGAGGAGACCTGAATAATCTGTATGAGCAGAATCCCTGAACAGGTCAAGGATGTCGTAAGAAAGATGAGTATAGCTCGCCCCAACCGTGAGGAATATTTTTGAAGGCAGATCAAACTCTGCCTGGGCAAAAAGCATTTTTGATCTTGACATTACAATATCATTCTGATAAAGCGCTCCCGCCTCCGGCCATGTTCCCGGCTGGTCATTTACAATGGTAAATGTGTTGCCAAACTGGTGTTGGTATTGATATTCGCCACCTATGCTGAAACGGCTTTTGATCTTGCCTAACACAGGCGAAAAAACAAATTTTGTCCTTGCCCCGTACCCCATCATACTTTCTTTGAAATAGCCATTGTAATAAATACTTGACCCGAAAGGATGATC
This sequence comes from Agriterribacter sp., assembly GCA_047601125.1. GTDB lineage: Bacteria > Bacteroidota > Bacteroidia > Chitinophagales > Chitinophagaceae > Agriterribacter. The sequence continues at coordinate 2,949,059 of JASGJY010000002.1, read as the reverse complement.
ATAGGTTTGAAAATTCCCATACACACTTGTGGTATTAGAGAACACACTACTGAAATGATACGTTTGAGATGCGCCCAACGCAGTTGCATCATATTTCTTTACCGATATTTTGTTGTTTTTGTTGTATTGCAGCGCTTGTCTGGGCATAGAATCCACCTGCGCTTTGCTTATCCCTCCGGAAATACCCAGACTTCCGGTTACATGCGTTACAAAAAAACTCAGGCTTCTTTTTTCACTTGGAAAAAATTGTGAGAAAAGATTTACAACATCTTTATCACCCCAGTTATTTTCGCGATAGCCCGCATATCGCTGGCTCACTACATTAGCTGCTATATTGAAATTATCTCCCGCGGTTTTATACGATACCTGGAACCTGCTAAAGCCGTAAGAGCCGCCGGTATATCCTGCTTCAAGTATATTTTGACCGTAATTGGCTTGCGCGTTCTTAATGAGCAAAACACCTCCGTTGCCGGCTCCATACATACTGCCGGATGGGCCTTTTAATACTTCCATTGAACCTATCAGTGCAGGATCAAAGTCAATACTTTTTTGGGCAGTTCCATCCGGCGAAGAAAGGGGTATATCGTTCCAGTAAATTCTTACGTTGCGAATGCCCCAGGGGTTGTTTATCAAACTTCCGCGTATTGAAATCCGGTAGTTACCCGCCGTATATGCTTCCATTTTTACACCGGGAATGGTATTAACAGCACCCATAACGTCCATATTATCGCCCCGCTGCAGCTCCTTTGATTTTAATACCGCTATAGCTCCTGCTGTTTCCAAGAGCCTTCGGTTATTATCATAGCCGGTTACTGTAATGGTGCTCAGGTTAATGTTACTGCTGATCATGGAAATATTTAAAAATTTGAGGTTGTCAGGCACTTTTAGCTCCTGCGTTTCATAACCGATAAAAGAAATAGTAACTATGTTAATGCCTGCAGGTATTGGAACCTCAAACTCCCCTTTTTCTGAAGCTGTTGAAATGGATTGCCCGGCTTTGATTGTTGCGCCTGATAATATCTCTCCTGTTTGTTGATCAGTTATACGTCCACGTAATGTTGTTTGTGCAGAAGAAGAAACGGCGGATAAAAATATGAACAGGAATAAAACATTTTTCATTGTGAAATGATATAATAGTATATAATAAGTAGGGTGTGTAATCATACAATGCAAGTATGTATAATTACATTGCAAGTACGTCTGCATTCAAGCAAGCATATAAACGCTGTAAATAAGACTGTACAAAAAAGATGAGGAATTAAATCACAGAGTACGCTCCGGGCGGTCGAAGTAAAGAAATTGAACGATCTACGGGCATGCCAGATCCGGCGATGTCATAGAAATGCTTTTCTGTCGAGAGCAAAGAAGGAAGAAATCGGGGGAAGAAAGAATACAAGGATAAAACTTCGCTCTTTGCCAGTTTCATTTCGGGAGCCTGCTGCTTTTCTTTCTCCCCTTGTTCCTTTATTTTTTTAGCTAACTCGCATTTGCCATTACAATGCATTTGCGGTTTGAACTTATTCTCGCATAGGGCCATGTATTCCTTTTTTTCTATAAGATATCTTATATAATACCACCCCTGGTTAAAGGTCTGCCCGTAAAGGCTACGAATAATATGAAAACGACTAATTTGTGCACGGCCTGGCGAAGTTAAGGTTAAAAGAATATTTGATATTACATCAGTGCCTGCGCTTACCATAGAGCATTAAAACGACCTGAAAACAAGGCACAAGATATCTGCAAAAATCTGTCTGCAAAAAATCCTTTTACAAACCGATATAACATCGCGCCATGGTACTATACATTTTGGAAAACATTTTATATTATTAATGTAAATGTAGGAATATTTAATTAGTCTACTAAATTAATAGACTAAAAAATATTACTCTATCAATTTGGTAGACTAATAAAGCTATATTAGTTTTGCAACTAAATGAACCCATTCTACCATTCATACCACGCTTCAGACCGATGTTGAATGCGCTTTAAGCCCTTAGCGGGATAACGTTATATCATGTTGGAATGTATGCAATCGCGATAGCAGAGCGGTCCGCTTTTATTATCCCCAATGATTTTGACAATTGATTTTGACAATCGGCTTTATATTAACCGAATGACAACCTGCTTAACCTAAAGCCACAGAATATTTGAAAATTGATCATTAAAACAAAACAGTATGAGAAAACAATTACTAATCCTGGCAGGCATTCTGTTGCTTGCAGTGCAGCTTTATGCGCAATCACGTATTATTACCGGAACCGTAACCGATGAGGTTAATGGCACTCCCCTTGCAGGCGTTTCCGTAACTGCAGGGCAGGTTGGGGTGCAAACAAATGAGGAAGGAAAATTCTCCATTTCCATTCCATCTTCAATCAAATTTTTAAATTTTTCTTTTGTTGGCTATGCAGACCAGCGGATAGCTATAGGCACCAATACGGTTATTAACGTGTCGCTTAAAAGCGGCCAGTCGGAATTACAGGAAGTAGTGGTTGTGGGTTACGGTACACAAAAGAAGTCGGATGTTACGGCCAGTATAGCTTCCGTTAAAGGGGCTTCTGTAGCCGATAAGCCTGTGCAAAGTTTTGATGCTGCACTTGGCGGAAGAGCAGCAGGTGTGCAGATCACTGTTCCTAACGGTGTGCTGAATAATCCGCCGGTATTCAGGATACGTGGTACAAACTCTCTTTCGCTGAGCTCTTATCCGCTAATAGTAGTTGACGGTGTTCCCAGTTTTACAGGCGATTTGGGAAGCACTGCCGCCTCTACCAATGCGTTATCCAGCATTAACCCTGCAGATATTGAAAGCCTTGATATACTAAAAGATGCCGCTGCTACCGCCATTTACGGAAGCCGTGCAGCAAACGGGGTAGTGGTGATCACCACAAAAAAAGGAAAGAAAGGAAAATCTAAAGTTACTTACGACGGATGGGCGGGCTGGACAAAAGCTTACCGGCTCTGGGATTTATTGAATGCAGACCAGTATATGGAAATAAAAAATGAAGGGCGTACAAATATGGGGCAGGCAGCTGCCTTTCTCCCCTTTAACGGGCCGGATGGCAAACCCGTTAATACCAACTGGTACGATTTTATTTATCAAACCGGATTTTCTCACGGGCATACGGTAAGCGTTAGCGGCGCTAATGATGCTACCAGCTATTATGTGTCTGCCGGCTATACCAGACAGGAAGGTATCATAAAGAAAAATACTTTTGACAGAAAAACGCTGCGCGCCAATCTTGATCATAAGATCGGGAATATTGTTTCCGTAGGCATTAACGTAAACTATGCAAACGACCTCAACAAAGTTCCGGTTACTACAGGATCGCTGGAAGGAGCAGCGTATAACACTGCCGGGTTGGGGCGGCTGGCACTGATCCTGCCTACCAATATAAGTGCGTATAATAATGACGGCACCTATAATGTAAGCGGGGCGGCGATAGGCTCCCAGGGCAATACGGTTGGATTATCTTACCCTAACCCTGCGGTGTTAATGGATAATGGTAAAAACAATACGGAAAACAGCCGTATACAGGGCAATATTTATTTACAGGTAAAGCCGTTGAAAGATATTACACTCAGAACGGTATACGGCATTGATTACCTTAGCTCCGACAATGATATTTTTGGTACCCCACTCACAGGAGACTACTATCCCGATGGCGGCGCTTACGGTATATTTAATAAGCGTAAACGCTGGGTATGGTCAACAACCGCGCAATATGATCACACATTTGCCGAGCGCCATTCATTACATGTATTAGCAGGCACAGAACAAGCCTATACCAGGGTATCCGGCTTTGGTCTGTACAGGGAGGGAGTGAGCGACGACTTTTTTACCGTGCTGCAGGGCGGTTGGAATTCTAATGATGCATCCAGCACTACGGGTAATCTTGGCGAAAACTATCTTGTTTCGGGTTTCGGGCGCTTAAATTATGATTTTGCCAAACGGTATTTTATAGGGGGTAGTATAAGAAGAGACGGGTATTCCGCTTTTGCACCCGGAAAAAAATATGGTAATTTCTGGAGCGTTTCTGCCGGATGGGATATAGCCAATGAAAGTTTCTGGGCCAACAGCAGCCTGGCTGATATTGTAAGCTCCTTTAAGCTGAGGGGAAGCTATGGAACTGTAGGTAATACGGCAGGGATTGATGACTATGCTTCTTTTTCTTTTTTCGACCCCGGTTTATACAACGGCAATTCCAGCTTATATTACAATCAGTCGGGTAACGTAAACCTCACTTGGGAAACCAGCAAAAAAACAGATATCGGGTTTAATTTCAGCTTATTCGGCGACCGCGTTACAGGCGAGCTGGCATGGTATAAAAACGATATAGACGGGCTTATTATCGCAGTGCCGCAGTCGGCTTCCACCGGCATACCCGGGTTATCTATTTTACAGAACGTGGGCACAATGTATAATAAGGGGGTTGAGCTTAGCCTGGGCGCTACGCCAATACATTCAAGGGATTTCCGCTGGACTACCTCATTCAATATAACATCTAATAAAAACAGGGTAACTTCACTTGCACCCGGAGTGCCGGATATTAAAAGCACTACAGGCAGCCTCGAAGAAACCAGCATTACCTTACCGGGATATTCGGTAGGTACGATATATGTATTACCCACAGCCGGCGTGGATCCTGCTTCCGGCAAAAGAGTGTTCATTAATAAAGCAGGGGATGAATTGCTTTTTGATTTTCCAACCCGCACTTATTCATACAGGAAGGATGGCACTCCCGCCCCTGCTATCAGCGCAGGCACAGATAAAGTGCCTTTTGCCAACAGCATTCCCAGGTATTACGGGGGTTTTGATAATACCATTGCCTACAAAAACTTTGATCTTAATATTTTGTTTACCTACCAGGGAGGATTTTATGTATACAACGGAACACAGGCAACCATCAGGGATAACCGTTTCTGGAACAGCTCAACAGATGTGCTGAAGCGCTGGCAAAAACAGGGGGATATTACCGATATACCTAAAATATATTACGGCGATAATATTTCCAACGGATCTGCTAACCCTATTTCGGATAATGTGCAAAAAGGAGATTTCATCAGGCTGAAGAATCTTTCTATTGGTTATTCTCTTGCTAAAGATGTAGCTGCGAGGATAGGTTTTTCCAATCTGAGAATATACGTAAGCGGACAAAATCTTGCGCTCATTACAAAATATAAAGGCTCCGACCCGGAGATTTCTTCTAACGGGAACAATAACCTGTCGCAGGGTGTGGAAAGAAATTCGGTGGCCAATGGCCGGGTATTAACGGTTGGCTTAAGCGCATCATTCTAAAAACTGAATCGAAAAAAAATATTATTATGAAATATTCTGTTATAACAAAAATTACAGCTTTTATCCTGGTAATGCAGGTACTGAGCTCCTGCCAGAAAGAGAAATTAAATCCTATTTCTCAAACCTCTTTGCAGGAAGATATTGTATTTGATACGCCAGAAAGAATAGAAAAGCAACTGAACGGCTTATACAGCGCCGTAAAATCAGGAAATTTTTACGGAGGCAGGTATCTTATTTTCAATGACATAAGAGGTGAAAACTTTATCAATGAAAAAAGTAACGGTGTTACCGGCTTGCTGGTATGGAATTTTACCGTTACCGATGGTGATACTTATTTGAACAGAACCTGGCAGTATGGCTACCTCGCTATCAATAAAATCAATCTTTTTTTAGAAGGGCTGGATCAATATGGCAACGATATTGCCGGCGCTGAGCTTACAAAACAATACAGGGCGCAGGCAAAATTCCTCAGGGCTTTGAGCTATTACGGGTTGTTACAGTTATATGCACCACCCTACCGGGATGGCGACGGAAGCAAAAAAGCTTTGCCATTGCGACTAATCGGTATAAAAGGATCTGGCTTTAATGACCAGGCAAGAAGCACGGTAGCCGAAGTGTACAACCAGGTCATTAAAGACCTTGATGAAGCAGAGGCGGATTTGCCGGATGATCACGGTGATAGTGAAGCAAACACGGTGTATGCGCATAAAAATTCGGCAATCGCGTTAAAAACTAAGGTTTACCTGAGCAAAGGAGATTATCCGAAAGTGATAAATGAAGCAAATAAAATTGTTTCGGCATCCGCGCCGTTCAAAACAGCATCGGGTGTGGACAACCACCTGGAAAGCGATATCAAAAATGTATTCAGCTTATATACCACTCCCGAATCTATATTTTCGTTTCCTTTTACGGGGCTGAATGAAAACCCCGGTGGGCAAAACCAGCTTGGTTATTATTACAATCCCGATGCCGGTAATGGTGAATATTCTTTAAATTCCGATGGTATTGTTGCAGATGCGGATTGGAAACCTGCAGACAGTCGCAGGTCTTTTATAAAAATAAAAGGTGGAAAGCCATGGCTGGATAAATACCCCGGGGCGTCGCCTTATATTGACTGGGTTCCCGTATTGCGCTATTCAGAAGTGCTGCTCAACCTGGCAGAAGCTATTACAAGAAGCACCAATACGGTAGACAGCCGTGCAGTGGCATTATTGAGTGCGGTACGCCACAGGTCTGATGCAGGTACTACCTACAGCACTGCTGACTTTGCAGATGCCGGTGAATTGGCCGCTGCTATTCTTAAAGAAAGAGAAATTGAATTTTTGGGTGAAGGCATTCGCAGCGCGGATATTCTCCGGTTAGGGCTGTCGTTTCCGGCAAAAGGATCAGTGAAAGAAATTACGCCTTCTTCCGCAGGATATATCTGGCCGGCGCCAGTTGGAGAAACCCAATATAACACATCATGGTAAAGTAACACCTGCCGCAATAAAGGCATTTCAGATTTTACTACAGAGGCTGCCTCAAAAGTATGAGGCAGCCTTTTTTATTCGGGTACCTGATGGAGACAGGTAGTCGTTCAGAAGAATCCCCGAGCCTTCTTTTTTTTGATGTATCCTCCTTTTCGTTTAACCTCCGCCGGGAGTAGGGATTTTTTATTTTTTATTAGTCTATAGATTTTGTAGACTAATAAAATTGTATTAGTTTTGCTAACAATGAATTTCTTTAACCGGTTATACAACTCCATATGCCGATGTAGCATCGCTCCCGCTGCGTTGCCGGAATAATACAGTCCTGCCGGGAGCATTCATGCCTGATTTTTTTACTATTTATAAACTTTATTAATTTATTATAACATGCCAACATATATAGCCAATATACAGTTACAGGAGGCATTGGTAAAAGATTATGCTTTGCTTAATGGAGAACTTGAACAGCGGTCTTTCAATGCGCATACAAAAACGGGATGGAAGCATTTAAATCATTCCGCTCCTTTTACACATACGGTAAATTTTATACGCAGAAGTGAGGTTATCCGGGAAGTGATAGCCGATATAAAGCTGGCTGCACAAAAAACCGGTAAGCCTTTTTCTTTTACGGTGATTAAAAGAAGAGACTATTGATATGAATTTTAAAAATCATCTACAAAATAAGTTAAAATGACACTGTTCCGCCGCATGCTTATATCCGGCTGTGTTGTTGTGTTGTTAAACGCTGCCGGAACCCGGGTTGCCGGTAAAACAAATAACGCTAAGCCCAACCTTACCCTTTCCATTGATCTTTCCCGGCTTAGCTACCCGGCCGAAAAAATATTTTTATCATACTATAATACACTAACTAAGGTCAGGTTTACCGACAGTATTTCTGTCGTGAATGACAAAACAGTTGTATTTAAAATCTTCCTGGATGAACCCATTCTGGCCCAGTTGCGTACAGAACCATTGTCAAAGCCGGATAATACGGCAGAAGAAGGTACTTCCGCCGACAGGTACAGCATTTACCTCCAGCCTGGTATTATTGCCGTATCTGCTCCCGATTCAATAAAAAATGCAGTGGTTTCGGGGTCTAAAGTGCATGAATCATATCTTTCGCTAAAGAAGGAAACATCGGTATACGACGAAGCGGTTTCGGCGCTCTATAAAAAATATGCTGAGGCCCGAAAAGCAAAAGACGCAGTTGGCGAAAGTGAGGTGGAAAAGCAGATAGATTCGATAGACGAAGTAGTGAAAGAAAAAGTTTACAGGCCTTTTGTGGAAACCAACGGTAAAAATTCGCCTGTGGCAATATACGCATTGTTGCAATACAGTGGCTATGCCATTGACCCGGATAAGGTAGCGCCTTTGTACAACCTCCTGGGCAGCCAGGTGAAAAAGCTGCCATCCGGTAAATTGTTTGAACAGCGGATAGCTACAGCCCGCCAGCTTCAGATTGGCAAATATGCGATACCTTTTTCTCAGGCAGATACTTCCGGCAGCCTGGTAAACCTGGATTCTTTTAAAGGAAAATATGTACTGATAGATTTTTGGGCAAGCTGGTGCGGACCTTGCCGCGCCGAAAATCCCAATGTTGTAAGCGTTTTCCGGGAATATAGCAACAGGGGATTTACGGTGCTCGGTGTATCGCTCGACCGTCCGGGGCAAAGAGAAAAATGGATAAAGGCCATTCACGATGATCATCTTGACTGGACACATGTGTCGGATCTGAAATTCTGGGATAATGAGGTTGCCAGATTGTATGACATTAAAGCCATTCCCCAAAACCTGCTGTTGGATAAAGAAGGAAAGATCGTTGCCAAAAATATCCGCGGTGAAGGGCTAAAGGAAACATTAAAAGAAATATTCAATGAAACAAAATAGCACTGTGACCGGATGGTCAGGCGCAGCCCTGCAAAAGCTGCCGCACTGGTTCAAACCCGGCCGGCACATCAAATCAAATCCAGCAGTATATGAGTAAAAACAGCACTACAGCCCTTTACAAAGATGAACATGCAATCAGGATTACTGCAGCAGCAGTGGTTATACTTACGGTTATCATTCTTATTACCCACTGGGAAATAGCAGCTGTCTTTCTGGCGCTGGATTTTGGGATCCGCGCTTTTACCATGCAACATTCTTTACTATCGCTCATTGCTAAATCGATAGCCGGTATTTTCCGTTTAAAGCCTAAACCTCTATTTGCAGCGCCTAAAAAGTTCGCGGCATTGCTGGGCTTTATTTTCTCCACTACCATTTTCGCTTTGGTGCATTTTCATCTTTTTACAGAGGCTTATATTGTGGGAGGTATATTAATATTTTGCGCTTTCCTTGAATCGGCGTTCAATATTTGCATTGGCTGTTATATATATAATCTTGTGATTGCCCCGGTAGTTAATCAACGGCATTTAAAAAACAAATCAGCATCCGGAAGCAACCATAATACATTCCAATAAATTATAAAAGGGTTACCATAAGCTTATCGCGTATAAATAGAAATGATATATTTTCATGGCAAGTATCATTGAGGTCACGCTCCGTTTCTACGGAGCGTTTATATTTCAAACCGGTACATGCAGTGGAAATATTAATATACCTGCGCAGCTATCTGAAAATAAAATTCACAAAGTCTATAAATTTAGTAGACTTTTATTACCTTCGCGTTACCGATATATTCATAAACCAATAATTATAAATAATTTTATCGTGTACACCCACCTGGCTAAATTCAAAAACTGCTGCGCCTGCGGCGCATAATATATTTCAATTCATATAAATCCTGGTGCTTTAACAGTACATAATAAAAAAGGGTTGGCAATATTCGCAGTATTACCACCCTTTAAACCTGTTAAAGGTTTCAGTTGTCCGAATCAGCAATTAATTACGAACAAACCAATAACTAAATTATGAAAAAAAGCAACTTATTTGCTTTGATCACACCGTTATTTAACGGATACTATCTCCTTGCTACCTTACTCTTATTCACAGTTAATACCGGCTATAGTTTACCATCGACAAAAAACATTTCCGAAAACTTTAAAAACAGTGGTAGGGGCAACTCCCTTTTTTCTGATTTCACCGGTACAGTTATCAATGCTAAAAAGGAGCCATTGGCTGGAGCAACAGTTACTATTAAAGGTGCTTCCGCTGGTTATGTTACCAATGCAGACGGAAGATTCACCATTAAGACCAGCGATGGCGGAAGTACAATAGAAGTTGAGATTTCCCTGGTAGGTTATCAAACACAAACGCTCTCATTAACTGCCAATACAAATGCTGTGGTTACACTCACGGAAGTATATACCGGCTTAACTGATGTAGTGGTGGTTGGGTATGGCACACAAAAAAGAACCAGTATTACCGGCGCCGTTGGTAAAGTAAAAATAGATAATGATATCAGCGCACGTCCTAATGCCGAGTTTGGCCAGGCATTGTATGGAAAAGTTGCGGGAGTTCAGGTAGTTAGCGGCAACGGTAAACCGGGATCATCTTCTTCCATTCAGATAAGAGGTATAAATTCAGTATCTGCCGGAAGTACACCTTTAATAGTGATAGATGGTATTCCCACACCTAACTACGATCTGAACCTCATCAACAGCAGCGACATTGAATCAATTGAAATTTTGAAAGATGCTGCGTCTTCAGCCATATATGGTTCACGTGCTGCAAACGGCGTAGTGCTTGTTACCACCAAAAAAGGAAGATCAGGACAGGCAAAGCTTGACCTGAGTTATGTAACAGGTATTCAGCAGGTAATTGATAAAGTTGATGTAATGAATGCCGCAGAATACGCGCAGGCCTCCATTGATGCGGCACAAAACGGTTGGATACAAAAAGGTGGCGATCCCAATGCACCCAATACTATTGATGCCCGCGGACAATACAAATACACCTGGCCAACTGCTTTGGAAAATCCAGGAACCTTACCCAATACTGATTTCCAGGATCTCATATATCGCTCCGCGCCTGTAAACAGGATAAACCTGAATATTACCGGTGGCAGCGAAAAATCAACATTCCTTTTATCAGGCGGTTATACCAATCAGAAAGGAATTGCATTGAGTTCGCAATACCAGAAATATAGTATAAGTCTTAAAAATATTACACACGTATATAACTGGCTTGAGGTTGGCGGCGCCACTACGCTTAGTTTTGATCATGAAACAGAACCTTACTCCAGAATGTTTGAATGGGCAGCGCAATATCCTTCCATATATCCGGTATACAGTGAGAATGGTTACCTGGGTTCGCCTAATAATCAACCCGGGTTTGAAAAATATAATGCCATTTTATTCAGACCGCAGAATGGTCATCCTTTATACCGTATTGACGATGATATACAGAGAAGACGTTTGAATAATTTAGGCAACCTGTATGCTCAATTGAATTTAATTCCGGGACTTAGCTTTAAAACAGCTTTCAACTATTACCTGAACCGTACAGATAACAGCAATTACCAGTCGGTAGATCATAACCTCGGGCCTGCATATTACACGCAGGGTATTATGACGGTAGATCAAACCCGCATCCTGAATTATACTTTTCAAAATTTACTTACCTATAATAAATCTATTGGTGATCATGATTTCAATGCACTGCTGGGTACAGAGTATAATTACAATGACCTGTATTATACCAATCAGGAACGCAGAGGTTACGATAATGACCTGTTGCACTCGCTTGCTGCCGGTAAAACCGTTTTTGAGGCTACCGATAATGTTGCCAAAAGCAAGCTCATATCCTATTTTGCAAGGTTGAATTATGATTATAAGAACACCTATCTTTTGTCTGCAAGCATCCGCCGTGATGGTTCATCGCGTTTTGCTACCAATAATAAATGGGGCTATTTCCCTGCTATATCTGCCGGATGGGTTGTATCAAACGAAGCGTTTTTAAGCAATTCAAATACGATCAGTAATCTTAAAATAAGAGCCAGTTACGGGTTAACCGGCAATGATCGTTTTGCAGATTACAAATGGATTGGTTTAATAACACAGGGAAGAGCTGCATTTGGTACTAATCTTGCCACTACTTACTATCCGTCAAGCATTACTAATCCTGACCTTAAATGGGAGCGTACACGGCAGTTAGACCTGGGTATTGAGCTGGCATTGTATAAAAACAGGATCGTACTGGAAGCGGACTGGTACCGGTCAACATCAGACGGGCTTTTGCTTGATGTGCCGGTGCCTGTGGTATCCGGATTTACCAGTGTTTTCAAAAATATCGGCAAGCTCGAAAATAAAGGAGTTGAAATTAACCTGACCACACAAAATATTACAGGTGCTTTTAAATGGAGCTCTCAGATTAACTTCTCCCGCAACCGCAATAAATTGCTTGCATTAGGAGAAGATAACGCGCCAATGCTCTTCACTTCTGCTGTAGCCAGCGGAATGCAGAAAATTAATGTTGTAGGACAGCCGATCTTTAATTTCTATGGCTACCAATACGGCGGAGTATATATGAACCAGGCTGAAGTTAATGCTGACCCGGCCAGGTATGCTACCGCAACGCCAGGGGATGGGCGCTATATTGACATTGATAATAACAAAATACTCGATGCTGACGACAGAACAATAATAGGAAATCCAGCTCCGGATTTTATCTGGGGATTCACCAACAACTTTTCTTTCAAAGGATTTGACCTTAGCATATTGTTCCAGGGTGTGCAGGGTGGAGATCTGATGGATGAAAATGCCCACCGCTCCATGCTGTACCACGAAGGAAGAAATTATGCACAAGTGCTGGTAAACCGCTGGAGATCGGAAGCAGATCCCGGAGACGGATATCATTATAAGCTGAAAGTAGATCTTGACGGATATGAAAAAACACCTTCCAGCTACTGGCTGAATGATGCGAGCTATTTCAGGTTAAAGAGCCTTACCCTTGGCTACACTGTGCCGTCGTATTTGCTAAATAAGATCAGGATATCTTCTGCAAGGGTTTATATAAATGCAACAAACCTGTTTACGCACAAAAATACACTGGTGATTGATCCGGAGGCTTTTGCCGGTGATGTTTCAGATGTAACAAGGCGTGGCGTTAATGGTAATTCTTATCCTGCGGCAAAAGTCATTTCCCTGGGTATAAACCTGGGATTGTAATTCAGCAATGATATTACAGGTTATTGATTCCATCATTCAAACACACATGTTATGTTACAATTATTGAAATATACAATTCAGAATATCATCAGAAAAAAATACATACTAAAGAGTACCGTACTTCTTATTGCTTCCGGCACATTTTATTCATGCAATAAAAATGAGCTTAACCTTTACCCGGAAACCACACTTACCGAAGGTTTATTTTATAACACCGAAACGCAACTGATTCAGGCGGTTAATGACTCATACAGGCAACTCGAAAAAATATACGATGCCGGTGGTATTGCCGATATATATGGAGAGCTGGGCTCTGATAATGTATATATAAAAGCAGTGTCGGGTGCCAACTCATGGCCTGAAGATATTAACCTGCACAAAATAAGACCTGATAACGGCAAGCTGGAAGCTGCCTGGAATGCGGCATACAATGGAATATTTATTATCAACAATGTTATTACGCACCTTGAAAATACCGAAGTTGAATTTTCAACCGCGGGATTAAAGGAAAGGCTGATTGCTGAAGCGAAATCTATAAGAGCATTGATATATTATAATCTTGTGCAGGTTTGGGGAGGAGTACCATTCCCGTTGAAAGTTGTTTCGGCACAGGAGAGTTATGGTTACCTGAGAGAGAAAAAAGAAACTATTTTATCCCTGCTCGTTACTGATTTAACAGAAGCCCAGGCAAACCTGCCCGAATCTTATACAGGCACAGATATAGGGCGTATTACCAAATATGGTGCAGTTGCCATTCTTGCCCGTGTATATCTTGCACAGGATGATGATACCAAAGCTGCACAGGCTTTAAAATCAATTATAGACAGCAACCGGTATTCGCTTGACGCCAATGGTGATGGCAGTATCAATAAAACAGATTACGCTTATCTCTTCCAGGCTAATACCAAAAATTCAAAAGAGGCTATTGTTGAAGTGCAATACCTTGCAGGGCAAAACCAGGTAAACAGCACACATCAGGCAGAATATGCACCATGGGATTTTTCTTTCCATTTGCCCGGAAGCACCATAACATTCAGAGGGAATGGATTAAATACGCCAGCCGATGATCTTATTAATGAATATGAAGCCGATGATCCGAGAAAAGATATTTCGCTGGCAACAGGCTTTACAGATCTGCAAACAGGTAATTTTATAGCCTATCCCTATACATTAAAATTTTACGATCCCAATTATCTTTACCCGGGGCAAAATGTTGAGATTATCCGTTATGCGGATATACTACTGCTTTATGCTGAACTTACCGGCGAAGTTTCATACCTTAACCAGGTACGCAACAGGGTGGGATTGCCGGCATACGGAGAGGCAGCATATCCTTCCGCTGATTATCCTACTGTAGCGCTGGCGGTAGAGCATGAGCGCAGGGTGGAACTGGCTTTTGAGTTTCATCGTTTTTTTGACCTCGTGCGTACAGGTAGAGCTGTAGCGGTTTTGCAGTCCAAAGGCATTGATATCACCTCAGGTGAGTTGCTTTTTCCTATACCGCAAGCGGTAATTGATACTAACCCGGAAATCACTCAGAATCCTTAAAATGACTTTTATGCAACTTTTATCAGTACCAGGGAAATTCAAAAATTTTACTTGTGTAATCGTCGCTATGTTCATCAGTGTTTTTGCTACAGCGCAACAACAGGATGACCGTCCTAATATTTTATGGATTGTAAGTGAAGATAATACCACGTATATAGGCGCTTACGGTGACGTATACGCGACAACGCCTAATATTGATGCACTGGCAAAACAGGGCATATTATTTGAAGATGCGTATTGCACCGCGCCGGTATGTGCGCCTTCGCGTTCTACGCTTATCACAGGTATGTATCCACCCGCTGTAGGCACGGAGAATATGAGGAGCGAATATCCTGTGCCGGCATTTGTAAAATTTTTTCCCAGGTATTTAAGAGAAGCAGGGTATTATACCAGCAATAACGCAAAGAAAGATTATAACACTGTTGATCAAACAGAAGCATGGGATGAATCGGGTAATAAAGCTACCTATAAGAACCGCAGGCCCGGGCAACCTTTCTTTGCTGTTTTTAATATTAATACCACACACGAAAGCTCCATTTTTGGTAATGAGGTAAGAAGGCAGATGACGGCTGAATTCACCAAAAAACCTTTGGATAGTATTCAATTGCCACCTGAAAAACCATTGATACACGATCCTGAAAAAATTCATATTCCACCATACCTGCCTGCTACCAGGGAAATGAAGCATGACTGGGCATTGTATTACGATAAGATCCAGCAGATGGATAGTGAGGTGGGCACTTTGCTGAAAGAGCTGGATGAAGCAGGGCTTGCTGATAATACCATTGTTTTTTATTATGGTGATAACGGTGGGGTACTGGGAAGAAGCAAGCGATTTATTTTTGAATCTGGATTGCACATTCCTTTGGTGGTGCGCATACCGGAGAAATTCAGGAAATATACTAACCTGCCCGCCGGAAGCCGTACCAAACAATTGGTGGATTTTACCGATTTTGCACCTACGGTATTAAGCCTGGCAGGTATACAACCGCCTGCATACCTGCAGGGAAAAGCTTTTCTTGGCAAATATGCTGTTACAAAGCAGAGAGATATTGTATTTAATTTCAGGGGACGTATGGATGAAGGTATTGACCTGGTAAGATCAGTACGCGACAGGCAATACCGTTATGTAAAAAATTTTATGCCTCACCGCAAATATGGTCAACATATAGAATTTTTGTGGCTGGCATCCAATATCCGCTCCTGGGAAAAAGCTTATAACGAAGGAACATTAAATGAAGTGCAGTCGCGCTTTTTCAATCCTAAACCTGCAGAAGAATTGTATGATGTAATTGCTGACCCTGATAACATACATAATCTTGCCGGTAAGCCGGGATATGAAAAAATCCTGGACACACTCAGGAAAGAAACATTCCGGTTGCTGGTGGAGATAAAAGATGTGGGCTTTATACCTGAGCCTGAAGCAGAGCGCATTACTGCAACTACCACTTTATATGATTATGCACGATCAGGCAATTATGATATCAGCAAAGTGCTGGAAACAGCTATTGCTGCTTCATCAAATGATAAGAAGCAGCTTTCGTATCTTATAAAAAAATCTGCTGTTAAAGATCCGGTGATCCGTTACTGGGCGGCAACCGGTTTGCTGGCACTGGGAAAAGACGCGCAGGCGGCAAAACCTGTTTTGCAAAAATTACTGAAAGATGAAAAACGATATATAGGAACTGTGGCAGCGGAAGCACTTTACCACCTGGGCGATAAGCAGGATGCATTACAACATCTTTACAAAGCAGTAAAAGACAGCAGTGTAATGAGCAGGTTGCAGGCATTGATTGCACTGCAGGCTGCCACTCCGGAAGAATTGGTACCTGTTGCAGGTGAGCTTGAGCAAATCACAAAAAACAAAACAGAGTATGATAAAAAAGCAGCACGCTACCTGCTGAAAAGGATTGCTGCATTTTCAGAAAAATCAAAATAATGAAAACTAGGGGCTCAGCAATTATATTGATTATAATTATAGTAACAGGGTTACAATGTAATGCTTCAAAAAAGGAGGATCAGCCTAACATCCTGTTACTGATGTCAGACAATCAATACTTCAGGCACCTTGGCGCTTATGGAGATGAAATTGTGAGAACACCTAATATAGATGCAATAGCGTTGAAAGGTGTTCGCTTCACAAATGCGTTTTGTGCATCACCTTCCTGCACACCTTCAAGAGCAGGGTTGCTTACCGGACAGGATATATGGAGATTAAAAGAAGGAGCGAATCTTTGGGGTATTCTTCCCCATGAATTTAATACTTATACGGATCTGCTTGAAGAGAACGGTTATGCTGTTGGTTTTAGTGGTAAAGGATGGGGACCCGGTAAAGATTCTGTGGAAGGTCGTAACAGAAATCCCGCAGGAAATAAGTTCAGTGATTTTACAGCATTCTTAAACAGCGCTGAAAAAAATAAACCGTGGACATTCTGGTTCAGCAGCCGCGAGCCACATCGTCCTTACCCTGTGGGCTCAGGCAAAGCTTCCGGCATTCCTGTTGCTTCCATAAAAGTTCCGCCTTATTTGCCTGATACAGACTCAGTGCGTAATGATATAGCTGACTATTATGCAGCTATTGAAACTTTTGATCAGGAAGTAGGCAGGATTATAGAAACATTAAAAAGCGCAGGATTGTATGACAATACTGTGATTGTAATTTGCAGCGATAACGGATGGCAAATGCCGAGAGGATTAGGTAATTTATATGATTTTGGCTCACATGTTCCGCTTATCATCAGCTACTCCAAATGGATACCGGCAAGAGTGTATGATGATTTTGTTAATCTTAATGATCTTGCACCAACATTCCTTGAATTGGCCGGGATTACCGTTCCTGCTGCAGTTACGGCAAAAAGCCTGTTGTCTTTATTGAAAGCAGATCAAACTGAAGGGATTACAGACAAAACAAGAGATGCTGTATATATGGGCAGGGAAAGACACGCTTTTGTACGGCATAACGGTTTGGGATACCCGATGAGAGGCATACGGACAAATGATTTTTTGTATATCCATAATTATGAGCCTGGCAGGTGGCCTGCGGGAGATCCTCCATTATATGGAGATGTGGATGCACATATGTTACATTATCCTTCGCTTTCCAAAGTAGAGGTTTTGGCCAATAAGGACTTAAACGACAGTGTTTATTATAAGCTGGCTTTTGCCAAAAGACCAGAGGAAGAACTTTATGATTTAAGTAACGATCCTTTTCAGTTGTATAATATTGCAAAGGAAGCACAATATACAGAACAGAAAAAAACATTGAGGAGCAGGCTCGATAAATATTTACTTGACACAAAAGATCCCAGAGCTACCGGGGAAAAAATAATTTGGGACAGCTCTCCTTATTATAACGAAAGAGATAAGACACCTGTTCCTTCAATTGAATACAGGAAGCGCCTCGGGCTGGATTCTGTGTATTATCTACTTCCAACAGACAAAAAAAAATTAGAATATAGTTTATAAAGAACGCCATGAAAAAAATCATTTTATATTTCTTACTGTTTTTTTGCGGAAAAATTTTTGCACAACAACCGTTGCCATCTTCGCCCAATATTATTTTTATTATTGGTGATGATATCAGCATAGATGATATTGGTGCTTATGGTAACAGTAAAGTAAAAACACCTTCGCTTAATTTTCTTGCAGCCAACGGGCTCAGGTTTAATAATATGTTTGTTGCATCAAGCTCATGCAGCCCCAGCAGAACCAGTATTTTAACGGGTCGTTATCCTCATAATACAGGAGCGGCAGAGCTGCATACGCCGCTGCCAAAGCATTTAACTTATTTTCCGGAGCTGCTGAAAAAGGCAGGGTATTATACCGCACTGGCTGGCAAGTGGCACGAAGGAAAAGAAACGGCACGGGCCTATGACACAGTAATTGCAGGCGAAACTGCAAATGGTTTGGGTGGTGAAGCGCAATGGATAAACATCTTACAAAACAGGCCTGCAAATAAACCTTTCTTCTTCTGGTTTTCTCCCTTTGATGCACACAGAACATGGTCTGCTGATACGTTTCGGATAACGCATGATCCTGCAACAGAGGTAGAAATTCCGGCAACACTTACAGATGATGATTCAACGAGAAGGGATATTGCTTCTTATTATAACGAGATTGGAAGGCTGGATTATTATGTGGGTAAATTGCATGAAGCATTACGAAAAGATGGTATAGCTGATAATACCATCATTGTTTTTATAGCGGATAATGCACGTCCTTTTCCCGGCAGCAAAACCCGGCTTAATGACAGGGGATTAAAAACGCCGTTCATTTTTTATTGGCCATCCGGCATACATAAAGCTGGCAGTGTAAACGCGCTTGTAAGTGCTATAGATATAGCTCCTACATTTTTACAGCTTGCAGGAGCAAAGCCTGCTGAAAGTATACAGGGCTTAAGTTTTGCAAAGCTGCTTACAAACAACAATTCGGATTTTCGCCATTATATATTTGGTGAACATAACTGGCATGATTATGAAGCTTATGAACGGTCTGTACGCACAAAAGATTATTTATACATTTTTAATGGCAGGCCAAACTTTGATAATGGCGGACCTATTGATGCCAATCAAAGCCTGGCGGCGCACTCATTGAAAGCTGCACGCGCAAAAGAAAAGCTTACCTTATTACAGGAGGATACATTTGTGCAACCAAGACCGGTTGAAGAATTGTATGATCTCGGGAAAGACAGTCTGCAGTTGCATAACCTTGCAGATGATAAAACATATACACAGCCATTATTCCGGCTCAGGAAAATATTAAAACAATGGCAGCAGCAAACAGGCGATACACAACCGGAAAAGCTTACGTCAGACTGGTATGACAGGGAAGCCGGTAATGCTTTACCACAAAAAGGACAACGTGGTGAAATGCCGGGTGCAGCCCGGAAAGCCGATAGGATTAATCAAAAAAGTATTTTCTGATTAATCCTGGTAAACATATTTTTATGTAAGCAGTAATATATGTTTACCAGGATCTTAATATATTCTCAGGATATTGTTGTTGCAAAATCTTCTTTAGGCGTTCTCCATTTTTTTAGGTTTACCAGCCAGTCTTCCTTTTCATCCCTGTAACCAAGCGGCAGCATTACAACACTTTTTAAACCTAATGCTCCCAACCCAAGAAATTCATCCATTTTAGCATTATCAAATCCCTCCATGGGAGTAGCGTCAACCTTTTGTTCTGCGGCAGCGGCAATAGCCAGTCCAAAGGAAATATACGCCTGCTTGGCACACCGGTTTTCCTGCCATTCTTTTCCGAGCGGTTCATATAAGTCAAGCAACATGGTTTTATAAGCTTCTGCACTGCTGTCAGGCAAGCCCCGTTCTTTTGATGTTCTTAATAAAACATTACTAACCCTGTCAGAAGAATAGCTGTCCCATGCTGCCCAAACCAAAAGATGAGAACAATCAGTAACCTGACTTTGGTTAAATGAAAATTCCCTTATTTGTTTAAGCTGATTTTTATTGGTGATCACGAAAATTTTGTACGGCTGCAAGCCTGATGACGAGGGTGCAAACCTCGCGGCTTCCAGAATATATTCCAGTTTTTCCTGCGGAACTGTTTGTCCGTTCATTTTTTTTGTGGCATAACGCCACTGCAAATCTTCTAATAAGGACATATAAAAAAAGTTTTACCTGGTTTAAAATATAAAGTTACAGGACAGTAATTTATTTTAGTTACTTAGTATCGAAAAGTAACAGTAACTTCGGGGAAACAAAGTAACTTATGGCTGACGTTAAAAATGCTGATAATTGTAAAAAACATATTATGGCTGTGCATGATGCGATGGATGTATTGAGCGGAAAATGGAAGATAT
The DNA here is from genome assembly GCA_047601125.1 of Agriterribacter sp. GTDB lineage: Bacteria > Bacteroidota > Bacteroidia > Chitinophagales > Chitinophagaceae > Agriterribacter. The sequence continues at coordinate 2,928,827 of JASGJY010000002.1, read as the reverse complement.
CTATTATAAGCGTGTTATGCTATCATAATAAAAGAAGATTCTCCGATATTTTAAATGATATAAAGGGAATATCAAACAAAATGCTTAGTAAAGAATTAAAAGAGCTGGAAATAAATAAGCTTATTACAAGAACAGTGTTTGATACGCAGCCTGTAACGGTATATTATGAGCTAACGGAATACGGGTTAAAGTTACAATCTGTAATAAAACATCTGTCTGCATGGGGAACAGAGCACCGGAAAAAAATAATGGGCAGGTAACAGTATGCGGCAACTATTACATATATAGTTTTCATAGCACTAACAATTTAAACCTGATACATATTTCGATGAAAAATACAGTATTGATATTTTTTTCAGTTCTGCTAATGGCGGTAACTGATACGCAGGCCCAACCCGCTAAACAGGTAATGCAAATGGCCAATGCTGATTCTGCAAGGCTTGTTGAGCTTTTCAGAGATTTGCACCAACACCCTGAGCTAGCTTTTATGGAGAAGCGAACATCAGCAATTGTATCAGGTGGGTTAAAAGCATTAGGATATGAAGTAATTACAGGCATTGGAAAAACAGGAGTGATTGGTATACTGAAAAACGGGAACGGCCCTGTTGTAATGTATCGTGCCGATATGGATTGCAACGCGGTAAAAGAAAGCACCGGATTATCTTACAGCAGTACAAAAACGATGATCAACAGCGAAGGCATTGAAGTGCCGGTTATGCATGCCTGCGGGCATGATGCGCACATAACATGGATGCTTGGCGCCGCAAAAATAATGGCAGCATTAAAAAAGGAATGGAAAGGCACTTTAGTATTTGTAGCTCAGCCGGCCGAAGAAATAGGAGCAGGCGCTAAAGCAATGCTACTGGATAGTATGTATAACAAGGGAGTGCCTGTTGCTGATTTTTTATTAGGAATGCATACTGTGCCGCTGCCGGTAGGAAAAGTGGATAATGCTTTTGGTGAACGCATGGCAGGAACCGACCAGATAGATATTACTTTTTATGGCATTGGCGGACACGGAGCTTCACCGGAATTTACCAAAGACCCTATTGTTATGGGAAGTAATGCCGTATTACAATATCAAACGATTATCAGCAGGAATATTGCAGCACAGGATATAGCAGTGCTGACAGTTGGAGCATTTAATGCAGGCAATTCCAACAATGTAATACCCTCCTCCGCTGTATTGAAACTTAACCTCAGGTGGTTTAATAATAAAACAAGAAATACGTTAATAGAGCATATTAAGCGTATTAATGAAGGCATTGCAATTGCCAATCATCTGCCCGGAGATATGTATCCAACAATGGAAATTAAAACAACGGCTATGCCGCTGGTTAACGATAAAGCAATGTCTGAAAAAATAAACAAAGCGCTTACATCATTATTGCCTGAGCAGAATATTATAACAAACAGACCCGCACTTATGGTTTCCGAAGATTTTCATTACCTCGTGTACGACAATAAAAAGGCAGCATACGATTTTCTGTTTGTGGGTATTGCAAACCCCGAAGCCGTAACAAAAGCAAATAAGGAAGGCAGGCAATACCCTTTTTTTAATCACAGTAATGATTTCCAGGTAGACTTATCTGCAATTCCGTTGGGTACAGCAATCGGATCGACTGCTTTATTGGAGATGTTCAGAAAATAGAATAGATGATTGAAATACTAAAAAAAAAATTATAAAATATTAGTCCACAAATTTGGTAGACTAATATTTTATATTATTTTTGTCCTGTGAACTTTATCAAATCACATATCATTTATTGCTGTTGCCGCCAGGCAACATATTAATCCAGGGATAACAGCCACCTGTCCCGCTATAATCAATTTTAATTTTTTATTCCGCTATTTTTTAATCATTCAAATCAAAATGTAATGAGCAACATCAATAATTTTATATTTCAATTCGGCCAATCACTTACTGAAGAACAAAAAAATACCTTCCATAAATATGGCGTAATACAGTTTAAAAACTTTGTAGATAAGAAAACGGTAAAAAGCTTTATCAACGAGGTTCAAAACGTGGAACATCAGCTGATCGCTTCCGGTATACAAAAAGTGAATGGCATACCATTAAAGTTCGGCGTTAACACAAACGGAAAAAAATTTATTCAGCGTCTCGCATTCACTTCGCAATACAGTAAAACACTCAGCGATTTTCTTAAAGATGAAAGACTTGCACAACTGGCAGAGTTGCTATACCCTTACGAAGGGCGCGTTGGTGAGCACGAAAAAGACGGGCTTGTGGTGAACCATTATGTAAATACGGCAGACAGCGGGTACAAGCAACTGGGATGGCATACAGACAGCCCGAGAGATATATTCCTGGGCTCTAAAATCATGCCTATGCTTAATGTGGGGTTGCATTTAGATGATTATGCTTTTGAAAAAGGTGGTTTGCGGGTGCTGGCAGGCACACACAACCAGGGGCTTTTTAAACTGCTGTTCAGAAAAAAATATTTTGTTGATAATGACCCTGACCCGAAAGAAATAGGATTTAATATAGAAGCAGGCGATCTTACGGTGCATGACGGGCGTTTATGGCACCGTGTGCAGCGCTCACCATTTTTTGGCGAAGAAAGCAGGCGGCGTGTAATGTATATACCTATTGTTACGGGTGCATACAAACCCAAGCACGCCAACAGCCCAACGCCTTTTTATCATAAGCTTGCCTTACCAAAGCTTGAACAATACAGGGAAGCTTTCCGCTGGTCTAACCTGAAAAAAGGATTAAGCTTTTCCCGCTTTGCTGCAGAAAACAATGTTAGTAACACTGTAAATCAATAAACATATGGCTTATGCCCTGGTAACCGGTGCTGCAAAAGGAATTGGAAAATCAATAGCGCAGGAACTAGCATCAAGAAATTATAACCTGCTGCTGGTTGATATTGATGGCAAAGGTTTGGCATTAACCAAACTGGAGCTGGAGAGAACTGCAGCAATACATATAGTATATCTTGTAGCAGATCTTTCTTTGGATGAAACACCTGATGCTGTGTTTAAATGGAGCTCAACCTGGCATAATGAGCTGGAAGTGCTGGTAAACAATGCCGCATTTGGATTGAACGGCGCATTTGCAGCCTTACCATTACAGGAGCAGTTAAGCATTATTGATGTAAACATTAAATCTGTAGTGGCATTGAGTCACCGGTTTATACCTGTGTTAAAAAAACGGGGTAAAGGTTATATCCTCAATATAGGCAGCAATGCGGGTTACCAACCTGTTCCTTACCTGAATATTTATGCGGCTTCCAAGGCATTTATTATTTCATTTACCCGCAGCCTGCGGCATGAATTAAAATCCTCAGGAATAGTGGTTAGCTGCGTAAGCCCGGGAAGCACAGACACCAATTTTGTTGATCGTGCAGGCATGGGTAAAGAGATCAGAAAAAAAGCGGAACGCTATAATTTAACGCCACAGGCCGTTGCTAAAATAGCCATCAATACTTTATTCAGGGGAGGTGCGGAGCGGATAACAGGATTTCAAACAAAACTGGGTGTTTTTCTCTCCTGGCTGGCGCCAAAATCATGGGCTGAAAAATTTGGCGCAAATATTTTTGGAAGAGAAGTACAAATATCAAAATGATCATCCTGCTAATACAAACCATATTAAGCCCGGGTATTGCATTTTTTCGCAGTTGGTTTCATTTATTAAGGCAGTTCGCCCGGCACAAACTAACCCATTTGTTCATTCATCTGAAGCCTCTGCTCAGGAGGTTTTAGATGATAACAAATCATTACTGTACCATTAAATCTTTTCATACCATGATAGCCATTATTTACTGGTCGCTGATCAGCTTCTTCCCTGCCCTCTTATCAGCAGGAAAGCATGAACCGGATTATAACCATCATTCTTATTATGATATCATTAAGAATGATAAAATAATCGGCTACATGAAATGCAGCAAACTTGGCAATACTGAAACAACAGAATACATTAACGAATCTTCCGCAAAATTTTCGGTTATTATTGATGTATCTGTTTACAGCAGGCTGCAAAGCTCCTTCCGCAATGGTATACTTGAAGATGGAAAGCTGATAAGGCTGGTTAATGGCAAAACAAAGGCTGACAAACATATTGTACGCTGCAAAGATCAATACCTTATTAATAACGATGGAAAATCTGCATCTTTCAAATCATCCATATATTTCAGCACCGCATGCCTTATGTACGCTGAGCCTTCAGACATGAAATATATTTTTTCAGAAAACTTTGGAAAGTATATAGCGGTGAGCCAAACTGCGCCACATACTTATACACTCAAACTTCCTGATGGCGATAATATATATACTTATCAAAACGGCAAATGCGTGCAGGTAGAAGTACAAACCACGCTTGCCACTGTTTACATAAAGCCACGCCGGTAAATTTTACAAACACATAAAACCGATCCGATGAAAGAAACACATCATGAGAAAAAACAAGCTGCGTTAAAAAGCGTATCCTACTATTGCTCCAGCTATTATTGTTGTTAATAGCAATCTATAAAAACAAGCATTACAAAAACCGGATGCATTTCAGATTTTCGCGAGTTGGGCAATCATATGCAGATGCCTCGTGCCTCGGCATGACAGCAGCGGTGCGTTGTTCAGCATTGATCCAAATGCCTGGCAATAGTAACATAGTTCGGTATTGCACCGCAGCCTGTCACCCCAGAGGCACGAGGGGTCTGCTGTAGGAGTAGTATCTATATGCGAAAATTTGAAATGCACCCCAAAAACCGGCATCCGCCATTAAAAATCTTATCTATGCCATTATACAGAACAAATATAGAGCTGCATCAGGCAGCAACAGATGATTATATTTTATTGGATAAAGAATTACGTTCGCAGCAGTTTTCTCCTGAAAACAAACAGCAAATTGCTGATAACGGGAAACCTGAAAAAAATTATTTACGCATCCGGTATTTAAGAGAAGGCAATCTCGCTTTACAGGAAGTAGTAGATGATGTAAAACGCGCCGCATCAAAAACCGGCAAAAAATTTTCATTTACCGTACTTAAAAACAGGAATTAGCACTTTTAAATAAAATTAACGGCTAAATCAGTGACTTTCATTACACTTATTTAGCCGTTAATCATCAAAAAAACAACAAAAAATAAAAGTCTACTAAAAAAGTAGACTTTTTTATACAAAATTGATTGCAGTTAAAATTTATAACATACATTTGTCCACTAATTTTATAGACTATTAATTTTAAACCTGTACACATTTTAACAAACCAAAAAAATTGTTTAATGCAAAAGCTGTTTTTAACTACCATTTTCTCTCTGTTATTATTCAACTTAATTACCGCTCAAACACAAATAAAAGGAGTAGTAAAAAATGGTTCAGGTGCACGGATCCCGGGGGCTACTATCAATATAAAAGGAACAACTGCATATACGGCGGCAGATAGTTTAGGCGAGTTCAGCATTGAAGCGCCAGGCACTGTGCCGTTTACCTTGCATGTTACTGCAGCCGGGTTTCATGGGCTTAGTACCAAATACGATAAAATTCCTGAGGAACCTGTAAGCATTGTACTGGTAGCCAATGAGCTTCTGGATTATATTGTGGTAACATCACGCAGAAGAAGCGAGGTTGTGCAAAATATTCCTATTCCTATTTCAGTTGTTGGCGGCAGCCGTATAGCCGATGCAGGCGCATTTAATGTTGGCCGTATCAAAGAACTGGTTCCTTCCGTTCAATTATATTCTTCCAACGCACGTAACACCACCTTAAATATCAGGGGATTGGGATCAACTTACGGATTGACCAACGATGGTATTGACCCCGGTGTTGGCTTTTATCTTGATGGCGTGTACTTAGCCCGCCCTGCAGCTACCGTGCTTGATTTTATTGATGTGGAACGTATTGAAGTATTGCGCGGACCACAGGGAACATTGTTTGGTAAGAACACAACCGCAGGCGCTTTCAATATTACTTCACGTGCCGCTGAATTTAAACCAGGCGCCGTTTTTGAAGCCAGCTATGGCAACTATGGATATATACAGGCAAAAGCCTCTATAACCGGCCCGCTCATTGCAAATAAGCTCGCAGCCCGTGTTTCTTTTTCAGGAACACAGCGCGATGGAATGTTGTACAATGTAAACTCAGACCGTAAAATAAATGATCTTAACAATTTAGGTGGAAGAGCACAATTACTGTTCACTCCTTCTGATAATGTAAAAATATCGCTGGCCGGAGATGTTACTACGCAAAAACCAGACGGCTACGGCTGGGCGGTAGCAGGTGTTGTAAAAACACAGCGTTCAGATTACAGGCAGTTCAATACTATTATTGCCGACCTGGGATATACCATTCCATATAAAAGCGCTTTTGAAAGAAAGGTCGATCTGGATACAAGGTCAAAAGCAGATAACGAATTAGGTGGCGTTTCGCTGAATGCCGATATCAAAATAGGCAATGGAACGCTAACCTCAACTTCTGCATGGCGTTACTGGAAATGGGTTCCTTTAAACGACAGGGATTATCTTGGCATACCTGCATTTACTGTTTCTGCCGGAAATTCTGTACATGATCAATGGTCGCAGGAATTCAGGTACTCAGGAAAAGTTGGTAAAAATATTACCGGAGTTGTAGGATTATATGGACTATGGCAGGATCTTAAAACTGATCCTGTTCATACAGAAGAAGCCGGCTCAGCATTATGGCGTTTTTACCAGCCTAATGCAAATGCAACAGCCTGGGAAACGCCGGGACTGCTTGATAATTTCGGTATCAAAACAACTTACGGTATAAAGAGTACGAGCCTTGCAGCCTTTGGGCAAATTGACTGGTCTGTTACATCCAAACTCCATGTGCTGCCAGGTTTAAGGTATAATTATGATAAGAAAGTAGCAAATTACGACCGCGTAACTTACGGTGGGCTGCAAACCGAAGATCCTGCATTATTAGCTTTGAAAAAGCAGGTTTACAGCAACCAGGCTTTTGACGTAAATGCAGATGCAGGTAATTTATCCGGACAGTTATCCGTACAATATATCTTTAACAATAACTATAACGCTTTTGCTACCTATTCCAGGAGCTATAAACCAATTGGCATAAACGTTGGCGGATTGCCAACAGCCGATGGAAAAGTATTAACAGACCTGGCAACCGTAAAACCGGAATCTGTTCAGCATGTTGAGTTTGGTATAAAAACATCACCCTTCCCCAACACCATTTTAAACCTTACTGTATATCAAAATAATATTAAAGATTACCAGACACTGGTGCAAACGCCGGAGCCGGGTGTAAACCGCGGATACCTTGCAAATGCAGAAAAAGTAAGAACACAGGGTTTTGAATTGGACGGTAGTTACAGACCTTCTGATTTTATCAGTATAAACGCTGCATTGGCATATACTGATGGTAAATATGTAAAATTCACCAACGCACCTGTACCGCTTGAAGAAGTAGGAGGAGCAGAAGCATTTAAAGACATTTCCGGTGGAGTGCTTCCGGGTATATCAAAATGGTCGTGGACTTTGGGCACTGAGTTAAATACCCAGGGTAAATTTATTGGCTGGCAGGGTAACTATTTTTTCGGCGCTGATTTGTATTATCGCTCTAAGTTCTCTTCGAATTCTTCTCCTTCGCTATACCTGAATATTGACGCTTATTATTTATTGAATGCCCGTTTAGGGTTCAGGGCAAATAATGGATTTACATTATTTATCTGGAGCAGAAACCTGGGAAACAAAAATTACTATGAGCAATTGCTGGCAGCGCCGGGCAACTATGGTCAGTATGCCGGAGTTGTAGGAGATGCGCGTACGTATGGACTTACAGTACGATATACTTTAAAATTTCAGCAGTAATAAAAATTCTTCAATAAAGATGATATAATAATATTCAAAACCCATCTTCCCTAAGCCACAGCTGTAATAGTTGTGGCTTTAGTTTTTTTCCCCTCACCCCTACCCCTCTCCGCGGAGCGGAGAGGGGTGCCTAAATTCCCGGCAGTTTAAAAAATGATAAGAGCGGCAACCTGAGAGCTAGAAAGAACCAGAAAACATGAGATTGAAAAATAAGTTGCCTGTTGAAAGTAATATTACAATAGTTGAAGTGGGATATAAAGCTTACCAAAGAGATACACCACTGCTCTTTGGAGAGGAGGAAGTGAGACGGGGCTTGCCTGCCTGTTTATATTCTACAGCCGATGTGGTAGCGATATTGACTGGACTTGCATTACGGTACCGCTCCCTCACCATTGCATGAAGAGGGAAAAGGAGGGTGAGGTCCGTCTGTAAAAAGATTTCACAAATTATATCCTACTATTTTGGTAGACTAATCATATTACAATAATTTTACCTCGTCTCTATCTGCTTTTATTAACTATGACACGCAAAGAAATAAAAGAAAAATTGTACGAAGAAGAAGACCATGCATGGTCTAAAAAAGAGTTGATACACAAAAGTGCTAAGAGTGAAAGAAAAACAATTGGAAGGTTATTGCTTTTGGTAGCGGAAAGTTTTGTGCCGCACAACATACGAAAACAGATAAAAGCTTTTTCCAAAAATTAAAACAGCGGCATGTCAGACATTCTTGAGCAGGTTGGCAACACACCAATGGTAAAGCTAAAAACCATCAACACCAATAGCAACATAAGTATTTATTGCAAGCTTGAAGGAAATAACCCCGGCGGCAGTGTAAAAGACCGTGCCGCTTACGGAATGATCAAAGGCGCTTTAGACAGGGGTGAATTACAAAAAGGAATGAAGCTGGTGGAAGCCACCAGTGGCAATACCGGTATAGCCCTGGCTTTAATGGCTAGTTTATTTGGGGTGGAAATAGCATTGGTAATGCCTGAAGATGCAACGAGGGAAAGAGTGCTGGCAATGCGGGCCTTCGGTGCTAAAGTGATACTAACGCCTAAACGCAGGGCGATGGAAGGCGCCATAGATCATGCAAACGAACTGGTAAAAGAAGGAGGATACCTTATGCTGAACCAGTTTGCTAATCCAGACAATCCCCGCATACATTACGAAACAACCGGTTTTGAAATATGGCGCGATACCAAAGGAACGGTTACTCATTTTGTATCATCTATGGGCACCACCGGAACCATTATGGGGGTGTCACAATATCTTAAAGAACAAAATAAAGATATAGTAATTGCAGGTTGTCAGCCAACAGATAACGCACAGATACCGGGCATACGCAAATGGCCGGAAGCATATGTCCCGAAAATATTTGATAAAACAAAAGTAGATACGGTTATTGAAGTAAGCGAAAGGCAGGCAAAAGAAATGACAAAACGCCTGGCAAAAGAAGAAGGTATATTCTGTGGTATGAGCAGCGGCGGCGCAGTATACGCCGCGCTTGAACTTGCTGCAACAATTGATAAAGCTGTTATCGTATGTATTATTTGCGACAGGGGAGACAGGTATTTATCGTCGGATCTGTTTGATTAAATGTAGAAAGGTAAAGATAAAAAGGTGGAGGGCGCAAGCGCTTTTTGATGTAACCGGCTGCATTGCTAATTTCATCTTCTGTTGTAGCCTGTCCCGCCAGGGAGGGGTCACTAACTTTATCGCCTGGTAATGTTATTCATCATTCTGTAGTCTGGTGTTTTTGTGTGATAAACAAAAAATTGTAATAAATTATTTATGAGCACTACTGTTAAAAAATTATTGTTGCACGAACGGCTGAAGCAGATACATGAAAAATACAGGAGCGATCTGCAACCTATTCCATTCAGGAATAGTGCACAGGCGTGGATCAGCAATCTTATTGCGCTGCTGTTTCCTGTAAATGCAGATAAATCTTTCACCGAGCTCGACATAAAAGAACTGGAGCTGCAGTTGCGCCATTTACTCTCTCCTGTGGAAAATGTGATTGGTTCTGCTGACGAAATTGTATATACTTTCTTCAATCGTGTGCCTGATATTTTTGAAGAACTGCAAAAAGACGCGCAAGGCATTTTAGCTTTCGATCCTGCAGCGCATTCTATTGAAGAAGTATTTGGCGCATATCCAGGGTTTAATGCCGTGGCAGTATACCGCTTTTCGCATGAGCTGTACAAATTAAAAATCCCTGTGCTGCCAAGATTGATCTCAGAATATGCACATAGTATAACTGGTATTGATATTAACCCCGGCGCGGAAATAGGTTCGGGCTTTTTTATTGACCACGGCACAGGTGTAGTGATCGGCGAAACATGCGTGATTGGAAACAATGTAAAAATATACCAGGGTGTAACGCTCGGCGCATTGAATGTTTCAAAAATACAGGCCTATGTAAAACGACACCCGACGATAGAGGACAATGTGGTAATTTATTCCGGCACAACCATACTCGGCGGAAAAACTGTTATTGGCCACGATTCAATCATAGGTGGTAACGTATGGCTTACAGAGAGCGTACCGCCATACTCTTTAGTATATCACAAAAGTGAGGTACGCGTAAGATCAAATAATGATTTTGACGAGGGCATAAATTTTTCGATATAAACAATTATTGTTTGTAAGTTAAGATTATTGAATAACAGAGAATTACTTTAATTTAGATAAACAGTATTTTTTGTTGCTCACAGCACATCTTTTCAAAGAACAGCGATTTATTAAAACAATAAAAAACTCACCAACTAAATTTAAATACAATGGCTGAAACAAAAACGCAACAAACTGCCCTTGGCGATGTAGCTGCCCGGCAGCTTGCTATTGCTACCCGTACAGTTCCTCAAATGGTTACGATTACCCCAAGGTGGTTAACCCGCCTGTTAAACTGGGTGCCGGTAGAATCAGGGGTATACCGTTTGAACAAAGTAAAAAATGCTACACAAATTGAAGTTGACTGCTCCTCAAGAGACGAAAAAGTATTACCGCAAACCTTTGTGGATTATATTGAAAATCCCAGGGAATATAATCTTGCCGCTGTACAAACCATTGTTGATGTACATACCCGCGTTTCTGACCTGTACAGCAAACCATATAACCAGATATCCGAACAGCTAAGACTGGCAATTGAAACCATTAAAGAGCGTCAGGAAAGTGAACTGATCAATAATGCAGGTTATGGCTTGCTGCATAGTGTTTCTGCAGATCAGCGTATTAAAACCCGCACCGGTGCTCCTACTCCCGATGATCTTGACGACCTTATTGCAAAAGTCTGGAAAGAGCCCGGGTTCTTTTTATTACATCCGCTGGCTATTGCGGCATTCGGCAGGGAATGTACCCGCAGAGGAGTACCTCCGCCAACAATACCGTTGTTCGGTTCGCAGTTTTTAACATGGAGGGGCATTCCGTTAATTCCTTCTGATAAATTACCTATTGTAAAAGGCAAATCAAAGATCATTTTATTACGCACAGGCGAAACACGGCAGGGAGTTGTAGGCTTGTTTCAACCAGGGTTACAGGGTGAGCAAACACCAGGGCTTTCTGTTCGCTTTATGGGCATTAATGAAAAAGCGATCGCTTCTTACCTCGTATCATTATATTGCTCCTTAGCTGTATTGGTTGATGATGCTATTGCCGTATTGGATGACGTTGAAATTGGTAATTATCATGAGTACAAATACAAATAATCTCCCATCGGTTGAGGCTTTGCAGGAATTGGCCAACCAGTTGTTCAATGCTTTACCGGAAGATGCGCCCAAAGAAATTTCGTTAAACCCCTATGAACATCCGCGGGCTACTGCATTTGCAAAATCAATTACGGGAGAAGCGGTTATGCCTGGCATTAACCTGCCGGCAGATGAAGTAGTTACACCACTAGGTGTGCAGCCTGCAATTACAGCGGCCTCGCCTGTTTACGGATTAACTTCTCCCCCATCAGCGCCAGGTATCGGAGTATCTTCTTCGGTGGCAAACTATGCCGGACCGGGTGATGTGCATCCTGAAATAAAAACGCCTGATAATTACCAGGAGTTTATGAACCCGGATTTTACGCACCGTAATGCTCCTTCATCAGTGGCTGGAAGCGGCGCATCTTCGTCCGTAATCAATCAACAGGCAAAACCAGATGCACTGCATCCCGGACTGACGCCGGGCTTTGACAAAACCAACACTGATAAATCTTCACTTGGCGGCGGTGTTCCTTCTTCCGTTGCAGGAAGCGGTGCTTCACCATCATATGTGCACCAGCAGGAAGATTTTAGTATTAAAGAACCGGTTACAAGTTTTCCGGATGATAATATTGATAAAAAATCAACCAGTAAAAATACACAGGATCCCTTTGCGCTCCCTTTTATTGATGAGCAGCCCTATTGGTCAGATATAGCATCAATTTTACAGCATATCCAGATCAGTGATCCTTCCGTAGGTTCACAGTATTCCGCTTTGCCAATTTCCACGGGCGATAATTCTCCTTCTTTCTATTTTTTAGAAAAGAAACAAACAGCACCGGTTAGCAATATAACATTGGGCGGTTTTACGCATGGCTTTGATGCGTATAAAATAAAAAAAGATTTTCCTATTCTTAATGAGAAGGTAAATGGCAAACCATTGGTTTGGCTTGATAACGCAGCTACTACGCAAAAGCCGCTGGCTGTAATTGACAGGCTGAGCTATTTTTACCGGCACGAAAATTCCAACATACACCGCGCCGCGCATGAACTGGCAGCAAGAGCTACAGACGCGTATGAAGAAGCAAGAAAAAAAGTGCAGCAGTTTCTCGGAGCTAAATCGCCCAATGAGATCATTTTTGTACGCGGCGCTACGGAAGCCATTAATCTTGTAGCGCAAAGCTGGGGAGATCAGTATCTGAACAGTGGCGATGAAATTATTGTAAGCCACCTTGAGCATCATGCTAATATAGTGCCGTGGAAAAGGCTGGCTGATAAAAAAGGCTTAACGTTAAAAGTAATCCCTGTAGATGATGATGGACAGATATTACCGGATGAATATGCAAAATTATTAAGCTCCAAAACAAAGCTGGTTGCATTCACACAAGTATCTAACGCATTGGGCACTGTAACTCCTGCAGAGCAAATGGTTGCCATGGCTCATGCAGCAGGTGCTAAGGTTTTGGTAGATGGCGCACAATCTGTATCGCATATGCCGGTTAACGTGCAGGCGCTTGATGCGGATTGGTTTGTATTTTCAGGACACAAAGTATTTGGACCAACAGGTATTGGTGTGGTATATGGCAAAGAAGATATACTGAACAGCACAGAGCCCTGGCAGGGTGGCGGCAACATGATACAGGATGTAACTTTTGAAAAAATACAATATCATAAAGCACCTAACCGGTTTGAAGCAGGCACAGGAAATATTGCAGATGCCGTTGGGCTTGGCGCCGCTATAGATTATGTAACACAACTGGGCATGGCTAATATCAATGCTTACGAACATGCGCTGCTTGAATACGCCACGCATCATTTAAAGCAGGTGCCAGGCGTTAAACTTATCGGCACCGCAGCACATAAAGCAAGTGTATTATCGTTTACGTTAAAAGGTTATTCAAATGATGATGTTGGTAAAGCATTGAACCGTGAAGGTATTGCCGTGCGTACAGGCCACCATTGCGCACAACCTATTCTGCGAAGAATGGGTGTGGAAACTACAGTTCGTCCGTCATTGGCATTTTATAATACCTGTGAAGATGTTGACAGGCTGATTAATGTAATAAAAGGATTAAGCGGGAGTATACGTAAATAGTTGCCTCATAAAAAAGTGCTTGCCGGGTGCTTTACAGCCCGTTAGTTTCTGCACTAAGATTGCCCACTATTGTGAAACTGCAAGCAGTCATGCCTCGTGCCCCGGCGTGCCTGCCTGCGGTATTGCTTATCATAGATTAAATCCACCCGCATCTGTTGCACAGCCTTCTTATCCAACAAATTTATTATGCAAGCCAGATTTTCAGGCCTGATTATATTGATATATCCGGGTTTTGAATACCTCTTGTCTATTTTTTACGTCAGCACACATTTTTCCAGCAATATCTCAATAAAAAAAGTGAAAATATATTTTGTTAGATTAATCTAACTTTATAATTTTGAAAATATAATTTTGATATTATCATAGCCTATTATATTATGTTATCCCGGTTTATCTTTATTGATATTTTCATTTTTTTTCCTGCTTTATTTTCTTTTGCCCAAACAGGAGAAGTAAAAGGCACGGTATCTGATATAAAAGGCAATACAATCGAATCAGCAACGGTCAGTATTCCCCGGCTTCATATAGGCACTACAACAAACAATATTGGATTCTTTCATTTAAAAGATGTACCTGGCGGTTCGTGGGAACTTGAGGTTAGTTATACCGGTTACGAAACTTTTAAAGCTACCATTATTGTAACTGACAGCCTTCCGGTAATATATAATGCCACGCTTAAAACTGCAATTACTACCGCACTGGAAGAAGTGGTAATAACAGGAACTATGCGGGAAGTAAGCCGGCTTGCAAGCCCAGTGCCCGTGGAAGTCTATACACCTTCCTACTTCAAAAAAAATCCCACCCCAAGCCTTTTTGATGCTGTAGGGCTGGTTAACGGTGTGAAACCGCAGCTTAACTGTAATGTTTGTAATACCGGTGATATTCATATTAACGGGATGGAAGGTCCCTATACAATGATATTGATTGATGGAATGCCTATCGTCAGCGCGCTTTCTACTGTGTATGGTTTAAGTGGCATACCAAACAGCATGGTGGAACGTATTGAGGTTGTGAAGGGCCCCGGCTCTTCACTATATGGCTCAGAAGCTATGGGTGGTATTATAAACGTCATCACCAAAAATCCGGTAAAAGCGCCGATGGTAAGCGCCGATGTATTCAGCACGACCTGGGGAGAACTAAGTGTTGATGCAGGAGTAAAGATGCGCTCCGGTAAGGCAACCAGCCTGTTTGGCCTAAACTATTATAATTTTCAGAACAGGGTGGATCACAATCATGACGGCTTTACCGATATGACGCTGCAGAACCGTATTTCCGTGTTTAATAAATGGAACCTGGAGAGAAAAGACAACCGGGTTGCCAGCCTGGCTGCAAGGTATGTATATGAAGATCGCTGGGGCGGGGAAATGCAATGGAACAGATCTTTCAGGGGAAGCGATAAAATTTATGGAGAAAGTATTTATACCAACCGAGCCGAGATCATTGGATTGTACCAGTTACCGGTAAAGGAGAAGATATTCACACAGTTCTCTTATAATTATCATCAGCAAAATTCGTACTATGGAAAAACACCCTACCTGGCAACGCAACAGGTTGGATTTATTCAAACATATTGGGATAAAAAGCTGGGCGAAGATCATAATTTTCTGCTGGGCGCTGCCATGCGCTATACAGACTATGATGATAATACCCCGGCAACAGCATCAGAAGATGGTAATAAAAACAAGCCGGCTAAAACGCCACTGCCGGGAATATTTGTGCAGGATGAATGGACCATTAACAGCAGACATACTTTGCTGGCAGGCTACCGGTATGATCACGATAAAAATCACGGCAATATTCATTCCCCGCGGCTGGCCTATAAATTTTCACCTGATAAGAATAATACATTGCGTGCCAGCTTTGGCACAGGCTTCCGCGTGGTAAATCTTTTCACCGAAGATCATGCTGCCCTTACCGGCGCAAGACAGGTTGTAATTGAAGAAGCATTAAACCCCGAACGCTCCTGCAACGGCAACCTGAATTATGTGCTGAAGTTTGCAACAGGAAATTTTTTTATGGGATTTGATATGACCGGCTTCTATTCTTACTTCACAAATAAAATAGTTGGAGATTTTGATACTGATCCAAATAAGATCATTTACAGCAATCTGAAAGGTCATGCCGTTTCAAGAGGCATATCATTGAATACAGATATCACTTTTGTTTTTCCGCTGAAAATTCTTGCAGGCATCACGTATATGGATGTATTTCAGAAGGAGGATAACAGTACCGGTAAACCGGAACGAAAGCAGCAGATCCATGCGCCCAAATGGTCGGGAACATTCGTAGTAAGCTATGCATTACCCAAAGGTTTTTCCATAGATATAAGCGGCGCCTACGATGGGCCAATGCGGTTGCCTGTGCAGCCACATGATTACCGCCCGGAATATTCACCCTGGTTTTGCTTAGCTAACCTGCAGGTAACCAAAAAATTTAATTACGGATTTGAACTATACGGGGGAATTAAGAACCTGCTTAACTTCATTCCCAAATATCCTTTAATGCGTTCTTTTGACCCCTTTGATAAAACAGTGAACGACCCGCTAACAAACCCGTATGGCTACACTTTTGACACAGAATATAACTACGCATCTCTGCAGGGCATCAGGGGATTTATAGGTGCGAGATATAATTTATTCAAATAAACGGTATCGCTGCCTTATATAGTTATTATAAAGTAAATTAAAAGCAAAACGAAAATTACCAGGTCAGTCCATAGGGCAAATTTCTCATTTATCCCGGTATTTTTTTTAAGTGCGTGTTGAATACCGGCAATACCATAATAAAGCCCGCTTGCAAATGCGCTCACAATTCGCCATCCGGGTTTAAACAATGAAAGAATAGCTACAAGCCCGAAACAAATATTGGCAAAGCCCAATTCACGAAGAATTGGAAAACTCTCAGCACTGTTCAGATGAAAAATCTGTTTTGCCGTAAATTCAGGATTTTTAACTTGTTTGATACCCGCTAAAAACAATCGAAGGCCGGCTGCCGAAAAAATAAACCACTTACTAAATAAATCAAAAGTAAGTGCAGTGCCCGTTGTAAAATGCTCTGTCCAAAAACTGATTACCGGCAAAATGAAAGTGAGCGCCGATACACTAATAATGTAAAATTTATTGGGTTTGTCGTCTGTATTATTTACGGCGTTCATTGATGTATCAAGTGTGTATGCCTCACATTAAGGTTTTCGGTGCAGCTATTGGGTTTCCGGATCGTTATTGATGGGAACTGAAAACGACACGGTGAATGTTGGCAAAACTTTGGTTCCATTAAAGGCTACATAAGAAATTGTTCCCTGCAGGCTTTCTTTTTGAGTAGCGGAGGACGATGCAGTAATTATAAAGTCAGCATTGCTCTCAAAATATTTTATTGAAATATTCCGGATTGCGTCTCTCTTTTTTAAAAGAATACCCTGCTCTGCATGCTCTTTAGAAAATCTTACATTTTTCAGCGGCTGTAAT
This sequence comes from Agriterribacter sp., assembly GCA_047601125.1. Classification (GTDB taxonomy): domain Bacteria; phylum Bacteroidota; class Bacteroidia; order Chitinophagales; family Chitinophagaceae; genus Agriterribacter. The sequence continues at coordinate 2,911,777 of JASGJY010000002.1, read as the reverse complement.
TTAATAACAGCGGGTTCAAAAACATTATCGGCAGCAGAAAACCGGGAAACCAGGCCCCAGCCTTTATCGATAGTGGCAGAAAGATGAATTTCATACTTTCCGTCTTTTATCTTTTTAGTATAAAACGACCACTCTACGGGCTGCTGTGCAAAAGATTGCATGAAAAAAAATAACAGCGGTAATAAAACAATGCTTTTTCGATTTGCCATTATCCGGGAATTTGCTTTCAGGCAACAAAATATAAAAAAAAACAGAAGAAGTAGAATTATTGATAAGGGCTGTGAATGAGATTTCCGGGTATGGGGTCTGCAATTGAAGGATCGGTGAGTAAAGTTGAATCAAGCAGGGTATGTAAAAAAGAAACAAGATATTTTACTTCCATTTTTTCAAGTGGCTTACCGTGTGCAATAAGAGAATCCACGGTTGTATCAGATTCAGAGCAGGTTTGCCAGTGGTTAAGTGCAGTAGAAAGACCCCATATATGCCCGTCATGCATGTATGGATCTGTTCTTGAAACGTTGCGTAATGAGGGTGTTTTAAATTTTAAGGAATCTGATCTTTCTCCTGTAACTATCATTCTGCCATAATCATTCAAAAATGTATCTACGGGCAATCCTATATTGTGGTATTGAAAGTCTGTAAACAGCGGTTCGGGGTGGCAGGTAGCGCACCGGTTTTGGAAGATGACATACCCGTTTTGCTCCCATTCATTAAAAACAACCTCCCCTCTTTTCATTTTATCATATTTGGCATTCGCCGAAACAATATTACCGGTAAATTGTGCCAATGCTTTTAATATACGCTGACTGTTAATTTCACCTGGGCCAAAGGCTACCCTGAACATTTTTCTATAATTATCATCCTGCTTAATTACAGCTATCACACTATCCAGAGAATTATCCATCTCATTTTTTCCTGTAATAGGCGCCAGTGGTTGCCACTCAATATGATTAATTGCACCATCCAGGTGAAATTCTTTATGCCATGCCAGATTAAAAAGCGGTGGGGCATTGCGAAGCGTAAACCTGTTGTTTACACCATGACTGAATTTATGTTCAAAATCTGCAAAAGCCGCAAACTGCTGATGGCAGGATGCGCAGGCTGTATACCCATCCCGTGAAAGACGCCCGTCATAAAACAATTTTCTCCCTAGCTCAAATCCCTCACGGGTAAGCTCATTATTTTTAAATTCATATACAGGTGCTGGAAAAGATTTGGGTATTTTTTGTTTTAGCGGATGCCTCGTATCGTTTAAAATTGAAAACGAAATTTGCATCAGCATGATGAATAGCATTATTAATCCGGGCACCGATATGTTACGACTTACTTTCACTTTGTAATGATCTTTTCAATTGAAAACATATTACGGTAATTTTCTGAAAATCGCTGAGCCAGTTCCCCCTCCGATGTGCAGGCAGGGTACTGCGCTATAGATAAGCTGTGTGCTGAATTAAACCATTTGTTAATATCAGCTTTGATCTGTATTATCACGCCTGGTTGATCTCCGGAAATTGCCACCGGGGTTGAAAATGTGAGCGTTATTACCTGCAGGGCATTGTACTTTCCTTTGAAACCTCCTATATGATATTCAATAATATGGTGTGGTAATGTTGAAACTTTCGATTGACCTTCCATCTTAGCCATTACATACCCGCTTTTCCATGTCCAGAACATATCATTTAAGGGATCAAGCGCACCAGATTGCGCACCGCTTACATTCCGTATACTATCCACACCTATTACAAACGAAATAGCTTTATATATGCCAGGAGAAAAATTTAGTATTATTGATTTAGACGAAGCAACTTTCTCATCAATCAGAAAATAATCAGCTCCATTAACAACATGTCTATTATTAACTGAATCATACAATGCAATATTACTTATATAGTATCTGAATTTATTTATAGAGAATATTTCGCCCGCGGGGTTGCTGTATTCCGTATCAAATGCCAGTTCCTCATTTCCGGCATAATGCTGAAAATTCAGAAGCACGGCAGCTGTTTTGGTTTGGGCAGAATTACGCACAGGCTTTAGTACAAGCACTGATAATAACACCAGCAGGCAGGTTTGATTTAAAAAAAATTTCAGCGCAAAGCAGGCATGCATAATTCTTTCAGCAATTTATTTGGTTAAAGTTAGCATTGAATTTCCGAAAATGATAGCATGTGTAAGATGGGTTTCAACTTTTCACAATCTTGTGCGCCAGTTTTTACCTGGTAACAAAAGTTAATTTGTAAAATAATTTTAGCAGCAAATAAATGTTTTAAATGCAGTCCTGCGGTCAAAAATAAGGTTATAGATAAGTACTGTTTTACCAAGCTTCAAGGATACCGCATTTAGTTTTTGATTTACCTGTGTATAGCAAAGTGTCAGATTAAGAGATGTACACAAAGTGTAGTTAATAAAAATTTCACTATAGATATTTTGTTTAAATGAATTGTCAATTTTAATGTTGGCGGGCTGAAATATGGCTGTCGTTTTAAAATGACTGCTGATAGCCGATGGCTTTATGATAGTGCGGCAATAGCAAAACATTTATTAGCAGTATACCGTTCCCGTAATTATTTTGTTGTTTGTGCTCTAATTTGTTTGCCCAATTTTTCAAATTCAATATCATTAGGCTCCCAAAGTTCTATTTTGTTCCCTTCCACGTCAAGGATATGTACAAATTTCCCATATTCAACTGTTTCAATTTTATCCACGATGGTTACACTTTCTTTTTTTAATTCTTCAAGAAGTTTTTCTAAGTTCTCAACCCTGTAATTTATCATAAACTCCTTTGTCGACGGCTCAAAATATTTTGTCTTGTCATTGAAAGGACTCCATTGTGTAAATCCCTTTTTAGTGCTGTCAGCACCTTGATACCATTCAAATACACTTCCATATTCGTTCGTATTTAATCCAAGATGCACCTGGTACCACTCTCTTACTTTTTTGGGGTCTCTGCATTTGAAGAAAACACCCCCGATACCTGTTACTCTTTTCATTTTGTTATCTGAATTGGCTTTCATCGTTATAGTTTTAAATGCGAATCCAAGAAAAAAAGTGGTCACCAATGCCAGGGTAAAAAATGTTGTTGTCCGTTTCATTGTCGTCAAGTTTATGTTTCAAACTGAAAGTAGTCAGAGAAGGCAGTTATTCAGTTGTGCCCTTCCCCAATCTTCGTTCATTTAAAAGTACAAAAATGAAGTACTTTTAAAATACAATTATGAAGAAGACAAGATTTACTGAAACTCAAATCGTTAAAGCTATCCAGGAGCATGAAAATGGTCGGGAAGCTAAAGACATTTGTAGAGATTTAGGTATAACTACCGCTGCATTTTACAAATGGAGACAGCGCTATGGGGGATTAGATGCCAACGAACTCAAAAGGGTTAAGGAATTAGAAGATGAGAATGCCCGTCTTAAAAAAATGTTTGCCAATTTGAGCTTAGTGCACGAAGCATTAAAAGATGCTGTAGCAAAAAAGCTATAACGTCTGATGAAAAAAACTGCTTGGCTGACTACATGGTGCAAATGCACGGAGTCAGCCAGCGTCAGGCGTGTAAAGCAGTTGGGATAGCCAGAAGTAGTCATCAATATAAACCAGTTGAAAAAAACGACAAGGATGTGATTTATGCCTTGCAGCAATTGACAGAAGATCATCCGGCTATAGGCTTTTGGCAGTGTTACCACAGGTTGAGACTTCGCGGTCATAAATGGAATCATAAAAAAATATACCGGGTGTATACTCGTATGCAACTTAATATAAGGCGCAGACGCAGGAAACGCCTGCCTGCCAGAGTTAAACAAAATCTGTATCAACCATCAAAGCCTAATGAGGTGTGGAGTATTGACTTTATGACTGATAGCTTTTGGAATGGTCGCAGGTTCCGCATGTTAAACATTATTGATGACTACAACAGAGAATTACTACATATCGAAGTTGATTTATCGTTACCCTCGATGAGAGTCATAAGAGTATTGGAATACCTCGAAGAATTTCACGGGTTACCATCTACGATCAGAGTGGATAACGGTCCTGAATTCATTTCTCATAAATTGGATGAATGGTGTAGGAAAAAAAATATCAGATTGTCTTTCATTCAGCCAGGAGAACCGACTCAAAATGCATATATCGAACGCGTAAATGGGAGCATTAGACGAGAGCTTCTCGATGCATATATATTTTATTCAATGAAAGATATTCGTGAAAAAGTTGAAGACTGGATGCACGATTACAATCATAACAGACCTCATGAAGCACTAGGCAATATTCCGCCAATAAAATTTAAACTGATGCAAAACAAAAACAGTCAGCATTATCCACAAATGGCGAACGCAAATCCGGCAAAAATTGAAGAGAGCCATTTCGTGGATAATGCGGTACATTTATGAACTCAAACATCAAACTTTTAAATGGCCCAGATTTATGGGAAGGGCACAAACGAAACTGTTCAGCCCCGGCTATTGCCAATACAATGTTACCTGCCGTATTTTCTTTTAAATTCTTCATATAAAATATTCAGTCCTATGTCTGTCTCTTCTGTCTGCGAGTTAGCAAAAAGAATAAATGCTCTGTCAATATCTTTAAATACAAATACTTTAGTTAGGAAAGTTCCGGGATTACCAATGTTGTATGAATATGTTTGATTATTATCGTCTGTGTTCCAAAACCAGCCAACTGAAAATTTCGTCAAACCAAAATGGAGGAAACTAAACTCTTCTTTTGTCAATAATTCAGATTGTCCGGATAAACCTTTTAATTGAAGCTGGATAAATTTTGCGTAGTCTGGTAAGCTGACATTTATGTTTCCTGCCGGCAAAAGCCAATTAAGTTTGTAGTTGTCACCCAAAGGCTCCGGGATAAGATCCCTGCCGTGTCCCCAAGGTTGTAAGGTATCATTTGAATTTGGATTTCCAAAACCGAAATTTATTCCTAATTGTTGTCCCAGGTCGTTTACTAATTCTTTATATGATTTTCCTGAAACTTTTTCAAGCATTTGCCCTGCGGCAACATAACCTAAGTTTGAAAAATTAATACTGTCTTTACTTTTAACTGGTTTGTGCTGGAAAAACCAAATAGTAAATTGATAACGTTGTTGCTCCTCGTTTCCTGAAAACTGGTCTTGTGTAGGTATGCTATATGTGTATGTGTAAGGGAACAATTTAGTTCTAAAAGTCAGTAAATTAAGTAATGTCAAATTATAGTATGCACGATTACTTTTTGTTTTCAACTCGGGAAATAAATCAAAGAATTTTGTGTCCCAATTAATTTTCTTCTGTCTGACTAACTGTGCTGCAATAAAACCTGTTACGGCTTTTGTGTTAGAACCAATTCTGAATTTGTCGTTTATGCCGGCTGTAAGTGATGTGTTTACTTTCTTTACACCTATTGTGTTTAGTTCCAGAATTTTGTCAGAGGAAATAACTGCATAGCCGAGTTCAGGAATGTTGTATTGTTTTCTAATGCTGTCGGCCAAGGCAATAATTGTCTGTCCATTTACAGGTTGAAAAACCGTCAAACCGATTATTATTGTCAATATATTTTTTATTAGTTTCATGGTCGTCTTAATATGGCAGGTAACGGTATAGATATTACCGCAGTGGTTTTATTTTTATCACTGGTGTTCAATAGATGCATTACTGTTCGTTTACCCACAAAAGCTTCATAAAGCATTTCACCCCCATTGCGGCAATACCATGTTAACAACATACCATATCTGTAATAGTATGAGTTATTGACTCCAATAAATTTCTTTAATTGCCGGATCCTCTTTTAGTTCGTTTATTATTGTGTCAATATTTGCAATACCTATATTGTCAAATTTGAGTTGAAAAACAAATTCATCATCATATCTTTCAAGTGTGAAAGTTTGTATTTTCAAGTCGTTCTTATTCAATAAATTTTTGAGTAATTCTGTATTGCTCATATTCAGAGTAGTAACAATTCTTAATGTCTTTTGCTTAAATTTTTTAGAATATAGTCGCTCTAATGGTTGTAACGCCCAAAGAATAATGAAAGCAATTATTGTCGCAGCACTCGCTGCAAAATACATTCCACCACCTGTTGCAAGTCCAATTGCAGCAACTGTCCACAAGCCTGAAGCTGTAGTCAAACCACGAATAGTTCCTTGTTTTAGGAATAAAATCGTTCCTGCTCCAATAAATCCTATACCACTAATTACCTGTGCCGCTATTCTTGCAGGGTCAAGCACAATGTGGTCTCTCCCTAAAATATCGGAAAACCCAAAGGCAGAAACCATCATTATCAGGCAAGAGCCGACCGAAACCATCATGTGCGTTCTCAAACCTGCCGTCCAATCTTTTCTTTCTCTTTCTAATCCGATAATTGCTCCAAATAAAGAAGCTAAGGATAAGCGTATTACTATTTCACTCCAACTAAGCATTTCGTGTCATCTATTTATGTGGTTTAGTTTTTAATGTGGCGTAGTATTTATGAAAGGTAAAAAATAACGAATCCAAAGTTCAAATTTACACTTTAGCAAGCCGTAGCCGTTTTTGTTGGTAATTTACATTTTTCTGCCAGGAAAAACGGCGAAAGCGAAATAGAATTCCAAAAGTTGAGGATTGAGATTGAGCCCGCTTTTCATAAATACCTTGTTAGCGATAGTAATTTCGGTTTACATTTTTTCATCAACTATTTTCAGAAATTGAAAATTTGGGTTTTTGTCTACTTTTAAAAAAATCATATCTTCCAGAATATTTTCAGCCAATAATTTTTGTTTGAGCGATGCGTCTGCAAATAAGATAACCAAAGTTTGGTCTCCTGTTTTTATGGTATAAAATTGTTCTTCTATCCCGTGTTTTCCCATAATTTTATTTAGCGCATTGATTAAATCAATATCAAACTATTCTTCGCATAGAACCCTAATTTTAATTTCTTTGAGTGTTCGGGGGAAGATTATAAATATTGTGGTGTACCGGTACCCACTTGTTGATGGTACTGCGGCTCACCGCTAACTCTTTCCTTCTAAAAGATACTAATAGCTGTCTCTTTGATATCCATTTGTAGTCCGTTTTGTGTCAACCTATTTCAGAACAAGACAATATTGTATTCAGTAACAGGGTTGTTATTGGCGAACAGAATTACTGAACGTACAAGAGTGCGACCAAAGTTGATAGCTGGAATTCAGCCGGTAACACCATTATAATTTTTGCAGCAGAGCGGCAGTTGCCTGCCTGCCGGCAGGCAAGTTTGTAGCACAGCAGCAATATGGAATAAGCCGCGGAGTGGCGCAATATTCGTCTGGTATATTTATATTTTAATATTACGGTGCGCTGCACCTGGAAATTACTCATCCTCTATAGGGCTACAAATATTACCATTGCGCTGCAGCTATTTAAGGGTCCCTTATACAGTGCAGCCTGAATAATATAAAGATATGTATGCAGTGTAACTGCCTACCGGCAGGTACCTTTGCCTGCAATAATTATATGAAAAAGATAAAAATTGTTTTTGAAACATAAAAAAAGGCTGCTCCTTCCGGAACAGCCCTAACACATTTTCAATAAAGATTATTATGCTATGTGCTGCTCGATCTTTTTTACAAAGTTACCTTTGGGTTGCGCGCCAACCAGCTTGTCTACCACTTTACCGTCTTTTACAAACAATATAGCGGGAATGGATGTTACGCCATAATTGATGGAAAGCTGCGGATTATGATCTACGTTTACCTTACCTACATTTATTTTGCCATCGTATTCTTTGCTAAGCTCTTCAATAACCGGCCCTATTGCACGGCAGGGTCCGCACCATTCTGCCCAAAAATCAACTACAGATAATTTATCGGAGTCCAATACTTTTTCCTGGAAGTTTGCATCAGTAAATTCGAGTGCCATAATAATTACAGTTTATTATTTCGTTTATAAAAATTGTTCAGGGTTATTAATGAAAACCATATTCTTTTTTCGATGTATGATCTGCATCCCCGGTTCAGTAAGAGCGCAAATTTAAGTCCATTATACCGAATAAGCATAACTGTCATTATCCACAAATGTGCATTAGACATTTTGGCTTTGCACTATTTCTGTAAAGTGGTCACATTCACATCAATATCAGGATTTGACTCCAAAAAAGCCGTCATTTCGTCATTCATTTCAAAGCCCCGCTCCAGTGTATACATACAAACTTTTAACTTATTTTTTGGTTCTGAAAACACAAACCTGATGCTCGTTTTACCTGGATTTTTCCTGATATTCTCATCCACAAAACCTACCATTTCCTCGCTCAGCAATTTGGGGTGGAGCTCAATCTGCAACCGTTGCGTTAAGGTTCTTTTTACTGTTTCGAGCAGCATTACACCGCTTAACTTAAATTCAAAATCGGTAGCACTGTTCCAGCGTGGTTTAAAGTTACCGGTCACAAACAACACGTTGCCCAGGCTGAAATGATCCTTAAAGCGCACATAGTCTTCTCCAAACAGGGCCATCTCTGTTTTACCTGAATAATCTTCCAATGCAAATACACCAAACTGTTTTCCGTTGCGGGTTATCCTGTGCTGCGCGTCAGATACAAGCCCTGCTATTCTTAGCGTTCGCGATGCCAGTTGGGGATTCATATTATCCTTATGTTCATTATAGTCTGCAATGGTAGTGATGTTATAATGCCGCATTTCAAACCTGAAATGATCCAGCGGGTGCCCACTTAAAAAGATGCCGGTAATATCTTTTTCATGATCCAGTAATTCCGTTAATGTCCAGGGTGGGCAATCAGGAATTTTCGGAGGCGTTACTTCAGGCATTTGCAGGTCGCCGAATAATGTATTGCTGGCATGCACAGTTTGGTTTTGATATACGTTGCCAAACTTCACTATCTTTTCTAACCCTGTTGATGTATCGCCCTGCGGCGTAAAGAAATACTGCGCCCTGTGCAGGTCTGTAAAGCAATCAAATGCGCCGGAGTATGCAAGACATTCCAGCGATTTTTTATTCACCACCCGCTGGTTAACTCTTTTTATGAGGTCGAAAATAGATTTATAGGCACCTTTTTTTCTTTCTTCAATAATGCCCTCAATGGCAGCTTCGCCCACACCTTTTAAACCACCTAATCCAAAACGGATCTCTCCTTTTTTATTTACGGCAAAGCCGCGGTGCGACTCATTAATGTCAGGGCCAAGTACTTTTAAACCCATGCGCTTGCATTCTTCCATAAAGAAGGTGATCTTTTCAATAGCGCCTGCATGGTTCAGTACCGACGCCATATACTCCGATGGATAATGCGCCTTTAAATACGCGGTTTGATAGGCCACAAAAGCGTAGCAGGTGGAGTGAGATTTGTTGAACGCATATTGGGCGAATGCTTCCCAGTCAGTCCAGATCTTTTCCAGCACCTGGGCGGCATGCCCGTTTTTAGTAGCGCCGGTTATAAACTGTGCTTTCATTTTATCAAGCACGGCCTTTTGTTTTTTACCCATTGCCTTACGCAAAATATCCGCATCACCTTTACTAAAACCTGCCAGCTTTTGCGACAGCAGCATCACCTGCTCCTGGTATACGGTAATACCATAAGTTTCTGAAAGATATTCTTCCATCTCCGGCAGGTCGTAGGTAATGGGTTCACGGCCGTGCTTGCGGTCAATAAAGTTGGGTATATATGCCAACGGGCCGGGGCGGTATAACGCATTCATCGCAATAAGATCATCAAACTTATCGGGCTTAAGCTCACGCAGGTATTTTTGCATACCCATACTTTCAAACTGGAATGTGCCGTTGGTATCGCCACGCTGGTATAGCCTGTAGGTCTCTTCATCCTCCAGCGAAATATTATCAAGATCAATATCTCTATTATGATTCTGCTTTATTAAACCTAAAGCGGTTTTAAGAATGCTCAGTGTTTTTAAACCGAGAAAGTCCATCTTTATTACACCGGCTTCCTCAATCACGCTGCCCTCAATTTGGGTAACCCACAAATCAGAATCTTTTGCGGTGGCAACGGGCAATAATTCGGTAAGATCTTTAGGAGCGATAATAATGCCTGCCGCATGTATACCGGTATTGCGCACGGAACCTTCCAGTATCTCCGCTTCATGCAGTACTTTAGCCTGCATATCATTACCATCATAATGCTGGCGGAGGCGTTTTACACTTTCAAGATCATCTGATGATAAACCTTCTTTTTCTTCCAGCGATTTTTCGCCGTCTTTAGCGGTTAAAGGCGCATGTAATACACGCTTGAGCGAAATGCCGGGCTTTTCAGGTACCAGCTTTGCAAGCGCGTTTGAATCGGGCAATGGAAGATCCATTACACGGGCAACATCTTTAATGCTCATTTTGGCTGCCATTGTACCGTAGGTGATGATCTGCGCCACCTGGTTCTTGCCATATTTGTCTACCACATATTCAATAACTTTTTGCCTGCCTTCATCATCAAAATCCGTATCAATATCGGGCATGCTCTTACGGTCCGGGTTGAGAAAGCGCTCAAACAGCAGGTTATATTTTATAGGATCGATATTGGTAATGCCAATACAATATGCCACCACAGAGCCTGCCGCGGAACCACGGCCCGGTCCTACAAACACACCTATATCCCTGCCTGCTTTAATAAAATCACTCACAATTAAAAAGTAACCGGCAAAGCCCATCGATTTTATCGTGAACAATTCAAAGTTGAGGCGTTCTTCAATTTCAGCAGTAAACGGATCATAACGTTTATGCGCACCCTCAAATGTGAGATGTTTTAAATATTCCCATTGGTTCAGGTTATTGTCTTCATGCACCTGGAACTCCTTAGGAATAGGAAAGTTTGGAAGGAGGATATCACGCTTCAGATCAAGCAACTCAACTTTACCTGCAATTTCATTGGTATTATCTATGGCTTCGGGCAGGTCGTGAAACACAGCTTTCATTTCCTGCGTGGTCTTAAAAAAGAACTGATCGTTGGGAAAAGCGAAGCGTTTGTTTTTTATCAATACATCATCATCGGTAAATTCACGTAAGGCAGGCGTGGCTATTTTTTCGCCGGTGTTGATGCACAACAAAATATCATGAGCGTTAAAATCTTTTTGATCCACATAATGCGAATCGTTTGACGCGATAACTTTTACATTATATTTTTTTGCGTATTTCAGCAGCACGTTATTTACTTTTTCCTGTTCAGGTATGCCATGCCGCTGCAGCTCCACATAAAAATCTTCCTGAAAAATATTCAGCCACCATTTAAATTCATTTTCCCCTTCTTCTTCTCCTTTTTTGAGTATTGTTTGTGGCACCAGGGCGCCGAGGCAGCAGGTGGTAGCAATTAATCCTTCGTGGTATTTATTGATGAGCTCCTTATCTATACGGGGGTATTTGCTGTACATTCCCTCAATAAAACCCAATGATGTAAGTTTTGTTAAATTTTTATAGCCGGTTTCATTTTTGGCAAGCAGTATCTGGTGATGCCGCGGGTCTTTTTCTTCTTTTGAAAAAACTTTTCTGAGGCGGCTTTCTGTTATATAAAACTCACAGCCCACAATGGGTTTTACTTTTAGCGGGCTTTTTTTATCATCAGGGTTTACTTTATGCTTATATGCTTCTGCCACAAATGAAAAAACGCCAAACATATTGCCATGATCGGATATGGCAAGCGCCGGCATATTATCTTTAATTGCCTTTTGATACAGGCTGCTTATAGGGGCCGCGCCATCTAATAATGAATACTGGGTATGAACGTGTAAATGAGAAAAGGTTGACATGCGGCAAATTTCGTAAAGTTGAATCAAGATTCAGGAAAGCATTTTCCACAAATTTGGCAGGGGGAGAAGAAGTTGCAAGTTCAGGTCACAGGTTTCTGGTTTAAACAAAAGCCTGTTGCAAAGTTTCCGGCAACCCGAAACCTGCAACCGGACTCTCCCCCTTGCTGGTTTGATTTTTGTAAGATAACTTGCGCCAAAAATTAAGAGGTTTGAGGTTATTTATTTATTTTATTATACTTCTTGTTTTTTTCAGTAGTTGTCGCAGCACAAGATCCGGCGCTAAGTCCAAAGAATCATCTGTTCGGATAAGTAATGCCGGGCGTGATGGTAATACTAACACATTAAATAACAAAGAGGAACAACTGCCGGAAATGCCCGAGCGCAGGTCAGCGCCAAAAATAGTTTTTCTCACTCCTTTCAATATTGAAAAAGGCGACCTCGTGCAGTTTAAGTACGCTATTAAAATGAATATTGAAGTAGAGAAGCTGATCAATGCCGATTTATATACGTTTATTGATAACTGGTGGGGCACGCCTTACCGCATGGGAGGTTCAACACAAAAAGGAGTAGATTGTTCCGCTTTTACACAAACACTCATGTCCGCAATATATAATCTAACTTTACCACGCACCGCTGTAGCGCAAAAAAGCTATTGTATACCCATTGACTTTAATGAGCTTAAGGAAGGCGATATGGTTTTTTTTAATACCTCCCGAAAGGCAAATGCCGTTACGCATGTGGGTATATACCTGCAGGATGACCAGTTTGTACATGCATCTTCTTCAAGCGGTGTAATGATCAGCAGCCTGCACGAAGCTTACTGGAGTAAAAGATTTAAAGGTGCAGGCAGGGTAATAGATGAAAAGATAACAGGAACGGGTACAGGAAGCAGGTGACATTTTGCCTGATAATCAAAATTTCCTTTACTCATAACCATTTTCAAACACGATTGTTTGTCCTTTTTTTAACACAATGGAAATTATTCCCTGTTCGCCAAGCTTAACGGAACGCCTGTCAATACTTTTGGAAAGCCATGTTTTGAAAGGCAATTTAATGTTAAGCTTGCCATCTTTTTCTGCTATAACTTTTACAACAGCGGGTACAGCATTTTCTTTTTTCGCGCTTATCAAAAAAGCGCCTTCTGCACGCAGATTCGTAAATGATACATTTTTCCAGTCATCCGGCACGGCGGGAAAAACCTGTATGTATCCATTACGGCTTTGTAACAGCAGTTCATGCACGCCCTGCGCAAATGCAAAATTACCTTCAAGCGTAAAAGGACGGTACGTAAAGTTTGAATACGCTCCTCCTTTCTGGTCTCCATTTAAATGAAAACTATTGGGCGAGCAAAAATTTGATGCGAATATTCTCAACTGCTTTACTGCGCTGTCTGCCTTATACGCTCTTGCATATAATGATGCCATCCAGGCAAATGAATACCCGCACCATTCACGTGTTCCTTTTTCTTCAATGCGCTTCAGCGAATTTTCAATAATGGTTTTATTTGCAGGGTTATTTACATCCAGTAATGCCAGGGGGTATATTGCCATATACTGAGACATATGGCGATGTGATTCATTAAGATTTTGACCAGGCGCAATCGTAAATCCGGTTTCATTTACTTCATAATCCGGCAACTGTTTAAATATCTTGTTCCAATGCTTTGCTTCTTCTTTTTTTCCCATTACTGTTGCAGCTTCCTCTGCAACAGTAAATAAATATTTTGCAAGGGATAGATCAAAATTACTCCATTGCAAAAACCATGCATCAATACGGTTGTTATTGTATTCAGGGCTTGAGCTGAGCGGCAATGTTCTTACTCCATCTTTTACGCTTGTGATATTTTCAAGATAAACAGCAGCTTCATGCAAATAGGGATACGCTCTTTCTTTAAGAAAAACATCATCCATTGAATATTTCCATTGCCAGTAAAAATGTTGTGCACACCAGGCAACAACCGTTGGAGATAAAGAATATTGTATCCATCCGCCCATCGGGTCGCCACCAAGCGTTACTACGCCGGGCACATTCAATCCATCCACGCCAAAATATTGTTTGGTGTATTGCAGATTTTTAGAACGGATTGCCCAGAGCCAGTCTGTAAACGTGGCGCCTTCAGCCAGCCTGTTTCCGGTATATGTTGGCCAATAGCTCAGTTGTGTATTCAGATCATTATGAAAATCTCCTTTCCAGGGTGGCAGGCTGCCATTGTCGGCAGTCCATACTGCCTGTAAGGTAATAGCCGGTGCTCCTTTGCGCGCCACGCTTCCCAGCTTATACATTTCAAGATAGTATTGCTTCTCAATAACAGGATCGGGTAAACGAAGTGAAGATTTTTTCCAGAACGCATTCCACCAGGCAGCATGTGTATCCCAGTCTGTTGGTTCTTTCAAAGAAGTATCTAAAAGCTTTAATACAGCCGGTTTATCTTTTTCAATTACCCATGCACCAATCATTTTATTACCGGGAAACTGTTGCCATATAATTTTTACTTCGTAGAAATGCCCATCATATGTAGGCTGGCGGTAATGAATGGTGTTTGCGGTTGTTGTAACTGTTCCTTTAGCATAGCCCAGCTTTTCCAGCCCCTCTCCTGCTTTGCTGTTACCATCCTGAATAGTAGTTTTACCACTGTTATAATTATGTACGATAAGACTGGGCGTCAGCATCCTTATAAATTCTCCGGCGTCAGGCAAATTTTCAAATCCGAAATAGCCGGTATTTTTTTGCGCATGTATATAGCAGTTAAATACAACCCCGTTTTCAAATCTGGTGGTATTCCAGGCATTATTGATATACAATGTGTTTGATACTACTTTTCCCAGCTTACTTATATCAAACTCCATAGCTGCCGCCGGCAGTTTGGTAGGATATGGAATATTATCATATGGATGATCGCCAAGCTTTTGAACAGGCACGTAATCTTTTTTCAATACCTGCTCCTCCACCCATTTAAAATTAAATTTTGATAGATCAAGCGCTTTGCGTTCATCCCACAGGTCTGCACGATCAAGAGATAAACGAAGTTTATTTTCTTTCTGCCATATCAATGCGCCAAGCATCCCATTGCCGAGCGGCATGGCTTCATCCCAGCGTTCAGCAAGCTTATTAAATTGTAAATTATGTTGAGGCTGCGGTTGTGATGATGAAACCAAACAACAAAATAAAAACACTGATGCAAGGAAGGATTTTGCTTTTACAGAAAAGATAAACATGATCTAAAAATTATTTCTTATCAATGTTTTTGTTCACCCATTTGCGCATAAAATATTTACGCACAGGTTCATCATAAAAACGCATAACAAGATAAGAAAACACAAGTATAAAGATGATTAATATAGTCACAATTACCCATAATATTGTGCCGGATGGCTTATTCGAAAGATAATAAGAGCCAAAAACCGATACACAAAAATAATGCGTCATGTATAGCGGGTATGATAATCTTCCCAAAAAAATACACAACTGTTTTATTATGCCGCCAGTATTTACCCCTGCAGATAATGCTATCATAAAAGGGAACACAAGCATTACTATTATTAACTCTCTCATCCAGTCGTTATCCGTATGCGGAATAAAGAAAACCAATCCCAGCAGGAGTAATAATACAAATGCAGGTACCTTGTTTTTGATAATAAGATCAAAACGAAACAGCAGCAATCCTGTAGTAAAAGAAAAAGCAGTTCTTATCCACCCGTCAAAATAATAATGAGATTCCCAGCCCATAATGAGCCAGCCTCTTTGTTTAGCTATATATACAAGCAAACCAGCAAAAACAGCATACAGCAGCAGGAGGATTTTTTTTGAAATACGACTTAATACAAACGCATAAAATATATTGGCAATGTATTCTGTTGATAAAGACCAGGATGGAGGATTTAACGGGAAAACATTATCTGCCTGGTTTGGTAAAATCGCAAGAGGAATCAATAACATGGTTGCAACAAATGCAAGCATAGTATTTGCCCATCCTGCATCTGCAATATTATTCGCAAAGGGATTAAATATATACGACAGCAATCCAAGTACAGCTCCGAATATCACCATCGGGTGCAAACGGATCAACCTGTTCCTGAAAAAATTAGCTATACCATTTGTTTTAATACGCTGGTCGTAAGCATAACCAATTACAAAACCGGATAAAGCAAAGAAAAAATCCACTGCAAGATACCCATGCCCCAAAGGACTATCTTTATGATATGGATATATATATTCCAGAAAATGAAAGACCAATACTATAATTGCCGCTACGCCTCTTAATCCATCCAGTAAATAATAATGTGATTTTGAATCCGGGAAACTAACATCAGACTTTAACATATTATATGTTGAGCATAGCTATCAAAATTATAGCCACGAATGCATAAATTACTTGTGTTGAAAAATATGATTCACTTCTAATTCTCCTACCACAAATACGCTGCCGCATACAATGATCAAATCATCCCGATGCGCTTTTTGTACAGCGGTTTTAACGGCAGTATTTACATCAGGGTAATAATGGCCATGAAGATCATGTTGCAAAGCTTTTGACGAAAGCTCATCTTCCGGTAATGCGCGGGGAATTTGTGCTTTTGTAAAATAATAGTTTGCCTCTTTGGGCAATAGCGCCAGTACTTTTTCAATATCCTTATCTTTTACCATGCCTATTACTATATGCAGCTCGCGAAAGTCCATCCATTCTGCCTGTGCAACCAATTGTTTAATGCCATCTTCATTATGCGCCACATCAATAAAAACATCGGGTTTGTGGTTAACCTGCTCCCATCTGCCATGTAATCCTGTAAGCTTTTTTACATTATTTAAACCGGTATGTATATTTTCATCAGAGATTTTCCACCCCTTACGCTTCAGCGCATCTGTAACGGCAAGCACCGTAACTAAATTTTTTGCCTGGTACAGGCCGGTAAGGTCAAGACTGAACCCCTCTTTTTCATTGTCTTCTTTCCTTACTATGGTAATGTATAAACGATGATCTTTATAAACAGGGTCTTCCGTATACCTCAGCTGGTCTGCAAAAATAATGGGTGCATTTTTCTTACCTGACGCGTGAGTAAATACACCGGATGTTTCGGTGTTTGTTTCGCCAATTACAACTGGCACTCCCTGTTTTATTATGCCGGCCTTTTCAAAAGCAATTGCCGCCAACGTGTCTCCCAACAGGTGCATATGATCCATACCAATATTGGTAATAGCTGAAACTTCGGGGATTATCACATTCGTACTGTCAAGCCTGCCACCCAGGCCGGTTTCAATAACGGCAACGTCTACCTGCATTTCTGCAAAGTATTCAAAAGCCATTGCAACTGTTATTTCAAAAAACGAAGGTTGTGTCTCTGCAATAAGCGGCTTAATTTTTTGGGTGAACCTCACAACAAAATCTTCACTTACCATCTCACCATTTACTTTTATACGCTCCCTGAAATCTTTTAAATGCGGCGAAGTATATAACCCTGTGCAATAACCTGCACTTTGAAATACAGCAGCCAGCATATGACTGACAGACCCTTTGCCATTGGTGCCGGCAAGATGTATGGTTTTAAACTTTTGATGAGGGTTTCCCAACCGTTCGCAAAGGATAATGGTATTGGTTAAATCTTTCTTTATAGCGGCATCACCAATGCGGCTGAACATTGGTAATGCATTATACAGGTATTCAATTGTTTCTTTATAAGTCATATAAAACAGGAAGAAGCAAAAGAAGTATTATTTAAGCTTACGTTTTTCAACGCCTTCTTTCGTAATTATTACAGGCCTGATAAAACCATTTTCATCAAAATACATATGTTCAATGCAGGTCTCTCTTGAATTGCCATCGGTTTCTGTTACAGGACGGCGATGATATATAATATACCATTCGTTTTTGCCCGGGATCTGTATTACAGAATGATGCCCTGCGCCATTCGCGATTGCAGGATCCTGCTGCAAAATTTTTCCTATGCGTTGAAAGGGCCCGAAAGGAGAATCTGCTATTGCATACGCTACACTATAATTCGGCCCTGTCCACCCTCCTTCTGACCACATAAAATAATATTTACCATTACGGATAAACATAAAAGGCCCTTCCACATAACTTTCCGGCGTAATTTCTTTAAATGTTGTTCCATCTTCAAATGGTATAAAGCCTGTAAAATCATCGTTAAGCCTGGCGATATTGCAATGCCGCCAACCGCCGTAGATAATATAATATTTTCCGTCTTTGTCTTTAAATACAAACTGGTCTATAGGTTGCGCGCCATTGTGAAACTTATCAATCAATGGTTTGTCAAGATGGTCTTTAAAAGGCCCGCCAGGTTTATCTGCAACGGCCACGCCTATACCGCCCTTTTCATTATCATTCTGAATATCGTTAGCGCCAAAAAACAAATAATATTTTCCACCCTTTTCAACGATGGCAGGCGCCCACATAGCACGCTTTGCCCATTTAATAGCAGCGGTATCTACAATGCGGGAATGTTTTGTCCAGGTAATTAAATCCGGTGAAGAAAATGCGTCGAGAAATACCTGTTTATTATAAGGGGCTGAAAAAGTAGGATATATCCAGTATTGCTTTCCGAAAATTATTCCTTCAGGATCTGCATACCAGCCTTTAAAAACAGGATTGCCGGAAGTGATGTTTTTTTTATTTTGTGCAAATGATATTACACTCAGAGTAAGAAAAATAATGATTACAAATATTCGTTTCACTTTTTTGTGGGCAAATCTAATTTAATTCTTTAAGAGTAGCGCAGGAATAAAATAAGAAGGGCGCATCCCAGATGTCAAAAATAAAACAGCCTCCGTTTTACAGGAAGCTGTTTATTGCATTCTATAAGGTTACAGGAAATAAAATAATACAGTTATTATAATTTAATACCAACACTAAAGCTTAACACCCTGTGCTTTCCTAACTCATCATCTGAACTTGAAGTGCCAGATTGAAGCTTTGCAAGACCTAAACCATAATTAACGGAAAATAATGCTCTCTTTCCTTCAATGCCTACAGTGCCGTTCAAACCATAGTCAAACCTGCGCATTACACCATAGCCCGCTCCTTCTTCGCCATCAGTAAAAGGATCATCATCAGAGAACTTAATATTTTCAGTGCGATTGAAGTCAATGCCTGCAAAGGTTCCGGATATTTTATTCTTCCCACCAATACCCATTGCCACATAAGGCCCTGCACCTACAAAAAAATTAGCATCTTCGCCTAATGGGACTTTTACAACCGCATTTACCGGTAATTCCAAATAATATGGTTTGGTAGAAGATGTAATGCTATTCCATTGAACCTTTGTTCCTTTACCTGTAAAAAACAAACCCGGTTGAATAGCAAAAAATTTTGTGATGGGAAGATCAGCCTGTAAACCTGCGTGAAATGACGCGATTCCTTTTGCATCGTCTACTCCACCGTCTTTATTAACTGTAACATTGGCGAGGTTAAGACCCGCTTTTACCATAACACCAGCTTTTTGTGCTTTAACAGTAACAACACTCAGCAACAAACATGTTCCAAAAAGGGCAATAACTTTTTTCATAAAGTAAATTTTGATATATTATTTTTCAAAACGCTTGCCAACTTCGTACAAACATCAGCGTTAAAGAAGAAATATCCTTATTCAGCAATTTTTATCTTACAATAATTGATAATTTGGGGAATTAAAGCCACAGGCTGACAGCTATCAGCGCTAAGCCCGGGCGTATGGAAATGTAAGAGTATTTTATCAGGCTATCAGTATTAGGAATCTATAGATTTTGAATGCGATTCTTCTTCCCGCCACAATTTCTTAGAACGGATAACCAATACCAATATTAAAAACAAGATTTTCCCTTCTCCAGGTTCTGTCGCCAAATGCAACCTTATTCAATACCCATCTTTCGGATTCGGGCAGCCAGGGCTTGCGGACAGGAAATGCAACATCAAACCTTAATACAAGAAACGATATGTCAAAACGCAACCCCACACCTGTGCCTATCGCCAGCTCTTTCATGAATTTATCAGAAAATTTTGCACCTGTCTTATCCGGGTTATCATTATACAACCAAACATTACCGGCATCTACAAATAAAGCGCCGTATACTATACTGAATAACTTCGCCCTCAACTCAGTATTAAACTCAAGCTTTATATCACCCGATTGATCAGGTAAAAATCTTGTATTAACAGTATCCTTATACGTTCCCGGCCCAACAGACCTGCTCCTGAATGCACGCAGGCTGTTATTGCCACCGGAAAAAAATTGTTTTACAAAAGGCAGTTCCGTAGAATTTCCATAAGGATATCCAAACCCAACAATAACCCTGTTTGCCCACACATTTTTCCCTGAAAGATGAATGTAATACCGCAAATCTGTTTCAAGCTTTACATACTGCGAAAACTGTGCATTAAATATATATTTCGGATTTCCTTTGTTTGCATCAGCCCCTGTAATTAGTCCTGCAATATTTCCTGACAGATCAACATTGCCGTTAAAATATAATCCTCTCAGCCCGTTATTACCTGCAAGCTGGTTGTAGTTATAATTATAATTTGAGCCAAGTATAAATTGTTTTTCCACTGCTTTCGCTAATGTGGGTTGTCGATTGATGCTATCCTTATACTCCTGGGTAATAACAAGCGGTTGCACATAATTAATGGATACCGGGTTTAGTTCATGTTCCTTGTTAATTGTTTCCTTCCACGAGTAACCATATTCCGCCCTGAAGGAATTCATGGTATATAATTTTTCTTTTATCAGCAGATCATATGCCAGCATCATATTTGTTTTCGGCACAAAACCGCCCCGTGTATTCAGCGAAAGAAATGGCACAACAAATCTTGGAAAAGTCAATTTATTTTCAATCCCGCCCCTGTATGTATTATACCCTTTCAACTGCCCGCTGAATTGTACTTCAAAACCTGTTGTAGCGCTGATAGACAATAGCTCTCCGCCTCCGAAAGTATTCCTGTTGCGCCAACCGATTGTCAAGGAAGATCCGGTAAGATTATTTGATTTTGTACTCGCATTGATCTCCGCTTTTATGGCTTTGCGCGGAAGCGAAGTGAGATAGTAAAAAGTATTCAGTTTTGCAGAATCATTTACAGTAACTGGTTCAAAGCGGTTTCTTACATACCTGAACACACCAAGATTGATAAGCCTGCTAATGGTTTGATTATGGTCCGTTCTGTTATATACATCTCCGGGAGAAAACAACATGGTGCGGGAGAACATGGCAGGCTTATATGTTTTACGCCTGTCAACAAGGTAATATCCATCATATTTTATTGCATCCTGCCGGGTTGTATCAGAAGCATTGGCATTTAAACTGAACCCGGGGTATATAAATACATTATTGATGGTATATACCTGCCTTGCATTACGTGGCGTTCGGGGTTTTAACTTTACATAGAGATTAACCTTATTATCACCGATGGTACTATCGGTTTCTATTATCAAAAAGTCAGGATCAAAAAAATAAAAGCCATTTTCTTTCAGGTAAGCGTCTATGCGTTCCCGTTCGGCTTTAATTACAGCCAGGTCAAAAGGATCATCTTTTTTTAATAAGGTTTTATTTGTGCTTTTATTAATGGCTGCCTGTAAAACAGAACTGTCTCTTCCAAAATCAATGATATTGATCGTGTATTGGTTACCGGGAGTAACGGTATATGTGGCTTTAGCCTTTTTATTTTTCACGGTAGTATCTCCTTCTGCAACAGCCTGGAAATATCCCTGGTTCTGGAGATTGCTCTGCAGCACAGCTGTATTCCTGTCTATACTCACGCTGCTTAATAGCACAGGCGGTTCTCCGAATTTTCTTCTTATCCAACCACCTATTGATTTCTCTTTTACAGAATCGCCGGCAATATTATACATCATCAGCTTAAATGGTATTCCCAGTATTTTTTTATTAGGCAGCGGTCTTGTGAGCCCTTCCATCTGCGACCTGATCGCTTTTTTCTTTTTATTGCTGAGATGATCAGCTTCAACCTTAACGCTTGCCCCGGTATATAGCGCGTCGCCTGCAGGCACAGTGCGGGTAGTGCTGCATGATGCGAATATGCAAATTATTGCTGCAACAAATAATATATTAACTGGTCTTCCCATTAATCTTCTCCTTTTAGTTTTGACTTGCTACGCTGTTGTTCTTCCCTCCTGCTTTCTCTTTTCATTTTTCTTCTTTCAGCCGCAGCCTTCCTGTTCTCAAAAATTTCCCTGAAACGGTTATAATCCATCGTAATGGTAAAACCTACGCCCGTTTCTACCACATAACCATCAATCACACCCTGGTACTGGTTTTTCCGGTATGCTTTCAGCATATATCTTCCGTCTTCGGAAAGCCGGTAATTCAGCAGCACATTGCCGGCAATATTTGAAGCCTGCTGGTTAGAATTCTGTGGGCCTTCCAATTCAAAATTGCTGCCAACGGTTACGGTTAAACGATCATTGAGCATTCGTTTGGAAAGCCCTACATTAAGATCTGTACGGCTTTCTCTTTCACCAGTACTGTAATCGTCAGATGATTCAACATCAAAGTTCAGCTCAACACCTTTGATAAGATCCGCCGCAAGCCTGTTCAGCTCTTCCGTAAGCAGTTTGCTTACGCTTTGTTTTACCATTGTAGAAGCGCTTGTACTGCTGCTGCTCCTGAAAGGATCTTCAGCCACAAACCTGTTGAGCAGCAACAATGCAAAAACCTGCTTATTCATTTCCGCATCATCCTGCCGCATCATTTCCAGTTTTGTTTTTACGGAAGAAATGATATCGTTTGACACGCCTATATTTTTGTCTTCAGGCAGCGTTATATCAAAAGAAATGTTAGGCTGTAATAATTTGCCAGACATTTTCAGCAAAACATCAAAAGGAATTTTGGTAAGATATGTATTACGTTCTGTGCCGGTAATATCTTCTCCTAACTGATTTTTAACAAGATCAAGCGGTGCAGTATTAGCGGTGTATTTCGCGGTAATATCCACATCAGCATCAGTTGGCTCTCCCTGCCATACTATTTTACTGCCTTTAACTATATCAAATTTTCTTTTCAAAAAATTAAAGGTCAGCTCATACGTTCCTTCATCTAATTCATACGAGCCGGTAAGATTGATCTTTCCGCTGGGATCAACACCTGCGTTTAATTCAGCTGCGCCTCTCACATTTAAAAAATCGCCGTTGCCTTCATCAATTACAAGAGTAAAATCCGCATTTTTATTAACAGCGATGTTTACAGAAATATCCATTCCCTGCATGGAAGAAGTGTTCAAAGAATCATAGCTGGCCAGAAACAGCGAATCATTTTGCGTAGCATCTTTATCTACAAAAACAACAATACCCTCCCTGTCAACAACGCCGGGATCATTTTGCGGAAGCACAATGGTCATTTTTGTTTTATCGTTTATACCTAATCTTCCTTCAACAGAAGGCGCGGCTTCCGTGCCTTTTACCTTCAGCCTTGTATCAAAATATAACTGACCATAAAATAAATTATTATCTTTTTTGGTACTGTTCAATGCACGGAAATTATCCGCTTTAATATCCAGGTTGAAATTGTAGTTGGTGAAATTATTTGTTGCCGCCAAACCATCAATAGACAGATCATTGCCCGAGGAGTCTTTTACCTGGAAATGATCGAACCGGATACCATCATTGGTTACCGATATCTTTTCCTGGTCTATTTTAAAAATATTATTAAGCATTGCAAGATTGAACACTGCATTATTAAAGTTAAGATCACCGTTTACAGATGGTTTATCTGCAGTGCCCGCTATATTGAATTTGCCATTCACCGCACCTGATGACTCCTTAATAGCACCTCCTGAAAAAGCTTCCGCGGTACGCATCGGCAGGTTTTTTATATCGAGCAGGAAATCAAAACTGCCGGCGCCTGCAAAATAATTGCCTGACAGGTTTACGTCATTATCGTTACCGGAAATAGTAACATTCGCATTGTAGGTATCTTTAACTTTATTATCTACAAGCAATTTTATATTACCCACTGTATCTTTCTTTATACTCAGATCGTCTATGGTAAGATCTCCTACAAATACCGGGGAAGAAGTTATATCCGTAACGGTAGCCTTGCCATTTAGTATGCCATCGGCCAGCGTTGAATCCTGCTGTGCAAACCCTGTTAATGTGGCTATTTTAAAATCTTTAAAACTTACTTCCAGGGGCGCATTGCGTTCTGCAGAAAGGCTGGTAATACTTAGCTGCTCGCCGGAATGATCGAGCGTAAAATCTGCAGCGTTAATATCACCTTTATTCAATACTATTTTATTGCTTTCAGCAATTGTCCATTTTTCGTAATTCAGTAACAGGCTGTCCGGTTTTAATGAAAACCGGTAAATGCCATTGCTCGCCTGGCTAAACAATCCCCGGAGGTTATATTTTTCTTTTTGCGCCCTGTCCTTTATATTCAGTGCAAAGTCAATATTATTATGCGCTATATCAGCTGTAACACTTGTGCCATACATGGCAATACTGCTGCCGGCATTTATTTGCGCGGCATTAATACTTGCGTTAAGTGTGCTGTCGCCGGCATCGGCTTTTATTACAAGATCAGTAACAGCATTAGCGCCAACTTTAACTGCCGGTGCGGTAATCAATGCATTCCAGCCCTGCCCCTGCGCAAAATGACTTTGAACAGATACCGTATCTAATTTTTGTAAACTGTCAATAAATACTTTAAGAATAGGTTTATTGACCAGTTTGGCATTGATGGTAAAATCATAAGGAGATATCTTTTTTTCAGCAGCGGCTATGCTGTCAGTTGAGAAATAAGGCTCAACCGCATTTTGCATTACATTGCCCATTTCAGTGAGCTTGTATTTTCCTTTCAGTTCAGCATTTAATATATCGCTGCTTAAAGTAAGGCTTTGCAAACTATCCTGGTTTGCCGCCAGCAGCTGTATGCTATCCATTGTAAAACGTTGCTGGTTGTGCACAAGCAATGATTCTAATATAAACAGTTTTCCTTCAAGACTGTCGGGATTGGTACTTGAAAAATTACCGGAAATTTTTCCTCTGTAAACAATTACATCATTACTGAAATTTAATTCCTTAAGCTTGATACTATCAATAATACCATCCAACTGCACCGCAGGATATTGCTTTGCCAGGTCAGCTTTTGCATCCAGGGAGAAATGAATATTTGGGTCTGCAATATCAGCGTGTATATCCGCTTTTTGTTCTGCAATGCTACCGTTTATATTTAAACCCTGATAATTGTATTTTTTAAGTATTGCAGATTTTATTTTAGCCTGTAAACCGGCATTCGCTGTTTTGGTATCATATCCTTTTCCCTTCACAATAATATCTGCACTTATAGCACCGAAAGTATTCTTATCCTGCAGGATAGTTCCAAGATCAAGCGATTGCGTTTGCAGCGCCAGGTCATATACGGCTCTTTTCGAATCGGTAATATGGTGCGTGCTTCCTTTTAATAAAGCATTTCCAAGGCTGGTGCTCAGCTTTAAATCAGTAGTGAGTTTTTCAACGCCACCATTTATTTTCCCTGATAAAGATATTCTGTCCGGCAAGGTAATGCCTTCCGGAAGCGAATTGGCTGGCAAAAATGATAATATATCTTTTTTAGAACTGCTGATATTATGTATATCGAGATTAGCATTTATTTTTTTTGTATCGGGCAAACCAGTTATTCTTCCTTTTACAGATAGTTTTGTATCGTGCAGGCCGCTAACCTGCAAAGCATTGATCTGCATGTTTGAAACGCTGCCTTTTATATTGCCGTTTAAAAGCCAGGTGGCGTCAGGATCGGCAAATGCAGGCTGCGAACGAAGAGAAGGAACGAAGGTCAATATATCTTTTACCTGAACCCTGCTGTTTTCCACATTTACATCAAGCTGTAATGCGCCGATATTTTTTTGAAGCGCTTCAATTGATTCATATTGTATGGCAACAGTACGCTTTAATTCGGTACCCGGCGTTTTTACATAAAGGTCTTTCAGGTAGGCCTGTTTGCCTGCATACAAAAAACCTGTTTGCAATTGCTGTAGCGTAAAACCGCTTTGTTCCGTAAAAGCTCCCTTCTCAATTTTACCTGCAATAGAATCATTACTATATATAAAATCATTAACGTGAAAAGTAAGTCCGTCAGCCTTTAAATGCATATAATCCATGCCTGATTTTTGCCGCGGCATATTATCGTTATCAAACTGTATATTATTACTGTCCAGCTGAAGCGAAGCCAGTTGAATTTTCCAGTTAGAAGAAGCCGGGGGTTCTTCCGAAGGTTTTACGGTTACATTATCAGTTTCTGTTTTACCCAAACGTATAGCTGCTGTTGTTTTGTTTAGTGATATATCGCCGAGATTAACAAGCTGCTTAGAGAGATCAATTTTATCAGGTTTTATTTTTAACTGTCCCAGGTTAAGTAAGGCGTATAATGCGGAAACATCATTTTTATAGTCAGCATATATTTTCTGAAGTTCAATTGATTTAACAGAGATATCAGGTATTACACCTTCCTTCTGTTCGGCGTTTTCTATTACTTCGGGCTTTTCCACTATCAGGGGCCTGGTTTGATATGCTTTTAACCATAGCCCTGCCAGCCTGGTGGTGCCGATATCAAACTTCATTTTATCCAGGTCAAAATCATCAAATTCCGTATCAAAATGATCAAGGTTTGCTTCTATATCATTACCGGTAACTACATCTTTATATAAAACCCGTATTTTATCAAGTGTAACCGCACCTACACTAACCGGCGTAGACGCGGTGTCTGTTTTGTCTTTTGCTTTTGTATCTTTCGATGCAAAAGCATCAATAATAAACTGAAAATTAAAAGCAGTATCCGGTAATTGGCGTTTAACCTTGGCTGTTATATTTTCCAAAGCAATCCTGTTCACATTTACACCTCTGCCAAGTATAAGGTCTATCAGGCCAATATCAACTTTTATATTACCGCCGTATAAAAGGGTATCCTTTTGTTGGTCTTCAAGGTATATATTTTCCAGTATTACGTTTTTAGGCAGCCCTATGTATAATCTTTTAACCGAAACTTTGGTATCTAATTTTTTTTGAAGATAAGCGGTAGCCTTCTTGGTGATGAATTGCTGAACGGGGGGAGTAAGTATTAAGCCAGCTATCAGTAAAA
Source organism: Agriterribacter sp. (assembly GCA_047601125.1). GTDB lineage: Bacteria > Bacteroidota > Bacteroidia > Chitinophagales > Chitinophagaceae > Agriterribacter. The sequence continues at coordinate 2,885,027 of JASGJY010000002.1, read as the reverse complement.
AAAACAACAAAAGGGATATAACCGTTTTCAGGGTTATCTTCCCGATCTTTTTCCAAATATTTTTTTTCTCTTTAATTTGATCCATGCTTTCATCTTCTAAACATTAGCAGGCAGGCCACATCGCTATTAAGAAAATATCATGCTACAAATAACACGCTGAAAATCAACAAAGGTGGGGTAAAATATCCACGATTATTTCAGCAAATATAGAATCGTATGGTAATATCAGAAGGAATAAAAAACTACCGGAAGCATTAAACAAAAGAGGCTGTCCCATATTGTTTGAGACAGCCTCTTTTAAAAGCATCAAATATTATTACCTGCTAATAAAATTCATTTGAAAGTTATTTAATAATGATCATCTTTTTCGTTTCTGTCAACTGCCCGTCAATCCAGAGAGAATAGCTGTAAATACCGGAGGCAAATGCAGCAGCATTGAGATTTATAGTGCCTGTGCCTTGCATTGGAACACTCACCTGCTTAAGCTTTCTGCCTAATGCATCATATACCATTATTTCTGCTGAAGAAAACTTTTGAGCTATTCCATAGCTGATAACTGTGTTATTACTAAATGGGTTGGGAGAATTTTGGCTGATAAATGTTTTAGCAGTCGGAAATTTTTCAATAATATTATTGTTGCTGAGCATATTACTGGTATTTATTTGCTGCTCCTGTATCAGTGATTGTAATGCAGAGTCTTTTTCTATAAAAGCAATAAATTTTGCTCCCGGCTCAGTACGAAAGCCCGGACCTAATATTATTTTATCATGCCCTTTAAAAAACACAGTACCTGTACCTCTTGTAATAGTAGTAAAACAACCATTACCGGCATTCAATGTTGAGCGCGATTCTAACATACTCCCCTTTTCAGGATATACACCGCAGGCATTATTGACGAGAACAAAAGGCTCAATCTGTTGCTGGCCCATCAACTTGTTATTTGCAAGTACAATAACAAGCAATAGTAATGGATAAGCTATTTTATTATGAAAACTGTTCCTATTTTTTTTCATATCGGTTTCATTTTAAGATGGAAAACTATTTCTGTTTAAGCGCTTCAATTTCTGCCTGCAGCCTTTTATTTTCCTTATTCAATTGTATTATATACAGGCTGAGCTCTTCTATCTTTTCCATCATTGCTTTATTCATTTCCGCTACTTTCAGTCCTTCTCTTTCCACTTCGCTGGCAGGTGCAATGCCGGGTAAGTGTTTATTATCATTAACAAATTTTTCAAGTTCCTCAATTGATCTGAGCTTATAATCTTTTTCAAAAACATAGTCGCACCAACCGGTTTCAACCCGTACTTCTTTTGCACGGATTGTACCGCAAACTTCTAATTTATATACAGGTGCTGTAACACCAATACCTATATTTCCGGTTGAAAGATTAACGGTCATTCTGCTTGAACCGGCGCCTAAAAAATCAAACTGATCTCCACTATCAGCATATTGCAAACCCCATGTAGGAAAAGAGGGCGAATGCGCAATCACCATACGGTTTGTATTAACTGTACCGGAGGTAAACATATACATCATAGGAGCCGGAGTAGCGCCGGGATTAGCAAACTGTATGGATTCTGCACCTGTGGCAAATGTAAGGTTACCATCCAGCAATTGGTTACCCACTACATGTAATCTTTCTGTGGGAGCATTTGTTCCAATGCCAACATTTACGGTTGCAGTAGCTCCGTTAATACCATTTACGGAGCCTAAAACCAAGCTATTGGAAGTGTGTACCTGTGCATAAGCACCTATGGCAGTAGCATTAGAAAGGCCAGATGAAAGAACATCTGCAAAATATCCTACAGACGTATTTTTGCTCCCTGTAATATTTGTACGGAGTGCTCTATACCCCAATGCAGAATTACCGGAACCGATTGTGGTTTTACCTAATGCTTTGCTGCCGACCGCAACATTCAAAGATGAAGTAGAAACCTGTAACGCAGAATCACCTACTGCTACGCTGGCGAAACCCGTAGTATTTGTATAAAGCGCCGAAGGACCTATCGCTACATTAAGCGTACCGGAAGTATTGCTATAAAGCGCTTTGTCGCCAAACGCACTATTACCAAAGCCCGTAGTATTAGCATTGCCTGCACTTTGACCTGCAAAAAAATTACTCGTGCCTGGTGTATAAATAATACGGAAGTTTTTCAGATAATACCCAGTACCCACATAAATATTTTTCCAGTTTTTAGCAGTGCTACCTAAATCCTGGGTATTGGTCACACCCGGCGTCAGGCTTTGATTAATTGCCGTAGGTGAAATAAGATTAGAAAGCGAGGTATTAGCCTGCGAAAAAACCTGTTGATAATAACCTGTTATTATTACCAGTAATGCAGCAATGTAAAATTTAGATTTCATAACACTTGTTTGTTTTAAAAATGATAATGATTTATCTGCGAAAGCAAATGCTAAGGAGACAATTAGTTTCATAACAATATTTTAAATATTAAGCTGGCAAATAAGAGGTGCTTTCGGGAGTTAATGGTGATTACCTCATAAAATATACTATCGGATTAAAAATGTTACTCAAGAAGTTCATAAGAATGGACAACATCTCATCGGAGACGCATCAGATGCAAACCTCTGCTTCTTTTTTTATAATTACAATCCCTCAAATGAGTTAGATAAACGGCAGCAGATACTATGTAGATTTAATAAGAGATGAAAATGACATCTTATATTCCGGGAAACAAGGCATACAGGTTTATTCCGTTTTCGAACTTGCGTTATTCAGTTCGTAGTGATTTCAGCGGGTTTGCCAATGCCGCTTTTGCAGAACTGATTCATTCCTGATTTGCTTTTGTTGTAATTACACTTTTATATCGTTTTTTACCTGTTAATGCTGATTTCTGCAGAAATTAGAAAAGATGATTCGGTTTCCGGGCAGCCAATTTTACATTTCTGATTGATATTGTCAGAAAAACATCCATCCGTCCTTGAAATACGGCATAATTTTCAACTTCAGGACAGTTCATTTGGATAGTGGATACAATAAATTCAAACAAAGTGTTGCACAATTCACACACTTCTTTTCTCACATTTTCCATATTCAACTACTCCATTCTTAAACTTTTTACCCCGTCTTGCGGAATCTCCGCATCACTATGCTATTCGCTTCGTAATGCTTCGACCGGGTTTGCTACCGCAGCCTTAATAGCCTGGAAGCTTACGGTTAATAATGCAATTAATAAAGCTGCAATGCCCGCAACTACAAATACCCACCAGCTTATATTGATCCTGTATGCAAAACTTTGCAACCATGTACTCATGCCCCACCATGCAACAGGAAATGCAATAAGCGAAGCGATCAATACAAGCTTTAAAAAATCTTTAGATAACATTTGTGTAACCTGCGATACACTTGCACCAAGCACTTTACGGATGCCGATCTCCTTTGTTCTTTGTTCTGCGGTATATGTAACCAGTCCAAACAAGCCAAGGCATGCAATAAAAATAGTAAGCAGGGAAAAAATATTTAAAACAGTTCCTGTTTTCTGCTCTGCCGCATAAGTTTTATTATACAGATCATCCATAAAGTTATACTCAAAAGGCTCCCCTGTTTTATAGCTATCCCATGTTGTTTTCATGGCGTCTAACAACCCGGCAACGTCAGCAGTTTTAATTTTAAAGATCAGCCCGCCTTCAGGATAAAGGGTCATAAACAATGGAGTAATATTTTCGTGCAGCGATTTAAAATTGAAATTTTTGACAACCCCAACTACATGATAAGCATAATTATTACCACGCTGGCTGTTTTGCCTGATCAGTGTTTTATTTAGAGCTGTTTCGGCATTCCAGCCTAATGCAGTTGCTGCTGTTTCATTTAAAATGATCGCCGAAGAATCAGTAGCAAAGTCTTTTGAGAAATTTCTTCCGCTAACCATATGCATGCCCATTACCGGTATGTATTGATCATCTATATGATAATCTACACCGTTCACAATCAACCTGTCGTTGCCTTGCGGGTAAGCCAGCGCATTATTATAGTAGCTCGGGCCGGCAGGTTTATAGAACGAAACTGTAGCGCCCGTTACCCGCGGATCCTGCAACAATTGTTGTTTAAATACCTGTTCTTTATTGCCCAGCAGGTAAGAATTCGGGATGGTGATCAGTTGTTCTTTATTATATCCCAAATCCTTGTTTTGTATAAACTTCATTTGCTGGTAAACAACAATAGTTCCGATGATGAGCGCAACAGAAATAAAAAACTGAAATACTACAAGCCCGCTTCTCAATCCAAAAGTTTTATTCCCGGTTGCAACTTTTCCTTTCAAAACAAGAATTGGCTTAAAAGAAGATAAATAAAATGCGGGATAAATACCGGCTGTCAAACCCACTACCAAACCCAATCCTATAAATGCGAGCACCGGCTTTATTGTAAAACTCAATTCTTTTTCCGATATATGATTGAATGCAGGGAGAAAAATTTTTACCAGCAAAAAGGCAACAGCCAATGCAAAAAATGTGATCAATACAGATTCAGACAGGAATTGTTTGATAAGATCAAATCTTCCTGAACCAGCCACCTTTCTTACGCCAACTTCTTTTGCGCGTTTTGAAGCACCTGCCGTAGACAAATTAATAAAATTAATACATGCTACTATCAACATAAAAATAGCAACTCCTGCAAAAATATATACATAGGATATATTTCCGCCAGGCTCAAACTCATTGCTGGTATTTGAATTAAGGTGTATTGCTGTTAAAGGCTGCAACGTAAAACCCAGTTGATTTCCTTTGGTTCGAAACTGTTCAAGACTTAATCCCATCTGGGTTTGTATCTGAGGACCCATATATTTTTCTACCATTGCAGGCAATCGCGATTCCATCTTTTTTATATCTGCACCGGGCTTTAGCAAAATATAGGTATGAAATCCTCCATACATCCATGAATCAGATGTTGCATCCGGATAACTTGCCATAGAGGCCAGTATTTCAAAATAAAAATGAGAATTGGCCGGGATATCGGCCATTACCCCTGTTACTTTATACAATGCCGAGTCACCATTTATTAAAAGCATTTTACCAAGCGCATCATCTGTTCCAAAATATTTTTCCGCAGTCGTTTTTGTTAATACAATATTATGCGGTTGTAATAAAGCCGTTGCTGCATCGCCTTTGATCATTGGCAATGTAAACACGCTAAAAATATTCGGATCTACCATCGCCAACCTGTCATTCTTAAAAATTTTTCCATTGTATTGTACTTTTGGCATACCGGTATTCACTATCCTTGTAGCGTCTTCCACTTCAGGAAAATCATTTTTCAAAGTTTGCGCTACAGGTGCCATCACCACGCTTTCATTTATTTTTCCGCCATTAACATTTGCCTGGAAAATGATCCTTGCAATACGACCAGCTTTCTTGTTAAACCGGTCGTAGCTCATTTCATCCTGCACATAAAGCATAATGATAAAAAAAGTGGCTATACCAATTGCTAAACCAAGTATGTTAATAAAAGAAAATAATTTATGCTTCCTGATATTCCGCCACGCGGTTTTAAGATAGTTTTTGAACATTTGAAATTTATGTTTTGTAGTTTATAGTTCTTGTGAAACCAGGAATTTGGTTACTTCTTACTATTCCGTTCGGAGTGACTTAACCGGGTTTGCCATTGCCGCTTTAACAGCCTGAAAACTTACCGTAAGCAAAGCGATCAATACCGCAGTGCCGCCTGCAAGCAGAAACACCTGCCAACTGACAGGTATACGATAGGCAAAATCATTAAGCCAGTTATTCACTACAAACCATGCAACAGGCCATGCAATAACATTTGCGATCAATACCAGCTTAATAAAATCTTTTGAAAGCACGGTAGCAATATTTTCAACACTGGCTCCCAACACTTTTCGTATACCAACTTCTTTTACACGCCTTTCTGCAGCGTATGATGACAGCCCGAATAATCCAAGGCAGGAAATAACAATAGCCAGCGCTGCTAAAATGCTGACGATCTTACTTACCTGCGCATCTGCTTTATACAACTCAGTAAACCTTTCATCCAGGAAGGAATACTCAAAAGGTTGCCCTGGTAATAATTTATTCCATACAGATTGAACATAACTGATCGCTTCTTTAGCCTTACTTCCGTTTATTTTAACTGCTATTTCACTAAACCCGAAATTGCTTTGATTAAATATGCTTAGTGTTTCTATTTTATGATGAAGTGAATTAAAATTAAAATCTTTTGCAACACCTATTATTGTACCCGCAGTATCAAGCCCGTCAAAACCAAAACCAAATCTTTTCCCTATCAATGTTTCTACAGGCGCTTTCGGATCTTCCTTCAATAGTTCATGTGCCATTGTTTCATTAACAATGTAAGTTCTGCCATTATCTGATGCATCTGCCGAGGAAAAATTTCTTCCGGCTACGAGTTTAATATTATACAGGGTAAGATAATCAGGGTCTACAACAACCTGCGACGAAGCTAAACTTCTTGCAGGGCCATTTCCACCGTGAAAAACAAAACCTGACTGATGAAGATTATTACCTAAAGTTTGCATAGAGCCTGTAGTGGCAACAACAAGAGAATTACCTTTCAGTTCAGTTTTAAGTGCATTATATTTTGTGCCCGCGTTCCTGTCAAGTGGAATTATCATCACCTGTTCCCTGTTAAAACCAGGATCTTTCTGCTGCATATACCGCAGTTGCCTTACCGCAAATATCGTAGCTACAATCAGGAATATTGCGCAGGAGAACTGTGTTACCACAAGTATATTGCGCAATGTACTTTTGCGTTTACCTGTTGAGGATATACTTCCCTTTAACACCTTTATAGTATTAAAAGAAGAAAGAAATAATGCAGGATAAATACCTGAAATAAATCCAAGCACCATTGCTCCAGCCGCTAATGCCAGTGCCCATGTTATATTCTTAAACAAAGGCAAAGTCAACACTCTTCCGCTGAGCCGGCTCATATACGGCATAACTAATTTTGCAAGGAATACAGCTATAATCAAAGCCATTAATGTAAGTAGTATTGACTCTCCTATAAACTGCAGCGAAAGTTGTGATCTTTTTGCACCTATTGATTTTCGTATACCTACTTCCCTGGCTCTTTCAGCAGATTTTGCTGTTGACAAATTCATAAAGTTTATACAGGCAATGAGCAGGATAAGGATACCTATTACAGAAAACAGCGAGGTATAGGTTTTATTAAACTTCTGATAATTAAGGTAATCATGCGTAATATCTGCAGAGGCAGAATGAACAGTTTTTAAAGGTTGCAGGAAAAGTTCATACCATTTCCAGTTATCATTTTCTGCCATGTGCTTTTTAAGGTATGCCGGAAATTTTTGTTCCATCCGTTTTGTATCTGCACCGGGTATCAACTGTAAATATGTAACCAGCCAGTTGCTACCCCAATTTTGCATATGCTGCGGTCTTATGATAGTACTGAACGAAAATAAAGCATCAAATTGCAGGTGACTGGTTTGCGGAATGTTTTCAATAACCCCGGTTACTTTAAAACTTATGGTATCACCGGTATAATGCACAATTGTTTTGCCAACCGGATCCTGGTTACCAAATAGCTTCCGTGCTGTTTCTCTTGTAAGAACTGCGCTATTGGGTTCCTGCAATACCGTACTTCTTATTCCTTCGGCTAAAGGAAAATCAAATATTTGAAAAAATGTAGAATCCACAAAAAAAGTCTCTTTTAAATATAATTTCTGATCACCATGACTCAGGTCGTATTTTCCGGTTTTTCTGACACGTGTAAAGTTTTCGATTTCAGGAAATTCGCTTTTCAATGTAGGCCCCATGGGAAACATCGACAGGGCTACATTCTGAGGTGCTACCATTCCTTCAAATTTCTGTACTTCGTTAAGCCTGTAAATATTCTTTTTGTGTAAGCTATCAAAATTTTTTTCGTACAGAACAAATACCAATATTACAAGACAGGCAGCCATACCGATAGCAAGTCCTGAAATATTAATAGCAGAAAAAATTTTGTTTTTCCAAAGATTTCTAAACGCTATTTTCAGATAGTTCCTGAACATATGTTGTATAAAATTTTAATGAACTATTAGATTTTACCATGAGTTTTCAACACAGCAATTTTATTGTTTTTCAATTCTTCTGAGCCTGTCAAAAAAAGCCGTTCTTCCAATCCATTCCTCTTCTGTTTCCGAACAATTCCAGAAAAGAGTAATCAACTCACAGGTGCATGCCATTTCAGGAGAGCATTTCAATAACTGATCAAGTTCGTCTGATTCCAGATGACTTGCTTCATTTGATAGCCTTTTTGCTAACAACATCCATACCCGGTCTTCATATCTGTTATTTGTATCCACCTGTTCAGGAAAATCAGTTTTGAAATATCCTTCCGGGATTCCGGGGTTGTTTTGTTATTACACTTTTCTTACGATATTAAATATACTGAGCCCTGCATTATTACACTATTCGCTGCGTAATGATCTGACGGGGTTTGCCACTGCCGCCTTAATAGCCTGGAAACTTACTGTAACAAGTGCAATTGCTACAGATAGCAGGCATACCAACACAAAAACCCACCATTGTATATTTATCCTGTAAGTATAGTCTGTTAACCATTTACTCATCAGCCACCATGCAACAGGTGAAGCAATTACAAAAGATATTAAAACAAGCTTTATAAAATCTTTAGATAATAGTGCTGTAATACCCGTAACAGAAGCGCCCAATACTTTTCTCACACCTATTTCCTTGATCCTTGTTTCAGCCATATAAGTAGCCAGGCCAAATAAACCCAGGCATGAAATGAATATGGTAAGCCCTGCAAATAATGCAGCCAGCGTGCCCTGGCGTTGCTCATTTTCAAATTTGCGGGCATATTCCTGATCAACAAATTGCATATCATAAGGGAAGTCCGGGTTATATTTCCGGAATATCTTTTCGGCAGCTTTTATATTATTTGCCATTGCGTTCTTACCGTTAAATTTAATCAGCACTGTTTCAAACCAGCCCTGTGCAGCGCCATAAATAAGCGTTGGCCGCACAGGCTCGTAAGGATTAGTGAGAATAAAATCTTTTACTACGCCAACCACATGCCATTCTCTGCCATTATCTTTTACAATTTTTCCGATGGGGTCTTTAAACTTCATTACTTTCCATGCGGCTTCATTAAGGATCATTCCCGTTGAATCTGTTTTAAATTGCCTAAGATCAAAATCCCTTCCGGCAACGAATTTTAATCCAACGGTTTGAGCCAGTCCTTCATCGGAATAAAAACGATGAAAATCAGTTTTGTCATTAGGATCTTTGCCTTCCCATTCCTGCCCCCAACCATCGCTCCACACACTGGTTATAGGAGAATTGGTTTTTGTAACGGCAGTTGCTATACCTGATGAAATCAAATCATGCTTCACCAATTCGTAATTCTTCTTCAAATCACCGGTTAGCGAATGAAAAACAAGATTTTCTTTATTGTACCCATTATCCCGGTTTTGCGCATAGTCAATTTGCTGTTTTACTATAATGGTGCTGATGATCAATATTATGGCAAAAGTAAATTGCAGTATTACCAATACTTTGCGGGGGTTAACAGCAGCATTAGCTTTCTTAAAAGTACCTTTTAGCACCTTTACCGGCTGAAACGAGGAAAGGAAAAAAGCAGGATAACTACCGGCCAGTATACCTGTAAACAATATAAAGCCAATGCCTGCCAACCATGTATATGCATTCCCGAAATCAAGAAACAATTTTTTATCAGTTAACTTACTGTATGCAGGCAGGCTCAGCAAAACCAGTGCCACAGCAATAATTGCAGCAAGAAATGCGAGGAAAACAGATTCGCCGATGAACTGGCCGATCAATGACTTTCGCTGCGCTCCAACTACTTTCCTTATGCCTACTTCTTTAGCCCGTTTTTCGCTCCTGGCTGTGCTGAGGTTCATAAAATTAATACAGGCTATCAGCAATATAAATACAGCTATTGTAGCAAAGAGCTTTACGAAAGTTATACGCCCACCATTATCTTCTATCCCATTGGTAAAACTTGAATATAAACGCCAACGGCTGACGGGATAGATAAACATTTCCCATTTATCTGCTTTTGCTTCTTCATCATAATGCTGTTTAATAACTTTTATTTTGGCTGCCGCCAATGCATAATCCGCATTTTTTTTGAGCAGTACATAATTACGGGTGCTGTTATTACCCCAACTGGAATCATCTTCATTTAAATATTGCAGGTAAGACCAGGGCAATAAATATTCAAATTGAAAACGGGTATTGTTAGAAGGATCTTTTGCAATACCCTTTACAATAAAATTATCTTTATTATCAATCTTAACCACTTTACCCATCGGCTCTTCATTACCAAACAGCGCTTTGGCAGTAGATTCCGTAAGCACAATAGAATGCATATCATTAAGCGCGGTGGCAGGGTTGCCTTTTACTAAAGGCATGGTGAACATTTGAAAAAAACCGGTGTCCACTATATTACCGGTCTTCATTATTTTTTTATCTCCCAGTGCAATCAACCGGCTTTGATCCCAAAAAACTCTTACCGCTCTTTCCACTTCAGGCACGTCATGCTCAAGCGTTCTGGCAAGAATTTTAGGAGTAGTATTCCAGCACGACAGCCTGCCGTCAAAAGTGGCCCGGTTCCATGCTTCATAAATTCTGTCATTCTTCTCGTGGAACTGGTCGTAGCTGAGCTCATTCTGTATCCACAAAAAAATAAGAATAGCACTGGCCATACCTACCGCCAACCCCGTGATATTAATAAAAGAAAATCCTTTATTACGAAGCAAATTCCTGTATGCGATCTTAAAAAAATTTCTGATCATCCTGATGATTATTATTTGATTATCTTATCCAATCTCTCTCTAACAGTCTGCCTCCTCTTAGCATTGTACTCAAGGAGAAAAGGCACCAGAGGTGAAGGCGTTACTCCGTTCGCAACGACTTCACCGGGTTTGCCACCGCGGCTTTTATTGCCTGAAAGCTTACTGTTAATAATGCAATCATTATCACAAGCAAAGCCGCACCGGCAAACAACCACCAGCTTACTGTGATACGGTAAGGATAATTTTCCAGCCATTTGTTGGATGCCAGCCATGCAGCGGGAATAGCTAAGATCAGCGCAATAAGCACAAGCTTTAAAAAATCTTTTGAAAGAATAGTAACCAGTCCATTAACCGAAGCACCCAACACTTTACGTATGCCGATTTCCTTTGTACGTTTTTCAGCAGAAAGTACAGACAATCCAAACAACCCGACGCAGGAAATAAAAATGGTAAGTATTGCGCCGAATAAAATAATCTGCTTCCACTTTGCTTCTCCCTCATACTCCTTTAGCTTTTGCTGATCTTTAAATACATAACTGTATGGATTCATAGGATAAAATTGCCTGAAGACCTTTTGAATATAGTTAAGAGACTGTGTTTCAGTTCCTGGCTTTACCCTTATATCATATAATCCATACTCATTATCCTGCTTCATTGTAAACATCTGCGGCCCGATCTTTTGATTCAATGCTTTATTATGATAATCTTTTACCACGCCGATTACCGTATAGATTTCATTGTTATTGTAAAAGAAGTTAACCGTCTGCCCTATTGGCTCTTTCCAACCTGCTTTTTGTACAAATGATTCGTTAACTAATATGGAATACGCCGCATCACCAAGATGGTCTTTTGAAAAATTTCTTCCTTTTACAACAGGGATTTTCATTAATGGTATATAGGCTTCATCCACTGTTTCATAATCAAACATTATACTGGAATCATTAGCTATTTTTGCTCCGGTCATCCACCCCCCGGAATTTTTCAACGCTACTTCAAGAATATTCGGGTTCTTCAGCAACTCAGATCTAAACAAAGCCCCTTCATCATGCTTTATCCGGTCTTTATACAATTCAATCACGTTACGATCATCATATCCAAGATCTTTGTGTGTGAGGTAATTAAACTGCGCATAAATGGTAAACGTGGCAATGATTAAAAAAGAAGCAAGCGAAAACTGTAGAATCACCAGTGATTTTTGCAAATAGTTTTTGCCCTTTAAATTAAACCTGCTGTATAAGGTTTCTACAGGATTATAGCCGGATAAAATAAGCGCAGGATAAAAACCAGAAAGCAAACCTGTTAACACAAACAGTAACAAATACCCGCCAATAAGTTTTGCATCAAAAAGATAGGAAAAGCTCAAAGCTTTATTGGCAAGGTCATTGAACAAGGGCAATATTGCCCAAACAAGAATTACAGCTAAAGAAAACGCGATAAAGCATAGCACAAAAGATTCGCCGAGGAACTGGACTATTAACTGTTTCCTGTCGCCGCCAACTACTTTACGGATACCTATTTCCCTTGCACGCTTTACCGAACGGGCAACTGTTAAGTTTACAAAGTTGATGCAGGCAATCAACAATACAAACAATGCTATGCCCGACAATATATACGAATACATGGGGTTGCTTGCATTGGTCAGCCCATTTTGCGCAGGCAATTCGGTATTCATATGCATATCTGTATAAGGTTGCAAATAATAGGTACCCATTGAAGCATCCCCTCCCATCCCGTATTTCTCTACCATTGCTTTGAAAGTTTTACCTGCATTGGCTACATAAAACTTTTGCATATTACTGTCAATCGTTGATACATTACTTTTAGAATTAACCAATACAAACGTATTGAGAAAAAAGTTATACCAATTATCATCATTATGTGCATCTGTTTCAGATTCCCTGAAGGGAAGCAATATATTAAACTGAATTGAAGAGTTCTGCGGAGCACGTTTTGCAACTGCTGAAACACGGTGTGGAGAGAAAACAGAATCAGCTTTCAGCATTACCATTTTTCCAACTGCATCGGTAGTACCAAATTGCTTTATGGCTTCATCTTCGGATAATACTATTGATTTGGGATCTTTAAGACAGGTTTTAGCGTCTCCCTGCAACAGCGGAAAGCTGAAAACAGTAAAAAAAGAAGAATCCACAAATAACAGATCATGGCTTTGTATATCGGTGCCCTTTTTTATATCCTGCCTGCCGCTTTGTACACGAACAAAGGATTCTATACCCGGAACATTAGCCGCAAACCGTGGACCTTGCAGATAACCAGTATGACTGCTTTTACGCTCTTCACCTTTATAACTGCTTTTTGATACTATTCGGTAAATATTGTGCACATTTTTATGAAACCTGTCATAGCTCACTTCATCTTTTACATACAAAATAATGAGCATAGCGCAGGTAAGCCCAAGACTCAATCCAAATATATTGATGAAAGAATATATCTTACTGCGCCTGATATTTCTTAAAGCAATAGTGAGATAGTTTTTAAACATATAGTTCTATTTCAGGGGAGAATTTAATAAATAATTACCCTAAGGAAACAACCGCTATGCCAGCATTCAAGCAAATGAAAATCAGTTATTTACAAGCTTATCATGTAGCTATATGTGCGAAAGCGGACGCAGGGGTGTACGAAAGCGGACAGTTAGCAATTTGAAAATGAGGAATTTTAAAACAGGCCTTATATCTCGACCTTATTTCATTTTCAAATTAGCTGATCCGGCATATATCGTTCCGGCTTAATTCCTGAACTGTTTATAAATTAACAATCTCCATCTTGAAAAGTATTTTCTAAACAATAACTTCATTATAAAATGGAAAGCTGCTTATGCCAAGACTTGTACTTCTTTTATATTACTGCAGTTTATTTGCGTGCAGTTTAAGCGAGGCAAAAAGGCCTGAAATAAAAAATGGCGACGTGAGCATATAATATTGCAGGCAGCAGCGATACCGCAATTCTATTTGTACACGGATGGTGCATTAATAAAACATACTGGCAAAAACAGATAGATTATTTTAAAAACCGTTTTACTGTTATAACCCCGGATTTGGGGGGACACGGTGAAAGCGGGCATAACAGGAAAAGCCGGACTGTTAATGACTATGCAGGCGATATAATCTCAGTAATAAACAACCTGAAGTTAAATAAAGTCATTTTAATAGGGCACTCAATGGGAGGAGACATAATTTTAAAAGCCGCTGATTCTGTTCCTTCTAAAATGATTGGTTTTATTGGTATTGATAATTTTAAGGAGCCTGTACCAACAAGATATTCACCGGAAACAATTAAACAGATTGACAGCTTTTTTGTTAGGATGGAAAACAATTTTGATACTGTTGCAACGGCATTCAGCAGGGCATCATTGTTTCCCCCAGGCTATGCGGATACTGCTTCGGTGAACCGTGTTTGAATGATGTACAATCTTCTGATCCTTTTATTGCAACTTCGTCTTTAAGATCGCTTATGAATTTTGTACCCGGTGAGCCTCCTATGCTGGCGCGGCTAAAAATCCCATTCCATCTTATAGTGAGCGATTATACACCAACAGATGAAGAAGCAATAAAAAATACCTGAAAACTTCTTATACTGTAAAACGATACATGGCACAGGTCACTATCCTATGATTGAAAAGCCTGATGAATTTAACAGGCTTCTTGAAGCTACTTTAGATCAGATAAGTTTAGGAAAATAGCAATATTCGGCTATGCTTATACCGGCAATAAATATTCTTTCAGATAAAAAAAGAAAGTGCTGCCTGTGCCGGGAACGCTTTCAACGCGTACTTTACCTCCATTATGTTCAACCATTTTTTTAACCAGGTATAGGCCTATGCCACTGCCTTCAGTGCATTTGGAAAAGCGCGTAAAAGGTTTAAAAAGCTGCGACTTATACAGGCACAGGTCAATGCCCTGACCATTATCAGAGAAAGAGAAAACGATAAAATTATTTTCTTTCCATGCTTTAATGCTGAATTGCAAAGGCCGATCGGGTGATGCGTATTTTAAAGCATTGCTGAGCATATTATTGAACAGGCTTTTCAAATAAACTTCTATATATGTAATCTCCTGTATCTTAAAATCCTTATGTATGGAAGCATTTACTGCAGTGATGTTTTCTGAAAAGTCTTCACATAACTCCTCGAAAACCAATTCAGGCGAAATGGTTTTAATCACTTCCGGCGACGTATGTCCGACTTCCATAATTTTACCGAGGTTAAGCATAGTTGTTTCTAATTTCCGGGCAGAACGTTGAATGGTTTCTATATAATATTGTATCTGCGAAGGTATTTCTTCTTCATCCAGTAATGATAACGCCAATTTAAGCTTAGCCAGTGAGTTTTTCAGATCATGCGCCAAAGCAAATGTAAATTGCCGCATATCTTCGTACGCTTCCTTAGATAGGGTATCAATATCTTCATTCGGTTCATTATAAGCCAGGATTGTTGCTTCATCAATCGGATCATTAATTTTTTGCCTGGCAATAACAATATCTGTCGAAGAATATTTAATGGAAACTTTTAAAACAGCGTTTTCAATATACAAAACAACTGTATATTGTATGCTGTTATGTTTTATACATTCATCTGTTATAGCAGCTGCAAATTTTAACTGTTGGGCTACAGATAAACTAAGCAGCTTACCCGCTTTAAGCGCAAGGGCATGGATCTTAAGAAGGTCTTCTTCTGTATCTACCCGGATACTTATAATATGAGATTTCATACTTAATCAATGTTAAACACTTTTAGACTAATACCATATCAGGGAATTCCCTGATTTTCAACAAAGCGTGCATTTAAAACAGTATGACTTATTATTTTTAATGCTGAAAACATGTTATGCCTGATATCAAAATATTTCATCTGGAAGACTACAAAATAATGCGGGACGGCATTAAATTTTTATTATCGCAGAATCCAAATATGAGCGTGGTGGGTGAAGCGAGGAAAGGAGAAGAACTGATACCATTGCTGCCACATTTGGAGATAGATATCTTATTGCTTGATATTTACCTGGATGGTATGGAAGATACAAGAACAATGGATGGCTTTACGATTTGCCATTACATTCACGAAAATTTTCCACGCATTAAAATCATAGCGCACTCCGTATATGATGATGCAGACAGGGTTGCCCGCATTATGAATGCCGGTGCGATGGGGTTTGTTTCAAAAAAAGCAGGTTATGAAGAATTGCTGGAAGCCATTAAATCAGTGCATGCAGGGAAAAAGTATATTTGTAATGAAACTTCTAAAAAGCTCAAAAACCTGAATGATTTCCTTGAAGGCATGGCTGATACTTTGCTGGGAGGAAAGGATTTTTTCTCCAGGCGCGAAAAGAAAGTGCTTGAGTTACTGGGCAGGGGTTATTCTACCAAAGATATTGCCAGAGAGCTTTTTATAACCGAAAAAACTGTTGAAACCCACCGTAAAAATATGGTTGAAAAGGCGGGTGTAAAAAACACAGCCGAACTTGTTGCATTTGCAGCAGCCCGCGGATTTTTAAAACACTAAATTTCTAATTGTGTACAGCGATCTAAAACGTATTGGTGAGTTATCTCCTGATGGCATATTTCTTTTTAATACTAAAAATGGCAAATTCGATTATGTAAATGATGCTTTTGCTGCCATTTTTAAAACAGATAAAAAAATACTGCTTAACAAGCCGGAAAGTATTATACCTTACCTGCGCACAGAAGATATGCATTATTTACAAAGCTGCGCAGAAGATTTAAAGAATAATAATGCTGTGGTAAATGCTGAATTCAGGTTAGAGTTTAAGCCTGACAGTATTATTCATATACGGTGCGATGCATACAGCATTTATGATACGGATGTTTTAGCAGGGATAGTAAAAAATATAACAAAAGAAAAAGAACACGAAGATTATATTATTAATTATGGCGCCAAAAAGGATACACTGCTCGACATGATGACGCATAATCTTTCCGGTCCGTTATTACTCTCCAAAAACATCCTCACCTGGATGCAGAAAACCTATAAGGAAAAAACGCCGGGTGAAGTTAGTGCCCAGCTGCATATTATACAGGAAAGTACGCAACAATGTCTTGATATAGTAAATGATTTTCTTAAAGAAGAGCATCTTGAGTCGGAAAGGATTTATGTAAAGAAAACAAGATTTGATGTGCTGGAAAGAATTGTTGCCACGCTTGAAAAACTGATTGCAACCAACAGAAATAAAAAATTCAGGATCATTACAGATCTCGCCAATGTAAATATTAATACAGACAGCGTAAAATTCTTCCAGGTAATTCATAACCTGGTTTCAAATGCTATAAAATTTACACCGGATGGCGGACAGATAGATATTATTATAGAAGAAAAGGAGGATAGTTTTGTTTTTAGTGTAAAGGATAACGGCATAGGTATACCTGCTGCATTTCACGCCACCCTTTTTGAAAAGCGTTCTCCTGCAAGAAGGGAAGGACTGAATAATGAATTATCAACCGGGCTGGGACTTTACATTGTTAAATCACTTACTGAATTAATTGGAGGTAAAGTATCCTTCCATACCGAAGAAGATAAAGGAACGGTATTTTCTGTAGAATTGCCCAAAGAGTAATGGTAAGATTGAAAAACAATAAAACCAAGGTATAAGGTGCGTTACACCTTATACCTCATTCCTTATACCTCACACCTTATACCTTATACCCTATACTTCACTCTTAGCCTTTCTATTTATTTAATAGCAGACAACGCTTTTTTCAAAGCAGTAAAATTTACCTGTGTGCCCGGGTTAGCTGTTTCTTCCGCATAAGCAACAGTTCCGTTCTTATCTACAACCACTACTCCCCTTTTCGATACCCCTTTCAGCCCCAATACAAAATCTTCAAGGTACATACCGTAAGCTTTGATCATATCTTTATTAAAATCAGACAAAAGATCGAAGTTGATATTTTGTTGCGCTTTAAATATCCCTAAGGAAAAAGGAAGGTCAACAGATACAGCCACCACAGCAGCGCCAATATCATTATAAAAACTTAATTCATCTCGATTGTTGCACAACTGCTCCGTACATACGCCGGTAAATGCCGCAGGAAAAAAATTAATTACTAAAGTTTTGCCAGCAAAGTCTTTTAAAGAAACTTCTTTTCTTTCTGTATTTATCAATGTAAAATCAGGAGCCTTTGTACCAACTGCTATTGCCATAATATTATTTTAGAATGGCGAAGCTAAAGAAAAATAGAGTAGTGTAAATGAATATATTACTTAGTTGCATAAGCAGCACCGGTTAAATACCAATGCGCAGTACAGGTTAAGCGCTTTTACTTGACTAATATCAATTATCACAAAATTTTCAGCTTAACCCCTATCTAACAATAAGTGTTTATACTATTATCATGTAATTCTTCGTTTATACAAACGTAAGAGTATACACCTATCATTTTGCTACTTACTATCATGCGCCAGACCTGGCTCCGGCCAGGTCTGTTTTAAAAAAAACTTATATCATTCTTATGCGTATTTATTTTAATGGTGTATCTGCAAGGTTCTTTGTTCTTATTTTCTGCCTGATTTCATTAACAGGCTGGTCTCAAACTGTTGGCAGTTGGAACTTCAATAATACACTTAACGGCACTGCTGCGGCAAATACCACTACAAGCCCGGCTTCCCTTAGCGCAGCTATTCCATCAGGAGCTTATAATGGCGGTACTGTTTATTATGGTGAAGATGGTTGGCCAACCGGGGCAATAAATACAAATATGTATCTGCAATTTACCGTTACCCCTAATGCAGGATATGCCTTAAACCTTACAGCCGTGGAAATGAATATACGCAGAAGTACAACCGGTTCTCCTTCAGGGGCAGGCCCGCGCCAGTGGTCATTGCGCTCAAGTGTTGATGGCTATGCCGTTGATTTAGGAGCAGGCGCTATAGCCCTTAATACCACGCCAACCATAACCGTAAGCCTGGGATTGGCATTTCAGAATCTTATGACGCCTGTTACCTTTCGCTTATATGGATATGATGTTTTTAACAACCCGGGCGGATTAAACCGCTTTGTGTATGATAACATAGCAATAAAGGGATTGATGTTGTTACCAATACATTTTACCGCCTTAACCGGAAAGTCGACTGCAGAAAATAATACTTCATTATATTGGTCGGTTGATCAATACAGCACTATAAATTATTTTGAAGTTGAACGTTCTGATAACGGCACAAGCTTTTTTACATCAGATAAGCTTTACAGGCAGGAAACTACGGATTATACATTTACCGATTCAAAAACCATAACAGGGTCTTTTGTATGGTATCGTATAAAATCTACAGAATTGAATGGCACAATCACTTATTCTGATATACTTAAATTACAGGTACAGCATAACGGAGTGTTTACTATAAATAAAATAACTACAACAGGCGGGCAGATCATCGCCCAGGTAAATACCTCTTCAAATGGTGCTGCAAAGATCATATTGCTTACCATGGATGGTAAAATAATTGCTCAACAAAACAACAGCCTGGTAAAAGGCACACAAACCATACAGTTTAACCACAACAATACTCCTGGCATACAAATTTTAACAATAATGCAGAACGGTCAAATCATAAGCCGCCAGTTTGTAAATTAATTTGGAGATAAATAAAATAAAAGCCTGTTAAAGGAATTTATCTCCTTTGCTTCTTTTTATTTCGGCCACATATTCTTTTATTTCCTGTTCTTTTGTACGGCTGCATATCATTAATACGTCGCCGGTATCAATAATAATATGATTATCTATTCCCTGCAGTACAATCAGTTTCTCCTGGCCTACATGTATCATGTTATTTGAAGAATCTATAAGCATTGTGTGTTTGCCCGAAACGGCGTTACCTGCATTATCCTTATCTATATTCTCATAGGCAGAATTCCATGTTCCCAGGTCGCTCCATCCAAAGCTTGAAGGAATGATGTAAACATTGTCTGCCTTTTCCATAATACCATAATCAATGGAGATACTGGTGCAAAGTGGATATATCTTTTCTATAGCCTGCTTTTCTTTTGCTGTATTCAGCTTGCTTTCTTCTGCAACAAAAAGCTCATTCATTTCAGGAAGATATTTCTCAAAAGCCTGCACGATATTTTTTACTTTCCAAACAAATATGCCGGCATTCCATAAAAAATCTCCACTCGCTAAAAATGTTTTAGCTATTTCAAGATTAGGCTTTTCAGTAAAAGTTTTAACCTGGTATACATTATCGCTTACTTCATATTGCTCATGCTGAATATAACCATATCCTGTATTAGGATGTGTGGGCTTAATACCCAGCGTAACCAATGCATTATTTACACGAACAAAATTCAGCGCTTCAATACATACTTTTTTAAAGGCAATCTGCTCAAGTACCAGGTGGTCGGCAGGAGCGCATATCAAACAGCCTTCAGGATTTATTTTATTAAGTTTATGGGCAATATATGCTATACATGGTGCGGTGTTTTTGCGTGAAGGCTCGCCTATAATATTACCTTCAGGCACTCCCGGCAACTGGTCTTTTACAATTGGTATATATTCTTCAGAAGTAACTATATAAATATTCTCTGCAGGAATAAAATCCGCAAAACGATCAAAAGTTTGTTGTATAAGCGTTTTGCCCGTTCCCAGAATATCCAAAAATTGTTTGGGATAAGATGTTCTGCTCATTGGCCAAAACCTGCTTCCGATGCCACCGGCCATAATTGCCACGTAATGATTCTTATTCATAATCTGCTAAACGATAATTTCTGATTTATATGATGCCTTCCCTTACAAGATCATGCAAATGTAAGACACCAATGTATACTTTATTGCGTGTTACCAATAACTGGCTCACATCATTTTTCCGCATTAAATCCAGCGCAGATACAGCCAGTTGGTCCTCCTCAATACATTTCGGATTTTTACTCATTATATCTGCGGCTTTTACACTCGCCAGGTTTTCTCCTTTCTGAAGCATGCGGCGTAAATCACCATCTGTAATTATACCACATATAGCATCTCCCTTTATTACAGCGGTTGCACCCATGCGGAATTTGGTGATGGTTATAATAATATCTTTTAAATCTGCATCTAAAGCTACCTGCGGCGTTATATTCCGTGCAAGCAGATCACTTACTTTTAAGTACAATCTTTTACCAAGCGTGCCGCCGGGATGGAATTTTGCGAAATCTTCACTGCTGAAACCATTATTTTCGATCAAACAAACCGCCAGCGCATCTCCCATTGCCAGTTGCGCAGTTGTGCTGGTGGTAGGGGCAAGATTATTAGGGCAAGCCTCCTGCTCCACACTTGTATTTAATATATAATCGGAATGAGCAGCAAGAAAAGAATTCAGGTTGCCTGTCATAGCTATAATAGTATTACCAAAATTGCGGATCAGCGGCAGCAGTAATTTTATTTCCGGGCTTTCTCCACTTTTGCTGATCATCAAAACAATATCATTGGGCTGCACAAGACCGAGATCCCCGTGTATGGCTTCTGCCGCATGCAAAAAAGCCGCAGGTGTGCCGGTAGAATTTAAAGTAGCTACTATTTTTTGCGCTATTAATGCACTTTTACCAATGCCGCTTATAACTACCTTGCCTTTAGAGGATGCAATTAATTTAACTATCTCCTCAAATTGTTCATCAATATACTGCGCAAGATGCTCAACCGACTGAGCCTCGAGTAAGATGGTGCGCTTTGCTATTGTTTGAATATCAATTGAACTCATGTAAAAACTGCCGCAAACCTACTTGAAAAATAACGATTGACAAAACAGCAATTCGTTGATTACATTAAGTTTATTCATAAATGATAATTTTTCCATATCTTAATAGGCTCGTGCTGTATAGCTAATTAACAGTTAAGGCATTGCAATAAAGCCGGTTTAGCTTTCGAAAAAAACATATATTATAGTAACTTCGCCTACTTTTTAAAAAATGCATGAACAGTCGTGCAAAGTGCGGAAAACAGAAATGACATGTCAACAGGAACAAAAAAAACAACTACAAAAACAAAAGCGCCTGCCAAAACCAACGGAATTACAAAAGCAGTTTCTGCTAAAAAAAGTAAAATTGACCTGGAAGCCGGATTACAGGAATATTTTGGTTTTAAATCTTTTAAGGGTAATCAGAAAGCCGTTATAGAAAGCCTGCTTGCGGGCAATGATACCTTCGTTATTAAGCCAACAGGTGGTGGTAAAAGTTTGTGCTATCAGCTACCCGCATTGTTAAGCCCGGGTTGCGCAATAATTGTTTCTCCGCTTATTGCCCTCATGAAAAACCAGGTTGACCTGGTTCGTGGTTACAGCAGCAATGATGATGTAGCGCATTTTTTAAATTCTACCTTAAATAAAAAAGAAATAAAAGAAGTGCAGGATGATTTGCTGAGCGGAAAAACAAAGCTTTTATACGTTGCACCAGAAACGTTGACCAAACAGGAGAACCTCGATTTTTTCCGTAATCTTAATATTTCCTTTTTCGCTGTGGACGAGGCGCATTGTATTTCGGAATGGGGACACGATTTCCGCCCTGAATACCGCCGCCTACGTGAAATGATGACAGAAATAAACCCGGAGCTGCCTGTAATTGCGCTTACGGCAACGGCTACTCCAAAAGTACAGAGTGATATTATTAAGAATCTTGATCTCCATAATCCAAAAATTTTTATTTCTTCTTTTAACCGCAGCAATCTTTATTACGAGATACAACCTAAGATTAAAAAAGATCAAACCATAAAAAGCATTGTAAAGTTTATTGTGGGCATGAAGGGTAAGAGCGGGATCATCTATACCCTTAATCGCAAAACAACGGAAGAGCTGGCTGATATTCTTGTGGCCAATGGCATTAAAGCTGTGCCTTATCATGCAGGATTTGATGGTAAGCTGCGAGCAGAACGCCAGGATCTGTTTTTGAACGAAGATGTGCAGGTAATTGTAGCCACCATTGCATTTGGAATGGGTATTGATAAACCGGATATCCGTTTTGTAATACACTTTAATATTCCCAAGTCTATTGAAAATTATTACCAGGAAACCGGCCGTGCAGGCCGCGACGGGCTGGAAGGAAAGTGCATTTTATACTACTCGCATAAAGATGTAGCCAAGCTGGAGCACCTGATGCGCGATAAGCCTTTAAGCGAAAGAGAAGTTGGCGCGCAGCTGATCAGCGAAACCGTGGCTTTTGCCGAAGCAGGTGTTTGTCGCAGAAAAGTATTGATGAGTTATTTTGGTGAAGAATATACCCAGGAAAATTGCGGGCAATGTGATAACTGTATTCACCCGAAAGAAAAAATAGAAGCGAAAGATGATGTGGTGAAGGTGATGAAAGTGGTGAAAAAATTAGACGAACGTTTTGCTACAGATTATGTAGTGAATATTATTATCGGAAGATTAACGCCGCAGATCAATATGTATCGTCATGGCGGTTTGGCCGAATTTGCTACAGGCAATGATCAGCCGGATCATTACTGGAATTCATTAGTCCGCCAGATGCTGCTGGAAGGGCTTCTGGAAAAGGATATAGAAGAATATGGTGTTTTAAAAATGAGCGCCAAAGGAGAGAAATTCTTCAAAAAGCCGGCTTCATTCAAGATAGTACTAAACAACCAGTTTGAAGATGCGAATGAAGATGATGAGGAAGGCACTTCTGAAGCCAATACAGGTGGTGGCACAGATGATAAATTATTTGAAATACTGAAAGAGCTGCGCCAGAAAGAGGCTAAGAAAAAAGGATTACCGCCTTTTGTGATCTTCCTCGAAACTTCTTTGCAGGATATGGCTACCATGTATCCCACTACAATAACAGAACTGGAAAAATGCCAGGGCGTTAGCAAGGGTAAAGCGCTGCGTTATGGCAAACCATTTGTTGAGCTGATAGCCAGTTATGTTGAAGAAAACAATATTGAACGCCCGGATGATTTTGTGATGAAGAGTGTGGTTAACAAAAGTGGTTTGAAAGTATATATCATTCAGCAGACAGATAAAAAAATTCCGCTTGAATCAATTGCTAAAAATAAAGATCTCCGCCTTGATGCTTTGCTGGAAGAAATGGAAACCATAGCTGCAAGCGGCACCAAGCTTAACCTTGATTATGCTATTGATGAAATGGTAGATGAATACGACCAGGATGATATTCTTGATTATTTTAAAAGCTGTGAAACATCCTCATTACAGGTAGCGCAGCAGGAACTCAGCGATGGCAATTACACCTGGGAGCAGTTGAAAATTATGCGCATCAAATTTTTGAACGAGTACGGTATGTAATCTGTAACTTGTACAGGTAATTCTACTTTCTAACCATTTAAATTTTATAACGATGGCTAAAGCAAGACGTACTACACATCGCAGCTCTGCAGGCAAAAAATTATATGCCGTAAGAGATGCAAGTGGAAAATTTAAAGACATCCAGACTTTTGAAAGAGCGCACCGGGCAGATTTAAAGAAAAAAAGTGCTGCGGAAAAGACTGCTGCTAAAAAAGCCGCAGCAAAGAAAAAGGCTGCACCTAAGAAAAAAGCAGCTAAAAAAGCTGTGAAAAAAGCCGCACCTAAAAAGAAAGCAGTTAAGAAAGCGGCGCCAAAGAAAAGAGCAGTAAAGAAAATTGCAAAAAAAACAGCACCAAAAAAGAAGAAATAGTAAGAAATAGTTCTTTAAAACTTTCTCAATAAGGTTAAAACCCCTATTTTTGCTGCCCGCTTGAAAAAGTGGCAGGATGGTGCGGTAGCTCAGTCGGTAGAGCAAAGGACTGAAAATCCTTGTGTCGGCGGTTCGATCCCGCCCCACACCACCAACTTAATAGCCTCAAATGCAGTATAGGTAAGCGTTTGAGGCTTTTTTATGCCTTTTACTTTTAATTTTACGGACGGTTTGTGTAAAAATCTTCATTTTTCTTACCGTTCGACATTATGTCGAACGCCTGTTATGCATAATTTGCGTATCAAGGCAGCACAAAAAACCCCATACAAAAAAGTACAGGGTTTTATAAATAAACAAGCAGCAAAACTTTATATTAAATCATACGGCAATATTTTCGGGTGTACTTCTTTACTGCCATAAGCGGGCAGGCTGAAACTTTGCCGTAATATATCAGGTCTTTCACCTAACAACTGTACAAACTTATTCATAATAAAGAACAAAAACTCCTGAATAACAATTTTGCTATCATCCTCCCGGATAAAATTCTTAAATATGCTACCAGCCTTACCGACTGGGTTGAAGTAATAGGCGAACATATAGATAATGCCATCACAGCCAAAAAGAATATCCTTGAGGCCTTTCCAGAACGAGGCATTCATATCAAGAATACAAGAAATCCAAAGATTGAGCTACGAAACGAACTTATACCAGGTGTACTTGAATAATGAAATGGAATCCATAAAAAGGGTGAAGGAACGATTTAAGAAAGGAGGTTCATATATTTCCGATGAGCAGGTATTTGGTAACTTCCACGCTAACTTAAAAAACATCACCAACATATTCTACAAGTTTGATAATACCTATTTTATAGATAGCACTGCAAAAAAAATATACCCTCACAGCTCATTTTAAAGCCGGTATGCTGGCGATGCTGAAAGCAAGCAATGCTGATTATATGAAACAGTTATTCAGCACCAGCGCCTGCAAAGGCTTTCTAACCGCAGCAGAAATGAAAATCATTAATGCCAATAAGGATTATATTAATGAAAGCCTGGCTCCGAAGAAAAATAAGCATAGGTTGAAGTTGTAGAAAATACGGAGGTTATGGGCAAATGAAAAATTTACCAGACGTTAAGGATTTAAGTCTCTATTTTTCAGATAAAAAAAACAAATCTTGTTGATCAATTTTTTTTGAACTTTTAAAAGGAAATGTTTTGAAAAGATCATATTCAACTAACGTTTGGTAAAGTTTATTTCTAACAATGAAAAGTTCTTGTGTATTTTGATTAATTAAAATATTGTCCATTGTTAATTCATATTCTTCTGCAGGAAGAGCGATTAAAACGTTCTCAATAGAGCTAGTTTTTGTATCATCATGATAAAAAGGGTTAGGAGATTGAATATTAAAATATGAGTTGCCTTTCTCGTCAATATAAATAGTCAACCAAGAATTAGTTGTGTCGTTGAAGGAAATAAAGTTAGGCCCTTTGCCTTTTGCCAAGTTTAACAGATCTTGAAGTCTATTTGTGTCTGGAAAATATTTCTTTAAAAAATAGGAGCTTAAGTTTTTTTGAAAAATAGGATTAATTTTTAATAATGTAAACAGTGTCGCTACATTTCTAACACTACTTTTGTCGTTAATAATATCCCCCACTCTTGCGAGAAATGGATAGCCGTCCAGAATTTGATTTTGAACAATAGATAATTCGCAAAGCTTAATTTGTTCTTTTATTCTTTTTACAATAAAATCTATTTGACCCTCTGATATATGAAAATAATTTTCCACGAGTTGGTCACTTCCATCATACAATTCTAGGTATGGTAGGCATTGCAACGTGTAGTTAATAAATGTACAAATAGCCCCTGCATCTTTGAATGAGCGATTTGATATAAATCCATTGTATAAAAGCAAATCATTTATAAAATTTGGAGTGTTGAACTCTTCATTATTGTTATAGTATAGACGAAACAAAGAGTCATAACTAGATATGTCTTTTGACAAATAAAGCAAGTATTGAAGTCCGCCGTCCAATTTAATTAAACCATTACGCTGTGCATCATCGTCGAAAAGCGCTAATGCTTGTTTATACAGTTCATTAAGTTGATAAGGGTTATCGTAGTCATTGTTATCAAAAACTGGATTATTAGTTATTGCGTTACTCAATTGATCGTACAACCCTTTAATGCAACCTTTATAGGTTTTAAAATTCATTTTAATATTCTTCAAGTTCAATGGCATTGTGCTGGGACTTACGAATGCGTCACAACTTGAAAAATGCTTGAAATTATCCTGTAATAACTTGTGAGAATACCTATTTTGATTCTCAATATAGCTTAGCTGCTCCTTTATATAAGCGAAATTATTTTCGTTTGCATAGTCCATCCTATACAACTGATTACCAATATCCAATAGTTGCTGTTGAATTACATCGAATCGAATGTGAATGTTTTTTTGCATCATGTCTAGATGTTCGTGAAGAGCATCAAATTGATAGTTCATGTTTTCTTCCAGCGCACTTATCTGACTTTGAATTTGCATCAAAATTTGATCTTGTTGGCTGACGCCTCCACCAAACAGACTCAAAGCATTATTTAAGGCAGCAGCATAATCATGAGAATAAATGCTTGACACAATACTAGCACCTTTTGCTATATAATATATTCCTCGCTGAAGCTGAGGGCTTCCAATATCAAACGTTTTCATTGCATTTACCGCCACACCACCGTACGCAGAAATATCGTTAAATGTTTGTACAACCTTTTGTCTAAACAAGACGGCTTCATATGTTTCAATTGTGTTATTCTTGTCTGTAACATTATCAAAATATTTATCAAATTTGTGTGATGTTTTCAACTTCGAAATTCTTTCTTCAATAGATAAGCTTTCCCACTCTTGCTTCAATTTAATGTCAGCAACATCATCTTTGATCTTTGAAATATCTTTTTGAATTGAATAAGAACCAGCATAAGTTTCCTTTGTTGCAACTTTTAAAGCCTCAATATTAAGTGCGTTTTGTAAATTAAGGTTTTCAAACTGTTCTAGTTCTTTATCATAATTTAAGTTTTTCTTCTTTAATTGATCTATTTTAAGTTTTAATTTAATGAGTCGTGCATTATTTTCCTCAATCTTACTTTTAAGAAACACAACAGCCTTGCCATTTACATCTTCAGCTTTTAAAATAGTCGCAAGCGTTTGATTTTGTGCAGCTAAATAATCATTGTTCTCTTTAACGATTTGATCTAATTCCTTAATACAATCGGCATGGTTTATAGGCTTTAATGCTGATTTGGAAGATTTATCATATTCACTTTTTGCTTCTTCAAATACATTTTTTCCAAAATGCTCCGTAATAAATTTACCTTCGGGCTCATTTTTTAATTGATCAATTGTTTCATTAATTTTAGTAGGATCTACACTGGAAAGCCTTTGAGCAACGATTTTCTTTATTTCTATTTTTCTTTCATCAATGCGCTTCTCTTCCAATTTGTTAATATCAAAATGCTTCTTGGCAATCGCTATACCGGTTTTTATGAGAGTACCTTTAAAGCCAACTGGCGTAAAAAAGCCCAAGCCTTGATAAACAGATTCTTGAAATACGTTATTAAAGAATGCCCGCGGCCTATAATAATCTTCGGCATCTTTTACTCTGGCGATTAATTTTTTAAATTGAGCATCAGATATCCCGGAAGGGTACTTTCTATTAAAGTTTTTAGATAAATTAGTCAACTCTTTATCCGTCTGCGAATGCTTGTCAATTTGCATTGAATGCCAGTTCACATATCGTTCGAACTTGGCATCTCCTTGGCTGAAAGCAGTTTGTCCAAAAAGTATACACAAAAAAAATAGTCCTTTTTTCATTATTAGTTTGTTATTTTAACATAGATGTAAAGCGAAATATTCTTGGGGCGGGTTTCGTAGCTTGAGAATTTAGGTGCAAGATTATTATTATTGGATTTATCTTTTATCATTTGGGTTGCTCTAAATGCTAAAGTTCCTCCAACTTTAGAGTCATCTATTGAATGACCAAAATCTTGAGGGAATCCATTGCAACAACCTTGTTTTCCGGGGTCAATAACTTGTAGAGCATGCCAATGGGCTTGAAAAGCATCATCTTGAAATATCCCCACTATTTTATCTTGCTTGTTACTTACTCTATCCAAATCCTGCCCTCTCCCATAGTCTATTCCTCGCAGAAATATACCTCTTGCATCCGGCAATTTTATTCTTCCATCTTTAACTCTTTCAATCTCGGAGCCTTGTTTATTAAGGTATTTAGACAATGGATTTTCGTTACTTAAGGTTTCTCCATTTAGAAGTTGCCAACTATCTCCATGCTCTGTTTTGAAATCTTCAGGCTCAAGTAGTGAGTATATAACATCTCCAACCCTATGTGCATCTAATATAGCTGGTCGTTCTAAGAAGGAAAGGAGGGAAAAAACAAGAATAGCTACCGTTAGATACAAGAGATTGATCTTTCTATTAAGCATAATAATATCCTATTTAAGTGATATAAGTAAAGATGGATTAGTATATAAAAATAGAGAACAGAGAACGGAGTTACGTGGTAGGTTGTCCGAAGATGAGGATTACTTGTGCTATAAATCTAAATCGAGTTTTTGATATTTCAATACATCTCCCGAAAATTATTTTTAACCGACTTCTCTAATCCTCTACCAATAAAGCAAACCTATCTGTTTCCAATAAATAATATTCCGGGAAAAACCCTGTTTTTTAGATAGGAAAACCCATGAAATAATTTAAGTTGGTATTTGCGTACAGGGCTGATTTTCCACCCTTTTCGCAATTTGCAGCTTTTTTCAGAAGGACATAAAAAAAGGGGGAAGTCAGAAAACTAATCCTAAAAAGCTAGAACACATTAAAATAAGTCCGGTTGAGCTCAGCTATTTACTAAATTTCCTACTTTTAATTTGCTAAATATATTAGTATTCTATAGCTTTGGTTTTAAATGGATGGTTTATGAACTCAATACCGGGATACAAAGTGTTTGACTACATGCTGATCATTAGCCCAAGCAACGCCCTGGCTGAAAAAATCCTTGCTGCCCGTCAGCAGTTTAACGAGAAATTTAAGATCTCTCTTCCTCCTTATAAGCCTAATATACTCGTCGCCTCCTTTAAACAATACGGCATGGCTGAAGAACGTATCAACACTATTGCAATGGGATGTCAGCCTTTCTACTTTTGATTATCAAAAATCAGGAAATATAGTTATTGAAAAAACCATAACTCGCGGAACTGAAAATGATTATTATGCTATACTTTCAATTGTGGCTATCCGCTTGAGTGAAGTAAGTTGTTCTGGTGCTAATTGCCCTAATGCCCGCCATGCGCCTTTGAACTCATCAATTTCGGCTATCAGGTAAAGTATTTCAGGTGTAATATGTAGGCTTTCAGTCTTCATACCCATAAATATCCAAAATAGATAAAGCACCTATAACCACCTCTAATGCCTCATCAGCGTCCTTATGAATGAAATCAGCTTGATAGCTATGGTGTTGAAATATGACTATGCCGGTAAACTTTCTGAAGCATTTGTACTGGTATCTTATCCCCGGGTATATTGCCGGACGTATGCTTCCGCAAAACCTGTTCTGTCATTTGTTAAAATCTGTTAAACCTTTTACCTGTTTGCCGCAGAAATTCGGTGGTTAATCGCAATTAATTTTCCTGCATAATTTTTCTTGCAATTTTTGTCTTTCAAAGCGGATGATTTTAATAGTTGCCGCATCACTATTTTTTAAATACCCTTTATATGCAATTAAAAAACATGCTATCATTAAAGTTTATTTGCGCCTGTGCAATTGCGGGCATGATGTTTACAGGTTTATACAGTTGCTCAAAAAATGACGTTACAGGCGATGATGATACAGACGGCGGCTCCGGTACAGTTGCTATTGATGAAACAGCCTATACTTCCGGCACTGCTGAAGGCTCAACAGAAACCGGCGCAGACGAAGATGATCTCGTAGAGAACAGCACATTTAGCAGTACCATATCTATTGATTTTGGAACTACGGTAACCATCACCAACCCGCTCTCTGCTTCAGGTGTTACTGTTACACAAGCAGGATCTGATGTAGTGATCACTTCTACCGTTAAAGAAGTAGAATATGTGTTGAGCGGAACTACTACCGACGGTTCAGTAAAAATTTATAGTGATAATAAATTCAAGCTTACATTGAATGGTGTTTCTATTACCAATTCAGATGGCCCTGCGATAAACATTCAATCATCAAAAAGAGCATTTATTGTGCTTGCGGACAATACCTCCAGCTCGCTTACCGATGGTGCAACATATGCTACGACTACAGGTGAGGAAGATATGAAAGGTACACTGTTCAGCGAAGGACAACTGATATTCAGTGGTGCGGGTAGCCTTACTGTAAAGGGTAATTACAAACATGCTATATGCAGCGATGATTATGTGCGTGTACGCTCAGGTAATATCACCATTAGCGGCGCTGCAACAGATGGTATTCATACCAATGACGCGTTTGTTGCCGATGGCGGCACAGTATCTATTAAGGCTTCGAGTGATGGTATAGAAGCTGATGAAGGGTTTATTATCATCAACGATGGCACGTTTACATTGGATGTTGCAGATGATGGTATTGCCGCTTCTTATGAAGAAGGCGATGCATCCATAACGCCTTATGTAACGATAAATGGTGGCACTATTACCGTTACAACTACGGAAGGGGAAGGCATTGAAAGCAAAAGCGTATTGACTATAAATAATGGCAATATAGCTGTGCAAACGGCAGACGATGGATTAAATGCCGGAGACGCGATTTATATTAACGGCGGCACTGTATATGCGTACAGTACAGGTAATGACGCGATGGATTCCAACGGCACATTTACGGTAACAGGCGGTAAGGTAATTGCCATTGGAGCCAGGTCTCCTGAAGCCGGCATTGATTGTGATGCAAGAACAGTTAAAATTACCGGGGGGCTTGTAATTGGTACCGGAGGCGCAACCAGTGCGCCAGGCGCAAGCGCATCAACAACATACTCGGTAATAATGGGTGGCGGCAATGCTAACCAGATCATACATATTGAAGATGCATCTGGTAAAGAAGTGCTTACGTTTTTAAGCCCTACCACATATACTACCATGCTTTTTGCCAGCACTAAATTAAGTGCTGGCACTACATATAAAGTATATACCGGTGGCAGCGTAGCCTCTGGCGAAGAAACACACGGTGTGTATACCAGCGGAACATATACGAAGGGAACATCTTCTGCAAGCTTTACTACCAATAGTATTGTTACACAAATCGGAGGAACAATCAGCAGAGGATAATATAGCTATATATAAGGTGTATTTGTTTGGTTGTGTCTGAATGTGCAGTCTTTATGGCTGCACATATTTTTTTAGATCATTATTGCCGGATCATCAGGTGTTGTTGTGCCTGCGGCCAGCATTTTTATATTCTGTAACGTTTTAACCGCTATCTGGCTAAGCGCTTCTTCTGTAAAAAAAGCCTGGTGCGCGGTTACCAGCACATTAGGGAAGCTCATCAGTCGCTGTATAACATCATCTTCAATAATACTTGCACTGAGGTCTTTAAAAAATAATTTCTCTTCCTGTTCATATACATCTATACCGAGATAAGCGATATGCCTTGATTTAAGCGCATCTATCGCATCTTCTGTATTGATCAGTTTACCCCTGCTGGTATTAATGATCATGACGCCTTTTTTCATACTGTTGATAGATGCAGCGTTTATGATGTGTTTGGTTTTATCGTTAAGCGGGCAATGCAATGAAATAATATCAGACTGCTGCAACACTTCTTGCAGCGGTAAATAGGTAACACCTGCGTTAACAAGCGCTTCATCCTGCACAATATCAAAAGCCAGCACCTTACAGCCCATGCCCAGCATAATATTGCAAAAGGCTTTACCTATATTGCCTGTGCCAATAACGCCAACTGTTTTTCCGTGAAGATTAAAGCCGAGCAGTCCGTTCAGCGAAAAATTCTGCTCTCTTACCCGGTTATAGGCTTTGTGTGTTTTCCTGTTCAGGGTAAGGATCATGGCAAGTGCATGTTCCGCTACTGCTTCGGGTGAGTATGCAGGAACGCGGCAAACCCTCAGCCCATATTGCTTTGCTACTTCAAGGTCAACATTATTAAAGCCGGCGCAGCGCAGGGCAATGATCCTGACACCCTTTTCAGCCAATGCCTTTATCACTTCAGGAATCACCCTGTCGTTTACAAAAACGCACACCGCATCTGCTTTATCAACAGCATTTACAATATGCGGGCCGAGATGCGTTTCAAAAAATTCCAGCTCAAAGCCATAATCAGCATTATACTTATTGAAAAAAATTTTATCGTATGGTTGGGTGGAAAAGAATGTAATTTTCATAAAACAAAAATAGGGAAGAAAAAATGATGAGGAAAAGCAACACTCCTGCAATTTCTTGTGTCAGCGCCGTAATACATCAACTATAGTTTTGCTCTTGTATATGAAATGCACATCCCTGTTCCTTTTCTTTTTCATTATCTCCTGCGAGGTTAAAGCCCAGTATGCGACTGATGAAAAGCCCCTGATCCTGAAGCTGGATATGCTTACCCTGGTCAATGATCTTACATTTCCTCTCGTCCAGCTTTCATTAGAAAAAAGGTTATCAAAACACTTCTCCATCTCTCCCGAAATAGGCATTCAGCCGTATGCGCCAAGGCTGTCAAAGCTGGACACAAGTATGGTAAAATGGAATGGCTTCCGTGTTGGTATTGAGGGAAGATATTACGGACTGTTCAGGAATTACAGGGATTACGATAAGCCGAACAGGGCATGGGCAGAAAAATATCTTTCATTGAATATTTTTTACAGGCAAAACAGGTATAATTCTTCGGCTCAGTATTATAAGCCCAACGATGCTGTTTTATATAATGATTCTTTTGCAGCATACAAAAAAGCCTGGGGCATTAATGCCATTTTTGGTATCCAGGTAACAAAGAAAAGGTTTGTGGCTAACTTTTATGGCGGCATCGGACTCTTAAGCAGAACAATTAAAAACAGGTTCCGGGAATATGATTATATCACAGATGAGTTAGAACAGCCTTCAGATATTACAATAAGCGGTATTAAACAAGGCGCATCGTTTCAGGAGAATAGCGGAACAATTGGCAATATAGTTTTAGGCATCAGGCTTGGATTTAGATTGTAGTTGATAATTCGTGTAATTGAATCATCTTTATCAACTAATAGCTGCTTATGAAATATTTAATTGTTACGCTAACAATAATATGGCTTTCGCCATTTGGAACTAAAGCACAAGGATTTCCAAGGGTAATGCCAGTCGGCATAGAAAATGATACTTTAATTAACAGCAGCGCAATTTTGCGTAAAGCCGGCATAAAAGAAATACAAACTGTAAATTCAAATTCGAGGATTGTTAAAACTTTTGACACTCAGAATCGTACTATAAATACCAATGGGAAAGTAAATAAAACAGTTACCTGCTTTTGGAAAGAAAACTCCATCCAGGTTGCATTTTGTGATAGTGATACGGTGATATACAATGCCGATGGTAGAATAATATTTAGGAAACATACTTTTAAAAATGCTTTTATAGTGTATAAAGGAACGCCGATGAATGAATATGAATGGGAGTACATTACGTTGAGCCAAATTGAATCTAATGCGCCTGATTCCATAATTGAACATGAAAAATATAATGAGAAAGGGCAAATAATTTATTTTAAAAGCGAAAATTCTGACAGGGTGCTTTTTAATAACAGATACTATTATGATGCTGATGGTTTTTTAGATAGTATCTCGGAAGAGGATAATCAAGGGTATGTATTTAAAAAAATAATAAAAGGCAATCGGAAAATTATTGAAACAAGAAAACCCGATGGCGATAGATATAGTTGGGAGTATAATACGCTAGGGCAATGTATACAATTCAAATATCTTGTAAAACACAAGCCCAGCATACAGTTCGTAAATAGGCATAAAAAGGATATTAAACGCATTACGCAATATTACTATAACGAGGATGGCACGATAGCGAAAATAGTTCACAGTGGTAATGATATTAAGGAATACACCATCAGTTATACTTATATAAAATAATTGCCTAAGCCCATAGCAACGGTTCGGAACCCGGCATTATATTGCTCCGGATTAATATTACGCCGCTCTGCGGCTTTCTAATATATTGTTTTGTCTTACTACAAAGATTAAGGTGCGCTGCACCTGAATTGCACTCGTAGCATTATCAATATTAAGAAGTAGCTATTTGTATGCAAGTAGCTAAGTAGCTGCATGCCTCTTGTAAAGAAGAATAACTGCCCTGTAGAATAACGCTAAACTATATTAATTACCACACCGGCTTTGAATAAAAACCAGACTCATATTTTAACATTTCCCCGTTTTCTCCCATTTTCACATTCCCTCATTCCCCAATTAATCCCCCATATACTTCAGCAATGTTTTCCTTGCATTATTCTGTACTGCTTTTTTCATAATTGGTGTCCAGCCAAACAAAACGCCTTTCCAGCCCAGCGCCTGGCCAATCCATGTGCTTAAACGGAAAGCATCGCTGTGTTCAACTATCTTACCGTCTTTTAGCTTCATGTATGCCTTAACGTTATTAACCACTTTTTTTCCGGTTTTTGAAAAAATATAAGTAGCCTGCCATTTGCAGGTGGCATATTCTTCATCCAACAATTCTATATCCGAAAAAGTTAAAGAAAAATCTTTAGCGTTTTTACAAAGCATCTCCCACATGCATTTTACCTGATCGCCTTTCAGCAACATAAATACAGGATCACTGAATACAATATCATCACTATAGCAGGCATTCATGCCCGCGGCATCTTTTTGTTGAAATGCTGTATAAAACCGTTCGATTATTAGTTTGTTATCCTGCATAAAAAAGAAAAATTATAAAGACAAAAGGGTTGATATTTGTCTTCAAATCTATACATTACATGAGAAGTTTTGTTGTTTACCTGCTTGTTTTGTTTTTGCCTGTTTACCTCTTTGGTCAGAGAGATGAGGATTCTGCATGGATAAGAGAAAATTATGTGAAGACCGAGCATTATATAACTATGCGCGATGGTATAAGGCTATATACTGCAGTATATACGCCAACAGATACCACACAAACCTACCCGGTGCTTATGCAACGTACGCCATACTCCTGCCGTCCCTACGGCAAAAACAATTACAGGAGAAGGCTTGGTCCGAATGTTTATCTGATGAAAGAAAAATACATTTTTGTATACCAGGATGCCAGGGGCAGATACAAGAGTGAAGGTAATTTCAGGGAGATGACACCATACATTGAAAACAAGCAGTCAAATAAAGATGTAGATGAATCAAGTGATACTTATGATACAATAGAATGGCTGTTGAAGCATACCGGCAATAACGGACGTGTTGGTATATATGGCATTTCATTTCCCGGGTTTTATTCTTCCGCCGCGTTGCCGGCCGCGCATTCTGCATTAAAAGCGGTTTCTCCACAGGCGCCTATGTCTGATGAATTTATTGGTGATGACTGCAATCATAACGGCGCGTTTTTTTTGCTGGATAATTTTGGATTTTACTCCCGCTTTGATGGCCCCCGAACCAATAATGGAGAAAGTTATAAGCCATTCTTTGAAACAGATTATAAAGATGCCTATAAATTTTTTCTTGAGCTTGGTCCGTTAAAAAATGCCAACACATCAAAATATTTTTATGATAGCAACAGTACATGGAGGCAAACGGTAAAGCACGACACCTATGATGAATTTTGGCAATCAAGAAATATACGCAGGCACCTGAAAAATATCAAGCCCGCTGTATTGGTAGTGGGCGGTTGGTTTGATGCGGAAGATCTATTTGGCGCATTAAAAACGTATGCTGCAATTAAAAAACAATCTCCGGGAAATAATGCAAGGTTGGTAATGGGCCCGTGGACGCACGGCGGCTGGGCTGCCCCCTCATGGATATCTTTTGCGGATTATCATTTCGGTTCAGACCTGAATACATTTTACCAGCAGCAGGTAGAAACACCTTTCTTTAATTATTATTTAAAAGACAAAGGCAATTTTCAACAGCCGGAAGTAATGGTTTTTGAAACAGGTGCTAATGAATGGAAAACTTATAATACCTGGCCGCCTAAACAAAGCGAACCTGTTGTATATTATTTCAATAGTAACAAACAAATTACTAATGATAAACCAGTAAATGCAGAAGGTGTAACATCGTATGTGAGCGATCCCAATAATCCTGTGCCATATACTGATGGTATCTGGGAAGACAGGAATAATAAATATATGGCGGAAGATCAGCGCTTTGCTGCCAGGCGTGCTGATGTAATTTATTTTGAAACAGCAGCTTTGCAGGATGATGTATCATTAACCGGTGAAATTGGTGTTAACCTGTTTGTATCTGCCACCGGCAGCGATGCGGATCTTATTGTAAAACTTATTGATGTATGGCCGGATGGTACGTATTTATCAAAGCCTGATTCGGCAACAAGCCCTGTATCAATGAGCGGCTATCAGCAAATGGTAAGGGCTGACGTATTCAGGGGAAAATTCAGGGAAAGTTTTGAAAAACCCGTTCCGTTTAAAAAAGGCACAGTTGAAAAAGTTTCTTTTAATTTAAACGAAGCAGCGCATACTTTTAAGAAGGGACACCGGATTATGGTGCAGGTGCAAAGCAGCTGGTTTCCGCTGGTGGACAGAAACCCTCAAACATTTGGCTATATACCCGGCATGGATAAGAAAGATTTTAAAAAAGCAACTATCAGTATTTATCACAATGCAGCATACAGCAGTAATATTGTTTTGCCGGTGATGAAAAAGTAAAATTGCTCAACACATAGGAGTATAGAAACATAGGGATACATAGCGTTTTTAAATATACTATGCTTTACTATGTCCCTATTGTGCCTATGTGTTAAATAAGCAACAATGGATCAACCTGCTTCAATAGCCGAAATAATAACCGCGCAGGCTTTTTCAATCTCTTCATTACTGATGTTCAGTGGTGGCGCGATCCGTAAACAATTGGCAGCAAATAAAAACCAGTCTGTAAGTACGCCGTTGGCAATACAGGTGTCAATAATTTTTTTGTTGGTTTCATAACTGCCAAATTCAACAGCAATTAATAAACCGGCAGACCTTACTGATTTTATTTGGGGATGTTTTAAAAAAGAAAGGAAGAGTTGTTCTTTCGCCTTAATATGCGCAATGATATTTTCTTCATTCAGAACTTTTGCTGCAGCCAATCCCGCTGCACAGCAAACCGGGTGACCGCCAAATGTAGTGATATGACCAAGCACCGGATTGCTGGTTAAACTCCACATCATATTTTTATCTGCAATAAAAGCGCCGAGCGGCATGCCACCGCCTAAAGCTTTACCCAGTAATACTATATCAGGTACAATATCAAACTGCTCAAAGCCCCATAGCCACCCGGTTCTGCCAAAGCCGGTTTGTATTTCGTCGAGAATAAGCAGCGTGCCTGTTTCGGTACATTTTTGCCGCAATGCCTGCATCCATATTTTTCCGGGCGCTATTACACCTGCTTCAGCCTGTACGGTTTCCGCAATAACACATGCCGTATTTTCTGTGATGAATGCAAGATCATCGAAAACATTATAATCAAGATGCAATACATCCGGTAACAATGGACGATAAGCATTGCGCCAGTATTCATCACCCATAATACTTAAAGCACCCTGTGTAGAACCATGATAAGAATTTTTGAAAGCAATGATTTGTGTGCGATTGGTATAACGCTTGGCTAACTTCATTGCACCTTCAACTGCTTCGGCCCCGGAGTTGGTAAAATACACTGAATTAAGCGATGCGGGAAGATGTTGTGTCAGGTAGTGTGCATATTGCACCTGAGGTGTTTCAATCAATTCTCCATATACCAATAGATGCAGGTATTGATCCGCCTGCTGTTTGATGGCTTCAATCACTTTCGGATAGCGGTGACCGATATTGCATACGCTGATGCCTGCAATCAGGTCAATGAATTGTTTTCCTTCTGCATCCCATAATATGCTACCTTCCGCTTTTACTATTTCAAGCGCTAATGGTGCGGGAGATGTTTGAGCTACGTGCTGAAGAAAAAGTTGTCGTTGGTTCATGCAGCGCAAATATCGGTACTAATCGGATAATTAATAATCTTAACATTATACCACTTACTCATACATAAATTTTTGGAACTCCTTTCCACAGCGTGCAACATTTCCATACCAGTATCTACGTTAGTCGCCTACTTTTACGTAAGATTTGACAGGTCTCCTCAAAGTAAAAGTCAGCGCCGTTGTGGATACGATGCCACAGCGGCTGAGGTGAAAAGCTATGAATTAAACGAATTTGATAATTTATTAACCTGCTAATTTAATTTTCCCGCCAACGTAACCGCCTGCTTAAATTTCTTCGTCTTTCCTTGCGTATTATATACCTCAACCAACACCACGTAAATACCCATCCCTAATTTTTGATTTTTTTCATCCAGCCCATCCCACTTAAAAAAACCGCTTATGCCACATAGCCCGTTGCGCACTATATACTTAACTGCTCTGCCTGCGCCATCAAATACAGTAATATTACATACATAGCCCGGCGAAGGAAATGAATAATTGATCAATAAAAAATCATTATACCCGTCGCCATCCGGAGAGAAAGCAGGCGGGTCAATTTTAATTTCTCCTTTTACTGTTTCCGTTGGCATCAACTGTGAATTCTGGTAACCCGGTGTGCCGTAACCTGCACTTGCCGCAGCAGAATGCCAGTTGTTTTTATTTTGGGTTAATGCTTTATTATCTAATCTTTCTAAAGCAACTCCACTGTAATTGCTGATGAGCGGGAAATGCCAGTCTTCTGTATATACCAATTCATCAATAATATCTCCCTGCACATTTAATATAACAATATCACCGCCGCTGTTGGCTAAAGCAGGCATGGAAGCGACCTGTAACAATGCGTTTTCATCTCTTATTATATACTTTTTCTTTACAGCTTCAATATCTCTGCTCAACGCTTTATATTCTCCCGGAAAAAATATTATATCTTCTTCGCTTAGTCTTTTCAGCGAGTTAAGGTTACCCGCATTGTTTCTTGTAGTGATAAAGAGCTCTTTTATATTAAAGGCATTAAGGCTATGGTTATATAGTTCAACATATTCCGCACCGTCATCCGGCGCATTAAACAATACTTCATTAATAATAATATCATTAGTACCGGCAATTGTAGTTAACGTAAGATTTGCAGTACCAGTTGCTGTAAGATTTTGCCTGCAATCGGTAATATTTTTTACTGTCAGGCTATATTTTTTTTGTGGAGATAGCTTGTTCGATAGTGTAAGCAACACAGTATTAAACAGCGGGGCCTGCGGTTGAGCTTTAGCTATTGTATTACCATTTAACTGGTAGTTATTAGTATTGGATGAAACCGTACTATCAACTGGTTCGGAAAAGCTAATGGAAACGTGCAGGCTATCAGTAGGGAATACACGCAGTATCGCGGGACTGTCTGTATCGGGATTATTGCCTGCAATCGAGTTTCGTAGCCCCGGCGTTCCGCCTTTACTATCGATACTCGCCTTCCAGTTACTTTTTCCACTGCATGGATTTTTCGCATCAATCATTTCAAGCGACCATCCTTTGTCAGCTTTAACTTCATTGCCATACCAGCTTCTCTCGTATCCCACGGCATGTATCAATTCTCCTGAAGCAGATCGTAAAATAAGCATATCTCCATTTATACGCAACGCCGGAAAATTGGTAACGCTTATAACGTTTGTAATAGGTGAGAGTAGAGTTTTGCCTGAGGAAGAGCTTATTACAATAAAACTGTCCGGCTGCAGCAAAAAATCCATATTGATTTTTGCTGTGCTGTTGTTATCGCTGATAGTGCAATTACGAAGATTAAATGCCATGGACGAAGCATTGTGGAGTTCAATATATTTTGTCTCCGGCAATCCTGGCGAAGAAGAGGGGTTAGCCATTATTTCGCCGATCACGATATCGTATCGTTGTTGTGCAAACGTTTGTATTGTGCAAATCATGCACATCAATAGTACAGCGGTGTTTTTCATAGTATTGAAGGTAATAAAATTGCTCTTATCTGTGTATCTTCAAAGTTTAACGGGTACATTTAAAGCAATTTTAAATGCATCTATCTTAACTGTGTTTAATGGCATCAACAGAACCAAAAACTAATGCTCATCTATCCCGAACCCTTGGCCCGCTTATGTTATGGGGGCTTGGTGTTGGGTACGTAATATCCGGCATGTACTTTGGCTGGAACCTTGGTCTTGCAGAAGGCGGAACCTATGGTTTGGGATTAGCTACTATTTTCATCATCATTTTATACATCACCTTTACATTCTCTTATACCGAGCTGGCCTGTGCCATTCCAAAAGCGGGTGGCGTATTTGATTATGCAACAAGGGCTTTAGGAAAAGATGCCGGCTTTATTGCGGGTATGGCACAAATCATTGAATTTGTTTTTGCCCCGCCTGCCATTGCCGCTGCTATCGGGGCATATTTTCATATTTTCTTTCCGCAGGTACCAGTTACCGTTATCGCTATAGTGGCGTATATTATTTTTACCAGCCTGAATATATATGGTGTAAAAGCGGCAGCCACATTCGAGTTGATCATTACCATTCTTGCTGTTGTTGAGCTGCTCATTTTTGCAGGTGCTACGCTTCCGCATTTTGAATGGAAAAATGTAACAGAAAATGCCTTTCCCAGCGGCATTAAAGGCGCTTGGGCTGCCATACCATTCGCTATCTGGTTTTTCCTTGCTATTGAAGGCGTGGCTAATGTGGCGGAAGAAGCGGTGAACCCGCAAAGAAATATCCTTATTGGTTTTGGCTCAGCGCTGCTAACGCTTATCATCCTTTGCATATTAACTTTCCTGTCTTCTGTAGGTGTGGCAGGCTGGGAAGCTATTGTGTATCCGTTACAGGGGGCTGAACCATCAGACTCTCCCCTGCCGCTGGCTTTAGCGAAAATTACAGGCAACAGCGGCTGGCTATATCATTTATTAATTACTATCGGGCTAATGGGATTGGTAGCATCTTTTCACGGCATCATACTCGCGGCCGGCAGGGCAACTTTTGAGTTTGGA
The DNA here is from genome assembly GCA_047601125.1 of Agriterribacter sp. Classification (GTDB taxonomy): domain Bacteria; phylum Bacteroidota; class Bacteroidia; order Chitinophagales; family Chitinophagaceae; genus Agriterribacter. The sequence goes on along the minus strand of JASGJY010000002.1, from coordinate 2,843,513 downwards.
AGAGTGGGATATATTCCTGTGGCTATTGGTAAAGTGCACGACAAATTCAAAACTCCGGCAAATGCCTTACTTATAAATATGATAATTGGCATTATAGCTTTGCTTACCGGCAAAACATCTGAGATTATTACCATTGCCTGCTTTGGAGCGCTTACATTGTATATATTTTCCATGATAACAGTATTGGTATTGCGGAAGAAAGAGCCTGATATTGAGCGCCCTTTTAAAGTGCCCTTTTTCCCATACTTCCCCTACATTGCTTTGATAATTGCCATAATTTCGCTGATTGCAATGACAACCTTAAACATTAGCGTTGCAATGATTTATTTTGGTATCCTGCTTGCCGGTTATATATGGTTTCATTTTTTTGTAAAAAAATAAAATATGCCTTCGGTTACATCAACATCAACTTCAGCTTTGCTCAGGCAACTTTCCGATAAAAAAACGCAGAAAGTAAAATTAGCGATAACAGATATTGACGGCGTGCTGCGTGGCAAAGTCATCAGCTTTGATAAATTTAAATCCATCGCAGAAAGTGGTTTTGGCTTTTGTGATGTGGTATTTGGCTGGGATGCAGGCGATGTGGCGTATGATAATGCCGCTGTTACCGGTTGGCATACAGGATACCCGGATGCTACGGCTGTGGTTGATATAAAAACCTGTCGCCATATTCCCTGGGATAATGATATTGCTTTTTTTCTTGCAGATTTTGATACGGAGGGCGCAGCCTCCGAAATATGCCCCAGGAATTTATTAAAGAAAATTAATGCGCAGGTGAAGAAAGCTGGTTATCATGCTTATTGTTCCCAGGAGTTTGAATGGTTTAACCTGGTAGATAATTCGGATGAATTATACGAGGGAAAATTCCGCGACCTGAAACCAATGACCAATGGCATGTTTGGTTATTCAGTATTGAGAGCCTCTCAGCGAAATGCATTTTTTAATGATCTGTTTGATCTGCTCAAAAAATTTGATATACCGCTTGAAGGTATACATACCGAAACCGGGCCCGGCGTATATGAAGCTGCTATTACTTATTCAGATTCGCTGGAGGCTGCCGACAGGGCGGTATTGTTTAAAAGCAGTGTAAAGGAAATTGGTTACCGCCACGGTGTGCTGCCAACTTTTATGGCCAAGTTTAATGAAAACCTGCCGGGTTGCAGCGGGCATGTGCACCAGAGCCTCTGGTCTGCCGACCTGAAACAAAACCTTTTTTACGATAAAAAGAAAAAACATAATATCAGCGCATTAATGGAAAGCTATATAGCAGGACAATTATATTGCCTGCCCTATATATTGCCTATGTTTGCGCCAACGGTTAACAGTTATAAACGCCTGGTGGAAGGCGCCTGGGCGCCCACAACGCTTACCTGGGCAGTAGATAATCGCACAACAGCGTTACGTGCATTGCCCGGTGGCGAAAAATCAGCCAGGCTGGAAACAAGAGTAGTGGGCTCAGATTCTAATCCCTATCTCGCTATAGCGGCTTGCCTTGCATCTGGTTTATATGGTGTACGCAAAAAATTAAAGTTGGAAACGCCGGTTACTATCGGTAATGGCTATGCGAATAAAACCAATGGTGTTTTACCGTCAAACTTGTGGCAGGCTACACAGGCAATGAAAAATTCAGACATTGCCAAAGCGCTTTTCGGCGAAGCTTTTGTAGCGCATTTTGCGGCGACAAGAGAGTGGGAATGGCGGCAGTTCAGCAAAGTGGTAACAGACTGGGAACTGAAGCGATACCTGGAGATCATTTAAAGGAGGTAGGTGTAAGGTATAAGAAGTAGGGTATAAAAGAAAGCCAACCTAAAAACAGTTCTTACTAATCCACATGAAAGACTAAACGCTCAACATTTTAAATCTCAGATTTCAAATCTCAAATAAATATGTCATTCGAAAAAATTCATCAGTTTAACTTCCCTACCACTATACGTTTTGGCGCTAATGTGGTGAAGGAATTACCCGCTTATTTAAAAGCAAATAATTTAAAAGCGCCGTTGATTGTTACGGATCCTGTGGTGGCGCAATTGCCCTTCTTTAAAGATATACTCACTGACCTTGCTAACAATAATATATCTGCAGAAGTATTTTCAGATATTCATAAAAACCCTGTAAAGTCAGATGTGTACAAGGGAGTGGATGTGTGGGATGCTACAGGCCGCGATAGTATAGTTGGTATTGGCGGTGGCGCCGGGCTGGATGTTGCGCGTGCTATACTTTTGCGCATCAATCACCGTGAAGACCTGTTTATGTATGATGATCTTATAGGCGGCGATGTATATGTAACCAATGATGTACCGCATTTTATTACTATACCTACCACATCCGGCACGGGCAGCGAAGTAGGGCGCAGCGCTATCATAGCCGATGATGAAACACACCAGAAAAAAATATTGTTCTCACCAAAGCTGCTGGCAAAAATTGTTTTTGCAGATCCTGTGCTTACCATGAATATTCCTGCGCCGATAACGGCAGCTACAGGCATGGATGCGCTTACGCACAATATGGAAGCATATCTTGCAAAAAATTATCATCCTATTTGTGATGGTATTGCCCTGCAGGGTATAAAACTCATACATGAATCACTTGAAACAGCAACCAATAAGCCGGATCTTGAATCGAGAAGCAAAATGCTGTTAGGCTCCATGATGGGGGCGATAGCTTTTCAGAAAGGATTGGGTGTAGTACATTCTCTGGCTCACCCGCTTTCTTCACTGCTTGATACACATCATGGTTTGGCAAACGCAGTGAATATTCCTTATGGTATGGAATTTAATATCGCAGGGTTTGAAGGTAAATTCAAAACTATTGCCAGAACTTTAGAACTGGGAAAAGAAGACGGAGAAGCGGTAGTGAAATATTTATTTGATCTCAATACAAAAATAAATATACCCCACCATTTGCGTGATATCGGTGTGAAGATGGAGCATATTGAAACACTTGCCGACCTGGCATTCGCGGATTTTGCACATCCCAATAATCCCAAACCGGTATCAAGAGAAGACTTTAAACAACTTTATTTAAAAGCTTTGTAATGCGGCAAAAAATTGTAATTGGCGTTACCGACTGCAGCAAATACTTAAAATACAGCAATTGGATACTGGGATATAGTGAGACTGTTGAAGTAATACAGCTAAGCCATTGGGCAAATAATTTTGAAGATATAAAAAAGTGCCAGGGTATATTACTTACCGGTGGTGAAGATGTGCATCCCAAATTTTACAACAAACCGGAACTATATAAGTATTGTTACGAAACAGATATTAATGAAGCCCGGGATGAATTTGAATTGAAAGTGCTGCAACATACGGAAGCAAACAAAATACCGGTGCTGGGCATTTGCCGCGGGCTGCAGATAGCAAATGTTTTTTTTGGCGGAACCTTGATTCCTGATATACCGGTCTGGGGAAAATTCAATCATTCAAAATTACCTGATGATTCAGATCGTTATCATAAAATATTGATTGATCCATCATCATGGCTATATAATATTATTCATAAGCAGGAAGGAAGTGTAAATAGTAATCATCACCAGAGTGCGGATATCATTGGCGAAGGACTGATCGTTTCTGCTCTTTCCCCGGATGGCGTAGTAGAAGCGCTGGAAAGAAAAGATCCCAAAGGAAAACCCTTTTTATGCCTTGTACAATGGCACCCTGAGCGATTGAACGATCCGGAGAGTAACTTTGTAAAAAATATAAGAGCGGCGTTTGTGGAAGCAGCAGGATAATTACAAGTTGCTGGTTACAGGTTTCAGGTACTTAAACTAAAAGCCTGTTGTAAATTTTCAACCGGTAACCAACAACCTGAAACCTGAAACTTGTAACCTGAAACCACCCTAAACCTTTCACCATAAAATAATTCGTATGCAAATTATAAATCCGGCAACAGAAGAAGTAATACAGGAAGTAGCAGAAGACACTCCTGAAACCATACAGGAAAAGTACCAGTTTTTAAAAGAAGGCCAGAAGCAATGGGCTGCAGTGCCGCTTGCTCAACGCATCAGCACGATTGAAAAATTTTATTCTTTGCTTGATGAGCGTAAAGATGAGCTGGCAGAAACGCTGACCAAAGAGGTGGGGAAGCCCATTCAGCAATCATACAACGAAATAAACGGAGCAAGAAAACGCATTGAATATTTTATAAAAAATTCTGCCAAATGGCTGGCGGAAGAATGGATAACCGAAGAAGATGCTACAAGAGAAAAAATAGTATATGAGCCGCTTGGCATCATCGCTAATATTTCCGCATGGAACTATCCATATCTTGTAGGCGTAAACGTTTTTATTCCGGCATTGATTGGCGGTAACGGCGTATTGTATAAACCTTCTGAATATTCTACATTAACAGGCTTGCATATACAACGTTTGTTATACCTGTCGGGCATACCCGAAAATGTATTCAGCATTGTTATCGGCAAAGGCGCTGCTGGTCAGGCATTGCTCGATCTTCCGCTGGATGGATATTTCTTTACAGGAAGTTACCGTACGGGTAAATACATAGCAGAACAAACTGCCGGAAAACTCGTGCCTGTTCAGTTAGAGCTGGGCGGTAAAGATCCCTTATATGTGATGGATGATGTAGAAGATGTAAAAGCGGTAGCTGAAGCCGCTCTTGAAGGTGCGGTATATAATACAGGGCAAAGCTGTTGCGCAGTGGAGCGGATATACGTACAGGAAAAAATATATGATGCATTCGTTGATACTTTTGTAACAGAAGCCCAAAAATTAATTACAGGCAACCCGCTTAACAGAGAAACAAGTATTGGCCCGGTAAGCCGTAGGGAGCAACTTCCATTTTTAAATGAGCAGGTAGAAGATGCACGAACCAAGGGCGGAAAAATTCTTTCAGGAGGTAATTCGTTATCGGGAAAAGGTTATTTTTTTGAGCCTACGGTAGTAGTAGACGCAAATCATAGTATGAAGCTGATGACGGAAGAATCGTTTGGGCCGGTGATAGGCATACAAAAAGTAAAAGACGATAGTGAAGCGGTTGAGTTAATGAAGGATACGCCTTATGGATTGACTGCTGCCGTATATTCAAAAAGCCTTGAACGTGCTGAAAAAGTAATGAAGCAGATGGATACCGGAACAGTATACTGGAACTGTTGCGACAGGGTGAGTGCGGCGCTTCCCTGGTCGGGGCGAAAAAACTCAGGGCTTGGAGCAACATTATCTTATCATGGTATAAGAGCGTTTGTGCAGCCGAAAGCGTACCATTTGAGGGGATAGTTGCCGGAAGTAACAAAAAAAGATTTGCAGCAGCAATACCGCAAACAGCGGCAGGGATTTGCTCAACTATTTTTTAAACCAATTCTTTCACGCTCAATCTATTTGTGTCGGGCGATTTGTTAAAAGAGCAGTCATCTTTACAAATGCTGCTCTTTTTAGTATAAAACGCCCCAATCAAATATTCTATAACTTACCAGCTTAAAGATACACTGATCCCGTCCGGATCATTATCAAAGCTTAGGTAATATGTGTTTGATAATTTATCCCAGGAATTTTCCGCAGTTATTTTTTCTCCTTTAGTATTAATTACAACAGATGTTTTTGGCGCAGAAGGAAGATATATCCGCATACTGTTTATCGTATTAACAGGGCTTTTCGCTGTAAAGCTATAAGACTTGCCGTTTACCGATTCATTATAGATACGTGAAGCAGATGCGAGTACCTTCGGCGTTTTCTTATTTTCTATCCTGTTTATATTGTATAAAAAAGCCTGCGTTCCCGGTGCGACAACCTTTTTTGCCAGCACAGGTAATTTAGGATCAAAAAGATCTATTACCGGCCCGGTTACCGTATAAGGTTCATTACTAATTGCTTCATCCATTACGGAAACAATATCATAAGGCCCGCGTTTTAAATAAAAATTATTCTTCACTAAAAATTTTCCGGCTTTAGCATCCGATTCATAAGCTTGTTTAATAATGTCTGCATATTGCGTATCTGTTCCCGCCTGCATGGCAAATGTTTTTGGATTTTGCCTTATCACATATACTTTGCCTTTTTCAACAACAAAGCTTTTATCTTCTGTGCCGGCTTCAATGCCTAACAATTTAAACAGATGATCAGCCGGCGCAGCATAATTGTTGCCGTTGGTATTCCACCATTCCATTACTTTCTGGTAAGGATCATCATCTTTTCCGCAGTAAACCAGCACACCGCCGCTCTTTACCCAATCCGCCAGGTATTTGTGAACATCAGCATCGTGGGGTTTCATATTTGAATAACTGATTACCAATACCTTTATATTTTTTAATGTTGCAGGATAAGAAAGATTTTCCATGTGTACTGTTTCCACAGGAATACCGCGTTTTACTAACGGTAATGTTTGGCCGTAGAAGTTTGAAAACTGCGGATCTTCATAACCATTATGCGTGGGAAAACGCTGGAACATCAACGAATTGCTCATCAGCACTCCAATACCACCTGTGCCGGTAACATGGTTTGCTGATACCTGTATATCGTTCAACGCATTTACCATTACCTGCATTTGCGTTGAATAATATTTTGGTATCAATACTTTTTCATCGCTGTTGGCGAGTTTATAAGGGCGTGTGTATATTCTTTCCGGCCAGGGCATTACTTCATAATCAGCCACCATCGGGTAAAGCAGCTTTGCAGTAAAAGTAGCTTCATAATTTCTTTTATAATCTGCCCAGTCACGCGGCCAGTCTTCTATAGGGTCTGTAAGAAAAAACAATTTTCTTTTTGTAGGCGCCGTCATCGAAACCATAGAGCCATATTCAAGGAAAGCGTTCTCAAATACACGCTCTTTTTTTACGCCGTTAAAAAATGTCGGTTCGCGTGATGTGCCCGTCCATACCTGTGCAATATAGCCATCAATGCCCGGTAATGAAGCAAGGCTTGCTTCCGGGCTTACAATCTGCCAGGAAGAGTAATTTACCAATGAGTGCGTAGGTATATACACTTTTACATCCAGCCCTATTGTTTTACCATAAGCTTTGGCATACGATGATACTTCTTTAATGGCATTGTAATACAACTGATATTTTAATTTGCTGGATAGATAAGTGTTCTCCGGAGATTCATGTTGCGCACGCCAGGGAAAGCCATAATATTTCTGCCATTCCTGTTTAAATACTTCGCTGTATCCTGCTCTTGCCCAAAATTCAGGTTCTTCAAGATAGATGGAAGTAATGCCGGCATCTATCACTCTTTTTACAACTTTTTCCTGCATGAATTTTATGAAGGAAGCAACAGGAACTACATAAGGAATATTTCTTCCGTGCCAGATAGTATCTCCTTTAACTGTTTGCTGACCCTCACCCAAATGATTTTGCCCATCCCATTTTCCTAAAAAATAATCATCATATTGCCCCCAGGCTATGCCCGTCATAAAATGCACTTTATATCCCCTGTCCCTCCATGATTTAACCCGTTCTTCAAATGTCATTTTCCCTCTTTCACTCACACCATATACAATAGCGATATCCGAACGTACATCAATTTCAGGTATCCAGTGATGTGCTGTTTGAAACGCAGTTTTTTCCTGCGCCTGTATATTGGCAAATAAAGAACATGACATTATTAAACCCGGAACGATATGCTTTAATTTCATGACAATAACTTTAAAAAACATTAAGAAGTCAGGTGTATTAAAAAAAAGTTCTTAACCATGCTTAACTTCTTAATGTTTTCAATAATAAATTTTAGCTATAATAAAACTATGGAACATCAACCCTTACCGCTTCATTATAATTATGCCGTTTTATGCCTTCGGTGGCATAATTAATTCTTGCGGCAGCCCTGATGAATACTGTTCTTCCTGATGGAATAGTACCTTCTGTTGTAATAGTAACAGGCTGGCCTAAAAACGCATTAAAAGAGTCGCCTGCATACTCTATGGTTTTTGTGTAACGGTTATCCCATTCGCGGTAGCCTACATATGGCACCTGGCTTACAAATAAACGTACATCGGTTACATTCAGAAAATTATCATTGTAATTTCCCATTGGTTCAATCTTCGATTTAAAATCTTCTGAGCTTACGGCACGGGTAACAATTACGGTTGCGGTAATTTTTCCATTTTCAACCGTTGGCGTTCCCTGCCATTCCAGCTTCAGAAATGGCTGTACTTTAAATTCAATTTCTGTTACACCGTTTATATCAAGTGTTTTTGATTCATCAACCAATGTATCACCATCTGTATTTACTCTTACAACAGGAATAAAAGCACCATCTACCCGTACGTTGTAATTGCCTTTAAACACTTTCGTATTTTGAAAAATCCCTTCCTTCATACAAAAGAAATCAAGGTTTTCGGGCGCGGATGCTGTCCAGCTCAATTCACGCATACGCACCCTTGTACCTTCGCTTCCCTGGTCAGTAAGCACAGGCTCGCCTGTAGCCACATCTACTACTGTGCCTTTTAAGGTTTCTCCCGGCTCAGCATAGTTATCAATTTTGGTGCAGGAAAATACTCCTGACAAAATGATTAAACCGAATATATAATTAATACTCTTTTTCATTCTTTTAGTTTTTACATGTATTACACTGATGAAATTTTATCTGCCAGGTTGTTGATCTATCACCGGGCTTTTGGTTACTTCACCTCCGGGTATCATAAAATAATATTCCTGTTCTGTTAGCCTGAAACGTTTTCTTGCTTCTTCAAAGCCGGCATCAAAAAACCATTTATTGGCAACTGAAGAATAGAAAGGATATAAACCACGATAATAAGCGCCATCAGATTGCCTGAAGCCATTCAGCAGATCAGAATGTTGTGTTCTCCACCTGCGGATATCCCACAGGATTTTATGCTCAAATCCTAATTCTTTCCTGCGCTCTTTCCTTATGATCTGCAGTCCCGGCTCTCCGGATATATCTGAAATTCCGGTTAGCTGATCTGCGCCTGCTCTTTCTCTTATGCTCCTGATGGCTTCGTATGCAACAGTCGCGAGGTCATCGCCATCTGGTGATGCAACACCTGCCAACATTAATTCAGCAGCGGCTTCAGCGGCGTTTAATAATACTTCTGCATAGCGCATTAAAATAAAAGATTGCTCTGATCTTCCTTCGAGCACCAACGCCTGCGGCATATTAGGATTAAGCCATTTGCGAACCATAAAGCCTGTAAATGCTGCGGTCATGTCCGAAGTACCGAAAGGGCCATTGGCGCCACCGCCATTCATTTTGCTGCCATCAGGTAAAGTAACTACTTCGTGAGTTGTGCCGTTTTGAGAAAGGAATAAAGACTTATTGCCTGTAAAAGCGCCTTTGGCTGTATAGGCATCTGTTTGATTATAGGTTTGCGGTCCGCCAATTGTGTAATTAGTTACGCCATTCACCACACGCAAAGGAGCTATACCGCCTGCAACCGCACCTGTATATATTCCCCTGCGCACATCCATCACTACGCCTTTAAGCACATCGCCGGCAAAAATAACATTGGCTCTTAAACGAGGCTCGGCGTTGGCAAAAATATCAGTAGGCTTATCAAACAAAAGATATTTACCGTTGTTGTCAAGCACTTTAATAGTACCATCCGGATTTTTTTCAATGCCATCAAACAACTCTACAAAATCAAGCGTGGGACAATTTCCCGCAGAGTATCCGTTACCACCCATCAACTGGCGCGGTATATTGTAAGAATCATAGCCATGAGCCAGGTCGGGCCATTTGTAATCTTTGGTGTATATATTTTCCGGGCTTGAAGCGTCAAAAAACATATCAACCATATTCTGATACAATCCTTCATTATCACCAGGTCCGCCCTTTTTTCTATACAAAGAATACCTGCCTGATTTGATGATAGTATTTGCAGATTTATATGATTCAGCAAAATATTTTTTAGAAGCAGTAGCGGCGGTAGAAGGATCAAACCCTACAACCCGTACACCGGTTTTTTGTCCAAAGCCTGTGATGGTATTATATTTTGCAATACTGCCTGCATAAAGCATGGCTTCTGATTTAAATGCCAGCGCAACATACTTATTGGAATATCCTTTAACAGGACTGGTTTCGTTCAGCAGCCCTATAGCCTGGTCATAATCCGCTAATACCTGGTCCCAGGTTTCTTCTTCGGTTGCACGGGGAACTTCTAATTGTGCCGCATCCTTTTCAGGATATTTGAGCAGCGACGTTACCAATGGTACTCCACCGTATCTTTTTGCCATGGCATAAAAAACCATTGCCCGGGTAAAATAAGCTTCACCAATATAATGATTGTATTCAGCATCGCTGAAATTGCTTTTATATGCCGGAAGGTTTTCTATAAGATTATTAGCGTCTCTCAGCAAATTGAAAGCTCTTGTCCAATAAGCACCATTACGTGCCCATCCTTCAGATGTCATAGCTTCTCCTGCATCCCTGCCAAGTGATGAACCTTCATTTGTTCCGGGGGTAACCAGCCAGTCGTCAAAAAACTGGCGTGCAGGTGAGTATTTGAAATCCTCAAACGGCATCTGGCTATACATTCTTGACAGGTAGAGCTGCATACCCTTTGAGTTAGAAAGGAGATCTGCCTCGTTAACAATATTTACGGGAGGAACATCAAGATATTTTTTACAGGAGCTGGATAAAATAAACGCCCCAAAGATTATATATAAATAATAATATTTCGACTTCATGATTATCAGAATTAAAATGTAACATTCAGACCTACAGAAACTGTTTTGTTCAATGGATATAAGTATCCCCATGTATCATTTGGATGCTCAGGATCAATATACTTGACCTTGGTTGCGGTCAGCAGGTTGTAAGCGTTAACATAAAAGCGCGTATTTTTTATCCCGGCTTTTTTAGTGAGCCTTTCAGGTAAAGTATACCCCAGTTCAATTGATTTCAATCTTAAGTAAGCACCATTAACCGAGTTAAAAGAAGATGATACATCAGATAAAGTTCCCGTATAACCGTAATAACCGGGCACCCATTCTGTTTTAGGATCATAAGGATCTGCTGTAGGATCTTTAGGATGCCAGCGATCCATAAATTGTACCATTGCGCCTGATTCGCTGTTTCCCCATAATGGCATATATAATTGTTCGAGATATTGAACTGTCGATAAAGCAGAGCCCTGGAACAGCACAAATAAATCAATGCCTTTGTAAGATAAGCTGGCGGAAAGACCATAGTTGATCCATGGTGTTGAGCTTAACTGGTAAGGATGACGGTCCAGGTCATTAATTTCTCCGTCGCCGTTCCAGTCTTCATAGCGAAAATCACCGGGTAATGTGCCGCGTCCTGTATATACCGGGCTGTTATATATATCTTCCCAATTTTCATACCTGCCATCACCTGTATACCCCCACCAAACATTCTGCAGGCGATCGTTTTGATTATTTCTCCAGTTCCAGTATGAGCTGCCATTAGGCCCGCGTTCAACATACAAAGCTTTAATACGCGCATAAGAAAAAATACCTTTAAGGCTGTATGCAAATGCACCGATATTGTTATTATGTGTCACCTCAAAATCGTAACCATAGTTCATATCGCTGTTCAGGTTTTCCTGTGGTAGCGCTGCGCCTACTACAGTTGGTATACCACCGTTTCTTTGTGCTAAAAGCCCTTCACGCTTTCTTACAAAATAATCGAACGTAACTCCGAATAATCCATTCCATCCAACAAAATCAATACCTGCATCAAACGTGCGTGAAGTAAACCAGGTGATGGCAGGATTAATAATGCCCTTATTGCTTGCGCTGGCAATAAAACTTCCATCATAAACATAGCCGCCGGTAAAGTTTCTTGAATCAGTACCTGTTGGATAATTATAACCACTTGCCCATTGGTAAGCTGCGGCGCCATCATCACCGGTGATACCGTAGGAGGCACGAACTTTTAATTGTTGTACGAATGAAAGTGCGTCAACATTCCTAAAAAAATTTTCTTCTGAAATGCGCCAGCCTACAGACCCTCCGGGAAAGAATCCCCATTGGTAGCCAGGTCCGAATTTTGAAGAGCCATCATACCGGAATAGAAATTCCGCGAGGTATTTATTTTTATAACCATAGTTTAAACGGCCAGCAGTCGCAAGGTTGGTGAACTCGTAAAGATCTCCTGAACCAGTATTCATTTTTCCCTGCTGATTAAGCGGAACACCCGCAAATAAGTAAGGAAGTGGTAGTGCAAGATCTCTTTGTGCGATCAGGTTATCTCCTTCTCTTTTTTGCGCTTCCCATATCAATGCCGCGTCAATTTTATGACTTCCAAAAGTATGACCGTAGTTCAGAGAAGACTGGCTTAATATCTGCGAATAGAAATAAGCTTCACGGGTTACCCTGTTAGGAGATTGCCTTGAAAATGAAGAAAAGGTTTGTGAAGCATCATCGTAGCGATACTGGTTGTATTCTTTCTGAAAATAATTCCGGTTTGATAAGGAGTAATCGTAGCTGAATAACGTTTTTGCATATAAACCCGGTATGCCGGGAATGTCATAGCGCAGACTTATTACAGGTTGTACCCAACTGTTTTTGAACACACGGTAGCCGCTGACATTCTTATCCATGAACGATACAGGATTATCGCCTTCAATCAATCCATGGTATGGTTTGGAAGGATCATCATTGGCGTATGCAGGGATCTGCGGACCTTGCCGCCAGAAGGAACGGATAATCCACCATGCGCTTTGATATGGTTGATTGGTAGTTTCTGTAATAAGGTTAATATTAGCATCCAGTGTAAAATGTTTGGCAATTTTGGCTGTAATGCTTGTACGTAAATTATACTTATTATAATTCAGGTCGTTTGTTTTAAAAAAGCTTCCCTGGTTAAGATAGCCGCCTCCAACATAATATTGAATCCTGTCGTTACCACCGGTTACACTTAGATTATGCTGTGTTTGAGGAGCATATTTAGCCCAAACAATCGGGTACCAGTCATAACTTTTTCTTGTGCCGTTCCTGTATTCTTCAAAAATCTGATCATTGAATACAGGCGTGCCGCCATTTACATTATGCATAGCCGCTTCGTTGCGGAGTGTCATGTATTGGTATATATCCACTGTTTTAGGCAAGCCCGCAGGAAACTGCCATGTATAGCCGCCGTCGTAAGATAAAGTACTCTCATTGTTCTTACCTTTTCTGGTAGTAATTAAAACAACACCATTGGCAGAACGTACACCATAAATAGCAGCAGAGGCATCTTTTAAAACAGATATATTATCAATATCGTTTGCATTCAACCGCTGAAAATCTGCGTTGGAGCGAGGGATACCGTCAATAATTATCAGAGGAGAGCCATAACCACGTATATCAAAAGTATTATTGAATGCTCCTGGTTCGGCGCTTCTTTGTGCAACTCTTACACCGGAAATTTTCCCGGTCAGCATATTTTGCGGATTCTCATTTTTAGTAGTCACCATTGCTTCCCCGCTTATGGAAGATACAGCGCCGGTAAGCGTTTTCTTTTTCTGACTTCCGTAACCTACTATTACAGTATTCTCCAATTCAGAAACAGCTATTTTAAGAGAGAGATTTACAACCTGCTGTAAAGAGGTGACCTTAACGATTTGCAATTCAAAGCCTACTGAAGAGATTTCAAGCACATCGTTTATTTCCGCGTCAATGGTAAAAGCGCCATCAGCATTAGTTGCAGTTCCTTTACCGGTTCTGCGGTTTTTAACAGATACGCCGGGTAAAGGATTTCCTTCAGCATCCTTGATTTGCCCGCTGATCTGTGCCGCAGGAGCAACCTTGTTTGTAAGCTCAGGTGCAGGTTTCTCTTTTATTATTACGGTATTATCCAGTATGCTGTAAGCCAGGTCAACATTTTTAAAGCAGGCATCCAGTGCCTGCTGTATGCTTACATCTTTAACCTGAACACTTACTTTACCGGCTTTTTCCAACAGTTCATCTTTGTAGAAAAAATTAAAGCCCGTTTGCTTGTGTATAGCCCTGAAAATTTTTCCGAATGCGGCATTTTTTTCATTCAGGGTAACCGTTTGGGCGTTACCCTCCGCGTAAACCTGGAGGCATGCAGTGATTAACAAAACAATCGTAAGTTTCATAATCAGTAGCGTTTTGGTAAGCAGCGGCACCGCATACGGCGGCACCCTGAAATCGACTTTTAATTTCATACATTTGCAATGTTTGGGTTATGAAAAAGAACAATCCTTCGACCGATTGTGTATAATGATTAGCCCTTATTTCCGCCAGGGGTGCGTCACCATCCCTGGCTTTTTGAACTATAAGCTATGTGCTATTGGCTATAACACTGTTAGTTTTTTTCCTTCTACGTTAAATCTCAAATCCGTTTCTTCAAAAATTCTTAATACCTTAAGCAGGTTATTATCCCGTCCAACGGCTCCACTGTAGTGCCCATGGGGAATTTTACCTGAATAATTCACTTCCACATCATACCATCTTTCTATCTGCCGCATAATAGTTTGTATATTATCTCCATTGAACTGGAACATACCGTTTTTCCATGCTGTAACAATATCTGTATCTGTATCATGAACATTAAAGGCACTGCTTCCTTTTTTAAGTGACGCCTGTTTGCCCGGAACTAATTTTATTCCGGCATTTTCATTATTGTTCAGTATAACTTTCACACTTCCCTCAAGCAGGGTAGTATGTGTAGCATCTTCATTATCGTAAGCCATTATATTGAAATGAGTGCCCAGCACTTCAACCGTCATATTATTTACCTGCACTTTAAAAGGCATGCTGCTGTTGTGCGCAATTTCAAAATATGCTTCGCCGGTAAGTGTTACATTTCGCTCTTTACCGGTAAACACTGTAGGAAAATACAAAGAAGAGGCAGCGTTAAGCCAAACCCTGCTTCCATCGGGTAAGGTTACACTATATTGGCCGCCCCGGGGCGTAGATATGGTATTATAAAGAGGAATAGAAATCTTTTGTGCTGTTTTATTGTAAGCCAGCTCGCCATCGCCAAGCTTTTGCACAGTAGTATTGCCCTGTGCAGCTATTGTTCCGTTAGCTGCATCATCAAGTGCAATTGATGTACCATCCGCCAGCTTTAAAATGGCTTTGTTCCCGCCGGGGCGTACGTCTCCCATTACGTCAGGCGTTGTTTTTTTTACAGATGCAACAGTATGCTCCTTTTTTTGTTGGGATAGAAAATAATAAACGCCTGATACTGCAATAACCAGTATGGCAGCGGCAGATAACCATTTAAACACTGAAGTTTTCCGGGTGCGGTTAACATCGGTTGTATCAGCAACAGTTATAGCCGGTGCATCCTCTATAGCTGCCTGCATGATTTTTTGAAATATTATATCACCACGGCTTTTATCAGAAATCCCTTCAAAACTTTTATCAGATAATGCTTTTTGTATAGCGTCTTTAAGTTGCAGGTTATTTTTATATTCCCGCAAACTGGTTAAGAATTGGGGCAATTCTTCCATACTTATAGAATCATTGAGATAACGCTCCAGTAAAATCTTAAAATCCGTTTCGGTCATATAGCAGTTTTATGGCCCCGTTCGTTAAGGCTTCCTTTCAACATAATAAAGACGCAGAAAAAAACAGCAGGTATTAGCTGGCAAGAAAAAAAATATCAGCCAATGTATTTTGGCTACAACAGGTTGAGGATCATGAAATATAATATCGTAAAAGTGCTCACTTCGGCATGCATACGGAGGTAATTGCGGATAAACTGCAGCGCCTTGCTCATATGGGATTTTACTGTATTTTTTGAGATATGAAGCCTGCAGGCAATTTCATCCTGGTTAAGCCCCTCTTTACGGCTTAAGCTGTAAATAAGCTGTTGCTGCGGCGGCAATTGTAAAACAGCTTCTTCCAGCAGGTGTTCGGCTTCCCTGTACAATAATTGCTGGTCGGGCAGGTTTGAGGCTTCAAGAAAATAATCTTTCAGGTGATCTGAAAACGGTTCTTCGTAAATCTTTTTTCTCAGCCCGCTGAAGATATGATTACGGGCTATAATGAAAAGATAATCGCTGAACTTTTGTACTCCGGGAAGGTATTGGCGTTTGGTCCATATTTTCACAAACACATCCTGCACCATTTCCTCTGCAATTACGGGGCTTTTGGTAAAAGCAAAAGCTACACTGTATATTTTATCCCAATAATGCTCAAATAATTTTCTGAAAGCTGATTCATCGCCCTCAGCAATTTTCAGAAGTAGCGCCGGTTCGTTATATAATTCAATTGCATGCAATCCCGTAAACAATTAAGCTTTGTAAAACAAAATTAGAGAATAATATAATTTCACCAAGCTTTATTATTTTTTGCGGCAATCGATATGCCTGAAAGAATTCAATGTTTAATCAACGAAATAAAGTAGGCGATATAGAATAGATCGTCTGAACTTAACATCAGCTTAAGGGTTACTTATTTAATGACAGTAGTTTATACTTTTTATACTACACTTGTTAAGTAAATTTACTAACGAGAAAATAGATTCAGAGGGCTGCAGGTATGCTTAGGCACAGGGCAATGATATTAAAATTGCGTCAGTGGGGATGAAGAAGAACAAAATTCATCCATTGCCTGATTTTTAAAAAATCATGAGGTGCATACGTAGATTTTTTGATCTCACCAAAAATAAAAAACGGTTTTTACTACCGCTTTTTAACGGTAGTTAACTACCGTTTTTTGACGGTTTTTTTAAATGATGATCTTTATTTTAATTTCTTTTCCTAAGTTTGTTAAGCATTTGCAAAGAATGCCTGACTTCCATGAAACTGTCCCTGATCATTTTAATGCTAACCATCCTGCAAGGCATACAGGCACAGGATAGCCTCAGCGATACCGTTGTAAATATCCCCGGCAAATACACCAGCAGCGTTGACAATAAAATCAATTCCCTCGACAGGCAGCTTACTAAACAAACCAATAAGTATTTAAACAGTCTCTCCAAACAGGAACGAAAAATAAAAAAACAGCTCGCAAAAATTGATTCATCAAAGGCCGCTGAAATATTCGGTGATGTTAAGAAAAGATACGAATCCCTCTCTCAAAAGCTCAATGGCGCCACCGGCAAATTTGATAAGCTTACTTCCGGTGAATATATGGCAGGGCTTGATTCGCTGCAGGGCTCACTTGCCTTTTTAAAAGATGCGGTAAATATTGTTTCCAAAACAAAGGACATACGGCAGAAGCTTGGCAGCTCCCTTAACCAGGCAAACCAGTTACAAAACAAATTAAAAGAAGCAGGCGATATACAAAGCTGTCTCCAGGAGCGGCAACAACAGCTACAACAACTGCTTGGCTCTTATACCAACCTGCCACAAAGCGTTAGTAAATGCTTTGGTAAATACCAGCAGGATGTGTATTACTACAGTCAGCAGGTTAAGGAATATAAAGAGATACTTAACGACCCGGATAAGCTGGTACGGAAAATACTTTCTACCCTGCAAACTATGCCAGCTTTCTCAAAGTTTTTCAGTAAGTACAGTATGCTGGCATCACTATTCCCTGCCCAGGATAACTACGGCACCATGCAAGCATTATCCGGCTTACAGACAAGAGCAGATGTGCAACAGGTATTGCAACAGCAATTAGCCATACCTGCCACCAATGGCGCCAATGCCAATCCCTCCCAATACCTGCAACAGCAGATGCAGCAGGCACAGGGTGAGCTGAGTAAGCTGAAAGACAAGCTGAACCAATTGGGTATTAATAGTGGTGGCAGCAGTGATATGGCAATGCCTGACTTTAAGCCCAACCAGCAAAAGACAAAATCATTTTTCCGGCGCCTGGAATACGGCAGCAATTTCCAGACACAAAGATCGGATTATTATTACCCGGTCCGCACCGATATAGCAGTGACTATTGGTTATCGTGTTTCGGACAAAACCACTGCCGGCATCGGCATTAGCGGTCGCGTAGGCTTCGGGCAAAGCTGGAAGCAGGTAAGGTTTTCTGGAGAGGGTGTAGGGTTTAGGGCATTTATGGACTGGAAGGCGCCTGATTTGTTTAAAACCGGCAGCCGGTTTATGGCAAGCCTGTGGTTTACTGCCGGTGCGGAAATGAACTACACAAGAACCGTTGAAAGTCTTGCCGTATTTAAGAACTACAGTAACTGGACAAAGAGTGCGCTTGCAGGGCTTACAAAAAAGTACAGCATGAGCTCACCGCTGAAGAAGGGAAAGAAAGTGCAGGGAAGCATGCAGGTGCTGTATGACTTTTTACATAACAAACATATTCCTCCAACGCCGGCAGTTGTGTGGAGAGTGGGGTGGGGGTTGTAGAATAAGCTATATTTTTTAAATAAACACCATTGTAATGAATATCCTGTTTCGTCATTTTTCGTTGATTATTATCTTGCTATATCCCTGCCTTTTAGTAATAGGTCAAACTCAATCCAGAATTCCGCTTACACCCGTTGCCCAGGTGTTCCAACAGTATATTGATTATCCTGTTGAGTATTCGACAGGATTGCCAAAGATTGATATCCCATTATATACAATATCGCTAAAAGACTATTCACTGCCTGTAAGCGCGAGTTTTCATGCGTCTGGCAGGAAAACATCATTAAAATTTTCACCATTAGGAATGAATTGGGCGCTTATGGCATCAGGCATAATAAATAGAGAAGTCAGAGGACGACCAGATGAAGATGGAAAACCTCATGTTGAAAAGTCATACAACGATCTTTACCCTCAAAGCAGCCATATCGAAGATTTAATTGCTATTGATCCGTTAATGAAACCTGATGCATACGGAATCACTAATATAAAAGATCCCCAATATGATGTATATAGCCTGAGCGTCAATGGCATTTCTGTGAAATTTATTATTAAAGACTATGACAATATAGTCTTTTTGACATATTCACCTTTTACAATAACCAGAAATTCCGGATGGACCCAATTTATCCTGACAGACGATAAAGGAATTGTTTACACATTTGGAGTTGAAGATAGTTATGGATTAGTAGAATACACACCGGTCGCAGTAACTCCCCGACCAACATCATGGTACTTAAGTTCTATCACAACGCCTTCAGGAGGATTTATAAAGTTTAAGTATGGTAATTTACTGATAATCCCATCTACCTGGGTTGGCACCGTAAGCTACCAGGACAGGATTTCATCAGAGGATCATCCCGAGTATAATGAAAACAGCATTTATAGCGGCGGCTCTGTGTCTTTATTTAATTCATACTATAAGAGCTCGAATTTTTATAAGTCTACTAATACCGAATCTGTTACCGGAAACGGCATGGCCTATTTACAACAAATTGACTTTGAGAGTGGGAAAATAGTATTTGAATATTCCAATTTATCACCAACAACGGAATTTCTTTTAAATAGTTGTTCAATAAAAACAGCAGATGATAAGCTTATCAGGAAGGTCAACTTTTCTTACTATCCCTTTTTGCCCGGTACAAATCTTAAACTGTTTAATAACAACTCAAAGACAATTCAATATATCATTTTCAAGGATAAGAATAGCATTGATGTGAATAAGTACGAGTTTGAGTATTATCCGGGAACTACCGGTGGGGTTGTCCCTCAATTTGAGAAATCAAAGGATTGGTGGGGGTATTCTAATGCATCGACAACTAATGATAATACCAAAGTGCCTTTTAGTACAATACATGTAACCACAGGAGGATATGATGGCCAGATTGTTACTTCATACGATATTAACACCAGTGGAGGTACACCCGATTCCAAATTGCCATCGCTTGCACCCAAGCTTGTTGGAATGATAAGCAAAATAAAATATCCGACAGGCGTTACGGCATCTTTTACTTACGAAGCAAACAAAGTGTATAAAAGTTCTTCAATTGTAGATGGTCCCGGAATTAGAATCCAAAAGATCATATCAAATGACGGGAATGGAAAAACAGAGGGAAGAACGTATGAGTATCCAAGCCCCGGGTATCTATTTGCCTTTCCAACTCAATATGATTACTATGCTACAAAGAAGTATGATTTATTCACAATAAATAGAATTAATAATGATTATGATCATACACACTTAGGTTCCTATTTGGAAAGGATATATACTTCTGATCCCGTGCCCGAAATAGAATCAATTGTTCAATTTCCGGTTTATTATTCCAGTGTTGTTGAATATTATTATTCATCAGATGGAACTTCAAATGGAAGAACCTATTTTAACTACACAACTCCTACAAATCAAAGTTGGTCTTCTAATGTAACCTTTTATACCGGATATGATTATTATCCTCGCTCATTTACTGTTAATGAATATACCTTGCCTCAACTTTCAGGAAAAACATTTCAAAAATACAATTCAACTACCAACACTTACTCTACCGTAAGTAGTACTACCATTAATTATACGGATATTAATTTAATAACCATACCTCAGGTTGCTCTTATTAAGTTGATTGAATATCCTAATGATACATATGGATACATACAAAGGGAGCTAATGGCATCTCCTTATAACAGAGAGGTGTATACAGTTTTGGATAAAACGATTAAAGCAGCGGTGCAAAAACCTCAATCAGAAACAACTGTTTTTTATGGAGATAATGGAGTGCAATCGCAATCTATTACACAGTATTATTATGATAATCCGGTTCATGTTAATCCTACCCGTATAAGTACTACTACCAGTGATGAAAAGGCGATGATGAAATATATTACATACCCGGGTGATTATCCTTCAGGGATAGTGAAATCAAGCCTGCCGATGGAAGAAGTGACATTTCAAACAAAGAGTGGAGTTACAGCAGCCATTTCCGGAAAGATAACTACTTACAACAATTATGTAGCTAACCAGGTATATTCCTTGGAATCTGCAAATCCAATTAGTGCGAGCAGCTACAAGTTCAGTAACCGTGTTGCCGGCGTGATTCCCCCTGCCGGTACGTTGAATGCATTTGCCCCGGACAGCAGATATAGTTTAAAAGCCACCTTAACTTATGATCTGAAGAATAATCTTCTCACTTTTTCTAAGCCAAACAATCTTAGTGTTTCTTATATCTGGGATTATAAAAATACATATCCCATAGCCGAAGTAACTAATTCCCCTGTCTCCGACATAGCCTATACCTCCTTTGAAGCAGACGGCAAAGGCAACTGGTTATACAGCGGCACACCTGTTGCAGATGCGACGGTGCCGCCAACCGGTAAAAAGTACTACAACCTCACAACTGCAGCTACGCTTAGTAAGGCTGTGACGAACGGCCAGATATATATAGTATCATATTGGCGCAATAATACCAGTCCATATACAATTAACGGCGGCACTCAGACAAAATACCAGGCAGGCAAAACCATAAATGGCTGGACCTATCATGAACATACAGTAACAGCTACATCTGCAACACTCACCATAACAGGAACAGGAGGTATAGATGAAGTACGCCTTTACCCCTCCGCTGCCCAGATGACTACCTACACCTATGAACCCTTAATTGGCATGACCAGCCAGTGCGACGTAAATAACCGCATTACCTACTACGAGTATGATGGCTTTGGAAGGCTTTTTATTGTGCGTGACCAGGATAAAAACATACTTAAAAAGATCTGTTATAATTACGCAGGTCAACCCGAAAGCTGCCCGCCATTTGTTAATGCGCAGCAGAGCCGGAGCATCAGGAAAAATAATTGCACCGGCTGCCAGGTTGGTTCATATGTCACGTACACCGTTCCTGCAGGTACGTATATTTCTAATGTCAGCCAGGCAGATGCCGACCAGCAGGCGCTGAACAATATAGCCGCCAACGGACAGGCATATGCAAATACCAATGGCACCTGCGGCGCACCGCCTAATGCGGGGATAAATGCGACGAGCAGCATCTCCTCAAACGTATATATTACCTTAACCAATAATTGCACCGGCACTAATTATAACTTTACGCTGAATGCAAACAGCACGCAATCATTAGGGCCGTTTCCCTCCGGCACCTATACGGTTTATATGTCTGCCTCCGTTCCCTGTACTTATATGATCAATGGATATTCACAAACAAGCGGTTCGCCTGTTAATTTTTTCAATATAGTTATTGATGGCTCAGCTTCGGTCTGGGTAATGAATTAAAATCTTTAGATATGAAAGTATTCTTATTATTCACTTTTTTCAGGTTATTATCTTCTCCGCCTGATTCTTTATACGCTATCAGCTTCGAAACCTTTAACGGAAACGCGGTCAGCATGTCCGCCTTTAAAGGACACAGTGTAGTGATTGTTGTATTAGACAATAAAAAGTCTGACATAAAATATCTGGCCACCGTTGATTCGGTGGTAAAGAAAAGCCTTTCCTCCGCTACGGTGCTGCTTGTACCTGCAGCAGACCTGCACACAGACAGCACAAAAGATGCCGATGAGATCAAAGATTCTGAGCAGATGCTCTCAGGGAAGAAGATCATGATCACAAAAGAAATGAACGTTAAAAAAAAGTCAGGAGAGAAGCAACATCCTTTATTTCAATGGTTGACCAACGCGAAGCTGAACGGTCATTTTGATAATGATGTAGTAAGCAACGGACAAATGTACATGATCAACGAGATGGGTATTTTGTTTGGTGTGCACGAGGTGCAGATATCCGGTAAAATTATAAGCCAGGCAGTAACCCAAAAATTGAAAGAATGACGTATCCGGTTCCTGTTGTAAAGTATTACCGGGATACAATAATCAACCAACAAACTCAACATGCCAACCAAAATAATATCTGTGATTAATTATAAAGTTTTTTTTGTTACGCTGTTATTTATATGCAGCTGTATAAAACTGTTCAGTCAGCAACCGCTTCCCTCTGCCTATCCCGGCAGCACCACGGTCAACTATATCCGCACCTGGGACGCCCGTGCCCCGGAGCAGAACGCCACCACGCTCACCACCAGGCCACTGCGCGATGTACAGCAAACCACCCAATACTTTGACGGGCTGGGCAGACCCCTGCAAACGGTAATAAAACAAGGCTCATACCCCACAGGTGGCACGGCGGTTGATATGGTAAGCCCCGTGCTATATGATGAGTTCGGCAGGGAGCAGTATAAATATCTTCCCTTTGCATCAACGGCAACAGATGCAACAAAAAACGATGGCAAGTTCAAGCTCAACCCCTTTCAGCAGCAGGTAGCGTTCTATAATGCTCAGTTGTCCGGTCAAACCGGGGAGACCAGTGTAGGAGCTAATAGCCTCAACTGGGCATACAGCAAAACCAGTTACGAGCCATCGCCGCTGAACCGGGTAGATAATACCTATGCCCCCGGCGCAGGCTGGGTGGGCAGCGAAGGCGGCAGCACAGAAGCCTTAAAGAAAAATGTGCGCATAAAATATTATACAAATACCGCCACCGATAATGTAAAGATCTGGAAAGTGATCAATGGTGCGGCACCGGGCGACTGGGGCAGCTATAGTATAGATATCTCCGGAGGAACCAATGGTGTATATGCTGCCGGCATGCTCTATAAAACCATCACCATTGATGAGAACGATAAGCAGGTAACAGAGTTTAAGGACAAAGAAGGCAAAGTGATCCTAAAGAAAGTGCAGCTTACCGGTAGTGATGACACCGGTGCAGGCATAGGCTATACCGGCTGGCTCAATACATATTACATTTATGACGACCTCGGCAACCTGCGCTGTGTAATGCCGCCCGAAGCCGTGCAGCGGCTGTCGCTAACCAGTTGGAATATCACCGTCACCCTGCTCAATGAATACTTCTTTTGCTATGAGTATGACCAGCGCAACCGCATGATCATGAAAAAAGTGCCGGGCGTAACACCGGCAAATGCGGAGTTTATGGTATACGATGCCAGGGACAGGCTGGTGATCTCACAGGATGGCAAACAACGCAGCGCCCAGGTATGGGTAGCCTATTTATACGATGCATTGAACCGGCTGGTCATTAAAGGGTTTTATGTGCACAGCTATCTCAATAAAACCTTTAAAACATATCTTGCAGAAGCAGCAAATGCAATTGACTACCCGTTCTCTGCAAGCACTCAGCCACCCTATCCCAATTGGTCCATACTCACCCAGTGGGGCTACGATGAGTATGGCACCCTGCCCTCCGGCACAGGGCTTACCACATCGCTTGACAACACCTATACCACATCCACTTATCTGAATACAACATATAATGTCTCACCCCTGTATGCACAGCAACCGGTGCAGTCCCTGCAGACAAAAGGCATGGTGACCTGGATGAAAATACTCATCTATGGCACAACCAGCTACTATCATACTGTAAACATATACGATGATAAAGGCAGGGTAATACAAACCAAGAGCACAAATATAACCGGCGGCACAGATATTACCACCACGCAGTACAACTGGGTTGGTCAGCCCATACGCGTGGTGCAGAAACAGCAGCTGGCAGGCAGCAATGCCCAAACCGGCATTACCCTCACCGATATCAGCTATGATGATCTTGGGCGGGCAGCAGAAACCAGGAAGAAAATACAGCATACGCTGGTAAGCAGCAATGCGCTGCCTGCGGTATGGACATCCGTAAACAAAAACCAGTACGACGCCCTGGGGCAGCTGAAGAACAAAACCATGGGCAACAAGCGGGATGCATCGGGCAACTATACTTCGGGCATACTCTCTGTGCAGGACTACCAGTATAATATAAGAGGGTGGCTGCTGAGCGTTAATAAAGATTATACCAATGCCGCTACCAACAGCGACCGTTATTTTGCCCTGGAGCTGGGCTATGAAAAAGACCCCTCCCTCGGCGGCAATGGCAGCAAACAATACAATGGCAATATAGGCGCCATGCTGTGGAAGAGCGAAGGCGACCAGCAGCGCAGGAAGTATAATTTTACCTACGATGCTGCCAGCCGGCTTACGGCAGCAGTCTTTGGACAGTATGAGTCAGGCAGCGGCTCAGGGGCAGTGTTTGGTACAACCGCAGGGGTGAACTATTCAGAAGACGGCATCAGCTACGACCTGAACGGCAATATAAAAACCTATAACCGCATGGGCATGCGGCTGAACAGTTCTGGATATATTGATAATCTCTCTTATACGTATGCTTATGGCGCCAGCAACAGGTTATCGTGGGTAGATGAAACAGCCACCGGCGACAATGGCAAGCTGGGCGATTTTAAAGATGGCAGCAATGCAGCCGGCACAGCAGATTATACCTATAATGCCAATGCCAACATAACCTCGGATAAGAATAAAGATATCAGCAGTATTGAATACTGGCGCACCCGGGAGCTGATTAAAATCGTGACAACCTCCAAAGGCACCATTAGCTATACCCATGACGACCTGGGCAATAAGCTGAAAAAGATAACAGTAGAAAATCCCTCAGCCGCCAATGGCAACCGTACCATTACCACCACCACCTTATACCTTGGCGGCTATGTATACGAAAGCAAAACCACCTCACCTGCAGACCCCAATACCCCTGATTATGCCAACCGCCTGTTGTTTGCCCCGATGGAAGAAGGCAGGATAAGACCGCAGTACAACAATGCCTCCACTCCCAATACACCCACGGGCTTTGTGTATGATTATTTTATTAAAGACCACCTGGGCAATACAAGAATGGTGCTGACAGATGAGTATAAGCAGGATATTTATCCTGCTGCTACCCTGGAAGGAGATATCAATACAAATGGCAGCCCCAATGCAGCATACATTGAAAAGAACTATTACACCATAGACCCTGCCAGAATAGCTCCTAAAACAGATGCCACCGGCATAACAGATTACCCCAACCACAATGGCAACCCGCCTGCAAACAATAATCCCAACAGCAATACCACGGCTAACAGCGCCAAGCTCTATAAGCTCAACAGCGGCACCAACAAAACCGGTCTTGGCATTACCTTAAAAGTAATGGCAGGCGACAGGATAGATATCTTTGGCAGGAGTTATTATTTTACCAACAATACCGGCGGCACAGGCGCCAACAGCGCTATACCGGTGCTGGATATATTAACCGGGCTGTTAGGCGGCCCCACCGGTGGCACGGCAGCGGCAGCACATGGCGGTGTAACGGCATCGCAGCTTAATGGCATCAGTAATGTAACATCGGGCATTAGTACCCTGCTTGGCAACCAGACCACTGATGCGGCAGGAGCGCCTGCGGTGCCGAAAGCCTATATCAACTACATCTTTTTTGATGAGCAGTTCAGGGTGGCAGGCAGCGGGTTCAGTAAAGTAGGCAGCAACAGTGTTGTTAAAACGCACACTGACCTTACAAATAAAACAGTGCCGAAGAATGGATATGTGTATATTTACGTGAGCAACGAAAGCCCTGTGAACGTGTTCTTTGACAATCTTCAGGTAGTGCATACCAGGGGAGCTATACTGGAGGAGACGCACTATTATCCGTTCGGACTTACCATGGCAGGAATATCGTCAAAGGCTTTAAACGGAATAGCAGAGAATAAGTTTAAGTACAACGGTATCGAGCAGAATAATGATTTTGACTTAAACATGTATGATGCTCACTATCGAAATCTTGATCCACAAATAGGCAGATGGTGGCAGATAGACCCTAAGCCAACTGATATGTTTAGTCCATATGCTGCGATGGCAAATAATCCAATACGTTATAGCGACCCATTAGGAGATACTACTTGGGTATACACTCAAAAAGGGCAATTATTGGGAGTTATCAATGATAAGATGAAAAATCAAGTTCACTTTATGGACAATGATGGCAAAGCTACATTTGATGGAAGTAAATTGACATCTAAGCAATCCAAGGCAATGGCCAATGCCATTCGAAAAACTTCAATAGCCTTTATGGGTAGCAAAACAGCCAGTGATATGAAATCTATTGCTATGAAATCTGCCGACCTCAAATTAGAGGTTATGTTTGTGGGAAAAGTTGGTAAAGACAAAGAAATTAGGCTGGAGGCTTTAGATACGAAAGGGAATGCAATAAATTATTCCAACACGCAAAACTTGGAAGATAGGTACTCTGCAAAAGAACAAAATGATATTTTTTTAGAAGGGCATACACATGTTAAAGCATATGTTGACGGCTGGACTTTTGGTGATGGATCTGCTTTGGCTAATCAAAAGGGAGCGGGGGAACCTACACGTCCGGAAGATTATGCTCCACTTTTAAATAGAGGAGAAACAAAAGGAGCGACTCCAGCTTTAATAGCGACACCCTGGGGGGTAACTATTTATGGAACTACAAATACCCCACCAAAGGCAGGAAGTGGGATATCTCCCAATAATACATATTTAGGTTATAAAAGCCTTAAAGGTAATTAAATGAGAAGTGTAAGTATTATTTCGACAGTCACTATCTTTTCATTGCTTTTCAGCTCGTGTAAAGAAAATGTTAGCAATGTTGATGTTTCAAATAATCAAAATGAGATAAGAGATAGCGCTTTAATTGAGGTAGTACAAAAGTTTAATCTTCCATATCCCGGAAACATTAATCTGGATAGCAATTCTTTAATTTTCTATGGGGATCGAACCTTTGATACTTCATTTCTGCTTCACTTAAATAAGACAAATTTTGGAATTAATGGTACTTACTATGAAGTACTTCCTAATTATCACCGGAATCTGTATGATGTAAAGTTCCCAAATTATCAAATTTTATTTTTTGATGGCTACGGATTTAAACTTGATGTAAGTATGTGGAATTTACTGATTCAGAAAGTGAACCATTTGATAACAAGTGACTCGACTGTAGAATCAAAGGTTGGCGGTAGAGATGGTAATAAATATGGGCTTATTTATAATGGGGTAAAAATAGTTAAGGGTAATATGAACGATAATACCGGCTATGAGTCATTTTATAAATTTTTGAAAGATCTTTTTATAGATCACTTGGTTAGTAATAGGCAACCGATTATGTATAAAAGCAACAGCTCGGACACCCAATAGCGCAAGCATATTCACTCATAAAATAAAGCCTGTTAAAAATACTCAGGTACCAGTCGCAAGCGTCCCGCTTGTGACGTGAATTAGGAAACCCCAAATTAAAGCCCGGCGTTGCCGGGCTTTAATTTTTTACGCATAAGCTTTTCTTGCTTTTGCATCCCGTATGTAAGTATCAATTAAATCAAAGAGTGTTTTCTTTTTATCTCCCTATAGCGCAAGCATATTCATTCATGAAATAAAGCCCGTTAAAAATACTCAGGCACCGGGCGCAAGCGTCTCGTGGCTGTTGCACAACTCAGATTCAACAAACCGAATCCTTTGAGAATAGGTTATATACGAATACGTTTATTTCAGCAGTGATCTAATCAATTCTCAAGGTCTTCACAGACTGGCTTTTCGAATGTCACATTCGTTTTTGGGTCGTGCAACAGCCACGAGACGCTTGCGCCTGATGCTGAGCAGGGCATATATGAAGTTTGTAATTACATGACGTTGCAGGATGTAGATTTGACGAAACAAAGACGATGAGTATCCCTCGCGGAGTCCAGCTCAGACACAAAGGCTCGGAGTTGAGACTCCTCGGAGAACCTAATAATGTAATTTCACCAAGCTTTATTATTTTTTGCGGTAATTAATATGTTTGAAACAATCAATGTATCAACACTCAAATTTTGTAGCTTACAATTTATAGTTTTGAAATCTTAATAACAAACCCAACTACATGCATCGCCGTAATTTTATCCGCACGGTATCAGGTTCCCTGTTTTTGCTTGCTAATGGCAATATTGTAAGAGCTGCTTCTTTTAACGAGCAAAAAGTTTTGCTGCGATTTGCAGTAGCCTCTGACGGACATTACGGTGAAGCCAAAACACAATTCAGCACATATTACCAGTCGCTGGTAAAATCCATCAATGAATTTCATGATAAGCTGCCATTAAATGCCTGCGTAATAAATGGTGATATTATACATAATGAACCTGCCTTTATGCCTGAAGCCGCAAAGGAATTACAACAATTGCAGGTACCCTTTTACGTTACCCGCGGTAACCACGACAGGGTAACGGCTGATGTGTGGCAGCAAACATGGAGTATGCCGCTGAATCACGCTGTAGTTGTACAGGACCAGGTTTTTCTGCTCGGTGATACTTCTAATGAAAAGGGAAAGTACCTGCCACCTGATCCTGATTTTTTCAATGAAAATTTCAAACACTACAGGCATGCAAAAAATATTTTTATTTTCCTGCACATCACCCCGGTAAAATGGACGGAAAATGCTGTGGATGGCATAGATTTTCAAAAGCTCATACAAAAGCAAAAAAACATAAAAGCAATATTTAACGGGCACGATCACGACCAGGATAACATTAAAATGCTGGGCAATATTCCCTTTTTATTTGACGGTCATTTTGGCGGTAGCTGGGGCACCGCATACCGCGGGTTCAGAATAGTGGAATTATTAGATGATAATACTATGCGCTCCTATATTATGAACCCTGATGCGCGGATAAATGAGTTTGAAAAAAGGTAGCGATCTGTGCGGTTAGTGCAATATCACAATACACACAAAAAAGACACAAAGAATGCCGGTACCGTTGTTTGTGTTTTTGGTTGGTTATGTGAGTTGGCTTCACCAACAACAGTGGATATAAAAAGTCACTCAAATGTTCATTATTGCTAGTGGAACCTGAACACATTGTCCGTGCTCAACACCCAACAACTGCGTTTATAGCACAGTTTTAAGTACATATTACTCATTCCATATTCCATCTTTCACCATTAGTACGTATATTACTCTACTATTGTTCTGATATGCCTTTGAAAAAAATATTTTTCAGTTATTCCCGGCAGGATGGCAGCGAGTTTTCATTGCGGCTGGCTACGGATTTAAAAAAGTCAGGCTTTAATGTCTGGATCGATCAGCAGGATATACGCGCCGGCACAGAATGGGATATTGAAGTAGAAAAGGCGCTTGAAACCTGCGATTGCCTTTTGTTTGTTGAAACAGAAAAATCTGTTTTGTCGAACAATGTACTGGATGAAGTATACTACGCGCTGGGGCAGAATAAAAAAGTAATTCCGCTGATTGTGGTTGACAGTAAAACCCCCTTCCGCATTCAGCGCATACAACATGTAGATTTCACAAAGGATTATAATAGTGGTTTTAAGAAACTGATACAGGAACTGCAAAGTGCAGATGCCAGCGTTTTTGTGGATACCCCGCAAATAATAACCCCTGGAAAAACTTTCATGCAGCAATATGCAGGCTGGCTGCTTGCAGCGGCTGCTGTAATTGTAATAATAATTTCTGCTTTTTGGTATAATGCAGCCAATCGTAAAATTATAGCCGGTGGTAGTAAAAACATTGCTGAAGAGCAAACTGAAACAGATAAAGCAGCCCCTGTAACTGACAGTGCTGTTGCTGTAAAAGAACCGGCAATAACACGTTCGGCGAAGAAAATAATACCCGCAGAAAATAATAGCAGGAAAACTACTGCTGACAATAAATCTGTCAAACCTCCGGCTATCGATTTTAAAGCGCTGGATGGACAGTGGCAACTGAATAGCCTTGATTTTAAAGCACGTTCTCACGACGGGTACCTGAAAATTGAATCAGCCGGTGATAATAAATTCAATATCAGGAGCGCCCTGCGTTTTTTTTATCTTAAGCCTAAAGACACAGCCTACCTGACTATTTTTAATGCGTTTGTAAATTGTGCCAATTGCATATTACAGGAGGAAGTTAAACTAAATGTAGAAGACGTTGCCCTTGGCAGCCAGATATATTCCATTCTCAAACACGATCAGGAAGGTGTTGGCAAGGCCGGTGATACTATTATGGATAAGGGTGGTAACAAATCTATTAGAGGAACAGCAGTATTAAAGTTTAGAGATAATAATACAGCATTGATCAAAATTGCACGCACAACACCTGTTGAATTAGATGGCGGATTGCTGGTAAAGCCGTTTGAATATTTATTTACATTTAAAAAGATGGATTGACGGAAATTGCAGAATGAACGTTTATTATTTGTGGTTTATAGTTTGTGATTTCAAAGCTGGTAACGGAAAACTAAATTAACCACCATTCCCTATTTTCGCTTTATGCCTAATCATTACTTTCGGTTTAAACAGTTTACGATATACCAGGATCAGTGTGCCATGAAAGTGTGTACAGACGCGTGTATATTCGGCGCATGGTTTGCTGAAAAAATTTCCGATAAAAGTTTTGTTTTGGATATCGGAGCCGGATCAGGCTTACTTATGCTGATGCTGTCTCAAAAAATTAATGGCAATTTTCATGGCATAGAAATAGATTTACCATCCTTCATACAATTGCAGGAAAATATTGCAGGCAGTAACCGGAAGGATAACATTATTGCTTTTAATGGTGATGCCTGCACATATTCGTTTCCTGCAAAATATAATTTCATTATTGCCAACCCGCCTTTTTTTGAGGGGGATTTAAAATCGCCAGATGCACAAAAAAATCTTGCTATGCACAGTACTGCGCTTACGCTCGAAAAGCTAACTGATATAATCGATGAAAATCTAACCACGGACGGATCTTTTGGCATATTAATTCCTTATCACAGAACCGAAGCATATATCAGCATCGCCCGGGTAAAAGGTTTTTATCTCTCTGAAAAGTTATTGGTTAAGCAAACTCCCGCGCATAATTATTTCAG
This sequence comes from Agriterribacter sp., assembly GCA_047601125.1. Taxonomy (GTDB): domain Bacteria; phylum Bacteroidota; class Bacteroidia; order Chitinophagales; family Chitinophagaceae; genus Agriterribacter. The sequence continues at coordinate 2,812,134 of JASGJY010000002.1, read as the reverse complement.
GAGCATTCTGCATTTTACCAGGAAGCGAACTGATGCAGTTAAAACATATGAACTCACCATAAAAGATAACAATAACACATACACAGAAGCATTTACAGCGTTGCTGAAAGACTATTATCTCTATTTATAATCCTGCGTAAGCTTTAAGATAATTGTATTGAACTGTGAGATGGCCTTTATCTGTGATAGTCGCTCTTTGTATAATGGGAGAACCCGTGGTAAGCAGGTCTTCCAATATGTATTTTATAAGTTGTTCTCCAAAATATCTTGAGGCATCTCTTGGTAATTCGTTGGGCAGGTTTCCTACTGCCATTACATCAATTGAGCCAGGTTGAAAAGGCGCTGTTTTTTCAAAAGTGTTTCTGTCTATACCATATATTGGGTCTTCAATAGATTGATCACCCATATTAATTGGTATGGAACCTCCGGCATCATCAGTAATATCCGCAATGGTTTGTATAATAAAATCATTGCGCTGTATCATCTCTTTTTCAAAAAGCCTCGGCACATTTTTATCCCAAAAAATTCCATTCATCAAAATATCGGTTTGAGCGGCATAGGGAAGAAAAAGACTTTCATATAACCCGGGCTGTTCATGAAATTCATTTCGGCTGTATCTGCCCGTTTGTTTATTCTTATACAGGTCAGTGCCTTTTAGCTGCGTATATACCGGGTATGCAAAACGCCTTGTAAGATATTCATCAGGCTCCACTTCATGAATGCCCACGAGGTTCATGATCTCCAATATGCCATGCGCCACTCTTCCCGAGCCTGTAACCGCTATTTTCACATTTGGAATTTTCAGCCCAAAATAAGTATGGATCAACTCCCTGAAGCTTCTCTGCTTATATACCCTTTCAAGATTATACAATCCTGTTCGTTTACCATAAGCCATCAAACCATTATGCGCACCTACCACGCCCGCAAAAAAACCAAATCCTATTATACGTTGCCCATCATCATGTTCAAGGCATTCATAGTCAATAAGTGTAATATGGTTTTTAATGACAGCCTGCAATAAGCCTTTATTATGCGGCTGTTCTTTTTTTGTGTGAGAAAAAAAGAGATAGGTTTTGTCTGCTATCAATTCATGCACCGGCACTTCCTTTATTCCGAAAAGAAAGTCACATTCACTTAAATCTTCCTTTACTTCAACTCCGGCAGCTATATATTCATTATCTGTAAAACAGCGGTGCGATGAAGACTGTGCAACAATCCTTATTTGTTGGTTTTGTTTATGGATCCATTTACATTGCGCAGGTGTTAAAGCCACCCTGTTATCGGCAGGAATTTTACCTTCTCTTATTAAACCAATTTTTACCATTATAACAAATGTAATTGTATTGATTAAATAAACAGCGGTTATATAAGGCATCAGGTAGTTCGCCGGCAGGACTGCTTTAATTATTATTCCTACCTTTTTTTACTCTTATCAATTCGGTATATCCTGATAGTAAGTCACCATCCAGCGATTCGGTTTTTACAAGACCAACTTGCGGGGAAATATAGTAAATGATCTTCACGATCCTTGCTCGTTTGTAAACGGTTATTTCGATTGTCTTCACAATTTTATCACAGGCAAATGTTCCTGCCGCAACACTTACCTTCGTTTTTCCTTCATTTATACTTGAAATTGTTCGCATTCTAACAATTGTTTTTGCGCCGGAATAATCAGCATGGCTTCCGGAAGCAAATGCAGCAACTTCCGCTCCTTCCGGATCTTTTATGAATGAGGAAATTTTATACTGCTCATTTTCAATATTTACGTAATTATTTTCATTTAAGGAATAATTAGTAGTACCTCCTTCTTCCATTTTGGAAGCTGAGTACACCACCTTTTCCCGGGGTCCATGTATTTTATATACATCGCAGAGGTACACAGTATCAGGATAGTAAAATATGGGGGGAAATTTTACAATTCCATTGTCCAGTTCAAGGTTCATTTGCGTTTGCCAGTGCAGATCTCTCTTTGTTTCTGCATATGGCACACCATATTTGGTAATCAATGCTTTCTTTGCGCCGGAAGCACTATCTCTTGTTGTATTTGTAATAGTATACGTTAGTCGTGTAGTTTCAAAATAGCCTTTATGTTTCCCGAATATTCCGGTTCTTGGTAAATAAGTTTGATACTCAAGAACTGCGCCCTGATTAAATAAGACAAAATTTTCATTTTGTGAAAAACAGGCTATAGCTGAAGATAAAAAAGATAAACACAATATGAATTTCATACTCCTGTCATTTTTGCAATGCGATAACGGGAAGTATAGTTAAATGTTGCCGGAGTATATTACAATTTATTTATCGTTAGATTAAAAGAGGTGCATTTAAAAGATATCTCATTTGACAGGCTGGAAATATGTGTAAGTTTTATTATTATTACGATGTTACAGAAAGAAAAAAATATGGCAATTTACATCATAAGCTGTAATATTGCACCCCATTTAATGCCCAGATGGCGGAACTGGTAGACGCGTCAGACTCAAAATCTGGTATTGGCAACAATGTGCAGGTTCGATTCCTGTTCTGGGCACAAGAAACAACCACTTCATTATAAAGGTTCGCATTGCGAACCTTTTTTAATTGACCCGCACACAATAATCAAAAAAGTATCTCTTAGTAATATTTTTTTTAAAAGATAACGCTGTATATTTTGCAGATTTTTCCGGGATAATATTCTTACAATATAAAATATCAATAGTTATGCGAAAGTTATGCCTGCTATTAACCACATTATTAGTTACAGGTATTGAATATACGGGTGTAATGGCCCAGCAAAAAATTAAACATCCCGTTCCTGTAATCCTGGATACCGATATCGGGCCTGATTACGATGATGTTGGCGCTATGGCTTTATTGCATGCACTGGCTGATAAAGGCGAGGCAAAGCCCTTAGCTGTAATGGCCAGTAACAGAAACCCGTTGGTGGCGCCCGTTATCAATCTTTTAAACATTTATTTTGGACGACCTCATCTGCCTGTTGGAGCAACCAAAGCCCCCAACGCACCAAATGAACAAGCTGTGCAGGGCTGGCCGAAGCTATTGCTTGACAAATATGCACACACAATAAAAAGTACAGATGATGCTCCTGATGCGATAACACTATACCGGAAAATACTCTCCACGCAACCTGACAACAGCGTGACCATTATAACGATTGGATTTCTTACCAATCTGCAAGGCTTGCTTAATTCCCAACCCGACCAGTATTCCGGGTTAGAGGGCAAAACGCTTATTGCTAAAAAAGTAAAACAGTTGGTTTCTATGGCAGGAAGGTTTCCCGGGGGAAGAGAGTATAATGTGCTGATTGATTCAGTTGCCTCGGAAAAAGTATTTGCCGGTTGGCCAACACCGGTTTTATACAGTGGTTTCGAAATTGGTGAAAAAATAATTACAGGCCGGGAATTAACAAATAATGCGGCCATTCAAAACAGCCCTGTAAAAGATGCGTATACAAAAGCAATGGCATATCATGCAAATGACAGGAACGGTCGTAACAGCTGGGATCAAACCGCTGTACTGGTTGCTATAAGAGGGATCTCACCTTACTACACTGTTAATAAAGGAGAAATTATTATTAAAGGAGGAAATAACGAATGGAAAAATGATCCCAAAGGAAAACAGGCTTACCTGGTGGCTGCCTTACCCGCAAAAGAAATAAGAGCGGAAATAGAAAACCTGATGATGCATCAACCAGTAACAAAATAAAAGTAACTTTTGCTTACAGTAAAAACATAACTAAATAATTAGTTTTAAAACTAATTATTTAGTTATGTTTGCAGCATGATATCTCTTAGGATCCTTGCTTTGCTTTTACTCGCAAACAAAGTAATATCTGCTCAAACTATCAGCGGTCATGTTTTTTCATCAAAAAATAAAGACCCGCTTTCGCATGTATCAATTGCATTGAAAAAAGAAAATAAAGTAATTGCATCAACTATCACTGACAAACAGGGATACTTTGGTTTTTCTGTTTCGTTACAGCATCACCAGGCATATATATTGCAGCTTTCAATGATTGACTATAAAGCTACATCTGTTTCCTTTATATACCCTGATACCGGCATGCTTTCGCAATTGGTGCTGGAAGAAAATCAAAAAATATTGGCTGAGGTAAAAGTTACCAGTATACCTCCGTTACTGATCCGGAAAAGCGATCGTAATATCATCAACATAGAAAACAGTGCGCTTGCTAATGGATTTTCGGCTGCAGAAGTACTGCAACGTTCACCGGGAGTGTGGGTTGACAACATGGGCAATATACGCCTGAAAGGAAACCAGCCTGTTACTATAATGGTAAATGATGTAGTGCAACGTTTAGATGCTGAGGAGCTTGCCGATTATCTCCGCGCTCTGAAATCTGATGATATCAGCCGTATTGAGATCATACCCAATCCCGCATCGGAGTTTGAAGCGGGTGGATCCGGTGGCATTATACATATCATTTTAAAAAAAGGAAAAAAGAATGGCTGGACAGGATCGCTTAACGCAGAATATTGGCAACAGGCAGACAAGCCTTATTTTGCCACGGGTGCTACATTGAATTACCAGCATGGCAAACTTTATCTTTCAGGAAGTGTTAGTTATATAAAAGATATCCGGGGCATTATTGAAAAAACCACCATTACCTATCCTGATCTTTCTTCTTTTTATAATTTCACCTATCGCAATGAAAAAATAAAACGGCAGCAATACCGTTTAGCAGCTGTATATGATCTCAATAAATCCCAGGCAATCAGCTTACAATCTTCATTTTCAACATCTGATTGGAGGCAGCAATTTCAAGGCGATGAAATATATAAAGATGATCAATTGTCTTACGGCCAGGCAACCTCTGTTAAAAAACGCATTTTAAATTTTTCGGGCGCTACATTGAATTATACATACAGGCCAGATACATCGGGCAGCATGCTGAAAGTGATTGCAGATTTTTCGAACAATGCCAGGAACGATAGCAGTATATATAACAAAATCAACGATGAACCCGGCAAACAAAGACAATGGAGAGCTGAGATACCTGTAAATACAAAAATATTCAGCTTGCAATCTGATTACACTAAAGTATTTACACCAAAAACACTTATAACATCAGGAATAAAATATGCATCCATATCAAGGAATAACAAAATGCTGACGGAAGATTTCAAAGATGCTTCATGGACATTAATCCCGGGGCAAAACAATCATTTTCTGTATTCCGAAAATATCCTGATGCTCTATACCTCTGCAGAACGTAAATTTAAACACACTACAATTAAAGCGGGTTTAAGAGCCGAGCAAACTTTAAGCAAGGGCAATGAAATAAGCTCAAACATTACGTTCTCACGCAAATATTTTGGATTATTTCCTTCTGTATTTATAATGCGATCATTAAATGCAGAAAAGGGAATAACGGTAACTGCATCGTATTCCCGACGCCTTACAAGACCCGCTTTGAACGAATTAAATCCGGCCCGTATAGAATTTGGCAGCTATACTTCTGTTACAGGAAATCCAAATTTACAACCGCAGTACAGTAATCATTTTTCGCTTGCATATCAATTCATCAAAAATCATTCGCTGGAAGCATATTTTGTGCACACCAATAATTTTATTGCTTTATCTGCCAATGCCGGCGCTAACAATTCTATTGATTACCACACTGAAAATACCGGAACTACAAAGGAATACGGCATTGAATACAGCAGCACTATTTCTCTTGTAAAGTCCTGGACGATCAATACTAACCTGTCTGCTTACCGTTCTGCATACAGCTTTAATGAAAAGTCTTACCGCCAGACTTCTTTCTATGCAAGTTCGGTGCACACGCTCACGTTTACGAATATCGTAGATATCGATATTATGACTGACTACCGGTCGCCCTATATTTATACTAACTTATATACCTATGGCAATTTTAATATGGATATAGGTTTTTCTAAAAAAATATTGAAAGCGAAAGCAAAGTTCCGGTTAGGCTTTACTGATATATTCAATACTTCCCGCGAAAAAGAATGGACAGCAGAAAAAGATTACAGCATTGCTTTTTACCGCAAAAGGCCAACACGCACAATAAGAATTTCGTTTACCTGCCAGTTCAGTTCAGTAAAAAAAATACAGGTAAAAAATATTGATATGGGCGGACAGGAAGAAAGGAGAAGGGTGGGGAATTGAGAACAGAAAGTTACCAGGCACAAGAAAATACTGCAATGGGAAACACTGCTTTTTACCATATTGTGGTTAGCAGTTTGTAAAAAACTGCCAGCGGTTCATTGCCCATATGGGAAGTTAAAACCAGGCATTAATTCAAAAAAAGCGTGCCATCACATTTGTGATGGCACGCCCGGTTAAACCTTAATTTTATTTTGTTTATTTCTTCATTATCCGCGAAACATACAACAGCGCATGTATAGCTGCAAAAATCAATGAAAAGTAAAACAAGCCCGTATCTTCTCCTTTGGTTTGATCATGATGTATAAAGGCAATTACAGCAAGCGACAGAGACAATACTAACCCTGTAATTCCCACTACTTTGTTTCCCTGCGGAACAGTTTGGGGCGAACCTGAAGAAAGGTGGCTATGTTTTACACCATACCATAAGTAAATATCAAAGCCTATGATCATCCACACTATCAAACGGATCCATGTATCTAATGGAAGAAACGCCATCATAAAAAAGCAGGTTGCCACGCCTAATATAGGTACAATAGGAACGAGCGGTGTTTTAAATGCCCGGGGCGCCTCAGGCATTTTTACCCTCATCACCCACACGCCAATGCAAACCAGTATAAACGCGAACAGTGTTCCTATACTCGTCATCTCTCCTACCACACGGGCAGGCACAAACGCAGCAAACAAACTTACAAACAGCATAAACATTAAATTACTGTGTGCCGGCGTTTGAAATTTAGGATGAACATTTGAAAATACTTTTGGCAACAAGCCATCTTTACTCATACTGAAGAACACACGGCTTTGCCCCAGCAGCATCACTAATATTACAGAAGCGTAACCCGCAAGAATGGCAACAATAATCGCCCTGTTAAGCCAGGGATAGTCAGGGTGAATAACACCGGAAGCATCGGCTGTGCCCATATGTTCAATTGCCACAGCAACCGGCGCTATACCATCCTGCCCTTTAAAAGAAGTATAGCTGGTAACACCTGTCATTACATGAGCAAAAAGCAAATAGAGAACAGTACAAATTACAAGTGAACCTAAAATGCCGATCGGCATATCCCGCTTAGGATTTTTGGCTTCCTGCGCAGCGGTACTCACCGCGTCAAAGCCTATATAGGCAAAAAATACTATGGCGGCTGCCCGTATTATTCCACTGAAACCATATTCCCCAAAAGTGCCGGTATTCTTAGGTATATAAGGCACATAGTTATCATTGTTGATATACTTCCATCCTAAAAAAATAAATATTAAAACAACCGCAACTTTCAACGCTACAATAACCGCATTAACGGTTGCACTCTCCTGCGTTCCTTTAATCAACAGCAAACTCATTAACACAACTATAAAAACAGCAGGTAAATTTATAATACCACCGTCCCATGGCCCAACTGTAAAAGCCGGTGAAAGATGCACATCAAAGCCTTCTAAAAATTTAATGAGATAACGGCTCCAGCTTATACTTACAGTGGCCGCACCAACAGCATATTCCAGCACAAGATCCCAGCCAATGATCCATGCAATAAATTCGCCCATAGTAGCATAGCTATAGGTATATGCACTGCCTGCCACAGGTATCATTGATGCAAATTCCGCGTAACATAATCCTGCAAAAGCACAACCTAAGGCAGCAACAACAAATGAAATGGTAATAGCCGGACCAGCCTGGTTAGCAGCAGCACCTCCGGTAATAGAAAACAACCCTGCCCCAATAATTGCTCCAATACCAAGCGCAACAAGCGCCCAGGGGCCAAGGGTACGTTTTAAACTATGCGAGCCGGTTTCTTCTGCTTCCGCAATTAATCCGGCAAGCGGTTTCTTTGCAAATAAACTCATACGCCAGTTATATTTTTTGTGAATGAAATTGAAAAGTAAACATTTCTCCCCAAAACCAATAAAAAGATGGTGGTTTTGTAACGATGGCGAGCAAAAAAAAGCAATTATTGTTCGTTTGCAATAACTTTCTGTTAGTTTTGAAACTTTACCAGCTTTTATTATATGAATAGACGTACTGTTGGTTTTTTAGCGCTGGCAATATTCACCATTGTCGCTATACTTCATTTTATTCATTTTGAAAATTGGATAACCTTACCTGAACAATTACTGTTTATGAGCAGGTGGATCGTAATTGCAAGCCTCATCGTGTTTGGCTTGTATAAAAAATCGCTCACTACCTGGATACTTGTTGCTATGGCTATAGGCGTGGAACTGGGGCTTGATTTTCCTGCCTTCACACTTAACCTGCAGTTTTTAAGTAAAATTTTCCTGAGGCTGGTAAAAACAATTGTGGCTCCCCTGCTGTTTTCCACGCTGGTGGTTGGCATAGCCAGTCATTCCAATTTAAAACAGGTTGGCCGCATGGGCTGGAAGTCAATTTTATATTTTGAGGTCGTTACTACTTTCGCGCTTGTTATAGGTATTATTTTTATTAATATCACCAAAGCCGGTGAAGGCATTACGGTTCCTGAAAAACTTTTAAAAGAATTGCCGCATTCATCGGAAAAAGTGATGCAGGAAAAAATGATAGCGGTATTAGACAGCGCTCAAATTGCACATCCGCCGGATCTGCTTCAGCGGCTGCCTGATACACCTCCTAAAACATGGCAGGATCATATACTCGATATATTTCCTGAAAACATTATCAAGTCCATATACGAAGGAAATGTTTTGCCAATAGTGTTTTTCAGTCTGGTATTTGGCATATCGCTTGCCATGCTGAGCGAACAGAAAAAAAAGCCGCTGCTTGAATTTACGGAAAGCCTGTCGGAAACGATGTTTAAATTCACCAACATTATTATGTATTTTGCTCCCTTTGGTGTGGGCGCAGCCATTGCCGTTACTGTTGGTCATTTAGGTATTGATATATTAAAAAATCTCTTCCTTTTATTACTTACATTATACCTGGCGCTGTTTGCATTTTTACTGTTGGTATTACTGCCCATTGCTTTATTCCTGGCAAGAGTTCCTGTTAAAAAATTTATACAGGCCGTTAAAGAACCTGCTTCCATCGCTTTTGCAACAACCAGTTCAGACTCGGCTTTGCCTATTGCCCTGGAAAACATGGAAAAGTTCGGTGTGCCAAGAAAGATCGTTTCGTTTGTAATTCCTACCGGTTATACATTCAACTTAGATGGCACTACACTCTATCTTTCTCTTGCCTCTATATTTGTGGCACAGGCTGCCGGCATACCGCTCACCTTTGGTGAGCAATTTATGATCGGGCTTTCGCTGATGCTTACCAGCAAAGGTGTAGCTGCCGTGCCAAGAGCATCGCTGGTAATATTAATTGCAACAGCAGCTACCTTTAAATTTCCGCTTTGGCCTATAATGGCTATTTATGGTATTGATGAGCTGATGGATATGGCAAGAACTTCTGTAAATGTTATTGGCAATACATTGGCCAGTTGCGTAATTGCCCGATCCGAAGGTGAGTTTGACGACCAGAAAGCCCTGGCTTTTGAAGCGGAATGATAATAAAGTATTAACAAACAGTAATTATTATTAAAAGAATCTCGTCAAAAGGGCGGCAAATTACCATAGAAATTGCATTTTTGCGGCCGGTAAGCACCTTAATAAAAACTTATGATCAAAAGAATTAGCAGCCTGGCAATTTGTTTACTTCTGGGATATGTATCTATTGCACAGGAAGAGATGAGAGTTCAATTCGTCAGCCAATATGAAGAAGGATTAAAAACTGTTGTGGTTTCCCAGGGTGGAAAAGAAACAGTCTACACTCCGGATAAAGCGGGATTTGCCGGCATTACAGTAAATAGTAGTGATTCCATAATTGTAAGCGCCGATGGCTTTGAAACAGTTTCAACAAATATCACCGCATTACAGGCAAAACCTGTAGTGAGCCTTCATAAAAAATTTACATGGAAGGATCTGCTGAACCCGATGTTTTATATTATTAATGGAGGGTTATGGCTATTGCTCTTTATCGTATTTGCAGAAACGGGATTATTCGCAGGATTCTTTTTACCGGGCGATAGTCTCTTGTTTGTTGCAGGTATTTACAGCAGCAACCTCATGCATGAGTTTTACAAAGCAATAGGCATTGATCGTTTTGAAAATGAGTGGGTAGATCTTTTTCTGCTGGTAGGGCTCATATCATTGATGGGTATCATTGGCAATATGCTGGGGTATTGGTTTGGCAGAAAAATCGGACCATCCATGTTTCATTGGAAAGACCGCTTTCTCTTTAAGAAAAAATATTTGCATGATGCGCATGACTTTTTTGAAAAGCACGGTGGCGGCGCAATAGTGTTTGCACGTTTCTTACCTATTATACGCACCTTTGCCCCTATTGTGGCGGGTATAGTTAATATGGACAGAAAAAAATTCATGTTCTATAATATTGTGGGATGTATAGCATGGGTGATCAGTATGATATTTGCCGGGCACTTTTTGCAGATATGGGTAAGAAAACAATTTGGATTTGAACTGAAAGATCACCTTGAAGCTATAGTAATTGTAATTGTGCTGGTAACAACATTACCGGTATTCTGGAAATTATTTTTTGGAAAGAAAAAAGAAACCACCGCCCAATAAAACCCTATTTCATGTCTCAGCCAAAAACGAATGCTTCCATTTTTAACGTAGCTGTGCTTGTAGCCGCATTAGGATATTTTGTAGATATATATGATCTGCTGCTGTTTGGTATTATACGTGTGCCGAGCTTAAACGATATGGGGCTATCCAGTGAGCAAATTTTAACAGATGGCGAAGGTATTCTTACCTGGCAAATGTGGGGCTTGCTGATTGGCGGTATTATATGGGGCGTTATGGGCGATAAAAAAGGAAGGCTGAGTGTTTTATTTGGTTCCATCATCTTATATTCTGTTGCCAATATTGCTAATGGTTTTGTGCAAACAGTAGACCAGTATAAGCTCATCCGTTTTATTGCAGGCATCGGTTTAGCAGGAGAATTGGGCGCAGGTATTACACTTGTTTCAGAATTAACAGCAAAAGAAAAAAGAGGTATTGCCACTTCACTCGTTGCAGGCATAGGGCTTACCGGAGCTGTGGTAGCATTTATAATGAAAGAAAATTTTCACTGGCGTACCTGTTACTTCATTGGCGGCGGATTGGGATTATTGCTGCTGATATTGCGTATATCCGTTTTTGAATCCGGCATGTTTCACAAGGCAAAAGAAATGGATGTACAACGTGGAAACCTGTTGATGTTCTTTACCAACGGAGACAGGTTCAGACGATATATTACCGGTATACTTATTGGCTTACCAACATGGTTTGTTATTGGTGTGCTTGTAACATTTTCGAGTGAATTTGGAAAGCAGATGGGCATCACTGAAAAAATTGATCCGGGCAAGGCGATCATGTTTGCCTACGCCGCTATTTCATTGGGCGATATTGCGGTTGGTTTTGTAAGCCAGTGGATGAAGAGCAGGAGAAACGCCTTGTTTTTATTTTATGGCATCACGGCTGTTTTCATGCTATTATATTTCACAACGCAATGGGGGGGCTCTGCCAGCAGAATGTACTGGATATGTGCCGGGCTTGGTTTCGGTACAGGCTTCTGGGCTATTTTTGTTACAATGGGCGCTGAACAATTTGGCACTAATATAAGAGCCACGGCTGCTACTACTATTCCCAATATGGTGCGCGGCATGCTGGCAATATTTATTCTTCCGTTGTTTCAATGGCTCCGCGGTATTACTAACAGCTACTATACCGGGGGATGGATAACAGCTATTATCATTATGGCAATCGGCACCCTTGCGGTAATACTTACAAAAGAAACCTTTGGAAAGGACTTGAATTATGTGGAGTAGTTTAGTTACGGGCTTTTAGTTTGTAGTTTATAGTTTGTAGTTTTGGGTTATAAACCATAAACCATAAACTAAAAACCCCACTCAAATTTCAAATCTCCAATCTCCCGTTTTACCTTCGCTGAACCATGCCTGTAACGCCTGAACAAATCATAGCAAAAGGATCTGCATTTAAAGGAAGAGAAAAAATAAAAATTCTCATTATCCGCCTTTCATCCATAGGCGATATTGTTTTAGCAACGCCGGCTATCCGTTGCTTAAAACAACAAATGCCGGGAATTGAATTGCATTTTCTTACCAAACATAAATTCAGGGCAGTTACCAATGCCAATCCGTATATTGACAGGTTTCATTATTTTGACAAAGACTTTTCTGAAATCATCAGCGTAATAAGAGAAGAACAATTTGATTATATTATTGACCTGCATAAAAATCTCCGAACGTTAAGGCTATATCTTGAAACAGATACAAAAACAAAATGGTATAGCTACCGCAAGCTTAGCATTCAAAAATTCCTGCTTACCAAATTCAGCATTAATACCATGCCCGGCATTCACATTAGCCAACGAAGCCTGAACGCATTAAAACCATTGGGCATTAAGGATGATGGTAAAGGATTGGATTATTTTATTCCTGCGGAAGAGTATATTAAAAAAGATGACCTGCCCATGTCGCACCGCATGGGGTATATTGCCGTTGTTATCGGCGCATCTTATTATACCAAAAAACTACCTGTTGAAAAATTGAAACAACTGTGCAGCAATATTCAGCATCCGATAATACTGGTAGGTGGCAAAGAAGATATTCCCGAAGGAGATGCAATAGCTGCAGTTGACCAGGTCAAAGTATATAATGCCTGTGGAAAATTTTCACTTAATGAATCTGCTGACATAGTAAGACAGGCGAAGCTTGTAGTATCTCACGATACAGGTTTCCAGTATATTGCCTGTGCTTTTCAGAAAAAAGTATTGGCCGTATGGGGCGGAACATCTCCGAAATTAGATGTAGAACCTTACTATGGAACAGCCAACAAACCCAAATACACAAACTATATAGTACCCAATTTAAAATGCCAGCCCTGTTCAAATTACGGCACAAAAACCTGTCCTAAAAAACATTTTAAATGTATGCGATTGCAGGATATGGACACGATGACGAAAGAGATAGTAACGGATTTGCAATAACAGCGTTTCTCTAAAAAAATAAAAACAGCATTAGCATAAATAAACGCTGCAACGATTATTAGTTTTCTTATGTCAGCAACCTCAAACAGCAACAATGAGGAAGATATTTTTAATGTTTGCAATTATATTTGGTACAATATCATTGTATGCGCAACAAACAACATTCGGTATATCGCTTAATTCAGGATTATTTTCTTTCCGGGGCAAATCTGCAGAAAAAACGACCGCTATTATCTACTACAATGCAGAAAAACAAGGTTACACTAATAATCCGTATGGTTCAAAAACCGGGTTAAGCTATGGTTTTTCTTTATATATAAAAAGAGCTACCAAAAAAAGTTTTTTGTTTGGTATAGATGCAGGTTATGAAACACTAAGAAGCAAAATTTCTGTTGATCAGGTCTTTTATAATTCGTCAATAATGTCAGCAGCAGCAGGAACAGGTATAAATGCTTCCGGCCGTACATATCTAAATAATACTTTTCTAAACTTTTATCCCTATGCAGGATACAGGCTTTCTTTTAACCGTATAAAGCTTGATCTTACAGGAGGGTTTGATATTGGATATTGCCTCAGTGCAAAAGAAGAAGGAACAGCCACCGACATTGATGGGAAAAAATATGAAGCTTCACTCGACAGGAAAACAATCAAAACAGATATCAGAACCAGGATTCAGATTACTGCTCATTACAAGATGATTGGAATATATGCCGGGTATTCAGCGGGATTAGTAAATTATAAGCCGGGGTATACAGGCGGGGTTAATGAAGCCTATTCAGGAATGTTGCGGTTTGGAACAACATTTACTATCCAATAGCTATAATACAATATTATTCTCAGGTACAATTGGTTCCGGAAGCAGGGTTTCATCAAGCATATCACGCATATCAATTTCTATAGTACGGCTTATCTGGGTAATAGGCACATCATTAGCGCTGCCTTCAAAAGGGTTTACCGAGCTTTCGCCAATAGTATCCAGCACATGAAAAACCCAGGCAACAATGGCTGAAAAAGGAATATTAAACCAGATGGTATAGCCTTCCAGTAATGTTCCGTCTCCTAATTTGCTACATTCTTTTAAAAGCCCGAAAGGCAATAGCGTTACAAAAATGAACATGAGGTATGTGGCTACAGAGCCGAAATTCCTCGGATAAGGAAAATTCTTGATCCGCTCAGCCTTGCCCTGGTCATCCGTTAGTTTAATAATACCATCCTGCAGTTCCTTCCACTGAAAATCATTAATAACGCCGGATTGCTTCAATGCCGCCAGAGTTTCCGACTGTAAAGCCATCAACTGCGTAGCCCTGTTCTTTTTAGAAAGAACATATTGCAGCTCTTTAGCCGGCAAATATTTTTTTAGCTCATCATCTGCTTTAGTTTCCCATTCGGGAACTGTATACCTGCCCTTCTTATATTGACGGTTGCTGCTGCGGCGCATGTTTTCCCAACTGCGTGGCTCACGCAGTTGAAAACGTAAAGTGGTAAGCCAGGCAAAATGGCGATAGAACATTTTTTTAACTACAGCAGAGTCTTTACCCAGCGCGTCACGTAAAGTATAGCCAAAACTCCTGCTGTCGTTAATAATTCCGCCGTATATCTGGCGGGCTTCCCATATTCTGCCATAGCTGGCGTTATTTTTAAACCCTACAATAAATGCCAGGGCCGTACCAAGGATGGCGATTGGCGGCCAGGGCAGCGCTATAAAATGAAAGCCCAGCGCATACAAGACTGTTGGCACCGTGGCTATACAAAGGAGCAGCAGTGTATCCCGCAATGTCCACCTGAAAAATTCATAAGGACTGTAACGTTTACCGGTATGCATGCAGCGAAAATATTTAAAATTCCGGTATTCGATCGCCCCGGGCGTATTTGGCTAATTAATATTTTGAGGTGCTGGGCAAAAGTAGATAAGACCTTAATTTTTGAGATTAACATTTCACTATAAATGATCAAATGCATTTAGTGTATGACATTTCACCTCATGCCGGTGTGGCATCGTATCCACAACGGCGCTGACTTTTACTTTGAGGAGACCTGTGAGTTGTATATCGTTATTGAGCATTTCCTTTAATCAGCCACATAGCAAAGCCCACGTAAAAGTAGGCGCCTAACGTGGATACTGGTGTAGATAAGTAACAGGCTGTGAGCAGGAATTTCCCAAAACTTATTCATGAATAAGTAGTTGGATATAATCAGCACCTCAAAATATTAATTAGCCAGGATCTTCTAAACACCTCAAACACTTATGCCTCCCACCCTTCACCATCAACCTTACACCTTCAACCTTATACCTTCAACCTTCCTCCAACTTTACGCCTGTTGTAGTAAAACTAATCTTACGCTGTTTATATAAATTGCCCAATGTCATTTTAAATGTTTTCTTGCTCATTCCGAAAAAGGCATAAATATCATCAGGATCAGATTTATCATTATACGGCAGGTAACCATAGTTATCGTTAAGCAGCCGGAGTATTTTCGTGGTTTCATCACTCACTTTTTCATACCCTGCTTTTCCGGGAACAACATCAATTTTATTTTCAGGAGTAATGAATTTTATAAATCCTTTCAGCTTTTCACCAGGTTCAAGATCGCGGAACACATCACTAAAATGTATAACACCGGTATGCAAATTATTGATGATAACCACATAACCTAAATCGCTTTGCCGGTACACCACCAGGTCAACCTCGTCTTTCTGTTTCACGGTTAAGTTCTCATTACTTAAAAAGAAATCAATCTTTTCAGTAGCCGCTACCCTGCCCGTTTTGTCATCTATATAAATCTTTACCAGGTAGTTTTCATCTTTATACATTCTTGATTTCTGCTTCGACTTGGGTACAAAAATATCCTTCATCAGTCCCCAGTCCATAAAAGCGCCATGCGGCGTTTCTGATACCACTTTCAGCAATACTATATCGCCAACAACGCCAAAAGGCTTTTGGGTGGTTGCAATCAGCCTTCCTTCAGAATCGTGATATACAAACACATTAATTTCATCGCCTCTTTTTATATCCCGCGGCATAAACCGTTTGGGAAGAAGAATGCCATCTGCCCCGTCATCAAGATAGGCTCCGGGATCAACTATGCGGGAAACTTTGAGAAGATTGTAATCACCAACTTTAATCATATACGTCATTATATGATAAAGATATGTGATAAATAAAGATTTTACTTGGACGGGCTGTGCTATATATTGCCGGAATACGTTGCAGTATTATAATTCAATTGCTTTAATTGACTCCTGTATGTATAAGGCATCAGTAAATCCTGTATCGGTTGGGCGCATTGTATTTTTCTGCAGAATTTGTAAAAGGGCAATATCAGTCTCACAATATAACCTCCGTTTAAACACAGCAATCTTTTCACCGTGTGTGGTGTAAGCAGGCTTTGTACCTCACGCAAAATAAAATACCTGAAAACACCCAATTGCTTTTTGTATTGTTTAAAAAGATCATCCGTAAGCCTGCTGCGCTTCAGATCTTCCTCCAATTGCTTTGCATGCATTTGCTGCCAGGCACTATATTTTACCGGCAAATCTTTTATCTGCATTCTTTCTCCAACTTTCAGAAAAACCTCGAGCACTTCTTCTTTCTCCTCGCCTGTTAATTTCCGCTCAAGCAATTCAAATGAAGCAACAGAATAATGGATCAGCATAAATAAAACATCACGGTAAGCCCAATCCGGAATTTTAGCGCCTCTACCCTTTTCTACCGCCCCGTGAATAGTATTCATCTTATCAATAGCCGCGTGTGCTGAATATTTATCAGCAAAAATTATCTGGCGCGCATAACCAACAGTAGAGAACAGCCTGCCAATAGGATCAGCAGGTAATTTACCTGTAAAATACAGCCAGTCTACCGCTTTATTTAAAGCAAATTCTGCCGCAGCGCCTGCAAAAATGAAGAGAATGATATCCGACCTTCCCCATATTTTTCTTACAACCGAATCTTTATCTACAAAATTTTCCATCTGATTTTATTATTTATTATTGTATTGAATTTTTTCAAGAAGCAAAGCATTCCTGTACACTATAAAAAGCGGAATAATGCCGATTACACCGAAAGAACAATCTATCAATCTCCAGAAGATTGGGATATCTCTTACCTGGCCGGCGATTAAAGCAAGCGGTATAACAAGCACGCAGGCAATACATCCTGCTTTAATCACCCAGATATTCCGCACCGGATCTTTTAAAACGCCAATGAAAAATACGGCAATTACAATATGCCCAAAGGCCAGCCAGTCGTACCCATACGCTATAAACGGGTAATTAGTATTGGTAACATGAACAGCTTCATAACTCTTATACAACCATTCATGCAATATGCTGTTTTGCTCCGGCCACCATGTAATAATCCATGCAAGCCCGGTTTCAACAGCAAAAGCAGTGATGCCGCTTAATATAAGAGAGATAATAAAAAAAACGCTCCAGTTTCTAATGATCTTTCTGCAATGAGAAATAGTCTTCATACAATTATTAAAAGTACTTTGAATTACAAAGTAAATATTAAATTTGTTTTCTTCCTAACTTTTTCGATGAACTGTTTTGCGTACTGTAGAACTTTCCTCTCATGTAGTTAGCAGCCCTGAGCAATACTACCCCACATATTTGTAGAATATAATACACGTAAATAACCTGCATGGCTTTGTTATCCACATCCTTAAAGCAAAATAGCTGTCACCAGCTCCTTTGGCATAATTTTTCTCCCATCTTATAAAATCAATGATTGTATTGATATTTTTAATCACTAATGAAATTTATTTTATGAAAGCAAATGAAAAGAATATAGAAGTACTGAATGACCTGATACAAATTAACAATGATCGTGCAACCGGTTATGAAAAAGCGGCAAAAGAAACTGACACTGTTGATCAGGATCTGCGTACGATATTTAACAGTCTG
Source organism: Agriterribacter sp. (assembly GCA_047601125.1). Taxonomy (GTDB): domain Bacteria; phylum Bacteroidota; class Bacteroidia; order Chitinophagales; family Chitinophagaceae; genus Agriterribacter. The sequence continues at coordinate 2,794,102 of JASGJY010000002.1, read as the reverse complement.
GCTTCTGAAAGCCGTACTTATGCTAATGAATTAAGCAGGTATGTAAATCAACAAGGCGGAACTCCAACAGACAGCACTACTGTTAGCGGTAAGCTATACAGGGTTTGGATGGATCTGAAAGCCACCTTTTCCGGGAAAGATAGAAAATCAATTTTGGAATCCTGCGAGTTTGGTGAAGACGCCGCACAAAAAGCCTATAAAGAAGCGCTGAAAGCAGACTCTGATAACAGGCTTTCTGCTGATGTAAGGCACGTGATTGAAGAACAAAAAAATAAATTGAAAAAATCTCACGACAGGATTAAAATGTTGCGGGACGCACAACCTGCATAAAGCATCGGGCTGAACCGGTAATTATTATATCTCGTGAAAAATTGCAATTGAAGAACACGCATGTGATATAATAAGAATTAAGGTTCAGCCCTTTTTTAAAATTTTACGATAAAAATAAAAGCTATGATACGCAATGCAACAACGGAAGATATGAAATCACTGACCTTGTGCCTGAATAAACTTTTAAGTGAAGGATACGAAGAAGATTTTAAAGCAACAGACGAAGGGCTACAATCACTTAAAACCGATAAAACCTATACACCGGAACAAATACAGGTAGTGAATTTTTACAGGTTTGAAGGAGCAAGTGATCCTGCAGACAACAGCATACTATATGCCGTAGAAACTATAGATGGTGCAAAAGGAACTTTGGTAGACGCATTTGGACCTTATGCAGACAGCAAAGTTGACAAATTTATGAAAGACGTTGAAGAGATTTATAAAAAGAATACAGCCACAGAAAAAGCTGAGCTGCTGTAGCTGATTGAATAAGTTAAGATAATTACGGTGATTAACACTATGCTTAAAAAGCCGTCTATTTTATTTGCAGACGATGACGAAGATTTACTGGAGCTGGCTAAGCTTAAGCTTTCAAAAGCAGGCTTTACGGTAAGGATAAGTCATAATGCCCACAATATAGCAAACATGATTTCGGAAGAACGCCCTGATTTGATTTTGCTTGATGTGAGTATGCAGGGTATTGATGGCAGGGATATATGCCAGGCGCTCAAAACCCATAAAGCTACATCAGAAATACCTGTAATAATTATTTCTGCAAATAATGATATAAGAAATATAGCCCTTATGTGCGGCGCTGATGATTATATTGAAAAGCCGTTTCACCCCGAAGCAGTAAAGCAAAAAATACAAAGCATACTTGCTCAGAAAAGTGAGATGTGAAATATGAGGAAATAAGCTCTTCTCACCATATTCAGGGATTTTCCTCAGATACCCATGCTACCGCTGTTTCGAGCTGATCTTTTGAAAAACCGCGAAATTCTCCCGGCATAACAATGCTGAATATATTAGTGAATGTTTTGAGCGGCTCACTGTCACTTAAAATGGCTACGCGATTCCAGAAACTGAGGTTTTTTATTCCCAATAAAGTATCCTGCAGCCATGCCCCGGCTGTAAAATTCTGCAGTGCTGTATCAATTACCATCAAATAATTCAGCTTTCCGGTTCGCTCTATTAAAGCTTTCACCTCAGGCAGCACTTTTATTTCAAAATCTTCTTTTGTAATATCTCCCAATGCCTGAAAGCCGATCATATTATCAGGTGTATTTTCAATTTTTACAATCATATACTTGTGTTTTTGGCTAGTATTGAAAACTTTATGCCAATCTGACAACAGCGGGAATCAATATATAATTCTCTTTTAATATCCTTTTGCCATTTTAACTACAAGACTGTACATTTGCCGTCCAAATAATAATTTTAATCTTAAAAAAACTGGCATGGCAGAAAAAATAAAAGTAGCTAATCCGGTAGTAGAACTGGATGGAGATGAAATGACAAGGATCATCTGGAAATTTATTAAAGACAAGCTGATCCTGCCCTACCTGGATATAGATATTAAATATTACGATCTGGGTATTGAATACCGCGATAAAACCGACGACCAGGTAACGATTGACGCCGCTAATGCCATTAAACAATATGGGGTTGGTATTAAATGTGCAACTATTACACCTGATGAAGCAAGGGTAAAAGAGTTCAATCTTAAGCAAATGTGGAAAAGTCCTAACGGTACTATCCGCAATATTCTTGACGGAACTGTTTTTCGTGAGCCGATAGTAATGCAAAACGTTCCAAGACTTGTCACCAACTGGACTGCTCCTATTATTGTTGGGCGTCACGCGTTTGGTGATCAATACAGGGCAACAGATACCGTAATAAAAGGCAAAGGCAAGCTCACTATGACCTTTACGCCCGAAGATGGCGGCGCTTCCCAAACTTTTGAAGTATACAACTTTAAAGGCGATGGTGTTGCAATGACCATGTATAACACAGACGAAAGTATTAAAGGTTTTGCAAGAAGCTGTTTCAATATGGCGCTCAGCAAAAAATGGCCTTTATACCTTTCTACAAAAAATACCATTCTTAAAAAATACGATGGAAGATTTAAAGATATTTTCCAGGATATATATGAAAAAGAATTTAAAACACAATTTGACGCTGCAGGGATAACTTACGAACATCGTCTGATTGACGACATGGTTGCCAGCGCATTAAAATGGAACGGCAATTTTGTCTGGGCTTGTAAAAACTATGATGGCGATGTACAAAGCGATACCGTTGCGCAGGGTTTTGGTTCTTTAGGTTTGATGACCTCTGTATTGGTAACTCCTGACGGAAAAACGCTGGAAGCAGAAGCAGCACATGGTACGGTTACCCGTCACTACCGCGATCACCAGGCAGGCAAACCAACATCTACCAACCCTATTGCTTCTATATTTGCATGGACTAGAGGTCTTGCCTTCCGTGGTAAATTAGATGGCAACCAGGCGCTGATTGATTTTAGTGAAGCGCTGGAGCAGGTATGTATTGAAACCGTTGAAAGTGGTAAAATGACCAAAGACCTTGCGGTTTGCATACACGGCAACAAAGTAAAACACGGCGAGCACTTTTTATATACTGAAGAATTTTTAGAAGCGATCAATAACAACCTGGTTGCGAAGCTGAAGAAGTAAACAGTTTTAACAAATAAATTTTAAAAAGCAAATTTCTGAAAAGAAGTTTGCTTTTTTTATTTATAATGCTGAGCTGAATTTGGGCACCCCGCCACTCTATGGAGAGTAGCCCGGCGTAAGGGACTATAATAAATACAGCTCTGACTGTATAACAAAGCTGGGGTATACAGCGTAGTCGGCAGGCAGGCGTTGCGCCTTGTAGGTTTGGTAAGTTTATAGAACAATAATGCAGCAACACAGTATATTTGACTTGATGCGACCATTTATTATATACAGAAAAAAAATTGTCATCAAACGCGAAGCCTGCCAGCTGTTTATTGCTATTAACAATCTGGATATGCATAAGACTTTATTTAAAAACAACGCTTTTGACCTTAGCACATCTGTTGAACAAAGTAGTCCATTAATTATAAAATTCAGGCGGAATAATGGTGGATTAGGCTCCGGCTATATAGACCCAACCCTTTTGGCCAAATTTGAAAACATCAATCGTGATTATACCAGAATAGACATTGAACTTAACAATCCTGGCATTTATATTCCGGTGGTTATTATATTACTCAGCTTTTTTATCGGATTAATTAAACAAAACCTTAACCTGGCAGGTGCGCTTACTATCATCTTCACTATTATCATTTTTGCATATATTGATATTTATAAAAAATCAATCTTGCTAAAGCGTTTTGAAGAATTAATACATAATTGCTGATATATCGCTGTTCGTGGCATCTTCGTGAAGCAAGAACCGCAATGAAGTAATACACTTTAATTTATTGATGACAGAAAAATGCAAAAACTCTTTTCATCGCGAGCCCGCCCGCATGAAGCTTGAATTAAAGGCATGTGGCAGCGGGTGAAGCAATCTGCCAGGCAGCAGTACAAAAGTTAAACATCAGCACCCAACAATACACCGTTAAGCTACTTTTGCATTTACTGCTTTAATGGACTTAAGCGCCGAACCTTTTGATAATATTTCCTCTTCAATGTCAAAGTCGTCTTGTAATCCAAGCCAAAATTTTGCAGAATTGCCAAAGTATTTACTTAGTCTTAAAGCTGTATCCGCTGTAATTCTGCGGTTGCCTTTAAGAATCTCAGAAACTCTTGTTTGAGGGATATCTATATCTTTTGCAAGTTTGTAAGCAGTTATATTAAAAGGTATAAGAAATTCTTCTGAAAGGATTTCACCCGGATGAATATTTTTAAGTTTTGCCATTTTGTAAGATTTAATGATAATCAATTATTTCAACTTCAAAAGCGTTTCCGGCCTTCCATTTGAATATTATTCTCCACTGATCATTTATTCGAATACTGCAAAAATCCTTAAGTTTTCCGGACAGCTTTTCTAATCTATTTGCTGGTGGAATCCTTAAATCAGCTATATTAACTGCGTTATTAAGCATCCTGAGTTTTCTTCTGCCAATATTTTGAATTTCTATTGGCAATTTTTTTATCCGGTTACCTATCCATATTTGTTCTGTATCAGAATTGCCAAATGAAAGTATCATACTACCGCACTACGTTACTAACGCCAAAAGTAAGTATTTTCCAGGAATTTGAGAAATTTGAACTTTGGCTGTTAATGGCGTACCGGGGTATGGCATGGTGAAGTAATACACTTAAAATTTAGTGATGACAGAGAAATACAAAGACTCTTTTCACTGCGATCCCGCCCGCATGAAGCTTGAATTAAAGGCCTGTGGCAGCGGTGAAGCAATCTGCCAGGCAGCAATACAAAAATTGAGCATCAGCACCTAAGCCCGGCAGATCTCTCACTCGCGTCAGAACGATTCAACTACTGCCTCGTGTTGCTCGTTCGGGATGACCTAACCCGTAATAGTATTTTCGGGCAATCTCTTTTGGGTGCTGTAATTGAAATTGCTTTAGATTGTTATTTCGCCCCTGCGGAGCAAGAGTTCTCCGCGGAGTCTCTTCTCCGGGCAATGTGAGCTGGGAGAACTCCGCGGTAGGCGGAGGATCAAAGGTTGTAATTAAAACACTCATGCCGCGCAGCGTTCAGTTTATGCACAAAAGGCCCGGAGTAAAAACTCTGCGGGGAATCAAAACATCCAGCCCGAAACTGCTGCTGGTGTAAGATACAAAAGTTGATAATTTATTTTATTGTTCATTGGAGTTCGGTCAGCCGGATATGCAGTTGAAGACCATTTTTCATAATTATCAAACTGCTTATGGTTTTTAAGTAGAAGAGAATCTCGTTGCTATTTCTTAGCATCATTAATGGCAATTAACCAAACACAAACGAAGGAATAATTTTACCAGGCTTATATTATACCAGTTGCATCTGTGCAGCCATCCGTATAAGCGAAGCTGTATTTTTTGCAGCAAATTTGTTCAGCAGACTTTTGCGGTGTGTTTCCACCGTAGTAGGGCTGATAAACAATTGCTGCGCTATCTCGTTATTTGTCATACCTTCAGCCACCAGCTTCAGCACTTCCTTTTCACGCGATGTAATAACAGGAACAGCAATATTATCCGGCTTACGCAACGTAGCCGCTGTTTCATTGCTCAAAAATGTTTTTCCTTTTACAACGGTTTTAATCGCTTCCACCAGTTCATCCAGCGTAGCATTTTTTAATATATAGCCGCTTGCGCCGTTCTCCATCATCTTCTGAATAAAACTCTGCTGGTTGAATGTACTCAGCCCGATAATAAATATACCGGGATATTTTTCTTTCACTTCTTTACAAAGCTCTATGCCGCTTTTATCAGGCAGATTGATATCCATCAATATCACATCAGGCAATTGCTTTTGCTGCAAAAATGCCATGCAGGACACGGCATTCATCGCATGCCCTAACCACTCCACGCCGGTTTCATTTTGCAGCAGTGAGCGTATACCCTCTACTACCATATAGTGATCATCTACAATAAATATTTTCGTTGTCATTACACTTTCAGTTCAATTAAAACAGATGTTCCGTTTTCAGAGGATTTCACATCAAGCCTGCCTTTCAAAAATTCTACCCTGCTCTGAATATTGCTCCACCCGATTCCCTTTGATTGCTGTAAAATTACGGTATCAAAACCTTTTCCGTCATCCTCTATGGTAAGCGTTATATTGCCCTCGCGCTGTTCCGCCTGTACAATAGCGGAGGATGCACCCGCATGTTTGATGGTATTGTTTACCAGTTCCTGCACTATACGGTAAATAGCTATTGCGGTTGTTTGATCAATTGCTGCACCTGCCAGTCCGCTGGATTGGTAAGTTATTTTTAAAGCGCCACTTTGATGAATATCATTACAAAAATCCTTCAGCGCCGTATCCAGTCCAAATTTAACCAAAGCCTCAGGCATCATATTATGAGCCACACGGCGCATTTCCTGTATAGAGCTGTCCAGCATATCCATGCTGCGCTCAAATGCCTGCTGATTATCTGGCGTCATTACAAGATTTCCCTTCATGGTTTGAAAAGCATATTTTATGCCCGATAACATGCCGCCTAAGCCATCATGCAGGTCTTTTGCAAGACGGCTCCTTTCCCGTTCTTCTCCTTTTAATACGGCTTCCGTGGCAGCCAGTTGCTTTTCTGTTTCCAGTTCGTTTATACGTTGCTGTTGCAGCTTTTGCTTCTGCCGGTAATTCCGGTAAATCAATACTGAAATAATTAACAGCGCAACCACGCTGCCCGCCAGTAAATAATTGAGGATATTTTTTTGGCGGATGGATAATCGCTGCACTTCCTGGTCTGCTTTTAATCGGTTTATTTCCTGCTCCTTTTTTTCCACGCGAAAACGCACTTCCATCATTGATATATCTTCCTTTGTTTCTTCCGCGCTAAGGCTGTCTGACATTTTTTTATACAGCTTCTGGTATTCGAAAGCTTTTTTATAATCGGCTTTTGAATTATACCATTCTGAATATAAGTCATAAGCTTCTGCCTTATAATCGTCATACCCGTTCTTAACAGATAAACGATACAATTCATCAATAGTAGATTTAAAATCTTTGTGCTTCAAATCCTGTTGAAAGCCTGCCAATGAAAACAAAGCTATCGCTTCAAGCCATTCATCTTTATTTAACCTTGCATAATCATATGCTTTCTGGTAATAGTTCAATGCTTTCAGGGTATCTTTACTATAATAAGCTTCCACATCTCCCCTGTTAAGATAATACACATGAAAGCTTTTATTATTACTGAGCTTTTCAACTACCGGCCATACAAGGTTCAATACGGAGTCTGCTGCTTTATAATTCTCAAGATTCATAAAAATGGTAGCCTGGTTCATCATCATATTGGCAAGCAACCGCTTATCGCTGAATCTTTGCGCTGCTTCAACAGCCCTCTTTGAGTATTCAAGCGATTTTGGATGATTACCAAGCTTCATAAAGCAGTTGGCAACACCATTGTATGCATTTACAATACCCCAATGATCAATTTTTGAAAAAATTTTTTCTGCCTGCAAATAGCCCTCCATAGCCTTCATATTATCATCCATCCTGTAATAAAGATTTGCCCGGTTGGAGTACATGTGCGCCAGTTGTAAAACAATATTTTCAGCAGTATCATTTTTTACCAGCGCTTCCAGAGAATCGCCATATTGCAAAGCAGTTTCAAACTCGCTTTTGTTTTTATAATAAGACAGGCTAAGATTATATGCTGTTGCTAATCCCCACTTAAAATTGATTTTCTTACTAAGCAGGGCCATTTCCTTTACATAAGGCTCAAAATCCGAAGTGTTATTATTCAGCGTTGCTTCCATATAGCTGAACATAGCTTCTATACGAAGGCTGTCGGTTGGCGCCTTATTAATGTTACTGCGAAGACTGTCTACCCTTGATTGCTGGGCATAAATATATCCGCACAAAAAAAACAATATAATCAATATGGCAGCGCGGCGGATGATCATTTTATTTTTTGGTCAGGTATACGCTTTATCAGATTTACGATTTAACATTAAGCTCCACCAATACAGAAGTACCCTTGCCGGGTTGAGATTTTACATCCAGCCTGCCTTTCAGATAATCTATGCGGCTTTGGATATTGCTCCAGCCAATACCGCCTTTATATTCCAATATATTTGTGTCAAAACCTTTACCATCATCTTCAACAGTAAGCGTTATACCATTTTCAGACTTATCTACCTGCACAATGGCAGATGAAGCGCCTGCGTGCTTGATGGTATTGTTTACCAGTTCCTGCACTATACGGTAAATAGTTATAGCGGTTGTTTGATCAATAACAGCATTTTCAAGCCCGTTAGACTGGTAAGTTATTCTTAAAACACCACTTTGATTAATATCATTGCAAAAATCTTTTAAGGCCGTATCCAGTCCGAATTTCAACAATGCTTCCGGCATCATGTTATGTGCCACACGACGCATTTCTTTAATAGAGCTGTCCAGCATATCAATGCTGCGTTCAAAAGCCTGTTGATTTTCAGGCGTCATTATAAGGTTACCTTTCATAGTTTGAAATGAGTATTTAATGCCCGACAACATACCTCCCAATCCGTCGTGAAGGTCTTTTGCCAGGCGGGTTCGCTCCTGTTCTTCTCCTTTTAAAACCGCCTCGGTGGCGGCAAGTTTTTTTTCTGTTTCAAGTTCGGTTATGCGTTGCTGTTGCAGCTTTTGCTTCTGGATATAATTCCGGTAACCTAATCCGGCGATAATGATTAAACCAATTGCGCTGCCTGCAAGAATATAATTGAGTATATTTTTTTGACGGATTACGGCCTGCTGTAATTTGATCTGGTTTTCTTTTTTCTGTGTTTCGAATTTTTTTTCGATGACCAGCACCTGGCGTTTTAACTCATCCCCGTTTACACTATCCCGTAATTTTGATGCCTGCTGCAGGCTTCTTTCCGCCTGCTCTATATCATGCATCGTATACTGGATGCTGCTCAGGGTTTCCAGGTTCGATATGCGCTCAGCCCGGGAGTTATATTGCATGTCAAGCGCCAATGCTTTTTCAATATATACTTTCGCTCCGGTAAAATTTCTTTTATACATGGCATGTACCGCCAATCCGCGCAGAGATATTGATTCACCCACCGGTATCCCCATCTCCTCAGCTATTTTTAATGACGCATCAAAATACGGCTTCATACTATCAACCACCTGTTGCTGCATGTATATATTGCCAATATTAAGCAGTAACGTCTGTTTCAATTCAGCATAATCTATTTTCCGGGCTATGTCAAGTCCTTCACGGTAAATAGCCAGTCCCTTATTCATATCTCCTTTTGAAACATAATTATTACCGAGATTTGAAAGAATGATTCCAAGCGTTACGGAGTCGTTTGTAGTCCTGTAATAATTTAGCGCATCTTCACTTAGTTGAATGGCTTTATCATATTGCCCCAGCTCATGATATGCATTCTGCATAATATCGGCCATGCGCGCCAGCATTGCTTCATCTCCTGCCTCCTCCATTGCCTGCCTGCCTTTTTCAAAATAAGCAATTGCGCTGTCGTACACGTCCATGTGCAAAAAGGAAGAGCCTGTGTTGCTATAGGTTTTACCAATAATTACCGGGTCTTTTAATTGTAAGGCAAGACTGAGCGCTCTTTTATTGAGCATTAATGAAGAATCTGTTTTTTTCTGAACATTAAGCAAATAAGTATAGTTGCTGATGAATTTTATGATGCCTGCATCATAGCCCAATTTTTCACTCAGGTCACCGGCTTTACGGTAATACACTTTTGCTGTTTCATGATCATTCATTTCATACTGCTGCCCTATGTTAATGTACAACTGAACAAGATTGGTATCCTGTTTAGCGCCGGGCAAAAGCTTGAGCAGGCTGTCTTTGTTCATTAACACCTGCGCCAGCCCTGAGTGCATATACAGCAATACAAAAAAGAAACAGCCATATTTCTTCATACTACAAAATAAGTTAAGGTAAAATAATACAATACTCCCCTTTTTCCATGATTTTTAGGGAAAGTGCTACGAACACTTCCTGGAAAAGCCTATAAGGTTTGCAGCACGGTCATCCAGCCCGCAAACCTTATAGGCTTTTAGTTACTTCAACACATATTCGTGGTATAATTTTTAAATATCCTGTTTTTCGGGGATAGGAACAATGTTTAACGCTCATCATATTTGAGTTCAAAAAAACGACGATATGAAAAAAGTAATCTACACTCTGGTAATAATTGCAGTTTCTACCTTAAATGCCGATGCTAAAATCTGGCGCGTTAATAATAATGCCGGCGTAGTAGCCGATTTTAATAATATTGCAGCTGCAGTAACCGCCGCCGCCGCCGGAGATACTATATATATAGAAGGAAGCGCTACTGCTTACGGCGGTTCCGGGCTTGCAAAAAAACTCACCTTCATCGGTACAGGATATTTTTTAAGTGGCGCTAACAGCAATACAGATTTGCAGGCTAACCCCAACCCGGCAAGTGTTGGCTATTTCGGGCTTGATTCTGCCGCTTCCGGTTCAGTATTTATTGGATTAGCAGGACTTTCTCTTAACAACGCAAACGCAGCGGGCTTTGGCGCAGATAATATTACTATCAGCAGGTGTATACTAAACGGTATTAATATATATTGGACACCTCAGGCAGGTACAATAGCCGACAACTGGAATATTAATAAATGCTACGTTGGGAATATTGCGGGCAATATAGGCGCTGCTCAAAACTGGAATATAAGCAACAATATATTCACCAACTATCTTGATTTATCTAATACCGGAAACAACAATAATGTAGTACGTAACAATGTATTCCGTAATTCTGTAGCCATGTATAGCGGATATTTTGCTAATAATATTATCTCCTATAATATAAGTTTTATCAATGTAGTAGTTAAAAATAATGTAGGGATTGGAAACCCCAGTGGCTTTTCAACATATGTCGGTGCCAATGGCAATATCAGCGGGTATACTGATGCACAGGTTTTCCAGGGGATCAGCGGCAATAGTACAGACGGACAATGGAGACTGGCAACAGGCTCACCCGCCATTGCCGCAGGATTAACTGTAGGCGCAGTTACAACACCTGATGCGGGCGCTTTTGGCGGACCAGACCCTTATAAACTTTCGGGGATAGCAAATATTCCAACCATATACAGCCTTACCGTGCCGGCATCTATCCCGTCCGGAACAAATAGCATGACAATAACCTTCAGCTCGAGAAATAACAATTAGTGATAAGTGGTAAGTGGTAAGTAATAAGCGCTTACCACTTACTCCTCACTACTTACCACTAAACTTTCAACTAATGAAAAAGTATTTACTCTTTCTCATGCTCTTCGTGTGTGCGGTAACGTTATATGCACAGGATCCTGCGTATCCTGCAGCACCGGTGGCGCCACAAAATATTGTGGCTGCTGAATATTTTATTGACAATGATCCCGGTATTGGCAGTGCTGCCGCATTAAGCATTACCCCGGGCATAAACATCACCATATCTCCCAATAATATTAATACTACCGGGCTTTCAAACGGTGTACACCGCATTGGTATACGCACACGAAACGCGGAAGGCAGATGGAGTAGTACTGAAATAAAAGAATTTACTGTAAACTTCGATCCGGCATATGCTGCCGCACCAGCAGCTGCTCAAAACATTATTGCCGCTGAATATTTTATTGATACCGACCCGGGTGCCGGTAGCGGACAAACGATACCCATTAGCGCCGCGGTTAATATTACTGATGCTACAGCAGCAATTAATATTACCGGATTAACCAACGGTGTGCACAGGTTGTATATCCGCACAAAAAGCAATGAAGACAGGTGGAGTATCACTAACCTGAGTGACTTTGTTGTAGATACTGATCCTCCTTATCCCTCCGCCCCTGTTTTGGCCCAAAATATTATTGCCGCCGAATATTTTATTGATACCGATCCGGGCTCCGGTAACGGACAAACGATAACCATCAGCGCCGCGGTTAATATTGCTGATGCTACAGCAGCTATTAATACTACCGGATTAACCAATGGCATTCACAGGCTATATATCCGCACAAAAGGCAATGAAGGCAGATGGAGCATTACCAATGTAAGTGATTTCAATGTAGATTCAGACCCTGCTTATCCCGTCGCCCCCGTTGCAGCTCAAAACATTATTGCAGCGGAATACTTTATTGATACCGACCCGGGTGCCGGTAACGGGCAAACGATAGCCATCAGTGCCGCGGTTAATATTGCTGATGCAACAGCAGCCATTAATACTACCGGATTAACCAATGGTATTCACAGGTTATACATCCGCACAAAAAGTAATGAAGGCAGATGGAGCATTACCAATGTAAGCGATTTTAATGTAGATGCTGATCCCGCATATACCACTGCTCCGGTTGCCGCACAAAACATTATTGCCGCGGAGTATTTTATTGATACTGACCCGGGCAACGGCGCCGGTCACGCTATCAGCATTACACCCGGCACAAACCTGGCAAATGTTGCCGCTACCATCAATACTTCAGGCTTAAGCAATGGCAGTCATAATCTCTTTATAAGAACCAAAAACCAGGAAGGAAAATGGAGCCTGACCAATTATGCTACCTTCTTCACAGACCTGATGGATATAACACCTGACACTTTATCTTTTGGCAGTGTGCCTACAGGCATTACGGTTGAAAGGGATTTGATCATAAAAAATAACAGCGCATCTGCCCAAACTGTAAATGCCATTGATATAGGTACAGATTTCAGCACGGATGCTGTTTTACCAATCAACATTAACGGTGGTAAAGCCGACACTATCAGAATAAGATTTACCCCAACCAGTGTAGCGGCTTATTACGATTCGGTTGAACTTACCACCAGTTCCGGAAAATATACAGGTATTCTCACTGGTAATGGCATCGCTCAAACTTATTCGTGGATCATATCTCCGCTTAATGGATATAACTACGGCAATGTTGTACTGAACAACAGCTCCAGCTATACATTTACCATCTACAATAAGAGCAATGTGCCGGTTACATTAAGCAATGTTATTTCAGGCAACGGCGCTTTTGTGCCCACCTTTACGCCAGGCACAGTTATCGCTGCCAATAATGGCTCGCTAAGCCTGCCTGTAGTATTTACACCAACCGCGGTTGGACAATACAGCGCACAAATAAAAATATTATCCTCAACGCCTGGTGTGGATTCCGCTACAGTTACGGTTAACGGTAATGGCTACACGCCGGGAGCGCCGCCTATGCTACAGTATATTCCGGGAGGCGCATATAACGGCGTAAGTGGTGTAAGCCCCGCCGCAGGGCCAACAGGTATATTCACGTATAAAGTTCTTTATACATCTGCCAATAATAAAGCGCCAATGGCGGGTTACCCTAAAGTGTCTATTGACCTGAACGGCAATCAAACATTCAATGATCTGAATGAAGGTGTGTTCACTATGGTAAAAGAAGGAACCAGTACAGATTATATCAGCGGTGTAGTATATAGCTATACCTTCACACACAACACTAATACCAGCACTGCGGGATATAAATTTGACGTGACAGATGAAGATGGCAATGCAGCAACAGCAGGTGCTGCATATAAATCTGGACCGGTAGTTACAAGCGATGTGCTGGATCTGAGAATTTTCGCGAATGATATCAGCTTCAGCAAATCCAATCCACAACCGGGTGAAACATTTACAATGACAGCCCGTGTGAGCAACAGTACCGCTGTGCCTGCAACCAATGTGCCGCTTAAATTTTACAGGGATACCATCCTGATAGGAAGTGCGGTATTACCTTCAGTGCCCGCTAACGGAAGCAACACTATAAACTATACGCTCAACTTTGCTGATGAAGGATTTTATCCCATCAAAGTATGGATTGACAGCAGCCAGACTTTGGGTGAAAGCAATGTACTGAACAACTATGCTATAAGACCGGTAACCGTTGGTTCACCCAATCTTCCGGGTGGTATTAATGCAACAACCACGGCCCTGAGGCAGGAATGCCCGCAACTGCAGGTGCTTATCAGTGGTCATGCGGAATACTATGGCACAGGCACAAGCACTGTGGTGGCCGGTGCGGAAGTAACCATCAACACAGGTTCGCAAACCTTTAAAACAACTACCGATGCCAATGGCAATTACAGTACACTGGTAACGGGCGTAACCTGTGGCAGCGGCAACTTCGCCTATGCGGTAACCGTTACTGACTTCACCTTTACAAGTTCACCGGCATCTAACAGTATACCTATGCCGTGTCCGTTGCCAGATGCATGCAAACCACCTGTTCCCCAACCATCAATGGGCGGTATGGGCATGAGCACCGGAACCGGCAAGTGCAGCAATATTGCCGGTGGTGCAGGTAATATTGATTTGAAAATAAAGATCAGGGAAAGAGACCTGAACAATATGTGGAGCGGCTTTGATGAAGTATTAGGTGGTGCTGAACTGAAAGTATTTATAAACGGAGAATTGTTTAACACACAGGAATTTGGCGCCGGCGCACTGGCTCCCGGTCAGGAAGTGCCTGTAATTTTACCCTGGCAGATACCGGAAAGCACAGACCCTGTAAGCATAAGCGCTCAACTGGTGTATACATATGTAGAGTATGAACAAATACCCAATACGGCTACCATCCGCCCGCATTATATTGTATATACGGTTGGTACTAATGGCACGGTTACACCACAGCCCGCCCTGCCCGATCTCACTATACAGAATTTTGCACAAACCAGTTTCACATCCTTCAGGTTTGATGCGGTTAACCTGCAGTGTGTAACTGCCGGCAGCCATGTAGTGAAGATATTTGATGGAAGCACGCTCATTAAAACACAGACCATATCCTCTCTTGCAGGCGGCGCATCTCAAACCATCACATTCTCTGACCCGGCTTTAACACCTGGTTTGCATACCATAAAAGTGTTTATTGATGCTGACGCTGATGTAACAGAAACAGATGAGACCAATAATGAACTTACGTTTATCATTACGGTTGTTGCGCCTGATCTTTCTGTAACAGATGTTACCGCCAACCCAACACTAATGAATAACGGTACGAATACGCAGTTCACTGCTGTGATAAAAAATACCGGTAAGGCAACCGGCGGCTTTAATGTTAAATTCAGTGTGAACGGCGTGCAGGTCGGCGCTAAAAAACCGGTAGCAGGTATTGCGGAAAACGGTTCTGTTACTGTTATATCTGATGCATATACTGTTAGCAGCAATATCAACACCTGCGGAGATATACTGGAGGTGTTTGCAGACAGCGATAATAATATCACTCAGGAATCCAATAAGAGCAATAATAAGAAGAACGTTCCGCTCAGCGCTGATCTTACACCGTTCCAGTTGTCTTCGGAAACAGGATCAGCAGCTAACCCTGCTATTGTAAGAGTCAATAATTCCGGTAATTTCTTCCCTGCCATAAGAAATATGGGTATAAGAGACGCTG
Source organism: Agriterribacter sp. (assembly GCA_047601125.1). Taxonomy (GTDB): domain Bacteria; phylum Bacteroidota; class Bacteroidia; order Chitinophagales; family Chitinophagaceae; genus Agriterribacter. The sequence goes on along the minus strand of JASGJY010000002.1, from coordinate 2,778,757 downwards.
CAAACGTGCAGGTACATTACATACTTGATGGCGTTGAAATAGGTTCAGAAACCATCAGTAATGTAAAGGCTGGTGAACAATACGCGGCACATGGCACATTTTCTCATATGTTCAGCACAACAGGAGACTTTACAGTGCGTGTGGTTGCCGACTCTTCAAATACGGTTTGTGAATCAGCAGAGAACAACAATATTGGCTTCTATCACATACGCGTAACCGATAGCAAGCCTGACCTGGAAGTATTATCGCAGTATATTTCTCCTAGCAGTCTTAATCCATTGCCTGCACAAAACATTACCATTGTGGGCACGGTGCGCAATGCAGGCGGAAAAGTGAGCACAGCCAATGTAATGCGGTTCTTTGTAGATGATGTGCAACTGGGAGATGATGTGCCTTTCAATGCCATACAACCCGGAAAGGATACAACGGTGCAGGCTACCCTCACTTACTCCTCATTAACACAGGGAACAAAGATCATGAAGATTGTGGTTGACCCTGCCAATACATTAAATGAAGAGAATGAAGGTAACAATACAGCAACCCGTGCATTGATAGTGGGTGAAGCGCCGGATATGGCAAAACGTTTTGCCAATTCCATCAAATTTAATCCTAACGGATTTTCAATGGGCGACAGTGTAACCATATCATATTCCATCATCAACAACGGAACAGTAGATGGTTCTGCATGGGTTCGCTTCTACATCTATAATTACAATGGAAGCTTACGTGCGGTTGACAGTGTGCCATTCTTCCTTACCGCAGGTGCAAACACTATAGTAAGTAAGAAGATGTATTTTGATGTGCTGAAAGGAAAAGTGGTAGCGGAAATTGTGAACTGCACACCGGTAGAATACAATTCAACAAACAATACGGATACGCTTTCGTTCTCAACCATACTTCCTATACCAAAAAACATTACGGTAAATGGTAACCTCGATATGAAGCAGGGTATACCGGATGATGTGCCGGGATGGATTGGCGGTAAACTGTTACTCGGCGATTTCGACCTCACTATTAACGGAAGCATACTGAATGCTGATACCGCTCACTTTATTGTGACAAATGGTATAGGAAAACTGAAACTGGTAAATAATAATGCAGAGAATGTTTTCCCTGTGGCAGCGGATACCAGTCATGGCAATTTTGTGAAAATAAACAATACCGGCACAATGGATAATTTCTCTGTTAGCGTAGCGTCTTATGTATTGCAGCGCGGCAATAGCGGAGACACGCTGAGAACCGGCAATGTAAACCGCACATGGTTTATTGAAGAGCAAACACCAGGCGGCAGCAATGCTACGCTCACCTTCCTTTGGAACGGGCAGGATGAACAGCCATCCTTCGACAGAACACAATCGAAAGTGGCGCATTATACTACCGCATGGGAAATGGGAGCTATCAGCGCGGCGCTTACAGATACTGCCGGCAGGTACAGTAAAACGCAGAACGGGTATACAAGTTTCTCTCCGTTCATTATCACCAACACAGACCTGGCGCTGCCACTTCGCCTGCTTGAGCTTGAAGTAAAAGTGCGCAATAATGATGCGTTGGTTGAATGGCAAACCACCGATGAAGTGAATACCAGCAGCTTCAGTATAGAGCATAGCATTGATGGAATACGGTTTACCTCAATCGGCAATGTGGCCGCGGCGAATATGCCGGGTGTACATAACTACCAGTTCACGCACGCAGGTATAAGTGAAGGCGACCATTACTACCGCCTGAAGATGGTGGATATAGACGGAAGCTATACCTACTCTTCCATTAAACTGGTAAAAGTATCGGCAGGCATATCACTGCAGGCATATCCAAACCCGGCAAGGCAGTTTGTTACCGTGAGAGGATTGCAAGGTGATGGCACACTGGAACTGGTAAGCATTGATGGAAAAACAGTATACCGCACAACAACGGTAAATACCAGTACCACCATCAGCTTAAACAATATCAGCAATGGTATTTATATCATCCGCTATACATACCGCGGACAGGTGCAGCAATTGAAAATTATAAAACAATAATTACACGGGGATCATCAATCGCACAACGCTAACATATATTCACCAATCCGGGGCAAATGCTCCGGATTTTTTTATATTCTCCGGGATTCAGATGCTAAAACTTATAATGCAACAATGGTTTAAACCGGAAAACAAAATTCTAAAGTAGTTTTAATATACTTAGACGATTTTTCTTGAAAAAACTCCATACTGCAATGAATTCATGACGTTAAACTTAATTTGTTTTTATTTTATTAATCAGAAGTACAAATAATTAGCATCACCATAGAACGCTTGTCTTGTGCGCGGATAAATGCTCAAAGTAAGGTTAGTGCTGTAGTATTTTTAGTTTTGTGTGATCGTGCAACCTACCAACTCACATTAGAGCATTTAACCGATCAAATGGAGGGAGTCTATAAAGAATTGAACACGGTTCCACAAAAAATATCTAACCTCGAAAGCTTGCTTAAAATTCACTACAAAAGCTGGCAAATATTTGTTTTGTGTAGAGTTCCAGTGGTCTCGATTGTAAAAGAAAGATCCAAAAAACGTTGTTTCCGGAAGGTACCTCTTATGACGCAAAAAATCATGAATATTTTACCAAGAAAATAAATGGTTCCTTGCTTGTAACTATTCACCTTACAAACGAATATAATTTAAATAAAAACGGAGATTCTCAATTTTTTCTTGAAAATCTCCGGAATGTAGCCCGTACGAGAATCGAACTCGTGATTCATCCGTGAAAGGGATGCGTCTTAACCCCTTGACCAACGGGCCGTTCTGTTTTTGGGAGTGCAAAGATATATGTACCTGCATATCCATCCAAAATATTTTTCCAAAATATCTGTATTTCTGATACAGAGGCGGCCTTTTTCTTTCACTTTTGTTAAACATTAAGTCGTAAATTTGCATCTCAATTTTTAAAAAGATTAAAACAATTGACAATGAGCACAGTAAAAGTTGCTATTAACGGATTCGGAAGAATAGGGCGCTTAGTATACCGCCAGATACATAACATGGAGGGGATAGATGTTGTAGCGATCAATGATCTTACCAGCCCGAAAGTGCTGGCTCATTTATTAAAATATGATACCGCACAGGGCCGCTTTAATGAAGATGTAAAAGCTACCGAAAATTCAATAATAGTAAATGGTGATGAAATAAAAATATATGCGCAAAAAGATCCGGCGCAAATTCCCTGGGGAGAGCATGATGTGGATGTGGTATTGGAATGCACAGGCTTTTTTACAGATAAAGATAAAGCAGCCGCCCACCTTAAGGCCGGCGCTAAAAAAGTAGTTATTTCTGCACCTGCAACCGGCGATTTAAAAACAATCGTTTTTAATGTAAACCATAATATTCTTGACGGGTCAGAAACCATCATAAGTTGCGCATCATGCACTACCAACTGCCTCGCACCAATGGCAGATGTGCTCGATAAAAAATTCGGTATCGTTTCTGGTATCATGACTACCATTCATGCCTACACGAACGATCAGAACACACAGGATGCGCCCCATCCCAAAGGCGATCTTCGCCGTGCAAGAGCAGCAGCGCAGAACATTGTGCCTAACAGCACCGGCGCCGCTAAAGCCATCGGGCTGGTACTGCCTGGCTTAAAAGGTAAATTAGATGGCAGCGCCCAGCGCGTACCAACCCTTACCGGTTCTCTTACAGAATTAGTAAGCATACTCTCCAAAAAAGTTACAGTGGAAGAAATAAATGCCGCTATGAAAGCCGCTTCTAACGAATCATTCGGCTATACCGAAGACGAAATTGTAAGCAGCGACATTATCGGAACAACCTATGGTTCTTTGTTCGATGCCACACAAACAAAAGTATTGACCGTAGGTGATACACAGCTTGTAAAAACAGTTAGCTGGTACGATAATGAAATGAGCTATGTAAGCCAGCTCGTACGCAGTGTGCATTATTTTGCCCAGTTAATCAGCAAATAATTGTTATAAAGCCGGCTGTAGTGCATATGGCATCTTCGTTGCGTCGCACTCTTGTGCGTTTATAACCATATTCAGCAGCGCTCATGCTGCTCAAACAGCAAAGAGATTGTTACAGATTCTTCACCATAGTTTGTGAGTATACTATATCTTAGCACTCTCTTTGCTTTTATTATTGTCTAAATCCTCTGCAATATGTCAAAATTTTCCTCGTATAATTTTAAAGGTCAAAAAGCATTAGTGCGTGTTGACTTTAACGTGCCCCTGAATGATAAACTTGAAATCACAGATGATACGCGCATGCGGGCCGCTGTGCCTACTATCAAAAAAATATTAGGCGATGGCGGTAAAGTAATCCTGATGAGCCACTTCGGTCGTCCTAAAAAAGGGCCCGAAGACAAATATTCCTTAAAATATCTGGTAAAGCATCTGAGTGATCTGTTAGGTGGCACAACTGTTTTATTCGCAAATGATTGCATCGGCGAACAGGCTTTTCTTACTGCTGATATGATGAAAGCCGGAGAAGTATTATTACTGGAAAATCTCCGCTTTTATAAAGAAGAAGAAGCCGGAGACGAAGCATTTGCCAAAAAGCTCGCTTCGCTTGGCGATGTATATGTAAATGATGCGTTCGGTACTGCCCACAGGGCGCATGCTTCCACTTCCATCATTGCAAAATTTTTCCCGGTTGAAAAAAGAATGTTTGGACTGTTGATGGAAGGAGAAGTAAACAGTGCTGAAAAAGTATTACATCAATCAGAAAGACCTTTTACCGCTATTATCGGCGGCGCAAAAGTTTCCGACAAGATTCTCATTATAGAAAACCTGTTGAAAAAAGCTACCGATATTATTATCGGCGGCGGCATGGCTTATACTTTCATGAAAGCGCAGGGTGGCAAAATAGGCAATTCACTTTGTGAAGAAGACAGGCTGGATGTAGCAAAAATGCTGTTGAAAAAAGCGGAAGAAAGTGGTGTATGTATTCATTTACCTTCTGATTCAATTATAGCAGATAAGTTTGACGCAAACGCAAACACTTCTTCTGCTCCCAGCAATGATATACCTGATGGATGGATGGGACTGGATATTGGTGAAAATGCCCGCGGGCAATTTACTAACGTAATCAAGAGATCAAAAACCATTTTATGGAACGGCCCGATGGGTGTTTTTGAAATGGCAAAATTCCAGGGTGGCACAAAAGCTGTGGCAGAAGCTGTGGCAGAAGCTACACAAAAAGGCGCCTTCTCGCTTGTTGGCGGCGGTGATTCTGTTGCAGCGGTTAACCAGTTTGGTTATGCAGATAAAGTAAGCTATGTATCAACCGGCGGCGGCGCTATGCTTGAATATTTTGAGGGAAAAACTTTACCGGGCATAGCCGCAGTATCAGCTTTGTAGTTCAAATAGCTTAACCTGAATATATTTCCAGATCGTAAAACTTAATAGCTGACATGCTATTAAGTTTTTTATTTTCCAATAGTATAAAGCTGAATATTAATTATACTGCTGCATCCACAACTTTAGCCTGCAAACCATTTTCACTTTGTAACCTCAGCAGTCTATATTATCTCCTTATTATCTTTCTAACCTCTACCCTGTCTTTAAATACCGCTCTTACTATATACATGCCCGGCGGCTGAGTTATAAGATCGATAGTATAGAGGTTAAGCGCACCATCCGAAGTATTAATACTCCTGATGAGTTGCCCGGTAACGGTATAAACCTGCACCGCCTGTAATTTTTCAGGGGACGGGTAAAATTGCACATATACTATACCTGCAGTAGGGTTAGGCGTTACCATAAATCCTTTAGCCTTAAGGTTAGGATTAACCGTAACGGTAAATACATTTACGTCGTCAATATAAATATTGCTTTGATTGTAATTGCTTGCGCGCAAACTCAACAACATATTACCCTTATCAATATAATTAAGAAGATCAACAGTATCCTTACGCCACTCGGTAATTGCCGGGCTGAAAGTTGTTGCAACTGTATTTTTAGTATAAAGCGAAGCACTGTATTTTTTATACAGGGATTGATAGGTAGCGCCACAGTCCTGGCTTAGCAGCACTTCAAGGGTATCTACAGATGATTGTGCACCGGAACTTACTGCAGGCGCTGCTGCTATTTTAAAAGTAAGATATGCGGAATCCACGCCGGTAAAATATGTTTCAGGCAAACGCAGTAAGGCCTGTAGCCCACTGCCATTAGCATCTGCTGTTTTTTGCATGCTCGTATAGCCTGAACTTGCAATGCCGGTCGCTTTCTGCCAGCCTTTCGTATTCTCATTGGTTAATATATCCCATCCCTGTGGCAAAGTTCCATCTCCCTCAAAGCTTTCTTCAATATTCGTAACGGGAGCATAATATAATATTACTTTTGATATTATATCATTCGTGGTATCCCCGTCAGTGTTGCCATTAGGTTCAGAAAGTTTTATTAACAATGTATAATCACCCTGCTCAATCGCATATTGTGGTAAACGTATGGAAGTAGTATCCCATGAAGCAAGGTTACCCGTCCATTTATATATATCTTTTACCTTACCGTTAAGTATAACCGAAATATTTAACGCCGTTAAAGTTTCGCTGCCTTTGTTCCTTATACTTATTAATGGGGAATAAGACGGGGCACATAAACGCTTAACCGGTTCATATAAGCCCAGCAACGCTGCATCGTAATCATATAAAGTTACGGGTATGCATCCCTGTGAGTTTAATAAAGATGAGCGATAGGTCAGCAGCGCGGATTCCATTCTTTCAACCTGTTCTGTGGTAAACATGATGAGGCAGGCATCATAGCTGTAATCCATATAATTCTGGTACATTACTCCATTACCGCCGGAAGTACAACGGTCTGTTTTAATACCTGAACTGCAACCGGTACTTGAATTTGCCTGGTTGGGAGTATCATCCACATAATCGGTGCCGGTGCAGGCGCCATCATCATCGCCCCAAATATGATAGAGATTAAAATAATGCCCTGTTTCGTGACATAATGTTTTGCCGGTATTATAATTGGAATAACTCCCGCCTGGCAACGACCTGTAATCTATAACTACACCCTGCGCATCTGCATCGCCATCTTCCGGAAATGTGGCATAACCCAAAAGATTATTGCTTAACCTGCATATCCATACATTGTAATAGCTCTCTGTATTCCAGCTGTCTTTTCCTCCTGAGCTTATATACTTCACCTTATCATCGTAGGTAAATGAATTTGATGATGTTGTTGTTCTGGTTATACCTGTTGAAGGAGCTCCATCAGGATCGCGTTGTGCAAGGCAAAACCTGATTTTTGACTTTGCAAATAATGGCTTAAACCATGAAGGAATGGAGGAACTGTCTGCATCAGTTCCTGAAAATGCATTGTTCAGCTTTTCAATCTGTGCCAGAATTTGAGCATCAGTAACAGCAGAAGGATCATTCAATACAACATGAAAAACAACCGGTATGATATAGGTTATTTCAGCATCGCCTTCTCTCTGAGATGCAACCTTTCTTTGCTGCAACCGAAAATTGAAATTGTCGCGGTTTTGTTCAAATCTTTTCCGGAGCGCGCTGTTATTTTCAAAAAGGGAATTCAGCCTGGGCATGGTAGCACAATGATCCTGCGCAACCAGCCCGGATGTATAAGCAAAAAATATAAGTACACTTATATAGCGTATAAAGCGGCATTTCATTACCATGTTTGTTTATACGATGAAATAACTAAAAGGGATTGTTATCAATCCTGTAAAATGTACTTGCTGCCTTAATTAATCTACCAACAAAGGCTTTCAATGGACAGTCATTTCTTTTATCATCCAACTGCATTTAATAAAACATTATATCCGAAGAAAGAAATAAGCAATTTACATACATCAACAGTTAGCGGGTTACTGCTATCAATGCCTAAGTATATACACTCACCCACATAAACGGTTAAACGAAGTCTGGACGGCAAATACAATTTGCATTATAAATCACCGTTCATTTCCTGCTTCTGCAATTAAATCACGAAGCACAATTTTTAATTCTAAATCCTTTTTCATGAAATTTCGTTTTGAAACACGTTATCTTATTTTATTATTTTCTTTAAGCTTTTTCTTTTCCTGTAAAAAAGATGATAATCCATCGCTTTCAACTCCTGAGCCTGCTTTATTCGAAAAAGTGCAGGGGAAATGGGCTGCCGATATAGAGCTTCCAAGAAGGATAAGCAAACCTTCAGGCAGGGAATTTTTCCAACCATCTAAAAAGGTGCAGGATATTGGCAACATCTCATCTGTAGAATTTTTCAGCGACAGTAGTTATATATTAACTTTTAACCAGTATTACGCTATTACAGGTAAACTTAGTGTTAAAGACAGCACATCATTTGAGCTGAGCACCATTGGCACTGTATCTGATTTAAAAGTTGTTGGCGATTCTATAAGCTTTAATTGCACTTATTATGATATTCCTATGACGGTTAAAGCAGCCAGGGTTGGTACTGTTGCTATTGACAACAATAAGAAAGCAATCTTAAAAAACTGGCAACTTACAGCGGAAGAAGACGGCGCTGATTTTTTTGAAGACTCGCATGCTTCCCCGGATAATATTAGTTTCTTCTTTTCTCCCGCAGGAACATTTCTCCTTAAATATTCAGCCGGGAATCAATCGTATGCCCAGGCATTTGAATGGAGTATATTTTCATCAAAAGAAAACAGCTTCCTGCTTTCTTTTCCTTATTACACTCAAGACAACTATTCATACCTTAAAATCATAGAGCTTACAGATAGTACGTTAAAATTACAGCTCATTTATGTATCTCCCGAGTATGATGACAACGATAATATTATCGGGCATACAGAAGATATAAGATATACACTAGTGCTTACAGCGAAATAAAATAACATTATTTTTCCTGCTGATAAATCCACCGTTTTACAAAACGGTGGATTTATGTTTTTATGCCTTACAGCTTTCCGTATATTGCAGCAACAATATTTCAATCTTTTACTACCATGAGAATTTTGCCAGCTGCATTTATATTCTGCTTTATCTCTGCTCTTTCCGTAAAAAGCCAAAGCACAAAATCTGCTATTGTACCTGCTCAGCTTACCGGTTTTATTCAATCATTAAAATACCAGGCAATCGGTGGCAATTTACCTGCAATAAAATTTTCTCAGCAAAAAAGTGGTATAACAAAAGTGCATTTACAATGGCAATTGCCCCAGGCAATACAACAGGATGACTGGCAACTGATCATTCAGCCAAAATTTAAGCCATCTTTTCATTGGGCGCCGCATCTTACACCTACCAGCCAGCATATTATTGCTCAGCATGTTTTCCGTTCACCTGCAATGATCGCTCTTTCCGCACAACAGCAATTAACTATTATACCTGATCTTGATTTGCTGAGTAAAAACCCCGATGTAGACTGGTATATGGATATAGATGCACCTGGTAGTAAGCTCGTGCTTGGCATGAGCAAGTCATCAGTAAAAGAGCATACGGCTTTTGTAAGGCGACCCGGTGGTACCTACAATGCCGGCACACTCGAATTTGGGTTTTACATTCTTTCAGATAATAATAAACAAAACATTGCTGATCCATTCCGCAAACCTGTTGATTTTTTTTGGGAACACTGGGGCGAAGCTGCCTGCCAAAAATCATTTGTGCAACATACAGGCGATATGGACACACTGGTAAAGGAAACATATAACTGGGCCTTTAACTCATGGAAAAAAACCGTATGGCAGGAATTTGAATTAAATGGGAAACAGGTAGGTGCTCCGCAGTTTATTGTAAACGTAACGCAAAGCCCTAACTATCCCGGAGAAGTTGATGAAAGAGAGTTCCGCTCCATATGGAACCAGGCATGGTTTAATTCCTTCCGTTCTGCATCAGGGCTTTTTCGTTATGCAAAAAGAACACAACAACCGGAGTTGATGGAGTATGCGCAAAAAACAAAAGAGCTGGCATTATCATTTCCCCAAACCAATGGATTTTTTCCGGGATTGGTGGCTACAGAAATGGAAGAAGTGGAAATTAAAGGAGCTAAATATAAGCGCTCCAAAGGCTGGAATACGCTTTACTTCGGCAACTCCAACCGAAATCCATATTCCGGCGATGCGGTAACTTCGCCATTGCATATACTGGATATGAGCTATACTGCCTACCTGATGCTTGGCTGGTATAAAGAACTTGAAAAAGATGATCGTTTACTCACTTACGTTACTGCATACGCGAACGCGCTGTTAAACCTGCAGGACGCACAAGGATTTTTTCCTGCATGGTTAGATGCAAAAACACATAAGCCATTACCTGCTTTGCAGCAATCGCCGGAAACTTCGCAATCTGCTACTTTTCTTTTTGAACTATACTCAGTTACCCAAAACGAAAAATATAAAACAGCAGCTTTAAAAGCCATTGAAGCGGTGGCGGAATACAGGATGATCAACGGGCAATGGGAGGATTTTGAAACATATTGGTCGTGCAGTGATTATGGGGAGAAAACACTGGAAGGTAAAAAAGTGACGCGCAACAATATGTTCAAACAAAATAACCTGGGCATATACTGGACAGCACAGGCTTTGCTGAAAGCATATCAATCAACCAAAAATGAAAAATACCTGCAGCAGGGAAGAAGAGCACTTGATGAACTATTAATGTACCAGGCAATATGGCAGCCACCATTTATTTACGTAGATGCGGTTGGTGGCTTTGGCGTAATGAATTTTGATGGAGAATGGAATGATGCAAGACAAAGTTTATTTGCTGAGCTATTGGTAGAATATGGAAAAATGTTAAACTACCCGCAATACATTAAGCGCGGGCTTGCTGCTTTAAAAGCTTCTTTCTGGATGATATACAGTCCTGAAAATAAAAAAACGCAAAGCCAGTGGGAAGCAAAATGGCGATTTTTTGGTAAAGAAGATTATGGGTTTATGATGGAGAACTATGGGCATGGCGGTGTTGCCAATAATGAAGGAATGGGCATTGGTGAATTTACTATTTACGATTGGGGCAATGGCGCTGCCGCGGAAGCATATAACAGGATGATTGATCATTACGGGAAAGATTTTATTGAAAGAAAATGACCTGCTTCAGTAAAATTGTAAATATTATTTTATTGAAGCAATATTATGTTTCCAGCCTTGCCTCTTCAAGATCAAGTTCTCTTTCTCTCTCGCGGATCAGTTCCTCACTGTATTCTCCTGTATGACGAAACAGGTTTAATTCCCGCCTTCTTATATGCACTAATTCAACAAGCATTTGCCGGTATTTTGGGAGAAAATTTAATTCCGCTTCATCGGCTTCTTCCTTTTCCAGTTTCCGTTTGGCAACTTCAACCATGCGCTCATAGCGGTCGCGCACACGCTTATAGGTCTCGTTCGTATTGGTTTCTTCAGAGTAATTGGTATCAATGTACGACAGGACAGATTCAGCCAAATGAATGCGTAATGCCACTGCCTGCACTTTTTGCGACTCCTGGTCATTTGATTCTATTTTCAACCACCTGATGATAGGTGTGAGGCTTAACCCCTGCAATACAAGTGTAAAAAGTATTACTACGAAAGTGATGAACAAAATAAGATTACGATGAGGAAACGAATGCGCTCCAAGCAGCAGAGGTATGGATAAAGCAGCAGCTAAAGAAACAACGCCTCTCATACCACTCCAACCAACAAGAAAAACAGAACGCCAGCCTGGTCTTGGTTCTTTTTTCCTTATGCTTTTAAATAAAATTCTTGGAAAATAAGCTCCCGGAAAAATCCATATCAGTCGCACTATAATAGTAACAATGCTTATTATCACCCCATAAAAAACGGCTTCCTGTACAGAATGGCCATTTAATCCCTTAACTATTACAGGAAGTTCCAAACCAATAAGAATAAAAACAATTCCGTTCAGCATGAACGTAATTGTTTCCCATAAACTATACACGTTTAATCTTGAATCATAACTAAATATATCCTGGGAACGATAAGTTAAAAACAATCCCCCGCTTACAACAGCAAGCACACCTGAAGCTTTAAAATGTTCTCCAACAATATACATTATATAAGGAGCAATAAGCGTAATGCACGCGTCAATAGCAGGCGTTGTTGGTAAATAACGATGCAGAAAATACAACACATTGGCAATAGCTACTCCAATCAGTATTCCCATTACAACTACATAAAAGAAATTTTTTGTTGCATCCCAAAAAACAAAATCCCCGTAAGTAATTGCAGACAAAGCAAAGCTGAAAACGATAAGGCTTGATGCATCATTGATCAGGCTTTCACCTTCCAGTATAGTAACCACTCTTTTGGGTATCCTAAGTCCCTGTAATACCGAGGTTGCAGCAATCGCGTCGGGCGGCGAAATAATTCCTCCTAATAAAAACCCATAAGCCAGCGGAAAATCCGGTATCATGGCATGAGAAACGATAGCTACAAAAGAAGAAGTAAATATTACGAGCCCAAAAGCAAGCAAGCTTATTGGCCTGCGCATTTTCCAGAATTCATGCCAGGATGTATTCCAAGCAGCCGAGTACAATAATGGGGGAAGAAAGATAAGGAAAACAAGCTCAGGCGCTATACTGATATTCGGCATGCCGGGTATCAGGCTTATAATTAAACCGGCTATCACTAAAAATATGGGATAAGGTATTTTTAGTTTATTGCTGAGCATGGTTAAAAGCGCCACAATAAAAAGCATTGATAGAATAAGGAGTATATTCTCAGGAGATAATAATTCCGCGTGATCCATAATAATGTTTTAATGATCAGATATAAGCATTCAGTTATAGGTTATGGGCCCGGAACCCTGCTCATTTCAGCTACAACTCCTCCACCACATGATCAGGAAGTATATATCCTTCTTCCAGTTCTATAATCTGTAAATTCCGGAACTCTATTCTTGCACCTTCTGCTTCAAGGCACAAATAACCTTTACGCTGAGAGGCCTGGCGAATACCGTTTACAAATTTCCCATTCACAGATAATTTAATGGTACCATCAACACAAACAACGGTATACGCATTCCATTCACCTGCACCCAGGCAACGGTTCTCAATTGATTTACTTCTTTCGCCCCGCGGATTATCCGGTTTAGTACTGGTTTTTCCTGCGCCAAATAATTCGCCATGCACATAAGCGACGGGCGGTGTTTCACCATCCTGTGTATGTTGATTTACCCAATCCAGTTCCAGCATCTGCACTTCTACACCGCTGGGCAACCTGTTATGATCTTCCGGCTTGGCATCGCACCAAACAAATATGCCCGAGTTCCCTCCTTTCTCCATATGCCGCCACTCTACATGCATAATAAAATTCTGGTACATTTTTTCTGAACGCACTACGCCAATAGGCAAGCCTTTACCAACCAGTAAATTTTTCTTTACATACCAGGTAGTATCAGATGTATTAACATCTATCCATCGCAATGAGGTCGAATCGCTGTCGCCAGATATCAGTTGATTAAATTTTTTCCCTGTCCCAAATTCAAAAAGTATTTTTTGAGTATAGCCTGCTAAAGCAGGAATCAGGCATATAAAAAAGAAGACAGTCTTTAATAATTTCATTGTTGATAGTTTTAATTATCTGCTACCGCGCATACCTGGTTGCTGTATTAAAACTATAACTTTATTACAAGTTGCCAATAAATGAGGTGTATTCCAATAACTGCTGTTACTACACTAATTTTCCACGGGCATACCTGCTTCTTTCCATGCTTTTATGCCGCCATCAAGATGAGCAATATGCTGAAAGCCCATTTGCTTTAGCGTGTGTACAGCCAGCGCGGATCGTCCGCCCGATGCACAATGCAGAATAAGCCTTTTACTTTTATCAAATTCAGGTTTATGGTATGGCAGAGAAGCGTCTGCATAAAATTCAATCATGCCCCTGGGCGCATGAACGGAGCCCGGTATCTTGCCGTTTTGCGACAACTCCTCGCTCTCGCGAATATCAATCAATACTGTATTTCCATTTGCCAGTTCCTGCTGTACCTGCGCGGGAGTAAGGTTTTCAATACCCTGCTTTGCTTCTTTAACCAGGTCGGTTGCTGATTTTTGCGACATGTGTTTTATTTTAAATGAATAAGCAATTTTAATTTTTTCTGAAAGGAAGGTAGTCGCGGAACAGAATTTCGCTTTTAAAAAAAACCTCAACAATCTCCAGCAGCAGCTACAGGAATAGCAAAGGGCATCATCATATCGAACGAGCAGCACCGGGACTGTAGTTTAATCACTTTTACGCGAGTGAGATATCTGCCCGGCCTGGTATTAATGCTCAACTTATGTACTACTGCCTAACGGATTTACCTTCGGTGAGAAAAGTTCTCACCCGCCGAAACATACTTTTAATTCAGTCTTCATAAGACCGGGATTATAATAACATCATTATGGATGAATTGAAAATCATGTTTCCTACGTTGCGCCGTGTGTATAATGATTTAGCATTACAACAAATACTTTTTATAGAATAGCACACGGAATACATGGGTGATACTGATAAACACCGATACATTCCGTAAATATCCGCCATATCCGTTTTATCCGTGTTCCATTCTGCGTATTGGGCATGCCCGAAGTTATTTTACATAACCCCTGATATATTTCCTGCCACGAATTCCGGTGTTCGCACCGGCGAAACAGGATTTGATACACAAAGAGCCACAAAGCATACACAAAGTTACACAGAGCGATTTATTATTCTTTGTGGCTCTTTGTGTAGTCTTAGTGTACCTCTGTGAAATAACCAGTGAATAATGCAACCGGTAAGCCGGGAACTTATAAGCTGTAACCGGCATCCTGCCGCATAGCGGCTAACTGTTTGTAGAAAGAAAGAAAATGTCATCCTTATATTTTTCCTGAATCAGGTTTGGTACTCGGAATGACGGGCGGCCATGTTTGTATTTTACTATCAGTACTATATTAAAGTGTGTTACTATTCAACACATCGCCGTATTTATAGTGACCTCAATTTCTTCATAAGCCATCTTTTATCGCTTAACATAACAGGCGTTTGTCTCATGAAATTAAAATATCTTTTTAAAAGCGAAATCCCTGGGTAGCGGCAGGCAACATCACATTCATTAGTATCTGCGGATACTAAATATAATTTATTTTACAGAGAATTTCAACCGGTCATTCTACAAATATTCCCGTTTGTTAATCCTTTATCTTTCCTTGCATTTTTAAATAAGATTGGTTAAATTTCTCTTGAATATTTATTATTATTTTTTAGCCAATATGAACTCCCATGAAATTTTTCATTCATCCTTTGTATATTTTATGAATAAAAAGTTTCATGTACGTTTCATTAGCCTTCCACTTCATTAAAAACTTGCTATATGAGTCTCATACAAAATATTGAAAGATGGGGCGAAGCCCATCACCCGAAATGGCTCGATCTTGTCAGAGCAGTATTAGGTTTTTTTCTCTTTTTAAAAGGAGTAGATTTCATTAATAATATGGAAGTACTTACTTCAATGATGGCTAAGAGTGATTTTCTTGGTTCTTTATCGCTTGGCTTACTGGCACATTACGTTGTGCTTAGTCATTTGGTAGGCGGCGCAATGATTGCCGCCGGGCTGCTTACACGCCTTGCCTGCCTGGTGCAGATACCTATACTGGTTGGCGCCATACTTTTTGTGAATGCAAACGCGGGTATATTGGCCCCATATTCAGCGTTGTGGATATCTGTAATAGTGCTTGCACTATTGATTTACTTCGTTATTATAGGCAGTGGCCCGCTTTCTGTAGATGAATGGATGCGCGGGCAGCCACTTAAATAGGCAATAAAACCGTTGGAAATCTTTTCTGAATTATACATAACTGTACCGGAAATAATGTAGTCGGGCAGAGTCTCCTCCTTTAGGCGGGACTGCATGATGTCAAAACATTTTTTTTAAATACAAAAATTGAAACAAACCCCAATAATACTGTGTCAATTTTCGATTACCGGCTTATTATTGCGGGGTGAAATTTCACCATTGTTATACTAAACAATTATCTTAGCTGCACCAAGAAACACCTGTACTATGTTTTCACTCTATTCCCTGGGATACTTTTACTATATCATTCCCATACTGCAAATCATTTGCATACTTCATGCACTTAAAACCAACCGGCGCGATTGGATATATATCATCATCTTTCTTCCGGGCATAGGATGTATCATTTATTTCATCCGGGAAATATTTCCTGATATAAGGCATTCCGGCATCAATAGCAATAATGTAAAGACTTTGTTTCCGGGCGGTAGAATTAAGGAACTGGAACGAAACCTCAAGATAGCTGATACTGATGCCAACCGTTTGCGTCTTGCAGAAGAATATGCCCGTCAGCAAAATTTTGACAAAGCGATGGAGCTTACAGGTTCATGCCTGAAAGGTATTTATGCAAAAAATGCAGACATGATGCTTAGCATGGGCCGTTATGCTTTTGGCGCTCAAAAATATGCAGAAAGCCTTACGTGGTTAGATAAGGCTTTGGCAGAAAAGAAAAATAGATTTGAACGGCCCGACGATGAGTTGCTGTATTCGAAAGCGCTTCATTATTCAGGCGATGCAGTCCGCGCAGAAGCGGCATATAAACAGTTTATCCGTATTCACCATTCAGTGGAAGGAAGGTATTATTATGGTTTACTCCTGAAAGAAACCGGGAGAAATGCTGAAGCACGCTATGAATTTAATACCGTACTTGAAGAGCGGAACCTGCATCCTAAACACGTGCGCCGCTTAAATGCAAAATGGGTAAGCGCTTCGAGAAAAGAATTGAGAGCGTTGAAGGCTGCGTAATAAGAATTAAAAATTGCACGCCTTCCTATTGCTTCAACCATTTCAAAGCCTCCTTTACCACAATATCATTTTCAATATTCCCAAATGCATCATTGCCTTTTATTATTACGTCAGGCATCACGGATTCCGGTAAGATATTCTTTTGCTTATCACCTATATATGCGGTAGATATAAGGAAATAAGCCTTGTTATTATCGAACACAAAACCGTTGGTAGCATTCGCCAGCCCCGCAGACCTTTCGCCAAACAACCGCGTATTCTTCCGCTGCCCGAATACTACCGCCACGCCTTCTCCCGAACTTGCTGTGCCGGGGCCTGTAAGTACCGCAACTTTTACAGGTTTTAACGCCGGGATTTTATTTTTAATGGTAGCCTGCTTCACTCCGTCGATCACAAAATCCCCGCTACGGAATGCAGCTTCATCAGTAGCATTTCCATTTCTGTCAATATAACAGCTTACAATGCCGTCTTTAAAAAACATAGCAAGTCCTGCCAGCATCGGGCGGATGTTGCCCCCGCCATTCAACCGCAGGTCTATGATCCATGCCGCAGCCTTTTTTGCCTGCAGTGCAATTACAGCATCATAAATCCAGTTCGCATACTTATCAATATCCTTTTGTTTATTCACACCCATAAACGGAATATTGATATAAGCAACATTATCAATCACCCTGCTTATAATGCCGGGTCCCCTGCTCCACGCAACTTTGATGGAATCTGAATACCGCGCCATCAACTCACTATTATCGATTTTGTACTGGTCATCATATTGGTAATATGCCGCGTGCTTATCACCCAAAGCTTTAAAAACTATGGTCAGTGCGGCAAAAGTTTCGGCTTTTGTTGTCGCTGATTTTGCACTGTCGTACACTTTTTGCTGAATATCATTCCAGTTAACCCTGCCTGCATATAATGAGTGTTGCTTAAGAATAAACAGGCTGCTGTCTATATGTGATTTTATCGAGTCGGGCAATTGCGCAAAACCGCTAATTTTATTAAAACATATAAGTAAAAGAATAAGGACGCAGTATTTACTTTTCATTATTGTTGTGGTATTACAGCCTTGATAATTCAGAAAATCGAATTTAATGCAAGCAATTCAGGTTTCAAATTTCCGGGACGCATTTCGGATTTTCGTTCCGGATAAAACTAGTAACCCGGTACAGGCACAATAAGATAATAAGGTAGTGCGTATGGCCGGGTATATTGTTATGAAGGTAATAAGATCAGCAGCCTCAATATAATTACGCTCCAGCACTTTATACGATTTTATCAGGCGATACCAGACTATCAGCTTGTTGTTCATCTCCCATCTAATTCCTGCAAGAAGATGTTTTACAGGAGTTTTTATTTATTCATAGCAACGGAATTTCTTTCCTTACCTTGCTACTTTGCGTGAAATAATACAGACATGTTAATAAGAAAAGCAACCGAAGCCGATGCAGCATATATTGCTCCTCTTATTTTATTGGCTATGGAAGAAATAGCTTATCATTTTATTGGAAAACATTCACGGGAAAAAGCAATCGGCTTTTTTGTAACAATGATTAGTACAAAAGCCAATCAATATTCATATGAAAATTGTTGGGTAACGGAGCAGGAGGGCGAAATTATTGCCGCTGCATTGGTATATGACGGAGCCCAACTACATGAACTCCGAAAACCTGTTGCTGAACAAATAAAGCTGATGTTCGGCACAGACTTTAACCACGGAGATGAAACCCAGTCAGGGGAATATTATATTGACTGCATAGGAGTAAAGCCAGGTCAGCAGGGAAAAGGGACTGGCTCAAAAATGCTGAATTTTCTGGTTGAAGAATATGCCAAAAGAGGAACACAACCATTAGGGCTACTTGTCGATAAAGATAATCCGCAGGCTAAAAAATTGTATGTAAGATCGGGGTTTGAAGTTGCGGGAGAAAAAATATTTGCAGGAAAGTGTATGGAGCATATGCAGTATAATTATAAAAGTAATCAATAGCATAACTATCTTTATAAGATGACGCAACATCCGCTTATATCTGTCATTAAAAGCTATACTGACTTCCCCGATAATGAAGCCGCCTGTTTTCTTTCCTTTTTTGAAGAAAGACAATATAAACGTAATGCTACACTTCTTGAGGAAGGCAATGTGGCACATGAAGTATTTTTTATAATCAAAGGAGTATTACGCCAATATATTATAACCGAAGAAGGGCATGAAAGAACCTGTAATTTTGCTTTTGAAAATGAATTTCTTACTGATCTTGAAAGTTTTTCCCGACAGTCACGCGCTGCTTCCAGCATAGTTGCGCTTGAACATACAACCTGCCTTGTCGTCACCTGCGTTAATGTTGTACAACTCATTAACAACTCACCTGCTGCTGCAGAGTTTTTCAGGATAGTAGTTGAAAACGTTGCTACAGGAAATATCCGCCGTATAAAATCATTGCTTTCCCTTTCACCCGAAAAGCAATTTGGAGAACTGTTACAAAACAAGCCTGAAATACTGCAGAGGGTTCCTCAACGCTATATCGCCCAGTTTCTCGGTATTGCACCGGAAAGTTTAAGCCGTATACGAAAACGCCTTATGGAACATCAAAAATCTTAACCCTGATCATCGTTTACAACACAACCCTATCTTAGCTTTGCGTAAATAAAATAAAGTATATGCAAACTATTTTAGGCGCAGGCGGTGATATAGGTAACCTTTTGGCAAAAGAACTAAAACAATACACACAAAAAATAAGGTTGGTTGCGCGAAATCCGCAACAGGTAAATGGAGATGATGAGCTATATACCGCAAACCTGTTTAATGCCGATGAAGTGAATGCAGCGGTAAAAGGTTCGGAAGCAGTTTACCTCACTGCGGGCTTAAAATACAATTTGAACGTATGGCAAAAACAATGGCCGGTTATTATGCAAAATGTTATTGATGCCTGCATCAATCATAATTGTAAGCTGGTATTCTTCGATAATGTGTACATGTACGACAAAACAGCTATTCCGGACATGACAGAACAAAGTCCCGTCAATCCGCCTTCAAAAAAAGGAAAAGTTAGAGCGCAGTTAGTGCAAATGATAAATAAAGCAATGACTGAAAAGGGATTGAAAGCTATTATTGCCCGCAGCGCAGATTTTTACGGGCCCGGCGCAAAAAATGGCATTCTGAATATTCTTGTTATCAATAATTATGTAAAAGGAAAAGCAGCCAACTGGCAATCGGATGTACATAAAATTCACAGTACCACTTATACGCCCGATGCAGCAAAAGCCACCGCACTATTAGGCAATACAGAAAGCGCGTATAACCAGGTATGGCATTTACCTACTTCGGCTGAACGGCTTACAGGCAAACAGATCATTGAATTAGCTGCGCAGATAGCAAACCGAAAACCTTCTTATATGGTATTGCGACCTTTCCTCATGGCTGTTATCGGTTTTTTTTCAGGGCAAATAAAAGAACTGGTAGAAATGCAATATCAAAACAACCAGGATTATTTCTTTAACAGCAACAAATTCAATAAAGCATTTCACTTTACGCCTACTTCTTATAAAGAAGGCATACGCCAAACAATGGAATATGCAAAAGAAACATTACAGTAACTACCCTTTCTTCACATATTTGGTAAGGATCACAATCGTTTGATCATTGATCTTTCCTTCTATCTGCCCGGTATTATCCTGCACAAGCCGTATTTTTTTAACAACCGTGCCTTTAGGAGCAGAAAAACTTGTGCCTTTTACATCAAGCGCCTGGGTAAGCACAACGTTATCTCCATTCTCCAGTATATTTCCAAAAGCATCCTTATGCACATCGGCCATTTCAAATGCGCTCATTGCCCATTGAACAGTATTTTCATCCAGCTCAACTGAATTGATAATATCATTAGCCCAATCCTCTTTTTTATAAGATTGCAGCATCCTGTAACTCAGCGCCTGTACTGATGGCTCAGGATTCCATATACTGCCTTCAAGAAAGCTCCAGTATGCCCCGTTGTCTTTCGTATCTATTGCTTTAAAACAGGTATCGCATAGCGCCACCTGGTTTGCTATAGCATCATCCTTCCTGGGGCTTACTGTATATTCTGTAGTTGCCTGGGCATTATTGCACAATTCACAAGTTCCCCGGCAACGCTCATCTAACATTCCGCTTATACCCATATTATTTTTTTGAAGTGCGCAAAAATATGGATAATATCATACAGGTATTTGTGAGTTTTATCACTATTGAAATTACCAAGAGTATAGTTTTTTGCCGGCTGCGGGTAACTCCGGTTGAGCTTTACTTGCGACGCTCCGTTCAGCTGCATATCAATGTGCGGCATTCAAAAATTCATGCTGGTTATTTATGCAACAGTGCTTAACTTGTTATAACCATCCGCGCCATAACGTTTACCTGCACCACAGCATAACCGAAAATATCAAAAAGAGGAATGTAACTTTACTTATACATTCTCCCGGAGCTATGAGCAAATCTTTATAAATCTTAAAAATCAATACAATGAAAAAAAATACATCGCTGATAATACTAGCTATACTAATGGCTTCATGCAATAATAACAGCAATAATAAAACACCAGGCGATTCTGCAACAGCTCCGTTAAGCGTAAGCGATTCTGCAGATACTACTCATAACTCCAGGAACTCGCTCGACTGGAATGGAATATATACCGGCATAGTGCTTTCAGGAAATGACAGCGCACAAACAGTAATACAATTAAACAGCGACAATACCTATAGTACAGAAACCACTATTAAAGGCGGAGGAAAACCTACAGAAACTAAAGGAAATATTAGCTGGAGTGCAGATGGCAATAACATTACTATTGATAACGCAAAATACCAGGTACGCGAAGGAAGCATAGCTCCTCTTGATTCCGGCGGGGCCACAACTGCCATTTCATTTAAAAAACTTTCAGACCCGCTGCTTGAAAAATACTGGAAGCTGATTGAGCTTAACGGCAAAGCGCTTGATACTGCCAAACTAAACAAGGAACCTTATATCATTTTTAAATCTTTCGATAACCGTTTTTTTGGCAATGGAAGTTGTAATAATTTTTCAGGCACTTATACTTTACCAGGCAATGGAAAAATAAAGCTCTCCCAGGCTATCAGCACAAGAATGGCATGCATGAATGGCATGGAAACCGAAACAATGCTTCACCAGGTTTTAGGCAAAATTGATACTTACCTGATCAGTGGTGACACGCTTAGTGTAACTAAAGCACGCATGGCGCCGCTGGCTAAATTCCAGGCTGTGTATTTGAGGTAAAAGGGGTTCACACATAATAATAACTTAAAATGCCGGGCATCTGTTACGATCACCTGGCATTTTATAATACGCCCGGACAGCAATCGGTATTGCTATAATCTAACAGTGGTCATTAACCGAAAATTACGGGGCGGCTCTATATCAAAATACCACTCCTGTATATCAGGCTGCCATGAACCACTGGTCGCATATTTCCTGTTTGCCAAATTGTATACGTTTAGTGCAATATTAAACCTGCCGAGTGTATAAGAAACAGTGGCATCGAATACACTGTATGCCGGCAAATATTTATTACCGTCTGATGTGCTGTAACCCGGCCATGTTCCGCTGCGCTGATCAGTGTACTGCATTCCTCCGCCAAAGCCAAGTCCTTTTAATATTCCTTCATTTACCTGGTATTTGAGCCATACGTTCGCAAGATTTTTTGCTGTTCCATTATTTACCATTCCTATCAATGTTTTGTCTTCATCCTTTGTAATCTTGGCATCTACATATGAATAATTGGCATTGATGTACAGATTATCATTCACTTTACCGGCAATATCAACATCCACTCCCCTGCTTCTGATCTGCCCTGTTTTTAAATAAAACCCGGGATGTATGGGATCACTGGTTCCTACATTATTCTTTATAATATCATATACCGATGCTGTTACGGAAAGCAGTTTATTAAAGAATAAAGCTTTTACCCCAAGTTCATTATTCCGGCCGGTTAAAGGTGGCAATCTCCCTCCTCCAAATATGGCGCCTCTTTGTGAAAGAAAACTTTCATCATGTAAAGCGTATGCAGAAATATTGGGAGTGAACATATATGTTAATCCAAGCCTTGGTGTGAATTTATTATCCTTTACTTCGTAAGCGGGATCATCCGGAGTATTCCAGTCCTGGCCTGTAGTAAGCTGTGTGAATCTCCCGGCAAGCGTAACAATCAACTTATCAAATATTTTTATATGGTCCTGCACATATATAGCCTGCCATGTATTGCTGGTAAGCCAGGAAGACTTATTTCCTTCGAAAGCCAATGTGTTTTTAGGCAAATAATATACAGGAGACGAAATTGATAAAGGATATCTGTTTTCAGGTTCTCCCCAATGATCACCATAGGTGCTGCCCTCAGCTCCATCTCCATAATCAATACCCAATAATACTTTATGTTCAATTTTTCTACCCGTATTAAATTTCCCGTCAACAAATAGCTGAACATTGGACAACCTTCCCCACCAGTCATTTTGCGCCAGGTAACGGTACAATGAATCTTTATTGGGTGACAATCCTTCAAGATATAAAGTAGTGCCACCCCATGAAGTAGTCATATGCGCAGCCTGGGCATTCATTGTCCAGTTATCATTAAACTTATGTTGCAGGTAAACACGGTTATAAATATCGGCAGCGCCCCACATCGGGCTGTTAGGATCGTTAATGGCAATATTTATCGGTACTGCCCAAAGATCTCCATTAACCGACATCATAGAGTGTGTATTTTCCTGTGCTCTTGCTTTTACATAATTATGCTCAATAGTAAGGCTGGTGTTTTCACTAAACTCGTATTTTAAAACCGGGGCAACAAAAAAGCGGTTGAACCTGCCAAACTGGTAAAACTCATTATTCTTTTGAACCCCGGCATTTAACCTGTACGTTAGTTTTCCTTCCTTTTTAAATTCACCACCCAAATCAATATTGGTGCGCATCATATTCCAGCTACCTACTCCAAAACCAATTTCCGCAATTTGCTGGTGCGTAGGCTGCTTTGTTACAGTATTGATCAATCCTCCGGGCTCTGCATTTGCAAGCATAAATCCTGCCGGGCCTTTTACAAATTCAAGCCTTTCAATCATGGCCGCATCTTCCTGCGCATTCCACCAAATGGGGCCGCCTATCCCATTTCTGTATGTACCATATGTTGCATTTGTGCCTCTTATCTGCACGGTCATATCCATGCTGCCACCATAACTTCTTGTAATACCGCTCGACAAACGGAAAATTTCTGTTTTGGAAAGCAATCCCATATCACGCAGCGACTGCTTGGTTGCAATAGTAATATTCTGTGGCACTTCAATAAGCGGGGCATTTAAACGCAGCGAAGCAGAAGGCTTTTCCGATATATATGACTTGCGGTTTGCGTTTACAATCACTTCTTTTAATTCCCGCTCAGAGGCTTTTATCTGCAATGATATATTAGCCGTTTTACCGGCTTCCACTTCCACCAGTCTTTCCACAGGATTGTAACCCACCAGTGTAGCCATAAGGGTATAGCTGCCGGGCCTAATGCCGGCAAGTAAAAACTTTCCTTCATTATCAGTGATTACAGCCTTTTTATCTCCCTTTAATAAAACGCTAACGTAAGAAGCCGGGCCTCCGTCAGAAGTAGTTATATAGCCCTCAATATTTCCTTTGTTGCCTTGTGCATTAACAACTGTAGCAAATACCAGGACATATAACAAGCACAAAGTATTTTCTTTCATAATTTATAACATATTGTTTTGGCTAGTGCTTATAAAAAGATATTCAGGGCAAAGTGGAGTTAATTATAGATAGTGTTTCAATCCTGGTTATAGTTCACAAAAATGAGGCGTTCTCTTTTTTCATATTATCTAAATCGGGAATATTATTTCCGAATTTGGAAAGAATTGTTAATTATTAAAATTCGTGCTGTTAAGATTTTAATAAGCATTCATAGTATTAATGAATAAAATAATTACAGGTAATAACCTGTTTCATTTTTTAACGCCTGTTCCATTCAGCGAAAGTTCATCATGCATCAACAATGCTGTACATTAAAACCTTTATCTTCGTTTTGACGTGGTTCATCCATGTTTCTTTAATATTTAAAATGTCTTTTTCATTTACCTGAAAACATGGCTGGCTATTGTATGAGGTTGTTTTGCTTGCAACAGATGTTTTGTTTATTGTTTGTATTGATATCCTGCTATACCTATTCGCAGGACATCAATTGGATGCTTGGCGAATGGAAAGGGACTGGTATTGTTCCCGGAAGTTTGTATTCTACTAATTACGTAAGAACACTAACCGTGGATAAAGTAGTTAACAACCGGTTTAAAGGCAAGTTGGTAAGTGAAGTAAGGGATGGAAAAGGAACACGCCAGGATATTGCTTTTACAGGATTATATGAAAGCGGAAATTTAAAATTTACATACGGTACAATATTATATACAAAGGAACCGCCTTATGGCCAATGGTGGGATTGCAGGGATTGCAACACCACTTCGCTAATCCGCATTTCAGGAGATACCATTCTGCTTACCTTAACCAATATTAATTGCGGGGAAACATGCAATGGAGAAACGAAATATTATAAGCTTTTGTCAGGGTTTGATACCCCCACCAGGCAAAAAATTGTAACAGCATTTGATGAACCGGGAATAAAAAAGATCACCGGTGTTCACATACAAAAAGATTCTGTGAAAATTTCAGCTAAAGTTATCACCAACCAGCTTGCCAGATCCAATACTATTATCGCTACATATAAAGTTTTTGATCCTGAAATAAAAATTTTGCTATACGATAACGGAGAAGTAGATATGGATACTGTATCTGTTTATCACAATGGCAGTAAAATAGTTGATCGGAAACTTATCAGTACACAAGCAATATCATATACTGTGTTGGCGTCGAAAAATAACAGGTTTCATGAATTTATCCTTGTAGCGGAAAACCTGGGTAATATTCCTCCTAATACTGCTTTGATGCGTATTATGTCAGGCGCAGATCAATACGAATTATTTGCAAAAACCAATCTTGAAGAAAACGCTGTTATACGAATTGAATATGCCGGCAAGTAACGTAAAAGCGCATCGGCTGACTTCGTTAATGTATATATTACAAAAGAGGCAGTGATTGCGCCTTAAAGATTAAGTACTATCCTGCCTCTTTATTAACTTTAAAAACTTTTCCGCATCCGGATTTTACTCAACAGCTTTCTTTGCTTTATCACCTGCGGCTTTCGCTTTTTCACCTACTTTTTTAGCGCCATCTTTAATAGCTTTACCTGCATCTTCAGCACCTTCTTTTACTGCATTTCCTGCATCCTTAGCTCCTTCCTTTACTGCATTGGCTGCATCTTTTACCCCTTCTTTGGTAGCATCCCATGCATTTGAGATTGCATTACCGGCCTTATCAAAAAACTGTCCTGTTTTCTTCACTGATTCACCTTCTTTGATGCTGATCATTTTACCATCCTTATTTGTTACATTTCCTTTTACAGAAACTACTGTACCATCCTCAAGAGTAATATTTTTCTCAGCTACGCTCCAGCCGCCATTTTTATATACCATCAGTTTTCCATCTTTCCACATTACATCCCCATCCTCTGCAGTATAAGTTGTGGTAGTAGTTGTGGTGGTTGTGGTGGTAGTTGTAGAAACTTTTCCTGAGTCAGATAATGCTACAGAAGTATCTTTAACAGTTACTGTTTCGGTTTCTGTTTCAGATGCATTATTACCACAGGAAGCAAAAACCGCTGCCATGGCAGCAAATAGCAATGTTTTTTTCATTTTGATGATTTATTTAATGTATAGGTAGAAATCCAAAAGGATGCCAGATTTTAAATTGAGTATGGGCAATGCATCATTAATTTCTTCCCGTATTTCGCTATTGTATATTATTCTGTAGAGCTTTCGATTTTTATTCTTAATATTTATTTCACCTCTACCATTTTTCCACTCCTTGCGGACTCCTTTGCCGCTTCAAGTATTTTTACCACCATTATATTATTCTCCGGCGAATACAAACTAAAAGGTTCAATTGTAATTTTTTTCCTGATGGCGTCAGAAAAATATTTAAACGGATCTTCGTACACAGTTATATCACCGGAGGTATAGTTCCGTAGCTGTTCCGTTTTGTCTTCCTTCTTTTTTATGCGCATGGTGCTGTTATTAATGGTATTTATATAGCCTGTTGTTCCATATAGCTCCATATCCTTCCTGCTATAAGGCCAGTTCCACGAAGCCTGTATAATTGCCTGCGATTGCGGGTAAGAAACAATAATGGTTGCTTCATCATCTACTTTCGGGTAAATATCCGGCTTAAACTGCCTGGTAACAGCACTTACAGACAATGGCTTTTCTCCTTTTGTAAGCCACGTCATAAGATTTGCGCCATAGCAGCCAAAATCAATAATAGCTCCGCCGCCGTTTTGCACAGGATCGGTTAACCAGTTAAAAAAATCATCACTCACGCCAATTTCTTTTGGTCCTTCATGTCCGTGATGAAAAACCGCTTTGCGTAAATTACCGATATAGCTGCTATCGTAAATCAGTTGATAAGCTTTAGCCGTGGAAGGATACCATGATGTTTCATAATTAGTAAGCAACAGAACATTATATTTCTTTGCAAGGGCGTCCATTTCCAAAGCATCTTTTACACTTACTGCTAAAGGCTTTTCAACCATTACGTGTATGCCTCGTGGCGCACAGGCGCGCACCACTGCCATATGATCATAAATAGAACCAAAAGCTACTACCGCCTCCGGCTTCACTTTATCAAGCATGGCATTCAGTTCGCTGTAAAGTATATGCTCATCAAGTTTGTAATGCCTTGCTTCCCGCTGAAGCAGGCCTTTATCCTGTTCATACACACCCACCAGGGTCATATAATCTACAGGTTTATGCCCAAGTATCCATCCTGAATGCCCGTGCGCTATACCGGCAACAGCTATACGAACAGGCTGAATTTGAGCATTTACCAAACAGAAAGAAAACAAACAAGCGATAATGAAAAATAAACGGATCACTGTTAATGGCTCTTTTTTGATTTGCTGGTTCATTGATGGCTTTTTTATAATTATAAGCAAAATTTATTTATACAATACCCTCACCAAAAGTCAACAGATTATTATCAGGATCCAGTAAGGAAAATTCTTTTTGCTTCCAGGGCTTTACCTGTAACTGCCCATTGGGATGTATACTTACTTGTTTTTCAAGAAGAGATTGATAAAAAACATCAATACCGTTTGTGCGGATATATACCTGCCCATAATTCTCCCGGGGATCAAGTGCCGGAAATTCGAAAAAATGAATCTGTATATTGTCTTTCTGTAGCATCAGGTATCCGGCATAATCATCACTTCCAAATTCTTTAAAGCCCAATTGGTTTACATAATAATCTCTTGTAACCGGCTTATTGCGCATAGGCAATTTGGGATGTATTGTGATAAGCATAGCAAAATAATTATAACAGTTATTGCAGCGTTTCCTTTAAAAAAATGAGCGTATGTTCCCATGCACGTTTTGCCATTACAGCATTATAATCCGG
This sequence comes from Agriterribacter sp., assembly GCA_047601125.1. Classification (GTDB taxonomy): domain Bacteria; phylum Bacteroidota; class Bacteroidia; order Chitinophagales; family Chitinophagaceae; genus Agriterribacter. Next base: position 2,750,529 of record JASGJY010000002.1, on the reverse strand, counting down.
TGATCCCGGATCAGTAAAAGTATGTTTGGAATAAGCGTAGGTAATAATCTGCCAATCCGCTTTTCCTTCATTCATTTCTTTTATCAAACTATTCATCACCTGTGGTGTTACGCCCTGGTCTTCCGCCGGATTTTCAATTAATATTTTTACAGCCAAAGGGCCGTTAATCCTTGCGCTATCCTTACCCAGTCCGCCATGAATAGATACTACTCCCTTTACAGGAAAACCAGCTCTTGCAGTTTCCAATGCACCTGTGCCGCCAAAGCAATAACCAATTACAGCAAGTTTATCAGCATCTGCGCCGGCTTTCTTTAATTGTTCCAGCGCCAGTTCAATTCTATGCTGGTAATCTATATAATTTTTGCGATAAGCACCTGCTGCTTTAGCAGCGGCTGCATTATCGGCAGGAATATTCCCTTCACCATATATGTCTGCTACAAAAGCTATATAACCCTGCTTTTCCAACGCTATTGCAGCGTTTTTAGCTTCCTGGTCAATACCTTTCCATGCCGGTAGTATCAATACACCCGGCAATTTTCTTCCTCCATTTTTCGTAATGAGCCCGTTCAGCTTTTGAGCACCATCAGTATATGCAACAGGTGTTAAATCCTGGGCATAAATAAAAATAATATTGCCAAGCATTGCTGTAATCAAAAAAAATCTTTTCATATACCGATTTTGTAAAATTTAATAATGGCAAAGATCATTTACTAATATAATAAATAACAGCACAAACAACAACAGCCAGAATGAAAGCTAATAAAGGGTAATACTGCTCCCAAAATCTCCTGTATTTTAATTGCTTCATTTTTTTATCAATCATCACAAGTAAGCCAGGCTCATGCTTTGCAAGTATATTGAGCGCGTTCTGTACAGGTAAAAGATGTGCCCGGGTAATAACATTACTTATCTCAAGTACGCGCTGAATGATTTCTTTATTCACTGCAGCATCGTTGTGAAATAACAGGAGTGCTATGGAATTACCATCTATTATTTTATTTAATGCTGTCTGCACATATTGCTGATTGATCCTGAAAGGATCCATCTCCTGTATATCCTGCTGTATTTTTTTGCATTTCAATAATATGCTTTCAGGGCTGGCTTCTTCTGCAACAGATATATCTGCTTTTGGATAATGATCCCGCCAAGCACGGTTATACATAATTCTTTTTCCTGCATCGCTCAGCGTTTCATAAGCCTCCTGTATCTCCCTGAAACGTATTAATGCAAATTCACTTTCCGCATTTTTATCCGGGTGATACAGCAGTGCGAGTTTTCTGAATTTTTTTTTAATATCGTCTTGCGAAGCATTCGGCGCTACTCCCAGAACGGCATAATAATTTTTAAATGACATATAAGAGCAGCGAATTTCCTAAAAAATATATTGCAATGTGGCAGAATGATGCAGGAAACGGATGTTTATAAAAATTTATAATTGTTTAGAATTTGTAAACTATTATTTTTAGGGCATGAATAATTCATTTCACAGAACAGAAGGAGACATTAATCTTTCAGATGCAAGAAAAGAATGGTATACAACTATTGCAGACAATCAAACCACGCAATACCTTGATGAGGATGCGAAATATTTTCTGCATCAGTCCATGTCTACTCCCTGCCTTGATGTGTTAGCATCATGTGAGGATATATACATCACTGATCTGTCAGGTAAAAAATACATGGATTTTCATGGCAATAACGTGCACCAGGTGGGATACAGAAATGCCTATGTGATAGAAAAAGTTAAAGCGCAAATGGATGTTTTGCCGTTTAGCCCACGCCGTTATACCAATATACCCGCTATTGAGCTTGCCCAAAAACTGGCTTCTTTATTTCCCGGCGATCTCAACAGGGTATTGTTTGCGCCTGGCGGCACTTCTGCCATAGGTATGGCGCTGAAATTAGCACGCGTTGTTACAGGCAAACATAAAGTCATTTCCTTGTGGGATTCTTTTCACGGTGCTTCTATGGATGCGATAGCTGCAGGAGGTGAACAGGTTTTCAGAAAAGGTATGGGGCCTTTGCTACCAGGTGTTGAGCGCATTCCGCCGCCAACAACTTACAGGGGTATTTTTGGAGATGATGGCAATGATATCAAATACGCGGAATACCTGGAGTATGTTATAGAAAAAGAAGGCGATATAGGTGCGTTTATAGCAGAAACCATCCGTAATACAGATGTGCAGATACCATCAAAAGCATACTGGAAAAAAGTGGAGGAAATATGCAGAAAGCACAATGTGCTGCTGATACTGGATGAAATACCGATCGCATTTGGGCGCACCGGTAAAATGTTCGCGTTTGAGCATTATGGTATAGAACCGGATATTGTTTGTCTTGGAAAAGGATTAGGCGCCGGCGTAATGCCTATTGCGGCTATGGTTACCCGTGATGCTTTTAATGTAGCTGCCGATGTTTCTTTAGGCCATTATACGCATGAAAAAAGCCCGCTGGGAAGCGTAGCGGCAAAAGCAATGCTCGATTTTATTGAGCAAAATAATATACTGCAAAAAGTAAATGATGACGCTGCGTTTATGAAAACAGCGCTTGAGAAACTTAAAAACAAATACCCTGTTATAGGAGATATTCGTGGCATCGGGCTTTTATGGGGAATAGAACTGGTAAAAGACAGGAATACAAAAGAAAAAGCAATAGAAGCATCTGAGTTTGTATTGTATGAATGCCTGAAAAATGGCTTGAGCTATAAAATTTCCCAGGGAAATGTGTTACAACTTTCTCCTCCATTAACAATTACCCGCAAACAATTAAACGAAGCATTAGATATTGTTGAAGCAGCTTTGGCTAAATTAGGTTAAAAAAGTTGATCTCATTTATGGGTTTTTAGCCAGGGATTTCGCTTTTAGAAAAAACGGTTACTGCCTCGTCATCTCGACCAGAGCAACACGGGAATTGTAGTTAAATCGTTCTTACGCGAGGGAGAACTATTCTCTCCCGCCGCAACATACTTTTAATTCAGTCTTCATAAGACCGGGATTATAATGACATCATTATGGATGAATTGAAAATCATGTTTCCTGCGTTGCGCCGTGTGTATAATGATTTAGCATTACAACAAATACTTTTTATAGAATAGCACACGGAATACACGGGTGATACTGATAAACACCGATACATTCCGTAAATATCCGCCATATCTGTTTTATCCGTGTTCCATTCTGCGTATTGGGCATGCCCCAAGTTATTTTACATAACCCCTGATATATTTCCTGCCACGAATTCCGGTGTTCGCACCGGCGAAACAGGATTTGATACACAAAAAGCTACAAAGCATACACAAAGTTACGCAGAGCGATTTATTATTCTTTGTGGCGCTTTGTGTAGCCTTCGTGTACCTCTGTGAAATAACCAGTGAATAATCCAACCGGTAAGCCGGGAACTTATAAGCTGTAACCGGCATCCTGCCGCATAGCGGCTAACTGTTTGTAGAATGAAAGAAAATGTCATCCTTATATTTTTCCTGAATCAGGTTTGGTACTCGAAATGACGGAGAAGAGTGTTTGTATTTTACTACCAGCATTAAGGCAAACTTTATAATTATTCAACTTAAAAGCGAAATCCCCGGGTTTTTAGCTCATAAAGTTTTCGTTACTTCGTTAATAGTCTAATAAATGATCTGCACATTCCCATGCTTCGTACTTCTTATAAACCAATTTTAGCAGGAATATTGTGTTGCCTTTGCTCAGTAGCCAACAGCCAGCATTTTCTTCCGCCTTCCGATACATACCGGCCGGACAGGCTGAAAAAAGTGGTGATAACCGAAGCTGCAATAACAACTGCATTAAGTGCAGGACTTTATTTTTTATGGTATAAAAAATTTCCCCGCAGCAAATTTCATTTTTTTAATGATGCCAGGGAATGGCTGCAAATGGATAAAATAGGGCATGCTACAACAGCGTATAATGTTGGCGTGCTGCAATATGATATGATGCGCTGGTGTGGCGTACAAAAAAATGATGCTATTATTATTGGTTCTGCTACAGCGCTTGGCGGTCTTACTATTATAGAAATACTTGATGGCTTTTCAACACACTGGGGCTTTTCAAAAGCTGATATGCTTGCCAACCTGGTAGGCACAGCCATTTTCGCATCACAGCAGCGCTGGTGGGATCAACAAAGAATAAGCATGAAATTTTCAGCGCATCTTTCGCCTTACGCACAATATTATCCTGCTGAACTTGGCAACAGTTTTACATCCCGTTTATTAAAAGATTATAACGGGCAGAGCTACTGGCTGTCATTCAACATTAAATCTTTTCTTCCCGCATCATCAAAATTTCCGGTATGGCCGGCTATTGCATTAGGCTATGGAGCAGATGGTATGATCGGTGGTCATCACAACCCGGCCACAATAAAAGATAAAGCTATCCCACATTTTGAGCGCACAAGGAGATATATGCTGTCTGCAGACGCGGATCTTTTCAGGGTGCGATCGATTGCTTCTGTTGATGCAGCTACTTATATACTTAAGCCTTTCAAATTTCCGTCTCCAACTTTCGAGATCAATTCAAAAGGAAAATTCAATGCATATCCCCTATACTATTAAACTGCAATAGTCAATACCTGACCTTATATACAGACCAGGCAGTTTAAAATCATTTTACAATAATTTTTTCCTGACGATATTCCTCCAAAAGCGAGGAACTTGCCAGGGAAAAAATTAAACGGTTAAATACCGGGTTCACAATCAAACAAATAAAAAGACCGGAAATATATTCCGGTCCTTTCTTATAATAATATTTATAATTGCTATTATCCGAATATCCCGCCTTTTTTCAAAGTAACACCACCTTCACCAATTTTAAAGCCATTCTGGTATACTTCTACTTTATAAGTACCTGGCTTGTATTTATCAGCCTGCTTAAGATCAAAGCTTACATTTTTACGTTTGCCTTGTTCGTAATCAATAGATACTTTGTTAGTAAATTCTTTATCGCCATCTTCTCTTGTAGTTACAGTGCCTGAACCTAAACCATCTTCTTTTACTACAACTCCATCAGGATTAGTAACAATTACATACAACTCTTTTGTGCCTGTAACTGAAAGCCTGTTCTCAACATCAAAAGAAACACGGAACTTATCTGCTCTTTTAGCTTTTGATGTTTCAGACTCTTTACCGCTTTTCTTTTCATTGATCGCTGCGATATGGAAATTAGCCGCGTTTAATGTAGAACCAACATCAACCTTGCTGGTGAGGTCTTTATTTTCAGTAACTTTTTGATTAAGTGTATCTGTGAGCTGAGCTTTTTCGGTAGTTAATTGCTCCTTATCAGCAGTTAACTGCTTATTCTCTCCCTGCAGTCTTTCAATTTCGGCTACATATTCTTCAATTTTGCTGTTTAAAGAGTTAATCAGCTTACGGGCTTCAGCCAGGTCAGCAGCGCTTGCATTTTGCTTGGTGATAAGCGTTTTAATTCTTGAACGCATTGTTGATACATCTTTATCGCGTGTTTTAACAAGGCTGTCAAGTTTTGTATTTTCGGAAGTCATTTTATCAAGCCTGATCTCTGCAGCCTGGTAATCGGTAGCCAGCTGATTTCTTATTGAATCCAGAGAAGCATACTGAACATCTTTTTGCTGAATAACTTCTTTGGTTTTACTTTTATCGTAAATGATATAACCCCATGTACCAAGTAATGCCGCGATTAATACACCGTAAATAATGCCGCGGTTATCTTTTTTAGGTGGTTGGGATGATCCTGATGCTGAGGGATAATTTGATGCACTCATTTGTTTATTTTTTAAAGTTTTGACAAATTTAATTTACAAAGTATAATTATGATTTATAACGCTAACCTTAATCATTTACTTGTGCTGGATATTGAAACAGTTCCTCAATTTCCTGATTTTTCAAACCTGCCTCAGCAATGGAAGGAACTCTGGTTGCACAAAATGTCTAAAACCATGCCAGAAAATTTTTTACCGGAAGACTGGTACTCGCAACGTGCTGGTATTCAAAGCGAATTTGGCAAAATAATTTGCATTTCAACCGGGCTTTTTTACCATGAAAGCGATGGAAAACTGGTTTTTAAATTGAAGTCTTTGTATGAAAATAATGAGGCATCCCTGTTAAAATCATTTAGCGGGTTACTCCACTCTTTTAAAGAAAGAAGGAACATTTTAATGATGGCAGGGCATAATATAAAAGAGTTTGACATACCATTTATTTGCCGTAGAATGATGATCAACCAGATAATATTGCCAGACGATTTACAGCTAAGCAGTAAAAAGCCATGGGAAACAAACCTGATAGACACAATGGAACTTTGGAAATTTGGCGATTATAAAAATTACACTTCACTTAATTTGCTTGCAACAGTGCTCGACATTGAAACACCTAAGGACGATATAGATGGCAGTATGGTAAGAGATGTGTATTATAAAGAAAACGATTTACCGCGTATAGTAACCTACTGCCAGAAAGATGTTGTGACCGTTGCGAACATTTTAATGCGGTTTAAAAATCTGCCCCTTCTTGCAAAAGAGCAGATTTTAATTGTATAGTAATATTTGCATTGAAGCGAATGATAATATACTACTGTCAATGTGGTTTCTTTAAGAATGGTTTAAATAAGCTACAGCGTAGCCACAATATTTGTAGGACTGTAGCGGATATCGCATTTTCAGATGCAGCACACCGAAATATTAAAGCTTCAGGTTAATATTACGCCGCTCTGCGGCTTGCTCCATATTGTTTTGCCGTTCTATAAATATTATCGGTGCGCTGCACTGTATTGCGCTTTGATATTATCGGTATTTAAAATTATCCATTTGTGTATGTGGTAGCGGCTTTAGGCAATCAACAACTTAATTTTAAAACATATACCGCCTGGATAAATAGATAGACGAGGCAGCTCAAGGCAGCAGGCTTCGTATCTGAAATACCTCTACTCCCTGCACATACTCAGCTGGTAACAGTTCGGCAATTCTCTGCATTGCCAACTATTAAAAGTTTTATAATGATTCCCACGTTTAAGGAAACGGCAGTAATACTGCTATAGGGAAAGCGTAACCATCTCACGTTTTGCTGTTCACCTCTCTTCTTAAAAAAGAATTATTCACTTGCCGGCCAATACTGCGCCATTTTCTTACGTAAAAATTTTACGCTCCTGTCAAGCTGATCCATACCATCTACGCCATCTTCAATACTTATCCAGCTGTCAAAGCCTGCTCTTTTCAGTTCAGAAAAAATAGCATCGTAATCATTAAGACCTTTACCTATTTCACCATGACTTAATCTTTTTGCATAGCCTTCTACTCCGCCCTCTTCCTTTCGCAGATCTTCAATCGTTCCATCTTTCAGATAGCGATCACTGGCGTGCATGGTAACTACGCGGTTTGATACTCTTTTTAATAATTCAATAGGATTTTCCCCGGCCAAGTAAGTATTGCTGGGGTCATAATTAACGCCAAAATTGGGATGATGTATCTTATCAACCAGTGTGCAGAAAACATCCATTTTTTGAGCAAATTCAGGATACTCCCAAAAATTATCCTTGTAATGATTTTCTATAATAAGGGTGATATTTCTTTCAGCGGCATAAGGCAGGCAGACCTGTATACAATCCGCGGCTAACTGCACGCCCTGCTCAATAGATAGCTCCGGGCGTTTTTGCCCTGAAAGTACACGGCAGTAAGAGCCTCCCAGGGCATAGGTCATATCAATCCATCTCTTCTGCTTTTCTACTTCTTTATTACGGAAAGCCTCGTCAGGATGCGTAAAATCAGGAGAGCAACACATCATAGGAATAACCATTCCTTTATCCTCAACCTGTTTTTTAAATATTGGCCAATTCGCCTCATCTTCCATCTCAATAAATCCGGCATACCATTCAAGTCCGTCTATATCCAGTTTTGATGCTAACTCAATCCATTCCGACACTTTCATTGTTCCATCTTTACATAAAGCATCCATAAATGCTTTGGGAAAGGCTGCTAATTTAGGCATAACAATTTTTCTTTTTTTAATGCAGATATACGGGCAAGAATATGCTTTTTCTGCAAATGAAGCTTTAAATATAATAGTTAATGTACAAGATTTTTCTCTGGTAATTAAGATGATTTATACATCTTAATACTATGTTTTTATCACAAATAAATTGGATTGGCTCATTAAAGCAGATTATATGTTTAATTTGCGGCTCAATCAGGTATGAGCACAGAAAAAATAATTGCAGACTGGAAAAAGAAAACCTATCATCCTGTATACTGGCTTGAAGGAGAAGAAAGCTTTTATATTGATCAGGTGGTAGAATATGCGGAGCATAGCATATTATCCGAATCAGAAGCATCATTTAATCTTACTGTTTTTTATGGAAAAGATGCAAACTGGGCAGATATTATAAACGCATGCCGGCGCTACCCAATGTTTGGAGAGCGGCAGGTTGTTATACTTAAAGAAGCCCAGCAAATGCGGGATGTGGAAAAGCTGGAAGCATATATCTCAGCACCTCTCGCTTCCACCATCCTGGTAGTGGCACATAAGGAAAAAAAAGTTGACGGCAGAAGCAAACTTGCCAAATACCTCAAACAAAATGCGGTGCATGTTGTTACCAAAAAAATGTATGACAGCCAGCTGCCTGAATGGACCAATGAGCTTGTTCAATCCAAGGGCTATACTATTTCTAAAAAAGCATTGGCATTGCTGGTAGATCATATTGGCAACGACATCAGCAGGATAAACAATGAAATTGACAAACTGCTTATTAACCTTGTTAACAGGAAAAATATTACAGAAGAAGATATTGAAGAATATGTGGGCATCAGTAAAGAATATAATGTATTTGAACTGCAGGAGGCCTTACAAAGAAAAGATATTGTAAAAGCAATGCACATTATTCAGTACTTCGAATCAAACCCCAAAGCTGCGCCCATACAGTTGATCTTACCTTCATTGTATAATTTCTTCAGTAAAGTATACATGCTGCTGTCTGTAAAAGGCGATGATAAAACAATGGCCTCCACACTAGGGGTAAGCCCGTTTTTTATGAAAGATTATAAACTTGCGGCATCTGCCTACGGATTCAGCGGAGTTGAAAACGCGCTTTTATTACTCCATCATTATAACCTCAGGAGCATTGGCGTAAACGATTCCGGGACAGAGGATGCTTCTCTTCTAAAAGAAATGATTGTAAAAATGGCAATGTAATAAGTAAGCGGTTCTGCAATATAATATGCTATTGTTTAGTGCAATCCTTTCTCTCCCAAATACCTTTCAGCGTCCAGCGCAGCCATGCAACCACTGCCGGCAGCCGTTACTGCCTGGCGGTAAATTTTATCCTGAACATCTCCTGCCGCAAAAACGCCTTCTATATTTGTTTTTGATGTGCCGGGTTGGGTTTTAATATAACCGGCTTCATCCATCGTTAACCAGTCTTTAAATATTCCGGAATTAGGTTCATGACCTATTGCCACAAAAAACCCGCTGACGGGGATGGTTTGCGTTTCTCCTGTTTTTGTGTTCTTAATACGAACGGCCTCGGTTTTTTTCTCACCGATTATTTCTTCGGTTGAAGTGTTCCAGTATATTTTGATGTTTGGCGTACGCTGCACTCTTTCCTGCATAACTTTAGACGCCCTCATTTCATCGCGGCGAATAAACATGTGCACTGTAGTGCATAATTTAGAAAGATACAAAGCTTCCTCGGCAGCAGTATCGCCGGCGCCTACTATTGCGACTTCTTTTCCTTTAAAGAAAAAGCCGTCGCAAACTGCACAGGCACTTACACCAAAGCCATTCAGGCGTTGTTCGCTTTCCAGCCCAAGCCATTTGGCAGATGCGCCTGTTGCGATAATCACAACATACGCCTCAACCAGCTTGTCATCATCAATCCATACTTTATATGGCTGCTGCGAAAAATCAGCTTTTGTTGCCAGTCCAAATCTTATATCAGCTCCCATTCTCGCTGCCTGTTTTTCAAAATGAACCATCATATCCGGACCCTGCACACCATCAGGATATCCGGGGTAATTTTCAACTTCTGTAGTAATGGTTAACTGTCCGCCAGGTTGTATACCCTGGTATAACACCGGCTTAAGATTTGCCCGTGATGCATAAATAGCCGCGGTATAGCCCGCGGGTCCGGAACCTATAATCAAGCATTGTACTTTCTCTGACGCTTTAATCTCCATAACTGTTTTTTAAACGCTTAAACCATTCTTTTGATCGCTGCCTGTTCCTGTTTAAGAAATCAGACATAAATAAAATTCTGCAAAATTAACGCTAAAAGCTTAATCAAATGCAAGGCAAGACTTACAGATGGCGAAACTGGATATCATGTGAATATCAGATTAGTATAATAAAAAATCCCGGTGCAGGCTTTTATACCAACACCGGGAAGATAAATGTAAGAATGAATAAAAATTATCCCAGGTATGCTTTTAAGGAGCTGCTGTAGCGTGCTTTTTGCAAACGCTTGATCGCTCTTTCTTTAATCTGGCGGATACGCTCTTTTGTTAAATCGTACTTCTGACCGATTTGTTCAATGGTAACACCATTCTCGCCATCCAAACCAAAATATGCATTAACGATCTCAGCTTCACGCGGACTTAATGATTTTAATACCCTGCGTATTTCATTACGGAGAGAGTCTTTCATTACATCATCGTCCGTTTCATCGCCGCCTTCAAGCAGATCGCCCATAGCTACATCTTCTGCTTCGTGAACCGGAGCATCCAATGACGTATGACGTGTGTTGCTTTGAAAAATATTGTTGATCTCAGTTTCACTCATTTCAAGAAGCTCGGCAAGCTCTTCGGTGCTTGGTTCGCGCTCATGCTCCTGCTCAAATGCCATATAGGCTTTATTGGCTTTATTATAAGTACCAATTTTATTTTGCGGCAAACGCACCAAACGACCCTGTTCTGCCAAAGCCTGTAAAATAGATTGACGAATCCACCATACAGCGTATGAAATGAATTTAAATCCTTTTGTTTCATCAAAACGTTGTGCAGCTTTGATCAAACCCAGATTTCCCTCGTTAATAAGATCACTCAAAGACAAACCCTGGTGCTGATATTGTTTAGCAACAGATACAACGAACCTGAGGTTAGCCTGAACCAATTTATCTAAAGCCCGCTGATCTCCCATTTTAATACGCTGTGCAAGCACAGTTTCTTCTTCAGGGGTGATCATTGATATTTTAGATATTTCCTGTAAATACTTTTCTACCGCCTGGGAATCACGGTTAGTAATTTGTGTAGCAATTTTAAGTTGTCTCATATCTTAACAATTGGTCTAAAGATTTGAATTAAATAAAAAACAAGCTGGATAAAGGGATCATATAATTTTACGTCTGTAAGACAGTAAAGAAGGGCTAAAGTGTTGCAACAGAAATGCAAACATGATGTTATTTAATTCCCCAACTGTGCTGAGACGATTGACAAAATTAATATGCAAACTTCAGATATCATAATGTTTAAGGAAAAAAGTGTCATGTAAACAGTAAAATAATCTTAAAATAAATGTGCAAACGATTGCAAAATATAGCGACTAAGTGCATTTACCTATTGCAGAGATTGACCTATGTACTATTTTTAAGGTGTTGAATTAAATTATATATCCATGATCGTTGATTTTCGCTCCGATACAGTTACAAAACCATCTCCCGCCATGCTCGACGCTATGCGCAGCGCAGTAACAGGAGATGATGTTTTTGGGGAAGATCCCACAGTAAATACCCTTGAAAGCTTTGCCGCACAACTCTTTATGAAAGAGGCTGCTTTATTTTGCCCCAGTGGCACCATGACGAACCAGATTGCTATAAAATGCCATACCCAGCCGGCAGACGAAGTGATCTGCGACAGGCAATCGCATATATATCAATATGAAGGAGGCGGAATTGCTTTTAATGCCGGGTGCCAGGTAAAGCTGGTAGAGGGAGACCGCGGCCGGATAAATGCGCTCCAGGTGGAACAATCAATTAACCCGGATGATATACATAAAGCAAAAAGCTCGCTTGTGAGCCTTGAGAATACCTCCAACCGCGGAGGCGGAAGTTGCTATGATGTTAAAGAAATTGAAAAAATTAAAGCAGTTTGCGAAAAAAATAATTTAAAACTACATCTTGATGGCGCAAGGCTCTTTAATGCGTTGGTGGCAAGAAAAGAAAACGCCACTGAATATAGCAAACTATTCGACAGTATTTCAATTTGCCTCAGCAAAAGTCTTGGCGCACCGGTGGGAAGCTTATTACTGGGTAAAAAAGATTTTATTCAAAAAGCAAGAAGAATCCGTAAAATATTTGGCGGAGGTATGCGACAGGCAGGATACCTGGCTGCAGCAGGTTTATATGCACTCAATAATAACATTACGAGGCTGGAAGAAGATCACCGGCACGCGAAACATATAGCCGGTCTTTTGCAAAACGCACACTTTGTGAACAGCATGCTTCCGGTAGAAACCAATATAATTATTTTTGAAGTAAAGCAAAATGCAAAAGCAAAAGATATCACGGAAAAACTCAGGGCTAAAAATATTCTTGCTGTTCCTGTTTCAGAACAACAAATAAGATTTGTATTCCATTTGGATATAACGCCGGAGATGGTTGACTATGCCGGGCAGGTTATTCAGCAATTATAGAGAGTGGAATAAATGACGCAAAAACAGCATAAAATTCTATCACATCCCTACCTTTGAAAAAATCAGTGTTAACTATGGCATTTCCTTCAATTAATCCTCAGCATACACAGGCATGGAAAAATTTATCCGGATATTATAATAGTATAAAAGACAAAAAAATAAAAGCGCTTTTCCAGGAAAATCCATCAAGATTTGATCAGTATTCTGTTTTATTTGATGATATACTTTTTGATTATTCCAAAAACCTGGTGGATGATAAAGGAATGACCTTATTATTTTCTCTTGCAAAAGAGTGTAAGTTGAATGAGGCTATTGAGGCGATGTTTACCGGAGAAAAAATCAATCAGACAGAAAACCGCTCTGTATTACATACTGCGCTCAGGAATTTTTCAGGCAAGCCTGTGCTGTCAGACGGGCAGGATGTAATGCCCGATGTGCAAAGAGTATTACAGCAAATGAAAACATTTGCTGCTAAAATACACAGCGGCGAATGGAAAGGGTATACCGGCAAAAAAATAAAATACATAGTAAATATCGGCATTGGAGGAAGTGATCTTGGGCCGGTGATGGTTACAGAAGCTTTAAAGCCATATTGGGTTGAAGGTATTAACGCATACTTTGTTTCAAATGTAGATGGAACGCATATTGCGGAAACATTGAAACAGGTAAATCCTGAAGAAACACTTTTCCTGATTGCTTCAAAAACATTTACTACCCAGGAAACCATGACCAATGCGCATACCGCACGCGACTGGTTTTTGAAAACCGCTAAAGACGAAAAACAGGTAGCCAAACACTTTGTGGCATTATCAACCAATGAAAAAGAAGTGGTGGCATTTGGTATTGATAAAGCCAATATGTTTGAGTTTTGGGATTGGGTTGGGGGAAGATACAGCCTGTGGAGTGCTATAGGCCTCTCCATCGTGCTTACAATTGGTTATGATAATTTTGAACAATTGCTGAAAGGCGCTTATAGCGCAGACGATCATTTCAGGAATACAGCTTTTGAAAAAAACATTCCTGTTATTATGGCGCTGATCGGGTTGTGGTATACTAATTTTTTTGGAGCAAAAACAGAATGTATTCTTGCTTACGATCAGTATATGCATCGCTTTGCTGCTTATTTTCAGCAGGGCAATATGGAAAGCAATGGTAAGTATGTAGACAGGAATGGAGATAAAACCGGGTATACAACCGGCTCCGTTATATGGGGAGAACCCGGCACCAACGGGCAGCATGCTTTTTACCAGTTAATACACCAGGGCACACAAATTATTCCGTGCGATTTTATTGCTCCGGCTATCAGCCATAATCCTATCGGTGACCATCACCCGAAGTTGCTATCTAACTTTTTTGCACAAACCGAAGCTTTAATGAATGGCAAAACATTGGAGGAAGTAGAAAAAGAATTAAACAAGCTCAGTGAAGAAGAAAAGAAGAAGATAGCGCCTTTTAAAGTATTTGAGGGCAATAAGCCAACTAACTCCTTCCTGGTAAAAGAGATCACCCCATTCTCTCTTGGGCAGTTAATAGCATTTTATGAGCATAAAATTTTTGTGCAGGGAGTTATCTGGAATATTTTCAGCTTTGACCAATGGGGTGTTGAATTAGGAAAGCAACTGGCAAGTAAAATATTACCGGAACTGCAAAATGATGATAATATCACTTCGCATGATTCTTCTACCAATGGATTGATCAATTATTATAAGAAGATCAGGAATTAAAAGTGTAGGCTTAAATTAAAAAGGCTGGCTAATGATAGCCAGCCTTTTTAATTTAATTATCTATCTGTCACCAGTATTAGAACGCAGGATAACCCGGGTTCTGAACCAAATTAGGATTAGAAGAATGCTGAGGCCCGGGTATCGGGAACAATCTTGTATAAGTACCTCCGTCTGCAGGTTTTGCAGGTGAACGCGTACCTCCGCGGGCTCCGGCAAAATAATTTGTACCATCAGCCACATCAAAGCGAATAAGATCCTGCCTTCTCCAGCCCTCCCAGGCCAACTCTCTTGCTCTTTCTGCCAACAGGTTTGCCGGAGTAATATTAGCTCCTGTCCAGTTATGGGATGCATCACCATTATATGCGCGAAGTCTTACTTTATTTACTAATTCGTCAGCAGTTCCGGTAGAACCTATAGCTGCGCCGCGCATAGTAGCTTCAGCCCTCATCAAAAGAATATCTGCCAGCCTGAAAAGTACAACATCATTACTCTGGCTTCCATTTGCACCGGCTTCGGGGTAATATTTGATCTGCCTTGCACCAACTAATCTTCCTGCATTTGAAGGATCAGAAATTAATGTGAAGCTTGGCTGGTATGCCAATGGCATATCATCATACAACAAATTAGTGGTTGAATAGCTCAAAACATTCTTATCAGGGGGATAAGGATACAGATCTGAATATTGCTGCCCCACCAAAAACTGGCCGGTTCTTTGATCTTTAAAGCTGCGATATATTTTTCCACCGTTATTGGAATATGTAGATGATGTGTCATAATTGCCGTAATAAAAGTCGCCATGAGTACACCATCCGTTATACATACTACCCGCCAGCAAACCAAAAGTAGGATTCTGGTTATAATGAAGGGTTTGGCGTTCTTTATCATTACCGCCTATATATTTATTATCAAAAGGTACTACAAAAATATTTTCTTTGGAGGCATCATTCTGTGGTTTGAAATTATCAAAGTACCCCGGCTCCAGGGAGTATTTTCCTGAAAGAATAATAGAGTCACAAGCTGCTGCGCACTCTGCCCATTTTGCAGTGCCGGTATACACCTGTGCATTCAGGTATAATTTTGCCAATACTGCAAAACCCATCCATTTTGTAGCTCTGCCATAGGTAGATAAATCAACAGTTGAAGAAAGCAGCGGAACATTTTCTTTCAATTCAGACTCGATAAAATTAAATACTTCCTGACGGGTATTATTTTTAACCGTGCTGGGATCAATCTGGTAACTATCCACAATAGGAACATTTCCATAAGTATCTATTGCCAACAAATAATAATAAGCTCTCAATACTTTAAGCTGAGCATTTATATTATCTATGTCAGCAGGCTTTTCACCTAAATTATTAACAACATCCAGAATAAAATTACATTTACCAATTCCTCCGAATATGGTTGACCACACACCATTAACCATGTCATCAGTTGCCGTCCAGGTATGCAGATACATACGCTGGTGCCCGCCATTATCATACCAGTCATTGCCACGGGTAGGAATAATGATTTCGTCTGTAGTTACCCCTTGCATTTCCTGGTAATCCCATATACAAAGCCCCTGCAATTGTGTATATGCCGGCGCTATTCCGGCAGCAACCTGGTCTGGTGTAGACCAAAAATTGGCATTTTCAATATTACTGTAAACCGGTGTATCCAGTTTAGTGCACCCGGATAGCGCTATACCTATAATAAGCATTGATTTTATTAAACACTTCATATCGCAAATATTTTTAAATAACAGATACTGTTTATTTTGTTTATTTAATTGATAAGTTAACACCAAAGCTGAATGAACGTGATTTGTAATAAGCATTGTCGGCATTATACATATCAATATATGCATTATTGGTACCGGTTACCTGAATTTCAGGATCTAAACCGGTATATTTGGTAACGACAAAAAGATTGTTACCGGTAACAAAAAACCTGAGATTATCAAAATGATCTGAAACTTTCCCAACCGTATAGCTCAATGTAGCATTATCCAGTCTTATAAAGGATGCATTTACCAGCCACCTGTCAGAAGCAACTTTATCATCTTTGTCGCCGCTTTCCAATCCGGTTTTGGTTGTATTGCCGTTTTTAAGATTCTGCACATTATCAATCAGCATGCGTGTATTATTAAAGTATTTGTTTCCCGAAACGCCGCGAAGGAAGAAATTAAGCGCCCATTTTTTATACGTTACCAGGTTATTAATACCATAAGTAAATTTAGGCGCAGGGTCAATATATTTTTTCATATCATCATTCAGATCTCCTTTACCAACTGTACCGCCTTTTCCATCGTCAAATAATTGCTTGCCATTTGCATCAAGACCAACATAGTGAGGAAGATAGAATACATAAGGAGAATAACCTACCTGCAGATAAGTGATTGGGTTATTGGATAACCCTCTTCCCTGCGCGTAACCGGCAGCTATATGATCGGTATTAAGATCGTATCCGCTATACGTTCCATGCAGGCTTTGAACCCTTGTTTTTACAAAACTGATCTGCCCGCCAAGATTCCAGGTTACATTTTTCCCTTTTATAATATCCGCATTTAATTGAACTTCTACTCCTTTATTTGTTAAGTCTCCCACATTTGCCCAGATATTACTTACAAAAAATGGTGGTGTCGGCACTGTATAATTATATAACAGATCTTTCGTCTTATCATTAAATACGTTAATGTTACCGCTGATCCTGTTGAATACAGAGAAATCAAGCTGGAAATTCATTCCCTGGCGGGTTTCCCATTTTAAATCAGAATTTGCATTTTGTGAAGGAGAATATGCCGTACGGTAATTGAAGCTTGGCGTAGCAGGATTATAAAACGTACCGCTTCCTCCTAACAACAGAAGGGTCTGATAAGGGTTTATGGCATCCGAATTACCGGTTCTGCCCCAACCTGCGCTCAATTTTAATTCATTCAACCATCCAATATTTTTCAGGAACTCCTCCTGTGTCAAGCGCCATGCAACAGCAACAGACGGGAAATATCCCCATTGGTGATTTGCCCCAAATTTTGAAGAACCATCACGACGCAAACTGGCAGTTAAGTAATAACGAGTATCATAATTATACATAATACGTCCCATAAATGAGATCAGCTTATATGCATTTTTGAATGAGCTTACTGAATTTCTTGCCGGGTTACCACCGCCAAGATTATTGTTCTCATTAGGATCATATAAATAATTTTCTCCTGCCGCCCTTGCATTATTCGTAGTGAAATAGTTGTACTCGTATACAGCGGTTGCATTTATATTATGCTTATCGCTAAAAGTCTTCACATAGTATGCATGCAATTCTCCGCGTTTAGAATCATTGTTTTCTACATATTTGTTACCATTATTAATATTTCCGTATCCTGGTAATACCGGTTGATAAAAATCGGATTGCCGGTTAAAGTAAGACATTGATCCGGCCGCGCCCAACCTTAGTCCGTCAATGATTTCATAATCTATAGAACCATTCCACAAATTTGTTTGATCTACAGAACGATTCAACTGCATTTCCTGCTTAGATACAGGATTGTAAATATCAAAGTCATTACGGAAAGCATAATAATTTCCGGTAGAGTCATACACAGGAGCTATTGGCGCCATTTGTAATGCGTAGTAGAAAACAGAAAAATCCGTCCATTTTCTATTTGCCCTGTTGGCATTTACGCCCAGATTAATGGTAAGCTTATTATTTAATGCTTTTTGCTGTGCATTTAAGTTCAAGCCATACATTTCCTTACCGGAATTAATAACTATTCCCTGGTTATTTAAATAGCTTAAAGAACCATGATAATTAAATCCGCCTGCTCCGCCGGATATTCCTATATTATGGCTTGTGGTAGGAGCTGTTCTTGTTATGGCATCAACCCAGTCTGTGTTACCATTTCTCAGTGTTGCACCTCCGGCAAAGTTATCTGTTGTACCACCTGCAGCAGCAAACTCTTTAGCATTCAGCAGATCATACTTTTTGGCATTTTTATCAAAGCCAACCATACCCGTATAATCAACCTGCGTTTTTCCTGCACTACCTCTTTTAGTAGCAATAAGAATAACACCATTCGCACCTCTTGCTCCATAAACTGCCGTTGCAGACGCATCTTTTAATACATCATAGCTAACAATATCTGCCGGGCTTATACTGGAAATCTGATTTGGGTCAGGAAGCTGCACCCCATCCACAACAATTAGCGGAGCCTGGTTGCCTGTTAAAGATGTTTGACCGCGCAAACGTATACTAATATTCTGGTTAGGATCTCCGCTGGGTTGTGTAATAACAACACCGGATACTTTACCTGCAATCTGCTGGACTGGATTGTTTACCGGTCCCTGGTTAAAATCTTTGCTGCTTACATTGGCAACTGCACCTGTAAGGTCTTTTTTTCGTGCAGTACCATAACCAATTACAACCACCTCATTTAAGTTAGCTACAGTAGTTTCTAAAACAATACTCATCGCTGTGCCTGGTGTTGCACTAACTTCCTGGGAAGTAAAACCAGCACCGGAAAAAACCAGTTTGGCCCCGGCTTTTACATTATTTAATGTGAACGTTCCGTCATCGCCCGTAACGGTTCCTGTGCTTGTGCCTTTTATTACTACTGAAATTCCCGGAAGGTTGGCTCCCTTATTATCCATAACTGTACCGGTTACAGTTTGTGCCTGTGCAAAAGAGAGTAAAGCACATACCGTGAGACATAGCATCGCGGTATATCGCAAAGCAATCATCATGTTTCGTTTGTTTTGGAGTTAAAGATTTAAAATTTGTTTTCTCAAATAAAGCGTTAATTGAAAATAATAACACATTATTCAATTAAAAGTAAAACTATAGCTTTATTTAACACACAGACATCAGCGACATAGTATAAGCTGCCGCAAGCAATACTGCAAACATTGTCGCAAACGTTTGCGGTTGATAATTTCCGTACCTTTATTGTTAAACTATTAGTCCATGGTTAATACAACGCTTAAAAAGCTTTCACAGGTTTCAGGACTAAGTATTTCCACTGTTTCCCGGGCATTAAAAAACCACCCTGACATATCTGAAAAAACAAAATCACTGGTTACAGAGCTGGCCAATACCTTAGATTATGAGCCAAACATAAATGCAGTACATCTGCGTACTCAAAACAACAGGCTTTTCGGAGTAATCGTACCATCAATTTCTAATTTTTTTCATGAGTCGGTAATTGCCGCACTCGAAGAAGAGTGTAGAAAAAATAATTACTCCCTTATGATATTACAATCCGGAGATGACCCTGAAATTGAAAATGCTAATATAAAATTGTGCCGGCAAAACAGGGTAAACGGATTATTTGCCTGCATTACTCCTGAAACTAAAAATATCGAATCATTTTCCAAGTTGAAAGAAGTAGATGTACCCATTATTTTTTTTGACAGGGTGCCGGAAAGATCTGATTGCCATAAGGTATGTGTTGCGGATATAGATTCAGCATCCATGGCTGCTAACCTCATTGCCGAAAAACAGAAAAAGAAAGTTTTGGCCCTGTTTGGCAACAGTAATTTTTTAATTACAAAAAAGAGATTTAATGCGTTTACTGAAATCATGCGCCGCCATAATATAGCATGCATTACGGCTTATTCGTCAAGCGAAACACATTCTGAAGAACTGACCAATACATATCTTGCTGAAAATCCTGACAGCATTTTTTGCATGACGGATGAAATACTTACGGGTGTAATGAGAGCTATACAAAAAAAGCAATTAAAAATTCCTGATGATATTTCTGTGATTGCTATCAGCAACGGATTTATACCCACATTGTATTACCCCCAGATAACCTATATAGAAACAAGCGGAAAAAAACTCGGCAGGCTCGCTTTTGAAAGTATGATGAGTACACTTTCCGGCAGCACTTTCATACAGGATAGAACAATTGAATCAGTATTGGTAAAGGGTGGATCGATATAAACCAGTATTCAACAAAGGGAAGTTATGCTTAAACATATTGTATTCTTATCAATAATACTTATCTCATCCTTCACCATATTTGCCAGAAGCGATAATTCTCTACCCCGCATTGCCATTGCCGGCATAGGCATTGAATCAAGTACCTTTTCTCCTGCATTAAGCAGTGAAGCTGCATTTACTATTAAAAGAGGAGAACAGATTTATACTTCTTACCCTGGTTTTATGCAGGCTGGTTCAAATATAAGAAGCCGTGCTGTTTGGCTTCCTGCCGTTACAGCCCGTTCATTACCCGGCGGTGCAGTAACCCGTGAAGCATATGAAGCGATGATTGGTTATATTCTTGATTCATTACGGAAAAATCTTCCTTACGACGGATTGTTTTTTGATATCCATGGCGCTATGAGCGTAGTTGGTCTTGATGACCCCGAAGGCGATATGATAACAAGAGTTAGAAAAGTAGTGGGACAAAAAACCATCATATCCACCTCAATGGATCTGCATGGTAATGTATCTATGCGCCTGGCAGAACAATCTGATTTAATAACCTGTTACAGAATGGCACCACATGAAGACGCGCAGGAAACAAAGCAACGTTCTGTTGAACAATTATTACAAAGAATAGAATCCGGCAAAGGTAAACCTACATACAAAGCATGGATACCTGTGCCCGTTTTATTGCCCGGCGAACAAACCAGCACCCGCATTGAACCTGCAAAGAGCTTATATGAAAACGTAAGAACAGCTGCTGCAAAAGATGGTGTTATTGAAACAGCAATATGGATGGGCTACCCCTGGGCAGATGAACCACGTAATCATGGCGTGATAATGGTTACCGGCGATGACGAAGCTGCAGTAACTGCCGCTGCAGAGGAATTAGCAAATCATTTCTGGCGTGTGAGAAATGAATTTCATTTTGTAGCGCCTACCGGCAATCTTGCAGCATGTCTTGATAAAGCAGTAGCCAGTGATAAACACCCGTTCTTTATCAGCGATTCAGGAGATAATCCTACTGCAGGCGGCGCGGGTGATGTTACATGGTCGCTGCAGCAGATCCTGGCACGAAAAGAATTTAAATCACCAAAAGGCCCGCAATTGATTTACGCATCTATACCCGGCCCGGATATGATAAAAAAAGCGTTGGCTGCAGGCATTAGCGGAAAAGTAAAAGGGCTGGTGGGCGCAGAAGTAGACAGCAGGTATGCGCCACCGTTATTTATAGAGGGAACAGTGCATGCCATTAGCGAAGGCGACGCCAATGCAGGTGTTGAAACGGTTATTCAGACAGGATCGGTGTTTGTAATTGTAACACAAAAAAGAAAACCCTATCATAAAGAAGCGGACTTTACAAACCTGAAGCTCGAACCGCGTAAAGTGGCGATTGTTGTGGTGAAGATCGGTTACCTGGAACCGGAGTTATATAATATGCGTGCAGACTGGTTGCTTGCACTTACGCCCGGCGGCGTTGACCAGGACCTGGCAAGATTGCCTTATAAAAGAATTCAACGCCCTATGTTCCCGGTAGATAAAAACATACCGGAACCGGATTTGAAAGTACGCTGGGTAAAGTCATCTGATGAAGCAGCATTGGATTGATATTTTACATTTTTGATATTGCCTTTGCAGCTATCCATCCCGTTGTCCATGCGTTTTGAAAATTGAACCCGCCGGTAATACCATCCACATCTATCACTTCTCCGGCAAAAAAAAGATTAGATTGCTTTTTGCTTTGCATGGTATTAACATCAATTTCATTCAACGATATTCCACCGCAGGTTACAAACTCCTCCTTAAAAGTAGTTTTTCCTTTTACATCAAAATAATCCGATGTAAGGTGCTGTATTAATATTTGTTGTTGTAATGCTGTAATATCATTCCATCTTTGTTCAGGCTGTATTTTACTTTCTTCAAGCAGATGAATCCATAGCCTGTTGGGTAACCCAAATGGGTTCCGGGAAAAGATTTTTTGCGCGCCATATTCTTGCCTGAACAAATTCCAATCTTTGCGCAAAGTCTGCTCATTATAATCCGGCAACCAGTTTATGGTAATACCGAAGCTGTAATTCAAGTCTGCCAATATTCTTGCGCCCCATGCACTCAGTTTCAATATAGCCGGGCCGCTCATTCCCCAGTGTGTAATCAATAATGGCGCTTCTTCCGATAATTTAGTGCCCTTTATTTTTACGATCGCTTTCTCAACACTTACCCCCATCAGCTTAGTAATAGCATTGCCTGGTATATTAAATGTAAACAATGAGGGCACAGGAGCAGCTATAGCATGGCCTGTATCTTTCAACCAGTTAAACTGGCTTATTTTAGGATATCCGCCACACGCAATACATATATAATCTGCCTGGAGTGATCTGTTATCCGCCAGTTCAATTTCAAAAATATTTTCAGCTTCATGCTGCCTGCCGCTTATTTTTTTTACTTCTGCATTCATTTTTATCTCAATTCCTTTTTTTCCGGCTTCCTTAATAAAACAGTTAATAATTGTTTCGGAAGTATTCGACAATGGGAACATTCTTCCATCAGGTTCTGTTTTCAACAATACACCTCTCTCTTTAAACCATTGTATAATATCTGTTGTAAAAAAATGATGAAATGACTTTTTCAAAAAATTAGCGCCCCGGGGGTATCGCCTTACCATATCATTAATATCAAAACATGCATGGGTAACATTACATCTGCCACCTCCGCTAACACGTACTTTAGAAAGTAATTTGTTGCTTTTCTCGAGTATAGATACTTTAAGACCGGGGTTCATTTCCGCAGCATTTACAGCCGTAAAAAAGCCGGCTGCCCCGCCTCCAATAACTACCAAATGTTTTTGCTTCATGTAATTTGTGTAATTTAATCCCGGCAAATCTGAACAATAAAAATATCTTTTTTGTTTTACAGCCTTATAAAATTTATTGCACGTTTCTGCCTGCTGTTTTTCTTTAAAAGAAAAATCGTTTGCGGTAATTCGCTGCGGCAATTAAAAGGGCCTGCTATTATTGCGGCAAATCATCCAGACTCGCTAATGGATGCCGTTGTTATTGGCTGCTGCTGCGCTCAGAAAGTACATTTTACCATACGCAGCGACATGTTCAATAATAAATTATTCAAAATGTTATTAACAAGGCTGAATGGTATACCTGTGTACCGCTTTTCAGAAGAGAAAGAGAAGCTCCGTGAAAACTTTGAAACAATAAAACGTTGTAAAGAAATTTTAAAAAACAATGGCATTATCATCATATTTGCTGAAGGGCAAACCCTGCATGACTGGAATTTAAAATCTATTAAAAGTGGTGTTTCTAAAATTGCGCATCATGCAATTACTGATGAAAGCTTAAAATCAACACTTACTGTTTTGCCGGTGGGGCTAACATACAGTGATTATGCTCACCCTGCTAAAACCATTGTAATACAACCCGGAGAAAGTTTTTATCCCGGTTTAATAGATGACGTAATGAGCGATGGTATGTGGAAGCAAAGTTTCAACAACGTATTATTTAAAAAACTGGAGCCGCTTGTTCCCTGCATGCGATCTGAACAAAATGAAAATATCCGCGCCTGGCAAATAGTAATTAAAGGATTGAATAAAACAAGTATATGCAACAACCTGTATAAATTACATAATGCCGGAAAAACAATTGAGCAATCAGTTTCAACTCCACCACTCAATACATTAACAAGGCAATATGTTATTATTGACAGCCAAAGCTTTTACAAAAATTTATGCCTGCTTGTTGTACTTGTTATTCCCGGTATTGCAGGTTTATTACTAAATAGCATCTATTATTTTCCTGTAAGCAGGTGGGCTAAAAGCAAAACAAAAAATTCTATTTTTTATGATGCACTGTTATGCGGGCTAATGACTGTTACCTACCCGGTATACATATTAATAGCAGCATGCATCTTTCATTTTATTACACCTGTTCATTTTTTATTTTGGTTACCGGCATTTCCCCTTGCCGGCTGGTGCACCGTATATACTTACACCTTGTTTACTGAGGTTAAAAACTATCTTTCTATTCCGGATAACGAAAAAAGTTTTTTGCAGGAGATCATGATTTAACAATTTGGAATGAAGAGGCAAAGTATTTAAATCACTAAAGGCTATTTTGCTATTATGCACAGGTAAAAGCGAAATCCCTGACCCAGCGCCGCTACTCCTTATTTCATTATGCATTATTCCATATCTTCGCCGGTATGGCAATTATAGCACCTTCATTATTAGGATGTAATTTTCTTAAGCTTCAGGATGAATGCGAAATGGTTAATGCAAGTGAAGCAGACTGGTTTCATCTTGATGTAATGGATGGACGTTTTGTTCCTAATATCAGTTTTGGTATGCCTATAATAGCTAAAGTAAGGGAGGCTACAACAAAACCTCTTGATGTACACCTGATGATTGAGGAACCAGGCAAATATGCCGCAGATTTTAAATTAGCAGGCGCCGATCATCTTATAGTACATTATGAAGCATGTCCGCACCTTCATCGTAATATTCAGCAGATCAAAAACCTGGGCATGAAGGCCGGGGTGGCTATTAACCCTCATACCCCGGTGCAATTTCTGCAGGATATTCTGCAGGATCTGGACATGGTACTGATCATGAGTGTTAATCCGGGTTTTGGCGGACAGCAGTTTATAAATCACTCATTATTAAAAATTAGTATACTTCGGCAACGTATAGACGAAATGGAGCTGAATACCATTATTGAAGTTGACGGGGGTATTACATTGGAAAATGCCGCCGCGGTAGTTGAAGCAGGCGCTCATTCGCTTGTTATTGGCACTACAATATTTAAGTCGCCCGACCCTGTAAACCTGATAAGACAGTTAAAGCATATATAAAATACTGATCCTTAATCGTAAATCTGCTTTCCTTTCTTCGTACACTTTCCTGTTATTGTAGTATTTATAAAGGTATGCGCGTAGTGTTTTAAACTTTTCGATTAGCATACGGTAATCCACGACGGAAAAATAACAAAAGTTATAATAATGCCAGTTTGAGCCCGTTTAATATTTGATAATTCTATTTTATCGAATTTAATTTCTACCCCCGTGAAAAAAGTATCATTAATTGAACCTGTAACTATGGAGAAAGTAATCGCTATTTGTCAGCAATACGCTCCCCTTGACGAAGCCGGCCAGCAAGCCCTGCGCGGCATTATTACATTAAAAGAGTATCGTAAAAATGATTATGTTTTTGAACAGGATCAATTTTGCGGTGATCTTTTTGTGATCGTAAAAGGCTCATACCGCCTGTTTCATAAAACAGCACAAAAAGAACATACCACCTGGCTGGGTTATGACAGTCATATTATTTCATCTTTACACAGTTTACTGCTGAACACACCGGCAAGAGAAACAATGCATATTCTTGAAGAAACAGTAATAGGTGTAATTCCTTACCAGGAATTGCTGCATCTAAGCCGACAGTATGCAGGTATTGATGCATTACACCGTACTATTATGAGCATTTTTATAATGGAAATGCAGGAAAATCTTTTTGCAACAAGATTTATGGAGGCGGCAGACCGCTACCATTATTTCACTCAAAAGCAACCGGAAGCATTGCAACGTATTCCTTTAACTTACCTGGCTTCTTTCCTCGGTATTACCAAAGAAAGCTTAAGCCGTATACGTTCAGGATTCAGGCACCGCGATGCAAACTTCGGATTGAATAATTCTTACCTGCGCAATGCATCGTAAGATTTCTTGTGTAGTTTTTTGCTCAACCTTTATATACATTGCCAGTTCCTAAGGAACTGGCAATTTGTTTTAAGCTATGTCCGGATAAAGATATTTACCCTTTCTTACCTAATCACCTTAAGCAACATTTCAGTAATTACTTTATACCCTTTATCGGAGGGATGAAGCCCATCATACATCATATCAATCGCCTCAACAGGATACGGGTATTCATCAGTGTCAGGATTAAAAGGAATATTAATAAAATCAGGGTAAGCATAATTTTTATAAGTGCCTGTTGACGGATCTTTCAGCCTTTTGTACTTGATAATATTCTGTTGTGTGATTCCGCTCTTATTATACAAATCAACCACTGAAAATTCTTCGAACTTACCTATTGTATTAATAGCTTCCGCAAATTGCGCCAGCGTTTGACCGTTCTTTGGCTTGTATGATCCGTAAGCGTTATTATGAGCATCATTCACATATACAAAATCTGCACGCTGCAAAGGCGTAATAAGAATAATTTTTGCTTTGGAGCTCAGCTTTCGCAGTTCATTAATAATAATACGGAAAGAACCATATACTGTATTATTGCCGCTATTGTTTTTATAATCATCCAAAGTGCCTATAGGCCGCCCTTGCCACCAGTCGTTAGTACCAAGAAATACGCTGTAGACATCTGCTTTGGGTATATCAAGCTCAGAAAACTTATCAGCTATACCGCCGGAAGTCCAGCCATTAAACCCTTTATTGATGGCTTTAATGCCGGGCCTTTTTTCCTGCACCATGGTTAAATAGCCTTTTGTGATTCTGTTGCCGGTTTCATCAGCATGATCGTTGAGATAAGTAATGGAATCGCCAATAGCTACCCATACAGTTTCTTTTTTAGTAAATGAAAGCAGGAAACAGCCGGCTATAATAAAGAGGAAAAATTTTTTCATTGCTATAGGAATTGATGCTTAACAGTACTCCTGTAAAAGTATGGTATTGAATTAAATTTTTAACAACATTTGGAAAAGGAGTGTATTTCACGCCTTCTATTATGGGGTGTATTTCAAATTGGTCCCGCGGGCGTGCCCGCAAAACAAGGGATATACATCAAAGCACCTAACCAAATATCCCCGATATCAGAGAAGACAGCCTGTAATAGCGTTTTCTTAAAACCTTAGTAACACATAGTTAAATAATAATACAACCCTAGTAGCCTATAACCGCAGCTGGTTAAAGTTAAATCTGACAGTTATTGAAACGAGATGCAATAATGTAATAAGGTTGAACCAAGTTTCACGTTTGGTTACTAAGGTCATAAAGTTTGTTTTTTTTAAAGAAATATAGTGTGATTTAAATATGCAGAGGATGTACATATAAAACGAACTTGCTGCACAATAGTCTGGTCGTGCCCCCGCATGACAGGCGGAAGAATATATATTGAACAATAGCACCAGCGTTTAACAATAGTACTAACCCTCAACACAGCACTACGGCTTGTCATGCCGGGGCACGAAGCATCTGCACAAGATTGTTATATACGCGAAAATTTGAAATGCACCCTCTGTTATACCGGCATACTGCACCCAAAAAAAATTTCATATATTTGCAACTACAAAAAATTTAATACTTCCGGAATGTAGAATATAATTTCTTTCAAACAAACTAAAGCAACAATTGCAAGGCAAATTGTTGTATTGTTTAACTCTTAACGAAAGAAATTATGTTGATTTTGCAAGGCATTTCATATATACACCCCAACAAAGATTTATTGTTCAACGATATTAATTTTACAGTAAACAAGCAAGAAAAAGTCGCCCTGATCGGCAATAACGGCACAGGAAAATCCACTTTGCTAAAGATTATTACAACCGGCCTGCAACCTTCAGGCGGGCATATAAACATTGAAACGGAACCGTATTTTATTCCGCAGATTTTCGGGCAATACAACCATCTTTCCGTAGCACAAGTATTACGGGTTGAAGATAAACTGAACGCATTGAAAGAAATTTTGAAAGGCAATACAAGTGAAGAAAATTTTAATTTACTTAATGACGACTGGAAGATAGAAGATCGTTGTAATGAAGCATTAAACTATTGGCAACTGAACGAATTGGATCTGTCGCAAAAAATAGAAACGTTAAGTGGCGGACAAAAAACAAAAGTTTTTTTAGCAGGAATATCCATTCATCAACCTGAATTGATTTTACTGGATGAGCCAAGCAATCATTTGGACATCGGAAGCAGACAGCTTTTGTATAACTTCATTCAAACCTCGAAAAGTACGTTTTTAGTTGTAAGCCACGATAGAAAATTATTAAACCTGTTAAATACCGTTCTCGAATTGAGCAAATACGGCATTAAAACGTACGGAGGTAATTACGATTTTTATGTGGAACAAAAACAAACAGAAAATAACGCCCTGATCCAGGACATTCAAAGTAAAGAAAAAGCATTAAGAAGCGCCAAAGAAAAAGAACGGGAAACTATTGAACGGCAACAAAAATTAGACAATCGCGGAAAAGGTAAACAGGAAAAGGCAGGTATAGCAAAGATCATGATGAACACTTTGAGAAATAGTGCAGAAAACAGCACTTCAAAACTTAAAAATATACACACGGAAAAAATTGGAGGTATTTCACAAGACTTACTTGAGCTTCGTTCCGCCCTTCCCGAAATTGATAAAATAAAATTCGGCTTTAATAGTTCTGCATTACACAAAGGGAAAAACTTGTTTACAGCAACGAATATAAACTTTGCTTACACAACGCAACTGCTCTGGAGCGAAAACAAAACCCTTCAAATATTAAGTGGTGAACGTATTGCCCTGAAAGGACAAAATGGTTCGGGCAAGACAACTTTGATAAAATTAATTTTAGGTGACCTTGAACCACAATCAGGAACAATTTACCGCACGGAAAATAAGTCAGTTTACATTGACCAGGATTATTCGCTGCTTGATAATAGTCTGACCGTTTACGAACAAGCTCAACAATTTAATGTTTCAGCATTGCAGGAACACGAAATCAAAATCCGGCTAAACCGCTTTTTGTTTGCAAAAGACGATTGGAACAAACCTTGCAGCACGTTGAGCGGTGGCGAAAGAATGCGTTTATTACTTTGTTGCCTGATGATCAGCAGCAAGTCGCCCGACATTATTATATTAGATGAGCCAACCAATAATTTAGACATACAAAATGTACAAATACTAACGACAGCTATTAATGAATACCAGGGAACATTAATAGTTGTATCACACGATGATTTCTTTTTGGAGAAGGTGAATATTGAAAAAGAAATCAAATTGTGAAACAGGAGAAAAAGTGTATATATAATTCCCAAATACACATTCAGACTATATAATTATTTTTACCAAAATTTTTATAAAAACCTTCAATCATTATTATGATGAAACCTACGCTGTTATTGCTGGTGACTGCTACAGTAATTTCTATATCTCATTCAAATGCGCAGGAAAAACCATGGATGCTTGGTCCATTTGTAAAGCAGGATAATGTTAATCCTGTTCTCATACCAAAATCTACTATTTTTTTTGATCCCGTATTGAAAAGAAATATCGGCTGGGAAGCACAAGATGTATACAACCCTGCGGCCATTGTAAGAAATGGGAAAATTCATTTGCTGTACAGGGCAGAAGATACGGTAAAGAAATATGCAGGAACATCGCGTATAGGCCTGGCTGTTAGTACTAATGGTCTGCATTTTACAACTGGCAAACAGCCGGTATTATTTCCTGATAATGACGCAATGCTGAAATATGAAAATGAAGGAGGTGTTGAAGATCCAAGAATCGTGCAGGATGAAAAAGGTACATATTATATGACATATACCGCTTACGACGGTACTACAGCAAGACTGTTCATTGCATCTTCCACCGACCTGAAAAAATGGACAAAGCATGGTTCTGTTTTCAAAAATGCAGAAAATGGTAAGTATATTAATTATTGGTCTAAAGCAGGATCAATAGTATGTGAGATGAAAAACGGTAAAATTGTTGCCGCGAAAATAAATGGCAAATACTGGATGTACTGGGGCGAATCAAATATTTACGCAGCTACTTCTGATAATCTTACAGACTGGACACCATTGTCTGAAACCGACCCTTCTAAAAAACAATACGATACACTCAGGAATTATGAAGCATTTAAAATTATATTTGGCCAAGAGCAGGAAAATTCGACAGCCAGTTAGTTGAACCCGGCCCTCCGGCACTGGTTACCAATGCCGGTATTGTATTCTTGTATAACAGCAGAAACAGCCCGGTATCCGGCGATAAATCTTTACCAGAAGGGACTTATGCCGCAGGACAAATTTTACTGGACAAAAATGATCCGTTGAAAGTAATTGACAGGTGTGATAATTATTTTATCAAACCTGATAAACCTTACGAAATTTCAGGACAGGTTAATCATGTTTGTTTCATTGAAGGATTGGTTCAGTTTAATAATAAATGGTTTTTATATTATGGCACGGCAGATTCAAAAATCGCGGTAGCTACTGCCGGAGTAAAATAAAATAGTCTACAGTACAAACAACTCCAACCCGAATATGCCAGGGCGGAGTTGTTCAAAATTGGTGTGTTTTAAAAAACTAAGCTGCCATCTTTCTGCATGCTGCGGCGCATGTTACACATGTTTCAGCGCATTTGGCACAATGTCCCATATCTTTATGCTTACTGCATTCTGCCGCGCATTGCTCACATATATCAGCGCATATAGAACAAAGTTGTTTTGATATTGATCCGTTCATACTCATTACTTTAGCTGCCACACTGCAAACAGCAGCACATTCAAGATTAAGCGAGATGCATTTACGCAAATGCGCAACATGTTCTTCATGTAGACATGCAACTGCACACACGTTACAAATTGTTACACATTGCAAACATTGCTCAATGCAATCACTGAAATTATTCTTCATAACAAGTTATTTTAAGCGTACCCGAATTATTTAATAGAATCTGATTTTTGTGTGCTGTCTGTACGTGTAAGCGGATCAGTTACAGTTGTATCTCCGAGCGCAGGTGTTATATTAGTGCTATCAATAGTTGTACTCGTATTATTGTCTGAAGCATTATTACATGATGTTGCTAAAACACCCATAAACATAACCAACATAATTAATTTCATAATAAAAGATTTAGATGTAAACAATATTCTCTTATCACAAGACCAATAATGTTGCCATTAATAAGATTTACCCTTAGAAATTGCATGCTACCATACCAATTGATGAAAATTATACCGGCACTGTAGAAACTGGGGAAAATATTACAAGCCATTTTTTGAAATATCCAGAAGCAGGTAAATTCCTGCAAAAACAGGTATTTTCATGAGGTTTTTATCTCATCTAATAATAAATAATTCTGCATGAAAAACTTATATATCACTGCGGCAATATTAATTTTAACCTCATGTCAAAATACACAACATCAACCAGCCTTAGCCGGGAGTGGTACATTTCCAAAACAATTAGTACATTTTGAACCCTATCAACACAATCCTGTTTTTGCAGGCACCGATACCAACACCTGGGACAAAAAAATAAGGGAACGTGGTTATGTATTGTTTGAAGACAGCGTTTACCGCATGTGGTATACAGGTTATAATAATGAAAATGTGGAGAAACACCTGGGCTATGCTACTTCAGCAGATGGGTTTAACTGGAAACGCTACAGCGATAAGCCGGTATATGATGCAACCTGGGTGGAAGATATGTGTGTGATAAAGCATGATAGTACATATTATATGTTCGCGGAAGGAAAAGATGATATTGCGCATATACTTACTTCGGCAGATGGGATACAGTGGAAAGAAAAAGGCAATATTGACATCCGCAAAACCAATGATGAGCCTATTGATAAAGGCGCTTATGGCACGCCAACTATATTATATGAAAACAATACATGGTATTTGTTTTATGAAAGAGGAGACCTGGGAGTTTGGCTGGCTACATCAAAAGACATGAATGTTTGGACAAATGTACAGGATGAGCCCGTACTGGCATTAGGCCCTGGCGCTTATGATAAATATGCCGTAGCCATGAACCAGGTAATTAAATACGATGGAAAATATTATGGTTATTACCACGCGTCAGATACTAAAGAATGGAAAGAGTGGAGTGTGAATATTGCCATGAGTGATGATCTTGTTCACTGGAAAAAATATGAGCATAATCCTATAATGCAGCACAACAGATCGAGCGGTATTGTTATAAATGATGGAAAAGGATACAGGCTGTATACCATGCACCCTGGTGTGAATGTGTTTTTGCCGGTGGAGCATAAATAAGCCTCACGGTGGAAAGACTGTGAGGCTTATAAAAGCTTGAGCTGTTACAACAAAACATCGCTTGTATACCGGATATAAAAAATTAAAACCGGATCGTTAAGCTCGCCAGGAACTGCCTTGGCGCCTGCGGTACAGGATAATAATCAGCTACCCAGTATTTGAGGTTACCAATATTATTTAGTTTAACGCTGAGCCTCCATTTTGTAAAATCATAAAATGCCGTTGCATCAAAAGTTTTATAACCATCTAATACAAAAGTATTATCATCATTTATTGCATAGGTTGAACCGGAAAAATTAGCGCCTGCGCCTATACCTAATCCGTGCAATGTGCCCTTAACCGCTTTATAGCTCACCCAAATATTGCCGGTGTTCCAGGGCGTGCCGGTATTTCTTTTGCCTATTAAATAATCCTCAGCCTGTATATACTTATTGTCGTTGTAAGCGTAACCGGCTATAATGTTTAACCCCGGCAAAGGATTAGCAATAATGTCCACATCAATACCCTGGCTGCGTTGTGTACCATCCTGTATAGAGAATGTGGGATCATTAGGATCGGTGCGTAAAACATCTTGTACTTTAATATTGTAGTAACTGATGGTAGCGCTCAGCTTATGATCAAATACGTCGAGCTTTACGCCACCTTCAAGCTGGTTAGCCTGCTGAGGTTTAAAAGCATTGCCTTTCGAATCTTCGCCATAAGAATTTTGAAACCCATTCATATAATTACCAAATAATGATACCTTATTTTTTACCACCTGGTACACCAAACCGAATTTGGGCGAAAGCGCTGTTTGTTTTAAACCATCATCACCGGGTTCAAGATACCTGTCAATGCGAACACTTGCCATTGCCAGCAATTTATCTGTGATGTTGAATACATCAGAAATATAGGCACTATAGGTTTGATCATTGCCGGCATACCGCCTTACTGGTGAAGCAGCCAGCATTTGATTTACATTATACATATTGATGGGCTGTGGCGTAGTGTAATGTATATCTACCGTATCAAAATAGGTATCAATACGGGTAGAGGCATAAGTATAGCGTAAATAATCAAAGCCTATCAGCAAACGGTTTCTGAAGTTGCCGATTTTAAAATCGCCGATAAAATTCTGTTGAAAATCAGTACTGGATAAAGTGCCGTTTACATCATAATTTTCCCGGCTTACATAGCGTGATTTATCGGGATATTGCTCAATATTCAGGAACAGGTATTTAGTATGGTTGTTGCCGAGTGTATAACTGAAATTGGTTTGCGAAGTCCAGTTGCCGGAAATTTTATAATCAGCCCTTGCAAACAGGTTAGTAGTGGTTTGGCGGCTGTCTAACCCTTCGCCGGAAAAAGATTGCTTTATATCCAATCCCAGTTCGCTAAAGTTGGCAGCGCCTGCACCGCCCCAGGGCGCATACAGAATGACAGGCCGTTTAGTGGTAAATATTTCAGCATCGAGGCGAATGGTAAGCCTGTCGTTTGCTTTATACAAAAAGCTTGGAGCAATATCAAAAGTGCTTGCCTGTCCGTAGTCCTGGAAACCATTTTGCGTTTCGCCTGCCGCATTAAGCCTGAATAATGCCGTTTTTTCTTCGTTTAAAGGAGTATTAATATCTGCAGTAACGCGGTTAAAACCAAAGCTGCCCGCAGTATAGCTGACTTCACCTTTAAAGGTTTCAAATGGTTGCTTGGTAACAATATTCACCAGTCCGCCATAGGATACCGCCTGCGATCCAAACAAGGTTGCAGAAGGACCTTTAATAGCTTCAATTCTTTCCATATTCACAGGATCCAGCAGGGTAACATTTCCCGCGGTTAAACCATTGCGTGTATTAGTTGATCCGGTACGAAAACCTCTTGACGCAAAACCTACACTTGTGCCGCCACCACCGGGGCCGGGCGCTGCGTTGCTGATGCCGGCCGCACTCTTTAAAGCACCTTCTGTAGTAGTAACAAGCTGCTCCTGCATAATTTCTTTTGTAACTACTGAATAGGATTGTGAGTTTTCAAGATTTGTTAGCGGTAGACGCGCTACAAACTCGCTTTCTTTTTTCGCAAACTTGTTGGTCCCGCCGGATATTACAACTTCCTGCAAAGTATTAGCAGTGACCTGCAGTTGAATGCTTACCGTTGCCTCCGCGTTTGAGCTTACAGTTACGCTTTGGTCAACATCAGCATAACCAACTAATGAAACCTCAAGTATATACGTTGAAGGAGCAATATTTTTGAAACGAAAGTTTCCTTTATCGTCAGTAAGGGTTGATTTATGGGTTCCTTTTATATGAACGGTAACGGCTGCCGCGGGTTTGTTATCGCTGGTAGTTACCGTGCCCTTAATGCTTCCGGAGGATTGTGCATATAATCCTTGCAGTGAAAACACAAAGGCGCTTAGGAAGAAAAGCAGTTTTGTCATGTAATAACATTTATTTGATGGTTAAAAAACGGACCGCAAATTCCTTCAAATTGTGTATGCAGGTTTTACCTATTTAGAAAAATGATTTACGAAAAAGGTAAAATGACCATTGGGTGACAATGAGAGAGGGGCTATCAAAACGGAAAATCTTGTTAGTTGAAACATTTAGTAAACGCAAACCTTCCAAAAGTATCTACGGGAAAACAACCTGTGCCTGTGAAATGAAATTTCCGGGTTAGGGATTTTGTATGTCGTAAGTCTAGTCCAACATCGCTTTTATTTCTTACACTTCGGGCAAAATGAAAGCTTAGTTATTGGCTTTCTCTGTCAGTCAAATTGTATTTCAATTTCATTTTTAGACGTGTCAATACTAAACCACTTTTCAAAGTCACTTTTCGGATACATTCTTCAGCCCAACTTGTACAAAACCCAATGTTGCACTTTAGGCTTGTCAATTTAGATTTAATGGTTCTGCCCAATTAAGTTCTGTTGGTAATTCCTGATTTGAAATCTCAATATGTATCACTCGTCTTTGTCTATTGTTTGTTGTCCTACCTGAACTGTGTAATAGCAATGGTTTCATCAGCATAACACCTCCTTTAGAAACGTTGCAGCTAACTTCGCTTTCAATTGCCCAATCATTTGCTTCGGGTCGGTAAATGCCTTTGGAATGTGAGTGAGGAACAACTTTTAAAGCCCCGTTATTTTCGTCTGTCTCGTCAAGATGAATACGAACTGTCACTATATTTTGCAAAACGTCAAGCGGCGGTTGAACTGCAAACTGATTTTGTTTTGTCGTCCAAAACTCAAAGCCTTTTAATTCAAGTTTTTTGTCAACTGATATTGTCAGGTCTTGATGATATGAAACATACCAGTTTGAAGTTTGCGGTTTGTTAAAGTAGATGCTTTTAACAACAAAGTATTTGTCCCCAAAAAGCTGTGTCAAAACAGATTTTAAATCGTCATTAAAGATAATGTCAATTACTGACGGAACTTCTTTTAAAAATTGTCTAATGGCAAAAAGGTCAGCCGATTTTCTAAATGTTTCTTTGTCTGAATTTGCCTGGCTTATTTGTTCTAAAATTTTCTCAACTTCTTCTGTCGTGTGGATGTTGTTAATCGTTGCAAAACCATTTACTAAAAAGTCGACTGTTTGTTTCATGTAGGATGTCGCTTTAAGCTGACGTACAACGAATAAATTTATTATTATTATTATTATACGCAGTTGTTCAAAAAAACAGATACTGAAAATGTGCGATTAATAAGACACAAACAGCAAAATAAACAATTAAGCAAGCCAGCTTGCGGGGAAGGTTGTCTGCAAATAAATGTATGTATTGTGGCTTAGCAAATTATCTCATCACTGCACCTTCACTATTTTTGTTTGCACCGTATGTGCGCTGAAATAACCTAAGACTCCTCCTTCTATATTGGTTACCGGGTTGGCAGGCGAAGCGGTATTGCTTCCACCGGTAGCGCCGCCGGTTTCAAAGCTGTACCAGTATTTATACACAGCTTCATCAATACATAACATATCCACCCGCACCATATCGCCTGTTTTAATTCCCTTATCGTCATCATCATCGCCGCCCGAAAATAACCTGACGTTCGTTAAATTACCATCGGTATATTCATCATTGCGAATGTACACGCCGCCACGTTTTGCACCATTTACATACAAAATAAACCGGTAGCTCTGTCCCAAGCCCGGAGGATCATTAAATTCTACATTCGCCAGCTTTCTTACTTCGCCAAATATAAATTCATCGGCCACATACAAAGTATCCATATTTACTTTGGCAGGCATGGCAGATGCCGCGGTGAATACATTACC
This sequence comes from Agriterribacter sp., assembly GCA_047601125.1. Classification (GTDB taxonomy): domain Bacteria; phylum Bacteroidota; class Bacteroidia; order Chitinophagales; family Chitinophagaceae; genus Agriterribacter. The sequence goes on along the minus strand of JASGJY010000002.1, from coordinate 2,714,063 downwards.
ATCCACCTCTACTTTAAGCGTATATTTTTTTCCGCTCTCCCCTGTAATGTCCGCAGATTGATAAACACCTGCAGAAGATTCTGTTAATATGCTACTATTGCCATTATCATCGCTGATGGTTACTGCTGCCCCGGTTATACCGGCAAACTGGTTATCATCGCTGAAATTTTTTGTTCGAGATATCAACACTTTAGCTGATCCGGGCTCGTTCGTTACAACGGCTTCTACCACGTATTTTTTTTCCGTATCATTCAGGTTGATATCAATTACTTTTTCGCAGGAGGTAAACAATACAACCAGGGATATCAATATGCCCACATATATTTTGTTCTTCATGATGATCAGAATTTGAAATTATAAGACACGGATGGGATATACCTGAACAACGCTAAACGAACAGCTTCTGTTTTATCCGGGTTGTCCTTGCTTTCGCGGAAAGAAATAGTATAAGCATTCTCTCTTCCGTAAGCATTATACAAGCTGAATGTAAGCTCTGATGAAAATCTTTTTCGTTGTCTTAAAAGCCATGTAGCGCCAACATCAAGCCGGTGATAAGAGGGCATCCTGTAGCCATTGCGCTCTGTGTAATAAAACACTACCTGGTCGTCAACCCTGTACTTACCGGCAGGGAACGTAACTGCATTGCCGGTATAATACACCCAGTTTGCAGACACTGACCATTTTTTACTCAACTGGTAAGCTACCACCAGCGCAAGATCATGCGTTCTGTCCTGCTTTGCATTATACCATTTGTTATTATTAATGCCGTTGATCAGCTTTTCTGTTTTAGATAAAGTATAACTTAACCAGCCCGTAAATTTTCCTGCTTTCTTTTTAAACTGTAATTCAAGCCCATAAGCGCGCCCCTTACCAAAAAGCAATTGCGCTTCTACCGCGTCTGAATTAATAAATATATCCGCGCCATCACGATAATCTATCTGGTTCTGCATGTTCTTATAATACGTTTCTACGGTAAGCTCATAATTATCGTCCCACAAATTTTTATAATAGCCCACAGCAAACTGGTCAGCTATTTCGGGCCTGATAACATTGGTACTTGCCACCCATTTATCTGTAGGACTTGCAGTGGTGGAATTAGATAGCAAATGAAGGTTTTGCACATTGCGCACGTACGAGGCTTTAACGGATGATGTGCTGTTTAACTGGTAGCTTACCGCCAGCCTCGGTTCAGGGTTTATATATGTTTTTACAAACTGCCCTGCAGTATAATGCATGGTATCGGTTATATTTCCATCCGCATCAAATGCAAAGAAATCTCCTTTGCCCAATACACTGAAAGTGGTTAACCTTATGCCGTAAGTAATATTCATTTTATCAGTTGCCTTCCAGGTATTGGTAGCATAAATACCATTCTCCCATGAATATCTTTTTTGCAGATACTGTGCATTAAAGCTGGACTGGGCGCTGGCAGGCACTACTTCTCCGGGGCGAATGATATGGTATACCGAATTAAAACCAAAACGAAGATTATTGCGCGGCGTTAAATACCATTGAAATTCCTGCTTGAGATTAAGATCGCGTATCTGTGAAAAAATATTAAAATCATTAGCTCCGCTGCGTATGGAAATATTATAATTATAGTTACTCAGAATTAAAGATGTATTGGAAAAAAGTTTGTTGCTGAAAATATGGTTCCAGCGAACCGTGCCTGTTGCGTTACCCCAATCCAGTCCAAATGTTTCACCAGCTTTCAAAACATCACGACCAAAATACCCCGAAACATACACACGGTCCTTATCGCCAAAATTGTAATTCAGTTTGGCATTAATGTCATAGAAATATAAAGTATTACGGTTCAGCGTTGAATCTTTAGATAGTTTGAGGAACATATCCGCATAGGTTCGCCGCGCTGTAACTAAAAAAGATGATTTATCTTTTTGAATAGGTCCTTCTACATTCAACTTAGCGGAGATCAACCCTATCCCTCCGCTTACATTATAATCCTGGTTATTGCCATCATTCATTTTAATATCGAGCACAGAAGATAATCTTCCGCCGTATTGCGCGGGCATACCGCCTTTATAAACGGTAACATCCTTAATAGCATCTGAATTAAAGGTGGAGAAGAACCCCAACAGATGCGAAGCATTGTATACCGTTGCTTCATCAAGCAATATAAGGTTCTGATCAGCCGCGCCGCCTCTTACAAAAAAGCCGCTGTTGCCATCACCGGCAGATTTTATGCCGGGTAACAATTGCACGGTTTTAAGCACATCCCTTTCGCCAAGCAATACAGGTATATTTTTTATTTCTTTGGTGGTTAATCTTTCCACGCCCATTTGCGGGCTGCTTAAACTCCTGCTTTTAGAAGATGCGGTAATCGTAACATTACCCAGTGTTTTGGATTCATCTTCCAATAAAATATTTAATGTAACATCTTTATTGAGAGTAATGTTTTGTGTATAAAAAGCCAATCCTATAGCAGACACTTCAATAATATGCCCGCCGGCAGGAAGTGTTAAGGAATAAAATCCGTACTCATTACTTGTAGTGCCCGCATTACCACTCCTGACACTGGCGCCTATAATGGTTTCTCCTGTTTTTTTTGACTTTACCGAACCACTGATCGTAAACTTCTGCTGGGAATAGCCCCGCAGGAAAAACAATAAAAACATTAACAAAAACAGTTGTTTCATGAAGTAACACTTTAGCTGATACATGGAATTAATGAACAGGCAATCATTAACCGGGCAAAGTTAGAGGGTTGGCTTAAAACCTGCGCGAAGATAATGTTAATAGAGAGATGGGAAACGATAAACGTTAAACGGGTGTATTTCAGTTTTTCGTATGTAAGTACTGCTTCTAGCTAAGGTAGATGCTTCGTGCCAGGCATGACAGGCGGAAGAATATATATTGAACAATAGTACCAATGTTCAACAATAGCACTAACGCCAAACACAGCACTGCGGTTTGTCATGCCGGGGCATGAGGCATCTGCACAAGATTGCTCATGCGGAAATTTGAAATGCACCCAGTCAAACGACAAACGATAAATATCACACCTCAATCTTACACCTTCTAAAAATACGTTTCAGCGGTAATGCCAAAACTCAACAACAAATTCTCCCGGTTGGTTCGGGATACTTTGTTATAAGTAAGCGAAGAAGTAAAGCTCAGCCATTTTTTAAGCCTGATGGAAATATTACTGGTTGACCGGATAATATAATCATCAAACTTAAGCAAAGAAGGTTGCCAGAAATGCATTCCATCCCAGGTAATAATATTATTGATCACCCAGCGATGCCGCAGCCTTAAAGAATTCCTGATGGTTTGATAATTTTCATTGGCAACGGAATCTATTTTCAGGCTGCTTCTCTCATATAAGAGTCCATCGCTTACAACAACTTCTATATTGGGTTTGTTTACAAAATTATAACCCACTCCTGCTCCACCCTGGAACTGGTGCCTGATATTTAAAGAATAGCTTGAAGTAAGATTTATCAATCCCCAATAATATAATTTGCGGGTATTCTTGTGGAGGTCTACATTCAACCCGGTTGCAAAATCATTATTCGTTAAGCTCCCGTTTTGTTTGCCATACATCCAGGAGGCAGAACTGTTTAATCCAATTTCCTTTTTACTAACGCTGAAAGCAAAAACATTATTCAATACAAAAGACCTGTTTTGATTGGTTTTATTGATGATACCTGTAGTGGCGTATTTGCTGTAATAATGTACGCTGTCGTTAAACTGCGCATACAAGCTTTGAGAAATACAGGTGATGAATATGAAAAAAAGAATTGTTGGACTATATCTTTTCAAACCGGATGATAATTAAAATGCTTTAGTAAAATGCAATATTAAACTATTACATTCACTTCTTCATATACCCCCATCAGGGAACCATCTGCAATAATATATTCCTGAATAATATTACGCAACTCCCTGTTTGAAATATCCTGCTTTAATGATACGCTTTCGTTAAGCGCATACACATGAAAACAATAACGCTGTTGTTTATCAGATATGGATTGTTCGTCGTACTTAATACAATCTGTAATATTTCTACTCATCATAAACGGAGAAGATAATTCCGAATCTTTTTCCGGGTTAATATTCCATGCCATCCATTTACAATATCCCCGTCCTTCCACATAAGGAGCTTCAATAATAATGCAAAGTGATTTTGTTTCATCAGGAATGTAAGCGATTTTTAAGGGTGGGTTTATGTTGTGATGAATAAATTCAGAAGGTATAACATCGCCTTCATTAAATGCTGTGCTGGTAACAGTAAGCTTTGTTTTTAGCCGGGGTAACATGATTATTTATTTGCTGATAAACATATCCAAATTCATACCAGCTACGCATACACGCTTTTTTAGATTTTAGTGATGGATTATTTATACTTTCAATAACAGATTTCGCATAATGGGGAATATTTTCCCTATTAAAATTTTATAAATACTGATTAAATAGGGATTATCAATTGGTATATGGTTTGAAAAAAAATCATAAACCAATAAATGGATTCAGTTATAATTACAGATGAAAGCCAGGAAATAAAGGTGAATTATAAGTCTTATAATATTCCATACGTAGTTCGTTTAATACAACCCAGGTTATACAAAAAAGAAGATATATTTTTCTGTATTCTAAAATTTAAGGATAACTATATTTATGGTACCGGTGTTGATGAATATACAGCTATGCATGCCTGGGCACAAAGCTTTCGTCAGCATATTGAACAAATACCATTACAGGAGGTAAACACCTATATTAATCACATCCGCTTTTTATATAAGCAGGATTAAATTTTTTATAATGGATATTTTCCTTCTTATTATGCGGGCATTATTGTTATTATCTGTCGTAATTTTTATTACACATAGAATTCTTGTGTTCAGAAAAAATCCCCTCAGGATCCGCATTAATCTATATGAAGCCGCATTGCTGAATCTCTAAAAACAGCAAGGTTGTGATTATGTTCGAAAACGTTTTTAAAGCCCGGCTTTCATCATAAACTAATTATCAGGAACCAATATACTGGCTTGAAATAATTCAACATAGTAAAAGGCACATTCAGGTTCATGACAGCAGGCCGCAAATTATTATTGATATCTAACCGGCAACATATTTAATTTCAACAATAATAACATTGCGATCATTAAAAGCGTTCCTGCTACTGCAAGTATATTTACAAATTGCTGTGCTTTAGCGCTGCTGCTAACAAGCTTTTCAATTACCCACATTATCATCAGCCCGATAATTCCCCCAAAAGTATTGGCAATAACATCGGTAATATCAAAGGCCCCTGCTTTCGCTATAAACTGAAGTGCTTCAAATAAAAAACTAAGCAAGAAAAAGAAGAAGGCTTTTTTTACAGGCGTCCAATGCGGATATAAAATGCCCACATAAATACCAGGCGGTACAAAAACCACCGCATTCATAATGATCTCACCCAAATTAATTTCTCCATTTTCTCCAAGTAAGCCATTAAATGGAATTATGTTTACGCGCCGCTCGGCCATATAGGAAAATCGTACTCCCAGCTTAAATAATAATATCCAGCATAAAGCAAACAGGTAAATCACAAAAAGTATTTTTGTAATCTTGTTGCTATTAACATTGTTTTGCGGCATGATTTACATCTTATAAATTACAGGACAAAGATTAGGATAGAAAACCGGTATGAAATAAAAAAGTGACGGGAGACCAGATTTATATGATGAAAATTGATTTATACCATAAAAATATATTATTGGGTATACCGGGTGTATATGTTGTTAGTCTGCTTTACCTTACGCATTCATTGTTAAACAAAAACTGTATTTTAGCATTAATCATCCTATTTTTCTTGAGCAACAACATTCGATGAATATTATTTTTACCGGCACCTATATTATCTGGTTCTTATCTGAGATATTACTTAACAGGTTTTTACGATCCAGAGCCTCAGATAAAAGAGATATGGATAAAAACTCCCTTTCCATTATATGGATTACAATTATAGTAAGCATCACTGCTGCTATATATATTTCCGGCATCTGCCCATTACCCATATTTTCCCATTATTATTATGTTTATGCCGGCATCGTGATAATAATTGCAGGAATATTATTACGGTTTACCGCCATTATTTCTCTTGGGAAATTTTTTACTGTTGATGTTACTATCAGGCAGGGACATACGCTAAAGAAAGATGGATTGTATAAATACCTGCGGCATCCTTCTTATTTTGCTTCTTTGCTTTCTTTTATTGGTTTTGGCATTTCCTTAAATAACTGGCTATCTTTAATAATCATCACCATTTCCATTATAATAGCCTTCCACATACGGGTAAAGGTTGAAGAAAAAGCATTGACAGAACAATTTGGAGAAGAATATATTGCCTATAAAAAAACAACCAGCGGTTTTATTCCTTTTGTTCATTAAACGTACATGCTAAATATAGTACTGATGAAAAGACTTTTGCTGATTGCCGGTCTGATATTTCTTTTTGCTATAGAAATATTACGGATATATTTTATTATGCCCTTCCCGGGAAGCCAGCATAATCAAACCATTGATATTGCCTACTGGTTAGGCAGAAATATATGGTGGCTGAGGGTCATTGGATTGCTTATCATATTAACGCCTTGCATTAAAATCTTCAAATCCGGATCACTCCGGAAAAAAATCGCACTTTCTATCTTCCTGTTATTATACGGGCTTACTTTTTTCATGTTCACATTTCGCTTTGAAGCAGACAAAATGTTTTATCAACCAAAAAATAAAAATTTTGCCAATGCATCTGCTAACAAAATTGCTTTAGATAAATTGATATTAGGTATACAGGTAAACGGGGAAGCCAAAGCCTATCCTATACAGTTGATCGGCTATCATCACCAGGTAAAAGATACTGTAGGCAATATACCGGTGATTGTAACTTATTGTACGGTATGCAGAACAGGGAGAGTATACAGTCCGGTGATCAATGGCAGCCCGGAAAATTTCAGGTTGGTAGGCATGGATCACTTTAATGCTATGTTTGAAGATGCCACTACCAAAAGCTGGTGGCAGCAGGCAACAGGCAAAGCAATAGCAGGTAAACTTAAAGGCAGCAGGCTGCAGGAAATACCTTCCGCCCAATCAACGCTGGCATCATGGCTGATCCAATATCCGCAATCTGCCATATTGCAACCCGATACACTATTTAATAAAAAGTATGAAAACCTTGCTGAATACGACAAAGGAACACTCAAAAGCAACCTTGAAAAAAGAGATTCCGGATCATGGCAATTTAAATCATGGGTAATAGGCATACAACACCTTAATATATCAAAAGCTTACGACTGGAATAAACTGTTGTCACAACAAATCATCCAGGATTCTTTACCGGGGCTGCCGGTATTGATAGGGCTCGAAAAAGACAGCATGACCTTCCATGTATTTAATCGCGCCATAAAAGATACTGTACTCACATTTGAAAAGAATAATGCGGCTAATGAATTAACAGATATTCAAACGCATTCTATATGGAATATGTTCGGGCAATGCATTGAGGGGGCCTTGAAAGGAAAACAACTGCAACCGATACAGGCTTACCAGGAATTCTGGCACTCGTGGCAAACATTTCATCCGCAGACCAAAATATCTGAATAAAAACTGCCTATGATTTTTTTGTTGATAATATATTAGTAATTGAGAAGCCTGCCTTTGTAAATACATCTCGCCTCTGAAAGTATTAACGTGTTTGCAATTACTTTCAATGTTTTATTTTTTCATCGCAGCGTTTTGTAACCGTTAGCTTAAAAAGCGAGAGATCTATGCAGACTCTCTCTTCCGGCAATATGCGTTGGCAGGGCCCTGCGATAGTAGGAGAATCAAAGGTTGTAATTTAAACTCTTACCATACAGGGGAAAAGGAAGATAACTTTTTAAAAGATTTAAGAGAGTTTTTATCGTTTTTGACCCGTGAGGCATGAACCACTGCGGTTACTTTCATTAAACCCTGGTAGGCATCCATATACCCAAAACGATTTAACTGAAGCCTCCCGACCCTCCAAAAGGGGGAGTTGTAATAAGATGCATATATGCAGCCTACTGTAGTGTGTCATTATTTTATTAGTTTACCGGCTGTAATAATACTATTAAGCTTTTGTTACTACAGTTTATCCCGATACTTTTATCGGGGCTCGCTTGTACTATAATACTATTGAGCTTTTCAGCCTTTGCAAATAATCCTGGTAATGGCAGAGGAAAAATTGTGCTCTTTGAGCAGATGTTGAAAGAGAAAAATGGATTTATTGAAAATCTTCAAAAATTATTAGAGAAAAAATAAATTGCACTGCTACTTAATTAAGTAACGACTTAGCACTGGTCTGGCTCTGCTGTCTGCCTGACGCTACCAAACCCGCGGCGGCTTACTATGTCTAACGCCTGCGCGAGAATGAGTTAACCAACAATCTTGGATCATTCAGGAATGTTAAACATGCGGCAAATTTCCTGGTAGCTTAATTGATTAAAATTGCTTTCTCTCTGTTTAAGGGAAATAGATTTTCCATTTGAGGATTTTCCAACTTTCTGCCCGCCAGGAATTATTATATATCTAAACTGATGGGTTGTCGCTATCGCGGTATATGTATTTACACTGTTAGTAAAATTAATTCTGAGATTACCCGGAGTTACGAATGCTGACCATGTATCTGTTTGCGATGTACCCGACTGCACATAGGTCAATAGTATCGGCAGTTGCGCTGTGCGGTCAACAGGCCAAATGGAGCTGCTGTAACCCAGCATTTTTCCAAAAGTAAGTACGGTACCGCTGTCTATTATTGCCTGGCTGATCTCCGTAACGGGTTTATCAAAAGAAAAATTACGTATCCCAAAAACCATATTGGACTGATACTGTGCGGGAGTAAACCATTCAGAATATCTTACATTAGCAGTACCCGGAGGTCCCTGTTCTCCCTGCTTTCCATCTTTTTTGCAACCTGTATTGGACATACAAAAAAGAATTAGTAAAAAAAGAATGCTTGTGGATTTTAAAAAAGGATTACTCCGCGAAATAATCATAAAATTAATTATTGTATTAGGTATTTAAAGTTGAATTGCTGTAGGACTAAATTAATATAATTTTTTTATTGTTTATATATCTCTCCTTTTGCATTTGGTAAAAAGATTCAACATCTCATTTTAACTGTACCTACGAGATTTTTAAAAAAAATTGTTACCGGACTCCCATAATATACAGGAGTGTCATGGAAATTGATTGCGTTCATATCTTCGATGTTTTCCCGGGCAGCCACACACAAAAAAGCAGCGGCGATGTAGCATTGTCGCCGGATGTGTACCGGATGCAGAGACGGGTAAAAAAATATTTAACCTCCTGGCTCAAGGAGGCAAAGTAGGTATACCTTTTGAAAAACAATTCTGGGGCGACTGGCATGGCAACCTTACGGATAAGTACGGTATCTGCTGGATGGTGAATTGTTAGAAATATTTATCTTGGGTTAAACATGACGCGCACTATAAAGTTAAAGACGTTTTTGCCTTACCCGCAGGAAACAGTCTGGCAGGCTTTGACCGACCAGGTATTACTGGGCAGTTGGTTTATGGAAAATAATATAGAACCGACGCCGGGTCACTATTTTACCTTCAGGATGAAACCGCAAAAGGGTTGGGACGGAATTACGCATTGTGAAGTTATGGCCGTTGAACCACAAAAGTATATTGCCTATACTTATCGCGGCGAAGCCACTGGTGAAAAAGCATTGGCCTGTGCAGGCATCCATTCCGATAAAGCAGACAAATTGACGAAAGGAATTTTCACTAAGCTGGACACGGTGTTAAGTTTTACACTGGAACCCACTTGCGGCGGAACAATACTTCATTTGGAACATTCAGGCTACAAGGGAATAAAACTGGTAATCGTAAGCTTTATCATGCAGATGGGTTGGAAAAAGCAATTGAGAAAGAAGTTGCCAAAAGTATTGGAACAAATGATAAACGAAGGTATCAATTAGTTTCGTTTATCAATATCCTGAAATGACCGTGTCGTATAACAGCACGATCAAATCGCCACAGTCTGAAAGCGACTATCTGTTTTTACATCTGTATTGAAAAATAATTGTAATATATGAACAGAATTAGCTTCCATGACACGCATGTATATCCCGGATGTTCGGCAATTATATTTTTCAGGATCGCTTCGGACGGCACAACTGTACCGGTCTCCGTGGAATTCAGCGATGGCTCAAACGCTACTGCAGAAGTTGAGCAAGTATACCCGGACGAAATGCTGATTCGTATTGATGCTTACGCAACCGCAAGAGGCACCAGCATCCCCGGAAAGACCTGGCGTCTCAGGTACGACAAGAGCCTGGATCTTTGGAAAGTGGCTGTAGGAAAGTAGCAGATATAAAAGTCGTCTTTTAGCGGCTCGTTGTTTATTACACGTCATCATTGTTTTTAAGATAGCGATCCAGTTTTTCCAATGATTGTTCAATTCCTGTTTCATTGTCTTTGGGGTCAACGCCAATCGGAATGTTTTTAAAAATGATTGTTACTTCTGTACCGTTGTTTCCGCTTTCTTTAAAAAAACTTCCATTATCATTTCGTCTGTAAACTCGCTTTTGTCCGATTGAAAATGGATTGCCTGGACAATCTTTTCACAAGGCTTCAGTTCAATAAAAATTGCAGAATAGCGATCTTCGTTCCCTGATGTTTTCCCTGCGGCTTTGTCATCATTATAAAAAAGGGACATATCATAACCGCCACTCACTTCTAAATTAAAGTCGTGAATTTTGCCTGTCATGCCATCGGGAGAAAGCCAATACTCCAACGCTTTGGGGTTTGTAAAAGCATTGTAAACATGCTCTGGTGTCGCCTGAATAATTTTCGTATTTTTTGAAGTTCTTTTCATAATGCTTCGGCTATTCGTTTTACGAAATCCAATGCAGATGCCCAACCTGCGAAAGCATCGTCAAAGGTAGCTTTGTCTAACGGATGAGTTAGTTCTTCTTTGCCTGTCAGCAATGTAACTCCGTCTTTTTCCAAAAATTCATAAGTAAGCACCGCCATAATAGTCTCAGTGTTGGGCTCAAAAAGACTATGCCTGATGAGCCGTTCTGGTTGAAAGTCAAGCAAAGTCCCACTTGTCAGTTGGTTACCGTCTGCTTTCTTAAAACCAAATGAACTGCCAATTTTCCATTCAGTATCATAATGACCGCCCATTTGACGAGTTATGTCGGGGTCGGTAAAAACACGCCAGACTTTATTGAGCGGTGCACTTATCTCAATTGCTTTTTCAATAACCTTATTTTCCATATCAGAACATTCCGTTTTCGTTTACCATATCGGCAGGAACAGCATGCCCGAAATCCCAAAGTTCCGCGATCTTATCATTGTCAAATCGGAAAATATGCATTACTGCTGCTCCCGGATCGTCAGGCGTTACTCTTACATGAGAGTGAACAGCTACAAGGTCTCCGTCTTCCAATGCCCTTTTCATTTCAAAAATCTTGTCAGGATTTTTCCTGCCGTTTTCCTCCATTGCCGTCATCAACGTATGCCCGTCTCCTTTAAAGTAAGCATTATGATGCTTAAAGCTATCTGCAACGTATAGCCGGAAGGCTTCTTTTGCCTGTCCTTTAGCTGCAAGTTGTAAAAACTGCTGCGCTGTTTCTTTCTTTATCATAAAGGAAATTTATTTTTCACTGTAAGTTCCCTGATTCTTCATCAGGAAACCGCTTATTGAAGATTCAGTTGCCATGAAACACCAAACCTGTCCTCAACCCAGCCAAACTTTTGACTGAACCCATAATTGTCTAATGGCATAAACACCTTTCCGTTTTCGGAGAGCGCATCAAATAGTTGCTTAAGCTCGTCGCCTGTTTTACATTCAACGAATAGCGAAATAGCCGGTGAAAAAGTCCATGCATGTTTTGTAAAACTATCGCTGCAGAGAAATTGTTTTCCGTTTAGCTCAAACCTGGCCAGCAGTATGGAACCTTCTTTAGCAGGCCCGCCTTTTCCGTGCCGTTGAACCTCAATGATGCCGGAATTGTCAAATAAGCCGGTGTAAAAATTCATTGCTTCTTCTGCATTGTTTTCCTGGAATGTCAGAAATGTGGTGATTTGTTTTTTCATGCTGCCTGATATTTTTGTTGTTTATGGTGTGTATTTGATTTGATATGATCTTTATCCTTTCTCTGCAAGTTCCATAATGATTTCAAGCGCCTTACTCCACATTTCTTTGTGTAAAGTTGCCAGTTTCCACAAAGTTGCGAAGCGACTCCCCAAGTATGGTATTCCAGCCCTGGCTGAAATTGGCTTGAGCAAAATCCGGATGAGGCAGGAAGCTGTCTATACCGGAATGGATCAGCTTCAGGCGGGTCTTGACCTTACTTTCCCTGAACAGCTCAATGGTGACCAGGGATTGACCCGGATAGCCGTCATAGCTCCATGTATAAGCAATTTTTTGAAGCGGTATTACTTCCACAACCCTGCACCGGTGCAGGAATTTTTTCCCTTCGTTCTCTCCATAAAATTGAAACTCAAACCCAACTTCGGCTCTGAAATCGGAAACCTCAAAATACCATTGCTTCATTTGATCTTTATCTGTGATGGCCCGCCAGACCTTTTCAACAGGAGCCTCATAGGTCCGTTCAACGACCAGTATTTTTCCATCCATATTTTATGGGTTTTTATTTTATTATTTCTGTTTTATATGTGGAAATTTATCTCTCACCAGGTTAAGTTCTAACCCGAATTCCAGATATGCTTTTAGCCCGTCCAATACCGTCGTAAACCCACCTGTATTGTCATTAATAGCCTGGATTAAATCATCTCCTGTCTGATGGAAACCATAATTTTTGATAACTACGTAAGTGGTATCGTCGGTCAATGCGGTGAATTCAAAGTCAACTGTTGTAGCCGGTGTATCCCATTCAATGGATATTTTCTTATTCGGTACAATTTCCTTTACAAGTACATCGCTCGAAACATTATACATTTCCCATTCCCATTTTACGGTTTTGCCAATTTCCAGATTTCCGCTTGATTTTGTAAACCAAAAATAGGTCGTGATTGCCGGGTCAATGAATGCCTGGAAAACTTGTGAAACAGGTTTTCTGATTAACATTTGTGTTTCTACCATCGGTATTTTGCTCATCTTATTTAGATTATTATTTTTTTGCGAATTTAAAAGCGTTCGTTTTTAATCAGCTTTGCATAAGACAAGAAATAAAATATTCGTTTTAATCCTCGCAAATGCTGTGTAGGTTTTTGAAGCTAAAAGGTTATTCCTAAAATGACTGCAAGTTTCCTTTTTTCTTTCCGTTTTGATAAATGTCCTCCCAACATATTTCCCTGTTTAGTGATGGTTTGTTCTAAAATGGCAAATAACAGTAAGGAGCTTTCCGCTCAGCCTTAATTCATTGCTTCCTTATTGTATTTATTTCTGTATTCCAAAGGCGATATTCCTGTTATTTTCCTGAACACTTCCCGGAATGCTTTTACATCTGAATAGCCCACTTCATACATGACTTCGTTGATATTTTTACGGCTTGTTTCAAGCGCTTTTTTTGCCGCTTCCATTTTTACTCTTTGTACGTATTCAACAGGTGTATTGCCGGTAGCCTTGATAAACCTCCTGTCAAAGTTTCGCCTGCCTACAGCCAGTTTTGAAGATAGCTCTTCCATAGATATTTTTTCCTGCAGGTTGTTTTCAATATAGGTTTGCGCCTGCCGGATCACTGCATCGTTATGCGACTTTTGCCCTGTGAATATGATAAAAGCCGATTGGCTTTGCCTGTCCATTTCAATCTGGAACACCTTTGAGCAGAAAATAGCCGTTTGCCTGTCGAAATATTTTTCTACCAGGTAGAGCATAAGGTTCAGGAAAGAATAGGCGCCGCCATTGGTATAAATACCGTTTTCGTCTGTGATCAGCCTGTCGGGCTGCAAGTTCACCCCGGGAAACATTGTTCTGAACGTATCTGCAAACGCCCAGTGTGTAGAGCAGGCCTTGCCGTTCAGTAAACCCGATGCAGCCAGCAAAAAAGCGCCTGTGCAGATACTGGCTATTTCCGCGCCGTTTTTATATTGCTGTTCCATCCAGTCAATCAACTGCTGGTTTGCTTTTACTGTTTTTTGATAATTATGGTTCAAAGACGGAATGATGATCAGATCGGTTTGTGTTATGGCAGCAATATGCTTATGTGGTTGTGCGCTAAACAGTCCGTCATGGAAATCCACTTTTTTTGAAATGCCTGCGAGTTCAATTGTATACAGCACTCTTTTGCTGTTTTCTTTCCAATAAGTATTAGCTCTTGTCAGGATCTTATACGCCCCAACGATGCTGCTGAGATTGTTCTGACCATCAGGCACCAGGATGGTAATATGCTTCATAAATTTTCTTTTCTGCAAAGTTATACAACAGCCATGTCCAAATCAACCCTCTAAAATGTCTGGTTTACACACTATGCAGCCATATTTAAGCCAATACCTTTGTGAGAGCAAATACAATAAGCAGCAATAAGGAGATCACTGAAATACATTACTTCATTCATAAATTTTAAATCATGAAAAATCAGGATTTCACAACAACAGTTGTAGCAGAGGCAACAGCGCAGGAAGTTTTTAATGCCGTTAATAATGTACGTGGCTGGTGGTCTGAAAATATTGAAGGAGATACCGATAAGCTCAACAATGAATTTTCATACCATTACCAGGATGTGCATATCTGTAAAATAAAGATCACTGAGATGGTTCCCAACAAAAAAGTAACCTGGCATGTGCTGGACAATTATTTTAAATTCACTAAAGACAAGAGCGAATGGAAAGACACCGATATAATCTTCGAGATTGCTGAAAAAGACGGCAAAACACAATTGACTTTTACGCACCGGGGGTTGGTGCCGGCCTATGAATGTTATAAAATTTGTCACGATGCCTGGACGCATTATGTACAAGGCAGCTTAAAAGAACTGATTACAACAGGTCAAGGAAAGCCGACACCCAAAGATGTGGAGCACCGGGAAATATTAACGTTCGGTGATGAGGCAACAAAAAAGGCAACACTGACAACTATCTGTCACAGGCTGCTTATTAAAAAGCCGGCAGAAACCGTGTATGAAGCCCTGACTACACAGAAGGGCTTGTCGGGTTGGTGGACGCCTGATACCACAGCAAAACCTGAGGTGGGCAGCACTGCCAGGTTCGCCTTTGGACCGGATTATTTTAAGGAGCTGAAAATAGAGGAGCTAAAACCATACAGTAAAGTGAAATGGCTTTGCCTTAAAGCCTTTGAAGAATGGATAGGCACTACAATGACTTTTGATCTGGAACCGCATGCAAAAGGGACGATATTGATATTTCATCATGAAGGCTGGAAAGCTTATTCAAACGAGTTTGCCTCCTGCAGCTATGACTGGGCACTCTTCTTCAGAAGCCTGAAATTTCTTTGCGAGACCGGCAAGGGATTTCCTTACCCGGATTTCGATAAATAATCGTAAACAGGCAAAAAATAAAAAGGTGGACACAAGAATTGAAAAAATAAAAAAAATGAGAGCTTTTTTGATCAGTCAAATTGCTGCGCTCACTATCGAACAACTCAACACTATACCGGGTGGTTTCAACAATAATATTATCTGGAATATAACACACCTCATTTGCGCGCAGCAAGGCATTTGTTATGTAAGGAGCGGACAGGAAGCCATTGTTCCGGGCAAATTCATTGCTCCATTTTTTACAGGAACCAAACCCGAAAGGTATATTGACCCGAACGAAATACAAGAAATCAAAAGCTTATTTATCAGTACTATTGACCAGCTGCAGACAGACTACGACAAAAAAATATTTGACAGCTATACCCCGTCGCCCAATATTTTTAAACTGTATGGAATTGAAATAAAGGATATTGACGACGCCCTGGCGTTCATACTTTACCACGAAGGATATCACAGCGGTTGTATCCTGGCTTTAAGGAAACTGGTGAGTTGATACTGTACACGGAAAGAATCCGTAAATCCTCCGGTCGTCCTGCATTGGCGCTGTGCTTACAAAAAGGATGTCGCCGCCCGCCTTTTGTAATTCCCGTTCGGCATTTATAAAACAAAAAAGGGTGCATAGACATGCGCCCCGTTTTAAATCCAATATCCTATGAAAAACTGTTGCAAAAATAATGGTTCCGGAGATTTTCGGCATCGTACAGCCTGCCTATATTTTGTCCTATGCGATGCTACAGCAGGCATATAAAAAACAACGCCGCATTTCTGCGACGTTGCTGCAATGTCTTTAGTTGGACGGTTTTTTAGGACAATTGCTTTTCCAGGTTTGGATTGAGATCAAGGGTTTTCGGGTTCATAGGATTATCGGGATCGGTTTTTCGGTTAGTTGTCTATTGGATTTGTTACACAAAGAAACGAAGCATCCGGATTGCAAAAAATAGAAGACTTTGTGATTGTTTTGTCATACGGGTTCGACACGATCGGAAAACTACTATCCTTCGCTTAGCCAATTATTATAATGACTATACTATTTACCAGCCTTGTTAAATACAAAATACCATTCCGGATTTTGAAAACGGTCGGCGCCTGCCGGATGTAGCTTTTGCGAAGGCGTTTGTATTCTTTTCCCGCGACATTTAGAGCTATCTTTGTCCATTTCGGATTTATATACAGATTATAAGTATGAGCCGTTCCAAAAAGTACCAGATTGACAAAGTTGTTTATCCCATTCAGAAATTCATTCAGAATGAAAAGTCCGGCGGGCTGGTGCTGGGCATCAGCGTTCTTATTGCCTTAATTTTAGCCAACTCTCCGTTGGCGCACGGTTATCACCATTTTTTGGAGCACAGCTTCGGGTTTCAATGGGATGGGAAAACCTACCTGGAATACGACCTGCACCATTGGATCAACGATGGGCTGATGGCTGTTTTCTTCTTTGTAGTGGGGCTTGAATTAAAACGGGAAATAGTAGCCGGGGAATTGTCCAATCCCAGGAAAGCGTTGCTGCCCATTGCGGCTGCCATAGGCGGTATGCTTGTGCCCGCGGTTATTTATCTCGCTTTTAATCCCGCCGGAGAAGTGCAGCGCGGGTGGGGCATCCCGATGGCTACAGATATTGCTTTTGCCCTGGGCGTATTGTATTTGCTGGGCAAAAGAGTTCCCCTGGCCTTAAAAGTATTTCTGACTGCGTTAGCCATTGTGGATGATCTGGGAGCTGTTTTGGTGATTGCCTTTTTTTATACCTCCGACATTTCAGTAGGAAACCTCCTGCTAGGAGTCGGCTTTCTGCTGATCATGTATATAGGTAATAAGGTAGGCATAAGGAGTATTGTTTTTTACGCCGTTTTCGGGATCGGCGGCGTCTGGACAGCGTTCCTTCTATCAGGCGTTCATGCCACCATTGCAGCAGTCCTGGCTGCTTTTACCATTCCTGCCAACGTAAAGCTAAGCGAGCATGATTATATCCTGAAGATCAGGAACTATCTTAACCTGTTTAAAGAAGCGGACTCTAACAGCAAAATACCGACGCTTACAAATGAGCAACTGCACATCCTGGATGAAGTGAAGAAGAGTACCGATAAAGCTATTCCACCATTACAAATACTGGAACACTCCATGCATCCGATGGTAACTTTTATTATCATTCCCATCTTTGCTTTGGCCAATGCCGGCGTTTCCGTATTGGACATTGATATAAAAGAGATCTTCAGTACCAATGTTGCACTGGGTGTTGCGTTGGGTCTTTTAATTGGCAAAACGGTTGGGATATTTTTATTTACCTGGCTCTGTGTGAAGTTCAGGATTGCTCCCTTTCCTGAAGGCATGAACCTGAAAAGCCTTTTGGGACTTGGATTATTAGGCGCTATAGGATTTACGATGTCGTTATTTGTTACGCAACTGGCTTTTTCGCACGAAGCATATAAAGTACAGGCTAAGATCGGCATCTTTGCCGCATCTGTTATCGGCGGTATTTTGGGATATATGATCCTGAAAAGCCAGGGTAAGAATAATAATGAAAATTGAATATGTCTTTTCTGAATTGATATTTATTTTGCTTTTCAGTTCAGAATATCTATCTATTATAGTACGAATATGAGCAATAAAATAGTTGAGTTCATAAACTTACACAACGGGGAAGAAGATAAAAAGAAAGTGCAGGAAAATGTATTCAACAACATTTCCTTCCGCGGTTCTAATCTTTGGATATTGGCCTGTGCCATTATCATTGCTTCCATTGGGCTGAATGTCAATTCCACTGCCGTTATCATCGGGGCGATGCTCATCTCTCCTTTGATGGGTCCGATCGTAGGCGCAGGTTTTGCACTGGGTACTTATGACTTCCCCTTTATTGAAGAAGTCCATGAAAAACCTGGTTATCGCTACCGGGGTAAGTTTGCTGGTATCTGCCTTTAAAATGGTAAAAGTGTGATGTTTTAAGCCAACGAAGGGCTTGCCTACTCGTGTTTGACAGTCATTGGCTGACTTTAAGAAAAATTATACCGACAGACAATCGTTCAGCAATACAGGTAAACCTCATTTTGCCAAATGACAACTGCCCAACAGACAACAATTTCTAACTTTGCATTAATGGAAAAATTTATTGAATATATTTTACAGTTCGGCAATCTCAACAAACAACAAATCGAACTCATTACAAACAAAGCGACCGAAACGGAGCTTCGCGAAGACGAATATTTTGTAGAAGCCGGAAAAGTTTTTAAGCAGGTCGGGTTTATCCTTGAAGGTATTTTGCGTATCTGTTACTACAACAACAAAGGAGAAGAAATCACAAAATATTTTGGTGATGAAAATCACTTGCTTGCAAATCCATATAATATCGATGAACCGATGACAGAATATATTCAGGCAATTACAGATTGCAGGCTGCTTGTGTTTTCCCGAAAAGATTGGAACGAACTTTCGAACACAATCGTAGGTTGGGACGGCATTGTAAACAAGATATTTCAAAAAACACTGATTGAAAAAATGGACAGGAGAAGTTCGTTGGTTTCCGAAGATGCAACCACCCGTTATTTGGCATTTTTGGAAAATTTCCCGGCACTTGCCAATCGTATTCCATTATCATACATCGCTTCTTATCTGGGAATGACACAATCATCATTAAGCAGAATAAGAAAAAATATCCGCTAAAATCACTTTTTGTCAAATGGCAAATGTTTTCATTTTTAGGTGATGCACTTTTGCACCATTAATTATAAAACAAATAAAAAGATGAGTACCAGAAAAACAATTACAATTGGTGCAAAAACAAAAAAACCATTAACCGTTAACCGGTTTGGTTATGGTACAATGCGTCTGACAGGAGAACACGTTTGGGGCGAGCCTGAAAACAGACTTGAAGCATTGCAGATATTAAAAGCATCTGCGGACAACGAAATTAACTTCTTGGACACTGCCGATTATTATGGCGAAGATGTAACTAACCGGCTTATTGCTGAAGCATTATTCCCTTATAAAAAAGATTTGGTAATATGTACTAAAGTGGGCGCAGACAGGGGTGCAGATAAAAGCTGGCGGGTTTACGACAAGCCTGAGAACTTGAGGGCAAGCATTGATAACAATTTAAAGACTTTAAAAATTGAGCAAATACAATTGGTTCATTTTCGCATAATGCCCGGTACAAATACGCCTTTTGAAGAATCTTTAAATGCTATGTTTGAAATGCAAAAGGAAGGAAAAATTTTGCACATAGGGTTAAGTAATGTAAGTGCAGAAGAATTAAACAAGGCATTGGCTATCGGAAACATTGCAAGTGTAGAAAATTCTTTCGGTTATGAACAAAGAACAAGTTACACTTTGTTTAACCAGGAAGTCAGGGGGCTTCAGGAAGTAATGGACATTTGTATAAAAAACGAAATACCGATGATTCCTTTTTTCTCTTTACAAAGTTCCCTGCCAAAAAGTGAGAACAAAATTGCAGTCATTGCCGAAAAATATAACGCCACGCCTGCACAAATAAATTTAGCGTGGCTACTGCATTACCACGATTTGATTTTACCGATACCTGGTACTTCAAAACTGAAACATTTTGAAGAGAACATTAAAGCGTTAGACATTTCACTCACAGACGAGGATATGAAGTTTTTGGGGTAGGAAAATAATAAGCAACAACCGATAAGGCCCGTGCTGGTAACATCGGTTTGGCGTTATGGCGGCTGACGTGCAAAAGCTCAACGCAGGTAATTCTATTGAGCTTTGTGACAAGTTTTCTAACAGACAATTTACAAAACGTTATTGACGTGCTATCGGCAAATGGTATTGTTTTTAACGGACCTCACGAATCACATTTGTGTATGACAACAATTGAATTTAATCACCCAGACGGATATTTAATCAGAGTCAATCAACCGACAAAAGAATCACCAACCTGGCTCAAGGTTTAGGCAAAGAACGCGGTATTCTCAATATTAATAATGACGCAAATAATTATACTATACAACGGAAAATAATATACTCATTAATAACAGGAGGCACAAGCACACAACATTCAATTTTTCGTCAGCAGGGCAACGAATAAATTCTCATCTTACTACTATCAGTTACATATTCTGCTGACTGAACTCAGGTTGCCTGGACGGCAACTACAGAAACAGCATAAGTATTTTGCTTAACTTCAGTTGACAATTATTGATAAGGAAAATAAAATCGCAGTTCATCCAACCAGGTAAAGCTATGAAAGCAGGAACGAAACTTTTTATCGCGGCTATCGGTTCGTTTTTGATTGCTGCCTGGGCTATAAAACAGAACATCAATATCAAAAAAGCAGCATGGATTATCGGCACCTGGGAAAACAAAACCTCCAGGGGGTCTGTTTACGAAACGTGGAACAAGATAAAGGATAGTGAATTTGGGGGAAGGAGCTATATGGTAAAAGAAACGGATACCATTGTTTTTGAAAATATACGATTGGTTCAGCAGCAGAATGGATTGTTCTATATCCCGATAGTCAAAAACCAGAATGACGGATTGCCTGTTCGGTTTGCCGCTACAACAATTACAGAAACACAATTGGTTTTTGAAAACCCCCAGCACGACTTTCCCCAAACAATTTCTTATACCAGGATTGGTGCGGACACATTGGTGGCTGAAATTTCGGGAATAAAAAGCGGACAACAACGCAGGCAGGCTTTCCCAATGAAAAGAATAAAGTAAAAAATGGTGTCCGCTTTGTGTTTTGTTTGATGCATTCCTCAAAATTGCCCGATGCCGATGCCGCACCTACAAACACATTTGTGTAAGTTGTATTATTTAGGTAAATAGATATTGTCAGTTATCAAAAGTAAGAGCTAAATCATTTCCTGAAATTTTTTTCTATGATTTATCCAAAATCACAAAGGTGCCTTTTTATGCCTTTTTTTATTTGGATTTAAGCTATTGATTTAGCAACAGTAGTCATAAAAAAAGGACTTTTATCTTCTATCTTTTGATTATTCCTTTTCAAAAGTCATCGTTACGTTACCTGTGCCTAAAGCTGCCGCTAAACCCGATACATCATCAATGCCGCCAATCCGTGTATAACGGTACGAAGTTGAAAAGGTTTTATAGAACAATACCAGTGTGTTGGAACCATACAGGATTAAGTCCCCGTTTTGTATTGTTCCGGGGTTGGAAGGGTTTGCCGGAAGACTTTTTGACAAATCAACATATTTTTCATTACCGTTCAGCTCAACCATGCTGATTGTTAAAGGCAGCATATCTTTAAATGCCTTTCCCGTATTGTTGTCTGACAGCGTAGCCGTAAAGATTTTTGAATTGACCTTTATTTTGATTTTACCGTTAGCCATAGGTGTATTATTTTCTGTGTTAATATTATCATCTTCTTTGTTGCAAGATGATGCGCTACTTATAAAAATCGACATAAAAGGCAGAATCATTAAAAATGAACGTTTCATCATCCTGATGTTATTTTAAATTTTCTTTAAAGAAGGTTTCTAATTTGCTAAAGGGAATAACATCTGTCTTGTCGTACAAATCCACGTGAACAGCATTAGGAATAATCATTAATTCTTTGGGTTCGGAAGCTGCTTTGTACGCATCTTCGCTGAAATACCGAGAATGTGCTTTTTCTCCTGCAATAATTAAAATTGGTCTTGGGGAAATTTCTTTGATGTACGTTAAGAGTGGCATATTCATAAACGATAACGCATTGGTAGCGTTCCAGGCGCCTGTTGAGTTTAGAGAACGCTCGTGATAACCTCGCGGGGTGCGGTAATAATCATGATAGTCTTTTACAAACTGCGGTTCATCACCTTTGAGTTTTTCAGGATTTAATATAGCTCCTGCTGCGAATGTTCCAGCTTCTGCATCTTTCCAGCGTTGCTCGCCTAATTGTTCTAATGTTTTGGTGCGCTGTTCCAACGTAACAACATCATTATAGCCCTTTGATATTACTCTTGTCATATCGTACATACTTGTCGTGGCAACCGCTTTTACACGTTTGTCAATGGCAGTAGCATTTAAGGCAAAACCTCCGAAACCGCAAACCCCGATAATACCGATTTTTTTCCGGTCAATGTTTTTCTGTATACCGAGAAAATCCACTGCGGCACTAAAGTCTTCTGTGTTAATGTCGGGCGATGCTACTGCACGGGGTTCCCCGCCGCTCTCACCTGTATAGGAAGGGTCAAAAGCCAATGCAGCAAAACCACGTGCTGCCATCTGGTTGGCATAGAGTCCTGAAGATTGTTCTTTTACCGCTCCGAAAGGGCCGCTAATGGCAATAGCCGCCAAAGACTCGTTAGCTTGCTCTTTCGGAAGATATAAATCGCCGGTAAGCAGGATGCCGTACCGGTTTTTAAAAGTTACTTTTTGACGTGTTACTTTATCACTCAGTTCAAATGTATAGTGTTCCGTTTTTGCTGTGTCTTTCATGTCTTCTGGTTTTTGACTGCTTGTGTTGTTGTTTTGATTGCAGGATTGCCCTAAAAACATCAGGGTCGCAACCGTAAGCATCGATAATATTTTCATCTTATTTCTGTTTTAAATTGTTTTAATAATTTTTGCCGGAATACCGCCTACAACCGTGTTATCGGGAACGTCTTTTGAAACCACTGCACCGGCCGCTACGACTGCGTTCTCACCAATCGTTACACCAGGAAGTATGGTTGCGTTTGCGCCGATCCAGGCGTTCTTTTTGATATGAATATGACCCGGTACAATCGCGTGCCTGTCTTCGGGTGAAACGGGATGCCCCTCTGACAATAAACTTACTTTCGGTGCTATCAGCACATTATCTTCAATGGTAATTTCTCCCAGATCCAGGAAAGTACAGTCGAAGTTGATAAATACGTTTTTCCCGATTTTAGTATGTTTTCCGTAGTTGATATACAAAGGTGTAAATACTGCAACGCTTTCGTCAATTTCGCTACCGGTAATCTGGCTCAACAAGTCCCTGACGTTTTTAGGATCTGTTGCGTTGTTCATCTGCACGAGCAATTTTTTAGTATCGTAGGATGCCTCCCGCATTTTATAGGCTTGCGGGTCGTTGGATGGTATTGCTTCACCATGTCTCAATCGCTCAAAAATATCTGTCGCTTTATTTATCATGTTCCTTCAGTGTCTTATTGATTATGCTGCAAAATTAAAAATTGAGCCCCCTGATAACATTGTCAGGAGGCTCAATCTTCTTTGCTCTGAAGCTCAACTTATTGATAGTACAACATCTTTTTATACTTCATTAGGCGACACTCCATACTGCTTTTTAAATGCAGTAGAGAAATGTGATGGATTTCTAAAGCCTACTTCTATATAGGCCTCCTGTACTTTTTTTCCCTCCTTCAGTTTTATATAGGCGGACTCCAACCTTTTTTTTATCAGCCATTTTTGTGGTGTAAGGCTGCTGATTTTTTTAAAATCTCTTTTAAACGTTGCCAGGCTACGACCGGTATAGGATGCAATTTGTTCCATCGTCAGTTCATCCATATAGTTGTCGTTCAGGAATTCTAAAATATCTACTTTCCACGGCTCGGTAAAGTCAAACAATATCGGAAAGAAAATATCTGAACTGTGTAGCAGGGCGTAAATTCCTTCCTGTAATTTCAGTTGGGCCATTGCCTCCGTTGGTTTTACATTATCATCGAAATAGGGCGTGAGCGATTGAAATAGGCTTGTTATACCTGCCTGTTGTTTGATTCTAAATACATTTTCTTCTGAAGTTTTTACTTTTTTGGGTAGATCGCTTTTCTTTAACCGACTATAAAATTCCCGCAAAAGATTTCTGTTGAAAGTAAGCGAAATGCCTTTGTACAGTTCATCACCTTTACTGTTTTTATACATTGTCAGGCTGTGATTTCGCCTGATAAATGCACATTCACCCGCTTTTATGGTGATTCGTTTGTTTCTGTCTTCAATCACCTGTTCCCCGGAATATAGATATAGCAAAACGTGCTCAGGTGTTGCGTGAATGCACTTCTCGCTATAATCCGAAAAGCAAGAAAGGAATATGCCCGAATAGTTTATTGTCCTTAATTTCTCTGCCTGTGTCATCAATGCGTCCGTTTACTTTTAGCTGCAAAAATAACCATTACATTTCCTGTTGTCTTTGTTGTAAGGCTCATTTAGTATTGCTTTCCGGCTCAAAACAGGCTTACTAACCTAAACTAAATGGGATGCAGGCATCTTTACCATTGGCATGCTAACTGCCTTTTTCAGCATTGAAAAACTACTATTTGGATTTTCCGCCAAAGACAGGAAACCTG
The DNA here is from genome assembly GCA_047601125.1 of Agriterribacter sp. Classification (GTDB taxonomy): domain Bacteria; phylum Bacteroidota; class Bacteroidia; order Chitinophagales; family Chitinophagaceae; genus Agriterribacter. The sequence continues at coordinate 2,689,394 of JASGJY010000002.1, read as the reverse complement.
CTTGCTTCGCCGTAATCTTTGATCTGTTCTATATTTATAAGCAACTCCATGTCCTTGTCTGAGATCACAAAATCCACCGCTGCATTGCTTTGCATGTGCTGCGGATTGGCGGTTTTTGGCAGGGGCAACAGTTCCAATTGCAAACAGTAACGAATGCCTAACTGCGCAACATCAACATTATATTTTTCAGCTACAGCCATTATTTCCTTGTTTTTTAATAACTCCCCGTGACCGATGGGTGAGTAGGCTCCTACCAGGATGCCCTTCTGCCTGCAGTACTGAATCAGCTTTTGGGGTGTGTTGCTGATATGTGCGAGAATCTGGTTGACCATTGGCTTTACCCGGCAGGATGCCAGGATATTATCAATATCCGCCTCTTCAAAATTCGACACACCGATAGCGCGAAGTTTTCCTGCTTGATACGCATCTTCCAATGCCCGCCACGCCGCACGGTTGCCCTCGAAATGGCGGTCTTCTTTATCGTACTCCGTCCAGGGTTTCGGGCTATGAATGATCATCAGGTCTATATAATCAAGACCTGATTTTTTCAACGAGCCGTCAATAGCTGCAACAGCTTCATCATAATTTTTAATAGCAGCATCTAATTTTGTGGTTACAAATATTTCTTCTCTTTTTATGCCGCAAGTCCTGATACCTTCGCCAACGCCTCTTTCATTAAAATAACCCTGTGCGGTATCAATATGCCTGTACCCGATGGCTACGGCTTGTTTTACTGCCTGTGCTACCGTAGCATCGCTTATTTCCCAGGTGCCCAATCCTATTTTGGGGATTTCTACTCCGTTTGACAAGGTGTATTTTTCTTGTAAAATCATAGCTGAATTTTTTATCTGTTAATAAAGAGCTATTCTTAATCCTATCGTATAATCCGTAGATGAATAAAAATATCTGTATGTGGTGGTAAAGCGATACGGGTCGTTGTAATAGAAGCTGCCACCACGCTTGATATAATTGTCGCTTGCTGTTGTGTTGCAAGGGTTGGTTTGGGGTTCGGTGCCATACGGTGCTGCATAGTCGGCTACCCATTCATACACATTCCCGCTCATATCGTAAAGTCCCAACTCGTTCGGCTTTTTTTGTTTAACGGGGTGAACACTGCTCCCGTCATCGCTCGTCCAACCTACTTCGGATAAACTATTGCTGCCAGCGTAAGTGTAGCCCTTGCTGTTGTTTCCACCTTTGGCTGCAAATTCCCACTGTGCTTCGGTAGGAAGATAGAAATTTTTGTCAGCAGGAATAATGACTGCTGCGTGGGCTTTCTCGTTGAGCTTTTGCACAAATAAATGGCAATCTGGTACGGTTACACTGGCAATGGGATATTTAAGGTCGCTCTCGCTGTGTTTCCCTTTCATAACTTCATTCCACAAGGCTCTTGTTACTTCCGTTTCTCCAATCATAAAGGTAGAAAGCGTAACCTGGTGTTTGCCTGCCTGGTTGCTCAGCTGTGTTCCTCCGCCTTTTGCACGCTCATCAGAGCCCATTGTAAAGGTACCGCCCTCAACTGTTATCATTGCGAACGCTACACCATTTAGTTTGTATGTGGTTTTGTTTGCCGTATCCATATCATTATCGTTATTATTTTCATCAGGATTTGTCTGTTCTGTTTTATCGTCATCGTCATTCTTATTACAAGATGTTGTTATAACTGACAGACCTGATACCACTGACAGCATCATGGTATAAATAAGAGGGCTTATCATTTTTTTTATCATTTAAAAATTGGTCTTGAAATTATACTCGCATTAAACTAAATGGTAGTGGCATCAATTACATACCTGTAACGGGCTTCCTTGTTCACTACTTTGTCCCACGCATCATTCACTTCTCCGGCTTTGATAACCTGTACTTCCGGATAGATTTTATTTTCGGCGCAATAGTTAATGAGCTCCTGTGTTTCAATTGTGCCACCTACAAGAGAGCCGTTATAATTGACGCGGTTATTAACCATGTTAAAGTTATTGAGCGTCATTCCCCCATTTATACCTACACCCACCTGTGTAAAATAACCATAAGGCTTAACGCAGGAAATGTAATCGGACACGGCGAAATCGTAAGGAACGGTGGAAACCATGTAATCCAGCTTTCCGAAGAAAGGCTTTAATTTTTCTGCCTTATCCACTATAATAATCTCTTTTGCACCAAAGCGTTTAATATCTTCAATCTTTGATGGCGAGGTGGTGAATGCGTACACATCCGCACCTTTTGAAACGGCGAGCTTAACAGCCAAATGCCCCAAGCCTCCGATACCTACAACGCCTACTTTATCGCCTTTCTTTACTTGATTTCTTATTAATGGTGAGTACACAGTAATGCCTGCACAAAGCAGCGGAGCAGCATATTTCAAATCCATAGTATCAGGAATTTTAAAAACGAAATGCTCCTTTGTTACAATATTATTGGAATAACCGCCTTGTGTAATGCCTGTCGGCTCTGCCGGATAGGGCGCACCATACGTGCCTGCCATTCCTTCCACACAATGCTGCTCTTGTCCCTTTTTGCAAGGATTACACTTCATACAGCTATCCGCTATTACACCAACGCCCACTCTGTCGCCTGCTTTAAATCTGGTTACGTTTTTGCCGACTGCTTTAACGATCCCTCCGATTTCGTGTCCGGGAACCTGTGGAAAAAATTGTTTACCCCAGTGCCCCCTGAGCGTATGAATATCGGAATGGCAAATACTGGCGTATTTTATTTCGACTAAGACATCTGTATCTCCAACAGGTCTGCGTTCAAAATTCCAGGGTTGCAGTTTGCCATTTTCCTTCATTCCCGCATACCCTCTTGATTTAATTTTAACTGCTGGCTGATTGAATGTGCTTAGGCCTGAAAGACCCGAAAGTGGCCCAGCCAGCACCAGGCCGGCACCTGCAAGGCTGGATTGCTGCATAAATTTTCTTCTGCTTACATGGTTAATGTTATTTTTCATGACCTGAAGTTTTTATGGTTTTAAGATGCCTTATCGACAACTGCAAATGTCTAAAGGATCTGTCGGACGAGATTTATACAGGACACGGTTTAATTTACCAGTTTTACTGATTTTGCCCTGATCGTTGCCCAAACGTTACGGTAATCGTTAAATTTGGATTATCTAAAGCTGAGAGAATGGAGCCGTTAAAAAGATTTGATACCGTTAAGCAGTATAATGAAAATGAGCGTGCCGACACCCTGCATCCGCTTGTGAGTGTAGTGAAGTTTAATGAGCAACCCAAGCTGATTAAGCTTAAGGCGTATTTCGGCATCTATGCTATTTTCTTCAAGCTCGAAAAATGCGGAACAATGACTTATGGCTGTCAGCCGTATGATTATGATGATGGCACATTGGTTTTTGTAGGACCGGGCCAGGTATATGCCGTGGATAGTGGTGGTGAACTTATTTCCTCTAAAGGTTTTGGCCTGGTATTTCATCCCGATCTCATAAAAAATACGCATCTGGGCAAAACGATCGCAGATTATTCTTTTTTTTCCTATGAATCAAATGAAGCCCTTCATCTGTCAAAGAAGGAGCGTAGTTCCATTTTAGACATTTTTAAAAAGATCAATGAAGAAATAAAGCAGAACATCGATAGCCATAGTAAAACGCTGATCGTTTCCAATATAGAGCTGCTGCTCAATTATTGCATGCGTTATTACGACAGGCAGTTTATTACCCGCACCCATGTCAATAAGAATATCCTGGGGCGCTTTGAAAACCTCCTAAATGATTACTTCAGGTCTGGTAAAGCTCAGGACTTAGGATTGCCAACTGTGGCCTGGTGCGCAGAGCAATTACATCTCTCTCCTAACTATTTTGGCGACCTTATCAAAAAAGAAACAGGCACAACGGCATTAGACTATATACAATCAAAATTAATTGACGAAGCTAAAACCAGGATTTTTGACAGTTCCAAAACCATCAATGATATTGCCACCGAATTAGGCTTTAAATACCAGCAGCATTTTACCCGCCTGTTTAAACAAAAAGTAGGTGTAACGCCCAATGAATACAGGAATTTGAATTGAGCTTGCTTAGTAAATTGAATAACGGAGGGACACCTGCAGTTTTGAGCCAACGGATAGCTCGCCGGTATCTTTTTGCAGCCGTTGGTTTTAGCGCCAACCTTATGGCTTGGAAAACATTAAATAACTAGTTAGCTTTTTAATTTTACCGTTGTGCATATGAAAGACATCGCAGAAAACGGCATTGAATATACCACCGCCTTTTCTCTTTCCCTGTACAGTGCCTTCTGCAACAACAATATCCTTTTCTTCAACCAGGCGGGTAACTTCTATAGCCGGCTTACCTTCAAATGCGTCATTTTCTATTTCCTTATCAAATGCTGCTTTGCCGGAATGAAAATAAACGCCCGGCATTTCCCATACAACGTCATCTGTTAAGCAGGACAGTATCTTTTGATGGTTGCCTGCGTTAAATCCATCCATATAATCCGACACGGTCTTTTTATTTCGGCTGATATCATTGACTTTTTCCTTGCATGCAGTCACTATCATTATTCCAAAAAGTATAGCAATTAAAATAAAGTTACGTTCAGTTGGCTTTTTCATATATCCCGGTAGTTAACTGTCGACTGAGTTTGTTAAACATCTTAATCCAGCTTTGATAAGCACCTGTTTTCTTAGCTTCCGATTCAGAAACGGTTTGATGGATTATGATCTTTGTTCGGCTACCTATTGGTTCAAAAGTTACAGTGGTCAGGATTTCGGCAGGCCATTCTGTTGACTTTCCGGCTGCTAATGCATCTGTCACATCACCGCTTTCATTAGAAAGCTGCATGGTGAAAATCAACTTTTCTGATTGCAATATTTCCAGATAAGTACCAATAATCCAGCAGTCGCCATATATAGGGTCATGAATGCAGGAATGAAAGTGTCCCCCCTTTTTAACTTCGATAGATTTGTATGCTATGGTGCATCCGTCCGGAGCATACCAACGCTTTAATTTTTCAGGGTCAGTCCATGCGTCAAAAACTACCGGGACAGGTGCGTCGAACAAGTGGGTAATGAAAAGTTCTTTGTCTTGTAATTTCATAGTTATCGTTTTTTTGTTTCAGCTAAAAATTTGTCCAATTTCCTGAAGCGTTGATTCCATAGCTTACGGGAGGCGTTCACCCAATCAACTACCTCATCCAGTTGATCCAGCCGGACTTCACAAAACTGTTCTCGACCTTTCTGTGTAAGCGTTATCACACCACATTCATTCAGGACTTTTAGGTGCTTGGCAATTCCCTGCCTGGTAATCCCTGCGTCCTCGACAATTTGACCAATGTTCAAAGGCCCACCCGATAACTTCTGGATGATCATTCTCCTGGTAGGATCAGCAATGGCTTGAAAAACGTCTCGCCTTTCTATCATAATACAACCATTTGGTTGTGTAAATATAAGTACAACCATTTGGTTGTGCAAATTAAAATTGGATTTTTTCCTGTAAAAGGGCAAACTATTAATGCAATTCCTTTGGAAATGGTTTTTAAATGTCCGCAATATTTTACCCGCCTTTTCAAAACAGCGGGAGATTATACGCCGGATGATTACAGAAGTTTGAATTAGCCTGCTGTAACTTCATTAAAAGTAAAATGCCAAATAACTGCGTTGTCATTTGGCATTTTGATGTTTCGAAAAAATTATCCAAGATGTTCCTTAAAGAAAGGAATGATTTGTTCCAATGCTTTTCCGGTCGCTTCCGGTTGGTCATACAAATCGTAGTGACTGGCACCTGCTACCACCTGAATTGATTTTTTTGCAGAGCCGCTTTAGTGAACAATTCATAACCATCCCGGCGCGAGCCAAACGCGCCGGGTTTATCGCCGATACCGATAAGTAATAGTTGTTAATAAATGCTCCGCCAAATGGAAGGCATCAAAAGCGACAGCCGGAACCAGTCCGGAGAATAATAATTTATTTGGTGATGGCGGGAACATGACTTGTTGATCTGCAAAAAAACAGGGATTTCAGCGTCTTTGCGGCAGATCTTTTTTTCCTGTATTGTGTGAGGTTCATGCAAACAGGTGTGCAATTTTAGTTCCGGACGGATATTCTATGGCTTTCAGACCTTTCCTGTACCTGACTGTAGAAAATATTGGAACATTTGTCCCGGATTAATAAGCGGGATAACCGTATAATAGTTGCCGGAGCATGGAAACGTATAAATGGATGAGAAGTAGGTTTAGCGAATATTTAGAGAGGACCTCGGGGATTCATCCCAACTTTTTAGCTTGATGCAGGAACGTCACCACCCCTGCCACCCTGTAAAATCTTAAAGGTTATCTTTGTCTATTTCGGATTTATATCCAGATTATAAGTATGAGCCGTCCCAAAAGTACCAGATTGACAAAGTTGTTTATTTCATTCAGAATGAAAAGGCAGGCAGGCTGGTGCTGGGCATAGCGTTCTTATCGCCTTAATTTTTAGTCAACTCTGTATCCTGAAAAAGAAACGGTTTCATCGAGGAGCTTCACCACGATGCCGACATTGTCCATCCGCAGTAATTTATTTTTTGCAATAGTCTTATCTTGCTAATAAATCAACAAATTTCTTAATTTCTGTAAACTTCTTTTGTATATCATCCACTTTGTCAGAAAGCGTTTTCAGATGCTCGTCACTTTCCGGTGAGATCAAATCATCACTTTTGAGTGTGGCTGCAAACTTCATCTTATCGATGTGAATCTCATTTCTTAGTTCGTCCAGGTTACCCCGCAGCACAACAAGACTCTTCTTAATCTGCTCCACCGATTTCATATCCTCCGGTTGCAGGTGGGAAGACAAGGTGATTAGAAAATCATTTAAAATCCGGATTTGATCTATCAGGCTGTTTAATGCTGAAATCCAGAACCTAAGTTGTAAATGAGATTTTAGAAGGAACAATTGGTTGGACATGGAATGGTTTAAAGAATAGTAAGTTACCAATAATTAAGATACTGCTGCTGTCTTTAACGTTCTCAGTGCAAGAGCACATTATCTCGTTAGCTGAAATAGTGTGATAACAATAATCATCCCCATAAGACTTGCATAAATGCGCTTGGTATACCGCGCGAGCCACTCGGGCAAAAAGATATCAAAATTAGCGCGTGATGAATCCGAATACCGGCGGGCAATAATCGTAAGGGGGCAGGTAAAGTTAAAATTCCACAGGATGGCTCCTTCAATAGCTACCAGTATATAGCCGGTCCAAAGCATAAGACCGAGTTGACCTGTAATTACAAGATACAGCATGTAAAAGATAACGACATTATACCCGGTCCATACGAGTGTATGGACGAGTTTTATCAGCCATAATTTGGTAGCCGCTCTCACTGGAATTGGGATACAGCATCCGGTAAACAGCTGGCTACGCCGGTGATACCTGCGACCGTTAACGTCATCAGTATGGCGTCAATCACTTCTTCTTTTTTGGCACCTGCATGTTTTGCCATAGCCACGTGAAAATGTACGGCCGTACTGTCAGCTGCCGCTGCTTTGAGTGAAATATAGATCAGTTGTTTTGTTTTTTCATCCAGACCTTTGGATGCGGCCAGCGCACCAATGAGACTGTCGAACGCTTCCGCTACTGCGGGCGCTTCTCGCTTAAAAACAGCCATAGGATCATGATCAGAGACATTTGCCATCGATACAATATTTGCTATAAAAATAGCCGGGTGGAGATAGAAAAAAACTGATATACTCCGCATGAGATAATGATTGTTGTCAGTTTGCAGAGGTCGAACCCTGCAAGGTCATGCTGTGTATCTCTTGTGAACAGATATAAAAATACGGGTCTCCGAATTTTTGTTCCTTTCTTCTAATTTCATCCTGGTTGCATTATAGTACTAAAGTATTTTGTTTTCCTGATCTGCCGGTTTTTTATTCAACGCTAATTAGTTCAAAATCGGAATGGACAACGTAAGGGATAACACAATAGCCGTCCCATCTAAATACGTCGCAAGGATAGCGATGTAGTACTATAATACAAATAGCCTTGCTTTTTTACTTTGATCAAAAATTGCCCTTTAGAAATTATAAGTTTAGAGCTTACGGGGCGCAGTGCGCCCCGTAAGTATTGGCAAATTCAATGAAGATTTTACCTGCCGGAAAATAAATCTGTTCTTTTATAACACTTTCTCTACATTTGCAACATCGTTGCAATAGTATGACGCATCCAAGCAGAAAATATCGCCAACTCACAGCTGTTTTACTGTTGTTGATGTATGCATTTATTACAACGCCTGTTCAATTATGGCATCACCATGATCCTGCTAAAGATCCTGTAGGAAGCATCGACCAAAAACAAAGCATTTTTGCCAACAGCCATCAGTTTTTCAGTGAAGGTAACTGTTCGATTTGTCACCATCAGTATTCAACCTACCATGATGATGTTATACTTCCTGTAGTACCCGATCTTTGTGAATTTTCTTCGCAAAACGGACGTTATACACGCGCATTTATCTACGCTCCTTCATTCTCCTTTCAAAATAAAGGGCCCCCTCTTTTGGTCTGATAGTATCGGATCTTAAATCATCTTTTACAGTTCCTGGTAAAATGTGCCTGACAGGGATAGCGCAATTGCAGCTATGGATTAAAAATTCTTTTTTACAATCAGCTTCGACACATAGCTATCACCGACCGGTATTTTTAACGTCGCCGGTATAAAAGCTGCGGTAAGCGATCTCATAAGTTTATGAGTATAACGGTATCGGAGATACGCTATAATTAGCATAATACCTAATGGTAAGCCCTGGATCGTACTGTAAAAGGAAATACTACAACGCAAGACAAAGGAAGTTATGACAAAATATGCTGTGCTGGTATGCTGTTTTCTGCTATTGCATTGCTGCAGATTATTCGCGCAGCAATACGGTATTGGTGGCAGGGTGCAGAACAGCCGGCATGAATATCTTCCGCAGGCAAATATTTCGTTACAAAACATCTCCCTTGGAAAACTTTATCCTGTCCAAACAATAAGCGATAGCGGCGGGTATTACCGGTTTGAAAAAGTTCCTGCCGGGAAATATATATTAACGGCATCCTATACAGGTTATGTAAAAGTGGTAAGCGATACGATCACTGTTAACGCTTCCGCTACTAACTATACACATCATTTTATCCTGCTTGAAGACAGCGCTACCCTGAAGGGAATTACGGTAAAAAGCAAAAAACGACAGCGCGTAGAAATGGATAAGGGCAAAGTTATTTTCAATGTACAGGATGCAGCCACTACATCAGGGCTTACCGCTTTTGATGTACTGAAAAAAATGCCGGGCGTAACGGTTGATCAAAATGAAAACATCAGCCTTCGGGGATCCGCCGGGATCAATGTATTGATCGATGGAAAAATGACCTATCTGTCCGGCACACAGCTTACCAACTATTTAAAGGGCATCAGCGCTGAAGACATTAGTAAAATAGAATTGAACCTGGCACCATCTGCTGAATACGATGCCGCCGGCAATGCCGGCATCATCAATATCGTACCCAAAAGAAATGTACAAAAGGGATATGCAGTGGATATAAGATCAGGAATTACAAAAGGACATTACTGGATGGCCAGTGAAAATATTTCTGTAAGCCATCGCTCTGAAAAACCCAGTCTTTACGGCGCGTTTGATTTTAAAATGCCCCGCAATTTTTGGAAAGGCAGCAGTGGCAATACCCTTCAGGACGGTACAGCACTTATAACGCTGCAAAGACAAAGCGAGTCTGCCTACAAGCCGTTGTATTACTCCTGGCGCATGGGGGCAGAATGGCAACTATTGCCTAAACACCGGATCAGCATGGATTACAACGGCTATTGGGATGACTGGAAGGCTGTTTATAATTCCACAGTCAAAAGTGTCGGAGCGGTTGGCAGTTTGATTTCTTCGATCCGTTCTTCCAATAGGCTGATTGAACCCTATTATTATGATGCATTTAATGTCAATTACCGCTTCGATATAGATTCAGCAGGAAAAAAAATTACAGCAGAAACGCACTACGTCTCCTACCGCAATTACTCAGATGCAGTGATGACAACCGATATCTACGACGGCTCCGGAGATTTTACGGGACGAAATGTGTTGCGCTCTCACCAACCCGGCTTTATCAAAATCAAATCGGCAAAGGCAGATGCAGTACTTCCCTTTAAAAAAATTTCTGTTAAGACAGGATTAAAATACGCAGAAGTAGAAAATGACAACCGGTACCGCTTTGATTCCCTGTACAATGGCAATTATCTGGAAGTAGAAAATATGTCGAACCACTTTAAGTATAAAGAAAGAATCGCTGCCGCATATATCTCCGCTTCAAAAAAGCTTAACAAAACCAGTATGGATGCAGGCTTACGCCTGGAATATACAAAGGCGGACGGGTACACGATCAGGCAGGAGGTAAACAACCAATGGGAGTATACAAGGCTTTTTCCCAACTTTTCGCTTGAACAGGAAATAGCGGTTGGTGATAAGCTTAGCTTCTCCGTTAGCAGAAGGATCAACCGGCCATCTTACAGCCAGCTCAACCCCGTTCGCTGGTATACCGACCAGTATTTTTATTATGCGGGCAATCCCAACTTGTTACCTGAAATGGCTTGGCTGTCTTCTGTGGGGTATACCCTTAAACAAAAATATGTTTTTACGTTCAGCTATGCACGCAACAGCCATTACATCAACCGCAAACTCATCATAGACAGTAACGGAGTTTCTATTAAAAGCCTGGCGGCTAACCTGGGCAATATGCACAGGCTCGACATGATGGTGTCTGTTCCTTTACAAGTTTTTTCTTTCTGGGAATTACAGCTCATGCCTGATCTCAGTTATATGAGCTACCCGGTATCTCAGCTTAGCGGTGAAAAGATACTGTCAAAATGGTTCGCGACAATATCCCTGGAACAACAATTTAAATTCCCCGCTGGTATTAAGGTAGATATTTCCATGCAATATTATTCTGCGGGATTGCGTGGCATTTATATAACGCGCCCTAATTTTTACACCGATCTCGGGCTCAAAAAATCCATCCTGAAAAACAGGCTCGATCTGCAATTAACATGCAGCGACATCTTTAATACCACCCGCTACCGCGGCGTATCGCAAAGCAGTATAACGGATTACCACTATAATGATAAACCTGATACCAGAAGAATAGGCATCACCCTGCATTATCATATGGGAAACGATTTAATAAAGAGCAGCAGTAAAAAAACAGATGAACAGGAACGATTATGAAAAGCAGTAAATGAGGTATTTAAAGACAACATATCGTCCATTTATAACCGCCATTTTATTGGTGATATATGCATTTATTGCAACCCCCGTTCAATTGTGGCATCACCACGATATGATTAAATCATCGTGGAAAAAGACCTGCACGAACAGTAAGCTTAACCGGGGTAATGAAATCCTTACTAATAAAGACTGTCCCGTTTGCCAGCATCAATATTCACCGTGCACTAATGATATTATTATTCCGCTAATAGCTGTTGTTACTGAATTTTCATCTCAGAACGGGCATTACACGCCTGCGTTTGTGCACACTCTTTTCTTGTCATGTCAGAACAAGGGACCGCCCTGTCTTTCCTGACACTTATTAACTGAGTCTTCTAATCGCTTGCATACCCGCGCCTGGATACAGCGGCCGCATGTAACAATGTTGATCATAGTCACCGCATAATAATACAATACATAAAAATGATACGCAGCACTGCTTTTATACTGCTTTTTAGTTTTCTTTCCCTATTTGCTTTTGCCCAGAATGGTAAAATACAAGGTAATATCTCAGGACCTGATCGCACGCTTCTGTCCAGGATTACAGTGAGTTTAGAGGGCACTTCAATAATTACACAAACAGATGAGGATGGGAATTTCTCTTTTAATAATGTAGCTGATGGAAATTATATACTTGCAGCCACTGGCGTAGGTTATAAAGCAAAAAGCAGCCAGGTGAAAATAGCAAACGGCAAATCCGTTTTCCTACGGCTGGAGCTGGATATCGAAACGGCTACTTTAAAAGAAGTAACTGTTATATCTAAAAAGAATACCCAATATTCCAGCGCACTCACCCGAAATAATACTTCTCTGCTTGATCTACCGCAAAGTGTGCAGGAGGTTAGTCGTAAAACAATGGATGAGCAACAGGTTTTTACGGTCGACCAGGTTTTAAAAAATGTAGCCGGTGTCAACCAGGATGCTTCCGGTGCCTTAATGATAAGAGGGTTTAATACGAATGCCAGGGCATTTTTAACCAATGGATTGAAAGGTTCTGCGTATCCTGAAGGTGTATACCCGCTTTTAGGGAACATAGAAAAGGTGGAGTTTATAAAAGGTTCTACTGCTTTGCTATATGGAGAGGGCGCACTCGGAGGAAATATCAACCTGGTAACCAAGCAGCCCAAAAAGATCACTACCGTAAATGCCAGCATCGGGGCAGGCAATCTCAATTTATACCGGGTAATGGCAGATATTACCGGTAGCATTAACAACAAAAAATCGCTTTATTTTCTGGCGGGTGCCGCCTATCAGCATGGAGGCACTTTTACCAAAAACTGGAAGAACAACAACTTCCAGGCCTATGGGTCGCTTCAGTGGGATATTGATCTGAATACATCCTGGCAAGTTAACGTGAACTATGTACGTGATCGCAACACCAGTAACTGGCAACCTACCATTCCGGTATTCAATGACGAGCCCCGGCTGTTCAGCTTACCCGATGATTTTACTTTTGCCGGTAAAGACGCCCAATACCACGGTGATTCCTACCAACTGCAATCCATTCTGACCCATCGTTTCAATAAAAACTGGAAAGGACAATTTTTATTGGGGTATAGTGAAAGCAGGGCTAACAGAAAAGAATACAACACCTGGGGTATAGACCCCGTTACGAATAAGGCTGACAGAAGTTTTACCTACCAGCAGCTCAATGGACCTACGCTGACTATCAATCCTTATGTCAATGGAAACTTTTCTATCGGTAAGCTAAAAAACTCCTTAACAACCGGTCTTGATATTACACTTAGCAGGAGCAATTATCCCAATGGGATCAAACAGTTTGAAGCAACCAAATTCAATGTGCTTCATCCTGACTACAGTCCGTTTGATTCTGCGGGCGCTCTGGTATACACCAATAGCAGAACCGAAAAGTTTACCTACAATACTGCGGCTGCATACCTTCTGGATCAGTTAGAACTGTCTTCCCACTTCAAAGCGCTTGTCGGGTTGCGGTATACGAACTACTTTATGCGTTATCTCGCCATTAACGATGCTACCGGCCTGCCGGTGTATGACGAGCGTCCCGAACGCACCCAGGCGTTTACCCCGAGGGCAGGGTTGGTCTATCAGCCACTTAAAACCACCAGTTTTTACATCGACTACAACCGCGGATTTATTCCGCAATATTCCAATGAACGGAAATACGGCGGACCTTTTGATCCGGAGACCTCTCACCAATTTGAGGTCGGGTTTAAGGGTGATTATTTGAACAATCGCTTTCATCCTACTGTTGCCGTTTACCAGATCACTAAAAAGAATGTATTAACCTACTACGAAGATCCTGCGCTGCCGGAAGGATGGGGATACAGGCCGCTAGAACAGGTGCTTAGCAAAGGGATTGAACTGGGAGTATCCGGAAATGTAACCGAAAACATTTTTGTAATTGCCAATTACAGCTATAACGATACCCGCGTATCCAAAAGCAATACGGCTGATGATATAGGCAAGCGGTTCAACAACGCACCTTATAATCTCGCTAATGCGTGGCTGTCCTACAGTTTCACAAACAAAGAGATAAAGGGACTGCAATTGGGTGCAGGGTTTAATTACGTAGGGCAAAGAAGGACCTACTTTGGAAACATTCCTGCGTACACAACACTGGATGCTGTGATAAGCTACCGTTTCAGCCGCTACAAATTGCAGGTGAATGGCAATAATCTTTTGGATAAGCAATACGTATTAAATGGCGGTTATGGTGCTTATACCCCCGGAGCGCCACGCAGTTTCCTGGTTACAATATCGTATTCATTGCACTAAAAAAAATGAACGCAGGTTCAGAAAAATTGTATGCTGATGTTCACTCAAATCATACTGAAAGAATGGCGCGAGTTACTGCGCAGCAGGACCGCCCTCTGGCTGCTCGCCATACTGATAGCATTGTCTGCCATCACGCTCTGGCGTTCCAGCATGAAGTATCGGGAAATCTCCGTTCAAAGAAACAGTGCCATTGAGCACATGCGGGAAAAATTCACGGGTCAGGGAGCTGTTAACCCCCATAGCGCGGCACACTATGGGCATTATGTCTATAAACCGGTAAATATCCTGGGTATCATTGATGAAGGTGTGAATCCGTATGTGGGTGTTTCACTTCGGTTAGAAGCGCACCAACAGCATGAGGCCATGTTTTCCTCTTCACAGGCTTCCGGTTCTATGGTCAGGTTCGGCTCTTTTCGCCTTGGACTATTGCTGCAGATCTTAATTCCTTTATTGATTGTTTTTGTGTGTCATGATGCGGTAAGCCGTGAAAGAGAGCATAAAACGCTAAAAATGGCTCTTACCCAGGGCATCACCTTACGCAGGCTGATGTGGGGGAAAATCTTCGCCTATTCATTGCTGTGGTGGGTGCTGCTACTGCTAAACGTTTCCATAGCCTGGCTGATGTCTTCTGCTATCCTGCAGGAACATTTTGATATTGGAAGACTTATTGGCTTATTGACGCTTTACGGAAGCTATTATTTTATCATTACATCACTAGCTGTCTACACTTCTGCTGCCAGTCGTTCATCCGCTACGGCATTGATTACTTTATTGTCAGCCTGGCTGATCTGTACCGTGGTGCTGCCCAAAGCTACTTCCAACATCGGGGAGAATATAGCCCCCCTACTTACAAAAAATGAAATGGACAGCAGGATCAATGAAGATAACCGGCACGGGATAAATGGGCATGATCCCAGTAATGAGCGAACCAAAAGATTCAAGGATAGTGTACTGCAAAAGTATAAAGTTGATTCAGCGAAACAGTTGCCGGTCAATCTTGATGGACTTACCATGCAGGCGGATGAAGCGTACCACAACGTGGTATATGACCGGCACTTAGGGGCAGTGCAAAACACCATTCGCAGGCAAAACTCTGTCACTGCCGTGAGCAGCTTCATCAATCCTTTTGCAGGCATCCGGAACCTGAGCAAGTCCCTTGCCGGTACTGATGTCGAACAGCATTTTGACTTTACCCGCCAGGCGGAGAATTACCGGCGTTTCATCATAAAAAAGATGAATGACGAAATGGCCTATGCCGGCAGTAAAACCGACGACTGGGACTGGACCGTAAATGCAGACTACTGGAAAAAAATCAAAGACTTTCAGTATGTGTCACCTTCTTTAGGCCTGGTACTAAGCAAACATTTGATTGAGATCATTGCTGTTATTACCTGGCTGCTGCTAAGCGTAGGAATAGTTCATTTCACTTCTAACCGTTATTCATATGATCAGTAAGACTGTCTTTCAGTATGAGTGGAAAATTTTCCGGCGTAACAAAGCCATGCTTGCCGCATTAGCAGTAATGTTGCTGGTTGGACTCTATGCTGTTTACTATGCCCACTCCTTCAACGCAACCCAGCTCAGGACGATCTATACACTGGATACAGCCTGCCAAAACCGGGTGCAAACCCAGGTAAACAATTTTACGGCAGACACTTCTACCAAAGAAGGAAAAGATAAATACAGGTACGCACATGATCCGTTCATGAATGAATGGTTTACCCGGCCCATGATCTGGAAGAAGCCGGAGCCACTCCAGCCATTCAGTATCGGGCAAAGTGATAACCAGCCCTTTTTCTTCGGACTTTGGGTATACAATGATAACATCTATACCAGCAAAAAAATCGAACTCCGGAACCCGGATAAATTGCAGGCAGGAAATTTCGACCTGGCATTTGTTATTATTTACCTTTTTCCCTTACTCATCATTACGTTCTGCTATTCTGTTTATGCAAGCGATAAGGAACGCGGAATCCATGCTTTAGTAAACGCGCATGGTATATCCTTTCATCAGATAATTGGCGGACGATTCTTATTTCGCTTAGTTATTGTTGCCGGATTAAATAGCTTACTGGCAATCCTGGCTTTTGCTGCTAATGGTATCATTTCCGTTGTGCTACTCGGTACCTGGCTGCTGATCAGCCTGCTGTATATTTTCTTCTTGTTCAGCCTGGCATACCTCATTGTAATGTTTCGTAAAAGCAGCAGTCTTTCCGCATTGCTGCTTGTTAGCGGCTGGATCGTCTTACTACTGGTTATCCCGCCATTATTCAACGATGCGCAAAAACAACAGGATGCGGAACGGGTCGGGCTGAGCGATGCGGATCGTGAATATGGAATGCATCTGTGGAAACTATGGCAGTCGAAATCACCTCATCTTTTTGATACGCTCTACCTCGTAGAGCCGCAGTGGAAACAATATGCTGTTAAAGATAGCGACGAGGTCAGGAGCATAGCGTATTCCTACCTCGACATTGTTCATCTTAATCAAAAAGGTTGGGAAGCTGACAGTCTGTTACTTGACCAGCAACACGAGCAGTTAAAATACCGCCTGCTGAACCCGGCTTATACAGCGCAATATGCACTCAACCAACTGGCAGGCACTGAAACAGATCAGTTCATTCAATTCAGAAAATCGGCGGCAGCCTACCACCGTCAGCGGGCAGCATATCTCAGCAACTTGCGTATGTCCGGCGAGCCTTTCACCATAGAGAAGCTACAAGGATATCCTGTCTTTAAGCAGCCGGGAGTATCGCTAACATCTCGGCAGGTGTTGCAATCGATGTATCCACTGGTGGCACTGTCCCTGGTATGCCTGATTGCAGCGATCATACTACAAAGCCGAAAATCAATGTAACGTCATTCACTTTAAACATACAACCATGCATACTTTACAGGCAATCAATCTCACCAAACGGTATAACGGCACCGTTGCTGTAAATAATTTAAACCTTCAACTCGAGAAAGGTGAAATATTTTGCCTGCTGGGTCAAAATGGAGCAGGCAAAACCACAACCATTAATCTTTTCCTGGGCTTTACAGAAACCAGCTCCGGAAAGTCCCTGATAAATGGTATAGAAGTGTTACCCGGTAAATCCGATACAAAAAAATTCATCGCGTATATACCGGAAGTGGTGCAATTATATGGCAACTTAACTGGCATAGAAAATCTCGATTTCTTCAGCCGGCTCGCAGGGTTCAAATATTCGCCGGAAATGTTGGGGGGTTATTTATCCAGGGCGGGATTGCAAAAAGAAGCGCATCATGGGAGGCTTTCCACCTATTCAAAAGGTATGCGCCAGAAAGTGGGCATTGCTATTGCCCTGGCTAAAAATGCAGATGTGATATTAATGGATGAACCGACCAGCGGGCTTGATCCTAAAGCCACCGCGGAATTTACAGCAATATGCAAAGGGCTCGCCGCCGAAGGCAAAACCATCTTTATGGCTACGCACGACATATTCAATGCCGTGAATGTGGGAACAAGGATCGGGATTATGAAAGCTGGTAATCTTGTGCATACGATGAACGCCAGCAGTATAGATGCTTCACAATTACAGTCATTGTATTTAGAAACCGTATAATCTCATACCTATTTATGCGTGTCTTTATCATTTTTTTATTTGTATATATCCATTCGACAAGTTACGCACAACAAACATTTGCAATTAGAGGAAGAGTGCTTGACGCTGCTACCGGTAATCCTCTTCCTGCAGTTACTGTATCCATTGATCAAATCAGCAAAACGGTTACTGATGATCAGGGACATTTTGTTTTACAAAATATTCCGGCAGGTGTTTATTCCATCCACTTTTCCTCATCGGGCTATACGGGAAAATCACTTACTATTCGTCTGCCCGGAGATACCGCATTGCTAATCGACGTTCGGTTAGTTGTAAACGTCAATTCATTAAAAAATGTGACGGTAACCGGGGTAACGGGGGAAGACGCCGAAGCCCGCGCCGTTAAACGAAGCGTAATGCCTGTGACCATACTTAGTGGTAAGGATTTAGTGAACCGGGCTGCTAACCTGAGTGAGATCCTGACGCGCCAGACCGGTGTACAAATCCGCTTTTCCGGTGGAACAGGAAGTGATGCGAGAATATCTGTTCGTGGACTGGAAGGTAAGCGGGTACAGGTATTTATCAATGGTAATCCTCTTAATTCACCTGACGGCAGTTTTGGCATTAACGACCTGCCGCTGGTAATTATCGAACGCATTGAAGTATACAAAGGTGCAGTTCCTGCCTGGTTGGGTAGCGATGGACTCGGCAGTGCCATAAACGTAGTGATCCGTGAGCGTGATGTGAGCTACATAGATGCTTCGGTTACGTATCAATCCTACAACACTCTCAATACGGGTCTTATCGTAAAAAAGACATTCGACAAAGCCGGCATTGAGGCGGGTGCCGGTATTTTCACGGTAAGCAGCGACAATGATTATGTGATGCAATCACCTTACCAGGATGGGCTGAAAATAAAGCGGGATCATGATAAATTTTCTTCTGTACTTACGGGAGGTTCTGTTAAGTTTCACAAGCTGTGGTTTGACGAACTGGAAATAGAAGGTGCCTATCTCAATGCGAATAAAGAGTACCAGGGCATACAGTCAAATGTACAGTATGCTAAAAGCAACGGGCAAACCGGTGTTGCGGTAATCTCTGCCCGAAAGAAAGGGTTGCTTAATGACCGGCTGGCATTTCGGTACAATGCCATCACGACCCTTTTCACCGTAAAATTCATTGACACCTCTTCCTACATGTACGATTGGGATGGTAACCCCACCCCGAGTATTTACAAAAAGGGAGAGTTAGGCAGAGGTCCCAACCTGTCAAAAAATGTGCAATCAGAATTTCGGCATCGTGCCAATGTAAATTATGAACTCACCAGGATATTTAACCTGAACCTGAATAATACCCTTCGCTACGGAAAGTTTGATCCGAAAGATGATCTGGGTAATGAGTATGCGGGAAAAAACCTGTACAACTATCCGGGCAGCGTATTCAATGCGATTACAGGATTGACACTCGAAACACACTTGAAAGACGACCGGTTGCTGGCTTCCGCCGCGCTGAAGCATTATTATAATTCGGTAGAGGGATACAATACCAATATTTATTTGCAGGGAACCGCAGAGAAGGCCAGCAACACCACCAATACGATAGGGTATAATATGGGTATGCGTTACAACTTTACTTCCACCTTACTGGCAAAGGCCAGTTACGAAAGGGCAGTGCGGCTTCCCCTCAGTTCGGAACTTTTTGGAGATGGCGCGCTCATCACCCCGGCCATTCTTTTAAAACCGGAGAAAGCACACAACTATTCGCTGGGCGTATATTACGATAAAAGAGATGCTGCGCAAAAACGACTGCAGCTGGAAGCCAACGCGTTTTACATGAAGGTGAGCAACATGATACAACTTTCCGGGAACGGACTGACAACCGGATATGTAAATTATGCTTTTGTAGATATTATCGGCGCTGATGCTGAAGCGAAGATTGATGTCACCAATAACCTGTTTGTAAACGGCAACATCACCTGGCAGCGGCTGCGTGACATCAATAAATATTTACCAGGCACCCAACAGGTTTCTAACCCTACCTACAAACTTCAGATCCCCAATGTTCCCGAAATGTTCAGCAACCTCACGGTGGAATATCACCGGGATAACTGGTTGGGTAAAAACACCAAAACAAGGATCATTTATGAGGGCAGTCATTCAAAGCGATACAGCTATGGATTTAATCTTAGTCGGTCTGACAAATTTTTCATCCCATCATACCTGACGCAAAACATCGTGATAGAGCACGCTTTTCACAACGATCACTATACCATCACGGGAGAAGTGCGCAATTTCACCGATGCCACCATTATCAATAACTGGAACATGCCGCTGCCCGGCCGCACATTCCGTATTCGCTTTCGGTGTTTACTAATGGGCAAAACGCGCATTCAACATTCAAATCATTAACAAATCAATGTATAAATATGAATAAGTTAACATCCGCTTTTTTATTGGCCTTTGGCGCAGCTATCATTATTACTTCCTGCAAAAAGAAAGATGACGATAATGGAGGTGGAAATTCGGAACCAGACAAGATTGTAATGGTGAATAATATTACCACAGGCAGCACACCAACAGCTTATCTTACCACCCGCAAAGACCTGTCAGCAGGTTCCCTTACCAATGCAAAAGGGCAGCAGACCGTTTTTTATGCATTGGCTCAGACTCACGGAAGCGACATTTACCTGTTTGAAGCCCGGAGTGGGGACAAGGTGAAAAAATTCACCCGGAATGCAGATGGATCTTTAACCGAAGTTGGCAGCATTACGATGCCAGCCAACGCTTTCCCCTACTGCATTGCTTTTGAAAGCGACACAAAAGCGTATGTAAATTTGAGCAATACGGGAAAAATTGCCATCATCAATCCAACAACGATGGTGCAAACCGGTACTATTGATCTTACCAGCTATGCACTGGGTGATGGCAGTCCTGATCCCGGACAGATGCTTTACCGCGATGGCAAGCTATATGTCGGCTGCTGGCAAACCTCAGATGGTACGACCAGTATACACCCTGCCGAGTTGCTGATTATTGATGTAGCCAACAATAACCAGGTAACGAGCATTACCGACAACCGCACCACTGAAGCCGGCAATGGTTCTGCATACGGTTCTATGTTTTTTGACGAAACGGGTGACCTGTATGTATTGTGTATGGGCTCCTGGGGTTTTGTGCCCGGACAAAAAGCGGGCTTTCTACGACTCAAAAGCGGCGCTACCTCCTTCGACCCAACGTACTTTTTTAATACAACCGATTATTCCATTGCCAACATTCCGGGCAATCATATTGACTATACGCACCGGGTGGCATACGCTGGTAACGGTATTGCTTATATCACAGGGAACATACCTGCACTCATGAGCAATCCGCCGGATTATTCGCTTGATAAAACCTTTGGTGCTTTCAAGCTTGATTTGGCAGCTCAAACGATAACGAAGCTTGATATTCCATATTCCAACGGTAGTGCAGCTGCAGTCATGTATTATCAGAACAAGGCCTGGTTCGGCATGTCAACCAGTACTGCGATAGGCATCTATTCTTATGATCCCGTTACGAATACTGCCAGCGCAGCCCCGGTAGTAACAACAGAAGGTGAACCAAGCGTACTGTGTGTGTTTGAATAATAGTAGCGGAAAAGAACAATAGCAGGAAACAGTAAGTTTTGAATCGTTAAATCCAATTAAATGAAAAGAAGACATTTTTTCAGGGATACAGCCCTCACCGTTGCAGGCACATCGCTGCTGGGCTCTTTGGAATCCATTGCGGGCATCAATGCCCGTAGTGATCATTTCGGGTCTAACACTGCCAACAATATCATTTTCATGGTGAGTGACGGGATGAGCACGGGCACGCTAAATCTCGCCAACCTCTTGCTGCAAAGAAAGGAGGGCCGCACCAGCACCTGGATCAGCCTCTACCAAAATCAACTGGTGCAAAGGGCGCTGATGGATACTGCTTCTGCCAGTGCATTGTTACCGATTCGGCAGCAACCAGCTCCTCCTGGGGCGGTGGCGTTCGCGTACCCAACGGATCACTCAATGTGGCGGCAAACGGTGAACAGTATAAACCTGTTTTCTGCATCCAAACATCGCCGAAAACAACATATAGGGTTCCTAACCCAAACTTTTTCTCTTAAATTCTGGTATGCCTATGAATAATTGTTTTTATAATTACTTAAAACATCATACTAAAAAGATCAAGCGTGAATGGGAGAAGTTAATTATTTAAATTGGGGAATAGCAGCTACATCTCTTTGAAAAAAGATAAATAAGTTATTATAAAACACTTTTGCGTAATATTTTATACTTGTACACTAAATTCATTAACAATAAAACAATTTTTGTACAAAAGAAAATTTACCGGGTTTATTAATACTGGCGGCTGCGGCATATAGTTATTACCCGATTTCCAACACCAGCAGAAAAAATTTATAAATGAAAATTTCGAATTAGGCAATATTTTTCCCGACGAAGACACGCAACTTGCTGACGGTCTGAATTATGGTCAATTATACTAATACTGGAAATTAAAGTTAATGAGATTAATGCTTGTTCAGAAAAAATTGTATTCAATCAATAAGACGGTTTGGATCCGGCATTGTAAATCTTGCGCTGATATTTTTTAATAACGATACCCATATTGTTGATAACAATAGCGTTAAACCAGTGATACCCATCCCAATTTTATAAAGACTCAGCTCAATTAACTGCATTTTGTAGGCTACAGACAAAACGAGAATACCAAATTCACCTGTGTGCGATAGCAATGCGCCCGCTAATAAGCTTTGCGGCCAGTTAAACTTTAATAATTTGAAAATAATTGCGGAAAGAACGCTGTTGCTTATAAATACCAGCATAGTACTGAACAACACAAGGACATGATTTTCCAAAAGATACGGAATATGAAGGCGGAGACCGATAGACACAAAAAAAAGTGCAACAAAAAACACTTTAAAAGGAAGAAGTGAATGTTCGAGCCATTTGAAAGCATTTGTTCTGCCTATATATACACCTGCCATAAAACTACCTAATGCACTGCTTAAACCGGAAACTTCGGCAATCAGTCCGCAGCCCAAGCATATCAACAGACCAGCAAAAACCTGCATATCGTGATCGCCCTCAATGCGTCTGAATAGAGCAGGTGCTGATAGGATCCTTTTTCTTCTCACATTTTTTAAAACCAGGAATATAGATACACATGCGACAATCGAAGTCATACCAGTCACAATTTTTGCCATATCGGCCTTTTCACCATTCCATATATTTAACATTGTAAGTACAGGTGCAAGCAATATATCCTGGAAAATGAGCATATTCAATACGGTAAGCCCAAGTGAAGTTTTCAAAAAACCATTCGCCGCCAGAAAATCGCTTACAACAGGTGTACTGTTAAAAGTAAAAAGAATTGATATAACTATTGCACTTTGTACAGGAAGACTGAGCAGGCTACTTGTAATAAAGGCAAATGCCAGGCTTAACACAATTTTGATTATTTGTGCTATAACGGGCTTGGCCAAAAGAGACCGGCTATCCGGAACATTTATCTCCATCCCTATAAAAAACATAAACAGCAGTATCCCTATCTCCCCTATAATTTCAATATTTCCGGCGTCTTTAAAAATGCCCATCATATAAGGCCCCAGCAATACCCCGGCAATAATATATGCAATTAAATAGGGTTGATTTAACTTCTTCAACAGGAGCATTGTTCCAAGAATGGTAAGGCACATAATACAAATGGATACAAGCACCATTTTATAAATACATTTTTATTTTACTCCAGGTTTAATATTTTAAATACTTCTTTAGCTATATAATGGCAATTTTCTTTTAATTCGGCTAAGCTACAATATTGGGTAGCCAGCGTGACAGGCCGTCCTTTGCCATATTGTGCCAGGTTCATCTGAAAAGGGGCGTAACCGTTCACGTTTGTAGGCGTGCCGGCCATGCCTGCAAAAATCCGCTCTGCATTTTCATCTGTTTTACCTAATTGAAAATTACAGAATGGGGTATAACCTTTAGTAGTTTTTATGCTTATTTCTATAGTATAATATAAATACTGCATCTGTTTTCATCAAAAGAGTAATAATAAATTTACACCCGTCTTAACGGCGGGTGTAAAATTATGAAGCAAAAAAGCCTTATTTGATTTCTATCAAACGCGGAGCCTTTTTTCTTGCGTTTTCCGTTTTAGGAATAACAAGCCTTAATAGTCCGTTCTCGTATTTTGCTTCAATGTGATTTTGATCTACTACCTCTTTTGGTAATTCAAAACTACGTTGGAAGGACTGATAGCTGAACTCCCTGCGGGTGTAGTTATTTCCCTCTTCTTTATACTCATTGTCCTTGGACGACGTGATGGTAAGCGTAGTTCCCTCTAATGTAATTTTGAAATCCTTTTTTTCCATGCCGGGAGCAGCTACCTCCACTTCGAAATTGTTGTCGTTTTCTTTGATGTTAACCGCAGGAATAGTGGTGCTTGTGTTTGAAAAATTACTGTTACCCCAGTTAAAAAGTTCCCGGTTGAAGAAATCATCAAAAAACGGCAAAAGGTTGCCATCGCTTCTTTTTACGAGTGTCATAAAACCTCCTCTTTAATTGTTAAACAATAATTGAATGAATTAATACAGATCTAAAAAACAAATGCTATACCAACGAGTATACCATTTTTACGAATAGAAATTATGTCATTTTCAAAGAAAAACTGACAGCCTCTCCTGAATTTGTTTCAGGAAGTGGTTATATAAAAAGGAAAAATTCGGCAGAAATATGCCGTTTCAGGAACTACAAGTAAAAGCAAAATGTATAAATACAGGCTATGATATCGTAACTCAAATGCAAACCAGGAAAGCTTGCTACCCGGTAGCATCTAAATTAAAAAAGTTACAGAGCAGCACAAGTGGCTTTGGTTTATTACCAACAATAGAGTAAGTACCCGTAGAGACGATATTCTGTTTATTCTTTTACATGAAGGAATATATGATTTTAAAATTTATCATTATATGCAAGTAGTCATATGTATTAACCATTGCTTATCTCCCAGGGATTCAGAAAAGTTCCCTTTTTGCTTATACAATAAGGGATTAATGCCCTGTATCAAAGTATAATACGAAAATTCGAAATGCACCGGTTACTTATTTATAGTAGACACAGACAATTTAAGCTTAAAGCCCGGATTAATCAACAAATAACTCCTTATAAAAAAGCTTCGGTTTTACCCGAAGCTCCTGTCGTTCCTTTTTTCCTACGCTGGAATTACCCAGATCAGGTACAAGAGTGTAATCTCAGATTTGTTTTACCAAACCACCCCTTTAAGAAACTACAATTATACTTATTGAAAATACTATGCCAGATTGTATAATTATATAATTAGTTCTGCTCATAATTTTTTGAGCAGTAATATTATCCACAATAAGTGCATTGACTTTCATGTAACAGGTAATCTGTTTCCCAATTGATTTTTATAATAATAAATTCATCCTGTACTTCAACCCAGGAATTATTTTGAAATGCTCTCGTCTTCATCTTCACAGTCAAGGCTGTAAGAATTATTTTCTTCATCTTCTTCCCCTATTTCTTCAGCGGTATCGTCTTCTTCACTGCCAGGCACATCGAGCTCACTGCCGCTAAAGTTCGTTCTTTCATTCAGCAGTTCTCCCTCTTCATCCTGTTTGTCAAGCATAGCAGACTTCAGGTTATCCTCATCCCTGATGCCAGGTGATTTTTCAGCCGCATTCTTTAAAGCCTTTTTTTCTTCGGCAGTTACATTGTTTTCTGCTTGCTCGTCTTCATCACTGTCAAATATTCTCTTACCTTCTTCATCGTCGGAAGAAATAGTCGTATCGGCCAGCTCACCTAGTGGAGGAACATGTATGTATTCCTGACCTGGTATATCTTTTACATCAGGAAAATCAATTATTCCTTCATCTGGTTTAAGATGTTTTTTATCCCTTGCGGAATCGGCCATATCCGTTTTCATATATTAGTTATAAAGAGAACTCGTCATCTTTCTAAAGATTAAAAATTATGCCTGATATGATAATTTTGGCTCAAGCTGAATTTTGCACTATGAAAGAAAACATTCGAATTGCCAGTCATCCACAGAAATGAAACGCTTCTTTTTCCTGCCAAACTGCAATCCTGCGATTCGATTCAAAATTCACACTGTCAAAAGAATGTTTAATAATAAACGCTTTCGCATTGGCTTCAGCAGCGGTGATCCGGGTAAGTATATTATCTGTTTTCTGATTAACAGCTTTAAATATCCTGGTGCAGTTTGGTGCCACACAACAAAAGTTAAAACAATTCAGCCAGGCAAAATTTATTTTGAAGAAGCTTACCATATACAAAAACATTAAACCACGGTGATTACTGGACACTTGCATATATAGAATCATTTTATGGTGATGTATATGCCGATGAAAAAAAATACGACAGCGCAACTTACTATTACAATGCTTCTATTAATAATTACAATAAAGTTGATGAACCGCTCTCCTATTATGCCTTGTATACCCGCGCCAGTCTTGCTAACGTATATACCGCAACGGGCAAAACAGATATGGGATTACACATTCTAAAAGATGTATTGGAAAAATTCAGAAAACAATACCCATTGTTGAAGCAGCCTGTTGTTGAGTTTTTAAATGCTATAGCGGAATCTTACCTGGAAGCCGGAAACTTAGACAGCGCTAAATTATATTCAGACAGCAGTATCCTATTCCAGTCATGTTTAAAAAGCCTGTCCGCCGAGCCTTCAGCATGGTTGTCAAAGCTTGCCTTTTCATTCAAAGTAAGCATTATAATAGTGCGGTATATTTTAAAGAAAAAAGAATTATCAGATTCTTTAATAAACTGAGATTACTGAAGGCAAAGCAACCGCCTGTCGAAAAAAAGCCCCAAACAGATATTGCAGCTACCACGTTTACTTTCTTCTGTCCGCCATACCACCACAACATCAGACAACAGAATGTTCTCACCATTATACCAGTAATACTCTTTATTAGCATTCAAAAATACTCTTTTCTTCTCCAAAGTTTTTTTTTGTATGTAAAAGGTATAAATAATATCCCCTTTAGGAAGTATTATACGATTAAAAGATTCCTAAACAGGTTTTTTCTGTGCGACCAGAGATAAGCTTAAGAGAAACTGAATAGAAAAGAGAGAAAGTATTTTATGGTGCATTCGGCTATTTTGGTTAAAATAAATTGAATATTGAATTTTAGATTGTTATTTAAAATTGCAAAAAATATCAGGCAAATTTTAAAAATATACAATTTCAACAATAGTAACCACTTATAAGAAAGTGGCTAGTTAAGCGTTGCAATTGATCAGTCAGTCGGCAGACATGAGAGCATTTTTACTCCATCAAAAAGCAGAATTGGCCTAAGTGAACTTGCTTAATGCAATGCGTAATTTCATCAATTCCACTGGAACCACGTGCGAAATAGCCTTTCGCGCCGGATTTTCTTAAACAGTATACCTGGGCATTATCGTATGTACTACTTACAGCTACTACCTTTAAATGTTGATTTTTCGTCAGCAACTTTTCAAGAATTTGTTTTCCTGAATACCCACGGTTAATCCAGTTAGCATCCATTATAATAATATCAGCACCGCTATTATTAAATTGCTCCAAAGCTGTATCAGGATCCAGACATATTCCTTTAAGAATAACGCCACGATTTTCAAGCAAAAACATGATATTACGAAAGAAAAAGTCGTTTTTGCAGACCAGGAATATGCTAACTGTATCCATCATTTAATTAAATATTTCAAGAATATTATTTCATCTTTAAACATATACAAATATATATCCACTAACGTAGAATAAACTGTAATGCTAATATTGAGTCTTCTGAAGCTATCCTCACATAATACATGCCGGCTGGCCATTGCTTGGCAGGAATAATATTCCAACCTGACGCAGATAAGGAAGCGGTATATATCCTTTTTCCACCAGCATTAAATACAGTGAATGAACCATGTTGTCCTCTTTTCAAGGAGTATTTTAGCCTTATTCCATTCCCATGTGTGGCTGGGTTAGGATAAATTAAAGGAAGTTCTGCCTGAATAGCTGTTTTTATAGTTATTATACTGGAATATTTGCGCGTCCCATCTTTATCATACATAGCCAACCGATACCAGCCTGCCCGCTTGGTAACTGGCCCATACTCATAATATTGTTCTATTGATTGACCGGAGGCTTTAATACTACCGATAACAGAAAATGTGTTGTTTGATTCACTAAATTCGATGTCAAACCGCTCTGTATTGTATTCATTGGCCGTATGCCATTGTAACATTATTTTATCATTAACGGTTTCCCGTACTGTAAACGAAAGTAACTCTAATGGAAGTGCCTGGGCAAAAATAATTTGGTAAGATGCGAGAGCACCCGTGGCGCCCGCGGCATCCTTCCATCCATATAAAAAGCCCATTTGAGTTGTACCGTTCGTGCCGAGCAGCTTAAGGAGTGCACCGTTATAATTAGGAATTTCCCAGTAGCCGGAAGCAGTGTTGTAATTGCTGCAAAAACTCTTGCCAACATCCGCACCCATACATCCGCCAGGTTGCACTTGTACGCCATCGTAGTAAAGCATGGTCGGATATTGGGAAGCAGAACCTGTATTAGTATAAGAGGTAGGATCAATTAGTAACCTGCCCGCTGTGTTGCCGGAGCCCAATATCATGCTGGTGCCTCCAGTATTGCCATCAGGGTCTGTACCGGTAAGGAAGCCAGGAATGTTGCCTGATGAAGCGCTGCCGCTCATGTTGATCTGCTGATGGTAAATGACAGTGTTATCTCTGGTGCTGGTAATATTGGCGCCGGTTACAGGACTACCTGTACCTGTAGGCACACTTGTATATGACTTCAGATCAGCAACGGCTGAGCGTTCAATTCCAAAATTCTGATTAGAAATATTAGCTGCAAAACCATTCAAAGAAAGAACAGGGTTGATTGTGTTGAGCATTGTAGTAGTCGTTCCGTTTCTGTTCAGGCTTACAGCCTTCCACCCGGATGCAAGATTAGGTATAAGAGCGCTGGCGGCAGAACCCGCAACAGGCGCCGTTGTCCCCGAAACAATTCTAACCTCGTAATTATTTCCACCAGGTATATTGGTAAAATTGTAACCGGTAGTATTGCTTACGGCAACGGATTGAAAAACAGTGGCAACACCTGCATAGGTATTGTTGTTTTGTACAAGTAAAGCATACAATGATTCGCTGCTGCCTGCAACATTCGTTAGTGGTTCTGCTGCTTCTTTTATTCCATTGCCGTTATAGTCATGCCACACATTACCGCTCACCGTATAATAATTAGTTACCACAAAGGGAATAGTTAAAGTACTGACTCCGCTACTGGGAAGCCCGCCGTTATCCGTAGCAGTAAATTTGAAAGTAATATTAGTGCTCACATCTGCGGTGGGATCAACAGATATGATCTGTGCAGGTATCCCTCCGCTATAGGGAATTACCAAAGATCCTGGCCAAGGGGTGCAAGTAGTGAGTGGTGGGCAAACACCACCCGAAGGGTTGGGATATACAACAGTTCCGACCTTCAAATAATTAGCACCTGAAGGAAATTCAGTTACAGTAATGCTGCTGATCTCTCCGTCCGCATCCGAAGCCGTGATACTTGCACTCGGAATAGAAAAGAAATTATACCCGCCAGGATTGGATTGGCCGATCAATGTGTTGTCCGTAGTTACCGGCGGAATTTCGATGCCGAAATTGGCGTTTGTTACACTCAGCGATCCTACTGTAACGAGAAGCTTACCATCGGTAAGAAGATCGGTGCCCGACTCCGTGCCCAAATTTTCACCGGTGCTTACATAACCACCTGCAGGGTAAGTGGCTGCCGTGAAAAGTGTACCGTTAACGGGGGCAGCATTGCTCACATACAAAATATAACTGCCGGGGGTCGCTGTCCCAAAATTGTAGCTTCCCCCAGCAGAAATACCCCTTGAGTCAATAACTATATTATTCGCTGGATTAACGAGCACGGCATATACTCCATTTGCTCCAAACTGTGTGCCGTTGGCATTCACTATTCCATCCTTCATTCCGTTAACATCATGAAATATATTGCCACTGATCGAAACACAATTAAGAGTGGCCGTAAAAATTGCATCCGGACTTTCAAAAGCGTTTGTACGTACGTTTACATTAAAGCTCCTGTCACCACTAGTCGGAGCGGAAGAACTGTTACTATACCTGAGGGCATCCAGTAATGCTTCCGCTCTGGCAACAGTAAAAGTAGTAGTAGTAAAAGTAATAGTGCGCACACCACCACTGCTGTTTGCAACTGCATTGTAGTTAATTCCGCCCAATACAAAACTGGTAGTGGCATCATTGTTTAAAGGAATGGTACCTCCTGATGAGGCTCCGTTTACCGTTAATGTTTCATTTGCTCCATTGGTAATGGAAGCAGTGGGAAAACTGATGGTTAATTGGGTGAGATTAGCAGTGGAACTGACATTGGTTTGGCCGGTCCCCCCTGTAAAGGATAATGGAGAACCGCATCCAGAGATACCATTATTTACCCCGATCACGCTGGTATTCAAATCTATAGTCGGCGCTTGTGTTGCTATGGCGGTGGCAAAAGCTGGACCAGCGCCAAAATCGATAAAAAAATATGCAGCGCCAGTAGCGCCGGCGCTCATCAATATGCTAAAGTCACTAATATTATTATAGGTGAGACGCACCCTTGTGGCATCAGCAGTTACTGTTGTATTGTTGGTTGTAGTGTTTGAGCGGTACCGGGTAAGGTTAGTTGTAGTATTGAAAGTAGGCGCCTGTATTGTCGTTGAGCCGGAAAGCTCGCTTGTGCTGAATCCGTCAAATTCGTTTACCTGGTTAGAGTTGGTTGTTCCGTTTCCGTCAATATCGTAGGTGTTCACTCTGACATTCTGCAACACTACAGGCGTACCTGTGTTTGTTGCGTTATTATAACTATTGCCTAATATAAACTGGAAATCGAAAATGACCGTGCCACCCCCGGAATTAAACGTGAGCTGAGGCGAAAAAAAACGGGGATCGTTACTGTTGAATGTAGAACCATCTGTTACCAGGGGTTGATCATAATTAGTAAAAGATCCTCCTGTTAACGAACGTGTTTTTACAATACAATCAATTTGGGTGCCGCTCAATTGAGCAACATTTTGATAGAGCACAATATCACCTGCAGCCGTTCCAGTTCCTACTTTTGGAGTAATGGCAACAAGCGTTGCACCGCTACCACCGCCGAAATTGATATTATTGTAAGCGTTATCAAAAAAATTATTAGTCACCATCAAATTAATTGCTTTACTGGTAGTACCCGGTGGAGTGCCACCAGCTGCTGTAATAGTATACACCGTAGCTACACTTGCGACTGTAGGAACACCAGATATTACACCTGTATTGGTATTAAATGATAAGCCTGCAGGTAATGCTGGAGAAATGCTATAGGAGCTTACATTTCCTGCCACGGTAGGGGAGAGATATACATTAGTTACATTGGCAATGAAAACATTTGGGCTTGGATAGTTGAGCGATGTAGGAGCTTGCGCCTGACTGAATGCAAGTAGCAGGAAGATAAAACTCGATAATAGAACAATTTTTTTGTAGGCCCAAACCTGACATGGCAAGAAGCTTTTCGTCATCAGGATAAAACATTTAAGTGCCAAAGTTAACCGTAGAGTTATAGCAGTAGATTAGAAGCATTACTAACCTTTAGTAGAATTAGTTAGTAAATGCAAACACTTATTTTTTTCCAAAATCTATTTACCGGAATTTATTTTAATACCGTAAATAAAGTTATAGTGGCGCCTTCACTTGAATTAAGTGCGGTAAGTTTTATATCCAGCAATGCTACGAGGTCTTTTACAATATAAAGCCCTACGCCTGTACCCTGTATTTTTACGCCTGGACGCTCCCAAGCGTTATGTTTAGCAGAATCATTCAACCATTCCATCACGCCATCCGGGAAACCGCTCCCTGAATCCTTTATGTAAATTAATACCTCGTTATTTCTTTTGCATGCAGTAATTTCTACGATTCCCGCTTCGGAAACTTTAATGGCATTATCAATAAGATTATGAATAACAATACCAAGTAATATTCGGTTGGAAAGAACAATAAGTTCTCGGTCGGCCGTTACTGTTAACTGCGTTGATGTTTGTATAGCTATATCTGAAAACAGATCTTTTTTCTCCTGGAGAATAGCTGTGAGGTTGACTTCTTCATTTAGGGAAAAGTTACTTCCCATTTGTGATTTAGAATAATCAAGTAAATTTTGCATAAAAAAATATAGTCTAGCAACATGGTCTTTAACTAAACGGCTTTGATGAAGAATACCTTCTTTTCTTCCACTTTGTAAACCGGCATGCATGTCTTCACTCACAACTCTTAAAAATCCCATCGGCACTTTTACATCATGGCTAATACTTGCTATCATTTTTTCCTGAATGCGTGTACGTAAAGCTAATTCGTCAGCGGAAATTTGAAGTGCATCAAAAGCTGCTTTTAATTCATTTGTTTTACGGCTGACCTTTTGTTCCAGGAGTATGTTTTTTGATCTAATCCATTTCGTGCGCCATCTTATGAATCCCCAAATCAATAAAATCATGCAAATAGCAAAAAAGACAATTGATTCATATCTTAAGAACCATGGAGCTTCAACAGTAAATCGAAGGGTATGGAAGGTAAATCTTTCCTTTTCAAAGCCACCGGTTTTTCTGACCACCAGAACATGATCGCCCCAAGGTAGTGTGGAAAGCGTTATACTATTATCATTGTCAACAGGTAACCATAGGGTATCGGAATCTTTCAGGAAAGCGTAATCCAAAAAACGGCTATTATCCGAACCCCAGTCCGGACTGCTAACCAGTATTTTTATTTGTCTTATTCGTCTTGGAACCGATATAATGTTGTTCAGGCTAATTTCTTTGCCATCGAATAAAACCTTGTCAACAAATAATTCATTCTTCAGCGAATTTACATCAACACTGTCGGGATTAAAGAGAACCAGCCCATTCATAGAAGGAAAAGAAAGCCAACCATTCGGAAGCAATAGCCCGCATGGCTGGCATCCACCATTAAATTCATTGGTTAAAAAACCATCTTCTTTTGAATAATATTGATAACGTAGTATATTAAGATTTCCCTCGGCAAAAGAAATAAGATCTGCCTTTGAAGTTTTAAAAAGCCCCTTATTGGTGGTGATCCAAAAAAAACCTTTTTTATCTTTTACTATACAGTGGGTCGTTAGCAGGTAACCGTGTTCATCCAAAGGGAAACTGCTGAAACGTCCATTTCGAAGCAGAAAAAAACCGTGTTCGTAGGTTGTGATCCATAATTCTTTATTCTCTCCATAAAGACTCCGAATGGACAAAGCCCCTGCTTCCTTTATCTGAATCTGTGTTCTTTTATCCAAGTTAATTTTGCAAAGCCCGGTTTCCATTCCCACCCACAATTCGTTGTTGGAAGTTTGGAAAATACATTTTGGAATGGAGGTAACGCTACAAAATTCTTTTAATTTTAAAACCGCGTCTTCAAGGTCAATGGTTTGAATCGTATTGTTGGCGCATCCAATGTACAATTTATGGTTTTTGCCTTCATACAAAACATATATAAAACTCTCCAGGTCCCATTGCTGTAAAATATGCAAATCTTCAGGGTGCATGCGCAAAAGCTGCTTTTCCTTTTTCGTCCATACAAACCCTTTCGAGTCAGTGATAAAACTGTATTTGTCTGTCAGGAGAGGCTTTTTCAATGCAGCCTGTTCCTTACCTTCCAGATTTGTTATAACACCCTGAGCGGTTAAAAGTTTATTTTCCTGTAGAACAGTAAACCCATAATATACATTATCAACAGGTGGTGGTAAGGATATTACACTAAAAGACGGCTTTGAAAAAATATACAGCCCCCCTACGGAACTTCCTGCAAACAGTTTACAAGTAACTTTGTCATAAAGAGCACAAATAATTTTATTATCTATTGCATTAAATCCTTTACCAACTAGTTTGGAATAAAACCCTAAGCCTGGAATATAAGTAAGATGATAAAAGTTGCTGGTTGAAAACAATACCAGCGAACCATCATCCGTATTATTCCAGAAAAATTTCTGTTGATTTTCGGCGATAAGTTTTAATTGCGAAGACGATAAATCACCTTTTAGCGACACAGCCATTTTTGATGTCCCTCCAGTAATATTTATAATATATCCGTCCGTCCTTAAGTAAAATAATGAGGTATCGAGGCAAAAAAAACGGTTGCAGTCGTCTACATGATAACGGAAGATTTTGCTTTTTTCCCCAGAGACGTATTGAGTTATGATACCTCTTGTATATACGAATAATCTTTTATTGGGACGAATAATAATACATGTATCAGGTGATATTGTAATCCTGCCGTTAATTTCATCGGGAATGCTCGTCACCCCAAATCTCGAGTCAGGTAAATGCAACCAAGGAATGGCTTCGAATAGTTTAATTTTTTTTTCAGTGTAGGAAGAATCTCTTTCTGCCTTACCCTTCGATATTCGTAAAGCTTCGCCACTTTGATTAAATGCATAAAATGATTTATCCAACCAGTCTTGTGTTAAAGACCAAAACCGACTTGAACGTAACTCATTTCCTCTTCCAAAAATAAAAAAACGTTTGCCGTCAAAACGTACCAATCCATCTTCAGTTGTCATCCACACAAAACCATGCATGTCGCGAATAATACTCTTCACGCTATTTTGAGGAAGCCCATCCTCATCTGTATAATGTTGAACGGTGAACGAGGCATCGTGTTCTACACCCTGTCCCCAGGTAGTAGTTAATATGCTGAAAAAAACAAGGAGGCAATAAATTCTTTTAACTGTCATGATGCATAAATATCACTATATTTTATAAATAATTAAATTGCAGGAGAATTCCTAAATGGCTCATGACAATAAAAGTATTGATTGCCGAAGACCATTCTATAGTAAGAATGGCCGTATCTATACTGCTGAAACAAATGTTTCCGGAAGTATCAATAATCGAATCAACCTCATTCGATAAAATGCTTGAAAGGTTAAATGAACAATCTTTTGAACTTCTTATTCTTGATATTAATATTCCTGGAGGCAACAGCGTACAAATGATCGATCCAATTCGCCTTAGACAACCGGGCATTCCGATCTTAATATTCTCTAGTTATGAGGAACAAATTTATGCCCTCAGGTATCTTCGTGCTGGAGCTACTGGGTATATTCATAAGGAAAGTGACACGCAGGAATTAAAATTGGCTATTCGTAAGGTGCTGCGGCGGGAACGTTACGCAAGTCCTGAGATATTGAATCAACTCCTGAATAATGCTGTCGGAAAAAATCGTACAGAAAAAGGTATCACAAGCTTAACAAATAGGGAAATAGACATCATGAATATGCTTGTTAAGGGAGCTTTACCTTCAGAAATAAAAATGGTATTAAATATCCAGCTTTCTACCATAAGTACTTATAAGGCAAGAATCTTTGAAAAAATGGAAGTAAATAATTTAGCACAGTTGATAGAGCAAGTAAATAATTTAAGTTAAATATTGGGAAGTATTCACGTAGAAGATCAGAGTTCGCAAAAAATCACATTAGGCTCCTAAATATCTTATTTATTAAGAAAATTAATCGCATCAAAAGTCGTCATTCAGTCATTAAATAATCTAGAGATTTTAAAAAGAAATATTGAATTTTTTCATTAAAGAGAGCTATCAATTCCAATGTAATTTTGCTTAGCATTGGCAAACGAACATAAAATGCAGAACCGATACCAATCCGCTAACATTGTTTTGCGAAGGTGCAAGATAAAAAATGGATCCGTATCTTTTCTAAATCTATTGCAGGGATACATAGCCCAAAATCCTGTACAACCAGTTGCCTTACTAATGATTTTATCATTTTCTGTTGAAATGGAATACGGAAGTAAATTTTGAAAGATTGTTATTACCTTTTCACATGATGACGGAATCATTTATGATCCGGTTTCAGCGGAAATCGTAGAGTACTTTTTTGAGGGGTTGAATACTCTACGATTTATGCATGTAAAATCAGAGAATATTTGCGCATTTTTGATAAGGCAGAAAATAAAAAAAGCCCGTCAATACTGCATTTGAGGGCTTTTGAAAAGATTTGATTATTATTTCAGCGGTGAGGGCGGGATTCGAACCCGCGGTACAGAGTTACCCGTACGGCAGTTTAGCAAACTACTGATTTCAGCCACTCATCCACCTCACCAACCCGTTTGAAAGGACGGCAAAAATAGGGGGAAAGATCAGAATACCCAAATATTAAAACCGCTTTACGCTAAAGTTTTTATATACTTTAATTTCTCCGTCAGTTACCAACACGTTTTTTACCTCAGCTCTTGCAGGCCCCTTTGCTACACCAGTTTATTAATGCGTGTACATCATCTTCCTCCCCTTCTGCAATTAATCCAACTGAACCATCCGGGTTATTCCATACCTCACCCTTTATACCCAAACGTTGTGCAGCTTCCATTGCACTGGCACGGTAAAATACACCCTGTACTTTACCGGTTATTGTTAATTGTTTATTCACGATCATATGACATCAATAAAAAAGCCCCTTCACAGGGGCTTCCTATAAAAATATTTTCACATTACATAGCAGCCAATTGCACTTTTTGTTGAAGATCTACCACACTCTCTCTGAACAATCCGTCAGTATCCATTAAATCCTTAACGGTTTGGCAGGAATGTATTACAGTAGTATGATCTCGTCCGCCAAAATGTTCACCAATGGTTTTTAAAGAATTTTTAGTGAACTGTTTGGCAAGATACATAGTAATCTGCCTTGCCTGCACAATTTCCCTTTTGCGGGTTTTCTGCAGCAAGCGCTCGTAAGGAAGATTAAAATAATCACAAACCATTTTCTGTATGGTTTCGATGGTAATCTCCTTTGATGAAGTTTTAACAAAATTACGCAATACCTTTTTTGCCAACTCTAAATCAATTTCCCTTTTGTTGAGCGAAGACTGTGCCAAAAGAGATATTAATGCTCCTTCCAGTTCCCTCACATTACTTTGTATATTATAGGCAATATATTTTACTACGTCTTTCGGCATATCAAGCCCGTCGTTTTTCATCTTGCGTTCCAGTATATCCATTCTTGTTTCATAATCGGGCAACTGCATATCTGCACTTAATCCCCAACGAAAACGGCTCAATAATCTTTCCTGCACACCTTCAAGATCTTTAGGAGATTTATCTGAAGTAAGTATCAGTTGCTTACCGCTCTGATGCAGGTGGTTAAAAATAGCAAACAATGCATCCTGTGATTTTTCAGCACGATTAAAGAATTGAACATCATCAACAATCAACACATCAATCATCTGGTAAAAGTGAATGAAATCGTTAATAGCATTATTGCGGCTGTGATCCTGGAATTGATTGATAAATTTTTCAGAGCTTACATACAGTACTATTTTATTGGGATGCAAACGCTTTACCTCGTTGCCTATCGCCTGAACAAGATGTGTTTTTCCTAATCCAACGCCGCCATATACTACCAGCGGGTTAAATGAAGTAGTGCCCGGCTTTTCAGCAACCGTTTTACCGGCACGCCTTGCCACCCTGTTGCAATCACCTTCAATAAAAGATTCAAAAGAATACGCTGCATTAAGCTGCGGATCTATCTGCACCTTCTTCAATCCCGGAATTACAAAGGGATTTTTTACCGGATTATTTACTACTAAAGGAAAATCCATTTCGTTATTAGAATAAGTTTTAAAACCCTGCCCGCTTACATCCATGGTAAGCGGCTTGTTTTTATCATTTCCGCTATCTACCATTATCCTGTATTCCAATCTCGCCTCTTTTCCTAATTCTCTCTTCAAAGTCTTTGCCAATAAATTTACGTAATGCTCTTCTAAATATTCATAAAAAAATTGGCTGGGTACCTGAATTGTTAAAACTTTCTCAGTTAATGCTACGGGTTTAATAGGCTCGAACCAGGTATTGAAATGTTGCCATTCAACTATATCTTTAATAATAGCAAGACAGTTATTCCATACCTTATCGTAATTTTTATCCATTATCAATAAAGCAGTTTATATAATGAGTTAAGAAATATCAGTTTGATTATTTGTCCCTTTTTCTTAAACAATTTATGTTCAAAAAAAAGTAGGGCAGGGCGGCGAATATCAACATTTCCTGTTGAAAAAAAAATTTTTTATTCACTTGTTTTTTTCACAGTAACAACAGCATATGAAATCGCCAAAAAACTTCTGCTCCTTTCGTTTAAAGAACTGTTTTCGTTTTCATTCAACCACGCATTGGTCTTTAAAGCATACGAATAATTATCTTCTTTGCAACGCAACAACATTCAAATGTTATTCAAACACTTCTTGCGGATTTTTGTCTTGCATCCGCATAGATTCTCTGGACAGGTTTATCAAGATATACCTCCGTTAGCACAAACAAAAAATATAACGAACAAAATTCGCAGTAATATTTTTTAGTGTTATTGAGGCTGAATTGTTTTCTGGCTGGGAGCTGCAAAAATGCAAATGGATATCGGCAGGAAGGATATTTTTTTCATTTGTACAGCTTGCTTTGAAACTTATGTCAAGGTAATTTTTTTTTATTCAACATAAAAATAAAATTTAAAAAAAATGATAGAATTATTACTGCTATTTTTGCCGCTTAATTATTTACAATGAGTTATGATTTAACCGGCAAGCTGGTTGCCAAATACGATACAGTTCAGCGCACCGCTACTTTTAAAACCCGCGAGTTTGTTATTGAAAAAACAGAAGATATTGGCGGACGAATGATTACAAACTATGCAAAGTTTCAATGTGTGCAGGATAAGACTACTATGCCCGATCGCTTTAATACCGGCGAAACAGTAAAAGTGCATTTTAATATAAAAGGAACAAAGTGGGAAAAGAACGGCCAGGTAAACTATATTACCAATCTTGATGCATGGAGAATGGAAAGCGTAAACCTGCAGCAAACAGAAAACGCAGCCGGCGATACAGCTTCTGCCTATACTGCTTCGGATATACCTGCCGCACCGGATGATTTGCCGTTTTAAGCGTAAGTGAAACATAACAGGTTAAAGAGAAACGTGAGGAGCAAGAAGACAGGACTGGCATTAAGCCTTACACCGCTCACGTTTTCATCTTACTTCTCACGCTTACAAAGAGTTTTAGGATAAACACCTGACCTCAGTAAATATGCAAAAGAAAATTACGCTCCGTGTACTTCCTTCAGAAGCAGGAAACGATGATGCGCTTAAAAGCTATATAGCTGCATCAGAAGGCATTACATCAAGCCAGGTTTCAGGCTATCATATTCTTAAAAGATCAATTGACGCCAGGTCAAGACAGGTATGGATCAATCTTACGCTGCAGGTTTTTATTAATGAACCCTGCCAGCGCAGGGAAATATATGAACTGCAGTTTAAAAACGTAGCACAGGCTGAAAAAAAAGTAATTATAGTTGGCGCAGGCCCTGCAGGACTGTTTGCAGCTTTGCACCTTATTGAAAACGGTATTCAACCAATACTTTTAGAAAGAGGTAAAGATGTAAGAGCAAGGAGAAGAGATTTAGCATTACTAAACAAAGAGGGTATTGTTAACCCTGAAAGCAATTATTGTTTTGGAGAAGGCGGCGCAGGTACATACAGCGATGGCAAGCTATATACCCGCAGTAATAAGCGCGGCAGCATAAACCGTGTATTAAATGTTTTTGTTCACTTCGGCGCCGAAGAAAATATTTTATTTGATGCGCACCCGCATATAGGCACAAACAAGCTACCGCAAATTATTACAGCAATGCGGCATGCCATTACTGAACATGGAGGCATTTTTCTTTTTGAAAAGAAAGTAGTTGATTTTATTACAGACAGGGATATCATTACAGGTGTAAAAACTGCTGATAATAATATATTTAAAGCAAACGCTGTAATACTTGCCACAGGACATTCAGCCAGGGATATATTTCATTTACTTCATGATAAGCAATTTAAAATTGAAGCAAAATCTTTTGCGCTTGGGGTTCGCATTGAACATCCGCAGGAACTGATAGATAAGATACAATACCATCAGCTCGCTTCACAAAGAGCGGTATACCTGCCTCCGGCTTCTTACAGCCTTGTAGAGCAGGTAAACGAGCATGGTGTTTTTTCTTTTTGCATGTGCCCCGGTGGCATTATTGCGCCTGCTGCCACTAACCCCGAAGAACTGGTTGTAAACGGCTGGAGCCCCTCCAAAAGAAATAATCCTTTTGCCAACAGTGGTATGGTAGTTAATGTTGAAGCAAAAGATATTCCTGCTTTTCAGAAATACGGCTCATTGGCGATGATGCATTTTCAGCAAAGCATTGAACAAAAAGCATATCATGCAGGTGGCGGAAAATTTGCTGCGCCAGCGCAACGTATGGTTGATTTCTCTGAAAAGAAAATTTCATCATTTTTACCAGACTGCTCTTATTTACCAGGCATTCATGCCTCATTGCTCAATGAAGTGTTGCCGCCGTTTATCTATCAGTCTCTGAGCAAAGGATTTAAAAAATTTGGAGAAAAAATGCGGGGTTATTATACCAATGAAGCAATAGTAGTAGCAACGGAAAGCCGTACATCCTCTCCCGTACGTATTCCGAGAGATAATACATCACTTACGCACCCTCAAATAAAAAACCTTTATCCCTGTGGCGAAGGCGCCGGTTATGCAGGAGGTATTGTAAGTGCTGCAATGGATGGTGAAAATGTTGCCGCCGCAATAGAAGCGGTATTACTCAAAATATAATATCGTTTCTTCATTGCCGAACCGTTGGGTCATCTTATTTTTATGGCATATTTACAATAACACAAAGATGATCGATGCTTTTGCAGCGATGTAACCAAACCGGCAATTCAGCCACCAATAAACTATTATGCAGCATATTCTTGAAGTACATCATCTGAAAAAATATTTCGCCACACAAAAAGCAGTTGATGATGTAAGTTTTAATATTGAGCAGGGGTCTATTTTTGGAATGCTCGGACCTAATGGAGCTGGTAAAACAACATTACTCAGAATGATCACCGGTATATTTTTTCCTGATGACGGCACTATTACTTTTGAAGGAAGAAAATTTGACGCTATCAATGATATTGTTCGCATAGGCTATATGCCCGAAGAGAGGGGATTGTATAAAAAAATGAATATCGGCGACCAGGCATTATACCTTGCAAGATTAAAAGGGCTCTCGAAAGCTGAAGCGATGGAGAAAATTAAATTCTGGTTTCAGCGCATGGAAATGGAAACCTGGTGGAACAAAAAAGTGCAGGATCTGAGCAAAGGTATGAGCCAGAAGCTGCAGTTTGTTACTACAGTATTACATGAGCCAAAGCTTATTATTCTTGATGAACCTTTCAGCGGGCTTGACCCTGTAAATGCCAATCTTATTAAAGACGAGATTTTCAGGCTGGCAAAAAATGGCAGCACCATTATTTTCAGCACACATCGTATGGAACAGGTAGAAGAGATCTGCGATCATATTATCCTGATCAACCGTGGCAACAAAATATTAGATGGTACTGTAAAAAAAGTTAAGCAGGATTTTAAGGAAAACCTGTTTATGGTAGGTTTTGAAAAAACCCCGGGTTATATTGAACCCAATGCCATATTTGAAATATCCGGCACTAAAGATGATAATATTATCCTTAAAATAAATGACGGCTATAAACCGCATGATGTATTGCAGCACCTGCTTGGCAAAGGGCTTGAAATTATTTCTTTTCATGAGATACTGCCTTCATTGAATGATATTTTTATCAAGCTTGTTGAAGGCACCCCGCTTGCAAGACAATTTAAAGTGATAGACGCTTAAATAATTAAACACTACTACAACTAACTGATATATGAATAAAATAGGATTAATAATAGAACGGGAATACATGACAAGAGTAAAAAGAAAATCTTTTTTACTTACTACTATTCTTGTTCCTATTGTGATTATAGCTTTTTATGCTGTTATCATCGCAGTTTCCATTAGTGGAGAAAGTAATACACAACGAATAGCAGTGCTGGATGATGCCAATCTTTTTAATGGCTCAATTG
This sequence comes from Agriterribacter sp., assembly GCA_047601125.1. Lineage (GTDB taxonomy): Bacteria > Bacteroidota > Bacteroidia > Chitinophagales > Chitinophagaceae > Agriterribacter. The sequence continues at coordinate 2,647,780 of JASGJY010000002.1, read as the reverse complement.
AAGCTTCAAAAAGCGATAAAAGCAGCTATCACTTTATTCACAACGAAACAGAGCAGTCTTTTAAAAGTAAATACAAAGGTGAAGGATATTCTCTTTTTTTATATATCCCTGAATCGTATAGTAAGGATAGCGGGCAAATAAAGATACACAGCCAGGCAGCCGTAAGCATTTTTGCGAAAGCAGATATCGAGAGAAAATTAAATGCTGCTGTTGAAAAAAAACGTTTGCTTGCAGCTAACATCGATCCGGAGATATATAAAAATATCAAAGCAGATATTGAAGTTGAAAACACCATAGATTCCGGCAAGGGAGAGCAAAAGGGCGTGGCTGGGGTTGCTTATGCTATTTCGTTTATCGCCGGCATACTTATTTACATGATATTGCTTATTTATGGCACAATGGTAATGCGGGGGGTTATGGAAGAAAAAACCAATCGTATTGCCGAAGTAATCGTAAGTTCAGCCAAACCATTTCAATTGATGCTTGGAAAAATTATTGGTATTGGCGCGGTTGGCCTTACGCAATTTGCCATCTGGATAGTACTGATGATAATGCTGCAGTTTGTCATACCATTTATTTTTCCTGACCTGTTCGAACAAATTTCGAACCCGGCAGTTATGTCTAACCCGGCCATGCAGCAGGTTAGCTCAGGCAAAATGGTAACTATATTACAAGGGTTACATTCGCTGCCTATAGCAAAAATGGTGTTGTGCTTTATTTTTTATTTTATTGGTGGTTATCTTTTATATGCCGCTTTATTTGCAGCAATCGGAAGTGTAGTAAGTGAAGATCAAAATGAAGCACAACAACTGGTTTTCCCGGTTATGATGCCTTTGATACTTGGCTTTGTAATTATGACCAAAGCCATTAATGATCCTGATAGTGGGCTTGCGGTTTTTGGCAGCTTATTCCCGCTTACTTCGCCAATAGTAATGATGGGCAGAATAACCTTTGGTGTACCTGCATGGCAATTGGCTTTGTCAATGGCATTGTTGGTTTTAGGCTTTTTATTTTTTACATGGCTTACAGCAAAAATTTACCGCACCGGTATTTTATTATATGGAAAAAAAGTTACCTGGAAGGAAATGTGGAAATGGATGGTGAGAAAGAGTTAAGGGCTTTCAGGTGTCGGCTATCAGCTTTAGTACAAATAGCAGGATACAAACAGGCTCATCGTCTTTGCGAACCCGCCCGCGTGAAGTTTGGATTAAAGGTGTGTTGCGGCGGGTGAAACAATCTCTTGCAACTTTCAGAATTGAAATTGCCTTAGATTTTATCTACAAGCGAAATTACTGAACTGTCCCGCACTTCAGGCTCCCTCTACACATATGCTTACATTTATTAAGGCTTCACAGTATACGAGATGTTTATTAGCTGCAGTGCAGCGGTAATCTTTGTAGCGCTATAGTGTATGAGGTATTTCAGGTGCAACGCACCGAAATATTAAAATAAAAATATTACGCCGCTCTGCGGCTTGCTCTATCTAGTTTTCCCATGCTACTACAAACTTGCCTATCGGCAGCTACCCTGTATACTTATCTTTATTTATTCAGGCTTCTCTGCATACGAAATGTTTATTAGCTGCAGCGCAGCGATAATATTTGTAGCCCGAGGATGCGGCAATTTCAGGTGCGGCGCACAGAAATATTAATATAAAAAACACATAAAATGATATTACGCCGCTCTGCGGCTTGTTCTACATCGTTTTGCCGTGCTACAAAAATTTCGTTGCGCTGCACCTGCATTGCGAAACGATATCTCCGGTTCTAAAGGCATCCGTTTGTGTGTACAGGGTAAGCTCACCGGCGGGCAGGTATTATCGGTACGCTGCACCTGTATTGCGCTGTGGTATGCCCGGTATAAAAAGGTCTCCATTTGTGTGTATAGCGTAGGTCCCTTTAGGCCGGGAAATCAAAAAGCTGGCTAAAGCCGGCTTTTTATAAATCAAAACCATAACCAACTCAAAAATCAACACTTAATTATTTTGTTGCTACTGTGCGTGCATTTTTTACTTCAACCTGGTAGTGTTGAATTATTTCCAGGTCAGCATTATTAGCGGCAATTTGAGAAGGCATGGTGATGAAAGGCAGGTTAGCTTTTTCAAAAGCGCTTACCATTTCCGCATCTGCTTTAGCTATAATTAATGCAGAAGGCTCAACATTCTTTATTGAAAAATGCTCAGCAATAAAGTTGTCAATCATCTCATTATCGGCTGATTGTGCGCTTGCGGTAATTGCTAAGGATTTCAATACAACATCTTCAGTAAAAGTGTTAACCATTTCTGCATCTGCATTACCTCCTGCAACAGGTGCAAGATTCATACTGCTAACTTTGAAGTTGAAGTTCATTTCAGCATCAGCTTTTTTAGTAGCGTCAGACATATCCATACTCCAGTATCTTCTTTCTCTTGCTTCAGAATGAAATCTGTTTGCTGCTTCCCTGTCAGCCTTTACAAAAGCTTTTGCACTTGGTAAACTGATATAAAATGCACTTTTAATCTCATCACCTGGTTTGGCTACTGTTACTCCGCAGCATGCATCGCCGGCTGCAATAGCTGTTGTTGCTACAACTGTTTCTTTTTTTATGTTGAGGTTAGTATCAACGCTGTTTACTGAGGTATCATCCTGTGTAAAAGACATCATACCGAATCCTGTTACCGCAATCAGCAACATAGAGGCAGCTTTGCTGATTTCACCATACAAATTGATCATGCTGGTTTTCCTTTTAAGTGTTCCTGCCTTAGAATTCACTTCGTTCTGTTGTTTCATATTCCTATTGTTAAATATTTGATTTAAACTGTTTGACCATACAAAGATATATCTTTTAACAACTACTATGCAATGCATAATACTATGTTTGGTTATATAAGCTGATGAATGGTTCATTTTATTTTTCACTAAATAATTTTCCTTTAAAATGTTGCAATCGTGGGATTGACCTGACGAGAAGTTTTAAATTATACGCCCGAAGAAAACTCCATAAAGACGGTGAGACTTAGTTAGTCGCGGACAAGCAAGGATTTAATCAGGGTTACCAAATTCGCCGCAAATGTACGAAATCTGGCGGAACCAACAAAGGCTTTTTAAACTATATTTTAGAAAAATTCTAAAAATTAGCTTTTATCAGCCGAATTTTCGATTCTCTTTAACTTTTATCAATCGTTTTTTAAAATTTTATTCAAAGATCTCGATTTTCAATAATCGCTGCCTTATAACGGTATACTTGCTATTTTGTTACCTGTACCAGTAAGTTTTTATGTTAAGAAATTATGAAGAAATACTATTTGAAGCCAGGATGGAACCGTTGAAGCGTATCGCGGAGATATTCCCGGTTAAGGTGGGTATAAATTTCGGTAGTGGTAATACTTTCATGACCAAGCATTTCCTGCACCGCCCTAAGGTCCGCCCCGCCTTCTACAAGATGGGTGGCAAAAGAATGGCGGAAAGTATGTGGAGAGATATTCTTTTTAATCCCGGCTTTACTAACCAGGTCTTTGATTATCAGGAATATCATTACCCGGGTCATACGGCTGCCACGCCGGTTAAGAAACAGTATATCTTCCTCTCCTTTTTTAATGGTTACCAGGTTACGCACCGTTTCCCTGTATATATTAATATATTTTATAGCGGCTCTGCCTATAGGTATCAATCGCTCTTTATCCCCCTTACCAACTACGCGCACAAAACCAACATCAAGGTATAATTGAGATATTTTCAGCTCAACCGCTTCGCTTACTCTTAATCCGCAACTGTACATAGTTTCCAACAGCGCTTTATTCCTTACTCCTTCAGGTTTGCTTTGATCTATCTGTGCTATGATCAGTTCAATTTCCTCAAACCCCAGCGTATCCGGTAATGCCCGTTTTAATTTTGGCGCTTCAAGTAATAGAGTCGGATCTTTTGTGGTTATTTGTTCAGTCTGGCAATATTTATAAAAAGCTTTTAAGCCTGATATGATACGCGCCTGCGATGAAGCGGTCATATTCAATTCCGTAATCCATTTTATAAACTGCTGCAAATCTGCCAGGGTTATTTCAGCGGGGCTTTTTTGGATGCTTTTTAATTGCAAAAAACCGGTAAGTTTTTCTATATCCCGTATATACGCTTCAATGGAATTATTGCTGAGCGATTTTTCCAGTTGCAGATAGGCGCTAAAACCATTTTTATAAGATTCCCACATTTTCCGAGAATAAAATTCCTGATATAAAGCTTAAGCTTTTTTATACAACAAACTGTAAGCTAAAGTATTTATTCTTTATTTTGGGCGATCAAAATATAATTATGCAGCAATTGACCTTGCGCACATTTAAAACGACGGTAAATAAAAACAAAAAGGGATTCAGGGCATTTCTTACCAGGCTTGAGAATAAGCCACCTAAAAACCTTGACGCGCTTGCTGCAATAGCTGATAAGCAGGTTTGGCCTGAAGTGGATTGTTTAAGCTGTGCCAACTGTTGCAAAACCATGAGCCCTACTTTTAATACAAAAGACCTGCAACGCATTTCAGCACATTTCAATATGACCGTGCAGCAGTTTAAAGACAAATGGTTGTATTATGATAAAAAGGATAATGACTGGATGAATAAAAAGCAGCCCTGCCAGTTTCTGAATTTAGAAGATAATAAATGCAGCATATATGCTATAAGACCTGATGATTGCGCCGGCTTTCCCCATCTTACCAAAAAGAAAATGACAGACTATATGCATGTGCATAAACAAAATGTTGCGTATTGCCCGGCTACGTATAAAATGGTAGAGAAAATGAAAGACCTTGTACTTATAAATAAACGTCCTCAATAAAAAAATATTCCGCGGACTGCCCGTTGATCGTGATAGCCAACACATCAAACTGCACTCTTTTCCATTCAGGATATTGGTAAAGAAATTCTTCCGCAGCATTAACCAGGTTTTGCATTTTCTTATGGCTCACACTTTCTTCCGGTAATCCAAACTTTGTAGACCGCCGGGCTTTCACTTCTATAAAATGGAGTGTATTATCGCGTGAGACTATGATATCAATTTCATAATGGGAATAACGCCAGTTATTATGAAGAATAGTAAACCCTTTACTTTTTAAATAATCTGCGGCTAATAATTCTCCTTTTTTGCCGGTATTGTTATGGTTAGCCAATAATTATTATAGTTTAAATACAGGCGGTATATTATACCCCGAAATAAATATTAACAACTATGCTTTCTTTGTTTTAAGCGAACGTGAGAAAAAGAAATAGTAACCGCCGAAAAGAACAGCAGAAAAAAACAATGTTCCCCAGATGGAATTTTTATAGAAAGGCACCCCGTCTGCCATTGTCATCATCAACCCGTTAAATGTTTGCGGATGCTGGTAACCGCCGGTTCCGCTTAACCAAACCATAAAATTTGATAATAAAAAATATATGGTTGGTGCAGCTATTGACGCAACAGCCACATTAATTACAGTGATCTTCTTTATAAAAAAGCCAACAGTGGTAAGCAGGGTGAACAGTATATAATTTGTAAACTGGCCTTCATAAAAACCAGGTATGATGGATAAGCCGGAGGCATATAGTATTTGATAAAAAGCATCTGATAGGAACATAGAAATCAGTGGCAGAGCAAAAGCAGTCTTCCTGTCTTTTATTACGGCACCGGCAAAAACTGCCATAGCTATCTGCGGGGCAAATCCAAAAGGTCTGCCTGGAACTACACGGTATAAGGCTGCTACAACAACAAGGGCTATAAGAGTGAATACTAAATTTTTGCTGAGTTTCATATAAATGCTTTAGGCAGAACAAAAATAACTATAAATACTATTCAATGATTTGAGATTTGAAATTTGAAATTTGATTAACCCTTAAACTACAAACCCCTGACCCGAAACCTGAAACTTGCAACCTGAAACCTTCTTACCTTTACTATCAAATGAATACGACAAATAAAAAGACGTTAATACTCGGGGCATCCTCAAACCCATCCCGATACAGTTATCTTGCGCTTAACCGTTTGCTTAATGCCGGGCATGAAGTAGAGGCCATCGGGAAAAAAGAAGAAACAGTAGCAGGTGTAAAAATCAATAAAGAGCCCTTACCACTTGCAGATATTGATACTGTAACGCTGTATCTCAATCCGCAAAATCAAAAAAAGTATTACGATTATATTGTTGCGTTGCATCCGAAACGGATCATTTTTAACCCCGGTGCGGAAAATGAAGAACTGGAAAAAATTGCAGAAGAAAATAATATTCCTACCATGCAGGCATGCACGCTCGTATTGTTAGCTACAGGACAGTATTGATAAAAATTTTTTTCTTTTGGTATGCTATTTATTTAGGCAATGAAACCGTAAATGTGCTTCCTGTGTCCAACTTGCTTTCGCAGAAAATCTTGCCATTTAATTCATCTACCAGCCGTTTTACTATTGATAAACCAAGACCGGTTGAATATTCACCTTCTGTAGGCATAGAAGATATTTTTCCATACTTGCTGAACAGGTATGGAATATCTTCCGCAGATATTCCGACGCCTTGATCACTAACGCTGATAATAACGTGGTTATCTGTTTCTTTAAGATTTAACTTTACCTCTTTACCCCTTGGAGAGAATTTTATAGCATTAGAAAGCAGGTTCTCGCAAATCCTGCGCAACATATAGCGATCACACATAAACTGGGTGCCTTTCGTTTCACTTTCATAAATGATCTTAATCTCTTTTTGCCGGGCTTGGGGTTCATATGCGTTAACTATATCTTCCAGGAAAGCACTTAAATTCAGAAATTCAAGGTTCATTGGGCGGTTTATTTCCTGTTTTTCTATATGCAGAATATTATGAATAAGCAGTTCTCCATTATCTGCAGAAGACTGGATACGATAAAGCGCTTTTTTTTGCAGCTCGGTAAAATTAGAAATATCTGATTGCAATATCTGTGTCCACATTTTAATGCTTGTGAAAGGCCCGCTTAAATCATGCGACACGACACTGATCAATGAATTTTTTTCACTATTAAATTGAGAAAGTTTTTCATTTTGTTTTTGTATCAATGCATTTTGCTTTTGCAACTGTCCGTTCTTTCGTTTTACCAGCCATAAAATAGTTACAGCAAATACACAAAGCGATGTTACAGCCAGGGCAATAAGTAACATATTCCGTTTCTGAAATCTCTGCCTGTCTAGTTCGAGTGTCAGCAACTGGTTTTCCTGGTTTTTTTGCTTTACATTAAAGCGTTCCTGCAATTCTGTTATGGCATCTATTTTTTTTTGAGATACCAGTGCAGTATCAAGTGTATACCATTTTGTAAAAAATTCATATGCAGGCTTATAATCTCCTCTGTGTGAGTAGTATTTTGCATATAAAGCGTAAACGTCAGCTTTCTTTCGTTTGGAATTAATTTCATTTGCCAGTTGTTCAGCAGTATGGAGATACATAGCTGCTGAATCATAGTTTTTCTTTTCAATGTAAACATCGGCAATATTCAAACAATCATACCATTGCATCTCTTTATCCTTATTGGCAAGATTCTTTTTATAGTTTACGGTAAAATATTGCAGTGCTTTATTCCACTGTTTTTTATGAAACCATGCATTACCTATATTGTTGTCAACAGAGCTTATATCAAACATAGGCTTAAATTGCTCTGCTATTTCCTTTGCCTGCTGCAAATATTTTAATGCGCTGTCAGGGTAACCCAGCTTATTATAAATAGAACCCAGATTTGAACTGTTGGTGAAAATTGAGGAAGCCTCTTTCCTGTTTTTAGCAAGCTCAAGGGCTAATTCATAAAATTCCTTTGTCTTTTCAAATTGATTAATGTTATAGTATGCTATAGCAAGATCGCCTAAAGCAGAAATTTCATACTCCGGCATTTTAAGTTTCCGCGCTTCTTCCAATGATCTGTAATAATAACTGATGGCAGAATCATACTCATTTTTCATTTCATTATATATGCCTCTCAGGCGTAGCGACAAAACTGCTCCTTTATTAAAATTTAATTCTCCTGAGCTTTGTTGAATATACCCGGCATAATACAATACGGAATCGGATTTTGCTTCGTCAAAGTCCAATACTCTGTCATATAAAGCTTTAAGATAGGTAGTATCTCCCTGGGAAAAACCCCTGGAAAATGATAAAAAGAATATTAAAAAGCATAAGCCCGTAAATGAACTTTTCATAAAAAAGTTTTAAACCAGGCCTGCTATATGCCGGTAACAGTTGTGTCCATATCGCATAAAGATAAAGAAATGACGATATTAACCTTTATGCAAGCCAACAAAATATAAGATGTGCTCCAAAGTATGGGGTGCATTTCAATTTTGGCGTGTATGATCAGGGATTTGGCTTTTAACAATATCGCCTGAGGCGGCAAGCATCTACACATGCGCGACTAATCTGCCTGACAATCAGGTACGCCACGTGCAGCAATGATTAATCAAATTACTTACAGGTATTATGTTACTCTGATTCCTCTCCCGCCACAACATACATATATGTCAAAACAACCTCAGGCGGGATTATAATGACATCATTATGGATGAATTGAAAATCATGTTTCCTACGTTGCGCCGTGTGTATAATGATTTAGCATTACAACAAATACCTTTTATAGAATAGCACACGGAATACACGGGTGATACTGATAAACACAGATACATTCCGTAAATATCCGCCATATCCGTTTTATCCGTGTTCCATTCTGCGTATTGGGCATGCCCCAAGTTATTTTACATAACCCCTGATATATTTCCTGCCACGAATTCCGGTGTTCGCACCGGCGAAACAGGATTTGATACACAAAGAGCCACAAAGCATACACAAAGTTACACAGAGCGATTTATTATTCTTTGTGGCTCTTTGTGTAGCCTTCGTGTACCTCTGTGAAATAACCAGTAAATAATCCAACCGGTAAGCCGGGAACTTATAAGCTGTAACCGGCATCCTGCCGCATAGCGGCTAACTGTTTGTAGAAAGAAAGAAAATGTCATCCTTATATTTTTCCTGAATCAGGTTTGGTACTCGGAATGACAGGCAGTAGGATATGTATTGAGCTACAGTGCAAATTTTCAACTTTTATATTAATACTGAACAATGCCAACAGGCTGTATACCAACGCGGGCTGTAATACTCAGCGCAAGCTATACAATATGCCACTGCCCATCCTGCACCGTTGGTTGCCCGCACCGCGAGCTGTCATGCCGACGCAGGAGGCATCTGCCATAGCCGTAGTACCTATATATCAAAATTTGGAATGCACCTGCCAACAAAGTATGTTAGTTAAAGTATGTTCATCTTACTTTCAAAATTGGTTTTACCTGCTGCAATGGCCCATTTTGCAATCTCAGGTAGTATACTCCAGGAGCTAACCCTGTACTGTTAAATTGCAATGTATAAGTATTCCCGATCTGATCTTTATCTACCAGCACGCTTACTACTCTGCCCATGCAATCTATAACCTGCACCAGCGTATGCCCTCCCTGTGTAATATATTTAACCGTTGTTTGTGAGGTAAATGGATTAGGATAGTTTGATATTAAATTTATACCAGCCTTTTTATTAAGCTCATTTATTCCATTACATGAGCCATCCTGTATGATTGGAAGTGATTGAAAATTTTTCAGCAAAATTGATTGTAATGCCGATGAATCAGCACAAAACCATTTTTCCAAAACAGAGGCATACACACTTCTGTAATCATATTGATGAGGAATATTATCATTAACAGAAACATTAGAGGATATGGAAGGGTTACTGCCTAACACACCGGGCTGTACCTTACTGCCAAAAACAAGCATGGGCGCTGCAACGCCGTGGTCTGTTCCCATACTGTAATTAGATTTTATGCGTCTGCCAAATTCGGAGAACGTAAATGAAATCACGCGATCTTCAATACCCAAAAATGCCAGGTCATCCTGGAATGCTTTTACAGCATCAGATAATTGTTTAAGCAGCGATGCATGCTTTCCGGTTGTGGTATCCAATTCTTCAGACTGCATTGAATGTGTATCAAAGCCGTTATAACTCACCATATATACTCTTGTTTTCAGTCCTCCTTTAATAAGACGTGCCACTACCTTAAGCTGTGCTGCCAGTGTGTTCTGTTCAGGATAAGGCAATTGCTGCGTGGCTTTTCCGGCAGCCTTTTTTATAGAGCCTGCAAACAATTCTGTTTGCCGTGCTATTTCTCTTATATAAGTTAATTCCTTACCTGCCCTTGTAGCCGGTGCAGGATCTTTAATATCATCTACAATATTATAAAACGAGGTAGGATTAGAAATACTCATTGCCATACCCATGCCCGGCCCCTGGAAAGTAAGTGATGATACAGAGCCGATTTGTATTGCTAAAGGATCAGGCATGGTGGTATTAGGATAGCCATTGGGGAAATTAGGAAATTCATAATTGAGATATCTTCCTACCCAACCGCTGTCAATGACCTCATTACTATCCGAGCCGCTCATCCATATATCGGTTGATCTGAAGTGAGATAAATTAGGGTCAGGATAGCCCGCAGCCTGGATTATAGTAACCTTGCCATTGTTAAATAAATCCTGGATGCCTGTCATAGCAGGATGCAACCCCGTAGCAGCATTACCCTGCAGCGTAAGTATTTTATTTTCCGGGATAGCAATATTGGTTCTTGCTTTGTAGTAATTAGCATAATTATCCCTTGGGATGATCATATTCAGCCCGTCATTACCTCCATTCATTTGTATGATCACCAATACATGATCCGTTTCGGTAGCAAAATTAGTTAAAGAGGTAAGCCATGGCGTTGGTGAAAGCGCCGTAACGGTATGACCATTTACAAAAGATGGTAAAATAGTTGCCGGTATTGTATTGCGTAAAAAATCTCTGCGTTTCATGGTATCGGATTTTTGTATCGAAAAGATCAATGATTTTATGAAAGTTGATATTCCGGCAGCGCCAATAAATATTTATAAAGCTCACTTAAACGGGTATGCACCGTTTGATACGCCATCATATCTGTTGGGTTAGCGATATAAGTATTCCAGGCATTAGTCCAGTAATAATCATTTGTTTGACCGGTTAAAAGAATTTCCTTCTTTAATTGTTCCTTAATAGTATCAGATAATTGTATCCTGTACAGCACTGCCAGTGAATCTTCAACCAGCATTTTGGGATCAGCCGGGTTACTTAAAGATTTGGCGAAAGAAACAGTGTCAACCTGCAGAAGAAAATTATTTAAAGTATATCCGGTATTGATTATTGTATCAGTAAACTGGTTCCTTTTGGGATAAGTATCATTGTTGATCCACATTTCATGGAATGTAGGTATCTGGTAATATGCCGGCCATCCTGAAACGCTTGGAGGATCGCCCAACGATTGCTGCATAAGACTGCTGTGCCACAGAAGTTCGCCGTATACCGCATATGCTGACATATAATCACTGCCCGGAGGCAGCGCTACTTTCATTTCCCGGCAGGTGCCGATAATGAAGTCTGCAGGGCTTTTTATAAAACACCCCTGATTCATTACATCAAAAAAATGCTCACTCTTAAGTAATGCAGACAGCACTGGTGCAATATCCCAGTTATAATTTTGAAGCATTTGTGCAAGTGGGGCAATCACGTTTTCTTCTGCAGCCTGGTCTATTTCATAATATACGAACCATTTATACAGCTCTTTCACAATGTATGTTGATGCTTCAGCGCTTTTGCTGAAGATCATATTGATCAACTCATCCAGTTCTTCCTCTCCTGCTGCGCTGCCGCTTTTGCCCTGTATTGTTTTATTATTATAGAAAGAAGAAAATGTTTTATTGCCTGTATCATGACGGCTGGCATCAAAGTATGATGCATTTGCCCCAACATCATTTCTCCATCCTGTTAAAACTCTTGCAGCTGCCTTAACATCATCTTCTGTATAGTTAGGGTTATTTTCTTTTCCGAGTGTAAACAACTCCTGCAGTTCCCTGGCAAAATTTTCATCCGGTGCGTACCTTGTATTATATTCTCCGTTTTGATATACCAGCATCAACGGATCGATAGATATTGACCTGGCAAGAGCCTTGAAATTGCCAAGGCAGTTTTGCCTGAGCAAAGTATGATGTTTATATGCAAAACGCGCATTTTGAGAGGATGCCATCTCTGTAGCAAAATGATTATGCCAGAACAATGTCATCTTCTCCCTTATATTTCTTGGTTGATTCAGCAGTATCCCTATCCACCATTTTTTTAGCGATTGTTTTCTTTTTTCTCCCACATCACCATCCTCGTTATTACTATAAATCCAGGTTGTTCCCGCATCCACATCCGAATCAGGATTTTGTACATCACCCGTATCATAATCTTTAACAGGCGCATCTGGCATAGGAGATGTAATGGTGAGCAGTTCATCAACACATTGCTCCATTGTTTTTTGAGAGAAATATTCAATATCAGGCAGCGTAGCGCCGAACATTGTTCTTTTAAGTAAGTGCACAACTTCATTTTTTGTCCATGCTCCGTTATACTGGTTTAGCCCTGTTGAAGTTCTGCCACTAACAGTATAAGTTGAAACAACATTTTTTTTTGCACGACGCGCTTTTAAAAATGAACGCCTGTCCATAGGATAAGATATTGAATTGAAGTTTTAGCGTTAACCGGTTTCAAAATCACAAAAACGCTGCCAGTAGTTCTATAAAATACAGATCGTTGACATTTGTCAACTGTATACTATCATATTTTGATGTTAGTTACCTGTAATAAAAAAACCGGGCAAGCCCGGTTATACAACTTGAGATATGTTTATTTAGTATTTTTTAACCTATGTTTTCGATGATTCCTGCAATGCCCTGTCCGCCACCTACACAGGCGGTTACAATGCCATATTTTTTATTGAGCCTTTTCATATCGTTTACTATCTGAATGGTAAGCTTGCAGCCGGTACATCCAAGCGGATGTCCTAATGCGATAGCTCCGCCATTAATATTTACTATCTCAGGATTGAAATCAAGCTTTCTTATTACAGCAAGTGACTGCGATGCAAAAGCTTCATTTAATTCGATCAAATCAATCTGCCCCAGGTTCATACCCGCCTGTTTCAAAACTTTTGGTACCGCTTCTATCGGCCCTATACCCATAACACGCGGAGGTACCCCTGCAGATGCACAGGCGATTAATCTTGCAATAGGTTTTAATCCCAGTTCATTCATCATTTTTTCACCCATCACAATTACAAAAGCGGCGCCATCACTGGTTTGCGAAGAATTACCCGCGGTAACGCTGCCACCGGCAGCAAATACAGGTTTCAATTTTGACAATACTTCAATGGAAGTATCTGCACGCGGGCCTTCATCCGTATCCATCACAAAACTTTTGGTTTGCTTTTTTCCTTTACTATCTACATAAACTTCATCTACAATTACAGGTAAGATGCCGGATTTAAAATATCCGTTCTTTATAGCATTAATTGCTTTTTGATGCGAGTAATATGAAAATACATCCTGGTCTTCGCGGCTTACATTATATTCTTTGGCCACCGCCTCGGCGGTAAGTCCCATGCTCAAATAATAATCAGGGTCATCTTTTGCAATAGAATAGGCAGGTACTGTTTTCCATCCTGCTGTAGGTACAAGGCTCATACTTTCCGTGCCGCCGGCAACTATACAATCTGCCTGACCGGTGCGTATTTTAGCGGTAGCAATAGCAATCGTTTCTAATCCTGATGCGCAATACCTGTTCACCGTCATACCCGGCACTTCAAAACCTAATGCCCTTGCCGCAATAATTCTTCCTACCTGCAACCCCTGCTCAGCCTCAGGAACAGCGTTTCCCACTATTACATCATCTATTCTTTTAGCCTCCAGTTGAGGCACAGAGGCTAATAAGCCCCGGATCACTTCTATAGCAAGATCATCCGGGCGGGTAAACCTGAAATTACCTTTCTTCGATTTTCCAACCGCGGTTCTGTAACCGGCAATAATATATGCTTCCTGCATGTGTTAAAATTTAGTTGTTTATGCAACTTTATATTCCAAAGTTAACTATCCCTTTTTGCAAAGCAAAATCTGGTAAACATTAGCGCTATTATTACCTTCGCGCCGCATATGTATCAACTATTAAGGCAAATCCTCTTTTTATTTTCTCCTGAACGTGCGCATTACTTCTCAATGAACGTATTAAAAGCAATATGCAGCGTGGGAGTATTCAGAAAATTTATCAAAGGTCATTTTAAACCTGCAGGCAATTTAGAAAAGAAGCTGTTCTTTTCATCAGCCAATAGCACAATAAGTTTTTTGAACCCGGTTGGATTAGGAGCAGGTTTTGATAAAAACGCGAAGTATTTAAGAGAGCTGGAAGCACTTGGTTTTGGCTTTGTGGAAATAGGAACAGTTACGCCCAAACCACAGGCAGGCAATGATAAACCCCGCTTGTTCAGGTTGCCAAAGGATAAGGCGTTAGTTAATCGTATGGGATTTAATAATGATGGTGCTGAAGTTATTGCAAAAAGGCTTTCTGCCTGGAGAAGAGCACAATCTTCATCTACACTTATTATAGGTGGTAATATCGGCAAGAACAAAGTTACTCCGAATGATGATGCATGGAAAGATTATGAAACGTGTTTTAACGCGTTGTTTGATTATGTAGATTATTTTGTAGTAAATGTGAGTTCACCCAACACACCGGGGCTGCGGGAACTGCAGGAAAAAGATTCGCTAAAAAAAATATTGGTCAACCTGCAATCCATTAACAAAACAAAGCATACGCCTAAACCGGTTTTATTAAAGATAGCGCCTGATTTAACCAAAGAACAGATTGATGATATAATTGATCTTGCCACAGAAATTCAACTGGATGGTCTGGTAGCAACCAATACTACCATCAGCCGTGATAATTTGAAAACCGAACACAGCATTATTACGGCAATAGGCAATGGCGGACTAAGCGGAAAGCCTGTTAAAGCAATGTCTACGGCAATTGTACAATACATCGTACAGAAAACAGAAAATAAAATACCCGTTATAGGCAGCGGTGGCATATTTACCGGAACAGATGCAAAGGAAAAACTACAGGCGGGCGCCTCTTTAATACAGGTATGGACAGGATTTATTTATGAAGGACCGGGAATTGTAAAACAAATCTGCAAACAATTAGCCCGCTAAGGTTTTCTTAATTACAGCCGCTTCAACCGGAGGTTTCGCGTTATTCTTTTTTTGAAAACTTTGCAGGGAATGCAGTATGGCAATAGCAAAAATTACCAGCAATAAGGTAATCACATTTTTTGTCAAAATACGCTTCATGTCTATAGAGATTGTGAGTTCCTGAAAGCAAATATCGGGCTTGTTGCAATACCAATGGCGGTATTTATATAAAATTTATTTTAACAATCTTATTCTTTAAAACGAAAAGTCAATCCAGGTGTATCTTCTATAGAATCATCAAAGTTCGAGAAGCCCATCCGGCAGGGTAACATAAATTTTTTTTGTTTTATTATCAATACGCTCTAAAGTTTGTTCGTGCAGCGGTATTAGTTTTTCCTCTCCTTCGATATTTATTTTGCATAATACCTGGTGCGGCATTTCTATTACCTCTGTTACCTCGCCAATATTTTTATTACCATCAATAATCTGATATCCCAAAAAAGAAATAGGAGCAGATTTTGCCGCGAATTTTTTAAAATCTCCGCTGCTCAACCATACTTCTTTCTGAACAAACCTTCGTGCAGCTTCACGTGTATTGATCTGCTCCAGCTGAATATAGGTTTCAGCATCATTTTTTATGCGGGCAGATGAAACAAAATAAGGCAGAAAAGAATCGCCGGCATCTTCTATAAAAAGCGCTTCTATACCTTTCAAAGATGTTTTTTTACCCAGGCTGTGCTGCAAAATAAGCTCTCCGCTGAGGCTGAAAACAGAAACAAATTTTCCGATTTTGAAATATTCAGATCCCACTGTTTGATTGATTGCTCAACAAAAATGCCTTGTGAAATAATTTCACAAGGCAAATCAGTTGAAGAAACACTATGTTTAGTTACCTTCTTCTTTTTGTTCAGTCCTTCTTGGAGCCATAGGCTTACGCGGTCTTCTTGCTCTTGCCGCTTCTTCCTGTTTTTTCCTGATACTGCCTTCATGTTCTTCATGCCATTTCTGGAATTTAGACATTGCAGTAGCTTCATCAAACAAACCGAGGCTTACACCGCGCAATAAATGCTTAAGGTATAATACTCCTTTGTAAGATAAAATCTTACGTACAGTATCAGTTGGCTGAGCTCCTTTTTGCAACCAATCCAATGCTTTTTGTCTGTCTAACTGTACAGCAGTTGGTTGGCCTAATGGATTATAGGTTCCGATCTTCTGGATGAATTTTCCATCCCTTGGCGCACGGGCATCGGCTACCACTATAAAGTAGAAGGGTCTCTTCTTGCTCCCGTGACGTTGCAGTCTGATTTTAACAGCCATAAAAAATAAACATTTTAAATGGGTGATTGATAAATTTTTATCCTTTCTAAAGGTTTGCGAAGATATGCCTTGCAAACTATAAATCAAAGTAAAAGTACAAAAAATCAGCGTTTCCCAAAACCCATTCTTCCCATTGGCATCTTATTCATCATTTTCATCATTTGTTTCATTTGTTCAAACTGCTTCATGAACTGGTTAACATCTGCTAGATCCTTACCGGCTCCCTTTGCTATCCTGTTTCTGCGGCCCGGGTTTATTACATCCGGGTTTGCCCTTTCATAAGGCGTCATAGAATTGATCATCGCTTCTATTCCTTTAAATGAATCGTCGCTTACGTCAACGTCTTTTATTGCCTTTCCCATACCTGGTATCATACCCATCAAATCTTTCAGGTTGCCCATTTTCTTTATCTGCTGTAATTGATCGAGAAAATCCTGGAAATCGAATTGATTTTTACGCATTTTTTTCTGCAACCTGGCAGCCTGCGCTTCATCAAACTGCGCCTGCGCTTTTTCCACAAGGGTGGTAATGTCACCCATGCCCAGGATACGCTGCGCCATCCTTTCGGGATAAAATACATCCAGCGTATCTAATTTTTCACCGCTGCTGATAAACTTGATAGGCTTTTGAACAGTGTATTTAATAGATAATGCGGCCCCGCCCCGAGTATCGCCATCTAACTTGGTAAGTACAACACCGCTAAAATCCAGTCTTTCATTAAATGCTTTTGCCGTATTCACAGCATCCTGCCCCGTCATTGAATCCACCACAAAAAGAATTTCCTGTGGCTTAACCGCCGCCTTAATATCAGCAACCTCGGTCATCATCACTTCATCTATTGCCAACCTGCCCGCAGTATCGATGATAACGATATTTTTATTTTTGCTCCTTGCTTCTTTAATCGAATTCTGTGCTATTTCAACAGCATTTTTATTTTCAGGCTCGCTATATACATCCACATTAATCTGTCCACCCAAAATTTTTAGCTGGTCAATTGCCGCCGGACGATAAATATCAGCTGCAACTAATAGTGGCGATTTTCCTTTTTTGTTTTTGAGGTAATTAGCCAGCTTGCCGCTGAAAGTAGTTTTACCGCTACCCTGCAGTCCTGCAATAAGTATTACAGCTGGATTACCTGTGATGTTAAATTCACTCTCAGTGCCACCCATCAATTCCGCCAATTCATCCTTTACTATTTTAACCATTAATTGACCTGGGCTTACGGCGGTCAGCACCTTTTCGCCTAAAGCTTTGGTCTTAACCGTATCTGTAAAATCTTTGGCTATTTTATAGTTTACATCTGCGTCTACCAGGGCACGCCTGATATCCTTTACCGTATTCGCAATATTCAATTCATTGATCCTTCCTTCACCTTTTATCTGCTTAAAGGCCGAATCTAACCGCTCTGACAATGATTCAAACATAATTTTGTTTGTTTATCGTATTTAAAATAAAAAAGTGAACAAAGGTAATTTGTTCACTTTTAAAATCGTCAGGAAATTATGTAAGAAAAAGAAGCGCAGCATTTATGTACCTAAATAGGTTTTAAGCAATTTAGATCTTGACGCTGTTCTTAATTTGGTAATTGCTTTGTCTTTGATCTGCCTTACTCTTTCGCGGGTAAGGTTAAACCGTTCGCCTATATCTTCAAGGCTCATCGGGTTATCTAAACCAATTCCAAAGAAAAACCTGAGCACATCCTGCTGGCGATCAGTTAATGTATGCAGCGATCTTTCGATTTCTTTTTTTAATGATTCGTGGTGTGTTATCCTTTCATCTACACTGTCTGCATTGGGATTTGCCATTATATCAACTAATGTTCCATCCTCGCCTTCAGACAACGGGGTATCCATGCTCACATGTCTTGCCGCAACACCTAGTGTAGCTGCAATTTCTTCCGTATCTATTTCAAGCATTTCCGCCAATTCTTCAGCTGAAGGTTCTCTTTCATATTCCTGTTCTAGCTGTTGGAATGCTTTGTTGATCCTGTTAGTAAGTCCAACTTTATTTAATGGCAAACGCACAATACGTGATTGTTCTGCCAAAGCCTGCAAAATACTTTGACGTATCCACCAAACAGCATATGATATAAATTTAAAGCCTCTGGTTTCATCAAAACGCTGAGCAGCTTTAATAAGACCGAAATTACCTTCGTTAATGAGATCGGGCAGAGATAATCCCTGATTTTGATACTGTTTAGCAACAGATACCACAAATCTCAGATTTGCCTTTGTGAGCCTGTCAAGCGCTTTTTGATCGCCTTGTTTTATTAATTCTGCCAATCTTACCTCTTCTTCTGAACCAATCAACTCTACACGTCCAATTTCCTGCAGGTACTTTTCCAGACTTTGAGACTCACGATTCGTAATCGATTTCGTGATTTTGAGCTGACGCATACTCATAAAAGAGAATATTTAAGGGGTTTTAAAGAAATCTATAAAGCACGGATTTCAAGCTCTAAAACGCTGGCTACCATTAGATATTGTACCTTAAGCAATTTAAGGAAATAGCAGGTATTAGAAAAAAATATTATTATCTGCGCTTTAACCAGTTTAAGAAAATAACAGCCTGTGAACTTTTGTTACCTGCTTTTTAGGAAAAAATATTTTATAAAAAATTTTGATGCTTCTATTATTTTTATATTATTGCAAGCCAGCTTAAGCTAGGATAAATTGATTTTTGACAAATGAGTAAGAAACAACTATATACATTAGAATATCCTGTACGTTGCTCGCCTACAATACTATACGAGTTTTTGTCTACCCCGGCGGGTTTACAGGAATGGTTTGCCGATAAAGTGGACGAAAGAGATATGATTTTTAGCTTTACCTGGAAAGATTCTACCGATAAAGCTGAAGTTTTAGAAGGCGAAGAAGACAGGTTTATCCGATTTCACTGGGAGCATGCCCCAAAAGACGAATATTTTGAATTTGGCATTGAAAAATCAGAGGTAACTAATCAAACCATACTGGTAATTAAAGACTTTGCTGAAAAAAGAGATATTGCGGATCAAAGCCGTTTGTGGGATTCGCAGGTTAAAGATCTGTTTCACAGAATTGGTAACTAAGCCTGTTATAAGCTCTTTAAAAGGCTGCTGAAGCTTTTTTCAAAAAATTTATCTGCATTGTTCCACTGTCGCAGGGGATAAAAACCTGCTATTTTCACAAATCCTGTTTTTCTTATCATAAGATTATTTATTTCCAGGAATGTGAGATCAATTATACGCTTATGGGATATTGCTGTTTTGTGATGCAGCCATTCGTCATCGCTTAATTGCAGGTACCAGTTTGAAGGATCACTTTCATTAAGCTTAGAAAGCATTACCGGATCCGCTGGTTTAAATTTCCCTTTCAGGTGAAGGGTTATGCTCAGATCATTTCCCCACCAAAACATAGTTCTTATCGCTAAAACATCCTCTTTGGTAAAAAACCGCGGGTAATCGAGCATAACATAAGGAAGCCCTTTGTAATTTTCGCCGCGCGATATTTTGGGTGGCTTTGATACCGTTTCCTGTGGTAATAAATCTTTGCTGAGATTTACATAAGTATCTGCAAGTAGCCCAAAGAGACTATAAACCTTTTCAATTATGCGATTCTTTGTTAAAATAAGATCTATATCAGCAGCTAAATTCAGTTCGTTTTCTGAAAACTGTATTTTTGCATCTATCATTGGGTAAAGTTATTACAGCACAAAATAGTAAACCTGGAAAGTGATTAAAAAATTAGACAAGCTTGTTATAAAAGCATTCGTTGGTCCCTTCATTGCCACTTTTTTCATTACCTTATTTGTGCTCGTACTTCAATTTTTCTGGAAATATATTGATGATCTTGTAGGGAAAGGACTTGACACTATAACAATACTGCGGCTTACAAGCTATGTTACGGCAACAGCGGTACCCCTGGCTTTACCGCTTGCCGTGCTGCTTTCATCAATAATGACTTTTGGAAAACTGGGAGAAAGCTTCGAAACAGTCGCTATTAAATCAGCAGGCATTCCTTTGTTGCGGTTCATGCGGCCTTTGTTTATTTTCGCTGTTATCATTTCAATGGTCGCGTTCCTCTTTTCAAATTATATTATCCCGGTTGCACAGCTAAAGTTTCAAACCTTATTGTATGATATTACTGTAGCTAAACCTGCATTCAATCTTAAAGAAGGCGTGTTTTTTAAAGAGTTTGACGGTTATACCATTAAAATCGGTAAAAAGGAAAAGGACAATGTGACCATTCATAATATCATCATTTTTGAAAGAAATTACAGTCTGCAGGATAATATAATTGTGGCTGAGCATGGTCAGATGAAAATGAGTGATGATAAAAAATTTCTCGAATTTTATTTACAAAACGGATGGAGAAATGAAGAGAGAGGCCCCTCCTATACTGTTAATACCGATTACCTGCGCCTCGGCTTCAGGGAGTATAAAAAAGTTTTTGATCTCAGTTCTTTTGCTATGATGCGTACGCCCGACAGTCTTTTTAAAGACAATTTCAGAATGCTGAATGTGCGGCAGTTAAATAATGCCATTGACTCTCTGAAGCTACAGTCCGGAGAAAGAATGTCGAAAAGAATAGAAAGAGAAGTAAGCCTTAATTATACCTTTGTAAAAGATGCTAAGGACTCTTTGAAAAAGCCGTTGCCCCAGCCTGTAATTTCTCCCGCAGAGATGATCGTATACGAAAAAGTTCCGCTCTCCACAGCAATTAATCCCACAAGATATGATCAGCAAAGAAATGCAGTCGGGTTAGCACTCCAGGCTCCCCCACCTGCTACGTACGATCAGTTGCTGCCGGATTCAGTAAGAAAATCTATAGTAACAAGAATAATTGATAAAGTAAGCAGTTCAAAAAACACACTGGATATTATCGCGGCAGATACACAATCAAAACAAAAAGACCTACGCTTTCACCTGATTGAATGGCACAGGAAATTTTCGCTTTCATTTGCATGTGTAGTCCTGTTTCTTATAGGCGCTCCGCTCGGCTCTATTATACGAAAAGGCGGCTTGGGTATGCCGCTTGTTATTGCTGTTATTTTCTTCCTGGTTTTTCATTTGCTGAATATGTTTGGAGAAAAATTTGTGAGAGAAAATATTACTTCGGCATTTGTGGGTATGTGGCTTTCTACACTGGCATTATTACCTGTAGGTTTTTTTCTTACATATAAAGCAATGCACGATTCACAATTATTCAATAAAGAGTTTTATTACCGCATATTTAAAAAACTGCGCTTGTTCATTCAAAAATTCAGGAATAAAAAAGAGGAATCCGCCATACCGGCATAAATTGACTCAGCCTTTGCCAGAACCTTCCATAATTTTTAAACGGTCGGACCAACAAAGGCTGATTATGACTTGCAATCGGCAGCAAATATACAGTTCCATATTACATACAACAACATAATTTTCTAAAGAAATGATAAAATGAAAATTGTTCCTCATTTTATGTTTGATGAATGTAAAATTATATGGTAATAAGGTTTGAATGTTAATGCCAGCAGGGGGTTGAAGTAAATCATTTTCGGATCAGGCTGGGTTTATCTTCAGGCTGTATACTATCCATCATGTACGTACAAAAGGAAGGAGAAAGTTGTGCAAAAAATATTTGAAATGGGTATCGCTTGAATGGGGAAATTTTAAATTTTAGCGTGTATGGCAATGTTGTGCAGATGGCTCGCTCCTCGGCATGAAACCGCAGTGCTGTGTTCGGCTTTAGTGCTATTGTTAATATTGGTACTATTGTTTACCATACATTCTTCCGCCTGTTATGCCGAAGCATCTACGGTAGCTATAGTGCCTACATGCTAAAATTTTAAATGCACCTTTTAAAATATACAAAGTTGAGTTTATAAAAAACTGCCTATTTTCGTTTTCCTCAATCTTCACTGAAAATATAAAAGCTATGCAGATATGGCAAGAGTATCAAACAAAAAATAAAGATAGATTTCTTAATGAATTACTGGAGCTTTTACGAATTCCTTCCATTAGTGCAAGGAGCGAGCATAAGGCAGATATGATCGCCTGCGCTGAAGCTGTTAAAACCAGGTTGCTTGAAGCTGGTGCAGATAAAGCCGAAGTGTATACTACAGAAGGGCATCCTGTAGTATATGCAGAAAAAATAATCGACCCGGCAAAACCAACAGTGTTGGTTTACGGGCATTATGATGTACAACCTGCTGATCCATTAAATTTATGGAACAGCGGGCCTTTTGAGCCTGTAATAAAAGACGGAAAAATATTTGCGCGTGGTTCATGCGATGATAAGGGGCAATTTTACATGCATGTAAAAGCATTGGAAACGCTTGTAAATACCAACTCACTTTCAACCAATATTAAATTTATTATTGAAGGTGAAGAAGAGATAGGCTCGCCCAATCTTGCAAAATTCGTATCCTCGCATAAAGAACTGCTTAAGGCTGATGTGATACTGATCAGCGATACAGCGATGATCAGTATGGATACGCCGTCAATTGATATTGGCGTTCGCGGGCTTTCTTATATTGAGGTTGAAGTAACGGGCCCTAACAGGGATTTACATAGCGGCGTGTATGGCGGCGCTGTTGCAAACCCAATTACTATACTTGCAAAAATGATCGCATCCTGCCACGATGAGAATAATCACATTACTATTCCTGGATTTTATGACGATGTAGTAGAATCATCTAAAGAAGAAAGAAAATTAATGGCAGAAGCGCCGTTTAGTGAAAAAGAATACGAAGCAGACTTAGGTATAAAGGCACTGTGGGGTGAAAAAGGATATACTACCAATGAGAGAACTGGTATAAGACCAACGCTTGAATTGAACGGCATTTGGGGGGGGTATACCGGAGAAGGTGCAAAAACAGTACTACCTTCCAAAGCTTTTGCGAAAATATCGGCAAGACTTGTGCCGGATCAATCGTCGGTTAAAATCACTGAAAAGCTGCTGAATTATTTTAAAAGCACCGCTCCT
This sequence comes from Agriterribacter sp., assembly GCA_047601125.1. Taxonomy (GTDB): domain Bacteria; phylum Bacteroidota; class Bacteroidia; order Chitinophagales; family Chitinophagaceae; genus Agriterribacter. Next base: position 2,624,468 of record JASGJY010000002.1, on the reverse strand, counting down.
CCCGGCGTTACGGTAAAAGCAGAAGAACATCATGGCGGAGAACCATATATGACACCGATTGATTCTACAGGATACAAAGCTGCCGCAAAAGCTATTGAAACCACGTTTGGCAAATCACCTATTCCTGTGCGCGGTGGCGGGAGTATTCCTATTTGCACTCTTTTTGAAAAAGAACTGGGCGTTAAAATAGTTTTTCTTGGTTTTGGCTTAGACAGCGACAACCTTCATTCGCCCAATGAAAAATTTGACCTGTTCAATTTTTACAAAGGCATCGAAACTATTCCTTATTTCCATAAATATTTTGCGGAGATGAAATAAAGCCCTGTCAACAGCCCATCCCAACTTTCGCAGAGGGAAGGAGACCTAAACACAATACTACATCTGCGAAGATGCTTATAATTTTAACGTGGTTGAATTCAGGCGAGTACTGCAGCCTGTTAAACACCTTGTATATAACGCCGCCTAATAAACAGATATATATAGCTTAAGCTGGCGGGTTTCGTATCTGAACCACCTCTACCTCCTGCACATGCGCAGCTTTTAACAGTTCGGGTAATGCTCTGCATTACCAACTATTAAAAGTTTTATAATGATTCTCAAGTTTAAGAAAACGACATTGAATAGTGAATGGCGTATACTCTATTCGCTATTGTTCATTGGTTATTGCCCCTCTACCAATTCAACTCAAGCTTATTATTCTTCCTGTTCACATCAGCCATCCGCTGCGTGGCGTCAATTTCAATAGATTTAATATTCATCAGTCTTTGATTAACCTCGAAAGTATAAACAGGATGCGTCCATTTCCAGGGTTCATGTACTACTCTTGGCGTTGTAGTTTCCTGCGGTTTTCCACCAAACATTATTAACTGCGGTATATAGGCGATCTCTTTTGAACCATCTTTAAATTGTAATGATACATCAACCGGCATCGGCATTTGCCCTATCATTTTTAAACGGATATTGGTTTTACCATTTTGCTCCCACAAACTATCAATGGCATAATCAATGGTTTTGGTAGTATTTACCCAATATTCTTTATACCAGTCTAATTGTATGCCACTAACTTTTTCGGCTACACGAATAAAATCATTGGCATTGGGATGTTTAAACCGCCATAATTTATAATATTCCAGCAGGGTTTTATCCCTTAGCGAATCGCTGATAATATATCCAAGCTGCTCAAGAAATACGGCTCCTTTTGAATAGGCCGCATTACTGTAACCATAATTAGTATTGAAATGATCGGCATGAGTAGTCAGTGGTTCCTCCAGCCCGCTTCTTACCAAATTAAAATATCCTGCATAAGAATCATCCTGGTACAATGGAAGATCGGCAGGTTGACCATTCTGTGCGGGATCGGCAAGCAGTTGGAGCCCGCTGATAAGCCCTGATTTCTTTTGCCTGTAAAAAGCTGAAACCAATCCTTCCGCATAGCTGGTAAACCCTTCATCCATCCATGCGTATAACGATTCATTTGTAGCAAGCATCATCTGGTACCAGCTATGCATCCATTCATGAAAAACAGTGCCCAGGCTTGGCCCAACAATCAATGTGGCCATGGGGTATTCCATGCCGCCATCGCCACCATGTATAAACGAATATTGCTTGTATGGATATTCTCCAAAATGCTTTTCTATAAATGGTAATGCAGTTACTGCAGCATCAGCAACTTCTTTCCACGCCGCATCATTTGCCGCATCGTTTGGCTTGTTTTTATACAAAACATGAATAACAGGACCATTAGGAATATTACGGGTGAGATGTTTGAATTCAGGATCTGCAGCCCACATAAAATCATGCACATTGGGCGCATTAAATTTCCAGGTAAGTGTGTTGCCGGAAGGGCGATTTACTTTAGTACCCGCATCTTCGTAACCATAACCAACCTGGCTGGCATTATGCAGGTAACCTGTTCCTCCAATAATATAATTTTTATCAATAGTAATATTCACATCATAATCTCCCCATACGCCATAAAACTCCCTTGCTACATATGGAGTAGGATGCCATCCTTCATAATCATACTCACACATTTTAGGATACCACTGGCTCATAGAGTATCGTACTCCTGTACGCGGATTATCCCGTCCTGAACGGCGGATCTGCAAAGGCACCTGCGCTTCAAAATCCATGTCGAACACCACCTTTGATTTAGGAAGAATGGGCTTTGATAAACTAACTTCCAGGATGGTTTCATACACTTTGAACTGCTGGTCAACGCCATTCAGTTTTAATGCATTTATTTTCTGGTAACCGATCTCATCGGATTTGAGATTAAGGATGCGATCCTGCACCCTTGCATCCCAGTCGCCAACCGGTTTTCCATCTCTTCCGCGAAACTGGATTTTCCCCAGTTCACGGCTTCTTGCATCCATCATGCTATTAGGCTGAAACGCATTCCAGTAGAGATGATAAAAAACTTTGTATAAGGTGTCAGGTGAATTATTCCAGTATTCCAGTTTTTGCTTACCGGTAAACCTGTTGGTTTGCACATTCATATTAATATCCATCACGTACTTCACCTTCTGCTGCCAGCGATCGGGCTGCGCAAAAACGCCAATACTTATAAAACAAATAACCAGGGTCGCAAATGTTTTCATGACTGCTATTTTTTTAACTGCCGCAAAGGTAGCAAAGCATTTTTTATCAATACCCCACTGCAAAAGCTCAGAATAATATTTAACAAAATTCCATCTCGTCATCAATCCTTCTTCTTTCCGGCAAACTGAAATTTAACTCCTCCCATAAACCATCTGCCCGGCATAACAGCCCCAAGAAGATCACTGTACTTTCTGTTGAGTACATTATCCATTTGTGCGAATACAGAAAAGCGGCGATTTAAAAAGTCGTATGCTATTTTCGCGTTCATTAAAAAATAATCCGGAGATACCGCGGTGTTAATTGCTGAAGCAACTCTTTCATTTCTTTTTTTATACAAGCCATTAATGCTCAGGGAAAAATTATGACATTGATACATTACTGAAAAATTAGTAAGGAATTTTGCATGAGAGGAAATATAAAAAGAAGGAACACTATCACTGCTTTTACTGTTGAGCCATACAAGGCCTATGCTGCCTGAAAGATTTTGCTGATCGCTGATGGTATGTGTATACTGGATATCCGTTTCAAAACCTGTTGTATTTACTTCAGCAATATTTTTTGCTAAGGCATATACCCCATTAGGAACCAGGTTGTCCTTACGCGGCATGTCAGCATAAGGTGTAGTACTGAAATCGACCAGCCGGCGATGAAAACGCTGGAAGAATGTGGAAGATATCTTTAAATAATTTTTTACAAACCAATCAGCACCTGCTTCATAGCTAAATGATCTTTCTGCTTTCAGTCCGGGATTCCCGATTGAGCCCGACCGCACTATTTCTTTATTGTAGTTATTATACCGCTCGGTAAAATCAGCATCCCGGATAGTTTTGCCGGCACTTGCCCTGAACTGGAATTGTTTTGTTTTATAGGAAAGATCGAGCTGGGGCACCAGCTCAGCATTTATTTTCTGGAAGAATACCCATTGCAGTGATGGTCTTACAAAAAAATCATTTCCAATTTTTTGAGAAAATGAAATAAAAGGCGAAGCCCAGAAAAGCGAGTGATCTCCACGGTCGTTTGAGCGGATCATTTTTTGCTGGTAGTTAATGCCGGCTACGAATGACGTGCTACCCGATAACTGGTTTTGATATTGCGCCAGCACCTGTAACAGCTCAGATTTGTTTGAATTGGGAACCGATGCCGGGGCAAACCTGTATTCATCATTCACTTTCTTAAACCCTGCATCAATAATAAAGCGTTGCTTTTGTGTTTGATATGCCAGCCGCACCTGGTTCCAAAGCGAAGATACTTTTTCTGTTGCTGTGTCAAAAGAATAGGTAGTATAAAAATTCTGGGCGGCAAAATCACGGTTATCATATGCAACCCGGTAAGCAATATTCCAGTTAGCATTAAAATGATAGTTAGCAGATAAAGAGGCTGTAGTATTATGGAAGTATCCGCGAATACCACGTTGCTGAAATCCATCCGCATTATTGGTAATAACACCACCGCCTACACTAAGCTTTTTTTTGCTCACAAAAAAGCCGGCATCAGCGCTTAAAAAACCATACTCTCCCGCGGACACTCCTGCGCTAAGATTTACATTTTCCTCGTTTTCTTTTGCAGCAAAGCTTTTGGTAATTACATTGATCACACCGCCAACCGCATCGGCGCCGTATATAGCAGAAGAAGCGCCTTTTAATATTTCTATTCTTTCTATTTCAGCAGGGGCAATAGGTATATAGCTGCTAAAATGCCCCGTGTTGGGATCATTAAGCCGCATACCATCTAAAATTACCAGTACCTGCTGGTATGTACCTCCGCGTAAAACGATATCGCTTTGAGAGCCCATGGGTCCGCGTGCCTGTATTTCAACACCGGGAACATAACGCAACAATTCATCCAGCGAGTGCACAGGAAGGTTTTTAAACTTTTCTCCTTTTATAATAGTAATATTCCTTCCTGTTTCAGATGATCTTTTCTGACTTAGGGTAGCCGTAACCGTTATTGGGTCTAATTCAATATCCTGTGCGTAGCTTATACAGCCAAACATCAGCAGCAGCATTGGCAAAAAATATTTCATAATAATATAAGTGGCGGCAAATGTAGGGAACTTGAAATAAATACTAACTCCTGCCTAAAAATCTATACATTAATAAGCCAACAACTTCCTTCAAATAACCATTCCAGTTGCGTAAAGCAACGGCTGAAGGAACCAGGTACTCGTCAATAGCGTATTGTTCAAACGGCGTTACATTATATGCACAAGGGTAAGGTTTAATATTTAAGCCAGCCTTCGAAAATGTTTTCATTGCCCGGGGCATGTGCATAGCAGACGTTATAAGCAGGTAGGGCGAGGGCAGGCCCAATGAATCAATTATTTTTTTTGAATTGACTGCATTCTCGGCAGTATTACGTGAGTTCCTGTCGATAAAAATATCTGATAAAGGTATACCCAGCAACACCAACTGACCCCGGGCAAAATCAGCTTCCCGGAAATCATTTTTATTTATAATGGACGCATCTCCTGCTGCAATTACTATTTTTTTAATATGCCCTTCTTTATATAACAAGGCTGTCTGCAGAAACCTGTCGACATTTTCATTAAAATATGTTTTATGGTCTGCTTTATTCATGCCTGCAAAACCGCCCAAAATAATGCCGGCGCTATATATTTCACCATTTTGCATGGTATATTTTTCAGGCTGATATGCCAGTATTAATTTTTTAATAATATAAGGATTGCTGAAAAAGAAAAGCATAATCAGCGCTCCTGTAAAGCACCTTCTCCTTCTTATTTCTTTTTTGGTGAGTAAACCCCATAAAAAAATAATAATGATCCACAAAAGCGGGCTTAGCAGAATAGTTATCAGCTTGGAAAGGATGTGCATGTTGGTACAAATATATGAAGCCTGCTTAAAAAGCCTATCCTCCACGGGAATTTCGCTTTTAGAACCAAACAACAGAGATTCAGGAAACACCAATAAGAAAAAAATACTGTAATTGCATTACTATGCAGCAATCACCGGAGGCGATAAGGTAAACGTACTAAGCGAAGGCGCTCAGCACAGCGAGCATTTGTTTCTTTGCGTTCTCCTGGTGAAAGTAAACAAGTGTGCTTGCTACTTCGACAACTGATCTTCTGCCGGCTGAACGGTTCTACCATGTTGTTCCAATAATGCAAGGAGTTGTTGCACTATTTCCGGGTATTTATCCGCGATATCATACCGCTCTGAGATATCTTCATTCAGGTTATACAATGCAGGCTTATCTAATTTTTTCAATGCATCGGGGTAGCCTACTTCACTATTGCCATACAACAACAATTTATATGAACCCTTGCGAACTGCTACCAATATATCCGCGTGGTAATAATACATTTCCTCACGCCGGCTTTTATTGCTTTTGCCGGATAAAACACTGCTTAAATCATAGCCGTCATAAGTTCTGTCTGCCGGTAAATTTACTCCTGCAAGCCTGGCGAATGTTGGCAGGATATCGAGGCTGCTGCCTATTTCTGTAACCTGTTTTGCAGCAACATTTCCTTTGCCCCATATAACCGCGGGAACACGCACACCGCCCTCATAACTATTCCCTTTTGCGCCATATAACGGGCCCGATGAGCCACCCAGCTCTCTGAATAATTTCCACGGGCCATTATCGCTTATAAAAACAATATACGTATTATCGTCAATACCATTTTGCTTCAACGCTTGCAGTATTTCACCTACACTCCAGTCAATTTCTTCAATAATATCCCCATAGGTGCCTCTTGCACTTTTGCCCGCAAACTTCGGATTGGGAAATAACGGCACATGCGGCATTGAATGTGCGAGGTAAATAAAGAAAGGTTCTTTTTTATGCTCCTCAATAAATTTTACTGTTTCATTGGTATATCTTTCTGTTAGCGTATTTTGAATAGCTGGCTTCTCAATCACTTCATTATTCCGTATAAGCGGCACCTGGAAATATTCATTCCTGGGCTCTGTAACAGCTTTCAGGTAAGGAATGGAATCTACCTTTGCCATATCATTACTATAAGGCAGACCATAATAATAATCAAAGCCATTATTCAGCGGAAGATATTGCTGCAAACTTCCAAGATGCCATTTGCCTATTGCCGCTGTGTGATATCCCTTCTGTTTTAATAACTCGGCAATGGTGATCTCACTCGCAGGTAATCCACCTTTGGAATCTACTCTTAAAACCCTTGCCTTTTGTGTACCCTGCATGCCGCTGCGTATAGGCAGTCGTCCTGTTAACAGCGCGGCTCTCGATGGTGTGCATACGTTGGCTGCTACATAAAAATTACTCCACTTCTGTCCTTCCAATGCAAGGCGGTCTATATTAGGCGTTTTAATAGTTGGATTGCCATTAATGCTTAAATCTCCATAGCCCTGGTCGTCTGTAAGTATTAAAATAAAATTGGGCTTTTTTTGTTGAGCCAATGCTACGTTTGCAAATAATATACCTGCAACAAATAATAGTTTATAAAGCCTCATATATTTCTGTATTGTCAGTTGGAATTATCGCCGGGATATGGCAATTGTTTAGCTGTTTTTTTATCAACAGGCATAGGAGCATTATAATTTTTTAGCTGCCTGCCCAAAAGATTTAATAATTCTTTTGTTTTTTCCGGATAGGTTGCAGCCAGATCTTTTTCTTCTCCCAGGTCTTTAGACAAATCATATAACTCAGCAGTATTATTCCGCTGACTGTAAATTAATTTCCAGCTGCCCTTCCTTAAGGCGCTGAAATAATTGGTGCCGGGTATATCGCGGTTTTGCCAGTTGTTTGGATAATGCCATAGCAACACTCTTGCCGTATCTGATACAGCCGGGTTTTTCAATACCGGCACAAAAGATCTTCCATCTACCTTTTGAATGGTGTGATAATTGCGAATGCCCGCCAGTTCAAGAATGCCAGGAAAAACATCCTCCGCAATAACAGGAGTGTGCGTAATGCCACCTGGCCTGATCAATAGCGGATATTGAATAATGAACGGTACGCGGATGCCTCCTTCATATACTGATCCTTTGCCGGCACGCAACGGGGCATTCTGCGTAAATGGTTCTCCGCCCCTCGGCGGTGCAAGCGCTAATCCGCCATTATCAGAAAGAAATAAAATAACCGTATTATTCTTAATGCCTTTCTTCTCAACAAAATCCAATACATCGCCCAAACTCTTATCCATGCCTTCTATCAGCGAAGCGTATTTAGCTTCTGCGGAATCCAGTCCTCGGTCAAGATACTTTTGATAATATCTTTTATCCGCCATCAAAGGAACATGCACTGCATAATGCCCGAAGTTCAAAAAGAAGGGTTGCTTTCCTGAAACAGGATATTCCAAACTTCGTATAGCCTCCTGCGTTAGTGCGTCGGTGAGGAATATGCCGGATTGATAATATTGTTCCAGATCGGGTACGGATTGCGGCGCGCTTTTACCGGGCAGGTTGCCATAATTATCTTCTGAAAGATAGCTCTGCGGATGACCGGCGGCATGCCCCGAAATATTAACAATAAAGCCAACATTATAAGGGCTTGCACCCGGCGTGCCCTGCGGGCCCCAATGTGCTTTGCCAACATGAATGGTAAAATACCCTGCATCTTTCAATAGCTGCGGAAGCGCTGTTGCATGCACAGCTTTGTTTACACCTGCAACCGGCGTAAAACCATTCACATTCCAGCCGGCAGGATCATAGAGGCTGTCTTTCGCGTCTGAATAGGTGTCCTTGAAAGGAGACGTCCAGTTGGTAACGCCGTGATGCGCCACGTTCATGCCTGTAATAAGGCTCACACGCGTGGGCGTGCATACCGGCGCGGCATACGCGTTGGTAAATTTCAATCCTCCCTTCGCCAACTGCTCCATATTGGGTGTATGATACTTTTTGTTATTAGCAGTAATACTCCCTGAAAAGGGAACGGATGTATCTTCCCAGCCCATATCGTCGATCAAAAAGATAATGATGTTGGGGTGAGAAGATTGCTGCGCATGCAGATCAATTTGCACTGTCAGCATTATTATTACAAATGTGATGACCTGTAAAAAACGGAAAGCAGCAAGTTTAGTATCCATCATTTTGTGTAAGGTTTCTGTTTTTATCAATTTCACTTTGAGGAATAGGGAACAGCACCTGGAAATCCTGTGCAGCCACACCCCTGTCTTTCGCTTTCTGTATAAAGGTACCTTGTCTTATCAGATCCTGCCTGTGTAATTCCTCCGCGGTAAACTCCCATATACGCTCCCGGAAAATTGCTGTACGCAAAAGATCCCTGCTTTCAAAATCTGCTAAATTAAGCTGCTCAATTCCTGCCTTTTCTCTTACCTGGTTGATCAAAGATATGCTTTCAACATTCGGACCGTTTAATTCATTTAACGCTTCTGCTCTTGCAAGTAAGATATCCGCGTAACGGATCACCGGGAAATCATTGCCGCTGTTGGCGCCTGTGGCAATAAGATCTTCCTTAAACTTAAAATTCCTTATATCATCTGCACCAAGCTGCACTAATGTTCCGCTGGTATTATAATATGCTGTGATGAAGGCATTTTTGCGCGTATCATTGTCTGCAAATGAATTATAAAAGCTGCTATAGGTTTTAAACTGAGTAGCATAATTTTCTTTACTACCACCTTTCCATTTATAGCCGGGAGGTGCTGCATGTGATATATAATTATCTCCCAGTCCGGCTACCGGCAGCCGCGGGCGGATGTAGATAAACTCCTTGTTGTCTTCATTAAGGGGGTTAAACAGTTCTGACCTGTCGGTTGATCCGTTAAATAACTGATACGCATTCAGGTCAATCACCTTCTTCGTATAGTCGGCAGCGTTAGTCCAGTCTTTATTGTTCAGGTAATACTTTGCCAGTTGCGCAAACGCAGCACCTTTGGTAGCCCTGCCCCTGTCGGCAGTGACAGGCAATACTTCAGCGGCTGCCTTAAAATCATCTGTTACAAACTTATCAAACTCATCTTTTGCGGGTCGTGATGGCCTGTCGTCAGCACTTGTATTACTGGTGGTGATAATCGGCACCGGTCCAAAAAGATCCTTGAGAATTACATAGGCTGATGCTCTCAAAAATGTAGCTTCGGCCAGTATTTGCTTTTTTCTTGTTTCATCAAACTCAATTCCGGGAACTTTATCCAAAACAAGATTAGCACGATAAATAGTATTATAGTGCCTCGCCCATATACCAGAAAAAAACGAATGCGTAGCTCCCCAGCTAAATGTTTCAAAAGGTTTTGCCAGCGCTTCAAGACCACCGGCACGGTCATACAATGTTCCGCTGGTAATATCCGACATGATAAAATAATCACGGAATGGCCTTCTCTGCTCAGAAGCATATGTAGCATTTAATATCGCCTCCGCATCATCCGCATTCTTAAAATAATTACTTACACCCAGCGAAGAGTATACATCCTCTTCCAGCCCTTCTTTACCACAACTCCATAGTGTAATGGAAAATAATAACAATATATAGTAAGGTCTCATGTGTATTTTTTTTATGTTGAACAGTTTCATGGCATGCTTTTAAAATTTTACATTTAATCCCAGTGTATAAATTTTTGATAACGGGTAGGCGTTATAATCTACCCGCACATTGGAAGTTCCGAAAGAACTTACTTCCGGATCAAAGCCCAGGTAGTCAGAGAAAGTAACCAGGTTCTGCGCTACAAAATATATCTGCGCTGACTGGAACAGGAAATTTTTAGGCGCGGGTATGTCATAGCTAAGCGATATGTTTTTTAATCGCAAAAATGATGCGTTTTGTACAGCGCGGCTGTTAATGGTACCGCTCGCATCCACATAAGCAAACGCCGGTGACAGACCGGATGGGTTGTCATTTGTTGGATTTGATTCCGTCCACCTGTCGGTATAAGAGCGGCTCAAGCGGTTACGCCTGAACGAAATGGGATTTTCTGACTCAGAAATATTCAGATTGAGTATTTTACCACCCTTAGCTCCCTGCCAGAAGAAAGACAGATTGAACCTTCCGTAACCCAGGCTGTTATTGATGCCATAAGTAAAATCAGGGAATGGCGAACCTAAGATCGTTCTGTCTGCGGGGTTAATGATTTTATCAGCGTTCGCATCAAGAAATTTCAAATCACCCGGCGCTGATAACGGCTGAGGAGTATATTGCTCTCCTTTCTGCAACACACCCGCTACCTGGTAACCATAGAATGAATTTAGCGGCAGGCCAACCTGCAGTATACTGAAATTGGTAAAGAATCCCGCCGTGCCTTGTTGTATATATGGCAATCCTCCTATGCCTGTTACTTTATTTTTTACAGTTGAAAGATTTACAGAAGTAGTCCAGTTGAATTTGCCACGTAAGTTTACCGTATTCACGGTGAACTCAAAGCCACGGTTATTCATGCTACCGATATTGGTAAGTGTAGTGGCAAAGCCTGTAGTAGTTGGCACAGGCAACTCCAACAGCAGGTCTTTTGTATTTTTATTAAAATAATCAATGCTGCCGGTGATCCTTTCTTCAAACAGGCCGAAGTCAATACCTGCATCAAATTGCCTGGTGGTTTCCCATTTTAAATTCGGGTTTGCCAGTTGCGTGGTTGAAATACCAACTTCCGCAGTATTGCCAAAAATAGCCTGACCTTGTGTGCCCAATAATACCAGCGAGCGATAATTCCCGATCTCCTGGTTACCGGTACTGCCATAGCTTGCCCTTAATTTAAGCGTGGATATTGTGCTTACATCCCTGAAGAAATTTTCCCTGTTAATATGCCAGCCCAATGCAAGTGACGGAAAGTAGCCGTACTTGTTGTCCGCACCAAATCTTGAAGAGCCATCCGCCCTGAAGTTGGCTGTTAAAAGATACTTATCATTAAATGTATAATTGATCCTGCCCAAGAATGATTTTAACTGGTTGCGGCTTTTATAGGTATTGATTGTGAACGTACTGCTTGATCCTGCCGCCATATTATCCGTGCCAAAAGCATCAGTAGTAAAATTCTGTGCACCGGAGTTTAACGTGTTCCAGCCAAAGTTTTGCCAGGTATAACCTCCCAATACTTCAAGTGAATGATCGTTGAATGCTTTTGTATACCGCGCGGTAAGTTCGAGCAATGCGTTATTGCTATTGGTAGTTTGCACGCTGGCTATGCCGTTAGCATTGTTGCCTCTTTTTGTATTACGGCTTATATAAGTATCACGACGGGAGCTTTGTATATCCGAGCCTGCATTGATCTTTACAGAGAGCTCGGGAATAATAAAATATTCCAGGAATGCATTCCCGAATGTTCTGCTCGTAACCGCGTAATCTGATATGCCGTTTGCAATACTGAGCGGATTTTCCAGGTTAACCAGGTTGCTTTGCGCATACTTTCCGTCAGCAGCATAAATACTTAATGTCGGGTCTTGGAAGATAGCGGTATTTACAATGCCTGCATTTTCATTAATGCTTATGCCATTAGGTACATAATCATCATTTATTTTTGCCGCATTCAGGTTAATACCAAATCTGAATTTTGTATCTGTGTAATTCAAATTCACACGGCCTGCATAGCGCTTAATGCCTGAGCTGATCACTATGCCGGATTGATCGAGGTAATTCAGTGAAGCATAGTAAGTAAATTTATCCTGCCCGCCCGAAAAACTCAACTGGTGGTTTTGCGTATATCCCTTTCTGAATATTTCGTCCTGCCAGTTCACGCCTTTACCAATTGCGGCAATAGCCTCATCAGTAAACTCCGGCGCAAGTCCCTGGGCGGCTTTCAGGTCATTCAGCAGGCTGAGGTATTGTGCTGTAGACAATACAGGTATTTTCTTCGCTACCTGTTGTATTGAGGCGGATACAGTATAGTCTACAGATAATCTGCCTTTCCTGCCGTGCTTTGTTGTAATAAGCACAACACCATTTGCGCCACGCGAACCATAAATAGCGGTTGCAGAAGCGTCTTTTAAAATTTCAATGGAAGCAATATCTGAAGGATTGAGTGAATTAAGGGGGTTTCTCGGTGCCGACTCCGTAACTGCTGCGGAAGTCGGCGTAATAATAGCGTTGTCTATCGGCAAACCATCAATTACATATAATGGTTCATTGCTGGCATTGATAGAATTGGCGCCGCGGATCCTGATAGTTACACCCGCGCCGGGCTCAGATGATGATTGCGTTACCTGCACGCCGGCAGCACGCCCTGCAATAAGATTATCAACAGATACATTGCTGCCTTTATTAAAATCTTTAGACGTTATTGAAGCAACTGAACCAGTAAGATCTTTACGCTTTTGCGTTCCGTAGCCAACAACCACTATATCAGATAGTGATTGCACATCCTGTTCCAATCCAATGTTAACCGGAGATCCATCCACTTCTATTTCCGTTGATTTGTACCCAACAATAGTTACCTGTATCGTATAAGGAAACTTCAATGCCGCCTTCAATGTAAACTGTCCCTTGTTATTGGTGAGGGTCTGGTTGGTTGTTCCTTTAATCACAATGCTTGCCCCATCCAGTGGTGCTTTACTGCTTTTGTCAGTAATCTTGCCTTCCAGTACTGAATTGATTATAACGCCCTGCTGGGCCTGTAATATAAATGAGCTGCTTCCCAGCAATGTAAGAAGAAACCAAAATTTAATTTTCATGTTTGTTTGTGTAAGCTTTGGTGAAGTAATTATGTAAGAAATTCAGGTTGCTGTTTTCTGCCGGATGGCAAAGAACATTTGAATGTCAAGTAACCGCCTCATCTCCTGCCGATAACTATCCGGATTTCTCCCGGAAAAGGAGCAGAACCTGGTATCATAAACGTCGTGATCTTCCTTATGGCTTTTACCTGATAATAACAGACTAATATAAACTCAATGCCAGGTTGGATTAAGCACAACACTCGTAGTACAACATGGCATCCAGGTATTTCTCCAATCCTGATAAATGTCTCTTATACAAAATAATGCCGCTAAACATTGCTGGTAATAATTATTGGTTTACTCATAATTTATCCTTGCAGAACAACACCCGGCGTTGAAGCAGTGCCTGCATCATTTATTGTTTCAAGATCAGCAACCACCGGGCCATTGGCAGATAGCTCGCTGCCTTCTTTCTTTGATTTGAATATTGGCCACATGAACTGTGCATACCATTCCTCTTCTTTGTAATGTTTAATGCCATATCCGGTTGGGTATTTCCTTGTAATTTTTGCAGTGCCGAAAATGATATCCCATATAAAAAACATGTTCCCGAAATTTCCCTTGTAGTAACCAATGCCGTCTTCCTGCGTATTGGCATGATGCGCATGATGCGTAGCAGGCGTTGAAATGGTTCGCTCCAGTATCCATGCAAGCGGATGTAATACTTTGTATTTATAAAAAGGCTTATCCCAGGGAATGCTTGAATGCGCAGATAATGTTATCAGCGATTTTACACCTCCAACAAATAACGCAGCATATCCTAAACCCAAATATGTAAGCGCCGATGTGAGATATATCTGCGAGAAGAAAATAGTATAGATAAAATTCTGCCTGCCTGCCATTGCCATTCCCATATAATTAGCCGAATGGTGGGTACGGTGAAAGCGCCACAACCACGGAACCTGGTGATGTAACCTGTGATACCAGTATTGCGTAAGATCATCAGCAACCGCGATAATTAAGCATGCCCACCAAAAAGGTACCCAACTGAATGCGTTCTTCTGTGTGGGTAATATATAAGGGAATACGATTAATGATACATACACCAGTAAAGGACGAAAAACCAGCTTAGGTGCAGCAAAGCATACTATATCAAGTATAGCTTCATTTTTGTTCCACTTGTTTTTATACAATCCTGCGGAAAATTCTATTATTCCTAATAGAAGGGTTAGCACCGGCAACCCCCAGGTAGAAAGATTTTTAAAAAGATTTTCAACAATAGCGGGCGCTTTAAAAGGTAATGCTTCTGTTGCAGGAATTTTCCAGGGCTGCTGACCTGTAATTTTAAAATATGCCAGCATCAGTACTACCGGTAACGCGTATATGAAAACACTGGTCACCGCATCTCTCCTGATATTGCCAATTGTATTTTTTGCTGAGCTCATAGCTGAATATTAGCTTTTAGAAATAAATAATAATCCAAAAAAGAAAATCAGGAAAGGAATCAAAAAAACCAGTAAGCCTACCGCTATCTTTTTGATCAATAAAAAATAATCCTGTTTCTGCATAGCAATAGAATTTACATAACCGAACAGAAAGGTTGCCCCAGCCTTCTTCCGCAATCAACCACCGACTGCAGGTGATGACGTAGAAGCAATCTCTCCATTCATATTTTATTATGAATGCAATTAAAAATTATAGCAAGCTGAATTATCTAAAAAGCGCTAACCGCGCATATCATCGCAACAACAGGCTGTGTAACAAGAAAATTTGTGAACAGGCATACATTGTTCCACCGTACTTACAATTAAGTCATTAATAATGCCACAGGCATTGAAGCAGTTTACGTATTTCATTTTCGATTTGCTTATTAAATATTCCCGTCGGTGGTTGACAAGAATAATAGTCTACTAATTTAGTAGACAAAAATAATACGTTTTTTTCTCAAAAAAAATTTTTACTAAAAAAAAATAAAAATGATTCAACAATAACCTGCTCTCATAGATGTTTTATACTACCTGGTCCGATGAATACCGCTACAGGCAGGCATTTCGGCGCATTGCCCAAAACAGATACATCAAAAAGCCTGCGTAATAATATATCTCAGCCATAAAAAAATATACAAAAAAAATCAAAGTTATTTATTAGTTCACTAATTTTGTAGACTAATAAATTTTCATAAGACTTTGTATGCAACCAACCGTAAAATCAAATATGCTGTTGAAAATGTTCTTTGATAATTCTTTTTACAACTACTCTCCTTCTTCCTGCAGTGGCTGTTGTTAATACCGGATTATAAACTATGAACAATATTTTCTAAAACATATTTTTTGATCTCTCAAAAGATCAGGAGGCTTTTTATTCCCTATTCTTTATGCGCTTATTAAATACTTACATGATGAAACATGCAATCAGGATACTGCTTACCGGTATATTATTTCTGCCGGAATTATTGTCGGCTCAGGTCACCCAGCCTGTAATAAACACAGTAGTTGAAGGAAAAGTTACAGACAAAAACACGAAAGCAGCGCTGGAAGGCGTAACTGTTATTATTAAAGGCACCACAAACCAAACCATTAGCGGCTCCGATGGAAAGTTCAGGCTGTCAACATCACAGCAACTGCCTTTTATTATTTCCGTTAGCTATGTTGGCTATCAGTCTGCAGAATTACAATTAACACAACCCACGATTGATATCGGATTAGCTCCATCAGATCAAACCCTGTCGGATGTAGTGGTTGTGGCATATGGCACACAAAAGAAAATTACTTTAACCAATTCCGTTGCCCAGATCGGCAGCGCTGAACTGACCAGGAGACCGGTATCGAATGTACAACAGGCATTGCAGGGACAACTACCCGGTGTTACCGTGCAGGACCTGGGAGGCGCCCCGGGTAAGTCAACTACCAATATCAGGGTACGTGGTATCACTACTTTCAATACCAATACGAGCTCAACCAGCGGATTTGGCCTGGGCAAAAATGACGCACTTGTAATTGTAGACGGCTCAGAACAGCAATTGGCTGACATCAATCCTAATGATATCGCGTCTATCACTGTACTAAAAGATGCTGCGTCAACTGCTATTTACGGGTCAAGGGCAACAAATGGTGTAATACTTGTAACCACCAAAGCCGGCCGTAAAGGCCCTGCGCAGGTAACATATGATGGATATTACGCCTGGCAAAAAGCGATTAACGTACCGGTGCAGATGGGACTGGAAGATTATATGAAAGAGCAGCAGGCTGCTTATACCAATGCAGGGCTTGCTTTACCGGCAAAGTTCACGGATTCGAGCATTGCCATATGGGTGAATGCCACTGATCGCTTAAAATATCCTTTGCCGAATACATGGTTTACCACTATGTATCATACCGCGCCACAAACCAGTCACTCAGTTGCGGTAAGCGGTGGTAATGATCAGATCCGATCAAGGTTAAGCGTACGTTATCAGAAACAGGATGGCGTTATAAAAAATTTTGAAAATGAAATTGCTGAAATAAGGCTGAATACCGATTATAAGGCAGCGCATAATCTCAGCTTCAACGCGAATATTAATTACCGTTATAACGCATCGGAATTCCCTACTGTAGATCCTGTAAATAATTTTTTCCATGGTTCTATGTGGGCTGTTCCCAAATATCCTGACGGTACATATGGCCTGAGCACACAGGGAAATAATCCTTTAATGTTTACCGAGTTAGGCGGGCAGAGCAAAACAATAAACGATTATTTAACCGGTTCATTCCAGGGAGAGTGGAAAATACTACCTTTCCTGAGCATTTCTTCATTCCTGTCTGCCCGCATTTATAACACAGCAGGCAAGGCATTTGCAAACGCGTATACCAATAAAGATTCCGTTACAGGTATTGTAAAAACCGTTGCCAATAATTCTTTAACCGAAACGCGCAACACACTAAAGGAATATACCTGGAACAACCTGCTGACATACGAACAGGATTTTGACGTTCATCACATTAAAGCATTAGCAGGTTATTCACAGATATATAACACACAAACTTATCTCACAGCATACAGGGAGCGCTTCTACAATAATGATATTCAATCTATCGGCCAGGGAGCTAATGATGCAACCAAAAGTAACAGCGGGTATGATGCGGTGTTTGCACTTCGCTCTTATTTCGGCAGGATCAATTATGACTTTGCGGGTAAATACCTGCTGGAAGTAAATGGCAGGTATGACGGCTCTTCCAAATTCACCGGCGACAAACAATATGGCTTCTTCCCATCCTTTTCTGCAGGCTGGGTAATTTCTGAAGAATCTTTCTGGAGCAGCATCAAACCAGTTATCAGGGATTTTAAGCTGCGCGGATCATATGGCAAAACAGGTAATCAGTCTGTTGACCTGTACAGTTACTATGCGGCGCTCTCACTGGCCGGTTATACATTCAATGGCGAAGCGGTGAATGGTTACCGCCAGACAACATTAGCCAACAAAGAACTGGGCTGGGAATCTACCACGCAATTGGATATTGGTGCAGATGCAACCTTATTTGACCGAAGGTTGAATATAACAGTTGATTATTACCGCAAAGTAACCAATGATATTTTGCTCAATCTTGATATACCCGCAACGGTAGGTTTAACGGCACCTTTTCAGAATGCCGGTTCCGTTGAAAATAAAGGCTGGGAATTTAGCGCAACATACAATGGAGCAAATATAACCAACAGTTTCAGATATACCGTAGGCACAAACCTCAGCATCAACAGCAATAAAGTAATTGATCTTAAAGGCACAGGCCCATATATTACAGGCACAGATATTAACCCGCGGTATATCATTGACGAGGGGTTGCCCATCAATACACTTTGGGGATATAAAACGGATGGTCTTTTTCAAACACAGGAAGAGATCACTGCATATGGGGCTACATACAGCACCAACACAAAACCCGGCGATGTTAAATATGTTGATCTGAATAAAGACAAAAAGATTGATGCCAATGATATGACGGTTATTGGCTATTCCTTTCCAAAATATGTTTTCGGTTTCACCACTAATTTTTCTTACAAAAATTTTGATCTGAACCTGTTGCTCCAGGGCGCAGCAAAAGTTGATACAAGACTTGCAGGAGCGTTGGCAGAGATGGGCAACCAGGAAGGATTTACACATGAAATTTATGCAAACAATTACTGGACACCTGAAAATACGAACGCCCGTTTTCCACGCCCTGTAAAATACGATTTAAGCAATGTGGCTACATCAGACAGGTTGGTGTATGATGGCAGCTACCTGCGATTGAAAAACCTGCAGGTATCATATACACTTCCTGCCGATATTCTGAGAAATGTATTCATTAATAGGGCCCGAGTGTATGTATCCGGAACTAACCTGTTTACATTCTCCAAATTAAACGAATGGAACCTTGATCCTGAAACAGAATCAGGCAGGGCCGTAAATTATACGCAAACATCCCTGTATACAATTGGTATTAACCTTCAATTCTAATTCTGCAACATTATTAATTATGAAACAATTTAAGTTTAAATACATTTTACTTTTAACCGTTATTGGTTTTACATCCTGCAATAAAGATTTACTGAACACTGTACCCAACGACAGACTTTCAGAAGACCTTTTCTGGAAATCGCAGAATGATGTGCTGCTTGCATTGAACTCACTATACCGCGACCTTGACGGCACCAATATTTTTGCCTGGGATGCGCTGACAGACATAGGACATGTGAATCAGCCTTTTGCTATTGATGCCTATATTGCCAACGGCACCTACGATGCAACAAGCTCAAAAATACTGAGCGAATGGAGCAATGCTTATACAGGCATAGCCGCAGTAAATTATTTTCTTGAAAATGCAGATAACGTAACCATTACTGATGTTGCCGTACAGAACAGGTATAAGGCCGAGGCACGTTTTTTACGGGCATATCAATATGTAAAGCTTACCACATTGTACGGTGCGGTGCCGCTTATTACCAGTACAATATCCATCGCCGATGCAAGAACCATACAGAAAGAAGCGCTTTCAAAATTGTATGATTTTATCAACTCAGAATTAGCTGAGATCGCTCCTCAGCTTCCCCTCGTTTATACAGGTGCCAACAAAGGCCGTATTACCCGGGGCGCCGCACTGGCATTAAAAGCACGTTCAAATTTATACGCCGGCCGCTATGCAGATGCAGCAACAGATGCAAAGGCAGTGATTGATCTGAATACATATTCATTATACCCGCAGTTTGGCAAGCTGTTTTCATATGCGGCCGAAAACAACCAGGAAGTAATACTGGATAAACAATTCATTGCTTCGTCTTACTCAAACAATGTGTTCAATTTGCTTGCCCCGTATAGCCAGAAAAGCAGCCAGAGCACATATGTACCAACAAAAAAGCTGGTAGATAAATTTCAAACCAAAGATGGATTGGATATTACAGATCCTGCAAGCGGGTATGATGTAAACCATCCGTATATAAACAGGGATCCCAGGTTAGGTTTTTCAATTTTCCTGGATGGAGATATACTGCCCGGCGGTAATATTTTTCATCCTGCGCCCAATAGCGGCACAGCCGATGCGGTAGGCAATACCTATATCGCATCTACCACAGGATTTAATGTAAAGAAATATATCAACACGGAAGATTTTGCTACCCCTTCAAACAATGGCATTAATATTATTTTATTAAGATATGCCGAGGTATTGCTTACTTACGCCGAAGCAAAAATTGAGAGTAATGATATTGATGAGTCGGTATATGATGCCATCAATACCGTACGCAATGGAAGAACAGATGTTAAACTACCTTCCATAGCAACAGGATTAACACAAGCTGAACTGAGAGAAATTGTACGCGGGGAGCGCACCGTTGAGCTGGCATTTGAAGGTTTGCATTTAGCAGATGTGCGCAGGTGGAAAACAGCAGCTTCGGTTATTCCAGGAGCTGTACATGGTATTACTTATGAAGATAATGGTGTGTTTAAAACCATACAGGTTGCGGTAAACAGGGAGTTTATTGATCCTAAACATTATTTATGGCCTATACCGCAAACAGAAACTGTACAAAATCCTGATCTTACTCAAAATTTAGATTGGTAAATAGGTTCCCGAAAGTTTATGATATTTACACCACAACAGGCTTTTAAAATATTGATGATGACTAAAAGAATAATGACCACGCTCTTTACTGTATTGTTTTTTGCTTTTCTTGTACAAGCGCAGCAAAAACCCAATATCATTTTTGTATTAACGGATGACATGGGTTATTCAGATTTAAGTACTTACGGTAACCCGGTTATACAAACACCTTTCCTGGATGGAATGGCAAATGCCGGTTTAAAAGCTACAAATTACATTGTAACAACGCCTTCCTGTTCCCCATCAAGAGCGTCGTTGCTTACCGGACGCTATGCAACAAGATATAATATCCCCGTGCCTTTAGGCCCCGGCGATAAAAGGGGAATGCCCGACCAGGAAGTAACGCTTGCTGAAGTATTAAAACAAGCTGGTTACAATACAGCAATGATTGGCAAATGGCACCTGGGAGATGATAAGCCGTTTCACCATCCTACGGCACAGGGCTTTGATTCGTATTATGGTTTACTATACAGTCATGATTACCGTTTTCCCTACGTAAAAACAGATACTACCATCAAGTTGTTCAGGAACCGCCAGCCCGAGATCAGTAAACCTGAAGATTCTTTACTAACGCCATTGTATACACGAGAAGCCATCTCCATTATAGATAAACAAACTAAAAACAAACCATTCTTTTTATACCTGGCATTCAATATGCCGCATTTACCTGTAGCATTTGCCGCAAAAGCCGCATCACTTGCAGGGCGTCAGGATGCAGGACCTTTAGGCGCTGTGGTTGAAGAAATGGATAGCTGCCTGGCGTTGATATGGAAAAAACTGGAAGACAAAAAGCTTTCGGATAATACCATATTTATTTTTTCTAGCGATAACGGGCCCTGGGCTGCCTATCCTGAAAGAATGTCCGGAGACAGTAGCACCCAACGGTTCCATGTAGGAGCCGCAGGCATTTTCCGCGGATCAAAAGGCGAATCATATGAAGGCGGTGTAAGAGTACCATTTATCCTGTATTGGAAAAATCATATTAAACCCACAATTTTAACCAGCCCCATCAGCAATCTCGATGTATTACCCACTCTGGCTGCATGGGCAAAAGCACCGGTTCCGCAGGGAAGAATACTGGACGGCCAGGATGTTGGAGACCTGCTTACCGGAAAGGTGAACCGCAAAGAATATGTACATCGCCCCATTTATATCAACAACTACAATAAAGTTGAGGCCGTACGTGTTGGCGCATGGAAATACCGCGAAGCGCCGGCAGGGCTAAACTCCATTACAGGAAAATCGCAGGATACCGTAAAAGAGCTCTTTAACATCAGCCAGGACCCAAGTGAACGGGTGAATGTTATTGACCGTTATCCTGAAAAAGCAGCGGAGCTGAAAAAACTTTATGATGCTTATCCGGGGCTTAAAGAAAATTAACAGCATAGCACACGGAATGCGCAGATGATGGTCCTGAACAGCGCGGATACCTTCGTGAATTTCCTTTATATCTGTTTCATCCGTGCTCATTCTCCGGGGGCGATCAACACTTAACTTAATAACAGTGATGACTATCAATAAAAAAAATATCCGGCTTGCTTTTCTATTGTTCGCAGCATCCTTTTGCACAAACGCATTTGCGCAGCAAAAGAAGCCTAATATAGTGTATATCCTGGCAGATGACCTGGGGTATGGTGATATAGGCGTAATGGGACAAACAAAAATTGAAACACCTAATATTGATAAACTCGCAGATAACGGATTGCTCTTTAAAAACTACTATGCTTTCCCGGTGTGTGCGCCTTCAAGATATTTATTTCTTACAGGCAAACATTCCGGCAGGGCATACATCAGGGGTAATGATGAATGGGTGGCAAGAGGTGATGTATGGGATATGAAAGCCATGGAAGCAAACCCGTTTCTGGAAGGACAATTACCTATTCCTGATTCTACTATCACAATTTCCAGGCTCTTAAAAAAATCAGGATATACCACGGGAGTAATTGGCAAGTGGGGGCTCGGCGCGCCATATACTGCAGGCGCTCCCAACAACCAGGGCTTTGATTATTTCTTCGGGTATAACTGCCAGCGCATGGCACATACATACTATCCCGCCCATTTATGGGAGAATGAGTACAGGATACCATTACGCAACAAAGTACAGCCTGCTCATATAAAATTTCCGGAGGGAGAAGATTCGCTTAACCCAGCTAACTATAAAGTTTATGCGCAGTTAGATTACGCACCTGATTTAATGATAAATGCCGCATTACGTTTTATTAACAACAATAAAAGCAAACCTTTCTTTTTATGTTATACCACCACTCTGCCGCATGTGGCACTGCAGGCTCCGCAAAAATGGGTAGACTACTATCATAAAAAATTTGGTGAAGAAGTGCCATATACCGGGGGAAATTATGCGCCAAGCAGGTACCCGCATGCAACTTATGCTGCTATGATATCCACGCTGGATGAACAGGTGGGCCAAATTGTAGCACAACTTAAAAAACTCGGGCTCTATGATAATACCATTATTGTTTTTACAAGCGATAACGGGCCGGCGGCAACGGTGGCACTGATCCTGACTGGTTTAACAGCGCCGGGCCTTATAAAGGCAGCAAAGGTTTTGGAAAAGGCTTTGTAAATGAAGGCGGAATAAGAGTCCCGTTTATCATTCAGTGGCCGGCTAAAATTAAAGCGGCTACTGTTACAGATCATATAGCTGCCAACTGGGATTTCCTTCCTACAGTAACTGATATTATCAGTGTAGCTGCTCCGAAAAATATTGACGGCATCAGCTATAATGCGGTTTTATCAGGAAAAGAAAACACTCAGAAAAAACATGTATTCCTGTACTGGGAATTTCCTGAATCAGGCGGACAACAGGCCGTAAGGCTTGGCAACTGGAAGGGCATCCGTAAAAATATCCACAAAGGGAATTTGAAACTTGAATTATATGATCTCTCAACCGATCGGGGAGAAACAAAAGATATCGCTTCGCAACATCCGGATATTATAAAAAAGATAGCGCACATAATGCAGACGGAGCATACTACCCCTCAGGTATCAACATTTTTAATGCCCGCCCTTGAAAATCAATAACAGCAACAGAAAATCCGGGTCACAAAAGTTTTTTCGCCTGCTGCACATGTCTTTCATTATGCGCAATCACAAATTGAAAAACATCTCCCAGCTTTAAGCGGATCAAAGGCGTTAATGATATTGGTATTCTTTTATTGAGATCAGCAGATGATGCTTTATACAGCAGCAGGAGCAATTGCTCCTGCTGCTGTATAAATTCAGCTACCACAGTATATGCATTTAACTGACGTGGAGGATCATACTTTTTAAAAGCTTTCATTTTTTTCTTTCCTGTTTCGGGTTCCATCATTTTAGTAAAATAACTGCCCAACCAGGAGCTTTTAAAGTTGGGGTTAGCTGTATCGGAATGCTTATTGATTGCCTGCTCTATAACAGGCAAATAATAATTGCCATATTCATTCAGGTGCTGAAGACATTGAGCAATGCTCCAGCCGCCTGTTGCAGGTGCCATGAGCAAAGATTGTTCGCTCATATTTTGAAATACATGTATTGCCTGGTAAAGATGATTTTCAACCCGCTGATAAAGCCTGTTAAGAAATGCCTGTTTGTTTACCGGTTCCATATTGTATTATTATTTCACTGCAAAAATGCAGGGTAATACTTTTATGGTTATTGGTTTTTACCAAGATTTTAATTCCCGGTACTATTTTATCCTTCGCAAATAAAATTCTCCTTCGGTTACAGAAAACTCTTTTGAATAGTCACTGTTATACAAGCTGCCTGAGAAGCTGCCTTTAAGATATTCAGAAGTTGCGTCAGTTATTTTTAAATTGGCGTCTATTTTTGTTCCAGGCGGAATAGCAGGCACAAATTCTTCAGGCCATGACATGTATGTATTTCCCGACTCATCAAGGTAAACAATATTCAACACCTTTGCTTTTTCAAATCCGCCGGTAGTTATTGTATAATCAGTATATGTAACCCCTGTTTTGTTTTCACCTTCAGTACCTAATATGATCGACATATTATTTTTCCCCGCAACCAAGGCTTCTTTTAATCCTGCAAAAGAAGCTGCATAAACAGAAGCAGTAGTTTTATTAAAATTACCCTCTGCCTGGCCTTTATGTTCAATAAGTGTTCCATTAATCTTAAACTTCATATAGTAGCCGGATCCGCTGCCTGAAATATCATTATCTTTTTTACAGCCAGTGACACTAAACAAAAAGCCGGCTATTATCAGGGATGACATTGATTTTAGTAAAGAGATTTTCATATTTATTCACTTTATATTTTCGGGTATTATGCTTAACAAAAATACACGCTGCCGTCGTTTCTTTTATAAAAGTTCTTATTGAATTATAACCTGTTTATTATTCATGCACGATCCATTATTTTATGAAGTGATTCATTGATTAACTGCAACAAATGAAGCCTGTTTAATTTTTTTTACGATTTACAGGTATTGTTGTCCAAACAAAAAATATAAAAACTATGAAACCCTCTGCTGTAGCGGGTTCTGCCCCCTCTTCGCGGGCCTGCCGGCAGCTGCCCTGTGTATATATCTTTATATTATTAAGGCTGTGCTGTATACGAGATGTTGAATAGCTGCAGCGCAGCGGTAATATTTGTGGTATTATAGTGGATGAGGTATTTCCAGGTGTAACGCACTATAATATTAAAATATAAATATACCAGATTAATATTTCGCCGCTCTGCGGCTTATTTCATATTGCTTCGCCATACCAAATATCACGGTGCGCTGCACCGGGACTGTTCTGGGTATTATCCGCAGTAAAAATGCCGGTTTGTGTGTACGGGGCGGCTGCCGTCAGGCCAGGGTGAGGCGATTAACTGAAATTCAAATAATTATTCACATTTGTCGGACAACAATGATTTCCAGGCGGATATTAGCTTTAAAACATTTCCGGGAGCAGGGTTCCTCCTTGCAATTCCGTATATTGCCTGTAAAATTCCGCAATAAACCAACTACTTCATGACATCCCATTTTGAAAACATCAGTCGTGGCGCATTGGGTATGTGTTTTTTAATACTTGTTTGTTATTTACTCAGCAACAATAAAAAAGCAATAAACTGGAAACTGGTGGGCATCGGCATTTTTGCGCAGGTAATGTTTGCCATGGGAGTGCTCAATACCAAAATTGCAGGGCAGCCGGTGTTTTGGGTGTTGTTCGGTGCAATATTGCTGTACATTATATTTAATAAACTACAACGTACTGTAAAAAGCACGGAAAAATTTAACTACAATGGCATTGCATTGGCCGTAGCATGGCAACTCATCTTTTTTTTCGGAATGATAAGAAGCACAAGCTTTATTAATGCCGGTATGGCTATTTTGCTGAGCATTGCCGGCATAGCATTTATTATAAAATTCTTAAAACGCAATACAGAACTATTAAAATGGTCAATACTGGCAAGCGCGTTTATTCTTTGTATTTCAATATATACCCGTGCCTGCAATCCGGACATATTTAAGATTTTTCTTGAGGGCGTATCTTCCGGTTTTGTTGAACTACTGAATCTGAGCCATAAGGGCACGGAGTTTTTATTTCAGAACCTGGCTGACGATAAACAAAGCTGGGGCTATATTTTCGCCATCCAGGTATTACCCAATATTATCTTTTTTGCAGCCTTATCTTCTGTTCTTTACTATCTTGGTATTCTTCAAAAAATTGTATACGTTTTTGCTTACCTGCTTAATAAGATGAATATTTCCGGCGCGGAAAGTTTATCAACAGCAGCTAATATTTTTCTCGGGCAAACGGAAGCGCCTTTAATGATACGTCCCTACCTCGAAAAAATGACACGCAGCGAAATACTCTGTATAATGGTGGGTGGCATGGCCAATACAGCCGGAAGCGTGCTCGCTGCATATGTTGGTTTTTTAGGTGGATCAGATACGGCACAGCAAAATTATTTTGCATTGCATATGCTCAGCCAGTCTATTATGAGCGCGCCGGCCGCTATAGTATGCTCAAAGCTGCTTTTTCCGCAGGCAAACAATGAAGAGGTGTCAAAGGATTTAACCATACCCAAAGAAAAACTGGGTGATAATTTTTTAGACGCTTTATCGCTTGGCACTACTGACGGATTAAAACTGGCCGTGAACGTAGGCGCTATGCTGATTGTATTTACCGCCATGATGTGGGTGGTAAATGCCCTGCTTGGCTGGGCCGGCAGTATCACGAATCTTAATGCACAAATTGCGGCGGTTACAGGTGGGCGTTATAATGAGCTTTCTTTGCAAATGATATTCGGCTATGTGTTTGCACCTGTGGCCTGGCTGATTGGTGTAGCAAAGGCTGATATGGTTGCCATAGGTCAGCTATTGGGAGAAAAAACGATCCTGAATGAATTTGTGGCTTACATTTCCCTGGGTAAAATGAAAGCAGACAGTGTAATTACAGACCCCAAATCATTGCTGATTGCTACTTATGCGCTTTGCGGTTTTGCCAACTTTGCTTCTATTGGTATTCAAATTGGAGGTATAAGCCAACTGGCGCCCAACCAGCGCAGAAACCTAACGGAGCTGGGTGTAAAAGCTTTGATAGGCGGAACTATTGCCTGCCTTATGTGCGGGTGCATTGCGGGAATGCTGATGTAGTTGTGGGCGGTCAACTGTCAGTTCATTACCCATTGGCCGAAAGCTCACAGCTTCCAGCCAATTTTCTGTATAATTGCATTATCATTCTGCTGCTATATGAAAGTGAAATAGTTAAACTTTTTTTTGTGAACAGAACTTTTATATTCCGTTTTATATTCCCGCTGCTGTTTTGTTTTGGCTGGCATTATGCATCATCCCAGAATAATAGTATAAAGCATCGTGGTTGTGTTACCGGCGAGGTAATGGAGAAATATTTTCAAAAGCACCCACAGGAAAAAATCGCCTTTGAAAAACGACAACAGGATTTTCAAAAAAAATATGAATTAGTAAGAAAGCAACGGCAGGGCTTGCAGGCACAGCAAAGAGTGAATGCTACGGTTACCATTCCTGTTATAGTACATATTTTAATGGAAGATCCCTCACAGGTTACCGATGACCAGGTACAAAGCCAGCTTGATGTATTAAATGCTGATTATGCCGGGTTAAATGCAGATTCCGTTAATATACCTGCCGCATTCAAATCAAGATTTGGCAAGAGTGAACTGCGGTTTTGCCTTGCACAGCGCACGCCGCAAGGCGCACCAACCACCGGCATTGAAAGAATAACGTCTGTTACCAAATCTTTTCCGGGAGAAAATGACCCGGTGAAATACTCAGCCATGGGAGGCGTTGATGCCTGGGACGTAAATAAATACCTTAATATATGGGTATGTGAGATGGATGATGGGAATAATCTGGGCTATACATTTATGCCCGGCCTTGGCATCGCTGCCGGAGAACGGGGATTTGTAACAGCCTACCATGCATTTGGAACAATCGGTTCGGCAAGAGCTCCTTTTAATAAAGGCAGGACTGCTACGCATGAGATAGGGCATTTTTTTAATCTTGCACATATCTGGGGCGCCAACAGTTGCACAGCCTCCTGTGCCGATTCGGATAATGTGGATGACACCCCTAACCAAAACACCTGTTTTTTTGATACACCTTCCTATCCCCAAACGGATGTGTGTACCTCTGTTGCACCGGGTGTAATGTTCATGAATTATATGGATTATGTAGACGACGCGGCTATGTGCCTTTTCACTATCGGTCAAACAGACAGGATGGCTTCAGCCATGAATTCTTTTGCTGAGTTAACGCCGCTTTTATCTTCCAATGGCTGTGTGCCCCCATTATTATATAGTAATGATGTGGAAGTACAGCGTATAGCTTCTCCTGATAATATCATACTCAATTGCACAACTTCGTTTACACCTCAGCTGCTTATTAAAAATATTGGAAGCGCAACCTTAACATCCGTAAATATTAATACAGTTGTAGACGGGCAAGCTCCATCTGTTAAAACAATTACACTCTCTCTTCCATCATTGCAAACCACTACTATTTCGGGAGACGCGGTTGCAATCAGTACAGGTCATCATTTTATAAAAATATATACTACCCTGCCTAATGGGTCGGCAGATCAGTTTGTGGCTAATGATACGGCCACAAGTATTTTTTCTGTAACAGGAAGCATGGGCACTCCGTTGTCTGAAGGTTTTGAATCAACTGTATTGCCTCCGCAGCACTGGGGTATAGGAAATACCAGCGATATACAAGCATATAACCCGGTAAGGGTAACCGGCATTTCGCATTCAGGAAACGCATCTGTTAAGTTTGATAATTATCATTACCAGTTATTTGGCAAAAACGCTATACTTAACAGCCCGGAGCTGACTATTCCTATCACTGCGGATTCCGTAAAAGTAACTTTTTGGCGGGCTGCTGCTAAGGCTTCTTTGGCCAGCAACGATTCTCTTGTTGTTGAATATTCAACTGACTGCGGTCAAACTTTTATAGCGGCATATAAGAAAGGCGGCAACGATTTAAAAACAAAAGAGGATAATATCAGCTCAGATTATGTTCCTGCTGCAAGCGAATGGGTTGCCGACACACTTGATCTGTCACCCTATATTACAGGCAAATATGATAAAATAATGGTAAGATTCAGGGTAATAAACGGCTATGGCAATAATGTTTACCTGGATGATATACGCATCTATAGCGTTACACTTCCCGCCGCACTTAAACAAAAAGGATATATACTTACACCTAATCCTACCACAGGGTCATTGGTTTTGCAGAATTATAATTCTTCCTCGCCGCTGAAGGCAATAGCAGTGTTCAGCAGTGTGGGACAAATGGTATGGAAGGCGGAATATGAAAATGCCGGTACTTCTAACTTAATTCCTATAAATCTGAGAAATATGGCGCCGGGTATTTATTTTGTAAAACTGGTGTATGGCGATAAAACCGTTATTGAAAAAATACTGAAAATCGATTAAACTGTTACCAGACCTGTTAAAAGCCTTTATCCAATAGATTTATATAATTTGATAAAGCTCTATATTTGGTGAATTATTTTGCCCTTGTAAAACCCCATTTAATGAAGCTGAATTATTATTCTCACAAAAACAAAATGCTTGTTGCGGTTGACTGCATCATTTTTGGTTTTGACGGGTCGCAATTGAATGTACTTCTTATTAAACGCGGGTTTGAGCC
This sequence comes from Agriterribacter sp., assembly GCA_047601125.1. Classification (GTDB taxonomy): domain Bacteria; phylum Bacteroidota; class Bacteroidia; order Chitinophagales; family Chitinophagaceae; genus Agriterribacter. Next base: position 2,595,087 of record JASGJY010000002.1, on the reverse strand, counting down.
TGAAAGAGGTAAATGGAGTTTGATGGGCGGATTTGTGCATAAAGATGAAACGGCGGAAGCCGCAGCAGCAAGGGTGCTTAAAGCACTTACAGGATTAGGTGATGTATACATGGAGCAACTGCATGCCTTTACTGATATAAACCGCGATCCGCTTGAAAGAACGATATCCTTGGTATTTTCAAGTTTGATTGATATTAACCAGTATAAGGAGCAGTTGAGCGATGATTATGAAGCACACTGGTTCCCTATAAATGAAATGCCGCAGCTTATTTTCGATCACCAGAAAATGGTGGAACTGGCAAAACAAAAACTCCGGTACAAAGCGGCTTTTCATCCTATAGTATTTGAACTCCTGCCTGAAAAATTCACGCTGCCGCAATTGCAGATATTGTATGAAGGGATTTACAACCAGTTGATGGACAAAAGAAATTTTAGCCGCAAAATTCTTTCTACCGGGTTGCTTGTTAAACAAAAGGATAAAGAGAAAGCGAGTTCTAAACGTGGAGCTTTCTATTTTAAGCTTGATAAGCGGAAATACCAGGCAAAGCTCAATGCCTTTCTCAATTTTATTCCTAATCCGGATAATGTCAATTAATTATTCAGGTATTGAATTTTCCAGTTTCTACGGCATTAAATAGTTTATATAAACCGGCGGTATAAAGCACATATTTTATACCGCCGGTTATTTTTTAAATATCATATCAATAACCTGGATTCTGTTGTAAAATGCCGGGAGCCCGGTCTATTTCCTGTTGAGGAATAGGGAATATATTATCCTTATCAGGGTTAAAATTAATGGTTGAAGATGCTGACACATATTGTTTTTCAAAATTCATATAGCTTTCCAGTACCGGCTTTGCAATGTCCCAGCGTACAAGGTCAAAAAAGCGTTGTCCTTCAAGTGCAAGTTCAAGCCTTCTTTCAAATCGCACAGCATTGCGTGCATAATCCGCATCGGGGAATGAGGGGTAAGGCTTTACATTATATTTAGCCGCAGGGGTTCCGTTAACCATTAACCCGGGCAGGTTTGCAGCTCTTTTCCGAACATCGTTAACCCTGTCCAGCGCATAAGGCAGATCTCCCGTTTCAATAGCACATTCCGCTGCCATCAGGTAAACATCCGCAAGGCGTATAATATTTACATCCAGCGCAGTTATATATTCGCCGCCTGAAACGGTATTTCCGGGAAACTCTGCTTTATCAATCATTTGTTTTTTTGAAACAAATGGACCGCCTGAAGCCGGGTCGCGTATCCAGGCATCGCCCGGAAAAGTACCCCAGTCCCTGAACGGAACGCCTCTTCTGCCTACGGTGTAATCTATCCTGGGATCAAATGCTATAGTTTGATCTACCTGGTAATTATCTTTTGCCGCACCTACTAATCCTAAATCAGATTTATAAGGATTATTGCGATAAGACCCGTCCAGGTAAGGCAGCCCGTTTGCATCTACTTTATAGGCATTTACGAGATCAACAGATGGAAGAAAAAAACCACAGCAGCTCACAGGCGCCGATCCATAAAACCCCGACAGCATATCTCCAATATTGGCGTTATCGCCGCTACCATCAGGGTTAATGATATTCGCATTCACAAAAACCGCTTCAGGGCCATTTTCGCCGGCAATGCTGAAATTATTTCTAAAATCCATGCCGGTAAGGCTTGGTTTGTGTGCAATTACATCTTTAAACAACGGCAGGGCATCCCCATACTTTTTCTCATACAGGTATACCTTTCCTAAATATGCTTCGGCAATAAGTTTATCTGCCCTGCCATAATCACCTGATACGGGTTTTGTATAATCCAGGTTGTCTATTGCGAATTGAAGGTCTGCTTCAATTTTAGGGTAAATATCTGCATCATTTTTTACCTTGACCGCATCTACGGTTGAAGTGGTTTCATCAATATAGGGTACATTCCCAAATACTCTTTTCAAAAAGAAATAATAATGTGCTCTTAGTGTACGCGCTTCCGCTTCAATTTGTTTTGCGCGTGTATCATCAAATTTATTTGAAGCGTCTGACCCTGCCTGAACCTGCTTTAAAAGTGCCAGCGTATTATTACAGCGCAATACCCCTTCAAAATAGTTGGTCCACATTGCCGGCAACTGGTCGTTGGCGCTATTAGGGCTATGCAGTTCTATTGCATTCATGGTGCTCTGGTCTCCGCTGGTGCTTCCCTTATGCGCATCGTCGCCGGCAACTTCTCCAAACAACCATTGGCTTGAGGCAGATGAATAATTGCCCCATGTACCGTTAATGTTACCATTCATTAAACCATACGCGCCTGTTAATAAAGATTCTACTCCTTTGGTTGTAGCAAGTTCATTTGTAGAAATAACTGCCTGCGGCTTTGTTTCCAGAAAGCTTTTATTACACGAATTTGTAAGTATTGCCAAACCTGTTGCAAATACAAAATATATCTTCTTCATAAATGATTTAATTTAATTAATGCAAACAATTTAGAATGTAACATTTAACCCTATCAAAAACTGCCTTGAGGCCGGGTACATACCTACATCAACACCTGGTGCAGTAAAATTGCTTGAAAACTGTGTTACTTCCGGGTCTAAACCTGAGTACTTTGTAATGGTAAATAAATTAGTGCCGCTAACGTATATGCGCATAGCAGAAATCCGGTCTTTCCATTCCCCTTTATCAAAATGAATATTATACCCAATCTGAAGGTTTTTCATCCTGAAATAGCTGCCGCCCTGAACATAGTAGCTGTTGGAAGCTAATTCATAATCGGAAGGTTTTCTGATCGGGGAAGGAAAATTTCCGTTGGGATTAGTTGCGCTCCATGCATCCAGCACTCTTGTGCTTACAGCGCCGTCAAAGGCGTTAAAATCAGTATAGTATCTTGTTACATCAAAAATCTGGTTGCCATAAGATCCGTTAAAGAACATTAAAAGATCAAAGTGTTTGTATCGTGCATTAACACTGAAAGAGTATAGAAATTTAGGATGCGGGCTTCCGATAATGGTTCTGTCGAATGCATCGATCACGCCATCAGGTTTTCCATCCGGGCCGGATACATCTGCATACTTCGGACCTCCCAAACGGGCACCATCATATACAGGAGAATTAGCAAGCTCATCATCATTTTTATATACCCCTGTCATTTTATACCCGTAAAATGCGCCTAATGGTTGCCCGGCCATTAATATGGATGTGCTGAGAGATCTTATCCCTCCGTATACCTGGTTTGTAACTGTGGGAGCAAGTACAAGTATCTTATTTATATTCCTTGAAAAGTTTGCTCCTATATCAAAGTTAAATGCATCTTCATTAGCTTTTGAAGCGCCATAGTAATGATAGTTCAATGAAAACTCAATACCTTTATTACTCATGGTGCCAATATTAACATAGGGAGATGCCCCGCCACCAACTGCCTGGGAAGGCTGCGGAACAGGATATAACATATCGGTAGTTTTCCTGTTATATACATCTATCGATCCGTCAAACTGGTTATCCAGAACAGCAAAATCCAACCCCGCATTCCATGATTTTAATGCTTCCCATTTTACGTTCACGTTATCATAACTGCTATTCCATATACCGCTTGAAAGAGAAGTACCATTATACGGATAAGACGATGTTGTTACTGATTGCTGGAATTGCCTTAAATACTGAAACTGGGGAATAGACTGGTTACCTGTTTCACCATACCCGGCCCGGAGTTTAAGATCATTGATCCACGAAACATTTTTTGCAAACTCTTCATCTGAAATTCTCCATGCAGCACTCACAGCCGGAAAATTACCGTATTGATATGCAGGGCTGAATGCTGATGAACCATCTCTGCGCAAAGTGGCGGATAAGATATATTTATCCTTATAGGAATAATCCAGCCGCCCAAAAAGAGAATATAAAGTACTCATACCACCCAGGCTTGCTGCTGAAATATTGGTGGTAGCGGCGTTGAGATAATAATAATTCAGATTACCGAATACAAAAAAACCGTTTCCTGTGCCGCTTACATACCGGTACTTATCTTTTACCGCTTCAGTACCTACCATTATTGTAAAATCATGAACATTATTAAATTTATGTTTATAGGTTAAAGTATTGGTCCATGTCCAGTTGGCATCAAAGCCTTCGGCTTCAGACATTGGATTATTATTGTAACTACCTTCAGAAAACTCGGGATTAGGATAAGTAATACCCAGGGAGGTATAATTATGATACAATAATCCGAAAGTAGATTTCAGGTTAAGCCCGTTGATTATTTTCAAATCGGCAAATGCGCTTCCAAAAAACTGGTTGTCTGTTCCGAAATTATCTTTGTTCCTGTACAGTGCAGCCAATGGATTTTCCGCATTGCCTAATAAGCTGCCTTTTGAGCCGGCAAAATTTCCCATAATATCATATACCGGCACAATAGTTTGCTGCCGGTAAGCCCAGCCTATAGGAGAGCCTTCCCCCTGATAATCACCGGCAGTATTTACATTAGTTGCAAAACCCTGGTTGCGGTTATAAGAGTATTGCATGTTTTCACCAATCGTTAAATGTCCGTCGAGAGCGGTAAAATTTGAGTTAGCCCTTACACCATAACGTTTGAAACCTGTATATTTAATTGTTCCATCCTGATCAAGATATCCCCCGCTAATAACATAAGATGAGTTTTCACCGCCACCCGAAACAGTGAGCTGGTAATTTTGTATTGGTGCATTATGTGTTATGGTTCTGAACCAGTCCGTTCCCTGCTGGTTAGCCTTTGTGATCTGGTAAAAGGTAGAGGCATCCTGTGTATACCGGTATTTAGACGGGTCTGCATCTGCGGCTGTAATTGCCTGTCCCATTACCGAACCCGCAAGCAGGTATTCAGGCAATGTTGGTTTATCAGGATCGCTGCCATAGTTATACCCGGTAGTGCTGGTAAGTCCCGGCGTTTCATCATGGTTTTTAAATGCCGTATACAAATATTCAGCAAACTGCATTGGATTTAAGTACTTCGGGAAAGTACTTCTGTTTGGTGACTGAACCCCGTAATATGCATCCAGTGTAACCTTAGGCGGCCCTTTACGTCCTTTTTTTGTAGTAATAATTACAACGCCATTGTTAGCCCTTGATCCATAAATGGAAGCCGCAGAAGCATCTTTTAATACCTGCATGCTCTCTATATCATTAGAATTCAGCCAGCTCAGTTTACCCTGGTAAGGCATACCATCTATAACAAATAAAGGATCATTATTGTTAATTGTACTAAAACCCCTTATGCGGATCTGCGGTGTCGAACCGGGAGATCCGTCATTTATGATTTGAACCCCTGTTGCCTTGCCCTGTAAGGCTTCCACAGGGCTTGCCACGGGTTGTGATTTTAAATTATCCATGTTAACTACCGCTACAGAACCTGTTAAATCTTTTTTTCGTGCACTTCCATAACCAATAATTACAACATCCGTTAAACTTGCGGCATCACTTTGAATTGAAATAACGATCTCATTCTGGGTTCCTACCCTGCTGGTTGCAGATTTAAAACCAACGCTTGAAAACTCTAATACATCTCCCTCTTTAGCCTGTATTGAAAATTTACCGTTGGCATCGCTTGTGGTTCCTGAAGATCCTCCTCTTATAATTATTGAAACATTAGGTACAGGATTGTTTTTTTCATCAATTATTGTTCCTGTTATCGTTTTTGTTTGGCTAAAGACATTTAAACCCATGCCAAAAAAAAGCAATAAAAACATAATCGTCTTTAAATTCCCCATATAGCATTTTTTAAGTTAAAAAATCGTTTGAGGCGATGAAGGTAACAAGCGATTAAAAATGAAATCTTAAGATTACGAATCGTTAACAATTGATTTATTTATAAAAAATTTTTATGTGTTATTTTATTAATAAATAAGTTACGTTACTAATACAAAAAATGTATCAGCATATTAGCATAACGTAAGACATATATCTCCATTATATATACGTTGCAAATATCAAGACGTTCGTATAGATAAAATAGACAAAAAAATATTCTGCCGTTAGTATCAGGGTATATTTTATTATCATTTATAATATCTGTTGTTATTCCATACGCAAAAAAAATCGGCAATAAGTATATACTACAAACGGCATAACAAACTACAAAGAGATGATATCTTTTGGGGATTTATGACTATATCTGGCATTGTCAACCGCCTGTAAAAATCACATCAGATATAACAGGTGCAAATACCTTCTTAACAAAGGGTAGATTGCTCCAGGGCCGGGTGACAAACCTCAGTATGACCTATACAGCAAAAGTTCAACAGTACTACATTGCCAATCATTTCTGTTACAGTTCAATCATCATTGCAATGCTTATCGCCCCTATACCCAGGGAGTGGCTTGCCATTGCGCCATGTTTATATTTTTAGAAAATGCGAAAAATTGGGATACGCCCTTTGTTTTGGGTGCATCAAGAATGAGCTCCGCAGGCAACCTTGCAAAACAAGGAATAGACACCAGAGCGACTGATCAGATACCTCTTATATCAGAGAAGGCAGCTTGTAATAAAGTCTTCTTAAAACTTTAGTAAGACATTGCTAATAATAATACGGCCTTATTAGCTTTAATCATAAGATGCATAAAGTTAGTATCTGCAAATCATTGAAATGAGATGTAATAAGGTCATAAGGTTGGGTTAATCTCCAGGTTTTGCTATTAAGGTCATAAGGTTGCCTGTCGGACAGACAGGGTTTAATTTTTGTAAAGAAATATTGCGTGATTTGAAAAATAAGGAGGAGTGTACCTGTAAAGCTAACTTGCTGTACAGGATTGCCATACACGCGAAAACTTGAAATGCACCCGTTGTTTTTGGCAAATACTAATAGTTAACTTAATTTCGAGCATTCGAATAATAAGTGTTAATTTGACACCGATTTTCAAAACTATGTCAACAGATTGCTTTGTTATTGGGGTAGATTACGGCACAGATTCCGTACGTTCCGTTATAGTAAATACTGCTAACGGCGACGAGATCAGCTCTTCTGTTTTTTATTATCCCCGCTGGAAGGATTGCTTATTCTGCGATCCTTTAACCAACCAGTTTCGCCAGCATCCGTCGGATTATGTCGAAGGTCTGGAATATACTATTACATCATGTGTTAACCAGGCAGGTTCCTCAATAACCAAAAACATAAAAGCTATTTCGGTTGATACCACAGGCTCAACTCCTATAGCGGTTGATAAAACCGGCACACCGCTGGCAATGCTTCCCACATTCCGCAATAATCCCAATGCCATGTTTGTATTGTGGAAAGATCATACTGCTACCAGAGAAGCTGCCCAGATAAACAAGCATGCCGAAAAATTCGATACCAATTACCTGCAGTTTGTGGGTGGTATATATTCTTCAGAATGGTTTTGGGCAAAGCTGTTGCATATTCTGCGGGCAGATGAAGCGGTAAGGGAAGCCTGCTATTCGTGGGTAGAACATTGCGACTGGATCCCCTTCTTACTAACGGGCGGCAGAGATGTGCACCATATGAAAAGAGGTGTTTGTTCAGCAGGGCATAAAGCGCTTTGGGCTGCGGCATTTAAAGGTTTGCCGCCAAACAACTTCTTTTCATCACTTGATCCATTGTTAGATGGATTTACTTCAAGGCTTTTTACAGATACCTATACCGCAGACCAGGCAGCCGGAACAATTTGTGCTGAATGGTCGCAACGGCTTGGCTTACCAAAAGAAGTAGTGATAGGCGTTGGTGCTTTTGATGCGCATATGGGCGCGGTGGGCGGACAAATAGAGCCATACCACCTCAGCAGGGTTATGGGTACTTCTACCTGCGATATGCTGGTAGCGCCGGTTAATGAAGTGAGAGATATACTGGTAAATGGTATTTGCGGGCAGGTGCCCGGTTCAATTATTCCGGGAATGATGGGGCTTGAAGCGGGACAAAGCGCATTTGGCGATGTATTTGCCTGGTTTAAAAATATATTAAGCTGGCCGATACAAAAGTTTATTACAGATGAGACACAAAGAAACACTGCTACAGAAAAGATCATCGCCGCATTAAGCGAGGAAGCGGTTAAACTTCCGTTGAATGAAAAAGATGAACTGGCTGTAGACTGGCTGAATGGAAGAAGAACGCCTGATGCAAACCAGTTACTGAAAGGTGCAATAGCACAATTAAACCTCGGCACAGATGCGCCGCGTATATTTAAAGCGCTGAATGAGGCTATTTGTTTTGGTGCAAGAGCTATTATTGAAAGATTTATTGAACAGGGCATACCGGTAAAAGGTTTGATAGGGCTTGGAGGCGTTGCACGTAAATCATCATTCACTATGCAGACGCTGGCAGACATTGCCAATATGCCGATACGCATTCATAAATCTGAACAAACCTGTGCCATTGGCGCCGCCATGTTCGCAGCTACTTCCGCAGGGGTTTATAATAAAGTGGAAGATGCTATGCATGCAATGGGACAGGGGTTTGACAAAATGTATATACCTGATGCAGCAAAAGTGGAGATATATAATAAAAGATATGAGGCGTATAAAAAACTGGGAGAATTTATTGTGAAGGGGTAAGGTAAAGTGTGCAAGATATGGAGGCAGGGTATAAGACATTGATAACCTTTAACCCGCCTTTTAGCTTTTACCCTGCACCATTCACCTTACCTGCCACGAAAAACCTGTAACCTACAACACTTACTATTAAAATAAACATGAACTACGATCATATACGTGAAGCAGCTTATAAAGCAAATATGCAATTGCCTGAATTGGGACTGGTGCTTTTTACTTTTGGTAACGTAAGCGCTGCTGACAGAGCTCTTGGTGTGTTTGCTATTAAGCCAAGTGGTGTTCCTTATAATGAGCTATCGCCTGCTAAAATGGTGATTGTTGATTTTGATGGTAATACAGTGGAAGGCAATTTGCGCCCTTCTTCAGACACATTAACACATGCTGTTTTATATAAGCACTGGACAAATATCGGAGGCATTGTTCATACACATTCAACCTACGCAACGGCATGGGCGCAGTCGCAGAGGGATATTCCTATTTTCGGTACTACCCATGCTGATCATAACACGGTTGATATTCCCTGTGCGCCACCAATGGATGATGCGATGATAAAAGGCAATTATGAATATGAAACAGGTTTCCAGATCGTGAACTGCTTTAAAGAAAAAGGACTGAATTATGAAGAAGTGGAAATGATACTGGTAAGCAATCATGCGCCATTTACGTGGGGAAAAACACCGGAAAAAGCCGTATACAACAGCGCGGTGCTGGAAAATATAGCACATATGGCTTATCTAACCGGGCAGATCAATCCTGAAGCACCGCGACTGAAAAATGCCCTCATTAAAAAACATTTTGAACGCAAACACGGGCCGGATAGTTATTACGGCCAATAGTTTCCTGTTTATTTCTAAAGATTATATCATTATATGAAAGAGTTCAGCACACACGAAGTTTGGTTTGTTACCGGCAGTCAGCATTTATATGGAGAAGACACTTTGCAGCAGGTTGCCGCACATGCACAAACCATTGCAGCATATTTAGATAAATCATCCATAATACCTGTAAATATTGTTTGGAAGCCAACCGTAAAAACACCGGAAGAAATATACGCGGTTTGCCAGGCAGCCAATGCCGTGAAAAACTGTATCGGCATCATTACATGGATGCACACTTTTTCTCCTGCAAAAATGTGGATCAATGGTTTGAAGATCCTGCATAAACCTTTATTACATCTTCATACACAATTTAACAGGGATATTCCGTGGGCTGATATTGACATGGACTTTATGAACCTCAATCAAAGCGCACATGGAGACAGGGAGTTTGGTTTTATGGTTAGCCGTATGCGCATTAACCGAAAGGTGGTTGTTGGTTATTGGCAGGATACTGAAGTGCTGGATGATATTAATATATGGATTCGTGCTGCCGCAGGCTGGAATGACTGGCAGGGCGCAAAGTTTGTACGCTTTGGTGACAATATGCGATACGTTGCCGTTACCGATGGCGACAAAGTAGAAGCAGAATATAAATTCGGTTACTCCGTAAACACACATGGTATTGGCGATCTTGTTCGTGTGATCAATACTGTTAGTGATAAAACCATTGATGACCTGGTAAGCGAATACCAGGATAGTTATACACTGGCAAAATCCTTAACCAAAGGGAGTGATCAGCATCAATCCTTACGGGAAGCAGCCAAAATTGAAATAGGATTAAGAGCATTTTTAGAAGACGGGGATTTCAAAGGCTTTTCAGATACGTTTGAAGACCTGCATGGTATGGTGCAATTGCCCGGGCTGGCAGTACAACGTTTAATGGCAGATGGCTACGGTTTTGCCGGTGAAGGCGACTGGAAAACCGCTGCGCTGGTAAGGGCAATGAAAACAATGGCAAAGGGTTTAAAAGGTGGTAACTCTTTTATGGAAGATTATACTTATCATTTTGATCCTTCCAATTCCCTGGTATTAGGTTCTCATATGCTTGAAATTTGTCCATCTATTGCCAATGGTAAACCCTCCTGCGAGATACATCCGTTAGGTATTGGTGGTAAAGCTGACCCTGTGAGGCTGGTATTTAACTCTGGTGCTGGTGCTGCCATTAACGCTTCGGTAGTTGATATGGGCAACCGTTTTCGTTTACTGGTAAATGAAGTGGAAGCAGTAGCACCTGTAAATCACTTACCCAAACTGCCTGTGGCAAGGGTTTTATGGAAACCGTATCCTGATATGAAAACAGGTTGCGCCGCATGGATACTGGCAGGCGGAGCGCATCATACCTGCTATAGTCAGAACTTAACGGCTGAGCATTTGCAGGATTTTGCTGAAATGGCCGGAATTGAATTTGTTCTTATCGGTAAAAACACTAATCTTTATCAATTCAAAAATGAATTGCGCTGGAGCGATGTATACTACCAACTCAATAAAGCTTAATTCAATATATCAATATTTTTAAAACTGATTGACTTGTTATGAAAAATGGACTGCTGCTTCCTGATTACCTCGTGTTCTTTATTTATTTCGTAATTGTTGCTTCCTATGGATACTGGATTTACCAGCGGAAGAAAAAAGCGCAGGTGGATACTCACGACTTTTTTCTTGCCGAAGGCTCTCTTACCTGGTGGGCAATCGGCGCTTCGCTGATTGCGTCAAACATTTCTGCCGAACAGTTTATAGGTATGAGTGGTGATGGCTTTTTTGCAGGCGTAGCTATTGCCGCTTATGAATGGATAGCGGCCCTGGCACTTATTATCATTGCCGTTTGGTTTATGCCGGTATATCTTAAAAACAAGATATACACCATGCCGCAGTTTTTAAAAACGAGGTATAATGAAAGCGTGTCTTTGATCATGGCAATATTCTGGCTGTTCCTGTATGTGTTCGTTAATCTTACTTCTATACTATATCTCGGTGCATTAGCAATTAACGGGCTGCTTGGTGGCGGCTATCTCCATACGATTATGATATTATTATCCATGTTCGCCATTATTATTACGTTGGGTGGAATGAAGGTGATAGGATATACGGATGTGATACAGGTATCTGTGCTGATCATTGGTGGTTTGGCCACAACCTTACTTGCATTAAATATTGTTAGCGATAAAGTAGGAACAGGCGCAGGCATATTCGATGGTTTTAATACATTATTGAAAGATGCGCCCGAACATTTTCATATGATATTTGATAAGCCAACACCTGAATCACCACAGATTGAAATTGACAAATATCTTATTCTTCCCGGTATTGCCATGTATTTTGCAGGTCAGTGGATTGTGAACCTCAACTATTGGGGATGTAACCAATATATTACGCAACGTGCATTGGGCGCTGATTTAAAAACGGCACGTACGGGTATTTTATTCGCCGGGATGCTTAAGCTGATGATGCCGATCATTGTAATGTTACCAGGTATCGCGGCGTATGTATTGTATAAGAATGGTCACCTGCCCCAGTTGGCAGGTGGAAAAGACGGCGCTTATTCAGCCATGTTAAGCTTTTTGCCAACAGGCTTAAAAGGACTTTCTGTTGCAGCGCTTACCGCTGCAATAGTAGCTTCGCTGGCAGGTAAAGCAAACAGTATATCTACCATTTTCACGCTCGATATCTATAAAAAATATATTAAGAAAGAAGCGGACGAAAAGAAACTCGTTTGGATAGGGCGTGTAACCATTATAGCATCTATGATAATTGCTATTTTATTTACCTGGAATGATTTACTGGGCATTGGCGGCGAAGGCGGATTTACATTTATCCAGAAATATACCGGCTTTATCAGCCCTGGTGTATTCGCCATGTTCATACTCGGTATGTTCTGGAAACGAACAACAGGTGCTGCTGCTATTGCCGGTTTAATTACAGGATTAGTAATGGCAATTATTTTCAACAATTATGCACCACAGTGGTTTGGCAATGAAACATTATTATATACCGCTTTCCCTACAATGGAAAACGGCGTGCAGGTATGGCGTATCCCATTCCTTATTTGTATGGGTTGGGCATTTGTGTTTACCGTAATTGTGATGGTGGTATTCAGTCTTGCGGGACCTAAAATAAATCCGAAAGCTTTTGCACTGGATAAACAAATGTTTAAGCTGCAACCTTCTGTACTTGCAATGATCGTTATTATGTTGTTGATACTGGTTGCGCTGTATGCGAAATTCTGGTAGAGGCAGGCAATGATTTATTAAAATATTAAAGCCATTGATTTTTTAGTCAATGGCTTTAATATTTTAAGATTGTAGCGGTCTTAACGATAAGATACTTTGTGGAACTTTATGTTTCTTAGTGTACTACCACAAAACACACAAAGAAGACACAAAAGACACAAAAACACTTTGTGGAGCTTTGTGTTCCTTGTCTCTTGGTGTAATACCACAAAACACACAAAGAGGGCACAAAAAACACAAAAACACTTTGTGGAACTTTGTGTTCCTTGTCTCTCGGTGTAATACCACAAAACACACAAAGAAGACACAAAAGACACAAAAACACTTTGTGGAGCTTTGTGTTCCTTGTCTCTCGGTGTAATACCACAAAACACACAAAGAAGACACAAAAGACACAAAAACACTTTGTGGAGCTTTGTGTTCCTTGTCTCTTGGTGTAATACCACAAAACACACAAAGAAGACACAAAAGACACAAAAACACTTTGTGGAGCTTTGTGTTCCTTGTCTCTTGGTGTAATACCACAAAACACACAAAGAGGGCACAAAAAACACAAAAACACTTTGTGGAACTTTGTGTTCCTTTGTGTTTCTTAGTGGAATATCACAAAACACAAACTCAAAGAAATAAAACACCTTAATGGATTTTATGTAAATTCTTTATTTAACCAAAAAACACCATATCATGTTAGAGAAAAACACACTCCATTTCACAGAAAATGAACTTTCTAAAATCATTATCGGCTGTGCTATCGAAGTACACAGGCAGTTGGGTCCCGGTTTATTAGAGTCTGCTTATAGAGAATGCCTGCGATATGAGTTAATAAAAACCGGCATATATGTGGATTATGAGAAGCCTATGCCGATTATTTACAAAGAAATTAAGTTAGACCATGGCTACAGGTTGGATTTGCTGGCAAATAATAAGGTAGTGATTGAATTAAAAACAGTAGAAGCATTCACAGATGTACACCTTGCACAGGTATTAACTTATTTGAAACTGGGTAATTATAAACTCGGTATTTTATTAAACTTCCATGTAACTACTTTAAAAAATGGAATAAAGAGGGTGATTTTGTAAAGTGTAATACCACAAAACACACAAAAAAGGCACAAAACACTTTGTGGAGCTCTGTGTTACTTTGCGTCTCTTGGTGTAATACCACAAAACACACAAAGAAGACACAAAAGACACAAAACACTTTGTGGAGCTCTGTGTTCCTTCGTCTCTTGGTGTAATACCACAAAACACACAAAGAAGACACAAAAAACACAAAAACACTTTGTGGAACTTTGTGTTCCTTTGCGTCTCTTGGTGTAATACCACAAAACACACAAAGAAGGCACAAAAAACACAAAAACACTTTGTGGAACTTTGTGTTCCTTTGCGTCTCTTGGTGTAATACCACAAAACGCACAAAGAAGACACAAAAAACACAAAAACACTTTGTGGAACTTTGTGTTCCTTTGTGTTTCTTAGTGGGATATTGCAAAACCACAATAATCACTTCAAGTTATATTCCTTCGCCAGTTCCCACAATACTATACCTGCGGCAACAGATATATTCAGGGAATGCTTCATACCCATTTGAGGAATTTCAATACAACCATCACACAGCTTCAGCACTTCAGCATCAACCCCGCTAACTTCATTGCCAAATATAACGGCAACTTTCCCCTGCCCAGGCAAATATAGCGTTGAGATTTTATCAAGCGGTATACTGCCTTCAACCTGTTCAACGGCCCATATATGATAACTGTTAGTTTTTAGTTCCTGTACCGCTTCTGTTGTTGTATTGTAATATTTCCAATGCACAGTTTCTGTAGCGCCCAATGCTGTTTTCTGTATATCTCTGTGCGGCGGCTTTGGTGTATAGCCGCATAAATAAACATCCTCAATAATAAATGCATCTGCTGTGCGGAATACGCTGCCCACATTGTGCATGCTGCGCACATTATCTAACACAGCAATTACAGGCGTTTTATCAGAAGCCTTAAATGCTTCCACTGATTTACGGTTCAGTTCGTCCATGGTTAATTTGCGCATAGCGCAAAGAAAGTAAAAGTTTTAATGCGGAAAACTGTAGTATACTCAGCCTGCTGCACCAATGCTGCTCAATGATATGCAGTACGAGCGAGCGTGGCAAGGAACGATGCTACCTGCGCTGTGGCCGGCTACATAAAATATATACTTTATATTTTGGGGAAACTTAGGGGAAATAGTTGCGGTACAGTTCATTAAATTTGCCACCCCAGTATGGCAAAAGCAAGTTCAGATACTCCGTTAATGCAGCAGCACCGGGCAATAAAGCAGCGCTACCCGGATGCGATTTTATTGTTCAGGGTTGGCGATTTTTATGAAACTTTTGGCGAAGACGCGATCGTAACATCGCAGGTGCTTGGTATTACGCTCACCAAAAGGAATAATGGCGCGGCGTCATCATCGGAACTGGCAGGTTTTCCCCATCACGCACTGGATACTTATTTGCATAAGCTGGTAAAAGCAGGCTACCGCGTGGCTATATGCGATCAGCTTGAAGACCCGAAAGCAGCCAAAGGAATTGTGAAACGCGGCGTAACGGAAATGGTTACACCGGGTGTTGCTACCAACGATAAGCTGCTTGAGCACAACAGCAATAATTTTTTAGCAGGCGTTTACTTTGGGGAGCATATAGTAGGCACTGCCTTCCTGGATATATCAACCGGTGAATTTTTTGTGGCGGAAGGAAATGCGGAATATGCGGATAAATTATTGCAGAGCCTCAAACCCGCGGAGGTTGTTTTTCAACGCAGCTTTCAAAAACATTTTAAAGAAACCTTCGGCACAAAATTTTACACTTATAGTTTAGAGAGCTGGCTGTTTGAAGAAAAATATGCTACAGAAAACCTGCTGAAGCATTTTGGTACACATTCGCTGAAAGGATATGGTGTAGAAAATATGCATGCCGGTATTATTGCGGCCGGCGCGGTATTGCATTACCTGAAAGATACAGAGCATCCTAATCTTCAGCATATCACTTCCATTCAGCGCATTGATAAGGATGAACATTTATGGATGGACCGGTTTACGATCCGCAATCTGGAATTGCTGGGCACCGGCGTGGACAGCGGGCATACATTACAGAAAGTAATGGATAATACGGTTTCTCCTATGGGTGCCCGTTTACTGAGGCGATGGCTGGTATTGCCGCTGAAGGATATGGCAGGCATTAATGAGCGGCTGAATCTTGTGGAGTATTTTATTAAAGAAGTTGATCTGCGTACAAAGATCATTCAGCATATTAAACAATGCGGCGATATTGAACGGCTGGTGAGTAAAATACCATTAAAAAAAATTAACCCGCGTGAAATAAAACATATTGCCCGCGGGTTGCAGCATATACAGGAAATAAAAAACAGTTGCATAAACAGCAGCAACGCTTATCTGAAGCGGTTAGCCGACAGCCTGAACCCCTGCACGTATATAGCTGAAAAAATAAATAAGGAGATTACGGAAAACCCGCCGGTGCAGGCAAATAAAGGTGGCATGATAAACACAGGGGTGCATGCTGAACTGGATGAACTAAGAAGCATTGCTACTAACGGCAAAGATTACCTGCTGGAACTGCAGCAGAAAGAAATGCAGGTGACGGGTATATCTTCTTTAAAAGTGAGCTATAATAATGTGTTTGGTTATTACCTTGAAGTAACCAACTCGCACAAAAGTAAAGTGCCTGAAAGCTGGATACGAAAACAAACGCTGGCAAATGCGGAAAGATATATTACGCCGGAGCTAAAACATTATGAGGAAAAAATAACCGGCGCCGAAGAAAAAATATTCCAGATTGAATTGGAATTATATGATAAGCTGCTGGTTGAATTGCAGGATTATATTGCGCCGATGCAATTGAATGGAAACATACTGGCGATACTGGATTGCCTGCTGTGCTTTGCGGGTAACGCGCTGCAGTATAATTATAAAAAACCGGAACTGCACGAAGGAGTGGCATTAACGCTGAAAGACAGCCGGCACCCGGTTATTGAACGTTATCTTTCCTCAGACGAACAGTATATTACCAACGATATTATACTCGACCCGGATAATCAGCAGATCATTATACTTACCGGGCCTAACATGAGTGGTAAAAGCGCATTGCTCAGGCAAACCGCGTTGATCACACTGATGGCACATACCGGAAGTTTTGTGCCGGTATCTGCTGCAAGCATACCCGTTACGGATAAAATATTTACCAGGGTTGGAGCATCCGACAATTTAAGCGGCGGCGAATCAACTTTTATGGTAGAGATGAATGAAACTGCCAGCATCATCAATAATATTTCGTCGGCCAGCTTGATATTGCTCGATGAAATAGGCAGGGGAACATCTACCTACGATGGTATTTCGATAGCATGGAGCATAGCGGAGTTTCTGCATAATTCACCGCACAAACCCAAAACATTATTTGCTACGCACTACCACGAGCTGAATGAACTGGAAAATAAACTACCGCGTATTAAGAACTATCATATTACCAATAAGGAAGCAGGCAATAAAATTATTTTTCTTCGCAAATTAGCACCGGGGGGAAGCACGCACAGCTTTGGGATACATGTGGCTAAAATGGCCGGCATGCCTCCTGCGTTGATTGACCGTGCAAATGCGGTGCTAAAGCAACTGGAAGAAAAACACGGAGACAGCGGATCCGATATATCTTCTGCCGTAAGGCAACTCGCAACGCCGCAAATGCAACTCTCTATTTTTGATGCGCACAGCGAGACCTTTGATGAAATAAGAAAATTGCTGGAGGCTACTGACATCAACCGGCTTACTCCTGTGGAAGCATTATTGAAGCTGAACGAGATTAAAGGAATGCTGAAGTAATGTGGAAATGTGAGAATGTGGAAATAATTGAACCGTGAAGTTATTATCCTAAAACTGTAATGAAACGCCTGCCTTAAGTATGCCTTCATAACCATAGCCCAGTTCTGCAAAAGCGCCGAACTTTGCGCCAAAACGTGCGCCCAACAATCTTACCTGGTAAGCAAATGCCTGGTTATTTCCTTCTGCAGAACCAATTATATTATTGAATGAGCAACCTGCAGACAACCCTGAATACATATGAAATAATGGATCATATACATAATTGTATTTTGCATTTACCAGCACTGTAAATACCGCCCAATCAAATTTGGCAGAGGGAACATGGTAGGTAACCGTGGCTTTGGTATAAACACCTGTAACCCCCAGTGAAAACCGTTTTGATATATACCGGTTGTATGCCAACGAAAATCCTCCAATGCCGGAAATATTATCAACCTGTGTATGATTATTATCGATAGCAAAAAAATTGCCTGTTGCACCAGGAATTTCAGGAACCGTCGCTATACCATAAGCAAGCTCAGTTTCATTTTTTATAAAATTGTTTTGAGCAACAGAAGGTTTTATAAAAAGGCTAACAAAAAAAAGTACCGGAATTTTTCTAAGGATATTCACCGTTTTATTATTTACTGCAAAGCTATACAATAAATGAACCCCGATTAACAAATGGGCGTTCCAAATTTTCGCTTCAGATGGGTAACCCTGTACGGGCAAATAAAACCACGGCATTTTCCTGCAACGGGTAACCTATACGTGGCAGGAAACAACAGGCTATCAGCCGTCAGCAATCAGCTTTCAGAAATACATTTTACTATTCACAATATCCTGTTCACTTTCCCGCTTCGTTTTGCTTTCTTTTCTGTGCAATATGTACAATCCGTTTGTAAATACAGGTATGCGTCATTGGCGCTATCCCCGGTATGTGAAAGAAGGTAGGTGAGCTGCATATAAGGTGTTTAAAGCTGCAGCGCAGGAATAATTTTTGCAGCACTATTCAGATATGGCATTTCCAGGTACAGCGCACCGAAATATTAAAACATTAATACACCAGGTCAATATTACGCCGCTCCGCGGCTTACTCCATGTTATTTTGCCGGACTACAAACATCAAGGTGCGCTGCGCCTGTATTACGCCGGAATTAAAGAAACACTGTGTCATTTAATTTAAAACACTCTTACATCCAGCAAATTTCTCCGGAAATTATTTACCACGTTTTAATCTTGCATAATCAAATACAATATTGCAAAAAGCTTTCACTCCTACATCAAGCATACTGTCATCAATAAAAAAATCCGGTGTATGATGCGGCGCTGCCTTCGAAGGCTGCTGGTTTACAGGCATACCTCCCAAAAAGAAAAAGAAGGCTGGCGCTTTTTCTCCGAAAAAAGAAAAATCTTCAGCGCCTGTAGTCCAGTCTGCTTCTATAACTTTATCTTTTCCCGCTGCTGTTTGAAGGGATGGAAGCATCATTTGCACCAGTGCAGGATTATTATAGGTAACTAATGTTTTATTATCTATAGAAACCTCTACGGTTGCATTGCTTGCCGCTGCAATACTTTCCGCAGTATGTTTTATACGTTGATGCACATCCTTGTGCATTGCTTCATCCAATGTTCTTATCGTTCCTTCCATTACCAGTTCTTCAGGAATAATATTACTGCGAACACCCGCATTTATTTTACCTACTGTTATTACAACAGGCGCTTTGGTAAGCTCAGACTGGCGGCTTACTATAGTTTGCAATCCATTGATAATTTGCGCAGCAACTACTACAGGATCTACCCCACCCCAGGGCTGCGAACCATGTGATTGTTTTCCTTTTACTTTAATAGTAAACCAATCGCTGGCAGCCATTACTGAACCTGGTTTATATTTAATAATCCCAACGGGTGTTTGCGAATTAATATGCAATCCAAAGATCGCTTCTACTCTGGGATCATCCATTACACCTTCTTTGATCATTAAAGGCGCACCGCCTTCTTCATCGCCGGGCGGGCCTTCTTCAGCAGGTTGAAAAATAAATTTAATAGTGCCAGGTATATCTTTTTTCATACCGCTTAAAACAGATGCTGTGCCCATTAAAATTGCCATATGTGTATCGTGCCCACAGGCATGCATAACCGAAACTTCTTTACCCAAATATTCACCAACTGCCCTGGAAGCGAAAGGAACATCCACACGTTCCTTAACCGGAAGCGCGTCAATATCGGCCCTTAATGCAATTACCGGCCCCGGTTTACCTCCTTTTAATATTCCTGTTACGCCGGTTTTTGCAATGCCGGTATGTACTTCTAACCCCAGCGATTTAAGATGTGCTGCAATATATTCAGCGGTTTTAAACTCCCTGTTTGATAATTCAGGATTTTGATGCAGGTACCTGCGCCATTCTATTACGGCAGGTAATATCGCTGCCGATTTATCTGCAATTGCTTTTTGTAACTGTTGTGCAATTATTGGCTGTATACAACCGGTAAGCACAATAATGATAAAATAAAATTTCCTCATAGCATTATTTATAGCCAGTTAAAGCTAATCAATAATTATTCTCAAAAAACAAAAGGGCCGCCTTTTACAGCAGCCCTTATCTTATAGCCCCAAACAAACAAACTTAAAACCCGGTATTGTTAGGCAGGAGATTAGGATTTACATCTATCTCCTGTTTTGGTACAGGGAAGAGTAATTGCTTTTCACTGAATGTAGCGTTGAAAACTGTTTTATGCCCCACAAAATCGTCCCAGTTACCTGTAACATCATTATGCACTTTCCTGGTACGCAGCATATCAAACCACATTTTATTTTCAAAACATAATTCAAAATAGCGCTGTAGCCACACTTCTTTTTCAAACGCATCCTTGCTCATGCTGCTAATAGGAGCAAGATCGGCACGGTCTCTTATCTGGTTTACATACCCGATTGCTGTTGAATTAGGTGCTCCTTCCGCACGGTTAGATGCTTCTGCATACATAAGCATTACATCAGCAAGCCGGTATAATGTAAAGTTCAGATCAGATTTTAAAGTACTGGTTACTGCATTTACATCAAACCATTTATAAATATAGTGCCCGTTAAAATTTACAGTTACGCCTGTTTCAGCATTAGGATAGCTGGTATAAAAGAACTGGCGCTCTTTTGCCCTTTTATCTCCTGCCGGAAACGATGCTATAAATTCTTCAGTTGGATATACAGAACCATATTCATCTGAATACTTTGAGATACGTGAATAGTTCGGAATAGTTAACGGTGTAAGCGGGTTATTAGAAGGCACGGCCGCGGCATACTGCACCTGGAAGATAAACTCTCCTTTATTTTTGTTGGAAGGATTTATCATATCAGTATACTCAGAAAAAAGTGTGTAGCCACCATTAGTAACTACATCCAGCGATCTTTTGGCAGACTCTGCGTAATACTGATCGCCGCCATTAATAGCTGCACCCGCATACGTAAGATATACATCAGCGAGAAGAGATTTTACAAAGCCCATAGAAACCAGCCCTGTATTATCTTTCCAGCCAAGTGTAGACTGCTCTGCCAGTAACAGGTCGGGAATAATGATATTATCATATATTTCCTTTGCTGAAGTTCTTGGCAAATTCAAACCAGAAACTTCTTTAGGCACTTCTGTTACGCTTGGCACTGCGCCATACATTCTTACAAGAAAGAAATAATACAAAGCCCTCATTGTATGTGCTTCAGCAAGCATATTGGTTCTTACATCTTCAGTAAGGCCCGGAGCGTTAATATTCGGCAACTGCTCAATAGCCTGGTTACATGCTCCTATACCTTTGTATAGATTCTGCCACCATGTGTCAACATAAAAAGAAGTAGCATTATAACTCAGGTTCTGGAACAGCGTAAAACCCGTTTGCCCTAAATCGCTGTTTGATTTGCCTGTCATAAATTCCATAAGGTTCCAGGTATTTCCTCCATAAGAGGAAGACTGACCACCCAGCATAGAACTTTGAAGATACTGGTAGCATGCATTCGTAAATGCCCTAGCTACTTTTAAACTCGATAATGATGATTCCGGTGTAATAAAATTCGTTGGTTCTTCTTCCAGGAATTTTTTACATGAAGCGCCCATTGTAAGAGCAGCCAGTAATATTATATAATGATATTTTATTTTTTTCATGATTCACTCTTTTGAAGTTAGAAACTAAGTGTTGCGCCTAAGTTCCATACGCGTGGGCGTGGATAAGAAAAGAAATCCAGGTTTTGTGAGAACGAACCATTCGCACCATAGCTGCTGTTATAAGTATCCACTTCCGGATCATACCCTGTATATTTTGTAATGATAAACAGGTTTTGAACACTAACATAAAACCGGAGCTTGCTTATTTTCATCCTGTCAAGCGTTGCTGAAGGAAGAGAGTAGCCCAGTATGAAATTCTGTCCTCTTATAAAAGAACCATCTTCAACCCACCACGTATCAAATTTGGAATCCTGTGCAAACTTGTAGTTTCTTACCTGCGATATCATAGTATTCTGATGATCGGGCGTCCAGGCATCAAGCACTGTTTTTAGACTATTGGCGATTGTCTGCCTGTCTTCTGATGAATGTTTAAATGTTGCTGCTGTATTTACACCTTGTACAAAACGTATATCAAAAGAGAAATCCCAATTTTTGTAATTCATGGTACTGGAGAAAGTACCGGTCCATTTAGGATAAGCACGGCCGATGATGCTGTAGTTTTCACTACCATCTGCATTCAGCAGGTATTTTCTATCACCCGGTTTTAATCCCTGTGAAGCTGCAAGTTCAGTTTCTTTATCACTATATGTGCCCAGTCTTGTTCTGCCCCAGAAAGAACCGATTGGCTCTCCAACACGTAATATATTTGTTTGTCCGAGGAAATTAGGACCAGGGAATATATCTGCATTGCCATCTTTCAGCTTAATGATCTTATTGTTATTGGTAGAGAAAATGAAATTGGTAGTCCATGTAAAGTTTCGGGATTGAATGTTCACTGTATTAAGATTTACTTCAAATCCTCTGTTTCTTACCGAACCAACATTAATATAAACATATGCATTGTTTAAACCCGCGGTCCAGGGAATTGGCGCTTGTAAAAGCAGGTCTTTGGTTACCCTGTTATAGAAGTCTGCATTCAACATTATACGATTATTGAACAAACCAAGTTCTATACCTGCATCAAACTGCTGAGAAACCTCCCAACGTAAATCAGGGTTTCCAAGATAGCTTGGGATGAGGGTAGAAGTACTTGCACCGCCTAATACAGTAGTACTGGGTTGTATTTGAGCAATGGATTGGTATTGACCGATTTCCTGGTTACCGGAAGCACCATAGCTAGCTCTCAATTTTAACTCACTGATGTTGCTGTTATCAGCCATAAAATCTTCCTTGGAAATTCTCCATGCCGCACCAACTGATGGGAAAAAAGCGTATTTATTATTAGCGCCGAACTTGGAAGAACCATCATAGCGACCAGTAGCGGTTAATAAATATTTATCGCTAATATTATAAGTTACACGAGCAAAATATGAGTTCATTGCCCACCTGTAATCCTGTGATTCATTTGCTGAACGGACAGACCCTGCCTGTTGATAATACCACTGGAAAATATCATCAATAAAATTCTGCGTTTCAGATCTTACCCTTTCCTGGCGATATTCCTGCCATGAAGCTCCGAGCAATGCTGTCATTTTGTGCCCATTCCTGAAATCTTTATTATAGGTCAGATAATTTTCTGACTGCCAGTAATTATTTTTATATGCATTGATGTTTGCAACACCACCCTGATCTTGTGAAAGATTATGCAGGTCGCTGGCAGAATAGAAATTATTTTTCTGGCTGCTTAAATTAAAGCCGAAGTCAGACTTGAACTCAAGTCCTTTTGCCAATTTAAATAACAAATAGGTATTTCCCAGCGACTGAAAATTATTATTAAGTGAATACCTGTTATTTGCAATATGCACGGGATTTGCGCCACCTTCCAATCCATCTATATCGCTGTTCCCTGCCCATGTACCGTCAGGATATTTAATGGGAATAATTGGTACTGCTTCAGTTACCATACGGGGAACATTCAAGCCGCCATTACCATCAGATACCATGCGTTGCTGGCTTTTTATAACAGAAACGCTACCGCCTAATTTGAGCCAGGTTTTAACATCAGTATCCAATGTAAATCTTGCAGAGTATCGATTGAAGTTAGATGTTGTCATAATACCATCCTGGTTTAGGTAGCCTAAAGAAACGCTATACAATGTTTTATCAGTACCTCCCTGGAAATTTAACTGGTGATTATGAGATAAAGCAGGCTTATATACTTCCGATTCCCAATTAGTATTGTAAAGGGGTTTATCGTTTGCATCAAACAATAAAGGATAATTCAGATGATTTAATGCTTTTGGCGGAGCCCAAACAGCTCCATTCGGATCATATTTCTGTCCATTGGCAAAAGATGTATTATACACTTCTATAAACTCATCTGAATTAAGCGCAGGAAGATGCCTGTATAATTGTGCTACATTCACATTACCATCATAAGTAACTTTTGAACCGCCGCTCCTGCCACGTTTGGTAGTTATCATTATTACACCATTGGCGCCGCGTGCCCCGTAAATAGCTGTTGAAGACGCATCTTTCAATACTTCAATTGAAGCAATATCATTGGGGTTCAGGCTGTTGCCATCCACGCCTGCAACGCCATCTACCACATATAAAGGATCAAGGCTTGAATTGATAGAACCCAAACCACGAACGCGTACTTTAGCACCAGCGCCCGGTGCGTTGCTGTTTACGCTCACATCAACACCCGCCACTTTACCTTGTAATGCCTGCGTAATATTGGGAACAGGCATATCCATCAATTTATCAGCTTTCACAACCGCTACTGCGCCTGTTAAATCTGATTTTTTGGCTGTACCATAACCAATCACTACAACTTCAGACAAGCCATTATCTTCAGCCGCCAAAATAACATTTGCAAGCTGATCAGGATCATTGGCCGCTATCTCTATTTTTTTAAATCCTACATAAGTAAATACCAATATTGCCTTTGCGCTGCTTACATCCAGAGTAAAGCTTCCGTCTGACCTGGTTGTAGTACCGTTATTTGTACCTTTTTCCAGAACACTAACTCCCGGAAGAGCTTCCCCCTTTTCGTTAATAACCTTTCCTGTAACAGGTATAGCTGCCACAGCAAGGATATTTTCAGTTGCTTTATCGCCAACAATAACAATAAGTTGCTCACTTAACCGGCGGTAGGTGAGTCTCGTATTTTGCAATACTTTGTCCATTACTTCTGTAAGGCTCGCATTTTGCACATCAATTGAAATCAGCTGAGCTTCTTTCAATAACTGATCCTTATAAACAAAACGGAAATCTCCCTGTTCTTCTATGGATTTGAAAACAGTTTTAAGTTTAACTTTTTCAAGTTTGAGGCTTATGCCCTGACCATAGCTGTGGGCATATGTTTGAGTGGAAAAAGCAAGAACCAGCAAGATCGCCATCTTCGTCATAAGCAGGCTTTTGATTAATAAACGACGCGTGTTTACGAACGCGCCGTATTCATTTTTTTTCATACCTTGGTTTTGATTTTAAACAAATGATGAACTGCCTGCCAGGGCAGTTTGTCTTAGTGGCGGAGAATGTAGCAAGCATTCTCCGTTTATTTTTAATTCTTTTTCATTTCGGTCATACGCAATCTGTTTTAGGTTAAAAATTTATTGGGTTTTCCTATTTATTATTTTATCGTTACTACATCTCTATTTATAACATATGAAAAACTGCCTGTTATTTTCAGTGCCTCCATTACCTGGCCAAGGTTCTCATTATCAAAAATGGCACTGAACTGTGTTGCTTTAGTTTTATCATCAACATTAATAACAGCTTTCACATTATACCAGCGCTCTATTTTACGCATCACTTCCTGTAATGTTTCTGCATCAAACACCAGTTTATTTCTCACCCACAATGCTTCCAATGCCATACTGTCTTTTTTCTGATAATGAATTTTCCCAACCACGATCTTCATGTTACCGGCATCATCCTCTGCTTCTTTTTTTTCTCCATTCCTGTCAGTAACATATTCAAAATTTTGATTGTTTACCCTGAGCTTTTCATTAGGCTTCAGGATAATTTTTTTCTCAGGGCTATTGTGAAGGGTAACCTCTACGGATCCTTTGATCAATGAAGTTTCAGTATTTGATTCGGCTTCATATGCTTTTACATTAAAAACAGTGCCAAGCACACGTATATCCAGTGTTTTGGTATGTATGATGAAAGGCCTGTGCTCATCTCTTACTACATCAAAATAAGCTTCGCCTTCCAGGTGAACTTTCCTGAAGTCCCCGCGAAAATTTTCATCATAGGTAAGCTTGCTGTCTGCATTGAGCCAGACCATTGTTCCATCGGGTAATTGTATACTGGATTTTGAGCCCTTACGCGTTGTTACAGTATTTTGGGCCGTTACTTCTTTTATTGCTGTATGTACAGTTGTATCAGTCTTATAAAAAAAGAAAAACACCACAGCTATTACTGCGGCAACGCCTGACAGTATCAGTAACCAGCGATAAACGCCTTTCTTTTCCTGATCTTCCCAGGGAGGAGTCGGGTTAAATGTTGTTTCATCCGGCACATGATGTGATTGTGTATCCGGATGGTTACTCAATCGTTGAAGATGCCTGTCAAAAAAATCATCCGGAGCCTTAACCTCAGAATGTTTGTTCCACATCTGAGACATTAATTGCACCTGCCAGCTTAATTCAGGGTGCTGCTTTATCATCTCCTCAAATGCATCAAGCTCCTCAGGCGTTGCTTCGCCTGCGAGTTTTGCACTAAACAACAACCAGAATTTTTCGGTATCCATAAAAACAATAACTGATATCAAGGATACTTTTCATCACGAAATTGTACCAAAAGAAAAATAATTTTTTTAAAAAAATTTTTACCTCCAATTTTACAAATGGAAATTTAAACCGAACAGCCTCGAATTGAACCAACTTGCCTGCATACCGGAACTACAACAAAAGATTGCATTGTACGATGACATGAAAGCGTACAGAAGTTTATGTGATCTTTTTTATAACCGGTTGTACCGCACCGCATTCGCATTTATTAAATCAAAAGAACCTGCTGAAGAAATCGTTTCAGATGTTTTTATTAAGGTTTGGCAAATGAGGGTTAAACTGGCAGCAATAGAAAACCTAAGTGTTTACCTCTATACCGTTACCAAAAATCTTTGCCTGAAGTATATTACAAGGCAATATAAAAATCCTGTTATCAACCTTGATGAAATAGCTTTTGAAACAACCATCGATTTTAAAACACCGGAAGAGTTGTGTATCTCATCTGATATCACAAAAAAAATAAGAGGAGCACTCAATGAACTTCCTCCAAAATGCCGGCTGATTTTACAACTGGTTAAAGAAGACGGATTGCGGTATAAGGAAGTAGCGTCTATTCTTAATATTTCCGAACTGACCGTTCGCAACCAGTTAGCTATTGCTGTTAAAAAATTAGGTAAAATATTACCTGTTTACCTCGAATCTTATGACCATATAGCTGTGGATTGTAAGACATGAGCTATCAGCTTTAGCAGGGATAATAAAACCCAAACTTCAAACTATTCATTCAGGTAAAAGAATTAAAGATATTTTGAGAGCTACGGGATATCCTGTGGGTGCATTTCAAATTAGCCCCGCAGGCGCGCCTGCAAGACGTGGGATATACACTTAGGCGTTTCCGTTCAAAGCATTGTTGTGGTTAAAGCATACTATAATATTACGCCGCGCTGCGGCTTGTTCTGCTTTAGCCTGGAATGCTGCAAATATTATGGTGCGCTGCACCGGTACGAGCTATGTTTTAAGCTGCAGCGCAGCGATAATATTTGTAGGTACAGTAAATATGTAAGCTAAAGGTGCAGCGCACCGCAATAATAAAAACGCGTGTGGAGAAATGATATAAAAATATGCAACAGCAGGTTTTATAGATAAAATCAAATCGACTCCGGAGGTGTGCATATAATTGTCGCTGCATATTTAATTGCCCTCACTCCCGTCTGCCGTGAGCTACCCGGTATACATATCTTTATTTATTCAGGCTGCGCTGCATACCCCGTGTTTAAATAGCTGCAGCGCACCTGTATTGCATTAGGTATTATCAGTATTAAAAGCAGCTATTTGTGTATACAAAGTAGCTGGCAGGCAGGCTTTTTATTCTATCTTCGCACAGCGGCGAGGGAAACGTGGTGCAAAAATTTGGAATGCATCTATCCTGCATGAAGATCTGAAACATTTCCTTGTATTTTCATACGCTTATATAAGCCAGAAGAATTGAAGATCAACTCAATTTATCTGATACAAAAGACCCTTTATCAAAATATCTGAACTTATAATTCTTCATATAATGACACCACACCTGAAACGATTGTTTGGCTACCTCTTACTTGCGTTCTTCAGTGCCTGCTCGCCCGGCAAACAAAGTGATACCTCTACCTGGCCAACCTTCGGTCATGATGTTTCTAATACCAAATTCTCTGTTCTTGCAGATATAAATACTACTAATGTTTCACAACTTAGAGAGGCCTGGCGACTTGAAGATACCACCGAGGGAGGTGGTGTTTATTTTAACCCGGTAATGATGAACAACCGTGTCATCGGCCTGATGCCTTCCAACAAACTGGTTGCAATGAATGCTGTTACCGGTAAACGACTGTGGGAGTTTACGCCCGATTCATCAGCCATTCCTAACTGGTCGAAGGGAATGACCTACCATCCCGGCAATCCCGACCGTATCTTCCTTATTTCGGGAGGTACATTATATGCCATTAACGCAGAAGATGGTAATGTTATTAAAGACTTTGGCAGCAACGGCCGGGTTGATTTCTATGAGGGGCTGGAGGTGGCAGACTCTATGCGTGCACGCGTGCCTGTTTCAAGCAACGCGCCGGGAGTAGTGTATAACAACCTATTTATTGTGGGATGCAAAGTACCGGATGAACTTCCTTCAACCTCCGGCGATATACGCGCCTTCAATATCAACACCGGCAGGTTAGAATGGATTTTTCATGTTATCCCGAAGCCGGGTGAGTTTGGCGCTGATACATGGGGTGAAAACGCCCGCCAGCGCAATGGTGGCGCAAACTGCTGGGGCGGCATGGCGCTCGACAAAGAACGGGGTATCGTATTTGTTCCCACTGCCTCGCCATCTTTTGATTTTTACGGAGCTGACCGCCCCGGTCAAAACCTTTTTGCCAACTGCCTGCTTGCGCTCGATGCAAAAACCGGGAAACGCCTCTGGCATTTTCAAACCACGCACCACGATCTTTGGGACCGCGACAATGGTTCGCCGCCCAACCTTGTTACGATAAAACGCAACGGAAAGAATATTGATGCTGTTGCGCTCGTTACAAAAATGGGATACCTGTTTATGTTTGATCGCAACACAGGCGAATCACTATTTGATGTGAATGAAGTGCCTGTAGATACTGTGAGCAGCATGCCGGGGGAAAAGCCCTGGCCTACACAACCTATTCCTGTAAATCCACCATTTGCGCGCCAGGGTTACCAGGAAGTATTCTTTGGCCGTTCTTCCGCATGGATTAAAGAGGAGATCACTAAAAATAAATACAAAACAGGCGTTTATGAACCGCCATCTATGGAAGGCCTGATTATGCTGCCTACAGCGCACGGAGGAGCAAACTGGGGTGGCGCATCGGTAAACCCGGAAACCAATAAGTTATTTGTAAACGCCACCGACATACCGATGATCCTGAAACTTACGGATTTAAAAAAAATCCGTGCGGCCAACCAGCTCAACCCGGAAATATTGTTCAGAACCTACTGCAGCAACTGCCATGGCGCTGACAAAAAAGGGGCAGGTGTTGGACCAGATCTTACAGGCCGTGCAAAAAAATATAAGAATGAGCAGATTGCCAGCATTATGCAGAAAGGCGCTCCACCCATGCCATCGTTCGGATTTTTGTCACAGGAACAAATCGCATCCATCGTTGCCTATGTTAAAGATACCCTGGTACAACAATCATTTGAAACAGCAGGCATTCCTCAAAACAATGAACCTTACGGTTTTAACGGGTACAGTTTTTATCTTGACCCCGAAAATAATCCTGCCATCGCACCTCCTTTCGGCACAATGACTGCCATCGACCTGAATACGGGTAACATTGACTGGCAGGTGCCGCTTGGCGAGGACCCGAAATTCAAAAAAATGGGTATAGCTAACTCTGGCATGTTCAACCGTGGCGGAGGAATTGCAACAGCAGGAGGACTGATTTTCATAGGCGCTACCGGCGACAATATGTTCCGTGCATTTGACCAGAAAACAGGAAAAGTATTGTGGGAATACCAACTGCCCGGTATGGCGAGTTCGATCCCTTCCACTTATGCTGTTGACAATAAGCAGTACGTTGTGATTGCGGTGAATGGCGAGCAGAAAAACAATTTCAAAGGTGGCTATATTGCCTTCTCTATTCCATAGTTTATTCTAAATATATATCTGAAAAATATTCTTTATGATGGTTGATGTTGTGCACATCGGTGGTAGTATATCATCTACATCCTGGCACAGGTTTGGTGGCATTGGCTTGTGCTTTGGTTCTCCGCACCATTTAAAAACTAAGAACTTACAAAACTCTGCGATGAAAAAAGCTGCCGCCAACATGGCTAAAATCCTGGAAGTGTCTTTGGACTGGTTCGTAGGCAATACCGATACCGAACTCAACACCGCTACGCTTAATCGCATACTGGATATTGATAAACTCTCCCAAAAAGACAAGGAACTCGTTTTTGAGTTCCTCGATTCCTTTATTGCTAATCGCAAAATTAAAAAAGCATTTACCTAAAATATTAAAGCCCGGCACTATACACCGGGCTTAATTTTATTACTGTATTTGTTAAACAAATTATGTATAAGCAGGACATTTCACTCATATCCTAAAGGGAACCATATGCCTCTCTCCAGAGGTACTTTCATATTGGGAATAACATGGTTTTGATCAAGCTCATGTATATCAACATTCTCAATATACTTTTTAATAGGTGGGATTTTAATACTAAAAAATATTTTCTCACTCATTATTCTTAATGCATCATTATAATCAAATGCAGTGACGCCACAACCAATACCGATTCCTGGTGGAAAGTCAAAAGCACTTTTAATATCAAATTCAAACCAGTATCTCATAAATCTCACATTCATGAACCTTAGATTAATTGGTGCCTGCTAACACCAACAACGGCTTCAAAATTAGCTGCAAGGCTAATTTTCAACAGCCATTAGATCACTTCTACAGAACGGATAATTTCATAAGCTGCATCCTGCCATTGATTTTGCAGTGCCATTGTACAGTTAAAACTACCTAGTATCATTTTACCTTTCAAAGAAAAGATAAACATTACGTTGTACACTCTTGTATCAATAGCATCAGAGTAAAAACTAAAAACATAAATATTGTTTTTATTCGTTTTTACTTGTCCTGAACTAATTAGTTGAACCTTCCCATTACTCGTTAACTGCTGTTCTATTTTTTTACCTTCTACAAATACATTTTGTTCAGATAACAACTGTGTTGTTTTCTTAAAAGCAATATTTACTGTTGCTTCTTCATTAGTGTAAACTTCTGATGGTTTGTTGTTGGTTTGATACTTAGAAGAAAGTGTATTTGCATCCATCACCTTGAAAGAAAATGGCAGCTTAACGGATATAGTGCTTGATAAAATTTTTTTATATACTAACTGTGAGTATGATGTTGTTGATAAAAACATTAAAATAGCCATGAGCAACCCTACACATAGGCATTTGCTATAAGAACCAAAATTCATTTGAATAAATTTTTAATCTTCTCCAAGTTGTTCTTAATGTTCTGATTATAGGAAGGGTTTTCCAACTTTACATTATAATGACTGTAATGTTTATGCTGTAATGATTTTATACGTTTTGCAGGAACTAAATCACCATCAACTATAATGGTATTTCCAAGTAAGGATAGCTTTTGTAAAGCAGGGTATCGTTCTATAAATTTCAAAGACTGAACTTTTCCGCAGTCTGTCAAGTCAAGTGTCTCCAAACTTGGCAAGTCTGTTACTTCTTCATAGTCTTTAATATTCGGACAGGCATCCAGGTACAACCCGTTCAGATTTTGCAGATGATTAATTGCTTCGATAAGCTGCAATTTTTTGCAATTGCCAACATTTAGATTACGAAGATTGATTAACTTATCAGCTCCGCTTAATGTCTCAACTGCGCTAGTTTTAATACGTAGCTCAACTAAGCCTTGCAAGATTCCTATTTTTTGCAAATCCCTTTCCTTATATTCTATAAGAGTTAGTGATGATAATTTTGTGCAGTTCTCTAAGCCGACTATTTTCTTACGCCATTTTATTGATAAATATTGCAACTCACATAAGCTACCTAGATTTATTTCATTGTTACCCTCTGTATTAATTGATAGCTTTTTCAATCTTGTTAAATTCTGCAAAAAACTAAAGTCGTAATCCGATACAGAAGTAATATCTAATTTTTCAAGAAAAATGTAGCTGCGTAAAAAATCTAAACTTTCAAGCCTATCTTCTTTCAGGACTGCAAATATCCGAAGTCCACCTAAGCTTTTTTCCGTTATAATCTTTGATACGATTTCTGGCGTATATCCCTTTTTGTAAACAAGCAAATTATCAAAGGGAGCTATTTCAATATCATCTGTGTTCATACAAATTATTTTACTTGGGCAACCCAAACTTTTCAATAACAACATCCACCATCTGATTATACACCTCTCTTCTTCCCCCCATAGGATTGACAACGTTAATTAAATTGTCAAGCCCGTGCTTATCAATTAGGTATTGTTCATAAACCTCTCTTTCAAGCTTTGTTGAACCAGGCATTTCATGCAGTAGTGCTTTTTCAAGTTGCTGCCCACTTAATTTGCCCCCAATCAGGCGCAAGGTTGCAAATACTCAAGTACCAGGCGCAAGCGTCTCGCTTGTGCCGCTCATGCTACCTATTCCGGATAAATAAATCAATACATATACTACCACAAAACTGATAAAATAAAGTTTACCATTATCGCCAAACTTATATTTACGACTCATGATTAAATGTAAAAACTATTAGCCGGCTTCTGAAATTAATTACAGGTATCAGGTATTAACGGCACAAGCGAGACGCCACAAGTGTTCGAAACCTATCAGGCAGAACTAAATAGATGCGGAGCATTGTCAGGATTTCCACCGCAAAGAATAACTACGGCTTTCATAATTTCTGTTTCGAGTTCCAGTTCAAATTTCAACTTTGCAATCTTGAAGCCTTTTATCCTGTTTATTTTTTTATAAGCAATAATGAGGATAGCCAGTATCATAGTCATGTAAATCATTACTTTGATGCCGTTAATATTTCTTGATACCAGGTGATTTACGTTTAGATGCTGCTTGATAAATTTGAAAAATACCTCTATTTCCCAGCGTTGCCTGTACCATGCTGCTATCATGTAGGCATCCTCATCTATAATATTGGTTACAAAGCAAATTGGCTCTCCACTTTTGTTTATAACAGCTTTGATTACCCGGTATATGTGCGCTGTTGCTTTATCTTTTTTATTTATGAGGTAACCTGTTTCATCGCTGATGATAGTAACTGTGCTGCTTTCTGACTTTGCACCCACTTTAGTTTGGGTGATCGTTTTACACCTTATGTTTGGGTTAGCCCGGCTCACAAACCATTTTTGGCTATTGGTAAACTTGTCGAACGATTCCCTTGATTGTAAACCCCTGTCAAAAACAACTACATCATTTTTAATGCAATCTGTATCGTTAATAACTTCGGTAAGTGCAAGTTCTTCGCTTACGTATGACTGAGCCGTAAAAACTTTTACCGATGAAGGTATACTTCCCTTAAGGTTGACACTATACTTTACAAAACGTTTGTCACTTGTGCCGTTTTCCATCCCGATCGAAAACAGCTTAGCGGCTAATGCTACATATGTGCTATCTGTTTTGGATAAAGCCTTTTCTTCTTTCAGTTCCTTGTTGTAAATAAGAAATATTTGTTCAAAGAGTTTTGCAAAATAATCTGCATTTATTGTGCAAATACGATCTCTTATCGAATTGTACTTCCCTTCTAATATATCATAACCCGTGAATGACTTGAATTGTGCTGATTGTAAAAAAGCCTCCATCACACGCAAACTTGGCTTCGAGGTGTTCAACATTGAAAACAATATTAATTTGAAGATAACCTCACCAGACAGTTTCTTAACCTGCGTATCTACCTTTGTCTCTGCTGATAGTTCTTCAAATATCTCTTCTGGTATTAATCCTATAAGTTCTTTTGCCGTCATTAGGCAAAATTAAACCCAAATAGGTTTCGAACACTTGTGGCGTCTCGCTTGTGCCGCTCATGCTACTGCAAAACAGATAAAATAAAGCTTATCATTATCGCCAAACTTATATTTACAAACTATTAACCGGCCTCTGAAATTAATTACAACTATCTGGTGTTAACGGCACAAGCGAGACGCCAGAAATATTCGAAACCTGAATACATTAATGAAGTCAAGCCTGAAAGGCTGGCATTATTATAGAAAAGGCATATCAAATAAGCTAAAATCCCGAAGGGCTGACATAGTGCTAATGTCACCTCTTCGAGGTTTGCCTTTAAAAATTCAATGAACTTTTCTATAATAATAACATCCCTTCGGGATTTTTCAAAGGTTTCGAACACTTGTGGCGAGACGCTTGCGCCTGGTACTCGAGTATTTTTAGCATGCTTTATTTCATGAGTTCATATGCTTGCGCTATATGGTGGGACGCTTGCGCCTGGCACCTGAGTATTTTTAACAGGCTTTATTTCGTTAGTTCATATGCTTGGACTATATGGTGGGACGCTTGCGCCTGGCACCTGAGTATTTTTAACAGGCTTTATTTCGTTAGTTCATATGCTTGGACTATATGGTGATAAAAACGAAAAAGCTAAAACCTCTCTCAAAAATGCAGAGCTGCTGCAGAAGTTTAAAGAAATGGATACTCTCCCCGAAGATGAACAAAGCATACTCATTAAAGTCATCTCGGCCTATATAAGAGATTTTAGAGCGAAGCAGGCTTATGCTTCATAAATGCAAGAACCCGGCAACGCCGGGCCTTTATAGTTATTACTGCATTTATTAAAATATTAAAACAAATAATACAGGACTGCATATTACCATTTTGCCTGGCTAACCACGTTTTTAAAATCTGTTAAAAATCTCACTTTATCAAAATCCTCAAATTTATATTTACTAAAAGTTGCCTCCGTAATTTCTATCATTTGATTGCAGACTATTCTTTTCTTCTCATCTCCTTCCGCATCTAAAATCCCAAAAAAGTCCAGTAAAATATCATAGTCAAAACGTCTTTTATCTTTTTTATACTTTTTACGTTGTTTCCAGTCTCTGTCAAGAGCCGTCATCACTATCATAATT
Organism: Agriterribacter sp.; assembly: GCA_047601125.1. Taxonomy (GTDB): domain Bacteria; phylum Bacteroidota; class Bacteroidia; order Chitinophagales; family Chitinophagaceae; genus Agriterribacter. Next base: position 2,560,189 of record JASGJY010000002.1, on the reverse strand, counting down.
TGCTCAATGGAAACCCCATAATTTTTATCCTTGAAGAATAATTCAATAGACTCAACTAATACTGATGCTTCATTTAACCGAATTCCTATATACTCATTCCATTCAAGGAATATCTTTATTACCATTTTACTGAAATTTTGTATTGCCGGGAGGTAGATTTCCGTTATTTGACATTACGTAATTAATGAGTTTCATTTTTTCGACATACAATACCTGATCCATAGGGGCTGTACCAAATAAAGGATACTCCTGAACAAAGTTAAGTCCCTTGCCTATCTGATCGTAGTAATCACCTGGATACCTGGCCATTCCTCTGATTGTAGTACCAATTTTCCATACTTCTCCTTTCTTTAACCAAATGCCACTGATTGCAGTACCCATTGATCCCCATGCATAGACCGGGTAGAAGCCGTCAGCTCTTGCTCGTAAAGTATACTGAATCCCATTTGGCTCTTGAACAGCAGGCGGTACCCTAGAGTCCAACATCTGCATATATGGATACAAGCGGCTTTGAGGTCTATCAGAACCTCTGCCGGCTGTCAAAGGCGATAACGTAAGACCTACTGTGCCAAGGCCTCTTAAAATCCATGGATTAATTGAAGGTGTAGACAATGATCCTATATCCACCTTAGGAGCTTCTAAAGGAAGGGGCGCTACAGGAAGTGGTGATACTCTCGCTTCGCTATTACTTCCTGGAAGAGTTCTTCCTCCATTAAAATCAATAAATCCTGCCGAAGGGGGAGTTTTCGGTTTATGTCCAAGGACTACTACTTCCGGCAAGGTCTTCCAAGCAGTATCCCCCGCTAATCCCAACGGATCGCTAAATAATAATGGATTATTATATACAAATGAATATGGGCTTTGATTCTCAAGAATATCCGCCAATGGATCAATCTGATGGAACCTACCAATCTGCGGATCATACATTCTAAACGTAGCATCATACCACTCTAACCCACTACCGTCAGAAAACTCTTTGTTCTGCAATTCATTTCCACTGTTGAATCTATACTTATTCTCCACTGCATTATTGAGCGCCTTGGATGATATTCCTGCCATAGTCAGTCCGAACGGATAATAATGCGTCTCCTCCAGAATAGCACCCCTGGTATGTATCACCTGAAGATTGTCAAAGAACACGTTCACAGGGCTTTCGTTGCTCACGTAAATATACACATATCCATTCTTTGGCGCTGTTTTATTTGTAAGGTCTGTATGCGTTTTAACAACACTGTTGCTGCCTACTTTACTGAACCCGCTGGCTGCCACCCTGAACTGCTCATCAAAAAAGATGTAGTTGATATAGGCTTTCGGCACCGTAGGCGCTCCTGCCGCATCAGTGGTCTGGTTGCCAAGCAAAGTACTAATGCCGGAGGTGACATTACTGATGCCATTAAGCTGCGATGCCGTTATACCACCATGCGCCGCCGCTGCCGTGCCACCGGTGGGGCCGCCTAACAGCCCGGTTAATATATCCAGCACCGGTATAGCGCTGTTGGCGCCTGTGCCGCCGGTATTGTTGGTAAAATAATAGCTCCTGCCAAAGATATCTATCCTGTCGCCTGCCATTACTTTTAAGGTAATGCCAAGACCGGTTTTGTTGGTGCCGCTGTTGAGCTTATAGAGCTTGGCGCTGTTAGCCGTGGTATTGCTGTTGGGGTTATTGTTTGCAGGCGGGTTGCCATTGTGGTTGGGGTAATCTGTTATACCTGTTGCATCTGTTTTAGGAGCTATTCTGGCAGGGTCTATGGTATAATAGTTCTTTTCAATGTATGCTGCATTGGGGCTGCCGTTTGTATTGATATCTCCTTCCAGGGTAGCAGCAGGATATATATCCTGCTTATACTCATCTGTCAGCACCATTCTTGTATTGCCCAAATGGTCTTTAATAAAATAATCATACACAAAGCCCGTGGGGGTGTTGGGAGTGGAGGCATTGTTGTACTGCGGTCTTATCCTGCCTTCTTCCATCGGCGCAAACAACAGGCGGTTGGCATAATCAGGGGCATTGGGGTCTGCAGGTGAGGTGGTTTTGCTTTCGTATACATAGCCGCCAAGGTATAAGGTGGTGGTGGTAATGGTGTGGTTGCCATTGGCGGCTGAGGGATTTTCGATGGTTATCTTTTTCAGCTTGTTGCCAAGGTCGTCATGAACATAATCTATCTCGCCTTTGGCTGTGTATATGGCTTTGGGAAGCTCTGAGCTGCGCCAGTAGGCAATATCTGTTATGCCTTTGTTTTTGTCTGATTTAAGGCTGCCCGTGGCATTGTAGCTGTAATCTGCTGTGCCGGCTGCATTGCTGCCATCTTTAAAATCGCCCAGCTTGCCATTATCTCCTCCTGCTGTTTCATCTACCCTTTCAAGCATATTGCTCGCATTGCCTGTCTTATAGATGTAGGCAAGATTATCAATATATCCAGAGCTGTTCAGCCGCATGCCCATGCGCTTGTATTTTGTTATATTGCCGTTCAGGTCGTATTCAATGCCGTCTTCCGAATAATTTACCCCTGCGGTTGTACCAAATAACGCTGTTGCACCGCTGCCTGACTCATACTGACCAAAGGCTGCTGCCGTAAGCCGGCTGGCGGCATCGTAGGTGAAGTTATACTTCCTGCGCTGCTGGTCGCCTTCACTCTTCCACAGCATGGCGCCTATATTGCCATTGTATTGTTTGCTGCCATTGCTGCCGAGGGAGGGGTCTTTTTCATAGCCCAGCTCCAGGGCAAAATAACGGTCGCTGTTGGTAGCGGCATTGGTATAATCTTTATTAACGCTCAGCAGCCACCCTCTTATATTATACTGGTAGTCCTGCACAGAGAGTATGCCCGAAGTATAGTTGCCCGATGCATCCCGCTTGTTGCCCATGGTTTTGTTCTTCAGCTGCCCCAGGGCGTCGTACTGGTTTTTGTTTACGGATGTCCATACCGCAGGCAGCGCATTGCTGCTTACCAGCGTATGCTGTATTTTCTTTCTGGTTTCTGCTGCCCGCCCAAGATCATCATAGCTGATATCGGTGAGGGTAATGCCGGTTTGGGCATTGCTGCCTGCCAGCTGTTGTTTCTGCACCACGCGTATGGGCTGACCAACCCAGTTGTACTGCGTGGTGGTAATATCTGTGCCGCCGGTTATATTGGTGCTTTTGGTTTGTATTACCCTGCCTTTATCATCGTATATGTTTACAACATGATAATAATCGGATGTGCCGTATATGGCTACCTTCATCCAGGTAACTAATCCCTTTGTCTGGGTTGATTTTAGCGGCTGTTGGGCATATAGCGGTGATGTGTTGTACGTAGTATTGATATAGGTGGCGCTGGTATAGGTATTGTCAAGGTCTGCTGTAAGCCCTGTGCCGGAGGGCAGGGTTTCATAATCATCGTAGCCCCACTGGGTGAGCATGGACCAGGTAGTGCTGCCGGGGGGTGCGCTTGCCGCAAAGGGGTATGCGGTGCTGTTGTATGCATCGGCAAGGTGCTGCTTAAAGGTTTTATTAGCAGGGGTGTTTATATATAACCCGCGTATAACGGGGCGGTTCAGCTCATCGTAGTGGGTGGTGGTCCACGCGTTTATTGATGCGTCTCTTTGTTTGCCATCCTGGGTCATTACCAGCCTGTCTCTTGCATCGTACACCATATACTGCGCATTTGCCTGGGTTACGCCCGGTACTTTTTTCATGATCATGCGGCTGCGCTGGTCATACTCATAGCAAAAAAAATATTCATTGAGCAAAGCGGGGGTTACCACCCACACGCTCAGGAGCAGCCGTTGCACGGCTTCGGGCTGAATAACCCAGCACAGGTTGCCAAGATCGTTATACACATAAATGGTGCTGAGCCACCCGGTATAGTTTTTCCCTTCTCCGTTATCGTCTGCACTGGTAAGCTGCACTTTTTTTAACAGTATCCTGCCTTCCTTGTCTTTAAATTCTATAACCTGCCTGTCGTCTTCGTCTATGGTAATGGTTTTATACAGCTCGCCGGCAGGGTATGTGCCGTATACTTCAAATTCCGTCCAGTCGCCGGGGGCTGCGGCGGCAACTTTTACTCTCCATTTTTTTACATTATCTGTCAGTGTGTTTACGTAATACTTTATGCGCACATTTTTCTTTAAGGCTTCTGTGCTGCCGCTTTCGCTGCCTACCCAGCCGGCGCCAGGAGCATAGGTATTATCTACCCGGTTCAGCGGCGATGGCTCGTAACTGGTTTTGCTGTATGCCCAGTTGAGGCTGTTTGCTCCTACACTGGTCTCCCCGGTTTGACCGGACAACTGAGCATTATAGAACGCTACCTGCTGCTGAAAGGGGTTGAGCTTGAACTTGCCATCGTTTTTTGTTGCATCTGTTGCCGTTGATGCAAAGGGAAGATATTTATACTGCTCCCTGCCGAACTCATCATATACCACGGGGCTTACCATATCAACCGCTGTGCCTCCTGTGGGGTATGAGCCTTGTTTTATTACCGTTTGCAGGGGTCTGCCCAGCCCGTCAAAGTATTGCGTGGTTTGCTGTACATCGCGCAGTGGCCTGGTGGTGAGCGTGGTGGCGTTCTGCTCAGGGGCACGGGCGTCCCAGGTGCGGATATAGTTTACCGTGGTGCTGCCGGGATAGGCAGAGGGTATGGGGTTGGGTGTTTGGGAAAAAGCTACTGGCGGTATAAATAGGCAGACAAATAATCTTATTAATATCTTCATATTAGTTAGGTTATAACAGTTTTTTAATCCATTGTAAATGTGAGCATATTTATAATCAGTTGCACGTACTGTTTGCATATGCCTGACCGCTGGTATTAATTTCGTTTGTCGCTTTCTGGTCTGCATCTTCCTGGCTTATTGTAGATGTATACTTTCCGGCTGGTACAGAATACCAAATAAATGTTCCACAGCTTGACTTGAATTGCACCTCACGGGCCAAGCTTGAATAAGCAGCATTACCAAGATTTATTTCGGGATCTATAACATCAGCTTTAGCATTGCATTGATAAATACTTCCTTCTACGGGAGGGAAATATGGACCGGTTCCGGAACCATTCAGATTAGGCTCTACCAGCACAATATCTCCTCCCACTGTTTTTGCCCGCCTGCCGTATACCATCCAGCCCGTTAAAACAGATTCACTTAACCTTTGTACTTTGGTAATACCTGCGCCATTACGATACTCATTCGTATAAGGCGTAAGTCCTATGGTTGCAGATTTAGTAGTTTCTCCAGCCTCCATCCACATGCTTCCATAAATTTTATTTCCGGTATTAGTAAAATATATCTCGTAGTCTATTTTCACCTTAAACTGATTATCGCTTCGTGAGATCTGAACCTGTGTATAATTTGTAGTTCCGTCAACAGATGAAACATAAATCGAATGTCCTGATGTGGGCGAAGGAAGATAATCAACGACTTTTAATTGGCAGGTTTGTGTTAAAGGCATCCAGCTTTCGGCTGTTTTTGAAGTACAAAGTCCTTTTGCATTTGCAAACAGTTGAGCATTTTGAGTAAGATCTTCAATGGCTTTCTGATTCGCATCATTTACATTCAAAAAGGAAAAATACGTCTGCTCGGGAACAACATATGTAACCTTTTGTCCATTTTCTGTAGACGCACAATTATTCCTGCGCAACGTGGTAGATTGAATGGTGTTATAATATATAATTGGTATCGCTCCTAAAGGAGAAGAAGGGTTTAAAACATATTCAAATTTCTTCAGCACATAATTATTTTGATCACTTATTTGTTGTAATTGTTGTAGCCCATTATATTGATATTTAGTAACCGTATTGTTCTGTGATGATTCCGAAGTAAGTCCTGTTGCCGGTAAATAGGAGAAATTCCTACTCAATGACTTTTCTGGCTCCAGTTTAAGATTATCAATCTTAGTATTTGCTGGAGCAGACACTGTTACGGAACCTGTAGAAGGAAGGTTTATTATATGTTCATATAGTATTAATCCGGAAGCTGTAGGCGGGTTTGTAACTGTTGGTGAACTTCCATTTACTGTACAGGCATTTTGACTCCAATATGATACCCTGTACTTGCCGGTCGGAACAGCACTTTTTGTTATTGAATTTGATCCGTTAAATACATATGTATATGTTCCTGACATTGCAGCCGTTGGTACATTCTGAACATAAGCTTCATCATATACCCAATTTCCTTTGTCATTATCTTCAAAAGCTGAAAATGCGACCTGACTGAGAGTAGCATTCTGAAAATCAGAGGTAAGTAATGCTTTATTATATCCCCAAATGATTGAGTTATTTTGTCCACTACCCTCTAAGCTGTATTGAGTTAAATTGTTTCTGTCATCATATAATTCATAGGTGATTCTTTTTTTAAGGTTTTGGGAAATCACAAGTTCTCCTGACGCGTTTATATACGATGGTATATAGTTTTCAATAGGGGCAGTTGTTTCAATTAAGTATTCGCTTTTTAAATTTTGCACTGAAGGATAAAAAGTTTTTAAAGTTCCGCTCTTGATTTTTAAAGCTCCTCCGGGCTTTTTAGTACCGGTAATGGTTTCAATGGGAGCATTAAGCATATTAATCTGAACAAGCTTTTTTACTCCTAAAGCGTCATTACCTACAGCAACGGATGTATTAAAATCAGAAGGATATTGAAAAATCTTATACAAAGTATCTTTTCCGGAGTTCAATGTTTTCAGTTCTTTAATATAGCCTTGCTTGTTGTACTTATAATAGGTTTCCTTAACTAGCTCGGATCCATTATCCTGATACTCCTTTTCAACAGATTTTGTTACTGCGTACATTCCTGTATACATATCATAGAAAGAATACTGATATGGCAGAGCCAAGTTACCAAAATGCCCAGTTTCAGCTGGCTCAAAAAAGACACCTTCTCTTCTTGCTATTTGAGCAATCAAAAAGCCAACATTGGCATAAGTTGTATCTTTTATAATATTATATTGATTATATATTTCCTTGAGAGGAGCAAAAAGTCCCGAAGACAATCGTTTATACGTTTTCTGGAAAAGCAATTTCCCCCTTAACCAATGCCTTGTATTAACAAATCTCGTTTTATCAAATAGGTTTGTAACAATATCATCGTTGGCTTCTGAATATTGGTAAGTTATTTTTCCAATGTTATTCCCTGGATTTCCATAATATTCTGTGACAAAAGGGTAATAAACATTAGTTTCATCAAATACTTTGTTGTCAAGCCTGGGTTGAGAAGGTAAATACCTGCTGCGATACGTGTAATCAAGAATAAAAGAAGTGGTTTGAGGGATCTGTATAATGTGATCAACAGGAGTAATAATTTCTGGAAAATGCAAAGAATTAACTGAATTTAACAAGCCTGAACCAGATTCATCACCTTCGACTACCCCATACCTATATGATTTTACTATGGGTACATTTCCCACTCCATCGTAAGATAAAATAGATTTAATTCGCACACCTCCGCCAAGGTTAATATTTCCACCTCCTTGATAATAATTAGGCTCATATAAGAAAATAGAATATCCACCTGTTGGATATTGTATCCTATTCAGAATACCCAATTGAACTTTTGTAGGGTCAGGATCTCTGCCTCCAGGCATTCCACCGATTCTTACATATGTACCATCTCCCGGGGCAGTTTGGTATTGAACCATTCTTCCTGGCATTAGGGTGATATTGGGTTTCCCGTTATAATAGCCCCAATAATCAATTGATTTTGACAACCCAATAGCAGGAAGAGGTTCATTTTCATTATAAGTAAATCTATACACCTGCTTTTCCAAGCCAGAAGCCGGGAGAACAGATACGGAATCAAGCCTTAATCTTTTGGTATTGTTTGTCCCGGAAAAATAGCCATAATAAAAGTCAATTATTTTTAGCAATACATAACCCGATTTACTTTTTTCGTATATATTGATTTTATCAAGAAGCTTACTACTCAAATCTTCCCTGTTTTGCGCACTTAGCACAAATTCTATTTTGCCATTCTCGTATTCAATCTTTTGAAGCAATTTTTGCTCTGAACTCCTCGTAACATTTGTATACGCTTCTGTAACGCTTGAACCAGGGACACTAGCTCCTCCGACAGCAGCTGTAAAGTTGTCTTGTATTACGGCATAATCATCTGTTTCTACTGATAACTGAACTCCGTTTGCAGCATTATATGTATAACGGATACTGTCTTTTTCATCTGCGGAGATCATTTTTGAAACGAGATAAGTACTTGCATATGAATTTGATGTGCCACCGTTTTGAACTATAGAGTACTCAATATCCAACGTATTGAGATTGCCGAAGAAATATTTGTTGCCATTGTCATCTATTAAAGTATAACTATAGGGATTTACATTCGGGTACCTACCAATTTTTAATTGTGCTTGTGGAATAAAAACGGCATCTGATAAATGATCTTTATAAAAAAAGTGTCCGAACTTACCTGGGATATTATATGTAAATGCGTCCGGTTCAGGATCCGGATCATTCATGTTAAACAATGCTTTTAAATAATTATACCCTACCGGAGTTGTTGGATCTATTTGCGAAACAGGAGTTAAAAAATAATTTCTGTTTGTAAATCCGCTAGAGACCTCATCTGCTGTTCCTCTTACGCTCCGCCCGATATATGCTCCTCCTGATACGCTCCACCCTAGTCCTACCCAACTCGCCACATCATTTACTTTAATTCCAGATGCATGGTATGAAAGCGTTAGTGGAATAGAAAAGCTTTTTGTTTTTATTTCATATAAAGGAATAGATATCTCTGGTAACCCCCTATAAAAATTAACTCCAAAAGTGCCATAACGGTCCATAGCTGCTACATTAGGAGACTTTGGCATAGCGGGAATAGAATAATTTTGTTGAGCTTTTACCCCTAAAGCAAACAACAATACTGTAGTAACTAAATTTCTTTTAATAAAATTGAACATATATATTAGTTAAACCTTGGAATAATCAAGTTCTGTAATTTTTACAACCCCCATCCCACTCTCCACACAACTGCCGGCGTCGGCGGTATATGTTTATTATATAAAAAATCATACAACACCTGCATGCTTCCCTGCACCTTCTTTCCCTTCTTCAAGGGCGAGTTCATGCTGTATTTTTTTGTAAGCCCTGCAAGCGCACTCTTTGTCCAGTTGCTGTAGTTCTTAAATACTGCAAGACTTTCAACGGTTCTTGTGTAAGTCATTTCCGCACCGGCGGTAAACCACAGGCTTGCCATAAAACGGCTGCCGGTTTTAAACAAATCAGGCGCCTTCCAGTCCATAAATGCCCTAAACCCTATACCCTCTCCAGATAACCTTACCTGCTTCCAGCTTTGCCCGAAGCCTACGCGACCGCTAATGCCGATGCCGGCAGTGGTTTTGTCCGAAACACGATAACCAATAGTCACTGCTATATCGGTGCGGACCGGGTAATAATAATCCGATCTTTGTGTCTGGAAATTGCTGCCGTATTCCAGGCGCCGGAAAAATGATTTTGTCTTTTGCTGGTTGGGCTTAAAGTCAGGCATTGCCATATCACTGCTGCCACCACTATTAATACCCAATTGGTTCAGCTTGTCTTTCAGCTTACTCAGCTCACCCTGTGCCTGCTGCATCTGCTGTTGCAGGTATTGGGAGGGATTGGCATTGGCGCCATTGGTGGCAGGTATGGCTAATTGCTGTTGCAATACCTGTTGCACATCTGCTCTTGTCTGTAAGCCGGATAATGCTTGCATGGTGCCGTAGTTATCCTGGGCAGGGAATAGTGATGCCAGCATACTGTACTTACTGAAAAACTTTGAGAAAGCTGGCATAGTTTGCAGGGTAGAAAGTATTTTCCGTACCAGCTTATCCGGGTCGTTAAGTATCTCTTTATATTCCTTAACCTGCTGACTGTAGTAATACACATCCTGCTGGTATTTACCAAAGCATTTACTAACGCTTTGTGGCAGGTTGGTATAAGAGCCAAGCAGTTGTTGTAGCTGTTGTTGCCGCTCCTGGAGACAGCTTTGTATATCGCCTGCTTCTTTTAATTTGTTTTGTAACTGGTTTGCCTGGTTAAGGGAGCTGCCAAGCTTCTGCCGTATGTCCTTTGTTTTGGAAACAATATTTACCGCATCTTTTAAAAAGGCAAGTGAGCCCTGCAGCGAATCAAGCCCTGCCATATATTCACCGGAAGTAAGCTTATCAAATTTGCCGGTGGCGCCATTGAGCTTTTGAGAGAGGGATTCGTATCTTTTCTTAACATCACCGAATATTTCAGCGGCCTTTGATGAATCAATTGCAGCGATTTGTTTTTTTATTTTTCGTTCCTGTTTGGAGAGACTGTTTAAATACTTATCTGTTTGCCTGGTGAGCTGCCTGTCGAGGGAACTGATTTTATTGTCAACGCTGCTGGTGTATTTGCCGGGGATATTTACAACGGTATCGCTGAGGCTATCCTGTGCCTGTATGCCTTGCAGGATGGTTAGCATTAAAATGGTTAGAAGGAACTTCATTGCAGCCAGGGTTGAATAATTATGACCCGGCAAACGTCCTGAATAAAATTGGATTAACAACCTGCTTTCAAAAAAACCGTCAAAAATTCCTTTTGCTACCGTTAAAAAACGGTAGTAAAAACCGTGTTTTATTTTTGGCCGGACGGCAATTTTTACTTATTGATCAACGGGAGTTCTAAAATTTCAATTCATAATCCTGTTATTGATGTACCGGTTCACCTTGCCTTTTTATAGCTTTAACAGGAAACCATAAACCCAAAGCCTCAAGCTATTCAAGCGCAAAAGCCACAACGCTATCCCCTTGTTTTGTTCCCAGTTTTCCATGCCCGCCTGCTGCGATCACAATATATTGTTTTCCTTTCCATTCATACGTCATTGGCGTTGCCTGCGCAGAAGCGGGAAGCTCAGCCTGCCACAAAAGTTCACCTGTTTGCGTATTAAAAGCACGCAGGTGATTATCAAATGTTGCGGCAACAAATGTAAGATTGCCCGCCGTTGTAATAGCTCCTCCAAAATTCAGTGAGCCCCAGTTTTTCGCGCCGGGAAATTTTGAAGGATCCATCATATAACCCAGGGGCACTTCCCATTTTTTTTCTCCGGTATGCAAATCAATAGCAAGTATGGTTCCCCATGGAGGCGGGGTTTGCATTATTATTCCATTACTTGTCGCGTTAAAAAGATAACCACGTTTCATTACATAAGGCGTTCCGCGCTGACGCCCGGTTTCTGTTCTCAGCAATGTTGAATCTGTTTTCTCTAACTCCCCCACCTGCTCTCTTGGTATCATTCTGATGACAGCCGCCAGGCGGTTAATATTTGTTATCAATAACCGGTTCTTTTCATCATACGTCATACCTCCCCAATGAATGCCGCCCACATTGCCCGGTGTCATGATAGTACCTTTGAAACTGGGCGGTGTAAAATTGCCTTCGTTACGGTACAGGGCAATACGCTTTGCGGCTTCAGTTTTCCCTTCAGGAGTAATGCCCCAGGCATCAGCCCCGGTTATATGTTGCAGTCCTACCGGCGCCGGCAGCACAGGGAAAGGTTGTGTTTTCCACGCCTCTTCACCTGCAATATCAGATGCCGGCACAGGTCTTTCTTCTACAGGAAACAATGGCTTTCCTGTTTCACGATCTAAGATAAAGATGTGCCCCATTTTTGTACCTACAGCAACTGCGGGATTTTTTTTACCGTCTTTTTCAACATCCAGCAATACCGGTTGCGCGGCAATATCATAATCCCACAGATCATGATGAACCACCTGGTAATACCAAACCATTTTACCTGTTGAAGCCCGGAGCGCAACAACGGCGTTACCATACAGATTTTGCCCGATCCGCTCACCACCGTAATAATCAGGACTGGGTGAAGAGGTTGGAATAAAAACAAGATCGCGTTCAGCATCTGCAGCAATAACCGCCCATGCATTTGCTGCGCCCGTAATGGTCGCACTATTATTTTTCCAGGTTTGCCAGGCCTTATCGGTACTATCTCCCGGCACAGGATCCCAGCTCCATTTTAATGCACCGCTCAAAACATCATATGCCCTTACTGTGCCCTTGGGATAATCCACTTTTTGATTATCGCCCATTGAAGAACCTACAATTAAGGTATTCCCGATTACGGCAGGAGGAGAGGTAACACTCCATTCACTGCCAAAACCTTCGCGAAGATTAACGATACCATCACTGCCAAATGCCAAAACAGGTTTGCCATTTTCTGCATTCAATGCAATCAGCCTTCCATCAATGGTGGCAATAAAAACTCTTGTTTCTTTTTTGCCTGATCCCGCACCGGATGTCCAGGCAGATACGCCCCGGGAGGTGATCTCAGAATAATCAGCTTTAAGATTGACGCCTGGATCATACCTCCACTTTTCTTTTCCTGTACCCGCATCAACAGCAAATACCCTGCACGTTGCCGTACTAAAATAAAGTGTACCATCAATCATCAGCGGTGTTGCTTCAAATGCGGCTTTTTCTATAACCTTTGTGCCTTCATAGGTTTGCAGTTCGCCTGTATGAAATGTCCACGCCTGTTGCAGCTTTTTAACATTGGCGCCATTTATTTGTTTTACCGGGGAGAATCTTTTTCCTCCTGCATCGTTACCATAGTTGCGCCATTCTTTGTTTACGATACCTGGAGACTGGGCTGATGCTGCACTTATAAATATCAGTCCTGCAACAATTACACAGCACAAACGCATATTATACATAAATGATCAGATTGAATTAACGATTACAATTGTTGAAAAACATTACATTTACTCCTGCTAAAAAAGAATAAATGAAATACAGTTTTACTCTTCTTGCTTTTATATTGATTGCTGCAACTGCAGATGCGCAAAGAAAGGTACATAAAAAATGGAAACAACTTTTCAATGGGAAAGATCTTTCAGGATGGACGCCCAAAATTACAGGGCATGCGTATGGAGAGAACTATGGCAATACTTTTCGTGTAGAGAATGGTGTTATAAAAGTTTCTTATGATCAATACGATGAGTTTAAAGAACAATTTGGTCATCTTTTTTATAAAACACCTTATTCGCATTACATTATTGCCGTTGAGTACCGTTTTGTTGGCGACCAGGTAAAAGGCGGGCCGGGCTGGGCATACAGAAATAGTGGCATTATGATACATTGCCAGCCGCCGGAAACCATGCATAGAAACCAGGATTTTCCTATTTCCATAGAAGTACAATTACTTGGCGGTGACTCAACCGGCGAAAGAACAACCTGTAATTTATGCACACCCGGCACTAACGTGGAAATGGATGGCAAATTGATTACCCAGCATTGTATTAACTCTGCTTCAAAAACTTTCCGTGGCGATCAATGGGTGAGAGCCGAAGTAGTAGTATTGGGAGATTCTGTAGTTAAACATATAGCCAACGGCGACACTGTGCTGGTATATCAAAAGCCGCAGATTGGAGGGGGCAGTGTTACCGATTACGACCCCGCAGTAAAAAAAGACGGGCAACTCTTATCATCAGGATTTATATCACTGCAAAGTGAAAGTCATCCTGTTGAATTCAGGAAAGTAGAAATTATTGATTTGGAAAAAGAATACCGTAAGAAAGATAAAACCCGTAAAAGTAATTGAGCTTATATACAAAAGCCACGGTAGATACCGCGGCTTTTAATCAAAACTAACATTAACAAACAAAAATCTTATTGACTATATAGCGTGAAATTTATAATAAGTTTTATCGCTGGTTCCAGGGAATATAATTTTCCCAATACCAGGGCGTATAAACATCACCGATAGCCTCTTTAAGAAGGTCCTTAAAAATGCTTTCACCATTATCTGAGTTGGTGAGTATAACAATAGCAATTTTTTTTTCAGGATATGCAATACTGTAGTGTCCCCAACCCATATCATTTCCTTCTTTGAAGTATGCCCTTCCACAGGGCGATTCCAGTACTACATACCCGAGGCCGTACCCGAGTTTGATATCATCATTTAAGGTAGAATCCTTCCAGGAAAGCGGGCCAAATTGTTTGAGCGAACGGATGCGGATCTGGCTATGTGTCATTTCATTAAAAGATTTTTTTGATAACCGCTTATTATTGATCAACATAGTATAGAAGCGGTTGAATTCATCCATAGTAGTAGTGAGTGAGCCGGCTGCATTGGCAACTGTTCGCCGGGGAAAGAAAGTGCTGTCGTTTTTTGTATCATGCCCCACCGCGTATGCTTTCTCATATACAGGCTGCCATACGTAACTGGATGTGGTCATACCACAAGGTTCAAAAACGTATTGTTTAGCCAGTGATTCCAGGTCTTTTCCTGTAATTTCCCGGATGACCATTTGCAGCAGATACATACCTTCACCCGAATAACTCACCCGGCTGCCGGGTTCGAACTTAATGCGTAATTTTTTATCAGGTTCAAACCATCTGAAATTTGGGAAGCCGGTAGTGTGATCAAGGCACATACGGGCTGTGATCTTTTTGTATCGCTCATCCCCTTCCAGATCCTTGTAAGATGCAAGCTTACCGGGGAAAGTATAGGTCATCAATGATCGCGGCAAATAAGTGACCAACGGCTTATCAAGGTCTATCTTTTTTTCATCGACCAGTTGCATTATTATGTATGAAAAAACAGCCTTGCTAAGCGACAATGCATATAAAGCTGTAGACGACGTCATTGGCTGCCTGGTAGCAGCAATAGCATAACCATAAGCTTTTGAAAACACTGGTTGATTGTTATTGAAGACCGTTAGGCAAAGCCCTGTCACTTTTGCTTCTTTCATCATTTCCTGCACCTGCTGATCGAGTTGGTTTGCATTAACAGATGAGCCGTCAATCCGCCGGATCGACTGTGCAAAATCATCGGTTGAATGCATAATTAATAACAATGCCGATAGCGTATATATAAATAATCGCATAGTTTATAAGCATTTTTTTTTGCTGCTCCATATTTATTCTTCTATGCCAAAAAGATACCATTGCTTATTGTATTGAAAATCAATTATACTCTTTTTATAACTAGGCATCGCTGTATCAAATACGAACAAAAAGTGTTCTTTATTGATACAGATAAGTACTATCGAAATAAAAATTCAAGCTGCTAATGCTGTAAAAATTTAAATGCGCCTTCTCCGGAACAGGAATGTTCCAATAATTACTTTGACTTTGCAATTATATTTTCAAAAAAGAAAACACCCTTTTTATTGGCTATAATAATATCGGGCTTTTTATCATTATTTATATCCTGCGCTACAATGTTTATACCCACGCCTGAGTCATCATCAATTTCATGTTCCGTCCAATAAGGCTTTTTGCCCGGCGTTAGCTCAAACCAGTAAAGCATTGCTTTTTCATAAGTTCCGGGGTCAATGGTGGTTCTATTACTGGGATTCAGGCGTTCAAGGTGAGAAAAATATCGTTTACCTGTTACAAGATCAGGATTGCCATCACCATTAAAATCAGCAAGTTCAGTAGCATGTGTTTGTGAGGTAGAGAAACTTATGGTATAATGATCGAACCAAATGTTGCCATCTTCATCTTTGTATTGCGGATGCCACCATATTCCATAGCGATGTGCAGAAGCGCTGACAATATCCGGCAAACCATCGGCATTTACATCTATTACCTGCATTTGAGAGCAATCTTCTCCAATATCGGCAGGATGAAAAATCCAGTTTGGTTGTTTAACATCGGCAGGGCCCTCCCACCAGCCGTCTTTTACAATAATATCTTTTTTTCCGTCTTTATTAATATCTCCAAAGCCTAACCCATGCCCTTGTATATCTGTGCCCAAAACATTTCTTTGCCCAACGGTATATCTTTTCCAGGTTGTATCACCTTTTGCTACAGGTGCCTGCAGCCAGATGACCTGGTTGGTTTTTGAGTCAGCACAAATTATATCATCCCGTCCGTCGCCATCCACATCTTTAAATGCAGGAGATTCATTACCGACGTGATCGTATACACGATGCTTTTTCCAGTAACCTCCCCGCGCCCCGGGATTTTCATACCAATCAGCACTTAACCCGGGAAAATCCATAACAATAAGGTCTATCCAACCATCCTGGTTTACATCAAGCGTATGATTAAGAAAAGATCTGCTATATCCTGTTTTGACAGGATATACTTTAAAGGTATCAATATCATGCTTTTCCCAACCTGGCGCTTCAAACCATGAGGGTCCTGCAAGAATATCTATTTTACCGTCATTGTTTACGTCACCCACTGCCACACCTTCAGAGATAAAATCTTTTGTTATGATATGTTTTTTAAAATATCCCGATGTTGTTTGCGCCTGATTTGTTACAGCAACAAACATTGTCAAAAGAAATGATGATAATAGTCCCGTAAAAATATTCATAACATTTTTTAAATATTACTTCTGATTTATTTATTCTTCATAATATCTCCCGTCATTCATACTATATATTTTCTCTGCTACGGCGAAAATAATTTTTTAATTTCTTCCAATATAACTTCATGCCCTGCCTTATTAGGGTGATTTACCTGCGACATATATATTTTAAGCTCACTGCCTTCAGCAACAAGTTTTCTGAATGCATTATAACTATCTGCCAACCCTGTTTTATATTCACCGGCCAATTGAATAATTTGTTGCGTATGCTTATACAAGGCGGTTGTTGTATCAAGTATGTTTTCAGACAGGTCAGGCGTTGGCGTACATAATATCACTTTAATATTTTTAGCTAATGCCTTTTCAATCATTAACCTCCAAGCTGCTTTTGCTTTTTCCAAACCGATACCACGATCATTTAGCGCGTAATCTATAAACAGTACATCCGGATGATGATTTAAAACGGTTGAATCAAATCTTGCCGCGCCTGACACCGAGTTTTCTCCGCCTATGCATGTTTTTATAGCATTGATCACGGCGTTTGGATAAATGGCAGACAGATACTTTAACGTCAGCTCGGGATAAGCCTCCATTGTTTTTATATCCGGCGTTTTAAAATAACCTGCCGGCACACTATGCCCATGAAATACGATGTTGACCGTTCTGTTATTGGGCCATTGTGCTTTAAACAATTGATATAATGAAGAAAGATAAGCTGTGTCTGAAGTAAATACTTTTACAGATTGCGCATTAGCAAAGCTGACTGAAAAACAAAAAAATACCGCTGTAATTAAAAAGGATTTCATACTGCTAATCTAACATTATAAAATCATTGACGCAATAAGTGTACATTCCAAATTTTCGCTTGTTTAGGATTGTGTGCAAAGTTGTAGCATGTCTTACCCTTTGCTCATGGTTTTAAAATAACGTTTTATACTCCAAACGGTAAGTCTCTTGGCAATAAAATAAATTTGCATTTCAACATAGAAGCAATCTCCTGTAGTTTCCGCAAATTGAGATTGCCTTACATTTTTTTCCAAAACTAAATCCCTACCCGTGTACCCTGTTTACGATGCAGCATTATAAAAATGTATGCCTTCCATAACACCTTTTGATAAACGATGCTTTGTGAAATAAATAAATTTACTTTCTTTCAGCTCTTCCATTTCGGGGCTGTAATTAGCCACTACAATGCCTTTTATTTTACCGGTAAGCATATCCTTGTCATTACCGCTGTTACCCGCAGTAATGAATTGTTCCAAAGGTACTTTCCATTTGTAGCTGAGATATCTTATAGCATTCCCTTTTCCTGAACGGAACGGAAGCAGGTCAAGAAATTTATTTTCCGTGAGCAATATTTTCGCCCTCAGTTTTTTATCATCAAGAAATTTATAGAGATCAGCCAGATTATCGTCGTTGAATGAAGATGATACATAATAACTCAGCTTAAACCGCCGCTGCGCCGCTTCTTCCTGTAACTGAACACCGGGAAAATACTTTAACGCTTCCAGCAATTCCTTTCTCTTCCATTTAAAATCAATATGACTTTCCCAGCCATGATCAGGGATGAATTTATCAGTATAATAAATTTCAGAGCCTGCGGAACATATTATGATATCCGGATAAGGCAGATCATATTTTTTTAATGCTTCTTCTGTTAACTCACGGTTGCGCCCGCTGGCAATACCAAACACTACTTCATCCTTCTGAGCCACTATCCATTGCTTCAATTCTTTCAGACCTTCTGTTTCATTGCCTTCAACCAATGTGCCGTCAAGATCGGAAATGATGAATTGCTTTGCTTTTACCAGTTTCTTTCCAAAAGGAAGTTTTGGCATTACTGCTTTCGCATCAACCTCAAACAAATGCCTAACTACTTCAACATACCTGTTACAATGCGCCTCCCATGAATACAGCTGGTTGACCGCGCTGATGCCGTTCTCTGAATATTTTTCCCACAGTCCCTGATCTGAAACAATTTTTTTTAATGCTCCGGAAATAGCCGCCGGGTCATCCACATCTACAAGTATGCCATTGCTCCCTTTTTCGAGGATTTCTTTAGGCCCGCCCGTTGGCGAAGCTACCACGGGTAACCCGCAGGCAGCAGCCTCTACTATGGTTAACCCGAAATTTTCTCCGGGTGTGGCATTTACAAACACTCCTTTTCTTCTTGCAGCCAGCCTGTATATTTCCGGTACATCAAGTGTGGGATCGTTCTTTTTTGGAATAGCCATTTTACCATACAGATCAAATTTGTCCAGCAGCAATAAAAGGTTAGTGAGAATATCTTTTTCATCATCCGGCATTTGTGAAATATCTTTTCGGACTCCTGCAAATATGGCCAGGTTGGCCATTGCCTGCAATTCTTTATCCTGCCCGTAGCTTTGAATAATATTCTCAAAATTTTTTCGCTTATCTGCACGGCCAATAGATAATATCAAAGGTTTTGCGGGATTAAACAAAAAACGCTCAATGTCTGAATTAACCCTGTACACAGCATGTTCCTGTTCAAAAGACATTTTATATGCCGGCAGATCATAACGGTAAAATGGAAAAAATAAATCCGTATTTACTCCGGGAGGTATTACTTCAAAATGTGCTTTGCTTTTATTGTCGTATAAGCTGTAATGATTTTCAATTTCATGATTTGTACTAACGATAACAGCGCCTGCATTCTTCAATGTATTTTCTTCTGTTTGAATGCGACGCTGCATGCTGAACTTATCATTTATCTTCTCCTCACTCATTCCATTGCTCAGCAATATATTTTTTTTATTGCGCCCAAGCGAATGCCCTGTTGCAATAAACGGAATGCCAAATACCTGGCTGATCTGCCCGGCTATATAATTACCATCAGCGTAATGACCATGCACTACATCCGGAAAATCATCCTGCCTCTCAATAAAGCGTATTGTTTTATCAACAAATTCATCCAAATAATCCCACAAAGCTTCTTTTTGTATATAAGTATTACCTCCGCAACTCATGCGTACAATTCTTGCTTTATCATTTACGATTTCAGTTTCCTTATCGTAAGAAGATGAAACTCTTTTATCAGCAATGCGGCGTGTAAATAAATCAACTTTTCTTACCTGCGGATGTTTAGAAAGGTTTTCTAAAAGCTCAAGTACATACTTCACCTGCCCTCCCGTATCCCTGTCTCTGCCTATCTCAGGATTTTGATACCGGATAAGCCCGTGCGGACTGAACAATTGAATATAAAATTCACTCATAACAAATCTTTAAAAAACAAACTGCAAATTTAAACAATTACGCACAAGTAGTGTTTTCGTAACTTTATACAACAATAAGGCAGTATAAAATATGTATACAGGATCAGGATTCAGCGACTGGGAAATTGGCGATATCACTATTATTCTTCATGAAGGTGTGTATCATTTATTTCACCTCATTATACCTAATCATGACTATATAGCACATGCGGTATCTACAGATTGCCTTTCATGGAAGAGAGTGAAGAATGCATTATTTGTGGGAGACCCCGGAGAATGGGATGATGATATGCTGTGGACAATGCACGTAAGTAAAGTTGATGGAAAATTTCACATGTATTATACAGGATTGCAGCGAAGGGATCGTGGCGTTGTTTCAAGAATAGGATTAGCAGTATCGGGTGATTTAATGAACTGGGAGAAAGTAAGCATGCATGGATACCCGGTTGAACCCAAAGGGATATATTATGAAACAGCCATAAGCAATCCGCGTACCTGGGCAAGTTTCAGAGACCCCTTTCGTTTTGAGCATAACGGTGAAGCATACCTGCTTTTGGCGGCAAGGAATATAAAAGGCCCTGTATCAAGAAGAGGTTGTATCGGGTTGGTTAATATCACCAATAACGAGCCGCAGCTATTGCCACCCCTGATGAACCCTTTGGTATATGATGATATTGAATGCCCCTGTGTTTTTATATTAAATGACAAATACTATATACTTGGATCAATAAGAGAAGATATAAAAGTACGGTATTGGTTTGCGCCGGATTTTTTGGGTGAGTATCACTCCTTTCATGCTGATGTAATACTACCGCAGGGCAATTATGCTGCACGCATAGAAAGAGATGGTGAGCATCTGCTCATCTATAACTTTTTTTATGTGGGCAAAATTGATGCACTGCGCGTTTTACCACCGCCTAAACAATTAGATACAGATGCAAGAGGAAGACTGCTGCTGAAGAGCTATTACAGGTGGGATATGATGGTGGTAAAAATAATACTGCAAAAAAATATCATCGACGTTTTTTCTTTATTCAGTAATCCAACTGCTTCTTTTGAAATACAGGATGACAAATGGGTGTGCAGTTCGCGCAGCGGGTATGAAATATTCTGTTTTAAAAAACCTGCGCAAAATTATATATGGGAAGGGTTGCTTACAGTTGAAGGCATGGGCAAGCTGGGATTGGTAACACAAATGGATAAAGATGGCTATGGCTATTTCATTTCTTTTGATGTAGTAAATGGATTTGTGCAGATAAGAAGCTGGGGATTTAATCCTCAAAACGTAAAACAAAACTTTATTTTCTCCGATATACAATCCGGATTTTTTGCACCGCCGAAAGAAAAAGAACCGATTCATTTCCGGCTGATATCTTACGGAAACTATATTGAGCTTTCTATTAATGGTGTGGTAAAGCTTACATTGATGGATTATGCTTATTCAGGTGATTATATTGGTTTGTATTCTGCATCATCTGTAATTTCTCTGCAAAATACTTTACTAAAAACATTACCGGCCTTGCAGGAAGAATATGCCAGCCAGGAAGAAGCGAAGAAACTGGAATAGCGGTGGGCGATGGTATATCAGCTATGGGCACAGGATAATAATTCAGTATTTTGGTGTGAGTTCCTACAACCTGGAATTTGTAACCTGCTTCACTTACCACTTATCTCAATATATCCCGCCTCATGCCTTACCGGAAAATTACAGGAAGCCGCGATAAAACATTTTCTGTTTGCCTCATGTTGCAGAGTATCCAATTTTTCTTTATCTGTTTTTCCTTCAATGGTTACAACAGGATATAATATTACTTCAGTAAAATACCCTCCGCCATCGGCTGTTTCTATCATTGTTCCTTTTGCCTCATCTTTATAATCAACTACAACAATGCCTGCTTCCGTACATAAGTGCAAAAACCAAAGCATGTGGCAGGATGATAAAGAAGCAACCAGCAGTTCTTCAGGATTATACCTCGACTTATCACCTCTGAATGCTGGATCCGATGAGCCGGCTATATCATTTTTACCACTTATAGAAATAATGTAATTTCTGCTGTAAGAGGAGTAGGCTTCTGTACCGGAACCTGAATTGCCTGTCCAGGTTAATTTGGTTGAATAATGATGTGATTTCTCCATGTCAAAAGTTGGTATTGAATAAAAAAATTACAGCAGAAAGGTATGAAATATATGAACAATGCTATCCGGCGCTACCATGTGTTTCAGTACCATAGCACCTATAAAAATCCCCGGCGATATAACAATGCCGGGGATTTACAGGTACAATTATTTTTAATTACATTTTCAGAAAATGTATTCTGCACTTTTGAAAAGTTCAGGCCCCGGAGCACTTATTCATTTAATATTAATGCTGAACAACAATTTTACCTGATCGCCAGGTTTGCCCCGTCAAACACCTGCAAAGTATATATATCATTTGACAGGCTGCTTATAGTAACCGCTTTATTTTTAAGAAATAACTGGCTGTCAAATTTAAATTTAAAGCTGCCTGTTCCAAAAGGCAGGGTATCTTTTGCCAGGGCTGCAGCCAGGGTAACAGTCTTTAAGAGGTATGGATTGCCCGTTCTCCCCGCAACATCGTGCAGCAGGGAATCCGCCCCACGGTAAAAAAGATTATTGGCTACGGCATTTGTATCCATTACATTAAAATCGTAATATAAA
The DNA here is from genome assembly GCA_047601125.1 of Agriterribacter sp. Lineage (GTDB taxonomy): Bacteria > Bacteroidota > Bacteroidia > Chitinophagales > Chitinophagaceae > Agriterribacter. Next base: position 2,538,020 of record JASGJY010000002.1, on the reverse strand, counting down.
ATGCCGATAGGAATAATACTATTAACTGCATACGAAGATTGAGCTACAGAATCTATACAGGCACTAACCCGCTTTTATTATAGGTAGCGTTATACAGTTCGCTATAAGCCTGGTAAAAATGCCAGAAAAAAGAAGTGTCTGTGTTTTTAAACGCATGCAACCCGGCAATGGGAAAAACCCTGTCGTACAGCACACCCGTTGTAATTTGTGTTTTACTGACCGGGAACAATGCTGAATCTACGATTTGTGTATAACTATAATTGCTTTGCGCATTGAGGGTAGCGCAATGCATTATCACACACAATAGTGCGAGGTTAATTTTCTTCATGGTTAAATTGGTTTAAGAATTAGAAGATTAAATAAAGGAGATGATGTTATTTTTTATAATTGAGGTCAAAGCGCCCGGAAGTGACGGTTACGATTCTGCCTGGATTATTCAGAGAAGTAGCCGTAAACTCAAATGTGCCGGATAAAATCGTATTAGCCCTGTCGTCTTTTGTAATTACTATTTTGCCTGATAAAGTATGCAGGGATGAATAATTTACAACAAAAGGATCCGTTGTAGTGTATTCTGTATATGTTATTATGTTATCACCACTACTGAGAAGGTATTCTCCTACACCATGAAAATTATCTATTTCTATAGTGATATATTTTTGTGGATAACTGGCTTTATATGCTGCAGTAATTGACGCAATAGAATAGTCAGTAGATATAGCTAACCCGCCATATAAAACAGGGTCACTATTAAACAATGAACCTTCACTTTTTGCAGGTTTAAAAATTTCCCCATCAATCAGGCATGAAAATGTATTGGCTCCGTTTTGGGTTTCTTTTGTAAGCTTATCTTTTTTGCAGGAGATAATAGAGAGAAACAAAAGCAGCAGTAAAAATGGTGTGTACTTCATATACAAGGCTTATACGTTGTAAGCTATGTCAAATCTTAACAGGTTGCGCTAATAACAGAATATTTATTTTTTATCACTCCGCCTATATATGTAGTTATGCAGGGTTCGGAACCATTGTTGTCCGATTAAAATAACTTAAAATCAATGGAATCCTTTGCTATAGCGAGTTCTGCTCCCTCTCCGCGAAAAGAGGGCTGGGGTGAGGCGATTGGCTGAATTTTAAGCACTTATTCGTATTTACCGAACAACGGTGGTTCCGAACCCTTTGGCAAAAAAATCCCCGGCAACCTTTAAGCACCGGGGATTAATATTCTGTTTTATTCTTTCAATTACGATTCTGTAGCGCCTTCTACCAGCACAGCAACCTTATTGTTGAGTACTTCTGCAAAGCCACCATTGATATTATATACTACATTGGCGCCTGATTTATCTTTCAGCACTTTTACTTTTCCGGCTGCCAATGCACTAACCAACGGCGCATGCTTATCAAGCACTTCAAAAGAGCCTTCTATACCAGGTAGCTGAACCCCGTATACATGCCCGCTGAACAATTTTTTTTCCGGCGTTAATATTTCTAATTCCATTGCGCTTTATATTAATTATCCCTTAGCCGCAGCCAATAATTTTTTACCTTTTTCAATTGCGTCCTCAATGGTTCCTACCAGGTTGAATGCTGCTTCAGGATAATCATCTACTTCACCATCCATGATCATATTGAAACCACGGATAGTATCTTCAATGCTTACAAACACACCTTTTAAACCTGTAAACTGCTCAGCAACATGGAAAGGCTGAGAAAGGAAACGCTGTACTTTACGTGCACGGAATACAGTTTTCTTATCTTCTTCACTCAACTCATCCATACCAAGGATGGCGATGATATCCTGCAATTCCTTATAGCGCTGTAAAATTAATTTAACACGGTTGGCAGTATTGTAATGCGCTTCACCCACAATCTGGGTGGTAAGAATCCTTGAAGAAGAATCCAATGGATCCACCGCTGGGTAAATACCAAGGTCAGCGATCTTACGGCTTAATACCGTAGTTGCATCAAGGTGAGCAAATGTTGTAGCAGGAGCCGGATCAGTAAGGTCATCCGCTGGTACATATACTGCCTGTACTGATGTAATAGAACCATTTTTGGTTGAAGTAATTCTTTCCTGCATCAATCCCATTTCGGTAGCCAGCGTAGGCTGGTAACCCACCGCAGAAGGCATACGACCCAGCAGCGCCGATACCTCTGAACCTGCCTGTGTGAAACGGAAGATATTATCTACAAAGAAAAGGATGTCACGTCCCTGGCCTTTTCCATCTCCATCACGATAGTATTCCGCAACGGTTAACCCGCTTAATGCCACACGTGCACGGGCGCCCGGCGGCTCATTCATCTGCCCGAATACGAATGTTGCTTTTGAATCTTTCAGCTCATTCATATTCACTTTACTCAGATCCCAGCCGCCTTCTTCCATGCTATGCTTAAAATCATCGCCATATTTCATGATGCCGGCTTCGATCATTTCACGCAAAAGGTCATTTCCTTCGCGGGTACGCTCACCCACACCTGCAAACACTGATAAACCACCATAACCTTTCGCGATATTGTTGATCAATTCCTGGATCAATACTGTTTTACCCACACCGGCGCCACCAAACAAACCAATCTTACCGCCTTTTGCATAAGGCTCAATAAGGTCAATAACTTTAATACCCGTGAAAAGTACTTCAGAAGCCACGCTCAGGTTTTCGAAAGCCGGTGGTTTTGCGTGTATAGGGCGGCCGTTAGTTTTATCAACCTGGGGCAAACCGTCGATGGCGTCACCGGTTACATTAAACAAACGACCTTTAATGTCCTCACCAACAGGCATCGCAATGGCTTTACCGGTATCTGTCACTTCCATTCCGCGTACCAAACCATCGGTACCATCCATAGCAATGGTACGTACACTGTCTTCTCCAAGATGCTGCTGCACTTCCAGTACCAGCTTTTCTCCGGATTCACGCTTCAGCTCAAGGGCATTAAAAATTTCGGGCAGCTCTCCTTCAAATTGCACGTCTATTACCGCTCCTATGATCTGTTTGATTTTACCTTTTTTAGGCATATATTAAAATATTTTAAGGTATATGGGCAAATGTGCGGCAAAGGTAAGGTTCGGGTGATAATTGTCCAATTTGAATCGGGAATATTTTAGGATTAAAAGCGCTGATGTGGATATTATTATAATAAAAAAGCCGTGCGGTTAACACGGCTCAATAATTTGAAATCAGTCAGGGGTAATGAATGGTCTGTAATCTCTGGTTTTTCGAAAGGGTACTGACGGATTTCTGGTTCTTTGGGGTTTTAGTGTTTCACAGGTTAAAGGTTGATCGGGTTTTCAGGGTTTTTGGACTTATTTTCCAAGGATCTGGATTGATTTTCGGTTTTTCAGGATCAGATTGGTTTTCAAAAGATCGGATTTGGTTTTTCAGGGATTGGGTTTCAAGGGATTTGGATACTTTCTCTAAGGATTGGTTTTTCTAAAGGGGCACTGTTTTCAAAGGATCGGATTATGTCGTCATCATTAACAATACAAAGATGCTACATAATTTACCGTTGCGGAACTTAATTCGGCAAAGGGCAGATTTGTTTCGATTTTGAGAAGAATTTGTTCGATAAGGAGTTGAAGAAGTTTACGAGAAAGGTGCAGTGATACCGGGGAGCATCAATTAATGTTATATGGTTTTCACGCGGAAAACGCAACGGTGTAACGGCGCTGTGTTCGTTACATCGCTGCGGAAATTTCAGTAAACTATTTTTGTTGATGTATGTTAAGCCGTTTTATTTTATCATATACTTAAACACCAGCCCAGCTAAAGCTCCCCCGATAATCGGCCCTGCCACCGGCACCCAGGCATAACCCCAGTTACTGTCTCTTTTATTTTTTATAGGTAAGATGGCATGTATAATACGCGGACCCAGATCTCTTGCAGGATTGATAGCATACCCTGTTGGTCCACCCAAGCTCACACCTATACCTAATACCAGTAAAGCAATTGGCAGCGCATCTAATGCGCCTAACTTCATTTCCGGCTTTGCCATTAATAAAGCACCAAGCACCAGGATAAATGTGCCTGTTACTTCGGTTATAACATTATAAAAAGGACCGGGAATAGCAGGCGCCGTACAAAAAACAGCCAGCTTGGCATTAGCATCTTCTGTAGCGTCAAAATGTTTTTTATATGCCAGCCAGGCCACAAAAGCGCCTATCATCGCGCCGGTCATCTGCGCTAAAATATACGAAGGCACTTTACCCCAGTCAAAACTCCCTTCCACCGCCAGCCCGATGGTTACTGCAGGGTTAAGATGTGCGCCACTGGCAGCAGCAGACGCGTATACGCCTGTGAATACACCTATAGCCCAGCCAAAAGCAATTACAATTAATCCGCCGTTGTTGCCATAGGTTTTTGATAATACAACATTGGCTACCACGCCGGCGCCGAGAGTAATTAGTATAGCCGTTCCTGTTAGTTCTGCTAAAAAAGGAGACATATGCAAGCTTATTGTTAGGTAAATAATAATGGAAAATAAAGAAGAATTTCCGCATTTCAATAATATAGGGCATTGAGCTGTGGGCGATTAGCGATCAGCCAAAAGCTGATAGCTGAAACCGTGAAACTTATAGTGGTAAGGAGTAGAACCTGAAACCTGCAACCCGCTCCCCTATCCCAACACGTTCAGGCTTTTATCAATTATATCCACACATTCCAGTACCTGCTCTTCTGTGATAATTAAAGGAGGGGCAAATCTTATTTTATCGCCGTGCGTTGGCTTTGCCAGCAATCCATTTTTCATCAGCTCAAGACACAGTTTCCATGCAGCATTTTCATCACTATGTTTTATAACAACAGCATTCAATAATCCCTTGCCACGGATAGTGCTGATATATGGAGCATTAATTTTTTGCAATTCTTCTCGTAATAAAACGCCCATACGTTCAGCATTCTCTGCCATGCCTTCATCTTTTAGCACTTTTAACGATTCTATCGCCACAGTACATGCAAGCGGGTTACCTCCGTATGTTGAACCATGTTCCCCGGGTTTTATCGTTAACATAATTTCATCATCTGCCAGTACAGCGCTTACCGGTAATGTGCCTCCGCTTAATGCTTTGCCAAGTATCAATATATCCGGTCTTACATTTTCATGATCGCAGCACAACATTTTTCCGGTGCGGCATAAGCCGGTTTGTATTTCATCAGCAATAAACAACACGTTATTTTTTTCGCATAGTATTTTTGCTTTTGCCAGGTATCCATCCTGCGGCACTTCAACGCCTGCTTCTCCCTGTATGGGCTCTAACAGAAATCCTGCAACATTTTTATCATTTAAAGCTTTTTCCAAAGTGGAGATATTATTATAAGGTATAACCGAAAATCCCGGCGTAAACGGCCCGAACTGCTTGGTTGATGAAATATCTGTGCTGAAAGAAATTACCGACATAGTTCTGCCATGAAAGTTACCGGAGCAAACAATGATCCTTGCATCGTTTTCCGGTATACCCTTTACCGCATAGCCCCATCTCCTGCAAAGCTTTAATGCAGTTTCAACTGCTTCCACACCCGTATTCATCGGCAATACTTTATCATAACCAAAGTATGCTGTTATGTATGCTTCATATTCACCCAAAAGATTATTATAAAATGCTCTTGAGGTAAGCGTGAGTTTTTGTGCCTGGCTTACCAACGCATCAATTATACGCGGGTGACAATGCCCCTGGTTTACGGCAGAATAACCGCTCAGAAAATCAAAATATTTTTTTTCGTTAATATCCCAAACATATACGCCGTTGCCTTTTTGCAGCACTACAGGTAATGGATGGTAATTATGCGCGCCATATTTTTCTTCAAGCGCTAAATAATAATTTGTTTTATCAGAAATAACATCTGTTAAATGCATGACGGAGCAATTACGGGAATGAAATAATGATCAATAAAATAACCGGGAATGTATCGCAAAAAGATACTCCCGTATAATAATCAGATTCTAAATTAATGATTGAGGAAATCAAGATTCTGATCCAAGAAAGATGGTATGTGACCTGAGTGTATTATAAAATAAATTTAGCGCAAGATAAGTTTTATCTGGCTAATTTCTGCATATAGTGTTGTGGCCATTCTGTTGGCACAATGGCATCTGAAGCAAATATGCCATACACGGTTGATCCACTGCCAGACATAGACGCATATACGGCACCCTGCTCATACATCTTTTGTTTTATTGCAGCTATTTCAGGATACTTTTCAAACACCGGAAGTTCAAAATCATTAACCATGTCATGCTTCCAGGTTTCTACCGGTTGCTCAATAATCTTCCTTACTGACTTAACCGGTTGCAAAGGCCTGATATTTGAAAAAGCCCACCCTGTATTTACGTGAATGCCGGGGTTCACAAGCATAATAGTATAAGCCGGCAAATCCAACGATAGCGGTTGCATTTCCTCTCCTCTACCACCTGCAAAACAAGGTTTATTATAAATAAAAAAAGGGCAGTCGCTGCCGAGGTGCAGGCTATATTGTATCAATTGCTTTTCGGTAAGCTCCAGGTTGAATTTTACATTCAGCAGCTTTAAGGTAAAAGCGCCATCAGCTGAGCCGCCTCCAAGCCCTGCACCGGAAGGTATGGTTTTATGCAGGTAAATATCTACCGGGGGTAATTGCGGAAAATCCTTTTTAAGCAGATCATACGCCTTTAAACAAATATTTTCTGCAGGGTTTCCCTGTATATCCAGCCCTGATAAATATATTGCCGGCGAGGCAGCATCCTGGTTGCCGGTTATTTCAAGTACATCAGTCCATTGTACAGGATAAAAAACGGTTTCAAGATTATGAAAACCATCGGCGCGTTTTGACGTGATGTTAAGCCCAATATTAATCTTACCATTAGGAAAAAGCACCACGGCAATAATAATTAAGTAAAGGGAATTTATTTTTTCTTCCGGTGATTGATCTCATCGCGTATAGCTATTGCGCGGAGATAGTCTTCCTGTTCAAGCACTTCTGACAACAGTTGGTTAAGATCTTCGAGCGACATGCCTCTGAGATCATCTTTACTGCCTCCTGTTGTTTCTTTTACTACCGGTTGCTCTTCATCAGATTTTTTCTTTTTGCCGGAGTCTTCCATTAATATCCCTGCGCTTTCAAGTATATGCTCATATGTATATATAGGGCATCCAAAACGCACGGCAAGCGCAAGCGCATCAGATGTGCGGGAATCTATCTCTACCGTATCGTGCTCGTTGCTGCAAAGGAGTTTTGAATAAAATATGCCTTCCTGTAAATCGCTGATTATTATTTCGTGAAGTTCTACATTAAAAGCCATCATGAAATTCTTCATAAGATCATGCGTAAGTGGCCGGCTGGGTTGCATACGTTCAAGCGCAACAGCAATAGCCTGCGCTTCAAAGCCTCCTATCACAATCGGCAAACGTCTTAACCCATTGGTTTCTCCCAGCACCACCGCGTAAGAATGAGTTTGCGTAATACTATGCGACAGCGCTACTATTTCCAGTTCTATTTTCTTCATAATCTGCTGCGAATGTACAAGAAATTTGCAAAAAGGGTAATTTGAAAAACTTAAAATAAAAAAAACCGCACCTGTGTAAAACAGGGCGGTTTTAATTGAAGGACAGTGTGTTTTCTCATGCTACGCCTTTCACTTTTTTTATCGCTTCTATCAGTTTGGGAATTACTTCAAAAGCATCGCCAACTATACCATAATCGGCGGCCTTGAAAAATGGCGCTTCGGGATCTTTATTGATTACTACTATTATTTTACTCCTGTTTACCCCGGCAAGATGTTGTATTGCCCCGGATATACCGATAGCTATATATAAATTAGGTGCAATTGCCAGCCCGGTTTGGCCAACATGCTCATGATGCGGTCTCCAATGTGTGTCGGCAACAGGGCGGCTGCAGGCTGTGGCTGCTCCAAGCAATTTAGCCAGCTCTTCAATCATCCCCCAGTTTTCAGGCCCTTTTAATCCGCGACCTCCGCTCACCACAATATCAGCTTCACTCAAGGGCACCTCGCCTTTCACTTTATTTACACTGGTAACTTTTACTTTAGCATTCTCCACTTTCACATCAGTTTTTAACACTTCAGCACTTCCTTCGCCACTGGTGTTTATTGAAAAAGAGTTTGGATTAAGTGCTATAACTTTTATATCGGTATTCAGGGCAATATTGGCAAAAGCTTTTCCCGAAAACACGGTCTTTTTCACTACAAAGCCATTGCTTACATCCGGCAGCGCCACTGCACCAGATACCAATCCCGCTTTAAGCTTTACAGAAAGACGTGGCGCTACAGATTTGCCATCTACATTATTTGAAAACACGATTACCTTTGCACCGCTGCGTTGTGCTACCTCTGCAATTACATTGGTAAATATTTGTGCATCAAAATGATCAAGAGCGGCATTATCTACATGATAAATTTTCTTTACGCCGTACTTGCCCAAAGCAGCAATATCTTCGCTTACATTTCCCAATATAACACCCTCTGCAGCAACTCCGGATTTTTCAGCGATCTTAGCGCCGTAACTCAACGCTTCAAGCGAAGCTTTTTTTATATGGCCTTCCGATTGATCTATGAATATTAAAACAGACATAATATCTGAGATTTTAAATTTGAGATTATTTAAAATGCTTTGGCTTCTTCGTGAAGCAATCTTACCAGTTCAGCAGGGTTATCTGCCGGAACAAGTTTTACCCCGGCTTTTGCAGGTGGCAACTCAAAGCTTACAATACTTGTAAGGCTGTCAGCCGCCGCAGGTTCAATCACTTTTAGTGGTTTTGTTCTTGCAGCCATAATACCGCGCATATTAGGTATGCGGGCTTCTGCCATTCCTTTTTGGCAACTTACTACAACAGGCAACGCAACCTCACATACTTCCTCCCCTCCTTCTATTTCTCTTGTAATAGTAGCATTGGTTCCGTTAAGCTCAAATTTTATTGCCAGTGAAACATAGGGGAGATCTAATAACTCCGATACCATGCCACCTATGGAAGAACCGTTATAATCAATTGTTTCTTTACCGGTAAAAATAAGATCATACGCGCCCTCACCGGCAATCGCTGCAATTTGAGATGCGATATAATAACTATCCTGGCTGTTTGCATTTATCCGTATAGCTTCGTCGCCTCCCAAAGCAAGCGCTTTGCGTATAACAGGCTCGGCATCTGCTTCTCCAACTGTTACCAGGTGAATAATAGCTGAAGGGTCTTTTTCTTTCAATTCAATAGCACGTACTAAGGCATACCACTCATCGTAGGGGTTAATGATCCATTGAACACCATCTGCGGCAAATTTCGTATTGTTATCAGTGAAGGCTATTTTTGTTGTGGTGTCAGGCGCTTTACTGATGCAGACTAAAATTTTCATTAGAAGATATTTGATGATATAATCAGCCAGGCAAAAAGTTGTTTATGCAACTAATTTCATACAAATATAACAACTAATCATTGTAAACATACAGATGCTTTTAAAAGTTTTTCTACCGTTTGATTAGTTTATGATTAGTCTCATTTTTCTCAGATAATACCCTGATAATATAAATCCCCGGTTGAAGATTGGAAATATTTAATTGCTGATTACCGGCAACATTTGTCCATTGCTTTATCAATTGGCCATTAATGCTGAAAATATCTATTTTTTCAGCCTTTAATATTCCTTTTAAAACAAAATAGTTATCGGCAGGATTGGGAGTGATTCTTGCTACTCCTGCTGCATTAATATTTATATTTACAATCTTACTAAATGAGTAAGCGCCATCCTTATCAGTTTGCTTAATGCGGTAATAATTAATTCCATAAAACGGAGCATAATCTGTTAAATGATAAGTATGCTCGCCGGGTGTATTTGCGGAAGGAACATTTCCGATTTTTTCAAAAGTTATACCATCAACACTTCGCTCAACATCGAAGTAAGCGGTATTAAGCTCATTCGCAGTCTTCCATTCAAGGCAAACATTATTTGAACAATTAATGGCAGTAAAATCCAGCCAGGTTAACGGGAGTATTATACTTCCTACATTCTCACGCGAACTATATAATATTAACCCGTTAGCTTCAGCATTGTGTACTTCTATCCAGTAATCTCCTGATTCAGAAACCTGGAAAACAGAATCACCGGTTTGTGTTTTTATAAGCGCTCCTTCTTTATATAACAGGTAAGTATTGTTTGAAAGAGACCCATCGGCAGAAACAGAGAGCTGAGAATTTTTATTATGAAGATCTAGAATTTTTTGATTATCATAGCTGTAATCAGTAACAATTGACTCATCATTCTTTTTGCCTATGCACTCCATTCCGGCAAACGTAAATAAATTATTGCTCAGGTTAACAGCCTGAAGATTTGATAAATTACAAAGCCCGGAGGGAATATTACCTGATAATTGATTGTTATTTATATTAAGCCGAACAAGTTTCTGCAAATTTCCCAGCGAAGCGGGAAGCGCTCCCTGTAGATGGTTACTATCCAATTCAAGCGATTGCAGGTTAGTAAGATTTGCAATTGATGAAGGAATTTGCCCTGAAATTTGATTATTACCCACATTTATAGAAACAACTGTGGCATTATTACCAAAATCGCCTGGAAGAGATCCGGTAAGGTTATTTACACTCAAATCAATTATATAACATACCAATGGAAAATATCCGGAAGGAATTGATCCTGAAAATGAATTATTATTAAGGCGAAGGGCCAGCAAATAAGGTATAGTTGCTAACTCAGAAGGCAATGAACCACTAAACTGGTTATACGAAAGATCCAGGTCATGCAACCATGTTCTTCCAAGTTCCTTTGGTATTGTGCCGCTAAGCTGATTATTAGACAAAATCAAATCTGTCATTCTTGCCATTCTGCCCAAAGAAACAGGCAATTGCCCGGTTAGTTTATTGTGGTCCAGCACCAGTTCAATCATCATTTGCAGGTCTCCAACCCTTGTTGAAATTCCACCTGTGATCTGATTATTGTTAAGATATAAATATTTCAATGCAGATAGCTCATAAATACTTTCAGGAATGCTTCCGTTAAGTTTATTATTACTCAAATAAATACCGGTTATAGCTGTCAAATCTCCAAGTGACGAAGGTAAAGTTCCCTGAAGATTATTATTTATCAGGTATATATTGGTTACGCGGTTATTGGTAACAGTAATTCCATTCCACTCACTTACCTTTTTAGTAAGCCAGCCATCCTTGTTTTTCCAGCCGGAGCCATTGGTGGCATTGTATAAACTTACAAGAGCCAGGCTGTCTGAAGCATTTACCTGGGCATAAGAAGCTATTATCGAAACAGACAGAAAAAATAAGAGAAAGAAAGCTTTCATAGTGATTTTTGGAATTAGGCATCTTTAGCAAAACCGTTTCCGGTTAAGCAAAAAATGTGCAATTTTTAACTTAACAGTACCTTTATAATGAAAATTTTATAGACATTTCAAAAAGGCAATGATATTTATTAAATTATACTATGATCAATAGTTTAATATGAACAAAATAGATCATTTACTAAAATATCTGGAAAATGAACCGGAAGACAGTTTCTTAAATCATGCGCTGGCCTTGGAATATATGAAAACACAGGATTATGAGCAGGCCTTGACACTATTTAAAAAAATATTGGAAAAAGACCCTGATTATTTAGGCTCATATTATCATTTGGGTAAATTACTGGAAGCAATGAATAATTATGAAGCGGCCAAGGAATGGTATGAAAAAGGAATGATTAAAGCGAAGGCGGCCGGTGACACTAAAAAGTATAATGAGTTAATGGAAGCCTGTAACGATCTTGATGATTAATAATCTTATTTATAGAAGAATGGATATAACGCTGCTTAATGAATTTAAACAGTATGTAACAGAACAGCAATTATTTTCAACTGACGATCTGTTATTGGTTGCAGTAAGCGGGGGTATTGATTCTGTTGCACTATGCGAATTGTGCTATTTGGCAGGTTACAAATTTATAATGGCACATTGCAATTTTCAGCTACGTGGAACGGAAAGCGATAGAGATGAAGAATTTGTAATAAAGCTGGCTGAGAAATATGGTGTTCAGGTTTTCACAAAAAAATTCGATACTCTATCTTTTGCCGAATCGAAAAAATGCTCAGTACAGGTAGCCGCCAGGGAACTGCGCTACAATTGGTTTAATGAAATATTGTATGCCGAACAAAAGCAAGATGAAACATCTCTTACAAAATACATTTTAACTGCTCACCATGCCAACGATAATACTGAAACAGTTTTAATGAATTTGTTTAAAGGCACCGGCATATCCGGCATGCGGGGAATACTACCTAAAGCAGGTAATATTATCCGCCCTTTATTATTTGTGGATAAACAAAATATTATCGATTTTTCGAAATTGCGTGAATTGGCTTATCGGGAAGACTCAAGTAATATATCAGATAAATATTCGAGGAATTACATACGTCATCATGTTGTTCCTGCTATTGAAAAAATATACCCTCACGCATCTTTAAATATAAATAATACGGCTTCTCATTTCAGAGATGCAGAAATTTTGTATACCCAGGCAATTAAATTTCATAAAAAGAAACTAATTGAATATAAAAACGGAGAAGCATTAATACCAGTACTAAAATTATCAAAAACAATTCCTTTAAAAACTGTTGTTTTTGAAATTGCGAAAGATTATGGTTTTACCCCCGCACAAACCCATGAAATAATAAAACTGCTGCACAGCGAAACAGGGAAATATATTACTTCGGCTACCCATAGAATACTCAAAAATCGCAACTGGCTGATCATCTCTTCTTTACAACCTGGTCTTCCGCAATTGACAGTTGTTGAAAAAGATGACAAATTCATCTTTTTTCCAAACGGGAAAATAACATTTACAATTAAGGAATTGAAACAGGATAAAATATCACCTGATATTTGTATTGCCAGCCTTGATATACACAACATCGGCTTTCCGTTATTAATAAGAAAATGGAAACAGGGTGATTATTTCTATCCGCTTGGCATGCTCAAAAAGAAAAAGGTGGCAAGATTTCTTATTGATAAAAAACTATCGTTGGCAGATAAAGAAAATGTGTGGGTTATTGAATCTAATAAAAAGATATTGTGGGTTATCAATCATCGGATTGATAACAGGTTCAAAATAACCGATAAAACAAAAAAAATGTTACAGATAAAATTTGAACCCATTTAACGGTTAAAGATTGAGCGAACAAATTCACTTAACACATCAATATGGTTGTTTGAAAATGCTTTTACTGTAATTACAGTAAATACAACGCCAAACACAGCTCCAAAAAAGTGCGCCATATGCCCGATATTGCCTGTGCCTTTTTTTGCCAGGTAAGCCGACAAACCAAGAAATAACAGTCCAAAAATATAACCGGGAATATCAAAAGGAATAAACATAAAACGAATTGGCAGGTTTGGCTGCAGGATTATTCCCGCAAAAATAACTGCCGAAACAGCCCCTGAAGCGCCCAGGGCAGTATATCCATACACACTCCTGTACTTAAGATAATCAGGTATAGTGGATACAATTAACGCTCCAACATACATAACAAGAAAGAATATTTTTCCTTTGGCATCAAAAAAATAAGGAGCTGAAAACAAATGTTCTTCCACAAACACACCAAATGAATATAAGGAAAGCATATTGAATGAAAGATGAATATAATCTGCATGAATTAAACCATACGATAAAAACCTGTAATATTGTCCGTTACTTTTAATCACTGCAGGCCAAAAAATAAGCTCTCCTTTCATTTTAGCATTGCTCATTGCTACTATCGAAATAATGCTGGTAAGTATAACTATAGTGAGCGTAATAGACATATTCTGTTTTTTTCCGAAGATACTTGAAAGCCAAATAACAAAGGATTATCTTCAGGTAAATTATGCATGATGATATTTTTCATTTCGCATAATGGTACAGGCGCGGTACACTTGTTCGGCAAGTATTAAACGAACAAGCTGATGAGGAAATGTGAGTGGGGATAGCGACCATGTAAAATTTGCTCTCTGCAACACTTCTTCGCCAAGCCCGTAAGCGCCCCCTATAATGAACACCATTTGTTTTACTGCATCATTAGCGCGTGCCTGTATTGCAGATGCCAGCTGAAGAGAAGAGTACATTTTACCTCTTTCATCCAGAGCTACTACATAATCATTTTTATTTAACAGCTGAAATATTGCCTCTGCTTCTTTTTGCTTTAATATTATTTCATCTGAAGCAGATAAATTCTTTTGGAGGCAAATCAATTTCCATTCCACATTAAAATATCTGCCAATACGTTTTGTATATTCCTGTATTCCGTTATTTAAATAATTTTCATTGTCTTTACCTACCGATAAGAATTTTATTTTCATAAAACTTTCTTTATGCGCAGCTCTTTGAAAAGTAAAATCCAATCATCCAACTTTCTTTTAAAAAGTTTACGAATATTTTTTTTGTACTGAATTACTTTTATCAAATTTATTGATAATATCACTTACCTTTTTGCAAAGAATACTTTTATCGTAAGTTGTTTCAGCAAGCCTTCTGCTGTTTTTTGAAAAAATTGCTATCTCATCAGGATTTTTTGAAAGGAATATTAATGCATTTGCCAGCTCTTCAGGCTTTTCAGGATCTACGTACAAACCACACTTATTTTCTTCTACCATTTCTTTTGTCCATCCGGGAGAGTTAACAATAATTGGCTTTGAGGCAGACAAAGAATCAAAAAGCTTATTTGGAGAGTTTGTATATAAGATGGGGATATTTGCAAACGACACTATAGAGACATCACAGATATTAACTATTTCAGAAACAATTTTCATTGGATGACGACCAAAAAACCGAACGTTCGTAATATTACGCTGCGCACATTTTTCACGCAGCTCATCTTCTTCCCTGCCCGATCCCAAAAAAACAATTTTAATATTTTCTACGCCTTGCTCCTTCAGGATAGCAGCTGCACTAATAATGTATCCAACCCCATTAGATGGCCCTATGGCGCCAAAATGAATTGCGTGAAAATCATTCAGATTCAATTCAAATTCCTGAGCTATTAATTCATTTTTCGGCCGCGCATAAAACTCATCGATCTTTGACATATTGGGAACCATTGAAACTTTATTTTCCGGAATGCCGTATTTTATTATGCCATCATACATGCCAGGCGATAAAGCTATTATATGAACTGCTGACCTATATACTTTTTTTTCAAATGCATACAACAGTCGTATGGCAAGCTTATTTTTAATAAATCCCATTTGTATAGGTGCCTCCGGCAAAGATCTCTTACTTCAAAAATAAATGGCACTTTTTTAAACCATTTGATAAACAGTGCAGGTATGGCAACTGTAAGTGGGGTTGATGTAGCAAATACCAGGTTTACATTTTTTTGCCTCAATCCAAACCAAACAGAATACATCATAAATCTGAGAAAAGAGAATAACCGGCTTAATGTTCCCATCTTACTATTGTACTTATTACGTACATAAATAACAGAAATTCCGTCTACATCTTTCTTTTCCAAAAATTTTTCCTGCCCCCGCATCGCCGATGTTAACATTATTACTTCGTGCCCGTTCTTAATTAATTCTTTAGCAATCCAGTAAGATCTTGTTCCTCCGGGCTGATTAGGTTCTACAAAATATTGATGTATATAAAGAATTTTCATATTTTTTTATAACAGTCTAAAGTATTTTATTTTTCAGTAATTAAGTAAGCGTCAAAGTATTTTGTCCGCTATATATTCCTGCATTTGCTTAGGCGCATAATATTTTTTTATAAACAGATTCGTACTCTTTAGCAACTATAGCCCAATCGAATGACAAAACTATCTTCTCTGGCTTAAAATCATAAGAAGAATAATTGTTTATAATTTTTGTTATTGCATTTTTCACTTCCTCCTTATCCTTATTGTTAACTGCTTCGCCAATATTTTTTTCAAAATATCCATCAATTCCCTCGTTTTTAGTAAATATTACGGGTATGCCCTGAGATAAGGCTTCCACGTACACTAAACCAAATGTTTCGCTGTTTGATGGCATAATAAAAATATCGCTGGCTCTATATAGCTCCAGCAGCTTAAGTTTATCCGATACCTGCCCGTGGTCGGCTACAATACCGGGATTGTTTTTAATAAGTTTCATTATTTTATCATAGTGCCTTCCCTGTCCGCCACCTGCAGTATGCAAAACACATTTTACCCCGCTCCTGTTAAGGTCGGCTACAATGTTTATTAGTGGCAACAGGTTTTTCCCTTTATCATATTTACCCACAAATAATAACTGTACAGGCTCGCTTAAACCGGAATGCCGCTGGTAAACATTCTTAAGCCAAAACTCATTTATTCCATTAGGAATTACAATACTTTTTTCGCTTAATTCTTCGGCAATACCTGAAAAATAAGGATGCGATAATAATCGTGATTGATATGCCCGGGAAATAAATATTATTTTTTCAGCATTTAATAATACCTCTTTAGCCTTTTTGCGAAGATGTATAAAATACTTAAAAAAAACATTCAGATCAGTATTTCTTATAGTAACAATATATTTTTTCCCATATTTTTTTGAAATATTATAAGCAGCATGCCCATCGCTGTACCAGGTGTGCGCATGCAATAAGTCACATTCTTTAATTTGTATGTGTTCCTGTAAATCTTCAGTAATTTTCCTGGATTTATATATATAATTAAGCCTTGTATAAAAACTCAGAATGGGCCTGTATACGATTACAGAATCAGTTCTCCTTAATTCAGGTTTATTTTTTCCAATTAAATGAACGCCTTTAAAAGCAGTATATATAGTTTGTTGTATTCCTAATTCATCAAGTGCTGTTACGAGGTTTTTAAAAACACGAGGACCGGTAAAATAATTTGCTACATGAAGAACATTCATCTTATTAAATATTAATAATCGATTTAAGTAACGCTATATCCTTACAATATTGCAATTGCCACCTGCAATTATCAAAAAATTTATGCAAATTATATTTGTAATCTTAATTAAGTATAAATAATTTATCATTATATAATTAAGACACCAAAGTGTAAGACATGTTGATAAAAATATAGTAAAAAACGGCATTATCTATTTGAGGATATTACAACTGCACTTAGAAACAATGATTGAGATATTAAAAAACATTTTTATGTAATTAAATTATTTACGCTCATAATATAACAGGTTTGCATAGTATTGAAGTTCCATATCATATGAGCGTATATACGACGGTTTTAACATGGCAAAATTTATATAAATATCTCTTACATTTTCATTAAACTCACTTAGCTTAAGCCACCCATCACATTGATATGTACCCTTTTCAGGCGTAGCTGGTATTATTGTACCATCTACATTACCCGCAAAAGAGTTCGTTTCCTTATTGTAAATAACTTTAATAATTGTGTTGCAAAAGCTTAATATTTCTGCATCAGACCAATTGGTATTGCCCATTCCTTTTGCTGCAGTTATATAACTAAGCACATGATTGCCATGAGATACATCCTGAATAACCGGTTGACCAGAAGCTATTGCATCAGTTCCACTAACATCATCCCAGGTGGAATTCCAAACATAAGCTTCCGGATGATCAGGATTAGGTTGTAAATTCCTTTTTAGCAATATATCAAACATAGTATAAACCTCTTTAGCCTGCGTTTTTATTTCTGCATCAGAAGTTATTTTTTCCATCATAAGGGCAATATATGCCCAGTGAGACGCAGTATGCGTTCTGCTGCTCATGAATCTCTTATATGGCACAAAATACACTCTCATACTTCTGTCTATCCATTTTTCCCAAATATTTTTTTCAACAAACTGAAGCGTATTATTGTACCAGTTATAATTCTCTGTCGATTTATTTATCCAGCCGGTTCTCTTTAAATCGAATAAAGTTTGCATTACATACCTGAAAAAATACCCTTCATACAAACTGACTTCATCGTAATAACTTTCATCGCCTGTTTTAGAAATCCATCCTAAATAATCGTCTTTTTTAGTGTAAACATTCCCAGCTATAAGTTTGGAAACTTCAGCGGTAGCAATAACATTATTGATGAGAACAATTTCATCATTAAGGTATTCCGGAGTGCCGGTAGCAAAATACATGGTTGAAAGCGCATCTATAACCGCACTTAATTCCATAAACTGATATGAATCTCCAAGCTTACTTTTGCTTACATAATTCTGACGATAAATCTGGGAATAATAACACAAGCTCATGTACCTGTGATTAAAAAGATATTTCCAATCATTTTGAGCAGATACCTGAAAAAATATCAGAGAAAGGGTAACAGTGATCAGGGGTTTCCTCATAAAAATATTTTAAAGCGTATGTAACTTATCTACCAATTCATTATAATTTTTATTTGCATCAAATTTGTTTTTCCAGGTTATATACGCATTTTTCCGCTTTGTTTCATAATGCTCTTCATGAATTGATAAGATCAATTCTTCAAGTTCAGAAAATTTAAATTGAATATCAATCAAATATCCATTAGCTGTATTCACTATTTCCGAAGTTGCGCCAACATTAGTAGCAATACAGGGAATTCCGAAAGAGAAGGCCTCCATGATACTTACCGGAACTCCTTCATATTTACTTACGTTCAAAAACCAATGAATATATACGGTTGAATAGAATCTATATAATTCTTTAGGAGCTGTCCAGCCATGAAGCTTTATTTTATTAGCTCCTGAATAATTTCTGATTATATCATTAATTCCTGCTGCTTCCGCTCCATCACCAAAATGATGCCATTCTATTGGAATCTTATGCTTCCAGTTTACTACAAACTGCGCAATTAAGAAAACGCGCTTAAGCTCTACCAGGTTGCTACAGGAAACGATCCTGATAACATTATCACTTCTAACAGATTGATTATTAAACATATTATCTACCCCTAAATAATTTACAAATATCTTTTGGGGCGGTATGCTGTACTGCGTTTGCAGAATATTAGAGATATCGTTTGAAATGGGAAGTAAAAGATCTGTATTGTCATATATTTTCTGAACTAATGGTAAATATCCATAATTTCTATTCAGGTAAAAATCACCGCCATGCATTCGCATCACTTTTGGATAAGCTTTGCAAACATCAGGTATATAAATTGTAGCTCCCCCCCAGTATGAATATAATACCAGGTGCTTTTCATGCTCGCTTAAAAAAGCTTTTACCTTTTGGTATTTAATACGGAAAACTAATAATGCGTTGAACCATTTTTTTGCAGTATGACTATTTTTATAGACTTTTTTATTAAAAAAATCCGATACAAATAACAGAAAAGGTGAAGTATTAAAAATACCCTGCATGAACCTGGCAAAGCCATTGGGAACAACAGGTTTTAACACCCTGACATTTGGAGGAATGCTACGCATGGCTTCTGAACCGGTAGGGTTATAAGTGGGCCATATATAAACTATTTCGAAAGCTTTAGCCAAATACTCTAATTCATTGGCAAAATATGTTTCTCTGGCGCCATACGGATAGGATGCCGTAAAGCACAGTAAGGCTTTATTTTTATTCATTGATGCTTTATTTACTCAAAAACAACATAGAACTTTCCTTCAGAAAATTTCTATTTATAAGCAAATGAACGATTAGCAGTATAATTAAGTATATACTGAGATTTAAGAGAGAAAAATTAAAGGTTCCTGAAGGAATAAAATAATAAGAAACAGGAAATAATATAGCAGCCGGTATAATGCTTAAAATCAATGGCATTCGAAATGATGAGAGAAATTCAGAAAAAGAAGCACCACACAGGTAATTCACCATCACCTTCCAGCCGATCAGAAATAAAAAGACCTGCACTATTAACAGGGTATAACAAACCCCTGTTAAACCACCTTTACTACCAAAATAAACAGGAATACTTAGAATAAAAGTTTGTGCCAGAGTCCAGAAAAATCCCTGATCGGCTTTGCCTCTGGCTAATTGAAGAGAGCCGATTGGATTCATTGTAGATCTGATCATAGAATATATTGACAATATCCTTAAAGGCATAGCAGCCTCAATCCATTTTTGTCCGAACACCAGCAATATTACAGACTCCGCAAAAAAGAACATGAACAGGAAAACCGGGAAATTTATAAAAGCAAGTACATTCTGCATTTTCAGATAAATAAATTTCAGTTTGGGTATCTCATTCTGCACCTTTGCCATAATAGGAAATGCAACCTTAGTAAGAATTGGATTCACCACCTGAAACGGCTTCAGTACAAAACTCTTTGCAATGTTATAAATTCCTAAAGCTTCAATTCCCAGCAGTTTACCAACTATTATGCTGTCAACATCGCTGTTAAAATAGTCAATAAACTTTTCACCCATCTGATAAAGACCAAAAGAAAAGAAAGGTTTAATCTCCCTGAAGTTAAAATAAAAAGAAGGAGTATGAAGTTTTCTTCCCAGTATTATAAACATAACTGTATCGAACAACGAAGTAAATATAGTTGAATATACAAGGGCATATACGCCTAAACCATAATAGCCAAAAACAAATCCCATTATCAGTCCAATTATCTTAGATATAATATTTCTTATTGCAATTTCTTTAAAATGTAACTCCTTTCGCAACAATGTGGAGAATTGCATACCTAAAGGCTGTATTAAAAAAGTAATGCCTATTAAATTAATAATATTTTTTAATTGTGGTTCTTTATAAAAAACAGCAACAAAAGGAGAAATAATAAGAATGATGCAGAAAAGAAATATGCCCAATATAATGTTCATCCAATATAGAGTGCTGAGCTGTTTTTTATCAACATTCTGGTTGAAGATTATAGCATTCGATATTCCGAGATCAATAAATAGTTGAGAAAAGTTAATTACAAAAATGGCTATCGCCATCAGCCCAAAATCTTTCTTATCTAAAAAACGTGCTAATATTACTGTTAGTAACAATTGTGAGAGTGCGCCGATAATAGCTGATATTGTTGTCCACTTTACTCCTGCCTTTGCCTTAACTGTTAAACTCATCTTATAGAATTAAATATACAATTATCAAACTTGATTTTTTATTTTATACTCACCACCATTCATCCTTTCTGAATAACTGGTAAATATGCCAATGGAAAAATAGAAGAAGGAAGAAAATACAGGGTTAGCTACAAGATCTGATGTAATAAAAAAAATCAAAACTGCGATATTTACCAAAAGGAAGTATATGGATACCTGGCTGGAAGAAGCATTTCGCAAACTATAGAAATATTTAATTTCAAAAAAAAGAAATACGCCCATAATTAAAAATCCAACAACACCGGTTGTAACCAATAAAAAGAAAAAACTGCTATCATATAATGTGGTGTTAAATCCTGTAGTGCTCTGATCGTCTTTTGCCGGACCTATTCCAAATAGCGGACTGGAATAAAATTTTTCCATTTTTTTTTCCCAGATCAAATCAGAACGCCCACCCATCGTTACGTCCAGTGTTTTATCATCTTCCGAAATAACAGAATAACGTGTATTAGAAATTAAAGCCGGGATATTCGGGATCACTGCGGCTATGATAATAATTATTGTGAACGCTAAAAGGCGGATTTTTTTCTTTAAAATTAAAAAAGTTACACAAGTCAACGCTATTCCTATTAATCCAGTGCGCGAAAACGTTAAAAGCACGGATAGAAGACTCAAACCCGTACATACCCAAAATAATAATTTAGCAACAGGATTTTTTATACCAGTAATACAAATCAACGATACAAATCCAACAATCTGGAAAAATGCCGCATAATTAGGATTTCCAAAAATTCCGATAACACGTGTTATTCCACCCAAAATATCTTCAGGTTTACCAAACATCAGGTAAGTATAGGTTCCTAAACCTAAAATATTAAAATACTGTATCAGCGAAACAACACTTGAAACTAATGGACCAACAGATAAAACAATCAGCAATTTATTGAAAGGAACTTTGAGCGTTTTGCCTAAGATGAGCCCTGCAATAATTATTATAATGTTCCTAAAAAAAGAAAATATGGAATTCAGATCACCGGAAGCAGGTGTATACCCTCTTAATATAGCCCACGATAAACTTACCAGGTTTGATACAAGAAAAAAAAACATTAACCTGATGAGAACACTTTTTCTGGGTGTGCTAAATACTTCAATTAATGAACCTTTAGGTGCACTAAAAATTATTCCCAGAAAAAAAAGGTCTTCCAACCTTATAGGCACGCCGCCTAAATTTAATACCGGAAAAAGAAATATCAATAAAATTATGATAACAAATGCAATCATCAGCTCAATTTGTTAAACCATCAACACTATTTAATCCAGAACTGCCACCACTTTTTATTCTTAACCGGCACATCAAAGTATTCGGAATAGCCGTAACCATATTTTCTATAATTACCATAATATGACTTTTCGCCTACTCTATTAATTATAGTGTATAGCGGTTGGGACGGATTTTCATCAATTTTTTTATTCAGTTCCCGTAAAACCCATTCAAAAGTAAAGCCCTGCCTCAATACAACAACACTTATATCTGCATAGTGTGCAAGCAATGAAGAATCAGTAACCAAACTATAAGGAGGAGTATCTAAAATAATATAGTCAAATTTTTCATTTAACTCTTCCATCATGCTTTTAATTCTATCTCCCAATATTAATTCAGCAGGATTAGGAGGTATCGGACCGGCAGGCAGAAGCCAAAATCTTTTTTCAAAACCAGGCACTTCCTTCAAAATAACATCAATATCCATCTTTGGCGAAGATAAATAGGTACTTATACCGGATTCTGATGAGATACTTAATGTCGAACTTAACCTGGGTTTGCGTAAATCAAACTCAAGAACTACTACTTTTTTGTTTAGCAATGCATATGTTGCCGCAAGGTTTAAACTTGTAAAAGATTTTCCTTCTGACGGACGATGAGAGGTTACTAAAATATTTTTGGTTTCATTACCTGTTCGTGTAAAACTAATGTTTGTGCGAATAGCCCTGAATTGTTCAGCAACTATTGAGCGGCTCGCCTTTTGAATAACAATGGGCGAATTATTTTTTCTTACATAAGAAATCTCTCCAATTACAGGAGCTTTACATTTTCTCTCTACTTCATCTTTGCTTTCAATCTTATTATTCAAAATGCCACGTATGTAAATAATTCCAATTGGGATCAAAGCGCCAAACAGCAATGCAATTATAAAAATAAGTCCCTTTTTGGGGCTTACAATTCCTGCACTCCTGGGACGTTCAACATTTCTTGAGTCTGCCGTAGCAGAAGCAAGCGTTATTGAAGATTCTTCCTTTTTCTGCAGTAAAAGAAAGTAAATCTGCTCTTTTACTGATTGATCACGCTTAATTTGTACAAGATTTTTTTCAATTTTCGGTATACTTCTTATTCTGGCATTCAGTTCTGCGTCTTTCCCTGACAGGTCATTCAGATTTATTCTGTAATTCTGTTTAAGATTACTAATATTTCCCAACAAACTTTGCCGTGTATTTGCTATCTGGTTTCTTAAATCTACGGTCATCGGATGTTTACCCCCCAATTTTTCTGATTGCCGCCGATATTGTAATACAAGATTGTTATAATCCTGCATAAGCAGATTTAATCCGGCGTCTGCCACTCCTGCTCCCGAAGGCACCAATTCAGCATCCTCCTGATTGGATTTTAAGTTATTTTCAACAGACGCTAATATATTCAATTGGGTTTGCTGTTGAGCTTTTTGATAATCAACTTCCTTAGCCTGATCTGCATATTGTTGCGCTTCTGCGGATATATCGGTAATCCTGTTATTGCTTTTTAATTGCTGAACCTGTCCTTCTACGGTACGGAGTTCCCCTTCCATAATTGCCAGCCGTCCGTTTAGAAAATTAAGTGTATTTGAAGTAACCTTATTTTTATCTTCCAGCGCCTGGCGATTGTAAATTGATATAAGGGAATTTAGCGCACGTACTGCCTTAATCTCGTTATGATCTCTAAGTTCAAGATTAATTATAGTGGCATTTTTGCTGGCAGCCGTTACGTTTAGTGCGTTTGTGTATTTATCAACTGCCAGTTTTATGGAAATGAAGCTAAGAATGTATTCGTTGTTATTATTGCTGCTATCCTTTATGGAGTTAAAGGCATAATTATTCGACAAAACAAATTTAAGTCCGTTTATTATATATTCTTTTCCGGCAGTAATGTTTAAATCTTTAGCCCCTCCATAGTTTAATGTCAATGTATTATTATCATTATGAGTAACAATCCATTGAAACGGCAGTCCTAATGTATCCGGATTTATAACATTAATACTGAAGGGCACTTCTTTATCAAAAACAGAACGTTTTACAAATTTTCCCTTCCTGCGTATATTTAAAAATAATTGCTCCTTACGAACAACAGATTCCATTAAATCATAGCTCTGTAATACTTCTATCTCATTCTCTACCAGCTTTCCGCCACCGCCCATGTCCAACTCTTTAAGTAAAGGATTGTCTAAAAGACCGGCACCGCCTTTTTTTTCATCTTTAATCATTACAGATGCCTGAGATCTATAAACGGGCTCCGCATATCTGCCATACAGATAGGCCAGTATTATCATTCCTGTCATAAACATCAATATCCATCTCCAGCTTTGAAATATTTTCTGGAAAAACAACTTAATATCCGCAGATGTATCTACAGTATTAGTTTGCGATTGAAAGAAGGTGGAATTTGTATGCACAAAAAATATTTTAGGTATTAGTTTTATCGAATACGCGTAAGCGCAACTATGATTAAAGAAAGAATACTTGTAGCTGCCGGAATAAATATACTGAGGTTCTCTGCTTGTAGTCCTTTTCTCTTAAATGGTTCAACTACTATAACGTCATTTTGTCTGAGGTTATAAAATGGAGAACGCATAACGCTACTATGATTGATATCCAAAGTGCCCACTTCTATTTTATCTTCTGCTTTGCGATACACTTTGATAGAGCCTCTTTTAGCATAAATTGTTAAATCGCCTGCCATTCCCAAAGCTTGCAACACATTAATCTTTTCTCCGGCAACCGGGTAGGTTGCAGGCCTTGCTACTTCGCCCATTACCGTTATCCTGAAATTTACGAGCGTAACGCTGATAACAGCATCTTTTAAATATTCAACAACAACATTTTTGACAGCAATTTTTGCCTCGTCTGTTGTAAGCCCGGCTACTTTAATATCGCCAATTCCAGGTATTGTTATATTTCCCGATGGTGAAACAGTATAAACACTTTGCATCATCTGAGGCGAGTTTCCGGTTCCATTCATAACAGAAGTGCCCATTAGATTAAACATTGTTGCCGCTTCGGGGCTAATGCTGCTTACAACTACCTGTACCTGATCATCAGCCTGCAAACGCAACGGATCATATGCAGCAATTCTAACATCTTGCTTCTTGCCATCTTCTGAATTTAAATCTTGAAAAAAGGCCAGTTGTTTTCCGGTTTGGCAAGAGCTGAATATTAAAATCAGCATAGCCCAAAAAAACAGTTTTTTCATATTTAACTTTTATACAATGCCTGTGATTTAAACTTTTTTATTACAATAACGGAAATAACACATAATCAATATGTTTGATAAATTTCTTTGCAAATATATGCTTGATTATTTATGTATATGATGGCGATAAGTATATTTGACATTAGTTTATTAAAATACATAAAATGAGATTAATCAATAATTTTGCCTATTATATATATTAAAAAAAAATATACCAGGCGCCGGCAAACAGAACCTGAATAAAATAATATGAAATTTTATTGTTCTTTTGCAACTCAAAAATTGGAAACAAATCTCGTATACTTCTGCCATTTTTTTATTTATATATTTTTTAAACAATCAAACGTTATTATAAAATTCATTGAACATAGCTATGTATAGGTTGTTTTTCAAAAGGTTTCTGGATGTTTTTTTTGCAACAGTAATATTTATAATTATGCTGCCTGTTTTTTTTCTTGTAGCAGTTCTATTATATATTTCAAATGGTGGAAAAGCATTCTTTTTTCAAAACCGGCCTGGAAAAAATGAGAAAATATTTCAGGTCATAAAATTTAAAACCATGAGTGACAGGAAAGATGCGGCCGGGCGGCTTCTGCCTGATGGTGAAAGAATTACCGCTTTAGGGCGTTTTATACGAAACGCATCTTTAGATGAAATTCCTCAATTAATTAATGTTATTAAAGGCGATATGAGCATAATTGGACCACGGCCGTTATTAGTATCCTATCTCCCATTATACAATTCGGAACAGAAAAAAAGGCATAATGTAAGACCTGGCATTACAGGCTGGGCTCAGGTAAACGGAAGAAATTCAATTTCCTGGGAAAAAAAATTTGAATTGGACGTTTGGTATGTTGAACATTACTCATTACTCATCGATATCAAAATTTTATACCTCACCATGTTAAAGGTAATAAAAAGAGAAGGAGTTGATGCAGAAAGTAATGTTCCCATGCGACCGTTTACAGGAAGTTTAAATAAAACAAAAAGCCTGTAATATTTCATCAACTAATTCTCAAAATATTAAGTAAGATTATATGACAGGGTTAATTTCTAAGCTAAAAAAAATATTTAAAGCTGATACGTATAAAAAGTTGATCATTACAATTAATGAAATTAAAACGCTACCCAAACTGGAGATCAATTTATCATCCGGCTTTGCAGAAGGTATTAAAATGTATAAATATTTTACCGGCATGCATCCGAGATATTTAATATTTAAAAACAAAACAATCGGACTTGCTATTATTGATTGCTCAAACTATCCGGATTTTCCAAATTATCTTAAATCAGTTAATGGAAAAAATTCAGCAGCTTATTATACCCGTCGATGCACAAAAATGGGATATACCACAAAAAAAATTAATCCCAACTTATTTCAGGAACAAATCTTAAACATCAATCTTTCCGCCGAAACAAGGCAGGGAAAAAAAATGTCTGACAATTATCAGATAAAACTTGACTACCCCATAAATGAATTTCATTATTACTGGGGAGTGTTTAAAGAAGATGAATTGGTAAGTTATTGCTGGATCAAAAAAAATGGAGAACTGCGATTGATGAACAGGCTTTTGGCACATGCAGATCATATGAGTGATGGGGTTATGTATAAAATGCTGGTTGATGCTATTGAATATGAATTCATTCAAAGAAAGTCGCAGGACGACAAATTATATATTATGTATGATACTTTTTTTGGAGCAGGTGATGGACTAAAGCTATTTAAGCGCCGTTTGGGATTTAAAGCATATAAAGTAAAATGGACGTTGACATAGTAATTTTATTTTATACATAAAATATTATTGATTTAGCAGTCACAAAATACCATCTGCCTGGTTTTAGCAAATAAAGTGGTGACATTTATTACTTCACTTATATCAACATGATAATCAAAATAAATGAAGATAATTTGTATACTTTTGCTGCTATAGTACTTAGTAATTTCACTATACTAAGATGATAGTTTTACAGGTCTGCTAAACCCTTTATTAAAAATTTATGATAAATCGAATTATTTATCTTGGGTATTACTTTTTAAAAACTCCGAAAAAGCAATTTTACAAGAATTTTCACTTTGTAAAGGAAAAGAAAAAAATCACATCCTTATCCCTGTATAAAGATGTACTGTTCTCTTCGTTAAAGTATAATATCTCTTTAATGGATTATTTTAAACTAAGATTCTTTGATAAGACTAAAGAAGAAAGATCTGAATATGCAGGATCTGGTTTTATGTATGGATATCAACTTAAAATGAACCCTAAAGAAAGCAGAGATATACTGGAAGATAAAGTAAAGTTTTTAGAATACTTCAAAGACTATGCAGGAAGAAAATGGGCTACAATCGAAATGTTGGAAAGCAATAAAAGTTTAGCAGCGGATTTTCTGAAAGATAAACATGGTAAAATTGTTCTCAAAAATTCAAAAGGGCAGGCAGGGAAAGAAGTCGTTGTAATGGAAACAAAAAATCTAAGCACAGCTGACCTTCTCGTATTGATGAAAAAAAACAATTTTGATCTTATTGAATCATTCGTGGTACAGCACGATGAATTGATGAAAATAGCTCCCAAAGGATTAAATACTGCCCGCATTATTACTCAATATCACAACAATAAAATCATTATAATTGGAACGAGCCTCAGGCTTAGTGTTCATTTAAATATTGATAATATCAGCGCTGGGAATTTTGCTGTGCCTGTAGATACGGAAACAGGAATTGTAACAGCCCCGGGCATATATACCGACGTTACTAAAGATGATGTTTATCAACATCCTTTAACAGGTATCGATTTAATTGGTTTTAAAGTTCCTTTCTGGAAAGAGTGTATAGAAACTACAACAAAAGCGGCTTTGCTTACGCCACAAAACAAATCAATCGGCTGGGATGTGGCAATCACAAATTCAGGTCCTTTGCTTATTGAAGGAAATCATAACTGGAACAACGATTTATGGCAAATGCCGGTTAGAAAGGGGCTTAAAAAAGTACTTTTACAATTCATGAACAATAATTAGTATAATTTTAGTTTCAACAATGTTTCATTATAAATTAGAATAATTTTAATATTAAGAACTTATATTTGAAAACTAAGTTTTCAATATACCACTTATGCTACACCTGATTATACATTATTCAACAATAATTTGCTAGTTGTGTTTTTTACCAATTAGGAGCTTAGTGTTTTTTTTATGAGGAAAATCTTGGTTACCGGAGTGGGAGGACCCACTCCACGGTCTTTTGTCAGAGCTATTAAATGGTTTGGTGGTCAGCACAAAAATGATTTTGATTTCATTGGTACTGATTCTAACCCATTAGCATATGGCTTGTATGAAAAAGAACTTTTCAGTAAATCGTATGTAATACCAAGAGCAGATATTAGCAGCGAACAATATTGGCAACATATCAACCACATTGTAAAAAAAGAAAATATAGAAGCTGCTATTATTTTACCTGAAATTGAAGTATTGGAATGGGCAAAGAACCATGGCAGACTTACAAAAAAAATAAAGCTTAACCTTCCTGATTATGAATTAGCCAGGCAAATAAGTAATAAATACCACCTTCATAAAATACTTGATAAAACAGGACTTATACCTAAATTCCTCAGGCTCAATTCCAACAATAACGTTTATGATACATTAAAAGAAGAATTAGGAGAAGTGTTTTGGGTAAGAAGCACAGAAGGATCAAGTGGTTATGGTTCCTTAAAAATAAAAAATGAGCATCTGCTTCAACAATGGATACGCTTAAATACAGACGTTACTGAATTTATTGCTACCGAATATTTACCCGGCCGCAATTTGGCCTGTAAACTTTTATATTTTAATAACAACTTAATTGCAACAGCATGCGCCGAACGTGTAAACTATATTATGGCAAAAATTGCACCTTCCGGCATTACAGGCAATACATCATTTGGGCGGCTTTTAAATGAACCTGACCTTGTACGGATTTCTATAGAAACAATGAATATTATCGGTCAAAAATTAAATACTTCGCTTAATGGAATTTTCACTTTAGATTTTAAGGAGGATAAAAACGGAATTCCAAAAATTACTGAAATAAATATCAGGCATGTGGCATTTACAGCTTCATTAGCTGCCGGTGGGGCAAATCTTCCGCTTGAAACGCTTAAAACAATGTTTTCAGAACATCCCCATAAAATAGAAACCCAATATTTTAATTTTGAAAAAAATCTTATTTTTCTAAGAGATGTAGATGGATATCCAATTCTTCTGGATGAGAATGAACTTTTGAAAATTACGGAGCAGCCATGACGTTAAATTATATTAAAGACCTTGATGGTTTAAGGGCAATAGCAGCTTTCATGGTAATATTTGCTCATTTTTTCAGCTCCAGCATTTTTCAGGATTACCCGATTATTTCCAAAATCGCAGGGCTCGGCAATTCCGGGGTTTCACTGTTTTTTGTACTGTCCGGCTTTGTAATTACAAGAATTTTACTTGCTTCAATAAACAGCAAAACATATTTCAAATCTTTTTACATACGACGTGTGTTACGTATTTTTCCTTTATACTATTTTGCGCTTTTATGTTATTACTACTTTCCATACCTGGCATTAAATTTTAATTTGCATATCGGCCCCGATACCAGTTAGGCTCTGCTCAAATATATTTTTTTATCTACCTGCAAAATATAGCAACCACGTTTAATTGGCCATTTTCCGGGCCAAGACACTTTTGGTCACTGGCAGTAGAAGAGCATTTTTATATAATCTGGCCTGCAATTGTTTATTTCTTTTACAGGCTTTCAACACATAAATTAACTTATGCCACCTTTGCAATAATAATTCTTCCTGTAATCATAAGATTTTTTATGTTGTATTATAATTATAACATTGAGTATTTTACATTTACACGCATTGATCAATTGGCAATGGGCAGTTTGCTGGCTGTTATTGAGAAAAAAGGGAAGCTAAACAAAAACTACAAGAGCACATATTATATAATTCTTTTTTTAGGGCTCATCATTTCTGTTGGTTGTTTTTTTACTAATGATCTCTATAGGGATACTTTTAAACATACATTCATTGGGGCTATGTTTTTTTCAATTATTGCCCTGGTGATAATATTTTCACCTAATACTAAAAACATTTTTAAATTTCTCAATTTCAGAGTAGTACAATATTTAGGCAGAATCAGTTATGGTATATATGTATGGCATTTACTTGTTTTAACAACTGTTTTGAGATATTATAAAACCCAATGGGTAGTATTAGATTTGCTATTAGTAATATTTATTACAATTTTTATAGCTTCCCTTAGTTATTATCTCCTGGAAAAACCTTTTTTAAAGCTTAAGCGCTTTTTTCCATATTAATAACTTTATATTTTCTATCTACATAATTAAACTATGCACCAAAAAATATGGCTCTCTTCGCCCCACATGGGCGGCTCTGAAAGAAAATTTGTTACCGAAGCTTTTGATGCAAACTGGATTGCACCGCTTGGGCCAAATGTAAACGGATTAGAAAAGGACATTGCATCATTTCTTGCTCCGGGAAATGAAAACAGCATTCATGTTGCAGCACTAAGTTCAGGCACTGCCGCGCTTCATCTTGCTTTAATATTGCTTGATGTAAAAGCCGGAGATGAAGTCATTTGTCAAAGCATGACATTTTCTGCCTCCGCCAACCCTATTGCTTACCAGGGCGCTATTCCTGTTTTTGTAGATAGCGAAAAAGACACCTGGAATATGTCGCCCGAATTAATGGAAAAAGCAATTAAAGACAGGATCAGCAAAGGCAAAAAACCAAAAGCTATTATTCCCGTACATTTATATGGCATGCCGGCAAAAATGCCTGAGATTATGAGTATTGCCGGCAAATACGAAATACCGGTTATTGAAGATGCGGCCGAAGCCTTAGGCAGTCATTTAAACGGACAAAACTGCGGCACATCAGGTATGATTGCTGCATTATCATTTAACGGAAATAAAATCATAACCACTTCCGGTGGTGGCGCATTGGTTGCTCACGATGCAAAGCTTGCGGAAAAAGCAAGATTCCTATCCACCCAGGCGCGTGACGCTGCTCCGCATTACCAGCATTCACATATTGGCTATAACTACAGAATGAGTAATATATGCGCCGGCATCGGCAGGGGCCAGATGGAAGTACTAAAAGACCGGGTGCTGCAACGCAGAGCGAACTTTGACTGGTATAAAAAAGTACTTGCCGGTGTTGAGGGCGTCAGCTTTTGCGAAGAACCACAGGGCTATTATTCCAACAGGTGGTTAACAACGGTATTGATCAATCATCCGGCTAAAACGCGTGAAGACCTGCGCCTGGCTTTAGATGCCGTGAATATAGAAAGCAGGCCTTTGTGGAAACCTATGCATTGCCAGCCTGTATTTAAAGATGCTCCTTTTTATGGAGATGGCACTTCTGAAGCATTGTTTAAAGATGGGCTCTGCCTTCCTTCGGGATCAAATTTAACGGATGGAGAAAGAGAAAGAATATTAGGGGAAATTAAGAAGGCGTTTGCTTGAGAAGATGGAAGGTTTAAGGTATAAACGTGATAGATGGAACGATAAAAATAAAATGTGAACATTCACATTTTACTCCTCGGATTTAACGCTTCACATCTCCGATTACTATAAAATTAAATGAAACAGGCGCCGGATTACCAGCGCCTGTCTTTTATTTAAGCTCTTTTATTTTAATATTCCGCCAGGCAACTTTTATACCGCCGCCATCATGAATTTGCAATGCAATAAAACCTTCACCCTTTCCAATTTTCTCATCTTTTAATGTGATCATTTCGTGCCCGTTGAGCCATGTAGTAACTTCATCGCCCACAACGCGTATGCGATATGTATTCCATTCTCCAAACTTCAGATATTTATCTTTTTCTGCTTCCGGTTTAATTAACCAGCCACGTCCATATGATTCATAAATACCACCGGTATTGCTGCCCGGGGGCGCAACTTCAGCCTGCCAGCCGCTGATCTTTACACCATCAATAGATGAACGAAAAAACACACCACTGTTACCATTCGCACTTTGCTTAAATTCCAGCGTTAAATCAAAATTTTTATACGTTTTATCTGTAGAAAGATAACCATACGCTTTATCAGGGCCACTTTCGCAGATCAATAATCCATTTTCTACATACCATTTTTCAGTACCATGAGCTGTCCATCCGGTTAAATCTTTTCCATTAAAAATGGAAACCGCTTTCTGCGCCGAAACACTGGTATTTACCAGGAATGCAATAAATAAAAACAGCACTATTTTTTTCATCATTATTATTTTAATAACTAATCTTAAAGCCTTTTTCAATATTTCCACATTTCCATATTCTCACATTTCCTAATCAATAATTAAACCAGCATCGTCACAGGGTTCTCCAAATATTTTTTAAATGTTTGAAGGAACGCAGAGCCAACAGCGCCATCTACACTTCTGTGGTCACAGCTCAATGTAACTTTCATAAAATTAGATACTCCAAAGCCATCTCCTTTCTTCACTACAACTTCCTTAATTCTGCCCACAGCCATAATCGCACTGTCAGGAGGATTTATGATCGCGGTAAATTCATCAATATCCATCATACCAAGATTAGATACCGTGAATGTATTTCCACTGAATTCATTGGGTTGTAGTTTTTTGTTGCGGGCCTTACCACTTAAATCCTTACTTTCTGCAGCAATCTGGCTTAATGATTTTTGATCTGCAAAACGTATAACCGGCACAATCAATCCATCTTCAATTGCCACTGCAACGCCAATATGTACATGGTGCCACTGGCGGATGGATTCATTCATCCAGCTACTGTTTACCGCAGGATGCTTTTTAAGTGCCATAGCCGCAGCTTTCACCACCATATCATTAAAGCTGATCTTTACAGGACTTACTTCATTCATTTGTGCACGGGCAGCCATGGCGTTATCCATATTTATCTCCATGGTGAGATAGAAATGCGGAGCGCTGAATTTGCTTTCGCTAAGGCGGCGGGCAATAACCTTGCGCATCTGGCTGAGACTGATATCCGTATATCCTTCTGTTCCGGGAGTTGCGCTGAACGGAGCAACCGAAGCAGCAGCGGCAGGTGCAGCTTTTGCGGATGCAGCAGCCGGTGTAAAGTTGTCAATATCTTTTTTAATGATCCTTCCACCATCACCTGAACCCTGAACCAGCTTAAGATCAACCCCTTTTTCCTGGGCGATTTTTTTAGCAAGCGGGGAGGCTTTTACCCTGCCGTTCTCTGAGGAAGCACCAGTTGCCTGTTCTTCTGCAGGAGCAGCGGTTGAAGCAGAAGCAGCGGCTTCTGTTTTGGCAGCAGGGGCAGCCTGACCACCCTGCGGGCTTTTTAAAGATGCCAGCAGTCCATTTATATCTGTACCTTCCTTTCCAACAATAGCAATAACATCATTTACTTTTGCAGCCTCACCTTCCGGTACACCGGTATACAATAAAGTGCCTTCAGCATAGCCTACCACTTCCATAGTAGCTTTGTCAGTTTCTACATCTGCAAGATTATCATCACTCTTTACTTTATCTCCAACCTTTTTATGCCATTGCACTATTTTCCCCTCCGTCATTGTATCGCTCAGCAAAGGCATTCTTATAACGGTAACGCCTAACTGCTCCGGAGTTACTGCTGCAGTGTCTTTAGATGTTTCTTTTTTAGCTTCTTCCTGTTTAGAAGCAGCTTCAGCTTTCGGTGCTTCAGGTTTGGCGGCAGTGCCATCACCTCCTAATACCGATTTGTAATCTTCCCCTTCTTTTCCAACAACGGCAATTATATCATCAACCTTCGCACTTTTGCCTTTTTCAACTCCTATATATAACAAAGTACCGTCATTATAGCTATCCAGTTCCATTGTTGCCTTATCGGTTTCCACTTCAGCCAGCAAATCGCCCGATTTTACTTTATCGCCTACTTTTTTATGCCATTCTACAATTACTCCTTCCGTCATTGTGTCACTCATTCTCGGCATTTTGATTACTTCAGCCATGGTATATAAGAAATTTTAGTTTTAAGATATCTTTTTTGGAAGGTCGAAATTAAGGCAAAAACAGCAAAAGCCATGAAGCATATAATCTTTTCTGCATCCGGTATTTTTATGCCCTGAAACAGTGGTATATTCCTTAATAATCTAAATCCATTTTAAGGCGATCTTTTAATGCTTTTATTAATGGATATTCTTCAGCCATTTTAATAAACTGCTCTTTGCTGCTCATAGGGCGTTCTGCCGGTACATTACTTTCCGGATTTTCACAAACCTGAATAATATAAGTGAGTGTGCGGTTGTTGAAAAATAATTGAAGGTGCTCTATTAACATACCCCGCTCCTGCTCAATAAACTTCTGCTGAATATTGCTCTCCACGGTAATTTCAAAACTATTGCTTTCTACCACCTGTAA
Organism: Agriterribacter sp.; assembly: GCA_047601125.1. Classification (GTDB taxonomy): domain Bacteria; phylum Bacteroidota; class Bacteroidia; order Chitinophagales; family Chitinophagaceae; genus Agriterribacter. The sequence goes on along the minus strand of JASGJY010000002.1, from coordinate 2,503,259 downwards.
CTTAGCCAGCCTGAAATTTGTAACCGCAGAATGATTCTTTTGCTCCTTAAGTTTCTCAATATATAAATCCCAGGCTTGTTCAAGATTTTTTTCTGTTAAATCCTTAGCGTCTGCCGCCTGAGGCCTTCGTTGAGCTATCTGTTCCCTTATTTTAGACAAAGCTCCAAGCGTAGGTTTGGTTTTCTTTTCCCCGGCAGAACCGGTAATTATTGCTGTCGTATTTGCTGTTTGAATTTTTTGCGCGGATGCAACAGCCTGTGTGCCGGGTTGAGTAACCTGCACTCCCTGTGCAATGGTAAGCTTAGCTTCCGGTGTGTCAACCGGCGGAGCAGATTTTTCAGCAGGAGATGCTTTTACTTCAACAGGTTTAATCTTCCTGAATGCAACAGGTTTGGCTGAATCAATCAGTTTTTTTTTAGCAGCGCCGCCGCCCTCATTTACCAGTTGCACTGCCTGTGACAGGTAGGTGAGTTTTATTAAAGCCAGTTCAGTATGTAATTTTTTGTTTCGTGCACCCCTGTAATTTATTTCTGCTTCGTTTAAAATGTTCAGCGCACTTATCAGCCACGAAACGGATAACTTTTCAGCAGCATGTTTATACTTATCTTTAAAACTTTCTACAACTTCAAGCAGCTCTGTTACACGCTCATCTTTACAAACCAGCACATTCCTGATAAACTCCGCGAACCCGTTCAGCACAAGATCTCCTTCAAATCCTTTTTTATTTATATCATCATATAAAAGCAAAGCAGCAGCAGCATCCTGCTCCATCATTGCATCTATCAGCTTAAAATAATAATCTGCATCAAGAATATTCAAATGTTCCAGCGTATTCTGATAACTTAACTTTCCATTGGTAAAGCTTACAATTTTGTCGAGAATGCTAAGCGCATCCCGCATGCAACCTTCACTTTTTTGTGCTATTACCTGCAGGGCGGGTTTATCTGCTTTTATTTCTTCTTTATCACATATTTCCTGTAAATGCTCAACCGTATCATTGGGTGTAATACGTTTAAAATCGAATATCTGGCAGCGGGACAAAATGGTAGGTAATATTTTATGCTTCTCCGTAGTTGCCAGTATAAAAATAGCATACGGTGGCGGTTCTTCAAGCGTTTTTAAAAACGCGTTGAAGGCTGAGGAACTGAGCATGTGAACCTCATCTATAATATATACTTTGTATTTTCCTGCCTGTGGGGCAAACCTCACCTGTTCTGTTAAAGTTCTTATATCATCAACGGAGTTATTGCTTGCTGCGTCAAGCTCATGAATATTCAATGATGTGCCTTCATTAAAAGACAGGCAGGATGTACATTTATTACAAGCTTCGCCATCCTTTTGCACGTTTTCGCAATTAATGGTTTTAGCCAGTATTCTTGCACAGGTTGTTTTACCCACTCCCCTGGGTCCACAAAACAAAAACGCATGCGCCAACTGGTTATTTTTGATCGCGTTTTTGAGAGTAGTAGTAATATGCGCCTGCCCAACAACCGTATTAAAAGTTTGAGGGCGATACTTACGCGCCGATACAATAAAATTATCCATATATGCAAATGTAAGGGAAGTGGGGAATGTGGAAATGAGGGAATATGGAAGTGTGGAAAGGTGGGGGAATTAATTTGAAAACGGGAAAATGGCTAAACGGCTTCCCGCTTATATTTTGCAATTGATGTGATAGTGATACAGCGTGGAAATATTCTACAGCCCTTCCTTTCTCCGGCAAGGAAGCGTAGGCTTGCCTGCCGCCAGCTGCACTCACAAACAAGCATTTTTAATACGGATAATACGAGCTACCCTGGTGCAGCGTACCGTGATATTTGTAGCACGGCAAAGCAATATGGAATAAGCCGCAGAGCGGCGTAATATTAATCTGGTATATTTATATTTTAATATTACGGTGCGCTGTACCCGGAAACACCTCATCCATTATAGTGCTACAAATATCACGCTGCGCTGCAGCTATTTAAACATCTCGTATGCAGCGAAGCCTGAATAATATAAATATGTATATAGGGTAGCCATCGTCAGTCAGGGGAAGGCTTTGCTGTATCCCTTACCACTTTCATTCTCTTTTTCCTTATCTTCAAACCAAAAGATTGCTGATGTCAAAATATATTCTTGCTTTAGACCAGGGTACAACAAGTTCAAGAGCTATAATATTCGATAAAAACGGATTTATTATTTCCGTAGCACAAAAAGAATTTACGCAAATATTTCCTCAACCCGGTTGGGTTGAGCATGATCCCAATGAAATATGGAGTACTCAACTTGGCGTAGCTGCCGAAGCCATCAGCAAAGCAGGATTAACTGTTGAAAATATCGCCGCCATCGGTATTACCAATCAACGCGAAACCACCATAGTTTGGGAAAGAGCAACCGGTAAACCCGTATACAATGCTATAGTATGGCAGGACCGCCGTACCGCTTCATTTTGCGATGAGCTGAAAGCGAAAGGCATTGATAAGCATATACAGGAAAAGACCGGGTTGATCATTGATGCATATTTTTCCGGAACTAAAATAAAATGGATACTGGATAATGTGGAAGGCGCAAGAGAAAAAGCCAATAAAGGCGAACTATGTTTTGGTACCGTAGATAGCTGGTTGTTGTGGAACCTGACCAAAGGCCAGGTGCATGCAACTGATGTATCCAACGCTTCAAGAACTTTGCTATTAAATATTCACACACTGCAATGGGATGGTGAGCTGGAGAAAATATTTGATGTACCCGGCAATATGCTGCCACAGGTAAGAAGCAGTAGCGAAGTATATGGAGAAACACAGAATATTTTAACCGCGCATAAAATTCCTATTGCAGGAATAGCCGGCGATCAGCAATCAGCATTATTCGGGCAGATGTGCACACAGCCCGGAATGGTAAAAAATACTTACGGAACAGGTTGCTTTATGCTGATGAATACCGGAGAAAAAGCAGTGCCTTCAAAAAACAACCTGCTTACAACAGTTGCATGGAAGGTAAATGGTGTTACGCAATACGCGCTGGAAGGAAGTGTATTTATCGGCGGAGCAGTAGTGCAATGGCTGAGAGACGGATTAGGCATCATAAAATCATCCTCAGATGTTGAAGCGCTTGCAGAAAAAGTAAGTCATAGCGATGGCGTATATATAGTGCCGGCATTCGCTGGGCTGGGTGCGCCTTATTGGGATCAGCATGCAAGAGGCACTATTGTTGGCATGACACGCGGTACAACCTCTGCCCACATAGCAAGGGCTGCTTTGGACAGCATTGCTTATCAAACCATGGATGTATTAAAGGCGATGGAAACAGATTCAGGTATTTCTATAGCAGAATTAAGGGTAGATGGCGGTGCTACTGTAAATAACCTTATGATGCAGTTTCAGAGTGATCTACTCAATACAAAAGTTATCCGCCCGAAAATTATTGAAACAACTGCACTGGGCGCTGCTTATCTTGCAGGACTTGCAGTGGGCTATTGGAAAAGTATGGATGAAATTCAGCAGCAATGGCATATTGAAAAAATTTTTGAACCCGATATGAAGGACGTGGCAAGAAATCAATTATACAAAGGCTGGCTAAGGGCAGTGAAAGCGGTAAAAGCGTGGGCGGAGCAATAGAAAGGGAGGCATTAGCAGTTGTTCGAAGCTATCAGTGGTGCAAAACATTCTTTAAATTCGACTATTCCAAAAAATCCGAAATTATGGCAAAGAATAGGAGAATAACGGTTCAAGATGTGGATATTGTGCTTTACGAGGCCAATCAGCAAGATTATATTTCGTTGACAGATATTGCGAGATATAAAAATTCAATTGAACCTAAAGACGTTGTAAAAAACTGGATGCGTTCCCGTGCGAGCATAGAATTTTTAGGTTTATGGGAGCAGTTAAATAATCCCGATTTTAAAGGGGTCGAATTCGACTCCTTATTGTATGAAGCTGGAAGTAATTCATTTACATTATCTCCGTCAAAATGGATTGAAACTACAAATGCCAAAGGTTTGGTTTCAAGACAGGGTAAAAATGGAGGAACGTTCGCTCATAAAGACATAGCGTTTGAATTTGCTTCCTGGGTGTCAGCAGGGTTCAAACTATATCTGATTAAAGAATTTCAACGCCTGAAAGACGAAAAAAGTAACCATAATCATTTGGAGTGGAATGCGCAACGAACCATTTCCAAAATCAATTACCGTATTTATACCGATGCCATTAAAGACAATTTGATCCCGAAAGAAATTACCACACAGCAAGCCAATTTTGTATATGCCAATGAAGCCGATTTACTCAACATTGCTCTTTTCGAATTACAGCGAAAGAGTGGAGGGATAACAATTCCGACAAAAAAGGAAACATCAGAGATTATGCGACGTTGGAACAATTGGTAGTTTTAAGCAATATGGAAAGCATCAACGCATTGCTTATCCAGCAAGGGCTTTCACAAAGCGGCCGACTCATTCAGCTCAACAAAGTAGCCATAATGCAGATAAAATCATTGTTGGAAAGCAGTAGTGTTAAAAAATTGAAATAGGATTTGAAACAAATATAATATATGAACAGGAATGAAATGCTTGGCAGACTGGATACGGAGAAAGAATGGGATATTATTATTATTGGTGGTGGAGCAACGGGTTTGGGGGCAGCAGTTGATGCTGCTTCGCGGGGATATAAAACATTGTTATTAGAAAGATTTGACTTTGCCAAAGGCACTTCAAGTCGTGCTACAAAACTGGTTCATGGTGGCGTTCGTTATCTGGCCCAGGGAAATATAAAACTGGTAATGGAAGCTTTGCGCGAAAGAGGATATCTTTTAAAGAACGCGCCACATCTCACCCGCAGCCAACCCTTTGTTTTGCCAGCCTATAGCTGGAAAGAAAAATGGTTTTATACCATCGGGCTAAAAATATACGACTTCATGTCGGGCAAACTCAGCATAGGCAAAACGCGTTTACTGTCTTCCAAAACAACCAAACAGTATTTGCCTGCTGTCGAGCAAAAAAAACTCAGCGGCGGTATTTTATATTATGACGGGCAATTTGATGATGCGAGGCTTGCTGTAAACCTTGCACAAACCGCTGTTGAAAATGACGGCACTGTATTGAACTATATGGAAGTACTTGATCTTGTGAAAGAAAACAATAAGGTAAAAGGAGTTGTTGCCGAAGATATCACTAACGGAAAGGAATACACAATATATGGCAAAGCGGTAATAAACGCTACCGGTGTTTTTACTGATGATATTTTGCAGATGGATGATAATCAACTGGAATATATTGTTTCACCTTCGCAGGGAATACATTTCGTGGTAGATAAAAAATTCTTCCCGGGTGATCATGCCATGATGATACCCAAAACAGATGACGGGAGGGTTTTGTTTGCAGTGCCCTGGCATAATAAAGTTATTATTGGTACTACTGATACACCTATCAAAGAACCTGTTTTTGAACCAACAGCCCTTGATGAAGAAATTGCTTTTATTTTCCGTAATGTAAACCGCTATTTAACATCCGGTATTACAAAGGAGGATGTTAAAACAGTATTTGCAGGACTGCGTCCATTAGTAAAAGCTCCGGGGCAAAAAAATACAGCTTTAATGCCAAGAGATCATACTATTATTGTTTCAAAAAGTAATCTTGTAACAATAACCGGTGGCAAATGGACCACCTACAGAAAAATGGCAAAAGATGCTATTGATAATGCCGTATTTGCTTCCAAACAGGAACGCCGGCAATGTAAAACACAAACGTTACGCATTCATGGATGGTGTGAGAAAAAAAACTGTAATGAAGTGCTGGATTTTTATGGGGCTGATGCGGCAGCAATTCAACAATTAATGAATGATGATCCTGTATTAAAAGAAAAACTTCATCCTGATTTTGAATATACAAAGGCACAGGTGATATGGGCTATACAACACGAAATGGCCATAACCATAGAGGATGTTTTAGCAAGAAGAATAAGGCTGCTTTTTTTAGATGCACATGCGGCGCTTGCCACAGCACCCCTTATTGCTTCAATAATGGCTGCTGAATTAAACAAAGATGAAATTTGGGTAAAAAATGAATTGGAGCATTTTGAAATGTTAGCGCAACGATATATGATACACTGATCAGGCTTCTATTAATAATGCGCAAAATCCACCTCGTAATTTCCTTGTATCCTTTCCATTGGAGGATTGAAATAACCGAATTTTACTTTGGGGAATTCTTCATGTATCAGTTCCATTAACTGCTTTACTCCCATACATTCGCCGGTTTCGTAAGCCCCTATTTTTCCCATATACCAGTCAGGGTCAATATTGAAATTGCGCCATTGTATCATGGTAAGATCAGTATCAATGATCAGCCTGTGTAATGCTTCGTATTCTTCTTCGCTATCCGTCATACCCGGAAAAACAAAATAGTTGATAGAAGCCCAGCCACCGTAACCGCGCATTACTTTCAGGCTTTCAACAATATCTTCAAAACTGTAATTATTCGGGCGGTAATATGCTTCGTAAATATGTTTGCGTGCAGAGTTTGTACTTACTCTTATACTATTCAATCCTGCTTCGCATAATACTTTCACAGCCGCAGGTTTTGAACCATTGGTATTGATATTGATGCTGCCGTTTGCAGTATGCTTTCTTATTTCTTTTATGGCTTTGCTTATAGTTTCCCACATCAGTAAAGGTTCGCCTTCGCAGCCCTGGCCAAAGCTGATGAGCGGGTAAGGAGCCGATTGCAAATGCGGCACGGTAAATTCAACAATCTCTTCGGCAGTAGGCTTAAATGTTAGCCTGTCCTGGGTTGAGGGAATGCTTTCTTCCTGCGGCTGAAAGGAAATACAGCCTATACAGTTTGCATTGCATGCCGGAGAGGATGGAACAGGGCATTCCCATCTGGCCATAAAATAATTTCTTGCAGCCGGGCAATGGTAGGTATTACAGCAGTTATCTGCCAAATGTCTTACCAGCCTGTTATGCGGAAAAGCTTTCAGCAATGTATCTACTCCATTTTCAATAATATCAGGCTTATAGCCGCCGCATTCCTGCCTGATATCCTGCTCAATGCGAACAGCAGGTACGTAAAACTTATTATCATACCAGGCCGTAGCAGTATAACAAAATAAAGGAAGCACAGGTGCATCCGGGCCGGTTTCATAAGCAGCAAGATATAAGCCTGTATGTGCAGGCGGAATAAATGAGGCAACCGCCCATCCTTTGTCGCAAAGCCGCATTTCGCCTGTTGCTACGTCTATGCCAATACCTTTTCTTCCCGGCAATTCATATAAAGATCCGCCATCGGGCAGTTCAATCCAGTCATTCACCGGCACGGGTATGGCATCCCAGCCGGTTCTGCCCACTGCATAAAGTGATGTGTCTTCAAAAATTTCCCCCTTTCCGTTAGAGTATAGTATATATGGTGATCCTGTTAAAGACATTTGATTGTATTATTCGTTCGCTGCAGATTTTTCAAGATTAAAAAGGCTGTCTACAAACTCATGTTTATTAAATACCAACAGGTCTTCCATCTTTTCTCCCACACCAATAAATTTAACCGGTATTTTAAACTGGTGAGCAATTGATAAAACCACGCCGCCTTTCGCCGTGCCATCAAGCTTGGTAATGGCTAATGCGGTTACTTCGGTAGCAGCCGTAAAATGTTTTGCCTGCTCTAAAGCGTTTTGCCCGGTTGAACCATCTAATACCAGCATTACTTCATGTGGGGCGTCGGGTATTACTTTCTGCACCACTCTTTTTATTTTGCTCAGTTCTTCCATCAGGTGTGTTTTATTATGTAAACGACCTGCTGTATCAATCAATATTACATCAGCATTTCTGGCAACGCCACTGCTTACGGTATCAAATGCCACAGAAGCCGGGTCGCTACCCATTTCTTTTTTTACAATGGGCACACCCACTCTTTCGCTCCATATCGTTAGCTGGTCAACCGCAGCCGCCCTGAACGTATCTGCCGCACCCAGCAAAACCGACTTGCCTGCTTTTTTAAAATTATATGCCAGCTTACCTATAGTAGTTGTTTTACCAACGCCATTCACTCCTACCACCATTATTACATAAGGTTTAGCAGGCATCGGCGATTGAAAATCATACGCCGCTTCTTCCGGCACATCAACCAGTACGGATGTAATTTCTTCCTGCAGTATACCATTCAGCTCAGAAGTATTCAGGTATTTATCTTTTGCTACCCGCTCTTCAATTTTTTCAATAATTTTTACCGTTGTAGTAATTCCTACATCGGCGCTTACCAATGCGTCTTCAAGGTTATCCAGCACTTCTTCATCAACGGTGCTTTTACCCGCAATGGCTTTGGTAATTTTGGAAAGAAAACCTGTTTTGGTTTTCTGCAGGCCCTGGTCAAGACTTTCTTTTTCTTTCTTCCCAAATAGTTTCCCGAAAAATCCCATAAAAATATTTTAATAGTAAAGATTCAGGCGCATCAGAAAATCTTCCTGCGCTATGTCTTTTGTATAATTAAAAGTAGTTGTTTCATATATCACAAAACCGGCTTTCTGATAAAACTGTATAGCTTTGGTATTGTGCTGCCATACCTGCAGCCATATCATATCATATTTATCTCCCGATGCTATTTCTATACAGCGGTCCATCATCAGCTTACCAACTTTCAGTCCCTGGTATTCTTTCAGCACATAAATCCGTTCAACCTCTATGCCATTTATATCTTCAAGCCCTTTCGCCTTTCTGTCGCTGCGTAATTTTGTAAATGCCGCCGGCATATTTTCTACAAACCCAATATAAAAACACGCATCCGTTTTCTTCATTTCCTTTTCAATCACATCGGGGGTAAACTTCTTTTCTATATAGGCCTGCAGTGCCTCATTATGTGTAACTTCCGAATAAGTTTCTACAAAAGTTCTTCTACCCAGGTCAACAATAATATCGCAGTCTTCAAGGGTGGCTTTTCTTATGTAAATACTATTATCCATAAATTTCTAAAAATAACAAAAGCCGTCGCGAGAAAATCGTGACAGCTTTTTATGCAATAGCTTAAAATAATTTATTTCTGAGCGAGAAAATCCTTCACCTTGTCTTTATGCACAATAGCCTCTTTAAAAGTATATGCACCTGTTTTAGGGCTACGTACGGCACGGATCACTTTGGTCCAGTTCTTACTTTCTGCTGCTGCTTTAGCGTCTTTTACCTTCGCGTTTTTAGAAGCTGCTTTTGCCATGATATATAATTTGACATTTGAAATTTGAAATTTGAAATTCATGAGTCATTTTCAAATTGACCCATTTTCAAATTTTCAAATTAGTTATTTAATTTCTTTGTGAACAGTAACCTTTTTCAGGATGGGGTTGTATTTTTTCAACTCCAAACGTTCAGGTGTGTTTTTTTTATTCTTTGTAGAGATATAACGGCTTGTTCCAGGTTGTCCGCTGGTTTTGTGCTCCGTACATTCAAGAATCACCTGTACCCTGTTTCCTTTCTTCGCCATGGTGAATAATTTTTATATTGTTATCAGATTTTTTCTCCCTGAGCTCTTAATTCCTTTACTACGCTATACAGTCCTTTCTTATTTATAGTGCGTAATCCTTCTGTAGATACTTTAAGTGTAATCCACTTGTCTTCTTCAGCCAGGAAAAAACGCTTGGTTTGCAGATTAGGTAAAAACCTGCGCTTAGTCTTTATATTTGAATGTGATACGTAGTTTCCTGTGATGGGAACTTTACCTGTAACCTGACATACTCTGGCCATAATCCGTTTTTTTGGGACGGCAAAGTTCAGGAAAATATCCCTAATATCAAAAAGATTTTATCTTTTTTCACCGGTTTCTACCATAAAAATATGCCTTACTACGTTTATATGGTGTAATAATTGCATAAAGCCTTACTCAAAAGAACCAATATCCAGATGAAAACAAAGATCCTGATCCTGTTTCTGGCATTTTTGTGCGTAAAAAGCGCAGTTAAGGCACAATGCCCAACCACTGAAACCATATTTCCCACAGATTCTATTATTATTTGTGCAGATACCACCTTTATATTGAATGTATCAGCACCTGCCGGCTCTACTTACGACTGGTCTACCCTGGAATCAGGCAGTGGCATTAAAATAGACAAGGGCGGAGAATATTCGATTACCTTAACCGCCCCGGGCTGCACTCCTGTAAAAGATACCGTGTTTGTAATTTTTAACTCCCTGATACTCATCCCCGAAATAAGAAATGAATTGCTTTGTCTTAATGTGCCGGCAACGCCGTTAAGGGCAACCGGCGAAGACCTTAAATGGTACACATCTCCTACAGACATTGCATTTTCCGGCAGCGCTCCCACGCCCACCACCACAGATACCGGGTATACTTATTACTATGTATCTCAAACCATTTTGGGCTGCGAAAGCCCGAGAGCCAAAATAACTGTAGAAGTAATTGAAGCGCCCTATTTTGAGTTAGGAGAAGATATCGTAATTCCCTGCAGCGCGCCGGGAGTGGTACTGCAAACCGTAAAACAAAAATACACCACCTATACCTGGCAGGATGGAAGCACAGATATTGACTTTCTGGCTACCAAAGCCGGCACTTATACACTTACAGGCAGCAATAAATGCGGAACCCATACCGATGATGTGCATACCGTAGTTTGTAATACCCGCTGCCTTAACTTTCCCAACGCGTTTACGCCTAACGGAGATGGAAAGAACGAATTTTTCCGTCCCGGTTCTTTTTGTCCCATGAGCAAATATGTTTTAACAGTATACGATCGCTTTGGAAAAACGGTATTTCACTCTACTAACCCCACCGAAGGCTGGGACGGCAGGATAAACGGTAAAAAAGCCGATATGGGAACCTATATTTATTACTGTATCTACAACGACTTTATGCTAAAGATGGACCTGATGCTTAAAGGCACGGTAACGCTGATAAAATAAAGCGCATTTTTGTTACAATCTTCATTGCTACTATTGAGCTTCGGTTGCGTCGCACAATTGTACATTCGGTAATACTATTCAGCATCGTGCAGGTCAGTTTCGGATTTGCGTACAACATTATTCTTCATTTTTTGCCAATATCTCAAACTGTCTTGATAAGCGTTCACCGGATTCATCCACCAAAGTAATCGTATGCCTGCCCGGCGAGGGACTTAACGCCATCTGATGAAAATGTGTGGTAGTGCCTATATAATCATTATCCAGGTGCCAGAAAATTCTGCTCTCCGCTTTTTGATGCGCTGCTGTAAAAATAGTTTTCCCTTTTTCACCACTGATCTCTACCGGAACATAAATTTTTGCATTCGGCTCCGGGTATACCAGTTCCATTGATTTATGAGCCGCCTCCACACCGCAACCGGCCTTAAAAACAGGTGCAGGTTTGTAATCAAGATGCCTGCGCTTATAATACCATTCCATTACCGGAGGTAATATAAACCAGCTTTTATGCAGCATCATCGAAGGTGAAACACAATCTTCGGTTACCCTATATTGTAAGCCCGGGTCAAGATGAATGATACTGTGATATGGACAAAGCGGTGCATTCACTCCTGCCGCCGGCGCATTTAACGTATCGGTATCTGTGCAATCCATATTCGCCCTGAAACCCGTTTGCCTGCATACCACTGTTTTTACATACTCTTCGGGTTCAGCAAACCACGGAGATGCGGGCAGGGTTTTCAATATATCAAACATAATGGGAGCAGCCGTTTGCACGCCAATCAATCCCGGTCTGCCTTCACCATTAGCATTGCCTACCCACACCGCAATTACAAAGCGTGGCGTTACGCCTATTGCCCATGCATCACGAAAACCAAAGCTCGTACCGGTTTTCCATGCTATGCGCTGTGATGAGCTGAATTGCTTCCACAAACCTTCCTCACCCGGGCGCATTACTTCTTCCATCGCCTGGAGCATATACCAGGTTGATACAGGACCGAGATAATTTAATTGCACCTTGGATGAATTGCCCGGTTTTTCTCCTTTTTTTATATACACCGGCGCATGAAAATCAGCAGCCAGTATTTTTCCTTTATTTTTTTTCGCATGGTTCAACGACCTTGCCATACCTGCATATACACCCGCAATATCCCAGGGTGTAACTTCGCAACCTCCCAGTATTAATGATAGTCCATAATTATCTGCCGGGCGGTTCAGTGTTGTTATACCCAATTTTTTCAGCACATCATAAAAGCGCGGATATTTATAATCGCGCAGCATCCGCACTGCGGGCACATTTAGTGATCGGGATAATGCCTGCGATGCAGGTACGGCACCATCATAATCCCTGTCAAAATTTTGCGGTGTATATCCTCCTATCTGCGTGGGAATATCCGGAATTAATGTTTGTGGCAATAATAATCCATCATTCAGCATACATGCGTATAACAATGGTTTCAACGCGCTGCCCGGACTTCTCGGTGATTTTATCACATCAACATGGCTTTGTAAATCTGCGTTTTCCGGGTGATAGACGTTGCCAACATAGGCCAGCGCATTTCCGCTTTCAACATCCAGCACCAGGGCGCAGGCATTATTAATGCCATTGCCTTTGTACATATTGTGATATTGCTCCACAATTCTTGCAACATTTCTTTGCATATTGCCATTAATGGTCGTTTGCATAAGTGTCGCATTCCCTGTTTTATGCTCCTGTTTAAACCGCTGTAACAAATGCGGCGCAAGTTGTGGCAATGGCTTCGGCTCATCAGGCAAAGGTTCAAGCACAGACAGATCATGTGTAGCGGTATCTATTTTCTGTTGAGCAAGCAGCCTATCCAGCAGGGAGTTTCGCTTACGCAATAGCGCTGTTTTATTTTTACCGGGATATACCAATGCAGGGGCGTTGGGCAATACTGCCAGGGCAGCCATCTCTCCCCAGCTTAGCTTATCTGCCGGTCTCCCGTAATAGCGCCAGGCTGCCGCATCAAGCCCTACTATATTACTGCCAAATGGCGCATTGGATGCATACAAAGCGAGTATTTCATTTTTAGCATACGCAACTTCAAGCCTTATTGCAAGTATACTTTCAATTAATTTCTGAATAATGTTACGCTTCTTATTACGCGATAATCTTATCACCTGCATAGTGAGCGTGCTGCCGCCGCTCGCTGTTTTGGAAGAATGAAAATTCTGCCGGACAGCTCTTGCCATTGCCAGTATATCTACACCGGGATGGTGATAAAATCGTTTATCCTCAAACGTTATAATACACTCCTTAAACTTTTCCGGCACTGAATCATTAAAAGGGAAACGCCATTGCCCGTCGGCGGCAATAGTTGCGCCAAGCAGCTCGCCTTTATTATCTTCAATTACATAGCTCACAGGCGAATGAAACAGCGGGCGTGGAAGACAAAACCAAAAGCATACCAGCAATATCAATACAACGCCGAAAAAGATTTTTGTTTTTCTTTTAAGGTGTGAGATGCGGTAAAGCCTCACCCTTCTTCTCCCTCTCCTTACAACGGAGAGGGAGCGGTACTGCATATCTTTAATAAACTGTATCACTTCCACATCAACTTTTATAACGCTACCTAGCAATGTGCAACATCTCTTTTATTTTTCAGCCTCCCGCCCACTGCATTTTATCAGCCCGATTTGAATTTGGGCACCCCTCGCCATGAAGTGGAGAGGGCCGCCTCATCCCGGTCTGCCGGTAGGCAAACTCTTATCCTTCTCCGAGAGGAGAAGGACGGTACTGCAGAAAAAGTCCAAACTATATCACTACCACATCAGCTACAACCTCACCCTCCTTCTCCCTCTCCATACAACGGCGAGGGAGCGGCGTTGTAGAATAAATCCAGGCTGCATTAACTACCACATCAGCTACAAAATATATCCAAACAAGGTGCTTATCCATTTTCCGCTTTCACATTTCTGGTCTCTCTATCTTCGGGTTGCCGCTCTTACAATTTTTAAAACTGCCGGGAATTTAGGCACCCCTCTCCGCCGCGCGGAGAGGGGCCGGGGGTGAGGCTACCTCACCACCTCCACCCACTTACCCTGCACTCCTGCGCTTATCGTATTATCATACATTGCTTCGCAATACATACCCGGCAGAAAATATCTTCCCAGGTAAGCAGCATTCAGCATTACATAATACGTAAGCGTTTCACCTTCACGGATGTTAAAATGCGTATACACCCTATCATCTCTCACATCCTGGTAAGTAAACGGAGAAGATTTAAAGCTTCCTTCATTATCCAGCATACGCGTATTCAATATCTCCCAGCCACCGGGAAATATCTGCGACAAAGTCATGTTATCATAACGCCCACGTATACCCGGGTTTCTTATGCTCACTTTCGCTACAAAATCAGTTCCCTGCTGCAACTGATCAATACTACCGAGTAACTTTCCATCAAGCGTTAAATAACTTACTACCATTGAGAGTATATCCTGGTTATTTTTAACCGGTATACCTTCACCGGTTAAGGGCTGTCCCTGAACAATAAGACGTATATATAAAGTATTGTTGCCATTGTTTACAACACTTACATTTTTATTTGCGTCGGCAGCGCTCACCGCTGTTTGGGCAATATATGATTTGCTGTTGATGTCAACATTCTTACCATTTGCCATTACTGTTGCAATTATTTTTTCACCGCTTGGGTTAGTGCCGCAGTATGCCGCAATAGCAATCAGGCTATAAGCAGTTGTTTGTGTGCTGTACCAGCTTTCAGATGCAAGGCTGGCGGAAATATCATTCAGTACGGCGCCTGCCTCACTTCGTTTACCCATCAGCGTGAGTGTTTCCAATACCATTGCCTGGTCGCGGAGGCTTGAGCCGTATGTATAGCCTGGTGATTTACGCTGCTCAAATGTTGTTGATAACCCGGCAACGAGACTAGCAGCCGTTTTTTGCTGTCCGGCCAGTTGATATGCCGCAGCCAAACGCCATTTTGCTTCGGGAGATAAATACTTAAATTCCTTCAGCCGGTTCATTGCGCCAATTTCAGGAGATTTTGCCAGCGCCAGCAGGTATAACCTGTATGCCTGCGTTAAATCCCCGCCATAAAAATTAGTGGTAGATGGCGCCCATGCATTTGCCTTGCTGCGCTGGTAAGTCATCCATTGCTGCAGCATTTCTGCCGGAACAATATAGCCTTTCTCTTGAGCTTTCAACAGGAAATGACCCGCATAGTTTGTACCCCATTCATCACTTTCCGTTAATCCCGGCCAATAACTGAAACCACCGTCAGGACGTTGAAACTCTTTATACCGTTCAATGCCTTTGCGTATATTCTTTTCGATATCCGCTTTTTTGCGATCACTCAGATCAGTTAATTGATTCAGCACCAATTGCGGAAATACCGCTGATGTTGTTTGCTCAATACAACCATATGGATATTGTATCAGGTAATCCAAACGCTTTTCAAGATTGATGGGAGGTATACCAGATATTTCCAGCGTGGCCTTTGTATTGGCAGGTATACCAATCGGAACAACTGTTTCATTCCAGCGGCCACCGGCAGACACTGTTGCCGTAAGCACATTGGTTACAACAGGACTGGGGTTGCGCACGTCAAGCTCAACATCAAAATCTGCCTTTTCAGTACCGCCTGAAGCTGTAATTTTCACCTTACCAATACCGGTATTTTCTTTCACCTTCACATCAAAATATACCATCTGCTCTCCGGGAGCAGTAAAAGATACCTGTTGCGACGCGCTGCCAACAGGCTGTAGAAAAGCATTGGCGGCCAGGTTAACCGTAACATTCTTAATATTATTTTCCATCGCGAAAACAGTAACAGGCAGTTTGATGGTTTCGGACGGGCCCAATACACGCGGCATGGTTCCCAGGATCATCAATGGCTTTTTAACAGCCACCGCTTTATCTGCAAAGCCATAAGCGCCATCAGCAGCGGCTACCACCATGGCACGAACAGAACCTATATACTGTGGCAATTGAAATGTATGTGTTTTCTTTTCTCCTTTACCAAGATAGAATGGACCCATATATTTCACTACCGGCTTAAAACGGTTGGCTCTTTTTTCTTTAGCGCCACCGCCTGCCGCTTCATCACCGCCGATGGTAAGGATTCTTTCCAGTCCACCGCCCCATGCACCTATCACATTATCAAACAGATCCCAGCTCTTAACGCCTAATGCTTCTCTTGCATAAAACGCGGCATGCGGATCAGGAGTTTTAAACCTTGTAAGATCAAGCAGACCTTCATCAACAATAGCAATACAATATGCCATTGGTTTGCCCGAAGTTTCGGAAACCGTGACAGAAGAATTTTGCTCAGGGCGCAACACATCCGGCATACTGATCACCGGTTTTAACACCGTGCTTTTATCTTCAATTAAAACAGGCATTACACCATACATGCGTATAGGCAGATCATTCACCGTTTGTGCGTGTGGTTGCAGAAGACTAACGTTAGCGTATACATTCGGCGCCATGCCGGGCTCTGCCCTGAACTTATAAATGGTTTGTCCCTGTTGTGTTTCAATCCAGTCTGTTTTTATAACCCGGCTGCCAGATTCAATACTGATCAACGCCCTGCCATCCTTGCTGCTGGGTATATTTAAGGTAACATCATCGCCAACATTATACTTTTGTTTATCAGTAGTAAAAGACAGCATTGCTGCCGCAGACGGGTCATCAGCATTATTCCTGCTTTGCCACCAGGGATCATCAAAATACACAACCTGCCCTGTAGTATGCCCGCTCTGCATATCACGCGCCAATACCAGGTATCTTCCCCACTCACCTCCCGGCGCGCTGAAACTCCATTTACCAACGCCATTGGTTAAACGAAGCGTATCCTGTTTCAATAATTTGTTATAAGTATCTTGTGTGAAATTGCTCAACCTGTCTCCTGTATTATCCCACCACCAGCGCCAGCTTACACGGTATATTTCCACTTTTACGGTTTGTGAACCCGTGAGCGGTTTACCTTCCGAATTTACATTCACAACAGGTAGTTCATAGGTTTTATCCGTCATCAAAAACTTCCACGGCTTGGGTCCTTCAGGCATACTGATACCAACATAGCTTTTAAAAGGGCTATATGGCAATACTATATTATCAACACTGAAAGCACCACCCGGTTCAAATACTTTTACCAGCATGCTTGCACTCAGCATACCCGGCGCGTTTTTGCCCACTTCAACATTCACGTTCACCGGTGCAGCACCTTCGGCATTCAGCGTTCCGTTAAATATTGTTTTTGTTTCTGTATTGTATGATGTGGTAGGGTCATCAAAATGATATTGAGGATACTGCTTAAAGCTTGTGCCTCTCGCATACAGCGAAGCCTGTATATTGGCTTTAAGATTTTTTGCAGGAGCGCCAAACAGCCACTTTGAATTGAGCGTACCGCTTGTAACCGCGTTTTTGCCCAGCACTACATCTTTACCAAAATCAAGATCAATCTTTAAGCGGTTAGGCATTACCGTTTCCACCTTCAGGCGCTTTTCAAATACAGCTCCGCCTGCTTTTATTTTTGCCAGCCAGTTTCCGGTTGGTGAAGCAGCATCTGTTGCCACTGTAAACAAATAAAAACCATGTTCTCCTTTTGTAGCGATCATCTTTTTATACAACTGTCCCTGCGGGGTGATCAAATTAAGTTCCACGGGGTGATCTTCAGGCAACTTATTGCCCTTATCTTCCACCACAAAATTGATGTACATCGTATCTCCGGGACGCCAGACCCCTCTTTCCCCAAAAATAAATCCTTTGAGCCCGTTCTTCACCTCTTCACCCGCAACATCAAAGCGGCTAAGCATTAAAGCATTGCCATCATCCAGCTTCAGGTATCCCTTTTCGTTAGCTTTTTTAGCAACCAGCAGGTAAGGTTTTTTCTTCAGGTCGAAAGAAGCAAAACCATCTTTATCGCTTTTTGTTTTAAATAATACCTGCTGCTGGTAGTCGATCAGCTCAAGCTCAACATCTGCCATTGGCAACGCGGTGAGTATATCCGTAACAATAATTTTCATGTTGTTATCGGTGCCGCGTTTTGCGGTAAGCCCGATATTAGACGCCAGCACATTCCGGCTCGCCCATCTTTCCCGGTTATAATAGGATGGACTGCAAGGATCATCTCTTTTACGCCAGTTATAACCGTAAGGATAATAAGCATTGTATACTTTCCAGAAACCATCATCGCTATCCGGACCGGTTGTTTCATCTTCTTCATCATACCAGTTATATCCATAGCCTTCTTCATCATCATCTCCATCTTTTTTATCAGCATCAGCACAATTATATAATGAATACTCAGGACGAAAACCAATGGTTACATGGTATATAGCGCCGGGTTCTGTTTTAAGATATTTATCTATATCAAGAGAGAATTTTTGCTTTTTATGGAGATCAAGTGTTTTATCATTATCCAAACGAATTGTTTGCTGTACTACGGGAATGGCTACACGACGAAGGTCAGACTCTCCGTCGATATTATTGATTTGTAAAAACTGGGGAATATTATTTTCATAAATCTTAATAATGCTCACATCCACGGCTCCCAGGTTAATGCTCTCAAACGGCAATACCAGCTTACCGGTATTGGGCAATATTACACCGCGGCCACGTATGGTTACAGCAGGCAAACGATTTTCGAAAAACAGGTTAGCGCTGAATGTTTTTTGCAATTTTTTATTCCAGATATTCTCAATGCCTTCATTAACACTCACAGCATAATTTCCATCAAAGTCGTCAGCTACATATAATTTCACTTCGCTGCCATCAATACTGTAGCTCAGATCAGCTTTATTGCTGATGGTGATCAAACCATTCAATCGCTGGTTGGTAGCAATAGCATCAGAAAACTGTACCAGCACATAATTTTCCGCATTCTGCACAGCGCGAACCGACAGCACTTTAAAATCTCCAACCGCAGGAACTTCAACAGTTTTTTCTCCTTTATCCTTTATATCAAGCGCAGCGCCATCCCATTGCAATTTCAGGCTGGCTGCAGCATTACCACGTTTAATATTTTCAATGGTAAATTGATGTATGCGAGCCTGCTCATTATGTTCCCATTTTATGGCTGTTGATTTTCCGGCATATATTGCAGACAATATCTTTTCTGCAGATGCAGCCGCTTCTATATCCGCGGTTTCAACCACGCCGGTAAGTTGCACAATATCTTTTGAATTGCCTGTTACCCTTAACCCGTTTTCAGTAACGGTAAAAGCAGGCTTAATAGCCTGCACATTAAAGCTGAATGTTTTAAAATTATCCGGCACTGTAGTGGCTTTGCTTAGTTTGAAATCGACGGTATACAGCTGGTCAGGTTTCAGGTTTTCATCAGGTTTAAATTCTATCGTTCTTGCGTCAATCCAATAAGCTTTACCTTTTACAGAAGGCGAAAAGCTGAACAGCTCTTCTTTCAGTGGTTCATTAACAGTGTGTGTAGAAGGCGTTTCTTCGGTCAGGCGTACCCGTATGGCAGCGGTTTTTGAAATTACGCCGGAAGTATATCCGTCAATATACTTGCTGAATTCAGGGTTGACTGCTTTGATTTTTTCTTTTTTATTACAGGCTGTTGTAAACAGCATTGCTGACAAAACAATAAAAAAAAGGGGCGTTTTAATACAAAAGCGGGTAAAAGCATTCATCATACAGAAAGGCGTTTAAGCTGCTGTAAAGCAAGATAAAATTTATCAATCGTACTATAGCAAACAACGCATGTTTTGGTTAAATGTTTTATAAATAAATATATAACGAAAAGAGATGCATCTGAAAGTATAATTTTCGCAAGAAAAATAATATTACAATATGAAAACGGGCTTATTTATAGAAACTACAAGAGATTGCTTCGCCTGCCGCAGGATGGCTTCAACTCAAATCTTCATTCGGGCGGGCTCGCAAAGACGCAAGAGCTTTTGTATTTTGCTATCAGCACTAAATCAAAGTGTATAACTATTCAACCTCTCGCACGTCATTGCGCGCCGCGTGATCAAACTTGAAATATCAACCTGTTGCGCGGCAAAGTAATCTCAATTCAAAATAAAACCTTTTATTGTTACTTAACTAAGGTATACTATCTTTTAAGATTTACTTTCCTGTAGCAACCCATACCAGGCAAAGACCATCAAAAGTAATATAGGGCAGAGAGAGATGTACAACCTTTTCTTTCAAAAATGAAGCCTGCATAATACCGCTATCTTCTGCATTCAACCCAAAACGTTCCAGGCGTATATGCTCGCTGAAATCCACTTCGCCATTGCCATACCATTTAAAAACCGCTTCCTTCGCGCTCCATAAAAGGGTAAGCTTTCTTGTCATGTCTGCATCGGCATTATATTCAATATAAGTGCTGCTTCCTTCAATCGCTTCCCACTCCACCGCATGTAAAAACTTATGACGGATGCGTGCCACTTTAGGAGTAGGTATTTCTATATCAATACCCACCCGCTGGTTTGTGCTTACTATCGCGGCCGCATAATCGCCGCAGTGCGATATAGAGAAATGAAACGCTTCACCGGGCAAATATGGTTTTTTCGTGGTGGCTATCCGTATGAGCTCAAAAGGAAATTCAGGAAACAACAGCCGGAGTATATACCTGCCCGCAAGATGCTGCAGTCGCTTATGCGGGTGGGTAATATCACGCTGCAAAGGCACCTGTGCCAGGAAAAAACTTTCCGGCTCGGTAATATGCCAAACCGCCAATCGCGTTTGCTCGTTGATATTATGTTGATAAAATAAAGGCATTACCCAAAACGAAATGCGAAATTCGCCTGCCGTAAGCAAATTGTCAAACAATTATTTTTGATTGATAAATTATTAAGAAGCTAAGATTACTTAATTATATAATTCTGCCGGAATGATCTTATCCGATAAGCGTATACTAGAAGAAATTGAAAAGAAAACGATTGTATTATTACCTTACCGCCGCGAATGCCTCGGCAGCAACTCTTATGATGTGCACCTGGGCAAATGGCTGGCTACCTACCGCGATCATATATTGGATGCCAAAAAGCATAATGAAATAGAGTATTTTGAAATTCCTGATGACGGATTTGTATTATACCCCCATGTATTTTATCTCGGCGTAACACTTGAATATACGGAAACGCATGCGCATGTTCCTTTCCTTGAGGGCAAATCTTCTACCGGTAGGCTTGGTATAGATATTCATGCTACGGCAGGCAAGGGCGATGTTGGTTTTTGCGGTAACTGGACACTGGAAATATCCGTGAAACAACCGGTGCGCATATATAAAGGTATGCCTGTAGGGCAGTTGATCTATTTTCCGGTGGAGGGTGAAATTGAAGAAAAATACAACCAGAAAAAAAGCGCCAAATACAGCGGGCAACCGGATAAACCGGTGGAGAGTATGATGTGGAAGAATAAATTCTAATTCCCTCACCCCCAACCCCTCTCCACGGGAGTGGAGAGGGGTGCCTAAATTCCCGGCAGTTTTAAAAATTGTAAGAGCGGCAACCCGAAGATAGAAAGACCAGAAATGTGAAAGCGGAAAATGGATAAACGCCTTGTTTGGATATATTTTGTAGCTGATGTGGTAGTTAATGCAGCTTGGATTTATTCTGCAGCACCGTCCCTCTCCGCAAGGAGAGGATAAGAGAGTGAGGCTGCCTGCCTGGCTATATTTTGTAGCTGATTTGGTAGCGATATAGCCTGGATTTATTCTACAGCGCCGCTCCCTCGCCATTGTATGGAGAGGGAGAAGGAGGGTGAGGTTGTAGCTGATGTGGTAGCGATATAGTTTGGACTTTTTCCGCAGCGCCGTCCCTTTCCGTTGCGCGGAGAGGGATAAGAGGGTGAGATAAACAACTCTAACGATGATAAAAATTACAACATACTGCCTGCTTGCATCTATCCTTTTTATTACATCCTGTAATAATAAAAAACCGGCAACCTCCACCAACACCGGGTGGGCAGCCTATGGCGGTAATAAAGAAAACAATCATTATTCTGCACTTACGCAAATAGATACCGCTAACGCTTCTCAGCTCAAAGTTGCATGGCAGTTTAGAACAGGCGATGGTGACAGCATGACCCAGATGCAGGTAAACCCGCTCATCATTGATACAGTTATGTATATAATATCTCCACGGCTAAAACTTATTGCACTCAATGCCGCCGGCGGCACACCCATCTGGACATATGATCCCGTTGCCGATTCCACGGGAGAAAACCGCAATGGCAAATTTTCGTTTAATGTGTACCGTGGCGCTACTTATTATAAAGACGATTCAACAGATGCGCGGATATTTTTCAGCGCCAATTCAAAATTGTATTGCATCAATGCCAATACTGGTAAACCAATTACCCACTTCGGTACTAATGGTAAAATTGATCTGCATAACGATCTGCGTGAAGGTGCAGAACACCTATATGTAATATCAACCACACCGGGTATAATATATAAAGACATGATCATTGTGGGCACGAGAGTGGAAGAAGGCCCCATAGCCGCACCCGGGCATATTCGCGCTTATGACGTATATACCGGCAAGCTCCGCTGGATATTTCACACCATACCGCAACCCGGCGAGCCCGGTTTTGAAACCTGGGACGATACACTTGCTTACAAACATATAGGTGGCGCCAACGCTTGGGCGGGTTTTAGTTTGGATGAAGAAAAAGGCATATTATTTTCTCCCACCGGTTCAGCTTCATTTGATTTTTATGGGGGAAAAAGAGCAGGAAATAATCTGTATGCTAATTGTGTGCTGGCGCTAGATGCCAATACAGGCAAGCGCATCTGGCATTTTCAAACCGTGCATCACGATGTGTGGGACAGGGATCTGCCAACAGCGCCAATACCTGTAACACTGCAAAAAAACGGTAAGAAAACAGAAGCTGTAGCGCAGGTTACCAAAAGCGGTTATGTGTTTGTGTTAGACAGGGCAACCGGAAAACCTGTTTACCCGGTAGAAGAGAAAGCTGTTCCCACTGAAACATTTTTATCAGGTGAAAAACTCTCTCCCACTCAGCCGGTACCAATCATACCCAAACCTTTTACAAGACAGGTGTTAACAGAGAATGATTTAAACAGCCTGGTCAGCGATTCATCTTACCAGGATATAAAAAAAAGACTGGCATCGTATAAAACCGGTAATATGTTTAACGCGCCATCCAAAGAAGGAACAGTTGTTTTCCCGGGCTTTGATGGCGGTGCAGAATGGGGCGGCCCGGGCTTTGATCCTGCAACGGGTATCCTATACGTAAATGCCAGCGAAATGCCCTGGGTGCTTACCATGGTTGACGTAAAGAAAAAGTCCACCAGTACCGAAACCAACCTCCAGGCGGCAACGCGTTTGTATACTACTTTGTGCATGAACTGCCATGGTGCAGACAGGCAGGGCGCCGGAAATTTTCCTGCTATTAAAAATATAAAGGAAAAATATACAGCACAACAATTTTATGCGCTGCTGGCATCGGGCAGAAGAATGATGCCAGTATTTGCACAACTCAGCGAAGCGGAGAAGAAGGCGCTTGCTTCTTTTATTCTTGATGAAAAACAAAACCAGCAGAAGACTTTTGTACAGCCACCCAAACCCGAAGACGAATATTATAACCTGCCTTACAACTCCACAGGATACCACAAATTCCTTACTAAAGAAGGCTACCCGGCGGTATCTCCACCGTGGGGAACCTTAAATGCCATTAACCTTAATACCGGCGAACTGGTTTGGAAACAGGTATTGGGTGATTATCCTGAGATGAAAGCCAAAGGCCACCATACCGGTACGGAAAATTATGGCGGCCCCGTTATTACCGCAGGCGGTGTATTATTTATTGCCGCCACCAGCGACAGTAAGTTCAGGGTATACAATAAAGCAACCGGCACATTATTATTTGAAACAGATCTGCCGGCGCCAGGTTTTGCAACACCGGCAACCTATTCTGTAAATGGTAAACAATACGTGGTAATAGCCTGCGGCGGCGGTAAGCTCGGCAAGCCTGGCGGCGATAGCTATGTGGTATTCGCGCTGCCATAAAATGCACTACATGCGAAAAATTGAAGCACATCCCAATTTCGCTATCCCATATCTTATTGCTATCTTTTTGTAAATTATTATCGTGTTTCCGGGTTGTGCGTAATAATGATGTTATCAGCGACAGTACAGAAGTCATCGTTCATTGCGTCGCACTCTTGTACTGAAGCAAATAACGCAGCATTATGCAAACATCCTGATCAATATTAATTCACCAGTATGTAACTGAGAAAGCGAAGCCATGCAAAACACCAAAGAAGCAATTACACTTTTGCCCTTACCGCACAAAGGGAATGTATGGATAGGGATAAGGTTTGTGGGTACAGCAGCACTGCAGCGGGCTGTAAAAAAGCTAAAGCATATAAAATGGAGCAAAACCCATAAGTGCTGGTACCTGCCGTTTTCAAGAGCGTGCTACGATGAACTGGTAAACAATGTTAAATTGCTGGCAGATATTGATAACAACGCGCTGAAACAATATAAACCTGCGCCGGCTATTGCTCTGGCTGTGCAGGATAAAGTTGTGCAATCAGTATCACTGCAACCCGAAGCCGTTGAAAATATAAAAAGCGCTGCCTTTATTCACGCTGTTAACCGGCATGTATTGCCTTTAATGCGGCAAACGCTTGTATTAAAAGCATACAGTCTTTCCACCATCAGGACATACCTTAACGAAATGAGCAGGTTTTTACAGGCCATCAAAAGCGAGGCTGCCGACACATTCCCCGTTAACCGCATTAAAGCTTACCTGCAATATTGTTTTGAGCACCTGAAACTGAGCGAAAACACCCTGCACAGCCGGATGAACGCGTTAAAGTTTTATTATGAGCAGGTATTGAAAAAAGAAAAATTCTTTTGGGAAATACCGAGACCGAAGAAACCCTTGCAATTACCCCGCTTTTTTAACCAGGATGAAATAGCGGCAATTATAAAAGCAGCGGACAATTTAAAACATAAGACGATGCTAATGCTTACCTATAGTTCCGGGTTGCGGGTTAGTGAAGTAATTGCCCTTAGAACAAATGCTATAGACAGTAACCGTATGTGCATTTCTATAAATAAAGCAAAGGGTAAGAAAGACCGGCTGGTAAAACTAAGCCCTGTTATATTAGTTATGCTGCGCGAATACTGGCATGCTTATCATCCGGAAAAAAACGGTTATCTTTTTCCCGGACAGACGAAAGGTGAGTCATACAGCAGCCGTAGTTTACAAATGGTGCTTAGCGCTGCAAAGAAAAAAGCAGGGATCATGAAGCCCGGGAGCATTCATGCATTAAGGCATAGTTTTGCCACTCATTTGCTTGATAAGGGCACAGATGTTACTATGATAATGAAGCTGCTTGGTCATAATGATATAAAAACCACGCTTCGTTATCTGCATGTAACCAACAGGGATATGCTACAGATCATAAGTCCACTTGATGATTTGAAACTTGACTAAGTTGTATTTGCGAAAGTTCGGCGGAGTATAACAATATTTATAAAACATTAATTATCAATAGTGTATTTCAAAAAACGAAAGTTTCCATTCTTTAAAACTTTCGCATATTTTTGAGTTGGCGGTAATTCAAGAGACAAACTCTACTAAAACATGAACGATTTTTATTGCGACCCTAAGGATTTGCTTTCTGAAAGCGATGTTGAACAAAAAGTAATTTGGCCTGTTCTGACAAAGGCTGAACCAACTGGGCTTGGATACACCAAAGCAGATATTCAAACCAAAGTTAATTTACGAAAACTTGAAATTGATAAAGGCGCAAAATCTCAGTTGTATTACCCTGATTACTTATTATCGCTACAAGGTATTCCTCAAATCATAGTTGAAGCAAAAAAACCAAATGAGGATTTGAATGAAGCATATCGGCAAGCTTCATTATATGCCGCAGAGATTAATCGATTTTTTGAATCAGGTATAAACCCTTGCAAATATATAATAGCTTGTGATGGATTGAAATTAGTTGCAGGAACTTGGGATGCCGCAAAATTCCAATTTGAAATAGAAACATCTGATTGGGTGCCTACTCATAGGGAATTCGGTAGATTTCTTGAGCTTTTTTCGTATACCAATTTAAATAAGGTAGCAACTGAAACTAAAAATTTAATCCGCAGAAATATACAATTTAGAAAGCCATTATATTTGGTCGGTAGCAACTCTATTCAGAATAAACAGACTGTTAATACATTCGGAGAAACAATTTCTATATCATATCAACATTTATTTAACCCTCATACAGACGAGGAAAAAACGGATATAGTTCAAAATGCATATGTAAAAGTTTATAAACACGAATCTCATCTATCGCCTATTCAAAAAATTATAAAAAAGAAACTGCATCCATCATTTCAAGATACAACAGAAATTGACGACAATACTAATCCAATAGAAATTTCAAATAAACTTAAGAAAGCACACAAGTATAACAACAAAGTCTTATTACTAGTAGGGAGCGTCGGTTCTGGAAAGTCGACATTCATAACATATTTGAAAGAGGTTGCATTAAGCGAAGGGATTACTAGCAAATTATTTTGGGCAAATTTAGATTTAAATAACGCACCTGTAAGTCGAGATGAAATTTATAAGTGGGTTAAGCAAAACTTAATAAGCCAAATTCGGGAATACTACGATAATATTGACTTTGATAGTTACGAAATAATTACTAAACTCTACGCTGAAGAAATATCGAAATTTGATAAGATTGCGGGTGTCCTTCTATCTAAAGATAGCGATAAATACAAATCAGAATTGTACGACAATCTCAAAAGGTTACAATCTGATGTAGACGCCACTCTAAAGTCTTTGATTACAGAAATAATAAATGCAGATAATAAAGAATTAATCATTGTTCTTGATAATTGCGACAAAAGAAACCTCGAAGAGCAATTACTTATGTTTGAAGTTGCCAACTGGCTTAAGGACACAATAAAATGTATTGTATTTCTACCTTTAAGAGACACAACATACGACCTTTTCAGAAATGAAAAACCATTAGACACAGTCATTAAAGACTTAACATTCAGAATAACTCCTGCTTCTCTCGAAAAAGTAATATATACAAGAATTAAATATGCAGCTCGTCTATCAAAGTCAAATTCAACTCGTTACTATACTCTTAAGAATAATATCAAAGTGTCATATCCTGCTGTTGAGGAACTTTATTATTTAAAAAGTGTTTTATCGTCTCTTTTCCAAAATAATTTTTTCAAAAAACTTCTTATTGGATTAGCAGGAAGTGATTTGAGAAAAGGAATTGAAATATTTACTGACTTTATCAAGAGTGGACACATAACAGAAGTGGATATTTTAAAAATGAAGCAAACAAAAGGTGAACACAAACTTTCTAACCACATAGTTAGTAAGGTCTTTTTACGTGGTAACAGAGTATATTACAATGATGAATCCTCTAAAATTAAAAACCTATTTTATTCTGACCCGAGTGATTCTATACCTAATCCTTTTACAAGACTATCAATCTTAAAGTGGCTGCAATCCAATTATAGAATAAAAGGCCCTAGCGGAATACCTGGTTTCCACTCAAGTGATAAAATAATTTCTTACCTAAACAGTCTAGGTCATGACAAGGTCAGAGTTGAAAAAGAAATTCTTTCCTTAATTAGGCAAAAATTATTGAATAGCGAAACTCAAGACAGCCAAAAGATAAAACCCAACGAATTAATCTCAATCACAACTTCTGGAATAATTCATTTAGATATTTTATGGAATTTAGATTACTTAAGTGCTTGCAGCGAAGACACTTGGTTTAACGACACAAAATTGGCAGATAAAATAGCTGCAAATATGGCCGGAGAAGGAAAATTATCCCATTTATCGCTTCAAAATATTTTAGCACATTCCGAACTTTTTTTAAGCTATTTAAAAAGCTATTTTGACAAACATTTTAAAGCATATTATAGCTTCATTAATGATGGCTATAATTTAAACCCCATGGATTTTGACCGCTTCAATTCTATGATTTCAAACGCAAAATCTAGGTTAACTAATGACCCAGAAAAGGAAATTGAATCAGGGACAATCAAAAAATGCAGAATTCTAAACATTAAATTCTATGGTATAATTGTTCAATTTGAAAAATCTAGACACATAGGTTTTTTAAAAGCTAACAAGATTAAAGACCCAGAATTTGAAAAAAATTACCACTTGGAGCAAATCATTGACTTGGAAGTTGTGAAATATAATCCTGTTCATCATAAATATGATATGAAGATACCAAAATGAACTACCGCCAACATGGGGTTTTATGCAAGTTGGGCTGGACGTTGTAACATCAGCTAATTGCAAATCCCAGCTTCAGTTCCAGCAGACGAATATCTATCAGCTTTTGTACTTAACTTCAACTTAATATTTTCAATCAGCAGCGGTTATGGGCAGACGGAATTCTAATTCCCAACCTGCATAAAGCCCTGTTCGTTGGCTGCAAGCTTGACACCAAACTTCCAATAATTAAATACTGGCTATGGAACTAAAAGCTATAACACAAGAAAATCCTTCTTATCGTTCTGCTGGTTGGTCAGCAATTGCCAGTGGTATTATAGGAATTTTTGTAATTGTTTTTTTAGTCGCCTATCTAGTTTATCGTAATGAAAACTTAGATCAAGGATTATTGTTTCAGAGGTTGCATGACGGTGGATTAACTTTCCAATTTTTACTTTTCATTCCTGTGGCTATTTCATTTTATAAACTTTCGCAACAAAAAAACTCCTTTTTAAGTCGTTCTTTTTTAAATACAGGAATTACAATAATATTACTTACAGCACTTTTTGCTTTATTAATCTTCCCCAAAATACTTTCAGATGGTTTTTATACCTTTCCTCAAGGAATATTTGGTGTATGGCTTATCGTTGTTAACTTGAAGTTAGCTGGAATTTTTTCTCGTGGACTTAGATGGTCTGGAATAGTTGTAGGTTTTGGGCTTATGCTTGTGGGAATGTTTTTTGTTTTGTATGCCATTTTTGTAAGCACAATTCAACTTCGCATACCTGCTGCACCACTTGACGAAGTAATAAATGTTCCAGTAACTTCTGCAAATGTATTTCTACATTACTTTATTGACATTGGTTCATTGTTGGGTGTGTTGACTTTACCTTTTTGGACTATAATAATTGGTTATAAACTATTAAGACAATAAGCCAGCAGCCAACATTCGGTTTGGCTATATGGCGGCTAGACGAATATATGCCCGGCTTTTTTGTTCGCTGTTCGGCTTCAGTTCCGGCTGACGAATAACGCCAAGCAATAGAACAAACAATGAACTTTTAGTTATAAATTTAGCATCGGTTACGGGCAGACGAATCACGGATTTCCGCCACATCGCCAAGCCGTACCGTTGGCTGTAATTTTTATGAGACGTTTTACCATCCTCTATCTAATTCTTTTGATTGTTCATGCCCTATTTCTTTCCTTTCTATTGTTGAGAAATGTGAACGTCGCAGATAAATATGTGTTAGCTATTGACTTGTGTTCAGTTATTATTTTTCCAATGACTGGCATAGCATTACGTAAATGGTTCTTAAATCAATGTCAGACAGGAAAAGTTATTTTATTGCTAACCATGACAGGACTTATTTTCCTGTACCTTCTTACGATATCTATATATAATCATGGATATACGGAAGTAAACATATACACTTTTATAGCGGGACTGTTTTTCATCTGGACGATTACTTATCTATATGTAGTGATCACCCAAAAAAAACAATCAAATAATCATAAACCATGAATACATATTTTCGCTTAGTGTTTCTTTTTTTTGTAATAGGATGTAGCTCCAAATATGAATATTGGGATATCTCAAAATTTAATATTATCCCTTCGGCTCTTGAAGACAATGAAGAAGTCGATATACTCTATTTAAGCGGAACCCCAAATTCTAACAACAACTTAGAATATTATATTCATTTAATAGTTGTCTCACAAAAGACGGGCGACACCGTAAACGTACTTACCACAAAAAACACATTTGGTTTTTCGACAGACGGTAAAGTATTTAGGTATTTAAATCAAGCCAATCCAATTACAAAGCTTATGCAGACAGATATAGAAAAAGTTAAAGACGTTGACGAAATAAATCGTATCAAACTCAAAGAAATTAAGAGGGTTGTAAGAGATCCAAAGTTCGACTATATTGCTATCAACAGTTATCCGACTGTAATTGGTATTATTTCATACGAAGAATTAAATACTATAAAAAAATGAAAACTACAGCCAACATTCGGCTTGGCTATATGGCGGCTGGACGAATATATCCCCGGCTTTTGTTTTCGCTATTCAGCTTCAGTTCCAGCGGACGAATAACGCCAGGCAATAGAATAAGCAATGAACTTTTAGTTATAAATTTGGCTTCGGTATCGGGCAGACGAATCATGGATTTCCGCCACATCGCCAAGCCGTACCGTTGTAGGCAACTCTAAAGGGACACTCCACTATGGGATATTACATCAGAGTTTTAGGATCGCAAGACCCAGACATTCATATAGACGAACTAATTCAGTCGTTAGCTACAGACGGCTTGACAGCAAAATTTGAGTTTGACACAGCCGAAGATCCATGCAAATGGACAATGCTTGACATTTTGAATTCTGAAGGAGAACCATTAGCTCAACTGGAAAGAAATCCAGTTATTGAAGGCGAACTAGGACAAGAAGAACTTGATGAGTTTAAAGAAGACATTCAAGACTGCAAACCAACATCTGCGGTTAAATGGCTGACGAATTACTTCAAAGATGTAAAAGTCATATATGCTTTTCAAATGCTTAATGCCGCCTTTGAGGACGGAAACTTTGAAATTATCAGTAATATCAAGACAAAAATATGGAACAAGACTAAAGGTATCTTGCAAGCAGACAATGAAGGGTTTTCAAATGAAGACGGCTATCATATTCTTTGGCAGTTCTCGGACACTGTTACTGGTGACTGGAGCTGTGCAGTACGGAATTGGCTGGGTAAGTGGGACAAGTTTGTAATGAATTTGGGTGACGCAGCTCAAAGGCAAGAATTTCAAGACGGCAAAGTTCCTAAAAACGCAAGGAGGCTTTAAACCGGCCGACGAAGAGTATGCCTACAACATGGGTATTGCCAATAGTTGGGCTGGATATTGGAGCATTCGGCTGCGGTAATTCTATTGTACTGTGGTTTCGGCTGGACGAATAAAGCCCAGCTTTAGTGTGCCCTTCCCCAATCTTCGTTCATTTAAAAGTACAAAAATGAAGTACTTTTAAAATACAATTATGAAGAAGACAAGATTTACTGAAACTCAAATCGTTAAAGCTATCCAGGAGCATGAAAATGGTCGGGAAGCTAAAGACATTTGTAGAGATTTAGGTATAACTACCGCTGCATTTTACAAATGGAGACAGCGCTATGGGGGATTAGATGCCAACGAACTCAAAAGGGTTAAGGAATTAGAAGATGAGAATGCCCGTCTTAAAAAAATGTTTGCCAATTTGAGCTTAGTGCACGAAGCATTAAAAGATGCTGTAGCAAAAAAGCTATAACGTCTGATGAAAAAAACTGCTTGGCTGACTACATGGTGCAAATGCACGGAGTCAGCCAGCGTCAGGCGTGTAAAGCAGTTGGGATAGCCAGAAGTAGTCATCAATATAAACCAGTTGAAAAAAACGACAAGGATGTGATTTATGCCTTGCAGCAATTGACAGAAGATCATCCGGCTATAGGCTTTTGGCAGTGTTACCACAGGTTGAGACTTCGCGGTCATAAATGGAATCATAAAAAAATATACCGGGTGTATACTCGTATGCAACTTAATATAAGGCGCAGACGCAGGAAACGCCTGCCTGCCAGAGTTAAACAAAATCTGTATCAACCATCAAAGCCTAATGAGGTGTGGAGTATTGACTTTATGACTGATAGCTTTTGGAATGGTCGCAGGTTCCGCATGTTAAACATTATTGATGACTACAACAGAGAATTACTACATATCGAAGTTGATTTATCGTTACCCTCGATGAGAGTCATAAGAGTATTGGAATACCTCGAAGAATTTCACGGGTTACCATCTACGATCAGAGTGGATAACGGTCCTGAATTCATTTCTCATAAATTGGATGAATGGTGTAGGAAAAAAAATATCAGATTGTCTTTCATTCAGCCAGGAGAACCGACTCAAAATGCATATATCGAACGCGTAAATGGGAGCATTAGACGAGAGCTTCTCGATGCATATATATTTTATTCAATGAAAGATATTCGTGAAAAAGTTGAAGACTGGATGCACGATTACAATCATAACAGACCTCATGAAGCACTAGGCAATATTCCGCCAATAAAATTTAAACTGATGCAAAACAAAAACAGTCAGCATTATCCACAAATGGCGAACGCAAATCCGGCAAAAATTGAAGAGAGCCATTTCGTGGATAATGCGGTACATTTATGAACTCAAACATCAAACTTTTAAATGGCCCAGATTTATGGGAAGGGCACATTACCATATGACTTTACAATGCAATTGGATTTAGGTGCAGTTCATACTGTATTTTATGGAAAGCCTTTAGCTCCTTATTTAAAAATGTCTCCTGAGCTTGCTGACAAACTGGATACTACCTTGGTTCAAGGTTATGTAGGTTTTGATGCCTGCAGGATTTTTAAGCATATTAACCTTTACTTAGACAAAGTGCCATTTGAAGATATTCAAGTAGGTCACTATGCTGACTTTGGTGATAGCATCTCTATAGATTCTGCTAAAACAACCACTCCAAAACATATTGGAACAATTGCACCAGATTTATTTCAAGGAAAAGTATTGATAATTGATTACCCTAACCAAAGGCTTAGTATTCTTGACTCTATACCGACCATCCTTCAAAGAAAGACAGATTTTGTTACATTTAAAATCAGAAACGGGCGTATCAAAATACCATTTGTAATAGACGACGTGGAAAAAGACCTTCTGTTTGATACGGGTTCCAGTTTGTTTTCTATTTTTACTTCAAAAGATAACTCACATTTTTTTACAGAACCAACAACTCCAATTGTAGACTCAATCATTGGAAATCAATGGAAACAGACTATCAAACTTTACGGACAAAAAATAACAAAGAACATTAAGTTTGGAAAACTTAAAATGAAACCATCTCTGGTTTACTCTTTGGATGACAAAGGTCAAAAACAATTTGAAGATGAAGAAAATATTATCGGAATCACAGGAAATAATTATTTTCTTAATAAACTTGTAATAATCGATTATAAGAACAGAAAATTTGGAATCCACTAAAACAGCATACAACATAGTTTTATGCAAGTTGGGCTGGACATTGTAACATCATAAATTGCACGTCCCGGCTTTAGCTCCAACAGACGAATGACTATTAACTTTTGTACTTAACTTAAACAATATATTTTCAATCAGTAGCGGTTATGAGCAGACGGAATACTAATTCCCAACCTGCATAAAGCCCTGCTCGTTGTGTGTCATACCCTCTGCGCAATGTAATACCGTTTCAAAGTGAGGTATTTAAGTAGGACAAATCAGGAGGATGTCTCTACAAATACCATCTTTTTCAATTTTAACCGGGATAAGATTTAGCTAAACCACACTTAAACAATGATGAAATTTAATTTGTACGAATAAATTCGTATTTTACTGCTAAATAAACTCCATGAAACTTTTATTTTTCATCTTTGTTCTTGTAACAGGCATAGCTCAACATGCCATTGCGCAAATCTCTTTGCAGAAAGAATTCGACAAATTATTAATGACTCAGTTCAAAGCGAATGAACCTGGCGGTGTTGTCATGGTTGCACAAAATGGGGTTGTTATTTATAAGCAAGCATTTGGCATGGCTAATCTCGAACTTAATGTACCAGCTAATGATAGCATGATTTTTAATATTGGCTCAAATACCAAACAGTTTACTTCAGTCGCCATCTTGCAATTGGTTGAAAAGGGTAAATTAAACTTACAGGATTCTCTGGGCAGGTTTATCCCATTTGCACCCCCTGCCGTCAATAGCATTACTGTACAGCAATTGCTATCCCAAACCTCTGGCATTGATGAAAAAAACGAAAAGTATATTAAAGCACTTATCTCTGGTGATAAGCCAGAAAATTTAGTCCGGATAGATATTGCTCCCGGAATAAAATGGGAGTATAACAATACCAACTATTCTATACTGGGTTATATCATCGAAAAAATAACAGGCAGCACTTATGCCGACTATGTTGTGGAAAATATATTTAAGCCGGCTGAAATGGAAAATTCATACATAGATAATGAAGTTTCGATCATTAAGAACCGGGCATCGGGATACAGGAATTTTAAAAACAGGTTCCTGAATTCCAGGACATCGGGTAAAATAGGTGCAGCTGGTGGAATTCAGTCAACCGTAAACGATTTACTGAAATGGAACACAGCATTAAAATCCGGAATTCTTTTAAAACAGGAAACACTGCAACAAGCCATTCATCCACAAAAACTACCTGACGGAACACTAACCGGTTATGGATTTGGATGGTACCTGGAAGAACTGCACGGTAGCCCCACCTGGAGGCATGGCGGCATGGTGCCGGGTTATACTGCCGAAACACTTTACCTGCCCAAAGAAGACGTTTATATTGTGATACTTACAAATACCGAATTTTCTTTAATCCCTATCACCGCACTTTCAAGAATTTTAGCGGGCCTGGCGATTGGCAAACCATACATTTTTGAGAACATGCCCATTGATAAAGCTCATTTAAAAAAATACGTTGGGTTATACGAAAATGATCTAGGTGAACAACTAAATATAGCAGAGCGAAATGGCGGACTGATCTTTCAAAGGCCAAACGGCGCTCAATACAAGCTTGGCTATGCCGGTGGTAATGAATTCTTTTTAGGTGTAAATTTTATGAGAATAAACTTTATCCCCCATGCGAATGGAAAAATATCCAGTTTAAAATTTAGTAAAGTAGATATCGGTGCAACTGAATGGTTTAAAACACAAAAACCATTATTGAATTTATCTTCAGAAAGAATTGCCGACAGTTTGTTAAAGCACTATGAAGGAAAATATTTTTTGCCAGGCAGTGATACAGTGATAATTAGCCGTGACGGCCCCAATCTATATCTTAAAATGGCAAATCAGGAATTGTTGCTGGCGGCGGCTGACAATACTCATTTTTTTGCCTTAAAAAATAATTTACAAATTCAATTTTCAAAAGAGTCAATAACCAACGTTGCGGGCTTAATACTAATAAAAGACAAAAAGAAACTAAAATATTTTAAATTATGAAGGCTGCATGCTGTATCCAGACAAGAATATACTTTGATATTTGATTGTCGGCACGAACACACAACAAATCGGCCTGGTAATATGGCGGCTGGACAAATATATCCCTGGCTTTACCTAAAAGTAACACAGTTAGTATTGACAGCCGGGGTAGCATGCACAACATGTTGCAAATACTTGAAATACGATAAATATTGTTGAGGCTTAAAGGATAGCGTATATTAGTGTAATACAAATGTTGTGTGCAACTAATTGGACAGATCATGCTCAAAAAGCTATTCCTCCTACTACTTCTTATTTCATATTCCTTTTGCTATCCTCAAAAGCCCAACCAGAATGTAACATCATCTTCAGTAACTTTACTAAATCATATAACCCATCTACAACCTTAATAGCGGACCCAGATTGACAGGAAATTTACAGTAGATGAATTGAGAAAGCTTACTAAACAGAAAATATTTCAAAAAATCAAATAAACCAGTTATGAAAAAGATACAATTCAAAGCAAGCATTAATGCTCCTGCAAACAAAGTTTATGATATAATGTTAGGCATCAGCAATAAGCCAACTTATGAGGAATGGACTGCGTTGTTCAATCCTACATCTACCTATGAGGGAAACTGGAATAAAGGGAGCAAAATGCAATTTATAGGGGTTGACGAGAAGGGAGAAAAGGGCGGTATGGTTTCAGAAATATCTGACAACATTCCCAATCGTTTTGTTTCAATCAGGCATTACGGGCTTTTAAAAGCAAATGCAGAAATCACAGAAGGGCCGGAAGTAGAAAAATGGGCAAATGGACTTGAGAATTACACTTTTGAAGAAAATAACGGAACTACTACTGTTACTGTTGACTTAGACATTACAGAAGATTTTTTAGATTATATGAACGAGACCTACCCAAAAGCTCTCGGCAAATTGAAGGAAATATGCGAAAAATAAAATTACACGAAAGCGTAACAATGAAGAAAAAGAAACACAGCTCTGTAACATAGCCCGGGACTGTAAGCTATCATTATAAAAATAACAAACCAACAACGCGCAACAATAAAAACAGAAGCAAATGGGAAAAATAATTTCATTCATGCATATATCACTTGATGGTTTTGCAGCAGGATTGAACGGAGAAATGAGCTGGATAAAAGTGGATGAAGAGATTTTTGATCATGTGGGTAAGCGGATCAGCGAAAGCAATATGGCATTGTACGGGCGGGTAACGTACCAGATGATGGAAAGCTATTGGCCTGACGCAGGAAATAAGCCGGATGCCAGCAAACACGACATCGAGCATTCAAAGTGGTATAATAAAGCCCGCAAAATCGTTTTATCAAAAACCATAAAAAAAGAAGGTTTGGCCAACACAACAATTATTAGCGATAACCTTTCGGATAAACTGCAGGAACTTAAACAACAGGCAGGAGGTAATGATATCCTGCTTTTTGGCAGCCCCACAGCAACGCATTCACTTATTCAGCTAAACTTAATTGACGGGTACTGGCTATTTGTTAACCCTATTATTCTTGGAAAGGGCATTCCATTGTTTGCACACGTTAAAAACAGTATAAAACTAAAGCTGTTATCAACCCGGCAGTTTAGTTGCGGAGTAATTGCACTGGATTATATAGTGAACAAACAATAGCCGTGTTCAGGCAATGACGCATTTACCCGGTGAAGTGCAAACCATGCGTTACTCAGCATTTATCCATTTTAAACACACAGGATTTCCTACTGAAATCCGTTTACCCGTACTTGTTAGCAGCCCGGTTTTCATATCTCTTTTAAAAATAATAATATCATCACTTTTTTGATTTGCAACCAATAAAAATTTTCCTGTAGGATCAATGGCAAAGTTGCGCGGAAAATCACCAAGGGCTTTTTGATGCCCGATAAGCGTAAGCCTGCCATCTTTCTGGTTAATTTTATATATAGCGAGTGTGTTAAATCCCCCGCGGTTTGATGCGTATAGAAATTTCCCATCGGCTGACACATGTATATCCGCGCTGCCTACAAAACCTGTGTCTGTTTTTTGTACTGATTTTATATGCTGGATCGCTTTAAACTTCCCGCCGTCATATTCATACGCATTAACAGCCCCGCCCATTTCTTCTATTACATAAGCATATTTGTTATTTGGATGAAATATGATATGCCTTGGCCCTCCGCCATCATTTATTTTAATAAAAGGTTGTTCACCCGGCGCAAGACTTCCGCTGCCGGCATCAAATGCATATATCATTACTTTATCAATACCGAGATCCGGAACAAACAGCCATTTATTATCGCTGGAAATATATGTGCAATGCACATGTGGTTTTTCCTGCCTGCTTTTATTTACACCAGAGCCTTCATGCTTAATTGTAGTTGTAGCTTCACCAATATTTCCTGACGTGTCAACAGGAAGAACAGACAATGTGCCGCTGCTGTAGTTTGCTACAAATATCCACCTGCCGGTTTTATCAAGATCAATATAACACGGAGCATCGCCAATGGTGAACTGCTTATTCACCGGCGTAAGCACTCCTGTGCTTTTATCAAAAGCAAAAGAGCTTACCTCTCCCCCATTATCTTTATTGCCGTTTTCATTTACAGCATATACAAATTTTTCATCAGCAGATACCGCAACAAACGACGGATTAGATGTTTTTATATGACTTACTTCTTTATATGTTCCGGTATTACTGTTAAAAAGATAAACATATATCCCCTCGCTCTTACCAGAAGTATATGTGCCGGTTACCAGGTAATGTAAAGAGTCTTGTTGTGCCATAACGTTTGTTAAAAGTGCCAGGCAGGAAATAAGTACTAACGATATTTTATACATACTTAAATTATATTCAATGATTGTAAAGCGTTATTAATGCGGTTAATAATTTCCTGTTCATTAAGCGCTTCAGGTTGAAATTTTTCTCCTGTTACTTTCTCATACAATTCAATATACCGCCTGCTTATTGTGCTCACCCATTCGTCACTCATTTCAGGCACGGTTTGCCCTTCCTTACCCATAAAATCATTTTCAATCAACCACTCACGTACAAATTCTTTACTCAGTTGCTTTTGCCGCTCCCCTGTTTCTTGTCTTTTATCAAAACCATCCGCGTAAAAATAGCGTGAAGAATCAGGAGTATGTATTTCATCCATCAGGTAGATCGTATCTCCTATTTTTCCAAACTCATATTTTGTATCTGCCAGTATCAGCCCGTGTTTAGCGGCTATGCTTTGTCCGCGCTCAAATAATTGTAATGTATAGGCAGATAAAGTCTCCCATTCTTTTGCTGTTGCTAATCCTTTTGCAATAATTTCTTCTTTGGAGATATCTTCATCATGTCCCTGCTCCGCTTTTGTAGCGGGTGTAATGATGGGTTGAGGAAAAGCATCATTTTCTTTTAACCCTTCAGGCAGGGCAACGCCACACAGGGTTCTCTTGCCACTGCTGTACGTTCTCCAGGCATGTCCTACAAGATGTCCTCGTATCACCATCTCCAGTTTAAAAGGAATACATTTTTTACCAATAGAAGCATTGGGTGCAGGAGTAGACAGTAACCAGTTCGGGCAAATATCTTCGGTTGCCCTTAACATTTTTGCTGCTATCTGGTTTAATACCTGCCCTTTAAATGGTATTGGTTTGGGAAGGATTACATCAAATGCGGATATCCTGTTGCTTGCGATCATTACAAGATAATCTTCATTGATGGTATATACATCTCTTACCTTGCCTTTGTAGAAAGCTGTTTGATTTGGAAAAATAGAATTATTCATACGCTAAAATAAACCCGTGAAATGATTTGGCAAATTTAATGGGTGCATTCCAGATTTGCGCTGATTGATAGCCTGACCGGCCAGCTGCCCTGTATATATTTTTATATTATTCAGGCTGCGTTGTATACGAGATGTTTAAATAGCTGCAGCGCAGCGGTATTTGCAGCACTATAGTGTGTGAAGTATTTCCAGGTACAGTGCACCGTAATATTAAAATAAATATACCAGATTAATATTATGCCTCTCTGTAAATTATTCCATAATGCTTTGCCGTGCTACAAGTACCACTGTGCACACCAGCGTTGCCCGGTGGGTATTATCCCTAGTAAAATGCCTGTTTGTGTACAGGGCAGCTGGCCGGTCAGGCAGGCATCAAGCAGGGCTTGCATCTTGGGCAGTGTCTCACGGCCCGCTTGCGGCGCGAAAATTATATATAAACCTTGCACCCCTGGTTACCTGACTATTGTGCAGCAAGTTCGCTTTACAGGTACACTCCTCCTTATATTTCAAATCACACAATATTTCTTTACAAAAATTAAAGCCTGTCTGCCCAACAGACAACCTTGTTACATTAGTAGCAAAACCCGGAGATTAACCCAACCTTATTACCTTATTACATCTCATTTTAAAGATTGCAGATACTAATTTTATGCGTCTCATAATTGAAGCTAATAAGGTTATATTATTATTAGCAATGTATTACTAAGGTTTAAAGAAGACCTTATTATAAGCTGCCTTCTCTTAAGAGATATCTGATCAGTCGCTCCGGTGTATATCCCATGTTTTGCGGGCCGCCTGCGGCGCTAACTTGAAATGCGCCCAATTTAAGCGTATTATGAAAGTTGCAGAAGGTTTACAGAATTATAGTATGCATCTTTTAAAAGCCGGCTGATATTAAAATACAAATACCAGTCGCATACAGGTATATTGTAGCGACCGGTATTTATTTGCAGCATGTTATAGCCCCTGCAATTATTTCACTTCCGGTTCCTGTTGATTTTTTTTTCTTTTGTCATACGCTTTTTTAGCGCCATATGCCACGCCAGCGGCTACCAGCAGGCTTACGCCACCATCAATAGGCACTTCCGAATCAGGATCTCCGCCCGGATCGGGCTGCGCTTTTAACGATGGTGCATAGCCTAATGCACATACTAAAATTACTGCTGTAAGAAAAGTTTTTAGTTTCATGTGGTAAAATTTGAGATTTGAAATTTGAAATTTTTGGTTTATAGTTTATCGTTTTTGGGTTTAAGGTACAGGGAGTACGCTGCTGCCTTACTTCCTGTACCTTCTGCCTTATACCCTCCGCTCCTACCTCTTTAATATCTTAATTACTGTCCGGCTATCCTGGCCTGTTATCTTCATCTGGTATATGCCTGCCGGCAGGTTTCTTCCGATGTTTATCTGCTGGTTGAATGTGCCGTTGTTAAGCTGCATCATCCTGCTATATACTATTTGCCCTGTTGCACTCAGCAGCTCTGCTTTGTACATACCTGCCTTAATATTATCAAACTGAAGGTTGATATTACCATTTGCCGCTACAGGATTAGGATAGGCTCTTATAGCTGCCCTGCCTGCAATACCTGGTATCAATCCTTTCCTGTTCACTATTATCACGCTGAACCTGTCTGCCGCTGATGATCTGCTGTCGCCGCTTACCTGGAAGAATACCTGTGATGTTGCTGTTAAGCTGATCTCGGTATTTGTTTGCAGGTAATTATCTGTCAGTGTTACTGATTCTGCTCCTGATAATTCTATCGGGCTGAACTCAAGCATATACGAAGCTGCTGATGTATTGGTGAGGTTCAGCCTCAAAGTGTCTGATGATTGTATCAGGTTTCTCCTGTCTACCATCAGTGACTGACCTTTTCTTATGATAGCAAGGTTCTCCATTACATTATCTGCTTTCAATGCATCCATATTATCTATTTCATCGGAGAAGCTGGTGCTGTAAGATGCAAATACTTCATCCAGTACGCCTCTTTGTGAACCATCAGCTGCCTGGAGGTTTATTCTCAGTCCTATCGCATGCTTAGCCGGTGCAAATACCAGCCCTTCGCTGATGGATGGCTGCTGATCGCTTACGCCTGATTGTACCCTGGATACATTATCTGTACCTGCATTTGTTTTATCTGATTCTTTTATTACCAGGTTGCCTGCTATGCCGGTTGACTGTACCAGAAATGACTGACCACTCTGTATATACTGGCTTTCGGGGCTAACCGAAGCAGGAGTGATATCATAGCCTGTGCCATTATAGCTGATGTTTACATACGCGCCTACACCATTGGCGCCGCCCATTTTTGGATCCCACACATAAAAGCCATTGTGTACATTGCTCCTGGTAATGGTTGCAAAGTTAATGGGCGATGCAAACGGGTTGGC
Organism: Agriterribacter sp.; assembly: GCA_047601125.1. GTDB lineage: Bacteria > Bacteroidota > Bacteroidia > Chitinophagales > Chitinophagaceae > Agriterribacter. The sequence goes on along the minus strand of JASGJY010000002.1, from coordinate 2,462,030 downwards.
TACCGCTGTAAAGCCTGTGGCTGCTACAGGTATGGTTTGGTTACCGGTTAACAGTGGTCCTGTGGCGCGAAGCGTGGTATTGTTTGCAGGCACATTGCTGCCCTGCATGGTTATGCTCCTGTCGCCTCTTACAAACAACATGTAGGGTATGTTGGCAACTTTAGCTGCATGTGTGCTGGTTACCACCTGCAGGGCTCCTGCTGCTGTAAAGCTCTTCAGCGATGAGGTGCTTTGCCCGAGTATATTCTGATCAAAGCCATTGGCTACTGAACCTACGGTTACATAAGTGCCATAGCCCGGTGCAGGGTTGGGATTGGGGGATGCTGTGGTTACGCCTTCCTGCCATGCCTGGTTTATGGTTTGAGTGCCGCCTACAGGTGCGTTCATCAGTCTCCATGCCCTTCTTGCAGGTATATATCTTTCGACCGTTACATTGCCTGATATAGTGCCCAGTACAGGCGCTACTCTTGCCGTGCCGGCTACTGTGCTCTTTAATGTTAATTTACCTCCTGTATTTAATGCACCGCTGGTTATGGTGAGCACATCGTATACTGCAAGTGCTGTGCCTATGGTTGCTGCGCTGCCGGTGCCTGTGCGGTTAAGGGTAAAGGCTTTTAACATGCCGCCGCCGCCGGTGAAGTTGATATTGCCGAAGTTGCCGCCACCGGTGCCTGCTATTACAAGGATTGAGGTGGCTGAACCGGTTAGGGTACCCGAACCTGTTAGCGTGGTGAGTGATAAGCTGTACCCGTTTATTTTCAGCTGGCTGCCTGATGGATTAACCAGTGTGCCGAGCACGGTCCAGTTGCCCGTCATGGTATAATTACCGGCGCGGTTGGCAAGGTTAAAGGTTTTGCCTGCCCCGAAATCGGTTGGGTTGGCGCCGCTGCCATCAGGGTTTATACCCCAGCTCAGCACATTGTGGAGATCGCCGGTGGACTTGGAGTAGAATACATTATCTTCTCCTTTAGGTGTCCATATAAAACTGGCATTCGCTGTAAGTGTTCCCTGCGATGCAACAATATTATCCGTGCCCGCATTTACCCCTGTGTAACAATATTGTGCTATACCGCTTGCATTAGTATTGGCAAAACCGGTACTGCCGGGATTAGCGCCTGTGATAGTAAAGTCAACACGAACGCCGGCCAAAGGAACACCGTTCTGATCTTTTACCGTAGCCTGCAAACAGTGCTGCGTTCCTGCAACACCTGTTCCGGTTGACGGAGCAAGCGTTAAAGCAAATACCCTGGCAACCGGCGCTAAAGACTGTCCGCCGGGATATCCATATGAATCATAACTGTCATACCCGTACACAAAAATGCCAAAGGGAAGAGACGACCCGTTAATAGTATGTGAACCGAGGGCTATATCTATCTGTGCTCCTCTAAAACCTGTTGAGCCGATAGGTGTAAATGATGCGGCTGGTATAGTTACACCATCAAGCTTTAATGCGCCCACCGCGGCGGCGGGCGCTACAACATTTACATAATTGCCCGAAAAGCCCGAAGCAGGTGTAGAAAAAGTATAATTTCCCAGATACTGTTCATATGGCGTTATCAGCATCATAAAGGGATCAGAAGTAACACCATCAAAACTGCTGCTATTGGAATATTGGGAAACAAGTATGGGATTATTAGATTTGATTTGTGAAGAAGTAGTCAGCACGGTTTCAAAAAATTCTCCTTTATTTAAGGTAGCTACGATTGATCCGTTTACTTCCACAGTTGTATTATTAGCAGAAGCCAGGAAACGGAAAGTATCTCCTCCCGTACGCGTTTTTAACGGAACAGAAATAAAATTTTTGCCCCATGCTGTAGTAGGAGGTAATTGCTCTACTATATGGTCGCAGGCAACATATCCTTGCGGTATATTGGCGCATTGCATGCTGCCGAAAACCGCTATTGGTTTGGTAGAAGTTATAATTGTTCCGGAAAGATCGGCAGGTGCAGCGCTGGTATTTCTTAACAAATATGTTTCACCCTGGTTAAGTGTTATGGTATACGGCACGCCTGCAATTCTTGTACCCGTGGTAACAGTTGGTGTAATGGTTACATTAGTGGCATTTTGTGATGCCACAATACCAAACTGCGTACTGTTAACTACATTGGTATTTTTATACCCCAGGTTGATATATGAAGTACCGAGGATATCGGTTGGCAATGCCAGGTAAGCATCTGTTGTATATTGATACCTGTTTAAGCCATATACCGTTACCTCTTTTCCTGAAACAATATGAATTCCTTTCTTTTCAATCAGGTCAGATGAATTCAACTCTAATGACCCCGTTGGCAAAGCCACTGAAGTTACAGTGCCGGGAACAACCGTAAAGTTTACGCTAAATCCTGTACCGGGAACACTTACTGTTCCTGTAGTATTTTCATCGCCACTGATAAAAAAAGTAAGTGCGCCGGGACTCAGGTTTCCCGGAAACGTTAACCAGAAATCTGTACCCTTGCTATCTGGCGCTTGTGCCTTTGCCGTATCTACAGCAAAAACAAACAAAAGCGTGAGAAAGGCTAAAAAAGCATTTTTCAAAAAGGAGGAGTTAAATTGTTTCATATTAGTAGTAGTTGATTGTTTGAAATATTAACTGGATTTACTGACCTGAATATTTTTATAATTGAATTTTAAAATTGAGACTACGTATGTTGGGTTTATTTTCGAAGAAAATATTACAAGTTCGGAGTGATTGATATTTGTGCAATCCGATGCAGATGTTTCGCCGGGAAGTATTGTTATTTTTTTCTCCATGCCGGTTTCTTTATTCTTTTCCAGTTGGGTCTGGAAGATTTCCTGCCAGCTTACCTGTACATTATAGTTGTTCTTATTTTTCATTTTTAAAAACACAACATTTTCCGTATTACATTTCGAAATAGCGTAATAAAACTCAACACCATTTACCGTGGTTTCTAATTGCCAGTTTAGATTTTGTTGTAACGGCAAAAACAAGCTGGAGTGCGATTTAAGGGAGAATGAAAAAATGATGATGATTACCAGGCATACCCTGAAACTGCTTTTAAGTTTAGCACTACTCATGGTTTATCATTTTAAATTAATTGTTGGGCACGGGTGTATTTATACTGGTCCTTTCAAAACCAGGTACAATTACCGGTCAGCAATGCATTACTCAGGATATCATAATATTGGATGGATAAGCAGGTAAACAAATTTTACCCATTGTGTGGAACAGTAATAACAGGCACAGGTAAGATATCAACTACTCAGCGTCACTCGCAGCTATTCAAAAAAGATAGGATTTTAACATCGGGTTATTACTTCAAAAGAGGTTCAACAAAAATTCTGGTATTATTGCATAGTGAAAGATAAGAGTAAATCTATAACAATATAACAATAAAAAGAAATTTTTTGCGCAATTAATATTTCACAACATTTATTTGATCAGAGGTGAGCAGGCAATCAACAAGCCAACCGCCCGTTTATATAGCTGCTTAAAACACTATTATAAGCGATTTAGCAATAGAAAAAATCTGCTCAATAAAATACTAATCGGGGCGACGGTACTGCAAAAGCCTTTTACTGATTTTTTCATGAATGGAAAGGCAGTCGCTGTTATTAAGTATTGATGAATCACACAAAAAATTTACCCGCTCCTTGCAGGCAACACAGAAAAGCGATTTGATTTTATTTCCGGTTCATCATTAATTCCATCCAGAAAAAATCTCGCTGTATAAACAGGGATTATTTGAGGCATCTTGCAAAAGATTTTCTGCCATATACGCATTTAATGGTTGCTGTTGTATCTTCTGCAGGTTGTTAAAGTTTAAAATAACCCTCAATTGTCAGACTAATAGGCTATCTTCGTAACGACAATTTGAGTTCTGTCGCTCTTGTAAACATTCTCTCCTCACCTTTTACATCTGCCATTTTCTCAAATATTTTTTTATTGAATTATAGCATTATTATGAACATTTATGTATCGAACCTGGGCTACAGTTTCCAGGATGAAGATTTGAGCAAACTTTTCGGAGAATATGGTAGCGTTTCTTCTGCAAAAGTTATTACCGACAAATTTACGAGCAGAAGCAAAGGCTTTGGCTTTGTAGAAATGCCTGATAAACAAGCTGCAGAAACAGCCATTAAAGAACTTGACGGAAAAGTGATTGACGGACGTCCTGTAAAAGTATCAGAAGCAAGACCAAGAGAAGAAAACCAGAGCCGCAGCAATAGTTACGCTAAACGCTGGTAGTTTATGCTTTGCAGGGTTGGTATAAGATTATTACATTACTTACACTTTTATGTGGATACAGAAAGAATTAAGCATTATATTAAACCCGGCATCCGCAAGAATGCTACTATTGATATTTATTTTAAGGGCCGGTCAGCAGTGACTGGCCCTTTTATTCGCGCAGCTGATTATAATGAGCTTAAATCTAAAATTTCTGGCGTGTAGTGCAAATTTCACAATTACAAAACAGTCAGAAATAAAGGATATCAGCGTAGCGGGAATATTTAACGGAGCTTTCTTTACCTCACTTACAGAAACGAAACTTTAGGACATCTATGGCAACAAGCTGGAATAAAAAAGAAAGAGAAAATAAGAAAAGAGAAGAACGTAGAAAGAAAGAAGAAAAAAGACAGGAGCGCAAAGAAAATGGCGGCAAGGGTAAAAGCCTTGACGACATGCTGGCTTATCTTGACGAAAATGGCAATCTTAGTTCAGTGCCGCCTGATAACAGAAAACGGATAGAGATTAATGCTGATGATATAGAGATCGGTGTTCCTAAACAAAAAGAGTTAACGCCTGAAGAGCTGATACGGAAAGGAGTTGTTACCTACTTTAACAATGCAAAAGGATTTGGCTTTATAGAGGATAGCGAAAACGGGCAACGATTGTTTGTACACCAGTCATCATCTGATAAACCATTGCAGGAAGGATTAAAGGTAACATTTGAAATAGAAAAAGGACCAAGAGGATATAATGCGGTTAATGTTATAAGTGTAAAACAATAAAACCAGATACCGGAATTCCCCCTGCAAATTCTTATTGCTCATACTAATTACAGCAAGCATTATGGAAATAAAAAAAGAAGACCTTGTATTCAACCATTATATATGGGATGAAGATAGTAATGGCATAAGGCAGGATATGAGTCCTACCCGAAATGTTTTTGACAGAAATAAAGGCGCACATATTTTATGGATCGCTAATTGGTATACTAGTGAAAACCCAGAATTCCGGAAGAACGATATTGTGAAACTGGAAACATTGCTTTCTGAGAAATTGCCTTCCGGTTTGCTGAGTGAAAAATCAGTTTGCAACTGGCTTGTGAATAACTAAGAGTTCGTAATACACAACCCCACGCATAACCCTTTCAGGAGAAAATAATACCCATGCCAAAAATCATTTACAACAACAGAAATGCTGTATTTTTTACTTCATTAAAAACATCAGTTGACAGGTATTTTGAACAAACCGGCTTAAAAAAAACCGGTAATATGCATTTATATATAAAATCAATTGTTTTTATTCTTGCTGCCATCGGTTTGTATATTATTTTATTATTTGTTAAGATGCCGGTATTGGCAGGTATTGCCACAAGTTTACTACTGGGTTTTGTTTTAGCATGCATTGGATTTAATGTGATGCATGACGCAAACCACGGCAGCTATTCTTCCAGCAAACGGGTAAATAAAATGCTCGGGTTAACATTGAATGCTTTAGGTGGTAATAGCTTTATCTGGAAGCAGAAACATAATATCATTCACCATACCTATACCAATATTGATGGTGTTGATGATGATATTGCCAAAAGCCCTTTTATCCGTATGTGCAGTACACAGAGATGGGTATCAGCTCACAGGGTGCAACATTTGTATACACCGTTTCTATATGCCATCAGCTCAATGATATGGGTTTTATACCAGGATTTTGAAAAATACTTTAAAAAGAAAATATGCAGTACACAACTCAGGAGCATGACAATTGCAGATCATGTTTTGTTCTGGAGCAGTAAACTGCTGTATATTACATTTTACCTTATTATTCCCATGGCAATGGTAGGATGGAAATTATGGCTGCTGTATTTTGTATGCCTGCATACTGGTTTGGGATTCACTTTATCTATAGTGTTTCAACTGGCACATGTGGTAGAGGAAACTACATTCGATTTTGTAAGCGATGCTGATGATAAACATATAGAAAATGAATGGGCGGTACATCAGGTAAAAACAACCGCTAATTTCTCTTCGGGAAGCAAAATAATTTCATGGTTTGCAGGCGGGCTGAATTACCAGATAGAACATCATTTATTTCCCAGAATAAGTCATATTCATTATCCAGCACTCAGCAGGTTCGTAAAAGCAGAATGTAATGCTTTTCATTTGCCGTATAACAGTATACCAACCATGAGTGCCGCTATAGCATCACATTTTCGTTTCATAAAACTAATGGGACAAAAACCATAGTTATTAGTATATTGTACCGAAAGAGCTGTATAAGTTTTAACCCTGCAAACATTGCTGATGTACTACATCCTGTATGCCTTTTTCTACCTGGTGTCATTGCTGCCAATGCGCATTCTTTATATTTTCTCTGATCTGATGTTTTTCGTAGTTTATCATTGTATTGGATATCGTAAAAAAATAGTACTCAAAAATCTTGAAAAAGCATTTCCTGAAAAAACCCAATCGGAACGCGCAGGTATAGCAAAGCAATTTTACAGGAATATGATTGATTCTTTTATTGAGACATTCAAGCTGCTCAGCGCATCTCCACGCTTCCTGTTACGCAGGGTAACAGCAAACTGGGAGATATTAGAACCATTGCAAAAAAGTGGAAAGAGTTGCCAGCTTCACCTGGGACATACTTTTAACTGGGAATGGGGTCATCATGTACTACAATTGAACACCGTTTACCAGGTGCTGGTGGTATATGGCCCGCTGTCGAGCAAAGCATTTGAAAAATTATTACTAGGCATCCGCACAAGGTTCGGCAGTAAATTCATTCCGGCTTCAGATATGAAGCATTCGATTGCGCAATACTCGGATATACAATACCTGTTAGGATTGGTTGCAGATCAAAGCCCGGGTAAGCCACAACAGGCTTACTGGCTCAACTTTCTTAATCAACCCACAGCTTTTATTCCCGGACCTGAAAAAGCTGCGCGAAATCTTAATATACCGGTACTATTTGCTTCTATATCCAAAGCACGCAGAGGATACTACCATGCCGAATTAACGATAGCCAGCGAACAACCTGCCATGCTTAAGCCTGGTGAACTAACACTCATGTATGCGCGATTTTTAGAAGACGCTATTCGCAAACAACCTGAAAACTGGCTCTGGAGCCATCGCAGATGGAAACACACCTGCAAACCGGAGTATGCAGAACAATGGATTGGAGAAGAGCAGCTTTATGTGCAATAATTTATCTTTTTCATTCCCCATATTTAAACGCGGTAACCAACAGCATTGATACTCATACCAGCTCCTACGGAAGCAAAAACAATTATATCTCCCGGAAATATCTCGTGTCCGGCTATTATGTTTTTTCGTACCATATGATACAACGTTGGTACAGTTGCAACAGAGCTGTTTCCTAAACGTTGAATATTCATAGGCATACTAGCCGGCGGACAGGCCATACCATACGATTCAAATAACCTTCTTACAATTTCTTCATCCATCTTTTCATTAGCCTGGTGTATGAATATTTTTTTAACCTCGCTTATCTCCACTTTGCTCTTTTCCAAACAACTTTTTATTGCTTCCGGAACATGCAGCAATGCATATTCATATACTTTTCTGCCTTTCATTTTCATGTACAACCTGCTACCGTTATGGGCGTTGTGTGAGCAACCCATATTTATATAATTCAACTCGTTCCGGCTATGTGTTTCGGCACAGCAGCCAAGTATACCTGCTCCGGCTTCACCTGTTTCGAGATACTCCAGTACACAGGCGCCGGCACCATCGGCAAAAATCATACTATCCCTGTTATAAGGATCAATAATACGCGACAAAGTTTCCGCGCCGATCAGCAACACTTTTTTAGCCAGTCCTGCTCTAAAATATGCTTCAGACTGAATCAGTCCCTGTACCCAACCCGGGCAACCAAAAAGAATATCATAAGCAATGCAGCGAGGATTACGGATCGAGAGTTTATGCTTTACCTTGCTTGCCAGCGATGGTACATTCTGACACTGTGGATTTTGATGATCAATATCACCGAAATTATGTGCAACAATTACCTGATCCAATGTTTCAGGATCAATGCCGCTATCCTTTAATGCCTTCAGTCCTGCAAAAGCAGCAATATCTGATGTGTTCAGATATTCAGGCGCATAGCGCCTTTCCTGTATGCCTGTAATTTTTTGAAACTTTTCAATAATGGTGGTTGATGCATCTGCTATTGGCAATCCCTTGTCATCATAAAATACATTATTTATAAAATCCTGGTTTGATCGGAGCACTTCAGGAATATACGCCCCGGTGCCTGTAATCACTGACTTCATCATAGTGTGCAAATAATTTAGCTGAACGTTTACGAACTGCCACTACGATGTTTTAATAAATGCAGTGCAATAAGTATATATCCGGACGGAACAATAATACTAAAAGATACTGTTATTTATAATAGCAGGATCAGGTTGAAACGCATTTTAATAAAATAAAGTAAAATTGAAAATCCGGAGGTTATCAATGAATGACTTAACTTCTGTCTGCCCTGTCCTGCGTAACCTGTCTTAATTTCACTAAAAAGCTTCTGCAAAATTAATATAAAATGCATTGATCTTACGGCCGCCAAAGCCCATGTCAAACCGCAGGTTTGTGTTGTTCTGAGTATCTACTTTTATTCTTACACCACCGCCGTATGAAATCCAGAAATCATTTAGCTTAAGCGCGTGATAGCCCGGACCTACCTGCCCTGCGCCAACGAAAGTGCTTATACCAAAAACACTCCAGACAGGTATACGCAGTTCAATCTGCCCGTCAACGGCAACTTTATCCCTTAATGCACCCAGGTAATAACCCCGCATCCTGTTATCGCCTCCAAGCATGCTGAGCTCGTAAAAGGGAACTGTGCCTGATGCATCTGAAGTGGTTGCCTGAATGGCGAGCACTATTTTATTCTTAAAAGGAGTAAAATATTTTCGTACATCAGCATGAAATTTCCGGAAAGAATAATCTCCGTAATGAAATGAATAAGCTACTTCCGTATACGTGCCTTTCGAAGGGTTATACCTGTTATCACGCGTTTCCAATACAGCTCCCAATCCTGTGCCTACAGTAGTTCCTCCCTGTAATCCTGCAACTTTACCGGCAATAAGAATGCTGTTGCTGTCGGTGTGAATATTAAAATAATTCGACACATTAAAAATTACGCCGGCATATATTTTGCCTTTTATCCTGCGAAACCAGTTGGTTGAAAAAACAAACCGGTCCTGTGATATTTCCTCTACATCTTTCTGATGCACATTATTTCCTGTTCCGAATATATACTCAGGCTGCTTTTTGTAATTTACATAACTCACTACAATATATTTATTTTCTTTAAAGATCATTTCATTGGCTATGGATGCATTAATCCGCCCTTTTGTTGATATGGTAAAAACACCGGACACCTTAGAAGGATAGGAGGTCGTATCTTTTTTTGACAGCCTGAACAAATTGAACTTTGCTAATCCAAATACATTGCCTGCATCACTGGAATAAGAATAAAGCGGAACAGGCAATATTTTGAAAAGCCGCTCGCCTTTTTTCATAAACTTGTCAAACCCTGAGTTATTTTCTGGTTTGGGAAGGGAATCTATATTATTCAAAACAGAATCTACGGCCTGCGCATATGCAAGATGAACCACAAGGAGGGCACTCACGGCAAACAGGGCTTTATATATCATCTTTTAAGTATGATTAAAAATTTAAACTCCTATTTTTCGCCTCTCTTCAAAAAATACAAGCTTAGTGAAACCAGAAAGATACCACCTGGTAAGACAAGGTGCTCAACGCGTATCTGTTCACCGTTAAATTTCTTTTCTGCAAGCCCGCTCAGGTAGCCAACAACCAGAGTTGTAAGGACAGCTTCCCACAAAATTATTTTGAGTTGCATAAAATTCTTTACCCTTAACCATTCCGGCAATCTTACTGGCAGCAGTTTTACTGGGTCGTTAAAAAGCAGTAGAATGCCAATTGAAAAGACTAGCAATACGATAGCTACCAACAAAATATCTACAGCCGAAAGCAATCCTATAGCTATAACGCCGGGAATTACAGCAAGCTCCTCTTTTTTTGCATGTATCAGGGTAGTAATAAATTCATAGCAACCCAAAATAACTAATAATATACCTGCCAAAAATATCAGTACGGCAATGCACGAGGCTATCATTCTTAGGAGTTCATATATATTTTTCATAATGAAACTTGCAGTACAGGCACAACTTGTTTACCCTTATTATAAAATACAGGTTTTACATTGGCGCAACTACAGGCATATACACATAGTTTCAGAAAAAGACAATACTTTAAAATGTATTCTTAATACCTGGCCCGGATCCGGGTATCTGTTAAGACAACAGAAGCAACATTCACTAATATCCAACAGTTTGTACAATCTATATAGTACACAAAAGTGTACCCATCCTTTTTACAGTATGATTACTTATACCGGCAGCCTATAAACGCTACATTTTTGGCAGTTCCTGCAATAGCATGGGTGAGTGATCATTAAATGACGCAGAATGTAAAGAAATGGTCCGTATAAGGAGGCATCATATTACCTGAAGTTACCTGTGGGATTATACAGCTACTGTTTTTTCTCCCCCTTATCTATTAAATTATTCCAAAATCTATGGCTTTTTTAAGAAGTGTTGTTACCGATTTTACTTCCATCTTAGCCATCATATTTCTACGATGTGATACAACAGTATGTTTGCTCAGGAATAATTGCAGTGCAGTTTCTTCTATAGTGGCGCCTGAAGCAATATACTTAAGGATTTCATATTCGCGTGCTGTAAACAACGCCTTTTCATTTCGTTGAAAATGATTTGCCATTATTGATCTCAGGTCAGCGCTCATAAAAAAAGTGCCATTTTCAATTGCTGCAAGGCATTCTTCAATTTCGTGCTGTTCAGAGGTTTTTGAAATAAAGGCATTAGCTCCTTCTTTTTGCACTTTTGATATAAGGTTAGTATTTACCAAACTACTAACAACAATTATATAAATATCAGGATAACCGGCCCGCATTCCTGCTATTTCAGCAAGAATGTTTACTCCAGGCATTATATAATCTATAAACAGGTGAGAGCATTTATCTTCATTCAACAATTGCTTCACGTCAGCAATGCTGAAAACGTATACAGCATTGCTAAAACAATCAGTATTTTTTAGCAGGCACGCCCAGGCAATTGAAAAAAGTCTGTGATCATCAAGTACAACTGCATTTCGCCCGTTTTTCATATTACAGGTTTTAAGTAACAAACAAAGTCTTTAATTTTACTACTAATTTGGTAATTGCCTGAATTCAGGTTTACCGGTTATGGAAAGAGGAAAGTGCCAGATGCGAATCCGGCATTCTTAAAAGAAATAAATACCGATCAGTTATTTTATTACTACTTTAGTACTGCTCACCTGTTCCTCCTCATTTATCCTCAGTATATAAATCCCTCTCGACAAATTATTTGTTTCTATTGAACATGATATACCGGACTTTATGGAAACCGAACGAACCAATACGCCGCCTGTGTTATATAATTGAATCAGAACATTCATTTTTCGGGAATCTCTTCCTGTCAATATTGTAATACGCTCACCCACGTTAACCACATTGCCGGCAACTCTTACCGCGCCGGAATTATTGAATGTTTTGACAGATTGAATTTGACTATATGAAATGGAACCATCCATATCGACCATTTTTAATCTGTAATAAATAACAGATGTCATTGCTGGTGATGTATTGTCAGAAAAAGAATATTGTCCATTGATTTCTCCATTTGACTTAACCCTGCCTAACATCTGGAAATGGCTTTTTTCTTCAAATGACCTCTCTACCTCGTAATAGCTGAAATTGTTTTGGTTAGTAACTTGCCATCGTAACAAAAAGCGAGTATTACCAATATTATTTATGTAAAAATTGAGAACTTGCGCAGGCAATAACTGATTCCAGGTAACAGTATAAGCTGATGAAGTAAGCGATTGTTTATTCGCTGCATCTATAACAGCATATTGAAAGTTAGTAGTTGTAATTCCCGCAGGAGTTCCGATACCCGGTTCAATCGTAAGTAATTCAGGTATATAATGGTCTATTACCATATTTAATATAACAATAGAACCTGCGTATTTCAAAATAAATCCATTGTCTGGCAAGCTCGTTACAACAAATGATTTTCCTGCCCACGTTCCCTGGCTAGGCATGTCTTCAGCATCACGGCCCTGAAAAGGATTGCCCGACAATATTGCAAATGCAGGAACTCCTGTAAAATAGGAAGACACATTATATCCTGAAGGCAAACCGTCAATTCCGAAGACCAGGCTCCGATCAGTATTGTTATTTGAGTTTGCAATAATAATTGCATTACTGATTCCATCAGGCAATCCATCCCCGGTTGCAGGATCCGTATTCAGCTTTTCTCCGGTATTTACATAACTGTTAGTAAGATTCAATAAGCGGGCAGTATAAGAGCCGCTACCTGCATATGCAAGTATAAAAGTGCCGTCGGGGTTAACGGAAGTTGATGCTAACAGATTATTGGAATTATCAAATAAGCCAATGGATAAGGTACCGGATAAGGAAGTACCTATACCATCAATCAGATTATTGGTAATACCGTTTGCATCGTCATATACAATTCCTGAGTAGATAATAGGGCAGGCTTTAAAGCTTACAGAATAAACAACAAAGTCATCAGATGAATCACCGATTGAACTTCCTTCCGGATCAAACCGTATTTGCAACGGACCATTATTATTAATAGTTGCAGGTAAGTATATTTCCAATACAAACCTTTGATAAGCTGTTGGGCTTACAGAAGGCACACCTGTTATAATAGTATAATTGCCGGATGCACCAGATTTATAAGTAACCGTAGTGGTATATCCATAACCTGCAGATGTGCTAATGGTTGCATAAGCAACTCCATCATAAATAATATCCAGTACAGATACTTTGCTCGACCCGCCAATACCATTATTAGGCAACACATCTATAGATACTACCGCACCATTACCTTTTAAATTGGCGTTGGTTATACTCTGTGTCAGCGATTGTGTATAATAATCATCAGTTAACCATGTTCGATTAGTATATCCGCCAATGCTGCCATTTCCACTGCCTGCCCAGCCGTATTGATTGATGCTGGCTATCGAAACGCCGCCATCTCCAGGGTTGCCAAAATCAAAAAAGTCTGTCTTTTGTAATCGTTCCGATACTGCGCAAGGTATTTGTGCAAAGCAAATTTGGGTTGCTAAGCAAAAAAGAAAGATGTAACAAATAATACATACACTTTCTTTCTTAAAAAATAAAATCTGCATCATTTTTCAGGATTTAGATTAGAGTTGCGGCTGCTGGCATTACGCTACATCAGCCAGCTACAAAAATATATCCCTCCTTAGGCCTTGTAAATAGCAAAATTTTGTTATTTAGCTCAAACGATATTTTTTAAAGCCTAAATGCTGTAGCTGAATATCTTTACCTGTTTTTGCGCTGTCGAAATTTGTTATCGTTAATCCGGCAGAGGTAATAGTATTTTTAATATACATCCATTTCCGTCGGAGCTTTTGATTTTCATCAACCCGTCAAATTGGCTGACCCTGGCATAGATATTCGTCATACCCGTACCAACAGATATCTTCGATGCATCAAATCCTACACCGTCATCGGCAATTATCAAAACAGCTTTTTTATCGCGGCATGTCAGTTCTATATTTACATGCTTTGCTTTACTATGCTTGATGATATTATTTAATTGCTCCTGGAGAATACGGAACAGCATTAACCTTCGTTGCGGGCATATTTTTATCAGATCATTATTCCGGCTGTGCTTAAACTTTATTTCAAAAATATCAAGGATCCGGATTTTGATAAGCAGATCTTTTATGAGCTGTAAAAGCGTTGCATCTCTTTTTTGGGAAGCAACAAGCTCCGCTGAAATAATCCTGATATTTTGAATGGCAGACATAATAATGGACACTGCTTCATTTCGCGCATTTTTCCCTTTTAATGTTTCAACCTGAATACAATTGATATAGAGTTTAGCCATTGCCAACAATGAGTTTACATTATCATGAAGTTCCCTGCCAAGTTTTATTCTTTCTTCCTCCTGAATCAGGAATTGTATATCGAAGAACTCTTTCTCAGAAATGCCCTTTTCCTTCAGATTGTGCTGATAAAACTCCAGGCTGGATATATCTTCCTTCAGATTGGTGAAATGCAAAGCTTTAGTTTGAACATCTTTAGAATCTACTTTTCTTTGAAAAGGCATAGGATTAGGTTTTAAATAATAAAAAAGAAAAGGGGAAAACTGGATATAGGATTAAAAACAGAGTACGGATTGGCTTCATTGGATATGGCCTTTTGTAACTAATGTTGAACAATCGAATTGGCTTTCATATATTAGTTTCCCCTTTTCTTTTTTAGCCGCAATAAATATTTATGCTGATATAAAGTCTTTTTTTCTGCCGATCATCCAGATACTTTCTTCGAAAATTATCATTTGATTGACGATACAAAGTAACTACCTCAGATGCTTGTATAAAATAGAGAAAGTATAAAACCCGGGTACTATTTTTAAAAAAGAGATGTAGAAAGTTTACTACAGTTTTCCTTTTTAATCAGAGTATATATTATATTCTTCCATTCCGGAAAAATAAACCAGAGGTGACCTATCATGTTGCCTTTGCATTACCATGATAGCTATGAACTTCAAACAAACCGGTTCACAATCACCTTATTGCATTGGCTGCATATGTGGATTATGCGTTATTAGACACATGTTGATGAATTAAGAATATTTTTTCCCGGACAGTTTATAATTAACGGGTGGTCACCGTTATTCCATCTTTTGATAATGTACACAAAAGTGTACTATTGAGGAAGTATAGCATTTTATAATTTAGTTTTCAATCTTACTGATCTAGCCTGCTTAGTAAAGCGCAACAAGCTTTATTGATAAGCGATTTATTGAATGATGAATAACTCCGGATTTTTCCGGCTGTTATGTGTTATATTTTATTCAGGAATTACCAGAAATATTTTCAAGGAAGTTCCTTCTCGCAGAAATCATTGCAACAGCATCTGATTATACAATATTACTTAACTGGAAAACCACGATGAAACTGAACAGTAGTTATTACGAGATAGAACGGAGCAGGGATGCGGTATTGTTTACCAGGGCTGGTTCAGTTCCATCTAAAAATAACAGCAACGGCTTCGAATATTCTGTCAGTTTGGGTAGACTTCTGGATGGCATTAATTATTTCCGGATTAAAGTCAGAAATGCATCCGGGCGAACATTGATCAGCAAACAAAGCTCAGAAAAATCTGTTCAAACTATTATTACAGATAAACTGCCCCGCGGAGTTTACTTTGTTCAATTGATTGAAAAAAGCGGACATATTACTTTAAGGAAAATCATAAAACTATAAGAATGAAAATATTTAATAACAGTACTGGTTCAATGAGCTGAGCTCAGTTTTAACTGTCCCTTAATGAACCGTTGCTGGCTTTTGATCTCTGGAAAGTGACTATATGAATAGAGATAAAAAAGTAAGGAAGATATTATTAATTACAGAGAAAGGAACTTCGTGTTACTCTTTCTCCCATGCGTTTTATCTGCTCATAACATACTGCAGCATTGTGTTATTCCCGTCCTGTAAAGAAAATCCATCTCAATACTACCATCCTGAATATTTTGATAGTATCTATCAGAAAATCCCCCTGCCGGACAGTAATGTAACCGCTGCCGATATACAGTTCCTGGATGCCTCTTACAACACTTTTCCTCACCCCGGTGTAGGCGATATATACCGCAAATACAATTATAAGCGTCATTTTTTTTATGATGCGCACAGGGATTATCAGCGTGGAATGTTTTATTGTGACAGTATTATTGACCTGTTACGCAATTATACCGGCAGCAAAGAATTTGCCTGGTATTATGCAGATGCGGTTTTTGTAAAGGGTGATATACTGATGCGCACTCAAAAATTTGAAGAAAGCATGCAGATGTACCTGACAGGTAAAAACTTTGTTTTAAACAATCTAAAAGACTCATGCCTGCTTATTGAATATAATGGACGGGTAGGTAAATTGATGTACGAACAAGGAAATTTCCTGGAATCAGCTATGTGCTATAAAGCAGGTTGCAATGATCTGCAGAACTGTAGCTGGGACGACACCCGAAAATTTACCTATATGCAGGAGTACCTGGATAATATAGGTATTTGCTATAGTCTTGCCGGCATGTACGATAGTGCTGATCTTTATTTTTCTACGACGCTTGATTTTATTGATCAAAACAAAGGGAATGCTACCGTAACTAAAGAGTTTATAACACTTGCCAAAGCAGTTGTATATAGCAACCAGGCTGAAATAGCTGGTAAAAAAGGGAATTTTCAGATAGCGGAAGAGCTTTTTTTAAGAAGTATTGAAGGTACTGCTAATGTGGATCGCTCTTTTACTTACGACACGCAATTAAAGCTGGTGTCTTTTTATTTCCGGAGTAATTACCCCGAAAAAGCAGCTAAAGTACTGGCTGATGTGAAAAGCTCGCTTGAAAACTATCCTGATGATATATCGCTGCTCCATTGGTACCAGCATATGAAATATTATGCTATCAGGCAACATAAACCCGGCGATGCTGTGGCGTTCATGAAATTATATCTTCACCTGAAAGATTCTATTGAGAAGCGGGATATGCAAATAGTTGCCCGGGATGTAAGCAATGAGTTTGAGACAATAGAGCAAAAATCTTTGCGACGGTTTTTAGAAAGTGAAAATAAGCGCAAATCTTTTTTCATAACAATGGTCATAACGTTTTGCATATTGACGGGGGGGGTATTGCTCCTGTTGTGGTACAATATGCGCCGGTCGAATCGTTTTGCCGGGGTTATGACAGGCTTAAACAAAGAGATCGGCTTAAAGAACCAGGACCTGCAGCAAGCTTTTAATATCCTGGAGCAAACCTATAATGAAAACAGTAAAATTATCCGGGCCGTTTCATTCAATTTAAAAAACCATATTGCTAATATAATACGAACTACAGCACGGTTACAAAGCAGGCAGCATACGGGGAAAATTAAAAATAAGCTCGAAATTATTAAAAACACCTGTGCCAACTCCTTACAAACAATTTCTGAGATGATCCCCGGTATAAAAACAGGTACGCAATTCAGAAAGGAACGCACAGACCTTGGCGTACTGCTTGAACAATGTGTAGAGCTGCTTCGATCCAAAGCAGAAGAAAAAAGTCAATCTATCCGGTTAAGGGCCGAAAGCATTGTTACGAAAGTAGATACCCAAAGGTTCATGCGGGCCATTAACAACCTTTTGCACAATTCAGTAAAGTTCAGCCCGGATAATTCGGTAATTGAGATCAGCCTGAAAAAAGAAGATGGCATTGCCCTGGTATCTGTACTGGATGAGGGCATAGGCATTCCGGATGACATAAAAGGAAACATATTTTCATTAAATACGGCGGGGAGCAGAAGAGGGACACGTGGCGAAGAATCTTATGGTATGGGACTTTTTATAACAAAAAAGGTTATAGATGAACATCACGGGCGTCTGTGGTTCAATAACCGCAATAAGACAGGTACCGCATTTTACATAGAAATACCGTTATCCTGACCTACTAAAATGCAACAGTCAAAAAGTATTTTATCAACCCAAAACTGAACATATTATTATCAGTGTTTTTAACATGTTTGGCGGCATGCGGAGAAAAATTTGCCAATGATGAGCATCCGGCATATTTTGACCGGGTTATAAACAGCTTTGACAGTATGGCAACAACACAGCCATTGCGGAGCGTGGAGATACTTGATTCTTCTTACAATGCTTTTCCGCGCCCGGGCATTATTGACCAGCAAAATGTAATGCTCGCCAAGCTGATCTTTTTCTATGAAACCAAAAGAGATACTCCTCTAACGTATCTGTACCTTGACAGTGCTATAAACTTAATAAAGGACAAAGTTAAAGCTAACGAAAAAAGGGCAGTGGCATACGCACTGATGCTCAGGAGTAAGGCTTATTGTTTAAAAACCGTACGGAACTATAACGAAGCTTTGCATTATTACCTGATGGCCAGCCAGGTAGTTGCAGCGTATGTTAAAGATCCCTGTTTTGCAGAAGCAGATAAAAGTTACATAGGTGATATCATGTTCGCGCAGGGTAAATATATGCTTGCTGCGGAGAACTACCGTGCAGATAATGAAAAAGTTACCCGGTGTGGAGAAAAGAAATTTGTCCGATTCTTTCTTATTCAGAAAAATCTTTCAAACATAGGCCTTTGTTATTTTAAAATGGGGTTGTACGATAGCGCTTATATATACTATAACCGGTCGCTTGAGTTCATCAATCAAAACTGGCGGGTATATGGCCTGGATACGAACCTGCCATTCCTAAATATCGCCCGCGCTACAGCCACCGGTTTTATGGCAACCGTGCTGGCACAAAAACTGGAATATCAGCAGGCAGAAGAATTGTTCGATCACTCAATTGAAGGTGTAAAAATGGCTGATCCTGGTTTTTGTGAAATGCTTATGGCAAGCCGGGCTGCCATGTATGTTCAGTTGAAAGAACCGAACAAGGCATTATTGACCCTGCAGGTGCTGGACAGCATGCTTAACAAGCACAAAAACACCGAAGTACTGCTGGAGAGCTACAGGATAAAATCTGACTTGTATGACTTGCAAAAAAACGATTACCTGTTCCTGCAATATACGGAACGCTACTCGAGCCTTAAGGATTCGTTAACCGGTGCCGCTAAGCTGTTTGACAGGAAGAACCTGGAGCTGGAGTTTGAAAATAATGAAGAAGAAGGAATTAATCAACGCCTGGAGGAACGCAGCCGCGAAAAGAACCGCTTGCTTGTGGGAGCAACCGGCAGCG
This sequence comes from Agriterribacter sp., assembly GCA_047601125.1. Taxonomy (GTDB): domain Bacteria; phylum Bacteroidota; class Bacteroidia; order Chitinophagales; family Chitinophagaceae; genus Agriterribacter. The sequence goes on along the minus strand of JASGJY010000002.1, from coordinate 2,442,964 downwards.
CTGTTTTGCTTTGTTGCATCGTTGTTTTAATATGGATGAGCCTGAAAAATACGCGTAGATACCTGGAACGTTTACAGCGCTTAAATAAAATTGTTGTAACCAAAAAGCAGGCGTTAGAAAACGCGTTAGTATCCGTTGAGCAAAATAATCATGAAAACAGCCGTATGATGAAAATAGTTGCTCATGATCTCAGAAGCCCGGTAACAGGCATCAGCCATATTGTATTTTCTATACTTGCCGTTTGCCAGGATGCTGATATTAAAAAGGATCTTGAGATTATACAGGAGGAATGTAAAAATTGTGATGCGCTTATACAGGCATTGTTATTAAAAGATTGAACTTATTGATACTACAGGCAGGCTTATGATCTTAGTAACAAAACGTGAAGCTTAATCCAACCTTATTATATTATTATATCGCGTTTCAATAATTAGCAGGTACTGGCTTTAACCATCTCATCATATTTCTTGTTTTGCAGGCGCATATGTCCGGCTAATTTTAAATGCAAAATATAGCCGGCATTTTAAATGATAAAAAAGAATTGTAAATTTAAAGTAGCGGGTTGTAATACAATAATAACCAGAATACTGATCTTACAGTATAAATATTAAATCAATGAAAATTATTATTGCCGACGATCATTTGGTGGTACGGTTTGGACTTACAGAAATGCTACGGTCTTCTTTTCCTTCGGCAGAAATAGAAGAAGCTGACGATGCTGAAGGGCTTTTTAAAAAGATGCTGAGAGGAAAATATGACCTGGTAATTCTTGACCTGTCGATGCCCGGCAGATCGGGGTTAGAAGCATTGCAGCAAATTAAAACAAGTTATCCCGGTACCCCTGTACTTATTTTCAGCGGGCAGCCCGAAGAACAATATGCGGTCAGGGTTTTAAAAGCGGGCGCTTCCGGGTACCTCACAAAAAACTCTGCTCCGGATGAAGTGATAAAAGCCGTAAACGCCTTGCTTCTTGGTAAAAAATATATTACTCCTTCAATAGCCGATCAGTTGGTGCTTTCGCTTGATGAAAAAAGAAACAAGCTCCCGCATGAGCTGCTGTCTACGCGTGAGTTTGAGGTAATGAAACTGATCGCCTCAGGAAAAACTGTTTCAGAAATAGCTGAACAAATGATGCTGAGTGTCACTACTATCAGCACTTACCGGGCAAGAATATGCCATAAAATGAACCTGGGCTCTAATGCACAGATTGTTGTTTACTGTATAGAGAACAAATTGCTTTAACCTCCTGTTTTGTAGTTGGAATTCTACAAAAAGCCCATTGCAGTACTATATTTTCGCCCTGCCGGCAGCTCTATATTTGCGCTAATCTTTTAATGCAAGCATGAGCCTGAAAAAACACAAATTACTGATCGTTTGTGATTCCTCTTTTATCTGTAACCACCTGAAGCATTTATTAAGTGCTTTGGCAATTAACATGCAGGTAAAAGAGGCGAACTCCTTTACAGAAACCGCGCGAATGCTTGATGAAAAGACGCCGCATGTAATCATACTTGATATACCTGTTATTCAATCGTCCGAACTTGGTTTGCTGTCGGTGATCAAAGATCTGTACCCAGATGTTTCTATTGTTGTGCTGATGGGGAGTTATAATAAATCGTATTTAAGTCAGGCAAAAAAAATCGGATCGGCATATTTTATAAACGACTTGTTGAAAATAGAGGAAATTAAGGAACTGACCGGTTTACCGGGTTTTCTATTTAATAAATCTTAAAAAAATTTGCTTCCGCACTTAAAAGCCCTGAAAAATCCTTAATAACAGGTATACCTGTTGCCAATGTAGTTAAAATACTACGACGTGGTTTTGAAAATAGGACACGCCGGATATAAACTGATTGATTTGATGGCAACAATGCCTGCACTTACTTTGTTTCCTTAAATGTTGTTTTATTCATGAGGAGAGAATTTATATGTGTATTTATACTGCTGTTACAAATGTCCTTTAAGTCAGCATATTGCCAGGTGAATGCTGTAACAAACGGGGCATTCGATACGGATTTGAGTGGCTGGACAAGTAGCGGAGGATGGAGTTTTAGTGGTGGTCGTGCGCGTAACTCAACCGATGGTAATGTAACGCAAACTCTTTCACAATACTTGAATAATGTATCTGTAAGCTCCGGTAAAATTACTATCGCTTTCGATTATAGGTCAGGTAACTGTTCAAGCTGTTCTGCTGCCAGTTCTTATGCCTATTTTGATGTTTCCTTTGCCGGTATTACCTACCTTACACTTGCGGTGCCTACCGGCACTGACAATGTAAGTACAATGCTCCAGAATGGCGCGTCTGTGAACATGAGCAGCTTTGCCCAGTCTACAGAAGTCAGGATCGTACTTACTATTCCCTGGAATGGCGCAAACCCGGCAAACGGTATGCTCACGTTTACACACAGGCCCGGTGGCGGGCGTGATGATAATAATATAGATAATGTTTTCGTAGCATCGCATATGACAATACTACCTGTAAAACTGGAATATTTTACAGGTAAATATAATGATGGATATACCAGCCTTATGTGGCAAACCACCGAAGAGTTCAATACAAAGTTGTTTGAAATAGGATATAGCAAGGACGGCAACACATTTCAGAAAGAGGGTGAAGTACTATGTAATAACAAGCCTGGTGGTGGTAAGTATTTTTTCACAAGTGAAGCTTCAGGATTTTTCAGGTTAAAAATTATTTATAAAGACGGTAAAATTGAATACAGTAAAATACTCAATATTGTAACCAATGCCGAAAGCTCTGCTGCAGCATCGCTTGTTTTTCCTAACCCTGTTACAGGTACCTGCGTTACCCTCTCCATTGGAATTGCAAAGCTCAGGAACACATACGCATCACTCTATACCACAGATGGCAAATCCGTAGGACTCTTTTATATTGTGTCCAATAAACAGGTACTGGATATGGCAAACATACCCACAGGATTATTGGTACTTAAGCTGGCTAATGGCGAAATAATTAAAATAGTAAAAAAATAAAATTTGAGATTTAGCTGTTACCTGCAAAACACCATTGACTATTATCATCAGCACACAAAAGTATACTTATTCCTCCCCCTGCGATCGCCCTATATTATAAAAGTTATAAGGCAGAGATATACCGAATCCCCCGTAATTTTTAAGATGGAATAGCCCTTTTTGCGAACGCTGTTTACAACGCAGTGCTAACCTGTGAAACTTTTCTACAATTGCCTTCAGCGATGATGGTAATTTCATAAAAAAAAACAGGAAAATTGGTTCGGGGTATTTTATAAAAATATACACGAAATTGAAGGTATCAATGAATAGCCGGGTTGAGAAATACTTTAAAAAAAGTTAAACCACTTTCGTGCAGCAGCATATATTTTCCGGTAATGATATTGCTTTAACCAGACCAGACAACAGCAAAAACTTATTTCTTCATTAGCTTCTCGTAGTGTACTGCTATTCCTGATGCATCTGTTATGCGGATAAAGTACATGCCCGAAGGAAGCTGCTGGATATTTGTCTGCAAAGTATTGCCGCCTGCCTTTAAATTGCGTACGCGCTGGCCGGTGATATTTATAATATATAGGGTTTCATTCCCCTTTAGTCCTGTAATTTTTATGATGTCTTTAGCAGGATTCGGGTAGATATGTATGTTTAGTTTATCTGTAAATTTTATTATCCGCACCCGGCTGTATATATACTTACCGTCAATGTCAACCTGTTTTAAACGATAATAATTGATCCCTGCAGACGGTTGTTTGTCACTAAATGTATAAGACAGCTCAACATTGCTATTGCCATCCGGAGACAATGAAGACACAAAGCCTGTGCTTTTCCACGTACCGCCATCGGTGCTATGCTCTATGCTGAAACCTCTGTTGTTTTGCTCTGTAACGGTGGTCCATTGTAACAAAGCTGTATTACCCTGACTATATACTTCAAAGCTGCGGAGTGTTACCGGCAGGGGAATGCCCCAGCTAATGACAAAGGTGGCCGGTTCCTCGCTTTTTGTACCGGCATCATCTATAAATGAATAGTCAAACTCCACACTGACAGAACCCGTTGTAATATTTTCAAACGATAATAGCAGGGGGTTAAATCCCGTAATCATATTACCTGCATTAACCGGGATACCATTGTATAACATGATAGCATTGCCAGGCAGGGTGTCAATGATAATGGATGAATTACTGCCGTTAAGCAGACCCTGCTCCGGGTCTGTGCCCTGTACATCTGCAGTGATGGTGCCGGCGGCAATAATGCCTCCTGCCGGATAAGCGGCGGTTTGCAATATATCGTTACTGACCGGTTGCTGATTCACACCGAAGTTGGCTTGTGTAATGGGAAGTGTAATGGTGCCAAGGGATAATATACCATCAGCCGATCCATCTTGTCCCGCACAGGCAGGTATAATACCACAATTGTTTTCTCCCGTAGTTTTCCAGCCATTGGGTAAGGTTACAACGGGAATGGATATCTGCCCGATCGCCGCCGGTGTTGTACTGATATAAATACCGGCATTATTGCCTGCAATAGCATTCAGCAAAAAAGAGCCGGAAGGGGCTACTTTCATTGAATCAGCCACTTTTCCGTCTGTTTTGTCGTAAAGAATGGCATACAAGGTAGTTCCCGCATCTGTGCCCGGTCCGTTCACAGTATTATCTGTTAAGCCGTTGCCATCGTTAAATACATTACCGCAAACGGCCTGCCTTACAGTATCGGTTTTACTGCCGATGCAGTCTGTAGCAGCGGCAAAACGAGCATAAACAGTATATACTCCTGCTACAACATTTGTAAAAGCAGGAGAACTCTGCCAGTTAGTATTGTCAATGCTATACTCATAAATAGCCCCAACCGGAGAAATAATACTAATGCTTCCGGCAGCGGAGCCGCAGCCCGCATTATTTACGGTTGTTGAGGGAGTAGCTGGAGGAGACATGGACAATGTTATGTCATCTAAGGCAAGATCATTCCCATCGCCGCCAACAGTATTGTTAACAAGTAGCAGGTCTACACTGCTTGTTGTAGCCACAAATGTTAAACCATACTGGTTCCATTGCCTAAAACTTAATATGTCACCTGTTGAAGCTGAACCAAGAACACTGTAGTCTGTAGGATTAATCGCCTGAAAAGTAACGTTCGGTTTTATCGAGCCATTATAAATACTGGCAATCCATGCTTTCAAAGCATATGTCACGCCTGGTACTAAACCGGTAAAACGCCTGCGAAAAAAATCATTTCGATCATACGACGCATTAATAACCATCATTCTTCCGTTGCCAGTACCGTCAGTGTGGTCATACAATTGAGGACTTGCCGGACCAAATCCTATGTCTGTGACCTGGCTGATGACTTTATAGTAACCATCCTGTGCTATTCCGCTTACATCCTGAAGGTGGTAGGAAGTTTGTCCTTTGATAGGGCCGCCATATGTACCAGCAGCACCCGCTCCAAAATCCGCCGTATAAATATTAGTGCAGCTACTGGTCATTGCAAATGAATTCACTACTCCGTTCGTGAAAATTACGTGCACACTTTCGCCTCCCTCGACATTCAATGTGACGTAGTTGCCTACCAGATTAGCAGTAGAGTTATTAGAGGGGTCAAAAATTTCCAACTTTTGAAGATCCCATCCGACTGGCACTGTTTGGGTGATTGTATAAATACCTGGATTTACAGCAAACATCTGTGAATTTCCGGCTACAGGGTTTGTTCTCAACCTTTCATCATCGATCCACCAAATGTTTCCACTGCCATCTACGGAACGTGAAAATATAGGTCCGGTAAATCCATTACCTGACCCACTATGCCGCAGCCATACCTGACCACCTATCCCTGCGGTGAGCATTGCAACCCGCCTGGAACCAACTTCTGCTGTTGACCAGGTTGTACTACCTAAAAATTTAAATACAAGTGCGGCGCCTGTTGAAGAATATGTTGCATAGATAACTCCCGAAGCATCAACTCCAATATCCCCTACATTACCGGCTACAGCTGTTGCGGGCCTGCCCAAATTGGTTTCTACACCTGCAGGAGTAATTATGTAAACATTACCATCTGTTTTGCCAACAATTGCATTCCCCGTAACAGGGTCGGCATCCAACCTGTTGGTATTATTAGTGCTGGAACCCACCTGTACCCAGGAACTACCGGTATAACGCCATAAGGTACCTGCGTCTGTAGTTACATAAGTTATTCCTCCCCAGGTATTTGCCACGTCAACCGGGTTGGAACCACCGAAATTTGCAGGTACGCCATATTGAGCATAGCTGATACCGTTGGTAGAGAAGATCCGGTTATCGTAAATATACGTGCAATTCCCGCCGGAGCCACCATCAATTCTCCCGGTAGCCAGAAATGACATAGCAATCCAGTTGGCACTTCCCAAATCACGATAGTAAAGAGTATTATTTACGCCTACCGCCCACAACCTCCCATTCTGGGAACTACCAATATCTCTTATTAATATATTGTCAGGACTATCATTCAGGTTAAAATTGGCTACTAACGTTGTTCCTCCGGATACAGAGTAGGTAAAATCTACTGCAGAAGATTCATCCAGTGTTTTATTGTGAATATAAATATAGCCCTGCTGGGCAGGGAGATGATTTGCCAGCAAGCACAAGGCAAATGATAGTACTGCACAATTTTTCATAAACCAGGTTTTAAATACAGGTAACTCAATCAAGGATTGTTTAATGTGAGATGCGGCCAAAATAAAGTCAAACCTTAAAGGTTTTATAAAAAGGCAATCCTTTAGATACTTCCATAGGCCAGATAAGCTACCACTCGATAATATACCAGGCTAAGTTGTAATTCTTTACTGATTTTCACCAGTACACAAAAGTGTACCTGTTCTTCACTGGAGATAGCACTATTTTTAAAGAATTATAAGGCAGAGAGATACCGAATCCCCCGTAATTTTTTAAGATGGAATAGCCCTTTTTTGCGAACGCTGTTTACAACGCCGGTGTTAACCTGTGAAACTTTTCTACAATCACCTCAGCGATGATAGCAATCCCATAAAAGATTACATGGGGACGCTTTCTGCTGTATTAATATAAATACTATGTGCAGGAGACCGGGAACTGTTTGTTTGTTCTTTTTAAGCATGGCATTTTCAGGTTTTCATATGCTGGCAATACAAAGTTGCCGGCATACAGTATCAAAAAAAAGCGATGCTGCTTTTTCGGAAATGAAAATAGCAGGGGCCATTTCGTGTACAAGCAACGGGCTTACAGAAGCCGACAGTACACTTTATATGCAGCAGGGTGGTGTATCCTTTAAACCAACCATCATAAATCCAATAAAATCACTTCCTGCAGATATTCCGGACGGAATGGTGCTGATACCCGGTGGTATTTTTAGCATGGGCGCGGTAAACCCTGTAGGTATTATAGATGGCGGGCATGAAAAGATGGGCGATGCCCAACCTGTTCATAGTGTATATGTAGATGCTTTTTTAATGGATAAAACTGAGGTGACCAATGCTGAATTTACCGCTTTTGTTAACGCAACAGGTTATATAACTGTTGCAGAGCAAAAACCATCCAGGGAAGAATTTCCCGGCGCACCTGAAGAAAACCTGGTAGCCGGATCTATCGTATTTTCTCCGCCTCCTGCAAAAGTTCCTTTGAATAATCATTACCAGTGGTGGCAGTATGTAAAAGGCGCCAGTTGGAAGCATCCGCTTGGGCCGGGATCAGGCATAGAAGGAAAACAGCATTATCCGGTAGTTCAAATTGCCTGGGAAGATGCGCAGGCTTATGCAAAATGGTGCGGTAAAAGATTACCTACCGAAGCGGAATGGGAGTTTGCAGCAAGAGGGGGAAGACCAGGCGAGCTGTATGCATGGGGCAACCAGCTCAAACCAGACAATAAATGGATGGCAAATATTTTCCAGGGGTCATTTCCTGATCATGACGCCGCAGAAGATGGGGTTGCCGGACTTTCAAAGGTGGCGGCATATCCTCCTAACAGCTACGGATTATATGATCTGGCAGGTAATGCATGGGAATGGTGCAACGATTGGTACAGGTATGATTATTATAATATGCTCGCACAAGATAGTATAAGCAGGAACCCCGGGGGCCTTCAGCACCTTATGATCCGCAGGAGCCGGGAGCTAAAAAGAAAATACAACGGGGCGGATCTTTCTTATGCACTGATCAATATTGTACCAGGTATATGGTAGGCACACGTGGCAAAGGGGAATACAGATCTGCTTCTAATCATATCGGGTTTCGTTGTGTAAAAGATGTAACTATTACAAAAGGGCTTGCAAAAAAATAGCATGTGCGTTACAGTAACTATTTTCTAACAGGCAGAAGTTGTGCGCTTGTTACAGCATTATTACTGCTGGTCACCTGCCTTTCAGCACAGATCACTACACAATCGTGGGTAGATTTTATTGTGAATGTGCCTATGCGGAAAGGATTCACATTCGACAATGAATTTTCTTATAAGACCAATATCAGCAGAACCACCAAATGGCGCAGCTATGATATTACACCGGAAATTGAAAAAGCGCTCGGTAAACATTTTGACCTTACATTTTATATCGGATCATCTTACACCAATCAGCAGGCGGGGTATGATACCTGGGAACTAAAACCGGGGCTGGGTATAAGATATAATATTACTCCTGACAAAAGACTGCTTCTGAGATTACTGGCAAGGTTCGAGGTCCGCAATCAATATACTTACGACAGTAGTGTTTGGGATCGCAATACAAGGTCAAGACTGCGCATGGAAGGTATTTATTGTATCAACAAAAATTCTCTTACAGAAAACAGGGTATGGTACATTATGACAGATGCGGAAGTATTCTGGACCATTGATAAGCAGGTACGGGAACGGTATTCCGACAGAACGAGAATACGTGCCGGCATAGGATATAAGTTAAATGCTCACTGGCGTTTCGAAGAAATTTATACCTACCAGTTTTCCAAAAATACAATTTCGGCGCATTACGGAGAAGATCAGCAACAGATATTCCGGCTGAGAGTGAAGTATTTTACCAGGTAGAGGAAAATATAATATTCCGGGTACAATCAGGGATTTCGCTTTTAAAATATCTTATATACAAAAGACGATATCATTTAGTTAAGCAATAAAAGGGGATTTCATAATAAAAAGGCATCCGATACTTTTTTTAGTGCTGACTGTTAATCAGAGGGTCTCAGGTTCAAGTCCTGAAGGGGGAGCTTAAAAATCAACAACTTACAAAGTCGCCAATGGCGACTTTGTCGTTTTTGCCAGTAATTTGCCAGTGCTTTTGGCAACCGTGAAACAAAGAGCTTTTTACAAAATAAAATTACTTAAATTTAATCGAACTAAACGGATACCTAATTAGCTCAATCTAATAACTTAGCGCTCATTGCCTTAAATAGTCATAACAAAAAAGCTCATATTTTATTTAGGGATATTCACATTCAGTAACAGATAACATTAATATCTTGTTCAGACAACTACTATAAGTCACATTAGATTATTATTATCATTTTTCAAGACAATTCAAGGTTGCAAAGAAGATATAATTGCATATCGGCGCAGGTAATAACGAAAAAGAAAAATGGCTTTCAATATTTACGGAATAAAAAAATGTTCGATATATGGATAAAACATAGTTCAGAATACTATCTGCTTAGTTTGCCAAATAAACCGTCTAGGATTCTCTGAAGAACGCTTCTATTATCGGTGATTATATCAACAACCCCCTCTGCTTCTGGATTTATTTTTATCACTCTTTTTCGGGTCGTCACAAAATTTTGTTCAACAATTAGTTCCACGATATAACTACTATCAAGTGAAACGGCAGTAACATCTTTCACTAAAGCTTTCACCATTCCAAACTCCTCGAAGGGATATTCATTTAGCTTGATAAATGCCGTTTGTCCGGATTCGACTTTACCTGCTTTAAATAGAGGCAACTTTGCCTTAATTTTAAATTCCCGGGTCGGAGGTAAGATAACAAATACAGCTTCACCATAAGTTACATATTGGTTTATGTCCCAAATTTTAAAAAATATCACTTTCCCATCAACCGGAGTACGAAACAAGGACTCATGTTCCCATGTAGCAATTTTCCCCTTGATTGTTTTGACAATATTTCTAATTGCCTCCAATGCGTCAATTTGATCCTTTCGATATAGGTTTTTTATCTCGGCAATATTCTTTTCATATTCCTTTTCTAATTGTTTATTTTGAAATACCGAATTAGAATTATTATTAAGAGCCAATTCTTGAGATAAATAATTTTTCCTGATTTCGTTATACTCGGCCGAGAAATAACTTTCTCATCTAACAATTTTTTATTAATACTATCTTTCCATTTTTCAATCTCTACTTGTTTGGATAACAATTTTCGCTCTTCAAGAATTGTCTTTTCAATGTTTTTCCCTTCTTGTTTCTGACTGTTCAATCTGGCAACTTTTGTTCCATAATAAGGATTAGCAACAAAAAAACGATAAGTGCTGATTGCCTGGATTAGAAACGCATAGTCCGATTGGAGCCCTCCAACTTGTAAAGTTTTAATCAAAGGAGCAGCCATTACGGTAGAATCGAGATTCAGGGTAGTATCGAAGCTTTCGACCATTTTCTTTAACGCTAAAATGTCATCAATATTTGCGGCATTATCGATAGCAGCAATCATTTGTCCTTTTTTTACAGTATCTCCATCTCTCACATATATTTTTGATAATCGACCCTGCGATTGTGCTATCATTTTAATAGGAGGGGCAGTAGAAGAAATTAGAACTGGTGCAGAAACAATATCGGGATATTTAATAAACCAAGCTCCAGCAATTACTGCCACAATAAGTACAGTAAAGATCATCATACCATTTGCTAATATCCAAGGGGGCATTTTCCCAACAATATCTTGTACCTCTTCACTATGGTTTCTGTAAGTGTCCACGAAATATTTTTTAATTGCCTAATTCTAATTGATTCTTTACCAAATCATAGTATCGTCCCTTTTTTCTAATCAGAGATTCATGTTTGCCAATTTCGATAATTTCTCCTTTTTCCATAACCACAATTTGATCTGCTTTCTTTACAGTGCTTAATCTATGTGCAATAACAATAACAGTTCTACCGAAAAAAAAACTGTTTAAATTTTCAACAATAGTATTTTCGGTTTTTGCATCTAAAGTATTTGTCGCTTCATCCAAAAAAAGAAATTTAGGGACTTTATAAATTGCTCTTGCAATTAAGATACGCTGTTTTTGACCAGAACTTATTCCATTTCCTGAATTGCCCACTCGCGTAGATACCCCAAGAGGTAAGCTATTAATGAAATCTTCAAGATCTGCTGCTTTTATTGCTGATCTTAATCTCTCTTGCTCAGATTCTTCGTGGACAGAAATATTTTGAGCAATCGTATTCGAAAAAATATAGCCATCCGTCATAACTACACCTAATTGTTCTCTCCACCATTTCGGTGAAATAATACCTAGAGGTATTTGCCCTAAGGAAATTGTGCCTGATGTAGGCTCGTAAAATTTTAGTAAGAGCTTCATTAGCGTAGTTTTTCCACTGCCGCTGGAGCCGACAATAGCCGTAGTTTTTCCGATTGGTATGTTTAAACTTATTTTGTTAAGTATTAAAGGAGACCCTTTATCTGCGTATTGAAAACTAACATTATCCAGGGTTATTATATTGTGATTTATGATGTTCTCTTTTGGATTTGCTGAGAGTGTCTCAATTTCATTTACAGCGTTTAATTCATCCCCTTTTTCTTCATCGTCGCTATTGTGTATTTCGTTGAGTCTCTCAATACTGATTTTGGCATCTTGTGCTATCTGAAAGAAGGAAAGTAATTGTTCTATTGGGGAATTCATTTGACCGGTAATGTATGAAACACTTAACATCATTCCAAGAGAGATATTTCCATTTATTACCTCCTTCGCCGCTATAAAGGAAATAAAAATGTTCTTAAGTTGAGTAAAAAACGTAGAGCCTATACTCTGTATCTGAGAAAGAGATAGGCTCTTTACATTTAACTTAAATAGTTTAGCCTGTATCCTCTCCCATCCCCACCGATGAGAAGTTTCACTCCCATTCATCTTAATGTCTTGCATGCCGGTTATTATTTCATATAAATTATTCTGATTTTCGCTCATTCTTTGAAAACGTATATAATCTAGTTCTCTACGTTTTTTTAAAAAAATTAGTATCCAAATCAATGAAATAGCAGAGCCAACTAAAAAAACAATAAGAATTTGAATGCTGTATATAGCAAGCACAAACGAAAAAACAAGCAAGTTAATTAGGGAGAACAATGTATAAAGAGACGTACCTGTAAGAAACTGTTCTATTCTTTGATGGTCAGTAATTCTTTGTGTTATATCACCAATTCTTTTTATATCAAAGAACTTAATTGGAAGCCTCATTAGTTTAATTAGAAAATCAGATATAATTGATATGTTGATTCGTGTATTCACATGTAGTATTAGCCAACTTCTTATTATTTCAATTGCTGTATTTCCAAAAAAGAGAGCTATTTGAGCAAATAGTATTAGGTATACAAAACCAATATTCTGTTGATTAATGCCATAATCAACTAAACTTTGGGTTAGGAAAGGTGCTATAAGCGAAAGTAAACTTCCGATTATCATCCCCACAAAAAGCTGGCTAATGTATTTTTTATACGGCTTTAGATAACCAAATAAAAAGGAAAACTTGATTTTATTTTTGGCACTATTAGTATTTTCATGAAAAAACGGAGATGGCTCAAGAAGTAGAGCATACCCAAGGTTAGTGCCTGGATTGATCCAAGATTTCAAAAATGTGTCTTGGTCAATTTTGACCAACCCGTGAGCAGGATCAGCGATAATAATTTTACTTCTTTTTTTATTCCTTTTATAATTCTGCGGAGGCAATACAACAAAATGATTCTGATTCCAATGCAAAATACAAGGTAAAATCGCCTCTTCGTCTAATTGCTGAAAAGTCAGTTTGGCAGAATGGGTTCTGAATCCAATTTTTTCCGCTCCTTCACTTATACCATTTAGCGAAACGCCATCACGGGATAAGAAGCAAAAATCTCGCAAAGAACTCAAAGAATAATTTCTACCATAAAACTTTGCTATCATTCTTAAACAAGTGGGGCCACAATCCATTGAATCTAGCTGTTGATATACACGAAATCCTTTAATCATTTAAATCGATAATTATTTTTTAAATTGAAGCATACTGAGAAAATTACTTAATATGTTCTGTAAAAACTAACCATGGGCAAACTTTACATACGCCTGTTGAATCCGCCTGATGATTTGATCGCTTCTTTTAAATAATTGAGTCAGAAGAACACTATTGTCATTGTGAGCTTGCGTTACATCAGAATAGCCAAAAGATTTTTGAACAGACATAAACGGATAAAGTAACATAATATTGATTGTCAATTCAGACATAAATAGATCCGCTACATCATCATTTTTAAAGTCGGCATTTAGCAGTTTATCAAAAAACTTATTGTAGATTATAGTGAATTGAGTTGAGGTACAAACATCAACCCAAAGTCTGGTTGTACTAACAGGAACAACGTGCCTAAAGACAGCAACACCTCCAAGCATATAATCTACACCTTGTTCATGTCCTTCATATATATTCTTAAATAAAATATCCTTAGAGTACTCTGCAGTAAATTCATGATCATCTTCGCAAATGATAATGACATCATGCTTTTCTTCTTTTGCAGATTTAATTATTTTACGAATAGACTGCCACAATCCAACGGCCCCAATCTTATGTCTAGATGCTTCTACTATCTCTAAATCAAATTCTTCTTTACTATTGAACTGGGCGAGTATATGAGCTTTTCTATCCGTTCTTTCAGGGAGGTTAATCACATAAGTTGGGATAGACCGAGGTCTTGCAATCATTGCTTGAATTCTTTTTTTTGTCGCTTGAGAGGGTCGAATCTTTTTGTAAGCAACGGCCACATTTATTAACTTCTGTATTGTAAAAGTAGTTTCATTATAAATCTCATGTTTGCTTATTGCCGGTTGATTTGCGTCTCCATTTTCTTTTTGCAAGATCTCATTTGAGGTTGAGACAAATGGATAGATTAAAAATTTCTTTTCCGATTTTGTAAGGAATACCAGCTTATCAGTTCCATCAAACTCAATCTGTTCAATCGTACAGAAATATCGTTTAAAAATAATTAAAAACCCTAAGTCATAAAATCCATCGATCCATAATAAACGCTCAGAAACTCTCAAAACATTTGTAAATAATGTCACGCCACCCGATAACATATCTGCACCTAGATTATTTGCTTCTTTTATACAATCGACAAGCAACTGAAGGCTATACTCGTCCGTAAACACGTGAAATGGATTACTTAGCAACACAATTTCATCCGTATCGTCAACCTTTGTACGTAGAATTTCCTTTAATGTATCTAACAATCGTTCACCAGGTTCGATACTCTCATTTATTAGATATACTTCAAATTCGCGTCTATGATGAAACTGTTCGAGAGGTAGTCTATCTGCGGCTTTTAAAGAATTGGAAAAAACAAATGTTTTAATTCTGTTTTTCATATCGCTATTTTTTGGTAGGCAATTCATAATATTAGACTGTAATCATGATAAGAAAAAACATTTGTCCAACATAGGCATTTTTTCATCTTGAAGGTGTGCCAAAAGACTAAGTGATACACCACTAATACCACTAAGCAAATCATACATTTCTACCCATCCTACATTCTCCCCCATTTCGAACAAATAACCAGCTACGCCTCTATTGTTATCAACGCCATCCTTCAAAACTTCAGAAAACCAAAAGTCAGATGTCTCCTTAAAAATTTGAGTTGCAGTTAATTTATAAATGCTTAAGTATAAATAACCAACACCCGAAGTGCCATGGCAAAATTGGCTATCATGCAGTGAAGTTTCTTCTTTTGTTCTCCTATAGCAACTTTTGATTAACATTTGAGTAACTGTAGAATAAAGAGTAGTATTATTTGTTGCAATTGAAGTCAATAATAAAGAATGCAGAATTCCTAAATCACCATAACACCATCCAATTCTAGAATAGAAGGCATTGTTTTTCCCAGACTTGTAGTCATCTTTTGCTATGTAAAAGGGGAAAAAGCTATGAACTTGATTATTGGTTTGAATATTATTTAAAAAGAAAGAAACGTTGCCAGCTATTAGCTTTTCGCAAGTCGTCTTACTTATGTTGGCAGAATAGCATTTTGAAAGAAAATATAATATCCCTGCATTTCCATGTGCAAGTCCAAAATCATAGATATCTTTTTGGGTTTGGTATTTGTCAAATCGAGACCACATTATTTCTTGAGCATTTTCAATTTTTGCATCATATATAGCCTCTATAACCATTTTAACTTCATCATTCCTTCCACGTTCCAAAAAATACAATGCAATCCCCATTGCTCCATGTAGCAAATCAAAGTCTTTGTCCTTCACCATTGCGGGCAAAGTTGCAGAAAGTCTTTCATCTGTCTCATTCAAAAAGGATTCCACATCAAACATAGAGTTAAGCTTAGCTTTAAACTTGCTCTCCTTCAAAAAAGCAAACATCCATGCAATCCCAGCTAATCCGTTGCAGAAATTTGACAATAGGTAATTACTATTTTCAATTTGATTTAAGACATTCAATATACACTCTTCGATTTTTTTTTCAAGTCTTTTATCTGGGAAGTACGAGTTCATAATACCCATCATTAATACTAAGCCCGACATTCCAGATAGTAGTGCCGGAGAATCAACTCTGGTGTGCTTAAAAGACGTTTTGATAACAAATTCTCGGATAAGGAAAAGCTTGTTTTGAATGAATTCAACTCTATTCATTTGTGGTAATTTTATTTAATTGAACGTGTTTGGATTTATAGTGATTACTAAGTACATAACATAAGACAAATTCGTTTTGCCGTTGTTTAGATACAAATAGCCTGTTGCATTGCATATGTATTAGGCTTCTACATATTTCCTCAAGTCTTAACCATTTCCCTGAATTGGCTTTGTTCAAATTAGTAGTCTGATTTACTAATTTTTTTATTGCATTTGAATAGGTAGTTAAACCATAAAAAGGCGGTGGTTTTAAATGAAGATTCGAAATAATATCAAAATAATCATCAGAAAGAGTAGGTTTAATAGCTCTATACTTTGACTTAAGAGAGTTTTTAATTAATGAGTTGATCGAAAATTCTTTTGCAAATGCCTGATAAGAAATTTCGCAAATCCTATGACGCTCATATATCGAAATTCCGAGCACATGCAAAATCGAGTTAAGGTTTGCAATCGCAAATAGCGGTCTTTTTTCAGGGCTTTTTTCTTGAATTGCCAGATACTCTAGTACATGCCAACTATGCATTCCAAAGATATATTCAATCGCTTCAATATTTTCTTCCCCATATCTCTCTAGTTCTCTAGAATAAGTATCTATTGTAAGTTTATGAATTACTCGATTGTCAATAAATTCCCTTAGCAACTTATTTAATAGCTGAATGATAATATTGAGATATGATGTACTAACCAAATGAAATCTTATACGTAGATGATTCCCAAAGTCATCCCAATATCGTATAAAAAAAAAGTTGTCGATTACTGAATCCTTTGAAAGAATAGTTACCATTTCGAATATTTGTGACTTAAGTAATGTTTCAAGCATTGAAGTGCCAGAATAAATTTTTATATAAAGCCACTTATCACCTATTATAAATTTCCTTTTTTCCATGTTTTTCTTTAGACATTTAATTACCTACTTATCAATTTGAGTTTTCCCCCAAAAAAAAATTATCTCGTTATTATAGGTTTCACCAACTTCATTCATTATGACTGACCGGTTGGGGTTATACAGATATTCTTTAACTAAAATATTTTTACCAGTATACTCTGAAACGAAAAGAAAAATAGACATCTCGTCCTCACAGCTAATAAAAAGCGTGTTATCATATTCTGAAACTAAGAATTGCTCCGGAAGCCTTAAGCGAATTTTAAATTCTTTAAACCTTTCAAACAAGCTAGAGCTTGTCAAATCAGAAAGATCCCTCCAGTCATCTTTTTTAATATTCCACATTGCGGGAGAAATGATAACATTCTTGTACATTACTCTGGGTAAAAATGGTTCTCGCATTATTGATAAAGGCCAAGAAAAAAAAGAAAATTTCTTATAGTAGTCTACTTGAAGTAATGCTAAGAAGTGGTATATCGGCAAAGTTTCTTTCGCATAATTATGTGCGGATGTTACAATTGGCAGAATTAATTTGTCCAACGTTTTTGACCTAAGTTGAATCATATCTTCTCTTACTGAAATAAATATGTCATTGAGTAATATTGTATGATCAAAATCCACCGATGATCTTGATACATAAGGTATTTCATAACAACGAAGTGAAGGACGATTTAAAACATTTCCATTTCTATTTTCCGGCAAATGCACGACTTCGGCTAATACTTCGTTAGAATTTAAGCAAGCTTCTTCAAATCGAATAATTTTGTTAGCTAATCGATGTATTTCTTGATTTGTATCCCAGAATCTGGAAATAAAATTCGCAGCCGATAACCCAGTTGCACCATCTATCTGTATCAATGGGGTTTCCGAGTCAGAATCAACTATTGATACAAGTGTCGCTACCGTGTTCGGTAAAGATTGATTATCTGAAAACATATTCAGTTCTTTATCAAATATCTCAATTTCTTTATCCGAATTTTTAAGACTATTATGATATTTTTCTAAAAGAAAACTCTCAACCTCTATAGAAACAATAGATTGTTCACCAATTTTACTTTTGCCCTCTGTCACGACAAAACCAATATCGTCAACAAGCGGATTAATACTTGTATTAATGGAAGTGTGATTACCAAAACCAATACCTATATCTGAATCGAACACTTCGTTTAAAGAGACTTCTTCCATTTCGTATCTTTCAATAAAATCCAATTTAAATTTTTCCAGGAGAGGAGAACCAACTAATGTAGTCAACTTTGATATGGCAGGAATGCAATTTTCAATCTGATCAGCAAGGCTTTTATTTAAAGTTGCGGTTTTAGGGAAAATAGATAAGTCAGATTGAAACAAATATTTTCGCAGATAAGGGATAGCAGATTCTTTTATAAGACTTTCAATATGTCTAAATATCTCTATTCTATTTAAATCACTGTTATTATTGTTAACCATTTTTAGAAGCTCGCGAATTGAATTAATTAGCCCTAATTCCAGACTTAAGCCACTGCATTTTTTTGCAAGATCACTCAAAAAATCATCGTTCAATAGTGGAGGTTCGATATTGCTAACTAGCACCTGATTGTCAATAAGAAAGTGGATGTATTGATTTGCATCTTCACTTGTCACTTCATTTTCCTCCAAAGTCTTGGCTAAATCTTCTAAATAAGCCCCCTTTCCTTTAGATTGGGTAATTACTAATTCAAGAAATTCTCCATAATCAATTTGCGATAAAAAAAACTTCTTTCTCCCATCAATATACTTAACCTCCACATACCTATAGTTATCCACAACTACATATCCACTATTATTGGGAAAATAAAGAGTTCGAGTTTTAAGGTCATCATTTTCTTTAAGAACAGTAATAAGGCTATAAATGAAATCCGTATCCAACTTCACTCTGCATTTATAATTTTGGCTTAACTTTTTATCGCACCCAATTACTACCTTATTTTCTACTCCATTGGAAATCGTGCCTACCCCACAACCGGCAAACAACCCAAATGGCGTCGCTCTATGCATACATCGAAGAATATACTTTAAAATTGATATCTGGAATTTCTTATTTAATTGCTTTAGAGAACTGATAGAATCTTTAAAAACTAAGTCATACAAATCTGGACTTGCCAAAAAAATTCCCTCCCTAAAAATAGGATCATTAAAAATCAAATCATAAGAGGAAATTGTGTTGGAAAAAATAGGTGCTCTGAAAATAAATTTATCAGATAGTAAAGTGTAAGTCATGTGTTAGTGATGTTTTTTACGAGGTAATTATCGACAGTTCAAATATATCAAAATCATTCAAGGTTTTTATGAATTTACAACTTATATCCATTGCCTATTGGTGTTTAAACATCTATAAAAAATAAAATAGTTAGTAAAATTTTATTAGCTTGTACTGCCTAACGGGTAACCTATACACAACATTTATTCAATCAATTAATTAAAAACGAAATTTATGAAAAAGAAAAGCATCTCTCTGAAAAAGACCACCATTGCTTCCTTATCTGACATTGAAAAAGATAGCATTAAAGGCGGAGCTTATACAACTTCATTTTCTAATTGTACCCATTTCATTTGTTGTGGAGATACTTGCGGAGGTAGTGTAGTTAATACAAGTTGTTTGCCTAATTCGTACAATCCGTCAACTTGCAACCCTCCTCAAACAGTTAAGCCTAGACCCAATTGTTAATTCGCGACTTCCGAGTTAGCGATTATTTCAATTATTGAACTTATAGGTTGTCTGTTGGGCTTTTCGGTTTCTAAAAAATATCTAATTGACGAGTTCTATATTATGTGCGAATCTGCGGATATTGCAATTCTGCTTTTGTGTTCTTTATTTTAAACAGCAAACGCTTTTACAAACAACATATTTTTCGTGAAGAGATTATCCATAATATTTTGTATATCAATCAGTGCCCAAATTGTAGTGGCTCAATCGGAGGTTCAAAATATTGCAACTTTTTGCAAGATTTGGGGATTTTTAAAATACTATCATCCTGCTGTGGTAACGGGAGACGTTGATTGGGATAGCGAATTTGTTAATCGCATCGCTCACGTCGCAACCTTAAATACAAAGGAAGACAGAAGTAGCTACTATATTGACTGGATTGAAGGCTTGGGCAAAATAAGGAATTGTAAAAAATGTGGATACAACAAAAAAGACGAGCAAACTCCAAATTTTGATACCGCCTGGCAAAAGGATTCTACGCTATTTACCGACAGTTTAATTGAAAAGTTACATGTTGTACTTAACAATCGGTCTTGGGGTAAAAACTATTATGTTTCTTACAAAAAAGTTTTTTTTGTAAAGGCGGCTAGCCCCAATTATAAAAATGAAAAGATGTATGCTGATTCAATTTATCCTTCATATAGGTTGCGCTTATTAACGCTTTGTCGATACTGGAATATTATTAACTTCTTTTATCCCTATAAATATCTAGTTAAACCAGACTGGAACGATGTCTTGGTACAAATGATCCCCCAATTTAAAAATGCTAGCGATACTTTAGATTATCATTTGGCAATAGCAAAATTAAATGCTTCCATCCAAGACAGTCATTCCCCTTTCTTCTGGACGCCACAAACAATAGCCCATTTTGGAGTAAAAACACCAGTTTTCCAATACCGAGTTTTGAACGACAAAGTTATTATATCCGGGTTTTACAACGATTCACTGGGGAAGAAAAGTGGCATTGAAGTTGGCGATATTGTTCTGAAAATCGGAAGAGTACCTTTAAGCAATACAATAAAAGAGAAGTCGTACTATGTGGGAGCATCAAATGACGAATGCCTGCGTCGGGATCTA
Source organism: Agriterribacter sp. (assembly GCA_047601125.1). Taxonomy (GTDB): domain Bacteria; phylum Bacteroidota; class Bacteroidia; order Chitinophagales; family Chitinophagaceae; genus Agriterribacter. The sequence continues at coordinate 2,422,479 of JASGJY010000002.1, read as the reverse complement.
AGCTATTTTCTACTAAATGGTAATGAAGATTCGATGCTATTAACAATTCAGAGAAATGATTCAATAATCGAAAAAACAGCTTTCCGAATACCAATGGATCATATCCTCTACATGAACAAAAAGGAAGATTTGGGCAAAGCATGGAAAAGCCTGAATGATAGTGTCGGGTATGTTGATTTGGCAAACTTGGAGTCAAGGGATGTATCAAGAATGATGACTGAATTTAATTCTACCAAAGCAATAATTTTTGATATTCGGAATTATCCTCGAAATGTATATTCTCATATTTCGAATTATATTAATGATAATCGGAAGGCTTTTGTAAGCTTTATTACACCTGACAGAAACTTTCCTGGCTTGTTCGTTGAAAACAAAACTCTATATGTAGGCAAAAAAAATAAAAATTACTACAAGGGATTAATAATAATACTTATCAATGAGCAAACTCAAAGCATGGCTGAATTAACAGTCATGGCACTATTAACTTCTCCAAACGTTATATCAATAGGTAGTCATACCGCCGGTACGAATGGAGAAATTGTGAACATCCCATTGCCAGGAGGTTTCCAGACTAAAATGAGCTCAATTGATGTACGTTTTCCCGATGGGCGTCAAACACAGAGAATTGGAATTGTGCCTAATATACTCGTTGTCCCAACTTTTGAGGGTATTAAGCAAGGAAGAGATGAAGTACTAGAGAAAGCACTTAATATTATAAGTTATGCAATGGATAGTTTACAAAAAAAATATTAAGGGTAAAGTTGATAGTTTAGTATCGTAACTATGTTTTGTGGTAAGAGGACTATTTTGGACTCTAAAATAAGGTGAGATGAAATTCTCCGATAATTTTTAGCTATGATGTATAATTTTGAACTAAATGAAAGCCAATTAAGCAGAAAAATAGTATAGAGATAGCAATTACTACGTTTTCTGTAATAATCCTATTCTCATAGAAAGAATAGAATTAATTACTTTCCATATTTCGTGATAATAGAGAAATCTTGGTAGAGATTGGAATAATTGCTATAAAACATTTGTAGTAATAACTCCTGACCAAAAAGCACATCCAGTGCAGTCATTAAGATTCAATTTAAAAAGATATAAATAAATGAAAAAATCATTGTACAATTTTCCTCCAGATGAGCGATTGCGTCCATTGACAAATGAGCAAAAAGTCCATACAGTTTTGTTGCGTATGCTAAATATATTACAAATGATTTGTGACAGACATGAAATTGATTTTTGGTTAGATTATGGAACTTTGCTAGGGGCAGTCAGACACAAAGGATTTATTCCTTGGGTGTAAAAACCACGTAAACTTTACTTTGGCGAAACGGGGTCAATTTTGGTGGATTTTCCACTTTGCTTTAGTGCTGATTGCAAAAACCAGAACACTTTCACCGTCACTGCGATCCCGCCCGCATGAAGATCTGAATTGAATGTATGTTACGGCGGGAGAAGCAGTCTCCTGATAGCATTGGCAGGCAGCATTGATGTAAACGCGTATTGTGGCGGGAGAGAACTTTTCTCGCCGAATGTAAATCTGTTGGCCAAAAGTGAGGCAGGTTTTTCTTTCTTGCAGAAATACACCCTTCATAAACTGCTATTTCATCTTTACTATTTTTTCCCTTAATATCAATTTGTTTTTTTCCGCCACTACTATATAATATACACCTGCAGATATCGACTCCAAAGGCAACAGTACTTTTGATGGGTTACTTACTTTCATAAACATTATTCTCGTTCCCAGCGTATTAAATAATTGCACTTCGGGATGTATAGCAGATGCAGGAAGCGTAATATGTATCACAGATTGTGCAGGATTTGGATAAACATTCCCATTGCCTGATTTAGCCTGAAATTGCACAACCTCTGTTTTGCTATAAGTAAATCGTCCATTTTTATGGATTATGGTAAGCCTGTAGTAATTGCGTCCGGGCTCAGGTGAGATATGCTTCCATGAATAACTGTTCTTATTATCGTTGTATCCTTTTGCATTAACACTTCCAACAGGAGTAAATTTTACCCCGTCAGTACTGTGTTCGATCACAAATGAACTGATGCCCTCTTCTTTTAACGTTTGCCAGTTCAGTCTTACCGCATCGTTCAACAGCAGCGCCTGAAAATCCAGCGAACCAACAGGCAATATGGACAGGGTTTGGGCAGCAATAAACAGCCGATAGGAAGTAAGATTGATATCCTGCAGGTTATAAAAATGGAATAGCAGTGATTTTACCGGCACATCGGGTTCAAAATAAGCAAATGCGCCAACACCTTCATATAAGCTGCTGCTTAGAGTGGTTCGCCTTGTGCAGGGAGAAGTAACTGCGCCGGATCCTACTACAGTTGCACTGCCCGCAGACCAGCAGGGTGTTGCATTATCAGTGGTCACATCAGCATCTCCAACAGCCTTAAACCACGAATTAACTTCTGCATTGGAATATAAATTTCCATATTCATCTGTTGCCTCAATATCTATTTGTTCCACATCCACATCCAGCAGCATAAATCCCCACCCGTTGCCTGATGCCGGTGTGGCAAAAGTAATGATAGTAGTGATAGGTATACCTAAAGGGGCGCCTGATACACTGGAGTTTCCTCCATTTCTTGCTATCAGGCAGGGAGTAGAGGTACTAATGTTTCCATACTTGCTTTCCCAGGCATTAGGATCAGGCATTTCATCTGAGGTAAGTGTAAAAGACAGCTTGTTCAGTTTATTTGAAGAGGTGGAAACCTGCCAGCTAAAATCAGGAACAACGGCAGGGCTGGAAAAAGTACCTGTGCCGGAAGCTGTATTAGCCGGAAAAACCGGAAGCGTACCGGAAAATTGAGCATACTGATAGCTTTGGCTGAAACTGTATTTCGCCGGAACAGCAAAAAGCCAGCAAATAATGATCATCATTTTAAGATTCGGATATACTCCTCTCCGGCGTAAAGGCTCCAGCATTTTCATTTTCCAGGGTTGATGGCTGGAAAAACTTACTCCGCGTAAGTTTTTCCAGCCTAATGAATAAGTGTTTTATTTCTGTATGCAAAATTTACATTTCCGGATCGTACACACAATCGCAAATTTTTGCTATACAGATAGAAATGTATTGACACATAGGGTGTTCCAATTGCCTGCATATTCATTAAATGATATATGCTAACTGAATAGTGAAGATTGCCTGATGCAGCAGACGGAATAACTACTGTAGTTGAACAGCGCGACAAACCTTTTCCCCTACCGGTTGTGTCTCAACTACCGGCAAAAGTGATCATTTTTGTGCATTGCATATCTACGACGTTACAGTTGGATCAGCGAGCGTTTCTATTCAGAAACCTATGATGAATCTCATTTTATGGTTCATTGTTAATATTGAATATTTCGGTGGTTGAACAACAATAGGCAACGCATATCTTTTTCCGCATCTCGGCACTCCTTTTTCTAATTGCGTAATAAATAGCCTGGCATAGGAAATAATTTTGCAAACGAAAATTAACTAACTCTTCAGTTTATGAAAAAACTACCAGGTATTTTGTTATTTAGTCTCTGTGTTATCAAAGTAACATATGGACAAAACAACGGTGCTGTTTATGGCACCGTTAAAACATCTGACGGCAAAGCAGCTTCACAGGTCACAATACAATTATCGGGAAAAAATGCGCCGGTAATGACAGATGATTACGGCAATTATAATATCAGGAATATTATACCAGGTAATTACGTATTAACGGCAACTTTAGTTGGTCATGAGGCTTTTAATGAAAATATAATCATTGAAGCAAATAAATCAATCGCTTTACACTTTCAATTAAGTGAATCCAAACAGCAACTGTCGGAGGTGGTGGTAGTAGCTAATAAAAAGACATACGTAGTTTCCAACACTTCCGCATCACTTCGTTTAAATACTCCATTGATTGAAACACCACAAAATATCAGTGTGGCAACACAGCAAACAATAAAAGATTTTGGAATAACAGGCACCAGCCAGATGGCCCGTTTAACGAGCGGTATTACTAAAGGATGGGGAAATGAAAACGATTTTAGCTTTATCATCCGCGGAACGTATGCATGGGCCAGTCTTTTTAAAAATGGCGTTGGTGGTGTTTACTGGAATCAACAGTCAGATGGATTCATGATTGACAGGGTTGAATTTGTAAAAGGTCCTGCCGGATTTATGATCGGTAATAGTGAACCGGGAGGGTTGGTGAATGAAGTCTTTAAACAGGCAGACGGCGTAAAGACACAGCAGATAATGTTAGGCTATGGAAGCTATAATCTTTTCCGTGCCGGAATAGACTTTGGTGATAAATTTTCGAGTAAGAGTAAATTTAGTTACAGGGTTATATTAGGTGGTCAAACTACGAGATCTTTCTATGATTTTTACAAGTCAAACCGAATGTATGGAGTAGCTTCACTTCGCTATACCTATAAAGATAATTCGTATGTACAGGTCATGGCAAATCGAATGGAAGGATTTGCAAAAGCAGATAACTCCAATAATATAACATTAGACGGGAAAAACTTTATTTTTCCGAAAAATTTTAATAGCATAGACCCTAACGCTATAAATGGTACGGAAACGGACGACACTTACTTCCGGATAAATAATCAACACAAATTTAAAAATGGTTGGACTTTTAAGGCTCAGTTTGCATTAGTTAGTGGAATATGGAAAGGGGATGGCATGTATGTGTCTAAATTTAGTTCAAAATTTGATACACTGTATCGTGACGTATGGACTGGTAGTTGGCCAACCGGACTGATGGCTGCTCAGGCGTTCATTGATGGTAAGTTTACAACGGGGAAACATATTGAACATTCTGTACTTAGTGGATTGGATTTTGGAGATTCCTGGTATAAGGGAGAATGGAGTGCGGCATATGATTCAACCTGGGGATCAAATTTTCCGCTACTGGTTGCAAAGCCAACATATAATTTGAACAGAGATTGGGTAAAGGATACCACTTCATATCCAGGATACAAATACGGGACACTTTGGATGGCATGGTATGGACAGGATCATATCAAAATCTACAATAAATTCATCATTACCCTTGCAGGAAGATTTTCTTTGACAAAAACAGTAGCAACCTGGGATACTGCACAGGTATATGATAAAAAATTTACTCCTCGCATGGGTCTAACTTACTTAATCTTAAAAAACATGTCTGTATATACCTTATACGATCAGACGTTCTTGCCGCAAACAGGAAGAAAAGAAGATAATACCAGAGCCAGGCCTTTAACCGGAAGCAATATCGAAGTGGGTTATAAAGCCGAAATAAAAAGCAGGCTTGCCGTTAATGCCTCCTTATTTCATACAGTGAAGAATGACGTATTGGTACAAAACCCAGCAACGCAACTGTATGTGCAACGCGGTCAGATTACCATTAATGGTTTTGAGTTCGGGGTGATAGGAAATCTAAACAAAAATATTATGGTAAACTTCAACTACACGTTTACGGATGCTAAGATCACAAAAGATCCAAATCCGGAAATGATCGGGTTTCCTAATTATGGCGTAGCAAAGCATGTAACAAATGCCATGATCCGTTACAAATTCACGCAGCGCAAATTAAAAGGATTCTCCGCCGGCCTGGGAATGCAATTGACAGATGATGTAAGTGTTGTGTGGGCAGGGTGGACTGATCCAAAAGATAAGAAGAAAACAATTCCGGCTTATACACTTTGGGATGCAAATGCCGGGTACGACTGGAAAAAGATTTCACTACAAATAAATGTTTTTAATCTTACGAATCAACAGGTGTTGACTAGTGGTTGGTGGGTGTCAGATGATGGACCTGACGGCCGAGGATATTATTCCGGTAGTATCTCAACCCCGATCAATTTTCGCGTTGCCTTTTTTTACAAATTAAGATAATATGAGTTTGACAGACAATATTTCCGACGGTGCATGCATACGGAAATAGACCGGATAGCAAAATTTGTCGAAACTCTCCTGTAGCTAAGATTTAAAAATAACTCAGCGCGTGATAACGCATCAATCCATAGCTAGTCGGTTGAACAGCAACAGACAACGGGTATCTTTTTCCGCATATCCCTTTTCCCGATTTTTATAATCAATAGACTGGTATAGAAGATAATTTTGCCAACAAAAATTAATCTGACTCTTCAGTGGATGAAAAAATTATTCAGTCTCCTTACCCTCATGGCACCAGGTAGAGGAACCTTTGTTGTACCGTTTTTTTATTGCGCTTTATAGCTTGTTTATTAAGTTCATACAGGCAATAATAGATACACGATCTTTTTTGCCGGAGACATATTGGTAACGCTGCTTTACCCGTAATGATTATGCCTCTAAAAATATTTATCGGAAAAAGCAGTAAAAAAATTATCCCTATGTAAATAGAGCGCTGCTATGCGAATAAACTAATACTTTTTCTGTTAAGCTATTTATTCCTGATTATTAATTTTGCAGCTTTAATTTTACCATTACGACCGACTACCTGTACCAGATAAGTACCGCTCGGGAAAGCTCCAACGTTTATTGTTACTGTCGAGCCGGAGTTTGAAATCTGTCTCATTTGTCTGCCGGTAGCATCAAAAATGCGGATTGTTGCTACAGACTGAAGCCCGGTAATGGTCAACGCATCTTGCACCGGGTTGGGCGAGAGTAATATCTTCTCATCGTTGCATTCACTTCGTACTTTTATGATCTTACTATAGCTATATGCATTGTCAAAGTCAACCGATTTCAGTCGGAAATAATGAAAGCCCTCTTCTATATCGGGGTATGTAAACTTATACCTGGCGCCACCAATAGCATTTTCGCTGGCTACATGTCCTATAGCGGTGTAATTCCTCAAGTCGGTACTGTGCTCAATTTCAAAATAGCTACTATTATATTCACTGCTGGTCTCCCAGGTTATAAGTGCATTGCAATGGTCTGTACTGACTTCAAAGCTGAGCAGTTTAATCGGCAACGCCATTTGGGCAATACTACCCCAACCTATTGCAGAATAAGAAGCCATGGTGCGGCCGGCATAAGCATTGGTTGTACCGCTAAGTGAAGAACCTGCAGAAAGCCCAGATGCTCCGCTGTTACCCAGTAATTCCCATTGACTGTTGGTTGTATTCCAGCCAACCAGTCTTATACCCGACGCATCGGAATAACTGCCTATGCCGGTTTGTGCCGGAAGACTTACTGAAATAGTCATGTTAGACGTTCCGGAAACAGGAATCCAATCCCAGAAGCCCATAGAACTCACCGAAATCAGTACTTCACCATTAAGCGGTGTCGTATTTAATTGTGATAGTGGATGTGCACCGCCTGTAGGGTCTAAACCGGTTCCGGCATCTCCCTGCCAATAAGCGATACTTAACGCGTTGGAGGCAATGGACGGTGCTGAAATAGAAAGAGGACGGGCTTCATTGCCGCCCTGGTTGCCAACGGGGAAGGTAAAGGCATCGTTACCAATTTTGGTTACATAGCCATTTACATACTGGTTGTTACCAAACCCGCTGTTGGTATAGGTAGCGTCATCAAGAAAACGTAATGCTCCTGCAGTGTGTATAGTACGTACGGTTGTGGTAATTCCATTGGTAAAATCGGTTCGGTAGCCCACCTCCACACCATTTGTATTGGTAATATTGATTAGGTTATTCCCATTATCCAGTTTAAGGATTCCGAATCTCGGGGCAACAGAACCGGCTATTTCCTGCGCGGTAGCCTTTGCACCACCCAAGCCCTGAAAGTAGTCCACTCCAGGGTTAGTAGTGGTTGCCCAGCCAGAGGGAATTCCTGTAGCAGGTGGATTGACCGGATCAAAAGCATTATAGTAGCCGGATACCGTAAGCGTGGCTGTCGCAGGGCCGAAATGATAATATACTCCTCCATTGCGAGACACATAACCTACTCCAGTGGTTGGGTGCGTAGTTACCGTCTCTGCATTACTGAAGTCATAAGCCTGGCCTCCATAATTATAGGCATCAGTAATGATAACCTGAGCCCGCATATCCTTTACACATACGCATAAGCAACATGAAAATGCCAATATGATTCGCTTTGTCATAGTTGTTTGTTTAATGCTACCTTTCCACATTGCTAATTCCCGACTGGCTTTAGTATCATTTTGGGTTGTTTCTGTTGGGCGGCCCAGTTACGTTGCTCAGTTGCTGCTTCATATCAGCTATGGTAGCTTTTAAGTCTGCCAGTTCTGCCACTTGGGCAGTTAGTTTAGTGTTTTCTGCTCTGAGTGCTTCGATCTGTGCCTGCTGTTCCTGGAAACCTTTTATCAGGTATGGGGTAAAATATTGGTAATAAAGGGCATAATAGTCCTTTTGTGTTTTAGGTTTAATCACAATATCAGGGAATACTTTTTCCACCTCCTGTGCAATCAAACCTGGTACAACGGTGGCAGCATCGGTCTTAAAGTTGTAAGTCACAGGTCGCAATTTCATCAGGCGACCTGTAATATTATCGATATCATTGATATTTTCTTTTAGGCGGACATCCGAACTACCGGTAACGGCACCCGTAGTAAGATTAATTGTAGCATTGGCAGCACCTGTTCCAAACCCAATCAATGAAAAAATTGTATTAGAGGTACCACAACTAAGATCAACCCCTTTTGTATTATCATTGTTTGCAGTAAAACGCATGTCGCCGCCATTCATAAGTCGCAATGCTCCGCCTGTGCCTCCATCGATGTCAAGTTTATAAGCGGGACTTGTGGTACCAATCCCTACATTTCCGCTTTCATCAATCAGCATCCTGCTGGTATTGCTGGTGTTAAAAAAAAGGTTGGTTAGATTAGTTGTACCATTGCCTTTGTACGTAGAGCCTATAAGAGTGCTGGTATAGTTCCACTGGTTGTTCCAATAACCACCAAAATTGAGCGAACCCAGGAAACGGTTGGTAGCAATGTTTGTTGGTACGGCTTCGGTGCCCCCGGCAGACTGAAGAATAAAAGAAGGACTCGTAGATGTTGTATAACTAGTACTAATGATATCATCATTGGCATCTATTGTTCCGGTGTTTACTACATGTATGCGGGAGCGGGGTGCGGTTGTACCAATACCTATCAAATCAGTTGCAGTGTTTCCGGTAAAGCCAAGTGTAAATCCGTTCTGCACAACAGTAGTATTTTTAGCCAAAGTGCCACCAAGTCCCACCTTGCCTGCACTGTTATATCCAACCGTCAGACCATTATCAGCATTCGTCGGGGCATTGGTACTACTGCTGGCTACTATAGCTACCTCCCAAGTAGTAGTAGCGCCTGTAGTGCCTTTACTTATAAGCATAGCACAATATGTTGCAGAAAGAGTAATGCTCGCAACACCCGCGCCGCTCTGGTTATCCAGCAGTTCGCTGCCATTGGCAGCAATGGTAAGCGTGTATGCCGTGCTGGTATTCTTGATATGGTACACACGGCCCTGATAATTGCCGCTACCAACAACCAGGGCAGCAGGCAAGGTGATGTTACCATTTGCTGAGCCATTCCAGGCTAAATAAAAATCACTGGCCAGCATGGTATAAGTAGAAGCCGTGATATTATTATACGTTGCTGAAAATGATCCATTAACTGTTAGTTTACTACCCGGTGTTGCAGTGCCGATACCATAATTACCACTTTGGGCGTTTACACAGAATGCCACAATACAAAGTATAATAACTGCTGCGGGTTTGCGTAACATAGCTGTCATAGATTTGTTTTAGTTAAGCCCGGATACTGTTAAGATTTATTCCGGGATCCTACCTATTTTAATTGTCATAGACGACAACAATAATACATTCTACCCTGACTTCGAAAAAGTATACTTTTGTGTACTATTTAATTTCTTAAGATTGTTCCTGAAGTTATCGCCCCAATTTTAGGGCTCCTTCAGCTCTGCAGGAATGTCAATTTTAATCTGTAAGCTCCCGTGGTTTACCTTGCGATAATGCTAATCCTTTTTTCACTGCAGAAAAATCAATTGAGAACCAGCCGGCCTTTGAAAATTTTATCTATCCTTTCTCACAAGAAGAAACACGAACCTGATTGACTGCCTTACCTGAACCCCGAGCCGATCATGTAATATACCAGGTCGTTGATTTTTACAAGATCGCCCTTTTCGATCCGGGCATTGATATCCGGACTGCTGATAGGATGCTTTAAAAATACCAGTATATAATATTTGTTTTCCACAAACAGCTTACCGGAAGAAACAGATTTAAAAGACAGAAAATTGACAGTCTCGGGTTTGTCATTTATATAAAAAGTTGATTTGGATAACCACAGGCATTTGATATCCCGGATTTTTTCGCCAAGGGATTTTAATTTTACCGTATCGTAATTGAAGCGGAAGATGGTGGAATAAAAGACTTCTTTGTTTTTCTCTGTATTATAAATATAGCGTACGCTATCTGTGCTTACTTCCATCAGGTAGTATTTGAATGACCTGTCAGAAAAACCTGCTGAAAAAGGTTGCTGCTCATATAGCTGATCATACAATTGCATGATCTCTTTTATGGTTGATTCGTTTTGGTGATAATAATCTGCCGTTTTTCTTTTGGAAGAAGAAGCGCAGGAAACAAGCATTCCCACCAGCAAAAAAAGATACAGGTATATTTCAATTCGTTTCATTGGCGGCATGGTTGATAGTGGTTACTCCAAATACCAGTTGTCTCAGTCTTTTTCTTGTAATCTGCTGCTCTGTTCTTAATCCGTAATCCCAGTATTGTATTTCAATCATATCGCCCGACTGGTACATGTTATACAGCACAATAAAATGTGTGGGCGCCCGTAATTTAAAAAGCGAATACTTATGTGGATAAAGCCACTTGCTGTTGACATACAGCAGCACGATTCCTTTGGTTAGCTGTTCTGAAATATAATTATAAAAATTCCCGGTAAAAGGACGTAAAAAGTCTGAACCGCGGCGTGTAAGTGTATCATCCGTAAAATGCATCAGCATTTTGTTGAACTTCCGGTAGTTGGTTCCTGCCCATATTTTATTTTCGTCGCCGGGATCATAGTGATGATCCATAAAATTCATATAACCCTTAAACTGGTCGGCAAGCGTTAAGAACCAAAGCTGGTTAGCATGATGTATATCCAGTTGCCCTTTGTTTTTTAATGTGCCTGCGGCAAGCAATATTTCCGGAGTTGGTTGTAACAGCTTCTTCTTTAGCCTGGCATTTCCATTGCGATATAAAGAGAGGATCGCTTCTGTATAAGCATCAGGATAATATTTCAACAGCAGGTGAGTTAACGCCGCATAGCCGCAAAAATTGGTTGATTTACCCTGGTTGATATAGTCGGGAAAAAGAATATTTTTTTTAATGTTAGCAAAGAAAAGCAATGGCTTAATGTTATTCCAGTAAGCAGAAACAGCCAGTGTATCTTCTTTATTAAGCATAGCAAGCGCTTTTTGCTGCCTTACCTGCAGAATACTGTCGTACCTGTGGTCAGTAACTACACTCACATGGTGAACGCTATCCTGCGCAACAGCAGTCCGCAAAAAAAATATACTTACAATAATGAATAATTTCAGTTGCATCAACAGCTATTTGTTTTGAAGAAACATCCCATCCTTCAATAATGCATTTACTGTAGCTTTTGCAAAAGCAGCGGCGAGCTTGTCCGTATCCTTTTTCAGCTTGCCGCTTAATTGGGTACTCCACAACAGGTCTTTTGATGAACGGTTATAAAACCCGGCAGTGGCATTCACTACGGTAACTACCTTAGTTCCTCCGGCTAATGGAACATTCCCGCCTATAGATGCCCGGAAGATGCCTATTCTCACCGGTACGCCTACATAAGCATCTACAGAAGGCTTGTTTTTATACTCCGTGCCCGTACCTGTTATGTTAAACACTATTACTGCGTCGGCCTGAAGCGCATCTGCTTTTTGTATAAATGCATCCTCAGATGCAAGATCCGTCTCAGTTATATTTGAATACGCCGGTATAGCAGTAATACCTTTTTCGTTGAGCAGCTTAACGGAAGCATCTTCCAGTTGCCGCCTTGCAAGATCGTCTGAAATTTTCGCCATTACAATTACTTTGCGATAGGACTCCGCCTTGTAGGCAGGCGATTTCCACGATGACTGCGCCACAGCTTGCTGCATTATAGCAAGTATAACATATAAGGATGTCAAAAAAACTTTCATAATAAGCGATTATTAAGTGAGTATATACGAAGAATACGACTTATACGCATCCTCTTTTACGATCCGGGTTTCTTTCCGGATATTCTTTTCAGCTAAACAAACCAATGATCTCATGCATGTTATTTCTTTTTCGGTGCAAAGAATCTTATATAAGGAGCTATTGTAATAAAAAATGAATTGCCCTGCGTCCTGTTCCTTGCGCCCATTTCTGTCTCCCAGCGTATCCCGGCGCTTGATTTAATTGCGGGGATGAATATGTTGGCTTCTGCGCCTAATCCAAAAATTTTGTCCTTCCTGCCGAGATCTATTGCCGTATTCCCCAAAGCAGGGATTTTCATCTTATCGTCTGATGTTTTAAACTGTATATAGTACACCAAGCCAATATTAATGATCATTGGGAGCGGGTTGTTTTTTACAGGTTTATACCAGGTTTTACCTATCCCTCCTTCAACACTCAGCAGGTTTCCCACTTTGATACTATTGTCTTTGGTATTTTTCTTTTTGCTGTTAAGTGCATACGAAAGCAGAGCAGAGAAATGCCACTGCTTTTTCTCATCAAAATAAGCCGTGCTGCCAGTTGAAAACTCGTTGGTAAACATACCAAGCCCTGTGTTGTTGCTGCCATTCCACTCATATTTTCCCGTGGGCAAATACAATGCATAGCTACAAATAAAGTCAGCCTGTTTTACCTTCCACCCCAATTGCACCGGCTGTATATACATATCTGTAAATGCGAGTGAAGATTTGGAAGATACAAGCTCACCTTCTATTCTGCTTGCAGCAAAAGGAATAAAAACGGATGCGCCATAATTACCGCCCAGTATTTTTACACTGGTAACCACAGTTGTACTGATGCCGGTTAATACAAGATTTATAGCAGGCGCATCAATTTTATTTCCCTTACCGCTTACAAGTGTTGAAGTGTGATAAGTATATACCGGTATTGCCAATGTAAATGATGGAGACGCCTGGCTACCCGATTGCAAACCTGCATCACTTAACGTATGTATACCTTTTAGCTGGGCATTGATTTTAATGCATGATAGCAATGAAATACATGAGATCATAATTTTAATTGTTAAGCTGATTTTCATAAACAATTGTCTACATTATTTGGCTTTAATACAAGATGCATAAAATTGAGAATGACTGGCATTTGTAACTGATTATAGTATTGATTGCCTGTTACTTTATTCTTTCCACCTGGGGAAGCGGATAGGTTTCGTTTAAAATCTCCTTTGCCGGCTGATAAAAGCGCAGGAATAAATTGAAATCTCCTTTAGGAGCCGGCAACCAGTTTGCTTTTTTTGAACCTTCCGGCGCCTCATTCTGAATATATATGGTGAATGATCCGTCAGCGTTGACTGTAAAGCCCGGTGATTTATCGCTTATCTTATACCTGTTGACCGGGTTGTCTACCAGCATCTTGTCATCGTTATTATAAATAGTCAGAGACCAGAAAGCGTTTACGGGTGGCGTTTTGCTGAATCTCATCTCATATTTTCCGGTTCCGTTCAATTGTTTATTATCAGCATCTGTAAAGCGGTTGGGATACATTGCTTCATCCGAAATATTACCGCCCAGGTATGGACCGGCTATAACTGAACGCAGGGGATAATTATATCCAAATCCGCTAAGGGGCGCCCAGTTCCAGCCGTTACGAATCGTAGAGGTATTTGCCACTGCAGCAGCTACCTGGATCTGTGCATCGGCTAATGCTTTTTTTAACGCATCTACCTGTACTGTTGTTAATTTTGAAGGATCAAATCCTTTTGCTTTTGTGAGCCCTATCCGCTCCAGTTGTCCCACCAGGGCATCATCCATTTGCTTGATCGTATTTTGCTGCATGGCATAGCCCAGGTGCACAAAAAAGCCCAGTTCGTTTCCGGCAATATCAGGCAGTTGGGGAAGTGTTGCTGCGGGGGCTTTATAATTTACATTGCCTGCCTGGCTTAGCGGGCGCAGGTCAAATTGCTTTTGTAATGCCCACACCGGCTTTGGATCTTCATCCACTTCAATGTGAATGCGCCCCCAAAGCCATACTTTATCAGTAACTACGGGTATTGCTTTCATAGCAGGAGGAGTTTTCCCTTTCCAGCCCGGTGGAATAATAACAAATTTTCCCGCCTTTGTGCCGGTTGTACGCCTCCCGATATTAAATTCATGATCGTGATACATGTTAAATACATTGATCACATAATAACGGTCACGTGTATCCGGAACCGTTAACACGTAAGGTTCGGTGAGGGTAACTACCGCACTCATGTAATAGGTATCATTATTGGCGGTAGGCATGTCTTTTGCAGCAGGAGTTGCCAGATCTGTGGCCCAGCCGATCTGGTTAAGCGGCGCACGGTAGCTGGTGGCAGGTTTATTCGGAGGCATATCTATGTATTCACGTGCTACCCGCTCCATCCGTACCAGCGGGTAGCCCCAGGTATAAGCCATAACAGCAAGCGTATAGGCGTCTATCTCCTGTGCTTTGATAATGCTTTCTTTGGTTGCAATGGCTGTAAGCTGCGGATCAGGAAAACTTTGAGATAACGCGGCAGCTGATATCATTGTTGCCGTGATTAATACTGGTAATTTGAATAATAGCTTCATAATAATACTGTTATTGTTAATATTACTCCTGGATACGCATTGTTATAGGTAAAACAAACCTGGCTTTAGCCGGAACGTCGTTCTTAATGGCAGGCTCCAGTTTCTTTGTAGCCATAATCACTCTTCTCGTCTCTTCTTCCAATCCATATCCCAGTTTGCGGCCGGGGAATTCCACTTTCTCAACGTAACCCTGTTCATTTACAAAGATCTCAGCGTAAATAGTGCCTTGTATATTATTCTCAATTGCCGCCTGTGGATACTGGAAGTTTTTGAAGAAATATTTGTCAAAGGCTTTTTCACCGCCCGGGTACATAGCCGTTTTATCAGGCTTATAATTATAGCCTGCTATATCTGTGCTCTCATTTTGAGGAGCAACAGATACAATAGCATCTTCAGTATAAGCTGCTACTTCTTTTTTATCCAGCTTTTTATATTCCGGCTTTTTAGTAACGGGCTTTGCTTTGGCATGTGCTGCTTCATAATCGGTAACAACGGCCGGGGTATCTGCTTTTGCAGGTTCAGCTACCGGGGGTTGTGTTGCAATTGTATCTACAGCAGTTTGCTCAGCCTCCTGGTTATTGCTGCACGAAGAAATAAATACGGCAAGGATAATGACTGCAGGAAGGAATTTGTATTTCATAAATAATAATTATTGGTATAAGAACTGAATCTGTCAGGGACCTACAACTTTTTAACCACAGGTTGTTTCCAGCTTCCGTCGAGCGCTGCAGGTTTTGGCCAATACAATCTTAACACCACCCTAAAACTTCCTGCCGGGGCAGGCAGCCAGTTTGCTTCTTTGTTTTTTCCGGGTGATTTGTGTTGTATCAATAGTGTAAGGCCGCCGTCGGCATCTTTTTTAAATTGAGATATCATGGTTGAATTCAGCAAATAGCGGTTAAGCGGATTCTTTGCCAACAGGTCGTCTGAATCATACATGGTTAGTGACCAGAATGCATTAACAGGGGGAAACTGCCCGGGAGCAAAATGCATTACATAATTATTTGCGCCATCCAGTTTATTACCGTCTGTATCAACAAAATAATTCGGATACATAGCTTCTTCCTTACTGTTTCCATAAATACCGGTGACTGCGCCAACCATTCTGAACAGGTAATTCCCGTTTAGAAAATTGCGTGTGCCAAAAACATCTGATGCGGAAACTTTACCTTCATTGCTCTGTTGAACCACTGCTGCCAAATCCTTCCATGCATCGGTAACACCCTGGTGCATGGCATTTACCACTTCGGGTGAAAAGGCGGTAGTATCAAAAGTTTTTCCGGCGCCAATATTCAAAAGACTGAATTTTTCCATTAGCTCCTTTTCCGACGGATGGGTAGGGCAAAACTGTAAAGCAAAGTTCAGGTGTCTGAAAATATCTAATGATGACTTTTGTTCTTCCAGGCTTAGTGGTTTTAGAAAATCAATAGCAGGTGCGGGTGGTGGTGCAGGTTGCTCCATGAAAGCCGACAAAGGCTTAAGCACATATTTCAATTGTACTTTCTTAACATTCTCCAGGTCGCCCGGATTAAACAATTGTGTCCTGAATATTCCCGAGGCTATTTCAGTTTCGCAACGGATCACTTTGTCAATGCCTTTTGGTGTTTCGCCTTTCCAGCCCGGACCGGCGATCATATAAGCGCCGCCCTGGTTGCCGGTAGTCCTGCTACCCAGGTAATCAAAATTGAATGTGTAAAGATCAATCAACTGCAGGCTCCAGTACCTGTTTTTTTCGATGGGGGAAATAACAAAAACAACGGGCTCAGCCCTTAAATCCAACCCTACAAATG
This sequence comes from Agriterribacter sp., assembly GCA_047601125.1. Taxonomy (GTDB): domain Bacteria; phylum Bacteroidota; class Bacteroidia; order Chitinophagales; family Chitinophagaceae; genus Agriterribacter. The sequence goes on along the minus strand of JASGJY010000002.1, from coordinate 2,405,985 downwards.
AAAAAGGTGTGTCAGAATTCGGCGTTTGAATAATCCGGTCTTTTGGCGTAAACACTCTTGGTACATTAAAGATATTATTGCGGGAAGTTTTGTATTCAGGATCTGTTTTATCAAAAAAATAAGCATACTGAACGCGTAGATTGTCAACAATGGGATAAGCGTAGATATAAGCTTCTCTTGCAATCTGGCGGGCTTTTCCAGGACTAAGCCCGGCAGTTTGCTCAGCAGGCTGAGCTGATTTCTTTCTTTCCCGGCAAGCTGTTAAACCAATTAATAAACCTGTACCAATTAAAGTCAGTGTGGTTTTGAATGGCAATCTCATAACCCTGGATTTTGTTATAAAGTTTAATTTATTGTGGGTTGTAATTGTCACGCTTACTTAAGCAGCTTCACCTTTACCTCCTTAATATTTCCATTAAATTTGAAATAAGGCTTATAGTCTCCTACCGGAGAACCAAGATCATTGCCCACATCAAAAGTTTCGTCTAATGAATAACCGGAAAGCGGTGTACGTTTGGTAGATACCTTTCCCACCAGCTTACCGTTAGCAAGCAGCTCGGCATCGGCAGGCTTACCCGGACCGTTCTCTTTTACATTCAATTCAAGCGTAGCATTTCCTTTTAACGGCACAGTTCCCTTTATCAGGTTGCGCTGTTCACCATATTCATTAAATACATAATAGGGAATTCCGTTCTTCATATAAATTGACCAGCCGCCCGACACACCGCCAATCGCGACAATGGCCCCGTTCTCCGAACCTTTCAAATCTGCCAGTTGCACGGTAACATTATAATTTGCACCAATAAACCTCGGGGCGCTTTTTTCGGGGATGCGCTCTGCACCGGGATAGTAGGTAAATTCTGCCTTGCCGGTGGAGGCCAACGGCAGGTTTTCCGGGTTAAACCTGGCACCGCCCCTGTCGTCCATCGGGTATACGTTGTATTTGCGCGCTTCCCTGTCAAAAACCGCCTGCAATTCCTTCAGCTTTTCAGGATTTGATTGGGCAAGGTCATGCGCCTGCGAAAAATCTTCGCTCATATTGTATAACTCCCACCTGTCATTGTCGAAAGGCTTTGTGGCAGAAAGGTTCCATGGCTTATCACCGTGTTTGGCACAGGCATACCAGCCGTTGTCGTAAATGCCGCGGTTGCCGAACAGCTCAAAATATTGCACCGTATGTTGTGTTGGCACAGCTTTATTATCAAAAGAATAAACCATGCTTACGCCTTCCAGCGGCTTTTGTTTTACGCCATCTACATATTCAGGGAATTGTATGCCGGCGGCTTCATAAATGGTGGGGGCGATATCTATTACATGATGGAACTGCGTTCTTATCTCTCCTTTGCTTTTGATGCCGGCCAACTGACAACAAGCGGATTGGAAGTGCCGCCGTAATGCGATGCTACTAATTTTACCCATTGAAAAGGCGCGTCCAGCGCCCAGGCCCAGCCTGTATTATAATGGTTAAAAGCTTCCGGGCCGCCTATCTTATCAATGTTTTTAAGAATGGTATTAAAATCTTCCTTTTGACCATCCAGGCTTACCAGTTCATTGAACATCCCTTTTTCCTGCCCTTCGCTGCTGGCGCCGTTATCTCCAACAATGTACATGAATATCGTATTATCCAGTTCGCCCATTTCCTGCAGCGCATCTAATAAGCGTCCCGCTTCATAATCGGTTTGTTCGGCAAAACCGGCATACACTTCCATTAACCTGCTGGCTACTTTTTTCTCTTCGGGGCTAAGGGTTGAAAAGGCGGGTATCTGCTCCGGTCTCGGGCTTAATCCCGCTTTGGCAGGAATTTTCCCTTCTTTTATCTGGCGCTCATAGATCTGTTGCCGCAGCACATCGTATCCCTCATCAAATTTTCCTTTATACTTATCACTCCATTCTTTTGAAACCTGGTGTGGCGCATGTGTAGCACCCGGGGCGAAATACAAAAAGAAGGGCTTCTCCGGAGACATGGAATGTTTCAGGCGCAACCAGGCAATGGCATGCTCTGCCAGGTCATCGTTCAGATTATAACCCGGTGTATTTGGCGCTTCAATAGAAGTAATGCCATCTGTTAAAGCGGGAAAATACTGGTTGGTTTCGCCGCCGATAAAGCCATAGAATTTATCAAATCCCTGCCCTGTGGGCCAGGTAGTGAATGGACCGAAAGGATTGTTTTCCCATATTGCCGTTTGGTGCCATTTACCCCAGGCAGATGTTGCATAGCCGGAATTTTTCAATACCGTAGCAATGGGTGCAGTTGTATTCGGCACCTGCCCGGTATAGCCGTTAAAGCCGGTTCCTATATCCACGATCGTTCCCATGCTTACGCTATGATGGTTCCTGCCTGAAAGCAAGGCTGCACGGGTAGGACTGCATTGCGCGGTGGTGTGAAAGTCGATATATGACAATCCGTTCCTTGCCACCCTGTCAAGGTTGGGTGAAGCCACGGGACCACCAAACGTGCTCATAGCGCCAAAGCCCATATCATCTATTATAAAGATCACAACATTCGGCGCTCCGTCACGGGCTTTAACGCCAGCTACCATCCCCGGTTTGGCATCCTGGTAAAATGGTGTTACCGTAGCACCTTTTACCGGCTCGGTTGGTTTTGGAAGATTTGATATTTCTTCTTCTGTATTCTTTTTCTGTTCCGTGCTTTGATTGCAACTCCAGAAACAGATCAAAGAAGCAATGAAAAGTAAACCGGGAATCCGGCCAGGATGTTTTATGGATCTCATTTCTAAAATTTTAAATGAATGATGGTATATCTGCTACGTTTGATAATTTATTTGAACAATATAGAAGCGGTTATTTTTTTATTCCGATCATTTAGGAAATACCAGTGTGACCGAACCCCGGAAGCCGAAATCCGTCTTACCTCCCGAAGGTGCTGTTATGGGTATCCGTGGTCCGATAGCCAGTGAAACAGTTTGACTGCCTAATTTTGTAACAGCGCTCACCCCCAGGTTCAGAAAAGCTACCGTAGTATTTGCTTTCCAGTTGGCGGTGATCTCTGCATTGCTGCTTAACCCTGCGCCGCTGGGAAAGTTTTTTGCAAAAAAGGGCTGCAGGAACATCTGGTTCACGCCGGGTCTGTCCTTACTACCGGCAAAAGACCACAGTTGGTTCATCAAACAACCATATGTAAAGCCATTTGCCTGCTTCAGTACAATGGCCGTTGGCCCTATAGCCCATTTTTTAGTAGTAAGCCATTCATTCGTTCCTACAGGCACCAGAAAAGCAGGCCCGGCACCCCACGTCAAGCCGTTTTTAGGATTGGCAGGCGATAAAAACCCGCTCACCGTAGCATCACTCAAACCAAACTGGTCGTCACCCGGACCGGTAATATCATGCTGGTCAATAACGGGCAGCACTACCCGTGCAATGAGGTTCAGCTTTGGCGTGAGCTGTGTTGGGATGACCGGCTGGAAATTCAGCGTATAACGTGCCCCGTTATACGGGCCAATACCATAGTCCACATTGCTCTGGAAGGGCACACTGATAAGATTAGCTACGGGATTGGCCAGTTTGTTGGCCAATTCTGCATTGTTTGGAGGCTTTTGTTCCTGTGCTGACACACTGAATGCAAAAAGCAGCAATAAAAGGGAATCCGTTATTATTCGTAATGCTCTCACAAGTATTATTTATTTGTACTACAATTTTATCGTTTTGTTAGTGCTATCATCTTATTTCAGAAATCCCTCTTCCTTCATTTTTTTAGCGACGGCATCGGCTACTTCATTCACGGTCTTATCTATCCTGGAAGGGTTAACGGTTTTACTGGTTCCTACCCATAACAATTTATTGTCAGGCACAGAGTACACTGTTGTTTCAATAAAATAATTCTTATCTTCTTTATAATAACCGGGATCATAATAATAAGGAGCGGCATAGCGGTAATAACCACCATAACCGCGATAATAATAGGGCATGGCATTACTGCCAGGCACATAGGAAGCTTCCTTTTCTACATCAGCAAGGCGCATCATCAGCACATAATCAAACCCATCGTCTTTTATCTTTGCCGTAATGGAAGATTCTTCTTCACCGGATAGATTAGCGGGCATCATTACATAAGAGGGAAATGCCTTTTTCTGAAGCCGCATTACTAACTGGTCTTCTATAGTGCGTCTTGATGCTTCACTTCGCACAAGCGCTACTACTAAAATTTTTTTAACCTGGACAAGGCTGACGCTTGCTCCGGGTTCCTTCCACGATTTTACAATTTCAGTTGAAGTGCCGCAGGAACTGATAGTAGCGGCAATAAAAAATAATAAAAACCATTTTTTCATAGCACCTGTTATAATTTGGTTTAACAAATACATTGTTCAGCCCGGTGCTTTTCAAAAAATTATTTACTTGTTTTTCCTTTTTACAGGCAATATCAAACTGACCGGGTTGGTTATACACCCCGGTAAAAATCAGATTATCCTAAAGTGCGTAGTGTTTTCCTCCTTATCTCAAATCGTATTGGTTATTTGCAAGTGGCAGGGTTGAAGGATACGGGTTGAAAAAAATGTCCGTCAGAGGTTAAACAAGGCATGCCTGTTATATTGAAAGTAATATTACATCCTATTGGTACTGTTTGCTATTACACTTTTGTGTACTGCCCGGTTATGCTTAAGCTGTCCCCTGTTTTATCCAATATCAGCTCTTCTATTCCTAAACCTTTATTGGAAATTCCTATCTTCCACTGATCACTCGTGATATGTGGCAATAAAGTAAGATTGCTTATTGGTACAAGTGCTACATTTCCGTCTTCACTGTTCTTTGATCCAGGCAGGAAGATAGTAGCCAGGCCATTTTTCATTTCTTTGATCACAAAACAGGGAATAAGGATTTCACTCTTTTTGTATAAAGCAGGGCATTCAACTGTTGAAGAAAGATTCTTTTGCTCATATAATTTTGAAACAGCTAATTCCTTATAAGCCCTGTAGCCGGGGAAATGTGTTACAAGCTTATTATCAAGCCACGCATTCATTTGTTTGAAGAAAGCAAACCTGACAAGATAGCCGCAGCCTATGATGATAATTAGAAGTGCCGCTGAGCCGGCTATGGTTTCGCCGGATATACCGGCTATGGATTTTAAACCAAAAAGGGATGCAATGCGGGTTGCAAAGCCCGTTAGGAAGCTGAATACTTTTGTTACCAACACAAAGAAAATAAGCAATGGCAGCAGGAAAATAATGCCTGCAATAAATGTGTCCCGCAAATGAGCTATTTTTTTTCTAAGCATTGCGTAAAAACATGTTTAATGATTATATCTTATTAAACTTTATGCAGAAGCCTGTACAATGTTCCGGCAGCTATAGCACCGGCAACAGGAATAATAATGAACAACCAGAGCTGTGTTAATGCCCAGCCACCAACAAAAACAGCCTGGCTGATACTTCTTGCCGGGTTTACCGACGTATTGGTTACAGGGATACTTATTAAATGAATTAAGGTGAGTGCAAGCCCGATTGCCAGTCCTGCAAAACCTTTGGGTGCTTTCTCATCTGTAGCGCCTATGATAACCAGCAGAAACATGAATGTCATAACAAACTCAGTAATTATAGCAGCAATGATATTGTACCCGCCGGGCGAGTGCTCACCATACCCGTTGGCTGCAAAGCTTCCTACGGCGCTACCATTGCCGGTAGCAATAATATATAATACCGCAGCAGCAGTAACAGCACCAAACACCTGTGCCATTATATACGGTAAAACATCTTTACCGGATGTTCTTCCACCGGCCCATAAGCCTATGGTTACGGCAGGATTTAAGTGTGCGCCGGAAACATGTCCCACTGAGTACGCAATGGTCAGTACCGTTAACCCGAATGCCAGGGCAACTCCGATAAGACCTATTCCCACTTCTGGGAACTTAGCTGTTAGTACAGCACTGCCGCAACCTCCTAATACCAGCCAGAAAGTGCCGAGGAATTCGGCCAGTGCTTTTTTCATCTGAAAAATATTTTTATTAAAAGGATAAATAACAACAGGATGCATTCACGGAGCATTGATATAAAGCATCAGAACAGGGTATGAATGATACCAGCGCACAAAATGGTCTGTATCGTTCCGGGAAGCTACGTAACAGCGTAACCGGCAATTAATTTGACATATATTTTTTTACTACTTCACTTCGATTGCGCACCTGGAGCTTTTCATAAATATTATGCGCATGTTTTTTTATAGCATCAATACCAACATTGAGCTTTCCGGCAATTTCTTTATAGAGAAACCCTTCTACGATCAGTGCAAGAACGGATTTTTCTTTTTCAGTAAGGGCGTTAAAACGTAGCTTCTCATCGTCACGCTGAAAATAAGCTATCACTTTCCTGGCTATTTCCGGCGACATAGGGGCGCCGTTGTTATATAGTTCTGTTATCTCAGTAACAAGATGATCGAAGAAATGTTTCTTCAGCAGGTATCCTCCGGCACCGGATTTTAATGCAGTAAACACTTTTTCGTCATCATTGAAAATAGTGAGCACCAAAAATTTTGCTCTCGGGTAGTTGGACTTGACCGCGAAGATCGCCTCCGCGCCGGTTATACCGGGAAGGTCAAGGTCTATTAAGCTGATATCGGGCTGAAGCTCTTCATATTTTTCAATGAACATCTCCGCGTTGGGAAATGAACCGATACAGGAAATACTGTCGGAGGCATGAAGTATATCCTCTATTGCCTTACGTACCATATGCTGATCCTCAACAATACAAACAGTAATCACATTTTTTTCTTTTCCTTTAAGAGATATAATATACCGGCTTCACCGGTCACCATTAGGGCTTTCTTATCATAGCTGCGATCAATAAAACATGCAACAATTATACATCAGCCTGTCCTTTTATAAAAGTATACTTTTGTGTACTATCCTGATTCCGGAACTGTAGCTGCTGCCTTGGGTTTTATTATTCTTTCAGCTCTGCCGGGATATCGATAGTGATCTCCAGGCCGCCTTTATCCTGAAATGAAATATCCCCCTGTATGTTGCTTATTCTCTTTTTCATGTTATTGATACCATTTCCTTCCGAGGTTTGTATTTCGTTTAAGCCTGTGCCATTGTCTTTTGCAATAACCCTGATCCTCTTTTCACTGCAGGAAAAATCAATTGAGAAACGGGTGGCTTTCGAATGTTTAATCACATTATGGAATATCTCTTTGACCACCAGAAGGAGATTTCTTTGCTGAATATTGTTAATATGATGATCTTCTTTACAGTTGTTTTTGAAATCAAGCTCAAGGTTCATCTCTGTTCGCTGGATGTATTCGGCCATATATACCCGCAAATGAGCCATCAGCCCGTTGATAGTTCCCACGGTATCCTTCAGCATCCACACGATCTCACTCATCTGGTCAATCGCTTCACCCGATATCTGGGAAATGTTCCTCAGGATGGTTTCCGAGTTTTCCCCCTTGTTAGTAGCTAACCTGTTGACTACGATCTGCAGGCAGGTGAGGCTGCTTCCCAGGTCGTCATGTAATTCTCGTGATATTCTTTCCCGTTCATTTTTCAAAGCAAGCTTTCGCTGCAACCTTGCTGACCGTTTATAATTATTTCTCATCAGGATTGAAATGACCACGATCATCAGGGCTATGGAAATAACTACAAGAAGATAAGCCTGCTTTAGCTCGATATCCTTCGTAAGCGCTTCATTCACCGCTTTCTGATACCTTTTTTCCATATCTGCACTGATGTTGACAGACGTAAATCTTTTATTGGCTTCATCCAACGAATCTTTAAAATCAATATACTGCCTCAACTGCTTAACAGCTTCCGTTGCTTCCCCCATCTTTAAATGATAATCAGCTTTGACACTGTAATATTTTAAGATATTATTGTCATCAGGGAGTGTACCCATGGAATCCTTCACTTGCTCCAGCCATTTTCCGGCTTCACCAAGCCTGCCGGCAAATGTTAGCATATCGGCAAGTTCCAGTTTCAGGTTCTGAGCAAAATTATCATTGCGCTTCTCAAACACCGCAAGTGATTTGATATATAATGATTCTGCTTCAGCATGGTTGTTCTTTTGCGCATAATAACCTGCCAGGTTTCCCCATACTACTGCTTTTGCTGTTTGTATATATTGCTGCCGTGTTGGAAACTTTGGTTCCTGCTTCAGGATGTATTCCATAGCAGCATTAAAATAATGAACAGCGCTATCCCATTGATGCAGCTTAGCATAACATAACCCTACATTATCCAAATTAGCTTGTGAATAAACGAATGTCAGGAATGCATTAGTGACGGCGCTGCAATTAATTTCTTTTATAGCGGTTTTAAAATATTCAGCCGCAGATTCAAAATTCTTCTGTTTATACATCAGATCAGCAAGCCGTTGCGTGTAACTGTGTATACTACAGCTATCTGTTGCAGCATCTTCTGCTATTACCCTTGATTTAGTATAATATACCAGGCTTTCATCATAATTCTTTAATGCCAGGTATATATCCCCTTTGGAAGCAAGTGCCGAAGCGTACCATTGTGCAAATTTAGGTTCACTGATCTTGTTCACAGTGAGATCAAGCATGCTGTCAGCATATGTAAATGCCTCTTCAAAATTACGTTGCCGCTGATAAAAAGCGCATTTAAAGCCATAGAACTCCAACCAGTCTTCCGCACCCGGATATTTAATGCGATGGAAAGCAGAATCAAGAAAATCCATTTGTTGCCGGCTATTTTCAGGCAAAATATTTACCTGTGCCAATAAAACTTTTACCTGCTGACCCGGCAATTTGTTTCCCTGGTTACAGAAAGTATTGAGTACCGCAAGCAGTAGAACAACCAGTGCATAATAATAAAAAATGACAACTTTTCCTTGTCTTCTCATAAGCTAAGATTACAGGTATATACAATAAAAAAAACATCAAAATTTCAGAGGGAGACAAATAAATACATGATGTAGTTCACAGGCAGGTTATTCCTAATGGCAGCAACAATAAGATTTTAACTCAGCGAATACCAGGCACTACTCATACAACAGCAACTGTAATATATCAGCATTTCAGGTGCCGGCTTCCTCATGAAACAGGGGTTATCACCATTTGCATCTTTCGCAGCAGGCTCTGCACAGTAACATTTTAACAATGGCTGCATTTGCGTAGACCGCAACTCTGTGCAATGGTATTTCTCCCTTTAAGTAAGCATCACGTATCAAAGAAAAGGGTTGGCTTACCTGCTATTGCTTTTCTATTTATACCTGTGCCTGCTGCTATTAAGATCTTTACAATTTCTGTCCTTTTGTCCATCTCACCCGTTCTGCTGATAGCATAATATAAATCGTTTTCCCGGTTTTTGCAAAAGCGAAATTAGCATCTTCGTTTTTATTCAATAATCATTTTACCGAGGTGGCTTTGCCATTAGTGACTGCGTTACAAAGCAGGTTAGCATCATCAAATGATATTTTTGCTCCTAGGCTGTAAAACAGTCCAGTGCTTTTGTGCTGCCTCCGGGCAGCAGTAAACATGGCAAAATTTCCCGGGCGTCGGTATAACATATATCTGCTCCGCAGCTAACCAGTTTTTCGACGGATGCCAAACCACTTTCAAAAGCTGCACCCAGCATTTCTTTATGCAAGTTTTCCATTGTATCAGCCGGTAATATTTCTTGTTATTTTTTGTAGTTTACTGTTCAGCGACAATTTTTGAATTTGATATAGTTGCAGGGTAAAATCGTGTACTTCTGTAAAATCTTTTCCATTGGCTTCCCTTTGCTAATTCATCAACCAGCTTGTGCGGGTAGCGGATCTTTTGCATAAGCCTATTATCTCTGATCTCCTTTGTACGATATCTCAAAATCCCCGCCTGTGTTCCTTAAAGCATTCGGATTCTTTGTAACGTTCGGGCGAACAGATCTTCAAGATCAGTTCTATTGTAAATATGTTTTTGCAATATTTTTTCATTATTCCCTTTCAGCCGGTATATGATCTTATCTGCTTCGGCTTTCGTGCGGCATTTTCTCTCTGCCTTGTAGATGCGGGTAAACACTTGCGAAAGACATTTTATATACTCTTGTATTATCCATTTTAGTTAATATTATTTAATCAAAGTTAATTACAAAAAAGGCTTTTCCCATTCATACACCGCTTTACTCAATTCGTTGCAATACTGCTTTCCGGGGCTTTCCTTCTTCAGTAATCTTGCGGCATTATCATTATTCAAGCATTTTATTTATGACAAAGATAAACCGGTGGCTCAACTTCTTCCTGATCCCTCTTGCATTTGCCTGTACCAAAACGGATACTGCTTCGCCTGCTATTGAAAGGCCAGGGCAATAAGGCACACTATCATGCGCCTAACTCAGCGCCTAAAGTAAATCCCGAAGCTGTAAGCGTAGCCGTGAAGATGAAACGAAAAGGACAGTTCCTGCTTGTATCTAATATTACAATCCGCACTGAATTTCATATTGACTATATGCAGGTGGATGAAATGGAAGTGCATACCGGGGGACTCGATTATCCGAGCCGCCTGTGGGTATATGGTAGCTTTGGAGAAGACCCCGGGAAAAACAAGCGCTCTGTAAAGATCAATAACGTCACGGTTACCGTAGCTCTCTGGACACCCGGCATGATCGCCTGCGATATTCCTGTATCAGGTCCGTATGCTTCCGGTATGGTGGAAGTGGCGTCGGGAACCGCTGTTGCCACAAAGCTGCTGAACGAATGGCTCGTTAATATGTACTATGATAAAGTGGAGAGCCCGGAGGGGCGCTTACTAAAAAAGTCAATCTTGTTCTGCGTTTTCGCGGCGATGCCGAAGGTTTCTTTAAGCAGGGACAAGTGCAGATGGTAAACGAAACCAACCTGAATAAGGATTGCGCAGGCATTATTAATATGTCTGCCGGAAGCTATACCAGCCACCCTACCATGGACGGCTGCGGCGATTATACGGTAACCTGGGGATGCTGTCTATGAGCTGAGAGCAGGCCGGAAAAAGTATACAGAAGCAGGCGGACTAAGTGGTAGCAGCTCTAACGATCATGTACCGGAAGCCATCGAGATACAGGGATTTCATGAAACCATCATACCACTCCGCTTCTTTCAATCTGATGCTAAGGCATCCATCAAAGCCGGCGAAATGCCGCTGAAGTCCGGTACCGGTGTGGCATCAGGGCTCTATTTCGACGTTACCGATTATGTGCCTGCCAATTTCACTACCCGCCTGTACTGGGGTGAAGCACGGCCGAAATATGAGTAGCCTGGACAATACATGTTAAAAGTTGTGACAGCAACAGCGTTGTACCATATGTCTTATAAAAGCAATCATAAACAATAATAGCCGTATTAAAACGGCTATATATTTCAAATGTTTATAAAAATTTCTTGTTACTCCCGGGGTGAACAAATTGCCGAAAACTTTCGGGGTGATTTGAAGAGGATGGCAACTATAAATTACTGACCTTGCTGATATTATTTGTTTTACCAATTTTAAAATCGAAAACTTTTATTACAGGGACACTTATATCTTAGTATGTATTGGAAATAATGGTTTCTATGTTCTTTAAACTCCTGCTAAATCAATTATAATTGATATTACATGCAACTAACAATAAATTTTGATTGCTTAAAACCATAAGCCGTTTAACTTTTCTTTAATTGGAAATTCGTTTTTTTTCATTGCCTGCTGTTATAGTTTTCTGACAGAATTGGTAAACTTTACAAAATGACTACCATGTATAAACAAGTCTAAAAAAAAGCTTCTGAATTATTTTTAACAGATGTAAAAAGTAGAAACTCCTGTGATTCCTGAAAAAGAGGAATTAAACTACCACCGGCAATCATTACTTTCGTAACGCGTGATGTCAGCGACTAACTTCACCATATAATAGCTCCTATGACTTTTATTCAATTTGTATCAACTCAGATACGCAAAGCATTGCCGAATCATTGGAAATTGATCAACGAATCAAGACTTCTGGGTAGAGAGCCAGTCAGAATCAGTTATACATTTAGAACAAATGCTAACAAAGGAAAGGAAAATCTTATTAATATTTTAGTATTGCCCCCTGATTTACACTTGACAAAATCTATAGAAGACCAACTTATAAAACTGAGAGATTATATTCTATCAAAGGATTGCATATTGGTTGTAATCAATGTAGATGAATGCGAAAAGAGATTAGCTGATATCAGTATCTTTATTGACGAAACCCTTTTTGTTGCCCACCCAAATTTTCTGTGGGCGAGATGTATTGAAGAAAACGAATTAAGAACATCCATAATTTTTGATAAAATTGAAGAACTATCATCTGTTATCCGCGACATATGGAGTGGAGATTTACAATATCATGGCCCCACCCCGGGTTTACAGCAGGTAAACCTGGAGATTATGAAAGACGAATGTTGGAGTTGCGGCAAACCTATAAAAACAGTTACCGGATTAATTTTTCCCGACAGACAGATGCGGAGCTGGAACAATGAAGAATGGAAGTATTTCAACTCACTTCTCCAACTTTCTTCTATAAAAGCGGATACTGCAGATACCATTATTAAATTTGTAAATACATTACGCAATAACGACCTTTCCATTTCCCCTGTTGGAGAAAATTTCAGCAGGACTACACAAGGCACGTATCTTTCCGGGACTTGCCCGTATTGTAATAAGTTAAGAGGCGACTTTTACGTCACCGAAGAACGGATATCGCACTTGTTTTCTCTTGATAGCAGACTAAATGGTGATTTAAGTTATTATTCAATGAAGTTAAATGTAACTCAAGAAATGATAAATATGCTTCAAGAGGGTGGAGAAGAAGCTGATTGCGTTATCTATTCTGGGTGGAAAAGAACATCAAAAAAATAACTTCGTTTACATTGATAATAACTATTATTTAGCACAAACAGGAGTAATAATTAGTTGTTAGAATATTTGATTGACGCACCCGAAACGGACGAAACTACTACATGGTTGAGCTGCATTAAAATATACAATCCGGTTTGTACGAGATAACGAAGGAAAGTATCACCTATAAGATGCCTTTCGACCTCATGGTGAAGCTCAAAGCATTAAAGCACCTTGAGAAACTATCAAAGTGGTATGACGCGCTGCCCCGTGAAGATAAAAAGCGGGTGATCAGGGAAGGAGAGCTGCAACAGGAGGATAACGGTTTCTTTCCGGATGTTTCGTTTGATTAACCGACCACCAAACCGACCACTAAAAACAAAAGCTGCTAAAAGCAGCTATGTAAATCAATTAAATATAAAAAATCTTGTTACCCGACCTGGATTCGAACCAAGGCTATCAGAGCCAGAATCTGATGTACTACCACTATACGATCGGGCAATGGGGCTGCAAATATAATGGCTTATTTGGTTTCTAAAAAGCGCAGCCGGAATTTTAATCTTTCAACTTTTTAAAATTAGTTTCGGTTTTGAGCTGCCGGCACTATAATTTGCATGTTCTATACGATTGCTCCCGGAACAGACATTATTGAATGAACATTAATCACAACTGAATTATAACCCAACGCATGGCACTCTTAGAAAAGCAATTGGTGGTAAAGAAATCTACCCTGCCAAACGCCGGTAAAGGACTTTTTACCAGGAAAACTATCCCCAAAGGAACACGCATAGTTGAATACAAGGGAACCGTTACCACCTGGAAGGAAGTAGATCATAATGAAGGATCAAACGGCTACATATACTATATTAACCGCAATACAGTGATCAATGCCCGCCCACACCCGGATTATCTAGCACGGTATGCCAATGATGCCAGGGGAATAGCCAAATTAAAAGGCATTACCAATAATGCGGTTTATGCAACAGAGGGACTGAAAGTGTACATCGAATCAACAAAAGAAATACCTGCCGGCGCTGAAATATTTGTTAGTTATGGTAAAGAATATTGGGATACGATCAGGCATAATATTAAGCTGGATAAGCAAAAGAAAAGATAGAAGGATTTAAGGTACAGGGCATAAGGTGACTGTTGGCAATGAGCCATTTGTTTTCCTTATACCCTACACTTTTCGCCCTAAACTCACAATCGTCTGCGGAAAAAATTCCACACTTATTTTGATTTTTAAGACATAAGATATAAGTATTCTTATATATTTCCTCCTGCATCAAACGTTTTATTTTGTTGCTTCACCGGTTTTCCTGAGGGCATGATTATTGGCTTTCTTTTCACATTATGAAAGTAAGCAGCGCTACAGATAAAATCTCCGAACTAGTTCCACAGGCTATTTCCGCTATCAAAAAAAATATTATCACTCCTCTTTTTTCCGATAATCTTTTTGAAAAATATGCTGATGAAAAAGAACCGCTGCGTTCTGAGCTTTTCACATTGCAGCAAATGGAGCAGCATGCACATTCATTAGCGTCAAAACATATACTCACCAAAAGCAAACCTTCTGAAAAAATGCTGAAACGCTTAAGCGACAATGAAAGCATTTTAATGGATGTACATAACCTGCTTACTGAAGCCGTAAAGCAAAACGGGAGGATAAACCCGGCAGGTGAATGGCTGCTCGATAATTTTTATTTAATAGAAGACCAGGTATACACCGGAAAAAAACATTTACCCAGGGGTTACAGTAAAGAACTGCCGCAATTAGCCAACGGGGCTTCTGAAGGCTTACCGCGTGTCTATGATATTGTTGTTGAGTTAATCTCTCACAGTGACGGCAGGGTGGATATCGAAAGCCTGTCTGGTTTTATCCGGGCTTATCAGTCGGTAACGGCATTAAAAATTGGTGAGCTTTGGGCTATTCCTATTATGCTGCGTTTAGCGCTGATTGAAAACCTGCGACGTTTGTCTACGCAGATAGCATTGGATATACTGCATAAAAATCTCGCTGATTACTGGGCTGACCAAATGATGGAAACCGCGGAAAAGGATCCTAAAAATTTAGTAGTTGTGCTTGCCGATATGGCAAGATCAAAGCCTCCGGTTAAAGGTTCGTTTGTTGCTGAACTTACAAGGCGCCTGCAGGGCAGAGGATCAACGCTTGCTTTACCGCTTAGCTGGATTGAACAATTTTTAAGCGATAGCGGACTTACCGGCAATGAAGTAGTGCAGATAGAAAACCAGAAGCAGGCGGCGCGGCAGGTATCGGTAAGCAACAGCATAGGCAGCCTGCGGTTTTTGAATGCAACCGACTGGAAAACTTTTGTAGAACAGGAAAGCATAATCGAAAAAATTCTGAGACAGGATATTGATGGCGTGTATGGTAACATGGATTTTTATACAAGAGATAATTATCGCCATGTTGTTGAAAAACTATCCAAATACAGTGAAAATTCAGAACCGGAAGTAGCAAGCCTTGCTATTGAGCTCTCGGCACAAAAGCAGGACGAAGATAGAAAAAACCACGTAGGTTATTTCCTGGTTGATAAAGGATTGAAGGAGCTGGAAAATGCGGTAAAGGTGAAGCTTCCGTTTGGAGACAGGTTACGGAAAGGCATAACCGAAAAACCGCTGTTTTGGTACTTAGCAGCAATCGCTTTATTTACATTTTTGTTATGTTGGTTTATTTTGTCTGCAGATCATATCTACCCGCTTAAAAACTGGCAACTATACCTGCTGGCTTTTTTCGGTTGTGTCGCCGCGAGTCAATCGGCTATTATACTGGTGAACTGGATATCCAACCTGCTTATTACACCGCATCCGCTCCCTAAAATGGATTACTCAAAAGGTATTCCTGAAAACTATAAAACCCTGGTAGTGATACCAACCATGCTCAGTTCCATTGAAGAAATTGATAACCTCACAGAAGCCCTGGAAGTAAGATTTATTGCCAACCGTGATGTCAATCTTTATTTTGCACTGCTAACCGATTTTAAAGACGCCTGTGAAGAGCATTTATCCGGGGATGAAAAACTTTTAACACATATACAAAACAGCATACTTGAATTAAACCAGCGGTATGGCGGCGACGCAGGTGTGTTTATGCTGTTTCACCGGCCCCGCAAATGGAACCACAAAGAAAAACTGTGGATGGGGCATGAACGCAAACGCGGAAAACTGGAAGAGCTGAATGGGTTGCTGCGTGGCAATAGTCATGATAATTTTTCAGTAATTATCGGCGATGAAAAAATATTCCCTGAAATTAAATATGTGATCACGCTTGATACTGATACGCAGCTGCCAAGAGAAAGCGCATGGAAAATGATCGCTACACTGGCGCATCCTTTAAACAAAGCAGTATACTCATATACCAAACAGCGTGTAACAAATGGTTATACTATTCTTCAGCCACGTGTGTCCAACAGTTTACCAGGCGAAACAAGTTCCCTGTATGCAAGAATACATGGTAATGAGCCCGGCGTTGATCCATATACCTTAACTACATCTGACGTATACCAGGATCTTTTTAAGGAAGGTTCGTTTATTGGAAAAGGTATTTATGATGTAGATATGTTTATTCGTGCACTTGAAGGAAGATTCCCGGAGAACAGGATATTAAGTCATGACCTGATTGAAGGCGCATACTCACGGTCTGCTTTTTTAAGCGATGTGCAGTTGTATGAAGAATATCCCTCTACTTATTTTGCTGATATGAAAAGAAGGCACAGGTGGGTAAGAGGCGACTGGCAAATCGCACGCTGGCTTTTCCCGATTGTTCCTTCGCCACAAAAGCAGTTCAGGAGAAATCCCATTTCAGCACTTTCAAAATGGAAAATATTCGACAACCTGAGGCGAAGCCTGGTTGCAGCGAGTTTCTTAGTAATACTCATTTGTTGCTGGGTATATATGCCAGGCACAACAATAACACTAACGGTAATTGCTACACTACTACTGCCTTCCATTATTAAACTCATCTGGGATCTTGTGGCAAAACCCAAAGATATCGGCTACTATGCGCATGTAGTATACATTTCAAAAAACTCTGCTAACGCTTTTTTTCAGCAGTTTCTACACTTAGCGTTTCTTCCATACGAAGCATGGATTTATACTGACGCTATTCTCCGTACAGGATGGAGAATCTTTATTTCTCAGAGAAAATTGCTCGAATGGAATCCATATGGCAATACATTAAGGTCATCTCCTAAAACAATAACGCAATATTTCAAAGCCATGTGGTTTGTGCCGGTTTTTGCGGCTGTGGTACTTGGCTGGCTTATTTATGCAGATCAGCAACAGATCGTTCCCGCGGTATTGCTGGTTACCTGCTGGCTTATATCTCCCGCTATAGCTTACCTTGTTGGCGAACCGCGTAAAGCTAAAAAGTCTGCGCTCTCCCAAGCACAAACCAACTACCTGCATAAATTATCCCGAAAAACATGGGCATTCTTTGAACGCTTTGTTGGCGCGGATGATAACTGGCTGCCTCCTGATAATTACCAGGAAAATCCTGATCCTAAAATTGCACACCGCACATCACCTACCAATATTGGTTTATCGTTTCTGGCTAATCTTACCGCTTACGATTTCGGTTATATTTCCGCAACAAGATTATTAGACCGCACCAGGAGAACATTAGATACTGTTCAATCGCTGGAAAAATACAGGGGACATTTATATAACTGGTATGATACGGAAACGCTGGCTTGCCTGCAACCTAAATATATATCTACTGTAGACAGTGGCAATTTTGTTGGTCACCTGCTGGTTTTGCGGCAGGGATTGCTGTCGCTGAAAGACAACAGCATCTTTACCTCAAGATCTTTAAACGGGTTGCTTGATATCATTGAAATATTACTGGAAAAATATCCGTCAGTTGAAAATATCGTCACTGTAAAAAATGAAATATTAAAACTCCGGAGCAATCCCCCTGTTACACTTAAACAGGCCATCTCCGCGGTAAATCATCTGAAAGATATCTCCGCGATCATCATTTCGAATGGCAAAGTTGAAAACGGAAAATCACAGGCAGACTGGATAACATTATATGAAGCTCAGCTTTATGACATGGCGGCGGATATATATGTGCTTTGCCCGTGGATATTATTACAAACGCCTTCATCAAAATTTGATGATTTAATCTCGGCGATTGATTTCATTCCGACACTACAGCAGCTCACGCAAATACAGGTAAATACGCTGCCAAAAATAAAAGAGTATTATAAAGCGGATAATACCACTGCCGAAAATCAATGGCTTGATACGTTCGTATCATCTATACTTGAATCTGCAAGGCGCGCAAAAGAAAGGGTGTATACTATTGAAAGCATTGTGGCTACCTGCTATGAAAATACTGTTGTTGATTACGAGTTCCTGTATAGCAAAACACAAAGATTATTATCTATCGGTTATAATGCCGAAGAACATCGCAGAGATAATAGTTATTACGACCTGCTCGCCTCTGAATCACGGCTTGGAACTTTTGTTGCCATTGCACAGGGCAAAATCCCGCAGGAAAGCTGGTTCGCGTTAGGCAGACAATTATCCAATACAGGGCCGTTGCCGGTGCTGTTATCGTGGAGCGGCTCAATGTTTGAATACCTGATGCCATTGCTGGTTATGCCTTCGTATGATAATACACTGCTTGATCAGACACATAAAGGTGTTGTGCTTAAACAGATTGAATACGGGGAAAAGAGAAATGTGCCCTGGGGCATTTCCGAATCGGGTTATAATATGATTGATGCGGCAATGAATTACCAGTACCGTGCATTTGGTGTTCCCGGCACCGGATTGAAAAGAGGTTTGGGAGATGATCTTGTTATTTCCCCGTACTCCACCATGATGGCGCTGATGGTTATGCCGGAGGAAGCTACGGAAAACTTAAAAAGAATGTCTTCCTATGGCTTTGAAGACGAGTTAGGTTTTCATGAAGCCATAGATTATACCACATCAAGACTACCAAGAGGTCAGGAATATGCGTTGATCAATTCATATATGGTGCATCACCAGGGTATGGCTTTTCTTTCACTATCATATTTGCTGCTCAATCAACCCATGCAAAAAAGATTTGTGAATGATGTACAATTACAATCAGCATTATTACTGCTGCAGGAAAGAATACCAAGAGTATCAGTATCCAATGCGCCGGCAATGCATATAGCAGAAAGCGGTATTGTAAGTAAGGAAGAAGCATATCCTATCCGTGTTATTAATACCCCGCATACACCGGTGCCTGAAGTGCAATTATTGTCAAATGGAAGATACCATGTAGTAGTAACCAATGCCGGTGGCGGCTATAGCCGGTGGAAAGATATTGCAGTTACGCGTTGGCGTGAGGATAGCACCTGCGATAACTGGGGAAGTTTCTGTTTTATAAAAGATGTGGAAAGCAACGCGTATTGGTCAACCGCTTACCAGCCCTTAATGCAGGAAGGTGAACATTATGAAGCAGTGTTCTCCCAGGGGCGTGCGGAGTTCCGCCGCAGGGATGCTGCCATAGAAACACATACTGAAATTGTTGTTTCGCCTGAGGATGATGTAGAGTTGAAAAGAATAAAACTGACCAACAGGTCGAGAAAAAAAAGGAAGATTGAAATAACCAGTTATGGAGAAGTAGTATTAACTACGCCTGTAGCGGATGCAGCACATCCTGCATTCAGTAATTTATTTATAGAATCGGAGCTGATTGAACAGAAGCATGCAATTATCTGCACAAGGCGTCCGCGCTCGCAGAATGAAATGCATCCTGCCATGTTCCATCTTATGAAGGCCTATAAGGCAACGGTAAAAAACATTTCTTACGAAACAGACAGGATGAAGTTCATAGGCAGGGGCAATACCATACATCAGCCGGTTGCGATGCTGCAAAATGGTGCAATGTCTTCAACGCAGGGCGCAGTGCTTGATCCCATTATTTCTATAAGGTATGAAATAGAAATTGATCCGCAGAAAACGGCGATCATTGATATTGTTACAGGCATTGCAGAAACAAGAGAAAGCTGCAGGGACTTAATAGATAAATACCAGGATAAATTTTTAGTTGACCGTGGTTTTGAATTATCATGGACACACAGCCAGGTTATTTTACGTCAGATTAATGCCTCGGAAAAGGATGCCCAGTTGTACGGAAGGCTGGCAAGCGCAGTTATCTATCTTAACCAGGCTTTAAGAACATCACCGGATATTATTGAACGTAATAACAGGGGACAGTCTGGCTTGTGGGGTTATTCTATTTCGGGAGATTTACCTATAGTGCTTGTACAAATTGAAGATGCAAAAAATATTGAGCTTGTAAAGCAAATGATTCAGGCGCATGCGTACTGGCGTATGAAAGGGCTGGCGGTTGATCTTGTAATATGGAATGAAGATCATGGCAGTTACCGGCACACCTTGCAAAATGAAATACAAGCATTGGTATCGCCGATGGTTGGCGCACAGATAAAAGAAACTGCAGGTGGCGTGTTCATCCGTTCTTCAGACCAGATATCCAATGAAGACCGCATCCTTTTTCAGACAGTAGCCCGTGTTGTAATTTCGGACAGGTTTGGTACGCTGGAAGAACAGGTAAATAAAACCATCAAATCAAAAAATATTATTCCTTATTTCACACCGCAAAAATTTTATCCTTCTATTACTACAGATATATCTATGCCAAAAGACCTGCAATGCTTCAATGGCACAGGAGGTTTTTCGCCTGATGGAAAAGAATATATTATCTTAACCAGCCCTGAAAAACTTACGCCCGTGCCGTGGAGTAATATTATAGCGAATGAGGAATTCGGAACAGTCATCTCGGAAAGCGGGCAGGCATATTCATGGCGGGAAAACGCGCATGAATACAGGCTTACACCCTGGAATAATAATCCCGTTGGGGATCTTGAAGGAGAATGTTATTATTTGCGTGATGAAGAAAGTGGAAAATTCTGGTCGCCTGCACCATTACCTACCCGCAGCAAAACAGCATATATTACAAGACATGGATTTGGCTACAGCATTTTTGAACATAGTGAAGATGGGATATACTCAACAATGACCGTATTTGCTGACCGGGAATCAGGTGTAAAATTCACCTTACTCAAATTACATAATCAATCCGGCAGGCCACGCAAACTTTCTGCAACCGGTTATGTAGAATGGGTGTTGGGTGAATTCAGGCACAAAACGCAAATGCATATTGTAACAAGTGTGGATACTAATTCAGGAACCATATTTGCAAAGAATGCGTATAATCCTGACTTTGAAAACCGTGTAGCTTTTTTTGACGGGGATCATACACTTCAATCTTTTACATGCGACAGGAAAGAGTTTATCGGGCGGAATGGCACCAACCGTAATCCTGAAGCTTTAAACAGGGTAAAACTTTCAGGTAAATATGGTGCCGCACTTGATCCCTGCGCTGCTATACAGTCTCAATTTGATTTGGGTATAGATGAAAAGCATGAAATCGTATTTAAACTTGGTGCCGCCAAAAATCAAACGGAAGCAAATGCAATAATAGAAAAATTTAAAACCACCGGGGCAATCCATCAATCGCTTGAAACGGTTAAACAATACTGGCAGGAAACACTCGGAACAGTACAAATTCAAACCCCTGATGTGGCCCTGAATATTATTTCAAATGGCTGGCTTAACTACCAGGCATTGGCGTGCAGGGTATGGGGAAGAAGCGGTTATTATCAATCCGGCGGTGCATTTGGTTTCAGGGATCAGTTGCAGGATGTACTCTCTTTACTATATGCAAAACCAGAAATAGCCAAACAGCAGATACTGCTGAATGCTTCTAGGCAGTTTACCGAAGGTGATGTGCAGCACTGGTGGCACCCGCCAATGGGCAGAGGTGTAAGAACTACCTGCTCAGATGATTTTCTATGGCTTCCTTTCGCTACTATAAAGTATATCAACTATACAGGTGATGAAAGTATACTGGACGAACAGATCACTTTTTTAGAAGGAAGATTATTAAATCACGGAGAAGAGTCCTATTATGACCTGCCGGCAAGGTCAGGCTATACTGCCGATTTATATATGCACTGCGTAAAAGCAATTGAAAACGGATTAAAATTCGGTGAGCATGGATTGCCGTTAATCGGTTCCGGCGACTGGAATGACGGCATGGATAAAGTGGGGGAAGAAGGAAAAGGGGAAAGTGTATGGCTGGCATTTTTCCAGTATAAAATATTGCGCGGGTTTAGTGAAATAGCAGAGGCAAAAAATGATCTCTCCTTTAAAACACTTTGCCTGCAGGAAGCGGAAAACTTAAAGAAGAATATTGAAGCGCATGCATGGGATGGCAACTGGTATCGCCGTGCTTATTTTGATGATGGCACGCCACTGGGTTCGGTTCAGAATGATGAATGCCGTATTGATTCTATTGCGCAGAGCTGGGGTGTTATATCAAACGCTGCCGATGAAGAAAGAATACTGACTGCGATGAATTCAGCATACCAGCAACTCGTGAATAAAGAAGCGGGTATCATTAAATTGCTTGATCCGCCATTTGACAAATCAACTCTTAACCCGGGTTATATTAAGGGCTATGTGCCGGGTGTTAGAGAAAACGGTGGACAATATACACATGCCGCTATATGGTTTGTAATGGCATTGATGGAATTAAAGCAGAATGAAAAAGGCTGGGAACTTCTGAAAATGATCAATCCATTGAACAGGGGTGGCGATGAACAATCTGTTGAGCGGTATAAAGTAGAACCTTATGTTGTTGCCGCTGATGTATATGCACAGGTGTTGCATCTCGGTCGTGGCGGGTGGACGTGGTATACCGGTTCTGCAGGATGGATGTATCAACTGATCATTGAAAATTTCCTCGGCATGCAAAAACAGGGGAACAAACTTTATTTCAATCCTTCTATTCCTGCAGAGTGGAACGAGTTCTCTATCACCTACAAATATTTAAATACTGTTTATGTAATCAAGGTAAAACCCACTGATATTCCCGGCGCAGCACCACGGATTTTATACAACGGATTGCCTGTAACAGATAAATCTGTCAAGCTGATTAATGATGAAGGAGAACATATGATTGAAGTGACAGTTAATCCGGCAACAAAAAATGTTTCACCAGTTACAACAGAGCGCGTTTCAAAACAAATTTATTGAGATAACATTTAAAACAAACAATAATGGGCAACATACAATTAGCGTTAAAACAATCCTGGGAGATTGTAAAAGAAAAGCTTAAAGAAAATGATCACCGGCTTACAAATGAGGATCTTGTGTATGATCCCGAAAATGCTGATGTGTTATTGGAAAGGCTCGCAAAAAAATTGAACAGAACAAAAGACGAGATCAGGTTATTGATAGAAAGTATTTCGGAGAATGAGGGGAAGGCGTCGTGATCATTATTGAGTAGCAGAATATTAATATACGTTTGACATTGTCCTTGTTATATTGCGCCGCGCCGCAGCCTGCTTGTTTTTCTATTTGTATACTACAAAAATTATAGTGAACTGCACCTGTATATATGCAATTTCCTTCCAGATAGCTGCGGCGCAGCAATAATGTTTGTAGTACCACCAATATGCAAGAACTAAGGTGCTGCGTACCGGAATAACAAAAACATTATTAGTAGATAACAATATCTACTTACCTCCGTCTATATGACTTCGGGTATTTACCATTATTCTTCCTTTGTTTGGCAGGTTTATATTCCGGACCTTGGCCAAGCATTTGCGGTAAAGTCGCTTTTTCTACAGTTATACCAATTAGTTTTTCAATAGCATTAAAGCTGTTCTGTTCTTTTTCTCCAACCAATGTAAATGCCGCACCATCAGCTTCTGCCCTCGCCGTGCGGCCAATACGATGAACATAATCTTCACCGTCGCGCGGCACATCATAATTAATCACCAGGTCAATGGTATCAATATCTATTCCCCGGCTTAAAATATCAGTAGCTACCAGTATTGTAATACGCCCGCTTGTAAAGCCGTTAATAATATTTTCTCTTTGCGACTGTAGCAGGTCGCTATGCATCTCTTCAGCAGCAAAGCCATGCTGCTTCAGGTTACGGACCAGCGACTTTACATTTTGTTTCCTGCTGCAAAAAATTAAAACGCTTTTATAAGGCGTATGCTGAAGAAGATATTTTACAAGTGTCGGTTTTTGTTCTTCAAAAACTATATAAGCACGCTGTACTATTTTTTCAGGCGGCTTCGAAATAGCAATATTGATCTCAACAGGGTCTTTCAATATATTCTTTGCAAGATTTCTTATTTTCGGTGGCATGGTTGCCGAAAACAGCAATGTTTGCCGGTTTGCAGGAAGTGCGGTAATGATCCTGTTGATATCATCCTGGAATCCCATATCCAGCATACGGTCGGCTTCATCCAATACCAGAAAGCGTAAGCCCTTCATAGATACATAGCCCATGTTAAGATGCGCAATAAATCTTCCGGGAGTACAGATAATAATATCTGCGCCCATCTGCAATGCTTTTTTTTCACTGGTAAAATTTTGCCCGTCGTTGCCACCATATATTGCCAGGGAGCTGATATCAGTAAAATAGGTAAGTCCTTCCACGTGCTGTGCTATTTGTATGGCAAGTTCGCGGGTGGGCACTATAACGAGCACGCTCACCTGCCCGCTTGAACCATTCTCCAATAATTGATTAATAACAGGCAGCAAAAAAGCGGCTGTTTTGCCTGTGCCTGTTTGAGCAGAAGCGATAATATCTTTACCATTGAGTATAGGAGGAATAACCTGCTGCTGCACGGGTGTAGCAGTTTCATAGTTACTGGCCTCAATACCTTCCATAAGGTTAGGATGAAAATTAAATGTACTGAAATGCAATTGACTGATTATTTATGTTAGTCTTGAAATTCTTTTGAAACGGCGTAAAGATACGTTTAAATGATTCACTTTTCACCCAGTATAAAATTCGGAACCACTGTTTTTAAATCAATTGTAATTGAGCTACTAAAGGAAGTGCTATTTTGTATAAAAATATAGCGTTTCTGTAGTATACTTAATTCACCCGCTTTAAAATACCGGCCAAAAGATTGATAAAATAGATTAACTGTGTAAGCAGCATTAATGCGATAAATATTTGCACCAGGAATGTGGTACGGCGGATATTTACATGCATCATATCTATATTTACAATATAGTTGCCTGCCTTCCACAATAACACTCCGCTGATGATAATTGATAATATAAGCGTAATGCTGATATGCACCCATGCAAGCCTAACTGAAAAAAGAGATTTAAAAGTAAAGATATAGAGCAGCCACAACAGTAAAAGCAACATGGTTATAGCGCGCATAATAAAGATAATATCTAATACATAGTAAGTGTCGCGAAGATGCACATCAACAGTTTTACTGTTATTTGCACCCACCAGGGAAACGACAGCAAGTAATACAGCAAGTACTAAAAGCAGGTGATATGGTTTACGCGTTAATAACATAATGAAGGTGCAAAGAAACAGAAAAGTTTCAGAAGCCTGAATACATAGACTGTTCATCACGCAAACAAAATGCCACATAAGTGGCAGCAGATGATGTTTCCACTTTACCACCGCCACTGGCAGCTATCATTATGTACTGTTTCCCATCATACATATATGTGGCAGGAGTAACATAGCCGCGACAGGTAATGTATGCTCCCATAAAAGCTTGCCGTTCACCTTATCGGATATCCTAAGCTAGTACCCCTGACCGTATATC
This sequence comes from Agriterribacter sp., assembly GCA_047601125.1. GTDB lineage: Bacteria > Bacteroidota > Bacteroidia > Chitinophagales > Chitinophagaceae > Agriterribacter. The sequence continues at coordinate 2,380,543 of JASGJY010000002.1, read as the reverse complement.
AACTTAAATAGTTTTTGCTTCAATCTCTATTTTACAGGTAATTATATAATTGCGGGTATACTACACCGTAAGGTAAATAACAAATACTGTAACTATCAGTCACGCATAACCGACTTTATTAAACAATACACTTCATAAGGATTTACACCTATTGATAAAGTATAGTAACCCATATTTTCTTCAAGTGTTTACAGGTAATTTTAAAAATGCCATATAATTAGAAGTACTGTTACAAAATAAAACAATCATTACCTGTGTTTTATACGCGATTTGCCAGTTTGCATGTAGCAACACTTCTATCCAATATTTTAAACCTTATTCCATGAAAAGGATTTTACTTCCTTCTTTTTTTTGTAGAAAATCTTTCCAAACTGTATCATCAGACCAGTCTTTTGTTAAAAAGAATAACATTCTTAAAACGTATCCTCCGATACGCTTTTTTTTTATTACACTCATTTTATTTGTTTTAAACAACATTTCAGTAGCTCAAACAACTTACGATTTTAGTACATCGGCCACACTTTCATACGGAAGTGGTGGTTTTGGCGTTTGGTATACACAGGCTGATATTACTATTGGCGGCGTAGCATATAAACTTACATCAGGTGGTAATGGAAGTTTCTCCAACGCGGCTTCAGGGGGTTCATCTAATAGTAAGTGCCTTACCAAGAGTGGCGCCGGAGATGATTCTTTTACCTTGCAGAGAGCAGATGGACAGCCCTTTCAGTTTTACGGATTTTGGGTTAAGCAAACTGCCATGAACAGTTATTCGCAATTCTATAGCCTGCCGCCTTTTTATATTGTAACATATAACAAGTATGGAGGCGGAACTGAAACATATAATGATAATACTCCTATGCAGGGAGGAGCGAATACAACTTCCACAACAACTTTTACAAAAGACATTGCTGTCACTTCTGTGTCTATTACATTTAGAGGATTACTTAATTACTGGATAGACGATATTATTGTAGGACCTGTTGCCTTACCTGCTCCAGCTATCAGTACCCAACCTGCTAACAAAACAATATGTGCAGGCACAAATACTTCGTTTACTGCGGTTGCTACAAACAGTCCTACTTATCAATGGCAGGTTAATACCGGTTCAGGCTTTAATAATATAAGTAATGGAGCGCCTTACTCTGGTGCAACAAGCGGCACATTAACCATAACAGGCGCTACAACCGCAATGAGCGGATATCTTTACCGTTGTGTAGCCGCTAATGGTTCGGGTAATGTAACCTCAAATTCAGCCACGCTTACAGTAAATAGTGCTCCAAATGCTTCATCATCATCTCAAATCAATGTTTTTTGTAACGGAGGAAGTACCGGAAGTGCTACAGTGATTGCATCCGGAGGGAGCTCTCCTTATACATATAGTTGGGCACCAAGCGGCGGTACAAGCGCTACAGCAACCGGCTTATCTGCTGGAACCTATACTGTGACCATCACAGATAACCTTGCCTGTACTACTACAAAAAATTTTACCATCATACAACCCACCGCATTATCTGCAACAACGTCAAAAACAGATGTAAGCTGCAATGGTGGTAGTAATGGAACTGCTACTGTATCTGCAACCGGCGGTACACCATCATATACTTATAGCTGGGCACCGAGTGGTGGCACAGCAGCAACTGCAACTGGCCTGGCAGCGGGTACTTACACCTGTACTATCACAGATGCTAATGCATGCCAGATAACAAGATCATTTACTATCACACAACCCACCGCATTATCTGCAACCACATCAAAAACAGATGTAAGCTGCAATGGTGGTAGTAATGGAACGGCTACCGTATCTGCAACCGGCGGTACATCATCATATACTTATAGCTGGGCACCGAGTGGTGGCACAGCAGCAACTGCAACTGGCCTGGCAGCGGGTACTTACACCTGCACTATTACAGATGCTAATGCATGCCAGATAACAAGATCATTTACTATCACACAACCCACCGCATTATCTGCAACCACGTCAAAAACAGATGTAAGCTGCAATGGTGGTAGTAATGGAACGGCTACCGTATCTGCAACCGGTGGCACACCATCATACACTTATAGCTGGGCACCGAGTGGTGGCACAGCAGCAACTGCAACAGGACTGGCAGCGGGCACTTACACATGCACTATTACCGATGCCAACGCATGCCAGATAACAAGATCATTTACTATCACACAGCCAACCGCATTATCTGCAACAACATCAAAAACAGATGTAAGCTGCAATGGTGGTAGTAATGGAACTGCTACTGTATCTGCAACCGGCGGTACACCATCATATACTTATAGCTGGGCACCGAGTGGTGGCACAGCAGCAACTGCAACGGGCCTGGCAGCGGGTACTTACACCTGCACTATCACAGATGCTAATGCATGCCAGATAACAAGATCATTTACCATCACACAGCCAACCGCATTATCTGCAACAACATCAAAAACAGATGTAAGCTGCAATGGTGGTAGTAATGGAACTGCTACCGTATCTGCAACCGGTGGCACACCATCATATACTTATAGCTGGGCACCGAGTGGTGGTACGGCAGCAACTGCAACGGGTTTAGCAGCGGGTACTTACACATGCACTATTACAGATGCTAATGCATGCCAGATAACAAGATCATTTACTATCACACAGCCAACCGCATTATCTGCAACAACATCAAAAACAGATGTAAGCTGCAATGGTGGTAGTAATGGAACTGCTACTGTATCTGCAACCGGTGGCACACCATCATACACTTATAGCTGGGCACCGAGTGGTGGTACGGCAGCAACTGCAACAGGACTGGCAGCGGGCACTTACACATGCACTATTACAGATGCTAATGCATGCCAGATAACAAGATCATTTACTATCACACAGCCAACCGCATTATCTGCAACAACATCAAAAACAGATGTAAGCTGCAATGGTGGTAGTAATGGAACTGCTACTGTATCTGCAACCGGTGGCACACCATCATACACTTATAGCTGGGCACCGAGTGGTGGCACAGCAGCAACTGCAACAGGACTGGCAGCGGGCACTTACACATGCACTATTACCGATGCCAACGCATGCCAGATAACAAGATCATTTACCATCACACAGCCGGCCCTTCTTACGGCATCTGCTACTCCTTCCGCAAGTATTATATGCAGCGGCAGTACAACAGATATCGCATTAACATCTGTTCCATCAGGCGCTTCGTTTACCTGGACAGTGAGCAGCGTGAGCGGTAACGTGAGTGGTGCTTCTGCAGGAAGTGGCAGCATCATTGAACAAATATTAACAGGTAATGGGATTATTAATTATGTAGTCAGCTTTACCAATGGCACGTGCATTGGTACACCTATTACAATACCTGTTACTGTAAATGCGCTCACTGTCATCACCGGCGAACCGGAGAATAAATTCATAGATGAATACGAAACAACTTCTTTTGCTGTAACCGCAGATTATGCAGGTTCGTACCAATGGCAGGTTAACGATGGTGAGGGCTTTGTAAATGTGAGTAACAATGAAATGTATGCAGGCGCACAGGCAAACGAGTTAACGATTACCGGTGCTACAGAAAGCATGAACGGTTACCTGTATCGTTGCATAGTGTCTGGTAACTGTTCACCGGTTACCTCAACAAATGCTACGCTGAATGTTAAATTAAGAACACCACAGTATATTACATTTGCTTCAACAAACCAGGTAATATATGGTGTAGATGATTTTTCTCCTGAAGCCATAAGCGATGCAGGGCTGGAGATTACATACACCAGCGGTGATATCACAATAGCTGAAATAGTAAATGGTAAAATACATGTGAAGCGGGCGGGTGACGTTACTATTACCGCGAGCCAGGCAGGAAACAGTGATTATAAACCGGCTACTTCAGTTACCCAGTTGCTTACTATCAGCAAAAAAGACATTACTGTAACGCTTAACGCGAGTCCTGCTATTACTAAAACATATGATGGCAATGCAGGTGTAACACTTGCGGCTTCAAACTATGCGCTCAACGGAGCAGTAGGAGAAGATGAAGTGTATGTAACCGGTGAAGCAGCATATGACGATAACAAAGCAGGAAATGATAAGCACATCACCGTAAACAATTTTATATTGCATGGTGAGCAAAAGAATAACTATACCCTGATCACTGCATCTGCTGATGTAAATGGCTCAATCTCCAAAAAAGAAATCAGCATTACGCTCAACAATACGCCGGCAATCACCAAAACATATAATGGCAATACCGCTGCCACACTTACCGCAGCCAACTATACGATTTCAGGTATTGAGGGCGAAGATGAAGTAAGTGTTACCGGAACTGCAACGTACGAAGACAAGAATGCAGGCGCAGATAAAAATATTACTGTAAACAATCTTGTTTTGCAGGGTAATGATAAAGATAATTACGAGTTAGTTACAGCATCTGCTGTTACGGCAGGAAGTATCACAACAAAACCAATTACCGTTACAATAGCGGCTCAGCCTGTAATCAGCAAGGTATATGATGGTAATACCACCGCAACTGCCAATGCTGCTAATTATGTTTTACATGATGCAGAAGAAGATGATGATCTGTCGGTATCAGCAACAGTTACTTACGATAATATGAATGTGGGAGAAGATAAAGTTGTTACAGTAAGTGATTTTGTATTGAGTGGTGATAATAAGAATAATTATACACTCGAAACAACTTCGGCACAAACAACAGGTATTGTTACAAAGAAAATGCTGGTGGTAACACTTAATAGCTACCCGGCAATAACAAAGCAATACGATGGTAATACCATCGCTACTGTATCTGCAGACAACTTTAGTATTGAAGGTATTGTTGGAGAAGACATGATTCAGCTGCATGCTCCTGAAACAGGAGTATATGACACCAAGCACGGCGGCATTAATAAGAAAGTAACCATTACCGGATTAACAATATCCGGAGAAGATACAGGTAACTATGAACTGGCGTCTGTAAAAGCAGCCGCTGAAGTGGGAACCATTACAAAGAAAGCCATTACTGTAAGCGCTGATCCTCAAACCAAATTATATGGCAAGGCTGATCCTGTTTTTGCTTACACTGCCGAAGGAAAGCTTGAAGGAGATGAATTGCCGGGAAGTCTTGGCAGAGCTGAGGGCAAACATGTTGGTGAATACGAAATAAACATTGGCACACTGTCTGGTGGTGATGATTATAACATAGAAGATTTCACCAGTGCAACACTTGTTATTACGCCTGCACCTTTAGTAATAAAAGCAGATAATAAAACCAAAAAGCAAGGCACGGCTAATCCGTTATTCACCTTTACTTACGATGGATTGGCAGAAGGCGATATTGCGGCAGATCTGGACACGTTGCCTGTAGCATCTACCAATGCTGTAAGTGCATCACCAATTGGCACTTATGATATCAAAGTAAAAGGCGCTGCATCTCACAACTATGCTATTTCTTATGAAGACGGTAAACTTACCGTTACACCTTCAGGTGACGAAGCTTATAGCATGAAAGTCTGGACCAGCAGCCCTGATGTGATACAGGTAAGAATATACAGTGCTGTAGCGCAAAAAGCAACCATTACCCTGTATACTGAAGTAGGTCAGAAAGTGATCATCCAGCAAAAACAGTTGACTGCAGGCATTAATACTTATTCAATATATGCCGGCAACCTTGCCTCAAGTACTTATGTACTGGGGGTAATAGCAGAGAAATTTAAAGATGCTCAAAAAGTAAAAGTAAAATAATGTACATGTAAGCTGCCTGCTTTCATTAGCAGGTAGCTTACTTATGTATTATCCAGATAAATAACTTACGGTTTATTCAACCCTATAAATCAAATATTCATGCAAACCAGGTATAATAAATTCTTTTTTTCTGCTTTTGTTATTTTTTCCTGTGCGGCTAAAAGTTTCTCACAATCAGCAGAAACAATAAATATTGTCACTACCGCAGTGCCTTTTTTAAGAGTATCTCCCGATGCGCGTGCAGGCGGTTTAGGCGACCAGGGTATTGCTACCAGCCCCGATGCTAATACGCAGTTCTATAATGTAGCCAAATATCCTTTTATAAAAAACGAATGGGGTGTTGGTGCTGCTTATACACCGTGGTTAACAGACCTCGGGCTTAAAGATGTATATCTTGCTTCTCTTGCCGGCCACTATAAGCTGGATGAGCAACAGGTAATATCTGCCTCATTGCGGTATTTCAGCTTAGGTTCTATACAGTTTACCGATCCGTCAGGAAACGATCTCAACCAGGGACGCCCAAGAGAAATGGGATTAGACTTCGGTTACTCACGCAAGCTTTCAGATAAATTGTCGCTGGGCGTAGCGCTACGTTATATTTACAGCAACCTGGCAGCGGGTGCATCTTCACCCTATGCCGGCGCTTATAAAGCAGGCAATGCTGTGGCAGGTGATGTTGGATTATATTATACTACGGCAAACGAAGATGGCCAGGGCTGGCATGCCGGTGCAGTATTCAGTAACCTCGGCTCTAAAATTGGCTATACAACAGATGCCTCAAGAAAAAATTATATTCCTTCTAATTTTGGAATTGGTCTTGGGCACACATGGGTTACTAATGAAGTGCATAAAATTTCCATCAACGGGGAGATAAATAAACTATTGGTTCCTGCTCCTCCGGGTCAGGATGCAGATTCTGCTGATTACGCAAAGTACAATAGCGATGGCGTTGTAGCGGGATGGGCAAAATCTTTCAGCAGCAGTGCTATGGCTTATTCCGCCGGTGCTGAATATTGGTATAATGATCAGTTTGCTTTGCGGGCCGGATATTATGCCGATAGCAGAACTATGGGTAAGCGCAGTTATTTTACTTTAGGTGTTGGTATTAATTACAATATTATAGGTTTAAATTTTTCGTATTTGCTTGCTTCAGGCAATGGTGTAAACAGAAATCCTTTATCAAATACAGTGAGATTTGGATTGGTATTTAATATAGGCGGGACGGCAAATACTTCTGGCAAGCCTGATGATAAAAAAGTTGCTTATTAACTCATAAATATTTGCGCTGCAAAATCCTGTTTTATAAAGTTTTGTAGTTCATATCCGGGATGTTAAAAAAAATAGCAGTATCATAAAAATAAAAACTCCGCTCTTAAAAAGGCGGAGTTTTTATTTAAGAAATTAAATACCGGTTATGCAGTAACCTTTCCTTTCACCTTAGCTATAACTTCTTCAGCTATATTATTCGGTGTGGCATTATAGTGGCTGAACTCCATTGTTGAAGTTGCACGGCCGGAGGTTAAAGAACGAAGCTGTGTTACATAACCAAACATTTCGCTCAACGGAACTTTAGCTTTAATAACCTGCAGGTTATTACGCGTGTCCATACCTTCCAGTATACCACGGCGGCGGTTGATATCACCGGTTACATCACCCATGTACTGGTCAGGCGTTAATACTTCCACCCTCATGATAGGCTCCAGAAGAACAGGTTTTGCTTTACGCCCTGCTTCGCGGAAACCACTCTTTGCGCAAAGCTCGAATGACATTGAATCAGAATCCACATCGTGGTAACTGCCATCAAATACGCGGATCTTCATGTCCACCATCGGGTAGTTTGCCAGTACGCCATTGGTCATTGAAGTTTCAAATCCTTTCTGAATAGCAGGAACAAATTCACGCGGAATAGATCCACCGAAAATATCATTCACAAACTGGAAATTCTTACCCGGGTTTTCTTTCAGCCACTCTTCATCAGCGGGCCCGATCTCGAATACGATATCAGCGAACTTACCACGACCACCGGTTTGTTTTTTCAACACTTCACGATGCTCAATAGTGTTAGAGAAAGTTTCTTTGTAAGCCACCTGTGGCGCACCCTGGTTAACTTCTACCTTAAACTCACGGCGCATACGATCGATGATGATCTCAAGGTGCAACTCTCCCATACCACGAAGGATGGTTTGACCGGTATCTTCATCTGTATTTACACGCAATGTAGGATCCTCTTCAACCAGCTTACCTATTGCCATACCCATCTTATCAACGTCTGCCTGGGTTTTAGGCTCAACAGCTATTGCGATCACAGGTTCAGGAATAAACATGTTCTCCAATGTGATAGGATGATCTTCATCGCACAGTGTATCACCTGTTTTAATTTCCTTGAACCCTACCGCAGCGCCAATATCGCCGGCTTCAATAAAATCAATCGGGTTTTGCTTATTGGCAAACATCTTCATGATACGGCTGATACGCTCTTTCTTACCGCTTCTTACATTCAATACATAAGAACCTGCATCCAGGTGGCCGGAATAAGCACGGAAGAATGCAAGACGACCTACGAAAGGATCAGTCATGATCTTAAATGCCAATGCGGCAAATGGTTCTTTAGGATCAGGTTTACGTATTTCGATTTCTCCTGTATCAGGATTAGTTCCTTCAACAGCTTCAATATCTACCGGTGAAGGCAGGTAACGGCAAACCGCATCAAGCGCAGTTTGTACGCCTTTATTTTTGAATGAAGAACCGCACATCATCGGAACGATGCTCAGGTCAACAGTAGCTTTGCGGATAGCTTCATGCATTTCTTCTTCTGTGATGGTGTCAGGATCATCAAAGAATTTCTCCATCAGCTTATCATCATATTCAGCAACAGCTTCAACAAGATTAGCTCTCCATTCATTGGCTTCATCAACCATATCAGCAGGAACATCTATTTCATCAAAAGTCATTCCTTCTGTTTCCATGTGCCAGATGATACCTTTCATTTTGATAAGGTCAACCACACCTTTAAAATTATCTTCTGCGCCTATAGGTAACTGTAAGGGAACAGCTTTTGCGCCCAGCATTTCTTTAACCTGCTTAACCACCATTAAAAAGTCAGCACCTGCACGATCCATTTTGTTTACGAAACCGATACGGGGAACTTTATAACGATTAGCCTGGCGCCAAACAGTTTCTGACTGAGGCTCCACACCATCAACCGCAGAGAACAACGCGATCAAACCATCCAGTACACGCATTGAACGTTCAACCTCAACGGTAAAATCCACGTGACCCGGAGTATCAATGATATTGAAATAATATTTCTTTGTATCAGCAGTTGCTTTTCCTTTTTCTGTAGGAAAATTCCACTGGCAGCTTACAGCAGCAGAAGTAATGGTAATACCTCTTTCTTTTTCCTGCTCCATCCAGTCAGTAGTTGCTGCACCGTCATGCACCTCGCCTATTTTGTGAATCATACCCGTGTAGCGCAATATACGCTCCGTGGTAGTGGTTTTTCCGGCGTCGATATGTGCCGCAATACCAAAGTTTCTTTGAAATTTTAAGTCTGCCATAAATTATGATTTGCGATAAATTTTAAAACGAAAAATGAATATTTGAAAACGTTCCGGAAGCCCGGAACTATAATTAACTATATGGTGGGAGATACTCTCATATTCTGCCAAATAGAAGCAAGTCGTAAATATCCGAATGACTGCCGCCTCTTTTGGCGGCGCAAAAATAAGAATAAAAAATTAATTGCCAAAGGAAAAGGTGAAGGGTATAAGGTGTAGGGTATAAGGCCTAAACCTTACGCCCTGTACCTTATACCTTCTAATCAAGTATCTGCGGCACCCGCTCCACCGTTTCATCATGCTGAAACTGGAACAATACTGATAGTTGGATAAAGCTTTTAGCGGAAGATGTGCCTGCTGCCGAATAATCGTATTGATACATATAGCCGCCCATCAAAGTAGTATTCTTATCAGGCATATAGCCCGCGCCAACAAATATTCTGTTCCGTTCGAAATGTGGTTTTTTATTGGTAAAGAATATCTCCTCATGCGCATTAAGAAAAAATGTTTTGGCAGTTACTTTAGTATTATTCAGCGGCAAAAAAGTATTCAACCGGTACCGATACCTGTTCCTGTATCCTCCATATGCGAGCCAGCGTTGTTCTACCCTGTAGCGATGCTCAAATTTTACCCTGTGCACATAATTATTCATATTAAGCTGTTGCCAAAAGCGAAATTCCTCATTGGCAAAAGGCTTTTTGAAATTACCATCATTACTATATGTGGCATATCTGCCTGTTCCTACCCATAACGAAAAATCTTTACCTATATACATACCTGCCCCACCCTTGGTTTCGTAATAAAAAAAGTTGTCCATAAATTTTTGCGACCTTGTTTGCAACTCGCCCCATACAAACCATTTTTTATTAATGTTATATTGCGCGTTTACCACATGCCAGGTACCGAGGCTTTTTTGTTGTGCAGCAACTGAAATGCTTATAGCCAGTAAGAGGATTGCCGTAAATTTTTTCATACATCTTTTATCAAAAAAAAACCCTGCCGCTAATGCAACAGGGCAAAAAAAATAAAAAAAATATTTTAAACTCTGAAGTGAGCAAATGCCTTGTTTGCATCAGCCATGCGGTGAGTGTCTTCCTTCTTTTTGAAAGCAGCACCTTCACCTTTACTTGCAGCTATAATTTCATTAGCTAATTTATCAGCCATTGTTTTACCATTTCTCTCGCGGCTGTAACGTACCAGCCATTTAATGCTGAGAGAAATCTTCCTGTCCGGGCGAACCTCACTTGGGATCTGGAAAGTAGCGCCACCAATTCTGCGGCTGCGCACCTCTACAGAAGGCGTTACATTATTCAACGCTCTTTTCCATATTTCATAACCGTTATCGCCGGAAATGCTTGAAACGCGGTCAATTGCAGTATAGAATATTTCGTATGCTGTACTTTTTTTACCACCCCACATAAGGTTATTTACAAACCTGGTAACCAGTTTATCGTTAAACTTCGGATCTGGTGCTAATGGTAATTTTTTGGCTTGTGCTTTACGCATGACTGTTTATATTATCTTACTTTGACTTAAATTAAGCCTGTTATTTTTTAGCTTTTTCTCTTTTTGTTCCGTACTTAGAACGGCTTTGCTTACGGTCTTTTACGCCCGCAGTATCAAGGCTACCCCTTACTATATGGTAACGAACACCTGGTAAATCTTTTACACGACCACCGCGGATAAGAACAATAGAGTGTTCCTGCAGGTTATGACCTTCACCCGGTATATAAGCGATAACCTCTACTTTATTGGTTAAACGTACTTTTGCCACCTTACGAAGCGCTGAGTTAGGCTTTTTGGGAGTGGTTGTATATACACGTGTGCAAACGCCACGACGCTGGGGACAGCTATCCAGTGCCCTGGATTTGCTTTTTGCCCTGATGATTTCTCTACCTTTTCTTACTAATTGTTGTATTGTAGGCATTCTAACCTTTTATTTTTGGGACGGCAAAGGTAAGCGCCTTATGGGAAAAAGCAAAATTAAATAATCAAATTTCTGAAAAATATGTGGGTTAGTAGGCGGTGAACGATGGACAATGAGCTATTGCTGATAAACATGGTGCACCTTATATGAATATTGACAGGTTACGGGTTGCAATTTCAGATTGCAGCAAGTTACAAATGTGCCTGCTTATAGCCCGTTGCCCTAACTGATACCTCATTCTATATCTCCCCGCGCCTGCACATTTGCCCCATTAAGCACTTTCACAAAATAACCATTCTGCCCCACAAGGTCGGTATATTTTACAGGAAGATTAGAGCCGCTGCTCATTACAGGATTGGTTACCAACGAGCCTGTATTACCGTTTACCAAACCTAAATTCGAAAAAACCAACTCGTTACCTGAGGCATCTTCCTTATTTATCACTGCCTCAAATGTAGCATTTGACTGCCGGAAAGGCAGGCTGATGGAAATAGTGATTTTTGCATTACCATTTGATAACTGATCTAACCGGAAACTGCCTGCATCTACCGGGCTGCCGCTTGAGGAATTATAGAGACGATATTCTTTATAACCAATACTTGGATTCTCGTCTTTATCTTTTTTACAAGCCGAAAATACATTAACAGCTACAATAATTACATAGCAAAGCAATGCGGTGTTAAACATTCTTTTTGTCATAATCAAAGTCATTTGATTATACCATATAGAATATCATACCAGCATCTGTAAAAAATTTCTAAAAAATTGATATTAAATAGTTTAGAAAAGAAGTATTCCTCTGCCTCCCGTAGAAATAGCGGTTGCAGGTTTCAGATTGCAAATTGTTTGCTAACTGCTGATAGCTCATAGCAGATGGCTGAGGTTCATCCTAAACGCTTAATAGCCAGTCATGTGTATCTGCCGCTTTCCGTTCTTTAATGGCATCCATATTCGCTTTCACCTTTGAGCTTAAAGTCCAGTTGGCTTCATTAAATTCCATTACATAATCTTTATACTTCAATTTCTGTATCATTGCAATGGTGGCTGCGGTGCCGGTGCCAAATACTTCCTGTAATTTTCCCTCAATATGGGCATTTACCACCTCATCAATATGAATGCGGCGCTCTTCCACTTTTACACCCATTTCCTGTAAAATGGTTATTACACTGTTACGTGTAACGCCATGCAGGATGGTTTCCTCTTCCAGAGATGGAGTAAGGGCTACATTATCAATCACAAAAAATACATTCATCATACCTACTTCCTGCAGCCATTTATGTTCAAAAGCATCTGTCCACAATACCTGGTCGTAACCCTGCTGTTGTGCCTTTGTGGCTGCCAGCATGCTTCCGCCATAATTACCCGCGTTTTTTGCAAAACCAACGCCACCGGGCGCCGCGCGGGTATATCTTTCTTCCACCAGTATATTCATTGGCTTGGGAAAATACGGACCGGTTGGACTTAGAATGATCAAAAACTTATAGGTTTCAGAAGGGCGCACACCCAGTATCTGGTCCGTTGCAAACATAAAAGGACGAATATACAGCGAGTGATCTTTTTTATTGGGTATCCAGTTTTTATCCAAACCAATTAACCTCCGCATACCTTCTATAAAAATTTCCTCAGGCACTTCAGGCATATTCATTCTTTGTGCAGAAGTATTGAACCTTTTAAAATTGTCGTAAGGTCTGAAAATAAATGCTTCCCCATTAGCATCTTTATAGGCTTTAATACCTTCAAAAATAGCTTGCCCGTAATGCAATGCCGCAAGTGAAGGATCAAGAACAAGTGGCTGATAAGGCTTGATCTCAACGTTCGTCCACTTACCGTTTTCATATTCCGCTTCCAGCATATGATCGGTAAAATATTTTCCAAAAGGAAGATTTTCAAGCGACATATCGTTCAGCTTACTCCTTTCTATACTTGTTACTTTTATATCCATTGCGGCAACCATAAAACACTATTTTTGTTGCAAAGAAACGAAAAAACCTGCTGGCTTAAAAGCCGCTAATCAAATTAACATGAGCTTAAAACAATTTATTTTATCTCCCGAAACGCTGGCTCAACTGTATACTTCGCCTGTAATTGATATGCAACCCTCAGCAAAAACCAGTCAGGCAAAAGAACAAACGGATGTTATAAAATATCTTGGATCAAATAAAAAAAACATTAGCATACTTATAAAGGCTGCCGATGCACCATTTTTGAATGATCAGTTATTCAATTTTCTTGCAGGTATATTAAATGCCTGTAAACTTAATATGGCAGATGTGGCATTGGTTAATATATCTTCTATCAAAAATACCGGGTATACTGCCATCAACAGTATTACCAACCCGGAAAAAACAATATTATTTGAGGTAAGCCCGCAGGAGATATCGTTACCACTGCAATTCCCACATTTCCAGGTGCAGCGGTTTAATAATGTAATGTATCTTTCTGCTCCCTCACTTAGTATAATTGAGGCTGATAAAGCAATAAAAGCACAGCTTTGGGGCAGTTTAAAACAATTGTTCCAATTATAATATAAACCTATGCAGCAACTCATTTTCGCTACCAATAACCAGCACAAAGTCGCTGAAATACGCCCATTACTGGGAAATGGATTTGATATTATTACGCTGAAAGAAGCGGGTATTGATACAGATATTCCCGAACCTTACAATACGCTGGAAGAAAATGCCCGGACAAAATCTGAAACCATTTATAAAATGACGGGTACTGATTGTTTTGGCGAAGATACCGGGCTGGAAGTATATACTTTAAACGGAGAGCCGGGCGTAAAAAGCGCGAGATATGCAGGTGAAGGGCGCGATTTTGCAGCCAATATTGATAAATTATTGCATAATCTTGAAGGAGAAATCAATCGCTTAGCCCGGTTCAGAACGGTTATATCTTTAATAATCAAGGGAAAAGAGCACCAGTTTGAAGGCATTTGCGAAGGGCAGATCATAGCACACAACCGCGGAACAGCAGGTTTTGGATACGACCCCGTTTTTGTGCCGGATGGCGATACCCGTACATTTGCCGAAATGCCCCTTGAAGAAAAAAACAAATTCAGCCATAGAGGAAAGGCAATGAAAAAACTAATATCTTTCTTACTTAATAATATAAAACACCCGCATGAATAGCCAGGTAATTAACATGGCTCAATATTAATGCAGAAAAATGTCTATACAAAGCAACCATACGACCACCGAAGCCGACTTAATAAAAGGCTGCATTGCCGGCGAAAGACGAATGCAGGAGATTTTATATCAACGTTTCTCTCCGAAAATGTATGCCGTCTGCCTCAGATATGCCAATAAAGCTGAAGACGCGCAGGATATACTACAGGATGGTTTTGTAAAAGTTTTTAAGAATCTTCACATGTACAGAGGCGAGGGTTCTTTTGAGGGATGGGTAAGAAGAATTTTTGTTAATACCGCCATTGAACATTATCGCCGGCAGGTAAATCTTTACCCGGTTACCGAAGGGCATGAGAATGTGCTTGAAGCGAAAGATCTATCGGCGCTGGATTCGCTGAATATGAAAGACCTGATGGGTATTATACAGGAACTTTCACCGGGCTATAAAACTGTATTCAATCTTTATGTAATAGAAGGTTATTCGCATAAAGAAATTGCGGAGATGATAGGTATAAGTGAAGGCACAAGCAAGTCGCAATTAGCAAGAGCAAAAGGCATTTTGCAAAATATTATAAAAACCAGATTAACACCATCGTAAAAAGCTACCCTGTTGACAACCATGGAATGGAACAAAAAATTATATGACCACGAAATAATCCCACCTGAAAATGTGTGGAACAAGATCGTGCATGACCTTGATAACGAGTATATCGTTTTCAGGGATAATTTGTTTCATGCCGAAGAAGCCCCGCCGGAGCATTTATGGAGCAGAATAGCTGACGACCTGGATAATGAGTATATCATATTTAAGAATAAACTGTTTAACACCGAGGAAACGCCGCCACCCGCTGCATGGAATAATATTCAGGCAATACTTGATGATAATACAACCGGAAAAACACCCGTAATCAGCTTTTCAAAAATCCTGAAAATTGCGGCGGCGGCGGCTGTAACCGGTATACTGTTTTTTACCACCAATTATTTTATCAACACTAATAAAACTGTGGCAGATAACCCCACAGCGCAGCAAACTTTAAAGCCTCAGCAAAATAGTGGTGCGGAAAAAAATAGCGTGCAGCAGGAGATCGCTGTTGATCAACCAGCACAATATGCACCAAAAAGCAAATCATTAATTGCCTCTTCTTTTGAAATAAGAAAGAGCAGGAAACAGGAAAACTTAAAGCAAAATGATATATATAGTGAAGATGGCTTTTCCATTAGCACGCCTTCATTAGCATTTGTAGAAACAGAGCAATCTGCAGTTACCGATAAATATGATCCCGGAGCCAGTTCCGGCAAACGGGTTCGTAATCTTAATGGCGAAATTAAAGAAGATATCAACCTGCTCGACCTGCCTAACAGCTATTTTTTGATGACCGGCCCTGACGGGCAATCTATCCGCGTTTCTTCAAAATTCAGGAATACCATTCAGTATTTAAATGGCAGCGGCAATGAAGAATTGCTTGATGTGATTTTAAGAGAAAGCCGTTACTGGAAAAATATTTTCAGGGAGTGGAAAGAAAAAGTAAGTAAATCCCCCTTTGTTCCTTCAGCTAACAATTTCATGGATATTGCAGAGCTTATGCAATTGCTTCATCAAAACAACGGGAAATAATTTTTAAAGAACAGCCTGCTGTTTATCTTTACTCAAAACCAAAAGCATGGCAAGGGTAAAGCTTGAAGTTCCCTCAACATTTTCTTTTCAAACAACCATACCAATCCGCATTACTGATGTAAACTATGGCGGGCATGTTGGTAACGACAGTATACTATCTATTTTACATGAAGTGAGAATACAGTTCCTGAAAAAGTTTGGCTGCGATGAAAAAAACTTTTTTGGTGTCGGGCTTATCATGAATGATGTGGCTATAGCATTTAAAAGAGAACTATTTTACGGGGATACCATTTATGCATCTTTAACCATACCCAATTTTGAAAAAGTAAGTTTCGATATTTTTTATAAGCTGGAAGTGATGGTAAATGAAACATTAACTGTAGCTGTGCTGGCAAAAACCGGTATGGTATGCTTTGACTATGATACTAAAAAAATTACGGTCGTTCCTGAAGAAGCAAAAAAAAAGGGCTTTGATGGAAATCAATGCCCGTTTTAATCCAATATCTTATGAAAAACCTGATACAAGATTAATATCCTTTCCACTTTGTTTTACATCACACTGAGTAAACGGCAGAAAATTTGAGTGGATGGATGCAGACATGGAAAATACAAGTGAGCAAAAGCTGTATTTATTTATTTTAATATAAATATTATGAAGAATTTTAATCGAAGAGATTTTCTGAAAAGCAGCATTGCACTGTTACCAATACCACTTATCGGGTATAATTTTGATATTAAAGCAGCCAAACCTTTATTATCATTTTCCACGTTGGGTTGCCCTGACTGGAGTTTTGATGAAATACTGAGCTTCGCTGCTCAGCATGGTTTCAGCGGTATAGAATTCCGTGGGTTAAACCGTGAAATTGATCTTACCAAAGCTCCGGATTTTAGCGCGGCAAACATCCAAATATCCCTGCAAAAATTAAAGCAACATAAGTTACGCATCATCAATCTCGGCGCATCAACCGCGTTGCATTATACTAATAAGGCAGAGCGGGAAAAAAATATTGATGAAGCAAAACGTTATATAGATTTAGCACAACAATTAAGCTGTCCGTATATACGTGTGTTCCCCAATAAGCTTCCTAAAGATGATACAAGGGACGCGGTAATTGAATTGATTATTGATGGTTTAAAAACATTAGGTGATTACGCAAAAAGTACCAAAGTAACCGTGCTGATGGAAACGCATGGGGATGTGGTATATACTGCTGATCTTGTAAAAATTATGGAATCGGTAAATCATCCTAAAGTGGCGCTGGTGTGGGATATTGCCAATATGTGGACAATAACCAAAGAACCTCCGGCAGAAGTATATCCTAAATTAAAACCGTATATCCGCCATGCGCATATTAAAGATGCTACCCTTGACGGAGATAAAATCAATTACGTACTGTTAGGTAAAGGCCAGGTACCCGTTTTTGAAGCCATTGACCTTTTACGCAAAGATGGTTATAAAGGATACTACAGCTTTGAATGGGAAAAGCTCTGGCATCCTGAATTAATGGAGCCTGGTATAGCATTTGCGGATTATGCGAAAGTGATGAAAGAGCATTTTTTGATTTGAAATTTGAAATTTGAGATGCGGGAGGGTTTGTAATTTATAGTTTGTGGTTTGTGGTTGGGGTTTGTGTATATTTGCAGTTCGCCTGGAAAATAAAGTGTGGGATATTTAAATTTCCACATTTTCAAATTAATTCCCGGGGCTGACCGGTTTTGACAGCAAAGTTCTTTGTACGAGTAAGCATGCGGTGCGTTGGATAATTAGCACCTTAATCTGAATATTCAACAATTTAAATGGCAATACACAGTATGCCATGGCTGCCTAATCAGTGATTAGTTAGTCATTTGGGCCGCCGTCCGGGTCTGTCTGTTACCGAGGGCCGCCGCCGACTTAAAAAGAAAACGGAATGCTGTTATGCAAGGCTGTGCGCATAACATAAGACCTATACAGCTAAGGAATATATGGGTATGTTGATGTCCGGTTTATTCCCGACAACTAATCATCAAATAAGCATGTAGAAGGCGTATGGCGGATTTGTTTGGACCAGGGTTCGACTCCCTGCAGCTCCACCTCGAGGGAAGTGATGACGCACTTCCCTCTTTTTATCATACACAACAGCAATTGCACTGATCCGTAAAAGAGAATGATCCACTTTATTAAAAGCGGCTCTACCTCTTAACTTTTCTATTTATAATTAAATGCTTTGTTGGGGTGCGGTGGCGCCGGAGGCACAGGTACCGGTTTCGCTTTAATAAGTTCCTGCAAATGCTTTACTGCATACTCCAGTTGCGCATCTTTTCCTTTATAGGTTTCAAACGGAAGGTTATCCACTTCAATATCCGGTATCACGCCTTCGCCTTCAATCAGCCATTTGTCTTCCGGTCCATATACGCCAAACTCCGCGGCAGTAGCCACGCCGTTGTCCACGAGGCGGTTGCTGCCGGTGAGCCATATTTCCCCGCCCCAGGTGCGCATACCGATCACTTTACCTAATCCCAGCCTACGGAACCCTTCAGATATGGCTTCCCCGTCAGATGCTGTTTGCTGATCGCACAAAATAACCATATGACCACGGAAAGCATATTGCATATTCCACGTTGGCTTACCTGAGCGTGCCTGCCAGTACATCCATGCCTTACGCATGAGCTTCTCTAATACCCAGCTATCTATATTACCACCATTATTATTGCGTACATCTATTATCAAACCACTCCGGTCAAATACAGGATAAAATTGTTTTACAAAATCATCCATATCGTTACTTCCCATCGCTTTTAAATGAACATACCCGATATCATTATTGCTCATGCTGTCTACCTTCTCCCTGTTGGTTAATCCCCATTCATTATAACGAAGCAGATTATCTGTATACCATGCGCAGGGCTTAATAACTTCATTATAGGTTTTACCTGTTTTATCAACCAGTGTTAGCTTTACCGGCTGGTTTACTTTGTTCAGTAATAATGCCTGCACCGACGCAGCTTCTTTAACCGGAATATTATCAATCACGGTAATGACATCTCCTTCGCGGATCTTCGACCCACGCATGGCAAGCGGCGAACGAAAATCAGGATAGTCAGGGTCAGTATTATAAATGTGCACGATCTTTTCCCCTTCTGCTGTGCGTACAGTACGGGCACCTAAAAAGGACATCGGCATCTGGTCGGGTGAATATCTTTTATCACCTCCACCCACAAACGTGTGCAATGCAGATAATTCTCCTACCATCTGGCTGATCAGGTCATCCAGTTCATAACGATCAGTGATCCTTTCTACCAAAGGCTCATATTGTTTGCGTACCGAAAGCCAGTCAACGCCATGCATTTTCCGGTCATAAAAATAATCACGCATCAGCAGCCACGCATCATGAAATATCTGTTTCCAATCCTGTACCGGATCCAGCACATACGACCAGTTGTCTAAAGCAAGCTTTGATTTCTCCGCATCTATTTTTTGGCCGTTTGCATCAGCTATCGCCATGGAGCGGTTTTGGTAATAAACCAATATTTTATTCTTCTTTTGAGAAAGCACAATGCCGCTTATGCCTTTAGCAACCTCAACAGGTTCATACTTTTTGGCAGCTTCAATTTTTAATGCCATTAATGCCGCGCCGTCTCTCCCTCCATCGTTTCCACGATCAAGCCAATACAAATAACCATCAGCAACCATCAATGCATTATAATTGCCGCTCTTTACAGGCACCTGGTACAATTCATCTGTTACCCGCTTCCAGTCTACCTCTGATGGTGCAACAGGTTTTCCGGGTTTTGCTTTTTTGCTTTTATTTTCAGATACTGTTTCCTTTTTTTCCATCCACAGTGAATCACTCAGCCACGAGTCTTCCAATATAAAAGGAAATGCAGCCGCACTGTCGAGTGCCATCGCGTAAATATTAGTAGTCTCGGTATAATATGGTTCAGGCTGACGGGATCCCCATGGACTGAACACTTTTGTTTTAAGGTTTCTGTCAGAAAGAAAATAAAGCCATTTATTATCCTTGCTCCAGGAGGGACTATAACTATCAAGCCGGGTGGTAGTTATAGGGCGCACAGATTTTTTGCGAACATCATATATGCATATCTGACTGTTCTGATTGCTGATGCTGTGTTGAAACGTAAGGTATTTACTGTCGGGCGACCAAACAAGTTCCTGTATGCCACCATACGAACTATCATATGTAAACTGCACATTGCCATTTGCCATATCTGCTATGCTAAGCGCTTCGTTCTTATCTATAAAAGCTACCCATTTGGCATCGGGAGATACTGAAAAATTTTTGATCAGCGTTTTTGTATCGTGCGTTACCTGCTTCGCGCTGTCACTTCCATCGGCAGATAATTTCCATATTTCAAATGATCCGCTTTTGTCGCTTAATACAGCTATATTCTTGTCGTCAATAAAATGTAACTCACGGTGACGGATACCGTCTTGCTTTGGTATTTCTACCCAGCGATCGCTCTTAGCCGGTGAAACAAATACACGGCCACGGCTTATTAATGCCGCGTAATTACCGCCGGGCGATAAATCAGCATCACTGATAGTATTTGCCGGGTTTTTTATCCAGCGTGGTTTACGCTGATCAAAATCTGATTGTAATGTTACTGGCAATAATTTTTCCAGGTTAGCAGCAATATCATACAACCATATATCAGCGCCTTTTTGATATACAATCCGGCCATTTTGCAATGAAGGTGTTTGCATATCCCATCCTTTGGAAAAAGTTTGCTGCTTCATATCTTTTCCTGAAGTATTCATGCTCCAAAGGTTCATCGTGCCGTCTCTGTCGCTGAGAAAATATATACGTCCGTTAAAAAACATCGGGCTCGTACTGGTACCTTTAAAATCGCCGGTAAGATTAACCGCCTCATGCTTACCATCAAATTTCCATACCTGCTCAATAAAGCCCCCCTGGTAGCGCTTTGTTTTACTGCCCTGGTTAGGATAACGGGTAAAATATAAATTACCATCCCCATCATATACTCCCAACGACGCCTGCCATAATGGAATTGCTTCGCGTTGAAGACTTACCGGATCAATAGTAAACAGCTGAGGCGTTTCTATCTGTGTATAAAGATTACTTCTGAAAAGGATCTTGCCGTTCTGCAAAAAACCTGAAGGGTAAACTACGCTGCCGTCATATGTGATCCGGCGGGGAACACCACCTGCCGCGGGCATTATATATAATTCTGACGGACCTTCATATTGTCCGACAAAAACGATCTGCTTTCCGTCTGCAGAAAAACAAGGGGCAGATTCCATGCCCGCGTGTGTTGTAAGTCTTGCAGTTTTACCGCCGGCAATATCATAAGTCCATAAATCTCCTTCGGCTGTAAACACTACAATATTATCATAAATAGCAGGATAACGGTAATATCCCTTTTGCTGAGCGCCTGCAGCAACGCTGCACAGCATTACCAGGGTGAACAGAAGGTATTTACGCATAAACAGGTTTGTTTTAAATACAATAAAAAAAGATAAGCTGGAAAATTGAATTCATTAGTACATAAAAACCAGGGCATATTTACTATTTGTAAATTTAAAAAGTTATTTCAAATTCACGTTGCTGTTCTTGCGCCGGCCGGCGGCAGTCCAAATATTCACAAGCGGCAGGTGAACAGTAAACTGATACGCTGATATCTCCTGATAAATCGGGTAGGGCAATGGAACGCAATTATATCGGGGACTGCTGATATTATTACTTTTATAACAATGAAGCGCCATGAGCATTATTATGCTTATTCTGCCGGATACCCATTACACGTAAAATATAAACTATCCGGAATGCACCCCATTCCTGCCGCTGTTATCAGGCATAGATTTTAAAAAGAGATATTCTTTTATTGTACAGTTTCAAAGTTTATAACCTCTTTCAGCAGTGGGTCTTTATAGTTTTTGATAAAGCCAATAATGTTATTGTATAGAGAGAATTCATTCCGGTTATGCATAGTAGTTAATACAACCGTTCTCATACCTGCGTTTTGCGCGGCTTCTACTCCTTTGGGCGCATCTTCAAACACAAGGCAATTCTCGGGGCTGACATTTAATAATTCCGCTGCTTTTGTAAAAGTTTCCGGATCCGGCTTGCTCATCTTTACATCATCAGCGCTTACAATGGCAGAAAAATAATGCCTGATATTCAAATTATCCAGCACAAAATTTATATTAAAAGGAATGGCAGCTGAACCTATAGCCATCGGTATGTTTTTGCTATGCGCAAAAGTCAGGAAGCCTTCAAGTCCTTCTATCAATTTCAAATGCGGCAAGAAAGCATGCTGGTATCTTTTTTCTTTTTCAACTGATATACGGTTAGCTTCTTCATTGTTAAAATGCCCCTGCCCGAAAATACGTGCAAGCACTTCTTCATTCTTTCCATACATCTGCTTTTTTACTTCTTCCTCAGTCAGATTTGCTTTCAGGTCATTATTGAGTATATCGCGCCAGGCAACAGTATGGAAGGCCATATCATCTATCATTGTGCCATTAAGGTCAAAAATTAAAGCGCTTATTACTGTATTTTCAGTCATTATTACTGTTTTATAAAGTTGCAAAAGTCTGGTTTTGACACCGATATTTAAAATAAAGCCTATGCATTAAATAAAATAATATATGTATACGTCATATTTTCATTGTGAAAATTAATTTTTTGTAAAATACCATGGCATATCGGCTTTCTGTATAGCATACAAACATATTTCCTTTAAATTTGTACCATACCGGTAAAAAACCTATGATACAATTATAAGCCGGTTACTTACTAATTCCATTATTACGGTACTATAACCTCATTAAAATTCTTACTACTCACCCATTAAATCTGTATTGATCAGATTTAAAATTGAATTGTTATGTACTCGTATGCTTTGTTAGAAAAAGGATGTTATTATCTTATTCAGGAGAAAGAAACTTCGCCTGTGGTGCTGATCAGGATAATGTCAGAATCTGATCATTGTGTTTTTGTAACCAGGTATGTAGAATCTGAAGTGACTGAATGGAAACGAAAGACAGACCCTATTGTTGAAATTCTTGAACTGCTTGATGACAGGGCGGTGAAGGAGTGGCAATCTTCATATTATAATAATGAAGACGCCTATTATGAAGACGAAGATTAAGCCATTTGTAAACAAAACAATAACTTCATCCATTGTAAAATAAATAATACAATGGATGATTTTTTTTTAAACGTAGAGAATGTTACAGTAAGATCAGGTGAAAATGAAATTTTAAAAAAGCTTAACCTCAATATAAAAGATAATGAAGAATGGGCTATCGTTGGCGCATCAGGAAGCGGCAAAACCACATTAGCCAACACACTTGCAGGCAAACATTATTTTACAGGCAATATTCGTTTTAAAAATAACATTAAACCACATATTGTTGTTGTTGAGCAGCAGCACCGTTTTAAAAACCTTTCAAATGTTTCAGATTTTTATTACCAGCAGCGTTATAATTCTTCAGACGCAGAAGATGCCGTAACAGTAGCCAAAGCATTGGAGCAGCTAAACCCCGGGCAAAAAAAAATTGTCACAGGTATTGAAGTATCAACACTGCCAGACGTACTTCATATAACGCATGTGATGGATGAACCCCTGATACAATTATCAAACGGGGAAAATAAAAGATTACAGATAGCAAAAGCTATTTTGCAGGAGCCGGAATTGCTGATACTCGATAATCCGTTTATCGGGCTTGATGTTGAAGGGAGAAAAATATTAGCCCAGGTTATAGAGACCCTGAAAAAAACAGGCGTGAAAATTTTGCTGATCACTTCACCGTTTGAAGTGCCCGACAGCATAACGCATGTTGCCGTGTTACAAAACGGAACAATAAAATCGGCCACCGAAAGAAAAAATTTTGATCCGCATTCAGCAAATCAAAGCGGAACATTAAGCATAGATCATAAAGCTTTGCATGCGCTTAAAAAAGAGGAAGCATACGATTTTGAATATGCCATACGAATGAAAAATGTAGAAGTAAAATACGGCGATCGTATTATTCTGCATAATATAAACTGGGATGTGAAAAAAGGAGAATGCTGGAGCATATCCGGCCCCAATGGTGCGGGCAAATCAACTTTATTGAGTTTAATAACCGGAGATAACGCCAAAGCCTATGCGAATGAAGTATACCTGTTTGATAAAAGAAGAGGAACGGGTGAAAGCATATGGGATATTAAAAAGAAAATAGGATACCTCTCGCCGGAAATGCATATTTATTTCGATTATACTTCAACCACTTTTCAAACAATAGCTTCAGGCCTTTTTGATTCTATCGGCTTATTCCGGCAGTTGAATGAAGCGCAAAGAAAACAGGTAAACGAATGGATGCGTCTTTTGCAACTGGAAAAAATTCAAAACAAATTGCTGTCTCAACTTTCTGCGGGTGAACAAAGACTTGTTTTATTGGCTAGAGCGTTGGTGAAAAATCCGCCTGTGCTTATCCTGGATGAGCCCTGCCAGGGACTTGACAGCGGGCATATATACGAATTCCGGCAGATCATTAACGACATCTGCCAAACCTTTGGTACTACATTGTTGTATGTAAGCCATTACAGGCATGAAATACCCGAATGTGTAACTAAGGCTTTGTATCTGAACAATGGGGAAATGAGAATTGAAAAAGCGTGATTAAATCATTTCGCAAGGATGTCGCTTTTTAAAAAACATAAACCAATTTCCATTATGAAAGTTACATGGGATTGCTTCAACCACTGCAACATATATTTAATTCAAATTTCACGCCGGCGCATTCGTAATGCGGAAGGTTTTCGTCATGTCGAACGAGCAACAATGGAACTTTACTATCATCGTTTGACGCGAGTGGCTAATTAATATTTTGAGGTGCTGGGCAAAAGTAGATAAGACCTTAAATTTTTGAGATTAACATTTCACTATAAATGATCAAATGCATTTAGTTTATGACATTTCACCTCATGCCGGTGTGGCATCGTATCCACAACGGCGCTGACTTTTACTTTGAGGAGACCTGTGAGCTGTATATCGTTATTGAGCATTTCCTTTAATCAGCCACATAGCAAAGCCCATGTAAAAGTAGGCGCCTAACGTGGATACTGGTGTAGATAAGTAACAGGCTGTGAGCAGGAATTTCCCAAAACTTATTCATGAATAAGTAGTTGGATATAATCAGCACCTCAAAATATTAATTAGTCCGCGAGTGAGATATCTGCCGGGCCTTGGTACTTTTGATTAACTTGTGTACTACTGCCCAACAGATTTACCTTCGGTGAGAAAAGTTCTCTCCCGCCGCAACATATTCTTAATTATAAACTCATAAGGGCGGGATCGAAATGACGGACAAGCATGTTTGTATTTTGCTATCAGCACTGAATCAAAATGTATTAACTATTCAACCTATCGCCGTCATTGCGAGTCCGCCTCTACCATTTATAAATATCAGGGTGATATGCGGACGAATCAATCTTAATTTCCTCGTAGCCCTTTTTATTGACTAGCTAATGGATATTTCTCTTTTGTGATTAAAATATTTTTTTAAAAGCGAAATCCCTGAATCATTTCGCACATATATGATTATTCACAACTGCAATTTTATCCTCAACCTGTTCAACCCTTTCACTATAAATATCATTGTTACTGCAAACAAAAGCGACCATACAATACCAGCAACTCCGCTTTGCATGGATGGCGGTATTATTGTAATACGCAATACAGCAGACAGTGCGTAAATAATTCCGGGCATTATATAGGCCAGCAATGGATTTGTGGCAACAGGCTTAAAAAAGTTAGTCCATTTTTGTATTCCCTTTATATCAATAAGCCAATACAAAAAACAAAATACAGCACAACTTATACCCGCATTATATAAAGCCCAGGTGGGTGTAGCATATATTTTAGAAATAGTGTAATATGGGCGGAGAAAATAACCGGCTATAAAAAGAAGAACTGTAAAAATTGAAGCCTGTATATAACTGCTTTTTATATTGAGCTGAGATTGTTTGCCAAAAAATATAAGTGATAATATTATACCGCAAAGCACAATGGCTGTATGTATAGCATTGCCAGACTGGCTTTTTATCCATAACAGGTATGGTCTATCATCCACATAACTGGTTTTGCCTGCCATATAAAACAATATGCAATAAATAAGGCAACCAATAAGGTAGCCTTTCTTCGCATCAAAAACCTGGTATAATATGCAGGCATACAAATATGCCCAGCCGATCAATCCCAATATGCCCCACCAGCGTGGTTTTAAATATTCCGTGCCTTCTTCCCCACCCCGGTATATCAGCCCGAGCATAACCAACCCTATAAAACCTGCCAGCTGAAAAACATATTTCCACCATCGTCTTTTAAAAGTATATACATTCCATACCAGCACAATGCATATGTAAAAAAGCAATAACCAAAGGCTTCTGCTCATACCTGTTGCTTTCTCGTTCAGGTTGCCGCCTTCACCGTTAACCATAAAAACGCCCAGTATCAATAATCCCAATGTGCGCCAAATTACATGCCATTGTATCTGCAAAAAATCATCTCCTTTCTGTAATCTCCTGTTCATGGCAAACGGTATTGACATGCCTACAATAAACAGGAAAGCAGGAAATACAACATCAACAAAAGTCATTGCATCAGCATCTGCGGCCACATGCTTCATCCAGGCTGGAATATTGCTGATACCCGCAAGCTCATTAACAAATATCATTACAAGAATAGTTATCCCTCTGAAAGCATCAACAGATAATATCCGATTAGAAGGAGAAGGCATTTAAATGATTTATTGCTTTTTCAATGTGTTGTTCTTTCAACAATATAGTTTAGCTATTCAAACCTGTATCCCCTTAAGAAATCATCGATATGCATTCGCTTTTTTCCTTCGAGTTGTATATCCTGTACCTCTATCCAGCCGTTGCTGCAGGCAAAACGCAAGCTGGTTTTTCCATCGGTTACATATTCGCCAGGTTTAATATTGGGCGTTTGTTTTATCTTTTTTGCCGAAAATATCTTCAGGGTTTTATTATTCAAAATAGTGAAAGCTGCAGGATAAGGTGCTAACCCCCTGATAAGATCATATACTTCATCAGCGGTTTTATTCCAGTCTATTTTACAGGTGTCAGTAAAAATTTTAGGTGCATGTTTTATATCTGTATATGATCGCAATTGTTCTTTCTCTTCAATAGTCTTATCAATTAATCCGTCAACAGTTTTTACCAATAGCTCCGCACCTATTTCCTTCATCCTGTCATGCACTTCGCCGGCAGTTTCATCCTCTCTTATCGGCATTTTTTCCTGCAACAAAATATTTCCTGTATCTATTTCATGCTTAAGCTTAAAAGTAGTTACACCGGTTTCTTTTTCACCGTTTATTACAGCCCAGTTTATGGGAGCAGCACCCCGGTATTGTGGCAGTAAAGAGCCGTGAACATTGATCGTGCCCATGGGCGGCATGTTCCACACAGCCTCCGGCAACATACGGAAAGCTACTACAATTTGTAGGTCGGCATTAAGCTCTTGCAACGCTTCAATAAATTCAGGTGCTTTCAGTTTTGGTGGCTGCAAAATCTGCAAGCCCTTTTCAAACGCATATTTTTTTACCGCACTTTCATTCATCTTCATTCCCCTGCCAGATGGCTTATCCGGCGCTGTAACCACAGCTACTATATTATAACCGGCGTTTACCAATGCTGCAAGTGATGCTACTGCAAATTCAGGCGTTCCCATAAACACTATCCTAACATCCTTTTTACTCATATTACTCTGCTGAAAAATCTTTGTACAATAAATATTTTTTCCGGATAGCCTTAAATTCACTCAACTTAGGTTCCCAGCTTTTCCTGATTTCATCTTCCGGCATTCCCGCTTTTATCTGCTGCCATAGATCATTATTGCCTGCAAGCTTATTAAAAAAACTGTCTTCCATGTTTCCAGACTTCGGAATTATAAAAAAACTGTCCTTTTTCGGAAAAAGTTTATACGCTTCCAGTATCCATTTTAATTGCAGCCTGCCATTTGTTTTTTGCAGCACCTCTTCTACAGTTCCGCTAAGATCCCAGCCATAACAAAGCTGGCCATATAACTTAGAATTTTTAGCGCCTTCCGTTGGATTAGGTGTGAATGAAAAAAGGGTTTGGGGTAAAGAAGGATGACCAATCCATTGAAAAGGTTTGGGTGTACCACGCCCTTCGCTAAAAACTGTTCCTTCAAAAAAACAGGTGGAAGGAAAAAGATATACGGATTGCATATCAGAGATATTTGGCGATGGTTTTACCGGAAGTGCATACCTGCTGTTATGATCATAATTGCCGCACTTGATAATAGTAATACTGCATTTGGTAAGATCGATGGATGAACGCTTATCTTCATCAGTAAAAATTTCGGGTTGTGTATTTTTAAGGTCGATCCATTTTTCACGGATGATCATCTTCGCATACTCGCCCATTGTCATACCATATACCGCGGGTATGGGTTGCATGCCGATAAATGATTTGTATTTCATATTCAATACCGGGCCATCAATATAAAATCCATTAGGATTTGGTCTGTCTAAAATGATCAACGGTTTTTTATATGCAATAGCCGCTTCAATATAGTCCTGTAAAGAAGATATATAGGTATAATATCGCACACCAATGTCCTGCATATCGAACATCAAAATATCAATATCTTTTACATCATCAGCTGAAGGCTTTTTTTTGTTCCCGTAAAGAGAGATAATAGCAACGCCTGTTTTCTGATCAATATAATTTCCAACAGTTTCGCCGGCATCAGCAGTCCCACGAAAGCCATGTTCAGGCGAAAATACTTTTTTAGGTATAACGCCTAAACTTTTAAGTGTATCAATGAGGTGTTTATTCCTCACAATAGTAGTTTGATTGGCAAATATGGCAATTGATTTACCTTTTATCAACGGGAGGTATTTATCAAACCGGTAAGCAGCGGGAAGTATGGATCTATCTCCTGCCTGTTCTGATAATTCAGTATTTGCAACTACTGTGATACGACTGTTGCATGTAGGGTTAACAAATGAAAGCAGTACAGATGTTATCAAAAAGGAAATACTGGAAATAATTTGTGAAAAGAAGAGTATTGCCATAAAAAATTAATAATTCACGGTTATGAATCAGTAATCAAAGATAGCCATATACGCCTGTAATTATTCGTGCATTTGTGGCTAATTATGTTTTTTGTATAATAACCGGAATCGTATACCTTTCACGATTAAATCAATAAAAACAAGTTATATGAAACAGGCAAAAAAAGGTGATGTTGTAAGAGTGCATTATACAGGCCGATTAACGGATGGCGAACAGTTTGATTCATCAGTTGGTCGTGAACCGCTGGAATTTACTGTTGGCGCCGGACAAATGATCAAAGGTTTTGATGCAGGTGTGGAAGGCATGGCAGTAGGTGAAAAGAAAATTATCAATATACCATTTGCTGAAGGTTATGGTCCGAGAGATGAACAGGCAATCATTGAGTTCCCCATGAACCAGGTGCCTTCAGGCATGAAGCTTGAACCTGGCATGCAGCTTCAGTTACAGAATCAACAGGGCTACCCGGTGCCTGTAGTGGTGGCAGAAGTAAAAGATGATGTAGTAGTATTTGATGCTAATCATTCTCTTGCCGGAAAGGATTTAGTGTTTGATGTGGAGTTGGTAGAGATAGTGTAGCGCAATAGGATGTGGGATGTGGGCTATGGGCGATCAGTTCACATCCTGCACCCTCAAACATGAAACTACAAATCTGTAACCTGCAACGTGTAACTTACAACCGCAACTATTCGTCATCGCCTCTGTCCGCCCTTACCATCCTGTCTTTGCCCTGCATATCTTTTTTTATTATACAATTTGAAAAGCCGTTTTTCTCAAATACTTTTTTTACTGCCTCTCCCTGCGCTTCATGAATTTCTATATATACGCTGCCATAAGCATTTAAATGTGAGGTTGCAAACTTTGCAATGGCTTTGTAAAAAAGCAATGAATCTTCATTTAATACAAACAAAGCGGTATGGGGTTCGTAGTTTAATACATTCTCCCGCATTTCAGTCATATCTGTTGCAGGTATATAAGGCGGGTTGCTTACAATTATATCAAATACCGGCAGGGCATTCAACTGCACTTCGTTCAGCGCGTCAACCAGTAAATAATCAATGTTTACATTATTATCATCTGCATTTTTTTTTGCAACGCTCAATGCCTCACTGCTGATATCTATCGCTGTTATTACAGATGTATTCAAATGTTTTTTCAAGGCTACAGAAATGCAGCCGCTCCCTGTACCAATATCTAAAATTGCAACAGGGGGTTGATAAAAACCTTTTGCATCTTTAATAATCCAGTCCACAAGCTCTTCAGTCTCTGGCCGTGGTATTAATACATGTTCATTTACAAAAAGCAAAAGCCCGTAAAACCAGGCTTCCTGTAAAACATACTGCACGGGTTTGTGCTGTAAAAGCTCCGCCAAATAATGCGCTACTGCTTTTTCCTGTTGCGTTGTAAGTTCATTCTCTTTTTGCAATGCCCTTTGCATTTGCCTCAGCCCGGTTATTTTCTCAATAACCATATCTGCTATATTTTCCGACTCTCGCTTATCATAAAGAGCTATTAACGTGCCGGTCAATTTGAGATAGGCTTCTGATACAGTCATGTTACAACGCTGTGGGTATTAATCTTTATTATGCCAGGAAATTATTTTGAGCATTAAACCGAGAATGCATACACAATAGCATCCGTGACTATCCAAATCTATTTCGCCGGTTCATCCAGCCCAGGGTAATAAGCCAGTTTCCACAAATCAAAACGTTTAAACTGGGTTGCAATACGTTGTTTAAAACCATCCCAGCTTTTATTTTGTTTCGGGCTCCATAATACTTCGCTGAGTGCCGTCATACGTGGCAAAAGCATATACTGCACCTTAGCAGGATTGGTTACATATTCCGACCACAAATTTGCCTGGCCGCCTAATACATAGTGCTGCTTATCCGCACTTAATTCTTTTGGCACAGGATCGTAGCCATATACATGCTGTAAGGGCAGGTAACCGCCAATCACCAGCGAATCTTCATTTTTACGTTGTGCATAATCAAAGTATACATAAGTAGTAGGCGTCATGATTACATCATGTTTTTGTTCCGCAGCTTCAATACCACCCTTTTCTCCGCGCCAGCTCATAACAGTGGCATTGGGTGCAAGACCGCCTTCCAGTATTTCATCCCAGCCAATAATTGCTTTGCCTTTGCTGTTTAAATATTTTTCAATCCTTGATACAAAATAGCTTTGCAATCCATGTTCATCTTTTAAATTATTATCCTTAATAAGCTTTTGGCAAAACTCAGATCTTTTCCATGAATCCTTAGGGCACTCATCTCCGCCTATATGAATATATTTTGATGGAAACAAGGCCGCAACTTCATCCAGCACATCCTGCAAAAAGCCAAACGTATACTCGCTTGGGCAAAACACATCAGGATATACTCCCCATGCCTGCTGTACATTTTTACCGGTTGTATCTCCACCCCATATAACTCTTTTTGCAGGTTTGGTTGGCTCATCCGGAAAACAACTTAATTGCGGATACGCGGCGATAGCAGCAGAAGCATGACCAGGTAATTCAATTTCAGGAATGATGGTGATAAACCTGTCAGCCGCGTACTGAATAATTTCTTTTATTTCCTGCTGGGTATAATAGCCGCAATATTTTGTATTATCGTTGCCTGTGCCCGGGTGATGACCAATAATGGTTCCGTTTCTGCAGCCACCTACTTCAGTAAGCCTTGGGTATTTTTTTATTTCAATACGCCAGCCCTGGTCGTCAGTCAGGTGCCAGTGAAAAGTATTGATTTTATGCAGCGCCAGCAGATCAATAAAATTTTTTACAAAAGCGGTATCAAAAAAATGCCTTGATACGTCAAGCATTATACCCCTGTAACCAAAGCGTGGATGATCTTCAATGCTTGCAGCCGGAATTTTTATCGCAGTTGTTTTTTCTGCAGGCAATAATTGTATAAGCGTTTGCAAACCATAAAAAGTTCCCTGCCTGCTATCACCATTAATTTTTACTGATGCCGGCGATATATTTAATGTGTAACGCTCGGGCTTATCGGGCGCTTTTATAAAAGTGTTCGTAGTAAAGCTTATAAAATTTTTGGCAGCCGATTTTACAACAGGAAGTTTAATACCAAAATATTTAGCGAGATAGTTATTGAAAAAATCAACAGTTTCTTTTTCTGAATCCTGCTTAGCAACGATTACTGTTTGTTTATTAATAGTAAAGCTGCCTTTCTTTGCCTGCATTTGAACTGGTACCGGAATAACAGGTAAAGTGGTTTGCGCCTGTAATTGTATAACTGCACAACCTAGCAAAAGGAAAAATAATTTTTTCATTATATTTTTTTTAAGTGAAATGGCCGTAAGCCAAACGTGTACATCCCCAGTCTTCGCTGGTTGGTAGAAACACCAGCCAGCGCGAGCGGTGAAATGACAGAAAAATACTTACTGCATTTTCGTCGCAAATATCTGCAAAGTTTATCATTTGGCAGGCGTTATTACCTCAATTCAGTATTATAATAACCGGCTTACAATAATATAATAAAGTAGCCCTGGCTATATCGGTTTTTCATCAAAGCAATAAGTCTGGCGACCTTCTTAAGCCCCATGCTAAAATTTTGTTTTACATAAGTTGACGGCGTCCGTAAATCATCCCGTTAATATTCTATTAACAAAAAAATTAAACAAACGTTTGATTTATTCATATCAATATTATTACCTTTGCCCACCTGATTAATCCCTTTCCCGGGTTTTGCCTGCCGTATGATGTACAATTTTATACATGCTGTTTAATAACTCCATGTAGTTTTTTAATTATAATTATGACAAACAGGAAGCTGCTTTTTTTTACAGGTTTATTGTTAAGCTCTTTACAACTTGCTGCGCAGCAGGAACAGGATTCCATTTTAGCAAATGCCACCTTACCTAACGTTATAGAATACGCGCTGAAAAGGCAACCTGTCATTCAGCAATCTTTGATTGATGAAGAAATCACTAATCTTCAGGTTAAGTCCAAACTGGCAGACTGGTTTCCCCAGATCAATTTCAATTATTTATACCAGCACAATTTTCAGGTACAAACCAGCATTATTGGAGGTAATCCCGTAAAACTGGGTGTGGATAATACATCGGCGTTGCAGTTTGCAGGTACACAAACCATATTCAACAGGGATGTTATGCTGGCAAACCGCACCGCAAATGTGGTAAGGCAACAGGCCAAACAGCAAACCGCCAGTAACAAGATTGATGTGGTAGTGAATATAAGCAAAGCCTTTTATGATGTGCTGGCTA
This sequence comes from Agriterribacter sp., assembly GCA_047601125.1. GTDB lineage: Bacteria > Bacteroidota > Bacteroidia > Chitinophagales > Chitinophagaceae > Agriterribacter. Next base: position 2,347,282 of record JASGJY010000002.1, on the reverse strand, counting down.
CCGAACAACAAATAAAAGTGATTGATGAAAATATTGGCAGACTGCGAAGAAGTTTGAAAGACGCAAAAGCACAGTACGATGCCGGTCTGGTAGATAAAACGGATTATAAAAGAGCTACCATTGCTTTAAACAATGCCATTGCCACTAAAAAAAGCAATGAAGAAGCTTTGATTGCCAAAAAAAACTATTTGAAAAGCTTAATGAACTATCCTGCAGGCGAAACGCTGAACATTATATATGACAGCGCCTCGCTTGAAAAAGAAATTCCGGTAGATACTTTAAACGGTGCGGATTATTCAAACAGGATAGAATATAAAATATTGCAAAGCCAGCGCCAGCTGCAGGAAGCAAATGTGAGCTACAATAAATGGAGCTTTATTCCCAGCCTTTCCGCAAACGGCGCTTACATACTCAACTATCTTAATAATAATTTTGGAAAATTGTATAATGTATCTTATCCGCAATCATATGCCGGCGTATCATTGAACTTTCCCATTTTCCAGGGAGGTAAGCGCAGGTATAATATAAAGCAGGCTGAATGGCAATTAAAAAGAACTGATCTTGATATAGCAAGCTTAAAAAATTCGGTGAGCAGCGAGTATAGTGCGGCGATAGCGGGTTACAAAGCAAACCTGGCTAATTATATCGCGGTAAAAGAAAATGTGCAACTTGCCAAAGAAGTATACGATGTTATACAAATGCAATACCGCGCCGGCGTAAAAACTTATCTTGAATTGATAACCGCCGAAACAGATCTGCGCACGGCACAGATCAATTATTTTGACGCATTATATGGTGTACTGAGCAGTAAAGTGGATGTGCAGAAAAGTTTAGGCCAGATCAATCCTTAATTATTCAATTATATTATTCATACCAGAACCAAATGATATATATGCTTTTTAAAAGAATGAATGTTTACCTGTCAGGTGCTGCAATGATCGCATTGTCAGCATGTGGAGCTAAGCAACAACAACAGCAACAGGGTCCTCCGCCCGCTATACCGGTTACGCTGCAAACAGTTCAAACAACAGATGCGGTATATTATGACGAATACCCCGGAACAGTAGTGGCATTGAACCAAACTGATATACGTGCGCAGGTTACCGGCTATATTACCGGCATATATTTTAAAGATGGTGATAAAGTAAAAAAGGGACAAAAGCTTTATTCCATAGATCAGCAATTGTATAGTGCCAACTATCAGCAGGCAATTGCCAGCCTGCAGGTGCAGGAAACCAATTTACTTAAAGCGCAGAAAGATGCTGACCGTTACCATGAGCTTGATAAGAATGATGCTATTGCAAAGCAGCAGGTAGATTATGCTGACGCGGCACTTGAAGCTGCAAAAAAACAGGTGGATGCTGCAAAGGCAAATGTGAATGCGGTGAGATCTAATGTGAGCTTCTCAACTATTATTGCGCCGTTCAGCGGCACTATCGGCATTTCTCAGGTAAGAAACGGAACATCGGTTGTTGCCGGTCAAACTATATTGAATACCATTTCCACCGATGACCCGATTGCGGTTGATTTTACAATAGACCAGAAAGAGCTGTATCGCTTTACACAGTTGCAGCAACAAAAAAAATCAAGCGACTCAACTTTCTCTATTGCATTTGGCACTGATACTTATCCTAAGAACGGGAGCATCAGCGTAATTGACCGTGCTGTTGATCCGCAAACCGGCACTATAAAAGTAAGGCTGTTTTTCCCTAATGATAGGCATATGCTGAAAGCCGGCATGAGTACTACTGTTCGTGTATTGAATGCTGCCGGAGCGGAATCTGTTATCATTCCCTACAAAGCAGTTACAGAGCAATTGGGAGAATTTTTTGTGTATGTACTTGGCGACAGTAGTAAAGTAACACAGCGCAAAGTACAGCTTTCAAGATCTATAGGCGCTAACATCATTGTGAAAGACGGATTGAAAGCTAATGAGCAGATCGCGGTAGAGGGTGTGCAGAATCTTCGCGAAGGCGCTGTAGTAACAACACAGGCTCCGCAACAACAGCAGGCCGCTCCTAAAAAATAGTTTAAAAAGATTCCGGATTTTGGAAGCAGCGCATTGATCAAACACTATTCGTTATTATGATAGCAGACGTATTTATAAAAAGACCGGTCACGGCAATCGTTATATCAATTGTAATTGTATTGGTTGGTATTATTTCACTGATCAATCTGCCGGTAGCGCAGTATCCTGAAATATCTCCGCCCACGGTAAACATTTCCGGCAACTTTACCGGCGCTGATGCACAAACGGTAGAACAAACCACCACTACCGCTATAGAAACACAGGTAAATGGTACGCCGGGCATGACGTACATGAGCAGCAACAGCGCCAGCAGCGGGCAGAGCAATATTACCGTAAACTTTGAGGTAGGAACTGATATTAATATTGCTACGCTTGATGTACAAAACAGGGTAAGCGTGGCAGAGCCAACTTTGCCGGATGCGGTAAAGCGTTTAGGCCTTACTGTTCGTAAGCGTAACCCGAGCGTGATGGCAGTGTTCGGTTTCTATTCTCCAAATGGAACGCATGACGCATTGTTCATAGGCAACTATGTAAATATGTATGTTAAAGACGCGATACTCCGCGTAAAAGGAGTGGGTGATGTACTTTCCCGGTCAGATGATTTTAGTATGCGTGTATGGTTAAATCCTGAAAAGATGGCCGCTTTAAGTATTACGCCTGCTGAAGTAAATGCCGCGTTGCAGGAGCAAAACCTCCAGGTGGCTGCAGGTACGGTTGGCGGTAATCCCCAGCCCGGCATGCAAACATTTGAGTATTCTGTGCTTACCAACAGCCGCATCAATAAAAAAGAAGATTTTGAAAATATAGTAATACGAACACGGCCTGCAGACGGTAATATTGTTTACCTGAAAGATGTGGCAAGAGTGGAGTTAGGCCGTTTTGATTATGGCATTAACGCATTTGTAAATGGCGGAAGACCTGCATCATTTCTTTTAATATACCAGGCGCCAGGCGCTAATGCGCTCGATACCTACAAAGGCGTAATAAAAGCAATGGACGAGCTTAGAAAGACTTTTCCAAAAGATATTGATTTTATGGTGCCGCTGGAAACAGTATCCGTGGTAAACGCATCCATCAACGAAGTGGTGCATACACTGATTGAAGCATTGATACTGGTGGTGCTGGTCGTATTCCTCTTCCTTCAAAACTGGAGAGCAACATTAATACCTGTATTAGCGATACCTGTTTCACTCATCGGCACATTCATACTTTTTGGCCCGCTTGGCTTTACCATTAACACACTTACCTTATTTGCGTTTGTGCTGGCTATAGGCATAGTGGTGGATGATGCGATAGTGGTGGTGGAAGCCGTACAACATAATATTGATCATGAAAAAATGTCGCCAAAAGAAGCAACGCGCAAGGCGATGAAAGATATATCCGGCCCTGTAATAGCAATTGCATTAATATTAGCGGCGGTATTTATTCCGGTAGGTTTTATTCCCGGTATTGTAGGCAGATTGTACCAGCAGTTCGCCATTACCATAGCGGTATCTGTATTAATCTCTGCATTCGTGGCATTGTCGCTTACACCGGCGTTATGTACCATCATGCTCAAACCATCAAAACCGGCAGACGCAAAAAAGAATCTGCTGGAAAAATTCTTTGCATGGTTTAATAACTGGTTTGGTAAGGTTACCGGCAGTTACACAAGAGGTGTTGCCAAATGGGTAAGAGCAACACCGTATGTACTGGTGATGATGGTGGTATTATTTGTTGGTTTATTCCTTCTTTTTAAAAACAAACCGACAGGCTTTATTCCAACAGAAGATGAAGGAAGGGTAATGGTTACTTATGAAATGCCGGAAGCATCTTCAACCACGCGTAACATTACATTGCTGAGAGAACTGATTGACAGAATCGGGAAAATACCGGAAGTGAGGGTTGTGGGAGGTATATCCGGATTAAATATAGTAAGTGGTTCAAACAGGTCGAATGCAGGAACTGTGTTTGTAAATCTTAAACCCTGGGATGAGAGGAAAGGTGAAGGTCATCATGCGCAGGATGTAATGAATAAGATACGTGGTGCTATATCAGATATTAAAGAAGCGAGAATACTGGTTATTGCCCCGCCTGCTATTCCGGGGCTTGGAGCAACAGCCGGCTTTACATTTGAATTGCAGCAAACCAGCAGCACCGATGATATTAAACAGTTTGAAAAAGTGGCGCAACAGTTCCTGGCAAAGCTCAATCAACGTCCTGAAATTGGCGCTGCATATACTTTCTTTAGCTCGAAGTCTCCCAGCTACCAGATTGATGTTAATAAAGAGCAGGCAAAGAAACTGGGTGTATCCGTATCTGAAGTATATACTACGCTGTCAACCTTTTTAGGCAGCAGCTATGTAAACGACTTTAACTTATATGGAAGAAACTTCCGGGTAATGTCGCAGGCAGACAGCAGTTTCCGCAGTTCACTGTATGGCATTGAAAAATTTTATGTACGCAACAGCCAGGGTAATATGGTTCCGCTTGGTTCTTTAATTGCAACCAAAGTAATTGAAGCGCCTGCGGTAATATCGCACTATAATATTTACAGATCTATAGAAATCAATGGTAGCCCCAAGCCCGGCATAAGCAGCGGGCAGGCAATTGAGGCATTAAAAGAAGTGGCAAAAACATTACCTGCCGGCTATGGATACGAATTTTCAGGTATGAGCCGCGAAGAAATACTGGCGGGCAATCAGCAGTCTGTCATTTTTGCGATATCGCTGGTGTTTGTGTTTTTATTTTTAGCAGCGTTGTACGAAAGCTGGTCAATACCATTCTCCGTGTTATTCGCGGTGCCTATTGGCGCGTTCGGTTCCATATTAACACTTACGCTGTTGCCTAAGTTATCCAACAATATTTATGCGCAAATCGGTTTGATCACACTGATTGGTCTGGCTGCTAAAAACGCCATATTGATCGTGGAGTTTGCAAAAGAAAGAGTTGACGCCGGTATAGATATTACACATGCCACATTGCAGGCGGTGCGGCTTCGTTTACGCCCCATCGTTATGACATCGCTGGCATTTATCCTGGGTGTATTGCCATTAGCTTTTGCAGAAGGCGCGGCGGCAGAGAGCCGCAGAACAATCGGCTGGACAGTATTTGGCGGTATGATAGCCGCAACAACGCTGGCAATTTTTGTTGTGCCGGTATTGTTTGTCATCATCACCAAAATATCTTATGGCAGAAAACTAAAACGCCTGCAGGAAGAAACCGACAGGCAGCATAATATTGATAAAGAGATTGTGAGCAGCGGGCTTTAAAACGGGAAGCACAGGTTTTGACTTTATACCTTTTATCTTTTATCTTAAAAATAAATGTTCGAAAGGCATTTCTATACCTTAACAGAACCGTACCATAAAAAACATTTTGCGACCTTATTCGGTCGCGTGAAGGCTTTTAAATAAAATAAATATAAAATCATAAGATAATAAAGTATTACAGCCATCTGCAATATCGGGATAATAGGTTTGGAAGCTAATGTAAATAGATTATTGAAGCAAATTTTAATATTTATCTTCTTAAATATTAAAAAATATTTAGCAGGGAGAATGGTTATTTTCTGCAGAAGAAATTCGTTCTAAATTTTTTGGCCATTATTTTATTCGCCACCCCTTGAAGAAAGTATAAATCCTGCCGTGGTGATGAGAACAAAAGGTATTAAACTTATTTTGTTTATGCAATAATGCTTTTTACATTGCATCATACATTGTTTATAAAATTTCTTTCCAAGATATGTCAGAGTATCAAACACCAAAAGACCGCGCATACGTTCAAGACCTTATTAATGCAGCGGAAAAAGAAGCCAGGGCTTTTTTAAATTTGAAATATACGGCAGAACGGAGTGACGGACATATACCTGCAAAATATAGAGAACTGATGTCTATAGCCGTCGCGCTAACTACGCAATGTGCATATTGCATAGAGTCTCATATGCAAAACGCAATACAAGCCGGAGCAAGCAAAGAAGAAATTGCAGAAACTGTTTTTATTGCGGCAGCACTTCGGGCTGGTGGAGCTGTAGGCAATGGGCTTATGGCAATTCGTATGTTTGACGAAATGGCGAACAAAGTGTAAGAGCATCTTATAATTTATAAAATATCATTGCCTGACTTTAAGTTCTGAGATTTCCTCTTGTACTCTCGCCATACCTCCATACTGCCCGTAGGTTGTTTTAGTTGAATACGTATTATTGCATGAGAAGCAACCTGCTACATTTACGGCAGGATGGTAATAATATACAACAGTGTATATTATTATCCTCATTTATATTTAAATTTATTGATGAGCAGTAATACGGCGCTTAACATCCGGTCAATTTTGCCAGGCAGCTCAATAGCACATATTGTACACAGCTTTTGGATGCTGGACAATAAAACAGGTAAAGACATTCCTTCAACAATACTGCCTAATGGAATGGTTGACCTTACGCTGATGAAACAGGGTACAAATAACTGGCAAATACTATTAAGAGGTATTGACACAGCGCCTAGCCAAATAATCATTAAAACAAACACAATAATTTTTACCATCGGGCTTAAATTACTGGCAGTGGAATACCTGCTCGGCTTTTCTATTAAGGATATGCTGAACGAAGGAAGAATTATTTCAAATGACTTGTGGCAGTTTGAAGAAAGTGATATGGTTGGATTGGAGGAATTCTGCAGAAAGGCAACGGAAAAAATAAAATCAATTATTATAAAAAATATAGACAACCGGAAGAAAAAGCTGTTTGAACTCCTATATGCATCGCACGGCTCAATACATGTTAAAGAACTTTCAGAAAAAGCTTTCTGGAGCAGCCGTCAAATCAATCGCTACTTTAACCAGTGGTTTGGCATTTCACTTAAATCATACTGCAATATACTCCGTTTGGGATCTTCGTTTAAACATATCAGCGAAGGCAAGCTTTTTCCGGAACAAAATTTCGCTGACCAGAATCATTTCATCAAAGCAATAAAAAAATATACTGGTGTAACGCCAAAGGAATTAAGTAAAAATAAAGATAACCGCTTTATAGATATTACCGCCATTAAAAAACTTCCCTCTGTAAACGGCTGATTTTTACTATTTCATTTTCCAGGGCTGCCGGAATTTTGCATCATCATTATAATATACCGAATATGTTACTTCAAAATAAAAAAGTAGCCATTATAGGCGCCGGCCCGGTTGGTTTAACCATGGCAAGATTGCTGCAACAAAAAGGAGCAGATGTAGCTGTTTACGAGAGAGACAAAGACGCACAAACAAGAATATGGGGAGGCACACTGGATCTGCATAAGGGTTCCGGGCAGGATGCCCTGCAGAAAGCCGGACTGCTAAAAGCTTATTATGACAATGCGATAGCTATGGGAATTATTATGGCAGACAAGCAGGCCAAGCTATTGTCTTCAATGCCGCCCCAATATGATAATCCTGAAATAAACAGGAACAATCTGAGAAAAATTTTGCTTGATAGTTTAACAACCGATACTGTTGTTTGGGGCAGCAAATGTATAGCGCTTGAAGAGCACAACTTAAAATGGCATTTACATTTTGAAGATAGACCTGCCGCAACCGCCGATATTATCATCGGAGCCAATGGAGGAATGTCGTCAGTAAGAAAATATGTTACGGATACTGAAGTTGAAGAAACCGGAACTTTTATTATACAGGGTGATATACCTCAGCCCGCAACAAACTGCCCGCAATTTTATGACTTTTGTAATGGCAGCAGGTTAATGGTTGCACACAAGGGAAATTTATTGGTAGCTAACCCATTCAACAATGGCTCGTTAAGCTATGGCATTATTTTTAAAAGGCCTGCTGAATGGGAAAATGATAACAGATTAAATTTTCAGGATTCACAAAGTGTTATAACATTCCTAAACATCAGGTTTTCCGAATGGCATGAATATTACAAAATACTATTCCGTTCAACATCTTTTTTTACCGGGTTGCCAACACGAAAGCTGCCCCTGGATAAGCCCTGGAAAAATAATCGCCCACTGCCAATAACACTTATAGGAGATGCAGCGCACCTGATGCCACCCTTTGCAGGCATGGGTGTAAATACCGGGCTGTTAGATGCGCTCATTTTATCTGCAAACCTTACTGACGAAAAATATGATAATATAGAGTCCGCTATTTACAATTACGAACAAAAAATGTTTGTATATGCAAAGCAAGCACAACTTAAATCAGGCACTAATGAAATTGAAATGCGCGATCCGGGCTTTTCTTTCCGGAAATTGTTCAGTTGAAATATTATTATTTTGCATTCAAATGCTCTTGCTGATAAATGTTGTGGAACCAGCTATTCAAGTTCAATAAAACTAACAGGGCGTGGCATCTGCCGGCTGTGGCAGGCATTTGCGTAGGCATTCCGTTATTACTGGGCCTCTGTTTTGATAATCTTGCTGCCGGCAAAATAGCTTCCATCGGAGCGCTTGTTATCTTATACATACAATCTGATAAGCTCATTAACCGGATGATGATACTGATGGTTTGCGGCTTCGGATTTATTTTTTCATACACTATCGGGCTTATTTTTTCATATAGCTTCTGGCTATCACCTGTCATCCTGGCATTATATACATTTGGTTTACATTATGCGTTGTTTCGCCTCGCATTAACTAAACCACCTGGCAATTTCTTTTTTACAATGATAGCATCGATGGCTATTGCTACACCTAAAGACACATCAACTATTCCCACAAGTATTGGATACCTTTCTATGGGCGTAATGATATCCTGCGTAGCAGGTTTATTGTACAGCCTGCTAACTTTAAAGAAAGATAATAATACCGGAGAAGCTGTGATCATTCACCAGAATAAATATGTCAACATCACAGAATCCATAATACTCGGTATTACAGTTGGCGCGTCATTATTGATTGCTAAATTGCTCAAAATGGAAAATCCCTATTGGATACCCATTTCCTGTATGGCGGTAATGCAGGGCATTACCACTACGCATGTATGGGCAAGAGCCATACAAAGGATATTGGGAACTTTGATCGGGCTTGCCTTAGCCTGGGGTGTGCTGCAATTTACCTTATCGCTATTGGGTGTATGTATATGCATTCTTATTCTTCAAACCATAGTAGAGTTTCTTGTGGTAAGAAATTATACCCTGGCGGCAGTGTTCATTACCATGCTTACAATTTTTCTTACTGAAACAAATATTTCTTTAACAGAACAAACAGGCCATTTAATCAGAACAAGATTTTTAGACACGCTTATTGGAAGCGCCATCGGGGCTATTGGCGGCTGGATGCTCTATCACGAGCAGGTCCATTTCTACACCAAAAAACAAGTGAAAAAAACAAAGGTTATTTTGAACAGGATGAAACATGGCAAAGAATAACGAAATGCTGAATACATTTCAATTATTCATTTTTTTACATATTTTCATTCCCGGATTAAAACCAGCTTTGATGCACACTATATTACCACTTCTTTTGCTAATGATCGTTGTTATTGTGTTGCTGGAAATGTGGGCTGCCAAACTAAAAATCGCTTATCCTATCCTGTTGGTTGTAGCAGGTTTGCTTATCAGCTTTATTCCCGGTTTACCACCTGTAAAAATCAATCCCGACCTTATATTTTTTATATTTCTTCCGCCTTTATTATGCGAAGCTGCATGGGCGGTTTCATTTAAAGAAATGAAAAAATGGTGGCGCATTATCGGGAGCTTTGCATTTTTGGTAGTATTTTTTACGGCATTATCCGTAGCAGTTGTCACTAATTATTTAATTCCGGGGTTTACGCTTGCATTAGGCTTTTTATTGGGTGGCATTGTATCACCGCCTGATGCCGTAAGTACCGGCGCTATTACAAAATTTGTAAAAATCCCGAAGTCAACTTCGGCTATACTTGAAGGTGAGAGCTTACTCAACGATGCTTCATCCCTTATCATCTTCCGGTTTGCGTTTGCTGCCGTAGGCTCAGGTCAATTTATATGGCATGAAGCAACCCTGGTTTTTTTATGGATGATCATTGGCGGTGTTGGTATTGGCTTACTACTGGGTTGGATATTTGTTCAGGCACATAAACGCCTGCCTACAGACGCGCCTTCAGATATCACCTTAACATTAATAGAGCCCTACTTTATGTACTGGATAGCGGAGCAACTGCACAGCTCCGGCGTATTGGCTGTTGTAGCAGGAGGATTGTTCATGTCTGCCAAACGATTAACATTTCTGAACAGTGCCAGCAGGGTGAGAGGCTATAGTGTGTGGGAGAGCTTTGTATTTGTATTGAATGGTATTGTGTTTTTTATTATAGGGCTTGATCTCCCGGAAATTGTGGGCGGACTTCGCTCTAAAGGCATTCCTATAAGCACAGCTATAGGCTATGGTGTGCTGGTTACCGTGGTTTTGATAGTGGCAAGAATTATCAGTTCCTATGCCGCATTAATAGCAACACTTATTTTTCGTCCCGGTGTTGCGCCACGCTCCAGCTCCAACAAAAGGCGGTGGTTAATACCCCTATTGCTGGGATGGACGGGCATGCGGGGTGTAGTGTCGCTAGCCGCGGCATTATCTATTCCTGTAATGTTGAAACATGAGGTACCATTTCCTCACAGGAACCTGATACTGTTTATCACCTTTGTAGTAATACTGCTTACGCTGGTTGTACAGGGGCTCACATTACCGTATTTTATAAGACGCAGCCGGTTGTTTAATGTTATCGATAGCAAGGAATCAGAAGAAGAAATGAAGCAGCGCATGAAGCTGGGCTTAAAAGAGCAGGTATATAATTTTTTGAAAGATAAATACAATAGTAATGTCATCTCTGAATCAGGAATGGAAAAATTTTTGAAACAATGGGAAGAAAGATCAAAAGCGGCGGACAGCGTATTGATGAATGAAAAAACTAAAGCCATGTTTGTAGAAGTGCTGAACGTGCAAAGGCAGTATCTTACCGAACTCAATAAAGATCCTAAAATAGACGAAGAAATTATAAGGCAGCAATTGTACCAGATTGACCTGGAAGAAGAAAGGCTTAAAGTTATCTGACTTTTTGCAAACCGGCACATAGTATAAACTCCAACCAGGTAATTAGTATTTATAAAGTGAGCCGCTATTCCAATATTTATTGTGTACTTTCAATTAATCAATTGTTATTGACATTAACAATTGGTTCAGCTATTGTAAATCTGTTGTTAACGCCTCTCATAAATGCTTTAATTTTTTTTCATGGTATTATGTTTGCACCCGTAGAAAAATTAACAGCCCTGGTTAAGCAAGATTTGTATATCATTTAGAATATTCAATTAATGAAAAACCCTTCTTGTCAAACCTTCAGCCTTTAACCTTACTGATCGCTATTTTAAAATCACGACAATTCAATGAACAGGATCTCATTGCTGGTAAGCTTATGCACCCTCATTATCAGCTCAGGTTGCAAACACAAAAAAACGGAAACGGAAGAAAAAATAAAATATTCCGTAACAAGCCCGCTAAAAGTTGACACCTCTTTCTCAAAAGAGTATGTAGCACAGATTCAATCGGTACGGAACATAGAAATAAGGGCCATGGAGAAAGGCTACCTCCAAAGCATTAATGTGGATGAAGGGCGATATGTAAAAGCCGGGCAGGTATTATTTAAAGTAGTGCCTACTTTATATGAAGCAGAATACCTGAAAGCGCAGGCAGCAGCAAAAGAAGCCGAACTTGAGATGCTGAATGCGAAAACACTCGCGGATTCCAACATTGTGTCCAAATCGGAATCTGCCATAGCCCAGGCAAAATTAGACGAAGCAAGAGCTGATATGGCATTGGCAAAACTTCATCTCTCCATGACGGAAATTAAAGCGCCCTTTGATGGCGTTATTGACAGGATTCCTTTAAAACTGGGCAGTCTTATAGATGAAGGCGCATTACTTACAACACTCTCCGACAATAAATCGATATATGCCTATTATAATGTGCCTGAAAGAGAATACCTGGATTATAAAGCACAGGGCGATACCGAAAACCTGCATCACGTAGGACTGGTGCTGGCAAATAATCTATTACACAAGTACAAAGGTATTGTCGAAACGATTGAAGGCCAGTTTGACAATGAAACAGGTAATATTGCCTTCAGGGCAAAATTTCCCAACCCGGACCTGTTGCTGAAACATGGTGAAACCGGTAAAGTACAAATGACTATCCCCCTGAGAAATTCACTGGTTATTCCACAAAAAGCTACGTACGAATTACAGGACAAGATTTACGTATACGTAGTTGATAAGGATAATATAGTAAAATCAAGGAATATTACTATAAAAAGCAGGCTGCCTGATATTTATGTTATTGATTCCGGCATAGCTGAAGGCGACAAAATATTACTGGAAGGTTTGCAAAGTGTAAAAGAAGATGAAAAAATAGAATTCGACTATAAGGATCCGCGCAATGTTCTATCCAATCTTCAACTGATCAAACAATAGTTGTTACTAATCCTGCAAGAAGAAAACCATGTTTAATAAATTTATACAAAGGCCCGTCCTTTCCATAGTAATATCTCTCATCATTGTTTTTCTTGGGATACTATCTCTGTTAAAATTGCCGGTAACGCAATTTCCATCCATCTCTCCGCCTAAGGTAAATGTTACGGCCGAATATCCCGGCGCCAATGGAGAGTTGATGACAAAAGCCGTTATTATTCCGCTTGAACGCGCTATTAATGGTGTGCCCGGCATGAAGTATATGGATGCGGATGCAGGCAATGATGGTGAAGCAAGCATACAGGTGGTATTTGAATTGGGCACCGATCCCAATATCGCCGCGGTAAGCGTTCAAAACCGTATAGCCTCAGTTATTAATAAATTGCCGCCGCTGGTTGTAAGAGAGGGCGTAAAAATAACGAGAGAGGAATCAAACATGCTGATGTACATCAACCTGTATAGTGATGATTCCACGTTAGAACAGAATTTCCTTTTCAATTTTGCTGATTTAAATATTCTTTCAGAATTAAAAAGAGTAGACGGGGTTGGTTTTGCCGACGTGCTTGGTGACAGGGAATATTCAATGAGGGTCTGGTTAAAACCTGACAGGATGCTGGCTTATAAAATTTCATCTGATGATGTAATGAAAGCATTAGATGAACAAAGCCTTGAAGCATCTCCCGGCCGGTTAGGAGAAAGTTCGGGAAAACAATCGCAGGCTTTTGAGTATGTATTGAAATATGCCGGCAGGTATACTACAAAAGAAGAATATGAAAATATTGTATTGAGAGCTTCTCCCAACGGAGAATTGTTGCATTTAAAAGACGTGGCTGATATTGAATTTGGGAGTACATTCTATGACCTGTATTCAACGCTTAACGGAAAACCATCTGCCGCTATAGTTGTAAAACAGTCTTATGGCAGCAATGCAAGAGAAGTTATTAAGAATATAAAAAAGAAGATGGAGGAAATACAGGCAAGCAGTTTTCCTAAAAGCATACATTACGAATTGAGCTACGATGTTTCAAAGTTCCTCGACGCTTCTATAGAAAAAGTTGTTCATACGTTGATAGAAGCATTTCTGCTTGTAAGCTTTGTGGTGTTCTTGTTTTTGGGCGATTGGCGCTCAACACTCATCCCTGCACTGGCAGTGCCGGTTTCATTGATTGGCGCATTCTTCTTTATGCAATTATTCGGCATTACGGTTAACATGATCACATTGTTTGCATTAGTGCTCGCTATTGGTATTGTAGTAGACGATGCAATTGTGGTAGTAGAAGCCGTACACGCAAAAATGGAAAAAGAAAACCTGAACCCGCTTGCTGCAACCAAAGCGGCAATGAAAGAAATTGGTGGCGCCATCATTGCTATTACACTTGTAATGGCAGCGGTATTTGTCCCGGTTTCATTTATGTCGGGCCCCGTGGGTGTTTTTTACAGGCAGTTCTCTGTTACTATGGCCACTTCCATTATTTTATCCGGTATTGTAGCACTAACGTTTACGCCTGCACTATGTGCCATCATTCTTAGAAATACGCATGGCAAAAAGAAGAAAAACATATTGTCCCGTTTTTTAGATTCATTTAATAATGGATTTAACAGGTTGTTAGGGAAATACAAAAACATTGTTGCTAAAATCGCCAACAGGAGAGTAGTAACATTTCTTGTGTTGATTGCTTTTTGTGCCGGAACATGGTTTATAAGTTCGTCCATTCCTTCAGGCTTTATACCTAATGAGGACCAGGGTGTGTTTTATGCCATCATACTTACACCTCCGGGCTCAACGCTTGAAAGAACAAACCAGGTTGCACTTGATCTGCAAAAGATTGCAGAAAAAATGGAAGATGTTAAATCCGTTTCTTCCATGGCCGGATATGAAATTTTATCTGAAGGTACAGGCGCCAACTCCGGCAGCTGTTTGATTAATCTTAAAGACTGGAGCGAAAGAAAACATTCACTTCAGGAAATTATGGATGAGCTTGAAGAAAAGTCGAAAAATATTAAAGGTGCGAGTATTGAATTCTTTCCACCACCTGCATTGCCTGGCTATGGCGCTGCCGGCGGTTTTGAATTGCGCTTAATGGATAAAGGAGGCAGCGGTGATTACAAAAAAATGGAAGCGGTGAGCAAAGACTTTGTAAAAGAACTGAGCAAACGCCCTGAAATAACCTCAGCGTTTACATTCTACAGTTCAAGCTTTCCACAGTACATGCTGTCAATAGATAATGATAAAGCACAGCAAAAGGGCATTACCATAGAAAACGCGATGGATAATCTTTCAACACTGATAGGCAGTAACTACGAAACAGGTTTTATTAAATACGACAGGCCGTATAAGGTAATGGTGCAGGCTTTGCCACAATACCGCGCCCTGCCTGAAGATATTCTGAAGTTTTATGTGAAGAATGATAAAGATGAAATGGTGCCTTATTCCGCATTTATGAAGATTGAAAAAACTTATGGCTTGTCTGAAATAACAAGGCATAATATGTACAACTCTTCTGAGGTAAGCGGCGGGCCTGCGCCCGGCTACAGTAGTGGTGCAGCTATTGCTGCCGTGCAGGAAGTAGCTGAAAAAAAATTGCCGAGAGGATTTGGTATTGAATGGTCTGGTATTTCGTTAGATGAAGTAAGAAGAGGAAATGAAGCCTTGTATATCTTCATCATCTCACTGGCATTCGTATATCTTGTATTATCCGCCCAATACGAAAGCTTTGTATTGCCTTTGCCAATATTGCTTTCCTTGCCTGTAGGTATTTTCGGAACATTCTTTTTACTGAAGGTAATGGGACTTGAAAATAATATATACGCGCAGATAGCAATGGTAATGTTGATTGGTATTCTTGGAAAGAACGCGGTACTTATTGTGGAGTTTGCTGTTCAACGACATCGCGCAGGCAGCTCGCCGTTACAAGCTGCTATTGATGGTGCCGGAGCAAGACTACGCCCCATTGTAATGACATCATTCGCATTTATAGCAGGATTGATACCATTAGTATTTGCTACGGGTCCTGGTGCGCTGGGTAACAGAACTATTGGCACTGCCGCCGCGGGAGGTATGATATTCGGTACAATTTTCGGGGTACTGATCATCCCGGGCATCTATTATATTTTCGCCAAAATATCTGAAAAACATATTATGGTAGAAGGTGAAGAAGAGAATCCTTTAACTGAAGATATAGATAACGCATAATGAAACCAGTAAAACTTATTGTAATAGCGGGAATTGCATTTACATGCATATTATATGCAGGTTGCAAAACGCCTGCATTGGTGCAGGCACCCGAAGCAAAAACACCGCCCGTAAACTTTAGCAATGCTTCAGATTCGGTTAACAACAGCGGTACAATAAAGTGGAAAGCATTTTTTTCAGACAGCCGTCTTGTAAGTCTGATTGACACTGCCTTAAAGAACAACCAGGAGCTTGCCATTACATTACAGGAAATAGATATTGCCCGTAATGAAATGCGTGCAAAGCAGGGAAGATTACTGCCTTTTGTTGAAGGAGGTGCAGGTGCAGGCATTGATAAAACAGGGAGGTATACCAGCCAGGGTGCAGGTGATGCATCAACAGATATTACGCCGGGCAAACAGGTACCTGACTGGTTGCCAGACTACCGGTTTGGCATAACGGCTTCATGGGAAGCTGATATCTGGAAAAAACTACGCACTGCAAAAAAAGCTGCTTTCACCCGTTATCTTTCAACCATAGAAGGAAGGAATTTTGTAGTTACAAACTTAATAGCAGAAATTGCCAATTCATATTATGAACTGCTTGCGCTGGATAATCAATTACAGATAGTAAGACAAACGATACAGTTGCAGCAGAACGCGCTCAATATTGTGCGGATACAAAAACAGGCTGCAGCCGCTACTGAACTGGCGGTTAAAAAGTTTGAAGGAGAAGTGCTCGGTTCACAAAGTCTGGAATACGATATCCTGCAAAAAATCCAGGAAAAAGAAAATGAGCTCAACTTTTTGCTCGGTCGTTACCCACAGCATATTGACAGAGATACTACAGGTATATTAAATATCATGCCGTCACAGGTTGCTACCGGTATTCCTTCACAATTATTACAAAACAGGCCGGATATTAAACAGGCTGAGCTGGACCTCGAAGCAGCAAAGCTGGATGTAAAAGTGGCAAAGGCAGAATTTTATCCATCATTTAATATTGTTGCAGGTTTGGGCTTCCAGGCATTTAACCCTTCTTACCTCGTAAAATTTCCTGAATCTTTATTGTTTTCCTTAGCAGGAGATCTTGCCGGACCGCTGATCAATAAAAGTGCCATCAAAGCTGAATACTATAATGCCAATGCAAGACAGATACAGGCAGTATATAATTACGAGCGGGCTATTCTGAATGCATATATAGAAGTATCTACCGGACTTTCCAATATTAAAAACCAGCAACAGATATTTGAATTGAAAGCAAAACAGGTAGATACGCTTACAGCCACTATAAATATTTCAAATGCTTTATTTAAATCTGCAAGAGCGGATTATCTCGAAGTATTATTATCACAACGAGATGCATTAGAATCTAAAATGGAATTGATTGAAACAAAGCTTCGCCAGTTTAATGCAGTTACTAATATATACAGAGCGCTTGGCGGCGGATGGAATTAAATAAAAGAAAATATCGGCATAATGAATACTTTGTATTCATAGTGGTTATAATCAGGTTCTTTTTTTATCCTAATATTTCATTCAAAATTTTTGCTAATCGCAATCCGCCTTTCAGTAACTGATCATTTAAATCCTGCACGAACATATAGTTGTATTCGTAGCGCAGTTTTGAATCAGATGCTGTATTATCATATATTTTATCAGATATAATATGCGATTCATAAAACCATTCTTCAAGTGAAGTATTTTGCCATTGTGCAACCTGCGTTTTATCTGCAACGTTTAACACTGTAGCATATTCCGTATAGCTCCATTGCTGAAAATCAACCAGCGTTTCATCCCATATTACATGCAGGTTGGTTGGCTTGCCAAACCATGTAACCTGTATTTTATTACCGCCCTGGTCTTCATCGCGACCAACATGCAGCGGCTGGTGCAAATCGCCAACAAGATGAATAAGGAATTTTAAAGCTGTTTGTTTTTTATCCAGCGGCAGGGTTACATCTTTTATCTGCGCCTGCAGCAATAAAATTTGCGTATATAAATTTTCACCGGGCAATGCTTTAAGCTCCCGGATAAAATCATCTTTGGCCATATGCCCCGGCAGATCAACATAATGCCACTTACCCGCAAAGCGCCATGATGTATCAGATTTTATAAAGTCAGCCCAATTTGCCCAAAATGCGAGCGGTACATCTCCGATCAGTTTTTTAAGTTCCTTTTTAGTCTTTGAATTTAAGTGACGCTGCGCTATTTCTGCTACAACCCTGTGCCCCGTAACGCCCCATGCGGAAACTGTCTCAACGGAGAAAAAAAAAATGATGCAGTAAAAAAGATGTTTGAGTTTCATATGCCTTCTTATGATGATATTTTTCAAAAATAAGGCGCTAAGGTTAATGTAATTTGAAATTTTTTATCAGGTTACACAAATTGCCCGCAATAAGGTAACAGGCTTTTAATTAAACACCTGAAACTGTAAACCATAAACTATAAACCTGAAATCTCTGCCCTACTCTACCGTTACACTTTTGGCAAGATTCCTGGGCTTGTCTACATCATAACCCTTTGCTATTCCAATATAATATGACAACAATTGTAATGGAATTACACTTAATATCGGAGCGATCAGTTCGTCTGCTTCAGGAATAAGCATTACATCGTCCGCCATTCCTTTTATGGTTTCATCCCCTTCAGTAATAACAGCTATTACTTTTCCTTTACGCGCTTTTATTTCCTGTATATTGCTCACAATTTTTTCGTGGTAAGTATCTTTTGTGGCAACAAATATTACCGGCAGGTTTTCATCAACAAGAGCAATAGGCCCATGCTTCATTTCAGCGGCAGGATAACCTTCAGCATGTATATAAGAAATCTCTTTCAGCTTAAGTGCGCCTTCCAATGCTACCGGAAAATTATATCCCCGTCCAAGGTATAATGCGTTCGGCACATCTTTATATTTTGCAGCTATATCTTTTATATAATCAGCTCCATCCAGTATCTGCTTTACTTTTTCCGGCACTTCATTCAATTCGTTAATAAGATTCAGGTAACGTTCATTAGTAATCGTTCCTCTTTCTTTGGCAATTTTTAATGCCACCATTGCCAGCACCGTCAATTGTGCGGTAAACGCTTTTGTGCTGGCAACACCAATTTCCGGGCCGGCATGTGTATATGCGCCTGCATGAGATATTCTTGCAATGGATGAACCAACAACATTTACAATACCGAGTATTACCGCACCCTGCTCCTTTGCTCTTTCAATAGCCACAAGGGTATCTGCTGTTTCGCCGCTTTGGGAAATAGCGATGATCATATCTCCATTGTGAACAATAGGGTTCCTATAACGAAATTCTGATGCATATTCCACTTCAACTGGTATGCGGCATAATTCTTCAATTACGTATTCAGCAATCAAACCCGCATGCCACGATGTGCCGCAGGCGATAATTAAAATCCTGTTGGCATTTTTTATCAGGTCGATATTATTCTGAATGCCCGACATAGTTATTGTTCCTGCTGCAACATCTAATCTTCCGCGCAAACAATCATAAATGGTATACGGCTGTTCATAAATTTCTTTAAGCATGAAATGATCGTAACCGCCTTTTTCAATCGCGGCTAATTCAAGATCAAGCTTCTGTATGAAGGGAGTCTGTCTTTCATTACCCAGGTTTTTCAGTATCAGCTCATCAGCTTTAATGATGGCGATCTGGTAATCATTTACATACACTACTTCCTTGGTATATTCAATGATCGGTGAAGCATCGCTCGCTAAAAAATGTTCACCTTTACCAATACCAATTACCAGCGGGCTACCCTTTCTTGCAGCTATAAGCGTATCAGGGTTATCTTTATCTATCAGCACAATCACGTAGGCGCCAACAATGCGTTTTAATGCAATACGCAATGCTTCTTCAAGTGTGCTTTCATTGTTCTTCTGAATGTCTTCAATAAAATTCAGCAATACTTCAGTATCGGTATCACTGTAAAAAACGTAGCCCTTTTTGATCAACTCCTGTTTGAGCGCTGCATAATTTTCAATAATGCCGTTATGTATCATTGCCAATTTTCCATTGGCAGATAAATGAGGATGTGCATTTCTGTCGCTCGGCTCTCCATGCGTAGCCCAACGTGTATGTCCAATACCAATATTGCCATCAAGATCTTTTCCGATAGCCACCTCTTCAAGCGCTGCTACCTTGCCTTTTTTCTTGTATAGTTTAAGTCCATGATTAAGCAAAGCCACACCTGCGCTGTCATAACCTCTGTACTCTAATCTTTTTAATCCTTTTATAATCACAGGATAAGCCTGGCGATACCCGATATAAGCAACAATTCCACACATATTTTTGATATAAATGTTAATGTAAACGTCAGTAACGCAAACGATTGCACAATATTATAAAAAATATCGCAAACGCCTCACCGTAACTTAACGGATGCATTCCAAATTTTTTTATATAGGTACCATAGCTACGATAAATATCTCGGGTTCCGGCAGTCGGAAGAACGTATATTGAACAAAAGCACCAATGTTCAACAATAGCACCAACGCCGAACGCAGCCACGGTTTGTCATTGGCAGGCACGAGCCATCTGCACAAGATTACCATACACGCGAAAATTATATATACCTTATTGCACCCTCTGGTTACCTGGCTATTGTGCAGCAAGTTCGTTTTACAGGTATATTCCTCCTTATATTTCAAATCATGCAATATTTCTTTACAAAAATTAAATCCTGCCTGTCCGACAAACAACCTTATGGCCTTAGTAGCAAAACCTTAAGATTAATCCAACCTTATTACATCTCATTTCAATGATTTGCAGGTACTATCTTTATGCATCTTATAACTGAAGCTAATAAGGTTGTACTATTATTAGCAATGTGTTACTAAGGTTTTAAGAAGACTTAATACAATCTGCTTCTTTGATGTGAGAAATATTGGATCAGGCGCTCTGGTGTATATCCTTTGTTTTGCAGGCACGCCTGCGGAGCTTATTTAAAATGCACCCAACATAACAGACAGCAAAGATCGGCAATACATCAAAGTATATCATTTCTTTCAGCAAAAACGCTTTCTTCCAGTATTTGCTCAGGTTTCTTTTTATAGAAAATCATACCGATCGACATAATGATACTTGTGGTAAGAATGATAAAGAAAAGTATACCCTCATCAAAGGCATTAAGCTTCATATGTGCTGGTATTTTGTAAAACAGCACAATAGTGATCAAGCCTCTCGGAAGAAAAAATGATTCAGGGAAAACATTGGTATGAACAAAAAAGCGCAGATACAAAAGGCGCACTATAAATAATGCAGTTACTACCAATCCTCCAACTTTTAACACGTCCGTCTCTCGCAGGAAATTTAATTGAATGGAATAACCGAAAAGTATAAAAAAGAAAGTCCTGATCAGAAAAGATGACTCCGCGGTAATGGAATGAAGTAATTCCCTGATGGGTTCTACCTGTTTTATCGGAAAAAGTCTTTGTATCCATTTGATGCGGATGAGCTCCCAGTTATTGATCATCATTCCAAACATTATGATAATGATAAGTGAAGGCAGGTGTAGCATTTTACCGGAAGTATATATTAAAATAAGCAGCGAGAATATGAGGAAAAATTTAATATTAAGTTTTGTTTTAGCCATTATAAGAAATAATACTAAAGACAATACCAGTGAGAGCAAAACAGAAACAATAATACTACTGCCGAAAAATAATATTGATCTGCCGGTAAGCACTTCTTCCGCGGTAAAGTAATTAAAGACCAGGATGCCGATAATATCTGAAAAAGAAGCCTCGTACACAAGAAATTCCTTTTTTGACACAGAGAGGGAATGTATGCTCGGAATTACTATAGAGCTGCTGATAATAGACAACGGTATGGCATACACTAAACAGTTAATCACTTTTTCATCTAACCAATAGTTAAGTATAGCGGTAACAAGCCCTGCAGATAAAACGAAAATAAACAGCGCAGAAAAAAAGGAATCTCTTATCAGCTTAAATTTATCACGGGAAAGTTTCAGATCAAGCCCTGCTTCCAGTACAATCATAATCAATCCAACCACTCCCAGCAATTCCACCATTTTTGGCGGAATATTATAATAAACATTATTAAGGTCCGAAAACCACCTGATAAAAACACCACCAAACAATAATAATAATACTGACGGTACCCGTATATACCGGCTGATAATAGAAAAAAAGTATGACAGGATCACTACACAGCATATAATTATCAGCCAATATTCAGCTGTAAGTTTTTCCATTCAGCAATATTATGGTTATTGAAATGACTATGTATACAACTTCAGCGTAACGTATAATCATTGCGGCTAATTATGTACCTGCTTTTCTTTTATAACAGCTGCCATTTCTTTCAATAATAAAGGAAATGCCGGTTCAGCCATACCTCCATGATCAAAGCCCTCCAGTTCATACAATTTTGTTTTTTTATGCCCGGCTAACTTCATCATTCTTGCGAGATACGCGTTTTCCTCATAGCGCCCCAACAACTCCATTTCTTTATCTCCTGTTATCAATATCATAGGGGATGCATCGCTGCGAACATGATATAATGGCGCATATTCATCTACGACAGGTTGTGTTTCTCTTATACCTCTTTCTTTGCGAATGGTAAAATGCGTAATAGCCTGCCCGCTGAATGGAATTAAACCGGCTATATTGTTGGCATCAATTCCATATTTGCCTAAATATTTTTTGTCAAGCCCAACCATCATCCCAAGATAGCCACCTGCAGAATGACCTGATACAAAAATTAATTTTGTACTGCCTCCGTATTTACCAATATTATTAAAAACCCAGGCAATAGCGGCGGCGGCATCTTCAATATAAGCAGGAGATTTTACTTTGGGTGAAAGCCTGTAACCTACGCCAACAACAGCGTAACCTTTTTCCATCAGCACTTTTGGTAATTCTTTAATTCCTGCTGTTATCCCCCCTCCATGAAACCAAACTATTGTAGCAAAATCTTTTTTGTCTTTGGGATAATAAATATCAAGCTTACATTGCGAAGCGATATAAGCATCTTTTTTATTGACAGTTTCTTCATAATAATTAATATCTCTATCTGTAGCATACTGCTGGGCATAACCGGCAATATGTATGCATAAAAACAGCACAAACAATTTTAATTTCATATTTATTCCTGTTTTTTTAGTACTTCTTCAAACAACTTAAAAATCCGTTTATACTCATCTGCCCAGCTTGATGGCTCAACAAAACCATGATCTTCTACCGGATACATAGCTACCTGCCAGTTGTTTTTTCCAAGTTCAATTAATCGTTGATTCAACCTTACCACATCCTGGAAATGCACATTCACATCAACTACGCCATGGCAAATAAGCAAATTATCCTGCAATCCTTCTGCAAAATAAATGGGTGAGCTTTTCCTGTAAGCAATACTATCATCTGCAGGCGTATTAAGAATATTGGAAGTATAACCATGATTATAATGCGCCCAGTCTGTAACAGGCCTTAATGCCGCGCCTGCGGCAAAAGTGCCCGGCGAAGTAAACAAAGCCATTAATGTTATAAAACCGCCGTATGAACCGCCGTATATACCAATGTGTTTTGGATCAACACCAAATTTTCCGGTCAGCCATTTTGCGCCGTCAATATTATCGGTAAGATCTTTTCCGCCCATAAAACGATAGATGCCGGTTCGCCAGTCGCGCCCATAACCGGCACTTGCACGGTAATCCATATCCAGCACAAAATAACCGTTATCTGCAAGCAGGTTATGAAACATATATTCCCTGAAATAACTGCTCCACCACTTATGCGCGTTCTGCAGATAGCCTGCCCCGTGAACAAATATTACAGCAGGTTTTGTTGGTGCAGGGTTAGCAGGTTTGTATAAACGTGCGTATACTTCAGCACCATCTCTTGCTTTAAAAGTAATCAGCTCAGGATCACGCCAGTTGTAAGTTTTAAATTCATCACTCTGCGCTTTAAAAGTAATTTGTGAAAGTTTACCCCCCGGTTTGTTTTCCTGCAGGAATAATTCAGTTGGTTTGTTGGAGTAAGAATATAATATGGCAATTGTTTTTTCATCAGGAGAAACAGTAACAAGGTTAGCACCGGTCATGGTGGTGATGCGTTCAGGTTTGCCACCAGTTACAGGTAAACGATAAAATTGTTTCTCACCCGGGTGTATTTCATTGGTGGTAATGTAAAAATATTTTTTATCATTAGAAAGCGCACAATCCTGCACTTCATAACTACCGGAAGTGAGTGCAAGGCGCTTACCGGAAACAAGATCAATGGTATAGAGATGAGAGTAGCCTGTTACCTCTGATTGGAACCAGAAAATATTTTCAGCAACCCACCCGGTATTGTTTCCCCATATTCCGGGGCCTCCTATCCAGGCATCATCATGCTGGCGGTCAAGTAATGTTAATTTGCCGCTTGCAGGTTCGAGTTTCATCAGCCATCGGTCTTTATTATCTTGTGCACGTATATCAACAACAGCAAAACTACCCTTTGGCGACCAACTGGTATTAATAACATTTACTTCACGGAGTGGAGCTTTTTTTTGCTTTTCTTCCAGCAGCTTCGGGTAATTTTTAATAAAATTTGGGATATCTTTTATACCTGGTATTGCTTCTGTTTTTACAGTAATTATAGTGTCGTTGTACCTGTCGTACACCAAAAATTCACTGCTGCCCAACGGCGCGCCAACTTTTGTGCGCCCGTTAATATCTTCTGTAAAACCACTTTCGGTAATATAGTTCGGGATAATAGTATTTTTTGCCCCGGGGGGATAACGGTTAAGCCGGTAGGTAATAAATCTCCCGTCAGGGCTAACCTGTAATGAGGATGCATTCCTGTCGCCTGTGTATATTGTTCTTGGCTTATCAGGTTCAGGCAGCTTTTTATTATAAGCATCAGTCATATCTTTCTTCTCTTTCCTTTCTTTCAATATCTCTATCCACTGTAACTGATCGTTCTTCAGCCATGCTTCCTGTGTATTTAACTTCTGCCCGGGATCTTTCGGTGGCTCATTTCCTTTCTCAATATTGGTAAGTTGAATGGTATTGCCTGAAAAAATATTCCAGGCATACAGGTTTTGGTTACGTCCGTATACTATACAACTATCGTTAAAAGAAAATACCGGGCTTGATTCATATTCCGATGTTTGTGTAACCCGGATGGTTTTCTTCTTTAATATATCGGAGAAAAAAATATCCCCGCTTTTTGTATATGTGTATGCGCTTCGTTTATTGTTGTACTCAAGCTGGCTGTAATAAACAATATCGCTGCTTTTTTCCGTGCTTACCTTTTGTGGTACTTTATTGGCAATAGTTATTGAGTAGAGAGAATCTCCTTTATTTTTCTCCGGGTTCCATTTAAAATATAAAGCATTTGCATCATCCCATTCAACATCCGCAGGAGAAGTGCCTATCCATACAGGGTCTCTCATTATTTTTTCAACAGTAAGCGGAGAAAGTTGTGCCTGCGCTTCAGCAAAAAATGGCCCACTCAGTAATAAAGTAAGTATTATTAATTTTCGCATAAGCAATTTTATTTATAAAGCAGTTTAATAAAATTAATCAGGCAATATTTACAGTAAGATGCCACGCAAAAAAACATACGCAAACGAAAAATATATGATCAACCCGGTTACATCAACCAATGTGGCAACAAAAGGAGCCGATGAAGTTGCCGGGTCAGCGCCTAATTTTTTAAGCAGCAATGGCAGCATAGACCCGCTCAGCGTGCCCCACAATACAACGCCTATCAAAGAAAAGCCTACTGTTAAGGCAATAAAAAATGAATGCTGTCCATATACTTCAGGAAAAAAATGCGACCATATTTCTATGCGGAGAAACCCGATAATGCCAAGCACGGTTCCAAGCATAAGCCCCGAAAGTATTTCCCGCCGCATTACCCGCCACCAGTCTTCTACATATACTTCGCCCATTGCCATTGCCTGTATAATAAGTGTTGAAGCCTGCGACCCGCTGTTGCCACCACTTGAAATGATCAGCGGTACAAATAATGCCAGCACAACCGCTTTTGCAATTTCATCTTCAAAAAAGCTCATAGCCGTTGCCGTTAGCATTTCGCCGATAAATAAGATCACCAGCCAGCCAATACGTTTTAAAACCAGCTTAAATAATGGCATTTCGAGGTAAGGTTCATCTAATGCTTCGGTACCACCTATACGCTGTATATTTTCTGTAAACTCTTCATTGGCTACCCAAAGCATATCATCTATGGTTACAATACCAAGCAAAATATTATTATCATCAACAACGGGCAGGGCTACCCTGTTATTCATCTTAAAAATATTATTCGCTTCTTCCTGGCTATCATTTACGTGTAAAGCAATATACCGCCGGTCAATAATTTCAGAAACAATCTTATCAGGCTTTGATAATATGATTTCCCTGATACGCATATCATCAATAAATTCCCCGCTTTCGTTGGTTACATAAATCACATCTATCGTCTCCATGTGCTTGCCTTCCGTTCTTATTTCTTCCAGCACTTCGGCTACCGTCCAGTCTTCCTGCACGGCTATATAGTCGGGTGTCATCAACCTTCCTACCGAGCCTTCAGCATATCCAAGTAAAGAAAGCGTAACTTTTCTCTCTTCGGGATTCAAAAGCTTAATCAGTTCTCGCACCACACTATTTGGTAATTCTTCCAGAAAAGCGGTTCTGTCATCAGCAGGCAGTTCGTTTAATAATTCGGCCGTTTTTATAGGAGGCAGAGATTGAATGATCCTTTTTTGTTCAGGCACATCCAGTATTTTAAACGTGCTTACTGCCCTGTGCAGCGAAAGAATAGATATAATCTGTGTTTCGTAGTCTTCATTATCGCTGATCAGTTGGGCCACATCGCTGATGTTCTGGTTATTCAGGAACTCCTGTATCGCCAGTTTATCGTTCGAGTTAATTACTTCCTCAAACTGATCCTGCAATGTTATTTCTTCCTGCTCAAGAGACATTATATTTATTTTAATGTTTCAAAATTACAAATAGCTTTGAAGTAAGTTATTATGGATGCATTTCAGGTTTTCGTATGCAGGTACTGCTACGGTAGATGCCTTGTGCCCCGGCATTACGGGCGGAATAATATTATTGAACAGTAGTACTAATGTTCAACAATAGCACTAACGCCGAACACAGCACTGCGGCTTGTCATGCCTGGGCACAAGGCATCTGCACAAAATTGCCAAACACGTGAAAATTTGAAATGCATCTAATATTATCGCTAAAAAAGATATTATTTAGAATATGATATCAGACTTTTTATACATTGATTTTACCAAAGATAAAGGACGGGGTGTTTTTACAAGAAAAAAAATAAGGCCTGATACAGTCGTAGAAATATCGCCCGTAATTGTAATGAGCGATGAAGAAAGAAAGCTGATAGATCAAACTTTGCTGCACGACTATATTTTTGTATGGGGAGATAATGAAAACCAGTGCTGCATGGCGCTGGGGTATATTCCTGTATATAATCACTCCTATCAATCCAACTGCGAATATTTTATGGATTATGATGACAACATTATGTTTATAAAAACAGTAAGAGCAATAAGCCCGGGAGAAGAGTTAACGATCAATTATAATGGTACATGGAATAATGAAAAAAAGGTTTGGTTTGACGTAAAGAAGTAGTAGGGAAGGAATAATGCAGAATAGCAAGAAACTCACATCTCATTGCCCATGGCTCACAGCCGATACCCAAAGCTGACCGCCGGTTGCTGATAACCGTCCGCTAACTACCTGTATTGCTTTATTACCTCAATCACCCTTTCCTGGTAACTGCCACCAAACAACGTAAGATGAACCAGCAAGGGGTATAGCTGGCATAACCTCATCCTGTCCTGCCAGCCTGGCTGTAAAGGATAATGAGCATTGTAAGCATCATAAAACACATCATTAAAGCCACCGAATAATAAAGACATCGCAATATCCGTTTCGCGGTTGCCATAATACACAGCGGGGTCAAAAATTACAGGGCGGCCTTTTTCATCTGCCATAAAATTACCGCTCCATAAATCACCATGCACCAATGCCGGTTTCTCATCAGGAAATACGGATGATAATTTATTCCCAATTGTTTCTATTTGGTCAATATATTCCTTTTGCAGCACACCCCTTTTATTTGCTTTATGCGCAAGCGGCATTAATCTTTCCTTAGCATAAAAATCAGCCCAGGTGTCGTGCTTATTATTGGATTGGGTAAGGCTGCCAATAAAATTGTTATATGTTAAACCAAAGTGTGCATTGCTGTTAGTATGAAGCCTGGCGACACCCTCGCCAAATAGCTCCCAAAAATCATTCGCCTGTGTACCCTGTTCAATATATTCCATCACAAAAAATAATTCCTGGTGATATTTACCATCAAATAAAGGCATAGGCACCCGCAGGCTTTTCGTATCAGCTAATTGCAGCAATCCTTTCGCTTCTTTTTCAAACAAATCCAACCCATATATTGCCGCGTTAATTTTTATAAGAAACCTCCCCTGGCTGGTTTCAAGTAAAAATGCCTGGTTAATATCTCCGCCTGCAACGGGTGTATGTTTATAAATGGTAGTATCTGATGCAAAGAAACCGGTGAACTTTTCCTGAAGATGAGCGATGAAAGATGAATGGAACATGTGTGATTTTTAAACGTAGATCAAATAAAGCCGAGTGTGAAATTACTAAATCCAAAGAGTTATATACAGATTTGGCGGTACATTCCGTTATTTATCCCGGAATTAAAGGAGCGTTAATTAAAAGTTCTTTCTCCAATCATATCTTGCGCTTTTGAACGTTCATGCATATCTTTGCAGAGCACAGTGAAAAAGATAACTACCATATTACTGGCGATAATTTATTTAGCTGTTAGTTCAGGGATAGCAGTTAACATGCATTATTGCATGGGCAAGCTTGCAACTGTTAAGTATACGGTTTCTAAGCAGACTAACCATTGCGAAAATTGCGGAATGGATAACTCCGGGTGCTGCAATGATCATCTGGAGTTTGTAAAGCTTGAAAATGAACAGAATTTTGTTGCAACTATCCATTACAAGCTGCCATCGGTAAAACCAATGCTACCGGAATTGAAAAATATAAACCTGGTAGTATCAACCTTTCATTCCCCTGCCGGCGTTTTCAATAATAATGCTCCTCCCCGAAAAAGCTCCCGGCCGGTTTCAATTATGCAATGCATTTTCAGGATCTGATTTACAGGACTAAAATAGTCGTGGTTATCTGGTTTTGCTTAACGCAACCAGGTTAAAGCTACATAAGCTCAAACAGCATTATTATATTTTGTTCATCATTTTAAATAAAGTATATGAAAAATATTCTTTTAATTATAGCATTTGCATTTGTTATCGTATCCGCAAAAAGCCAGGTAATTAAAGCTGATTTACAAGCCGCTGGTTTAACATGTTCAATGTGCAATAAGTCAATCAATGCCGCATTGCAATCGCTGATTTTTGTTGAATCGGTACAATCAGACATCAATAACAATCTTTTCAGCATAGTATTTAAACCCGGCATAAAACCAGACTTTGATCTTTTGAAGAAAAAAGTAACCGATGCGGGCTTTTCAGTAGCCAACCTGTGGATATATGCAAACTTCAGCCAGCAGCAAATTACGAATGATACTCACGTAATAGTTAACGATATTAATATGCATTTCTTAAATGTAAAAGACCAGGTACTTTCAGGTGAGAAAAAAATACAGCTGATAGATAAAGACTTTATAACCGCCAAGGCTTATAAAAAATTCAACAATGCCACTGAAATGGAATGCTTCAAAACAGGTTATATGGCGGCATGTTGCTCTCTTAAAAAAGATAAAAATGCCGCGCAAAGAGTATATCATGTTACAATATG
This sequence comes from Agriterribacter sp., assembly GCA_047601125.1. Taxonomy (GTDB): domain Bacteria; phylum Bacteroidota; class Bacteroidia; order Chitinophagales; family Chitinophagaceae; genus Agriterribacter. The sequence continues at coordinate 2,317,841 of JASGJY010000002.1, read as the reverse complement.
ATATCAGTGATATCAATATTAGTTGAATAACCATTTCAAAAAGGGTGCATTCCAAATTTTCGCTGGTTGGTGGATATATCAATAAGGGCTTACGCCGTAGGCGATGTCTCACAGTTCTCTTCCGGCGCGAAAAATTTGGAATGTACCCCTCAAAAGCAAATTGAGCCATCATTACATCGCAACAAAAATTAAAAGAGAATGATCCGGTAAAGGAATATTCTCTTCATTAACTCATTTTCAATTTTCAACTGATGATCCACCGTTATTTAGCAGCATTGCTTGTAATGAGCAATATATGCCTGTTACAGGCACAGGAATTATATGTTATAACAGAACCGGCAAGCAATATGCCTGCCCAAAATTTTGGAATAAGGCTAACCAACAAACTCATGCATATGAGTTTTGATAATTCATACAGTTACAGGATAGAGCCCGAACTTATGTTTGGCATACATAAAAACTTTATGCTGCATACCGGGTTTTATGCATCTGATATGTTTACCGGGCGTTTTAATTTTGAAGGTGGTTCTATATATGGTAAATACAGGTTTATGTCAATTGATAATCTTCATTCACATTTCAGGATGGCGGCTTCCGGAAAATTGGCTGTCATAAAAAATCCGGCATCCATTACACACCGGATGCTGCATTATACTGATGATATTCCGCATGAAGAAACCGTTAATATATATAGCGATGAAATGGATCTTAACGGAAATAATAGCGGGATGTCGGGAGGAGTGATTGCAACTCAATTATTGCATAAGCTGGCATTGTCTGCAACCATATCTTACACTAACCGCTGGAAAAATATTGATGCGCCAAAAATACCAGGCATTAGTAATAATGCCCTTAACTATTCATTTTCGACCGGCTACCTGCTGTTTCCAAAAACATACAAAAATTACAGGCAGGTTAATGTAAATTTGTATGCAGAAGTTTTAGCGGCATCTGCCTTAGACAGAAAGAGCGACTATGTAGATATAGTACCGGCAATACAATTTATCTTTAACAGCATATCAAGAATTGATATCGCGTATCGAACGCAACTGGCAGGAAATATGAGAAGATATAATACATCATCATGGATGCTCCGTTATGAATATAATTTTTTAAACGCGTTATCTAAAAAATCAAAATGACAACAAAATCATTTATATCATCATTTCTTAACTTCCTGAAGGGATTATTTATAAAAAAAGATTGCTGCAAATAGTTGCTGTGCGGGAGTATGACAGGCAAGACTATTTTCCGTAATAAAATAATCATATACAAAGATCAAAAACTTAACTAACATAGTTTTTAAGAATGCCGGTTTGCTAAATCTGTAACAAATTATGAAACCGTTAATTGTTTTAATTATAGTTTTTGTAGTTGCATTGCTATCCATAAAAATAATCAGGGACTGCTATGATGTTGCCTTTGCCGCAAGAATAGCAATGTCTGTAATGTTATTGTTTACCGCCATTGCACATTTTGCATTTTCAAAAGGAATGGAAATGATGTTACCGGGTTTTATTCCGTTTAAGAAAGCTGTAGTATATTTTACAGGACTGGCAGAGATTGCTGCGGCAATAGGTTTACAGGTGCCAGCTTTAATAACCACAACCGGCTGGCTGCTCATTCTTTTTTTCTTATTGATATTGCCTGCCAATATTTATGCAGCCATCAAAAAGATAGATTATCAAAAAGCCGTAACGGAAGGTCCGGGAAAAAAATATCTCTGGTTCAGAATTCCACTGCAGATATTTTTTATAGCCTGGACTTATTTTGCTGCTATTTATAATAATTAAAAAGCACAGATTTTATTTTGCCGTGCGGATATCTCTGCCTTCGCACTATATCTGTTCCCGCATGTCTCCGGCTTCGCCCTACGTATGTTCTCCCGCAGACTTTGTCCCGGCATAAATTATTTTCTCCCCAGCAAATATGCCGCCACATCGGCCAGCTGCTGACCATTTATCCCCGCAACTGTAGGTTCCGGCATTAAACTTTTATCCTGTTTTTTTCGTGAACTTATTTTTTCAACTGCAATAATATGTTGTTTGCCTGCCACATCTTTTATAGTAATAGATTGTGGATTTTCACTTACTATAAAACCAAAAAACGATTCTCCGTCTTTTGTATTTACCAGCCAGGGCTCATAGCCTAATAATATTGCACCACTCGGATTTATGATCGCATCTAACAAACCAATCTTATCAAACTTCTTCCCGATATTGGTTAACTCCGGACCAATATCATTTCCTGTTTGCTGAATGCGATGACAGGAAGCGCAAAATTCAGTAAACACTTTTTTCCCCACTTCCGCATCACCTTTTAATGCAGCAATTTCTTCAATGGGATATACTTTTTGTCCGCCAGGCTGTTTAAAATATTTGCCTGCCTGTACCCTCACCGCAAGGTCGGGGTTATTGAAAATATATTCTTCCATCGGCGGAAGAAGCAATTTTGGAAATTTATTATCTGCAGCCAGCCCTATCAGCATTTGTCCGCCAACAGAATCCCTTGCCATATCTCTCAACCTTCCCTTTCTTGCGTCAAATGAAAGCCCTTCATCCAGCACGGCCTGCATCTTCGCTTTCATTGCAGCTACCTTACGTTCATATCCCGTATTAACATTTATCTTTTTCCAGTCAAGCAGATCATACCAGTCATTTCCCTGCCTGAACGAAAGCCAGTATGAAGCTTGTTCCACCACGTCTTTCATTTTATTTTTGCTTAATGAAAACATTGCTTCAGCAGCTTTCTTATCTTTCATAAAAGCTATAGCCGTAATGGCTGCCCTTCTTTCTTTAGCATCAAGCGTTGAATCCGTTGCCCTTTGCAAAAAATCACCAAGCGCTGCCACGGGATGTAAATCCCATGCTATGCTTGTCATTCTTTTATTCCATTTACCAGGCACTTTTCCTTCAGCAAACAGTTGCTTTATTGCTGCATATAAATCTTCTTCATGATTTCTTACCGCAGCTGCAATCGTATTCAGGTACCATTTGTCCTCACCATCATATTGTTTAAGCAGTTCAATAAGAACAGGTTTTGTTTTTTCGAATGGCAGATCGCGCAGCGCAACAGCAACCTCCCTTCTCACCAAAGCAGCAGGATCATTTTGCAATTGCACAGCATAAGGCAATATATCAGGAACGGCTGCCCGAAGTGACCTAAAAGCAGTAGCACGGATCATTTCATCATTGCTCTTTAGTAATTGTTCGGTTTCCGCAATACCTTTTACGCCGAGCTGTGGCAATAGCCAAATGGCTCTTGCCTGTACATATGGATTCTCATCTTTCAGCAATGCTTTTACGGGTTCAATCACTGGCTCTCCTTGTTTTTTTAACGCAGCAAATGCAAGATGACGCACATTAATAGCCGGATTCCTGAAAGCGGCTATCTGTCCTTCCGTATTACTCAAATCAATTTTGGGTGCAGCCAGTTTTTTATTTTTGGGTGTAATGCGATATATTCTTCCGAAACCTGTAGTATCTTTCATCTGGTGACCGCCCACAACAGGATCATACCAGTCAGCAATATAGATAGCGCCATCAGTTCCAATTGCTACATCACTTGGCCTGAACCATTTTTCTTTATGTGTATTTGCAGCGCTGTCATTCCACACATACATAGGGTTATCACTGTTGAGTGATGTAATAAAATTAGTTCTTCTGCCCGGTAAAAATCCTGATCTTTCCTGCACAGGATTATAGCCGAAAATCACATTTCTTCCTGCGTCAGCACTCAGCAACATACCACGGTATGCAGCACCTAAAGCATCGCCTTCATTCAACACAATTCCCGTAGGTGCTCCTGCCCCGCTCCTGTCGCCAACCGGCATTACACCCGGGTCTTCCTGATGCCAGTGCGCTGTAAATATATCCTGGTCGGGGCGTTGATCTGCCTGCCACGATCTTGTACCGTCAGCACTGAAAAAACCTGCATTACCGCCTTCCATCAGCCATGATACACGGCAGGCCGCTACTTCATCGTCGTTATCATTTTGCCACATATTGCCATAAGAATCCATTGTAAGCTCATACGCGTTCCTGAAATTATGCCCCAACACTTTTAAACCACCACCATCAGGCTGAATGCCTAATGCAAGACCGCCTACCCAAACTTTCCCGTCATCACTTTTCATATTGCCTTCATTCTTCTTGTTATAGGGTGTGCCGCCTGCATAAATACTTCCGGAGCGCAAAGTCCAGCCATTCTTATCTGTTACAATATGCGGGCCTGCATTGCCGGTGTTAAAATACCAGTTGCCATCCGGGCCGGCAAGCACGGCATGCAGGGAATGATCATGATCTTTTCCACCAAAACCGGTGAGAAAAATTTCTTTCTTATCCGGAATATCATCGCCGTTATCATCCGTATATACTATAATATTCGGCGCACACGATACATATACTTTATTGCCCATCACAGCAATGCCTAATGGAGCAACAAGACTTGTATCTTCTACAAAAATTTTTGATTTATCTGCCACGCCATCATTATCCGTATCCTCCAGTATCATCACCCTGTCTCCTTTAGAATGATGAAAAAATTTAGTGGAATCATTATTAAAATTCCTGTAATTCACCGCTTCGGTTACCCACACTCTGCCCTTTACATCAATATCAATATTGGTAGGATTGAAAAACATAGGAGATTCAGCCCATAATGTAGCTTCAAGATCATCAGGCATATAAAAAGGCAGATCTGTTTTGGCTTTGGTTGAGGGTTGCTTGCAACCTGTTATTATCAGCAAAAAAAATACAGCAGGAAGAGATAAGCGTTTAAAGATCATTTATAGAATAGTTTACGTAAGTAAGCGAGATTATGTTTATAACTTGATACTGTTTCAGCACCTTTAGGTATTGCGCCTTCTATCTGCATCCAGCCGTTGCCGGTATAGTTCATTGCATATACGGCATCAGCAACCCCATGCCAGTCTACACTTCCTTTTCCAAGTAAAAATCCATTTTCTTTCATATGCAGTTCACACACTTTATCCTTCCCCAACTTTCTAAATTCAGCAACCGGGTCAAAGCCTGCATCTGCAGTATTCCTGAAATCAAAATATACTTTCAGGTTTTCAGAACCGACAGCATTCATTATTTCCTCGTGTTCTTTTGCATTGAGATAGGATTCGATACCCAATATTACGCCTGCTTCTTCTGCAAGCGGCATCACAGTTTTAAGGTGCTTTATCGCAGCTTCCTTTCTTGATGCATCATTGCGCAGATCACTCGCATTAAAAAATGCCAGCAACACTACTTTTGTATGTAGATTTTTAGCTGCGTCTACGGAATACTTTATCCAGTCCTGCGTACGCGGATCGCTGTGAAAAGGAAATTGATTAAATAAGCCCAGGGCAAGGCTCGAAACAATAATACCTGTGCGCTCAGATGCTTGTTTGTATGCTTCCTGCACTGCTTTGTGACGTATGTGCAGGTCATTATCAGGGCTGCCCATATTCACCATTATACCATCTAACCCAATTTCTTTGGCTACATCAAAAGCTTCCACATTGCTGTTTTTACCAATAGACCAGTCGCAGGCGCCGATTTTAATTGCAGGCATCGATGATGCGGCCATCAGTGTTTTAAAAACACCGGTCTGCATCAGCGAAGAAAGCAGTAATGATTTTTTAATAAGCAAGCGGCGTGAATACATAAAATTTGGTTTATGATGGAACTGTGAGCTATCAGGTTTCAGGCATCAGTTATCAGGTTATAGATCATTCACTATTTACTTCTCACCACTTAGACCAGAACAAGACAAATATATCCAAAACTGACAGCATCCTGCTGATCGCTGACAGCTAATTGCTCGGTTAAATATATCAATTTTTACTTGTTTGATGATTTTTGAACAGGGATTTCGCTTTTAGAAAAAAACTAAGCTAATTGCCATTCTGAAAATTGCAGAAGATTGCTTTGAAAGGTTCGGAACACTTGCTTTACAAATTTGCCGGGATGAATTTATTTAGTCTGTGAGCCGAATACAATACATAACCGGCTCATGGCACCTTATAACTGGCAACAAAAAGATTGGACACAATTCACATGCTATTTGAAACAGGTGCGTTTAAACTTTCTGGTAAAGCCGGGGGCAGAAGCACAAGCTACCAGATTAATCTTTAAAGTGAGGCACCGTAACAACAATTTTTTACTTTATATTTAATTTATCAACGGGCTTTTATGGCAAGAGGGCTTCGCCAGGGCGCAAGCAAGGGTGGGTACGCACTACATAAGAATTAATAGTATAAGGTTGATAGATAACAATTCAAGGTTCCTCATATCTATGTGGGACTATGGGAAAAGCAAAGACGTAACAATTGGAGTAAGTACCTTCAAACAGTCAGTTCAAGAATATACGACACTTTTAAATCCAAACTAAAATACAATAGTGAAAAAATCAATTATTATTATTGTTATTCTGTTATCGGGGTGGTTCTTGTTTTTTTATCAAAAAGATAATTCTGAAAAGTACTATTCAAAGATGTATTCGACACTCAGGGAATTAGCAGCGCTCTATAATAACCTTTCAGAGCATCATTACTTTTTTCTTGAGAAATGTGAACAAGACAATCGTATTAATATCTATTTAGCAAAAGAAAATAAAACGTTGATGTGTTATGATATCAATAGCGTTGAGATGAAAAAATATATAATTCAGAATGGTGTTAACTATCAGGAATTTATCCGATTGCATCAGCTACTCTTAAACGCAAAAGCTTTATCTCTAAGTAAGTCTTTTTATGGAAAAGGCCGGTTTACTACGGTAATTGGCTATGACAACGGACATTTTGGGAAACAAAAACAAATTCTTTTTCCCTACTTCTATGGGGACAGCCTGATACTACCTACAAAAAGTAAAAAACTTGATTCAGCGGTGTATGCCAACCTAGGAAAGTCGCCATTTGAGTGAAGCGTGAAGTTAGGCACTTTAAACGATTTTTTTAGAATACATTTTATGTAAATATCAATAATAATAAAGACCGAGATAGAAAGATCAGAGGAATATTATAGCCAGATTATATCAACGAGTAGACGTAAGGCTTAATCGAACTGATTTACAAAGATGTTTATCCTTGAACTTTGAATAAAAGTCAAATAAATCTCGCTATAAAATTGTTGATCAATAAACTCACAGATTATCGTCAATTGCCTGAGTATATTGGCTGTAGCGATGCTTTTGACCTTAATCAAGAGGAACTCTCTAAACTAAAAACAAGGGTATAACGTTAGTAACGCCGGGTTCCGAACCTTGCAAAGGTTCGGAACCCTATTTTTTAGCAACACCCTGCGCTTCATCAGGGATTTTCGCTTTTAAAATAGTCTTCAACAATTTCCTGCAGCAGTTACATTGAAATAGCTAAGGGCATCGTCATATTGATCCTGTACGCTGTATTGAGTTACGATATCTTTTGGCGGGAGAAATATCTGCCGGGCCTGGGTGCTAATGCGCAACATTTGTACTATGGCCAAACGGATTGCTTCACCCGCCGCAATATGCTTTTAATTCAAACTTTATGCGGGCGGGTTCGCAAAGACGCAAGTGTGTTTGTATTTTACCATCAACACTCAATCAAAATGTATAACTATTCAACCTTCTGCCGTCTTTGCGAGCCCGCCTCAACCATTTCTAAATATCCGGGTGATATGCGGGCGAAGCAATCTCAATTTTTTAAACCTTTTTATTGCCTGATTAATGCATATTTCTCTTTTAAAATTAAAATATCCTTTTAAAAGCAAAATCCATGTGCGCTTCATTGGCATTTTACTTACTCTGTAAATAGGCGTAAACTTGCATAAATTTAGAAAATGGCGACCCAGATAAAATGTCCGAATTGCAGTCATGTGTTCCAGATGGAAGATGCGGTTTCTGAAGAATATAAAAAAGAGCTGCGGGAAAAGATGAACGAGTATATTAAAAAAAAGGAAGAAGAAAATATAAAAAAGCAGGAAGAATTTTTTAAAAAAGAACAGGCATTACTACAACAAATACAACAAAAAGAAACAGAATACTCCAACCGCTTGTCTCAGGAAAAAATAAAGCTTCAGCAATCGCTTGAAGAAAACTTACGTAAAAGTATAAGTGCAGATTTTGAAAATCAGCTCAGGTTATTACAGCAATCCAACAAAGACAATGAAATAAAATTGCAGGAAGCCCGCAATATGCAACTGGAATACCTGCGTAAAGAACAGGAACTGAAAAATAAAGAGCAGGAACTGGAAATACAGATACAGAAACAGCTGCTGGCAGAAAGAGAAAAAATTACGGATGAAGTGCGCAAGCTGGAAGAGCAAAAAGTGCATGCGCGTGAAACCGAGCAACAGCTTAAAATGAAGGAGATGGAAAAGCAGCTTGACGACCAGAAAAAGCTGATTGACCAGATGAAACGCAAAGCCGAACAGGGTTCTATGCAAATGCAGGGCGAAGTGCAGGAATTATTATTGGAAGATCTGTTAAAAAACGCTTTCCCGTTTGACGAAATAAGCGAGGTAGGCAAAGGCGCTAAAGGTGCAGATTGTATTCAAACTATCCGTAACCAGTTTGGGCAGGAATGTGGCAAAATAATATATGAAAGTAAACGCACACAGCATTTTTCTGCAGACTGGATAGAAAAGCTGCGCGTTGATATGCGCACAAAAGATGCTGATATAGCTGTGATCGTAACCCAGGCCATGCCTAAGGATATGCAGCAATTTGGTGAAAGAAACGGCGTATGGATATGCACTTTTGCAGAAGTAAGCGCATTGGCGCATATTTTGCGGGATAGCATTATTAAAATTTTCACCGCTACCCGGTCGCAGGAAAATAAAGGCGATAAAATGCACTTGTTGTATGATTATTTAACAGGCAGGGAATTCGCTGAACAATGGAAGGCAATACGGGAAGGTTTTCTTTCCATGAAAATATCTATACAAAAAGAAAGAGATGCGATGGAAAAGCTATGGAAAGCGCGGGAAAAAAACCTTGAAAAAGTATTGTTAAATGCCGCCCATATACGGGGTTCCATTGAAGGAATTGCAGGCCAGGACTCTATTGACCTAAATTTACTGGAAGAGGAGGATAAAGATAATTTATTGGGTAACTGATACGTTATACTTTGTCCAAGCGCGTTTTGATGTATATCTGGATAATACCCATCATATTAGCTATTGCTTTAATCTGGCACTTTTCGCGTACGCGTACCCGTCATACGATTACCGAATCTGCTGATCATCAGGGGCATGATAAGCTCGCCCAGGAAGATACGCGTATAGAATGCCCGCTGGTATACAATGGCAGTGAGCTGGAATTTTCTGATGAAGTATTTCATATCGTACTCTCTAAACACTTTCAATATTATAACCGCCTGCTGGATATTGACAAGGAGAAATTCATCAATCGCCTGCGCAAATTCATTCATAACAAAATATTTGTAATTCACGATAAAAAGGGATACCGCGAAATGCCGATCCTGCTCAGCGCTTCGGCTATACAACTGACTTTTGGTTTAAAGAAATTCCTGTTATCACATTTCAATATCATACAAATCTTTCCGGAGGCTTTTGTGGGACTGGAACCCTTCAGGATACTTATCGGCAATGTAACAGGCAATACCATCAATATCGCATGGAAACAATTTCTTGAAGGATATAAAAATAAATATGACCTGCAGAATGTAGGCTTGCATGAAATGGCACATGCGCTATACTACCAGAATTTTGAAACGGAATTATATATTGATAAGGATTTCCGCGACTCTTTCCAGATGTTTAATGCCATTGGCGATAAAATATATCATGTTGAAAAAGTGCTCACTATCGGCTTGTATTCTGAATATGCTATAAAAGATTTCCAGGAATTTTGGGCGGAAAGCATAGAGATTTATTTTAAAAGCCCCGACCGCCTGCAACTGCACTACCCTGAATTATATAAAGTGCTATGTGATATTCTCAATCAGGATCCGCTGAATTATCCTAATTATTTGTTTGAGAGAAGTTAGCGCAAGGCAGGCTTATACACCCTGGTTAGTGTCTCCACTACCAGCGAAAATCTGGAATACACTCTTAACTATCCCCGGCTTTTAATTAGCTATCTTTATACAAACACTAAAGCTTATATATGGATACCGGGGATAAAGTAGAAGAACCTGCGGAAGCTTACGGAGCAATAACTTCCTTAGATCAGCTCGACCAGAGATACTTTCGCCGGGAAATACGCAAAAAGAAATAGGTATAAAATTCGACCTTACGAAGAAAGCGGCGTGAAAGAATACTGGTTGGCAGAACCACGGTACAAAGTGATCATCGCTTATATATTAAAAGATGGCAAATACATAGGGCTCAAACCTTTTACAGAGAATGACGAAATCACCTCTCCGCTGTCCCCGGGGTTGAAATTTATAGTGAAAGAGATATTTGAGTAAACGCCAATTCTTGCCACCCGCTTTATTTTTGAGTGCTATTCATCACTACATCGTTTACAACAAATCAAAAATTTACTCTTTCACCCAACAATCTGATTTTATAAATTGGTTATAGTGGTATTTACAAAACACTTCCTTATAGCGATATTTAAAAAAGAAGGCATCCATATCAGGAAGCTTATCAGCTTCCACATTGCTTACCCGCTTAAAAAAAGAATACATCAGTTTCAGCAACATGCGCTGATAAAAACTGCTTTGCTCAGTAATATGAAAATCGGCAAATAACCATTTGCCTTTATTGCCGAGCAATGTATTGAGTTTATCAAAATTTTCAGCTGCGGTCTTCTCATTAAAATTGTCAAATAAAAATGCAGTAATGATTATATCAAAAGCAAAAGCAGTATGATATTCTTCTATAGAGCAATTCAAAAATTCAATTTTATGCTCAGCTATATTTTTTTCTTTTGCAAGCTTCAGCATTTTTGCTGACACTTCTATATACACTATATATAAACCGGATGTATAAATCCTTGAAATTTCTTCCAGTATCCAGCCTGAACCGCCGCCTGCAATAAGAATTCTGTTTCCCGGAGAAATAAAAGGCAACAGGCAAATTTGTGATTGCCTGATGCTGTTTCCAAAAACCAACCGGCTTAACAGGTCGTAACAAAAGGCAATTTTATCGTAATTATTTTTCTCCCGCATCTTCCATTATTGAAATATAATTCCACAAATACCACAAACGGCTTTTATTAAGAGCAAACCATCAATAACAATAAGGTAATATAATATAGATTTTCGTTGCTGCAGAGAAAGAGATACATATAACAGGCATGCAAAAGGAATTAAATTGAATATAATCCGGGATAAGCTAAAGTGGTTTTGTACAGCAAATATCAAAAATGATATTACCCCAACAGCAAGTAAAGGTATGAGTATAACAAATATGGTTTTCCTCAAACCGAACCTTACCACAAATGTTTTCAATTGCTTATTTGAATCATCGGCGTAATCTTTAATATCGAACATAATAGCATTTACCGTACAGAACATCCAGTTTTTTATAAACAGCCAAAGCATAAATGTGGCGTTTGGCTGAATGTTCTCTTCCATTTTGGCCATCATAACAGGCAAAAAAAATATCCATCCTGCCCATACATAGCCTATTACAAACGGCTTAATCCACCCTGTATTACGCAGGTTGCTGTTTAGTATTGATCTTGGCAATAATCCATAATATAATATACCGGTTAGCGGAATACTTGACAGAATGATCCAGTCATAAATACTGAGAAAATGTAACTGGTTAAAATTTTCAATAATCAAAACAGACAACGCAATTGCAATAATTACAATAAACAGGATTTGCGTTCTGACAATATAGCCTGTATGCGCTTTATACCATGCTGTTCTTGGATTGACGGCAATGCCTGCAGGGGGCAAAATATATGCCCATGTATAATACAATACAGTCGCAAAAAAAAGGAAAATATAAAAAGCAGGTGAACTAAAAGGCAATTGTAATTGCACACATGTTTCAACTGCGAGCATTACTGCAAGCAATCCCACAAAATAGTTGGCAAAAAAAATAAATTGTACCGCTTTATTGGTCACCCTTTTTTACAATAATTTGCCTGCAAACATAGCAGGTTATTATTACTTATCAGGAATTCCATATTTTCCAGCTTGCTTCTGCCTGGTTAACAAGCATATCAAAGCCATTTTGAATGGCAGCGCCTTTTTCTTCTCCCTTTTGCAGGAATATGGTTTTTGGAGGATTGTATACAAGATCGAAAAGAAAATGTTTATCAGTTATAGCGTTATATGGAATTTGCGGGCAGGTATTACTGTTAGGAAAGGTTCCCGCCGGCGAAGCATTTACAATAAGCAACGATCGTTTGATAATATGATCGTTTAAAGAAGAATAGGTAATTACATTTGGCTGTGCAGTACGGCTGACAATATTATACGCTATACCAAGTTTGTTTAAAACAAATGCTACCGCTTTGGCAGCGCCGCCGGTACCTAAAATCAATGCATTGTTATGGTAAGGCTTTAACTGCTGAAGGAGGGATTGTTCAAAACCAATGGCATCAGTATTATTGCCAAAAAGTTTTTTATTTTTTATTTTAATAGAGTTACAGGCATTGATGGCAGCAACTTCAGGAGAGTACCCGTGCAAAAAGGGCAATACTTTTTCTTTATAAGGAATAGTAACACACAACCCTTCAAGCTCAGGATACTGTTCAATAATTCCGGGTAAGAGTTCAATGCTTTCTATTGGAAAATTTTCGAACCTGCAATCCAAAGATTGCTGCCCGAATTTTTCTGTAAAATATTTTTTGGAAAAAGAATGTCCCAGCGGATAACCGATCAGCCCGTATAATTTCATTCTACATCATCTTTATTTAAAAACAAATGAAATGTATCTCCCCGTAAGCCAACACGCATTGCTTCAAGCGCGATCATTTCAGTTGGAGCAATATTGCCAAGATTTGCGTTACAGCCGAGCAGTTCAATAAAATATAACTGTTGCGCTTTTTGCGGAGCTTCCCATATTATTTTTTCTTCCGGTATCTGTGTCAGTATTTCCTGCACCAAACCTTCCCGTACTTCTCCCGTGCCCCTGTATATGCCAACATTACCGGCTTCTCTTGCCTCAGCTATTACATATTCCGAACCGGCATTAAGTTCAGATCTCATAAGTTCAATCCACTTGTAGGGCGGAATAATATGCTCGGCATCTTTACTACCAACTTCACTCAAAACTACCCCATGCTTTGTAAGTTTTTCAATATACCCGCATTTTTCAGCATGAGGAATAGTGATAGAGCCATCGCTCACTTCCATATAGCTGATGTTATAGTCTTTACAGACATTTATATAATCCTGAAATTGATTTCTTATCAGGAACGCTTCAAACAAAGTGCCGCCAAAATATACAGGTAAATCGTAAGATTGATAAAGCTCTATTTTTTCTCTTAGGCCAGGAGTTACAAATGAAGTACCAAAACCTAATTTAACAATGTCAACATACGGATAGGAAATACTTAAAAAATTTTTTGCTTCTTCAATGCTTAAGCCCTTATCCATCACCATTGTTATACCTGAGCTTCTTGGTTTTGCTTTTCGTTCAGGTATCTGACTGAGATTGAAATTCATCAACAACAAAATGTTTTAAGAATCAGCAAAAATAAGGAAGATTAGGTTTAGGTGAGTAATCTCCGATACCAGTGATCATTTTTTCATGTCAGATTGATCTTCTTTTTTTATAATAGGCTATTATATCAACCACCTGTTGATTTTGCAGGATGGTTGGGTTTAACTCAATGAATTTTTTCAACGTTTTGGGAGAAGCTTCCATTGCCTGCTGAAGCAAAAGCAAAGCTTCTTTACTTTTAGCCATCCCAAAAAGTACAGCACTTTTATAAAATAAAAATATAGGCTTATCTCCTGCTACATTTTGAGCTCCAGCAATTTGTTCCATCGCCTCTTCAAAATAACCTTCTTTATATAAACATCTTATTAATGCCTCCCACCCGCTGATGCTGCGTGGGCGAACCTTTACCACGTTTGAAAAATATGTTATAGCATCTCTTATATTTCCAAGTTCCAGCAGGCACTCACCCATGGCAAGATTATACTCCGGCTGCATACGATGTATGCGCATTGCAGACTCCAGGTATTGAACTGCTTTATTCAACGACATTTCGTTAATATAAGTACATGCTATTTTATAATACAGCTTACTGTCATCACTATTCAGATGTGATGCTTTTTTATAATAAAACCTTGCCTGCGCATAATTTTTTAACCGGTCGTAACAATGACCAATAGCCTCATATATCACATCTTCCGGTCTTGCTAATTCAATCACTTTTTCCAATGATTCTATGGCATCCCTGTATTTTCTCAACCGGATATAGGCATCGGCAATATTACGGTATGCATAGTCAAATTTTTCATTGATCACAAGTGCGTATTTGTAAGCATCAATCGCTTTCTCAAATAATTTTAAACCCTGGTATGCGGCTCCCAGGTTAAACCATGCAAGCTCATTGTAAGGAAAATCATCTAAAATTTTTTGATGCAGCTTTATGCTTTCCTCGCTGCGACCGGTAAAGTCAGTCCAGAAGCATATCTTGTACAATGCTTCCTCGTTGTTGGGCTCATTATGAAGTATATGAACAAGGCAATCAAATACTTTATCGAATTCCTCATAATCATCATATACATCTGCCAGCTCAAAAAGAAGGTTAATTCTCTCTTCTCCTTCAAACATATCAATAGCGGTTTCCAGCAGTTCTACGGCTTTTTCCTGTTCATCAAGCGCAAGAAAAATGTCAGTTTTGAGTATATAAATGTCTATATCAGAATTGTCAAGGATTTCAGCTTTTTCAAGCATTTCCAATGCCTCGGTATATCTCCTGGTTGCAATAAACAGGTCTGCTTTTTTAACCATCAGCGATGAAGAATAGGGAAATTGCTCTATGCCCAGCTCAACCGCTTCAATGGCACTGGCCACATCATCTTTATCGTCAAAATGGTCAATTATCTTTTCAAAAGCTTCTTCTTCCAGAAATGAGTGATTTTTGCCGGAGCGGAGATTTTCAAATTGCCTTAATAAATCTCTCATCTCATTTTTGTCGTTTCGATAAGGATTTTCTTGCATATGAACGTAAGTTAATGAAATTTAAGCCTTTATTTTATAAAAACAAACTTTTGCATGTTTTTTGCGAGAATTGTTAAGGAGCTGCAAAAATTATGATGAATGGTATTGTAAATAGTTAAAATAAATTGCTATTTTTGTTAAGTACATGAAAATTGGAAACTTTATAAAGCCTTTATCTGTTAAGAATGCGCTGATAGCGATAACAATCTTCGCTGTTGGTCAGTATGTGTTTGCTATTACTGGCAAGCGTTCCAGCACAGGTGATGATAAAACGAAGGGAACAGAAAATGTAAGTTTTTCTAACTTAAAGTCTAAAGTTACTTTTTCTTTAAAAGATAGTTATACTATTCCTTCAAGAAATAATAGCCCGATAAGCTATAAATCAACTCAAGCACTAAGATCTCAAAGTAATATTGTTTCTTTTAAGAAAGGAAATGTTACTTATGTGTTGCCCTATAAAACGCAATCAGGCGTTAAGCTCCCAGGCTTTATTAAGGCTACACCTACTCAATTAAATCCCCGGTAATATTTTTAGTTATTGTGCCCCTTTCAAAGTTTTGCTTTCAGCATAGGTAAGTTGCCTGTATCCTGATGTAGGAATAACGAACTTTTGCATAGGGATGGGATCAAAGGCAATTTTAGATGCTGTGTATTTCACTTTAAGATTACCTAAAGACGACTCATATTCAAGAGGCAAACCCGGCAGGTTTTTAAATTGAAAATCGTAATCTTTATTTTCGGTAACCAATTCCTTTGTAAAAAAGACGGTAAAAGTAGTTCCATCCTTAAGTTTTGCACTCGCTTTTTGACACTTATAACCCGCAATCTCCTTTGTTTCATTTTCCATCGTAAAAACAATACCTGAATATTTGCTGTTAATATCTACCCAATCTTCTTTAAACATTTTGATCAGTAATTTCTGGTTACCATACTCTTTAAGTACGGCTCCTGAATTATTTTTTGCATCAAGTATGGTAATAGTAGAACCGAGCGGGCTAACCATCTCTGTACGGCTTTGTCCTCCTTTTAGATAGATAGTAGTTTTAGCGCCATCAAACATATCTGCCAGCTGCGGCTCTTTGCTTCCGGTTTGAATAGTGATATCATAAACGATTGTGCCCTCAGAAAGTATTTTTTGCGCCTTAAGAGGATTTACAAAAGATAAAACGAGGGCAGTAACTACTATGTATCTACAATTCATTTATTAAGCTTTAGGGTTAAAGATAGTAAAATGCGGTGTGTAGTTGTATACCCCTTGTTAAAAAAACTGTTGCGCGTCAGTAATTTGATTTTGATAAAAAAAACGACAGATACAAGTAAATCTCATATCTGTCGTTTCGCTTTAATAGTCTCTTCAATTATTATTTGCCCTGTTGCTTATTTTTTGTTTGTTGCAATTTTTTCTGTGTTTCCTGCATTTGCTCTAATCGTTGCTGCCATTTGCTCTTTGTCTTTGGCTTCTTTTTATTAAGCTCTAATTGTGCAAGAATCTTATCGTGGTTGATGATGAAATTCTGGATAACATATTGCAGCGCCAGTGTAATCAGGTTAGAAACTGTATAATACCAGGTTAATGCTGAAGGTAAACTATTGAAAATACCTAATAACATGATGGGGAATATATACGGCATATATTTCATCATGGGGTTATCCTGCGTTGGGGTTTGCGACATTCCATAAATAGAAATAAGCAAGCTGGTTCCTGTAGCCAGTAAAGTAAATAAACTTATATGGTTACCGTAAAAGGGAATGTTGAACCCAAAAGTCAATATTGAATCATAAGAAGAAAGGTCAGTTGCCCACCAAAAGCTTTCGCCTCTTAATGCTATAGCAGAGTTAAAAAAGCTATATAGTGAGAAGAATATAGGTATCTGTAATAAAGCAGGCATACAACCTCCCAAGGGATTTACCCCTGCGCTCCTGAATACTTTCATTTGCTCCATCGCGTATCCCTGCTGGTCGTCTTTATATTTTGCCTTTAAAACATCAAGCTCAGGTCGCAATGCCTTCATTTTAGCGCCACTTAAGTAGCTCTTATATAATAAAGGAGAAGTGAGCACACGAATAAAAATAGTAAGTAACGCAATTACCAATCCATAGCTGCCTGCAAACTTTTTAATGAAATCAAACACAGGCATTACCAGCCATTTGTTAATATACTTTACAAAAGCATAAATACCCTGCCCGAGATTGATCACATTTTGCATTCCAAGATCGTAGCTCTTTAATATTTTATAATCGTTGGGACCATAATATATCTGCAAAGGAATAATAGCGGTATTGCCTGCCGGAACAACAATTTTTAAATTAGAGGTAGCGGCAGTAATAACTCCGGTAGTGTCGTGATTTTCCGTGCAGCTTATAGCACCTGAATTGAAATTATTTTTGGCAATGATAGTAGTATTAAAAAATTTCTGTTTAACACTCAGCCATTTTAATGGCGTTTCAAATTGATGATCATAACTTCTGCCAAGCGTAAAATAATCGTAATCGTCTTTAATCCAAAAGCCGATTTGCGTTTCTCTTTTTTCGGTTACAATATCTTTTTCATGCTGCCTTACCTCGTTTTGCCAAAGCAGGTTCAGGTTATTTTGCGTAAGTAATGCACCAGCTTCTGTAAGCTCAATATTCCAGTCAACCATATAATTACCGGGATGCAAAGTAAACTGGTGAATTATTCCTTTTCCTGTGGAATCTTTTAAAATATATGCAATTGACTGTCCGCCATCTGCTGTTTTTAAAATTTCTCCCTGGGCAAAATATAAGTCGCTGGTTTGAATGGAGCGATTTGCTTCAGTATTAATAGGATAAGATATTTTATCAAAACCGGGTTCTACGAGTTTTACATCGTGACTGTCTACTGATTTATATTTTTTTAATTCAACGAATTTGGGCTGAGCGCCTTTATTGGTAAAAGTTATTTTAACAACATCGTTTTCTAAAATGATTTCTTTCTCTGTGCCGGATACAGCGGTTTGAAACTGGCCGGCGGCATTTATTTTATCCTGGGTCTGCCTGCTTATTGAATCAGTACGAACAAGATTACTATCTACCTTAGGTTGAAGTGCAGCCAGGGAGTCCTGAACATGTTTTTTTTCTTTTTCAGCTTCAAGCTGCCCGGTGCGGGTAAAATAGAAAAAACCTAAAAACATCAACGCCAGCAAAACAAAGCCAATAATCGCATTTTTATCAAACTGCATGTTACCTTAAAATTTGAGTGGGCAAAGGTAATGTGTTTGAATAAACTTTAGGGCGTTAAGTGAAATTGTTTAGCGAAAGAAAAAGCAGTTTTCTTGCGGGAAACATAAAAACCTGCAGGCAAAACAATAGGTAAATGTTAAGAGGGTTTTCGCAAACTACAAACCACAAACGTAAAACTTTACGTCCTTTACTCTTCACCTTCAACCCTCCACCTTCTCTTTATATCATCTCACTCTGCAACAGCGGCTTCTTTTTCGCGTTTTTTGTTTCATTAAACTCCTTTGAAGCCTTAATAAAGCTTACAAACAGCGGGTGAGGAGCCTCAACCGTGCTTTTTAACTCAGGGTGATATTGAACGCCAATGAAGTAAGGGTGATTTTTAAGCTCAACTATTTCCACAAGCCCGCTTTCAGGATTTTTTCCGCTTGCTATCATACCATGTTCTTCAAAAGCTTCAAGATAGGCATTGTTGAATTCCCAGCGATGACGGTGCCTTTCGCTGATATCCGGCTTTTGATAAATCTGGTGAGCCAGCGTACCTTCTTTCAATTCGCAGGGATAAGCGCCTAAGCGCATTGTACCGCCTTTTGCCGTAATTTTCTTTTGCTCCTCCATCAGGTCAATTACAGGGTTGGGGGTGTTTACATCCATTTCAGTAGAATGCGCATTTTTTAAATTAAGCACATTACGGGCAAACTCAATAACCGACATCTGCATACCAAGGCAAATACCAAAGAAGGGCAGGTTATTTTCGCGGGCATACTTAACCGCTAAAATCTTTCCCTCAATGCCTCTTAAACCAAAACCCGGGGCAACCAGTAAACCATCCAGCGTACCAAGCTTTTCTTCCACATTCTCAGCGCTGATAAATTCACTGTGAATATTAACCACATTTACGCTGCATTCGTTTACAGCTCCTGCATGCACAAATGCTTCCAATATTGATTTATACGCATCCTGCAGTTCGATATATTTTCCTATCAACCCTATATTGATCTTGTTTTTGGGATATTTCAGCTTATCAAGAAATTCTTTCCACTTGCCCAATTCCGGTTCATTAAAAGTTTTAATATCCAGCTTTTTTAAGCATATCTGGTCAAGCTTTTCCCGCATCATTGCCAGGGGCACTTCATAAATAGTAGGGGCATCAGCAGCTTCAATTACCGCGTCGGGCTTTACATTACAGAATAATGCTATTTTCCTGCGTAGTTCGGGAGATAATGGTCTTTCTGTTCTGCAAACAATAATATCAGGATTAACACCTTCCTGGCTTAATAATTTTACGCTGTGTTGTGTTGGCTTGGTTTTTAATTCCTTAGCTGCTTTAAGATAGGGCACAAGGGTAAGGTGAACAACAAGGCAATCTTCGTCAGGGAGTTCCCATTGCAGCTGACGGACTGCTTCGATAAACGGAAGGCTTTCAATATCGCCCACGGTTCCGCCCAGTTCGGTAATAACAATATCATAGCCTTGTTTGCCCAGCAACAACATTCTTCTTTTTATTTCATCGGTAATATGCGGAATAACCTGCACTGTTTTGCCAAGATAAGCGCCTTCTCTTTCTTTGTTGATTACGGTTTGATATATGCGCCCGGTAGTAACATTATTAGCCTGCGAGGTAAAGATGTTCAGGAAACGCTCATAATGACCGAGGTCAAGATCTGTTTCAGCGCCATCTTCCGTTACATAACACTCTCCATGCTCGTATGGGTTAAGCGTGCCGGGGTCAACATTGATATACGGATCGAATTTTTGAATGGTTACTTTTAAGCCACGGGCCTGCAGCAGCTTTGCAAGGGAAGCGGAAATAATACCTTTACCTAAAGAAGATGTTACGCCACCGGTAACAAAAATGTACTTGGCCATGACTTAAATATTAATGTTATATCTAAAAAAAACAATATCCCGACTATTGAGATATTCTGTTGAAACCTGACCTGTTAAATTGGAAGATACATCCAGAGAGGTCATGCAAACTTACGGTTTTTTATTCCGGCACAAAAAACTATCCTCCGCTAATGTGGAAAAATAAATGAAATGGTATAACCGGATAAAAGAAAATATAATGATTATCAGCAATAAAGCTACTATTCTTTAGTAAATTTTATTGCAGGCACAGCGTTGATATAAGTTACATGGCAGGTATACTGACCGGGCTTTAGATGAGATAGATTATTATCTGAAGAAATAAACGGATCCTGCAAACCCTGCATATAAATCTGGCATTGTGGTGCGGTAATTTCAAGACTGCCGACAGCTCTGTAACCGGTTATAAAACCAGCAGGCAGCGATTCAAAGCTTATTTCAGCATCCATACCGCCTGAAATATGTATCTGCTCAATTTGCAAGGGCGTGGCATTTTGCACTCTTATTTGTATAGCATCGGCAGCTTCTTTTTTGCAGGAAAACAGAAGAGAGCAAAATGCAAGTAGCGTAAGGCAGATCCTTTTCATAAAACGGGTGTTAGGTATTTTGAGGGAATTACCAGATACAAACGGAGCGGCTTACAGGAATATTGCTGTTTTCTATCATTTAAAAAAGGGGTTGAACCTTGAAAGTTTTGTACTCCTGCTAAAACTTCATCATAAATAAAAAATCTCCGGCGGTTTTACCATGCCGGAGATTTTTATTATTTTTTTTATTGTTAAATATTCTAAACGATCTTTTCTACCTGCATATAGTTCAGTTCCACAGGGGTAGCGCGTCCAAATATTTTTACGTTTACTTTTAATTTCTTCTTCTCGTCATTCACTTCTTCAATAACGCCATTGAAATCGTTGAAAGGTCCATCAATAATTTTAATGGTTTCACCAACTATAAACGGTTCGCTCATGGTTACGCCGGCATCGCTCATTTCATCTACCTTACCCAGCATTTTGTTTACCTCAGCTTTGCGAAGCGCAATAGGATTATCTTTTCCGAGGAAATGAATAACACTATTGGTATTTTTTATAGTGGTAATAATATCATCGTTCAGTTTGCCCGGTTCAACTTCAATCATAACATAACCGGGATAAAAGTTGCGCTCACGCATTACTTTTTTACCGTTCTGTACTTTATATACTTTTTCAACCGGCAGAAAAACCTGTTTTACCACTTTACCCCAATCACTGCGCGATACCTCTTTATCAAGGTATTCTTTCACTTTTCTTTCTTTGCCGCTCACTACACGCAGCACATACCATTTGGTTTCTTCGGCATTTACTACTTCTTCCATTATTATTTAAATAAAGAGTAAATAAATTTTAACAGTGAATTGCTGGCAAAGTCCATCACCCAAACCAGCCCGGTTATAAGCAATGTAGCTACCAGCACAATCATGGTAGATTGCTGCAGCTCGCGCCAGCTTGGCCAACTCACTTTTTCTAAAAGCTCGCGGTATGAATCTTTAAAATACGCGCTTATTTTATTCATAACTCAATTTTTCAAAGCACGGGCACAAGGATTCGAACCCTGATCAAAGGTTTTGGAGACCCGTATGCTACCGTTGCACCATGCCCGTGTAAAAAATACTACCCAATCAACCCCTTCAAAGGAGGGGCTAAAAAAGCAGAAAATTAAAGAACTTATTTTAAAAACAAAGTACCCAAGCTAGCCGCCTAAGGTACTTTGCAAAAGTATTAAAGCTTTTCCAAAGTCTCCGCCGCGGCGGAGAATCAGGTGGGCTTTTATTTTATAATTTCAGTAACCTGACCGGCACCTACTGTACGACCACCTTCGCGAATCGCGAATTTTAAACCTTTTTCCATCGCGATAGGCTGGATCAGGGTAACAGAAAGTGATGTATTATCGCCAGGCATAACCATTTCAGTTCCTGCAGGTAAAGTAACTTCACCTGTTACGTCTGTTGTACGGAAATAGAACTGAGGACGGTATTTGTTGAAGAATGGCGTGTGACGTCCACCTTCGTCTTTGCTCAATACGTAAACTTCACCTTTAAATTCAGTGTGCGGAGTAATAGAACCCGGCTTACAGATTACCATACCACGACGGATCTGTGTTTTTTCAATACCGCGTAATAATAAACCGGCATTATCACCAGCTTCACCTTCATCCAGCAATTTGCGGAACATTTCCACACCTGTTACAGTAGAAGGAAGCGGTTTTTCCATCAAACCTACTATTTCCACACCTTCACCTACTTTAACACGGCCTCTTTCAATACGGCCTGTAGCAACTGTACCGCGACCAGTGATGGAGAATACGTCTTCAACACTCATCAGGAATGGTAAATCAACCGGACGGGGAGGAAGAGGAATATAATCATCAACTGCAGCCATCAATTCATCGATAGCACCAACCCATTTTGCATCACCTGCAAGAGCGCCGGTAGCAGAACCTTTAATGATAGGTGTGTTATCACCGTCAAATCCGTTCTTGGTCAATAACTCACGGATCTCCATTTCAACCAGTTCCAATAATTCAGGATCATCAACAAGGTCAACCTTATTCATGAAGACCACCATACGGGGTACACCTACCTGGCGTGCAAGAAGGATGTGCTCTCTTGTTTGAGGCATAGGACCATCAGTAGCGGCAACCACGAGGATCGCACCGTCCATCTGAGCGGCACCTGTAATCATATTTTTTACGTAGTCAGCGTGACCAGGGCAATCCACGTGAGCGTAGTGCCTGTTAGCTGTCTGATATTCAACGTGAGCAGTGTTAATAGTGATACCCCTTTCTTTTTCTTCAGGAGCACCATCAATTTCGTCATACTTTTTAGCCTGCGCCAATCCTCTTTTAGAAAGGATTTCGGTAATAGCTGCGGTAAGAGTAGTTTTACCATGGTCAACGTGACCGATAGTACCAACATTTACGTGGGGTTTATCCCTCTTGAAGGTCTCTTTTGACATCGTTTATCTGTTTTATTGAGGTTTAAAATTTTAGTTGCTCCCCGAACGCATTTTATTACAGGTTGCAGACTGTTTATTAAAAAAAATCTTTAGTCTTTTTTGAGCCGTTAGTGAGAATCGAACTCACGACCTCTTCCCTACCAAGGAAGTGCTCTACCACTGAGCTACAACGGCATTCTCAGTTTAAGAGTTCAGAGTTCGTAGTTTCCAGTTGGCTAACTTTTAAACTGCAAACTGTAAACGCCAAACTTTAAAGAGCGGGAGACGAGGCTCGAACTCGCCACCTATAGCTTGGAAGGCTATCGCTCTACCAAATGAGCTACTCCCGCTTATAATTTCAAATTTGAAATTTGAAATTCCTAATTATTCCGTGGGCAAGGATGGATTCGAACCACCGAACTCCGAAGAGGACAGATTTACAGTCTGTTGCCGTTGGCCACTTGGCTACTTGCCCTAAAAAATCAAATCGTCAAAAAATTATATCCATTATTTTAAGCCTGAGCCACTTGTCGGAATCGAACCAACGACCTACTGATTACAAATCAGTTGCTCTACCAGCTGAGCTAAAGTGGCATTTTTTTGACTGAAACTCAATGCTGTAAAGAACTTTCAAATAAAAATATTTGACCCCTCATTTTTTGGGAAGGCAAAGGTAATGGAATTATTGAAATGCAAAAATTTATAAAAAAGAAATTTTTGCAAACAACAGAGAAGAAATGGAGCAAAAATGGGTTAAAAAACAAAAAGACCCCGTTTGGGGTCTCTTTGTTATGCGGCTTGCATCTGTTTATTTTTCTTTCTTTTTATCTGTTCTATGATAGAATTTAAAGCGGTATCAAATGATTCTTCAAAAGACTTTGAACATTCCTTGGAGAAAAACGCATAGCGGGGAATGTTCACTTTTATCTCCGCTATTTTATCTTTGATCTGGTGCGCTACATTGTCAAGTTTCAGGTATACATCAATGGTTGTGATCCTGTCGTGAAAATTGTTTAGCTTCTCAATTTTTTTGTTTACATGCTCAATTAAAGTTGATGCTGCGTCAAAATGCACAGTTTGAATGTTTACATTCATGATAATCCTTTTTTAAATGCTGTGAACAATAAAAATAATATCTAAAGAACTTCTGAAACTACCTGTTTCATTAGCCTCAAATTAAGCTTTTATACACAAGTTTTCAAATAAATTTTATTGTTTTAATACGCATTTTTTTTTGCTTATGCTTTGGGGTGTGCCTTCCTGTAAACATCCTTCAGGCGCTCTATTGTATTATGGGTATATACCTGCGTAGCTGCAAGGCTGGAGTGCCCTAAAAGCTCTTTTACGGCGTTAATATCCGCACCTTCATTGGTTAGATGTGTGGCAAAGGTATGTCTTAGCACATGGGGGCTTTTTTTCTTTTGCGTGGTTACCAGCGAAAGATATTTTTTTACAACCAGGTACACATATTTGGGATATAGTTTTTTCCCTTTACCATTTACTAATAAAAAACTATTATCGGCCTCAGGTAATACTGATTTAAGTTGCAGGTAATCCCTGAGTGCATTTGATATATCATCTCCAACAGGTATGATGCGCTCCTTGTTTCCTTTTCCAAGCACTTTTAAAACTTTTTGCCGGAGGTCAACCTGGTTTTGCTTTAAATTTACCAGTTCGCTCAGGCGCATACCGGTGGCATATAGCAAGGCAAGTATAAGTCGCTGGGTTTGTCCTTCAAAACCTTCGCTAAACTCAACATGCCTAAAAAGTGTTTCCGTTTCTTTTTGCTCTACATAGCTTGGCAGGCGCTTGCTTATTTTGGGTGATACTATGGTTCCCATTGGGGATGATTCCAAAGCGCCTGTTTTGAGCTGATATTTAAAAAAAGCTTTGAGGGTAGATATTTTCCTGTTCACGCTTTTGGCGTTCATCCCTTCTTTTTTCATCAGGCTTGCCAACCAGGTACGGATAAACGAAGGTTGAACTTCTTTTATTCCGGGTGAATTATATTGTTCCTCAAGAAAATCAAAAAACTGTTCAACATCTTTAGTGTATGCAATAACAGTATGTTGTGAAAATCGCTTTTCAAATTTTATATAATCAATAAAAGACCGGAGATAAATATGATATACAGAATCTGGTGACATAAAAAAAGGTAGCTGTAAAGTTATGATACTTCACAGCTACCTTTCAGTTTTATTAGAAAGTTTATTAACCGGGATTACTTAACCTCGATCTTTCCACTCTGGATGTTCTGCTTATAGATTGCTTTCAGCACTTCACCACGGCGTTTAACCGAAGGCTTAGTAAAAGACTGGCGGCCTCTTAACTGCAATAAAATTTTCGCTTTCTCAAATTTTTTCTTGTATTTTTTGAGTGCCTTGTCTATGTTTTCGCAATCTTTTGAATCAATAATCAACATAATAAATATACCCCCTTTACGGTTTTTAAGGAGCGCAAAGATAGTAATCACAGCCGAAAAAGCAAATCTTCATACAAAAAAATCATTGTGTGTTAGTAATTTGCAGCATGTTCACAGGCATAATTGAAACAACAGGCACTATCATTTCCATTGAAAATAAAGGCACTAACCGTGTTTTCCAGGTACAATCTTCTATCAGCGCTGAGTTAAAGCCTGACCAAAGCGTATCTCATAATGGCGTATGTCTTACAGTAGAAAAGGTGCAGGGCGATATTCACCAGGTTACCGCTATTCGAGAAACCCTGGTAAAAACCAACCTGGATGCCTGGAAGGCAGATGATTTGATTAACCTGGAAAGATGCATGACGCCAAACGGTCGATTAGATGGGCATTTTGTACAAGGGCACGTTGATACAACCGCGGTTTGCGTTGAACAAACAGCATTTGAAGGCAGCTGGCAATTCCGGTTTGAGTTTCCCGGAAAATTTGCAAAACTTGTGATTGAAAAAGGCTCTATTGCCCTTAATGGCATCAGCCTTACCATTTTTGATGTAACCAGCCGGCTATTTTCGGTGGCCATTATTCCCTACACATTTGAGCATACCAATATGCAGCGGCTTAACACAGGCGATAGTGTAAACCTGGAGTTTGACATGGTTGGAAAATATGTGGTGAGAGGAATGGAGTTGTCGGCCAATAATTTTGAAAACAGTTGAGCACAGTATAGTGTTCCGGTAATATTATATCCTTAGTTCTCAATTCTTCCTATATATTGCAGAAGGGTTTCTACAGCACCTATAATATTAACCTGGTACTAACAGATGCTCATGCTATCTTGCAAAAAGTGGTATACCTGTATAGTACATTTATTAAATGTTTGATAAGGCATGAAAAGAATAGCGTTTTTTTTATCGTTGGTAACATTGGTTCATTTTGCTGATGCACAGGATAAAGTGCAGGAAGCATTACAAACATTAAACGAAAAATATCCGCAGGAAAAAATATATATACTTTATAGCAAGGATAAATATGTTGCCGGTGATAACATCTGGTTTAAAACCTTTGTTTTTGACGGGTACAATCACTCTGCTATTTCCACCAGCATGTACGTGGAGTTGTATAACAGCAAAAAAGCATTGATCAGCAGAAAACTGGTTCCGTTGTTTGGCGGAGAAGGGCAAAGCAGTTTTTCTCTTGCGGATTCCTTACCTGAAGGTTCTTATTACGTAAGAGCTTATACCAACTGGATGCTGAATTTCAGTGAGGATTTTTATTATAAACATGCATTGCAGGTCTATAATCCATCTTCTCCACAAAAACTTGTTGCAGATTCAACAGCGGAGTGGACCGCGGCAGCATTTCCCGAAGGAGGGAACTTTATTGCAGGAGCGGCTACCAGGGTTGCTGTCCGCATGCAGTCGCCGGGCGTAATGCCTGATGAATGGGACGGATATTTAACAGAATCTTCCAAACCGACTGAAAAATTGGTTTCTTTTAAATCAATTGATAAGAATGTGGGCATATTCAATATTATACCTGAGCCCGGAAAAAAATACCAGGTAATTGTAGAAGATAAAAAAGGAAAGAAGCAAACTATAGCATTGCCTCAGGTAGCGGAATCGGGCGTTAACCTGCAGGTTAACAGTACGGCCAACGCTATCTTTTATTCCCTTCAATTTAAAAATCTCACTTTTCATCCAAAGGGATATAAGATCATCGGCACAATGAATAACGCTTTTGTATATAAAGCAACCATTGTAAAAAATGTTCCGGAAATAAGCAGCTCCATTCCTACAGATAAATTAATTAACGGAGTACTTCGCCTTTCGGTATTTGATGGTGATGATAAGCTTTTAGCAGAAAGGCTTTGCTTTGTGCTGCCGCAGCAGTTAGCGGCAGGCAGACCTGCATTTCCTAAATTGTATTTAAACAAGCAACCGCGCGGAGCTAATTCAATTGATATTATTCCTGATACTAATTATACCCACTACGCTGTATTAATATCAGACGGTAATGTAAAAGATGTATTAAGTGATGAAAATATTTTAAGCACGATGTGGCTTACCGGTGATTTCACCACTAATATTGACGCGCCTGCTCAATATTTGGGTGTAGATGCCAACATAGCAGGACTTGATGCGTTACTTATATCTGAAAAATGGAAAAGATTTAACTGGGATGATCTGCTTGCAGGAAAATTTCCTGAGATAAAATATATGCCTGAGCCATATATCTCTTATAAAGGAACGGTATATGGAAACGGCGGCATTATAGCCAACCAAAGTGTAAACCTGATTTTTTATTTTAAAGATTCTACCAACCAGTTTTCCCAGGCTACAACCGATTCAAAAGGGGTATTTGAACTAAAGAACATGATATACGAAGAACCGGTAAAGGTATATTACCAGGTTAATGGCAAGAATGCATACAGGGATGTATCTATAACTTTTGAGCCATTATTCCGTTCTGTTGATTTTAAAGGTTCTTTACCTCTCAGTGGTTTTATGCTGGTGAAACGCCCTGCTAAAGACCCGGTTCCTGATGACATAGCTAGAGCGATGGCTACAAGGGCTAATCAAAAATCTGCTGACGAACAATTTAAAACCTTGCAGGAGGTAAAAATTGTTGCGCAGAAAAAAAGTAAGTCGCAGGAACTGAATGATAAATTGAGCTCGGGCATGTTTAAAAGCATGAATGAAAATGTATTTGACCTGGTGAACGAGAACCAGGACGCTCAAAGTGCGCAAAACATTTTGCAATGGCTGCAGGGGCGCGTAGCCGGCTTGCAGATACAAATGCAGAACGGCAATTATGTGCCTATGATAAGAGGAAGCCAGGTTGGTTTATATCTTGACGAGATGCAGGTAGATGCTTCTGCCATTAATAGTTTGCCGGTAAGCAATATCGCGATGGTCAAAGTGATTAAAGGTGCCTTTTTAGGCGGCATCGGCGGCGGTGGTGGCGGCGCTGTAGCTATATATACACGCCGCGGAGATACACAACCTGCCAATGCGCAAAAAACCCCTTCATTAAGCAACAGTACATTACTTGGGTTTGATAAACCGGTTCCCTTTACCTCGCCTGATTATAAAGATAATTCAATCAAAATAGCCGATAAGGATAAAAGAGATATACTATATTGGAACCCGTTTTTGGAGGTAGAAAGAGGAAAGCCTGTTACTATCCGTTTCTTCAATAATGATGATGCGAAAAGTTTGCGGGTTGTGATCATTGGTTTTACAAAGGATGATGATATTCCGCTGTTTTATGATGACAAGTTTGGATTGCAGTAAAATTTTCTGTTTTTCACTATTGAATGCTCGTAAGAATACTAATATGCGGCTCAGTAATATTCAAGAATTTTACTGAAGCGATGATAGTTTTCCCATGTATATATACAGAATATAGAACGTTATATACTGGGTTTTCGGAACGAGTAAAATGAGATAATAATATGAATTAGTTTCCTATATGCTATAATAAACGTTTGATGCGGACATCTCTGACTTTTATCATAACCGTGTTGCTCACTTTGACTTCTTTTGGACAATCTACCAAAAAGGTAATGAAGAAAATGGGGCAAGATCCAGTTATATTCATAGATAGTATTGAGGTAGAAATGAGTATTTTATGGGCACTTAACCAAGTTGATATTTCAAACATTAGTATTGTAAAGCCAAAGAAAGCTAAAAAGCTTTTCGGGAATAGAGGCATAGACGGAGCTGTTTATGTAACGACCAAAAAAGCAGCAAAAGTTGCTTATTGGAATTTTTTTAGAGAAAAATCAGAAAATTACAAGAAATTAATAGAAGTGCCGGAAGCCGATACTATAGTTCAATATGTATTAAATGGAGAATCTTTATCTGATAGTTCCGCACCGGGCAGTTTATTCCTTATTACAGACAAAAATTTCGAAAGTATATCGATTATTGACAATAAAGAAAATTTTTTAAATGGCAATATCCCTCAACGTTATATTGTTGCTATTAACGCAAAAAAACCGAAAGGACTTTAAAACTATCAAAAGAGAAATAGTTGCAATATACAATCTATCATCCTCGCCGGAGGCGAAAAGACAGCTGTGCGTAGCGAAGACACCACGCATAGCGGAAGTCAGTGTTGATTTTGATATTCGTACAATATTTTGTACATTTGTACGTACATAAATAAAGCATAATGCAAGCAGTATCCATAACCCAGTTAAGAAACAATATCAAAAAATATCTGGATGATGTTTCCAAATCCTCAGATGTTATTGTGGTTTCCAGAGCAGCAGAGGAAGAAGCTGTTGTGATATTATCAATGAAGGAATATAACTCACTTTGCGAAACAGGGCATCTCCTGTCGACCTCAGCCAATAGACAAAGATTACAAGATTCAATCAAACAATTAAAAACAGGAAAGACTCGTAAATTCAAACTATAAAATTGCTGCTATGAATTTTGAGTTTACGGAAATAGGCTGGGAAGACTTTCAATACTGGATAGAAACGGATAGCTCAATTGTTGAAAAAATTAAAGATCTGCTGAACGAAATTAAAAAAACACCTTTTCAGGGAACAGGAAAGCCTGAGCCACTCAGGTATGATTTGAAAGGTTACTGGTCGAGACGAATTACCGGCGAACACAGACTTGTATATAAAGTTGAAGGTAAAAAAGGTATAAATCAGAAATGTTATATAGTTCAATGCCGCTTTCATTATGATTAATATTTAAACCTTTCATTCAGTTTTACATTGTTGAATAGCATAGCATTTCATCGGTAGTACTGCTTCTGTAATATATTTTAATACCACAAGAAATCTCTTCACTAATCAATCTTTACCCTCGGATCTACAATACTATACAATACATCAGCCAGTATATTGATGATAACGAATAATGTAGCTGTTATCAATACACTGCCCATCACTACAGGAAAGTCGAGCTTGTCAAGCGCGTCAACAGTGATTTTACCAATACCTCTCCATCCAAAAATATATTCCACAAAAAAAGCGCCGGCAAGTAACTCTGCAAACCAGCCGGTAACTGCTGTTAATACAGGGTTTAACGCATTGCGCAACGCGTGTTTGAATATTACTGTTGATTTGCTTAATCCCTTTGCATAAGCAGTTCTTATATAATCCTGGTTCAGCACATCCAGCATGGCGCTTCGCGTAAGCTGGGTTATAATAGCCAATGGTCGTATACCCATGGTTAGCGCAGGCAGTATAAGATTTTTCAGCGCGAAGTACTTTTCTCCTGTATAATCATCGTATTCATAATAGCTGCCGGTAAGATTCAGCCCGGTATACTGACCTAATATGATCGCAAAAAAATAGGCGATAAGAATACCTATAAAAAATGAAGGCGCAGAAATACCTAATACGCTTGTAAAAACGGCAGACGTATCCCACCATGTATTTTGTTTTACCGCTGCCAGCACGCCTAATGCAATACCAACAATTGTGGCAAACAACATTGCTGCAGCAGCCAATAAAATTGTACCGGGCAATGCTTCAGATAAAATACCCAGCACATCTTTTTTGGTTTGATAAGAATGGCGGAGATAAGGAAGCTTGATCGAGAATTTGTTTTCGCTTCCAATAAAAATGCCTTTCAGTTGCTTTTGTGCTATTTCTTCTTTTGAATGAATACTTACGGGTGAAATATCTTTTACATAATACAAAAACTGCTTCCATTTGGGCTGGTCGAGGTAAAGCTCTTTACGGATATTCTGTATAGTGGCGCTGTCACCTGTTTGACCAAGCACCAGTCTTGCAGGATCGCCAAAACCCTGGAACAGGAAAAATACAATACATACTACTCCTGCCAATACCAGTAAAGCATACATTGTTTTTTGCAGGATATACCGTATCAAGTGTTAATTATTTATGACTGATAATGCTGAGGAAATTTCGCTGAAATCGGCGATACCCCATTTGTTTAAAATAGTTCCCTGGCGAATAAGCAATATAGCCGGGCTGGTACGCGCTGCGGTTTTAATGGGTACCACATCGCATTTTATCCAGGTGAGATCAGTATACTTATTCAGCAAAGGCTGGTTATCTTCCATATTATTACTGATGGCAAATATGCTGATACCTTTTTGCACAGCGGCTGCATGTATTTTATCAAACTGCTCCAGCCAGCTGCCATTGCCTGCAGCATCTTTAATAAACAGGAATAAAGAATGCCCGGGTATACTCAGCAACGCGTTGGTTGTATCATTACCATTCAGTGTGGTCAGCACAAAATCTTTGATAGGCGGCTCTGCATTACCTTTTCTTATTACCTTATCGTAGCGCTTTACAAAATGATATAACGAATCATCAAAATCATCAGGAAAATTTTCTGAAGTAAATTCAACAACTTGTTCCTGCTTTTGATAAACAAATGTAATAACAGTGCTATCAGGTATTGCGCCTGCAGGCATCTTCATTTTTTCAGCAATATTATTACCTTTTTGAAATGGCAAACAATCAACAAAAGGTAAATGCCTTAATACATGAAATTGCATCCATATGCTGAATATTAATGAAAGTACAATTATGCTTACGCTTATGAAAACAGGGATTGCCGGTTTGATTTTATTTCTGTAAAAAAATATTACCACAATAAAAATGGTGAGGAATATATCTTTTACAAAAGATGCTCTTGGTGTTAATGGTATACAATCGCCAAAGCAACCACAGCTTCTGAATTTGCCCGACAGGTATGCATAACCGGTGAGGAAGGTGAAGAAAACGATAAGTATCAACAGCAGCCAACTGAACAGCGGCATACGCCAGCCTACCAATACTGCTACTCCCGCAACAATTTCAAAGCATATCATAATGATGGAAAATGCAAGTGCAAATCCATCCATAAAATGCATAAGACCGGGTAAAAAACCCGATTGTGCCCATACTTCAAAAAACTCCTGCATTTTATAGGCAAGCCCCAAAGGATCATTGGCTTTTACCAATCCGGAAAAAATGAACAGAATGCCTACAATAATGCGAAGAACAGCGATAAGTGACTTCATTGAGTAAAGATAATATACCCGGTTTAATTGTATGCCTTAACATTTTATTGCTTTAAGCGGAATAAATTTTGAATAGATTCGTTTATCAATCCAGTATTATTAATGAAGTATTTTTACATCATACTCACATACATTTTCCTGAGCATTTCTTTTTGCTTCGGGCAGCAATACAATGCTGAAAAAATAAATAAAAAAGCAATCACCCAATATAACCTGGCACTTGACAGGGCGCAGAACAGGGAATACGATAAGGCGCTTGAGTTTATTGATAAAGCAATCCAGATAGATTCCCGGTATCTTGACGCTTATCTTACCAAGGCAGGTATTTACGGGGAACTGAGAGATTATGAAAACTGTGTCGCCAACTATGAAAAGGCTTTTGCATTAGATGCGGAATACAGCAAAGATTACAAGCTGCCTTATTCCATCAACCTTGCCGGGTTAGGCAAGTTTCAGCAGGCACTTGATGCAGTAACGCAATTTCTTGATAACCCTAACCTTAATGAACCCAGCAGGAAAGCGGGTGAATATCGTAAGCGCTGCTTTGCATTTGCTGTGCAATACGATAAAGATCATCCAACAAAAAATTATGTATTTGCACCAAAGAATATGGGTGACAGTATCAATACTGCCGATCTTGAATATTATCCTTCCGTTACCATAGATGATAAAATGCTGGTATTTACAAGAAGAGTGAAAGGATATAATGAAGATTTTTTTGTGAGTGACAGAACATCCGGCGCATGGACAAAAGCCAAAGGTATTGATGGCGACCTCAATAGCAATTTTAATGAAGGCGCCCAGAATATTTCGCAGGATGGAGAATGGCTGGTATTTACCGGCTGCAATTTTCCGGAAGGATTGGGAAGTTGCGATCTGTTCTTTTCTACCAAAACAAAAAAAGGATGGAGCGCTCCTGAAAATCCGGGGCAACCTTTGAACACTGAGTTCTGGGAATCTTCGCCATGCTTATCTCCGGATAAACGTGAATTGTATTTTTCAAGCAACCGCCCGGGTGGCTTTGGAGGTAAGGATATTTATGTGTCAAGAAAATTACCCAACGGACGATGGAGTGAGCCTGAAAATCTCGGAGAAAAAATAAATACCATTGGTGATGAGAGTTGTCCTTTTGTACATGCAGATAATCAAACGCTATATTTTACATCAAACGGACTTACCGGTTATGGTGGTGATGATCTTTTTTTAGCGAGAAAACAGGCGGATGGCTCATGGGATAAAGTAGAAAACCTGGGCTACCCGCTGAATACAACCGGTAATGAAGGCAGCCTTGTGGTGGCCGCTGATGGCAAAACGGCTTATTATGCAAGTGACAGAGCTGATACACGCGGCGGGCTTGATATATATACTTTCGAAATGCGTGAAGATGTGCAACCTAACAAAACATTATGGGTGCAGGGCAAAGTATATGATAATAAAACCAAAGAAGGTTTGCCTTCGGCTGTTGAGCTGATTGATGTTGCAACAGGCCAGTTGTTATCCAAAGTGCAAACCAATGAAAGCGGAAACTATCTTATTACACTCCCTGTTGGTAAAGATTATGCGTTTAACGTTAACCGTAAGGGCTATCTTTTTTATTCGAAAAATTTTCCTTTTAGTAAAAATGTAAGAGATTCAACCTATACCATTGATATAGGATTACAATCCATTGAAGCCAATGCTTCAGTTATTCTCAATAATATTTTCTTTGATGTAAACCAGTTTGAACTAAAGCCTGAATCTGTTGCCGAACTTGACAAAGTAGTGCAATTGCTGAATGATAATCCGGCTATTAAGATATTGATCAGCGGACATACGGATAATACCGGTAAGGCTACAGATAATATTAAGCTCTCCGAGAATCGTGCAAAAGCGGTAGTTGCATACTTGCAATCAAAAGGTATAGCTGTTGCACGCCTGCAGTATAAAGGTTTTGGATCATCCCAGCCAATTGCAGATAACAACACAGAAGAAGGCAAAACACAAAACCGCAGAACGGAGTTAATGATTTTAAAGTGATTTAGCCAGGCGGTAAAACAGGGATTTCGCTTTTTAAAAAGATAATTTAATCTCAAAAAGCAAATATCCATTGGTTAACCATAAAAGACGGTTTATGAGGGAATTGAGATTGCTTATTCCGCACGTCAACCCTGAGATTTATAAATGATTGAGGCGGGATCGCGAAGACGGCGAAAGGTTGAATATTTTATACACTTTGATTCAGTGCTGATAGCAAAATACAAACAAGCTCACGTTATTGCGCGCCGGCCGGCATGAAGATTTGAATTGAAAGCATATTATGACGGGCAAAGTAACCCCCTATAGCGGCTGACATTAAGAATGTCTTAGATTTTAAAAAGCGAAATCCCTGAATCGGGAAAACTTTAACTGCTCTTGGTGAATTAACCAGTCTTCTTTAACTTGTTCATTCAAAACCAACGATTATGCCTGTTGCCGCTGAACTTCCACTTTTAAATGATACTATCACCATACCTGTTGCGCAAATAGAAGCGTTTCGAAAAGATGGACATACCTTAATTAAAAATGTATTGAATAAAGAAGAAGTAGCCGCTTATCGTGACATACTGGTCAGCGCCGCGGAAAAATTCAATACAGAAAAACGTAAGATGGAAGACCGTGATACTTACGGTAAAGCATTTTTACAGATCATGAATTTGTGGCGCGGTGATGAAGCAGTGAAAAAATTTGTGATGGCAAAACGCTTTGCAAAAATTGCTGCTGATCTGTTAGGTGTAAAAAATGTACGCATATACCACGACCAGGCTTTGTTTAAAGAACCAGGCGGCGGACCAACACCCTGGCACCAGGATCAATATTATTGGCCGGTTGATACCAACAATACTGTAACCATGTGGATGCCGCTTGTTGATATATCAGTAGATATGGGTATGCTTACTTTTGCGTCCGGCTCTCATACAAATGGGGCGGTATTCAATCATGAAATTTCTGATGAATCAGAAGAAGCATTTGACAAGTATGTGCATGAAAAAGGTTTTCCTGTTACAAGAGCAACTACCATGCATGCAGGCGATGCCACCTGGCATTATGGATTTACCATACATAATGCGCCTGGCAATAGATCTTCGGTTATGCGTGAGGTTATGACGATTATATATATAGCAGATGGCGCTACTATTACCGAGCCAAAAAACAAATGGCAGGAAGCCGACAGGCAAACCTGGTTTTTAGGAAAAAATGTTGGAGAGGCGGCTGCCAGTGAAATTAATCCGTTGGTATTATAATAAAACAGCCCCGCCCGCCTCTCCCAAGGTTTTTAAACAGCTGCAGCGCATCGGTGATATTTTGTAGCATTATAGTGAATGAGGTATTCCAGGTGCAGCGCATAGAAATATTAAAATAGCAATGGCCAGATTAATATTACGCGGCTCTGCGGTTGTTCCATATTGCTTTTGCCGTGATACAAAAATTATGGTGCGCTGTACCTGCATTGCGAAACGGTATCCCCGGTTCTAAAAGCATCCATTTATGTATACAGGGTAGCTACTGGCAGGCAAGTATTATCGATGCCCTGTATTGCGCTTTGGTGTTATCAATATTTAGGTCATCCATTGTGTATATGGTAGTGAACTGAGGTAATCAATAACTTACTTTAAAACGTTATATATTGAAACAACATTAATTCACAATTGTCTTGTTCACCCATAACCGCCGCTTCGTTATGTTTTCTTCTCTCTGCCATAAGTATGACCTGTTTATTGCCCGGTGGCTCTAAACATTTTTAAATCATCTCATTTTCAAATTTTCTTTTCTCAACTCATGGATGCAGTTATTCAGCGCACGAAAAGTATGATATGTAGCTTTCCAGATATGACCTTTGAGCGATTTTTTTAGCTCAGGCTGTTTATCAATGCCGCCTTCATACCAGTCGCCGTACACATGATCAACCAAATAAGTACTGGTATAGTTCCAGAGTTGTTTGAACTTATCAAAATATCGCCGGGAGTCAGCAGGAAATTTATCTGCCATCAGCAATAAAGTATTTAATCCTTCTGCCTGCGCCCACCAGTTTTTAGTGTCTTTGATTATAGTGATGGTATCTTCTCCTTTAAAATAATACCCTTCATCATAAAAGCCGCCTTTTGTATTATCCCACCCGTTTTTTAACGCATGATCAACCATCCGTTTGCCAACTGCCAGCGTTATAGTATCATTGGCGTTACCAAGTGCATGTGAGGCTTCGAGCATCAGGTAGGCTGTTTCCACATCATGCCCGAAAGAAACATGGTCGAGGTAGCGATGTTTTAGTATTGTTTGCTTATCTGTGTCTCTGAATGATACAGGCATCCAGTCAGGTTGAAAAAATAAAACGAGATTACCTTTAGGAGTGGTTATTTTATCACGGATCAGCAACAGCATTTCGTTTAGCCGTTCCCGCAGCAGGGCATCCGGCCAAACCTGGTATAATTCTGTAAATGCTTCGAGAAGGTGGATGGAGCTATTCTGATCTTTATATCC
The DNA here is from genome assembly GCA_047601125.1 of Agriterribacter sp. GTDB lineage: Bacteria > Bacteroidota > Bacteroidia > Chitinophagales > Chitinophagaceae > Agriterribacter. The sequence continues at coordinate 2,280,810 of JASGJY010000002.1, read as the reverse complement.
TATGTCAGATGTTGAAAATATATCTTCTGTTCTCTTTACCGGCTCACCATTCCTTTGCATATGCTGAAAATATCCTTTGTATAAAGGATCATGGCTATGTGTTTCTAACCAGTTGAAAGCTCCTTTCACAAATGTCAAAGCTTCCGGGTCTTTCGTGGCTTTAAAATAAGCCGCAACGGCATAAATGCCAAATGCATTGCCATAAGCTTCTTTTTGCACATTGCCACTCATTTTTGGATTACCTTTTTGATCAACAAGTGTGTAGAAGCCTCCATAAATGCTATCCCACATTTTATCTTTCAAAAAACGAAAGCCTTGTTGGGCGCCTTTTTTATAATAATCAACGTCGGGATACAATTCCATTGCTTTGGCATTTACCCATGTATGACGTGCCTGTGTAACGATCATTTTATCCTGGTTGGCAGCAGGTTTAAAATCAAAAGTATAAGCTGTTATAAACCCTCCATATACGGTATCTATGCTTTTCGGATACCATTTATCCAACTGCTCCTGCTTCATGGTAAATTCCATTGCTTTTGCAATTTTCAGACGTTCGGGTTGCTGAGCTGTTGCAGAAATGGATATGATAGCTAAAAGAAAAAATACAGCTAACTTCATTGTGTAAATATATTATTCGTTCAAAATAAATTGATTGTTACCCTAAGTTACACGTTAAACCGGGATTGTTTTATATAGATATGTTTAAAGTCAGCGCATTGAAGAAGTTCATACATTTTTTTAGTTTACTATACATTTACATAATCATGGCTAAATTTTCATCTGCGCAAAACAATGGATCATTGTTACTTATTGCTGCTCAGAAAAATGATACGATTGCAATTAAAACTTTAATACAATCAGGCAGTTCATTAGAAGTAAAAGATAAAAATAACAGAACTCCATTAATGATAGCTGTACATAGTAATAACATTGAAGCCGGTAGAATATTGATAAATGCAGGGGCTGATGTAAACGCATTGGATAATATGCATGATACACCCTTTTTATATGCAGGGGCCAGTGGGTATACGGAGATCGTTAAACTGTGTATGGAGAACGGTGCTGATTTTACGATTTTTAACAGGTATAATGGCACTGCGTTGATACCGGCATGTGAAAGAGGACATGTGGAAACTGTAAAAGAAATTTTGAAGAGAAAAGATTTTCCCATAGATCATATTAACCGCCTTGGCTGGACTGCCTTACTTGAAGCTATTATTTTAGGTGAGGGAGGAAAGCATCATGTTACCATAGTGCAATTGCTGATTGATGCGGGCTGCAATATTAACATTGCAGATAAAGATGGCATTTCTCCATTAAGGCATGCTCAAAAAAAAGGATTTGATAATATAGCTGCAATACTCCTGAAGGTCGGGGCAAAATAATACTTCAATTCTTTCTGCCACCTGCTATCCGTTACTTATATTGCACTGCTGCAATATGATACCCAATAACGATAACAATAATGCAAACAAAGCTGAAGTGATCTACCATGTTTTTCAGCGTAGCTTTTTCGATAGCAATAATGATAAGCATGGCGATTTGAACGGGCTGAAATCAAAGCTTGATTACCTGCAGGAATTAGGTATTACGTCTATATTGCTCACGCCTTTAAACAGTTCTCCTTACTATCACAATTACTTTGCTGATAATTTTGAGACCATTGATCCGAAATATGGAACAATGGAAGATTATTTTTCGCTTGTGCATGAAGTACATAAGCGGGGAATGAAAATATATATTGACATGGAAGTGCAATATGTAACAGAGGATCATTTGTGGTTTAAGGATTCCTTTGAAAATCCTGTTTCGCCTTATTCAGATTATGTATTGTACAAAGATGACGCGAATAAAGTACCCGAAACCATTATCTACGATACACAGGGATTGCTTGGATACGATGACACGTATAAAAATATAACTACTGTAAATCTTCTGAATGAAGATGTACAAAAGTACTTCTATCATCTCTTCAGCAACTGGATTGATCCTAAACAGGACAGGAGCTTTGATTATGGAGCAGATGGTTTTCGCCTTGATCATATGATGGATATGCTGGATGAAAAAGAAAAGCTGAATCACTTGTTTTCATCTTTCTGGAAACCATTGATCGAATCATTGAAGCGCATTAATCCTAACCTTATATTTATAGCTGAACAAACCAACTGGGGATCATATGGCGAAGAATATATTAATGAAGTGGGAGCGGATCGTGTATTCGCTTTTCCATTACGGGAAGCGATTTTATCATTCAATAAAGATGAAATAGCAAGAGTTGCTGAACATACTTTTTCTTTAACTGAAAAGCAGGAACAGCAAATTGTATTTATTGAAAATCATGATACACACCGGTTTGTTACAGCAGTATTCAGAGGTATTGGAAAAATGCGTGTTGGAGCTGCTTTGAATTTATTGCTTGGAGGAACGCCTGCTATTTATTACGGACAGGAAATCGGTATGAAGGGAGGAGGAGGTTTTGGGAAATACGGAAATTCAGATGGTAATGATATACCGAGAAGAGAAGCTTTTAAGTGGCATAAAGATATTAATGAATCCGGTATGTGTTTATGGTATGAGAAGTCCGGCCCCTGGTGGAACGACAGTACATTAACTGAGCAGGATAATATTTCACTTGAGCAGCAGATAAACAACTCTTCTTCTTTATGGAATTATTATAAAAAACTTATTCATCTGCGCAAACAACATCCGGCATTAGTATCTGGCATTTATAAAACTACCGGCAATAATTCAAGCGCCCTTTTTTCATTTACCAGAGAAAGTGAAGAAGAGATAATATTAGTTATAGTGAACTTAACCGGATACAGACAGAAAACAATCATTCACACTGATCATATACATGGAACTGACTTTTTTATGTTAATGGGAAATGCCAATTTAAGCTTTGTTGATGATGTTGCGAGTGTTGAGATTTCATCTTATAATACCGGAGTTTGGAAATTAAAATGAGGTGAACCGGCAGGCATTTGAATATACCGGAATATATGCTAAACAATATCATTACATTTTATTAACGTATTTTGTTGAATAGTTACCATATCTTTTTAAAAACAAATTTGCAATATGAAAATCGCATTTCACGGCGCAGCCCGTACCGTTACCGGATCAAAACACCTGATTACATTAAAGAGTGGAAAAAGAATATTACTCGACTGTGGGATGTACCAGGGGCTTGGAAAAGAAACAGATATATTAAACCGCGACTGGGGATTTAATCCGCCGGAAATTAATTATCTGATATTATCTCATGCACATATAGACCACAGCGGGTTAATTCCCAAGCTGGTGAAAGACGGATTCAGGGGAAAAATATTTTGTACCCCGGCAACACGTGATCTTACAGAAGTATTGCTTGAAGATTCAGCAGGAATACAGGAGGATGAAGTAAAATATATTAATAAAAGAAGGGCAGCTACCGGGCAACCTTATCTTGAACCATTATATAACACTGAAGATGCGAGAAAAGCAAGCGACTTATTCAATATAGTGGATTATGGTAACTGGTTTACCATTGAAAACGGGATTGAATTTTTATATACTGATACCGGACATATTATCGGCAGCGCGGCCATTAACCTGAAGATAACTGAAAACGGGCAAACAACAGCAATAACTTTTAGCGGCGATGTAGGCCGATACAGGGATGTGATTTTAAAATCGCCACAAAACTTTCCACAGGCCGATTATATTCTTTTAGAGTCTACTTATGGAAACAGCCTGCACGATAATTTTTTAACCACGCCGGATCAATTGTTGGAATGGATAAATAAAGCCTGCCTTCAAAAAAAAGGCAAATTAATTTTGCCTGCTTTCAGTGTTGGCCGTACACAGGAAATATTATTTTTTCTTAACCAGTTGGAATTAGAGAACAGGTTGCCTGCGCTGGATTATTTTGTTGACAGCCCGCTGAGTGTAAAATCAACTGAAATCGTTAAACGTTATCCCCAGTATTTCAATGCTACCATTCAAAAAGTATTAAAGAGCGATCATGATCCGTTCGGGTTTAAAGGATTGAAATTTATTAAAACGGTTGAAGAATCCAAGCTGCTTAATTTCAGGAATGGCCCCTGTGTTATTATTTCTGCCAGCGGGATGGCTGAAGGGGGAAGAGTAAAACATCATATCAGCAACAACATCGAAAACAGCAGGAATACTATTGTGTTTACGGGTTACTGCGAACCACATTCTCTCGGTGGAAGGCTTGTTGCCGGTGCAAAAGAAGTAACCATTTTTGGTGTTGAGCACGAAGTGAATGCGGAGATCGGTTCTATACGCAGCATGAGCGCACATGGTGATTATGAAGACCTGTGCCAGTTTTTAGCATGCCAGGATCCGCGGAAAGTAAAAACACTTTTTTTGGTACACGGAGAATATGATGTGCAACAGGATTTTAAAGTAAGATTGCTAAAGAAAGGTTTTACGGATGTGCAGATACCCGAAAGACATTATGAAATTGGGCTGGGGTAGGGGTGTTTTGGGGAGATAACGTCTCCGGAGAACATAGGGGTATGAATCCGGAGACTTCGTACAGCAGGCTGTAGTATATATGCAATCATTTTGATTATACAGCAGAGAATTTAGGATAAGCGTTCGTCATTTTTGTTTCTCAAAGTTCAAAAAGTACAGTCCAATATATCCGGACTCAAAATTTAAATAAGAGGCATAATTAAATCGCATTCATTGCGTTAAAAAGAAAGATTGAAATACACTATTATACGATCTCATAAATCTATTTTAGTTACAGATAAATAATATTTTATTTTCAATTAGAAAGGCAACCTTTGAGGTAATTGAATCCCAAAGCTCCTTATCCACCCTGGGATCTTCACCTAGCGGGAACAGCCCTCGTACCTGCTCTAACAAATTTTTAAAAGGTATTCGCTTTTCAGTAAGTACAATTATATTCACGCATAACTGATCCAACACTACTTCCCGATAGCCGGAAAAGAACAATTCCGGAATAATGGCTATCACAATGTTTTTCTTATCAGAGCATCGGATATTTAAATTGTTCATTTCGGAAATTTGCAGGGATGTCCAGTCAAATGCCGAATACATAATCTCAGTGTATGGATTTCTGTAAATGGACGCCTGCATTCTTTTTTCTTTTTCCGAAGAAAAAAAATGCAATGATGTCAGGGAATCTTCTTCTAACTTTTTCAGGTGGGTAAAATCAATTTTACTAAATTTTGTACATATCCGGCTCAGGCTCTTCTCATATTTAAACAATTCCTTTAGTAAGGAATTTTGGCAATTCTCAACATATTTGCCAAGCCGGGCATTAGAATTAAAGAGGATGTCAGCATTTAATGATTTTACAAACGAAAGGGTTTTTTCATAAATAAACTTATGTAGTTTTAACGGTTCTGTTACAGGATAAATTTCCCTTAGCTTATTATTATAAAAATAATGCTGCGTTTGAAAAAGCCTAATAATCCTCAAAAATACTTCTTCATTTTCCTGCCGCAGGTAGCGGGCTAACCAGTCGCAATGCACTTTGCTTCTCTTATACCAACCAATTAAATGTAAATACTTTAGATTCTTGGCATTAGGGAAATCTGCAAACTCTATCAGCTTATAACCATTGTCATCAAATATTCCGTCTTTAAGACATGTAACTTTTTTACGCTCTTTATTTGCTAAAGCAAAGAACAATAACTGTTCAAAAATCACATTGAATGTTTGATTCAGATTGCAGCCTCTGTTCTTTTCTATGAAGTGCGATGCCAGAGAAACAAAGTGTTTGAAGAAAGAGAGATCGCTACCGCCTATTATACCGGCATTATATGCCTTCGTATTACTGGCAAGGTTTTGTTTTAAAACGGGTGGTAAATATTTGATCTCACTACATAAAGGGGTAAAAAGATTTCTATAATATTCTGTTCCCTTTTCTACATTTTGGGCTATCAGTTCAGCAGATAATAAATCCTCATCAAAAGGCTCCCATACCATCACATCGCCGTCAACATGTAAAAAAGGTTGTGTTTGTTTTGCATAGGTCAGCAGTTTGGGTAGTGCCCATAAATATGAGGGATAATCTAAATTACTATAATCATTAAATACAGATGAATATGGCAACCCTAATTGGTCAATTAATATTTCTTTCCCGGAGTTATCTGTATAGAGGTGAATAGTTTTATAGTGTTGTGCAAGTTTTAGGGCGCTTAAAGCCCAGCCCATTAAATGATGCTGTGGTGTTAACCATCCAAAGCTGTTCTCCAAAAGGTCTTTTTTACTTGTCCAGAGTGTTTGACAGATCGTCATTAGTAAAAAATTATTAAAGCCTTAAATGCTCAATTGTACTTTTAATATTGCTTATTATGAATGAGATATTTGCCGGTCATTGTTTATCGGCGGAAGCGTTTTTAATGCTATTATACAAATCTGCAATCGAGCTTCCCAGGCTTTTCATGTTTCCTTGTTTGTCAATTATAAAATAAGCAGGGACCGCGTTTATATCATATTTCTTAATCGCAATATCATCTGTGATAAGAGATATCCATGGGATTTTTACTTTTTCTTCCGCTTTTATCCAATCATCCCTATTCTTATCAATGGATATTGAAACAAACTGTACATTTTTTGAAATATTCAGTTGCTGGATTTTTTTTAGCATCGGCAATGCCTTGATGCAGGGAATACACCAGCTTGCCCAAAGATCTAATACAATAATTTTTTTCCCATAATATTTTTCCAGGTTGAATGTTTTTCCCAAATTATCGCGCAATGAGAGCTGCGGTGAAGTATATGTTACCGGCTTATTTTTATGCTCATTTTCTGTTTTTTCCAAATAGGCATATGCCTGCCGGCCCCACTCGCTGGCACGTAAATATTCAGGCAATTTATTAAATAGCATTTTTCGCTCCTGAAAGAAGCCGCCCCTGATTTCATATGAATTAATAGCGCCAAGCAGGTAATATCCAAACAGCTTTTTATTTATAGCGTCTTCAATAACCGATATGTATTCTTTTTGAACAATGGGAAAGCTATCTATCACCTTTAAATATTCATCAATATTTTGATCATCCAAAAATTTTTCGGTTTCGAGCCTTAAGTTATAAAATTTAGAATAAAGAGGATTAGCCAATGAATAATGGAAATGGTTTGAAGCATCATTTTCTTTTGTGCCGGTTGTACGATAAGTTTTTTTTATAGTGTCACATTCAATTTTTATCTTACCCGTTTCTATGTAAAAAAAACTTACATAATAATCTCCTTTGACCTGGTATCGTGCTTCATCTATTGCATGAGAGATTCCGTAAATATAAAACTTACCCCCCCTGACAGGAACGGAGTATTCGGTATTTTTGATACTCATACTAAAAGAGCCACTGTCAACACCATTAACATAGCCTTCAACAAAAAAGCTGCTATCAGAAGGTAAAAAACCCGGATTATATACAGTATCCCTGATCAGTACATTTTGCGAATTGGCATTAAGCCAAAAATGCAATAGCAAAAGTGAAAATATTGAAATCAAATATTTTTTCATAATCCCCTGTATGAGAATTTAATAAAAGGTTACTTCTACGATCAATGCTCCTGCAATTCTTCTGAACATCAAAGCGCAAAAAAATAAAAAGTTGAGCATAGCTATCCAAAAAAATTACAGGAATATTGATCAAGATGAGAAGATTCGAATGTTTATTCTCTTTAATAATAGAAATTAAAAATGGTAAAATAAACATTGCTATTGAACTAGCTAACTGAACAACTAGTTGCACCTGCACCCCCACTACCACATACTGGCGGAGTAGTTCCACTTGACGATGTATAGCATGTACAAGAAGCATCATGCCATACAAATGGAGGTCCTGTTCTGTAAGATCCGTTACAGCATGCATTAAAGCCGCTACCACAGCTAACCGAGCAAGAGGTAACTAGTCCACCCGTTACTTTTTTCAACTGCTCTCTTGTCAGAAACTCTACATCTTTAAGATTCTGAAAGCTCAGTTTTAATTTTTTCATAAAACAATTTTTGATTAAAAAACTGATTAACAACATAAAGTTCAAACATCTCAATGCACTATAAGTGCATCAATCAGGTTTCTATGAATTTTCACAAATTTCAAAAACCGCCACCTTAGAAAAACATAAATTTTCAGCCCGGTTACCTATGCCTGCAATTTCTTCCCGCGACAGCACTTCTCCATGTTTTACAAAAAGGCATTTTACCATTTCTCCTTCTTCTTCATAATAGTAGCTACTTAACTTACGACTATACTTAACCGGGAAACCCATTTCTTTCATTTCCTGTAATATGGCTGCAAGCCCTCTTTTACTCAGCCTGTTTTTCTCAGCAAATGTTTCTAAATTGCCGGTTGCTCTCCGTCTAATGACGTAATCAATATACTGAAGTCGTTTTATCTGTCGTAGTATGCCCATATCATTACGTTTTAGTCAGTTAAAAGATATTTTAAGTCAGCTATACTATAGGCATCAGGTAGTTGAAACTCATTCACAAAAAAAGTAGGCGTAAAACTAATTTCCTGTACTTCACACCAGACATTCATTGCGCGTATCTTTTCATTCTGTTCCAAAAGATCCTTATTCTTAACAGGATATTTTTTAGAAAAAGCTGTATAATCTTTTGCCGGGGCGTTGTACCAGTCATCAAGCATTTGTTTAGTTAATGATTCATCATTCTTTGAAGCAATTGCCAGGAAATGCCGTACAGGTGGCGTTTTAAAATCAGCATCATCTCCGGAGGCTGTGAAAATAATCTGTAACTGTATATCATTATTCTGTTCAATCAATCCTTCTATTACAGGGTGAGCTTTTGCACAGGGTCCGCAGTAAGGGTTGCAAACTTTAATAATCCTGTAGGGGGCATTGGGATTCCCTAAAGTAATGCCAAGACCTTCTGTAGCCTGTTGAATTTTTTTCTGTCTGCCTAATAGCACATCAAATACCTGGCTGCTATTTTTAAATCGTTGTAATTCATTGTGGTGCTCTTTTCCTTCTTTCGATTTTTTCAAGGCAGGAATTGTAATATAAAACACCAGTGCAGGAAGAAGAAAAAGAGCCAGCATTTGCGTAAAGCCTGCAAATGACATGGTTAAAAAGGTAAGGCTATGAAAAGCTCCTCCAAGAGAAATTAATAATTGCAACAAGAGGACAGCCTGAACTGCAAGGCAGAGTAAGCACCATTGCTTAACAACTTTCCATTGATAATAGATAGAAAAGAAAACATAGGGTAATGAAAGCAGGTTGAATAATGTTAATAGCGACAATGTGTGTCTATTTGTAATGCCTGTGAATAACTGCATGAGCAATATTCCTGAAAAATAGCAGAAACCGATGCAGCTCCAGCTCACTCCCCCTATACCTGATGCACGGGATTGTATCACAGCTTCACAATTCACCTTTTTGCCACCCAGGCATATTTCTTTTAAAAGGGGATTATGGTTGTCAATCTCAAATAGTAAAAGCAGAAAGCTGATCGCCGTACCTGTAAGGGAAAGCAGTAAAAACAAAGCGGGAAAAATAACTACACTGGGAGGTTGTATTATAAGTAAAGAAACAAGCTGAATCAACACTATAACCGGTAAAAAAAGGATTGCCACGGTTTCGGCTATACCCTTAAATTTTTCCTGCCGCTGCTTCCTTCCAAAATCTTTTTCTGATATTGCCTCTGTGCTATCTACCAATAAAGCATATCCGGAAAAACGTTGCTTAAATTGACTGATGTCTTCTTCGATCAACTTGTTTTTGTTCGTGTCTTCGTATAGGATAGTGTTATTCCTTACAGCGTGAACAAGCGCGAACCCCTTCTCTTTTGTTCGCGGCAAAGTAATATGTGCTATGAAAGGAGCAGAAAATGCAGAAAAATTCTCAACTTTTGTTTTTAAAGCAATATTCTCAATATTATAATTGTGCAGGAAATCTGAAATGCTAAGCAGGCTGGGATAATCAGGATGCGTTTCGAGTGAGGTTCTGATAGTGGTATCAGTTATGCTTACTTTATGGCTGCGTACCAGCCGGATAGTGGTTTTTTCGCAGTTATGCAGTGGTGTAATAAGTTTCATGGCAAATAGTAAATATAAATTGAAAGAACTGAATGCTTTTTACCAAGTTAATTATATTTACTAATACACATTGTTAATGAATATTAAATGCAACGGAATAAGTATTTACATTTACGTCGTCTTACAATAAGCATTATTCATAGTTGTAAGTTTTGTTAATTTAATCATTACCTTGTATTCCTATTTATTGCTATAATGAAAAGCTCAAACCGGTTTACGTTTTATAAGCAGCTTAACGCTATGGATTGCGGGCCCACCTGCCTCAAAATGATCTCAAAATTTTATGGCGCTTATTTTAATGCAGACACACTACGGCATAAATCAGGTTTCAGCAAATCCGGCGTTTCATTGCTTGGCATAAGCGAAACAGCAGAGGAGTTGGGTTTCAGAACAAGAGGCGTAAAAATTTCTTTTCAGCAATTACAACAGGTGGTAACCCCTTGTATTCTGCATTGGGATCAAAATCATTTTGTAGTATTGGTGTCAATAAACAGAAGCAATATTAAGATAGCTGATCCAGGTAAAGGCATAATCACCTATACGCGAAATGAATTTTCGATGCACTGGGTGTCATCAAAAAATAATGATAATGAAGATACAGGTATAGCGTTGCTGCTTGAGCCAACGCCATTGTTTTATCAACAACAGGGAAACAAAGAGCATAAGCTGAGCTGGCGTTTGGTATTGCAATATCTTGCTACAGGCAAATGGCAGATCATACAGGTGTTTATTGCACTCTTTATCACATCTTTGTTCCAGCTTGTTTTTCCTTTTTTAACACAGGGCGTTGTTGATAATGGCATCAATCTCCAGAATTTAAATTTTGTAACTGTGATGCTGGCAGCGCAACTGATGCTTACCTTCAGCAGAACCATTGTTGATTTTATAAGGAACCGGCTGCTGTTGCGAATATCCAACATGCTGAATATCCAGATACTCTCTGATTTCTGGATAAAGCTTACCCGCCTGCCGGTTTCGTATTTTGACGTGCATCATACGGGTGATACGTTGCAAAGAATAGGAGACCACAGGCAGATACAGGCTTTTTTAACAGGCACCGCACTTTCTACCTTATTCTCCGTTTTCAGCTTTGCTATATATGCTGTTGTATTGATCATATATAACGTGCAGTTGTTTTTTGTATTCTGCATTGGCAGTACTATTTACTTTTTATGGGTAAGCCTGTTTTTGCGCATCAGGCGCAAGCTGAATTATGAGGGCTTTCATCTTTCTGCGAAGGAAAATGACGCGACGCTCCAGTTGATACAGGGCATGCAGGAGCTAAGGCTTAACAATGCGCAAAAGCAAAAGAGATGGGAATGGGAAAATATACAGGCAGGTATTTTCAGGCTGAACTTCAAAAACCTGAATTACAGCCAATGGCAGGAAGCCGGGGCAACCTTCATCAACCAAACCCAGGGCATAGTGATCAGCTTTATTGTAGCCGCCTTTGTAATACAGGGAAAGCTTTCACTCGGCGCCATGCTGGCCATACAATACATCATGGGCCAAATAAGCGCACCTGTTCAGCAATGGATCGGGTTTATGCAAAGCGCACAGGATGCTAAAATAAGCATGGAACGGCTAAACGAAATTCACCAGTTGGAAGATGAAGAAAATCCTGAAAAAATATATGTACAACAACTGCCCGAAGATAAAAGCATTGTATTGAATAATGTATCATTTACATACCCCGGGGCAGGTAATGACCCGGTTCTGGAAAAAATCAGCCTTGTGATCCCTGACAATAAAGTAACCGCGATTGTGGGAGCAAGCGGCAGCGGAAAAACCACGCTCATAAAAATATTGTTGAAAATATATGATGCGTATGACGGGGATATAAGAATAGGGGCAATACAAGGCAATGCAGAGGGAACTAAGTTTGATTTTATCAGTCATTCCTTTTGGCGCAAGAGATGCGGAGCGGTTTTACAGGACGGGTACATTTTTAATGACACCATTGCCCGCAATATAGCCGTGGGGGATGATAATATTGATTATAACAGGTTGTTGTTTAGCTGCAAAATGGCAAACATTGACGCTTTTATTGAATCGCTGCCCAATGGTTATTATACAAAGCTTGGAGCAGAGGGCACAGGGATCAGCCAGGGGCAACGTCAGCGGCTGTTGATTGCAAGGGCAGTGTATAAAAACCCGGAGTTCATACTGTTTGATGAAGCCACCAATGCACTGGATGCCAATAATGAAAAAGTGATCGTGGAAAATCTTGATCATTTTTTTAAGGGCAGAACCGTAGTGATTGTTGCGCACAGGTTAAGCACGGTAAAAAATGCCGATAAGATTGTGGTGCTTGAAAAAGGACAGATCGTTGAAGAAGGCACACATAAAGAGCTGACAGCTTTAAAAGGAAAATATTTTGAGCTGGTAAAAAATCAACTGGAACTTGGAAACTGATAAGCCGATGAAAAATGATATAACCAATATGGCTTCTCTTTCTGAAACAGATATGACAACTGTTTCCATCAACAGCAATTTTTCCCTGCGTTCGGAAGAAACGCAGGAGATCATCAACAGGAAGCCGGGTGTTTTTGAAAAATGGGCCCTGCTTATTTTCCTGTTTGTTATTGTAGCCATTATTGTAAGCACTTCTTTTGTAAGGTATCCTGATATTGTGGAAGGGAATGCCGTGCTTACAGGCAAAAATGCACCAAAGGAAATAGTGCTTAAACAGGGCGGTCGCCTGACGGGGCTGTTCATTGAAAACAATCAACAGGTAAAAACCAGCCAGGTAATAGGATGGATAGAAAGCACCGCCAGTCCTGAGGATGTTATAAAACTTTCGGAGACGCTTGATAAGAGCGCAAAGCTGCTGTTGAACAATGAGGCAGAGCAATTATCAGGTTTGTTTAAAGACCGGCTGGAAAGCCTGGGAGAATTGCAGGGCAGCTATCAAACCTTTATTGTGGCATGGCAGCAGTTTAATGATTATTTAGTGAACGGGTATTATGCAAAGAGGAAAAGCTTATTGTTGAGTGATATCCGTTCCCTGAAAAACATACGCGAAAAAATAATTGAGCAGCAGCAATTGAAAGCCTCCGACAATGAACTGGCTAAAAAGAGCTTTGAAATGAACGAACATTTATTTAAGGAAAAAGTGATTTCCGCGGAAGAATTCCGGGTGGCAAAAAGCATATATATGAATAAGCTGGCTGCCATACCACTGTTGGAATCCGGTATCATTTCGCAGGACAACCAGATCAGGGAAAAGCAAAAAGAGATAGACCAGTTGGATCATGATATTATGCAGCAAAAAAAATTATTTGAACAGGCATTATATACTTTGAAAAGCGATACGGATGAATGGCTGATACTTTTTGTGATACGAAGCCCGGTAAACGGGAAGCTGACCTATATTTTACCCCTGCAAAAAGATCAATTTGTGGAGCAGGGAAAACTGATTGGCTATGTAAGCCCGGCAGATGCAAGCTATTATGCTGAGCTGAAATTAACACAAAACAATTTCGGGAAAGTAGATACGGGTATGGATGTGCAATTAAGATTTGACGCCTATCCTTACCAGGAAGCTGGTTTTATCCGGGGTAAGCTGAATTATATTTCCAATATGTCGGTTGACAGCAGCTTTTTAGGTCGTGTAGACTTGCCGGAAGGATTGCTGACAACAAGAAAAAGAAATCTGCAATTCAGGAGCGGCTTAAAAGCAAAAGCCCTTGTTATTACAAGAGATATGACGCTTTTGCAAAGAATATATTATGGTGTTACAAAGTCTTTAGAAATGAATAAATAGAAGACTTCTCATATTTCCATTACTCCGTCAAACAATTCCAAATATGCTGATACACCTCTGTAGCTTTAAGTGCTGTATCAGCTTTATTATAATTACTTGAAAAAACCGCATGATATTTTTGATCAGCAAAAATGCTGCCGTGGGAACCTTTTACCAATGTGGCATCCAGCGGAATAACATCCATTACATAGCGAAACCCAAGTTTCTTGCGCAGCAGTTTGTATCCTGCTCTTGCTTTTGAGGTCATGAATAATTCCACCGGGTCGTAGCCCGGCTTTTTATGAATATCTACTACTCTCGCATAGTCGGGAGCTACGGCATCATCAAGCCAGAAATAATAGGTAAACCAGCTATCAGGCGCGGCAACCAATACCAGGTCGCCGGAGCGCTCATGGTTGATAAGGTATTGTGCCTGCTGCTCACGGTCAAGCACAAGCGCAATGCCCGGTATATTGGATACCAGTGAGCGGACCTTAGATAATACAGAAGGATCATTTACATAGATATGCGCCACCTGGTGATCTGATACGGCAAATGCTTTTGAAGCGCCTGCATCAAGCAGTTCCAATCCACGTTCTATACGTATGCCCAATAATTCTTCTTTCCTCAATATCCTGTTAATGTGAATGGGATTGCTTACAGGCATAATGCCATATTCGGAGAGCAGCATGATCCTTGCGCCTGTTGCCTCATAATGTTCAACCAGTTGTTTTACCACATCATCCACTTCTTTTAAATGAGTACTGGTCTGCGAGAGGTCATCGCCATATTTCTGCAGGCAATAATCCAGATGCGGCAGGTAAATTAAAGTAAGTGTAGGATCATATTTTTTATCTGTAAATAAAGCTGCATCCGCTATCCATTGTGTGGAAGTGATATCAGCACCGGGGCCCCAGAATTTAAATAAAGGAAACTGCCCTAATGCATTTTGTAATTCATCGCGTAACCCGGCAGGATGCGAATAACAATCCGGCATTTTTCTGCCATCAGCCAAATAGTTAGGGCGTGGCGTTACAGCATAATCCGCGCTGCTGTACATATTATACCACCAGAACATTTTGGAAGTGGTGAATGCCGGGTCAATTTTTTTTGCCCGCTCCCATATTTTTTCTCCCTGTACCAGCTTATTGGATTGTTTCCAGAATTTTACTTCACAATTGGTCTTATCATACCAGCCATTCCCTACTATACCATTTTCTGAAGGCCATTTACCTGTAACATAGACAGACTGTACAGAAGTGGTAACAGCAGGTAATACCGGTTGTATGGTTTGCAAACCATGTAATGCAGTAAACTTTTTTATAAAAGGCGTATGTTCTCCTATAAGATCGGATGATAATCCCACTATATCTATAACTACAGTTTTGTGCATTGGTATTCCATTAATGATTATTTCAATAAATCTTTAACCCATTTCAGTTCCCGGCTGATAGATTGATCAATAGGCAAGCGCATGGCAGCAGGCAATACTTCCCATGTATAAGTTTCTACTTCAAGGTATTTTGTAAAAGGCTTTTTCTGCTGAATGTCAAGCACAGTTTTTATGTCTGCCTGTGTTGATTGCAGGATATCATAGTTTTCAATAAAAAGAGGAACATGATAATGCGCCCGCCATTCTTCCACACCGGCATGGTCACTGTCTGCGAGCGCGTCAGGCATATCACGGTAACGTAAAAGGCTACCCGCTTTTTGCCTGGCTACTACCTGGTGCAGGTAAACAGGTTCATTAAAATTTTTAAAAGCATTGATCACTTTTTCTTTTTCTGCATTTGTTCCGTCAAGGCGTCCTTTCAAAGCGGCGCTGATCTGTATCTTACCTGTTTTTATACCGTTCAATTCAAGTTTTGCTATCATTGCCGCATGGTCTTCATACCCTACTGCAAAATGACAAACATCATAGCAAAGCTGAATATGCGTTTTGATGAACTCTTCCGCAGTGGCGTTATTCGCTCCTTTGCTTTTCTGTAAATGTTCAATACCCAATGGCAACAGGTATTGTAAGTACCATTGCAAAAAATCATTACCGTTATCTAACAATCCATCAGGCTCCGGTTCAATATCTATATGTATGGTTTTACCGGTTTTTTGTTTGATATCAATCAAACTGTCAACTACTAATAAAAGATTAGCTGTGACTTTCTTTAAAACATCATTCCATTCATTTTCTTTATGCCAGTAGCGATACGTAAAAGGAGAGGTTGAAATACTGCCTTCCATATTATCGGGCACCAGTTCAGCAAGTATCTCTGCAAGCCGTATGGTATAGCTAACCCGGTGTTTTGTTAACCAGTCAGGCGCATGCACCTGGTCTTTTACAGCTGTGTGATGAAAATTGCCGTATGGAAACCCATTCATCGTAAACACATATATATCGTTATCACGAAGCCATTGTTTAAATTCCCGGAGCGCCTGTTGCTGCTGTAAAGTTTTACTGGCAGCATCAGCAAGCCGCAGCCCTAAGCCAAAAGATCCTTTAGGAGAAAGCGCTTTTTTTATAACAGGAATATTTTCTTTCAGTTTTTCGAAATGATCTTCCCAACTTTCACCGGAATGTATATTGCTGCAATATGTTAAATGGCCGTAAGCAGTTTTCATTATTGTTCTATTTGATGATATTGTTTTAACCAGTCAGATGCTTTTTGTAATAACGAGATATCAAGGTGATGCACTTCTTCTCCTTTACCAATTTCTCTCAACAACATTATAGTGAGCTTACCGCCGAGATGTTCCCGGAATTCGTGCAACCCCTGTATTAAAGGACTGTTTTCATTTGAGATTTCCATCATGGGGTGGGTTATGTCAAAGCCCAGGTCAATCAGCAATTGTATAACATTCCTTGTATCACTTTCGCTGAGCCAGCCACAGATATGCGAGTATACAGTATCTAAAGCAATACCCATTGCCACCGCTTCGCCATGCCTTATTTCAAAGTTAGAAAGTTGTTCCACTTTGTGAGCGCTCCAATGCCCGAAATCCAATGGGCGTGATGAGCCTTTTTCAAACGGGTCGCCACCTGATATATGATCTGTATGCAATTGCGCACAGCGCTTTATCTGGTATTGCATCGGCTCCATTTCTCTCCGGCTTAGTGCCAGTGCATTTTTACAAAGCCATATATAAAATGGTTTGTCTTTTATCAGCGCCACTTTAACTGCTTCTGCAATGCCGGCACGCCATTCCCTGTCCGAAAGCGTGATTAAAAAATGCTCATCGTTAAAAACGGCTACCGGTGGCGCAAAAGTGCCGATAAAGTTTTTCTTGCCTTTATAATTGATACTGTTTTTTACACCAACACCTGAATCGTTTTGTGACAATACCGTTGTCGGTATCCTTATATGCCGAATGCCGCGGTGAGAAACAGCGGCCGCATATCCCACCATATCCAGCACAGCGCCGCCGCCAATGGCAGCAATATAGGAGTGCCTGTCGATGCCCGATTGATCAACCACACTTATAATATCGTTAACATATGCTTCGGTATTCTTACAGGCTTCTCCTCCCGGCACCACCAGGATTTTTTCAATTAATATTACACGGGCGTTGCCGGAAAAATATTGCCGGAGATCATCAATAAGCGAAGGATGATTTTCCGTCACAGCAGCATCAATTACAAAAAATATTTTTTTTATATTGTCTGCAGCATCAGATTGCAAAAACTGCCGAAAGATATTATTCTCCGGGTTGAATAAATGGCTGGTAAAATAAACCCTGTATTCAAAAGGTACGCTGAAACGTTGTTGTATATAATCCATTTCAATCAAAATAAATTAAACTGCACAATCTTAAGAAATACTAAAAATAAACTATTGTTGCCTGTTGCCTGTTATGTTACTGCAAAAAGCTTTGCGAGCAAAACAGAAACCGGCAGCAATAAAACAATAATGCATGCAAGACACAACTGTCCGAAAGCAGCCGCCCATGCGGCATTCATCAATATCAATGCTATTACTCCTGCTTTAACGGCCTTTCCAATCAAACTGCCCTGTGGTTGTTTAATGGCTTTCAGCAAAGGCGGCAATATCATAGCGGCAAAACCTGCAATAAGAAAAACTGCAGTTTGCCAGTGCTGTTGCTGTATGCTGAATGCAAGCAGTGTTGCCAAAACAAGCGCGTACAAAAAAACAGCGAGGTATAAATTGGTTTTATTATCTCCATGCACTTCGCCCCTGCTCACTGTTGTTATGGCCGCAATATAGGTAATGGGAACAAAAGCTAAAAACCACCAGCTTATTAAGGCAGAGGGAACAATACTCATGCCAAGCAATAAATTCAAGCCCCGGCATAAACCCATGGTAAACGGGCCTGCAATAAAATGATGCTTGCACCATTTATCGTAAACTAATGCACAAACAGCAATTGCTATTGCCAGCGCAACAGATAAAGTACTAATTCCTTTATGAACATTTGCCGCCGCTACAATACCTGCAACTAATAATAAAGCACCCCACAGTGTAGCCGCTGATTTACTTACAACACCTGAAGGTATTGGCCTTTCCGGACGTTCAACTGCATCCAGCCCTGCATCAAACACATCATTGAATACAACACCTCCGGCATATAAACCCATTGTTGAGGTAATCAACAACAGCACAGGTTGCCACGGGTGTGCATCTCCGTTAGTCTGCAACAGGTAGCCGGATATAGCAATACCTGCAAGAATATCAGATACGGCAGTAACAACATTCGCCGGCCTTGTCAAACGAAGTAATCCCATTATCCTGCTCACAGCAACCTATTTAATAATGACAGAGCTTTTATCAATACGGGGTTGCTGCCCGCCACGCAAAACAGTGTTGCCATTAAATTTCTGGCTCTGGTCTATAGTTTTGCTGCCGCTGAAATCAGCCTCATCAATTTGACCGCTTTGTGCAAAGGCGGTAATGGCATTTTTATATGTGGCGAGATAAATATCTTCATCTTTTATGCCCTGCTGTTTCATCAGCGCTGCTGTTTTAGGTACAGCCAGCGGATCGCTGATGCCCCAGTCGGCGGCAGAGTTGACCATGATACGTTCGCTGCCATATTGCTTAATAATCTCTACCATGCGCTCATTACCCATTTTTGTAAAGGGATAGATAGTGAATGCAGCCCAGAAACCCCTGTCCAGTACTTCTTTCACCGTTTCTTCATTGTTATGGTCCACGATAATTGTGTATGGATCAAGCCCGTGCTCCAGCGCAATATCCATGCTGCGTGTAGTTCCTTTTTTCTTATCGCGATGGGGCGTATGGATTTGTACAGGAAGACTTGCTTCTTTTGCAAGCTCCAGTTGCAGGCGATAATATTTTTCTTCAGCGGCGGTTTGATCATCAAAACCAATTTCACCTACACCAACAACACCTTCTTTATAAATAAATAAAGGCAGTATTTCCATTACCTGTTCGGCAAGCGCCTCGTTATTGGCTTCTCTTGAATTAAGTCCGATGGTACAATAATGTTTAATACCAAACTGTGATGATCTGAAACGCTCCCAGCCTACAAGGCTGCTGTAGTAATCGCTGAAAGTACCAACAGCAGTGCGGGGTTGCCCGAGCCAGAAAGCAGGTTCAATAAGCGCTACCACACCGGCATCTGCCATTGCCTGGTAGTCATCTGTGGTGCGTGATGTCATATGCACATGCGGGTCAAAAAATCGCATCCCTTTTATAGTATCAAGATAGCTGGTATCGTTACTGCCGGGCTGCAGGTCCTTTTCTGTCAGGTCTCCATTACAACACATAATTACTGGATTAAAATTTGAACAAATATTTTAGGCAACAGAAAGCTCTTCGTTTGCAAGCGTATGCCAGTTGAGCTCACCTGATTGAATAGTATTATTTATTTCAGGAAATTGATGTAACAGTGTTTTTGCCGGTTCATAATTACTGCTGCAGCATGCCAGCAGCGCTGCCTTTTGTTCAACAATATCTGTGCTGTTTGCAGCTCTTTGTATATCGCCGAAATTTTCCGCGTTAATAAACGGTGCCACACATCGCCATAATTGCGGATGCACGGTTCTTGAAGCCGCCCAACGTTCATGCGCGTAATCGCACAAAGTATCAGCAAGCAGCTTATTGGCTCTTTTATCAAGGCCAATAATGCGGTCAATATCTTTCTCTGTAAAAAATGCCTTTAATACCAACTGGTTCCATGCCGCTTCTTTAAGATATTCTGCCGGATAGGTATTATCGCAAATAATGATTTGCAGCACGTCACCAATATTGCTTCGTATACCTTCTGCGCAGCGGGCAGTAAACTTTTGAGGATATGCAAGCACAGGCAAAGCGCCATATAGTGCCACCAGCTCATTTACTTCGGCTGCAATAAAAAGGTTATCTATAATTTTAAAATAATCAGTTTCGTTTATACTATCCTGTTGTAGTAATAACCATACCCGGCATAAGCGGTCGATGGTGTATCCCGCCAATGAAAACCCTGGGCGTATTTGCTGTATGGCATCTGATTGTTCGGCTAATATTGTTATGCCGGATTTTCCTGTTTTTCGCGGCATCAGCATAAAAGCCTTATTGAAGCCGGCAATACCACCGTCTAAAGATCCCTGCTGCTGCAACCATAGCCACAATTCGGAGCTAACCTGCTGTTGAATAATTTGGGTAATGATGGCTTTTAATCGTTGTGCCGGGTAAGCATACATATTAATCTTTTTAACATTAGGGGAATAAAACTAATTTAATCCGTGCCTCAACCATCCTGCCCTGTGATGTTTGGGGGATAGCAAATTTATGATTTTATATTTGCAGTCCATACTATGAGTTATGAGAAAACAATTACTGTTAATCTTTTTCTTTTTTAGTGTTACCGTTTCTTTAAAATCACAAGTACTTTCTCTGCGTGAGCAATCGCGTGTAATTGATGAGCTGCTTGCTGAAAGACTTGACAGCCTGTTGCCGCAGCTTATGCAAAAAAATGATATTGATATGTGGATCGTCATGTCGAGGGAGTATAATGAAGACCCGGTTTTAAGAACAATGTTGCCATCTACATGGTTGTCTGCAAGAAGAAGAACGATACTCGTTTTCTATAATAATCCTTCTAAAAAGCAATATGAAAAGTTAGCCATTGCACGATATAATGTTGGCAACAGCATTAAATCCGCATGGGATATCCAACGGTTTCCTGATCAATGGGATGCACTGATCAATGTGATTACTTCCCGCAATCCCCAAAAAATAGGGCTGAATTATTCCGCTGATTTCGGGCATGCAGATGGAATTGATCATACCGGCTACCAGCAATTTGTGAATAAGCTGCCGCCTGCGTTCAAATCAAAAATTGTATCTGCAGAAAAACTGGCTGTTGCCTGGTTAGAAACCAGGACAGCCAGCGAAATGGAAATATACCCACAACTGATTGATATCAGCCATCGCATAATTGAAGAAGGCTTTTCGGAAAGGGTAATAACACCGGGCATTACTACTACTGAAGATGTAGTATGGTGGTTCCGGCAAAAGATAAATGATATGGGTTTGACAACATGGTTCCATCCTACAGTTGAAATTCAACGGAAGGATCAGCAACATACAGCACAAATGCAAAATTTTTCAGCCAGCCGTGATGAACAGGTAATTATGGCGGGAG
This sequence comes from Agriterribacter sp., assembly GCA_047601125.1. Lineage (GTDB taxonomy): Bacteria > Bacteroidota > Bacteroidia > Chitinophagales > Chitinophagaceae > Agriterribacter. The sequence goes on along the minus strand of JASGJY010000002.1, from coordinate 2,259,420 downwards.
ATTTATTACACTGCGATTTTGGTATTACCTATCTGCGGCTTAATACAGATATACAGCAGCACGCTTATGTGTTAAAACCCGGAGAAACTGCTCTTCCGGAAGGCATACAGCAAGCTTTTGCCAATACAAACCGCCTGCAGGATATACTTACCTTTCAATTTAAAGAAAGCAAAACCGGTAATGAAATATTAGCAGCAGCACTGGCACAGGCAAAACAGGAAAATATCAATGCTACTATCTATACACATCCGATAGGTTTTCACGGGCATGCCGCGGGGCCAACAATAGGCATGTGGGATATGCAGCAGGGAGTGCCCGGCAGCGGTGATTATCCTATGCATTATAATACTGCTTATTCAATTGAGCTGAACGCTGCCACCAATATACCGGAATGGAAAAAAACAGTACGTATCATGCTGGAAGAAGATGGCTTTTTTGATGAACCTGGTTTCAGGTATATACAAGGGAGACAGAAAGAAATATATCTTATTCCCCGTATAAAACAACATATTAAATAGTATAAGATTGAAAGGCCTTTACGGTTTTCTTCTTAAAGAATAGTTGAGTTTTGAAGCTATGATATTCTGATCCTTATCCAGCATTAAAACTGCAGTATCAGATTGCTTCAGAAAATAGCGTGAATCATCAGGCTCTTCGTAATTAAGAAAATAAACAACGGCTTCTTTATCTGTTTTAATTCCTTTTAAAATATCCCATTTACCTGTGCTGGTAAATGTGGTATCGCCTGTTTTGCCACCAAGATAAGTTTCTTTAAGTGTATAACTATTGTTATCTGAATTTGCCGCATCCTGGTATAGTGTTAATTCAGTTTTTATTCCGCCGCAATCGGCACAGGGTATCACACCTTCAAAAGTGCCAAGCAGCACGGCGTTGGCAGAATCCAGTTCCCTGCCTCCTTTATTTTTTGCTGCCAGCGCAGAGTCAATTACAGCACTGTCAGCATTTGTATTATTACTTCCGCTCCTGCAGCTTGCATAAACAACTATTAAAAAAACCGGCAGCAATAATTTTTTCATCAGATAGATCTTTTGTCAAAGATAAGGTAGGATATTATTCAGCTAATCTGAAATGTTTCAATTTTTCTTTAAAGGTTTCAAGCCTGTATATTCAAACCCTGATAACACAAAAAATACCTGTTTATCGTAAATCCTTATTTTTGCGGGATGAATCCTGAGGAAAAGAAGTCCATAAAAGTTGCGATATTGGATTTATATGAAGGCGTTCCTAACCAGGGAATGAGATGTATACGGGAAATCCTGAACCAGTACGGAGAAGCTAATTACCTTGATCTTCAATGGGATGAATTTGAAGTAAGGCAGAAGCTGGAAGTTCCTGCAATTACTGAATACGATATTTTTATATCCAGCGGTGGCCCCGGAAGTCCCCTGGACAGTGAAGGCAGTGAGTGGGAAAAAAAATATTTTGGCTGGCTGGAAGCATTACAGAACTGGAATACTGATGCCTTTAATCAACAAAAGAAATTTGCCTTTTTTATCTGCCATTCATTTCAGCTTATTTGCCGTTATTATAAACTGGCTGTAGTCAGCAAACGAAAATCTACCTCCTTTGGCGTATTTCCGATGCATGTGCTGGATGCAGGTATAAATGAAAATATTTTTGAAGGTTTAGATGATCCTTTTTACGCTGTAGACAGTCGTGACTACCAGGTAACCTCACCAAACTATGCGCAGCTTGCTGCATTACGCTCCAGCATATTATGTATTGAAAAAGAAAGACCTCATATACCACTGGAAAGAGCTATTATGGCCGTGCGGTTTAATGATTATATGGTAGGCACACAGTTTCACCCCGAAGCTGATGCGATTGGTATGAGCATGTACCTTCAGCAGGAAGACAAAAAGAAAAATGTGATTGATGCATATGGCGAAGCCAAATGGGCATCGATGATAGAACAGCTTAACGACCCTGATAAAATACTGTGGACATACGCCCATGTATTGCCTAACTTTCTCAATAATTCCATAGAACATTTAGTGGCGATGGTATTATAAATATCGCTACCTTTCTGTAAACATTTCCGGATGGTACCATCATTGCGCAAAACGTTCAACCAAAACTTTACCCGGCAACGTTACGAAGCATTTCTCGCTGATCTTAAAAGCAAACATCCCGGCGCCATTGAATTCCGCATAGCAGAAACGCCCATTTTTGCTGATAAACATTTCACAAAGAAAATGACGGATGCCTGCGAAAGCATTGTTGATATCATTACAAATGAAGACTTCAAAAGGCTTACCGCGAGGGCAATTCCACCCGGCGAAAACGTTGCTAACGAAACGCCGCACAGCCACATGATCGCTTTTGATTTTGGTGTATGTATTAACAACAATGGAGAACTTGAGCCTCAATTAATAGAGATGCAGGGATTTCCTACCCTGTTTGGATTTCAGGTATATTACCCCGGGGTACTGGAAAAGCACTTTGATATACCGGAAAACTACTCACATTATCTAAACGGGTATAATAAAGATAGCTATGTAGCCATGCTGAAAAAACTATTGCTTGGTAAGCATAATGCTGAAAATGTAATTCTGCTTGAAATAAAGCCGCACGAACAAAAAACGCGTATAGATTTTTATTGCACGCAGGATTATACAGGCGTAAAGCCTGTTTGTATCACCGGATTATTTGCCGAAGGCAACAACCTGTTTTACATGAACAATGGAAAGAAAACCGCCATAAAAAGAATTTACAACAGGGTGATTTTTGACGAGCTCAAAAACAGGAATGATCTTGGTAACATTATTGACATTACAAAGCAATGGAATGTTGAATGGATACCTCACCCTAACTGGTTTTACCGCATCAGCAAGTTTACTTTACCTTTTATAAAAAATCCGTTTGTACCTGAAACCTTCTTTTTAAACGATATAAAACAGGTGCCGGCAGACCTGGAAAACTATGTATTAAAACCACTTTTTTCATTTGCAGGGCAGGGTGTAGTGATTGACGTAACACCCGATGATATCAACAGCATAAAAGACCCTGAGAACTGGATACTGCAACGCAAGGTTAAATATGCCGATGTTATTGAAACCCCTGACATTCCTGCAAAGGCAGAAATAAGGATAATGTATGTGTGGCCGGATAACGAAGCCCGCCCCCACCCTGCCATTAACCTTGCCCGCCTGAGTAAGGGTAAAATGATAGGCGTACGTTATAATGCTGAAAAGGAGTGGGTTGGAGGATCGGTGTGCTATTTTGAAACTTATTAACGTTATTTAACCTGTTCCATTATTAACCGTATATACACAATCGTACATTTGTTATGAACAATAAGCAAGCTATGAAGTGGATCCTGTTTACAATCACCGGTGTTGCTGCTTTTGCCCAGGCATCAGCACAACAAACTGCCACAAGCCTGATTGTAAAGTCCAAAACTGAGATCACTTTTCCTGAAAATCAAAACCGGGGTGGTGGTGGCGATGGTGATGGCTTTAACAGGCCATCGGGAATGGAAAGCAAAAATACCACCTACTACAAAGGTGATTTTATAAAGACAATGAACCAGTCTGATTTTGGTAATAATATTGTTATTGTAGATAAAAAGAGCAAAAAAACTACCACGCTTATAGAAGCAATGGGCAGAAAGACAGGATTTTATATAACAGAAGAGGATCAGAATAAAATGAAGGAGGATGCACAAAAAAGAATGGATTCTCTCCGACAGGCCAGGGGAGGAAATGCTGATCAGCAAAAAAATTTTACACCTTCGGAACCTGAAATTGAATATACGAACGAAACAAAAAAAATAGCAGGTTACAACTGTAAAAAAGCCATCATCAAAACAAAAAGCAGGCAGGGAGAAGTATCTGAAGTGCATGTTTGGTATACGCCTGATGTTAAAAGACCCGAAGGTTACCCGGTTTCAGGCGCTAACACCGGCGGCGGAGGTTTTGCAAGAGGATTTGCGGGTGGCGGAGGCCCGGGCGGTGGTGCATTTGGGGGATTATCAAATCTTGAAAAAATTGATGGCTTTATAATGGGTTACAGTATGAGCAGACCCAATGGTTTTAAAATGGAGACAGAGGTTACCAGTATTGAAGTAAATCCGATTATTGAAGATAAAGTTTTTGAAATTCCAAAGGGTTACGATATTAAACCTATGTCGGAAATGCAGCAATCTTTCAACAGGCGTTTCAACGGCGGACCACCGTCTCCTCCACAACAATAAAAAGCTTTGGATTTTGGGGCTATTAACATACAATGCAGAGGCTGTCTTAAGGACAGCCTCAATTATTTAAAACAAGTATGAACGTTACGCGCATAACAAAAGCCATCATCAATATTTTACCACAATTTGTGAATATCTGTTAATCCTCTACTTTTAAATAAAGTTACTTTTATATTGTTCAAACCATACAATATGAGGAGTGGAATTACCAGGGTAGCTTTTATACAGGCTGCAATAATATCTTTGCCGGCTGCTGCCCAGGTTAAATTAAAAACAGATTACCCTATACAACCTGTAGCATTTACGCAAGTGCATGTAACAGATAATTTTTGGGCGCCTAAAATAAAAGTGGATGCTGAGGTAACCATTCCCTATACATTGGATCAATGTAAAAAAAATGGACGGATAGATAATTTTCTCGTAGCCGCAGGAAAGAAAAAAGCAGACAAGCTTTCTGAATATACTTTTGATGATACGGATATATACAAAGTAATTGAAGGCGCGTCTTACAGTTTGCAGGTTAGAAAAAATGATCAGTTAGAAAAACACCTCGACACCTTAATTGCTATTATTGGCGATGCACAGGAACCGGATGGATATCTCTACACTTTTCGCACGGCTAAAGTTACAAACCCTCATGAATGGATTGGTACCAAACGCTGGGAAAACGAAGAAGACCTGAGCCATGAATTATATAACTCCGGTCATTTGTTTGAAGCCGCTGTTGCACATTACCAGGCAACAGGCAAAAAAAACCTGCTGAATATAGCTGTTAAAAATGCTGACCTGCTTGTTAAAACTTTTGGTTATGGCAAAGAAGAAAAATTTCCCGGACACCAGATTGTTGAAACAGGGTTGACCAAAATGTACAGGGTTACGGGCAAACACGAATATCTTGATCTCGCTAAATTTTTTCTTGACCTCCGCGGCACGCCCGGGCATTTGAATCATGAATACAGCCAGGCAAATAAAAAAGTGATTGATCAGCATGAGGCTGTTGGTCATGCGGTGAGAGCCGCGTATATGTATACCGGCATGGCTGATGTGGCCGCATTAACAGGCAACACAGCATATTTACATGCTATTGATGATATATGGAATGACGTAACAGATAAGAAAATTTATTTAACAGGCGGCATCGGCGCTACCGGTGCAGGCGAAGCTTTTGGAAAAGCATACGATCTTCCCAATATGAGCGCTTATGCGGAAACCTGTGCCTCTATCGCCAATGTATACTGGAACAGCAGAATGTTTTTACTGCATGGCGACGCTAAATATATTGATGTGATGGAAAGAACTTTATATAATGGTTTGCTTTCGGGTGTTTCATTAAGCGGCGACAGGTTTTTTTACCCTAATCCTTTAGCTTCATTAGGACAACACCAGCGCAGCGCCTGGTTTAGTTGTGCATGTTGCATTTCCAACATGACGAGGTTTTTGCCTTCTATGCCGGGCTATGTATATGCGCAAAACAAAAATGACCTTTTCATAAACCTGTTTGTGGGCAGTGAATCTCTTATTAAATTACCGGCAGGCAATATTAACGTTGTTCAAAATACCAACTACCCCTGGGATGGCAAAAATGAAATAACTATTAATCCGGCGGCAACAAACACTGCATTTGCATTACATATACGTATACCTGGTTGGGCATTGAACAAACCTATACCCGGAGACCTCTATGGCACGCAACAAACTCCGGATAACGTGCAATTGCTGCTGAACGGCAAACCGGTAACAATGGATATACAACAAGGATTTGCCGTATTGAACAGGAAATGGAAAAAGGGCGACAAGATTACACTGGTACTACCAATGACAGCTAAACGAATATTTGCCAACGATAAAGTTGAAGCAGACAAGAACAGGTTTGCTTTGCAACGTGGCCCGCTGGTATATTGCCTGGAAGGGCCAGACAATAAGGACTCAGCCGTAATGAATATTGTTGTTAACAAAGATGAACCTGTAGAAGCTGTTTACAAACCAGGCTTATTGAATGGCGTAACAGTATTGGAGATGAAAGGCAGCTCAACCAAACGCCAGCTAAACAGCGATGCATTGCTGCACAGCGGGCAAATGGTAACTGCTATTCCTTACTATGCATGGGCTAACCGCGGAGCATCTGAAATGGAAGTATGGATACCTCATAATGAATCTGCAGCAAGACCTAAACCGGCGCCAACTATTGCAAGTAAAAGTATAATCACAGGTTCTGTTACCAACAAACGTATGCTGCGTGCATTGAATGACCAATACGACCCGCAGAGCTCACAGGACGCAAGTGCCTCATACCTGCACTGGTGGCCAAAGAAAAACAGCACGGAATTTTTGCAGTACGATTTTGATAGTGTGTATACCATTTCGTCATCCGGTGTATATTGGTTTGATGACGCACCATTTGGCGGCTGCCGCATACCTGCATCATGGAGATTATTGTATAAAAAAGGTGGGGAATGGGTTCCCGTACAAAACACAACGCCTTATGGAACTGCAAAGGATAAATACAACACCGTAAACTTTGAACCTGTAAAAACCACAGCCTTAAAACTCGAAATTCAACAACCGGTTGAACATTCTACGGGAGTGCATGAGTGGATGGTGAAGTAAAATACCCTCACCCCGGCCCCTCTCCTCGAGTGGAGAGGGGTACCCAAATTCAAATCAGGTTGATGATTTGCATGAGGGGGCGTTTGTAAATCTAAAAGTTTGACGAATATTTTAAACACTTGCCCTGTTATATTCAATAGCTGATGCGGTAGTTATATAGTTTGGAATCATTCAACAGCACCGCCCTTCTCCATGCGGAGAAGGATAAGAGGATGAGACTTACTTATTCCTGTCCGGCGGATCAACACCCAGCAGGCGCTTTACAAAAAAATCTCTTTTCTTAACTCTGCCATACGAGCCGCCATCGCTGTGGCCAAGCCCGGGAATTGCGAGAAAATCAAAATGCTTTTTTGCTTTGATAAGCGCATCTGCTACACGATAAGTAGATTCCGGCGGCACATTGGTATCCTCCTCTCCTACTATCAATAACAGATCACCTTTCAATTTATAGGCATTGGTAACATTTGATTGTTCTTCATAATGCTTACCAACAGGATAGCCCATCCATTGTTCATTCCACCATTGTTTATCAACGCGGTTATCATGGCAACCACATGCTGAAACCGCGGCGCTGTAAAACTCAGAATGAAATAATAAACCACCGAGTGAATTTTGCCCACCTGCAGAAGTACCATACAACCCTACCCTAGTAGCATCTACATAGGGATATTTTTCTGCCAGCGCTTTTATCCATAATATCCTGTCGGGAAAACCGGCATCCGCAAGATTATGCCAGCATACATCATGAAACGCTTTCGACCTGTTGCAGGTTCCCATACCATCTATTTGCACTACTATAAAACCGAGCTCAGCCAGGCTTTGCATTTCACCCCCGGTTGTAAAACTTTTAGGCACAAAAGCATCCTGCGGACCGGCGTATATATTTTCAATAACCGGATAACTTTTTGTTGAATCAAAATTTGTAGGACGAAATACTACGCCCCATATATCTGTTTTTCCGTCGCGCCCTTTTGCATGAAACGGCTCCGCAAAACGAAAACCCGCCTTCAGATATGCTGTTACATCTGTCCTTTCTATTTCTGAAATCTTCCTTCCGTCGGACGATCTGCGCAGTTCAATTACCGGCGGAATATTTATCTGCGAATACGTATCGAGGTAATATTTTTTATCAGGAGAATATGCTATTGAATGATTTCCTTTTTCCGGTGTAAATTCGATCAGGCCTGAGCCGTCAAAATTTATGCGGTAATAATGTACAAAATATGGGTCTTCATCAGCATACATTCCGCTTGCACGAAACCATATCTGTCTGCTCTTCCTGTTAATGCTGTCTATATCCCGAACTACCCAATCTCCTTTTGTTACGGCTTGCGTTGCTCCGGTAAGTGAATTAACCAGGTATATATGCCGCCAGCCGTCTTTTTCAGTCACCCATATTATTTCGTTTGTTTCAGACAGGTATTCCGTATAAATTTTTTGCTCGTAAATAAATGTATTGGTTTGTTCATCCACTATGGTTTTTGTTTCGCCGCTCTTAACATCAACATCAATAATCCGAAAACGTTGATGCCCGCGATCTACTTTTTCATATAAAAAATGTACTGCATTATCTTTTCCCCAGTTCAGATACGGCTCAGGAAAAAAGTCAATAATTTCCGTGTTGATCTTAGTTGTTTTTTTATCGCTGACCGAAAAAGAAAACATTTCATAAGTGGTAAAAGGATCGCCCGGTTGCTTATACTCCTGCGATTTTAATTGTCCCCTTGTAGTATTGGGTTGCGAAGTAAGCACATAATATACAAGCGAATCTTTGTAAGGTGTGATCTTATACCCAACAACATATTTACTATCCGGCGACCAGGCTAATGAACCATAAGGTTTTTCTACCGTACCGTCTGTTGTGAATTGAACCGCATTATCTCCGTTAACAGCCTGAATAAAAACATTACCATCTTTAATAAAAGCGGTTAATTGTTTGTCAGGCGAAATGCTGTCTGTTTTATATCCCCACCACCGGCTACGCCTGTTGCTTCTACGCCACCACGGAATAGTTTGCGCTTCATCAGCAGTTACCGTTCCGCTGTCTGTTACCGTATAAGTAGTAAGATCACAGTGCCATACTTTATTATTCATTTCAAAAACCAGTTCCTTTTGCTTTTTGTTCAGCTTAATATTGCCAAGCAATAATTTTTGAGGATTCAGATTTTGCCCGGTTTGTTTTGAAAGCGAAGCCGCGAGCTTTGCATGATTGAATAAAGGCTGTCTTTTTCCTGTTGCCGCATTTACTAACACATATTCACGCACGCTGTCTTTAAAAGCTCTCCTGTACCAAAATGCTTTCCCGTCATCAAGCCATGCAGGCTGCACGGTGAGGTTAAAAATTTTACCACGGTTTATAGTACTGTCAGACACTACAGCCTGTTTATACCGTTCAAGTATTTCGTCTTGTGTTGGCTTATATGCAGAATTTGTTTGCTGTGCAAAAACAATCACATTAAAGAGCAGGCAACAAAACAACAAAAAGTTTTGCCTAAAGCATTGATGGTAAAACATGTTAAATAGAATATTTTAAGCAATTACCAATACATCGCGATTCTTTCTTTGCTAAAATAATCAACTTTCCTGCTGTTCATTCAATCATTCTGCATTAATAATTTGAGGCGCCTGTACAGCGCCTCAAATTCAAAATCAACCATTTAATTTATCAGTTGTCAATTCTGAAGGTAACAGGTTGCTTCCTGTAAGCTTTTACTTTCATTCCATTATTTTCGGCTGGTGTCCAGTCCGGTCCTTTGCGAATAGCGTTTACGCATAGTTCTGCAAGTTTAGTGCCCTTCATTGTCAGTGCCTCTACATCACTTATTTTACCTTCTTTATCTACAATAAATTGTACTATGCAGGTACCCGCTTTTCCATCTTCCTGTAATTCATCGGTATGCCGTTCTATTTCTCTTGAAATATATTTTTTCCACGCTTCATCGCCACCGGGAAATTTGGCTTGTATCTGAACTATAATAAGCGTTTCATCCTTCTCTTCTTTTTTAGGACCAATAATAACTCCGGTATGATTGTCTTCAATTGGTGGAGATACAATATCAGCTCCTTTTATTCCATCTACATTTGCTGTGCTGATTTTTGTATCTAACATATCGTCAACATCTTTCATCACCTCTTCAGGTTTTAGTTCTTCAACCATTTTAATCGAAGATGTTAAACGTGACATTTCTATCTGGGGCTGCTCCAAAGGTTTTACCGGCGGAGGTGGTGGAGGTGGTTCAACAACAGGATCATCAATCAGTTTTGCTGTTGCAACCTCTGTAATATCGATTGGAGTTAAATGTTCGGTTGTTTTAAACTTTGATCCTACAAAAGAAGCCAGCAAAACAACCAATGCCAATGCTCCGGTGCTTAATAATGCTTTTGATAAGCGGCCTGAATACCTGCTCCGCAACTCGTATGCGCCATATATTTTGTTGCGGTTATCGAATACAATGTCGAGCAGGCTTGCCTGCAAAATTTTATTCTTTTCCATAAACAATGTTTTTACCTGAGATGGTTACAGCAAAAAATTCCACAGCATTTTTGTACAACTTTATTTTTATAATCATAGGAAATTTGTGTGTGGATTTTGGGAAATTGTGAATCATCTATCAAAAAACTAATAGCATATTTTATTTTATGTATGTTTAAACGACTCAAACGTTTGCGAAGCTTTTTTTGGCAATCTGTAAATATGGTAATACTTTCATAACAGTTACTGGTATTGGATTTTATTACATTTGCAGTATGAGAAATAATGAGATCATCCACTCTTTATTTTTTGACGTTTGCTCTAATGGCAACTTGAAAGCATATGAGCAGCTTTACAAAATATTGTATACTCGTCTTGCTCATTTCTCCGCATCAATAGTTGGATCATTTTACTCAGCAGAAGAAATTGTTTCAGATGTATTCATTATGCTCTGGCGTAAAAGAGAACAATTTGTTTCGGTAGAGAATCCTATGGTATACCTGTATATATGTGTACGGAATTCTTCTTTAAATGCACTACCCCACAACAAAGCCAGGTATATTGATTTTGATGCACTTGATAAAGATGCATTATCTGTAATGCCGGATATTGAAGAGCGACTGGTTTCGAGAGAGGTGGCATATGTAATTGAAAAAGCCATACGCGATCTTCCGGGACGCTGCCAGATGATTTTCCGGTTAATAAAAATAGACGGGTTAAGTTATAAAGAAGCAGCGGACCTATTAGGCATTTCGCCCAAAACAGTTGATGCACAGTTAGCCATCGCCGTTAAGAAGCTTTCTCTTACCATCCGGCTACATACTCCCGCCCATCTGGTAAATGACTATCTTAAAATATCCTGAAAAAAAATTAATTTCTTTTAGGGAGTTTTTGCGGTAGCTACTGTCCTTACACTTACATGGATATTTATCAAAAGGAAGACAACAGGCTTTGGTATTTGCTTGCCAGGAAAATGGCAAAAGAAATAACAGAAGCGGAGAATAAAGAACTGATTATGCTGTTGCAGGCAAATCCTGATGCATTATACGCACAGGAGCTCTTGAGCCAGCAATGGCATGATAGCTATAAAAAGTTCAATTCAAAAGACGTTGACGATGCTTTTGACAAACATCAACTGCGCATGCAAAAAGCGATAGATGATAATGCAATTCCTGACTGCGAAAAGAATATTGAAGAAAATGTGCCACAGAAAGGGCGGATAATACTATGGCGATATGTGTCTGTTGCAGCAGCCTGTATTTTGGTTGCTTTTATATTGTTTAAATGGAATAATCAATCAAAACCGCCAACTAAAGCGGAGGAGTTACAGCAACTGGTTACGCAATATGGATCAAAGTCGCAATTGATTTTACCAGACGGCACTAAAGTTTGGCTGAATGGTGGGAGTACATTGGATTATCCCAAACAGTTTTCCGGCCGGCTGCGTGAAGTAACATTGGAAGGTGAAGCTTTTTTTGATGTTGCCGAAAACAAGCAACAGCCCTTTCTGGTGCATACAAAAGCTTTCACAGTAAAAGTGTTAGGCACTGCTTTTAATATACGGGCTTACAATGATGAGGATAGTGCATCCGCATCACTTATCAGGGGATCAGTTGAGGTTGAACTTAATGCCAGAAAGAATAATAAAGTATTACTTCGCCCCAATGAAAAACTGGTAGTATCCGCAGCGCCTGCAATAGCAGAGCCAGGTGAAACTGCTATTAATAAAGGCATCGCACCTTCAGCGGTAGAGGTGAAGAAATCTTTAGTTACTACCGACAGGTCTAACACAGTTGCTGAAACTGCCTGGATTGATAATAAACTGCTGTTTAAAAATAAATCTTTTGAACAAATTGCATTGGTGCTGGAAAAATGGTTTGCAGTTGAAATACATTTCAAAAATGAAAACAGGAAAAAACTGAATCTTAGCGGAAGCTTTGACGGAGAAAATCTTGATGAAATATTAAAGGCATTTATGGAAACCGGCTCATCAACCTTTTCTTACAAAAAAGATACTACAGGCACCATTATAATTTATTGAGAAAAACTTTAAAATTGAAATAACAATCAAACTAAACTGTATGATTCAGTCTGATACGACCTGATAAAGAGAATATATCTCCATAAAAACAAAACGGGAAATGTTGGCGCATTCCCCGTATAATGATGGTGAAGGAGATACATTGTCCAAAAAAGCGATTTAAACAAATATTCAATCAACCAACAAATCAAAGGTAATGCAAAAATTACTACTGCTTAACTGTTCCCGCTCGTGCAGGGAACTAAGAAAAGTGATCCTGTTTATGAAACTAACTGCGCTTTTTTTATTTGTATGTTGCCTGCATGTTAGCGCAAAAGTACATTCACAAAAAATCACCCTTACCCTATCCCGGGTTAGTCTTGAAAAGGCATTTGCTGCTATTGAAAAGCAATCTAAATACCGCTTTGTATATAATGACGATAATATTCCTTTTAATCGCAGGGTAACAGTTTCTGCTTCAGATGCTTCAATTAATGAGTTGCTTACAAGCATATTGAATGAAACAAACCTTGGCTTCAGAATGCTATCTGACAAGCTTATTGTTATTGCGCCGAAAGGCACTGAAAAAAAGGATGTTACGGTAACGGGTACAGTAATAAATACTTTAAATGAACCTTTGCCCGGTGTGACTGTTCAGTTAAAAAACACCAATGTTGTAGTAACTACAGATACTGATGGGAAATTTGAAATAAAAGTACCTGAAAATGCTATTTTGGTTTTTTCCTTTATTGGTCACGAAACGCAGGAGGTGCCGGTTGATGGAAGGACATCTGTCAATATAACATTGAATGCCGTAGAAAACTCTTTAAATGAAGTTGTGGTAGTAGGATATGGATCAGAGAAGAAGATAAATATAACAGGAGCAGTAGACCAGATATCAGGCAAAAAGCTGGCAGAAAGGCCTATCGCTAATCTCTTCCAGGGATTACAGGGTATTAGCCCGGGATTAAATATTACTTATCCCGGCGGCAGGCCAGGCGCAACCCCGGCTATTAATATCCGCGGCGTAACTACGCTAACAGGTGGAGGTTCGCCTCCATTGATCATTATTGATGGTATTGCTTCCACGGTTGATGACATTCTTCGTTTAAACCCACAGGATATTGGATCTATGTCGGTATTGAGAGATGCGGCTTCTGCTGCTATTTACGGAGCACGGGCTGCCTTTGGTGTTGTATTAATTACTACCAAAGCCGGCGCAAGCGGTGGTAAGCAAAGAGTGAGTTATAACAACTATTTTTCCTGGTCAAAACGTACTGTACTACCTAACCAAATTACCGATCCCTACATTTATTCGAGAGTGCTGGAAACAGCTACAGATAATACACCGTGGGATTATGTAAACTATTCCGATTATCAATATCAATGGGCAAAGGAACGTTCCGAAAATCCATCTGTTGAAGATACAAGGGTTGATCCAAATGATCCTACAAAATGGACATATATGGGCAACAACAACTGGAATGATTATTTTTTTAATAAGGCCAGTGCTTCACAAAATCACAGCATTTCATTCAGCGGCGGCTCTGAAATAGGAAAAGGAAAGCCATTTGGCTACCTGCTCTCTGCAGACTGGACAAAAGAGAATGGACTGAATAAATTAGCGAAAGATGACTGGAATCGTTATGGATTACGTGCCAAGGTAAACTTCACTCCGCTTACCTGGTTTAAGATTGAAAATAACCTCAACATCTATCAAACAATTACAGATGCCCCCACCTATAATATTACCGACCTGTATTATTTGCAACCCACGCAAGTAGCAAAAAATTCTGATGGAACATGGGCTAATACAGGAGCAGGCAGATTAGGCGCTCAATTAACAGGTGGAGGGCGTAATGATCAGACAAGATTCGGATTTCAGAATATCGTACGCGGAACAGCAAGCTTTTTGAATAATGATTTACAGGTAACAGGAAGCGCAAGCTTTAAAAGAGAAATATGGAAATATAATGTGGACTATCGGAAATATAAAATCGGGTATGGCCCTGATGATATACGCGAGGAAGGTGGCAGTGGTTCAGTATCTGCAACCAACGGAATTGTAAAACATGATGTGTATGATCTGTTTGCAACCTACAATAAAACTATTGCCAATGATCATTCATTCAAAATTCTGGCAGGTTATAACCAGGAAGAATATGTGTGGTCTTATGAGCAGGTCAGTCGCGACAGGCTTATATCTTCTTCGCTTCCATACATATTTTTAACTACAGGTGAAAACCCCCTGCTTGATGCAGATTACAGCACTTACGCACTGCAAAGTGTTTTTGGAAGATTAAATTATACGTTTAAGAACCGATATATAATTGAAGGGAACGGACGTTACGATGGATCATCAAGATTTCCAAGGCAGAGGCGATGGGGGTTTTTCCCATCTGTTTCCGCGGCGTGGATAGCCAGCGAAGAAAATTTCTTCAAATCGCTGCAGGATAAAATCTCTTCATTGAAGTTTCGCATTTCTTATGGCGACCTGGGTAATCAGAGCGTAAGCAACTTCGGCTACATACAAACCTTACCAACAGGCATTTCGTCCTATCTTATAAACAATGCAATGCCCACTATTATTACCGGTGCTCCGCCATTGAGTGTAGACCCTGATACTTACACCTGGGAAAAGGTAACAACCTTTAACATAGGTACAGACATAGGGTTGTTTAGCAATAAAGTGCAGGCAGGCTTTGATTACTTTGTACGCAAAACAATTGGTATGCTTGGTCCCGTACAGGAGTTACCTGGTGTATTAGGCACTTCGGCGCCAACGCAAAATGTAGCTGACCTGTCAACTAAAGGATGGGAATTAACTGTAGGCTATCGCGATAATTTTGATATTGCCTCCAAACCATTTTCATTTGGCGTAAAAGTATTTGTATCTGATTCAAAATCTAAGATCACAAAGTATAGAAACGATCAGTTGTTGTTATCAAGCTACCGGGCAGGGCAGGAGATTGGCGAAATCTGGGGTTTGGAAAATGACGGTTATTTCTCTAGCCAGGAAGAGATTGACGCGCTGGACGAATCTGCTATTGTACCATGGGGCGCATTAGATATAGTGCCTGGCTGGCCAAAATATATTGATCAGAATAAAGATGGCCTGATTGAAAAAGGTAATACAGTAACCGACCCTAAAGACTTAAAGATCATAGGCAATACCAGCCCGCGATACCGCTTTGGCGTAAACCTCGATTTTGACTGGAATAATTTTGACCTCTCTGTATTTTTACAGGGTGTTGGTAAGCAGGATTTTTATCCCCGCCACTATCTTTTCTGGGTCCTTACCAGCAACCTTATGCCGGTATTTATGAATGGAACCTTAATTACTACCGCGGCGCCTCTGAAACCGGCGCAGATCGCGACAGGCATTCCGCATCGTATATAGCAGCTGGTTTGGCAGATGAAAATAAAAGTTCTTACTTTCCGGTATTGCAGGCATGGCTGGCAGATGCCAACTATGGCGCGGGACTTGATATTCCTCAAACAAAATATCTCTTAAATGCATCTTACCTGCGTATTAAGAATGTAACGCTTGGGTATACTATTCCGAATTCAGTTACCAAAAGGTTCAAGATTAGCAGGCTGAGGGTATTTTTTACCGGGGAAAACCTGTATGAATTTTCTGCTATCAAAAAATATATTGATCCCGAAGCTGTGGCTGACGGTTGGGGCTGGGCCTATCCTTACCAACGTAAATATGCTTTTGGTATCAACCTCGATTTCTGATAAAGAAGCGCAATATTGTTAACAGAAAAAATGTACACATGAAAAAGTTTATCAACATAAATATTATAATAACCTGCATACTGCTGCTGGCCTCATGCAAAAAAGATTTTATGGACAGGTATCCGCAAACCTCGGTACCACCCGATCTTTTTTTTAAATCCGAAGAAGATCTTTCACTTTATATCAATGGACTTCTAACCATACCAGGCAGAGGCAGTTATCTTTCAGACCAGGATACGGATGATAAAGCAACAACAGGCGCAGTAGAAATTAAATCTATCATGACCGGAAACCCAAGTTCCCAGAATATTACTTCAGGATGGTCATGGAGCAGATTGAGGAATATCAATTATTTCTTAGACAACTATAACAAAGCAGATGTTTCAGAAGAAGTGAAAAATCATTACGCAGGTTTAGCAAGGTATTATCGTGCTTTGTTTTATACAGATATGATAAAGCGTTACTCAGATGTGCCCTGGTATTCAAAAGCGCTTAACCCATCTGACACTACCGATTTGTATAAACCCCGCGACCCGCGTGCATTGGTAATGGATAGTGTGATGGCTGACCTGGCATTTGCTGCAGATAATGTGAGAGAAGATGTACCAACAGGAACACCAAATGTATGGGTCATGAAACTCCTGCAGGCAAGAACAGCCTTGTATGAGGGAACATATAGAAAATATCACGATGAACTTGGGCTTGAAAGCTCTGCTGCCGGTTTATTACAATTGGCGACAGAAGTATCAAAAGAAATTATGAGTTCCGGCAACTTCATGCTGCATGATTCTTATGGAGAATTGTTTACCAGCGCCAGTCTTGCAGGTAATAAAGAAGTATTACTGGCAAGCATTTACGATCAGGATTTGAAACGCAGCGGAGGTAATGGTAATATATTGGATTATGAAATGTCGCCTTCACGCGACCTGGTGCAAACATACCTTATGAAGGATGGCAGTAGGTTTACCGCACAAGCAGGTTACCAAACTTTTGGATTCGTACAGGAATTTCAAAACCGTGATCCAAGACTTTCAGCTACATTATTTTATCCAGGATTTATTCTTGCCTCAAATGTTCCCAATCCCAAACCATATATTCAAAGGCTTAATAAAAATTTCACAGGTTATCACCAGTTGAAGGGATATATCAATAGCACAGATAATAAAACAATTGCTGATATTGACTTCCCCGCATACCGCTATGCGGAAGTGTTGCTTATTTATGCGGAAGCTAAAGCTGAACTGGGAACACTTACACAATCCGATCTTGATGAAAGTGTAAACCTGCTTCGCGACAGAGTAGCCCTTCCACATCTTGACCTGGCATGGGCAAACAGCAATCCCGACCCGGCATTGGCTGCCAAATATCCTAATGTATCAGGTGCAAATCAGGGTGTTATTTTAGAAATACGCCGCGAAAAAAGAGTGGAGTTTGCTATGGAAGGTTACAGGTTTGATGATTTGATGAGATGGGCATCAGGTAAAGAACTGGAAAAAATACCAGAAGGTATGTATTTTTCCGGGTTAGGAAATTTTGATCTTACGGGTGATGGTATTCCTGATATTAAATTAGTTGATAAAAATATTACAATACCCAATGAAGATGCTAAGGAAACAAATGCGCTGGGTGAAAAGTTAGTGTATTACAAAGCCGGCAGTTTTGGGGAAGATGTAACAGTATATCTTAAAAACGGTACCGCGGGAGGCACAACCGTTACAGAAATAACTCCCCGGCAGTTTATAGACCCTAAGTATTATTATCGTCCAATTCCCTTTAACCAGGTAACTTTAAATCCTGCCCTTGAACAATTGTTCGGATGGCAATAATTTTATAAAACCGGGAAATAAATGATTTCCCGGTTCTTATTTTAGCATATATTTTATTTGCACATTTATGATACTATATAAAATTTTTAACTCAATGAAAGCAATATCCCCATTACTTGTTTTTTTATTGATCAGCATTTTCACTTTTGCCCAAAATAAAAAAGCTGTATTTGTAATTGTAGATGGTATTCCGGCAGATGTTGTTGAAAAGATAAATACACCCAGCCTTGACGCTATAGCAAAAGCAGGTGGATATACAAAAGCACATGTGGGAGGAGAAAAAGGCGGATATTCTGAAACGCCTACAATCTCCGCTGTTGGGTATAATAGTTTACTTACCGGCACATGGGTGAATAAGCATAATGTATGGGATAATGATATTGCTGCGCCCAATTACAATTACTGGACGATCTTCCGCTTCTTAAAAGAGCAATACCCACAAAAAAAAGCTGCCGTGTTTTCCAGCTGGGAAGACAACAGGACAAAACTTGTTGGTGAAAACCTTGCAGCTACCGGCAACATAAAGCTTGATTATCATTTTGATGGACTGGAACTCGACACTGCAAAATATCCCCACGATAAAAAAAGAGATTTTATGCACCGCATAGATGAAGCAGTGGCAGATAATGCGGCAGCATATATAAAGAAAGAAGCGCCTGATCTTTCATGGGTATATCTTGAATACACGGATGACATGGGGCATATGCATGGCGATAGTCCTGAATTTTATAAAGCAGTTGAAATGATGGATAACCAGATGGGGAGATTATGGTCGGCTATACAATACCGTGAAAAAAATTTTAAAGAAAATTGGGTAATATATATTACTACCGACCACGGCAGAAGCGCAGATAACGGAAAAAATCATGGCGGACAATCAGACAGGGAAAGAGCAACCTGGATTGTAACGAATGCAAAACAGCTTAACAGCTATTTTAAAACAGGTAATCCCGGTGTGGTTGACATCATGCCATCCATTGCTTCATTTTTAAATATAACCATCCCTAAAGAACATTTGATGGAAGTAGATGGCATTCCGCTTACCGGCACTATCTCCGCTACATCCGCTAATGCTATGCTGGAAAATAATAAAATAAAAGTCAGCTGGAAAGCTGTTGCTAAAAAAGGTAACGCAAAAATATGGCTGGCAACTACCAATAATTTTAAAGAAGGGGGGAAAGATGAATACAGTTTGGCTGCCACTGTGCCGCTCGCAAAGCAGGAAGCGGTTATTGATGTAAGCAATAAACCTTCATCGTTTTATAAAATAGTTATTGAATCGCCCCAAAATATGCTTAACCGGTGGATTGTAGAAAAGAAACAATAGCTGATATTTGATGAATTAACCGTAATAAAATATGCGTATAAAATATAGCCTCGCCGTCTGTGTTGCTGTGCTGGTAATATCATGTAAAGTTCAGCGCAGCGCCTCAACAAATATCGCCAGACCGCCATTGGTTACACAGGGCCCGTTGTGGGGAGCGGTATGGCAACAAAAAGCATCTGAGTATAAAGCGCTTTGCTTTCAGGCATATAATACTGCAAGATGGCAATTGGATCTGCTTTTAAAAGAATCACAAAATAAGCCGCT
Organism: Agriterribacter sp.; assembly: GCA_047601125.1. Lineage (GTDB taxonomy): Bacteria > Bacteroidota > Bacteroidia > Chitinophagales > Chitinophagaceae > Agriterribacter. The sequence goes on along the minus strand of JASGJY010000002.1, from coordinate 2,239,947 downwards.
TGCCGTTGTTACAGATATTGATGAAACGATTTTGGATAATAGTCCTTACCAGGTACATAGTTCTTTAAAAAATGAGGAGTATAGTGATTCATCGTGGATAGTATGGACAAAACGCGTGGAGTGTGATACTGTGCCGGGCGGATTAAGTTTTTTTCAGTATGCAAAAAGCAAAGGCGTAAGTGTATTTTATATTACCAACCGGCTGGAGGCAGAACGTGAGCAAACATTAAAAGAATTACAGCGCTGGAATTTTCCAGACGCCACCAATGATCATCTTATATTAAAAACAGCAGGTTCCGGCAAGGGCCCGCGCCGCGACAATGTTGCTGCTAATTATAAGATAGCAATGCTTTTTGGTGATAATCTCAGCGATTTCAGCTCAGTGTTTGATAAAAAGCCACAGGATGAAAGAGATAACCAAACAAGAAATAATGCTGCTATGTTCGGTGCTACATTTATTGTGCTGCCTAATGTTATGTATGGCGATTGGGAAGGGGCGTTATATAATTACCGGCATACATTACCTGTGGGGCAGAAGGATAGTATTATTACAGAAAACCTGAAAAAATATTAAGACCAGTTAATATCACCCACTGCCTTTTAACTATTATTTTTTGCACTTGCATACCATTTCAATAACCGGAAACTAAGCATTACATTAACTGCCACCCCAATACTGAAGAGGAGGGAAAATATACCAGTGAATTTGATAGCCGACACTACATCAAATCCCTCAGGTTTAAAGGGCAGAGTAATTTGTTTTGCTGCTTCAGGTGCATTTTGAATGATCATCACCGCGCTCATTATATTCATGATGGCAAAAAATAAAGCTATAAATCCAACCATTCTTAATCCGCCTGATGTTTGATTACTCAGTGGTATTTCAGGATTAAGGATACTTTTTCTTAATTGTAATGTGGCATAGCTGTGCAGTACAATTGAACCCGTAAGCACAACAGACAGGAGCATAGTTAATGCCCCTGCTGACATTAATGTACCTATCAACCCGCCAAGCACCAATATTCCTGCAATAATTATATTGATCCAGGAAAGGACATTCGTTATTTTTAACGCGGTTTTCATGCGCACTATTTATCTTTTAAAATAATTGAAAGCTCATCCAGTTGCTTATCGTCTATTGTTGAAGGGGCATCAAGCATTACATCGCGGCCGCTGTTGTTTTTAGGAAAAGCTATAAAGTCGCGTATGCTTTCGCTGCCACCAAGTATGGCACAAAGCCTGTCGAAGCCAAAAGCAATGCCGCCATGGGGCGGAGCACCATATTCAAACGCGCCCAATAAAAATCCGAATTTGTGAATGGCTTCATCATGTGTCATACCCAGCGCGGCAAACATTTTTTCCTGCAATGCTCTCTGGAATATTCTTATAGAACCTCCGCCAATTTCATTTCCGTTCAATACCATATCATAAGCATTCGCTTTGATGTTGGCATAAGGATGCGCAAGATAATTGGCTGCATCTTTTATTACCGGCGAATTACTGATCATAACTGCAATGTCCGATGGCTTTGGCGATGTAAACGGATGATGCCTTGCTACCCAACGGCCTGCCCCGCCAGAAGCGGGGTTATCTTCTTCACTATATTCAAACAAAGGAAAATCAAGCACCCATAATAATTTAAACTCCTCCTCTTTTCTAAGCCCTAGCTTTTTGCCCATTTCCAGTCGTAATTCACTAATAGCCTTACGTGTTCTTTCTTCCGCCCCTGCAAGTATCAATACAAGGTCGCCGGTGTTAGCCTGTGCAGCGATGGTTATAGCTTTTAACTGCTCTTCGGTAAAAAATTTATCAAAGCTGCTTTTATATGTTCCATCAGCATTATACTTTATAAACGCAAGCCCCTTCATGCCTATCTGCGGCCGTTTAACCCATTCAGTTAGCTCATCTGTTTGCTTACGACTGTATTCGCTGCAACCAGGCACGGCGATAGCTACCACAGTTTCAGCTTCATCAAACACTTTAAATCCCGCAGGCAGTCCGTTTTCTATTGCAGGAGTTTTTGCAGGAAAAGTATATGCAGGAAATTTGAGATTAGCTACCTGCATTCCAAAGCGGATATCAGGTTTATCATTTCCGTATTGCCACATCGCATCTTCCCATGTCATGCGTTCAACAGCACCTGTATAGTTTATACCTTTTACTTCTTTAAAAATATATTTGATCAGCCCTTCAAACATATTCAATATATCTTCCTGTTCCACAAAGCTCATTTCACAGTCTATTTGTGTAAACTCGGGCTGGCGGTCAGCACGCAAATCTTCGTCTCTGAAACATTTTACAACCTGGTAATAGCGATCATAACCACTCACCATTAATAATTGCTTAAAAGTTTGGGGGCTTTGGGGCAAGGCATAAAACTGTCCCTCATTCATGCGCGATGGCACCACAAAATCTCTTGCTCCTTCAGGAGTTGATTTAATAAGAAAAGGCGTTTCAATATCCATGAAACCATTTTCATGCAGGTAATTTCTCGCAGCCCTGTTTACCGCATACCGCAGCTCAAGGTTTTGCTTTACCGCGTTGCGCCTTAAATCCAGGTAGCGATATTTCATCCGCAGGTCATCGCCTCCATCAGTATCATCCTGTATGGTAAATGGCGGAGTAACAGATTTATTTAAAATGGCAAATGATGTAACGGTTACTTCAATATCACCGGTAGGCAGTTGAGGATTTTTACTGCTCCGTTCGGTAACGGTTCCGGTTACCTGCAATACAAATTCGCGGCCCAGGGGATTGTTTTCAAGCTCCTGGTTTAGTGCTTCACCAAACAAAAGTTGTGTTATACCATAACGGTCGCGGAGGTCAACAAAAGTAATAGCGCCAAATTTCCTGATGGTTTGCACCCAACCTGCCAGTGTAACTGTTTTGCCTGCATCCTGTATTCTCAATGCTCCGCATGTATGTGTCCTGTACATCCTGCTTTTTTTAAGGACAGCAAAGGTAATAAAATTGTAAGTGGTAAGTAATTAAGGTTACGAGTTTGTGGTTTATAGTTTCTGGTTACAGCGCAAATCGAATCAGTGTGAGCCAATAATTATTCTATCTCCCAGGTTGAAAAAGTAGGGCTATTTGCCCTTCATTATTTTGCCTGCTTCAAACTTCAACGCGTCAAGCACAACAAAATGCAATGATGTTTTAGGATCGGCATCAAGCAATTCAAGAATACGCTTACTTAATTCAATGCCCGGCGCATTAGCAGGGAGCGTGCCGGCTAACTGGTGAATAATAAAAATATTCTGCTCTTTCAGGTTTGTCAATGCTTCCCACACCTGGTTTGATACATATAACTGCTGCGAGAGATTATATTCATATTCCTGCTTAATGCTTTCTACCAGCAAAGATTGATATACACCTACCTGCATATCAGCAGGAGAAATACGGGAGAGCAGGTTTTTCAGCGAAATACGTTCGGTTAATATAGTAAGACGTTCATAAGCCTGCAATTGCAATGCCGTATCGGCAACAGATTTCTTTTCCAGTTCTTTGCCAATTTTTATATCTGTTCTGTATGTAAAAAAATACAGGGCAAGAAAACAGATGATAATAACTACAGCAATAATTATAATGGCGGTGTTGCTTAGCATATTTATGGTTTGTGGTTTATAGTTTATGGTTTATGGTTTGTGGTTTATAGTTTGAAGTTGTAACCATAAACTATAAACCATAAATCCTTTAATACACCAACTGGTGCGTTTGCTTTATTACTCCCATCACAAATACGCTCTGCACATTACCTATATTCTCTGCTTCACTCAATTTATTTACATGAAAATTATAATAGTCATCCATATTTTCCGCCATAACCTTCAGCATAAAATCAAAGTCGCCGGAAATATTATAACATTCCACCACTTCATTCATTTCCTGGATGGCTTTTATAAACTTAGCCCCGGCTGTTTTATTGTGCTGTTTTAAAGAGACATAACATATTACCATCAATCCTTTTTTTACTTTTGCATGATCAAGCAGGGTTGCATATTGCTTTATCACCCCTGCTTCTTCCATACGCTTTATTCTTTCATGCACCGGTGTAGTGCTAAGGTGAACAGCGTCTGATATTTCTCTTACGGTAGCCCTGGCATTTTGCTGCAGCAACCTGAGTATGGCCATATCCTTATCGTCCAACGCCGGCAGGGTTAAAGGCAGATTTTCTTTTTGAACAGCTTTTTTCATGCACAACTATAACTTTGTTCTTTTTAAATAGAAAAAACAGGTATTTATCCCAAATATACAATCAATGACTAATATTCTGTTCTATAATTGTAGTTTTGCTGCCTGATTTTTATATAAAACAAATCTTCTTCAATATTTAAAACATTTTATCATGTCAACAGTATCCAAATCAACCATTGATTTTGCTTTGCCTTACAAGGTAAAAGACATCAGCCTGGCAGCCTGGGGCCGCAAAGAGATCAAATTAGCTGAAGCTGAAATGCCGGGGTTGATGGCTATCCGCGAAGAATACCGCGCCGCCCAACCGCTAAAAGGCGCGAGAATAGCAGGTTGTCTTCACATGACCATTCAAACCGCTGTTTTAATTGAAACTTTGATTGCTTTGGGCGCTGAAGTAAAATGGAGCTCCTGCAATATATTTTCTACGCAGGATCATGCCGCCGCTGCTATCGCCGAAGCAGGTATTGGCGTATATGCCTGGAAAGGACAAACCAACGAAGAAGCTGAATGGTGCATTGAGCAAACCTTATTTTTCGGCAGTCCTGACCGTCCGTTGAATATGATACTTGATGATGGCGGTGATCTTACCAATATCGTATTTGATAAATATCCTGAGCTTATTCAGCATGTAAAAGGATTGAGTGAAGAAACCACAACCGGTGTTCACCGTTTGTATGAAAGAATGCAGAAAGGCACTCTGCCTATTCCTGCTATTAACGTAAACGACTCTGTTACCAAATCAAAATTTGATAACAAGTATGGTTGTAAAGAAAGTTTGGTAGATTCTATCCGCCGCGCTACTGATGTAATGCTTGCGGGTAAAGTAGCTGTAGTAGGTGGTTATGGTGATGTGGGCAAAGGTTCTGCTGCTTCACTGGCAGGTGCAGGCTGCCGGGTAATTGTTACTGAAATTGATCCTATCTGCGCTTTGCAGGCAGCAATGGATGGCTTTGAAGTAAAGAAAATGATTGACGCAGTTAAAGAAGCTGATATTATTGTAACAGCCAGCGGTTGCCGCGACCTGATTACAGGCGAGCATTTTAAACTTATGAAGGATAAAGCTATTGTTTGTAATATCGGGCATTTTGATATTGAAATTGACGTGGCATGGCTGAACAAAAATTACGGCAATACAAAAGATACCATTAAGCCGCAGGTAGATTTGTATACTATTGATGGCAAAGACATTATTTTGCTGGCTGAAGGCCGCCTGGTGAACCTGGGTTGCGCAACCGGCCATCCAAGCTTTGTAATGAGTAATTCATTTACCAATCAAACGCTTGCTCAGATTGAGTTGTGGACAAATCATAAAAGTTATGAGAACAAAGTATATGTATTACCAAAACATCTTGATGAAAAAGTAGCACGCTTACACCTTAAGAAAATTGGTGTTGAGCTGGATGTATTAACTACCGCACAGTCCGATTATCTAGGTATAGCAAAAGAAGGTCCGTTTAAACCTGAGCATTACAGGTATTAAAATAAATGGTTTGAATAGTTCTGAAAGCCTCCGATATAACGGGGGCTTTTTTTTACCGACAAAACACCCCATCTCACCGGAAAAAATACTCTTATTACCTCTTAACCATTGCTTCATTTTTATTATAGGTATAGTTTTGATAAAAATTAAACAAAATGGATCGTGAAAAATTGAGAAATGAAGGAAGAACAGGCTCAGTGCTGGCAGGGTTATTCCTGTTGCTGATTGGTGTCGGCTTCTTTTTAAGACAAACCATGTCTGCCGATTTTCCTTCCTGGATAATGAGCTGGCCAATGCTCCTGGTTGCGATTGGCGTATTTCTCGGGTTAAAACACGGATTCAGGGGTGTAGGCTGGATTGTATTAATTGGTTTGGGCTGTGTGTTTCTAGTAGACAGAATAGTACCTGAAGCAAACCTTAAACCTTACCTGTGGCCGTTTATAATTATTGCAGTGGGGTTAGTAATGATCTTTGGCGCAGGAACCAGAAAAAGATGGTTCCGTAATCAATGGAGAGCAGACCGGCAAAATCCGCAGAACACTTCAAGCAATGTTAATATAGCCGGCTTTCCGGAATACAGCGGTCCATATTCTAATGATCGTGAAGATTTTATTGAAAGCACCGCTATAATGGGTAGCACAAAAAAAATAATTTTCTCTAAAAATTTTAAAGGTGGCGACATTACGAACTTTATGGGCGGCACGGAAATCAACTGCTCACAGGCAGATATTAATGGCAGGGTAATGCTTGACATTACACAAATTTTCGGAGGTACAAAGATCATTGTTCCGCCTCACTGGACAATACAATCGGCAGCCACTTCCATATTTGCCGGTTTTGAAGACAAACGCCCGGCGCATATCGCCGCAACAGACCCAAATAAAGTACTTGTGATAGATGGGACGTCGATATTCGGCGGCATAGAAATTAAAAGTTATTAATCTACCAAAGCAATTGTTATGAACTGGTTCCTCGCAAAAATCGTGTATCGTATTATTTGTGGCGATGGTGATCATACGCCTCAGTTTGATGAGCAGCTCAGGCTGGTTAACGCCGAAAATGAAAAAGCCGCATTACAAAAAGCCTTCAACATTGGTAAACAGGAAGAAGATTGTTTTTACAACAATGCCGAAAAACTGGTGCAGTGGAGATTTATTAATGTTGCTGAGCTTTATAAAATTGCAAATCTTATTGATGGCGCAGAATTATACAGCAGGATTGAAGAAAAAGAAAACGGCGATCTTTACACAGAATTAGTGCATAAAAGAGCAGCGCATTTGCAGCTAAACAGCATCCAACAATTTTTGCAGCCATTATAAAAGTATCTCAGTGTTTTTATCGGTTTTCACAAAAAACAAATTCAGGCTATATTTTATTCTGTTTTGGCTGGCATGGAGCGCTGTGCATGTATGCATATTACTTGAATGGAATTATACGCTTGAAGAAGCCTGGATTGACAGTGGTGTAAGCAATATACTTTTGGCTGCAATCAGTGGCGCAGTGATCGTTAGTTTAAAATATTATCTTCCGCGAAAAGATCAGTTGTTGTATTATACCCTCACCTGCATTATACTTGCAGGCGTATGGATTTCTGTTATAAGGTGGCTATTATCATACATTATACAAGAGTCTTCGCTAAATCTCTTCACTCAGTCTATACCCGTACGTTTTGCATTTGGCGTATTGATACTGGGTTGTATTACACTTATAAATGTTTTGTTTTATACACTACAGGAACAACAGGAGCAGGAAAGAAAAAAAAATGAAGCCGACAGGATAGCCAAAGACGCCGAGCTCTATAAATTAAGACAACAATTACAACCTCATTTTCTGTTTAACAGCCTTAATTCAATAAACGCGCTTGTTGTAAGCAAGCCTGCTGAAGCAAGAAAAATGATACAGCAATTATCTGAATATTTGCGAAACACCTTAAAAAAGGAAGAACACAAATGGGTAACGCTTGAAGAAGAATTAGAGTACCTGCAATTATATCTTGATATTGAAAAGGTGAGGTTCGGTCACAGGCTTTCCACACAAATACAGTCGGAAGAAACAGCGCTGCAGATGAAGCTGCCTGCGTTGCTGCTACAACCTGTTGTTGAAAACGCCATTAAGTTCGGTTTATATGATACTACCGGCGAGATCACCATTAGCATTGATGCTAAAGTATCAGATAAAATGCTGATCATACAAATTGAAAATCCTTTTGATGCCGAAATATCAAAGCCGGTAAAAGGCACGGGCTTTGGTTTAAGTTCAGTACAAAAAAGATTGTTCCTTTTATTTTCAAGAAATGATCTGCTTACCACCTTTGCAAGACAAGATATTTTTGTAACCCGGATAAAAATTCCACAGCTATGATCAAAGTGATAATTATAGATGATGAACCATTAGCCAGAAATATAGTAAAGGAATACCTGGGAGGTTACCCGCAAATAAATATCATGCAGGAATGTAATGATGGATTTGAAGGCGTTAAAGCAATTAATCAACACCAGCCTCACCTGATCTTTCTTGATATACAGATGCCTAAGATCAATGGCTTTGAAATGCTGGAATTATTAGAACAACCGCCAGCGGTAATTTTTACAACAGCATTTGATGAATACGCTATCCGCGCCTTTGAAACGCATGCCATTGATTACCTTTTGAAGCCTTTTAGTAAAGAGCGGTTTGATAAGAGCATGCAAAAATGGATATCCCAACAAAACACGGATAAAAATATAAGTACTTACTCCGCATTAGCTGAAGCCACCGTTCAGCAGCAACTTAATCAAAACAGGATTGTTGTAAAAATCAATAATAAAATAAAGATTATTCCATTACAGGATATACATTTTATTGAGGCTGCTGATGACTACGTGAAAATACATACTTCAGAAGGTGAGTACCTGAAAAATAAAACAATGCAATATTTTGAAACATTGTTAGGCGGTGAACAGTTTGTAAGAACACACAGATCTTACATGGTAAATGTTCAATATATTACAAAACTTGATCCTTACGAAAAGGATACATATACTGCCATTTTAAGCTCCGGGGCAAAAGTTGCTGTAAGCAAAACAGGATACTCAAAGCTCAAACAGGTATTGGGATTATAATAAAATCATTCCTCAATCGTTCAATATTCTTCAACCCAAAACTTAATTAAAACAGTTTTGCGGCATTATTAATCAAACAATTATCCATGAAAAAGATCCTCTTTGTTGCTTTTGCAACAACAGCCCTTTTTATTAGCAGAGCAAATGCGCAGAAAGATGATAAGCCATTCAGCTTTGGCTTTGGTATTGAAGCCGGTCCATTGGTTGGCGATAAAGATTTCAAACACACATTTGGTGGCGAATTTGGACTGAGCCTGCGCTTTGCCGTAAAAGCAGGACCCGGCTATGTAACATTTACACCGGGTGGAATGCTGGTTTTTCCTAAATCAGTAAATGAAGATGATGAAGAAATTAAAATAGGTACTCATGTGCCTTTGAAACTAGGTTACAAGTACATTATCGGTAAATTCTTTGTTATGGGTGAAGCCGGTTACTCACGCTATGTATTGTATACCGTAAACCAGGAATCTGAAAATATTGATGATATAGAAAAAATAAAAGGCGGCGGTTTTACTTACGCTCCTTCTGTGGGCTTAAACCTGGGCAAGTTTGAACTTGGTGTGCGCTATGAATCTACATTGGCAAAATTTAACGGGTATGCGTCTAAGCCTTCATTGTTGGGAATAAGAGCAGGCTTTAATTTCTGATAAGCAGCAAATAAAATAACACAAAAATAATTTTTATACAATCTCATTCATATTCACAAAAGGAAAAAAAGCGTAGATGATACTACGCTTTTTTTTATTTTAATTATCAGATAGCTTTAGCTGAATAATATTCCCCCGCCATTATTATCATCACTTTCAGATGGAGTATCATCGTCTGCAATGGGAGATTCGATAATAGGTTCTTCGGTAACTACTATTTCTTCTACCACTATTACATCAGGTGTAATCACTTCCCGGGGAGCTGGCTTTTTAGCTGCTTTTTTGGGAGCTGATTTCTTTTTAGGTGCCGCTTTTTTAGCGGGAGCTTTTTTAACTGGCGCTTTCTTTGCCGGTGCTTTTTTGGCTGGAGCCTTTTTAGCCGGTGCTTTCTTTTTTGGAGCGGCTTTTTTTGCTGCTTTTTTTACCGCCTTTTTAACCACTTTTTTTGCGGGCGCCTTTTTTTTGGGAGCAGCTTTTTTTACAACTTTCTTAACCGCTTTTTTCGCTACTTTTTTTGCAGCCTTTTTTGCCACTTTTTTAGGCGCGGCTTTCTTTTTTGGGACAGCCTTTTTAGGAGTACTTTTTTTCTTTGCTTTAGCCATGATTGTTGGAATTTATTGTGTTTGTAGAAGAGATGTTTTGATGTAGAAAATTAGGAATAATATTTAGAATATGTACAAAGCTTACTTATTTTTTTTCATTCAACAGCAAAAACCCCTCTGGTATTGTTACCAAAGGGGTTTTTATAAGAAAAATATGCTTACAGCCTTACGCTTACAAATTAGGTTGTGGAGTATAGCGCAAATATGGCTTTACAACTTTAACGCCTTTAGGGAATTTTTTAATAGCATCTTCGGTAGATACCGCAGGTACCACAATAACGTCTTCCGTTGGCTTCCAGTCTGCAGGTGTAGCAACGCTGTAATTAGCCGTTAACTGTAAAGAATCAATTACACGCAATACTTCATGAAAATTTCTTCCGGTAGATGCCGGGTAAGTAATAGTAAGCTTTACTTTTTTATCTGGCCCTATTACAAATAAGGAACGAACAGTAAAATTTTCAGATGCATTGGGGTGGATCATACCATATGCAGTAGCCACTTTCCTTTCAGGATCAGCTATAATAGGGAATTTTACATCCGTATTCTGTGTTTCATTAATATCTTTTATCCAACCAGTGTGCCGGTCGAGAGAATCAACGCTTACAGCAAGCACTTTCACATTGCGTTTAGCGAATTCTTCCTGTAATAATGCTGTTTTACCAAGTTCGGTAGTACATACCGGCGTATAATCAGCAGGGTGCGAAAAAAGAACACCCCAGCCATCACCAAGATATTCGTAAAAATCAATTTTTCCAGCGCTGGTTTCAGCGGTAAAATTTGGTGCTATATCACCTAAACGCAAACTCATAATACTTTTGTTTAAAAGTTAAAAATTGGATTACAAATATATCGTTTTCCTACTAACCTGGTAGACTATTTGTGTAAAAAAAATTTAAATTGTTCTCCCCTTCACTATAGCACCTTTGCCAAACCGTTCTTTTACCGCGTCAATCGCTTTATATAAACCCGCTTTTCTTTCTGTATTTTCAAACAGGTTTGTTTGCAGCGCTTCATTGGTTAACTCACTCAGTCTCACCCCTATAAGCCGCACTGGTTGCCCTTTACGGTATAGCTTGTCAAACAGGTCTTTGGCTACGGGTATCAACTCATCATCATAAAATGTGTAGGGAATAGTAGTTTGCCTGGAAGTGGTTTCAAAATCAGGATACCTGATCTTTACTGCTATGCAGCCCGCCATTTTATTATCCTGCCTTAACTCAAAAGCTATCTTTTCCGTCATACGCACCAGTTGCGAAAGCAGGAAATCCACGTTGGTTTTGTTGGCATCGAATGTATTTTCTGTAGATACGGATTTCGCTTCGTGATATGGAACTACTTCACCTTTATGGATACCCTGCGCCCTGCTCCACAATTCAACACTGTAATTGCCCAACCAAAGTTCAAGTTCGGCAGGTGTTCTGCTGCTGATATCTCCCAGGGTTTTAATACCCATGGTTAGTAACTGCTGGTAGGTTTGTGTTCCTATACCCGGCATTCTGTCGGCAGATAAAGGCGCCAGGTATTCTTTTTCCATACCGGCGGGCACCTGCATATAGCCATTAGGTTTTGCTTCATTAGTGGCTATTTTAGCAACAAGCTTATTTGAAGCCAGTGCAAAAGAAATAGGAAGCCCCGTTTTATCAATGATCTCCTGTCTAAGATCTATTGTCCACTGCCAGGGATTAAAATATTTATCCATACCGGTAAGGTCAAGATAAAATTCGTCTATGGAAGCTTTTTCAAACAACGGTGCTTTCGCTGCTATAATTTCTGTTACCCAGCGGGAATATTTGCTGTACTCACCTCTTGTACCTTTAACAACCGTTGCATGCGGGCATAATTTCATTGCCTTAGCCATAGGCATAGCGGAGTGTATACCATATTTTCTCGCTTCATAACTACAGGCAGCCACCACTCCCCTCTCCTTACTTCCCCCTACAATTAAGGGCTTTCCTTTTAATGACGGATTGTTAATACATTCCACCGACACAAAAAATGCGTCAAGATCAAAATGAGCTATTATTCGTTGAGGAGATGCCATAATTGCAATGGTAATTTACTTAATCGCCAGTAAAACCGCGGCGGCTATACCGGCAGTTTCTGTGCGAAGCCGTGTATTACCCAGACTCACAGGCTTAAATGCGTGCTGCAGGGCTAATGTTATTTCCTGTTCAGTAAAATCTCCTTCAGGTCCTATACAAATGGTTATATTATCATTGCTGTCGGTAATTTGCCTGAAAGGGTATTTCTCTTCATTATTACAATGGGCTATACATTTTATTGTATTGTTATGCACAGGTAACCAGTCTTTAAATTTTACAGGTTCAGAAAGCAGGGGCAACCAGACTTGCTGACTTTGCAGCATAGCACTTATCATGATCTGTCGCATACGGTCATAACGGAACTGCACTTTTTCGGTGCGTTCACATAATAATGGCACTATATTACTTATGCCGGTCTCAACGGCTTTTTCTAAAAACCATTCAAAACGCGCAGCGTTTTTTACCAGAGAAATGGCGATGGTTGATTTACGGGAAGAAGATGCCTGAAAAGAGTGTTCCTCTATTTCTACAGCACACCCCTTTTTATGTTCATCAAATATATTACCAATAAAAATATTTCCTTTTCCATCTGTAAGACGCAAAGCATCGCCCTGCTTCATGCGAAGCACCTGTATAATATGCCTGGAGTTAGTATCATCAAGCGTAATCCGCGGAGCATTTACATCTATATTTTCTGCAAAAAAAAGAGGGAGCGGCATGTATAATTGTTATTGCCTGCAAATAAAAGAAACTTTATTCAATCAGGTTAATTGAGCGCCTTCCGGGTTTTTGCAGGCAGGAGATTACATGCCTGCTTTTATTATGCGGCAATCGGAAGCGAAACATAAAATACCGTGCCTTTATCTTCCATACTTTCAAACCAAATATCTCCATCGTGGTTGGCAATAATTTGCTTACAGATGGCCAAACCAAACCCGAAAGAAGATTCACCGGATGTTCCCTTCCGCTTTATATCAGGATCCATCTTAAATATCTTCTCCTTAAATTCTTCCGGTATACCAATCCCATTGTCTTTAATGCCAATTACAACATGCTTATCTTTAACAGTAACACTAATCTCAATATGCTCATTTTGCGGGCTAAACTTAACCGCGTTGCCTAGCAAATTGGCAAAAACACGCCAAAGCTTTTCCCTGTCGCCAATTACTTTTACTGCAGCTATATCTGCCTTTATTGTCTGAGATTTTTTATCTGCCTTTATCTGCAACATCTCTACGCAATAGTTTATCAGCACATACAGGTCAATCGGTTCTTTCTTTAGATCATTTACATTACTGTTTACATTCAAAAGCTCCTGGATAAGCTCAATGGAATGATAACTTGATTCCCGGATCATTTCAAGCATTTTCCGCTCCAGGTTGCTATAGTTGTTTTCTTTGAGCAAAAAATCACTCATTCCTGCTATACCAGCTATGGGGTTCCGGAGGTCATGTGCCACTATCTTCATCAGCTTGCTGTTATCGTCATGACTGGATTGTAATGCAGCGAGTGTTTTCTCAAGGTGGTTTTGCTTTACATGCAAACGTTCATTCAGTTCTCCCAAAATTTTTATGTGCTTTTTTGATTGCCGGTAGTTGTGCCAGATAAGCAATGATATAAGTGCCACCATAATAACCGCCCCGGCGAGCAGCGACATATAAAATCTTTTGCGTTCATCGTTCTGCTTAAAAACAAACAGATCGTTCTGGCTTTTTAAAAAGCTGAAGGTTTGATTAATATCAATAGCCAGCCGCTCCCTTTCGATAGCATTAAGAGAATCTTTTATGATGATAAATTTTGAGAGATAGCTATTAGCCGCTGAATAATCATTTCCGGCAGCAGCATATTTTGCTTTAAGATTATACCATCGCTGTAATAATTCTGCGTTGGGCATAATATCAAGCAACCGTTTTAATGAGTCAAGCACAGTATATGCTTCATTTAACCGCGACTGTGTAATATACAGATCTGCCAGCTTGGATTGTGAATAAGGAACATCTTCTATAGCACGGTGTGGTTTACTGTTAATAACAATGCTTGCTTTCAGCAATCGCTCTGTGGCAGAGTCGTTTCCAACAGCCCTTATGTCTGTGGCCATGTTTCCATATACTACGCCTATTGCGCTTTGTACAAAATCAGTATCACTTATTTTCTTATTCTTGTTATCGTACTTAATAGCTTTTGCCTGGTTAAGCTCAATAAATCTTAGGGTACTGTCAAAATAATAAATAGCGGAGTCATGTATTCCGAGCCGGCTATAGCACAAGCCTATATTATCAAGGTTATTTTGATGGTTGGCAAAAAGCACATAATCATTATCTATATTCCCTTCCTCTTTACAAGCCGTTTTTTGTTTAGCAGCCTGCTTAAAATATTCAATAGCTTCCTTATATTGTTTATGCCTGTAAGAAACCATTCCCAATTTTGCGCTGTAATCTGCGTATAAGCACTCATCACCTGATTTATAAATAGCTTCCCTTGCAAGGTAATAATAGGTAAATGCTTCGCTATATCTTTTTAATGCATGCAGATCATCTGCCTTTAATGACAAAGCCCGAGGATACCATAATGCATATTCCGGCCTGTTCTTATAATCATTCAATAACAAAAGCGAGCTGTCAGCATAAAGCAACGCTTTTTCATAATCTCTTTTCTGGGTATAAAAATAGCCCCGCTTGGTGTTATAAGCCTGGTATGTCCGTTTTAATGGCGGAAGATCGGCATAAACGGAATCTATAGCTTTAAAATAATGTACACTGTCGTCTATAAAAGACTGAATTTTTTTAAACCGGAAATCATCAGTATCAATATCCTTAATTACTGTTTTTTTATTACAGGCGTTCAGGAAAAATGCAGGCAACAACAGTAGTTCAATGAACCACGAGAAAAGATTTAAGTTGAGTTTTGAGCACTTCATCTGGCGTACATTCAAAAATAGTATTTATATAACGTCAGAAATTTGCAAATCTTAACTAATACAGCATAAAAATTAAAAAAAAAAGCCTTTCATTGCTGAAAGGCTCAATACCGGATATAATGGCATCTCAAAAATGTGTATTTAAAACGGGGCATCCTCATCAAACCTGCTGTCATTCATCCTGCTTCCTTTTTGTATAAATAACCTTGCAGCATCGTCTCCTGAATCGCCCGCTACGGGTTTCCAATTACCGCCCTGTGAGGTTATTCCTCCAAAATCGTCAGATTCCATCTCAACAAATTTCTGAATGTGCAGCAGAGCGCGGAGCTTTATGGTTTCCAGAGAACCATTACGGTGCTTGGCTATTCTCACATGGGTTTCTCCTTTATTACTTTCGCCCATTTCATTTGCAGTGATATTATAATATTCCGGGCGATAGAGAAACATCACCATATCAGCATCCTGCTCAATAGCTCCGGATTCTCTCAAATCACTCAGCTGCGGCATTTTATCACCTTCTTTTCTTTTCTCTACTTCGCGGCTCAACTGGCTTAATGCTATGATCGGGATCCCCAATTCTTTGGCAAGTCCTTTAAGGTTCCTGGATATAGTACTGATCTCCTGCTCCCTGTTTGAGCTACGTTTATCGCCGGTGCCGCTCATCAGCTGCAGGTAGTCAATTATAACCAGCCCTACATTATGCTTATTTTTTAACCTGCGGCATTTTGCCCTTAACTCAAATATGTTTAATGCTGGTGTATCATCAATAAAGATGGGGGCATTTTGCAGGCGCTGTATGCCATTGCGGTATAACTGTTCCATTTCGTGCTGCTCCATTTTACCTCTTGCAATCTTCTCGAGCCATATCTCACTTTCGGCACTTAAAATACGTTGTACCAGCTGCGCGGAGCTCATTTCAAGACTGAAAAATGCAATTGGGGTTGGCTTGGTAGGATGCAACGCCGCATTACGGGCAAGGTTAAGCGCAAAAGCTGTTTTACCCACAGACGGGCGTGCTGCAAGAATAACCAGATCAGTCGGTTGCCAGCCATATGTAATTCTGTCCAGCGATGCAAAACCGCTGGGCGCACCGGTAATATCTTCCTGGCGATTGCGCATATCTTCAATACGCTGAATGGTTTTTACCAATACAGCATCAATACTATCAAAATTTTTGCGCAGGTGATTATTGGTAATATCGAAGAGTTTGCTTTCAGCCTCATCAAGCAAATCAAAAACATCTGTTGAATCTTCATAAGCATCACTTATGATTTCCCCACTTATGCGGATAAGGTCGCGCTGAATAAACTTTTGCAGAATAATACGGGCATGCGTTTCAATATTAGCGGAAGAAACTACAACGCTGGTAAGTTTAGTAACGTAATATGGTCCGCCAATCAGTTCCAGTTCCTCTTTTATTTTTAATTCTTCTACTACTGTTAACAGGTCTATAGGCATACTTTTTTGTGCCAGGCTTTGCATAGCACGGAAAATACGCTGATGGGCATCTACATAAAAACACTCAGGCTTTAATATTTCAACAACCGTATCAAAAGCTGTTTTTTCAAGCATAATAGCACCTAATACAGCTTCCTCAAGATCTCTGCCTGTGGCGGTATTTTGCCATATACCATTGTGCTCAGATCAAGGGTACTCTTTCTACGAACTTTTCGATCTTTGTTTAGATTAGTAAGGGGTTCCATTAAAAAAATTTATATATAGAGTAATCGTTTTAAAAATTGATTTTTTCAAGGTCAGGTCCCGGACTCTCATTTTATAAATACTTTTTCCTCTGTTACCGGAATATTAAAATAACATTACCGGAATGTTACCAAAAGTTTATCGGGATGGCGAATTTAAGCTCAATGATTTTTGATAACCAAATTTACTTCGCCTATTTTTTTATTATTAGATGTAAACAATAATTTACGGTTTTTTCACAGAATTTTTGCCATTATCCACTGTATAAAATTATTTATACACAAATCAGCAGAAAAATACGCCTGTTTAACATCGGTATTCACATCATTTGTTAGTAATAAATGCTTCCCGTTTTTTTGGTTCCAAATAAGAAATAACAGTATGGCATTTCAGCGGTTTTTACTTGCTCTGACCAATTTAATTATCTTTGCCGGCGCTTGTTTAAGCGCTAAATGAAACAGCATTAAATATTATGACAATCAGCTATAATTGGCTTTCTACGTATTTACCGGTAAAAATTGAACCAGAAAGGCTTTCCGTTATATTAACTTCTCTCGGGCTAGAAGTAGAGAGTTTTGAACCATATGAAGAAATAAAAGGCAACCTGGAAGGTTTGGTGGTAGGATATGTTACACAAATAGAAAAACACCCTAATGCAGATAAACTGAGGGTTACAAAAGTAGACACTGGGAAAGGTGAATTGCTGCAGATTGTATGTGGTGCGCCTAATGTTGCAGCAGGGCAAAAGGTGATCGTTGCACCTGTTGGCACAACAATTTACCCTGTTAAAGGTAACCCTGTTACTATGAAAGTAGCTACCATACGCGGAGTAGAAAGCTTTGGAATGATCTGTGCTGAAGATGAAGCGGGCATCAGCGATAATCATGCAGGCATTATGATATTGAATGATGACGCGGTCCAGGGTATGCCGGTAGCAGATTATATAAAACCACAAAAAGACTGGGTTTACGAAATAGGGTTAACACCTAACCGCATGGACGCTATGAGTCATCTTGGTGTTGCGAAGGATGTTTGCGCATACTTAACGGTACATGATCATCAAAATCATTTTGTACAATACCCATATAAAGAAGGCTTTAAAAAAGATATTACCGCTCCGGCATTTAACATCGTTATAAAAAATACGGAGGCCTGCCAGCGCTATAGCGGGGTATATATTGAAAATGTTACTATAAAAGAAAGCCCCGACTGGCTGAAACAGCGGTTGAAATCTATAGGTATTCGTTCTATTAACAACATAGTGGACATCACGAATTTTATCCTGCATGAAACAGGGCAGCCATTACATGCATTTGATGCGGATAAGATAAAGGAGAAAAAAGTGATCGTGCAAAATCTTGCGGCAGGTACAACATTCATTACCCTTGATGAAAAAGAAAGAAAGCTGAATGCTGAAGATTTAATGATTTGCGACGGAACAGGCGCACCCATGTGTTTTGGCGGAGTGTTCGGCGGTTTGGACAGTGGTGTAACTCCCAACACAAAAAACATATTTCTTGAAAGTGCCTGGTTTGATCCTGTAGTAATACGCAAAACATCTTTCAGGCATAATTTACGTACTGATGCCGCGGCACGCTTTGAAAAGGGCGTTGATATCAGCAATACCGTAAATGTGCTGAAGCGGTCTGCCATGCTTATTAAGGAATTATCTGGCGGAATTATCGCTTCTGATGTTATTGATGTTTACCCTGATCCCCAGCCGCAAAAGCGCATTACGCTTACGTATGCTTACCTTAAAAAACTAAGCGGCAAAGGATACAACCCGGTTACAGTTGAAAATATTCTTACCGTATCAGGCTTTAAAATTGTGAGCAATACAACCGAAGCTGTTGTTGTTGATGCGCCTTACAGCAAACCTGATATTGAATTACCAGCTGATGTTGTGGAAGAAATTATGCGTATTGACGGATACGACAATGTTGAAATTCCTCAAAGCATATTTATAAGCCCGTCTGTAGAAGTGTTGGGTTTTCAAAATGCATTCAAAGAAAAGATAGCCAACTATCTTTCAGGCAATGGCTTTTATGAAATTTTCACCAACTCTATTACCAACAGCGGATATTTTTCAGAGGAAGTACTGCAAACAAGCGTAAAAATGCTGAACAGTCTCAGCGCCAACCTGAATATCATGCGCCCTTCCATGCTGGAAACCGGGCTTGAGTGCATATTGCATAACCTTAACCGCAAGAACAATAACCTGTTATTATATGAATTTGGCAAAGTATATGCAACATCCGGCATTGGAAAATATACCGAAACGGAGAAATTAAGTTTATACGTAACCGGTGTAACACGGGAAGCATCCTGGAAACACAAAGATGAAAAGAGTGATATTTACTACCTGAAAGGCATAGCCGAAAATATTTTACAGCTTGCAGGTATTGAAAAATATTCCATTGCCACAATTAAGACCGACCAAATGCAGTACGCGCTGGAAATAAAACAGGGAGATAATTTATTGATATCACTAGGATTGATTGAAAATGCCGTTACCAGGAAATTTGATATCAAACAACCAGTATATTATGGCGAGATTGAATGGCAGGCTTTATGCAACTTGGCTGCAAAACAAAAACCAGGATACAAAGAAATACCTCGTTTTCCCGCAGTACAAAGAGACCTGGCTATAGTGATTGATAAAAATATTTCTTATGAAAAAGTGGAGCAATCTGTAGCAAAAACGGGTATAAAAAAACTACAATCTGTAAAATTATTCGACCTGTTTGAAAGCGACAAATTGGGGAAAGACAAAAAATCATTTGCTGTAAACTTTACCTTTATTGATACTGAAAAAACATTGACAGACACTGAAATTGACGGCATGATGCAAAAGATCATGAAAACATTTGAGCAGGATCTGTTGGCCGAAATAAGGAAATAACGATAATAATACGCATGCAATATGAGCGATATAGAAGTACATATAAGCCGGGTAAATGATAAGTTACAGGTGCTGATGAAGCTATATGACAAGCTTGAAAAAGAAAATGAAAAGCTTAAGCAGCAGCTTGAGCAAAGGGAACGCACGGAAAAAGCCGCAGACGAAAAAGTAAGGCAGTTGCAGCAACAGGTTGAGATAGCAGCGGTAGTTTCAAGTGTTCCGGATGAGATAAATAAAAATGAACTGGAAAAAAGGCTTAACGCGTATATAAAAGAGATAGATCAATGCATTGCAATGTTGCAGCACCAATAATTATATTCTTTTAACAAGCCGTATCCTCAACGCTTCTTTATCACCGGAAATTTCAAGGGTGTATACGCCATAAGGAAGATCGTTCAAACCTTTCCAGGAGAATGTTTTTTGGTTAGGGGAAATATCGGCTTCGAGCATGCTGCATACTTTGCCGGTCTCATCCTTAAGTATAGCCTTCAAACATGCAGAAGGTTCATCTTCCAGGTCAAAAACCAGGGTGTCGATAAACACCAGCGATTTTAGTTTTGCGGGCATACAATCAGGTTTTCTGTACAGATATTTATACCTAATATGAAAAGGCTACTTTTGATAAACGTAAAATGTTATATTTTATGTTGAGAAATTGTTTATAACAGCATACAATAATCGAAATATGGACCAACTCATTGCCATAAACGTACCAATAGGCGACAGAACCTACCGCATTAAAATAGCGGTTAATGATGAAGAGCAGGTAAGGAAAACACTGAAGATCATCAATGATAAGATCATAGAATTCAAGACTGAATTTGCAGGAAAAGATATGCAGGACTATATTTCCATGGTATTGCTCTGGTATGCTACACAGTTGCAGAGTGGAAAAGCCAATGTGCTGGAAAGCGATTTTTCCGAAGCATTAAAAAAAATGGAAAAACAATTGGATAAGGCATTGGGTATTTAGCATATGTCAATTATCAATACTTTCATCTTCCCGGAAATATCTCAGCTCCTGAATGTAAGGAAACTACATTACCAGACATTATGGGACATACAACCCCGACTGAGGCCCTTCTGACTGGAATTCCCGTAAAGGCGAGGAACGATGCTACAGAATAACTCCAAACTATATTAACTACCACATCAGCTACAAACAAAACCAAGCAAAGCGTTTGAATATTCATCAGATTTTAAGCTTCTCCTCGCTCTATTTTATCAACATGATGTGAATTTGGGGCCGGGGAACACTGTAGTGAATTGAAAGAATCAGAACGCTCAATAAAAAGCATCGTCTTTGTTTGACGATGCTTCTCAATTAAATTTTCATACAGGATCAGTTATTCACAAACTTTGTCCAGCCTTTATGCCAGCCTGCATATTCACCGGCAGGTGCAATTGCGCCTATAAAGTTAACAGCAGTAATAAAGCTTCTTGCAGTAAGAACCGGATCATCAAAAACGGTGAATGATGTTTTTCCGCTTTGATCTGCAAGTATGGAAGCTGCATTACCGAAAGGAATAAAGTCAGGGCTTGAATAATCAAAAGGACGTGTGTATAAATTATCAGCGCTCTCCAGTATCCTGTTTTTAAAATAGTCTGTTAAAAACCAGTTTTTAATAGATTCAGGAGTAGCACCCGTTACATCTGTATTAGATCCTTTGGCATAATTTACCGATGTTTTGCAGCCAGCTACAATAACGCCTCTTATTCTAAGTGTGCTGTCAGCAATATTCCTGTCAGTTGCGCGGCCTGTTGTAGCATCAATCAATATGCCTGTTGGCCATCCCAGAAAAACGGAATTAAATATAGAGATAGAAGAATTTCTCCTGATTTGCGCGCCTGCGAGATAGTTGCTGTTGCCCACATTGTTTAATGTAGCCAACGGCCCTACAGAAGTTATATTTGAAAATACAGCTTTGGTTTGAGGTGTTACAGTTGAACCGGCAGAGTTGTTATCACTTTCAAAAGATTCTGATTTAGAAATATCAGCGATCAGCGAATCGCGTACTATCAATCCAAACTGCACAGTTCCGCTGAATCCATTATCCGTATCAAAATCATCATCCTGTGTTTTATATGCAATAAGGTATTTACAGTTTACCGTACCGCCAAACCATTCAAATGCGTCGTCTTTTGCATATGAAACCTGGATATGATCTATTGTTGTGCCACTGCCTACAGCGGCTAATGTAAGACTGTTCACTTCTTTATCCGGCTGATATGCATAGCCAGCATATTCAATTCTCACATATTGTAATGTTCCGCTGTTGTCAGCATCATCAGGCGTTGCACCACCTCCTGCAAGCCCATCGCCGTTGGCGTTATTAATACCGCCTTCTACCTCAAGTATACCCTTGCCGCCACCAGTGCCGGTAAATTCTGTATTAACACTTGCTTTCCCGCAAAGCACAATGCCACCCCAGTCGCCTGAACGTGGATCAGGAGATGAACTTGTAAAAATGATAGGCTCATCCTGTGTACCTTTTGCTTCAATTTTTGAACCACGGGTAATTACAAGCGCCGCTACATTGGTTCCTTTGTAATCACCTTTTACAGTAGCGCCTGCTTCTACGGTAAGCGTTGCACCGTCAGCTATATATACAATGCCTGAAAGAATATTTTCGTCTGCCTTTTTCAGCGTGGTATTTTGGGTTATACGGCCGGATAATATTACCGTAGAGCCGGTGTTATTTCCGCCGCCATTTCCAGTGCCACTTCCGTTACCATCCATTTCAATTTTACGGCAACTGGCTGTCATCAATATTACCGCCACTGCAGCCGATAGTGTAAATTGTTTCATGTATTTGTTGTTTGTTTTGTGTGAATGTTTATAAACTGTAATTAAATGTTACGCCAAAGGTTGTTCCCCATTTGCGTGAAAAGCGAATAGGATCCTTATCTTTTTGAAAGCTTGTTTTATCATCAGTATTCTGGTAGAAATATTGTGTTTGATTTAGTATGTCTGAAATATTCAGTCGTATTTCCGCTTTATTCTTAATCAATTTTTTTGCTAGCTGAAAATCAAGAATTGGCCTTGCGGCTTCATATATATCAGGCGAACCTGCTCCTGCGGAAATATCGCCTACAAGGTATATACGCTCACCTATCTGGTTAAACAATACAGTGGCGGTAATGCCCGGTTTTTCCAGATCATACATCAAACCAAGATTAACTGTATAAGGCGATTGTCCCTGTAAAGATCTTTTCAGTTTGAGCCCTTTATCCTCTACCCTGCTGTATATATATGCAGCATTTGCCTGGAACGTGAAATTTTTTAGCACGTTTACAAAGTCAAGCTTTTTTCGTACTTCCAGTTCCGCGCCGTATGACTGTGCTTTCTCCGGGTTTTGATAATTAAATGTGCTTGCGCCACCACTGCCCGCATTAAATATTTGCTCAATAGGATCAGCGAAATATTTATAAAAAACTCCAACAGAAAATATTTCACCGGCACGTGGATAAAATTCATACCTGATATCAGCATTGGAAACCTTTGTGCGTTTTAACGCGGGATTACCCTGTATGGAAGCGTTCAGTTCAAAATCATACAGATTTAAAAAAGCCAGCTCTCTCAACTCCGGCCTGATAACAGTTTGCGAGCCTGATAACCGGAGATTGGTTTTGCTGTTTAATTTCAATGTTGCATTCAGCCCGGGTAAAAAGTCGTTTACTTTTGAATGTGTATATCTCGGGTCGCTTGTTTTTGTGCTGCCCACAAGCTGATCATAGTTCTCCACGCGCACGCCCCATACAACACGCAGCAGCGATGAAAATTGATTATCAAACTGTATATAGCCGGCATTAAGTATTGTATTGGCGAGATAGCGGAAATTGGTGCCTTTAATAATATCAAAAGCGAATTTGTTGCTGTTACTTGCTCCGTCACCAAAATTTTCCGGTGCAAAAACCTGGTCAGCAGGCAACTGACGCAAAGCGGCGTTATCTACAGGCAGGTAAATTGAAAAAGGTTTTGCATCATACAAACGATCTTTTACCTGCAGCATATAACCGCCTTTTACCGTTTGCTTTTGGTTAAAGAGATTAAAGTTGTAATTCAGATCACCGCCTGCAGTGTATATATAATCATTGAGTGTTTGATATATTCTGCTGCCGCTTTCCTGCGAAAGTGAATTACCTATGGCAAGAAGATAAGGATCCTGCGAACCGATGGTTTGTGTATATAATATTCTGCGCTGATCAGGAGTATAAGCATCCAAAATATTGAACGACCCATACCATTTTAATTTTAACGGAGTTGCTAAACTATGCTCACCTATTGCCTGAACAGTAAAAAAAGTATTTTGCCTGAATTTAATTTCAGAACCATAAATGTTATCATTACGAACATTGCTTACACCGGAACGGTTAGTGACGTAGTTTGTAGTATTTACATTTAAAACAGACTTGACAGAAATTTTGTTGAGTGAATTAAGCTGCATGGTTAAGCTGCCCAATGCACCCCAGCTTATATCCTGCGCATATTTATCATCATTATAATTATAATCAATTGAAATATTTTGTTGATCTATGGAATTTAACCTGTTCAGTAATTTTTGGTAACGGTTGGTTTTATTATATATTACACTTAATACGCCGCCGGTTTTTTTACCAAATAATGTGGTATTCAGCCCTCCGTTTACCTGGAAGGATGTATTAATCGGCGCATTTCCTTTTACACCATCCCATGAATTTTTCATAGACTTACCGATGACTGTTTTATCAGCGGCAGATAGTTCATCAAACTGAGATTTGGAGGTGTATGTTGCCGGTAAGCTGCGGTAGCTATCATCAACACCCAGCCAATCGAGTTTACCTCCGGGTACCTTATAAAAAGCCTTCCCAATTGTTTGAGAATTAAAGCCTGTACCCACCTGCACATTAAAAAAACTTTTTGAAGGCACATCTTTGGTGTTGATCTGTATCAGTCCGCCAGCCCACTCGCCGGGGAACTCCGGAACAAAGGCTTTATTGATAACAATATTATCAACTATCTGCGCCGGGAACATATCAAAAGAAAAAGCTTTACGGTCAGGCTCAGTGCTGGTAAGCAAAATACCGTTCAGCATTGCCTGGTTATACCGGTCAGCCAATCCTCTCACTACAACAAACCTGTTTTCCTGCAGGCTCACACCGGGTATGCGTTTCAATACTTCTCCGGTGTTCCTGTCCGGGCTTCTGCGTATGCTTTCGGCAGAAATAACTGAAGCAACAGTGTTTGTATTTTTTTGAAATTGTATGGCAGACGAAACAGTTTCCATTCTTGCGCTGGATTTCTTTGCTGTAACTACAATCCCTTCCAGGTCTTTGGCCTTTACATTTATTACTACATTCAACTCGTTTACCTGGCCGCTGATCACCTCTACATCGGTAATAGTTTTATTTTCATAGCCAATTGCAGAAAACTCCAGTTCATATTTTTTACCGATGCTAAGAGATAATGTGTATACACCTCCTATATCGGTTACTGCTCCGGAAGCTCCGGTTACTTTTACCGTAACGCCGGAAACCGGTTCATTTTTTTCATTCATGACCTTACCGGACAGCTTAACTGTTTGAGCCTGAATAAAGGAGAAAGAAAATAAAAGAATGAGCAACACGCAACTTTTTAGCTTGATCTGCATACCAGAATTTTCGGCAAAGGAATGCAGGTGCTGTTACCGAATAGTTACCGGAAGATTAATAGTAGATTACCGGAATATTATATAAATGTTATCCCGTGTAGAAAATGTGCATTTTAAAAATCTCCAATGTTAAGAAATCATTAAGTATAAAAATATTTGGCCGACCGCAAATGATAAAACTATTTTTGCCCAAATTTTTTGTTCATGCTTAATTCCATAATGAAGCTTTTTCTACCTAAAGACAGGATTTTTTACCAGTTGTTTGAAGATGTTGCCTCCAAAGTATTAGAAATGGCCAGGAAACTGAGGGAATTAATGCATGAGCCTGATCATGATAAAAGATCGGCTATTGCATCGCAGATTGAGGAACTCGAGCATGTTAATGATGACCTTACCCATAAAATATTTACAGAATTAGGCAGAAACTTTATTACTCCTTTTGACAGGGAAGATATACACTATCTCGCTTCGGCGCTTGATGATATTGCGGATTACATCCACGCTTCTTCCAAAAAAATAAAATTTTACAAGGTTAATCCCAATGAGCAGGGTATGCAAAAATTTGCAGACCTGATTGTTGCCGGCTCAGAACATATAAATATCGCAGTGCATGAGTTGCGCAATATGAAAAACCTCCGCCAGATCACGGAATCGCTGGTTAAAATAAACAGCATAGAAAACCAGGCTGACGATATTTTTGATATGAGCATTGAGCGGTTATTTGAAATGGAACCAGATGCTAAAGAAGTGATCAAAAAAAGAGAAATATACCAGGTGCTTGAAATTGCTACAGATAAATGTGAAGATGCAGCTAATGTAATTGAATCCATTATTGTTAAATACGCGTAATGTTTGAAAGCCTGATGACATTATCACCATCTTCCTATCGTACCATTATCAGATTTTCAAACCTGTTTGTATGACACTGTTAGTAATCATCATCGTTCTTGCGCTTATTTTCGATTATATTAATGGATTTCATGATGCCGCTAACTCTATAGCCACCATCGTATCTACAAAAGTACTTACGCCTTTTCAGGCAGTGTTATGGGCAGCATTGTTCAACTTTATCGCTTTCTTTATTTTTAAAGATCATGGTGTGGCAAACACCATCGCTAAAACAGTTAAGGAAAGCTATATAACATTACAGGTAATTTTAGCAGGGCTTTCAGCAGCTATTATCTGGAACCTGCTTACATGGTGGTTCGGTATTCCCTCATCTTCTTCGCATACACTTATAGGGGGTTTTGCAGGAGCAGCTATAGCACATGCCGGGTTTGAATCAATTAATATAACGCCGGTGTTGCAGATTGTAGCATTCATCCTTCTCGCGCCACTCATTGGTATGATCATGGCATTTATTATATCCCTCTGGTTTATCAACTCATTCAGAAAAAGTATATGGCCAAAGATATTTTCGCTATGTGTGCTGTTTGTTGTAGGGATTATTTTATACAACACTATGGAGTTCGACCCTGCTAAACTCACTTCTCATTACAACAGCTATATACTCAAAGTAATTTTTTATTCTCATAACTTCAAGATGGTTCTTATGGGATTCATCATGACAGTGATGTGTATTTTTACCCTCTATCTCAGCAGGCTTAATGCCCACAAATCAACGGTTTGGTTTAAACGCTTACAACTGGTTTCTTCTGCCGCTTTCAGTATTGGGCATGGCGGTAATGATGCACAGAAAGTAATGGGTATTATTACCGTGGCGCTGATTGCTCATGGCAACATACAGGAGTTTGAGCAAATGCCTACATGGGTTCCTATTTCCTGCTATACGGCTATTGCGCTCGGCACATTGAGCGGCGGGTGGAAAATTGTAAAAACTATGGGAAGCCGTATTACAAAAGTAACACCCTTTGAAGGTGTGGCTGCAGAAACAGCGGGTGCTATTACACTCTTCCTTACAGAACATCTTAAAATACCTGTAAGTACTACGCATACCATCGCCGGTTCCATTATGGGCGTGGGCGCCACTAAAAGATTGTCTGCAGTACGCTGGGGCGTTACCGTTAACTTACTTTGGGCATGGATAATAACCATACCCATAAGCGCTTTAATGGCAGGATTGATATATTATATTTTTCATTTCTTTTTTTGATAATAAGCAGTTTTCATATTAGGTAAAACAGGGTATCTTCGCCACCGTTATATTATTGTAAACAATAATAAAAAAAGCGCATAAATAATGAAAGGTATTATTCTGGCAGGAGGATCTGGCACACGTTTGCATCCCATTACCTATGCCATCAGCAAGCAGATTATGCCGGTGTATGATAAGCCAATGATATATTATCCGTTGTCTACACTGATGCTTGCCGGTATACGCGATATTTTAATCATTTCAACACCACACGATCTTCCACAATTCAAAAAATTATTTGGCGATGGAAGCCAGTTAGGGTTGAATTTTTCATATGCAGAACAAGCAACACCAAATGGATTGGCACAGGCTTTTGTTATTGGCGAAAAATTTATCGGCAAAGAAAAAACTGCATTGGTTTTGGGCGATAATATTTTTTATGGTGCAGGCCTTGGCCACCAGCTCAGTGGCAATAATAACCCGGATGGTGGTATAGTATATGCCTACCAGGTAAGCGACCCGGAAAGATATGGTGTGGTAGAATTTGATGAAAATATGAATGCGCTCTCCATTGAAGAAAAACCCACAAAACCCAAAAGTAATTATGCTGTACCTGGTATATACTTTTATGATAACGATGTGATACGTATTGCTAAAAATTTAAAGCCGTCGCCAAGAGGAGAATATGAAATTACAGATATAAACAGGGAATACCTGAGGCAGGGAAAACTGAAAGTATCTGTACTTGACAGGGGAACAGCATGGCTGGATACAGGAACGTTCGATTCATTAATGCAGGCTTCTTTATTTGTGCAGGTAATTGAGCAGCGGCAGGGAATAAAAATTGCCTGCATTGAAGAAATAGCTTACAGAAAAGGCTTTATAACCAAAGAACAATTACAAAAAATCGCCCAGCCACTAATAAAAAGCGGTTACGGTGAATATCTGTTGAACTTAGTATCTTGAGATAATTTTATTCTATATGAAAAAAATATTGGTAACAGGAGGTTGCGGGTATATTGGGTCGCATACTATTGTTGATTTGATCAATAATGGTTTTGATGTCATATCAATTGATGATAACTCCCGCTCATCCACTTTTTTATTAGAAGGAATTGAAAAGATTACCGGTAAAAAGATCAAAAACTATAAAGTTGACTTGTGTGATTTTAACGACACCAATGCTGTATTTGAAGAAAATGAAGATATAGCAGGCATCATACATTTTGCAGCATATAAGGCGGTTGGAGAATCAGTACAAAAACCATTAATGTATTTTGAAAACAATCTCCTGTCTTTGATCAACCTGCTGAAATGTGTGGAAGCCTTTAAAATACCTTACTTCGTTTTTTCATCTTCCTGCACGGTATATGGTAATCCCGACAGCATTCCCGTTACTGAAGCAACACCCACAAAACCGGCAGAATCGCCCTATGGTTACACCAAACAAATGGGTGAACAGATCATTGGGGAGTTTACCAAAGCAAACAAGGATACCAAATGTATTTTACTAAGATATTTTAACCCGGCAGGGGCGCATCCTTCCGCGCTTATTGGTGAATTACCTATTGATAAACCGCAAAATCTTGTGCCTGTTATTACTCAAAGTGCCATAGGCAAACTACCAGGCATTACAGTTTTTGGCGATAAATACCCCACAAGGGATGGTTCCTGTGTCAGAGATTTTATCCACGTTTCAGACCTGGCACATGCCCACACCCTGGCTTTGGATTTTCTCATCAATAATAAAAACACAGCAAACCCTGAGATATTCAATCTCGGCACTGGAGAAGGTATTACAGTACTTGAAACCATTAAAGCCTTTGAAAAAGTTACAGGCATTACGCTCAATTATACTATTGGCGCTAATCGCCCGGGAGATGTTATTGCTATTTATGCCAATAATGATAAAGCAAAAAATATTTTGGGCTGGCAAACATTATATAACCTGGAAGACATACTGGCAACAGCCTGGAAATGGGAACAAAAGCTGAAAGAAGACGAGAAATTATTTACGGGAAAAAACATACAGTTGAATTAATCCATATTTTGCGCAATTAAAGTAATATATATGTTAAAAGAAATACAGGTAAGCGGGCAAAAAGATACCAGGAGTGGTTTTGGTGATGGAATTTATGAATTAGGGAAAAAGAACCAGAATGTGGTTGCACTTACCGCCGATCTTGCCGGTTCAATGAAACTTAATGCCTTTATTAAAGATTTTCCGGATAGGTTCATACAATGCGGCATTGCCGAAGCCAATATGATTGGGATTGCCGCTGGTTTAACAATAGGAGGTAAAATCCCGTTCACTACCACATTTGCCAACTTCTCAACCGGGCGCGTATATGACCAGATCCGCCAGTCTGTAGCTTATTCCGGTAAAAATGTAAAAATATGTGCCTCTCATGCAGGCTTAACACTGGGTGAAGATGGCGCTACACATCAGATATTAGAAGACATCGGCATGATGAAAATGCTGCCGGGAATGACGGTTATTGTGCCCTGCGATTATAATCAGACAAAAGCGGCTACCATTGCCATAAGTGAGCTTAATGGCCCCGTTTACCTGCGTTTTGGCAGACCCGTTTGGCCGATATTTACCACCGCAGATCAGAAATTTGAAATTGGCAAAGCACAGATATTCTCTGAAGGAACAGATGTTTCCATTTTTGCCTGCGGACATATGGTATGGAAAGCCATTGAAGCCGGTATAATATTAGAGGATAAAGGTTTAAGCGTGGAGGTTATTAACATACATACCATTAAACCGCTGGATGAAGATGCCATCCTTGCATCCATACGTAAAACCAAATGTGCAGTAACAGTTGAGGAGCACAATATTATCGGCGGTTTAGGTGATTCTGTTGCCCAGGTTGCTGCAAAGCATTTTCCTGTACCGGTTGAATATATCGGAACCAAAGATACATTTGGAGAAAGTGGCAAGCCGCTGGAGTTGCTTAAAAAGTATGGTTTAGATACCCCGGATATTGTTGCCGCTGCTGAAAAAGTAATAAAGCGGAAATAACATTTGCAAATCACTAATGCATGGGGAACAGCCATCCGGATGATATTTTTTTATTGCAGGAATTCCGTAATTCCGCCACCAAAGAAAAAGCGTTTACATCTATAATAAAAAAATACCAGGAAAGGCTTTACTGGCATATACGCCGCCTGGTTATTCAGCATGAAGACGCCAACGATGTTTTACAAAATGTATGCATTAAAGTTTGGAACGGACTAGAGAACTTCCGGGAAGATTCGCAATTATACACATGGCTTTACAGAATTGCTACAAACGAATCACTGACTTATCTTGAACAGCAAAAAAGAAAATCTTCATTATCAATTGATAACGAAGAAAATCCTGTTGCGGCAAAACTTCAGGCTGAAAAAGATTTTGACGCCTCCAAAGCTGAATGGAAACTCCAAATGGCTGTTCAGCAACTTCCTGAAAAACAAAGACTTGTATTTAATTTGCGATATTATGATGAGATGCCTTACGAAGAAATGAGCAAAGTTTTAAATACTTCGGAAGGAGCTTTAAAGGCAAGCTACCATCATGCAGTTAAAAAGATTGAAGATTTTATCTTAAATCATTAAACCATTTAGCTATAACTTAGTCTTAACAGTTAATGGAACAAGCTCCTGACATAGCAGCAGAATTAAAGAAAATAAGCATATTAGTAGCAGGTATTGAAAAACACAACCCGTTTTCGGTACCTGCAGGTTATTTTACTGAATTTCCTGAAAATATTTTAAGACTGGTTCTTAAAAATGAAAATACTGCTGTTTCGGTAAAAGATGAAATAACAGCGTTATCACCACTGTTGGCATCACTCAGAAATAAATCGTCTTTAACAGTTCCTGAACATTATTTTGAACAATTCAGCATTCCTGTAATACCCGTAGCGCAGGAAGACAAAACAGAAGCTGTTATAGCGCCTGTACGTTCAATATCCGAAAGCAGAAAATGGATTAAATATGCCGCCGCCGCAGTAGCAGCAGGATTTATTGGTTTGAGTACATTCTTATTTTTAAACAGATCTGTAAATCCCCTGGAGAAAGAAAAAACCGCTGTTCAACACGATAAAAATCACTCAGCAAATAATTTTAGCGGAATACCGGATGAAACACTTGCAGGATTTCTTTCTTCTGCACCGGCTAAATCATTTACAGCAACAGATAGCGATGAGGCAGATATTGATGATATTGCAGTGATGGATATCGATGATAATAAACTTACAAATATACTTCGTGAACTGCCAGACGAAGATTTGATCAGTTATGCAGAAGATGCCAGGAATGAAGATGTATCATTATAATTATAATACTTACGACAAAAAAGATTAAAGATCATTGATCCTAAAACAGCATCCTGCAGGAGTTTTAAATTTTTAAATATTTTTTTGTGAAAAAAATTTTTATACTTTTTGGATTTATTACATTTGCAACCTTGCTAACCCGGGCTCAGGTTACTGAGCCGGAAAAAGGAGAGAGAATAAAATCTCTTGAGATTGCTTATCTTACCAGGCAGCTCCAACTAACTCCCGAAGAAGCAGAAAAATTTTGGCCGGTATTTAACCAGTACCGGAAAGAATTGAAAACTGCTGTTGTGGAAAGCACCGGCGAAGATCAGCTGGACAGAGAGCAGAAAATTCTGGATATTAGAAAAAAATACAAAAAGAATTTTGCAGCTGTTTTAAGTAATGAAAGAGCCCAAAAGTTCTATGACGCGGAGGACAGATTTAAGATGCTTGTAAAAAAAGAAATGAATAACAGGCTAAAAGAACGGGGAGCTGGCAGGCAAAGAAGATAAATCGACAAATGATTTTTTAAATACAAAATAATTTACCTAATTTTAACTTGGTGTTTTTCATAGGTTAGCAACGGCTGGCTCTTTCTAGAGCTGGCCTTATTTTTTGCCCTTAACCAATAATAAGTATTTTACCCACTTTCAAGGATATAATCTGAATATGCTCGCATCAAATTGTGTTTACAATTTTCAAAATCATATTCGCCTAATATCAATATGTTTTGTGTTAGGGCATTGCTTTAAAAATAAATAACAATTATTAAGATCGGCTTTTTCAATCCAGGCTTTAGGTGCAAATACATAAAACTAAGTACCGCCGCCGTGTGTATAGTATAAAAAACGATTATAAAATCCTGAAATATGAATTTGTTCAGCAGTTTGGTTGATAAAAATGAAAACCTGCTTCCATGTGACGGAATAGTGAATTATTATGGACAAATATTAGCAAACGAAACAGCAGATCATTATTTGGAGCTCCTGCTTGATACTATTAAATGGCGCAATGATGAAGCAGTTATATTTGGAAAGAAAATAATCACAAAAAGAAAAGTGGCCTGGTACGGCGACAAGCCTTTTGAATATACCTATTCTAACACTATAAAAACTGCTTTACCCTGGACAGATGGTTTGCTTGAGCTGAAAAATATAACAGAGATGGAGAGCGGCGAAACATTCAATTCCTGCCTGCTTAACTTGTATCACAATGGCGATGAAGGTATGGCCTGGCATAGCGATGGCGAAACTGACCTGAAAAAAGACGGAGCAATAGCATCCCTGACTTTTGGCGCGGAACGTAAATTTGCTTTCAAACACAAGCAAAACAAAGAGAAGGTAGAATTGCTTTTGGAGCATGGCAGCCTTTTAATGATGAAGGGAACTACACAAACAAATTGGCTGCATCGCTTGCCTCCTGCCAAACAGGTTAATAAACCAAGAGTTAATTTAACGTTTAGAACGATTGTTCGGTAGCATAAATTTTATGATTACTATATGCTGTGTATTGCAAATTCAGGTATTTTGCTATCAATTCGAAAGCAGATGAGACACCCCCTAACTAAGCCATACCTTCTTTTTATTCCTGCACTAATTCTTATATTTATAATATTTATCCATGAAAAGAAAGCCGGAGGATTTCATTTTTTCGAGTCAGAACCTGCTTTAGGTAATACAATATTTTATTGTTTTTTAATCATGTTATCATCCTCCCTCTTTACATTATATATATTTACAGGAAGATTTTTATATTCTCCAGTTCTTACATGGATACATACCATACTAACAATTGCATTTGTTTTGATTTTGCTTAAAACCACTATGGGAAATAATGGTTTTGCGGGTATGCCTAGGAGATATTATGATTATTCTGAGCTGGAAAACTTTGATTTATTTTCTTTTAAGTTTGTACAATTGAAAATCAATCTCAAGATTCTCATTCTGCTGGCTTTAACTCAACTAATTTATTTTTTAAATCTTGGCATAGGATCACTTAAATCTGTTAAATAATTTTGATTGATTTTAAACCAGGTGGTGGTAAAAAAGGAGTTGTAAGCCTCAACTTACTAATTCACCATATTGCTTTACTTTTGCAGTCCTTTATTAAAACATGAAAGCGTATAAGAGAATATTGGTTACAGCGGCATTGCCTTATGCCAACGGGCCTGTGCATATTGGTCATCTGGCAGGATGTTATATACCCGCAGATATTTATGTGCGTTACCAGCGTGCTCAAAAAAGAGATATAAAATTTGTTGGGGGAAGTGATGAACATGGCGTGCCTATTACTATCCGTGCAATGAAAGAAGGTGTTAGCCCGCAACAGATTGTTGATAAATATCACGCAATCATTAAAGAGAGTTTCAGCCAGATGAATATCTCATTTGATATTTACTCACGCACCTCCAATCCTGTTCATCATAAAACCGCTGCTGATTTTTTTAAAAAACTATACGATGATGGTTTATTTGAAGAGAAAGAAACCGAACAGTATTATGATGAAAAGGCTAAAGTATTTTTAGCAGACAGGTATATAACCGGCACATGCCCGGTATGCGGCAACCCAAATGCTTACGGCGATCAGTGTGAAAAATGCGGAAGCACTTTGTCGCCTGAGCAACTCATCAACCCCAAGAGTGCATTGAGCGATGCAGTGCCGGTGATGAGAAAAACAAAACACTGGTATTTTCCTTTGCAGAACTATGAAACATGGTTAAAACAATGGGTACTCGAAGACCATAAGGAATGGAAGAATAATGTATATGGACAATGCAAAAGCTGGCTGGACGGCGGCTTGCAAAGCCGTGCAATGACACGCGACAGCAGCTGGGGCGTGAAAGTACCATTGCCCGATGCAGAAGGCAAAGTATTATATGTATGGTTTGATGCTCCGATTGGTTATATAAGCGCAACAAAAGAGTTGACAGATAAATGGAGCGATTACTGGTGTAAAGAAGACCAGCCGGCCGGCGAGGCAGGTACCAAACTGGTACATTTTATAGGTAAGGATAATATTGTATTTCACTGTATCATTTTTCCGGCAATGCTGAAAGCACATGGCAATTTTGTGTTGCCCGATAATGTACCGGCCAATGAATTTTTAAATATTGAAGGCGAAAAAGTTTCCACAAGCAGAAATTGGGCAGTATGGGTGCATGAATATGTAAAAGATTTTCCCGGCTGTGAAGATGTGCTTCGTTATGTATTATGTGCCAATGCGCCTGAAACAAAAGATAATGATTTTACCTGGAAAGATTTTCAGGACAGAAACAACAATGAGCTGGTTGCCATATTCGGTAATTTCGTTAATCGTGCATTAGTATTAATGCATAAATTATGTGGCGGTAAAGTACCCCCTTTGCATAAAGATATTTTTGATATTACTGATAACCAGTTAATAGAAGAGATCAATACCGCTAAAGAAAAAATTACAAGGTGCCTTGAAGAATATAAATTCAGGGAGGCTTTGTTTGAAGTAATTGACCTTGCCCGGAAAGGCAATAAGTACATGCAGGATAAAGAGCCCTGGATTAAGGCAAAAAAGTTAACTGAAGGCGGAGAAGTTGCCGAACTTGCACAAAAGGAAATAGATAATTGCCTGCACCTTAGTTTACAATTAACGGCCAACCTTACCATTTTTATTAACCCGTTTTTACCTGCTACAGCGCAAAAAATGTTGCACATGCTGAAGGTGGTAGATAAAATACTGGATTGGGAAAATGCCGGAAGCCTGAAGTTGTTAAGCGTAGGCTACACCTTGCGTGCTCCCGAATTGTTGTTCAGGAAAATTGAAGATGTTGAAATTGCCGCCCAGGTTGAAAAGCTTAAAGCAAATGCGGTAAACCCTTCAGTACAATCGGCAACAGAAGAAAAAACAAAAACAGTGGAAGAAAAACCAACACAAAAACCGGAAATTATTTACGACGATTTCGCGAAGCTTGATTTAAAAATTGCTACCATTACCGCGGCTGAAAAAGTAGAAAAAGCAGATAAGTTGTTAAAGCTTGAAGTTGATCTTG
The DNA here is from genome assembly GCA_047601125.1 of Agriterribacter sp. Taxonomy (GTDB): domain Bacteria; phylum Bacteroidota; class Bacteroidia; order Chitinophagales; family Chitinophagaceae; genus Agriterribacter. The sequence goes on along the minus strand of JASGJY010000002.1, from coordinate 2,204,308 downwards.
GTTTTGAAAAAAGAACTATAGTATCTGGCATTGCCTTGCATTTTAAACCAGAAGAAATTATTGGCAGGCAGGTAGTGGTGGTTACGAACCTTGCTCCGCGTAAAATGCGTGGTATTGAAAGCAATGGTATGATATTAATGGCGGAAGATAAAGAAGGTAAGCTGCATTTTGTAAATACCGAAAATGCTGTTGAGCCGGGGGCAGGGGTTAGTTAAAATATATACTTCAGATTACTATCAAAGAGAAAAGAGACCGGTTAAAATATAACCGGTCTCTTTTTATAACTGAACTTAATTTTAATGTCTACTATCTCTTCACAATGCGTAATACTTTCCTGTATTTGCCGTCAACTATTATCTGTACTATATAAACTCCGGCAGGCAGTTTAGATACATTTACGCTCTTATTAACTGTTCCTGATCCATCTTTCATGAATTCTTGCTGCAGAAGTGATTTTCCATCAAGACTATAAACAATTATGCTGGTTTTTCCTTTTGCGGCACCGCTTATAACAAGATTCATATCAGATTGAACAGGATTAGGGCTTACTTTGAAGTTAAATTCTGACGCAAGTTCTTCTGCTTCGGGACGGCTGACAATTGAACTGCTTGCAGCAGCAACTTCACCATTTGCTGTTCTTTGAGATGCAGCTGCATTTACAGTAACCACTACATCTTTATTAAGCGACACACCGTTTTTATCAGTAACAACTAACCTGAATGTATACCCGCCGGCTACCAGATCTTTAATCACAGTTTTAGCGCTGGCCGGGCTTACAATTGTGCCTGCCGACGGACCGCCTATCTTCGTCCAGGAATAGGAGGCAATACCTGCTGTTGCTGTTGAAGCACTGCCATCCAGTGTTGTTGTATTGGTTGGAAGCGTTAGATATTGGGTATTACCTGCATTTACTGTAATTGTGCCGGGGGCAGGGTATACAGTAATTATCACATCTTTATTGAGTGATGTACCATTTTTATCAGTTACAACCAGCCTGAATGTATAACCACCGGCTACAAGGTCTTTAATTACAGTTTTAGCACTGGCCGGGCTAACAATTGTGCCACTCGACGGACCACCTATCTTCGTCCACGAATAAGACGCAATGCCTGCTGTGGCTGATGAAGCACTGCCATCCAGTGTAGTTGTATTGGTTGGAAGCGTTAAATACTGAGTATTACCTGCGCTTACAGTAAGTTTTGCAGTGCCCACCGTAACCATTACATCTTTATTGAGCGATACACCATTTTTATCAGTTACAACCAGTCTGAATGTATAATCACCAGCTACCAGGTCTTTAATTACAGTTTTAGCGCTGGTTGGGCTTACAATCGTGCAGTTTGACGGACCACCTATCTTCGTCCATGAATAAGACGCAATACCTGCTACTGCTGTTGAAGCACTGCCATCCAGTGTGGTTGTGTTAGTTGGCAGGGTTATATACTGGGCATTACCTGCATTTACTGTAATTGTGCCGGGGGCAGGATATACAGTAACTATCACATCTTTATTATCACTTTTGCCATTTTTATCGGTCACAATTAACCTAAAGGTATAACCGCCCGCTACAAGGTCTTTTATTACAGTTTTGGCACTGGTCGGGCTTACAATTGTACCGCTCGACGGACCTCCTATTTTTGTCCACGAATAAGATGCGATACCTGCCGTGGCTGTTGAAGCACTACCGTCCAGTGTAGTTGTATTTGTTGGAAGTGTTAAATACTGGGTATTGCCTGCACTTGCAGTAACAGTAGAGTTAGCAGCAGCTGCATTTACTGTTACAGTAACTGTTGAAGTAGCTGTACTTCCATTACTATCTTTAATTGTTAACTGAAATACATATGTGCCGGCCACCAGGTTTTTAATTTCAGTTATAGGGCTTGATGGAGCAATTACATTATGACTACCCGGGCCAGAAATTTTAAGCCAGGCATAAGAAGTAATTTTTCCGGAAGTTACGTTAGAGCCCGTACCATCCAGTTTAACACTGTTTGTGGGAAGCGTAATAACCTGGTTTGCTCCTGCATTAGCTGTAAGAACAGGTTTTGCAGGTGCGGGTTGTGCTGTGCCCCTTGACTTTGACAGCATCCACTCATACACATTTAAACCATCCTGTTTAAAACTTGGATTATATGTTTGAGTCCAGGCATCATGACCTGACGCATTGAAAATTGTTATCAGTGGCTTGGGAGGTGCAGGTACAGTATTGGTTAATGTATTTACCAAGTTTACTGCAGTAAGATAATTTATTGTACCGTCATTCAAATTATTAGTAACCCAAAGCGGAAGTTGAAATGTTGAGATAGCCTTAGCAGTTGTAGCGTTTGCAGTAACTCCGGGACAAACCAATACAGCGGCGGCAATTTGATCGCCCCATGTAACAGAGTAACTCCAGGTAGCCACCCCACCCAGGCTCAATCCTGTCAGGTATATTCTACTTGCATCTACCCTGTATTTAGTTTTACAGTAATTGATTATTTCATTAACGTCAATAGCCCAGTTACTGGTTGATTCCATTTCCGGAGAAATTACTATAAAAGAATATGATTGTCCTCCTACCGTAAAAGATGCAGGAAATCCATTATTTTTTAATAGTTTAGGAATTCCCACATTTGTAACCTTTTCCAGCACTCCCGGAGAGCCGTTTCCTCTTTCCCCAACACCTGCCAGTGCTATAAGCAATGGATATTTTTTTGAAGGATTGTTATTATAATCATTAGGCAAAGATTCCATATAACCACCTACATTACTGGTAATACGGGTATATACCGCTTTTTGGGTAGTCTGCATTGTTTGTCCATATAAAAATGCAGATGAAAATGTAAACAATATGGTTGTTACAATTAATGAGAGCGCATAAAGGATATTAGAGGATTTTTTGTAACCTCCATGGTTTTTCTGATTCATAAAAAATAAAAAATTAGAAGAGTAAGTGTAATCGGATTATTAAATAGTAGAAATGAATGGATTAGGATGTTAAAACTTAAATAAGGATAACGCCAATGGTTAAATGTAGCCCCGTTTTGGAAGTCGGTTTGAGGTAAAAATTGTACATAGTTAATGGATTTAGAAATTATTTGAAAAGTTTTGTGAAAAAAGCAAGGATTATACCAATTAAACAGATTCAGGCAAAAAGTGGAAAACTATTTGAAGTTTTTTCTAAAAACATAAAAGATTTTATAATTTTTCTTAATCCTTTTAAATAGAAAAGATTTTTAAAAAACTTATCGTAGGTTAAAAATCAATTAATTAGCTTCTACATCTGATTTTGCTTAATACATTATTATTAGCATATGGTAAATAATTGCTTATCATTTATTACATGTAAATCATTCTCATTCATAATCAGATTTATTTATAATAACTTAGATAAATCATATGCAGAAAATCAAATATTCCCTAAAAAATTTGCTATCCGTTATAAAAGGCTTTGCCATATCTTTAATGTAAATAATACGCTTAATCTCCAATTCCTTTGATCTAACAGCATTGCTTCCTAAACCAGGGCAATTATTAAATCCTTTATTTCTCAACATTTTATATAGTTATGAACAGAGAAATAAATACCCAGCAGGAAAAAAGATATATCACAATTAAGGCAAGACCCTTAGTTTCGATTATTACGCTTAACTGGAATCAAACAGAAATTACACGACATTTTTTAGAATCTACCCGAAAACTCGCTTACCCACATTATGAAATATTGGTTTGCGATATGGGTTCAGCCATCGATCCCGGTCCGCAAATTTTTAAAGGTAATTATACCAATACCCGGTTATTAAGGGCCGACAGCAATATGAAAGCTGAAGGCGCTGCTAATTGGGCGGTTGCACAGGCAAAAGGAGATTTTATTCTTTTCATGAACAACCATACAGAAGTAACTGAACATTTGATAGAAGAACTGTTAACGCCGCTTGCAGATGATGCTACTGTTGGTGTGGTATGCCCTAAAATATATTCGCATAAAAATAAAAATGTAATTGAGTACGCAGGTTCTACATCGCTTAACCCTTTAACAGGGCGAACGCAGATAATCGGTAGTTGTCAAAAAGATAAGGGGCAATATGATAAGCCGGAATATACCAATGGGGTATATTCCGGTGCAATGATGATGCGAAAAAGCATGATAGAAAAAGCGGGTGTGCTTCCACGCAATTTCTTTGTTTATTTTGATGATGCGGAAATCAGCGCCAGAGTATTAAAAAGCGGGTATAGAATACTGTATCAGCCCTGTGCAATTGCGTACAGCAAATATTCAGCAACAACCAAACGCGCAACAGCAACGGAAGTATTCTATACTACCCGTAACAGGATCATGACCATGCGCAATAATTCAACAACAGCGGGCTTCTCGGTTTTCCTGCTTTTCTTCACACTGTTTTTTGCACCATTTAATATTGTAAAGTATACAGTTACAAGAAAATTCGGTCATCTTAAAGCATTCTTTAAAGCAATAACCTGGCATCTTAAAAAAAGAAAATCCAGTCTGCGGTTTTACGCTAATCTTTAAAGCATTATCATAAATTTTCCCACGTTGCTTTGGCGAAATGCTCGAGCGAAGGATCGCGTGCACCCATAAGCAGCAGCACACAATTATCTGAGAGGTGGCTGCGCACAGCACCTAAAAAATCATTCCTGTCTTCCACAAAAAAAGCATTGGCATGCATTGCTTTCAAATCATTGATAAGATCATTGGCTGAAATATTTTTTTCAGCCGTACCTCCGGCATAGAAAATTTCGCTCATCCATATTTCATCCTCATTCCGTAATACATTGCCGATATCCTGCACAAAGTCATATCGCAAAAACCGCGTTGGACCGTAACCGTGAGGCTGAAACCAGGCTATTACTTTGGGAGCTATATTTTGACACGCTGCAATAGAAGCTGCACATTTTGCGGGATTGTGTGCATAATCATCGATAACGATCACGCCGTTCTTTTCTCCCAGGAATTGATGGCGGCGATATATACCTTCATAGTTTTTTAAAGCCTGGGCACAGGTGTGCAGTGATACGCCAAGCAATGCAGCAACCGTGGTTGCGGCAAGCGCGTTTTCCATATTATGCCTGCCAACAGTATTTAGCGAAAAGTCAACATTGTTTATTTTAAACTGTATATTCAACCTTTCCTGCTTAAAAGCCGTAGCTGTAAATGCCGCATTATCATTTTCATCAACCGAAAAATTGAACCTGTTATCCTTTGAAAGTTTTGCAGCAAGCGGGTGCGATCGGTTTACGATGAAAACATCTCTTGTGTTTCGTTTAAACACATCAAAAATATCCATCAATACATCAATCTCTTTATGGTCTTTATCAATATTCAGCAATACGCCAACTTCGGCTTCATATTGCACGATAGAGCCGTCACTTTCATCAGCTTCAATTACCAACCATTCGCCATTGCCAGTTTCTGCATTACCTATTTTACCTTCTTTAATTAAACTCACCAGCCCTGCGCCGCTGATAATACCAGGTTGCATTCCTGCGTATTTTAAAATATCAAACAGCATAGCGCTGGTGGTGCTCTTGCCGGAAGTGCCGGCTATGGCTATAGTTCTTCTTGTTGTTGCTATATATGCAAGCAGCTCCGATCTTTTAATGATTGGAATATCAAGCTGCCTGGCTTTTTGTACTTCTGTCACGGTATCTTCAATTGCTGCGGATGCTATAACAATATCAATGTCCGGCGTTATAGCTTCTCCATTCTGTACATAACAACGAATACCTGCTTCTTCCAATTTTACTTGAATTTCATTCTTACTGTCGTTCGTAAAATAACGGTCGGAACCTGATACGTTTTTACCAAGCCCAACAAGATATTGCGCCAGGGCGCTCATTCCGGTGCCTGCCACACCAATAAAAAAGAAATTTTTGCAACTGCCTATATCTGCCATTTATTACATTTCAATTTTAAGTAAGATTATGCTGAAAAATTTCAGTATACAAATAGAATGAAAATTTTTATAACGATGGCATTAGTTCATTTTATATTACATTTAAGCATTTAATTTTTGAATGAAACCAAAAAGCACATTCAGTAAAATTGTTTTCAACCTTACCTTTTGGGTTTTACTTGCCATTATAGCGGCTGTTATGCTTGGCCATTTTTTTCCCGAAACTGCTGTTAAAACAGAATGGATGGGAAAAACTTTTATTAACATTATTAAAGTATTTATCGGGCCCATCATTTTCCTGACTATTGTATTAGGCATTGTGGGCATGGGCAATTTAAAAAAAGTAGGGAAAATAGGGTTAAAAGCGGTAGTGTACTTTGAAGTTGTTACAACTTTCGCGTTGATATTAGGTATTGCATTTGCTTTATTTTTTGAGCCCGGAAAAATAGATAAAAGCGGGCTTCCTATGCAGGATGCATCAAAGTATGCCAAAGAAGGGCATAGCGATTTTAGCTGGATAGCTTTTTTGAAAGAGAATTTTACTTTACAGGTATTGATCGCTGCGATTATAACCGGCATTATTTTAAGCCAGGTTAAGCACAGGGAAAAAATATTAAAATGGCTGGCACTGGTAACACATTATGTATTCAGGGCGCTGAAGTATGTAATGTACCTTGCACCACTCGGCGCATTTGGAGGAATGGCATTTACCGTGGGAAAATTTGGCATAAAAACTTTAATACCGCTCGGCAAGTTAATGCTCACCATGTATGGAACAATGGCTGCTTTTGTTTTCATTGTACTCGGATTGATACTAAAATATTATAAGCTCAGCATCTGGAAATTTCTTGTTGGCATAAAAGAGGAGCTGCTTATAGTGCTTGGCACTTCGTCTTCTGAATCGGCCCTTCCCTCACTAATGAACAAGCTGGAAAAAATGGGTTGCAGTAAGTCTGTTGTCGGTCTTGTTGTACCAACCGGCTATTCTTTCAATCTTGATGGCACATCCATATATCTTTCGATGGCAATTATTTTTTTAGCGCAGTTATATAATGTTCATCTTTCTTTTTGGGAAATGGCTTCGGTAGTAGGTATTTTAATGATTACCTCAAAAGGTGCAGCCGGCGTAACCGGCAGTGGTTTTATAATACTCGCTTCAACCTTAACTGCCTTGCATAAAATACCTTTGGAGGGGCTGGCGTTTTTACTGGCAGTAGATAAATTTATGAGTGAAGCGAGAGCCATCACTAACATTATTGGTAATGGTGTAGCTACGCTTGTAATATCAAAAAGTGAAAAGGAATTTTCTCATCCGCTTTCGCCGGTTATAAACAATACAGAATAATATTATTTTTTTGCGGCAAATACCTGGGTCCAGTAATTGTCAATACGCCCCACGCCCATCTCTTTAAAGCCTGCATTCATTATATTTTTACAATGCAGTTCGCTTTTCAGCCAACTGTTCATTACAATGCGTTCGGTAGTTTGTCCAAGTGCTATATTTTCTCCATACGTTATCCAGTTATATCCCGCCGCTTTAATTCTGTCACCGGCCTTGCTGTTATCGCTTCCCTGGTGATCAAAATAATTATTCGCTTTCATATCCTCACTATGAGCATAAGCAGCTTTTCCTAAAGCATCATTCCACGTTAGCTCATTAACCGGAGGCATATAAGTGGCTCCGCAATTGCAACCGCTTTTCCTTACCTCATTTACCATTACCAATATATCCGCGGCATTTACGCCGTATGCAAAATCAGGTTTTTGTACTTCTTCGGGAGCTGTGGTTTCCGTTACATCATCTTTTTTACAGGAGAAAAGTAATAATACCAGGATAAAAAAGACTGAGGCGCATTGTAGTTTTTTCATCAGTAACAGAAGATTTACACATAAACGAAAACCGGCTTCAGGCGTATATTTAACATATGATAATTAAATGGATTGCCTTCTACATCCGGTTCTATATCACTTGCTTACAGCATAATAAGTTTCTTATCTTACCGTCATGAAAAACATCTTCACTTTCATCCTGCTTATTTTAAGCACAAAAGCTGTAGCTCAAAGGGAAGAATCTCCTGATAAAAACCATATTGATTTTTCAAAATTCCGCACGCATAAAATCACTTTACATACGCCATCCTTTACTGTAAGCGCAGGATGTATGTTTTCTGATATAATAGTACAAGACAACAGGTTTAACACAAACATTTTAGAATTTATACACAAAGGAAATATTGACCCAAGGAGTGTGATGGCTTTCTGATGAAATTTATGATGAAAAAGAAGATAAATATCAGCGTTCGCCCGCAATAAGCGGAAGTGGTATTATATTCAGAATCGAATACTTAACGGAGAAAGACAATTTCTATATCCCATTATATAGACTTGACAGTACCATAACCGGAGATAAAAATATTTACCGTAATGCTGATCTTTATATTGAAGATGCGCTAATGCTGAGTTTATCAAAGCTCAGGCTTTTTACAGAATCCAAAATAGAACAGACAACCAAAAGATATACCCTCAACCAGGTTGAACAATATAATAAAGAACGATTCAATATAGTTATACTAAATGATACTTCTGTAAAGAATTTGTTGTAAAAGCCGGGAACAAAGATGATGATATCGACATAAAAGATGAACTAGAAATACTGCTAAGAGAATTATATGGATATTCTGATGGAAAAAATATTTTTATAAGCTCCGCAGGAAGTTTTTCCAGGCTTTACCGAAATGGAAATACATTTAATTTTACGGAGCCGAATTACTTAAAAAAATTAGGGATTTCAGGCTTGGAGAAACAGCAGCCGCTGCCCTGGTTTTTGGTAGCGCCCCAACCCTGTTTCCATATAATACCACTAAACCAGGCTATAATTTTAAACTCACCCACAATCCTTACCAGCTTGATATGGAAACAGGAGACATTTATTAAAACTGCCTCATTCTTTAACTTTTGTCTATACCATTATATTTATCCTTCCGTTTACCTTTGTAACTCCTTTAAAATAATTTACTATGCGCCATTTATTTATTGCAGCCTTAGTAATTGCCTCTTTGCAAAGCCAGGCGCAATTAAAAAGTTTTATTATTTCCGTTAAGGGAGATACGCTTAACCGGGTTGATAAAAACGATAAGAAGCAGGGACCATGGGTGGTACGGGTAGAAGAATTGCGGGGAGAACCCGGCTATGAAGAAGAAGGCTATTTTGAAGATGGCAAAAAAGAAGGGACATGGAGAAAATATGCACTCTCCGGCGACCTGATTGCCATTGAAAATTATAAATGGGGTGAAAAAGACGGCAAACAGCAATATTATACCAAAATGGGCGACCTGCTGCGTGAAGAAAGCTGGCGTGCAACCAACCCTGAAAATCCTTATGACAGCGTGCAGGTGCCAGACCCGGAAATTCCCAATAAATGGGAAATGAAAATTGTAAAACTTGAAGTGGCGTCCGTTGAGCATGGCACCTGGAAATTCTATGATCCCAACACAGGCTTTATCACAAAGCAGGAAACATATTTTTTCGGGCAAAAAGATAAGGGAAATATGAAAACAGCAGACTCAGCTGCAAGTGCTAAAAAAGCGGTAGAAAAACCAAAAGCTGTAGAAGAATGGGAAAAAAAGAACAGTGGCAGGAAAAAGGTAAAGGTCAGAGATGGTTCTACCAGCTATCAATAAAGCATTTTTGTTCTATTTTTGCTTACAATTGTTTTTTGAATGACAAAATTTATCGTAAGCCTCTTCACTATTTTTTTATTCAGTTGCTCAGGTACAGACAATTATAAAAAGCCGGATGACCCGCTGGAAGCCGGCAGGGAATTTATTGAAGCTGCACTTGATGGTGATATGAAAAAAGCAAGAGTATTTATCTTGAAAGATGCCGCGAATGAACGTCTTTTTGATGAAATTGAGAAAAAATACAAAGGATTTTCTGCAGAAGAAAAAGCTGCTTACAAGGATGCAAGCATAAGAGTAAACAAGTCGCAAAACCTCAACGATTCTACCACAATCATCAATTATTCTAATTCCTACAAAAAAGAAAACAACCAGATAAAACTGGTAAAACAAAATAATGAATGGTGGGTTGATTTTAAATATACCTTTACCGGAGACAGCACCAATGTTATAGAAAAATAATTCTGTTTCCTGTCCGTTTTATATCTTCAAAAAATTATTTGCTTTATTATGATGACAGTATTACACCCCTGGCATGGCGTTGAACCCGGCGACAATGCGCCACGTATTGTTAATGCGGTAATAGAAATTCCGCAGGGCTCAAGGCAGAAATATGAAATCGACAAACCAAGCGGTTTGCTTAAGTTAGACAGGGTGATATACTCATCATTTTATTACCCAACAAACTATGGCTTTATTCCTCAAACATACGGTGATGATAAAGACCCGTTGGATATACTGGTGATTTCAAGCCTTAGTATTCAGCCGTTATGCCTTGTGCAGGCTAAAGTAATTGGTGTAATGCAGATGATTGACAGCGGAGACGCCGATGATAAGATCATTGCAGTTGCCAACAATGACCCGGGTGTAAACTACATCAATAACATTGAAGAAATGCCCAAGCATTTTTTTAGCGAGCTGCGCCAGTTTTTTGAAGAATATAAAAAGCTGGAAAATAAGACCGTTAGTGTGAACGAATTCCAGGATAAAGCAACAGCTCTAAAAATTGTGGAAGAAGCTATTGTATTTTACAAACAGAATTTCGGTAATAGTAAAAAATAGTAGCAAAAATCAAAAATAATATTATCTCCGTTTAGTTTTGTGGAAATGGAGATATGCTGCATCTAAGCATTAAAAACATCCTTTCCTGTTTTGATTGCTTCTCAATCCAACCATATTACAGATGCCGGTTTATTAGAACTTTACCGTAAAGATGGTAACAACGAATGGCTTGGCATACTTATGCAGCGATATACGCTTTTGCTATACGGTGTATGCATGAAGTATCTGAAAAATGAAGAAGAAGCAAAAGACGCTGTACAGCAGATTTTTTTAAAAGCCATTTCAGAACTGCATAAATACCAGGTAACTTATTTTAAAAGCTGGCTGTATATGGTAGCCAGAAACTATTGTCTTATGCAATTAAGAGACAAGGGTAAAAACGCGGTTCCGGTTACAGAAAGGATGATAATATCCGAACCTGAGGAAATTGACCCGGTGATGCTGCACAGGCAAAAAGATGAGACACTTGAAGCAATGGAAGAAGCTTTGCTGGAGCTGAATGAAGATCAAAAAAAATGCGTAACTTTTTTCTACCTGCAAAAGAAATCATATACTGAAATAGCAGATATTACAGGCTATACGCCTATGCAGGTTAAAAGCTATATTCAAAATGGTAAGCGGAACCTGAAGATCATCCTGGAAAAAAAACTAAAGCAAAAAGGAACAGAAAGATAATGATGGATTATGAACAGTGATTTGTTTAACATATTATTACAATCAAAAGATATTGACCAGCAGAAGTTGCTCGACTACCTGCAGGATAAGCTTTCCGCGGAAGAAAAATATGAAATAGAAAAGCTACTGGTTGATGCAGATTTTGAAAGTGATGCCGCTGAAGGATTATCCAATGTAAAAGATAAACAACAATTACCTGTGGTAATGAATGAACTGAATAAACAGCTTGTTCAAAAATTATCTAAACGTCGTAAAAAATCCATTCTTAAAAAACCACTCCCAAATATTTTAATACCGGCCGTTGCTACAATCATTATCCTGCTGCTGATAATGATGTTTTATTTATTGTTGAGGAAGTATCTTTAAAAACGCCAACAACGCACTATTCCTGGTTTGTTGTTTGTAATTTATAGTTGGCAAAATCAGTAACGTTAAAACTACAAACCATAAACTACAAACTACAAATCCGGCACCTGCAACCTGTTTCCTGGTTATATTAATTTACACTATCCCGCCTTTTGTTCAGCCATAAACCCATTGTTATGTTAGCAACAATTGTAGGAGCAATACCAATCTTTGAATAATATTGGCCCGAAGCATTTATATCTGTTGATTTACCGATCATGCAACCCGGCCCTATATACAAATCAAGGCTGATACGGTTTTTGTAATTACGTTGAAAACCCCAGGCTATACCAATAGTATGCACTAATCTTTTTCTTGTTTCATCATAATAAGCATCAGAAATAGCCACATCTGTAATGGATGGTATATACACAAATGAAAAATAGTTCATGTTGTTGAAAGAGGTTGCATACCCCTTATCAGTCCGCCTGTTTCCATTATAGTAATAACGATATGCCGCTTCAATACCCGGTACAAGATTAAAATGAAAATTACTGCAAAATTTGACGAATAAGAAAATACGAAATTTGGCGCCAGGTATGCTCCGGCAACCAGTGTTTGCCTGTAACCAATTCTCTTTTCATAACTTACACCAGGTGCAATAATGTTAACCTTAAAAACATTTTCTGCGTCCGGAGTATTTACCTGCGCTTTCGCGTTATCAGCTATTAATTGAATTATCAGAATACAAACTGATGACCAAATCATGGCATACCTCATAACATTGATGTTTAATGTTCAGCATACCCTGTTAATACAGGCAGGTTAACTAAGATTTGGTATTAAAAAGAAAAAACTTAAGGGTTTGAACGTGCAGCAATGACCTGAGTTTATAGTTTATTGTAATTTGCGGTTGGCATAAAACTACAAACCTCCAATCAATCATTAATTCCTTACCGGCTTCCCTCCTTTCAACACGCTCTGTATACGTTCCAGCGTTTTCTTTTCACCGCAAAGGCTGAGGAATGCTTCCCGCTCCAGGTCTAATAAATATTGTTCGCTTACCAAAGCAGGTTCGCTGAGGTCGCCGCCGCACATTACATAGGCGAGTTTTTTTGCTACCACGCCATCATGTTCCGTTGCATAGTTTGCACGCTGCATTCCGTTAATGCCCGCATACAATGCGCCCAGCACTGATCTGCCTCTTACCAGTATATCAGTACGCTGTACCGGCATGGTATAACCATTATCATATATTTCTATTACGCTGTTTTTAGCGGCTGCAATTCTCCTGTCCGGATTAATAATTACTTCATCATGGCCTTTTCTCAATATGCCCAGGTCAAATGCTTCAAAAGCGCTGGCAGATACTTTAGCCGTGGCTATAGTTAAAAATCGATTTTTTAATGGAATAGTATCCGGTTCATCTTCCTGCAATTCATCCGCGGCACGTAATACAAATTCTTTTGTACCGCCGCCTCCCGGTATCAATCCTACCCCAAGCTCAACCAAACCAATATACGTTTCAGCAGCAGGCATTACCTTATCACTATGCAGGCTGAGTTCACAGGCGCCGCCTAAGCTCAATGCATGCGGAGCAACCACCACAGGTATGCTGGAGTACCTTGCCCGCATCATCGTATTCTGAAATGCACGCACAGCCATATCCAGTTCATCAAATTCCTGCTCTACTGCAAACATAAATATCATCCCCACATTGGCACCGGCTGAAAAATTCTGCGAATCATTCGCTATCACTAGGCCTTTATATTTTTCTTCCGCCAATGCAATGCCTTTATTAATGCCCTCCAGCACTTCCCCTCCTATTGTTCCCATTTTGGTATTCCACTCCAAACCTAATACATCATCACCCAAATGATATACATTCGCAGCACTGTTTTTCCAGATGGTTTGTCCCGCAAAATTCTTCATCACTATAAAAGCGCTTTCCGCTCCTTCCGCCACAGTTGACAGATAATTACTCACTGTTGGAGAATAGCACAATTTCTTTCCTTTCTCAATTTTATAGAAAGAAGTATTACCTTTTGCAAGCATGTCATCAACCCAGGCTGCTACAGTAAAGCCGGCATCTTTCATAGCCTTTATTGTTTTTTCAACGCCTAACACATCCCATGTTTCAAAAGCGCCTATTTCCCATCCAAAACCAGCCTTCATCGCATCATCAATCGGATATATTTCGTCCGAAATTTCGGGTATCCTGTGAGAGATATAGGAGAACAAACTGTAATGAAACAGGCGATAAAATTCACCAGCTTTATCCTGCCCGCCAACGAGCATTTTTATGCGTGCTTTTAAATCGTCAACAGGCTTGGCAGCTTCAACACTTGCAAACTTCGGCTTCTTGCGTGGTTCGTATTCCATCGCTTGCAGGTTAAGCACCAATATTTCTGAAGCGCCTCCTGCACCTTTTATTTTCTTAAAAAAACCCTGTCCTGCTTTATCTCCTAACCATTTGTTAGCAACAATTTTTTCGAGCCATGCAGGTATAGTAAAAATTTCTTTTGCTTCATCATCAGGACAATTATCGTGCACGCCGACCGCCACTTTTACTAATGTATCTATGCCTACCACATCTGCAGTACGGAAAGTTGCAGACTTGGGCCTGCCGAATACCGGACCTGTCAATACTTCTACTTCATCAATGCTCAAACCAATCTTGTCCATTATTTTAAAAACAGACATGATACTGAACACACCTATCCTGTTGGCGATAAATGCAGGTGTATCCTTACAAAGCACCGTTGTTTTGCCAAGAAACAAATCACCATAGTGCATTAAAAAATCTACCACTTCTTTATCTGTATATGGTGTGGGAATAATTTCAAGAAGCTTCAGATAACGCGGTGGATTAAAAAAGTGCGTTCCGCAGAAATGTTTTTTAAAATCTTCACTTCTTCCCTCCGCCATCATGTGTATGGGAATGCCTGATGTGTTTGAAGTAATAAGCGTTCCGGGCCTACGGTATTTATCTACTTCTGAAAGTACAGATTGTTTAATATCCAGTCTTTCAACCACCACTTCAATCACCCAGTCATAGCCGGCAATGTCCTTCATATTATCGGTGAAGTTGCCGGTCTTTATTTTCTTTATTGCGTCTTTGGTATATACCGGAGAAGGATTTGATTTTATCGCAGCAGCAAGCGCGTCATTCACTATACGGTTTTTTACGGCCGGGCTCTCAAGTGTAAGCCCTTTGGCTTTTTCAGCATCATTCAATTCTTTTGGCGCAATATCAAGCAACAAAACAGGTACGCCAATTCCTGCAAAATGGCATGCAATTCTTGAACCCATAACGCCTGAGCCAAGCACCGCTACTTTTTTAATGACACGTTTCATGTGTATATTTTTACAAAATAGTTAGCTAAACAACTAATTTATTCCGAAGGTAACATAAAATTGTTGTAGAATGAAACGTGATAATGCTTTAAAAACTAATGTTAATTTCGGGTATGTCACGCAATGATGCAACAGAAATATTTCTGGCAGGAGTTAAAGCGGTGAAGCCGGATAATTTTATACCCGCATACATTAAGATTGATAATGAATACCTGGATATCGGTTCATCAAAAATTCCTCTCGGCGCGTTAAGCAATATATATGTTGCTGCGGCTGGCAAAGCCGCTGCAGCAATGGCATTGGAAACAGAGCAAATATTAGGTGATTATATTACGGAAGGACTTATTATTACAAAATATGAACACGCGCTTCCATCAAAAAAATGCAAAACAATTGAAGCAGGTCATCCTGTGCCTGATAACAATAGTATAACAGGTGGAAACGAATTATTAACTCTTTTTAAAAAAGCCGGGAAAAATGATTTGATCATAATGCTGGTAAGTGGTGGCGCATCAGCACTGGTTACAGATTGCCCTCCGGGAATCAGCCTGGGCGACATTCAGCAAACCGTTCAACTGCTATTAAGCTGCGGCGCATCTATTGACGAAATAAATACGATAAGAAAACATTTGTCTTTGCTGAAAGGGGGACAATTAGTAAAATATACTGATGCAAATATTATATCGCTGATATTAAGCGATGTTCCAGGAGATGATCTGTCTGTAATTGCAAGCGGGCTAACGGTGGCGGATAACAGCAGTTTTGAAGATGCCTGGAAAATTATAGTGAAATATAAATTAAGTGATGCACTCCCGCCGGGCATCTGCAAATGGCTGCTACATGGCGTTGAAAAACGAATACCCGATACTCCTAAACCCGGGGATGAAATTTTTAAAAAAGTAAATAATATTATTGTAGCCAACAATGATATCGCTTTGCAGGCATCGGCACAAAAAGCAAAACAACTTGGTTATGCGGTACAAATACTTCCCGAACAACTATCAGGAGAGGCTGCTGAAAAAGCAGTTAGCTTTTTAGAGATATTGAATAAGGTGGGAGCCCCAAAAAAAACATGCCTTTTATGGGGTGGTGAAACAACCGTTACCATAAAAAGTAAAGGTAAAGGAGGAAGAAACCAGGAATTTGCTTTGGCAGCTTTGTGCACTGCTGAAAAAGATAATAAGACCGGTTTAAAAAAAATCACGATCCTTTCGGGCGGAACGGACGGTACAGACGGGCCTACTGATGCAGCTGGCGCTGTTATTGATGAACGAAGCCTGTTACAAACCACGCTTAACCCCTGTGACTATCTTGCCAACAATGACGCTTACCATTTTTTTAAACAGGCAGGAGGACTTTTAATTACCGGTCCAACACAAACCAATGTGATGGATATTGTCATAGGATTAATAAATCCTGCATAAGTAGTATAAATTAGTAATATCCTCCTGCATATATTAATTTTGCGCAATCAATTTTTTATGGTTACAGAGCATCAGGAACTGTTGGCAGGCTGGGGAAATTACCCCGCAACAAAAGCATTAGTGGCTAATCCCCGTTCTGAAAAAGAATGGAAGGAAATAGTAAATAACGGAAATATTATCCCCCGGGGGTTAGGAAGAAGTTATGGCGACCAGGCCATCAATGAAAATAAACATGTGGCGGTAAGTACCCGTATGAATCATTTTCTCACCTGGGATGAAACTTCGGGTATACTTGAATGTGAGGCAGGAGCAAGCCTGGATGAGATCATTACCACATTCGCACCACGCGGCTGGCTGCCGATGATCTGCCCCGGAACAAAATTTGTTACCATTGGCGGTGCTATTGCCAATGATATTCATGGTAAAGCGCACCATGCAGACGGATCGTTTATCAACTGCGTAATTTCGTTTACTATCTTACTTGCAGATGGGAATATAGTTACCGCATCAAGAGATGTAAATGCTGACTTGTTTATTGCCAACTTTGGTGGACTTGGCTTACTGGGCGCCATATTAACGGCAAAGATCAGACTAAGAAAAATTGAGACAACTTACTTCAGGCAAAAATCCATCAAAGTAAAAAACCTGGAAGAAATGCTTGAAGCGGTAGATCAATACAAAAATTATAATTATTCCGTTGCATGGATTGATGCATTGGCTACAGGTACTCAACTGGGCAGGGGGGTTTTAACCGTAGGTGAATCCGCAAAACTCAATGAGCTAACCCCTGATCTGAAAAAGGATCCTCTGAAAATTCACAGGATATCTAAATTAAATGTTCCTTTCTTTTTGCCCGGATTTGTGCTGAACAACTTCACGGTGCGCATACTTAATTCAGTTATTTCTTTTGTACAGAATTCACCTAAAGAATTTGTACATTATGAAAAATTTTTCTTTCCGCTTGATATGATCAACAACTGGAACCGCGGGTATGGTAAAAAAGGATTTATACAGTACCAGTTTGTTATACCTGAAAAAGGCGGCGCTGAAACATTGAAGAAAATTTTGGAGATGATTGCCAACAGCGGTTGTACCCCATTTTTAAATGTATTTAAAAAAATGGGAGATGGTCAGGGCATACTGTCCTTTCCTTTTAATGGTTATACATTGGCGATAGATTTTCCTGTAACAAAAGCATTAAAGCCTTTTACCCAACAATTAGATGAAGTGGTATTAAATGCAGGCGGAAGATTATATCTCGGTAAAGATTCTATGCTGGACAAGAAAGTATTCCAAAAAATGTACCCTCAGTATAAAGAATGGATTGCTATTAAAGCAAAATACGACCCAAACAACATTTTTACTTCTGACATATCGAGAAGGCTGGGATTGGAAGCGTAGAATGTAGGAATGTAGAGGTGCGGAAATGTGGAAATGTGGAAGTGTGGAAATGTGAGAATGGGGAAACGCTTGGCCTGTTGTGTATACAGGGTAGCTCCCGGACAGGCAGACTTTGGAATGAGAGAAGGAGGGACAGGCTTTACTTCACCACAATTGTCTTCCCGCTCAAACTAAACCCGCTGAAACATCCTGTCACATCATCTCCCGTTATTGTATTATACAATATTACGGGTGTAGAAAAAGGTCCGGCATTATCTTTTGCTTTGTTAAAGCTGTTCCAGAAATTATATACGCTGCGTTCAACACTTATCAGGTAATAATCTACTTTTTCCTTAACAGCAAAATCAGCAGAAACAACAACATCAAGGTATTGACCATTGATAAGATCATCTGTAGCATTTATAAACCTGCCTGAACGCAGCCCGCCCCACCCGAAATTATTGCGATTATCGTCACTGCGGGAATAAACCAATTGAGCATTACCAAGACTATCGGGATCTTTATAATGCAAAGTGATCATTGCTCTTTCTTCGTTCTTATCTGCATCAATAAAATGATTTTCACTGGACAAACTATCCAGCTTTACCGGAACAGGCAGGTAAGTAACAGAAGTATATACATTGCCGTTCACCTCAATTTTCAGCAAATAATATTTACCCGGTTTACCCAACAGCGCGTTAGAGGTATCTGTTATTAACCGTTCGTCAAAATAAATACCATTTGAAATACTGCGGGAGCTTATATTTATGGTGGAAACATTTCTTTCACGCATTGTTACTGCATTATCTTCATCCCATGCAATGCTGTTATCGGGTTGGGGGGTTCCTTCTGTTACCGTAACTTTTGCACCTGATACCGGAAGGTTTTCAAGAGTGGTGGAATAATAATCCTGGCTTCTGCTTAATACAACGTAATTATATCCCTTCATTTCATTATTAATATAGCCCTCAACTATCAGCATTGGTTTGTTGGCTTTTATTTCAATATCAAAATCACGTTCGCAGGATACCAGGTAAAACTGCGAAACTATAATCATCACTATATAAAATATCTTCCTCATCATTTTAAAATTTAAAATTCCATGTAACAGAAGGTACAACAGGAAACAGAAAAACTTTCTTTCCCTTTATTGCCTTCTCATCCTCATCTACCGTCATATAAATAAAGTATGGGTTATACCGGTTATATACATTGTACACACTAAAATTCCAACTGCTCCTGAACTGCTTTGTACTGTTTGGCTCCGGCGTGTAAATAAATGATATATCCATACGGTGATAAGCCGGCATCCTGTAATCATTTATTTTGTCATACTGATTGATATTGGTGAATATTACTTCGTTTCTCTCCGCGTTTCGCCCGATATTATAAGCAAATCTTCCTGTAGGCATTGTGATAGCATTTCCGGTTCCATATACAAATACACCGGACATCTCCCATTTTCTTCCCAAAGGATAATTTGCCACCACACTCAGATCGTGTGTTCTGTCATAGCGGTAAGGAAAAGTTTTTCCTTTATTCATCTCAGGGAATTTCCGCTCTGCACGGCTTAGCGTATAACCAATCCAGCCGGTTAGTTTTCCTGTTTTTTTCTGCAGAAAGACTTCTATGCCATATGCCTTACCGGCACCAAAAATCATTTCATTTTCAATATTCTGATTCAGTAATAGCTGGGCACCGGGCTTAAACTCCAATTGATTACTCATGGTTTTGTAATATACTTCCAAACTCAGTTCATAACTGCCATTTTTCAGTTCTTTAAAATAACCTGCCGCTACCTGGTGTGCTATACCGGGTTTAATAAGTTTGCTTGCCGGCGTCCACAAATCGCTGGGAAAAGTTGCCGCACTGGTTGTAGCAAGATGCAGATATTGTATAGTACGTGCATAAGACAATCGCAAACTTGCATCGTTTCTTAATTTGTACAATGCACTAATACGAGGTTCGGGATAATGATATCTTGCAATGCTTTCACCTTTCTCATATTTTTCCGTTTCGCCGGTAGGTATGCCTTCCTTTGTGTATATTGATTGTGCGGTTGGACCTACCTGGTTAAAGTAACTATAACGTATACCCGCAATTATATTTAATGAAGAGGATACATTGATATCTGCGCTTACATAAGCGGCAGCTTCTCTTGCATGACGGTCACTTATCTTCGATTTAAATTCCTGCATACCGGCATTGGACGCACCAGCGCCGGGCTTAAAATTATGACGGATATACTGTAGTCCCCATTTCCATTTTAACCATGAACCGGATGAATAAGCCCAGTCGTTTTTAAACTGGTAATCGCTAAGCCCGGAACTAAAAATAAACCCGGAAGCGCCAAAATTTATCCTGCTGTCCAGGTCAAAATTATTATAGATAATCGCCAGTTCCTGTTTCAGGCCGGGGCTTATCTGTTGTTTCCAGCTTAGCCCTGCAATAGTATTTCCCCATACTACGTCAAACATTTTTTCTTTGCCTATATCTTCTTTATTTACGTAAGAAAATTTATCACTGCCTTTATAAAAAGTAAAATTGATAGCATTGCTTTTATTGATGTAAAAATTGGCTTTTGCATTCACATCGTAAAAATAGTAGCCGTTATTACCTATACTATCCTTAGCAAAAACCTTAGCCAACTGATCTGCATATGTTCGCCTTGCGCTAATGATAAAAGATGATTTGCCTTTTACCAACGGACCTTCCAGCGAAAGTCTTGATGAAAGTAATCCGATACCCCCACTTGCTTTTACGGAATCTTTGTGCCCGTCTCTTGAGTTAACTGTGATTACGCTACTCAATCTTCCTCCATACTCAGCAGGTATACCGCCTTTCATTACTTCCACATTCTTAACAGCTTCACCATTAAATACACTGAAAAAACCCAGCAGATGATTAGGATTGTATATTGTGATACCATCAAATAATACGAGGTTCTGATCCGGGCCACCTCCTCTTACATAAATTCCCGCACTTGCGTCTCCGCCACTTTTCACGCCCGGCAATAGTGTTATTGTTTTCAACGGATCTATCTCACCCAAAACAGCAGGTAGTTTTTTTAACTGTGTTATGCCTATTACCTGTGTGCTCATTTGATTACGATGAACAGAACGGTTTGCTGTAACCATTACACCCTGCAATACTTTATCTTTTGCATTGAGCTTTACCAACAATGTTGTGTCAGCTATAAGAGTAACCGAACACTCTAATGAATGAAAACCAACCGCGCTTACTTTTATTTTATACTTTCCCTGTTCAAGCAAATTGAGGAAAACACTGGATGAATCAACTACGATAAGCTTTTTATTTATACTGAGGGTTGCATTGGGTTGTGGAACATTTGCGGAATCAGTTACCTGAACAGTAAGCCAGTATTGTTGAGCAGATATAGTTTGCCCGGCAAGCAATATACATACAACAAGTATTGTTCTCATAAGCCGGTACATAGTTCAGGGATAAATTTGGGAGAATTCTAAAGTAAGTAATATTCCCAACAGAAGCTTGTAAAAGCTGGAATTTCATCGAAAATTTGAGCTAAGATAACTGCCGGAACACAATAATAATGAAAGGAGGAAGTTGCAGGGAACTTCTTTTAACATCGTTCTTATAACATCATATTTTAATATGTAAAGCAAATACCCCGGATCGAATCATTGCCTGTGCCGGCAATGGGTGCTTTTCAAATTTGTCATTACCCTTGTTTTCAAAATAATTAGTCAGGGTTCCATCACAAACCAAAGTAAGAATATCATCTTTTGTTTTGCCTTTAAAAATTTCTTCAAACCCAGCATAATTTTCATGTAGAAGAAACTGTTTTCTTTACAGCCGACATCTCATGGCAAAGATCTGCACACGGCGCACCGATAAACATAGATAGTTCATCAATTCCGGCAGACGCCGATTCGCTTTTGCGAGGCGCATTGCGCCGGTGCAGGTTAGTGTGTTTTATTGTGAGATGCGAAATGATTTACAACCCGGCTTTCAGCTTTTTCCGCCGTAAAATAAAGAAAAGCAATACCAGCACCACAATTACTACTAAAACAGGCACCAGTAATGCCATTACCGAAAATCCGATTGATGCGCCATTTTCGGCTGTGGTAACAACGGGGTTCCCTAATCCGCCAGTAGTTGCAGTGGAGCCTAAACGCAACAGCCCCATTCCACTGTGAATAATACCGGCAGTACTGCCCCCTGCCAACAACGCTAATCCCCATTTGAGCGCAGGCTCCCAATCAGCAGATATAAATGATGCGCTCAATAAGGTGCCGGCTACAACGGCTACCGGCATAGCGATATGATCCAAAATATTGTCAAGCCAGGGAATATAATATGCAGCTATCTCTGCAATGCTTGCAGTGAGTAAAATACAGAATGCAGTCCATCCATTCAGCCATTCAAAGCCACTGCCAAATTGATGAAAGCCGGTGAGCGCTGCAATATTTGCAGCAAGTAAGGGAATAAAAATCCTGAAACCGCTGCTTGCAGCTAAGCCAATGCCAATGCATATGGAAATGAATAGAGACATGTTCAGTTATTCATCTTTCTATATAAAGCGTTTTAAGATGAATAGATAAAGCTAAGAAGACTTATGCTTTTTAATAACCGAAACTATTTTTTTTATACCCGTAACAATTAATACCACTATCAATCCTGCGATCAGGCCCATGGCCAACTCCTTGATAATTGCCGGTATTTCCGGAAGAATATGATGCAGGTAATCAATATTATGAACAAATATGCCCCCGGAAACCAATAGTAACGCAATAGTGCCAATAACCGCTAAAAGCTTAATAACCACCGGCAACGATTTGACCAATAACTTGCCGAATTGTGATAAAATTCCCTTGCCGTTTGAATGTTTTATAAGTTTATGCCCGGCATCGTCCATTCTTACAATCAGAGCAACCAGGCCATAAACACCTATTGTTGCAAGAATGGCAACAATAGAAACCGTTAAGATTTGCGTTGCCAGTGATTTATCTAAAACTGATCCCAATGCAATAATTACAATTTCAACCGAAAGAATGAAATCTGTTGTGACAGCGGATTTAATTTTATTTTTTTCCGCAATTGCAGCATCTTCCTCCGTTTCCTGCTTTATAACAGAATGTTCTTTAGGTAAACGGTGAAAAAAGTATTCTATGATTTTTTCTACTCCTTCATAAGCCAGATAAAATCCTCCCAGCACCAGTATTATTTTAATAGCAACGGGAAAGAATGCATTAAGCAGTAAAGCAACGGGAACAATAATAAGCTTGTTAAGAAAAGAGCCTTTGGTAATAGCCCAAAGTACAGGCAGCTCACGGGAGGCGAGAAACCCTGTAGCTTTCTCCGCGTTCACGGCTAAATCGTCTCCTAAAATTCCTGCTGTTTTGCGGGTAGCGATCTTGCTTGCCGCTGCTACATCGTCCATTAATGCGCCTATATCATCCAGAATAGCAAAAATACCTGATGGCATTATGTGATTATTTGGTTAAGGTGTAAATATAGACGAAAATTAATTCGGCTCATTTGAAGGGATCGTTAGTCTGAATCATGCAAATGAGAGGGTCTATTAATGCTATTTTAGCCATAGCGGCTTAATTTTCTTCAAGGGTTTTCGCTTTTAGAATAATCCTCAACAATTTCCGGCAGCAGTTACAGGAAATAGCTATAGGCATCGTCATATTGAACGAGCAACACGAGGATTGTACTATCATCGTTTTTACGCGAGTGAAATATCTGCCGGGCTTGGGTGCTAATGCTCAACATTTGTACTATGGCCCAACGGATTGCTTCACCCGCCGCAACATGCTTTTAATTCAAACTTCATGCGGGCGGATTCGCAATGACAGCAGGCGTGTTTGTATTTTACTATCAACACTGAATATCTCCTTGGGAAGTCCAAAGGTCTTTGCGAGTCCGCCTCAACCATTTATAAATGTCAGGGTGATATGCGGGCGAAGTCCGCCTCAACCATTTATAAATGTCAGGGTGATATGCGGGCGAAGTTTTTATGTTTGAAATAAGGAATTATAAGGTTAGTAAATTTAACCAAAATCATAAGTTATGAAACCTATTTCAGATAGACTGCGAGATTTTACAGGTCAAAACATATATGTAGGAATGGATGTGCATCATAAGAGTTGGAAAGTACATATTTATAGCGACGAGTTTGAACTAAAATCTTTTAGTCAGGCCCCTGATGTGGAGCAATTATATAACTATCTCAATAAGAACTATAAAAATGCAAACTATCAAATTGCGTATGAAGCAGGTTTTTGCGGCTTCTGGATACAGCGATCATTTGCTTCGAAAGGAGTAAATTGTATGGTAGTTAATCCGGCAGATGTGCCAACCAGTAATAAAGAGCACCTGCGCAAAACAGATAACGTGGATAGTAAAAAGATTGCCAAAGGCTTAAAAAACGGGGAATTGAATTGTATTCATATTCCTGAAATAGAGCTGGAGCTTGACAGGCAATTATTACGAAACCGAGAGCGATTAATAAAAAACAGCACCCGCTGTAAGAACCGTATAAAAGCCTTTTTAAAATTACATGGTATAGAAATACCTGGTACCTATAGTAAAGGTGTATGGAGTAAAAAATTTATAGCGTGGCTACAGCAACTAAAATTCCAGGCAGATAGTGGTAATAAGGCGATGCAAATTTATGTAACCGAGCTTATGTTTCTGGAGGAGCAAAAGAAGCTTGTAGATAAAGAAGTGCTTATTCTATCGAAATCACCCCGCTATAATGGCAATGTTACGCTATTACTGACGATTCCATCAATAGGCTTACTTACAGCCATGATCTTGTTAACAGAGTTGGGGGATATAACCAGGTTTAAAGGGTTGGATGAATTATGCAGTTATTGTGGTATAGTTCCTAATTGCCACAATAGCGGAGAAACGGAACGCACAGGAGGTTTAAGTAGAAGGGGAAACTCAACCTTGAAACGAATGTTGATTGAATGTGCGTGGGTAGCAGTGAGAAAAGATCCCGCATTATTACTGTACTATAAACAACAGATAAGCCATATGAAAGGTCAGAAAGCAATTATAAAAGTGACCAGGAAACTATTAAGCAGGATAAGATATGTGTTGATTAACCAGCAGCCTTATGTAAATGGTATAATTTCTTAATGGATATAATATATCTGCATATAAAACTTAAAGCTGGCATACAAGCGCATTGAGATTGCTGCAGCCGAAAGGACTGCTTGGCGAAGTTTGCGTATGCCACTTATTATACTAACAAAAAATTGCAGTAATGATCATAATACATTATCTGCTTAGAGAAGGATGTTTTATAATGTCAGGTAAATAGTCCACGATAGAAATAAATAATTGTACATCGGAAATAGAATAATATTCAGCTGTAGAATATACAATTATTCATTTCCATCGTGTGCAAAAAAATAAATTTGCATTTCAACATAGAAGCAATCTCAGTTTTTTAAACCTTTTATTGCCTGATTAATGCATATTTCTCTTTTAAAATTAAAATATCTTTCTAAAAGCGAAATCCCTGAATTTTCATCTGGTTTACCCTGGTTTGATTTATAACAGAATACATTGTAACCCATTTGATATTTTGATTAAAGTAGTTTTGCCAGTGTATATCCAACAATAAACATTTGAGAAGCTGTTTTTTTATCAATAATAGATTTTTGGGGGCGGAAGAGATAAGCCTGGTTATTGAATTCAAAGTCAATATTTTTTACTTTTGATAAGAACCCCAAGACATCGTCACTCATCACTGATCTAAAATGTTCTTCATTTTTTGATAAACAGTAGTAATAAGAACTGAATTTGCTATGCGATTTAAAATCTATTTCTACTTTTTGAAATACTTCGGAAACTTTATGTGCAAATGTTTCCCTCATTATTATACTATTACCGAGGTTATTGTCGCTAATAACAAGTCCAAAAAGAAACCTGTGGGTTTGTGTTTCTCTCCACATTGTTCTACTTCCAATTGTCAAGGTTGAATCAGCCTCAATGGATATAATGTAAAACGGGAAATTTTTGTCATTAATCCACCATATTTGATCAATTCTCGGTTTTTTCAAATCCTTAAAAAGCATGAAATGTTTAAGGTATGCTATATCTGTAAACCTTCTCTTAGGAGGTGCTAAAGAAAAGGATTTTCTTGCTTTTTTTATTATTTCATCGAAGTAGCCGTCAAACTCTCTTTTAAGTTTTTCTTTCTCCGATTCCATAAAGGCATTTTAATTGCTCTGGCTTGTTAATCAAATTTTCAGCTTAGCAGCTTAATTAATTCTACACAATACTAATCCCTGTCATCTTCCGGTATAAATCCACGGCATATAGATCCGTCATGCCCGCTATAAAATCTGTTACGGATTGCAGGTTGGTAAATAATGCTGATGGCTCATTGCTTATTACAAATTGTGGCGGAATAAGATTTTTCAATTTTTTTGCTTTGGTGGTATCAGGGTGCATAACCGCATACACAAATTCTTTTAGCAGGTAGCCAATAATATTATAACCTGCCAATTCAATTTCTACTACTGAGCGATGATTGTAAATATTTGTTTTGGAATAATCATCAATCTGTTTAATGATATATAATTGTTCAGACGGCAGCAGGTCTATTAATGATTTGTGCAATGTGCCTGCTAGTAAATTTGCTTCCTGTTCCATAAATATATCGGAGAGTTTATGTACCAGGAGGTTGATGATCCTTGCACGAAGGAACTGGATCTTTTTATTGTCGTCTTTAATTTCATTAAATGTTTTTTCAATCTTTTCCCTGGCGTCATAACCTTCTTCCTTATTAAAAAAAGCGAGAAAGAAAGCAGCGATCTGTTCAATGGAGATAATGCGGAGCTTGAATGCGTCTTCAAAATCAATAATACGATAACAGATATCATCAGCCGCCTCTACCAAAAAAACGAAGGGATGCCTTGCATATACGTTTTCATTATCACGCAGTTTGGGAATACCTAGTATATTGGCAAGATGCTTATAGGTATGCAGCTCTGTAGAAAAGAAACCGGATTTTTTGGTAACAAGATCAGGTTTTTTAAAGCCGCTTAGCGAATCGCAGGGATATTTTATAATACTTGCAAGCGTAGCATAGGTTAATTGAAAACCGCCCTGTTTGTCTTCATTAAAATTATGAGTAAGCGTTCGGAAGGCATTGGCATTGCCTTCAAAATACAGCAGGTCTTTTTGCCGGGCTTCACTTAGTTCATTGTCAAATCTTTTTTTAGTGTCACCTTCCAGCTCATTAAAAAATATACGGATAGCATCTTCCCCGCTGTGACCGAAGGGCGGGTTGCCAATATCATGCGCCAGGCAACCGGCAGCAATTACAGAAGGTAGTTCATAGCGGTAAAACTCTCTGAACTGTTCCGGTTCGTTTTGGTATTTATCAGCTATAAGATCGCCGGCTGCTTTGCCCAGGCTCCTGCCAACACTCGATACTTCAAGGCTGTGCGTTAAACGGTTATGCACAAATACAGCGCCGGGCAAAGGAAATACCTGTGTTTTATTTTGTAATCTTCTGAATGCCGAAGAAAAAATAATGCGGTCATAATCACGCACAAAAGAAGTTCTGATATTTTGCGGCGATGTTCTTTCTTTAAATTCACTTCCGCTGCGTTGGGAACTGTATAGCTGTTGCCAATTCATAGAGGTGCAAGATATGATTCATCAGGATATTTTTATGGTTTAATAAATGACGGTATTTGAGTTGAAGTATGTCGCGGAGGAAGATGTAATCTAAAAAAGCCTTTAAAAACTGAGTTCAATTTTCTTCTGTTAAACCGGGGAAACTTCATAAATGCATTTTGTAAATAATAATTGCCATTCATACAATAGCGCCTCAAAACCCTCTTATAAGTGCAGCGGTATAAGAAAATAACATGTCAACTGTGCGTAATAAATTTTGTAATTAAAAATATTGAAAAATGAAATCAGGAAGGATGGTTTTTACCATGGTAATGGTTGTAGTATTCGCATCGTGCGAAAAGGATAATATTACGGGACGTGGTACAATAAAATCAGAGACAAGGAATGTAAGTGCGTTTACCAAAGTGTCTGTAGAAGGCTCAACTGATATACATATTACGCAAGGCAACAGTTTTAATGTTTCCGTTAAGGCTTATAATAATTTATTGCCTTACCTGGTAACAAATGTTGAGAACGGAGTATTGACAGTTAAATATGAGCATACAGCAAACGTAAGAAATGATAATTCAGAAGTATTTATTACAATGCCTGCACTGGAAGGGCTAAGTACAAAAGGTAGTGGAAATATTGATGTGAAAGGAGCATTTGAACATACACCATTTTTTGATGCAAGCATTAGTGGATCTGCTGATATAAATATTGAAAATGCCGTTGCTGAAAAATTGCAGCTTTCAATTTCGGGAAGCGGCGACTTTAATAGTTTCGGGTTTTTGCTTAAAGAAGCTGATATTACAATATCCGGCAGCGGAGATGTTGAAATAACCGTAAACGAAAAATTGAAAGCAAGAATAAGTGGCAGTGGCAATATTTATTATAAAGGTGATCCGGCTATTATAGATGATCATATAAGCGGTAGTGGTGAACTTATACAAAAGTAAAATACGGTTGAGATGGAGTTTTGGTTAAGTGCGAAGCCTGGGGCTTCGCATTTTTTTATGCATGTAGTTCGCTGTGTAAAGTCTACTGTGCGAAGTCTCCGGACTTCGCACAGGTTATGTTCTTCAGAGACTCCGGCTCTGTAAATAATGCTACCGCTGATATTGCTTGCCTGCGCTATGCTGAATAGCATTGCCGGACGATGAAATGAGTGATCCCGCCCCCGGCGGGACAGGCTACAACAGGCACTGATAGTAGCAATACAGCCCGCAACATAATCATCCAATCCTAATATTTTTAGTATCTTCGCTAACTTTTTATGGCAAAAACTAAAGATAAGGGCGGGCAGGATGATCAGTTGGTTACTGCCGGCCATGAACATATAGACGTATTTGGCGCAAGGGTTCATAATCTTAAAAATATAGACATCAGCATTCCGAAGAATAAACTGGTGGTGGTAACGGGCATCAGCGGCAGCGGTAAATCTTCGCTGGCGTTTGATACCATTTACGCGGAAGGGCAGCGCAGGTATATGGAAACTTTTGGTGCTTATGCCCGCCAGTTTATTGGAGATATGGAGCGCCCTGATGTTGACAAGATCACAGGACTTTCGCCGGTAATTTCCATCGAACAAAAAACTACCAATAAAAATCCACGCTCAACAGTTGGAACTGTAACCGAAGTTTACGACTTTTTGCGACTGTTATTTGCAAGAGTGGGAGAAGCATACTCTTACAATACCGGCAAACGAATGGTGAAATGGAGTGAAGAAGAAATTGTAGAAAATATTTTCAAAAAATTTAAAGGGCAAAAAATTTCGATACTGGCGCCGCTGGTGCGTGGCCGTAAAGGGCATTACCGCGAGTTATTTGAAGAGATACGCAAGAAAGGATTTTTGAAAGTGAGAATTGATGGTGAGATAAAAGATATTACGGCTAAAATGCAGGTTGACCGTTATAAAATTCATGATATAGAAGTAGTGATTGACCGCCTGAAAGTGGATGATGAATTTAAAACCCGCATCAGCCAGAGTGTGCAGCAGGCACTAAAGATGGGTAAGGATTTATTGTTTATCAGCCCTGCCGAAGGAAAAAATCCAACAGACGCTTCTTATAGTAAAATGCTGATGTGTGAAAATACCGGTATTTCTTACGAAGAACCTTCGCCCAATAGTTTTTCATTCAACTCACCTTATGGCGCCTGCCCTGTTTGTAAAGGATTGGGCTCGGTTTACCAGGTAAGTATGGACGCTGTTATACCTAACCGTGAATTGAGTATAAATGAGGGTGGTATTGCCCCGCTGGGCGAAGAAAGAGATGCGTATATATTTAAGCAGGTACAGCAGTTTGCTAAAAAAAATAAGATAAGTCTTGATAAACCTGTAAAGGACCTGCCGGAAAAATCAATGAACTTATTGTTGTATGGTGATGAGGCAGGCGTTGAGAACGTGGATGTGAATTTTGATGACGTGCCGGCTAACGGCAATATATACCTTACAGAATTTGAAGGTATAGTAAACCAGTTGAAACGCTGGTTTGCCGGCGGCACAAGCGAGGGCATACAGCAATGGGTTGAGCAATTTATGGAATTGAAGACCTGTGACGCATGTAACGGTGCGAGATTGAAAAAGGAAAGCCTTTGGTTTAAGGTTGATGAAAAAAATATTTCTGAACTAAGTGAGCTGAACCTGGATGAATTGATGCAATGGTTTGGCGGCATAGAAAAAAGATTATCAGATAAACAGAATGCCATTGCTAAAGATGTATTAAAAGAAATACGGGAAAGACTGGGATTTTTGCTGGATGTAGGACTAACTTATCTCACGCTTAACCGTGCGTCAAGAACATTGAGTGGAGGGGAATCGCAGCGTATACGGCTGGCAACACAGATAGGATCCCAGTTGCAGGGCATTACCTATATACTGGATGAACCTTCTATCGGCTTGCATCAGAGGGATAACCAACGGCTGATAACAGCGCTTCAGCATTTGCGTGATATTGGCAATAGTGTATTAGTGGTGGAACATGATAAAGATATTATGCTTGCAGCAGATCATTTGATTGATATCGGCCCGAGAGCCGGATTTCACGGCGGCAAAATTGTGGCGCAGGGCAAACCTTCTGATCTGTTAAAGCTGGATACACTTACCTCTTCTTATCTCAACGGTCACCGAAAAATTAAAGTACCAGAAGAACGTAGAAAGGGAAATGGAAAATTTATCGAGATAAAAGGCGCTGCGGGTAATAATCTCCGAAAGGTGAATGTAAAATTTCCCCTGGGAAAATTTATTGTGGTAACGGGTGTTAGCGGCAGCGGAAAGTCAACGCTGATCAATGAAACATTATACCCTATACTAAGCAAACATGCATATGGTTCAAGAATGCAGCCGTTATCTTACAGCAGTGTAAAAGGGCTGGAAAATATTGATAAGGTTATAGAGATAGACCAGTCGCCCATAGGTAGAACGCCGAGAAGTAATCCTGCCACGTATTGCGGATTTTTTACGGAGATAAGACAGTTATTTGCGGCTGTGCCCGAAGCAAAGATCAGGGGATATAATGCGGGCCGATTTTCTTTTAATGTTAAAACAGGGCGTTGCGATGTTTGTGAAGGCGGTGGTATGCGTGTGATTGAAATGAATTTTTTGCCGGATGTATATGTGCACTGCGAAAAATGCCAGGGTAAAAGATACAACCGCGAAACGCTGGAAATACGTTACAAAGGAAAATCCATCAGCGATGTTTTGGATATGACGGTTGATGAAGCGGTGGAATTTTTTCAGGCAGTGCCTTATCTTTACCGCAAAATAAAAGTGCTGCAGGAAGTAGGCCTGGGATATATTACACTCGGGCAAAACGCGGTAACATTAAGTGGCGGTGAAGCGCAGCGCGTAAAGCTCTCTACAGAATTGGCAAAGAAAGATACAGGTAAAACATTTTATATTCTTGATGAGCCAACAACCGGTTTGCATTTTGAAGATATACAGCATTTGCTGGATGTATTAAATAAATTGACAGACAGGGGCAATACGGTTTTGGT
Source organism: Agriterribacter sp. (assembly GCA_047601125.1). Lineage (GTDB taxonomy): Bacteria > Bacteroidota > Bacteroidia > Chitinophagales > Chitinophagaceae > Agriterribacter. Next base: position 2,172,868 of record JASGJY010000002.1, on the reverse strand, counting down.
GATTGAGCATAACCTTGATGTAATAAAAGTGGCGGACCATGTAATTGATGTTGGCCCTGAAGGAGGGACAGGCGGAGGTAATATTTTGTTTGAAGGAACGCCGGAGGGGTTGGTAAAATGCAGAGAAAGTTATACAGGGTTTTATTTGAAGGAGGAGTTGAAATAAGGTATCAGCTATCAGGTGTCAGGTTAACAAAAATATAAATCACTCTTTAAAAGCGAAGGTTGTGGGCAATCTGCTATCAGTTTGTAGCTAAGCGCTAAAAGCTGATGGCTGATAGCTGGCAGCTAAAAAAACTATGCAAAGAATAATCATCGACATGGACGAAGTAATGGCGGATACTATGGGCGGTATGTTTGAATGGTATAAAAACAACTACAGCCTTCCGCTCGACTATTCAAAAATGAAAGGCTCGTGGATGCTGGGCATACCGGAGGAACATAAGGATGCGGTAAGACAGCATTTATATAGCGAAGGATTTTTTCGTAACCTGCCGGTGATGGAAAATTGTATTGATGTGGTGGATGAGCTAAATAAGAAGTATGAAGTATTCATTGTATCGGCAGCAACGGAATTTCCCAATTCGTTAAGAGATAAGCTGGAATGGCTGAATGAACATTTCCCGTTTCTCTCCTGGCGTCAGTTGGTGCTATGCGGCGACAAACGAATGATAGCAGGTGATTATATGATTGATGACCATGTACGCAACCTGGTGCATTTTAAAGGTAAACCATACCTTTATAGTACCATGCTTAATAAAGACGAAACAGGGTATGAACGAGTGAGCAACTGGCAGGAGGTGGCGGAGAGGTTGTTGTAATTTTTTTGGTTTGTGGTTTATCGTTTGTGGTTTATGGTTAACTTATTCGCTAATAACTACAAACTATAAACCACAAATAGCTATTGTTATTGCTGATAGTGTAATTTTTGTATTTGCCGTAACTCTTCTATGCTGCATTGCATAGCTTTTAAAAAGCGGTTTAAGAAATCTTCTGTTACAATCTCCTTATTTTCCCATTTTGAATAATCCTGCTGGCTGATACCTATCTGGTTTGCAACACCATGCTGTGTAAGTTTTTTAATAGTTCTGTAAATGCGAAGTGTTTCTCCATAAATAGGCATGAGGATAAGTTTTGTGCAACCTAATTTTTTTTTTTAATATTTCCTTTTTTAACCGCAAAAGGGCGGTTGTAAAATACAACTGGAAAATTTTGGTATAAATGGAAATAATTAAAATCTTTGACCCTGAACTAACGTATCTGCCTTTTAGCTACTGATCAGTACCTTCTGAAGTTATTTGTCCATCCCTTGAATAAGAATAGTTTAATATTACGATATTTATAATACTATGCTTGTCCAATATGAACCTGCCGTAAAAGCAACAATTGTTTTTTTACGCCTGCTTGGAGTAAAAGTAAACAACAGTACTGTAAATGAAACATTACAGAATCATCCTGATTGGCCAAGTTTGCTCTGTATCAGCGACTCACTCCAAAAATGGAATATTCCTAATGCCGCAGGTAAAATAAATACAGAAGATATAGATTTACTTCCTGTTCCTTTTCTTGTTCGTATTAACGACATTAACAACTCGTTGACAGTTGTAACCGATGTAACAGAATCTCACATAAGTTATTATTCGTACAGAAATAAAAAAACAATTACTGTAGAGAGAAGTGCTTTTTTGCAAAATTGGGATGGCATTTACTTAATTACGGAGCCGCATAAAGAATCGGGAGAAAAGCATTACATAAAGGTAAAAAAGACGTCATTATTAAAAGCTTCCGTTCCATTAACCCTTGTTTTACTGCTAACAGTTTTTTCTTTTTACGGTTTGTGGTTTATGTTTAACGGCACTATCACTGCTACAATATTTGTACAATACATACTTTATATAGCAGGTGTTATTATTGCCTCTTTATTGGTATGGTATGAAATTGACCGGAATAATCCGTTATTGAAGAAAGTGTGCACAGGCATTTTTAAAGGCAATTGTGAAGTTATACTCACTAGCTCTGGAGCAAAATTGCTGAACTGGCTAAGCTGGAGTGAGATAGGGATTTTTTATTTTTCAGGTAGTTTATTAAGTTTATTATTTGTACCAGGAGCAATAAGCATATTGGCATGGTTTAATGTTTTGGCAATACCTTATATTTTTTTCTCCTTATATTATCAATGGCGTGTGGCAAAGCATTGGTGTGTATTATGCCTTTGCGTGCAGGTGTTATTGCTTATAGGGGGTATTAATATGATTGTATCTGAATATATTTATCAACCGTTTGCGTTACTCTTACCAACATTAATTGAGTTGTTTGCATGTTTTGTTTTACCCGCTCTGTTTTGGCACACTGCTAAGCCATATTTTGTTAGCTTACAAAGAGCCTCCGATACCAAAAGAGAATATCTGCGTTTCAAATTTAACGAAGAAATATTTTATACGCTTTTAAGTAAGAGAAAAACTATTACAGATCCGGTAACAACCCTTGGCATTGATATAGGAAATCCTAAAGCACCGCATTTGCTAATTAAAGTTTGTAACCCATACTGTGAACCTTGCGCTAATGCGCACCCTGAAATTGAAAGGTTACTCACAAAAGTAAATAACTTACAGGTGAAAATTATCTTTAATACTCCAAATGATGATGGCAACATAGCTACTAAACCTGTAAAACATTTGTTAGCTATTGCAGAAAAGCAAAATGAAGAACTTACAAAAAAAGCTTTGGATGACTGGTATCTTGCTGAAAAGAAGGACTATGATTCTTTTGCTGCTAAATATCCAATGAATGGTGAATTACTTAAGCAAGGAGTAAAACTGGCAGCAATGAATAGTTGGTGTCGGAAGATGGAAGTATTTGCAACGCCAACGTTTTTTTTAGACGGAACTGAAGTACCTGATGCCTATAACATCGAGGACTTAGAATATTTTCTTTTGGAATAGTTCCCCGAAGGAAAATGCCTGGCAGGAACTATTCCGGACTGCAGCCGGAGCCAGGAAGCCAAGACCTGCTGATGCTGAAAGCTGCGGGTGAAAACCTCTTATTAACATTAAATTTTAAAGCAATGAAAAGAATGAAAATGAGCCTTGCCAATATGCAAGGTATGCTTAGCCGGGCCGAAATGAAAAATATTATGGCTGGCAGCGACACAGCCGGCTGCGGTTCACCATGTACAGGGAGTTGTACATTTACATCCGGCCCATGTAATGGAAAAACTGGAACATGCAGCAAGTCATCTGCCGGAAAGTGTCAGTGTCTCGGAAATTGTTAATATAATAGCGACATCGTTATCATTTAAAGATGTAGTATACCTATTAAAGTGCACTACATCTTTAATTACAATTATCGTTATGAACTTAAAATTGCAACTATTAATTTATTTATCCATTTTAACAATTTCTGTTTATGCGCAGAATGATCAGCCCCCAACGCTAAACATTGGTGATGCAGCCCCACCATTGCGCGTAAAAGAGTGGTTAAAGGGAGCACCGATTCTGCAATATGAAAAAGGAACGGTATATGTGATTGAGTTATGGGCTACATGGTGCGCACCATGTAAAGCTGCCATGCCACATCTTTCAGAATTAGCACGTAAATATAAAGATAAGGTTGTTGTGTTAGGCGTTGTTATTATGGAAGATAAAACCACATCACAGAAGAAGCTAAAATCCTTTGTTGACAGTATGGGAAATCGGATGGATTATGCTGTAGCTGTGCAGGATAGTAACTTTATCCAAACCGACTGGCTGGATGCATCAAATGGACAGTGGAAATACGGTATACCCCGAACTTTTGTGGTTAATGAAGAAGGAAATCTGGCATGGATAGGATACCCCTATAAACTGGATAAAGTTTTATCTGAAATAGCAGATGGTTTATGGAATATAACTGAAGCATCTGCAAAACAGAAATTGGATAGGCATCTGGCAATTTTAGATGACTCGTTAAATTTTGAGTTGTTTAAGTATCGTGAGGATCGTTTGAATCCTGCTGATATGGGGAAGCCGGATTTAGCCCTTTTGAAGATTGAAGAAATATTGAAAGTTGAACCCAGACTAAAGTATGCCCCTTTTATTGCATTCCATACATTTTCTTCCTTACTCAAAACTGACCCGCATAAGGCTTATGAATATGGTAAAGTGGCGATTGTAACTCCCACTTATATTGATGCTCCTTATGATTTCATTATTGGAAATATAGAAACTTATTCTGAAAAATTAAAATTACCAAAAGAGATTTATCAATTAGGTGCAGAAGCTTATCATGCGGAAATTGACGACACCCCTTACCCCGAGCTTGTTAATATGCCTAAACGTTATAATAAAATGGCAGAATGGTACTGGCGTGCAAATGAAAAGGAAAAGGCTATAAAAGCCCAGCAGAAAGCAATTGAAGCGTTAAAAGATAAAAAGAATTTTTCTAAAACTGATTTGGCTGCGTATGAATCCCGGCTTCGGCAATACAAAAAGAAGCCGTAAGGGAAAGTTTAAACAAATTCTTATTCTCATGGTTGAACAAATATACAAGATGATAGTGCTTGTTCCGTTCCGTAACGTAGCTTATTATATTGTAGATTGCGTGAACTCGGTATTAAACCAGGTATACCCCAATTATGATGTTTACCTGCTGGATGACCACTCTGATGATGGTACGTTAGGCGAAGTTGATGATGGAGTTGCGCATGTTCATAAAATCAGAAATAAAAGCCGATTGGGCGCAATGGAGAATATTTTTCGCGCATTAATAAATATACCGCTAAACGATGAAGATATTGTAATTTTATTAGACGGCGACGATTGTATTTTGGGAGAATATGCTTTTCAAATGGTGAATGCAAAATATAATGATGAAAATATATTGATCACTTATGGACAACTTATTACTAATGGCGGAGCTGTTTGGAATTTCAATCCTTATAGCAGGGAAGAATTTGAAAATCTGAGAAAAGCACGATGGCAGGCGCCTCACCTGAGGACTTTTAAATATAAATTGTTTAAACAATTTTTAGCATTAGACCCCGAAGTAAAGAGTTTCAAAAATAATGATGGTTGCTTTTTAAAGTCATCTGCCGATATGGCGCTCATGTTCCCTTTGTTTGAAATTGCCGGGTATAAAAGAACGTTTTGCTTTCAAAATGTTCTTTACTATTATCGGCTTCATCCGAATAATGACCATGCGGTACCAGGTGGCAGGGCGTTACAATTAGAAGCGGAACAGTGTATCAGAAATAAATCTCCTTTTTTTACTACAGAATTTTTGTGAAAATGTGAAAAAAGTTACACAAAAATACACTTATAAGAATATTCAAAACAAAAGCATCATCCTTCTGATTTGCTATTTTGGGGAACTTCCATGGTATTTCAGGTATTTCCTGCATTCCTGCAAATATAATCTGGAGATAGATTTTTACTTAATAACTGATAACGATCTTGATGAGTATAATATGCCGGTTAATGTATTTCCCATTAAAAAATCTCTTGGTGATATTAAAAGCATAGCCAGTAAAAAATTTGGCTTCGAAGTAGGGCTGGATCATACCTATAAGTTTTGCGATTTCAGGCCTGCATTAGCCTTTTTACTACCGGAATATATCAGGGGGTACGATTTCTGGGGATATGGTGATATTGATGTAATATATGGCGATATACGGGCTTTTATTACCAACAAGATGTTATCCGCTTTCGATGTAATCAGCGTAAGGCACGATTTTTTACCCGGCGCTTTTTCACTTTTTAGAAATTCTCAAACTATAAATATGCTATTTAAACAAAGCAGGGATTACGTCCGGGTGTTTAAAGAGCCAACTCACTTCTGTTTTGATGAAACCAATTTTACTTATGATAAGTTTCTTGAAAACCTGCCAGTTGATAAAATAGAAAGTGAAATTGAAAGCATGACACATGTAGTAAAAAGGCTGCACTTCCAAAAAAAAATTAATGCTTACTTTGATTTTCTGGTATTAGAAGGGCTGCCGGGAAAAATAAAATGGGATCATGGAGTATTGACTTACAAAAACATGTTTGAGGCGATACTTTATCATCTGATCAAATTAAAAGAAATATATACACCCAAAAAAATCCCTAAAAAAATCCCGGATATTTTCAATATAAGTACTACCAGAATTTATTTCTAAACAAAAATAGGATAATTGGGATCATTTCCCCTATATAAACAACTTGACGCAATGGATTGCGGTCCCACCTGCCTGCGCATGGTGGCTAAATATTACGGCCGCACAATATCGCTTGATTATCTCCGGAATAAATCTCAATATGGCAAACAGGGTGTTTCCTTACTTGGTCTTGCTGATGCCGCAGAAAGCATCGGGTTGAAATCGGCAGGAGCAAAATTAACCATTGACCAGTTGATTAATGATGCACCGCTGCCGGCTATTATTTATTGGGATCAATATCATTTTGTAGTGCTTACGCCGGCATCCCGTAAAAATAAATTTGTGATAGCAGACCCTGCAAAAGGCATGGTTACATTAAACAGGGAAACATTTCTGAAATACTGGGTTGCAACCACCGAAAATGACGAAGCAAAAGGCATCAGCCTGTTATTGGAAAGCACCCCGGTTTTTAAACAGATGGATTTTTCTGACAACGCAGAGATAGCGCAACAAAAAATAGGTTGGAGTTTTTTGTGGGAATATATTAAAGATCATAAGGCTTATTTTTTTCAAATTATGCTGGGGCTTATTATTGGCAGCTTTATACAACTGGTATTTCCATATCTTACCCAGAGCATTGTTGATACAGGCATTAATACCCAAAACATCGGCTTTATCCAAATTGTTCTAACCGCGCAATTAATGTTGCTGTTTTCGCAAACCATAGTGGAGTTTATACGCAGCCGCATACTCCTGCACATCAGCACACGGATAAATATTTCCCTGCTGTCCGGCTTTTGGTCTAAGCTCTTAAAATTACCCATACAATTTTTTGACAGTAAACATCCCGGAGATATTATTCAACGAATAGGCGACCACAGCCGGATAGAAAATTTTTTAACCGGCACAGCCCTGAATACTTTCTTTTCCCTGTTTACTCTTGTTATTTTTTCCTTTGTTTTATTGGGCTACAGCACCCTGGTATTTTCAGTATTTATAACAGGCAGTGTGTTGTATATAGTATGGATTCAGTTTTTTTTGAAATACCGGCGCACGCTGGATTATAAGCGCTTTGCCATAGCCTCCCGCGAAAACAACGCAACCATGCAACTGGTATATGGTATGCAGGAAATAAAGCTGAACAACGCAGAAAATACGTACAGGTGGCAGTGGCAAGGTTTACAGGCAGCTTTGTTTAAGCTGAATTTTAAGAACCTGTCACTAAGCCAATACCAGCAAACCGGCGCTTTCTTTATTAACCAGGGCAAGAATATAATTATAACATTTATTGTTGCAAAGCTGGTACTTAACGGACAAATAACGCTTGGCGCGATGCTTGCCATCCAGTATATCATTGGTCAGCTCAATGGCCCGGTAGAGCAGCTTACAGGGTTTACCCAACAAGCTCAGGATGCCAGGATATCGCTGGAAAGGCTGAATGATATTCATGTGCTGGCAGATGAAGAGCCTGCGCATCAGCAATTCAGCCACAGCTTGCCCGAAGACCAGGACATTACTATTAAAAACCTTTCATTTGCATACCCGGGTGCAGGTAATGAGCCTGTGCTTAAAAACGTAAATACATTTATTCCGCATGGTAAAATAACAGCCATTGTTGGTATGAGCGGAAGCGGAAAGAGCACACTGATAAAACTTCTTTTACGGTTTTATGAAAGTTATAAGGGCGATATTTACCTGGGCGCCGCTAATTTTAAAACAATCAGCCCCAAATACTGGAGAAGCTTATGCGGTACTGTGATGCAGGACAATTTTATTTTTAACGATAATATTCAGAAAAACATTACGGTAACAAATGATAAGGTAGACAGTAAGCGGTTGATGCATGCCTGCAAAACCGCTAATATCTTGCCTTTCATTGAATCGCTGCCCCTCGGTTTTTATACAAAACTTGGGGCAGAAGGCACAGGTATCAGCGGTGGGCAAAAGCAACGTTTATCCATTGCCCGGGCTGTATATAAAGACCCCGGGTTTATCTTTTTTGATGAAGCCACTAATGCATTAGATGCGAATAATGAAAAAATCATTCTCGAAAACCTGAATGCCTTTTTTAAAGGCAAAACGGTGGTTATTGTAGCGCACCGGCTGAGCACCGTTAAAAATGCAGATAAAATAATTGTGTTGGATAAAGGAGCAATAACAGAAGAAGGAACCCATGAAGCGCTTGTTTTAACAAAAGGTAAATATTTTGAACTGGTAAAAAATCAACTGGAGCTTGGAAACTGATGAAACCATAGTAATGCCATCTGCCAATGGCACACATCAGGATATTGCATTCAGGAATGTGATTGCAATGCCGGAAGATGAGATTGATGATATTATTTCTTACAAGCCACCGCATATTGTTCGCTGGGGTACAGTTTACTTTTTTATACTCTTGCTTATGCTTTGTGTAATAAGCTGGTATATCAAATATCCCGATAAGGTTATTGCTATAGCAAAGCTGAATAGCGTAAATCCACCACAACAAATTGTTGCAAAAACAGATGGTAAATTAACAGCAATAACAATTAAGGAAAATGAAACTATAACTAAAGGTGAGATATTAGGATATATGGAAAGTATTGCTAATCCTGTAGTAATAAAAATTATTGGGAAACAGGCAGATTCCATAAGCCGCCTGATTAATGAAAACCGTTCAGATGAGATCGTTCAGTTTTTTCCGGTTTACGAAAGCGGGAAATCTATAGAAGATTTAGGTGAGTTACAACCGGCCTACCAGGTTTTTATACAGTCTTTTGTAAATTATAGGGATTATTTACAGAATGGTTTTTACCTGAAGCAGAAAAAAATGTTGCAAACAGATATTAAGAAAATAGAGGAAATGCACAATACTCTTATTGAGCAAAAAAAAATAACAGAAGAAGATGTAGAACTGAGTAAAAAAACATTCGATGTAAATAAAAGCCTTTCCGAACAAAAAGTAATATCACCATTAGATTACCGGAATGAAAAAAGTAAATTGCTGATTAAACAATTATCTCTTCCTCAAATCAATGCGTCAATAATTGCCAATGAGAGAGAGAAGAATGAAAAGCTAAAAGAAATAACAGGACTGGAAAACCAGATAATTATTCAAAAAAATACTTTTTTTCAGGCCGTGCAAACCATCAGGAGCCAGGTGCAAGCCTGGCAATATAAGTATGAATTAAAAGCTTCGGCTTCAGGCTCGGTTTCGTTTACAGGCTTTTTACAGGAAAACCAGGAAATAAAAGCCGGACAATCCCTGTTTTATATTCAACCTGATAATACTACTTATTTTGTAGAGATAATAATACCACAATACAATTTTGGAAAAGTAAAAAAGGGACAAAATGTATTGCTTAAATTCCGGGCATATCCTTTCGAGCAATATGGATCAGTATCAGGCAAAATTGATTTTATTAAGCCTACGCCCACAGATAGTGGATACCTTGCTAGCGTGGAGCTGCCTAATGCTCTGTTAACTAATTATGGAAAGCAGTTGCAATACAGGAACGGGCTGATAGCCGAAGCTGATATTATAACAGAAGACATACGACTGCTGCAACGGTTTTATTACGGAATAATAAATGCTTTGAATAAAAATTAAACAGCTAATGTTGCTGCTCCGCTTTTGTAGCTGATAGCTATATACGCACATGTGGCTATAGTGGCAGTTTTTTGTCCCTTTCGTTTTATATATAATGTTTATCCTGACCTTTTGTATCTTAACTTTGGGCCGCTTTTTATTTGAAACCACAAACAGCGCTTATGGATTTTAGTGATATGCACAGCCTGCCCGAATGGCACGACCACAAAATGCTTAAAAAGCGATACGAAGGAGAAGAGTGGAAAGTTAAACCTCAGCTTGATGCCGCTGAGAAATTATACAATAAGTGGCGGGAAATTTTTATGCTGGTAGAATCCTACTGCGAAACATTACAGGATTCAAAAGATTACGACCACGCGGAAAAGAATAAGGAACTCATCTGGCAAAATCTTTTTATTGTAGCGCCAAAAATTATTGGCGCTGCCGGCGTTGATCTCTATACCTTAAAAATGGAAAATGCGTCTATCGTTCGCAATAACTGCCGCGAGATGATGGAACAAATTAAATTTACCGCAATGGTGGGCGCGGGCGAGGAAAAATATGCTGAAGCCATTGAGCATGAAATGGATATTTTCAGAGCGCTTTTTAAAGCCTGGGTTAATACTTTTGTAAAGGATGAATATGAAGATGAATGGGGATTGTTTGTATAATTTTTTTCTTTCCTTAATATTATAGTAACAATGCACAAATAGATTTGCACACAATAAAAAAAATTGCTGTGCAACTATTTTGTTTCTTAATATTGTGTGCGATTATTACACTCTTTTTTTCACTAAATTATAAAGGAGTAAACAATTGCTGACTGCTTGCACATATAATGAGAAAGAATTATTGCTGCGTATATCTGCCGGTGATACCTCGGCGTTTGCTCTCCTGTTTAATCAATACAAGGATAAGATCTATACAATTGGCTTCAAAATAACCGGTTCCGCTTTTCTTGCAGAAGAAGTAGTGCAGGAAATATTTATGAAACTATGGACAAACCGGAAAACGCTGCCGGAGCTGGAATGTTTTACGGCATGGTTCAATACCATCACCCGGAATCATCTTTTTTCGCTTATCAAACGTAAGGCTGCCAGAGAGCAGAGGGAAATTGTTTTTGCCAATAAAATCCCTGCTTTTTACAATAATGCGGATGAAAACATTTTGCTGAAAGATGCCGGGGAGCTTTTGGAAAGGGCTTTGTACACGCTTCCCCCGCAACAAAACAAAGTATACCGGCTCATTAAAGAAAGAGGTATGAAAAAAGAAGAGGTGGCTTCACAACTTAACCTCTCCACCGAAACCGTAAAAGCGCATCTCTCAAAAGCTATGAAAAGTATTCGTGCATATTGTCTCGCCCATATGGATCACCCTGCCATACTGATCCTTGTCTTTTTTTTCCTGGAATAAATGCAAGGCAACTAACCCTTTTTTTTGTTAAGTGAGTCTTGTTATACAGAAGTAATAAATGCTTCGCCAATAACTGAAAATTATCATATGTCGCAATCGCGTTTGACATATTTATTTAACAGGTATATAGCCAAAGTGTATACCCCCGAGGAGAAAGCAGAATTATTCAGGCTGATACAAACGGAAGAAGCTGATGAAGAATTGAAAGCATTGCTTGGTAATATGGTAGAGGACACAGAAGCAGAGATGCATTTACCTGAAAATACAAGCGATAAAATTTTTCAGGCTATAGTAGGCGAAATGCCCGCACTTCCGGTTGATGTTCCTGTAGACAGGAGACGGTCTATTCCCCGGTGGGTGGGCATTGCTGCTGCTTCCGTAGTGCTGGCAGTATTGTGTACATATTTTATTTTCAGAACAAATAAAACAGGAGCGTTAACTGAAGCAGCTATTGCTGTAAAAAACGCAGGGCCTTCGTTTATACAGATTACTACAACTACAAGGGAAGGAAAAAATATACGATTACCGGATAGTACTGAAGTTTGGTTAAGCCCTTCCAGTGCCCTGGAGTATCCTTCGGTATTTACCGGCGCGCTAAGAGAGATCAAACTTTCGGGCGAAGCTTTTTTTGAGGTTGCGCATGACAGGCAACATCCCTTCATCATTCACAGCGGCAATATTGAAACCAGGGTTTTAGGTACTTCTTTTAATATCCAGGCTTATGATAACCAGGAAGAAATAAATGTGACTGTGGTAACCGGCAAAGTGAATGTAAGTAATAAAAGCAAAGTGGAGCATGTGGAGCTTGTTGCCAATCAGCGTGCCGTTTTTCATCGAACAACAACGGTGCTGGTAAAAGAAGAAGCCAATACTGCTTCGGCACCGATAATGCTGAAACGGAAAGATGGGGAATTTGTATATAAGAATGAAAGATTGCAGAAAGTGATAGACGATCTGCATGAATATTTCGGCATAAATATCCAGGTTGCGGAGTCAGTAAAAGCCTGCCCGGTTAATCTTAATTTTTACCTGTCAGAAAAAATTGAGGAAGTGCTGGAGCCAATCTCGCTGATGATAAACGGCAGTGTTCAGAAAAAAGGGGATATTTTTTTTATAGATGGAAAGCCCTGCATTAAAACCAACTGATTATTTTTTTATTAAAAGTAAACCAATACATGCTTATGAATCAGCTCTATCATCATCCAACTTAAGTATATATAAAACCCGGACATCATAAATGCCCGGGGTACATTATACGCGTTGTAAAAAATTGTAGTTATCCGAAAGTTGTGGAAGGCAGACGGACACTACGCATTTATAACATATAACTTTTCAAAAATATGCAAAAAAATTGTATAGGCAGGATTGTACCTATAATACAGAAATTTATGCGATTATCCCTGCTGTCAATAATTGTTGTTTGTTCCTCTGTAATGTCCCTGTCGGCAAAAAATGTAAAAGGACAGGAACTGCTTGATAAAAAAATATCTATCTCTCTCAAAAATGAAACACTGTTTGAAGCCCTGGAGAAAATAAGAAAACAGGCAGATATTCAACTTTTCTACGCTACAAACATTATCGATCCGTCTGATAAAGTGAATATGTCTGCCAATAAAACTTCTCTAAAGGAAGTATTGAATGAATTGCTTGCACCGTATATGCTGAATTATATTGTTTCAAACAATAAAATAGTAATACGAAAAAATCCCTCAAATGTTGCGATAAAAGTTCCGGAAAGCACGGATGATAATGCAATGTTACCGTCACCTGAAGAAGCACGGAATATTGATATAAGCGGCCGTGTTATGAGCAGCACCGGGGAATACCTTGCCGGCGTTACAGTACAGGTAAAAGGCGGCGGTGCGGCTACCAAAACCGATGTAAACGGTTTCTTCCGGTTATCAGTACCCGAAAACAGTACATTGGTTTTTACATATGTAGGGTATGTAAAAGAAGAAATGCCGATTTCAGGACGTACCAGTTATGATATTGTTTTAAAACCTACTGAATCTAAAATGGAAGAAGTTGTAGTGGTTGGATATGGTACTCAGAAAAAAGTAAATCTCACAGGAGCTGTTGACCAGGTAACGCAGGAAACACTAAAAAACCGTCCGGTTTCCAATCTTTCGCAGGCATTGGTTGGCGCTTCTCCTAACCTGAATATTAACATGCTGGATGGTAAGCCAACACAATCTCCTTCTTTTAACGTACGTGGCACAACATCCATCGGTCAGGGCGGCAGCGCATTGGTTTTGATTGATGGGGTGGAAGGCGATCCTAAAATGCTTAACCCTAATGATATCGAAAGCATATCAGTTTTAAAAGATGCTGCATCAGCTTCTATATACGGAGCACGTGCTGCTTTTGGCGTGGTGCTCATTACTACAAAATCTGCTGCCCGTGGTAAAACATCCATCAGTTATTTAACCAATGTTTCAGTTAAGTCTCCAACAGATGTTCCTGATAATATTACCGACTCATATCCGTGGGCACAAGGCTTTAATGATGCATGGTCAAGGTGGAATGATAATGGTAATAACCCTACTGCTATCAATAAAACTTTACCATTTTCGCAGGCCTATCTCGCCGAAATCAAAAGAAGATGGGAAGATCCTTCTTTACCAAGAATTGAAGTAAATCCATCAACCGGTGAGTATCAATACTATTACAGTACAGACTGGTATAAAGAATTATATAAAAAGCAGTTTACTGCGCAGGATCATAACCTAACCCTGTCCGGCGGTAATGACAGAACAGCGTTTTATTTAAGCGGTCGCTATAACGGGCAGGATGGATTATTCCGGTATAACTCTGATAAGTATAGTATGTATAACCTGCGCGCCAAAGGAAGCGTGCGCATTACAGACTGGCTGCAGGTTGAAAATAATACAGAATACTCCCGTATGAATTATCACCAGCCTTTAAATGTTGGTGAAGGCAGTGGTATATGGAGAAATATGGCCGATGAAGGTCACCCGCTTGCTCCTTTGTTAAATCCTGACGGGACATTATCTTTTCCTGCCGCTTACACAGTTGGCGATTATTATATAGGCAGGAATGGTATTGATAATGCTCAGCGGTTTTTGAAAAACAAGATATCAGCTAAAGCAGAATTTTTTGAAAGAAGTTTAACGCTGCGCAGTGATTTTACTTTTCAAAGTAATGATATTGCTTCCCAGCAAAATCGTGTGCAGGTGCCATATAGCCGTTATGAAGGTGTGATTGGTTACACCGGTACAAATACCAATGATATTGAAGAGCGCAGAAGAACAACCGAATACATAGCTACCAATGTGTATGCTGATTATGTAAAGTCGTTTAACGAGGTACATAATTTTAACTTCCTTGTGGGTTATAACTATGAGCAGTCATTATATAAAAACCTTACTGTACGCAGAAATGGTATCGTATACGCTGATGCAGATGATATAAATCTTGCTTTAGGTCAGAGTATAGTTACTACAGGCGGTTACCAGAAATGGGCGATTGCCGGTGGTTTCTTCCGTGTTAACTACGATTTCAAAAAGAGATATCTGCTTGAAATAAATGGCCGTTATGATGGTTCATCTAAATTCCCATCCAATCAGCAATGGGCATTTTTCCCTTCAGCATCAGTAGGCTGGCGCTTATCTGAAGAGGCCTTCTGGAAGGTTAATCCAAAAGTATTTTCCAATATAAAGCTCCGTGCTTCTTACGGATCGCTTGGTAACGGTAATATCAATCCATATTCATTTACTGAAAACTTCTCTATATCTCAATCTGGACGTATTATCAATGGAATCCGCCCGCAGCAAACAGGGCAACCAGGCGTTGTTCCTGCAGGTCTTACATGGGAAACTTCTACAACAGGCAATATAGGTCTGGATCTTTCCAGTCTTGATAACAGATTGCAGTTCACAGGAGATTTTTACAGGCGTTGGACTAAAGATATGTTTACCGTTGGACCTACAGTACCTGCTGTATACGGCACTTCTGTTCCTAAAGGAAACTATGCAGATCTGAAAACCACGGGATGGGAAATATCAATCAAATGGTCTGATGATTTTATGCTGGCTGATAAAGCATTCAATTATGATGCAAGATTCATATTGTCTGATTATACAGCGGTAATAACCAAATACAATAATCCTGATAAAAATCTTACTGATTATTATGTTGGTCAGCGCCTGGGAGAAATATGGGGATACCAGGTTGAAGGCTTATTTAAATCCCAGGATGAAATTGACAAATCTCCTTCACAGGCAAATGTGCCCAATACCAATACACGTAAAAATTATGTAGGTGATATCAAATTCAGGAACCTGGATGGTGACGACCAGATTTACCAGGGTTTGAACCGGGTAGGCAACTCCGGTGATAAAACGCTCATAGGCAACAGCCAGCCACGTTATACATACGGGTTTAATTTCAATGCAGACTGGAACGGGTTTTTTGTATCCTTCTTTTTGCAGGGCGTAATGAAGCAGGATTGGTATCCTTCACCTGAATCCCGCTTCTGGGGGCAGTATAACCGCCCGTATAATCCATATCCACGCTGGCAGGAAAATAATATGTTCAGGGAGGAGTTGCAAAACTTTGATGCATATCTGCCCAGGCTGGTGGGTTATATAGCACAGGGAACCGGGCGTGCTTTAAATATACCAAACGACCGTTACCTGCAAAATGCTTCGTATATACGTTTACGTAACCTGCAGGTAGGCTATGGTTTACCAAAACGTTTAATCAATAAAATTCATGCCACTGATATACGGGTATATTTTTCTGCAGAGAACTTATGGACATGGTCTCCTATGTATAAATGGACAAGAGATACCGATGTAACTAACATATATGGTTCGGACCGCGATTTGAGCGGGGGTAGCAGTGGCGATGGATATAACTATCCGATGCTTAAAGTGCTTTCTTTAGGATTGAACGTTAATTTTTAATCTAACAGATAAATATATTATGAAGACATTATTCTATTACCTGTCAGTTGTATTTGCCGCGTTTTCATTTACGGCATGCGACTTACAACAAATTCCGGTTGATACAGCAACCAACCAGGCAATTTTTGGTTCTGCAAGTGGAATGGATTTATATACCACTTCTTTTTATGATTTGTTACCGAATACGGATGTGGGCGTTTTTCAGGGCGATGACAATTCTGATCTTATAGCCCGCAACGGGGTGGATGACTACCTGGCTGTTGGCGCATTAAGCCCAATAACCAGCTCCGGCTGGAGTTGGAGCGGCCTGCGCAACATCAATTATTTTATTGAGAACGCGGAAAAAAGTTCTGTGGCAGAAAAGCAGCATTATATCGGGCTTGCAAGATTTTTCCGTGCATTATTTTATTTTGACAAGGTTAAGCGTTTTGGTGATGTGCCCTGGATTGATAAAACAATCGAAGTGTCGGACACGGCAATGCTCAAAGGCCCACGCACAGACCGTTTTGAAGTGATGGATAAAGTACTTGCTGATTTAAACTATGCTATAGAGAATATTACACTTACGGCTGATCCCTCCTGTACCCGCATCACTAAAAATGTTGCGCGGGCATACAAAACCCGTATATGTTTGTATGAAGCTTCTTTAAGAAAATATCATACAAGCTATAATAAACAGGGTACAGCGGCTACATGGTACCAGGAAGTGGTAAATACCGCCAATGATATTACAGGCTTTTCATTACATAAAGCGGCTACTGATGACCGTTCATACCGGGAAATATTTATTACTAAAACACCGTACACGGATGAAACTATACTGGCAGTTGCACTGAATTCAAGCTTACAGGTATTTAGTTCTGCTAATCGCCGTTTTATAAGCCCTACATATGGAAACCGCCCAAGCCTTACAAGGAATTTTGTAAATACCTACCTGAAGCTGGATGGTACTTCTTTTACGGATGATCCGAATTATAAAACCACTCCTTTTGTAACAGAAGTTCAGAACAGGGATCTGAGGTTAAAGCAAACCATCCGTTTAGGAGATTATAAACGTACGGAAAATGCTGTACCGGTGGCAGCGCCACCGAATTTTAATCAGACGTTTACCGGCTATCAGCCCATAAAATGGTGTTATGATGAGCGCTTTCCTTATGATGATGAAAGTGTAAATGATAATGCGCATATCATTATGCGCTGGGCAGAAGTGTTGCTTAATAAAGCAGAAGCAATGGCAGAATTAGGCACCATAACTGATGCAGATTGGGCCGCCACTATCGGCGCATTACGTAAGCGTGCCGGCATTACAGGCACAACTACTACCACAATGCCGGCAACCGCTGATCCATATTTGGTTAGCTATTATCAAAATAAATTTAATGACCCTGTTTTGCTGGAAGTAATGAGGGAACGCGCCGTTGAATTGGTTTTTGAAGGACTTCGCCCTGATGATTTAAGGAGATGGCATATTGGTGAATTATTCCAGGTTGCGCCTATGAATGGCATGTATGTGCCGGCATTAGGTGAGTATGACCTGAATGGAGATGGTAAAAACGATGTGGTATTTTACCAGGGCACCAAGCCTGCATCAACAAATCCAACGATTGCTTTTGTGGATGTTAGTACTTCGTCCGCTGTAGGTCGTATTCAATTGTCAAATGGTACATCTGGAGAAATAAGGTGGAACCCGGGGGTAAG
The DNA here is from genome assembly GCA_047601125.1 of Agriterribacter sp. Lineage (GTDB taxonomy): Bacteria > Bacteroidota > Bacteroidia > Chitinophagales > Chitinophagaceae > Agriterribacter. The sequence goes on along the minus strand of JASGJY010000002.1, from coordinate 2,155,149 downwards.
AGAATGGTTAGATAAGAAATATTTATATCCTATACCAGAAGCAGATCGTACTATGAATTCTGCTTTGGGCCAGAATCCTGGCTGGTAGGGACTGGTAAACAGGCAATAGTGAATAGTCAATGCTGAATTGCAAATTTGTAATATCCGCTGTTGAATATACATTGTACGGTAAATATTTAAACATTGTAAATTCGTAATTATTCACCATTGACTATTCACTATTGCGATTAAAAACTTTAAATATATATGATGAAAAAGATTTTTTTCTCTCTGCTCGTTTGCATGTTTCTTCAATCAGCTATTGCTCAAAAAAACAACCCGGTTATTATTGCCACTTACAATCTGCGTTATAATAATCCAGGTGATAGTTTGAATGCGTGGCCTAACAGGAAGGAAAATGTAAAAGCTCTTATACGCTTTCATGAGTTTGATATATTCGGTACCGAAGAAGGTTTGATAGACCAGATAAAAGGCATTGCCGAGTTGGAGGAATATGCTTACACAGGCAAGGGAAGGGATGACGGTAAGGAAGCCGGAGAGCATTCTGCCATATTCTACAAAAAAAGCAGGTTCCAGTTGTTACAGTCCGGCGATTTTTGGTTGAGTGAAACACCTGACAAACCAGGCAAGGGATGGGATGCAAAATGCTGTAACCGTATTTGCTCATGGGGTAAGTTTAAAGACCTGCAAACAAAAAATGAATTTTACTTTTTCTGTGTACATTTTGATCACCAGGGCGTTGTTGCACGTAAAGAATCCGGTAAGCTTATGGTTAAGAAGATCAAAGAAATTGCAGGCAACAGTACTGTTATTTGTGTAGGCGATTTTAATTCGACTCCGGAAACAGAACAAATTAAAGAGATGCAAACATTGCTGAAAGATTCCTACGAGGTAACAGAAGCTCCGCCCTATGGCCCTGTTGGCACTTTTAACGCGTTTAAATTTGATGCGCCTATGAAACACAGAATTGACTATATTTTTGTAAGCCCTTCCATTAAAGTGTTGAAATATGGTGTGCTTACTGATGCTAAAGATCAGCGCTACCCAAGCGATCACCAGCCCGTAGTAATAAAGGCGGTTTTACCATAGCAATGAGAATCGTTTCGCTGATTTAAATTGCAGTATATTTTTATAAGGATAAAGTCCCGGCACAGTGCCGGGACTTTTTTTGCACTCATTTCAGGAAGCATTCCAAATGCTGAATGGAGATTTCTTTGCCGCGCAATAGGTTAAGGTTACAAGTTTTATCACGCAGCGCGCAATGGCAGAGAGGTTGTAAATTACAGCCTTAGCCTTAGTACTGACCGCAAGATCAAAACCCCTTCGCCGTCATTGCGAAGCCGCCGGCATGAAGATTTGATTAAAAGTATGTTGCGGCGGGTGAAGCAATCCGTTGGGCAGTAGTGCAAAAGTTGAGCAGTGGTACAAATGCCCGGCAGGTTTCTCTCCCGCGTAAAGTGATTAAAGCATAATGCCCGTGTTGGCTCGGGCGAAAGGACGGCCCCCCGGCAGACCTGCCTGCCGCAGGCTGGTATCTCACTCGCGCCAAAACGATGATAGTAAAGTTCCCGTGTTGTTCCTGCATTATGACGCTGCCCCTCAGCCCGGGTGCACTCATTTCATACAACTAAAAAAATGTCAACATAAATTTGCGCAACCGTAAAGTTGCATATATATTTGCAACTGATTAGTTTCGTAATTTTAAAACAATGAGATAATGAGAAGGGATATTTTCCAGGCTATAGCTGATCCTACAAGACGGTCCATCATCGCTTTAATTGCATTACAGGCAATGACGCCTAATGTCATTGCAGCGCATTTCGATACTACACGACAGGCAGTATCCAAGCACCTGCGTATTTTAACAGAGTGTGAATTGATAAAACAACAACAAAAAGGCCGGGAAATTTATTACCAGCTTGAAGTTGATAAAATGAAGGAAATAGATAAATGGCTGGAGCAATTCCGGAAAATATGGGAAGATCGTTTTAAGAAACTTGATAAATTATTGGCAAAAATGAAAAAACAATAAACAATGAACAGCAATTTACTTTTTGACTTTATCGTAGATAAAGAAAACAAAACCATTCGCATAATACGTGAATTTGATGCACCGCTTGATTTGGTATGGGATGCCTTTACCAAACCGGAATTACTCGACCAATGGGTTGCACCTGCTCCATATACATCAAAAACAAAGTATATGAACTTTGAAGTGGGTGGTAAAAGGTTTTATGCCATGGTAGGGCCCGATGGACAAGAGGGATGGGCTCTTCAGAAATATACTTCCATAAGCCCAAAAACAAACTTCAAACTATATAATACTTTTGCAGACAAAGATGAAAACCCTGAATTGACAGGCTCTGAATGGGATTACAATTTCAGCGAACAAAACGGTATAACAAAAGTGAGCATCACAGTTTATAATGAATCTTTCGATCGTATGGAAAGATTGCTTGAAGGCTTTAAACTGGGATTTACCGCATCATTAAAAAATTTGGAAAACCTGTTGGCTAATTTATCGCAACAACAATAAGTATTTTATATGAGCGTGCAAGAGCAAATCAAAAATTATATCAACAGCCAGCCCGAACCAAAACGCACCGATATGCAGTTGTTGCACCAGTACATGCTTCAGATACTACCTAAAAGTGAATTATGGTTCTTAGATGGAAAAGACGGCAATGGTAAAATTGTTTCTAATCCTAATATCGGCTATGGATCACATATCATGCAATATGCTGACGGAACAACACGGACGTTCTACCAGATAGGTTTGAGTGCCAACACAAACGGCATATCCGTTTACATAATGGGTATTAAAGATAAAACATACTTAGTCCAAACCTATGCGAAAAAAATAGGTAAGGCAACCGTGAGCGGATATTGTATAAGGTTCAAAACGCTGAAGGATATAAATATAGATATACTCGAAGCTGCAATATGCTACGGAGTTGAACTTACATCACTTAGCAGAACTATTAATAAAGTTTGAAAACAAAAGGCTACGGCATCAGTTTCTAAAGACACCCTGAAATACAGCAACGCGTAAACTGCGGAAGATAAAGCGATCTGCAATTTGCTTTCCGGAAAAATATGTATAAAACTGCCGGAAACTGCCCGCAAAATCTGGCATAGCCATCCCATTTGGTTCCTGTATGAGCCCGGCTGCAGGTTACAGCAAACAAAAAGCAGGTATAAGACTGATGTTTGGGAGTGGTTCAGATTTTGAAGAAGAACAATTAAGCGTAGAAGGAAAGAAGCTTAAAGACGCTTTGTATTTTAAAGAATCAATGCGGGGATTTGACTGTCGGCTTGAAAATCAAGATCAATACAATGGGGCTATAAAATATCGTGAAGCGAAAAGGTGCTTTTGGCGGCTAATAATGCATAACTCTATAACAATTAATATGCTTTCTGTTCAACCATTAACAAATCAATTACAAAATAGTTCTTCGGATGTAAATTTCCTCTGCTGAAGTATTATCTTTTCCGTATTTCGTAAACCAATACAGTTGGTTTACGATGACCTTTGTAGCCAATTTGGTCACAGATATGAGGTTTTATCCAAAATGTTGCATGTTGATCATGATCAGCATAGCATTGCTTTATATTTCCCCCTCCTCCGCACAAATACTAACAGGTGAAGACAGTTTGTATGCCGGCCTTGTTTCCAGGGAGCAGGCTACCATCCTCTCCGGCTATGGCGAAGCAAAATATTCCTTAGATACAAAAAGAAAAAACGCGGAAGCATCATTAAGCAGGGTTGTTTTGTTTGTAGGGCATAAATTCAATAAAAAAATTTCACTCTTCACAGAGCTTGAGCTGGAAGATGCGCTTGTTATAGGTCAGTCTGGCGATGAAGCTGGTATTGGCAAAGGTGGCATCAGTATGGAGCAGGCTTTTCTCAAATTCAATCTTAATCCAACCACATATATTGTAGCCGGCTTGTTTATCCCGCGTATTGGGTTTATAAACGAGAATCATTTACCTACTACGTTTAACGGCGTTGATCGCCCGTTTCTTGAAGAGTTGATCATTCCTTCAACCTGGCGGGAAGTTGGGGTGGGCATTTACGGTGGCGTAAAAAATATAGCGGGATTGAACTACAGTTTGGGTCTTACTAATGGCTTAAATTCCTCCGGCTTCAGTAATGGCAGCGGCATACGTGACGGCAGACAGTTAGGCTCAGCGGCAACCGGTTTAGGACTGGGCGCCTCCGGTGCATTGCTATATTACATTAATGATTTTCGTTTCCAGCTTTCAGGTTATATCGGCGGTTCAACTGCTGTTGAAAAAAGGGTAGCGGATAGCCTTCATCTTAACAGCGGCGCTTTTGGTAACCCCATTATACTTGGCGATTTTAATGTACAGTACAGTAATAGTGGCTGGAACATACGGGCTATCATCAGCGGTATTCAAATTCCAAATGCTTTAAACATTAACCAGGCTTATGCAAATAATACACCAAAGAGTATGTATGGAGGGTATGCAGAAGCCGGGTATGACCTGTTGTACTCAAAACATAAAGATGAAAAAAAACTGATTGTATTTGGCAGGTATGAGTATATGGATCTTGGCGCAACATTACCGGCTAACGGCATAAAGAATGATGCTAATACACAGCAATATATAATTGGCGGGCTAACGTACAAGCCTATACGCGGCGTGGCCATTAAAGCTGATTATGTATATCGCATAACAGGAAAACCTAATCCGGCGTTGATCATTACACCATTTCCGCAGGTTATACCGTATTATACACATAATGGATTCCTGAATCTTGGAGTAGCTTATAATTTTTAGTGATGCATACAAGAAGAAGTTTTATAAAAAAAGGATGTGTGCACTGCGCTGCGGTAATGGGTGCAGGTTTTTTATTGGAAAGTTGTGCCAGCAGCATGCACATGTATAAAACACAGGTTAGCGATAAAAAAATAATAGTGCCGCTGAATGAGTTCCCGGCAGATAAAAATATGATGGTAGTGCGCTCAAAAGATATGGAGAATGATATTTTGTTGGTAAAGAAGAATGATCATTACAATGCCCTATACCTGCAATGCACACACGAAGGAATAGGGCTTAGCGCTACCGACAAAAAAATTGTTTGCACAGCGCATGGCAGCGTATTTGATTTTGATGGAAATGTGCTGAAAGAGCCGGCATTGAAACCGCTTAAAAAATTTGAAACATCTGTAATTGAAAATAAACTCATTATTAGTTTAACATAAAACACACATCATGAAAAAAACAACCAATATGGCACTGGCGCTGCTGGCATCTGCGGGTATTATGGTATCATCATGCAAAAAAGATGATAATAATGGAAATACAGATACTGCCGCATTAAAAACAGAAATATTGCAGGATGCTGCCAACAAAGTATGTTTGGCCAGTTACCAGGATCTATCTTCAAAAGCAGATCAACTGCTCACGGCTGTTAACACTTTAACTACCACTACCACCGATGCAAACCTTGATAATTGCCGTACCTTATGGAGAAGTATACGTGAAACATGGGAACGTTCTGAAGCATGGTTGTTTGGACCTGTTGATGTAGATAAAATTGACCCTAGAATTGATACATGGCCCGTAGATTTTAATGATCTGAATACAGTTTTAACAAGTTCGGATGTATTGAATGAGGCATATGTTGATGGCCTTGATGAAGAACATGATGCGTTAAAAGGTTTTCACCCGATCGAATATTTGCTTTGGGGCAAAGACGGAAATAAAACAGCTTCAGCATTTACAGCAAGAGAAAAGGAATATCTTTTAGGATTGGCCCAAAACCTTAAAAAACTAACTACGGAAGTAAAGGAAAGCTGGGCTGGCGGATATGCCAATACATTAGCAACAGCAGGCATCAGCGGAAATGCTGACTATCCTACCAAACGCGTTGCATTTGAAACTATTGTTGATGCTATGGGCGGAATATGTGATGAGGTTGCGAACGGTAAAATGAAAGATCCTTTTGAAGCGCAGGACCCGAAACTGGAGGAAAGTCCGTTTGCCCAAAACTCTATCACTGATTTTACAAACAACATAAAAGGGATTATGGACATGTACCAGGGTAAATTTACTGAAGATGGAAAAGGACTTGAAGACCTGGTACGCACATATAATCTATCATTAGACAATGATATTAAAACAAAACACGGAACTGCTGTGGCTGCATTGCAGGCAATAACGGTTCCTTTTGGTGAAGCAATACTTACACAGCAAACACAGGTGCAAACAGCTATGAATAAAATAAATGAATTAGCAGCAACGCTTTCAGATGATCTGAAGCCTTTTGTTCAGCAGTATGGGCAATAATGTTGTAGTGTTTGATTATTTGCGTATAAAATTTTCTTTTCTCCCGAATGAAAATCCCTGGACCATACAAAGTGTTATTCATATTAACCATCATTGTTAGTATGATACTCTTTGCATGCAATAAGTTTGATAAAGCATATAATAACCCGGATGATGAATGGCGGACAGGCGGTTCACAAACCGTTTTTGATCAGAGCAGTAAAGCGTTCGGACATGCCTTTCCAACAGGTTTGTCTGAAACGCTTGAAAGGGTGCATGAAATAGGAGATGTGCAATTCAGTTCAACATTTGTATCTGCTCCCGCCCCAATTAATCCTGGGCTTGGTCCTATTTTCAATAATGTTGGCTGTGCTTCCTGCCATATAGGTGATGGCAGAGGTAAAGTGCCTGGTGCAGGAGAGACTTCGGTGCTGATGTTATTCCGTATAAGTATTGCCGGTCAGGGTGTACATGGTGAGCCAAATCCTGTTCCCGGCTTTGGAGATCAGTTACAAAACAAAGCAAATATTGGTATAAAAAAAGAAGGCGATGTACTGATATCTTATAATGAAAGGAACTTTTATTTTGATGATGGAGAAACATACAAATTGCGTTTTCCAACATACACAATTGCCAATACTTATAACACTTTACCATCGGATGTAATGCTCTCTCCGCGCGTTGCCGCACCTGTATTCGGGCTGGGCTTGCTGGAGGGTGTGAGTGATGCGGATATTCTTTCAAGAGCAGACGAAAATGATGCTGATGGTGACGGCATTAGCGGCAGAGCAAATTATGTATGGAATTTTGTAAATGAAACGGTTACGCTGGGACGATTTGGCTGGAAAGCTAACCAGCCGAATCTTCTGCAGCAGGTGGCAGCGGCATATAACCAGGATATTGGTATTACCAATAAAATTTTCCCTAAAGAAAGTAGTGCAGGGCAATCACAAACAGATAATCTGCAGGATGATCCTGAAATTTCTGACAGCCTTTTGTATAGTGTAGAATTTTATGTGAAGACACTTGCGGTACCGGGCAGAAGAAATCTTGAGGACGTTGCGGTGCAGCAGGGCAAACAATTATTTACACAAGCCGGTTGTGTAAAATGCCATGTGCCTGATATGCGTACTGCTGTTAATGTTGCCTTCCCTGCAGTTAGCAATCAGTTGATCCACCCGTATACAGATTTATTGTTGCACGACATGGGTGATAGCCTGGCTGATAATCGTCCTGATTATTTGGCAAACGGAAGAGAATGGAGAACAGCACCTTTATGGGGAATAGGGCTTACGCAAAAAGTAAACGGGCACAATAATTTTCTGCACGACGGCAGAGCAAGAAGTTTAATGGAAGCTGTTATGTGGCATGGAGGAGAAGCGCTTAATGCAAGAAACAAAGTAAAGGCAATGAGCGCTGCAGAAAGAGCCATCCTGATAAAATTTCTGGAATCACTTTAATTCATACTATCCTATTTATCTGTCATCACTTTTTCTTTTCGTTATATTCCTTTATTATTTTTTCCATATCATTCCATTTATACTGTTCGTTCCCTATTTTTTTCACCAATTCAACATCATCCCCAAAATATTGGGAAATTTTTTTAAAAAAACAGCCTTTCTTATTTTTTATATATGAACTTGAAATTCTTGTGGCAACCTCTTCGCCTGCCCTGTAACAAAGCCAGATTTGTTCATAGCTATCACGAGTTCCAAATACTCCTCCGGGATCAAGTTTAGAGAAGGTATATAATGTAACCGATCCTCTTTGCAACACTTCAAGCCAAATTTTAGTAGGTTTCTTGTCGCTTTCAAAAAAATATACATTCATCCTGTCATATTCAAAGGTTTTATTGTTGCCAAAGTAATATGTGATGTTTTTAATGTTATCGCATTTAATGGATTGCTTTTTTGAACCATCTGATGGTTTAAAGGATATAGGTGTAGGTGAGGGATTACCAGGTAATTCTGCAAGCCCCTCTACACTTGTTCCATCCAGAAAGGTGATTTTTGCTTGATGGTATTTTTCTGCAAAACTGTAATGGTGCACCACCAGGATAAGCAGCAAAGTAAAAATGTGTTTCATAAAAGTGGATTAATTACTGTTAGTCTTTGAAGAAACGTTATTCAGAATGGATATATTGCTTCTATATGTACCTGTGTAAGTTTAAAAATAATGGGTAGATTGATGTTGCTTTTTTGAGTATTACAAACTTTTAATTATGTTATAAATATTTTCTTATCTTTTGTTTCTTTTTAAGCGTACATCTTATTTTTCAGTTAAGCCATTTTTGTATGAACTTTTCTCTGCCTAAAAAACTATTGCTTTGCGCGTTATTTTTTTCCCTTTTCTCTACATTAACCGCACAGCAAACAAAATATGAAGCTCCGGCATTATCCGATCCAAACTCCTGGTCAATCATTATGTTGCCCGATCCGCAAACCTACCAGAAGTTTGCCCGTAACCAACCATTGTTTGAGCTGATGACAGCATGGATAAGCGAAAATATAGATAAGCTAAACATAAAGCTTGTAATATGCACCGGAGACCTGGTTGAGCAAAATGAAATGATCAACCCCGATGGTAAAACAGCGAATCAACCCAGTAAACTGCAATGGGAATCAGTATCACGGGCATTCAGCCGGCTTGATGGAAAAGTGCCCTATATGCTTGCTGCCGGTAATCACGACTATGGCTACACTAATATCAGCACCCGTAACTCCAACTACAATAAATATTTCCCGGTTGATAAAAACTTTCTTACTCAAAAAGGAATTCGCGAAGTTACACTGAATGGAGATAATATTCCGTCATTGGAAAATGCGGCTTATGAATTTACTTCACCGCAGGGAAGAAAATTTTTATTGCTGACGCTGGAATTTGCGCCACGTGATACGATACTTGCCTGGGCAAAAAATACAGTTGCACAGGAAAAATATAAAAACCATACAGCTATAGTACTTACACACTCCTATCTAAATGCAAAGAATGAGCAGATAGAAAAAGAGAATTATAAAATTGCTGAAAGTAATTATGGCGCCGCTATATGGCACAAATTAGTTCAGCCTTCTGCTAATATTCAATTGGTATTTTCAGGGCATATCGGCGCACCTGATAATGCCAGGGAGCACGTCGGCTTCAGGCAGGATAAAAACGCTATGGGTAAAAAAGTAAGCCAGATGGTTTTTAACGCGCAGGCTATGGGCGGCGGTTGGTATGGTAATGGGGGAGACGGCTGGTTGCGTATCCTGGAATTTTTACCGGATGGGAAAACCGTTAAGGTAAAAACCTTTTCTCCGTTCTTTGCCATATCACCAACAATGCAGCAGTTTGCCTGGAGAACAGAAGCGTATGATCAGTTTGAGTTTATTATTGATTAGTGAAGATCATTTTCCTTTCAAATATTCCGCAAGTACGATCGCGTGATTGTAATCTTCATTTTTTGCACCATATAATAATGTGGTGATGGCATTTTCTTTAATTACCTGTTTCATTTCTTTTACAGCAATATTCCCTTTCAATTCTGCATAATACTTTTTCCTGAAAGCATCCCACTTTTCAGGCTCATGATTAAACCATTTTCTTAATATTGTTGACGGTGCTATTTCTTTTAACCACAGATCTATGTGCGTGTCTTCCTTTTTTATACCTCTTGGCCATAACCGGTCAACCAGCGCACGGTAACCGTCATTTTTATCAACAGGTTCGTATACGCGTTTAATTTTTATCATTTATAATAGTGTTGTCCGGTTAAAAATAACAAATTAATGAACTCCCTTGCTATTAAGGGCTCCGTTCCCCTTCCTGTATTATATTTTTAACGCCTGGTCAAGGTCATTGAGCAGATCAGCAATATTTTCAAGCCCAACACTCATTCTTATCAATCCATCGGTAACACCTGATTTTATCCTGTCTTCACGCAACATGCCTGAATGAGACATTGATGCAGGATGAGATATTAATGTATCCACTGTTCCCAATGACACGGCTTTTGTACACATCTTCAGGTTATTAATAAACTGTTTACCGCCTTCTAAACCTTTTTTTAATTCAAAACTCATTACTGCACCTGCGTGGCGCATTTGTTTTGAGGAAAGTACATGATCAGGATGGCTGCTCAATCCATTGTAATTTACTTTTTCTATTGCCGGGTGAGTTGACAAAAAGTTTGCTACCTGCATAGCATTTTCACAATGCTGTTTCATTCTTACCTCAAGTGTTCTTACCCCCTGCATCAGCAAATAAGCATCAAAGGGGCTTGCACATCCACCCAGTAGTTTATAGGTTTCATACCCTTTCTTTTTCATAAACTCAACATCTCTGCCTACCAGCACACCACCTATAGCAGTGCCATGACCATTCAGGAATTTGGTTGTGGAATGAAAGATAAAATCAACACCATACTTAAAAGGTTGCTGCAAATAAGGAGTTGCAAAAGTGTTGTCTACCGTAACTTTTGCATTGAATTTTTTTGCAAGCGTGCAAATGCCTGCAAGGTCAACACAATTCATGGTAGGATTAGCAGGTGTTTCAACATGAATAAGTTTTACTGATGAGTTTTGTTTTAGAATTTCTTCCAGTTTATTCAGATCAGAAAAATCTTCTATAATGGCGGATATTCCAAATCTCTTTAAAAATCCGTAGATAAATTCATGTGTACCGCCATAGAGAGAATAGTGAGAAATTACAGTATCACCTGCTGATAAATTACTGAGCAGCATAGTTGCCATTGCTGACTGACCGCTTGCATGTAGCAGCGCATCTGCGTGTAAATGTTTACCTGCAGCATCTTTTACATTGAATGTTTCTAACCCTGCAATAACACCAGCGGCTGCCGATGTAGTGGGGTTGCCGAATCGTGAATATATAAACCCTTTTTCCTCACCGGAAAACCTGCGCATTCCCTGCTCGGCACTGTCGAAAACAAAAGTAGATGATGCAACAATAGGAAAGAGGTGGGCATTTTCTCCATTAGAGATCGAAGTTGAATGTATGGCATGGCTCCCAAAACCTTCGGGACTAAAATCTAAATTCATTGGGCAATTAATTTAACTGCCATGCAAGTTAGTTAATAAAAAAGCTGTGTCAATATTTCGACACAGCTTTAAAAAATTTTATTATTATAGTATACTACATATTGGCAATAAGAGTGTAGATAATTAAAGTAGCAATTACAAATACTCTTATTGTAATAATGCGTGTTGAAAGGTTTTTTTGAATGGTTCTCATATATACGATTTTGGATTAAATATTAAAACCTTACAGGGCAGGCAATAGTTCCATTATTACCTGAGCCTAAGCGAAAGCTGAATTTAAGCCCTAAGGAATAATAAGAATCTTTTCTGCCTGTAGTGCCTCTTTTATCTCCGGTGTTATAACCCGGGATTCTTGTTTCAGAGCCAACCAATTGTGCTTTGTTGGCCATTTGTTTTGCCATTTGCGCGCTAGCAGAACCTGCACCAAAATATGAATCGAAATCACTGTCTGCAACAAATGTGGTAGATACATCATCAATATAGTCTGTAAACGTTTTTCTGTTTACTGCTTCAAAGGCTACACTTATATTATCAGAAAAATAATACCTGATACCAACACCATAAGGAATATTTATTTGTGTAAGGGAATATTCTTTCCTGTCAGCATATCCCGGCATTCCCTGCCCTTCCGTGCGCAAAGGTTTGAGATCTACCATTGATTTAACACCATTCTGATTTATATATTCTCCCTGTGGATTAAAATGAAACACGCCTATACCGAAAATACCGTAAGGACGGAATTTATGATACAGGTCTTTATCGTCTTGTTCCAGTAATACCGTAGGATATATTTCTGTAGTTAAAGTAAGCTCCTGCAAAGGTGTTCTTACAGAAAGGTTCCTGTTTTTTCTCGCTAATTCTGCCCCGCCTTTATTGGCAATTACACTATCTGCAGCCTCAAGTGTTGTAAAGTTAGCAGCAAGCGAAAACCCAATAAATTCACTGGGGCGAACAGTAATGAATGCTCCTTTCATTAATGTAGTCATCTGGATATTGTTATCCTTGATGAAGGTAGTTCCCACACCTTTGTTACCACCAAGATCTCCAAGAAGATTGGATGGACCGAGATTAATACCTATTTCATATACAGGCTTACTGAAAAAATTATACTGGCTGTATGATTTAGCCGAGACTAGTGTGATTGCTGTAATTGCACAGGCACGCAAAATAATAGGTATACGTCTTGTCATGAGAGCGGATTTTAAAGCTTTCAAAAAGTATTTGGACTGACTAATTAACGGAGGATAATACCGAATATTATTTTTTGTGAAGCTATTGACTTAAGATAAACGATGCCTGTTGATATATGATAATTATGAGCGCAGCATTTTAATATGTTCAATGTCATCTTCAAGGTAAATATCACTTACCTGTTTAAAACCAAAGCTTTCGTAAAATTTTTTGAGATAGAGCTGGGCACCTATTTTAATGGCTGATTTACCAAATAATGTATATATGGCATCTACAGAGCGTTGCATCAGCTCTTTGCCTATGCTTTTGCCCCGCACAACTTTTGCATTTACCACACGCCCTACAGACGCTTCGGTATATGATATTCCAGGTGGCAGCAATCTTGTATAAGCAACTAACGCATCATTGCTCCATGCGCATAAATGCCATGATGCCTGGTCTTTATCGTCCATATCCTGGAATGCACAATTTTGTTCAACTACAAACACTGCTGAACGCAATTGTAATATTTTATATAGCTCAATGCTCGTAAGCTCTTCAAATTTTTTTAATGTCCAGCGCAAATCCATAATATTATTGATATATGATAAATGCAGGGAACGCCTGTTAATATCCATATTTTTCTTTCCATAATAGTTTAAGCCATTTCCTTAGCTCTTCTTCCCTTGCATTTTTACCTGGTTTATAAAAAGCTGTCCCTTTCAGCTTTTCAGGAAGATATTCCTGTGCTGAAAAATTATGTTCATAATCATGCGAGTACTGGTAGTCTTTTCCATAGTCAAGGTTTTTCATTAAACGGGTTGGCGCATTTCTTAAATGAAGCGGTACAGGCAGATCGCCATATTCTTTTACAGCGCTAAGCGCATTGCCAATTGCCATATAGGAAGCATTGCTTTTGGGTGATGATGCAAGATAGGTAGTGCACTGCGCTAAAATAATTCTTGCTTCGGGATAGCCGATTTTATTCACTGCTTCAAAAGCAGCGTTTGCCAGTAGCAGCGCGTTTGCATTGGCATTACCTATGTCTTCACTTGCCAGTATAACAAGGCGGCGGGCAATAAATTTTACATCTTCACCACCTTCTATCATTCTTGCCAGCCAGTACACAGCACCGTTGGGGTCGCTGCCGCGTATTGATTTTATGAACGCGGAAATAATATCATAGTGCTGCTCCCCGCTTTTATCATATAACGCAATTCTTTTTTGCGCAATTTCCATTACTGTATCATCTGTAATGACAGTTTCCTTATCCACAGGCAAAGCTTCCGCAACAATTTCAAGCAGATTAAGTAATTTCCTGGCATCGCCCCCGGAAATATTAATTAATGCAGCAGTTTCTTTTAAAGTAATTTTCCTTTTGCTTAGTTCAACATCTGTTGCTATAGCATGTTGCAGCAATGCCTTCATGTCGTCTTCACTCAAAGGTTTCAATACATACACCAGGCACCGGCTTAATAATGCTGCATTAACTTCAAAAGAAGGGTTTTCAGTAGTGGCGCCAATAAGCGTGATGGTACCTTTTTCAACAGCGCCGAGTAAAGCATCCTGCTGCCCTTTATTAAAGCGATGAATTTCATCAATAAATAAAATGCTCTCTGGTTGTAATTTGGCTTTTTCAATAACTTCTCTCACTTCTTTTACGCCGGCGCTTATGGCGCTTAATGTATAAAAGGGCACATGCAATGTATGCGCTATAATATTGGCAATGGTTGTTTTACCAACTCCCGGAGGCCCCACAAAATCATGGAAGGAATTCTGCCCTGCTCAATTGCTTTGCGCAATACGCTGCCTTTGCCGGTTAAATGCTGCTGCCCGGTAAGTTCATCTAAAGAAGTAGGTCTTAATCTTTCCGCTAAAGGAGCTGCCATAGATGGCAAAAATAAGCGAAAGTTGAATGTGGGATGCGGAATTGCGGGGATTTCGCTTCTGGAAAAAAATTAAGGCAATCTACATTCTGAAAGTTGCATGAGATTGCGTCTATGTTGAAATGCAAATTTATTTTTTTTGCACACGATGGAAACGAATAATTGTATGTTCAAAAGCCGAACATTATTCTATCTCCGATGTACAATTATTTATTTCTATCGTGGACTGTATTTGATCTAACATTATAAAACATCCTTCTCTGAGCAGATAATGTATTATGATCATTACTGCAATTTTTTGTTAGTATAATAAGTGGCATACGCAAACTTCGCCAAGCAGTCCTTGCGGCTGCAGCAATCTCAATGCGCTTGTATGCCAGCTTTAAGCAATCTCAATTTCCTTGTATATCTTTTTATTGCCTGACTAATAGATTTTTGCCTTTTGAGATTATAATATCTTTTTAAAAGTGAAATCCTGAAGTAAGTATAAGATAAGATTTATAAAGCAATTTCTGCAAGGCGATAAATAGCAGCCGGGAAAATGTTTTGTTCATAGTCAATACCATGCTTTGTTTGTATATCAGTCGTATTTTCTTCGTCGTCATAAGACTGCCCGTCCGAATGCAGCTTATTATGCAGTGCAATAATCAATAGTATTATTGCAGTTAGTAAAAGAATAGATGATTTTCTCTTTTTCATAATAAATGTTTTATAATAAGGGATTATTGTTGTGTTTTTGATTCTTTATGCAGAAATGCTTTCATTGTTTTTCCGCCAAATTTCACGATCGCGCTGTCTGCCAGAGAAACATTGCTAAAACCTATAACTGTAGATTCGCTTGCATCGAGCTGAGCGCCGTTGGAGAGATTAAGCTGAAGCTTTTGGATGGTATTTGCACCGAGATTAACGCTTCCGTTTCTTTCAATATTCAATGTAAGGCTGTCTGCGTTACTATTAAGTGTTATGTCTGATTCCGCTTTTGCATTAATGGTAGCATTTCTTAAAACATCTCCAATATTAACGCCGGCTGAATCAGTTGTAATTAATACTACTGAAGGACAAAAAATAGTTACAGGTATATACTCATCTTTTGAAGCGGATGTTAGTATCAGTATATTATCTTTCACCTCATAGGAAACTTTTCCTTTATTCCACTCATCAGTAACTACTGCAAAACTGTCTGACTTGCTGATGGTGACATGATTGCCTTTATACCTTAAAAGATCAATGGCCGTAAAGGCTGGCACTATATTCGTCAACTTTGATTCTTTATTGTATTGTTCCTCTGTAATAAATTTTCCACTCTTTTGTACTGAATAAAAAGTAAAGCCCACAAGCGTAGCTAAAACAAAGGGGAGTATAAATAATGTTAATAATATTTTGTTACTTGTTTTCATTGTAATAAATGTTAACTATGAAAAGTTTTGCTGTACAAATTTTTCGAAGCGGGGTTTTAATTCATCAGTATTCATTCCTAATAAATAAAGATTCCTGAAAACTCCCGGTAAATCTTTTTGAAGAAAATCTTCTTTGCGGTAGTTAAGCGCTTTTTTAAAAGCATCGGCAGAAACAAAATACCCGATACCTCTTTGATTATATATGATTTCCTGCTGTTGCAAAAAGTCGTATGTGCGCATAACAGTATTGGGATTTACCTCCAGTTGCACCGCCAGCTCTCTTACGGATGGGATCCTTTCTTCAGGCTTCCACTCTTTCAGCAGTATCTTCTCGCAGATGTGCTCCGCGATCTGGAGATATATGGATTGACTATCTTTAAATTGCATGTTTACAGATTTTGAATCAGTGATGATTTAAATTTCTTTTTCTTTTATCCTGAAATAAGCAGCTGTGAGCAATACGGGGCACCAGATGTATTTCATTGCAGGTACTGCTGCCTGCCTGATCCATGAAGGAAGCTTATATACTTTTGCTTCATCACCATCGTATACTTTAAAGGAAGAGAAATCATTAACGCCCATGTGAGCGGGAAAAACAGTGTTAGACAGAAATTGTGCAAAGAACACGAAAATGAGCCCAATGGTGAAAATGGCAAGCAGCGTTTTTATAAATGTAAATCTTTCAAAATACACAGAGCCCAGCATAAAAAGTGCCTGCAACGCGATAAAGAAATATAATATTATCGGAACCGCTTCTTTTAACATCTTTATTGAAATATACCTTATTTCATTGCGCGGATCAAGTAGTATAAAAAAGAAAATAATTTTCTGGATGATAAAGAATACGGCAACATACACCGCAATGAATACAATAAAAGAATAGAAGAAACCGCATAATAATTTTTCCAAGGGCGTTGCCGGTATGCTTAACCAGTATATGCCTTTTGCTTTGTCGCTTAAGGCGCTGAATGTGATGCTTGCGAAAATGAGGCCTGACGCGAAAAATAAAGTCAAAAATATTCCATATGTATCTTCTTCATCAAAACGCCCGTTGCCATTAACAGATGCCCAGAAAGTGAGAATGATGGTCAATAATCCGGCCATAGCGAGTAAAGACAGCGTATATAGCTTAGCGTTATCAAACCATTGTTTTTTTATAAGCAGCCAAAGCCGTGAAAAGCTGAATGAATTTTGCATGGTAATATCTTGATTAATTAAAAGCAGATTGAATTTTAGTCCTGTCGGTTATAATAGCCTTGTATAACATTTCAAGATCAAGCCTTGTATCTTCTCCGTTTATATTTTTAGAGATGATAGCATTGCCCTTTAATGAATCTTCGTTATATAAAGCCTGTTGTATTTCTTCTTTGTCGAATGATATTTTGAATTGCAGCTTTTGTGTTATCTGCTCTATAGTCTGATCAAATAAAATTTTGCCTTCATCTATAATTGTGATCCTGTCTATGAGATTTTCAAGATCTTTTACCTGGTGTGTGCTGATGATGATGCATTTCTTTTCATCAAGCGCGCCGGCTATTACTTTGCGAAACTGGCTTTTGCTCATAATGTCTAAACCGTTGGTAGGTTCATCCATCAGCAGCAGGGAAGTATTGCAGGCAAGCCCGAAACTGATAAGCACTTTCTTCTTTTGTCCGTAGCTCATATGCTGTATAGTATTATCCACAGGAATTTCGAATTCATTCATATAACGGTTGAATTGCTCATAATTGAATTTGGGATAAAATACCGCGTTGTATTTTACTAACTGCGCAGGAGTAATATTGGGAAGAAAAAACTCTTCGGCTACGATGAATACTTCCTGTAAAAAAGAAGGCTCTCTTTTTTGGGGTGTTTCGCCGGAAACGGTAATGCTGCCTGAATCAGGGAAAAGATGACCGGATATATTGCGGAGCAAAGTAGATTTGCCGGTACCATTTTTACCAAGCAGCCCATATATATAACCAGCCTGCAGATCGAGATTTAAACCGTTAAATATTTTCTTTCGCTTGTACGAAAAATGAAGGTTTTTTATCGAAATCATATTTAGTGATTTAGTGCACCATTGTATTAGTACACTGCAAATATAATACTGATTTCGATATTTCCAAATTATTCTAAAATTGAATCACTAATGCCCGGCAAATAGGAAGGGCCTCTCACCCTCTTTCTCCTTACAAAGGCGAGGGAGCGGTACTGCAGTGCAAAGCCTGGGCAATATCACTACTACATCAGCTATAGAATATGGCCGGGCAAGCAGCCTCACCTTCCTTCTCATCTCCAAAAGAGAGGAGAGAAGGTGCTGCATCTCTTTAATAAACTTTATATCTTCCACTCCAACCTTTGTAATACGTCTCCTCCCCTTCGGGGAGGCCGGGAGGGCTGCTTTAATTTTTGAGAATAGTAAATTCAACTCTTCGGTTAAGTTGTCTTCCGTCGTCGGTTTCGTTGGTAGCTACGGGCCTGGTTTCACCATATCCTTTAGAGATAATGCGGCTTTCAGTAATGCCCTTTGATATAATATAATCCCTTACAGATTTAGCTCTGTTATCACTCAGCCTGAAATTATAATCATCAGAACCTTTGCTATCTGTATGAGCGCTCATTTCAATTTCTATAGACGGGTTTTCTTTAAGTAATGCAACAACCCTGTCTAATTCAACAAATGATTCGGGCCTTAAATCCCATTTATCAAAATCAAAAAACACATTGTTCAGTCTTACCACCTGTCCTATTTCAATAGGCACCAGGTACAGGTCTTTATGAATTTCTTTATATCCTTCTTTAATAAGTGAATCCAGGTTAAGGTTTTCAGATTGCGCAAAAAATTTATCAGCCGTTGCCCTTATAAGATAGTTTTTATTGTAGGGCAGCACTATCTGGAACGAACCATCCATCGGGCTTGATAAACCATTGCCTGCTGCTGCGCCATCGGGTAAGGTTTCATAAATTAATGATGCGCTAAGCGGTTGTTTTGTTTTTGCATTATACACATTGCCGCTAACTAAAACCACAGGGTCTGGTTTTTCTTTCTCCATCAGTTTTACCCTTACAATATCACTCTCTCCATAAGTGTCAAGGTTAGTGGTAAGATAAGCGTACTCGCCGCCGGCATCTAATGTAAAAAAAGCGTCCCAATCAGGAGTATTTATAGGGCTTCCCAGGTTAACAGGATCACTCCATTTCTGCCAGCTCTTATCCAATCGTTTAGTCATCCAGATATCATTATCACCCAGCCCCCCTGGTCTGTCGCTGCTAAAATACATAGTTATACCGTCGGCTGCCAGGTATGGCGTCATCTCATCCGTATCTGGCAGATTTATTTTTTTGCCGAGGCTTTTCGGCTCTGTCCAACTGCCATCCGGCTCCAGAAAACAAACATATATGTCGTTATAAGAGCTTGCCTTTTCCGGCGTCATATACAGCAGCAAAGTTTTACCATCCTGGGCCATAGATGCGCCGGACTGCCGGCCACGGTCGTATTTCTCATAATTTTTTATGAACAGGGCATTGGGTGGTGTCCAATTCCCCTCTTCATCAATATAACTCATGCTTACGCCTTTGCTGATGAAAGCGCCTTCGTTAAAAGCGCCTCTTATCAATATCCTGTTCTTATCGGGCGATATCCAGTAAACAGCGTTATAATGTGTTGTATTAAACGGGTAATCCATATGCATGGCTTCACTCCAGTTGCCCATAGTATCTCTTACTGCGTACCAGATGTCCTGAGAGTTAGGAACGGCACGGTACTTGGTATTGCCCGGATGATTTTCACAAATAAAAAATAACAGGTTTCCATCTGCTGACACCGTTGGGCGTAATTCTGCAAGATTAGAATTGATCTTTGTGCCCATGTTTTCTATCTTGATGACAGTAGAGGAAGTGATTATATTATCCTTTTGCGCTATTAAGCCTCCTGATGTATCCGCCAAAGGTTGCGCCATACCCTCCATAAAACATAAGGTTCCAACAAGCGCTAATAGTAAATTTTTCACAGAATTGGTATTTTGTATATAACGTAAAATACCTGTGCGATACATTGCCGGACGGCTTTTATGATAATGACAATTGGTGTTTTTAGCTTATGATAAATAAGTAGGTTGAAATAAAATTACCCGGGCAGGAAAATAAAAGAAGGGTATAATCACAGGGAGGAAATGAAACAGGGAGCAAAGCCCCCTGTTTATATCATAAATTATAGAGTAATATAGCTGTTTGTGCTCCCATACTGGTTAGGTGTTTCACCATCAGCTTCGGGCTCATTCAGCCATACTTTTTCATCAACTAAATACCTGAATTCGTGCTTGGTATCTTTGGGGAGCGTTACATCAACACTAAAAGTGCCATCTTTTTTCCTGCTCATTACCACTGACTTTTCCCAATCGCTGTTTAAGCCAAGAATTTCAACTGTTTCCGCATTTTCAGGCTTGAAAGCGAATTTTACTTTACAATAATCCTTTGTCTTGAAATACGTTTTCTGTACCATTTTTTCTAACTTTTAGAGGTTGGTTTAAAAATACAAATGAATACAGCAAGGCAATCCGGGCAGGCAAAGTTATTAAATAATACTGTTAAGCGTTAAAAGTAACCCAGGCCTGGCCTGCATTTCTTATCCCCAGGTTTTACCAAATCGGTAATATTCAGCTTTTAAGATCCTATAATTCGATTTTTTAAATCGATATATATTGATACCATATTTAATATGTGTATGAAGACCCGACAAAACCGAAATAAAAATTATTTTACTGCGTTTTGTATTTGCTGAAAATCAGGGCGATGTTACCCGGAATCAAAATTCTGAAATAGTTTAAACCTGTTTGAATTCATCCGGTCTATGCCAAAAATCATTCTTAATCTATACTTTTTTTATGAAGCAAAAAAATCTTGTAATTTTTTCATTGACCCTTTTTCTGTTTACAGGTATCGTTTCCTGTCAAAAAGAAAAAACATCCGGCCCGGATGAAACTAAAACAGAAATTTCAACACATTCCGATGATCAGTCAGTATTTTCCGCTGAAGTGGACGCGGCAACTGATGACGCAAACGTTGCGCTTGAAGCAGCGGCTGCTTTCAGTTTAAGAGAAATGGGACTTGATACTATTAAGGTTTGTGGTGGTTATATTACCTGGAATCTGGAATCAGATCCTCAGGTTGCAACTATTACTTATACCGGCTCTAATTGTGATGGCAGCAGGGCAAAATCCGGTTCTGTAACGGTATCTGTTGCTAAAGGCACACAGTGGAAGAATGCCGGAGCAATAGTTACGGTCAGGTATAATAATTTAAAAATAACCCGCTCATGGGATAAGAAAAGTATCACCATCAATGGTGCACAAACTTATATCAATGTAAGCGGCGGACTTTTGGCCAAACTGTCAGCTCAGCAACATATTATTCATACCATTGCAAGCGATGGCTTGTCAATTACTTTTGATAATGGTACCCAGCGTACCTGGAAAGTGGCAAAGCAACGCGATTTTACCTACGATAATGGTGTTGTACTTTCTGTTTCAGGTAATCATACCGAAGGTGGTATTGAAAATATTGCGGAATGGGGCACAAACCGCTATGGTGCGGCTTTTACTACTTCCACCATCGACCCGTTGGTAGTGCGACAGGATTGCGAATTCCGGTTGACTTCCGGCACAGTTAAACATGAGGTAGCAGGTATATCCGCTACGGTTACCTTTGGGTTAGATGCTTCAGGAAACCCGGTTACCTGCCCTGAT
The DNA here is from genome assembly GCA_047601125.1 of Agriterribacter sp. Classification (GTDB taxonomy): domain Bacteria; phylum Bacteroidota; class Bacteroidia; order Chitinophagales; family Chitinophagaceae; genus Agriterribacter. Next base: position 2,133,637 of record JASGJY010000002.1, on the reverse strand, counting down.
AATTTCTTTTATAAAGTAGTATATACCGGACCGAATGGTAATAGCGTAAGCTTTATATTGCCGTATTAAAGGCTTATTAAATATTTTTTAGAAAGAGGCTGCCTGGCGACAGCCTCTTTCTATTTCAAGGGGTATATCAAAATATTAATCATAGTATAATATTTTATAATTTTAAAATTATAATATATAGAATAAATTAATTTATTCTTTTTGACACTTTTTCACAAAATGGGCTGTCGTTTAATTATTATTCAAACGATTATATTTGTATTTTTTTTAAAAAAAAAGCTTTTAAATGAGATAAAATTTATAAAATATAATAATCAATTAAATTAAAGTTAATAATATGTGAGTTATTTTTGTTTATTTAATTAAATAACAACATATATTTGTTGAATAATTACTAATAGCAATTTTATTTAATTTAAAACCGCTCACATGGCTAAACGAACCTTAAAGCAAATTGCCCCCTTTTTAATTTTAGCAGTAATAGCCCTTACTGCTATTTTTATTAAACCTGCTACCGACTTTGCTGATGTTTCTAAGTACAGTACATCAGATATTGCCTGGATAATAGTTGCTACCGCATTGGTATTTTTGATGACTCCCGGACTTGCCTTTTTTTATGGAGGGATGGTACATCGCAAAAATGTGATTTCAACAATGATGAAAAGCGTGGTTGCAGCAGGTGTAGTTAGCGTACTTTGGATATTTGTGGGCTACAGCCTGTGTTTCGGTACAGACATCAGTGGTTTTATAGGTAATCCTTCAACACATCTTTTCTTTAAGGATGTTAACTCGGGCGAGCCCTGGGTTGGCGCACCAACCATTCCTAAAACCTTATTCTCATTATTTCAATTAATGTTTGCGATCATCACTCCCGGTCTTGTGGTGGGAGCGGTTGCAGAAAGAATACGTTTTACATCTTATATATTATTTATAGCACTCTTCAGCTTATTGGTATATGCACCTTTGGCTCACTGGAGCTGGCATCCCGATGGATTTTTATTTAAAATGGGCGCTCTTGATTTTGCAGGCGGTACAGTTGTGCATATTTCTGCAGGTTGCGCAGCACTTGCAGGAGCATTGGTTTTAAAGCGCAGAAAAGCGCATATCGAACATAAAGAAATCCCACCTGCTAATATACCTTATGTACTGATTGGCACAGGTTTGCTTTGGTTTGGCTGGTTCGGCTTTAATGCAGGTTCAGCACTCGGTGCAAATGCATTAGCGGTTTCGGCTTTTGCAACTACCAATACTGCCGCTGCTGCTGCGGGTTTGGGCTGGATGTTTTTTGATGTACTACGTGGCAAAAAGCCATCAGTAGTTGGCTTTTGTATAGGAGCTGTTGTTGGCCTTGTTGCTATTACACCGGCAGCGGGTTTTGTAGCTATTCCGCAAAGTATTTTTATAGGAGTTATTGCCGCAATCATTTCTAACATAGCTGTTTATTACAAACAAAAATCAACACTTGATGATACGCTTGACGTATTTCCATGCCACGGTGTTGGCGGTATGGTAGGCATGCTGCTTACAGGTATTTTTGCAACAAAAGCTGTAAATGCGGCTGGTAATGATGGCTGGTTCTATGGTAATTCAGCTTTCTTTTTTACGCAATTAAAGGCAATGGTTATTTCTGCGACCTACAGTTTTGCTGTTTCTTTTGCAATATTCAAATTTATCAACTTCATACTGCCTTTGCGTGTTAGTGCCGAAGAAGAAGAACTTGGACTCGATGCAACACAGCATAACGAAAATTATGTTCAGGGAACCTTACTGGTGCACAGTAATGGTATAATGCGTGAAGAACAGGTTGCTGAATAAATTAAAACATCGCCGGAATTAAAAATTAATCAGGCTTTATAAAACGAAAAGGTATTGTTTTAAAGTAAACCTCTGACCAGGTTTTAAAACAATACCCTTTCATAACACTTAAAATCAACTGCAATGTTAAGAAAATTTCTGACACTGGCCACTCTTGTGGTCTCTGCTTCACATGCATTTTCACAAGATTCTACAGTAGCCCCAGCAGAACCGGTAAAAGGAGAATTAAAATTCTCGGGTTTTGTTGATGCGTATTATCGTTATAATTTCAGTAACCCTAAAAACGTCACTGATGATGATGGAAATCGCCCTTTTAATAACAATACAAGCTTTACTAATTCACAAAATTCTTTTGAGTTAGGTATGGCCTCACTCAGGGCTGATTACACTTATGGCAAAATATCAGCTACAGTTGATCTTGGGTTTGGCAGCAGGGCAAAAGAGTTTTCTTATGCAGAAGAAAGTGGCATTTTGCAGGCTATCAAACAGGCTTACGTAAGTTATTCCCCAACTGATAAAATTAAATTCACTATGGGCAAATGGGGAACACATGTGGGTTATGAATTACTCGATCCCCAGTTAAACCGCAATTATAGTATGAGCTATATGTTCTCTTACGGGCCTTTTTCTCATACAGGATTAAAAGCGGATTTTGGTTTGGGTGATCATTTCGGGTTAATGGTTGGCATAGCAAACCCTACTGATTACCTATCTGCCAGTTTTGCTAAAAAGAATTTCCTGGCACAATTCAGTGCTACATATGACAAGTTCAGCGCATTCTTAAATTATGTTGGTGGCAAAGACCTCAGCAATGGAACCGGCAATCAGGTTGGGTTAACTATGACGGGAAAAATATCTGATAAATTCAGCCTGGGTTATGATGGAACGGTTAAATCATACAAACCGGATGGCGGAGATGCTGCTTCATGGTGGGGCTCTGCTTTGTATGTAAATGTTGATCCGTCAGATAAATTCGGATTAACGCTCCGGGGGGAGTATTTTGATGATAAAAAAGCGATAACCGGTGTAGTAAACACAAGTGTTTTTCAAACGACATTGTCACTTAACATCAAGCCGCACGAAAATATCCTTATCATTCCTGAATTCAGGTTAGATAGTGCAAAAGATCCGGTATTCTATAAAAAGGATAATACTTATGGTATCCCGACAGAAAAATCTACAGGAACGTTTCTCCTGGCAGCTATTGTATTCTTTTAAATTAATTAGTGTTCATCATTTCACCCTGATCCCCTGAAAATCAGAATTGCTGCATGAAAATAAATGAACAATGAGGAGGAATTAAAAAAGTAACCCCCTAAAAAAATATGTATGAATAAGTTCAGCAGTACTATTCCCTTTCTTTTACTCGCTTTATTTTCTGTGATCGGAATTTTTGTTCCCCTGGTTGCAGACTTTGATGGCTCAAAAGTGTACAATTTCGCTGATATTTCATGGGTAACCATATCTGCGGCGCTTGTACTTTTAATGACACCCGGTTTATCTTTCTTTTATGGTGGTATGGTAGGCAAGAAAAATGTGATCGCTACCATGATGCAAAGCTTTATTGCTACCGGTCTCATCAGTATATTATGGCTGGTGGTAGGATTTGGCTTGGCTTTCGGAACTTCCATCGGCGGCTTTGTTGGCAATCCCACAGAATTTCTTTTTATGAAAGGAATAAACGGACATGCACCCTGGGGCCTTGCACCAACCATTCCCATTTTATTGTTCGCATTATTCCAGATGAAGTTCGCGATCATTACACCGGCATTAGTAGTGGGCGCAACCGCTGAGCGCATCAAATTCACCTCTTATGTGCTGTTCATGATATTATTCAGCCTGTTGATTTATGCACCTATTGCGCACTGGACATGGCATCCTGATGGCTTATTATTTAAAATGGGCGTGCTTGATTTTGCAGGTGGTACTGTTGTGCACATTTCTGCCGGCTGCGCAGCATTAGCCGGTGCTATTGTATTAAAAAGAAGGCAGGTGCACATTAATAAAGAGCACGTAAAACCTGCAAGAATACCTTATGTTTTATTAGGAACAGGTTTACTGTGGTTCGGATGGTTTGGTTTTAATGCCGGCTCTGCACTTGGCGCAAACAGCCTTGCGGTTGATGCATTTGCCAATACCAATACTGCTTCTGCAGCGGCAGGATTGTCGTGGATATTTTTTGATGCTATGCGTGGCAGAAAGCCATCTGCACTTGGCTTTTGTATCGGGGCTGTGGTTGGCCTCGTAGCAATTACGCCCGCTGCCGGTTTTGTAGGTTTGCCACAGAGCTGCTTCATAGGCTTTATAGCTGCAATTATTTCTAATCTTACCGTTTACTGGAAAGGCAAAACAACTATCGACGATACATTGGATGTATTTCCCTGCCATGGTGTTGGCGGTATAGTTGGTATGATTTGCACAGGTATCTTTTCAAGTAAAGCAATAAATCCTGCCGGTACTGACGGCTTATTTTACGGTGGTACTGAGTTTTTTATGCACCAGGTATTAGGATGCTTAATTGTAGTGGTATTTTCTTTTGTAATGGGTTTTGTGGTATTTAAGATCACAGATATTATACACCCGATAAGAGTAACAGCCGCAGAAGAGGAAATTGGCCTGGATATTACCCAACACGATGAAAAATTATAATTATAACTGTAACATGAGAAAAAAACATTAAAGATTTTCATAGGGCAAGCAATCGTTAAAGCCTTCCATTTCTATGGAGGGCTTTCTTTTAAGGCAGAAGACATAGGGTGTAAGGCGTAAGTTATACGGCTTTTAACCCTTTCTCATCACAAATGCATCAAACTTTCCTCTATTGCCCTGATTTTTGCCTCGGCATCCGCTTTCTTTTTTCTTTCCATTTCAACTACTTCGGGTTTTGCATTCTGCACAAAACGTTCATTGCCTAATTTCTTTTTTACCGAATTCAAAAATCCCTTTTGATATTCAAGATCTTTCTCCAATTGTTCCTTTTGGGCTCTGTTGTCAACAACAATGTCAGACTGAATATAAAACCTGTCTTTTCCAACTACAATGTTGATGCAATCCTGTATCGCCTCATTTGTAATATGTATGGCAGAAGCTTTTACCTGCCTGCTTAATATTGGTATAATATGCTGGTATATTTCCGGCACATTGGTGTATACATATACTCTTATTTCATCACGCGGCTTAAGCTGATTTTTTACTTTAGCATCGCGCAATGCGGTGATGGTTTGTTTTAACAGCTCGCCCTCAGCTATATAAGATGGATTGATTTCACCCACGGCCGTATTTTGTTTCATGCAGATGTCATCTTTTCTTTCTTCATCAAGCAAATGGTACAGCTCTTCTGTAATAAAAGGCATAAACGGATGAAGCAACTGCAACAGTTCCGTAAAATATTCAACTGTTTTGTCGTAAACAGATTGTGCCATTGGCTGATCCTGCTCCGGCTTGATCCACTCAAGATACCAACTGCAGAAATCATCCCATATAAGAGAATAGATTGTTTTTAACGCTTCACTCAGTCTAAATTCGCTGATCAGTTTGTCAACAAGGGTTTTTGCCTCATTTAAACGGCTTTCAAACCAGTCTACCGCAAAACTATCTTCATCAGATTTAGTATCGGCTATACGCTGCTGTAATACTTTTGCCAGCTTCAGCGCGTTCCATAATTTATTATTGAAGAATTTGCCCTGCTCAAGCGAAGCCGTATCAAACAGCAGATCATTGCCAGCAGGTGAAGATATCATTATACCAAAGCGCACCGCATCAGCGCCATATTCTTCAATAAGCTGTAACAGGTCCGGGGAGTTGCCCAGGCTTTTGCTCATTTTCCTGCCCAGCTTATCTCTTACCATTCCGGTAAAGTATACATCTTTAAACGGTATAGCTTCAGCCAGCGGTTTTTCTTTATTGTATTCCATGCCGGCCATTACCATGCGTGATACCCAAAAGAAAATAATATCCTGCCCTGTAACCAATACTGATGTTGGATAGTAATAGTTAATATCCTTATTTCCCGGCTTGGATATTCCTTTAAATACTTCCATCGGCCACAACCACGAAGAGAACCATGTATCCAGTACATCTTCATCCTGTTTGAGCTCATCAATACTGCCCGCGTTAACACCCGGCAAGGATTTCCATTTTTCAAATGCCGAGCCTTTATTTTCCGCTACAATTACATTCCCTTTATCATCATACCATGCAGGTATTTGTTGCCCCCACCAAAGCTGGCGGCTTATACACCAGTCTTTTACATTCTCCAACCAGTATTTATACGTAGCCAAAAATTTATCACCTGGATGTATCTTAATATCTCCTTCAACAACAGCGCCCAGCGCAGGGCCTGCCAGTTCTTTCATTTTAAGGAACCATTGAGTAGAAATACGCGGCTCTACCACAACACCTGTACGTTGACTGTAACCAAGCCTTGTGGTATACTCTTCGTCTTTTACAATAAATCCTTTTTCTGAAAGTTCGGCGATGATTTTTTTTCTTGCAGTAAACCTGTCTTCACCAATATATATCTGCGCAGCCTGGCTGAGTGTTCCATCTTCGTTAAGAGTATCAACAACTTCAAGATTGTGCTTTAAACCGAGATTGTAATCGTTAATATCATGCGCGGGGGTAACCTTTAATGCGCCGGTTCCAAAAGCCGGGTCAACATATTCATCAAAGATGACGGGTATTTTACGATTTATTAAAGGCACATACGCAAACGCATTCTTCAGGTGTGTATAGCGTTCGTCAGCAGGATTAACACAAATAGCAGTATCGCCCATAATGGTTTCAGGGCGTTGTGTTGCTATTGTAATTCCGTTTTCGCCTGTCTGCGGGTTTGTTATAGCATTACCTGCAGCATCTTTTAAATTGTAGCGTATATGGTATAGTTTACCCTGAATATCTTTGTATTCAACCTCTTCATCACTTAAAGCGGTTTTTGCCGCAGGGTCCCAGTTTATCATTCTGGCGCCACGGTATATTAACCCTTTGCTGTGCAGGTCAACGAACACTTTCATTACTGCTTTATAGTAATCGGGATCCATCGTAAACGTAACGCGATCCCAGTCAACACTACATCCTAATTTTTCTATCTGGTGGTAGATAATGCCGCCATATTTTTCTTTCCACTCAAAAGCGTATTTTAAAAAGGTTTCCCTGGTCAGGGTGTTTTTATCAATACCCTGTTCTTTAAGCATGCCTACAACCTTTGCCTCTGTAGCGATAGAAGCATGATCGCTGCCGGGTACCCAGCAGGCATTGTATCCGCTCATGCGGGCTCTGCGCACCAGTATATCCTGTACGGTTTCATTAAGCGTATGTCCCATATGCAATACTCCGGTTACATTTGGCGGAGGTATTACAACCGTAAAAGGTTTCCTGTCATCCGGTGTGCTTTTAAAATATTGCTTTTCTTTCCAGTGCTGGTTCCATTTATCTTCTGCAGATGCAGGAATATAATTTTTACTTAACTCCATAAATATTTATTCGGGCAGCAAAAGTACGTATAAAACAAAAAAACACTTTCCCGCATATAGCGAAAAAGTGTCTCCGTCCAAATAATAAATAATTTTTTACCAGGAGAGGTAAGTGATAACAACAATCGCAGTATAAGCGAGAATAACTATTGTAGCGATTTTTGCACCCTCACCTACGTGTAATGATGTAAAAAGCTTCATACGCTTGATTTTTAAAGTGAAAAATCAGGACCGGATTACTACAAAGCTTTCAAAGGATGATTTGTTATAAATGATTTATACTTTCGGTTGAGGAAATCCATTCGGAAAAAGCACAATCGTCAGTTATAAATCAAAGTATAATTCAAAGCTAACTATTTTCCTGCAAATTTGTGCCTGTTTATTGTGCTATAAAACCAATATTGTTATAAAAATGAGTATTTTCTTCATTTAAAATTGATAATCAACATTTTATATTTGATTTTTTTGATTATGAACAAAGGATTTTATCTTTAGATAATCAAACATATTTGTGTGATTTATGCTATAGTTGATATTGAAACGACAGGCGGGTATGCTTCAGCCAGCAATATTACCGAAGTAGCCATATTTGTGTACGATGGAGAAAAAATTATTGAAAGCTTTGAATCGCTCGTTAATCCACAACAACCAATCCCGCTTTTTATTCAGTCTATGACGGGTATTACCAATGACATGGTAGCTGATGCGCCGGTATTTGAAGAAATAGCGCCACAGATTTTTGAGTTGTTGAACGATAAAGTATTTGTCGCTCACAATGTGAATTTTGATTTTTCTTTTTTGCACAGTGCATTGCAATCCTGCGGGTATAACCTGAGTATAAAAAAGCTATGCACGGTCAGGCTTACCAGGAAAATTTTTACAGGATTACCTTCTTACAGTCTTGGAAATATCTGCCGTTCGCTTGAAATACCTATTACAAGCCGGCACAGGGCAGCAGGCGATGCGATGGCAACTGTTTTACTTTTTGAACGGTTATTGAAGAATGACCGGCAAAATTATATATACCAGTTTTTAAAAAAATCTTCCAAAGAACAATACCTGCCATTATATCTACCCAAGAAACAGATTGAGCAATTGCCGCGTAAACCGGGCGTGTATTATTTCAGGGATCAGAAAGGAAAAGTGATTTATGTTGGGAAGGCAAAAAGTTTAAAGAGCAGGGTGAGCAGCCATTTTGCACACAACGGCACCGGCAGGCAGAAGCAGGAATTTATCAGGAATGTTCACCACATCAGCTACCAGCTTTGTGGAACAGAGCTAATGGCAGCAGTGCTTGAAGAAACAGAAATTAAAAAACTTTGGCCTATATATAATACCAGCAGAAAGCATATTGATTTTCAGTATGGTTTATACGTTTTTGAAGACCAGAAAGGGTATGCGAGGCTTGCTATTGAAAGAAAGCGTAAACATTTAAGACCTGTTTATACTTTTGGGTTAATGTGGGAAGGCTACCGGCTGTTATGGAATATGATAAAACGTCATCAGCTTTCACCCAAACTTTGTTTTCTTGATAAAACAAAAGAAATGGACGAAACGCAGGACGTTGATGATGAACCGGAAATTTATAACAAACGTGTTGAAGTTGCTTTGCAAACATTGCACGATGAGTTACCGACTTTTGCCGTAATAGGAGATGGTATAGAACCAGGTCAGTATAGTTGCCTTCTGATAGAAAGAGGCAGGTTTTATGGTATGGGGTATATCTCCAAAGAAATGAAAGAAAAAAAACTCAGTACTATAAAAAAAAACCTAACGCCGTATATTGATAACGATTTTATCCGTGATATGATTTACAGGTATGCAGAAGCCTATCCTGAAAAGAAGATCAGCTTTATGATTAGTTAAATCGATGATCAATATAAAAAATACCAAACCACAATAATAAAATCATTCACTTTTTGTCTAAGTATAATAGCAACATTCAAATCAAACTTTCATTTGGCGTTTATCGGGATAAGTAATCAAAACGATAGTTAATAATAACAAAACGAGGCCAAAAGCTTTATCAGGAAAATCTACCCTGTTCCTGTAATTGGTTTCCTGTGTATAATGCTGAAAAAAACGGGTTAATCAGCACCATTATTAAACGGGCATGCATAGCCCAGGTGGATATTTTTTATAAGCGTATATTTAAACTTTACATCGGCAGCTGATCATTTCGTATGAAAGTATTAAAAAATATAATTTTCATCTTTATAAAAAAACTGTGAACAGATCTATTATTTTTTTTCTTCTTGCCATAATTTCAGGCTGCAAAACTATAACCAGCTTTTCCCCTAACGTTTCCCGTTTAATATATAATAATGACGGTACCGAAATACTTGGCAACAATTGGTTTAACCAACGCCCGCTTACCATTGCAGATGTTAATCAATATGTAGACATGATCGCTAACTCACAGGTAACTACATTAATGATATGTTCCGGAAGTGATTTTTTCTATTATCGTTCCAAATATGGAAGGCTGATAGGCGATGATAAAAACGGGACATTGAATTGCGGAACTGATACTTCGCTTTATAAAGCATTACGAAGATTTTATAATAATGCAGCAGCACTTGAAAAACAAGGCACTGATATTATTGAAGCATCAGTGAAAAGAGCTAAAGAAAAAAAACTGGAGGCGTTTATAACCTACAGAATGAATGACCTGCATTTTGCTGACACCAGCAATGATTGTTTACTTCAATATAGTAATTTCTGGATTGAACATCCTGAACTTTGGACACATGATACAACCTTGACCGGCTGGAACAGCAGCAACGCACTTGACTTTGCCCATAGCGAGGTAAGAAATCATAAGCTGAATATTATAAAAGAGCAGCTAGAGAAATATGGCGCGCTGATTGATGGCTACGAACTGGATTTCATGCGGTTTATAGTGTATTTTAAAAAAAGTGAAGCAGCGCAAAATGCGCCTCTTATTACGGAACTTATTCAATCTGTAAAAAAAATCACAGATTCTGTTGGTAAAGTTCATAATAAAAAAATATTATTAACCGCCCGTATTCCTGCAACAATAAGCGATTGCAAAAAGAAAGGACTGGATGTACAAACCTGGGTGAAACTGGGATTAGTTGATTTTATAACGCTTGGTGTGCATTGGAGAGGAGAACCTGCAATGCCTGTAGCGGATTTTAAAAAAAAGCTTGGCTTTGAAATTCCTGTATATGCAACGCTTGACGACGGCACTTATAACCCGAGAGAAGTATATTCACATGGCATGTACAGGGGAATGGCTTCTCATGCGCTGGCACAGGGAGCAGCAGGCTTGAATTTATTCAATTATTTTTTTACAGCTTATAATAAAGCAGGCGGGCAACTGAAACCAGAAGCGGGAACAACGGTATGCAGAATTATTGCTCCTGAATTATTACAGGAACTGGGCTCACTAAAAACATTAAAAAAGCGAAACAAAATTTATATGCTGTCGGATGGCGCCACTTCATACGATTTAACGCCCAATAGTCCTTTACCATTAAAAATTCATTCAAATAATAAAGCAAATATTTTCGTGGGCGATGATGTTAACAAAAGCAAACCAAAGGAAATTGTATTATTTATAAGAACAGCCAACAGTGATCCTGTCTCTGTATCAATCAATGGATATATATTGAAAGATACAAATGCCATATACCTGCAGTTATACGACAGGCAGAGGGGGCTGAACCACGATCAGAAAGTTTGGGCATTTATTGTACCGCATGGTTATATAAAACAGGGGGATAACGAATTGCTGTTCTCTTCTGCAGGTAATAATGCAATGGTACAGCGTATTGAATTAGCATTGAATTATGGCGACATTAAAAACTATGGTTATTTTTAGCTCATATCAAATGCATTATTATAATAATGACTAAAACATTACTAACCGGGTGTTGCCTGCTTATATTGAGCATAACCTGCGCCTACGGCAATACAGATAGCATTCCCGGCGTAAAAAAAATCAAGAACGTTATCATCTATAAGGACACTGCATTTTACTGTGCATTTCCTTCTGTTATAAAAAAGCCTGATGGAGCACTAATCGTTGCCTTCAGGCGTGCGCCCAACCGCCAGATTTTTGGAGAGAAAGGCAACAATCATGTTGATCAAAACAGTTACCTGGTAATGGTTCAGTCTAAAGATGGCGAAAACTGGTCTGCCAACCCCGAACTTATGTATGCACATCCATTCGGAGGATCGCAGGATCCCTGCCTGCTGCAGTTAAAAGATGGAACAATATTATGTGCAAGCTATGGATGGACGCAGGTACGTGCCGATGGTATACCAAATTTAAAAAAGCCTTATATTGAAAACAGCGGCTATATTTTTCTTGGTGGCTATATTATAAGATCTGCAAATGGTGGCAGATCATGGAGTAATGCAGTTTACCCGCCGCATGCAGCTTCTGAAATTTATTATAATGCTTATGGTCAAAAGCTTCCTGCATATAACCGCGGTGCAATGTATGAAGCGAAAGACGGGAGAGTGCTTTGGATAGTTGCCGCTTCAGACAGTGCAAATAAAACATCAAATTATTTACTAACGTCAATAGATAAAGGTTTAACCTGGCAATATAAAAGCGAGGTTGCAAAAGATTCAGCTATCTCTTTTAACGAGGCTTCTGTTTATGAAACACCTGACGGAGATATAGTTGGCTTTTTAAGAACTGCCGGTTTTAATGATAACGCCGTTATAGCCCGTTCAAAAGATGGCGGTAAAACTTTCAAATGGGAATCAATGGGTTTCCAGGGGCATCCTTTAAATGCTTTACGGCTTCCGGATAACCGGGTGCTGCTCACCTATGGCTACAGGCATAAACCCTGGGGCATAAGGGCAAGAATATTAAATGCAGAATGCACCGATTTTAAAACCGCCCCTGAAATTATTTTACGTGAAGATGGCGGCAATGGTGACATTGGCTATACATGGCCGGTACTACTTGATACCAGACGAATATTGATCGTATATTACTTTAATAAGGAAGATAACATTCGTTATATTGCAGGAACCATAGTGGAAATAAAATAACAGACGCCTTAATATTAAGATTAACGTAAGATAAATTCTAATGTCATTTAAAGAAATAAAATATTGATTATCAGAATATATTTAAAAACCAGCACAATTTTATTGCTACTTTTTTCAGAAAAATAATTTGATTTTACAAGTTTTCATATCTTCACAATTTCTTGCCAGAATCCTTTTTTCCACTCCATGAATTGCCTTTGATATATTCAAGCTTCTTTTGAAAAAACTGCGGTTTCTTTAATTCCATTATGCCTTAACTCACCTTCTATTACAACTATAATGTGATTTACACATCATTAAATGAAAATTGATCAAAGCATGAAATCTTTTGTACCCCTGGTGATTCTGACACTGCTTGCTAATAGTATTTATTCTCAACAAACAACTTATTCTACAGTAGATACTTGGAGCAATGTAACCAAAGAAGATGGACTTACCGGTTTTCAAACCGAAGTGATAACTGCTATAACAAGAATAAACGGTACCAAGTACAGACATACTAACCAGATTTTTAGGGTACAGGATGGTGATGGACATGGCTGGCTGACACAATTTAATGATCTTACAACCGGAGCCGGTATAAGCGGCAATAATGTAGATACATTTTTATACCAGGCCAATAATATCATTCAAGGCCATGGTGTTATTATTTTTGATGATGTGTATTTTAATATTGGGGCAGGCAATACCATGGATATTACTAATTACCGTGAGCCTTTTGATGGCATCGGGGAGTATTTAGGAAACCCTCCGGGTGGTATTGTTGTAGCCAAAAACCTGTATTTCAATAATGGATTGACCACTACTAACAGAAATTACCCGGTGAACGGAGCCATCGTATTTGTTAACAGCGCCTCCTATTTCAACAACGGTAATCCTTCTGCGCCAACCGATGCGCAGCATGTAGATGGCTTTGTATCTGAAATTAATTTTTTGGCAAATACAGGTTTACCAGGCCATAACGGGCAATTTATTTTTCCCGTTGGCAACAGTTCCGAAGTATACCAGTTACAGCGCGTTGGCGTTTTTACAGATAATGATTCCACACTCACCGTAGGCTGGGTTGACGGAGATCCGGGAGTTACACCTGACCTCACCGGCATATCGGGCGACCCCGAAGGAACAATTAATGCTACAGATATTACACATCTTGAACCAGGCATCCAGGCTGTTACTAAAATTGGTTTTTGGGATTGGCATTATCAAAATTCTTTAATGGGTAATCATGAGGCATCAAGCATGCCGTCAGACCAGATTATTACAGTATCAATTCCGGATTATACGGCTTTATCAGGTGGGCTTTCCGCATCTGATTTAAGATTAGTAGGGTGGAATCCCGATACGGAAAAGTGGATCAACCTGAGTGGTACTTCCGGCGCATCGGGGCTTTCAAAGGGTTCTACCTTAACCGGCACAATACCTGGCGGCACCGTAATAACAGCGCTTGCAGTTGGCAGCATCAACATCGTTTTACCAGTAACCTTTGGAGACTTTACTGCCAAACCTGTTAAATGTACAGCACTATTGCAATGGAAAACATATACTGAACAAAACAACAGTCACTTTAATGTTGAAAGAAGCCAGGATGGTGTACACTTCAGCACCATTGCAAAAGTAAGCGCAGCGGGCAACAGTACAACTACAAAATCTTATAGCTATACCGATGAAGTTCCTTTCAGCGGAAAAAGCTATTACCGTGTAACACAGGTTGATTTTGACGGGAAAAACAGCAGCACTCCTATCCGCCCAATAGAAATGAATTGTGAGGGCGCATCATTACGGGTATATCCTAACCCTGCATCTAACCAGATAACGGTTAAGGCGGGCAAAGCAATAACGCAGGTAAATGTATTGAGCACCAGTGGTCAGGCTGTAATGCAGTACAGACCATCGTTAAGCCAAACCGGTGGCATATTTAATATGAATATACAGCAACTGCAAAGTGGTATATATATGCTGCAGGTCATCAATAAAGATGGTACAACAGATATTATCAAATTAATGAAGAAGTAAAATCCTCCGATCCCATAGCTGAGCGGCATACATATGTTTATTTGTATGCCGCTTTTTATTGCCTCATATTCTCTTAAAATTTTAAAACATTTTTGCCAGATACGAACAAAATCGTATTTTAGCTTACGAACAAAATCGTAAATATGGCGCAACAAAAACCAGGCAAGCCTACAGAAAGTGAACTGGAGATTTTGCAGGTATTGTGGGATAAAGAAGAAGCAACCGTAAGAGAAGTGCATGAAGTGCTGGCGGCAAGCAAAGATGTAGGCTATACAACCACCCTTAAACTTATGCAGATCATGCATGAAAAAGGAATAGTGAGCCGTGATGACTCTTCAAAAACGCATATTTACCAGGCAGCCGTAAGTCGTGAAAAAACGCAAAAACACCTCGTGGGAAAAATGATTGACGGGCTTTTCTCCGGCTCGCCGGCACAGTTGGTTATGCAGGCACTTGGTAACCATAAAACCAGCAAAGACGAACTGGAAGAGATTCAGCAATTATTGAATTCATTGAAAAAGCAATAATCAAAACCACAAACAATGACTGCATTATACGATTCCCCGTTTTTAATAGCATTGGGTTGGACAATTGCTTCAAGCCTTTGGCAGGCGGCGTTGCTATGGTTATTATACCAGGTGATCAGCAGCGGAGGAAGAAAAATTTTACCTGCATTAAAACATACTGTTGCCGTATCATTTTTATTTATTTCATTCGCATGGTTTGGTATTACGTTTGTCCAGAATTATAATGAGGTAGCTGCGTTAAAACAATCGCTGGAAAATGTTGCCAACAACAATATCACGCTTGCCCGGGCATTGTTCAATATATCAACAGCCGAAGGTGCCGCAGGCAGCCGCATCACCACCACTCTTAATAATTTTCTTCCTTACCTCTCCGCAGCCTATCTTATAGTATTACTCATCCTGTTAATCAAACTTACAAGAGCTTATATTTTTTCTGTGCAACTAAAAACGCAGGGGTTGATTGAACTGGAAGACCATTGGCTGGCATTTATTGACAAGTACGCCGCGGGCATTGGTATTCAAAGAAAGGTAAGGGTATTTCTGAGTGAAAAAATAGATGTGCCTGCCACAATGGATTTTTTAAAACCCATTATATTATTGCCTGTTGCAACATTCAATCATCTTACAATAGCACAGGTTGAATCTGTATTGTTACATGAGCTGGCACACATTCGCCGCAATGATTATTTAATCAATATTGTGGCTTCAGTAATAGAAACTGTTTTATTTTTCAATCCATTCGTGCATTTACTGGCACAGTCATTAAAAAAAGAAAGAGAACACTGCTGCGATGATCTTGTACTTCGTCATACATTCGATCCGCACAGCTATGCATCAGCACTACTTTCTCTTGAAAAAATGCGTATTGGCGTGCAGCCTTTGGCAGTAGCTGCTACCGGAGAAAGCGGGCAATTATTAGGCAGGGTAAAAAGGATAATGAATGTAAAGAACACCAACTTCAACTATGGCCAAAAATTGATCGCATTGGTAATTACCGCCTTTATTCTCTTATCACTTGCCTGGCTGTCGCCATCATCAGAACAGCATGTCAATCATTCATCAACTGCCGCTCAGCACACAACACATAAGGAGCTGACCATTACAAGCGGTCAGGCAATCACTTCAACCGAATCTGTTGCCGGCACAAAAAATATACCTGCAGCCAGCACTGAAAGTATTAAAATTATTAAGGACAGGAATCATGTAATTTCAAATATCACTATAGTTGATTCGGTATTCCCGTCCACAGCTGTTGCGCCACCGGCGCCACCTATACCTCCAGCCATTTCCGCTACTACCCCATTAACAGGCGGTGCTGAGGTGAGGAGAAATATGATTTTTACACCTGAATATCCTGTGGCATTTTCCGGTGAATACCCGGAACAAGATAGAATTGCTTTTTCAAAAGATATTGAGCTGTATTTTAATAATGCTGAAGGAGAACAGGCACAAGGTGATTTAGAAAACGCCTATTCTATTAACCTGGATGCAATAGATAAAGACCTCAAATTCATCATTGACGGTCAACCAAAATCTTTAAATGATATTTTACGGAGCGATCAAAAAAAGCAGGTAGCAGAAAAATATCTGCTGCAGCTAATTCAGAAGAATTTGAAACAAAAAGAAATTCAAACCTTGCAACATCGCGTACTGGCAGAGCAAAGAAAATTGGATATTGACCAAATGCGCAAAAGGGAAAACCGCGCAGATAGTATTAATTTAAAACTAATAAAAAGAAAGTCCATTCAAAAAACGATTTGGATATGATCCTTCTCCTGCAGATGTAAATTTAACAGCAGTTTAGCTACTGCTTACCGCAGGTAAATTATTCTCTCCGTAAAATTGAATTTTACCAGTTAATTTTGCACCCTTAATCAAAGGAGTATGGCAAAAATTAATGTTGGGCTTGTGCAGATGACCTGCAGTGCAGATAAACAGGAAAACCTGGATAAGGCAATTGCAAAAGTGCGTGAAGCGGCGGATAAAGGAGCACAGATCGTATGCCTCCAGGAACTGTTCACCTCGTTGTATTTCTGTGATGTTGAGGATTACAGTAATTTTAAACTGGCAGAACCCATACCAGGGCCTTCCACGGATGCCTTAAGTAAGGTAGCTAAAGAAAAAGGCGTTGTGATCATTGCTTCGCTTTTTGAGAAAAGGGCTGAGGGTTTATACCACAATACAACTGCCGTATTAGATGCGGATGGCACTTATCTTGGCAAGTACCGTAAAATGCATATTCCCGATGATCCGTCATACTACGAAAAATTTTATTTTACTCCCGGCGACATGGGGTATAAAGTTTTCAAAACAAAATTTGCTGCTATTGGTGTATTGATCTGCTGGGATCAGTGGTATCCTGAAGCTGCACGCATAACAGCATTAATGGGCGCTGAAATTTTATTCTATCCCACGGCTATTGGTTGGGCAACATCCCAGGATGAAGCAACCAATATTGAGCAATACAATGCATGGCAAACCATTCAGCAAAGTCATGCGGTGGCAAACGGAGTACACGTAGTAAGTGTGAACAGAACAGGCTTTGAACAGGATGGCGCTATGAAATTCTGGGGAGGTTCTTTCGTATCAAATCCTTTCGGTACAATTTTATACCAGGCTCCGTATGATAAGGAAGAAGTGCATGTAATTACACTGGACACAGAAAAATCTGACAGGTATCGCACACATTGGCCTTTTCTCCGCGACAGGAGAATTGACAGCTACCAGCCTATAACAAAACGGTATATAGACGAAGAAGCATAACACCAACTTTCAAATTTTAATAAGATACTATAGTGAGCAAAGCTGCAACATCTGCCAATCCTTCACCATTTAATTTTTCAACACCGAAAAAGCTTGGTTATTATTTTCCTGCTGAGTTTGCACCACATAGTGCAACATGGTTAAGCTGGCCGCACAAAGAAGCATCATGGCCGGGAAAGATCGCATCGGTTTATCCAAATTATTGCGCTTTTATAAAAGAAGTTTCTGCAGGTGAAAGTGTACACATTAATGTTACTGACGAAGCAATGCAAAACTTCGCCACAGAACAACTATTGAAAGCTGGTGTTGATCTTAATAAAATCGCTTTTTATTTACATCCCACCAATGATGCGTGGTGCAGGGATCATGGGCCTGCATTCCTTATAAACCCTGATGCTGAACAAAAGAAAGTTATTGTTGACTGGGATTATAATGCATGGGGAAACAAATATCCTCCTTATGATCTGGATGATGTTATCCCTACACTGATCGGGGAAAGATATAATATACCGGTATACCATCCCGGGATTGTAATGGAAGGAGGTTCTGTTGAATTTAACGGCAAAGGCACTTTACTTACTTCCACTGCATGCTTGCTTAATCCTAACCGTAATCCTCACCTCGGCCGCGAGCAGATAGAAGCATACTTATTTCATTACTACGGGGTAAACCAGGTACTATGGGTAAGCGAAGGAATTGTGGGCGATGATACTGACGGACATATAGATGACACCGTTAGATTTGTGAATGAAGATACCGTGCTTACTGTAATTGAAGAAAGCAGGAATGATGAAAATTATTACCTGCTTCAGCAAAACCTGAGAGAATTGAAAGCAATGCGATTGCTTAATGGCAAACAATTAAATATTATTGAACTGCCTATGCCTGATGCGGTGATATATGAAGATCAGAGACTGCCGGCATCTTATGCAAACTTTTATATTTCCAATGCTGCTGTAGTAGTACCTGTTTTTAATTGTGATAAAGATGAAAAGGCACTTCAAATTATCCGGGAATGTTTTCCGGAGCGAAAGGTAGTTGGTATTAATTCTACCGATATCATATGGGGTTTGGGAAGCTTTCATTGCCTGAGCCAGCAGGAGCCATTGGTTTAACGCTTTCTTAGCAGCCTTTTATCAAAACTTTAAACACTATTCCAGGTGATTTACCGTTGTTACGCGGCATAGTTAGTACTTTTGCAAACATCATTCTATGAAGCGCTTATACACATATTGTCTTTTACTGAGCTTTTCATATTGCATATTATCGGTTAATGCATATGCACAATCCGGGAAAAAAACATTCAGTGCATCAATGCAAGCACGTGAGGATTCAATGAAACAATATGCATTTGGTATAGTAAATGCTGCTTCACCTGTTGATCGTTTTAATGCAGACAGCATTTTTACAAAAATGCTTGTAAGAGCACTGAAAGAACCTAACTCTTTTTACTACCCTTTTGATTCTTTGCAAACAATTTCAAGATTATATGCGCCCGACAGCAGCTTCAGGATTTTTACCTGGCAGGTGGTAAAAGATGAGAGCGTATTCCGCAGGCACGGCGCTATTCAAATGAATACAGCAAACGGAGATCTGGTATTATTTCCCCTTATTGATAAAACTGCTGCGATTGAAAACATCAACAATGCTGCATTAAGCAACGATAACTGGGTTGGCGCTATTTATTATAAAATACTCCTCAATACCTACAATGGCCAAAAGTATTATACATTACTTGGCTACGACGAAAACTCATTTAAGAGTACCAAAAAACGCATTGAAGTATTAACTTTTAACCATGATGGTAAACCTGTTTTTGGCAGCGCACCATTTTTTAACCTTACAAAAAACGGGGCGCCGGTACCACCGCAGGCAAGGTTTTCTATTGAATATAAAAAAGATGCCAATGCTTTAATGCGTTACGATGATGAACTGGGGCTGATCTTATTTGATCACCTGATACCCGAAAATAATGAGCCGGAAAAAAAATATACCTATGTACCGGATGGAGATTATGAAGCATTCAAATGGCAGAACGGAAAATGGGTACATGTTGATAAGGTATTTGATTTTAAACTACAGGACGGCCAGGCTCCTGTAGAAAAACCGGTTAAAGAAAGTAAGCTCGATATCAGAAAGTCTTTCTGATAATATAATATGAGTTAACTATCCCAGCAACGCATCATACAATACCTCTACAGGGTGTAACGCTTTTTTAGAAGTCCCGTCTTTTATCTGGTGCCGGCAACTGGTGCCTGGCGCAGCAATAATATCATCTTCTTCCGCTTTTCTTACCACCGGTAATAATACCAGCTCGGCAACCTTCATTGAAAGATCATAATGCTCTTTTTCATAACCGAAAGAGCCGGCCATGCCGCAACAGCCGGAAGGTATGGTCTGCACTTTATACCCTTTAGGAATGGAAAGTATTTTAACCGTTGGCGTTACAGATGACAATGCCTTTTGCTGGCAATGCCCGTGCAGCATCACTTTTTTTGATGCTGTGGTAAATAAGCCTGTGTCAATCCTGCCACGATCCAGCTCCATAGAAAGAAATTCATCTATTGTCCATACATTCTTAGAAAGGTTTTTCGCCGCTTCAAATATATCATCATCTGCAAGGTCTACATACTCATCCCTGAAAGTAAGTATAGCAGAAGGCTCTACCCCTATTAACGGTGTTTCTTCTGTAATTACAGGTGCAAGATCTTTTATATTTTTCCGTGCTATACTTTTAGCTTTACGCAGCAGCCCTTTACTCAACCATGAGCGCCCGCTTTCTATATGTTGCGGTATCTCCACTTCATAACCCAACCGCTCCAAAAGCAGTATGGCTTTGATACCAATTTCAGTATCATTATAATTGGTAAACTCATCGCAAAAAAAATACACTTTTTTCTTTGCCGGAGCAGGCGCTGTATTGATTGTTTTATGCTTTTTATACCAGCTCAGTAAAGTGGTTTTATATAATTGCGGCATGGAACGATCAGCCGCGAAGCCCGTAAACTTTTTTATCAACCTGCTGGCAAAGCCATTGGTCATAAAAAAATTATATACCCCCGGCACTATTGCGCCCAGTTTTGAAAAATTACCGAAATTGGCTACCATCCTGCTACGCAGCGGTATACCATTCGCATCATAATACTGCTGCAAAAACTCTGCCTTCAGTTTTGCCATATCCACATTAGAGGGGCATTCGGATTTACAACCCTTACAACTCAGGCACAGATCCATCACCTCTTTTATCTCCTCATGATCAAAACGATTTGCTTTTGTGGAATGTGTTAAAAATTCACGCAGTATATTCGCTCTTGCCCTTGTAGTATCCTTTTCATTCCGGGTAGCCATATACGAAGGGCACATGGTTCCACCGGATAAATGTGTCTTACGGCAATCGCCGGAGCCGTTGCACTGTTCTGCATGTTGCAATACATCCTGGTTATGGTAACGGAAAACCGTTTTAAACGCCGGTGTTTTTTGTCCCGGTGTATAGCGCAGCATCGTATTCATGGATGGCGTATCTACAATCTTATTAGGATTGAAAATATTGTGCGGATCCCATACCTTTTTTATCTCTTTCAGCAGCGCGTAATTTTTTTCGCCAACCATCTGCTTAATAAATTCCCCGCGCAACCTGCCATCGCCATGCTCACCGCTTAATGAGCCATGATATTTTTTCACCAGTGTTGCTATCTCTTCGGCAATAATACGGAAGAGCTTATTTCCCTCTTCTGTTTTTAAATTGATGATAGGACGCAAATGTATTTCTCCGCTGCCCGCATGTGCATAATGAACGGAATACAAGCCATATTTAGCAAGAATAACATTAAAGTCGCGGATAAAATCCGGCAGATCATTTACATCAACAGCCGTATCTTCTATAACAGGCACCGCTTTTTCATCACCTGGCAAATTACTCAGCAAGCCAAGTCCCGCTTTGCGCAATGTCCATATCTTTTTTGTATCATCACCCATCAGTAACGGAAAATGATACCCTAAGCCCGCTGCCCTCATTTCTGCTTCTGCCGCAGCAGCAGCCTGTTCTACTTCTTCCTTGGTGTTTCTGCTGAACTCAATAACCAATATCGCCCCTGGATCTCCTTCCACAAAAAAGCGATTCTTACTTTGTTCTATATTGTCTTTAGTGCATTCAAGTATAAAATGATCAATCAGCTCGCTGGCAGATACATTGTATTTTAAACCAATGAGGTTCGCACGCAATGCTTCATCAATCGTATTAAAATGCACACATAATAAACCGGAAACTTTCGGCGGCAGCGGAACCACATTTAATTTTATCTCTGTAATAAAAGCCAGCGTGCCTTCAGAGCCTGCTATCAGTTTGCAAAAATTAAAATCCGGTTCGCCTGCTGTAAACGGCGCTGTATCAAGCAATACATCTACTGCGTACCCTGTATTTCTTCTTTCAATTGATTTTTTTGGAAATTCTTTTCGTATTTCCTGCTGGTTATCATAATTGCTCAGCAGCTTACGTATGTCTTTGTATATTCTTCCTTCCAATGTATCTGCTTCGCATCTGGCATGAAAGCTATCCATATCCATCGCCTTAAATTCTGCTTCAGAGCCATCACTCAGCAAAGCCTTTACTTCAAGCAAATGCTCCCGTGTGCTTCTGTATACAACAGAGTTTGAGCCGCAGGAATTATTACCCACCATACCGCCGATCATTGCGCGGTTAGCCGTTGACGTTTCAGGTCCAAAAAACAAGCCATGCGGCTTTAAAAACATATTCAGCTCATCCCGTATAACACCAGGTTGCACTCTTACCCAACTTTCATTTGCATTAAGCTCCAGTATTTTGGTAAAGTATTTTGATATATCTACAATAATGCCATTACCAACCACCTGCCCGGCAAGCGATGTTCCCGCTGTTCTGGGAATTAAAGAAGTATGATGCTGATTGGCGAAAGCGATCAGCTTTTTTATATCATCAATAGTTCTGGGTATTGCCACAGCCTGCGGCATTTCGCGATAAGCTGAGGCATCAGTCGCGTATAATGTTCTGATAACATCATCATAATAAAACTCTCCATCCAGTTCTGCAGCCAGCTGCTTAAAATTATTTGCCATATTATTTTCCGTACAATGCGGCGGCTGCCGCCGCTTTTTTGCAGCGCAAATTTACTGCTAATTTTAGAGTGTTTTAAAGGAAAAATGAAGGGTGGATTGAATATGCAGGTTTTAACAGAGAATAAGAATAATATGCTGCATCCAACTGCAATAACAAAGACGGAGTGCCCCTTGCGTCGCACTTTTCAACTGGAAGCAGTTTAAACAAGCATACATTATATTTCTCATGCAGTTTGTCTCTGCTCTACTTATTACTATGATAATACATCAGATCAATAATGCTTGCAGGCAGCTCTTTTGTATTCCAGTGTTCATGAACAGATAGTGCCGTACCCATGGCTGTTGCCTGTGCTACTGAAGCTGCATATACTTCAATATTGGGAAATGCATCCGCAAGCAAATGCATATATACCGGGTTTTTTCCAAAACCGCCATCCACAAAAATGCGCTTTACCTCGCGGCTTCCTTCAAGTACCAGTTTTGTAGAAGTAACCTGGCGATGAATAATATCAGCGATCAATTGATGATACGCTTCTTCATAAGAAGCAAAAGAGCTTATATCTCTTGAAGGGAAAACGGTGATTTGTCCTTCAGCCAGCGGGCTGGCATTTGGATTATCAGCTAAACGACGTATTATATTACTATCGAATTTTACAGTAGTATAGTAATTAACAGGTTTGCTAAATTGTTCGGCCAAACGTTTCACCTGTTGCTCATGTTCATACCCTGCAAATAAGCGGGAAGCTTTAACAGGCTGTTTCTTGTAGGTAAGATAACACAGGCAATCCTGCTTTAACTGATCTTCCGTTAAAGGCGTATCATTAAAAGGATTAAGGCTTATTGCCCATGTACCTGTAGACAAGAGAATAAAAGGCTCTTTAAAATTCAACAGGTAAGGTATCAGTGCTGCAGAACTATCATGCAATCCTATCCCCATTTTCACCTTACCTTTTGGGATAACCACATCAATGGTTTTATCGGCAGATTGTACAGGCGCTAATTTTTCGGCTATCCCTTCCTGCAGTACCCAATCGTGATATGCCATTTTTGTAAAATCCCATAACATGGTATGGCAGCCGATACTGGTAATATCGGAAGAAAAATTCCTGTTAAGCAACAGGCTGATATATTGCGGCAGGTGTAGCGAATATTTTATTTTTTCAAAAATCTTCGGCTTACTCTTCATTATGCTATACAACAGCATACCCGAATTTAAACTGCCCAATACAGGTGAGGCCGTATGCTGCGACACTTTAACCACGCCGCCATATTTTTCGTAAAATGCTTTTTGCAGATCTTCGGGATAGGGCTTAAGATAATTGTATAATGGCGCAACGGGTTTGCCTGCGGCATCTACATGCACCAGGCTTGCGCCGTAGGCTGTTACATTCACCGCCACTATATCAAATTCTTTTAATTGCTGTATCTCTTCAAAAGATTGTCTTACCCAATTGGTTAATGCCTGCACATCTTCACACATATCACCGTCATCATCGGGTATTTCAATAAGATTTGTGCTTTTTTCATACACAATCTCATAATCTTCATTAAACAAAAAGATCTTCTTATTCGTTTTTCCTATGTCGTAAATCGCGATTACGGGGATCATGATACTGGTTGCAGGTTTCAAGTTTCAGGTTGCAAGTTTCAAGTTTCAAGTTTCAGGTTTCAGGTTCAGGTTCAGCTCATACCCTTTACCTTACACCTTACGCCTTTACAGTCCCGTCGCTACGGTTTTGGCTCCACGGTTCTTAATTAATTTTTCTCTTACTTTTTCTTTGCGGAAGAAAGCAACCGGATCGAGCACACCGCCGGCCTGTAATCTTGCTTCGGCAACAAGCGGGCGAAGGTCTGTGCGGAAAGTGTTTTGTAATATATCCTGCGCGGCCACCACATCATTATTCTGCTGTGCTTCTTTCAATGCTTTCCTGTCAACAAACAATGCCTGCGCATACGATAACATAATCGCTTCCACGGATTGCAATAAATCCTCTAACGGATCTTTTACATTATGCGATGCGTCTATCATCCAACCCATATCTGTAACATGATCCATGCCTTTGGAGTCCATGCCTTCTACGAGCTCGTTAAAAATGAGAAATAGCTGGTAAGGATTAATGCTGCCGGTTGTTAAATCATCATCTCCGTATTTAGAATCATTAAAATGAAAACCACCTAATTTTCCCTCCATCAGCAATAATGCAACAATCTGTTCTATATTGGCATTGGGAAGATGATGGCCTAGGTCAACCAACGTATATGCCTTAGGACCAAGTTTACCGGCATACAAATAGGATTGCCCCCAGTCGCCTACTGTTGTGGAATAGAAGTTTGGTTCGAATGCTTTATATTCTACAAAAATTTTCCAGTCTTCGGGCAGGGCTCTGTATATATCCTGCAAGCCGCTCAATGTATGTTGAAATGCTTCCCTGAAATTTAACTGTCCTGGGAAACATGAACCATCCGACAGCCATACGGTTAATGATGTTGACCCTAATTCAACACCGTATTTTATTACTTCAATATTATGATCTATCGCCTGCTGACGAATAGCTTTATTTACATTTTGCAATGAGCCGAATTTGTACGTCAGCTCCTGGTTGGGCTGATCCTGAAAAGTATTTGAATTCATTGCATCAAAGCGTAAGCCATTTTGTGCTGCCAGTGCTTTAATATGTGAAGCGTTCTCCGGAATATCCCAGGGAATATGCAATGAGATGGCGCCGCTGGATCGATTTAACTTATGCAGCAACCCTATGTCTTCTATTTTTTCTTCGAGATTACGAGGTTCACCTCCACCGGAGAAGCGACCAAATCTTGTGCCACCGGTTCCCAGGGCCCAGCTTGGTATGGCTATCTGGAATGCCTTCAGCTTAGCAATAATTTCTTTTGGGTTTTTAACTGTCGATGTAATATAGTCCAGTCTGCGTTTGTGTTCTTTCAGCAAAGCTTCATTATAACTGTCTATACTATATTGTTCTACCTGCATATCGTAAAAATTTTATGGCATATAAAAAACTTCTTTTAAAGGAATACTAACCGGCGAAGCATCGGGGTTGGTTTCCATAATATCTTTCATATAGTTCCACCAGCGCTGCATAACAGGGTGTTTCGGCAAATCATCCATTGCCTTCGCGTCGTTTACCTGTAAGTAGCCGAATAAGTTATTGGTTTTTTCATCGAGGAAGATGGAATACTCCTGTATGCCTGTTTGCTTTAACAATGCCTGCAGTTCGGGCCATAATTCATCGTGGCGCTTTTTATATTCTGCCTCGTAACCTTTATGCAATTTCAATATGAAAGCCTGGCGTTGCATGTTTTTATTTTTTAAAGCTTCTCCCCTCAATCTATTTATTACCTGATTTGAATTTCGCTCCCTTCTCTCCCGTATGTGCGGAACGGAGAGAGGTTAGGGGTGAGGGACAATTTTGTGGTTCGTGAGTCACGAACCAAGGTAACAAGCCGAATAAAGAACAGAACGTACAAGAGTGCGACGCAACGGAAGTTCAATGGTAGCATTGCAGCCCGGTTCAAAATTTTTCTTCAATCTTATTACAATCACTTACCACTTACCATTCTCCTCTTACATCTTATACCTTCTCCTCTATCTCACAAACGCCATTGCCACACCACCATCCACATTCAATACATTACCTGTTGATTTATTCAGCAGTCCGCATATAAAGGCAAAGCATGCATTGGCAATATCTTCAGGCAAAATTATTTCATTCAGCAATGTGCGGCTTGCATAGTATTTAGGCAGCTCTTCTACTTTAATGCCATATGCTTTTGCACGACCTTCAGCCCAGCCGCCGCTCCATATATTACTACCTGAAATAACTGCATCAGGGTTTACAACGTTCACCCTTATGTGATCTTTGCCAAGCTCGGCTGCATTAAGCCGGGATAAATGCAACTGTGCCGCTTTTGCAGAACCATAACCGGCATTATTCGGACCACTTACCAATGCATTCTTACTTACTATATTCAATACATCGCCGCCAAGGTTTTGCTTGCGCATTATTTCAACGCCCTGCTGTGTAACCAGGTATTGGCCCTTTACCAATACATCATATAACAAATCCCAATCTTTCTCCGTATGCTCTTCTATTGGTTTTGATATGGAAAGACCGGCATTGTTCACTATAATATCCAAACCGCCAAAGGCCAGTACAGCCGTGCGGATGGTTTGCGCTATTGTGGATGCAACAGTTACATCCAGCACATCGCCGGTATATACATCTTTGCCATATTTTTTATTGAACTCGGCTTTTGCTTCTTCCAGTCTTTCAGGATTATTATCTGAGAGTATAATACAGGCACCTTCGTCAGCAAATTTTTGCGCGATTGCTTTTCCTATACCACCGGCGCTGCCGGTAATGAGTGCGATACGTCCGCTTAATGGTTTTGGCTTGGGCATGCGCTGCAGCTTTGCCTCCTCAAGCAACCAGTATTCAATATTAAATGCTTCCTGGCGCGGTAAAGAAGTGTATTCCGAAACCGCTTCAGCTCCTTTCATTACATTGATAGCGTTGATGTAAAATTCGGCAGCTACTCTCGCGGTTTGTTTATCTTTTGAAAAGGTGAACATTCCTACGCCGGGATATAATATCACCACAGGATTTGCATCACGCATAGCAGGACTGTTAGGATGCCTGCATGTTTCGTAATATTCAGCATACATTTTACGGTATGCATCAAATAAAGGTTCAATTTTAGCTTTGATGGCTTTTACATCACTAAGATCTTCTTCAGGTGCCAGATTCAGTACCAGCGGGCTGATCTTTGTTCTTAAAAAGTGGTCAGGGCAGCTTGTGCCTAATGGCGCAAGCCTGTCAAGATCGTTTGAATTAATAAATTCCAGCACGCGGTCATCATCTGTAAAATGCCCGATCATGTTTGTTTTGGAAGAGCAGAAGCCTCTGAGTACCGGCGCTAAAGCAGCAGCTTTATCCAGGCGTTCATTCTCAGGTAACGACTGGATTTTTGATCCGCCAAAGGCCGTTTTGCCTTTCATGTTTTTTTCAAGGTAATCGGCACAGGTTTCAATTACTTCGAGGGTATTGATATAACTTTCGTAAGCAGTATCGCCCCAGGTAAATAAACCATGTGAGCCGAGCATGATGCCGCGAATACCGGGGTTTTCATCAAGGCATTTTTTCAGTTCAAGCCCTAATTCAAAGCCGGGTTTCCTCCATTCTACCCAGCCAAGCTTTCCATTGAATAATTCTTTGGTAATGCGCTTGCCGTCTTTAGCGGCAGCTATTGCAATAGCCGCATCAGGGTGCAGGTGATCAATATGTTTGAAAGGGAGAAAACCATGCAACGGAGTATCTATTGAAGGGGCTTTTGAAGCAAGATCAAAAATGCAATAGTTAAATAGTTCTACCATCTCATCTTCATACTGCAATCCACGATATACATTTTTAAGGCTTCTTAACCGCTCTACGTACAATGCTGCCAGTCCGCTTTTTTTAAGCGTTCCCAAATCGCCTCCTGAGCCTTTTACCCACATCACTTCTGTTTCTGTGCCGGTTAAAGGATCTTTACTGATTACTTTACATGAGGTATTTCCACCACCATAGTTGGTAAGTCTTAAATCCGCTCCAAGCAAATTGGAACGATATATCAATAATGCCACTTCATCATCTGCCAGTTCTGCTGCTTTGGATTCTTCCCACAGGTAACTTACGTGCTTAAAAGTTTTTGTACCAGAAGACATAAACTAATATTTAGTTATAAAAAAATTAAGGTTTTAAAGAATTCCCATATCCTACCAGCAACACAGCAATAATAATTGTAATAATACCGGCGGTAATAGTGAATTTTGTTTTTGAGCTTACTCCTTTCCATTCTTTTAAAATAACGCCCCACATATTAGCTACAAGAATGATAAAGGCCATATGCAATATCCATGAGCTTGGTCCATTTCCCATCTTACTTTCTCCCATTCCATAAAAAAAGAACTGAAGAAACCAGGTGGTACCTGCCAGGGCTGAAAATATATAATTACGTAACAGCGGGGTTTTACTATTGGTATAATCACCAAAGGTTTTATTACGTGCATTCAGGAGCATACACCATATAAAATTGGTAGTTAAGCCACCCCATAAAATCACTACATAGGTTACATTATTCTGGTAGAGAAACTCTCCCTGCCCCGGGTTGGCATTTTTCCATAATTCATTAGCCGTTTCTGCCATTGACTTACCAGATTCTATACCAAAATTAAAACAAGCACTAAGTATTCCGGAAATAACAGCAACCAGCAAACCTAGCCCGAATTTGTATTCTGTTTTTATTGCTGCGCCACCATGCGGGTCAGCTACCGCGGTTTTCAATTCTTTTTCTTTCAGGCTGCCTGCCCTGCCGCATAAAATAATGCCGAATATACAAACGGCTAATCCTGCCAGTACGGTAAGCCCCCAGCTGGTGCTCACCAGCATACCAAAAGTGTCTTTTCCTGCTTTTGGAAAAAACTGGTAATACATGGAAGGAATTAAAGCACCAAGTACCATTGTGAGCCCGAGAATGATGCTGTTACCAAGAGAGACGCCAAGATAACGAACACCTAACCCGTAGGTAAGACCACCTATACCCCAAAGCACTCCAAATAGATAAGTAACACCTATAGTAGCGCTATCTGTATGCTTTATAATTTCAGAAAAATCAGGAATAGTTAAATAAGCCGCAAGTGGCGGAACAATAAGCCATGAAAATAAACCGCCTATTATCCAGTAACTTTCCCAGGCCCAACCTTCAACTTTTTTGTAAGGGATGTAAAAACTACCTGAAGCAAAACCGCCGATAAAGTGATAAATAATGCCTAATATAACCTGCATCCTTAAATTTTTTCAAATGGAACATACAATCTGATGATCAAAAATATTGTATGAATATCACAAACCCATCATGTGCTGTCATGGCTTAAAAACCACGATTTTCAACTTTAAAAGACACACCTACATGCCGGATAGCTTTTTAAGCAGATCGTCTTTTCTCCGGGTTGAAACATCAATATTACTACCATCTTCCATTGTAATATAGCCACCTTTACCTTTATAATAATTTTTTACCAATGAAAGATTTACAAGATGGGAATTATGCACCCTGAAAAAGTTATATTCTGCCAGCATATCTTCAAATTCCTTAAGCGTTTTTGCTACTACCATTTTTTTATTTCCTGCCAGATAAATCGTAGTGTAATTAATATCACTTTCGCAACGAATAATATCACCTACCGCAATATAGCTGATACCACTTACCGTATGAACACCTATCCGTTTTGAGGAGGCATTCATGGCCTTCATATTATCCAGCAGGTTATCTATTTTTCGGGCGGTTTCAATTTTAGATAATCGCTTTTGCATCCGCTCTACCGCATTTTTCAGTTCTTCCGCATCAATAGGCTTTAATAAATAATCTATAGCGCTGAACTTAAAAGCCTGCACGGCATATCTTTCATAAGCAGTTGTAAAAATCACGTCAAAATTAATTTCGTCTATGCCTTTCAGTAAGTCGAACCCGGTTTTATCATGTATCTGCATATCAAGGAAAATAAGATCAGGCTGCAGCCTTAAGCTTCCTTCAATTGCCGTTTCTATAGTATTATAGCTGTCCAATATACGCACAGACGATCGACAATGATCATTCAACAACCCTGAAAGACGGTCCACACAATGGCGCTCATCATCTACTATTATGGCATTGATCATATTAATCGAAACTATGTTTGGAAAGTATTAAAAATAATAACAATCCTTCAATAATATGAGTTTTTGCGGTGTAAAATAAATAGAGGGTTGGCGGATAATAAAGAGATATATAAACATAGATGCCTCCTTAGTCTGGTCTAAGAAGGTATCTATGCCTGCTGTTGCTGATACCCGACAGCATTTCATATACCGGGAAGTAGATATTTTGCGAAGATTTAAATACACCTGATCAAAGTAGCAGAAAGCTTCACCCGTTTTTGAGCGTATATTTATGACGCAATATGTATTATGAAAAGATATCTTTTTTTAATTATTGTTCTAATAATAACTGTTTCCGCCTTTTCCCAACAATTTGGTGGCAATCCGCCTTCGTTAAAATGGAAGCAGATAAAAACCGGTGAAGCAAAAATTATTTTTCCCGCCGGGCTTGATACCGCTGCGCAACGTACCGCATCAATTGCGCATTATCTTAATAAAATAACTTCGGCAACATCAGGAAATATCCATCGAAAGATCACTATTGTTTTACAAAATCAAACCACCACCTCTAACGGCTATGTAGGACTTGCACCCTGGCGCAGCGAATTTTATTTAACGCCTGCCCTCGATAATTTTTCACTCGGCAGCCTGCCCTGGGTTGATAACCTTGCCCTGCATGAATACAGGCATGTGCAGCAGTATATGAATTATCGCAAGGGCTTATCAAAGCTGGCATATATTATTTTGGGAGAAGAAGGACAGGCGCTTGCCAATAGCGCGGCTATACCCAACTGGTTTTTTGAAGGCGATGCAGTTTTCCAGGAAACAGCTGTCAGCGAACAGGGGCGGGGAAGATTACCTTATTTTTTCAATGCATACAGGTCGCTATGGCAATCCGGCAAAGACTATAGTTTTATGAAACTGCGCAATGGATCACTGCGTCATTTTGTTCCTGATCATTACGCACTGGGCTATTTGCTTACTGCTTATGGAAGAGAAAAATACGGCGATCATTTCTGGACAAGAGTAACAGATGATGCCGCAAGATTCAGGGGAGTGTTCTATCCTTTTCAAAAGGCAGTAAAAAAATACAGTACATTATCGTACAAAGATTTTGTAAATGATGCCTTGCAATTTTATAAAACACAGGATAATGCTTTTTCAGATGCAGCCTTTATAACCCAGGGGGATAAGCGCTACGTAAGCAATTATATAGCGCCTTATTTTAAGGGAAGCGACACTATTATCGTGCTTAAAAAAACATACCGTGAAAGACCCGCATGGTATATACGCTATAAAAACAGCGAAACGAAAATCCGGGTAAAAGATATCGGCGATGATGACTATTACGCCTATGCAGCTAATAAAATTGTTTATACGGCAACGCAGCCTGCCACCAGGTGGGATCAGAGAGATTACAGCATCATAAAAATACTTGACATTAGCACCAATACGGTTAAACAACTGAGTTACAGAAGCAAATACTTTACACCCGGCATTTCTGATGACGGAAAGAAAGTAGCGGCTGTTGAATTTTTACCTGATCAGCAAAGCAGCATTCATATCATTGATATAGAAAACGGTCAGGTACAGGAAAAAATTTCTCCTTCCGGAGATATTGAAATGTTCAGCTTTCCTAAATTTTATAAAGGGAACTATATCATCGCTTCTGCCAGGAATAAATCAGGCATGATGAGCATAGTATCTATTGACATAAATACAAAAGCTGTCAGCACGCTTATACCCTGGAGCTATAATGTGAACGGATACCTTTTTATAAAAAACGATACATTGTTTTATTCCGCTGCCAGTACCGGGCATGATAATATCTTCGCATTAAATATCAACACAAAAAATATTTACAGGTTAACAAACGAAAGCCTTGGCGCCTACCAGCCATGCATAAACGAAAACGGTGATCTGATCTGGAGCAGTTTTACAGCAGCGGGATACCAATTAAAAGAAAAACAGCTTACCGATGCAGATTGGCAACCTGTTATGAGCGCATATCCCATAAATGCTACAGATATGTTTGTGCCGGATGCATTATCGCAAACCAGAAAATATAATCCCGATAGTATACCACAAAATAACTACCCGGTTTACAGTTATAGCAAGCTTACTCATCCATTTAATTTTCATAGCTGGCGGCCGTATTACGAACAGCCGGAATGGAGTTTTACCATATACGGAGAAAACATACTGAACACTTTTCAATCGCAGGTTTCTTACATTTATAATGAAAACGAGCAAAGTCACCAGGCAGGCCTTTCAGGAACGTATGGCGCTCTATTTCCCTGGATTACGGGAAGCGCATCTTATACCTTTGACCGGAAAACCAGCGACAGTACCCGCACCATTTATTGGAATGAGTTGAACGCAAACATAGGTTTAACTGTGCCATTGAATTTTACCAGCGGCAGGTGGTATAAATTTCTTTCACTATCATCTTTATATAATGTTAACCAGCTAAATATTACCGGTAAATATAAAGACAGTCTTGTATCTCCTTTATTTCAATTCATGCAATCGTCTGTAAGCTGGACAAGCCAGGTGCAAAAAGCCACTCAGAATATTAACCCCAGGTATGCACAAACTTTTTTGCTGAGATACAGAAATATGATTGATAACAACAAGGCGTATCAACTGCTGGCTTCGGGTTCTTTGTATTTTCCGGGTATAGGTATTAATCACAGCCTTGTATTAACAGGTGCGTTTCAGCAACGCGACACCGTAACCAGGTATCGCTTTTCCAATCTTTTTCCTTTTGCCAGAGGGTATGATGCTATTGACGCGCCGCGTGTGTGGAAGTGGGGCGCTAATTATCATTTCCCATTATGGTATCCCGATTGGGGCTTTGGACAGATCGTTTACTTTTTGCGTGTAAGGGCTAACGCTTTTTTTGATGGCGCACAAATACAGAACCTGCGTACGAAAGAAATTTTTACCTTGCGCAGCACAGGCGCGGAATTATTTTTTGATACAAAATGGTGGAACCAGCAGCCGGTATCTTTTGGTATACGGTACAGCCGGTTGCTGGATATTGATATTGCAGGATTAAAAAATGCAAATCGCTGGGAGTTTATAATGCCGGTGAATTTGATAAGCAGGTAAAAGCCTATCTCTCCATCTCCCTTTCCTAAGCCTGCCAGCCGGCAGGTTTGTAGCAACAGGAAAAATAATATGAAGCAAGCCGCAAAGCGGCGTAATATTATTTGATGTGTCGATATTTAATATTTCGGTGCGCTGCACCTGAAATCCCTCATCTATTATAATGCTACAAATATTAAGGTGCGCTGCACCTGAAAATACCAACCTATAAAGCTACAAAGCCTGCCAGCCGGCAGGTATTATGGGTGCGCTGCAGCTAAGCCTCCTCCTCTCATCCCTCTCCGCATGGAGAGGGATGGTGCTGTAGTGAAAAGCCAGACTCTATAGCTACCGCATCGGCAAGCCTCACCCTCCTTTTCTCCCTCTCCTTGCAACGGAGAGGGAGCGGCACTGTAGAATAACTCCAAGCTATATCACTACCACATCAGCTATGGAATATAGCCAGCCAGGTGTCTCACCACTTTTCCGCTTTCATATCTTCCGGTTCTTTCTACTTTCAGGTTGCCGCTCTTATCGCTTTTTAAACTGTCTGGAATTGCGGCGCCCCTCTCCGCCCTGTGAGAGGGGTTGGGAGTGAGGGAAAATGCATCAATAATATAAAGATATGTATACAGATTAGCTACCAGACAGGCAAGCTTTAAGGAGTCCCGGCAGAGCTGCATTCCTACTGGTCACTCGCTATCTTATCATAGCTCGCCACTATGCCTTTAATTAAAGATGAACTGAAGCCCTGGTGTTCCATTTCATTTAAACCTGCTATTGTGCAGCCTTTGGGCGTAGTTACCTTATCAATTTCATGCTCGGGATGTGTATTTTTTTGCAACAATAATTGCGCGGCGCCGAGAACAGTTTGCGCAGCAATAAGGCTTGCTGTTTTTGCATCAAACCCGATTTGTATGCCTCCCTGTATATTAGCGCGTATATAGCGCATGGCGTATGCAGTACCGCAGGCAGCCAACACCGTAGAGGCATCCATTAATTTTTCCTCGATCACTACCACTCTTCCTAATTGGTTGAAAACATCTTTTACATATTCCAATTGGTCGCTGGTAATGTCTCTCGCGCTGATGCAGGTCATGCTTTGCTGTATGGCAATAGCAGTATTAGGCATTGCCCTTACCGTAGAAATTTTTTTATTGAGTATACTATGAATGTGCTTTGTGGTAATACCTGTTATTACAGAAACCAGCACATGCCTGTTTTCATCAAACAATAATTGCAAACTACCCAACACTTCATCTACCTGGAAGGGTTTTACCGCCAGAATTACCAGGTCCGCAAATTTTACCGCTTCCGTATTGTCGTTACTCACCAATACACCCTTTTCTTCAAGGTGTGCAAGCGTGCTGATATTTCTTTTTGTAATGAGAATATGCCCCGGAGCAATAAAACCACTTTGTATTAGTCCCTCCGCTATGGCAGTTCCAAGATTGCCGCCTCCTATTATCGCGATTTTCTTATTCATTGTTAATAATATTTCTCAGGCGTTAAATAATGACGCACATAATCTTCCACGCCATTTTCAAGCGTAAAAAATTCATCTTTATATCCCGCGGTTCTCAGTTTAAACATATCCGCTTCAGTAAAATACTGGTATTTATCTCTGATGTCTTCCGGCATATCTATAAATCTTATATCAGGCTCCTTACCCATTCCTGCAAATGTTGCTTTTGCAAGATCATAAAAGCTTCTTGCTTTGCCGGTACCCAAATTATATATGGTTGACCGCGGCTGGCTCTTCATTAACCAAACGCAAACCTTAAGTACATCTTTTACATAGATAAAATCACGGAGCTGCTGCCCGTCTTCAAAATCAGGACGATGCGATTTAAACAATTTTACAAAGCCATTTTCTTTGACTTGGTTAAACGAATGAAAGATCACGCTCGCCATCCGTCCCTTATGATATTCGTTAGGCCCGTATACATTAAAAAACTTCAGTCCTGCCCAAAACGGGGGTTTGCTGATTTGATTCAATACCCATTTATCAAATTCATTTTTTGATATGCCATAGGGATTAAGCGGCTGCAATCTTTGAGGAGTAATGCCATCGCTGTAACCAAGCGCCCCGTCTCCATAGGTAGCCGCTGATGAGGCATACACAAAGGGTATATCATAAACCACGCAATAATTCCAAAGATCCTGCGAGTATTCTACATTCAGCCTTTCAAGCACTTCGTAGTTAAACTCCGTAGTATCTGTGCGGGCGCCCATATGAAACACAAATTTCACTTCCGGCTTATGCTCGTCCAGCCACTCAAGCAGTTCATCTCTTTCAACTTTATGAATAAACCTTTTGCCTTCAAGGTTATTCACTTTATCAACCCTTTCAAACTCATCAGCCAGTATAAGATTTGTATAGCCCTGTTTATTCAGATAGCTTGTTAAACAGCTGCCTATAAAGCCGGCTGCTCCTGTTATCAATATAATATCTTCTTTGGTAATAGCCACCCCATTTGCCATAGTGTATGTTACTTTTGGCGGCAAAATTACAGGAATAGAAGCTATCAAACTAACATGAAGTGAATCTGCCTGGTATTTTGTACCAATGCCCCAAAGTATTTGCACTGTTGATTCCAAAAAATAAACCATTAAGGCACTAAGATGATTAAGGCAGCTCCTTAATTATACTTAACTTCTTAATGGTTAAAACAAGAAGGTTTACTTACTTTATCTCCACCAGGTAAGTAGCACAGCGCCAGATACCAGTATACTCTTTACCATGATGTTCACCTTTTTCATCGTCACTTCTTGATACTTCTATCATATATTTCCCTTTCCATTCCGGTACAAACTCCGCTATACCATTTTTCCCTTCTATCTGTTTTGTCCATCCTTTAGGAGAAAAAACAGTAACGCTCATTTTTTCCGAAGCGGCATCTTTATAAAATGCTTGTATGGTTACAGGTTCATTTACTTTACCCGCTTTTAATTGAAATTTTAACGGGTTTAAGTTATACTTAACATCAGCCGTTTCATTTTTGCCCACAGCCACTATTGCGCTGGCATTAAATTGATATACCGTAGTTCTGCCAAGATCTTTTGCACTATGGCTTACCTGCAAAGTGTATACACCATCTTTATCAGGTGTGAATGTGGCAGTGTAATGATCTTCCTGCGGTGAGGTAGTCAATTGCTTTTTTTGCCCATCCGGCGCTACCAGCCATAATGTAAAATCTTTTACATCAGAATACCAGTCTTTTACTTTTTCGGGAGAGAATTCCGCATATTCTCCATAAAATATTTTCACATCCTGTTGGAGTCCCTTTTTTCCTGTTGCATTGGTTTCAATCCATAATGCGTGGGCATATATACCGATGCTTAACAGCAGCATAGCTGTACTAACAAATAGCTTCTTCATTAAATATATTTTTAAAGATTAGAAAGATTTTTATTGAACCGGCAGGCGCTTATACACAATTTCATTTAGCGTATATGTGTTGCCAGGTTATTCAGGTAGTAAAACAAATACACAGCAGATTTATATTTCGCCGCGCTGCGGCTTACCTTATTTAGATTCTTAATTACTATAAAGATCAAGGTACGCAACACCTGCTTCATTCAGTGGTATATAATACAATTCTATACTCCCGCATCATCTTACGGGCAGGAGCATTATCTTATGGTCGCTCCTGCCTTTCAGATATTATAGCCACTGTTGCTCTTGTTACTACTGTAAAAAATATATGCTTTTAATTTTCGTAAGGCACCCATTGAATAGCAGTAATGATACCACCCGTAACCTCCAATCCGGGTGTAGCTGTAGCATTTGCTGCATCAATTTTATACACCACACTCTTATTATCTGTTGTGGTAATACCAATATAGGCAATGCCATTTCCCGGAGAGTAGTTTGTCATTGAAAAATCCGCAACACTTGCAGCATCAGGTATACCTGTTACCCATTTAAAACTTTGGGTTTCAAGGTTAATAATAGCAAACCTGTCAGCACCCTGCCACTGGCTTTTTTTATCTTTTGGATTTAAAGCAGCAACCACGGTATTATTACCTACATAAATCCATCCGGCAATATAAGCGCCCTCAGATACAGCTTCCACATTAAATAAATAGGTTTGATCAAATTCAGTTGTTCCGGATTTTATACGCGTAATGGAAGATGGTTTACTTGAATTAAAGAATTGCTCCGTGCCTGATTTACCAACAGTATTGGCTGGAGAAAATGCATACACATCACCATTATCCACTACTGCAAGCCCGTTTTGAAAATACAGTCCGACAGAGCTTGTTCTGTTATCCCTGATTATTTTTTCTAATTGCATATCAGGATAAGAAAATACAGCAATCCATGCGCTGTCAGGGTAACTGGTAGTCCAGCCACCATCAGTTGTTCCTTTAATACAGAAATAAGGAGCAAATACTTTATTGCCAACCTGCTGTATCCAGCTAAACTCAGCCAATTCTCCGTTACCGGCCAAATCAAGCGCATTAAACTGTCCTTCACCTCTTATTACCAGACTATCTGTACTAACCTGGTACCAACGGCTCACAGAACTTGTTACACTTCTTCCCATCTTCACCATTAATATATCATTATCAACCGGTGCAAAAGCCTGCACTGTTTCCGATTGAAAATTACTCAACTTTTGAAGCTTACTCTGCCCATCAAGATTATATATGGTTACGGCGCCGGGGTTCCCCTGTCCATACAACATGCTGAAAAATTTATTACCTGAAGTTGTGTAATAACGGTATGTGCCATCCTGCTCTATTCCATTGCCGGTTGTAGAAATAGTGCCGCTGTCAAGTGTAGCTGTAGTTAACAAATAATCAGCCTGTGATGTACCGGCAATAGGCAATGCTGCTACTACAAATCTTCCTTTTTCAGGATCGTTTGGATCAGGATCGGGTGAAGGATTGTTGTCTTTTTTACATGCGAAGAACAGTGCACTCATCAGGAGTGAACACCATACATAATTGTACTTTTTCATTTTATTGTTTGTTTATTACTTTTAAAAAATTATTTAGCAAAGAAGTATCTGAGCTTACCGTAAAACCCTCTGCCTGGTTTTTGCAAACTGAAGTTGTCGTAAAGCTGATCGTTTGTAATATTTTTACATTCCAATCCTATATTGTATCGGCCGTTCTTTAATGTGTAGATGATATTTACATCATGCGCCAGCTGTTGGGGAATACCGTATTTATCCTTACTGGTTCCCTGGCTCGGCCAATACAGGTAAAAAGCATGCACATATAAAAGGTTATATCCAATGCTGAGATTATCACCATCCTTCCATACATTTTTAAAATAAACGGCGGCATCCGCGTTACCAAACATAAAGGGCAGATTGGGCATGCGGTCATTATACACTAAACTCACACCTGTATATCCCGGCTCATATTTCCGCTTATTAATGATGTTCTGATAAGTAAAGTTTACACCGGCCGATAACCATGTCTTATAAGAGTATCTTATCTCGCCTTCACCACCTGTATTCTTTACACCCGCAAGGTTATCAGCAACCAGCATTGATTGGTTTGCATTCAGGCGGAAATAAATAAAATCCGTTGCCCGCCTGTAAATACCACCTGCAGATACAGCAAACCGGTGATCTTTATTCAACCTGAAAGAATAATGTGCTCCGAGATTTACATTATCACTCTTTTCAGGCTTTAAATCAAAATTGCTTTCCTGGTTTATCAGGTCGCCAAACATTTCTTCATTTTCGGGCAAACGGTTACTTCTTTCGTAAGAAGCTTTTACCTGCAATGCGGACGTAATAAAATAACTTGCAGCAACGCCATAACCCAGTTTACTGATATTATTATCCTGGTTTTTATATGCCACATCGCCATAATTTCCGGAAGGATTATATGACACCCTCGTATGCGCATGCTGAAACAGGTGTTTGCCAAAAGCCATAATACTCCACCTTTCCTTATAATCAAACTTATAGCTGAAACCAAGTATATTCTTATCCGTTTTTTGCGGTTGCTGGTATTTGTCATCATCAGGATATAATTCATCGCTTCCCTTCCTGTTGAATGAACTGTATACATTATTGATGGCAACAGAATGATTATCGCTTATCTTATAAGACGCAGTAGTAGTTGCCAGCCCGATATTGTTCCTGAACTTATACATCGTTCTTGATCTTTCGCTTCCAGCTCCTTCATACTGCTTGTAATTGCCAAACCAGTCGTAACGCCTGAACGCGGTGTCAATATTCTGTTCGCTGCCGAGGTTATAGTTGGCA
Source organism: Agriterribacter sp. (assembly GCA_047601125.1). GTDB lineage: Bacteria > Bacteroidota > Bacteroidia > Chitinophagales > Chitinophagaceae > Agriterribacter. Next base: position 2,093,894 of record JASGJY010000002.1, on the reverse strand, counting down.
TTGACGGTAATATCAAGCCCTTTTATAATCAAATCTCTTTTCTGGTATTTCAAAGCAGGCATAATGATGGAACCGCTCCTGTTCCACGCGCCAAATACAGATACCATGCGGGCGCCTGTTTGTATCTGCTTGCTGTTTTTTCCAAGTGTAATGCCTACCAGGAATTTGTCTGCCCATTTTTTATTTACAAACCCTATATTGGTAACCAGCGTTTCATTGTGATACCTGTCATGAAATCTTTTAACTGTTGTATTCGGATAATATCTGCCGGTATTGATGTCTGCCACATCAAGCGTTACTTTATAATTGTTGTCAGAATAATTCTGGAAGGCATTCAACTGAACAGTAAATCCTTTACGCGTGGTAAATGCCGTATTGATTGCAGAACGATGTGTGTTAAAAGAACCATAAGAATAAGAAGCATCAATATAATTCCTGTACTTATTACCGGTGATAATATTAACAGCGCCGCCCAATGCATCAGAGCCAAGCCAGATAGGCACTACACCCTTGTATACTTCTACCCTGTCGGCAAAATTGATGGGTATATTATTGATCTGGAAGGAAGATCCGAAATTATCCATCGGCACACCATCTAAAAAAAACTTTACCTGGTTGCCTGAAAAACCGTTCAGTGAAAAATTAAAGCTGGAGCCAACACCACCGGTTTCTCTTACGCGAACGCCAGACACACGGTCAAGCGTATGTGAAAGATCGAGTGTGGAATTATGCAATTGCTTTGCATCAATGGCCGTAACATTATACGATTGCCTGTTGGCAAGCTGCGTTGCGGAGCGACCAATAACAGAAACTGTTTCGAGCGTGGTGCCTGCTGCACTGGTTTCTATAACTAATGTTTCGGTTGTATTTTCCTGAACTGCTATTTTCTTTTCCACCTGCGTAAAACCAACAGCCGATATAACAATTATACAGTTGCCGGCCGGTACATGTTTAAGGGTAAACTTTCCACTTTCATCAGCAGTGGTGGCTATAGCAGTTTTTTTTACGCTAATGGTAGCATGAGGAACAGGAGAACCGGCTTTATCTTTAACAACACCTGAAACAGTACCGGTTGAAGTTTTTTGTTGAGCAGTTAATAGCTGAAAACAAAGGCATACTATGCCTGTTAACAATATTTTTTTATATTGCATATGCTTAAAAATTGAACAGATTTGAAAGCTCCGCCCCGGCGGATGAGCCGTTACAGTTGCACCTGTGCGGCTCTTTTTATTTTTATTAAAACTTTTTTATTATACTCAGGCAGTTATGTTGCAGGCATAGTTTCTTTTTTAATTTTTATAACTGGTGATTCCGTGCCTTTCACAGTTGCATTATTTTTTCTTTTTTTACCTTTTTTCTTTTGCTTACCCCACCAGATGATAAATCCTGTTACAGGTAAACTTGCACCGATAAGCGATGCGAAGAAAGCCATTATTTTCCCCGGCAGTCCAAGTATTGCGCCTACATGTATATCGTAGTTCATTCGCCTGATCTTTGCCCCAACAGGCGCTTCCTCAAAACTGGTTTCATATAATTTATTAAGGGCAGGCAACGGTTGACCGGTATGCTGGTCAAACGCAAAGCTCCTGTTATTATAATATTTACCAACGGTTGGATATATGGTAATTGATATTGCAGATGATGGTCTTGACGTATCGGCAAAAGCATAATAAAATCCTTTTGCTTCAGGATGATCTGTAATTACCTTATTCCACGATGCATCCATCACCTGTTGCGGCGTATAGTATTTTCCCAATTGGGTTGAGTCTGATGTATTCCTTTTAAATTCAGGAAGTGTTTGTCCGCCCGAGGTAACCCAGTATAAGCCTTTGCTGTACCACTCTATGCCATATACCATTCCGGTAAGTGCAATGGCTGTTAGCACAAGCAGTGAATAAAATCCCAGCACATTGTGCAGGTCATAGTTCACTCTTTTAAAAGATGCCTTCCATTTTATTTTAAAACTTTGTTCGCGTGTGGTTTTATTCCATTTTTTTGGCCACCATAATACCATACCCGTAATTAAAATAGTTACAAAAATTAAGGTGCCGTAGTTTACAATAGGCCTGCCTATTTCATAAGGCATCCATAAAAACCTGTGGCCGTTTAAAATAAAGCGGAAGAAATCAGTTTCACCTTCTTTTCTTTCCGTTTTGCTTATCACTTCAGCTGTATACGGGTTGATGCGTAATATGGTATTACCTCTTCTCCCCTGACCCAACGCCAGTGTGATGGCTTTTCCCTGCTGGTACATGGCATAATTAGGTTTTTTTTGGGGATACAGGGAGTCGCCTATATGCATTAATACGGATGGTGTAATTACTGGTTTATTATCTGCAGCAATTTTTGTTTCAGGCTCAAGCCACGTTGTAATCTCATCCTGAAAAACCCAAATGCAGCCGGTGAGACAAACAATGATCATTATAATTCCAGATATAAGCCCCAGCCATAAATGCAACCATGCAGATATCCTGTAAAATAAACTGCGCGAATTGCTTTTTTTCTTCTTAGGAATATTGCCTTCCCGTTGCATCATAAACAGTTGCCGTAATTTTTTGCAAAAGTATATGCGCGATAAGGCAATGATTTGCTAAATGGGGAAACTTTATTACGAGATAGGGAAACTGACAGAGGGGTGACAATTGGTGGTAAGTAGCAAGTGACGGGTAGTAAGATGTGTATCAATAGTACGTATAAACAGTTCTCCACCTGAGAGTGCTGTTATCCGTTATTATTAGAATTAGTTTTCTCATTCGTATTTTTTTTGATTTTAATGCCAATTTTTTTCTTGTTAATCGCAATCGTACTCGTAATCAATCTTTAGCAAAATATTTGAGTCGGGCTGTGTCCAATAGGATGCAGTAATCTTTCCCCAATTATCAAATTCATAGCTGTAAAGTAGCTGACCTGCCGTGCTGGTAACAGATTTTACCAGGTTTTTACTTCTGGGAGCATAAGCCCCAAGTTCTCCTATAAAAGATAGTTCGATGTATGAGAAATCCTGGTTAGGCTTGTCGGTTTCGTAGTCAAGTACCATCGGCTCATTATTATGATTCAGTCCTGTGATATTTCCATTTGACCAGCTAAACAGGGTAGTCAGTGGCGGCTTGTCAGGCAGATCGTTGGTTCTTTTGCGAAGGATTTTTTCAAGCTGCCCGGCACTATTATATTGGTAATTTACCGTACCTGTGCTGTTAATGTGTGTGCCATTAAACGTGGTATCCCTGCTAAGTTTTGGCCTGCCGTTATCACCCAGCTCCAAATGGGAACGGCTAAACCACCCGGCAGAGATGGGAGTGATTTTGGTAAACCCTTTGCTGTGGTAAATAAATTGCGTAATAGTTCCGTTCAGGTTAAGCGCTGTTATGCGTCCTATGCTATCATAGTTGAACACAATAGAGCTTGTTGTTCCGTTTCCATTCGGAATTTTTAATAAACTCAACCTGCATTGGGGCGCTGGTTCCTTGTCTTTTTCCTTCTTACAACCTGAATGGACAACTGCAGCAAGCAGTAACATAATGAGTTTGATCAATGAATTTTTCATTTTTAATGATTTTTTACTCCCATTTCAATTCCCCAAACCAAATAAAGCTATCTGTCCGCCATTGTAAAAGCAAGCAACACTGAGAGAAGAGTAGTAACAAATTAGGGAACGGTAACCTGCAATAGGTGTCGCCTCAAAAAGGTCTGTTATCTCTTCCGCAACCTTCAATAAAAGCATGGAAGGTTCTTTGTTGTGTTGCGGTAATTTCAAAGCCCGGCAAAAGAGAAACCGAATTACCTGCATCAAACACCAGGTTACCTGATGCATGCGTTGCAGGCGCGCTTATGGTAATATTACTCGCTTCATAATACAGCGGCGAATTCCAGGTGACAGCATTTGTAAAATTTCTTGTAGCCGGGCAATCTCTTACTACATTAATTACGGCATTTTGCATTGCCGATAACACATTAAGTATATTGTTGGAATTTGTATAATCATAAGTATTGCATAGAAAAATAATACCAGCGCCTGCCTCAGGGTATAAAAACAGATATGACGTATACCCGTGATCGTTAAGACCACTATGAAATAATATTTGACTAACTCCTGATGTCTGTATACCAAATCCCAATCCAAAAGTACCATCATTATATTTTTCATTCGCGCATGGCATTCCGCCTGCGCCCGAGGGCATTTGTATCACCTGCATCAGGTTAAAAGACTGCTGGCTGATAAACCGGTTCCGCAATATTCCTGCACCAAAGGATGTTAGATCAACTATATCGCTAACAAAGCCACCGGCAGGTAAGCGCCAGCCTATATCATCCCAGCCCCTTGATTGTACCACACCGGTTTCATTGTATCCATCTGCAAGCGCTGCTTCAGAATCATCGTATTCCGGGGTAAGATTAGTCAAGCCGCCGGGGCTTCTTACCCAGTCGTTATACAACTGACGGTAGTTCCTGTTATAAATTTCAAGTCCTCTTTTTTCAATAATCGCACCCAATAATGTTACGCCAAATGTAGTATATAGCATTTGCCCGCCGGGAGTACCGCAAACCTCACAATCAGTAACCGCGTCCACGCTTTCCTCCCAATCAAATTGTCCGTTATATCCGCCAGAGCAGCTATTATAGTGCGGAATGCCGCTTTGATGGCAGAGTAAATGCCGGATAGTAATATTACTGCCGTCATATTCATCAAGATAATGTCCAATGGTAACATCCAGCCCCAGGTTACCATCTTCAATCATCCGCATGGCCATTATAGCCGTAATAATCTTTGATACAGACCCGATAACGGTTTTGGTTTGAATAGAGAATGGCGTACCGTTGTTTTTTGCTTTACCCCAGGCATTGGCATATGCCAGTTCACCACCGTATATAACACCTACGCTCAGCCCGGTTAAATTGCTTTGCCCGAACCTGGTTTGTATGGTATTTGAAATTTGTGTTGCCGTGGCTTCGTCAATACGGATAATCTGTGCAACAGAAATTTTCCAAAGCAGCAGGCAATAAAAAAACAGATATATCTTTTTCATCGTCATTTTCAGTTTTTGTTAATAGGCAGCAAAATGGCAATCAGAAACTATGGCATGAAAACTTGAACCTTGTGCAGCATAAAAGCCCGGATTGAAGGTAATAGTATTGCCTGCCTGGAATAAAATGTTATTACCGGTGGGCGTGATATTCACAAAACAACCTTGCGTTGTTATAATATCCTTAGGCGTGATAAATGCATAAGGCACGGCTCCAAATTCAAGATTGCAAAACATGGCTGCCTGTGGAACCGGTGGCGCTATACCAACTGCATACCAGGCTCTTCCTGCCTGTATAGCTTCAAATGAACATACCCCATATATGTTTTCAGCCGCTGCCACCCATGCATTGCGTGCATCAATATAGGTTGATGTGCTTGTTAAGTAATTACACAGCACGTCATAAGCTATTTCCGCCGCTTTATTAATACCAATACCGCTAACACTCCACGAGTAACCTGTATTTACAGGCGCAAAGCAGTCATTGCCATCATTCCAGCCATTACCGCCCTGCGACAGTAAAAAAAACATCTGGTTTTGTACCCCGCTGTTGGTATGCACTCCGCAATAATCATTATCTCCGGGAGTATTTGGTCCCGTAGGTGTACAGTTGCTACCAGCTGGTTGCCAAAACCGCCCCATATAAGTATTAGGATTATTAAAACTGATTGTACAGGTCCCCGGTGGTACGTTCACATTTTGCCCAGCGGAATTAAAAATGCATCTCAATGCACCGCATCCCAGGCTCCTTTCCGCACCTATAAACCAATCGTTCTGCCCAAGCTGCTTATGTTCAATCCATTCACCCATTATATCACTAAACGATTCATTTAAAGCGCCGGGTTCCTTTTCATAAGTTAAGTCGGCCTCATATCTTGTAACACCATGTGTAAATTCATGTGCGAGTATATCAATGGTATTATAATCATCCTTATTAGTAGCGCTGCCAGATAAACCAACCTTAATATCATCATCTCCAACAAGGTCATAGCTATAACTGGCATTATTATAATTGGGATTAGCATCTGTTCCAAAATTATACCCTTGCTGAATATCTATATCACCGTCATTATCGTCATGCCCTTTACGATGGAAAACAGCACCAAACCACCTGTACGCTGTTTTAACGCTCCACAGGCTCGTAGCCGCAGCACTTCGTACCTGGGTGCTCCAGTTGTTATCGGGTGAATTAATAATATCCCCGGTACTGGCGTTAAACACCTGAAATACACTGGTAGTGCAGTCGTCTTCCAACTCATAATTTGTGCCATCGCCGCTTTCATCAATTGTAAAAATAGTTTGCACCCCATAATAAGTTGTTTGAACGCTGGCAGCAATACAATTCATGTCTAAGGGTGTTTTCTTAACCACTATGCCATCCGCGACATCAATATAGGATATGCATGATTTTCCAAAATCATGCGCATAAATATAAAACCGGTAGCATAATACAAGCTCATTTTTTTCGGCATTAAAAACATAGATCATTGTTGCTTTGGGATAATATGTTGCAAACGGATCCTGCTGTTTCTTTTTTGCTTTTGCTTCTTTTACCGGATCCTGCCAGAAATACTTTTCCGCTTTTACTTCGGCAAGCGCCCTGCCTAAAGCTCTCTGTTCAGAAAGGGTGATTTTATTTTTAATATTTGAAGCAGTATAAATTTTCCCGTTACCGCTGATCAATTGTTCGTTCTTGCTGTGAATAATATATTCTCCTCCCAAAATTTCTATACCTGATAAAGTTTGTTTGAACATAAGATGTACTGCTCCATGCCTGTCATCTTTTCTTTTCTGCAGCTTCATCTTAAAATTTCCTGTAAGACCGAATGCCCTGCCGTTAAGCTCAAATATTTTTTCAGGATCAGCTTTAAAATTATCCTGGAATTTTATCCAACCCTCCCGTGTTACAGATTTAAAAACAAGCGGATCAGGAGACTGGGTGAACCTGTTCTCCTGTGCCCTGCCATAAGCTGTAATAAATATGCATAAGGTTATAAGAAATACTCGTTTCATATTTTATGCCTTAATCATTAGACAACAATTCAAGATTGCTGATCCTTTCCTCAAGTTGCAGTATGTATAATGTCAGCTCTTCTATCTTTTCAATAGCGCGTTTATGCATATCGCCCACATTAATACCATCCTGCTCAATAACGGATGCTTTGGGAATATTAGGCAGGTGATTATTCTGCCTGATAAATTGTCGTAATTCATCAAATGTTTTCAGCCTATAGTCCGGGTGAAATACATAGTCCGGCCATGCAGTAGCCTGTTGTACTTTCAGCTCTTCACAGATCATATTTCCGTTTACGGAAAACCAATAGCCTGTTGCGGCTTTATGCCCTATTGAAACCCGCCCGTCATTGTATACTCTCAACGCGGTATTCACTCCATTGCCCTGCACAGAAAAAGTGCCATTAATATCCAGCCTGGATTGAGGAGCAGATGTTCCTATTCCAACACTTCCTTCAACAGGATTTAATATTAAATTACCATAACCGCCCGCCTGACCGCCTGTCTTTACAGATTGTATATAATTATATCCATTACTTACAGCAGAAGTTCCCAGTAACATACCTGTATAACCGCCTGAGGTAGCGCTACGGCCAATGGTTAAGATTGTGGCGCCGGAACTATTGCTAACATGCAACTTGCTCTCTGCATTTGATATTCCTATGCCAACATTCCGGGAAGAAGGTGAAGAATATATTGTACTATTATTATCGCCCCACATATTTTCTCCATTCGCAATTTGCTCCCACCTCTGCTGAAGCAGGTAAGACCTGTAATACCAAAAGGAAGCTGTTGATATATCATACACCAACAATCCCGCAGCCGGGTTAACTATTGCTTCACGCTGTGCAGTGGTCATTCTCGGGATCAGCATTCCTTTTTCAGTACTCTTAACATCAAACATTGCACTTGCCGCCGGCGCTTCTCCATCTGTATTAATAGCCACCTGTGATCGTGCAGCGGCACATATAACCAATGACAGGAAAAATATAATATACTTTTTCATTCCTTATATTTTATGAATTATATAATATGATACTTATTTTTATTGCTTAACCACTTTAAAGGTTTTGAGCAGGTTGTTAAGCTCAACAGAAAGTGTATACATCCCTGCAGGCAACGCCGTTACAGGCAATTGCAATACTGATCTTCCGGGTTGCAGGCTTAGCTGTTTTTTTAATACTACAGCTCCAACAGCATTACGAAGCGCCAGGCTTACTTTTTTACTGTGCTGTATATTATTTACCGCTACCCATATCATATCAGTTACAGGGTTGGGATATACCACTACTTCTTCAACGCTACTGCAAACAGCATGTACCACCGGTGAATAGGAAAATCTGCCGTCTGCATCGGTTTGCATTACCCTGTAATACAGGTTCCCGGGCGAAGCAGAAATATCGTTAGTGTAGTAATATGTTTTAGGTGCAGTACTGTTACCCGAAGCAGGTTGAATATTTATACTCTCCCAATTACTGACACCATCAGTACTACATTGCACCGAAAATTCTTTTGTATTAATTTCTGTTTCTGTGGTCCAGCTTATGCCAACAGTATTACCACTGCATGTAACCGTAAATGAGCGCCATATTACAGGCAGCGCGTTATCTGTACCAGACAGCGTCCACCTCGAAAAAGAGCTGATACCCCTTTTAATGATATAGTTGTTTGTTGTGTTTCTTTCATCAGCGCCCACAATCTCCCACGGGTCTGCGGCAGTTTCTTTTTTCACCAGTACCATTCTGCCTTCATTTATTCCATTCAGTTCTTCATCAAAGTAGTTAAACTGAAGTGATGCTGAAAGCCTGGTATTCTGTTGCGGCAAAATATCATAATATCTTAACACAGAGCTGCCGCCGCCGTTGGTGTTCTGTTGTGAAGCATGCCCTCTCCTGATCGTTGTTTCGCCAAGCGGATCAGAAGAAATAATAACCGCACCAAGATTACCCGGGTTGCTGTTTACCGGTGCTTTTAAAACAGTAACAACCTGAACATATCCGCCTGCACTGCCTATGCATCTCGCCGTTGCATTCTCTCCTTCAATAAAAGCATCATCACGCAAATCAAGCACATTACCGTTCAGGTCAATCATACCGCTTTGAAAACTTATTTTATTATATACATTGATGCTATGTAATAATCTTACAGTACCAATCCCATCTTTTGCGACCTCAATAATATTGAACATAATATTAGCCCCACCATCAACCGGTACTGGTGCAGCGCCGGTGAACTTAAAAACAGAACCAAGCAACTGCTGTGGTCCGTTATATTGAAAACCTATATTATGCAATACCGTATATGTGTGGGTTGCCTCATTGCAAACCCAATGCGTGCCGGGAGCAACCTGCAGTTGCGCAACGCTATTCATATATATCAGCATACATATAAAAACACCTTTAAGTTTCATAGGTATAAACCTATAAATAGTATGCGCTACAAGAAAGAAGAAATGAGAAAAAGGTATGGATAGTTTAGAATGCGGCGAAAGGTGATCAGTTAACTGATGTGCTGGTGATGCTGGAATGTATTGAAGAATACAATTACAAAATAAGGTAGCCGGTAAAAAATGAGCGGCAAAAATATACACTACGCATTTGCAAAAGAGGATATTCAGTTTTGCTTTACCTCAACATCAACACTTATTCAAGATTCTTTAGATTAGGGCATAAAAAAACCCACTCCGTAAAACGAAGTGGGTTCAATAAATATGGCACCTACCTACTCTCCCGCATTTCTTTGCAGTACCATCGGCCATGAGGGGCTTAACTTCTCTGTTCGGTATGGGAAGAGGTGAACACCCTCGGCAAAAGCACCATAAGAATTTGAAATTTGAAATTTCATATTTCAAATTAATAATGTACATATTGGGAAATAACGAATAACAGAGTTATGATTATAAAAAATATAATAAAATTAAAGCGTACGGGCAATTAGTACTACTTGGCTTTGATGTTACCACCTTTATACCTATAGCCTATCAACGTTGTAGTCTACAACGACCCTTAAAAGTAAACTCATCTTGTGGAAGGTTTCACGCTTAGATGCTTTCAGCGTTTATCCTGTCCGTGCGTAGCTACTCTGCATTGCACCTGGCGGCACAACAGATACACCAGCGGCACGTACGACCCGGTCCTCTCGTACTAAGGTCATGTCCACTCAATTTACTAACGCCCACCACAGATAGGGACCGAACTGTCTTGCGACGTTCTGAACCCAGTTCACGTGCCACTTTAATCGGCGAACAGCCGAACCCTTGGGACCTTCTCCAGCCCCAGGATGTGACGAACCGACATCGAGGTGCCAAACCTTTCCGTCGATATGAGCTCTTGGGAAAGATCAGCCTGTTATCCCCGGAGTACCTTTTATCCTTTGAGCGACGGCCCTTCCATACAGAACCGCCGGATCACTTTAGCCAGCTTTCGCTCCTGCTCGGCTTGTATGCCTCACAGTCAAGCACCCTTATACTAATGCGCTCTGCGTACGATTACCAACCGTACTGAGGGTACCTTTGCAAGCCTCCGTTACTTTTTAGGAGGCGACCACCCCAGTCAAACTACCCACCATGCAATGTCTCCATTTCTGGATTAGACTCTAAGTAACAGAAGGTTGGTATTTCAACGACCGCTCCACAACCCCTGGCGAGGCTGCTTCAAAGCGTCCCAACTATCCTACACATCTGTCACTCAAAATCAATGCAAAGTTGTAGTGAAGGTTCACGGGGTCTTTCCGTCCCGTGGCGGGTAACCGGCATCTTCACCGATACTACAATTTCACCGGGCTCGTGGAGGAGACAGCGTTCAACTCATTAGACCATTCGTGCAGGTCGGAACTTACCCGACAAGGAATTTCGCTACCTTAGGACCGTTATAGTTACGGCCGCCGTTTACTGGGGCTTCAGTCAGGAGCTTTGACTTGCGTCGAACACCCTTCCTTAACCTTCCAGCACCGGGCAGGTATCAGGCTCTATACGTCAACTTACGTTTTTGCAGGGCCCTGTGTTTTTGTTAAACAGTTGGTTGAACCATTTTACTGGGACCGCATCGCTGCGGTACGCTTTATCCCGAAGTTACAGCGTCAATTTGCCTAGTTCCTTCTCCACGGCTCACCCGAGCGCCTTAGAATACTCATCTCGTCTACCTGTGTCGGATTCCGGTACGGGCCGCTTTAACCACACCTTAGAGGTTTTTCTTGGAGGTTTGATTAGGGACATTATCAGCGCCGCCGAAGCATTGCTGTACTATCAGGTTCGCCATCTCTTACGGATTTACCTATAAAAGATATAACTACACCCTTTAACCACATATACCGTGATGTGGCAGTCCTTTCACTACCCCGTTACCCCATCGGAATTAAAGCGGGTGCTGGAATATTAACCAGCTTTCCATCAGATGCCCCTTTCGGGTTTTCCTAAGGACCCGACTAACCCTGATCCGATTAACGTTGATCAGGAAACCTTAGACTTACGGCGAACAGGTTTTTCACCTGTTTTATCGCTACTTATGCCTACATTTTCTTTTCTGAACGCTCCAGCATACGTCGCCGTACACCTTCAATGCAGATCAGAATGCTCCCCTACCGATATATCCGCCGAGGCGGACAATCTTAGAACTTCGGTTCACAGTTTGATGCCCGATTATTTTCCGCGCAAGACCTCTCGACCAGTGAGCTGTTACGCACTCTTTAAATGAATGGCTGCTTCCAAGCCAACATCCTGGCTGTTATAGAAGTCTCACATCGTTTGATCAACTTAACTGTGTATTAGGGACCTTAGTTGCTAATCTGGGTTATTTCCCTCTCGGCCACGGACCTTAGCGCCCGCAGCCTCACTCCCGGAGATATTTACTAGCATTCGGAGTTTGTCAGGGTTTGGTAGGCGGTGAAGCCCCCTAGCCCAATCAGTAGCTCTACCTCTAGTAAACGTCTATAATCCGAGGCTGTTCCTAAAAACATTTCGGGGAGAACGAGCTATCTCTCAGTTTGATTGGCCTTTCACCCCTATCCACAGGTCATCCCAAGACTTTTCAACGTCAACGGGTTCGGTCCTCCATTCTGTGTTACCAGAACTTCAACCTGCCCATGGATAGATCACAAAGTTTCGCGTCTGCCCCCACTGACTAAGCGCCCTGTTTGGACTCGCTTTCGCTGCGGCTCCGTTACTAAAGAACTTAACCTCGCCAGTGAGGAGCAACTCGTAGGCTCATTATGCAAAAGGCACGCCGTCACCCATTGCTGGGCTCCGACCGCTTGTAGGTACACGGTTTCAGGTACTATTTCACTCCCCTATTCGGGGTGCTTTTCACCTTTCCCTTACGGTACTGGTTCACTATCGGTCTCTGAGGAGTATTTAGCCTTACCAGATGGTGCTGGCAGATTCAGGCAGGATTTCTCCGGTCCCGCCTTACTCAGGATACTGCTCGTCCTTGTCAATTTACGCCTACGGGGCTATCACCCACTATGGCTTAACTTTCCAGAAAATTCAGCTTGATGACAATTTCTAAATGCAGTCCTACAACCCCCGACCGGCACGCCAGTCAGGTTTGGGCTATTCCCTTTTCGCTCGCCACTACTCAGGGAATCACTAGTTTGTTTTCTTTTCCTCTCCCTACTTAGATGTTTCAGTTCAGGAGGTTGGCTTCCGCCTTGCGGCGGATAACACATCTTCAATGTGCTGGGTTGTCCCATTCGGAGATCCGGGGATGTAATACTTGTGTGCAGTTCCCCCCGGCTTATCGCAGCTTACCACGTCCTTCATCGCCTCTCAGAGCCAAGGCATCCACCATGTACCCTTATTAGCTTTAAAAAAGTTTGCCGTTACTCGTTACTTCTTATAGAAGATAACTTTTGATTGATTTCAATTATTATTTTCCCAATATGTCAAAGAACTTTCAATTTCAAATCTGAGATTTCAAATTTGAAATCATTGTAGATAACCTGGTTTCGAACCAGCCAACACCTCTCAGGTACTATCTTACTATTTGGAAGAACTTATGTCAAATCTGAAATACTGTATTTCAAATTTTGTGGAGGATATCGGAGTCGAACCGATGACCCTCTGCGTGCAAGGCAGATGCTCTAGCCAACTGAGCTAACCCCCCAATTAAAGGTTGAAGGTGTAAGTCAGAAAGGTGTAAAGTTGTAGCCTTATGCCTTTAGCCTTATGCCCTATACCTCGTTAAGTAGACCCGACCAGATTTGAACTGGTGACCCCTACATTATCAGTGTAGTGCTCTAACCAGGCTGAGCTACGGATCTATGCTCTCTGTAGCCCACTTTGGAGCGGGTATACATCATCCGGATAAAAAGAACTTTATAATAAGAACAATGAAAGTGAAAGAAAGCAACAACTAAAAAGATAACAGCGTACTCTAAAAAGGAGGTATTCCAGCCGCACCTTCCGGTACGGCTACCTTGTTACGACTTAGCCCCAGTCACCAGTTTTACCCTAGGCGGCTCCTTGCGGTTACCGACTTTAGGTACACCCGGCTTCCATGGCTTGACGGGCGGTGTGTGCAAGGTCCGGGAACGTATTCACCGTATCATTGCTGATATACGATTACTAGCGATTCCAGCTTCATGGAGTCGAGTTGCAGACTCCAATCTGAACTGAGAGGCGTTTTTTGGGATTGGCTTCACATCGCTGTGTTGCAGCCCTTTGTACGCCCCATTGTAGCACGTGTGTAGCCCTGGGCATAAAGGCCATGATGACTTGACATCATCCCCTCCTTCCTCACGTCTTACGACGGCAGTTTCATTAGAGTTCCCAGCATTACCTGTTGGCAACTAATGATAAGGGTTGCGCTCGTTGCGGGACTTAACCCAACACCTCACGGCACGAGCTGACGACAGCCATGCAGCACCTTACAATCTGTGTATTGCTACAAAATGAGCTTTCACCCACGGTCAAATTGCATTCTAGCCCAGGTAAGGTTCCTCGCGTATCATCGAATTAAACCACATGCTCCACCGCTTGTGCGGACCCCCGCCAATTCCTTTGAGTTTCAACCTTGCGGTCGTACTTCCCAGGTGGGATACTTAATGCTTTCGCTCAGACACACACAGTGTATCGCGTATGTCGAGTATCCATAGTTTAGGGCGTGGACTACCAGGGTATCTAATCCTGTTTGCTACCCACGCTTTCGTGCCTCAGCGTCAATAATCGCATAGCTAGCTGCCTTCGCAATTGGTGTTCTATGTCATATCTAAGCATTTCACCGCTACATGACATATTCCGCTAACCTCTACGACATTCAAGATATATAGTATCAAAGGCAGTTCCCAAGTTAAGCTCGGGGATTTCACCTCTGACTTACATACCCACCTACGCACCCTTTAAACCCAGTGAATCCGGATAACGCTTGCACCCTCCGTATTACCGCGGCTGCTGGCACGGAGTTAGCCGGTGCTTATTCATCTGGTACCGTCAAGCCCCTTAGAAAAGGAGTGTTTCGTCCCAGATAAAAGAAGTTTACAATCCAGAGGACCTTCATCCTCCACGCGGCATGGCTGGTTCAGACTTGCGTCCATTGACCAATATTCCTTACTGCTGCCTCCCGTAGGAGTCGGGCCCGTGTCTCAGTGCCCGTGTGGCTGATCATGCTCTCACATCAGCTACTGATCGTAGGCTTGGTGGGCCGTTACCCCGCCAACTACCTAATCAGCCGTACGCCCATCTTTAAGTGCCGGAGCTTTAATATTAAAAAGATGCCTCTTCAATATACTATGGGGTATTAATCCAAATTTCTCTGGGCTATCCCCCGCTTAAAGGAAGGTTGCGTACGTATTGCGCACCCGTTTGCCGGTCGCCAGCGGGTATTGCTACCCCTGCTGCCCCACGACTTGCATGTATTAAGCCTGCCGCTAGCGTTCATCCTGAGCCAGGATCAAACTCTCCATTGTAAATAATGTTGAGATTTGAAGATTGCTCTTGAAATCAAATTTTGTGGCTGGTTTACCTTACCCTGATTTCTAAAAAGAAATCAAGTGCTGTTGCTTCCAAACTTTCAAAGATCTTTATCTCTTATTTTACTAACCGTTTTGAAACGGGTTGCAAAGGTAGGAGTTTTATTATTTTCACCAAATTATTTTTGAAATATTTTTCAAAATTTTTGGCTCATAACAATCTATAAATCAAGAACTAAATTCAAAAAAATTGAAACGGACTGCAAAGTTAGAACTGCTCTTTTTATCAGCAAATTTTATTTTGCTTTTTTATTCACATCGTCACCACAAATTCAGGTAAGAGCTTGATGTTTTTTTGATTGGGGTGCAAAGGTAAAAACATTTTCAATATCACCAAATCTTTTTCTCTTTTTTCCTCTCTTTTTTTCTTGCTGCCTGTCGCTTGTCTTCTTAAGAACTACTGCTTTTTTTGAAAGCGGGTCGCAAAGATAGTCAGGTTTTGATTGCCACCAAATCTTTTTTCGAAAAAATACGCATGCCTTTACGTAAAATCGCTACCAGCAAGCGTTTCAACTAAATATTTTTTTTGAGTGCAGGCACGTATACAACGGTTAGATCATCAATGATCTCAAAACGGCAAAAATATTACCTGTACCGGTTGCGGGGCAATGATCAACCCATATCCCAACAAAGGTCGCAGGTAAGGTTTTACACAATATATCTTTTCCTGCTGTGCTAAACTTTTTTAATTATTATTTAAGGCACTTACAGAATAGAAAAGTCTCATACGCATTCTTTAGTAATTTGTATCATCTTAATTTTTACAAATCATATGAATGCTGAACAGAAAAGACTAATTCAACCGGGATGGAAAAAATGGGGCTCCTATGTATCAGACCGGCAATGGGGAACAGTAAGAGAGGACTACAGCGCTGATGGTAATGCATGGAAATTCACGACACATGATATGGCGCGCAGCAAAGCCTGGCGTTGGGGCGAAGAAGGCATTGCGGGTATTTGTGATGAAAAACAGTTACTATGTTTTTCCATTGCGTTATGGAATAAAAAAGATCCGTTTCTTAAAGAACGGTACTTTGGCTTAACCAATGATGAAGGGAATCATGGCGAAGATGTAAAGGAATTATACTACTATCTTGATGCTACACCTACACACTCTTATATGAAGATGCTGTATAAATACCCGCAGCAGGAATATCCTTACCAGTGGCTCATCGATGAAAATAAAAAAAGAGACAGGCAACAACAGGAGTTTGAAATTATTGATACAGGCATCTTTAATAGTAATGAATACTTTGATGTATTTGCCGAATATACAAAAGCAGATACAGACGATATACTGATAAAAATTTCTATTTACAACAGAAGCAAAAAATCTGCAAGCTTGTTTGTATTACCCACCTTATGGTTCAGAAATACCTGGGCATGGGGGAGGCATCTATATAAACCCATGCTTCTTCAACAAAAGAATAATGTTATACAAATTCAGCATGAATCACTTGATATAAAGCATCTGTATTTCGAAAATGGCAACGCCCTTTTTTGCGATAATGAAACCAATAATAAAAGATTGTACAACAGCGCTAACATTACGCTATATCCAAAAGATGGTATCAATGATCATATTATTCATGAAGTACAAACTATAAACCCGGAAAACAAAGGCACAAAGGCGGCTGTGCTGACTGATATAATTGTAGCGCCTGATGAGTGTAAGGTAATACGCCTCCGGCTTAGCAATAAAGATTTAGAGAAGCCTTTTGATGAATTTGACAACCTGTTTCAGCAAAGTATTGCCGAAGCCGATGAATTTTACGGCGAAATACAAAAAAATACCGAGTCACACGATGAGAGAGCAATACAACGCCAGGCTTTTGCAGGCATGCTATGGAACAAACAATTTTATTATTATAAAGTAGAGCAATGGCTTGAAGGTGATCCTTCAACAGGCGTTCCGCCACCGGAGCGCTGGCATGGAAGGAACTCAAGCTGGAAACAGCTGAACAATGAAGATATTATTTCCGTACCTGATAAATGGGAGTTTCCCTGGTATGCTTCCTGGGACCTGGCTTTTCATTGTGTTACGCTTGCCATGATTGACCCTGCATTTGCCAAGCAACAGTTGTTGTTACTCACTGAAGAATGGTATATGAATCCTGCTGGCGAATTTCCTGCCTATGAATGGTCTTTATCTGATGTAAACCCACCTGTGCATGCGGGTGCTGTGTACCGGGTATTTAAGCAGGATGAAAAGATCAATGGCAGAAAAGATTACTTTTTCCTGGAAGCTGCATTTCACAAACTCATTATAAACTTCACATGGTGGGTAAACAGGAAAGACCACAGCAATAACAATATTTTTGAAGGCGGTTTTTTGGGGTTAGATAATATCAGCGTATTTGACAGAAGCACTCCTTTGGCAAATGGCGCTGTTATGGAGCAGGCTGATGCTACGAGCTGGATGGCTATGTACGCCTTGAACATGCTTCGTATTTCGCTTGAACTGGCAAGTGCCAACAAAGCATATACAGGTATGACAACGAAATTTTTTGAGCATTTTTTATACATAGCCGGCGCCATGGCAAGTATGGGAGAAAGTCATAGCGGTTTATGGGATAATGAAGATGAATTTTTTTATGACCAGATCCGCCTGCCGGATAATACCATCAACAAAATAAAAGTAAAGAGCCTGGTAGGTTTAATACCGCTATTTGCAGTGCAGGTAATAACAAAAGAGACACTCCGGGATAATCCTGTTTTTGCGGAGCGTATGGAATGGTTTCTGCATCATCGGCCGGATCTCGCATCATTGGTTTCAAGATGGTATGAAGAAGGACAGGGAGAAAAGCATTTGCTGAGCCTTTTACGCGGGCACAGAATGAAAAGATTGCTGAGCCGTGCGCTTGACGAAACAGAATTTTTAAGCGATTATGGCGTACGTTCCCTTTCAAAAAAATATGAAAGCCATCCTTTCTGCATCAGCACAGATGATATATCAACAACCATTAAATATACTCCGGGAGAAAGTGACAGCGCTATGTATGGTGGCAATTCAAACTGGCGCGGCCCCATATGGATGCCGATGAATTTCCTGATCATTGAAAGTCTCAGGGAATTTCATCTCTTCTACTCTGATGATTTTAAAATTGAATATCCAACCGCTTCGGGAAATTATGTTACTTTAAAAAAAGCAGCAACAGAACTTGCTAACAGATTGTTGAAAATTTTTCTAAAAGATGTTAACGGAAAACGACCTGTGTACGGCAACAATGTTAAATTGCAAACAGATCCTGCATTCAGCAGGTATATATTGTTTCACGAATATTTTCATGGAGATAGCGGAAAAGGATTAGGCGCATCGCATCAAACCGGATGGACAGGATTAATTGCTAACCTGATAAGCATGAAGAATAACGATTAAAATACACAACTACTACCGTTATGGCTACACAAAGAATTCTATGTATTGATATAGGCGGTTCAAACATCAAAGCAACAGTATTAGATACTGCCGGAAAAATTATTGAACCATATCAAAAACTACCGACACCTGTGCCTTCTACTCCGCAAAATGTATTGAAGACAATACAGCAACTGGTAAATGGATTTCCCTCATATCATAAAATTTCTGTAGGTTTTCCCGGTTACATTAAACATGGTGTAGTTATGACAGCTCCTAATCTTGGCACACCTGCCTGGACAAAATTTGATTTGCAGGGCAGGCTGGCAAAGCTGCTGAAAAAACCATGCACTGTAGTGAATGATGCCGATATGCAGGGACTCGGTATTGCCAAAGGAAAAGGATTTGAGATAGTAGTTACGCTGGGAACAGGTTTCGGTACCGCTTTTTTATATGAAGGCAAATTATTGCCGCATCTTGAATTTGCTCATCACCCGGTGTGGAAAAATGACTGGGACTATGATAAATACATTGGCGAAAAAGCATTTAAGAAGGAAGGCGTGGCAAAATGGAATAAAAGAATACAAAGAGTGATAGGCATACTGAAAACAGTTTTTAATTACGACCATTTATATATCGGCGGTGGAAATGCAAAACAAATCAATTTTAAGCTTGATAAAAATATTACTATTGTAACCAATAAGGAGGGTATTAAAGGCGGGCCAAGATTGTGGCAAAAAAAGAAATAAAAGAGTCTGAAAGTGTAAGGCTTAGGATATAAGGTAACCATAGCTGATACCTGATAACTGACCGCCATAAATCCTTAAATTCGCCGTATGAAAGTAGTAATTGCAGGCGGTGGCTTTGCGGGAATGAACCTTGCAAAAAAACTTGCTGATTATAACGGAATAGAAGTAACACTGGTAGATAAGCATAATTATCATTTCTTTCCTCCTTTGCTATACCAGGTTGCCACAGCATTTATAGAAGCTTCAAATATCAGTTATCCATTCAGGCGCATGTTCCAGGAAAAACAGAATCTGCGTTTTCATCTGGGTGCGTTGGTTAAAATAAATGTTGCTGAAAACACCATTGAAACTGATTCAGGTATTTTATCCTACGATCATCTCGTGCTGGCAATGGGCACAGAAACTAATTATTTCGGTATGGAGAATGTGAAGCAAAATGCACTGCCCATGAAAACCATTGATGATGCATTAAATCTTCGCAATCATATTCTCCTCAACCTCGAAAAACTTACCAGGGCTACTGATCCGGAAGAAAGAGAAAAAAGAAGAAATATTGTTATTGCAGGTGGTGGTCCGACAGGTGTAGAAGTTTCAGGCATGATAGCAGAGATGGGAAAACATATTCTTTCCAAAGATTATCCTGAACTGGGTAACAGAAGAGATAGCATTTATTTGGTTGATGCCGGTCACGCGCTGCTTGGCCCTATGAGCACAAAATCGCAGCAGGAAGCATATAAAGTGCTTCAGAAATTAGGCGTGCAAATCAAGCTGAATACTGCTGTTAAAGATTTTTCCGGCGATAAAGTATTGCTTGCAAACGGAGAGATCATTAATAGCAATACATTAATATGGGCATCAGGCGTAATTGCCAGAGAAGCGCCGGGGCTGCCCGCAGAACTGTTAGCCCGTGGAAGACGCATTATGGTTGATGAATATAACAGGGTGAAAGGTATCAATAATATATTTGTAATAGGCGACCAGGCTTTTCAAACAACAGATGCAAAATTTCCTAACGGGCATCCGCAGCTTGCACAGGTGGCTATACAACAAGGCAGGCTTCTTGCTGAAAACCTTAAACGCCTGATACAGCAAAAGGAAATGAAACCATTCATCTATTCCGATAAAGGAAGTATGGCCATTATTTCAAAATATAAGGCAGTGGTTGATTTGCCAAGGGGATTTTTTAAAGGATTTAGTGCATGGCTGGTTTGGCTGTTCATACATATAATTCCTATTGCAGGTTTCAGAAATAAAGGCAAGCTTGCCTACAACTGGTTCTGGGCTTTTGTAACCAATGATCCTACACTGCGCTTAATTATTCGCCCACGTAAAAAAGATATCTAAATAAAATAACGTATATATGCTTTGCCGTTTACTGCTGAAATGCTGTATTGTAATCTGCTGTTTATCTGCCAATAATTTTTCATTCTCACAAAAAAACCTGTCTGTTGATATTTGTGTATACGGCGGAACTTCTTCGGGCGTTATAGCCGCCTATACTGCAAAAAAAATGGGCAAATCCGTTATGCTGGTTGAACCCGGAAAAAGATTGGGAGGATTAACTTCCGGGGGATTAGGATACACTGATATTGGAAACAAGTTCGCCATATCCGGACTGGCACTTGATTATTACAGAAGAATAGGCAAACACTATGGAAAATTTGAACAGTGGATATTTGAACCACATGTAGCAGAAAATCTTTTTAAGGAATATATACAAAGAGGCGCTGTAAATGTTTTGTATTCAAACCGGTTAAAATCAGTGCATAAAGAAGGCACGGCTATAAAAACAATCACTATTGAAAACAGCGACAGTCCCAATAGTAATACGGACTATACTGTATCTGCGAAAATATTTCTTGACTGCAGCTACGAGGGTGACCTGATGGCAAAATCCGGTGTTTCATATACGGTTGGCCGTGAGTCGAACGATACTTACGGTGAATTATATAACGGTGTGCAGATAAAAGATAAACACCAGTTCAGGGATAGTATAGATCCATACAAAGTGAAAGGCGATCCCAACAGTGGATTGCTTTGGGGTATAAGCAGCGAAAAGCCTGCGGCGCAGGGCTCTGGGGATAAAAAAGTTCAGGCATATAATTTTCGTATATGCCTTACCAGCAACCCTATAAACCAAATCCCCATCACCCGGCCGGATGATTATGACTCAACCAAATATGAATTACTTATACGTGTGCTAGAGAAAGAACCTAACCGTCCTTACGACCTGATATTGAAACCAGACCTGATGCCAAATCAGAAAACAGACATTAATAACAATGGACCGTTTTCTACAGATATGATCGGCATGAACTACGACTACCCTGAAGGAGGTTATCAAAAGAGAAAGGAAATACAGAAAGCGCATGAATCATATACAAAGGGCTTATTGTATTTTATTGGTCATGATCCACGAATGCCAAAACATTTAAGAGATGAGATGCTGAAATGGGGTTATCCGAAAGATGAGTATACGGATAATAACAACTGGACGCCGCAAATGTATATACGCGAATGCAGGAGAATGACGGGCGACTATGTAATGACGCAGGCTAATTGCGAGGGAAAAGAAGTGGTAACAGATGGCATTGGCATGGCAGCATATACAATGGACTCTCATAATTGCCAGCGTGCAGTAATTGAAAAAAATGGCATAATGATGGTAAAAAACGAAGGAGATGTGCAGGTTGGCGGGTTTCCCCCCTACCCTGTTGCCTATCGCTCATTAACGCCCAGGCCTGCTGAATGTACCAACCTGCTTGTACCGGTTTGCCTGTCTGCATCGCATATAGCTTATGGCTCTATACGCATGGAACCTGTGTTTATGGTAATGGGTCAGGCTGCAGCAACAGCGGCTTCACTCGCCATTGATAAGCAAAAAGCCGTTCAGGATATTAATATTCCGCAGTTGCAGGCTATGCTGCGCGATAATCCGTTTGCTGATGGCAGTCAGCCGGATATTTTGATAGATAATGAACAGGATGAGAATATAACTATAACCGGAGACTGGCAAACAGTAAAGGGCAAAGGCAGCTATGCTTCTTCATCTTTACAAATTAATAACAGCAACGGAGCCAATGCCGTTAAGTTTACACCTGTTATTACAAAAGAAGCAAGGTATAAAGTATATAGCTATACGCCTAAAATAAGCGGTGGCGCATCAACTATATATTTTAAAATCACGACAGGCAAAAAAACAGTTTCAAAAACAATTGACCTTAACTCACTTAAAGTAGAAGGACAAACATCAGGCGAATGGTTGTACGTTGGAGAATATATTTTCAAACCCGGCGCTGAAGCTTCCGTGGAAATAACAGGAAAAGAATCGAATGGGATTGTAATTGCAGATGCGATTTTATTCGTTCCGGAAAGAAAGTAAAAAAATTTTATGAAAATCTTCAGGTATGCAAGCTTTAGGTTTTTCTCATTGGTTAAGCCAACTCTCTAAAATTTTATTGTCGAAAAATCTTAAAAAGGCAACAGAAAATCTAAAAACTGTTAAACATCGATATCAAACAGATCTTCTGTTGCCAGGTTTTGTGGGTTAAGCGGTAAGGGTTCAGGTACAAATCTGTTATTCTTTGGAAATTTTCATAAAACAAAGCAGCGCTGACTTTATTTTACCGGGTAAGGAACAGATTTTCATAAGATATGGAATGTTTCCTGCTTTTTTTGGCAGATATTATACTGCAAAGAAACATCTTGCGGCTGAACTAAAAATTAGTACAACGTATCATTATTATATAATACCTGTGCTACAAATGTTGTAAACATTTAACTACCGGCAAAGGGTAAATAGTATTGAAATTTATGAGGGTAAACCCCTAAAAGCTCCGTTAAAACATCAATGCAAACGTTTGTAAACATTACGCTAAGGTGTTATGTAAATTTCTGAACTGAAGTGTATAGCCTTTTTTAGTTATGATGTATATTGCCAGATATTTGAGCTTTAAATTGAAGAGAATAGTAAACCTGCATCCTGGTGAATATGGAAAACATTCAGATAATAGAAGTAACAACAGAAGATATTGATAAATTACGAAACATCGGCATTCAAACTTTTGCGGAAACATTTTCGGAGAGCAATACGCATGACAATATGAAGAAGTATTTAGATGAAAATTTTTCTGTTGAAAAACTGACTGCGGAGCTAAACAACAAGGATTCTTCATTCTATTTTTCAATGTTTGAAAACAGGGTAATTGGCTATTTAAAACTGAACTTTGGAACATCGCAAACAGAATTGAAAGACAATGCAGCGGTAGAAATCGAAAGAATATATGTACTAAAAGCATTTCACGGTAAAAATGTAGGACATATGCTATATCAAAAAGCATTACAGGTTGCCGGTAAGAAAAATGCCCGGTATATTTGGTTGGGAGTTTGGGAAAACAATATAAGAGCTATACAGTTTTACAAAAAAAATGGCTTTGTTGAATTTAATAAACACATCTTCAGGCTGGGCAATGATAAACAGACAGATATAATGATGAAACTGCAACTGAAAGAGAGCTGAGAAATAAGTAACTTCAACCGCAGTTGGAAAATCTGTTATATGAAATACCAACAATTTATAACCTCTATTAACAAAGCATATCACTTAATAATACATTTTTAACGATAGCTTGCTGAAAATATCAGCAATTTAATATGACGAGCATAGCTAAGTCCGTTTTATCAGCGTTGATCATTTTTATTTGTCAACATCATATTGTTCATGCACAAACCCTTTCTTTAAAAAAAGCAGAGGATGCAGCAATCAGGAACTATAATATTATTAAAGCAAAAAGCAATTATGCCAATGCCTCGCAGGCAGTAATTACTCAAACTAAAAGAGAAGCCTTACCTAACTTGGTTATTTCCGCACAACAGGATTATGGTACTATTAACGGGCAAAACGGCCCGCTGTATGGCTTCGGCGGCTATGGCGTTGCTTCATCAGGATTACCATTGCCTGAACAAAACTGGAATGCTGCGTTTGGCGCTTTATACCTTGCCAATATTAACTGGGAATTTTTCGCATTCGGCAGAGTGAAGGAAAGAGTGAAAGCAGCAGAGTCTGTTTTTGAAAGAGATAATATGGATTTGCAGCAGGAGCAGTTCCAGCACCAGATAAAAGTAGCTGCCGCCTATCTTAACTTATTAGCTGCTCAACGCATTACCAGGTCTTTACAAAATAACCTGAACCGTGCGGATACTTTCAGACTGGCGGTTACAACACGGGCAAAAAATGGTTTAATTGCCGGTGTGGATTCCTCTCTTGCAAATGCGGAAGTTTCTGCCGCTAAAATTGCCTTATTACGTGCACAGGACGCGGAGCAACAAAAAGCAAGCGATCTGGCGGTATTAATGGGCACGCCGGATAAACTGGACTTTTTACTTGATACATTATTTATCACAAAAATTCCTGCTGTAGTTGGTGATTCTTTTTCTTTAAGGGAAGACCATCCTTTACTGGCTTACTACCGGAGCCGTATAAATGTAAGTGATCAACAAAGAAAATACATCCGAACATTGCAATACCCTGCATTTTCTTTTTTTAGTGTTTATCAAACAAGGGGATCTGGTTTTCACTCCAATTATGCAACTGATCAAACAGCTTACGATCATAAATATTTTGAAGGTATAAAACCGGCGCGGAGCAATTATCTGCTGGGTGTTGGTGTTACATGGAACTTTACTACGCTGTTGCGTGTACCCCAGCAGTTAACTTCTCAAAAATTTATATCTGATGCTTTGCGTTATGAATACGACCAGGTACTTCAGCAATTAACCGCACAGCAAATACTGGCCGAGGCAAAATTAAAGAATGCAATAGGCGCATATATAGAAGCGCCTGTGCAGGTAAAAGCAGCATCAGATGCTTACCTGCAAAAATCCATACTCTATAAAAACGGGCTTACAACTATAGTTGATGTTACGCAGGCTTTATATATGTTGAACCGTGCAGAAACAGATCGTGATATTGCTTATAATAATGTGTGGCAGGCATTACTGCTTAAAGCCGCCGCCGCCGGTGATTTTGGATTGTTTATGAATGAAGTGGGGGATTAATTTGAAATGTGAGAATGTGGCAAATATTAAACGATTGGCCCGGTAATATTGAAAAGATGATGTGGGAGATATAGCGTTTGAATATATGCTGCTGCACCGCTCTTTTTCCCTGCATACCGCACAGGCAGGCCTCGGAAAGAGAGAAGGAGATAGGCTTTTTATTTCGCTAATAAAATTATTATGAACCTGATTCGATTTGCATTACGTAAACCTATTACCATTCTTGTGCTGGTAGCGGGCTTACTTTTTTTTGGCATTAAAGCGGTTAACAATATTAAAATAGACATCTTCCCAAAATTAGATATGCCGGTGATTTATGTATCTCACCCTTTTGGTGGCTACACACCGGTACAGATGGAGAGCTTTTTCGCCAAACAGTATATCAATATCTTCCTTTATGTAAATGGTATAAAATCCATCGAAACAAAAAATATACAAGGGCTTACTTTCATGAAAATAAGTTTTTATCCCGGCACCAATATGGCCCAGGCTGCCGCCGAGGTAAGCGCATTTTCAAACCGCATACAGGCAGTATTTCCACCCGGGTCAAATCCGCCATTTATCATTCGTTTTGATGCCTCTACTTTGCCTGTAGGCCAGCTGGTGCTGAGCAGTGAAAAACACAGCAACAATGAATTACTTGATCTTGCCAACACCTATGTCCGTTCTTCATTTACGTCTATACCAGGTATTGTGTCTTCTCCTCCTTTTGGCGGTAATGTGCGCACAATTGTAGTGAAGGCAGATCCGGAATTGCTGCGCATTCATAATATGACTCCTGATCAACTGGTAGAAGCTATTCGCATTAATAATCAAACATCACCTTCAGGCAATGTACGTGTGGGAGATAAAAATTATATCACACCAATCAACACTGCAATTACCAGTGTAAAAGATTTTGAAAATATACCCCTGTTTAAGAATGGCGTTCAGAATTTATATTTGAGAGACGTGGCAACGGTTGAAGATGGTGCCGACAGAACCGTAGGGTATGCATTGGTAAATGGGAAGCGATCTGTTTACCTGAGTATTGCAAAGAACGCTGATGCGTCTACATGGGAAGTGGTGCAAAATTTAAAAAGTTATATTCCCAGAATGCAGGCGCAGTTACCGGAAGGCGTTGAGTTGAAGTATGAATTTGACCAGTCGGTATATGTGATGAACTCGGTAAAGAGCCTTTTAAGTGAAGGCGCTATCGGTGCGATACTTACAGGATTAATGGTATTATTGTTTCTGGGCGATGCAAGAGGCGCGTTAATCGTTATTCTTACCATACCCGCCTCTGTTATCTCTTCTGTATTATTTCTTAATTTATTCGGTCACACCATTAATATAATGACGCTCAGCGGGCTTGCGCTGGCCATTGGTATACTGGTAGATGAAAGCACCGTAACCATTGAAAACATTCACCAGCATCTTGATATGGGCAAGCCAAAAGCATTAGCCATCTGGGATGCCTGTAAAGAAATAGCCTTCCCTAAGTTGCTTATATTATTTTGTATTCTTGCTGTATTTGCGCCCGCCTTTACAATGGGCGGCATACCGGGGTCGTTGTTTCTTCCATTGGCATTAGCTATTGGCTTCAGCATGATCGTTTCATATTTTCTTGCACAAACATTTGTGCCGGTAATGGCTAACTGGATAATGAAAGTGAAGCATCACAAAAAAGCGGATGGCAGTAATATGACAGACGCGGAAGAGTTTGCCGCGACCGGACTGAGTACGGAAGGCGAGCATAATACCTGGGATCAGAAAGCGGTATTGCTTCAAAGAACAGATAGCAACAGGAATGGCAAAGTAAGTATGTTTGAAAGAGTGAGAGCAAGATATTTACGTTTTATTGAAAGAATGATGCCGTACAGAAAAATAATTGTTACGGCTTATTTACTGGTAATAAGCGCTGTTGCCGCTTATTTTCTTTTGCAGATAGGCCGCGATGTATTACCCAAGGTAAATGGCAGCCAGTTCCAGGTAAGGTTGCGTGCAGAAGAAGGAACAAGGATCGAGCGTACTGAAGATATGACCATCAAACTTACCAACGCAGTATTTGATATTGTGGGAAAGAAAAACGTATCCATCACTTCCGCTTATGTTGGATTGCATCCGCAACTGTTTTCAACCAGCCCTTTGTTTTTGTGGATGGCAGGTCCCCATGAAGCTGTTTTACAGGTAGCGTTAAAGAGTGAATATAAAACCGATCTTGATGCATTAAAAGATAATATACGGAAGAAAGCAGCAGAAATACTTCCGGGTGTGAAATTATCTTTTGAGCCCATTGAGCTGACAGATAAAATATTAAGCCAGGGCTCTCCTACGCCTGTAGAAGTAAGATTTTCAGGAAGGGATAAAAACATGAACGAGGAGTATGCCAAAAAGCTGGTACCGTTATTACAGAAAATACACTACCTGCGTGATGTACAGATCGGGCAGTCTACCAATTATCCGGCTATAAACATTAATGTAGACAGAATACGGGCAGCACAGGTTGGTGTTGATATGTCTGATGTTGCAAAATCAGTTACACCATCTACTTCTTCCTCAAGGTTTACTGATAAGAATATCTGGACGGACATTAAATCAAACACCAGCTATAGCGTGCAGGTGGAAATACCTGAAAATAAAATGCGCTCTCAAAATGATATTGGTGAAATATCGCTGCAAAGAAATGCGCCGCGACCGGTATTGAGCGATATAGCAGATATAAAAGCAGGCTCCACTTACGGTGAAACAGATAATATCGGTTCAATGCCGGCACTAACGGTTACGGCTAACCTGAGTAACAAAGATTTGGGCAGCGCTACAAAAGATGTGGAAAAAGCCATTGAATCCCTGGGCAAATTACCAAGGGGGTTAACTGTGGAAATGATAGGGTTAAGTAAAACGCTTACCGATACGCTCGACAGCCTGCAGAATGGATTGATCGTTGCTATTGTTGTAATCTTTTTAATGCTTGCCGCTAACTTTCAGTCGTTTAAAGTTTCAGCAATAGTATTATCAACCGTGCCTGCAGTAATACTTGGATCGTTAGCCTTGTTGCTTGCAACAGGTTCCACGCTCAACCTGCAGTCATATATGGGTATAATTATGAGTGTAGGTGTTTCAATTTCAAACGCCGTATTGCTTATTACCAATGCAGAAGAACTGCGTAAGCACAATGCTGATGCAAAATTATCTGCCAGTGAAGCCGCGGCACTTCGTATGCGCCCCATCGTAATGACAGCGCTGGCAATGGTAGTGGGTATGATACCAATGGCCGCAGGTTTAGGTGAAGCGGGCGACCAGGCATCACCCTTGGGCAGGGCCGTAATAGGGGGATTGGTTGCTTCTACCTTTGCGGCATTATTTATTTTACCGCTGGCTTTTGCATGGGGGCAGGGCAAAGCATCAACACGGAGTGTATCGCTCGATCCCGAAGATGAAGAAAGTGTACATTATATACCAACAAAAAATTTATAAATTACCCGGAGTAATGAACAAAGTGAATATCAAAAAAAGAACGACGTTAATGACTAAAACAATATTTTCTTGGGGCATCACATTGCTGTCGGCCATAATACTGCAAAGTTGCCACGGCTCATCAAAAGAAGAACAGCCGGAAAGCGATTCAACAGCCAAAGCACCTGCACATAAAGTAATAGCTGTTGAAAAAGGCAGGTTATCTTCAATGCTTGAAATACCGGGAGAGCTGGTGGCTTTTCAGCAGGTTGACCTTTATTCAAAAGTGAACAGCTTTGTAAAAAAGATGTATGTTGACGTGGGTTCTGAAGTAAAAGCCGGTCAGGTGCTGGCAACAATGGAAGCGCCTGAAATAAATTCGCAGCTTACAGGCGCTGAATCGAGATTAAAGTCGGCTGAAGCATTATATACTGCCAGCAAGGCTTATTATAACAGGTTGCTGGAAACCAGTAAAACGCCGGGCACCATTTCACCTGCCGACCTTGATGCCGCGTTAGCCAAACAGAACTCGGACTATGCCCAGCTGGAGGCGGCAAAAGCAGCTTACCGCGAAATAACGGATAATAAAAACTATCTTGAAATACGCGCTCCTTTCAGTGGAGTAATAAGTGCGAGAAATGTGAGCGCTGGCGCTTATGTAGGGCCTTCAGGCAAAGGATCTGAATTACCGGTGTTTACATTGCAGGAACAGAAACATCTGAGGTTAGTGGTTGCCGTTCCCGAAGCATATACCGGTTATCTTTCCAATAGTAGTGAAGTTGATTTTACGGTGAAGTCTTTCCCGGGAAAACCATTTAAAGCAAAAGTAACACGTATGGCGGGTGTGCTGGATAACCGTCTTCGCTCAGAGCGCGTTGAAATGGATGTAATAAATAGTGATAAAAAATTACTGCCTGGCATGGTAGCTGAAATCAAGCTCACGCTGCCTGCAAAAGACAGCACATTCATTGTTCCGCAATCGGCTGTAGTAAACTCACCCGAAAGAATTTTCGTAGTAAAAGTAAATAATGGCAAAGCGGAATGGGTAACAGTACATAAAGGGCGCGAAGTTGACGGCAAAGCAGAAGTATACGGAGAATTGAATGCCGGGGATATTGTTATTGAGAAGGCTACAGAAGAAATAAGGAACGGCTCCGCGGTTGAGGTAGCGAAGTAAATGAGGGTGTGTGTCTATGAGTTGACTATACCCTTTTTGTAAACAGCATCATATATACATCAGCGCTGGCAAGACTGACAATTTATGACAAAACGATCTTACATACCGTTTCTTGCATTCCTGATTTTGCTTTTACTTTCAATTCCTTTTTCACTTGACATTTCGACCTCCGTAGTTCCTGGTTGGCATACGACCATTTTTTCACCGTATTTTATTTGGATACTTATTGTTTTAGTTGTATTGATTTTTATAACAATAGGTTATTGGTTACTATCAAAAAGGGCATCCAAAACTAACCGGGCTTTATTTGCCATTCATTTTACTTTGACTATTCCAACGATAATTTATTTAAAATTTCCGTCAGTTCTTTTTGATGTTCAATTGAGTGACCAAGGAAAATTAATAAGAGAAATAAATTTCAGAATGAAACTAATACCTGTTGCGCAGATACTATTTATCGTAGGACAAATATTATTTTTTATTTACTATATCAAGGCAATTAGACCCCGGCGTATTATGCCATAAGGCTATCAGTTGCATATCGACAGACAGGACACTGGGTTGCATTCCAAATTTTCGCGTGTTTAGAATTGTAAGCAAAGTTTCGTATGCATTAACCCTTACTCATAAGTAATCAGGTTAACACCAACGCATACAGGCCATGGTGCTCTTCTCATATTACACCGGGATATCGGAATAACTCCTTTACAGAACTTGTATACATATCTCACCTTGCAACCCTTTAACTATTCACAAAAAAACACTTAATATAAACCCTTACTTCGATTAAGTGATTTTAGGCAGGCTGTAGTAAAAAAAGTACAGGATTATCGAATACTGGTTTATATCATTACATGCCGTTTCAGCGTATTATTAACGACAAATTTAATTTCCGTACTCGTGATCCAAATCCGTTGAAAACCAATGCGCTTTTAACCTGATGTAAACAAACGCATTGCAACCAGGCAGCAAATATTATTGTTGCCTGGTATTTTAAGCATCACTTATACCAGCCCTGCAACCTGTGATTCTGACTAAACTTTTTCTGCAAAGCCGTTGCAATCTGTAAACTCCACTTTTATATCCATCCTGAAATGGCATTAAACCCGGATACATAAGCTGATGGACTAAAAGGCAAATAGCTACCTTTAAAATACCGCTACTAACGGATATAACCAGGAAGGGCTGTTGAAGCTTCTCCTGGTTTTTATAGTGCTCTCCCGGATCTTCCAATATCATAGGTCAATCAGTATGTAAGCACAGCATTAAATAATCGCTCTAGCATTGATCTAAGTCAAAGTATCGTTAGTTATGAAAAAAAATCGCTGAATCAGGTTACAGAAACATCTCCGTGTATTACTAATAATAAATCACCTGTGAAAAACGCGATATTATGAAAAGCTGAAAGTTCTTATTAAATTCTGTAAACCGATCAGAGCATATCCTTTGAATAACACCAATAACCTATGAAGTATAATCCAGTGATATCCTTGAAAGCCCTTACAATATCTATGAAAACCGAACCAGTCCATATCCGAATCCTTATCCTTTAAATGTTTTATGATTAATCCGTATGCTAAAGAAAAACAATTCAATTCCTTGTGGAGAACCTGCCTGTCCTGTGAAAACCAAACGATGAAAAACACCGTAAAATATCATGAAGATCATCACCTGTGAAAAACGCATGACTGTCCTCTAAAAAAATTTCGGGAAGCATTAGCTTCCCGTTTTTTATTTATTATATGCAGTCGCAATAAGATGAAAATATCCCTACACCCTTGCAGCCTTTTTATAGTCATTTTTTTGCAACCATTGCAGCACTTTATCCCGCTGGTCACCCTGTATGATAATTTCTCTATCTTTTACAGAGCCACCTGTACCGCAATAGCTTTTTAATTTTTTACCCAACGCTTCAAGGTCATCATCATTACCTTTAAAACCATATACAATGGTAACAGCCTTGCCTGCCCGATGTTTGGTATCAAGTATTACACGCAGTGGCTGCTGACCCGGAGGCAATGTGGCTGTATCTTTTTCTTCCTGCTCAAAAGAGAAAGAAGGATCTGTGCTGTATACATACCCTTGTTTATCGGGTTTATTTTTTTTAGACATGAGTTTTGTTGTAGTTGAAGGTTTCGGGTTGCAAGCTACAGGTTACAGGCACACTGATAGCTGACGGCTGATAGACAGTCCACAGCTCTTATACAATCATCGCTTTAAGGCTCAGATCTGCGCTTACCGCATGGTGGATAACCGCGCCTATACTCACATAATCTACACCGGTCTCGGCATAAGCTTTCACATTATCAAGATTAATACCTCCGCTGGCTTCCGTTTCAACCTTGCCATTAATAATTTTCAGGGCTTCTGTAATTTGTTCCGGTTTAAAATTATCAAGCATTATTCTGTCTGCTTTGCCTGATGCAACAACTTTCTTAACATCATCAAGCGTTCTTGTTTCTACTTCTATTTTTAACTCAGGTTTTCTTTGCTGTACATAATCGTAAGCCTTATCCAATGCTCTTTCAATACCGCCGCTGTAATCAATATGATTATCCTTTAGCATGATCATGTCATATAAACCCATGCGGTGATTTAAGCCTCCGCCAATACGAACAGCTTCTTTTTCGAGCAACCGAAAATTTGGTGTGGTTTTTCTGGTATCCAATACCCTGGTGCGGTATCCTTTTATCTTATCAACGTATTTCCTGGTGAGGGATGCGATGCCACTCATGCGTTGCATACAATTCAGCACAAGCCTTTCGCATTGTAATATAGTATATACTTTTGCTTCCACTTCAAAAGCAAGCTCACCAAACTTCATTGCATCACCATCTTTTTTGTGGGCTGTGAATATAACTTCCGGCTCCATAAACCGGAATATCTTTTCGGCAACATCCATTCCTGCAAGAATACCGTCTTCTTTTATTTTCAGGATTGCTTTTCCTTTTGCATCCGGTGAAATACAGCTTAGTGTTGAATGATCTCCATCGCCTATATCTTCCTCCAGGGCATTTTTAATCAGCTTATGCAATGCCTGTTCGTATGTAGTTATCATTTGGTAAAGCTAATGTATTTATGGGAAGAGGGAAGGGGGTAGCAGGAAGGTGTAGGGTATAGAGTGAAGGGAAAGAAAATCTATAAGGTTTACCGCCCGGCATTGCCGCGCTGCAAACCTTATAGGTTTATGCCCCGATAGCTGCACCCGCACAACTACTAATCGAAACATTTCATCCAAAAATCTAAGAAAAACCGTAACACACCGAATATAGTTTTAAAGGGCTGAAATATTGAACATCTTTGTATTGTCAACGTTGATAACACAATCCAATCCCTGAAAACGAAAATCCAAACCTGAGAAATACCATTACAACCTTGAGAACACTGGTCCGTTTTTAATCTGTACCCGATAACTATGAAAACTAAAAATCCTTACTCCCTGAATTACCCTTTAGTAAAATCCATATCCCTGAGAAAAGCATCACAACCCTATATCCAATATTTATGAGAACTCATCCCCTTCAGCCCAGGATAAGCCAAACGTATGGCAAACGACCCACTGACCAGAAATGATTAAATAGTAAAATAATTAAACCGGTATATAAGTACCGGTTTTTTTGTTATTTAACTTCCTGCATTTCTACCAGCTTCCGGTAAATACCATTCAGCGCCATCAGTTCATCATGTGTGCCTCTTTCGGCAATTTCTCCTTTTTGCAAAACAATAATTTCATCTGCATGCCTTACTGTTGACAGGCGATGCGCAATCACAATAGAAGTTCTGTCTTCCATGAGATTATAAATAGCATCCTGCACTAAACGTTCGCTTTCAGTATCTAATGATGATGTGGCCTCATCAAGAATAAGTATAGGAGGGTTTTTTAAAACAGCTCTTGCAATAGTTAATCGTTGTCTTTCTCCGCCGCTTAATTTTGTTCCCCTGTCGCCGATGTTATATTGAAAAGTATCTTCTTTTTTACTGATAAAGTCATATGCATTAGCAATTTTAGCCGCGTTTTCAATATCAGACATGGTTGCACCGGGCGCACCCAATGCAATGTTGGCAGCTATAGTGTCATTAAACAGGATAGGCTCCTGCGTTACAATGCTTATATGCTGACGTACGGAAGAAAGTGCATATTCCTTAATATTTACGCCATCAATCAATACTTCACCGGATGTTGCGTCGTGGAACCTTGGAATAAGATCTGCCAATGTTGATTTTCCAGAACCGGAAGAACCTACAAGCGCCAATGTTTTCCCTTTTTCAATTACAAGGTTAATATTCCTTAGAATAGAAATATCGTCGTAGCTGAAGCTTACATTGCGCAACTCTATCTTACTGTTAAATGTATTGAGTTGCGTGCCTGCAGGGTTATCTACTACAGTGATCTTTGCATTTAATACATCTTCCACGCGCTCCAGTGCGGCAGCGCCCCTTTGCACATTAAAGAATGATGTAGAAATATTTTTCGCCGGATTAATGATCAATGCAAATGAGGCGATATATGCCAATAGTTCGCTTGCTGCCAAACCTTTGCCGCCGCTTTCCAATACCAGCCGTCCGCCAAAATATAATATCACACACAATACAATCACTCCTAATACTTCAGTTAAAGGGCTGGCTAAATCACGGCGCGCAGCCATATTCTTCCTGAGCCTGAAAAGCTCATCATTTATGGAGAAGAATTTGTTACGCAATAACTTTTCAGCCATAAAAGCTTTAATAACTCTTAACCCACCAAGCGTTTCATCTAAAACAGATAAGCTTTCTCCCAACCTTATAGCAGCATCCTGCGACTGGCGTTTCAGCTTCCTGCTTATCCTGCCTATCAAAAAACCCGTAACAGGCAAAAGGATGAGCAGAAAAAGAGATAGTGCAGGAGAGATAATGACCAGGAATATAAGATAGCCTAATACAGTGATGGGGTCTTTTATCAGTCCCTCCAATGTACCTACAATAGAACCTTCAATTTCGCTGATATCGTTTGTCATCCTGGACATGATATCACCCTTTCTTTTCTCCGTAAAATATCCAACCGGCAGCGATAATATTTTATCATAAAGATCTGCTCTCAATTGTGTTATTACAGCACTTCTTATAGGCGCTGATAATAAATTGGATAAATACAGGAATACGTTTTTTAATACAATAGCAGTAATTAAAAAGCCGCATATTGCCGTTAAAGCAACCAGCCTACCTGCTATTCCTCCTCTTGTTTCAATAATATGTAAGAGAATTTTGTTGATATAAGCTATTACCTTGTTATCGCTCAAAATCTGGTTACCGGTAGCTTCAGGCCTGAATATCAAATCAAAAAAAGGGGTGAGCATTGCAATGGAAACTACACCAAATACGGTTGCCAGCAGGGTGAAAATAAAATATAGCAACAACTTGTCTGAATACTTACCTATGTATTTAAAAATCCTCGAAAACTTCTTCATTCGTGTTTAATCGTAAATTAAACGGCAAAGTAACTAAATTTACGGCCACAAAACCTGAATGATATGATGGAAGGAAAACGGCAAAAGCAGGTAGCCGGGCTTTTGTACGAAGAATTTAACGAAATATTTCAACGATTAGGACTTGGAATGATGGATGGAGGAATGGTTTCCATTTCATCAGTAAAAGTAACACCCGACCTGCTGGAAGCAAGAATTTACCTAAGCTTCTTCCAGATAAAAGATGTGGAAGCTGCACTGAAAAAGATAGAAGACAGGCAGTGGGAAATAAAAAAAGCTTTAACAGAAAGGGTGAAGCACCAACTGCGCCGCATACCGGAACTGAAGTTTTTTGCAGACGATACGCTTGAACACGTTTTTAAAATGGAAGAATTGTTTAAGAAGATAAAAGACGAAGACGAAAAGAAAGAAAGCAAGGAATAGGAAATAGGACCTAAGACGTAAGGTAAGAACGCCTTCTTCCTTACACCTTATACCTCACACCCATACCTTACACTTAAATCATATACACTTGTATCTCAACTTTGCATGGCGTTATTTTAAAGCTAAAAAATCAACCAATGCTATAAACATTATTGCATGGGTGAGTGTAGTGGCTATTGCATTTGCCACAACGGCTTTGCTGGTGTTATGGAGCGCATTTAATGGCTTTGAAGATCTTGTAAAATCTTTATACACTACTTTTTATACAGATGTAAAAATATCTGCTGCATCAGGAAAAACAATTGAACTTACTCCCGCACAAATACAATCTCTTCAAAATGCAGAAGGCGTGAAAACGATTTCGCTGACAGCGGAAGAAAAAGCATGGTTACAAAATGAAGATTACAGCACCATTGTAGACCTTAAAGGGGTTGATACTAATTATACACACACTACAAGTATAGAACAGGGAATAGTAAGGGGAAAATATTTTTTAGGTGATGCTGAAAACCCCGGGGCGGTGCTTGGCGTGGGCATTGAAAATGCCGTTGCGGTATTAAGCGACAGAAGTGTGGGCAAGCTTGTTATTTACCTGCCGGTTAAAGGCGCTACCATCACCAGCGACCCTTTGTCAGCCTTTAGCGAAGGGCATATTATGCCTTTTGGTGCATTTGCGGTTCAACAGGAGTTTGACAATAAGTATGTATTGACGAACATTGATTTTGTAAAAAGATCCATGCAGTTTAAACCTGATGAATATTCATCTGCAGAGATTGCCATTACCAAAGCGGGTGAAGAAGATATAGTAAAGAAAAGAATACAGCAACTGCTGGGTAAGGCGTACCAGGTGCAAACAAGGCATGAGCAGAACAGCAGCCTCTATACCGTGATGCGTGTGGAAAAGTATGTGATCTACGGCATATTTATCCTGGTGCTTATTATAGCTTCATTCAATATGGTTGGCGCGCTTAGTATGCTTGTTTTGGAAAAGCAGAAAGATATACAGATACTGCAATCAATGGGCGCAGATAAAAGCTGGATACAGAAAGTATTTTTGAGTGAGGGAGTATTGCTGGCATTTATTGGTGCTGTTTCAGGAATGCTGCTCGCTTTATTGCTGATCTTTTTACAGTTGAATTTTAAAATGATACCGTTGGAAGGAGCGTCTTTTATTATTGATTATTATCCCGTTAAGCTGGTATTTATGGATTTTGTAATTGTAGCCGCAACAGTTTTCCTGATCGCCGCGATTGCTTCGTGGTTCCCTGCCCGGCGCGCCGCCGGGCAGCCATTTGAATTAAGGAACTAAACAGGGCATTCAAAATTTCGCTTGTAGGTGGAGAGATCGGCAGGGCGTGTGCCGTGGGCAGAGCCTCACCGCACACTTCCGGCGCGAAAATTTGGAATGCACCCTTAAACAGCCATCCTGTCATAAAACCGGAATTTGTATGTAATTTGATTGATGGATTTGTCCACCGAAATTTGACCTCTCGTTTATGAAAATATTATTCAGGTATTTAAAACCGTTCAAATGGCTGGTAGCGCTTGTGCTGTTGCTATCTGCTATGAACACAGGATTCTCTCTTTTTGATCCTATCATTTTTGGCAAGCTTATCAATCTTGCTAATGCGCAACAGATATTACCCGCACCTGATAAACATTATGATTGGCATGACTACCTTTTTCTCAAAGAGAATTTTATCAATAAAAATGGAAAAGCAGACAGCCTGTATGGCGTAGTATGGCTTTTGCTGGCTTCTATTACCATAGCCATGATCAGCCGTATTGCCAAGAATTTCCAGGATTATTTTTTGAATGTGATTATACAAAAATTTGGCGCAAAGGTTTTTACAGACGGCTTGCAGCATGCCATGAAATTGCCTTATCACCAGTTTGAAGATCAGCGAAGTGGTGAAACATTGTCTGTGCTTACCAAAGTGAGGGCAGATGTTGAAAGGTTTATGATAAACTTCATCAATATTTTATTTGGTGTTATAATAGGTATTGTATTTGTATTTTTTTATGCCGCGTTATATATACACTGGAGTATTCCGATAACCTATGTGGTTGGCATATTATTATTAACGGCCATCACCAATTTCCTGAGTAAAAAAATCAAGCTCATTCAAAAAAATATTGTCGGGCAAACAACAGCGCTTGCCGGTTCTACAACTGAATCGCTGCGCAATATTGAACTGGTTAAAAGCCTTGGGCTTACCACGCAGGAAGTAGAACGTTTAAATAAAAACACTTACAAAATACTCGGGCTTGAATTAACCAAAGTAAAGCGCATAAGAAGCATCAGCTTTATACAGGGCACTTTTGTGAACACACTCCGCCAGGTAATTCTTTTTATTTTAATGTGGCTGATATACGGACGCCAGATGGATGCCGGGCAACTGGTTACAATGCAGATCTTCTCATTTTTTGTTTTTGGCCCTTTGCAGGAAATCGGTAATATCATTCTTTCTTACCGCGAAGCAGAAGCATCATTGAATAATTTTGATGAGTTGATGAAGAAAACACCGGAGCTTGATCCGCCAAACCCCCAACACCTCGGTAATATAGAAACGCTTTCATTTCAGCAGGTTGCTTTCAGGCATAAAACTGCCGCGCAAAAAGCCATTAATAATATCAGTTTTAATGTTAAAATAGGAGAAACGATAGCATTTGTTGGACCAAGCGGAAGCGGTAAATCTACTTTGATGAAATTGCTTGTGGGCCTATACCGGCCGGAGCAGGGCAAAATATTATATAACGGGCTTGATGAAACTAAGATCCGTTTTGATGATTTGAGAAAGCAGATAGGCTTTGTAACACAGGATACCAATCTCTTTAGCGGAACTATCAAAGAAAACCTGCTGTTTGTAAATCCTTCTGCAACTGTTGGAGAAGTGATGGATGCGCTTCAGAAAGCATCCTGCCAGAATTTACTGGCAAGGGCTGAAAAAGGTTTGGATACCATGATAGGTGAGGGCGGCTTAAAACTTTCAGGCGGTGAAAAACAACGATTATCTATAGCAAGAGCCTTGCTGCGCAAGCCTAAATTATTATTGTTTGATGAAGCAACATCAGCGCTGGATTCATTAACCGAAGAAGAAATTACAGATACCATTCGTGATATTTCTTCAACAGGCTCGCAAATAACGATACTCATTGCGCACAGGCTGTCAACCATTATGCATGCAGACAGAATTTATGTGCTTGAAAAAGGTGACGTGGTAGAAACAGGCACACATGAAAAGCTGCTCGGCGAAAAAGGGCTGTATTATGCGATGTGGCGGCAGCAGATTGGCGAAAGGAAAAAGGGTGACACAATGCAGGTTACGATTAGTAATAATTAATGCTGAATATCTTTTGTTATAAACCGGATATGATCGTTTGCATTCGTGCCTGACCATTTTATATCCTCATCCCGCCTGAACCATGTCATTTGTCTTTTGGCATAATGCCTGGTGTTTTGCTTGATATTATCTACCGCTTTTTCAAGGCTCACCTTTCCATCCATATACTCAAAAAGCTCTTTATACCCTACTGTTTGCAGGGCGTTGATATAACGGTGATCATCAAGCGATTTTACTTCCTCAGCTAAACCGGCTTCCATCATCATATCTACCCGCTTGTTTACCTGTTCATAAAGTACTTCACGGGGAATATCAATGCCAACCTTAATAATATTGAACGGACGCCGCTTTTTTCCGGCAGTATGTAATTCAAGAACTGATCTGCCGGTTGATAGTTTTACCTCCAGCGCTCTTAGCA
Organism: Agriterribacter sp.; assembly: GCA_047601125.1. Lineage (GTDB taxonomy): Bacteria > Bacteroidota > Bacteroidia > Chitinophagales > Chitinophagaceae > Agriterribacter. The sequence continues at coordinate 2,054,475 of JASGJY010000002.1, read as the reverse complement.
TACGCTGAGGATTTAATATTTCTCCCTTACCATAAAATAACGGATCGTGCGTTTTGATCATTTCCCGCAACCAGTCGATGCCTTTATTGTTATATTCATCGCGTAGCAACTCCCGCACAGATACCTCAATCTCCGGCATATCATCCATTCCTTCGCAAAAGGCTTTAATGTATAAACCGGTGCCGCCAACCATCACAGCATAATCTTTTTCCCTAAAAATTGTTTCAGCCGCAGCCAAAGCATAATTTTCAAAAACTGCTGCATTTACATCATCATGTATTGAGTGTGAATTAATGAAATAATGTTTGATCGCTGCAAGGTCTTTCGCATCAGGCTTTGCTACGCCAATATTCAACTCCCGGTAACATTGGCGTGAATCTGCGGATATAATATCTGTTTTAAAATATTCAGCCAGTTGCAGGGAAAGCTTTGTTTTTCCTGAAGCAGTTGGACCAACAATTACAATACACGTTTTTTTATCCTGCATGAAATATGCTTAATTGCTCAAACTGGTTGCATTTCAAGTTTTCTTATGTAGATACTACAGCTAAGGCAGATGCTTCGTATCTGCCAATGACTGGCGAAAGAATGGATATTGAACCAGCACCCACACTCAACAATAACACTAATGCCGAACACAACATTGCGGTTTGTCATGCCGGGGCACGAGGCATCTGCACTATATTGCCATACACTCTAAAATTTGAAATGCACCCATTAAACTTGTTATACAATAAAGATTTTAACTATCCATGCAAATTTATACAACCTGCTATTGCACAGCCCATTTCTTTGAATTATATTAGTTGCCGATTCGTGCCTCCCCGGTATCACCCTTGTATACTCCGTAACCAAAGTAAATTCCTGCACTTATCCATTCTCTTATGTATCGTAAACTCCTGTTTGAAGTATTTTTTCTTTGATGTTTTCATTGGTAGTATCCCAGGAATGTTTACCCACCTGCCTCATCTTAAAGCATTGCATGATAACTGTTATCATGTTGTGCCGTTGCGCCATAATGAAACATCACAACCTCACTTCTTTTAAATACGTTATCATGAAAAGTAAAAAAGTTACAAGGGCAAAGGCTGAAAAAGCTAAACCAAAGCCAAAAGCGGCAAAGAAACCGATTAAGGCTGCGCGATCAAAAAAATCTTTAAAAACATTACCGGACATCACCAAAATGACACCCGGTACCAACAGGCTTGTTAAGTCGCTTGAGAAAACATCTTTCCGAAATAAAAAGGCATTACAGGCTACCATCAGGAAAGGCAATTTTAAACCTGTTGAGCTGGCGCCGGCTTTTAGCCAGGTATATAAAAAATCTCACCAGGACGCCGTTAAATTAGCAGAATCTTATGCTATTAATCTGCCCGACCACCAGCAGCACCGGGAATTATTCCAGGGCGCTGTTCATCTTAAAAAAGATGAAAGAAAGGCATTGATAACAGGCTATCGTAAGGCGGGGCAGGCAAGAGGCGTTGTTCATGCCATCAGCCAGTTGCCGAGAGGTTATGGCCGCGTGATCATGAAAGATTTTGTAGGCGATAAAAAGAATATTGATAAATCTGCCGTTGATGAAGTATTGCTTTGGCTGAGAGATGCGGGACTGGAATTGCAACGCTTAAAAGCCCAGGGCAAAAAAACAGTAACACCGCAGCATGATGATATGGATGACGCTGTAGTTGAATTTTTTGAAGACCTGGCAGATGATATTGTAAACGCTATCAATGCCGTGGTTGATGCCATTGTTGATGCAGTTGAAACGCTTGCCGCGGCCATTGTTGATGTAGTAAACTGGGCCGCCGATGCTGTTGCTGGTTTGGTTGAAGCACTGATAGCTGCGGGCAAAACCATCTTCGATCTTATTTCTGCAGCAATTGAAACAGGTTACGAATTAGTGAAGAAGATAGTAGCCGGTATTACTGCTATTGGCAAGGCTATGTTTGAAGTGCTGGATGCTGCCGTTAATTTAGTAAAGGATGCATTTATTACGGTATTGCGTGCTATTGACCAGTTGGGCCGCCAGTTGATAGAATTTGTATCATGGCTTGCAACAAAAACATTTGATGTTATAAAAAAGGCAGTAGAAGCATTGATTGAAATAGGCAAAAGCATTGGTAATATTCTTGAAAAAGCGCTTGAGTTTGGTTTTACACTGGTAAAAAGCTTTGTGCAGGCTTTGTTTGAAATTGGTAAAACTATTGGCGAAATTCTGATAACAGCTATTACACGCCCCTCCGCATTGTTTGATACTATCATCCGTTCATTTATGGATTTGGGCAGAACACTGGGCAATATTATTGACAATGTGGTAAGTGCAGGTATAAATCTTGTACGTGAAGTGGTGAATGCTGCGGTGCGCATTGGCACAGCAATCATCGAGTTCACAAAATATATTGCCACCGCGGCAATAGATATTGCTACTAAAGTGCTCGACGGGCTTTTACAGGCCGGGCGCACGTTGTTTGAGGTAATTGAAACCATTGCTACACATGCGCTGAGCGCCATTAAGAAAGTAGTGCAGGCATTCTTTAATCTTGGCAAAACAATGCTTAACCTGGTTAAGGATGTGTTTAACATTGCCATGAATCTTTTAAAGCAGGTATTGAAAGCCGCTTTTGAATTAGGAAAAACGATCCTTGAATTTACAAGAACGCTTGTTGAATTTACTTACAGAACAGCTGCGCGTTTAATTGATGCTGCATTGCAAATTGGCAAAACCGTTGCAGAAATACTGGAAACTGTAGCAGGTACAACGTACTATATATTCCGCAAAGTTGTGAATGGTATATTACAGGCACTTGGGCCAGTGGGAGAAGTGCTCGACTGGCTGATAAGCCGTGGTGAAGACCTGGCTTCAGCATTGTGGAGAGAAGCAATTTTAGCATGCAGGTTTGTAAAAAAGAGCATTTCAGAAGTATTAACATGGGCCGCGCAACAAACAAACGCGGTATTTGAAAAGATCATTCAATTAGTGGAAAATGTAGGCGCTGCCATTACGGAAGTAATTGACTGGGCTATAACAATCGGCGATGAAATGCTGGAACAACTTGCCGGCATGTGGGAGCGGCTTGGCAATTCAATAGTATATGCATTGAATTATCTAGAAAAAGATTTTATACCGGGTGTAGCAAAATTTGTGAAAGGCGCTTTGAATGCAGGATTTAAGCTGGCCAAACTGGTAGTATGGACGGTAGGCAAAGCATTTGAAGTAGTGCTGGAAGTGGTGCGTGGCGCATTTGAAGCAGGTATTACTTTGGCACAGTTAATTATAGAAACTGCTATTCATCCTGACCAGGCTATGGACAATTTACTGAAAGCAGCACGCCAGCTAGGACAAACCATGGACCAGGTTGTTCAGGCGGTTGTTGATGCAGGTGAAGAATTTTTGGATGAGTTTATACGCTCAATGGTATCTATAGGCGAAGATTTAGTGGCAATGTTAGAAGGTATACTGGAAATAGCAGGTGGTTTATTGGATACAGCGGTATTTATATTGATGGAAATGCTCAACTCCTTCCGCCATCTTACTGATGCGGAAAAAGCTGACGCAACGCTTATATTCGGAGATATCATTGACTTTAACACCGTATATATCGCCACCGAAAGCCCAACCAACAGCATAATCTTTGGTATCCAGGATTTCTGTACAGGCAATCCGCAGTCGAGGGCATTTGTTACAGGCAACCTCATAAACTTTGATGCTGATGACGGCCCGATACGCAGATCATCTTTAATACATGAGATGACGCATGTTTGGCAGAACCAGAATGTAGGGCCTATTTATATGGCGCATGCTATAGTAAGCCAGGGAGGAGCAGGATATAATTATGGTTATATTGAAGGCGCGGCAATTACAATACCTAATGGCGACTATGCCGGCAATTCATTCACCGATGCTTCAGGACGCATTGACGGGCAGGGTGGCGAAGCGGCACTTGACGCGGCAGATGGTGATTTTATGTCGTTCAACCCTGAACAGCAGGGACAAATAACCATGCATTATTTTGTAAGAAGGTATTTGCAGATGCGGCCCGCGGCAGAATATGAAGCATGGCAGCCTTATGTAGATTACGTACAGGAAAACAGGCCGGATGCAGCTTAATAAAAACAGGCATTTGCTATTGGTTTATCCGGCAGATATGTGCCTTGCAGGCAAACATCTGTCGGAGGCTTATAGCCTGCTGAACATACAAACGACATGCGTTGCGTATAACGGGCGTCCGCCTGCACAGGATTTTTACAACAGTATGTTATCGGGAGATATAGACGCGGTATTAGTAGCAGGCAAAAAATCTTATGCGCCTTCCACGGTACTGCCAGGCCCGTTTCTTTTTACGCAGAAAAAAAAGACACCCGCGGCATGGCTTCCTTTACAAAAAGAAGCGGACGTTTTTTCGTTTATACAAACATTAAAGAAAGTACACCGGCGAAAAAAAACTGTGCCCGGCATGGCGCTGCTTGCGCAATGGCATCCGCAATATTTAAGACTTACTCAACGCATGACGGATTTACTGGAAGATAAAATTCCGGTATTTAAATGGACGGGAGATGTGATAACAAGAGAAGGCGTAGTGAAGGCATTGGGTACAGGATTAGGCATGGGTATATACTTCGGGCACGGCAGACCGGTAGGCTGGGTAGGGTATTATGGAATGCGGTCTCATCACTTTGAAAACTTTACAGGAAATCCGCTGGGTTGCATGCTATCTTTATGCTGCAAAACGGCAAGCCGCAAACGAACCGGGCTTTCATACGCGGAATCACTGCCACTGATGGGCGTATCTGCAGCCGCATTTGGCGCTGTGTGTGAAACAAGACATACAGATAATATGAAATGGGCGATAAGAATTTGTGATGCGGTTAATGAAGGCATAGATAACCTGGCCGACCTGCTTATATATGCAGAACCGCCCAATATTGAAGCGGTGGAGCATTACAGAATTATCGGCGATCCTTTTGCACCATTATACGCTGACGCAGAAGGAATAAAAAGGGCAAAAAAGATAGCGGTGTTTGGATAGGTGAAGTGATAAGTTGGTTTCAGGTTACAGGTTCTTAAGCCACAAACCTATTATATTAATTCAGAAAGCTAAATCCTGCAACCTGTAACTTGCAACCAGAAACCCGCAACTACAGACTCATAAACTATGGAACAAAACGAAATAATAACACAATTACGCACAACGCTATACGATGTAAAGCCGCAAATATCTGATGCTATTGGTAATGCAGATAATTTCCGTGATGACTGGGGACTGGATTCCCTTGAACTGGTAGAGTTTGTAGCAAGGATTGAACAATCTTTCAAAATACTTATTCCTGATAAAGATTTAAAGGAGCTGTATTCATTAAATGCAACCGCCACATACCTGCGCAATAAAATGATAGCGGCATGAATACGGTTGTAATCACAGGTGTAGGCGTTGTTTCTCCGTTAGGCATTGGTATAGATGCGCTCTGGAATAATCTGCTAAATGGTAAAACTTCACTTCAACATTTTAATGATCTTGAATCCGCAGGATATAGAAATACTAATGCATGCAGGGTAACTAACTTTGAAGCGCCACATATTACCCGTGGCGCCTGTATGGCGATTGAAGCAGCAAATCAGGCAATAGCCCAATCCAATGTTCAACTACCCAAAAATACCGGCATTTTTTTAGGCAGCACATTGGGTGAAAGCATGGCTTACGAATTAGCGGCAGAAGGTGAACCTATTAACCCGGAAGCCTACAATACTTTTTCGATAGCTAAAACTATTGCTGATACTTACCAGGTTACAGGGCCGATACAGGCCTTATCTACAGCATGCACGGCAGGTAACTATGCGGTTGGCGCTGCAATGGCTGCTTTACAAAGAGGCGATATTGATGTTGCCATTGCAGGCGGTGCGGAGCCATTTTCAAAAATAGCAATGGTAGGTTTTACAAGATCGAGAGCGATGGCTGCTGATGGCTGTAAACCATTTGATGCCAACAGAACCGGCATGGTATTAGGTGAGGGCGCGGCTATATTTATTGTAGAAAAACTGGACGATGCAATTAAACGTGGCGCAACACCACTGGCAATAGTACATGCATCAGGATTGAGCTGCGATGCATATCATCCCACATCTCCGCACCCTGATGGCAGGGGGCTGACTAATGCGATGAATGCTGCATTTAAAAAATCGGGCATTAATGCTGATGATATAGACTGGGTAAATATACATGGCAGCGGTACAAGAGTATCTGACGCAGCGGAGTCAATTGCTTTAAAAAATATTTTTAAAAACAATATGCCTTTGCTCAGCGGAAGTAAAGGAGCTATCGGGCATGCACTCGGCGCTGCCTCCGCGCTTGAACTGGCGATATGTGTAAAAGGCATTACCACCCAAACCATTCCTCCCACGCCGGGCTATGCAATGCAGGATGCGGATATTGCACTTGATTGTACTACCCAACCTGTTCACAAAGAAATTAATTGGGTTATAAATAATGCGTCAGCCTTTGGAGGGTTGAATGCATGTTTGTTGCTTGGCAGGTGCGTATAGAAAAAGGTTTCGCGTGCATTGCATCAGTACTTTATAATATTCAGCATTTCTTTTTTCAATTCCATACTCAAAACTCACATATTAAGTTCAGGAATAATAGCCGGGCTTTAGCAGCAATAGCATTCACAGTAACCAGTCTCACGCCTGTTACCAAATAGCCAATTATTATTTTTTAGAGAACCAGGATATAAAACATTCTATTAATTTCTTATTTTGAAGCAGAAGGAAAGCCCTGCACCTTTTAATACTTTTTATTTTATGTACGCTCCATGCCATTGCCCAAAGCCTGCCTGTGGAGAAGTGGGGTAAATCGTTTAAAGGATGAAAGCAAAACACAGGTTATCCGACATTATTCCGTTTACTACGATCTTGCTTTGGTTTAGATAGTGTGCATAAAACCCGCGACCGCCTGCGCCAGCGGTTCAGTACAGGAACTACTGCTGAACTGGAAGCTATTATCGGGGCGATATGAGGTCAGGTATCAGCGGTCAGCTATCAGCAGTCGGCAATGGGCTTCCGGCTTTTAATCTTTCGCCCTTTACCCTATACCTTTCTCCTTTCACTGTACACCTTTCATCTTCACCCTTTTCCCCCCCTGACAGGTTTTTGACAGGTGCCTGACAGGCTATTGCCAGCCCAAAAATTGGAAACTGCATTACCGCAATAGTAGATTAGATGCAAAAAGCGAAATGTCGCTTATCAAAAAATACAGCAACTTCATTATCGTGCTGCTCATCATCCTGGTGCTGATATTATTGCTTATAATTTTTACTGATATGCATGTTGCAAAAATTAACCGGGAAATGAAACAGGTTTCAGCAGATGTTTTCCTGATTGCTTTCTGACAGGCTTACGCCCGCTGTTTACTTCGTTACCTGCAATGGATAAATATGCTGAATTTCTATTTTTTTAAGCCAAACTACATCTACCATGCGCCTTAAATTTTACATTTCAACAGCCCTGTTATTTATCGTATTCTTTTGCAAAGCCCAAACAACCTGGAACGGCAGTGCAAGCACCGATTGGTTCAATGCAGCCAACTGGGACAATAACAGCGTACCCCGGCACCACTGCCAACGTTATCATTCCCGCAGCAGGCACGGTAATCAACTGGCCTAAACTAACCGGGGATGTTAATATAGGAGTCCTCACTATAGGCGAAGGCAGCAGTATGGATGTAAACCGTTTTTTATTACACTTTTTAGTGGCGGACTTAATTAAGTGATGTAAAAAGAAAAAAGGATTACCGGTTAAAGTAATCCTTTTCGTGATCCCGCTGGGACTCGAACCCAGGACCCTAACATTAAAAGTGTTATGCTCTACCAACTGAGCTACGGAATCATCCGCTTAAAAGTGTGTCATGTTTATGACCTGCTTTTTTGGGAGTGCAAAAATAAGGGAAAAAGGCATCCAACCAAACTTTTAAAAAAAAGCTTTGATTTTTTATTCCCGCATTAATATTGCTGCAGTGCATCCATTTACAATCAATCGTTTATATTACCGCCCTACTCTCTTATTTTTGCAGGAATATACTTACTATCTTCATTGCGAATGCCCTTAATAACACTCACATCAGATATCGGACAAAAGGATTACCTCGTTGGCGCCATTAAAGGGCAATTGATGCAAACGGTTGAAGGATGTAGTATTATTGATATCAGCCACGATCTCACGCCTTTTAACTATCCGCAGGCTGCTTATGTTTGCCGCAATGCCATAAAAATTTTTCCAGAATTTACTTTTCATATAGTGCATGTAAACCTGTTTGAAAATAAAAATGAGCAATTGCTGCTGGCTTTTCATAACGGGCAGTATATTTTATGTGCAGACAATGGATTGCTTACAATGATTGCAGAAGGTAAACCTGAATTGGTAATTGGCTTACCAATGGAAAAAAATGTTACTAAAAACGCTTTGTATATTACCCGTGTTTTCGGCAGTGCTATTCAGCATATAGCTGATGGAGAAAGCTTGCAAACAATAGGGAATTCAGAAATTGAAATAGTAGAAAAAAATCCGTTGATGCCGTTGCTGGGTGAAAACTGGATTGAGGGCCAGATCATTTTTATAGATCACTTTGAAAACGTAGTGGTGAACATTACCCGGGAAGCATTTGAGCGGCAAAGAAAAGGAAGAAATTTTTCTATTGCATTTAAGCGTGATGAGGTGATTGATAAAATAAGTGAGACTTATGCAGATGTTGAGGAAGGCGAAAAGCTTGCATTATTTAATTCAGCCGGTTATCTTGAAATCGCTATTAACAAGGGGAATGCAGCGGGCTTGCTTGGCTTACAGGGATATTCTGAAAAGCAATCCGCGCATTTGCAAAACAGGCTTTTCTACCAAACCATTAAAGTGCACTTTGAGTAATGAATATTATGCCATATGAATGCTGAAACAGGAAAGTATATTATCATAGCCGGCATATTCATTATTGTTGCAGGTCTCATAATTTATTTTTTTTATGATAAGCTGCATTGGATAGGCCGCCTGCCCGGAGATATCCGTATTGAGAAAGAAAATTTCCGGTTTTATTTTCCAATCACTACCATGATAATATTCAGCATCATTATCTCCGGCATTTTGTGGCTGATAAAGCGGTTATGATCCTGGATTTTAATTTCACATACTTAATTCATTTGTAATGCTGCAACAACAGGCATATGGTCTGATGCTTCTTTGTTTTGCACTACAATATGTGACAGTACATTAAAAGTTTCTTTTTGGGGTTTGAATGCAATAAAATCAATAGCGCCGGTTTCGCCATCTTCCCAAAAAGTGGGAGGGCAGTTGTAACAGGTACGTGTAAAGTATTCATCTAAAATATTGATGGCATCACTACCTTCTGTAGCATTAAGGTCGCCCGCAACTATAAATGGTAAAACAGCTTCACCTGCAATGCGGCATATTTCTTTTGCCTGTAATGCACGGCTCGCTTTGTTGTATGCTTCCATGTGTGTGCAGCCAAAACGGTACGATTTTCCACCGGGCAGTGTAACCGTTGCTGATGCCATTACGCGAGGCTCTCCTTTTTGTAGCTCACTCATGGGCAACAAATGTGTTTTGGTATCAGACAAAGGATGCCTGGATAAAATCAAAACGCCGTATTGGCCACCGTCGTAATCCATAGCTTTTGCAAAATAAAATGCTGGATATCCTGCCTTAAGAGCCAGTTGTTCTGCCTGGTTGATCTTTCCCGAACGCCCTGTATTAACATCAACTTCCTGCACAGCTACTATATCCGCTTTTTCTCTTTTTATAACGGCAGCAATGGCATCTACATCAATAACATCAGGTTTCTCGGGCGGATTGCAATGATGCACATTGTAGGTCATTACCTTAATGATATTATTACCGGTAACCCCTGACTGAATTTTTTTAGAAGAACAGGACAGGAATAAGATAAAAATAATAACTACCGGTAATTTTAAAAACAGTCTGTACATGTAATTTTATTTTTATTGTTGATAACGAACGTTCACGTTCCACATTTCGCAATAATATAATAATATAATTTAATTGACATAACAGTAAGATATTTTTTAATGGATGATCAATTCATCTACCTGCTTGCCTGTTGTATCAAAAATACGAAAGCGTGCTTCCTTTTCGGAAATGCTGGCTTTAATGATATTATTATTGGAGTTCACTATAACAGGAAATTTTATTGCTTCAGAAGGCTTTTGTATCCGGTGGCGATGCTCATGCGCGGCAATAAAAAGATTTATACCCGCTTCATTTAAAACCGGCACCCATTTCTTTGTTATCTCCTGGTTGCCATGCCATCCGTTGGTAGGTGGTATATGGCAGATCACTATTTTATATTTCGCTTTTTTAAAAGCATCTGTTTTTACAATATCTGCCAGCCATTTTGCCTGTTCTGACCGGTAATTGTCCATATCCGTTATGCCGCTGTACTCAATATCAGAATCGGGTTTGTCTTCACCACAGTCTAACACAATAAAACAGGCATTGTCTTTTGTGAACATATAATACAATTTGCCGTCGATACCCGGAAAATATTTTGTAAATGCTGATGCAAACGGACCGCGGGTTTCATGATTTCCTCTTGCATAATACATAGGTGTTTCGCTGGCAAATAAAGCAGTTGCAGTATCCATGAAGCCACCGAACACCTGCTCCTCGCTCATGGAGGCATTGATCATATCTCCGTTAAAAACAACAAAACTAGTATTGGGCAGATCTACCTGTCCTAACAGTTGCTTCAATACATTGTTCCGTTCGTGAATATCATTCACTACCGCAAATTCAAACGGGCCCGGTCTTCCGGGCGTGGTGAAGGTGAGCGGCTTTTTCCGGTACACATCCGTAGCAGCAACATTCCCGTAATGAACATATACAAATTCATGCTTTAAAACTTCCTGGCTGTATACACGATAACGATAGCGGGTATTGGGCACTAAATTTTTTAAGTATACCTGGTGCACAGTTCCTATATTTTTTAATCCATTGGAGGTACAAAAGTATTTAGGTCTTTCTTTTTGATAGAAGCTACTGCTATCATCAGGAGCCAGCTCTACCCAGCCGGTAGCGGGTTTATTGGTTGTCCATACTATGGACACACCTGAATCAGTCATAGCCTGCAAATAAGGGCCATGCGAAATTTTTATGGACTCCTGGGCATTAACATGGAAGGCGCTTACAGAAAAGAGTAAGCAAATTACTATAGTAATTAATGAAAGATGATTTTGTGCTCGTGCTGTTTTCATATCCTTTTTTGTTTACTAAAGATACCTATCCTGTTCTCAATGTGCTACGACAGCCGGGTAATTATATATACACTCTGCTACACTCTCTGGTTACAGAGCTATTCTGTAGCAAGTTCGTTTTATATATACAATCCTACGTATATTTCAAATCACACAATATTCCTTTACAAAAATCAAATATGACCTTAGTAACAAAACGTAAAGCTTAAACCCAACCTCATTACATTCTTAAGTCTCGTTTCAATCATTGGCAGATACAAACTTTAATCATCATTGAAGGTAATAAGGTGGTACAATTATTAACTATGTGTTACTAAGGTTTTATTTACAAGCTGCTTTCTTTAACCTCAGGATATTCGGTTAAGTACGTTGCTGTATATTCCATGTTTTTGCAAGCGCCACTGCCGGGCTAACTATATATACGCCGTGTTGCATCTTCTTGCTACCAGGCTATTGTGCAGCAAGTCCGTTTTATATGTACAACCCTACGCATATTTCAAATCACACAATATTTCTTTACAAAAATCAAAACCCTGTCTGCCCGATAGCTATGCAGTATACACAAGTATAATCACTATTGTCCGACAAATATGAATAGGTATTTGAAATTCAGCTAAGGCCTCACCCTCTTATCCCTCTCCTTGCAAAGGAGAGGGACGGTGCTTTTGAACACATCCGGGCTATATTAACTACCACATCAGCTACAAAGCAAAACCATGCAAACGTTTAATATTCGTCACACTTTTGGATTTTCAACCTCCCCTCACGCAATTCATCAACCTGATTTGAATGTGGACTTCCCGCTACGCGAAGAGGGATTGGGAGTGAGAGACAATACAAGTGCAGCACAGTATGAATAAACAAGATGTATATACAGGGTAGCTGCCCGGCAGGCAGGCTTATAACCTTAGTAACAAAACGTGAAGTATAACCCAACCTTATTACATTATTATATTCTTGTTTCGGCAATTGTGGGCATCATTTAAAAATCCGCCTGCATAAAATTCATTTTTATGAAGCTAATAAGGTAATGCCATGTTCTGCTATATGTTACTAAGGTTTTTTAAAGCCGGTTCAATATATCTATTCTCTATGATGTTGAGATATTTGGTTAGCCGCTTCCTGTATATTCCATGTTTTACCTGAGCCATTGCCCGGCAATTGAAATACCATTCAGGTATGTAAAACAGTTATCGCTTACTGCTGTTTTTTACGAATAAAAATATCATCTATCATCGCTTGTGAATCACCTTCGTTCACAAAAGCAACACGTACTGTTTTCATACTGCCTGCAAAGTCTTTACCTGTGCCGAAGGAAAGTTTTTCCTGCAGGAAATCACTTTTGCCGTTTACGGTCTTTCCATCTATTAAAGTAAAATTACCGTTCACCGGCGCGGTATCTTCTACACTTATATTCAACCTGGTTTTACCTTTAAACCAGCATTCCAGTTCATATGCTGTATTATTATCCAGGTAAACATACTGTTCAATTTTTTGCCCGGGATTTAATACAACACCCTTTGTATTATTTTTACCAACGTTTGCGGTTAACATTCCATCTCCTTCCCAGGGAGAGATACTTCCGCCATTCTCGAAACCCGGGTTGGGTAATTCATTACCATCTTTTAATGGCCATTGATAATAGCGGATATAGTCCACTTCCATATTAACCGTACCGCCGCCGCCATAGCTGCCAAGCAGCACATTCATACAATGATTGGGTGAGTATACCTGGTGCTTATCAGTGTATGCTTTGATAAGTGTACCATTGATATAATGTTTTATAGAAGTGGGCGTCCACAGCATACCATGCACCACCCAGTTATCAATATGCTGATACCCTTCCGCGATATGCGTAGCCAGGTTACGTTGAAATTTACCATTGGTATCTACATGCCCGTGCAGCACAAACTGCGCATTCAGGTATTCAAATACATCTATCTCAAACACCTGCCCTTTAGGCCGAATACCCTGTATGCCATCAAGAGTGGTGCCTTGTTCAAGGTAATATTTTAAATCAGGACCCGGGGAGTCAAACCAGAAAGCAGTGTTAAGGCCCCGTGGCTTGCCGGTACTGCTTCTTTTTACTTTTACTTCAAAATAACCGCCGCGGCTGTTGTCTAACAAATGCTCATTTTTACGCCAGTCGTAGGTTTGAATGGAGGATATTTTTTTATTATTTTTTACGTCATACACTTCATGCGGCAACGAATCGTTGGTAAACAGGTTAATGGTTTTCCCGTTAAGTATATAAGCAGGCTGCGGAAGACTGTCTGCTTTCATTTTGCTAAAGTTAATCTTATATAAATAATCAATACTGGAGTAATAATTCGTGAACCATTTATTCCTGTTCAGTAATTCATCATTAAACTCATCCTGCCAGTAAATCTGCATGCCTTCAGGCACTGCCGCAGAGCTGGGGTTGGTTTGCAATTCCTTTAACTCTTCAGTATCCCGCACCCATTCTTTTTGTGTAGTTACGCTGCCGGTTAATGAAGCCATTGCCTTACCTGCCGCTATAGGTTCTACCCATATGTAATACAAAGTTTCAGGCTGCACATCCTGTATATAAAACCTGTTTGTATTCCTTTCTGCCGTAGTGACTGGCGTTGCAGGTTTTTTTTCATTTGCAGCCCAATAAATCCTGTATTGCTCAACACCCGGAACATCATCCCATAGTACACGTATCCAGTTGCGCGTGCCTAATAAACGGAGGGATGGCGCCGGTTCATTGCGTTGCTTCATTCCTGTAAACAACAGCACGATCAGCATAAATGATATAAGGTATAGTGGTTTCATTTTGGGGGAGTATTTGTTTTACTTGCGGGTGGCAGTAATTTCGGTATCTTAATAGATACACAGGTTTTTAATAGCTGATAACTGAATACTGATAGCTGATAGCTAATTGCTTATTCTTCCACCTGCGCAATAATATACTTATTCTCCACCGCCCCGTTTTCATACAATTTTATGATCGCATACCCGGGTGGTGTTTCCTGGTAATAATATGGCTGCGCGGATTTTTCATTTCCCTTGCCCCACCAAAAACCACTCATGGCGCCATTGCAAAAGTAATCCACGCCATTGTACCATGCCCTGTCGAGTAAATGCTGATGACCGCTTAAGCAAACTTTTACTTTATCCTTGTACTTGTAGAACAATTGCTTCAGCTCTTTATGATCTTTATGCTGGCCACCTTCCCAGGTACCCGTAACCGTTAGTATCGGGTAATGCGACATCAGCAATACAAAATGACCTTGCGGCACTTTATCTAATTCTTTCTTCAACCATTCCGTTTGCTCTTCACCCAACGTAATGCCTTTGTAATTACCATCAAGGATGATAAAATGCCAGTTCTTTTTTGTAAAGCTGTAATAGTTATGCGGGATGCCCAGCCGTTTTACCGTATAAGGAATACCATACATTTCATCCTCTTTTGACGGCGCCGACCACCACGGATCATGATTGCCGATACAACTGTATACTTCATATCCTTTCAGCGACTGTATGCATTCATCCCATACCGCCCATTGTTCGGTTACTCTTGCGCGTTGTACATTATCATACGAAGCATCGTGAATAGAATCGCCGCCATTCAAAAAGAAATCAACCTTATGCTGCTTCACCATTTCCAGGCATTTTTTAAACCGCCCGGGTACATGCTCATCCGGCCGGATATGCACATCCGTAATGTGCGCAATTGTAAGCACCGGTTTTTCAGATTGATCTTTACTACCTGCAACCGGCGTCGCCTGTATGCCTGATGCTCCTGCAACAGCTGCTGCCGCGAGCGATGCGTTGCGCAGAAAAATTCTTCTCTTCATGAGTATATTTTCATGTAAAAAATAACCGGCGAGATAAAGATATATCCCACCGGTATTTTTGCATCCCGTTTTTTTTATTCCCAGCCTGCCGGCTGGGTTAATTTTTTATTGCTTAGCATTACCTGTGAAGCAGGTATCGGGAAATAATAATATTTAGGTTCAACAAAATTGCGGGGCTGCGCCACATCTTTGGCAAACATAACAGTGCCCGATGTACCGTTAGACAAAATAAAAGCTCCGTCAGAAAGATAATATTTCACAATTTTCTCTTTTACATCGGCTGGTAAACCCGCTATCGGGCTTTCGTCATCTTTAGATTGAAGAATAGCTATATCGGCTACACCGTCACCGGTTACATCCAGTCCGCCCAGTGCAGGCACATACATGCCACCCGGGTTTTGTGCTAAAAGCGACCCGGCTTTCCAGCGATACAGGTCATCCAGGCGGAAACCTTCACAAGCCAGCTCCACTCTGCGCTCACGGCGTATTTCAAGTATAACACCTTTATTTGCCCCCGTAACCAATGGATATTTACCGGCAAGATAAGCATCAGGCGTACCATTTGCGGCTGCCAGGTCCAATGCAGGCATTCCTACTCTTGTTCTCAGCTTGTTGATGGTTGCATCTATATCTCCCTGGTTCAGCGTTCCTGATTCCGCCTTTGCCTCTACATTTGTGAGTAACACTTCCGCATACCTGAAAATGGGCAGATCTGTATAGTTTAAAACCCACCCACCCCTCAAAGCCGGATCACGCGGGTAAAACTTTACCTGTAAATAACCGCCAAAATTAGGGCGGGTAAGGTAAGGATTGCCTCCCGGTGTTGTTACAAAACCAGGCGTCATGATCGTTTCAGCCAAACGCGGATCACGATTGGTAAACAGGTTTACAAAAGTTTTTGTCTCATATCCTGCCTGGGATGTGAATGGTGTACCATCCGTCATTAAAAACTCGTTTGCCAGGCTTGCGCTTAACGCCCATTGCCAGTCTAACACAACGTGGGTATTATTGGCAACGCCCTGTTCTTTATTATTTTTCTGGAGAAAGATCACTTCCTTATTTGCGGAAAGATCATTGCTTTCGAATAATGCCCGGTATCCGGCAGCCCCGGTGCCGGTAATTTGAAAACCACCGTTATCCATTATTTCCTGTGAGGCGGATACCGCACGCTGAAGAAAAGTTTGCGCTGAAGATTCCAGCCCCAGCTCGTTATGGTATTTACGGTAGGTTCCTTCATGCAAAGCAACCCTTGCCAGCAATGTTAACGCACCCCATTTGGTTACATATGTATTATTGGTACGTGCAGGTAATACATTCGCTGCGGCATATTCCAGGTCAGCCATTATTGAATCCATCACCGCAGTACGTGGATCTTTGGCCTTTTGCAACATATCTTCTTCTTTATTGCCCAGCACATGTGAATACCAGGGCACATCACCATAACGCTTTACCATATTAAAGTAAAAGTTGGCTCTGAAAAACCTTGCCACACCAATATAATGATTGATGACACCCTGGTCACCCGTAGTTTTACCAACGTTGTCCAGCATAAAATTGATGTTGCGTAACATACCCCATGTGTCTTTATCCCAGCCTTTGGTATTGCCCGGGGTTACACCTCCGCGGATGAGATTATCTATCTCGCTGCTTCCGGTATAAACTGAGATGTTATCGGAAAATTTATCTGCCGCCTCTACATCAGCCCATATAGCACGAAGCTGCTGGGTATACAAACCATTGGTATAGGTTTCCAGGTCGGCTGTTGTATTAAAAAAATCATTGCCGGTAATAGCCGTTGCGGGTGTGCGCTGTAAAAAATCTTTTTTACACGAAACACCCAGTAGAGTGACTACTAAAAATATATATGAAATTCGTTTCATCAGTTGATTTTTTATTTTTTTAATTTGACCTGATGTCTCTTCGCACAGACATTTCTTTATATCAGAAATATGTATTTTGCTCCGTTTCATCTTAAAGAAATTAGTACATTAAAAATTCAGGTTTAAACCAAAAGAGTAAGTGCGCTGGAAAGGATATGCAGCCTGCGGCCTGTTACCATCACCCAACGATTCGGGGTCAAGCTTTACTTTTAAATGCGTTATTTCAAAAACATTTTCCGCACTAAAGTAAAAACGAACTTTGGTCAGCTTTAACCTTTGCAATACAGACTTAGGCAAAGCATAGCCGATTGTTACGTTTTTAACACGCATGTAAGCGCCGTTCTGCATATACCGTGAATTGGGTTTTGCCAGGGGCGATAATGGATCTTCTGCTGTATATGCACGTACAGCAGGAAAATATGCATTTGGGTTTTCAGGCGTCCAGTGATCCATATTTAACGTGTTTATATTGGTCCATGGCTGCGCGTAAATACCCCAGAAGTAAATATTTGAATTACCAGGATACCAGTCTCTTTTACCAATACCCTGCATAAATACCCGCAGGTCAATTCCCTTCCAGCCGGCAGAAAGATCAATACCATAAGGATACCGCGGGCTTTTGTTACCAACGATGTGCATATCACCAGGGTTATCTATGGTTCTGTCTCCATAATTAATAACACCATCTTTGTTAAGATCTACAAACTTAAGATCGCCGGGATAGAAATTATAACCCTGGTCATCTTCACCAAAATCGCGTTGGTTGGGAGAGTTCGCTATTTCCTGCTCGTCTTTAAAATAACCGGCAATTTCAGCTCCCCATATTTCACCTATCTCTCTTCCTTCGTAATAGTTGTTATACGTATTGCCGAGGTATTTTGTAGGATTGTCATATTTAGTAACCCATGAGCGGTTGTCTGCTAAAGTAAAGGTAAGGTTGTACCAGAATGGAGAACCTGCGAGGGTTGTATTGTCTCTCCAGTTCAAACGCAGCTCCCATCCTTTGGTTTTAAGGTCGCCATTATTTTCGGTAGGCGCATCTGCACCGTATACAGCCGGAAGCTCCTGCCCGGGTATCAGCATATCTTTTGTATAACGGGTATATTTATCAAAGTTTACATTAAACCTGTTGTTGAACATGGAAAGATCAACACCAAAGTTCACACTGGCAATGCTTTCCCAGCTAAAATTATCAGAAACAGGTTTGGGACTTCCTACGATGGTAGGTCTGCCTGACCCTAATATGATATTGCCCTGGCCGGTAACAGGTAAAATCGGCAGGTAAGGATATGCATCATAATAAGGGAAGCTGTTGTTATAAATAAAGGTCTGGTTGCCCAGGCTTCCGTAGGAAGCTCTCAGCTTAAACACATCGAGGGAAAGTGCATTACTGATACCTTTAAAAAAATTTTCGTCAGATACTACCCAACCCACAGAAGCAGAAGGAAAGAATCCCCATCTCTTACCTTCTGGGAAACGTGATGAGCCATCATAACGACCGTTAAGCTCAAGAAGGTACTTTTCCCTGTAATTATATCCCAGGCGATAAAACAGTCCCTGTACTGCCCAGTCTTTTATCTGCTCGCTCATTGTCATAGTACCGGTGCTTAAATCTATGGAAGGCAGCGAGGGAGAGATCAGCCCGTTTTTTCTTGCAGAAAAATAAGCGTTATTGTAGTACTCGCTGTTAAAGCCAACAAGCGCCTGTAAAAAATGTTCTCCGAAGTTTTTATGGAAATCAGTGTATATATTATATACGTTGTACCTTGTGGTAGTGTTCTGATCCTGCGCCCACGTGTTAGAGAAAGTATATTGTGGCGCCAGGTTCGGACCTGCCTTATATGCCACAGGTATATCATAAGAGCGTATTACATTCGATCCTCTTCTGAACGTAGCTTCTGCATTAAAATCCCAAATATCTTTTATTAAAGCCGCTTTTGCAGAGAAGGTAGTTACGTATTCGTTGAGCTTATCCCTGCGCCTTCCGCCTTCCTGTAATGCACCCAGAACCGGAGCTCCTGCCGCGGTCCAGCTTCCATCGGGATTTTTAGGAACATCTAATGAATTGGTGCGGTTTACATTCCAGAAGAAATCGCCATCCAGGAAAACGGGGGCTTCGTAGTCTGTACTGGTAAGCTGTGTATTGTTAGAAAATTTCAGCCAGCCGGTTACATCAAAATCTACTTTACCTCTCAGGTTGTAACGGTTAAAAATATCATTGCCGTATTTCAGCAGGCCATCCTGGCGGTAATAATCCCCGGAAAGATAATAGCTTAGTTTCTCCGCCCGTTTTGAAATGCTGATATTGGTATTATAGGTAGGCGCTGAATTGTTATAAGCTTCTTTCAACCAGTCTGTAGCGCCGGTATATACCCAGTTGTTACCATTGTCAGCCAGGACAACAGCGGGTAAGGAAGGGTCTTGTGAACGTTGTTTTGCATACTCCCTTACTGATTCCGGGTATAGGTTGTAAAGCGGTTTTCCTGCTTCTGTTTTCATTTCCATCACCGTATACGGATCGGTAATCAGCTCAGGCATTTTACCGATGGTACGATAGCCCACCATTCCATTCACCGCTACGTTCAGCTTGTTACCTTTTGCCTTTTTGGTGGTGATCAATACCACACCAAAAGCACCACGTGCACCGTATATGGCTGAAGCGGCCGCATCTTTCAGTACGGAAACAGCTTCTACATCATTCGGATTAATACGCGCCACTTCATCCATGCTGTAAGGAATATTATCCACAAGGATAAGCGGATCGCCACCGTTGATGCTTGTAAAGCCACGGATGTTAAAAGCAGGATTAGTTGTCGCTCTTCCGTTAGAGCTTGTTATGTTCAGGTTAGGTATCAACCCCTGTAAACCGGAACCCAAATTCGCTATAGGCCTGCTTTCGAGCTGTTTGGCAGTTACCATATCTACCGCACCGGTAAGGTTCACTTTTTTCTGCGTGCCGAAACCTACTACCACTACTTCATCCAGATTTTTATCGCCGGGTGTTAACTGTATATTGATGACCTCATCTTTTTTTACACTTACCTCTTTTGTAATATACCCGATAAAAGAAATTTCAAGTACGCCATTGTCAGGAACTTCAATGGAGAATGTTCCGTCTGCACCGGTAGATACTCCGGAAGTGCTGCCTTTAAGGCGAATATTCACTCCCTGCAATGGCTGGCCGTTCTCATCCGAAATAGTACCTTTTACAATGTGGCTGTTAAGTTCTTTGGCAGCAGCGCTTAATACAACAAGGTTATCGTTAAGTATACGATATCTTAAGGACGTATTGCTTAATACGGTATTAAGCACTGTTTGTATAGAGGCTTTTGTTACATCAAGATTGATTTTCGCATCCCTGGGTAATTGTGCATCTTCATATAAAAACCTGTAATCGGTTTGCCTTTGTATCATGTTGAACAGTTTTTTAAGTTCAACATTCTTTACTGAAATGCTTATATCGCTCTGCGAATAGCCCGTTGCAGAAGCCTGGAGACATACTACAATTAAAAAGATTGCAGTTAATTTCATGATAATAAGCAGTTTGAGAAATTTTGGACAAGTACTCCCTGCTGATGGGAATACAATCAGTTTTTTCATAATTTTACTAATCTTAAGTTTAAAGAATGGGTATATGCTACCTGCCAGGGATCGCTATACCTTTTTACGTTAAGTATCAAAGGAGAGATGTAACAGCATCTCTCTTTTTGTCAGGGATGAATATCTTTTTTCAGGCCATATTCAGTTTGGGTTTTGGTTATTTAATATATACAGTATTTCCTTTTATTTCGAATTGAAAACTATTGGTGAATTGTAATCCCTGCAGCGCAGTCGTTATATCTTCTTTTTTAAATGCCCCTGAAAAATTCTTGTTTGCCAGCCCCTCGTTTTGCAGCACTATTTCCACATTATACCATTTCTCCATTTTGCTGATCACCT
Source organism: Agriterribacter sp. (assembly GCA_047601125.1). GTDB lineage: Bacteria > Bacteroidota > Bacteroidia > Chitinophagales > Chitinophagaceae > Agriterribacter. The sequence goes on along the minus strand of JASGJY010000002.1, from coordinate 2,033,564 downwards.
CGGTAAAAACTTCGTTATCAAAAACGAGTTCGTTCTGTACCCATGATATTTCGGGAATGACATTATACCGGCTGCCATCCAGTTGCTGAATGTGATAAAGGTCATGTTTTACTAAAGCTTTTTCCGGCTTTGGTGATTCAGCAACAACAATATTAGTTGTATCTGCATCAATCACATCGAGCACAATTTTTTCATTGGGCTTCAGCAATATTTTTCTTTCCGGGTCTTTATTGGTTGTCAGCTCCACTGCCCCGCGTATAAGTGAAGTTTCTACCCGGTTATTGTCGGGATAGCTTCTCACATTGAAGGCGGTACCTTTAACCCAGATATTTACATTTTTAGCATGTACTACCATCGGCACGTCCGCGTTATGGGCAACATCAAAGAAAGCTTCGCCAATCAGCACTACTTCTCTTTTATTTACGCCAAAATCCGCATTATAGGTAATGCGGCTGTCGCTGTTCAGCCAAACAATTGTTCCATCCGGCAGCACAGTTTTTGACCGGGTGCCGGGCATGGTATTCATTTCATTGGTATTTGTATCATTTGCTGCTACCTGTTTTTGCTCCGGGCCGGTATAAAAATATACAGCAGCCAAAGTAATAAGTACCAGGCCTGCCGCTGCCGCCATCCATTTTTTATACATAGAAAAAACAGGAGGGCGTGCCGGAGATGCTTCAGGCGCAGTATTGCTTACAAAATCTTCCGGGAACTCTTCGCCAAGCTTTGATTGAAGTGTATTCCACTGGGCCTTTTTTTGTTCCGCACTGCGCTGCAGCTTTACAGGATGCTCAAAGAAATTTGTATACAGCTCTGCTTTATAAGCCATCTCCGGATCATCGTTCAGCAACTGCTGCAGTTCTCTCAATTCGTCAAGCGTCGCTTCACCTGAGAGTTTTCGTGAAATTAAATGCCAGATATGGTTATTTATCATACAATCCGATAGGTATACTCATCTGAAGGATCCGGAAATAAAAAGAATCCCCTAAAACAACTCGGAAAAAAATTGAAAATTATTTTTCAAGCAAAAAAGAAAGGGATTGAGTGATTTTTTTTGCTGCAATAGCCATCTGGGCATCAATGGTTTTTACGGAAATATTCAAAACCTGGGCTATTTCTTTATACTTTAAACCATCTTCACGCACCAGCTTAAAAATAAGGCGGCATTTGGGCGGCAGGTTTTCTACTGCCTGGTGTATGTATTTTAATACTTCTTTTGAAACCATCAGGTCCCTCGGGGCTACGGGATGTAGCAGCTATATTATTCAGAAGAAGATCATTGAGGTTAAAATCTTCTACCTGCCTATTCCGTGTAAGATACTTTATGCAAAGGTTTTTTACAGAAACATAGAGATAGACTTTCAGATTTTCAATTTCCAGCAGACGGCTCCTGTTGCGCCATACATTTACAAATGTGTCAGACACAATTTCTTCCGCAACAGCTTCATCTTTCACAAAGCAAACAGCAAGATTGAGCAATGCATCGTTATAATGAAAAAAAACTTTTTCATAAGCAGCCTCATCATTGAATAATGCCACCCGCTCTACCCAATACTGTATCTGCAGTTCGTTTTGCATGCCGGAGCAAATTAGTATTTTCAACCCAACTTAAAGCAGCAAGATAGATTATGTTTTTCTTAAACGATATAGCTAAATGAACGCAAACGATTTCGTTATTTTTAATAGCAGTATATTATGTATATGTGTAGCTTGCCTTAACACGACTTAATTGTGTTAAATATATAGCCTTCCCGTCATTTCCGAATTACCTGATCTTCTCTTTCACTAATTTCTTCAGATCGGAAATTCCAATTCTCTCCTGCTGCATAGTATCACGGTAACGTATGGTAACTGTTTGATCTTCTTTTGTCTGATGATCAACCGTTATGCAAAAAGGCGTTCCTATTGCATCCATCCTGCGGTAGCGTTTTCCTATCGCATCTTTTTCTTCATAAAAACAATAGAAATCTTCGCGGCAATCATTCATGATGTCACGCGCTATTTCAGGTAACCCGTCTTTTTTGGTTAATGGAAGAATAGCAAGCTTAATAGGAGCAAGCTTTGCAGGGAGGCGAAGCAGCGTACGTGTTTCTGTACTGCCATCATCTTTTGTAATCACTTCTTCATCATATGCATTAGAGAGTATCAACAGGAACATGCGATCAAGTCCGATAGATGTTTCAATTACATACGGCACATAATTGCCATAAGGCTTACCTGTTGTTTCATCAATATCATTATCAAAATACTGCAATTTCTTTTTACTGTATACCTGGTGCTGGCTCAGGTCATAATCACTACGGCTATGTATACCTTCCACTTCTTTAAAGCCGATAGGAAATTCAAATTCAATATCACAGGCTTCCTTGGCATAATGTGCAAGCTTTACGTGATCATGATAACGGTATTTATCAGCCGAAATCCCTAAACTCAAATGCCATTTCAATCTTTCTTCTTTCCAGTGTTTATACCATTCACTTTCTGTGCCAGGACGAATGAAGAACTGCATTTCCATCTGCTCAAATTCACGCATACGGAAAATAAACTGGCGCGCTACAATTTCATTGCGGAATGCTTTCCCTGTTTGGGCAATGCCAAAAGGTACTTTCATTCTGGCCGTTTTCTGCACATTCAAAAAGTTCACAAAAATACCCTGCGCGGTTTCAGGGCGCAGGTAAACAATATTTTCATCTTCATTTACTTCTGCGGCAACGGCACCGAATTCTGTTTTAAACATCAGGTTAAACTGGCGAACATCTGTCCAGTTAGCAGTACCGCTGATGCTGCATTTTATTTTATTGTCTTCAATTAATTTTTTTAATCCTGCAAAGTCTTCTGCTGCAAGTAATTTATCCATTGCGGCTATCAACACATCTCCTTCTTCTTTGGATAATGTTTCTACATGAGCTTCAATAAGGTGATCTACCCGGTATCTTTTTTTGCTGTCTTTATTATCAATCATCGGGTCGCTGAAATTGTCAACATGTCCGGATGCTTTCCAGGTAGTGGGATGCATAAATATAGCAGCATCAATACCAACAATGTTTTCATTCAATTGGGTCATGCTTTTCCACCAGTAGTCGCGTATATTTTTTTTAAGTTCACTACCCCAGGGGCCATAATCGTATACGGCGCTTAGTCCATCATAAATTTCGCTGCTGGGAAATACAAAGCCATATTCTTTTGCGTGGGCAATAATAGCCTGGAACCTGTTATTATCTTGAGTTGCCATAAGGGCGCAAAGATAGGAGATATGGGGAAAATCCGGAGTAGCTTAAAGAGAAAAGGAAGAAGGCATTTAAAAAATTGATGATGTTAAACAATTGCACTGTAGCTCAATATAGTTCCCACAGCTTGTTACCGCTACCAAAGAAGAGAATTGCATAATACCAGAACGTATATTTTTAAAATATAAAAAATTGAAATGTTCCTGATATTTTCCTCACTCAAAAATACTTGCATTGCTGTTAAATTTCCTATATTTTTGTAGTTGTCTGATGACATGATGAATACAAAAAAAATAGTAAAGATCAGCATGGCAGATGAAGTTGCCAACAATATAAAGCGGGAAATTCTTGAAAAGAAGCTCAAACCCAACGACCAGTTGCCTACAGAAGCTGAACTTACCAAAGCATATGGCGTAGGGCGATCTACCCTGCGCGAGGCTGTTAAAATTTTAGTGAATTCAGGGTTAATAAGAGTGCAGCATGGCATAGGCATGTTTGTGGAAGAAAAACAAACCCTGAATGAACCTTTTACACAGCGGCTGCAGCGGGTAGATAATGCAGCGCTTGATGAAGTGCGCAAACTGATAGAAATGAAGATTGCTGAAAAAGCTGCCATCAACAGAACCAGGACGGACATAAAAAAGATGAAGGAACACCTTAATAAACGCCGTGAAACAGCCGCCAATAATGACCTGGCAGCTTGTGTGGAAGCAGACATCGCATTTCATCTTTCCATAGCTGCTGCCGCTAAAAATGAGATACTGGCTGAACTATACCAGTCACTATCCACGCATCTGAAAAAATGGTTTATTGAATTATATACTGATACTGCCATATTTAAAGATACGCAGCGCCTGCATGAACAATTGCTGGAATGCATCGTTCAGCAGGAAGCAAAAAAGGCATGGAATGCTTCTGCAAGAATAATTGCATACTAAACCAACAGATAAATAATATTAAGATCACAATGGAAAAAACATTAGCAATACCCGTACAAAATACGATGGTTCAAAAAACGTTTTATGCTGTTTTATTCGCAATAAGTACCTCTCATTTCCTGAACGACATGATGCAATCTGTCATTCAATCAGTATATCCCCTGCTCAAGCAAAATTACCAATTGAGTTTTGCACAGGTTGGTCTCATCACTTTTGTTTTCCAGGTAACGGCATCCATTCTTCAGCCTTTTGTAGGCAATTACACTGATAAAAACCCACGCCCTTATTCCTTTGTTGCAGGAATGGTGTTTTCATTGATTGGTATTATACTGCTTGCCTACGCACATGGTTTTGGTGTATTACTGATAGCGGCAGGCTTAATAGGCATCGGTTCTTCTATTTTTCATCCTGAAGCCTCGAAAGTAGCCTATTATGCATCAGGCGGAAAACGCGGACTGGCGCAATCTATCTTTCAATTAGGTGGAAACGGCGGAAGCGCGATCGGTCCCCTGCTGGTGGCAGCTATTGTAATGCCATTCGGGCAAAGCCATATCATGTGGTTTACCTTATCAGCTTTGCTGGGTGTTTTTATCCTATCAAAAGTAGGCACATGGTACAAAGCGCATTTACATATGCGCATGTCGAAAAAAGCTGTTGCTGCCGAACATGCCCCTGCATTATCCAACACAAAAATTATCAGCTCCATTGTTATTTTGCTGATACTTATCTTTTCCAAGTATTTCTATATGGCAAGCCTCAGCAGTTATTTTACTTTTTATCTCATTGATAAATTTCATGTAAGCATACAGCAATCTCAGTTATACCTGTTTATTTTTTTAGGCGCTGTTGCCGCCGGCACACTGTTAGGCGGTTCGTTAGGCGACAGATTTGGCAGAAAAATAATCATATGGGTATCTATACTGGGCGCGGCACCTTTTACATTAATACTTCCCTACGCTAACCTGTTCTGGACAGGTGTGCTGGCAGCTATTATCGGCGTGATCATCGCTTCTGCCTTTTCTGCCATACTGGTATACGCACAGGAATTGTTGCCAGGGAAAATTGGAATGGTATCCGGGCTGTTTTTCGGGTTTGCTTTTGGCATGGGAGGTTTGGGCTCCGCGTTACTTGGTGTGCTGGCAGATCATACCAGCGTGGAATATGTATTTAAGTTATGCGCTTATCTTCCATTACTGGGAATAATAACTGTTTTTCTTCCTGATTTAAAGAAGAGAAAAACATCATAATGATCCTGCGAAAATCGTTTGTGCAGTTATTAAAAGCAAAAAATCAGGTAATATCTTATTCAGGGGCAGAAACAGAACTGATAAAACAGTAAATTTGGGGAGGCTTAATTACGACAAGCTTAGGCCGGAAGACGATTGATTTTGTAACTATATAGTGATATTGCCATGAATCTGTATTCCAGGAAGAAATTGCTGTTGATTATTGTTGTATTGGTTGCCGCACTCATCGGCACTACCAGCCTTATTGGCCATAAGCGTGTTGATTTCAGCGCCGAAGTAAAACCGTTGCTCAATAAAAAATGTATATCCTGCCACGGCGGCGTTAAAAAAGAAGGCGGCTTCAGCGTGCTATTCCGCGAAGAAGCGCTGGGTAAGACAGAAAGCGGAGAACCTGCCATCATCCCCGGCCATCCTGAAAAAAGTGAATTGATAAAAAGGCTTACTTCAAAAGACCCGGAAGAAAGAATGCCTTATAAACATGACCCTTTATCAGAAAAAGAAATAGAGATGATGAAGCAGTGGATAAAGGAAGGCGCTCAGTGGGGAGAACATTGGGCATACATACCTTTAAAACCCATTGAGGTACCCGATGCTTCATCCGGTTTCCGGGGATTTCTTTCTTCAAAAAATGATTGGATTAAGAATGATATTGACAATTTTATTTTCAGTAAACTTAAAGAAGAAAATCTTCAGCCATCGCCAATGGCAGATAAAGCAACGCTTTTAAGAAGGGTAAGTCTTGATATAACTGGTGTGCCTGCATCTGCATCTTTATCACAACAATTTTTAAATGATAACAACCCAAATGCTTACGAAAAATTAGTGGATACGCTTTTGGCTTCGCCGCAATATGGTGAAAGATGGACGGCGATGTGGCTCGATATCTCCCGCTATGCGGATAGCAAGGGATATGAGAAAGATGGTTATCGTTCTATATGGAGATACAGGGATTGGCTGATCAATGCATTTAATGAAGACAAACCTTATGATCGTTTTCTAACGGAACAAATTGCCGGCGACCTGCTACCGAATGCAACAGACAAAGAAATAATCGCGACCGCATTTAACCGTAACTCCATGAACAACGATGAAGGAGGAACAGACAATGAAGAGTTCAGAACCGCGGCGGTTATTGATCGCATAAATACAACATGGGAAACATTACTGGGCACAACATTCGCCTGCGTGCAGTGCCATAGCCATCCTTACGATCCATTCCGGCATGAAGACTATTATAAATTTATGGCCTTCTACAATAATACACGGGATGAAGATATGCCGGGTGAATATCCTGTGCTGAGAGAATTTGATTCAACCGACGAAAAAAAATACGAAGCATTGCAGCAATGGCTTGCAGCAAACAGTACCAAAGAACAGATCCGCGAAATAAATACATTACTCAGAACATGGCAGCCGGCTGTATACTCTTATCATGCAGATAAATTTATAAATAGCGAATTGTCTGAAGTATATCTTGCTTTGCGTAAAGATGGTTCATGTCGCTTGCCGGATGTAGACATAGATGGTAAATCAAAAGTGACTTATCGTTATTATTCTGGCGTAAAAAACGGCAAATGGACTATACGTTTGGATAGTGTAAACGGTCCGGTAATAGCTTCAACAATTATTGAGCCTACAAAAGGGTGGGGAGTAAACACCGTTGAATTTACTGCAACGCAGCAAGGCAGGCACGACCTGTATTTTACTTATTCAAATCCGGATGTGAATAAGAAAGATTCTGCCAGTAATCTCGCGGTATTTGACTGGTTTGTTTTTTCATCTGATTTTCCCGGCAAAGGAGCAGTTGGTTATGACAGCGCATTTGCGTGGTACAATCATCTGCTTGTAACATCACCCAAAGTACAAACACCGGTGATGATGGAAAACCCGGATAATATGTTCCGCCCGACACATGTATTTGAAAGAGGTAACTGGCTTTCAAAAGGGCAGGAAGAAAAACCCGGTGTTCCTCATTCATTAAATCCTTTGCCTCAAGGCGCTCCGCAAAACAGGCTTGGACTGGCAATGTGGCTTACCAGCAAAGATAACCCGCTTACAGCACGCACTATGGTAAACAGGATATGGGAACAGTTGATGGGGCAGGGTATTGTTGAAACGCTGGAAGATATGGGCACACAGGGTATCGCGCCTACGCACCAGCAATTGCTTGACTGGTTAAGCTGGCAATTTATGAATGAAGATAAATGGAGCGTAAAAAAACTGATCAAAAGAATAGTAATGTCGGCCACTTATCAGCAGAGCTCAGTTGCCACTCCTGAAATGTTGCACAAAGATCAGTTCAATAAATATTATGCGAGAGGCCCGAGAGTAAGATTATCTGCAGAACAAATACGCGACCAGGCTTTGGCTGTAAGCGGATTATTAAGCCATAAAATGTTTGGTAAAAGCGTAATGCCCTATCAGCCGGACAGGATATGGTTATCTCCATATGATGGTGCTAAATGGATTAAAAGTGAAGGTGAAGATCAATACCGCAGGGCGATATATACTTACTGGAAAAGAACTTCCCCCTATCCTACTATGTTAAGCTTTGATGGAGTAGCGCGGGAAGTATGTTTGGCAAGAAGGATCCGCACTAACACTCCTTTGCAGGCATTAGCAACATTAAATGATAATGCCTTTATTGAAATGGCACGCCATTTTGCAAAACGTATGGAAAAGGAAGGAGGGAAAACAATACCTGAACAAATAAGCAAGGGGTATGAAATAGCAATGTATCATCCTATTTCGAAGGAAAAGCTGGATGCGTTAATGGAGCTGTATACAACTGCATCAGAAGAATTTAAAAAAGATAAAGACAAAGCATGTGAGATGATAAATGAAGGAACAGGTAAAACAGACGCATCAAAAGCGGCAATGGTTATAGTGGCAAACGCAATGATGAATTTGGATGAGTTTATAACGAAGAATTAATAGCAATTTTAACCACATAGGAGCATAGGTACATAGATGTAAACATAGATTTTTGACTAACCATTGAAAATGAATTGCACCATGAAATATACACAGGAGTATATTGATAAATTAACTTATGGAATAATCGGATGTGCGATAGAAGTGCACCGGAACTTGGGTCCGGGGTTATTGGAAAGTGTATATGAAAAATGTTTTCTAAAAGAGCTCTTTATAAGAAATTTCGAATTTAAAAGCCAGGTGTGGTTACCGCTAACCTATAAAGGGTTGGATATTGAATCAGGATTAAAACCGGATGTGTTGATCGAGGATGTTATTATAGTTGAGATAAAATCAGTTGAAATTATACTGCCGGTACATCAAGCACAATTACTGACCTATATGAAACTGTTGCAAAAACCTAAAGGAATATTGATCAACTTTAATTGTACAAATATTTTTAAAGAGGGACAAAGAACACTGGTGAACAATTTATATGGTGAGTTACCTGTGAGGTAATAGTAAAAATTCACTACATAGGAAGACAAGACAGTAACATAGATACACACAGATTCTATGCTTCCCTATCATATCTATGCTCCTATGTGGTAAAAAGTAAATTATGACACAAAAAGAATTACATGATCAGCGACTGTTTTCGGAGGCGAATCATGAAATACTGAAACACGTTACACGAAGGCATTTTTTGCGGGATACCATGACAGGTTTGGGTGCCATGGCATTTGGTTCTATGCTTGCCGGTTGTGATTTGTTTGGATCGAAAGATAAAGTAGCAGCAAACGCTTTTGACAGCGCCAACCCGCTTGCTGTAAAGCCACCGCTGTTTCCGGGTAAAGCCAAATCGGTAATTTACCTGCATATGGCAGGCGCCCCTTCGCAACTGGAATTGTTCGATTATAAACCCGATCTTCAGAAATTAGACGGGCAGGATTGCCCTCAATCTTTATTAGAAGGCAAACGTTTTGCGTTTATAAGAGGTGTTCCTAAAATGCTGGGGCCATATGCACATTTTGAACAACGCGGACAAAGCGGCGCATGGATATCAGATCATCTTCCGCATTTAATAACTGTTGCTGATGAAATAAGTTTTTTAAAAGCTGTGCAAACAGATCAGTTCAATCACGCGCCTGCACAATTGCTGATGCACACCGGCTCCGCAAGATTAGGCAGACCAAGTATCGGCGCGTGGGCAAGTTATGGTTTGGGCACAGAGAACAGTAATCTTCCGGCATTTGTGGTATTAACTTCAGGCGGCAAAAACCCTGATGCCGGCAAAAGTGTTTGGGGAAGCGGCTTCCTGCCTTCGGTATACCAGGGTGTACAATGCCGTTCTGAAGGAGATCCTGTGCTGTTCATTAATAACCCTGAGGGTATAGATAAGAATCTTCGAAAAGCTTCTATAGATGCTATTAATAAAGTCAATCAAAAAGCTTACGAAGAATTTAAAGACCCTGAAATTCTCTCCCGTATTTCTCAATACGAAATGGCTTATAAAATGCAGATGTCTGTTCCCGAAGCGATGGATATTAGTGATGAGCCGGATTATATTCACGAGATGTATGGCACACAACCCGGCAAAGAAAGTTTTGCCAACAATGCATTGCTGGCACGCAAGCTTATTGAAAAAGGCGTGCGATATGTGCAGTTGTTCGACTGGGGCTGGGATTCTCACGGAACCGGCGCCGATGTGGCTTTAGAGATTGGCTTTATCAACAAATGCAGAAGTGTTGACAGGGCAACTACCGCTTTATTGCTCGACCTCAAACAGCGTGGACTGCTTGACGAAACACTGGTAGTTTGGGGGGGCGAATTTGGCAGAACCCCTATGCAGGAAAACCGGGAAGGAAAGAAACAATTTTATAAAGGCAGAGATCATCATGCAGAAGCATTTACTATATGGATGGCCGGCGGCGGTATTAAACGCGGCGCAAGCTATGGTGAAACTGATCCTATAGGCTATAGCCCGGTTACCGGAAAAGTTACGCCTTATGATATTCAGGCTACCATCCTTAACCAACTCGGATTTGATCATGAAAAATTCACGTATCAGTTCCAGGGCAGGCCATTCAGGCTTACTGATGTAGAAGGAAGGGTGATTAATGAAATAGTAGCATAAAGCTGTTAGCAGTCAGCTATCAGGTATCAGCCATCGCAATAAGCAAAGGATGGGAGTATAAAGTAAGTAATAAATTATAACAGAAAGCTGAAGGCTGACCGCTGATAGCTGACTGCTAAAACCAACCACATGCCTCTGAACCGAAGAAAATTTTTATCAGCCGCAACAACTGCTTTTGGTGGTGCCATGCTATCATCATTCACACAAGATACTCTTATGAATAAGCCCGCTTTTGCCATTCCACAGGATTTTACTTTAAAAATAATGGCAACCAACTGGGGACTTTCAGACTCCGTTGATGTTTTTTGTGAAAAAGCAAAAGCAGAAGGTTATGACGGTATTGAAATGTGGTGGCAGGGTAATAAACAAAAGCAGGATGAATTATTCAGCGCATTAAAAAAGCATCAATTGGAAATAGGCTTTTTATGTGGTGCGCACGAAAGTAATTTTGAAAAGCATCTTCAAAATTTTCAGCAACAAGTCACAGCCGCGTCTACACAAAGCCTGCAAAAACCGTTATACATTAATTGCCATTCAGGAAAAGATTTCTTTTCTTTTGAACAGAACAAGAAATTTATTGAGATAACCATTGAGGCTTCAAAAAAAAGCGGCATACCTATTTCGCATGAGACACATCGCTCAAGAATATTATTTGCCGCGCCCATAGCCAGGCAGTTTGCAGAAGCCTTACCGGGACTGCGGATTACACTGGATATTTCACATTGGTGCAATGTGCATGAATCATTATTGCAGGACCAGGAAGAGACTGTTGACCTTATATTACAAAGGGTTGATCATATACATGCACGAGTTGGGCACCCCGAAGGGCCGCAGGTAAATGATCCCCGTGCGCCGGAATGGGAGGCGGCCGTTAAGCGACACATTGAGTGGTGGGATAAAGTGGTAGCATTAAAAATAAAACAAGGCAACAGGCAACAAACATTTCTTACTGAATTCGGCCCGCCGGATTATCTGCCTGCTTTACCCTATACCCGCCAACCGGTGGCCAACCAATGGGAGATCAATGTATACATGATGAACCTGCTCAGGAAAAGATATTCCAACAAATAATTGTTTACTACAAATACTTATGACATTACTTAGTTTCTCCGGTTTTACAGGAAAGTTTCACCCTGTACTTGTTCACCTGCCAATAGGCATATTGCTGTTAGGTATATTATTGCATTGGCTGAGCCGCAGGCAAAAATATTCAGATATTAAACCCGCTGTAAGCATCACATTGATATTGGGCGCATTAAGCGCCATACTTTCCTGCATTAGTGGATGGATGCTGGCAGAAGGCGCTGAATACAATGAAGCAACGCTTGACCGGCACCGGTGGATGGGGATTGCCGTAGCGGTTGTTTCTATTGTATACTACCTGTTGTATACCGGAAAGTTTACCATAAAATTTTCATCTGCTGTTCCATATATTGTTTCACTGGTTTTATTTGTGCTGATCACCATTACGGGACATTTGGGCGGCACACTTACTCATGGAGAAGGATACCTGACGCAGGAGATTGCTGAAACAACATCAGCACAGGAAGTTAAAAAAGTGATACCTGATGTGCAGCAGGCGGCGGCATACAGTGATATTATACAACCCATGCTGCAGAATAAATGCTATAGTTGTCATGGCAGCTCAAAGCAAAAAGGAAAACTCAGGTTAGATGGAAAAGATTTTATAGAGAAAGGTGGTGAAGATGGCAAAGTGTTGATTTCGGGAAAAAGTGATGAAAGCGAATTATATAAAAGATTGACACTTGATGCTTCAGATAAAAAGCATATGCCGCCTAAAGGCAAACCACAACTTACCGAAGCCGAAATTGCATTAATGCATTGGTGGATCAACACCGGCGCAAGCTTTGATCAACAGGTAAAAGACCTGCCGCAGGACATAAAAATAAAGCCGCTGCTTACAGCATTGCAAAGCAACAGCACTGCTGCAGCTTCAAAGCCTGATATACCTGATGTGCCTGTTGCCAAAGCGCCTGATGATATCATAAATAAATTAAAGGAAGCAGGAGCAACTGTTGTTACCGTATCAAAAGAAAGTAATTATTTATCTGTAAATTTTCTGTCATCAAAAAAGACTGGAGATACGGAAATTAAATTGCTGGAAGGCATTATACCGCAGTTAGTCTGGCTGAAAGCCGGCGGTACTTCCATAACCGATAACGGGCTGGCAAGCATTGCTAAATTAACTACACTCACCAGGCTCAGTATTGATTATACCACAATAACTGACAAAGGCGTTGCACAATTGCAAACATTATCAAAACTGCAATACCTTAACATTGTTGGTACAGATATCACTACAAATGGAGTAATTGCATTAAAAGGGCTGCCAGAACTCCAAAGCATTTATTTCTACCAGTCTAAAATTTCAAAGGCAGATTCTGCCATTCTCCGGCAGGCATTTCCAAAAGTAGTATTAGATACAGGGGGATATACTTTACCGCTGCTTGAAGGAGATACTTCAGAGGTAAAGCAGAAGCGGGATTAGAAAAGTCCTTCCTAAGCTTCACCAAGGCAAGGAGCGTTGTGTAATAATAATTATTTAATGACAGACAACACACTTTTTATTCGGGTATGCGAAGAAAAAGAGCAATATTATTTTCGAAATTACAAGGCTTTAGTTAACATGAAGTATAAATATTTGCGAACTATAATATGGCATCTCCGGTTTACCAAAGAAGGTCTGCGGCATTAATAATCCTCTATTTTGGCAAATGGCCGAACTGGTTTAATATTTTTCTACAGAGTTGTGAGCAAAATCAAACTATTCAATTCATTATTTTTACAGACTGCTCTACTCCTTCCCAACATCCTGCCAATACTTTGTTTATACCATTTACTCTTGAAAACTTTAATGATTTAGCAACGAGAAAACTCAGCGTAGAAATAAATATTGAACGAGGCTATAAAATTTGCGATTTGAGACCGGCTTTTGGAATTATTTTTGAAGATTATTTAAGCCGATATGTATTCTGGGGGCATACCGATATTGATATTATTTGGGGTGATGTAAGCCAATTTATTACAGAAGATTTACTTTCTAAACATGATATCATTACCTCCCGAAAAAATTTTATAACCGGACATTTTACGCTTTACAGGAATACAAAAACTATTAATGAGCTTTTTCTAAAAAGCAAAGATTATAAAAAGGTATTTACGTCCGAACGTTCCCTGTGCTTTGATGAATGCAATAATTTGTGGTGGAAGCTTATCGCAGGACATAAATTTGAAGAATTAGCATCTGAAGTAGAAAGTATGACCCATGTTGTACGAAAAGAGGCACTAAATGCTCATATCAGTGTTTATTGGGGTGATGACATTGTTTTAGAGCAGGACCAGGTTGATGACAAAGGTCGTGTAAAACCTTTTGCAAATCCTGTTATATACTATAAAGGCAAAATTTTTGGGGGCAGCGAGAATATTGAGTTTATGTACTTTCACTTTCATTTTTTAAAAAAACATCCTGAGCTTGTTGTGCCCGACTGGAAAACTTTACCCCCAATTTTTTGTGCAAAATCTAATGGCTTTTTTGAGATTATTGAGATAGAATCGTAACTCTTTTTGAAGACAATTATTCATCCAAAAGGTTTCGTTGATGTGCGTAAAATACTAATGATATTGTAGTTCTTGTGCCCGTCTTTTCTTTCATTCTGTTAATTTTCAGCTCCACAGAGCGTCTGCTTAAAAATAAACCCGCTGAAATTTCATCCAAGCTTTTACCAAGCTTCAACTCATTTAATATAAAAATTTCATGGTTAGAAAACTGTGGGAGCAGCGTTTGTACATTTTTGTTATACCTTGAAAAATAGCTTTTAAGAAGAGCATTATTAATTATGTTGGAAATGAAGATCTCGTTATTGCGGGCAGTGTATATTGCTTTTATGATCTCTTCAATAGCCATATGCTTAGTCAGGTAACCGTTTATGCCAAATTCAAGACATTGTGCCACATAGGTTTCATCCAGAAAAGCAGATAACACCCAAACCCGCACGGCCGGATATTTTTCATAGATAGTTTTTAAAGCATTAATGCCATTAAGTTCAGGCATTTTCATATCCAATAGCAAAACATCGGGCTGGTGCCCGGATAATTTTTCCAGAAGTATGCTCCCATTCTCTGCCTCAAAAATTATTAATAAATTTCTGTCGGCTGATTGCAGGGTGTTAGCAAGGCACTGGCGAAAAAGAGCGTGATCATCAGCAATAGCAAGTGTAATAAGTTTTGAATTCATAAGCAAGCATATATAGTAAGTTATTAGCGATTAAAATTAGAATGATCTGTCAGGTAAAATATCGGAGTAAATGAATATTGGCTTCTAGGTTAGAGACCGAAATAAGTTTGAATATTTAACGCTTACGGTATTTCGCAGTAACGAAAGTAATTTTTTTTATAATTACACAAAAGAGAAATTTTTATACAGGTTAAAGAAGTAGGTTAGCATTTAATAACTAGTTAAGGCCCGGATAGCTATCTAAGCAGAGTTTGCCGGTCACTCACAGAACACCGGCAGGGTATTATGGCTCCCTTAAAATGCCTTCATTTTTAAAATATAATAAAATGCGTAAAAGAAATGAATTGCCAGCATTAGATCCTTCAAGGTTCAAAGTAGTTGAAAATAGTAAACTTACTTTGTTGTATGGTGGTGGTACTTGTAGATCGGTGACAATTATAGCAAAAAAGGGATCAAAGAAGACAAGAACAGAATACGAAGATGTTGAAGATTAGTTTATTCTTAAATCCGAAAGAAGTCTTACTTACAAGACTTCTTTCTCTTCTCCTAGTATGATTCTAATTTTTTCTATAGATGGAGACATTTCAACAGATATTGTTGAAACTTGGCTTAATTTTTATAATTATCCATTTAAAAAGATTACGTCTTCAGAGTTAATTTGTAAGAGTTTTTTAATGGATATTAACGATAGAACAATAAAACTGGATAATGAGCAAGTCAATCTTGAGTCTGTTGGTGCGATCTGGTTTAGAAGGTTCACAATATCTAATAGTAATTATTTGAAAAAGATAGGAAATGAGTTAGATTTTGAAGTTGCAAATCAGATAAATAAGGAGTTTTTGTCTATAAGTAAAGGAATATATAGCAGCTTGATTGATAAATTTTGGCTCGTTAATCCATTTTCAGCTACTTCCATAAACAAGTTTCGAGTTCTCAGTTTAGCGAAGAAATTTAACCTTGAAGTCCCTGAAAGTTACATAATAAGTAGGAAGGAGGATTTAAAGGAGCTAATAAATAAGAAAAACTGTATCAGTAAGTCGGCGTTTGAGTTCAGGTTCATGTATACTAACAAAGGGTTTTATTCAATGTATACAACGAATATTAGCGATGATATTCAAAACAAACTTCCAGAGATATTTTTTCCTTCACTGATACAAGTTAAAATTAAGAAAAGCTATGAGATTAGGTCCTTTTTCCTAGATAATTGTTTTTATAGTATGGCGATATTCTCGCAGCAGAATGCTCAAACTGAAACAGATTTTAGGATGTATGCTTGGAATAAACCTAATAGGTTTATTCCATACAACCTTCCTCATAGCATCGAACAAAAATTAAAAGCTCTTTTACGTAAACTGGAATTAAACTGTGCATCAATAGATTTAATAAAAGGATGTGATGGACAGTATTATTTCCTTGAAGTTAACCCGGCGGGGCAGTTCGGGATGGTAGACTTTTCATGCAATTACGGTCTCCATAAAAAAGTGGCAGAATTTCTCATAAAATGGGATAAAAAATATTTAAGACAAAAAAGAATGTATGGTCAAGGAATCATTAAATAATTATATTGAGAATGGTTTGCAGCCATTTTTATCTGTAAATGTCTTAACGGCACAAAAAGTTGGTGATACAGTAAGAAATATAGATCCGAAAGAAGCATTGAAGTTATTGCATATTGAGAATAATAACCAATGTTCGTCTAATGCCTATCAAAATAATTCCTTTGATACCTTTTTATTCCATAAACCAATATCTCGCACATTTTGCATAAACAATGCAAAAAATAAATAAATGAACAAATTTTTCCAACTATATACTTGCTGTGTTCCTGTACAAGGCTATACTCAAAGTACCATTTGTGATTTACAAAGAGATGCATACATTACCATTCCAAATGAACTTTATGATATCCTTATAAAGGACGTTTCAAATGCAAGTGTAGAGGAATTGGCTGAATTTCTGGGGAATGCTTCTATTAAAGATTGGCTTGAATATTTGGTAAAGGAAGAATATGGTTTTTTTGTTAATGACAAAAACGAACTCTCCCATTTTCCAGTGTTATCGTTAGAATGTTTTGAACCAAAGGCAATAACCAATTGTATCATTGATTTTGATGAGTATTCTTCGCATAATTTAAATGACATTTTTATACAATTATCAGAGCTTTTTTGCGAGGCGGTCGAACTTAGATTCTTTTTTCCAGAAAAAATTTCAAGGATTACTGAAGTATTGATGCAGGCTGAAAATACCTCTTTTCGCTCAGTTGAAGTCATTGTTCAGTTCAATGAGACTTTTACAGATGATTCAATTAACAAGTTGTTTCAAATTTCAAGGATGCATAAGCTTGTTTTACATGGCTCTTTTAAAGATGAGCAAATTGAGATTATTCCAGGAGCAAAAATCCTTGTTCATACGCAAAAAGTTATTGATTCTCAGTCTCATTGTGGCATAGTGGAATTAGGGTTGTTTACATCTAATCTTCCATTTTTTTCTGAGTCAAAAAAATTCAATTCTTGCTTAAATAGAAAAGTCAGTGTTGATAAAGAAGGACAGCTATGTAATTGTCCGAGTACTCAAAAGCGATTTGGCCATGTTTCGGATACTGCCATAAAAGATATTCTAAATGAGAAAGAGTTTTTCTCCTTATGGAATATTAACAAAGACAAGATAGAGGATTGTAAGATTTGTGAATATAGGTATATGTGCCAGGATTGTAGAGCATATTTAAAAGACAGATCAAATGTATATTCAAAACCTCTTAAGTGCAATTACAACCCATATGAAGGAAAATGGTCTTGAAAATATCTATAAAAAAATGCCATTGATAACAGCAATTTTTTTTCTGGTGAGTTGTAATCCTGGTCGAGAATTGCGACAATGTGGCATTGTAAAAAATGACTACCTAACCCACTATTACAACAAATGCCTTGAATTTAAAATTGTATTGATGGGTGATTTTAAGTTAAATACAACTCGTCGAAGTTTAAGTTTGAATAAAGCTCTGCACAATGTTTCTAAAAGTGATTTTGAAAAACGTTGGCCGCTGTTCAGTGGTTTGGGAACAGTGGGGGGAGTGTTTCATAATTATGGATTCGCTGTAGTTTCTAAAGATCCGGTATTTTATATCAGGAAAGGGTACTCACAGATAGTTAAAAATAACAGAGCTTATTTTAGAAAAAATGATTCTTTGAGCCTGAAAACCGGAACGGTTAGTATTTTGTATGTCATTCCTGTACATCAATATGATTTTCTATTAGCGGTAAGGTCTTATAGACACGAGAACGGCAATATGGATATAAAAAAACTGCTCGAATTTGCTCAATATGAGCATGAACAACATATTGAGGATATGCAAATTGGAAAGAATGTTAGTTTTAAAGATTTCCAAAGCCCTTTTGAACAGGCCGATGATGCATTCTTCAGTATGAAAGTGGGTAATTATTTAGATGCATTGGATAGGATTAAAAAAGATGAGGACGTTTATCGTTTAGACAAATTGTCAATGGAACTGTACCTACAGGCTATGTCTGCTTATTCTTCTTTTATCGCCGATGATAGTGCTGCCGGTAAATATTGGCGAAAGTTTTCTAATACAGACTCACTGGACTCATTTAATCGGTCTGTTTCATTTGAGCCGGTTAATGATAGTGTAATAAATAAATGGTCTAAATACCAGGTAGTTATGTTTAACGAATCCCATGTAAATACACGTGGTCGCCTTGGCATGGCATACCTTTTAAAACAGTTTGCTGACAAGGGCTTCAAATATTTTGCAATGGAGGCGATTAATGAAAATGATACTGTAATAAATGAAAGAGGTGCTCCTGACCTGGAATCAGGATTTTATACCAGGGAATATAATATGGCTAACCTTATAAGAGCGGCAAAGCATGCAGGATTTCAGCTCGTGGCATATGAACAGGATGAGGATCAAACCGGCGACAGAGAGCTTGAGCAGGCCCAAAACCTGTACAGGAAAACCATTCAGCATGATTCAGCAGCTAAGGTTCTGGTATTTGCAGGGTGGGGACATATCTTTAAAAACAAAAGCAGTTTGGGAAGAAAACTGATGGCACAACAATTCTGGAATATCAGCGGTATTGAACCATTTTGTATTGATCAAACGTTTTACTCTCCGCACACCAGGAGCACTACAAAAACACCACCCGCAGGTTTGTCTGTTATACATGGTGCATTCAGCAAAGAAGACTATGTGGATGAGTACATATATAACAACCTGGATGCAGATCACATAGCGTATTTAGGCGGAGATACTGCCACTTATAAAACTGTACAAATCAAGATACCAGAAATAAAAGAAAGAAGCAATAATGAAACGCTGTTGTTATGTATTTACCCCAAAAAAGAGTACGATGCCATAAAGCTGCCTGTTCCCTGTTATATTAAAAAGATCACGAGTGAAAAAAAAATTGAGTTGAAAATGCTACCGGGAGATTATGTATGGTACATAAGAAGCGCAGGTGTAAGAGATATGTTTAATGCTGATTTAACAGTAACGGAATAATATAAACATAGCAATTAACGGTTAAAATTGAAAAAGAAAGTACTGTTTATACCAGCGCCAATCCGCAGCCATATACTACCAAGTTTTTACCTGGCAGATAAGTTATCTGTTGATTGCAATATTGCTTATGCCGTAGCCAACCCGGATCTTGGCAAACTTGTAACCGATCACGGATTTTCTGAAATCCTGCTGGCAGAAGGCAGGTTTTGTATGGGACATGACCCTTTAGTACTTTGCAATGACAAAGGTTATGCAGATAATAAAGTTTCTTTTTGGAAAGCATCTCTTTACTATTTCAGGCAGGAAGTGTACCTTAAGAGAAAAAGAGCGCTTACTAAAATTGTAGAAGAATATTGCCCGGGCACCATTATTATTGATATATTTTCAGCCACAGATTTCATTATTTTATTTTCATTTTATCCGAAAATAAAATTGATATTTTATAATCCCATGCTCTCTACATACAGCTATCCAAACTATCCGTCCGTAACAGAGGGAACGTTCGCGAAGGCTGTTAATCCCCAAAAGAAGAAGTATGGGGATATATTTTCGCTTAGAAATCTTACCTACATTTTAACCGGTCTCAACCCGGTTATACAATTAAAAAGAGCACTTTGGAATAGCAATATTCCCCGGAAGTTCAGGAGAGACAAGTCAAACAAGCTGGTGCTGATTTTTAAAAATGTCCCGGAAATAATTCTTGCTCCGAATGAACTGGAATTTACAAGCATTTCAATAAAGCCTAATCAAAAATATCTTGGATTATGCGTTTCTCCTAAAAATCATGAAATAGATACAGATACGCATTTTGAAGAAAGACTGAAGGAAATTAAAGCGCTCAGAGCAAATGGTAATAAAATTATCTATTGTTCTTTCGGAACGTATTTTTCGTCAAAAGATGATCACATAGTTGTCGCAGAATTTATAATAGCACTTTTTGAAGCTCTGAGGTATTTCAAAAACTTCCGACATAAATTTATTCTAAAGCTTCAGAAAAATCCCCTGTTCCTTCAGTTCCCGGATATCATTTACAGAAAAGCTGTTATCCTTACAGAAAAGCTATTACCCTAAATAGCACAAGAATGAGCAGACAGCAGTATTTCGTTATACTCAAAATAATTTTCCTGGAAAAAGTAGCGCTTACCTGCTTTTTATACAGACCAGGCGTTTGTTTGTATTCCGCAAAAAGTTGTTCTATTGCCAGGTTGTTGCTCATTAATTGCAACCGTCGTAGATATAAGTTAAAAATAAAACGGGATTTTAAAACAATTGGTATGAAAGAGGAAATTTCAAATTAGTAAGCAGGATAATAACCCTATTACCTTAATAATTTACTTAACCCGGCAAAGCAACCTTATTACCTTCTTATAAAGTTAATAATGTAATAAGGTTGAATATCTAGTTATCTTTTTATTAAGGCAATAATGTTATCACACGATTTGTAAATTGAAAAGAAAACGGGGCAATCTGCTTTTGGTGAAAAAGACTCAAATTAATAAAGCTATTTTCCTTGGAAGTAATCAATGCTCCTTCAGCTTACTCTTAAACACCTTCTCAAATTTTTCAAGCTTGGGGCGAATTACAAAGTAGCAATAAGGTTGTTTGCCGTTTAGCTTGTAATAATTCTGGTGATAATCTTCTGCCGCGTAAAAATTTTTATATGGTTCAATAGCTGTCACTATCGGGTTGGGCCATGCGCCGCTTTTATCCAGCTCAGCTTTATATTTTTCTGCTTTTTCTTTTTGTTCTTTGTTATGATAAAATATTACACTGCGGTATTGCGGGCCTTCATCATTCCCCTGCCTGTTCAGTGTGGTAGGATCATGCGTTTGCCAGAACACTTCCAGCAGTTCATCAAATGAAATAACGGTTGGATCGTATTCAACCTGTATTACTTCGGCATGACCTGTTGTTTTAGTGCATACCTGCTCATAAGTTGGGTTGGCAACATGCCCGCCACTATACCCGCTGGTAACTTTAGATACTCCTTTCAATTGCTGAAACACGGCTTCCGTGCACCAAAAACATCCTGTTCCAAATGTGGCAATTTGCCTGTGAGGACCTGTAGTTATGGTATCATTACTCATATTGCTTACGTTTAAATTATTACTGTTGTTATTTTTTTGCACACAGGAAAGTAATATACTTGCCGGCACAATTCCCCAAATTAATAACAGATATCTCATGATTCACTTTTTATGATATACTGCTGAAAACGAATGCAAAGTTACCGATTGCAGCACAACCTGTCTGTGCCCGGTAAATCATAACACTTTATTGTTTTGTTAAAAGCACAGCTTTGCTGAGAATCATCTCAAGTAAATTATTGGCAGCCGGAATATATCGCGCACCATTCTCCAATGCCCCTTCCGTTTGTATAAAATCACTCTTAACCAGTTCATGCCTGCAATGATGGATCATGTTTGATAATGACTGCTTCGTTGTTTCAAAATGAAACTGCAGCGCCAGCACATTGGATTGGTAAGCAAAAGCCTGGTTAATACAAACATTTGTTTTAACCAGTAGCTCCGCTTCTTCCGGCAAATCAAATGTATCTCCGTGCCAGTGTAATACCGTAAATGTTCCGGGAAAATCATTGAACCAGGAAGATCGCTTACCCTTCTCTGTGAGTTGTACCGGAAACCAGCCAATTTCTTTTTCTGTATTTGGATACACTTTTGCCCCTAAGGCAGCAGCAATTAACTGTGCGCCAAGACAAATACCGATCACCATCTTATCCGCGTCAATACATTGTTTAATAAAAGCCTTCTCGGTATCAAGCCATTTATATGCTTCATTATCATAAACGCCCATTGGTCCGCCCATCACTATTAACCAGTCAATATCAGCAAGTTCGGGCAGGTTGCCTGATTCAAACCATTTGGTTGCAGTGAGTAAATACCTCTTGTCCCTGCACCAGGTTTCAATATATCCCAGGTCTTCAAAAGGCACATGCTGAAAGTAATGAATACGTAATTGGCCCATAAAATCCTTTAAAAATGCATTTCAGCGTACATTTGCGTACGAAAAAATGTGGTTGAAAAGATATGAAATTATTTCCTGAGTCGGCATTGGTACAATTGGAGTTTGATAAGGTAAAGCTCCTGCTTGTTGAGCATTGCCAAACAACCTATGCAAAAAACAAAGCTGAACATCTGCGCATTCATACAAAGCTGGAATTTATAGAGCCTGAATTGAGACAAACCAATGAATATAAGCTGTTGCTACAAAACGGCTTGTATTTCCCAAATGATGTGGTGCTTAATTTATCTGCCGAATTAAGGCTGTTGGGTATTGATGGCGCTGTGTTGAATGAAGAGCAGTTAGCCGCGATAAGAAAGCTGGCAGAAAACATGAAGCAATTATTTCACTGGTTTGACAACGAAAGGAAGATCGCACATCCTGCACTCTTCCGTGTAATTGCCAATAGCTACTATGAAAAAGCCATCGCAGAAATGATCAATGATGTACTGGATGAGTATGGCAATGTAAAAGATAACGCTTCAAAGGAGCTGGCGCAGATAAGGATCAGCCTTGCCCGCAAACGCGCCGAATTGCGCAGGGTTTTCGACAGGGTAATTTCCAAATGGAACAAAAGCGGTTATGTTTCCGATATAGAAGAGGCTTTTTTGAACGGACGCAGAGTGGTAGCGGTTCATGCAGAATATAAACGCCAGGTAAAAGGTATTTTATTAGGAGAAAGTGATACCCGCAAAACTTCTTTTATAGAACCTGAAGAAACCATTGAATTAAATAATGATGTTTTTGGATTAGAGAACGAAGAAAGCAGGGAAGTATACCGCATATTACGGGAGCTTACCAGGCAACTGTCAGTATATGCAGAGTTGTTGAAAGCATATCATACCATCATGGGTGAGTATGATTTCATTCGCGCAAAAGCAAAGCTGGCTGCCGATGTGCAGGGTAACTATCCTGTAGTGGAAGATAAAGCGCAGGTAAATCTTGTGCAGGCGCATCATCCGTTACTATACCTGTATAATCAACGTTCGGGTAAGCCAACTATTCCTGTTTCTGTATCGCTGAATGATAAGAACAGGATACTGGTAATTTCCGGTCCGAATGCAGGTGGAAAAACAGTTACCTTAAAAACAGTTGGCTTACTGCAAATGATGATACAGAGCGGTTTGCTGGTACCCGTTCACCCAACTTCGCAAATGGGTATTTTTAAACAGTTAATGATACATATAGGAGATACACAGAGTTTAGAGTTTGAGTTAAGTACTTATAGCTCGCATTTAAAGAACATGAAGTATTTAATAGAAACAGCCAATGGCAGAACATTATTTTTTATTGATGAGTTGGGAAGCGGCAGCGACCCTCACCTGGGCGGTGCATTTGCTGAAGTGATTTTGGAGGAGCTTGCTAAAAAACATGCTTATGGCATTGTTAC
This sequence comes from Agriterribacter sp., assembly GCA_047601125.1. Classification (GTDB taxonomy): domain Bacteria; phylum Bacteroidota; class Bacteroidia; order Chitinophagales; family Chitinophagaceae; genus Agriterribacter. The sequence continues at coordinate 2,009,914 of JASGJY010000002.1, read as the reverse complement.
CACGCATTACCTCAATCTTAAAGTGATGGCCAATAAAACGCCGGGTATAATAAACGGCGCCATGGCTTTTGATGAAAAAAACCTTTTGCCTCTATATAAACTTGTGATTGGTAAGCCTGGCAGCTCGTACACCTTTTCTATTGCCGAACGTATAGGCATGGAGCCGAAATTGATCGCGAGGGCTAAAACTATGGTGGATGAAGATCATTTCAGCCTTGATAAGCTTTTGAACAGTGCCGAGCAGGATATGCGCAAGATTGAGCAGCGCGAAAAAGAACTGCATAAGCTTCTGAAAGAAAATGAGAAATTGAAAAGGGATCTGGAGCATACGCTTGAAAAAGAAAAACATCAACAAAAAGTGGAGTTGCTGAAGCAGCAAAATAAAATAAATGAAGAGCGCATTGCTTACCTGAAAGATATGGAACGAAAGTTGAAACAGATTGTTTTTGACTGGAGAAGAATGGAAAGCCAGGAAGAGAAAGCTGCGCTGATAAAACAAATGCACGCCCTGCTGTTTAAACAAAAAGAACAACAGGTAAAAGAAAAAGTAAAGAAAAAATTTGATGCTAAGTATGTAGAAACCGGGGATGAAGTAGTGGCCGGTGCAAAAGTAAAAATGCTACAAAATAACCAGGTAGGTATTGTAAAAGAGTTAAGAGAAAAAACAGCGATTGTGCAATTGGGTGTAATCCCTATTACGGTTGATTTAAAAAACATAGTAGTGGTTAAAGAAAGGGAGCCGGAAAATGCTGCGGGAAATTGATCAGAGTTTAATCCGGTTATGGAAAATTACGGTTCAGAAGATTGCTTCACCCGCCGCAAAATGCTTTTAGCTCAATCTTTATGCAGAAGGGTTCGCAATAACGCAAGAGTGCTTGTATTTTACTATCCGTACTAAATCAAAGTGTATTACTATTCTGCTTCTCGTTCGTCTTTGCGATCCGCATCAACCATTTATAAATATCAGGTTGATATGCGGGAGAAGCAATCTTAACTCCGGAAATGCCGGCGGGCGTATAAGGGCGCAAGCGCACTTATATATTAAAGCCAGTCTCAAAGCAAAAAATATATAATTACTCATCCGCCCGCTTTTAATACCTGCGTTCAATACTAATGGTTTACGCTAAGGTTGAAAACCTTATACGCTAAAAGGGTTATCTAAATACTTAACTAATCTCAACTTCTTAATGTTTTAGGCAAATAATTTCATTAGTGCGTAAATATTCTTTGCAGGAATTTTGTGCAGGCAAAAGAAACTATTACTTTAGTGAAAGCTAATCCTTACTCTTTCATTACTGCCACTATTGCCACTTAGTTTATATATAATTTCTGTATGAAGCGATTCTGGTTAACTGTAGTCTTTTTTATAATTGCAGCCGGAGTTTTAATTTTTGGCTTTAAAGAAAAATCTTCGCAAATAGATACACCTGCTATACAGGGCGTAACAGACCTTGGCACAGAAAATATTTCCAAAGGAAATTTTATTTTAGATGGCAAATGGGAGTTTTATTGGTCAGAATTATTAAAGCCCGGTGACCTACCCCAATACCAGCCTTCTTATATCACGGTTCCCAACACGTGGAATAATATTGAGCTTAATGGTAAATCACTTTCGCCCATTGGTTATGCTACTTATAAATTAAAATTGATATTGCCATCCAACAGACCGGAAATGGCAATTGAAATACCAGATACTTACAGCAGCTACACTTTATATATAAATGACAAACTACTTGCACAAAACGGGAAGCCTGCCAAAACCACAGAAGAAGCGATACCTTTCTGGACACTGAAAACAGTTATACTTCCTGCCAACACAGATACCTTTAATATCATCATGCAGATCGCCAATTTCTGGCATGCGAAGGGAGGCATATATAAAGCACCGATATTAGCGAATGCAAAGACTTTATTAAAACAGGAAAGCATAGATTGGGGGCTGGATGTTTTTCTTGCCGGTTGTATATTCATGAGCGGTTTATTGTTTTTTGGATTATATCTTTTTGCAAGGCACGATAAATCCATTCTGTTCTTTTCCATTTTTTGCCTGATTTATTTTTACAGAATAATTGGTACCGAGCCATATGTACTACATGGCATTTTTGATACACTGAGCTGGTTCTTTACTATCAGGCTCGAATATATTTCTCTTGCTCTTAGTGTGGCCTTTTTTGTAATGTATATCCGTTACCTGTATCCTGAAGAAATTAATATAGTACTCATAAAAGTATTATTCTGGATATGCATCATTTACGCGGGGATTATTGCAGTATTCCCGGTACAGCTGTTTACGGCAATTTTGCCTGTTTATCTTATAGCTTTATTTTTTTATATCGGCTATGCTTTTTACATATTTACAAAAGCATCAGCACATAACCGCAGCGGGTCTGATTACGCATTTCTAAGTTCGGGGATTGCGCTTATTTTATTTTTTGTAATTAACCTCAGCTATTTTGGTTTTATATATCCCTTAAAAGCTGCCATCACTGCCGGATATATATTATTCCTGTTTTTTCAATCGCTCATTCTTTCATTCAGGTTTTCTTTCAGGTTAAGAAAAGCAGCCGTAGAAGCAAGACAGGGATTAAAAGCGAAGTCAGAGTTTCTTTCTACCATTTCTCATGAAATAAGAACACCGCTGAATGCGGTAATCGGCATGTCACATCTGTTGCTGCATACTAACCCCAGGGAAGATCAAAAAGAAAATATTGAAGCATTATCTTTTTCCGCTAATAATCTCATGTCGCTTGTAAATGATATTCTTGATTTCAATAAGCTGGAAGCAAACCAGATGAAATTTGAAGAAATTGAAATGTCATTAAAAGATATTGGCGAGCATATTATCCGGGGTCAGCAAAGCTTTGCCCATGAAAAAGATCTTTCTATCTCGTATCATGCAGATGCTGTTATTCCTGATATAGTAAAAGGTGACCCGACAAGATTAACACAGGTACTCAATAACCTCGTGCATAACGCGGTTAAGTTTACTAAAACAGGTTCTGTAAAGCTCAGCCTGTTGCACGAAAGCAGGAATGAAAAATCTGTTACAGTAAAATTTGTGATTGAAGATACAGGCATAGGGATTCCGACTGATAAGCAAAATATGATATTTGAGCGATTCACCCAGGCTGACTCTTCAACATCGAGGAGTTACGGAGGTACTGGGCTTGGATTGTCTATCTGCAAGAAAATACTGGAGCTGCAGCATACAGAACTACACCTGCAAAGCGAAGAGGGAACAGGTTCTACATTTTGGTTTGTGCAAACATTTCCTGTGGTAACTAATGTAAAACATAATGTAGCAGAAACATTTTCAGGTATCCTTGATGATAAGCCTTTGCGCGGATATACTATATTGTTAGTAGAAGACAATGCTTTCAATATAATGATAGCCAAATCTGTTTTGGAAGAATTTGGCGCAAAAGTAGACGTAACATCGAACGGCAAAGAAGCTGTTGAACAATTTAATGCTGCATTACATAAAGTAATTTTAATGGATCTAAATATGCCTGTAATGGATGGATATGATGCAACAAGAGTAATAAGAACACAAAACAGCACCATACCTATAATAGCTTTAACGGCAACTACCGAAGAAGAGGTAACAAGCAAAGCAAATGATATTGAGTTCTCGGCAATTATACAAAAGCCTTTCAACCCGGATACATTATGCAGAATTATTTTAAAGCAATTAGGGAAAACGTAAGCAGCAGGCAGCTGTCAGGAAACAGCAGGCACAACCTGTAACCTGCAATTGATAACTGTAAATTACAATCGCCATTAGCTGACTGCTGATCGCTCTCGGCTCACAGCTGCCCCAACGTCTCCAGTAACTGCTCATCTTTGATATGATATGCGCAGTTAAAATGCTGCAGCGGACAAGCTTTATAGCCATGCACTCCACATGGCCTGCAATCAAGATTTTCTTTCACTTCAACTATATATCTTTTATCTGACAGCGGGCCATAACCAAAGGCAGGAACAGTAGAACAATATACTGCTGTTACCGGCGCATTCATTGCCGAAGCAAAATGCATAGGGGCGGAATCGTTTACATAATTCATTACTGCATCACGCATTAACGCAGCAGATTGCAAAAAAGTTAGTTCTCCGGCCAAACTTTTTATATCATATTTTCCGGAAGCATGCATAATATCGGCACATAATTGTTTCTCCGAAGGAGCGCCAAGAAGATATACCATTAATTCTCCAGGCAGAGTTTGTATAAAGCTTACCCATTTTTCTTTTGGATATTGTTTGGTAAACCACACGGATGCAGGCGCTATACAGATATAAGGCCACAGTTTATATTTTTCAACCGTATTGTAATCATGCGGTTGAGGATACAGCTTTGGTTTGTAAATACTATTATCTGTAAAATGTTCAATCAAGGAAAGATTGCGTACCGTTTCATGAGGCGACTGAACATCGGATTTCATAGCATGTTCAACCACTACATCAAATATAAAGCTGAAAGGATTTTTATCAAACCCGATTTTTTCTTTTGCTCCGGAAAAAGCGGTAAGAAATCCTGTAGCGCCAAACCGCTGCAAATTGATCAGCTTATCATATTTCTGTTTCCTTATCAGTTTGAGTAAATTCCATAATGAACGGTATTTCCCTTCTTTTTTATTCCATATTAATATTTTATTTAAATAAGGATGCCCCTGAAATAAACTTTCATTTCCTTTTCTTAATAAAAAATCAATCTGTACATCCGGAAAGAAAGCATGCAATTTTTCTATCAATGGCGTTGCCAGCACCACATCACCAATAAATGCTGTTTGTATGATCAGGAATTTTTGCATGAATTTTTTTGGAATGAAACTTATCGCAAAACTTTTACAGTCCCATCATCATTCCATAAAATTACAGAAGACGGTTGTTTAGGAGTTTCATCATCCCGGCGGTAATTTACCACATAATCCACAGCTTGTTTTATTTCGTTATCTACCGCAGAAAAAAATGGAGGTGCCGGGTGTCCGGAAATATTGGCCGATGTAGATACAATGGGTTTTTTGAACCTTCGGATAAGATTTCTGCAAAACTCGTCTTTTACCAGGCGGATAGCAATGCTGCCATCGGCAGCAATAAGATTATCTGCCAGGCCAATGGCGCCTTTATAAATTACGGTTGTGGGTTGGGCAGAGGTTTGCAAATAATCAAACACACGAAGATCAGGCTGGGCCACATATTTTATAATTTCACGCTCATCTGCAAGCAATACGATCAGCGCTTTGCTTTCTTCCCGTTGCTTTATGGAATAAATCTTTTTAACAGCAACTTCATTTGTAGCATCGCAGCCAAGGCCCCATATGGTATCAGTGGGATATAATATAGTGCCCCCGGAACGCAGCACCTGCAGGCAATTTTCAATATCTTCCATAAAATTCATCCGGCAAAAATAGTCACACTTCAAATACACAAACTGATTAAGTTTGCAGAAAAATTTTTACTATCATGGATGTTCAACAGTTAATTCAAAAAGCCTGGGAAAACAGAGAGTTATTAAAAGATGAAGAGTATAAGGAAGCTGTAAAGATTGTAATAGAAGATGTAGACAAGGGACGTCTCCGCACAGCCTCTCCTTCCGCTGAAGGATGGGTTGTAAACGAGTGGGTAAAACAAGCGATCCTGATGTATTTTGCTATCCAGCCAATGCAAACCTGGAATATAGGACCATTTGAGTTTCACGATAAAATGTTATTAAAAAGCGGGTATAAAGAACTTGGTGTTCGCGCTGTTCCGCATGCGGTGGCAAGATATGGAGCTTATATTGCAAAGAATGTGGTTTTAATGCCAAGCTATGTAAATATAGGTGCATATGTTGATGAAGGTACTATGGTTGATACCTGGGCTACCGTAGGCAGTTGCGCGCAGATTGGCAAAGGCGTTCACCTGAGCGGTGGTGTTGGTATTGGCGGTGTGCTTGAACCATTGCAGGCAAGCCCGGTAATTGTAGAAGATGGTTGTTTTGTAGGCAGCCGCTGTATTGTGGTGGAAGGGGTTATTGTAGAAAAAGAAGCGGTACTCGGTGCAAATGTAGTATTAACAAAAAGCACAAAAATTATTGATGTAAGTGGCAGCGAACCTGTGGAATATAAAGGCAGGATCCCTTCACGCAGTGTGGTAATACCCGGCACCTATAATAAAAAATTTCCTGCGGGTGAATATGGTGTAGGTTGTGCGTTGATCATTGGCCAGCGCAAGGCGAGCACCGACCTTAAAACAAGTCTTAATGATGCGTTGAGAGATTTTAATGTAAGCGTGTAGGTGTTGACAGCAAATAAAAAAGTGAGACGGGAAATATGAGACATAAATTTTTGCCTGACAAGGCGGTAATTGAGTTATTCCATATCATATTCAAACACCCTGATTGCTATAGGTAGGATCAGGGTGTTTGCTTAGCAGTTAACAATGACAAACAATGCAGTTCAGAAAACAGCAATTACCGGTTTTGTAATTACATTTATCGGCGCTGTTTTGTTTTCAACCAAGGCTATTGCCGTAAAAGTTGCGTTCAGAAATACAAATATGAACGGACTTACATTGCTTACACTCCGCTTATTGTTTTCTCTTCCATTTTACATAATAGCCGCGTGGATTGCCGCAAGCAAAAAAAACAGCGCTTCACTCACAGTTCGTCAATGGATATATATTATTCTTCTTGGATTGTTTGGTTATTATTTAAGCAGCTTGTTTGATTTTATAGGCTTACAATATATATCTGCCGGGCTGGAAAGGCTAATACTGTTTTTATATCCTTCTTTTGCCGTGCTCATTAATGCTTGGATTTTTAAACAGCCTGTAAATCGTACCCAAAAAATTGCATTAATACTTACCTATGCAGGCATTCTTTTGGCGTATGCCGGCGAATTCAGGATTGATACCGGCAACCGTAATTTTATATGGGGCAGCTTTCTTATTTTTTTATGCTCCATTACCTATGCCATTTATATTGCAGGCAGCGGCAGAATGATTCCGCAGGTAGGTGCATCAAGATTTACCGCCTATGCCATGCTTGCCGCCACTGTTGGTGTGTTTATTCATTATGCAATACAGGAAAAAGCGCAGATATTTCAGTTATCTTCTGCCCACTGGGTTTATGGTGTATATCTTGCCGTGTTTGCAACAGTGCTGCCTACTTTTATGCTGTCGTACGGCATGAAACAGATAGGCACGAATAATGTTGCGATCATTTCTACCATAGGTCCTGTTTCAACTATTATGCAGGCACATTTTATTTTAGATGAACCACTGTTTACAGAGCAATTACTCGGCACCGCCCTGGTAATTTCCGGTATTTTTCTTACAACAGGAAAAGGAACAAAAATCTCTTTTGGAAAAGATTAATCCGCTTATATTTGCAGCCCCAAGCCCGGGTGGCGAAATTGGTAGACGCACCGTCTTCAGGTGGCGGCGCCGCGAGGTGTGCTGGTTCGAATCCAGTCCCGGGCACAATAAAATCTTTGTAAATCACTGACTTGCAAAGATTTTTTTATTTTTTATAACCTCTCTGGAACACACATTTCGTACGCTTTCTGCCGCTATTTTTTACAATCAAAAAATAAGCAGCCTGACAAGCAATTCTTCATTATGATAATCTATTTGCTAATTCGTTTTAACCAGAAATTTATCATAAAAATCTTTTCCTGTCTCCAATTGAGCTGCACACTTTTCGCAGGTTCGTCATCGGCCAATATCTTCGATAGCTGTAACCGGAAATAACGATTGGCAATAATCAAAAAATAAACATCCGGGTAATGGTCAGGCAGGAGAACTTGCAGGAAGCATTTAATTTTGGATACTATACCCTCGCAACTGTATTCAGGATTTCTTCGAAATCGGGTTTTAAATTTGTGCTATGAAAATCCTGCTTATAGAAGATGAAAAAGAGTTTTCCCTAAGCATTGTAGAATATCTTTCGGGGGAAAACTACTTATGTGAGGTTGCTGCTACCTTTACTGAAGCGATAAAAAAAATAGAAGTATTTGATTATGATTGTATTTTACTGGATATAACGCTTCCAGATGGTAATGGGCTAAAAATTTTAGAAGAATTAAAAAAAGAAAATAAGCAAGACGGTGTTATTATTATTTCTGCCAGGAATTCTTTGGATGATAAGATTAAAGGATTGCAAATTGGCGCAGATGATTATCTCACAAAGCCCTTTCACCTGTCAGAATTAACCGCCCGTATATATTCCCTGATACGAAGAAAGCAATTCAATAATTCCAACATCGTAAGGCAGGGCGAATTGGAAATAGATCTTCTGGCAAAAACGGTTGCAGTAAATAAGGCTATGGTTACGCTTACAAAAAAAGAATTTGGCTTGCTTATATATTTTATCGGTAATAAAAACAGGGTGCTTTCTAAAAGTACCCTGGCTGAACACCTGTCAGGAGATTTCGCGGATATGCTCGACAATCATGACTTCGTATATGCACATGTAAAGAACCTGAAGAAGAAGCTGAATGAAGCAGGCTGCGAACAATTTTTGAAAACTGTTTACAGTACCGGTTACAAATGAGAAGGATGAAAAACCTGTTACAAAAATCACTGAAGCAGCTCACTGTGTTTGCATTTATTGTTTTCGCGCTGAGTATTCCATCCTATTTTCTATTGGTGGACTGGATATGGCTGAAAGAATTAGATGAAAACAACGAGCTTATAGCAGAGAGAATAGAAAATGAATTTAATGAACAAAAGATCAGTGATGAAAAGTTAGATCAAAGCATTCAGTTCTGGAACGAAATACAACCCGTAAGTAAGATAGAACTTATTCACCAGCCGTTATCAAAGGATAGCCTGTATACGGTCATGCGGCAAAATCCGTATTCTAATACAACTTTAAAGCAGGCTTTTAAAAAAGTAACAGGCACCACCATTTATCAATATTATTTACACAAGCAAATGCTGGCTGCTAAAAAATTATTAGACGAAGGATGTCCCGTAACAGAAGTAGCATTGAAGGTTGGGTATAGTACTATGGGACATTTTTCTCACCAGTTTAAGCAAAAATTCGGTACAAGCCCTAAAAATTTCACTATCAAACCTAAGAAAGGTTAAAGTATTCTTTATCATTTATTGAGTATTATTAATTTATCAGCACCTTTTCCGGATATCGTAGTAACTAACGACGCCGGATAAGCGCAGATTAAAAGCATAATGCTCATCATATGATCAGCATAAAGCTCATTTTCTGCCATTCTTAAATTTATTAAAAAGATAAGTGCATTTATATTGTAAGTCAGGATGCCATTGTTCTATGAATAAAGTATACAAGAGGGTTATCTTTCTTTTAGTTCCCTCATCCGTTCAATACATAAAAAAATGCTGATTATTAATTCCAATACCATTACACCGGTCTTAGCATAATGAGCAGTGTCTTTCGCCGGTGCTTTACTCAAAATACATTCCTGCTTAATTTGGCAACAGCAACAATTACCGGCAGAAAAACCAGGACAAAAGCCAGCGAAACAGAAAAATATTTGAATGTATTTCTTTTGGATCGTTTGAACGGCGCAAAGAAAAGCTGGTTAATAATTAATGCCAGCAACGCTACAATAAAGTTGACGATAATGCAGATGCCGGTATAAAGCACCGCGAACAAAGCCGGCTGGATGATAACTCCTGATATGAGTCCATATAGAGCGCCGGCAATAAAAGCAGCTACTAATAACAGTAATGCATACCTGAAGCCCTTTTTAAAGTAAAACCCGAAATACCGGCTAAGCTTTCCTTCGCGGATAGCATTAAGCTGCTGCTCCGCCCTGTTAGGTTTAGGTGCTACATAGGTGGCTTTAGCAGTTTGTTTTTTATAGCGGGGCCACCAGATGATAAAACCGGTGATGTATAGCAGGAGCGGCATCAGTCCGCCAAGCAATGCCAGTATACGTGTAGGCATGCCACCGAAAGTACCAAAGTGAATAGGTGTAAGCCACGACAGGTAAGAGTTACCTATATTCGGAAAATCTGTTTCGCTGTTCAATACTACTTTACCGGTATACTGGTCAATCATCAGCATGATCCTGTTACCGCTTCTAGCAGGTCCATCAGATTTAAGATCCAGCCTGTATACCATGCTGCTGTCTGTTGGAACAGCTATGCCCAGCAATTGAGCTTTGGGCATTTCCACCGAAGCGATCTTCGCTACTTCTGTTGCTGAAAGGCTTTTTGCACCCTGCGTATACGCCGACTTCTGTCCGAAAATACCGGCAACAGATTGCGGCGACTGCCCGGTAAGCATAAACAGAAAAGCAATAAATACCGTGCTGAAGGTTATGGCAAATCCTGTAATGGAAAGCAGGATAATAACCGGTGCCGAATAAAAACCCAGTACATTATGCCAGTCGTAATTCTGCCGCCTGAAGCCTGCTTTAAAATTCACCGTCAGCACGGCTCTCCATTGCTTCCATTTTTTATATTGCTGCGGCACCCACAACCGCAGTCCGCTGATGGTAAGTATCAGCATGCACAATGTAGCCAGTCCTACAATATATCTGCCGGCTACGGGTATCAATAAAGTACGATGGATATTCATCACTATCCTGATAAACGAGCTTTCTGTTAACCTTTCACCACATAATTCAGCCGTATAGGGGTTAACAAAAAACTCAGCTTCCTTTGTAAAATTGTAAAACCGGTAAGTGGCATTCGGATTTTCTTCATCGGTTTGAAAAACATAATCAAATTTCCTGTCAGGATATTTTTGCTGCACCAGCGGTATGATTTCATCAATACTATATCTTTTTTGCCCCTTTAAAGATTCAAACAGGTTTTTATTAAGCGCCACATCAATTTCATCCTGGAAAACAAGAATGCTACCTGTTAGCCCTACTATGCATAAAACAGCGCCGGCAATAATGCCAAGATACAGGTGCCATTTTCCAAACCATCTTTTTTGATGCAGCGCCCACCGAAGCCCTTTTGTGCTTTTACTACTATTTTTTTCAGGTGGCTTGTGCGCTTCAGTAACAGGTCTTGCAATTCATCCTGCAACGGCAATACCTTTTCTTTGCCGGTTGGTTTCCCTTATCAGCAGGATATTTATAACAAGTACGAAAGTGAGCAATACTACCTGCCTTATCTCCCCCGCTTCCCGGGTTATGGTTCCTCCAAGATGTACCAGGTTCAGCAATCCAAGCAATATCGCGAAAATAAAGCTTACCCATTGCAGCCACTTTGCCGTTTTGTAAAGATTTAAAAGCCCTAATGCCAGTGGCAGTATTTCAATGAACACACTAAAAATATGTGCAGATACCGGTACAGCTCCTTTTGCATCCGGTACTTTAATGTCTACACCAAAAAATAATTCAGCCAGGTGGTAATACCCGTGAATAAGGTAACAGAAAACAAGCAGAAACCAGAGTATAGTTGCGCGTAATTGAGATTGCATAGGGATATAAAATTTAGAATTTAATGGCAACAGTGCCGATCAGTTGTCTTTTCATTTGCGGGATATAATTGCTCCAGCCCATCCAGTACTTTTCATTGGTAATATTGTTGATCTTTATGCCCAGGCGGTAGCGCTTCGTGTCATAAGTAATATGAGCGCCCGCAATCGTATAAGCAGGAAGGATCAACACACCATCAGGTCTTTGATTGAACGCATAGGATTTACCTGCATAGTTTATACTGAGACCGATACCCAGCCCTTTCAATGCAGTAGTAGTAAAAGTATAGTTAGTCCAGAAGTTGAGCGTATTTGCAGGTCCTGAGCCAACGGGTCGCAACCCTTCTACATCCGCATTCGCTTTCAGGTATTTGCTGTCATTATAACCATAACCGAGTAGTATTGTCCAGCCGATAACAGGGTTGGCCACAACTTCCACTTCCACTCCTTTGCTCTTCTGTTCACCATCCTGTACATTAAACATAGGATCGCTGACATCTCCGCGGATGATATTTTTTGCGAGGATATTATAATAGCTGATGCTGCCTGTCAGCTTATTTTTAAAGAGATTGTATTTAATGCCTATTTCCTTTTGATTGGCTTCTTCGGGCACAAAAGGCTTATTGTTTTTGTCTGCTCCAAACTTATTGGTAAAGCTGTTTTGGTAGTTGGCAAATACAGTCAGCCTGTCCTTTACCGGCATCAGTATCAAACCGAATTTGGGCGACCACTTGGTTTGATCTTCCCTCTGCAATATGTTGCGGAAATTGTCCATCCGTATACCTGCTGACACGATAAGGTAGTCTGTAATGTTGGTAACATTATTGATAAACCCGCTGAACACGCTTGATTTTTGATTATAAGGCAAAGTACCAGGCGGACGATTCTGAAAGGCATCCAGCACATTGGGCTTGTTAAAATTCTGCATTTTGGCAGAAGCGCCATAGATATCTACTACATCAAACAGATCGGGATAAGGAACTACACCAAACAGGTTTCCGTAAAAGCGGTTATAGGTTACATACGATTTGTAATAAGCGTAGTCCACTCCTATGATGGCACGGTTTCTTACTTTACCTACCTGGTAGTCGGAAATAAAGTTCTGCTGCACATCAAATGTATTGGTAGTGCCTACCGGGTTCCACACCATCCTTCCAATGCTGTCATGACCGGGCGTTCCGAAATCGGGCACACCGGTGGTCATCATCGAGTTTATAAAATGCCCCAGGTAATTAGGCAGGATATACTGGTAGGGCGAATATCCTTTATTATGGCTGTTGCTGTAGGTGATGGCAGTTTGTGATGTCCAGTGCCGGGATATTTTGTAAGATGCCTCTGCGAAAAAAGCATTGGATTGCGTGGTAGGATATATGTCGTTGGACAGGAAGGAACGGTCATAGCTGGTTTTTAATTCATTCACTTTATCCGCACCATATGCCTGCTTAAAAGTTTGCGGCGCCTGCGACATGATAGCACCTACCTGCTGTTCATTTAATCCCTGCTGCAGCAACAAACTGCTTATTGCACTATTGATAGTGCCTGGCGCCAGCAGAAACATAAAATTACCGCCATTACTGTTTCCTTTAGAGCCCACAATTTCAGCATCAATGTTCAACGAAAGCCTGTTGTTGGGCTTAAACAGTAAAGAAGGCGCAATAATATAGCTTCTCTGGAAGCCGGCGTCCTGCCAGCTATCCTGGTTTTGCCCTGCTACATTTATGCGTGCCGCAACTTTATCCTTTTGAATAACAAAATTCGCATCGGCTGAAACACGGTAAAAATTATAACTTCCATAAGAAACATCAGCATAACCACCGTTGTGAAAGTTGGGTCTTTTGGTAACCCTGTTGATCAATCCCCCATAGGAAGATACAATACTGCCAAACATAGTGGCGGAAGGTCCTTTGATCACTTCAATCCTTTCAAGATTGGCCATTTCCACGTTGGTATTTACAATATTGGGCAAGCCGTTGCGCACTTTTGTAGTTGTCTGGAATCCGCGGCTTACAAAAATAGAACCACCATCAGGCCTGCTGGTGGCATCCCACAACTTGCTGATACCAGGTGCATTCTTCATTGCATCTTCGAGCGTCATCGCGTTTTGTTTTCTCAGGATAACATTGGAAATAGAATGAACAATCTGCGGGGTTTCCATCGTATTCAATGGCATTTTATTGGCGGTGCCGGCAGCCCGGTTCATGATCTTACTGGTCTCAATTACAACTTCTTCCAGTTGTTTGGCAGCCTCTGTTATTGTAAGATCAAGCTGAATATTGCTGCCAGCATCTAACCTAACAGGTTGTGTTTTGCGGATGTCACCTGTAAAAGATAATTGCAACGTGTAATTGCCGGGCTTTATATTTTGTATGCGGTATTCGCCATTTTCATTGGTTAGTGTTCCCCACCGTGTATTTAATAATGTAACGCTGATCAGGCTTACGGGTTGACTATCTTCAGTAGTAACCCTGCCATATAATGAGGCATTCTGACCAAAGCTGATAACGGAAATATTCAGGAAAAGAACAACAAGGATTTGTTTAACAGGCATAAAACAGTCAATTTATTCCGCAAAAATGCTGTTGAATCAATCCTGCATATTTCCCAATCGGGAAAAAAATTTATGAAATTGGAAATATTTATTATTAATGATCTTAAGCAAAAAATATATTTCAGTTTTTGTTTTTGCGGAAAAATCTCAATCAAATACTGCATATTCATTTCGCTGTCTGCGGGCGTGCTGATAATGGGCAGTGCACTGAAAACATATCAGATTACAGGAAACAAGGATTTAAAAATCAAGTCTCAATACTTTAAAAATTGTAAGAGATTACCTGTAATTTTTTTTATTTGAGATAAATAGTCAACATTATTAAGAAATAATCACTTCTTCAACAACCGCGCCGTTACAAAACTCCTGATAAAAATGATCAGTGTAACAAGGTTGCTGAGTATGCAAATTAGGAATATATATTTCTTGGCCGCCCAGTTATCAATCTTAAAAAAGCGCATTAAGCACATTATTAAAAGTACCAGCACAAGTACAGAAGCAATATGTGCAGCCAATCTTTGTTTTGAAGGCCAGATAAAACCAAGAAGTAATAAAATAATACCGCTGAATGTGGGAATCAACGCTGTAGCGGAGCGTTTTTCATCCGGGCCAAGCGGCAGCAAAAAATAACCATAAATACCTGCTGCTATTAATATAATTGCATTAAGATAGTTTGCAGTAAGCGGCTTCATTATTAATGATTTTGCTAAATATAAGAAACATATTGATGAGAAAGCAACGGCTGGAAGAGAATGCTATTTTAAATAGCCGGCCACATCCGTAAAACTATTGCCGGTTACAACAGAAAAACCGGAAAGGCCAATGAGATCGAAATTTTTAAAGGATTTTTCCACTTCTAAAGAACTACCGGAGCGTTTGTCCGAAATCATGCAACAAAAATATGCATCCATGCAGCACCTTTGTATCGAAATGCGGAAAACCGGTTTACGTATTTGGTAAACTTGCAATTGTGTGACAAAGGTAGAATAGTGTAATGGTTAGTGAGTTCAGGTTGCCGGTTGCTGGTTCATCGTTTCACATTTAACGTTATACCCAAAATACCATATCCTGTTATCTCTGACAATCAATTAAATGTATAGTCGCCCAATTCGTTTAGCAGCAAGCTTACCTGTTCTCCTGTTGCCAGCTTTTTAATATTGCAGGTATTATTTTCCAGTTCGCGGCTGCCGATCATCACAACAAAAGGAATGTTCTTTTTTTCGGCGTATTTAAACTGTTTGTCAAATTTTGCCTGCTCATGATATAGCTGACAGGAAACGCCTTTAGCACGTAATTGCTGCGCCAGCTCAAACGATTTGTTGCTTTCTGCTTCTCCCAAATTAAAAAACAACACCTGTGTGCCACTGTGTACAGCCTGCGGAAATAATTTCAGCTCTTCCAGCACATCATATATCCTGTCTACACCAAATGAAATACCAACACCGGGTATATTAGGCACACCGAATAAGCCTGTAAGATCATCATATCTTCCACCGCCGCCAATACTTCCTATCTGCACATTGAGCGCTTTTATTTCGAAGATGGTACCGGTGTAATAGTTTAATCCCCTTGCTAAAGTAAAATCAATAACCAGCTTTTTTTTGAGTCTTGAAGATGAGGAATGATGTATAATATATGATAGTTCTTCAATGCCTTTTATACCTGTAGCATTGACTCCAAGCAATGCTTTTATTTTTTCAAGTTTCTCAGTATTGTCGCCGGATATATCAAGGTAATGTGCAATGATATTAACCTGCCCCTCCCTGAGCCCTCTTTGTAATAGTTCTTCTTTTACCTTATCAATGCCTATTTTATCCAGCTTATCAATGGCAATAGTAATATCAATTATTTTGTCTGCGCCTCCGCATACTTCGGCAAGCGCAGCAAGCATTTTACGATTGTTTATCTTTATTTCAACTGCCGCGCCAAGCTTTGCAAATACACTATCGTAAATATGTATGAGCTCAATTTCATTCAGCAAAGATGTACTGCCTACAACATCAGCATCACACTGGTAAAACTCACGGTATCTTCCTTTCTGTGGGCGATCAGCGCGCCATACCGGCTGCACCTGGTAGCGTTTAAACGGAAACGTCAGCTGCCCGTGATTCATGGCAACATATCTTGCAAAAGGAATAGTAAGGTCATACTTTAATGCACGCTCGGTTAAGTTCTTATCATTCTTCCCCTGCAGCACATTTTCAAAAGCCAGTTTTGCTTTGTCAATATTCTTAGGATCACTTAATCCGTTATTCAGGATTTTAAAAATAAGCTTGTCACCTTCCTCGCCATATTTACCCATGAGTGTATCAAGATTTTCCATGGCAGGTGTCTCCAATGGCTCAAACCCGTATAATTCAAATACAGATTTGATAGTATTGATTATATAGTTGCGTTTGCGTACAACATCAGGTCCAAAATCCCGCGTGCCTTGGGGTAGTGAGGGCTTGCTCATAATATATTTATTCTGATAATGCTGAATGATTTATCTGGTACGAAAAAATTATTTTCTTTCCTGCACTGCGTATTTCTTAATAATATTAAGGCATGCCTTATCTATCATTTTATATACTTCGTGATAACCAGGCTCAGGACCATACCAGGGATCAGGTACATCCACCTTTTTGCCGGGGTATACCTCATCCATTAATAATTTTACTTTTCCTGCATCAAAGGTTTTTCCTGCTATCCATTTTATTTCATCGATCACATCCTTTGCCATTGCATAGATAATATCGAATTTTTCAAAATCACGGGCTGTAAAATCTCTCGCTCTTTGCCTGCTGATGTCAATACCATTTGCAGCGGCAACTTTTTGCGAAAGCCTGTGCGGCGCTTCGCCCACATGGTAGCCGTTTGTGCCTGCGCTGTCTACCTGCCAGTTAAGATGATGCTCCTGTATTTTATGCTCCATTATACCTTCTGCCAGCGGACTCCTGCATATATTGCCGAGGCATACCATTAAAATCTTCATAATAAAAAATGGAGGCAAAGGTAAAGAAAGCCGGCAGGTTTTAAAAACCTGCGCTTTGAGACGGAGTTTCCGGAGAACATAATTTACGCGAAGTTGGAAACTTCGCATAACCATAAGTATTAATTATTCTATAGCCTTAACAGAGCCGCTGCCATGAACATTAGAGGTTACCGCGCCACCGCCTTTATATGATATATCTCCGCTGCCCATAATAGTTACTTTTAATTTAACACTGGCAAAAGCATTGATGTTGCCACTGCCCATTGTTTTGGCTTCTGTATTTTCGGCTTTAAGATCGCTTGCTTTTATATTACCGCTGCCCATTGTGTTGTATACTGCATCTTTTGTATTACCCGCAATATCAATATCGCCGGAGCCTGTAACTTTTGCTTCTATAGCGGGGGCATCTAGTTCCATTTTCACATTGCCTGAGCCAAGTACATTTATTGTTATTTTATCACTGCTTTCAAATTTTCCGTTACCGCTGATATCACCTGAACCCATAACCGAAGCTTCGGTCAATACCGGCGTTGTTACTTTCACAATAATATCCTTATCCGCATCAATATTCACATCATTACTGAATTTTACAATAAGCTTATCGCCTTCTACTTTTGTTTCAATGTAAGGAAGAAGGTTTTCCTCCGCTTTTATTTCAACGGAACGTTCATCACCTTTTTTTATCTCCACATCCATGGAGCCCATCAATTGTATCCGGTTAAACGAACCCGGATTTCTGATTTCAGTGGTTTCATTACCATTGCCATGAACAGTTTCTCTGTTTATGCAGGAGTTTAATAACAATAACAGAACCGGTAATACTAATAAGCTTTTCATTAAAACAGATTTATAGCGTGTTGTAATAAATTTTCTATCAGCTAAGTTAGCAAACTAATGCTTTATGCCAGATCGTTAACAGCAGCTTCTATAGAAGGAAATACAAATTGAAAGCCGGTATTTCTTACGCGGGTACTGCTCACCGTTATACTTTTCAATATTTCAGCACTCATTCCTCCCAGAATAATTTTCAATAAAAATGACGGTACATAGATTGGAATATAAAATGAACCCTTTATTTTTTTTGCCACTGTATATACAAGCATTTTAATATCAACAGGCTTTGGTGCGGCGGCATTATAAGCGCCCAGCATAGATTCATTTTCCAAAGCATGAATATACATTCTGCATATATCATCTATATGTATCCAGCTTTGTATTTGTTTGCCATTACCAAAAACAGGGGCAAACCCGAAACGAACGGGTTTTATAAATTCCGGTAATGCGCCTCCGTCTCTGCTCAAAACAATACCTGTTCTTATAATAACCAGCCGTTTGCCGAGAGCAGCTACAGGCGCAATACTTTCTTCCCAGGCTTTGCATGTTTGTCCCAAAAAATCATTTGCAGAAGGCATGTCTTCCGTAAATGCCGGCTTGCTGTTACCGGCATCATCTCCATACCATCCGATACCGGAGGCATTAATTACAGCTTTTATCTTATTAGCATGATCACGAAGGGTATTTACGATCAGCGTGCAGCTTTTTGTACGGCTCTCCTGCAAAATCCTTTTCCTTTTTTTCGTCCATCTTTTGTCAGCAACTCCTTCGCCGGCAAGATTGATGATATAATCAGATTTTGCGAGGGCGTTGATATCTATTGTTTGCCTGTCAGTATTCCACAGCGCGTATGAAAGTTTGGGGTTGGAGGATGTTTTTATTTTCCTGGAAAGGATTATAACATCATAGCCTTTTTCCAAAAGCATGGCAGAAAGTTTGCGGCCAATCAGGCCCGATCCGCCGCCGATAAGTATGGTAGGCATGATAGTTATCTGTTTGTTGAATGCTTAAAATCACAGGTTGCTTTGCAGCAGGTGAAAGAAGCGGGCTGGCTCCTTTCACCTATATATGATCCTGAAATTAATCAGGACGTTTACCATCCAGGAAAGTATTGATGGTACTTATCTGGGTCTGGTCGTTTTCATCTTTTTTTACGGAATAATTACTGTAGAATTTTTCTACAGATGCGAGTGCATCTTTTAATTGAAAATTGCGGCGAACATAAGCCGGTACATTTTCAAACTCATTATTAGGATCAGCAGCATTGTAAGACAAATTGCGCAACTTGTTTATACGTTCTGCCGCTCTCCGTTTTTGATCTTCTGCCTCGTCCTGCATCGCAGGCTCCTCGACAGAATAGCTTTCGCTCAGAGTTGTTGGTACGATGGGCTCGTTCGCCGCATTGGAATCTTTTATCACCATCTGCATTTCATTTGTTTGCCCGTCGGCAACCTCTTTACTTTGAGATGATGAAATGTCATCCGTGGTTTTTAAAGCCGAATCTGTTTTAACAGGTTCATCCGCATATATATTGGATGGCTTTGACAAATAACCACCTGACGTCGGGGTGGTGCTAGCTCCTTTAATATAAGTTGTGTTATTATCTAAACGGGTTGCCGGGTTGGGCGAGAAATCCAAGGTGATTTCTTTTGCTTCTTTTTCAATGGATGGAGGAAGGGCTGAAGGTAAAGAAGAAATATCTAAATGCAATATTTCTTTCTCTTCTTTTCGATCAAATTCAGGCGCCGGGCTTACTATATCCAGAACACTTTTATTCTCAACAACTTCTGTAATGGTCGGCGCCATAGGATCTTCTATCAGCCCTGCTCCCGGTATTTCCTGCTGCTTATTTACTTCCTGCCCGTCAAGTGTAAGTATAATTTTTTCCGGAGCCTTCTTTTCCTCCGGCTTTTTT
The DNA here is from genome assembly GCA_047601125.1 of Agriterribacter sp. Taxonomy (GTDB): domain Bacteria; phylum Bacteroidota; class Bacteroidia; order Chitinophagales; family Chitinophagaceae; genus Agriterribacter. The sequence continues at coordinate 1,990,248 of JASGJY010000002.1, read as the reverse complement.
ACTTCTTCTTTGGGAAACGGATCTTTATGGTCAAAGCCTGTAGCTATTAAGGTAATACCGATTTTGTTGCCGAGGCTATTATCATAACCAAGCCCGAGTATTACATTAGTATGTTCTCCTGCCTGGCTGATCAGGTAATTCTGAATAATATCCACTTCATCCATCGTAAACTCAGTTTCTCCTTCGGCAGAATTGATATTGATAAGTATCCATTTAGCGCCACGGATATCATTATCATTAAGCAATGGAGAGTTAATTGCATCCTGGATGGCTTTTTGCGCCCTGTTTTCTCCATCTGCCGAAGCGCTGCCAAGTATAGCTACACCGCCATCACGCATAACCGTGCATACATCAGCAAAGTCAACGTTTATTTGTCCGGTTGAATTGATCACATCAGTTATACATTTTGCAGCGGTGGCGAGTATATTATCTGCTTTGGCAAATGCGGCACGCATGGTAAGGTTTCCATACTGGTGACGCATTTTGTCGTTGCTGATCACAAGCAGTGTATCAACATAATCTTTTAATTTGTTGATGCCTTCCTGTGCCTGCGCGAATCTTTTTTTGCCTTCATAAGCAAAAGGAGTAGTAACAATACCAACGGTGAGTATGCCAAGATCTTTACAGATTTTTGCAAGTATAGGCGCACCGCCGGTACCTGTTCCTCCGCCCATGCCGGCTGTAATAAATGCCATTTTGGTATTTACTTCAAGTATTCTTCTTATTTCTTCAAGACTTTCTTCAGTAGCCTGCCTGCCAATATCCGGATTAGCGCCTGCTCCAAGCCCTTGTGTGAGCATAGGCCCAAGCTGCACTTTATTAGGAACTTTACTCAGCGAAAGTGCCTGAGCATCTGTGTTGCAGATGATGAAGTTAACGCCATCAATGTCCTGGTTAAACATGTGGTTTACCGCATTGCTTCCGCCGCCGCCTACTCCAATCACTTTAATGATGGATGACTTCTCTTTAGGCAAATCAAAGTGTATCATATTGTCGGTTAATTTTTTTTTCTTACCAGCATGATATAAACTGCTAAGAAATTTGTGAATTAATGGTTGTAAGTATGTTAAGCTACGGGCTATGAGCTTTGGGCTATCGGCGGCTCAAAGCTCATGGCTCACTGCCTATTGCTATTTCAATTGCTGATCTCCTTCTTCTTTAAACAAATCAATCAATCCGCCTTTTATAGAATCCATAAAATCTTTCAGGCTTTTACGTTTTTTAGATTTCTCTTCGCTTATACCTTTCACTTTTGTTATTGTTTCCGGTTCAGGTTCTTCTTCTTTTATTTCCCGCGCCGTGAACTTTAAGAATTTAGGTTTTTCCAATGTATTCTCATATACGTTATATCCTTTAAGAATTAAACCGATACAGGTTGCATACATTGGTTTGGTTAATTCATCAATATGCCCGGAAGCCAGGTGCTCATTCGGAAAACCAATGCGTGCATCTAACCCGGTAATATATTCCGTTAACTGGATCAGGTGTTTCAACTGTGAACCGCCTCCTGTTAACACTATACCGCCGTTCAGCATTTTCTTTTCAATGCCTACCTGGTTTAAATGATAGGTTACAAAATCAAGTATCTCACTCATTCTTGCCTGAATGATCTTTGCAAGATTCTGTACGCTGATTTCTTTTGGCGTCATACCGCGCAAACCGGGAATAGTGATATAGGCGTTATTCCTTGCTTCATCCATCAGGGCGCTTCCAAACTTTACTTTCATTTGTTCAGCCTGTGTTTTTAAAACCCCCAGGCCTGTCTTAATATCATTGGTAATGTTTTCTCCGCCAAAAGGTATAACTGCCGTATGTTTTAAAATACCTTCATAAAAAACAGCGATATCCGTTGTGCCACCGCCAATATCTACAATAACAACGCCAGCTTCAAGATCCTGCTCACACATAACAGCCGCCGCCGAAGCTAATGGCTGTAATACCAGGTCTTTAACCTGCAGGTTCGATTTTTCAACACTCCTGTTGATATTTCGGATAGCGTTCCTGTCGCCGGTGATGATATGAAAATTAGCACCAACTTTTACACCACTATATCCTATAGGGTTGGTAATGTTTTGAAAATTATCTACTGTAAACTCCTGCGGTATCACATCAATGATCTGGTCGCCTGCCGGTATATATGTTTTATATTGATTAGATACTAACTGGTCAATTTCCGATTGGGAGATCTCTTCGTCCGTGTTATGGCGAACAATATCACCGCGGGTTTGCAGGCTTTTAATATGATGCCCTGCAATACCCACATATACTTCGTTGATCTCAAGATCAGGATTAGAGGCATAGCAGCTTTCGAGCGCCGCCTGTATGGCTTTGATGGTTTGATCAATATTCAGCACCATACCGTGCTGCACACCGTTGCTGTTGGCACGACCGAAGCCAAGTATCTCTAATTTGCCATATTCATTTTTTCTTCCTGCTATAGCGGCTATTTTTGTTGTTCCTATATCAAGTCCTACAATAATGGGTTGTTCGTTATTCATGGTCGTTGATTTGTTGCGTTGGATTGTTGGTATTATTTATATCGTTTAATGTTATTGCTGATTTTCTTGCATCTCTTCGTGTAGCTACTACCTGCCCTTTATACTGTACATCAATAGAAGCATAGGTATTCCATCCTGTTTTTGCCAGCACTTCTTTATAAAATATATACAGTTTTCTAAATTTCGCATTAAGGTCAGCGCCATTGCCTAATACAATTTTATGCTCGCCAATTTTTGGATACAGCTCAAACTGTTTTTTATCTGAATAATCTACCTGTTCAATCTGCGCTGTCCAGAAACTGTTTTTTTCTAAAAATCCGCTGATGGATTGTATTTGACCGAGCACTGCGCTGTCTGCAGCGTTCCATTTTGTTTTGTCGAGCGGGCAATTGGTAAACACCGGCACACGCGCTGAAAACTTTGTGCTTAAAGGCAAACGAACCCAATCCTTATCTATATAAAAACTTTTGCCTGCAGCAGTAAAGATCCTTGCCATCGGCTCACGCTCTTTTATTTTAACCTGCAAAATTTCATTATTGTCGAAAAAGAGCTCAGCATCTTTTATCCACATATTACCCTCAAGCGTTTTTTCCATCTGCTGCAGGTCAAAGTCTTTGATTGCTTTTCCTTTTATTACCGGAGACATATGAGTAAGCATTCCGGTAATATCATTTTTATCGGCAAAGAGATTATTTTTTACATCCCCGATATCAATATTTATTCCGGCACAGGTTTTATCATCTCTTTTTCGCATAGCTGCAATAAGAAACACCACCAGGCATACGCCGGCTGCTACCCACAATGTAGCTGCAATAAACCGTCCTATTTTTTTCCTGCTAAGTTTCATATTATTTAAGCCGTGATGACTTTTTTTATCGGCTCAATCAATTTATCTATGTCACCTGCGCCTGCTGTTATTAACAATGCGTTTTTATTTTGTTTATACGTGTTCTCTACCCAATCCATCAGCTCCTCTTTACTTTTTAAAGATTTGCCGGAGTTTTTCATCCTGTTCAAAATCATTTCACTTGTTACGCCTTCCATTGGCAGCTCACGCGCCGGGTAAATAGGTAATAAAACTATCTCGTCTGCCAGGTCCAGGCTTGCCGCAAATTCATCAGCAAAATCTTTTGTTCTGCTGAACAAATGCGGCTGAAAAATAACCGTGCATTTTTTTTCAGGGAACAATGACTTTGCTCCACTCAGCAATGCTTCCAGCTCAGCGGGATGATGCGCATAATCATCTACATACACAATACGGCTATCATTATCTGCCGGAATGATATATTCAAACCTTCTTTTTACTCCTTTAAAGTTGGCAACAGCCGCTTTTATTTTTTCATCAGCTATACCAAGTTCCAATGCAATCGCGATAGCCACAGATACATTCTCCACATTATGCAAGCCACCCATATATAAGTTCACATCGCTGATTGATTTTTCTGGCAACTGAATATCGAATATATAAGCGCCATTGTTTATCCTGATATTCGTTGCATACACATCCGCGTTTTCATTTTGCTGACTATATGTAAAATGTTTGTCGCCTTTCAGCTCATCATTTCTTTTCAACCCGTACTTACTGAAAAGCGTGCCGTCTTTTTTTATTTTCCCGGAAAAAGCTATAAAAGTGTTTTCCATCTCTTCCGCTGTTCCGTATATATCTAAATGGTCAGCGTCCATCGCACTGATCACGGCTATATCAGGACTAAGTTTCAAAAAACTCCTGTCGTACTCGTCAGCCTCAATTACCGACACATCGTTTGTACTGCTCCAAAAATTACTGTTATAATTGGCAGCTATACCTCCCAGAAAAGCATTACAACCATAACCTGTATCACGCAATATATGCGCTATCATCGTAGTGATGGTAGTTTTGCCATGCGTGCCTGCTACGCAGATATTAAAAGAGCTACGGGTAATCATGCCCAGCACATCGCTGCGCTTTAATAAATCATAATCATGCTGCCGGTAATACAGCAACTCGGCATGATCCCCGGGAATAGCGGGGGTATACACAACAATATCAGCATCTTTGGATACCAGCGCCACATCATCGGTATAATGAATGTTTATACCTTCAGCAGTTAGTTGCTGGGTTAATGCAGTTTCTGTTCTGTCGTAACCACTCACATCTTTGCCCAATGATTTAAAATACCTCGCCAGGGCGCTCATGCCAATGCCGCCGATACCGATAAAATATACCTTCTGTATGTCCTTCAGTTCCTTCATTAAACTATTACTGCTTTCCGATTATTTTTAATACTTCATCTGCCACTACTTCATCTGCATCAGTTATTGCCAGCCTGACGATATTATTTTTTAATTGCTGCCTTTCCTTTTCATTCAATGCCAGGTCAATAGCCGTTTTTACGAGCTTATCTTTCGCTTCACTATCCTTTACCATCAGCGCCGCGTTTTTTTCCGTAAGCCTGCGGGCATTAACGGTTTGATGGTCTTCTGCCGCAAAAGGATAGGGCACAAAAATCACCGCCTGCTTTACCACGCATAATTCCGCTACCGACATTGCTCCTGCTCTTGATATCACCACGTCAGCCGCCGAAAAAGCATATTCCATTTTTGTAATGAAATCGTTGATCCATATTCCTTTTTTACCTGCAACAATTTTTTTTGCCTGCTCCGCAAATGGCTTACCGGTTTGCCATATCAACTGCACATCATTCTTTTCAAACGCGTCAATACCTGCCGCTATCGCTTCGTTAATAGATTTTGCGCCAAGACTTCCACCTGTTACCAGTATCGTTTTTTTATCGCCGCTTAATCCAAAGAAATTTAGTCCTTCTTCTTTACTTACATTATTAGCCAGTATGGTTTTGCGCACAGGATTACCGGTAACCAGTATTTTTTCTTTCGGAAAAAACTGCTCCATACCATCGCTGCCTGTGAATATCCTGCTTGCTCTTTTGCTCAATTCTATATTGGCTTTGCCACCAAAAGAGTTGGCTTCATGAATAAATGTTGGAATACCTTTGGTTTGCGCAAACCGCAAAGCCGGAAAGCTTGAATACCCGCCAACACCTATCACCGCATCTGGTTTAAAACCATTAATTATGCGCCGTACCTGGAAGAAACTTTTAATGATCTTAAATGGTAAGCCTATATTTTTTATCAAAGAACTCCTGTTAAACCCTGCTATATCTAATCCTTCTATTTTATACCCTGCCTGCGGCACTTTTTCCATTTCCATCTTTCCTTTAGCGCCTACAAACAATATATCTACATTCTTATCCTTTTCCTTCAATGCATTGGCAATTGCTATTGCAGGAAATATATGACCTCCTGTTCCGCCGCCTGCTATGATTATTTTTTTTGCCAATGCTTTTAATTTTTTCCTTTATGCGTTAACGGTAGTTGACGCCTTGCCTTCCATCTTTTCCGCGTTACGTGCCACACTCAGTAAAATGCCAATTGCCAAACAGGTGAATAAAAAGCTGCTTCCGCCCATACTTACCAGCGGCAGCGGCACACCGGTAACCGGAAACAGGTTTACATTCACAGCCATGTTTACCAGCGCCTGTATTACGAGCGTAAAGCTCAACGCAAGCGCCAAGAAAGCACCAAATGCAAAAGGGCATTTCTTAAATATTCTTATGCTCCGGAAAAGAAAGAGCAGGTATATGAATACTATTGCTATGCCTCCTATCAATCCATATTCTTCTATAATAATAGAGTAAATAGAATCGCTGTAAGGGTGCGGCACGAAATTGCGTTGCTCACTATTGCCGGGGCCCAGTCCGAACCAACCGCCTTTGGCGATGGCAATTTTCATTTGCTGCACCTGGTACGCAGATTCATGCTTATCGGCATATGCAAAATCCTGAATGCGTTTTATCCATGTAGGTATACGTCCGATCTGCAATACAGCAGGAAGTTCTTTGCTCTGTCCTTCTTCTTTATTATAATAACCCGTGGCAATGGTTACCAGTATTACCAATGGAATTAACGCAATACCAATAACCAACGCTATATGTTTAACACTTACCCTGCCGATAAACATCAGCATCATGCTTGTTGCGCCAATCAGCAGTGCAGTAGACAGATTTGCCGGAGCGATAAGCATACAGGTAATGCCAACAGGTACTATCAATGGCAGAAATCCTTTTTTAAAATCTTTTATATCATCCTGCGAACGGCTGAGCTGACGCGACAGGTACATAAACAATGCAAGCTTTGCCAGGTCGGATGTTTGAAAGGTAAGATTGATTATAGGCAGTTTTATCCATCTTGTTCCTTCATTAATTTCGGCGCCAAAGAAAAGGGTATAGATAAGCAAGGGGATAGAAACAACATATAATACCAATGCTACTCTTGAGTAAATGGTATAGTTAATGCGGTGTGCAAAATAAATGATCAGTAAACCAACTGCTGTAAAAGCGAACTGCTTAAACAGGTATGATTCGGCGCTTTTTGATAAGCGATAGGCAAGCGTGCCTGTGCTGCTGTATACCACAAGCATACTTACCAGGGTAAGCAGTATCACTGCTGCCCATATCACTTTGTCGCCTTTGGTTTTATTTAGTAGTGCCTGCATGAATAATTTGAAATTTGAGATCTGAAATGGTTGCCGGCGGTTAGCTATCGCAATCAAATCAGCCTTTCGCTTTTACCCTCAACCCTTCACCTTCAACCTTTTTCCTTCTTCCTTTCACTTTCCCGCTCACAATTCCCTTACCGCTTCTTTAAATTGCCTCCCCCTGTCTTCGTAGTTTTTGAACAGATCAAAACTTGCACAGGCCGGGCTTAACAAAACTACATCTCCTTTATTTGCTAAATGAAAAGCGGCCTGCACTGCTTCTTTAGCGCTGCCGGTATTAACCATCACTTCTACTTGTTTGCCAAATGCTTCATGAATTTTCCTGTTATCAACACCCATGCATACAATTGCTTTTACCTTTTCTTTTACTACATCAAGCATTGTTGAATAATCATTGCCTTTATCAACGCCTCCAAGAATAAGAATAGTAGGATGCTTCATGCTTTCCAGGGCATACCATGTGCTGTTTACATTGGTTGCTTTGCTGTCGTTAATGAACTCAACACCACGTACCGTAGCTACGTGCTCCATGCGATGCTCAAGGCTTTCAAACGTTTTTACTGCTTCGCGTATTTTCTCTTTTCGTATACCTACACTTGTTCCTGCTAAACCTGCTGCCATAGTATTGTATTGATTGTGCCTGCCTTTAACTGCAAAGTCAAACACACTTGTCGTAAACTTTTCTCCGTCTGTTTGTATCGTCATAATATTTTCTTTAATGTAAGCTCCTTTTGGTAGTTGATAATACATGGTAAATGGCAATGAATTAGAATGTAATGGGTTTCTTGCTATATAATCAGTGATCACAGGATCATCGGCGCAGTATATAAAAGTATCCTGCGGCGTTTGGTTTTTTATGATATTGAATTTGGACCTTATGTAGTTTTCAAACTTGTACTCGTACCTGTCAAGATGATCTTCTGTTATATTCAACAGTACAGCTATATCCGGCCTGAATGTTTTTATATCATCCAGCTGAAAACTGCTGATCTCCGCCACATACAACACTTTAGGATCAGTTGCCACCTGCTTGGCAAATGAGTAACCGATATTTCCTACCAACGCGCAATCAATGCCACCGGTTTTACATACATGCCAGATCAAAGAGGTAGTTGTACTTTTCCCATTGCTTCCTGTGATGGCAATAATTTTGCTATCGCCTTTATACCTGTATGCCAGTTCTATTTCACTGATAATTTCAATGCCTTTCGCTCTTATCTTTTTTACCAGTTCGTTTTTTTCGGGTATACCCGGGCTCTTCATCACTTCATCTGCATTCAATATCTTTTCTTCGCTGTGTTTTCCTTCTTCAAATACAATATCATATTGCAGCAATTCGTTTTTATATTTTGACTGAATTGCACCTCCATCCGAAAGGAATACATCATATCCCTGCTTTTTTGCAAGGATGGCCGCACCTATGCCGCTTTCGCCTCCGCCTAATATGACCATTCTTTTCGCCATTCTTCTAATCCTCTACTTATATTTTTATTATCTCATTTTAAATGTTGCTATTGCAAATAATACACAGAGTATGGTTACAATCCAGAAACGCACTGCGATTTTACTTTCGTGATATCCCAGTTTTTGATAATGATGATGCAGGGGACTCATTAAAAAAATGCGCCTCCCCTCGCCATATTTGCGCTTGGTGTATTTAAAATAGCTCACCTGCAATATCACGCTCAGGTTTTCTACCAAAAACACACCGCAGAATATAGGTATCAACAATTCTTTTCTTACTATAATGGCGAGAGATGCAATGATTCCGCCCAGTGCAAGGCTACCAGTATCGCCCATAAACACCTGCGCTGGGTAGGCATTATACCACAGGAAACCTATGCACCCTCCAACAAATGCACCAACAAAAACCGACAGCTCCCCGAGGTTGGGTATATACATTATATTGAGATATTCCGCAAACCTGGTACTGCCGCTCACATATACAAACACGCCGAGACATGCGCCAATTAATGCACTTACACCTGCAGCAAGTCCATCAAGCCCATCGGTAAGATTTGCACCATTTGATACTGCAGTTATAATTAATGTAACGGCAATGATGTATACAATCCATGTATATTTTTCCATACCATCACCCAACCAGGTAATAAGGCGGCTGTAATTAAATTCATGGCTTTTTACAAAAGGTATTGTAGTAATGGGCGTTTTTACAACTGCGTACCTGTGCTCTTTACCCTCCATCGTTACAATAGTATCTCCTATCTTTTTTTCTCCTTTTTTAAGAATATCTGTTACCTGGTTTGATCCCTGCGGATTATAGTACTCCCTCCACACTACTACATTTTCGTTAAAGTATAATGTAGCGCCGATGATAATACCCAATCCTATCTGCCCGATTATTTTTGATATGCCCGCTAGGCCATCGCTGTCTTTCTTCTTATAATTTTCTCCTTTTGCCTGCGCTGCTTTTCTCGCTTTGATTTTTAAGTAATCATCCATAAAACCGATAAAACCCAACCATACGGTGCAGAGCAGCATCAGCCTGATATATACTTTATCAAGATTAGCAAACAGTAATGTTGGTATAAGTATCGCCATCAGGATAATAATGCCACCCATTGTTGGCGTTCCCCTTTTTTGCTGCTCACCGGCAAGGCCAAGATCACGGACGCTTTCACCAATTTGTTTTCTTTTTAAAAGATTGATCAATCTTTTTCCATATACAGTTGATATGAACAGGGATAATAAAACAGCCAGCAGTATTCTGAACGTGAGAAACTGCATTAACCCGCTACCCGGAAATTTTATGCCTTCAAATTTTAACCACTCAAATAAATGATACAGCATTTTGGCTTGTTGTTTTATTTACCCAATAACTCAAAAGTTTCTTTTAATACCTCCTTATCGTCAAAGGGATGTTTTACTCCTTTTATTTCCTGGTATTTTTCATGTCCTTTGCCGGCTATTAAAACAATATCTTCTGCCGATGCAAGACTGATGGCAGTTTTAATCGCTTCTTTCCTGTCAGCTATAGCGATATATTTTTTTCGCATAGACGGCGGCAAGCCGGTTTGCATGTCATTCAATATCGCTTCAGGATCTTCTGACCGTGGATTGTCTGAGGTAAACACCACCTTATCGCTATGCTCACAAGCCACTTCCGCCATTACCGGTCTTTTGGTTCTATCCCTGTCGCCACCGCATCCTACTACTGTTATTATTTTTTCATGACCCTGTCTTAATTTCTTAATAGTCGCCAGTACATTTAATAGTGCATCAGGCGTATGCGCATAATCAACAATGCCAATAACTCTTTCTGCTTGTGATGTTATATAGTCAAATCTTCCCTCAGCTCCGGTAATATTGCTGAGTACCTGCAATACTTTGTATTTCTCTTCTCCCAAACAAACCGCCGCGCCATATACCGCCAGCAGGTTGTATGCATTAAATTCACCGATAAGTCTGAAATGAACTTCCTGGTCATTAATGTTCATCAGCAGGCCTGTGAGGTTATTTTCAAGAATTTTGCCTTTAAACTCCGCAAGCGTTCTCAGGCTGTATAAATGCTTTTTCGCCTGTGTATTCTGCAGCATTACCAGGCCTCTTTTATCATCTGCATTGCTAATGGCAAACGCGTCGGAGGAGAGATTGTCAAAGAATGATTTTTTTACGCGTATATATTCATCAAAGGTTTTATGATAATCCAGGTGGTCATGGGTAATGTTGCTGAATATAGCGCCTGCAAAATGCAGGCCCGATATACGATGCTGGTGAATGGCATGGCTGCTGCATTCCATAAACACATGTGTACAGCCCTTGTTCAGCATTTCATTCATCAATGCATTTATACTTATGGCATCAGGCGTGGTATGTGTTGATGGTAAAACCTCATCACCTACCTGGTTTTGCACGGTTGAAAACAACCCGCATTTATAGCCAAGCCCGGAAAACAATTTGAACAACAGTGTAGCGATAGTTGTTTTACCATTGGTGCCGGTAACGCCAACCACTTTCATTTTTGCGGAAGGCGACCCGTAGAAATTATCTGACATATAAGCAGCAGCAAGTGCACTGTTTTCTACTTGTATATAGGTAATACCTTCCTTTTTTTGTTCAGGCAAATGTTCCGCTACTATGGATGAAGCGCCCTTTTGTATAGCTGCATCTATATATGTATGACCATCAACCGCGTTTCCTTTAATGGCGATAAAACAGGCATTGTTTGAAACCCGGCGGGAATCAATCTGCAGATCGACTACCTGCACGCCGAGGTTGCCGTGCACCGACCTGATATTTACTTTGTACAATATATCCTGTAAAATCGCCATTGTTTGTTGGTTAAAGCTATTAGCTGTCAGCTATCAGCTTTTGTGTGCTACATTCTAACCTGCTTCCTGCCTTTTGCCTTTTTCTTATTCCTTTTTTCTTGTTCCTCTACTAATCTTTCACCTTCTACCATCCGCCCTATACCTTACACCTTCTACCCTCTATCTCCCTAATCCAGCTCCAGCGTTATCGTTTGTGCCTTACCTATAGTTTGACCCGCTGCAAGAGACTGGTTAATTATTTTTCCTTTTCCTTTTATCTGTACTTTTAAATTCATATTCTCCAGTAAAAACAGCGCATCTTTCAACCCCATGCCTTTTACATCAGGCACCTGTTTTTCATTAACTGCAAGTGCTTTTATGCCAGGTGTATTATTATCATTATATACATATCCCCAATCATCTTTGGCTGTAGAATCAATAAAGAAAACATTCATTTCCTTTAAAATATCTTTAGTATCGCTGTTGTATCCGCTCCATCTATATTTAATACTATCTGTTGCGGCTTTTGCTATATATACCGGCATATCTTCCGCATCACCCGCGTATAATTTATCTGCTATCTCCCTGAAAACAGGAGCAGCCACAACTCCACCTAAATACTGTGCTGAACGCGGCTTGTTTTTTATTACAACAATGCAGGAATATTTGGGTTTTTCCGCCGGAAAATATCCTGCAAACGATGATTGGTATACAGCATCCGTATATTTAAAATTCCCGTCGTTCACTTTTGCCGTACCTGTTTTTCCTGCTGCATGATATACAGCGGTCTTAAAAACTTTTTTCGCTGTTCCATCCGTGCAAACCGCGGCAAGACATTCCTGCAGTTGATGCAATGTTTGTTCAGAGCATATTCTTTCGTTTAACACCTGTGGTTCAAATGCAGTAAGCACATTGCCATCTTTTTCAACCGCATTAACGAGGTATGGCTTCATGAGTTTACCATTGTTTGCTACAGCATTATAAATTGTGAGTAACTGCAGCGGGCTGAGCATCACTTCATATCCAAAGCCCATTGACGGCAGTGTTTGCATATGCCAGTCTTTGCGTTTTGGATTTTTAACCATGGGTCTGAACTCTTCTTTTAAATCAATACCCGTGCGTGAAGTGAGGTGCAGGTTTTCGTAATGCTGCACAAACTTTCCAGGAGATTTGCTGTAGTAAGTATAGGCAAGCTTTGCCATTGCTACATTGCTGCTGTGTTCAAAAGATTCTTTAATGGTAAGATGGCTTTTCGGAGATTTTTCCGCATCCTGTATCCTGCGGCCGTTCAGCATCCATACGCCGCCATCAATATCAATCATATCATTAAGCGTTACATATTTGTCTTCCAATACCGACATTAATGTAACGAGCTTGATAGTTGAACCTGGTTCGGAAGTTTTCAGCGCATAATTATCTTTTTCAAAATAAGAGCCGTCAGGCATCAAGCCCAGGTTGGCTATTGCTTTGATTTTTCCTGTAGCTACTTCCATTACAATAGCAGTGCCTTCAAGCGCCTGGTTGTCTGTCATCATGCGCATTAAAGCAGTCTGGGTAATATCCTGGATGTTCACATCAAGTGTTGTTACTATATCTTTCCCGTTTTCGGGTTCAATTTCAGAACCTTCAACAGGCACATATGCGCCACCGGAAATTCTCCTGACCAACCTTTTTCCTGATACGCCCTTCAATAAGCTGTCATAAGTTTTTTCCAGGCCCACATTTTGCGTAACTACCTGCCTGTTATTATCAATATAAGTTCTTGCCAAACCGATAGTGCGGTTTGCCAGCAAGCCAAATGGCGTAAGCCGCTTTTCCATATCTTCCACAATAAATCCACTTTTGTTTCTACCCTGCTTTACCAGCGGCAACATTCTCAGCTCCTGGTATTGCTGAAAACTTACTTTTTTCTTTAGGAAGTAGTACCGGTCTTTCTTTTTATACCCTGCCTGCAATTGTTTTTTATATGCAGCGGCAGGTTGATCCTGGAAGAGTTTACTTAAACCTATAGATAAGGAATCGAGGTTGGTGGTAAAACGCTTTCCTTCTTTTTCGCGAAGGCCATCAGCCATAAAATCAATATGTATGTCAAAGAACGGAATAGAAGTACTCAGCATACTTCCATCTTCACTATAGATAGTACCGCGATCGGCATCGAGTGTACGATAGCTTAAATGCAGGCTGTCACTCATACTCTTCCAGTATTCACCCTGCACCTGTTGTATGTAAAATGCTTTACCAATTATAAACAGGCTTAAAGCCACAATGCCCAGAAAGCAAAGTGATACTCTCCATAATATGTCTTTTTTTACTTCCAAGGTTTTTGTACTGTATAATATTTATCTATCTATATTCTCTTTTGTGGTTCTCTTTCATAGTTCGTGAGACACGAACCATGGCGGCAAATCCCTCGTGCCCCGGAATGACAAGCGGAAGAATAACTTTCAGCTTATCAATAATTGCTGAGCGTTGTATTGATGCTGATACTTTATTGTTCAGCTCAATAGTAATTCCACTGTTTGTCATTCCGACTTTGGAGGAATCTGCTTCCACAGCTATCCTGGAGACTGTTTCTCCCGCCGCAACACACTTTTACTTCAGGCAACCCGCCGGCGGGCTCGCAGTAACTGTAAAAGTGTTTTAGTTTTGCAACCAGCATTAAACAAAGAACATTATTACTTCTCCCTGCTCTCCACAATCTTAACCGGTGGCGTCTTCAATTCTTTCAAACCCAAGAGCTCAACTGCTTTTGCCAACTCACTCTGTTTACCGCGCATCATCAGCTCACCCTTCACTGTTTTATATTCGTACTGCAATTCCTTTAGCTCTTTTGCCGTTCTGTTAATATCCTTAATAGTGTTTTCGGCGTAATGCCCGTTATATATATAAATAACCGCCAGCACTGCAAGAAAGAGGAAATAGTACATGTTTTTAGCAACCCAATCGTTGCTGAACCATTTCTTCCACGGCCTTGCAGGGGCAGTTTTTATTTGCTGTTCCTGTTTTTCTTCTGTTATATTTTCTGTTCCCTCCATTTTACTATCTCCCTTTATTTTTTTTCAGCTACTCTTAATCTTGCACTTCTGCTTCTCGGGTTTTCATTCAACTCCTCTGTTGAAGGGGATATTGGTTTTTTGGTTATTATATTAAAAGGACTTTCGGATTTTGTACCGTATATGGAATCAGTTTGCGGTTCTTCGAAACTACCATAGCGGAAAAAATTTTTTACCGTTCTGTCTTCAATACTGTGGAAAGTGATGATGGCAGCGCGGCCGCCTTTCTTCAGGATGTCGGGGATTTGCTGCAGCATTTCTTCAAGCGCTCCGATTTCATCATTCACTGCAATGCGTAAAGCCTGAAATACCTGGGCAAAATATTTGTTGGGATTACCTTTTACTGCCGAAGCAACGGCATGTTTAAAATCATTCACTGTTTTTACGGGAGTAACCTGCCTTTGCTGAACGATGGTTTTGGCCAGGGTTTTTGAGTTGGTAACCTCGCCATAGCGTTCAAATATTTTGTGCAGTTCCTGCTCACTGTAAGTTTTAATTACATCCACGGCGGTGGTTTGCTGCCGCTGGTCCATACGCATATCAAGGTCTGCATCTGCAAAGCGGGTGGAAAAACCTCTTGCGCCCTCATCAAACTGGTGGCTCGATACGCCAAGGTCTGCAAGAATACCATCTACCCCGGGTATTTTATGCAGGCGCAGCATTTTTTGAATATGCCGGAAGTTGTATTGAAGAAAAGTTATTCTCGCATCGCCGCCGGGAAGGTTTGCTTTCGCGTCGGCATCCTGGTCAAAAGCAAAAAGTTTTCCGGCAGCGCCTAATTTTTCAAGAATAGCCCTGCTGTGCCCGCCACCTCCAAAAGTGCAGTCAACGTATATGCCGCCAGGTTTTATCTGAAGCAGGTCAATCGTTTCCTTTGCCAATACGGGTATGTGGTATTGCTGTAACACAGTTGCCGGTTAAAAAAGTGAAACCCGCCGTTTCGGAAAGCGGCAGGTATTGAAAATTTTAATCTTTATATTCTTCAACCTTTCACCATATTCCGCTAAGCCTGTGGCGGTTTGTTAGCCATTACCTCCTGAGCCAGTGTGCTGAATGCTTCGGGTGAAAAAGTGTCAAAGAGCTGTTGGTACTTATTTTTATCCCAGATTTCTATTTTATCAATGGCGGAAAGCAATACAATGTCTTTTTGAAGCCCGGCATACTCCATCAGGTTTTTGGGTAACAGCAACCTGCCCGCACTATCCGCTTCTACAGTAACCCCGTTTAAAAAGTAACGCCTGAATTCACGCACCTTCGCATCAAAATCATTCTTCCTGCTCATTTCCTCAAAAATCGGCTCCCAGTTTTTCATGGGGTAAAGGGTGAGGCATCGTTCAAAACCCCTGTTAATAAAGAAGCTACCGGTTTCTCCTTCCGGGATCTGCCTTTTAAATCCCGTTGGAAAGAGAAACCGACCTTTTGCGTCCAGAGTAGCTTCATATTCCCCTAAAAACCGTATCATTTACAAAACGTTATATCAATTTCCCATTTATTCCCACAAAATAACACATTTTCCCACCTTAAACGCAAGTTTTAAATTAATTATTTTATCCACAGCAAAAGATTTTTTGGAAGCCTTAACAGCATTGGATTTGCGAAGAATTTAGCGGTATTTTCAGGTATAAGCACTGTATATGCTGTGAATATATGTGCATAACTGTGAATATCATGAGTAAAGTTAGGGAAATGGAGAGATCGAAGGTTGCGGGTTGGGGGTCACAAATTGCTGATTTCAGGTTGCCTGCAGGTTGGCAGGTTTTCTGGGGCTGTGGTTGTTAGATGGGAGCGGCTGGCGAAAAAGTTATGTTTTTTGTTGCTGTTTGGGTTGGGGTGGGCGTTAAATTTTCAGAGGCCTTCTGAGAGAGGTTTACCTAAGTGACAAAGTCACATTGTCCTAACGAAATATAACATTCGCGACTTTAATGTATTGGTTATAAATATTTGAAAATCGGGAGATGATGATATAAATTTATTATGTTGGCCACCATATTATCAGACCACATAATGAAACTAAAAATTTTCTCCTTGTTTGTGGTTCCTCTATTACTTTTTGCAAGTTGTTCAGGGCACCAATTGGCAAAATATTTATTGCAACAAAAATCTGTAGAACCCAATGACGGATTATATTTAACCAATACTGGGTACATTTTGGCTGGGTTAATGCTGGAAAAAGCAAGTGGTAAAGCATACAAAGAGCTAGAAGGGAGTTGGAATAAAATTAAACATCTATGATTTTTCCGCATGGGTATATGACCTGTTCAAACCGGGTGAACCTTATGAAGCCCATGGCGCCTGGCCCGGTGGCATTGGTGTTAAACGTCCGGTAAAAGCATCTGATCTTACAGAGGAAATGAAAAGCTTTTTAAGACAAACGGGTAATATGCAATACCTGAATTTTGTATCACCGTTTATGATTGGCATCAACGGGATACAGCTCAAACCCGGGCACTATTTCAATTTTGCTTTCCGAAGTGTGCCTGCATCTTTTGGCTATTATGCGGGTGGTGATTTCTTTTTTGATTGCAATAACCGACAGCTAATGATCAGCGCTGGTTTTAATAAAAGCAAAAGTTTAACGCTGCCGGCATTGGATGTACGTTATTACAATCTCATAAAAAAAGAAAACACAAAGTTCAATACCAACATTAGCTTATCTGCATGGATGCAACCGGAAGATCAAATTTTTTTCGCAGGCAAAGCTGTTCCCGGCATGACAATAGGCATACAACCTGCTTATGAAATCAGCAGGTATTTTTCTCTGATCGTTGATGTATCTTATAAAACCAAAGGATGGGTATTTGGAAATTCATATCTTGACAGCAAGTTAACAGGACGTATAGGATTTAGTTTAAGAACATTGTAATGCTTCGTGAGATAGGGAACCGGAGATGTGAGACATTCTTCTTCTTCCGGATTTTCACTATTAACTTACCTGCTGATGCGCCAAATGTATAATGGCTTTATTATTATGTTTATTTAACTTGCAGGCATGCAGCAGTTAGCTGCACATTACTATGCGTGTACAACATTTATCTATTAAGAATTTTACCTATCATTTACCTGACAACCGTATAGCACAGCATCCGCTTGCTCACCGCGATGCTTCAAAGCTGCTTATTTATAACAATGGAAATATTGCAGAAGATATATACCGGAATATTGCAGCGCATATACCTGCCGGCGCCTTACTTGTTTTTAATAATACAAAAGTTGTAGAAGCGAGGCTGAAGTTCAAAAAAACTTCCGGTGGTGGTATTGAAATATTTTGCCTGTCGCCGCACAGCCAATACCATGATGTTACTGCTGCCATGCTGCAGAAGGAAAAAGTGTGGTGGAACTGCCTTATAGGCGGCGCCTCTAAATGGAAGCCGGGAATGCAGTTGGAAAAGATCATCTCAGCCCCGATAGGAGATATTGTATTAAAAGCTGCTATTGTGGAGCGCAACCCGGAAAATTTTGTGGTGGAGTTATCGTGGCAGCCTGGTGATCTTTCTTTTGCTGAAATACTACATTATGCCGGGGAAATTCCCCTGCCGCCATATATGAAACGCGATGCGGAAAAAGAAGATGCGGAAAGGTATCAAACCATTTATGCAGTACATCACGGCTCGGTTGCAGCGCCAACAGCAGGGCTGCATTTTACAGATGACGTTTTTGCCTCATTTGCTAAAAGAAATATTTATACCGGTTTTGTTACGCTGCATGTAGGCGCAGGTACATTTAAGCCTGTAAAGGCAGCCCGTATGCACGATCACGCTATGCACGCTGAATTTATTGAGGTAACGGCAGCAACTATTGAGCAGTTAAGTGAGCATGCAGGCAATATTTTTTGCGTAGGCACTACCTCGCTGCGAACGGTTGAAAGCTTATACTGGATTGGAGTAAAGCTCATACAACATCCAGGTATAACCGAAGGTGATATCAGTATTAATCAGTGGGAGGTGTATGATACGCTGAATGCCCTGAATATTCCTGTAAAAGACGCGTTGAATACACTGTTGAAATGGATGCACGAAAACAATTTGCAAAAACTTGTTACACAAACGCAGATACTGATAGCGCCCGGATATGACTTCAGAATGATAAAGGGATTGATCACCAATTTTCATCAGCCACAATCTACATTATTGCTTTTGGTAGCGGCTATTATTGGTAATGACTGGCGCAGGGTATATGAATATGCGCTTGAAAATAACTTTAGATTTTTGAGCTATGGAGACGGGAGTTTGCTGCTTGTTTAAAATTTTATTTTCCGGATAACCGGATCATTTACTTATTGGCCTGGCCGGGCAATTGCAACAATAAGTTAGCGCCACTGCCTGCAAGTGTTGTCGGGTATTCCCCATTCCATTTTTGCGCTTTAATAAACTCAATATATGTAGGGGTTAAAGCACCTGCTTTCTGCGAATGGCTTCTGCTTCTCCGGCAGCTTGTATAACAGCAGCAGCAGAATCTCCTCTTGCAACAGCTATTTTTCTTTCGGCCTCAGCTATAGCTACTAATTTTTGATTCTCCGCAGCCTGTGCTTCCTGGATAGCTTTTGTCTTTCTTTCGATAGCTTCCTGCAGCGCCTGCGGCGGCTGTATGTTTGTTCTTAACTGGGAAATAGCAAACCATTTGCCTATTCTTTTATTACACTCATTGATAATAGATTGTTCAAATTCTGCACGATGGTTGAAAATAGCATCTACCTCATATAGATTAGCCACATCGTTTACCGAACTGATAATAGCGTTTTCAGCCATCCCTGCTCTACTTCTTTAACAGGAAGCCGAAGGTTCTGGAACATCTCTCCTATTGATCCAGGTATAAGCGAATAATTAAAAGAAGGTTTAATTGTTGCTTCAAACCCGCCTTTAGTAATTACACTTTGCTCGGGGTAATCAATATGTTGCTGATAAGTTGGAAATTCATATAGCCTGCTGATCCAGGTATTATACACAACCCAGCCTGTTTTGTACTCAAACTTTGATATTCCTCTTGCATCGCCTGTAAGATTTACCTTAATACCCACATGCCCGGCATCAACCCGCTCCAGTTGAAAAGGATTAATTGCAGATACAAGCCCGGATAATATTAAAATTGACAAAGGTTTTACTAACCTTTGTTTGACTGTTTTGTTTGTATTATTGTTTCGTATAAATATAAATATTGAAAAGAATAGCCCGGCGAGAAAAATTATAATGCTGATCATAAAAAGCGTTTAAGGGTTTTAAATACATACCTGAAATAAAAATAGCTCAAAATCACAAGTAAGCAAACGCCGGTTACTGTTAATATGGAATTTGAAGCTTTGTTAATGGTATATTCAAAAAGCAATGTAAGTGCAAGGATATACAAAAGAGATATGAATAAAGGAACTATGAATTTCATAAGCCTACAATGCTGTTTTAAGTATTAACGATACAACCGAGGTTGAACGTATGTAAGAATAAATATAAGAATGATTTTATTTAAGCAAAGGAAAATCAAGTGTAAACACTGAACCCTTTCCCAATGCGCTTTCTACTTTTATTTTTCCCTTGTGCGCATCTACCATAGATTTTACATAACTTAAGCCCAGCCCGAATCCTTTGACGTTATGGATATTGCCTGTGTGGGCACGGTAGAATTTTTCAAATATCCTGTTCACTGTTTCTTTATTCATGCCAATACCGTTATCCTCAATTTTAATACGGATATTATTACCGGTATTCTGCGTAGTAATGAGGATCTGCAGCCCTGTATCTTTTGAATATTTAACCGCATTATCAATAAGGTTGGTGAGCAGGTTGGTAAAATGTACTTCGTCTGCTTCAATCAAATCGTTTTTAGCGTTCAGCATAATATCGGCTTTCCCCTGCTTATCTTCAAGCTGAAGCCTGAAATTATCCATTATCCTGCTGATGATTTCATGAACATGCTGGTGTTTCATATTCAGTTGTACATCCTCTTTATCAAGCAGTGCAGCCTGTAGAATGGTTTCCACCTGTTTGTTCATTCTTTTATTCTCATCTTTAATTATACCGCTGAAATACTGCATCTTTTCCCTGCTCTGCATTACTTTTTCGTTCTTGAGCGCATCCACCGCTAATGATATAGTTGCCAAAGGGGTTTTAAATTCATGCGTCATATTATTGATGAAATCACTTTTGATCTCACTCAGTTTTTTTTGCCGCAACATAGTTTGTACTGTTATAAAAAAGGCGGTACAAATAAGCAATGTAAACAATACAGAACCGGCGATCATCCAGGCAGAAGATTTCCATAAAAAAACTTTAAGGTTAGGCACAATTACCCAAAGCTCCTCATCTGCCACCAGGCCTTCTGCTATACTACCGGTTGGGGCCGATAAAGGAAATCCGAAAGCCCGGTTCTGAATAGTGTCTGCAAGCAGCTTAGTAAAGTTTACTGTTTGCATTTCATAATTATTACCCAGTGTATTATTATTTAATACAGCAAATTCAAAATTTGTTTTGCTTAGCCCGTATTTTTTGAATGATGCTTTTAGTTTTTCGTAAATCTGGTTAGGCGTATACCGTTGGGCTACCGTAGGCGATTTAAATAGCCCGTGCAGCAACTGGTCAGATGGCCATTCCGGCGATAATTTGGGAATACCTAAAGCGGAAAACCTGGTAGTCTGGTCGGCTATATCCTGTCCCACATCATTTAATGCGAGTTGAATTTTCTGTTCGAGATCTTCGTTTTTTAAAATAAGCGCGTTTTTTATAGACGTAATCTGTATAGCGATTATGCCTATTAAGGAGAGTGAAATAAGAATAATGATCAGGATGTAGATTTTCTTCATTCGGGTTGTAAAATTACTTTCATATTAAGTGCAGTTTACCTGCATAAAGGGTATTTAACTAAGTTTTACACAAGATGAGGCAGGGAATAAGGTTTTAGAAGTCAACAATTATACAAAATTCATGAATATAATTGTCAGAAAATAAATTCTATATTAACTTAGAACATATGGTTGAGCTTTCGGCAGGAATATTATTGATAGCAGAGCCCTTTCTTAAAGATCCTAATTTTATGAGGACTGTGGTTTTATTATGCGATCATCAGCAGGAGGGCAGTTTCGGTTTTGTTCTGAATAAGCAATTTAATCATACCCTGGATGAGCTTATTCCTGAGTTGGAAGGAATGAAAATCCCGGTTTTTGCAGGAGGGCCGGTGCAGCTTGATACACTTCATTTTTTACATACTTATCCTGAGCTCTTGCCCGGCAGTCATGAATTAACAGATGGTGTTTACTGGGGCGGTGATTTTGAAATGATGAAAGATCTTTTAATAAAGAGAGAACTTGATTTAAAGCGTATCCGGTTTTTTGTAGGCTACTCCGGCTGGGGCGCTAACCAGCTGGAACAAGAAATGAACAGCAAGAGCTGGCTTACTGCAAAAGCCCGGAAGAATATTATATTACACCGCAGCATTAGTGAAATATGGAAAGATTCTCTGCGATTATTAGGTGATGAATATGCAATGATGATCAATTTTCCTACAGACCCCCAATTAAATTAATCAATACAAATTCCCCGTTTGCCGGGATTTACTTTTATAATTAAACATTAAACCTCAATCTTGCTTTTGGAAAAACAGCCGCTATTATATACCCGGCAATACTTTTAATTGTTTTCATATTCTACTTTTTGCATAATGATTGACCGTATTAAAAAAAAACCGCAGGGCAAATAAAGGTATGTGTATTAACAGCCCTGTAATAATAAGTTATGTCTGGAAATTATATAGTGGTTTATACTTAGTAGAAAAACGTTTTTTAGTATTAGCGGGTATAATATTAATGCGGGTGATTTTTAAACATATTTTTTGTTAATTTTAATAATCTGGTATATTCTGATTAAGAATAGCAGTTTGACTTTTAATATCCAGCATGAAAATATCCACGGGAAAAATATTGCTTATAACCCTGTTACTTACCGCAATTACTGTTGCAATTGCCCTGTATATTTCTGTGAACCAGTCAAAAAAAGTTAATACAACTTTCTTGTCAGTATCTCATACTCAGAATATCCTGTTTTTTGCTGAAAAACTGTTGGCAGAAGTAACCCAAAGTGAAATGCTGGCCAGGGAATTTATTTTAACAGGAGATGAAGCACACCTGTCATCCTTTAAAAAACTGAAAGGTTTGATACAGGATGATTTTGACAAGCTCAGGAGAAGTACAATTGATAATGAGGCGCAACAAAAAAGATTAGATACATTGAGTGAATATATCACGATCAGTTTGCAGGCTTCTGATAATTTAATTTCTTCCGAAAGATCTGCTCAGCCGGAGGAAATAATTGCATTGGTTTCAAAAGCCACGAACAGCGATAATACGGTTACCATAAAAAAGCTGATAGATAATATAGCAAATGATGAACAAAGATTACTGAGTGTAAGAAAAAATGAGAGCACAATTGCTATTTCGAGCTTCAGGGCATTACTTTTTTTAACTTTTGCATTGCTGTTCATCCTGATGATGATACTGGTGCAGAAATTACGTGTAGAGGTAACTTCAGACAGGGAAACATACCGTATAATGCAGTATAATACATTATTGATGGATAATATTCGCGATGCGGTAATATCTACAGATAAAGATTTATGCATTGTAAGCTGGAATGATAAAGCCGAGAAAATTTTTGGATGGAAAGAAGAAGAAGTGAGAGGAAAACCAATTTTGTCGGTAGTAAAGCCGGGGTATAAAGATGAGGGTCGTGCGGCTATTATAAAAAGGGTTAAATCAACCGGTATTTGGGATGGGGAAATAAATCTTGAAAAAAAAGACGGGCAAAAAATCACAACATCTCTCTCATGGTCTGCTATCTGGGCGCCCAATGGCAGAATACGAGGCAGCATAACCATTGCAAGAGATGTTACGCCACGTAAACAACTGGAAGAGCAGCTGAAAAGATTTAATGCAAAACTCGGTAAGCAGGTAGAAGAGAGAAAGTCTGAAATAAAACATGTGGTTGAACGACTGGTATCATCAGAAAAAAAATACAAACAATTGTTTGAAAACAATCCGCTGTCTATGATGATGCTTAGCTATCCCGAATTAAATATTATAGATGTTAATGAAGCGGCCATTTTGCAATATGGCTTTACTAAAGAAATGTTTTTAAAAAAGAATATAAAAGATATACAGGTTAAAGAGGAGTTATTAGATTTTAAAGATTATATAAAGGAAGATGTTGCCGGTTACCAGGAAGCAGGCGTATGGAAGCATCATAAAATAGATGAAACTATTATTTCCGTTGAAATATTTGTTCACAGTATGATCATAGACGGGCTAAAAACCAAGCTTGTATTGGCGCATGATATTACACAAAAGGTAGAAGCAGAAAAGAAGCAAACGGAATATCTGGAACAGATACGAATGCTGACCGGATATCTGCAGGAGGTAAGAGAAACGGAAAGGAAAAATATTGCAAGAGAGATACACGATGAATTGGGGCAACAACTTACCGTATTAAAAATGGAAATTGCATGGATTATAAAAAAGTTAGATAAAAATGAAAAAAATGTAGAAGTAAAGCTTACGGAGTTACTTGATACTATTGATGGCACAATGACAGCAGTTCGCCGTATTTGCGCAGAGCTAAGACCGACAGTATTGGATGATATAGGACTTGAAGCCGCAATGGAATGGCATATAAAGCAATTTCAGCAGGCAACAGGTATAAAAGTAAAATTGATCAGTGTTAGTGAAGATTTTCATATTTCTTCGGATATCAAAACCGCATTATTCAGAATTTTTCAGGAATCACTTACTAATATTGCACGGCATGCAAACGCGAGTACTGTTCAGGTTGATTTGAGTAAGGAAAATGAACTTATAACTTTAATGATAGCAGATAATGGAAGAGGTTTTGATATGGCAATTGCCGATCAAAAGCGCACACTTGGAATATTAGGCATGAAGGAAAGAAGCCTGGCACTTGGAGGAGAGTATAATATCAATAGCAAACCGGGAAAAGGAACTACGATATGGGTGAGTATTCCACTCACGCCATCAGAAGAAAAACTGGATATATTAAACACGAAAACAGGATAGCAATATGATGATCAGTATTCTTATTGCAGACGACCATGCCATAGTAAGAAAGGGACTTACACAATTGATCAAAGACGAGTTTCCTAATGCTAATATAGCAGGCGTTGGAGATTCGGAAAGTCTTATGTCGAAAATAACCGAGGAGCATTGGGATATTGTAATATGCGACTTATCAATGCCCGGGCGAAGCGGACTTGATGCCCTGCGGCAGATAAAGCAGATATATCCTTCTATGCCGGTATTGATTATGAGCATGCATGGCGAAGATCAGTACGCATTGCGGGTATTAAAAGCCGGAGCTTCAGGTTACCTGGGGAAAGATAGCATTCATGAAGATATTATAAAGGCAATAAGAACAGTTTTATTAGGAAAGCGATTTATAACGCCTGGTGTGGCAGAAAAACTTGCACAGATGTTAGAAGGGGATGTCAACCAAATGCCTCACGAAAGATTATCAGACAGAGAATTTGATGTATTTAAACTTTTGGCAGGCGGTAAAGCTGTGTCTGATATTGCCGATCAACTCTCTCTTAGTGTAACAACAGTAAGCACATACCGTGCACGTATTTTAGAAAAAATGAACCTGAAATCTAACGCCGATCTTACCCGCTACGCTTTGGATAATAATCTTATATAGAAAGCATTTCGGCATACTGTAGTACTTTTACTACAAGTATTCAATCTTCTATTCTACATATTTAACTTCTGTACTTAACTAATTTTCTTCCCAGTTTATATGCTGCATAATATGCTAAAAATTCTAATTGCAGATGATCATGAGTTTATTCGAAAAGGGTTAAAGCAAATTTTAATTGACGAATTTTCTCCGGTTCATATAGGTGAAGCAGAAGATACTAATCAACTGCTTGAACTTTCTTTAGCGGACGATTGGAATATCATTATTTCTGATATATCAATGCCGGGAAAAGGGGGCCTTGAAGCATTGGCAATTCTGAAAAAACAACAACCTCATATACCCGTGCTCATGCTAAGCATATATCCCAAAGATCAATATGCGGATAATGTGTTAACTGCGGGAGCAGCGGGTTATTTAAATAAAGATGCAGCTCCGGCTGAATTAGTGCAGGCTGTAAAAGCAATTCTTAATGAGGGATGATTATAAGTAGATAAAAATATTTTGCTCTGGTAAAAGAGCTTCTTCTATTATTAATATTTTTTTTAGAAACTCTGCCAGATTGTAATCACCACACAAACGTTCCAACCGCACCTTTATCTAAAGAAGTAATCACCCATTTTCCGTTGTACTTAATATTAAATATCTGGGCATTCGATCCGTCATTTTGAACGATCAATACTTTTTTGCCTGCAGGTGTTTTAAACGCTACATTGTTCAATCCGCTGGTAACAGCGCTTTCTATTCTTGTTGAATTAACGGGAACAAATTTTGACGCATGTGCTATAATATAAAATGCCACATTTTTGGTGTAACTGCTACCCGTTTCTATAGTAATGGCACCTTTACAGGTGGTGCAGCCGCCATCTGTGTACGGTCCGAATGTGGCATCATTGGCAAGGTTCCATTCAAGCGCATTACGGCTCCAGTTGCGCATTGAACCGATAATTACGTTTTTCAGATGCCAGTTCAGGTCGCCTCCGAAATTTCCGTTAGAAGGTGTGTATTGCTCGGTAAAATAAAGCGCTTTGTCAGGGTGCGCATTTTTTACAGCAGACAAGGCACTAATATCTCCTGCATATAAATGAAACGCAGAGCCATTGATAAATGCTTTTGCAGCAGCATCATTTAAAATGGAGACCGGGTAGTCAGGCTTATCACAGTTATGATCGTAAATAACAATTTTTGTATTTATATTGGCTTTTTGAAAAGCAGGACCCAGGTGATTTTTTATAAAATCTGCCTGCTGCTCTGCGGTCATTAAAAGACTTGGATTATTACCCGGATGCAAAGGTTCGTTTTGTGGAGTGATGGCATCAATAGTAATGCCCAGCGCTTTCATGGTTTGTATATACTTTACAAAGTATTGCGCATATACGGTATAATACTTAAGCTGTAAACTTCCTCCGGTAAAACTATTGTTATCTTTCATCCATACCGGCGGCGACCAGGGTGTGGCAATAATTTTAATAGCAGGATTGATAGCCAGTATTTCTTTAAGCAATGGCACTAAATTAACAGTGTCTTTTGCAAGACTGAAATGTTCAAGGTTGATATCTGTTTGTCCTTCTGCTAAATCGTTATAGCTAAACGGAGCAGCATTTAAATCAGATGCGCCTATGCTTAGCCGTAAGTAGCTTACCGCAATGGCGTTCTCTCCTGATCCAAATAATTCCTGCAGCAGTTCCTGCTTTTTTGCGGCACTTAACGAATTGATTACATCCGCGCTTCCGCCTGTTAGCGTATAGCCAAAACCATCTATGGTTTGATAAGCAGTATTTTCATTTACTTCTATTACCGGGTATTGATTTACAGCAGTGCTAAAAGCAAGAATGTTCGTTTGTTTTTGCAGCTTTACTGTTTCATCTGATTTTGTTAACCAGAAATCAACTTCGTTTACTGCCGGGGGATTCACAACAGGAGGAACGTCATCGTTGCCGGTTTGTTTACAGCTAAGCAATATTATTATAATTGCTATTGCCGGTAAAAGACCATACTGCTTAATCTTTCTTTTTATATACATCATAATATTATGACCGGTTAAAAATTATAATTTTTCGGTTGCATATATATGCACATAGTCTACCTGCATTGTTTGCGGAAAAACAGAATCGTCAATGCCCAACTTGCCGCCCCAATTGCCACCCACAGCCACATTCATCAATAAATGAAATCTTTGATCAAAAGGCCATTCCCGGAAAGTCTTCCCGGGGTTTTCGTAATAAAAATATTTTTCATCATCAATAAAAATACTTATGCTTTTTTCATTCCATTCCAAAACATAAGTATGAAAAGCATCAGACAGGTCGTTGCGAAAAGTACTTTTACCTTTTTGTGTACCGATTGTGTGGTTGAAAGCGCCTGTATGTACCGTACCAAAAACAGAATCAGGTAAATAACCTACATGTTCCATAATATCAATTTCTCCGCTAACCGGCCAATCACCATATTTCCAGTCTGTAGGTAACATCCAGATCGCCGGCCACAATCCTTTGCCTCTGGGCATTTTAGCCCTTATTTCAAATCGTCCGTATTTCCAGTCTCCTTTATTTTTACTTATCAACCTTGCTGAAGTATACGAAGCTTTTTGAAAATTTTCTTTAACGGCTGTGATATTCAGGACGCCATTTTTAACGAAAGCATTCTCCAGTCTTTTTTCTGTATAATACTGCTTTTCATTATTACCCCAGCCATGCCCGCCAACATCATAGCCCCACTTGGTGCTATCAGGTAATCCTGTATAATTAAATTCATCACTCCAGATAAGATTCCACTTTGTTCTTTCAGTTTGATTTTGAGAATGTGATAATAATCCAAGGCACAGGCTCATAAAAAATATATAAATGGGATGCATAATCGTTTAATTATTTTGTAATATAATATAATAGATTGTTTTATAAGCGCTATTGGAAAACACGAACATAATCTACAAACATGCGTTGTGGAAATGCTGTTGTTCCATCAGGAGCACCTGGCCAATCACCGCCTACAGCCACATTGAAAATAAAAAATTGTGGCTTATTAAACGGGTACACGGCATCACCAACCTCTGCTTTTGTTGTGGTTAAAAACAAATTATCATCTACATACCACTGCATACTGTTTTCCGTCCATACAAGAGAAAAAACATGAAACTGTTGTGAAAAATTTCCAGAGGTTAGGTTATAGCCGGCATTTTTAGAGTCATGGGCGCTCGAAGCATTTCGCCAGTGGGCTGTTCCGTATGTGGTTGACGGGCTCTGCCCTACCAGTTCCATGATATCTATTTCACCACATGCCGGCCATCCAATGGTGGAAATATTATCTCCCAGCATCCATAAAGCAGGCCATATGCCTTTAGCTACAGGCAGTTTGGCTCTTATGTCTATCCTACCGTGTGTAAATGATTTTTTATTTTGCGTGGTAATTCTTGCAGAAGTATAATTAAAGCCGCTCACGCTTTCTTTTCTTGCTTCGATAATCAGGTTACCATTAGAAAGAAAAACGTTTTTGCTGCTGTTGGTATAATACTCCAGTTCATTATTACCCCAGCCACCTGAGCCATTGCCAATCTCGTAATTCCATTCTGCGGCATTGAGCGTTTCACCCGAAAATTCATCGCTCCATGCGAGTATATACCCTGGGTAGGTTGATGGTGTAGTATATCCTGCATTATCTGTTGAAAGATTTTTTCCGTTCTCAGTGATAATGATCCCTTTGGCAGACGTGACGCCAAGTGTACAATTTTCAGGATTGCTTAATTGAAGTGTAAATTCAAGATTATTTTCCCTGTTATCTTCTGGGTCGCCTTTTATAGTAACATCCAATTGAACCTGGGCATTATTAGCCGGTATGGTTATCGTGCCCGATTTTTTTATATAGTCTCCGGGAGCAGATGCAGAACCATCAACAAGTGTATAATCTACAGATACAGGAACTGTTGTTGTTTTATTAAGACCGATAACAAAATAGAGCACAGCATCTGAAGAAGTTCTTAATTGTAAAGCATCCTCAACCTTAACAACAGGAACTACCGGAGGTGGTTCATTGCCCCCTTTTTTGCACGAAATATTCAGAGCAAACAATATCATTAACAAAAAGCTGAAACATTCTTTTTTTAACATGCCGGATATAATTATCAAAATTTGTTATTATCTACCATCAGCATAACAGAAATAAAAACAATTTGGGTAACAATAAGCACAGGGTGTTTGTGCTGTGCTTATTGTTTATGAAGATGATAAATTAAATAGGTTTTCCAGGAATATATTAATCAGCTTTTAATTTTAAATACCAGGCGTTTCCGGTTTCGGTACCCTGGGCACGCAGGTACATAGCAGTTTCGGAAATAGTGAGTATTTCATATTCTTTTAATAAAGCACCATAACCTATATAAGTATTATTACCGCCTAATGAAATAGCTGTTTTGGTTGATGGCGTTGCCGCATCTATACCAGAACCCGAAGGCACAAAAGAAAATGAAGAAGTTCCTCCTGAATAATTATAACAACCTTCATCTCCTGAGGCGGGAATACCGGGCAATCCGCCGGCAAGCGCCCCTGTTTTTGTAAATGCACCATCAGGGCTTGCTACCGTTAATGTAAAAGTGCCATTGGCCTCAACTTTGGTAAAAGTAAATGAAGCAGTGTAAAAGCAATTGCAACATCCTACTTTTTCATTTACGGAAGCAGACCACCACTCAGGCGTAACCGAAGTAGTACTCCATGGGCCAACACCAAAATGTCCTGCTATACTTTTATCTACTCTCCAGGTTTTAGAGCCTGTACCAACCAGGTTGTTTACAATAGTTTCATCGGGAGTAAAATCACTTCTTACCTGAATATCCTTGGTAACTGTTGTTGCCGTTGCTCCTGCTCCATAAGCCACTACTGTTATTCTATAAGTATTGGTACCAACAGAAGTATACTTATATGTTATGTTCCCGGTTGGCAGGCTGGTTAAACTGATTCCGTCTGCAGCATTATAATCAATTTTATAAGCCAGCACATTTTTACCGGTAAGCGAAATTGTTACATCACCTGAACCATCACCATCCGGGTGACTGGCATCCTGGCCAAGAATAGCGGTACTGATAACCACATCTGCCGGCGCTGTTAGTTCGCCCATGTCATATTGTTTTTTCTGGCAACTGCCAATGAGCAGCATTGTTGCCATTACCCATGCATAATATTTTATATGACGTATCATACTTTGATTGTTTAATTGGTTAATCTGAAATTGTCAACATATATAACATCGCCGGCTCCATCGGCAGCATCATTGAAACGCAATACCAATTGCCCGAATTTTTCTGATGCAGGTATGCCTGATATTGCACCAAAATCAAAAACTAATTCCTCCCATGCACCTGAAGTGGTGAAGGCTGTTTTAAGAACAGCTATGCCGTTGTTTATACTACTGCCATTTTCCAACTCAATATTTAATTTTTTACCAACCAGCGAAGGGCTTGGATTATATGCGAGCACTTTTATTTTTTTTCCTGCCGACATATCAATAGGGTTATCAAGCGGGCTGTATGTTCCGCTCCAACCCTGGTTGCCACGCGTAAACTTACCAACCATTGCAGATGTGTTTAAACCACCGGCATTGGGATTGGCTACTTTCTGGAACTGTTGTCCGTCGCCAAATGTGCCGAAGAAATAATTAATTGCTGATGATTCAAATGTTATGGGTAAGCCAAAGGCATCGTAAATGGTTACCTCTGTTGTATTTTCGGCAGTAGCCACGCCACCACTTGAGGCAACTACTTTTACGGTATACGTTCCGGCATTTGCATATTCATGTGATACTTCAGCGCCGGCGGCAAGCGGTGTTCCTGTTTCATTGGGTGCATCACCAAAGTATACCATATAAGATTTTGCATATAGTGCAGCAGCTTTTACTTTTAATACATGCACAGTTGAAGATGTTGTGATCTCTATATTTTCAGGCGCACGATATGTAACCTGCAAAGGATAGGTATTCGTAGTTTCTTCTCCTGAAAGGCTTTTTGCTATAATAGTAACAGTATATGAACCTTCGGGATATGCATGCGTAATGCTATTGCCGGGTGATACTACCGCTGATGCGCCTGCACCTGTACCTTCTCCAAAATTCACTACAAAAGAAGAAGCGCCTTCAGCAGTAGGTGTAATTTTTACATTGCCTGAATTATCATTGCTGATGTCGAATATACTGTTGGGGTTGGCCGTTTTTGAAGAATTAAGGAAAGACAGGTCATCATCAATCCCCTCAATTTTACTGCAGCCTGCACCAACAAGCATAAGCGTAGTTATACTGAATATGATTGGAAATTTTTTCATTGCTAAAAGTTTAAGGTTATTCGTAGTTAGGGTTTTGTACAAGCTTGGTACCCTGCAGTTCAATAAATGGTATAGGAAATATTTCATTTCTTCCTGCCTGGAAACCTCTGCTGCCTAATACGGTTGCTGCGTCTCCCCAGCGTACAAGGTCAAAAAATCTGTGCCCTTCTCCCGCCAACTCTAACCTGCGTTCTTTTTTAATGGCATCCAGTGAAACAGGCACAGATGCAAGCCCTACTCTTGCGCGTACTGCATCAAGCAATGCCTGGGCTCTTGTGCCGGTGCCACCCAAAGCTTCAGCTTCCATCAGGTATGTATCTGCAAGCCTGATGATATAAGTATCCTGCTGATAGTTTAATTCAACGGCGCCGCCACCAGTTCTTACATCTGCTCTTCCGGGTAAAAACTTCTTAAGAAAATATCCTGTATTCTGGTAGCCTGCTATATAATCAGCCTGCCCCGCAGTTTTTAAAGCATTCAAATTAAAAACAGTTGCATCACGTCTCGGGTCATTTTTAATAACTTCATAAAAATCGTCCGTAAATACATTAAAGCTCCAACCTGATGGTATATCAGGTGCCGTTGAACCTGCCGGTCTTGAATAACTTCTTGGTCCCACCATTATATTAACAGAGTTGCCTTCATCAGCGCCGGTTCCCCAAAAGCCCCAATCTGCGTTTGACTGGTTAGTATGTACACATTCAAGGATCGATTCTGAATTGAATTTGTTGCTGAATAC
Source organism: Agriterribacter sp. (assembly GCA_047601125.1). Taxonomy (GTDB): domain Bacteria; phylum Bacteroidota; class Bacteroidia; order Chitinophagales; family Chitinophagaceae; genus Agriterribacter. The sequence goes on along the minus strand of JASGJY010000002.1, from coordinate 1,958,151 downwards.
CCACAGATCGCTGAACTTGTCTAACAAGCGATACCCATACTGGCTTGTTTGCCCCGGTGTTCCATTAACTTCCTGGAACTGTGCTGCGGCTTCGGCTTTTTTATTATCATACAGGTATACTTTTCCAAGCATAGCCTGCGCAGCGCCTTTGGTTAATCTTCCTGCTTCAGTTGCTAAAGTGATAGTTGCAGGCAATACACTGATCGCTTCAGATAGGTCCTTTTCAATTTGTGTATACACATCTGCTACGGGAGCCTGTTCAACCTCATACATATTAGCGGCGGTTAAAGGCTCTGTAGTAAGCGGAATGTTTTTAAACATTCTTACCAGGTTAAAATAATATATAGCGCGTAATGCTTTTGTTTCCGCTTCAAATCTTGCTTTCAAAGCGGCGTCCATATTGGTTTCCGGAAGTTTGGAGAGCAGTATATTTGCCCTGAAAATGCCCTGGTAATGATCATTCCAGAAACTTCCCGGAATAATATTGGCGTTTAGTGTATATTTTGAAAAACCCTGGATACCGGCTCCATCTGTTTCACCGCCACCCCCGGCATACTGATCATCTGATCCTGCGTTCATCATAGTGATCATATTTTCAAAGCCGCCGGAGTTTTTACGCAATACATCATATACGCTTATTAAAGCACTGTAAGCCTGGTCGCTGTTGGAATAATAATTTTCCGTAAGAAACTGTCCCTTAGGTTCAACCGTTACAAAGCTTTTGCCACAGGATGTAACCAGCAGCAGCGCAGTTGAAGCAAGAACCAAATAATTTATTTTAATCTTTTTCATACTAATATTTTTTGAGGATTAAAACTGTACCTGTATACCGCCAATAAATGATCTTGCCTGTGGGTACTGTCCTTTATCTATACCAAATACACCGCCGCCAACTTCAGGATCATAACCGGTATAGTTAGTGAGCGTAAGCAGGTTTTCTGCAGTTATATAAACCCTTAGCCTGCTTAACCCGATTTTTGTGAAGAATGGATTATTTGGCAGCGAGTAACCGATCTGTACAATTTTAAGCCTCAGGTAATCGCCTTTTTCAAGATAGAAATCTGACATCTTACCGAAGTTGCCATTGGGATCATTGCTTACGAGTCTTGGATATTTGTCAGAAGTTCCTTCGCCAGTCCAGCGGCTCATGGCAATTGTAGGATAATTGCCATTGCCTATATCAAGGCGACGTAATCCCTGGAAGATTTTATTACCCGCTGCACCTTGTGCAAAAGCCATGAAATCGAAACCTTTATAATCAAGGTTTACAGTTAAGCCGAATGTATACTTCGGAATATTTGATCCGAGAAATGTTTTATCGTCTTCATTGATCTGCCCGTCATTATTCATATCAACCCAGCGAAAATCTCCGGGGCGTGCATCAGGTTGAATAGGAATACCTGATGAGGTTTTATAGTCATTGATCTGTGCATCATTCTGAAATATACCTGCTGTTTTATAACCATAAAACGCATTGTAGGATTGCCCAACCTGTATTCTTGTAACATTACCCATCGACTGAAATCCGGCTTCACCTGATATAAAGTCAGCATCAGCCGCAACATAGGTAACTTCATTTTTCAGATAAGCCACATTACCAAAAGCTGAGAAATTAAAATCGCCGAATTTCTTGCGGTAACCTAACTCTACTTCAATACCGCTATTTTCCATATCCGCTACGTTGCCACTGGGCAGGTTTGATACCCCCACATAGCCAGGTATGGTAATAGGGCGAAGAATACCGGTTGTTTTCTTTTTATATACATCAACCGTAAGTGATAATGTGTTAAACAATTGCGCTTCAACACCAATATTAGCCTGTGAGGTTTGTTCCCATCTTAAATTTGGATTATCCAGTGTTCTTGGTGCATAACCTGTTGTGATAGCACCGCTATTGCCCACAGAATAATTATAACCGCCTACAACGGTAGAGAGATAACCAAAATCTCCAATGGCATCGTTACCTACAACACCATAGCCACCTCTTATTTTTAATGAACTGATAATGTCGTTTGCCTGCCAGAAATCTTCTTTGTCAATTACCCAGCCGGCAGAGAATGAAGGAAATATTCCGAACTTATTATTCAAGCCAAAGCGGGATGAACCATCGCGCCTTAATATACCGGTAAAGAGATATTTGTCTTTATAACCATAGTTCACACGTCCGAATAATGAGGTGAGTTTATGTTGTATGGCATCGTAAGAACCTGAATTCCGGTTCGCCTGGGGAATATCAAAACTAAAAGAGGCATCTTTATAGCTGCTTATAGGTAAATTAAAAAGCGTTAGTGATGAACCGCCACCAATACTCTCTACATAAGATCCCTGTCCGAGTAAAACAGTAAAGTTATGTTCGCCTAAATGCTTCGTATATGTAATGGTGTTTTCTATATTCCAGTTAAACACTTTGTTCTCACTTTTGCCATAACTGTTTTGATTGGTACTGTTGGTAGCGCTGAGATAAAATAAAGGCGTAAACCCAACGCCGCCCCAATAGGCCAGCTTTGCGCCCATTGTTGATCTTACTTTCAGATCTTTAGTGATAGCAGCTTCCAGGTAGGCATTGCCCACAATATCATCAGACCAGCTATAATTACCCATTCTTGTTTGTATATAAGCAAGAGGATTGGTCATTTCCTGTCCCACAATGGAAGATATGCCATAAGGATTGCCATTTGCGTCGCGAATCACAGGGTTGGAATTATATGGCGGTGCACTTGCTGCTGTTGGGTCAGTAACAACCAGGGGTGTGATGGGATCGAGGTTGATTGCAGAACTTAAAGGCCCTCCAAATTCACTGTTTGTATTGCCAAGTCCAATACCCTTTTGGTGACTATAACCCAATGTTTGTCCAAAAGTGAAAACAGAAGATATTTTGTGCGTTGAGTTAAGGCGGATATTCTTTCTTGAATATTTAGAAATATCTGTTGCAACAATACCATCCTGGTTAAGAATACCGGCTGAAACAAAATAAGTTGATCTGTCGTTACCGCCGCTAAGGCTGATTTCATTTGAAGAACGTGGCGCTTTGTTATTAAATATAGCTTTCTGCCAATCAGTCCCTTTACCTAAAGACGCCACATCAGTAAACATTATGTCTCCGCCACCTGCTACAGATCTTTCATTAAGCAATGTAGCATACTGGGTGGCATTAAGCAGGTTCAGCACTTTGGCTGGTGCTGACTGACCGTAAAATCCGTTATAAGCAACCGTCATCTTGCCTGCCTTACCTTTTTTTGTAGTTACAAGAATAACTCCCGTTGCAGCACGTGTACCATATATGGCTGCGGAAGCCGCATCTTTCAATACTTCTATTGATTCGATATCCGATTGATTAAGATACCCGATACCGCCGGCATCTACCACCACGCCGTCAACTACCCAGAGCGGGTTGTTTCCGCCATCGCCAAAGGTGGTTACACCCCTTACGCGTATGGTTGAGTTTGAACCCGGCTGACCTGAATTCTGTAAAATGGTTACACCCGAAACGCGACCCTGCAAAGATTGTTCAATCCTCCCGTTGGGAACGTTTTCAAGATCTTTTGCTTTTACACTTGAAATAGAGCCGGTAACTACCTTTTTCTTTTGCGTACCATATCCAACTACTACCACTTCTTCAAGATTGGCGTTAGCCATCTTTTCAAGCGTCACATTTATAATATCGCCGGTAATTGTTACTTCTTTGGAGCCAAAACCTACCGAACTAACAATAAGTATTTTGGCTGAAGCGGGTACAGAAAGTGTAAATACTCCTGTTTCATTGGTAGTGGTTCCGGTTTTTGAACCCTTAACAATTACCGTTGCTCCTGCAACGGGTTCACTTAATTCATCAGTGATTTTTCCTGTAATAGTTTTGTTCTGTGCCCAGGAGATGGTGGAAATCAGAACAAGCATAGGGAGCAGCACCCCTTTTCGAAGTCTTTTCATATGCAAGTATTTAGTTTTAGTGCAAAGCAAATGTAAACAGCTCTTGCTCCTAAAAAGCAGCAGATACTACATCAAAACTACATCATCAAACATTAATCAATTGATTATCAATATTTACAAAATACATCATCCTTACATCTCCTGAAATTTTTAGATTTACAGCGTGAAAGTTTTTCTTCTGTCTCTCGCCATACTGTTGCTCAGCATTAATGTTGCAGCCCAAAACACTATCGGGCTGCCACTTGTTGCAAATTTTAATAATACCATTTATAAAGGCGGTACGCAAACATGGGATATTAAGCAGGATAAATCCGGCAGGATGTATTTTGCCAACAATGAAGGCTTGCTTATATATGACGGCAGTTACTGGAAGACCTACGCACAACCTAATAAAACTATTTTACGATCAGTTGCACTGGATGGTGAAAGAATTTATGCAGGCGGCCAGGATGAAATAGGATATTTTGCACCGGATGAGCATGGTGTATTACGATATACTTCGCTAATTCCCTTATTACCAAAGGGACAGGAAAAATTTACCGATGTTTGGGAAATTGAGATTTTTAAAGGCTCCGTTTTTTTTCGTACCTGGAACTGGATTTTTGAATATAAAGGCAATGCCGTTTACGGGCATAGCGCGCTTAGCGGCTGGCACATATTAAAAAAAGTAGGCGACAGGTTGATAGCGCAGGATAAGAAAAATGGCATATTTGAATTTACCGGTGGAAAATGGCAGCCTTTGCTTAAAGATGCTGAAGCCCCTGCTTTTGAAATTACCGGGATAGCATTATTGGGAAACGATAGTCTTTTGTTAAGTACGCTCGGAGACGGACTGTATATATATCATAAAGGCAGCCTTACCCGAAAAAAAACTTCGCTTGATGATAATTTTATCAAGAGCCATATTTATTGCTTTGAACAGATAAATAACAATGAATTTATAGCAGGCACCACTTCGCAAGGGTGTGTTATACTTAACGCAGCAGGAACTGTAGTACAAAAAATTGCAAGGGCTGAAGGGCTCCAGAATAATAATGTGCTTTGTGCTTTTATCGACAGGCAGCAAAATTTATGGCTCGGTCTTGATAATGGGATCAGTTTTATAGGTTATAGCGCTCCCATTAAATACATAAAACCACAGGCGCCGGAAGAGTTATCGGGTTATTCCATAAAGATCTTTAATGATCAATTGTATATAGGTACATCAGATGGTGCTTATGTAGCACCCCTTTCTGTAACAGCCAGGGATCTAAGTTTTTCAAAAGGCATTTTTCAGAAGATTGAAAACAGTAATGGCCAGGTTTGGCGTTTTGATGAAGTGAACAGACAGTTATTGATGGGACATCACAACGGAAGTTTCCTTATCAGTAAAAACAAAGCACAGAAAATTACAGGGGAAAGCGGATCCTGGCTTTTTATGCCATTGTCATCTATATATCCTTCGCAAAACGTATTGGTTGGAACCTATGCGGGGTTAACCATGCTGGATTTTAAGCATAATGATTTTGTTAATGCAGGAGAAATAAAAGGGATGTATGAGTCACTCAGGTTTTTGGCTATAGATAACAGCAATGTGATCTGGGCATCGCACCCCTATCGGGGTATATACAAAATCATATTGTCGCCCGATAAAAAATCATTCACTTACTCATTATATACAGAAAAGGAAGGTCTGCCATCTACATTCAGGAATAATGTTTTCAGGGTAAAGAACAATATTGTGTTTGCAACCGAAAAAGGCATTTATGAGTTTGATGAGCAACAGAACAGGTTTGTGAAATCTCATTTGCTGTATAACCTTTTTGGAGATCTCACCATACAATATCTCAATGAAGATGAAGAGGGGAATATCTGGTTTTGCTCAGGGAAAAAAATGGGGGTGATAAGCTATAAGAACGAACGAGCGCAACTTGTTTATTTTCCTGAGCTTGAAGGAAAAATACTTTCGGGCTTTGAAAGTATATATCCATACAACAGCGAGAATATATTTATTGCTTCCAATACCGGTATAATCCATCTTAATTATAAAAAATATATAGCTGGCAATGTAGTTCCTGATATTTTAATTACACAGATTAAACTAACCGGGAAAAAAGACAGCGTGATTTATGACGGATTTTTAAATGCACCGGCAGATTCTTCTAATACAAATAAGGAAAACAGGCTACTGCATTTTAATGATGCGGACAATTCATTTCACTTTGAGTTCAGCTCGCCGGCTTACGGACTGTCAAATAATATATCATATAGTTACCAGTTAAAGGGTTATGATCAGCAATGGTCAACACCAACTTTGAAAACAGAAAAAGATTATACCAACTTACCGGAAGGCAGTTATACTTTTAAGGTTAAGGCACTTGACAATTTTGGTAACCTGTCGCCAGAGGTGAGTTATAGTTTTGTGATCAATCACCCATGGTATAAAACTCCCTGGGCCTATACCGTATATACATTATTGTTGGTTGGATTGGGATACGCGGGATATAAATGGCAGCAGCAGCAACTTAACAGGCAACTTCAAAAATTTGAAGAAGAACAAAAAAGATTGCGCTATATACATCAGCTTGAGGTTGAAAAAAATGAAAAGGAAATTATTAAGCTTCAGAATGAAAAGCTGATTAATGAAGTAATTTATAAGAATAAAGAGCTGGCAGATGTAAGCCTTCACCTTGTAGAAAGAACAGATGCACTGGTAAAAGTAAAAGATGAATTACAAAGATTGCAAAAGAAAACAGGCGGAAATCTTGATGTGAAACGGGTAATTCAGCTGGTAGATGAAATTGAAAAAAATGATGCTAACTGGGAGCAGTTCGCCGTACATTTTGATGAGATCAATAATGATTTTATTAAAAAACTTAAAAAGCGATTTCCACTTCTTACCAGTACGGATTTAAAAGTATGCGCTTACCTGCAATTAAAACTTGCTTCAAAAGAAATTGCGCAACTGATGAATATTTCCGTAAGGGGAGTTGAAATTAGCCGCTACCGTTTAAGAAAAAAGTTGCAGATACCTGCAAAGCAAACATTGAATGATTTTTTGAATGATATTCATTTGCAAGCTGAATAGTACAATTAACATGTGTCTAAAGCTGCCGCTATACCTTTCCCTTCTTTATGTCATCAACCACTCCCGGATCAAGCAATGTTGATGTGTCTCCTAATTTATCCATTTCGCCTTCAGCTATTTTGCGCAATATCCTGCGCATAATTTTGCCGCTTCTTGTTTTAGGCAGTCCATTTACAAATTGAATCCTGTCTGGTTTGGCAATGGGCCCTATAATACGTGAAACAGTTTGCAGTATGTCTTTACGTGTATCGTCTTCACTACCATGAAAACTACTTACAATTACGTACGCATAAATGCCCTGGCCTTTAATTTCATGCGGAAAACCAACCACAGCGCTTTCCACCACGCTGGCATGCATATTAATGGCATTCTCTACTTCCGCAGTTCCAATGCGGTGACCGCTCACATTTAACACATCATCCACCCTGCCTGTAATGCGGTAAAATCCTTCATCATCTTTCATTGCTCCATCACCAGTGAAATATAAATTTTCGTATGTGGCAAAATAATTGGTGCGGCAGCGTTCATGATCGCCGTAAGTTGTTCGTAATATACCCGGCCAGGGTGCTTTTATACAGAGGTTTCCTTTATATAAACCTTCTTCATTTTTCTCCGTTATTTCTACGCCCCTGTCGTCTACTAATACAGGCTGTACACCCGGCATAGGTAATGTTGCCCATGATGGTCGTGCAGGTGTTACGCCCGCAAGATTAGTGATTAATATACCGCCGGTTTCGGTTTGCCACCAGGTATCTACTATCGGGCATTTTTTCTTTCCGATATTTTCATCATACCAGTGCCAGGCTTCTTCATTAATAGGTTCACCAACTGTACCCAGCACTTTCAGCGATGATAGGTTTTTATCTTTTATCGGATCAAGGCCATAGCTCATCAGGCTGCGTATAGCTGTTGGCGCGGTATACAAAATATCTATTTTGTATTTATCTATTATTTCCCAGAATCTTCCTGCATCAGGCCAGGTCGGCACACCTTCAAACATTACAGAAGTAGCGCCAGCGCTTAATGGGCCATATAAAATATAACTATGGCCGGTGATCCATCCTATATCCGCAGTACAAAAATGTTTTTGTCCCCGCTGGTATTGAAAAGTATTTACGAAAGTGTAATTCGTCCACACCATATAACCGCCGCAGGTATGCACCACACCTTTGGGCTTGCCCGTGCTGCCGGAGGTGTACAATATAAATAAAGGATCTTCAGCATCCATTTCTTCAGCAGGAAAAGAAACCGTTCCGTTTTTTTCCACCTGCCCTTCGGCATGTTCCATTTCATCTTCCCACCAAACATCCCTCCCTTTTAACATAGATACGGGTGTTCTGGTACGTGTATATACAATTACCTTTTTCACCACTTTATTTCCTATCAACGCGTCATCAATAATACTTTTCAAAGGAATGTCTTTTGCGCCGCGGTAAGCGCCATCGCAGGTTACAATATATTCGGCTTTCGCATCTTCAAGCCTGTCTGCAATACTCTGTGCGGAAAACCCTCCAAATATTACACTATGTATTGCGCCTATTCTTGCGCAGCCAAGCACGGCATAAGCCAGTTCAGGCACCATGCCCATATAAATACATACCCTTTCTCCTTTTTTTACGCCAAGATTTTTTAGTACCTGTGCAAACTGGCAAACTCTTTTATGCAGGCGTGCATACGTAACAATCCTTACTCTGTCTTCAGGATTATTAGGCTCCCATATAATAGCAGGCTGGTCAGCCATTTCAGGCAAATACCTGTCAATACAATTTTCGGTGATATTCAGCTTCGCTCCTTTAAACCATTCAACCTTAGGCTCTGTAAAATTCCAGTCTAACACCTTATCCCACTTTTTTTTCCACTGAAAATTATTGGCAACATCAGCCCAAAAACCTTCGGGGTCTTCAACGCTTTTTTTGTAGGCTTCTTTATATGCTTCGTAAGATTTGATCTGGTATGGGTATGACATATGGCTCAGAAAATTTTGAATTATTCAGGATTAAAAATATTCAATTGCTACGAACGGCTTGCAATGTCCTTATTTTCGCTCATAAGGAAAAATGAAATTTCGGATAAACATATTTAGTATATTCAATCCTTCAATCGATTGCATTCAATGTCTACGTCAAGCAAAAGTATCTGGAAAATTATCGGCGCATCATCTGTTGGAACTTTAATAGAGTGGTACGACTTTTATATTTTCGGCAGCCTTGCCACGGTTATTGCCAGCCAGTTTTTCCCTAAAGATAATCCTACAGCAGCATTGCTTTCTACATTAGCTACATTTGCCGCAGGTTTTATTGTGCGCCCGTTTGGCGCACTTGTGTTTGGAAGGCTGGGCGATATAGTAGGCCGTAAATACACGTTCTTATTAACGCTTATTATTATGGGCGGCTCAACCTTTGCTATAGGATTAATACCATCGTATGAAAGTATTGGCTTTGCAGCGCCCATAATTGTGTTGATATTGCGGTTGCTTCAGGGGCTTGCATTGGGTGGTGAATATGGTGGCGCTGCAACGTATGTGGCAGAACATGCGCCTGCTAACAAAAGAGGCTATTATACTTCGTGGATACAAACCACCGCAACACTTGGTTTATTTGTATCGCTGGGTGTAATATTATTGGTGCGGCAAAGTTTAGATAGCGATCCTGCTGTTTCCATAAAAAAGTTTAACGACTGGGGCTGGCGTATTCCCTTTTTAGTTTCTATTTTGCTTGTAATAGTATCCATCTACATAAGGTTAAAAATGAACGAGTCGCCTTTGTTTGCCAAACTTAAGGCTGAAGGAAAAACATCTGTAAATCCATTGAAAGAAAGCTTTGTGCATAAAGCCAATTTAAAAATGGTATTGCTGGCATTATTCGGCGCCACTATGGGTCAGGGTGTAGTGTGGTATACCGGGCAGTTTTATGCGCAGAATTTTATTGAAACCGTTTGTAAAATAGATTTTGGGCAATCACGTACTATACTGATATGGGCTATTCTTTTTGCCACGCCGTTTTTTGTGGTGTTTGGTTCATGGAGCGATAAAGTGGGAAGAAAATGGATAATGCTCGGTGGTATGCTGCTGGCTATAATTTTTTATAAACCTATTTACAAACAATTCCTCTCCTTGTCTGATACGGCTGCTTACCAGGCGATGACACCCGCATCTGCCGGACAGCCGCAGATAAAAAGAGATACAGCGGCTAATTATATCATCACAACAACATCCGTAAAAAAAATATTTGCTGACGGTTATGCATACACGCAGAAAAACATGGATACGGTATTTGCAGATTTGACAAAACCTGCAGCACACGCCCCGGTAATGTATATTGATAAAAAATTACCTCCGGGCACTTACCGGACATTCGTTTTCCTGGTATTTGTGCAGGTAATTTTTGTAACAATGGTATATGGTCCGATAGCAGCTTTTCTTGTTGAGTTGTTTCCTACCAGAATACGATATACATCCATGTCGCTGCCGTACCATATTGGCAATGGTGTATTTGGCGGGTTAACGCCCTTTATTGCATTACTACTCACTACTATAAATACCGGCGACAAACTGGTAGGGCTGATGTACCCGATCATTGTATCTGCAATATGCTTTGTAATAGGTGCATTGTATGTGAGCAATAAGATTGACCCGGATGTAAGCGACTAAAATGGCAGCAGGGCGAGGATAAAGGGCTGAGGGTGCAAGATGGGCTCCTGCATCCTCAACCTTACACTTTCCACCCTATTTCTTCAACCCGTACTTCCCCATATATCTTTCATACAATTGCGTTTGCTTGTTTGCCAGATTCACCATTCTTCCTTGTATAAACGCATGTGTAACAATGCTGCTTTTCATATCAAGGATATCGCCTTCGCTTATTATGATATTCGCATCCTTACCAACCTCAACAGATCCCGTTTTATCATCAACACCTAAAATTTTAGCGGCATTTAATGTTATAGCACTTAATGCTTGTTCTTTGGTCAGTCCATAACCAGCGGCAGTACCTGCATTGAAGCTGAGATTGCGAAAGCGCGTATTGGCTGTATTATCATTCAGAGCAAACAATACACCTGCGTTTTGTAAAGCAGCAGGCGTTTTATATGGCTGGTCAACATCTTCATCTTCTGTGGCAGGCAATTCATGTTCGGGACCAAGTATTACGGCTATATCATGCTCTTTAAGCAACGGCGCTATCTGCCAGCTTTCACTGCCGCCAACTATCACTACGGCAAAACCAAATTCTTTTACAAAATCAACTGCTGCCAGCATTTGTTTTACATGGTCGGCATGAATAAACAATTTCTGACTTTTATCAAACAAACCTTTTACGGCGGCAAACTTTAAGTTGGTATGTGCATGTTCAGCTTCCTGCAGGTATGATTTCGCTTCGGCAAAAAAGCTTTTCAATTCATCAATCTTTTGCAATGCCTGTTTTTCTGCATCAACAGGCGATTGTGTATTCTGGGAGGCGCGACCTCCACGCTGCGAAAGAAAAGAAGGAAAAGTAACATGAATGCCGTTATCAGTTTTATATGCCGCATCTTCCCAGTTCCATGCATCAAGCTGCACAACAGAAGATGAGCCGCTTACAAAGCTTCCCTGCGGAGATACATTTGCCAGCAATATCCCGTTTGCTTTTAGCGTATTGATGATTTTTGAATCCGTATTATAAGAAACAATAGAACGGATGTCAGGATTGAGCTCTCCTAACTCCCTGTAATCGTTTGAGCCTCTTACGCCATTGGCAATTTCCCGCAATCCCAGATCGCAATCTGAAAGAATAAGACCAGGGTAAACATGTTTGCCTTTTGCATCAAACACCTTTACATTATCAACCGGCAGCGAAATATTTGTACCTATCTTTTCTATCTTACCATTATTAACCTGTATGGTGGTATTCTCTAATACCTGCCCGGTTCCCGTATGTACAGTACCGTTAGTAATAAATAAAAGCCCTTTATATTCCGGGGCAGGATATACATCGTCCTGCGCAGTTGCAGTAATAGTAAAAAATAATATGAGTAGTATAGTGTATGTTATTTTTTTCATCTTTTCATTTTTTCATTTTTTGATCTTCTGTAAGAAGCATTGTAAGTGTATTAGTTAGTAGCATTTTCTTCAAGGCGGCCGCCTGTTTCATCATCATGATTGCTGTCGCCATCGTGCTGATGCTCTCCGCAGCCTAATACGATCTGCAGGCTTGGTTTAAATGGCGCTGTTGGCGCACCATTCTTTTTTTCACCAATCATTTTTTGAATGATCCTGTTGCGTTCAGCAGCTACATTGCTGCGCATTAACAGGTCTTTTTCCCTGTCAAAGTATATTATACCATCTACAATTGTTTTTTCAGCTTTCGCGTAAATGCTTAATGGGTTATCGCTCCATAATACCACGTCGGCATCTTTACCGGCTTTAATACTTCCGGTTTTATCATTAATATGAAGTGCTTTGGCTGGATTGATAGTAACCATCTTCAGCGCATCTTCCTCGCTTACACCGCCATACTTAACCGTTTTTGCAGCCTCCTGGTTTAACCTTCGCGCCATTTCAGCATCATCTGAATTGATGCAAACATTCAATCCCATTTTCTGCATAACAGCGGCATTGTAAGCAATAGCATCCGCTACTTCCATTTTATATGCCCACCAGTCGGAAAAGGTAGATACATTGGCACCGTGCGCTTTCAATTTATCCGCTACTTTATATCCTTCAAGTATATGTGTAAAGGTATTAATGCGGAAACCGAATTTTTCTGCTACACGCATGGTATAAGTTACTTCCGTTTGTACATAAGAATGGCAGGTGATAAATCTTTTTTTATTCATTATTTCTACCAGCGCATCCAGCTCAAGATCACGCCTTATCGTATTCCAGGGATTTACAGATGCAGCACCTTTTTTGCCTGTACTTTTTATTGCAGAAGCTTTTGCAACCGCGTTCTCATAGTCCTTTGCTCTTTGAAAGGCATCCGTTAATACCTGCTCAACGCCCATTCTCGTATCCGGAAAACGATTATTGGCCGGTGAAGTCGTTCGCTTCACGTTTTCGCCTAAGGCAAATTTAATGAAAGGATCGGCGCCTTTAAATTTCAACCCCTCATCATCTGCACCCCAGCGAAGCTTTATCAATTGCGTTTGTCCGCCAATAGTATTGGCAGAACCATGCAGGATGTGCGAAGTAGTTACACCGCCGCTTAACTGGCGATAGATATTGATATCATCCGGGTTTAAATTATCTCCTATTCTTACTTCAGATGTTACAGACTGAGCCCCCTCATTTATAGAAGCGGTAGCAATATGAGAATGCTCATCTATAATGCCGGCAGTAAGATGTTTACCTGTGCCATCAATAATTATGGCAGATGCATCAGAAATATTTTTACCAACCTGTGTAATCTTGCCACCTTTAAGTAATACATCTGTGTTTTCCAATTTTCCCGCTTCATCCGAGGTCCATACGGTGGCATTTTTAATAAGGATATTATGTACTGTTGGCAAACTATCCCATCCATAACTGCCAAACGGGAAGGTGATCTTTGCAAGTGGCTTAGCCACATTTTTCTTTGCTGTATCAGGTTTTGCTTCAGCTGCTTTAACAAATGTGGCATTCCAAAGCAGGGGTGCGCCGTTGGCATTAATGCCATTGCCCATCCACATATTTCCACTAACGGCACCGGTCAGGCGAATGGTTGATTTCGATTTATTTTCAGGAGGAAAACTGATATTTACCATCTTACCATTAAAACTGAATTTTGTTGTAAGCGTATCTCCATCAATTACCGCTGCGGATTTGCTGTTCTTTACAGAAAGCGTATATGTTTTAGCGCTATTGCCGGGCTCCTGCACAGATAAGTTATATACAGCGTTAATATCAGTCCAGTTTTCATTATTTACATCATACCTTTCTCCCTGCACCCAGTTTTGGTAAATGGTTGTTCTTTCATCAAACACAGGGCCGGAAGTGATTAGAAAGCTGGCGGTTTTGCCTGCTTCGATGCTGCCCACCTTATCATATATACCTAACAAAGTTGCCGGTGTTTTTGTAAGTGCTTCAAAGGCCTTCATTTCACTGAGGCCGGCTTCAATAGCTTTTCTAACATTAGCCAAAAACGATTTTATATCTTTTAAATCAGCAGGCGTTAAACAAAAATTAATGCCGGCCTTTTCAAAAGCTGCAGGATTTGTTACCGCGAGCTCCCAATGTTTCAGATCGTTCAGCGAAATTCTTTTTGCATCATCAGGGTCTTCTATATCCATTGCATCAGGATAGTTAAGTGGCAGTATATAAGCTGCTTTTGTTTTTGCAACTTCCTGTATGCGCTGGTATTCATTTCCACCGCCCTTAATAATATATTGTATGCCAAATTCATCTCCAATCCTGTCGGCGCGTATATCCTGCCATTTGTCATTGGCTTCAAATATCTGTGGCAGGTTTTGAATGTCATTCCATGTTTTCAGGCTCAGGTTTATACCTTCTTCTGCAGGATTGCTTTTATACCATTGCGCATCTAAATATGTTTGCCGCAATAAAGCAATAGCACCCATTAAGCTACCAGGATAACTTTGTGCAGATGTTCCTTTGTTAAAAGAATAGTGGGCGGAAGCCTTTTCTTTAATGATGGCGAGATTCTCTTTAATATCAGCAAGTGATACAATAGTACCGGTTCCTCTTGCTATTCCATCTTTTTGATGCGTAAGCACAGTGCCGAAACCAATATCACGCAGCGCCTTTGCCTTTGCCGCATCGGCCGCAAAAATGGAAGCGCCATTTACATCAGCTTTTATTGCCTCGTTCCAGCCATAAGCGCCTTTTGTATTTGAAGTTAATTGCGCCGGCGCGCTGTAGTTAAACGGTGCAGCAGAGCGTTGAGGCGCAGGTATACCATAATCACTGTATATATCAATAAACGATGGAACAATGTATTTACCCTTACAATCAATAATCACCGCTTCTTTAGGCACAGGTATATTTGTTCCTGTAGCAGTTATTTTACCCTTTTTTATAATAACTACAGCATTTTGCAGTGTGTTTTGGGCATCTTTTATAACGGTAGCATTGGTAAAAGCGTAATAGCCCGAACGTTCGTCGGCAACGCCATTTACAGGGAAGGTCTGTTGTGCGGAAATTTGCTCGTGCAGCACAAATAAAACAGCGAGGAAACCAAGTATCCTTTTCATCAGCAGAATGTTTAAACGTGAGAAGAAAATTGAAAGTTAATGCAAAATCTCTTTTAAAATGCTCATTTGCCTTGCGAGGTTTGAGTATTGAACGGTATTCTTTGTCTCTCATAGCTGTTTATTCTTATACCCGGTTGTTGCATGTGAACTGATGCTTGGATTATTTCATATTCTATAATTTTTTTTAATGAGAAGGACATCATTATATGCTGTTGGCTATTTGTTTAAATTGACCGTATGTTTATGCGGGAACATTGCAGCTCAATCAGTTCATGTTGATAAACCTTTTATACAGGATTACAGTATTAAATATTTTTCAGAAAACCCGGATATTGTTCTTAATAAAGTATATGAAGATCGTAATGGCTTTATTAAGCTTATCACATCAAAGGGGCTTATGCGTTTGCGCGGAGGAGAATTTTTGCAACCGGGAACCATCGTTGCGGACAGCAGCTATCGTTCTCTTAATAAAAGAAATATTTCCTCATTGGGGCTTTATCAAAACCAATTCATATTTGGTGATGATACAGCGATCTTCAGTAATGCATGGGCCGGGAAATTGTTTTTAAAACACACCCTTGGTTCTGCAAATATTTTCAGTGGAGGCAAAGATTTTTCTTTTCTTGTATCCGATGGTAAAAAGCTGGAATATTTAAAAAACAATTCGGTAATGTGGAAGGGAAACGCGGACGCACCCATATTGGATATTACATACGATAACAGCGCTGACAGGTTTTACATTCTTAGTTCAGACAGGATCAGCTCATGGTCGCCGGCAGATAAATTATTATCAACTGTTTTTAGGTCAGATAGTCTTACAGCATTCACCTTATACAAAAATGCAAAACAAATTGTTGCAGGCACCGGCAATGGATATATAATTATAGACATTGCTGCAAAAGAGCAAATTGGTGATGTTAAACGAAAACTTCCCTGCACAGAGATCACAGCCGTAACTGCTATTGGAGATAAACTCTGGTTCGGTTCAAAACGCGGAGCCTTTATGCTGAAGGATGATGGCAGGTATAATTTTTACGCGTCAAAAAGGTGGCTGCCTTCTGATGAAGTTACACAAATATCCGCCGGTTCTGATGGCAGTGTGCTTGTGCTTACCAGAGCCGGGCTGGGAAAGATATGTTTCAAACAAATGACCCTCTTAGAAAAAGCTGCATTCTACGATAAGCAGGTCAGGCAGCGGCATATTCGTAACGGGTTTAATGCAACTGTTGCGGGAATGAAAGACGGCGACCTTGCAACAGGCTTTATGGAGGATTCGGATAATGACGGCTTGTGGACTTCAATGTATCTTGGTGCTGAAGCATTCCGGTATGCGGTTACAAAATCTCCGGAAGCATTGCAAAATTGCCGTGAATCGCTTGACGCAATGGAAAGACTGTATTCAATAAACCCGATAAAAGGATTTCCCGCAAGATCTTTTGAAAGGCGCGGCTATGCGCTCCACGACAGACAAGCGTGGCGCCCAGCCGATAACCCGGAGTGGGAATGGAAGTCTACCACAAGCAGTGATGAAGCTATAGGACATATTTTTGTTTTTGGCGTTATAGCAGAACTGGTAGATGATGCAGCCGTAAAAAAGCAGGCAGTACGTTTGATAGACTCTCTGATGCAGCATATTATTGATCATGATTTGTACCTGATAGACTGGGATGGCAAGCCTACGCTATGGGGTAAATGGAACCCGGATTATGTAAATAGCCATCCTGAATCAGTTGGTGACAGAAAGATCAATTCATCCAATATAATTGGGATGCTGCAAACAGCTTATCACTTCACTAAAAAAGAAGTGTATAAGAAAAAGGCATTTGAGCTGATGAATAAATATGGTTACCTGACAAACCTTATGCAGCCAATGAAAAATATCGGACGCGCGGAAGAAGGCGCCAGCGACTGGAGCAAGATGCTCTCTGAGGGCTGGAACCACTCCGATGATGAAATGTATTTTCTGGGCTACTGGGGGCTTTATCGCTATGCATTTAACGATACGCTTAAAGCAAAATTCAAAGCATCTATCATAGACCATTGGGAAGCGGAGCGCCCTGAAAAAGATGGCGCCTGGAATATTTTTACCGCTATTACCGGCGTAAAAAATTTCGATCTTAAAGAGACTATATGGTACCTGCAGGAATATCCTCTGGATATGGTAGGCTGGACGGTTCGAAACAGCGACAGAAAGGATATAGAGCTGTTAGCCCCTAATTTCAGAAATCAAACCACTAAAGAAGTGCTGCCACCGGATGAGTTAAGAATAAGCCGCCATAATGCGAACAGGTTTGGGCTGGATGGCGGAAGCAATGGCCGCGATGAACACAGCGCCGGCGATATATGGCTGCTACCTTACTGGATGGGGCGCTATCTCGGCGTTATTAAATAACGGTCGCCCATACCCGTTTTAATAAATTATTATGAATTAAAATATACCACTGGCATTATTTTCGCGTTTTAGTCACTCCTTTTTATATATCAGCCATTAGATATTTGAATGTAGAATGATTAAAAATGTCGCGAATGCACAAATGAAATATCCGTGCATCCGTAGCAAAAAATCATTTTTTGATTATTAAACTAAAACGCATCTAAACCAATATGTCTATCCCGTGTTTGCATAAACGCATTGCTTTTATACCGGGAGTATTGTGTTTGCTTTTTAGTTTACATACAAATGCACAGGATGGTTCTTCAGGGCTGATACGCTTTTTCAAAATAGAAAAGGCAACGAATAAAAATGCGGTTCATCTTCACTGGGCTATTGCGGCAAAAAATAACGATAGCGTGCATGTAATCATTGAACGTTCTGCTGATGGCCAAAAGTTCCAGTTGCTCGAAATAATGCCGCCATATTTTGCAGGCATGGATTCTATCTATAATTATACGGACGATATGCCACTGTCTGACAGCAGCTTTTATCGTATTACCTGTAAAACAAACGGGCGATCCTCCGGCACAGCAGTATTGAAATCCAACTTTTTTTCCCGTCCTAAAATAGAAATAAGTGTGATGCCCAACCCGGTATTTAACAATGCCTCTATTATTATACAAACCGAAGAAACAGGCGATATAAGCTGTATGCTGTACGACCTGAACGGTAAAGCCATTCGTACTTACCAGTTTAAGAAAACAACATATTATGCCCAGCATATACTGGATATGTATAATGTTCCCAAGGGAGAATATATATTAAATATAAGAGGAACAGCTATTAACGAGTCAAAGCGGATACTGAAACAGTAGAAGCCCTATCTTTGCGCCGTTATGATGAGCAAGAAGTCGTTCATGGCAATTTTGGTGGCACTTTTTCTTCCTTTGACCTGTTATTTTTTACTGAAACATTTCAGCGCTGAGGCAGTTGTAATGCCTAAACGGTATTTTTATGACAGCGTACGCACCGTTACCGAATACGGCAAAACCACGGAAGATACGGTGTGGCACAAAGTGAGAAACTTTACTCTTACCAACCAGCTTGGCAAGCAGGTTTCCTTAAGCGATTTTAAAGACAAGATCATTATTGCCGATTTCTTTTTTACTTCCTGCCCCAGTATTTGCCCGTCGCTTACACGTAATATGAAGCGACTACAGGATGCCTTCAACAAAACCGATACTGTGGTAAGATTTATATCCTTTAGTGTTGACCCCGTAAGAGACACTCCCGAAAAGCTTAAAAAATATTCTGATAAATACGGCATCAATCCTGATACATGGTGGTTGCTCACCGGCGACAAGGATGAGATTTATGATATTGCCAAAAACGAATTCAAAGCCAATATTGCTGATACGAATGTTGATACGAATTTTATTCATACCGAACATTTTTTTATGCTTGATAAAGAGCGTGTGGTAAGAGGATGGTATAAAGGACTGGACAGTATTCACCTGAACAAACTGGCCGATGATGTGGTATTGCTTATGCTGGAAAAGGATAAAAAGAAGAAGAGAAAATTGTTCGGGAATCAGAATTAAGATCATAATAATAATTATATGCTGCAGGCTCAGATAAAAAAGAATGACAAATCAGCTACACTGTTTATATGGGTTGTTTCCTTTGTGGTGTTTGCGGCAGTTGTAGTGCTCAGCCGGGTTAAGGTTAATGCAGATCTTGGTTTCAACGTGCACAATTTTGCACTCTTCAATGCTATTGTTAATTCTATAGTTTCTGTTTTATTGATAGCAGGTTTAACATCGGCTAAGCAAAAAAAATATGTGCTTCACCGGAATATAATGATTGCCGCGCTGGTTTGTTCCGTGCTTTTCCTACTGTCGTATATATGTCATCACCTTTTTGCGGGTGAAACAAGGTTTGGAGATGCCAACCATGACGGAATAGTGAGTGATGAAGAAAAAGCTGCCGCCGGGGGATTAAGAACATTTTATTATATCATTCTTGGTACGCATATTCCATTAGCCGGCATCATTCTACCATTTATATTATTTACGGCATACCGTGGATTAACCGCAGAATTTTCCCGTCATAAAAAAATTGCGAGGATCACGTGGCCTATCTGGTTGTATGTATCTGTAACCGGGGTATTGGTATACCTGCTGATCAGCCCGTATTATTAAGAATAGTAATAAATGTAAATCCCTTTGACTCAAATTCATGCAGCTCGGCTGAGGTTATTGCCATATTGAGCACCAAACCTGTTGTCAGGAAAAATATAAAGATGACATTAAGATGGCTTACCGTAAAAAAACAGCATCCTTAAATTTCATGTCATTTGGTTAAATCACCTGAAGGCTATTTTATTGTGATGCACAGGTAGTCCCAGACCGGGCAAATAAAAACGTTGTTATTCCTGCTACAAACGGATAACCGGTACGCGGCAAAATGCAATGGGTTATCAGCAGCAATACACATTTCACAATTCACAATTGTCCTGTTCACTTTCCCGCTTGGTTGCTTTCTTGTCTGTGCTATAAGCACAATCTGTTTGTAGATAACCCGGCTATTGTTTCAATTATTCGCCATAGGCGCTACCCGGTATACAAAAAGCTAAAAACAAAAGCCTGATCTTCGATGTATTGTAACGAGGCCATTATAAACAATATTGGGATTTTTCTATAATCGTATTTACGCGAGTGAGATATCTGCCCGCCTTTGGTATGAATGCTCAAACTTTTATACTACAAGTCTACATATTTCTCTCCCGCCACCCGCATGCTATGCTTTTAACTCAATCTTCATGAAGCAGGATCAAAATGAACGCGGGAAAGTTTTTAAGTTTACTGTCGGCACTATTAATTTTTAACAAATCGCTATAATTCAGCCTGTTTCTTTAACATTCTTCATTAAAATTACTGCATTACAATATTTTTCCTGAGCCATATTGGCGTATATTTGTGTTTTTAAAAATTCAGCCCATTTTAACTGGTGTAATGCATGATTAAAGCAGCTCAAAAGTGTAAATATTGGGTAGCAGGCCTGTTACTTTTAAGCTTCCTTAATGTCCTGACTTTTTTACCAGGCAGCAGTTTTGATATTAATGAAACTCTCTTTCCACGGTCTTCCGCTTTTAATACAGCTGATGAAGCGGAAAACCGTTCAACTGTTCTTGAGCTTATGCTTGAAAATATTGCAGGGCTTGAAGATTGTCTGCCGGATTCGGAAAAACCCGATTTCAGTTATACGCTTTTCAGCATTAAGTTCCGCGAAATAAGCTGGTTCCTGTCAAATTTTAGTTTGATGCCTGTAGTTACTGCAGTAAAGCAATATGCAGTATCAAAACAGTTTTTTGGTATAGACCGTCCTCAACAATTGCCATTGCTCCAACATCATCATTTCATTTTCAGGTTAACTCCATTCTGATTTTTTTCATTCTTTTTTGCATTTTACCCTAAGGAACAAGATAGTAACCTATCAAAATAATAATGAATTGCTTGCGATGCTTTTTGCGAAAAGTCATCATGGCATTATCATTTATTTTTTACTCAAAACAAATTAGTAATGAAAAATTATTTGTACATACTGGTTATTGCATTTGCTGCAGGATGTGCTGCTAAGGAAAATAAAGAAGAAGAAAATATATTACCCAAATTACCGGTGTTGCAGGTAAATACTATAGATACAGTGCTGAAGCATGATTATGTAACAAGCATCCAGGCTGTAAAAAATGTGGAGATACGCGCAAGGGTACAGGGATTTTTAAGCAAAATATTTGTGGATGAAGGACAGGAAGTAAAAAAAGGAGCGCCCCTGTTCCAGTTAGACCAGCATGAATTTTTAAATGAAGTTGCAAAAGCAAAAGCCGGTGTAAGTAATGCACAGGCTGAAGCTAAAACCGCAGAAGTGGAATTAAAGAGAGTAAAAGTGCTTTTGTCAAAATCAATAGTTTCGCCCACAGAGCTGGAAATGGCAGAGGCAAGACTAAAAGCCGCGAATGCAAAGGTGGAAGAAGCGTTATCAGCACAAAGAAATGCGGAAACAAAACTATCCTATACCCACATACTTTCACCTTTTGACGGAGTTATTGACCGTATACCGCTAAAAGCAGGTAGTCTTATAGATGCAGGCGCCCTGCTAACTACCATCTCAGATAATCATGCGGTGTATGCCTATTTTAATATTTCTGAAAACGAGTATTTAAACTACCGCAGAGGAAATGGCAATGAAAGAGATAATGCTGTGCAGCTTATACTTGCCGATGGTTCTGTCTATAACCAGAAGGGACAGATTGAAACTGTTGACGGAGAATTTGATGAAGCAACAGGTTCTATTGCCTTCAGGGCAAGGTTTGACAATCCTTCAAAATTATTGAGGCATGGCGCTACCGGTAAAGTAAGAATCACTTCTTATGCTAAAGATGCGCTGATTATTCCACAGAAATCTGTTTTTGAGATACAGGATAAGAACTATGTATTTGTTGTAGGCTCCGATAGCGTGGTTACAATGAAAACAGTGATTCCCGAAACCCGTCTGTCAAAATATTATATTATAAAAGACGGGCTTAACAGCGGCGACAGAATATTATATGAGGGCATACAAAGTATAAAAGAAGGTATGCGTATAGAGCCTCTGAATGTAAGCCGGCAAATGTGATGCATAAAATCAATCAATAAAAATTTTGTTGCGCAGGTAAATGTTAATCCAGGCTTTATTCCGGTTGTTTGCCTGCATCTGGAAAAATATTATTTATATATTTTATGGTAGAAACTTTTATCAGGAGACCTATATTGTCTCTTGTCATCTCTCTTATAATTACACTGCTGGGTGTATTAGCATTATTTACATTACCCGTTACGCAGTTCCCTGATATTGTACCTCCCTCTGTAACCGTAACGGCACGTTATACCGGCGCTAACGCGCAGGTGTGTACCGATGCAGTAGCTACTCCCCTGGAAAGAGCTATTAATGGTGTGCCGGGTATGACGTACATGAATACGGTAACGAGCAATAATGGTGTTACCCTTATTTCCATTGCTTTTAAGGTTGGTATAGATCCGGACCAGGCAGCAGTTAATGTGCAGAACAGGGTAACAACTGTACTGGACGAATTACCCGAAGAGGTTATTAAAGCAGGTGTGGTTACTGAAAAGGAAGTGAACAGTATGTTGCTTTACCTGAATATTGTGAGCGAAGACAGCACAATGGATGAAGGGTTTATTTTCAACTTTACAGATATTAATGTACTAAAAGAATTAAAGCGTATTGATGGTGTAGGTTTTGCAGAAATAATGGGTGCGAAAGATTATGCCATGCGTGTTTGGCTAAAGCCGGACAGGATGCTGGCATATAATGTATCTGCCGATGAGGTGATAACTGCATTGCGTAATCAAAATGTGGAAGCGGCTCCGGGTAAAACCGGTGAAAGCTCAGGGAAAGAACAGAACGCGCTGGAATATGTGCTTCGGTATACCGGTAAGTTTTCCGAACCTGTGGAATATAAAAATATTGTACTCCGTGCTGCTTCCGATGGTTCTATTCTCAGGCTTAAAGATATAGCGGATGTTGAGTTTGGCGCGTTAAGCTACAGCATGGAATCTAAAACAGATGGCAAGCCTTCGGCTTCTATCATGATCAAACAACGGCCGGGTTCAAACGCAAGAGAGGTAATCAGCAATATCAAAAAGCGTATGGCTGAGATTAAAGAAGATTCTTTTGTACCCGGCATGGATTATAACCTCGCATATGATGTATCCCGTTTTTTAGACGCGTCAATCAAAGAAGTACTGCGCACACTGGCTGAAGCATTCATACTTGTATTTATTGTGGTGTTTTTATTCCTGCAGGATTTCCGGTCGACGCTTATCCCCGCGCTTGCAGTACCTGTTGCATTAATAGGAACCTTGGCTTTTATGCTGATGCTTGGCTTCTCCATTAACCTGCTCACGCTTTTTGCATTGGTATTGGCCATTGGTATTGTGGTTGATAACGCGATAGTTGTTGTGGAGGCAGTGCATGTAAAGATGACGGAAGATAACATGGGACCAATGGATGCTACCATTGCAGCGATGAAGGAGATCAGCGGCGCTATTATGGCGATCACGCTGGTTATGTCGGCAGTATTTATTCCCGTGGCATTCTTGTCCGGCCCGGTGGGCGTATTCTATCGCCAGTTCTCGCTAACGCTCGCTATCTCTATTGTTATATCAGGTGTAAATGCATTAACGCTAACGCCGGCATTATGTGCATTAATGTTAAAGCACCAGGAGCCGGGAAAACGAAAGGGTTTATTACAGCGTTTCTTTGGTGGCTTTAACAGGGTATACAATAAAACGCAAAACAGGTATAAAGGATTGATAGGTGCAATTGCGGGCAGAAAGGTTGTTACGATGTCATTGCTTATTATTTTCTTTTTGGCGACATGGGGTATAAGCGCGGTATTGCCGTCGGGCTTTATACCAACAGAAGATCAGGGCGTTATTTATGTGAATGTTACCACCCCGGCAGGATCAACGGTGGAACGTACAGGTGAAGTGCTTGATGAAGTTGAACGGGTAGCTACAAAGTTTGACGCAATAGAAAACATTTCAACGCTTGCCGGGTATAGTCTTGTAACGGAAGTATCCGGTGCATCTTACGGCATGGGAATGATCAATATGAAGCCGTGGAATAAAAGAAAGGAATCTGTAGAAGGGTTGATAACCCAGCTAAAAGAAAAAACAAAACATATAACAGATGCCAGTATAGAATTTCTTCCACCGCCAACTGTGCCGGGGTTCGGTAATTCCAGCGGGTTTGAATTCAGGTTGCTTGACAAAACAGGCAGCGGCGATCTGCAGCAAACGCAGGATGTGGCTAACAGGGTAATTGAAAGGGTGATGAAGACAGGTGTGGTTAATAATGCTTTTACGGGTTTTAATCCCAATTTTCCACAATATATGATCCATGTTGACCAGGAAGTAGCGGCTAAAAAGGGCATCACCATTGATAACGCCATGAGCACGCTGCAAACCCTGCTGGGCAGTTATTACGCTACCAACTTTATACGGTTCGGGCAAATGTATAAAGTGATGGTGCAGGCTTATCCCCAATACCGTAAAAGCCCGGAGGATATATTACATCTGTATCTCAAAAACACTTCGGGTGAAATGGTGGCTTTTTCCACTTTTATCAGGATGGAGAGAGTATATGGCCCGGAGCAGTTAACAAGATATAATATGTATACATCTGCACTGATCAACGGCGATGCGGCTCCGGGCAGAAGCAGTGGCGAAGCCATTGCCGCAGTAGAAAAAGTAGCGAAAGAAGTGTTACCAAGAGGATACGGCTACGAATGGTCGGGTATGACGCGTGAACAAATTTTATCGGGTAACCAGGCTGTATATATTTTTATTCTTTGCCTCGTATTTGTATACCTCATATTGTGCGCACAGTACGAAAGCTTTTTTCTTCCGCTTGCGGTAATATTGTCGTTGCCTGCCGGTATATTCGGTTCGTTTGCAGCATTAAAATTAGCCGGCCTTGAAAATAATATTTACGCGCAGGTGGCTCTCGTTATGCTCATTGGGTTACTGGGCAAGAATGCCATTCTGATAGTTGAGTTTGCTATTCAGCGAAAAAAACTTGGCGTTTCTGCATTAAATGCAGCTATTGAAGGATCAGCCTCCAGGCTACGTCCTATTCTTATGACATCATTCGCATTTATAGCAGGCCTCATTCCCTTATGTATTGCCTCAGGTGCAGGCGCTTTGGGTAATCGTTCAATTGGCACAGCGGCAGCAGGTGGCATGCTCACAGGAACAATCTTCGGCGTAATTGTTATCCCCGGCTTATATGTTTTGTTTGCTTCGCTTGAAGAAAAGCTCGCAGGTAAAAAGAAAATGAAAATTAAAGTAAAAAATATGAAGATGAAGGTAGCGCCGGAGGAGGCGTAAGGATAGTGGCAGGGGGTGAAGGGTTGAAAGTTGCATATAGGCAAGTTCCTTAAACCTTCTACCCTACACCTTTCACCTCAAAAAAGGAGCTAACATACGAGGAGGTTGCCTCCGCCCTCTACCTTAAAAAATATATTATTGACAACAACAGATAAAAGCAATGAAGATTATAAAACTGATTACATATAGCTGTTTCGGTTATGGGCTGATGTTAGGTTCCAGTGCATGTGGTATACAGAAAAAGGCAACTGTGGAAAAGAAACTGGACGTACCCGCAGCTTATCCAGGTGCAGCAGATAGTATTGACGCCGGGAATATTTCACTCAAAAACTTCTTTAAAGATCCTGTATTGATTGCGCTGATTGATACTGCTATCAACAATAACCCTGACCTGCAAAATGCCATGCAGCGTATTATGATTGCAAGAGCAAATCTGGTGTTGCAAAAAGGGTTAAGATTACCGTCTCTTGATGGTTTTGTTTCTGCATCGGTTGATAAATACGGCAAATATACCATGACAGGTGTAGGAAATTTTGATACCAATCTTTCTCAGAATATTGATAAAGACCAGCAGGTAACCAACCCGGTACAGGATTATTATTTCGGTTTAAAAAGTTCATGGGAAATTGACCTTTGGGGGAAACTGAAAGCAAGAAAAACATCAGCGCAGGCCCAATTACTCGCATCTGAGCAGGAAAGAAAATGGGTAATTACACAACTGGTGGCGCAGGTAGCAACGTATTATTATGAACTGCTTGCATTGGATAACCGTCTTGAAATTATATACCGTAATATTGAATTGCAGGAAAGGGCAGTTGAAATAGTAAAAGCGCAAATGGAAGGAGGACGGGCTAATGCATTAGCCGTGCAGCAATTTACCGCGCAATTATTACATACAAAAGGGCTGGAATATGAAACAAAGCTGAGTATAGTGCAACTGGAAAATGAGATGAATGTATTGCTCGGGCAGTTGGCGCAAACACCTGTGCCGCGGGGAACTGCAATCAGCAAACAGGAGTTTCCCGCACAGGTATTTACGGGCACGCCTGCGGATATGCTTGCCCGCAGGCCTGATGTAAAGCAGGCGGAGTGGCATCTTGCGGCTACAAAAGCAGATGTTGAAGTAGCAAGAAAATCTTTTTTGCCTTCACTTGTGCTTACGCCATACCTCGCTTTAAATGCGTTTAAATTTCCGCTGCTGTTTAATGGTAGTTCACTTGCCTATGGAATACTCGGAGGTTTAACACAGCCCATCTTTAATCGTTACCAGTTAAAGAGTGATTTTGCTGTTTCAAATGCGCAACAGGAAATTGCATTTAACGAATACAAGCTCTCTTTTTTAAATGCATACAAAGAAGTAATTACGAACATTAAAAGCATTGAATATTTTAAAAAAATAGTAACGTTGAATAATGATGAAGTAGAAACACTCAAGCAGGCGGTAAGTACATCGAATGATTTGTATTTAAGCGCCTATGCCAGTTATCTTGAAGTAATAACTGCACAAAAAGGCGTGCTGGAAGCTGAACTAAAGCAAACAGAAGCACGAAAGGCATTGCTGCATTCACACCTGGATTTATATAGATCTTTAGGTGGCGGATGGGAATAAGAAGTGTTACTACGAAACATAGGAAGTGGAGGATTTATTTCAGGTTTCGGAAATACATGTTTCACGTTTCATCATTCACTATTATTATCTTTAAAGTTTGTTCCCCGCCGGCATTCTGATAATTCTTTTATGAAGAAAACATATTTATTATTACACATCGCCGTAATACTTGCAGGATTTACGGGTGTTTTTGGAAAACTTATTACACTTAATGAAGGATTGCTGGTTTGGTACAGGGTATTGTTTTCTGCCGTCATGTTGTTTTTTGTTTTAAAAATATTCCGCATCAGCAGCGGTATTTCTTTTAAAGAAAAACTTGGTATCGGAAAAGCAGGAATGTACATTACCATACATTGGTTATTTTTTTATGCAAGCATTAAATATTCCAATATTTCCATTGGCGTGGTTTGTTATTGCTTAACAAGTTTTTTTACCGCTATATTCAAGCCTATGATTGATAGAAGCAGGTTTAAAATATCAGAGCTGTTGCTGAGTGTGTTAACCGTATTCGGTATCAGCCTTATATTTCATTTTGACGCATCCTACCAGTTAGGTATTGGTTTAGGAGTTATTTCTTCAGCTTTTGCTGCGCTATACACTATATATAATGAGCGCCTGGTGAAGCGGTATAACAGTAAAGTAATTAACTTTTACCAGATGCTCAGCGGCACCATCGGGCTGGGTATTCTGCTCCCGGTATATCTTTATTTTTTCCCGGTTAAAACATTTTTCCCGGATGGCAGAGATATATTTTACCTGTTACTGCTTTCACTCTTCTGCACGGTAGGATTATATATATTATTTGCAGAAGTGTTGAAAAAAATACCTGCTTTTACTGTGAATTTAACATTCAATCTTGAACCTATTTATGCCATTATACTCGCGTTCCTGTTTTTTAATGAGAGTAAAGAAGTGAATTTTTCCTTTTACCTGGGGCTGTTTTTTGTGATGGCATCGGTTGTGTTGCAAACAGTTTTTTCTGTTACGGGTAATAGTGTAAAGCCACAAGTGTTCGAAACCTGAATGCATTAATAAAATCAAACCTGAAAGGCTGAACACTTGTGGTGTAGAACCCGGGCGGGTTTCTCCGGACTAAATTACAATCCATATATTGCCAGTAGTGTTTTGCAGGTGTAACTGCCCCTTATACTGAAAAGTGCAATTTTTTCAGCATTTTAATATATTTACAATAAACCATCAACATGACTTTTTTAAAGGCAACCAGGCTCATTACTTTGATGCTCGCTGTTATTTTCACTACTTCTGCTTTTGCACAAACAAAATCGCTTACCACTTCGCCCGTACTTACCGAAGCTGCTCCGGCAACAGCAGGCATGTCTGCGGAACGGATAGCAAAAATTGATGCGATGTTGAAAGATGCAGTTGATCAAAAAGACCTTCCCGGCATTGTTGCCCTTATAGCCAGGAAAGGAAAGATAGTGTTTTACAAAGCCTACGGCATGGCTGACAATAATTCAAACAGAGAAATGAAAAGAGATGATATTTTCAGGATCGCTTCACAAACCAAAGCCATTACTTCAACCGCTGTTATGATGTTGTGGGAAGAAGGAAAATTTAAACTGGATGACCCCATCTCAAAATATATACCTGAGTTTGGTGAAGCGCAGATACTGGATACTTTTAACGACAAAGATTCAAGCTATACGACAAAGCCTTCAAAAAACCAGATCACCATCCGTCATTTGCTTACGCATACCTCCGGGCTTGGATATGGTGCCATAGATGGCGATGAAAGATTCAGGAAAATTTTTAGCAAAGCAGGTATTACAGATGCATTTACCACAGCGCCGCTAAAGATCAGCGACAATATAAAAAAGCTTGCTAAACTGCCCCTGCATCATGAACCAGGTGAAAACTGGGTATACAGCGAAGGGCTTGATGTGTTAGGCTATTTTATAGAAGTGGTATCTGGTATGCCTTTCGATAAATTTCTTCGTACAAAATTGTTTGACCCGCTTGGCATGAATGATACATGGTTCTATCTTCCGGATAACAAAAAAAACCGCCTGGTAAGCGTACAGGAAAAAACGGGTGGTGAATGGAAAAAGTATACAGGAAGTTTTTATGATGCTGATTATCCTGTAAAAGGCGCTAAAACATTTTTCTCAGGCGGTGGCGGTTTGTCGAGCACAGCTAAGGACTATGCAGCTTTTCTGCAGATGTATCTCAATAATGGTGAATTGAACGGTGTAAGAATTTTAAGCCGTAAAACAATTGAAGTTATTATGGCTAACCAGATTGGTGATATATGGAAGGGAAAAACTTCTCATGGTCTGGCGTTCGAACTCGTTAATCAAAAAGGGCAGGATGCAGGAGGGCTTGGCAGTACAGGCACTTTTGACTGGGGCGGTTATTTTAACACACAATACTTTGCTGATCCAAAAGAAAAACTGATTGGTATAATCATGAAGCAAACACAAGGCGACGTAAAAGATGAAACCAACTGGAAATTCAGGTTGATGGCGGAAACAGCGATTGATGATTAATGGTTTCTTAAGGTTATAATCTGGCTGTCTTCAGGCAGCCAGATTATAAAATATAATGTTATTTCCCACTTTTTTGGGTATCGTCATCATCACCATCAAACTTATCTGTAATCCTGTCCCAAAGCTTTTTAGCGCCATCTTTCAAATCATCTAATTTATCTTCAGCTTTATCCTTCCATTCACCGGCCGTTTTTTTAGTATCTTCCCAAATATCTTCAGCTTTATCTTCTACTTTATCCCATACTTTTTCTGCCTGGTCTTCAACCTTATCAAAAGTTTCGCCCGCCTTACTTTTGAGTTCACTTGCTTTATCGCTTAATTTATCTGTCCAGCCTTTTTGTTCACTTGGATTGGTATTACTGTCTGCCATGGTAATAATATTAAATGTGAATAATGTAACTAAGATATCAATTTTAACAGATGGATTGCAGGATTAACTACTTATTAAAAAACAAATAATACTCTAATCACAATGGTAGTCTTAACCATTAAACCTTTCTTATTTTTGCAGCCTTATGATTATTGATTTTTCAGAAAAGGAAATGATTGTTTTCAGAAAGATAGCCGCAGTTGCCGGAGAAATTGGCGTTGATTGTTATGTGATCGGCGGTTTTGTGCGTGATAAAATAATAGGACGAAAAACAAAAGACGCAGACATCGTTTGTGTGGGTGATGGTATTACATTGGCCCGTGAGGCCGCAAAGCAGTTTTCGCCGGCACCATATGTGTCGTTTTTTAAGAGTTATGGCACAGCGCATTTTAAAGTAGACGAACTTGATATTGAATTTGTAGGCGCCAGGAAAGAAAGCTATCGCTCTGAATCCCGAAATCCAGAAGTTGCAGCCGGAACATTGAAAGATGACCAGGACAGAAGAGATTTTACTATTAACGCTTTAGCTATAAGCCTTAATAAAAATGATTATGGCAGCCTGCTTGACCCTTTTGACGGGCTAAATGATATTGAGCAGAAAATTATCCGAACACCGCTTGACCCTGATAAAACATTTAGTGATGATCCTTTAAGAATGATGAGAGGGATAAGATTTGCTTCTCAATTGCAATTTACCATTGCCGAAAATACATGGGAAGGTATTAAGAAAAATGCCGGCCGGATATCTATTATTTCGCAGGAGCGTATTACAGATGAATTGAATAAAATATTGCTCAGTAAAAAACCATCGGTTGGTTTAGACCTGTTGTATAAAAGTGGGTTGATGAAGCTCATATTTCCGCAAATGGTTGACCTTGCCGGCGCTGAGTACAAAGATGGGAAAGGGCATAAGGATAATTTTTATCATACACTGCAGGTGGTGGATAATATATCTGAAAACACTAATGATCTTTGGTTAAGATGGGCTGCAGTTTTACACGATATAGCAAAACCCGCCACTAAAAAATTTGAGGAAGGTCATGGCTGGACGTTTCACGGGCATGAAGTTGTTGGCGCAAGAATGGTTCCGAAGATATTTACCAAAATGCGTTTACCGCTTGACAATAAAATGCGTTTTGTTCAAAAAATGGTGGAATTGCATTTACGCCCTATAAGTCTTACAAAAGAGAATATAACAGACTCGGCCATACGAAGATTGTTATTTGATGCAGGCGATGATATTGATGCATTGATGATGTTGTGCAGGGCAGATATCACTTCAAAGAATAAACAAAAAGTAAAGCGATACCTTGATAATTTTGAAATGGTTGAGCAGCGATTAAAAGAAGTAGAGGAAAATGACCGTATTCGCAACTGGCAGCCGCCTATAACAGGTGAAATGATAATGGATATATTTGGTATAGCGCCATGTAAAAAAGTAGGAGATATAAAAAATGCAATTAAAGACGCTATACTGGATGGTGAAATAGAAAATAACTATGAAGCGGCATATAGCTTTATGTTGAAAAAGGCAAAAGCCCTGGAACTGGAGCCGATAAAATAAAAGCAGCATTAATATCCCGCCGCTCTGCGGCTTAATCATTTATTGGATTATGATCTACAAATATTAAGGTGCGCTGCACCATGCGCATCCTGGATATTGATTGATATTATTAACGGCTGCTTTTCTATCAGGCGGGCTTGCAGTAAATATCCCTTAATTGTTTTCGGCCGCAGCGCGGCGATGATATTTGTAGCGCCATTGTTCGGAAGTTTAGGTGCAGCGTACCGGAATAAAATGCATCTCCTCAATATTCGGCCGCTCTGCGGCTTAATCATTTATTGGATTTTGTTCTACAAATATTAAGGTGCGCTGCACCGTGCGCATCCTGGATATTGATTGATATTATTAACGGCTGCTTTTCTATCAGGCGGGCTTGCAGTAAATATCCCTTAATTATTTTCAGCCGCAGCGCGGCGATGATATTTGTAGCGCTATTGCTGTTCGGGAGTTTAGGTGCAGCGCACCGGAATATAAAAATGCATCTCCTCAATATTCCGCCGCCCTGCGGCTTAATCATTTATTGAATCATTCTACAAATAATAAAGTGCTGCACCATGTGCATTCAGATATTGATTAAGATTGGCGATGGCTGTATTTCCACATTTATCAGGCAGGATTGCAGTAAAAATGCCTTTGTTATTTTCAGCCGCAGCGTGGCGATGATATTTGTAGCAACAAGGATGTTTGGGAATCCAGGTGCAGCGCACCGGAATATAAAAGTATTTTTCTAATAACCATTACCATGAAGCATCGTCAAAAAAGTCAAATACATATTCATCTTTGTAATCCACTCCGTACTTCTTTAAAAAACCCAGGTATTCCTCTCTAAAAGCTTTTTTTCGATGATGTTCCTCCTGAAATAAAATATATTTCACAACTGTATCCAATTGCGACCTTGAATGTGTAAAAGCGCCATATCCGCTTTGCCACTCAAAGTTTGTTTTGCATAATTTTTTCTTCTTTATCCATGAATTAGATGATGTTTTAATATGCTCTACCAAATCGGGAATAAGCTGATTAACATTGTACCCGATAAAAATATGGATATGATCGGGCATGGCGCCGATGGCTAACATTTTATGTTTGTTGTTCTGAACAATTCCTGAAATGTATTTCTCCAATTCTGCTTTCCATCCTTTTTTAATGAGTGCTTCCCGGTTTTTAGGAGCGAATATCAGGTGAACGTAGCATTGTGTATAGGTGTTTGCCATGGTAGATTTATTGGTTTATAAAAATATGCAATATTGGTGGTGCAGTACAGCATTGGTAAAAATATTTAGGAAGCGTAAATATTTCGCCGCTCTGCGGCTTAACTGCCTAATGTTAAGAGCTACAAACATTGCGGTGCGCTGCACCTTTTTTGTATTCAGATATTTTTGTTATATGCGGGAGGTGATACCATGACTGTTCATCAGGAAGATTATTGAGAATATTACCGCGTCAACATGTAGCCGCAGAGCGGCGTTAATATTTGTAGCACTATAGTAGTGCAGGAGTTTAGGTGCAGCGCACCGGAATATAAAATGCATCTCCTCAATATTCCGCCGCTCTGCGGCTTAATCATTTATTGAATCATTCTACAAATATTAAAGTGCGCTGCACCATGCGCATCCAGATATTGATTAAGATTGGCGATGGCTGTATTTCCACATTTATCAGGCAGGATTGCAGTAAAAATGCTTTGTTATTTTCAGCCGCAGCGCGGTGGTGATATTTGTAGCGCTATTGCTGTTCGGGAGTTTAGGTGCAGCGCACCGGAATAAAAAACGCATGCCTTCAATATTCCGCCGTCCTGCGGCTTAATCATTTATTGAATCATTCTACAAATATTAAAGTGCGCTGCACCATGCGCATCCAGATATTGATTAAGATTGGCGATGGCTGTATTTCCACATTTATCAGGCAGGATTGCAGTAAAAATGCTTTGTTATTTTCAGCCGCAGCGCGGCGATGATATTTGTAGCGCTATTGCTGTTCGGAAGTTTAGGTGCAGCGCACCGGAATAAAATGCATCTCCTCAATATTCCGCCGCTCTGCGGCTTAATCATTTATTGAATCATTCTACAAATATTAAGATGCGCTGCACCTCATGATAAAATCAACTAATTATATTTACAGTATATTTGATATCTTATAACATACTCAACACCTAAAAGTTAAACATGGCAGTTTTAAAATTCAGGGTATATTTTGAGGAGGATGACAGCATTTACAGGGACATCGCCATAAAGCATACCCAATCTTTTCTTGACTTTCATTTTGCTATACTAAAGAGTTTTGAATTTGATAACAAACACCAGGCTACTTTTTTCCGAAGTAATGATAACTGGCAAAAAGGACGTGAGATCAGCGTTGAAAAATACGACAGGTCTTATAAAGTTGCACCTTTAATAATGGCGGATACAACTATCGGCTCTGAAATAAAAAACCCTAACGAGAAGTTCATGTATCTGTATGACTTTAATCGTAACTGGGGGTTTTTGATTGAGCTGATCAATGTATCTAAAGATGAAAATCCCAAACTCAGTTATCCTGCTACCCTGCGCACGGAAGGTATAGCGCCAAGCCAATACGGAACCAAAAGTGTTTTGGGCGATCGTTTTGTTGACGTGGAAGAAAAATATGATCTTACTAAAGTAGCAGAAGGGTTCGGAACCGAAGGGGGCAGTGATGATGACAGTGCAGATGATGCAGGTGAAGAAGAAGCAACAGAAGAGGAAGATGTATAGCTTCGCTGTTTAATCAAACTATGTGCATGTTTTTTTATAAGACGTGGGGGAAAAAACTAACTTTCATGTATAGAGTTTTTTTGATATAGCGCTTCCGGATTAATGAACAATGATTATCCATGTGGCACTCAGCCCGTATTTTTCCTTATCTTCCGTTGCCTGTTTTATAACTTCATTAATACATGCTTCATCGTCGGGCGGGCAGGTATAGGTATAATTGGGCCCGGTAATGCTAAAGTGCCGGGCTATGAAGCCACATACACTGTTTGCTAATGTCCAGGGAAATAATTCAGGATTCGCAAGTGCCGGTCCGTTTTTGATCACATCCTTCCAGAATGCCAGAGAAGAATTAGTACCGATATGATTTGATATAACATAAAGCCCTGTTGTACCGGGGTTCCGGCCTGTCCAATTCCTTTTCCAATGTTGCTATAACACCAGGCATTGCTTCTTTCTCCTGCTGCGCTCCTATATGTACATGGCAGATCATCTGCAAATTTAATATACTACATTCAGATCAGGTGTGGCAAAAGCAGGACAATAAAAATGCTTATTCGTAACCGAAAAGTGCACCTCGTGCAGATATAAGATTTTAGTTTGTAGCTGTAAAGGAGTAGGGCATTCAAAGACGGCTCTGTTGCCATTAGCGAAAACGTCCGCCTGCAAAACAAGCAAGTATTGTTTTGCAGGCGGACGTTTTCATTTTATATTGCTCCGTTGATTTATGCATCCGGAATTTCAGGTTCAACCAGCCGCATCAGTTTGTCTAATGATTCCTGCCAGCCTAGATAGCACATTTCAACAGGTATTACAGAAGGAATGCCCTCCTGTACAATTTTCAGTTCAGTACCTGCTATAACCTTATTCAGCCAAACGGTAGTAGTCATTTCTCCGGGCAAATTAGGATCATCAAACTTATCGGTGTATTTAATATATTCATCGGGTTTGATCTCTACATACTTCCCGCCAAAGGAATGGCTATGCCCGGTTGAAAAATT
The DNA here is from genome assembly GCA_047601125.1 of Agriterribacter sp. Taxonomy (GTDB): domain Bacteria; phylum Bacteroidota; class Bacteroidia; order Chitinophagales; family Chitinophagaceae; genus Agriterribacter. Next base: position 1,922,891 of record JASGJY010000002.1, on the reverse strand, counting down.
GGTGAACGACATTTTAAATTCACCGCCTGTTTTAAAATCCATTTTATGTACGGTGCATAAAAAACCATAAGGCGGAAGCCAGGCGGCATGCGCTAAGGAGTCAGAAAACGCCCTGAATGTTTTTGCAGGCGATGCCTTTAAAACACGATGAAGTGTTACTGTATTGTTTGCCATGATCGTTGAATATTTAAGTATGAAAAATGAGTTGCTATGTAATTGTTTTAGTTATCCGCTATATGCTTTTTCAATAGCTGACAGTTCAAGTTTTTTCATTTTAAGAAAAGCTTTTGTTACACGGTTTTTCTGTTCCTCTGTTCCATTTTCAAGCATTTGCTGTAATGCAGATGCATCAACCTGCCAGGAAAGTCCAAACTTATCTTTAACCCAACCGCAGGGGCCTTGCTCCCCGCCGCCTGCAGTAAGCTTTCCGGTGTAATAATCTATTTCATCCTGAGTGTCGCATGATACAATAAATGAAATGGATTCATTGAACTTAAACTCCGGGCCGGCGCTGATTGCCATGAACGGGTTGCCCGATAATTCAAAGCGTACAATATCGCAATCGCCGGATGGTGTATCATGAATGGTGGTTATCTTGTTGATTTTTGAGCCGGGGAAAATCGAAACATAAAATTCGGCCGCCGCCTTTGCCTCGGTATCATACCAAAGATGTGGTACTATCTTCTTTAATTGCATTGCCATGATCTTTTGATTTAAATAGTTAAAAATATGTGTACTATTTTTTATAGTTAAGCAGCCAGTGGTTACCATATTTATCCGTGAGGGTAGCAAATAAAGCGCCCCAATGCGTTCTTTCAGCCGGCTGTGTTTTTTTGCCTCCGGCAGAAAGGTTTTTATAGACTGTTCTCAGTTCACGTTCGCTCGAACAATTTATCAACAAGGCAACCGCATTTCCTTTTTGTAATCCGTCATCAGTTGTCATATCGGTACCCGTAAGGCAGAAGTTTTTACCATTTAATACTGAGTGAACAATCAGCTTTTTCATTTTAGAAGGCATTTTATCAGATAATGGTGATCTTCCTGCCAACTGCAACAAAAGCTCGCCTCCAAAACATTTTTGATAGAACTTCATAGCTGCCCTGCAATTGCCATTAAAAGTGAGATATGCATGTATTGCTTTCATATGCGTCAAATCAAATTAGCAATACAAAAATGGCATTTAAATAAGATTTTAAGGCAGTGCGTAAACGACAGTTTTAAGGGCTGATTCCGCCAAATACATTGCTTATCTTTATTTCCTGAAAAAATATGATATGAAAAAAATATCAGTATATGTACCCCAACATGCAGTTATAGAAGCCATCACACCCGCATACCGTTGTTTTAAAACAGCAAACGATTTTTTAAAGCAAATAGGTAAAAAGCCGGTGTTTGATGTGGAGTATGTAGCACTTAAAAAAAATATAGCTGCCAATGATGGCGAATATAATATCAGGATTGACCGGCAAATAAATGATGTAAAAATAACTGACCTGGTAATATTACCTGCTTTGTATGGCGATATTGACGAGGCGCTTGCTGCAAATGCCAAAGCAATACCCTGGATATTGCAGATGTATGCAAAAGGAAGTGAAGTGGCAAGCTTGTGCATCGGCGCTTTTTTACTGGCAGAAACCGGGCTGATGGATGGCAGAAAATGCTCCACGCACTGGTCATCATATAACCAGTTCCGTGAAAAATTTCCCGGGGTGGAAATTGTGGATGGTTCTGTTATTACAGATGAAGGAAGACTGTATTCAAGCGGCGGAGCTAATTCATTATGGAACTTATTATTGTACCTGGTAGAAAAATATACGGACAGGAATACTGCCATCCTTCTTTCAAAATATTTTGCCATTGATATAGACCGTAACAGCCAGGCAGCATTTACTATTTTCACAGGTCAGAAAGATCATGCAGATAAAGAAATTTTGCAGGCGCAACACTTTATTGAAAAAAATTATCCGGAAAAGATAACGGTAGATGAGCTGGCCAATAAAGTAAATATAAGCCGGAGAAACTTTGAAAGGAGATTTAAGCTGGCTACTAATAACACACCGGTAGAATATATGCAGCGGGTGCGTATTGAGGCAGCCAAAAGAAGTTTCGAGGCCAGTAAAAAAAATGTGGCAGAAGTAATGTACGATGTAGGGTATACCGATACAAAAGCCTTCAGGGATCTGTTTAAAAGAATCACAGGTCTTACGCCTGTTGAGTACAGGAGTAAGTATAACAAAATGGAGATGTTGCTTTAACCGGAAAAATAATTACGGGGCAGGATTTCAGTCTGCCTCGTAATATTTTATTATGCTTTTACGGCTACCTGTTGCCTTAATACTTTAGCTGCTTTTACCATTTCAAGCAACGCCGCTTTTGTTTCATTCCAGCCACGGGTTTTTAAACCACAATCAGGGTTCACCCAAAGCTGCTCCACCGGAATAACTGCTTTGGCCTTTTCCATCAATTGTATCATTTCCAGTTGAGATGGCACTCTTGGTGAATGAATATCATACACGCCGGGGCCTATTTCATTCGGATATTTAAATTCAGCGAATGCATCCAACAGTTCCATTTGCGAACGGCTGCACTCAATGGTAATTACATCTGCATCCATATCAGCTATGTGTTGAATAATATCATTAAATTCGGAGTAACACATGTGTGTATGGATCTGTGTTTCATCTTTCACACCGCTTGCTGATATCCTGAATGCTTTTACTGCCCAGTTCAAATAATCCTGCCAGTTTTCTTTACGGAGCGGTAATCCTTCACGTATAGCAGGCTCATCAATTTGTATTATATTAATGCCTGCTTTTTCCAGGTCCGCCACTTCATCTCTTATTGCTAATGCAATCTGTGTGCAGGTTTCGCTGCGCGACTGATCATTGCGAACAAAACTCCATTGTAATATGGTAACCGGCCCGGTTAACATACCTTTTACTGATTTTTTTGTGAGCGATTGCGCATAAGCGGTCCAATGTATTGTCATCGGTTCCGGCCTTCTTACATCACCGAATATAATAGGGGGTTTAACGCATCGGCTGCCATAGCTCTGTACCCACCCGTTTTTCGAAAATACAAAACCCTTCAGCTGTTCTCCAAAATACTCCACCATATCATTGCGCTCAAACTCACCATGCACCAAAACATCTATATCAATCTCTTCCTGCCAGCGTATGGCCTTTTCTGTTTCTTTTGCAATCAGCTCATCATATTGCACCTGTGTTAGTTCACCCTTTTTCCATTTAGCACGCCATGTTCTAACCTCGGCAGTTTGGGGAAACGAACCAATAGTGGTAGTGGGAAATAACGGCAGGTTTAATGCATTATGCTGCTTTTCTTTTCTGGTTGAAAAAGGATTTAACCTTCTGCCATCTGCTTCCGTAATAGCGGCAACTCTTGCTTTTACAGCGGTATTATGAATAAGTGCAGATGTTTTACGGTTTTGGTTTGCAGCAATGTTTTCTTTGAGCTTCAGATTGGCAAATTCGCTGTTTTCACCGTTTGCCAGTTGCTTTAAAATAACTACTTCATCAATTTTTTGTTTCGCGAAAGCAAGCCACTGTTTTATTTCAGGCGTCAATACTTTTTCGTTGGTTTCCAGGTCAAGATCACAAGGTACATGAAGCAGCGAACAGGAGGGAGCAATCCATATTCTTGCTTTGCCAATTTTATCGGCCGCTTTCTTAATATATGCCAGCGAGGTTTCAAAATTATTCTTCCAGATATTTCTTCCATCAACCACACCTAACGAAAGTATCATTCTACCATGAACAAAATCTGTTGCAAGTATATCATCTAACTGACCGGAACAACGAACAAGATCAAGATGTAAAACCTGTACAGGCAATTTAAGCACTGTAGAAAGATTTTCTCCGTAACACTCAAAATAGCTTGCCAGAATAATTTTCAGGTTCGGCAATTTATTTTTGATCTCTTCGTATGTTTTGGTAAAAACTTTGCGCTCGGCATCTGTAAGATTCAAAGAAAGGCAGGGCTCGTCTATTTGAATATAATAAGCGCCCGCCTGTTCCAGTTTTTTTAATACTTCAATGTATACGGGAAGCAATTTTTTGATCAGTTCAAGGCGATGAAATCCCGGTTCTTTTTCTTTACCTGATAAAAGATAAGATACCGGCCCCAGCAATACCGGTTTTGCAGGTATGCCATTTTGCTTTGCTTCAACAAACTCATTCACCACTTTATTATTAAACAGCGTAAACTGCTGGTTGGCGGTAAATTCAGGAACGATGTAATGATAATTAGTGTCAAACCATTTGGTCATTTCCATGGCTGTAATATCATAACCATCTTTTTGATATCCTCTTGCCATGGCAAAAAGGAGGTCAGGGTACGGCAGTTGTTTGTCCTGCATTAAATCGTGGTATCGCGCAGGAATTGCACCTACCATAAGGCTGGTATCCAACACATGGTCGTAACATGAAAAATCGTTACATGGCACCAGGTCAATACCTGCTTTTTTTTGCAATTGCCAATTATGCAGGCGTATCGCGCTGCCTGCCTGGTTCAACTGTGTTAACGAAATTTTTCCGGCCCAATATTGCTCGGATGCCTTTTTGAGTTCCCTTTGATTACCTATCCTCGGGTAACCCAGATTGTGTGTTTGCATGTCTTAATACTTTTAAAATGCGTGATTATAAAAGTGCCTAAACCATTTCATGTTTACGCGCAGCAAATTTGGAAGAAAAGTATGAGCATACGGGGAACACTAACCTGTGAGCAGTTTTATTTTCCTGGTATATCCATTAATCTGTCCAAAGCTTCACATCGCGAAAGCATCGTACATTCAGAGCAGGCAGGTATCCTGACTTGTAACAGTTTTATCTCCCTTCCCATCCGTTGTGTATGGACAGTGGAATACATATTGATAAAACCTTTTCATTACTTACAGTTGCGCGACAGTTCGTGATTTACACACGATTCCCTATTAATCTTCGGCTAAGAAGAACCTGATCCGGTTGTTGAAATATGCTAAGAACTTTAAATTTCGTCACTAAATTAAATTAAAGCTTTTAAAACTGTATATTGATTAAATTTTCAGTAAAAAAAACCGATTTACATGAATGAATAAGCAAATTATGCCGCAAACGTATTAATATTGCTGCCTGAAAAAAATTTTTTATGGATCAATTGGACCAGACGGATATAACGCTTTTAAAAATCTTAAGCAATAATTCCAGTCAAACCATAAAAGAACTGGCTGCACAGGTAAATCTTTCTGCTTCACCGGTTTTACAACGCATCAAAAAACTGGAAAGCAATGGGTTCATTAAAAAGTATGTAGCGGTGCTGGATCCTGAAAAGTTCAGCCAGGGATTTATTGTTTTTTGTAATATCAGGCTGAAACAGCACGACAGAACCATCGGTCACAAGTTTGTAGAAGATATAATGAAAATTGACGAGGTGGTAGAATGTTATAATGTTTCAGGTGATTACGATTTTATACTGAAAGTATTAGCCCGTGATATGAAACATTACCAGGAGTTCGTTTTTAATAAACTGGGTTCTGTTGAAAGCATTGGCAGCACACACAGCACTTTTGTTATGGCAGAAATAAAAAACATGCACAATATTATGCTTTAGGTTTTTTGAACAAAAACGCAGAATGATAAAAATCATCCTGCGTTTAAAAGTAATGGGACTATAAATAAAATATTAAAAGTACATACTATGCCTCGCAGCTTTTGCAACTTACCAGACTTGTCACCATTTCTTTGGAAACGCTCTGGCTACGCTGGTAATACAATGTTTTAACACCCAGCTTCCATGCTTCAATAAGTAGTTTATTTACTTCTTTTACAGGAAGCTCTGCGGGTATATTGAGGTTCAGGCTCTGGGATTGATCAACATATTTCTGCCTGATGGACGCCTGTTGTATAATTTCGAGCTGGCTGATCTCTTTGAATGTTTTAAATACTTCTTTTTCTTCAGCAGTTAATTCTTTTAAATGCTGCACGCTGCCGTGGTTCAGCATAATACTGCGCCAGGTATCTTCATTGTCAATACCTTTTTGCACCAACAATTCTTTAAGATATTTATTCTTACGCATGAAGTTGCCTTTGGATAAGCCAGCTTTATAATAGTTGCTGCTGAATGGTTCGATACCAGGCGAAGTTTGTCCGAGTATTGCGGAAGAAGATGTTGTTGGCGCTATTGCAAGCAGGGTTGTATTTCTCTTGCCATAACCCCTCAGCAGGTCCGGCTCACCATAGATCCATGCCAGGTCCTTGGTTGCCTTCGTCGCTTTTTCGTTTATATCAGCAAATATGGAAGCGGTAAGTTGCTTAGCCTTCATGCCTTCAAAAGGTATCATATTTTTTTGAAGGTATGAATGCCAGCCCAATACTCCCAAACCTAATGCGCGGTGGCGTTTGGCAAATGTATTGGCGGCCTTCAGGTAGTGATTATCTTCTGACTTGGCAATAAACTCCTGCAATACCGCATCAAGGAAAAATATAGCCAGCTTAACGGCATTGGTATCTTTCCACTCATCATACAGCTCAAGGTTCATAGATGATAAGCAGCAGATAAAAGATTCATCTTCTGAAGAAGGCAGCATGATCTCTGAGCAAAGATTGCTGGCATGGATCGTAAGGTTCAGATCCTTATATACCTGCGGCTTATTCCTGTTTACATTGTCGGTAAAGAAGATATAAGGCAATCCCTTTTGCTGACGGCTTTCAAGCACCTTAGCCCATATCTGTCTTTTCTTCATGTCGCCGTCAACCATATCCTGCATCCAGTAATCGGGAACACATACGGCATAAAAAAGATTTTGTATGGGATGCCCGATATCTTTAATGGAGAGGAATTCTTCGATATCTCCATGATCAATATCCATGTAAGCGGCAAATGCACCACGGCGAACTCCTCCCTGGGATATCGTATCCATTGCGGTATCAAACAAACGCATAAAGCTTACCGCGCCACTGCTTTTTCCATTATCCGTTACCGCGCTCCCTCTTTCTCTTAGCGCGCCAAAGTATGCTGATGTTCCGCCACCCAGCTTTGTCTGCATGATCACCTCACCCAGCTTATGTGTAATGCCTTCTATATAATCAGGCACATGAACATTAAAGCATGAAATAGGCAACCCTCTTTCTGTACCCATGTTTGCCCATATAGGTGAGCTCAAACTCATCCAGCCGCGCTCCACCATTTCTTTAAACGCCTCCTTTAGCTCAGGCTTATACAAACGCTGCGCCGCTGCAGAACATATACGTTCTATAGCTCCTTCAACAGTTTCTCCTTTAAGTAAATATCCCCTGTTGAGGATCTGTTCACTTTCTTCATTCTTCCACCACAGTTTTTCCTGTTCACATTTAGTATCAAAAAGTTGTTCAGCAGTTGCCGGCGCAGTTGCAAATAGTGTCGTCATATTGTATGTTTATATTATAGAGGTAAAGGATAAATGATTAAAACAAATCGTGGGCAGAAATACTTTTATCAAACTTGGTATATTCTACAGGGCGCTTTGCAAAAAAGTCATCCAAGCTGTTTGAAAACACTTCTTCTTCAAACCAAAGCATAGCCGCATTATCTTTTGCGCTTACATTGAAAACAGGTTCAATGCCAATTTGCTTAAGGCTTTCATCTGCCCTGTACTTCATAAAGTTGGTGAGGTTGTGCTTGTTGATGATATCAATTTCGCCCGCGCCAAAAATCCAATCCAGCATTTTGCCTTCTGTAACAATAGATTGCTTTACTACAGCGCGTACATGCTCAATAGTTTCCTGCGTAAATATGCCGGGATATTCTTCTTTCAGCTTATTTATTAAAAATATACCCGCATTGGCATGAATCTGCTCGTCCACAGAAGTCCACGCAATAATATTGCTCACGTTTTTCATCAGCCCTTTAAATCTTGTAAAGGCAAGAATAATAGCAAACTGGCTGAACAGGCTAACGTTTTCAATCAACAGGCTGAATAAAATAAGTGAAACGGTATATTCTTTTTTATCAGCAGATTTAGCGTTCTGCAATGCGGAAGATAAATATTGAATACGCTCTTTTACAACCGGCACTTCTACCAGGCTTTCAAACTGGTTATTATAGCCCAGCACCTCAAGCAGGCGGGAATAGGCTTCAGAATGCCTGAACTCGCATTCAGCAAAAGTAGCGCCCAGCCCATTCAGTTCAGGTTTGGGAAAATGGTTATATAAATTACCCCAGAACGATTTTACTGCAACTTCTATTTGTGCAATAGACAGCAAGCTGTTTTTCACCGCATTCTGTTCCGCCTCAGTAAGATGCGCATGAAAATCCTGAACATCTGCTGTAAAGTCTACTTCGGAATGCACCCAAAAAGACTTATTGATCGCTTCTGAAAATTTAAGTATCTCAGGATACTCAAACGGTTTGTATTGTACTCTTTTATCAAATAGTCCCATAATAAATATTTTTTTAACGAGACGAAACTACCCTGTCTGTATATAACACAGAATAAGGTAAGGGATTAATATTAAATTTAATATTGGGGAAGTTTTCCGCCCGTGGTGTTTATAAAGGTCACAATTAATTAATTTATTAAGAACAAAAGAAATTAACAGGATGTGAATAATCAGTATTGGATTTGATGGAAGACAGTTTAGACCTGTACAGAGCTCATAATAATCGAAGTAATAACAAAAAAAATAATCAGGCTTCACCTTTACAGATATAGGCCTCCTCATAAATACTCCTTATATACCTGTTTAAAATACCTCCGGTATATATTTTTTTTTGATTCATCTATATTTTCAACATTGCCCCGGGCTTTCTTTATTTTTAATATTATATTGGTCAGACTATGAACAAGCGGGCAATCACAATACTCATTCATATTATCTGCTGGGCGCTCTTCCTGTTCCTGCCGGTAATTTTTTCTCCGGATTTTGGTACAAGCCCTAAAGGATTTACACATTTGTTAGGCTACCCGCTTCACTTCTTTCTAACCAATCTTTTGCTTGTTCCTTTCTTCTATTTTAATGCATACTTCCTGGTGCCAAAGTTTTTTTTCAACAAAAAAAACCTGCTTTATTTTGGCGTTATAGCGCTGCTGCTCTGCGTATTCTTATTCATGTCAGACTTACTTATACCTGTGCGTCCAAGATTAATACCTGCTAATAATTTTCCTCCGCCTGATTTCAGAGGCGTTGCCAGCGACCGCCCCCGCCCATCTTTTGCGGGAGCCCGTATGATCCCCCGCATATTAACTTTCTGCCTGGTATGGTTATTAGGTATTATACTCCAGGTGGTAGAACGGTTACGCATAACCGAAAAAAGATCTAAAGAAAATGAATTGGAAAAAGTAAATGCGGAACTGTCTTATCTCAAATTGCAGATCAATCCACATTTTCTTTTTAATACTTTGAATAATATTTATTCGCTTGCCTCCATACAAAGTGAGCAAACACCTGCGGCTGTAATGAAGCTTTCTGAGATAATGCGCTATGTTACACAGGATGCGCAGGCAGATTTAGTGCCGTTGGAGCAGGAGATACATTATGTGAATAATTACATTGAGCTGCAGAAAATGCGCAGCAATGATAAACTGGAGCTGCACTTTGAAGCCCAGGGAGATTTTACAAAAAACAAAATAGCCCCGCTCCTGTTAATATCTTTTGTTGAAAATGCTTTTAAATATGGCATTAGTAATCATGAAAAAAGTAAAATATCTATTCTTATAAAAGCAGAATTTAACAGGCTTAATATGCATGTGGAGAATATAGTATTTGAAAGAGAAGAAAATGGAAGCACATCAAGCATCGGCATGTCGAATACACGCAGGCGATTAGAGTTACTATATCCCGGAAGGTACTCACTTGACTTTGGAAGAAAGGATAATTTTTACATTGTTGATCTGAAAATTGAGTTGGTATGATAAAATGTGTGGTGGTAGATGATGAGCCGCTGGCAATTTCATTATTAAACCAGTATATCCGCAGGTATGCAGGACTGGAAATGATGGATGGCTTTACAGACGCATTGGAAAGCATTGGTTATATAAATAACAACCAGGTGGATATTTTATTTCTGGATATACTGATGCCAGATATAACAGGTATCGGCGTTTTAAAAAAGCTTATCAATAAGCCGGTGGTAATATTCACCACTGCTCATCGTGATTTTGCGGTGGATGGCTATGAAATGGGGGTGGCCGATTACCTGCTGAAACCTTTTGATTTTGAACGTTTCAAAATGGCTGTTGAAAGGGCTATCGAACGCATCAGGTTAAAGGAAAAAGATAATTCAGACCTTATTCCCGGCGTGTTTGTAAAATCGGATTACAAACTCATTAAAATCAACTTTCAGGATATCATATATGTTGAAAGTATGGATGATTATATACGGATATATCTGCAGGAAGGAAAACCTGTAATCACCCTGATGAGCCTGAAATCATTTCTTGAAAAATTACCTGCTATTGAATTTCAACGTGTACACAGGCGCTATATAGTGGCAATGAATAAAATAAATTCGTTGGAAACGCGCAGGCTGGTACTTAAAACAGGGGTTGAGATCCCTGTGGGAGAAACTTACCAGCAGATCATACATAATTTCAGAAACCAGTATTAATCGATTTTAGCTCTCCGCAGAGACAAGAGTTTTTTTTCATAGTTGTTGGTGTTCGCAAGCGTTATTTTGCGTGGTGCAGCGCAGCTAATGCGGGAGGATACCAACAGCAGGAATTAGGGAAGCGGGTGCATTTGCGAACTGTGCTGTGGAATGTTGTTGGTGATGCCTGAACACAATAAACTACGCACCACACCCAACAACGGCAACAAAATTGCGTATAAAAAGGATTGCCTGGAAAAAGTGCTGCAACATTTAACGCAATGGAAGAATGAGGAACTTGTTTTGAAGGCGCTCCATGAAATTATTGATGTGCATCATCGCTATCGCAACTTTTCATTTTACAGCCAGGCACGGACCATGGATGCGAACAAAATTTTCAAAGAAATTTCCAGGAAAATTTGCATAACTTAACACTGTTAATTATTTTTGCCTTGCATGGGAATTAAAGAAAGAAAACTGAAGCATAAGGAAGATCTGAAGCAGAGTATACTGAATGCTGCTAAAAAGCTTTTTCTGGAAGATGGTTACGAAGCCACTTCAATCAGGAAAATAGCAGCTGAGATCGAATTTAGTCCCACCACTATTTACCTGTATTATAAAGATAAACACGAGATCGCTCATGCCCTGCACCAGGAAGGTTTCAAAATAATGGGCGAGAGCTTTAAGGTGCTGGCGCATGTAGAACATCCTTTTGAGCGGCTGAAGGCGATGGGTAGGTTGTACATACAATTTGCTCTCGAAAACCCTGATTTTTACGAGCTTATGTTTGTAATGAAAGAGCCGCTTGAGCACATTGAAAATGATTGCGCCTGGGAAGAAGGGGAGCAGGCATTCGGGGTTCTCGTAGAAACCATAAAAGCCTGCCAGCAGATCGGTTATTTCAAAAACTTTGAGACCAATGTATTTGCCTTGCTGGTATGGAGCACTATGCATGGATTATGTGCACTTAAGATCAATAACCATCTTGATCATATGGTTGCCAATAAAAAAATACTTGAGAATGTTACCGACGGATTAGGACATGCTTTTGAAGTGTATGTTCAAATACTGGAAAGACTGAAATAATTTTTTTTACTTTAGTAGTTAACACTGTTAATAATGAGAACAATATTAAGTTTTTGTAAAAAATTGATTGCTTTTGCAGGCATTTTGATGATGGGATTTTCAGCACAGGCACAAACAAATGCTTTGGATGCATACATAGATTCAGCGTTTGAAAACAACATAGTGCTGCAACAAAAAAATATTTCACTCCAAAAAGCAGGATATGCGTTGCAGATAGCAAAAGGGCTATACTACCCAACAGTGGCTTTTCAGGCCGGGTATCAAACTGCTGATGGCGGGCGTGATATCCAGTTACCGCTGGGTGATTTGCTGAATGGAGTATATACGTCCCTGAACCAGCTTACACAATCCGATAAATTTCCACAGTTAAAAAATGAGCGCATCAATTTTTTACCTACCAATTTTTATGATGCCAGGATCAGGACAACGGTTCCTATCATCAACACAGATATCATTTATAATAAAAAAATAACTGAACAGCAAATTGCTATCAGCGAATATGAAACAGAAATATATAAACGGGAACTGGTTAAAAATGTAAAAACTGCCTATTACAATTACAGGGCGGCATTGGAGGCAGTTAAAATTTATCAAACTGCCTTACAACTGGCGGAAGAAGGGAAAAGAGTAAATGAAAAATTGCTGGAAAATGGAAAAGGTTTGCCGGCTTATATAGTACGAGCAACCAGCGAAATAGAAAATGCAAAAGCACAGATCATTACAGCCCGGCAGCAGCAGGATAATGCTAAACGTTATTTCAATTTTCTATTGAACAGGGATCAACTGGCGATTATAGACATTGCCACTGCCCCAGAGGCAGATATGGCAATAGCCCGGACGGTTGCCGGAAAAGAAACTTCCATCGCACAACGGGAAGAATTAAAGGCTTTGAAAGAAGCGGTAACCCTGAACGCCACAGTATTGCAGATGAATAAAGCCGCTTATTATCCAAAGTTGAACGGCTTTCTGGATCTTGGTTCGCAGGCACAAAACTGGAAATTCAATTCACAATCGCGTTACTATATGGCAGGGCTTCAGCTCGATGTGCCCATTTTTACAGGACTCCGGAACAGGAATAAAATAAAGCAATCTGACCTTGATGTGAAAAATGCACAGCTTACCCTCGACCAGGCGAAACAACAACTTGATCTTGCCGGTAATGTAGCTGCTAATAATTTATTATCAGCTTATCATACATTTCTTTCTTCTCAAAAACAACTGGAAGCAGCGCAAACCTATCAGCGTTTGATTGACAGAGGATATAAAGAAGGTGTAAATACTTACATCGAAACAATAGATGCGCGCAGTCAGTTAACCCAGGCACAGCTTGCTGTTTCCATCAACCAGTATAAAGTATTAATAGCTGCGGCAGGTGTGGAAAGAGAAACAGCTTCCTTCCATTTACAAAAACAATAAAACCATTGTTATGAAATATACAGTTGTATTCATTGCCGGCTTATATGCTTGTCTGGCATTTACTTCCTGTACAAGCAGGGCAGAAGCCGATTATACAAAAGAAGATATAATACCGGTAAAACTGCTGCCTTTGCAACAGGAAGCCATGCAGCAGATTATCTATGCTTCCGGGCAATTCAGCACCGACGACGAAACCAGCCTCTCGTTTAAAAGCGGTGGCATTATTAACAGTGTGCTGGTAAAGGAAGGCGATGCTGTGAAAAAAGGACAACTGTTGGCCACACTTCATCTTACAGAGATCAATGCCGCTGTTGAACAAGCTTTATTGGCCTATCAAAAAGCGCAACGCGACTATGAACGTGCCAGTAATCTGTATAAAGACAGCGTAGCTACGCTGGAGCAGATGCAGAATGCCAAAACTGCCATGGAAGTAGCGAAACAGCAATACACCAGCGCCGGCTTTAACCAGCGCTATGCCGAAATACGGGCTACCCGTAACGGTTATGTGCTTAAAAAATATTTGAACGATGGCCAATACGCGTCCGCGGGCACGCCTGTGATCCAGGTAAATGGCGCGGGCGAATCCAACTGGATATTGAAGGCGGGGGTAAGCGATTACCAGTGGGCAGCTATTCATACAGGTGATAAGGCAACTGTTAGTACAGACGCTCTCCCGGGGAAACTGCTGAACGCCGTGGTAGTTCGCAAGCCGGAAGGAGTAGATCCTGTAAGTGGTACTTTTATCATTCATCTGAAACTTACAGATCAGTTGACTGCTTCAATAGCATCAGGGCTTTTTGGAAAAGCTGCCATACAACCTTCTTATACTGTTGCTGCCTGGGCAATACCTTACGATGCTTTACTGGACGGCGACGCCAGCCAGGGATATGTGTTTGTAACCAATGACAATGTTACCGCGCAAAAAGTGAAAGTACAGGTTTCAAAAATTGAAAGTGGTAAAGTAATGATCGCTTCCGGGCTGGAAAATGTGAAGTCGTTGATCGTATCAGGCAGCGCTTACCTGAACGATGGTTCAAAAATCAAGGTGATTGCTCAATAAAATGCTGATTAAACATTTCCTGAAATGAAAATAGCTGAATACGCCATAAAAAACTACCAGTTCACGCTTATTATGGTATTGATGGTAATTGCATTAGGTGTTTCTACCATACTCAATATGCCCCGCTCTGAAGATCCTGAACTGGATGCGCCCAACTTTCCGGTGATTGTGGTATACCCGGGAACAAGTCCAAAAGATATGGAAGAGCTGGTGGTAAAGCCACTGGAACAAAAAATATACGGACTGGATGATATCAAACGCATCAAAACAAACATCAACGACGGGCTGGCTGTTTTGCTGGTAGAATACAAGTACGAAAGTAATGTAGATGATAAATACCAGGAGCTGGTACGCGAGGTAAACGGATTGCGATCACAGCTTCCGCAGGATATACACAGCATTGAAGTAAAGAAAATCGACCCTTCCAATGTAAACATCCTTCAAATGGCTTTGGTGTCGGAGAATGCATCGCGCGACAAGCTAAAGAAAGTTGCTGAAGACTTACAGGATGTGCTGGAAAAAGTACCGGGGTTAAAGAATGTTGAAATACAGGGACTGCCCGACCAGATCATCCGTGTGGATCTGCAACTGGATAAACTGGCACAGTTGAATATACCGGTGAACTATATAGCGGGTGCTTTGCAGAGTGAAATTGCGAATATACCGGGCGGTAGTGTAAATGAGGGAAGCAAATCTTTCAACATCAAAACAAATGGTAATTACCGTAACCTGGAAGAGATAAAAAATACGATCATCTTCAGCAATGGCGGTAAAAATATTTCCCTGAAGGATGTGGCGAATGTTTATTTCGATTACTCACAGGAAAAGCATATTGTACAGCTTAATGGTCACAGGGCTGTAACAGTAATTGCCGCTTTGAAGAGTGGGGAGAATATTTCTAAAACGCAGGAACAATACCTTCCGGCGATCCGGGAATTTAAAAAAACACTTCCGGCTAATATTGACCTGGTATTGCATTTCGACCAGGCTGACAATGTGAACCGGCGGCTTTCGGGGTTGGGCAAAGATTTTTTAATTGCGATCGGCCTGGTATTGCTCACGCTGCTTCCGTTGGGCAACAGGGCTTCGCTGGTGGTGATGATCTCCATACCCTTGTCGCTGGCAATAGGAGTGGTATTGATCAACCTGATGGGTTATAGTCTGAACCAGTTAAGTATAGTTGGTTTTGTGGTAGCATTGGGTTTGCTGGTAGATGACAGCATTGTAGTGGTGGAGAATATTGAACGCTGGATGCGGGAGGGGCATTCCAGGATGGAAGCCACGATTAAATCTGTTAACCAGATAGGAAAAGCTGTATTGGGTTGTACCGCTACTTTAATCATTGCCTTTATGCCACTGGTATTTATGCCTGAATCGTCGGGCGATTTTATCCGTAGCCTGCCTATGGCGGTTATCTCTACGGTTTTCGCGTCAATGATCGTGGCATTAACGATCGTTCCTTTTTTGTCGAGCCGTTTATTAAAATCACATGAACATGCCGAAGGGAATATTTTTTTAAGAGGACTACAGAAAATTATTCACGGCAGCTATGCTAAATTATTAGATAAGGCATTAAAGCGCCCTGTAATTACTGTTGTTGTAGCGGGTATTATTTTTATTGCTTCGCTGCAGTTAATACCGGTGGTAGGTTTCAGTCTTTTCCCGGCATCTGAAAAACCACAATTCCTGGTTGATGTGTCTGCTCCTTTGCAATCTAACATATACTATACAGATACCATTACCCGCAGGCTGGAGAAAGAGCTGAAAGACATTCCGGAGATACAATACTTTGCTTCTAACACCGGTAAGGGAAACCCCAGGATATATTACAACGTCAATCAGCAAAATGAGCGCAGCGATTTTGCTGAAATATTTGTACAGCTTACTCCCGAAACAAATCCTAAAAGAAAGATTGAGATCATTGAATATTTAAGGGAGAAGTGGACGCCTTATCCCGGGGCGAAAGTGGAAGTAAAAAATTTCGAGCAGGGACAACCGATGATATCACCTGTGGAAGTCCGTTTGCTGGGCGACGATTTAGATACACTACGCGCTTTGTCGGCAAGAGTAGAAGAAATGCTGACAAAAACAAAGGGTACTTTATATGTAAACAACCCCGTCCGGAATTTAAAATCTGATATCAGGATAGATATCAATAAAGAAAAAGCGCAGGCCCTGGGAGTACCTACTGTAAATATAGGGAAGGCAGTGCGTATGTCTGTGGCAGGATTGCCGGTTGGCAATTTTACCAATCCCGATGCCGATGGCGATGATTATAGTGTAGTATTAACAGTGCCACGTCCGGCTTATCCTGACCTGGGTGTGTTCAACAGTCTTTTTGTGAACAATAACCAGGGGCATTCTCTTCCGTTGTCGCAACTGGCAAATGTGCAGCTCGAAACATCGCCGTTAAGCATCAACCATTTTAATAAAACAAGAACAGTGTCTGTTACATCGTTTGTGCAAAAGGGTTATTTAAATGATAAAGTGATCAACGATGTAATAGCACAAATGGATAAAATGGAACTGCCTGCCGGATATCATTACGAAATGGGTGGTGAACTGGAAGGCAGGAACCAGTCTTTTGCAGGCTTTGGAAGCATCATTATGGTAACGGTATTCATGTTCATTGCGGTATTGGTATTACAATTCAAAACTTTCAAAAGCACTTTGATCGTATTGTCTGTAATTCCGTTGGGTATAGTAGGAGCGGTGCTGGCGCTGCTGGTAACAGGCAATTCCATGTCGTTTGTAGCAACCATTGGTATTGTTGCGTTGGCAGGCATTGAAGTGAAAAACACCATACTGCTTGTAGACTTTACCAATCAGTTGCGGCAGGAAGGAATGGCATTGAATGCGGCGATAGAAAAAGCTGGGGAGGCAAGATTTTTGCCCATCATTTTAACTACTTTCACTGCTATAGGTGGACTGACACCTATTGCTATGTCAAGCAACCCGTTGATCTCACCATTGGCAATTGTAATGATCGGCGGTTTGATCAGCTCAACATTATTGTCAAGAATTGTAACACCGGTTATTTATAAACTGATGCCGCCACGGGTTGGGTGATTCAACGATTATACTGATAACCGCTGTGCGTGGCGTTGGTTCACAGCATTTGCCTTTTATAAAAGTGATAGGAGATGATGTGATTTTTAGTGTGGTTGTGTAATGTGGCTTAAATATTCCATTTAGAGATTACTCCAGTTGCTCCCTTGATGCGTTGAGTTTTTCTATAGCCAGGTCTTCCAGTATTGCCTCGGGTTCTGTTATTCCCAAAGCAATACGTTCTATGATCTGCATGCCGGTTACTCCTTCTATATTGCTTATGATATGCTGTACTTTAATGTTCATTTGTGTAAGCACCTGTATCCGGTTCTGTGTATCGCTTTTATTTTTTTGAAGCACTCCTCTTTCATGAACGTAAGTGCGTAGTTCTCTGTATTATTCCTCCGCGATATGGGAGGCTCTCAGTAACCTGTGTGCCAGCCATTGACAATCTTTTACATCGGTTTTCTGACCATCTACATTTTTATAATGGCGGGCATTTACCAGTATTACCTTAAAACCATGTTGCTCCGGTACCTCGTAAACAGCTATCCGGTATACACCTGTAGCTTCCATGCATACATGAGTAACTCCTGCCTTTTTGCAAATCTTCTGCCAGGGTGTGGAGATCATGTATAAAGGCTCCGTTTTCCTGTACTGCTTGAATGCCTGCTGCACCGGGATAGGACACCATCATGTTCATACTGCCTGCATCAATACCTCCTGCAGCAGGAATGAATAAAATAAATTAATTGGAAACGCGCAGGCTGGTACTTAAAACAGGGTTTGATACCCTTGTGGGAGATACGTACCAGCAGGCTGTCCAGCATTTTAAAAATTTGCATTAAAATTCTTTTCTAAAACAAACATCTATTATTGAGAATTTTAATATTGAGATTTTTAATACGTAATCTGTGAATTCCAGGTCAGAAATGTTCTCCGTCTTTCCTGTTCACCTATTCTTTTTGAGGGTTTACCGATTTTAGCATGGCAATTTGCATGTTCGTAGGGAAATTTGAGGCATTCAAATATTTTAATCCAATAATTAATAATGTAAACTGCTATGCAAGAAGAATCCCTGGTTCTCAATAACCCGAATCAAACTTTATTACAAGCAAAACACGACTTTGTATTTGTAAAATCTGAGTATAAGATCATCAAAATAAAGCTTGATGATATTATGTTTTGTGAAGGAATGAAGGATTACACACAGATTTATGTAAATGGCCGCATGCAGCCTGTACTTACGCTCCAAAATCTTAAAAACTTCAGTAGCCGGTTACCTGAAAGCCAGTTTGTACGTGTGCACCGGTCTTTTGTAATTTCCCTGCAACATGTTGAAACTATTTCGCGCAATGAGATAAGTATAGGAAAAAAAATCGTTCCGATCGGCAATAGTTACCGGAACGATTTCTTCAATATAGTAGAACAATATTCCTGATCCTTAAGCTAATGAGCAGCTAGTGTGGGGCGAATACCAAGCCCCATAATTTCTTCTGCCGAAAGTGCAGGGAGTAAATTACCGGCAATCATCTTTTTAATTACAAGATTGCCGGTTTTAATTGCATCTTCTTCAGACTTGAATGATTGATTGCCGGCAAACGCCGGAATAGTTTCCTGGTGAATATAGATTTTTTTATCAACCATTACATTATAGCCCCACCCATTACCGGTTTTAAAAGGCTTTACTTCAACCTTCAGCATTTCATGCTGGCGATAATAGTGCCAGGCGTATATGCCGGCAGTTATACCTGCTATCGCCAGCAATGCAATAATGTATATTCTTTTCTTATTGATCTTCATTTTCATTATACTCTTCGCTGGGGAAAAACTCACGGATATCTTCAAGTGCGGTTGTGCTGCTGCTGCTTGTTGTGCCTAATAAAACAAACCCCCTGTTATTAAGAGAGAAGGCACTGGCTCCGAGCCTTGCCGCCCCTTCAAAAGGAGTTTTGCTTTTCCATGTATCTGTAGCAAAATCATATTCCCATGTATCTTTATAAACGCTTCCGTTTTGCCCGGTAGCAATATAAGCTTTATCATTCATTACAAAAGCTACAGCTTTGCTTCTCACAATAGCATAATCATCATCATAGCTTTCATCGCTCACGTTGCTTATCTTTCTTAATTGCGTCCAGGCTTGTCCTTCCGGTTGAGTAGGATCAAATACATTAAAATCGTTTACTGTGCCGCCGCTGTATACACCTGTTACAACGTAGGCTTTATTATTATAAACGAATGCAACAGCGCCGCTTCTTTTTTCACCGCTCATGCTTACACGCTGAGTCCATGTGCCGGATGCGCCTGCTGTAGGATCAAATTCCCAGAGATCTTTTAAATAGTTGCCGTCATAACCGGTAGTAATATATCCCTTGCCATTAATGCTGAAGCCTACCGCGCTGTAGCGTGCCGAACCACCAAAATCTGCTTTCTGGGTCCACGTATCACCCTGAGAATCATATTCCCAAAAATCTTTCAGCTTATTATAACCGTCTGAACCTGTTCCTATATAGCCTTTGGTATCTATCGCAAATCCGGTGGCGGCATGACGCGCTATACCGGGGAATTCTGCTTTCTGCTGCCAAAAATTATATTCGGCATCATATTGCCATAAATCTTTCAATCTTTTACTGCCATCATACCCCGTTACTATATAACCTTTGTTGCCAATAGAAAAAGATACCGCCTCGCTGCGTCCGTAACCTTCAAATGATGAACGAAGTATCCAGTTGCCTTCTGTGCTGTCATCATCATCTGAGCTTTTTGTGCAGGAAGTAATAGCGAGTGTACTAAAGCCAGCTAGCCAGACCAATAAAGTTTTTGCTTTCATTCCGAATTTGATTTTGTGTTGATGGTTGAAATAACCTGCTGATTATGCTCTTTTTTTGCAATGTTCATCACGCGGTTGTCTATACCAAAAAGAAAATTTGCCGCTAAACTATCCGAAACCAAAACGGTAAAATCGTTAAAATGGAATTGCAGTATTTATTTGTAGATGAATGATTTGTTTTTACATACTAAGAAGGTGGAAGGTTTGGGGTTTAGGGTTTGTAGTTTGGGGTTTAAGGTTTAGGGTTGTGGTTTAGGGTTCTACCATACACCTTCTACCCTACACCCTACACCTTTCTCCTTCCCTTAATCTATAAAATATATCTTCTTGTATATGTTTGGCTATTCTTTATCCACTCTAACAAATAAGTAACATTAAAGGCAGATAATATTGCAAAGTAACTACGTGCAAAATGCATTTATTGAGTAAGACCCGCTATAGATCAAAAGTATTTTTCTTGTTAGGCATTGTTTCAACGCTTTTTTTTCAGACCGGCTGTAAAAAAGCTTATATACAATTTGGTGAGCAGTTCGTAAATAACAATTATACGAATATAGTAATGATTGATACTATCTCACCTGTTATCTCCACCGTGTTCAGAGATTCTGTTGTTACATCCCAAACCGGCAAATTATTATTGGGCAGCTACAAGGATCCTTTATTTGGTCATATCAGTGCTTCTTCTTTCTTTGTAATGGAAAACCCTCCATCGGGCACCAGCTTCCATGTTTCTGCCGCTTATGATTCTATGGTTTTGAGAATGGTAGGCGACAGTACATTTTACGGAGACACTACTGTTGTTCAGCGCCTGCAGGTACAGGAGCTTAATGAAATGATGTTGTTTCCCGATAACCAGACATCGTTTTATAACAATACTGATTTTCCTGTTTCAAATGCTGTGCTTGGGTCTGCAAATCTGTCAATAATACCATCACGTAAAGATACCGTAAGTATAAAGCTGAGCAATACAAAGGGTTTGGAAATATGGAACCTTATCCAGGATAAGGCTGTAGAAGTCAGTACTGCAACAGATTTTGAACATTATTTTCCCGGATTAAAAATTTCCACGGAAAATGCCGCGGCAAATGCTGCGATATATGGGTTTTCTGATACAGTGAAGATCAGAATATACTATCACGAATCCAACCCTGACCTTGTTCAAAAATACCTTGAGTTTTCACTTACCACCAGAAACAAGCAGTTTAACCAGGTTAAATATGATCGCTCAGGAACCGCTTTAAATGTAGCAATACCGGAAAATAAAGAAGTAGCATCAGGTTTACTGAATAATGCGGCCTATATTCAACCGCTTACCGGGGCATTAATGAAAGTGCGTTTTCCGAATGTGCGTGAGGCTATTTTACAGCGAACTGATTACCTGCAACTGATGAGCGCTGAACTTACCGTTTACCCCTTAGGTGGCAGCTATAATTATAATTTTATGTTGCCATCCCAGCTGACGGCCTATACAACTAATGTAAATAATAATGTTGGCACCGCACTGGGTGCCAATGGGAGCACAAGTTCCACTTCTGCCCAATACGGAGACCTTAAAACAGACTGGTTATACGGACAGGACACTTATTACACCTACGATGTGTCAGCATATGTAGAAGCATTATTATCCACTTCGGCTGATAACACAAGCGGGTTATTGTTTATGCCGCCAACCCCGGCGTATAATACGCTTTTTAACAGGGTTGCTTTTGGTGATAACAAAAGCGAAAAACCGATAAAGTTAAAACTGTACTATATATCCGTTCAAAAGGATCAATAATAATGTTGATAGTAAATGATGATATTATAATGCGTAAAAAAATACGATACGGTTTAATTATACTGCTGATGTTTTGTGCCGGGGCTAATACGTATGCGCAAAATACAAGTTCCCCATATTCTATTCTTGGCATTGGTGATATTGAGGAAAGCTTTTTTAACCGCACATCCGGAATGGCTAACACAGGTATTGCTTACCGCAGCTCATATTTTTTGATAAGTAATAACCCGGCATCGTACTCTGCGTTACAAGACCAGTTTTTTATGGTGGAAGCATCTGCCCGTGGAAAAATTGTAAGCTACTACGCAAATAATTTAAACAGCACTGCTAATCAAACAAGAGATTTCAGTGTAAATCGTGTATCAGTAGGCATTAAGGTGAACAAGTGGTGGGGCAGCAGTATCGGGCTTACACCCTTCAGTACTTCTAATTATGCTTTTTCAGGCAAAAAGGTTATTCAGGGAACAAATTTATTTACCTATGCAGATTATGAAGGAACCGGAGGCGTAAATAAGGCATACTGGGACAATGGTGTAAGGTTGGGAAAACATTTTTCTATAGGTGTGAGTACATCATTTCTTTTTGGTTCTCTCAACCAGAAAGAGGTATTGGCCGGCACCGAGGCCACATCTACTATTACCACTACAAAAAATGTTTTTCTCCGTAATTTATATATGAGTTACGGCGCACAATATTTTACTAAGGTCACTTCAAAATGGGATTTGTCGCTGGGTGCAACATATGCTAATAAAACAGACCTGGCAGCAGAATATAACACCAATATTACCAGCGGCACTACAACCATTGAAGATAAGGTTACAAAAAATGATTATTTCCGGATGCCGAATATGTATGGTGCGGGGTTGGCTATTACCAAGAATAAAAAATTAACAATGCTGGCTGATTACCGTTACCAGGAATGGGCTTCTGTAAAATACAGCGGCTCCGGCTATTCCCTGCGCAACAGCAGCCGCGCTTCAATAGGTGTTGAATACGCAAAGCTCAGGCAGGTATGGCCCGTGCCGATTGAAAAAGTATTCTACCAGGCTGGCTTATTTTATACAGATTCATACCTGAGCATACGTAACGAGCAGTTAAAAGATATGGGCGTTTCAGTAGGTCTTGGTTTTCATTCAAAAAGAAGTACGCTGAGTTACCTGGTAGGTTTTGAATACGGAATAAGAGGAACAAAATCACAGAATCTTATACAGGAGCGATATGGCAAGATAACGCTTACACTCAGCTATAAAGATTTCTGGTATACTAAAGGGCAAAAATATTATTGATAAACTTTTTTGAAGTTTTGTATCTATAGATTAATAGAGGGTCTATAAGCGGGGGAGTAGTCTTACTCCCCCTATTTTTTTGAATATGAGTTGATGTTATTTGCAATTCCTGCAGAGTACAAACCTTCATACAGGAAGTGTTAAATGACAGGGAAGAATGTTTGTATTTTACTATCAGCGCTGAATCAAAGTATATAATTATTAACTTGCTTTTTGTCATTGTGCGCCGCACGAGTAAGCTTGCAATATCAATCTGTTGCGCGGCAAAGCAATCCCTACTCCATTATTATTGTGTAACGAGGGGCTACTTACCTTTTGAAATTAAAGCATCTTTTAAAAGCAAAATACCTGCTACAGGTTATCGTAATTATTAGGTGCATTTTAAGTTTTCACATGTATAGCAATCTTGTAAAGATGGCTCCTGCTTCGGCAAACAAACCGCAGTGCTGTATTCGGCATTAGTGCTATTGTTGAACATTGATACTATTGCTAAATATACATTCTTCCGCCTGTCATGCCGAGGCATGGGGCATCTACCATAGCAGAAGTATCTTCATACGAAAATTTGAAATGACCGTAATTATTTCTTTTCAAAAAAAATCCTATCTTTTCACAACCCTATTAAAATACTTTTAAAGAGAAATCAAGCCAATATTTTATTTTGCCTGCCATCCTGCTACATAATAAGGATAGGTTTTAGCTCCTTAAGAAATGCCTTCATTGCTCCGCATACCCGGCCGTAATAACGGAATGAAAATATTGTAGTCATAAGATTACAATGCGCTCTAACGTATTAAAGATAATAATATGGCAGCTTCAAAAACAAGTCTTCGGTTGCATGGCAACAAAACAGCACCGGTTGCTGAAACAAGTACAAACGAGTTTTTTTCTGTAAAGGAGTCATATGAAATTTCAGCTTCGCGGAGTGCTGCCGATGAACACATCGTAACGGTAGCGGAAAAAGATTTTGTTGAACTAACCTTTAGCGACAATACTACCTGGATTGGCGACGGCCAGACACTGAAAGAACTTTTCCCGGAAATAAAAGCACAATCACGATCTTTAACCAATGCTCCCGAGCTTCCCGTATCATTATATTCCGATGATGGTTCTCGCGGATTGGTTGGTGATATTGCGCTGAAAGTCTTTAAAGTGCTTACCAAAAAAGCAGTAAAGCAAAGCATAAAAAAAATTGCGATGCTTATAGAAGATAAGGGATTGGAAAAGCGTTCCGGGCTATATACCGTAAGCAGTAATTTCGAATTAACAGCTTTTAAAAATGAAGGGCGCAATACGCCGTCAAAAAAAATGTTGCTTTTTATTCATGGAACAGCATCTTCCACGCAGGGCGCTTTTGATGACCTGAAAGAGAGTGATGTTTGGGCAGATATGGTTTCCCGATACCAATCTGATATTATTGCTTTTGAACACAGAACACTCACCGCAAGCCCTTTTGAGAACGTGAAAGAACTGGTTAGCCTCTTACCCGCCAATACCACTTTTGACGTTATCACGCATTCGCGGGGTGGTATTGTGGGAGAATTGCTGATGCGGTTTTGTGAAGATGAAGCCGGCTTTATGGAGCAAAGCCTGCAATTGCTCAATGATGAAGGAAGAAAAGAGGATTTGGAAAATATACAATCCATTGCAGAAAAGATCAGGAGTAGGAAAATTGCTGTAGATCGTTTTATAAGGGTTGCAGCAACTGCAGCAGGCACTTCTTTACTGTCTGAGCGAACAGACATATTCCTGAACACGCTTGTTAACCTGCTCAATTTTTCAAAGCCGATTATTCCTGTAGTCGGCGCTATTAAGGGTTTAATTGCCGCCACAATTGAAAGTAAAAATGACTTTAGCGAACTGCCGGGACTGGAAGCGCAACGCCCCGAATCAATATTTAAAAAAGTATTGAATACGTACAAAAATTATGATGATAATAATAATCCACGCGGATTTGATAGCAGGTTAATAGTTATTTCTGGCAATGGAAAATTCAGTATTTCATTAAACGGGTTAAAAATTATTTTAACCAAATTCTTTTTTAAATGGCAGCAAAATGATATTGTAGTTGATACAGCATCTATGTACCAGGGAGCTAAGCGAAAATATCCCGTGCAGTATTATCTCGACAGCAGCACTGATACCAACCATTTTAATTATTTCAAAAATAAAGCTACACGCGACGCGCTTAAACAGGCGCTTTTTTCTACCACAGATCGGATTCCAACCTTTAAAGAATTAAATAATGAAGATTTTGATGCAGCCGCGGGCAGAGGGGTTTTTGGATTGGACAGCGGCAGGCTAAAGCCAGTGGAACCTGGAGGCAAAAAGCCTGTACTGATTTTTTTACCTGGCATTATGGGCTCTTTCTTAGATAAGCATGCAGATCCTTTGTGGATCAATTATCTTAAATTTTCCCTGGGCGGGTTGCTAGACCTGCAGATCAAGGAAAATGATGGTATTGAAGCAACTGGCATTATTAAAACATCTTACCGCGACATTGTTGAATATTTAAAGAATGATTTTGATGTATTGGTCTTTCCTTTCGACTGGCGCAAGCCGTTAACGCTTGCCGGCGCGCAGTTGAATGATAAAATTGAAAAGCTAACCAGTCTTAAAAAGCCAATTTTACTTGCAGGGCATTCTATGGGCGGACTTGTAATCCGCGATTTAATGATCAATCATACCAATACCTGGAAAATGCTGAACAGTCAGCCCGGATTTCGTGTTTTATTGCTGGGCACTCCCTGGCTTGGCTCATACAGAATACCACATGTGCTGAGTGGAAAAGACAGCATTATCAAACAGCTTAACCTGCTTGATATAATGCATGGCAAAACCACCCTCATAAATATGTTCTCAAAGTTCCCGGGTTTACTTGATCTGTTACCTATTCATGGCGATATTGATTTTGGCAGTAAAAAAGTATGGGATGATTTCCGTTCTGCTTCAGGAATAGAAACAGAAGCAATTCCTGATGAATTGCTGAAGCAGTTTTCAGCATATTCAAAAAAAGTACAGCGTGAAATTGAAAATATTGATTGTACTAATGTTATATATATTGCCGGGAAGGATAATGAAACGGTAAAAGAATATAAAATTGAAAATGGGAAGCTGCAGTTCTATTCCACGGCAGAGGGCGACCAGAGCGTTACCTGGAACTCCGGAATTCCAAAGCAAATCAACAGAGAAACATCCGTATACTATACCAATGCTTCTCATGGTTCACTTGCAAAAAAAACATTTTTGTTTAAAGGCATATTCGATTTGCTTACTACCGGCACAACAACTGATCATGAGTTCAGCAGAACGCCGTTACCGGTTGCTGAAGGCGATCGCTCATTTGCTTCAAAAGAAGCATTTATATTCAACAGCACGGAAGCAACGGTTGAGTCGAATGTGTTGGGGCTGGATAACTTGATGGATATTGAGGAAACTAATACGCCTATATTAAATGTGAGTGTTTGCAAGGGAGATATGATGTTTGCAAAACATCCTGTAATGATCGGGCATTTTGATTATGATGGTATTTACAGCGCGGAAAGTATAGCTAATAAATACCTTGATAATGCCTTATTGCTGAAACACAGGCTCAGCCTATACCCCGGGCTTATAGGCACAAGCGAATATTTCCATAAATCAGATGCGGGTACAGATTTTTTTCCCGGATGTATAGTAGTAGGGTTAGGGCAATCAGAAACCCTGAATGCAAATCAACTGGCGCTTACTGTTGAAAAAGCGGTATCTGATTATCTTATCACCCACAAAAGAGAAATGGTAGAAGCGCAATCCAATAATGCAAAAAAGGCAATCGGGCTTTCCTCTTTGCTGATAGGTGCAGGCTATGGCGGTTTGCCTATTGAGGGCGCATGCAGGGCCATTTTGCTGGGTATAATCAAGGCAAACGAAAAAGTGGTAACACTTACAGGGTTGCAGGACCTTTATGTAAGCGAGCTGGAGTTTATTGAACTGTTTGAAGACAGGAGCATTAGTTGTTTTAACAGCATTAATACCCTCATCAATGGCAATAGTGATGGAATGAACCTGGGATGGACAGAAAAATTCATCAGGGAGAATCCGGGTGGAAGAAAGCGCTTACTTACAGATGTTTCTAATGAGTGGTGGCAACGGCTTAGCGTTGTGGCCGACAACGGAAAAGAAGGCAATAAAACCATTTCGTTTTATTCCAGCACCAATAATGCCCGTGAAGAAAAGAATGAGATGAGCGATAATATCAAGGCCCTGGAAAATATGTATGAAGATATTTCAACAAACGGGCAATGGAATTTTGACAAAGCTAAAACCCTTTTTGAGCTGCTGATCCCAAACGATTTTAAGGAGAACATCAGGCGGAATGCACCTGTTATGTGGGTACTCGATAAATATACCGCAGCCCTGCCCTGGGAGTTATTGCAAACAGGCGCTTCAGAAAAACCTTTATGTGTTTCAGCAGGCATGATAAGGCAGTTGGCAACGTCTACGTATAAACGAAACAACACACAGCTGAAAGATAACAATGTACTTGTGATTGGAGATCCAAAGCTTGAAGGCTTCACAAAGGCGCAGCAACTGCCCGGCGCTGCCAGGGAGGCTAAAGAAGTATATCAATTGTTAAAGGGTCCGGATATAAAGAAAGGCAATAATTATATTAATCTTGAGCCGCCATTAATTAATAAAGGCTCCAGCGACATACTGGTAGGATTATACAAGCAGAATTACAGGATCATCCATATAGCAGCGCATGGCTTTTTTGACGAGAAAAATCCCCGCAATTCCGGCGTATTGATCGGTAAGGCAAAAGATAAAGATGAGCCTGTTTTTCTTACACCCGAACATATAGCACAATTGCCCGGCACACCTGAACTGGTATTTATTAATTGTTGTTTTTTAGGCAAGGTAAATCCATACGCCGAAGCTTTTTCAAATAACCGGTATCAGCTGGCAGCAAACATTGGTACGGCACTTATAGATGCCGGTGTAAAAGCCGTGATAGTGGCAGGCTGGGAAGTAGATGACGCCGCGGCGCTTGCTTTTTCAAAAAAGTTTTATGAAGAAATGCTGAAAGGAAAAAATTTTGGCGACGCTGTTTTATTTGCACGCAGGTATATATATGATAATTTCAGACATACCAATACATGGGGTGCTTTTCAGTGTTATGGGCAACCGCAGTTCAGTTTGAATATTCGCAGTAATGAAAATGTTGAATACACATACAATATTCCGCAGCAGGCTGAAAACGACCTGGACAATCTTATCAGTAAATCGGAAGTGCCGATTTATGAAAATAACGATTTGATGGAGGAGCTGCAAAAGATTTCTAAAGGAATAGCCAAAGCCGGGTTTGATGGTGCTAATCTAAGGCAGCTGGAAGCAAGAGCATACGTTGAGCTCAATGATTACAATACTGCTATCAGTATATACAATGAATTGTTTAAAGCAGAAAAAGCAAACTTTAATGTTTCCTCTCTTGAATCCTTCCAGGACATCAGGGTAAAGCAGGCAATGTTTGATTTTTTGTCTGCCGGTAAATTATCCAAACGGGCAACTTCAGATAAGATCAGGATCATTGACGACAGCATAAATAACCTCGACAGGTTATTAAGCATATGGGTTACCGCCGAGCGATTTTCGCTTATAGGCAGTGCCAATAAAAGGAAAGCGAGGATGATTGAAACCCCAGCGCAAAAAAGGAAAGCAATGGCGTTGTCTGCAAACTATTACTATTCCGCCTACAGAATTTTAAACGACAGCTATAGTTTCAGTAACTGGCTTACGATGCGGATATTGCTTGAAGGCGCTAAACCAAAATGGACAGAATCATTCTTCGAAAAAGAAGCCGTAAGCAAAAACGGCAAAAGACAATCAGCATCCATTGTGCTTGACAGGCAATATGTGAAGGACGAATTAAAAGCACTTCAGAAAGAAGCAAACAAAAACAGCAACCAGTCATTTTGGGAATTAACCCGGCGCATAGACATTGCATTATGCCATTTCCTGTTAGAGCCAGCACGGAAGAGTAATCTTGCCGATCTTGAAAATGCATTTAAACGGGTATGGCAAAAAACGGGGTCGAAGAATAAAAAAATGCGGCAATGGGATAATATTGAGCTGATGATACATTTTGCTATACAAACAAAGCACAATGATATAGCTAAAGGACTTCAAAAGCTGAAAGAACAGCTGGCTAAAGGATAAGAAATATTTGGGAATAAGATGCAGCACCTTCTACTCTAACTCCAGCACCCACGTAGTATTTGCAGGAACAGAGAACAGCATGGAATGAATTTCTTCGCCGGTCATGATATTTCTTGCGCTTTCAAAACCTGCAATTCTTTCTTCAAAACGCGTAGCATCTATTGATGCAGCTTGTTTATTGGTGTTGGATATAACTGCAATCGTCTGCTTATCATCATACCTGAAATAAACATACACACCATCTGCAGGAACAAACTGCATCAGCTTACCGGTGGTTAAGGCAGAAGAATTTTTCCGGTAATTTGCAAGCTTTTTAATGTAGTTAAATATCTCATTCTCTTTTGCGGTTCTTCCTTCAGTGGTGAATTTATTTACTGCATCTGCTTTCCATCCACCGGAAAAATCTTCCCTTACTTTCGCGTCTGAGGGGTTTTTGAAATTCTTCATCAGTATTTCAGTGCCGTAATATAACTGTGGAATACCCCGCAACGTAAGCAGCCATGTGATAGCCATTTTGAATTTATTATCGTCTTCCCCAACAACGGAATATATTCTGTCCAGATCATGATTGTCTAAAAATATCGCATTCCGGTATGGATTTTTATATAATATATCCTGCACTAAAGTAGCATATAGCTTATTCACACCTTCCGCCCAGCCAAAAGTTTGATTTACACCATCCAGCATGGCAAAGTATAGCGGGAAATCTGTTACGCCCTGCAGGTTATGCTTAAATGGTACTTCAATATTATTATCGCAGAAATATGCACTGTTAGTAACGGTTTGCACCCACGCTTCACCAAAAACAGTTAATGTAGGAAACTCTGTTATAAGCGCATTGTTAATGCGGTTCAAAAATTCAGGGTTGCTGTAGAAATACGTATCAACCCGCCAGCCATCAATGCCAAATAATTCTGTGCTCCATATAGCATGCTGGATAAGAAAATTTGATACGACAGGGTTTTCCTGGTTAAGGTCAGGCATAAAACGCGTAAACCAACCTTTGTTACTTATTTTTTTATCAATGGCAGACGCATAAGGATCAGGCATAGGTTGATCTTTATACGAAGTTTGTGTGTATGTGGGCCATTCATTGAACCAGTCATGCATCGGCGGATCAATAGCAAACCAGTGCGACGCTCCAACATGATTATATACAGCATCCTGTATAATTTTTAATCCTTTGGTATGCATTGCGTCTACCAGTTCTTTATATGCTTTATTGCCGCCAAATCTTTTGTCAATATTGTAATGATCGGTAAAAGCATAACCATGGTAGGTTGAGCGTTTTGTTCCGCCCTCATCTGTAAGCGGCATATCGTTTTCAATAACCGGTGTAAGCCACAAGCTTGTAACGCCCAACTCTGTAAAATAATCCAGGTGGTTTTCTATTCCTTTTAAATCACCGCCGTGTCTTGCATACATATCGCTGCGGTCACAAACTTCATCACGCATGCCTTTTATCCTGTCGTTCGTTGTATCTCCATTCGAAAAACGATCAGGCATAATAAGGTATACCAGGTCTTCTGATCTTATGCCCCGCACTCTTGTTGTACCATCATCGCTGCTCTTTGCAAGCAGTTCAAATGGTATACGGCTGATCTTTTTCTTTTTGATGAATTGTATTTGGAGTATGCCCGGTTTTGCATCAGGGGTGATAGTAATATCTATAGTGGCATAATGTTTATTTTCAAGCAACGATATCTTTTCTGCAATAATACCTGGGTAATTAATGGCTATACTATCTGTGATATCTGCCTGCGAATGTATGAGCAATTGCAGAGTAGGATTTTTCATACCAACCCACCAATTGGAAGGGTATACTTTTATATTTTGGGCTGACGCAGCTAACCCGGTAAAAAACAAAAGAGAAATAATTAATTTCTTCATAGCAGTGATTTTATAGTATTCAGCAAAAGCATACAGATTACGGGTTGCAGGTTTCTGCATGTGAGCGGGTTGTCCTCTACCCTATGCCTTCTACCTCTGCGGCCCTTCACCCTCTGCCTCTCACCTTAAAACTCCATGTAAAAGAAAATTCAGCAACCAACTCCCCTGCCTCATTAGTGCCTGTCGATTTTATGGTAATACTGTTTGTTCCGTTAGCGGCTATAGCTTCTTCAACAGCATCGCGCATAGCAATACCATCTTTACAAACAAAAGTAGTAATGTTGGTTGCTTTTTTATAATACTCCGCGCTCATATCAACAATCAGCATAGATACGGAAGGCTTTCTTTTATAAATATGCGCTAATGCTAATGCGCCGGTACTCATTTCAGCAGCCATAGCCAGGCAGGCAAAATAAGTAGACTTAAAAGGGTTTGTGGAAAACCATTTGTACGGAACGGTTACCACGCATTTATCTTCCGTGATAGATTTTATTCTTACCCCCGAAAAAAAAGCACTCGGGATTTTTGACAATAGAAATAACCTGAACTTAACAGGATGTTTAACCATTGATATGAATGCATTCATACGCCTGATGTTGGATTAATTTTTATACGTATCTGCATTCAATGCGGTACGGTTCCAGTCTTTCAAAAAAGCAAGCACTTTATCTTTATCATAGCTTTTGCCGGATTCAAGATAGGAGGAGTTTTGTGTATGGATCAGTTCCCCTTTATCATTCAGTATTAAAAAAACCGGGAAGCCGAAGCGCTGCGGAAATTGGTATTGCGCAAATATTTTTTCATTCTTATTTTCTTTGCTGTAGTTGAGATGGTATACTATATAATCAGCTTTAAGTAATGAATCAATCTGCGGATCAGCATGTGTAAAGCGATTAAACGCTATGCACCAGCTACACCAGTTACCGCCAGCCTGGATGAATACCTGCTTATTTTCCGCTTTCGCTTTTTTAACGGCATTTTCTATTGATGCCGAAGCATTTTCCTCCGGGTGATACAGCACAGGCTCAATTGTATTGTTTTGTGCATACAGTGTGCAGGAAAAACATATTGCTAAACAAAGAATAAATACTCTCATATTATTACTGCTTACTGAAATCTACCACACACGCTACCACCTGGTTATCCGTAGCAGCAGTTTGAAATTTAATGGTGCCTGTTGATGTGCTTTCATAACGTACACCCGTAACCGCATTTGTTCTGATAGCATTGTTAACTCTTGTGCCATAATCTGTTTGCGATTGCTGGCTGATGGTTTTGTTTAAATTATACCAGTCTAGCGGTTGCTTGCTCACTATTACCGTCATTGTTTCTTTAGTACCCACGCTATCAGGCGTCATGCTTTTGTCTTTGGGAAAAAGCCTGTATCCTGCAATACCACAAAATGGTGAATATTTTGTTTTAGTAGGGTCATCAGCATTGGGGTAAGGAAATAAAGTATAGCTAGTGCCATCTGTTTCCTTACTGAAAACATAAATATAACATTCCGCATTATTCTTCACTTCCATCTTAAATCTTGTTCCCGGGCGCACCGGCGAAACAGCTTCAAAACGGTTTCCGGATGTAGCTTTCAGCGGAATATAGCCTGCCGATACTGTTTTCTTTCCATCGTACTGAACCTGCACCAAACCAATTTCGCAAGCTAAAGCTGTATTGGGTTTTGCCATAGGCTCAAGCCCGTACGCTTCACGAACATAGGTAACAAAATCGGGATAGCGAACCCATGCAAATCCATTATTGCCCCACTCAGGTCCCCAACTGTTCATAATTAAAAATGAGCCGCCATATTTTTTATCATCATAGCCAACTACACACTGCGCGTGCCCCCCAAAGCCCATCATTGATGCATCACCTGATTCCGGGATCCATACATCTTTACCCATCATATTCTGCATATAGCTTTGCCCCACCATCATACCTATAACTACGGGTGCGCCCTGCGAAAGGTTTTCCCTGATGGCTCTTAAATCTAATTCTTCCGTATTATCGCCTTTTGTTAACCTGTTAAAGCCGCGCATCTTATATTGGCCAGCCTGCTGTATCATGGAGTTATCAGGTTGCCTTGTACAGTTCTGATCAGTGTACGGAAACAGTTCATAAGGCACAGAGCCTTGTTTGGTCATATACTCCATTGCGCGGATAATATATGAACCCTGGCAACCATCCAATCCAATTTGATTGTATAAAAATGCCGGGCTGAATTTTAACTGATCCGGATCCTGCCCGGTGCGTGTAGCTTCAAGAATTGTTCTTGCACCAAACGCACTGCTCCATGCCACACAACTCCCCTGCTCGCCCTGGTTGCCTACCGAAGGTGCAAACTTCTGCAGGTTAGCTACCTCGGGTAAAGGATTTTTCGCGTCATCCGCTTCAAGCGCTTCGTATATACTGGCGCGCCCAAATTGTTTGGGGTCGAGTATACCACCGGTAGAAAGCACACCGCTGTTATCTCCCGCCTGGTTCAGTATACCTGAGCATCCGCCTTTACCCATAAAAAAATATGCTCCAAGCGCTAGGGCGCCGATTACAAGTATGCCTTTAAACCCAAAAATGCGAAGCAATAAAGGAATGAAAGCCAGTAAGCCCCCACCACCACCGGTAAAACCCCCTCCTCCCCCTCGTCCACCACCACCATCATTAAATTGTTCGGGCTGATCAGGCTGATCATCAGTCATTCTTATAGCCATAGTTATAAGTATTAAGCAACCTAAATGTAAAGAGAAATTTACTTATTTGTATCGTAAGCTTTCAACCCGCAATTCAGCCAATCCTGGTATTTTTTAGCATCGGGGGTATAGCCAACCGGATGGGTCATAAGCTTTCCATCAGGACTGAGAACCGCGTATAATGGTTGCGTTACCTGGGCGAAATTTTCTGATTGAAAAGTAGCCCACTTATCTCCTTCAGTAATAATATCTTTCTCTTTGCCATCTGCCGGTTTATAGGTAAAGCGGTCCTTTGCTGGCAGTTTCTTCCTGTCATCTACATATAATGATACGAGAATGAATTTTTCATTAATAAGCGATGCTATTTCAGTTTGTGTCCAAACCTGCTCCTCCATCTTACGGCAGTTAACACATGCCCAACCGGTGAAGTCTATTAATATGGGTTTGTTTTGTGCTTTGGAAAGTTGAACAGCTTTATCAAAATCATTCACTACAACAGCTTCAACTCCTTTGTCTTTATGATAGATACTATAGCTCAATGGCGGCGGAAAGCCACTTAGCAATTTAAGATTGGCATAAGGTGTATTGGTTAATCCCGGCACAAGGTATAAAGCGAACAGGAAAGCAATTACACCCAATACTTTTCTGCCGGTAGAAATTTTTTGCCCTTTATAATCATGCGGCAACCTTAGCCAACCAAAAAGATAAACGGCAAGGCCCAGCGTTATAAACAACCAGATGCCTATAAATACTTCACGTTTCAATAATCCCCAGTGCTCTACAAGATCGGCATTGGAAAGAAATTTAAACGCTAATGCCAACTCAATAAATGCTAATACTTTTTTTACGGTATCTAACCAGCCTCCGCTTTTTGGTAATGATTTTAACCAGTTAGGAAAAATGGCAAACAACGCGAAGGGCAATGCCAGCGCAGTACCAAAACCCGCCATACCTGCGGTAAGCGACCATGCGCCATCTGAAGCTGTTCCAACCAATAATGTTCCCAAAATAACACCTGTACAGGAGAATGAAACGATCACCAGTGTAAGCGCCATAAAAAAGATACCGCTGGCACTGCTTAAACCGCTTTTTGAATCTACTTTTCCTGCAATGCCTGATGGTAGTGTAATTTCAAAATACCCGAAGAAGGAAATAGCAAAAATGATGAATACTATAAAGAAGAAAATATTCAGCCAGGCATTGGTAGAAATATTATTGAATATTTCCGGTTGAACATTTCCAATCAAATGAAAAGGCAGGCTTGCCAAAACATAGATAAGAAAGATAAAAAAACCGTATAGCATACCATTTTTTACTGCCTGATTTCTGTTAGAAGCACGGTTGGTAAAAAATGATACCGTTACCGGTATCATGGGAAAAACACAGGGCGTAAGTAATGCTATTAAGCCGCCGCCCAATCCTAAAAGAAAAACGATCCATATACTTTTGCCGGAAGTATGCGCATCCCCGCAGGGTTCGGCAGGATTTTTCAGATCAATATTGCTGAGTTTTATTTTATCTTTTGAAGATTGTTCTACACCTCCTTCAAAAATTACGGTCTTAGGCGCTTCATCTATTGGCAGAAATGCTGTAGCGCTGGCGGCAAAACCTTTTAATTGTACTTTGAGGGAAGCCGGAACTGTGCCTTTAATGATCACCTTTTGCGTGAGGATTAATTTACCCGGCAGAAACACGGAAAATTTTTTATTATCAAATACATGATCGGGAACCTGCGAAGGTGCATTGCTGAATGATGCGCTTCCATCCGGAATAATATTTTCATTATCCCATACCAGTTGCAAAGCGTCAATACCTGTTTCTGCATCAGTTTGCGCATATACATGCCAGTTGGGCTGTATATTTATTTCCGCGAGGATATTATAGGAGCTGTCATTTATTTTGCCTGCTTTTACCTCCCATTGCAAGTATTCACTTTGCGCAATGGTTAATAAAGGAATAAAAAGAGATATCAATCCGTGTACAAATCTTTTCATATACCAGAAATAGAAAGTATGAATCTGTAAAAATACGGATTGTTTTCTCAGGCTTATGTGCGTTGCGGCACAGATTGAGTGAAAATAAATGTAAATTCTGGCAGTCGTATCTGTGGGTGTGTTTCAAATTCTCGTATGCAGGTATTACAGCTACAGCAGATGCCTTGTGCCTCGGCATGAGATTGCCATATTAGCGGAAATTTGAAATGCCCAAATATCTATTCTTCTACAGGGTTTTCAACAGTTTCTGCCTCTTCTTCCCTGTTTTCATTCCATTCTACTATAAAATTATTCCGGCCTTCACCTGTTATAATATGCATGTACTTCTGCTGGATCAATTCAAGCATAGAAAGAAAAAGAAAAATAGCATGAATACGGTTTTCGCATACATCGAATATCTTTTCAAATGTTACGGTTTTTTCGCGAAGCACCATATCAAGCATATATTCCCTGCTGCTCTCCATGGTATAGTTGTATTTGTATACAACATGCTGCGGTTTATTGTTGCGGTCGTACAGGCGCTGCATTACCTTTTCAAAAGCTTTCATCAGCTTGAACATGGTAATGGTTTGAATTTCGGTTCCTTCACCGGCTTCTTCACCCACCTGCATTATCTCTTTCTGAATATTGCCGCGTTTTACCATCAGCATCCTGATTGCTTCCATTTCAGCCATTTTAGCCGAGACTTCTTTAAAGCGTTTGTATTCAAGAATCTTATCAATCAATTCCTGCCGGGGATCAATTTCATTGCCCTGTGCATCCAGCTCTTTGCGAGGTAAAAGCATTTTTGCTTTAATGCGCATTAATGTTGATACGAACAGGATAAATTCACTGCTCAACTCTATATTTGTTTCTTCCGCATTATGCATATACGCCAAAAAATCATTAATGATCTTTGTGATCTGTATATCATAAATATCCAGTTCATCACGCTCTATAAAAAACAGCAGCAAATCAAAAGGGCCTTCAAACTGCGGTAGCTTAATCTGGTAAGATTCTGTATTCACATTATACTTTTAAAATGGTTACGTCCTGCATTGTTTTTATTAAACAATGCAGGACGTGACAAATGTATGAAACAAGATCAATTTTTAAACCTGTATGCCAAGCCTATTCCCATCATTTCTTTTAACTGGGGTTTAGGACCACGCGGAGTTACACCGTCTTTGTCTACCGTCTTCACATCATCATCATATATCATATCAAGTGAAAGGCTTACGGTGATAAGTTTAGTTACTTTTACCAATAATATATTAGTCAGGTAAACGTCAACGTTTTGCGGCTTGTGCAGGTAATTTGAAAATAAATCCAAACGGCCCTGGTAAGAAGCGGTTTCACTTAGTTTTGTTTTATATCCTACAGAAGCAAATGCACCAAATTCAGTTTTTATTTTCTTTCCCGGATCAACGCCAAAAGCGCCAACAGAAGACAGGGAATCATCTGCAACGATTGTCCACCTTGCAGTAACAGGCGAAAGAGATACGGAGAAATTGTCTGAAGGCTGGTAAGTAATATTAGGTGATAATAAAATATAAGCAGGAGCCAGGAAGTTAGAGGTTCTTACTTTTGCTTTGTCTTCTGGATAAGTATATCCTTCTGAAAATTGTGTTCTGAAATTAAACAATGCGCCAACATACCAGTTTTTAGGACTGATCTGGTAACCATATTTAGAAAGGAAATCAATCCTGTCGTCGGATTTACGGGTGCCCAAGCTGGTAGTATTTACCAGGCCATAAGCAAGATCAAGCGTATTGTCCCAAATGTGTTTATCTTTTTTATAAAAAGCATACAGGTTAACAAGCGATGCTATGGAGAGCGAAGATTTATCGCCACCTGCCGCCCAGTTGCTGAGCGCACCCTGGTTTACATTAATGCTTATTAAACCGCCTTTTTTCCAAACCTGCGGAATAGTGTCATTAGCATCTTTTGCGATCGTCTTGCCAGACGCGTCTTTCAATTCTTTTACTGTTGCATCCTGTGCATTAAGGTTTACACTTACTAATACAGCGGAGCATAGGAGCATGCTCCATAACATTTTCTTCATAGCTAAAAATTTTGCGCAATAAAAAATAAAAAAATATAAATAGAGCGACTTGATATTAAATCGCTCTACGCATAGGCAAGACTTAAAATTATGCCAGATAGTTGCCGGCGAAAATTATTTTTTTAATTCGTCGCGGATCTCCATCAATAATTTATCTGTAGAAGATGGTTCAGCAGGAGCGGCAGGTTTTGCTTTTTCAAAATTCTTAGCAGCCTTAATCAATAAAAATAATACAAATGCTATTACAATAAATTTAATTACAGCTGCAAGAAACTTTCCATATTTTACAGCGCCCCAGGTTAATTTTTCAAGATCTTCTGCATTAGCAGCTTTTAATGCAGGCGTTAAAAGTAAAGGCGTAATTACATCATCAACCAATGATGAAACAATTGCACCAAATGCACCACCGATAATAACGGCAACAGCCAGGTCAACTACATTACCTTTTAATGCAAAGTCTTTAAACTCTTTTATGAAGCCCATAAAATTTAATTTTAGTGTTATAATATTTCAAGTGCCAAATATACAAATGAACAAATACGCTAATCTTGCAATACTCAGGATTTATTAACAATTAATACACGATAAGTTTAATTACCGGCTATTTTGAGGCAGGGGATAATCTGGGGTATTTCATGTTAAGCCCTTTTAAAAGGCTATATACATGCCTGGTAATGAGGTATTCTTTATACCAGTTTTGATCAGCAGGAATAATATGCCAGGGTATTTTATTGCAGGCCGCAAAACAATCCTCATACATTTTCATATAAGTTTTCCAAAGTTTCGCTTCTGCAAAATCTTTTTCGTTATACTTCCACATTTTTTTGGGGTCATGTGTCCTTTCCTGAAGGCGTTGCTGCTGTTCTCCGGGAGAAATATGTAAATAGAATTTAAGGATATGCGTATTAGCGTGTTCTGTAAGTAATTTTTCAAAATCGTTTATCGCCCCCATTCTCTTCTTCGCCGTTTTATCATCGCACCATTTATGTACACGCGTCACCAGTATATCTTCGTAATGTGAACGGTTAAACACCTGTATCATTCCTTTGGCAGGCGCATTACTGTGCACCCTCCATAAAAAATCGTGCGATAATTCTTCAGCCGTTGGCGCCTTAAAAGATTTTACGGTAACGCCCTGCGGGTTCAGTTTCCCGAATACATCTCTTATAGTACCATCTTTTCCGCTGGCATCCATACCCTGAAGCACTATAAGTAAAGCATGTTTGCCTTCAGCGTATAAAAGATTCTGCAAATCGTCGAGCTCAGAAAGCATTCTGGCAGTTTTCATTTCCATCTTTTCCTTATCAAGCTCTTCCGGCGCTTTAGTGCTGACCTTTTTTAGCTTTACTCCCATATATGATCTTTATAAGCTTACAATAATTACTGTATTATACAGCCATCATTTCCTTTTCCTTGGCGGCAAGATGCTTATCAATAAGCGCGGTATACTTATCCGTTAGTTGCTGAATATCTTTTTCAGCATCTTTGGCGGCATCTTCACTTAACCCGTTTTTTTGTAATTTCTTTATGTCTTCAATACTATCCCTGCGGATATTCCTGATGGCTACCTTGGAATGTTCCCCTTCTGCATTCACTTTTTTAACCAGTTCCTTCCTGCGTTCCTCTGTAAGAGGCGGTAAAAATATACGAATGATGGCTCCGTCGTTTTGAGGAGTAACGCCAATATTTGCGGCTATAATAGAACGCTCAATCGGCTGAAGCATATTTTTTTCCCAGGGCTGTATTGTCAAAGTGCGAGCATCTGCTACTGTTATATTACCTACCTGGCCTATTGGGGTTGGAGAACCGTAATAATCAACTACAAGCCCGTCGAGCATTTGAGGATTTGCCCTGCCGGCTCTTATTTTTACTAATTCCGTTTCAAGATGACTGATAGCTTTCTTCATGTTGTCTTCGCAAACATCGAAAACAAGCGATACTTCTTCTGACATACGCATTGATTTATGGGCTGCAAATCTAATGAATGCGATGCTAAAAAACTAAATACAAATCAGTTCTGCTCCGCGGCCTTTTTTGCCTTGGTAAGCGGTAATATTTTGGAATGGGGTTCTATCTGGATTAGGTCGCCGGTGCTGCCTGTAACCACCAGCATTGGCTTGCGATAGTAGTAAACAACAGCAAATGCGCCAAAGGCACAGGTAAACAGTATACCTATAAGCATATTGATATTAAGATCACGAAGCACATATGCCAGCGCCACAAAAAAAATATTGGCAAGAATAAGCGTAAGGCTCACGCTTTTATGATTCATTCCCCTGTCGAGCAGAATGTGATGAATATGATTACGATCGGGACTGAAAGGCGAACGGCGGCTTAATATACGAATGGAGAAAACACGCAATGTATCAAACAAAGGGATGATCAATACAGCAACACCTATGGCAGGAGCAGCTTTGAATGACATAACCATTCCCGGATTGCCGGCAACATCTATAAA
This sequence comes from Agriterribacter sp., assembly GCA_047601125.1. Taxonomy (GTDB): domain Bacteria; phylum Bacteroidota; class Bacteroidia; order Chitinophagales; family Chitinophagaceae; genus Agriterribacter. Next base: position 1,882,566 of record JASGJY010000002.1, on the reverse strand, counting down.
GTGAATCACAAGAATAGCATTTATTAACCCTAATAATAAAGAGCCTGTATCACCCATAAAAATTTTTGCAGGCGAACGGTTAAATATCAGGAAAGCCAATAAACTTCCTGACATGGCAAATGCTAATGTAGCAAACTGAGGCTGCTGGTTAATATAGAAATATGTGCCAAAACAGAGTGTCGTGAATATTCCCAATCCTGCGGCTAAACCATCTACCCCATCTATAAGATTAAATGAATTAATAATTACAATAACTGTTAAGTATGTAAGCGCAAGGCTGATGGCTTCAGGCAGATCATACACACCTAAAAAACCATGCATGCTTTTAATAACTATTTCTCCTTTATAAATGATCACAAAAGCAGTTACAACCTGGCCGATCAGCTTTTTCATTGGGGTTAATATCAGTATGTCATCCTTTAATCCCAGAAAAAAAGTAATAAGCGCAGCAGCAAAAAAATATTGGAAAGCGGGAGCTGAATCTAAAGGAATGGCAATAAAACAGGCAATGATAAAACCGGCAAATATACCCAACCCTCCAAGGGATGGAACCGGTGTTACATGTATCTTTCTTGCATTGGGAACATCATACAACTTTTTAATGGTGGAAACATTAATAATTACAGGTATAGCTGCATAGGTTATAATAAAAGCCAGCAATGTTCCCAATAGTATAAGCTCCATTAAAAGGGTATTTAAGAGGTGCGAAAATATGACATTTCATTAACTTATGTAAAACAGCTTAAAATCAAGTATTTTTTCGCTGTTTTTTTAAGGGTTTTCTCTTTATATTAAACGAATTGTGTGCCTCATCTATTATAAGGGTGGGCAATTATATTTCCTTAAAAAAAGCGCTTTCACCGATGTATTGAACAACTTTATTTTTAGCTTTGGCAGATTTAAATGAAACAATTATGCCAGAATTAAAAGACATTGCTACTCAAATAAGAAGAGATATAGTAAGAATGGTTCATGCCTGCCAAAGTGGTCACCCCGGCGGTTCATTGGGCTGCGCCGATTTTTTTACCGCTTTGTACTTTAAAATAATGAAGCATGACCCTGCTTTTAACATGGATGGCAAAGGAGAAGACCTTTTTTTTCTTTCAAACGGGCATATTTCACCTGTTTTTTATGCCACGCTTGCCCGTGCAGGCTATTTCCCCATACAGGAGCTTTCAACATTCCGTAAGCTTAACTCAAGATTACAGGGGCACCCGGCTACCCACGAGCATTTACCGGGAATTCGTGTAGCTTCCGGCTCACTCGGGCAGGGTATGAGTGTGGCAATAGGCGCCGCATTAGCTAAAAAATTAAATAATGATGATCATCTTGTATACTCACTGCATGGTGATGGTGAACTGGATGAGGGTCAAAACTGGGAAGCGATGATGTTTGCCGCTCACCATAAAGTAGATAATCTTATTGCTACGGTTGACTGGAATGGCCAGCAAATTGACGGGCCTACTTACCAGGTGATGTCTTTAGGCGATATACGCCAGAAATTTGAGGCATTCGGCTGGGTTACCCTGCAGGCAAATGGCAATGATATGGATGAATTGATTGCCACCCTGAATGAAGCTAAAGCGCTTACCGGACAGGGAAAACCTATCGGCATTATGATGCATTCGGTTATGGGTAAAGGTGTTGATTTTATGGAAGGTCACCATGAGTGGCATGGTATTGCCCCAAATGATGAGCAGTTGAAAAAAGCATTGGAGCAATTGCCGGAAACGCTGGGAGATTATTAGGAAAGACCTTGGGTGTGGGATGCAGGGCATAAGGTGTTGGGTATACAGCTAAAGAGTAAACCCCATACCTTTCTATCCTTATATCTTCCGCTATCTATTCAACCCAATCTGCAATAAATATATTAGTATCTCTTGTGCCGCCATTGTTCCTGTTGCTGCAGAAGATTATTTTTTTACCATCCGGGGAAAACATGGGGAATGCGTCAAAGCCTTTATCACGACTGATCTTTTGCAGGTTAGTACCATCTTCATTTATGATATACAGGTTAAACGGGAATCCTCTTTTATACTCGTGGTTTGATGCGAAAATAATGCGCTTGCCATCAGGCATAAATGCGGGCGCCCAGTTTGCCTGCCCATAATGGGTAACCTGCCGCGCATTACTACCATCAGCATTGGCAACCCATACTTCCATTTGTGTAGGTGCAACTAAATTTTCAGCGAGCAGCGTTTTGTATTCCTGAATTTCTTCTGCCGTTTTTGGCCGCGACGCTCTCCAGATTATCTTTTTTCCATCAGGACTAAACCATGCGCCGCCATCATAACCTAAGGTATTGGTAATTCTTTTTTCTTTACCCGTTTTTAAATTCATTATATACAGATCAATATCGCCATCTTTATCACTGGTATATATCATACTGCTGCCATCGGGAGATAATGTTGCTTCAGCATCATATCCTTTTGCACTGGTCAGTTGTTTTACAATTTTCCCATCCAGGTCAGCCATAAAAATATCATATCCGTCATACAAAGGCCAGATATACTTATTACCATATTTTTTCCTGTCCGGAACCGGGGGACAAGTATCTGCACTTAAGTGAGTAGAGGCATAGATAATATGCTTTCCGTCTTTTGTAAAAAAAGGACAGGTAGTCCTTCCTTTCCCTGTGCTTACTAATTTATACTCAAATCTCTCACCGGCATTTTGCGGAACTTTACCAACAAATATCTGGTCGCAGGGAATACCGTCTTTTACATTTGTTCTCTGAAAAACAATGGACTTTCCGTCATAACTCCAGTAAGCCTCGGCATTATCTCCGCCGGATGTGAGTTGGCGGATATTTTTAAAATGTACCTCATCAGGATAATGTAAAGTATCGGTGATTGAAGAGGGCTGTTGCGCGTCTGCGCGTGAAACAGGTAGAATTGCAACAAGCAACAATACTTTTATGGCAATATGTATCTGCACGATCATAAATTTTCAGGCCTGCAATTTATGCTTTTTATCGCTTCGGTAATTTTGAAGGTCACATAGGGCGCAATCATTTCACACTCAATCCCTCTGTCTTTAATTTATCATGCAAAAGCAAGGTGATCTCGCTTCTTGCTTCAGCAGATTTATATACATCTTCTGACCAGAAAAATACTTTCAGATTAAATCCATCATCAAGCACGTCAGTAAATAATACCTGCGGTTCCCTGTTCTCAAAAATATAGGAGGAGCTTAAAATGGTTTTTTTTATCACTGTTGCTACCCGCTCCATATCAGTGCTGCCTGTTACCGTAAGATCCATCTGCAGGCGCTGCTGATTGTTTGATAAAGTCCAGTTTACAATATGCTGCGTAAGAATATCACCGTTGGGAATAATGACTTCTGCGCCATCAGGCGTTAATAATGTACTTGATCTCAGGTTAATTTCTTTTACTCTTCCCGATTTATTCCCTATCTCTACCGAATCGCCAATCTGGATAGGACGATCAAAGATCAATATGATACCTGATACGAAATTATTAACGATACTCTGTAGCCCTAATCCAATACCAACGCCCAGCGCTCCTACAACAATCGTAATCTTATCCAGCGGCAACCCCGAAGCGGCGATAGCGAGGAAATACCCTGCGCAAAGCAAAACAAGTTTTGTGATCAGCAATTTTGAACGCTTACTTTTATCAGATATATCATCATCCTCGCCGGTTTCTCCAAAAAAATAGCCAATATATTTTTGCAGCAGGTGCGCCATCCAGATAATAAAAAAGAAAAGTAATACGCCGCCGAAAGAAAAATTTGCATTACCAATGCTTCTCGGCTTTTGCAGTACTTCTGTCAACTTATCGAACAATGAATTATAGATATTCAGGTTAGTGGTAAACACAATCAGCCATAATACCACTACAAGAAATAAAATCGGTTTTCGAAAGCCATCAAGCACATGCTGGTAATCAAACCGTATTGACACACCTCTTTTAATACGCCCGGCCGCTATCTGCAGCAGTATTGCCTCTATACAAACTTTGCTGAATACTGCCAGCCCGATCGCCTGTGTAAAGGAATATATCGCGGCATTGCCAAGTATCTGCGCGAGCGAAAACCTGCCGAATATATTGCATATAACAGCAACCAGGTTCATTAAATTATGCAGCACAATTACAAAACGGATAAATCCCTTGAGGTACAAATGCTGCCGCATTTGTCGTAAAAATAAAGCGCCCAATATAATGGAAAGCACATTTAATATAATCAGCCAGGTCCGTTGAAAAAGATCCGGCGCCAGAATATGGTGCATGAATGAAAACGCGATAAAAAGGAATACAATGCCTATCCAGTAATAGAATAACCTGCGCGGCCATATTTTCCAGCACACAATAGTGAGTACAACCACCAGCAGAAATTGCATCAGCTCAATATATGCGGAAGGTGCATGCAGATCAAATAAAGGTGCAATTACAAACATTACCACAAAAGAAGAAATAAGATAACTGGTAAGAATAAACGAAAAGTCCATATCCTTTACCGCACCAAGCGCATTATACTTTTTAATAATCCTTATATTTCGAAATACCCATACAAAAAAAGCAGCAGCAATAAGCAGGAGCAAAAGGCGCCGTGGGCCGGAATCTTTAAAGTAATATCGAGTAGCTTTTTTTTCCCCTTTATAAACTTTGTCGAATGAACTTTGCAGTTGCTGAGATACACTGTCGGGAGATCTTTCCCATATATAATTATATTCTTTACCGAATATTTTTGCCGTGGAAGACGCCAGTAAGTTATCTACTTTTTCAAGTAACCGGATGGTGAGTACAGAACTTGCTGATACACGTGTTTGCAGTTGTTCAAGCAAAGCCTGATTTTTCCGAAGCGTTCTTGTATTCTGTCTCCATGTGCCACGCAATTCCTTAAGCTGTGTCGAAAATTGTTCTCTCAATGCCGAATCTCTCATCATTTGTCTTAAAATGGTATCTCCTATCAATGTACGCATGTCTTTTTTCAGCAAGCCCAGGCGGGCATCGGCGCTATCGAGTCTTTCATCATAACCATCCAATTCATTATTAATATTGTTCAGCAAGGTTTTATACACTTCAAGATTTCTGAAACTCAGCACTTTACTGTTGTTGGTAATATTATCATTCAGCACGGCAAGAATAGAATCATTATCATTCATATCGCTCACCATTTTTCTTATGCCGGGTCCTAGATTGCTATTATTGCCAATTTTATCAAGCAGTATATATGATTTTTCAATCTGTACCTGGTAATCGCTGGTGGTAAGTTGGGTAGAGTCAGAAAAAAGTGCAGCCATTCCACCACGTCTCATCCTGCCGGTATCATTACTGTTGCGGATTGCAGAATCTTGTTCAACACGCGGGCGGTCTCTCCTGCCTGATATACTGTCCTGCGCCTGCAGGTGTATGGCGCATAAAAAAGTCAAGCATAATAATAAAACAAATGTGCTGCAAAGGTTTTTCATTGAAATTGATATTTATGGTTGAGCTGTGAGCTGCCAGCTATCAGCTGCAGCTTTTTAGGGATTTTTGTTTAGCGCTTATTTCTTAAAGGTATGAGGTGTAGGGTATAAGGCGTAAGGTAAAAAACCTGCAACCTGTAACTTACTCTATCTCCCCATAAACCCATCCACATTTTCTTTCGTTACCAATTGAAAAGGAATAAAAATTTCTTTTTGTTCAACAGGCTCTTTTTTAGCAAGCTTAACAGCAAGATCTATAGCGCCTGCTCCCTGCCCCTTTGCATCCTGGAAAACAGTTGCATTTAATCTTCCGTCTTTCACAGCCTGCAGCGCATCTGCAATGGCATCAATGCTTACCACTACTACTTTATCTTTTAATTTAGCCTGCTCTAAAGCTTGTAATGCTCCCATGCCCATTTCATCATTATGTGCAAAAACGGCGTTTATTTTATCCCCATAAGATTGTATCCAGTTTTCCATCAGGCTCATTCCTTTTGCCCTGTCCCACTCAGCAGTTTGCTCTGCCAACACTTTTATACCAGGATACTTATTCAAAATATTTTTCGCGCCGATGGCTCTTTTAATCTGCGCTGCCTGTCCCATATACCCATCCATAATTACAATATTGCCTTTGCCATCTAAAAGTTTTGCAATCTGTTCCATTGCAATTTCTCCGGATTCTTCGTCTCTTGAGCCGGAGAAACCATCCGGCTTAGCTGTTGTTTCTGAATTTACGTTAATGACCGGTATACCCGCAGCCTTTGCTTTTTCAACAGCCGGTGAGCTTGCTTCAACCTCACATGGATTTAATATGATAGCATCAACTTTTTGAGCAATAAATGTTTCAATTTGCTGTACTTGTTTTTCAGCAGTGCGTTGCGCATCATTAACGATGAGGTTTACATTTTTTTCTTTTGCAGCTTCTTCCATGGCGTCTTTTACATTTACCACAAATTCTGACTGCAGGCTTAGCATAGATGCGCCGATAGTCAACGATTTTTCGCCATTATTTTTTTTATTCCCCTGCTGATTACAAGCTGTAAATATTGAAACGGTTAGTATAGCAGCTAAAAATACCAGACTAAATTTCATATGACTTTTTATGCGTTTTAAAAAGTCAAGATAAGGATTTTTCAGAGATGAAACATCCTGTATCACCGGGCATTCTTCCTGTCGAGCAAAACAGCGCCTACTATAATAATACCTTTTATAATCTGTTGATAGTAGGAAGAAACATTCAAGAGATCAAGTCCGTTATTTATTACGCCAATTATCAATACACCAATCACGGTGCCGGCAATACTTCCTCTGCCACCGAGTAAGCTCGTTCCGCCAATTACAACCGCGGCAATAGCATCCAGCTCATAGGCAACGCCTGCATTAGGCTGGCCGGTAGTTATGCGTGATGCAAGCACTACACCTGCAAGCGCTGCAAGCCCGCTGCATATGATATATGCAAAAAGTTTAACCCTGTTGATACGTATACCTGAAGCCTTCGCGGCATTTTCATTTCCGCCTACCGCATAAATATACCTGCCGATGCGGGTATACTTTAATATAACAGAAGAAATAATGATCACTAACGCAAATATTAAAATAGGAACAGGAATGCCAAACAGGTTTCCTCCTCCTATGAAATTGAAAGATGGAGAAAGGTTTGTTACTGGTCTGCCATTACTTAATACCAATGCCAGCCCGCGTGCTATAGTCATCATACCAAGTGTAACTATAAATGGAGCAACTTTGCCAATAGTGATGGCAAGTCCGTTGACTGCGCCAATCAACACACCTGCTGACAGACCAATTAACAAAGGCACTATAACAGGATATGTATCGGGGTGCGCAAAGCTGGCGGCTATAACTCCGGTGAGTGCAATTACCGAACCAAGTGAAAGATCAATTCCTCCTGCAATAATTACAAATGTTACTCCTATAGCCAGTATACCGTTAATGGATACCTGCCGTAAAACGATTACTAAATTTTGGGCAGTAAAAAAATAAGGTGTTGCAAAAGATAAGATGATACAGATAGCAAGCAATGCTATCAATATGCCATATTTAGCAAGATAATTTTTTGCGAGAGTCATTAAATCTGTTTTATATTATTTCACACAGAGCACGCAAAGAAAAATTATAACACACTAATAATTACTCCATCGCATATTCCATAATCAGCTCCTGTGTTGCTTCTTCTGCTTTTAGCTCTTTTGATATTTTGCCTTTCCGCACAACCAGTATCCTGTCGCTTAAGCCAAGCACTTCAATTAATTCAGACGATATCATAATGATTGCCTTTCCCTTTGCTGCAAGTTCATTAATCATTTTATATATTTCTGATTTAGCACCGATATCAATGCCTCTTGTAGGCTCATCAAAAATAATAATGTCCGGATCATTGAGCAGCACTTTTGCTATCACTACTTTCTGCTGGTTTCCACCGCTTAAATAATTCACCATCTGATTTACAGAAGGTGTTTTTATATTGAATTTTTTCACTTGCTCACCCGCAACCTGCTTTTCCTTTTTTAGATCAAGGAATGCACCAGGAGCGACCTTTTTTAAAGCAGATAAACTGATGTTGTGCTTAACGGATGATGATAATACCAACCCGGTTTGCTTCCTGTCTTCACTGATCAAACCAATGCCATTTTCAATAGCTGTTTTGGGCGTATGTACTTTTATTTCTTTTCCATTAATGCTGATGACACCGGCAGTTATTTTATCCAGCCCGAATATAGCCTGTACAATTTCTGTTCTGCCCGCGCCCATTAAACCGGCAATGCCAAGTATTTCACCCTGCCGTACTTCAAAATTTATATCTGAAAATTTTTCTCCGGATATGTTTTTTACTTCAAGCAATGGTTTACCCGGCGCAGCAATTCGTTTTTCAAAAATATTATCAAGATCCCTGCCCACAATCAGATTTATAAGCTGCTTATTATTTAACCGACTAGCCGGATGGGTTGCAATATACTTACCATCACGCATAACCGAAATAGTATCGGCTATTTTAAATATCTCGTCCATTTTATGAGAGATGTAAATAATGGCAATACCTTCTTTTTTTAGTTCATAAATAATATTGAACAGGATGTCTACCTCTCTTCCTGAAATTGCGGAAGTAGGCTCATCCATAATGATCACTTCAGCCTTATTAGCTACAGCTTTCGCTATTTCCACCATCTGCATTTCGGCAACGCTCAATGTTTTCATTAAACGATTAACATTAATGGTTACACCTAACTTATTCATCAGGGCTTTTGCATCAGTATATAATTTTTCTCTGTTTATCCAGCCGAACCAGCCATACACCGGTTCACGGCCCATGAAAATATTTTCCGCAACAGTAAGCTCCGGGAAAGGAAGCAGTTCCTGATGGATCATAGAAAAGCCTGCTTCTATGGCTTCATGCACAGAAGAAAATATGACCTGCTCACCTTTGAATATTATAGTACCACTATCAGGCTCCAGCATTCCTATTAAGATTTTCATCAGGGTTGATTTCCCTGCGCCGTTCTCTCCCATTAATACATGCACTTTCCCTTTTTCAATATTTAACTGAACATTATCCAGCGCTTTAACACCGGGGAAAGATTTAGAAAGCCCTTCTACACTTAAAAGAAAATTACTGTCCATAGCAGGAACCGATTTTGCCTGAAGCAGGTTTCATATTGATGAAGGGAACAAGATAAATAATAATTTTTAGTTCGAGTCTGTTTAAGATGTGCATTTAAAATTTTAGCCTCGGAATATCTTGTTATCGTTTATGCAATCAAAAATTTGCCGGAAATAAATATTATTAATCAACGTAGTATTTATACAGCACCTTTAACCTTATTATCTTAGTAACGAAACCTGTATCACAAAACGCACCTTATTACCTTATTGTAATCAGGCACTCTAAAATCATGCAATAAGATCAGGAATGGCGGTAAGTTTTCAACGCCTCTTTATCTCCCTGTTCAGTTAATATTTTCATAAGCCCCCTTATATTAAGCTTCAATCCATCTTCCGCATCAGGAGCAAAATTTTCATTGATGATTCCTATCGGGCCTTTATAATTACTCTTCCTTATGATATCTATCATCTTCGCTTCTATATTCCCTTCTCCCACAGGCACTACCTGTGCCGGGTGGCCACCTTTTAACCCCGTTATATTTATGGCTAAAAGATGCGGCAATATTTTAGGATAAAATTCAGGGAAACGGTGTATTTGTTCTTCCGAATGACTGAAATTATATACGATGCCAATATTAGGACGCTTTAGATATTCAATGATTGCCAGTTGATTCTCCGGCTCACTGCTCCATCCACCATGATTGTATAAGCCTAAGGTGCAGCCAATTTCATTTAGTTTGTCTGCAATGTACGCTACAGCTACTGACGTTTTTTCAATTTTTTGCTGTTGTGTGAGCGTATCAAACCCCGAGCCTGGTACAAACATGCTCCACAATTGCGTCTTCACATTATGCCGTTTAAGCACAGCGAGGATTGTTTGCAGGTTTTTATCAGTTTCAGGCGAAGGTCCGGATGCATACCAAAAAGCCTGCAAGGTTATACCGTGCGATTTAAGTTGTGCCATTTCTTCATCAAAATATGGAATATGCTTTTCGCGCCAGTCGTAAGCCAGCTTTGTAATGCCAAGCCTTTTCAGCATTTCAGCGCGTTGTGCAGCATTCCTTTCTTTGCTGTCGAACGGAACGATGCACCAAGCAATTAAATTTTTCTTCGCGAAAACACTTTGCTTTTTTTGTTGTTGGCCAAAACTCACACTGCACAGCAATATCCATATCAACAAAACGGCAATTGGCTTTACCTTCTTTGATACTGATATTATTCCGGAAAACAGCATATTATTATTTGAAAAACCTGTCTGCAAAACGGATATACTGCTCCCAATCATATGCTCTCATCGCATGTTCTCCTTCACGAAGATGATAACCGATTGAACCATCTCCAACCGGCAGGCTGACACCCGGTGCAACCGGGGTATCTAATCCCTTAAAACCATATAATGCATATACAGGTGTTGCATAATATGCAGACAAATATTCTCCAACCGTGTCAGCCCATTGATCTTTTGATGCGCTGGCAACATATACCGGCCGCGGGGCAACCAGGGCAATCAGCTCATGAAAATCAACCGGCAGATCGCTTTCGCGATCATTATATTTTTTAAAGTTGGCAGAAAACCAATGTGGAAAAGCTTTATTCATCACTGAGATGGTCTCGCCATATTTTCTTCTTGTAATAGCGGCTCCGCCCTCACCTGAATTATTGGAAATAACTATAGCAAATCTTTTATCCTGTGCACCTGCCCAAAGTGCAGTTTTGCCTAACCGTGAGTGACCAACAACAGCCACCTTCTTTGCATCAACGTCCTTGTCTGATTGTAAATAATCCATAGCACGGCTTAGTCCCCATGCCCACACGCCGATTGCACCCCATTCATCATCTGCAGGTTTTGTTTGTCCTGCCTTATAAAACAATGGCGCGACGCCCGCATTCACACTTCCCGCACTATCCGGCTGCAGATCGCCGTAATATATTGTCGCCAATCCATAACCGGCAGCCAGAATTTTCTCAACCGGCCAATCGCTGTTTTGTATGCCCCTTGATGCTTCAGTTGCAAGATGATTTACATAAGCCGGCGCTTCTGCATACCTGAACCATTGCTTAGAAATAAGAATACCTGTATCTGCATGTATTGCCTGGTTACCTCCGAAATTCAAACCTAAAAATACAGGTGCGGGTTTTTGAATATTATTGGGCACGTATAATAAGATATCCATGTAATATTTTTCATCTTTTGAAAAATATGCTCTTACCTGTTTTCGGGTAGCCATTCCATTTAGTGCAGTAGTATTAACAGAAGTTGTAACAAACCTCAGCGAAATTTCCTTACCGGGTGTTTTGCCCTGCACATTTTCTTCAAATAACTTCAGTATTTCCGGACGGCGGATTTGTTCCCAGTCTTTTGCTGTATTTATTCTCTTCCCGGATTGCGAAACCAAAGCATCAGGCAATGTATATATTGTATCGGCTGGTTTGTTTTGTGCGATTGCGCCAAATGAAAACGCCAGTAGAATAAACAAAAAAAATATCTTTTTCATCAGCAGGAATTGTTATAACCGAATGTAAGTAAAAATCGGGAGTACAAAGGCTGTTGCAGGCGTATTTCAATTTTTCTCTCCTTTAGAATTATGTATGAGCTTATCACATGGATTAACCTCTGCTTATGATCAGACAGGCCCTCCTTTGGTCGGGGAGACAGGCGACAGCATGTTGTTCAGCTCTGATATAAATGCTGAGCAATTACACATGGTTCAGCATTGCACCACAGCTTGTCACTCCGACCAAAGGAGAGGTTTATACCTGATGCCAGAACATTTTCAAATTACTCCCCATACTGGTAATTAAATCTTCCACCCGGCGCGGCATCCCCGTTTATATACCAGTCGAGCGGATCGGCTTGTTGCATATTATCGCTCCATTTAAATTCCAATTGTAATGGTTTTGAAAACAATTGAAGCGATTTTACCGGCACAGTGATCATCATTTTATTTTTTTCGACAACATATCTCATTGTTTTCTTACTTATGGACTTCCAGTTACCATTTATATATTGCTGTAAATTTTCTCCCTCCACTATGCGATAATCATAACCATGCCAGCCTGTTTTTGCATTTTTATCAGCATCAATCCATAGCGTCATCCAGTTATCGCCAGAGGGAGCGGTAATATCCTGTACTGTTTCTGCATAGAAATATAAATTATGTGCATTGTGCGCTGCTTTCATAATATAAAAATCATTTCTGCCTGTAGTATTTGTATATGTTGTTTGCGGATTTGTTTGTGCGCCGGGGTGATCGCGATGCTCCGTATCTGAGGTATAATCGGTATACATTACCTTTAGCTTATCCCAATCTTTCATTTGTTTGATGGTGAGCTTTTGTGCAGGCAGGTTTTTTTCAACGCCCTTGTAACGCCTGATATTATTTACCAGCTGCATATAATAATTGTCTTTTAAACCGGCACTTAGTGAAGGCTCAATATCACGGCTATACTCAGGATTAGCCTGGTCGCAAAACCAGGAATGCTCAGGATTGCTGTCATGGCTTTTCCAGCGCCCTGCAATCCATTCATTCCAGCCTGTTACAAATATAAAGGGCACGTCTTCCTGTAAAGCATAATCCCATTGCTCCTGAAAATTGTATCCGTGCACTATATCTGTTGCGGAACTACCATAACTGTTATTGTGATAACTTCTTCCCCAATTATCCATATTACTATAAAACGCTGAGCCACCCATACCCGCCGTAGGATTTGGATGCTGTGCAACAGATACATTCAGTATTTCTTTTTCGCCACGATGATTGTAATGCACTTCAGGCTTACGTTTAAAGCTTATCCATGGCCAACCATCCACTACTTTTGGCACTGTAGGCCATTGCGATTCACGGATAGTAAAAAAATTTTCATATGCTTTACCGGCAGCTTCTTTGGAAATTCCCAATATCAATGGTTTACCATCTAAGTAAAACCAGCAATCAGGATAACGGTAAGGCGCACCCGCTTTATAATAAAAGTCATATACTTCCTGCATAGTTTCACCGGATTGTGTATTGGTATAGTAAACAATCTTAGGTGGATTTTTTCCCTGCTTACGTACCACATCCATCGCTTTCATTAATGCTCCTGATTGCACGGGATATGTATTGCGGTTTGTTACATCAATCACTAAAAAATCCACACCTGCATCGGTGAGCAATTGTATACTGCGCAGATGCACCCAATAATCATCTCCCCTGTAATACCCGTATACAGGTTTTCCCCAGAAATAATAGTCGCCGATTTTACCGCCCCATTTGGGATGGTCCTGCTTTTCAAAAACTTCCGGACTATTGCGGGAAATCTCATCAAGATCCCAATAACCAGGAGATGTTGGAGATCCCTTATCGCCCTGCCATAAAAAATAAAACATGCCTACATGCCGGTTGGGCTTTATATCACCGGCTTGTTTATTCTGTATCAATGTTCTGCCTAATTCATCTGTGCCCGCCAATGGCTGAGCATGCAGGTAACAGCCAAGCATAACCGAAATGGTAAGTAAAAGGAATTGTTTCATGTGAGGGATTTGAAATTTGAGATTTGAGATTTAAAAAGGGAAAGAGGTTGATAGGTTTGTAGTATACCTGCAACTTGTAACCTGTAACCTGCAACCAGTAACTTGAAACCAGTAACCTGAAACCTGCAACTTGCAACCTACACCCGGCCTCACTTGCTGCTGTAATGAAAATTAAACCTTCCCGCTGGTGCTGCATCGCCGTTGAGCCAAAAGTCCATGATATTTCCTTCTTCCTGCATATTATCGCTCCACTTGAATCCAAAGTCAGGTTCACCGGTTATTCCCAATACTGATTTAGAAATCTTAATCTCCAGCTTATTTCCATTCACCACATATTCCGCTTCACCTGCAGGCTGCCAATACCATGCGCCATCTGTTTTTTCAATCACGGCTTTTTTGCCTGGGCTGGTTCTGTTGATCAAAAAATCATAGCCTTCCCAACCGGTATTTTTATTATTATCAATATCAATAAATAAACGCATCCAGCCCGGATCTGTTTTAGGACTTAGCGCTGCCGCGGTTTCTACATAGAAGTAAATATTGTCTTTATCTCTTGCCACTTTCGATAATACAATATCGTTACGCCCGGAATTATTAATGTAATGCAAACTGCCCCAGCCGGCACTGTTGCGATGAATAGTATTACCCCTGGGCGAAATATACGATGGTTGCACAGCGCCCCACTCGCTAAACCTGCCGTCAATATTTATGGTTGCAGGCGCAGAAGCGGCCTGCGTTGCCGGTACTCCCTTAAAACGGCGGATATTGCTCACCATCTGGTAATAATAATTATCGCCATGGCCACCTTTCATTGGTTCTACATCACGACTACCTTCCTGGTTGCACTCGTCGGGGAAAGCATTGGTTTGCTGTTGCCATATATCATAGCGCCCTGCTATCCATTCGTTCCAACCGGTAATGAAAACAAATTCAGGATTAATCTCCAAAGCCCTGTTCCACTGTTCCTGGAAGTTTAATCCGTAATTTACGGCATAAGCACTGCTATCATGACCATTGGCATGTGTATAGCTTCTGCCGAAAGCGCCGGGAGCATTCATAGCTGTTAGTCCTCTTGCTTTGCTCCAGTTTTGCGCTACGCCAACAGTTACCTGTTCGTAACCACCATCAGCAATTTTTTTAAATCCATGCTGCGGATAAATTTCCAGCCAGCCCCAATGATCCGGCTTTTCCGGTCCTTTGTTATATACAGGCTGTCCCGGACGAAAAGTGAAATAATTTTTTATTTCCTTCGTCAGTGCGGGGTCAGATGGTTTATCCTTTATGTCATCTGCAAACTCAGGCATCGCCATGATCAAGGGTTTTCCTTTCCATGTAAAAAATAAATCTTTGTATTTGCCGGGCTTGTATAAATCTTTATATATCTCACGAATAATTTCTTTACCGCCTTCAGTTAACCAGAAGGGTAGCATAAAAGCAATTTGTGGCGTTTTTACTCCATCTTTTCTTGCCTGTGTAAATACTTCACATAACTTCATGTATGATTCTTTCCAGGTGATATTGCCATTGGTACAATCAAATATCAAAACATCAACACCCGCATCAGCAAGCATTTCAGCATGTTTGCGTAATACCCATGCATCAGTATCAAGATAATATCCAAACAAAGGTTCGCTCCAGAACCAGGGACTATTTCCTTTTGGCCAGATGGGATTATTGTAATCATCAAGCGCTTTGGGATTGCGGACAAGATATTCCGCTACATTGAGTGGAGGATTTTTTGAACCGGGCTGTGTATGCCATGTCCAGTAAAACAATCCAACAAACTTATCCTTCTTTGGCTCACCAACTTCTTTTGCAGAAGGCAGTTGTCTGCCCAATGCATCTGTGGCTATTGCATTGGTACCCGACAGTTGTGCCATTAATGTGGAAGCACTCATCATTACACAAAAAAGAAAAACATATTTCATTGCTCTATTTTTTATAATTATTTTTTTCTCTGCCCTGAAGGGCGGAGCTATTCAGGTAATTTAATCCGGAAGCCCCAAACCGGTATGAATTATCCCGCCCTTTAGGGCGGGTAATTAAAATTTCATCCATTTGAACCTGTAATTAAACCGCCTGTTCGGAGCACTATCTCCATTAATACAAAGTGAAATGGGATCTTTTAAATCAGAAGGGTTATCAGCCCAGTGAAAATCAAAGTTGATAACATCGCCTTCTGCCTTCAGCAGTTTCCTCGGAACAGCCAGTTCCAATACAGATCCTTCATAACGGTAAGGAATATCCGAAACTGTTTCCCAACTTGTACCGTTATATTTTTTAAGCGTTGTAACACGGTCAGATTTCACTTCTTTATTAATAAGAAAATCATAGCCATACCAGCCGGTATTTGAGTTCTGATCCGCATCTATCAGCAATAGCATCCAGTTATTACCGGTATGAGGTGTGAGCGACTGTGATGTTTCCACATAAAAATATATATGCTTCTTATCAACAGCTATCTTACCGGTAATAATATCATTTCTGCCGGAAGTGTTGGTATAGCGCATGCCGGCATAACCAACTGCATCTCGGTGTGTAACATCTCCTTTAGTATCCCTGTATTCGGGCATAATATTTTTCCATTCGGTATTATTGCCATCCAGCGTAATAGTGGTAAGCCCTTTTGCGGCAGTAATATCTCTTGCACCTTTATACCTGCGGATGTTCTGCGCCATCTGCATATAGTAATTATCGGTATATCCATCTTTCATTGGTTGTATGGCACGGTTAAATTCAGCGTTGTACTGATCAACAAAAAAATAGGGATTATCACGACGCATAAACTTTGTGGTTTTACCTCCGTCAGGCTGGTATTTTCCGGCAGTCCATTCATTCCAGTCGTTGATGTATAAAAACTGCGGATCAGATCTCAACGCTTCCTCCCACCTTTCCTGGAAATAAATACCATATCCTTCGGGATGTTCAACCGTTTTCTTTAACCAAGGCACATAGGTTGGTTTGGGCAGATCATATTTATTCAATTCAGGCTCACCATGTTCGCGCGTCCACGATTTGCCGGTTAAGCTTGACGGATGTTGCGCAGGCGTAACCGCTGCTTCTTCTTTTTTTCCATGGTGTGTTGAAACAAGGCTATCAGGATCCAGGGCTCTTACTTTTTTATTGCCCATATCATAACCAAAACTCCAGTTGTCTTCGGTGCCTATAAATCTCCTACCTGCCCATTCATAATATCCCCACCACATATTACGAAGCGTAAAAAAGTTTTTCACTTCTTTAGTGTAATCCTTGTATGATTTGTTGGTATAATCGGGATCATTATGATGAGGATTGTTCTTATCTGATACAGCAGCGGAATCATAATGCGGATTAGGATTATCCACGCCATTTCCGTTAGCATCAACAGACGGGTCTGCATTATACAACAGCAAAGGCTTGTCATCCCATTTAAACCAAAGGTCTTCATACTTTTTAGTTTTATAAATTCTGTCGTACAGATCCTGCACTACAGTTATTACCGGGCCATTAAAAGCCCAGAAGCAAAACTGCGGCACTTTATTTCCTTCCGTTTTCATTTTTTGCATAGTAGTAAACAGTACATCCCATTGCTCCCAATAGCGAACGGCATTGGTTACATCCATTACCAGCACATCCACGCCCGCATCTGCAAGCATGCTCATGTCCTTTCTTATCACGTATTCATCTTTACTTAAAAAATATCCGAGCTCCGGCTCTCCCCAGTGATAAGAGCCTTCTTTCCACAAGGGATGTTTGGCATCTAATCTTGCAGAAGGATCTTCATGCAAAATTTTTGTTACGTCGGCGTTGTACGGGCTTTTAAGTGTTGCCAGGTTATCTGTATGCCATGTGATATAAAATATACCTACAACCCTGCGCTGATCTTTTTTAATGTTACCAACTGATTTTGCATCAGGCATCTTTCTCCCCAGTGCATCGGTAGCAACCCAGGTATCGGGATAAATATCACGGTAGTATTGTTTATCCTGTGCCTGCGGTATATAACAGGTAAGTATAAACGAAAAAAAAGGTAAAACAAATTTTTTCATCTTTATAAAAATTAATAAGCCCTTACCCGCCGCCCCTCCCCACACGTGAAGAGGGCAGAACCTGCTACAGCAAAGGCTTTTAGTGGTTGTTAATATATTTATTTAAAACTTATCGGGTGCCACATGGTGTTCCAGTTAGCCCAGTTGGGTCCATAGGCATACGCAATATACTGTTGCTTATGCGGGTTGATATGCCCATGCTCATCACCACTCCATCCGCAATTATGCAAATAAGGCTTAAGCCCGTTTCTTATTTCATTTATTTTTTTAAACGATAGTCCGTTCCCAGATTCCCACAATACAATATAGCTATCGGCGGTAAGTCTTGAAGCGGTATGAACAGCGTAATACTTTTTAAGATCATCACGATACTTTATATCACAATGATCTGCCCCGGTAATGGAAGTTTTATTCACAGCCGTGCCTTTCATTTCAAGATGTGCCGGCCAGTTTTCGCCCGGCGCATTTACTATAGCAACCCGTGTTTCATTGCTGTTCTTATCCATCCAGGTATAATAAAAAAATAAAGTATCATTATTGATAACTATTGAAGGTTCACCGGCGCCCCATGCGTCAGCATCGCCGTTAAAAGTAATTACAGGTTGCGGATCATTGCTCCAGCCATTACCATCCCATTTTTGCCAGGGGCCTTCAGGCGATGTTGATCTTGCTACATAAGCATGATTAAATAAGCCTCTTTCATCTTCGGTAGAAGTATAGCCTATGTAATAATAATTGCCCAGCTTTACAGCACCGGGATCGCAAATGGAAAACTGGTCACGCATTCCTTCTGTTGGTTTTAATACCATTTTTTCCGCAGACCAGTTCTTACCCCCGTCTGTTGAACGCATATAAGAAGCCTGATCCCAGTAATGCGCACCCGAAGATGGATTAAGCAATAAAAAAGATTGATAGCTTCCCGCAACTATCTCACCATTTTTGAAGCTTACAGTATTACTTATATCACCTTCTTTTTTCCAAACGCCTGCAGTGCCCAACGGTTTGGTGAGCACCCATAGATACATGCCGGGAGAAAATTTTTCATCACTTGCAATCTGCAGGTTCTGGTTATCCTGGTAATTGCTATACAGCTTTGTTGCCAAAGGCTTGGAAGCTATCGTTGAAGCATAGTCGCTGTGCAACTGATAAAGCAAAAGTGTAAGACTGCTGTTGGTTGAATTCCAGTTAGGGCACGCTACGGCGATGGCATAAAAAGATCCAGTAGCTGTAAATTTTTGAGCTGCCACATCTGTACCGTTTAAAGCAATCGCAGTTTGTATTCCTGCATCATTATACAACAATGCTTTATCGCCAAATGTTCCGCCCGGTGCGGCAAACCATGCATCAATTGTTCCATCTGTATTTTGAATAATAGAAGGACCGTAACGATATATACCACCGGTATATATATCCCAGCCGGTTTGCACCGTAAAAACATTCTTATACGTCGAATCCGTTGCTTCACCATCAGCTGATGTTCTTATTGCCTTATTGCAACCGCAGCAACTAAATATTAATGCCAGAAATAAAAGCCTGTTCATAAGATTGAAATAAAACCGCCCCCTTGCAGGAGCGGCATGTATGAAAAGTAGCCCCAAAACTGTAATCTTAAATAGCTTGATGCTAACTCAATCAAATGATGTTATATTTTGTCGTGAAAAGTGAAACGAAAACGAACCTGAACCTTCTACCCCACACCGTGTGCCTTTCGCCTTTCCAACTACCACTCCGGGTTCTGCCAGTTTTCACCGGTCAGTCCCATCATTTTATTTACTTCAGATTGATCTATCGGATATAACAACCATTTTACAGATGAACAATTTCTGTCAGAAAATTTAAATCTTGTGTAAGTAAGTGCTGAACCTGATTTGGTAATACGCATTCCTGTAACAAATTTGTCTGTCTGGTTAAGCACCTTCCACCTGCGCACATCAAAGAAGCGATGTTCTTCAAACGCGAATTCTACTCTGCGTTCGTTGCGGTAACGTTTTTCAAATTCTTCCGCGGTTAATCCCGCAGGTAATTCAGGCATGCCGGCTCTAGCCCTTACTAAGTTCACCGCTTCCCTTGCAGATAGGGAAAAACCGTTGATGGTTACTGCTGCGTCAGGACCAACAGTTTGGTATGCTGCTTCAGCGAAGTTCATCAGCAATTCCGCATACCTGAATAAGCGTATAGCGCCATCTGACTGGTTGCTGATACCAGACCTGTGACTATTGAATTTGCGCAGGTAATAACCGGTGCGCGTATGTTTCCTGTCATCTGTAGCTATACCTTCATTACCGCCGACATAGGTTTCAATAGTATAGCCTGAAGGATTGTCTAAACGGCGTATCGCACCATTATAATATATGGAAGCGTAAAACCGCGGATCTCTTCCTTCATAAGGATTTTGCGGATCATATCCTGATGCAGGATTAATGATTGGTATAAGATGACCAGCATCGTTATAACCCAATATAGCAGGCTCACCGTTAGCCATTTCATAAGCATCAATCAAGTCCTGTGTCGGACAGGGGCCTGCTTTATCAACGCCGTCGGTAGAGGGCAGCCCCGCGTATTTCCAAACCTGCATTTGAACTCCTGCCTGGTAAATAGTTTCTTTATCTACCGCACGGCGGTCGTTAGATGAAGTGAGAAAATAAGTTGCATATACGTTCTGTGCTTCACTTGCACCGGAAAATACATCAAACAACTTATACCCGTTGGCGGAGCATTGGTATAAAGCTTCCGAAGTAATTTCCAAAGCTTTCGCCCAGGTATATGTGCCATCGCTGAATAACGGACTTGCCGCATACGTAACAGCCTGCGACATGATGGCATAAGGTACAGCACGATGCATAATGCCAAACTGGTTATCATATATCTCCCACGAAAAACCGGAAGCTGAATTTGGCGCTGCAAGCGCTTCATTACAATCTGTAAGTATTTGTGTTACTACTTCTGAAAAAGAAGCTTTCCTGTCAGCAGAAAAATCGTGCTCAATTTCATACGGCGTTGTAATCAACGGAACAGCATTATATCTTTTAATGAGCTGCAGGTAATACAAGGCCCTTAATGTTTTTGCCTGTGCTACCCATCCCTTTTTCTCATCTTCGCCTGCAATTACTTCAGCGGTTTTCATCCCTTCAATAAATGTATTACACTTCCTGATGCCGATATACAAATTTGTCCACGGGCTGCCGTCAGAAGAATATGACGCATAGTCAGCACTTGTAACACTACCACTATACCATATACTGTATTTTGATCCGGCAGTAATATCATCCGCGTCTTCTGCTTCATCGGTATAAGAAGCCCTGTCCATATAAGGTGCGGGGCAATACCCATAGCATGAATTTAAATATCCTCTCACCTGGTTATAATCATTAAATACATTGGCAAGCGATATTCTGCCATCGGCAGGCAAATCAAGTTGTTTATTGCATGATAAGATGCCAAATACCAGGATGACAACTATCACTATATTATTATATTTTTTCATTCTTTTCATTTTAGCTGTACAGTTGAGTATGTACGTAATTGATGATTCGGATTACATTAAAATGTTACACTTAATCCTATATTATAAACCCTGTATACCGGGAAACCAAGGTAACCACTGCCTTCCGGTCCAAAATCTTTGCTTTTCATTTTATCCCATGTAATCAGGTTTTGCCCGCTGAGCATCAATCTTATATTTTCCGCGGAAATAGCATTGGCTACACGAGTGGGAAATGTATAGGAAAGCTCAAGATTTTTTAAACGGACAAACGATCTGTCATATGCAAAAAAATCACTTGCCTGGTGATTAACACTTTGTTTGGCAGAAAGCGCGGGATATAAAATTTCTTCACCTGCAGCGTATCTTTCCGCAGTCCACGATTTACCATGCAATGCACCAAATATTCCATCGTAAGATGTTTCGTACACACCTGTGCCGCTGTATATTGTTTTAAACTGACTAACACCCTGAAACAATACATTCAGTTCGAGAGATTTAAATCTTACCCGGCCTGTTATACCGTATATATACCTGGGTATTGCACCATAACCAATCGGCGCTACATCCCTGTCGTTTATTTTACCATCGCCGTTCAGGTCTTTATAAATTAAATCGCCAAGCCTGGGAGTACCAAAGGAGTAGGCAAGTGTATTATTATCCAGTTCGGCCTGTGTGTTGAACATGCCATTACCATTGCTGTAATCTACAAGATAACCAAATGCCTGACCGTAAGAATATCCTTCCTGTTGTTTAAGATATGTATAGTCGCTGGTTCTCTGTGCTTCATTTATACCCAGGATGGTATTTTTTGAATAAGAAAGATTGCCGCCTATTGACGCGCCCCAGCTTTTATTAAACTCTTTTGTGTAATCAACTGCTACTTCAAAACCTTTATTTTCAAATTTACCCTGGTTTAATGATGGGTAATTACCCAGCGGAATACCCTGGTAAGCAGGTATGGCACCGGTAGCAGGCACGATCATGTTATCTACCTTTTCATTGAATATATCCGCATTAATAGTTATAGCATTGAACAACCCGATATCTATACCGCCGTTGATTTTGGCAGATACTTCCGCGCTGATCCTCGGGTCTCCTTTGGTATTCTCTATAACAAGGTATTGCAAATAGCCTATAGGACCTCCACTCTGTAACCGTACATCATCCATATATGCAAAGCGGTTCAATCCACTCTGGTCATTAGCTGTTTTACCGTAAGACCCCCTGATCTTTAATAAGGTAAATACTTTATTATTTTTTAAAAAAGATTCATTGCTTATCATCCATGCCGCAGCTGCAGACGGTGTTGAAACATACCTTGAGCTCCTGGCATACTGATCAGAGCCGGAATAACCAAGATCAAGCTTTACAAAATATTTTTCGCTATAATCGTACATCAGCTCCGCCCCGGTATGAAAGCGCTTGTAAGGAAAAGAAAAGGGGGCGCTTACATCAGTCTTTGTCAGGTCCTGGAAAAACATATAACCTAATGCGCGAACATTATGTTTACCGAATTTCCGGTCGTAATTCAACAACGCATTATATGTGAGGTGATAATAAAATGAATGCCCCTTTGCATAAGCAAGAGGCGTGTTCAATTCTGTTCCATCCTGCTTGAATGCAAGTGAATCAGTGATATTCATATCTCTTGCATATCTTTCAAAATTCTGAGAAGTATATAAACTTCCCACGGAGTTGGTCTGATAGTTAAATGTACCTGTTAAAGAAAGTCCTCTTGTAATAAAATCCAGGTTCAAATCTACTCCAAACTGGGAGGCAGTGTTGGTAACGGTATGCCTTACATAGCCGGTACGATTCAACAATCCGTAAGCAGTATTATGCACTGTTGCCGTACTTATTACCTGCCCGCCTTCATCAATCACTTTACCGCTTTCGTCCTCAATTCTTGGTGTTACCGGGCCAAAAACATTAGAAGGAATCAAAAACACACTGCTATATACAGCCTGGTTGCTTGCGCCGCCAGGGTTACGTTCTCTTTTTATATTACCACTTAACCTTACGTATGCTTTAATCCATTTATTGATGTTCATATCTACATTGGTACGATAATTCACCCATAAATTATTGGCATCAGGATTATAGCGGGTTTGATCTGTTTTAAAATATCCGCCCTGGTGCATTACATTTATGTTGGAGTAATATTGAATATTATCGCTTCCACCGGTAAGATTTAAGCTTACCCGCTCCATTCTTGCCAGGTCTTTCATAAACATTTTGTACCAGTTATTATTGGCGTGCAAAAGCGGATCAGCGCCTGACTTATAAGCGTCAATATCAGCCTGTGAATAGGGCGCCTCAAACACAGGATTGTTAACATCTGGCACAAAATCATTTTTTGCTGCGAGATTTTTTAATTCGGCATATGTTGCCGCATCATAATAGGCCGGCGTTGTTGTTGCCTGCTGCACAGATTGATCTATTCTTGCCCTAACTTCCAGATCACCTTTTCTGCCTCTTTTGGTTTTTACTACCAGTAATCCGTTGCCACCAAGTATACCATACAACGCCTGCGTTGAAGCATCTTTCAATACCGTAATGGATTCAATTTCTGTTGGAGAAATATATTCCAGTGTCTGATTACTGTTATATGGCACAAGCACACCATCTACTACAACCAGGGGACCGTTATTGCGGGCAAAGCTGAACCCGCGAACTGCCATTGAAGTAGTAGCGCGTGATAATTCCGAGTAGGTTTCGAGCGTAGTTAACCCCGGAAGGCGCCCCGCTAAAGTTTGCCCGAAATTAGCTACAGGAGCGCGTTCCAGCTCGGTGCCTGTTACAGTTGCGGCAGCGCCTGCAAAATGTTTGCGTAACTGGCTGTTATAACCTAACTGAATTTCTTCATCAAGCCTATGAGCATCGGGTTGCAATTGTATATTTATACTTTCACGATCATTAATTGTTTCCGCTTTTGTATTATAGCCTGTGTATTTAAAAATTACTGCATTGCTTCCATCATTAATAGGCAAAGTATATTCGCCATTTTTATCTGTAGAAGTTCCGTTTCTGCCATTGCCTGAGTTAATAACCACACCATACATTGGCCTGCCAAATTGATCAGTGACCTTACCGGAAACCGTGGCCGCAGCATCCTGTGCATATATATTTTGCTGCATTACCGTTAGTAACACGGTAAAACACAGCATTGCAAATCTTATAGTATTGTATTTCATTTGAGTTTCGTTAAGTCTTTTAAGAAAAAGTACCATTACCATCCTGGGTTCTGCCAGTCATTACCTGTAATAGCGGCAAGCCTGTTTGCCTCAGACAATGGCACCGGGAACCATAAAAATTTATTGGTATAATTTTTCCTTTCCGTAGGCCTTACCACTCTTCTCTGATAGGTGTAGGTATTTGGCCCGGTGCGGGTTATTTCCATTGCCGTTACCCATTTATCTGTTTTTGATAAATCATCAGAAGGATTGCTCCACCTGCGCACATCAAAATACCTGTTCTCTTCAAGCGCTAATTCCACTCTTCTTTCATGACGAACCCTGGTAATAAGTTGTGCCTGGGTTAAACCTGCTGGTATATCAGGCATGTTAACTCTTCTTCTTATTTCATTTACTGCATCGCGGGCTTCATCTAATTTTCCGGCTTCTGCAGCTGCTTCGGCAAAATTCAAAATGATCTCTCCAAGCCTGAAGTACTTCCATTGCGCTCCTCCAACAGCGTTGTCTCCTCCGGAATTGGGATGTAAAAATTTTCTTTCAAAATATCCTGTACGGGTAGCTTTTCTTACCGCAGGGTCTATGCCGGTTTGAGGCTCGCCTTTATAAGTTGCAATAACCCGTACCCTGTTACCTGCAGGTGCAGGATAATTTTCGTAAGATTCAGGCGCTTCTGCAAATCCCCACCATGCTTTGCGTTTAGAACTATTATAGTAAATGGAAGCATAAAAACGGGGATCCCTGTTGGCATAAGGATTGTTAGGATCATACAGCGTATTATCCGGGTTGTAATTGGGCTGCAAATGCTGTTCATCCAGGTATGGATTATCCAGGTTAAGTATCGGTTCCCCATCTGTCGTTTCATAAGCATCCACCAGTTCCTGCGTTGGGCATGTACCGCTTTTATAACCATCCTGCGCGCCAATACCATCTATATTCCAGATATTTCCCTGCCCGTCACGTGACTGATAAATCGTTTCTTTATCAACCGCGGTTAAAGAATATTGAGCTGTTTGTGTAAAATATTCATTGTATAAAGCGGAATACTGGTCTTTTGTTGGCCCGATATACGCATCATCAGACATATAGGTTGCCGGAAAATTCACTTTATTATATAGCTCATATCCCCAGCTACGCAGGTTTTGCAAAGAAGCCTTATTTATTTCATATGCTTCTTCCCAATAATTCTGTCCTCCATTATTTAAAGGACTTGCGGCAAATAAAATCATTTTTGATTTTATAGCTTCTGCCAGGGCTTTGGTAACCCTGTAAGGTTCATTGGTGGTTATTCGAGTAGGCAAAGCGTTAATCGCTAATGCCGCGTCGCAATCTTCCATTATAAACTTTACAAGATCATAATAGCTTGCTTTTTCTAATGATGAAAAATCAGCAGTAAATTCAAACGGCTCACGCATAATAGGTAAAACAGCGCCATACCATTTTAATAATTCATGATAATAATAAGCCCTCAGCACGTACGCTTCCGCTTTCATCCGTTCGCGGGTGTTCACATTATTAGGGTCAGTTGATACAGTGGCAGCATCTATATTCTTAAGAAAATAAGAACAGTTACGTATAGCATTCCAGTAACGGTTCCAGTAGTCACCGTTGCCTGCATCTGAGCTTATATCTGTTCCGGGAAAGCTTGATGCAGATGCATCACCGTTGTAAAACCTGCCGGACATGATCCATGATTCGGCTTCCGCATCTGTATCCCACGCTTCATCGCTCCACTCAACAGGCCCGCGCGACCAAAAGAAATAACGTGTTCCTTTTGCGGGCAAGTTATTATAACAGCTATTTAAAAAAGCTTCTACCTTATCGCTATCCTTAAAAACTTCATCCAGTGAAATTTTACCATCCGGCGCCTGGTCAAGCGCTTTCTTACATGCTCCGTCAAACAGCAGCACAGTAAATAAAAACAAAACAAGTTTTATAAAACGCCCGGCGCCTGGTATACATAATATGCCGGGGATCTGTTGTATATTATATTTATGATTATTCATATCGCTTCTGTGTAAAGGTTTAGAAAGTAATATTTACACCACAGTTTAAAGACTTGGTAACAGGATAGCCCAATGATTCACTGTTTTCCGGATCAAGGTGATCCATTCGCAGCTTATCCCAGGTAAAGAAATTGTAAGCGCTGATATATGCCCTTACCCCCTGCACTCTTAGCATTTTTAATAAGGCAGGTGTGAAGTTGTAAGCCAGCTCTATATTCTTGAGACGAATGAACGACCTGTCCATAATAAAGAAATCATTAGCGCGATGATTGGTAGTAGTATTCGTACTTAACGCAGGATAAGTAATTTTTTCACCTGCCGCGTAACGCTCCGGCGTCCATGCTGTGGTATGATAGCTGTAGTAAGTACCCAGCTTAATATTTTCATAAACGCCCTGGTTGGCATAATTAGTGGAATACTTACTTACACCCTGCAAAAAGCTGCTGAACTCAAATCCTTTGTAATTAACCTGCAAAAGCAATCCATATATCTGGCCGGGTATGCTGGTATATTTTATCGGAGCCAGATCTTTATCATTCACAATGCCATCTCCATTCAGGTCCTGGTAAATAAAGTCTCCTACCCGTGGTGTTCCAAAACCATAGGTTGTTTTAGACAGGTAGGCGTCCAGCTCCTGCTGGCTGTTGAAATACCCATTGCCATTGGAGTAATCAATTTTATATCCCCATGCCTGTCCCAAAGAAAAACCGGTGGTGCGGTAACGATATGCATAAGTATCATCACTGATGGGCTCATCATAAAACTTAACGGTGTTATGATTGTAACCCAGGTTGCCTTTAACCAGGAAGGAGAAGTTCTTTGACAATTTCTTGTTATAAGACACTTCTATTTCATAACCCCTGTTATCTACAATACCCAAATTTACTTTAGGTATATTACTCAATGGCACGCCCTGTAGTGCTGGTACTGTACCGCGTGAGATAAGGATATCACTTCTCTTTTCGAAGAAGTAATCAAATGAAACATTCAGCTCATTAAATAAACCTAATTCAACCCCGTAATTTTGCTTGGCAGCAACCTCCCACGATAAAGCAGGATTACCTAATAATCCCTGGTCAATGCCCTGCCCTCTTCCCAAACTTGATAGTGGACCACCTCCAACTGTAATATTGTCAAGATATAAAAACCTTGAGCTTCCAATTTTATCATTACCTACTTTACCATATGAGGCTCTTAATTTTAAATTAGAAACCGTGTATGACAGCGATTGAAAAAACGGTTCATTGCTTATTACCCATCCTACAGATGCGGCAGGGAAAAATCCATACCTGTTGGCAGGAGCAAATTGTTCCGATCCGTTGTATCCCAGGTTCACCTCAGCCAGGTATCTTTTATCATAGTCATAAGTAACTCTTCCCGCCAATCCAATCACATTATATGGTATTTCCCCCGCTGTTGTTTCCCAGTAATCTCTCTGTCCTAATATCAATGCGCTTACATTATGTTTGCCAAAAGAATTCTGGTAATTGACAGATGCCTGCATATTCATATTGTAGCGGGAATCATATCCTTTCAATATATTCAGGAAAGATTCGGCATTACGCTGAACCGCGTAAGAAAGTTCGTTTGTTTCATAATTTACCAACGCAGCATATAAACGCTCGTTTTTATATCCGTCCATAGCGCTGGTAGCTTTTGCATCATAAGATATCATTCCCTTTATAGATAAACCCGGAATGACCAGCTTGCTTAAATCCCATTCCGCACCCAGCGATGTATTAAGGTTTGAACGCATTTCGTTTCTGAAACCCTGGCGGTTCATGATCTCAAACGCGGTACGGTCAAGATAAGTGGGATATACTACCGCATCAGCAGGAACGCCATAGCCTCCCAGCGTGGTAGGCCCGGGTGTAATTGGCAATATGGTTTGAGTTTGGTAAATCAAATCCGTCATCATCCAGTGTGTATCATACCCGGGATAAGTGCCGGCAGAAGGCATATTCACTCTTTCAATATAACTGCCGATATTTAAAAATGCTTTGAATGACGGGCTTACTTTATAATCAAGATTTGCGCGGAAATTATACCTGTCCATCCATGAAGATGGGTCATAACCCAATTTAGACTTAGGCTCTGTATTGAGGTTACCACCCTGGTGCAGGTAAACGCCATTTACGAAGTAACTTAATTTTGATGTGCCGCCCGTAACACCAATATTCACGCGGGTTTGCGGTGTATTCTTTTTAATTAATTCACCATACCAGTAATGATCCGGGTAGATATAATTCCTGTATGCTACCTGTTCTGCATAATCAGGCGCATTGGGATCAAGCCCCTGCAGCGGGTTTTCAAATTTGCCGATAAGCTCATCAGAATAAGGTATATCTATACCATCATTCTTAGCCGCCTCGTTGCGCAATTTTAAATAATCTACCGAGTGTAACCATGATGGCTCACGTGTAAACGAGCTAAAACTCTGATCAATGCTCGCAGTTAACTGTGCTTTGCCGGGCGTGCCTCTTTTGGTAGTAATAATAATAACCCCATTGGCACCACGCACACCAAATACCGCTGTAGCCGATGCATCTTTTAAAATAGATACACTCGCTACTTCATTTGGATCTATAGTGCGGATATTATCACGGGGAACACCATCAATCAATATTAAAGGGCTGTTGCCATTTACAGTAGCTGCGCCACGCAGGTACAAGGTAGCATCATCACGACCAGGCTGGCCACCACCCGACTGTATAGCAGTAAGCCCCGACAAACGACCTGCAAGCGCATTTGCCAGACTTGCGGATGAGCTTTGCTTAAGCTGTTCTGTATTTACTGTTGATACCGCACCCGTAACCGTTATCTTTTTTTGCGAGCCATAGGCAACCACTACCACATCTTCCATAGCATTAACAAGAGGCGTTAATACAACATTTACATTTTTGCTTGCCGGTATTGAAGCCTCTTTTATTTCCATACCTACGTATGAAAATACAAGCACAGCACTTTGGTTCGGCACACTTATGCTAAAAGAGCCGTCAGCAGCAGAAGAAACTCCTTTGGTAGACCCCTTTACCACTATACTAACATTAGCAAGCGGAACACCTTTATCGTCAAACACCTTACCTGTAACTATAATATCCTGCTGCGCAGCCCCCGGCGGCACCGGCGGAGATGCAGCATTTGTTTTTTTGATTACAATTGTTCTGTTAATCAGTTCGTACGTTAATGACTGATCTTTAAAACATGCATTAAGCGCTTCCTGAACAGAAACGTTTTTGAGCTGAACAGTTACTTTACCGGCATCCTGCAGCCATTCTTCACGGTACACCAGGTGAAGCCCGGATTGTTTTTTGATCTGTGTTAAAACGCTTTCCAAAGAAGCATTTCGCGCCGACAAAGTAATTTGCGAATACCCTTTGGCCTGAATTTGCAAGCATGCAGCTATCATCAGCACGATGGTCAGCTTCATAATCAGCCAGATTTTGGAGTTTAAGAACTTGCGCCGCGGCAAGCAACCCGGCGACGCTTTGCAATAAGCAATCAATTGCATAGATTTGTTTGTTGGGTTTAATTAATGAAATGATCAGTCCAGATTATTATCGTGACGTTTAACCTGATTACGGGAATTCCGCCCCCACGGAATTCCCTTTTTAATTAACCGTCCTGTTTAAAAAAACTATATTTATTATTCTACAATTATTTTCCTGTTTTCTGCTTTACATTTTACGCCGCTCAATTGCATCACCTTTAAAACTTCTGTAAGCGGCATATTTCTTGGAATATCGCCTGTTATTTTTCCTTCCGGCATTCCATTTGAATAAACAATATCCACATCATACCATCTTGCCAATTGCCTCAGCACAACCGGAATATCCGCTTTCTTCATCATAAAAAGCCCGTTCTTCCATGCAACCACTTCTTCAGTATTTACATTATTCAATACCTTAATTGAGCTTTTATCATTACTGATGCGGGCCTGTTGTGCCACAGTCAATACTATATTTTCACCAGGGTAGGCAGCAGTGCTTACTTTAACCCTGCCTTCAAGTAAAGTGGTATTTACTGTAGATTCTTCGCTATAGGCATTTATATTAAAATGTGTCCCCATCACTTCAACCAATCCTTTCGCTTCACCATTCTCCGCAAACACTTTTACCTGGAATGGAATTTTTTTTCCTCCGTTGTTAAGCTGTGCCACTTCAAAATATACTTCGCCCTTTACTTCAACCATCCTGGTATCTGCCGTAAAAGCAACAGGATATTTTATGGAAGAAGCCGCGTTTAACCAAACCCGTGTACCATCAGGTAAAACAAGGTTATACTGGCCGCCTCTTGGTGTTGTAAGCATATTAAAAGCAGGAATTTTTATAGTCGTATTGTTTTGCTGATCATATACCAGTTCGCTGCCTTGTTTGCGTATTTCCGTATTTCCCTGGCTTGCCAGCACACCGTTGGCAGCATCGTTCAGCTCAACCGTACCGCCATCTGCAAGTGTTAATACCGCTTTATTGGTACCGGGCATAACCTCGCGGGGCATGGTTTCTTTTTCCGTTTTAACCATCTCAGGCTTCTCCTTCCTCTTATTGGTATAATACCAGCCGCCAACAATAAATAAAATTAATACTGATGCGGCAGCAAGGTGAAAATAAAACCGCCTGTACCAGGGATACACCGAACCATTATACGTATTTTCCTTTTCTGTGATATAATGTAAAAGATCTGATTGTATTTCTTTTACCAGGTATTCACGTCGCTCAACGTCAATTTGCATCCACTCATTATTCTCTATCTTATTTTCCTCCAGCCATTGTTCTATTATTTCCTGCTCTGCAACCGTTGCAGTTCCTTCATTATAGCGTTTTAGTAATTCCTGAATAATTTGAGGATCTATCATTATTTGCTTGTTGTTTTGTACCCATCCCGGTATACAATACCATAGGTAGTCGTTTGGAAAATGAGATAGTACTATAGATTTTGAAAAAAATTAAAAGGATTCTAGTGAAAGAAAAACAGCATGATTACGGCCAACTTCTTCCATGAATGCCGCAGATGATGAAGTGCCGCGGAAAGTTGATTCTTTACTGTTTGCTCAGATAATCCAAGTTTAAACGCGATCTCTTTTACAGGAAGGTGATGGTTACGGCTCAGCCTGTAAATTTCTTTGGTGCGTGAAGGAAGGTCTTCTATTGTATGTTCAAGCGTATGCTGCAGGTCTTTTGTAAGTATTCCGGCTTCTTCATCAACAACCAGCATGCCGGAAAGTTGTTCTATCATCACCCCATATTCTTTGCGGTTGATATTTTTTCTTATATGATCAATTACACGGTAACGCACTGCTGCAAACAAATATGCTTTCAGTGAACTGGTGATCCGGAGTGTTGCCCTTTTATCCCATATGTTCACAAATACATCATGAATAATATCACGGGCTTCTTCAAAAGAAGATAAGCGGGAAGCTGCGAAGTTAATTAAAGACGGTGCATAAAGCCCGTATATGGCAGAGAAGGCATCTTTATCATCCTCTTTCAATAAATCAAGCAGTTCGGTTTCAGTATGGATATTATGAGCAAGCATAATATTATATTAAGCATCGTTAATTCAGAAGCTAATTTAGCAGACAACATTTATATAACCATCCTGTACTTACCGCTTCCTGCTGTTCATTCACAAGTTTCATCATTATGTGCATCCTGCATTATTTATTTATTTTACCAGGCACTTTTAACGGCAAATTCATCCAGGCTAAGCCGATACTTCTGAACATATGCCCGAAATCTTCACCTTCGCCTGCATCATATAACAGTGCCAGTTTATTACCTGCTTTAATAACCGCAGGCATACCAATCGCCCCTTTTGCCCAAACAGAATTTGAGCTGTCAACCACAACAGCTTTATTATTCCGGTTCCAGTGATATATATCTTTCGACCAGTATACCCAAATAGCATCTGTATATTCTCCATATTTTTCACTAATGCCTATATGATTGGTAAATAAAAACCATGTTTTATTTACAGGCTCATAATATACAGATGAGTTCTCTATCTGTTCGTCTAATGGAAAGATGGGTTGATCATTGATGATCCATGAACTGTTGAGGTTTTTTGTGCGGGCAATACCCAATGTGCGTTTGGTAATATTATTATCATTGGTTGCCGCACTAAAAAACATGATGTATTCATTATTGTGCCTCACAATAAAACCCGGACTTGAAGTAACCGTATAATAACTGTTTTCTTTTGGTGGCAGCGGCGTAACATTATATTGTTTAATCCAGGGGCCGCGCAGCGAATTTGATTTCGCTTTCATAGTAAGATAGGGGAATGCGGGTATACGATAAGGTGGCGGAGTAGTATTAGGCGTACCGATATAAAACATATGCCAGTCATTTCCTTCCTTTATTACCCAGGGGGAGGATGCGCTTTTGTAGTCATTCCGGGTAGAATCTCCCGGTGATAAAATGGTTCCTTTTTTTATCCAGTTACGCAGGTCTTTACTTTCTGCCAGGCATGATATCCAGCCATCTTTTCCTGCGCCATCATAAAACAGGTAATATGTATCGCCTTCTTTATTCACCACAGCCTCTCTTGCGCCATAGGTATCGCAACTATCCGGCCCATCACCGTACGGCATAACTATACCATCATCCTTACAAGGCATGCGAAGCGATGTGGAAGGTCTGCCATCTTTGTAATGTGTTTGCTGTGCTTTGGCATCAATAAATATTATCGCTGATAATATACCCGCGATACCTGTTATTCTTTTTACAAATTTTATCATGTGATTTTTGAATATGATGTTTTAATTCTATTTACCAGGAACGATACTGCTGATAATGGCTGAATTATTTTCTTTGCTTAATTGCCTTGTTTCTAAAATAATTTTCAGTTGCGTTAAACTACCCTTGTATTGTGCAGATTGATGTAATGGAATGTTGTAAGTATGTTGCTTTCCGTCTGATTGAAAATCAAACTCCATACTGCACGCTTCTTCAAAATTTTTCCCAAAAGGTTTCCAGTATATTTTAATGGTATGTGCACCTTCGGGGTATGCAGCAGTAAACATAAGCAACGGCGCATCTTCCGCTTTCCAGAATGTTACCGGGCCAATCATTGCTGCATCTTTCTTTAATATAATATCCAGCCCGTTTTTGATCGGCCATCCCTTATCGGTAGTGCCCTGGTAACACCATTGCAGCCGGCTATTATTGAAATGGTATGCAGGTAATTTGTTGTGATGATGCTTATATATGTATTCGCGTATCTGCTTAATATCTCCAACTATTAATGCATAGTTATAATCATAGGTAATGTTATAGTCCAGTATATCGATGCTGTTGGGTGCTATATACGCGGTTGGCATATTCCTGCTGCCACCTTTAAAGCTGCTGTCACCATAATATCCACCCGAAAATAATTGAACGCTTTCATTCCACACACCCAAACCCCGGTCATTATCGTCTACATTAGCAG
This sequence comes from Agriterribacter sp., assembly GCA_047601125.1. GTDB lineage: Bacteria > Bacteroidota > Bacteroidia > Chitinophagales > Chitinophagaceae > Agriterribacter. Next base: position 1,848,867 of record JASGJY010000002.1, on the reverse strand, counting down.
CCCAGCTTTCTGTAGCCTGCCAGTTTGCCCATTGTATAGAAGAATTCCGGGGGAAGTTATGATTGGCAATTAAGCTCAGCGTATCATTCGTAAAAGGCTTATCACCCCTGTAAGTAACTAACCTGTGCCACGGCGCATTAGTATAAACCGCAGGCAGTTCCTGCCCTCTTGCTGCGTATTGCTGCTTATCGGGGCGGTTGTTTACGATGCGGCTCTTAACGCGTACCGCATTGCCATCTAATTGAATCCAGCATTCATAAGTGCACTCGCCGGGTACATTATCCAGCGGCCAATGCATGGGTATACACTTTACATATAATGATGTGCCCGTATTTTTATGGGCAAGTATTTTAGATTTATTGCCGGCAACATCGCCTGACTGAATAGGGTTCCAGCCAATGAATGTCCAGGCTTTATGCGCTTTTTTTCCATCAGGCTCAAAAGGTACCGGTCCGCTGTAAAAAGACATTTGCACCTGCCTGCCCCAATCCCAGTTATTGATGAGGTTTTCATCCTTTCTTTTATCAGATAAATATGTAATTGCGCCGCCGAGATTAAGATCAATACCAAGTTTTATAAACTCATTTTCAATAAAGCTCATTTTTTCCACCCTGTCCAGCGGCACAACTGTTTGCGACCGTAACGGTGCAGCATACACGAAAAAAGCAATTATAGCAAAGGAGATAATTTTAAAAACAGCTTTCATTACAAGCAATTTGTCGTTAGGGATTTTTAAAAATTCCAATAAACCAAATCTATTAACACTAAACAGCACAACTATCCTGTACCCTCATGTAATAATTTTATTTACCCAGAATAATTCCAGTCCTTTACGCTTGTTTAAGATAAAAACAGATTGCTTTGCCGCGCAACAGATAATATTACAAGCTTGATTATGCGGCGCATAATGACAAAAAAGAGGATGAGCAATTACACGCTTTGATTCAGTACTGACAGCAAAATCAAAATACAGCATTTCATCTGCCCGGGAAATAATATTGAGAAAACCTGAAATACATCTTATTAAATTGAATGACTTCAAATTGCATATAATTTACTATTTTAACGCCCTTTAATTTCCACTTATGACCAGAATATTTGTTTGTGCTTTACTGGCTGTCGCTTTTCTTTCAGCCTGTAACAATGCTCCTGATTGCGAACCGAAAGAAAGAGATAAGGCTTTGCTTTCAATCGACTCTCTCGCTACAAAATCAAATTGGCCAAAAGATTTAGACATTGTTGGTTTTGCCGGGCCAAATTTAACGCCCAGTCCCGCTTGTATAGCAACCGCGCCTACCGGTGAAGTATATGTTGGGGTAGATATGATGGGCTCTTTGGGAAAAGCACCAGGCAGAGGACGGATTATTAAACTTGTTGATTGCAATAATGATGGCATTATTGATACTCATACCGAATATGCCAGGGTTGATAATCCAAGAGGCATCATTTCTTCAGGAGATAAATTATTTGTGTTGCATACCGTATTCACAGATAGTGTGGCATCGGGAATGGATCTGGTATTGTTTGAAGACAAAGATCATGACGGACTTGCTGATGGTCCTGCCAAACCTATTGTAGAGCATATCAGCAATGTAAACTTTATAAGAAGCCGCGGCACAGATCATGCTACAAACGGCATTCGCCTGGGCATTGATGGCTGGATATATATTGCTGTCGGTGATTTTGGTTTTCATGAAGCTGTTGACAGAACCGGCAAAAAACTTACCATGCTGGGCGGCGGTATTGTAAGAGTTCGCCCCGACGGAACAGAAATGGAAATATATACGCACGGCACAAGAAATATTTATGATGTTGCCATTGATCCTTATATGAACATCTTCACACGAGATAACACCAATGATGGCAAAGGTTGGAATATACGTTTCAGTCACCATATACAATCCGGCGAGTATGGATACCCGTTATTATTCAAACATTTTACGGAAGAAATCCTCCCGGGGCTGGTTGATCTTGGCGGCGGTTCAGGCACCGGTTCTTTATTTATGGATGATCCTAACTGGCCGGCTAAATATAATAATGTGCCGATGATGGCAGATTGGGGAAGAAACGAATTATATATTCACAGGATTACACCAAATGGTGCAAGCTTTACACAGCATGATGAAGAATTTGTGCAACTATCTCAAATAACAGATCTTGATGTTGATGGTTCCGGCCGCTTATATATGAGCGCCTGGAATGATGCCGGCTATACAGGCGATTCAAGCAAGGGCTTTGTTGTTCGTGCTGTTCCCAAAGGCTGGATATATAAACCTTTCCCGAATGTTCAGAAGTTGTCCATTGATGAATTAGGCGCTTTATTAAAAGCTGATGGCGCCGTAGCAAGACAAACCGCGCAACAGGAATTATTGAGCCGTGGCGGAGATAAAGCAGCTGATGCAGCATGGAAAATAGCTGTTGATAAAAGTCTTCCGCTGTACGCAAGAGTGGCAGGCATTTTTACCTACGCGCAAATTGCAGGCAAAAGCGGTATTAAAAATCTTACTGATCTCACCAACGATGCCGCAGTAAAAGAATTTGCATTGCGTGTATTGGCAGACAGGAAACCGCTTGTTGCAGATGTTCCTTCCGAGCCGTTTATAAATGCATTAAGCGATACATCGCAACGCGTAAAAGCTGCAGCTATTATTGGTTTAGGCAGGCTTGGAAGAGCGGAAGCAGCGGAGGCATTATTACAGATGCCTGTTCCTGCATCTTTTATAGCACCTGCAAAAGCTGAAGAAGGCCCGCATGCAACGCCAAATGCAGATATCATACTTCCACATCTCGCTGTTCGTGCACTGGTACAGCTCAATGCAGTTGACGCCTGTATAAAAGCTGTCGGCACAAACAATTCCACTCTTGCTTTATGGGCTTTGCGGTATATGCACGAACCCAAAGCTGTTGACGGCTTAATTGCAGCTTATAACAAAACAGAAGATGCAGCTTTAAAAAGTCAGTTGCTGGTTACGCTTGCGCGTTTGTATAAAGAAGAAACGCCTTATGATGGTTCGTACTGGTGGAGCACCAGGCCCGACGATCATGGCCCATATTATAAGGCAGGAACATGGGCTGCATCTGACAGTATAAAATCTTTAATGATGAATGAATGGAAGAAGGCTGATAAAAAGCAAAAAGCATTTTATGCTGATCTGAACGGAAAATTCAGAATGGGCATCAGCGAATTTGGTGGCGATGAAGAACTGGAAAAAACAGAGGAAACAAAAATTGATTTGAATAAGATCAGGAATAAAAAAGGGCAGATTGGTGAATCTTCAATTGAAGATATTATGCTGGCAATGGATAAAATAAAAGGCAATCCTGCTGACGGTAAAAGAATTTTTGTGCAGCAGGGCTGTCCTGCATGTCATAGTATTACAAGGAGTGAGGTAATGAAAGGACCATTTATGGGACAGATTGGTTCTATTATGAGCCGCAAGCAAATCGCGGAATCTATCCTTAAACCCAATGCATCTATATCGCAGGGCTTTTCTTCTGTTTCTATAACTACCAAAGACGGCAAAAGTGTAATGGGCTTTGTAACAGGTGAATCATCAGATAAACTCACCCTGCGCGATATTACCGGCGCTGTTCATAACATTAATACAAAAGATATTAAAAGCAGGGAGGAATTAAAAACTTCCATCATGCCTACCGGGTTAGCCAACTCATTATCGTATGAAGAATTTGCTTCGCTGATCACGTTTTTGTTTCAGCAGAAGGGATAAGATAGTTTAGGGTTTATGGTTTGTAGTTTAATATAACAAGAGGCCTAAACTACAAACCACAAACTTTAAATATTAAAACGTCACGTCAAATTTCATTTGCTCTTTTCCTCTTAATACGGTAACAACAGTGCTTTGTCCTTTCTTAAATTTACTCAAAGCCTGCATATATGCTTCCATTGAGTTCGTTTTATAGTCGCCTAATGCGGTAATAATATCACCTGTTTTTATACCTGCTTTCTGCGCGGGTCTTCCCTCGCTTATTCCATCTGCTCTTACTCCATCCCCACTAAAAGTATAATCAGGCATTATACCAAGCGTAACTGAAAACCTTGCTGTTGTAGAGGTTTGTGCTTCTTTTGTGGGCGTAAAAGCAAGTTTACCTTTTTTATTCAATCCTTCAACCAGCAATTGAATATATTTTATAATATATAATTCGCCGGTATAATTAATTTTATCTGCATCGTCAGAAGGTTTATGATAATCCTGGTGAAGCCCGGTAAAGAAAAACAGTACAGGTATATTTTTCCTGTAGAAAGAAGTATGGTCACTCGGACCGACACCGCTTGAATCAATTTTTATAGCAAAGGGGATATTTTTTTGCGCGTATACTACTTCATTCCAGGTTGGCGATGTACCGAAACCACCAATCGTTACAGCTTTAGCACTATCATTCATCCTTCCTACCATATCCATATTGATCATATAATTTACCGAAGCGATGTCAATAGTAGGATGTTCGGTAAAATATTTTGATCCGAATAAGCCCAGTTCTTCACCGGAAAAAGCGATAAATACATAATTGTTCTTTCTGGCTTTCGATTTTTTAAGCAGCTTTGCAAGCTCAATAAGCGCCGCCGTACCGCTGGCATTATCATCAGCGCCATTATATACCTGCTTATCTTTTGTGCGGCCCAATCCATTGCCATCTTCCCCATATCCTAAATGATCATAATGCGCGCCTATAATGATCGTTGAAGGCGCACCATTATCAATATATCCTATTACATTATGACCAGTGCGGCTGCTTTGCCCCAGGTCAACCCTGAGCCTGACATCATAAATAGCAGAAGCGTCTTTCAGGTATTTATCTTTTCCGGATTTAGCCAGGTACACTACCGGTATAGATAATACTTCGGATTTATCTTTCTTATCAAATGCAATACCATCGTCAATAATACCGCTGTTATAAATGATCAATGCGCTTGCGCCTTTGTCTGAAGCAATTTTTGCTTCTTTCTTTATATAACCGCTCATATCAAAATGAGGATTATCCTTATTTTCTTCAACAGCTGCTTCTATATCTTTGAACCAGGGAGCGCCTCTTTCGGAGAGAGAAATGGCCACCGGTGTTTCAGCTACCGACCCGTTAGGACTAAACGAAAAAGGGAAATAATCTACCCCGGCACTCATCTCTTTGCCATTCACCATAAATAGTGTACCGGCATTTATTCTTTTTCCATCCTGTATATCAAAAGCCTGCAGGTATGTGCCTTTATCGCCCTTTGGGCCAATACCTGTTATTTTAAATTGCTCACTTATATACGAAGCAGCCTGCTTCTCTCCTTCTGTGCCAGCTCTCCTGCCTTCAAGTTTATCATCTGCAAGATAATGCACCGTGGTTTTCAAATTCTCTACAATCTGCCTGTCAGCTTTTCTCAATTTTTGTGCAGATACAAAAAAACATTGCAGTAAAAGTGGTATCAGTAAAAAATGCTTTTTCATCCGGTAATAGTACAATTTTTAGTTAACGGCAAAGTTATAATTACTCAGGGTAATATATTATTTCATTTTTCATGCCATATTACCGCACTGCATCATACCTGATATTGATTTCAGAATTCCGTACCGCCACTTTACGATACTTTTAACAGCCTTTTCTTTGTTTTCAGGCGTTTCCAAATTCGTAACAGCGCACAAGCATTTTGCCTTTATTTTTGTAGCTATTCTAAAAATAGTTTTATTGAAAAAGCATTTACATATTGCACTTATTGGCAACCCTAACAGCGGAAAAAGTTCATTATTCAATGCGTTAACCGGTCTTAATCAGAAAGTGGGCAATTTTCCGGGAGTAACAGTAGATAAAAAATCCGGCGAAAGCAAATTATCTGACAATCTTGTTTCCGATATTATTGACCTTCCCGGCATGTATAGTTTATACCCGCGCCGGTCAGACGAATGGGTAGCCTATAATGTTGTAATGGATCCCGGGTCTGTAGACCAGCCGGAGCTGTATATTTTAATAGCAGATGCCAGCAACCTGAAAAGGAACCTGCTTTTTGTTTCACAGTTTATTGATCTCAAAAAACCTGTTGTGGTAGCGCTTACCATGATGGATATTGCCGCAAAAAAAGGAATTAATGTAGATGTAGCGGGGCTGGAACGGGAGCTTGGTGTGCCCGTTGTACCAGTTAACCCGCGCAAAAACAAAGGTATTGCTGAACTTAAAAAAGCTATTGAGCAAACCGCCAGGCAATTGTATAAACCACCTTCCAGGAATTTTGCAGATACCGGCATGCTCGCTGAAAAGGCGATCACTGATCTTAAAAAAATATTTCCTCATATCAGTGATTATGCTGCCATACATTACCTGATCAATCATGAATCCTTTTCACTCAACAATACAGACCAGGCTTCAATAGAAAATATTGAAAAGGAAAACAATTTCAATCATACCAAAGTTCAGGCAGAAGAAATTACACAACGCTACGGCCGCATAAAACATATAATGCAACAGACGGTTATTGAAGCAGACCCAAAAGAAAAGCAATGGATAACAGATCGTATTGATAAGGTTTTACTGCACAAGTTATGGGGCTATGTAATTTTATTGGGTGTGCTTGCCATATTGTTTCAGAGTATTTTCTGGCTGGCAACATATCCAATGGATGCTATTGAATGGATATTCGGCGCATTCAGTGAATGGCTCTCTGGCGTATTGCCGCAAAACTGGTTTGGGGATCTTATTGTAAATGGATTTGTAGCAGGTTTAGGAGGTATAGTTGTATTTATTCCACAGATCATGATCCTGTTCGGGCTTATAACTATTCTTGAAGATACCGGCTATATGGCCCGCATAAGCTTTTTAACGGATAAGCTTATGCGAAAAGTTGGATTGAATGGAAAAAGTGTAATGCCGATGATCAGCAGCTTTGCCTGCGCGGTGCCTGCCATAATGAGCGCACGTAATATTGAAAATAAAAAGGAAAGATTGCTGACCATAATGATATCTCCGCTTATGAGCTGCAGCGCAAGGCTGCCGGTATACATTATACTGATATCGCTGGTTATACCCAATACCTATTATTTTGGTTTTATCAGCCTGCAGGGATTGGTAATGACAGGGCTTTACCTTTTAGGATTTGTTGCAGCCCTTATCGTATCATATGTGATGAAATGGTTCATCAATATAAAAGAAAAAAGCTTTTTTATTCTTGAACTACCGGTATACCGTACCCCAAGATGGAAAACGGTTATTACAACCATGATTGAGAAAGCAAAGATATTTACCTTTCAGGCTGGTAAAGTAATACTTGTTATTTCACTTATTCTCTGGTTGCTCAGTTCTTACGGTCCTTCTAAAACAATGCAGACCATAGAAACCAGGTACGAACAAGAAATCAACGAAAACCCTGACAATGCTGAAGCGCTTGAGCAGGAATTAAAAGCCGAAAAGCTTGAAAACTCTTATGTAGGTATATTGGGCAAAGCAATAGAGCCTGCCATAAAACCTTTGGGATACGACTGGAAGATTGGCATTGCACTCATTACCTCATTCGCGGCAAGAGAAGTGTTTGTAGGCACAATGGCTACTATTTACAGCGTTGGAGATGACGTGGATGAGAACAGCGCCACATTAAGGGAAAAGATGCATGCAGCAACCTGGCCGGAAGGTTCAAAAATATATACGCTTGCGTCTGGCGTATCTTTAATGATATTTTATGTGTTTGCTATGCAATGTATGAGTACTTTAGCAATTGTAAAACGCGAAACACGCTCATGGAAGTGGCCACTTATACAATTGGCGTATATGACCGTACTTGCATATACGCTTAGTTTTGTGGCGTATAATTTGTTAAAATAATATATATATCCTGGTATGAACACAAAAAACCTATTGCTGGCCGGCATGCTGTCATTGTTCATCTCTATTACCATATCCGCCTGCAATGGCGGCGATAAAAAAGCAGCGCCGTTACCTGCGGATAGCCTTACTACGGAAGAAACAATTGTAGAACAACCGGATACTGTTTTGTTCTGGACAATAAACGATTATGATAAAACAAAAACCCGCGTATATAACGATTCGGCTGATATAACCGGAGCGCAAAGCGTGATCAATGGCATCAATTCGATTTACCCGGATATACATTTGGTGTTTATAAACCAATCTAACGACACAGTATATGCGAAGATTGACAGCGCTTTTGCATTTGCAAACGATATGGGCACATCGGGAGCCGCGGAATATCTTTCTACTGTAGTTATAAATCTCACAACATTAAATAATGTGAATTTTGTAAACCTCGATTTTCCACGCGGCAGTCATGCTTCTCCGGGCGTATTCAGTAAAAAGAATTATGAAAATTTCAAAGTAAAAGAACAATAGGTATACAACGCATAATCCATGGCCATCATGAAAATATGGAATATAGGAATAATTGGTGCCGGCATGGTAGCCGACTTTCATGCAAAATCAATTCAGCATCTCCCCAATGCAAAACTGGCCGGCTTTTGCGATAACGGGTCAGGCAGGGCAAAGGCTTTAGCAGAAAAATATAATTGTACTTTTTTTGAGGACTATCATGCCATGCTGCGCAGCAGCAATATTGATATTGTAAATATAGTTACGCCCAGCGGCACACATATGGAACCGGCGATAGAAGCGGCAGAAAATGGCAAACATGTATTATGCGAAAAACCCCTTGATATAAGTTTAGAAAGAATTGATGCCATGATAGCCGCACATAAAAAAGCAGGCACTTATCTCGGCGGCATTTTCAACTACCGTTTTACCGAAGGCGTTCAGCTATTAAAAAAAGCGGTTAATGAAAAAAGGTTTGGTATTATAACACATGTATCAGCTGATGTGCCCTGGTGGCGGGATGATAAATACTACAGCAATAGCTGGCGTGGCACATGGAAAACAGATGGCGGCGGAGCATTGATGAATCAATCCATTCACATGATTGACATGCTGCAATACCTTGCCGGACCTGTTGAATCACTAAATGCATATACTGCAACGCTTGGACATGAAATAGAAGCAGAAGATACTGCGACAGCTATAATAAAATTAAAAAACAAAGCACTGGGAAATATTTATGGTTCAACCACTTCTTTTCCGGGGCAATCGCGAAAAATAACGATTACCGGCACAAAGGGTACGGCTGTAATGGAAGATAATACTATAAAAGTATGGCAGTTTGCAGAAAAAAAAGATGGAGATGATGCTATCCTTCAACAGGCAGGCAATGGCTCAGCAGGCGGCGCTTCTGATCCGGCTTCTATTCCATTTGAGCTGCATGCCAGCAATATTGAAGCATTTATTAAAGCGCTTGATGAAAACAAGCCATTTGAAATTGATGGAGAAGAAGCGCGTAAGGCGGTAGCAATTGTTTTGGCGATATACCAGTCAGCAAAAGAAAATAAACCATTTATATTTTAAGTGATAAACGCAATAAAAATGCACATTCGGTTATAAAGATCTGCTGTTAATATGTAGCATAAGTATGAAACTATCTATTGACAATACCGCTCTTGCCGATGATTTTTTTTCAGACGTACGCATACTTGGTATAGTGGCGCCGGTAAAAGATTATCGCTTTTGCTGGATGCTAAACCAGGCAATGGGTTGTGATTTCAGGCGCAACAGTGAACTTGAAATACAGTTGTCAAAAAAAGGGCGGCAATATTTTTTCTCTGTATATGAATACAGACAAAACCTTAGTTTTTTGGCACATTACATCTATAGCAACCAGTTTGACGGTGAGTATCTTTTACCTGAATTTCGCCACCTGGATTTTTTATGGCTGCTGAAAGGAGATGAAGTGGGCGACGGATACCTGCTTTCCTTACAAAAGTCTATTAAAGAAGTAAATGGTATACAATTAATAACAGAACTGGATAAAGACAGGATTAAGAATAAGATTCATTTAGTATTTTGAAATTGAAATTGGAGATTTGAAATTGGAAATGACGTACAAATGCTCTAATTCCCTCAAATCTTAAATTAAACCATTCACTATGTGGACAGAAAAAAATAATCAACTATACAGAAAGTTTGAGTTCAACAATTTTTCAGAAGCTTTTGCATTTATGACAAGAGTTGCGCTGATTGCAGAAAAAATGGACCACCATCCTTTATGGACGAATGTGTATAATAAGGTTGAAATATGGCTTAGCACGCATGATGCCGGAGATATTGTAACAGAGAAGGACAAAAAACTGGCAGCAAAAATTGACAGCCTGTTGTAGTTTTTTTAAATACTCAGCAAATGTAAATTGTAAATACTCCGATTGAACACTGGCTTGAAAGGTTGGCCTTATAACTTTTCCCTGGTTTCTACATTCCTAATATATTTGCGTCAACACGAAATGTATTGGATATTTTAACCGTAACGTCTTTATTCAACACTTTATCAGTTGTAGTTTTTAAACGCAGTTTATATTTATTACTCATCAGGTATGGTTTTAAATTCGCGCTGCTGCGATCTAACACAATTTCCTTTACACCGGCATCAGCCATATCATTTTTCCAGGCAGCTTTCACTTCTTCCTGTCCGTCTGTAGAAATATACACTTCAATACTTTTTAAAAAATCAAAGTTTTGATCTCCAGGATTGATGATAGTGATTTTCATCTCTTTTAGTGTGATTGTCTCGATAAGATTTTTAGCAGTATTATGTCCCGCAAACTGGTCTTCAGATTGTGTTTCTACATCAGGGGTATTAATATCGAACGGAACAAGGGTTGCTACTCCTGCCTGTATGGTTGTTTCGCAATTATACTTCATATCAAATTTCGTTAGCTCCGAAATTTTCTTGCAGGAGGTTGATAATAAAGTGAAAGTGCAGAAGATAGTATAAAAAACCGGTTTCATGAACAGATTAATTTCACCTAAAACGTTATATGAAAAAAAATATTTTCTTTCAATAACCTCCTTACCCTGAAATAAAAAACCGGGGAAGCATTATTGCACCCCGGCTTTGATAAAAGATAAACGATAATTAATACCCTTCATTCTGCACCAGATAACCCGGAAGGCTTGATGCGCCATCAATAGCATTTTGCGGTATGGGAAATATTCTTTTTTTAGTATCTGAGTTTGTTTTCTCCGTCCATGTACCTTCGTATTTTCCAAATCGGATCATATCTGTGCGGCGAACCATTTCCCAATAAAGTTCAAAACCTCTTTCGCGGAAAAGTAAATCGAGGTTCATTTCTGTTAATTGCGGAGGAACTATGCGGGCTGTTCTTGAAGCACGTATTGTATTTACATCTGCAAGAGCAGCAGCTTCATTACCTGATCCTTTACGCAGTTTAGCTTCGGCACGCATCAGGTAAATATCAGCGAGGCGTAAAATAACAATATCATGTTCTCCAAAATTTCGCCCACTTACTGAAGTTCTGCTAAACTCATACTTCTCTACACGATACCCATTATTATAATTACTTCCACCGGCTGTAAAATCTATATTCTCAGTAAAAAACACCGGCAAATCAGGCCTGTTACGGGTGTTGTTATACAAAGGTCCTACCTTCATATCGCCGTTAGCACACTTTTCAAATACACCTCCTGTTCTGATTAATCCATATTGTTGTCCTCTTAATATACCGCGATTTATGTAAAAATCAGCAGCAGGCACGCATGTTGCAGAAGGGTCTGTATATATAGCCAGGTTTTGTTTAAAAAATCTCCCATCCGCTTCTGCAGGATCTAAAGGAGCATAGGCATCTCTCCAGGTATGATAAAAATCTGAGGTTATACCTGGTCCATCTGTGCCATTAGCACCAGGATACTGTGGCAGCGGAAACTGATCACCGGAAAGAGAGAAATACGCCATGCGATTATGCCCGTTCAGATCGGCTCTTTGGTCTACAGCAAAAATTAATTCTTTATTGGTATGATTCGCATCATCAAATATTTCGAAATACTCAGGTGATAATGCAAATTTTCCGGAATTAATAATCTGGTCGCAATATTGAATAGCCTTATCCATATCATCTCCGTTAAAGTTAAAAGATGAGCCATAGATATCGCGATATACAGCAGCCTGTAAATGCAACCTTGCTAATAATCCCCATACTGCCGCTTTAGTAAGTCTACCCGGTCCGGTATCATCCCTTAATACAGGTTCTACTGCCAGCAACTCTGATTTTATGTATTCAACAGCATCATTACCTCTTAAAATAACAGAGTTAATTTTGGGATCATCTTTTTGAAAAGCTATACCAAACAAATCAAGACATAACAGGTTATAATAGGCACGCATGCCTCTAACTTCAGCTATAAAAAGATCTTTATTAGAATCTGTACTTGCTGGCAACGTATTAAGTGCTAATACCGCACGTGAAATGCCAAGCGTAATATTATTCCACACATTTCGTACGTTTGGATCACTACTGGTAGTCAGATGCTGGTGTAGCGCTATATATATACCATTATCTCCCCAGTCTGTACCGCCTCTATAAGGCAAAATTGCTTCGTCTGTAGAAATTTGCTGCAAAGCAAAATATTGTGTGTGTTGAAAAAGTCCAGGTAAAATAGCATATACGGGTGCCACTAATCCTTCTGTAACTTCTTTTTCGGTTGCACCTGTGCTGGATGTTTCATCCAATACCTGTTCATTCAATTTAGAGCAGCTGCCAATAGTCAACGCTGCCATATATATTGAAAGTATATAAAATAATTTCCTGATCATATGCATCAAATTTTAGAATGACAGATTTAATCCAAAAATGATTGATCTCGCTCTGGGATAACTGAGATAATCAATACCATAAGAAAGTGCTCCATCAATTCCCCTGTCCAGTTTATTGATCTCGGGGTCGTAACCATCATATTTAGTTATGACAAATAAATTTTGCGCAGTTACGGATAGCCTTAACCCGTTTATCCATTTTTTTACACCTAAGCCTTCTGTATTGAAATTATAAGCGAGCATAACATTGTTAAGCCTTAAGTATCCTCCATCTTTTAAAAACCTGGTACTAATACCTGCGGCATTGTTTATAGATTCGTTTGGATATTGAATCGCTTCAGCAGTAGTATTTATACTTTTAGCGATTTTAGCTTTATAAAAATTACTGGTTGCAGTATTATCATATATTTTATTGCCGCCAACTCCATTAAAATTTGCACTAAAATCAAAACCTTTGTATGAAAGGTTGGCAAAAAAGCTATATAGATATTTTGGAACCGCAGAGCCGGCAGATATCCTGTCTTTAGAAGTGATAAAACCATCTTTATCTGTATCAGCAAACTTGCTCATACCCGCATCATCAATTCCTATAAAGTCTAACATATAGAAAGTACCGATAGGCTGTCCGTTAATATAACCATTAATAGTAGCTCCTGTAAGTCCGGAACCGGTTGCGCTTCCGGAAAAGATTACCTGGTAAGGAGAACCAGATACATTGTTCTTCATAAAAGTAGCATTACCTCCAATACCCAAACTCAAATTCTTTGACAGTTTTTTGCGATACTGCAAGTCAAATTCAATACCTGTATTATCTACTACCATGCCTGGTATATTAGCGTAGTATAATGCGCCAGGCTGAACAGGATCAGCTGGTGGAATTAACAGGAGAATGTTACTTGATAATTTTTTAAACCAGTCTATTGATCCGGACAAAGAACCAGAAAGCAAACCAAAATCCAAACCTATATTGGTTTGTTTTGACGATTCCCATTTTAAGTCGGGGTTAGCTAAGCGTATATAAAATGTGCCGGGCGGGTACGCTCCGGTTAGGTATAATGGATAACTTGCTGACGAAGTAACTTGTGTAGTAAAAAGCGCCTGTGTCCATTTTGGTGGTATTTCCTGGTTACCGGTCACGCCCCATCCCCCTCTCAATTTCAGTAGACTGAAAACAGAATTTTTCATAAATGATTCTTCAGTAATATTCCATCCTAAAGAAAATGAAGGGAAATATCCATATTTGTTATTAGCTCCAAATTTGGTAGAACCATCCATCCTGAAATTAATCGTTAACAGATATTTATTATCATACCCATAATTTACACGGGCAAAATAAGATTGTATCTCATTAATATTTGCATTACCCTCCGGCTTGTTGTTTGCCAAAGTTAACTCCTGACCTATTCCCGGATTATAAGTAGGATCAAGGTCATTAAGTGGTAATTTAGTAATATTAAACATACGGTATTGGTAAAATATATTCTGATAGGAATGACCTGCCAGCGCTGAAACATTATGTTTACCGATATCAGTAGTATAAGTAAGATAGTTCTCAATCAGTTTATTTCTGATTAGTGTAGTTTGTGTTTCAAACTTTCCGTCTCTTTGAGGTACTGCGCTGGAACTGGTTACAATATCACGAATACCGGTTGAATTATCAATACCAAAATTTAGTTTGTACGTAAGCCCTTTAATTATTCTTAATGTTGGAGAGATGTTGCCTAACACGCGATTCACTGTAGCAATATCTTTATAAAGGTCCAGTTCCAATAAGGGGTTAGTTGCATTTTCGAACTTTGACGGATTGCCGTCTGCATCACGCGCCGGCAATGTTGGATTGTTAGATATAGCAGTTCCAATCAATGTTTCTATTGGCGGACGCTTGTTTTTTACATTGCTTGCTGTCAGGTTAAGATCTATGGATAAACGATCATCCCAAAATTTTTGGGTAGCATTGAAACGACCGGTATATCTTTTCAAATCACTTCCTTTTAAAATTCCCTGTTGATTCTGGGCATTTAAGGAAGCATAATACACCAGCTTATCTGCGCCCCCACTCAATGTAAGATTATTATCAAAGGTAGTGCCTGTTCTGAAAACCTCATCCTGCCAATCTGTAGAAGATCCAAAATCTTCGAGATCTCCACCGGCAGCCACCACCTCTTTTTTAAATTCATCTGTGGAGAATACAGGCAGCTTTCGTGCAACAGTTGATATTCCCGCACTACTTGTAAAGTTCAAATTTGAAGTTCCTGCTCTTCCTCTTTTGGTAGTTATAATAACCACGCCATTTGCTCCGCGCGATCCATAGATCGCTGTTGCCGATGCATCTTTTAAAACATCCATAGAGGCAATATCCTGCGGATTTAAAAAACTTAACGGATCTCCCCCCGTTCCCGTAGTAGCGGCATTGTCAAGCGGTACACCATCAATAACAAAAAGGGGAGAGCTACCAGCTCTTACAGTTCCAGATCCGCGAATTACAATATTGGTACTTGCACCAGGTTCGCCGCCACTGCTGGTTATATTTACACCTGCCACCTTGCCTTGCAACAATTGTTGCGGTGTATTAACAATGCCTCTGTTAAACTCTTCTGCTTTTACAGATTTTACAGCACCTGTTACATCTTTTTTCTTTTGCGTACCATACCCAACCACCACTACATCTTCAAGATTTTGAGCAGTCACTTTTAAAATAACTGACAGCTGCAGCCCGTTGTCACCAACAGTGCCGTTTACAGACGTTGTAGCATAACCCACATAACTTATAGTAAAATTGTAACGCCCGTTTGCAAGTCCTGAAAAAGTAAAGATGCCCGCATCATCAGTTGTAACAGTTGATCTTGATCTGGAGGAAACATTTTCTGCTGTAACCGTAGCTCCGGCAATAGCTTCGCCGGTTTCGGTTTTAACAGTACCGGTTATGGTTTTTTGAGCTTGCGCCGATAGTCCCAGCGTTAATGGCAATAGCAATACCATTAACCATAGCAATCGTTGTCTCATAAGCTTAGGTAATTTTGGTTAATTAATTTGTTGCAGGTAAACATAGTATTATAATTTTAATTTGGTTAGTTCGCAGCTCTTGCAAACGTTTGCATTTTTTTGTAAGTTGGATATTCCCGGGAATTGCTGTGACAAAAGGCAAGCATTAGTGTGTATGCGCAACTGAGCATAATTACTATAGTATAATACAAAAAAAACATTGCATCGTTACGTAAATATTAAGCTTGCTAAAAGAAAATATTATCATTTAAACAACTGAAACTGATCTTCCGGCAACATTATTGATATTATTTATAAACCAATTTAAAATCTATCACTACATGAATATGAATACAATTCCGGAAATGTTAACAGAAGGATTAAAAAGCGAATATGAGGGTCCTAACTGGCTTTGCATTACGCTGAAAGATACTCTGGCTACGATAGAAACCGGAAAAGCGTTCTGGAAACCATATGGGAATGTTCATTCCATTGCAGCAATTGTTTGTCATATAATTGCATGGCGCCAGGCATTGATAAAAGTGTTGAATGGCCTGGAAAAATGGGAATTAGACCAGGAAGCGTCTTTTGATATAACACCTTTTGGAAAAGAAAATGATATTGCGTGGAGTAATATCAAAGCCATTCTTGAAAAAACACAACATGAATTGCTTGAACTAATATCCGGCACATCATTTTTTGAAAAAACAGTTCCTGCACGGAATTATAATTATCATTTTTTTATTTCCGGTATCATATCTCACGATACATACCACCTTGGCCAAATTGTTATGCTTGCCAAACAGTATGATGCACAAAAAGATTGATCCATAAAAGCATGAGCTATAGTGAATGATCAAACAGTCTTACAATTTTCAACACTAACAGGTACAATAAATATAAACATGCTTCAATAATTCATGCCTGTTTCTGTCTGCTCTGTTTCTACCAACAATTCATATAATTTATTGGTTAGTTTTCCGGGCTTACCGCTTCCAATCCTTTTACCATCTATTTCAACTACAGGCAAAATCCGTTTGGTGGTACTTGTTATAAAAACTTCTTCGGCATTTTTTAACTCATCTGGAGAAATATCAGTTGTTAACACAGGCAAAACACCCCGAGCAAATGATAAAATTTTTTTTCTTGTAATACCTGCCAGCACATTATTTGCAGGCGTTAATAATTTCCCTTCACTTGTAATCATAAATATATTCGACCGTGGTAACTCCGTAATAATATTATTCTTAAAATATAAAACATCATCCATTTGCCTTTTTTTAAGTTGCTGCTGCAACCAAACACCCATTACATAGTTTATGGATTTTACTGAAGGCAGATCACGCATATATTCGTACGTAATTATTCTTAATCCAGTCTCTATCTTTTCGGGCGAAGGTTGTATCAATGGTTGCTGCTGTATAATTATATTTCCCTGTACAGGTGTATATCCATCAGGGGAATAACCGCCGGTAGCATTAATCCTGATGCCGCCGTTCGGAATATTATTCTTTTCTATCAGTTTAAATATAATTTCTTTTAACTGTGCCCTGCTGATGGAAAGTGTAATGAACATTTCATTTGCAGAGTTAAAAAAACGGTCGAGATAATCCTCAAGAAACAATGGTTTATTATTAAGGGTTTTAAAAAAGTCAAACACGCCATACCCTCTTTGCAAAGCAAGATCAGAAGTCCGTATAAGTGCTTTGTCTTCCTCAAAAAAATCATTATTCACAAAAACATAGCTCATTGTTGATAGCGGTTATATTTTTTTAAAATAGTATTTACTTTATTTACCGGCAAAGCTTCTACTGTATTTCCATTTCTGCCGGTCATTGTTTTTGCTGCAAACAGAGAATTAAGAATTGCTTCTTCGGTAGCTTCAATAGCGGCCATAAACAGCGGCGACATATCATCGTTAAACACGGTAGCGGTAGTATGCAGTTTTTCCGCAGCATTATGGGGCACACGAACATTAGCATTGGATGAAAATGCAATCACATAATCACCGCTGCCATTACTTGCAATACCGCCGGTTTTTGCCAGCCCCATAAAAGCTCTTTTAGCCAGTCTTTCCAAATTGCGTGCATCAAGCGGTGCATCTGTTGCAACAACAATCATACAGCTCCCATCTACAGGATTGTTGAGCTGGTCGCTCAAATAATACTTTCCCAATTCTTTTCCTACAGGCACACCTCCTATTTCCAGCACTCCTCCAAAATTTGTTTGCACGAGCACGCCAACCGTATACCCGCCTGACGCCTTTGGTAAAACCCTTGAAGAAGTGCCTATTCCTCCCTTAAATCCAAAACATACTGTACCAGTGCCTGCGCCCGTATTACCCTGTGTTACCTTCCCTGTTCCTGCGTCTTTGATCGCATCCAGCACATCCTTCTCCGTAACGTGCCGGCCTCTTATATCATTCAGGTATCCATCATTGGTTTCACCAACTATAATATTTACGCTTTGCACGCCTGCATTTTCTTTCTGTAATAAAGTATAGGTAATACCTGCATTTATTGCTGTAGCAACATTCAATGTATTAGTTAAAATAACCGGGCTTTCAATATTTCCCAATTCCATCACCTGTGTAATACCTGCCAGTTTTCCAAATCCGTTACCAATATATATTGCCGCCGGAACTTTCTGTTGAAAAAGGTTGCCGCCATGAGGAAGTACAACAGTAACGCCTGTTCTGATACTATCTGCTTTAATTAATGTTTTATTACCAACCAGCACACCATCAACATCTGTAATAGCATTATATTTTCCCTTTGGCAGCACTCCGATTTTTACAGGTAAAAAATGTGCCGGCACCTGCGCCTTTGCAATAATGCAGCTACAACTTAATAATATAAACAGGAATTTCATCTTCATAATACTGAAATGATAAAGATATAGTATAATACCTTCAGGGAAATCAAACAATACACTTCGCTTTTTTGATTTGCAAAAAAGGGTTAATCTTGTAAAAAAAACATGTATCCTGTTTTATTAGCATTACACTCTCTTTTTCGCTGGTTTGTTTTGATCATATTGTTATATGCCCTTTACAGGGTTTATAGTGGTTGGTTGTCAAAAAAAGTATTTATGCCTGCTGATAATAAAATACGCACAATAGCTGTTACGCTTGTACACATTGAAGTAGTTGTAGGTTTATGGCTTTATTTTATCAGCCCGCTGATCAGTAACTTTATTAGTAGCTTCAAAGAGTCTGTACATGTAAAAGACATCCGCTTTTTCGGAATGGAACACAGCATAATGATGCTGGTAGCCGCTGTTATTATTACAATAGGTTCAGCAAAAGCTAAACGTAAAAAAACAGATATTGAAAAATTCAAGAGCCTCGCAATCTGGTTTACTATCGGGCTGCTGATCATATTAATATCTATACCGTGGCCTTTTTCTCCTATGGCTGCCAGACCGTGGTTCAGGTCATTTTAAAAGGTTGCTTTTCTTAAAGCAATTTTATTGTTTCCGTCCCTATGATATGAAGTAATATTTTTACTGATCTTATCAACTATTAGCTATGTCTCCTTCTATTTTCTTCAATGCTTTAGTGTTATTGTTCATCGCATCTGATACAGGATTTAAAGAACAGGTCATTGATAGTAATATTGCTATTGGCTACGGAATAGCATTAGGAGATGTTGATGGAGATGGCAAACCTGACATCCTGCTGGCTGATAAAAAACAATTTGTTTGGTACCGCAACGGAGACTGGAAAAGATTTGTGATGATAAACAATCTTACGCAGCATGATAATGTTTGCATTGCTGCTAAAGACATTAATGGTGATGGAATAGTTGAAGTGGCTGCAGGTGCTCAATGGAATCCTTCTGAAACCAGTAATGAACAGCAATCCGGGGCGGTATATTATCTGATTCGCCCAAAAGATCCCACACAATTATGGACAGCAAAACAACTACACCATGAAGTAACTACCCACCGTATGAAGTGGGTAAAATCTTCAGCAGGAAAATACTACCTGCTTGTTGTGCCATTGCATGGAAAAGACAATATTAACGGAGAAGGAAAGGGTGTGAATATCCTGGCTTATGAATTTCCTGATAACGTTTACGGAGAATGGAAAACATTATCCCTCGATACAACACTTCATCTTACGCACAACTTCGATATTGTTACTACCGGAAAAGATAAGGGCATTTACATTGCATCCAAAGAGGGAATAAAATTTATTTCAGATGCTTTTTTACCAGGCCTAAAAACACAAATTATTAAAGGTATTGATAAAGGCGCCGGAGAAATTAAAACAGGTAATGTAACACAACAAAAAAAATTCATTGCCACTATTGAGCCGATGCATGGCACGGCCGTTGCAGTATATTTTAAAGATGAAATGGGAAAACGGGTACTGCTTGATGATAATATAAAAGAAGGCCATGCATTAGGCACGGCAGATTTTTTTGCAACCGGTGCAGACCAGGTAGTTGCAGGTTGGAGAGCTCCGAACAAAGATGGAAAGGTGGGTATTAAAATTTATACTATGCTTGATAATACAGGTGAAAAATGGAATGAGAAATGGATTGATGAAAATGGAATAGCATGTGAAGATATACAGATAGCGGATATGAACGGAGATGGCAGACCTGATATAGTTGCATCGGGCAGATCAACCAGGAATTTGAAGATATACTGGAATGAAAAAAAATAATCTTTCCTGTAGCAAAACTTAACAGCGGATTTATAATTTATGATTATTCTTATTCAGTGTAAAGACAGGGTTGGATTGGTTGCAGGAATATCAGGCGTACTGGCAGCATTGCAGTTAAACATTACATCCATGAGGGAATATGTTGCAGTGTCAGACGACCGTTTTTATATGCGTGTAGCTACAGCTACCTCCGCGGATGTTGTACAACTCGAAAATGCTTTAAAAAAAGTATTGCCGGATAATGCTGAGATCACCATACATGTAAAACCTGATAAAAAAATCGTGATCCTGGTAACAAGAGAATATCATTGCCTGAGTGATATATTAATACGAAATTATTTTAAAACGTTGAATGCAGGCGTTCAATGTGTAATAGGCAACCATGATACGCTTAAGAATATCTGCGACAGGTTTGAAATTCCTTTTCATTATATCCCGCATGAAAATAAAACCAAAACTGATTTTGAAAAAGCGATATCGGAGCAATTAGATAAGTATACCTTTGATTATATTGTATTGGCAAAGTTCATGCGTATACTTTCGCCGGAATTTGTTGTAAAATTTCATGGAAGGATCATCAATATTCATCATTCTTTTCTTCCGGCGTTTATTGGCGCTAACCCATACCGCCAGGCTTATGAACGCGGTGTTAAAGTAATAGGAGCAACAGCCCATTTTGTTACTGATGAACTTGATGAAGGTCCGATCATTGTGCAGCAAACCATTAATGTAAACCATACGCATACAACTGCTGATATGATAAAGTCGGGAAAAGAAATAGAAACGATGGTGCTCGCTACTGCACTTAAGCTTGTATTGGAAGACAGGGTATTTATCTATGGAAACAAAACCGTAGTATTTGAATAATGCAAAAATTAAATATTCTTTTCTGAAATCAGGCTATTTTTGCCGCAAATACAGGCAGCGTTGTAAAGCCAGCTAAATATAAAACAATGAAACACGCATATATTTTTCCGGGTCAGGGTTCACAGTTTTCAGGAATGGGAAAGGAGTTGTACGAAAATAATCCCGATGCAAAAAAACTATTTGAACAGGCAAATGAAATAGCAGGCTTCCGTATTTCTGATATTATGTTTACAGGTACAGATGAAGACCTGAAGCAAACAAAAGTTACTCAACCTGCAATTTTTCTTCATTCTGTTATTATGTATAAAACATTGGGCAGTGTAAAACCTGATATGGTTGCGGGGCATTCATTGGGTGAATTTTCAGCGCTTGTTGCCAATGGTGTTTTATCTTTTGAAGATGGATTGAAACTAGTGATAGTGCGAGCCAATGCTATGCAAAAAGCATGCGAAATAAATCCATCTTCAATGGCAGCAGTACTTGCTTTAGATGATGCTAAAGTGGAAGAAGTATGTACTGCCATACAAAACGATACCGGAGAAATTGTTGTACCCGCCAACTATAACTGCCCTGGTCAATTAGTAATAAGCGGCTCAGTCAAAGGCATTGAAATTGCTATACAACGCATGAAGGAGGCCGGTGCAAAAAGAGCATTGACATTGCCTGTGGGCGGTGCTTTTCACTCCCCGTTAATGGAACCGGCAAAGATTGAGTTAGCCGCGGCTGTTGAAGCAACAACGTTCAATACCCCTTCTTGCCCGGTGTACCAGAATTTCACTGCATCACCTGTAACAGACCCAATTGTTATTAAAAAAAATATAATAGATCAGTTAACGGGCGCCGTAAGGTGGACGCAAAGTGTGCAAAAGATGATAGCAGACGGCGCTGCAAACTTCACAGAAGTTGGCCGGGTAAAGTATTACAGGGGTTGATTGCAAAAATTGATAAAAATGTTACAGCGGGGGGAGTGTGATTGCTCCATTTTTATCTCAGCAAAGGCACAACCGCCTATTTAGCTTTCTGCTTTAAATGATCATATCTTTTCCTCATTTGGTCTAACTCCTTTTTACAATTCTTATCTGAAGCAAGATTTTTAGTTTCGTAGGGATCGTTTTTTAAATCATACAGTTCTTCATAACCGTGCTCAATATATTTCACATACTTAAATGAAGTTGAAACTACGCCTTCGACCTTCGGCAACCGCGGGCTGCCTAAAAATGTATGTTGGTAAAAGAAATCATCTCTCTTATAATTTCCATTCATAATATCAAACAAACTTTTGCCCTGCATACCTGGGACAGGCCAAATACCTGCCAATGATAAAATGGTTGGAGCAATGTCAATATTCAATACCATGTGATCATCTTTTACACCCTGCAACTGCTTATTTCCGGGATCATATATTAACAGCGGCACACGGATTGATTCTTCAAATTCAAACCACTTTCCCTGAAGCCCATGTTCTCCAAGGCAAAACCCATTATCACCCATAAAAATAATTATGGTATTCTTATCTATATTTAACTGCCTTAGCGTATGCAGTATCCTGCCTACAACTTCATCAACGCCGCTTATTAAACGATAATAATTTTTTACCGTTTGCTGATATAACACAGGAGTTGAAAACAACGGCTTCCATCTTTCTCTTCCTATATTGCTGTCTGTTCTGAAAAAATCCGGAAAACTGTTCCAGTATTTTGCATCCGCTGTCAATGGTTCCGGTATATTTACATCACTATACAAATTCAGGAACTTCTGCTGTACCGGGTATGTCGGCGGGCTGCCATCTAACTCATGCGGCGCTTTAAAACTTACGGATAAACAAAATGGCTTTTCATTACCGGCATATTGTTGCAAAAAACCGATTGCCGAATTTCCTATACTGTCTGTATTATGCACAGGCTCTCCCTTGCTATTGTTGAGGTAATACTGCTGATCAAATTGCCTTGAGCAATTCCAGTAATCAAACAAAGCAGCGTCAGGTAATTTGGCGCCCACACCAAACTTTCCTATAAAGCCGGTATTATATCCTGCGCTGCGCAACAACAGAGGATAGGTTTGTTGAATAGCAGTATCACTTAATGGGGTTGCAAAATCTTCAATTTTGTGGCGAGCCATATACTGCCCGGTTAATATGCTCGCCCTGCTAACGCAGCAAATGGCGGTTGTAACATATGCGTTGCGAAATTGTATTCCTTTTGCTGCAATGCTGTCAATATTGGGTGTTTGTATAATAGTATTTCCTGCTGCACCAAATGCATCATACCGCTGATCATCTGTAAGAATAAAAATAATATTAGGGCGCTGATCGCTCTTTTTTGCCTGCGCGGCACTATCTTCAGAAAAAAAAGAAGCTAATACTGATAAAGCGAGTATATATATTTTCATATGCATCAGGCTCCTGCTAATGTACATATATACTTACCGTCAATTATCCTGTACTTACCTGTTAAGCAATGTATGAAACAGCAGTTGATCGTGTTGATAATCCTATTCTTCTTTTTTTAATCGCCTTTCTACAACAAAAGGCATAAAAGGCAATAACGAAGCGATGAAAAAAAGCAAACATCTTTTAAAACTCCATTTATATTTTACCCAACAGGCTATCAGCCAGCCAACATACGCAATGAATAATACGCCATGCACCCAACCAACATATTTAACAGCAGCAGGCTGATCAAAAAAGTATTTCAGCGGCATAGCGATAAACAACAGGAGTATATATGAAACGCCTTCGGCAAATGCAATTTTTCTGAATGTATGTAAGGTAGATGACATAAAGTTTTCTATACTTTAACAAGAAACGAAAATAAGTTGGAAATATCAGGTAAATACATAAATAAAAGCATTACCAGAAAACGGGTATTAAAATTTCTGTCAATTCGGGTATAAATGCCTGCTCTCTTTAGCACTATATTTGTTTTGATTGATTAATTAAAACAGCTAATATGATAAAACAATTCATTTTTATACTATTATTTACAGGAAGTGCTATATCTGCCGCACAGGCACAAAACTTTCCTAAACAAATGAAAGAACAGCGGGCTAATATTGAATCTGTTTATAAGAAAAAGAGAATTACTGAAAAGGAATATTATAAGCTATTGCAGGAACAGGATATTATTAAAGATGCCTATAACAAATATAATAGCGATGGCTATCTTTCACCCGAAGAAAAAAACAGGATTGCATCAAAACTACAAAGGGCGGCTAAACGCCTGAAAAGATATCAGAATAATACAGAGCGGTATTGATATAAAAATTTGACAAAAAGCTATATTGGTTATACAATAAAAAAAACCCTCCGCGTCGCGGAGGGTCATTATATTACTAACTTCAAAATTTTATACTACTTCACTTCTTCAAATTCAGCATCTGTTACATTATCGCCTGCACCTGCATTTGCACCCTGTGGTTCCTGCTGACCAGCGCCACCGGTTGGTTCGCCGGCAGCCGCACCACCCTGCTGTGCTTTGTATATTTCTTCAGAAGCTGCAGTCCATGCAGTATTTAACTCTGCAAGAGAAGAATCAATAGCTGCAACATCCTGTTGTTTGTGCGCATCTTTCAATTTGCTGAGTGCAGCTTCAATAGGCGCTTTTTTGTCTGCGGATATTTTATCACCGAACTCTTTCAATTGTTTTTCAGTCTGGAAAATAAGGCTATCAGCCTGGTTTACCTTATCAACTTTTTCACGGGCTTCTTTATCAGTTGTCTCGTTTGCTTTTGCTTCGGCCTTCATTTTTTCAACTTCTTCCTTGCTTAAACCGCTGCCGGCTTCAATCCTGATCTTCTGTTCTTTACCTGTTCCTTTATCTTTAGCAGTTACATTTAATATACCGTTAGCATCAATATCAAAAATCACTTCAATCTGGGGAACTCCGCGTGGAGCCGGCGGTATACCATCTAAGTTAAACATACCAAGACTCTTGTTTTGAGAAGCCATCGGCCGTTCTCCCTGCAATACATGTATCTGCACGCCGGGTTGATTATCTGAAGCCGTTGAAAAAGTCTCAGATTTTTTAGTAGGTATAGTAGTGTTTGAATCAATCAAACGTGTCATTACGCCACCCATTGTTTCAATACCCAAAGAAAGCGGTGTTACATCGAGCAACAATACATCCTTCACTTCACCGGTTAATACCGCACCCTGTATAGCAGCGCCGATTGCCACAACCTCATCAGGATTAACACCCTTATTAGGTTTTTTGCCAAAGAATTTTTCTACTATTTCCTGCACTTTAGGTATACGTGTACTACCACCTACCAATATCACCTCATCAATCTGAGAAGTAGAAAGCCCTGCATCTTTTAAAGCCTGCTCGCAGGGTTTAAGGCATCTTTCAAACAAGCTGTCCGCCAACTGCTCAAATTTTGCACGGGTTAATTTTTTAACCAGGTGCTTGGGTACACCGTCAACAGCCGTTACATAAGGCAGGTTAATTTCTGTTTCGCTTGAAGAAGACAACTCCACTTTAGCTTTTTCAGCAGCTTCTTTCAACCGTTGTAATGCCATAGGATCTTTACGCAAATCAATATTTTCATCTTTCTTAAACTCATCAGCCAGCCAGTCAATAATCACTTTATCAAAGTCATCACCACCCAGGTGTGTATCACCATTCGTAGATTTTACTTCAAACACCCCATCGCCCAATTCAAGAATAGATATATCGAAAGTACCGCCACCCAGGTCGAATACCGCGATTTTTTCATCTTTATGCTTTTTTTCCAAACCGTAAGCCAATGCTGCTGCAGTTGGTTCGTTTACTATACGGCGAACAGTTAAACCCGCAATTTCGCCGGCTTCTTTTGTTGCCTGGCGTTGGGCATCGTTAAAGTATGCAGGCACTGTAATAACAGCTTCTGTTACTTCCTGACCGAGATAATCTTCAGCGGTTTTTTTCATTTTCTGCAAAATCATCGCAGAAATTTCCTGTGGCGTATATAATCTGCCATCAATATCTATACGAATAGTGTTATTATCGCCTTTTACAACTTTATAGGCTACGTGTTTCAGTTCTTCAGTTACCTCATCAAAGCGGCGGCCCATAAAGCGTTTTACTGACATTATGGTATTTACCGGGTTAGTAATGGCCTGACGTTTTGCAGGGTCTCCTACTTTACGTTCACCATTTTTTAAAAATGCCACTACAGAAGGCGTGGTACGACGACCCTCATCATTGGCTATTACTACAGGTTCATTACCTTCCATAACAGCAACGCAGCTATTAGTGGTACCGAGGTCAATTCCTATTATTTTTCCCATATCTTTTATAATTGTATTAAATAATTTGATTTAGTATGAATGTATTGTCAATCATTATGCCATGAGCCTTAAAAGTGCAAAAATGGCAGTTATTTTTATTGCGCCTGACAAACTAAAATTGTTTTAAAAATTAACGCACTCAACGGTTTAGACACAGCAAAAGCTTTATATATTTATTGCAATTTTCAATACCTGTATGAATTATACCGGCAGTTTTATTTTAATGTTGATTTTGTTAAGCTCCTGTTCAAAAAAGATCATCCCTGAGAAGCCCGAACTTGCAAGAACTTATTTTTCATTAGATACGCTGCCTTTAAGCGACATTGATATTCCACTGCAGGTTAACCTGAAGCCCTTATATGAAATTGCGGAAAAGAACGTGCAAAAGATTTATGCTTCAGATGGTTGGCCTAATGAATACATTGTAAATAATTGCGATACTAAATATATGTACCGCTTTAAAAGAGGTCCGCTCCGTATCAGTTCTGGCGGCAATATTATAAACTTCAATTTTACCGGTGGTTATATTATAGCAGGTGCGCAGCGGGTATGTACCGGTTCCGGAAGTGACAGAGTGGCTATTTCACCCTGGTCGCCGGTATGCGCCTGCGGGCTGAAAGAAGCTGAGCCGAAAGTGAACATCGGATACAAAGCTAACCTGCAGATAAAAAATAACTATAGTGTTGTTACCAGGTTCCAGGCGCTTGATCCTAAGCCTTTAGATAAATGCACTGTCTGCTTTTGGGGGCATGATATTACCCCGCTTGTAATGGCGCAATTAAAAGATGAATTGATAATCGCCGGCAGAGATATTGAAGATTCTCTTAATGGTTTAAATTTTCGCCCGCAATTTCAGCAGCTGTGGGATGTATTGAATACAAGTGTGAAATTATATGATATCGGCTACCTGCAGCTAAACCCGGAAAAATTGAGAATGAGCTCGCTGTATGCTCAAAATGATTCTCTCAATATTTCTGTCGGTATATCTGCCAGGCCGTTGATCAGTCTCACAAAAACCACAGACCACAAAACTGTTGTGCCGGATATCAGCGATTTTACCCGCCGCAAAGGTTTTAGTATTTATATTGATGCTATTATGAATTATGATTCGTTAAGCCAATTGCTTACCCAACAACTGTTTGGCAAACGGATTGATATGGATAAATTAGGAAAGTATATCATTATAGAAAAATGTGAGCTATACGGCGCCGACAATGAAAAGCTCATCATTAAAATAAGTTTTAAAGGATCGGACAATGGCATTATGTATTTAACAGGAAAACCGGTGTTTAATCCATTCAAAAACGAATTGCAGGTTAAAGACATTGATTATGATATACGTACCAAAAATTTTTTAATTAAAACAGCCAAATGGCTATTTAATAGAAAAATCATTAATGAGCTTAATAAATATTCGATCTTTAATATGCAGGCCTATACAGATACGTTGATAAACAAAGTGAACAGCCAGATGAACAGGGAATTGCAGAAAGGAATATTTGCACAAGGAAGGATGGAATCCATACAGGTAGTGAACATATACCCTTTAAAGGAAAACTTTGTACTACGGTGTAATAGTAAGGGAGAACTGGCGATCAGGATAGATTCATTTGAGCTATGAAATATATTACACTTCAAAAATGCCATTTTTAATAGCATATAAAACCAGCCCTACCCGTGATTTTAGTTTTAGTTTTTCGAATAAGGTATTTCTATAATCTTCAACCCGCCTTTGTCCTACATACATTTTTTCAGCTATTTCTTTATAGGATAAGTCCGAACAAACCAGTCTCAGGAACTCTCTTTCTTTTTCAGTAAGGAAAGTAATATCATCAGGCACATCCATATTCCTGTTAAGCCCGCCAATTATTTTTCCTGATATATACTCGGATAAATAAAAATTCTTTTTCATCACTGAATTGAGTGCGAGCTCCAGTTCTTCCGGATCAGTTGATTTCAGAATATACCCCTTAGCACCCAGTTTAAGCATACGTATGATCGTATTTTCATCGCTCAGCATTGATAATGCCAGTACTTTTACCTGCGGATAATTTTTGTATAACCATTCTGCAGTCTCAAAACCATTCATCCCTGGCATATTTACATCAAGTAAAATAATATCAGGAATATATTTTTTTGCAATAAGTTGTTTTAACTCTTCTCCGTTAGCGGCCTCAAAAGCAACTGAAAAATTATCAAATGACTCAATAAGCTTGGCCAACGCATTCCTCAAAAGCGTATGATCATCAACAATAGCTACATGTATAGCTGCTTTATTATCCATAGTTATTCATCAATCGTTTGGGCTGATGTAGTTATAGGCAGCTCCATTTTTACTGATGTACCTTTGCCCGGATGGCTGTCGAAAACTATAGTTGCACCAATTAATTTTGCCCTGTTCATCATGCTTTTTAATCCAACGCCATTAAGTGGAGATTTTGAATCTTTTTTATCCTGCATACTGAACCCAATGCCATTATCTACCACTGAGAGTATAAAATTATCAGATGCAGTATAATCCAGCAAGATGTTTAACTGTGTAGCCTTTGCATGCTTTAATAT
Organism: Agriterribacter sp.; assembly: GCA_047601125.1. GTDB lineage: Bacteria > Bacteroidota > Bacteroidia > Chitinophagales > Chitinophagaceae > Agriterribacter. The sequence goes on along the minus strand of JASGJY010000002.1, from coordinate 1,819,866 downwards.
ATTATTCACAAGCTCCTGAAAAATGCGGAATATAAAAATCTCCTTTTGCCCGCTGAGTTTATATTCTTCCCCTTCTACGTCAAACTGTACGTTCATTAATCCTGTTTTCTTAAGTGTTTGCAGATCAAACCGCACGGATTCAACCAATCCAATTTGAGCAATCCTGTCTGTATGAAGACTTTTTGTAAGATCGGCAAGATCAAAAACTGCCTTATTTAGTACTTCCCTGATATGTTGCAAAGGCTCATATGCTTTATGCTCTTTTTCAATAGGTAAAACAGAAAGCGACAATTTTACAACCGACAAAATTTGCCCGATATTGTCGTGTAATTCCTGTGCAATATTTTTTAATGTTGCCTCCTGTATCTCAAGTTGAGATTTCAGGACTTCCTGGTCATACTCTTCTTTAAGCCTGGTCAATTCCTGTTCCTGCCTGTGTTGCCGCTTTTGATACAACAGAAGAACAGTTACCACAAATCCTACCAGTAAAAAAGCGAGTAAACCGCCTATTATTATTAAAAAGAAGAATTCCTGATCCTGATCCTGCATAATGAAGCAATGATAAAGGATGAATATAGTAAAATATTAAGGAGGGAAATAATTGAACCATAATTTTTTATGAAGATATTCGATGAACTGTACAAAAAGTTATTTAAAGCAAACAACGGAAAGCCACAGCTATAGAAAAATAACAGGCCCGAACACATCCAAAAAAAAGGGTCTTTAGCCAAATTTATATATCTATCAGAAGTGAATAATTCAAAAAAATAAAAAATAGTGGAAAAAACAATGATCAAAGTTCCTATGGCATATGAAATGCTTACAAACTGATCCTTGGCAGTCTGTAAAAAAAATATGTTAATAATCACGAAGCAGGGAAATAACCATGATGAAAGCAGCAGAAAAAGCCTCATTTTCTTGCTGCGAATTACCTGCCTTATTAGCAAAAAATAAAAAACTAATTGAAAAATAACCGAGCTATTGTACATCCAAACATTGGATTTTGCATGATAACTTAGCCACAGAGCTGTCACTTCAGTAAAAAAGGTAATAAATAAAAACACGGGCATAAAATAAAGAAATAAAGACATTCTTTTTTGAAAATAAAAGGCGCATGTAGTTAGCGCTGCCAACAATATAAAATATACATATACTTCACTAAATATCATAGACACAAGATAACAGGAGTATATGATTTAATAAAACAAAACCTCCTGATAATGTCAGGAGGTTTTGTTTTATTGTAGGTATTGTCAATTATTATACCAGCGTCATTCCCTCATTTCCTCTGTCTACTATAGTTATGCCAATACCTCCCCAGTCATCTGCGTCGGCATCATTTGGTTTTGGAGGAATCGGGCAGTTTGGAGGGCAGATTTTTCCAAAGTTATATGCCAAAATTGTGGTTGTTTCGCCATCCTGGACATAAATATCCTTATGCCCTGTGCCGTGCTCCATTTCTTTGCTCTTGGTTGCTACAAGTGCCAATGTCTGGCGCCCTGCATATTCAGGCTTTTCAGCAAAATCAGAAGGATATGCCGCGAAATAAAACTTAATGCCATCAGCACCGTGAGTTTTTGCGGTATCAATAAACTCCTCAAGCTCCTCAATGCTGTACCAGGTGCTTAATGAATCTTCTTTCCCAATGCGGGCCGAATTATGCGCCCATCTTTCTTGCTTATAGGTCCTGATAATACTGTCAACATAGTTAGTGTTTACGTACTTTCCGCTCTTTAATGATTTCTTTTGAATTGTAAGCATGTTCTGTGGTTTAAAGTGAATGAAAAATTATTTCGCTGTAAAACTAATCATGCACCACAGAAAAAAATATATACAAATAATTGTAATTTATTTAATTACAAATTAATATTATTCATACTAAATAGAGTTTCAATAACAAATGTTAATTCGTACTCAAAAAAACCGTTAAAACAACGTAATAAAACCGTTAAAAAACGGTAGCCTGGGTACCGTTAAAAAACGGTAGAAAATCACCGTTAAAAAACGGTACTAAAATACCGTCGTAATTTTTTGATAGTAACTATGTTTTTAATAGATATTTAATGCAATGTTGGTGCTCGTTCAAGAGTATTAATACCGCAGTTCCGCAGCCCTGAGAATTATGATAATTCTTAAAAAAAGAATTAACCGGCTCAATATCCTAAAACCTTACTTATATAGATGTAGTAATAACTATTTTTTTAGAACATTTTATGCATGTTGCTATCCATAAACCTTATCCTATTTCTCGATCCGGCTGTTGCCAACCTTTTAAAGAAAATACCCCTACAGGTAAACCTGTAGAAGGAATAAATTGTTTAGACCATGAAGTAAGTTAGACCTTTTGTAAAACACCTGATCTATCTTTTCCATCTCCCGAAAAAAGCAATGGATAATAAATGGTCTAAGCATTTATTCCAATTTCAGTTTTTAATTTTAAAGGTGAAATGCCGTTGAGTAAGATAGCTGAAACAAACCACAATAATTGTTGTAACTATTTTGGCTATGGTTGGATAAAAATCAAATTTCTCTACAAAGAGTTTTATAAAAATATAATTCAGGAGCACACACACTACTACCATTGCAAAATATCTTATCAACTGTATCCTTCCCCGCAGAGTAGACCCTGTAAACACTATATTCCGCATCAGCAGAAATCCTATAGGAAACGTTACAAAAAAAGAGATAATGAATGAAGCAATATAAGGACTGATACTTATAAAGGGAGTGTGTACTATTTGCTTTTTTAAGATGAAATTATAAGTAACAAAATAAATAACAATATCAAGCAATGTATTGCCCCCTCCACACGCTACATACCGGAAAGTTTGCCTGTCAATAAATTTTTGAAAAGGTGTATAAACAAAGTCAAGCAGGGCAATTATAAAATGCTTCAAGTAGTATGATTATAATTTTTACAAAGCAAATGTATTTTATGCAAAAAAACGATTAGGCTAAAACTATTTGATATCGCCCTTGCTTTTCTCCAAAATAAAGAAGCTGCCCTGAAAAATGAAAGGCAGCTTCTTTCAATTTTCTACTATAAAATTATTGTTTAACATACTGTACTTCAGCACTTACCCTAACCTCATCACTTACCACTACCCCGCCTGCTTCTGTAGCAGCATTCCAGTTTAACCCAAAATCTTTACGATTAATTTTTGCAGAAACGGAAAAACCTGCCTTTGTTTGACCATAGGGATCCTTAACAACACCACCGGCTTCAACGGATATCTTTACTTTTTTTGTTACCCCGTGCAGCGTAAGGTCACCTTCTGCTTCATATTCATCACCACCTTTTAAGGTCAATCCATTTGCTTCAAACACCAGCTCCGGGTATTTCTCTGTTTCAAAAAAATCAGCGCTTTTAAGATGCCCGTCTCTTTGCTCATTACCGGTAGTAATGGAATCTACTTTTGCCGTGAACCTGATCTTAGCTTTTGTAAATTCATCTCCTTCGGTCTCTACCGTTGAAGCAAACTCCCGGAAGCTACCTGTTACGTTAGTGATCATTAAGTGCCTGATCTTGAATTGTATTTCGCTGTGCGAAGGATCTATGATCCATTTAGTTGTTGCCATGATATTATAATAGTTTTAGTATTTCAGTACAAATATAATCAATGTTTAAACGTTAAATTGTTAATAGTTCACCTTTTATACTTCAAAATGCTTACCATAAATATTTTATAATCTGCTGAAAATAAATATATCCGTTTTTTTTACGTTTTATGGTTACAAAACATTCTTCAGCTTTTACCTATAATAGTATGTAAAATGAACAGCAAATTGAGATTAAGTGATACTGATCTGATAACCAGTATCAAAACAAATAAAAATCTTAATAATGCGATAGCATTTATTTACGAAGCACATTTTGAATACCTGAGTTCTTTAATTACAAATAATAGCGGCAGCGAGCAGGACGCCCAGGATATACTACAGGAAGTAATAGTAGATTTTATCCGGATAGTACAGGCAGGCAAATTCAGAGAAGAATCAAGCGTGAAAACTTTTCTGCATTCAATGACAAGGAACACCTGGTTGAATGAACTGAAGAAAAGAAACAGAGCAGAAAAAAGAGATAAGGTTTTTGAAACAAACCGGTTGCATGATGACAACAGTAACGAAACCTATGAACAGCGGGAATCAAAAAAGCAGTTATTAGATGTATTTAATATACTGGGCGAAGGGTGCAAAAAAATTCTTACCCTTTTTTATTTCGAAAGTTTGTCTATGAAGGAAATTGTTGAACAAACCAATTATGAAAACGAACAGGTAGTAAGAAATAAAAAACACAAATGCTTTAAAGAACTTGTATCGCTTGTAAAAAATAACGTAACAATTATTGAAACGCTGAAAGCAAATAATATATGACTTACGATTTTAACGCCAATAGCAATTTAATAGAGCAGTATATAGACGGTGCTGTAAATGATGAAGAAAGAATAATAGTTGAGCAGCTATTAAATAGCAATGCCGGTGTGCGCGAAGAGTATGAATATATGAAGATGGCTGTAGCATCAGTAAAGCTTTGTGCTTTGCATAAGCAGGTAAGCAATATCTCGGCATCATACAAAGCAGCCGGAAACAGCAATATTGTTACCCAAAATAAACCGGCAAAAGTACGCAGCATTGGCTTTTACGCTATGCGGGTAGCGGCGGTTTTAGCAGTTGTGTTAGCCTCATACACAGCCGTGCAGTACGTAACAATAACTCCGGATAACTTATATGCATCAGCTTTTGAAGAGTATAATTTATCAGCAACAAGAAGTGTCTCCAAAGGAACCTATATAGAGCAATCATATAAAATGGGGAACTGGGAGGGCGTGCTATCAGCCATTTCTAACGAAAGCGGGCAAAAAGAAAAGTTTCTTGGTGGCGTATCAGCATTACACCTCAATAAATTTGATGTGGCTGCTGATTATTTTAACCAGGTAATTGACGAAAATAAAGCGCTCTATGAAAAATCGTATACCCAGGAAAGTGAATTTTATCTCGCACTTGCTTTAATTAAGCTTAAAAGCTATGATGCGGCAAAAACCGTTATCAATAAAATAAAAGCAGATCCAGATCACACTTACTATAACAAGGCTAAAAAAATAAGCACGATTAAAACAGTTTTACTTTCTTTTAAGAAATAATAATTATCATATAAAATAGAAAACCCCGACATACAATCCGGGGTTCCTATATTGCATCTAAAGATCGCTTTTAGCCCTCTACAATAATCTTTCCTTTCTTCTCTCCCCCTATCAGTTCCACACTGCGGTTAATAAATTCGGTAAGATTATTTCCTTTCAGCAAACCCTGAGAGAGCAGTGCAAGATCTGCGAGGTTATGCACCAGTTTTTGCTTTTTATCACTATCTGTTTCAGCTAAAATATTTTGATAGATGGGGTGATTACCATTCACCGTAAGCGATACTTCATCAGGCATGTTTGCATAAAAACTTCCCATTGGACCACTTACTGATGCCATATCTTTCATACGCCTCATAAACTCAGGTCTTGTGGCTACAACCGGGGGTGCATCGGCACTAAGCCCTTTCACTTCCACCGTCATATTTACTTCTGGCATTTTAATATCAAATAAATTTTTCAATGCTTCGGCTTCATCTTTATTCAATACTGATTCGCCACCTTCCTGTTTGTTAATGAGATTATCAACAATATCTGCATCAACACGGGTAAAAGTTACATTATCCAGCTTATGTTCTACCTGGTTAATAAATGCTGAATCAACAATGGTTTCCATCTTCACAACAATATAGCCCTTGACTTTTGCCTGTTGTATATAAGCATCCTGTTGTACCGGGTTAGTAGTATATAAAATAACCAGCTTACCGTCTTTGTTCTTCTGCAATGTTTCGGCAGCTAACCTGTATTCTTCAAGGGTATAAAATTTACCGCCATCAACATCTTCAAAAAGATTGAACTTATTTGCCTTTTCGAAAAACTTATCGTCTGTCATCATCCCATACTTCACAAACAGCCCAATGCTCTCCCATTTTTCTTCAAATTCCTTTCTTTCTCTGGTAAATATTTCATCAAGCTTATCAGCAACCTTCTTGGTAATATAGTTATTGATTTTTTTAACATTAGGGTCGCCCTGCAAATAGCTCCTGCTCACGTTCAGCGGAATATCAGGAGAATCAATCACTCCCTGCAGCAACATTAAAAACTCAGGCACTATATCTTTTACTTCGTCTGTTACAAATACCTGGTTACTGTAGAGTTGAATTTTGTCTTTCTGTATTTCGTAGCTCTGTTTTATTTTAGGGAAATACAAAATACCGGTAAGATTAAATGGATAATCAACATTCAGATGAATCCAAAATAATGGCGTTTCATTATAAGGGTATAGCTCTTTGTAAAAATTCTGATAGTCTTCGGTTGTAAGTTCAGAAGGCTTTTTAGTCCATGCGGGGTTTGTATTATTAATTTGCTTGTCTTCAAAAAAGATAGGTACGGGCAGGAACTTACAGAATTTTTCAAGTATCTGCCTTATCCTGTGTGCTTCTAAAAACTCTTTGCTTTCTTCATTTATATAGAGAATAATATCGGTGCCCCTTTCTTTTTTATCCACTTCTTCCAGGGTAAATGCAGGGCTGCCGTCGCATTCCCATTTTACTGCCGGTGAATCAGGTTTATATGATTTAGTTACTACCTCCACCTTATCGCTCACCATAAAAGCGGAATAAAAACCAAGCCCGAAGTGACCGATAATATTCGCATCATTCTGGCCTTTGTATTTCTGAAGAAACTCTTCAGCCCCGCTGAAAGCCACCTGGTTAAGGTATTTATCAACCTCTTCGGCTGTCATACCAATACCGCGGTCTGAAATAGTAAGTGTTTTTGCTTCGGGATCCAATTTTATGTCTATTCTAAGATCGCCCAGCTCCCCTTTTGCTTCGCCAATAGAAGATAATGTTTTTAATTTCTGGGTAGCATCAACCGCATTGCTTACCAATTCACGAACAAAAATGTCATGCTCGCTATACAGAAACTTTTTAATTATCGGGAAAATGTTTTCTGTTTGTACACGTATATTTCCTTTTTGCATAATATAGTAATTAAATAAATATCATATGTGAGCACTAATGGAGGCAAATAAAATGCCATTTGACGGATTACTGACAGGTTGGCAATTGGGGTTTAAAAATTTGTGTTTTATGGTTTGAGGTTTAACCCGAAACCACAAACTACAAACCATAAACAAATAATTCCGGATATATCAAAAAAACCTACCTTTGCACCCCATTATTTAAAAACCAAAAATTCAGGGTAATGAACAATTATGAATTGATGGTGATTTTTACCCCTATTCTGAGCGAAGAAGAATTTAAAGCAGCTCAGAAAAAATACACTGATCTTGTTGCCGAAGCAGGCGGTGAGATAGTGAATTCTAATCCCTGGGGGTTAAAATCACTGGCGTATCCCATCCAGAAAAAAACCACTGGTATTTACTGGGTGATGGAATTTACTGCGCCATCCAGCTTCAATGAATCTTTGAAGATTCAACTGCTACGTGACGAGCAGGTTTTACGTCACATGGTAACGAAACTCGATAAATACGCCGTCGTGTACAATGCCAGAAAGAAAAGTGGTGTAAATTATAAAACCGAAAAAGCGCAGGCTGAATAGTTATGGCAAAGGCTAATGAAATAAAATATCTTACGGCTATCAAAACTGAGAAGCCTAAGAAAAAATTCTGCCGCTTTAAGAAATACGGCATCAAGTACATAGACTACAAGGATATTGAGTTCCTAAAGAAATTCCTGAATGAGCAAGGTAAAATGTTGCCCCGCCGCATTACCGGGAATTCACTTAAATATCAGCGTAAAGTGTCTGACGCGATAAAAAAAGCCAGGCAAATGGCTTTATTACCTTACGTAACTGATCTTTTAAAGTAGGAGGCAATCATGGAAGTAATCTTAATACAAGACGTAGATAACCTGGGCTCTGCCAACGAAAAAGTAAAGGTAAAGAGCGGTTACGCACGTAATTATCTTATTCCGCAGAAATATGCTATTGAAGCTTCTCCATCTAACCTTAAACAATTGGATGAAAAGCTGAAACAGCTTAAAAAGAAGGAAGAAAAATTACTGGCTGAAATTAACCAGGTAATAAGCAAACTGAACGAAGGTCCATTAAAAATTGGCGCTAAAACCGGTACTTCAGGCAAAATTTTCGGTAGTATTACTACTGTACAGCTTGCCCGTGCTATACGCGACCAGAAAGGATATGAAATAGATCGCCGCAGAATTCATATTCTGGACGAAGTGAAGGAACTCGGGACCCACAAGGCTAAAGTAGATTTCGGTAACGGAAACGAAACCGAGCTCAGCTTTGAAGTAGTGGCTGAATAATATTTCAAACTATATGCAGAAGAGTAAGACTATCGTAGTTTTACTCTTTTGCTTTATATGTGTTTTTACTTATCACTTCTTTCCGTTTGTAATAAATATGGTATTTTTTATGGTATTACTACGGAAAGCATTATCTTCACAATTAAGTAATGCCCATTAGTTCTATTCTGGCTGGTATTTACGGCTATTTCTCCGGGTTCTCAGATCATTGTAGCAACTATGTTTTCATTACCATTTTTAATTTTTATTATTTAAAATTTTGTTACAATGAACCTGTATGTAGGAAATCTCTCCTGGACTATGACAGAAGATGATTTAAGAACTTTATTTGAACAGTATGGTACTGTTTCCTCTATTAAAATTGTTAAAGACCGCGAAACCGGAAGAAGTAAAGGGTTCGGTTTTGTAGAAATGGAAAATGACACTGAAGCTCAGAATGCGCTCAGCAGCCTTTATGACAAAGAAATACAAGGCAGAAAGATCGTAATCAACGAAGCCCAGGAAAGACCGGCAAAACCAGGCGGTGGCGGCGGTTTTAAGAAGAGAGGCTTTGGCGGCGGCGGTGGCGGCTACAACAAAGGCGGTGGCGGTGGATACCGCGACCGTGACCGCGGCGGAGATCGTGGAGGTTATAATAAAAGAGATTATAACAACGACTATTAGTCAATACATACTTATACTATCAACTTATTTAAAATCCCGGAGTAATTCGGGATTTTTTTATTTCTAGAGCAAAAGGTGTAGGATATAAAGTGGAAGGTATAAGGTATAGGACGCATAGGGTACAAAATGTAGTGTGTGAAAAGGTTGTAGAGAGATACGGTATGCCTTATCTCTCTACACCTCTCTAAACCACATACCCTAAACCTGATGCCTTCCACCCTATACCTTCCACCTTATACCTTTTCTCTTGTCTCATTAATTATGAATTTGTATATTACTAATCCCACTCCCCGAGAAATTCATTTTTCACAAAAGCGTTATGAATGATTACAGTAATTATACCTGCTTTAAATGAATCAAAAACAATCGAACAGATCATCAGCTTCTGCAAAAAAAATGCATTGGTTACAGAAGTTATAGTAGTAGATGATAGATCAGAAGATAATACTGTTGAAATTGCTTTACACAGCGGCGCAAAAGTTGTACACAGTGCCGTAAGGGGCAAAGGCATTTCAATGAAGGATGGCATTCAAAATGCAGGGAACGATATTTTAATTTTCCTGGATGGCGATATTGACCCCTATCCTGAAAAAACGATTGAGTTATTGGCGGATCCTATTATTAATAATGAAGCGGATTTTGTAAAAGCCAGTTTTGCCAGGAATGCCGGCAGGGTAACCGAACTGGTAGCCAAGCCACTTCTTAACATATATTACCCCGGATTGGCAAACTTTTCGCAACCGTTAAGCGGCATGATAGCAGGCAAAAAACAATTTTTCAACAGAATTAATTTCATTAATGATTATGGCGTAGATATAGGTATACTAATTGATATGTATTTAATGAAGGCCCGTATTAAGGAGGTTAATATTGGCTATATTGAAAATAACAGCAAGCCCTGGGAAAGCCTGGGCAAAATGAGCAAGGAAGTATCCCGGGCTATCATTACCAAGGCACAGGGAGTAAGTAAAGACGATATTCCGGCAGAAGATATTTCTTCAATAGAAACGATACAAAGAGAACTGCATAATACATTGAAAGAAAACCTTTCGGATTATAACAAAATGATCGTTTTTGACCTTGACAACACCATTTTTAAAGGCAAATTTATTGACACCTGTGCAAAGGAATTTGGTTTTGTTCGTGAGCTGGAAGACTTGCGGTTCAATGAAAAAGATCCGATAATACTTACGAAAAGGATTGGCTTATTGCTAAAAGGTAAAACCATAGATGATCTTTTACATATAGCAGCCGGTATTGAAATTGTAGAAGATATACAGGATGTAATTACAGAACTTAAGGCAAGAAAATACCGTGTTGGTATAATCAGCCACAGCTACGCGCTGATAGCAAATTATGTAAAACAAAATATTGGTGCTGATTTTGTATATGCTAATCAATTGGAGTTCTTTGAAGGCAAAGCCACAGGAGAAGTAAATTTACCCTCCTATTTCTTTGCATCGCCGGATAGTATTTGCGGACATGCTTTTTGCAAAAGCAATGCATTGCAATATGCCTGCGACAAGTTTAATGTACCTTTAAAAAACTGCATCGCGGTTGGCGATGATAAGGACGACAGGTGCATTGTAACACATGCAGGAAAAGGTGTAGCATTTTGCAGCACCGATGAACTGCTTGAAAAGGTTTCATTTGCGTCAATAAAAGAAAAAACATTTTACCCGTTGCTTAAAATAGCATGAGAAACACAACAGGTATTTTTTTGATAACCAATAAACCAAAATGCTATGCAAAACAATTTTTACAATATCCTTGTTCCCATTGACTTTACCGCAAAAAACAAATGGGCTATTACAAAAGCCATTGAGCTAGCTAACAGTTTTAATTGCAATATCCATCTTGTGCATGTAATATTTAAACCTGTTTTTCCTTTAATAAATATTGATGCAAGTAATTTCACGCCCTACGCATCTCATATTAATATGCAGACCTGCCGCGAAAAATTAGCGGCGCTTAAAGCAATATATAAAAAACAAATGGTTGGAGAAGGTGAAATTGAGATCAGCCTTTTGCAGGGTCATCCCCAAAAACAACTGAAGCAATATATTGAAAATTATAAAATGGATTTGGTTGTGATGGGCCTGGCAAAATTTAATTTGCCTGACAGAATAGTTTCTTCCATTTCTATAAGCCTGCTGGCAAAAAAAGTAAATATTCCCATACTTGCTATAAGATCGAGCGGGCTGGTAAGTCATTTTAAAAAAATTGTGTTACCGCTGCATGATGATATTCCGGTTGACCGTGTAAAGCTCGCAACTATGCTTGCACGTTCTTTTAAATCCACTGTTTATCTTGTTTCGTTAAGAAATAGCAATAATGAAAAAAATGTTTTAGATAAAACTTTAGAACTCGTTCAAAGTGTATCTACGATACCTGTTCAATGTTTTTTGTTAGAAGGTCAGAATCTTGCAAAAAGCACACTTGATTTTTCAAGACGCATTAATGCAGATTTAATACTTGGTCATTCCAGGAAAGAATTTCAGTTACCAGGATTATGGAACAGGATAACCAAACGCATCATGGCTTACGCTTCTAAAATACCTGTGCTCACACTTGATAAACCAACTGAACAAAATGAAGGTGTGGCAGGCTGATCTTTTAGGAAAAAGGTATTATCTCTTTCCTAGCTCTATTACTTCACAATCCTTCATATTGTTTCCATCAATAGTAAGGCGTACTATAGTTCTTACTTTATGCCAACCTTGTTTACCCGCTGCGCCGGGATTAATATGCAGGCACTGCAACTTATCATCATATACCACTTTTAGGATATGGGAGTGGCCGCTGATAAACAGTTTTGATTGAGCAGCTATAATTTCCTGCTTTACGCCTGAGGCATAATTGCCCGGGTAGCCGCCAATATGCTGCATAAACACCGGTATATCTTCAATAGTAAAATGAAGTTTTTCGGGATAAACACTTCTTATATCATTACCATCTATATTACCGGATACCCCGCGCACAAGCTTATATTTTTTTAATGCATCTGCAATCGCGATATTACCAAAATCACCCGCATGCCAGATTTCATCACATTGTGTGAAGTGATCAAAAATCTTTTCATCAAGATAGCCGTGCGTGTCTGATATAATTCCGATTCTTTTCATTGAAGCGTTAAGTCTAGAAGAGTTTATTTTATCCCTATAAATATGCCATCCTCTGTAATTTGCACCGGCCAGCATTTCATATAATATCCTTCGCCGCTAACGTTGCGCCCGGTTTGTATATCAAATTTATACCGGTGAACAGGACATACCACATAGCCCATAGGATTAATATAGCCATCTGCCATTATACCGCCCGCATGTGGACATTTATATGCAAAACAATATAAGCTGTCGTTGTGTTTTGCTATACATAGCTTCTTTCCATTCACAACGGCAACGGCAATATTATTACCGGCAAAATCAAGCTCGTTAATGTGTTCCGCCAGCTTATACCAATGATAATTTATGTCAAACATTAATAAAATAAATCCGTTTTATATGGATAACGAATGCGGTAGTTTTCGCGAATTTTGTCAATCAGCACTTTTCTCAGTTCATCAATATTCTGCCTTCCGGTAGCCGAAATAAAAATACAATTGCCTCTTGTTTCATTTATCCATCTTTCTTTCAGCTCACGCAGTAACTGCTCTTTTGTTTCATCATCAAGCCATTCATCAAAAGTATTTTTTACATAAATATCCATTTTGTTAAACACAGTAATTACAGGTTTATCGTGGCAGCCAAGCTCCTGTAATGTTTTGTTCACTACCGCCATCTGTTCTTCATACTGCGGATGCGATATATCTACCACATGCAATAAAATATCACTTTCTTTCACTTCATCCAGTGTGCTCTTAAAGCTTTCCACCAAATGGTGAGGGAGCTTCCTGATAAATCCTACCGTATCACTGAGAAGAAAAGGAGTATTTTCAAAAACCACTTTCCTGGTAATAGTATCTAATGTTGCAAACAGTTTGTTCTCTGCAAACACTTCGCTTTTGCTCAGCACATTCATTATAGTTGATTTGCCCACGTTGGTATACCCAACCAACGCAACCCGGATAAATTCACCTCTTTCTTTTCGTTGTGTAAATGCCTGCTTATCAATTTCAGCAAGCCGTTTGCGCAGCAATGAAATTTTATCACGAACAATACGGCGATCCGTTTCTATTTCAGTTTCCCCGGGGCCACGTGTACCAATACCGCCGCCCAAACGTTCAAGGTGTTTCCACATACCCCGCAGCCGTGGTAATATATACTGGTATTGCGCAAGCTCTACCTGGGCTTTTGCCTGTGCAGTTTTTGCACGGCTGGCAAAAATATCAAGGATCAGGTCACTCCTGTCAATCACTTTAACACCCAATGCCTTTTCAATATTGCTAATTTGGGCGCCTGTAAGCTCATCATCAAAAATGGCTACTTCAATATCTTTATGGGTTTGAATATAATCGTGTATTTCTTCGAGCTTCCCTTTACCAATAAAAGTTTTGCTATCAGGATGAGGAAGTTTTTGAAAAAATGTTTTTACAGCTTTTGCTCCGGCAGTTTCAGCCAGAAAAGCAAGCTCATTAAGATATTCATGTAACTGCTGCTCGGTTTGCTGTTTATATACCAGGCCAACAAGAATCGCTTTCTCTTCTCTTGAAAATTTATTTTTCTTATCAATCAACGCGGTTAATTTTTATGCTGCAAAGGTAAAGCAGGTTCAAATAAAAACGGATGCCGCAGACATCCGTTTGAATATTCAAATTGCATTTATAGTTGTATTATAATCCACTAATGCACAAACCTATAGTATAAGGCCTTATATTGGGACCATAACCATCTTTTACAAAAGTATTGATCTGGTATGTTCCAAAAACGGAAAATACGCCATAACCCACTCTTACTGTAGCAGCAAGGCGTGTTGCATTAAAATTCCTCCTGTCTTTTACGCGGTAGCTATATCCTCCATTGCCCTGTGTGTCTCTTGATACTTTTGCTTTTGTATGTGCATCCACCATAGTACCCACTTTAAGCCCGATTGCTGCTTTAAACGACTTATTAAAATTTTCAGGATTAGCAGCGTACCTTAATTCAACAGGTATCTCCAGGTAAGTGGTGGCCAGTTTATATTTTTTATACGTATTTGCAGTGTCTGTAGTAAATGCCAGCGGAGACTTGGTAAGATCTATATAAGTTTCTTTAAAAAACATATTATCTGTACCAACGCCCACACCTGCGGCTGCACTAAAATTTGGAGTAGACTTAAAAGGAAAATCGTACATAAAATACATATTAAATGTTCTGCTTAGCCCTTTGGTATTTATTCCATCTGTTGAGCCAGACCAACCATTATAGCCAAGCTGCAACATAAAGTGATCAGCAGCCCTTCCTGATAATTGTGCTTTACTCCAATCTTTCTTTTTAGGAATTGAGTCGGTTTCGGTTTGAGCAAAAATGTAATTGCCCGAAATAATAACTAACGCCAGTAGCAGTAAGAAACGCTTCATAATTTTAATTGAGTGACAAATGTATCCTGCAACAGGTTAATAAAAGGTTAAAGAGGAATTTGAATCTGTCAGAATTTTGAACTTCATCGGCTTTGTTTTTAAGCAATAGCTGTATTTGCTTTTAAAACACAAGCCCAGTTGCTAAACAACCGGCCTTACCGGTTGAAACCGGGCGACCCGGTTATTTGTGGACCCTGCTGGGCTCGAACCAGCGACCCTCTGATTATGAGTCAGATGCTCTAACCGGCTGAGCTAAGGGTCCAAAAAGCTATACGAGATAAGAAGAACTACCCCTTTTTGTTATTAAAGGAGTGCAAAGGTAGAAAAAAAGATGATTATGAATAATTTTTCTTGAAGCAGCATAATTTAATTTTACATCATCCTATAAAATGAGGATTTAGGATTAGCAAAAGGCCTGCAACAGATTGCACCTGATGAATAACAATTGCACAAATATCGAATTGCTCCAGCAAAAAATTGCTTTGTTCAGTGATCAACAATCATATAATGAACTCTTTTTGCATTTTTATCCCTCTCTGCAGCAATTTGCCTTTTCTTATGTAAAATCCAAACAATTGTCTGAAGAGGTGGTTTCAGATGTATTTATAAAAATTTGGGAGAAAAGAAAAACACTTCACAACATCACCAATCTTAAGCTTTACCTGTTTACCAGCACCCGTAATACGGCAATCAATTATCTGAAAAAGAAAAAAGGAGAACTCCACATCCTCGCAGAAGATTATTGGGTTGAGCTGAATAGCGTTTATTTTGATCCGGAAAAGTTAATGATCACCGCAGAAATGGTAACCAGGATACATAAAGCCATTCAAAGTTTGCCTCCAAAATGCAAGTTGATTTTTAAATTAATAAAAGAAGAGGGACTAAAATATAAAGAAGTTGCTACTTTGCTTGATCTGTCGGTAAAAACAGTGGAAAACCAAATGACGCTTGCACTAAAAAGAATTGGTTTCGAAATCGGCTTTGATATTAAACACTCCATCTTCACAACTAAATCTGCATAAGCCTCAAAAAAGAGACATTATTTCCGATTTTAACGACAAAAGGGCGTAAAATGAGGATAAACTAACCTTATTTACCATTAATCATGGCATAATTTTGGCTTAATACTATGGCAAATCGTTTTGACCTATTACATTTGCCTTCTCCCCAATATCGATAGCAAAACCTTTCACGATTTATTAGGATTTCCGTAACCCCTGTGAATCAACCAATTATTTTGTAACCTTCTTTTTTGGAATCATAATTGCAAAGAGGGAGCAAACCAAAAAATTGAGTTATTTATGAAGAAATTATATTTAAGAGGTTTTGGTTGTTTATTTTTCATTATATGTTCACTTGCATCTGTGCAGGCTGAAACGATAAATGATCGCAGTACCCATCCCCAAACAAAAGATACTACTATTAAAGCATCAGTTCCATCCGGAATTGTTGTAGCGGATGCGGTTAATGCCCCTTCTGCAGAAGAGTTGATCTTAAGGGCTAAAAGTGAAGAAGTTACAAAAGCTGCTGCCACTATAAAGACAATTTCTTTAAGGGAGAAAATGTTTAGAGAGCTGCACCCTGCATCTATTGCTTTTGTAACATCTTACCAGCAAAAAAATGAAGTTCGCCTTGAAAAAATAAAAGCTAAATATGAGCACCAATTTAAATTGATAGATAATATTCTGGAGAAGCACCAGTTACCTACCAATCTTAAATATCTGGCTATTATTGAATCGGAGATGTCAAATTCAGCTTTATCGTATAAAGGTGCTGTAGGCCCATGGCAGTTTATGGCTACTACCGGCAGGCTGATGGGGCTTACCATTAACGGCCGTCGTGACGAAAGAAAGGATTTAGCAAAAAGTACTCATGCAGCTGCCAAATATTTAAAAAGTTTATATAATCAATATAATGACTGGTTACTGGTTATAGCTGCTTACAATGGCGGAGGCTCAAGAGTTGAAACCGCTATAAAGAGAAGCGGGAGCAGGGATTTTTGGAAACTACAGCAATATTTGCCTGCAGAATCCCGCAATCATGTAAAGAAATTTATAGCTGCTCAATTTGTATTAGAAGCAAGCGACGAAATGATACCTCTGCTTGATATCAGGAATTTAAGCAGTGATGAACTTGCTAACACAGAAGTAATAAATATAAATGGCAGATTTAAAGCGGCTGTTATAGCAAAAGCACTGGGCATGGAGGAATCTACATTCAACCTATATAACCCCGGCTTTGACAGGGACGTGTCATCAAAAGGCTATAAAATGAGAATACCGAAGGATAAAGTAGACACATTCAATGCGCGCCGCGAAGATTTGCTATATGAGTCTGTTCAGGCAGTAATTGATAATAATAAAACAATAGCCGCGGAACAAGAAAAAGCAAAATTTCCTGAAGCAATCAACTTACCAAAATCAAAAGCTGTAATAACCGATAAAGCCAAGGTTGGTAAAAGGTTATAATCAGAATATATTATTAAGAAGATAGTGCTGGGTTACTGACTCAGCACTTTTTTTATTGCCGCAGCTTTAAGCAAACATTCTTCATACTCATTCTCAGCATCGCAATAATAGGTAATAGCCGAGCCGGTTTGGAATGATAAATACCCCGATGCTGCATTATACAGGATACTTCGGATAACGACATTAAAATCCATATTTCTTTCAGGAGATATATATCCCACTGCTCCGGAAAACACTCCCCTTTTTGTCTTCTCATATTCATCTATCAGCTCCATTACTCTTTTTTTAGGTGCGCCCGTCATGCTGCCCATAGGAAAAGTAGCCTTAAATATATCTGTAACAGACACATCCAGACCTGTTTCTCCACTTATAGTAGAAATCATTTGATATACCTGTGGGAACGCATATATGCCGAATAACTCACTAACTTTTACGCTGCCTTGCCTGCAGATCTTTGAAAAATCATTTCTTACCAAATCCACAACCATAATATTTTCCGACTTATCCTTATGGCTGTTCTGCAAGGCAAGCTTATGTACCATATCAATTTTATCATCTTCAATATTGCGCCTGGTCGTTCCCTTTATAGGCTGGGAAATAATCGTATTGCCTGTTTTCTTTACATATCGTTCCGGGCTTGCACATAACAGGTATTTATCATTCAGCTTATAATACGATGAAAAAGGATTGGGTGATTCTTTACTTAGAGACATATACAAATCCAGCGGATCAGCATCAATATTATCAACATAAAACTCCTGGCAAAAATTCAGCTCATAACAATCACCCCGCAAAATATGTTTTTTAATTGCTGTTATTGTTTGTATATAATCGTTCTTAGAAAACCTGCTGTTGATTTTAACCGGTGCTTTTGCATTTCTTTTTCTATAGACAGGCTTATTGGTAATTTCCTCAGCTATTGCCAAATGATTATCCCTGTAAATACCTATAACCAATTCACTTTCCTTTAAAATAACAACGATTTCAGGTACAAAAAAGAAAAGATCCGGAAACTGGATATAGTCTGGATTTTTTGAATGCAGGTTCTCCAGCTCATTTTTAAGATCATATCCTAAGTGCCCGAAACACCAGTCATCATTTTGCTGGAGGAAAAGATCCAGTTGCTGAAAAGCATTGCCGGCATTGGCTTTTACAGCGGCGATATCTTTTACAGCCAGGATACATTCAAATGTATGACCTGGCATTTTATATTGATGATCATCTAAAAAACAACAGATGTTGAATTGGTTTGCCCAACACAACATCTGCATTTTTGTTTTAATAAAATCTTGTATAGGAAAGGAACGGAATGTTCTTTTCACAAAAAACAATTAGTAGTCATCATCATCGTCATCGAACCTGCCGCCGCCATCGTCAAAAAGACCCATGTCTTTGAACTCATCATCAATGCCCAAGTCATCATCATCATCTTTGCCTTTTTTACCGCCACCAGATGATTTTTTTGATTTTGATTTAGGAATATCAAATTCGTCAAAATCAGGATCCCAGTTATCTTCTTCATCCACCTTTTCCCAATCATCTTCTACATCTTCTGCCTCATCGTCATCATCATCATCTTTTTTAGATTTTGAAGTCACTGGTTTTGCTCCTTTTTTTGCAGGTTTCTCATCAAACTCTAAATCGTCATCATCGTCATCATCTTCCTCTTCTTTCTTTTTGGGTTTTGATGAACCTTTTACGGGCTTATTCGCATCTTCATTTGATGTGCCCTTTGCTGTACCTTTTTTTGGTTTTTCAGATTTTGCCATAGTCTGAATGAATTAACAACGTAAATTTTCTACGACTTTTTTAAATAGCCAAATAATTTCAGGAAAAATTTTTTTCTACCTTTAAAAATATGCTCAATTACTTTGCCGGAATCAATTGTTCCCTGCCTGGCCCGTTAGAGATATATGTAATATTTACTCCCAGATATTTATTTATATAGGATACATAAGTCTTCATTACATCAGGCAGTTCACTATAATCTTTCATTTTCGAAACATCTTTATTCCACCCTTTCAGTAACTTATATACCGGTTCAATATTTACTTTTGTCATCTGATAAGGAACCTGCTGCTGTTCTTTTCCATTAATATTATAAGCAGTACATACCTGCAAATCACTGAACGCATCCAGAACATCAGCTTTTGTCATTACCAATTGGGTTACACCATTTACCATGCAGGCAAATTTCAGCGCTACAAGATCAATCCAGCCACAACGACGTGGTCTGCCGGTAGTAGCACCAAATTCATTGCCAATTTTTCTAAGCTCCTCGCCTGTTGCATCGTTTAATTCAGTAGGGAATGGGCCACCACCTACCCGCGTACAATATGCTTTTGTAACGCCTATCACCTCTTTAATTTTTTGCGGGGGAACGCCTAAACCGGTACAAACGCCTGCAGATATAGTATTTGATGAAGTTACAAACGGAAAAGTCCCGAAATCAACATCAAGCATACTTCCCTGTGCGCCTTCTGCCAATACTTTTTTGCCTTGTGCTATTTTATCATTAATGAAATACTCGCCGTTTACAATTTTAAACTGGCGCATAAATTCAATTGCGTCAAAAAATTCATCTTCCCAGGCTGAAATATCCTCCTGGAAGTGCATACTATCTAATAATTTCTGGTGCTTAAGACGGAGTTTTATATACTGTGTTGTAAAGTTTTTATCGAGCAAATCACCAACACGTAGTGCATTTCTGCCGGTTTTGTCCATATAAGCAGGTCCAATCCCCTTAAGTGTAGAACCAATCTTATCATTACCTTTTAAATTTTCCGAAGCCTTATCAAGCGCACGGTGTGTTGGTAATATAAGATTTGTACGCTCAGATATATACAAATTCTTGGCGTAATCCACACCAAATGATGCCACAGTTTCACACTCTCTCTTCAGCGTAACCGCATCAAGCACTACACCATTACCAATAAGATTAATCGTTTCCTCATGGAAAATCCCTGACGGAATCTGATGCAATACAACTTTCTTGTCTTTAACATATAAGGTATGACCAGCATTGGGGCCACCCTGAAAGCGTGCAATTATATCATATGACGGGGCAAAAAAATCAACAATTTTACCCTTTCCTTCATCTCCCCACTGGAGACCTAATAATACATCAACCATTAAAACTACATTTAGGCAGTGGCGCAAAAATATATGAATGCAGTCAATAAGGAAAATATATTATCAGTCTCTTTTCGTTCACTATCCCGCAACTATTTATACCGCTTACACAGGCAGCCCTTATCTTTGGCAACAAATCTCAATTGTTTAAATGACTGCTACACAAATATCTTATCTCACTTTTGGTATAGTACTGGTTATCGCTTTAATTTTTGACCTCGGTTTGATGAGTAAGAAAAACACAACCATCACTATAAAAAAAGCATTGTATCAAACACTTTTTTGGGTAGGCTTATCTGTAGCTTTCTGCATTTTTTTATGGTTTGAAGACGGTCCAAAAGTGGCCACCAAATATTTTACCGCTTATTTAATGGAATGGTCGCTCAGCATAGATAATATTTTTGTTTTCATTTTAATTTTCAGCTATTTTAAAGTTGAAGAAAAAGATACGGGAAGGGCGCTGCTGATCGGTATTTTACTGGCAATTGTTTTCCGCATCGCTTTTATTGCGCTTGGCATAGAGCTAATTCAACGATTCCACTGGATATTATATTTCTTCGGATTCTTTTTACTCTATACCGGTTACAAGCTCTTTTTTCAAAAAGATGATGAA
Organism: Agriterribacter sp.; assembly: GCA_047601125.1. GTDB lineage: Bacteria > Bacteroidota > Bacteroidia > Chitinophagales > Chitinophagaceae > Agriterribacter. The sequence continues at coordinate 1,799,125 of JASGJY010000002.1, read as the reverse complement.
GAGTTTAACCCGGGAGAAACCAAAATATATAAGTTCATTCAAAAATACCTCCGTTTTACTAATGTAGAACCCAAAGGAAGGTTTACGATAAATCATCATGGGAAAGTATATTTCACCAACCTCGCTATTGTGGTATTAATGCTTGCGGCTATAGACGTTGTTTTTGCTCTCGATTCCATACCCACTGTGGTTTCGCTGGTAAGAGAAAAAGCAAATATCCCTTTTTCTGAAGAAGATATACTGGTGATTTATTCATCTAATATTTTTGCGGTATTAGGCTTACGTTCACTTTTCTTTTTATTAAAGGGCGCCGTAGACCAGTTTGATTATTTACAACAGGGCATTGCGGTAGTACTTGTTTTTATTGGCATCAAAATGCTGATAGAATATTTTAATATTCATATATCTATCTATATTTCTTTAGCCGTTATTGTTGTAAGCCTGGTTACGTCTATTGTATATTCTATTTATCATAAACGTAAAATGCCGGGAGCAAAACCCGATCATATTGATTAGAGCCATATCATGACAAGTGCTTATACCATTAGTAATATAGCCGGTATTGTTCATGGAAAATTGAAGGAAGGCGCAGAAAACCTGCATATCGAATATTTACTTACCGACAGCAGAAAACTAACAGAAGCCTCAACCACACTTTTTTTCGCATTAGATGGTTTCCGCAGAAACGGGGATAGCTTTATTACTGAATTATATAACAGAGGCGTTCGGAACTTTGTAACCAATTATTCGTTTGACAGCAGCGTGTATACTGATGCGAATTTTATACAGGTAGCAAATGTTTTGCAGGCATTGCAAGCACTTACTGCTTATCACCGTTCACAATTTAATATTCCTGTAATTGGCATTACCGGCAGCAATGGAAAAACCATTGTAAAAGAATGGCTGAATACATTACTTGAAAAAGAATATACTATTGCAAGAAGCCCGAAAAGTTATAATTCACAGATAGGAGTTCCATTGAGTGTATGGCAATTAAGTTCCGGCTATACATTCGGCATTTTTGAAGCAGGCATTTCATTGCCCGGAGAAATGCAGCAACTCGCCGATATTATACAACCCACCATTGGCGTATTAACCCATATAGGTGATGCACATAGCGAAAACTTTAAAAACATTGAACAGAAGATTACAGAGAAACTTAAACTATTTACTAATGTGCAATGGATGGTAGCCAATGGGGATGATGAATTGATATACTCAGCTATTATGAATGCAGGTTTGCCTTGTATATTTTTTGGAAAGAAAGCATATAATGGCATACAGGTGTTGGATATAACCAAGAAAAACGGAACGACAGAAATAAGGTTGAAAGTTGAAGGCGGAGGATGGGAGGCGGAAGGCAATAAAGCCCTCCTGCATATTGAACTACCGTTTACTGATGATGCCTCTATTGAAAATGCTATTACCTGTTGTTGTGTTTTATTAAAACTCGGATATGAAATAGCTACTATAGCAGAAAGAATGTTGCTGCTGAAACCAGTTAGTATGCGGCTGGAAATGAAAAAAGGCATCAACAATTGTTCTATTATTAACGACAGCTATATAGCAGATATTAGTTCGTTAAGGATAGCGCTTGATTTTTTGCAACAGCAACAGCAGCACCATAAACACACCATTATACTTTCTGATTTTTTTGAAACAGGTATTGCTGAAGAAGATTTATATAAAGAAATATCCAATACACTAAAAAGAAAGAGAATAAACAGGTTTATTGGTATTGGAAAAAGTTTGCAGCAATACCAGGTATTTTTCCGGGAGGCCTGCAACCTCGCTGATTTTTTTATTTCGACAGATGATTTTATACAACATTTTCATAGCAGCCAGTTTCATAATGAAACGATTTTGATTAAAGGCGCAAGAACGTTTGAGTTTGAACGCATCAGCAGTTTGCTTGAGCAAAAAACACATCAAACAGTGCTTGAGGTAAATCTCACCGCCATCATTCATAATCTTAAACAATACCAGCAGTTGCTACAGCCGTCAACAAAAATTATGGCGATGGTAAAAGCATTTTCATATGGAAGCGGCAGCTTTGAAATAGCCAATATATTACAGTTCCAAAAAATTGATTATCTCGCGGTTGCCTATACTGATGAAGGCGTTGAACTGCGAAAATCAGGTATAAGCTTACCTGTTATGGTGATGAATCCCGAACCGGAAAGTTTTGCATTGTTAACAGAATATCACCTGGAGCCGGAGATATTTTCTTTTCCGATATTAAACTCATTCCGGCATTTTCTGAAAACGCAGGGTGTTCAGCATTATCCCATTCACCTTAAAATAGATACGGGCATGCACAGGCTGGGTTTTGAGTTGAATGAAATTCCGGCACTTATCCAAATACTTTTAAATAACAATTTATTAAAAGTACAATCTGTATTCAGCCACTTTGCCGGCAGCGAAGACCCTGACCTGGACTATTTCACTTTGCAGCAGGTAGAAATTTACAGGAAAGCATACACGCAATTGCAGGCTGCATTACCATACAGTTTCCTGCGGCATATATCCAATTCAGCTTCAATAGTTCGCCACCCGCAGTTGCATTTTGATATGGTGAGATTGGGTATTGGTCTATACGGCGTTGATACCACTCATTCCCCAAAGCTTGAATTACGCGAAGCGGTAACACTCAAAACAACCATCGCTCAAATAAAAAAGATACCCGGAGGCGAAACGGTTGGATATGGGCGCAAGGGTAAAATTGAGCAGGAAAGTATAATAGCAACTATACGTATAGGTTATGCTGATGGCTATCGCAGAGTTTTCAGTAATGGTTACGGCAAAATATTAGTGCATGGGCAGTTAGCGCCGGTTACAGGAAATATTGCCATGGATATGACGATGGTTGACATTACCGGTATACCCGGCGTGCAGGAGGGTGATGAAGTCATCATCTTCGGAGATGCGCTGCCTGTAACCAAACTTGCGCAATGGGCAAATACTATTCCTTATGAACTAATGACAGGTATTTCCCAGCGGGTACAAAGAGTTTATTTTGAAGAGTAAGCCTTCGGTTTTCAGCTTTAGGCTGTCACTTTTTTTGAGTATAATACCTAATCTCTCCTGCTTAATCTGGTTGACTTACCACGTGTTTCCGGGAAATATTGAGCAATAAATTCCATGCTCCGGTAATCTGAGTTCAACATTTTAAACTCCAAATTCAAGTGGAATAAAATTTGTCTTCCAATTACAGCGTTCCGATTGATCACAACAAATACTTATATTATGAGCAACGAAAATTTATATAGCCAGGAAGCAATTGAAAAGTTAAAAAACCTGGTAGATAAAATAGACATTGGTATGGTATGTACAAATGTTCAGGGAAGCAGTCATCCGCATGCGGTTCCTATGAGCCGGCAGGAGGTGGATGAAGAAGGTAATATATGGTTTTTATTTTCTTCAGAAAGTGATACGTATAAAAATCTTCAGTGTGACAATAACATAACTCTTCTTTATTCCGATGTAAGAGATTATAATTTTTTATCCGTATCCGGCGAAGCAGAAATAACAAAAGATAAATCACGGATAGAAAAATACTGGAACAAAATGATTGAAACCTGGTTTGAAAAAGGTAAGGAAGATCCACGCATACGTGTATTAAAAGTGAAAACCAGTGATGCGCATTACTGGGATAACAAAACCAATAAATTTGTTACATTTTTAAAAGCGGCTGTAAGCGCTGTTACCGGAGAAAAATCCGATATAGGCAGACAAGGCAGCCTGAGTTTATAATATTAGATACCACAGTAATATTTTTTGCGGCTATCTCCGGGCAGAACCTACCTCGTAACAATTACTATTGCTCCGTTTTTAGCCTTTTTGCCGTAAAATTTTATGGCGCTGTTTCCTTTTAAAACATCAATGCTTTTTATGATATTCGGAGTAAGCTTTTTTACCTGCTTTTCAGAAACATGCCTGCCGTTTAAAACATAATAAACATCGGCTGGTATATTTTCTGGAAATCTATTATCAGATTTATACCCGGTAACCGTAAGCGGATCTAAATACTGATCTCGCTTTGAATAATCAACCGTTACAACAGCTTTTTCTTCTGAGGGTAGGGTATCTTTTATATTTTCTTTTTTCCCTCTTATAAATATTGAGTCTGCAACTATTTCAACGTCACCTTTCTTCATGCTAACCTGACCATTTTCAGTTGAACTTACTATGCCGATTGTATTTCTATTTCTCTTTGTAACAATAGATACTGCCCCGTTCTTAGCTTCCGATCCATATAGTGATAATGCATTTTCTCCTTTATACACTGACACACTTTCTATATTATCAGGATTTAATTGATCTACAACAGACTTATCAGCAACAGAGCCATCAACAATATAGAGCGGCTCATTCCCTCCCGGTATTCTTAATTGTAAATTATTTTTATTGGGAGATTTAGTGGTAATCATAACTACACCGTTTTTACCCTTTTTGCCATACAGGGAAACAGCCGCGGGCTCTTTCATTACTTCAATACTTTCAATACTGGCGGAGTTAATGGAATTTATATTCCAGTTCTCATCACTTAATTCAATACCATTAATAATGTATAAAGGCTTTTTGCGCTCTGTGGAATCATCCCTGCCTGATATTACACCAATCAGGTTTTGAGCATTCTTTTTTGCTTCGGGTATGGTATCGCTAATCGTATTTTCTTTAGGCAGTACTACACTTCCAGACTGCCCTTTTGCTTCAGTTTTTAGCAATAAAGATCCGGGATTAGCTGCTTCATCACCAATAACAGGTGCAGCTTCTTTCTTTATCTCATTTCTGAAAGACAACAGCAGCACGGCTATTACCGGGAGTAAAAAAAGAAATCTCATTATACTCAACCTTGCACTTTTAATACTGTTCATCATGGCAATTCGTTTTTTAAGAGAGGAAAAATTAAAATGATTGGTGAAAGCAAACTGCTGGTTGCCTATTACTTTTAATAATAGATATTGATACGCTTTTTTATCGAGCCCGTTTTGCAACACTTTATCATCGGCTAAAAATTCAAGGTTTTGCCTCACATTATGGCGTATCAACCAAACAACAGGGTTGAACCAGTTAAGTATACAAAGCAGCTCGCACCAGAGGATATCAATACTATGCTTTTGCTTTACGTGCACAAACTCATGACGGATAATTTCTTCAAGCTCCCGGTCATCATGCAGGTTGGTATTTATGAAAATAGCATTGCCAAAAGAGAAGGGTGTAATTTTATCGTCAAGCTGGTAAATTTTTGTTGCTTCATCTGAAAGTATTTGCGCCCTGGCTTTCATTTTTGCAAAAGCAAATAATCTAACCATCAAACGAAACAATAATAACAATGATCCTAAGGCAAGCGCAGCAATAACCCAATCCCACGATGTGAGTGATTCAAAGAAATTCATTTGTTTTTCAGCCCCCAACCCAATAGCAGGTATCCATTGCAGCACAACAGAACCTTCAAGCTTTTGCTTTTGTAAAGATGGCATTATATTAACCAATGGTATAATAAAGCTCAACACGGTATACCCTGCCAGGTACCACCTGTTCCAGTTATAAAAAGTGAGCCTGCGTAAAAACAACTGGTAAAACAGGTAAACCACCGCAAGGCAAATATTGAGTTTAATGATATACTCTATGAGTGCTGGCATGAGCAAATTATTATTTGAGATTTGAAATTTGAGATTAGCTTGAAAAACCTATAAGGTTGCGGGGCTGATAGCTGACACCTGACTGCTCATCGCTTCTTCCCGCCCTCAATCATCTTCACTATATCTTTTAACTCCTGGGCAGATAATTTTTTCTGGTCAACAAAAAAATTCACCAGCTCTTTATATGAATTGCTGAAATAATCTTTCACCACATTTCCCATAAATTTTTTCTTGTATTCCTCTTCTGTTATTACAGGTTTATATACATAGGTATTCCCAAACAGGCGACCTTGTATATATCCTTTCTTTTCAAGATTTTTTATTGTTGAAGCAACAGTAGTGTATGGCGCAGGATTTTCAATATGTTCCATATACGCTTTTACATGCCCTTCTCCCACTTTCCATATGGCTATCATCAATTGTTCCTCCTGCGGTGTAAGCTTAGTCATTTTACGAATTTGACAACAAATTACGAATTATTCGTAAACATCAAAGAGAATTATTTATAACATCTTCATAACAATTCCGGATAACTTTCCGCTTTTCGAAAACCAGTTTTCCGTTATAGTAAGTCATCTCAGGATAATGTTGCCATATTTGCCGGATATAAATGCTATAATACATGTGTCAATTCACCAATTGGTATGCTGATGAAGACGGATATGTAATTCAATGCAAAGAATGCCTGCATTTCCAGGTAAGCTTTGGTACCACCATGTTAACGCTGGATGAGCAACAATATCAAACTTTTGTGGCAATAGTAGCGGAAAAAAAGCAGGCTCTCATTCCTATGCAGGACTGCAACTGTAAATGTATTATTTTGCCTACACCTTCCGGTGCTGTAAATATTATTTTGTGCGAAAAAGAGCTCAACTTCCTGTACGACATGACACAAGCTGCTGATAATGAGTTAAAAGCGAGCCAGTTATTAAGTCTTTTTCAGAAGGTGTAGGGACTGTCAGCTATCAGCCGTCAACAGGCTTTCAAATTGTGAGATGTGCAGCTTGCAACCTTTAACCTGAAACTTGCAACCTGAAACCTTCCACCCACCAAACGCTTTGCCATCTTTACCCGTAATATATAAACTATCACATGTTTAATAATGTTATAGTAATTCAAAAATGGGTCAATACGATTGGTATGAAGGAATTTTATTTTTAAATTTCGTGGTAAGTACTTTTTATGCCTGAAGGCAGGCAGCATTACAGAAGGGTTATTAAACTATACCATTTTTTGAGTAATACACAGGCAGATATTGACCTTATAAACGGATGCATCCGCAATGACCGTCGTGCACAGGAATTGTTGTATAAACAATTCTATGATGCTATGGCATCAATCTGCATGCGATACACTCAAAATGAAAATGACGCAGTAGAAGTATTGAACAATGGATTTTTGAAGGTGTTTAAAAACATACAGCAGTTCGATAAAGAAAAAGCGGGTCTATATACCTGGATAAGGAAGATCATGATAAACACAGCTATTGACTTTATCCGCCAAAATCATAAACATCTGAACAAGGTTGAGCTAGGCAGGGCAACAGAACCATATACGGATAGTGAAGCAATGCTAAAATTAGACGCGGAAGAATTGCTTGCATTGATAAGAAAATTACCTCCTTCAACACAGCTTGTTTTTAACCTGTATGTTGTTGAAGGTTTTACGCATAAAGAAATAGGGATAAAAATGGGGATAAGTGAGGGCACGAGCAAATGGCATCTTAGCGAAGCAAGGCGCTTATTACAGAAATCACTTAAAACCTTACAGGTGGCATAATGAACCGGAAACTACCATACGAAGAACTGATTGCTGAGAAAATGCAGGAACTTCATCTTCCTGGAAGGGATGACGCGTGGCAGAAAATGCAGGATATGCTGGATACGGAAATGCCACCGGAAACCTCAGGTAAAAAACGTTTTGCGTGGAGATGGAGAAATACAGGCTGGCTCGCGTTGTTACTTACCGGAGTTATTGGTGCAGGCATTTATTTTTATAACAATGATAAAACAGGCAGCTATACTTCGGCAAATGTTAAAACCGGTAGTACTCCTGCACAGGAAAGCATTGTGCCTTCTGAACAAATGACAACACCGGCAGCAGAAAAAAACAAGAACATAATACCGGCTGATAAAAATATTACTTCAACAACACAGGAAGAAAACAACTTTAGTGAACGTTCTCCTGTTTCAAAAAATAATATAGCTCAAACAAACAATCAACCGGCTTATAGACCGGTTGAAAAAAATGTTTTGTCTAAACAGCTTACTCCTACAATGAACGCTGATATAAAAAGCAATAATACTATTGCTAAGGACGATCAGCAGGAGAATACAGCAAATAACAAGAAAGATAAGAAAGTTGTAACCAACAATTCACAAAATGAAGCAAAGGAAAAAGAAGATATAGCTGAATCTCTTTCTCAAAATAAGCAAGCGCAGCTAAATTCAAGCAGCAAGGCAGAAACAGAGACCGTAAAAAATGAATTCACTGCCGGCAATAATGAAAACACTGGTATTGTTTCTTCAGAAGGCATTACGGTATTACTTGCAAAACCTGATAAAGATGAGCTTGCTGCACCAACATCTGACATAACATTAACTGTGCCTGATAATATCTGGCAATTGCCTGATGTGACAGCAAAAAAGAAAACGATACTGAAAGAAATGAGACGCCGGGAAAGAAGACAGGAAAGAGAACTTGCAAAATCATATAAAAGCCACTGGAGCTTTTGGGGTAATGAAACCAACAGGTGGTTTGCGGCAGGTATAGCGCCGTACCAAAATTTCGCAATAGCCTCTCAGCAAAACTATAATTACAATTCAGGTGCGGGAAAAAATATGATCGCTGATTATATTCCTTCGCCATACCTTCAGTTGCACGTAACAGACAGGGTATATCTGTTAAGTGAATTCCAGTTTAATTCACCGCAGGCAACACCTAACCTGTTACTGGCTCAAAATAATACTACCATTCCAATGAACAATGTGGGTTATACTGAAAACGTATACCTCAGAAAACTATACTATTTTAATATGCCGCTGAGCTTTTACTACAGCCCCGTAAAAAATTTCTACTTAGGCAGCGGCATACAATTTTCATCTTTTAACAGCGGGCTGGCATACAGCGAACAGGTATCCGGCAATAATACCATTTTAAATACCCGGACATTTAAAATCAAAGATGACTCCCTGTCTTCAAAAATAAACGCTTCGGAATGGCGTTACCTGTTTGACGCGAATTATTATGTGGACAGGTTTATGATTGGGTTCCGCTACAACCAGGCGCTGAACAATTTTGTGAATTTGAAAGTAAACAATATACTGCCTCCCACACAGGCACGTAACCAGGCTTTTCAATTTTACATAAGGTACAACCTCGTTGTGAGTAAAAAACATTAATCAGCCCCTTCAAAACATCATTAACAGAAAAGCAACTTTCATTAACCCGATTTTTTACAGGTTCTTCATAAGTTTGACCTATGAAAAGAGCAGCAAGGATATCACTGAGGATCACAATATTACTTATTGCATTATTTATCATAACGCTGTTAATAGCTGACAGGTTTGTTCAGTTCCGCATGACGGATGAGGAGTACAACAAATATTTTGCTGACAAGGGGTTGAAAGCAAATATATCTTACTACAATAAGCTTGACAGAACAATGCGTTACGCTTCATCAGGTAACGATACTTCTGCCGCTACTATATTATTTATACATGGCGCACCAAGCTCATTCAGTTATTACCGGGATTATATGACAGACAGCACGCTGCTGCAACGCGCTTCAATGTTTGCGGTTGACCGTGCCGGTTATGGCTTTTCGGGTTTAGGGCAGGCTGAGCCTTCTCTTGAAAAACAGGTGCAGCTGATCATACCTGTTGTTGACAGCCTGAATAAAATACATCATCCTTTGATTATTGTTGGCGCTTCTTATGGCACTTCTATTGCCTGCCGCCTTGCAATGGATCATCCTGACCTGGTTGATGGGCTGGTGTTGATTGCACCCGCGCTTGCGCCCGGCCAGGAAAAAGTATACTGGGTTACACCTTATATTGAATGGCCAATCTTTCACTGGTTTATTCCGCGAATGCTTCAAAGCGCTAATATTGAAAAGATAGCGCATAAAGAAGAGCTGACTAAAATGCTGCCGTACTGGGGTAATATTAAAGTGCCGGTTATCTATATGCAAGGGGCTGATGATGACCTGGTATATACCACCAATGCTCAATTCGCCAAAACACATTTAACCAATATTCCTTATCTCGATATCAAAATGATCCCCAACCGAGGGCATCTTATCGCTTTTTCTGAAAGGCCTGCAATTAAAAAGTCTATTCTTAAAATGATTGACCTGGCTAATTTGAATATTGCAGGGAAGCTGCAACGGGATAGCAGTGTACATTTAGCACAAAAAGGTAATGCCCCGGAAACAATACAGGGAGATAATGTAGAATAAGTTCAGGAAAGATTATACCAGATTTAATTTTAGAAAATAATATATCAGCAAAATATGCAACAATCCTGGTGACTGAGTATACATTTAAGGTTTTACAAGCTCATCTTTCAGCATTGCATCAAAATCCGAAACATTACTGCCTCCCGCTACAGCAGTGATACATGCGCCGAAAGCCGCATCTTCATCATGTTCTGATGTAACAACCCTGAAGTTAAAAGTTTCTTCAAGCACCCTGCAAAGGAGATTATTCTTTTTGATAGCATTCCCTGATCCAATTATTATATGCTTATCCTTTTTCAGCTCGTAAGGCATCTTACTGTAGAAATCATATATTTCATTACAAATGCCACGCATAAACCCGAGGATCAAATCCCTGGCAGTAAAATTTGTGGTGGAGATATTTGAAATACTTCCTCTGCCAAAGGGGGCAGAACGACTGCCATTAAACAGGGTTGTAACAGTAAGCCCGGCCGGATCTCCCTTTGTATAATCAATAGCATTGATCATTTCATAAAAGTCAGCAACGTCCGTTATATTTCTGCCGCTCAGCCTGATAACACTATCAAAAAATGATTGTAAAACAGAAAGCGATTGCCCTCCTGACAATGCAGCTCCTACAAGAATATATCCCCCCCCGGGAAAGGCCTCGTGTCTAACGAATTTACCTGAAAAAATTCTCCTGAGAATATTGATAGCTGGCTGCTGGTTCCAACGGTTACATGTATCGATTTTTTCCTGTCTCTTACAGAGCCAATGAAGCTTGCCTGGTTATCACCGATAGCGGAATATACAGGAATATCTGAATGATAATAACCTGCTAGCGCGGCAGACTCGCTGATTTCAGGCAATATGGAAGTATCAATACCAATGCTGCTTAAAGAGGAAAGATCAAACTTTTTTTCCCTTACATTAAAAAATCCCAGCCCGGCTGCATTGGTATAATCTGTTAAAGGCTCTTTTTTCCCGGTTAATTTCATTACAGTGTAATCCATAATGGTACAGAGCTTCACTGCACTTTTGGGGAGTATTGAATTTTTAATGTTATAAAAATGTGTTACCAGTCCATATCCCGTAGAAAGATCGTACCCGGAGTAATCAGTTAAAAATTCGGCGTACGTGATGTTATTATTTAAGATCAGGTTACCCCTGTTATCCTGCCAGGTATATAAGGGGCTCACTGCATCTCCCTTATTATCTACATACAGAATGCCATGCATTTGCCCCGTAATTCCTATGCCTTTTATATCGTCATATTCCGATTCAAATTTTTTAATTATCTGTATAACACATGTAACGATCCATTGGGAATCCTGCATCTTTTCCCAGGAATTACCGGCATCAATCCGGGATTCATTTTCTACATTTATGGATTCTGTTTTTCGATTTAAAACATCATATATAACACCGCAAATAGAAGTTGTACCAATATCAATTCCAATAAAATGCATAATATTCTTTTATTATCAAGGTCCGCTTATTTATACTATTTTAATAGCAGACGTTGAATCTTATCTGAACTTTTTGTTTTAACCTGGTGCAAGGTCGCATGCTTAGTATATCCTGAACAAATTATTCTTTGGATTTTACTCCTAATTTTTCTTCTAATTGCTCTAACGGAACTCCTTTGGTTTCCACAAATAAAAACCAGACAACAAAAAATTGTACGATCATCATAACTGCTCCTACAATAAAGGGAATTGATAAACCAATTGTAGGAATAGCTACAATTACCGGGTATACCTGTGCCGCTATAGCTGCCAACGCCCAATGTGTAAAACTACCTAAGGATAATCCTTTGCTTCTGACCTTGTTAGGAAATACTTCACTGATATAAACCCAGATCACAGCTCCCTGGGAGTATGAAAAAAACAGAATGAAAGTTGCTATACCCCATGGAAATAATTCAATCAAGTTCCTGCTCCATGCTATGTAGGCGCATAAAGCCAAAGGAATTGCTGCTCCCCACGAGCCGATTAATAACAGCTTTTTTCTGCCTATCTTATCAATAGTTAACAAAGCAATACTCACTGCAATTACATTTGCCACTCCGATAATAACAGGTTGAAATTTACCGCCAAATTTGGCGCCTATCTCGTTCAAAGTATCATTTAAATAATATAAAAACCCATTAACGAAAGAAAACTGGTTAAAGGCTGCCACCGCAACTCCCAGGAAAATTGGGTACAGGTATTTTCTTTGGAACAGTTTTTCTTTAAACTGTCCCACATTTGATTTTAATGATGTTTTTATTTCTTCCATCTCCCTGTCTATTTGCACTTCACCAATCTGTTCCAATACTTTCCGGGCTTCATCGTATTTATTAACCGATACCAGCCACCGGGGACTTCTCGGGATAGTATATAACATAACAGTAAAGATCACCGCGGGTACAGCACCCATACCTAACATTACTCTCCATTGAACATGAAGCACATCAAGGTTTAATACCTCTATCAAAGCATTTGATAAATAAGCAAGGAGAATGCCCAGGCATACATTAAACTGAAATAAAATAACCAATCGTCCTCTTAACTTTGCAGGCGATATTTCCGCAATGTACATTGGACCAAGCACAGAAGAGCCGCCAATAGCCAATCCGCCGATCAACCTAAAGAAACAGAGCGACCAGTAATCCCAGGCAAATGCGCAGCCTAATGCGGATATCACGAATAAAAATCCCAGCACCTTCAGGCTCTGTCGTCTCCCCCATATATCGCCGGGCTTTGAGGAAACCAATGTTCCTATGATTGTGCCGATAAGCGCAGACGATACAACAAAACCCATTGACCAATCAGAAAGCTGAAAGAGCTTTTCTATAGATGAAGTGGTTCCTGCTATTACAGCTGTATCAAAACCAAATAACAAACCGCCCAACGAAGCAACAATAGCGGCCCGTATGAGTGTTTTGGTGACAATGTAGTCCTTGTTTTCAGGATGGATTGAATCTTTCATTTAACGCTGTTGATAGTTTATTATGGATAAAAGCAATTCAGAAAATACTTTAAGTACCAGGTTAATCAACAATTTTCATGATTTTGATATTGCGTATATTCGCCTGCTCCTGGTTGAAAAAAATATTTTCGATATTAAGTCCGTTGCGATACGTAACAAGCGTATTCTGTCCCGCAATTTCTGTATCAATAATGGTTCCTCCCAGCTTAGCATTGCTTTTCACTAATATCCTTACGGTAAATGGCTTTTCAACACCCATTATATTTTCAATGGCGTAATTGCCTACCAGGCTCGGATTGCCACCATTTCGTATGGATTTTTGCATCTCGCCAAAACCGTCTTTAACCGCATCACTGTATTGAGCCGTAAATGCTGCGATATTGATTTGCATTTCGCAACCCTTTTTGTTACTGCCGTCAGCAGGCAAAAACGAAAGCGCTACCTTACCATTCTTCTTCTTTTGAGGAACCACCTCAAAACTGAGGATAAAGTTTTCATCTTTCACCGGGAAAGCATTTTCCTGTTCTGCATTTTTGGACAACAAAACAGCATCAGTGGTGGCGGGTATCAACTCTTTCATCCATTTTGTTCCTATTCTTCCATCAGGATACTGGATCAGTTCATGAATCAGGAACGGGCCACCCCACCCGTTTATGGGCATCCACCCAGCCATTATATAGCGACCATTACCAATCGGAGATACGGACGGAACGCCTACGCCATTATAAAAATCTTTTCCTTCCGCCACTATATCTTTCCAGGGTTCATTTTTACCTACCGTTCTTCTCCATAAGCTTGTAAAACCACCTACCACGTATTCATATTTGCCCCATCTGAAATCGAACGTACAATCCCCGCCCAATGGAAAATCCGGGTCGGTACAGTACCAGCCGCTGTCGAGCGAAGCTGATTCCCACGTACCTTTTGCTTTATAATTGGCGTACATTTTTAATTTACCTTCAGGAGTGGTGAACACACTTGGATTTTCAGAATAATGAAAAGAAATACCGCTCTTTTTGAAATTACTTATGTTATCCTCACTTATTGAATAAGTAGCGCCGGAGGGAAATGCTATCCTGGTGTCGGCAGGAAAATATCCGGATTTTTTATTCTCTTTATAATAATCCATCATCCCGGGGTACATCGTTAAGGAATCGGGATAAATACGTGAAGTGTGCAAACCATAAGAAATATATAGTTTGTTGTTATATACAAAAGGGCTACCGGTTCCAATAGTCTCCCATTGTTCTTCAATGGGAGTAGCTGCCTCATGCTCTGTCCAGGTAATAAAATCCGTAGTGGAAAAATGTTCAAAGTAATGCCCGCCTACTCCAAATTTGCTGGCATGATGCCGTCTGTCATAAAGATAAAAAACATGATAGCGTCCATCGTGATAAATAGTGGCAACATCTCCTACCCAGGAATTGTGCCCGCGGGGAGTCCAGTATTGTACAGCGGGATCTTTTTCATCTTTTTTTAAGTTATCTCTTTCTGTTGCAATTGCAGGAAATGAAATGCTTGCCCGGCGTACAACAGCAGGATTAATCTGCCAGGAAATTTCTCCTCCAAATTGCGGATACCCGATCGCAAATTCATTATCCATAAGCTGCCCATCCGCATACACAGTCCATCGCACACCTGTAAAATTCAGTACCACTTCATGCTCGCCCCACGCATTTGTTTGTTCCGCTAACGGGTATCCTATATCTGATTGCCGTTTAAAAAGATTGATCCCCGGAGAAGTAAGCATCAATCCTGCTTCTAAAACGGGAAGAGAGCCATCCTGCATAGTAAAAGCCGGATAGTTTTGTTTATCGCGAACAGCAGGATCGGCCTGCCTAAGTTTTACTGTTAATATGCCCGGTATCTCCAGGAGTGTTTGCTCGCCGGTAAACTGCTGAAAATTCACTGACATCTTTATCGTAAATCCTTCCTGTTTTTTTTCTCCGGGAGAAAAACGTTGTTGTATGTTTTCTTTATTAAGGGTGCTTTGCGGCGAAGGATTTGCCGCAAAAGAAAAATAAGGACTTAACTGTTTCATTTTACCAGTAGCCACAGGTGCGGCGCCATTTTGTGCAAGAGCCATTTGTGCAAGCCAAAAGCCCGCGCATACAATCAGGATAATTTTCTTCATAATCATTGATATAAATTAATACATTAAGTTTAATACAGTCTGATCTCCCGGAATTCATGATATAATAATTTCTTCCGGAAATTTATTTCACTGTGCGGAAGTCCACGCAGGTTTCAGGGAGTGAATTTCTGCGTTCACACTTGTTTCTCCTTCAGAAGTTAAAGTATACAACTTTGATTCATCCGGCATAAAACAGGAGGACATCACTACCTGTCCGTTATTACCAAATACTTCCACCGTGGTGCGATCTACCAGTACCCGCAGTTTTATTTTTCCATTAACCGCTGGCAGGTTCGCTTCACCCATATTATTGAATTGATTTATATTCTTTTTGAGATAGGCTTTCCATGCGTCGGGAGGAAAACCACTTTGAACAGCGGGTCCACCGCAACGAAGCATCTTTTGTGCTACATTATATTGAATAGTAACGCCCCTTATACCTAACTCAACGGAAGCGGATTTTTTTAAATCAATGTCAAGGCTGATATCATAAAGATCGCCTTTAAGATCTTTTAAAGGATTATCACCCTGCCGGATAACCGCTTTTTGCCATTTATATTCAGCATCATAAAGATTTTTTATTTCTGCTACAGGCATCCTGAGTAACTTTATTCCTTCCGGAGTAGTTTTTAATTCGAGTTCTGTGGGAAAATTCATCTGTTGTTCGAAAGGCATGCCGGGATACCTGTTTGTGGGCATCCAGGCAATCTGAATATGCCTGTTACCCGGCACATCGCTCCATGTTTGCGGGGCATAAAAATTATTACCGTAATCACCCACAATCGTACCGGTTTCAGGCACAAATGTTTTCCCATTAAAAGAACCAATTACATAGTTGCCATTGGCGCCTGAAAACACCCATTTTTTGTTGCTCTTATTTCCGTCAAGGGCAAAAGGTTCAAACCCGGGGCACTCCGCTATACGGTCTGCAGACAGTGTAGATAACTGCTCCCAATCCCGCAGGTCAGAAGATGAGAATAACCCGAATTCATAACCCTTGTCCATATAAAGTGACATGATCCATTTTTTTGAATCCTCATCCCAAACCACTTTCGGGTCGCGGTTGGCGCCGTTTATATTTTTAATTACCGGGTTTTGATCATAATAGGTAAATGTATTCCCCCCATCCGTGCTGTACGCAATACATTGTGTACACTTTGGTCCAAATCCATCATTGGGGCTGCCTCCATTTGTAATGAAAGCAATGACCGGCTTTTCTTTACCCGATTGAAAGCCTGACACATTATTTACATCTACCACTGCTGATCCCGACCAGCATCCTCCCCATACTTTATGCGGTGTAATATGCTTTTCATTTTGCGTCCAGTGTACGAGGTCCTTGCTGGTAGCATGTCCCCAGTCTTTATAGGCTCCATGCCTGTGAGGAGGCATGTACTGAAAAAACAAATGATAAGTACCATCGTAATACAGCAGCCCGTTAGGGTCGTTTAACCAATTTTTTTTTGCCGTAAAGTGAAACTGCGGCCTGTATTTTTCATGATAGTAATCCGGTAATCCGTCTTTTTTTAACGCCGCCACGCCTGATAAAGATGCGCCTCTTTCATCTGGAAGAAACTGATTCCAGATGGCTATATGATCAATCCATCCTCTAAAAGTAGCTTCAATAGTATTTTTTGCGCTATCTCCATTTGTATAAGGTTGCTTATACTGAGCACCAATCAATACAGGATGATTATTCCAATTCCTTGCTTCCCCAACTGTAACCTCATTATCCCGTAAAATACCATCAATGTATAATTCTGAAATTTTGCCATTAAAACGGAACAGGATGTTGTGCCACTTTAATAATTCATCCTGCGGCAATTTGTATTGTAAAAGATGAGCGCCGCCAATATCATCACTTCCAAGCATTGTTTCAATGTATACATCCTGTCCTTCTTTACGCAACACAACACTGTAAGCAATGGTTTGATCATTGCCCGATTTGGTCAGCAGCGGGTTATATTCCTTGATGGAATCCGGTTTCATTCTTACAAACAGCGTTATTCCCTTACCGGTTATATTAAGTTCATCATTTATTCCCTGCCCTGCATCAAGCCATGAAGATCCATCGAGGTATACTGCTTTTCCATCGTTGCCACTTTCCATTGAACTACGCTTTTCATCGCCTGCCAGGTTGAGAAACTTTACTGCTCCCTGTTGTTGTAACTGGCTGTTAAAACCGGCATGATCGTTCACATCGGAAAAAGACCAGGCTGCAACCGCGTCCTGAAACAGCGATGTTTGGCGGCTGCAGGATACAAACAACAGGGAGCAGACTGATAAATAACATAATACTCTTGGCATTAAAAATGATTTGGGTTTTAGGGCAAATGCTGATTGCCGTTTTAATACAGTTACCATCCCGGGTTTTGCTTATACAAACCCTTCACATAATTGATCTGTTGTTGCGGAACCGGAAAATACTCATCACGATTTTTAGTAAACTTAGCATCTTTTAAATAACTTTTTCTTGTTCGCTCTGTATCAAAATACGTATTCATTTCTTCCGATACAATTCCCCAGCGCACCAGGTCAAAAAACCGCTTCCCTTCAGTAGCAAACTCAAGAAGGCGTTCCCAACGGAGTGCCTTAAAAGCAAATTCCTGGTTCCATGCCGGGCAATTTACGCCTGGCTTATACGGTTGTACGGAAAAGTTTCCTGTTGGCGAGCCATTCGCGAATTTTAGCAGATCAGTACTGGCAGCAGCGCGGGTCCTGATCTGGTTTATCAGTAAAAGCGCTTCATCGAGCCTGGCCTGGTCTCCCAACTGAATTAAGGCTTCCGCTCTCATGAGTATAACTTCGTCCAACCGTAAAACATCCCAATTTAAACCGCTTCCCATAAACGGGTTTGTTTTTCTGAAGCTGGGATCCGTAGGCAATACAATCATTTTCTGGCTCATGGAATATCCATACACTTCCGGGGTTCTTGCCCAGCTTTTCTGCATTATAAAATTGGGGTCATATTTCCAGGGCATATCAGGAACGCATACTGTATGCATCAGCCTGGGATCAATAGTATGGCTTGCAAATGCAGCTTTATTATTCAGCACATCGCCGGAATTGTAATGCTCAAAGTCAGGTATACCATTCACCGTCTTATAGCTATTCATCAAATTTTCTGAAGGTTGTAAAAAACCGCAGCAACCATACTCTGAATTAACCGGGTATATTAGCCAGGCATTTAGTCTTCCGGTTGGAGAATTATCGTTATTGGCAGAGTACTGGATAGCCCAGATAGATTCCGAACCATTTTCGTATGCTGAGAGAAAATTTTTAGCAAAGTCGTTATACAAAGCCTTGCCGGAGTTATCAATAATATCCTTGCAAAGATCTGCAACTTCCGTAAGCTTGTCCCTGTTTACAGAGGTTACATTATTTGCAGCGTCCTGTTCATATGCTGCAAAAAGTAAAACCTTTGCCAGGTAAGCCTCCGCCGCAAACCTGGTAGGTCTCCCTACTTCCGGCTGCGTTGCCGGTAAAATACTAACAGCGTATCTCAGATCATCAATCAATTTGTTCCAAAGCTCCTGGTCGCTTAATGCATCGTTACTTACTTTATCGTATTCTTCCTCCGGTGTATCTTCATCAATGTAAGGGAAAAGTTTAAAACAAACTTTCATATAAAAGTAAATATGCGCACGCAAAAACCGTAGTTCGGCTATTCTCTCATTTTTTAAAGGATAAATTGATTCATCCAAATTTTTAGCCCGGCGCAAAGCATCGTGAATTCTGCCTACGGCTACATAATGAACCCACCATAAATTATCCAGGTCTCCTGTTGTGGTCGGCTGCATAAAAACAAATGTTTCCCAAAGATTTCTCTCCGCGTTATCATTAGTGCCCGATCCCCCTTTGTAAGCCTCACCGGCGCGCACAGAACCTTCTTCATAGGGCAGCCCCATTTGTTTATTAAAATGGTTCTGACCACAAAATGAATACGCGGCGTTGATCATTTGCTCCACACCTTCCGGCGTATTCAGATCGGCACTGGAAATAGAACCCATGGGGGTTTGATCAAGATTTTTGTTACAGGCAATTGCAAATAACATCAGAAGCCCGATGCCTGAGTATATTATCGCTCTCATAATATCAATAATTTAAAGGGTTAATTTTATTCCTGCTGTTACTGAAAAAGGTAATGGATAGCTCGTGCCAGGCGTTTCAGGATCAAGGCCTGTATAGGCGTTTTTACCCCAGGTTTTCTTTATTGTCAAAACATTATCGCATCTCAGATATGCTCTGAGCTGCGTTGCTTTTATAGTATTCAGCAACGCTTTTGAGAAGGTATAACCGAGCTCTGCATTCCTGATCTTTAAATAAGAGCCATTTTCCACATAGTAGGTTGAAAAGCGGTTCTCTTCATTATAGTTATTAACCGAAATGGCAGGTATTTTTGAATTTGTGTTTGCAGGTGTCCATGCATCCAGTAAACGGGTGTCATAATTTTCTCCCACGGTTCCCAGCGAGTAGATGGTCCAGCTTTTCCAGGATTGAACGTTCAGGTCCTTGCCTAATATCCCGTTGAAAAACAGGTTAAAGTCAAAGTTTTTCCAGGTAAGCCCTATGTTGAAACCATATTCCAGTTTGGGATCCTGTACACCTATCCAGGTCCTGTCGTAGTTGTCAATTTTCCCATCGGGTTTTCCATCAGGGCCGTTAATATCCCTGTATCTTATTCTGCCAGGCGCCGCTCCAACCTGTGCAGGCGCATTATCTATCTCCTCCTGCGTTTGGAACAGCCCGTCTGCAATATATCCGTACAATGAGTTTCTTGATCGTCCGAGAATATTATCATCCTTACCGTCTCCGGCAAAATTGTTGATCACTACATCAGGTACTTTAATAATCCTTTGTTTGTTATGCGCGAGCACTACGCCAATATTGGTTCCTACTTTCCCGATATTGTTTTGATAATTGAGCGTTAACTCAAATCCCCTGTTACGAATGTCTGCGCCATTCAGCCACATTCCCGCGCCTTCACCCAGGGTAGCAACGTACCCGGGCTTCATTAAAATATCTTTGGTGTACTTGAGATAATAATCAAATGATCCGTTAAAGGTTGAATTTAAAAAACCAAAATCTACACCTATATTATGTTGTGATGTGGTTTCCCATTTCAGGTTCGGATTACCTCTTTGGGTTCTTCTGAACCCGGAAGGTAAATTTCCTCCCTGTCCTGTAAAATCGTATGCGGTTCCCCAATTCCAATCCCAAACACTGTTATAGTCATACAAAAATTCATACATCTGAAATGCCGCATAATTATCTATTTGAGAGTTACCGTTCTGTCCCCATCCATATCTTAGTTTTAAGTGTGATAAAACGGTTGCTGCATTTCCAAGGAACTTCTCGTTAGAGAGTACCCATCCCAATGAAAATGCAGGAAAGGTAGACCAACGGTTGTTTTCTCCAAATACGGAAGATGCATCGCGGCGTAACGTAAATGAAGCGAGGTAGCGGCTGTCGTAATTGTAATTTATTTTACCGAACCAGGAGCTCATCGCATTTCTGCTCTCATTTCCGCCATTGTCCCTTTCGGTTTCTCCACGATCCAATTGCATATAATTGGGTGTTTCAAGCGCATATACTCTCCGGCTGGCCCAAAAGCCGTTTCCCTGGTAGCCTATTGATTCCTGGCCAAGCATTATATCAAAATTATTCCTGCTCTTATCAAACACATAACGCAGCACATTGCTGTTATTCCAGCTGAAATCGTAGGCAGATGTTTGCGTTACTTTGCTTCTGTTTTCGCTGAGAAATCCAGACTGATATGTCAGGTCCATTGTTCTTTGCCAGCTGCCCGTTAAATCCAACCCGAGCGATGATTGAAATGTGAGACCCTTTAATATTTCTACATTGGCATACACATTGCCGAATAACCTCAGCAAATCCTGGTAGTTCTGAAGATTGTCTTCAATTAACCTGACGGGGTTTTGCCTGTCGCTCATTCCTCCTATAGGACCGCCCCAACCCACGCCGTCAACAGTGTGTACAGGAACAATAGACATCAGGGATTTAGTAGAACCGAGATTGCCATCGCCTATATTGGTGCTTCTCCGCCATTTTGAAATGCTCAGGTTTTCACCAACTTTTACCCGCTTATTAAGAAAAGAGTAATCACTGTTAATTCTTGCACTATAGCGGTTAAAAAAGCTGCCTTTTATAGTACCCTGGTTATTATAATAATCAAGATCAAAGAAAACATGTGCGTTTTCGTTGCCATTCGATAGGCTAACATTGTATTGCTGCACCTGTCCTCTTCTTAATATTTCTTTCTGCCAGTCTGTATCAGCCGATTTCATGGTTTTTTCAACAGGATCCAGGTATTCTCTCCAGGTAACTTTATCCAACACAAAGTTTCCGTTAGCATCCTGGTGATCCACATAACTATAAATACCTCCAATGCCAACTGCACCGGGGTCTGCATTCGGATTATCATTTTTGATCGCCCAATATTGTGCAATGCCACGCTGCTCCGTATTCATCAGGCTGAGTGGTTTTTTGCTGCTTACTGATGTATAGGAAGCGCTGGCATTTATAACCGTGCCTTTCCTTCCTTTTTTGGTGGTTATAATAATAACGCCATTAGCTGCACGCGATCCGTAAATAGATGCAGAGGAGGCATCCTTTAATACCTGTATGGATTCAATATCCATGAGCGCTAACTCACCCATTGATCGGGTGGTAGGAGTGCCATCAATTATATACAGCGGGTTATTATTGTTTAAAGTTCCTTCTCCGCGTATTCTTATTGTTGCAGTTGGATCGGGTGAGCCATTGGCACTCACAGACATGCCGGCAACTTTTCCCTGCAGCGCTCTCATAGCGCTTCCCGAAGTATTGGATGCTATCTGGTTAACATTAACAACCGATACAGCACCGGTAAGGTCTGCCTTTTTCTGCGACACATAACCTGTTACTACTACCTCATCAAGATTTAATTTATCCCTTGTCATTGAAATTGCAGCGCCATCCAGTTTTGATGCGGGCATTTCAACCGTTTTATACCCGACATAGCTTATAACTATGATGCTGTTCTTTGATGATATTTTAATGGAGAAAGCACCATTTTCATCCGTCAATGTACTGTGGTTTGCGGATCCTTTTTCGGAAACCGTAACACCCGACAAGGGCTCACCATTTTCACCCAGCACTTTCCCGCTGGCAAAAATGTCTGTTTGCTGGTTGGCCGGAGATGGTATGTTGCCGATACCTGACAGCGGATTGGATAACATTGCAAGAGGCAGGAAGAAGAGTATAGCCGCAATCCTCATTCTTCCAAATGTAAACACAAGCATGTCGTTAGATTTTGATTAGTAAAAAATAAGATAACTATATGTACAGTAAATGTAAATAATAATCATTAAAACAATATGCTAACAGTTAACATATATTTACAAAATAAACTTGCTTTAACTTTTTATTAACAAAATAGCTATCTTCTCAGCACTCGTTCAATTTATCAAATTGAGCAATAAATTATTTTATAACAATATTTTATATACAATATATAATATTAATTAGTTTTATTTTATTCTAAAACCCTGTATAGTCTTTCAAAATAATAAGTTATTTAAAATGTTTACATTTAGTTATCATTTAAAGTAAAGATAAAATATTAATTATCTTTAAGCATGCTGTAAAAAAGAGTGATTCACTCCTGTATATAGAAAAAAATATATTTTTATCAAGATAAAAGCTCAATACAATTGCGTAGAAAACAACTCAGTATTCTGGAATCATTAGAAGAGGGTATTATTACAGGCGTCTATAAAAATGGAACACTGTTACCTTCAGAAGATACACTTGCCAAACAATATGCAGTATCGCGTCCCACTATTGCAAAAGTGTATAACCAGCTACAGAATAAAGGATATATCAAGAAAACAAGAGGATATGGATCCCAGGTGATACATAATAATGCGAGGTTGACATATACCATCGGGCTACTGCTTCCAGGTTCCGGTGAGTCGGAAATATTTACAACGATCAATGATCAGATATTAAAACTGTCGAGAAAAAATCATTTGAGTTGCCTGTGGGAAGGCGCCACAGTGAGCAATGCGGAAATCAGGCGAACGCAGATTGAACATTATTGTGAACATTATATATCACAAAAGGTTGACGCCATTCTTTTCTCGCCACTTGAACGGCTGCCTGATGCAGATGAAATAAACTTGAGAATATTCAATAAAATTATTGACGCGAATATCCCGCTTGTTTTAATTGACCGTGGCGTTAAAACACAACCAGATGTAGGAGGTTATGATATAATATGGTTGGATAACCTGTCTGCCGGAGGCGCTATGGCACGCCATCTTATAAAAAAAGGTTGTGAAACAATTCATTTCTTTTATAGGCCAAACTCAGCTAATTCGCTGGATATCCGGCTGTCAGGCATACGGGATACCGTATTAAAACATCATTTACAATTTACGGAAGAGCATATATACTGCGGAGATCCTGCCGATCTTGACTTTATAAAAACAATAAAGATCGTACCTGGCAAAACCGGTATTATTTGCGCAAATGATTCTACTGCCGCGGCTTTACTCTCTTCATTAGAAAAAGTAAATATAAAGATCACTTCAGATTGCCTTATCTGCGGTTATGATAATATGAAGTATTCCCAATACTTAAAATATCCGCTTACCAGCTATCTCCAACCTTGCGAGGAAATGGCAAATATCAGTATTGAGCTGGCGATAAGACGAATAAAAAACAAACATCACATTCCTATGATAGTGAATGTTAACGGGAAAATAATAGAGCGGGAATCTACAATATTCAACAGGTGAACAGACGCTGCAGTACTGATAAGCCAAAATAATGTTGAATGAATGCTATTACCAGACAATATCAACCACCCATTATTTCAAGCATCCTGTTTATCGGATCTTCAGAATGAAGCATTTCAGTATTATGCAATGTAAAAGCTGTTACTTCCGAAGTTCTTTTCAGCATATTACTTTCATAATATGTAATGGCCTGATGCGTATTTGCAAATTCATCTCCTGTTAAACTATCTGCCAATTCACATGCATCCTGCATGGCCTGGTTTACACCTTCACCGGCATACGGCGGCATACGATGTGCCGCATCACCAAGCATTGTTACATCAGGCAAAGCAACCCATTGCTGATTTAAAGGAAAATGATATTGTGGCCGCGGTATAAACCAAATGTCATCGCTATTAAATAACTCCTGCCAAATATCATTCCATGTGCCAAATGCGGTTTTAAACCACTTGAATACCTGCTGCTTATCGTTAAAATCAATACCGGTTTGCTGCACCCAATTCTCTCCCACCTTACAGCCCGTACAAAATGATAAACTACCGTCACCCTTGGCGCTTAAAATCAAAGATTGCTCATCACCAAAAGCAAAAAGTTTTCCGCCCTTCACAAGCTTAAAAAGTCCGGGTGCATTTATTTCTGCATTATATACATTACCCTCCACAATGGTTACACCTGAATATACAGGCTTAATACCGGTAATGTATGAACGAACTTTTGAGTTGGCGCCATCAGCAGCAACGATTATATCTGCATAAGCAGATGTACCATTTTTGAAATGTAATATCCAGCCTTCATCATGCTTTTCCATAGAAACAAAATAACTGTTCCATACAACAGTGCCGGGCCGTAATGATTCAAGTAAAATATGCCGCAGCGGCGCCCGGTCAATTTCAGGACGATTCTCCGCATAAGCATTCTCAGCAGCATGATCGTCTAAATGAATTACTGCATGCTTGTCTGTAATACGCAGGCGTCCGGCATTGGGGCGGTAGTTCGCATAAAAAGCGTCAATCAGTCCGGCACGCCTTAATGCTTCAAGCCCTGATTCTTCATGCAGGTCCAGCGTAGCGCCCTGTACCCTCACATTTTTACTTTCATCACGTTCATACAATTTTACTTCTGCGCCTTTTATTTGTAAAAGTTTAGCAAGGGTAAGTCCGCCCGGGCCGCCGCCAATAATTGCAATTTTCTTTTTATCAATCAACATAACTATCTTTTAAAATTATTGTTCACTTTTTTTAAGCCAGTACCAGTGTGATGCAATGATCCTCCGCCTGCTGAATTTTTCTTTTGCCAATTCAAAGTGTGAATCAAAAGTATCAGCAATATACGCCGGGCTTAATCGTATATCTGCAGGAGAATGATCAAGCGCCCATATAAGATGCGTGCCACCGGGTTTTAATAATCGGTATACTTCTCTAACGTATTTTTGTTGTGCATCTTTATCAAGACAATGAAAGCAGCCTACATCAAAACTCACATCAAATAATTTATCCAGCATATCAAGGTTGGTTACATCCCCCACAATAAAGCGTGGTTTGAATATTTCTTTTTCTATCCTCTTCTTCGCCCGTTGAATAGCAACTGCGGAAAAATCCACTGCTGTTGCTGCTATTCCCTGTGCGGCCATATATGCAGAAAACCTGCCTACGCCGCAACCTAACTCCAAAGTGTATTTCGGTTGTTCATCTGAAACCAATGCTTTTAACTCATGCGGAATCCGGATATCACTCCATACCCAATGCGCAAATGCCGATGCATATATTTTATCGAATTCGCTACTGGCAGAAGGAGGATTTTTTTTTATTATGTTTGTTTGCGTATTCATTATTGCCATTTATGATACTGAAGACGGAGAAAGAATGGTTTTACTTTATAAAACCGAAGATTTATTATCTGGTAATTTGTAGCCGATTGTAAAATCATTTCTCTTTTAAATTCAGGCAGGTGGCAGGGTGAGCGCATTTATTATACAATTGAAGAATGTAATAAGGTTGTTCTTACGGTTTGGAATTTGTTATTAAGGTTATACGGTTTGGAGTGATTATAAATTAGATAACTATAAAATAATAGTTTTTCTGAAATAGCATTTGCGATGCACATTTCTAAAATAGAATTGCTATTTTCATTACAGAAGTGTAACTACAATGGTTCAAAACGTATTTGCTGAATATTATCCCTGGTTTTTCTTAATCGCCGGAATAGCTTTTATTTCTTTTTCAATTCTTTGGGAATCAAAAAAAAGTAAACTCAGGCAAACAGGTATCCATGCAAAAGGCATAGTGCTTGAACAACAATTCGAAAACAAATTTCGATGGTCTGACAGTGATAATTATCAACCCGAAAAAAATAAAATAACAATACGTTTTTTAACAGAAAACAAGGATTGGATTACAGGAACTATTACACAGGGTTTTCAATTGTTTTATAAAGGGCAATATAAAGACGGGGCTAAGATCGACGTGTATTATGACAGGAACAATCCATCAAACTTTTATGCAGATAGTAAACAAACCGAAACTACAGGACGTTTAGTGTTTGGAGCTATTGGGGTGCTGCTTACATTAGCAGGATTATATCGATTGTTGATATGATTTTAATATAAGTTTTTAAAGCATAAAAACTCCATTACTATATTTTATACGTTAAGAAATAAAAATACTATGCATTTATTTTAACGTTGTTCTTGTAGCGGAAGAAAATAGTTATACCTCAATCATATTTCAAATACCTGAAAGAACTTTCATCCAGCTTTATTTTCTCATGATCCGCTTTTCCTTCAAACAAAATTTTTATGATAGCTGTTTTTCTTGGGGCGACTTTATCATTTGAATAATGCGTATGAAATACATAAAATAAATTTCCTTTTGCATCAGAAACAATATCACCGTGTCCCGGGCCATTGATGCGAGTTATTTGCCTGCTGATGATTGGGTTTTGGTCAGATTTTTTCCATGGTCCCAATGGATGGTCTGCCGTAGCATAACCAACCGCATAATCAGGATTGCGGAAATCGTTAGCAGAATAGAACATATAGTATTTCTTACCTTGCTTTAAAACCGTTGGACCTTCCGTAACCGTCCATTTTACAGATTGGGTATTTTCCCATGGTTGCGCATTGATAACAGCGCTTATACATTCCCGTAAAGTTGAAGTATCAATTGCAGAGAGATCGTCTTTTAAAGCCGCGCCAAAAATCCTGTTACCATCCTGCAGCCGCACATGATACAGGTATATTTTACCGTCATCATCTTTAAATATAAAAGGATCGATCTGTTTTACAGGAGCTTCAAGTTTTGTAAAAATCTTTTGCCTGAACGGGCCTGTGGGTCTGTTGCTTTCTGCTATAGCAATATGCTCGTTGGCAGTATATGCCATGTATATTTTGTTGTGATGCACCAACAGCTGTGGCGCCCAGAACCCCTTTGTGCCAAAGCATACTCCTTTTGTTAACACTCTTTTATTACCTGTTGTTTTTTTCCAGTGTTGCAGATCACCGGAAACCGCCATATAAAATCCGGAATCTGAATTGAACCCGTTAGTACCGCAGAGATAGAATTTGTTTTTATAATGGAATATAGTGGGGTCGGCAAAATAAATGGAGGAATCGTCTTGAATACCCTGGGCATTGTTTGTAGTGATACAACTAGATACTAAAACAAAACATAAAAATAATTTCTTCATTGCTTTGCATATTTATTTTAAAATATGATTATCGACTGAGGTGCATAGAGCTATGCTTTCGTACCAAATGATTCAATCATTTATAGCAGACAACCAGAAATCAAAATCAGCTCCCGGATCACAGGTAATGCTGCCATTTTCTTCTTTCAATTCCGCTACCTGTATGGATGACCTTCGCATACTATACGGGACATTTCCATTATTGTCTAAAGGTGCTTCCGTATGTTTTTTGCGACCGGGATGTGTGAAGTAAAAAATATATGCTTTATCTCCTGCAATCACTACATCTCCGTGCGCACCCGAGGGAGTATCGTCCGGCCGGTTGCTCAACCTGTCTAATATTACACCCTGCTTTTCCCAGGTTTTCATGTCTTTTGATTTGTATACACGCATGCCTGCCCACTCATCTGTAAGCAACCAATAAAAATCTTTGAAGTAAAAAAGTTTAGGGCCTTCCTGCCGGCTTCCGGGAAATACCGGTTTGTTATTTGTTTTCCATTGCACCAGGTCAGTACTCTCTGCCATGAACATATTGCCGCTACCTTTATTATGTTCATCTTTATACATCATATGCCATATACCATCAGGCGTTTTAATTAAAGATGGATCAATGATCTTATCCGAAGTGAGCATAAGATCATCCATGTGTTTCCAGTTCCAGAGGTTGGTGCTTATATAATGTACAAGCCTTGCCTGCCCGCCCCAATGATTGCGCACCCCTTTAATATACGTAACGAACATATGATAGGTACCGTTTTCGTATACGACATCAGGCGCCCAAAACGTATTTACGCCATTTTCAAAATCAAGTGCAAGCGATCCTTTATATGACCAGTCATGCCCATTATCTGATACAGCTACACCAATAGCGGTTCCAAAGCAATAAGCAACATCGGCGCCATCCATATTCGCGCGGCGTTGTGTGTAAAGCATCCACCAGTTTTTTTCTGCCTGGTTATATATCACTACAGGATCGGCAGGCCCATCGTATATGGGATCACGATATAGGGGTGCCGGGGCTTTACGGATCTGCTGCGCAGATAACGTATTACAACAAAGCAGAATTGATACAAATAAAAATACAGGTAGTAAAATATTTGATACGTTCATTTTGTTGATTTTAATTTTTAAACCACAAGTCACGAAGACAGAAAGTATCACAAAGATGGTTGTTGAATTTATTTGCCGGCAGCACAATGTTGAATAGCGATAAAAAAGTAAAAGAGTGCGACGCCATTACAGCATAATAGTAGCAATGGCGCCAGGCTCACAAATATTATTCATGATCCCGGGCGCCTTTCCAATTTTTATCTTCCGGTAAGTTGTTTTATCAAATCAACTTCTGCTTTTATGTATGGTGTGCCGTTTTTACGAAAAATATCATGAAACCATATGGGCGGCTCACCGGTATATGCTTTTTTCCAGCTATCCCATGCATATTTGGTTTGTGATTTTCCATCAACCAATCCCCAGTTGTATGCAGCAACATTATATTTTTTTGCTATAGGCAATGAGCCCTGGAATGTGCTGTTGTTTCCTCTTGCCATATATTCTGTGCAAAGCAACGGCTTTCCATAACGCTGCAGGTCTTTTATATCTTTTTCAAACGAAGTGCTGTCTTCATAGTTATGAAATGAAATAACATCGGATTGCTCAATCATTAATGTTTCTATAGATTTTAACTTTTCGGGTGCTGACCAATCACCATCCCACAAACCCGCGGTTAATGGTTGTTGCGGGTTTACGGATCGCGCCCATACAAAAACCTGCTTTAATAATCCTTCAATGATTTTTGGTTTATCAGGCGATTCCATTTTCCTGTAGTACTCATTATTCATATTCTCAGGCTCGTTCCATACATCCCAACCTAACACTCTGTCATCGTTTGCAAACTTTGCAACCACACCTCTGGCATATTGCTCAAGGCGTGGATATTGTGTACTATCCAGCAACGCATCTTTGCCCGGATTTTGTACCCATCCGGAATTATGCACGCCTGGCTTTGGATCGCGCTGTTTGCCCGGCTTTGGATAAGGATCCCAAACAGAATCGAATAACACAAACAATGGTTTAATGCCATGCTTAGATGCAATCTGCAGAAATATATCCATGCGTTGCAGGAACCCTGTAGAGTCCTGCTGGTATAATAAATCGTGCAGGTATACCCGCACGGTATTCATACCGATTGATGCAGCCCAACCTAACTCACGGTTAATAGTTGTGGTATCAAAGGTTTCCGCCTGCCACATTTCTAACTGGTTGATGGCAGTGCTGGGAATAAAATCACAACCTACCAGCCAGGCTTGCTTTGCATACCATGCATTGGCTTCTTCTTTTGTCCAGGTTGTTCTTTCTTTAACAACAGCAAGCGTATCAGTATCATCTGTTGTTTTTTTATCTGCTCCGGCGTTACAATTTTGCAGCAATAGCGCTAATGCACATAAAAATGGCAGATACAATAGTTTTTTCATTGTTTATATTTTGTTTTAGCTATCAGCGTTGTAACCTTTTAGTTTTTAAATGTGATTATAGTGTGTAACCCTATAAGGTTTTAAAAAGCTTTCATTATTCACTATTGCCTATTCATTTCTTTACTCCAAACTTATATACCGTTGTAGTATTATACTCTTTGCCCGGCTCCAATACTATGGAAGGAAAGTTTTTTTGATTTGGCGCATCAGGAAAATGCTGTGTCTCCATGCAGAATGCTGTTCGGTAATCATCTTTAGCTCCACTCTTGAAGCTGCTTTTACCGCTCATGAAATTGCCTATGTAAAACTGTAGTCCCGGTTCTGTTGTTAATACATCCATTACAATGCCAGACTGATCGCCGGTTACTTCAGCGGCTTTATGCAAAGCAGGTCCGGCATTGGTAAGCACAAAATTATGATCGTAACCTCCGCCATTTTTTAATTGAATATTATTAACCGTATCAATTCTTGAACCGATAGCAGTTGGCTTTGTAAAATCGAATGCTGTACCCGCCACAGGCTCCAGCTTGCCGGTTGGGATCAGCGTTGCATCAACAGGCGTATATTTATCTGCATTGATCTGCACAAGATGATCAAGAATTGTGCCGCTGCCTTCTCCATTTAAATTAAAATAAGTATGGTTGGTAAGATTAACAACCGTCTTTTTATCGGTGGTTGCTTTGTAATCAATCCTGATTGAATTATCCGCGCCAAGCGTGTATGTTACATTAGAGGTAAGCGTTCCGGGAAAGCCCTCTTCACCATCTTTTGAAACATAAGCAAGTGAAAGTGTTGAATCATTAGGCTGTGTTGCATCCCATACTACTGCGCTGAATCCTTTTTTTCCACCGTGCAGTGAATTGGGACCGTTGTTGGTTGCCAATGTGTATTCTTTACCATCTAAAGTAAATTTACCTTTTGCTATTCGGTTACCAACCCTGCCCACCAATGCGCCAAAATAAGCATCCCCGGGTCCATGGTATTCTTTTACTGTTTTAAAGCCCACAGCAACATCTGTTGGTTTGCCGTTTTTATCAGGCACTACAATACTAACTATTCTGCCGCCATAATTAGTGATGGCCACACAGGCGCCGTTATTATTTTTCAATACATATAAACTGGTAGCCTTACCATCTATAGTTTCCTCGAATGATTTTTTTTCAAGAGAACCTATACATGCTGCAGCAGCATCTGCAGTAGTTTGTGATGCAGCGGTAGAATCTGCGGAAGCTGTTTGCTGCGATGCATTATTACATGCGAATAAACTTATGGCTGCCATCGCTATTAAACCATGATAATTAAACTTTTTACTCATAGTCATTGTTTTTTATTTTTAAACTCGACTCACGGGAAACGAGCTGTGGTTCCAATACCAGTTTACGGGAGTGCAGTGCATCTTTGTTTTTACTGTTGAGTATTTCAAAAAAAAGCTTTGCTGCTTCTTCACCCATACGGCCTGTTTGCTGGTTTACCGTGGTTAAAGAAGGTGTAATATACTCACCAAAAGCTTCATTGGCAAAACCTGCTACAGCAATATCAGCAGGAATTTTTTTGCCTGCCGCTTTAATTGCCTGTATAGCGCCCAGGGCGGTAAAATCTTCCACGGCAAATACAGCATCAGGATTTCTTTGAAGCAATGCCTGCATGCATTCTTTGCCAGACATGATGCTGACTTTTCCGTACACGATCAGATCATCTTCAACTGGTATATTGTGCACGTTCAATGCATCAATATAACCCCGCAGGCGTTGGTTAAATATGGCCACATGCTGCTGTCCTCCTATATGCGCAATACGCTTACAACCCTGTTGAATTAAATGACTGGTTGCCGCGAATGCGCCGTGGTAATCATCTACTACCACACTCGGCACACCAAGTGCATCATTGGCTCGGTCGAATAATATCAACGGCACATTTCTTTTCTTTAATGCAACGTAATGGTCAAGATTGATGGTTTCTTTCGAAATAGAGGCCAGTACCCCCTCAACTCTCGACCGCAAAAATGTTTCGATGCCTCTTTTTTCAAATTCATATAATTCATTTGACTGATAGATAAGCACATTATATCCCTTATTGCTCATCACTTTTTCAATACCATGAATTACAGAACCAAAAAAATTTATTTCCGCGCTGGGAATAAGCACGCCTATAATTTTAGACCTGCCGGAGCGAAGTGAAGCTGCGATAGTATTAGGCTGATAATTTAATTTCGCAGCCATTCGCTTTACAGCGCTTCTTGTAGTTTCCTTTACAGCGGGATGATCATTCAATGCCCGTGAAACCGTAGCTACTGCAATATTCAGTTCTTTCGCTATATCATGGATAGTAACAGGTTGCTGCATTATGGCTTCTCTAACAACTTCATGAAATAACCTCCTACCACGCTCCTTGCCTGGAAGCCTACCTGCCTGGCATTGGTTGTTTCGTGCCAATCGCTCAGCGGTACGCGTGTAGGTGTTTCCGTTATATAGTCATATACCGGTTTTACCAATGCTTTAAAATCATTACTGTTGTCCGCTAAAGTAGCCGTCCATAAAATCCAGTCTGATTTAGTATATGTTTTACGGCTATCCAGAGGTAATCCGTATTTGTTTTGTTTGGTGAGATAGTATTTAATTTCCTTATCATATACCTCTTTCGGAAAAAGTTTTAAACCAAGAATTTTATCCCATACTAAATTATACTTCTGGCTCCAGGTTCCTTTATTATCGAACGTAAGCGCATAGTGATCGCCATCATTTGCCAGTTCCATCCATTTGGTTACCATTTCAGCAGCGCTTTTCCTGTAAAACTCAGCCGTATCTTTTTTACCCAGTTGTTCTGCCAGCATTGCATAAGAACCTAATGCAACAATGGCTTTCACAGAGAGATTGGCATTGCGCGCCAAATGCCCTGCAAAATCATCTGTGCACAATTGATTTGCCGGATCAAATCCTTCTTTCAGTAAATAATTTGCCCATGTAGATAAAGTAGTCCAGTGCTTTTCTGCATATTTGGCATTCTTTTCTGCTTTAGCAATAGCGGCAGCAAGAATAACCATATTACCTGCTTCTTCCACCGGCATATCTTCACCATAGGTTTGCCCGTTTGCTAACGGGTATGTTCCCAAATCATGCGCAGCAAAAGGCTTTGTCCATTTGCCACTTTCACTATAATAAAAAATGCCATTCATCATACCCTTCAGCAAATCAGGATTATAGGCAAGGTAAAGCGGAGCAGAGG
The DNA here is from genome assembly GCA_047601125.1 of Agriterribacter sp. Lineage (GTDB taxonomy): Bacteria > Bacteroidota > Bacteroidia > Chitinophagales > Chitinophagaceae > Agriterribacter. The sequence continues at coordinate 1,765,754 of JASGJY010000002.1, read as the reverse complement.
GATAAGTTATATCTACCGTATTGATTGACCCGTTGCTATAGTTCTCTTTGGAAAGAAACAGCATTTCACCTGTCGGGCTTTTTACCAATTTATGTGCGGCTATGCTTTGCCGGTAGGCAAGCACACACAAGCGGGCATATTCTTCACCGCCGGCTTTCAACGCATCATTATACAGTTTTGTATTCCACTCTTTGCATTTAATAATCACGGAACCATAATCCGTACAGGCTTTCGATAATTCTTTTTCGATGGTTGTATTCTTTCCTTCTTTCCACCAGGGCAAAAGATTCTGCCCGAAGTATTGTACAGAATACAGATCATCATAGCCGATCATCATAATTTTATTCACTACCTCACTACTTATCCTCCCAAGGGAAATTACGGAGTTAAGCATAAGCTGCGTACCTTCTACAGAACCGGTATTGGCACGGTAAGTATCGTTTAAAAAAGCATTGAATGCACTTTTAACCGGTGTAATATATTGCACCGCCCTGTCTTTAGCAGGAAGAGCTACATACATATAGCCCCAGTCAATGCGCAGGTCATCTCCTTTCTTTTGCAGCACAGGCTGCTCTTTGGTACCTGCTTTTAAAATATTTAATTGTTCTGCTGTATACCCATTAGCCACCACGGTTTGTGCATTTGTATTTACCGAAAGCGCAGTAGAAACGCCAAAGTATAAGGAAGCAGAATGCGCGGCGCCGTCATTTGATTTTACTTTTACCGACACATAAGAAACCGGCCTTGCCAGCAGATCAGGATTTTTGATGAGCAATGGCGAAGTGAATGTAAATTCTGCATCCACAGGACCGCAGGCATAAGTATAGGTTGTTTGCGTGGCATCTATTGTTATGCTTTTTTGTTCGGCTTGCTGCAGCAGCCGGCTCGCGGTAGTCTTTGCTTCCTTAACAATACCTGCATCAAGCCATGCGCCGCCGGCGGTATTAGCCACATGAACAGCCAGTACATTTTTACCCTTCACCAATTTGTTTTTTATTTCATCGCCAATCGGGAGGTAAATGAATTTGTTTGTCCAACCGGTGTATTCATATACTTTTTGCCCATTCAGGTATATCTCCACATTGTCGTCATGATGAAGTTTTAAGAAAAGCTTATCTGCTGTCAGTTCGTTTATATTAAAAGTGCGGCGTGCCCATATATCGTGCGACTTCCATAAAGTTTTTACTTTTGATTCATCATCACCAAACGGTGCAGTGCCTTTCTGCCAGCTTTTATCATCATAGGTTATGTTAGTCCAGTCGCCCCGGGGTTCCGTTTCGGTATATATCATATCATAAGCTTTTTCATCAGAAGCCGGAACAACAGCATCATATACTTTTTCAATATCTCCCAAAAACTTATAAAATTTCCCGTCAACTTTAAGAATACCGATGAGCGGTTGATCTTTGCCTGTCCAGTGTTTGGCAGGTGAAGCATTTACCTGATCAGTAAAAGACCATATGCTGAAATAGGGATCGTGTGTGATCAAAGGATAGGCCGGCGCACGGAAGTTTTGTGCAGACACATAAGACAGGAGAAGAGAAAAGGTAAAAGGTAAAATAATTTTTTTCATATAATAGTGTGCCAATTAGTGTATATTTTTTTGAGACCGGCAGCAGATCACATATCATCGTTCCTTGCCACGCTCGCTTGTAACCCTCACCCCAAACCCCTCTCCCCTGCCGGGGAGAGGGCGGTGCTGTATATCTTTAATAAGCTATATATCTTCCATTTTAACTATAGTAATTCTATTCTGCAACGCTCAACAGGTTTTTTATTTTTCAACCTCTTTCAAAAGCAGGCCTCTGTGCTTAGAAGATATCCTCCCCTTCGGGGAGACGGGAGAGCTGCCGCTTCTACTTCTTCTCCGATGGTATTGCTATTTTTATTCCTGCTTTTACAGGCTCACCAAACACCGGGAATCCGTCACTGTCCCAGGAAAATTTTTGCGCCCTGGGCGAACGGAATTTCCCGCAGCCCTGTCCGGGCTGGTCATTGGCATGATATAAGATCCAGTTTTCCTCACCATCCGGTGATTTGAAAAATGAATTATGCCCGGGCGCATACACGCCGTTCTCCTTTGATTGCTTAAAAACGGGAACAGGATGTTTTTTCCATACTGACGCATCCAGTAAATTGTCTTTTCCTTCAAATTTCAAAACGCCCAATGCATAAAAATCCGTCCAGCAGCCGCTTGCTGAAAATATGATGAACAATTGATTCTTATTCATCAAAGCCTGCGGGCCTTCATTCACATTTACATGCGGCGGATTATTCGCATCATTCAGATCTCCGTATGTTTCCCAATCGTAAGTTGGTTTGGAAATACAAACCCTGCTTCCCTCTATTGTCCATGGGTTTTTCAATTTCGCGATATAAATGTTCTGCTGCACATTTACATCACCTTCCCATCCGCTCCATATCATATACCATTGTCCTTTGTATTCAAATACATCGCCGTCAATTGCCCATTTATCTGAAGGATCAGCAATCTTTCCTTTAAACTTCCATTCACCTTTCATGGGGTCGGGAGATTCATTTTCCAGCACATACATGCGATGATTATTATTGTTACCATCATCAGCCGCATAATAAGCATACCACTTGTTATTGATGGAGATTATTTCCGGCGCCCATAACTCTTTTGAATACATAGTACCGGCAGGCGGGGTATATATGGTTTTGTATTCAGCATTTTTTAAATCAGCGAGGTGCCTGGTTTTCCACAATCCTATCCGGTTGCCAAGAGTATTGGTATAGTAATAATATCCGTCTTTATAAAAAGAATAAGGGTCTGCGCCGGAAGGAAGGAGTGGATTGGTGAAGGTTTGCTGGGCCTGTGAATGTAAAGAACACAAGGACATGCACAGTAAGAGAATGAAAAGTCTTATATCTAAGCCTCTCCTCCCTTCCTCCTCTCCTAAAGAGAGGAGGCGGCACCGTATCTCTTTAATAAACAACATATCTTCCATTTTCTACTATTGTAATTCTATTCTGCAGTACTTAACAGGCTTCTTGTTTTTCAGCATCTCCGAAAAGGAGATTAAACCCTCACCCCCGACCCCTCTCCGCTGTGGCGGAGAGGGGCGGTGCTATATATCTTTAATACGCTCCATAACTTCCACTTTTACTATAGTAATTCTATTCTGCAACGTTCAACAGGTTTTTTATTTTTCAACATCTTCAAAAAGCTGGCCCCTCCCGGCCTCCTCCAAGAGGAGGAGGCCGGGAGGGGCTGCTACTTCTTTTATTTATATAGCTGTTTATGCACTTCCTTTGCTTTCTCCACAGGTATCTTCAATACTTTTCTGTCGTAGGTGAAGAAACCATTGGTTTCAATTTCCACATCTGTTGTTTGGGTATATACTGCAGCAGATAGACCAAGCTTTATCATACCGGGCAGGCGGTTGATGAATTCAGCGTACCTGTTAAACAATTCATCTGTATTCTTAAAGCTTTGATAGCCCCAGTTCTTGGTATCCTGCCAGGTATGACCTTCAACAGGTAATCCCAAACCTCCGAATTCACCGAGTATCAATATTTGCTTATCGCCGAACACATCAGGGGCAGGCATCTGAGGATCGGGATAGTGATGGATGTCGATAATAGGGCCAACTCCAAAAAAGTTACCACCGCTCGACTGGTTAACCAATCTTGTAGGATCCATCTGCATTGTCCATTCAACAATTTCTTTTGTTTTGAACTGCCCCCACGCTTCGTTAAAGGGCACCCAGGAAACAATAGAAGGATAATTATAACATGCATCAATGATCGCTTTCCATTCTTTACGATAAACAGCTTCCGATTCCGGCGTGCGATCTTTATCCAGTTTTCTTCCGGAAATTTGTCCTGCACGCATATCCCATGCGTTACCGCCCATATCTCCGCTCGGCATATCCTGCCATACCAGCACACCTATTTTATCGCAATAGTAATACCAGCGCGCAGGTTCTACTTTCACATGCTTGCGGATCATATTAAAACCAAGTTCTTTGGTTTTTTCAATATCAAACTTCAGTGCGTCATCTGTTGGCGCGGTATACAAGCCGTCAGGCCACCAGCCCTGGTCGAGCGGGCCATACTGAAACACAAACTGGTTGTTCAGCATCATACGCTGTATACCATTGTTATCTTTAGCCATTGAAGATTTACGCATACCAAAATAACTGCCCGCCTCATCTATAACCTTACCTTTACGGCTAACCGAAATTTTAAGATCATATAAAAAGGGATCGTTGGGCGACCAGAGCTTTGGATTGTTAATACTTAATGTAGCCGTGCTCTCACTCTTTAGTGTTTGTGTTGCAACCTGCTGCTGTCCGTCAAGCGCGGTTACTACAATCTCATCTCCCGGTTGAAGATTTTCTGTTTTTACTTCAACAGTAAGTGTTTGCTTATCTATATCAGGAGTTTGCTTTGTTGAAGCAATAAATGTTTTAGGAACATTTTCTAACCATACTGTTTGCCAGATACCGGTAACAGGCGTATACCAGATACCTTCAGGTTTTTTAACCTGTTTGCCGCGAGGTTGCGGGCCGTCATCAGAAGGATCCCAAACACGCACTGCTATTTCCTGCTTTGTTCCTTTTTTTAATGCGCCGGTTATATCAAAAGTAAATGGGTCATAACCGCCCTGGTGTGAACCAATCTTCGTGCCGTTTACATATACCTCACTATCCCAGTCAACCGCGCCAAAATGCAGCAATACATTTCCCTTACGGAACCCTGAAGGAATTTCTATTGTTCTTTTATACCACAGTATACTATCTTTTCCCACTGTTTTACCAACACCTGAAAGAGAAGATTCAACCGCGAATGGCACCAGTATATTTCCATCGAATAATGTTGGTTGATTATCTGCAGCCTGTTTGGGCAATATGCTGTATTGCCATAAACCATTCAGGTTTATCCAGCTTTTACGGGTAAGCTGCGGACGGGGATATTCCGGCAAAGGGTTAGCAGCGTCAACCTTAGCCGACCATTCGGTGGAAATTTTACCTGGAACGGGCTGCCATTGGGCTTGAGTAAATCCTGTTACTCCCACAATAACAAACAAAAACAAAAAGAAATACTTCATCAGTAATAATTAATTATGATTAATAAAGAAAAAGTTACCGCTTCAAGATAAGAAGAAAACTAAGCTTCCCAACCTGGTTAAACTGATTTTTCACCATTTGAGATTAAAAATCCACCCGTTGTATTTTAGAAAATACCATGTCCTCAACACCAGCTATTTTAAGGCCTACCCGGGCAAACACATAGTTCTGTGTTGCCTGCCCTGGTGGCATTGTGATGGTTACTTCCAGATTAATTGCATTTGGATCGGTGATATTACTTCCACTGAGATCAGTTGAGCCAATATTATTAGCGCCGGAAACAAATTGTGTTTTATTGATGTAGAGCGTAACCCTTTCTATGTCTTTTGCATCGGCATCGGTAATTATTTTCTCCACGCTAAATGATGCTTTTGCTTTATCGCCTGACGCGCTGAATTGCGCTCCTCTTATCATGTAATACGGCGTTACATCAATATTAAGGCTGGTATTGCCTTTTACAGTTACGGCAATGCTATCCGGTGTGCCCGGAGATAATTCTTTCCAGCGGAAAGGCCCTTGCGCGCTTGGGATGGTAAATTTATAATCTCCGTCAAACAACAAAGCAGAGTAAGTGCCGTCCTGCTTAAAAGAGCTTCCGATCGGGGCCACTTTTCCAAAGCCATACTGAAAAAGCTGATAGGGTACACGGTCATACTCAACAAATACAGTATCCTTTACGTACAATAAAGCCCCACTCAGCATAGAAGAAGGAGGGTCATAATTATCTTTCTTGCATGATAAAAACAGCATACCTGCCAATGCAGCTACCGTTATATGTTTGAATAAATTTTTCATGTGTAATTTTTTATTGATTAGGTTGTCTTACAATTTTGGGATTGTTCGCTCTTACATCATCACCAATAAATGTATAATAGTTACCCAACTGAAAATTATTAGCGCCGGTAACAGAAGGCAGTAATACAATTTTGTACAACCATTTTTCATGATTAGGGTTGCCGGGATTATAATATTTATACGGCCATAAAGAATATGGTTGTGTGCTTCTTTTTTCAGCATCGCCGATATTAGCCAGTAAATCAGCTTCGGTCATTTTATTCCCATCCCATCTTTTGGTAGCCAGCCTCCAGCGTTTCATATCAAAGAATATATGTCCTTCAAATGCAAGCTCTACACGACGTTCATGCACAATTCTGTCGAATGTAATATCTCCGGCGGTAAGCGGAATTGTTAAGCCGGCTCTTGCCCTTACCTGGTTCATATAATCTGCTGCAATACCTGTCTGTCCCAATTCAAATGCGGCCTCAGCAGCATTCAGTAATACTTCGGCGTAGCGATACCGTTGAAAAGGCACTTCGCTGTTTGTGCCCCTTGAACCGGCTCCGGGCGTAGGATCAAGATATTTACGAATGTAAAAACCTGACTGCGCGGTAAATTCTTTACCCGGCACAGGGCCATCAAATCCTACAACCTGCACCGGTGTAGTTCCGCCCGGCAGCGTTTTTTGAGCTCCCCTGTCATCGCCTGTCACAATAGTACCATCTGCAAGCTGATAACCGGCCCATATATCAACCGCCCTGCCTTTAAAGGTAGAACCAGGTGTAATAACGGTACCGGCTAAACGCGCATCACGTCCTGCGAAAATATTAGTAAGATTGTTATAGTATATGGGATTGCCTGAGCCATCTTTTACAGGTAAAGGCGCAAAAGTATTATCCAATTTTTCAAAAGCCTGCACCAGGTTGAGAGAAGGATTGATGCGTCCGCCTTCTTCTTCTTCAGCACCATAACGGGGTTGATTCCAACCTGTGAAATAATGTACTTTACCGCTTTTAAGCTTAAAGTCTTCAATAAAAATTGATTCAGGATTACTTGCTTTATCCAAAAATACACTTGCGAAGTTCTCTGCCAGATCGGGTTTAAGTTTATATAAAGCATAGCCTCCGGCTTCACCATCAATAATGGCTTTAGCGGCGGTTAATGCCTTGGTATAGTAATCATTTGCCATTGATGCAGGTATACCCACTTCACCGCCGGGCAACGATACCTGTGGCGTTGAAGCACCATACTTCGCTATTGAGCCTGCATATAATGCCGCTCTTGCTTCCATTGCCAGCGCGGCACCTTTTGATGCGCGACTTTTTACGGTAGCATTTGCCGGCAGATCATCTTTTATCGCTTCTGCCTCTGATATAACAAAGTCATACATTTCAGATTCCTTTGCGCGGGCATGCTGCAGGTAGGCAGGATCGCCTTTCAAATCATATATTAAAGGTTCTGTTATCAATGGTACGCCACCTACTCTTTTTGTCATTTCAAAATAATAATAGGCACGTAAAAACCTTGCTTCTGCCAAAAACCTTTTTTTATCGTTGTCTGTTAATGCAGGAGCAGCCTCACATCTTTGCAAAAACAGGTTAACTTCTCTTATATAAGCATAGGCATCAAACCAGCTAAAACCCCATTCACCATAGCCCCAACCATTGCGCTGTACTATATATACCTGTCCATTTTCTGAGGGAAAGCTCTCGCTGAAATCCGCCATAGATGTCCAACTTTTTACTGTGCTGAAATCAGGCAAACGACTATATAAATTAGCCACTATAGATAAAACCTGAGCCGGATCAGAAAAGGCCTGCTCATTATCTAAAATAGACAGGGGCTGAACATTTAAAAAGTCCTTATCTTTTTTACAACTGCTGATCGTCGTAGCTGCTGCCAGAGATAAATATATTATTAACTTTTTCATACGTTTGAGTTCGTTATTTTTAAAAGGACAGGTTAACACCAAAATTGAATACCGTGCTCTGCGGAAACTGTAAACCATTCTCATCATTTACTTCAGGATCCAGTTCAAACTCTTTCAGGTTGTCAATTGAAAACAGGTTATACACATTAGCATATATACGTGCACGTTGCATTTTCACTTTATTGATCCATTGTGTTGGCAAAGAATACCCTAATTCTATTGTTCTGGCCCTCAGGTATTTTAAATTATGTGCCCAATAGCTCGACATCCTGTTATTGTTACTATGGCCAGATTCGTTAAAACGATTAGCAGGGTATCTTCCGGGAATCCATTCGCTGTTCAAATCATAAGGATTAGCCCTGTGCCAACGATCAGTGAAAATAGTATTCAGGTTCCCATCATTCTGGAAAGCCCAGCGTGTTTCCCAATCCTGGTACCATGAGTATCCTGCACCGCCTGAAAAATCAGCAGTGAGGTCAAATCCTTTATATGCTACCGCTATGCTTAATCCATAATTTATATTGGGCAAACTCCCCGGGGCGTAACCGATAGGTCTTTGATCATAGCCGTTGATCATACCATCATTGTTGAAGTCTTTATAAATGAGATCTCCGGGTAATAATGTTTTATTACCCTGGTAATCTATATTAACAGGATAGTTGTTTATTTCTTCAAATGATTTGAATTGCCCGATGACTTCATACCCCCACGCAATCTTTGTATAGCGATTAATCGTTGAGTTGTAATACTTATCCAATGAATTGGAGAACAAAGGATTATATGGTTGAAGGAATTTTGATCTTGAATAAGAGATATTACCACCTACTTTGAATGCGACATCCCTGATCTGCCCGTTATATGCCAATGAAAATTCCTGACCGAATTGCGCATCACTCTCCAAATTTTCTTGTGGCAGAAAATACCCGATTTCAGCAGGCACCAGAACATCTTTTTTCTCTGTAATTAGGCCTGAACGCTTTCTATAAAAATAATCAAACGTACCAGTAAGCTTATTGTTGAATAAAGCAAAGTCAACGCCAACATCTGTCATCCGGCTTTTTAACCAGGTAATATTGGTAGTAGGTACTCCTCTGTCTCTTGAACCTACAACAGCAATACCATCCAGTATGGCTATCCCCTGGTTATAATCATATCCCTCAATATACCTGAACGCACCCAATCCCAATCTTGTACCGTCATCACCTAATATACCATAAGATGCTCGCAATTTGATATCGCTTATTATACCGGAGTTACCCAGGAGACTTTTCATAAAGGATTCCTCGGTAATACGCCACCCGGCAGATACTGACGGGAAATAACCCACCCTGTTATCAGGGGGAAAAATGTAAGATGCATCCCTTCTTCCCGCTACCTCGAGAAAGTATTTATTGTTATAACCGTAGTTAAATCTGCCAACATAACCAATTCTCGCTTCCTTACTATCTTCATCTGTATACGTATCTGCTGTATTAAAATAAATTAACGGCAACGCGTTACTGCTGGGAACAGAGTGTATCCAGTTGCGTATGCGTGAATTTGAAATTCTTTCATTTACAAACGTCACCGCTATGTCATGCAAGCCAAATGAACGCTTGTAATTTACCTGTAACTGCGTAGTGATATTATTCACTTTCACCTGGTTTCTTTCTCTCCATGGATTAGTGCTGCCACCTGTATGTGTATATGTGTCATTTACCGCGTCATAGGTATAAGTTTTATAAGTATATTCCTGGTTATTCATTAAATTATCTGCGAGATAATAGGAATACATACCGTTTATTGATAACCCTTTCACCCAGGGAATTTCATATTCCGCAGTGAAATTGGCCTGTAATACACGCCAGTCGTCTTTTAATTTACCTGCATTTTTATAATTAAGGTAAGCCCAGTTGGTTTCATTATGCTTGATGTCGTTCAGGTATTCAGGATTGTCGTTAGCATACGGCCGCTCCAAAGGTGTGTTACGCAGTATAGCAAAACGTGCCAGCCAGTAATCATCGCCGCCGGGAACGCCGGGGTTTTCGCGTGTTTCAATTCTTCCGTTTATCATCATACCCACTCTCAAACCATTTGCTATTCTTGCGTTCACATTGCTCTGAATATTTGTTCTTTTAAATAAATATTCCCTGCCAAGCGGAGAATTTTGGTATAGGTTGGTAGCCGACAAATAATAGTTCAGTTTATCGGTACCGCCTGTAGCATTCAGGTTAAATGAATTGATAGGTGCATTGGGTTTGATGATAAAATCTTTCCAGTTAAAACTCTGGTACCCGGGTTCTGTGCCCTGTTTGTATTTTTCAAGCTCTTCGGGTGTAATAGTTGTAGAACCATAACGGTTAATTTCCGCTTCGGCCCTGTAGCGCATAAAATCGTAAGAGTTTGTCAATACATCAGGAAAGCGCATCCAGTTCTGAAACCCAGCATAGGAGTCAAAATTGATACGGTTGCCGCTGTTCAACCGGCCACGTTTGGTGGTAACGACCACCACGCCATTGGCAGCACGAATACCGTAAATGGCTGCCGATGCATCTTTTAATACGGTAATACTTTCAATATCATTGGGCGCAAGGTTGTTAAACTGCCCCGCATCCTGCTGTATACCATCAATTACAAATAAAGCGTCGCCCATACCACGGATCTGTACATTGGCAGAAGCACCGGGCCTGCCATCAGGCATCCTGAAACTTACACCAGGTAATTTACCTGCAAGCACAGTACTTACGGTAGAGCCGCCATGCACCCTGCTGATATCATCAGCAGTTACCGTAGCCACGGAACCTGTAAGAGATTGTCGCTTTTTGCTTCCATATCCTACTACAACAACTTCTTCCATACTGGAATTAGAAGCCTGGAGAATAACATTCAGTATTGTCTGCTCCCCAACTTTTCTTTCCTGCGGCATAAACCCTACAGAGGTAAACACCAGCGCCGAATTTTGAGAAGTTACAGCAATATTGAATAGACCTTCACCATCTGTAATAACAGAACGTTTCTTTCCTTTTTCAGTAACAGTAACATTGGCAATACCATTGCCTGTACTATCCGTTACTTTACCGCTAACGTTAATGGGGCTGTTTTGGGAAAAAGAGATTTGGGAAAAACAGAAAAAGATTACAAAAACAATTGTTATCCTTTTAATTGCCGATGCAATGTTATGGGAAGAAACATAAACCTGAGCGCATCGCCTGGCAGGGAAATTTTCACTCATATGGCAGTTATTATTTTGATAAAAAAATAAAATGGAATCGTTTCCATTATTTTGTCGGTGTGAAGAAAAAAACATTTTACTGGTTATACTCTTCCATCTGTCTCATTATTTCTTCAATTTGTATCAGCAGCAATATTTTATTTATCAGGATAATATTTTCTCTTATATCATTTACCCGTATAATTCTATTTTTGTTGAAATGACTGTTTACTACTTGTGAGAAAAGTGATCATTTTATTGGTAACGATTTCATTGCTGTTGCATCAACATGCTTATAGCCAGGGTTATTACTTCAGGCATTACCAGGTAGAAGACGGACTTTCCCACAACACAGTTTTCTGTGCCTTTCAGGATCATAAAGGATTTATGTGGTTTGGCACAAAAGACGGGCTGAATCGCTATGACGGCAATAATTTCAAAATTTTCAGGCATGCTGAAAATGACAGCATGAGCATCGGCAACAATTTCGTACATCAGTTATTTGAAGATAATAAGCAACAATTATGGATAGGAACTGAAAGCGGTATGTACACTTATTTGTCTGCAACGGAAAAATTTAAACAACTGCAAACAGATGATAGCGTATCTGCGATCGTAAGCGGTATTGCACAGGATAGCAAGGGAATTATATGGTTTATTATGGAAGGAAAATTATACCGGTATATTTCCGCCGCTCCAAAAGCAGAACGTGTTGATATTACCGGCAATGCCAATATCTCATCATTATACATCAGTAAAGATGATATAATATGGATCGCCACTTATGAAACACTTATACGTTATAATACTACTGCCGGCACCACTACGGCATACAATGTTTTCAATCATTCTCCCGCAGCATCTTCAGGCTGGATATTTAAAATTGTGCCGCGGCAAAGATAGTTTACTGTTAGGAACTATTCACCAGGGCTTAAAATTATTCATCACCAGCACGGGTGATTATAAAGATGTATTGACCTGGAATAATGACCATTCTCCTATTTATATACGTGATTGCATTGCAACCTGTGAAGATGAGTATTGGCTTGCAAGTGAATCCGGCATTCACATATATAATATACGTACAGGCAGCCATATCAATCTTAATAAGCAATTCAATAATCCTTATGCATTATCTGATAATGCTGCCTATTGCCTTTTTAAAGACAGGGAAGGCAGCATTTGGGCGGGCACTTATTTTGGCGGTGTAAATTATTTTTCCAAACAGTATAATTATTTTCAAAAATATTTTCCGGATGGCAGCAATAACAGTATAAGCGGCAATGCTGTGAGGGAAATTAAAGAAGATAAACAAGGCAATTTATGGATTGGTATTGAAGATGGTGGCTTGAATAAACTTGATACGCGCACTAATAAGATCACAAAATTTTACCCTGACGGCACTCCGTCAACTTTATCTCACTATAATATTCACGGATTAGTCATTAATGATAATGAAGTTTGGGCAGGCACATTTGAGCAGGGGCTTAATGTAATGGATATACATAGCGGTAAAATATTAAAACAATACAAGCGCGGGCCTGATACTTTTCAAAGTGATTTTATTGTGAGCCTTTGCAAAATAAGTTCAGGAGAAATATTGATCGGCACAACACTCGATCTTACCAGCTACGACCCCCGCAAAAAAACTTTTACGCGTGTGCAGGAATTGCCGGGCAATAATTTTGTTTACAATATTATTGAGGGCAAAGACAGTACTGTATGGGTGGCCACGCTAAATAATGGATTGTATTACTACAACCGCCATAAAAATATACGCGGCAATTTCCGGCACAAAGGCAATGACAGCAGCAGTATTAGCGGTGATATGCTGAATACTTTATTTGAAGACAGCAGAGGTATTTTGTGGGTTGGCACAGAAGGTAATGGATTATGCAGGCTTGATAAAGCAACCCAAACTTTCACAAACTATAATATCAGTAATGGCTTACCCAGTAATTATATTTTTAAAATACTGGAAGATGATAAGAATAACATATGGGTGAGCACAAGCCGGGGATTGGTGCGCATGACTGACGCTGCAGGAAGCATCCGGGTATATACTGCATCAAGCGGATTATTAAACGACCAGTTTAATTATAATTCAGGTTGCAAAGCCAAAGATGGCAGGTTATATTTTGGCAGTGTTAAAGGTATGATCAGCTTTAATCCCGCAACCTTTATTGCTAATTCGCAAGTGCCTCCTGTATATATAACTGGCTTGCAGGTAAATGGCAGGGAAATAGAAGCCGGTGATCAGTCCCGGTTGCTTTCCGAATCTATACTGCAAACAAAACAGATCACACTTACTTACCTGCAATCTTCGTTCAGCATTGATTTTGCCGCACTTAGTTTTATTTCTCCTGAAATGACACAATATGCATACATCATGCATGGGCTTGATAAAGAATGGACAGAATTAAAAACCAACAGAAAAGCATATTTCACCAATCTTGCTGCAGGCACGTATGTATTTAATGTAAAAGCCAATACCGGAAACGGAGCCTGGAGCACAATACCGGCCCAACTTACAATCAAGGTGTTGCCACCACCATGGAAATCAGCCTGGGCATATGCTGTATATACGCTAACGGTAATGGGCATTGCATTTTATTTTATAAGAAGATATCACTTTCGCCAGCAGGAAAAACATGAGCACAGGATAGAATTAATGCAGCATGAAAAAGAAAAAGAACTGTACAAAGCCAAGATAGACTTCTTTACCAATGTGGCACATGAAATTAAAACACCATTAACGCTTATTAAAGGCCCGCTTGAGAAAATAATTCAGCAAACAGAAAATACACCTGATGTGCAAAAGAATATACACATCATGGAAAGAAACACCGGCAGGCTTGTAAATCTTACGAATCAATTGCTCGATTTCAGGCAAACAGAAGAAAATGCTTTTACGCTCAGCTTTACTTACTGTAATATAAATGCCATACTTATTGAAACCAATAATGATTTCCGCCTGCTGGCAGAAAAAAGAAATATTACCTGCACACTTGATTTACCTGATCCGGATATTATAACATGGGTAGATGAAGATGCCTTTAATAAAATAATTACTAATCTTTTAAGCAACGCCATAAAATATGCACAACAAACCGCAGGTATCAGTTTATATATCCGGGAAAATAATTTTATTATTGAAATAACCAACGATGGTTACCTGATACCTGGTGATAAGAGCGAAAAGATTTTTGAACCATTTTACAGGCTGAAGGAAGCTGAGCGATCAAAAGGAACAGGTATAGGACTGGCGCTCTCCCGCTCACTGACACAACTGCATAAGGGAAGCCTTTACCTTAAACCACGGATGAATGAAAAAGTAAATACCTTCGTTTTAACGTTGCCGTTGCATCACACAAAACCTATACTATAAAACAGTACTGCTATGCTACCCTCTATTTTGCTGATTGATGATGATGATGAAATCCTGGATTTTCTGAAAGACGAGCTACAGGAAAAATATGTTATCCATACTGCAGTTAACGGAATCAGCGCGATGGAAACGCTAAAACATGAAACAGTTCAGCTGATTGTTAGTGATGTGATGATGCCACAGATGGATGGCTTTGAACTATGCAGATTAATAAAAACCAATATTGATCATTGCCATATACCCATAATATTATTAACGGCAAAAAATACACTTCAATCAAAAATAGAAGGATTGGAAATTGGCGCAGATGCTTATATAGAAAAACCTTTTTCACCTGCTCATCTCCAGGCGCAGATTGCCAGCCTGCTCAATAACCGCAGCAGGATAAAAGAATATTTCTCTAACTCTCCGCTTGCGCACATTAACAGTATGGCGCATTCAAAATCAGATGAAGCATTTCTTGAACAATTGCACAGTATTATTTTACAATACCTGGAAGATACCATGCTTGACGTAGAAAAACTTGCTGCATCCATGAATATGAGCCGCCCCACACTTTATAGAAAAATCAAAGGCATATCCAACCTTACACCCCATGAGCTGATCAATATCACTCGTTTAAAAAAAGCCGCAGAGCTGCTCGCTGAAGGAAAATACAGGATCATTGAAATAGCAGATATGACGGGTTTTCAATCGCAGAATAATTTCGGAAGAAATTTTTTGAAACAGTTTGGAATGACACCCACGGAGTATATACACATGAAGCGGGCAGAAGCAAAATGAGAGATGGCAGCGATGAGCTATGCGCTATCAGCTTAGAGTCTTCAGCTTTCAGCCACGAACTTCCTTCTATCCTACTCCTCACTTCAGCTCCAGTCCCTTATAAATCGCGTCCTGTATATCAGAACGTATATTCAGTTTAGACAATCTTCCATTACTTCCTCCTTCCGGATTCACACGATTGCTGAGAAATATGTATATCAGGTCATACTTAGGATCTACCCATACACAGGTACCGGTAAAACCGGTATGCCCAAAAGTTTGGGGAGATGCATATTTGCTCGGGTACGGTTCTTTTCTTGTTGCATTATCTTTTTCAGGCTTATCAAAACCTAACCCACGGCGGCTGATCTTACTATTATATGCTGTAAATAATTTAATTGTTTCGGGAGAGAAAAAATAATAACCATTATACGTTCCGCCATTCAGTACCATTTGCATCAGCACTGCAAGGTCATACGCGTCACTATACAAACCTGCATGGCCTGCAACACCGCCAAACATCGCAGCACCGGGATCGTGCACATACCCGCGCAATAATTGCCTCCTGAAAGCTTGTTCGTTTTCCGTTGGAGCAATACTGCCTGAGTCAAAATGCTTCAGAGGATGAAAGCCTGTAGTTGTTAATCCGAGCTTCCTGTAAAATTCTTTATATACATATTCCTCCAACGGCATGCCGCTGATGGCTTCTACTACTTTGCCGAGAAAAATAAAATCATTATCACTGTATATATATTTTTTACCGGGCGGGATCACTTCACTCTGCAGTATTCTTTTATAAATAGTATCGCCCCAGTCTTTACGCATATACATACTATCGGCAACGGGCACACTATATTGCAACGATTGTATTTTGCTGTAAAACCCATTAAAAGGAACGCCTGTTGTTGTATCTATTGTTTCCCTGTAAAAAGGAATAAACGCTTTTAGCCCGGCCTGGTGCAACAGTATGTCGTCAATCTTCAGTCCAGCTTTATTTGTTCCGCGTACAGAAGGAATATAGTATCCGAGCGTTTTATTCAGATCAAGCCTGCCCTGGTCGTATAAACGCATAACCGACATTGTGGTTGCGCAAATTTTAGTAACAGATGCCAGGTCGTACAATGTTTCAGGTTTTACGCTTTCTGTACTGTCATAACTATAATAACCATACGCTTTGTGATATACTATACGCCCGCTTTTTACTACCATCACTTCCATACCCGGCGCTGCACGTTGCGTTATCGCCGCTTTTGCTATGGAATCAATTGCTGCAAATCTCAACTGGTTACTATCAATATCTGTTGTTTGCGCAAAGGGCAAAGATTTTGTTTCAATACCAGAGCCGGATGGAAAATTATCACACACCGTAACAGGCAGTTTTCCTTTGGCTGTAATTACACCTTTTAATATATCCGCGGCGGCGGTTTGCGTAATGGCATCATCCTGGTAACAGGCAACCAGGTTTTTTGCCTCACACATATTTTTTACAGCATACGGATTGCCAAATACAAACGTAATGGCTTTATTATCTGCCTGTACCTGGTTAAGCAATTGCACAGCAGGCAAACTGATCCCAAAATTATTGGCGGGATAACGATTGAAGTTATGCAAACCAACTATTATTATATCATACCTGGTTTTAAGTAAAGCGGCAATCGTTGCAATGCGTGTAACGTCTTCTTTATAATTAAAATAAAACGCGTCAGCATTATAATCCGCTCTCATTCTCCGGGCAAAAGTATTATCGGTATTAATACCAAGTCCCAGGTAAGCTATTTTATAATCTTTGTCTGTTTTTTTTGTTTTTTGAGGAACTACAAGCGGGATAATATTATCATCATTTTTTAATGTGGTTATGGCATTTTCCGCAATGCTTTTACTGATCTGCAGCGTTTGTGCATTAAGGTCATCAGCAAGCTTTATGGTGTTTACAGGTTGCAGGTTGCTTAATCCATACTGGTACTTTGCACGCAATACTTTCTTTACCCGTTCATCTATCTGCGCCCAGGTCAGCTCTTTTTTTCGAATGGCTTTTTTTATTTCTTCAATGCTTGCGGGTATATCGCCCGGCAAACAAAGCATATCATTACCCGCAATCAATGATTCCGCCGAAGCTTTTCCATCAGGAAAAAATTTTTTCACGCCCTGCATTTCCAGCGCGTCAGTAAATGTGAGCCCGTTGTACCCCATTCGCTCACGCATTAATTTGGTTACATTGTTATAAGAAATTGATGTTGCCCTGTTGGCAGTATTATCTATTGCAGGAATAAACAAGTGAGCGATCATCACGCTTCCCACACCTGCCTTAAACATTTCGCGAAAAGGATATAACTCGAGCGAATCGAGTTGCTCGATTGTTTTATTGATCACGGGCAGATCATAATGTGAATCTACAGCCACATCACCATGACCAGGGAAATGTTTTGCACAAGCCATTACGCCTACATCCTGCATACCCTTCATATATGCTATACCATATTCTGCAACTTTATATTTGTTCTCCCCAAAAGAACGGTCATTAATAACAGGATTAGCAGGGTTATTATTGATATCAACTACCGGCGCATAATTTACCTGTATACCCATGCGTTTGCATTGCTGCCCCACCCATTTTCCGTATTGGTAAATAAGTTGTGCATCCCGCACAGCTCCCATCATCATCTGGCGTGGCAAAGATTGCACACTATCCATACGCATACCTAATCCATTCTCGGCATCTATACAAACCAGCAAAGGTGTTTTCGCTATCGCCTGGAATTCGTTTAAATAATTTGCCTGTCGGCCGGCCCTCCCTGAAACAGGCAGATGCCTCCGATATTATAGGTATTGATCGCATTCTTTACTTCGTCGCCATAAAAAGTAACTTTTCCGTTACTGATAGAGGATACACGTACCACCATCAACTGCGCAATTTTTTCATTTTCACTCAGTGTTGCGAAAATGCTGTCAACCCATGCCTGCTCCGGCAAACTGCTGCTGCGTTGCGCAAATATGGAAAAAGATTGTAAAGCAAATAACGTAAGAAAAATATACTTCATAATGAAGCGAATTTAAAGAAATACGGGAATATGGAAATGTGGGGATGAACTCGAAAATCTGTTCATTCGAAAATTTGAGATTTCCTCACTCCCGGACTTTTTTCATGAGCGTAGAAGAGTATCTAAGCTCAAAACAGGTTGTTGAGGCACAACACAAGATGGCTAAGAATATCAAAGTATAAGTAATGCCAGACGGCTTGTTTGGATATATTAAAAGGCGGATATGGTAGTTATATAATTTGGTATTATTCTATGGAGCCGCTCTCTTTCCTTTGAGCAAAGGAGGAGAGGCTTTAGTTGTTTATATTTTGCCCAATGCCTGTTCCAGGTCGGCCAATAAATCATCCACATTTTCAATACCTACTGAATACCGTATTAATCCTTCAGGAATACCCAGTAATTTTCTTTGTGCTTCTGTCAGTTCCACATGACTGGTTGTACGCGGAGGACCGGCGAGCGTGCTTACTGAACCAAGGCTTGCGGCAAGATGCACCAGCTTAAGCTGAGGTAACACTTTCTTTACATTATCATAGCCGCCATCAACAGAAAAACTTAAAATGCCACCAAAGCCTTTCATCTGTTTTTTTGCAATATCGTGTCCTTTATGCGTTTCCAAACCGGGATAAAATACATCTGTTATTCTGGGATGCGCTTTAAGGTAACGGGCAATAGTAAGCGCAGACGCGTTTTGTCTTTCAATTCTCAGTTCAAGCGTTTTCATCCCTCTTGCAATCATATATGCAGGATCGGCCTGCAGGCTGGCGCCATTGATTTCCCTGAACTGAAATACTTTTTTCACTAAGTCCTTATTACCCGCAAGTACGCCACCCATCGCGTCCGAATGTCCGCATAAAAATTTTGTAGCGCTATGCAAAACAAGGTCGGCCCCGAGTAATAAAGGATTTTGGTTGACAGGAGTTGCAAAAGTATTATCTACCACTACTACTGCACCCACTTTCTTGGCGGCATCAGCCAGTCTTTTAATATCCACTATTTTTAATGTTGGATTAGTAGGTGTTTCAAGATAAAGCAAATCGCAACCTTTTGCCATTTCAGCCTCAACCTGTTCATGATCGGTTGTGTCGCAAAGCTTCACATCAACATTATATTCAGGCAAAAAGTCAAGGAAAATTTTACTGGTACCGCCATAAGTATCTTTCAACGATACTACACGTTTGCCGGGAGTAAGAAATGTGAATAAGGTATTGCTGATAGCTGCCATTCCTGTAGCAAAAGAAGTTGCCGCTTCGGCAGTTTCCAGCTGACGTATTTTTTCCTCCAGCACACTTACGGTTGGGTTAGTATTGCGACTGTAAATAAATCCTTCCGCATTACCTGTAGCCACATCATACCATTTGCCGAGGTTGTTATAAGAAAAAGCCACACTGTTTACCACAGGTGTTGTAACTGATCCGTTAACAGAAAACAGGTCTTCGCCTGCCCATATAGCTTTTGTTCCTTTTTTGTATGCTGAATAGTCCATATTTATAAAATATATTGGTGATTGTTGACAGTGATAACAGTTAAAACCCGGTGGGCATATTTAAAATTGTCGCACTGTTATTCCTTCGCCGCCGCGCGGAGAGGGAATAACGGTAAGGGCAGCTAAATGCAGCGACAATTTTGAATGCACCTGGTGCAATGTGTGTTACCGCTAAACCTGTATCTTGCAGCCTCAAATATAATGCAGATGAAGCTCTGGCAAAAAGACAATTCTTCCGTAAACGAACTGATTGAAAAATTTACCGTAGGCAGGGATAAAGAGTTTGACCTGCTGCTGGCGCAATACGATGTGCAGGGTTCTATTGCACATGTAAAAATGCTGAAAGAAGTGGGATTGATGAATGAAAAAGATGCTGCTGGCGCGGTAAAAGGGCTGGAAGCGATTTTGAAAGATATACTGGATTCAAAATTTACCATAGCAGAAGGTATTGAAGATGTGCACTCGCAGGTGGAATACCTGTTAACGCAACGGATAGGCGAAGCTGGTAAAAAAATTCACAGTGGCAGAAGCAGGAACGATCAGGTAGCGGTTGATCTGAAACTATACCTCCGTGCCGAAATATTGGCCATAAAAGACGAGGTAAAAGCGTTGTTCGATTTACTCATCAGCCAGAGCGAAAAATTCAAAGACAAATTATTACCAGGCTATACACATCTCCAGATAGCAATGCCGTCATCATTCGGATTATGGTTTGGTGCATATGCCGAGAGCTTAACCGACGATATGGAATTGCTGGCAGCCGCATATCATGTCGCCAACAAAAACCCTTTGGGCAGCGGAGCCGGTTATGGATCTTCCTTTCCGCTGAACAGAACTCTAACAACTGAACTATTGCAATTCGGTTCACTGAACTATAATTCCGTATACGCGCAGATGAGCCGTGGTAAAACAGAAAAGATAGTCGCAATTGGCATCAGCAGCGTAGCTGCAACATTGAGTAAGCTGGCGATGGATGCCTGCCTGTATATTAACCAGAATTTTGGTTTTATTTCTTTCCCTGATGAACTGACCACCGGCAGCAGCATTATGCCGCATAAAAAAAATCCGGATGTATTTGAGCTGATAAGAGGTAAGTGTAACAGGATACAGTCAACACCTAATGAGCTTACGCTGCTCATCAACAATCTTCCTTCAGGCTATCACCGAGAAATGCAATTGACAAAAGAAATTTTGTTTCCAGCTATTGAAGAGCTGAAAGCCTGTATTCAGATGATGAAACTGATGTTGAGCAATATCAGCATAAAAAATAACATACTGGATGATGAAAAGTACAGGTATCTTTTCAGCGTAGAAGCGGTGAATGAGCTTGTGAATAATGGTATTTCATTCCGCGATGCATACCGCCAGGTGGGCAATGATATTGAGCAGGGCAAATTTAATTTTGACTATAAAAGGCAATTGCATCACACACATGAAGGTAGTATTGGCAATCTGAGTAATGAGGGTATTATTGCGGAGATGGAGAAGGTGTTGAGTAAATTCTAATTGCTTTATTACTTTCCTGGAATAACTACTTTACCTTACAAATAAACCCGCTATTTAACAGTGACTGCTTGTTGTATAAAAACGGTGTTCCGTCTCCAGCTGTCATTAGCGCCCCGCTGCTTTCTGCAATTGCCTGGCCGGCGGCAGTATCCCACTCCATTGTTGGGCCATAACGGTAATATATATGCGCTGAGCCTTCGGCTATTCTGCAGAATTTGAGCGAGCTGCCTGCGGCAATAGTTTTTGTTACAGGGTACATCGCCAATACAGCCTGCTCTTCATCACTTGCATGTGACCGGCTTCCGATAGCTGTCCATTCTTTAGCCGCTTTATCGGCAAACAACTGTTCTGGTGGCAGATCATTTTTTTTCAACCAGCTTCCTGTTGGCTTTGATCCATAATACAATGCCTGGTAAACCGGTGCGTAAATAATGCCCAGCACAGGATGATTATTATGCATCAATGCAATGTTTACCGTAAAATCATCTCTCCGGTAAATAAATTCTTTGGTTCCGTCAAGCGGGTCTACACACCAAAAATATTTCCATTCTTTTCTTATTTCATAAGGAACGGCAGCGCCTTCTTCGGAGAGTATTGGAATATCAGGAAATAATTTTATCAATCCATTTGTGATGATAGTGTTTGATTCTTTATCAGCTATAGTAAGTGGTGTACGATCTGCTTTTACCGAAACGTGAATTTTGTCTCCCGAATAATAAATGTCAAGAATAGCCCTGCCGGCTTTTTCAGCAACAGGTAATATTTTATTGATCAGTTCAGCATCTATAATCATTGCGGTTTTCTTTTCTTTATATTTTGAAGAATATCCAGCTGCGGCTGCCTTTTTTCAATATCATTTTTTGGCGCTATTGCTATAAACCGTTTTTTTCTTTCTTTGTTCTCTTCATCATAACGCAATATCGCTTCCGCGCTTAACCATTCAGGATGCAAGAGTTTGCTGCTTAAAGTATAACCCAGGGCTTGTAGGGTACTGCCTGCAACCAATTCATATATTTCAATTTCTTCTACGCTTAATTCCTTCAGGTATTTGTTGGTATTGTTTTGCATTACGGGTTTCTCAAGATTCTTCCACATTTCTCCTGCTGCCGCTGCAGACTTTGAAGAACTGGATTCATAAAAGCGCATCATCTCATCCAGGTATTCAATATTCAGGAATGCACAAAGTGATCGTACACAGTTTTCTGGCTCGACTACCAGCTTTTCATAATTCAATAAAAAAACTTTTTTATCCCCGTATTGCTTGTATAATTCGAGGCAAATATCCTGTTCCTCTTTCCATTGTTTGGCAAGATGGTATACATGCTTATCGCCTACTATGGCTTTTTTAAAAGAAAGGGCTGCATCCCTGCCATCCCTGTATAAAAAAATATATTTAAGGTCCAGTCCGTATTCCTCCATTTCCCGGGAATAGTATAGATTCTGCATGCTTTTGCAACACCAGTATTGCGCGCTTTTGCTTTTGGCAACAGTTTCATATATCAATCGGAACACTTCAAAAATATGATACCGGGTTGATTGTGCAAACATATCAGCTTTATCAAACTGCACACCCTTCCACGGCACAGGGTTGGCATTTACATAGCCCACCATATCGCTCAGCAACAATTTATAATTGTTTTCATTCATCGGGTTATACAATGGCAATAACGGCATAAAAATATGCAGAAGATGCGGGGGGTGCGGCGCTGCGATTGCCGGGTGCTGCTCCAGCATTACGCGTAAAAGATTAGAACCTGATCGCTGTGTGCCTATAAATTGTATACCGGGTAAAAACATAGTTTGCTATTTTGAAAAATACCAGATAATTAATCCGCATAATGCGGAGGACAATATGATATATACAGGACTGACTTTATACCGGAACGAACATATAAAAGCTGCAGCTGTAATTAAAGCCAATGGTATATTCCAGGTAAGCTGCCCGCCTATCTTTATGGCTGCACCAATAATCAACCCTATCACCACCGCTTTTACGCCAGACAAAATATTTTTTGCCAGCGCATGATCTTTTACCTGCAGGTATGCTTTTGCAACCATCACTTTCAGTACAGCAGAAGGAGCAAAAATGGCAATGGTGGCAATTACAGCTCCTGTAAAACCATCCATTTTATAACCAATAAAAGTGGCGCTTACCAAAATCGGCCCCGGCGTAGACTGGCTTAATGCAATGGCATCTAAAAATTCCTGTTGTGTGAGCCAGCCCATATTGGTAACAAACAAGGTTTGCATAATAGGGATCATAACATATCCGCCACCAAACAGCGTAAGGCTTATGCCGGAAAACAGTATGATCAATTTAAGCAATATATTATTCGTGTACTGCTGGGCGTTAGTAACAAACAATACCACAAGGCATAGCAATCCTATTAGTATAATTATAGAAAAAATGCCGGGACGGCCGCTGAACCTGTTATGCTCATTATTTTTACGGATGAGTAATTTGCCGGTATGTAATTTTAACGTACTGCCCAATATACCGCCTGCTACAATAAACCCTATTGTTAAAACATAATTATTGGTAAGCAGGATTCCTGTAATACCTGCTATGCAAATAATAGTTCTTACAGTATTGCCTTTTAATTCTTTTACATACAGTTGCAAACCTGTAGATAAGATGACAGCGCTTACAGCACCAGTAACATAATACATGATCTCCTTAAACTGCTGCTGATAGCCATATTTGAAATAAGCCCATGAAAGTATGAGCATGGCTACACATGCGGGCAGGATCACACCTGTCATACTTATGATGGCTCCTGCGGTTTTGCGCATGGCATAACCTATATACGCTACAACATTTACAGCAAGCGGCCCGGGCAGTAAACTGCCAATACCTACCGCGTCTAATATGGTTTCATGCTTAAGCGTTTTGTCTTTATCAACCATTATATTTTTTACAACAGCCACCAAACCCATGTGCCCACCAAAAGACACCATGCCTATTTTCAGGAAAGTGAAAAACAGGTAGCGGAGACTAACAGCCGGAGATTGCACTGTTTCATTGCTCATAATGCAAAGATATCCTGTTGCGAAGCAGGTTGAATATGCGGCAATATCTGTGTAAATAATATTCGTGCGCTTTCTTCAGGCATTTGATCCGAAGTATTCAGTATTCTCCAGGGATGCAAAGGCGCTTCAAATGCAGAACCAATCCCGGTAAAATCTTTTATTTCATTGTTACGGGCTTTCTTATACAATCCTTTTACATCGCGTTCTTCACATACTGATAGCGGGCATTCAACATATACTTCAAAGCAGCTATCACCCAATATGGAATGTGCAATATCCCTGTGTTGTTGCAATGGTGTAATAAATGAACAAATAGTAATTACATTTTTCTGCACCAGTAATTTAGCCATCTCTGCTGCACGGCGTATATTTTCTGCGCGGTCTTTTGTGGTAAAAGAAAGGTCTTTATTGAGCGTTTTTCTTAATGCATCACCATCCAGCGTTAAGGCAAAATAATTTTCTGTTCTCAATTGCTGTTCCAGCAGTTGAGCAATGGTGGTTTTGCCTGAGCCTGATAACCCGGTGAGCCAGATAGCGATACCACGCTGCTGTAACAAATCATTCTTCATGCTTTCACCAGCCAGTGCAAGTATTCCATTAATATCCCTGTACTCAGACAACATCATTGTATTATTTTTCTTGTATGATCAATAACCAGCCTCTTCCTTTTTCAACAGGTATGCTGTCATTTGCATTAAATATTTTTTCGTTCTGAAAGTTTTTTACAGCAGGGGCCGTAATCACTGCTTTGGATGGGTCAATACCCAATTTCTTCCAGTCAATATTTAATGTAATGTTTGTATCGGTGCTATCCCAGCTTGCAATTGAAACCAGTGCTGACCTGTCCTTTTTATATACCGTTGCCGGCACATTTTTATTGCTGGTACTTACCGGGCAATTATCACTCCAGTAACCAATCATTTTTGAGCCCTCAATACCAAAATCATCCCATACTTTCCAGATATTACCAGGGTCATTGCCATCATAAGGCATACGGTTTGTCATGCCATATATCATTCCACGCCAGGGATTACCGCCTTTTTCAAGCATCTCTCCCATTAAGCCAAATGGAATACCACTTACTTCTGTAAGAAAAAAGTCTGCGCTGTTTTTTTCATAATCAAAATATTCTCCAAACCACAACCTGTTGAGATAAGGAAAATGTTCCATATACAAATTAGCACTGTTGTTAAATCCATCGTTCTTATTATACTGGTTGGCAGAATGCAGATCAATAATGCCAGGATGCCCGTTTTGCGTTAATACCCGTTTGATGCGTTTCATAGTAATGCGATCAAAAGCCACATCATCCAGGTATATGCCATCAATACCCACATTATTCACCAGCCAGTTCATGCCTTCTACATAGTAATTATGCCAGCGGCTCATGCCGCTGTTAATAATAGCAGCATCTTTAATCGCAGGCACAAACCACGCAGCAATATAATCATCGCCCAAATGCTCCTGCAACCAGCTATAACCTCCGCCTTTACCCGGTGAATAGATTTCGTGCCCAAGACTGCGCATCGGGAAAGTTTCATAAGCCCTGTTCGATACCTCTCTAACCGTATTATAAATTTTCACTTTCAGTCCAAGCGTATGAGCAGAATCAATATAACGCTTCATCTTTTGCCATTCAATAAACGGGTAATTGATCCATGGGTTGATATCGGTGGCGTGATGAATATTTATTACAGTAGAACCCACCGCCTTAACTTCATTAACCGGCGAGTATTTATGATAAAATCTTGTTTCCCACTGGAAGTCGGTGTTAATAGTATGAAACGGTGTTATAAGCAAAGTAAAATTATAGTAAAGTGTATCGCCTTTCTTCATAAAACGTTCACCTGAATAATTGGTAACGTTTACCCGGTTATTTTCTTCAGCTATTGTAATGCCACCTTTATTATCATTACCCCATGAAGCCGGTAACAGTAAAGGTTTCTGCAGGTAAAAATTAGTATTTAACGGGCGGCTGTATTTTTCATCTCTCAAACTATATTGCAATCCCAGGTTAACATTACCTATCCATGCGCCATCCTGGTTTTTTGTAGCTACATCCCATTTCCAGTCAAATGATGACGGGCGGTAGCCGCCTTTTTGTCCAAGCCCTATCATGTATTTTGAAGCGTCTTTTGTGAAAGGCAATACCAGCGCTATATCTTTTATGTTTACATTATTCAATGCGGTGATCTTTACGGTATACATTGCAAAACCATCAAACTCCAGCGTTGCGCTTACCTCTCTTTTTAAATCATTATTATAGCTTTCCGCTTTCCAGCTAACAGTGCCTGGCTCCTTTTTAACAAACTCCAGCCCCTTTTCTTTCCATGCCATGGGATTAGCTGTTCCCTGCTTTGTAACATTCAACTGTACATGACCGGAAAATACAGGCGAAGGCTTTGCAACAACTTCTGTCATCTCCCTGGAGAAATAAGATAATATTTGCAACGGTAATCCATTATCGCCAATAAACATCTTTCTGCCCAGTAATGAAATACTTCTTTTGTCAACCTTAAGCGGAGTGTAAGGAGCTATCACTTTATTTTCCTGTGCCAGGGTTGAATTGAGCCAATGCAGGCGCGTTTGTTTCCAGGGTTCGCTGATCCCCCCGTCTGTTAATAATTTTTCGGATACATTAATGTTGATCTGCACCTCAACGTCGGCATTTCCATTGGAATGTATAATTGCCTTGCCTTTATAGGTTCCCTTTGCAGCAGTTTCAGGTATCTGCAATAAGCACCATAATGACTGTACTTCTCCTGAAGGTATATGCACGTTTTGTGAAAAAGCTGTAGCATCGTATTTAACACCTGTATTATTTAAGCAGGATATATTTTTTGCGGCAATGACCTTTCCCGAAGATGATCTCAACTCAGTAAAACTAATGCTTACATCTTTTAATTGCTGTATAGCAAATAAGGCAAGCTGAAAGCTGTAATATTCACCTCTTGCCGCATTACCGGTAAACGCATAGGAAGAGCCTGATTGTATCCAGCGGTACGGCAATCTGTTTCTCATACGCACGGGATATTCACGTTGCTCCGGAAACACAAGAAAAAGCTTGGCTGAATTTTTTTTCAGCAACGCTTCTGTTTCTGCTCTTGTGGCAGTTACTTCCATAGGATAATTACTGCTGAATTCATTTATAGCCTGAATCTCTTTTGCGGTAGCATTGGATACTGCATCATAATTTATTGTATTAAGCCATTCTGAAGATGCGGTTTCAACTGCAGCCAGATATACGCCTCTGGGATAATTGGTTCTTCCCTCATTTTTGTAAGGCATATAGTAGATATAATATATGCCTTTACCTGATGCAGGCTCAAAATATACATCACCCCCAGCGCCGGTAATTTTTTTTGCGGTGGCGTTCATGATAACCTGCTGCGTTTGCGCATCCTGAACAATTATTTTCTTTGATGATGGATTATCATCGCGCCTCCTCCAGGGAATATGCACTTTGGCTATATTGCCTGTACCGTCAAAATTTACTACCACCCTGTAATTGCCTAATGAGTCGGCATCCCAATCATCAGCACCACTTTTATAAACCGGTTCCTGTGAAAATGAAACGCAATACAATGAAAGAAATAAAGGAAGAATCAACAGCTTTTTCATCAGTCTACTTTTCTGCGGAGTGAGAAATAAAAAATAAATATAGAGTAATAAATGGGATGCAAACCATTGCAAACGTTTGTGTGATTTCTTTCCGCATATCGTTAAAGTGGCAGCAGGCATCACTTGTTTGATTAACTTTACGTTAATTAATCATGATGTGACGTGCGTGCCGAAAGCCACTTTAAATGAGAAATGATATACGCATAAACTACTGCTGGGAAGATTTCGTTTTAAACGAAAGCCGTGAGTCTTATTACGAATTATACAAGCACTACTATGCATATCTCTGCTATATCGGTTTAAAAAAGGGCATCGGCACAGAAACAGTAAAAGATACCATCAATGATGTTTTCCTGTACCTGTGGGAGAAGAGAAGAACACTTGGGCACATCAGACATCCGCATAATTATATCCTCACTTTTTTTCATCGCAGCATAGTAAAAAAAATAGAACAGTCGGGTAAAATACAGGGAGAAACGATTGAAAATATAGATGAAATACACCGGCATTTCACGGAACCTTCTATCGAAGAAAATATTTTAGACAAGGAGAATAATAAAAGGTTGTCGGTGCTTGTAAACAGGCACCTGAACTATCTGCCGAGGCAACAAAGAGAGATCATGTATCAAAAATTTTTTCTCGGGTTGTCGTATATGGAAATAGCAAAAGCTAACAAACTGTCTGTTAATACGGTGTATAATACTGTTTATGCTGCCATGCAAAAGCTCAGGTCTTCCCTGCCTGCAAGAGTAGTAGCTTCACTTATTTCCGCTTGCATTGTATTTTTTTTATTTTTTTTCTGAAAAGAATAGTGAAATATTCCGGTTGCCTGCTCTATTATAGAAAAAGGCAACCATGCTACATCTGGATGATGAGGAATTGCTGGCAGACGAGAGTTTTATAAATTACTGTTTAGGGCATAGTGAAGCTGACATTAGAAAATGGGAAAAAATAATTTTTGATAATCCTGCAGATGCTATACGCCTGGATGAATTAAGAACACTTGTTTTATTAACAAGCCAGGGTCTTCAAAATATAGAATTGAAAAACCAGATAACTGAACTGGGGCGAAGAATAGATCTGGCTGAAGAAGAAGCCGTTGCTACAACAGGATCAGTTTACAAAAGCCGTTCCATCTGGTGGACGCTGATGACTGCTGCAGCCTGTATTGTACTTATCATAGGAACCACAATTTTTTACCGCTTACAAAAGAGCGCAGCTCCGGTTATTTCGCCCCTTTCATACATTACAAAACTTGCGGAAAAAAAATCGCTTATACTTCCGGATGGTAGTAAAGTTATCCTGAATGCAGGCAGTAAGCTTATTGTTGATGCTGGTTTCGGAAAGCAGGATCGTAAGCTGCAGCTTGACGGCGAAGCATTCTTTGATGTTGTGCACGATTCATCAAAGCCCTTTGTTGTTCAAACATCCAGGATGGATGTAAAAGTACTGGGAACAGCTTTTAATGTAAAAGCCTACGAAACTGATGAAACCAGTGAAGCTTCGCTTATTCGCGGTAGCGTTGAGTTATCGCTAAAGAAAGAGCATAAAAAAATTACATTAAACCCCAACGAAAAATATTTATTAAGAACCGGTAACACGCCTGGGGATATTCCTGCTGTGGTTACAGCTCCGTTACAGGAGCCGGCTTCAGGCTTATTACCTGTAAGAATTAATAAAGAAGATACAGCCATTGTTGAAGTTTCGTGGACCCGGGATAAACTGGTTTTTGTGGATGAACCTTTTGAAGAGTTGGTTAAGCAATTAGAACGCTGGTATGGAGTGAAGATTGAAATAGCAGATCCTTTACTCAAAAAAATTCAGTTAACCGCATCTTTCAGAAACGAAGGTATAGATGATGTGCTGGCAGCGTTGAGCTTTTCCAAACCATTCAACTTTGAACGAAAAAATGATGTGATCATGATATACAAATAATTAAAAGGAGGATGCCGAAAACATCCTCCCGTTTACTGGCTTTCAGGAACCAGGTTCCCCGCTAAAAGAACAACTGATTCCTATTTATTAACCGAAACATAACTAAGTTATGCAAAAAAAGGCTATTGGTCTAAAACGTCCGTGGCGCCCGGCTTTTAAGGCGTTCATGCTTATGAATGGGATTACGGTATTTTTCCTTGCTTTAAGTCTTCAGCTTTCAGCCAACGGATTTGCCCAGAAGCGTATCAACCTTGAGGTAAGTAATGCTCCTCTTACGGAAGTGCTTCACCAGATTGAAAACAAAACGATATTCCGTTTTGTGTACAGCAAAGACATGCTTGCTGACAAAGTAGTTTCTGCCGCCAGGTTCCGCAGGGCACCTTTGGAAGAAGTACTTAATCATTTGCTGGGTAATATGCCGCTTACTTACAAAATGATCAATGACAGCCTGGTATCCATAGGCGAAAGGAAAATGGCTGTGGTTACTGAAGAAGAGGCACAGGCCCCGGTTAAAGGCCACGTAACGGATGAAAACGGAAATCCGCTGCCTGGCGTTTCCGTAACAGTAAAAGGTACCGGCAGGGGTACTATTGCTGATGAAAATGGCGCATTTACTATTGATGCCAATCCCGGCGAAACAATTGAATTCAGTATTGTTGGGTACAAAGTTCAGACGATTAAGCTGGGCAGTGAAAAATCATTATCTATCCGGCTTTCAGCCGATGCTGCGGACTTGAATGCCGTAGTTGTAATTGGTTATGGCACGCAAAAGAAAGGAGATCTTACCGGCGCTATCACAAGTCTTAAAGCAAGTGATCTTACTTCAGGCGGTACTGTTAGTAATGCCGCGCAGGCATTGCAGGGCAGGGCTGCGGGTGTAATGGTTGTACAAAACTCAAAAGCGCCGGGCGGAAGTATTTCAGTACGTGTGCGTGGTTCAAACTCTATCAGCAGTACCAATGAGCCATTATATGTGGTTGATGGCTTTGCCACTACCAGTGGTGTTGACCTGAATCCCAACGATATTGAATCAATGGAAATTTTGAAAGATGCATCTGCCACAGCTATATATGGCGCCCGTGGAGCAAATGGTGTGATCATCATCACTACCAAACGTGGCAAAACAGGCAAAGCACAGATCACTTATAACGGGTATGTGGGCATGCAGAAGATCAATAATCCTTTTAACATGCTTAATGGTAAGCAATACATGGCGCTTGCCAATGAGCTATACAAGGAAATTGACGGGCAGGCAGGACAGGAATATGGTGCATATACACAATCTCAGCTGGAATCTGACATAAATACAGATTGGATAAAAGAAACAACACGTACAGGAGTAGTGCATAGCCATAACCTGCAGGTGCAGGGTGGTAATGAAAACACAAAGATCCTTACCAGCATAGGCTACTTTGACCAGGCAGGTGTGTTGAAAAATACAGACTATTCAAGATTTTCAGGTCGTGTAAATGTTGACCAGAAGATCAATAGCTTTATTAAATCAGGCGTATCGCTTTACGGGCAAAGAGCTAACTCCAACATACAGGACTATGGCGGTAATATCCTGCAGTCGAATGTATTGCTTGGTATTTTAACCTATGATCCCACTGTGCCTGCGTATAATGCTGATGGCAGCTTTGGCAGGCCTCCTGGCGGAAGAGGCGATAATCCTTTGGCCAATCTTGTAGCAAGACAAAATGAAGTAGTACAGGACAGGCTTAACGGTAATGCATATCTCGAAATTAAACCTATACAGGATCTTACAGCCCGGGTAAACGGAGGCGTGGAGATAGCACATTATTTTACCGGTAAATATTTACCAAAGAGCACTTACCAGGGTGGTATAGATAATGGCGTTGCCAGCACAATTGATTATTCTTCTACACGCCAGTTGTTTGACGCGACACTTACCTATGCCAAAACATTTAATGATGTACATTCATTCAGTGTATTGGGGGGATATGCGTATGAAAAAACGAACTTCAGCTACAGGTCGCTTTCCGTAAAAGGATTCTCAACTGATCTTTTCAGCTTTAATAATTTAGATGCTGCTTCAACTATAACCGGCACCAATTATTATAGACAAGAGAGCCTTTTAATATCTTTCTTCGGCAGATTGAACTATGGATATAAAGACAAATACCTGTTTACCGCTACGGTAAGGCGTGATGGTTCTTCCCGCTTCGGCACCGACCATAAATGGGGATATTTTCCATCCGGCGCCTTCGCATGGAGAATGGATAAAGAAGACTTTATAAGAAACCTGGATCTTTTCTCAACATTAAAACTTCGTTTGGGTTATGGCCGCACCGGCAACGACCAGATTGGTAACTATGCTTCTTATGCTTTAATGGCAACAACCCATTTAACACTGGATGGTAACACAAATACAGCAGGCACGCATTTAAACCAGGGTTCCCCTGAAAACTCCGCACTTAAATGGGAAACTACTTCGCAGTATAATGCCGGTTTGGATATGGGATTTTTTGATTCCCGCCTGATGGTGTCAGTTGATGGATATTATAAAAGAACAAGCGATCTGCTTATCAGCAAAACCTTTCCTTTATACTCAGGGTTTACGTCGGGACTTGTGAATTTAGGTTCTGTTGAAAACAAAGGCGTTGAATTTGAAATCTCATCAAAAAATATCAATAGTAAAAATTTCAGCTGGGATACCAAGTTCAATCTTGCCATCAACAGGAATAAAGTGCTTGATATTGGCGGGAAGGATATTTACCTTACTTCTTCAAAACCTATGGGAACGGTATCTGAAGAACAGTTTGCCGTTATTCGTGAAGGAGAGCCGCTGGGATCATTATTTGGTTATGTATATACCGGCGTAATACAGCAGAATGAAACTTATGCGCCACAACCAAACTCTGTAGCAGGTGATCCTAAATTTGCAGATATTTCAGGCCCTGAAGGAAAACCAGATGGCAAAATTGATTCTTACGATCGTACCATTATAGGTTCTGCAAATCCTAAATTCATTTATGGTTTAACCAACACTTTCAACTACAACAACTTTGATCTGAATATTTTCTTACATGGTTCTGTAGGTAATGATTTGTTGAATATGTCGCGCATGAACCTTGAATGGAATCGTACTACAGACGCACTGAACAGGTGGACGCCATCCAATACCAATACAGATATTCCCAGAAATGGCTTTTACTATATGAAAAGTGGCGGGTATATCAATTCTCATTTTATTGAGAACGCTTCTTTTATGCGCTTGAGAAATATTACTTTGGGTTATACACTTAAAAATGTATCCAAAGCATTCAATTCCGTTCGTTTTTATGTAACGGCTGAAAACCTGTTCACGCTCACCAAATATTCCGGGTGGGATCCTGAGGTTGACACCAAAGGTTATGAAACAACAACCAGTGGTACTTCAGGCGCAGGTACTGCCAATGGGGGACAAACAGCGAACGGCGGGGCAGGATTGGATTTTAATGCATACCCTGCTATGCGTTCTTACACCTTTGGTTTGAGCATTAATTTTTAACCTGTACAATTTCTCTTACATTAAAAATGTATTCGATGAAAAAATATTTTTCTATTATAAGTTTAAGCCTGCTGGTTTTGGTAACAGCTTGTACCAAACTGGAGCCCAAACTATACAGCGATCTTACTACCGCTAACGCATACTCTACGGAAAGCGATATTAATGCCGCACTCGTTGGTATTTATGCTGATCTTAATCCTTATCCCGGTGACGCATGGATGTATTATGCCGGTTACCTGGTAATGACTACTGATTATTCTACCGATATGGGTTTTTCTACCGCTGCAGGCGATCCTACCAAAATGAGCAACTTTACATATGATGCCAATAACAGGTATATCAGGTATAACTGGCAGTATATGTATAATATCATCAGCAATTCCAATTTATTACTCTCTAAAATGGATGCTGTTGAAATGGATGAAACAAAGAAAAAAAGAATAATGGCGCAAGCCCGCTTTTTAAGAGCGCTTGCATACAGGGATATTACTGATGCCTGGGGACCAGCTCCGCTGTATACTACTGTGACACCACCCGATCAAACAGAAAATGCTCCTTTAGCTACTGTAGCCGAAATTGATCAGCAGATCATTGACGATTGTAAATATGGTATCGATAACCTGCCTGAGCAGTGGGATGAAAGCGAAGGCTTATCAAGGGCTACAAAAGGAGCATGTGCTACATTGTTAGCCAATGTATATATGAGGGCGCATAACTACCAGGATGCCAAAACATATGTTGACATGGTATTGGCGTTGAAAGATGCCGGCGTTTATAAGCTCAATTCAGATTTTAAAAATGTTTGGTCTGAAAGTAACAAATTTGATAAAGGATTTATCTTTTGTATTCTGCATGAAGCAGGTATGAATGGTGGTGAAATTGCTAATCACTTCGGGCCGTCAGATCATCCTGAGGTTACAGACAGGTGGCAGTATTATGCAGTATCTCTTGAGTTCTGGCGAAAATACAACGACCAGGATCCGCGTAAAAAATTCTTTTATTATAACTATGAAGGCGCTTCACCGCGTGATGGTAATACAACACATGGGTTTTATTATATGATCCCTGAGCCGGGGCAAACCACGCCTCCTGCTGATACCGTTAAGCTCATGAAGAATGTGGCTACCAAAAAGTATTCATATGAAATGGTTTCTAATTCTTATTATGACGGGCGTACCATCGCTATCTTCCGTATTGAAGATGTGATATTGTATAAAGCGGAAATAGAAAACGAATTAAGCGGGCCAACAGCAGCATTGCCTTATATCAATATGATAAGAGCACGGGCCGGCGCTCCGGAATATGGTTCGGGTGGCGCATTTCCGGCGCCTGCTTCTAAAGAAGAAATGGCGCAGAAAATTTTAGATGAACGTGGCTATGAACTGGTATTTGAATATAAGAGAAGGCCGGACCTTATCCGATTTGGTAAGTATGTAAGTACTTCAAATGATTATCTTATTTCACGTGGTTTAGCACCTGTTGTAAAAGAAAATATGAAATACCTGCCTTATCCGTTAATTGATGCGCAGTTGAATAGTAATATGGCAGCAGAGAACCTGAACAGGATACCGTAGGCATCGACCGGTAGTGAATTTCACTATCTGCCACGGCTCATGTTTGACATAATATAATATCATCATAATTTTAAACCACCTGGCTGTTATAACCGGCAGGTGGTTTTTCTTAATTTGGAAATATGAGAAAAAGAATAAAACTGGTAGCGGGTATTATAGCGATTGTGGCGATCGTGCTTTTTTATATCAACCGTTCTGTTTCCATTACAAGTATTGAGTTGTCATCGCCGGGCAATGTGGCTATGAACGAAGCAATAAAAATTATACTGGATAAAGAAGAGAAGGTATATGTACGTTACTGGAAAGACAGCTCATCAGAAAAATTAAGAACCCCCCTTACTGAAAAAGCAAAAGAACATGATATAAGATTATTATTACTTGAACCTAATACCATTTATCATTTCCAGGTTATTGTAGATAAATTTTTTGATGTCTCTTCAAAGGAAATGACATTCCATACCAGGGAACAATCGCCCTGGCTGGTACATCAATGGGTAAGACAGGATCAGCCTCATGACACAGCAGCACTTGGTAATGGAATGGTAATGTTGTGCAATGCCAGGCTTCCGGGATATATAGCTATGGTAGATGGCAGAGGCGCGGTGAGATGGTACTGGCAAATAGATGACATTGGAGTACGCACTGCAACACTTACACCACGAGGCACTATACTCGCTATGTTGCGCCCTCCTATGCGGGATGTCATTGATGATACACCTAAGGAAGAAGCCGACAGCCTCCGCCAGATGGAAAAACCTATCAGGCGCGGCGCTTTGGGTTTTGCCGGGGGCACTGCTGTTGCAGAAATTGATCTTACGGGTAAAATGCTCTGGCGCATTAATATGGACTCTGTTGATGGTGGCAAGCATAAAATAATACATCATGATGTAAGAATGGCTGATAATGGCAATATTGTGGTGCTTACGCGCAATCAAAAAGTATTTGACATGACCGAAATCGGCGGCAGCGGAATTGATACATTGGGCGGTGATGGCATATTGGTGATGGATAACAAAGGCAAAAAAATATGGGAATGGGATGTATGGAATGAATGGGATACAGAGCACGATCCTTTTTTGAAAGAGTTTGCCTACGACCGCTTTCACATGAATTCGCTGAACTTTGATAAAGACAGCAATTACCTCGTATCTGTAGCTATTGAAGACCAGATATGGAAGGTGGATAAAGCAACAGGTAAGATCATATGGAAGCTGGGAAAGAACGGCAACTTTGCAATGGATTCAGCATATCATTTTTCTTTTCAGCATTCCGTGCATATCAATCCATACGGCGATTTAATGGTGTTTGATAATTCTTTATGGAAGAAACTATCCGGCGCTGTATCCTTTCAGCTTGATACGGTTAAGTGGACGGCAACACCTAAAATACATGCTATGCTTCCTCCTTCAAAATACACTTCACGTATGGGCAGCGCTTATGTATTACCTAACGAAAACCTGTTGCAATGTAGTTCTAAAACCGGCGCTGTTATGGTAACGGATCAAAAAGGGAAAATCCTCTGGCAACTGAATTGTTATTTTGTGCCGTACAGGGCAGAGTATATTCCTGATAGTGTGTGGAACAGGTATAAAACAATGGATTAATAATGGCGGGTTATTTTTATTACGTTGTGGTAAATCTCTTTACTCACAAAGTTTAAGAATTGCCCGAAACCATTTCTTACCCTATCTTCGCAGCGCAAATTTTTCCTCTCTATGGCACAAAAATACAAGCGAATCCTTCTGAAACTCTCCGGCGAATCTTTAATTGGTAATAGTGGCTTTGGTTTAGATCCCGTTGTTTTAAAGCAATATGCACAGGAAATTAAATCTATTCATGATGCAGGAGTAGAAGTGGCAATTGTAATTGGCGGTGGCAATATTTACAGGGGTATGAATGAATCTGAAACAGGGATAGAAAGGGCACATGGAGATTATATGGGTATGCTCGCAACCGTAATAAATGGAATGGCTTTGCAGGCGGCTATGGAAAAAGAAGGTTTGTTTACAAGATTGCTAAGCGCTATTAAAATGGAACAGATTGCCGAGCCTTATATCCGTCGCAGGGCAATGCGCCACCTGGAGAAGCAGCGTATCGTAATTTTTGGTGCAGGCACGGGTAACCCTTATTTTACTACAGATACTGCCGGCTCACTGAGAGCAATAGAAATTAAAGCGGATGTGATTTTAAAAGGTACAAGGGTGGATGGAATATATACTGCCGATCCTGAAAAAAATCCTGACGCGAAAAAATATGAAATCATTACTTTCAAAGAGTGTATTGATAAAAATCTGAAAGTAATGGATATGACCGCCTTTACACTTTGCATGGAAAACAAATTACCGATCATTGTTTTTGATATGAACAAGCCCGGTAACCTGCTTAAAGTGGTAAACGGGGAAAAAGTAGGAACACTGGTTACAGGGTAATAAAAATTTAGATTTTATTCCATCAGCGAAGGTGATACCAATACCGGTATAGTTGCATGCCGTATAACATATTCAGCCGTTGAACCCGTTAATATTTTTTCAATACCTGACCGTCCGTGAGTGCCCATTACAATCATATCTGCCTTCCATTCCTTCGCGATATTAATGATCTCATGTTCAGGTAATCCTTCCGGTGTAAATTGTTCAACATGGTTAACACTGTTATATAAATGAATATACTGTTCAATTGTTTTTTCTGCTTCGCTTAATAAAACTGTCTGGCTTTCCCCGGGTGTAATGCCCAAATCAGCATTCACAACTTCTTTTGACCTGTCAACCACATATACCAATCCAACGGTGGCTCTTAAGCCATGGGCAAGCGAAAAGCCAACATTCGCCGCCTTCATAGAATAAGAACTGTTATCAATCGCTATAAGTATTCGTTTGTATTCGCGTTCCATAAAATATTATTTAACAACAGTCATTCCAAAAAAAGTAGAAAGCAGCCCAATCACAACACTAAGCACGGTATACAAAATGAAGTAGGTGTAATTTCCCTGCCTGAATAAGCTGATCCCTTCATACGAAAAACTGGAGAATGTAGTATAACCGCCACATATACCGGTTATTAAAAACAACCTCCATTCCATGGTAAGTGTAGCGTATTTGGTGGCAAGCCCGTATAGCAAGCCAATAACAAAGCAACCGGAAATATTGACAATGAAAGTGCCTGCAGGAAAAGTAACGGTGAATAATTTACTCGTACCCAGTTGCACAAGATATCGTAACACACTGCCGAATCCGCCACCCAGCCATATGAAAATTATTGCTCTCATGTTTATTTATTCTGCATCCCAGAATTCCACTTCTTTGTAAATAACTACTTTTTCTCTTAGTAATTCCCGGTGTTTTTAAAAAAAAATTTCCAGTTTTTCTCTTTTGTCAACAAGCTCCACGCACATGGCCAGTTTAGCATTATCGCCTTCCGCGCTGAATGCAATGATTTTTCCATCAGTAGTAAAACTGGTATGTGTGCTATGAGCAGCCGCA
This sequence comes from Agriterribacter sp., assembly GCA_047601125.1. Classification (GTDB taxonomy): domain Bacteria; phylum Bacteroidota; class Bacteroidia; order Chitinophagales; family Chitinophagaceae; genus Agriterribacter. Next base: position 1,727,434 of record JASGJY010000002.1, on the reverse strand, counting down.
TTGATAATGCCATCTTTTTTTGCTTCCTCTATCAGGTGTATATACGTTGACTTGGGAAACAATTTTCTGAACAGGCTTCTTCTGCCATGCTGAACCTTATGCGCAGGAGCTATATAAATTTCCAGTTTCCCTAAAGAATAATGTTTAAGTTTCTTTACCATAATTTTCTATTTTTAATGCGCTTCTGCCGCACAGTATGTAAGGTTTCATTGGTATGATGATTTAACTTATCTACTTTGGAAACACCAATACGCTGCGCATGATAAATACCAGAATGCCCGCTGAAATAATACGCGGTGAAGCAGGCTACTGCATAATATAATATGTTGTCTGCTCCAAATAATTCCACTCCCATAATTGTACACGCGATGGGAGTATTGGTTGCCCCGGCAAACACGGCAATAAAACCCAGCCCCGCCATCAGGTTAGCAGGGGCGCCCGTTAATACGGCAATCGTATTGCCCAGAGCCGCGCCAATAAAAAACAGTGGCGTTACCTCTCCGCCCTTAAACCCGGTGCCAAGCGTAATTGCTGTGAACAATAATTTCCACAACCAGCTGAAATAGGTTGCGCCTCCTTCATTAAAACTTGAAACGATTGATACGGCTTTCGGATCAGGATTGGTTACTCCAAGGCTCAGGTAATCCTGTGTGCCTGATATAAAAGTGAAGAGGATAATGATAACACCTCCTATAGCCGGGATCAGCCACTTAATATTGACAAACCGGTTACTGTAATTTTTTATAGTGTGTGATAATTCAGCAAACATATAACCGGCAAACCCAAATGCCACACCGGCTATAATTGTTTTAATAAGCAGTGGAAAATTAAAATGAAAATAGTTGGAGAATACAACCGCTTCGCTGGTAAAATCAATATGGTAATGTGTGTGATGAATACCCCATGCCGTGCATACTATATCAGCAAGCACACTTGCAATAAAGCAGGGCATCAGTGCATCATGTTTTATTCTGCCCAGTGCAAGTACTTCAAGTGCGAATATTGCACCTGTAACAGGTGTGCCGAACACAGCGCCAAATCCCGCTGCAATACCTGTCATCAAAAGTGTTTTTACATCCTCCTGCGACAGCTTTAATTTTTTTGCAAAGAATTGCGCAATGCTCCCCCCTATCTGCACAGCAGTGCCTTCCCTGCCTGCTGATCCGCCAAATAAATGTGTAATAACCGTAGTAATGAGCACAAGCGGGGCCATCCTGAAGGGGATACCACCTCCGGGTTCGTGAATCTCATCCATAATAAGATTATTACCGCCTTCAGAATTTTTGCCCAGGTATTTGTATAACATGTAAATAAAAATACCGGCAACAGGCAACATGAATAACAGCCACGGATAGGCGAATCTCAGGTTAATTGCTTTTTCAAGCAGCCATAAAAACAACGCTACCAGCGAACCTGTTGCCAATGAAACTGGCAGCACTAATAAAGTCCATTTAAAAAGATAAGAAACAATAAAAAGATGTTCAAAAGAAGGCTTTATTTTTTTCATTTCTACAAATTATAATATATGCAGCAATAATTGCTTATAATCTGTAGGCGCCATCAGTTCCGCAAGCGGGCGGAACGGTTCAGGTAGGAAGACACCATTTCCTTTGCCGTAAAATGCGAAGATAGATGTTTTAATATTATTTTTATCATAATGCAATGATGGAATCGCCTCGCTTTTGCCGCTAACTAAACAAATACGCCACATCTTCTTCTGTCAGCGATTTAATAAATCCTTCGTCAGCCGATACCAGGTCTTCAGACAATTTTTTCTTTTTCTGCTGCAGGTTAATGATCTTTTCTTCAATAGTATCCTTGCAGATCATCTTATAAGCAAAAACATTTTTGGTTTGCCCTATGCGATGTGTTCTATCAATCGCCTGGTCTTCCACGGCAGTATTCCACCAGGGGTCAAAGAGAAAAACATAATCCGCAGCGGTTAAAGTAAGCCCGGTATTACCGGCTTTAAGACTGATAAGGAACAGCGGAACTTTATTGCCTGGCTCTTGAAAAGCTTCTACCATTTCAGCTCTTTTTGCAGGTGGCGTTTGCCCGTCAAAATGATAATGATCAAACCCTCTTTTTCTGCATTCTTCTGCCAGTAAATGCAGCATAGAACTAAATTGAGAAAATACCAGCGCTTTATGCGACGATAATATATTCGTCAGCTCATCCATCAATACCTGCATTTTTACAGATTCTGAGCAAGGCACCTGCTTATCATGTTCAGGTAATAATAACGGAGAGCTGCAAACCTGCCTCAATTTCGTCATGCCCTGCAGAATAGAGAACTTGCTTTTCGATAAACCATTTTTCTTCACTTCAAGAAAGATACTTTTGCGCGTTTGCTGCAAAATATCTTCATATACACTGCGCTGCAGCCCGTTCATATCACACCATAGTATAGATTCTGTTTTATCTGGCAGATCCTTTGCCACCTGCTCCTTGGTACGACGCAGAATAAATGGAGCTGTTAACTTTTTTAAAGCCATTACTTTTTCTGCATCCTGCCAGCTGTCTATCGGGTCGGCATATTCTCTTTTAAAAAACTCCCTGCTGCCAAATAAACCCGGCACCACGAAATTGAGTTGCGAATAAAGATCGAATGTATTGTTCACCACAGGAGTACCGCTGAGGGCTAAACGAAAATCAGCGCGTATTTTCATTACCGCCTGCGCTATTTGTGTTGAAGGATTTTTTATATTATGGCTTTCATCAATAACTGCCATACCATACCCTTGTTGCGCTATATCATCCACATCATTGCGCATCGTACTGTAGGTGGTGATGATCACCTGGTGTTCAGGTTCAGTAAGTATTTCTTTTTTTCGGTTAACGCCGTGATATACTATTGTTTGTATAGCAGGCGCAAACCGCTCAAACTCTTTTTGCCAGTTATAAATAAGTGATGAAGGACAGATGATAACATTTTTTGAAGAAGGTTTTTTTGCAATATAAGATACAATAGCTGCTATACTCTGCAATGTTTTTCCTAAACCCATATCATCCGCCAAACAAGCTCCCGCGCCTATTTCATTCAACAGCATCAACCATTCATAACCTTTTTGCTGATATGGGCGCAGCCTCACATTCAGCGAGTCTGGCAGAGGGTATTGCAACCCCTCCTTATGCCATTGCTGCCATTTTTGCCACCAGCCTTTTTGTACAGCTTCTTTCAGTGGCGCATTATCTTCTTCCGTTGTAACTGCCATCCAGCGCAAAACTTCTATTTCATCATTATTGATCTTCCCATGCTTTACAATAGAAGCATATTGCTGCATCCACACATCACCCAGCACACCGAGAGACCCGTCTTTCAGCAGCAATGCTTTTTGGCCTGCCAGTAACATTTTCTGCAGCCCGGCAAGAGGCACCTTCTCTTTTCCAAATAAAATATCCATTTCGTATACTACCGACTGCTCATTTTCCCTCACAGGTTTCATTTTCGTAACTGCTTCGTACGGTGAGTAGCGGAAGTGCTTCAACATATCCATACCAACAATCTCAATATCCATCTGCAGCAGTTGATGATATACTTTCATAAACCATTGCTTTTTTTGCGCGTCGGCAAAAGAAAGATAGTAATAGCCGTTTCTCTGGTTGGCAAAATTGGGATGAAGCGCTATCAGCGTTTTTATAAAGTCATCTTCCGCTGTTTTATCGCGCTTTATAATTACCGATTCACCATCCTTTACTATTTCAAACGTTTCTTTATAAGGTCCGTCAATCAACACTCCGTCATATACCCATTGCGGTGTGAGCATTAAAAAAGCATTATTCAGTTCGCTCAGCAAAAGACGGTTTATGGGTTTTATCACAAGTTCATTTACAGGAAAATGATTATTCCTGTTTACCGTGTAAATCTTCTCTATATCTGTAAGAATATGTTTGGCAAACTCCTGCGGGTCTGATGCATACCTGTCAACAGGAAGCGATTTTATTTTTTCAAGCATTACATAATCGCGGTAAGCAAGTATAAAATATTCGCTTTTGCTTTCCAGTAAAAATTCAAACCGGTTAAATGTGCTTAGCGCATACAATACACCATTCAGCACAACATTACAATGCAATGATAGCAGATCATTTTTTTTATGCACCTCAAATTGCAATGCGGGTCTGAATGTACTGAATGAGCAGGGTCCGGTAAGAAAACTTTTTTTTCCTGGCTGCGGCTTTTTATGATACCATTTTACCAATGAAAAATATGGTTTAAGCGATTCAAAAGCTTTATGCCAGTATGCCGCAATATTTTTTAAAAAGAATGCTTCCCAACCAATATCCGTTCTTTGCACACTGTGCAAATGTTTAATATGTTGCTTCTGCTCCACAATAGCCTCTTCACAACAATCCATCAGAACATCCCTGAATGGTTTAGGAGCATCTCTGAAAACTTTACGTACAAGCGACCAATCCAATACCTCAGTATTAAGATTGATATTTATTCCCTTTTTAACAATATTCAATTTATTTATAACAGGCAAAACAGTTAAAAAATCTCCGGGAGAAATCTGCAGAATAATAGGCTCCTTTTTATCCATCACGCAAAAATTATAACACAGGGCGACAAAAATAAAAGGATTAAGAATATATAACGCTTACGGAAAAAATTAAATGAAAATTTTTGGGGTTACCTTTACAGGGTCAACAATCAAATATGACAAATAAATCTATTGCAGATATACGCATCAATTATGCAAAAAAACAATTGCTTGAAGAAGATGCAGAACGCGATCCTGTGCAACAATTCAGCAAATGGTGGAAAGAAGCCATTGAATCAGAGATACTGGAAGTAAACGCAATGACACTTGCTACAGCGTCGCCGGATGGCGTACCCTCTGCGAGGATTGTATTGCTGAAAGATTTTTCAGAAAAAGGTTTTACTTTTTTCACCAATTATGAAAGCTTTAAAGGGCATCAATTGTCTGATAATCCCAGGGCATGCATTGTATTTTTTTGGAAAGAATTAGAGCGGCAGGTACGTATAACAGGCCTGGTGCAGCAGGTGTCTGCATCTGATAGTGATAACTATTTTCAATCGCGTCCTGAAGGTTCAAGAATAGGCGCCGTTACTTCACCGCAAAGTCATGTTATCGAAAACAGGCAATGGCTTGATGATCTTTATCAAAAAAATATTTTACTGTTTGCAGGAAAAAAAATTGATCGCCCTGATTATTGGGGAGGGTATATTATACGGCCGGTTGTTATAGAATTCTGGCAGGGAAGACCCGGCCGCCTGCATGACAGATTACAATATACACTACAGGAAAATAATGAATGGAAGATGGAACGGCTGGCACCGTGAACAGATTTTTACGCAAGGCTTTGTAAGAAAGCTTATGCATCATTAAACGCCGCTCCGCTGCTGAGTGAAACAGCCTGTCTTTATAACAAAAACTGCGAAGTAAGTACTTCGCAGTCACTCATAACTGTATCAATATATTGATTACAGGGTTATGCAGGTTTTTTTGCAGCGGCTTTCTTTGGCTTGGCTGGTCTGCTTTTACCAAAAGAACCCTGTGCAATCTTTCCCTTTTTAGTTTTTTTATCTCCTCTACCCATAATTATAAATTGAATATTGTTTAAAACAGTATGACAAAAAATAAAAAAGCAAGATACAAGATGTGCATCCTGCTTTTAAGTTGTTGAATATGCTGTTATAATTTAGCAGATAATTCTTTACCTGCTTTAAAGCGGGCAACTTTTTTAGCTTTGATTTTAATAACCGCACCGGTTTGAGGGTTACGGCCATTACGTGCAGCACGTTTAGAAACTGAGAAAGTTCCGAAACCAACCAATGTTACTTTACCACCACCTTTCAAAGTTTTGGTAACGGCTTCTGTAAAAGAATCCAATGCATCATTAGCCTGGGTTTTTGTGATACCGGCATCATCAGCGATTTTTGCGATTAATTCTGCTTTGTTCATGATATTGCGTTTTATAAATGTATTTACGTGGGCAAATATAGATGCTTTTTATATCTGGCAAAATTTTTCTGTCATTATACAATTGGTATAATGCCTCCGAACCCGCTGTGGATAAGGGTTGTAAGGGATTAATGAAAAACGGTAATTTCCCGTAATTGAATAATGAATCACTGAAACCAGCTACCACATTGAGTTTCAGCTCATACGTGATTAAAAGCAGTGGCCGCCGGCAAATAAAAATATATTTGATCTAACAATTTACCCTGCCTCATCTATTTTCCACAATTAGTTAACAAGTTGCATTACTGTGCGGAATGAAATGCTTTGGTTACCCCATCGTTTAACAGCTTTCTCACGCAGCCTTGCTGAATGTAATCGTATATACGCTTCGTATTTTTCCACATCGTCGGAAAAAAACTGGATAGTAAAAGTTGGTCCTTCATCATCATCCTGTTCAAGCAATTTGAATATTTTATGGTCAGCAAATAATAGTGTTGCCAGTATCTCAGGTATATGTTCTTCCTGCTGCCAGTTCAACCATTCATCGGCAATTTGCCAGGTAACTTTTGTAGTGATATTATATACTACCATGTTCTCTATTTAAACAAACTCGTTTCTTATTGCCGGATTGATATACATCAAGCCTGAAGCTTGTCAAACTGCAATATATAAAATGAGCAATGAACCTCATCAGTAAAACGGCAAGAGAAATGTTTATTGAGTTGATAAATATCAACTATTAAACACAAATTTTTATCGAACATATCTAACTGAAAATCGAAAAGGGAAGCTTATGAACTCCTGCACTAATTAACGAAATAGTACGCCTTGGTTTAATATAAATAAATTTTTTATGTTGAAAATCAACAATTTATTTATTAAAGCTTTATTTATACTTAGAAAATAATACAAAAACACTCAATTAAAACAGATATAACACTAATAATATAATAAGCAATAACACTTATGTCAACCCGTTTATTTATCTGCATGAAGTTCTTAAAGCAAAATGTTATGAAAAAATTTTTACTTCTTTCTTTTAATGTAATTGTATTTGTGCTGGCTACATATAGCCAGTGTACCCCTACAGGAAACCAGAATACGTATGGTACCAATAACGTGTGGATAGGATACGTATATGATAATTTAAATCTTACTACTTACAGGGGCTATGTAAATGAAGGCAGTGCCTCAAGCCCCAATTTCGATCAGAGCTTTGGTGGTGATAATGTAACTTATAATACTACTTCATGTAGTGTGCAAACAGAAACTTTCAGTGTTCGCTACAGGCTTTCCAAAACTTTTACGAGTGGTACATACACTTTTGTAGTTGGTGGAGATGACGGATACAGGTTAAGTCTTGATGGAGGTACCAGCTGGGTTATTAACAAGTGGGTTGATCAGAGCTATGCTTCAACATCTTATACCGTTAGTTTGAGTGGCACATATAATATGGTATTGGAGTTTTATGAAAATGGTGGCGCTAACAGGATTTCGTTTTCTGTTGCAGCTGTTTGTAATGGCACTGAAAATACTGCGGTATATGGCAGCAATAATGTATGGTATGGGTATATGTATGATGGAACAAACTTTGATACCTATATGGGACGCGTAACCGAAGGCACTGCTTCAAACCCAAATTTTGATGAAAACTTTGGTGGCAGCAACACTACTTATGCAACAAGCGGCTGTGGCGTTCAAACTGAAACTTACAGCGCCCGTTACAGGTTAACAAAAACTTTTGCAGCAGGTACTTATATGTTTACCGTAGGTGGCGATGATGGATACAGGTTCAGTATTGATGGTGGCGCCAACTGGCTTATTAATAACTGGAATCTTCATTCTTATACCACAACTGCAAGCTCTGTTTCGCTTAATGGAACTTACAACCTGGTTTTAGAATACTATGAAAACACCGGTGATAACAGGGTAAGTTTTAATCTTCAGACTTTAACGCTTTTGCCTGTTTCGCTTGAAGCATTTACCGCTACAGAAAAAAATAACAATACTGAATTAAGCTGGACTATAGCAAACCGCAGCAATCCTGATATTTTTGAAGTGGAAAGAAGCGCAGATGGTAATACTTTCTCATCAATACAGAAAATAACAGGATCTGCTAACACAACAACATATAGTTATGTTGATAAGCATCCGGTTAGTGGTATAAATTACTATCGTCTCAAAATAACAGATCTTACCGGCGCAGTTACTTATTCAAAAATTGTATCAGTACGCTTAAACGTTTCATCACAGCAGGCGGTTAACATTTATCCTACAGTAGTAACGAATAATTATTTTTCAATTGCTTTAAATAAAACGGCTGCAAAAGCGGAAATAATTATTGCTGATCTGAGCGGAAGGATCATCAAAAGACAATCAGCAGGTAATGTTACGGCAGGTTCTGCTATAAAGGTTTCAACTGAAAATATATATGCAAAGGGAATATACTTTGTGTCTGTAACCACTAATGATGCGCAGTCATCCACAGGAAAGATAATTATACAGTAGTTCAGATCTTTTGCTTTTTCTAAGAACAATGCAGGCAGGGCCACGGTAACTCGTGGCTCTTAACTTTTATACCACGATAAATATTTGCAGGCTGTTTCGAACTGCCATAGGGTTGTCATGCTGTGGTATTTAGTTTGCAAAAAACATGCGTATGAAAATAATTGAAGTGTTTAAAACCAACGTTATTGATGGCAGGCAAAGCATATTGCTGCTGCAAGCCATTCATCAACGCTTTCCGGCATATATCGCCAATTTTGATTTACATGATCGGGATAATATCCTGAGAATAGAAAGCAGCAGGTTGCAGATTGTTAATGAAAATATAGTCGGCCTGTTAAATGAATATGGTTATTTTGCTGAGCCGCTGCCAGATTAGAATGCATAAAAAAGTTACTGTACCAAACTACTTATTCATGACTTAGCTTGGAGAAGTCTCATCCACAACCTGCTACATTTCCAGTATCCACCTTAAGCGCCTGCTTTTACGTGTGATTTTTAATGTGGCTGATTACAGGAAATGATTAATAGCGATATACAGCTCACAGGTATTCTCAAAGTAAAGGTCAGCGCCCGTTGTGGATAAGATGCCACACCGGCATGAGGTGAAAAGCTATGAACTAATTATTTCAAAAACTACAGATGTTACGTGCACCTGCCAAACATTCCAAAATACTAACTAGCCGCTTATAATCCATCTTTCTTCGATCCTTAATTCCTGTTTACCTTTGCCTGATGGATTATTTTAAAAAGCTGTTGGAACTATTGAAAACAGAGCGGCTGGAAGACGAAAATGCTTATAAGGAATTAATTGAACGTTCATCCATACAAGACAGAAGAGCAAATGGTATAAGCTGGTATCCTATTGCTATAAGAGATACGGAAATGAGCAGAGGCGACTATCTAACGGTAGAGGTTGAACGAACCACCAATCAGGATATTCCGCATCAACTCCGGTTTGGAACGGCTGCTGCTTTATTTTCTAATCATTCTCCCAAAGAAAACAGGGTAGAAGGTATTATAAGCCATCAATCCGGTAATCGCCTGAAAATAACGTTACGTACAGATGAATTACCCGACTGGCGCCGGGATGGCAAACTCGGCATTGACCTCCTGTTTGATGATAACAGCTATGATGAAATGCAGTATGCGCTTAAAAACGCTATTACCATTTCGGAAAATGAAAAAGAGAATACCCTCATTAAAATATTAACAGGAGAAAAGAAGCCAACTTTTCATTTGGCTGAACCTTCTTTTAGCCATTCCAGTTTAAATGCATCGCAACAGGCGGCAGTAAATAAAATACTACAGGCAAATGAACTGGCAATAGTACACGGACCGCCCGGAACGGGTAAAACCACCACATTGGTACAAGCCATCAAAGCGCTGATACAAAAAGGGCGTTCACAAATACTGGTAGTAGCGCCAAGCAACACGGCTGTTGATTTGCTCAGCGAGAAGTTATCAGCAGAAAAACTGAATGTATTGCGCATAGGTAACCCCGCAAGGGTGTCAGAATCATTAATGTCGCTTACACTTGACAGTAAGATGATGCAGCACAACAGCATGAAAGATATTAAGAAGATGAAGAAACAGGCAGGTGAGTTCATGAGCATGGCGCATAAGTATAAGCGAAACTTTGGAAAAGCCGAACGTGAACAGCGGAAAGCATTGTTTGATGAAGCGCATAAAATAATGAAGGAAGTTGATAAAACAGAGCAATATATTATAAATGACCTGCTGGTTAAAGCACAGGTAATTACTGCTACACTGGTTGGCGCAAACCATTATACGGTTCGTAATCGCACCTATGATATTGCAGTTATTGATGAAGCCGGGCAGGCACTGGAGCCGGCCTGTTGGATACCCATTTTAAAAACAAAAAAAATAATATTAGCCGGCGATCATTGCCAGTTACCGCCAACAATAAAATCAGAAGCAGCTGCAAAAGCAGGACTGGCAACTACATTGCTGGAAAAAGTTATTGCGTTACACCCAGATGCTGTTTGCTTATTAGATGAGCAATATCGTATGCATGAAACTATTATGGGCTATTCTTCATATGTGTTTTATGAAAACAGGCTGAAAGCCCATAACACGGTTGCCGAACACGTGCTTTCCGATACAGAACAACCCTTGCATTTTATTGATACTGCCGGTTGCGGTTTTGAAGAAAAGACAGAAGGTACAAGCATATCCAACCCGGAAGAAGCATCCTTTTTATTCAAACATCTTTCACAACTGGTAAATGCGCTTGCGCAATATTATACTTTAGAAAATTTTCCGACTATCGGCGTAATATCTCCCTATCGTCAACAGGTTGTTCTGCTACAGGAACAGATGCAGCATGCAATTCATTTAAAGGATTATGCCAATAAAATTACCATCAACACTATTGATAGTTTCCAGGGGCAGGAGCGAGATATTATTTACATCAGTATGACGCGCAGTAATGCTGATAGTAAAATCGGGTTTCTCTCTGATATCCGCCGTATGAATGTGGCAATGACGAGAGCAAGAAAAAAACTGGTAGTAATTGGTGACAGCGCTACACTCAGCCAGTTTCCATTCTACGCAAATTTTATAGTATATACGGAGAAGCATGGTGCATACCAGAGTGCCTGGGAGTTTATGATTGATTAAACTTAATATCGCTTTTTTTAGTAAAATAATCTCCATTAAAATTTCGAGTGAGATGGCTTAGGAGATATATATTATTATAAAAGAGAAATCCCTGTCAGGATAGTCTTTTGTATACCGAAACCCTGAAATTTGCAGTATGAATATTTTGATCGTAGCCGCCACGCCGCAGGAAGTTGCCATTACCCGGCAATATCTTGCTGAAAAAAAATACCAGCGTAAAGATTGCAATATACATACGCTCATAACCGGTGTTGGCCTGGTAAATACCACTTATACGCTTTCAAAATATGTATTAAAAACCAAGCCAGACCTGGCCATCCAGGCCGGCATCGGAGGCAGCTTTCATCCCTTTTATGCTCCTGCATCAGTATATGTTGTTCATGAAGAAATTTTCGGAGATATTGGCGTAGAAGAACAAGGTGAATTTAAAGATGTGTTTGACATGCACCTTACAGAAAACAGCTTTCCTTTCTCTGATAAATTACTTGCTAATCCTCACACAGCTATGCTCAATAACATAAAACTTAAAAAGGTGAGAGGTATTAGCGTAAACGAAATAACAACTAATGCCGGCAGAATACATCATCTCATGGAAAAGTATAATACATTAGTTGAATCTATGGAAGGTGCCGCCTTTCATTATGTATGTTTGCAGGAAAATATTCCCTTCGTTCAGTTAAGAGCAATATCCAATTTTGTGGGTGAGCGTGATAAATCAAGATGGCTGATAAAAGAAGCCATTGAAAACCTGAACAGAGAGTTAATTACATTGATAAGACCTTTATTATGTCACTGAACTAAAGTATACCGCCACGAATGCATGAAACTTTATTCTTGCTTTCGTAGCAACATTTTAATTTAATACAATAATGAAATTTACACTCGGATTTTCCCCCTGCCCTAATGATACTTTCATTTTTGACGCGCTGGTTAATAAAAAAATAGATACCGGTAATATTGAATTTAATGTGATGTTGGAAGATGTACAAACACTGAACCGCTGGGCGATAGAAGGCAAATTGGATATAAGCAAAATAAGCTACGGTGTTTTGCCACTCGTGCTTGCTCAATATAAAATTTTACACAGCGGCGGCGCTTTGGGCAAAGGTGTAGGGCCATTATTAATATCTGCAAACCCTGTTGATATATATGCCGGGAATTTTGAGATCAATGATTATATCATTGCAATACCCGGGGAGAATACAACTGCTCATTTGCTCTTTTCCCTTGCATTCCCCGATGCAAAAAATAAAGTATTTAAAATTTTTCACGAAATAGAAGATTTTTTGCTGACCAGCGCCCACCAAAAAACATTAGGAGTTATCATTCACGAAAACAGGTTTACTTACCGGCAAAAAGGTTTGCACAAATTGATTGACCTTGGTGATTTCTGGGAAAAGAAAACCGGTTATCCAATACCATTAGGCGGCATTGCTATTAAAAAAAATATATCCCCCGCTATTCAAACTAAAACAGATCAACTTATTCAGCAAAGTATTAAATACGCTTTCAGCAATTACCCTCACCTGCCTGAATATGTAAAACAGCATTCACAGGAAATGGAAGAAACCGTGATGCGGCAGCATATTGATTTATATGTAAACAATTATTCTATTGATATAGGCAGAGATGGCAGAAAAGCCGTGGACGAATTTTTGCATATTTATGAACGTAACAATATTGTATCTTCCATTGATCATAATGTATTTATTTAACGCTAACCTGTAAACGCAATTATTTTTGAAAGAAATGTTTGACGTACACAATGAGTTTTTTAACCTGCTTGGATATTCCATGAGTTATATTGAATTTTTTGGTGTGGTGAGTGGACTGGTGGCAGTTTGGCTCTCTGCTAAAGCGCATATATGGAGCTGGCCTGTAGGTATTATCAATGTTGTACTCTCGTTCATATTATATTATCAGGTACAATTGTATCCTGATATGTTTTTACAGGCTTTCTTTTTTGTTACCAATATCATGGGCTGGTGGCGCTGGAGTCATCCCAAGCCTGAAGAAGCAGACAGAAAAGATGAACTAAAAGTAAGTTATATGAAACGATCTCAACTGGTATTTACAATTATAACTACCATCGCCGGCACTTTGCTGCTTGGCAATTTTGCGAGCCGGCTACATGAGTGGTTCCCACTTGTATTCAGTATGCCCAGTGCATATCCGTATGTAGATTCTTTTATTATGGTAATGAGCATTATTACTACTTTTTACATGATACAAAAGAAAATAGAATGCTGGATCATCTGGATTATAGTTGACCTTGTTGCCACATACCTGTACTATATAAAAGGCATAAAATTTTATAGCTTTGAATACCTTGTGTTTTGTGGTATTGCAGCATTTGGCTTGTGGAACTGGGTAAAAGAATATAAGTCTTACACTAAGCAGCCTGCATGAAAAAGGATTGGTAATAGGAAAATTTAGCCCATTCATAAAGGATATATTGCTTCAATTGAATTTGCCTCAGCGCAATTTGATGAGCTGATAAGATAAATCTCCGCTTTACGTGAGTAACGCTATCTATTCCTATATTGGTAAAATATTCCCCCATCCAACGCTGTCCAAAAACAGGCCCGCTGATCACATGCTTTTAAAGCATTATTTGCCCATGTATTGCAGGTATGAAAAAGATCGTATTTGCCATTGGCCTCATAAAAAGCATCCGTTGCGCCATACCCATCATTTATACTAATGATATGAATACTGTTCCCATTCACGTCGTTCTGAAATGTATTTTTTATATACTCAACCAATTTATCATATTCCGTATTACTGATTTTTATTTCCTTACAATCATCGCCTGTAATTACTTTATTGTAAAATGTAGCATGCACTGCTGAACTGCCAAGGTGAAACATGGCTTTAAATGCCACGCTGAATTTTAAATCTTTCCATTCCGGTGTTTGCAGGTAAAAGCCTTTATCGCCCCAACCTATACCTACATATTGCATTGAAGAGTCTTTTGCATCAGTATGCTCATACCTGATAAGATGCGACCAATCCATTCGTTCATTTTTTACCGGCACCACAATATCTGTATGCACTCCATTTGTTTTAATGTAAATGGTCACATCTTCATTGGCGGTTTTGCCGGCTCTTTTATTAACCCCTATATACGGTAATAACCAAACCGCCAACGCATATATTCCTAATAACAATATAAAAATAAGTATGATCTTTCCTGTTTTTATCAGCAGCTTTTTAACGGTCATAGATAGTTATTTTACCATAAACGCAAACCGGGGTTATAAGTTATGCAAAAGAAATAATGCAGGTAAATTTTTCCGGATCAACCTTTCTTCAACGCTTCGGCATATACCTGCAAACACCGCTTTCTCGCAAATTCATGATCAACAACAGGTTGGGAATAAGTAAGGTCATCAAATTCAGGAACCCATCTGCGGATATACACCAATGCAGGATCAAACTTTTTTGCCTGCAGGTAAGGGTTAAATACCCTGAAATATGGAGCTGCATCACAGCCTGTACCTGCGGCCCACTGCCATCCACCATTGTTGGCAGCAAGATCATAATCCAGTAATTTCTTTGCAAAATATGCTTCTCCCCAACGCCAGTCAATCAACAGATGTTTTGTAAGAAATGAAGCAACGATCATACGTACACGGTTATGCATATACCCTGTTTCATTCAATTCACGCATACCGGCATCTACAATGGGATACCCGGTATTGCCTGCACACCAGGCTTCAAATTCTTTTTCATTATTGCGCCATTTTATTTTATCATACTCATGTTTAAATGATTGATGTACTACCTGCGGAAAATGCCAAAGTATGCATTGATAAAACTCCCGCCATATCAGCTCATTCAAAAACATCTCACTGTTTTCTAATGCCCGGCTAACAAGGTTACGGATACTTATAGTACCAAACCTGATATGAACACTCAATTGTGATGTTCCGTGCCGGGCAGGAAAATCTCTTTCCTTTTCATAAAACTTCAATTTTTCTGCATTGATACTTTTAGAAGGAAAAATAGCCGGTGTTTCGTAAAATCCTATTTCCCGGATTGCGGGTACAGGTTTTGGGCTTTGTTTGTAAAAATTGCTGAAAAATTTCTCAACCGGGTAGCTTTTTATGTGATCTTCATCTAGTAGCGATTTCCACTTTCCTGAATATGGCGTAAAAACGGTGTAAGGTTTACCGTTATCTTTTATCACTTCATCTTTTTCAAAAATTACCTGGTCCTTATATGTGTGGAAAGAAATATTTTTCTTCTGCAAACTGTTCTTCACTTTTTCATCCCTCACTGTAGCATAGGGTTCATAATCATGGTTGGTAAATACCTTCCCGATAGCATACTCCTTCGGCAGTTCTGAAAATATATTTTCCGGTAAACCATAACGCACATCAAGTGTAGCTCCAAGCTTCACAAGTTGCTGCTGTATGCGGGTAAGCGCCTTATGTATAAATGTAACCCTGCTATCGTGTTTATCTTCCAGTTCATCCAATATAGCGGCGTCAAAAATAAAAATGGGAACAACAGGGTTTGTATCTTTTAAAGCATAATATAAACCGGTATTATCAGTTAAACGAAGATCACGCCGAAACCAGAAAATATTTACAGGCTGCATTAAAGTAAATAATTATAAAAATGGTAAACCATAAATTATGCCTGTTTCTCCAGCCAGAATTGCTGTATACTTTTGGTAAGCTTTGAAGTATATGTTTTATCTCTGAATTTCTTTACAAAACGAACACCCCGTACAGCATTAGTAAGAAACACTTCATCCGCATTATATAAATCCTCTACTGTTAAGGGCTTTTCCTGTATATTAAACCCCTGAAAGGGCAGCTTCTGAAGTAAAAACCTTCGTACCACGCCGGCAACACAACCCTCATTTAATGGTGGTGTATATATTTCATCATTCTGAATCATAAAAACGTTGGCAATTGTAGCATCAGCAATACGCCCATACTGATTAAGTACAATACAGTCTCCTAATTTGTTTTGTTTTGCATGTACTGCTGCCATTAAATAAGGCAGGAAATTATTAGACTTTATTTCAGAAAACGCATTACACGCTTTGGTAGCATCTTTATATACATCAATCGCAATACCGCCCGGTTGTTCCTTAAGATGAGGTAATTTTTGCAATGCAATGCTTTGTATTATATAATTTGGGCGCATATCTTCAAGGTCATATAATCCACCGTCACTTCTAAAAACCACCAGGCGTATTACAGCATCTTCCATCCGGTTTTTTTTACAAAGTGAAATAATATCACTCTCGAGGTGGGTTGAGGTGAAAAAATCCGGAATGTCAAACTTTAATAACTCCATCCCTCTCAGCAATCTCTCCAAATGTAATTTTTTAAGAATGATACTGCTGTTTATTACACGCATAGTTTCAAATAATCCATCTCCATACCTGAAAGACCTGTTATCAGGAGATATTACCGGTTTTCCTTCTCTAAAAAGTTGACCGTTATGTATAAAGTAACCCCCGGGCATAATACTGATATTATTTAAGAAAAGTAAAATTACTTATTCTCAATGATACCTGCTTTAATAGCATACATAACAAGCCCGGCCATGGATTTGGCGCCGGTTTTTGATTTCAGCTTATCTCTTATGGCTTCAACTGTACGGGGGCTCAAATCAACCATATCTGCAATCTCTTTTGTACTTTTTTCTTCACATATCAATCGCAGTATATGCTTTTCTTTGTCAGTTAATTTAACTTCTGTATTTACAAAATTATCGTTATTGCGTTTGGTACGCAATCCGTCAAGAAGCGCTTTATTGGTAAGATCGTTAAAGTAGTATTCGTTGGTATAGCAGGTTTTTATCGCATCATATATTACCTCCGAATCGGAGTTTTTGGTGAGATATGCATTTGCACCTAATTCCATCAACTTAGAGATCATGGAATGGTCGTTATGCATGGTAAGCATAATAATACGGATGTGCGGATACAATTTTTTTATTTCAGGTAAACTGGTAATACCATCCATAATCGGCATCTGTATATCAAGCAAAATCACATCTGGCTGTAGGTGCTTAAGTAAGTGAATAAGCTGCTGTCCGTTATCGGCTTCACCAATAAGCCGAACATCCTTCTTTGAACTAAGTGCTGTTTTTACTCCTGCACGAAATAAAACATGATCATCTGCAATAATTACTTTGATTGCATTTCCTGCATCCTGGATTTTCATTAATATGTCTTCTTTTCTTTCTAATTAGCGATTTAGGTGTGATTTTCATATTAGCATTCTTAGTCAATCAATCTGTTTCGCATACCATACATCACTAAACCAGCAATGGTTTTAGCTCCAACTTTCACTTTCATATTCTGCCTTACAGTTTCAATAGTTCGAGGGCTAAGGTAAACTTCTTTAGATATCTCCTCTGTAGTTTTATCATTAGCAATCAGGCGCAGGATCTTCAGCTCCTTTTCATTAAACTTAACAGGGTTCGGGTAATATTGTCTTACTTGTTTTTTATGCTGCAATTTTAATAATACTGCTTTATTTACCAGGTCATTAAAATAAAAATCATCATTCATGCAGGTAAGAATAGCATTATAAATTTCCTCCGGGTCGGTTGTTTTGGTCAGGTACGCATTAGCCCCCATTTCCATCATTTTGGAAATCATCTCCTGGTCATCATACATGGTTAATACAATTATTTTAATTTGCTCATACTCTTTCCTTATCAGAGAAATTGCATTTACCCCATCCATTTCAGGCATACGAATATCCATTAATAACACATCCGGAAGCTTGATTTTCATTTTGTGCATTAAATCTTTGCCGTTTTCTGCTTCCCAAATAATTTTCAGGTATTCCTTACCTCCCATTGCCATCTTTATTCCATCCCGGAAAATTTTGTGGTCATCGGCGATAGAAACCTTAATCTGGTAGTTGTTGGTTGCGGTCATGGATATTAAATTAATACCTTTGGCTTATTAGTGGTTGATTATTATTAACTTAATTGCTCACAAACTTCGTAAATCAAAACAATTAAAATACAGTATTTATACTTGGTTAAAATACTAGTTTTAAATTTAATTAAACTTCGCTAAAAGTGTATATAAAACACGTAAAACCGTATTTTCCGAGTTAGCAAAAAACAGCAAATTCCCGATTGCAGCGCAAGTAGTACAAATTTACCTTTGAAAAAGAAGTTGATTGACGGGATTCAGCAACCTCAGATAAAATCCAATATCTGAAACCGTCCAATAATTTATTTCCAATATTTTTTGAAAAAACCAAGTAAAATCCAATGCCAATCAACTTTCGTTTTAAAATTACGCACCTAATCTGCTCATCAGGTATTATCGTCTTCCAAATTATTTTGCTTTCCTAATTATTAAATTGATTTTGCATGGTAATGTATTACCAGGCATTATTTAGCACACATTTCCTGTCCACATTTTTGTTGTACTTGCTTCCTTAAGCAGCCCACGTATTATATCATAGTAAAAATACTATATTATAAAAGTAAATATACTTTATTTAAAAACCACAAATTAATTATTAAGCTATTGAAAATAAATTATTTATAGTACTTTTTTATTCATTTTTTTTTTCATTTTCCACTTCCCCCTATTGCCAATTTTGTATTGGCGGTGCATATTTGACATATATCAATCCTTAATTTCTTAAACCACAAAAAACTATAACTATGACAAAAAACAACATTTTGTTACAGGAAAGCCCTGTATCGCTCGAAAACATTGGAGAAAACATTGGATTTGAAAAAGGTGCAAAAATGGTGAAGGATTATTATGATCTTCACGGTGAGACCCATTGCCACTTTGTTGGTAAAAATATTCTGGAAAAGTTGCTTAATCAACCTGAATGTGTTGGTATAACCATTTATAAAGCGCTTAATGACAAAGGCGTTGACACTTATGTATTTATCGGGGTTGACAGCAATGGGAAGGCCATTCTTGATTATACTGCAGTTAACTATCAGGGAGACCTGAAAAAAGAGTATGGTATTGTAGCTAACAAATTCTCGAAGAGAGAACAATGGTTTACCTGGAGTTTTTAATTTAGGGTTTTAGTAGTTATATTTGGTAAAAACATCGAAATCATCGGTAGTATTTTACAAAATATAGCGGTATTATCCGATTTTTTACCCTTGGTCCTGTATATATTTTTTTCAAAATCCAAAAAAAATTCAGGACTAAGGGTTATTTTTTTTTTACTGATCTACTATATTTTTTTCAACCTAATTATCAGCACTAACCAACAGTTACAGGATAAATACTTTTACCTTTTAGGCAGCATTACTACTATTATTGAATTTACAATCCTCTCCTACTTTTTTTTCCGTGTAATTGAATCCGGAAACTTTAAAAAGTTAATGTGGGGCATTACGGCAGTTGTAGGTGCTTACCTGGTTTACTTCTTAATTACTGCGCCCCATGATGCTTTTGATTCCATTCCCTCTGGTATTACATCACTCACTTTATTAATTTACAGCATTTTTTATTTATTCGAGAGAATGAAGGATCCAAGTTCTCTTTATTTGTTTTCCACGCCGGTTTTCTGGGTAGTTGTTGCCATTATAATATATTCAGCCGGAACTTTCTTTCCGTTTATTTATGCAAGGAATAATATGGAAGAAGCGGATTTTAAAAACATTTATGATTTGATACACGATACACTTTATATTGTAAAAAACGTTATTTTTTCATTCGCAATTATGATTAAACCCCAACCCGAAAGAAAATACGCCGGTAAAACCATGCCTAAAAAACACTGAATTTATAAACCCTGAAGAAAACAATGATACTCCTACAAGTGCAATCAACTACCCAACCTATTCTCCTGTTTGGTACTATGGGTATGCTTGCGCTTGCCATAGGGCTTATTGTATTCATTATTTTTCATCAACGAAGGGTTATAAGATATCAATCGCAGCTACAGGAAATGGAGGAAGAGCAACAAAAAATCTTATTGAATGCCTCAATACGCTGGCAGGAAGAAGAGAGGCAACGGATAGCCGCTGATTTACACGATGATGCCGGCCCCCTGCTTGCTACAGCAAGGTTATATTTAAATGAAAATCTTGTACACCAGGATCTTAACACCCAGCTTCAAAGCATCTATAATGCAAAGCAAATTATTGACGATACCATACAATTGATCCGTAACATTTCGCATAGCCTTATGCCGCCTACCCTAAAGAATTTTGGATTGGAATCTGCGGTAAATGATCTTTTTCAAAAGATCAGCGGATCAGGTGTTGTAAATGCCAGTTCCAGGTTTCACGATTACCGCCAAAGATTGAGACCAGAACAAGAATTGCTGATATTCCGCGTTATACAGGAACTTGTAAATAATATCCTGAAACACAGTGGATCCAGTTTTATTCATGTCACTCAAAATTATAATGAGGACAAATTCTTTATAAGATTGCACCATGACGGCAGAGGTATTACACAAGCTGACTTTGAAAGACTTAATAAGAGTGCTTTAGGTTTAGGACTTAAAAATATTCAAAGCCGAGCTAAAGTACTACAGGCTAAAATTGAATTTGAAAGAGATTCATCTGAAACATATTTTAAAGTAACATTAGAAGTGCCCATTGAAGATTACGAAATGAGTAATTAAAGGATTAAAAACTGAATAACCGCTTTATGAGCATTATTAAAGTTGCTATTGCTGATGATCATAAAATATTCCGCAAAGGAGTAATTCTATCCTTACGCCCTTACACCAATATCAAATTTGTGTTAGAAGCTGAAAATGGCGAAGAATTACTTAATGGCTTATCTGCTGCTGAGCCTGATGTAGTTTTGATGGATTTACGTATGCCCGTAAAAGATGGCATTGAAGCAACAAAAACAATCAGCAAAGATTTTCCCAAAATTCATGTAATTGTTTTAACGATGTATGAAGATGAACGGTTTGTTTCTCACCTGATGGAAAATGGAGCCAACGGATATTTACTTAAAAGCGCCGACCCCTCTGAAATTAAAAAAGCAATTGTTGAAGTAGTGACCAAGGGTTATTATCTTAATAATTTCGTGAATAAGGTTTTACTCAAAAAATCTCATGCACGCACTAAAACTATTCCATCTCTGAACAGCGAAATTGTTGTTAGCGATAAAGAACGTGAAGTATTGCGTTTATTATGCATGGAATTTACTGCAACTGAAATTGCCCAAAAAATGGACATAAGCCCGAGAACAGTTGAAGCGATTAAAGACAGGCTGATGGCAAGGTTTAACGTTAAAAATACAGCAGGGCTTGTTTTTTTTGCAGTTCGTAATAACTTAATTGATTGATCTTCCTTCAGTCTTCAAATATTCTTCTATTACATTTTTTACATCAATCTGTTGCCAGCTGTAATCTATCCTGTTTGCAAACACAGGGTTTATTTCATTCATTATATTATAGCATTGATGCATCAATGCTTCTATGGTTTTTACTCCCTGTAATGATAATCCTGCATCCAATATGGAATTATCCTCCTTTGCTATCGCGTCATCTTTCATATCATCCATATCGTCTGTAAGCAGGTAAAATGTCATCAATGCATGCCATGCGTCAATCAATTTCTTTTTGGTTTCATTATCAAAATCAAAAAAACATAATGTAAACAAATAGCTATCTACCCTGTTAAGCGCCTTTAACGGCAGCCCGAAATCTATGCCATTAATATTATTGGTTCCGGCAAAATATTGTTTCAATTCGTCAAGCAATTGCCGGTTTTTTCCATAAGCTTCAGCAATCTCCACACAATCATTAATGTGCGCTTCACGGCCTGTTTTTTCAAACTCCTCTTTACCGATACTATGCATAATAGCTTCTATAAAACGTGCATGCTCCTCGCTAAGTAATACTTGTTTAGACAGCCCCAGCCTGTATTGCAGATCAACGTAGGTTGGAATAAAAAGGTAACCGGGCATTGGAGTTATATACAAATACCTGCCTTTCCAGTACAAGTTATTTTCCGGGACTTTTCTGTCAATAAAAAACTGACCAATCTCCATATCAATCCCGTAAAAAAGCTTTAAATCATCTTTGCTTGCAAACATATTTCCTGATTTCTTTCTTATTAGCAAACCTCTTAAGAATGTGGCATACGATAAAGTTCTTCACGCCGCCGCTGTGCTTTGGCGTTTAAAGAATCTACCACAATTTTATATGCTTCCGGGTGCGTTTTATAATAGTTGTAGCTATCTTTAAATTGTTGCTCCGTTATATCATATAGTAAGTATATCTTCTCATATTCTTTATTCAATTCAGCTTTCTTATCTTTTGACGAGTCTTTAGCAACATATATGCTGACAAACTCTTCCGCCACATTCATATCAAACATCACACTTCCCATTTTATCAGAAGCAATTATATCGCTGCCTGATTTATTTTTACCACAAGAGTATAGCATAAACAAATAAAACACAAACATTAAATGTAGTTTCATTTCAACTCCTGTTTATAACGTTCCGCATTGGTAATATCTAATCTTTGCAGTAATTCAGAAGCTCTCACCCGCTCCTGGGGAGGAGATTTTTTAAATACTTTCGCCAGCTCATCGTTCTTTCCTAAAAAAAAGAACTGCACTCCAAACAAATTTGGATTATCAGCATTAAGTGTATTAAGATTATTCAGGCTGTTCAGCATCTGCTGCCTTCCCTGGTTTTCATCTTCATACATTTTATCCATTCCAAGCCTGTAATACGCATAATAGGTATCATGCAATAATGTATACTTGCTGTTATTAAAATTTTCTGCAAGCCAATACCTGTTACGTTGCCCGTCAAAAGCTTTCCACCCCGTTATATTACGCCCGTCGGGCGCATTGGTAACAATACTCTGCGCCTTTCTAAAAAACTGGTCGCCGCCACGGGGAGAAAAAGAATCATAATCCAATCCAAGTATCATGTATACATAATAAGCAAAAATGGCTGTAAGATTTGATGCAGCAGGGTCTGTACCCATTACATTGTTTTCGTTAAACTCTACCTGCTGAAACTCTACATATTTAAAGGTTACATCATTATCCTGGTAGTTTAAAATAGGAGAAACATAAGCGCTGTTATAAATAGGCCTGCCCGACTGTATAGTTAAAACAGCAGCATATACATTTGTTTCTACATCTTTTGTAAGCGTTAAAAGAAAATTACAGGCGATTTTTTCCTGTTGCTGATAATTATCATTAGTCCACTTACGGTTATTCAAAAAATTAGTAAGCGCGGTTTGTAAGGTTTGAAAGGCTTTTTTATCTATAGTACTTTTAATTTGAGATGCTATTACTGTTACTTTGGCATTCAGCTCCTGCGCTGCTGCAAAAAAAAAGCAGTTACAGCACACTATAACCAGTATTATTATTTTACGCATGATGGTATTGGATTATGCAATCAACAATATCTTTAGCTACTGCTTCTTTGCTTTTTACATCAAATTTTTTCTCTTCACCATTTTTAAAGTAAATAGTCACTTTATTGGTGTCTTTACCAAAGCCTGCATTTTTATCGCGCAAAGAATTAAGCACGATCATATCAGCATTTTTTTGCTGCATTTTCCGGCGGGCATTAGCTTCTTCATTATTTGTTTCTAATGCAAAGCCAACAAGCACCTGGTCTTCACGCTTTTTTTCACCCAGGCTTTTTAAAATATCTTTTGTTTTTGTCAACTCCAACAACAGATTTTCGTCTTTCTTTTTAATCTTTTCGTTTGCTACAGTAACCGGTGTATAATCGGCTACTGCCGCCGACATAACCGCAAAATCCACATCTTCAAACGAGTTTACACACGCATCATACATTTCCCCGGCACTGTTCACATTTACTATCTTCACGCCGCTATTGAACTTAAACGATATATTACTCGGGCAAGTATTAATGTTACTTCTGCTCCTCTGCTTGCAAGATCATTAGCAATTGCCACCCCCATTTTACCGCTTGAGTGATTACCTATGAACCTGACAGGATCAATATGCTCATATGTTGGCCCTGCAGTAACCAAGGCTTTTTTTCCCGCCAATACCTGCGTGTGCTTAAGGTGGTCACTCATATATGTTATAATCGTATCAGGCTCAGCCATTCTTCCCGGTCCCACCAGCCCGCTTGCTAACTCTCCCATTTCAACCGGTAAAATAATGTTACCATATGAACCTAAAAGCGAAACATTCTTTTGAGTAGCAGGATGCAGCCACATATCTTCATCCATTGCAGGCGCAATCATAACCGGGCAGGTAGCTGAAAGGTATACTGAAAGAAGCAGATTATCGCAAAGCCCGTTTGCCATTTTTGATATTGTATTACAACTGGCTGGCGCAATAAGCATAATATCAGCCCACCTGCCAAGCATTACGTGGTTTGCCCAGGAATCTTCTTTAAACATATCAATCAACACTTCATTTTTTGACAGCGTTGAAATGGTAAGCGGAGAAACAAAATCTTTTGCTGAAGGCGTCATTACTATTTTTACATCAGCTCCTTTTTTAACCAATTCTCTTATTATAAGAATGGCTTTGTAAGCTGCGATGCTTCCGGTAATGCCCAATAAAATTTTTTTCCCTTTCAGCATTGAGTTTGAATAATTTTATCCATGGATAAGATATCCTAAAAATACAAAAGCGGCAATTGATAATTGCCGCAAAAAATATAAAGATTATATTAAAATGGTACTAACTGAAAAGATCATTATCATTCTTCCTGAAAAAGATTTTATCATCAAAAAACTCCTGTGTAGCCAGAAGAGCCGGGTTAGGCATTTTTTCGTATGCCTTTGAAATCTCTATTTGCTCTTTATTCTCATGAATCTCTTCCAGACTGTCTGTATGGCTGGCAAACTCTTCCAGTTTATTATGAAGCTCTTCTTTAAGTGCTATATTGATCTGGTTTGCACGTTTTCCTATTATAGAGATTGATTCGTATAAATTTCCGGTTTTTGCTTTAATATCAACTACATTCTTGGTTTCCACCACATTAGCTGTTGTATTAGCGCCCCATTGTTTTCTTAATCTACTCATTGGGAGATAGTTTTTAAATTATTTTGCGACAAAGTTAAATAACGTTCTGCATCTTTCAATAGTTTACTTTCCGGAAATCTATCCTGGAAATCCTGCACCTCATCAATTACCTGCTGGTAACGTTCCGGTTGTTTATCAATAACGCTTAGGGTGGCAAAACGGTAATAAGATTTAACAACCCAAAGTTTAAACTCATCCGCGTTGTGCGCATCAGGATAACTATTCAGCAAAGTTGCAAAAGATACTGCTGCTGCCCGGTAGTGACCAAGGTTATAATATAGTTCTGCACTTTTATAATCCTTAATAATCAATTTGTTATAACATTCGGAAATAATTTCCTGTGCTTGTTTGTTTCGTTCTGAACCCGGGTGAGTATTAATAAATGTCTGCATCTGTCCCATAGCCTTCACTGTATTTGTTTGGTCAAGCTCCGGTTTTGGCGACTGCTTGTAAAAACAATAGGCGTGCATATAATCAACCTCCTCAGCTTTTGCACTATTTGGAAAATATTCAAGAAAATTCTTAAACAGATTCTCTGCAGACAGGTAATCTTTCAGGTAATAGGCGCAATAGGCAAAATTATAATGAATGGCTTCAAACTTATTTGAGCCCTTAAAAACCGGGAATAAATCTTCATAAAGTTGCTGCGCAAGTCTGTATTTCTTTTTTACAAAATACTGGTCTGCCATACGAAGCTTGTATTCGTAATCTTTGCTTTTCATCACTTTAGAGAACTTAGAGCATGATGAAAAAGCAACAGAAAAGCCAATAAATAACGCTAAAATCTTAAATACTCTCATAAAAAGGCGGGCAAAAATAGTTTTTTTAGAACAGATTAACTCAAAATAAAAGTAATCTTATCATTTTTAGCAAGACGTTAAGGTATTGATAAAAAAACAGACCCATTTATCGGGTCTGTTTTATAATTTATCTATATGATTACCAGAATATTAATTTCTCCTTCTCAGGTTTGGATGCGGAGCAGGCACTGTGTTCGGACCTTCATCTCCCTGTTCTGCAGACCTTAAATCTACTGTATTACAATCTCCACCTGTCTCGCCATATTTGAATATCAGGCGATCTGAGCTAATTCCCTGTTTTTCAACCAGGTAATTAATTACAGTATTTACACGATCCCAGCTCAACTGCTGTGAAGATTTAGAAGGTTCGCAGGTGTAGCTGGTAACAACTATGCGGCAATTCGGGTTTTGACGTAACCTGTCAGCCACATTAGCCAGAACAGCTTCAGCATCTTTGCTAACTTTAAATGCTTTTGTATTGAAAGAAATACTTGGCAGATCACCGATGCCACAATCATTTGCACCGCCTTTTTTCATCATAAATCCATCAAAACAAGATTCATCAGGGCAAGGACATTTACCTACACCATCCGCATCAACAGGCTGGCAGGTCGTTGGAGTAATCAATTCTTTATCCTTGTAATCAGGCACGCCATCACCGTCGGTATCCCTGCTCACACCATGACTGTCAACAGGAGCACTGGCAGGTGTATTTGGCTCCATATCAAACTGGTCAGGAACGCCGTCTCCATCAGCATCATCCAATACCGGTTTTGGTATTTTCATATGCTTTGGAGAATTCAGCTCGCTATAAGCGTAATCAAGCGGATTTATCCACCATAAAGGCTGTACTGATCTTGACCCGATATTTATGTTGAGGCCAATGCTTGCCATATTGTAGACATCATAATCCGGAGAAAGTACACGGCCGCCTGTAGCACCAGGCACATCAACATTCTGCCAACGTACGCCATCCAATAAGTCATCCTTAACTATGGTTAATCTATCTTCGATAGCCAGGTTCAGCCTGTCGCTTAATTTAAATGCAATACCTGCTCCCACAGTTCTTGAAAATCTTAATGTATTGCCAAACAGTTTAGCTCTTGCATTACCATCATTTTCAGCATCTACATTATAGCTGCCGGCATCGAGGATGTCTCTAACATTCTTAATGGTCTGTTTACGCTCCTTATATTCATTATGTGGGGAAACATTGTTAAAATTATATAAACTTCCTCCTCCGTTTGGAGTAACATTTGTTTTAGTGTCATAAATTGTAGCACCTACACCAAACAATGCATAAAAAAGTAAGCCGTTTTTAGACTTATGGAAGCGAATATTATTTAAAGTCAAGACACCTTGTAAAGAAAGATCCTGAACCTTTGATTTATAATTATCAAATACATAATTGGTTCCTGGAACATATCCTGCATCAAGCCACGGCTGTGCATAACCTGCTGTTCTTTGTTTCCAGTTAATACCGCTGGCCATTCCATATATATACTCTCCACGCAAAGAGAAAAGGTATCCCAGCGCTTTTCTGACGTGCACACCAAATCCCGGAGTCGGAAAATGAGAAGGCACATCGCCGAAAATATTAAATGTTCCTGCTTTTAAACCAACTTCCCACTGATTTCTTGGCTTTGCCGGAAAATTGTACTGATTGTTTAAAAATTCGTTATGCTGCGCTAACCTTGAAGAAGGGATCAATGAAGAATCCCGCCAATCATAACTACCGGATGTTGTTGGAGTTTCCTGGGCAAACAAGCAAGTGTTAAGCAGAGCAAAAAAACCTACCAATAAGAAAAACCTTTTAGCTGCCATAGTTTTGTAGATAATGTGTGATAAATCAGAGTTTCATGGGAAGGATACGCAAAAGTATCGAATGACGGTTAAATACCAAATTTTTTAAAAATATAAATTACACTGCTAATTTGCAGCCGGTTGTGGGTAATTATATATATAATAGCGTTGTTTCGCTACATTTTTTTGAAGTAAAATGAATTTAGCCAGAAAGTTAACAGCAGAAGAGCTCAGTATTTTTGAGATGAAATTCAAGACATATGTCAAAAGTAATGTTCCTCTTTTAGACAGGATAATGCAATACATCGTAAAAAGGAAGGGGAAGCAACTCCGCCCTATGTTTGTATTGCTGGCGGCAAAACTTTGTGGGGGAGTAAATGATGCAACATACAGAGCCGCATCATTGGTAGAACTTTTGCATACCGCCAGCCTGGTTCATGATGATGTTGTGGATGAATCATACGAAAGGCGCGGTTTTTTTTCTACCTACGCCTTATGGAAATCAAAAGTTTCTGTATTGGTTGGCGATTACCTTTTGAGTAAAGGATTATTACTTTCTCTTGACGGTGGCGATTACAGGATTCTCCATATTTTATCTGATGCGGTTAGAAAAATGAGTGAGGGTGAATTATTGCAGCTTGAAAAAGCCAGGGGATTGAACCTGGATGAAGATATTTATTACGAAATAATTAAAACCAAAACCGCTTCATTACTGGCTTCGGCTTGTTCAGCCGGGGCATGGTCAGCCTCTCAAAATGAAGATATTGCTGAAAAACTAAGGCAATTTGGAGAATATGCAGGCATTGCCTTTCAAATTAAAGACGACCTGTTTGATTATGGCAGTGACGCCATAGGGAAACCTACAGGCAATGATATCAAAGAAAAAAAGCTTACGCTTCCTTTAATATACACGCTTAATAAAGTGCCGCCTTCCAAACGAAGGGAACTCATTTACATCATCAAAAATCAAAATAAGAATAAGGAAAAGGTAAACTATGTAATTGAGCAGGTTAAGCTGGCTGGTGGTATTAGTTATGGATTTGAAAAAATGACAGCATATAAAAATAAAGCTATTCAATTATTGCATGAATTTCCTCCTTCCGAAAATCGGGATGCATTGGAAGAATTGGTAAATTACACAACCGACAGAAAACTTTAATATTTACGGAAGGAATGGATAAAAAATGGTCAATTAATAAAACAGATCAGCTAACTGCAATACACCTGCACGATGTGCTCAAAATTCATCCTGCCTTATGTAATATTTTGGCTCAAAGAAATATAACGAACTACCAGGACGCCAAATCTTATTTCAGACCCGGGTTATCTTCCCTTCACGATCCATTTTTAATGAAGGATATGGATAAAGCGGTAAAACGCTTGTCAGCCGCTTTTAATAATCATGAAAAAATACTTGTTTTTGGCGATTACGACGTAGATGGTACAACCGCAGTATCAATAATGTACCAGTTCCTTCAGAAAATATATATAGCAGATAAAATTCAGTTTTATATACCTCATCGTTACCGCGAAGGATATGGTGTTTCAAAACAAGGGATAGATTTTGCAAAACAACATGGCATAACACTCATCATCTCTCTTGATTGCGGAATAAAATCTGCCGGTTTGATAAGCTATGCAGCATTGCTTGGCATTGATTTTATTGTATGCGACCACCATCTGCCCGATGCTGAATTGCCCCGGGCAGTAGCTATACTGAATCCTAAACAAAAAGATTGCCCATACCCTTATAAAGAATTATGTGGTTGCGGCGTTGGATTTAAATTGATAACAGCCCTCGCTTCCCGTTTTCAATTACCAGATAAGGAATATTTTTGTTATTTAGATCTTGTTGCAACTGCTATTGCGGCCGATATAGTGCCGATTACAGGCGAAAACAGGATACTGGCTTTTTATGGTATGAAAAAAGTGAATGAAGATCCTTGTGTTGGTATAAAAACTCTAGTTGAATTAAGCGGTTTTAAAAAATCAGCCCTTCATATTACTAACCTTGTTTTCGTTATTGCCCCCAGGATCAATGCCGCCGGAAGAATGGACGATGCCCGTAAAGCTGTTCTGCTTTTTATTGAAAATGACTATAAAAAAGCATTGACATTTGCGGCAGAATTGCACAATGCCAATGACAACAGGAAAGAAGCAGACAGCAGTATTACAGAAGAGGCCCTTGAAATAATCGGGAACAGTTATGAGCTGACTAACAGAAAATCCACGGTTTTATATCAACCGCACTGGCACAAAGGTGTAGTTGGAATAGTAGCATCAAGATTAATTGAAAAATTTTACCGTCCCACTATAGTGTTAACTCAAAGTGGTGGAATTGTTGCAGGAAGCGCCAGAAGCGTTCCGGGCTTTAATTTATATGAAGCCATACATGAATGCAGAGAGCACCTGTTAGGTTATGGCGGGCATTTTGCAGCAGCAGGCATGACCTTATTACCAGAAAAAGTTGAAGCTTTCAGCATAAGGTTTGAAGAGGTTGTAAGCGAGCGTATAGCCCCTGAACAATTAATACCGGTTATTACCATAGATACAGAAATTGAACTTGCCGACATAAAACCGGCTTTTTACAACATTATTTGCCAGATGGAACCTTTTGGCCCGGATAATATGCGCCCGGTTTTTATCTGTAAAAATTTAGTTGACACCGGAAACTCCCGGCTATTAAAAGAACAACACATCAAATTTTCTCTACGGCAGGGAAATGTAATGATAAGCGGTATAGGTTTTAACCTTGCTTGCAAAATGCCTCTGTTACTTAACAGGCAGCCGGTTGATATTGTTTTTACCATTGAGGAAAATGAATGGAACGGAGAAAAAAATCTTCAACTTAAAATTATTGACTTCAGATTAAGTTCAGCAATTGAAAAAATGGATTGATTATATAAAACTATTCTGGTATTTCGGCGTAAACTGGAATTTCCGGCTGGCAATATTTATGATCAGGTACGAAATAAAAGGTGAAAAAAAATACCAGATAAATACTACCGCCCCTGCAGAACTTCCTGATCTTACCATTCAGAACGGAAATATCTCCAAATCCTCACGTTATGAAGCAGTAAATTTTTTTATTCTTGAAAGTTTATTACAAAAAATACGATCTATTGACAGTCTCTCTTCCTTTTCCGACCTTGGCTGCGGTAAAGGAAGGGCATTGGTAGTTGCAGCGCATTTTGGCTTCACTCACCTGAAAGGTGTAGACTTTGCAAAGGAAGTTTGTGAAGAAGCCACACAGCATATGAAAAAATTAAAACAGATTTTTCCCGGCATAAACTATGAGATCATTTGTGGTAATGTTATTGATTATGCCATTGATCCCAGGGAGTCCGTTTTTTTTATGTTCAATCCTTTTGACGATGAAACGATAAAAATATTTCTTGAAAAAGTAGAAGTATCACTTCAAAAGCATCCAAGAGATATCTATTTTTTATATGCAAGTCCCAGGTATATCGAAACTTTCTTTGAGTTTGAATATGAGCCCATCTATAGAAAAAGAAAATTAAAGTGGCTGGATGGTGTGATACTCAAAAAAGAACCTCACTTTTCAACTTAACAATTTTGAAACCTTAGCTTTTAACCATTACCGGTTTTCTACGTTTTAAATACCACCATAACCCATATACTGCAAGCAGAATTATGACAATTGAAATTACAAACACAACATTTATCTGTGCAGGACTATTATATAGTGATTGCGTTTTGCCAACCAACACCAGGTGTGCCCAATATGACGGATCACTTTGCGCAGGGTAGTCTTTTATAAAATCCAGCTTGGCAGATTTTAGGGCATCGGTAAGATCTTTTCCCTCATCCATATATTTGTAAAAGTGGTTGATGATATACGCGGTGGATTGGTCGTTTGCAGGCCATAAAGTAGTTATTACACTAGGGCATCCGGCGTACAGCACTCCCCTGCTTAAGCTCATCACACCTTCGCCTTCTACCAATTTTCCTACGCCGGTTTCACAGGCACTCAGCAACATCAAGCGCGTTGAATCAAGATTAAGATTATATAATTCATTTAAGTAAAGCTTATAACTATCGGTTTTCGTTGAGTCTTCGGGGTAAAATGCTATATATGACTGAGAGGGATTAGAAGGATTCATTACGGCATGCGTTGCAAGATGCAAAATGTCATAATGATTTACGCGATCAAGAAACCTTGATTTTGTCGCACTTGTATCCAGTAATATTTTACCATTTAAACCTGCTATCTCCATCTGAGTTGCCGGCAGCCTTTCCAGCAAAACAGAATCAGTATAAGAGTACAATCCCTTATTAATAAACGGCGCCACTGCAACCAATTTGGGCAGTCCTTCTTTTTTTGTATTTTCCTTTTCATTTATAAACTGAATAGAAAAATTATAACTGATAGCATAATCATCAATAAGCGCTTTCCCGGATTTGGGATTTTTGATAATTTCAAAGGGGAAATAATAGAATACACCATCCGGCAAAATGATCCATTCTTTTTTCTCTTCAATAAGTGGGAAAACAGGCTGAATAAGCACAGAAGATAAATGCTGCACCACCGAATCAGTTGCTTTGGCATTCAGCGGCGCTACATGCTCCAGTCCTTTTTGCACACGGGTAACCTGCTCAAGATTAAGAGAACTAACAGGAGTAGTTGCAGATTGAATCTCTTTATCAGTTATGGCAAAAAGGTATAAAAGGCTATCAGAAAAGTGGAAATCCAGGATAGCAGATTTATCATCGAGCTTATTTTTAAAGAAATGCTCATCTACTTTCGCGTTTTCATACACCGCATCTTCACTATTTGTATATTTTCTTATCTTATTTTGAATAACTGACAACTGTAGTTCATCATTCCTTTTTTCTGTTGCCAACTTTAAGCCGATGCTATCTTGCAGGTTTTGATCCATTTTGATCTGGAGCCTTGCTATCTTATATTTTAATGCTTTTTCTTCCTGCAGCAAATCTTCGGGAATAGCTACTTTGCTCTTCACCTCAAAATCCTTTAAGTTGGCTACCAGTATTGATGACTTGTTTTTTTGAACAACACTATATGCCTTCCATAAAAAATCTTTCTCTCCTGTTAACTTATATAATAGCATCGCCGCATCAATAGCCCTGGTATAGGCAGTATTACTATTACGTTTCAAAAATATTTTTGCGTCATCTGAATTCATTGTCTGTTCAAGATGATCCGCCAATATTATTCCTGAAGAGTAAGCATCGAAAGCAGCTTTTAAATAATTTACAGCTTGTGTTTCTGAATATAGTTCCTGAAAGCACTTTGCTTTATTTATAATAGCCTTAAAAAGATTAAATGAAGAAATTATACCTGAAAATTCTGTAGGATTACTATAAATACTACTGTCTTTATAATCAATCATCAATTGAGTAACTGCCTTTTGATATTGCAGGGCAGCAGCGGAAATCTTACCCGTGCTGTAGAAATAATCCCCTCTGTATGTATCATGAATGCCTAAAGCCACCCTGCTCACCTGTTTGTTACTATCAAGATTTTGTTCAAATAAATCAAGATAGTATGCTGCAGAATCGTATTGATGTAATTGCAAATGCGCATAGGCAATATAATTGAGCACTTCTATCCCTTTTCCCTTTTTGCTCTCATGAAAATACCTGAGTGCTTCAGCATATTTGTTCAGGGCCATATAATTATCTCCAATGCTGAGATATATTTCACTTATATTATTTTTATACTTCAGTAAGTTCAGATACCCGTTGAGAGATTCTTCATACCGGCCTAAACGATTCAATGACGAGGCAATATTATTTTCAAAATTTATTTTCCGGATCGTGCTGCTTTCATCATCTCCAATAATCTGAACTGCCTTTTCAAAGCAGTTTTTGCTTTGTAAATAGTTCCCTTCTTCAAAATACAGCGCCCCCAGTATATTATACAGCCGTTCTAATTCTTCCTCATATTTATATTTTTCCGTAAGTGATTGAGCTTTTTCCAAAAGTATGCGGGTAGAATCAAATTTATTTTCCCTGTAATAAATTCCCCCTGCATATAATAAGGGCTTAAATTCCAGCGAATCACCAAGGATTTTTTTTTGACTTATAACGTCAAGAGAACGCAAATAGAACAATTTAGCCGTTTCTATATTTCCCAGCACTTCTTCCAATACCCCACGTTTCCATAATGCATTAAATAAAAAGCTGTCAGGCAAGGTTGCATCATTATTAAAGGCTGCTATTATTTCATCAAAGTTCTTTTTAGCTGTAGCATCTGTTTCATCCGTAGGAGAAGATAAAGTGAGGAGACTGTCAGCTATTTTATAAGCGTGACTTATAGCATCCAGGTGTACCGGATCTCCGGACCGGGACAACAGGCAACATAAGGTAAAAGCTATAAGAATAATGCCTTGCTTACGCATAAAAAAAGGTAATCACAGGATCACCTTTTTAAGAACGAACATTTTTTTTAATTATTATCAACGATTTGCCACCACCACAATATGAGGTGGTCGGGGATTAGTTACTTTATCCTTATTAGTCCTGAACACAAGATTCAGAACACCGTTAAGTATATTCTGTATATCATTAATAAGCCCCTGAGGTACATCAGATAATTTACTGTAATAAGTAAATTCTAAATCAATTTTCCTCAAAGCTCCGCTGCTGCAATCATCTAAACGGTAATACAGTGTGGCTTTTACTGTTTTTCCGTTAGAAGGATTAAGCGTACCAAAAAGCCCATCCAATACAGAACGTTTTAAACTGATCACACCGGTTCTTGTATCTACACGTATATTTTTTGCATTACAGGAAAACCCTGCAGGTGGTTCATCAGCATTACCATTGCCGTTATCGTCATCGTCATCATCATCAAACTCGCAGCCATTTAATGAGCCATTGGGCCCGCAAATTGGCACATAAGCCGGGTTGCCATTATATACAGGCTTAAGCAGCGTATCGCTATCGCTTAACACGTAAATGCCATCTAAATAATTAATTCCGGATGTAATAACGGTTGTAAAACAGGTATCCTGGTAACCATTACGGATAAACCCCACTTTGTATTTTAATCCGCTTTCACTCTTTGTAACATTAATTTCCCCCGTATTTCCATCAATAACCAATCCTTCCGGAGTAGAAATATACTTTCCTTTGCCTGGATTATTTACCGGGGAGACTTTATAATCTTTACCATCCAGCCATTTATAACATAGTACCGAATCTCCATAGTCGGGCGGGATACAACCCGTTTGTTCAGATGTTTTAACAGTATCTGTTTTTGCCGGGTTAACCGGGGTGCCTGCAGGAAGAATATCTTCAAGCTTTTTTGCGCAGGCAAAGAACATTATTGTAACTATAAATAGTAAACAGAGCTTATACGCTTTCATAAGTTTGGGGTTGGATGAAATATAACTTTGTATTTATTACTTATAAAGCGCTAATTTAACAGCAGTATATTTACTATGCAATAAACGAATGGTAGAAATACCTGGTGCTCAAAAATTGATATTGATTTTCAACCGGTTCATTATTTTAAGTGAAAACTATTAAAAGATTAATTGATTAATCTTAAATGCATGTTATATTAGTGTAATACAAATTTATTCTGAAGCAAAATTTGATTTCCTCCTTCTTCTGAAATATTCAGCCAAATGCAAACACCATAAAAGATAACAGTATAACGCTATCAGAAAAACAGCGATCAAACATATCTTAAATCTATATTCTATCATGCGGACTGGTATATCAATTATAATCGTCATGGCAATATTGCCATGCTTTGGACAACAGTTCAATACCACAGATTCTTTACTCGGAGTGCTTAAAACACATACGGCAAAAGATACCACCAGGGTAAATATGCTTTTAAATTTTATAAACGCTTCCATATATACCAGGCCGGACTCTTCTTTACTTGCATATGCCGAAGAAGCATTAAGCATTTCCCAAAAAACAGGTTGGGTAAAAGGCAAGGCTAATGCACTTCAGCGGTTAGGCACCATATATTCTTTTGTGCTGTCTGACAATGTAAAAGCTTACCCATATTATCTGCAGGCACTTGATGCAAATGAACAAGTTGGCAATAAAACTTTTCAATGGCAAACATTAGCCAATATAGGGCTGCTTTTTTTTAATGCGCAGCAATTTGAAAAATCACTGCACTACTATAAACAGGCATTGCAGATTGCCGAAGATATTAAAGCTAACGAAGCGGCGATGCTGCAACTCAAAGGAAATATGGGAAATGTATATGCAGAATTACAACAACCGGATTCTGCTTTAATATTGTATAATTATGCAATCAACTCTTCCAGGAAACTTAATAACCCATTATTCCTAAGTAATTTTTTAAGTACTGCGGGAGTTGTTTTAAACAGGAAAAATCTTCTCGATTCGGCGGAAAAAAGTTTAAAAGAAAGTATACTCATTGCTGACTCTATCAATTCACCAATGGTAAAGGCGCTTTCGCTGAATAATCTTGCCTTAACCTACAATCTTCAAAAAAAACCGAAGCAGGCTCTACCGCTTGCAAAACAAGGTATAGCGATTTTAGAACAACTTAATGCAACGCAGTGGATAGTAATCGGCCTGCATACATTAAGCGACATTTATTATAGCTCAGGCAACTACAAATACGCCATGGACAGTTTTCAAAAATCCATAGCCCTGAAAGATTCTATCATTAACTCTTCAAAAAATGTGCAGATGGGAGTAATGGAGGCTACGTATGAATATGAAAAGAATAAGGCAATAACTGAAGCCGCATACGAAGCACAGTTATCTGAGCAGAAATTTAAACGTAATGTGTATCTGGGCATAGCAGGATTATTAATTGCAGGAGGTATATTATCTTTTTGGTTCTACAAAAGGCGCCGGGATGCCACTATAAAACAAAAGGAAGCTGAATTAAAGGCTGAGATTTCAACCACAGAAATGAAAGCGCTCAAGGCACAGATGAACCCCCATTTTATTTTCAATTCACTTAACTCCATAAGCGATTATATCTCCAGGAATAATATAAAAGTTGCAGATGAATATCTTACAAAATTTGCAAAATTAATGCGCCTGATACTTGAAAATTCTGAACATAAAGAAGTGCCTTTAGCCGAAGATTTAAAAGCATTGCAACTGTATATGGAATTAGAAGCCATCAGGATGAACCATAAATTTTTATATGAAATAAAAGTGAGTGACGCCATTGACCCGGAAAATACATTAGTGCCGCCGCTTATACTTCAGCCTTTTGTAGAAAACAGCATCTGGCATGGAATAGCTAAAAAAGAAAGTACCGGCAAAATTACAGTTGAGATCAGGAAAGAGGATAATATGATAGTTTGTACTGTTGAGGATGACGGTATTGGAAGAACCGCAACTACCAACAAAATACCGGTTAGCCCCGGCAGGAAATCTTTGGGCATGAAAATTACAAAGGAAAGAATTGATATTCTGAATAAAACCAGGAACACTTCGGCAAGCATTCACATCCGAGATTTAGCGCAGGGAACGCTTGTAGAAGTACAACTTCCGTTGCAGGAGCACTTCTGATTTAAATGCGGACAGCACTTCGGCAAAACAATCGTTGTTAAGGATGAACGGCATTTCATCGAAGCTTTTGGGCTATATATCGAAATCGCCTGTTTTAAAAAAAATTGACGATTATTTTTATACCGAATTTCTAACCCAATATCATGCAAACCCGGAAGATCATATTAATTATTTTAGCCTGCATTATTTCTGCTTTGGTTTTTTTAGGCGCCTTACCTATGCGCAGAACGTACAAAGCAATTATTTCAATTAATGCCAATAATACCATAACCAGCCGTACCATCACTGATACATCGAATTGGCACAACTGGTATATTGATCCGGAAAATAAAAGAAACACTTTTCAGCATTTTGAGGCTACTTCAGATAAGAAGAACGAAAACTTCAATTATATACTTAAAAATGATAATGCTTTAAAAAATGGAGTTATTCAATTAATCAAAAAAAATAAATGGAATACAGAGATCACCTGGATTGAAGAACTTGAAATACATGAAGGCCTCTTTAAAAAGCTTAACCTGCTTTTTAATCCTTCACAGTTCAGAGAACCATTTTTTCAGAACATTGTTCAATTTAAAAACCATATTGAACATCCGGACTCTGTTTTTGGAGGAATTACTTTTGAGCGCATTGAAATGCCGTTTAATAAAATAATCATTAAAAATGATACTGTTCCTGTAAGCGCGATGGAAGAAGCAATATTGAATTCATATAATGAAATTATTACTCAAATTCCACAGGATATTATAAAAGAGCCAGGCGTATTTTTAAGTCAGTATGAAAAGATAAGCGATTCTGCAGCATTACTAAGTGTTGCGATTGAAATAAATGAGCCTGAAAAAGAGCTGAAAGTTCCCTTCGAACTTACCGAATTAGAAAGTCACCAGGCCGTAGTAATGCGCATCAAAAGCTACTCAGATATTGATAGTGATGTATCTATTATGTATGAATGGCTTAAAAAGCATAACGAACGCCCTGCTACAAGCTTTTGGGTAAAACATAACCCAGGAAATAATGTAGCCCTGGCATCCGCAGCAAATCAGCTTACCATCATCCAGGAGATCTACTCCCTGCAATAAAATACCCTCTTTAAATACAGATTTTCTTCTTTTTTCCTAAAGAACTAAAATTCATATCAAATTTTTTATTGAAAATCAGTAAGTTACAAAGGTTCAATAAAAAATACTATCCTATTTTCTTGGAAATCATATCACTTTAGACCTACCTTTGCGCTCCAATTTTTAACCGGTATTATGGCGGGATGGCGTCGATACCAACCTGTTACCAAACGGGTAAAATAAATACATATGAGCAAATTACATTTTACTACCAAGCATGCGAACGAGGCTACCGTGCAACATAATTGGTATGTTGTTGACGGCACCAATCAAACCGTTGGTCGCATGTGCGCAAAAATCGCTGCGGTATTACGCGGCAAAAACAAAGCCTATTATACTCCCCACGTTGACTGCGGAGATTATGTGATCGTTATCAATGCAGACAAAGTTGCATTTACCGGTAACAAACTTGAAGACAAAACCTATATCAACTTTTCCGGTTATCCCGGTGGTAAAAAAGAAGAAACCGCAAAAAGCCTTCTTGCCCGCAGACCGGAAGTTGTGATTGAAAGAGCTGTGAAAGGTATGCTTCCTAAAAATCGTTTAGGGCGCAAAATTTATAAAAAACTATTTGTATATGCAGGTGCAGAACATCCGCATACGGCACAAAAACCCGCAGCATTAAAATTCTAAATTAGTTAAACTGCTAATAGCGGTTTCGCTAATAGCGCAAAGCGTAAATAATGGAAAAACAAAAAAATGGCGTTGGCCGTCGTAAAGAAGCAGTGACAAGAGTTTTCCTTTCTAAAGGAGATGGAAAGATCACTGTGAACGATAAAGATTATAAACAATATTTCTCATTGATCTATTTGCAGAACCAGGTAGAACTTCCTCTTAAAACAGTTGAAGGTTTAGACAAATTTGATGTAAAAATCAATGCTACAGGCGGTGGCCCTAAAGGGCAGGCTGAAGCTGCAAAACTGGGTATTGCCCGTGCGTTGCTTGAAGTAAGCGCAGATTACAGGCCGGCTTTGAAAGCAGCAGGTTTATTAATGCGTGATCCAAGAGGCGTTGAGCGTAAGAAGTTCGGTAAGAAAAAAGCAAGAAAGAGCTTCCAGTTCAGCAAACGTTAATGTTTGTTTTGCAGAAGTTCAGCGTATATATAGATTCATCATCAGAATTTTTCAAATTATTAAACTATAAAAATGGAAAATAGCACTTCATTGCAGCAGCAATTACTGGAAGCCGGTGTTCATTTTGGTCACCTGCGTAAGAAGTGGAACCCAAAAATGTTGCCTTACATTTTTGCTGAGAAAAAAGGTATTCACATTATTGACCTCAACAAAACTGTTGAGAACCTGCAGGAAACTGCAGCCGCTTTAAAAAATATTGCCAAAAGCGGGAAAAAAATAATGTTTGTTGGCACAAAAAAGCAGGCAAAAGAAATAGTAACAGAATGCGCCAGGCGTGTTAACATGCCTTACGTTACTGAAAGATGGTTAGGTGGTATGCTTACCAACTTTAATACTGTACGTAAAAGTGTTAAAAAGATGCAGAGCATCGACAAAATGCTTAATGACGGCACATTTGACAGCATTACCAAAAAAGAACGTCTTACACTAAGCCGTGACAAAGAAAAAATGGAAAAAGTGCTGGGTGGTATTGCACAGTTAGGGCGCGTACCCGCTGCATTGTTCATCATCGATATTGGCCATGAGCATATCGCGCTTGCTGAAGCTAAACGTTTGGGCATTGCTACTTTTGGCATGGTTGATACCAATTGCGATCCTAATAAAGTAGACTTTGCTATTCCTGCAAATGATGATGCTACAAAATCTATAGCTATTGTCACCAATTATATTACTGCTGCTATTGCAGAAGGCCTGGCAGAACGTCAAAATGAAAAAGCTGAGGAAGAAACAGAAGAAGAAGTAGTTGAAAAAGGACCAAAGCTTGATATTGACGAAGCAGGCAATGACAGGGAAAAAGGTGGTCGCGGTGCCGGACGTGGCAGAGGCCCTGCCGGCGGCGGCGGCGGTGGCGGGCAGAGAAGACGCACACCTTCATCAGGTGGCGGAGCAAGACGCCCGGCAGGCAGATAGTTTTATATACATACTCTTAAGCGACAAATTTTGTTTGCTTTGTAAAATGTATTTTCTAATATTTTAAAACATTTCAGATATGTCAACTTTAACTATAACAGCAGCAGACATCAATAAACTTCGCCAGATGACTGGTGCGGGAATGATGGACTGCCGCAAAGCATTAACTGAAACAAACGGGGATTTTGAAGAAGCGATAGACTGGCTTCGTAAAAAAGGTGCTAAAGTTGCTGCTCTACGCGGAGACCGGGAAGCTAAAGAAGGTGTGGTGCTTGCACAAACAACTGCAGACAATAAAACCGGTATAGCTGTATGTGTTAGTTGTGAGACAGACTTTGTAAGCAAGAATGCTGATTTCGTAGCTTTTGCCCAGAGCATTGCAGATGCGGCTATTGCTAATAATGTAAAAAGCGCTGAAGAACTGAATAATGTAAGCATCAATGGCGCTAAGATTGCTGATCTTATCAACGACAAATTAGCAAGCATTGGTGAAAAGATCGGCATCAGCAAATTTGAGCGTCTTGATGCACCTTATGTAGCTCCTTATATTCATGGCGCTAACCGTATAGGTGTACTGGTAGGATTTAATAAAGAAGCTGTTGAAGCTGGTAAAGATGTAGCCATGCAGATCGCGGCTATGAACCCTGTAGCGGTAGATCCTGATTCAGTACCTGCAGATATTGTTGCCCGTGAAAAAGCGATCGTTACAGAACAGATAAAGAATGATCCTAAAATGGCAGGAAAACCAGATGCAATGATTGAAAAAATTGCTGAAGGAAAGCTGAATGCATTCTTTAAAGAAAATACGCTTACCGCTCAGCCATTTGTAAAAGATGGCGGTAAAAGTGTAGCCGAATATTTGAAAAGCGCAGATGGCGGTTTAGTCATCACAGCTTTTAAAAGAGTAGCATTAGGGTAAAATCAAATTTTTGAATAGTAATAAGAAAGGCTATCGGAATGATAGCCTTTCTTATTATGTTATCAGCTATAATCA
Source organism: Agriterribacter sp. (assembly GCA_047601125.1). GTDB lineage: Bacteria > Bacteroidota > Bacteroidia > Chitinophagales > Chitinophagaceae > Agriterribacter. Next base: position 1,686,115 of record JASGJY010000002.1, on the reverse strand, counting down.
ACTACCCTTTTGCGAATCTCTCTTCCACTTTTTTCCAATCAATCACGTTCCAGATTGCAGCAAGATAATCCGGGCGTTTATTTTGATATTTAAGATAATAAGCATGTTCCCAAACATCCACTCCTAAAAGTGGTGTTCCTTTTACTTCTGCAACATCCATTAATGGATTATCCTGGTTAGGTGTGCTTGTTACCTCTAATTTGCCATCTTTTAAAATTAACCATGCCCAACCACTGCCAAAGCGGGTTGCACCTGCGGTATTAACTTTTGCTTTCAATTCATCCAGGTTACTAAAGGTGCTGTTAATAGCCTCGGCTAATTTACCAGAAGGCGTTCCGCCACCTTTTGCTAAAGTTTCCCAAAAGAAGGTATGATTCCAGTGACCACCACCATTATTGCGAACAGCCGGGCTGATTGAACCAGCATTCTTTACTAATTCTTCAAGCGATTTATTTTCATTAGGTGTGCCTGCAATTGCTTTATTGAGATTATCAACATAAGCCTGGTGATGCTTATCGTGATGTATCTGCATTGTAAGTGTATCAATATAGGGCTCCAATGCATCGTATGCATAAGGCAAAGCCGGTAATGTAAAAGCCATGATCTACAGTTTTAATTGTGAAATAAAATATTATCGGATAACAAATGTACAGAGTAATAATTTTTCTTTTATTTTAATATTTTACGCTTACCCGTTAGTAAACCAAATCATAAATAATGCCGTAATACTCTTTTTAAAAACACGAATAAATTTCTTTGTTTTTTACAAGCAAAATTCCCTATTTTTGCCGCCCTTATTGATAAGGAATACAATCCTCCTTAGCTCAGTTGGTTAGAGCATCTGACTGTTAATCAGAGGGTCTCAGGTTCAAGTCCTGAAGGGGGAGCTAAACGGGAGTTTTAAAACGACTCAAAAATCGTTAAAACGGGTAAAACCCACGCCAGACACAAGTTTGACGTGGGTTTTAAATTTTCTTCAGGTTTTTAATTCACTGTAATTCCCACCAATTCTTTTACGGTTTCTTTTACGGTTTTTCGGCACATTTTTAATCGGGAAGGCGTATGAACATACCGGTAGTAACACCCGTCATTAACTGGCGTAATGCCGTAAATGTTACAGGAATGTATTCCATTCACCTGCGCATTTACCTGCATCCGCAGCCCAGCCGGTATTACCCTATAAAAATGCCTCAGAAAGTAAGGCTGGAACAGTGGACAGGGAAAGGATGGTAGTTGTGTAAAGAATACCCATCCTTTTTATTTTTAAAATCAATACCCGCATCTCAGAACTCAAAGCCAAGTGCTTAACTAGGCGGTAAAAAGAAAACTTGAAAAGATTTCCACCGGATTCTATGTCCGGTTCGTTGAGACCATCCTTTAGGGCTCATATGTTACTTTTTATGGAGTATAAATCATACTGTCTCACAAGGTCAAGAATATTATGTTTGATCACATCAACAGGAATATCTTTTGCAGGGTCAATTTCTATTGTTATTACTTTATCTTTTTTTCGCCCTGATACCGGAGGTGGCAGTAGTTTCCCGTCTTCAACAAACCCGACCAGGACTTTCCTCCTGTGTATCCATAAAAATCCAAGATTAAAGGTATGATAAGTAAAAAAAGGGATCTGGTATTTTCGGGTATGGACGATGTTTTTATCTATTGAAAGGATGATTGCTTTCAATGCAAGTAAGCATTCTTTTGTGGCAGTGTCCTGCTTATCGTAATAATAGTCCAGCGCCGTTAACACCTCGCTTGCCGTTTTTACTTTTTTACCCATCGCTGTTTTTATTTCAGAATATTTTTAACCCCGGAGGTTATTGTTATAAGCTTTCCAATACCCCTTTTGTGATAGCAGAGAGAAAGATAAAAGAATTTTTGTCAATACCAACAGCGCCTGCGTAATTCCCCGATGCTGTCGAATCATTATGACAAAACAATCACATCGTATTCTATTTTTTTCAAGCCGGATGCTTCGTTTCTTTGTGTAACAAATCCAATAGACAACTAACCGAAAAACAGATCCCAATAATCCTATGAACCCGAAAACCCTTGATCTAAATCCATTACCCTGAAAAAGCAATTGTCCTAAAAAACCGTCCAACTAAAGACATTGCAGCAGCGCCGTATTTTTGCGGCGCTGTTTTTTATGCTTGCTGTAGCACCGCATAGGACAGGATATAGACAAACTGTACGATGGCGGAAATCCCCGGAACTATTATTTTTGCAACAGTTTTTCATAGGATATTGGATTTTAAACGGGGCGCATGTCTATGCACCCTTTTTTTCTGCTTTTTATTGCATGCCTACCAAATAAAAAATAAGTGCAAGTAAATGGATGGAAGATTTTCTCATAAGCAGTTAGCCTTGATTCCCCTGTTTTATATGGGCTGATTTTTTAGTCGAATGTATTTTTAGATGATGACGACCAGTCTTTTACCGGCAGGCACTGTCGCGTCCCAACATTTTTCAATGTCCTTTAGTGCTATAGGCATCGTTTCAATTTTTAGTTTTCCATCCACTGCCAGTTCGAACATCTCAGGAAGTATCTCGTTAATCAGCACTTTCACTTCCAGCCGGCTCCAGGTACCCAGCCCCGAACCAGAAATCTGGATATTTGTACTGCGCAGGATAGAAGAAGATAAGGTGATGGTATCGCCTGACATCCCGCCTACAGTAATAAAACGCGTATGGCGAGAAAATCCGCCTGTCCCTTTTAGGGAAGCCAGGATCAGTTCGGCACTATGACCCCACAAATAATCGATCACAACGTCTATGGGATATTCTTTGTGTATACCTTTGAGTTTAGCGACCAGGCCTTCATCATCCTCTTTGAGTGAAACAATCTCATCTGCACCCAGGGTTAACAGTTCTTTAAGCACCTGCTCGTTTCTGCCGGTGGCGATTACTTTTTTAGCGCCATAATATTTAGCAATCTGCACCGATATTTTCCCGGTAACGCCTGTCGCTCCATTTATCAGCACTGTTTCGCCCTTTTGCAGGCCTGCTCTGAAACGTAGTGCCAGCGCAGAACCCATCACGGCATTGGGCAAGGCGGCGGCCGTGGCATCATCTATTCCTTCTGGTAGTTTTACCAGAATATCTTTTTCAACGGTTGCCTTTTCGGCAATCATACCGCTTACGCCAACGGCGTACACCCTGGTTCCATCTTCCAGTAAACCCACCCCGTCTCCGCCCGGAACTTTTGGATTCCACATCTCATGCTCGGTGGAATAATGTTTTCCGCTTGCGCGCATTTTATCAAGATTTTTTACTGCCGATGCTTTCACCGAAACCAGTACCTCCTTCTGATTTCCTACCACAGGCGCGGCAAAATCTTCTACATACTTTGGCGCTTCTCCTTTTTGAAAAATGACTGCTGCTTTCATGTGTTGTACATTTTTTGAGCAAAGCTACCGCTGATGAGACAGCGTCAACGATAACATTTGTTATCAAATGGGCAATGGTTATTTGCCTTTTGCCAATTTACTTTTTATGCGGCTCAGGTGAACCTTTGTGATGCCCAGGTAGGAGGCAATATAATGCTGCGGTACGCGCTGCAGGATTTGCGGATTTTCTTGTAGCAGGTAAAGATAGCGTTCCTCCGGCGTGTCTTTTATGAAAGCAAAAAAATGTTTCATATAGTTAAAAGTCCGTTCAAATATGGTATCGATTAACATGTCTCTTAGCAGTGGTATTTCCTTTATCTCTTCAATGATCCTGTCGGCGTCATTTTTGTGTATCCACCACAGAATACTGGGCTCAATCGTTTCAATGGCAGCAGGGCTTGGCGTTTTCTTTCTGAAGCTCTCAATAGAAGCCACCATATGGTTTTCGAAAAAGAACTGAGAAGTAAGGTCCGTTCCATTTTTATTATACCATACCCGGACACAACCTTTTTCAATCAGGAATAATTTCTTTGAAATATCACCTTCTTTTAGAAGTGTAAATTTAGCCGGCACTTCCATCCTTCTAAAGCAACTGATGTACGCATTCCACCGGCCGTCGTCAAGCGGAATTTTTTTTCTGAACTGCTCAAACATACGCTTTCTGTTATTGCGGTAATAAGAAGAAATTTATATACTTCGATCAAATTTATATTTTGTGACAAATATGTGTCCTGATTACTCTCATAAATCATTTGACGACGAGCGCACGGGCTATATTTTTCTCATGTATGCGCTCGCTACAGATTCATCCCTCTAAGCTTCGCCATGAAGGGCCTTCCATTTTTTATCTTTTTTCTTCGGTATCACTTACTTGTTATATGAACCCCTTTGCTGGAAGGTAATTCCTGTAGTGCCGGAGGAAATCATTCTGTCCGGTACAGATCATATTGAACTCCATGCAGGCAACGCCAAACAGGCGGCACACTATTATAAAACTTTATACCTGCCCCTTTCTCATCGCCCTCGGTGTTGCATTTGTCCACGATTTAAAAGCTTTTCTGAATGCCGTAAGGTCTGAATACCCTAAGATGTCAGATACTTCGGATATTTTTATAGCAGGATTTTGCATGAGCTGCAAGGCGATCTCTTTTCTTACCGCTCCTGCGATATCGCGGAAGGAGGTGTTTTCCTGCAGCAGTTTGCGTTGCAGATTGCGCGCTGATGTATTCAATGCGGTTGCTGCCTCTTCAATAGTAGGGATTCTTCCTTTAAACTGCATAAATAATACATGCTTTACATTTTCTGCCATGCTGTTAGTTGCCAGCAGCGACTGTTTATCAGCCACAATGGAGTTAAACAGGTCAAACATGGATTGGTCGCTGGTGCGTATAGCCGTCGATACACTTTCTTTGCTTGCAATAATGCGGTTAGCCTCTTTATTAAAAAGTACGTCGCAGCCAAAAAAATTTCTGTATTCGGAAATTTCGCGCATTTCGTAGGCCAGTTCGATCCGTAAGGGAATAATCCGCCTGCCCGTCAGCGCATGAAAAGTATTTATAGTTGCCGCGAATAAAAAATCATTGGCATGTCTTGCGGGTTCAGGGTGTTTCATCAGCCACATCTTGTTTTGTGCCACCTCAAGTGTAGCCACATCCTTCACTGTATACTTATAGGCAACCATGGGTGATACCATATGCCCATACTGGCATAATAACTGAAGCGCATGACCGATATTATTGCTGCTTTGGATCAGAAATCCAACCATGCCATGCAGCAGCTTGTCTACGCCCATACCTACATGCAGTCCAATCAACGGATCGCCAGACAGCTTTAAGAGGGGTACCCAAATGAGCGCTGCCTTTTCCCATTCAACCATGTTTTCCGAATCGCTGATTTCTTCGGGGCTGATGCCTGACATCTGGCAAAGTGTATCGAAAGCTGCTCCAAATGAAGTAGCCGTCTGAAAGATGGTGCGAATGACCGTACCCTGTAAAGCCATGTCGCAAAATATATCATTTCAGGCAGAAAGTATCCCTTTTTACAAGGGTAAAATGATGGTGTTTTACATTCTAAATCAAAAATTATGAAATCGATTAAGGATCTCTTTTTAAAAAGGTGGGTAACCGGTAACCTCATCATTTACGCCGGGACGCTTGGTTTGCTTCATCCGCTTATTGCACACGGGCTTACCGGCGACCATGATAAACTATTAACGACCCCGCAATTTATCATGCACACATTATCATTATTTGTTTTTGTTTTCTTTCTTGTAAGAACGCAGAACAAAACTTTCAAAACAGTAACAAAAAGAAAAACCTTAGAGGGTATCTGGCCATTTTTATTTACGGTGCCCTGGGCATTCTGGCTTGGTTACTACACTTTATTCGTTCCCTTTGACATATTGTTCATGTTCCTTTCAATCGGAATAATCAATGCCATAGCTTTAAAACCGCTGGTTAAATCTCCGGGAAAATGGATGCTGCAATGTATCCTTGGCTATTTGATTGCGGCAGTGGCGGGCATCGTTATAGGGCTTGGAGCTTATTTGCTTTACTATAAGAACATGCACGGAATTGCAAAAGATTTCTGCACATGGCTATCCATCGGTACTTCTGCGGCGTTCGTGGTTGCTTACCTGCTTAAGTATATTTTAAAGAAACAGCTGTTTATCACTGAAGATTGCGGGTCTGATGCTATCTCAAAGTATCATTCTGATTTTTCAAAAGTAGCCTAGCAACATTCCTGGAATAAAACATCAAAAAAATATTACAAATGAAATATACAGTATCCAACATATTACTTCCATTTATATTCAGTGCTGTTCTGGTATCCTGCAGTAAACATGAAAGTGATGACGAACCCACCGGAATGCCCGGAACCAAAATCGGCGTGGTGAGCGGTAAGGTTACCGATGCAAATAACCTGCCGGTCAGAGATGCCGGTATAACGATCGAGCATACGGTTTGGCATAACAGCTATCTTTTTTCATCCAGCGATGATGATGGGAAATACCAGCTGTTGTTGCCGGATGATCCGGCAGGTGACTGGACCGCAAAGGCACAGCTGACCAAAGCTGCTTACGGAGAAACTTATACTTTTGACCTTGAGCCGGATAAGAACGGTGCCTTTAATAAAGCAAGCGGTGCTGTACGAAATTTTACCTGGAAGCTCAAAGGCTCCCGGCCGGCTGGTACCGGATACTACGGGGCGCATGTTGACCTGTATCCCTTTGGCACAACTGCGGATATGACAAAAGTAAAATTATCCTTTACCCCTTATGCCGGTGAAACCAGTTATATGGATGGAACGCCATGCTCCTCATTTGAAAAACCTGTAGAAGAGGTTGGCGGCACTTTTATGGTAAAAGACGTACCCATCGGAAAATATACCATCAGGCTGCTTTACAACGGTAAAAAATTGTTACTTAATAACCGCCATATGGATGATAAAAACGAAGAAACCAAAACTGTAGTTTTTGGAAAATATGGCTATTTGGGCGAAACCGGGTACAATATTGAATTCTATATAACAGAACAATGATTATCCCAACGATCAGAACGATTTTTCGCAAATCTTTCTTTGTGCCTGACAACTTAGCTGCTGTAAGCCTTTACTTTACCCCAGCTCTCGTTCCAATCAAGTTTTGCATCGGAAGTAGGTATATACAGCTGGCTCACATCGGCAAAATGATGTTCACAACCTTGTTAAGCAAAAAAATAATATTATTATTAACCAAAATCTAAAAAAGACTTTTGTCTATATTATAGCCTCACTAAGAATATGCGTAGTTCAATGCATGATGTAAATCATGAATTTGAATATAATAACCATTATTATTTTGGAAGTGAAAAATTTAATAAAAGCAGGCAAGGATATATATACTGCGGCTGTCATCTTATAATAGAATTTGATTCAACAAACCAAAGGAACAACATCTCACTTCAGGCAATTCAATCCAAAACCAGCCAGTACAAACAGGCTTGTACCTTAATTTTTATATAAATATTGAACCACATGGCAAATAAATTTTTGATTGCTTTGTTGCTGATATCACTACAAACTACCGCCCGGGGAACGAAAAAAATCGACAACTTTAAAAGCTGCTTTTGGCGGCTTTTTATTTTTTGCCAATATTTTTCAATAGCAGGTGGACGCCTCATAATTCCATCCATAACAGATATTTCATTATCAGACTCCCGTCATTAACACCTTATTAATTCCCCACGCTGCCAATCATTAGCAATCTGTCATTTTCTACAAAAAATATTTCTATACTTTTGCCACCTTATTTCAATTTATTAACTATTAAAACTTTCACATGAAATTGATTGCAGGCTTCCTGGTTTCAATGCTGGGTATTTTTGCCATTACTTCCTGCAACAGCAATTCTTCTTCTGCAAATAATGCAGATAGTACTGCTGTTGCTAATGCAGATTCTGCCGTAAACGTGGGCAGTACTGCCGGTTTTAAACTGGGTGTTCAAATGTGGACATTCAGGATGTTTCCTGTTGCTGATGCCTTAAGTAAAGTAGACAGCGCGGGCATTAAGCATATTGAAGCGTTCTGGGGACAAAAACTTGGCGGCGATATGAAAGGCGAATTCGGTATCAATATGTCTGCCGAAGACAAAGAAAAACTGAAAAAGCTTTTACAATCAAAAGGCATTGATATAGTAGCAATGGGTGTTATATCTCCCGGCACTAAAGAAGAATGGGTTAAGGCTTTTGATCTTGCTAAAGAGTTTGGCTTAAAATATATTACCGCCGAGCCTAAAAAAGAATTCTGGAATTTAATTGACAGCCTGGGTGGTGCCACAGGCATAAAGATCGCTATTCATGATCATCCAAGACCCAATGCATACCAGCATCCTGATTCAGTGCTTGCCGCTATACAAGGGCATCCGAATATTGGTGCCTGCGCAGATATAGGTCACTGGGCTCGTAATGGGTTGGACCCTGTAGAATGTCTCAAAAAACTGGAAGGGCATGTATATGGCAGTCATCTGAAAGATATTGTAAAATTTGATGATCCTAAAGCTGCGGATACAGTAGTAAGCAAGGGCGTAATTAATATACCTGCAGTACTTGCCGAATTAAAAAGGCAAAGCTTTAATGGCATGTTATCTATAGAACATGAATCTAACTGGTATAATAATTTGCCTGATGTGAAATTTACAAGAGAATATTATGATGCAGAGGTAGCTAAGTTGAAGTAGGGAAAAGGTGGAAGGTGTGAGCTATGGGCAGTGAGCTATGGGCTATGGGCAAAAGGTTGAAATCGTAAAACTTGAAACCTGTAACCTGAAACTTGCAACCTGCAAACTGTAATCTTTTATTAACGCGCTGATATCCGGAGCGGTTTAAAGCTGCTTCGGATATCTTTTTTATACAAACAATTTATGCTGCGTACAGAAGCAGGAAAAACGCTCAGGCTTGCCTTCCCGATCATTATAGGAGAGCTGGCTCAAATGGCGTTGCACATTATTGATACCGCGATGGTGGGAGCTATAAGCTATAAGCACCTTGCAGCATCAGCATTGGTGATAACGGCTATGAATATTCCATTTGTACTGGGTATAGGGATGACTATTTCTGTATCGCAAATGGTATCAATGGCACATGGCAAACGAGACGGTCAGTTAGTATCTCATTATTTTTTTAACGGGCTTATGCTGTGCACAGTTACTGCTGTGCTCATATCTTTTTCTTTATTTTTTGGTAAGAACATATTAAAGCATCTCGGGCAGGATGCAGAAGTGGTAGAACTGGCATTGCCTTTTATGCAATTAATGTCGCTCTCCATTATTCCTATGTTATTGTTTATGACACTTAAACAATTTACAGACGGATTGGAATATACCAGGACAGCGATGCTGTTATCATTATGCGGGATGCCTGTTAATATTTTACTGAACTGGTTATTGATTTACGGCAATCTTGGATTTCCCCGACTTGAATTAAGGGGCGCCGGATGGGCTACGTTAATTACCCGGTCACTGATGTTTATCGCACTTGCCGCGGTAGTTGCAAATCACCACACGTTCCGCCGTTATATGGCGGTAAAAGGCGCTCAATGGCATTTCAGGTGGAAAACAATGAAAGATCTGCTGCATATTGGTGTGCCGAGCAGCTTGCAAATTGGCATGGAAGCCGGAGCCTTTGCGGTATCAGGCATCATTATCGGCACTATCGGCGCCGTTGCCCAGGCTGCCCACCAGATCGCGCTAAGCTGTGCTTCTTTTACATTTATGGTTTCAATGGGGCTTGCTCAGGCCGGCTCTATACGTGTAAGTAATGCATTTGGCAGAAAAGATCGTTTAAGGATAAACGTTATCGGCAGAAGTACATTGATCACTGCATTATTTTATGGTATACTCTGTGCAATTATTTTTTCTTTATTCAGATATCAGCTGCCGGTATTTTTTAATAAGAATGAGCAGGTAATTCATCTTGCCGCACTACTCTTATTATACGCCGCTATATTCCAGATATCAGACAGCACACAAGCTATAGGTGCAGGTTTATTGCGGGGTATTAAAGATGTAAAAATTCCCACCTTGCTCGTAGTAATAGCCTACTGGGTTGTTGGTATACCTGTAGGTTACCTGTTTGCATTTAAGTTTAATATGGGCGCACCTGGTATATGGCTTGGATTGATAACAGGGCTTACGCTGGCATCAGTTTTTTTAGTGGTAAGATTTTTGAAGATGAGTAAGTAATTAACATTTTTATTGCCCTCAAAAAAAATGTCAAATAATGTTATATACAGATATAACGTATATAAAATATGCATGTTATAAAATCATATTTTTTTGATATCTAACCACAAGTTTTGCTGCGTTATTAAAATTAATTTCACTACAAAGAAAAGAAGTGTTACCTGATAACCGATTGTCTTAATTTTAATAATATGCCAATGAATTACTTCACTTTACAATTGATATCCAATCAAACAATATTTCATCAGCATTTTAACCTGTTTCTACTTTGGCAATAATAGTTGTCTATAACATAGTACTATAATTTCAGGATCTGTTCTATTTAGTTGATATTAAGTTTTTGATCCATTAAACATTTTACCTTTTTTAAAATTAAAACCAACCAAAATGAAGAAGAAGCTGCTTTTCATGCTCTCCTGCTTTTTGTGCATTTGTATAGCGGCAAATGCACAGCTTTCTGTTTCAGGAAAGGTTACTGATGCCGGTGGCAATGCCATGCAGGGAGTAACTGTTGCTGTTAAAGGAACTAACATTAATACAGTTACATCAGAAAATGGTATGTTCACGCTAAGCAATGTACCATCTTCAAACGCTGTACTGGTATTTAGTTTTGTTGGCTTTGCTACACAGGAAACAGTAGTAGGCAACAGAACAAATTTTAATATAAGCCTCACTGAAGTGCAATCTTCAATAGATACTTTAGTGGTAATTGGCTATGGTACAGCCCGCAAAAAAGATTACACGGGCTCTGTTACCCAGGTAAATTCGAAAATAATATCTACGCAGGCCAACTCCACCGTTACGCGTGCTTTGGAAGGAGTTGTGCCGGGTATACAGGTTTCATCAATAGACGGGCAGCCGGGTTTGGATATGGGTATCCGTTTAAGAGGGGCTGGTTCGACTGCGCAAAATAATTCTAACGCACTGATCGTAATTGATGGTGTGCCCACTGAATATTCTAATGCACTCTCTTCTATTAATCCAAAAGATATCCAAAGTATCAGCGTATTAAAAGATGCGGCTTCAACAGCAGTATATGGTGCACGAGGTGCCAATGGGGTATTGTTAATTACTACAAAAAGGGGCTCAAGGGGAAAAGCTAATATTTCGTTTGAAACACGTATGGGATATAATTACCTCGGTACAATGCGGTATGACAGGATTGATAATGCTAAAGATTTTTATGAGCATGCATGGCGTGTAATTTACAACTCTGTGCGCTATGGGATAGATGGTACCGGATCAACCAATAAAACTTATAGTACCAATGTGCAGAACCCTAATATGTCTCACGAGGATGCTGCGGAATTTGCCAGTGCACATCTATTTGATTACCAGGGTACCGGCATAACTACGGATAAACTGGGTCGTAATATGCTGGGCAACTGGATGCTATATAATGTTCCGGGAGCGATATACACATCTACGGGTAGTGGAACTACGGCAAGTGCTACTATGTCCGGAGCTTATCTTGTAAATCCTGATGGCAAATTAAATCCTGATGCAAAGCAGCTGTTTGCATCAGGTTCATATGAGGATTATTTTTTTGAAAGAATGTTTCGCCAGGAACACAATTTATCTGCCAGTGGCGGAAATGACAAGATGGACTATTTTGTATCACTTGGTATGCTGGAAGATCCATCCTATATCCGCGGATCTAAATTCAAACGTTATAACGTAAGAAGTAATATTAATGCGCAACTTACCAACTGGTTAAAAGTTGGCGCTAACCTGGGTTATTCCTATCGTAATACCCAGTCTCCGGCTACGCGGTTTGGACGTAACCCCGGCACAGTGCAACAAAACGTATTCCGCTGGACAAACGGGCAAAATCCCCTGATACCTTTGTTCGCCCGGGATAAAGATGGAAATATTATGAAGAATGCTGATGGTACAGACAGGGTTAACGATAACGCCAATGTAAGCTATTCGCCATTAGGGCCAACCAGTCAACCGCTCTATACCACAAACCTTATTAAACTTCTTGATAAAGATATTGACAGAAGAGAATCGCATGATTTAAACCTGAAGGGGTATGCTATTGTTAACTTTTTAAAAGACTTTAGTTTTACAGCTAACCTTTCTTATGACAGGTTTTCTGAAGTTCGCTTAAGATACGGTAACAGGGAAACCGGTGCTGTGCAGGATGTGGGTGCAATGGGCGAATACTACTCCAATACTGGTGTTTTTAATACGCAGCAATTATTAAACTGGAATAAACAGATAGGAATCCATTCCATCACCGCATTATTAGGTCATGAATTTTATCAGTGGAAAAGCGATAATATAAGTTATGCATCCGCTTATTCTATTATCAATGATTTTACCGGTTATGGCAATTTTGTATCCCGTTATAATACAGGGAGCGCACCATTTGGCACACCTGGCGGCGGTGGCGATATCACAGCTTTAGAAAGTTATTTTGGGAGGGCAAGTTATAATTACGATGATAAATATTTTCTTGAGGGTTCAGCAAGACGTGATGGTTCTTCCAAGTTCCGTTATGAAAATGATCGTTGGGGCACATTCTGGTCTGTTGGTGCAGGCTGGCGTTTGTCAGAGGAAAACTTCATGAATGGAACAAAAGAATGGTTGAATGATCTTAAACTCAGGGCAAGTTATGGAGTAATAGGCAACCAGAGTGGCGTGGGCAACTATTCAGGATACCAATTATGGAGTTATGGCGCAACATATACAACGGCCAGCAATGGAGCCGGCACACCCGCCAGTTATACTTTGAGCCAGGGCGCTGCGGTAGTTCCTTTAACATGGGAAAACACCAACACTTTTGATGCAGGTATAGATTTCTCTTTCTGGAATCGCAGGATTAATGGTTCTATTGATTACTACGATAAAAAGACAGTTAACTCAGTATTTGCTGAGCCTATTGCAAATTCTTTAGGACAGGGCTCTTTAACTAAAAACAGCGCACAAATAAGAAACCGTGGTTATGAGGTTGAGGTGAACATTGATGTTGTAAGAAATAAAAACGTAAGGTGGAATATCGGTTTGAATGGAACACATTACAGAACGATTTTATTAAAAGTACCTTCCACAGTGAAGTCTGCGGCATTGGGCGGCAATTTTACAGCTGCGATTGACGGATGGGGAATTGCCAGTGGTGGTGCCACATCTTCAGGACAGGTGATGTATTTACGTGGAGAAGGTATAGATTATTATAACCTTTACCTGTATAAATATGCAGGCGTTGACCAAACAACAGGATTACCTCAGTTCTGGCATACGGTAACGCAAAGCAATCTCGACAACGGGCTTTTTGCAGGAAAAAAACCTGGCGATATAGTAAATACAACCAATTTTACTATGGCCGACAGATATGGTATGGGTAGTGCTATTCCAAAATGGATCGGCGGTTTTACAACTTCAGTTCAATATAAGAATTTTGATTTCACAGCTATTTTAGCCTACCAGATCGGCGGTAAATTCCTGAGCGTGGAATATGCAAACAACCTGTACAGGAGTGGTAATATAGGTAACGCGTTATCTGCAGAACTGATAGGCAATACCTGGACACAGGAAAATCCAAACGCAAAATTCCCAATAGCGCTTTACGACGATAATAATTATACAGCAGGCGCTACAATCGGCTCATGGGCATATACTGATATGGGATTATTTGATGCATCTTACCTGAATATTAAGAACCTCACATTGGGATATAACTTTGGCGATAACATCGGTAAAAAAATATTAGCCAAAAGCATAAGGGCATACATATCTGCAGATAATATTGCCATGTTTACTTCACATTCAGGTATAGACCCGCGCATGTCGCTGGTGGGTGGTATGGAAGTAGGAGCTGCGGTATACCTCCCCTATAGTTCATTATCTGTTGGATTAAATGTGAATTTCTAATTTAATTAAAGATGAAAATTATGAGAAATTATATAATCAGTTCGGCAATTACGATCATCTTGCTTTTTTCAGCATGTTCAAAAAAGCTGGAGGTAACGCCGCCTAATAATATTTACGATCAGCAGATTGCGGATTTACTTGCATCAGGCGATACGGCAAGTATAAGAAAGGTGATGGGAAGTATGGCCAATGCTATGCCATTGTTATTTAATTATGCAGGAGGCACCGGCGTTGCCGATATGTACTATACCAACCTTGGCATGGATGTAAACCGCAGCCTGGAGGGTAATGATATTGTATTGGGGGATCATACCGGAATGGATGTGTTATGGGGAGCAGTGGAATATGGATTAGGCGATTTTATTACTGCGGCTAACGGCAAGAACATCATTTACTGGAATTATGCATGGGTTTGCATTACCCAGGCTAACCAAATGCTGAATTATCTTACAGAAAATGCGGTAGGCAATAATAATTTTCTGAAAGATTGCAGAGCCAGAGGATTGGTTGTGCGTGCATATGCCTATAACTATCTTATGGAAAATTACCAGGATGCTTTTTTACAAGGCGGTAAAGATAAACTGGGTGTAATGTTATACGATACATTTAACCCCAGCCAGCCTAATAAGGCTCGTGCAACTTCTGCAGAAACTTACGCCTTCATTAAAAAAGATCTTACAGAAGCTATTACACTTTTGCAGGCAGCAGGCGTCGGTTACACAGCGGTCACTACTGATATCGATTTAGGAGTAGCCAACTTTTTACTTGCACGAGTTTCAGTATGGACAGGCGATTGGCCAACAGCTATTACCGCATGCAATGATATTCTCTCCAACAATGCCAGTCTGATGACACAGGCACAATATGGCGGAAAAAATACAGGCACTCCTACTGATCCGGTTTTTTTACCCGAAACCAATGGTTTTTTGAATAATTCGGTAAACCCTGAAGTTATTTTAGGATTTCCTTTAGGACAGGCCAATACCCATTTCACCAGTTATATGAACTGTTTTGGTAATGGTAACGGAGGCTTATTAACGGCATATAAAAGAATAGATAATCGTTTGTATGAAAAAATTGCAGACGACGACTATCGTAAAGATGCGTTTATGCTTGCGCCTTTTGGTAATTACACTTATGTTCCAAGCGGTACTGTAGCTTCAATACCAAGCTATACTAACAGTAAGTTTGCAGCGACTCACGGACTGGGCAGTACGGATAAAAAAGAAGTAGGCGCTTCAACATGTTATTATATGCGCAGGTCTGAAGTATTATTAATGAAAGCGGAAGCAGAAGCGCAGGGCGTAAGTGAAGATGCAGCGAAAACAACATTGAATATTCTGCTCGCAGCACGTACACGCAGCGGTGGCACTACATTAACATGCGACAATTACCCGGCAATGGCAGGTTTAACCGCACTTCAAATGGTACAACTCCAAACCCGCATTGAATTATGGGGCGAAGGCGGCAGAGAGTTTTATAACAACAAGCGCTGGAACATTCCGGTAGACAGGGCAAGCTCTGCCAATCATGTGATCAAAGGTACTTATCAGGTATCTGGCATGACGTTGCAAATTCCTGAAAACGAAATGCTGTACAATCCATTGGCTGAACAGAATAATTAACAATCACATAATAGTTATTAAACGCGGCGGTACTGTCCAGCCGCGTTTTTTTATTAAATAATTACCAGGCAATACGCTGTGCAGTATTTGCCTATTACTATTTTCTTTTACTTTGAACCATGAACAGGAAAAATTTTCTTTCTCTTTTTACTGCAGGGATCACTTTGCCCGGTATAACCGGCAGCGTTAATGATATTCCCGAACCTTTGATGATCATTCCGCCTTCGTTAAAACCGGGTGATACCATCGGCATTACTTCTCCTGCAGGATATATTACAGAAACCGAATTGCAGCCTGCAATAAAAAAAATACAGGAATGGGGATTTAAAATACGTTTAGGTAAAACTATAGGTAAACGCGATTTCAGCTTCGGCGGTACTGATTCTGAAAGAACTTCGGACTTTCAGCAAATGCTGGATGATAGTTCTATCAAAGCTGTTATGTGTGCAAGAGGCGGCTATGGTGTTGTAAGAATTATTGACAATATAGATTTCTCAAAATTTCACCTGAAACCTAAATGGATCATTGGCTTCAGCGACATCACTGTTATTCACTCACATATAAACAGCAATTACAAGGCTGCCTCTATTCATTCAAAAATGTGCAATAGCTTTCCTGAAGACTGGACTAAAGCAGAACCTTCTCAAACAGAAACCATACAATCAATAAAAGATGCGCTGACGGGTGTAAAAATGGTATACAAAACAATAACCAACGAAAAAAACAGGAAGGGCATAACAGAAGGAACACTGACTGGCGGTAATTTGAAAACACTTGAAACACTATCAGGCACAAAATCAGAAATTAAAACAGCGGGTAAAATCTTATTTGTAGAAGATACAGGAGAATATTTATATAGTATAGATCGAATGTTCTGGAATCTAAAACGCACCAATAAGCTATCCCAGCTTAAAGGGCTTATTATTGGTGGCTTTAAAATAAAACCGGATGACCCGGGAGAAGAATTTGGAAGAACATTGTATGATATTGTTTGGGAAAAAGTAAAGGAATATAATTACCCGGTTTGTTTTGATTTTCCTATCGGTCATCAAAAAAACAATTTTGCATTGAAATGTGGCGTTATGCACCGGCTGAGCGTAACGGCAGACAAAGTGGAGCTGATGGAGATATAGCTATGAGCGTCAGCAAATCAGTAACCGGCGATCAGCAGTGAGCGTCTCTCATTAACCAGAAAGTGAAAGACGGAAGTGGTTATGAACAATTTAAGACTAAACAAACCAGTAACCTGAAACTTTCAACCTTGAAACCAATTCAACAACTATGATTAAAATTCCAGCACATTTAAAAAAAGGAGATACCATAGGTATTACCTGCCCTGCCGGCTATATGACTTATGAAAGAATTGAAGTTTGTGTAAGAACACTGGAGCATTGGGGCTATAAGGTAAAAGTCGGGAACACATTATTCAGTACGTCTGAAAATTATTTTTCAGGCACAGACGAAGAAAGACTTGCCGATTTTCAACAAATGCTGGATGATGATAATATTGAAGCTATTCTTTGTGGCCGCGGAGGATACGGTACAGGCAGGATCATTGAAAAAATTGATTTTAAAAAATTCAGGAAAAAACCAAAATGGATCATCGGCTTTAGCGATATTACCATTTTGCACACCCATATTTTCAGCAATTATAATACTGCAACATTGCATGCTCCCATGGCAGGTGCATTTGCAGATGCAGGTGCAGATAGCAAATCTGTACTATCGCTCAAAGCAGCATTAACAGGCAGTCCTGCAAAATATTCAATTAAATCATCGGTATATAATAAACCAGGCGAAGCAAGCGGCCGTTTGATAGGCGGGAATCTCGCACTCCTTGCTCATGTGGTTGGTTCACCATCAGATATCAACACAAAAAATACAATACTTTTTATTGAAGATACAGGCGAATATTTGTATAATATTGACCGCATGCTTTACCAATTAAAGCAAAGCGGAAAATTAAAAAAGCTTGCCGGATTGGTTGTTGGTGGTTTTACAGATATAAAAGATACGCAGCGCCCCTTTGGAAAAACAATATACGAACTGATCAGCGATATTATACAAGAGTATGATTACCCGGTTTGCTTTGATTTTCCTGTAAGTCATGCCAATGAAAATTATGCATTGAAAACAGGTGTAAAATGGAATTTAAAAATCACAGCAAAAAAAACGGTATTGACGGAATTATAATCAGCACAGCAAATATTACAATTCATGCCCGCATTTTTTACAATAACGTGCATCCGCGGCATGGTCTTTATTATTA
This sequence comes from Agriterribacter sp., assembly GCA_047601125.1. Lineage (GTDB taxonomy): Bacteria > Bacteroidota > Bacteroidia > Chitinophagales > Chitinophagaceae > Agriterribacter. Next base: position 1,668,238 of record JASGJY010000002.1, on the reverse strand, counting down.
CAATTAGTACAAATTCTGTCATCGTTATCTGCATCCCTGTATTTAGAAACGAGTGACGCAGACATGATGCCAGTAGGCACAGCTATGATTGCATAACCTAAGATCATTATAAAAGAAGCTATGATCTTTCCTAAAGCTGTTACCGGCGCCACATCACCATAGCCAACAGTAGTAATGGTAACTATAGCCCAATAAATACTTTGGGGAATACTGTGAAAACCGGGATTATGCTTGTACTCTAATACATACATCAGAGAGCCAAGAAAAACAGTGAGCAAAACAATGAAAATAAGAAACACCATGATCTTGTTGAAACTGCGCAGCAGCGCAAAGATCATATACCTGCTTTCATCTAAGAATCGCACCATTCTGAATATCCTGAATATCCGCAGCAGACGGAAAGACCGGACAATCATCAGCATATGCCATGCGGGGAAAACAAATTCAAGATATGACGGCAGAATAGCAAGCAGATCAATAATTCCATAAAAGCTCCTTGCATACATTTTAGCGCTGCGCACACAGTAAAGCCTGAGAATATATTCAATGGTAAACAATACCATGAAAATATAATCAAACACATGAAAAACTTTAGCATGAGAAGCGGCGATAGCTTCTACGCTTTCAAGCATCAGTAATATAATATTGGTTAGTATGAGAATGATAAGGGTAATATCAAACACTTTACCTGCAATGGTGCTGTTTTGAAAAATAGTAACATATAACCAATGCCTGAAGCTATTCTTTTCCGCAGGTGCATTTTGATCCTGCAGTACATCATGCTTATCTGGTATAAGATTAAAAAGAGACATCAGTTAATCTTCCCGTTATTTTTTTAATGAATAACAAGTTATGAAAATCCATTTATACTTTTATACGACCATATTCATAAGTAGTTTACATCCCGGCGCCCCGGTATATGCCAACTATAATATTGTATTATACAAGTAAGATCTTGCGCTGCAACACAAAACTGAATGATATATTTATTCTATATAGTGTTGCTTCAGCAATTCTGAAGTTGAAGATTAGTGTAAGGTTAAGTACTTGCGGTAATAAACAAAGGAGGTTGTGCAGATCAGCGCAACCTCCTTTGTTTATATAAATTTTTTACTTTTAAAATTTATATCCCAACGAAATACCAAAACCGAGGTGCTTTGCATTTGCTTTATTAGCGGTTGTAACCCCTTCTATTTTCGGCTGCATATTGGTTAAGCCAAATTGCCCGTTTACCTGTATATTAAACCCGCTATTAAATTCATATCCTGCCAAAACATTCGCGCCAAAATCAAAAGGCTTTAAAAAATAATAATTATTATTAAATACATCTGCTGCAGAAATATCCTCCGCTGTAATAGTATTTTTAAATTTTGCATTCAGTTTTGCAGAAGCATTTTCTGATTCTGACTTTTGAAAACCGTTTATACCATAAGCAATATATGGCCCGGCACCGAGCAATAATCTGCCATTTCCTAATTCGGGTTTAAGAAGGAGGTTTACCGGCAATTCCACATAAGAAATGTTCTCAGTAATATCGGTATTAGCAGCACTTCTTTTAGCTCCTTTCACTGAATATATTAACGCAGGCTGAAGATAAAAAGCAGGTGTAACCAGCAAATCAGCAGTTATTCCTGCGTGATAGCCAACTCTGAAATCATTATTTAATTTGTCGCCGTTAAAGGCTTTACCATAAATGGTTTGAAGTCCGGCTCCTGCACGAATACCGATTCTAACCAGCTTATCATCTCCTTTTTGCGCAAATACTCCTGTAAAGGCTGTGAGTAAAATAATAGAAAGCACGAATTTTTTCCTGATCATAATGGGTCTTGTTTTGTGGCAGCAAAGATAATATGCCATATGAAAGAGGATACTTTATTTTATTAAAGAGTTCTTAAAGTTGTTATTGATCATTACTCAAAATAATATAGGCTTTAACAGGCGATAAGCAGAAAAATTAAAGCATATTTCCAAAAAAATAAGAGATTTGGTGATTGAATCATTATGCTGCAAAGAAAAAAACCTGATGTAGATATTATTAGTGATATACTCAAAGCTGTGCTTAATGCACGGCCGGATTCAACGTTTGTAAAAAGTCTGTCATTTCAATATGAAGAACGCGGCAGCTTAAGCAAAAAACAGCTAGAAGGTTTATTTCATAAAGCTTCTAAAGTAGATACCATACCAGAGCATAAATTAACTACGCTTGAAGCTATCATTAAAAAGAAGCCGACAAAATTTAAATCCGCACCGCCAAAACCCACACCACTCTATACAAAAGATGAGGCTGCCGGTAAAATGATCAATGCCATACTGGCAAAATATCCGCAGCATAAGATGGTATTATTTTTAAAAGCCAAGTATGATAATAATGAAACATTTAATGCTTCAGAGATAGCTGATTTGCAGCGTTTCAGCAAATTGCTGAAATAGAAGTGCAGATTTTGTCCCCTTGTGTTATTTCTTCCCCATTAATATAGTTGATATAGCACAGATGTTTACTGGCAGCATTATTGTGGCCTTATAAGAAAAGCATTTGTATGAAAAAGCTATGTGCTGCCGCTGTAGTAATGGTATTTATATCGTGTAGCGGTAATACTTCATCTGATAAATATATTAAGGAAAATGCTGCTGACAGTGTTGATACAATGATGAAAAGTGATTCTTCAAAACCAAAAGATACTTTATACCCAGCAACAGATACGGGTTCTTACAGGAAGGGAACACCTAAACCTGTTGATACCGCAAAGTAATTGTGCAATGCTATATTTGCTTCCGCAAATATGAGCACATCCGGAAAAAGCCATTTAGCAGGAGCAGGTTTAGCATTATTAGCTGTAATGATATGGTCGGGGAATTTTATTGTTGCCAGGGCAGTAATACATGATATCCAGCCTTTCAGCCTTGCTTTTTTCAGGTGGCTGTGCGCGGCTGTTTGTATATTGCCATTCTCTCTAAAAAAAATATATGAAGAGAGAACTGTTATCATTGCTTCATGGAAATATCTTTTCTGGACGGCGTTGTTTGGTATAACACTCTTCAACACATTTGTATATATAGGTGGGCATTATACCACGGCTATCAATCTTGCTTTGATCGGCACAACTTCATCGCCTATTATTGCTATTATACTTGCACGTATATTTTTGAAAGAAGAAATAGGCTTATTAAAATTTTCAGGAGTGCTGCTTTGCATAGCCGGTGTTTTATTTTTATTGAGCCGGGGCAACTGGCATAACCTGGTAAATTTTCATTTCAGCACCGGGGACAAATGGGTATTACTGGGAGCTACCTGCTTTGCCGTATATAATATTTTCACCCGAAAAAAGCCTTCCGGTATTTCTGCAAGTAGTTTTCTCGGTATCATTTTCAGTGTGGGCACAATTTTACTTATTCCATTTTATTTATGGGATATATTGAATACTTCGCCGGTAAAATGGAGCGCTAACCTGGTACATATCATTTTATTTCTTGGCATTGGTTCGTCTGTTATTTCATACTTGTTGTGGAACAGCGCTATTGAAAGATTAGGTGCGGGGAGAACGGCTATTTTTGGCAACCTGCTTATTATATTCAGCAGCATTGAAGCCGCATTGATCTTGCACGAAGCTTTTACATGGGTGCATGTGGTGGGCATGGTGCTGGTGTTCAGCGGTATATTATTGGCAAATTGGAAGATGTTCAGGTAGTATTTTTTCACCACCATTAGAAGAAATAAAATTCACAATTAGCCTAATTGCAAGAATGGCAGATTCTTTCAGATGCTATGATAATGCACATCACAATAAAAATTCTACTCAATTCAAAAACATCTCATCTACCAGCACTAAAAACCGGCGGTCTTTTTCCACATGTGGCTTTACAATAATTTTAAGATGAGAAACCGTTTGGGGTTTAAATGAAGTTTCTAAAGTTTCGAGTGACGGCTTCCCGCCTTTTTCCGGCATTACCGGCTTTATAGTAGTAAGTAGCTTCAGCCTGTTTTCATTTTCTCCACCCCAAAGCTCAACAAGTTCCGGCGGATAAATACCGGTAGTTGTTTCAAGCATATAGTGCAACCCATAAGAAGAGATAGTTACCGGTTGATCAAACATTGCAACCAGCTCCATATTGTTATTTCTAACGCCTGCCCAGAAATTTGCCCATGCAGGGTTATTGGCGCCGATAGCGCCAAGTTTTTTATTGAAAAATGTTTTTGCGCCTTCTGCCTGGTGCACACTATTGAGCGGCTGTAATAATACAACACTATCCGGCACAAATGAATTTTTCAAAAAATCAAAGGCAACCACATCACTGCTATACCAGCCATCTTTAAAAGCTTTTGCTTTTACCGTAGTTTTTTTATCAATAACAGTAGTATTATCAAAAACGGGCGAATGTGTACTATCAGGTTCTGTTCCATCTAATGTGAAACGTATCTGAACGCCGCGCACAGGATGAAACAATTGGACAGGTATTGAGCTCGCGAAAACCATTTCATCATTTTTTACCTGTGGCGGGTTTAATTTTAATGTATCCTTGCCATCATCTTTAAACCCTTCGATAAAGCTTATACCTTTATATGCACTTTTTAACTGAGCTACTTCTTCCGGTGTAAGTCCTGTATTCCATACTGATAATGTTTTCAAACTTTTAAGATTGGCTACTTTATCTTTTAACCCCGCAAAAGAAAGCTTTGTACCTGAGAGTGAAAGCGTATGTAAATATTTCAAAGCATTTAAAGCATCCAGTCCTTTTTCTGTAACATCAGTAAAATTCAGGTCAAGCCTTCTTAAGTTCTCAAACCTGCTTACGCTTTTTAAATCTCCATCATTAACAGGCAGTTTATTCAGGCTTACAGATACAACCTGCTTCTTAATGGCCTCGAGTTCATCTAATTGTTTTGGACTATACAGATCACGATTATAGATACTTACATCCAATGCGGGTGAACCTTTTGCCACAGGCGCAATAGTACGGTAATCATTATTGAGTTTTGCCACTGTTGCTTCATCTGCAGCAGAGAAATCATACTTTTCTTCTTTGTCTTCCGGCTTCAATATAGCTGTTGCCAGTATCCGCAATGAATCGCCCTCGGGTATGTCTACTACTTTTTGAGAAAATCCTGCATCTTCCCTTATCCATAAAGTCAGCAACATTATCTCCTCTTTGGTAAGTTGCGGTTTGCCTTCCGGCGGCATGTGCTTTTCATCTTCCAGCGGTAAATGCACACGCTCAAGCAGCAGGCTGATATCAGGATTGCCCGGTACAAAAAGCTTACCCGTCTTTCCTCCTTTAGCTAAAGCTATAGAATCCGTAAGTGCTAATTCACCTTTTAATTTATTAGGATTATGGCAGCTTACACATTTTTGTTCGAGTATAGGCTGCACGATATGCTCATATACTATTGCCTGCTCAACAGGAATGGAAGGCTTTTTTAGATTGGCGTAAACAGGTTGCATAATAAAATCTTCACCGTGGGTAAGTGTAGCGCCATAATGCCCGGTAACAATTAATGTGAGCATCATTACTATAGCAAAAATCCAGGAAGCGGTAACAGAATACCAAAATTTATTCCGTACCCAGTAAATAAAAGATGCAACAAAAAAAACAGCGGCACCGGTCCATTTATGCCACTCAAGCGTATTGCCTGCGTATCCTTCTTCGCGGGATAAAAACAAACCCATTATTACAGTTATGCCGGTAAATAATGTACCCGCCAGTAATAAGCCTCCTGAAAAATTTTTATAAAATGAAGTGAGATTCGTATTACGGTTAGCAATACGATATACTTCCATACCTATTGCCAGCATTAAAAGTACAATAGGAAAATGCAACACCAGTGGATGCATTCTTCCTGCAGGCTGCAACCAGTATGGCACAGTAAGCTTATTCAGGAATATGAGCAAAAAAAGAATAAATACATTAAGTACAATTAATGCCTGTTCTGCAAAGGCCTTGAGTCTGGTATTCATTAAATGGTGCTATCGTTTATGCAATGAGATCTTTTATTACTTTACCTGATACATCTGTTAAACGATAACGACGCCCCAGATGTTTAAAAATAAGTTTTTCGTGGTCAAGGCCTAATTGATTTAATACTGTTGCCTGGAAATCGTGCACATGCACAGGGTCTTTTGCAATATTGTAACCCAGCTCATCTGTTTCGCCATATACTAAGCCGGGTTTTATACCGCCGCCTGCCATCCACACGGTAAAGCATCTCGGGTGGTGGTCGCGTCCATAATTATCTGCTGTAAGCTTGCCTTGTGTATAGCTGGTTCGCCCAAATTCGCCACCCCAAATCACCAGTGTTTCGTCAAGCAAGCCACGTTGTTTTAAATCTATTACCAATGCAGCGGAAGCCTGGTCAACATCTTTAGCCTGTTTGGCAATTTCAAAAGGAAGGTTACCATGCTGATCCCAGCCCTGGTGATACAACTGCACGAAACGCACACCATTTTCAGAAAGCTTGCGCGCCAGTAAACAATTAGCCGCATAAGTGCCGGGCACCAAACAATCGGGACCGTATAGTTTCACAATATCATCAGGCTCTTTTGATAAGTCCATTACTTCAGGTACTGCGGTTTGCATACGGTATGCCATTTCATATTGCTTGATGCGCGTCGCAATTTCAGGATCACCAAACTCTTTATAAGAAAGTTCATTTAATTCAGAAAGATTATCCAGCATTTCCCTGCGATCTTTCCTGCTCATTCCATCAGGATCTTTCAGATACAACACAGGATCCTCTCCCTTACTAAACTGCACACCCTGGTGCACAGAGTCTAAAAATCCATTAGACCATAATTTGGAATACACGCCCTGCCCGTTACCAATACCGCGTGAAAGCAATACTGTAAATGCAGGCAGGTTTTTATTTTCATTCCCTAAACCATAACTCAGCCATGCACCCATGCTCGGGCGGTTACCCTGTTGAGAGCCGGTTTGCAAAAAAGTTAATGCAGGATCGTGATTGATAGCCTCTGTATACATGGATCGTACAATACAAAGCTCGTCTACTATTTTAGCGGTATACGGCATTAAATCGCTTACCCATGCCCGCGAATTTCCGTATTGTTTAAAATCAACGAATGAACCTACAAGCGGAAACGAAGACTGGTTGGCAGTCATGCCGGTTAAACGCTGGTTACCCCGTACTGAAGGAGGGATTTCCTGCCCTGTCATTTCACGGAGCTTAGGTTTATAATCAAACAACTCCTGTTGCGAAGGCGCGCCATTCTGAAAAAGATAAATTACCCGTTTTGCCTTTGGAGCAAAATGCGGAATACCCGGCGTAAACCCTTCTTCTCCTATTCCCCCGTTTTTAAACAAATTAGGCATTAATAGTGACCCTAAAGCAACACTGCCTACGCCCAGGCTCATGGTAGAAAGAAAACGGCGCCTGTTCCAGCTAAACCCGTGTTCTAAAATTTCTTTATCCATACAAAAACTTTAAATTATTTGCAATGCTCAACAGTATCAGGATTTTGTAATTGTTTCTTCAAGATTGTAAATAGTAGATACAACACGCATCATTGCCGCAAGCTTCTTCTTATCCTCATCATCCGGCACAGCTGCCTCGCCAACAGCCAGTACCCGTTTAGCCGTTGAATCAACAATTGTACTTACTTCTTTATTAAAATAGCTTTCCAGCACCTGCACCTCTTTCTCTGTTGGTTTTCTGCAAACGATCAAACGGAATGCTTTTGTGACCTTATCTTTTACATCGGTATTTTCTGCCAGCAGTTTTCCTGCAAGTACTTTTGATGCTTCCAGCACGGTGGGATCATTCATCATTACCAATGCCTGCAACGGTGTGTTGGTTCTTAATCTCCTTACTTCGCACATATCCCGGTTGCTTGCATCAAAAATGGCCATTGAGGGCGGCGGAACAGTACGTTTTATTAAGGTATACATGCCGCGCCGGTATAGTTCCTTTCCATGATCCTGTTTATATACCGATAATAACCCTCTTCCGGAAGTAGCGCCCTCCCATAACCCGGCGGGCTGATAAGGCTTAACGCTTGGGCCTCCTATTTCTTTGTTTAATAAACCACTGCTTGCCAATACAACATCCCGGATAAACTCAGCGTGTATACGATATCGTGGCCCATGCGACAAATAAATATTTTCCGGATCAATACCCTGCTTCTCTCTGGTAGTTGCTGCAGATTGCCTGTATGTTGCCGAAGTAACCATCTGCTTAACGAGGCGCTTAATATCCCAGTTATGTTCCCTGAAATCTACCGCCAGCCAGTCCAGCAAGGCAGGATGTGTCGGCAATTCTCCCTGCATTCCAAAGTCGCCTGAAGTTTTTACTATACCTCTTCCAAAAAATTCCTGCCATAAAATATTTACATATACCCTCGATGTTAACGGGTTGTCTTTATCAAATAACCATTTTGAAAGCCCCAGCCTGTTTTTAGGATAATCATTATTAAATTTCAGGATAGATTCCGGTGTTCCGGGTTGTACTTCATCTCCCGGTGCATCATAATTACCACGAATTAAAATATGGGTTTTGCGAACGGTATCCAGATCGCCCATTACAGATACAATAAGCTTGTTTGTATCCTGCTTATTAATAAAATTTAAAACCGTTTTTACATCTTCATTGGTTATTTCCATTAACGGCTTTTTGGCGTAGGTTTCAGGCCCGCCAATTACTGATTCAATTCCCACCTCTCTAACATTATTGAAGAAGGCGAAAATGCTGTAATAATCCTTCATGGAAAAAGGATCGTACTTATGATCGTGGCAATGTGCACATTCAAGCGTAATGCCCAACAGTCCTTTACCAAGCAGATCGGTACGGTCAGTAACGTACATTGTTCTGTACTCCTCGGGAATCACACCACCCTCTTCCGTTATCTTATGATTTCTGTTGAAACCGGTAGCCAGTAATTTTTCTTTGCTGGAATCAGGCAGCAGATCACCTGCAAGCTGCCATGTTACAAATTCATCGTAATGCATGTTTTCATTAAAAGCATGGATCACCCAATCTCTCCACGGCCACTGTGTGCGGTAACCGTCATCCTGGTAACCATGAGAATCAGCATAACGGGCTATGTCAAGCCAATGGAGCGACATCTTTTCTCCATATTGCGGAGCAGCCATCAGTTTATCTACCATTTTTTCATAAGCATCCGCACTTTTATCTGCAAGAAATTCATCCATCATTTCAATTGTAGGCGGAAGCCCGGTAAGATCGAGGCTTAATCTTTTTAATAATCTCTCCTTATCTGCTTCTTCATTAGGCTTTAAACCTCTCTGCTCCTGCTTAGCAAGAATAAAATAATCAATCTCATTTCTTGGCCATTTATCATTTTCTACTTTTGGCAAAGGAGATTTTTGGGGTGCAACAAAAGCCCAGTGCTTTTCATATTTCGCGCCCTGCTTTATCCATTTTTCTATAAGTTGAATTTCCCGTTCTGTGAGTTTTAAATTAGATTTTGCCGGCGGCATTAACTGGGTAGAATCGGTAGTTACCAATCTTAAATAAGCCTGCGATAATTCCGGTTTGCCTGCTACCAGTGCATGGGCACCAGGGTGTTCTTTCAACGCCTTAAATGCACTATCAGCAATATCTAACCGCAAACCGGCTTCACGCTTATTGGCGTCCGGGCCGTGGCAGGCGAAGCATTTATCTGAGAAAATAGGACGAATATCAAAATTGTAGCTAACTGTTTCCGGCATCTTTACAGAAGCGGTCTGGCCGGAGTTTTCGTTGCCACATGATTCAATCAATACTATCAATCCTGCAACTACGGCAAATGCAAAAAATATCTTTCCGGGGAACTTCATATGACAGCTATACTTTTACTTCTTCACAAAATATTGAAGCGAAAACCTCTTTTTAACGCTACAAAATACTTAAAATTACGGGGGCAACCATCCTGTTCCATACTGCAATTTTGTAAAGAATTTGTTATATGGCATATAGCAGTAAGGTATAATGTGCGCTACATCACTTTATATTGTTTAAGTTATTTATTTTAACCATTTATCAAACCAGTCAAAAGCCTCCTTTTGCATGGAGCGGTCAAACTTATGCGGGCCTTCATAAAATGAGCATTTGTATTTACCGGCTGCACCGGTTTTTTTAAATACCTGCTGCAAAATATGATCAGCCTGTTTCATCTCAGGAAGCGTGTACAACTCATCATCAATGTCGTTCAATACCAATGTTGGCAGGGGTGCACGCAATCCCAATATTTCAGGAAAATCTAATTCGTTAGGCAATAGCGGCACGTAAGTCATCCACGTATGAGTATAAGATTTGTTCAACACAAAATCTTTCCATGTTGTCATAAAGCCAACACATACCGCGCATTTAATTCTTTCCTCCAGTCCGCCCATAAAAACAGTACGCATACCGCCTCCTGATAAACCACAACAGCCGACCCTTTCGTTATCCACATCCGCTCTTGCACATAAAACATCAAGCGCAACCCTGTCTTCAGCAAAAAAAACACCCGGCCACGTTGTGCCGGCGCTGAATAAAGATTTTGCCATAATATGCTCATGTTCAGCAGCCCATTTATTATAAGCATGAATACTTTCAGACCGTTCAGGCTCATCATCCGTCAGTCCGTTTCTTAAATGTAAAGGAACATCCTGCAGCATCACCCTTCTGCTGGCAAATGGAAACGCGTCTGCAACCAATACAACATATCCCCGTTTAGCTATTTCATTTGCCCATGCCAATCCTTCATAGTATTCCTTTTGATGCGCTGTCATTAACGGATGTTGTACGTCAGACGTTTTAGTGATTTTCCTTACGCCGAAATATTTATTTCCGCCATGATCGTGAAAAGCGAGTATAGCAGGCAACTTAGCTTTTGCATTTACAGGCTTTAACAGTAAAGCACTTGTTGCTCTTCCATAAGGTAACTGCCATTGCAATTCTTCTATCTGCAAACCATCATATTCGTATACTTTTATAGTTTTATACGCGGGCGCTTTTATTTCAGGAGCAGCAAGTCGCTCTGCCAGTTGCTTTTTTGCAGCTATTCTCCATTTATTTATATCGGTCCACTTGCTATTTCTGAAAGAGAATGCGGGCAATTGTTTTTCCGTAAGCCCGCTTGCCCATTGTCCGTAATTGCCTATAAGGCTCACCAGATTTTCGCCAGGTAACATTGTATTATTATTTGCAGCATTTAATATGTTTACAGAGATAGCAGAAAATGACTTTAATATACTCCCGGTACTCAAACCTGTAATACCGGCTATTTTCAAAAATTTACGACGACTCTTCATTCAAAGCATATTATATATCAAGATACTAATTGTTATTTAACCGGCTGAGTAAATAATTCTACGATTGCAAAGCATTTAGCATATAACAAACGATTGCATGTAAGGGCATAATAGTTGCCGTATTTTCATAAGTTTTAATCTTTTTAATTTACTAATATAATTTTTTATGAAAAAGACCATCGCCTTCTTATTCTGCTTAGCATTTATGTATTCTTTCGCCAATGCTCAGTCTGTTGTTCCGGATCCCACACTTAGCGAAAAAGCACAAAAAGAAATTTTAAAAACCAGTAAACGCCTTGACGAAAGGAAACTGGAGTTAATCAAACTGGAAAGAGAAGTAAGTGAAGTAAAGCAAAAAGCAGAAAGAGCAGAAAAACAAGCCCGGGTTTCAGCAGAAGAAAATGCAACAGCCGCATCCAAACTGAATAATGACGCATTAGATAAAAGTAAAGCAAGAAAAGCAAGGAGGAGAGCATCAACTGCAGCCCGTGATGCCAAGGATGCAAGAAAAGCTGCTAAAAGAGTTGAAAAACTGGAAAGTAATATATCTTCTTTGCAAAAGAAAATAAAAGAAGACGAAACCAGGCTGGCGGGGATGACGCATACTGCTGAAAAAGGATGATATGTCAGGGTAAGGTTTTTAAAATACGTTATACCATTAGGATTTCGTCTACAGTTTATATTAAATTTAATGAATGCAGTGGTTTGAGAGAAATCCGGTAATGCAAATGCTTAGACTTAGTGTCAAAGCCCGGCAGGTTTCCTTTCTTGCGTAAAAGCATTTAACCGCAGTCTCCATGTTGCCCCGGAAAAAAACGCATAACTTACGATCTGACCGGCTAATTTAAAATACAGCTTAACTTGTGTACGTCTTTTATTATTTTCATGGTGTAAACATTGGATTGCATTGTCATCTACTATCTTTTATATAGCCGGAGCTATTATCATTTTGCTGGTTATAATATATTTTGTTCAGGAGAAATTCATCTTTAAGCCTGAAAAGCTGCCCGTTGATTTTAAGTTTGTATACGATGCTCCTTTTGAAGAATTGTTTTTTGATATTGAGCCTGGCGTGAGGATTAATGGCTTACATTTTTATGTAGAAAAGCCGCTTGGTTTGATATTATATTTTCACGGTAACACACGAAGTATTAAGGGCTGGGGAAAATATGCAAGAGATTTTTACCGCTATAAATACGATGTAGTATTGGTTGATTACCGTGGCTTTGGAAAAAGCACCGGCAAACGTAGTGAGAGCAGAATGCTGGCTGATGTGCAGTATATATACACACAACTCGCCAATAAATATAATGAACATCACATAATAGTATATGGGAGAAGTATAGGAAGCGGGTTTGCTGCAAAAGTAGCTTCGGACAATAAACCCCGCTATCTTATCCTTGATGCGCCATATTATAGCTTTGTAAAAGTGGTGGAACGTTTTCTGCCGATGCTGCCTGTAAAATATGTATTGCGCTATCATTTAAGAACAGACAAATGGATACGAAAGGTAAACTGCCACACCTATATCCTGCATGGCACAAAAGATATACTGATACCTATACGGCATAGCGAAAATCTGCAAAAATTAAATCCGAATAAAATCACTTTAATAAGAATAAATGGCGGAGGACATAATAATTTACCTTCGTTCCCCGAGTATCACAATTTTATAAGGGATATTTTAAAATATGACTGAAAGGGATAAACTACCGGTATCGCATAAACGAAAATGGATCAGGCTCCTGAATATCCTGCTTGTTATTTACCTGCTCATTGGTGTTGCAGTATATTTTTTGCAGGATCGGTTCTTGTTTCATCCTGAGATTATTGCAAAAGAAAAGAAATTCAATTTTTCTGTTCCGTATAAAGAAGTAAATGTAGTATTGGATAAAGATTATAGTATGGATGTTGTTCAGTTTTTAACGAATGACAGTGCCGCTAAGGGTGTGGTATTATACTTGCATGGAAACAGAAAGAATATTGAATGGTATGCAAAATATGCCCCGGCATTTACAGGTAAAGGTTATGAGGTATGGATGATTGATTATCCAGGGTTTGGCAAAAGCTCCGGTAAGCTCACTGAACAAAAATTATATGAATATGCTGAGCAGTTGTATACAATGGCAAAGGCAAAATACAATGCGGATAATATTATCATATACGGCAAGTCGCTGGGCACAGGTATAGCTGCCTGGCTGGCTTCAAAAAAGTCTTCTAAAAGGGTAATACTGGAAACGCCATATTACAGTGTGGCTTCGCTTGCATCGCATTACCTGCCTGTTTACCCAATAAGCAGGTTATTAAAATACCAGCTTCCAACTTATGCTCACATCAATATTATTAATGCGCCCGTTACTATATTTCATGGCACAAGCGATAATGTAATACCATACAGCAATGCTGCAAAATTAAAACCGCTCATGAATCCTAAAGATGAGTTTATACCTATACCCGGAGGTGAGCACAATAATTTAAGTGAATTTAAATTGTTTAAGAATAAGTTAGATAGTGTGCTGGCGTTGTAATGACATCCGCAAACATTATATAAAAAAATGAACCCTCAGCTCTTTATAGGCACCACATTCACTGATTGATTATTTTTTATTTTATCAGGTATAGATTGAATAATCTCGTTTTTCAGTGCATCAATTAATCTCTTCTTTACAAAATCTCTTTGCACCACAATACTTACCTCCCGCATGGGAACTGGTTTTTTAAACTGCCTTATCAACTGCAATTGCTTTGCAGGCATGTCAAGCGTAGCCAATTCAGGCAAAATAGTAATGCCATCATTCAGGTCAACCATTCTTCTTAATGTTTCTATGCTTCCTGTTTCATAGTCAAAATGACTTCCGGCTGTGCTCATTTTCCTTAACTCACATAAGTTTTCTATCTGTGATCTGAAACAATGCCCCTCTTCCAGCAACCACAATTTGTTGGGATCTATATCCTGCGCAAGCACATAATTTTTTTCGTACAAAACATTTTTTCGTGATACATATGCTACCAGTTCCTCATAAAATAATGGATATTCCTTTATCCCGCTTTTTTGTAAAGGGGTTACGAGTATTCCTGCGTCAATAGATCCTTCTGTAAGCGATTTAACAATATTATCTGTAGTCATCTCGCTTACAATAAGCTTTACCTGCTTATATTTTACCGCAAAATTTTGTATAAAAAGCGGCAGAAGATACGGTGCCAGTGTAGGAATAATGCCAAGTTTTAACTCACCGGCAACTATTCCTTTTTTACTTTGAACAAGCTCATGCATTGCCTGCTTTTGCGCCAGGATAATTTTTGCCTGTTCAATAATTTCTTTTCCCATTTCAGTTGTTGCTACAGGTTGCTTTGTGCGATCAAAGAGCATAATACCTAATTCCTCTTCAAGCTTCTGTATCTGCATACTCAGGGTTGGCTGGGTTATAAAGCAACTTTCTGCAGCAAGTGTAAACTGGCGGTAGTTATCTAATGCAACAATATATTCCAGTTGAACGAAAGTCATATTATAGAGAAAATCTATTCAAATATAAAATTAAATCAATAAGCAAAATGCACTTGTTATTCAGCATGCACCTATAGCAATCACTTTCAGATACAAATAAAAAACCCGGCACTAGAAAATGCCGGGCATCTTGTGTAGATTTTTTCTATACCCTTTATCTATTTAGAGCAGCTAAGTTAATGAATCTGTTGTTAATAATTACTAAAAATCTGTTTAAGAGAAATCTTTTTCGACTAAAAAATGCCAATGATTATTTTTTTTAAAAAGCACGTAGGTTTGTGGCGCTAAATAAAAGGTTATGAACGAAAAAATAGTTGAAAGGATAAGATTTGAACTGGAAGAGATACAGAAAAACGGGCTTTATAAGTCTGAAAGGATCATAGAAAGTCCGCAGGGAGCGGATATAGAAGTTAAAATTCCCGGGAAAGATGGTTTAAAATCAGTGATAAATCTTTGCGCCAATAATTACCTGGGGCTGTCATCGCACCCGGAAGTTATTAAAGCTGCCAAGAAATATATAGATACAAGAGGTTATGGGTTGAGTAGTGTCCGGTTTATCTGCGGCACGCAGGATATTCATAAAGAGCTTGAAAAAAAGATATCCGCTTTTCTCGGCACTGAAGATACTATATTATATGCGGCGGCTTTTGATGCCAATGGCGGTGTATTTGAACCTCTTTTTGATGAAAAAGATGCTATTATTTCAGATGCGCTTAATCACGCTTCCATCATTGATGGGGTGAGACTATGTAAGGCTCAACGTTTTAGATATAATCATAATGATATGGCTGATCTTGAATCTAAATTGCAGGAAGCGCAAAGTACCCGTAGCCGTATCATAGTAACTGACGGATCATTCAGTATGGATGGCACCATTGCGCAGCTGGATAAGATTTGTGCGCTGGCCGAAAAATATGATGCTGCTGTAATGATCGATGAATGTCATTCGAGTGGATTTTTGGGTAAAACCGGCAGGGGAACGCATGAATATCGTGGCGTAATGGGCAAAATAGATATAATTACCGGCACACTTGGCAAGGCTTTAGGAGGCGCTTCGGGCGGGTTTACCAGCGGCAGAAAAGAAGTGATAGATATGCTGAGGCAGCGTTCCAGGCCATATTTGTTTTCTAACACTGTTGCTCCAAGTATTGTTGGCGCTTCTATAGCAGTGCTTGATATGCTCAGTGAAACAACCGAACTGCGTGATAAGCTGGAAAACAATACAAAATATTTTCGCCAAAAAATGACCCGGGCGGGCTTTGATATAAAACCCGGTGATCATCCTATTGTTCCCATTATGCTTTATGATGCGGTGCTGGCTCAAAAAATGGCTGCTCAGTTGCTGGACGAAGGAATATATGTGATCGGGTTTTTCTTTCCTGTTGTTCCAAAAGGCCAGGCACGTATACGTGTGCAACTAAGCGCTGCGCACGAACAGCACCATCTTGATAAAGCCATTGCGGCTTTTACAAAAGTGGGTAAAGCATTGGGCGTAATTAAATAGGTCAGCTTCATACGCTGCGGTATAATTTTTATATAATAAATGATGAAAAAATATAGTTCTTACTGGTTACTTATTATCACCATTTTTGCAACGAGCTCCTGCTCAATGAATAATGTATCTGAGGACAACTCTTTAAAAAAGTTTTTTGATGAAAAGAAAGTTGACGGTTGTTTCGCGCTATTTGATAATGGAAGAGGAGAGTTTAAAATATATAATTTAAAAAGAGATACTACCCGTTTTTTACCCGCTTCTACTTTTAAAATTGTAAATGCGTTGATTGCTTTGCAAACAGGCGTAGTGATGAATGAAAACAGTATTATTAAATGGGATAGCATACAAAGGCCAATACAAAACTGGAACCAGGATCTGAGTATTACAAAAGCATTTCAATATTCTTCCGTTCCGCATTTTCAGCAAATAGCAAGAAGTATAGGAAAGGATAGTATGCAGAAGTGGATTGATACATTGAGCTATGGTAATAAAACCATTGGCAATGCTGTTGATTCATTCTGGCTCGATAATTCCCTGTTAATTTCCCCGGATGAAGAATTAGGCCTTGTAAAAAAATTATACTTTGATAAGCTGCCTTTTCATAAAGGTGTGCAGGATAATGTAAAAGCAATGATGCTGCAGGAGGATAACAGTAATTATAAGATAAGCTATAAAACCGGCTGGGGCTATAATAATGAGGGGCATGCTATTGGCTGGATGGTGGGTTGGATAGAGGAAAACCGGCACCCGTATTTTTTTGTATTGAACACGGAATCTGCTGATCCTAATGCGGACCCTACTTTAAGGAAAGAAATTTTATACGGAATATTAAAGCAACTTGGTTTCTTTGAAGGGAAGATGTAGCAATAAGCTGGCAGGCAGTTTGTATACCTATCATTTATAAATATTTTTCTTGTTTCGTTTTGAACACATAGAACATCTGTTATTATTACTGCTTATACCAGTACTGGTATTGCTTTTTCTTGCCGTATTGCGCTGGAAAAAAAATATCTACAGGAAAATAGGGGATGAAAAACTGGTAGCTCAGCTTACCAAAAGTTTTCTTCCAAAAAGATATTTTTTGCGGTTTATAATACTTGCAACAGGTTTTGGGCTTTTGATCATTGCTGCTGCTAACCTGCAATCTGCTACAGAAGTAGAAAAAATAAACCGGCAGGGCATAGATGTAATGATTGCCCTGGATGTAAGCAGGAGCATGCTTTCGCAGGATGTAAAGCCGAGCCGGCTGGAAAAGGCAAAACAACTGGCTAACAAGTTGATGGATCAATTGCAAAACGACCGTATTGGGCTTGTGATTTTTGCCGGAAGGGCATATATGCAAATGCCGCTTACCGCAGATCATTCTGCGGCACGGTTATACATCAATAATGCAGCGCCGGATGCTGTGCCAACACAGGGTACGGTTATTGCAGAAGCATTACGGATAGCTAATTCAGGCTTTAGTAAAAAAGATAAAAAGTATAAAGCTGTTTTACTGATCACAGATGGGGAAGATCATGATGAACAAGCCGAAAAAATTTCAAAGGAATTGGCAGAGAACGGAGTTATTATAAATACAATTGGCGTTGGTTCTACAGAGGGAAGCGCTATTGTTAATCCTTTAACCGGAGAGCCAAAGCGTGATATGCAGGGCAATGTTGTTATCTCGAAGCTGAATGAGCAGGAATTGATGAATATAGCACATAATGCCAATGGTATATACCAGCAGTTGAATGATATTGAAACAGTAGTAGATAAAATTCAGTCTCAGATATCCTCAATGGAACAAAAGGCTATTAGCGATAACAGCGCTTTGAATTACAGGAGCTTTTTCCAATGGTTTTTGGCGCTTGCTCTTATCGGATTGATTGGTGAATTGTTTATATCAGAAAAAAGACCAGTAAAAAAAGCATGAATCATATCGCTTTTATTATAATGTTTATTACAACCGGTCATTTTGTTTTTGGGCAGGAGAAAGCAAACCGCCTTATAAGCAAAGGCAACGAAGCATACCGGGCGCAGCAATATGAAAAGGCTGCGCAGGCATATAAGGCAGCGCTTGAAAAAGACCCCAATAATGTTACCGCGTCTTTCAACATGGGCAATGCTTTGTTTAAAGATAAAAAATTTGAAGAGGCCGCCAGAGTATTTGAAGAAGCGGTAAAGAAAACAGAAGAAAATAAAATGCAATCGGAGTTGTATTATAATAAGGGAGTATCATTCACACAACAAAAAAAACTGGAAGAAAGTATTGAAGCATACAAGCAATCGCTGCGCATGAATCCCACAGACTCTCTTGCAAGAGAAAATTTACAACGGGCGTTAAACGAGAAAAAACAGCAGCAAAAACAGCAGGAACAAAAGCAAAATCAAAAAAAAGAAGAGAAACGACCACAGCCCAAACAAAATAAGTTAAACCAGCAGCAGGTGCAGCAATTATTAAATGCGCTTGAGGAGCAGGAAAAAAAGCTGCAGGATAAAACTATGAAAAAGCAGCAATCAAGCACACAGCCCGAAAAAGACTGGTAGTATTTTATTTTTTCCTGTTTTTTGCAAGATTTACCAATAACACTCCGCCTAAAATTACCGCTAACCCTACCAGTTGTACAAAACTGATTTTTTCATTTGCAAAAAACACACCCAGCAAAACAGCTACTACTGGGTTAACATAAGCATGTGTGCTTACCTGCGTTGCAGGACGAACTTTTAATAGCCAAACATAGGAACTATAACCAACCAGGGAGCCCATAGTAACCAGGTAGGCAATGGCTGCCCAGCCTGATGGCGCAACATGATGCAGATCAAATTGATCCCAGTCGTTTCTTATCAATCCGGTTAAGGCATATGCCAAACCAGCACCTAACATTTGCCAGCCTGAGTTTACAGGCCCGGAAAAAGATGTGGGTTTGTATTTGCCATATAAAGAACCTGCCGCCCATGATACAGAACCAATGGTAAGCACCCCAAGCGAAATGATCTCCCACTTGTCGGCTGTAGCGGTTAATGCCTGTTGCAGGTTTTCACCAAAAAGAAAAAATATACCGGCAAAACCTAATAAAATGCCTGCTATAGTAAAGGGATTGGCAAAATTTTCTTTCCATTTACGGTAATCCAATATAACAAACCAAACCGGTGAAGATGCAATAAAAACGGCAACAAGTGAGCTGGCTAAATATTGCTCAGACCATGCTACCGCACCATTACCAATATACAAAAGAAGCAACCCGGTAATAAAAGCCGGAACAACATCACGCCACACAAATACTTTTTCTTTGTTTGCAATACACCACCCAAGCATTAGTATTGCCGCTGTAATAAACCTTAGGGTACCCATAACCGTTACCGGCATATTGTGTACGGCGATTTGAATAAAAAAATAAGTAGAGCCCCAAACGATATATATTACGGCAAAAGCGGCTATTACTTTTGCTGTTGAAACTTGCTGTGTATCGGCTTGCATTGCGGCTGCAAACCTAAACTAAAATTCAACAGGTTTGAAATTTGGGATTTGAAATTTGAAATACCTCACGAAGGAAATGCTGTTTAATTAGTAACTGCAATACTAAAATGGCTAACCATAGCCTACAAACCTCTCTACTTATATTCCAGCAAAAAAATATTCCCCTGTTCATCCATTGAAGTTGGATAGTCATAACTATTATAACTGTTGTATTTTGTTACGGTACTGCCGGAATTTCCCCTGGGGTTGATAGTATAGTCAGTCCAGGCAGATGCGGTAATATTATTTTGATTTATGGAATAAGGGATGTTTTCTAAAAGTGTATATGCATTTTTGTAAGGGTTCTTCTTATCATCATATTGATAAGTGCGCTGCATATTTTTAACAGGTTCGCCTAACGCATTCAACTGGTAGTCTTCTGATAAGATAACATTCCCGTGTTCATCGTAAGTATAAGTTGAATAAGCATACAGTGAACCGCTGGCAGCATATTTTGATATTTTTACCGGCAGCTTCTTATCATCATAGGTATAGGTAGTAAAAGAAGTCAGTTCGTACTGATCATTTTTTTTAGACTGGTAATTGGATTGAATAATGAAATTATTACTATACTCATACTGTGTTTTAGTGTGTATATAATTCACTGCTGAAAGTGATGAAGATATATCCATCTGCATTTCGCTGCTTACAAGCTTGTTGTTCTCATAGCTATAAACTCTTTTATAGCTGATGATATTTTTACTGTAATCCTTATAGCCCAGAGCAGTTGTTATTTTACCATCAGCGGAGTATTGAAATTCATTTTGTATTATTTCCTGGCCGTTGAGCAATGCCTTTACAAAAGTGAGTGTGGCATCACTTTTATTAATATCGGAAGGCGTATCATTTTTTTCGCAGCCTGCCAGCAAAATACAGATGGCTAATATGTACAATAATTTATTCATCCGGTGTTTGGCATGTATTAATAACTACGATGACAAGGCTCAATAGGTTTGCGTTGCATCTGAATTTATTGCATTGCAAGAATATTCTGCAGCCGGGTATTTACCGCATCGTAATCGGTATACCCCCCGGCTATTTCGTATATTTTAGATTCGGCAATTTGCAGAAATAATGCCGGGAAACCGCTAACCTTTAATTGCCTGCAGGTGGCAAAGTCTTCTTCCGCCTGTTCTTTAAATTCTTTTTGCTGCATTTGTATATAAAATTCCTCTGCCGGTATATGATATTTATCAAGCAGATGGCGGTAAGTCTCATTATCACACAGGTCTCTTCCTTCAAAAAACAATGCATATTGTAGGTCGGCAGCAAAAGTCACCGTCTGGCCGGGATGATATTGCTTAAAAATGCACATGGCTATTGCAGGTTTTTCTGAATTGGGGAACCAGTCACTGTCGGCAGGGTTTTCTATATGCCACAAAAAATCTTTTCCGAATTTCACTCCTGTTGCCGCTTCTACTGCTTTGCTGGTTTCAATAAAAAAGGAAGCCATTATACCGATATGCCTGGGTTTCGGGGGCAGGATCATACCGCCGGATACCACTTCAAAATCAAGCGCTTGTTTGTAAATACGTTCCAATTTTGCCATAACCGGGCTAAAACCATAGCACCAGCAACAATAAGCATCATAACAATAAATAAGTATGGGCCGCATTTTTTGTTAAAATAAAACGAAGGTATGCTGTTACAAGGCATTAATTAACAAAAAAGATGATGTTAATAGTAAAAATAAATATGCTAAGAACAAAATAAGCTGTACATTTGCGGCGTCAAAATTTGAGTTTGTACAGTCCCGGTAAAAGAAATGATTTAATCTGCTACGCATCTTCTGCTAATAGTTCAGTCGTCTTTATTCCCCTGTTTTCTCAGATTTCATTTTTAATTTAATTTCATAGTACTGATGAACATTTATGTTTCAAATTTAAGCTTCAACGTAGTTGATGAAGACTTAAAAGCGTTTTTTGAAGAATACGGTGAAGTTTCTTCTGCAAGAGTAATTACCGATAAATTCACTGGCCGTAGCCGTGGTTTCGGTTTTGTTGAAATGCCTAATGACGAAGAAGCTAAAAAAGCTATCAGCGAATTAGACAAAGGCGTTGTAGAAGGACGTGCAATTACTGTAACTGAAGCCAAGCCACGCGAAGAGCGCAGCAATGGCGGCGGTCGCGGTAATGGTGGCAACAGGCGTTCATTTGCAGGCAGCAATAACGGTGGCGGTCGCGGTCGTTATTAATCTCCTTCATTTGAAGCTGTAGCAGCATAAGCTATTAACAAAAAGAATAAGATTGTATTGATTATAGATATACAGCCTTATTCTTTTTTATTTTGCAGAAGGTAAAAGGTGTAGGGAAGAGGATGATGTGCTGTAAAGACAAAGCATGCCTTGTCTTTACTTCTTTATATTTCCGGTATCTTATACCCATTATGATATTCTTTGGCGAAATATGTTTTATTCACTGCTTCATCTGTAAATTTTCCTTTTTGCTTATCCCAGGCTAATCGTTTGCCGCTCCTGAAAGCAATATTGCCCATTTGTGCTACAATGGCTACATCGGCACCAACCTGTATCGGGGCCGTTAATTCTTCCATTTTTCCCGAACGGATTACAGACGTAAAATTTTCCATGTGTTTGTTAAGCCCGTTTTCAGATGGTTTTACCTTCGGCATACCGGGGATTTTATTTTTCGAGTTTTTTTCCTCGATTATTTCCCATCCTCCCCTGTCTAAAACAAGCGTAGCATTATTGCCAACAAAAGCAATACCATGGTCGCGTCCGTATTGACCATTATCTATACCCATTGCATGATCCCATACAAGGTTGAATTTATCAAATTCATATAGCGTGGTTAAAGTGTCAGGCGTTTCCTGCGCTAAATCAGGATAGGCAAATTTTCCACCCAAAGCCATTACCGTTTTAGGCACATCAGCCTGCATACCAAACAGTGCATAATCAAGCAAATGAACACCCCAGTCCGTCATCAACCCGCCGGCATAATCCCAAAACCAGCGAAAATTAAAATGAAACCTGCTTGCATTAAATTGTTTTGCGGGTGCGGGGCCAAGCCAACCTTTATAGTCAACTCCTGCAGGTGGTGCTGAATCTGGTTGTACTTCCGCAGGTTTCATCCAGCCCTGATAGCACCATACTTTTGCTGTGCGTATATTGCCCAGCTTGCCAGAATGCACAAATTCAATGGCATCGCGGAAATGCTGCTGGCTTCTTTGCCATTGCCCAACCTGCACCACGCGGTTATATTTTTTTTGCGCTGCTACCATGGCGTTGCACTCCGCTATGGAGTTGCCGACAGGCTTTTCTACATATACATGCTTTCCTGCTTTGCAGGCATCCACCATCTGCAGGCAATGCCAGTGGTCGGGAGTTCCGATAATTACCGCGTCAATATCTTTATTTTCAAGCAGTTTACGGTAATCTGTATATGTTTTTACTTTTGAACCATCAAAGTTTAATGTTGATGCTTCGCCAAGGCGTTTATCAATTACATTTTTGTCAACATCGCATAATGCAACAAGATTTACGCCAGCCACTTTAAGTGCAGCTTTAGTATCACTCCAACCCATACCATTAATGCCTATAACCCCAATATTGATTTGATCAGAAGCGGCTATGGTTTTTTGACCTGCAGCAAATATTTTATTTGAAAAAGCCGGTAGTAATACAGAAACGGCGGCAATGCGGGAACTATCGTATAAAAATTTTCTTCTGCCTGGCATAATCGTTATTGTTTACAGGTGATGATGATGTTATTGCAGATTGCAGAGGTTTGTCATTTATGGTTATGCGGAAAAGGCATACTTTGATATCTACATCATACATCCTACACTCCGCCCCACCCCATCCATCATATACCTACATCTTTTATCTTACAAAATATTCTTCCGCAAATAATTAATACTTTTTTCAATACTCACTAATGGAGAACCAGGGCATACATCCTGCTCAACAAAAAAGTGTTTCATGCCGGCAGTATCAGCAGCGGCAAATATTTTTTTGAAATCAATTACACCGTTACCTACTTCGGTAAAGAATTTTTTGGGTGTATTATCCATATCTTTTACATGCCAAAGCGGAAAGCGGCCAGGATTAGCCTTAAACATATCTACAGGGTTCATACCTGCATAAGATATCCAGTAAAGATCCAATTCAAATTTTACAAGCTGTGAGTCGGTTTCTTTTAATAAAACATCATATCCTTTTTGTCCGCCCATATCAATAAATTCAAAATCGTGGTTGTGGTAGCCAAATTGAATACCAGCTTTATTACACACTTCTGCTGCTTTATTAAATTGCGCTGCAATTTTTTTATAATCGTCAATTGTTTTTCGCTCGGTATCTAACAGATAGGCAACGATCATATATTTTTGACCGGCTATTACAGCATCTTCAACCGTTTTTTCCCAATTATTATCAAGGCTTGCCAGCATATAATGCCCGCTCGGGTGAGAAAGCTTATTGCTCTTGAGCAGCGTGGCAAATTCGGCAGGCGTCAGTCCAAAATATTTTCCATCCCTGTAGCCAAAAGATTCTACTTCTTTATATCCAAGCGCTGCTACCTTTTCAATAATGCCTTTCGGGTCTTTCATTATATCATCCCTGAGTGTGTATAGCTGTAATCCAACTGCATGTTGTTTGTATGTTAATGAAGACGGATTAGCGAAAGCCGCTAAAGAAAGCAGGCTTGTTTGCCTGATAAATGATCTGCGTGTTGCCATGGCAAGATGATTATTGATTGAAGAATGAAATTAAGAAAAAGAAATTTGCCAGGTCAAATTTGATAACTATTAGAAAAAATATTTCTGCAGGAGCTATTAATGATGATCACAATCACCGGAATGGCAGTGGTTTGCTTTGCGGCATAACCGGTAATTGATGTAATGGGCTGATACAATTAAAACAACCGCAGGTATCAATAGCCAGAGATGATAATCATGAAATATTTCTTTCAGCAATAAAAATGAGATGCCGGCTGTAAAAAGCAGGGTGGGTAAAAATTTGTGATGATGCTTTTTATACCCATGGTATAATGCATATAAGCCTATAGCAAATGCCAGAGCTATCATCCCAAATTCAAACAAATAATTATGGATGATATTTATGCCAAATATGGGTAAACTGGTTAATATAAGCGGCAGCACAGCACAATGAATTGCGCAAGCCAGCGAGGCCGTTATACCCAATGCATCATAATTAATCTTAAACATCATTTAGTAAAAGGGTTGCAAATATATTGTAATTTTGCAACAATGTTGCAAAATAAATCAATTTAATTCAGTTAAATTATTTCTTATCAATCCTGTTCAATGATGATAGCATTTCAATCGTAACTTTGCAGCAACATTTTATGAAAAAGAAAACCTGGATTTATATTGTATTTTTTGTTATTCTTTTTGGAGGATTTTATATTTTTTTAACTTCTATAATCGACCCTTCAAAATCGAGGCTCCCTGTATTAAATGATGTGCGTCCCTTTAGTTTTCAGCGGCAGGATGGCCAGGTAATATCTGATAAAGACGTAAAAAGCAAAGTATATGTAGCAGAGTTTTTCTTTACAACCTGCCCCGGCATCTGCCCTAAGATGAACACAAATATGAAAGCGGTATATGAAAAACATAAAGCAAACAATGATTTTCTGATATTGTCGCATACTGTAGATCCTGCCAATGACAGTGTAGCGCGCTTAAAATATTACGCTGATTCCATGCAGGCTGATATAAAGCACTGGTGGTTTGTTACCGGCTCTAAAGAAGATTTATATAAAGCGGCAAGAGAAAGTTATATATTGGATGACCCAAAGAACAATGCCACAAGCATAAACGAACAATTTTTGCATACACAGTTTTTTGCTTTGATAGACAAGAACGGCAGGGTGCGTGGTATTTATGACGGGCTGAAGAAAAATGAAATTGCAAAATTAAATAGTGATATTGATGATTTGCTGAAAGAGAAAATTTGATGCGGTTGTATCAAAATTTATGATATGGAAGAACAGATTGTAGACGTTTTAAAAAAGAGCCAGCTTAGCGTTACAGACAGCAGGCGAAAGATACTGGAATTGTTTCTCCAGGCGGATAGCGCTATGGCGCACCATGATATTGAAACAAAAGCCGGTGAAAAATTTGACCGTGTAACGGTATACCGCACGCTACAGGCGTTTCTTGAAAAAGGTATTATTCATACCATACCAACGCCTGACAATTCTGTTAAGTACGCATTATGTAAAGACAATTGTGAACAGGGCCATCACCACGATGATCATGTACATTTTATCTGCAAAATTTGTGGTATTACTACCTGTCTTGACGAAGTTCATGTTCCTGAAATTAAATTACCCCGCGGCTATAAAACGCAACAAACAGAAGTGGTAGTAAGCGGAATTTGTAAAGAATGCAGTTGATAAACTGAGCAAACAATTATATGCAGAATCCTAATCTTAATGCTGATAAAAGTTCGCTTAGTACCGCGGAAAAAGATTTTGAAAATAATATTCGCCCGGGGGAAATAGCTGATTTCAGCGGGCAGGAAAAAGTAATTGAAAATCTCAGGATATTTATTAAAGCCGCTAAAATACGGGGTGAATCACTTGATCATATTCTTTTTCACGGCCCTCCGGGTTTAGGTAAAACTACCTTAAGCCGTATTGTTGCGCATGAGCTTGGCGTAAATATCAAAGAAACTTCAGGCCCCGTAATTGAAAAGCCTGCTGATCTTGCAGGACTGTTAACAAGCCTGCAAACCAATGATGTATTGTTTATTGATGAAATACACCGGTTAAGTACTGTTGTAGAAGAATATTTGTATTCTGCAATGGAAGACAACAGGATAGATATAATGATTGATACAGGCCCCAACGCAAGAAGCATACAAATTAACCTGAATCCATTTACGTTGGTAGGTGCAACAACAAGAAGCGGTTTGCTAACAGCTCCGCTCCTCTCAAGGTTTGCCATTAAATCGCGGCTTGAATATTATACTGCTGAAACACTAAAAGGAATTATTATACGCTCTGCAAAAATTTTGCACGCAGATATTGATGAAAAAGCTGCTGCTGAAATTTCGCGCAGAAGCCGTGGTACGCCCCGTATTGCAAATGGATTACTCCGCAGGGTGAGAGACTTTGCCCAGGTGTTGAATGATGGAAAAATTGACACGGGCATTACTATTCATGCATTAAAAGCATTGAATGTTGATGAGCACGGGCTTGATGAAATGGATAATAAAATACTTTCCACCATCATAGAAAAATTTAAAGGCGGCCCTGTGGGGATAAATACTATTGCTACGGCCGTAGGTGAAGAACAGGGCACACTAGAAGAAGTATATGAACCATTTTTAATACAGGAAGGCTTCATAATGAGGACAACACGTGGCAGAGAAGCAACTCATAAAGCTTACGGGCATCTTGGTAAAAATTTCCCGCGCCAGGATACATTATTTTGATATTTAATAACATTATTAGCATCCGGCATAAAAATAGCTGTTACTAATAGTATTAGGTTACCTTTATTTTTTATTGCCGTACCGGTTTTAAAGTTTGCCAATGAATAATTTTGCCTCTGAACAAAGACCTGAAAAATATACTGACAATCATAAAAAAAATATTTCTCAAACAGTAATGGTTGTTGAGAATGACCCTGACACACTATTGCTTATTTCAGAATTAATTAAAGATTTAGGCTATGATGTAATAGAGGCAGGCAACGGCAGTGAGGCTTTGGAAAAGATAACGCTTAGCAACCCTGCAATTGTTTTTATGGATATAGAAATGCCGGTTTTGAATGGATATGACACCACACTGGCACTAAGAAAAATGGAAAAGCCTTTTTGTAATATTCCTGTAATTGCTGTTACTGCGCATTCAACAAATGAAGAGCGGAAAATGTATAGAGATGCAGGCATTAACCAGGTAATTTCAAAACCTTTTCGCCTTGCTGAAATAGAACTTAAGCTGAAACAATACCTGCAACGGTAGACCTTTTGATTTGCAACTTTTTGGGGAAATATTCGTCATAATAATTATTGTAATCAGAAACGAATGAAAAAAAATCCTTCTTTATTAATATGCATGCTGCTTGACCTCCTGGGTTATGCAAGTTATGCACTACCGATCTTAGGAGAGTTTGGGGATATTATCTGGGCGCCTGTATCTGCACTGATATTTTATAAACTTTTTGGAGGATGGAAAGGAGCCGTTGGAGGAGTATTGAATTTTGTTGAAGAACTTTTTCCCGGACTTGATTTTATTCCAAGCTTTACAATAATGTGGTTTTTAAAAGTATACAATAGTAAAACTGAAATTAAGCAGTCGATCCAACCCGTTTAAAACTGCGGCGCTTCAATTCGTTGGAGCGCTATTTGTTTTTTATTCCATCACAAACCTGTAACCTATTCCTTTAACAGTAATGATCTGCAAGGCAGGGTCGTTTTTTAGATATCCTCTTAATTTGGTGATATATACATCCAGCGTTCGCGAATTAAAAAAAGAGTCGCTTCCCCATAAAACATTTAATATATCCCTGCGATCAATTACACGCTCCCTGTTTTCATACAACAAGCGGAGCAACTCACTTTCGCGGAATGAAAGTTTTCTTTCATCCCCTGATTCGGCCAGTGTCTGACGATGTGGGTTAAAAGAAAAGCTGCCAATATTAATTTCATTTTTAGGCGTATCTGTCGCATTAGCTTCTTTATTGCGCAACGCGTTTTCAATGCGCACTATTAATTCTTCCATGCTGAACGGCTTACGGATATAGTCGTTACCTCCAAGATTAAACCCCTTAACAAGATCGGCTGTTTGTGTTTTTGCTGTTAAAAAAATAATTGGTACGGCGGTATTGATTTGCCGTATTTCTTCAGCTATGGTAAAGCCATCTTTATTAGGCAACATAATATCAAGTATACAAATATCAGGTGTTGAAGTAATAAATTGCTGCACGGCTTCACCCCCATCCGTTTCAAGTAATACTTCATAATCCCTGCTTTCAAGACTTTCTTTAACTATCTTGGCCAGGAACATTTCATCTTCTACGTAAAGTATTTTTGCTTTAGGCATTGGCAACAGGTATTGTTACTATAAACTCACTTCCTTTGTTCGGCTGGCTTTGTACACGAATGGTTCCCTTATGTTGCTGCACAATATGTGCAACATAACTCAGCCCTAATCCATAGCCTTTTACATTGTGTTTGTTTCCTGAGGGCACCCTGAAAAATTTTTCAAAAATTTTATCTTTATATTCAAGCGGCACACCTACACCATCATCTTTCACACTCAAGATACACTCTTTTTCATTGCATTGCACGGTCACATCAATCACCGGTTTTTTTTTGCTGTACTTTAAAGCATTATCCAATAAATTATAAACAACGCTTGTTAAATGCAGGTGATCAGCAGATATAATAAAACGATCTCCTGAATAATTAAAGTTTACGGTTGCCTGCGCTTTTTCAAATTGCAGGCTCATAGATGTTAATACTTCCTGTACCAATTGTTTTATATCAAACTGTTCATATTGCAGGTCAACCTGCTGCTTTTCAAACATAGATAACTTCAATACTTTATCTACAAGAAGAGAAAGCCTGTTTAATTCATTACCGGCAATGCCGAGGTATTCTTTTGTTTTTTCAGGTTGCTTCAGCACATCAAAATTTTTGATGGCTTCAACAGCTACGCTCACAGTAGCGATGGGTGTTTTAAGCTCGTGGGTGATATTGCTGATAAAGTCATTCTTAATATCTGTTAATCTATGTTGAGCTTTAAGATTTCTATACAGGAAGATGAATGCAAAAATAGTAAGCGCTAATAAAAAAGCTGAGAAGAGTATTTGAGGTAGTAGTTGGCGGAAAATATAATTAATATCATTTCCTAACTGCAATGTATAGGTAATTGGATGAGAAAGTCCGATAACAACTTTATTCCATTCTCTTTTTCCTGGCTCATCCCGTTTAAAACCATCTCCATCTGTTTTAATAATAGAATATGGAATGTTGATCTGTTCTCTCGTCAGGTTTTTTGTAAATATTGATTTTATATCATTAATGCGCAAAGAATCCTGGAGCGAATCTATGCCCATTAAAACCTCAAAATACCGTTCGCCTGCCCTATAGGGTATGCGCGGGCTTGAGTCCGGAGGAGGCGGGGCGCCAAAGGGTCTTTCAAGTGTAATAATCGAATTTTTATTTTCCGGCAGAATTGGCATCAATGAATCTGATATATGTTTACGTATAACATCTGCAAATCTTGCTACGCCGGGCGGGTAACCAACCATCCATTTTGCAGAGCTGTCAATTTTCAGCTTTGAAGATTGTAATTCGAAAACCGATTCTCTGAATAATGCATTTGTGCGGAATCGTAAAGTTTTCCTTTCTTCCTCTACCTTCATGGTTAACCAGTAAACCTGGAATGCAGTAATAAGCACTATTGCCGCATTCATTAACCCCAGTGATGTAATGAAAGTTTTCTTCATTCGTACAAAAATAGAGGC
Source organism: Agriterribacter sp. (assembly GCA_047601125.1). Taxonomy (GTDB): domain Bacteria; phylum Bacteroidota; class Bacteroidia; order Chitinophagales; family Chitinophagaceae; genus Agriterribacter. The sequence goes on along the minus strand of JASGJY010000002.1, from coordinate 1,638,040 downwards.
AAGTAAATGATAATGTGAAATGCTTTAACCTTAATTAACAAGGTTTAATCCGCACATAATAAACAGGAGTTCTGTTCGTTATTCTCCCATCTTTACTAATATCCAATCAAAAATATTCGCTATGCGCCTGTTAAAGTTACCGAAGACGTTTGCTGTTAATAAATTGTTTTCCAGTTTATTGCAAAGATTTGTTCAGCAGCCTGACTTTTATCCGATAAAGCATTACCATAAACGCAAACGTGGTAAGCATCAGCTAGATGGTTTGTAAAAGCTTATCCCTAAATCACCATACAGTGTATTTGCCGCCCCTTTGTGAGGAGCGGTTTTTTTTATTTTAAGGCTAAGCCAGATCAAGCCTGGGTTTATTTTGCAGGATTTTTTCAATCTCTTCAATTACATCCGGAGTAAGTATTTTAACTACATCCAGCGCTTTTAAGTTTTCAGATAATTGCTCTTTACGTGTAGCGCCCAGTATAGCTGTTGTTACATTTGGGTTATGTATAGTCCAGGCAATGGCGAGGCTTGCAAGAGATACATTTATTTTTTTTGATAGTGCTGCGAGCTGTTTTACTTTTTTGATCTTTTCATCCTGCACCCATCTTTCTTTCAGCCAGTCAAATCCTTCAATGGCAAGGCGTGATCCGTCAGGAATACCATCATTGTATTTACCTGTTAAAAAACCTGCTGCAAGCGGGCTCCATATAGTTGTGCCTAAGCCAACATTCTGAAAAACGGGCAGGTAATCCTGCTCCATTTTAAACCGTTCAAACATATTATACTGAGGTTGCTCCATTGCCGGTCCTATTAGTTTATATTCCTGTGCTGCGCGGTGCGCTTCCATAATTTCCGCGCCGCTCCATTGGCTGGTGCCCCAGTAAAGGATTTTACCCTGTTGTATTAAATGATTCATTGTCCAAACCACTTCTACAATAGGCACATTAGTATCCGGGCGATGACAAAAAAACAGATCGAGGTAATCGAGTTGCAGCCTTTGTAAAGCTTCGTGGCAGGCTTCTACCAGGTGTTTACGGCTTAACCCGGTTTGATTAGGTTTGTTATTTTTTCCTCTCCATCCAAAATATGCTTTTGAAGAGACAGTATATGATGTCCTGTCCCAGCTCTTTCTTTTCAATACCCGGCCCATCAGCTTTTCACTTTCGCCCAGCGCATATACTTCGGCATTATCAAAAAAATTAATGCCGCTGTCGTAAGCAATTCCCATCAGCTCATCAGCAAGTGTATCATCAACCTGTTTGTGAAAAGTAACCCAACTACCATAAGACAATACACTAAGTTCTAAACCTGTGCGGCCCATTCTGCGATAATCCATAGTTAAAAAGTTATTAATCAGTAAAATAATAGATTTTCAAAAATACCCCTTTATTCGATAGAAAGAAGACCAGGGTTAATTGTAATAACCAATTATTTCGAAGTTTTTTCCTTTTCTTTGTAGCCTCCGGTGCTGTATATTGAAGCAAAAAAATTACTTTAGCAATTAATTGAGGTAAATAAGGATGAGCTACGAGATAAAACAAGAAAATAAGTTTCGCTATATTGAAGAAGGGAGTGGAGAAACCCTGATATTGCTGCATGGCTTATTTGGAGCCCTGAGCAATTTTGAACCCCTGATTGAATATTTTAAGAAAGAATATAAGGTGGTTGTTCCTGTATTACCACTTTTAGAACTTGATTTGCTGCATACTTCTGTTGGCGGCATCGAAAAATTTGTTCAGAAATTTATTGAATACAAAGGGTATACCAATGTTCATCTTTTAGGAAATTCTCTCGGCGGGCATGTGGCATTGCTTCATATTCTTAAGCATCCCCAAAATATTAAATCATTAATACTTACCGGGAGTTCAGGTTTGTTTGAAAATGGTATGGGTGATACATATCCTAAGCGGGGAGATTATGAATATATCCGCAAAAAAACCGAACTTACTTTTTACGATCCTAAAATGGCCACCAAAGAGCTGGTTGACGAGGTATTTGAAATAACCAGCAACAGGCTTAAGGTTATTAAGATCATCGCGCTTGCAAAAAGCGCCATCAGGAATAATCTTGGGGAAGAATTAAATGAAATAAAACAACCAACCTTATTGGTTTGGGGTAACAATGATACAATTACACCACCGTTTGTTGGCAGAGAATTTAATAAACTGATACCAAACAGTGAACTGCATTTCATTGATAAATGCGGTCACGCACCTATGATGGAGGTACCGGAGGAGTTTAACAAAATTTTGCATCAGTTTCTCACAAAACTGAAGGAGCCTGCAGCGGTTACCAGGTAATTTGCATCTGAAGAAAAAAGGCTTATTTATGTTTGCAGGGCAACTCATATCGCAAAGCATTCCATTTTTGCATCTGGATGATACTGCCGGAAAGGCTTTACAGGAAATGAACGATTTTCATGTTTCGCATCTTCCTATTGTGGCAGATGAAAAATATTTAGGTTTGATAAGTGAAGAAGTGTTACTTGATAATGATGAAAAAAGTCTTCTTCAGCATCTTCATACTGATTTTATAAAGCCTTTTGTAAGGCAAAACGATTTCTTTCTGCTGGCTGTTAAGCGGGCAAGGGATATGCATTTGTCTGTTGTGCCAGTAATTGCAGAACAATATGAATTACTTGGGGTGATAAGTGAAGATGATCTGTTCCGGCAACTGAGCATTTTTTCCGGTATTGATGAGCAGGGTGGAATTATAGTGCTTGAAATGGAAAAAAATGATTTTTCTGCAGGGGAGCTAAACCGGCTTATAGAATCGAATGATGCTTATATTACCCAGCTTAATAGCTATTTCGATACTGTAACTCAACTGCTTACCGTTACCGTTCGCATAAATAAAACCGAAATATCTGATATAGTTGCCACACTCCAACGGCATGAATATAATATCCGTTATTATAATGGTGAAGAATTATATCAAAATGAATTACAGAATAACCTGGATCACCTCATGAATTATTTAAACATATAATTCTTTTACGCTCCTGAGCCTGAAATTTGTTTAATAGTCCTATTTTTAAATTCTTTAGCCTGTTAATAAAAAAAAATATATCCATAAGGATTTTAATGAGCTACTCGAACAAATATGTATTGATACTTGGGGTTTTGCTCTTTTCTTTTCAGTATCTGGTTGCTCAGGAAACGGAAGAAGCACCGAATTATGATGATAAAGTGCTGCATGAATCGTTTCTTACTATCCGCAATGTTATTACTACTGGTAATAAAATAACAAAGCCATATATTATAGCACGGGAGGTACCCTTAAAAAAAGGAACGAAGTATTCTATTTCTGATATTTTGAAGAATATACCGCAAGCTAAATCTAACCTTTTAAATACTGGATTATTTATTGACGTTGCTGTGGATTTTACTAACTGGATTAATGATTCTCTTGATATACTGGTTGACGTAAAAGAGCGTTGGTATTATTTCCCTGTACCGTATTTAAAACCCGTAGACCGAAACTTTAATGTTTGGATAAAAGAATATGGTGCAAGCCTGAGCAGGGTTAACTATGGCGTTAAATTAATTGGTTATAATGTTAGTGGCAGAAATGACAAGTTGAACATATGGCTGATTTCAGGATACTCAAGACAGGTAGTACTGAACTATACAGCACCTTACTTTGATAAGTCTTTGAAAAACGGCATAAGCCTTGACTTCCTGTATTCAGCCAATAAGGAGTTGAATTATGCCTCTGTTGATAACAAGCAGGCTTTTTACAAAAACCCAAATGAATTTATTACAAGCCGGTTTAGAGCGGGCATAGGGTATAGTTACCGCACAGGTTATATTAAGCGGCACGTTGCCAGAATTAGTTATAATGTGGTTAAAATAAATGATTCTTTACGTGATAAGAATCCTGATTATTTTGGTAATGGACAGAAGACAGCAAAATTTCCCGAGTTATTTTACCAGTATCAATCCATATCTGTAGATTATATCCCTTATCCTTTAAAAGGTTCTCAATGGGAATTTGCGTTTATGAAAAGGGGTATAAATAAAGATATGAACCTATGGGAGTTTAATGTAAAAGGTGGCAGATATCTGGAGATCTTTCCAAAATATTACTTCTCATTACAGGGCAATGCTATTTTAAAATTACCTTTTACGCAGCCTTATTTTAACCAGGAGTTGCTGGGATATCGTGATGTTTTTTTGAGAGGATTAGAAAACTATGTAGTAGAAGGCGCCATAATGGGACTTGCAAAAACAACCATCAGGCGGGAAATTTGGAGCCCTAAATTACGTACGGGTTTAAAATCAAGAAATTATGGCACCATTCCTTTCAGGTTCTTCCTTAAAGCATATGGTGATGCCGGATATGTATATAATAAAATGCCAGCCCCCTCAAACACCTTAGCCAACAGGTTGCTGTATACCGGAGGAGCAGGACTGGACATCTGGAGTATATATGATGCTACGATTTCGCTGGAGTACAGCTTTAATCAGTTAGGTCAGCGCGGATTATTTTTCCAGGCAGGGCTTGGGTTATAATTCAGATAAAATAAACAGGCGGTTGTTATTAAAATTGATGTTTAATTTTGGAATGATCCGGGGTGCATTCTTGTCGCTGGTTGGCGGAGACACCATTGCCGTTAACTTAAGCCCGAAGGGCTTGAATTTGAATAGCCGCCAACAAAGTTGGGTGGTAAAATGTCGAAGTTTTTGTTGAACCCCGTAGGGGTTCAATGTAAAAATGCGCAAACACACCAGAGGTTACACCGATAGCTATTCAAATTAAACCCCATTGTGGTATTGAGCGCTTAACCTCATAAAGTTGACGGCTATAATGGAGACGGCTCACCGGCCACTTCCGGCGCGAAAATTTGAAATGCATCTATGATCTCAGCCATAAATCTATAAACCAAAGTTTGTTTACATGAAAATCGCAATATATAGCAGGGGAGGTGAAAGTGTTAATAACGATGATGTTTTGCTGCTGTTTAAAGAACTGGAAAAGCAGAAAATTACGTTTGTTATCTATCACGATTTTTTTGAGCAGATAAAGAACATTACCTCTGCAGATCATCATAATACTTTTACAGACGCATCTGAGCTTGACGACAGTTTTGAGTGCGTGCTAAGTATGGGAGGAGACGGGACCATGCTGGATACGCTCACATTTATACGTGATTCAAACATACCTGTGCTGGGTATTAACTTTGGGAGACTGGGCTTTTTGGCTACTATAGGAAAGCATGAATTGCGGGATGCGGTTACTTCTCTTGCAGACAGAACTTACCTCATTGATAAAAGAAGCCTGATTCACCTGGATGCTAATATTCCGCTTTTTGGGGATACCCCGTATGGATTAAATGAATTTGCTATTCATAAAAAGGATACCTCATCCATGATAAAAATTCATACCTATCTTAACGGAGAATTCTTAAATACTTATTGGGCAGACGGGCTGATTGTGGCAACACCGACAGGATCGACCGGGTATTCATTAAGCTGCAATGGGCCGGTGGTATTTCCGGAATCGGCAAGTTTTGTAATTACCCCTGTAGCCCCTCATAACCTTAATGTGAGGCCCATTATTATTCCAGACAATAATATTGTTTCTTTTGAGGTAGAAGGAAGGACCGATCAATTTATATGTGCATTAGATTCCAGGCGTGAAATTGTGAGTAAGGATACACAGATCGCTATCAAAAAAGAAGCGTTTTCGCTTAGCCTTATCCGCCTGAATGAAAATAGCTTCCTGCAAACGCTCCGCAACAAACTCTCATGGGGGTTGGATAAGAGGAATTAAACGTATTAAGATTTATTTAAATCGTTGGATATGTTATGGAGATTCCATGGTAATCACGTATTTTGCACAACAATCATTTATCCTCAAACCTCCATATATCGAAACAGTTTTACCTAAAGTAAATTAATGTTTGATGAAGAAGTTATCCGTGTCTTTTTTATTGGTGATCATTTTTTCAGCTTCCAAAGCCCAGGTAGTTGATGGAGTAAAACAGGAAGGAGAAATTGGTGTGACTGTTGGAGCAGCACATTATTTTGGAGATTTGAATACAAATGCTGGAGTTAACAGGCCCAAACCTGCTGTTGGTGTTTTTTTTCGCAAACAATTCAGTGAATATATTGCTTTGCGGTTAGGATTACATTATGCGCAGCTCGGTTATTCTGATATTTACAGCAATAATGAATTTCAGAAAAGAAGAAACCTCAGTTTTAATTCTAACATATGGGAAGCAACACTACAGGGCGATTTTAATTTCATGCGGTTTGTTCCCGGTGATCCTTATTTAAGATTCACGCCTTATGTTACATTAGGTATCGGTGCGTTTAATTATGATCCATACGCATATCTTGGAGGTACCAAATTCTATTTAAGAAATATAGGTACAGAAGGACAAGGCTCTTCTTTATACCCCAATCGTAAACCATATAGCGCTGTAGCTTTTTGTATGCCATTGGGAATGGGTGTTAAATACAGCATCAATCCTAACCTGAATTTTTCATTTGAAGTTGCTTACCGCTTTACTACTACAGATTATCTTGATGATGTAAGCACTACCTATGCGCCGGATGCATACGCACAAACAATGCCCGACGGCACTGCTACCGCATGGTATTTGTTACAGGATCGTTCCTATGAAACCGGGGATGGCGTGCGCGTAGGAACCAAAGGGCGCCAGAGAGGATTTAGCGGCCAGCGTGATGCATATATTATAGCTGAAGTAGGACTTGCTTTAACGCTTACTTCTTATAAATGCCCCACAGCAAAATATTAAATGCTGACGGCTAATTGCATAGTATAACAGAATGCGGGAAGCAGAAGTTCTATCGCAAAGCATATTATATATGCTTTCACCTTTATCATCTCACAATCATAAATCCATATTATAGGATAGCTTTGCTATAAACAGGACTTATTGCTGCATGAATTATATTAATGAATTTAGAAAATTCATAACCGGTCAATATCTTACTAAAGGCGTACGTATAACCGCCGGCGCAATTTTGCCGGCACTTATTTTATATCATTATAATTTATTATCCATAGGCATTGCTATGCCGCTCGGCGCTTTAATGGTCAGCCTCACCGATTCTCCCGGGCCCATACACCACAGGCGCAACGGTATGCTGGTAAGCAATATTTTAAATTTTGTAGTAGCTATTATTATTGGGTTTACCCGTTATTACCCCTGGTTGCTTGCTATAGAACTTACATTATTCAGCTTCTTTCTTTCTTTTATTGGTATTTATGGAACACGCGCAAGCTCAATAGGATTAATAGCCATTATAGTTATTGTGTTGAATATTGATGTTCATCATTCGCAGGACAGGGTTTGGCAGGATGCGCTGTTTATGCTTTCAGGCGGGGTATGGTATATGCTAATGAGCCTGGTGTTATATTCTTTACGGCCCTACCTCCTTATTCAGCAGGCACTTGGAGAATGTATAATTGAAACGGCAGAATATTTACAGGTGAAATCTAAAATGTACAATCTTAATACTGATCCTGATGAGATTTATAAAGAAATTCTCCCACTTCAAATAAACATACATAACCGGCAGGAACAGTTGCGTGAATTATTATTTAAAGCAAGAGGATTTACGCGTGAATCAACTACAAAAGGAAGAATACTGTTAATGATGTTTCTTGATTCAGTGGATCTGTTTGAACAGGTAATGACAACACAGCAAAATTATAATGCTTTACGTTCATATTTTAAAGAAGGAGATATCCTTGAAAAATTCAGGTTGCTTATTGTTGAAACTGCTGTTGAACTGGATAAGTTAGGACTGGTGATCCAAAGTGGTTTCCCTCCTAAGGGTAATGAAAGATTAAGTCAACTAATAACAGAAACAGAAGACTATTTTATTGCTTACAGAGAAGTCCGTATATCGCCTGAAAACCTGGAAGGGTTTATCAGCCTGCGGCATGTGCTTAATTCAATAAAAGATATAGCGGAACGTATTAAACGTTTGCGGAGGTACAGTACGTATAGCAGTGAGGTAAGCAAAGAAGCAAAACCTGATATTGTAGACATTGAAAAATTTGTTTCTACGCAGGAGCTGGATCCCAAATTGCTGAAGGAAAATTTATCGCTGCAATCGAATATTTTCAGGCATTCTGTCAGGGTAAGTATATGCATTTTTGTGGGATATGCCATCTCGCAGCTATTTCCCTTTGGCCATAGCTATTGGATATTACTTACCATTGTTACTATTTTAAAGCCTGCTTATAGCCTTAGTAAGAGCAGAAATGTTGAAAGACTTCTCGGAACAATTGTGGGTGTTTTTTTAGGCTTTTTAATCCTGAATTATGTAACCGAGACTTATATATTATTTATCGGCACCATTGTTTCAATGATTATTGGGTATAGTTTTTTACAGATAAAATATTTCATCAGCGTAATTGGCATTACCCTGTATGTTTTATTATCATTTCATTTTTTACACCCTGTAGATTTCAGAAGTGTTTCCACAGACCGTATTATTGATACGGTGATAGGCTCAGCTATTTCTTTTATTGGCGCATTCTTTATTTTACCCAAATGGGAGCATGAGCAGGTAGATGAATATATTGCCAGGCTTATGGAAGCCAATACAAAATATTTTACAACTGTAGCAAAAGCATTTTATGCAAATTCGCTGGATATAAATGAATATAAAATCACAAGAAAAGAAGCATATGTTGCTTTGGCCAATTTATCAGACGCGTTTCAGCGCTTGTTATCAGAGCCTTCAAGCCGAAATAAACATCCGGAACTATTGCACCAACTGGTAGTAAGCAATCATATGCTTACTTCGCATATTGCTTCCCTGGCTACTTATGCCAAATCACTTGCTCTGAGCTACCGGTCTGATGCTTTTAAATCAGTAGCTCAATCAATAGAGCTGCAAATGCAATATGCCTTAGCTTTATCGGAACATAAAAAAAGCGACCTGCCTGTGCTCAATGAGCAGGGGTTTGCAAGAGTCAGGGATATTATTCAAACCCTTCGTAATAAAAGAGTAGAAGAAATTCAAAGCGGTAAACAGGAAAGTGATATACGTAAGCAATTTTCAGGCTTTAAAGCAATATCCGATCAATTTGAACTCATACAAACCATTATTTCAGATATTACTAATGTTCTCAAAAAATTAGCGATTTAGTAAAACGAGGTACGGATTTTGCTAAAAAAGCACGTTCAGATATTAAAAAACATCAGAATAGTTTCCTGTTAATCTATGTCAAAACCGGCCCGGCTAAAACACGCTGCATTACTTTGCAACACACAAAAGAGTTGATTTTAAACCACTTGAGAAATTGCCTGCTGATTGAGTGCTTTCATTGTTAACAATATCCAAAAGCGTATGTCGTTTAATTTCAGGCTTAGAAAAAAGATATCCATGAAAATCCGTACTACCCGTAAACGCATAGCATATTTATTGCTATTCTCATTCCCTGTTTTTGTAGCAAGTAAACTCAAAACAGATTTTATAGCTCCGGCTCTCCCCGGTATTACATATTATTTACCTGCAGATATTAATATTGAAGCAAAACAATCTTTTATAAACAGATTATATGACAGTGCGGGTTTGAATACATCCGGCCTGCAAAAAAATGTACTCGAAATAGCAATGGAAGGGTTCAGTAAACTGATGATGAAAGGACGATTGAATAAAGACAGCATTCTTACTATCGTTGACTTTTCAAAATCTTCTAAAAGCAAAAGATTATATGTAATTGATTTAAAGAATGAAATATTGCTGTTTAATACTCTGGTAGCGCATGGCAGAAATTCCGGAGGGGAGTATGCCCGTAGTTTTTCGAATGTGGCATCTTCAAATAAAAGCAGTCTCGGGTTTTATATTACAGCATCAACATACAGAGGTGAGAACGGGTACTCATTGCGTTTACAGGGTGTGGAAAGAAATATTAATGACAAAGCTTACCGAAGAGCTATTGTAATGCACGGTGCTGAATATGCAAACCCCCGGTTTCTTGCGGCAAGAGGCATCTTGGGAAGGAGTTTTGGATGCCCTGCCATTCCTATGGAAGAAAACGGGGCTATTATTGATGCCATTAAAGACGGGTCATGCCTGTTCATATATTCTCCCGATAAAAAATATTTTAAACTCTCTACGGTTCTAAACGGTTAAGGTGAATGTAAGAATGGTTAAGGTTGATGCCCGTATCCTATGGATAGCGGGCTTTTTTTATCCGAGAAACCAGGCAGCTATCCACTGGCTGATGAATCCTGTAATAAGCCCCCCAATAATATCAGCCATATTATGATCAGATACAAGTAAACGGGATGTGCAGGTAATGCCCGTAATTAGTACCGCAAATGCGAGAGGTATGCTTACAACAGCAGGAGAAGTATATAAAAGCACGGTAAAGAAGCCGATCAATCCTCCTACACCGGTAGCGTGCATACTTATCTTAAAATAAATATTAGCAATAAACGCTATTGCCGTGGCGAGAAAAATACCAAGCGCCATTATTGCCACCACGGATGGTATATCTCCTTTATTTTTGAATACATAAAAGTTCCAGAAAAAATAGATCATACAAATAGTATAAAGGAGTATCCTGTCTTTCCTGGTATTCAGATAAACAGAATCAATAAAGCCAAGTGCTTTACATAACAACACGGAAATGAGCGGAAAAAAAATACTATTTACTATATAAATCAATACTGTTTGCAGTTTGGTGATCTTGCTTACTCCTATAAAATAATCCGGCTGCCGGTAAACAATATACAAGCACATATACAAACCGATAAATAAAGGATGAAATATCCAGGAAAAAAAATTTGCCAATGCTTTAATAACAGGCGATGTATACACCGCATTGGTAGTAGAAACAGGGCTCATCATAATTGTTTTCTTAGCCGGGCAACAGGTATATTAAGCTGCTCGCGATATTTTGCTACTGTACGCCTTGCAATGTTATAACCTTTTTGCTGAAGTAATTCAGTAAGTCTTTCATCACTTAATGGTTTCTTTTTGCTTTCTCCTTCCACCATATCGCTCAATATCTTTTTTACTTCTCTTGTAGATACCTCTTCACCACTTTCTGTGCTCAGCGATTCGCTGAAAAAGAATTTAAGCCGGTATGTTCCAAACTCTGTTTGCACAAATTTGCTGTTTGCAACACGGCTTACAGTTGAAATATCCAGTCCCGTCCGTTCAGCAATATCTTTCAGGATCATGGGCTTAAGCATCGTTTCATCTCCTGTTAAAAAAAAGTCGTGCTGGTATTCCATTATGGAATGCATGGTGGTGTATAACGTATGCTGGCGTTGCTTTATCGCGTCAATAAACCACTTGGCTGCATCTATTTTTTGTTTTATAAATAATACCGCTTCTTTCTGGCGTTTATCTTTTTTACTGCCTTTATCATAGTCCCTGAGCATATCTTTATAGCCCTCGCTTATTCGCAGGTCAGGAGCATTTTTTGAATTAAGCGTAAGCTCAAGCGTATTATTATTATTATGGATAAAAAAGTCGGGTATAATATAGCTTTCCGCTTTATTAACCTCGCCAATATTGCCGCCGGGTTTGGGGTTAAGGCGGATGATCTGGTTAATAGCCGCCTTCAGATCTTCATCAGTGAGGTTTAGCCCCCGCTGAATTTTATCGTAATGTTTTTTAGTAAACTCATCAAAATAATCAGACAGAATATTGATAGTCATTGCAACTTCATTGCCTTCCTCGCGTTTTCTTTCCAGTTGCAGTAGCAAACATTCCTTCAAATCTCTTGCGCATATTCCCGGTGGATCAAATTGCTGTATTTGTTTTACCAATTCTGCAATCTCTTCTTCAGTAGCAGAAATATTTTGCCTGAAAGCAAGATCATCAGCTATTGCGCCATAATCGCGTCTTAAATAACCATCATCATCAATGCTGCCTACTATTTGCTCTGCTATTTTCCGCTGCCTTTCATCAAGGGTAAGCATAGTGAGCTGGTCTAAAAGAAACTCGTGAAATGTGCTCTCTATTTTGAATGGAATGGTTTGTTTCTCATCCATCTCCGGGTAATTGTCATCCTTTAGCTTGTAATCAGCTATATCATCTTCGTCACTTACATAGTCGCTTATGTCAATATTGTCATACTCATCCTCGCTGCCTTCACTTTCAAAATCTTCATCTTCGCCTTCAAATTCATCCGCTATTTCCGTATCATTTTCTTCATGTGTTTCATCTGCTGTTTCAAGCGCCGGATTCTCCTCCATTTCTTCCTTTATCCTTTCTTCTAAATTAGCTGTAGGAACCTGCAGCAATTTCATCAACTGAATTTGCTGCGGCGATAATTTTTGAAGAAGTTTTTGTTGAAGACTCTGACTAAGGGCCATAGAGATTAATTAAAGTCATTTAATTATGGAAATTAATAAAAAAATGGCGCTTCATAGCAAAAATCAGGCCGCAAATTACTTACAAATTGGCTATGCGCTAAAACAATTTTCCCCTTTGTGTTTTATTTAACAAGCCTGCATAAATTTTATCTCACATAAAATATTAATAACTAGTTATTTGTGGCAAAAAATTTCTCCTTTCTTTTACCGGAAAATTTATTTTTTCCACATGTGGAAAACAAAACGATTTTATGCACGGGTGTACAGGCTGCAGCACTAAATTTGTGAGCCATCCGTTAATAATCAATCACTTCTATAGCAGTTTATTATGTATGATAAACCATTAAAAAATATCTCAGTGCTTTTGGTAGAGGATAACGAGATGAATACTTTACTTGCCTCTGCTATTTTAAGCAGAACAGGTGCTAATATTACCGAAGCAGGCAATGGTAAAGAGGCAATTGAGTTTTTGCGGCAAAAACCTTTTGATGTTATTTTAATGGATCTGCATTTGCCTGTTATGAACGGGTTGGATACCACAAAATATATCAGGAAAGAACTCATGCTGGATGTACCGATTATTGCTATTACTGCGAATATTCTAAATGATGAAGAGAACAGATGCCTGGAGGCAGGAATGAATGCTTTTATATCAAAACCATATACAGAAAAAAACCTGGTGGAAAAAATTTCTTATGTGTATCATATTGCTAAAAGCAAAAAAGAAGATCAGTGCTCTTCATCGTCCCCGGAAATTGATTTATTTGATTTAAACACGCTGAAAGTTATAACCAGGGGAAATGAAGAGCTGATGCGCACAATGCTTAAGGCGTTTATAAACCAGGTACCCGTATCAATATATGCTTTAAAAACTGCGCTTAAGGAGAAAAATTTTATAGAGATACACGCCGCGGCTCATAATATAAAACCCAATATCGACACGCTGGAGATCACAACTTTAAAAACAATCATCAGGCAGATAGAATTATTGGCCAGCCAGCAGAAAGATATTGAAGAGCTGGAGCATTTAATTACAATGCTTGAGTCTGTACTTACAAAAGTTGTTGCACAATTAAAACTCCGGGAAAATATCTGACTAATTATTTAACAGCTTCCCATCGTTTCCTCTCATCCGACCATTGTAATTTCTGCAATATGCTAAGCTCGCTTTCCTGGTTGTTTGTATCAACAGCAGTAAACCCTATATAAAATTCTTTTTTCAAATCACTTTGCTGAAGCAGGGAAAGCAAGGGCAACCGGTATTCAGCAGAATCTTTTCTGCGTGTAATTATAGCTGTTGGCGGTAAAGTTGAAATGTCAATATTTTCCAGGCTGAAAAAAGTATACACAGCAAATTTTCTGATAGTTTTTTTCTGCTCAATATCTGCCAGTTTGATTTTAATATTCTGCATGGCTGTATTACTGTCAACGCTTATATCAGTAATTACCGGTGGTAATGGTTTTATACTATCAATCCATGGCATTGGCGGCAGGAGTGCCGGGTATTTGTAATAGTGTTGTTTCAGGCTGTCGTTCCAACCATTGGGATTACTCAAAAATGAACGGGTGCTGAAATAAACCTGCCCTTGTATGGTAGTATACTTACGCGAGTCCTCAATTTGAAGCGGAATGATTGTTTTGTCGCGCCACCTTACGTTTGATTCCCCTTTGTAAATACCAAGCCCGATATAGCATTGCTTATTATAGGTATTTCTGCTCCACCAGTCCACCAATACTTCATAAGGCGCTGCCTTATGCCCGTGTTCCCAATATAGCTGAGGTACAACATAGTCTATATAGCCTTCTCTCAGCCATAATAATATGTCTGCATACAAATCGTCATAATTGGTTTGCCCTGCCCTGGTGTCACTGCCAAGACTGTCTACAGATTTATTCCTCCATACGCCAAACGGGCTGATGCCAAATTTACAAAATGGCTTTTCTTCTTTAATTGCACGGCTCAACTTTGTGATTATGGAATCAACGTTAGCCCTGCGCCAGGTATCTCTGTCGGCGCCATTGCCATATAATGCAAAAGTTTTGTTGTCAGGAAATTCTTTTCCGGGCATGCGGTAAGGATAGAAATAATCATCAAAATGCAATGCATCCACATCATACCTGTTAACAATATCCCGTATTACTTTCACCACAAAATCCTGCGCCTCTTTATTGCCCGGGTCAAAATATCTTTTACCCCCATACGCCAAAAACCACTGGGGATGTATCCTCGTGATATGTGTAGGCGACACAGATGATTTTCCTATCAAAAATTCTGCCCTGTAAGGATTGCACCATGCATGAAACTCCATGCCCCGTTTATGTGTTTCTTCAATCATGAATTGCAGGGGATCGTAATATGGATATGGTGCCCTGCCTTGTTTGCCGGTAAGCCATTCGCTCCAGGGTTCATACGGCGAAGGGTAAAAGGCGTCGGCAGCAGGCCGTATCTGCATGATGACTGCGTTCATGCCAATACCCTGCAGCATATCAAGCAAACGGATAAATTCAACCTTTTGGCCTTCTGCATTATAATTTCCACGGCTGGGCCAATCAATATTATCTACTGTGGCGATCCATGCCGCACGAAATTCATACTTGGGATGCTGGCCAAAGCAATGAGAAAGAAATGCCAGCAGCAATATTGCAATAAGATAAAGGTTCTTCATACTGTAAAGAAAAGGAAATACTGGAAACGGTCAATCCTTATCTCTTATTTTATCGAGCAGGGCGTTTAATAATTTAGCATCTTCTTCAGAAAGGTTATCAAGAATAGCATCTATTTTATCATGCTTTTGATCTATTCTTTCAAGTATTTCTTTTCCACGTTCGGTAATGGAAATATCTACTAACCGTTTATCGGTAATGGAAATTTTTTTATCGGCCAACCCCTTTAAAACCAGCCTGTCTACAATACGGCTGGTATCGCTCATTTTATCAAGCATTCTTTCCCTTATTTGCAAAGTTGAAATAGGGCCGGGAAACGAACCACGCAGTATACGGAGAATATTAAATTGCTGCGGAGTGATGCTTTCCGCGTCAAAAAAAGCCTTTTGGCGTTCCATCATCCAGTTATAAGTGTAAATTATATTGATAGCGCCCTTATGGTGTTCGTTTCTGAATTTAGCTTGTTTAATATCCTTCTCTAAAGACATTAGTGGATGTTTCCGGCAAAAATAAAATTTTTAAGGGTATTTTTGTATGTTATGCAACATACTACACAAAAGCAGCGGAATAGTGTAAATACAGGTGATCCGTTATCAAACCTTGCCGAAACATTGATTGGCTCTGAAATTATTAAGCTGAGTGGAGAAATAAAGGAAAAAATAAAGCAGGGAAACAAAATATATAACTTTACAATTGGAGATTTTGATCCTGCTATTTTCTCCATACCGCCGGCGTTGGAAAACGAAATCATTGAAGCGTACAAACATCATTTTACCAATTATCCTGCCGCTGAAGGCAATGCTGACCTGCGCGAATCTATAGCTGCTTTTTTAAAAGAAAGAGAAGGGTTGGTATATACGCCTGGTGAAATCCTTGTGGCATCTGGCGGCAGACCGCTTATTTATGGTTTTTTCAGAACTGTTGCAGATAAAGGTGATAAGATAATTTATGCCGTGCCTTCGTGGAATAACAATCACTATACACATTTTGTAGAAGGTATTCATTGTGAAGTGCAGGCAACTGCTGAAAATCATTTTATGCCGTCTGCCAAAGACATCAAACCGCATCTGCAAAATGCGGTAATACTTGCGCTATGTTCCCCGCAAAATCCTACCGGCACAACTTTTAAAAAGGAAACGCTGGAAGAGATTTGTGATATGGTACTGGAAGAGAATAAGAGAAGAGCCGCAGGACAAAAAAAATTATATGTGCTGTACGACCAGATGTACTGGCAGCTTACTTACGGAGATATCAAACATTATGACCCCGTTTCGTTACGTACTGAAATGAAAGCATATACAGTGTATGTAGATGCTATCAGCAAATGTTTTGCCGCTACCGGTGTAAGAGTAGGATGGGCGATGGGACCTGCTGATATCATTGATAAAATGAAGGCGATATTATCGCATATAGGCGCATGGGCACCCATGGCAGAACAAAAAGCTGTAGCAAAATTTTTATTGCAAAAAGAAGCAATGGATAAATATTTGCAGCACTTCAAATCGGAAGTGTCTTTCAGGTTAGGGAAAATATACGAAGGTTTTATGCAATTGAAGAAAGAGGGATTGCCGGTGGATGCCATAGCGCCACAGGCTGCAATTTATCTTACCATACAGGTAAACGCAGTGGGTAAAAAGGCTGAAAACGGAACTATGCTCCATGAGCAGAAAGATGTTACGGATTATTTATTGAACGAAGCCGGCCTGGCTGTTGTTCCTTTTTATGCATTTGGCGCACCTAAAAACTCAAGCTGGTACCGCCTTAGTGTAGGAACTTGCAAAAAAGAGGAAATAAACAGCATGCTTCAGGCGTTGAGTAATGCCTTAAAGAAGTTGAAATAAATCTCAGCTTTTAACAAACTATGATAAAACAATATACTATGAAACAACTTGCAAAATTTTTATTGCCTGTTTATATATTACTGTTTTTTACCGGTTGTGAAACTGCGCAACAGGTGTTGGGCTCAATGAATACAGGAAGCGGAGCATTAAGTTCAACTGAAATTGCTTCCGGCTTAAAAGAAGCATTAAGCATAGGTACACAAAACAGCACCAGCCGTTTATCGGCAGTTGATGGCTTTTTCAGTAATGCGGCTATTAAAATATTATTACCTGAAGAAGCCGGTAAAGTAGAAAGCACCCTACGCAATATCGGTTTGGGAAGCCTGGTAGATAAAGCCATTCTCTCCATTAACCGGGCTGCTGAAGAGGCATCTAAAGAAGCCACCCCGATTTTTGTAAATGCCATAAAAGAAATGACAATTACCGATGCCCTGGGTATTTTAAAGGGAGGTGATTATGCAGCCACCGATTATTTTAAAAATAAAACCACTGCTCCGCTCACTGCTGCGTTTAAGCCTGTAATTGAAAAAGCATTGGCTAAAACCAACGCTACCAGATACTGGAGTGACGTATTTTCAGCATATAATAAATTTACGACCAAGCCTGTTAATCCCGATCTGTCGGGGTATGTAACAGAAAAATCTTTGAGCGGTATTTTTTATGAAGTAAGTTTGGAAGAACAAAAAATAAGAAAAGATCCTGCCGCAAGAGTTACTGAGTTGCTCAAAAAAGTATTTGGATAACATTAATGCTGCGGGTATATATTTAACATTATGCAACGCAGACAATTTATACAGCAAAGCACACTGGCTGCAGCTGGCATGGCAGCATCTGGTAAACTATATGCAGGCAAACCGGATTTTCCGGTAGTAAGAATTGCCGAACCGGAAAGAAAATTCAGAAGCATAGCCGTTGAAAAAACGATTGCTGAAGTAAAAAAGAACA
Source organism: Agriterribacter sp. (assembly GCA_047601125.1). GTDB lineage: Bacteria > Bacteroidota > Bacteroidia > Chitinophagales > Chitinophagaceae > Agriterribacter. The sequence goes on along the minus strand of JASGJY010000002.1, from coordinate 1,620,271 downwards.
TCGGTAATAAAGAGATAGCCTGGTTGTTTGAGAATTGTTTTCCCAACACACTTGACACCACCGTTGTACATAAAACTATAGATGGCAAGCCTGATACATTTGTAATTACGGGTGATATACACGCCATGTGGCTGCGCGACAGCACCGCGCAGGTATGGCCATATATTTCATTAATAAAACAAGATAAAGCCCTGCAGCAATTAATAGCCGGTGTTATTAACCGGCAGAATGCCTGCGTTATTATTGATCCGTATGCCAATGCTTTTAATGACGGACCAACCGGTAGCGAATGGGATAAAGATCATACCGCAATGAAGCCGGAACTGCACGAAAGAAAATGGGAAATTGATTCATTATGTTATCCGGTAAGGCTTGCATATAATTACTGGAAAATTACGGATGACATTTCACCATTTGACGATAAGTGGAAACAAGCTACGCAACTCATCGTAAAAACATTCAGAGAGCAGCAACGCAAAAAAGATAAAGGCCCTTATACTTTTGGCAGAACAACATCGTGGTCTACCGATACGGTGCCCGGCAATGGTTATGGTAATCCTGTAAAACCGGTTGGATTGATCGTATCTGTTTTTCGCCCTTCAGATGATGCTACTATATTTCCATTTCTCATTCCTTCCAATTTTTTCGCGGTTACATCACTGCGGCAATTATCCGAAATGTACAGAGCCATAGTGAAGGATGAGGGATTTGCAAAAGAATGCAGCACTTTTGCTGATGAGGTAGAGAAAGCACTGCAACAATATGCAGTTGCCGCTCATTCAACCTTCGGTAAAATATATGCTTACGAAGTTGATGGTTTCGGTAATCACTTATTTATGGATGACAGTAATGTACCAAGTCTTTTGGCATTACCTTACTTCAGCAGGATAAAGGCAAGTGATCCTGTTTACCAGAATACCCGCCGCTTTGTATTAAGTAACAGTAATCCATATTTTTTCAAAGGTGCTGCCGGCGAAGGTATTGGCAGCCCGCATACACTGGTAGATAACATTTGGCCCATAGGTGTTATTATACGCGGGCTTACCAGCAATAGCGATGTTGAAATAAAACAATGCCTTTCAATACTGCAGAAAACGCATGCCGGCACGGGGTTTATGCATGAGAGCTTCAATAAAGATGATGCTTCAAAATTCACCCGCAAATGGTTTGCATGGGCAAATACATTATTTGGCGAGTTTGTATTGAAAATCTACAGGGAGAAGCCGTATTTGCTGAAGTGATTAAAGATGTTTTTTTTCAAAATCCTGCGTATTATTATTTAGTGAACAGCAAATAATATACGATATCTATAAGGATAAATACCGGAGCTCTTTTGAGAAGTTTAGAAATAACTGAAACAGTTCAACATAATTATTCTCAGGTACAATTATAAAGAGATTTATATTATTCTGTTCAGACGGTGCATTTCAAATTTTTGATGGTTGGTGAAGACGCCAACCATGGTGTGAGCCGCGGGCGTTACCCCACGGTCCCATTTCCGGCACGAAAATTTGGAATGCACCCGCTCAGGCATTAATTGCATATACTGCTTCAATTAATTTTTCGAGCTGCTTATAAAAAAAGAGAATATTATCCCGTTGATAAGATTTGCTGAAGCGGGTATTATTAGTAATGAGTGCTGTTTCTATAAGGCTCCATAAATCTTCTTTTATTTCGTGCAGATGATTTTCAATAACAAAATCTCTTATGATTTCTTCAGGACTATTGTCGCGGCTTCCCGGTAATTGAAAAACAGGAATTTTTTGATGGTGTAATTTCATTGTCAGTATACATTTTATTTGTTATTGTAAGATCCCGACAGGTATGATTTACCAAATTTCCAAAGGTTTCAGTTTTTCACTTTATTTTCGTTCAAGCATAAATAGCAATATTAGCAAATATTCTATTATTATCCAATAAAATTTAGAAAATTTTCTTTTTGTTATTAGACCATAGGCTATAGCAGTAAAATGTATTATATTTGAGACCGGTAGACAGACTATATAAATATCTGGATTTTAGCAAATTAACGCCATACGCTTTTGAGCAGACCTGTGGTATTTCAAACGGGTATCTTAAGAAACAATTTTTAGGAAAAGGCTCAATCGGATCAGATATTTTAGAAAAAATTCATAAAGTTTATAAAGACCTGAGTCTAAAATGGGTACTTACCGGGCAAGGGGAAATGATACTTAAAACTGATTCGTCAATGCAGGAAAACATCCAGGAAGAAGGAGCAGGCTATCTTTCTGCAAGGGAAGAAGTTATACTTTTGCTGAGAAAGCAAATAGAAGTGTTGGAAGCTTCTATAGCAGATAAAGACAAAATAATTTCATTGCTGGAAAACTATCTCCAACCGGAAAAAACTTCTGCTAAAAAAGATAAGAAGAAAGAAGATTAGCGTTTATTTACGTATGAAGAAGGGTATTTTTTTAATGGCAGTTATTTTTTTACAATTTACAGCCATTTCACAAACAGGTTATCGCATTGCGGTTACACTTAAGCCATTTACAAAAGGGTATTTATACCTTGGACATCATTTTGGCAGCAAGCAATATATTATTGATTCTGTAGCATTGAATGACAAAAGTGAAGTGACCTTTTCCGGAAAAGAGAAACTCCAGGGCGGAGTTTACATGGTTATTTTTCCTGAAAAAAACGGTTGGTTTGAAATGCTGGTAGATAAGCAGCAACACTTTTCCGTTGCTACAGATACTGCCGATATTATCAGCAAAATAAAATTTACCAATTCCCCAGACAATGATTTGTTTGTAGCTTATCAGAAAGTTGCGCAGGAAAAAGGGAAGTCAATCGTTGGCCTGCAAAAACAATTAAAAGATAATCCTGCCCACCCCGATTCTGCAAAAATTAAAGCACAGATAACGCAGCTGAATACAGAAATGACAGCATACCGGGAGCAATTTGTAAAAGCGCATCCTACGCATTTGTTGTCTGCCATTTTTAATGTGCTACAGGAGCCTAAAATTCCTGATGCTTCAAAACATCCCGGCGGTAAGTATGATTCAACTTATGCATATCAATATTATAAAAAACATTATTGGGATGGCGTTTCGTTTACAGATGAGCGTTTGATGAGAACGCCCGTTTTTGAACCTAAGTTTCAGCGGTATTTCAATAGTGTATTGATACAACATCCGGATACCTTAAGTAAAGCAGCCAACAGCATTCTCGATATATCTTCATCCAATAAAGAAATGTTCAAATACCTGCTTTCCACGCTTACTGAAAAATATATTAACCCAACATATATGGGGCAGGACGCTGTATTTGTAAATCTTTTTGAAAGATATTATGCACCCGGAAAAGCAGATTACTGGATGAGCGAAAAATATAAGAAGGCTGTATTTGACCGGGCTTACAGTGTGATGGCAAATTTGATTGGAGAAAAAGCCGCTGATATGAATATGGTTGACACTTCAGGTAAACCCACACCCCTGTACAGTGTGAACGCGCCGTATATTGTTTTGTGTTTTTGGGATGCTACATGCGGGCACTGCCAGGTTGAAGTACCAAAGCTTGATTCTCTTTTTCAGCATAAATGGAAGCAACAGGGTATACAGATATATGGTGTAATGACTGATGGCGGTAAGGAAGCCTGGATGAAATTTATACATGATCACCAGTTAAAAGACTGGTTACATGTATACCAGTTACCCGAAGTTAAGGATGCAGAGTACAATGCCGGAAAGCCGGGCTATAAACAGTTATTTGATGTATATCAAACACCGATGCTCTACCTGCTCGATAAAGACAAGCATATTATTGCCAAAAAACTGAATTACGAACAACTGGATGAGCTGATAGAGATAAAATTGAAAGACAATAAAAAGTAATTATTGCCATATACAACTGAGCGCAATAATTAATTCGTATTTTTTTGATTGACCCAGCTCCTGTACTACTATGAAGCTTCGTTGCGTCGCACTCTTCAACGGCATATACAGTGCCGGGCATAGTGCGCCAACCAGTATATACGCGCCTATTAACAATATGTGGGTGCATATTTTTTTTATTTAAATTTTGTAAGCCGGAGGGTATGAAACAAATTTTCATTAGCGTAGTTTTCCTGGCGATATACAGCATCAGCCTGCATGCGCAAACATTGTTTACCTATAAAGGAGAAAAAGTAGACAAGGAAGAGTTTTTACACGCTTTTTATAAAAATAATACGGGTGATAAAAGTGAGCAGTCCATTCGTGATTACCTGGATCTTTTTATTGCTTTTAAGTTAAAGGTAAAAGCAGCCAAAGATATGCGGTTAGATACGTTGCCCGGTCAGAAAAATGATGTACAAAATTTTCGGGCGCAACTGCAAGAAGAATATACCAGTGATGAAAAAATGATCCGGAGTTTAAGCAGGGAAGCTTTTGAAAGAAGTCAGAAAGATATTCGCTTGTCACATATTTTTATTCCTTTTGATAAAAATGCCACCCGGCGTGCTGCATCATACAATAACGGTATTTTTTCAGATACTGCTGCCGCATTTACTATAGTACAGCAGGTCTATGCTGCACTAAACAATAAAGAGAATTTTACAGATGTAGCAGTTAAGTATTCACAGGATCCATCGGTAGAGACCAATAAAGGTGACATAGGATATATAACTGTTTTTACCCTTCCATACGCATTGGAAAACATAGCATATAACTTAAATACCGGCGACTATGCCGCGCCCTATAAAAGCAACCTGGGTTATCATATTATCAAAAAAACAGCAGAGCGGCCGGCCATTGGTAAGATGAGAGCAGAGCAGCTATTGCTGGTATATTCAGCCCAGCCAACTGCGGCAGAAAAAGCCGCGCAATCACACCTTGCTGATTCGTTGTATTCAGTAATCATAAATGGCGGAAACTTTGAGACATTGGCGCGGCAATACAGCGGCGAAAGAAACGCAGCTGCAACAGGCGGATTAATGCCTGATTTTGGCGTCGGGCGATATGAAACGATATTTGAAGATGCGGTATTTTCCCTGAAGAAAGATGGCGATGTTACAAAGCCTTTTGAAACGCCATTCGGCATTCATATTGTAAAAAGAATTAAGCATTTGCCCGTTGAGCAAGATACCTTACAGATTAATACCTTGTTTAAAGACCAGGTGCTGCAGGATAGCCGTGAAAAAATGGCGAAAGAGCAATTTGCAAAAGAGATACTTAATAAAACAGGTTACAAAAAAATATTTCAGAACGATGAAGAGTTATGGAATGCAACAGACAGCTTTTTAAATAATAACCGTATTATCCCTTCTAAAAATATTAATGAAAAAACAGTTTTATTTTCTGTTGGCGCCGATCAGGTAACCATGAATGACTGGACAGCTCATGTGCAGGAAACAAGAAGAACAACGATACTGCCATATAATGAAATGATGAAACAATTTGTTGCATTAAAAGCAAACAGCTATTACCGTAATCATCTTGAAAAATACGACAGCCGTTTTCGCGATCAGATTGCAGAATTTTCTGATGGTAATTTATTGTTTGAAGTAATGGAAAGAAAAGTTTGGAATAAAGCCGGAGAAGATAAAACAGCTTTGAAGCGATATTATGATGAACATAAGAGTAAGTATATGTGGGGCAAAAGCGCCGGCGTAATATTTTTTACTGTTGCAGATAAAGCAACCGCCGAAGAAATGAGAAAAGATATTCAACCCTATATAAAAAAGTGGAAAGGATTATCTGAAAGCACATCAGGAAAAATTATTGCGGATTCCGCCAGGTTTGATATAGCTCAGATTCCCGGCACGAATACAGATATACAGCCCGGCAAACTAACGGAGATGGTTACTGACAGTTCCGACGGCTCTGTAAATTTTGTATACATCATCAATACATATCAAGGCCCCGATCAAAAAAGTTTTGAAGAAGCCCGCGGGCTTGTAATAAATGATTACCAGGCCGTACTGGAGGAAAAATGGCTTGCCGAATTAAAGAGAAAGTATCCTGTTAAAGTGAATGAAAAAGTATTTAAATCGTTGGTTAAGTAGAGTTAGCTCCGGCTATTATCCGTTTCACACAATAAGTTACAAAAAGTGCATTAGTCCGTCTTTATACAACCTCCGGACTACATGATTCAAAACATTTTCGAATTTTCAAATTGACTCATCTTAAATTCTGTATTACACTACCTCTTTCACCACATTTTCTATCATCTTCGGTTTGCCCAGTGTATAGTAATGCAATATAGGCACTCCGGATTTTTTTAATTCAATGGATTGTTGTTTCAGCCATTCCGTACCTACCAGTTCAACATCTGCATCAGTTTTGCATTTCAGTATTTCGATACTCAGGTCTGTGGGTATATCTACATTAAATGTGCGGGGTATTACACTCAGTTGCTTTTTGGAAGAAATAGGTTTAAGCCCGGGTATAATAGGTACGTTAATGCCATTCGCCCGGCAGTTACCTACAAATTCAAAAAATTTTTTATTATCGAAGAACATTTGGGTAACGATATATTCTGCGCCTGCATCCACTTTAGCTTTTAAATAACTAAGGTCGGTAGCAAGATTAGGTGCTTCATAATGTTTTTCAGGGTAGCCGGCAACACCCATACAAAAATTAGTACGGAACCCATTCCGGATATCATCTTCAAGATAGATACCATTATTGAGGTTGGCGGTTTGTTTTAAAAGATCAATTGCGTAACGGTGACCTTCAGGTTCAGGCTCAAAAAAAGCTTCATTTTTGGCAGCGTCCCCACGCAGCAATAAAACATTATCTATACCAAGAAAATACAGGTCAATCAGTGCATCCTCTGTTTCACGAATGGTAAAACCGCCACAAATAAGATGAGGCACCGCGTCAACCTTATAATGGTTCATTATAGCGGCGCAAATGCCAACCGTGCCGGGTCTCTTTCTTATCTCAACCTTTTCAAAATTACCGTCAACCTTCTTCTTAAAAATATGTTCAGCCCTGTGGTAAGTAACATTTATAAAGGAAGGTTTAAATTCCATTAAAGGATCAAGATGATCATAAATAGAATTAATGGTTTTCCCCTTTAAAGGAGGAAGTATTTCAAATGATACTAATGTTTTTTTTGCCTGTTTTAAATGATCTGTAACTTTCATTGCCTTACTTTCAAATAATTTGCAAACATAATTCAATCGGGGCATACCAAAAATACCTGTTAAAACAGCCGGGCACATATTACCAATGCTTTCTATATTGTATTTTTGCGAAAATCGTTACGCTTGAGTTTAACTATACACACAAGTAATCTGGTAAAGCAATACAGCAGCCGTACTGTTGTAAATCATGTCTCTGTAGAAGTAAAGCAGGGCGAAATTGTAGGATTGCTTGGCCCTAATGGCGCCGGTAAAACCACCACCTTTTATATGGTTGTAGGGCTGATCAAACCCGATGAAGGAGAAGTGTTTCTTGATGATAAAAATATTACGAAACTCCCCATGTATAAGAGGGCACAGATGGGAATCGGTTACCTGCCGCAGGAGGCGTCTGTTTTCAGGAAACTTACCGTAGAGGATAATATTGCCGCGGTGCTTGAAATAACAAAGCTCAGCAAGGCAGAACAAAAAGATAAGTTAGAGGCATTGCTCGATGAATTCAGATTGCATCATGTACGTAAGAACAATGGAGACTCCTTAAGCGGTGGCGAAAGAAGAAGAACGGAAATTGCCCGCGCTTTAGCTGTTGACCCTAAATTTATTTTGCTGGATGAGCCTTTTGCGGGTGTAGATCCTATTGCGGTGGAAGATATTCAATCAGTTGTAGCCAGGTTAAAGTATAAGAACATTGGTATTTTGATTACGGACCATAATGTAAATGAAACACTCTCTATTTGCGACAGGGCCTACCTGCTGATTGACGGAAAAATATTTAAACATGGTACTGCTGAAGAACTTGCGGCAGACGAACAGGTTAAACGCCTTTATCTCGGAAGAAACTTTGAACTTAAACGCAAAGATTACCTGCACGAAGAAGCAATGAAAGGAATGAGCGAAATCCCTTCTATGGATAAAGAAATATAAACTATTATAAGCCACGAATGCTGAAATAAAAATTTATAAGTGGTTTTATTATCCGCGCATTCGTGGAGGAGCTTTACGGATATATTCCAAATTTTCTCATACAGAACTTTTCAATAACTATACATAGCTGCCTTACAGCACAGGGAAGCAGATATAGTGTGAAGACTTGAAATACACCCGGCTTTACTTCTGTCATCTCTATTTCACTTAAATTCTTTATTTTGCCGGCAACCAATGGGTATATTAAGCTCAACTATATCACAACTTGCACGCATGCGTTTGTGGCGCATTGAAGCGTGGATAGAAAACCCGGTAGCCTCTCAAAGAGAAGTATTGCAGGACCTGGTTACTTCCGCGCAATACACAGAGTTTGGCAGAAAATATAATTTCTCTTCATTATTCTCCACCCGCGATTTTAAAAAAGAAATACCGATCCATGAATATGACGATCTGAAGCCTTATATACAAAGGATGATGGATGGTGAAGAAAATATTTTATGGAACACTCCTATACAATGGTATGCAAAAAGCAGCGGTACCACCAGCGATAAAAGCAAGTTCATACCCGTAAGTAAGGAAAGTCTTGAGGATTGTCATTATAAAGGCGCAAAGGATACGCTTACCATGTATTACAATTTCAATCCTGATTCGGAACTGCTTACCGGCAAAGGCCTTGTAATAGGCGGCAGCCATACCATTAACCAGATTAATGAAGATGTGCACTTTGGAGATTTAAGCGCTGTATTGTTGCAGAACTCCCCGGTATGGGGGCAGTGGATAAGAACGCCGGAACTATCAATAGCGCTTATGGATGAGTGGGAGTCTAAAATTGAAAGACTTGCAGAAAGTACCATCAGAGAAAATGTAACGTCAATATCCGGCGTACCTACCTGGACGCTGGTATTGTTTAAAAGAATTCTTGAAATTACAGGTAAAAAAACAATGGCTGAAGTTTGGCCTTCACTGGAATTATATATTCATGGCGGCGTTTCGTTTACACCTTACCGTGACCAGTTCAAAAAATTAATTGGCAAAGACATTTACTATATAGATTCTTACAATGCCAGCGAAGGTTTTTTTGCAGCGCAGGATAATCCCGGAGCAGACGGGATGCTGCTTTTTGTTGATCACGGTATATTCATGGAGTTCATGCCTTTTGAAGAATATGGTAAGAAAGATCCGCAGACCATTGGATTAAAAGATGTGGAGATCGGGAAAAATTATGCTCCGGTGATCAGCACCAATGGCGGGCTTTGGCGTTACCTGCTTGGAGATACCATACAGTTTACCAGCCTGCGCCCGTTTCGTATAAAGGTGAGCGGAAGATTGAAGCATTTTATTAATGCGTTTGGAGAAGAAGTAATTGTAGATAATACTGATAAAGCGGTTTCTATAGCCTGTGAAACAACCGGGGCTATTGTAAATGACTATACTGCTGCTCCTGTATATTTTGGGGATGAAACAAACGGCGCCCATGAATGGTTGATTGAATTTGAGAAACAGCCTGCTGATGTTAATGCATTTAAATATGAGCTTGATAAAGCATTGCAATCTATAAACAGTGACTACGAGGCGAAACGTCATAAGAATATAGCATTAAGAGAACCGGTAATTCATATGATGAATAAAGGTTTTTTTAATGACTGGTTGAAAAGCAAAGGCAAACTCGGGGGGCAGCATAAAGTACCCAGGTTAAGCAATGAGCGTAATTTTGTAGAAGAAATGCTTCAGTTCAAACCATAATATGTCAATAGGCGAAAAAATAAAACGGATTAAGCTGGTTCACTGGTTGTATAATCTCCGCCATTTAAAATCATTAAAGCATAACAGGGAAGCATACCGTAAATATGGCATTCACAAGCCGCTGTTTGCTTCTATTTCCAGCAAAGATTTTCCCGACAAAACTTCAAAAGCCTGGCTTGACCTTGAAGATTCTGCCACAGCTGCCCCGTTAAAACAAACATTTTCATCTTTTACGCCGGATATACAGGAAAAAATAAAAAACTGGTCAGCCAAAGGCTATCTTATTATAGAACGCTTGTTGAAAGATAATGAGGTTGACGCGATAAACGCGGAGATAGCAGGCTTAATGCAATCGGGAAAAATAAAATTTACCAACGGCAATAAATTAATGTTTGCCAACAGGGTATCATCTCTCATACAAAACATCACCACGCATCCTCAAATTAAATCGATACTTGATTTTCTTTTAGATAAAAATGTTGTTCCCTTTCAAACCATCAATTTTATTAACGGCAGCGAGCAGAAGGCGCATTCAGACAGTATTCACATGACTACTTATCCGTTGGGGTATCTTATAGCAGCCTGGATAGCGCTGGAAGATATTACGCCGGATAATGGTCCGCTTTTTTACTACCCGGGTAGTCATAAACTGCCTTTTTTGCTGAACAGCGATTATAATACAACATCGTCATTATTAACTTTGGGAAATAAAAAATACAGTGATTATGAAGATGTGCTGGAGGAGGTTATAAATGAAAAACATTTTGACACTAAATCTTTCCTCGCTAAAAAAGGGGATGTATTGATATGGCACGCCAATCTTGTACATGGAGGAGCTCCGATAATCAATAAGGCTTCAACCAGAAAAAGTATGGTTATCCATTATTACGCGGATGATGTAATAAAATATCATGAAATAACCGAACGGCCTTCTTTGCTAAAAGATCATTGATCAGGTTCGGATGCATTTAAAATTGTCGCTGCATATTTAGTTATCCTCACCCTTTTTATTCCGCGCGGCGGCGAGGGAAAAGCGGTGCGACAATTTTAAATGTACCCTCAGGTTCTTTATTTATCTTGCAATAATATATCATACTTAAAACCATAATATAATTCATGAAATTGCTGAATAATAAAGTTGCCATTGTAACCGGCGCTTCAAGAGGAATAGGCGAAGCAATTGCGTTAAAGCTTGCTGAACATGGAGCCCATATTGCGTTTACCTATGTTAGTGATAACAGTGCATCTAAAGCTACTGCGCTTGAAGAAAAACTGAAAGCGCTTGGTGTGAATGCTAAAGCATATCAAAGTAATGCCGGGGACTTTGCACAATGCGAAACATTAGTGAACGATGTGGTTAAGGAATTTGGTACGGTTGATATTTGTGTAAACAATGCCGGTATTTCCAAAGATAACCTGCTGCTTCGTCTTACAAGCGAGCAATGGGATGATGTGATCAACACCAATCTCAAAAGCGTATACAATATGACCAAACAGGTTATACGCCCGATGATGAAGGCAAAATCCGGTAGTATAATAAATATGAGCTCTATCATTGGTATTATAGGAAATGCAGGGCAAAGCAGTTATGCGGCAAGTAAAGCCGGCATTATAGGCTTTACAAAAAGTATAGCAAAAGAATTAGGTAGCAGAAATATACGCTGCAACGCGATTGCCCCGGGATTTATTGAAACAGATATGACCGGGTATCTTAAAGAAGGCGATGCAGCAGATAAATACAAAGCGGATATTCCTCTTGGCCGTTTTGGATCGGGCGAGAACATTGCTGATGCTGTTTTGTTCCTTGCATCTGACTGGAGCAATTATATTACCGGGCAAACCCTAAGTGTTTGCGGGGGATTAAATATGTAATTTTCATTGGTTTATATTAGCAGGAAGCCACATCATTGCGATGTGGCTTCCTGGTTTTTGGTATTACTTTTATCATTATGCAACTCATGCCAGCGTAATCCCGTCTGTAGCTGCAATAACCCCGAACCTGCGCTTTAAACATACTTAAACAAAAACATTTATGAGATTTTATTTTCTGCAGGCTGAAGACCTTGTAAACAAAGGAACTAATATTGCTTCCAAATTTATTGATTCTGCAATAGCATATGCGCCCAAAATAATAGGCGCTATCGTATTTTACATCATTGGTAGCTGGATAATTGGTCGCCTCGGGATTTTATTAAAGAAAACGCTCACTGCAAAAAAGTTTGACCCCTCGCTGCAAACCTTCCTGGTTTCATTTTTTAAGATTTTGTGCCTTGTACTACTCGTAATCACTATTTTCGGAATACTTGGCGTGGATACATCTTCATTTGCAGCATTGATAGTAGGTGCAGGTATCGCCATCGGATCAGCGTTAAACGGAACGCTTGGTAATTTTGCTGGCGGTGTTATGATGCTTATATTCAAACCGTTTAAAATAGGAGATATTATTGAAGCACAGGGTGTGGCAGGATCGGTAATTGAGCAGGGCGTATTTAATACCACTTTGCTTACGCCGGATAATAAAACGGTTATTCTCCCAAACGGACCACTTTCAACAGGCGTTATCACAAACTTTAATACACATGGCAACCTGCGTGTTGATATCAGTATGGCTGTAGCTCCTGAAGTATCTGTTGATAAGGCCCGTTCCGTTGCAGTGCAGGCAATGTTATCTCATCCTAAGGTATTAAAAGATCCTTCGCCTGAAGTAAGCGTGATGAAAGTTGGAGATGGTATGACAACATTAGCTATCCGCCCTTATACAACGCAGTCCGATTACTGGGATGTTTTTTTTGGTGTGCAGGAAGCAGTGAAAACCGCGTTTGATATGAATGGTATTGCGGCTCCGGTTCCGCATCGTGTAATCATTCAAAAATGATTAAGCTGCATTTACTTATTTAGCAAAAGAAGGGTTGTCTTAAAATTTAAGGCAACCCTTCTTTTAAAAAGATAAGATTGTTAATATTTTGTTTACTTATTCTTCAAATCATTAATAAGTGCAAGCAATTCTGTTTCTGTTACTTCTGCGAGATTAAAATCTATACCGAAATAATTTTTCCCGGAATCAGGTGTGCCAATAGTTATGTCTTTAACCTGTGCATAGAATTTTCCATCAATGGTACTGATGGCTAAAAAAGAACCTTCAGCGCCGATAGGCATAGTATTCTGGTAACTCAAAAACCCCTGTTTACCCGCAATCGGGTTAAGAATAACGTTGTATAGTTTAATCAATGTGTTTTCATCTTTCAATTTAAAATATACCGATGTAGGTTCTATGCCGCTGTAGTTTGTTGATGTCTCATTGTTGAAAAAATCTCCGAGGAAACAAAGTATTGTTGTTTTTGTACGCGGATCGTTAACCAGAATATCACAGTTTCTCCACGAGCCAAGGCTGTCTAAAAAGAAGCTGGTTTCTTCAGTAGTAGCTGAACCAAAGCCCGAAAGATTTTCCCAACTAATGCCGGGATAAATATAATGTGACTGGCTGACTGTGGTTGATTGGTTTTCGTGGTTATAACCTGAAACATCGTAAGTAGACACCTCCGGTTCAACACCATTCCACAAAGGGATTTCTTTAATGTTTTGTCCTGCCCGTTGCCCGGCGCCAACAGGAAAAATCACCTGCACCCTGTTATCATTATTAGCGTTTAATACAAGTGCATTACCACCCTGCTCCGCATCTACTCTTATTTCTCCAAAAGAGATCAGTTGTTCACCGTTGGCGGTGATGGTAGGTTTATGATTAAGGATCATGTCACCTGCTTCAATTACATCAAGCACCTTTACGGTTACAGAACCGGTAACTGCTGCGCCTGCACCGGTTTTAAAAATATTTGCCGGAAATTTAACCTTTGTTCCTTTAGTAGTAGTAACTGTTCCTCCGGCTGCCGCATCAACAGTAAATGTTTCCTGCTTGCGTGCATGATCTTCAAAAAATTGCGTGATTTTTTCTGCATCTTTTAAATGTGAAGACTGATCAGTTTGCTTATCACTGTCGTTTTTTTTGCAGGAAGTGGCAAGAATGAATATGCCTGCGACTGCAACAAATAAAAGTTTTTTCATAAAATTTAAATTTAGTTATGCTTTGAATATACCGGTTTACTTTGCCGCTGATTTTAAAACAGCATCATTAAAAAGCGGTTTTATAACGGGGGAGAGTAGTATATAGTGCCAGTTAATTTATAAATTGATTAATATGACTTTTTGTATATGCAATTGGTTGTGATAAGGTAAATTATACCACAAAAAAACCGCCTCAATATGAGGCGGTTTTACAGGCTACATTTTAAAACAGATCAATATCCGTCGTTCTGGGTTAATTTGCTGTTTACCAATATTTCTGTAGCTGGTATCGGGAAAATAGCTTCTTTAGCTTCATATACATAATCCAACTGGTTAAATGCAACGCCACCCCTGTCTACAGTAGGATGCGCTTTTTCTTCTGCGCCATGGGCATTCATAAATGTTGCCAGGTCTGCAGGTGTCATTGTTCTTTTCAAATCAAACCAGCGATGATTCTCAAATGCAAGTTCTACCCTTCTTTCTTTTAATACTGCTGTTCTGAAATCATCTTTATTCAATCCTGTTTTAGAAGCAAGTCCTGCTCTTGTGCGCACCTGGTTAAGATAGCCTTCTGCTTCTGAAGACGGACCTGTAGCTTCATTCATTGCTTCAGCCAGCATCAATAATACATCAGCATATCTATAGATAGGCCAGTTATCGTTTGTGCGACCGGGAATGGTGTGCGGATGGTTGTATTTGTTTACATACGGAATAGGATAGAAAGTTCCATCTTTTGTAAAGCCGGTTTTTAAAGAAACATCTTTCCTAAGGTCTCCGGTTTCATAAGCGGCTATCATATTGTTGGTTGGAATATTACGTCCTCCCAGGCTTTGCCCTGCAAAGCCAACAATTGAAGCGCCTGAAGTTCTGGGAGCAAATACATACATGAAATTACTCTGCTCACCAAGATCATTATCACCCTGGTATTGAATTTCAAACACAGACTCCGCGTTATTTTTCATTGTAGTGCTGAATACATCTGCATAATTGGGCATTAAACTGTAGCCCTGTGTAAGTAATTCTTTCAAAGTAGTAACTGCATCGGGATATTTTTTTACGGTAAGATACATTTCTCCCAATGTAGCCAATGCAGATCCTTTTGTTGCCCTGCCTTTTAAAGCCGTTGCCTGGTCTGCTTTTACGGGCAACCCTGCAATTGCTTCTTTTAAATCTGTTTCAATAAAACTATATACTTCATCTATGGAAGTTGATCTTACAAGCTCAAAAGCTTCAGCAGGTGTAACTAACGGTTCGGTAACTATTACAACGTTTCCAAAATAGCGAACAAGGTCAAAGTATAAAAATGCCCTCAGGAATTTTAATTCTGCATTGAGCCTGGCTTTAACAGCATTGTCAATTGTTGATTCTGCTAACCGCTTAATAGCTACGTTAACGTTATTCAGGGCAGAGTAATACCTTACCCATAAGTTGGTTATTTCCCCGTTGCCAGAATTAACAGTAGAATACTCAAATGCTTCCCACCCTGCGGCACCTCCGCGATCAGATGGATTGAGATCTATAGTGGTATTATCGGAGGTCATTTCTTTAAAAATATAATTAACATTGGTAATGCCCTGGATCTGCCCGTATACACCATTGATTGCCCGGTTTACCTGCGCTTCGTCCTGATAAAAAACGCCTGTGCTTATTCTTGTAGGGTCAGTTCTGTTGAGAAAGTCCTTCTTGCATGAAGGAAGAATAAAACAGAATGCTATACTGATTATCGTGATTATATATTTCATGTGGAGTAGCTTTAAAAGTTAAATTTAGCGCCTATAGCAAATGTTCTTGGAACCGGATAAGCTTCGTCATCATTACCACCCTGGATGCTTCCGCGTTGACTAACGTCAGGATTGTTTCCGGGATATTTTGTAACAATAAGGAAGTTATTGGCGCTTACGAATACACGTATATTGTTGATATATTTCGTTTTAGGAAAATTATAACCGAGTGTTATATTTTTTACCCACCAGTAACTGGCATCGTAAACATACCTGCTGCTGCTTTCGCGCGACCATTTAAAGTAGCTGGTGCCACCCTGCGCATGCACATCTGTCGGATTTGAGCCCGGGTTTTCCGGAGATCTCCACCTGTCTTTTGCTTTGTCCAGCACATTAAACACACCGTCCATATTCATGGTAGATGCTTCAATATTCCTGTACACATCAAAATCCTGGGCGCCCATAAAAAGAATATTTAAATCAAATCTTTTATAATCCATATCAAGGTTCAGACCCCATGTAAACTTAGGATTGGGGTTTCCTATTTCCACCATGTCCCGGGTATCATAAGTAATCTCACCATTGCCATCCGCATCACGGAATTTCATGCCGCCGGGTATAACACCATCCTGTTTGGGCGAGTGGTCAATTTCTTCCTGTGTATTAAATATGCCGATCTTGTCATAACCATAAATCATCCCAATAGGCCTGCCCACCTTTTCCACATTATAACCACCGTAAAAGCTGCCATACCATATGATGTCATTAGGCGGGTTTATTTCCATTACGCGACTTCTGTTGAAGGCAATATTAAAATTGGTTCTTAAATTAAATTTATTGATGTGTTCACTGTAATTTATCGCCAGCTCAACCCCCCGGTTTCTAACCTGTCCTGCATTAACTAAGCTGGTGGTAAATCCGGATACCGCAGGAATGCTGACATTCAGAAGCATGTCATTTGTGAGCTTATTATAATATTCAGCAGTAACCGTAACTTTATTATTTAAGATGGAAAGATCGAATCCCAAATTTGTCTGGTCTGATTTTTCCCACTGCAGCGACTTATTGGCAAATGAATTAACAACCACACCTGCTGCAAAGGCGTTATTGGTAATATAGTTATTAGGTCCTAAGAAAGACTGGCTGGCATAGTTACCTACCTGGTTGCCAAGCAAGCTGGGAAGATCACTGTTGCCTGTTTTTCCATAGCTGGCTCTTAATTTTAAATCAGATATCCAGCTTACCCCTTCCATAAAATTCTCGCCGCTTATTCTCCAGCCAATAGAAGCGGATGGGAAATCTCCGTATTGATAGCCTTCTGAGAAACGTGAACTACCTTCTCTGCGGAAGGAAGCAGACAACAGGTATTTATCCATAAAAGCATAGTTTGCCCGGGCTATATAAGCCACCAAACCCCAGGTGTATTTGAACGAACTTGAAGAGCGGATAGAGGCTGCATTGAGGTTGGGTGTAAGGTCATCCGGGAACGTATTGGCATCCCCCCTGATCTCGCTTATGGATTCGTTCTGGGCAGTAAAACCTGCCAGAAAATCCAGCTTATGGTTATCGCCAATATTTGGCGCATAGGTAAGCAACTGATCTGCCGAATAATTGATCAAACGATCATTTATTTCAATAGCGCTGGCTATCTGTGGCGGAGCTCCGGTATTGCCTGTAGCCAACCCTCTGCCTATCGTAGAAGGCTTATATTCTTTATAGGTGTTGTAGTTAAGCTTTATATTTACCGAAGACCGGAACTTCAGGTTTTTGAGAATGGCCACCTCTGCAAAAGCATTAGACAGGACGTCAGCTATATCCCTGTCCTTTTTGTAATTATATAAAAGAAAGAGTGGGCTGGGATAAGCAAATACGCCATCTTTGCCGCCAACATACGGACGTATACTTCCATCATCATTATAAGCGGGCTCCCTGGGGTCTATCAGGTAACTGGAGCCAACGATCGCATCACGTCCGTCTGTACTCGCCTGCTTTTGCCTGGTATAGCTTCCATTCACATTTAAGCCCAGCGTAATAAAATTTTTTACTTTACCGGAAATGTTTGCACGGGCAGAAAAACGATCATACCCGGTCACTTTTAAAGCACCGTCCTCCTTATAGTAGTTAAGTGACAGCAAAGAATTAACGTCACCTTTTCCGGATGAGAGCGTAACATTAACATCTGTATACGGTGCATTGTTATGTAATATTTCATTAAACCAGTTGGTGGAATATTTTGTCTGTTCCGGGTAGCGGTATCCTTCGGGTATTTCATCAATACTTGGCTCACGATGTTCAAACATCCTGATCTTATCTGTATATACATCATTTAAGAACTGGGCAAATTCAGGTCCCGTCAATACTTTGATCCTCCTGGATTTCGGTACATTCTGTATGCCATAATCAACAGAAAGATCTAAACGGGATTGTCCTTCTTTAGCGGTTTTAGTAGTGATCAGCACCACCCCATTAGAGCCCCTGGCACCATAAATAGCTGTGGCGGCAGCGTCTTTTAAAACAGATATACTTTGAATATCGTTGGGGTTAAGATTTTGCCCTATGCTGGTGCCCACTGCAAACCCGTCAATAACATATAATGGATTACTACCGGCTCCGAGAGAACCAACACCTCTTATACGTACTTCAAATTCTGCACCTGGGGTACCGTTCCTCTGTGTTGCCACCACGCCGGGCGCCTGTCCCTGTATCATTTGCGTTGCATTTCTTGAAGGCAGCTCTCCCAGATCATCAAGGTTAATGGTTGACACTGCACTGGTGATATCTCTTTTCCGCTTTGATCCGTAACCAATTACCACAACTTCATCCAATCCTTTATCTGCGGCAATGAGCTGAATATTAAGGTTGCTGTTGTTTGCTGTCACTTCGGTTACCTGAAAACCTACGGAGCTGAAAACCAGTGTTGCCCCACGTGGCGCGGTAATAACAAAATTACCTTTTTCATCTGTAGCAGTACCATTTGGCGTGCCCTTAACCGTAACAGTTACACCTGCTAAAGCATTTCCGTTAGATGCAGCAACCACCTTGCCCGAAATGGTAAGATTTTGCTGGGCATAAAGGGCAGCGCTGATGAGCACCGCTATAAAAAAAGCCACAATGTGCTTACCTCCTGCGGAGGCCGCATAATCCTTTTTGATCATAAAAGTTGTTTTGATGTTTAGAAATCTGTAGAAAAATTAAACCAGAAAATATTCCGTGTAATAAATATGAAGTGTAATAAAGAAACCGATGTTGCCAGGGCATCAGCGCTTGATAAGATAAAGTACCTTTAATTCGTTTGCCTGTATACGCTGGGTATAATATCAATATGCATAAAAGGTGCAGGCAGGAGTAACGTTTAAAAATATGATAGCATATTGCAATCGGTGATATGCTTAATAAGCCTGTTCTCATTTGGCAGTTTTCGTTCTTTTATGTTACCGGCTATCCAAAAAAGGGAGGAATACCAGTAAAAATTTATTACTAATGGGAAGATAATTGTTGAAGGCATCCAATTCATCCTGTACTATCCTGTAGATAGCAACTTCAGGAAATGAAAAATATAAGTTGTATGCTTTGACTGTTTGAAGAATAAAAAAATTTTATATTATAAAAAGCGTTAAAAAAGGTCATTTTTTATATTCCATTTTTTTTCTGAACTCCGCAGGAGAGCTGCCGGTTTTTTCTTTGAACAGTTTTGAAAAATAAAATGTGGACTTAAAATTCAGGCTGAAAGAAACTTCTTTTATCTGCATGGAAGGATCTGCTAAAAGTTCCTTCGCTTTTTCAATTTTCAATTGCAAAAGATATTGATGCGGGGCAATGCCCGAATACGCTTTAAAAGCTTTGCGAAACCAGGCATAGCTTACATTCAGCTCTTCCGCAACGTTTTCGATAGTGATATCCTCATCTATATGTGTTCTGAAAATGATCCTTGCCCTGTTGATAATAGATTCGGTACTGTCTTCCGCTTTGAAATGGCGTTGTCTCACAAGCGTATGAATATGCCCTAGCAGGTGCATTACAATGCCTGCTACCATAGGCTGGTAGCCCGCTTTCTCATTTTTTGTTTTTTCAATGATCTCCAGCATTAAATTAATAATACTTTCATGAATGCCAATATGCAATATGGGTTTGCGCTGATGAAAAAATTTTTGCTTCACAAGATTTTCCATAATAGGTCCTTTAAAACCCACCCAGTATTCATCCCATCCTGTTTTGATATTGGGCTTGAAACGATGCCATTCACCGGGAAACAACAGCAGGATAGTTCCTTCCCTTACAATACTTTTTCTGGATCCTGCTGATTCAAAAATGCCCTCACCTTTAGCAATATATATTAGCTGGAACTCATCCAGTATCCTTCCCTTATTCCACGTAAAATAATGATGTGCAGGATGCTGCTCCGAAGGATAAATTTCTTTTTTATGTATCCTGTTACACCCGGCATTTAAAACATGCAATCCCCAGCTCTCATCTTCATCGCTGGTGGGGAGATATTTGTAATAATTGGTCATTGTGCAATAATTATATATCAGGATGTATATATGAAATATCAATTTGTATATCTCATTATCCTGCCTTGCGGATATCTCATTTTTTATTCATCCCGGCAGGGCTTTTAAAACAAATTCAAAATATCAGGATTTATATCCGAAATATCAAATAGTATAATTCATTTTATCTTTTTCATGATACTTTCATATGGAAAATAAATTCGCTTCAGTTAACTCCTTGCGAAAAGTTTTTCATTACGCCTGGTCTGGTATTAATAATATTAAATTAACTCTTTTTATACCTCCTTAAATACGATGCTATGCTTAAGCTTTTATCAGTTACAGGTATATTTCTTGCCACATTGCTGTTTTTACCCAACAGCGCTTTTTTACAAACAGCTAATAGCGGTTCCCTGCAAAGTTTGCAAAGCCGGTTTGTGTCTCCCGGAAAAGCATATGGCAGCGCGCCCTTATGGGTGTGGCATACCAAAGTAACCAAAACCATTATCGACTCCATGATGCTGGAGTTTAAACAAAATTCGTTTGGCGGCGTAATGGTGCATCCGCGGCCAGGCCTCATTACCGAATATTTATCTCCCGACTGGTTCGATCTGTATCAATATACTATACAAAAAGGAAAGGCACTGGGGCTGGATGTGTGGATATACGATGAAAATTCTTATCCCTCCGGTTTTGCAGGTGGCTATGTGCCCGACGAGATGCCGGAATCGTATAACCAGGGGCAGATGCTGCATATGATAAAAGCGGAGATGGTGCCCGCGCAAACAGATGATATTTATATTGCGCTGAAAGAAGATAATGGAAACTTCATTAATATCAGCAGCAACCTGGATGCGGAAAAAAACAAGCCCGGAAAGTATTACCTGTTTCAAAAAGCGTTTTACCAAAAGCAGGAAGGCACTGTAGGCCCACCGGAATTTCCTTATGTTGACCTGATGGTTAAAGGCGTAACGGAGAAGTTTCTTGATGTAACGATGAAGGGATATGAAAAGATCGCGGGCAACGAATTTGGGAAAACCATTCCCGGCTTATTCTCGGACGAGCCCAGTATTCCCTCGCGTGGGGCAGGCAATATACGCTGGACCCCGGATCTTTTCAGCGCTTTCCAACAAAAGTGGGGCTACGACCTGCGAATTCATCTGCCTTCTCTTTTTGAAGAAACAGGCGACTGGAAAAAAATAAGACACAATTACCAGCAAACCCTTTTGCAGTTATTTATTGACCGCTGGTCGAAGCCCATGCACGCGTATATAGAAAAGCATAACCTGAGGTGGACCGGTCATTACTGGGAGCATGGATGGCCGGACCCTGGAGAAGGTCCCGATAATATGGCCATGTACGCCTGGCATCAGCAACCGGGCATTGATATGTTGTTCAACCAGTTTGACGAAGTGAGTCCCAACGCGCAGTTCGGGAATATCCGTTCGGTAAAGGAATTGTCGAGTGTGGCTAACCAGTTGGGAAAGCAACGCACGCTTAGTGAAACCTATGGCGGCGGATGGGAGCTTACCTTTAAGGATATGAAGCGGCTGGGCGACTGGCAATATGTACTGGGCGTTAATTTCTTAAACCAGCATCTTTCTATGATGACGCTTACGGGAGCAAGAAAATACGATTATCCGCAGAGCTTCTCTTATCATACACCCTGGTGGCCCTATTACAAAACCCTGAACGAATATTGTACACGCTTATCATTCGTGTTGTCGCAGGGCAAACAGCAAAACAATATTTTGATCATTGAGCCTACAAGCTCGGCATGGATGTATGTAGCCCCCGGGAAAAAACACGAGGGGTTACGGGCTATAGGCAACCGTTTCCAGCAATTCATTACCACGCTTGAAAAAGCGCAGGTAGAATACGATTTAGGTTGCGAAAACATTATACTTGATCATGGAAAAACGGAAGGAAAAAAATTGATAGTGGGCGAAAGGGCGTATACTACTGTGGTGATACCGCCGGGAATGGAAAGTATTGATAAGGCTACGTACAAGCTGCTGAAAGCATACGCGGCCGCAGGAGGAAAAGTGCTGTTGTTCGACCAATTGCAGCGGATAGATGGTGAGTTGAAAAATGAGCTGCAGTATTTTAATGATCCCAATGATCACATCCGGCAGTTTACAGCGCTTGATACGGCTGTTATAGCACAGCAGTTCAGGCAGGATGATTGTCAGATCAGCGGAGAGGGAGGAGCTGCTATAGGTGGCGATCTGTATCATCATCGCAGGACGATGGAGGACGGGCAGATCCTTTTCCTGACGAATGCCAGCATGGTATCGCCTGCAAAAGGGATTGTAAAGATAAAAGGGAAAGACGCTTTGCTGATGGATGCTGCCACAGGGCAAATAGCAGATTATCCCGAACAGGAGCAGGGCGATAAAATATCGTTGCAGTTTACCGTTCCGCCGGCCGGCAGCCTGCTGTTTTTTATTGCTGATAAAAAACAACAGGGACTGAAGAGCTATGCTGCCACCGCTAATAAATCGGCTGTTAAAGGAACAGCCGTTCAAACCATTCGCCCCGCGGAAAATACGCTGATGATAGATTTCTGCGACCTTCAGTTAGGCGATAGTCTGTTTAAAGATACACATGTGGGCGCTGCATCCAGGGCGGTATTCACGCATTATGGCTTTAACCGGAATCCCTGGAACCACCAGGTACAATTCAAGGATCATATCGTTGCAAGAGATACGTTTTCAACCGGAACAGGATTTACGGCTACCTATCATTTCACGATCGGTCAGCAGGCAGACTTCAGGAAGTTCCGTGCTGTTATAGAACAGGGCAACCTGTGGAATGAAATTAAGGTGAATGGCAGAACGGTTAAGCCCACTGCAGGAAAGTGGTGGTTAGACCGCTCATTTGCGGTGCTGCAGATCGGCTCTTATTTAAAAGCCGGTGACAATACCCTGTCCGTTACAGCTAATCCTATGAGTGTATTTGCGGAAATTGAGCCGGTATACATCCTGGGTGATTTTAACCTGCAGCCGGCAGACAAAGGATGGCAGATCGTAGCGCCCAAACCATTGCATCCCGGCAGTTGGAAGGAGCAGGGGTTACCATTGTATGGCTTCGGCATCAGGTATGTTAAAAATTTCAATCTCGAAAAAACCGGTAACCGTTTTGAGCTTCAACTGGCAGACTGGAAAGGAACGGTAGCTGCGATTAAAGTAAACGGGCGTGATGCAGGTATTATATTTTCAGAGCCTAATACCCTGGACGTTACAAAATACCTGAAGAAAGGAACCAACCGTGTGGAAGTAGAGGTGATCGGCAGCCTGAAAAACCTGTTAGGCCCACATCATAACAAGCCCAGGCCCGGAATGGTAGGTCCGCATCATTGGTGGAATATAAAATCCTATCCATCCGGCAGCGCTTATGATACTTACGATTACGGATTAATGAATGATTTTGAATTATTAAAGTATGAAGAATAGTATAACGCCGATGAATACCTGTAGAGATTGCAGCAGATGCGCAGATTAAACCTGTACATCAGCAGCGTACGGAAAACACAAACCTGAAATGCAACCATTAACTTGATACTATGAAGAAGATTCTGATCCTGTTTATATCTATACTTTCCTATTGCCGGCTGTCGGCACAACAACCGGTGGTGGTTAATCTGCAATGCCAGTACCAGGAATTTCCATTAGGCGTTGATGATCCTTCCCCGCGCCTGAGCTGGCAGCTTACCGCTTCGAGAAGAAATACCATGCAGACAGCTTACCGCGTGCTGGTGGCAGATGACAAAGCGCTTCTTCAAAAAAATACAGGCAATGTATGGGATTCAAAAAAAGTGATCTCAGACCAGTCCATACAGGTAGCATACGCCGGGAAAAAGCTTCAGCCGGGAAAGTTATATTACTGGAAAGTGATGGTATGGGATGATAAAGCTGTTGGTTCGCAATGGAGCAGTCCTTCCTCCTGGCAAATGGGTTTGCTTGCCAATGAAGACTGGAAAGGAGCCCGGTGGATAGCGTATGAAAGAATGCCGGACAGTTTGCGTATTGTGCCTGCTATACATGGAGGAGGCAATCCCAAATCAGGCCCGGGAAAAAACATCCTGCCTTTGCTCCGGAAGGAATTTGTTATAAAGAAAACGGTTAAAAGAGCAACCGCTTTCATTGCCGGACTGGGGCATTTCGATTTGAGCGTGAATGGTAAAAAAACAGGCGATCATTTTCTTGACGCCGGCTGGACGCAATACAGCAACAACGCGTTGTATGTGACCTTCGATATAACCCATCAATTAAAGAAAGGAGGGAACGCACTGGGCGTTATGCTCGGCAATGGTTTTTATTATACACCCCGCGAGCGTTACCGGAAAATTACCGTAGCGTACGGCTATCCGAAAATGATCTGCAGGATAGCGCTGGAATATACCGATGGCTCTGTGGAAGATATTGTAAGTGATGATAGCTGGAAAGCAGCTCCCGGGCCAATAACTTTTTCAAGCATATACAGCGGTGAAGATTATAATGCGAACCTGCAACAAGCCGGCTGGAACAGCCCTTCCTTTAACGATCAGTCGTGGAAGACAGCCCTGATTGTGGATGGCCCGCCGATACTGAACGCTCAAACCGCGGATCCGCTTAAAATTACAGATTCCTTTTCCGTAAAAAAGATCTCGCAGCCCAAACCTTCTGTTTGGGTATACGATTTCGGTCAAAATGCTTCGGGTATATTCAGGATAAAAGTGAAAGGCAAACAGCAGGATCAGATCGTGTTCCGGCCGGCAGAGCTGATCACCGATGACGGGCTGGTTACACAGGACGCGGTAGGGACGCCTGTTTACTTTAATTACACTCTAAAAGGGGAAACGCCGGAAGCCTGGCAGCCCCAGTTCACTTATTACGGTTTCCGGTATATACAGGTGGAGGGCGCAATTCCCAACGGAGAACCCAACCCACAGGGTTTGCCGGTAATCATGAAAATTGAAAGTTTACATACACGGAACGCGGCAGCCAAAGTAGGTAGTTTTTCCTGTTCGAATGAGCTCTTTAACCGTACCAACACACTTATTGACTGGGCTATCAGGAGCAATATGGCCAGTGTGCTTACAGATTGCCCGCATCGTGAAAAATTAGGATGGCTGGAAGAAGCTCATTTAATGGGATCTTCCGTAAAATACAATTATAATATTGCGGGACTGGGCAGGAAAATAGAGAAGGATATGATAGACGCGCAAACCGCGGATGGGCTTGTGCCCGATATAGCGCCTGAATATGTTCATTTTGAAAGTGGTTTCAGGGATTCTCCCGAATGGGGAAGCAATTCTATCATCCTCCCCTGGTATTTGTATCAATGGTATGGCGATGAGCAGGCCTTAAAAGAAGCCTACCCGATGATGCAGCGTTATGTTGATTATCTTCAAAAAAAATCCGCAAATGGCATTTTATCGCATGGACTGGGAGATTGGTTTGATATCGGTCCTAAAAACCCCGGTGAATCGCAACTGACTCCCAAGGGCGTAACCGCCACTGCTGTTTTTTATTACGATCTGAGCATTTTAAGTAAAGTTGCAAAGCTGCTGGGTAAATCAGCAGACGCCCGGATTTATGAAGAAATGGCTGAAAAAGTAAGGGCAGCGTTCAATAATGCGTTCTTTAATAAAGAAACTAAGCAATACGCTACAGGCAGCCAGACCGCCAATGCAATGGCGGTGTATATAGGATTGGTGGAGCCACAGTATAAAGAGGCTGTGGTTGAAAATATTGTGGCTGATATCCGCGAACGGAAGAACAGTCTTACCGCGGGAGATATCGGGTATCGTTATTTGATCAGAGTATTAGAGGAAAATGGCCGCTCGGATGTGATCTTTGATATGAACAACCGTTCCGATGTACCGGGCTATGGTTTTCAACTGGCGCATGGGGCAACGGCGCTCACTGAGTCGTGGCAGGCATACCGTTTTGTATCTAATAATCATTTTATGCTGGGGCATTTGATGGAATGGTTTTACAGTGGATTGGGCGGTATACGCCAGGCTGAACATTCAGTTGGCTTCAAACAAATTGATATCCGGCCCGAGCCCGTTGGCAATGTAACCCATGCTGCGGCAAATTATATTTCTCCTTACGGTACGATCGTTTCCGGATGGAAGAAAGTAGGCGGTATCTTTGAATTAAATATAGAGATACCGGCTAATACAACGGCTACCGTTTATCTCCCGGCGTCTCAAACGGCTGAAATTACAGAAAGCGGCAAACCTGTTAATAAAAGCAACGATATAAAAATCCTGGGTCGTCAAAAGGGGGTTACATTGATATCGGTAGGGTCAGGAAAATACCGGTTTCAGGTGAACACAAAAAATGATCCTATTAATTAAGCACAGAATCATCATAAACAAATGGCAGCAAATAAATTTCCATTAAAAATAGGACTCTTTGGAATTGGACTGGAAGCATATTGGGAGCAATTTGAAGGGTTACAAAAACGGTTAGCAGGTTATGTAGATGTAGTAGCCGCAGGCTAAAAACCTATGGCGCGGAAGTGGTGAACCTGGGGCTTATAGACTCGCCGGAAAAAGCATTCAACGCGGGGCATCGTTTCCGTACGGAAGATGTGGACCTGATATTTTTGTATGTCACCACCTATGCGCTGTCGTCTACCGTGCTACCGGTGGTGAAGCGCGCTAAAGTACCGGTGATCGTGCTCAACCTGTCGCCGGAAGCAGCCATCAATTACGAATGGTTCAATCAACTGAATGACCGTACCCGGATGACGGGTGAATGGCTGGCTTATTGTTCGGCTTGTCCCGTTCCCGAGATCGCCAGCGTGTTCAAACGTTCGGACATTCCTTTTTACCAGGTTACAGGTATGCTGCATGATGACCCTGTAGTATGGAAAGAAATAGAAGACTGGATAGCGGCGGCGAGAGTAGCGCATATCATGTATCACAATAACCTGGGAGTGATGGGTAATTATTATGGCGGCATGCTGGATATATATTCCAACTTCACCCTGCACTGCGCTGTATTGGGCGGGCATATAGAAATTATTGAGGTAGATGAGCTTTCCTTCATTCGTCAACAGGTGACTGCGGAGCAGATACAGGATAAGCTAAAAGTATTTGAAGAAGCATTTGATGTGCAGCCCGATTGCTCCGCTTTTGAGCTGGAGCGTGCAGCATGTACCTCGGTAGCGCTTGATCAACTGGTAGATAAATATCACTTGGGTTCCATGGCCTATTATCATAAAGGAACAGGTAATCCAGAAAATGAAGACACCATGAGTTCTGTTATACTGGGTAATTCATTGCTCACCGCCAATGCCGTTCCGGTAGCGGGAGAGTATGAGATCAAGAATGTGCAGGCTATGAAGATCATGGACAGCTTTGGTGTTGGCGGATCGTTTACGGAATACTATGCCATGGATTTTAATGATGATGTAGTACTGATGGGGCATGATGGTCCCGGGCACCTGGCCATCGCGGAGGGAAAAATAAAAGTAAAGCCTCTGCGGGTATACCATGGCAAAGTAGGCAATGGGCTGTCGGTAGAGATGTCGGTACGTTATGGAAAAGTGACCCTGTTGTCAGTAGTAGAAACCATGGATGGAAAACTGTTGTTCCTTGTGGCGGAAGCGGAATCGGTTCCCGGGCCTATACTGGAAATCGGCAATACCAATAGCAGGTACCGGTTCTCTATTGGCGCGCGCCGGTTTGTAGAGGAGTGGAACGCGCAGGGACCTGCGCATCATTGCGCTATAGGCATAGGGCATATCGCGTCAAAGATCAAAAAGCTCGGGGAATTGTTGGGTGTGGGAACGGTGCAGGTATGTTGATGCAGAGACTATGGGCTGCGGGCTATCAGCTTTCAGCATCAGCCTGGGATATACGGAACTTTAGAAACAGGCTTTGCCTGAACAGGCAGCTGATCGAAGCCGGGGGATGTTATCCCTGTGACTAAATGATTTTATATTCAGCAAAAACTATATTAATGAACGACTGTAACGATTGCAGAAGCATATTTCAAAGCGTCACATCAGTAGTTATTTTTACTTTGATCGCCGCCTTGTTGTGGAATAGCTGTACTAAAAAAACAACAGCTCCTGCCCAAACGGATATTTCCGGGATAGGAGCGCTTAAGGCGGGCTTTATAAATCCGCCGGATTGGGCCCGCCCCGGTGTATACTGGTATTTCATGGATGGAAATTTATCGGAAGAGGGAATGACGAAAGACCTGGAATCTATGGACAGGGCAGGTATCGGCAATGTGATATTCCTTGAAGTAAATGTAGGGGTACCCCGTGGCAAGGTTGATTTTTTAAGCGATCGCTGGCTGGAATTATTCGCGCATGCTGAAAAAGAATGCCGCAGACTGAATATTGCTATGACGTTGGGCATAGGGCCCGGCTGGGCGGGTAGCGGCGGACCCTGGGTGGCGCCTGCGCAATCCATGCAGCATCTGGTATCGTCAGCTATCACCGTGCAGGGAAGTGGCAATCAAAAAATAAAGCTTCCTGTACCTCTTCCTAAAAGACCATTCTTTGGTGAGGGTGTGTTTACTCCCGGCTTAAAAAAGCAGTGGCAGGATTTTTATGAGGATGTGGCTGTCCTGGCATTTCCGCAGCCTCCGGATACGGGTAAAATAAAAGATATAGATGAAAAGGCTTTGTATTACCGTGCACCTTATTCTTCGGTCGCCGGTGTAAAACCATTCCTGTCTCCAGATGATGATGGAAGTATGCTCACCCGTGCGGCAATTGCAAAAAATACTATACTCGATCTAACCGGTAAACTCCAGCCCGATGGAACCGTAGACTGGGAAGTGCCACCGGGCAATTGGATCGTCATGCGGTTTGGCACACGTAACAATGGCGCTGTTACCCGCCCGGCTCCTTTTCCCGGGCTGGGCTTTGAAGCGGATAAGCTGGATACAGTTGGTTTAAACGCGCACCTCGATGAATATACGGGAAAGATATTCAGGAAGATCGGCAAGCCTGCTAAGAGATCGGAAGGAGGATTGAAATTCCTGCACATAGACAGTTGGGAGATGGGTGCGCAAAACTGGACAAAAAATATGCGGGCGGAGTTCATGAAAAGAAGAGGGTATGATCCCCAACCTTTTTACCCGGTATATAATGGACTTATTGTAGACAATCCTGAGATCAGCGAACGGTTCCTGTGGGATCTGCGCCAAACTGCGCAGGAGCTTGTGTTGGAATATCATGCAGGCCAGGTTAAAAAATACGCTCATCGCCACGGGTTAGGATTATCTATAGAACCGTATGATATGAATCCCACGGCAGACCTTGAGCTGGGCGCTGTGGCTGATGTACCGATGTGTGAATTCTGGAGCAAAGATTTTGGCTTTAATACTTCATACAGTTGTATTGAAGCGGTATCCATTGCTCACGTTAACGGTCAGTCGCTTGTTCCCGCGGAAGCGTTCACCGCCGAAAAGAATGAAGGCTGGAAGCAGCATCCCGGCTCTATGAAATCGCAGGGCGACTGGGCTTTTGCCGCCGGCATTAACCGGCTGGTATACCATACTTTTCAAAGTCAGTCATTACCCGACAGCCTGCGCCCCGGTATGACGATGGGACCTTACGGCATACACTGGGACAGGAACCAGACCTGGTGGCCGATGGTAGGGGATTATCACCGCTATATTTCACGCTGCCAGTTTATGTTGCAGCAGGGAAGAACGGTGGCGGATGTATTGTATCTGTCGCCCGAAGGCGCCCCGCATGTTTTCCGCCCGCCTTCGTCGGCGCTTAGTGGTGAAGAGCCCGTGCGCGACAGGAGGGGGTATAATTTTGACGGTTGTTCGCCCGGTCAATTGCTTATGGCGAGCGTGAAAGACAACCAGGTGGTATTTCCGGGAGGAGCCACATATAAGCTACTGGTACTGCCTGATGTGAAAACAATGACACCCCGTTTGCTGGAAAAGATCGGAGCGTTGATACAGGAAGGTGCGGTAGTAGTAGGCGGTCCGCCTGTTCAGTCACCCGGACTGACAGGATACCCCGGCTGTGATGAGCAGGTAAAAAACCTTTCCCGTACAATATGGGGTGCGTTGGAAACTCCGTCCGCTTATACAGAGCGTATATACGGCAAAGGAAAGATCATTTGGGGCGCCGGCATAAATACGAAATCGGATGGGCTTTACCCGCTATACAACATAACCGCCGGTATATTAAAGAACATGGGTGTGCCCGAAGATTTTGAATGGGCCGGCGATTTGCGATACACACATCGTACAGCGCCCGGCTGGGATGTGTATTTTGTAGCAAATAAAACCAATGAACCTTTGAACGCGGATGCCGTATTCCGCTGCGACAGTGGCAGTCCTGAGCTGTGGGATCCTGTTACGGGAGAAATGAGATCACTGCCCACATTTAGGCAACAAGACGGACAGACCGCTATTCCCTTACAGTTTCAGCCGAACCAAAGCTTTTTTATTGTTTTCAGAAAAGGAGCAAAAACTACACCATTTCCCGATAAAGAGAATTTCCCGGGGTACAACAATGTAGCAACGTTGGATGATGCATGGACCGTGTCTTTTGATCCAAAGTGGGGAGGCCCTGAAAAAGTAATATTTGACCAGTTGCAGGACTGGACTACCCGCCCCGAAGAAGGAATAAAGTACTATTCGGGAACAGCCGTTTACAGGCAAAGCTTTGACTTTCCGGGAACAGGTATCAACAATAAAGGCCGGCGACTGTTCCTTGACCTGGGAGAAGTGAACAATATGGCACAGGTAAAGTTGAACGGAAAAGATCTGGGCGTGGTATGGACTGCTCCCTGGCAGGTGGATATCACGGGCATTGTAAAAGAGAAGGACAATCAGTTGGAAATAGCAGTAGTGAATTTATGGTCTAACCGCTTAATAGGGGATGAACAGTTTCCGGATGATGGTGTAAAGAACGGTCAATGGCCTGAGTGGCTGCAGCAGGGCAAAGCGAGAACCAGCGGCAGGTTTACATTTACTACTTACAAACATTATAAAAAAGATTCGCCATTGTTGCCATCGGGTCTTACAGGCCCGGTAAGTATAAAGCAAACCGGGTTTTGATGTCATCCTGCTTTGAATGAAAATTTTTCATGCGGATGATGGAATAGTGTCAGCCATCAGCTCATGATAGTGCATTCTGAAAGATGCTTTATTTTAGCAAATGAAATATAACTGTAACGAACTTTTCAAGTAATTTTCATGCAGCGCAATCATAACATAATGACTTTGGATGAATTTACCATTCAGCAACTGCGTTTATTTCCTCATGCTACAGGGGAGTTGTCGGGATTGTTAAGAGGAATAGGATTGGCTGCAAAACATGTAAATATTGAAATTAATAAAGCAGGTATAGCCGATATCCTTGGAGCAGCAGGAAGCGTGAATGTGCAGGGTGAAATTGTACAGAAGCTTGATATATATGCCAACAATGTATTTATTGATGTATTGCGTTCTGGCATTAACTGTGCCGGCATCGTATCTGAAGAAAATGATGATGTTGTGATTTTCGATGATGCAAAAAGTAATCAGTCAAAGTATGTGTTGCTGATAGATCCCATTGACGGATCAGGAAATATTGATATTAATATTTCGATAGGCAGTATATTCAGCGTGTATAAGCGTGTATCTGAATTAGGCAGGCCTGCCACGCTTGAAGATTTTTTACAACCGGGGGTAAACCAGGTAGCAGCGGGATACGTTATTTACGGTTCTTCTACAATTTTAGTATATGCCACCAAACGTGGTGTTAATGGCTTTACGTTAGATACCTCAATCGGTGAATTTTATTTAAGCCATCCGGATATTAAAATACCAAACCACGGACAGTTTTATTCATTTGATCATCGCTATTATCATCATATTGCACCAGAGCTGAAGCGCTTCGTTGATTTCTGCATGTCGCCTGAAAATAAAAACGGCCCATATTCAAGCAGGTATTATGGTTGCATGGTTGCAGATGCACATAGGAATTTATTAAAAGGAGGATTGTTTTTTTATCCTTCTGTTGATGGAAAGCCAAATGGAAAGCTGAGACTTTGTTATGAATGCAATCCTATGTCATTCTTAACAGAAGTAGCCGGAGGAAAAGCGACTAATGGCAAGCAACGTATTTTAGAAATCCAACCTGCACATATACATCAGCGCAGTCCTTTATTTGTTGGCTCTGCAGGTATGATGGATGAATTGGAAACTTATTTAAAGTAGTTTTTTATATTAAAAAGGCTGCCGGGGCAGCCTGAAGTACGAATTAAAAACCTGCTATTTCCTTGTTTGTGCATCGTGTTTTTGGCGATAGATAGCACGGCTTGAGCGTTTTTGTTCTCTATGTAATTTTGCGCTTTCTTTATTTGTTACTACACCATCTGCCTTTACTTCTTTTTTATCTTTTTTAATTTTTGCCTGGCGTGCTTCCATTCTTATTGTTTCACGTTTGGTAAGCGCTCCATCTTTTGCACCTTCTGCTATGCGTTCATGCTGGTTAACCTGGCGTTTATGCACGCGGGGTGTTTTTGTTTGTGAAAACCCTGCTGATACAAATGCTATTAATGCGATAATAAATCCTGAAGTAATAAAAAACTTTTTCATAAAGGGGTATTAATGATATGGTAATACAGACATGCGCGGTTATGCTAAGTTTAAATGCTGTCAGTATTTTTTTTAAGAGCGTGATATGGATTTAGCATTTGTTAACATAAGCAAACGATGATTGTTCAATTCTTTAGAAATTTCAGTAAAATCCAGAATCTTTCATAACAAAAAATAAAATTGATAAAAGGAAAAAAATACTGATTGGAAGAGTATGGGAAAAAAATATACGAGGGAATATCAAACAGAAACTGGTTTGCCTGTTGCAGGATGTGCACAATTTAATCTTCATACACCGGTATCACATAACGGTGCAGGTTAATCCTTGTAAATACGGTTAAGTTTTAAATTAGTGAGCGGAGCAACGATCAGCGGGAATTTTTCAACTGTTACATAGCTGGCATCCAGTCCAAAACCTCTTTCTTCAGAAAGGCTGATCTCTTTTATCCAGAAATATCCACGCATAATAAGTGTTTCCCAAAATGGTAATTCATTATCCATGCTCAGGAATTTTTCCATTACTATAAACTGAAAATCACCAATAACATTATTGCGCTGCAAACTTTCGTAGCGGCTGGTAATATTTACTTCCTTATTCTTTACCATATCTTCCACTACCTTTCTGAACATAATATTAATGCGCGGTTCCACACGGAAGCCCAACCTGAATTCAACCCTTATTACCTCATTGGGAATGATGGTTTGCACCTCATACTCGCAGGTATATGGATTATCCAAAGTATCAACATGCACAAACCAATATATATCTGCGCGTTTTGGTTTCCTGTTAAGAATAGAATAAATGATCTTATGCTCAATTTCTTTAGGATTATTAGCACTTGTTAAGTAAATAAGGTGAGTGGCATATTTAGCAACAGAAGGATCATTACTCAGTTCCTGCAGCATGGGAAGATAATCTTCGAGCTTTACAAACTCAACATAGCGGTTCTTTATTTTTCTGCTCCTGAACCAGATATACATTACCAGGAACATTACACCACCGATAATTACCGTAATATAGCCGCCATGGGTAAACTTCTGCAACAGGGCGATGAGGTAACCGCCTTCAATAATAATATATCCTGCCAAAAACAACCATATCCAGCCGGAAGCCACCCGGTGATTAACAAGATAGTTAGCAAACAGAATGGTTGTCATAAGCATGGTTACAATTATTGCAAGACCATATGCCGCGCCCATGCGGGAAGAGGTTTGAAAATACAATACTACACCTACACAACCTATAAACAATATCGTGTTCAAAGAAGGGATGAATAACTGCCCTTTTTCCTCAGAGGGGTACCTGATCTTCAGCCTTGGCCAAAGATTAAGGCGTATTGCTTCACCAATTAATGTAAATGAACCTGAGATCATAGCCTGGCTGGCGATTATAGCAGCCACTGTAGCTATAATTACTCCCGGTAAAACAAACCAGTCGGGCATAAGATCAAAAAAAGGATTGATTGAAGCATGCGACCCTGCCGGAACATTAAGGTGATGACTCAGTAAACTGGCGCCTTGTCCCAGATAGTTAAGCAATAAACATGATTTTACAAAAATCCAGGAAACACGTATGTTTTCCCTGCCGCAATGCCCAAGATCACTATATAAGGCTTCCGCCCCGGTAGTACATAAAAACACCGCTCCCAATATCCACAGGGCTTGCGGGTTTACGCTAAGTAATTTTATAGCATAATAAGGGTTAAATGCCCGTAAAATAGACAGGTCATCAAACAGATGAACGGCTCCGAATACGGCTAACATACTAAACCATATTGTCATTAAAGGACCGAAAAACCTGCCTATTGATGCTGTTCCAAATTGCTGAAGAAAGAAAAAGAAAGAAAGGATACCTATTACAATGTAAATGATGTATTCATCAAGGTTATGGAATGCAGGCAGCTTTTGCAAACCCTCTATCGCGGAAGTAATAGTAATCGGTGGTGTTATCATTCCATCTGCCAGGAGTGCAGCTCCACCTATCATGGCTGGTATAACCAACCATTTCCGCCTCCGCCTTACCAATGCATATAAGGCAAAAATTCCCCCTTCACCTTTATTATCTGCCTGTAATACCAGGATCACATATTTGATGGTTGTTTGAAGGGTTATTGTCCAGATTATACAGGAAAGACTTCCTATTATTAGGTCTTCGGTAATAGATCTGTCAGCAATAATCTCGCTGAAAACATAAAGAGGAGAAGTTCCGATATCTCCGTATATTATACCCAGTGCGATAACAAGACCGGCAAGGGTAGCTTTGTTTGTGTGTTTGCCCACGGTGAATGCAGGTTAATACTTTCTGTGTCAGAATTCAAAACGGCAAAGGTATAGGGTAAATTACAAATTGGTTAAAATAATGTATAATCCATATACAATACCTAAAAACCA
This sequence comes from Agriterribacter sp., assembly GCA_047601125.1. Taxonomy (GTDB): domain Bacteria; phylum Bacteroidota; class Bacteroidia; order Chitinophagales; family Chitinophagaceae; genus Agriterribacter. The sequence continues at coordinate 1,585,290 of JASGJY010000002.1, read as the reverse complement.
TCTAATTTGCGAAAGAAATTAAGTTATCATAAAAATCATATCCAATGAGGCAAATACGTTCTGCCATTTTTATGTTTTTGCTTGTGTTGCCCATAGCGCTGTGTGCCCAGCGGATCCGTTATTCCGAACCCACAAAAGATGATTTCCGGCAGGTAAATTTTGAAGTAATCGGGAAAGTGGGCGGAAATATTGTTATTTACAAGAACTATAAATCCAAAAACGATCTTTCTATTTTTGACGGGGATATGAAACTTACCAATAAAATTAACCTTGAGTTCCTGCCTGACAGGCTTATCAATGTTGATTTTGTTCCTTACAACGATTTTTTTTATATGATCTATCAATATGAAAAAAGAAATATCGTTTACTGCAATGTGGTAAAAATGGATGGAGAGGGACAAAAGCTGGTTGGCCCCGTGGAAATTGATACTACACAAATCGGAGGGTCAAGCGATAATAAAATATACTCAACCATCTTCAGCGAGAACAAGCAGCGTATTATGGTGTTTAAGATCAATAAGAGAAATGAAAAAAATTATTTTTTCACTACGCTCTTATATAACGATAAAATGGAATTTATTAAAAAAAGCCGCCTGCCTGTTACTATGAAACAGAGAGATGCTGTATTCAGTGATTTTATTGTAGATAATGACGGTGATTTTATTTTTGCCAAATGCGGCAGAACAGGCTCCCGGGATAATATTTCGCATGTTGACCTGGTATTGAAACCTGCTATGGCAGATAGCTTCAGTATAAATAATATTCCGCTTACAACCAACTTTCTTGATGAAGTAAAGATCAAAGCTGATAATATTAACCGAAATATTTTACTAAGCTCACTTTATTTTAAACAAAAGCGGGGTAATGTAGAAGGCATGTATATAGCCATATGGAATAAAGATGCTAATAAGATAACCGCGGAAAGCTATAATGTTTTCAGTGACGATTTAAAAGAGAACGCGAAGTCTGAAAATACAACTGCTAAAACCGCCTTCAACGATTATTTTATCCGCCAGGTGCTACCAAAAAAAGACGGAGGATTTTTAGTGGTGAGCGAATTATACTTTACATCTTCACGCGGCAGCAACTGGAACCGCTATGATTACCTGTACAGCCCGTATGGGTTCTCACCATATTCATCATATTATAATTCATATTGGAGCCCTTATGGATATGGAAGCCCCTGGAACAGGTGGAATTATTATGGTAACAGTACCCGTTATTACAGCGAAAACATTGCGGTTTTCTCTTTTGAGTCGGATGCAAGCATACAATGGAGCAATGTTTTACATAAAAGCCAGTTTGACGACAATTCAGACAACAGCCTTTCATACATGATCTACAATACGGGCGGGGAAATAAACTTTTTATATAACCAGCAGGAGCGCAGGGTAAAATTATTATCAGAACAAAGCGTTAATGGAAATGGAGATGTAAAACGTTCTCCAACTTTAAAAAATCTTGATAAGGATTATGAGTTTTTACCTAAATATGGCAAACAGGTTGGAGCAAGGCAGGTTGTTATGCCATGTATGTACAGGAACTATATTTGCTTTGCCAAAATTGATTTTTAAATAAATTCCTGTGATCGGATCTTTCAAAACCAACTCACCGCTTAACATTATTTTTTTGCTGATTTACGGCGTTGTATTAAAGTTTTATGCTTTTTTACATCCCCATATCCCGGTAGCCCAGGCTACAGATGGCTTTCTCTATCATCGCTTTTTAAATTTTTTGGCGCCATTCGGTAAAGAAGTGCCTATTATATACCCTATTATAGTATTAATATTGGTTTTATCCCAGGCAATCAGTTTTACAAATTTCATCAACAATCAAAAGCTACTGCCTAAAGCAACATATCTGCCGGCAATGGCCTATGTGCTTATTACTTCTTTATTCCCTGAGTGGTGGCAGCTTTCATCAGCACTTATCATTAACAGCCTTTTGGTTTGGGTATGGGCAATGCTTAGTAATCTTTTCAATAATCCCAGGCCAAAAACACTGGTATTTAATGCCGGCATGGTTGTAAGCTTAACATCATTTCTCTATTTTCCTTCTATCTGTTTTATACTCCTGGTTTTCTTCGCGCTCATTTCTATGCGCCCATTTAACCTTAGTGAATGGATCATAGCAATACTGGGCTTATTAACCCCTTATTATTTTTTATTTGCCGTGCTGTTTCTTGCAGGCAACTGGAACCCGCTTACCTATTTACCATCATTATCAGTAAGCATTCCAAAATTTCAATACGATATGTGGGCCTGGGTTGCTATTGTTTTATTGATCATTCCTTTTTTAATAAGTGGATTTTATATACAACGCAATATCCTTAAAATGCTTATCCAGGTTAGAAAAAGCTGGACACTTATACTGGTATATCTGATTATAGCCTTGCTTATTCCATTTATCAATTTTGCCTCTTCATTTGAGTACTGGATTTTATGTGCTTTGCCTTTTGCGGCCTTTCATGCATATACATATTTTTCTGCAGAAAGAAAATGGATACCATTGACCATTCACTGGTTGTTTGTAGCTTTTATTGTAGCGCTGAATATATGGTTGCCTGTGGTTAAAGGATAGCGGCAGTGCCTGTTTGCAGCCAAAGCTATTCAGGAGCAATTTAAAATACGGCGTGCAAACCTGCAATGCACTACTCTATTCTTCAATTGTCCAATTCAGCATAAGCATTTACCTTTGCCTTTCCTAAAACACATTATCATTCATTATGAAATTTGGTGTAGTTGTTTTTCCCGGCTCAAACTGCGATGCAGATATGATCAATGCTTTAAATCAAGACCTTGGTTACGAGGTTATTGAGCTTTGGCATAAAGATAAAGACCTTAGCATGTTCTCTACTGAAGATTGCATTGTACTGCCAGGGGGGTTTTCCTATGGCGATTACCTGCGTTGCGGCGCTATTGCGAGATTCAGCCCGATGATGCAAAGCGTAATTTCTTTTGCAGGAAAGGGAGGCAAGGTTTTGGGCGTTTGCAACGGATTCCAGATTCTTTGTGAAGCCGGGTTATTACCCGGTGTGTTGTTGCGCAATGAGAATATGAAATTTATCTGCAAGAATATATTTCTGAAAGGGAATGACGGTATCGTATCAAAAATTCCTATTGCGCATGGCGAAGGAAGATTTTATGCTGATAATGCCACATTAGATACACTGGAGAATAATGGACAGGTAATTTACCGGTACAGCGATGAAAATGGTAATATTATTTCTGAAGCAAACCCCAATGGCAGCCTTCGCAATATTGCAGGAATATCTAATGCCGCGGGCAATGTTTTTGGCATGATGCCCCACCCTGAGCGCGCATGCAATGAGAGGCTGGGGAATACAGACGGCAAAAAAATATTTCAAGACCTGTTTGTTGCCGAAAAAGCAATACTGGCATAATTTTTACAAAAGATTAAACCTTTTTGCAGGCAATTTTGTGTCTTACTATCGTTTACATAAATAATCTCTTGATTATGAAACGTATTTTATTTCTTACCATGCTGCTATTTGCCGGAGTTGTGGTTTTCGCTCAGTCCGGCTCAGCATTAAAAGTTAAATGGAACTTCAGCTCAAAAAAGCTGAATGATAAAACATATGAACTAAGGCTATCCGCTATGGTTGACGGCAACTATCATATATATGCTCAAAATGTAGGCGTTGAAGGACCGGTAGCAACAAGTTTTAAATTCAACAAAAACCCGTTGGTAGTATTGAATGGAAAAGTGAAAGAAGAAGGAAAAATAATTAAGAAGCATGAGGAAGTTTGGGGAGGTAATGTAAATTTTTATGAGAAGAAGGTTGAATTTGTACAGCTTGTACAACTGAAATCAAAGGTTAAAACTAATATTGGAGGAACAGTAGAATTTATGGTGTGTGATGACAAACAATGTTTACCTCCGTCAGAAGTGAATTTTAAAATTGATATAGGAGGTTAATATTTTTACAAATACATTAGATTAGGGCATAGGGATCATAAAGTGGGCGTATTTCTTGATACATTCATTTTTTATTTAATATGTAGTTGCTAATATTTGATCTGACAGCTTAGGATTTTTAGGTTGTTCACCCGTCTTTAAATTTACAAATATTTTATCCACTAAAAAATTTGCTGCGATATGTCGCAGAGAGCGTCTCCGCAAATTTTTTGTGGATAAAGCTTCAGGAATGCTCTTCAGCTTTTGAATACAATTGATCTATTCGTTTTTCTTTAGCCAGTTCTTTGCTGTCGAGCCAGGTTTGCATAGGTGTTTTTCCGAAGCAATAACGACCGCTGTGAGATCTTCGGTTGTTATAATACTCAAGCCAGTCGTCAAGGTCTTGCTGCATTATTTCCAAAGAATCGTACATTTTTTTGCGAAAGGCTATCGCATAAAACTCCTCTTGTATTGTACGGTGGAAACGCTCACAGATGCCATTTGTCTGTGGACTTTTTGCCTTCGTCTTTGTATGATCGATGTCTTCTATGGTAAGATACAGTTGATATTCATGGTGCTCTCTTGCTCCACAGTACTCCGTTCCTCGATCTGTTAATATTCGCAATAGATCCACTTCCTGGCTTTGATAAAAAGGCAGCACTTTATCGTTAAGCATGTCTGCTGCTATCAGCGCATTCTTACGGTCATACAGTTTCGCAAAAGCCACTCTTGTATAAGTATCAATAAAGGTTTGCTGATAGATTTTACCGACTCCTTTTATATAGCCAACATAATAGCTGTCTTGAGAGCCCAAATATCCAGGATGGTGCGTTTCTATTTCTCCACGACTTTCCTGCTCTTCTTTTTTGCGTTCCAGGGCGGCTACCTGGGTATCCGTAAGAATCATCCCGTCCTGAGCTACCTTGGCTTCCAGTGCTTTTAAGCGCTTCTGCATGGTCTCAAGATCATGCCGGAGCCATACACAACGGATGCCTGCAGGCGATACACTGATCCCCCTTTTTTTGAGTTCGTTACTTGCCCGGGCTTGTCCCTGTTCCGGATGTTCTATGGCATAAGCAACAACTGATTGCTCATCTGGTTCTGCTATCCGGTTCTTTAATATCGGCTTACTACGACTGATCTCTTTGAGTGCCAGTTCTCCGCCATCTTCATAAAGTTTTTGGAATCTGTAGAAACTGTCTCTGCTGTAGCCCATTACTTTGCAGGCTTCAGAAACATTGCCGAGCTTCTCGGCTAACTTCAATAAACCCATCTTGGGTTGAATGAGCTTTTGCGTTGTTGTCATCTTTTTAATCGTTTACAGTTATTAAATTTACTAATAACTGTCAGATTAAATCTAAACTTCTACATTTAATATTTAGGTATTCCCTGAAAATGCGAGTGTCATATGTACTACATATTTCATACATTAAATACAGCTTGATCTTACTCCTGTGTTGAGAACAACAAGTTATTTTCTATCAAATTGTCATTGATTTTGGGTGGTGTGTACGCAAGGATGAATATATTGACGTATGATGTACTTGTACAAGTTTATTTTTTGCTACCCATTGCTTTACACTTTCGTGCCTAAGAACAGAAATGTTATCGGCGTTTGCAATTTGGCCATTATCCGGCGGCTGACCTTTCTTAGTAATTGCGTTTGATCATAGCTCTTTCCCTCGTGTCAGTCCAAAATAATCAATGAGCGCTCTTTTATTCTGCTTTTGTAAGATTTGCAGCACTTGAAGGTCTTGGCATCTACTTGATATTTGATCGAAATATATAATTAGTTTACCAGTTAAAAGATTATTACACTAGCAAATCTTAAAAGTCCTTTAATTTCATTCTCACTATTACGGGGTTACTTTTACGATCCTGGGTCTGAAAATATTTCTGCAAAACCAACGGATATTGGCTTTTTTTCTCTTTCGTTTTCTCCTTCGCTTGGAAAAGTTTTAGAGAGGATATTGAGCTATAAACATTACCGACTCGGTAGTTCATCCCAGCTATACTTGAAAAACCGTCCATAATAGGAAGATTATAAGACAGGGAATCGGGGTATATCTTTTCAAATACAATTGCCTTACCGGATAACGTATCATATAAAAAGTTCAAAGGATCATAAATCAAATCTTCTGTTGCTTCGGGCCTTATCGTCAGTTTTTTTTGCAATGTAAAGAGTAGCTTACTACCATGATAATTGATATTTTTAACCGACTCGATAAGCTCAATACTTAATGTTAATGCTCTTCCTGTACTGTCGAGTTTCTTAATGTCGTGAGAGCCCAGAATGCTCATAGGCACCACGTTTTGCGCTGGGAATATAAACTCTCCAATTTTGTAAACGGAATCTTTTGTTAAACGGTATAGTCCATAATCGTAGGGAATTACAAAGAAAGCAGATCTTTTATCAGCGCTTGGGCTCATGGTTACACCTCCCTTAAATGCAAAAAGAAACGGGTAATCACCGGGATTCACAGTAAGGAACTCCCTAATTAAATCGTTGCTTTTATTGTAAATGCTAACCAATGGAATAGGTTTATTAGAGAGAACCTTTGAAAGAGGAATAAACTTAAATTCTTGTTGAGCATAATAACCCGAGTCCAACGAGGTCACAAACTTAATGTTAGCATGTTCAAAATATTTTTTTTCTGTTTTAATTAATCTACCAGTTGAAGTATAAGTTCTCACTTCGCCATCTCCGCTTAGACCCATCGGAAATAAATTGACTATTATATTATTGGTATGGAGATCACTTTCGACAAGAAAGGCCATATTCCTGAGCAAATGCTCTTTCTTAATGAATTTGCCTGAAAGCTCAAAAAATAATATATTATAAGTATCTGCATCTCCGACCACTATGCTATTATCAGTAACTACAAGGAATGTTGGAGTGCCAAAGAGACTGACCTTAGTTGTTTCTAATGGAATATATTCTATAGAATCAAAGTAATCTGAGGCAGCACCGCCATAGGTCTTTGATGGATCAATATAAAATTTGGTGGACGACTGTGGATAAACTAATGTACAAGTAGCGACCAGAAAAATGGTGATAATGAATTTCATTGTAGTCATAAAATTAATCCGTTAAGGTACAACATTACCTCTCATTACGAGTAGGGGTGCGGATTCTACATTCAGCTCGATTGTAGCGGATACCTGAAACGTTCCTTCATAACTCGGTTTGTAATCTAAAAATACATTAGTAGAGTCATTGACAGGAATAATTTTATTCTTTTCAACAAACCCCACTGTGCATTTACAATCCGGCTTAACATCAGTTATGATCAAATCGTTTGGGCCAGTGTTATATATTGTAAAGGCAGATCTCACCTTATTCTCACTTTTCAAAGGCACATCTCCAATATTGACCACAGTTTCCTTTAATCGAATAGTTGTCATTTTATCACGTTTCAACGATGTGTAATTCTCTTTTTTTGATAATAATCTCTTTATATAAAAAGAGAGAAAAAAAATCACAACAGACATTAGTAACATTAAAACAATTTTTTTCGGCATAATATAAGTCTTAAATTATTTCCAATGTAATTATAGCGGCACTATTTTTATCAACCTGCATACTGCTTAGTTCCAAAGCAATTTTGGAGTATGCGTTGCTTTCAGTACTCGATGCCGAGCTCTTTTTCCTTATTCTCTTATAAAACTCATTTACGTTTACAAGCAAGAGAATTTTATTTTCAGACTGGAAGAGATAACCCCAAAAATTATTAACATCGTTGGAGTTGAAAAAGCTGGAGCGATAAATCTTACCGTTGCGATAGTTGTATAAAGTAGTGTAAATATCCTTCTTTTCCTTGTCTACATAGTTTATACCGATATAGGAATCATTTTTGAAAAAGTGACCTAAAAGTATATGGGTCATCTCGTTTACATTTTTTTGTGTAATTTCCTTCAGCTCATTTTCAGGAGAGGTGGAAAAGTGAATATTAAATGCAGATGAAAAGCCTTGGTTTTTATAAACTAGAATTGAATTAGAATAAGCGGGGATAAAATATAAAGAAGAGTCAGTTGGTTTAAACATTCCTCCTTGATCTAATGGAGATGGCACTTCTCCTACATCAGCATAAGTCAAAAATCTTTCTTGAACCTCCAGGGTTGAATCAGTTGCAATGATGTTGTTCGTTTTTGAAACACTATTAAAATTAAAATTAACATCAAAAATATATTCGTTAGGTGATTTAATTTCCATAGAGGAAGGGAAAAAGGGGAAGGGATATTCTTTTATTAAATGCCCTTCAATTGAATACTCCATCAACTTGTTTGGGGTGTTACTAACGATGAAAATATGCCTTTTTTGGGGGTCGTAAACAATATCCAAGGGAAAGGAACTGCCCCCTTTATTTACTCCTAGTTTATTAAATGTAAAGAGATATTGGCCTTTTAAGTTGTATGCATTTACAACTCGGAACTTGATATCCAAGATTACATAAATGCTATCAATCTGCAGAATTTTTTTTACAGAAGCAATATCAGAAATTAGGGATTCGCTGTGAGTAGAATCCGGTTTGACAAGAACAACATTTGAAACCCTGAATAAGTCATCGTGCAATAATAAGGAGTTATCGATATTATCGGGAATATTTATTTGGATTTCATCATTTTTCTCAATTGCGATCTTATTTCCACTTGAATTACAAGCAGCAATCAACAAGACCACACACACAGTTAATAGTCTGAGTTTCATTTATACCGTTTAGTTTAGAAATACGTAGAAGCACAGCAACCACAGTACTTAGCGGTTGCTGTGCAAATTAGCTATAACTAAGGGCAGGTGCCGCTAGGTTCGCATGCAGAACTTCCTTCTCCACATACTGTTATAGACTTGTAACTAGGAAAACCACAATTTGCACCATATGGCCTCAAATTTGATTCTCCAGACCCTGTAAATGAGGATAAAGCTAGCCCCATGAAGGCTGAAAGTATGGGTATTGCTACCCATTTTAGATTTCTCTTCATATAAATTAAATTTTATGGAACAATATTGCTAAGATATTAGCCTTCACGGCAGGAAGATTGCCGTCAGTATCAATGATCTTTTCTTCCGAAATTAAAATCAAATGTAAGTTGCTAAATTAGCTTGGTGCTTATTAAGGTGCGCCATTTAAATCATTTTGAACAATATATCACATTTCATTATTAAACATTGACTTTAGTACTATTTTGTACCCCAAGAAAGCAGCAATCATAGTTAAATCTATGATTGCTGTAGAACATTAAGGACACGTTCCAACTGGGCTACATGTATAACTTCCAACGCCGCAAACCATTACCAAAACGGAACTGTTGGGATAAGGACAATACGCTGCATAAGTCCTTTGATCTGATTCCCCATCTCCTGTAAAAGAAGAGAGACCTACCCCAATAAGCAAAGCTAAAACAGGCAAAATTCCCCACTTCAGTTTTTTCTTCATAGTTGTTATTTTAGTTGTTAATAAAAAAGTCTTTGAGATATTTTCGCAAACCACAGAAATATTGCCGTTTAATTATCTTATGTTTCTATGATTGTAAAAGCGACAATACTACAGCCAGTCTTAAGCGGAAATATCATGTAAGCATATTTACAATTATGCATAAAGGCAATTGCAATCGCCCAGTTTACGATGGGGTAGTAAGTTGCAATCATTTCACTTTTTACAACTGATATAAATACCCGTGAAGATCATGGACATACACCGTGCGGCGTACATGGTTCAGATCCTGAACCACAAAGATAAATCCATGTGGAACTATACGGAGCTGGACAGACAGCAATAAAAGTTTTCAAATCCGACTCACCACTTCCCGTAAAGGATGAAAAGCTTAGTCCCGAAATAATGGCCAAAATAGGCACAATCACCCACTTTAATTTTCTCTTCATTATTGACTTTTTAAAGGTTTAATATTAATTTAAATAAAACAAGATAAGAGGCCTTCCGGATACAGCACTCAGATATTATGCAATGAATACTGTATTAATTTAAATTAAGGGCATGTACCAAGTGGGGCACATGCGTCACTCCCCTCTCCACAAAGGGTTATCCATCTAGAGCTGTAAGGCGCAGGGCAGTACATTGAATAAAGCTTATAGCTTCCTTCTCCGCTACTAGTAAAAGACGAAAAACCTATACCCATGACAGCAGATATCACAGGCATTAGTAACCAATTCATTTTTTTCATGATTTTTTTGTTTTGAGTTATTGGGATTAAAGAAATCATTTCAATAAAAGAACTGCTTGATTCAGTTGACTAGCTATAAGATATCCTTTAAACATCTTCCTTGGAAAATTTACTATTATTTTATGCCACATTCCTTATCCTTCACATTAACTCATGCCATAACATAAACATGCGCTGCACGATAATTGTAAAGAACAAGACAAAACAAAGAATAAACCTTATAATTATGTCTAGCTTCCTGGAATAAAAGATTAATAATATAAAGGTATTTAAACTGACGGCAGGCATTTTGCCGTCAGCAAATTTTGAAAGATTTTAATTACTTTGGATATTTTGTTGTTTAATTTCAGAATTCAGAGTGTTGCCAGAGTTTTATTTACCTCAACGAAAAATGATACTGAGCTACATAGTGAGGTCCAATCTGGATAGCTATGCAAAAAATATCAAGTACAATTATCGGGCAAGTTTAAGTGGTAAGCGATTCAATTTCCTCTATAACAAATCACCGTATGCCGTACATACATCCGTAAATGTGAGAGTGAGAGGTCGCGAAGGAAATAACACCTCACGTCCTACTCGATTGGCAAAAACTTACTGGATATGTTCTAATTAGTGGATACATAATGCCGCGCTCTACGTAAGTAATTGAGCATAAGAGTACTAATGGCAAGGACAAGTTCCTGGTGTACAATCAATATCGCCTTCTGTGCATACTATTACATAACTTCCGATACAACAGGGAGAAACATAGGGCTTAAGTTTGGATTCTGTTGCACCCGTAAATGAACTGAGGCTTATTCCTGCAACAGCAACTAAAACTGGTACGGTTATCCATTCGAGTTTTGTCTTCATAAATTTAAATTTTTAAGTAGTTAAAAATGTAAATGCATTTCGCTGTACGGCAAAATGATTCCCGTAATATTTTTTAAGACCTTATTTTTCTCAAATTCTCGATTTATTTTATTAAAAGACCTGCCGCCAATTTTATCCGTTCTATTTCCCCTGAGTAAAATTTAACAGGTATCTCCAAAATGGCGTGTGCTGTCTTTTTTGCATTTATAGTATCGCCCGTAGCGAGATAAATATTCATCAGTTCGTAACGAGGTAGAAACCGGTTGGGCAGGTAATTAGAAACCCATTGCCACTGTTCGATGGACTTTTCATAATTACCCACCTGAAGATATGCTTTAGCCAAATACTCAATCGAGTTGCGACTTATAAAATAGGTTCGAGCTTTTTCAAGCATTTGTATCCCTTCAGCGGATCTGGCACTATCTTGCGTGAGCCATAAACCATAAACTGATAGGAACTTTCCATTATTGTTTAACAAATTTTCCGGGGTTCTGCTTGAAATATCACTTGCTATTGCTGTCGCGTCGTTGCTTGTAATAGCCTGCCATTTTACTAAGGTAAAATATTCCTTAAATCCATCATAGATATTTAACGAAATAATTATCAGTGATACTATAATAAAACCTCGCTGTGTTTTTAACAAATTACGCCGATTCAGTCTGTTCCTGGTATTAACCCAATTAAACACCTCCATATTGCATAATTTCTTCTTATCACTTATTTTATACGCAATTGCTCCGCACACCCCCATTAGCAATAATATTATATTTACATGTAAAGGGTAAGATGTGACGGAAGAAGACAAAATTCCAACCATACAAAGCTTTACCGCCCCCAATAATTTTGTGTGTGTTGAACTGGTTGCTCTAAAAAATAGAAATAGCGCTGTAATAAAAAGGGCAAATCCAACAAATCCAATTTCCTTGAAAAGTTGTAGATATTCGTTGAAAATAATATAGCTTTCTCCAGCGCTTAAAAAGTAATCTATCGGAGGCTCTAATTTGGTCTGAAAATATTGTGATTGCCATTCCGGGTAATATAAAGTAAAGCGGCCGATTCCAGTACCTAACCAAAAATCATCTTTGATATGTCGCCAGGTGATGTCGGCACAAAGAAGTCGACCTACCGCACTCATTTTTTTTATTCCCAATAAATAATAGCAGCATGAGATTGTGATGATTACAATCCCTCCAAGTATTGCTGATGATAATAACGGTACTGACTTTATTTTTTTCCATAAATGATCTCTGTACTCTAGAAACAGCCAGGTAAGTGCTGTTATAGTCACTGCGATGTATGCCGTTCTGCTTTTTGTTTGTATAATGATGAATATTGTCAGCAATAATGTCAATGCGGAAATCATCTTCCCCGTTATTGAAATAGACTTACTATCTTTTCTGAAGATTTTTAGAGGTAGAATAACCATAGATCTTAAGGTAATAAATAAAGGTAGTTGAATGGCTAAGTAACATGCATATACCCCCGAATTCTGTAAACTTCCTCTAATTGACAGGCTGATATCACCATAATTTGAATTTGCATCGATATATTGAGAGAGGCCAAGATATAACTCGTAGAAAAAAATGAGGAAAAGAAAGCTAAATAACAGCCTCAGAAAGAATTGGTTGGTAAAGAGAATACTAATACTCAGCGTAAATATGGATGTCAAAACAAAGAAATGTTCATTGGCGAATGAATAGTATTCGCTAAAGAATAATGTGGCACCAATGATTATCAAGAAAACAGCTACTGATACAATGATGGACCTTACAACGCGAAAAAAAAATAAATAGGTCATCAATAACAAACTGAAAATCGGCGTATAAAGTAAATAATACTGGCCCTGTATATTTATTTCATAGTTAAATGAAAAGTGATAATAGAAGACAAACAATAAAACTGAAGATATCCAGAAAAGAAGTGTCGTTGTTGCTAATATAATCTGTTTATAATTCATTATTTATGTACTTTTAAATAAGGCCGGAAATGCATTTGTCTAATTTACCTGCATAGATACTAGAGTCCCTCAGCCAGGCAGGGAACTTACAATTCTTAATAAAAATTACATTGAATACTATTTACCGAATTTCCTTGGGTAATAGGATAGTGTTACCATAAAATACTGTTGCAACACATTACTGTTTGTGAAAATCTGACTATTCCCGTTACTGCTATTTATTAAGCCCTTATTCTGTTTTAAGAGATCCAATGCCGAAAACTTGATCTCTCCCTGATTGCCTTTCATAAACCGATAAGCAAGGCTGGCATTCCAAATAATAAAATATACAGGATTAATGCTATTAGAACTGCTTTTATTATATGTGACATTACTGCTCCAGATCAAACTTTTAGGGAACTGAAGCGTACCTGAAAAATAGGTATATAAATTAGTACTGTTGAATGCTTTATCATCAAATCCTCGTTGTTTTGAATTGTATAAATTAATACCCTCCTCCAGTCGCATATTAACAAGCGCTTTATATCTAAAATTTACAGATACGCTACCATTTTGGTTGAACATGTGGGAACTGTTTAAAAGGCCATTGATATATTGTGGACTATTACTCGTGTATAACCTATAAAAAGTGGTCATTTCAAGCGTACTTTTTTTTATTTGAACCGCTTTACGAAATGCGATGTCGCCGTTCAGAAATTGATAATTATTCATATTAACAGGTTGAGCGATTTGTCTACCTATGCTATCGTATATAAGGCTGTCTGTAATCTTATCTCTGGTCCAACCGAAATTCAAATTAATTTTAACTCCCATTGGATTCTTGGGTTTACGGCTATCTATTTCGTAAGAAACACCTAGCTTTTTAACGTATTCGGGCTTAAGTAATTTATTACCTTTAGCGATATACCATAAATTTGTGCTATCAATCAACGGGGCAAGCATTTGTATATCAGGATAATTTAGCATTGTGGAAAAGTCAAGTTTATAATTAGCTTCATTATTCCCATATTGATGATTATGAAATTCAATATTAGCATCCGGAATAAAATTCACGTACCTATACGAAAGATTTTGAACATCTTGCAATGAGTTATGTCGCATAGTGTAATACTGATTCTTAAGATTTACGTTGGCCCTAACATATTTGCTATAACGATTTGTTAGTTCCATAGAAAAAACCTTACTGATGTTGAAAGAAGGTATAAAATCATTGACGATTATGCGGCGTTTATTAGTCAAATAGGTATTTTCCACATACTTGCTATTAGCAGTGTCCCGATCTAAAACATGATCGAAATAACCTTCATTGATCGCCCTAAATAACGTGGATACTCCAATTTTAACACCCCCCATATTTTTTGCCCCAAAAATTAATGACATTAGTCCCGGATAGGTTGCTTTTACAGTATGACTGACTCCGGAACTGTCTTTACTATTATAGAGGCGATCAAATTTTATTCTGCCTGCTAGGTTACCTTTGGACCAGTAATCAGATATATTGCTCCCTTTTCCTTCGCTGTTATTAGCGGAAAAGTTATACTCCATTGTAAATTCTCTTGGAATGCGTCTTCTGATGCCGTCCCACATTGAACGATTAGAGTACTTCGCATCTATTGATACATCTTTACTATTGCTTAGGAATGTCTTTTTGGAAAGCCCAGTACCAATCACTTCAGCATTTGTGATTTCTTGCTGTTCCTGACTTTCTGATTGGCTTTGATAACTGTTATTATTTGAAACGGCTTCCATTTCGAAAAGCATTTGTTCAGTACTTTTTTCATAACGTGCATTTAGTGACTGATTTGTATAGCTTTCAATGGTACGGCTTCTGGAATTACGAGTTAGAATACTATCAGTACTTAAAAAAATACGTGAGGTGGTATTGTCATCCTTTAAACTGTTATTGTGAACCAAAAAATAATCGGCGTTCAGTCTATTACTTTTCATATAAGATGCCTCTGGAATAAAATCATACTGAAACTGCGCGCCGGCCGAAGCAGGCTTATTTAGTCCCCTCATACTAAAGTCACTTTGGTAATCATTGCTTACACCTTCGCCTTTATATGAACTGTTTTTTAGTAACTGGTCAATATTGGTTGCCATTTTATTTATATTATTAACCGCACCAATCGCACTAACCTGTAATTTTCTATTATAACCGCTTATCATTCCGTCTGCAGCAAATCTCTTTTGAGTGCCGTAACCCGCAGACAGCTTCCCAAAATAGCCCATTTTTGCACCTTCCTTGAGCTTAATGTTGGCGTTTAGGGTAGAATCCAGCGGGTTTTTTTCGTTTCCCTGACGATATACCTGTATTTTTTTCAAGGCGCTTTTAGGTAAATTTTGAGTCGCTATGGTAATATCCCTTCCCCCCATAAAAGGCTTCCCTTCTACAAGTATTGAATTTATTTTCTTGCCATTGTAGGTGATGTCGCCATTGCCCCACACCGTAAAACCTGGTAGACTCCGCATAAGGTCTTCTGCAGTTGCATTGCTGTCAAGTTTAAAGGCATCGGCATTAAATTCTATAGTATCTCTATTTATTCTTACGGGGGCTATAGCAGTTATCACTACTTCTTTCTCGGTTGTTCCGGTTCCGTTTTGCAGCATATAAACAAGTCCTAGGTCTATTTGTTTTTTGGCTTCTGTGAATTCAATTTTCTTGCTGTATGACAAATATCCAATATGGGTTATAACGAGACGAAGTGGAACGTGTATTGGTAGGGAATTTATCGAAAACTCTCCAAAATTATTTGGCAAGCTGAATTTCACAAGGCTGGAATCTCTGTACTCGTATATTGCGATAGTGGCACTTGGAAGCATAAAATTAAATACAGAGTCTTTTACTTTTCCCGTTATACGCCCAAGAGTACTGACATCTTGTGCCTTGGCTTTCCCAGGAATAAGATTAGATACCAGTAATACTGAGACTAAAAAAAAGATATGTTTAAACTTATAAAACATTACTATGGCAACTGATTTTTTGAAGCGAAGAATTAGTTTTCATTACTATCAGATTGGATAAATCCAAAGTTGAAATATCCCTTACTTGCATAAAAATAACTTTTACTTGTATTGCTGTATCGTACAGGCGCACCAAGGCTCTTGAGAATGCTGATGTAGTTACGCACACACCGTTCAGAAACTTTCATTTTTTTTGACAGTTCCTGCGGCGTGCCTGTATTCATATTACTGATCAATTGATCTAAACGGCTGAGCCGGTAAATAATCTTTGGAGGCATAGCAGTTGGTGATTTAAATATTTGTTTTAAAATTGCGATAGCCTTTGATTGCTTTTCACGAGTAAAAAACTTGAAGCAGTTCTTATCAGTATACTATCTTCAAATCCCTATATCACTTTAACTTCACCGTGACAAAACGTGTTTGTTACTCACCGTTTTCATCGTCTTAACCCAATATTCCCTTTTCTACCAATCTATTTTAATCACTCAAGTCGGAACTTTCAACTGGCTCGTTATTGTTGATAAATACCTGCCTTTTTTCACGATAGATAAATGGCAGTTCTTCTTTTCCGCCGTCGACATTTTGTAGCCAGTACATAGTCCCGCTTGGAAGTCCCTTAAAATCAAGAAAATTATATTTTGCTACTTGGCTTCCCTTTATTTTCCATGTCCGATCATAATAGTAAAGCCTATATTCGTTGCCCGCTACAATTTCATTATTAGCATTTCTGGGCGCTATTCTGATTTGCTTTATTACCTGAGCTTTCATAAAATCAACTTCTAAATGAGGCGTAGCAGCAAATGACTCCATATTTTCGTCGACTAACTTTTCTACATTTTGACTGTTAGGCAAAAAATTAAATACTATTTTTTTTAATCCAACTGTATCTCGCATTAAGGTATCCGACAAGCTGCGCACGTAAGGAAGGGATGAGGTGGTGGAAGGTAACTCTGTACTGTTCAGGTTGGTAAAAAAATCCAAAAAAGCGATGTGTAGCATTTTGCCTTTGGGAGGAACCACCCTCACAAACCTAAATTTTTTATGGTTATGGATTGCTATTGCTTTTAAGTCAAAATCTTCAAGTTCGGAAGATGTCAATATGTGAATAACCACTGCATCACTGAAATCACGGTTATTTGCAGCTTCAATTGAACTTCCAACCATATCCAGCATATGCCCGATGATATGCGTCTTAGGAGGATACTTTCTAATTAAATGCAAGTCAGCAGTCTTTTCGTAATTGGGTTTGAAAAATGTCAGATTTGCTGATTTATCTATAAGAAATGGCTGAGACACCGGCTGAAAATTTTTGCTGTCGTAATAACCCGCAGCATATATTGCATCTACTGGGACTTTTTGAAAAGTTAAAGTTTTGGCATTTCTGTCGATATCACCCCAGCCAATTGGCTTCCATCCCTTCGTCGTAAAAATTGCGAGGTATGCTAAATTAATAGCGTTGGATATTTGGGTATATGGAATAGAAATCGTAGTTACTTTATGATATTCATCAGAAACGTCCCGAAGACGTCCTTCTAGGAATATTTGTGGCGTTTCTTCGTAAGTTTGCTTTAGACTAGCGGGACTGTTTTTCTGTGATCTAAAAGTGGTTCTGAAAACTTTAGAGAATAATTTAGAATGTGCTGTGTCATCAATGGGCTGCCATTTGGGAGTAAAGTGATGATATTTACCATTAACATCACGTACTGAAACACCAAAATGCATTTTGTTTCTAATAAAAAAGCCAGTTGTAAAATCAAGGGAGGCAGGAATTCCGCACGCATTCAACATTTTCACCGTCCATTCTGAATGTCTGTCGCAATCATACTTGTATAATTGAAGTATATCATAAAACCCCAAATATCCAAGATTTCTTCCCTCATCCTCCATGCAGTCCATGGCATTTAAGTATATATTTAAATCTCTAACGATTCTGCCGATATCGGTTCTGCCAGCCCCAACAATTTGCTGTAAAATACTTCGGCACGAATCGGATGGCAAATTCAACTCGACAGCTTCATCGAATGAGCGATAAGACAATAAGGTTTCGGCAAACTCGTCAAAACTCATATTTTTAGCGAAGGGTGATTCGTGCCACATGCTGAATGCGTTGTTAATGTGTGAAATCAGCCATTTAGACTTTATGTGTTGAGCATCAAAGAAAGGACCATCCTGGGGCTCGACAGAACTGATGTTTTTTAGGAGAATTTCGCGAATACTATCTGATTTCTGCCTGAAATGAATGGCTTGAAATTTGAATTTTTGAATTTCCGGGTTGTCTCCAAATTTCCAGTTCACCAGAGAGTCAACTATATCTTGCGTAGATTGATAGTCGTTGGTATCCAAGCATGAGTCCAAATATTTTGTGAACTCCATAAATTCATCGTTCTCCCACCGAAAGTAAGTTGCCCTTGTCAACGAATCGAGAAAAGTAAAAGACGATTTGATTATTTCAGGAACTTGTCCCGGAAGCTTTTTAGATATCCGCTTCTGCATATTTGAAATTAAAAAACACGCAGCCTTATATTCTAAGGAATCATTAGCGTAGTGATCCAAGACGGCACGAAGTTCATTGGCATTTGAGCCAGCAAAATTCAACGTTAGCATTATTTCCTTGGGGTAATTATTGCTCTTGCGGCAATAACTAAATCCCATAACAATAGTGAAGGCAACAAAACAATGAAAGCAACAAAATTTTATTTTTTTCATAGTTATGGTTCAAAACTTATTGGTTAGTGTTAGGCTATATAATAAAAAACATTTTAAAGTATTCTAATGACCAATATCATCATGACCTAAAAGGCACTGATAGAGAGTCTGTAAGTTTATAAGATATTCAGAAAAAGCTAGGATTGTATGCTGTGAAAAGCAGCAACTATACTCAATACCTTCGGACTATATATCTTCAGATATAGGAGACAATAGTCGCAATCCCCCTGTAGTAAGATTGATTGGATTAATACTGAAGTTTACCAAGACCATTAACGGCATCTTTATCAAAACGCCACCTTACATCATTTGATTCTTAAACGATAAGAGTTAACACTTACCCATTGGCGCCATGGCAAGAGATATTATTAATTAATATAACAATGAGTAATATTAAACTAAAATATACTCATACCAATAATTTTTAATTAAAATTTTTTTACTCCAAGGATGAAACATTGAAATGAGATGAACTCATTAGCAA
Source organism: Agriterribacter sp. (assembly GCA_047601125.1). Taxonomy (GTDB): domain Bacteria; phylum Bacteroidota; class Bacteroidia; order Chitinophagales; family Chitinophagaceae; genus Agriterribacter. The sequence goes on along the minus strand of JASGJY010000002.1, from coordinate 1,566,229 downwards.
ACGCAACGTATAAACAATGAGACCGAAGATGTTCTTATTTGCATGTACAGTCGCGGCGTAATCACTTTGACATTAGCAAATAGGAAAAAGGTGTGCCTTTGAATTGCTGTTATTGAAGCCCGTGTCCAATGACGTTACCGATAAAATCAATAATCTTTCCATAAGAATAATAAAATCTTCTGTGAGAATTAATTCATTTCACTATCCATATGATATTGTCCTGAAAGTAAACCATGGTAAGTACATCAATAAATACATTTAAATAGTAGCATTAACATTTATAAAACACTGCCCCGGAAAATACCGGGGCAGTTTACTTTTCCGAGTAAAAATTTTTCTACAATGCAATTTGTTTTTCCTGCATCATTTTGCGGAGGTTAATCAAACCATAGCGCATACGGCCCAAGGCTGTATTAATGCTGCAGTCAGTTAATGTAGCAATTTCTTTAAAGCTCAATTCTGCGTAATGTCTTAAAATAATCACTTCGCGCTGATCTTCAGGCAGCCTGTCAAGCATTTCACGAACACGGTCGTGGCTTTGGCGCTGCATCATCCGACGGTCAACACCGTCTTCTGAAAAGTTGATCACTTCAAAAATGTCACGATCGTCACCGGTTTTAATAGTTGGTGTACGTTTCACTTTACGGAAATGATCTACGCAAAGGTTGTGGGCAATACGCATAGCCCAGGGTAAAAATTTGCCTTCCTCAGTGTACCTGCCACTACGGATAGTGTCAATAACTCTGATAAATACATCCTGGAAAATGTCTTCTGCAAGATATTTGTCTTTTACAAGCAGAAAAATGGATGTGTAAATTTTGTCTTTGTGGCGAACGATGAGTGCTTCAAGTGCTGAAGCTTCTCCAGACATAAAAAGGTTGATCAATTGCTGATCAGGCAGGTTGGTTAGGGAATTCATAAACTTCTACGGTTTTTAATGGTTGGGATTTTGATATTCCCAATATCATATATTAAGAAGTAGAAGTAATACCAAAAGGCGGTAATGATTTTAGTTCTAGTTTCTTTCGTATGATATTGGAGCAGCTAAAATAGAGCTTTTTTTTAACCAACCAAACTTTTGTTAAATATTTTTCGATTAATTATCGAAAAACTTCGATAACCGATAAAATATTAAATACTAACACCTAAAAACAATAATAGCAAATATCATTATTGTGTAGTACAACATACTTTTTTGCTACGCTAAACAATTTAGCATTAATTTTGTCGCTCTCTATGGCAGCAACTTCAACAATGAAAAAATCTCCTGTATCTGTTACAGATGCAATTCTGATAAAAGGCGCGAGAGTACATAATCTGAAAAATGTTACCGTTGAAATCCCCCGGAATAAACTGGTGGTTGTAACAGGCGTTTCAGGCTCAGGTAAGTCGTCTTTAACAATTGATACTCTTTTTGCCGAAGGTCAACGCAGGTATGCGGAAAGTTTAAGCGCTTACGCCAGGCAGTTTCTTAACCGTATGAATAAGCCTGACGTGGATTTTATAAAAGGTTTATGCCCGGCTATTGCTATAGAACAAAAAGTAATTACCCGCACACCCCGCTCCACCGTAGGCAGCATGACGGAAGTATATGACTACCTGCGTTTACTGTATGCCCGCATTGGCAAAACTATTTCGCCGGTAAGCGGGGGGGAAGTAAAAAAAGATGATGTAAATGACGTGGTGAAATTTATTGCTGCTCAAAAAGCAGGCGATAAAGTATTGATACTGGCTGAATTTAAAATGCAGGGTAAGCGTAATACCCGTGAAGAACTGAACATTTTGCTGCAAAAAGGTTTTTCGCGGTTATATATTACCGCAAAAGATAAAGCAGGTGAGATATTAAGAATTGAAGACGAGCTTGAATTGAAAGATGCTGAACTGAAAAAAAAATACAACAGCGATATATATATATTAATAGACAGGATTGTTGTAAAGGATTTTGATGAAGATGATCTCCACCGCCTTGCAGATTCAATAGGTACTGCCTTTTTTGAAGGCGAGGGCGAGATGCTTGTTGAGATTAACGGATCAGCGCAGGTAAGCTTCTCCAATAAATTTGAAAAAGACGGAATAAAATTTGAAGAACCTGTTCCCAATCTTTTTTCCTTTAACAATCCTTATGGCGCCTGTCCGGTATGCGAAGGTTTTTCTCAGGTGCTGGGTATTGATCCTGAACTGGTAATTCCTAACCCGAGATTAAGCGTATATGATGGCGCCATAGCTCCCTGGAAAGGCGAAAAGTTAAGTAAGTGGAAAGATAATTTTGTAAGCGCTGCAAAAAATTTTGGATTCCCTGTTCATAAGCCGGTAATTGATTTAACCAAAGAGCAGTATAATCAATTGTGGGAAGGCAATAAATACGCGGAAGGTATTAATGACTTTTTTAAAGAAGTAGAACAGAATTTATATAAAGTTCAATACAGGGTTTTACTCTCAAGATACAGAGGAAGAACAATGTGCCCGGAATGTAAAGGCTATCGCCTGCGCAAAGAAGCGCTGTATGTAAAGGTTGGCGGCAGGCATATTGGTGAATTATGCGAGATACAGGTAAAAGATCTGAAAGCCTGGTTTGATGCACTTGATCTGAGCGAATATGACAAGCAGGTTGCCAAACGTGTGCTTATTGAGATAAATCAACGGTTGCAGGTGTTGCTGGATGTAGGGCTGGGTTATTTAAGTTTGAACCGGTTGGCCAATAGCTTAAGCGGTGGAGAAAGCCAGCGCATTCAGCTTACACGTAGTTTAGGAAGCAATCTCACCAACTCACTTTATATATTAGATGAACCGTCTATAGGGTTACATTCAAGAGATACGGCGCGGCTGATAAAAGTATTAAAAGAATTAAGAGACCTGAACAATACGGTTGTGGTAGTTGAGCATGATGAAATGATGATGCGGGAAGCAGATCATATAATTGATATGGGACCACTGGCAAGTCATTTGGGCGGGGAAGTAATTGCGGAAGGTGATTATGATGAAATTATTGGCAACCGTAAAAGTCTGACGGGTAAATATCTTAAAGGAGAACTGAAAATAGAAGTGCCTGCCAAAACCCGCAAATGGAAACGCTCTGTTACTATTGAAGACGCAAGGCAGAATAACCTTAAAAATATCACAGTTGAATTACCACTTGGCATATTAACGGCTATAACTGGTGTAAGTGGCAGCGGTAAAACAACTTTGATAAAACAGATTGCTTACCCGGCATTAAAAAAAATAAAGGGTGAGTTTGTAGATAAGGTTGGCATACATAAAGCCATCACCGGCGATATTGACCTTATCACTCAGATTGAACTTGTTGATCAGAACCCGATCGGTAAATCTTCACGTAGTAACCCCGTAACATACATAAAAGCGTATGATGAAATAAGAGACTTGTATGCCAAACAACCTTTGAGTAAGATTAATGGCTTTCAGCCAAAACATTTTTCTTTTAATGTAGAGGGAGGAAGATGTGATGCCTGCAAAGGTGAAGGCGAGCAAATTGTGGAGATGCAGTTTTTGGCAGATGTGCATCTGGTATGTGATGTTTGCCACGGCAGGCGTTTTAAAGATGAAGTACTGGAAGTGACTTACAGAGAGAAAAACATTTTTGATGTATTGGAAATGAGTGTTGATGAAGCGCTCATCTTCTTTAAAGATGAAAAAGATATTTTCACCAAATTAAAACCGCTGGCAGACGTTGGCCTGGGTTATGTAAAACTTGGGCAATCAAGTGACACATTATCGGGTGGCGAAGCGCAGCGCGTAAAACTTGCTTCTTTTCTTGGCAAAGGCAAAGTACAGGGGCATATACTTTTTATTTTTGATGAGCCTACAACGGGTTTGCATTTTCATGATATTAATAAACTACTTACTTCATTCAATGCCTTAATTGACCAGGGGCATTCTATCTGGGTAATTGAACACAATACAGATGTAATTAAAAGCGCGGACTGGGTAATTGATCTGGGTCCCGAAGCCGGCGACCAGGGAGGCAATCTTGTTTTTGCAGGTGTGCCGCAGGATCTGAAGAAAGTTAAGGAAAGTTATACAGGCATGTTTCTACAGGAGGGTTCCGAACGCTGTTCTATAAAATAAGGCCTATATTTAGCATAGCCTATTTATGCTCTTAACAACTGCCATATGCAACTGCTAAAATTTTTTGTTCTTCTTATTTTTTGTTCTGCAGATATTATTTGTTACGGACAGCAGCCCCTCGGTATTTTTGAACAAAGTGCCGATGTCGGAGAAATTATCAAAAAAGGAAGCATTCAGTTCGATAATATTAACCAATCTTATACTATCAGTGGTTCCGGCAGTAATATATGGTTTAAAAAAGATGAATTTTATTATGCATGGAAAAAATTGAGAGGCGATTTTATTCTTCATGCGCAAGCCAGCTTAAAAGGCAATGGGGTTGAACTTCACCGGAAATTAGGCTGGATGGTAAGAAACAGTCTTGATACTAATTCGGCAATGATAACAGCCGCAGTACATGGCGATGGATTGACGGCACTCCAATACCGCAAGCAAAAAAATAATAATGTTGAAGAATCAAAATCACCTGACATTGCACCCAATGTTATTCAATTAGAAAGAAAAGGCAACCGCTTTATCATGTCTACAGCCAAATGGGGTGAACCATTCACAGAAGTTTTTACAGAAGATATTGATTTTGGCGATGAAGTATATGCAGGAATTTATGTTTGCTCACATAATACAAATGTTTTGGAATCTGCAGTATTTGAAAACGTGCGCATCATTATTCCGGCAAAAGAAAATTTTGTTCCTTACCGGGATTATATCGGCAGCCATATAGAAACCATGGATATTTCTTCCGGCCTGCGGTATATAATATATTCCGAAAATGCATCATTGCAGGCTCCGAACTGGATGCATGATAACAAACATCTTATTTACAACAAACGGGGAGCAATATATCGCCTGGATATGGATACCAGGGCTGTAGAACAAATACACACCGGCGGGATATTGCAAAACAACAATGATCATGTAATTTCCTTTGATGGAAAAATGCTCGGGCTTAGCAGCTCAAGTGGTGATAAAAAATATGGATCGCTGGTATATACCGTACCAATTAACGGAGGCATCCCCCAACAAATAACGGCAACCGGGCCTTCTTATTTACATGGCTGGTCGCCCGACGGAAAGTTTTTGGTATATACGGGACAGCGGGATAATCAATTTGACATTTATAAAATACCAAGTACAGGCGGCGAAGAAATAAGATTAACCACTGCTGAAGGGCTTGATGATGGTTCTGAGTATAGTCCTGATGGGAAATATATTTATTTTAATTCTGTTCGTTCCGGGCTTATGCAGCTTTGGCGAATGAAGCCTGACGGTACTGATCAAACACAACTCACTTTTGACGAATATAACAATTGGTTCCCGCATATTTCGCCAGATGGAAAATGGATAGCCTTTCTTTCCTTTTCAAAAGACATACTTCCCCAGGATCATCCATTCTACAAAAGAGTATACCTGCGTTTGATGCCTGTTAGCGGCGGCAAACCCAAAGTAATTGCTTACGTATATGGAGGTCAGGCTACCATTAATACGTCATCCTGGTCGCCGGATAGTAAAAAAATTGCCTTTGTAAGCAATACAGGAATGGAATAATTTATCCTTGTTACAGCTTCACTCCTTTATAAATATCAGCTACAGGAATATGCTCCTCAACCGTTTTTATGTAAATGATTTTTTCTGTCGATTTATATTCTTCCAGCTCCCAATGCCCGATTGCATTCAGCCGGAATATTTCAATATGTACGCTTTCAGAATCCACCAGTATATATTCTTTCAGCGTGGGTATGTCGCGGTACAGCTTAAATTTTTCGCCACGGTCGTAGTTTTTTGTGGATGGAGAAAGTATTTCAATAATTACTGCCGGGTTTAAAATGTTCCAGTTATCATCGTTAAGTGTTTCCGGTTCACCACAAATAATAGAAATATCGGGGTAGGTAAACAAAGTGTTAGCTTCAATATGTATGCGCATATCACTACCGAATGGCTGACATTTTTTTTCTTTTAGTTTTATTGCTAACTCGCCAAATAGATTCTTGAATATAGTATTATGCGGTAATTTAGTATCAGACATGGCAAATATCTCGCCCCTGTAGCATTCATGCTTTTCAGTAGCGGCTTCTTCCATTACAAGGTACTCTTCAATGGTAAATTTTTGTTTGCCGTAAGCAACGGCAGGTTCCCGTACTTCCATACAATAAAAATACAGCTTTTTATACAGGGTTTTTCAGTCTTTGGGAAGGTTGGAAACCTGCAACTGAAATACCCGCATTTTATTACCTTCGCAGCCAAATGACAGAAAAGATTCTCATCCTGGATTTCGGCTCCCAGTATACCCAGCTTATAGCCCGTGCCGTTCGTGAAGCAAATGTGTATTGCGAAATAACGCCCTTCAATAAACCCATACAGTATTCTCCGGAATTAAAAGGTGTTATATTATCAGGCTCTCCTTTTTCGGTAAATGATGCTAATGCGCCGATTGTTGATGTTGAAGCCATTAGTAAACAATTACCTGTTTTGGGTGTTTGTTATGGCGCACAGCTCACTGCAAAAACCTTTGGTGGCAAAGTGGAACGCTCTGAAAAAAGAGAATACGGCAGAGCGCAGCTCAAAATTAAACAGCAGGATGTATTATGGGATGATGTAAAACCCGAATCGCAGGTTTGGATGAGTCATGGCGATTCCATATTACAAATACCTGCTGATTTTGAAATACTCGGCGTTACAGAATCCATCCCCGTAGCGGCATTTAAAAAAAACGGAACTGAAGCTAATGTTATTTACGGATTACAGTTTCATCCTGAAGTATATCACTCCGAATATGGCAAAAAGATAATCAACAATTTCCTGGTCAAGGTTTGCGGTTGCACGCAGGATTGGACACCGGCGCATTTCATCAGCGACACAGTTGCCCAACTCAAAAAGCAAATCGGAGACAGGAAAGTAATTATGGCATTGAGTGGTGGTGTTGATTCAACAGTGGCTGCTACGCTTATCCATAAAGCTATAGGCGATCGCCTGTTCGGAATTTTTGTTGACAATGGAGTATTGCGTAAAGATGAATTTGGACAGGTGCTTGAAACCTATAATCAGATCGGCTTAAATGTGAAAGGGGTTGATGCAAGAGAACATTTCTATACAAAACTTGCCGGCAAGGTAAACCCTGAAGAAAAACGCAAGATCATCGGCAAAACCTTTATTGATGTATTTGATGAAGAATCGCACAAAATAGAAGGAATTGGATTGTTAGGTCAGGGCACTATATATCCTGATGTAATTGAAAGTATTTCGGTTCACGGGCCTTCTGTTACTATAAAATCTCACCATAATGTTGGCGGCTTACCAGATACCATGAAACTTGAACTGGTAGAACCGCTTCGTTATCTTTTTAAAGATGAAGTGAGAAGAGTGGGAGCGGAATTGGATATACCGCAATCCATGCTGTCGCGCCATCCCTTCCCTGGTCCGGGTTTGGCAATTCGTATTCTGGGTGAAATAACCGAAGAAAAAGTTAAATTACTGCAGGAAGCAGATGCATTATATATCAACGGGCTTAAATCATTTGGGCTGTATGATAAAGTGTGGCAGGCAGGCGCTATCTTACTTCCTGTTAAGAGTGTGGGCGTTATGGGTGATGAGCGCACATACGAGTTTACTGTAGCATTGCGGGCAGTAACTTCTGTAGATGGCATGACGGCCGACTGGGCACATCTGCCTTATGAATTTCTGGCACATATTTCTAATGAAATTATCAATAATGTAAGAGGTATAAACCGTGTGGTGTACGATATAAGCAGCAAGCCTCCTGCAACTATAGAGTGGGAATAACCCGTCTTATTGATTAAAGTTCAAGGCATGAATAAATCCGGCATTTTTATCATTGGCTTACTGTTATTGTTTTGCAAAAATACTATCGCGCAGGCGCCGCCCTCAACCCATCCACGTATAGCACTTTTTGTTCCGCTATATCTTGATTCAGCCTTTGATGCATCAGGCAAATACAAATGGGGCAAAACAGTGCCGCGTTATATTAGTGCAGGCCTTGAATTTTACAATGGCGCAAGTCTTGCGCTTGATTCTCTTAATAATGAAGGCGTGCAATTGAATGTGCAGGTATACGATGCAAAAAACGCTAAACAATCTATATATCATATTGCCGACAGTGGCGCACTGGATAGTACAGATGCTATTATAGGAGCGGTGAGCGGCAAAGAATATCTTGACCTTGCAACCATTGCCAAAGAAAAAAAGATCCCTTTTATCTCTGCAACCTATCCCAATGATGGTGGTATATCAGAAAATCCATACGTTATAATTGTAAACTCAAAACTCAATACACACCTGCAGGTTTTATATAATTACATGCTGCGCAATCTCGGAACATATAAGCTGGTAATGTTCCGCCGGCAGAATGGCGCTGACGACAGGGTTACCGAAGTGTTTAAATCGCTTAATACATCCGCTGCAGGTGAAGTACTTAATATAAAAACGATTACATTAAATAATGTTTTTTCTGCTGAGGATATGGCTGCTTCTTTGGATGCGGATAGAGAAAACATCATTATCTGCGGCAGCCTTGATGATAATTTTGCGAGGAATATTATTTCAAATGCATCCTCGCTTATTGCCAAATACAAAATTACTTTAGCAGGCATGCCTACCTGGGAAGATTACACAGATCTTGCCCGTCCGGAATTAAGAGATCTTCCTGTTATATACTCATCTTCATTTTTTAACCCCGGGCAGGAGGATACCTGGGTTAAAAATTTTACACAACAATATGGGAAAAGCGCTTATGTTACGCCCACCGAAACGGCTTTCCGTGGATTTGAAGTAACCTATCTTTTCGCTCATCTGTTACAGAACGGAAAAAACAATCTCACTAACCATCTTAATGATACCACACACAGCATCCTCACCAATTTTGATTTTAAGCCTGTATATAAAAGCAAGAGTTCAAAAATCCCTGATTACTATGAGAACAAAAGAGTTTTCATAGTAAAGCAATGGAATGATGAGCTTACAAAGCTCAACTGATTGCCGCCCTTATTTTTCTGACTTTTTAATTTTTAAGTATGATGCGTACAAATATTCTTTATATTTTTTTATGCTGCATTTCTGCTTCCACAATTTTTGCTCAGGCGAAACCCGGATGGGCGGATACTTTTAAACGCATTAATAACGAAGTAGATAAAAACTCATTGGCTTACCCTAATTTAAAAGATGTTACTGAGAAAATCGGCCACCGGCTTACCGGTTCAGAAAATGGAGCAAAGGCAGAGCAATACGCGTATGATCTGTTGAAATCATATCATTTTGATGTAAGATTTCAGCCCTTTGAAGCAGAAAGCTGGAGCCGCGGGGAGCTTACGGTAAAGATCAATGACAGTGCTTATAAAGCAGTTTCTTTAGCGCATTCGCCGGTTAAATCAGAAATAACGGCGCCAATAATTGACTGTGGCAACGGGCTTGAAGAAGATTATATAAAAGACGCAGATAAAATAAAAGATAAAATTGTTTTAATACCTATCGGTTTGCTGCCCGGCTCTGCGCAGGGATTGCGCAACCTGCACCGGTCAGAAAAAACAGCACTGGCTACTAAATATGGAGCTGCCGGCGTAATATTTTTCAACGCGGCTCCGGGCGGAATTTTACTTACCGGCACAGCATCTGTTACCGGCAGGCTCATCCCTGTGCCGGCAGTTTGTATAAGCAATGAAGATGGAATGCAGTTAAAAGAAAAGCTCAAACAAAACCCGGCTTCTGCATATATAAAAATGAGCAATTTTTCCGGTAAGGTAAAAGCAAGAAATGTTATAGCAACGCTTAAAGGAAAATCTTTACCCAATGAAAAAATTGTTATTGGCGGTCACCTTGATAGCTGGGATCTGGCTACAGGAGCTATTGATAATGGTATCGGTTCGTTTGCCGTAATAGATATAACCCGCACTTTTTCCGCATTAAAATTACAACCTGCCCGTACAGTGGAATTTGTATTATTTATGGGTGAAGAAGAAGGATTACTTGGCTCAAAAGCATATATAGAACAGGCATTGAAGGACGGATCCTACAAAAATATCCGATATATGCTTAACCTCGATATGTCGAATGATCCCAAAGGTTATAATGCCACTTCGGAAGATGATAAAGCATTAATTCAATCCATAGGAAAGATTGCACAATCCATAGATACTTCATTTAAAAACACTTTCTCATCAGGCTTTGGCTTGCACAGCGATCATCAGCCGTTTATGCTCCGCGGAATACCTACCGGTGGCGTTAACGGGCATTTAAGCAGGGAGGTGTTGCGATGCTACCATGCAGATTGCGATGCGTTTGATTTGGTAAATGAAGCAGAATTGAAAAACACTGTTCGTTTCAGCACAATGCTTTTATATGGCCTTGCAGATGCGACTGCATTACATGCTAAACATATTCCGGATGATATGCTTAAGGAAAAACTTATTGAAGCCAATCTTAAGGAGCCGCTGCAGATAGCGGGTGAGTGGCGTTGGGGAAATTAATACGTTTGTAATAATGGTACCGAACCTTTAAAAGGTTCGGTACCATTTTATTTAATCCCTCCACACCTTCTGTCATTCACCCTTATGCAAACTCATACTTATACAGCGTATCAATAGGAGTTCCCGCTTTAATTTCAAGTATCGGGTTTATTAATCCATCTTTAAGATCATATACCCATGCATGAATATCCGGACCGTTCCTTTCCTTCCACGCATTTTGAATAGTAGATGTTTTACATATCTTTTCTGCCTGTTCTATTACATTTAATTCCACCAGCCGGTTTGTTCTCGCGTTAATATCTTCTATGGCATCCAGTTCTTCACGGTTATGCCTGTATACATCTTTAATAACACGCAGCCACATATTCAGCACCTGGTTAAAATCCTCATTACCCATTGCGGCTTTTACGCCGCCACAGCCATAATGCCCGCAAATAATCACATGCTTTACTTCTAAATATTTTACGGCATACTCCAGCACACTGAGCAGGTTTACATCTGTATGCACAACCATATTGGCAATATTTCTATGCACAAAAATTTCGCCTGGTTCTGTTCCTGTAATTTCATTGGCAGGCACGCGGCTGTCGCTGCAGCCTATCCATAAAAACTCAGGCTTCTGTACATCTGCAAGTTTTTTAAAATAACGTGGGTTAATGGATAGCTTGTTCGCAGCCCATTCCTTATTTGCTTCTAATAATTGTTCGTATGATTTCATAAATTTTTTTATTAAAAATGAATTGAGTTGTTATTACATCACTATGTTTCCGGGCGAAACCTTTACGGACCAATAAAGCAATCCGCATAGATTTACACATCGGCTATTTCAATCCCGGATACTTAGAACATTTGTTATGAGTTACACCAGGATAAAATCACGGCAATACCGGGAAATAATTTGTTTGAATGGCTGTATAGAAGGAGGAAGAAGTTGTAAGACAATAAAAAAATATAAACTTTTTTATAACACTTTTTTAGAATCTTAATAATGTATAAAAAACTAAATCCTTATATAAGTTTTGAATAATTCTAAACAGCCTGGTAAGAGTAATTTAAGCTTCGGGAGGGGGAGAAAGTAACTCACCATAATAAGCTACATATATTAAGCCACCTGAACAGCTCTTATGAATAAGCGGAGATTCGCTTATAACAGGCATTTGAAAAGGTTCATGCAAATATTCTGAAAAGGCATTTGTACTATTGCCGCTTTTTTCTTCATTTAAACCGGAAAAAGGATTACCGTCTTCCTCCAGTGATTGAGGAACATCAGTTGAGCTCAATTCAATATTTACTATTTGCAACTGCTTTTTAGCATTTATTATAAAAGGTGTGCTCACGGTAAGCCATAACAGGATCGCCATCAAAAAGATGCTCAATACAAGTTGCGATTTACTATATACAGACTTTTTACAATTCATGAATAACAACAAATATACAAATTCGGGTTACTTACCGGCAATATTTGTAGGAATGTTAACGATTTAGTTAAACCTGTTCGTATATTTATTAACAGTAAATTGAATAAGAGCAATAAATCATAATAACTGCAACCGGATGAAAAACCATCTTTTTCATGTAGGTTTGCGCAAAATTTTCCAGTGAAATTCAGATCGGTAATACTTTTAACATTGGCAATCCTGGTAATTGACCAGGGGTTAAAGATTTGGATTAAAACAAATTTTTATCTTGGAGAAGAAAAAAATATTATTGGCTCATGGTTTCGTTTACATTTTATTGAAAATGAAGGCATGGCCTATGGCTGGAAGTTAGGTGGCGACTGGGGCAAGATCATACTCACACTTTTCAGGCTGCTCGCCGTAATTTTTGGAACATTTTATCTGAAATATATTATTCGCGAAAATCATCACAAAGGATTTATTATTTGTGCAACCCTCATATATGCCGGTGCAATCGGAAATTTAATTGACAGCATGTTTTACGGACTGATCTTTGAAAATAGTGGTGATTTATATAATCCTTATGTATCAGCTATATTTCCCAAAGAAGGCTATGCCGGATTTTTACATGGCCGTGTAGTCGACATGTTATATTTCCCAATTATCAGGGATGCAAAATTCCCGGGCTGGTTCCCGGTTTGGGGAGGAGAAGATTTTGAATTTTTCAGGCCGGTTTTTAATATAGCAGACGCTGCAATATCCCTTGGTGTAATAACGATCCTCCTGTTTCAGAAAAAATTTTTCGACAGGCATAAAAAAGAAAACACGCCCACTATTGAAACCAATACTACTGTTAATGATGAAGTACAGGTATCATAAAAATTAACATACCTGCCTCCGCCACGCCATCACTTACCTCTAAAACAATTGATAATGGCAATTGGTTATTGTTGAATATCTTGCAGGCTAAAGATATATAACAGATCATGTTTGGCAGAATTACTTATATATGCTTATTTACCGCTGTGGCCTTTTTATCATCCTGCAGCAGCAAAAAAAACAGCTTTAAAATAAATCTCGCTATTCAAAACAGTCCCGGCTCACAAATTGTATCATTAATAGGTAAAGATTACATGCAATCTCCGCTGTTGCTGGATACAGCTACTATTATTGCAGGCAATAATACCTGCACACTTGAAACTGTTACTTCAACACCCGGCATATACAGCATAACATTTGAAAAAGATGGCCGGTATATTTTGCTGAGCAACGATGAGCCGGTTATTGATCTGTCAATAGACTGGAATAAGTTTTCTGATTACAATGTCTCCTCTCCTTCTTCCGCATCATTAAAAAGCCTGCTGGTTACTTTTAATGGAATGCTGCACGATATTGATTTGATAAGAAAAGATACCACTCAAAATCATTCTGACAGCATGCGGATGGAAAGAAAAGCGCAGATTGAAAAGAGAACAAATCTCGCTAAACAATATCTTACTCAATTTACAGATACAACAAAAAATCCTGCGGTAGCAATATACGCCCTGGGTATTCTGCAACAGCAGCAGAATGACTCTGCGATAATGAAACCGTTGATAAAGCGCCTGGTTGCACGTTTTCCTGCCGATGAAACCGCAACAAACCTGAATAAAGATTATGATGCCTGGCTAAAAAAGCAAAATACCGTTGCAACAGGAAAAGCGGCGCCATTATTCAGTCTGCCTGATACATCGGGACATCTGATCCCGCTGCAGTCACTAAAAGGAAAATATGTGCTTGTGGATTTTTGGGCGAGCTGGTGTGCTCCATGCCGAAAGGAAAACCCGAATATTGTTAAAGCATTCAATAATTTTAAAGACAAAAATTTTAGTGTATTTGGCGTTTCATTAGATAAAAACAAACAGGCATGGATAGATGCTATTCATAAAGACGGATTAGCATGGCAGCAGGTAAGTGATCTCAAAGAATGGGAGAGCGCAGTTGTTGATCTGTATAACATTGAAGGAATACCTTATAATGTATTGCTTGATCCGGAAGGTAATATTATTGCCCTTAATCTTCACGGAGAAACGCTGCATACAAAACTCGCCGAAATATTGAGCCCGGCTGCTACACCCTGATTTACCTGATTGCTTTTACAGTATAACCCCGGGCGCGCAGGAGGTTGATCACTCCTTTATCACCGGCAAGATGCCCGGCGCCAACAGCAAAAAAAACAGCCAACTCTTTCATGGCATCTTCCATTTCCGGTATCCATTTCCGGTTACGGTTAAACAGCAAAATATCTTCAGACCCTGCTATATCGGGTGAAGAAATGGTTTGATCATACAAAGCTGTAAGGTCCTGTTTTTTATATAAGTCTATCATTTCTGAAAACTCCTGCTTTTGCTCATAAAACTCATTGGCATACCTCATCAGCATTTGCGCCTGCACACTATCCGGCATATCATCAAAAATTTTCATTTGCTCCTCTATAGTTTCCAATCCAAGTATTTCTTTGCCTTGATCTTTTGCCATTTTTACAAAACTCATTTCATACGATTCCTGGTCGGGGCAGTTCAGCGTTTTTAAGCTGATGATGCTGAACAGCACAAAGGGTTTCATGGTATTAAACATGGTTAAAGGCATTCCTATGCTATCCCTGAAAAAAACATTCAGCTTTTCATAATCTTCTTTATTAAAAAAGTCACTCAGCTTCTTTCCCTGTAACATTGAAAGCTGCAGCATCTTCATATTCATAGATGGATCATCCATATCTACCTCAAGATAAAGCTTATCAGTGGCTGCAAACTTTTTCTTCAGGGTTTCGCTCATCAAAAAATCTTTTCTGCATATCATGTGTACTGTTCCATATAAATACGATGGTTTAGTCAATCCATTTCCGCTTACCTCCCACAAAAGAGAGTTATCATCGCCAGCCTGCGCCTTTATATTTTCGGGGTAACATTGATACATCAACAGAGCAGATAATAAAAAATAAAAGTGTTTCATATTGGTTTTTAACTATTGTCATTCATTTCATTCAGCAAGGCTCTTAACCGTGCAATATGCTTTCCATATAACTTGTAAATATACCAGCGATAAAGATAGTAAAGCACAATTGTAAAAAAAATTGAGAATACTATATACGACAAAGTAAAATTAATATTGCCTACTCCCGGCAGCAATGAAGGAAATATGGTAATATGCTTGTACAATAGCAGCAGGTAAAAAAAACCCATCAACACAGGAACAAGTAAAGTGCCTGCAACAAGGTAAAAACGGATATATTTTTCGAGGACTGACAGCTGAATCTCAATATTTGCTTTCACATTCAGGGAAGTATTCTGCATTACTTTAAGCAGTCTGTTTTTCCTGAAGTAATACAATAAAAAGCCGGCTGCCAGCATTATATATGCCCAGCTCACCTCCTTAAAATTTCCACCAAAAGCGGTAAAATAGAAGCCGGCTATTGCCGTAACGCATACCAGCACAATAATTACTTCTACAAAAAGATTTCTTTTTATAGATGCAATGATCTTTTGTTGTGACAAAGTTGCTTTTTGCAAAACATCAGCATCAACCTTTACAACCCGGGGCAGCTTGTCATTGATTTCATTCCAAATTTCTTTTAACAGTTCTAATTCCATCTGGTTGTTTTTAAAATCATTCTTCCAAAACCTGCTTTCTCAATTTCTCTTTAATGCGATTCATTTTTACCCGTAAATTTCCCTGTGTCATACCAAGTATATCTTCCATTTCTTCGTAGGTCTTATCTTCAATATACAACATCACCAAAGCTTTTTCAACGTCAGTAAGCCGGGCAATAGCACTATACATTAATTTTAGCCGCTCAGCTTTTATTAAATCATCAGCATCATTCATTATTGACATATCAGCATTCATTGCTATGGTAAAAACCTGCCTCTGTTGCTTTCTGTAGCCTGCAATAGCAGTGTTCAATGCTATCCTGTATATCCATGTGCTGATCTTTGCCTCCTGCCTGAAGCCCGGGTATGCTTTCCAAAGCTGCGCTATCATTTCCTGGAATAAATCCTGCCTGTCTTCTTCAGTATTACCATACATACGGCAAACCTTATGCAGTATACCGCCGTTTTGTCGTAGTATTTCAAGAAATTGCTGTTGTTGCGTATCAGTTGTCAAATGCCTTTAAGCTAATAATGTATAAGTAGCTCCAAAAATAAAAATGTTACATTTATAAAGCTAATTCAGCTATTATCCATACGATGCAAACAACTTACAGCATATTAATTTTAACTATATTCAGCTTTATTCTTTCTATAGAAGCCAATGCGCAAAAACAGGAGGAGGTATCAATAAAAAAGATGATTGAGTTATCGCCAAAGGATAGTACCCGGGGTGCAAATACCGCCGGTTTGCCCAAACCCTTTTTTTCAAATATATTTATGCAACATTCATTGGTTCCAAACAATACGTTGCCGCCTGATTACTATACTACCTGTTTTGGTTTTTTTTGCAAAAAAGAATTGGCTATAGAAAAAACAACAAAAATCCCTTTGCGTTTCAGGTTAGGCTCACTTAATTATTGCAACCAGATGGAATCAAAAGAAAAATAAGAATAGAAATTATTGCAAACGCATTATTAAACATGCGCTGTTTTAACCGGCTTACCTGAATATATCCCGTGCTTACTCATCATCCCCGCTCCCACCTCTGTTCCTGTGCAATAATGAAAAATCTGCTTTACCAAATTTATAGCTGAAGGTAAGCCTGAAATTCCTCACATTCCATCGGCGGTAAGATTCCTGGTAGAAAGCTTCAGTATCATAAATTGTACCCCAGCGTTTTGTATTGAATACATCATTTACAGCAAATGTTACAGACGCCCTGTTGTTCTTCAGGAATTCTTTACGTATGGCAAAGTCAACTCCATATTGAGCCATCATTTTTCCCTGGGGTATTATGCGGGGAGATTCATATTCACCGATCAACTGGAAACCGAGATTATTGAATACTTTGCTCCTCTCGGTCTTGATCTTGTAGTTAACGGTTAATTTTCCCTGCCAGTTAACTCCGCTGTTACTAAGATTCACTTTATTAATATCTGCATTTGTAGTTCTGTATTGCAGGTTAAACGTTGGCGTTATATCAAAGTTATTACCGAACTTTTGCTGCAGTGTAAATTCAGCGCCATACCTGTTGGTAGTATTTGCATTTACAAACGTATTTAAAATAGCATTAGGATCAACGCCCGCATTTTGTAACTGTGAATATTGCTCTGCACTGATGGTATCGCTGTATTGTGTAATATCATTAGGGTTATTTCTCCAATATAAAACTGCCAGGAAATTTCCTCCCTTGTAATCATGACTATAATTGACCTCAAATGAATTAACAAACTCCGGCTGTAACTGCGGATTGCCCTGGCGCAGGTTAACAGGATCATTAATTTCAATGAATGGATTTAATTGCCAGAAATCGGGTCTGCGGATGCGACGGGAAAAATTGAACTGCAACTGATCCTTTTCACCAATCTGCTGTGTTAAGAAAATACTTGGGAAAAATGCATTCCATATATTTTTCAATTTTGCAGGATATTCATACCCGAATTTAAAAGCGCTGTCAACCATCAATCCGCTGAATTTTGAATACTCGCTGCGCAAACCAACCTGGTATGAAAACCCGCCAAATTTTTGCGAGTAGGTCATATAAGCTGCATTAACCATTTCATTATATTCATAGCTATTGCTTAACGGCAGTTTGGTTTCTCCACCATTTTCAACACTAAAAGCATTATAAAAACTTTTAAAAGTATTGTAGTAAGTTCTTATCCCTGCTTCAAATTTAGAGCCCTCACTGATCGGGTTTACATAATCAGCCTGGAATGTAAACTGATGACTATTGTTGGCGCCTTCATTGCGAACCGTAGAAGGTTGCTTATATTCAGAGCCTCCGGGGTTAGTATAAGTATTAATGATACCGGCATTGGATGAACCACGTCCGTAATCATAATTAAAGTCTGCTGTAAGCTCCTGTCCCTGTTTCGGAAAAGTATGTTTATAATTTACTCTTGTGCTGTTCCTGTCAAATTTTGAATTACCGATGGAGGAACGAAGCCCATAATATTCCGGAGTTTTATCACTTTCAAGATATTCCTGCTGCTGCTCTTCATTATTACCAAAACGTCCGCCGCCAAATCTTTGCGTAACAGATATTGTATTACGGTTATCTATAAAATAATCAAATCCAAAATTTAAAAAAGTGAATTGCCTGCGCCTTTGATTAAGGCTATGCTGGTTAAAATAACCCTGGGTGATGCCATTCAGTTTATTTTCACGTTCAGTTTCTCCTTTTGCTTTACCCCTCGATTGATTAAAACCGCCGCTTGCAAAAAAGTTAAGTTTTCCTTCTCTTAAATTTAAATTCAGATTTCCGCTGAGAATGCCAGGCGTACCTACCGAACCTGATACGATACCATTCAAACCAAAACGTTTGTCTTTTTTTAGCACCACGTTAATAATGCCGCCTGATGTTGCCGCGTCAAATTTTGCGGAAGGATTGGTAATTAATTCTACCTTTTCAATATTATCTGCAGGTATCTGGTCGAGTGTGAGAATGGTTGGGCGCCCGTCCACAAAAATCTGCGGCGCACTATTTCTTAGTTCAACATTACCGTCAATATCAACCGATACGGATGGAATATTCTTCATAACATCCACTGCTGTTCCGCCGGTTGCCGTAAGGCTTTTAGATACGTTGAATATCTTTCTGTCTATACCCATTTCCAAAGCAGGTTTTGCTGCAGTTATAATTATACCTTCCAGTTGTTTAATGGCTGGTATCATTGCTATATTGCCAAGATCTTTCTCAAATTTTTCACCAAGCATTTTGCTCTTATCCATTGAAGCGGCAGGAATTAACTGTTCAAATGCCTCGTAACCCAGCGCGGATATAATTATCTTGTAAGTAATAGCAGGAGAAATATTGGTAAAGCTGAAATTACCGTTTGCCTTTGTAAGCATACCATCTGTTAAGCTGTCTGTAGCGGCATTGTATAGCTGAACGGAAGCGGCTTCAATGGGTTTTTCTGTTCGTTGATCTATTAATTTTCCGAAAATGCGATTTTGCTTAAACTGTATAGCAGGG
Source organism: Agriterribacter sp. (assembly GCA_047601125.1). GTDB lineage: Bacteria > Bacteroidota > Bacteroidia > Chitinophagales > Chitinophagaceae > Agriterribacter. Next base: position 1,547,169 of record JASGJY010000002.1, on the reverse strand, counting down.
TCGTCAGGCATCTGCTGCTCAGGGTTTTGTGCATAGGCTGCAAAAAAAGAAAAAATAAATACAAGGATCAGTGTTGAATTCTTCATTAAAAAGATAGTTGAGATTAAAAATATAACTGCTTATGCAAAACATACCTGCATAAGTCTGTAAAAAAAGTTAGTTGCAGGGGAGAGCGCAAAGTTAATATGCTATACTGAGGTTTGAAAATATTTGGCATAATGCTTTAACCTAAATTAACGTTTTATTCAGAGCGATATAATGCCGGTAAAGCAGCATTTAAATTTCATTTACATTTGATAGTATGCAATCATCTTTTGTGTCTTTCAGAAATTCAAACATTCATTATACCACAACAGGCACAGGAGAAAAAATTTTAATATGCCTGCATGGCTTTGCTGAAAGCGCAGAAAGTTTTATTTCTCTTGCAGAACATCTTACAAATAAATATACTATTGTAATGCCTGATATGCCCTTACACGGAAAAACAGTTTGGAAGGAAGCACTGGCATTTACCGCAGATGAGCTTGCGCAAATTATAAGCGCAATTCCTGAAGTTGAAAGCAGGAGCTTTTCTGTTTTGGGATATAGTATGGGGGGGCGGCTTGCGTTGCAGTTGTACCAGGCTATACCCCATAAAATTGAAAAACTTATCTTGATGGCGCCTGACGGGATAATCATTAATCCCTGGTACCGGCTTGCAACGCAAACAAGTGCAGGCAATAGATTGTTTTATTGGGCGATGAAAAAGCCGGGAGGGTTTTTTGCTACAACCATTGCACTAAAAAAACTTTCACTGATCAATACAGGCGTATATAAGTATGTACATCAGCACTTGAAAACAAGCGATATGAGGAAGAGGTTATATAATATCTGGACGACAATGCGCAAAATGAAGCCGGATATACAAGCGGTTAAAAAACTTATTATTACCTGCAAAACACCGGTAATATTGATGTATGGAAGATATGATAAAGTGATCAGGTTTACTACCGGAGAAAAATTTATGACAGGGATTGAGGCATTTTGTACCTTAAAGATTTTGGATTGCGGACATAGATTGCTGCACGAAAAAAATGTAGCAGCTATAGCTGCTGTATTGTAATCAACTATTTTAATAACAACACTTTGATTATTTTACCATTTATATCATTTGCTTTACTTATAGCTTATTATTTTTTAATAAACTACTATTATAATGCGTGGATAAAAGTTCCTGAATTTTCACCCGCAAATACTGATGCCAATCCCGGTGTAAAAATATCTGTTATTGTTCCTGCACGAAACGAGGAAAATGTAATTGAAGATTGTGTACTGGCGCTGCTTGAACAAAAATATCCTGAAGACCTGTTTGAAATTATTATTGTGGATGATTATTCTACTGATAGAACAGTTGATATTATAAAGGGGATAAATCCGAAAAGAATAAAGTTGTTGGCATTGAAACATTATTATTCTGAAAATGAAATTAATGCACATAAGAAAAAAGCCATAGAAACGGGAATACAATACTGCAGCGGCGATTTAATTATTACAACCGATGCGGATTGCGTGGCTGACGAGAACTGGATCAGCACGATTGCCGCCTTTTATAAATACAACAAAGCCGCTTTTATTGTAGCTCCTGTAAAAATTACGATTGGCAACCCACCAATACTTTCTGTTTTTCAAAGTATTGATTTTGCCATTTTGCAAGGTATAACGGGCGCCTCTGTATTTAAAAGATTTCATTACATGTGCAATGGCGCCAATCTCGCTTATGAGAAAAAGGCTTTTTACGCAGTAAACGGTTTTGAAGGCATAGACCATATTGCATCGGGCGATGATATGCTGCTGATGGAAAAAATCGCGAAAAAATTCCCGGACGGCATAGCCTATTTAAAAAGCGAAGCGGCTATTGTATCAACACTTCCATCAGTGAACTGGAAAAACTTTTTTAACCAGCGCATACGCTGGGCAAGTAAAACAAAAGATTATATTGATAAGAAAATTATTGCGGTGCTTGCATTAGTATATTTGCTTAACCTTTCACTTTTCAGTTTACTGGCAGGCTGTATCATTAATCCTTCTTTGCTTTTATTTTTTGTGGTGTTTGTTTTTTATAAATGCATTATTGAATGGCGCTTTGTAAGTACACTTTTAAAATATTTTAAGCTCCATAATTTTATGTTCCTGTTTCCCCTGTTTCAGCCCCTGCATATTATTTATATTGTAGTTTCCGGATTTTTCGGAAGCATAGGAAAGTATAGGTGGAAGGGAAGGGTGGTGAAATAAAATAACAGTAAACAGTAGCTGTCATTCAATTATTTCCTCAATATGGTATAAAGGCCGCGCTTTTGTTTCGGTATAAATTTTGGCAATATATTCTCCAATAACACCTAACGAAAATAATTGAACTCCCCCTAAAAAATACATTGGGAGTGTGATAGAAGCCCAGCCCGGTACTGTTTCTCCTTTTAAATATACCCATAATACATATATACTTTGAAATAAGGTCAAAGCAAAAAGAAAAAAACCTGTTATCGTGATAATTCTTATAGGAACAACACTAAAAGATGTAATTCCATTTATAGCTAAGGAAATTAATTTTTTCAGCGGGTATTTTGTCTTGCCTTTTAATCTTTTATTTTGAACATAAGAAATAGTCACCATTTTTAAATTGATGAGCTTTAATATTCCGCGTAAAAACATGTTTTTTTCTTTGTATTTACTGAGTTCATTAATTGCTTTACTCGAAAGAAGTCGAAACTCAGAATGATTTTCTATCAATGGCACTCCCATATGATGCATCATCCAATAAAACAATCTTGCTGTTTTCTTTTTTACAAAACTATCTGTATCTCTATTACCTTTTACTCCACAAACTATTTGAGCGCCTGATTTATATGCTAAGATCATTTTTTTTATTACTGATATGTCATCTTGCAAATCGGAATCAATGCTAATTGCACAATCTACTTTATCTTTTGCGTAATCAAGGCCGCCAATAAAGCGAATTGCTGTCCTTTGTTATTTGCAAGTTTTAAAATTCTGTGATTTTGAAGCTTGTTTTTTTGTAGAATTAAATATGTAGAATCTGTGCTACCATCATCAATAAATAGTAGAAAACTATGGATACTTATCAAATCTTCCTGTATAATTTCATTTATAAGATTATCAAGAATTTTTATGCTGTCATTAATTCCATCTTCCTCATTATAGCAAGGAACTAAAATACATAGAATAGGTTTTTGTATCATGAAGAAAGGTTTAAAAAAAAGAAGCCCTTTTTAAATTGTACGCTAAATATTTAGTTGTGGTAGCAGGAGTTTCTGCACGTGGAAAATAAAGATTTGAAAGATTGTTATTTTTTGATATTGTGAAGAAATAAGAGCGGCTCATCTGCTCACAATTCATATTCATTTTTTCCCCTGACAAAAGAAATACATTGTTTTGCGTTTGATAAGCAAGCTTTTTTTTATTTAAGGAGGAGAGGGAGTTTGAATCGGTTAAAATCACTATGTTGGAAAAAGTGCTAACTATTTTAAATGTTGTATCATCAAGCCTATCCTCATCAGTATTTTTAAAATATCTATAAATTAATTTACCACGAAGATCTTGCACTTTGCTATAACCTTCTCCACAGATATTGATAAATGTATCAATTAACTTACCTTCAGTAGTTGCTACAACATAGGGATAATTATTCCAAAATTCACTATGGTGGCTATCTTTAACTGTCGCATACCCAACATTCTCTCCGTCAAACACAATATTTACTGAAGGTGCCACAGGCTCTTTTTTATACAGCAACAAAATAAGAATACAGTTTGATGCTGATAAAACAAATAAAAGAATTCGAATGATTTTATTTCTGCTCATACCCGGCAAGGTTATTTTTTTCCCAATTTTTTACAAGTTGATTTGAATAGCGACAAAAAAACAGTATAAATAGGCTAATCACTATTAGTTTAAATTTTAAGATGGATGTATTGCTTGAAATAATGGCATTAAACAATAGCTCCATAAACAGTAAGAGTATAAAAAATAGTGGTAAATACATATATCTGTCAGCAACTACTGTATTTCGTGTTAAAGGGAATATTTGTAATACCAAACCAATATGTATAAAGAATGAGAAAATACAAAAAAGGTAGAATTGCTTATTTCTAATGCCTTTCAGAGAAATGAAAAAGATAAAAGTGAAAAGGATAAAACCAATTGGATAGAGAATATATAATATATTAATTTTACTTCCTGGTAAAAACGGAAAAACATAATGATGGTGAAGATTGATTGGAAAAAAAGCGCTCGTTAAATAAAACCGGATACAATAAAAGGATATTATAATTTTTTCCCAGAGAGAATATTTTTCCACTGGCATAGGAAAACCAATATTTGTATTCATATTGAAATTGATACAGGTAATAATTATTGTTATAATAATACCAGGTATAAAAAACCAGAGGCTGTTAATAAATATCTTTTTTAATTGCCCGGCTGTTTCTCTCTTTTGAGCTAAGAGTAATGTAGCGAACATTATAGGAAGCACGATGGCTTGCTCTTTTGACAGGCAGGCACATAAAAACCAAAATCCGCTAAACAAAAAATTTGAAATGCTTTGTTTTTGAGTTGCATTCAGGAAAGAAATAAAAGACAACAGTATAAACATCCCGTATAAAGGAACTTTGCTCGCAGATATCCAGGTAACGGACTCTACATTAATAGGATGAATTGCCCAAATCAATGTAGTAAATAGAGATATAAAATTTGCATTAGAAATATTAAAATATTTCAATAATTTATTTGCTGTAATGAATAAAAGAATAGAATTTATTGAGTGAATCAGTAAAGAACCTATATGATAATAATAAGGGTCATACCCATTTATCTTATAAATTAAATGATAATACAAAGTATTTAAGGGAGATAATTGTATTTCGTCAGAGATGTCAAAAGTGAAATAAAATGCTGAAGATCTAATACTCCAATAACTTTGGAATTTTTCAATAGCATCCATGGGTCGTCAGGAGTCGCAAAAAAAAGCGACACAACCGGTGAGAAAGTTATCAATATTAAAAAGAATAGCACATAGGCTTTACTGATATTGGTTATTCCTGACATTTATAATTCTATATTTAAGTAAAATAATAATGGGCTTTTTATCCATGTTATCATTTTTTTCCAAATTTTCTGGGATAATACGATACCGTAAGCATGAAATATTGTTGCAAAGCATTAGTTCTGCCGAAGGACAATGAATTAATTGCATTGCTATGTATAAATCCTTTGTTTTGCCGCAAAAGGTCGAAAGCAGAGAATTTAATTTCTCCGTTTTGATTCTTAAATATCCTTGTAGTTAGCATTACATTCCAAATAACAAAGTTTACTGATGATAATCCTTCCGATAGGTTTTTATTGTAGCTGATATTGCTGACAAAAGAAATTCTTTTTGTTAGCAAAACATTAATTGCAAGATTGTTTTTGTAATGCCTGCTTTTGAATTCATTATTGTATAGTCCAATCTGGTTGATTCTATATTGTGTAAATGCAGTTATTAAGCTGGCGGCAAAATAGTCTTTATATGTATAACCTATTTCTAATTCTCCACGTCCTAAAAGGGTTTGGGAAATAAGGAATTGATTGTTTATAAATCCCGGAGTTTTATATAATCCACCCCCGCTGTTAATTTCTAATTGAACCTGGTGGTCATTCATCTTTAGGACCTTTGTTAGATTTCCTGTTAGCTGTAAATCCTTATAGCCATTGATATTTAGCAGGTAATGAAAACTGCGCCCGGCTGCATCAAAATAAGTACTGTCTGAAATATAGTTATTTGTAAATCCGGTTTTTAACTGAAGTTCACAGGCAAATGTATTTTGTGTTTTAGATACAGCATATGTATAGGTAAAATTGAGTTCAGTTCTGTCTTCCGGGAGCAATTGCGCATTTCCTGTTAAAATATAGTACTGGGCAGAACTATCTACTACCGGAACTAATTGTTCAATGTCAGGATATTTTGCGGTTTGAGAAATCTTCAGGGAAAATTTCTTTTCATAGCGTCCGAAAATTTTGTGGGAATATTTAAAGACTAATTCAGGCACAAACCGATTAAAATGTTTATAAAGGTTTTGAAAATCAAGGTTTGAGTTGTTGCGGAGAGAAAAGAATTGGGCTTTTGGTACAACCTGAACATCAAAAGATTTTAAATACCTGTTATATAATCCCCATACGTAAGATTTGCTAATAATAAGGGACGGTGTAAGTACAAATTGATTTAATCGGCTGTTATAAGAAAGCGAAGGGTTTATTGTTTTAACGTTCAACGAATCTTTATCAGTTACGTAATTGGCATTTCTTTGATAAAGCATATCCATTGTGTTTTGAAACTCAAATTTTACGTTTCCCGGTTTGATTGTGCGAAACAAGATGTTTTTTAGATCTCCAATTTTTACGTTCAGGAAATGTTCAGCATTATTTTTACTGTATTTATATTCTCTGTTAACATACCTGTTTTGCGTAGAATCAACAGGAGAAATAAAAATTATTTTAGAAAATCTTTCTTTCTTTAAATCGGTCAGAGAAGTATTGTATTGCAATTGATAATTATTTTGAGGATTTTTACCTTGTAATTTCGCCTCAGTTTGCAGTTTTATTTGTGTGCTGTGTTCTTTTGATGTATTGAGGGCACTTTTATAGCTTTGTAGTATATCGTTATTAATATAACTATTGGTTTCACGTCTTAATTCATTCTCCGAAACATAATCCTGGTATATCGCAGAAACCTTAACTTCCTTTTTGTTTTTAATTTTTTCATATTCTGCGCTGACAAAATCTGAGATGTAAGTTGTGTTTTCCTGATCTTTATTATACTGCAATAGGGTAGTGTCATTTAGCAGTTTTGTTTCAGTTTGTATTGCCTGGTCAACCGTGGTATTTGTGATACTGTGAAGGTAATCTGCCTTTAACCTATTATTATTCTCATAATCCGCCTGGGGAATAAAATCATGTTGAAACATAAGTCCTAACGACTGAAATTTTTGTTGCCCGTTTTTTGAAAAATCTGATTGATATTCTGTATTGGCTGATAGACTTTTATAGGTATTATATCGCATAAGCGTTGATACATCCTCTGCGGATTTATTGACATTATTTAATGAACCAACGGCGCCTATTTGTGTTCGGGGAGTATAATAGTTGAGACTGGCATCCATTTCATACCTGGAGCGCGTACCAACACCGGAGTTTATTTTTCCAAAAAATCCTTTTTCCTTTCCTTTTTTTAATTTTATATTCATTTCCATAATGGAATCAATAGGGGTTCGAGGGTCTTGGATCTTCTGATAAATCTGGACTTTGTCAACTATATTTTTGGGTAGATTTTGGGTAGCTATCCTGGCGTCTTCTCCAAAAAAAGGTTTTCCATTTACTAAAACGCTATTAATTTTCTTTCCATTAAATGTAATTACACCGTCATTCCATACTGTAATGCCTGGTAACTTTCGGATTAAATCTTCAGTTTGGGCATGTTGATCCAGTTTAAATGCATTTGCATTAAATTCCAAAGTATCACCATTCATACGAACCGGGGGAACCGCTTTAATAATGACCTCAGGTAATACATTATTTGGCCTTATAAGCTTTATGGTACTTATTTTAAGATGCGCCATATCTGTCGGAATGATAAAATCTCTCAGATCGCTTTCATATCCGGTGAAGCTTACAATAATAAGTAGAGGTATACCGGTTGGAACCTGTTCAAAACGGAATTGTCCCAAGTGATTGGATAATTGATAATTCAGTAATGCTGTGTCATTTCTTTTATACAGGGCAACAGTTGCAGCCCTCAATAAATAATTGCGCTCTCCATCTCTCACTTCTCCTTCCATGGTTGCAAATGCCAATGTATCCTGGGCCTGCAAATTCATACCTGCTCCAAGCGAAATGAATATTAAACTATATAAAAAATAGCTTGATGTAATATTGTTAGCTTTTTAATATTTTACGATTAATTTTTAACCGGATGTTTTTATTGTAAGTTTAACAATCACAGGGTTCGGCATGTTTGATTTCTTACCTCTGAAAAAATTAATTAATCCAGGCGAGGTTATCTCTTTCCCTGAAGCTTTGAGCAGTTCGTATATCTTCCAGCAATCCAAACTACTGATGCAGGTATAAAGGTTTCCATTATGATAAGTTAATCCATAATTAACCAGGTTAACTCCATCTCCAAAATCAGAAACCGGAAATTGATGCGAAATACTGTCAGGCTCTATATGGCCAATGCTGAATAATTCCCCTGTGGATTTATCATAGGCATAATCCTTATTTTTTTCCCTGCCCATTTCCACGCCGTACCTTAACCTGAAAAAAATCTTACTGTCATGTGCAACAATCCTTGAAACTCCTACAATTTTATCTGTATTATCTTTAAAAAAAATCCCGCGCTTATTATGCAGAGACGTGTCCGTTTCAAACCCGGGAGGAATACTATTGTTGGCTGGGAAAATAAATTTCAATACACTACTTATACCGGAAGATGTTATACTGTAAATATTATAATCATAGTCCCTGCTGTAAATAATACTATCCTGATTATCCGTACTGCAAAAAGGTGAAAAAATAGATGTAAAGAGATCAGAAGGACCAATTGCTTTTCGTGCAGGAAAGAATGTGGTTACGAGAACGGAGTCTTTTATGACATACAGCTCATAGTGGCTAGTATCCAGTTGGGCATGCCTGTAAGTTTCGCATACTATGCTATTGGGCAGTTGGTGATATTGCCATGAGAGTGTTTTAGGGAATTTTTCCTTTCGGGTAGTTTTTTTATCGGCAATAGAATATAAGAGCACATCAAAAGGAGCATTCCGTACCCGGTATTGAATGATGTCATTTATCTTGTCATAATACATCCAGTTTATATCGTGGTAAATATCTTTTTTCTCCGTAATCTTTTTCAAAAATTTACCTGTACTCGAAAAAATCAATATAGAACTTGTACTACTTCTATCATGTACTATGATATAACGATCAGATATTGCCAGATCATCAATATTGCCAAAAATGGATTCCTTAATAGTTTCAAGGGGGATAAATTCTACTTCTGAAAAGAGGCGATTAGCCTTACAGCCCATAGCATATTCAGGATCAATCCTAACTTCTTCCTGGGCGAACAGCACTGCTGAAAGCAGAATAGCTAATAAAAAAAACACTGACTTTGAGATCATTTTATAATTTTTTTGATATAAACGACAAATACTGATCAGTGGAGTAAGCATATTCCTTGATCGGGAAAAATACATTCTGTATTTTAAGAGAGTCATCCAGGTAAAATAAATAGGGGCGTACAAGGCTTTCACTTAAAAGAGGAAGTTTAATATCACCAAGATTATAGATATCAAATTCAATATTATTGGACCTTTTCCAGTCTTTATAATATGCATTGAATTTGTAGCTAGTTAATATGATGACGGACTTTCTTAACTGGTCATTCCCCATTATTCTCTTCATGGAAGATAGCGTAGCATCTACACAAGTTTCGCAGTTAAGCTCTGTAAACCTGAAAATCAATTTACCTTTTATCTCCTCGCTAAATTCATTTATTGTTAAATGAATATCGTCTTCTGTACGTAAACTTGAAGGATCGTCAGTATTAAGTACAAATTTGCTTCCATTATCATGAATGGAATATTGCAAATAAGATGCTTCGGTCTCTAATATCTTTTTAAAGAATTCATGATCAGTATTATTTACCTGCCGCGTGCAGGAAAAAAAGGGCATTAATAGAAAGAAATTGGTATAATATTTCATAAAGGTTAGTTTTTCGGCAATAGCGATATTTTCATCATAACCGGGTTATCAACAGTGCTAATTGCTTTTTGAATGTCGGATAGCTTATTATAAAAATGGGTATTATTTTGTTTTTTTGCAGCGATGTTGATTAAAATCTTAGCAATCGTTTCTTTATCTAAAAACAAGTATAAATTGTCTCCCTGAATATATTGGGAATTAAGACCTGTATAACCGATATACGCTAAACCATTCTGATAGGCTGATAAAGAACTTTTCCCATCTTTACTTATTAAAGCAAACGTTCTGTATTTTTCCTTGTTATATTCCACATAATAGCAATATTTTCCTTCCTGAACTGTTTGAATTCGGGTCCACTTTACTTTGTCAAGCAATTCAGTTGTTATAACACTATTGTCAGGCGTAGATAGTTGAGTTATGTCTTGCTGTGAGTTTCTCTTTACGAGATCAAAAGCATACCGAACATTTATCCTGCCTGTATCTAATATATTGAATACCGTATTTGAATAATCATCTGTAAGTATAACCGTATCATTAATTGCAGAAAATTCCAAACCGGTAACTTCAATGTCTTTTACGGTTTCGTATGGCAGCGCAGCGGCGGAAAGAACATTGAATCTATCATCAGTAAAATATAATCTGTACGAGATGTCCGCATCCCGAAGTAATTTATCAAAATTATTGTAGAAAACATATCCGTTCTTTAGCCTTGCTGCGGCAGACCCATACACATTATTCCTAGCTTTTTCTATTAACTCTCCTTTTAGATTATAGCCAAGTATTTTCAAATCCGGGGTCATTACAAAAATATTTTTTTTGAAATGATCATAAAAAAAATTCAGCACAGCCGGAAGTCTTACCATGTGCGAAAAACTCCCGTCTTTTAAAAAAAATATAAGTTTTTTTAGTCTTTCTTCTCCTATTATATAATTGCTATCTGTTTCCAAAAAAAAGTATGGTACATTAAATACAGAGAGCTCATTCGTTTCAAATTTTAGCATCGATATATCTTTTACCGGATATAGGGAGTCTAGGTATATCAACGGTTCAATAGCTTCATTATTTAAATGCAAAATTTGCTTTCCGGAACTATCAATATACACAGTCTGGTGCACAATTGAATGCTCTTTACAACCTGAGAAAATACAATAAATAATGAGGATTATTACTGGAAATGAAATGCTTTTTGCAGACATAATAGAGCAAAATATGGCTTAAATTCTATTTAAATCTATCATTGAGGTTTACTTATAAACAGAAAAATCCCAATGATAGATTTAAAGTGATTACTTAAAAAGTTGGAATTGGTATTATTTTATTCCACAAGCTCTCTCAAAACAAAAGCCAAACCCAGACAGGCAGGTTATTTTTGTTGTTGCTATTCGTTGTTCCGTAGTTTTCTCCCATTGGTGCCAGGTTTCGCCTTTAATTATAATGGAGCCTAAATAGCGATAAAACTGACCGCTGAATGCATATTGATTCTTACTTTTTACAATTTCTTTTGTTGTGGTTATTATATCGTAGTCTTTTGGACAGTCAGTTGACTTCTCTTTTCCGAAGAGTTGTCCCGAACCAGTGCCCGAGCCAGACCCCGAACCCGATCCTGTACCAGAACTTGAGCTTGAACTCAGAAAGGCTAACTGGTTGTTATTTTTTTCAAAAGAAGATAAACTTGTAAGAAGGCCTAATGCGATCAGAAGACCGAAGCAGGAAATAAGTGAAATCTTTTTCATAACAATGGTTAGGTTTAAATGGTGAAATAATAGATTAAATTAAATGCTGTGCTAAGCTTATTTATTTTTTCATTGGCATTGTTTTAATTTTTTAAAGAATTAATCAAAATTAATAACTTCGACCTGTTTCCGACGAAAGGAAACCCGCATTTTTTTTACGGACTTCCGTATATTTTGAAATTGGCTAACCATAGTTATATATGCTCAAAGACACAAATGTTGTTAAGATTGCCATTGTTGAAGATCATTTATTAGTACGGCAAACTTTTAAAGATCACATCAATCAATATTCAGATCTCAATGTAGTGATGGATGTTGATGACGGTGGTCAGTTATTAAAGGCTTTGGAAAAAAAGTTTATTGAAATTGATGTTGCATTGCTTGATCTTTTTTCCCCACAGATGGATGGCAGGGAAACCTTAAAAAGAATTTTGAGGCTTTATCCCTCCATTCATCCGTTAATTTTATCAGCCTGCACTGATCAAAGCATCATTAACAGTACTTTCGATTTAGGATCCTATGGATTTATTTCCAAAAATTCCGAATCAGAAGAATTATATAAGGCAATTTTATCAGCAGCAGGCGGAAAAGTTTATCGAAACAAATTTTACTTCTTCCGGCAAGCCTTAAACTTTAGTCCAATAGAAATTAGAGTTTTAGAACTAATATGGCAAGAAAAAACAAATGAAGAAATTGCAAGAATTATGTGTTTAAGTATAAGTGCTATAGAAAAGATAAAGCATCAGTTAAAGGAAAAATCAAATACTAAAACCACCGTCGGTTTGATTAGATACGCTCTGGAAAAAAGAATATTAATTCACGGGTAAAGGAAATTTTACATATTACTTAAATACCTTGTTTAGTATTTATGTTAATTCCGGAAGAATAGTAAACAAGCATATTAAATCAGTATTTTGCATTTGTGCATACCCAATCTTCATTCTGGTTTTCTGCATGGAAAAGATTACGTAAAAACAGGGGCGCTGTTTTTGGATTGTTTACTATTGCTGTTGCAATAGCTGTTTGTATTGCTGCATACTATATTGCCCCTGATCACTCGCCCAACGCCAACAGAATGATACTTGAGATCGGCGGGCAAAAACCCGGGTTCAAAATGAGTTTCCTGTTGTTGCCTAAAGAAAAAAGCGTACAACAAACAGGTTTCTTCCGCAGGTTAATAAGTGGAGCTGAAGATACGTACAACTATATTCCCATCACCACATGGCAAAAAAATGGAGACAGTATTATTGTTCAGAAATATATTGATGAAGGTATACATGAACGCCAGGCATATAGTATCAGCAGCCTGGATAAAACTTCCGGAGATTATATTGCCAGGAAAACGTTTTGGTGCGGCACCGATAAGTTTGGGCGCGATATTTTAAGCCGGCTTATTGTTGGAACGCGTGTAAGCCTGGCCGTTGGTTTAATTGCGGTGAGCATTTCCTTGTCTATAGGCATTGTGCTCGGCTTAATGGCAGGTTATTTCAAAGGAAGAACTGACAATATTATTATGTGGTTTATCAATGTTATCTGGAGCATCCCTACTTTATTATTAGTATTTGCCATTACTATTGTTTTAGGAAAAGGATTCTGGCAGGTTTTCATTGCCGTTGGTTTAACGCTTTGGGTAAGCGTTGCCCGCATTATACGCACGCAGGTGATGAGCATTCGTGAGTTGCAATATGTTGAAGCCGCCAAAGCCCTGGGCTTTACCGATTTCAGAATTATTTTCCGGCATATATTACCTAATGTATTGGGGCCGGTAATGGTTATTGCGGCTTCTAATTTTGCCGGCGCTATTGTAATTGAAGCAGGCTTAAGTTTTTTAGGTGTTGGCGTTCAGCCGCCTCAACCCAGCTGGGGTTTAATGATAAAAGAAAACTATAATTTCATCATCACACATAACCCTCTTCTTGCTATTGCGCCGGGTGTATGTATTATGATACTGGTGCTTGCCTTTAATTTATTGGGAAATGGTTTGCGTGACGCATTTGACGTGAGGGAAAAGGTGTAGACCTACGCAGCTGCAGTAGAGACAAGGCACGCCTTGTCTCTACGACCGCCTTACACCTTAAATCCTTTACCTATACCTTTACAAAGGTGCTACCTGCACATTCCTGTTAAAACTTTCTTCAAGAGATATTAATGTTTCAGTACGTTCTATTCCTTTTATTTTTTGCAGTTCATCGTGCAGCACATGCCTGAGCTGCGCAATATCCCTGCAAACAATTTCAATAAACATACTGTAATTACCGGTAGTATAATTAAGACGAACTATTTCCGGTATTTTTTTTAAATCTTTGGCAACAGTATCGTACAATGAACTTTTTTCAAGATATATGCCCACAAAAGCGGTAATATCATAACCCAGCTCTTTTAGCTCCACATTCAGCCTTGTTCCTTTTACTATACCGCTTTCCTGCAATTTTTTAATGCGTACATGTATTGTACCTCCGGAAACGGAAAGATTTTTACCCAGATCCGCATAGGAAATCCCTGCGTCATCCATCATGGCAGAAATGATCTGAAGATCTAATTTATCTAAATTTAATTTGGATGACATATTATTAATGATTTTTTCAAAGTTCTTAAATATTGTTGACTTTTTTTAATGAAACCCTTAAGCAATATGGAAATTTTAAAAAAAACTCATATTACTATTTTCATCCTGCCATGGTAATGGCTAATGCACACTTAATAATTCTGAGGGGAACAATCGCTTTAATAAATAGTATTAATAAAATACTTCAAAGAAATTCATATTAGCCTGTTAGCTCCATTCTTCCCATTTCTTTTCTGCATTTTTATTAACCCGGGCTGCAATAAGAATACTGATCTCGTATAATAATATAAGGGGTAAACAAACTATCATCTGGCTTCCCCAGTCTGGAGATGGTGTTATTACAGCCGCAATTACCAGTAAGGCAATATACGCATATTTCCTGTAAGTTCTTAAAAATCCTGCTGTTAACAGCCCTATTCTTGCCAATACCCACGATGCCATCGGCAACTCAAAAGCAATACCCGACCCAAGCGTTATATCAATCAGTGAATCCATATAGTCACCAAGCATTGGTTTATACTCCAGCATCTGCCTTGTGCCTAATGTGTAATTATATAAAAAATTAAAAGTGAAAGGGGCCAGCATAAAATAGCCAAATGCCGCGCCAATAAAAAAGAAAAATGACACCCAAAAAATAATGCCTGTGGTATGTTTCAGTTCTTCTTCTTTCAAAGCCGGTTTAATAAAGCGCCATACTTCCCAGCACAAATACGGAAATGCCGCAAGAACACCCCCCACAACAGCAATAGAAATACTCGTCATAAAAGTTCCGCTAACTTCCGTTACCTGCAGCTTCATATTAATTGGAGGCATGCACAGTGAATCTCCCATTCCCAGCTTATGGCTTAGCGCGCAAAACATGCGGTACGAAATGAAATCAGATTGGGTAGGTCCAATGATCACATGATCATATATCCAATCAATATTCAGAAAAATAAGTATGGCAAATATTAAAACGGCAAACACTGAACGCACTATGTGCCACCGTAATGCCTCAAGATGATCCACAAAACTCATTTCCGCGTCATCTGCCTCCTGTTGACCCCTGATACGTTTAAAAAAAGACTTTCTTTGTGATTCTATAGCCAAAGCAATAAAAATTGAGGTAGCAAACCTAACGAAAAAACTAATGTTATGCGGTATCAATACGATATTTGAAGTGGTTAACCCCTGTTAATAGTTTGCAAAACAGCATGAAAGGGAGTTAACTGCGGCTTAACAATAAAACAGCGCTTTACAACCGTTTTAAAAAAATAAAAAACAAATTTTGTGTCCCTTAACCTGTTCAACGAATTTGGAATGCGCTCCGCTACTTTAAAATGGATTGTGCTTATTGGCTGCATTGTAATTGCTATAATGGTAGGTATACAATTATACTGGCTTAACCATGTTTATAAGCTGGAGCAAAAGCAGTTTCGTACCAATGTTATTAAAAGCATAAGAGGACTATTTGAAGATATTGATATATCAGCCCAACCTGCCGGCCATTTACAGCAACTTATTGCTACACAGCCCGATCCTAATACATTCATAATCAAAACGGATATTATTCCCTCAAAAGATACACTCATTTATTATATCACCAATGAGCTTACAGATTTTGATGTGATGACGGAATGCATTGTTGCGGCTTATGATAAAAATAAACAGCATTATGTATACCGGGAGCAGGTAGTGTCGCCGGCAATGCAAAGCAGGTACGATATTAATAACCTGCCTGTTTACCCTGCTGATCATAATTATATAGCACTTTTTTTCCCGGGCAGAAATAAATATGTGCTTTCGCAGATGAATTTCTGGATAGTTGGAAGCATTATCTTAATACTCGTACTTACAGGGCTTGCAATAAGTTTATTTTATTTTTATAAACAAAAATTCCTTGTTGAAATACAAAAGGATTTTGTGAACAACTTCACGCATGAATTTAAAACGCCCCTGGCGGTAATGAAGATCGCCTCAGAAGTTTTATCTAAACCCGGTATAGCAAAACAGCCTGAAAGAATGGAAAAATATACTTCCATTATTAAGCATGAAACAGAACATCTTCAAAGCCAGGTGGAAAGGTTGCTTAAAATGGCGGTATCTGAGCAGCAGGAACTTCCCCTGGAAAAAAATGCATTCAGCGTTAAAGAACTCATTGAGCAGGCTGTATCCAAGCTGCAGCCGTTAATGGAAACCAAAGGGGCTAAAGTAGATGTGAGGCTGAAAGACGATAACGTAAAAATGATGGCAGACAAAAACCACCTTGAACTGGCAGTGGTCAATCTTATTGAAAATGGCATTAAATATTCGGATAGTCCTAATATAGTGATTGAAGCAGGTAAAACTGATTCGGAAAGTTTTATAGCGGTTAAGGATAATGGAATTGGCATTGACAAGAAATACTACAGGAATATTTTCAAAAAATTTTATCGGGTTCCAACAGGCGATGTGCATAATGTAAAAGGATTTGGATTAGGCCTTAATTTTGTTAAAAAGATTGTTGACGCTCACAATGGAAGAATAGTTGTGAACAGCATTCCGGGTATAGGCACTGAGTTTAAGATAATCATCCCATCATAAAATTGTTTACCATGCAACCAACCAAAGCCAGGGTTTTACTTGCCGAAGATGATCTTTCATTAGGATATGTTATTAAGGATAACCTGGAACAGGAAGGATACCGGGTAGTGCTATGCCCTGATGGAGAGGATGCCCTGCAATCTTTTTTAAAAGAAGAGTTTGATATATGTTTACTGGATGTGATGATGCCCAGTAAAGATGGTTTTTCCGTAGCAAAAAAAATCAGGCAGAAAAGTGACGTGGTTCCTATTTTGTTCTTAACTGCAAAATCAATGGAAGAAGACCGCCTGAAGGGGTTTGCCACCGGTGCGGATGATTATATTACCAAACCATTCAGCATGAAAGAACTGCTGATGCGTATGGATGTTTTTTTGAGACGTACAAAAAAACTGCACTCAGATAATGTTCGGGAGTTTAAGATTGGTAAGCTTCGCTTCTTATATACTGATCTGAAAATTTCAAATGGAACAGAAGAATCAAACCTCACACAAAAGGAAGCCGACCTGCTTAAATTCTTTTGCGAGCACCGCAATCATATTTTAAAACGCGAAGAAGTGCTATTAAATGTATGGGGCAAAGATGATTATTTCCTTGGCAGAAGTATGGATGTATTTATTACAAAGCTTCGCAAGCATTTTAAAGCAGACCCGGATGTGAATATAGAAACCATTCATGGAGTGGGATTCAGGTTCAATGCGCCGGAATGAATAAGTGGTATGTTGTAAGTGGCAGCTAGTAAAGGAGTAAGCAATAAAGGCGTGTTAAAAGCTGGCTGCTGATAGCTGATAACATCCCTGCCGGAAAATTAACCCCGTTCCTTTCGGATTTATCTCTCCATACCTTACCTTTGCCCGGTTTTTTCCGTGCCGGCTTAAACTAACACATTAGTAGTCAACGGAAAACGCCGCACATTCTTTCAAATCTTTATTAAGAAATGCCTAAAGACAACTCCATTAAAACAGTCCTGATCATTGGTTCAGGCCCCATCGTTATAGGACAAGCTTGTGAATTTGATTATTCCGGAACTCAGGCTTCGCGAAGCCTGAGAGAAGAAGGTGTGAAAGTTATCCTTATCAACAGTAATCCTGCCACCATTATGACAGATCCTATGATGGCAGACCGTGTATACCTTTTGCCTTTAACGGTAGAAAGTATTGAACAGATACTGGAAGAAAACCAGATAGACGCTGTTCTTCCAACAATGGGCGGGCAAACTGCGTTAAATCTTGCTAAAGAAGCGCAGGAATTAGGTGTTTGGGAAAAATATAATGTACGACTGATTGGTGTGGATATTAAGGCCATAGATAAAGCTGAGGACAGGGAAAAATTCCGCCAGTGGATGATAGAACTGGGTATAGCTGTTGCCCCTGCAAAAACCGCCAACTCATTTTTAGAAGGAAAAGAATTTGCGCAGGAAATTGGTTTCCCCCTGGTAATTCGCCCGTCGTATACACTTGGCGGAACAGGCGGCGGCTTTGTGCACAGTAAAGAATTTTTAGACGAAGCACTGAACCGTGGTTTGTCTGCTTCGCCTATACATGAAGTGCTGGTAGAAAAAGCTGTATTGGGCTGGAAAGAATTTGAGCTGGAATTGCTGCGTGACAGCGCTAATAATGTAGCTATTATTTGTACGGTTGAAAACTTTGACCCGATGGGTGTGCATACCGGCGATTCCATCACTGTGGCACCGGCAATGACATTGAGCGATACAGCCTTTCAATTGATGCGCAACACAGCTATACGCATGATGCGGGACCTCGGAAATTTTGCCGGCGGTTGTAATGTACAATTTGCACTCAACCCTCAAACAGAGGAAATCATTGCTATTGAAATTAATCCTCGTGTAAGCCGGTCTTCAGCATTAGCATCTAAAGCCACAGGTTATCCCATCGCTAAAATAGCGGCAAAGCTTGCCATTGGTTATAATCTTGATGAACTAAAGAACCAGATCACACAATCAACATCCGCATATTTTGAACCAACGCTTGATTACGTAATTGTAAAAGTTCCCCGCTGGAATTTTGATAAGTTCAAAGGCGCGAATGATACGTTAGGATTACAGATGAAATCTGTAGGCGAAGTAATGTCTATCGGCCGCAATTTTACTGAAGCTATACAAAAAGCCTGTCAGAGTTTGGAAAATGAAGCAGTAGGCCTGGGATACTATGGCAAAAGCCTGATGCATTCAGATGAAATTGTAGAGTACCTCAAAACGCCGAAATGGGACAGACTGTTCCGCATAAAAGACGCGCTGATGATGGGGGTAAGTGTAAAATCTATTTGCGAAGCAACACGCATTGACCGCTGGTTTATTTACCAGATACAGGAAATTGTAAATATTGAAAATAAGATTGCGAAATACAACGGGGATACTTTGCCGGATGAGCTGCTAATTGAAGCAAAACATAATGGATTTAGCGATGAGCAGATCTGTCGTATAATGAAAGATGGCACCACAGATGAAGAAATATATGAGCGCAGGAAAAAGATGGGATTGACCCGCGTATATAAAATGGTGGATACCTGCGCAGCGGAGTTCGAAGCAAAAACACCTTACTTCTATTCCAGCTTTGAAGCCCCTTCTGTTGCCTCAAAAGGCAACGGTGTAATACATAACGAAAGCCAAACTAATAAAAAAGCAAAAAACAAAGGATCAGTTATAGTGCTGGGCTCTGGTCCTAACCGAATAGGCCAGGGTATTGAATTTGATTATTGCTGTGTGCATGGTTTGATGGCAATAAAAGAAGCAGGGTACGAAGCAATAATGGTAAACTGTAATCCTGAAACCGTTTCAACGGATTTTGATATTGCTGATAAACTGTATTTCGAACCTGTATTCTGGGAGCATTTGTGGGAAATTGTAGAATACGAGAAACCTGTTGGTGTAATTGTGCAACTCGGCGGACAAACCGCTTTGAAACTTGCAAAACGTCTTCACGAAAAAGGTATCGGCATTATCGGAACTTCATTTGATAGTATGGATATTGCGGAAGACAGGGGAAGATTCAGCGACCTGCTGAGAGATCTTGGTATTCCGTATCCTAAATACGGCACAGCATATAATACGGATGATGCCATTGAAGTAGCAAAAGAAGTAGGTTATCCTGTGCTTGTTCGCCCCAGTTACGTATTGGGCGGACAAAGAATGCGCATCGTATTGAATGATGAGGAACTGGAGAAAGGCGTATTGAGTTTGTTGAAACACCTGCCCGGCAATAAAATTTTGATTGACCATTTCCTCGACCGTTGTCAGGAAGCAGAAGTTGACGCTATATATGACGGAGAAACCTTCCACGTAATGGGTGTGATGGAACATATTGAGCCTGCAGGTATACATAGTGGTGATAGTAACGCGGTATTGCCTGCATTTAACCTCAGCCCAATGGAAGTTACAACCATGGAATTTTATTCTGAAAAAATTGCAAGAGCATTGGATATACGCGGGCTGATCAATATACAGTTTGCTATTAAAGACGGCACTGTATATGTAATTGAAGCAAACCCGCGTGCCTCACGCACAACACCGTTCATCGCCAAAGCATACCAGATACCTTATCTTAATATTGCCACCAAAGTAATGCTGGGTGAAGTGAAACTGAAGGATTTAACTTTCAAGAAAAACCTGAAGGGCTTTGCGATTAAAGAACCTGTTTTCAGTTTTGATAAGTTTCCGGGGGTAAATAAAGAATTAGGTCCCGAAATGAAGTCTACCGGAGAAGCTATACGCTTTATCAAAAACCTTCGCGATCCATACTTCAGAACTTTGTATAAAGAAAGAAGTATGCATTTGAGTAAGTAATGATTTGCGGCAAACTTCAACAACCTCACAGATATTAACTTCTGTGAGGTTTATTTTTTTTAACGATTTGCATTATTTCTGCAATACTTTAAATACATTCGCAAGGTTCTTTAAATTATATTTAATGCTTTATTACAGAAGTTGAATTTCTTCTGTATTTGCCCTAAAATTGTTGCTTGTTCGCTATGCAGGAATTAATACACGAATTTCTGGAAAAGGTAAGATCCAGGAATGCGGGAGAAAATGAATTTTTACAGGCTGTAACAGAGGTTGCCGAATCTATTTTGCCATATATACATGGAGTTCCTCAATACAAAAATGCCAGGATATTAGAGCGGATTGTTGAGCCGGAAAGAGTGATCATTTTCAGAGTGCCCTGGTTGAACGATAAGGGAGAAGTTGAAGTAAACAGGGGCTTCCGTGTGCAGATGAACAGCAGTATAGGGCCTTACAAAGGCGGGCTTCGGTTCCATCCTTCTGTTAATCTTAGTGTATTAAAGTTTCTCGCTTTTGAGCAGGTGTTCAAAAACAGCCTTACCGGTTTACCTATGGGTGGCGGTAAAGGTGGTTCTGATTTTGATCCAAAAGGAAAGACTGATAACGAGGTGATGAAGTTCTGTCAAAGTTTTATGACGGAATTATACAGGCATGTTGGCGCAGACATTGATATTCCTGCCGGCGATATTGGTGTAGGAAAAAGAGAAATAGGTTATTTATTTGGTCAATATAAACGTATACGCGGTGAATTTAGCGGCGTTTTAACCGGCAAAGGATATGAGTGGGGAGGAAGTTTGATCAGGCCGGAAGCTACAGGATATGGGCTTGTTTATTTTGTAGAAGAAATCCTGAAAATAACCGGCGACTCGCTGGTTGGCAAAAAAATAACTATATCAGGCTCTGGGAATGTAGCGCAGTTTGCGGTTGAAAAATGTATTGAAAAAGGCGCAGTGGTGGTAACCATGTCCGATTCAGAAGGATTTATACATGACCCTGATGGTATTGATGAGCATAAGCTGGCATATATCAAACATCTGAAGGATACTGAAAGAGGCAGGATAAAAGAATATGCAAAAAAATATAATTGTGATTTTTACCCGGGGGAACGGCCATGGAAAATAAAATGCGACATCGCGCTGCCCAATGCAACCCAAAATGAATTGAATGCAGACGATGCCATACAGTTAATTAAAAATGGATGTATTTGTGTTGCGGAAGGCGCTAATATGCCATGCACTCCTGAAGCCGTATCTGTTTTTCATAAAGCAAAAATATTTTATGCGCCTGGTAAAGCAGCTAATGCCGGCGGAGTAGCGGTATCTGGTTTAGAAATGTCGCAAAATTCACAACGCTATGCGTGGACAAGAGAAGAGGTTGACAATAAATTGAGGGGCATTATGAGGGATATTCACAAAATATGCCTCAAACACGGAAAAGAAAAAGATGGATATGTAAATTATGAGAAGGGCGCTAACATAGGAGGGTTTGTAAAGATTGCAGATTCTATGCTGGCGCAGGGTGTGGTATAAATTCCCTGTTGCCTGGTTTTTATAATAAAAAATATCTGCCATGGCAAAAGCAAAAAAACACATTAAGAAAAGTGTACACAAAACTACAAGATCACGCACTCCGGATCTTGCAAAAAGTATTATCAGAACACTTCCTTCCCTTTCGGAAATTCAACACCTCAGTAAAAACGGATTAGCATTTATTGGTAAAGAAGAGGGATGTATCTTAAAACCTTATCTTGATTCGGTGGGCGTGCCAACCATAGGGTATGGTAATACTTATTACGAAAATGGAGTAAGAGTAAAAATGAGCGATCTGCCTATATCTAAAGACAGAGCCCTATCCCTTTTTTTAAACACGCTAAGTTTTTATGAAAAAACGGTATGGAGCAGCACACGCGATGACATTAATCAAAATCAGTTTGATGCGCTTGTTAGCTTAACCTATAATATAGGAGTAAATGGGTTTAAAAACAGTACAGTGCTGAAGCTCGTAAATAAAAATCCTTCTGATCCTAAAATTACTGAAGCTTTTAAATTATGGAAGAATGCCGGTGGAAAACCTGTTTTATTACAAAGACGCATAAGAGAAGCTATACTGTATTTTTCCTGAACAGAATTTTTACAGTAATACACTTTTTTAAAAAAGAAGAAGGAGGTATGAATACCTCCCTCGATCCCTAATCCCTAAACCCTGGAAAATTTTTATAGTAAATTTTTTAAATTAAGTGTTTCTGTATATCACCAAAAACAGGTGCCTTGCTTTTTACAAAGCACTTATTTTCAGAAACTGTGCCAAAAAATCAATTTGTGGATAATTGATTTTTTTTCTATCAGTAATTATTAATCATGCTGTACAATTGTTTAATTTCTATTAACATTGTTAGCATAATAAAATCGCAATACATTGCCGTTGCAACAATGTTTAATGAGCTATCCATATTTCTTTTATGATTTCTTTTAAGCATTGCCGTAAATTTACGATAACCTATTCCGTAAAGGCAAAGCCTGATAATTTTTAATTTACTGTAAGCAAAATGCTGCCCATATGGTATTTATTAGTTGCACCTAATTCCCCTACATTTCTGTAACTTCGCCAACATTTTTTTCGACAATATGGCATTGAAGTATAAAGAATATACCGGGCTTAACTTACCTGCGGTTGAACAGGAAATATTAAAAAAGTGGGCTAGTGAAAACGCGTTTGAAAAAAGCGTGGATATAAGGGATGGCTCAACTCCTTTTGTATTTTATGAAGGGCCTCCAAGCGCTAATGGTATGCCGGGTATTCACCACGTTATTTCGCGGACGCTTAAGGATCTTGTGTGCCGGTATAAAACCATGCAGGGTTTCCAGGTTAAACGGAAAGCCGGTTGGGATACTCACGGTTTACCGGTGGAGCTGGGCGTTGAAAAAATGCTGGGGATCACGAAAGAAGATATCGGTAAAAAAATATCTATTGAGGAATATAACGCAACATGCCGCAAAGAGGTATTAAAATATAAAGACAAATGGGATGAACTCACCAATAAAATGGGGTATTGGGTTGATCTTTCAGATCCTTATATCACTTTTGAAAACAATTATATAGAAACGCTTTGGTGGTGCCTGAGTGAATTATACAAGAAAGGTTTGTTGTATGAAAGCGTAAGCATTCAGCCATACTCACCTGCTGCAGGCACGGGTTTGAGTTCTCACGAACTGAACCAGCCCGGTACTTATAAAATGGTGAAGGATACCAGTGCTGTGGCTATGTTTAAAGCAGTAAAAAATGAGAAAAGCGCATTTTTATTTGATGCCGCTAAAAGTGACGAGGTTTTCTTTCTTGCATGGACGACTACTCCGTGGACACTTCCTTCCAATCTTGGATTAACGGTTGGCGCTAATATAAATTATGTGCTGGTGCAAACCTTTAATCCTTATACCCACCTGCCGGTAAATGTTGTGCTGGCAAAAGCATTACTTGCTAAGTATTTTAAAGCAGAGGAAGAAAATGGTGATTTTGAAGGATATTCAGCCGCAACCAAAACACTTCCCTGGAAAATACTGGCTTCATTTAAAGGAAAAGAACTTGAAGGACTGCAATACGAGCAGTTATTAGCTTTTGAAGCTAATGCTCCTGCAATTGTTGAAGAATTTACACCCGGAGCAAAACCATTCAGGGTTATATTGGGAGATTTTGTAACCACAGAAGATGGTACAGGTATTGTGCATACCGCGCCTGCTTTTGGCGCTGATGACTTCAGGGTAGGCAAAAAATACAATATCGGTATACTCACTATGGTTGATAAAACCGGTAAGTTTGTTGATGGCCTGGGCGAATTCAGCAACCGCTATGTAAAAAATTATAAGGATGAAAAGGATTATGTAGATGTGAATGTTGACATCTGCGTAAAGCTGAAAAAAGAAAACCGAGCCTTTAAGATTGAAAAATACGAGCATAATTATCCTCACTGCTGGCGTACAGATAAGCCTGTACTATACTATCCGCTGGATGCCTGGTTTATTAAAACCACGGCTTTAAAAGACAGGATGGTTGAACTTAATAAAACCATCAACTGGAAACCCAAATCAACCGGCGAAGGCCGCTTTGGCAACTGGCTGGAAAATATGGTTGACTGGAACCTGAGCCGCAGCCGCTATTGGGGAACACCCCTGCCTATTTGGAGAACAGAAGATGGCAATGAGGAAATTTGCATTGGTTCAATAGCTGAGCTTAATGCTGAAATTAAAAAAGCCGGCGAAGTATTGGGTGGAGATGTAAATAAAAACTACCTGCATGAAGGCATTCTTGATCTGCATAAACCGTATGTTGACGAAGTGATACTCGTTAGCAAAACCGGCAAACCCATGAAACGGGTTCCGGATTTGGTGGATGTTTGGTTTGACAGTGGCGCTATGCCCTACGCGCAATGGCATTTTCCTTTTGAAAATAAGGAAATATTCGCTCAAAACTACCCGGCAGATTTTATAGCCGAGGGCGTTGACCAAACCCGTGGCTGGTTTTATACCTTGCATGCCTTAGGCAGCCTGCTTAAAGAATCCGTGCAGGAGGAATTGATAAAATCAGGTTTTCCGGTAAGCGATGAAAAATACCCCGGACTGGTTTATAAAACCTGTGTTTCAAATGGGTTGGTGCTTGATAAGAATGGCAACAAAATGAGCAAACGCCTCGGCAACGTGGTTGACCCGTTTGCCACCATCGAAAAATTTGGCGCTGATGCTACCCGCTGGTATTTAATCACCAATGCATCGCCCTGGGATAGCTTAAAGTTTGATATTGAGGGCATTAAAGAAGTTCAGCGCAAGTTCTTCGGTACGCTATATAATACTTACCAGTTTTTTGCACTATATGCTAATGTAGATGGCTTTGCTTTTAAAGAAGCATATATTCCGCTTGCCGAACGCCCTGAAATAGACCGCTGGATACTGTCTTCCTTAAACAGTCTGAAGAAAAAAGTTGCCGCCTACATGGATGATTATGAACCCACTCATGCCGGCAGAGCTATAGAAGATTTTGTGGATGAGCATCTAAGTAACTGGTATGTGCGTTTATGCCGCCGCCGTTTCTGGAAAGGTGAATATGAACATGATAAGATTTGTGCATACCAAACTTTATTTGAATGTCTTGAAACTGTTTTGCAGTTAATGGCTCCCATTTCACCATTCTTCGCAGATGCTGTATTTTCTAACCTTAATTCGGTTTCCGGGCGTCAAAAAGTAGCATCCGTTCATCATACGCTATTTCCCAAACCAGATCCGGCTGCCATTGATGAATTGCTGGAAGAAAGGATGCAACTTGCGCAGGATATATCCTCTCTTATCCTCTCTTTAAGAAAAAAAGTGAATATAAAGGTGCGCCAGCCGCTCCAAAAGGTACTGATCCCGGTTACAAATACTAACATCATAACACAAATTGAAAAAGTAAGCGACCTGATTAAAAGTGAAGTAAACATTAAAGAGATTGAATATTTAACTGAAGGGAATGGTTTTATCAACAAAAAGATCAAACCTAATTTTGTTGCACTTGGTAAAAAGCTTGGTGCTAAAATGAAACCGGTAAGTGCTGCTTTAGCAGCATTTACGCAGGATGATATTGCGGCTATAGAAAAGGAAGGAGTATACATTTTTGATATTGCCGGAGAGCAAATACCTGTGCAACTGTCTGAAGTTGAGATACAAAGCGAAGATGTGCCGGGATGGATTGTTGCCAACAAGGGACAGCTAACCGTAGCCCTTGATGTAACGCTTACCCCTGCACTTGAAAATGAGGGAAATGCCCGCGAGATCGTAAACCGCATACAAAAGATAAGGAAAGACAGCGGCTATGAACTTACCGACCGCATTTTAGTGAAACTATCTGAAAATAGTGTGCTTAAACCATCTATCACTGAATTTAATACATATATTTGCGCCGAAATTTTGGCAGATAAATTAGAATGGCTACCAGATATTACGGATGGAGTTGAAATTGAAGTAAATGACATACCTTTAAAAATCTTAGTTACCAAAAAAGCATAAATGCATGCCAACCAACAAAAAGCCAGCAAAAAAAGCGGCTCCACAAAAAGCTAAGGCTGTAAAAGCTGCCCCTAAAAAAGCGGCTAAGCCGGCAAAGGTAGCTCCAAAAAAGGCGGCTAAGCCTGCTGCAAAACAGGTAAAACCTGCTAAGCCGCAAGCTAAAAAAGCAATTGCAAAGCCAGTTAAGAAAGCTGCTCCGGCAAAAAAGGCCCCGGTAAAGCCTGTTGTTTCTGCAAAAAAGGCAGAGCCAAAAGCGAAACCTGAAGCGGTTAAAAAAACGGTAAGCGCAGTTCAGCCACAGGCTCAGGTAAAAACAACCCAGGTTGCAGAAATCAAGAAGCCTGCTGTTAAGGAGAAAGCGAAAGCGGAGGATGTAAAACCTTCAAAACCAGTTGTAATACCTAAGTTAAGCACCAATAACGCAAGGAAATACGAACCAGAATTTACACAATCCGTGCTTGATAGACCGGCGGCACAACAAAATGGACCAGTAATGAGATATAGTGATGCAGAGTTGACAGAATTTAAAGAATTGATACAGCGTAAATTAGATGCAGCTAAGAAAGAGCTTTCCTACCTGCAGGGTTTAATTACACGCAAAGACGATATGGGTGGTGATGAAAGTGAAAATCGCTACATGACCATGGAAGATGGCAGCATAAGCATGGAAAGAGAGCAATTAAGCCAGATGGCAAGCAGGCAGATACAATATATTGATCACCTGGAAAAAGCCATGATGCGTATTGAAAATAAAACTTACGGCATCTGCCGCGTAACAGGCAAGCTTATAGACAAGGCCCGCCTCCGCGCTGTACCGCATGCTACATTGAGTATTGAAGCTAAAATGGGATACGCAAAGAACCCTAATATTCAATAAAATTTTATTATAAACATTACTATACCGGGAGATAAAATGCAACTCCCGGTTTTTTATTTCTTCACGCAAAGGGCGCCATGGAGCAAGGCCTGAAAAGAAAATCGTTGATATGCGGCTTCGTTATGAACGCTGCGTAAAAATTGTGGTAAAATATTGGAAAGGCAAAGTATATCGACATATACTATTAAACTCTACTACATTATCCAATTCGTTCTCTCATCAATGTTCTTGCAGCATGAATATCATCATCATTTTTAAAAACATCTTTGGGTAAAAGAAAAAAGCTTCTTGCATCGAAGTACAGGTGGAAAAATTGAGGGGATTCTACAAATTCGCTGAACTCACGCCAACTCCATGTTTTTACCGTTCCACGGTTATTATCAAGGAAGAAGTGGTCTTTTTCAATCATAACTTTGAAGCTGTCCTTAAATGTAGCCGATCTTTTATATATAGCAGCAGGCAGCCACCACCAGAATGCAAGCATAATAGTAAACCACAATATAGAACTGATAAGAAAAGCCAGGGGCGTTACTTTTCTGTAAGCCAGCAATCCTGCTGCAAACAGGGCAAATACATTTACCAGGATGATCATTATTCTTATTTCTTTCTTCCTGATAAAATGATAGCGTAAGGCCTGCAACACCTGGGGCTTTTTATAAGAAACCAATACCTGCATGCAGTGAAGATAAAAGAAAAGTTTAAACTCCCGGCTTCTTATGCCGGAAATTTAAACTTATACAATAACCGCAAAAACGATGAAACTATAAACATCTAAAGGCGGGAAAACATAAAGCCCACTGAATTTTATTTGAGGGTTTTACATCTTTTATAACTGCCATGAGCAGCCTGGTAGGGTGTTACTGATTTGGCACAGGAAGCGAGAAAACAAATAAACAAAACCGCGATGATGATTCTTTTCATGATTTATCGATGTTTAGACTGTAAAGAAAACGTGAATAGTTTGTTAAAGGAAGTGTTTATGCGCTTATTCTACTAAAGCGCCTGTTTACAGCCATGAGTTGCAAAAATCGTGTGGATCAAGCTGTTTATCGGAAACACATTGTTTTTCAGGCGGTAAACCCGGAACTAACGGTGAAATGTAAACGAAAACGGACAGTAAATATTAATTCAGGTTTACTCATATGACTGCGCAGGTTTGTGCTTTTATTTCTATCAGGTCTTTGTCCTGCTTTCATCTTTTCCTCATTCATTATGTGCGGACTTTTTTAGTTTCGAAACCTGGATGTTTTCATAAAGGCAGCGCATCAATCTCTCCCCCTGCTAAAAATAGTCGTATTAAATAAAATTGATGATCCCTGTTTCATCGCAATGTGATTAATCTCATATAGTTCCACAAAAATTATTCTTTACATTTATGCGTTATCTCCGGAAGTTAGCAGGAAGTATTATTCGGGTATACAGCAGGAGGTTCGATACAAGGCAGCACGTTATTAAACGCTCATAATATAAAAACTTAAACTGGAAAAACATGAAACTGAAAATTGCTACCTTATTATTAGTCTGTATTACTCTCACCCATGAAATTTCGGCACAGATACAGTGGGGCATAAAAGCCGGAGGCAATTTGTCTGCAATGTTATTAAAAGACGAAAGCGGTTACACTAAGGTAAAATTACGCCCCGGCTTCCATCTGGGAGGAACGGCAGACCTGGCGCTTTCGGATAAGTTCTCTTTGCAGCCCGCATTGCTATTTACCAGCAAAGGATTTACGATAGATAAAGACGGGGGCGCCCAATATCTTTATGGTGTTGACAAAATTAAATTCACCAGCTATTACATAGAATTACCGGTTAACTTTATTTTTAAGCCGCAGGTTGGAAAGGGCAGAATGCTTTTAGGCGCAGGCCCGTATATTGCTTACGGAGTTGGCGGTCGTTGGAAGGCCGAGGCAAATGGTATGAGCGTTAAAGGGAATCTGAAATTTTTAAACGACTTTTCCAGCACCGACTCTTCCTGGGGTGGTAACAACCGTACAATACCCTATACCAAGCCTTTTGATTTTGGGGCTAATATTCTTATAGGTTATGAATTTTCTAAAAACCTGTATATCCATCTCAACGGGCAATTGGGTTTGCTGGATGTTGATATGTCGTATGATGGTGTAAGCGATGAAAGAAGCTCTTTAAAAACAGTACAGGGCGGTCTTTCGATTGGGTATAGGTTTTAAGTGTCTATTAGTTTGTGATTTTACGGTTGCAGGGTTTCTAAGCTCTGTTGACAAAACAAATTATGATTTTTGTGAAAGAAAAATTAATTATTATAGTCCTACTGTTTATTTCAACTACCTCTTTTGGCAGGAAATTGTACACAATGACAAAGGAGGACTTTGCAAACCAGTTCAACGAAAATCATTTTTTAAAAAAGGTATATTGCCAAAATGAAAAAGGAGAAAAAGTATGGCTTCATTGTAATAATAGCACAATCCTAACTATATCACTAAAGGATAAAAAGCCAGAGAGTTTAATGCTTCATACAATAAAGTTAAAACAAGGCGTCATTGAAGCAGTAAAATACAATGTGTGGATGCCAAGCAAGAAAATAAATAGCTTTGACTTTAGTGAAGTGGTGGCAATTTCTATAGAACGAAAATTCCAGGAAAATGAAATGCATTATTTTAACATTGACAGTGTTCGGGCTATTACAAAACAAAAAAATGATTCACTGATTGATGCTTATAATTATGGGAGCGAATTTGTTATTTTCCTTATAAGCCCAGAGAATTTCAAAAATGATACTCTTAAAATCCAGGAAAATGCCTGCTACAATCTGGCTTTCAAAGATGGACATAAAACTGAATTTGGCGTAGTTCAAAAGATAACAGAAGACAGTATCTATATTTCTAACTTTTTTAATCCTAAAACGGCTCAGAGAAATAAGAAAGCATTCGATTCGTTAGGTTACTTAGCTACGGATATAAAAGAAGTTAGCCTGTTAAGGTCCGGTGGATTTTCTTACAACAATATCAAAACAGAAGATTGTGCTTTATATATCGAAAACAGAAAGAGAAATGCAAATAATTGCCCATATTGGTTTGCATTCGGTTCAACTTCCGGAGAAATAAATTTTTATAGACTTTGGCAAACCAATAGTGGTTTCTCCGGAATTACTGAAATAAACGGGAGGGCTACATGGTATGAAGGAGAAAGCACAAAATAATCAAAAACAGTGCAACAAATCGTAATTAAACTATCCATCACCCCATAAAACAAAAAAATCCATCCCGAAGAATCGGGACGGATTAATGTAGGTTTATATTCCTAACCGTCCTAATTGAAAATATGATGAAGCTTAGCTGCAGCCCATGCTGTTGCCGCAGTTTAAGCATTTATAACAAGTGCCGCTTCTTACTGTTATATGTCCGCAGGTATTGCATGCCGGCGCGTCGCTCTGCATACTCTTCATATGCTCGCTCACGGCGTTGGCTGAAGTCCGCTGGGCTTTACCGGTCTGCACAGAGCCTACCACTCTTACATCGCTTAGCTCAGGCTTGGGCGCGTATTCCAAACCGGTTGGCACATCATCCCAATCATCAGTGCCTAAATTTCCTATCTCCGGTTTATCCAGTACATGCACAAGGTCTGTTCTTCCCAGGTATTCATATGCAAGGCAGCGGAATACAAAATCCACTATGGATGTGGTAGACTTAATATTCGGATGATCTACCATTCCTGCCGGCTCAAACTTGGTGAATACAAACTTCTCTACAAACTCTTCCAACGGTACACCATACTGCAAACCTACAGAGATAGATATAGCAAAGCAGTTCATTAAACTTCTGAGTGTTGAGCCTTCTTTTGCCAGGTCAATAAATATTTCGCCTAATGTGCCATCGCCATATTCACCGGTGCGTAAAAACAGCGCCTGCCCGTTTATCTTTGCTTTTTGTGTAAACCCGCGGCGTTTAAGCGGCAGGGTTTTTCTTTCCACGATTCTTGAAAGCTGGCGCTTCAGCTTGGTATCTGTAGATGCCTGCATGCGCTTATGCAATTCATCCAGCAATTCTTCCACCGTAAGCTTACCCATATCAATCAACGGGCTTTCCTGCGCGGCTGTTTCTTCTTTTACTTCAGCTTTATCTTTTGATTTTTTACTGTCGCTTTTATTGCTGAGCGGCTGGCTCAGTTTAGAGCCATCGCGGTATAAGGCGCAGGCTTTCAATCCAAGCTTCCAGCTAAGCATATAGCTGTCTGCTATTTCTTCAACAGTGGCCTCGTTGGGCAGGTTAATGGTTTTGGAAATAGCGCCACTGATAAATGGCTGCGCCGCGCCCATCATGCGTATATGCCCATGCGCATGAATATATCTTTCACCTTTTTTGCCACATTTATTGGCGCAATCAAAAACAGCGTAATGCTCTTTCTTTAAATATGGCGCGCCCTCAATAGTCATTGTGCCGCATATATAATCATTTGCAGCTTCAATTTCTTCAGGTTCAAAACCAAGCGCTTCAAGCAGGTTAAAATTCCAGTCGTTATATTGCTCGGGTGTAAAGCCAAGCCTGTCAAGACAGGGCTCACCTAATGTAAATTTGTTGAATACAAATCCTATTTCAAATGCTGACGCAAGCGCCGCATCCAGCTTTTTAATTTCTTCTGCTATTAACCCTTTTTCACTTAGTGTTTGCGGATTGATGAAAGGCGACCCGGCAAAAGAAGCAGCGCCAACCGCATATTTGATTATAGCATCTCTTTCTTTTTCACTATACCCAAGATTTTTAAGCGCCTGCGGCACAGACTGGTTGATGATCTTAAAATAACCGCCACCGCTGAGTTTTTTGAACTTCACCAGCGCGAAATCCGGTTCAACTCCGGTAGTATCGCAATCCATTACCAGCCCGATAGTTCCGGTTGGCGCGATAACCGTTGTTTGTGCATTGCGGTAACCATATCTTTCACCAAGCTCAACCGCGTCATCCCAGGCTTTGCATGCGGCTTTCAGTAAATAATCAGGACAATATTTTGCATGTATTCCCTGCGGTTTAATGCTGAGTTGTTCATACTCATCTGCATCGTATGCGGCAAGGCGATGGTTACGCATCACCCGCATCATATCTTCTTTATTCTCTTCATATTTTGCAAAAGCACCCAGGTGAGCAGCTATTTCAGCGGAAGTTTTGTAAGCTATTCCCGTCATAATAGCGGTAATAGCGCCGGCAATGCCGCGGGCTTCTTCACTATCATAAGGTATGCCGCTTACCATCAGCATTGAGCCGAGGTTTGCGTAACCAAGTCCCAACGTACGATAATCGTATGATAGCTGCGCTACTTCTTTTGAAGGAAATTGCGCCATCAGCACAGAAATTTCCAGCACCGTGGTCCATAAACGCACTGTATACTCAAAACCATCAACATCAAACTGGTTGTTTGCTTCATCGAAAAATTTACGAAGATTAACGGAAGCGAGGTTGCATGCGGTGTTGTCTAAAAACATGTACTCACTGCAAGGGTTGGAGGCCCGGATACGTCCACCTTTGGGGCTTGTATGCCATTCATTTATCGTGGTATCGTATTGGGTACCCGGGTCTGCGCAACGCCAGGCTGCATATGCAATCTGGTTCCATACTGCTGCGGCAGGTATTTTTTTCATTATCCTGCCATCAGTACGGGCTTTTAATTCCCAGTCTTCATTGTGCTGTAGTTTTTCAAAAAAATCGTTTGGAATACGTATTGAATTATTTGAGTTTTGTCCGCTTACCGTTTTGTATGCTTCTCCCTCGTAATCAGGTGCATAGCCGGCAGCTATCAAAGCAGCTACCTTATTTTCTTCTTCCACCTTCCAGTTAATGAACTCCATTATTTCCGGGTGGTCAAGGTCAAGGCAAACCATTTTAGCCGCACGTCTTGTTGTGCCACCGCTTTTGATGGCGCCTGCAGCCCTGTCTCCAATTTTCAAAAAGCTCATTAAGCCCGAGGATGTTCCGCCACCGCTTAATTTTTCGTTTTCGCCCCGTATATTGGAATAGTTGGTACCTACACCGCTGCCATATTTGAAAATGCGGGCTTCGCGAACCCATAAATCCATTATGCCGCCATCATTCACCAGGTCATCTTCCACACTTAATATAAAACATGCATGAGGCTGGGGCCGTTCGTATGCTGAAGTAGATTTTTTTAATTGTCCGTCTACGGCATCAACATAATAATGTCCCTGCGGCTTGCCCTTTATACCATAGCTTTCATACAAACCTGTATTGAACCACTGCGGGCTGTTGGGCACGCAGGCCTGGTTAAGAATACAGTATACTAACTCCTCGTAAAATATTTTAGCATCTTCTGCAGAAGCAAAGTAACCGTTCTTCTCGCCCCAAATTTTCCAGCAGTTGGCCATACGGTGAGCTACCTGTTTTGCTGAGGTTTCACGTCCTGATGAACCATCCGGCTGAGGAACACCTGCCTTACGAAAATATTTTTGTGCAAGAATATCAGTAGCTATCTGGCTCCATTGCCTAGGCACTTCAACGTTCTTCATCTCAAACACTATCTCACCATTTGGATTGCGAATAACAGAGGTACGGTAGTCGTACTCAAACTGTTCAAACACATCTTCTCCTTCGCGGGTAAAGAAACGTTTATATTTCAGGCCTTTGCTTTGTTTTTCGCTGTTCATAATGTAGCCGGAATTAATGGGTTAAACTACCTGTATTATCAAATGATAAGAAAGCGAAAATATCAGGCTTAATTGTGTTATCAAACCTGTAAATATCAACAGCGTGTGGATAAGTGCCGCATATGCAATACAGCATTGTATTAGCTGTTTTTTACACATTTTGATGATAAAAAAAATTGGATTTTCAGTAGTTTTTTTATAAATAGTATAAGTCCTTAAGTAGTTTCCCGAAACCATATTGATGTATTTACTAAGCCTAGTTCTGAAGGTATGGTTCTATAATACCCGGTGCAACGCACAGTAATATTTGTAGCAGCAGCAAAAACAAGTAAGCCGCAGAGCGGCGTAATATTACCCTGGCGCATTTATGTTTTAATATTTCGGTGCGCTGCACCTGGAAATGCCATATCCGATATAGTGCTACAAAAAATTATCGCTGCGCTGCAGCTATTTAAAACACTTCATATACAGCGCAGCCTGAATAAATAAAGATTGTAACCGGGTAGCTATCGGCAGATAAGAGAGGGGTGAGCCTGCCGGCACGGGGTGAAGGCTCAGGCACAATTCATATTTCCCGGGCAATAGTGATTATATACCTGTGTAGCCCGGATGCGGAACAATTCATACCCTACCCTGAGGGACTGGGTATGAATATGAGAAATAATTAAAAGCGCTGACTATAAAACTTTTTTGCATTTTTGCAGATAAGGAACAATACCTGAATGCATGACGAGCAACCGCATTTATCAATCTATAGCAGAAAAAAAGAAAGCCGGGAAAAAGTCTTTTGCGGTACTCATCGATCCCGATAAGGTCGATGATGCGAAAATCAGTGAATTAATGGAGCTTACTGCCCTGGCGGAAGTTGATTATTTACTGGTTGGCGGCAGTCTTGTTATCAGCAACCACCTGGATGAAGTAGTAGTGCAGATCAAACAACAGAGCAATATTCCTGTAATACTTTTTCCGGGTACCTCCTCTCAAATAACACCGCATGCAGATGCGCTTTTATATCTTTCGCTCATTTCAGGGCGAAACCCTGAATTATTGATCGGGCAGCACGTTATTTCTGCCCCGGCAGTACGTAAAAGCGGGCTGGAAATTATTTCTACCGGTTATATGGTAATTGATGGTGGCGCGCCAACAACCGTATCTTATATCAGCAATGCCACTCCCATACCTTCCAACAAAAATGAAATAGCCATGTGCACGGCTATGGCAGGCGAAATGCTGGGTATGAAGCTGATTTACATGGATGCCGGCAGCGGAGCACAAAAAAGTATTACGGAAAGCATGATCTCTAAAGTAGCAGGCGTTATAGATGTTCCGCTGGTGATTGGCGGCGGTATAGCTGACCCTGAAAAGGCATACCGCAATTGTAAAGCCGGCGCCGACCTGATCGTAGTAGGTAATGCCATCGAAAAAGACGCCTCACTTATCATGGAAATGAGTGCTGCTATACACAGTGTGCCCTTAAGCGTATAATTTTACATTTGATTATTAAAATTTCACATAAAAAAGTCCCCTGCAACTGAAAAAAGTATTTTCTTTGCATCGTCAAAATTTTTAATCAAAGCATAGTCATACTGAAATGCAAAAAAATCTCACCACAGTAATCGCTGACGCGGCACAAAACGCCGCTACATTGCGTGGGGTTTTTCCTGTTCTGCCTGGAGCAGTTTTTTTCTGTCCACCAATCCCCTTCAGGGTACGACGTTGATACCCATCCCGGATCTTTATCGTTATCACAGATAACGCCGGAAGCTGGCACTGTTTCAGCCTTACCGGGAAAGTAACCAGTTTACGTACTATCTATTCAGCTTATCAGTATTAAAGAATGAAAACCCAGGAACAATTTAAGATTCTCGTTGCCAATGAAAGTCACTTGGACTTTGCACAAATAATTTGTGATGAAATGGCTTCTTCCGCCAAAGCCCGTGGAACGGGTATAGCTAAAAGAAGCCCCGAATATATACAGCAGAAAATGAGGGAAGGCAAGGCAGTAATCGCTTTCAGCCACGATGGTATTTGGGCAGGATTTTGCTATATAGAAACATGGAGCCACGGTGAATATGTAGCCAATTCAGGATTAATTGTAGCTCCTGCCTTCCGGAAAGGCGGACTGGCACGCGGCATAAAAAGAAAAATATTTGAACTGAGCAGGAAACTTTATCCTGAATCAAAAATATTCGGGCTTACTACAGGGCTCGCTGTAATGAAGATAAACTCAGAATTAGGATATGAACCTGTAACCTATTCAGAGCTTACACAGGATGAAGCCTTTTGGGCTGGCTGTAAAAGCTGTGTGAATTACGATATACTGATGAGCAAGGAAAGAAAGAACTGCTTTTGTACAGCCATGTTATATGATCCCAAAGACCATTACGAGCCTGAAGAAACCAAAGAAAACTTTCAGCAGCACTCCAGATTATACGAACGCTTTATGCGTATAAAAAAGTGGAAGTTGCTTCAACCCTTTCTCAAAAAGGATAAAGAAGAAAAATCTTCAAAGAAAAACATGAAAGCAGTGCTGCATTATTTTTTTAACCTGTAGTGAATTGGATTTTTCCATTACACGTTATAAACCAACTACACAACAATGAAAAAAATAGTTCTTGGCTTTAGTGGCGGACTTGACACTTCCTACTGCGTAAAATACCTGAGTGAAGACAAAGGATATGAAGTGCATTCTGTTATAGTAAATACCGGCGGTTTCAGCGAAGATGAATTAAAGAAGATTGAAGAACACGCGTATACTTTAGGTGTAAAAACGCATACTACCGTAAATGCCGTAAAGTCTTATTACGACAGCATTATAAAATACCTGGTGTATGGAAATGTTTTAAAAAACAATACCTATCCATTAAGCGTAAGCGCTGAAAGATTAAGCCAGGCCTTGCATATAGCAGAGCATGTTAAGAAACTGAATGCTGATGCAGTTGCGCATGGTAGCACCGGTGCAGGTAACGACCAGGTGAGGTTTGACATGATATTTCACATTATGATACCCGGCGTTGAGATCATTACACCGATTCGTGATTTAAAATTGAGCCGAGAACAGGAAATTGAATACCTGAAGAGCAAAGGCGTGCAAATGAATTTTGCGAAAGCGGTATACTCCATCAATAAAGGCTTATGGGGCACAAGTGTGGGCGGTAAAGAAACATTATCTTCAAAAGGTATGCTGCCTGAGGAAGCCTGGCCTACACAGGTAACAGCTACGGATAGCCGCGAACTGAAGCTCAGTTTTATAAAAGGCGAACTGAAAGGCGTTGATGGTAAAACTTTCAGTCACCCCACAGAAGCTATACAATATCTACAATCAATTGCCGGACCTTACGGTGTTGGCCGTGATATTCATGTGGGTGATACCATAATAGGTATTAAAGGCCGCGTTGGTTTTGAAGCCGCCGCGCCGATGATAATTCTTAAAGCACATCACGCTTTGGAAAAACATGTGCTTACCAAATGGCAGCTGAACTGGAAAGATCAGCTCGCGCAGTTTTACGGCAACTGGCTGCATGAAGGCCAAATACTTGATCCCGTAATGCGTGATATTGAAGCATACCTCAGCAACTCACAACAAAATGTAACCGGTGATGTATTTGTGCAATTACAGCCTTACCGTTTCCAGGTAACCGGTATAGAATCTGCATACGATTTAATGAACAGCAGGTTTGGCAAATATGGCGAGATGAATACCGGCTTTACCGGTGATGATGTTAGAGGTTTCAGCAAAATATTCGGCAATCAGACATCCATCTATCAATTGGTAAAGCATGATGCAGACGGTAAGTAAATATCATCCGCTTGCTCATTACCAATGGGGAAATTCATGCGATGGATGGATACTTGTTGATGCAGAAACCTTTTCTGTAAAACAGGAAAAAATGCCACCTTTGGCCTCAGAAGATTTTCATTATCACAAAAAATCGCAGCAGTTTTTTTATATACTCAGCGGCACAGCCACTTTTGAGGCTGATAATAAAGTATATACTGTCCGACGAGGCGAAGGATTTCATATTCTACCCGGCACTATACACCGGGTTTGCAATTATGCTGCGGAGCCTCTTGAATTTATTTTAAGCTCCCAGCCATCTACTCACAACGACAGGTATAATATCATTTGACATGCAAAAAATTAAAGTTGGAATAATAGGCGGAGCAGGATATACGGGCGGTGAATTGATAAGGCTGCTCATCAATCATCCCTCTGCCGAAATAATTTTTATAAACAGCCGCAGCAATGCGGGCAAACCTGTTTCGGCTATTCACCAGGATTTACTGGGAGATACGGACCTGGTTTTTTCCGATGATCTTTCTGCATTAGGCGGCGGTGTTGATGTTGTATTTCTTTGCCTCGGTCACGGCGAATCAAAAAAATTTCTTGAGGGAAATACTATTGCTGACAATATAAAGATCATCGACCTTGCCAATGATTTCCGGCTGAGCAAACAATCAGTTACAGGTAACCGTAAGTTTGTATATGGCTTACCTGAATTGAATAAAGCGGAAATAAAAAAGGCTACGAACATTGCTAATCCCGGTTGCTTTGCCACAACCATACAATTAGGTTTATTGCCTTTGGCAAAGGCCGGATTGCTGGAAGATATATATACAACAGGTATTACAGGCAGCACCGGTGCAGGACAAAGCCTTTCTGCTACTTCGCATTTCAGCTGGCGCGCCAATAATATACAGGCGTATAAAACTTTAACGCATCAGCATCTTGGCGAGATAGGCGAATCATTATTGCAATTGCAACCCAAAGGAACGATTGATTTGAATTTTGTGCCCTGGCGTGGTGATTTTACAAGAGGCATTTTTATCAGCTCTACCGTGCATTGCAATTTGAGCAGCGAAGAACTTAACACGTTATACAAAGATTTTTATAAAAATGCAGCTTTCACGTTTGTAAGCGATCAGCCTATATTCTTAAAGCAGGTAGTAAATACCAACAAAGCGCTTATTCAGTTAGAAAAAGTAGGCAGCAAACTGGTAGTACATTCCATAGCTGATAATTTATTGAAAGGCGCAAGCGGCCAGGCAGTACAGAATATGAACCTTATGTTTGGACTGGGGGAAACAGCAGGGCTGAGGTTGAAGGCGGCGGGGTTTTAAGAAGGGTGGAAGGTGGAGGGCGTAAGGCATAGGGTAGAGGGTGCAGGAAGTGAGGTGTAAGAAGTCCGGCTGAACCTGCAACTTGTAACTTGCGACCTATAAAACCATTTCTGCTAACTATAAAAAACACCAATATGCGTGATTACAAAAAACTTGAAGTTTGGAGTAAGTCCCATCAGCTTTATTTGTATGTAAAAAAAGATATTGTAGTGAAGTTTCCGAAAGAAGAGAAATATGAATTGGCTTCGCAATTGCAAAGAGCGGCACTGCCTATTCCTTTAAATATAGTGGAAGGCTGTGGCAGGTATACGGATAAAGATTTTGTACATTTCCCTGATAATACTTTAGGATCATTAAATGAAACAGATTACTGCTGTTTTGCCGCATCTGAATTGAATTACATAACGATGGAAAAATATGGAATAGTAAATAAAATGATAAATGAAACAAGAGCAATGCTGATTGCCTTTATAAAATTCTTGCGACGATGAAGCCGTTTCACCTATACCCTACACCTTCCACCTTCCACCTTAATCACAAACTAAATAACTCAAACATATCATGAACTTATTCGACGTTTATCCCATCAACAATATCGCCATTGTAAAAGCAAAAGGCTCTTATGTGTGGGATGATAAAGGAGAGCAATACCTTGACCTCTATGGTGGTCACGCGGTAATATCTATCGGCCATACACACCCGCATTGGGTGCAGCGGATAGAAGATCAGTTAAAGAAAATTGCATTTTACAGCAATTCCATAAAAATTCCTTTGCAGGAAGAACTGGCAGGGAAACTTGGCAAATTATCAGGCAAAGAAGATTACCAGTTGTTTTTATGCAACAGCGGCGCCGAAGCAAATGAGAACGCGCTAAAGCTTGCTTCTTTCCATAACGGAAGAAAAAAAGTGATTGCGTTCAGTAAAGCTTTTCATGGCAGAACATCTTTAGCAGTATCTGCAACAGACAACAAAAATTACATTGCCCCGGTTAATGAAACTGATAATGTGGTTTTTCTCCCTTTTAATGATGAGCAGGCGCTGGAAGATTATTTTGCAAAAAATGGTGACAAGGTTTCTTCTGTAATTATTGAAGGCATACAGGGCGTTGGCGGCATTAATGTAGCCAGCGAAGATTTCCTGAAAAAGATCAGGAGTCTTTGCGATAAATACGGTGCGGTATATATAGCAGACAGCGTGCAGTGCGGCTATGGCAGAACAGGCAAATTTTTCAGTCATGATTTTGCGGGTGTTAAAGCTGATATATATACAATGGCAAAAGGTATGGGCAACGGCTTTCCTGTGGCAGGAATTATTATAGCGCCCCATATCAAACCAAAGCATTTTCAGCTAGGCACTACCTTCGGAGGTAATCATCTTGCGTGTGCCGCGGCTATTGCAGTATTGGAAGTATTGGAATCAGAAAAATTATTAGGTAACGCTGTGATGGTTGGTAAATACCTTAAAGAAGCATTGAACGAAATACCACAGATACAAAATGTAAGAGGACGCGGATTGATGATAGGATTTGATGTGCCTGAAGAATTAAAGGACTTGAAAAAAAATCTGCTGATGAATCAAAAAATATTTACAGGAGAAGCAAAGCCAAATGTTATCCGGCTGTTGCCTTCTCTTGCATTGAAAAGAAGAGATGCTGAAGATTTTGTAGAGGCATTAAAAGAAGAGATTGGAGTGTTGGAAACGGCTTGAAGGCTGTAGGGTAAAGGGCGTAGGGCGAAAGGTTTAGGGTATAAGGCCTTAAACCTTCCACCTTAAACCCTAAACCTTAAACCCTAAACCTTAAACCCTAAACCTTATACCTCACACCTTAAAAAAAGCGCATTGAAACAGTTTATTTCCGCCCATGATGTTAGCGACGTTAATGCTTTTGTAAAAAAAGCATTAGAGTATAAGGCAAATCCGTTTAAGGATAAATCGCTTGGCACCAACAAACGCATTGGATTATTATTTCTTAACCCAAGTATGCGCACACGCCTGAGTACACAGGTAGCAGCGCAGAACCTGGGCATGGAACCAATCGTATTTAATGTGGGCAGTGAAGGCTGGGCATTGGAGTTTGAGGAAGAAGCCATTATGAGCGGCAATAAAGTGGAGCATGTAAAGGATGCCGCGCCCATAATGGGAAAGTATTTTGATATACTTTGCATCCGTACATTTCCATCATTGCAAAACCGGGAAGATGACTACAGCGAACTATATATAAAGCAGTTTATTAAATATTCAGGCATACCGGTAGTAAGTCTTGAAAGCGCCACATTGCATCCTTTGCAAAGCTTTACGGATATTATTACTATAACCGAAATATTAAACAGCAAACAACAAACAACAAACCATAAACCCAAAATAGTACTTACCTGGGCACCGCACGTAAAAGCATTGCCGCAGTGTGTTTCCAATAGCTTTTCGCAGTGGGTAAATGCGTGGGGAGAAGCGGATTTTGTAATAACCCATCCTGAAGATTATGAACTGGATGAACAATTTACAAAAGGTGCAACCATCACACACAACCAGGAAGAAGCGCTGAAGGATGCGGATTTTGTGTACGTAAAAAACTGGAGCACTTATAATGATTACGGTAAAATATATTGCAACGATCCGGAGTGGATGCTCACTAACGAAAAATTAAAATTAACGAATAATGCAAAGGTTATGCATTGCTTACCTGTGAGAAGAAATGTGGAATTGAGCGATGAAATATTAGATGGAAGCAACAGCATCATTACACAACAAGCATCAAACAGGGTTTGGGCTGCACAAACTATACTCTCTGAAATTCTGAAAACAAAATAATGGATAAAGTTTTTGTTGTAAAGATTGGTGGAAATATCATTGACGATGAAGAAAAGCTTTCAGCTTTTCTTCAATCATTTGCCCGTATTACTTTATCAAACCAGCTTGTGTTGGTACATGGCGGCGGCAAACTCGCCACCCGCCTTGCCGAAAAAATGGGCGTTGAGCAGCAAATGGTAGATGGCCGGAGGATTACAGACGCAGAGACACTAAAGATCGTAACAATGGTGTATGCCGGGTACATTAATAAAAATATTGTAGCGCAATTGCAGGCAAATGGCTGCAATGCTATCGGGCTAAGCGGCGCTGACGGTAATGCTATACTGGCGCACAAACGCATCAGCAAAAACAATATTGACTATGGCTTTGCAGGCGATGTGGATGCTGTGAATGCTGATTTTCTTCAGCAATTACTGCAACAAAAAACAACCATAGTATTAGCGCCCATCACGCATGATAAAAACGGGCAATTGCTTAATACCAATGCAGATACCATTGCGCAGGAAACCGCGAAAGCATTATCAAAACATTATGATGTTTCACTGATCTATTCGTTTGAAAAAAGCGGCGTACTGCTTGATGCGGATAATGATGAAACCGTTATCAGTAAGATCAACCCGGCGTATTATGCACAACTGAAAAATGAACGAAAGATTTTTGCCGGTATGATACCCAAGCTTGATAATGCATTTGCCGCGCTAAACAGTGGGGTAAAAAAAGTAATTATAGGCAAAGCTGAAGTGCTATCTTCCTTAATGAATGGCACTGCCGGCACAACTATCGTAAATGAATAAAGACCTTGCCATACTAACAGCCGATGCCATTGAGTTGCTGAAAGCATTGATCGCTATACCTTCATTCAGTAAAGAAGAAGATCAAACAGCGGGTGTATTGTGCCTGTTCTTTGCTAAAAAGGGTATACCGTATTTCCGCATTGGCAATAATGTATACGCATCAAATAAATTTTTTGATGAAAGCAAGCCTACCATATTACTCAACTCTCACCACGATACTGTGAAGCCCAATAAAGGCTATACGCTTGATCCTTTTACTCCTGTTGAAAAAGATGGCAGGTTATACGGATTAGGAAGCAATGATGCAGGAGGATGTCTTGTATCGCTGGCCGCAACATTTCTTTATTTCTACGATGATCCTGACCTTGCATATAACATTGTATTTGCAGCGAGCGCTGAAGAAGAAATATCAGGAAAAGATGGTGTTGAATTATTATTTCAAACACCGGCGTTTAATCCTTCGGAAAGAAACTGGGCTTTTGCTATTGTAGGCGAGCCTACACAAATGCAGATGGCAGTTGCGGAAAAAGGGTTGCTTGTGCTTGATTGTACTGCAACAGGCAAGGCTGGTCATGCAGCACGCAACGAAGGAGAGAATGCTATTTATAAAGCCATAAAAGATATTCAGTGGTTCAGCTCATTTGCATTCCCCAAAGTATCTGACCTGCTGGGGCCGGTTAAAATGAGCGTAACCGTTATCAATACAGAAAATAAAGCGCATAATGTTGTTCCTTCTCATTGCTCCTTTGTGGTAGATATAAGGGTAAACGAGCTATATACTTTTGAAGAAATACTTGATATCATTAACGCCAATACTAACTGTAATGCGCAACCGAGGAGTTTAAGAATGCGCTCTTCTTCCATATCGCTCGATCATCCCATAGTAAAAGCCGGTCTTGATTTGGGAAGAACTTATTATGGCTCACCAACCACTTCCGATAAAGCGCTCATCCCGTTTACATCTCTTAAAATAGGCCCTGGCGATTCTGCCAGGAGCCATACTG
This sequence comes from Agriterribacter sp., assembly GCA_047601125.1. Lineage (GTDB taxonomy): Bacteria > Bacteroidota > Bacteroidia > Chitinophagales > Chitinophagaceae > Agriterribacter. The sequence continues at coordinate 1,503,466 of JASGJY010000002.1, read as the reverse complement.
CGGATGAATTTATTTTTGTGGAGGAAATTAATGAGGGCATACAATTATATACAGCGTTATTAAAGAAAATTTTGTAGCGTACATTACATCAACCTGCCGGACTATCGCAGGATAAAAGATAGCTACACCTTTTATATTTTGCCTGGGCGATACTTGTTCATACACGCTACGTTACCGTCTTTATTTCAAATGATCATAAGCTATTTTAAATAAAGATTTTGTGGAGTCGGCAGCGTCTGCATCCAGGTACCAACCATACATCCCTTTATAAGAGCTGCTTTTTATGAAAGCGGATTTTTGTTCTATCAACGGCTGGCCATTGTAGTAAATACCTTTAGCAGCGTTCACATATTCCTTTGTATTTGCCGAAGCGTCAATCTCCAGAATGCTATTGTAAGAAGTATAATCATAGGAACCCCATGAAAGATTATTTCCGTCCCCGTCAAGCTCCAGGTAACGCAAGCCAAATACCGGAAATCCTACTACTACTTTTTCTGCGCCAACTTTATTTGCCCAGATAGCTGCGGAAGAAAGCATATAGTCGTATGATGACGCCTGCCCTAACGGTGCGCCGGGCCCTACATGAATACCATCTTCATAAGCATGCACATTTACCCAGTCGAGCTTAGATAGATTTGCCGGATACTCCCAGTGCTGCCAGCCCGTTGTTCCTGCCATGGTGATAAGCGAACCCGTTGGCAGGGCATCGCGTAATTCATTAATAAACGGCTCCAGTGCCGCAAGGCTGGCGGAATAATTCGGGGATCCGTTGAAATCCGTCATTATAATATCTACTCCATCCATTCGGGTAGTTGTTATGTAGTTGCTGATTTGATTAACGAGCGAAGCGCGTTTTGCCGGATCCCGGATAGCAGCTCCCATATCATCACTTTCGTAATATGCCCAGCCATCTACAGGAGTGAGCCGGCCATAAATACTTAACACCACAGGAATGCCCTGCGAGTGCCCTCTCGCTACCAGCTCATCAGCGAGCTGATTAATATTGCCTCTTGTTATATCAAGAGACCCATCGGCAGATACCCTGCCAATTTGGGCTCCCAGGTGGGTTATATTGCTCCATTTAACGCTGGCTGCAGTACCATTTTCACTCAAATAACCCATAACCACCTTATCGTACGGTTTAGGTGTATAGGATGATGGCTTTACAATAACCTGCGATTTACGTACTGATGTAAGACCATTGTATTCAGCCTGCAAGGTAATACTATACACACCGCCCTCCCGGGGTGTAAAATTAAAAGCAGTATCCGTTCCCGAAATATCATCGTTTACCAGCCAGGTAACATTAACTTTACCTGCCGGCGAAAATTTAAGATTATTGTATACCGCCGTATCCCCCTCATTTATTACCACTGTTGAAGGAAACTGATCTCCCATATAAAATATACGAGGATAATCACCTTCACCAAACTCCGGGTTTGTTGCCAGGTCTTTCCTGCAACCTGTAATGCTCACCAGTAAAATAAACAGCAATGAGCAATTAAGTATTTTATAAAAAGATTTGATGGATATCATACTATTTTTTTTATTCTGTTATTGCTTTATAAGCTATTACTCAACATCCCACCACATGCGGTCATTCCAGGAATCTTTACCGGAAGCATATCTCTTTATAGCCTCCTCAACATTGGCCTGGTTGAGCGCTTTTTCCAGTTGGGGATATTCCAGCCGCCTGGGCATGGTCTCAGAATCAGAGTAGCCATCGGGGCGATAGCCTGATGGCAATTTTGGGAAACCGGTGCGGCGCAGGCTTGCGTATGCCTCCGGACCATTCAGAAAAAAATTAACCCATAGCTGCGTGGAAATTTGCTCCAGTTCTTTGTCAGTTTGTAACGGATTATCAGCAATAAACTGATTAATAGACACCTCTGTAATAACGGGTGCGTTTTTGTATAATGTTAATTGTTGGCAGGCAGCGCGCAACCCGGTCTTATAATGTTCCTCCACCGTACCGCCCAGGTTAAGGCTGAAACGCTTTGTTGCTTCTGCCAGCAGAAATTCTGTTTCAGCATAAGTCAAATGAAGAAATGGCGCATCGTTCTCCATCATGTAAGCTGCCAATTGCACTTTCTGTTCATTGTTACCCACCTGTATAGTTCCGGCAACGGGATGAACAATCGTGATTGTATTCATCCAGTCTTCCCATATAAAGGCTGTAGGTCCAACGCCTACCATACCTACCTGTGCTCTTACCTGGTCTGTAATATCTACCCGGTTATCAAAAGTGGCGCCCGGCGCATTATCCCAATAATTTCTGGCAAAAACAAAAAGCCTGGGATCGTTGGTAAGCCTGAGCTGATTAATAAGCGAGCTGTGCAGGCGGTACCCGTTATTTACCGGAGAACCCGTTTGCCGTATAGCAGACGACAGGGCATTGCCTGTATAATTGGCATAGGTATTAAAGTTATTGTCGTGTCGGGTTACACAGATGTCATCGTTTGAAGACATAAGCCCGTCAGTATATGCTTTGGAAATCTGATCCTTTGCAAGTGCCTCATCCCGCTTACTAACACGCATGGCTAACCGAAGCCGGAGAGAAGATGCAAACTTTTTCCATTTATTAATATCGCCGTTATAAAAAATATCGTTGGTCAAGATGTCTGCACCATTTGTCAATTGTGTTACAGCAGTATCCAGCTGTAGAAAAAAATCGTGGTAAATATCTTCCTGTTTGTCATATGCCGGATGGGTAATTCCTCCTGTCGCAGCCTCCACATAGGGAAGATCACCATACAGGTCAGTAAGACGTGCAAACACATACACTTTCATTACTCTTGCAATAGCGTTCAAATGCTTATTCTCTGTATTGCTGGTTCTCAATACTGCATCGTTAATATTTTTAACGTCAGCCGTGTAACTGTTTTGCCACAGCGTAGCCATATATGCCTGCTGCTTTTGATAAAACTGCCCGTATTGATTGGCCCATCCTCCGCCAAAATGCTGGGCAAGTGGCATACAAAGAATTAACCCGGTTACTTCCTGCACACTCATATCTCCGCTAAACTTTTGTTGACAATACGCTACCTCAATGGCCGGATCCAGGTTTGATGATTTGGTAGGATCTATATTCATGTCGCCAAACTTGTTGCAGGACGACAGTATTAAAATAATGCTTATAAATTGAGGAATATTTTTCATGCAGTTGATTTTGACTTTAAAAACGAATGTTTACATTAGCGCCCCAGCTCCTCCTTCCCGGCAGGGATCCATATTCAAATCCCTGGCCGTTCCCGTTATTATAATTAGAGTCCGGATCCACATTCGGAACTTTTTTATATATGATAAAAGGATTACGGCTTACAATTGATACGCTGATAAATTGTGCTCTTATTTTCCGGGATGCAATTTGCGGCAATGTATAGGTAAGCGAGAGTTCACGCATTTTTATGTAACTGGCGTCGTAAATAAAAGGCACGGCCACACCCTTATCGTCTCCGTAAAATGAGGCGAAATAAACATTGGGATCAATAGGGCGGTTGTTTTGCTCATATACTGGTTTTCCATCATTATCAACACCTGTTTGAAAGACACCCATGGGTATATAGCCACGGGTATTTCCGGAAGCAAGCCATTGGGCAGCCGTCATTCCTGCAGCCTGGCGCGCTTCTTCCGATGCTACCCATTCTTTGCGTCCCTCCAGTGTAGATTTATCCTGCCCGCGGATAACGGCAAAGAGGTTAGTCATACTAAAAAGATCAGCACCCTGTTTAAAATCAATAACAGCATTCAGGCTTAGGTTTTTATACCGGAATGTGTTTATTACACCTCCGGTCCAATCCCAGGTTCCTTTGCCTAATACTTTCCGTTCGTTGGTAGCAAGGGGCGACAGATTCTCCTTGCTCAAAATTTTTTGTCCGTCGGGTGTATATAAATAGTCATATCCGATGATGCTTCCATAGGGCATACCTGGTTGCGCTATTACAGAAAGCCCAAGCCATCTTGCATCGGAAAGCGTGAGATAAGTAACCCCCGGTGCCAGCGATTCTACCACATTCCTGTTGTGCGCACCGTTCAATATTAAATCCCACGAAAAATTTTTGCCCACAACCGGTTTGGTCGTCAGTAGCATTTCAACACCTTTATTATTCAATGTCCCTGCATTTAAAATCTGATTAGCATACCCTGCAGACATAGGCAGGTCGGTAAAATTGATCTGGTCGCGGGATCTTTGTGTATAGTAAGTGAACTCAAAAGCTATGCGGTTGTTTAAAAATCCGACATCAAGCCCTGCTTCAAAGCTCCTGGTTCTGGTAGGGCGAATAGGGTTAGGCAGCGTGCGGGAATTAATTCCTCCAATAGCGCCGCGCCCGGGCTGAAACTGTTCCAACGCGTAAATCAGGTTTAACTGATAAGGCTCAGTATCATTTCCCACTTCGGCCGCCGATGCGCGGATTTTTGCATAATTGAGCACTTTACCTTTAATGTCAAAAGCGTCAGAAATTACCATGCTCATGCCCAGCGAAGGATACCAATACGTATTGTTTTCTACAGGCAGGGTTGAGCTGGCATCGCGCCGGAGAGTAGCATCAAGAAATAAATAGTTTTTCCACGAAGCGCCAATAGTTCCATAAAAAGAATTGATGCGTTTTCTATATGCCGAAGCCTGCACGGTTTGTTTTTTGAAACTATTAAACGACCGGGAATCTTCCAGCAGCATATCTTCGCCACGCATGTAGGTACCAGGGCTGTTGATGTAAAGAATGCTTCCACCAAGGCTTCCATTTAAGTAAAAACTGCTATTTAATTGTTTGCGGGCACTTGCCAGAAAATCAGCACTGTTGGTGCTATACCGGGCTTTACGTCCTTCCAGTACACCGGCTTCGGCGCCTGGCGTGGTACGCGGGCTGAACTTTTCGTACTCCAGGTAAGTAATATCCGTATTGACGCGCCCCATAATGCTAAGCCAGCTTAAAGGATCGTAGTTCATTTGTACTGCCCCCATCAGCCGGTCCTTAGCCGTTGTGTTTCTCATACGGTTAATCACCCAGTAAGGGTTAAGCCGGTATTGACCGCCACCCCATTCAATATAATGTCCAAATTCGTCCTGGTAATGTGTTTCAAAGGTTTTTTGATCCATATTATTTGCGAGCCCCACAAAATTGAACCCGATATTAGCAGCGTCATCCGCCAGAGCCGGGCGGTTGTTTACATCCTCTGTCATATAGTTGGCTCTTACATCAATTATAATTTTAGAAGTGATCTCTGAAGATCCCCTCAACATAAAATTCTGCCTGTTAAGATAAGTGCCGGGAACAATATCATTATAATGAAGATTATTATATGAAAAGCGAAAATTGCTTTTTTCAGAACCACCCGTTACGGCAATATTGTTATTAAACGACGACCCGGTGCGAAAGAAGTTTTCGATGTTGTTTTTTACCAGACCATAGCTTGTTTCTCCGCCATAAAAGGCAGGAATCATTAAGCCCGGATCAAGTCTGGCGCCGAAGTTATTGAACAGTGTATTGCGGGCCATTGCAAGATCACGGGGAATAGCGCCACCGGTACCCTGCCCGTACTCGTACTGAAAATCATCATAGCGGGTAAGGATAGTTTCAACAGTAGCAGTACTGTTAACTTCTACGCCCAATGCTTTTTTATTGGCGCCTTTTTTTGTGGTAATAAGTATTACTCCATGCCCCGCGCGGCTTCCATACAATGCAGATGCCGCAGGACCTTTAAGCACCGAAATTGTCTCAATATCATCGGGATTAATCCCGGAAATAGCGTCACCAAGATCCTGCCCGCTTGCATATTTATCGTTACCCGTCATACCATAGTTGGAATTATCCATAGGCACACCGTCAACTACATATAATGGCTGGTTACTCCCTGTTATATCAGTACTGCCACGTATCAGTACCTTCGAAGACCCCAATGGACCTCCTGCAGTATTGCTCACAATTAAACCGGCAACGCGTCCTGCCAGGCTATTCACTACATTTACTTCTTTTGCCTTATTAATATCTCCCCCCTTTACTTCGGCTACTGCATACCCGAGCGCTTTTTTTTCACGCTTTATACCCAGCGATGTTACTACTACCTCGCTAAGCGTTTGTATGCCTCCTCCAAGCGTTACGGTTATCCGGTCAGTTAACGAGTTTACCAAAAAAGACCTGGATTCAAAACTTACATGCGAAAAAACGAGTTCATCTTTAAGGTTGGCCTGAATAGAAAAAAATCCGTTAGTATCTGTGGCAGTGGTGATGCGCAAATTTCTGTTTTCTACGGAAACATCAGATACTGCATTGCCAGTATTGTCTGTTACTTTTCCGGTAATGGTTGCGGCCATATCTGCTACCGGCCTTGCGCGAACAATAATAGTATTATTAACAATCCTGTAATCAAGGTTGGCCTGGTTGCAAACTTTCTCCATCACTTCCTTTACCTTATATTCTTTTTGAGGTAAAGAAATACGATGGTTGAGATTCACTTTCGATTCATCATACGAAAACTCCATACCGGATATCCGGGATATACTTTTGAAAACTTCGGACAATGGTGTACGCGAAAAGCCTATCCGTATCGGCGTTTCCTGGGCGCTTACATTCGCCAACAATGTCAACATGGAAAACACGATGATCGTTGTGAATAAAATACGGGCATATGCTTTCCTGTAATGGGATTTCAGCACCATAAGCAGTTTGGTTTTATTAGTTTTAGTAATACTTATTTGCTTTCTATAAAGAGCTGGTATCCGTTACGCTTATAGTGTAAACCATAAGAAAACGCCAGAGATTCCAACAATTCGTCCGGGCGGTTAACATTAAAAGAACCGGTGAATTTCATTTTGCCGGGATAGCTGCTTACTTCTACAGTAAGGTTATAATACATACGCAGCACACCTATGATTTCTGCAAAATCGGCCTGCTTTAAAACTACTTTTCCGGTGGTCCATTCAAACAATTGATCCTGCAAAAATTCGGTCTTCTGTATAAAAGATGTTTTACCACACATAGCCCTCTGACCCGGCATTAACCGGGTGGTATTTTTTGCATTGGCCACCTGCACACTTCCTTCAAGCAAAGAAACCGTTACTGCTTCAGTCTGCGTATCTTCATGTATATAAAACTCAGTTCCTAAAGCGGTTGTGCTTACGTTCTGTACCAGTACGCTAAGTGGCTTAGATGGTTGCCGGGTTACTTTAAAAAACGCAGAGCCTTTAAGAAGAATTCGCCTGTCTTTAGCATTATATTGCTCGTCCAGTGAAATTGAAGCGTTTCTGTTGAGCAAAACCGTGGTACCGTCAGACAGCACAACGTTGCGGATAGTGCTATCAGCACTTGCATAAAATTGGTACCGGGCTTTTCCCTGTTCGCTTTTAAACCGCCAAATGCCGGCCGCAATTATTAAAACAGCCGCAGCAGCAGAACAGGCAATAACAAACCTGCGTATACGGCCCACTTTGGCAGTTGCTTCTTTCTTTAATAACTTTTTAAACCGCGCTAAATCTTCTGATGCCATGTCCATCCTGGTATCCGTGGATGAATGACACACAGCATCCAGCGCAAAATGAAGTTCTCTTGCTTCGTTTACTATATGTGTATATTGCGGATTACTTTCTATCCACTCTTTCCAGTAATTAACGTCATGAATGTTGGATGCCTTCAGATAATTAACAAAAGTTTCATCCGTAAGCAGATAACCAACATTGATCTCACTATTAGGATTCATATTAAATAGATAACCTGGTACAGGTAGCTTTTACCGTGTTTTTATGATTTTTTTTTACCCTGACTGCTGATTTGTGTTACCACGCTCCTGTGCATCGTTGCGGAGTTGTTTAAGGCTTTCGTGAATACTGTTATAAATGGTACGCACCGATACATGGAGTTCTTCAGCAATAGCTTCAAATGTCATTTCATCAAGGTATCGTTTCGTAAGTATGGTTTGCTGCCTTTCAGTTAAAAAGTTTAAAGCCCGTTTAAGCCGGATCTTAAGTTGCTCAAATTCCTGTAGTTCAATAATCACTTCTTCGTATGATTGTTCAGAAATGCCTCCGGCTATCTGGTTAGGTTCTACATATACAAGGTTCAGAGCGCCTTTTCCCTTTTTACGATAAAACAGTTTGTTTTTGTAGCAGGCAACAATATATGCTTTGGGGTGTTCCACCTCGGGCAGGGTGGCCCGTTTGTTCCATAAATCAAGAAAAACCCTGTTAATATATTCGCGTACAATTTCCAGGTCAGATATAAATGACAGCCCGTAGCGAAGTAAATCACCATGATATTTTTCGTAGAGGCGAAACAGACTTTTCTCTTTCCCTTTTCGAAATTCATCCCAGCATTGTATATCATCTGAACAGCTCATGCAAACTAAACTATTAAGTTGCCGTAAATTTCTTACGTTACGGATACACCACTTTATGAATAACCGACAGTAGTGAATGCTCTCCTTTATGATCCTGAAATACCTGCCAAAACATTACACCTGAACAATCTTTTAATGAAAGTTCGGTTTTTTTGCGAATGGTTTTAACGCCATTATAATACACGATATTCCCATTTTCCAGCTTCCATTCATCAGCGCGCTCTGCTCCAGACCCAAGCCCTGTGATGGTGGCGAAAGACAGCGAACCTGCGCCAGCCGGACCAAAGCTATAGCCGTAAAACGGAAGACCAAGTACCAGCCTTTCTCTTTTTACTTTTCGTATGTTATGCCAGTAATACAAATCGTCGATTGCCATAGCATAGGTTGCATGTGGACCCGGGTTTGCCGGATTCCACGGTCCTGTTTTATCATAAGACATGATATTGACATAATCGAACACCGAGAGCGCCTTGTCTGTAACAGCATCTCCTGCATAAGTAGCCAGCGCCGCAGTAAAATTTCTTTTCCCTTCCGGAAGCGCAGCTTTGAGTTCGCTTACAAAACCTTCATAGTGTTCTGTAATAAAAGCTCCTTCCAGGTCTATATCAATTCCGTCTGCACCGGTATACTGCAGCAGTTCAACAAGTGAATGAATCAGCAACTGCCTGCCCCTGGGAACAAGCAACGCAGTAAAATAAGCAGGCGGGTTTCCTCCCCCAACAGATAATAATACCTTTACCTGGTGTTGATGGGCTCTGATTACCAGACTGTCAAGAAAAGGAGTGGTACGGAATATTCCATCGGTACCCGGATTAATAAAGGCGTAATTGATTTGTGTAATAAGATGATAGGGAATACTATCTAACTGCTCAATGCCAGCTTCCGGCACATACGCTATAATGCGAAAACCAGGAGGAGACAATTGCCTGGCCGATACATCCCTACAGAGGAACAATACAATAATAAGCAGTAAATATTTTCGCATACTCCTATATTCCGGAGGTTTAAAATTTTCAAACTTATAAGCGCATAACTACGCTATGCTTCTTCACCCGTTCAAGCAGATTTTACTTAAATGCAGTAAAGAAGACTCCCAGTTCTTCGATTGCAGTTCCATTAAAAGATATCCTTCAATCTGCCGTTTTTACCGTTACATAGCCAAAATATTTTATTAAACACAGGCTTTATCAATTTTTAATGAAGAACGCTTTAGCAGAACAACTATCAAATGAATAAGTTGGAGCTTACAACCTGCACATATATCAGGATATAAAATATCTATCATTTCAACACGATTGCTTATAAAAATTTTAATGACTGTTCATTTATTATTGATTTTTCTTAATTTTAAAGCATAACCAACTGCTTTTATTTCACATGAGAGAAAGTTTCCCTTACATACCAATTTCGGGAAATGATGAACAATACAGCATAGCCATTGGGCGTATTTGCAATCAATACCGGGCACAATTGTACCAGATGGCGCTCAAAGTGGTAAAGTCGCCCCAAACAGCAGGTGATATAGTACAAAATGTATTTTTAAAACTGTGGGAAAACAGAACCCGGCTCTCCGCTATCAATAATATAGAAGCATGGTTATACCGGGTTACCAAAAATGAATTAATAGATTTTTTGCGCAAAACCGCTGCAGATAATAAGCTGAAGCATAAATTATGGGAAGCTATGCGGTCTGCAACTTCCGATACAGAAGAACAGGTAGACGGAAAATATTGCAGGCTCATCATTGACCAGGCCGTAAATCTTCTTCCTCCGCAGCGAAAATTAATCTACACGCTTAACCGCGATAAAGGGTTGAATTACCAGCAAATTGCCGATAAGCTGTCTATATCAAAACACACCGTAAAAAATCATTTGTCCCTTGCCCTACGCTCTATTCAACAATTTGTATCAGGCAGCCTGGGATTGCTATTGCTTTATTTTTTCAGGTAAAAATATTATTAAAAAAATTCCAGCCTGATTAGGAATATCGCTTCGCTGCTTCGTCATATATTCTATACAAGATTGCCTCGCTCATATTTAAGCCATTTACAATGCAGGAAAGAATACAATATTTATTTAAAAAATTTTTGAATAATACCTGCTCAAAAGAGGAGTTTGAAGAAGTATTTCTTTTTATTAAAATGGCTGAATCAGATAATGAAATCCGTACCCTGTTGGACACAACACTTGAAATATTTGAAAAAGAGCGTAATGATGCTGAAAAAGCAAATGTATTTGTTAGCGGCAATGGCGAAATAGAACCGCTTTTGCACAATCACTCCTTACCAGCGGGGCAGCATAAACGCAAAAGGCAGCATCTAATTTGGTATAGCACAGCGGCCTGTTGCGCCATTATTGTGATGCTTATGCTGTGGAATAAAAATAGTGGGTATCCGGAAAACCTCCCTGTTGAAATAGCGGGATCAAGCATTAAACAGGCAACAGAGAAATCCCAATACAGGCACCTTGTACTTCCGGATAGCACAGAGGTTTGGTTGAATGCAGCCAGTGAGCTGGAGTTTCCCGAAAAATTTGGCAGCAATAAAAGAGAAGTGCTGCTGACCGGTGAAGCTTTTTTTGATGTGAAGCATGCAGATAAAATACCATTTATAATATATACAGGCAAAGTTAGCACTGTAGTACTGGGAACCGCCTTCAACATTAAAGCCTATCCCGATATGAATAAAATAACGGTATCGGTTAAACGGGGAAGGGTTCAGGTTAAATATGTTGATAAGCCTGTGGCGATGCTGGGCGTGGGGGAGCAGGTTAGCATTGCCGTAAACGACAGTACGATAAAAGAGAAAAAGCTGGATGAGGTTGAAGTTTCAGCATGGCAACAGGGTAAGCTGGTATATGATGACTATACCGTGGAAGATATTATAAAAGACCTGGAAAGAGTATTTAACAGCAATATACAGATTAAGAACAATGTGGTAAAAGAACTCAGGGTTTCCACATCTTTTGATGCAGCAATGGGGCTTGAAAAAGCATTGGAAATATTGTGCAGGCTTACTGATACCAAACTTAGCAAAGAGAATAATATTTATTATATCAAATAGTAAAACATGATGTCACCACCATAAAAAATACAAAGGCCGTAACAGTTCGCACCTGCTACGGCCGGAGTTTAAAGTAAATCTTATTTCAGAATTTTTAAACCAATCAAAACTATGGGTTTTAATCGGAAGATGCATAGTATACTTTCTCTATGTATTCAAAAGTTTCGCTTCCTTTTTCCATCTGCCGGGGAAGTAAAAATGAAAGTAATTCTTATGAGAGCATGTTTAATGATCCTGATGTTTACTATCAATGGGGTTTTGATTGCCGGTAATACATCCGGGCAGGATTTGAGCAATATCAAAATTTCAGTAAGCTTAAAAAATGTATCGCTTAAAAATGCTATCAGAAAGATAGAAGCATTAAGCCATTTATCTTTTTCTTATAAAACCAGCGATGTAAACACATACAACGGCATCAGCTATAGTGCCGCTCTTACGGGGCTCGACAAAGTATTATCAGATATTCTTGAAAATACAGATTTACAATATGAAGTAGTAAACACCAATATCATCATTAAGAAAAGTAAGATAACCGCGGAGCAGTCAGGGTTGCAGGAACTGAATATAATGCAGGCTGACGGTGGGATAAAAGGAAGAGTAACAACTTCCGCAGGCGAACCCGTTGCCAATGCAACTGTAATGCTGCTTGGCACACAAAAGGTTTCTGTGGCCAACGACAATGGTGAATTTACGATAAGCGGCGTTAAAGCAGGCAGTTATAAGCTGCAGATATCTGCGGTTGGTTTTGGAACCATAACTCAGAACATTACCGTGACAGATAATATCATAGCAACTGCAGACGTGCTGATGCTGGAAGATAAAAGCAACCTAACAGAAGTAACTGTAACGGCGCTTGGCATAAAAAAGGAAAAACGCTCCTTAGGCTATGCAGCACAGGAAGTAACCAGCGAAGCTTTATCTGCAAGCAAACAAATAAACGTTGTAAATGCATTACAGGGACAGGCGGCAGGCTTACAGATAAACTCTGGCGGCGGCGCTCCGGGGCAGGGCGCGAAAATTATTTTGCGTGGTATTAATTCACTTGATGCTAACAGGGATTTTCAGCCCTTGTTTGTTATAGATGGCGTACCCATTGACAATACCACCGATGTTGCAGACGGCAGTAGTTTAAATGGCATGAGCAACAGGGCAGCAGATATAAATCCTGATGATATTGAAAGCATCAATATATTAAAAGGTGGTGCGGCCACCGCCTTGTATGGGTTACGTGCTTCAACCGGCGCTATTATTATCACTACCAAATCCGGAAAGGCAGGCAGGTTAAGAGCCGGTTATACCTCTACTTATAGTATAGATGAGATCAACAAATACCCGGACACACAAAAAAAATATACACAAGGATGGTTTGGTGAATACGACCCTAATAGTTTTTGGTCTGCTTACGGACCAACAGTTGAAGAAGCAAAAGCTATTGATCCAACACATCCTGACGAACTATTTAACAATTTTAAGCATGGCTATAAAACAGGTAACTCTTTCCGCAATACTTTAACCTTAACCGGGGGAACAGAAAAAGTAATACTTAACGCTGCTTTTTCCCAATTTAACCAGGATGGTATTATGCCTTTTACTGATTATAAAAATTACTCTGCCAAAGTGGGGGGAGAACTAAAATTCTCTGAGAAATTCAGAATGGGCATGTCTGTAAATTACATAAAATCTGGCGGCCGCCGTGGTAATTCAGATCGCTATAATGAAGTACTCACTTATTATGCTCCCCGTTGGGATATATGGGATTATATTAAACCCGATGGTACTCAGAAAACCATTGTTGGTGCAGACATTGATAATCCTATCTATCTTTTGTATGGTAAAAAATACGTAGATGATGTAGACAGGGTAATTTCCAATGCAAACTTTACATACTCTCCTGTAAAATGGCTTGATATTAATTACAGGGTTGGCGTGGATATTTATAATGATAACAGGAAACAAACTACCCCCGGCAAATTCGGTTTTGTTGATGAAATTTATCCCACTTCTGATTTCGGTTTTGGCACTATCATGACTTATGGCATCAATAACAGGATAATCAATTCTACCCTGATGCTCAATTTTAAAAATAATATCGGAAGTCATCTGCAATCTTCCTTCAAGATTGGGCATGATCTTTTTGAATCAAGAAGAAGTACTATTTACGTGCAAGGAGATACGCTTGTTGAACCAACATTCTATAATTTGAACAACGCCAAAAGAGTTACTTCGAAATTTTATCAGAAAGACTATCGCATTATTGGTTTGTTCGGAGATTGGACTTTAAGCTGGGATAATTTTCTGTATCTGACTATAACCGGCAGAAACGACTGGACTTCTACGCTTTCAAAAGCCAACAGATCGTTCTTTTATCCATCTGCAAGTGCAAGTTGGGTATTTTCTGAAAACTTTAAATTACCAGAATGGTGGTCGTATGGCAAGGTCCGCTTTTCGGTAGCAAAAATTGGTAAAGACGCACCGCCGTATGCCACATCGGAAGGATATAGCCCTGAATTGCCACTTACAAATGGCGCTATACCTTTTTCATTGTATAATACAAAAGGAGATGCAAACCTTCGTCCCGAATTTACCACATCATATGAAGGCGGCATTGAATTAAAATTTTTAAGAAACAGGTTTGGCCTTGACTTCACTTATTATAACAATACCAGTAAAGACCTTATTATTCCTGTAAATGTGCCAGTAACCAGTGGCTATGAAAGTATTTACCTTAATTCAGGAAGTATAAGAAATAAAGGTGTTGAAATCAGTGTATCAGGAACACCGGTACAAACAAAAGATTTTAGCTGGGATGTAAGAATAAACTATACAGCTAACAGAAATAAGGTGCTATCCATCTATCCTGATCTTACGGAAATGATCATGGCAAGTCATTATGGCTATCTGAGTGCAACTGTTACACAGAAAAATATTCCCGGTCATCCTGTAGGTGATCTGTATGGCAGAACCTATAAACGTTATTTTGGTAATGACACAGAAGATCCTACTGTTTTAGATAGAAGCCGCCCAATAGTAATTGGCTCAAACGGATTTCCTGTATTAAACCCAGCTTCAAAACAGCAATACATTGCCAACTCCCAGCCTAAATGGATAGGGAGTCTTAGCAGCACACTTCGCTACAAAGGGTTAAGTTTATATTTTTTGTTTGATGCCCAGCAAGGTGTTTATAGGTATAACCAATTTGCTAACTTCCTTGCTTCCTTTGCATTACAGAAAGGATCAGAAAACCGCAACGATGTCATTGTTTTTGACGGGGTGCTGGCTGATGGTTCAAAAAACACAAAGGCTGTTTGGTTGGGTCAGGGTGTAGGCCCCGATGGAGTAGACTATGGGAATGGCTATTATAGAAACTATTATCGTGGTGCATCAGAAACGTTTATAGAAGACGCTTCATGGATCAGGTTACGCGCGCTATCATTGGGGTATACTTTGCCATCCTCATTAATGAAGCGAAGCGGGTTTATTGAAGGCGCTACGCTCACCGCTACCGGAACAAATCTTTGGCTCAATACCAAATACAGCACTTTCGATCCTGAGTCAAGCTCATTCAGTTCGGGAAGTGTAGTAGATGGTTTTGCAGGATTCACCTATCCTGCCACACGCAGTTTTATTATTTCATTAAACCTTAACTTCTAAAACCACAAACAATGAAAAAGATACTTAATATAGCAGTACTGGCGGTTTTAGCATTAAGCTTTTCCGCATGCGAAAAATACCTTGACGATAAATTTGAAAATCCCAATCTTGTTAGTGAGGCACCTATTAATCCATTACTTGCAACTGCGGCGTATGGTACTGCAATGAATGAATACCGTCTCGGATATAATGTTTCTTATTTAACACAATACCAGGCCTCAAGCTCACAGGGAAGCGATGCCGATATATATAATGAAGTGGATTATTCTACTACATGGAGAAATTTTTATTCAACAATGATGAACATCTCTGAGATGAATAAACTCGCAGAGAAAACATCAGCCTACTATCATTTAGGTGTTGGAAAGCTTTTAATGGCATATAATCTTAACATGCTGATTACCGCATTTGGCGATGTGCCCTATAGCGAATCTTTAAAAGGGTTAGATGAACTTACACCTGCATTTGACAGCCAGCAAACGCTGCACGCTACTACTTTGCAATTGGTAGAAGAGGGCATTACCAACCTGGAAAGAACCGATGCATTAGCGGAGATAGATAAACCAAGTGATGTAATACATGGAGGTAATGTTGCTGCATGGTTAAAAACAGCTTACGCACTTAAAGCGCGTTTCTTAAATCAATTATCAAAGACCAGTAGCTATAACAGCACCGATATATTATCTGCTCTTGAAAGCGCTTATGAATCAAATAGCGATGATGCAACTTTAACTGCATTTGACGGGCTAAGCCCATGGAATGCTGTTGCTGTAGATAATGCAAACCTAAACCTTGATGGGTGGTTAAGTACCAATATAGTAAATGCAATGAATGGCACAACGTATGGGGTATTTGACCCAAGATTGCCGCTTATTGCTACCATAACAAAATTTGGAGATTACAGGGGCACACGCAATGGGGCCGGCAGAATTGGCACAGGTACTGATGATGAAGAATCCTACCTCTCTTTAGATGGATTTTATTCCAAAGGGGGAGCGCCATTACAACTGGTTACTTATGCAGAAATGAAATTTATTGAAGCAGAAGCAGCCTTTAGAGCCGGCGATAAGGAAACCGCCTATAATGCATACCTGGCAGGCATAGCCACTAATATGGATAAGATTGGGGTTAGTATAGCAAATAAACAAACCTATATCAACAACCCGGTTGTAAGTGTTGGAAAAGATAATATTACTCTCAAGTTAATTTTTAAAGAAAAGTATATAGCTATGCTTCTTAATACAGAATCATGGGTTGATATGCGCAGGTTTGATTATGATTATGACGGTTTTGAGTTGCCTTTAAATGCTGCCTTACCTGATTTTATCAGACGGTTAGCTTATCCTTCAGTTGAGATCAGCCGTAATGGACCAAATGTTCCTTCCATTTCGGGATTGGATGAAAAGCTTTGGTGGGATAAGTAAGCCAGATTTGTTTTCATATGAAATAGTTCAAATAACAAAGCTTATTATGCAAAAAGCCAGCCCTGCAAGGGGCTGCTTTTTTACAGTAGTAGCAAAATCAGAATTATATTATGGTTATAATTGTTAGGCTTTCTCTTTTGCGTATTTCACTAAAAGGTGATAAATACTATTGATCTGTAGCAAGCTTCCTTTCTAACGAGAAAGTGATGTATAAAGAATTGAAAACAATGATTTATTTCCTGTCTAATAGTGTTTTCTTATTAGAAAACAAATTTTTTCTTAAATTACCTAAACTAAAAACTTAATTATGAAAACATTCTATTTAACTATTATCTTATTTCCACTTATTTTTCAAATAAATATTTCATCAAAGCAGATTGCCTCAAAAAAAGCGAGTAGTTCGGTCAAGCAATCTGATAACCAAACATTCTGCGGGCCTTTATATTCTGTTTATAATACAAGCGGATATCAAGTTACCAAAATGGTTGTTAGCAAATCTGGAGGTACTCCATATTCACTAACAGTAAACAATCCCGTTTTCCCATATCATGCGTTGGACGGTAACTTGATTGGGAATTATACATTCATTTTCTATTTTTCTGGATCGGGATCAAGAGGCTCTATACAGGTTGATAATGTAAATGACCTTACTGGAGATTTAGTAACGTGCGAAACATTTGAGATTCCTCATCTCTCTCCTGTATCTTTTTTTGGAGGTTGCGGTGATTATTTCAAAATATATATTACAAATATTGAACACGGCTGTGATTAATTTGTTACCACCATTATAACAGAAGAAGTAGCTAAATAGGTTTCAATAATAGTTCATTCTGTCTGTAGGTGGTATATGCTTTAAATAACAAAACTTATTATGCAAAAAGCCAGCCCTGCAAAGGGCTGCTTTTTTTACGGCAGCTGCAAAATCATCGTCATATCATGCTTCGTATTATTCTTTCATTATTTGTATTTGTTTCCTGTTGTATTCAAAACAATAGTTTCGCCCAGTCATTTTCATTGGAGTCTGCACTCTCCTATCCTTTCCCTTCAGAGCTTACGGCAGCGTCCAACGATTCAAAAATTGCTGTAGCGATCAATCAGAAAGGATCAAGAAATATTTATGTAGCAGAAGGGCCGGATTTTACATTACGGCAACTTACCAATTACACTATTGATGACGGGCGGGAAATTACCGGTATTACATTTACACCGGATGGAAGCCACATTATCTACACACTTGGAGGCGATCACGGCGCATTTGATGAAACCATTTCCCGCAATCCGTATTCCTATACCACTGCTCCCAAAATTCAATTGTACAGTATACGTTTTACAGGAGGCGGATCAACGCTGCTGGATGAAGGTGATGGTGCCGCTGTTTCGCCGGATGGTAAAACAGTAGTGTACATAAAAAATAGCCAGGTTCGCGTAGCCGCCACCGACGGTTCCGCTGCGCCGCATAATTTGTTTTATACAAAAGGCAACGTAGGAGGGTTACAATGGTCGCCTGATGGAAAGAAACTATTGTTTACTGTTTTTCGCGGCGATCATTCATTTGTTGGTATATTCAGGGATTCCGTTTCTCCCATACAATGGATAGATCCGGCATTTGCCCGCGATCAGTCACCCAAATGGTCGCCTGATGGCAAGCATATTGTTTTTGTGAGGCGCCCTGCAGCCGGAGGTAAGCCTGATGCTTTAACTGTAAACAAGCATGAACCCTGGGCCATATACACAGCCGACATTATAACAGGAAAGGCCAGCCGGATATGGAAAGCGCCGGAAACACTTCGCGGTTCTGTGCCGGCAACCAATGGCAGATATAACCTGCATTGGGCTGCGGATGATCGCATTGTGTATGTTTCGTATGAAGATGGTTGGCCACATTTGTATTCCATCTCTGCCACTGGCGGAAAACCAACATTGCTTACGCCGGGCAATTTCATGGTAGAGCATGTAAAACTCAGTCCCGATAGAACATGGATAATCTTCAGTACTAATACCGGGCCTGATAAATATGATTACGAACGCCGGCATATTGCCCGAGTACCTGTTGATAAAGCCGCTATGGAAATAGTAACGCCCGGCACGGGTATTGAAACCTTTCCTGTAATTACAGGCGATGGCGCCACCATTGTTTTTTTCAGTGCCAATGCGCAACGCCCCACTGTGCTGGCGGTAATGCCATTTAATGGTAAAAGCTCCAGGCTTATTGGCGAAGCGCTGATACCAAAAGAGTTTCCTTCAGCACAGTTTGTTACACCCCGCCCGGTAATTTTTAAAGCCGGTGATGGTAAAACAGTATACGGACAGGTATTTGAACCTGCAAATAAGACTGGCAAAAAACCGGCAATAGTATTTATACATGGCGGCCCGCAGCGGCAAATGCTGGCAGGGTGGCATTATGGCGATTATTACGCCAATACGTATGCACTTAATCAATACCTGGTAAGCAGGGGCTTTGTTGTATTATCTGTAAACTACCGGTTAGGCATAGGGTATGGCTATGAATTTCAAAATCCTGATAGTGCCTGGAATAATGGTGCATCAGAATACCTTGATATTAAAGCGGCAGGGGAATGGCTGGCATCACAACCTTTTATTGATGCAAAGCGCATTGGTGTATATGGCGGATCGTATGGCGGCTTTCTTACCGCTATGGCACTGGCTAAAGATTCAAAACTATTTGCCGCCGGTGTAGATATTCACGGGGAGCATAACCTGATGGTTTTTGCTCCTGAAGTTACAAAGCTTGAACAGGCGCCTGATGCTGAACTGTCGCGAAAGCTTAGCTGGAAATCCTCTCCTGTGGCATATATTGATTCATGGACTTCTCCTGTATTAATTATTCACGGCGATGATGATGGCAATGTTCCGTTTAAACAAAGTGTTGACCTCGTGAGAAGATTTGAAGAGAAAAAATTTACTGATTTTGAAACACTGGTTATTCCTGATGAAACACATCACTGGATGAAGTTCTCCAGCCAGCTGAAAGTAGATGAAGCGGTTACGGAATTTTTGATACGGAAGGTGGAAGGGAAGAAATGATTAGTCAGAATGTAGTATCATGTATTTTAAATGAATGTTACCAGTAACCGGGTTAACCACCTTTTTTTTGTCTGGTTCCACCGAAGGTGGAATTGAAAAAATGCGAAGCATATTTTTTCAAAAGACAAAAAGCAGCGGCGTTCCGGTTACGCAGCCCGCCGGCTGCGGAGGCAAAAAAGTATGAATGCATGTAACCTTACCTTCTTAATCCTGTTATAATTATTTTAAAAACAATGAAACAATACAAAATAATACTATTGCTGCTCCTGCTTTCTATAAAACTCATAACAGCACAGGATAAGCGAAGCGCTTTACCACCCGGGCTTGATGCACATATAGCAAAAGTTTTAAAAACATTTGAAGTGCCGGGCATGAGTATAGCCATTGTAAAAGACGGTAAAATTTTACTTGCCAAAGGATATGGCGTAAAAAAGATGGGAGAAACGGCAGCCGTTGACGCCAATACTTTATTTGCCATTGCATCAAACTCAAAAGCATTTACAGCAACTGCATTGGCGATATTGGTAGAAGAAGGAAAACTTAAGTGGGATGATCCCGTAATTAATTACCTGCCCTGGTTTAAAACTTCAGATACTTATATTACTGCTAATCTTACCGTAAGAGATCTGCTGGTGCATCACAGCGGTATTCCCGCTTATGCAGGCGACCTTATGTTGTTCCCTCCTTCCAACTATTCCCGGCAGGAAATTATACGCCGCATCAGGTATATTCCTTTTGTTAATGGTTTCAGGAGCACATACGCTTACGACAATGTTTTTTATCTCGTAGCCGGAGAAGTAATCCATACAGTTTCAGGCATGGAATGGGAAGATTTTATCAAAACAAAAATTTTTAACAGGGTAGGTATGACCGGTAGTATGTCTAAAATTTCATCTTTCAAAACCCAACCCAATATATCGGCAGCGCATTTCAGGTTAAATGGCGTAATAAAAGATATTCCAGGTGTATATGATCAAATGATGGGCGATGCAGGTAACCCTGCAGGTGGTGTTTTGTCTAATGCCAATGATATGGCCAAGTGGCTGATCACCCAGCTTGACTCAGGAAGAACGATAGATAAACAGGTTTTATTCAAACCATCTTCAACAAATGAATTATGGAAGATCGTCAGGCCGATGCCCATATATAAAGCAGATGAAAGCATTAAGCCGGCACAGGCAAATTTCTACGGATACGGGTTAGGGTTCCGTGCGCTGAACTATGGAAAATACAAACTGGTCATTCATGGCGGAAAGCTTGATGGATTTGTATCACAGGTAACAATGGTGCCGGAGCTGAACCTCGGCATTTGCGTACTAACCAACCAGGAAACTACCGGCGCATACTGGTCGGTGATATACCATGTGCTGGATTATTATATGAACAACAAACCCTTCGATTGGATAGCCGGCTATAAGCAATCGCTTGATTCTTCTCTTGCCAGGCTTGCAGGCACACAGCAAAAAGAAATGATAAAAAGAAATTCAAATGTCGGGCCATCACTGCCATTGGAAAAATATACCGGCACTTTCCGGGATGAGCTATGCGGAGATTTTACTGTTACCAAAAACGGTGACAAAATGGTCTTTCAATTCGATTTTAATCCACAGCTGATCGCTGATGTGGAACATTTTCACCGGGATGTTTTCATCGCACATTTCCGCAATAAAGATCTTAAGGCTGATGCATATTTAAGTTATGCATTAAAGCCGGACTTAAGTATTGACCAGGTAAAACTGCAGCTTATTGATCCTGATTCTGATTTAAATTTTTCAGCCTTGCGCCTTATTCCTGTTAAAAATAAATAAGTTATTATGAGAAAAATAATTTTCAGTCTCCTGTTGATTACCAGCGTTTCTGCAACAACCATGGCCGGGCAATTGAGTGATACCAGTAAATTACGGCAACGGACAGGCGAAGTATTTGCACAATACCCTGAAGCTGTATTTGGCGTAGCATTCAAGAATATAGCCACAGGAGAAACTTTTTTCTGGAATGGCGAAGAAGTATTTCATGCCGCCAGCACCATGAAAACGCCTGTAATGATTGAAGTATATAAACAGGCAGCACAGGGTAAATTTTCCGTAACAGATTCCATGCTGGTCAAAAATTCATTTTCAAGTATTGTTGACGGCAGCACATACTCCCTTGATTCAACAGATGACAGTGAACACGATCTTTATCTTCATGTGGGAAAAAAATTACCGATAAGAGACATTGTTTTCAGGATGATAACTGTAAGCAGCAATCTTGCCACCAATAATATTATTGAGCTGGTGGGTGCAAAAAATGTAACCGCTACGATGCGCAATCTCGGCACAAAAAAAATGCAGGTACTCCGTGGTGTGGAAGATAAAAAAGCATTTGAACAGGGATTGAATAATATTACCACCGCTTATGATTTAATGCTGGTTATGGAAAGTATAGCAAAAGGAACGGTTGCCGATAAAAAATCCGTGGATGATATGCTGGATATTTTATTTCACCAGCAATTTAAACGGGTGATCGGTGGCAAACTTCCTGCAGATGTAAAAGTTGCCAACAAAACCGGGGCATTCAAAGGTGTGAGGCATGATTCAGGAATTGTGTTTTTGCCCGATGGAAGAAAATATGTGATCGTATTATTATCGAGAGGAATAGAAGATGAAGAAAAATCCGCGGCTGCATTAGCGCAAGTGAGCAGGCTGGTGTATGAGGAGGTGGTAAGATAGAAGCCCATCCCGGCCTTCCCAAAGAGAAGGACACCTAAGCACAGCGCCCCGCTTTTCAACGATACGTAATAAAAAAAGGAAATATATTGAATATTTGAACAGTAGAATTACTTCTGCTGAAGGGGATATACAGCTTATTAAAGATGCACAGCACCGTTCCCTTTCCTTCGGAAAGGGAGAAGGAGGGATAGGCTTTTTTATCCTACTTTTGCCGCTTAAACTTTCAGCATTTGTCAGATAATATTCAGCTACTGCCGGATAATATTGCCAACCAGATAGCAGCTGGTGAAGTGATCCAGCGGCCGGCAAGCGCGGTAAAGGAATTGCTTGAAAACGCGGTGGATGCGGGTGCAACAGAGATCAAACTGATTGTAGCTGATGCAGGCAAATCTTTGATACAGGTAATAGATAATGGCAGCGGCATGAGTGAAACTGATGCGAGAATGAGTTTTGAACGCCATGCTACCTCCAAAATAAATAATATAGATGACCTTTTCCGGATACGCACGATGGGCTTTCGCGGAGAAGCCCTTGCTTCGATAGCCGCCGTGGCGCAGGTGGAATTGAAAACACGGAAAGAAGAAAACGAGACCGGCACATTAATAGAAATAGAAAACAGCATTGTAAAAAACCAGGAGATGATCGCTTTTCCGAAAGGAACAAGCATCGCTATGAAAAATGTTTTTTTCAACGTGCCGGCAAGAAGAAATTTCCTGAAAAGCAACCCCGTGGAAATGCGCCATATCGTTGATGAGTTCATTCGTGTAGCAATGGCTTTCCCGGAAATATTTTTTTCACTCAGCGCCAACGGACAGGAAATCTTTCATCTGGAAAAAGGAACGCTCAAACAACGCATTGTTCATTTGCTTGGTGCAAGCTATAATGCCAAACTGGTAACCGTACAGGAAAAAACAGATTACCTTACCATATATGGTTTTGCAGGAAAGCCTGATACTGCCAAGAAGACAAGAGGTGATCAGTATTTTTTTGTAAACAATCGCTTTATACGCAGCGCATACCTGAATCACGCGGTAATGAGCGCTTACCAGGAAATGATAGCAGCGGATAGTTTCCCGATGTATGTATTGTTCATTGATCTTGACCCGGCGCAGATTGATATTAATGTACACCCTACCAAACAGGAAATAAAATTTGAAGATGAAAAGATCATATATGCTTTTGTGCAGTCTGCGGTAAAACATGCACTTGCACAATTCAGTATAATGCCAACATTAAATTTTGATCTTGATCCCGGTATACAAAAACTGGATGCAATAGAAAAACCCTTTACCGAAGAAAAGAAAACCAATGCCGAAGCA
The DNA here is from genome assembly GCA_047601125.1 of Agriterribacter sp. Lineage (GTDB taxonomy): Bacteria > Bacteroidota > Bacteroidia > Chitinophagales > Chitinophagaceae > Agriterribacter. The sequence goes on along the minus strand of JASGJY010000002.1, from coordinate 1,479,923 downwards.
TCCTCACTCTACAATACTTTCACTCAAAAAAACCAGGCACATTTTATCGAAAGTAAAAGTGAGCTGAAGCACTGGAAAGATTTTTATCCTGAACCAAAACAACAAAGCGGTTTTAAAAGCCTGCTTGCTGCACATACAGAACCAGCATCAGACAAATTAGAATACGAACAAACGGCGCCGGCTAACCGAAGCCTGCAGGGAAGTGGAGATCAGAAATTGCAATTACTGGAAGATGTGCCGATGCTGCAGTTGCACAACACCTATATTGTGGCTGCTACCAACACCGGTTATATACTCATACATCAGCAGTCTGCGCACGAAAGAATTTTATATGAGCGATACATCATTGCAGCAAAGGGAAAACCAATCCCCACGCAAAGAAGTTTGTTTCCCTTAACTGTGCCGCTTGCCGCCGCAGATGCAGCTTTATTACAGGAGCTTCTCCCCGACCTTGCCACACTCGGTTACGAAATAGAACTTTTTGGAAAAGATACTTTTGTAATACACGGCACGCCAGCGGATGTAGAAACCGGCAATGAAAAAATCGCTATTGAACAAATGCTGGAACAGTTCAAGCATTTTAACAGTGAAGTAAAATTTTCAAGAAGAGAAAAGCTTATACGCAGTCTCGCATGGCAACATGCCGTTAAACCCGGCCGCTCACTCACGCCACAGGAAATGAAAACTTTGGGTGAAGAACTTTTTGCCACTGCCCAGCCTAACATCACGCCTTCCGGCAATCCTATCTATATTGCTTTTAAAAGAGATTACCTGGAGAGGATGTTTGGGAAATAGTATGGTTTATTTTACCTGATTGCTGCTGAAAACCTATCATGAAGGTAGCGCTGTAAATCTTATAGGTTTATTAAGCCTCTCAAATCACTAAAAGCATTATTTATTGCCGAAAATTTTTGTTTTGAGTATTTACAAAATTTATATCTTAACAAATCAACCCGATTGCCTGCATTACCCGTAATGCTATTTTCAGTAACTTTTGTCTGTAATTTCAAGTAAGAAGCTTCGGGAATAAAAGGCCCAGTTAAGTACAAGGGCAAAACTTATTGAGGCAAGCCTTACTACGGAATTAACAAAAGTTTCTCGTGTACCCGTTCATATGTTGTAAAAGAACTAAGCTACTTAATAATTTGAAAGCAATTCATAAAGGTTACAATGCGTGTACTAACCAAGTCATTAAACAGCTTCAATGTATTGATTGATTATTATCTCTTCAATCTTACCCTTTTTTCCACAAACTTATGCCTGCCCCATTTTTCGGTTACATCGGTACCATCAGTCAATGCCGCTTTTTCAAAACCATAAAAAATCAAAGTATCGCCCTTTATCTCCCACCGTTGTGTATCCCATGAACCTACATCTGCCGTGTCGGATGCATAAGTAAACGTTTCTTTATACATATTTCCGTTCACTTCGTAAGATCCCGCGCCGGCATAATAAAAATTACCCGAAGCATCGTACATCACAAAAGCATAATACCCGTCATGAAACATTTTTACCTGCTGGGGAAACCTTTTAGGTTGTACCATATTCCCATGCAATTTGTTTGACACAAGTACCCAGTTGCCTTCAATTGGCGAATAAGGTTTCGCGGCATCTTTCTCTGAAATTGCAGGCTCCCGGTTCCCGATATTACTATTGCATGCTGCAAAGAATATTGCAGCAAAAAATAAACAGTATCTCATATATAATAGCTTTAAGTTCACTTAATGTTACTTAAGAACCCAGTTGCTTTTTAAGGTCATCGTGATCCCAGCTGATTTGTATATCTGTTATTTTATTATCAGGGTTAAGGCGGAAGATGAAAATATGATCGCTGTCAAAATGCCCTCCTTTATTTGGTATACCGCCAAAATCTTTTTCCTGTGTGCCTCTTATCACCACCCGGCAACATACGGAATCTTCCCCTTCCGCAACTGCCGCATCTAGCGTGTTATCAATATCAGGAAAACAATCTATCAACGCAGTCCAGATACCCTTTCCAAGCTCATGTATCTTTCCCACTCCCGCATCGCCAAGAGGTTTAAAATATATTGTTCCATCAGGGTCGCAAAAGTTCAGCATTTTATCTACATTTTTTTGCTGATAAGCGAAAATGAAATTTACACATGCATTTTTAAGGCTTAATGTGTCTTGTTCTTTAATAGCTGAAGTCATAAAATAAAATTTATGTGTGAAAAATATTATTACAATACAAGAGTGCCGTATAAAGGATTGCCCGTTTTCTTATATACACATCCTCCTAAAAACAATAGCAGTATACCCAGCATCAGCATTCCCTAACCGCTCAACACAGGAGCAGTTAATAAAGTTGCATAAATTCCCGACGAGCCTAAATGTAAGAGTATCATCGCCGCCAATCCTGTTCCCCCCCAAAAGCCAGTTCCAAACTTTCCCTTTTTCCTTCAGCAAAAACATCAATACTATATCAAAAAAAATAATGGTCAAATAAATGAAAATATAGATATGCATTGAGAAGTAAAAATAATACCCTCTTCAGCCAATTGCATTGTAAAACTGCGGCAAAATAAATTTCCTTACGTTTTAATGCAATGATTTTGTAACCGGCTTACTTACAATATTCGCCAACTCACTGTTTGCATCAAGGTATTGCTGAGGGGTGCGCCCCGTAAATTCGAGAAAATCTTTTATAAAATGAGACTGATCATAATAAGCGCAATCATTAAATAGCTGCACCCAGTCCACATTCTTTTTTCCGGATATAATATTCATTAAATAAGAGATGCGCCGTATGCGTGCATAATACTTGGGGCTAAGCCCGACTTTTTTGAAAAACTTTCTTTCAAAATTTCTTCTCGACATATATACTTCCCGCAAAATATCATTAACATGCAACATACCGTTTCTTTCAACAATCAGGTTGGCGGCACTATCAATGCTATCAGCAACAGGTATCTTGCCATTACATAATTCCAGCACAAACTGCTCCAGCAATTTTGCTTTATTATCTGCAGTAGCAATAGCTTTTATCTTCTGCTCCATACGCGTTACCGTATCAGCATCAAATTTCTGCTTCAGATCAATCCGCTCTTCCGTAAACTCATACACAGGTAAATTAAAAAGCGAAGCGAGCCCCGCCGGCTTAAAAACAATGCCTGCCATTTCAACTATGCCGCTGAGCCGGAGTGAATAACTATATATAGACTGCCCGGCAATAAAACTACCAGGCACATTCAGCTTATCAAACTTTTTGTTGGTTAATATATATGCATCTCCGGCATTAAACACAATGGAGCAAAAACCGGTTGGCGGAGATTCAACAACCATATTATCAACCATTTCCCCTGCAGAAGTCCACAAATAATAAGCTTCAACAAAAGGAATAAGTATTGAAGAAGGACTGAATTTTTGATATAGCATAATACCTGCTCTTAATAATACGCGTTGTCCTAATGTACGAAATATCATTAAACCCACGCAACGTTTACTATTTCTTCAATGTCACTATGCAAAATCATTGCCATGACCCTCCATATCAGCACAAAGCCCGGCATTGCTATAGCCATCGCATTACTGCTTGTTATCTTTTCCGGATGCTTAAAAGATAATGCCTCTAAAAAGCAAACATATACCTACACTATTACCACCCCGGTGCTGAAAACAAGAGCTGAAGTATTTGCTGCGCTTAACGGTAGTGTATCGGAGCCTGTTAAAACAGCAGGCAAGCTGTATATTAAAGATCATTTTATTTATTTAAACGAAGTTGAAAAAGGTATTCATATCATCGACAACAGTAATCCTTCCAGGCCTATACAGGTTGCCTTTTTAAATATCCCGGGTAATCTTGATATTGCCGTGAGAGATAATATATTATATGCCGATACTTACACCGACCTGCTGGCTATTGACATCAGTAACCCTAAAAAGGCTACTATAGTAAACTATATAAAGAATTTTTACCATCGTTATTACTATTATGATAATACAGCGCCTGACATGATCGTTGCAGCAGTAATCAAAAAAGATACAACAGTAGAAACAAATACCATTTGGGCAGATTGCGCGAATTGCATGTATGCCACTTCAGCACAATCAAACAGTGGCCCAAAATCAAATACCGGAACAGCAGGCTCTATGGCAAGCATGGTATTAATGAACGATCATCTTTATGCATTACAGGAATCACATTCTTTGGGCATTGTAAACATTTCTACTCCTTCTTCCCCCAAATTTGATACTACATATTATGCCGGTTTTGACCTGGAAACAATATATCCTTTTGAGGGAAAATTGTTTTTAGGTTCTATGACAGGAATGTTTATGTATGATATGACCAATCCTCTTGCACCTGTGAAGCTGGGTGAGTTCTCGCATGGCCGTGCCTGTGATCCTGTGGTTACTGATGGCAAATATGCATATGTTACATTACATGCCGGCACTACCTGCGGCGGCTCTGCCAATGAGCTGAATGTAATTGATATTAAAGACCTGATGAACCCTACATTGGTTAAAGCATATAACCTCACAAAACCAAAAGGGCTTTGTAAAGACGGAGACCTGTTATTTGTATGTGATGATAAAAGCGGCGTAAGATTATATGATGCAGGCAATGCTTCCAGCCTGGAGCAGTTAAGCAGCATTGATGTTAAAAACTCTTATGATATTATCGCGGGAAATAAACATGCAATGGTAGTAACAGATGACGGATTATACCAGTATGATTACAGCAATACCAAAAGCATACGCTTTCTCAGCAAATACGCATTGAAAAATTAGACCCTCTATTTTTATTCTTCCAGCCATATGCCGGTAACGGCATGTGGCTTTTTTATTTTATGGAATGAAACCCTCCAGAGATAATTGTATTGAATCAGATTAATGCAGCAGCAGGGAGAACTTTTCTCACGGAAGATAACCCTGTTAAGCAATAGTACAAATGCTGAGCAACAATACAATTGCCCTGCGGATTATCCTTATATTTTTTAAAACAAAACCCCGCATGCGCAGCACCTTTAATCACCAATCTCAAAATAAATCTTTATCTTAACTCTTTCACCAAAACTAATTCATGTCCTCATCATCGCATCTCACCCGCTCACTTGGTTTAAAACTGGCAATTGTAATTGTTATCGGTAATATTATCGGCTCGGGTGTGTATAAAAAAGTAGCGCCTATGGCAGCAGAGCTGCATGCACCTGGTTGGGTGCTGGTTTGCTGGGTACTGGGCGGAGTAATAACTTTATTTGGCGCATTAAGCAATGCAGAGTTGGCAGGCATGCTGGCTGATACCGGTGGAGAATATGCTTACTATAAAAAAATTTACGGACGCTTCTTCGCCTACCTATATGGCTGGTCTGATTTTGCCGCGATAAAAACTGCGTCCATTGCAAGTCTTGCTTATGTATTTTCACAATCACTAAATCATATCATACATCTTCCACCCATACTTACATCGCTGGCGGATGTAAATATTGCAGGCATATTTTACCCTTTTGCCAATTTTAATGAAAAACTGGTTGCTATTGTATTAATATTGCTGCTCACGTATTTGAATTGTACAGGCTTAAAAACCGGCGCGGGTTTCAGCACATTTCTTTTACTGCTGATGCTGGGCGGTATACTATTGATCGTATTTTTCGGATTGAGCAGCCCTGCTGCCAATATAGCTTCGGCATTTTCATTACAAACACCAACTGAACATCCTGTTACCATGAGTGCGATATTTACAGCGATGCTTGCTGCATTCTGGGGTTATGAAGGATGGAACTCGGTTGGTTTTTTGGGAGGTGAAATTAAAAATCCCCATCGCAATATTCCGTTGAGCATTGTGCTTGGATTAATACTTGTGATTGTAATTTATTTTCTTGCAAACCTTGCTTATCTCTCCCTGATGCCAATAACCTCGCTTGAGCAGGTGCATGCACAGGGCAGCAGTATTGCTGCTGTTGAAGCGGTTAAAGTTTTCTGGGGTAACGGCGGGCAATTATTCATGTCGGTACTTATTGTTATCTCCACATTGGGTTGCACACATGCTACCATACTCAGCAGTGCAAGAACCTATTATGCTATGGCAGCGGAAGGATTGTTTTTTAAAAGAACCGGTATATTAAATAAAGCGCATGTGCCTGCCGGCGCTTTGTGGTACCAGGGTTTATGGGGTTGTGTACTTATTTTGTCCGGCACATTCGACCAGATCACAGACATGCTGATTTTCGCCGCCTTCATTTACTATGGCGCTACAACAATTGGCGTATTTATTCTGCGAAAGAAAATGCCTGATGCACCACGACCTTACAAAACCTGGGGCTACCCTGTTATACCCGCAATATTTATTTTGTTTTGTATGATATTGATTTTTAATACCATTGTTGAAAGGCCACGCGAAGCCGGCATAGGACTGGCGCTGATATTAGCGGGGATTCCGTTTTATTTGAAATTCAGGAAGAATATTTCGTGATGAATTTGCCTACACTAAACCTATAAGGTTTGCAGCGCAGTAAAGCCGCCACAACCCTTATAGGTTTAAGAATGTTTATTTAGCACTTTCACACAGCGCTCGCAGAGGAGCAAAGCACGCCACGAAAATACCATTTGCAGCGCTTCCCCGTTGCGGATGCATCGTGCCTATCAATATATTACACTCCCTGGTATTTTCGTTTCTTTATATATGCATATATAAACGCAAAAAAAATAATACATGCAGATGGCAATACCATATTAGTCATCTGCCAGTATGATTTGCTTTCCGCTGTTTTTTTCTTATCCAGTAAGCGAAGCGTATAATCTTTTCCTCTCGTTTCTAATATACCCGGATTACCTATAAGATATTCCATGCAGTTCAGGAAGAACTCTTTATTCGCATATACATAACCGGTATACTCATTCTGCCCCATTTGCAGCGGGCCTTTTTGTTGTGACACAACATTGGTCACTATATCTCCATCAGAAACAACAATCATTTTATTAGGCGCGGCAGCGGCAGGCACAAACGGCGCTTTGTACAGGTTAGCCAAACTGTCTTTTGTTGCAGTTGAAATACGGTTGGCGTACAAAGAATTGAACTTTCCTTCCAGCAAAACTGCAACCGGCACATTTGCACTGGTAAATGTTTTGAGATCTTCTTCATTCTTCACGCTGTTCAGCTCAACTCTTGCGGGCGTACTTACGATACGTGCGTTGGGAGATGTTGCCAACAATATTGTTTTACTGATACCCTGCGCTTTTACCGTATCAACAGACTGCGGAAACTGTGAAAGCACATAATCAAGATTTTTGGAAATAGGATTGTTATTGTTACTTGATAACAGCGGAAAATATGCCCAGGGCATTAACTGCATCTGTGGACGGTCACCCATCATCCCTACAACCTGGGGAATCTCGGCACAATTCAGATCCTGCACTATATCCGAATTAATCCGGACACCATATTTAAACAATATATCATCAAGATTCAAGCCCATATCAAACGCAATGAATGAACCTTCACTTCTCCTTAAACTATCCTGCGTTGCAAACAATTTATCAGCCAGCCAAAAAACTTTCCCCCCGCGCATCACATATTGATCAATTTTCAATTTCTGGCTTTCAGTAAAACCAACCTTTGGTTTTACGATCAGCATCGCATGAAAAAACCCGGGAATAACCGGCACACTGTCTATAGGCAATATGCTGAAGCCGTAGTTGGGCTTTATCGTATTTTCTATCAGGTCATATACTTCATAATTCTGCGGTTCACCATTACCTGTTAAATAACCTACTACCGGCACTGAGTCCTGCATTACTTTATCTAAAGTATTTGCAAGCTTATATTCCAAAAGCGCTTCTGCATTATTTAAAGAGTTCATGCCATCAACTGCACTCTGTCCTTTCAGCAAATCAACTGCTGCTATCCTGTCTTTATATTCAATAATAATTCCCGGGTATACCAGCCGCTGCTCTTCACCTTCTCCTTTTTTTGTTTGGGCGCGAACGTTAGTAGCATTAATACCCATACGCTGCAAAGAATCAATCAGCATAAGCTTAGCGGTATCGTTTAAGTTATCTCCCGGTTTGCGGAAATAGTATTGAATATTGTTTCCTGCAATTTCCCTGAATTCCTGTAGCATATCTCTTGTACTACCCTGCAGCTTTTTAAATCCCGCAGGCAAATCGCCATCAAGCAATACAGTAATAGCAGCAGGCCCATCCAAAGATTTAAGTAACCCGCGGGTGGCGTTTGAAATGGTATATCTTTTTTCTGAAGTAAGATCAATTCTTGCATGCAACTGCGAAGCGATATAGTTAACCAGCACAATAGCTGCCAACACAAAAAGCCAACTGTATTTTGATTGAATTAATTTCTTCATAGTCTAACGATTCACTAATTTTTTATAGGTAAGGAAAAGAAACAGCAGCACAACGCTCAAAAAATAAATAATATCCCTGCTGTCTACCGCGCCGCGGCTTAAACTGCGGTAATGAAAATCTATACCGATCATTTCGGTAATATAATCCATTCCACCCTGTAAAGACGGGATTTTGCTGACAGCATTAAAACCGTTGTATAAAATAAAACAGACAAAAGCACTCAGCAAAAAAGCTACCACCGCGTTTTGTGTAAAGCTGCTACAGCAAATGCCGATAGCGCTAAATGCCGCGGCTAAAAAAATCAAGCCGATATAAGAACCGGCTATACCACCGGTATCTATACCGCCTGTTGATAGTTGCTTAATTGTAAATACATATATTAATGTGGGCAGCAACGCGATAATTACCACTATAAGGCTTGCCAGGTATTTGCCGGTTATGATCTGCCATTTGCTCAGCGGTCTTGTTGCCAGTATTTCATAAGTACCTCCTTTAAATTCATCTGCAAAGCTGCGCATAGTGATAGCGGGTATTAATAATAATAACACCCAGGGAGCCATCTCAAAAAACTGGTCGAGGGTAGCATACCCATAATCAAACAAATTGGTTTCTGGAAAAATAAAAAGAAACAAACCCGTAAGCAGCAAAAAAATCACAATTGCCATATAGCCTGTGAGGCTGCTGAAAAACTGTCGTAGCTCTTTTTTGAAAATAGCGACCATTACAATAGTTTATTCTGGATTATCGGAAACGCTCAAAAATACAATTGTGTATTCAAACACATAAAAATTATTGATTTTACATATAAATTTTTACTTAACTTTCAATAACTAACCATTTTCCCAATTCCTGTGAGCGCTTAATATTTATTCAGACCAACACGAACACACATGAAAAAGCACCTGCTAACACTGCTTATTACAGCACCGCTCCTTATGCACGCCCAGCAAACTTATACATGGGCAGTAGCTTCTGGCTCATGGACAGTAGCCACAAACTGGTCGCCACAAAGAACAACTCCCGCGCCAGACGATATCCTGGAATTTAACGCCAACGCAACCGTTAACGGTTTACCATCAGGTGAAAGTATTGGTAAAATAAGTGTGTATAACAATGCAGTGGTTAATGTCAGCGCCGCAGCAACGAGTGCTATCAACATTGGCAATGCTTCTGTAGCAGCACCGCACTTTGCAATTGCCGCCGGGTCGGTTGTAAATATTACGGGATCAAATATCATCCTGTTAAATATCAGTTCAGGTTTTTCAGCGCAGGTTGATGGCAACCTCAGCTTTGGCGGAGCAGCGCACCGTTTAACCGCCGTTGCCACAAACGCTGTTATATTTTCTTCAGGTGCAGTATTTACTGCCGACGCGGGTTTTGGAGGAAATGCCTTTGGCAATACTACAGCCAATAAAAACAGCGTGATCTTTCAAAGCGGTGCTACTTATATTTTTAAGGACGGAGGCAACCCGTTTGGTCTTACCGCGCCTGACGCGGTTACCATTTTTAACAATGGTAGCATTTACCGGCACCAGGTAAATGGTACCGGGCCTTCATTTGCCGGAAGAACCTATGGTAATGTATACATAGAATCGAATGTAAATTTTGCCGGCATCGGCTCGGCAAGAGATTGCGTTATACAAAATGACCTGAATGTTCTATCCGGGTTCTTTTCTTTCAAACCCAATTCTCTCGGTACACATACCGGCAACTTTAATATTTATGGAAACATTCTCGCTTCCGGCACATCATATATAGATATTGGCAGCGATTATATGCCAGGTGTGGTTCAACTACTAAGCACAAATCAAACCATTGGCGGGGGTGGTGGCACAGGGTCAATTACGTTCGACAATATTACCGTGAATAATACCACTACTACATTATTAAGACCCATATTTGTGTCAGGCACGCTTGCGCTACTTAATGGTAAAATAATAAGTTCCGGGGCTTCGCTGCTAACATTTACATTTACCGGCGTTGTTCAAAGCGGTTTGCACGATTATTTTAATCTGCCTTATACTAATATAGGCTCCGATCTTTCGTATGTTGAAGGGCCTGTTCGTAAAACAGGGCTTTCAGGTAGCGATTTTGTTTTTCCGGTAGGCATAAACGGTAAGCTAAGGCCCGCCGCTATACGGAATGCAACCGGAGATTTTACGGTTGAGTTTATCCGCGGCGATCCATATCCCGACATCGGCAGTACTATGGGCGCAGGCATTCACCATATCAGCCATTTGGAATACTGGAATATTACCGGCACCGGCCCGGCAAATGTGGAATTAAGCTTTTTTGATCCCAACAGCGGCGGCGTAACAGATATGAATGCGCTCAAAGTTGCATGGTTCAACGGGCTTGAATGGATTGACCCTGGCACCGGCAGTTACCTCGGCTCACCGGGAGCTAATGGATCTGTTACAAGCAATACCGTCAGTAATTTTGGAAACTTTACACTTGCCGGGGCACTAGGATACCCCAATAATCCGCTGCCGGCAAATGAAATTATTTTTAATGCAGTTATCCAAAATGAAAAGGTTTTGCTGAACTGGTCGGTTGCCGGCAAAACGGCATATAAATATTATGTGGTTGAAAGAGCTTTGGAGCAGGATGTTTTTACGCCTGTTAGCCAGCAAATACCATTTCAAAATATTGATAATCAAATATATAAATTTATAGATGTTAATCCGGCCAATGGTAAAAATGAATACCGCTTAAAGCTGGTAAACTGGGATGGAACTGTTATTTATTCTGCTGTTTCCACAATTAATTTCAGGGATAAATCAACCATACTTGTATACCCTAACCCTGCCCGGGAAAAAATATTTATAAAAATTCCGGGATCAAGCAGCATTTCCGAAATAGCGCTTGTCCATATAAACGGCTTCGTTATTAAAAGGTTAATTACCAAAAACCAAACAACTGCTACTGTGGATATTCACGATCTCGCTAACGGAGCCTATTACATAAAAATAATACAGGCGGGTTCATCCACAATTGTACCAATTGTTAAGTATTAAATAGCCCCAAAACCAACTGCGAAAGGCTGCTCATGAAGCAGCCTTTTTGTTTAATATTAATGAAGGCAGGGCTTCCGAAAGGATTACCTGCCTCACTCATCTATCAGAATGAATATGCCAGCGCCACCCCATTTTTTGCAGGCTGAAGCCGCAGACTGTTTCCGCCATACTGTTTCATTTTTCTGCTGCCTATTGCCCAAAGCGGAATACCTCCGCCCTCCATTCCAAGACCGAAAATAACACAAAAGATTCCGCCAATTATTTTACGATCACCTGATGACAGTTCCGAATTATCATTACTATAGTTATCTTCTTCTTTGCTTCCGGAGGATATCAGTACCGCACCGGTTGCCAGTAAGCCTGCGCCAACACTGGTAAGCACAATACCCGTATTCCGCATTCTTTTAAACCGGATATACTTCTTCTCGTTATAAATAGTCAATTCATCTTCCAGCAAAAGATGGCTGCCTGCAGGTTGACTCAAAAATTTTCGGGTAAATGTGTAAGATGATGGAGGTTCCTGAGCCTGAACAAAAGATGCAAACAGCAGGCATATCATTACACAAAGGGGTTGACGTTTTTTCATACATTAAAGTTTAGAGGTTTTATTAAATGCAATATATTACTTTAAAATATGTTTCAGGTTATTTAATTACTCATAAAATATATTTGCCTTTGGCGTAGGCTCAGATATCAGCACTCTTCTTATAAACACGTTCCTGCCTGAAGAAAACAATTATTCGAAAAAAGTTTTAGCTGTTATATTGAAACTGCTAGCCTTATTAGCTTTAATAAATGCGTTATGGCTTTTAAACAGAACGAATGTTGACAGGTTATTAGGGGAATAAGATTTGAATGTTAATATAATATTTTAAAACATTAAAGCTATTTGAACGGTTAATGATGTTCTTCTTCATATTTCGACATGGCACTTGCCGAAGTAACCAGTGGGATGGCTATCTAATGTAACGGCAGATATTTTTTTATGCATCAACAAAATAAGAAATTTACAAACCTCACAAGGCTTCAGGCCTGATGAGGTCTGATTTTTACTTATATTCGGCACTCAGTTGAATTGCTTATGAATAAAAAGGTGGCATTATTCGGAGAATATTTACTCAGGCTCACTCCTCCATCCCAGCAAAAAATTATGCAGGCAGATAGTTTGGAAATGCATTGGGCAGGATCCGAAGCCAATATTGCTGTTTCATTATCCATATTTGGTAATCCATCTGTTTATATCACTGCACTGCCGGGTAATGAACTGGCAAGAGCCGGGCTTTCTCAATTATATAAATATGGTGTTGAAACAGCAGCATTAACATCAACCCATAACCGAACCGGTATATATTATTATGAAAGCGGGCAGGGCGCGAGGCCGGGCAGAATAATTTATGACCGTGAATATTCGGCTTTCAGCTTTTTAAAAAAGGGCGATATTCAATGGAAGAAAATATTTGAAACAGCGGACTGGTTTCACTGGAGCGGTATTACACCTGCGCTCAACCAAAACCTTGTGGAGGTTTGTGAAGAAGCATTATCAGCTGCAAAGCAAAGTGGGTTAATTATATCTGCCGATTTCAATTACAGGAACACCCTTTGGAAATATGGCAAAAAGCCGGCTGAGATAATGCCTGCGCTATTAAAATACTGCGATGTTTTACTGGCTGATATTGATACCGCGAAATTGTATTTTGGTATTGAGCCCGACGAAAACAACCTGGTTGAAAGCAGCTTTGCATTGATAAAAGAAAAGCTGCCACAGGTTAAACATATAGCCATGACCATGCGTGTGCAGGAAAGCGCCAGCGCTAACCAGTACATTGGTTATTTATGGAATGATGGAAAAATTCATCAGTCAAAATCATATTATATACAGCAAATTGCCGAGCGTATAGGTGCAGGCGACGCTTTTATGGCCGGCATCATTCATGGTTTAAAAAACAAATTGCCATTGGGTAAAACCATAGAACTTGCAACAGCCTGTGGTGTTATTAAACACAGTATTACGGGCGATTTTAATATTGCTACCCTTGATGAAGTAAACACCGTGATTAAACAGGGAGGAAGCGGGAAAATAATCAGGTAAGAGCAGATGTGAAGGTTTGTTGTTTTTGGTTTGTAGTTTACTGTTGTAAAAAACTTAAAACAAAAAACCATAACCCCGAAACCGCCCATTTCAAATCTCAAATTTCAAATCTCAAATACCCAACATGACTCATCAGGAAATTGCTGCTCTTGTAAAACAAACCGGTTTTATGCCTTTGTTTACGCATACTGACCTTACGGTTTGTAAAAATGTATTAAAGGCCTCATACGATGCGGGTGTGAGATTATTTGAGTTTACCAACCGCAACGAAAACTCATTCGATATTTTTATTGAGCTTCGTAAATATTGCAGCGAATCTTTGCAGGGAATGATACTCGGCATAGGCACTATTAAAAATGGCCAGCAGGCGGAACAATTCATTCATGCCGGCGCGGATTTTTTAATATCGCCGCTTATCAACCAGGAAATTCACGAGATATCATCAAAGCACAAAAAATTGTGGATGCCGGGTTGTGCCACACCATCTGATATAGGCATGGCTGAAAACTGGGGAATAGATATTGTAAAAATTTTCCCGGCAAAACAATTGGGCGGACCTGCCTTTATCAAGGCAGTAAAAGCCGTATTCCCAAATACGCAATTTATGACAACGGGTGGTGTTGAACCAACACAGGAAGACATTACGGGCTGGTTTAAAAGCGGCGTTGCCGCAGTAGGTATTGGCTCTCAGCTTTTCCCTGCCGACTGGCTGGCAAACGGACAGTTTAATAAAGTAACGGCACATGTAAAAGGAATTATTGAATATATTAATAACGCGAGGAAATAGTGAGATGCCTGAGGTGACCTGATCACGGGTTTAGTAGATTTTATTTTTTTCTATTATTTTTTAAAAAGGCTATATGAAAAAATTTCTGGACGAAGATTTTTTATTACAGACTTCTGCTGCTAAAAAACTCTATCATGATTATGCAGAAAAAATGCCGATCATTGATTATCATAATCACCTGCCGCCGGCAGAAATAGCTGCCAACAAACAATTCAAAAATATTACTGAAATATGGCTAAAAGGCGATCATTATAAATGGAGAGCCATGCGCACCAACGGCATTGACGAAAACGATATTACCGGTAATGCTGACGACTACACGAAGTTTGCACGATGGGCGGCTACCGTACCTTATACCATGCGCAACCCGCTGTATCACTGGACGCATCTTGAACTGCAACGCGCCTTTGGCATTAATAAAATACTGAACGAAAAAACTGCGAAGGAAATCTACAAAGCCTGCAACGATAAATTACAAAAGCTGCCTGTTCACACAATAGTCAAAAAATTTAAAGCCGAAGTTTTATGTACAACGGATGATCCTGCAGATTCGCTGGAGCACCATATTGCCATAAAAAAAATAAAAGGTGCACCAAAAGTATTTCCGGCTTTTCGCCCTGATAAAGCAATGGCAGTTGAAAATGCCGGCACTTATAACAACTATATAAAACAATTACAACAGGCTGCAAAAAAAAGCATCAGCAGTTATGAAGACCTGCTTGAAGCATTAAAGCTCAGGCACGATTTCTTCCACGAAACCGGTTGTCGCATTTCAGATCATGGATTAGAAACTATGTATGCTGATGATTTTACCCTGAAAGACCTGGAGAGAAGTTTCAGCGCTGTAAGAAAAGGAAAAGTATTGGATGAAAAACAGGTAGGCCAGTTTAAATCAGCCACCCTGCATTTCATTTGCCAGTGGAACGCGCAACGGGGATGGGTACAGCAATTTCACATAGGCGCTTTACGAAATAACAACAGCAGGCTGTTAAGTTTGCTCGGCGCGGATGCCGGTGTAGATTCAATCGGCGACTGGCAGGTTGCCCAGTCAATGTCAACATTCTTTAATCGTCTTGATAAAGAAAACCAGCTGGCCAAAACGATCATCTATAACAACAATCCATCCTATAACGCGGTATATGCAACCATGGCAGGTAATTTCCAGGATGGAAAAACGCCAGGCAAAATTCAGTTCGGCTCGGGCTGGTGGTTTCTTGATCAGAAGAATGGCATGGAAGAACAGATGAATATATTAAGCAATATGGGCTTATTAAGCAGGTTTGTAGGCATGACCACCGATTCAAGAAGCTTTCTTTCATTTCCGCGCCATGAATATTTCAGGAGGATACTTTGTAATCTGATCGGTAACGATGTAGAGAACGGAGAACTTCCGCGGGACATTGCCTGGCTGGGAAAAATGGTGCAGGATATTTGTTATAATAACGCGAAAGAATACTTCAAATTAGGGGAACATTAAATGTGAAATGGAATATGTAAAATTTGAAAATCTCACGGCTGTCTTTTCTCCTCTCACAAACAACTCAAACACTAACGATAGTAAAACCATATCATGTCAACAAAACTTCCGGACTTTCAGCAATCTATATCAGATTCAGCCAGCTCAAAAGGAGTGGGCAATTATCGCTGGTATATATGCGCCCTCATCTTTTTTGCTACTACGGTTAATTACCTCGACAGGCAGGTATTGAGTTTGCTGAAGCCCCGGCTGGAAGAAGAGTTTGGATGGAGCAATACCGATTATGCAAATATTGCTGCAGCGTTTCAATTCACCTATGCCATCGGGCTGTTGTTTGCAGGTCGCATAATTGATAAGCTTGGCACCAAAAAAGGATACGCCTGGGCTATCGTTATATGGTCGGCAGGCGCTATTGTTCACGCAAAGGCAATTCCTATAGGTGGCAGCATTGCTGCGATACTCGGCTGGATTGGTATTGCTGCAATACCGGTATCGGTGCTGGGATTTGTATTTGCAAGAGCCATTTTAGCTATTGGCGAAGCCGGTAACTTTCCTGCCGCCATGAAAGCTACCGCTGAATATTTTCCTAAAAAGGAAAGATCTTTAGCAGTAGGGATATTTAATTCAGGAACTACGATTGGCGCTATCCTTGCGCCGCTTACCGTGCCCTGGATAGCAGAAAAATGGGGCTGGCAGGCAGCATTTATTATAATTGGCTTAATTGGTTTTTTATGGCTGCTTTTCTGGTATTTTCATTATGATAAACCTGAAAAGCAGAAAAGGCTCAGCACAGCAGAACTTTCATATATACAAAGTGATGCGGATGAAAAGCAGATAGCGGAAGAAGCAGGTAAAGAAAAGAAAGTGCCCTGGGTAAAGCTGTTGGGTTATAAACAAACATGGGCGTTCGCTATCGGTAAATTTATGACTGACGGTGTTTGGTGGTTCTTCCTTTTCTGGTTGCCTGCCTATTTGAAAGACCAGTACCACATGAAAGATACTGACATGGCCATACCGTTGGCTGTATTATATAGCATGACAATGGTAGGCAGTATTGGCGGAGGATGGTTTCCTGCACACTTCATTAAAAAAGGCTATGCTGCTTATGATGGCCGCATGAAGGCAATGCTGATCATTGCATTTATACCATTGGTAGTATTAGCGGCACAGCCGCTGGGTGGCATAAGTTTCTGGATGCCTGTATTATTAATTGGTGTGGGCGCATCTGCACACCAGGCCTGGAGCGCTAATATATTCACCACGGTAGTAGATATGTTCCCTAAAAAAGCAGTGGGCTCCGTAATAGGTATTGGCGGTATGGCAGGCGGCTTAGGCGGCGTGATCGTTACTAAAGTAGGCGGCGCACTATTCGACCATTATAAAGCGCTCGGGCATATTGAAACCGGCTACACCGTAATGTTCACCTTCTGCGCCATAGCATATTTAATTGCATGGTTTATTATGAAGAGCCTGGTGCCGAGGTATAAGTTGATTACGGATTTGTAGGAGGGAGAGAAATTTATTATTGCCGTTTTACCCTAACTAACTTTTTATGCCACGCAGAAATTAAAAAACAAACAATGTACTGTTGCAAAAAGCTTATTGCAATTTTTATTTTGTTGGGATTTATAATAATCAGCGCTAACACTAATGCACAATTTTCGCTCATTCAAAATACTATTGATAAAATTGCCGATTATAAAAATCTTAGCTATACATCTATTAATAAGCTAAAGGAATTGTTTACTATCGATACCGTAATATCACAAACTCATTCCTGGTTTTTAAAAACGCCGGAAGATAAAAACTACGGCTATTTGTTTCGCATTCAAACACAAAGCCAAAATGATGCACTGAACTATACAGATATATATGATGGAGAAAAATTAATACATATAAATCCAAAGGATCACACGTACGATGTGAGAAATAATCACTCATTCGGCATGACGAATACATTACCTGGTGACCTGAAATGGCTACAGGAACGTTTACAGAAAAAATCGTGTAATATCATAAAGGCTAAGGATACCATGATTAATGCAATAAATAGCTATCATTTAATTGTAACTGTTTACGATACGATCATTAATGCAGAGCGCAATTACACAAACGTAGACCTATTCATTAACCAATTATCTAATTTGCCCAACTTAATAATAGTTACCTCCCGCTTCACGACCTACGGCAATGGCATTTCAAGCTATTATTCAGAAGCCAGATATATCGACTATAAAACTGATCAGAAAAATATTAACAAAGCATCAATAACAAGTCTTAAAGGAGTGCATCTCAAAAAGGAAGACCCTGATTCAGCACCGCCTGTTTTGTTGGCATCCGGAGATATTGCACCCGATTGGACTTTATACAACTCCGAAGGCGAAAAAATAACTTTAGGACAATTAAAAGGCAAAGTTGTATTGATGGATTTTTTCTTTATCGGATGCTTTGGCTGCATGGAGTCTTTAAAACCACTAAATGCACTTCATCAAAAATACAAAAATGAAAATGTGGCGATAGTGAGTATGACTTTCAGAGATAGCAAAAAAGCCGTTACAGCATTCAAAAAAAATTATGCTATACAATATCCTATTTATCTCGACACAGGCAATATAGTTAATGCATACCATGTTATAGCATTCCCTACGTTTTATTTTATTGATAAAGAAGGAAAAATTGCAAACGTTATTGCGGGATACGATGAAGCATTTGAAGAAAATGCAACATCAATCATTAACAACTTACTAAATAAATAATGCTAACAGGTATATACCTTAAAGTATAGCTGATATTTATAACAGTAAACGTTTAAAATGCAACCATAATCCATATTAATATACGGTGCGCTGCACCTGAAAACGTCACACCTATATATAGCGCTACAAAAATTATCGCTTTGCTACAACTAAACACACTTACAGCACAGGCTGAATAAATAAAAATGTGCATACAGGGCAGCCTCCTGCAGGCACGAGTTCATTAAATAGCAGGCTTACTTTTCGTAGTAGCCGGGCATAGATCTATAGCCGCGTTGCTGTAAATCTAACTGCTGAAAGCCTCCCCGTCACAAATTTCCCTTCTTCATTTCACCAACCGCATAATCGGCAGCCCTTGCTGTTAACGTCATATACAAAATAGACGGGCTTTGGTTGCCTGTACTTGTCATGCAGGCGCCGTCTGTTACAAATACATTATTGCAGGCGTGTAACTGGTTCCATTTGTTCAGTAAAGAAGTTTTGGGATCATGCCCCATTCTGCAACCGCCCATTTCGTGAATATCTAACCCCGGCGCCTGTTTGGAATCGTATTGTTGAATATTTTTTACGCCAGCCTTTTCCAGCATCGCTGTGCTTTCTGTTAAAAAATCTTTTATCATTTTTTCATCATTATCATCATACCCCACAGCAGTAACCAGCAGCGGAATGCCCCACTGATCTTTTTGATCAACGCTCAGCCTTACATGATTCGTTTCTTTGGGAATAGTTTCTCCCTGCATATACATATACACATGCCAGCCTCCGGGCTCCGTTAAAGCTTTTTTAAAATCAGCGCCAATGGTTTCGGCAGTGCTATTTTCGTCTGTACGTGTACGGAATGCTCCCATAAATGTGGTGAAGCCACCTATATAATCCGTATCTATGCGGTGAAGATTGCGATAGTTAGCCAATATAGGCTCTGTAGGATTTCGACCGTAGTAATATTTGTCCTCAAAGCCATCAAGATCGCCTCCTACTGAAGCGCGGTAATTGTGAAAGCAGATATATTTTCCCAGCAGTCCATTGTCATTACCCAATCCATTAGGGAACCTGTTGGATGTCGAGTTCAATAAAATAAGGTTGCTGTTTAACGCGGAAGCATTTACAAAAATAATTCTTGCAAAATACTCTGTAACCTGGTGCGTATGTGCATCTATTACACGAACGCCTGTTGCTTTCTTTTTCTGTTCATCATATATAACAGAATGTACCACCGAATCTGGCTGAATCGTAAGATGTCCTGTTTTTTCAGCCCATGGTAAAGTACAGGAAACAGAACTGAAATAACCACCGAACGGGCAACCTCTCATGCATAAATTTCTTGCCTGGCATTTGCCCCTGCCCTGCTGCAGGTGCACCTCGTTTGGTTGCGTTAACTGCGCCCAGCGGGCATGCACTAAAAAACGATCTTTATAATGCTGCTGAATGGTTTGCTGAATGTGTCGCTCCACACAGTTAAACTCAAAGGGCGGGAGAAACTCACCGTCGGGCATCGCTTCAATACCATCTTTATTACCACAAACGCCAATAAATTTTTCTACATGGCTGTACCAGTCTTTCACATCATTATACCGTATCGGCCAGTCCAGCCCGTAATCGTATCGAGCGGGAGCAGAAAATTCAAAGTCACTCCAGCGCTGGCAGGCTCTACCCCACGTTAATGATTTCCCGCCAACCTGGTAGCCGCGTATCCAGTCAAAAGGCTTTTCCTGTATGTAGGGATGGTCCTTATCTTTTATAAAAAAGTGTTTGGTATCGTCACCAAATCCCGCGGCTTTACTGATTAGGGGGTTTTCTTTAAGATATGCTTCGGTTACACGTCCACGGTAGGTAAAGTCCCAGGGATTTTTTGTAGCTGTAGGATAATCTTTAATATGCTTAATATTTCTTCCACGCTCCAGCACCAATGTTTTTAAGCCATGCTCACATAGTTCCTTAGCAGCCCAGCCACCACTGATACCGGAACCGATTACAATAGCGTCAAAAGTGTTTTTTTCAGTTGCTTTTGTATTTATATTAATGCGGGAAGAATCGCCTGGCATAACAATCTCTTTTGGAATTTGAATTTATCCGCAAGTATACTAAGATAAAAGGCGTAAATGCTATGCATTAACAAAATGCTATCATTAATAGCACTAATTATTATTCAAAACGTATTTCCTGTAACACCTGGTGTTCGGTACGTGCCTTCATAAAAATGGTAGTTCTGAAAACCCCGTTCCTGGTTTGAAGATTTCCTATGCAGAATTCGGAACCATTGTTTGCTCCCTTGTGTAAAACTTTAAAACCCTTTATACCATTGCCGTCAAAAAAGTCTTTCAATACCACTTCTGCCTGGTTACGACTATAAGAATTTGTTTTTTGCTGAAGCGTAATATCAACCCTGCCATCAAAATATTTAGCCAGTTGCCCGGCATTACCCGCGTTCATCGCCATTGCTACATCATCAATAGAATAATAGTATGCACTGAGGCAAAAAGCGGCTATACAAACAAGCGGGCCTATGGAGAATATCTTTTTCATACTATAACTACCCTGCTTATTCGAAAAATGTGCCAGACTGATCTGCCTGTTGGCTGTGTTAATAAAAAGGCATTATTGTAAGATTATAATATTAAAAGATACCCGGTAACATATCTGAAAAACGGTAATTTTGCGCCATGAAAAAAGTAATTCTTGTTATTATGGATGGATGGGGACTGGGTCAAGTATCTTCCAGCGACGCTATTCAACACGCCAAAACTCCCTTTGTGAGTTCATTATACAGCAAATACCCTAATACTACCTTAATAACTTGCGGAGAAGCCGTAGGCCTGCCCGAAGGCCAGATGGGCAATAGTGAAGTGGGGCACCTGAATCTTGGTGCTGGGCGCATAGTCTACCAGGAGCTGCAGCGCATTAATGTTGCCATCCGCACAAGTGAGTTGGCGCAAAATAAAGTATTACTCGATACGATTGCATATGCAAAACAAAACAACAAAGCGCTGCATTTACTCGGGCTGGTTAGTGATGGCGGCGTTCACTCACACATCAGTCATATAAAAGCGCTTACAACCATTTGTAAAGAACAGCAGCTTTCAAATGTTTTTATACATGCATTTACAGATGGCAGGGATACTGATCCTAAGGGTGGTTTAAGCTATATTAAATACCTGCAGGATCACCTTAATAAAACAACCGGTCAGATTGCTACTATAACGGGTAGGTATTATGCAATGGATCGAGATAAAAGATGGGAGAGAGTAAAATTAGCTTATGATGCGCTTGTAAACGGCATTGGAGAAAAAAGCACCGACCTTATCAAATCCATTGAAATATCTTATGCGGCTGATGTAACAGACGAATTTATCAAACCCATCATTAACGCTAACATTGAGAATGGTAATGGTAACATTAAACCCGGCGACGCAGTAATTTGTTTCAATTTCCGAACAGACCGTTGCCGTGAAATAACAGAGGTGCTTACACAAAAAGATATGCCTGAGTTTGGCATGCATACCTTACCATTGCATTATACCACAATGACGGAGTATGACAAGACTTTTAAAAACGTGCATGTTATTTTTGAAAACGATAATCTCACCAAAACGCTTGGCGAAGTAATTGAAGCAAACGGTTTACGCCAGATAAGAATAGCAGAAACGGAAAAGTATCCGCACGTAACTTTCTTTTTTAGCGGGGGGAGGGAAACGCCGTTTGAAGGTGAATCAAGAATCATGGCACCTTCACCTAAAGTTGCAACATATGACCTTAAGCCGGAAATGAGCGCTTTTGAACTTACCGAAAAACTGTTGCCGGAAATAGAAAACAAGTCAGCGGATTTCATCTGCCTGAACTTTGCCAATGCAGATATGGTGGGTCATACCGGGGTTTGGGATGCAGTGTTAAAAGCTGTTGAAACGGTAGACACCTGCGTTGAAAAAATTGTAACTGCCGGCTTAAAAAATGGTTATACCATCTTTCTTGCTGCTGATCATGGCAATGCCGACTATATTGTAAATGAAGACGGCACTCCGAATACTGCTCATACTTTAAATCCCGTTCCTTTCTTTGTAATTGATAATCAATGGAATGGAAAATTAAAGCCGGGTAAGCTGGGTGATCTGGCTCCAACCATTTTAAAAACTATGGGGCTTGCCATTCCAAAAGAGATGACCGGAAATATTCTTACGGAGTAAAAAGCTTTTACGGTGAGGTATAAAAATTCAATATTTTTCTCCATCGGGCAGCATTCTGTATCATAAAATTGTCTAACTTACGTGAAATCAATCCAGATTTCATGACTGAAGAAGCAATGCTTAAAGGCTGTATTAAAAATAATACGGCCGCGCAGCAGGAATTGTATTATACATACAGCCCTCGCATGCTTTCTGTTTGTTACCGCTATGCGAAAAACAGGGAGGATGCTGAAGACATGTTGCAGGAAGGCTTCATAAAAGTATTTACGCAAATAAAGCAGTTTCAGAACCGTGGAGCGCTTGAAGGCTGGATCAGGAAAATAATGGTGCATACCTGCATCAACAACCTGAAAAAAAATAAAAAATTTGCGGAAAGTGTAGATCTTATTCACGCTGCCGGTATATACATCAGGGAAGAAAGCATTCCTTCGATAGTACAGGCAAAGCAGGTGGTAGAATGTATAAGGCTGCTGCCTATTGGTTACCGTACCGTTTTAAACTTATATGCTATTGAAGGCTATTCGCATAAGGAAATTGCAGATATGCTGGATATAGAAGAAAGCACAAGCCGTTCGCAATATACCAGAGCAAAATCAATGCTTGAAGATATATTACTCAGGAAAAATATTTTGCCGGAACATTTGAGAAAGGTTGAACTGTTAGCTGTAAATCCATAACCAAAACACGATTGTATAATTAACTGCTATATCTGCTACACCAGATATTCGAAAATATCAGGAACTGACTATGAAGAGGAATATTCAAATAGACGAATTTGAGAAGTTTCTACGAGAGAAATCTGATCAGTACAAACTTTATCCTTCCGATAAAATATGGAATAATATAAACAGATCTGTTCATTCCGGTAGAAAATGGCCTTATATTATACTTACCTTATTCGCATTTTTAGGCAGCGCTGTTTTTGTGGACTATAAAACTTTCAATTACGTTATCCCCGGTAAACAAACCCAACCTTCACATATCAACAGCAATTCCGGGTTAAACAATATACCACTCGCCAATAAAGCCATTGCGACACAAAATACTAACCGGGATAATTTTTCAGCTCCTAAAAATACAAGGGAAACATCTGCCGGAATTAAGAATAACAGGTATTTTTCGGTTGAAAAGCAAACCAATATAACTGCTGCTCAAAATGAGCAATCCGATATTGCAGGTGATAACAACTATGCAGACTATTCAGACATTCATAACAATACCAATAAAGTTAAAAACACACCGGTAAAAAATCTGCTTATCGTAAAAAATAATAAGGAAGAGCAGGAAAGCAGGGTGAAAAAGGTTTTATGGGCCGGAGAAGCGTTTAAAAAATCCAGGCTAACCTGGCAAATATCTTTTTCTCCAACTGTAAGCTACAGAAGGCTAACCAGCGGGTTGAGCGAAATTACAGATGTTTTCAGAGGAGTGCCTTACAGCAATGTTGAACAAAATACTCCTGTAAACAAATTGGTGAACCATAAGCCGGCAATTGGTGCTGAAGTAGGTGCAGGTGTAACATATAAGCTGGCAAATAATTTTGTACTCAGGGGAGGCCTGCAGCTAAATTATTCAAGATACCAGGTAAGTGTATTTGATTCAAAACCCGAAGCAACAACGCTTACCTTACAGGGCAACAATGGTCTTACAGATTCTGTTACCCGCATTACTCCCTATCAGAATTATGCCGGCGCCGGCGCTTCATGGCTGAACAATGAGTACCTGCAAATATCTATGCCAATAGGCTTTGAATGGACAGTTTTGGGAAGCAATTCGCCACTGAAATGGAATATAGGTGCAAGTGCACAACCCGTATATAATTTTGCCAACAATGTTTACCTGCTTTCTACAGACTTTAAACATTATGTGCAGGACCCTTCTCTTATTAAAAGATGGAACATCAATGCAGGCGTAGAAACTTTTGTTTCTTATGACATGGGATCGTTCAAATGGCAGGTTGGTCCGCAGTTCCGCTATCAGCTCACTTCAAGCTATAAAAAGCAATATCCTATCAAGGAATACATGGTTGACTTCGGCTTTAAAATCGGTATAACAAAAACAATACGTTAAAAAATTTATAGAGTATTTAAGCGTTTGATTACATAATCATTCTGCGAAAATTTCTTTTATATTTTTACGTAATGAAAAGATACTTTCTTATTGTACTATCGATATGTACTATATTAGCTTGCAAAAACATGGGTGAAACCTCATCTGCAGATCAACAGAGCCAGGATACTACCCAAAAAGAATTCTACCCTATAAGCAGCTTTATACAGGCGCAAATTAAAAAGCTTGATTCCCTTCCGCTTGCCGTAATAAAGTATACTACTATTGGTAATAAGACAGACACCTCCATTACAGAAAAAAAAGATTTTGCCGCGATAGCCGGCTATTTTGCCATGCCTGATATTACCGCGCCGGGCATTAAAAACCAGTTTGAAGAAACTTCATTTATAGATGCTTCAATCAGCACTATTTCTCTTACCTATACTGCTAAAAACGATACAATCTCCCTGAGGAAAGCTGATGTGCTTTTAAACCAGGAAAATTCCAGGGTAAATACAATTTATATTGAGAAAAAAAGTAGGATCGCAGAGGAAGGTAAAATTCAGAAAATGCTTTGGAGCGTAGACAGAAACTGCCAGGTTACTACAATACAGCAGGCTGCAGGTTCTCCGGAAAAGATTATCATTGAAAAATATGTTTGGGATGACCGCCCATGAGTAATAAAGCAATCAGCTTCAGTTTTTGACGTCTCAACAAAAGCAATCACCTGTCTGGTACCGATTTGCTGATTGCCGACAGCCGTCAGCCGATAATACGCTAATTTTGCGTCTCATTTATGACCCAGGAAGCTTTTCAGCAAATTGCACATGCCATACCTGTTGAGCCCGGTATTTATAAATATTTTAATGCCGGCAATGAATTGCTGTACGTTGGTAAAGCCAAAAGTCTGCGTAAAAGAGTAAGCTCCTATTTTAATAAAACCTTTACTAATTACAAAACCCATGAATTGGTTCAGCGTATCGATCGCATTGAGTTTACGATCGTAAATTCAGAGCAGGATGCTTTTCTTCTTGAAAATAATCTTATCAAGCAATTTCAGCCCAGGTTTAATATCAATTTAAAAGATGATAAAAGCTATCCCTATATCGTTATAAAAAAAGAACCTTTCCCGCGAATATTTCTTACGCGCAGAAAGATTGAAGACGGATCGGAATATCTTGGCCCTTTTACTTCTGTAGGTAAGGTGCGGGAACTGATTGATTTTATTAAGCAGAATATTCCATTGCGTACATGCAAGCTGAATCTCACTAAACAAAATATTGAAAAAGGAAAATTCAAAGTTTGCCTCGAATATCATTTAGGAAACTGCAAGGGACCTTGCGAAGGATTACAAAGTGAAGAAGATTACAGGGAAGGGCTGAAACAAATAAGAAATATTCTGAAAGGAAATCTTGCGCCGGTAATATCAGCATTTAAAGATGATATGAAAAAACTGGCAGAAGCAATGGAATTTGAAAAAGCAGAAATACTGAAAAAGAAAATAGAACACCTTCAGCAATACCAGGCAAAATCAACCATAGTAAATAATAAGCTGGGCAACCTGGATGTATTTTCAATAATACAGGAAGGTGATACGGCGTATGTAAATTATTTGATGGTGCAGAACGGCACTATTGTGCAAACACATACACTTACGCTCGAAAAGAAACTGGAAGAAACCACGGAAGATATTCTTGAATTTGCGGTTGCGCAGATACGCGATACATTCAATAGTCTGGCTAATGAAATTATAGTGCCGTTGCCTATTGATTTTCCGCAGGAAGGCATAACTGTGACGGTACCGAAAAGTGGCGATAAGAAGAAATTGCTTGAGCTTTCTGAAAGAAATGTGAATTACTTTCAGGAAGAGTTAAGAAAAAAGAAGATGCTGCGGCTTGAAGGAAAAACCGATGAAGAAAAACTGGGTATACTTCAGCAATTGCAGGAAGATCTTTCATTGCCTGAAACACCGCTGCATATTGAATGTTTTGACAATTCAAACTTCCAGGGAAGCTTTCCTGTATCAGCAATGGTTTGTTTTAAAACGGGCGTGCCGAGTAAAAGCGATTACAGGCACTTTAATGTAAAAACCGTTGAAGGCATAAATGATTTTGCCACAATGAAAGAAGCGGTTTTCCGCAGGTATAAAAGGTTATCGGCAGAAGAGAAACCATTGCCGCAACTGGTGGTTATTGATGGCGGAAAAGGACAGCTTGGCGCCGCCATTGAAGCCATACATGCACTGGGACTTGATGGGAAAATGACACTCGTCGGTCTTGCAAAAAATGAAGAGGAGATCTTTTTCAGCGGAGATACCCAATCTGTAAAACTACCCTGGGATAGCAGCAGCCTTAAGCTGCTGCGCCAGATCCGCGATGAAGTACATCGCTTTGGTATAACTTTTCATCGCCAAAAACGAAGCAAAGGCACATTTAAAAATGAGCTTGAAACAATTCCGGGAATAGGTAAGGCAACGGCGGAAATGTTGCTGAAAGAATATAAGTCCGTAAAAAGAATAAAGACATTAACTCAGGAAGAACTGGCTGAGGTTATAGGAAAATCAAAGGCCGGTATGCTGATACAATATTTTAGCAGGTAAGCTCCTCCGCAGGAAAAAGCAAAGCGTTCATCAATCCTTTAAAATAAAAAAGGGGACCGGATAGATATCCAGCCCCGTTTTTAAAATCCAATATCCTATGAAAAACCGGGGTAAAGATAGTATAGGGTTTGCACATGACAATACCTGAATCTGGGTATTTTTACAAGAACATAATAGTAATTTTACCGATATAATTATTTCTATTTTGTATATAAACCCAAGTCATTTATCATCAAATATTTGCAATTAATACATTCTAATGGCATACAAAAACAAAATCCCGGTCAAAAATGACCGGGATTTTGTTTGCGAAATATTTATTGAAATTAATATGACCAGAGATCTTGTTCGTAATTGAATATCCTGTCTTTTATATTTTCACCTTCCAGCAGCCTTAATACACCATCATTAATATATTGCTTAAGAAACTGATCGTATGGGTTATCAAGCGTGGATTTGATAACATAGCTTCCAAAAAACCGGCTTTCGAACAATTCTTCCCAGCTCATACGTGCACCAAAGTTTTTACCATTGTATACTTCGTATTTAGCAAGCGCAGGTCTCATGTCAGGATAATAAATCCAGAAGATCGGGGCAGAACCGAGTTCTCTTCCAGTCCCTTTATCAAAATATGTTTTAACAGGAGCGATACCGAGGATCCTCACATACATTCTGGATGATTCTTTATCAAATACCCATTCTTCCTTAATCCTGAACTTGGTAACATCATCCATGTTAAACTCTTCGCAAACCACAGACTCTTTCATAATGCCTTTAGACAAAGTAGGATCTTTATCTAAATCGGGCACCATGATAGTATCACAGCTTCCGGCAAGTTTTGCACCAATCTGCTCCAATGTCATCGGGGTAGTGAACCTGTCGTCAATTGAGGCATCAAAGGCTGTAACTTCACCACTCTTCACCGTGTTCAGTAAAATAGCAATGAACCGCTGGTTACCATTATCTTCATCTGCTGAGTAGCGGAAAGGAAGATTGATCTTTTCACGAATATCTATTTCTCTCCATACTTTTTCCCTGAAAATGGCATCATCTTCACGAATATGCTCGTAAGACAAAGGCGTTCTGTCTTTTACCAGGTTTTTTTCTATCGCATTATCATTGCGAAGCGATTTCCTGATGGTATCCATTTTAATAGGATCTTTTGGCTGTGCTTTTACAACCATCGTATCCTGTTTGGCTATACCAAGGTTTGCATCAGATACATTAGCCTGTGTTTTCTTGGCAGAGGCTTTCTTTTTGGCGGTGGTTGTAGTTTTCCGCGTTGTTTTTTTTCTTGTCTGCGCGTCTACTACATTAATTGCCATTCCAAAAGCAACTACCAGTAAAGCATATTTCGCGAACTTCCATTTCATGGTCAAAATGTTTATTAAACTCTAAATAGATATTAAACTTGATTATCTCAAAATAAAGGATAAGTCTTTTAATGTTACGGTTCTTCCATCAGGTCCTCTGGCTTTAATATTTGCAATATAAACAGGACGACCTGGTTTTAAATTATTAATCACATTTGCAGCTGCACCACTCCAACGAGCTCCTGTATTCGGAACTAAATTAAAATCACCCGTACTCTGGTCTGCTATTGCATAGCTCAATACTTCGTAATCTGCTTGAAAATCTGAATTCTGTAACACTGCTCTTACACCACCCATAGCTTTAAACTGAGCAGCAGATACCTGACCCGTTTCAAATGTACCTACCATTGCAGTAGGATTAGGCAAATATTTTACGCGGAATGTTACTTTACCAGCTGATTTACCTTCAATCAATACGTTTACATCTGCTTCACCCGGCTCCTTTGGCTTAGCAATATACTTACTACCACCAGATTTGCTAACACTACCATTACTGATAGATGCGCTAACCTTTTCACTACCTGCACCTGCTGTTATAGTTAACGGGTTATCAACACCGATATACAATACATTCATTTTATCAGCCATTACAGCTACGCCGGAAGGCTGACCTACTGTATATTCAAATACTTTGCTGATCGTTTTTTCCTCACCTGTAGAAGGATC
The DNA here is from genome assembly GCA_047601125.1 of Agriterribacter sp. Taxonomy (GTDB): domain Bacteria; phylum Bacteroidota; class Bacteroidia; order Chitinophagales; family Chitinophagaceae; genus Agriterribacter. The sequence goes on along the minus strand of JASGJY010000002.1, from coordinate 1,450,613 downwards.
AGGATATTTTACATCAACTTTTACGCTATGACCACCAGAACCACCAGCAGGCATTTTGATTTCAGCAACACCATTTTCGCCAACAGTAGCAGGAGATCCGTTAATAAATACCTGCGGTTTAACACTTGCATTGAATGCACCCAAACCAGCTTTTAATTCTAATTGTTCACCTGGCATCAGGTAAGTGGAGTTTGCGCCAATCATTGTTTCAAATTTGTCAAAAACAACTTTTACATCTCCAATTTTCTTGAAACAGTAAGACGCAACTTTGTTTTCCGTATTCTTCACATCATTCTGAAACTTACTTAATATAGTAAGCGCAGCAATAGTAGGAGTCATATGGAAGTAAGCATCTGTCCAGCTCTGGCTTGTGCTTCCTGTTGCAGACGCAGGTTGTTCAAGGTTAATTGGCAGGCTGTGATCAAATTCTTTCGTGATCTCAGGGTCTATTGCCAATATATCTTTTTTATATTGCTCCAATGCTTCACGCAATTTTTCACCTTCGCCATTGGTAGCCATCAGACGTGTTGCGGCATCAAGGTTTTCAACTTTAAAAGTAGTATCGCCTTTTTCAGGAGCATACCCACTCTCTCTCTTTAATTTATCTTTTAATTCATCAATATAAGATGACATTTTGGAAGACAACTGTTGCACCTGGTCAGCTTTAGGTTTCCATATTGCCGCCTTTTCGCGGGTTTTAGGATCTTCAAGACTGGCTGCGAATGCAGAGTATATTTCACCGGAAGCATTGGATAGCGTTCCGTTCGACTTAACTAAACTGTTATCGACTGTTTTAAAGGCATTGATGATTTCGGCAGACACATTCAGCGCCAGCAATGCTGTCAGCACCAAATACATCATATTAATCATCTTCTGCCGCGGCTCTTTAGGTAGTGCCATGATTTTTCAGGATTTAATATTTACGAATCAAGGGTTAATAATATTGATCAATCCACCGTTATGATTATCTGCCCTGCATTGCAGCAAGCATGTTACCATATACATTGTTCAGGTTACCAAGGTTTTTAGCCAGCAGGCTGATCTGCTCCTGCGTTTTCTTTGCATCTTCTACGCTGCCCTGCATTGTTTGAGAAGCCTGTACAAGATTGCTGTAGAAACCATTCATCGCTTTAAGGTGATTGTTGGTATCCTGTAACTCTAATTCGTAAATAGTATTTAAAGAAGATAAATTTTTAGTAAGTGTCTGAACCTGGCTGTGGAACTGCTTTGTTGAATCAGCAGCTTCATTAAAGCTTTTAGCAGTATTGGCAGCACCTAAGTAAGCATCTTTTACCTGGTCGAGCGCCTGGGTTGCAGCCTTTGTTTTAGCAGCATATTCACCGGTTGCAGCAGTTACATCTGCTATATCAGCCATCTTTTCTACTGTTTTGCCCAATTTGCCAAAGTTTTCGCCAAGGCGTTGAAGATTGGTAGGATTAATAGCTGCATCCTGCAACATTTTATCCATAGAAGCCAAAGCCGGGTTACCACCAGCTACGCCTACACCACCTTTCAGTGATTCAGCAATTTCTTTCATTTCACCACCGGGAGGGGGTAAGAATGCATAAACCAGGAAGATTACAGCTTCAGTTAAAAGACCAACTGTAAGCATCATGTCTGCGATAGGCTTGTGAAGGATTTTAGCCCATGCGCCAAAGATAACGACTGCTGCGCCTACGCACACAAATACGTTTACTAGTCTTTCGGTGGATTTACTTGTGCCTGCCATAAAAAGAGAATTTTTGTTTTTTTAAAGGGTTTTTCTGTTTTTAGATTTCAAAAGGTAATGATCATACAATGTCAAGCATTTCACTTCACAAAGCATAATTAGTTTAGAATTACTGATTCAAATTATTTAACTAAGCAATAAGTTAGGTATGGTATTACCGGCTTGTATTACCTGTTCTTGCCGGATGGCGGAAGATCGATAACACACCTGAAGCCGATGTAAGATTTTGCTGTATCCTGGTATTCGTAAGCACGGGTGCTTGTTTGTAAGAAATAGCCAACATCTTTCCAGCTACCGCCGCGTATCACTTTACGCTTCATGCGGGGAGGATCGCTGTCTTTAGCGTTCCAGCGAATATCAGGGTTCATATCATGCTGAAAGTTATAAGCACCTTCATAGTAGAAAGATGAGGTCCACTCAGCTACGTTTCCTGCCATATTGTATAAGCCGAAATCATTAGGCCAATAAGCATCTGCACGCACTGGATATAAACCGCCGTCTTCAGCATAATTACCACGGCCAGGTTTGAAATTAGCCAGTAAGCAGCCTTTCTTATTTCTTAAATAATAGCCACCCCATGGATAAGGTGCCTGTGAGCGTCCGCCACGTGCTGCATATTCCCATTCAGCTTCTGTAGGTAATCTGAAATCAGATTCCTGTGCTCTCTTCTCAGATTCAAGATATGCATTCATGTATTTTGTTCTCCACTCGCAGAAAGCAACAGCCTGTTTCCAGTTAACTCCAACTACAGGGTAGTTACCAAAAGCGGGGTGAGAAAAATATCTTTTTGACATTGGTTCATTGTAAGAGTACGAAAAGTCTCTTACCCAAACCAGGGTATCAGGATAAATTGGCACTTCCTGCTTTTCAATATACTTAGAGCGTGGCTGAGAAGCATTTTCTTTAGCAGCAGCTTCTTTGTATTTAAACGTTTCTGAATGATAAACCAGTTTATTGGCGTCCAGTTCTTTTTTGCCGAAAATACGGTTGTCAGGAGAAACGATCATTGCATCAAGCTGCTCAATTGTTTTAGGATCGCTCCATTTAATGGTTGAAACTTTTTTCCAGTCAAGACTATTACCATCTTTAGACTTATAACCCAGCTTTTCGCCGGCAATAGAGTCTCTCACCCAGTTAACAAACTGGCGATATTCATTATTGGTAATCTCAGTTTCATCCATCCAGAAACCGCTGATAGTGATCTGCCGGTTACGGGCAGTAAAGGCATAATTAATATCCTCATCGCTGGGTCCCATATGGAATGTTCCCTGTGGTATGTACGTCATACCCGGAGGTTTTGGCAAAGTGTATTTACCACCTGGAGCTACACCCACCAGTTGGCCTTTATCTTTGGGTAATGAGCCTTTTGAAGAAGATTTCGACTTGCCACAACTTGCAACCGCTAACGCGAATGCAGTAACTACAAAGAGATTGGTGAAGAGGCTTTTCACTTTCATAAAAATAGCTTAAAGGGTATTTGGACAAATATAGATGAAATATTAATTTAAATTTTCAGCGTTTCAAATATTATATTTTTTTTAGCGTACAGGCATATTATGCCGGCAACACAGGTAATATAAACGGTTGGTGTTATTACTTATTGTGCTTTTTTGCGCTTTATCACTTCTGGTCTAACCGGCTTATCAGATCTTCAATATGTTCAACAGGCCTCAGGCAATTATAATTACGGCACAGGTATATATACGTCTTATTTTCTACCCATCTCATATATAAAAGAGGAAATGCAGCATTATCATTTACTGATGTTTGCATTACTTTATTAGGCACATAATAAGATAAAAAACAATCTTTTAGCACTTCAGCGCTACCCCCAACTATAGCAATTTCATTAATGCCATTACAGCCGTCTGTAATGCTGCCGGCCCAGGCGCCAAAAGACGCAGGATATTTAACCACAATATCAGCAACAGCACCGGTCATTTTATCAGCAATTTCCTTCCATTGACTATTGTTAAAAACGAGCGATAAATATTGCAAATTCCAAGCCATTATTGCATTGCCTGAGGCTGTTGCGCCATCATATATTTCTTTTATACGTATAACAACATCCTCCTGGTTGCAATGGGTGTAAAAAAACAACCCGGTATCAACATCCATAAAATTCTTCACTGCATATGCTGTATATTTCTCTGCCTTTTTTAAATATACCTGATCGCCGGTAATTTCCTGCAAATGAATAAGCGCCTCAATAAGGTAAGCATAATCATCAATAAAAGCAGGTATATCACTTTTCCCATTCTTATAAGTATGTCTTATGCCGTCGCCATTACTAAATTTTGCTAATAAAAAATCCATATTACTTACAGCAAGTTCTTTATATGCAGCATTCCCTGTAGCTGCATATGCTTTTGAGCAGGCGGTGTTCATAAGGGCATTCCACCCGAGCAAAATTTTATCATCCAGTCCCGGCCTTGTTCTCTTGTTTCTTTCGTGAAAAAGAACAGAACCGCAACGGGAAAGTATGTTACTTAATTCAGCCTGATTTATTTGCTTATCTCTTGCAAATACGTCTAATGGTCTTGGAATATTGAGAATGCTCCGGCCCCTCCCAATTGCCTTTTTCAGTTATATCATAATACTCACAAAATAAAGCAGCCTCCTCCCCCAATAAATCATTTACCTCCTGCATGCTCCATACATAATATTTTCCCTCCTCACCTTCACTATCTGCATCGAGCGCTGAAAAAAAACCCCATTCTTCACTCATCAGCTCCCGCTTTACAAATGCAATGGTTTGATCAATTGCCTCTTTGTACAAACTATTTTTTGTGAGTTGATATGCGTCGCATAAAACGGCAGTCAGCAAAGCGTTATCGTACAACATTTTTTCAAAATGAGGAACCAGCCACTCCGTATCTGTCGAATATCTTGCAAATCCTCCGCCTAACTGATCGTATATTCCGCCGCATATCATTTTATCCAGGCTAAGCAAAGCCTGACGTAAAGCATTTTTATTTTTATAGTAATAGTAGTAGCGCAGGCAAAATGCAATGGAAAATGTTTGTGGAAATTTTGGTGCGTGCCCAAAGCCACCCCATTCCGTATCAGCATTGGTCATCAGGTTTTCAAACATGGTATCTATATCCTGGCGTGATATTTTTCCATCAATTGAAACAGGATTTATCCCAAACGAATTTGACTGCGAAAGATGTTGTGTAAGATTTTCAGCCTGGTTGTTTATGTCTGTGCGTTTTTCTCTGAAAGCCTTCATCACCCCAACCAATATTTGCTCCCACGAAGGGCGGCCGGCTACAGGTGAGGGAGGAAAATATGTGCCGCCATAAAATGGCTTTTTGTCAGGCGTAAGAAAAACATTTAACGGCCATCCGCCACTGCCCGTCATTGTTTGTACGGCATTCATGTATATATGGTCGAGATCGGGTCGCTCTTCACGGTCAATCTTGATGTTTACAAAGTGTTCATTCATGAAAGCCGCAATCTCCTCATCCTCAAAACTTTCTTTTTCCATTACATGGCACCAATGACATGCTGAATACCCGATGCTTACCAATATAGGCTTATCTTCCTTTAAAGCTTTTTGAAGAGCTGTTTCCCCCCATGGATACCAATCCACAGGATTATGTGCATGTTGAAGGAGGTAAGGACTTGTTTCGTGAATGAGATGATTTGAGTAATTATCCATTCAGCGAAATTCGGGGTTATTTTGTTTTATGGCTGTTGATATATTTCTCCAGGGCAGCTACCATTGAAGGGGTTTCGGGAGCGGGAGCCTTTATATGCAATGTCAGCCCTGCTTCTTCAACTGCTTTTGAAGTGTTATTTCCGAAAGCGCCTATTTTAGTGCCGTTTTGCTTATACCTCGGAAAGTTTTCGAGTAAACTTTTTACACCGCTTGGTGTAAAAAAGCAGATAATATCATACTCATCTTTGGTAAGCAATTGCTTTACGTCGTTACTGATAGTTCTGTACATAAATGGCGTTACAAACTCACATTTGTTTGCTTTAAGCCAGTTAACAATTTCATTATCCTGCTGATTTTCGGAGCAGGGATACAGGAACTTTTCATTCTCCTTATGTTTGTTTATTACATCAAACAAACTTTTGTTTGTGCCATCTGCACCATAAAATACCTTGCGCTTACGGTATAGTATAAATTTTTGAAGATATAATGCCACAGACTCTGTAATACAGAAGTATTTTGTGTCTTGCGATATAGTCACTTTCAACTCCTCGCAGGTGCGAAAAAAGTGATCTATGGCATGACGACTTGTAAAGATAACTGCACTATATTGGGCTATATCTATTTTTTGTTTGCGAAAATCTTTAGCAGGTATCCCTTCCAACCGGATAAAAGGAAAAAACTCCAGTTCAACACTGTGCTTTTTGGCCAGCTCAAAATAAGGGGATTTGTCTGAATCAGGGCGCGGTTGGGTTATCAGCACTTTCTTAATAGAAACAACAGAACTATTTCCTGCCATTGTTTTCTGTTTTACTATATGTTTGTCCGTATTCGTCAACGTCGCTGCAAAGTTACAAACTTCTTGCAAAAAAATCTACCAACAGCCTGTAAATCAACAATACAGGAAAGACTTCAAAGCCTGCCACATAAAGAATCAGGTGCAATCCGCTAATTTTTAACTCATTACGCAAGTTACTATATGCCAATATAAAACGATAAATAAGAATAAAAATTATCGAGATAATGGCAATGCTGAACGCCGCCTGCCGGATGCTGTTATCAGAAAATGCCAGAAGCAGGATAAAAGGAAGGAGCACAACAGCGAGTATCTTATTGATCATGAACACAATAAAGGCATAGGCTGCCGCTGCTTCTTCCTGCCCGAATATCCAGCCGGAAAATTTTAGTATAAAATATTTGAAAATATAAATGGCGCCAATAGTAAAAAAGCATAGTCCAAATGTTATCCATGGCCGTTTTATGCTTCCGGTAAGATGATCAATGGTGAGATAGGCAAATAATGAAAGGCTGAAAACAAAGAAGATATTAAAAAGCAGGGTTGTCATGCCTGCCTGCTGAAGCTGGTCTCTTATCTGCTTTTGCCTTGTTGAACGCCAGAATACATTAAAAAGGTCGTTAAAATACTTTGGAAAACTAACGCGCAATATACCCAGGAAAAAAAGCGTAGCACAAATAATATAAAACAATTCATCTTTATCGGATGTTTTGTATGGTTTAGATGACATGTTAACCAAACCATCTTTTACATTATAATAAGGATGATCATTTATAAAAGCGACTGTATAATTTCCGTAAGGAAGGGCTGAAACTTTTGCACTATCTGCATTAACTGCCGGCATCAGCACCGGTTGTTGCATCTCCACTATACTGTCTTTTTTTACAACAGTAACTTCTGTCGGCTTCTTTTTTACGATCTTTTTTTGCGTAGTGTCTGCAACGCGCATTGCGGCGGTATCCGGATGTGGTTTTATAACGGCAGAATCATCTTGCGCACATAGCACAAAAACAAGTAAAAATTGAAATATTATAAAACTGATAATGCTTCTCAAAAATGCCGGATTTAATTATTGCGCAAAAATATATTCTAATCCTATCTCTCAAATACATTTCCCTTAAAATAAACTCACTAATCCAAAATGTATTTTGGCCTGGCGAAAATTTAATGGCACATCGTCTCTTTTTCCAACCGCATAACTCAGGTTAAATATCCCTGCCTTTGTTTCAAACGCCATACCCACACCAAACCCCATATAAGTATGTGCGGTTTGATTAATGGCAGTATACAATTCATTTTTCGCCCAACCGCCATCTGCAAATCCAAAGAAATAAGAATTCAGACCAATAAAAAACCTGTACTCCGCGGTAATAACGCCGTATTTAGATACATATATACTTTCTTCGTCAAAACCTCTTAATAATTTATAGCCGCCTATCTGGTACATTTCATTCTGAAAAATATTGCGGGTAAACATTCCTCCCGCATTTACAGCAGCCTTTAAAACGGATTGCTTACCCATCTTAAAATAATGAGCGCCTGAAAGATTTATTCTTGCGAGATAGGTCTTTTTATCAAGCGTATCATAAAGTGATGCATAGTTAAAGTCATTACCATCAGCATCTTTGGTCATTTTTGTAACCGAGGCATTAGGTTTTATCTTACGGATGCCGGCCGCAACTATAATATTATATTCATTGCCCCTGCGGGGATTGAATTTATAATCTGTATTATTAAAGATGTATTGCAGTCCAAGATTGGTTGTGCTTGCGTCAATGTAAGCAGGCAGTGTTTTGGTTACCCGTATCTGCGCAGTATCTATACCGGAGGGCAATACATTTGTTGTAGCATTTTGCAAAAAAACACTTGCGCTTTGCCTGCCGGTTGAAATATATTGTATACCGAATTTTGTATTCAGGTTAAGAAAAGAAGAATCTTTCTTCAGCAGATCAAAATTGAAATTAATACCGAAAGGCGTATTAAAAAGATAAGGATGTTCATATAACAAATGCAAACGCGGAGATTTAACCTGTATCTGCTGCCAGTTAACACCGATAGTTTCTCCTGCGCCCAGCGCATTTTTCAGGTTGATATTAGCCTCTCCGGTTAACTGGAGTTTCGTTCTTCCCGGCGTGTTGGTTGCAGGTAAAAAGCCCACCAATACATCTACCTGGCTGCTCTTTTTAGGATCAATATATAAATTCAATACCGAACCTGTGCCGGCCATCGACACATCCCAGGCTTTAACCTCTTTGAGATAAGACAGCTCCAGCAAGCGCCTGCTCACATTCTGCAAACGCTCTTTTTTGTATAATGAACCGTTCTCTATGCCAAGGTATTTCTGCAGGAAAAAATTGGAGATTTTTGCCCTGCCATATACTCTTATACTGTCAATAATGTATTCCGGGCCTTTTTTTGTATCCAGTTTTGCATAAAGGCCTGCATCAAGCATTGTCATGCTGTCCAGTACTATACTTGCAAAAGGGTGACCATTGTTCTCATAATAATTCAGCATGCGGTTTTGCCAGTATTGCAGTTGTACAAAATCAATGGGCTGCCCATTCACATACTTATCATTCCAGCCTATGGCAGAAAGCATTTGCCTGTCTGCACTATCTGTATTCAGCCTTATCCAGCGGTATGCTTCCCCAAGGTACAGCCATGCAGCAGCCGATGTTGAATCAAACACAAGGCTATCTACCGAAGCACCTGCATACCCTTTTAACTGCAATGCAGGCACAATTTTATCAATATATGCTTTACATACCAACTGATTAGAAAACACATCCTGTAAACTCAGTGTATGCGGCGAGAAGGTGGTATCTTTGTCAACAAAAAAATACCTGAGCCTGTAGGTTTGCTGGGCACTTCCATGCAAAGAAAGCATCAGCAAAAAAAACAATCCTGAAACACAACGTAGCCGGCTCATTATAACAAATCTAAAGGCATTAATCTGAATTCAAAAATCATAAACAGTTGGCAGGTATTTACATCCATATTCCTTTTTGCAAACAGGCCTGCCTGTACTGCAATTTTCATTTCTCTACCACGCTGAAACACAAGAACGGTTTAATTGATGCTTTATTGAAGGAAATAGCAATGACAGCCTCTTTTGCCGCAGGCGAAACAATTGAAACCATTTATTTTGGCGGAGGTACGCCCAGCGTGCTTTCAGCCGATGAGCTAAAACGCTTGTTTTCTTTACTACACTCAGAATTTACTATTGCTGACAACGCTGAAATTACGCTGGAAGCAAACCCGGATGATATTACCCTGCAAAACCTGGCGCTATGGAAACAAAACAATATCAACAGGCTGAGCATAGGCATACAATCTTTTTTTGAAGAGGACCTTAAATGGATGAACCGTGCGCACAATGCGGAACAGGCTTTGCAATGCATAGCTGAAGCGCAGCAGGGAGGATTCAACAACCTGAGTGTTGATCTTATTTACGGCACTCCTACCCTTACAGATGAAAACTGGAAGTATAATGTGGACAGGGTATTGCAGTTGCAGGTGCCACATATAAGCTGTTATGCGCTTACTGTTGAACCCAAAACGGCACTTCAGCAATTCATCAGCAAACACAAAATGCAGGATGTTGATCCCGACCAGCAGGCAAGGCAATTCCTGCAATTGATACACTGGTTGAAGAAGGCAGGCTATGAGCATTACGAGATATCTAACTTCTCACTACCGGGCAGGCGTAGCCGCCATAATACTGCTTACTGGCAGGGAAAAACCTATTACGGTTTCGGGCCATCTGCGCATTCATTCAATGGTGTAAATACAAGAAGCTGGAATATTGCCAATAATGCGCTTTATATACAATCAATTAACCGGGGTATATTACCGGTTGAACAGGAAGTACTAACGGAAACCCAGCAACTTAATGAATATATCATGACTTCGCTGCGTACTATGGAAGGTATTGATCTTATTAAAATTAAAAACAGCTTTGGAGAACTTTACTATACCAATATTTTAAAAACAGCATCTTCATTTGCAGGCAGGAATATTATTTTAAATGATGAGCATATTATTCTAACCAATGAAGGGAAATTATTTGCAGATGGATTAGCGGCGAAGTTGTTTGCAGATTAATGGACGTAAAATTATTCAGTGCTTTTTATGAAAGGCTTTTATTGCCTGGTTCACCACCAATATCACTACCATTATTATGATAGCGCTGCTGCTGAATATGGTGTAGGAGAAGGGCATTTGCAATATTTTCTGATACTAATTTACAAAACAGAGCTGAAGGGTTTTGTTAAGAAAGGATGAACGGGGACTACCAAACCGTTGGAATTATTCCTCTTACTCCCATATCCACCACAATTTCGCCTTTTGCCGGCTCCCACTTACCATTTTTTACCACTTCCAGCCATTCAAAGCTTTTATTGGTAGATACAGTCACTTCTATAATAATGTTCTCCGTTTCTTTGCCGGTTATGGTTAGCTTGCTGCCTGCAAACGCGCCGGTAACCACGCCTGAGCCTGCAGGAACTGGTGATGTAGCGAAAATGGGATTAACCACCGTAGTTGCAGCCGCCTGCCCGAAAAGGGTATCTACTTTACTAAAATCCTCATAGCTGATATTGCTCTCAAACCCCCAATATCCCTGCTTGCGGTTTTCGTTTATACTGATAACCTGCGAATTGATTTGATACGAGGTGATATAAGTATTGTAGCCAATAAAAGAAGCAAGCGTGCCTGAAAAGTCCTGGTCAATATGCAATGTATCTCCAATGTTTTCATCCACATGGTATTGTATGATGTAATTCTGGTAAGCCAGCGAAAGGCGCAGCCATTCATATTCACCGGGCGCAACATCCTTTATGGAAATGGCATAAAACACTTCATTATTACCTGCAAGTACCGACTTATCAAAATAAATAGCGGAGTCGCCGCCGGATGTTGTTTCTTCCGCTTTGTAAATAATAGCTCCCTTACCAAAAGCCGTAGTATTTGAAGGGGAAAGCTCAATATAATGAGCGCTCATTTTATTTATTACAGGGCTTTGCGCGCCGTGATCATCCGGCAGGTTTGAAGGTTGCCCGGTATTATCCAGCCTTTGCTGCGTGGAATCGAACCTGAACCTGAAAATCAGCTTCGGCTCTGTAGCGGTTTCTTCTTCTTTTATACAGGAAATAACTCCCAAACACAGCAATATGCAAAACAGATAAAACTTCACTTGCAGGTATTTGTTCTGCAAACGAAGTTATTAATCAGTTCCGTATTGTATACTGCTAATTTTTTTGTGAATGTGTTATCAGCCTTACGCCTTAAACCATATACCTTCCACCTAATTATTCAATTTAACAAAACCGCCGTCAATCGGATAATCGCAGCCGGTAATAAAAGAAGCTTCGTCTGAACAAAGATATAAGGCGAGATAAGCAATTTCTTCCGGTTTTGCCATTCTTCCTATCGGCTGTGTTTTAGAAAGTTTTTCAAACATTTCCGCTTCTTTGCCTGGGTAATTCTTCGCAAGAAATCCGTCAACAAAAGGGGTATGCACTCTTGCCGGCGAAATAGCGTTGCAACGAATATTATATTTCATGTAATCTTTGGCCACAGAAAGCGTCATAGCAGCAACCGCACCCTTTGCGGTTGAATAAACAAAACGGTCGGGTATGCCTACCATTGCAGCAATAGAAGCCATGTTTAAAATAGAACCGCCTTTTTCTTTCATAAAAGGTATGACTTCATGCAGGCAATTATATACGCCTTTGATATTTACAGATACAATACGGTCAAAATCTTCTTCACTGGTATTATCAGCCTGCCCGACATGGGCTATACCTGCATTGTTTACCAAAATATCAATTGCTCCATGTTTGGCTCCAATTTCCCCGATAACAGCCTTCACATTTTTCTGGTCGGCAACATTGCATTTATAAAAAGCGGCTTTGTTGCCTGCATCAACTATTTCCTGCACAGTAGCGCTGCCGCCTTTTTCATCCATATCAAGTACGTATACCTGCGCGCCCTGCCTGGCAAAAACCGTTGTAATGGCTTTTCCTATTCCGCTTCCTCCGCCCGTAATAATGGCAGTTTTGTTGTTGAGTATAAACATGGTTGATTTCTGATTTGAAATTTGAGATTTGAGATTGGGGGCAGGTTGCAAAACAGGTTTATGGTTTTTAGTTTATGATTCAGATTCTCACTTACTTCTTACTACCCGCCACTTACCACTTTTACAAAGATACCCCTCTCTTCCACGGAATAAAATCATCCTGATTGAGCTGTACGGCTTTGGGAATCACTTCACCGCTGGCAGCTTTTATACAGTATTCCAGAATTTCTTCGCCCATTTGTTCAATGGTTTTTTCTCCTTCAATAATTCCGCCGGTATCTATATCAATGATATCTTTCATTCGTCTTGCCAAAGATGAATTGGTAGCAACCTTAATGGTTGGGCAAACAGGATTACCGGTTGGCGTTCCCAGTCCGGTAGTAAACAATATCAATGTAGCACCGGAAGCCGTTTTACCGGTTGTTGCTTCCACATCATTGCCTGGTGTACAAACCAAACTCAATCCTGGTTTTTTCACTTTCTCTGTATAATCCAGCACATCAACCACAGGAGATGTACCACCTTTCTTAGCCGCACCGGTTGACTTAATAGCGTCAGTGATCAGTCCGTCTTTTATATTACCCGGAGAAGGGTTCATGTGAAATCCTGAACCCACTTTATGTGCCAGTTCATCGTAATTACGCATAAGCGTAATAAATTTTTGGGCAGTTGCTTCATCCACCGAACGGTCAATCAGCTCCTGTTCGGCTCCGCACAACTCAGGGAATTCAGCTAATAATACTTTTGCGCCTAACCCTACCAGTAAGTCTGCACAATAGCCCACCGCGGGGTTTGCAGATATACCACTAAAGCCGTCGCTGCCGCCACATTTAACGCCTACACACATTTCAGATAAAGGAGCAGGGGTGCGTTCGAGTTTATTTAATTCAACAAGTCCCTCAAAAGTTTTGCGAATGGCCTCTGCTACCAGTTGTTCTTCACTTTGCGATTGCTGCTGCTCAAAAACATATAATGGCTTATCAAAACCGGGATTTCTTTCTTTCAAATATTTAAGATAATCCTGCACCTGTAAATTCTGGCAACCCAAACTCAATACTGTTATACCGCCAACATTTGGGTGGTCAGAATAAGCAGCCAGTAATTCGCCCAGCGTTTTAGCATCCTGTCGCGTGCCGCCGCAGCCCATCTGGTGATTCAGAAATTTTATACCATCAATATTCTTAAATACCCTGCGTTGTTTGTGGTTGGGCTCTAATGCTGTTATATCAACAGCGCCCATATCTGCGCCTTCTTTAAATGCATCCACCAAAGATCTGGCGTAGGATTTATATTTATCAGTAACCGCATAGCCCAACTCGTTATGTAAGGCTTCTCTTATCACGTCAAGATTCCTGTTTTCACAAAATACAGTTGGCAGAAAAAGCCAGTAATTAGCCGTTCCCACTCTTCCATCGCTGCGCTTGTAACCATTAAATGTTCTGCCTGCAAATTTCGATACGTCCGGTGCATGCCATTCATATTTTGCAGCACGATATGCATAAGCGTCTGCCGCATGTTTGGTATTATCGGTTGTCATTCTGCCGCCTCTAAACACATCAAACTGAACTTTACCCACCAGCACACCATACATATATACGGAGTCGCCGGCTTTCATGTCAGCTATAAAAAATTTATGCTTGGCATCAACATCATCTATCAGCGTATAGCTGTTTCCGTCATGCTCAATCACTTCACCTTTTTTCAGGTTTGTGAGGGCAACCAATACATTATCCTTGGGATGTATTTTAAGAACTCTTGCTTTCATCGTTCAAAAATTAGTGGAATATCCGGGGTTTAAATAGTAAAACAGGCAGCGAAATTATTAAAATGAGGGGTGATAATAAAAATTGAATTTGAGGGGAAGCGGTGAGTATATTTCTGCCATGCACATCTCTGCCGGCTTTGCGATTGGATATTATTTTTTGAGCCAGGCTGCATTACTACTATTAAGCTTCAGTTGCGTCGCAATACGTTCATCGTTCTTATCCGTATTCAGCATTGTGCAGGCCGCATCACTATATCGTAATTTATTAAAAATAAACAACGCCTTCACTCCCTCCTACAGGCAGTGTATGATCAAATCTGCCCCTGGTAATTTTAAAAGAAGGTAAAGTGGCTTCAAAAATGCCCGAAAGCTGGTTGCTTATGCCAGCCGCATTGCCGGGCATTAATATAGCCCTCAGGAAATAGATGCTGCCTGTTCCTTTTTCTGCGCGGTTGCTGTTTACCATAAAATAACCATTAGTACCATTAATAGCTAAACGGGTATTGTTAAGGGCGGTGAAATCATTATAAGAAAACCCTTTTTTTACCGCTAATACCAGGCTTACAGAATAGGGGTTGGGAGAAGAATATATATCGCTTTGCCAGTTGATAATAAGAGTATCGCTGTCTGTTGCAGCATCATCTTTAAATAATTCAATTTCCGGGCTAAGGCGGCCCCGACCATATCCACTGGTATATATTCTGTTTCTTGTACGAAAAGGCTTTCCATCAATATAGCAAGACATCACATTATTGCCCATATCTGAAAACACGGATAAACTTTCCGCATCATCATCTTCGTAAAATACAGTATCGTTTCTTTCGCATGAAACCAATGCTATTGTTATAATAACAGCTGCAATCCATTGCGGGTATAGAATGATTTTCATTTGTTGCTTTTTTTAAATTCAACTACATAGCCAATATTTATTGACAAAGGCACAGGTAATTTGTAATGGTAATTATTAAGACTGTCTACAACAGGAGAAGACAATACCTCTGCGTGGAGAAAAACAGCCCCTGCTCCCAGGTTTCGCTTGTACTGAATGCCTCCTCCTATACATAGTCCAAATTTTTTCAGGTCGCGATGAGGGTTCAGCACAGTGTATTGCTCCTTATTATAATTATCGTACACTACATTTATTTTTTGATATGCAATACCAGCATTAGCAAATGGTGATATGGTATTTTTACCTGCCCATGATATCAGTTTAAACCTGTTGCCAATTATAAGTGCGGCAGAATGCCATTTGGCTTTATGCGCTGCTGTAACGCTTAACGGCAAAGCAGGATCAGGTGTGTATGCCGCATCAATACCAGATTGATTATTTAACGGTAATCCGCCCTGCACCCTGATCAGCAACTGGTACACCCTGTGATTGATAACAGGATATTGCAGCCCGATATTTGCCTGGCTGAAAGCCGGCTTATTGGCAAGGTCAATACTGTAGCCTACACAGGGCTCCACAGTGTTCTGCGAATATGATAAAAAAGGAATAAAAAATAATAAAGGAAAAAGTTTAGACTTAAACGCATTCATTGGGTTTACCAGCTTGTTTATGCGGTGACAGAAAGAATAATTAAAACGTTGCCTGGCTTATCTTTCTGATACAAAACCTGCATTATCTTTTATAGTTAATGCAGGCATGGCACTTGTTTCTTAACTAATATTTTTCAACTTAAAGCAGCAAAACGGTTTTCGATAGAAGTTAACCATTTTTCGCGCTTTTTACCTGATACAAATTTTACGAGGCATAAATTTATCCATTTTCGTTTAGGGAACCCAACCTTCCAGAATGTACCGCGCAGCAGGGCATACTTAATAGCATTTCCAAAAACGAGGCGATACAATAATGCCGGTGTGTTTTGGGTTGTTATTATTGTTGTACGCTTTAATTTTTTTAACCTGCTGGTCATTTTTAAACCATTTTTTGCATAATCATAACTAATGCCCGGAAAAATTACTTTATCAATAAATCCCTTTGTCATAGCGGGCATGAGTTCCCACCATACAGGAAAAATGAATATAAGATGTTCCGCCTGTTCTAACCGTTCTTTATAATTCAGCACCTGTGCATCAATATTCTCATATATATTTTCTCCATCCGCTTTTGCACGGGCAAAGGCATATAAGTCTTTTGAGCGCATAACAGGATCAAACTCATCCCGGTCAAGATGCATAAGGTCTACTTCATGACCGGCTTTTTGAAGCCCGTTGGTCACAGCTGTCAAAATTGCATTACAGTAACTTTTTTCATAGGGATGATTAAATATAATTGCTACTCTCATTGTTGAATTATTTTGTTTCTGTAATACAAAGTTGAGATAGCAAAAAGGCATGAAACAATAACAATTGTTAAGAAACAGATCAGCGCCTGTTTCTTATCCTGCTCAATGAAACAGGCGTGATGCCGAGGTAAGAAGCGATATAATGCTGTGGTACGCGCTGCAGTATTTCAGGACGTTGTTGAATTAATTCCTGATATCGTTTTTGCGGACTGTCTTTAATACGGGAAAGAAAAAGCCGTTGATAAAAAATTAACCGCCGAAAGGTCTGCTCTTCAAATTCATCTTTTATTTCAGGAGAATGATTTAATATGAATTGAAAATCTTTTTTTGAAATGCTATGCAGAATACAAGGTTCAATGGTTTCAATAGTAAACATGCTTGGCTGATTTGTTCTGAAGCTTTCCACTGATGAAACACCCTCTCCTTCAAAGAAGAATTGGAAAGTGATATCCTTCCCGTCATTATTAAACCATATACGCAGGCAGCCCTTTTCAATAAAATAACCCGTTTTTGATACCTGTCCTTCACGCAGCAGTATTGTACGGGCCGGTACCTGCTGTTTTTTAAAAAAGTGACTAAATTTTAACCATTCCCTGTCAGGAAGAACAGTCTGTTCTTTATACATACATCCGTTTTATATATAAAGTTAGGCATAGACTTCTGAACCTGCTGCCTGGTTAATGTTTTAATACTCCTGTTTAAATCAGTTAATTTAGCAATTCATCAATAATAGGATCAATATTCATTGTATGATAAGAAAACTGGTACTTCCTTTTTATTTAAAGCTGCTGAGCATATTACTGATTCTTATTTGCCTGGGATATATTGCCGTTACAGGGCAAACTGTGTTGGAGCCTTTATTGTTCGCGCTGCTTGTTTCAACTATTCTGTTGCCGCTATCAAAATTCTTTGAAAACAGGTTGAGACTTCCGCGTTCCCTTGCCTGTATTATCGCAATTATTTTGTTTTTGCTTTCTATTATGCTCCTGTTCATTATACTAGGCTCCCAGTTGTCAAAGCTAAGTGAGGATTGGCCGGCTTTTCAGCAACAACTGCAGGATTCCATACACGATTTGCAAAAATGGGTATCTGCCAATTACGGCATTAAGTATAAGCAGCAGGTAACGTATATCAATAAGGCAATGTCAGACTCACTCGGCGCCGGAACCAGCGTAGTAGGTCAAACCATTCTATCTATTTCATCTATCCTTTTATTATTTGTATTTACTTTATTGTATACTTTTTTTCTGCTTTATTACAGAACACATATTTCCGTATTCTTTATTCGCCTGTTTCATGAAAACTATAAACCAATAGTCCTCGATGTATTCGGACAGATACAGTTTATAGTGAAAAAATATATGCTTGGCTTATTTATACAGATCGCGCTGGTATCTGGTATGGCATTTGCAGCATATAGTTTAATCGGGATAAAATATGCTATAATGCTTGCGCTCATCACCGGCATTTTTAATATTATTCCCTATATCGGCATAGCTTCATCTGCCGTACTTACCTGTCTTATTACATTTGCCACTGCCCCGGGCTCTCATGTATTGCTTGTTATTATGGCTATTGTTATTATACATCTTATAGACAGTAATTTCATTATGCCCAAAGTTGTGGGTTCAAAAGTGCAGATCAATTCATTGATAGCATTGTTGGGATTAGTAATTGGCGAATTACTTTGGGGTATTTCAGGAATGTTTTTATCTATACCTGTAATTGCTATTATTAAAATTGTATTCGACAGAGTGAAGGAGCTGAATGTTTGGGGATATTTATTAGGCGAAGATGAAGGAGCAATCAAACCCAAAAAGCTTAAAATTAAGCTTGCTGATGCAAAGAAGGATACGCCAGCACAGGATACCGATGAAAATATTGCAATAAAATAACGCGGATGACTCTCATCCGCTTAAAAATAAAGTTGTATACACACTATTTCCCTAACGCTTTCCTCACAACCGGCGCAACTTTGGTTCCAAACAATTCAACAGACTTCATCATTTGCTCATGTGATGGCGCACCCACATCCATATGCGCAATAAAGCGGGTAATGCCAAACAGCTCATGCATATATAATATTTTATCAGCTACTTCATTCGGATCACCAATATACAATGCGCCTTCTTTTGATCTGCCACCATTGTATTGTTCTTTTGAATATGGTCCCCAGCCTCTTTCCCTGCCAATGCGATTCATCTGTGCGGCATAATTAAAATAATAGCCGTCTGCCACGGCGGCATCATCACTTACAAAAGTATGTGAGTGTATACCCAGTTGCAGTTGTTTGGGGTCATGTCCATATCTCACCCATTCCTGTTTGTAAAAATCCATTAACTGCTTAAACTGGATTGGCATTCCTCCAATGATAGCCACCATCAGCGGCAAGCCAAGCTTTGCTGCCCTCGCCACAGATTGCGGTGTTCCGCCAACTGCGATCCAAATTGGTAATTTACCATTGTTTGCGGCACGGGGATAAACCGTTTGATTAACTACCGGTGCCCTTAATGTTCCTTTCCAGTTTACTACTTCATTATTATTAATATTGAGCAAAAGATCAAGTTTTTCTTCAAACAATTTATCATAGTCATTAAGATCATAGCCAAATAAAGGAAATGATTCAATAAAGCTTCCGCGCCCCACGCCTATTTCAGCGCGACCGTTTGAAATTAAATCTATGGTAGAAAAATCCTGGTATACTTTCACCGGCTCCGCAGAACTTAGTACGGTAACCGTACTGGTTAGCTTTATATTTTTAGTGATGCCTGCAGCAGCGGCCAATACAATTTCCGGGCTTGATATAGCATAATCAGGGCGATGATGCTCACCCAGCCCAAACACGTCCAGTCCAACTTCATCAGCCAGTTTTATTTCTTCAAGTATCTCCTGTAATTTTTTGCCTGCGCCTTCAGGCTTACGTGTTTGCGCGTCAAAAGCCAGGTCGCCAAACATGCCTATTCCTAATTCCATACAATTTTGTTTTGTTGATGCAAAGTTAGCAGGCATGTTTTTACGGACACTTAATCTATGACAAGAATAGTAAAACAAAATCCTTAAAAAATATCACCGGCTATATAATGTCATGTCACCTAAAGAATACTGGTATGTTGTCAACAAACGTGAGATAACTTTCAGGACGCACATTTTACGTTTGGCATAATAACACCAGTTGAGTGAATCAGTGCCCTTAGTTCTTTGTGCGAATCTTCGTGCATCTTTGTGGCAATCTTTCTTAACTGCATTGAAATGATTTTAATAAAAAAACGATTTTGATGGTATACATTGATGTGCACACACATTTTTATAAACCCGGGGCAGATATTAAAAGCATTGAAAACATCTGTAATAATTTCACAAACATTCCGGCAGATCATACAGTAAGCGTTGGATTACACCCCTGGTATTTAAATAATGCAGATGCTGAAATCAATTTATTGATAGCTTTGGCACAACAGTCTAATGTAGCGGCAATAGGAGAATGTGGGTTGGATAAGCTGGTAAAAACAGAATGGAATAAGCAGGTAAAATTTTTTGAACAGCAATTACAGCTTGCAGCAGATCTCAATAAACCCGTGATCATACATTGCGTAAAAGCATTTGCAGAAACATTATTTCTGTTGAAAGGAATTAAAGTGCCGGTTATCTTTCATGGCATAAACAATAAGCTTTCTGTTGTGCAGCAGGTAATAAAGCAGGGATATTATCTTTCATTCGGAAAATCCATGTTGCATCCGGGTGAATCAATTATGCATACGCTAAAAGCTGTTCCGGCTGAACAGTTATTTTTAGAAACAGATGACACCGGCGTTTCAATAAAAGAAATATATAAATACGCAGCGGAAATCAGGAATATTACCGAAAATGAAATTGCTTTGCAGTTACAAAAAAACTACGATTCCGTTTTTAATTATGCAGGACATTAGCTGGCTTTCACGAACAACTTTATTGATTGGAGAGGAAAAGGTATTGGCACTTAACAGGGCGCATGTATTAATCATTGGCTTAGGCGGGGTAGGTTCTTTTGCCGCGGAGTTTATTTGCAGGAGCGGTGTTGGTACTATAACAATTGTAGATGGCGATGTAGTTGATCCTTCCAACAGGAACAGGCAGTTGCCCGCACTTGCCACCAACCACGGGCAAAGCAAGGCGGATATTATGGCAGAGCGGCTGAAGGCTATCAATCCTGAGCTCACCTTGCATGTTATCAAATCCTTCGTTACGCCTGATGCGGCAGAAGCCATTCTTGATGCCGCGCAGTATAATTATATTATTGACGCTATTGACAGCGTTACACCAAAAGTCACCTTTCTAACAGGGGCGCATAAACGAAATATACCGTTGGTAAGTTCAATGGGTGCGGGAGGAAAGCTTAATCCCACTTTGCTAAAAGTGGCGGATATTTCAAAAACGATCATTTGTCCTTTTGCGCAACAGGTACGTAAAAACCTGAAAAAGGTAGGTGTATATAAAGGTATTAAAGCGGTATATTCTCCGGAAACTCCTGATAAAAATTCGCTGATCCATACCGATGGAAGCAATTATAAAAAATCTGCTTATGGAACTATTTCCTATCTGCCTGCAACTTTTGGCGCTGTCTGCGCTTCGGTGGTAATAAGAGATTTGATGGAGACAAACTGAGATCCGAAATATTTTAAATAGTGAGCTGTTTTAACATTTCAGCAATGTCAGTACAAGTATTTCATTCGCTCATCATAAAAACAAATCGGTATAAAGTTTTCCACCCGGCGCTACATTGTATTTGTCAAGATCAGTTATACCTTCTTCCGCTAACACTTCTTCATCTATAAAAAAATTACCCGTGCATGTTTCGGAAGGGCGTGATAAAATATAGTATGCGGCATCGGCTACTATTTCAGGCATACGGCTCATCTGCATTAGCGTATCACCCCCCAACAGGTTTTGTACAGCTGCTGTTGCAATGGTTGTTTTAGGCCAAAGCGTATTGGCGGCAATCTTATATTTTTTTAATTCCTCAGCTAACCCCATTGCAATCATACTCATATTATACTTGCTGAGCGTATATGCCAGGTGTGCACCAAACCATTTAGGCTGCATATTAACCGGCGGTGAAAGATTAAGGATATGGGGATTAATGCCTTTTTTCAGATGAGGAATGCAGGCTTTACTCACAAAAAAAGTTCCCCGCACATTAATGTCATGCATCAGGTCGAAGCGCTTAGGCTCTGTTTTTTCAACTGTTGCTAAAGAAATAGCAGACGCGTTATTAATAAGTATATCTATTCCTCCAAATACTTCAATAGCTTTTGCTACAGCATTCTCTATCTGATCTTCAAAACGTATATCGCATTGCACAGGCAAAGCTCCGCCGCCCGCTTCCACCACTTCTTTTGCAGCGGAATAAATCGTTCCTCCTAATTTCGGGTTTTCCTCAACTGATTTTGATGCTATTACTACCTGTGCGCCTTCTGCGGCTAATTTAAGGGCTATAGCTTTTCCTATGCCACGACTTGCACCGGTAATAAATACTGTTTTCCCTTTAAAATACATGCAATAGAATTTACCTGTAAGCTACACGAATTTTTGTTATGGTTCTGCTATAAAGCAAGTTCAACTGCGGGATCCCAGAACAGTTTATTAAAATCAACAACGGCATCATCCTTTACCTGTATACCTTCTTTCTTTAATAACTTTTCCATGGCATCAGGGGTTTCAAAATGATGCCTGCCGCTGAGCATACCATTGCGATTTACCACTCTGTGCGCGGGCACTTTAGGGTGGGCCGAGCCAGCGGCGTTCATAGCCCAGCCAACCATTCTTGCCGATAATTTTGTGCCGATATAGGCAGCAATAGCACCATAAGAAGTTACCCGCCCTCTCGGTATAAGCCTTGCTACATCATATACTGTCTCAAAAAAAGAGTCTTTTCTATCTACTCTTTTTTCAGAAGCTTTTTTTTTGACAGGTAAAGCTCTTTTCTTTTTGACTTGTTTCATATAATGCTTATTAACCGGCGATTTCTTTTGTAATAATTCTCATCTTCCTTCAAAGGACGACTCTCCAAGTATTTGTTTTAAATGAACATCTTTTTCTGCAGGTATATTTCCCGCAACCTTGAATTTTATATAATGCACTTTACTGCTTCCGGCAATATCCAGGCTCTCATAATAAGTTTTAATTTTGAGGTCAGGATGCATTGCGGATTGCGCATATACATCATCCACGCTTTCTAATACAGGAAGCGCATATAATTCAGCAACAAGCAAAGTGAAATTATACAAATCAGGGGAGTCAGTTTTAAGATGAATAACGCCATCTTTTTCTAATATCTTTTCATACAAACGCAGGAATCTCGGATGTGTCAGCCTTTTTTTTGCTCTTGATATCCTCAATTGCGGATCAGGAAATGTTATCCAGATTTCGCTTACCTCACCCTCATCAAAGTAATTCGTTATCCTTTCTATTTGCGTTCGTAAAAACGCTGCATTTTTCAATCCCTCTTCTAAAGTTTTTTTTGCACCTGCCCATATCCGGTTACCTTTCAGATCCACACCTATAAAATTTCTGTCAGGATATTGCCTTGCCAGCGATACAGTATATTCGCCTTTTCCACAAGCCAGTTCAAGCGTTATAGCATTTGTATTTCCAAAAAATTCATGCCATTTCCCCTTCATGTCTTCAGGATATTGCAAAACATTCGGGAATGATTTTATTGCTTCGAACCGTATTAATTTTTTATGACCCATACGGCAAAGGTAAGGCGAGAAATGAATGATGTCAGCAACGGCAATTTGTACCGCATATCTTCGTTTAATTTGTAAAAGCACGGTTCATGAAAGCGGAACTTCTAAAAAAATTTATAGTATATATCTACAGTAATTTTGCCGGCAACTTCCTGGGTTTTATTGTAGGCATTACATCTACCAGCGTGGTTTCAAATTTTTTTACTACCCGCAGTATAAAAAACATATGGGGACTTACCGCCCGCAAAACTGTTGTAAATAAACAAACCTTTCATGTATTTGAGTGGCTGGTATCTATTATAATTGGATTTATTGTTTTTGAAATTGTATCGAAGTGGATAAAGAAAAAAACAGCTGCTCAATTGCCAAAATATAAATGGACACGCTGGATGCATAATGAGTAAATGCAATAAACACATATAAATATTTCTATAGTTCTTCCTCAATTTGCACGCTGTTTCCCAAATTCGTAAACCCAATTTCCCGATTGAGTAAATAGTAGCATTTATGCTGATATAGCTTTGCACCTGCAATAAAACCAAAACTGCGCCGGCTTTAATACCCGCCCGGGCTTCATATGGTTTTTTATTCCTTTAACCAACAATTAATAATGAAAAGATTAGCAGCAGTACTTATTTGCTTATCAGCAGGTGTATCTTATGTATTAGCCCAAACAGGAACTATAAAGGGAAAAATTACTACTTCAGACAGCAAACCGGCAGAAGGAGTAACTATTCTTATTAAAGACCTCAACCGGAGCACTATAGCCGATAATAGCGGCGCATATGAAATAAAACATGTAAAGACCGGCAATCATTTATTGGTGATAAGCCTTATTGGCTATAATGATGTACAAAAAGAAGTAGAAGTTGGAAATGAACAAACTGCTGAAGTTGATATTCAGCTTGAGCTATCGGACAGGCAGTTGAATGAAGTAGTAGTGATCGGCAATAAAACCAGCTTCAAATCAAACAGGATATCTAGTTCGCTTAGGGTACAAACTCCGCTGCTTGAGTTGCCTCAAAACATACAGGTGGTAAGTGCAAAAGTGATCAACGATCAGCAAATATTTGATATGCTTGAAGGCGTAACGCGTAATGTAAGCGGCGCAACCCGCGTGGAGCATTGGGATAATTATGCCCGCATCACCATGCGCGGCAGTAATGTAGCCGCTTTCAGAAATGGTATGAATGTGTCTACAACATGGGGGCCGCTAACTGAAGATATGAGTATGGTGGAACGTATTGAATTTGTAAAAGGCCCGGCTGGCTTTATGCTTTCCAACGGCGACCCAAGCGGCTTTTATAATGTAGTAACCAAAAAACCGAGTGGAAGAAATAAAGGAGAAGTTACTATGTCTTTAGGAAGTTTTGATTTGTACAGGGCAACACTTGACCTGGATGGAAAATTTTCGAAAGACGGGAAATTATTGTACCGGGTAAATGTAATGGGTCAACTAAAAGGCTCTCACCGCGACTTTGATTTTAATAACAGATATTCTATTGTTCCGGTATTGAAATACCTGGTTGATGATAAAACATCGGTAACACTGGAATATACACATCAGTTTTCCCAGGTGAATGTAATCGGCGCCAATTATTTATTCTCTAACCGTGGTTTTGCTGATCTTCCTAAAAGCGCGACAACCGCAGAAGCTAATCTTGCACCTACAAATATGAATGACCAAAGCATTCTTGCCATTGTAGAACATAAGCTGGATGATAACTGGAAATTCACAGCACAGGCTGCTTATTTTAATTATAAGCAGGTTGGTTCCTCTTTATGGCCCTGGGGGTTCAATCCCACCAACGACAGCCTTTTGCAAAGAGGCATCAGCATATGGGATGTTTCAGGACAAAGTAAAATAGGGCAGATGTTTGTGAACGGACAGGTTTATACCGGAAGTGTGCTGCATAAATTATTAGGCGGTGTTGATATGAGCAATAAAGATTATTACCACGACTGGAACCAGGGCGCTGCTTTAGGAGATGCGAACTTTAATATTTACCAACCTGTATACGGAGCAGCCACAGCACCGGTATGGGACAGAAGTAAAAATATCAGGGAACGGGGTGTAAGATATTATAATGCATACAGTGGATTTTATCTGCAGGATGAGCTCAGCTTATTTAATAATATACTTCGTTTAACCATTGCCGGCAGGCATACTACTTTAAAAACGGGTGATGTATACAGCGGCAATTACAAAAGAAGCAGGATCACCCCACGTCTTGGGGCAAGTGTTTCTATTGACAGAAACACATCAGTATATGTATTGGATGACAGATCATTCCTGGAAAATTTTGGAACAGACTGGCAGGGCAAAGCATTTGAGCCTATTGTAGGGAGAAACCTTGAAATTGGGTTTAAAAGAGACTGGATGAACGGGAAATGGAATACAGGAATTTCAGCATATCAGATCACAAGGAATAATATGCTCACCGCCGATATGGATCATCCAAATCCCTCCGGAGGATATTACCAGCGCGTAACCGGCCAGCAAAGAACAAAAGGTGTTGAGGTAGATATTCGCGGGCAGATAGTAAAAGGCCTGGATGTAATTATTAACTACGCCTTTACCGAAGCAAAAATCACCAAAGATTCTGACCACAGCATTGTTGGCAACCAGGTAGCAGGCTCAAGCAGGCATGTGCAAAACACCTGGTTAAACTATAAGTTTGATATCGGGGCGCTAAACGGGTTGGGCATTTCTGTCGGTTACCAGTACCAGGCTAAACGTTCCCCGTGGTATGTGTTTGATGGCTCAGAACAAAACCTGCCGGATTATTTCAGGCTGGATGGCAGCTTATCATACCAGAAAGAAAAAATGTCTTTTAACCTGGTGGTAAATAATATTTTGAATAAGTACCTGTACTCCGGCGCTTTTTATAACTGGAGCAACTTTTACTACTGGCAGGCTGAACCCGGAACAAACCTGAGGTTTAGTGTAGGATATAAATTTTAAGTTATTTTGGGGCTAATATACAGGGCTGCGGAAACGCAGCCTTTTTATGCTTTATAAAATAAGATTGTAACCCAAACATGTATCAATGCATTATAAAAATTAGATGTATGCAATACTGATGAAGATATATCATCCGGTTACGCCGGAACTCCTATCGTATTACTATCAGCCACCGGTATTTTCTCCCGTACCATTACCGGTTTCTTTTTCCTTCTGCCACGCCAAACCAAAAAACCTGTTACCGGCAGGCTGGCACATATAAGCGATCCTAAAAATGCCAACACTTTTCCTGTTATACCAAGCACAGCGCCAACATGTATATCATAGTTCATGCGGCTTATTTTGTCGGCCAGGCTGGCATCTTTAAAACTACCGGCATATACACCTGTTGCAGGCAGCTCCTGTAATGTATACTGGTCATAATGATAATAATCTGCATTATAATAAGTGCCTGGGCGATGATTTACAAAACCTTCAATGGCATCAGTATGCGTGGCAGGATAGTACACCCCAAAGCTCTCGCCCTCTTTTGCTTTGGCGGCCATCTGCGAATAAACATGATCACCGGGATCGGCGTTTAAGGAAGCTATTGCTGTAGTATCTGATACCGGATGCTCATGCGGAGGCAATGTTTTGCCCGCGGACGTAACAAAGTATACTGATTTTGCAAACCATTCAAAACCCCATACAAGGCCGGTAAGCGCTATAAAAATGCAGATCCACATCATATAAAAACCAAGCACATTATGCAGATCATAATTTACCCTTCTCCATTTTGCATTGAACTTAACAGAAAACCTTTGTTTACGCGCCGCCTTATTTTTAGGCCACCAGAGTATCAACCCGGTGATCATCATTATTACAAATATTAAAGTAGCAGAAGCAACTATAGGCTGACCTATTTGCGGGGGGAGCCAGAGATAAAAATGCCCGTCTACCACTATCCTGAAAAAATCATTCCGCATATTTTTTTCTTTCAGCACTTCGGCGGTATAAGGATTTACATACACTATTTTATAGTTCTCTTCTTCATCCCAATAAGATACTACTGCTGATTTATTTCCCGCCGGATATTCTATACCTGCGGCTTTTTTACCATTAAAATATTTTTCTGCAACAGCCTTTAGTTGAGAAGGAGGTAAATAAGGCTTGTTTTGTTCTGCTGTGTAAATATAAGGTTCTGTTATACTTCGTATTTCCTGTTCAAATGCAAGTATGCAACCTGTTATACCAAGGAATAATACAATAACTCCGGAAATAAGTCCCAGCCATAAATGCAACCATCCCGTAATGCGTTTAACGGCTGATTTGCCATTGTTTTTTTTGTTTTTTCCAGACTGGTCATTTTTATTATTAAACATAGCTGTGCTTAGTTCAGTGGAACTTGCAAGATATACGATAAAAAACAGGACGATTTACGAAATGCGGAAACACAGGTTTTGATGGAGGTATGTGAGACACCTGTCACGGTGACCGGTACTGCAACATTTGCCTCTGCCTTCACATGCCGGCAATTACAATAAAATCACATTACATACTAAAAAGACTGTTTATAAAAGTTTTTTCTAATACAATTCTGTTTGATATGGAATCTTCTTTCTTCCATTTGATCAACCGCATTTCCCCATTATCTATTTCAATGCCAGTAATGTCGCCATCGCTGAAACAACAGCAGCCGGTATTAAAGTAAGTGGGTTTAAGGTGCAGATAATCTTCAGACACATGATCGTATTCCTGCCGGCGGAAAGCAATTTCTTCCTGCAGTTTAGCTATACCCGCGGTATCATTCTGCTGGCGGGCAATCAATAACAGCTTATACAGGCGTTCAAGATGTGTCATTGATTCAAAAACCGGCTGATGGGTATGACCGGTAACCAAAAGAAGATTCTCCTGCTGCGAGCTCCATTCGTACATAAACTGGTTGTGCTCAGTTTTAAGTATATCGTTAAAAGCCGGTGTATTGATATTGAGCTCAAGATATGATTGCAGCGGAGCCCAGACCTTGGCAACAAACCAGGCGCTGAATTTATTACCATCACTTTGCCCGTCGCCCTGATGCCCGTGGGTAAGAAAAATATCAATAATTCTTTTACCCAAAGCATGCTGCAAAATAATACCCTCATAAATTTTTATATTCTGACCGTAGGTGTTAAGTAATTGTAATCCGGCAAATGGATCGTTATTCCAGAATATGTCGTGGTTACCAAATACTTTAATCAGCGCATTACGGTTTAAAAATTTTTTTTCAGCGTCAAAGGAGGGATGATTATGTTTTTGAACAGTAAACAGATTGAATTTCCACAACTCCTCACTGTCGCCTAACATAATCAGCGTGTAACCTTCCCTGTCATAATAGTCAAGAGCAGCCAGGTAATTCTGTTCGGCAGGTGCAAAATCATCCGAATGTTTTTTATTGCCTTTATGCAGGTCTGAAAAAATAATGATTTTTTGATGAACCCTGTCAATATCAATGACCAGTCCTTTTTTGCCCGGCTTTTTTTGTATATGCCGGTAAAGTTTAGAGAGCGCCTCATGCACCCGCTGTTTATCGGGCTTAGAAGAATACTTATTAGCCAGCCTGAGTACCGGTTTTGTGAGTATGCGTTGTAAGAATTTACGTATGCCCATTAAAAAAAAAGCAATACTACAAATTTTACCTGACCTCAAACATTTCTTCCCATCTTGTTGTAAATCTCGGGCTGCGCAACTCCTGCCGCATTTTCCAGTCTCTTTTAGTACCCGATGCGGCAAATTTCAGCATGTCGCCGCGCATGCTGAAATTAATATTATCCATCATATCCATCAAAAACCTTCCTTTATTTTTTGATTCAGGAACAAATAAATTACCCTGTATACATTCATCATCTTCCAAACCACTCAGCATTACGCCGGCTTTTTTATAGAACTGTCCTTCTTCATAAATTTTTTCAACCAGTTGCACCGCGGGCTTTATCAGTTCGTTGGTAACAGATGTAGCGGTTGGTAAAGTAGTTCTTGTGCTGATAATGGGACCGTGATGAAAGTCAACCGCGTGATCTTCTTCTTTAGGTACAATAAATATGCTGATGGTTCGTGCGGAACAGCGTTGCCTGCGCAGCTTTTGCGCCGCAAGCGAAGCATAGGTGGCGATAGCCTCTTTTATTGAAAGTATATCATTAACCGGGGAACCGAACATGCGTGTGGTAGCAATCATTTTTTTTGTATCCAGTTGCTCCTGCATATCTATACAGGATTCTCCTTTTAACTCCTTAACAAGCCTTGTTCCCACTACTCCCCCCAATTGCTTGTTAGCCCATTGCTCAGACATATTTCTCAGTTCCCATGCGCTTGTTATGCCCATATTGATCAGTTTGTCTGCATACGACCTTCCAACACCCCATATATTATTTACCCGTATAGATTGCAAAGCAATACGCTGTTCTTCGGGCGTAACTATAGCTGTTACACAGCGGGTCAACTGCTTATTTTTCTTTGCGAGATAATTAGCGGCCTTTGCCAATGTTTTGGTTGGCGCTATGCCTACTGATACTGATATGCCCGTCCATTGCTCAACAATCTCCCGTATATATAACCCATGATTTGCCGCTGCCTCCTGCGTCATACCGGGCAGGTCAACAAAGGCTTCATCAACGGAGTATACTTCCACATTATCTTTTCCTGCAAGCATGCGCAGGGTTTCCATCACCCGCCAGCTCAGGTCGCCGTATAATGTGTAATTGGAAGAAAAAACAGCAATATCATGTTTCGCTATCAGATCCTTTGCCTGGAAATAAGGAATTGCCATGCCAACGCCGGACTGTTTGGCTTCATCGCTGCGCGAAACAATACAGCCATCATTGTTACTGAGCACCACCACAGGCTTTATTCTAAGATCAGGCTTAAATAATCTTTCGCAGGAGCAGTAAAAGCTGTTGCAGTCTACAATAGCTTTAAGCCCCGTTGTTTCGGCGCTTACACCATCCGTGCAATGTTGGGCTATAGTGCCAGGATGAAAAATCATTTAGCAAATGATTAATTTTTTACTAAAAATAGCTAAAATAATTAGTTTTACACAAAAAAGAAAAAGCCTCTTATAAGGCTAAGATCCGGGTGATAACATTGATCCGGGTTATACTAACTTGCTGAGGAAAATCATAACCCAGGCAAATAAAATGCCGCATACAAAAGAAACGAAGTAAGGTTTGCAGGTGGTAACTATATTTCTCATAAGTGTGTTTTGCATATAACGATCAGGGAAAAATATTATTATAGGTTCAAATCAAATTCCCGGTTCAGGTTAATTGAAATGCTAATGTATGATATAACTTATGAGTAAACCGTTGCGTAGTTTAAAAAAAATTATTTCGTGCAGAGATCGCAGAGGGGTAAAGCCCGCAAAAAAAATACATTGCTTTGCTGCTCCGTTGCGAGCATTGCGTGAAATTAAAGGTGCGGATAAACTAATTTGCCTGTTATAAATAAATTTGCCTAAGTGATTTAAAGATCAGTAACAAATAAGTGAATTATGAAAGCGGTAGGATTTAAAACTTCATTATCTGTAAATAACGCGGATAGTTTTATTGATTTTGAAACGGAAATACCTGCGCCCAAAGGCAGGGATCTGCTGATAAAAATAGCAGCCATTTCTATAAACCCTGTTGATTTTAAAATACGCCGGAACAGCGCCAAAGATAAAGTGCTGGATGCGCCAAAGGTAATTGGCTGGGATGCCTGCGGCATGGTGGAAGCTGTGGGTGATGACGTGAGCTTATTCAAAAAAGGTGATAAGGTATATTATGCCGGCGATATTAATAAGCCCGGCAGCAATGCCGAATATCAATTGATAGATGAAAGAATAGCTGGTAAGAAACCGGCCAAACTGAGTGATGCCGAAGCCGCCGCTATGCCTTTAACCACGCTAACTGCCTGGGAAGCGCTGTTTGACCGTATACGCATAAATGATAAAGATAAAGGCAAAACTATTTTAATAATTGGTGGAGCAGGCGGTGTTGGTTCTATTGCCATCCAGATAGCAAAAAAAGTTGCAGGGCTTAAAGTGATCGCGACCGCCTCGCGTCCGGAAACGAATGACTGGTGCAAAAAGCAGGGCGCTGATATAGTAGTGAATCATAAAGACCTGGTAAATGAAGTACGCAAAACAGGGCTTCAATATGTAGATTTTATTTTTGATTGTGTTGATACTAATTTTTACTGGGATGCCATGGCCGACCTCATTAAACCGCAGGGGCATATTGCTTCTATTACAGGTTCTGCCACACCGGTTGCATTAAATAAACTTAAAGGGAAAAGCGTTTCTTTTAGCTGGGAGCTGATGTATACCCGTTCTACTTTTCAAACAGACGACATTATTGAGCAACACAATATTCTCAATAAAGCATCGGCGCTTTTTGATGATGGTGAACTCAAATCTACATTAACAACAACACTCAAAGGGCTTTCGGCAGAAAACCTTAAAAAAGCGCATGCACAACTGGAAAGCGGAACTACAATAGGGAAAGTGGTGATTGAGTTTTAGGAGAGATAACTATATAAAACCATTTAAAGAGGGAATACAATGGCAATTGTATTAAGGTCGTTAAAATATCTTCTTGCAGAAACCGGGAACAAAATTTTTCAGATCAGGAACCGAGAATTCAGCAATAACATAATTGAAGATTTATTGCTTAAGGATTATGCAGCTTATTTTGAAGCTACAATTAATGCGATCAAACAGAACATATTACCTGAAAACAATGCTATTGTAGAAGACGAATTTCAAAAATTGTCATTAATAGACATATCAGTTATATTAAAACAAAGACCCTTCAATATTTTTTCAATTTTTAATGATCATTTGGAAGGAGGCAATGAAGTTTCCAGGATGAATTATAATGATAAAATATTGGCAACGCTGCTCTCCATTGAGTCTCATTGTAAGAATTTGATTTATTTTTTGGAGATGTAATATTTTCCATCCTGAAAACCCCGGAAGTTCATTTTATCCCTTCGCCGCAGGGATATTTTTTTACACTGATGTATGAAGTTTCTGATAGAAGTGGCTGTTTGCAGTTCTATATATCTGGATATTGCCAATGCCTAAAGCAAATGAATGTAGTTTGGCAAAGTCTTCTTTATAATGGAATACAGGTCTTGCCTGCAGATCACTTTCTGACATCCTGAAGGCTTGCTCTATCCGGTATAACTCGTGGTAGCGTTCTACAATGGTAGCATTACTCACATTACTTTCTTACAGTTTGCTGTATAACCTTTAATGCCAAGATGGGAGCAGAAGCTAAAGAAAATGACATTATCCGTTGTTCTTATTCTATACTTATCATCCTACAATTATAACCGAAAGTCAATACGATCTCTATAAAGTAAGATTAAAACAAATAAGCAGTCCTAAATTTATGTATATTTAAATCCTTATAATAAGGCGCTTATCAGTCGGAACCATCACATAAATTAAATATTTATGAAAGCGACTATAATTGCTGCTCTACTGGTTCAGTTCTTCATATCACCCCTTTTAAGCCAGGAAAAAAAGCCAGAAGATAATTATAAACGGTTAGAAGAAAAATATCAGAAACTAAAAGATTCTTCGTCAGAACTTCACCCGCTTATACCGGCGGTTTCGGCAATTGTATTGCATTGTGATCAAATAGAAGTTAATTTATTTACTTCATTAATTTCAGCAACCAGGTATAGAAACGAGAGTGGTAATTTAATGGATTTGGGAATGCGTCAATCTTACTTTTATAGTACCATACAGCTTACATATGGATTATCAAAATCAGGAAGGTTTAATGCAGGTGTTGACTTAAACTCCATCATTGGCAGGCTCGACCAGGATAAAAACAGTTCTATTTTAAAAGTATTTAATTCCCAGGTGGAAGGCGGCAGTAGATATACAAAAGCTATAACATCATTTTCTCCAAGAATACGCTGGCGGCCCCTAAAGCGTAATTATAATTTTACTATCCAAAACAGCCTGATTGTTCCGGTTCCTGCAAATACCCAACAGGAAAGCGTTTTGGGAAAAGGACAATATTATTTTTCTACTCAACTTTTATACAATCAACCCTTAACTAAGCAACTATTTCTATTTTCTCAGATAGGACTTAATTATGGTATTAAAAACGGCAATCTCCCTGCTACTTTCTATTCGCCGGTAGCAATTTATTTTAGCTATTTGATTCCTCGCAGAATTATTATTTTTACTCTTTGTAATTACCTTCCGGTTTTTAGTACTCAAAATGGACAACATTATTATCGTTCCACATTTCAGGCAGGGGGCGGAGTTCAATACCAGCTATCTAAATTGCTGACAATAAACGGTTATTATGCCAATGATATAGCAGGTAAAAATTATTCTGATTTTAATACCTACAGTATAAGTTTAAGGTTCACTACCCGTTAAATTATTGCTCACATTGAAGATTTTCATCATTGGAACGCCGGTCAAAAGTACAGGTGCTTATTGTTTTTGTTTTAGATGAAATCAATACCATTTGCAAAATGCAGGGATTATCAAACTTTGATGAGAACTGACCCGAGAGTGTATCTTTTGTATTGTGATTAATTATTTCAACATAATTTTTTGTATTGTAGTTAGCGCTCTTATCAAAATCATATTCAAATTTTCCGGTAATGCTGAAGTTGTCATTCCCATCATTAGAATTTAAATCTACCAAAGTGCCCGACTTTTGATCACCTGTTACCTGAGCAAGCAAACCGCAACTCCATTGATTTGATATTCCCGGAACATAATTTGGTGGAGGAGTACTGATTATATTAAAGTTGACGCTGGGTGGAATAGGGGGAGCACCCTGTACCTGGAAATTTATTGTTGACGTTCCTTTTACTGTTCGTATTTTAATTGAGACCGGGCCTGCAGGTATATCTTTTGGAACAGCCGTTGTTATAACGTTTGTATTATTTGTATAGACTACAGCTTCTTTATCATTAAATGTTATTTTAATTACACC
The DNA here is from genome assembly GCA_047601125.1 of Agriterribacter sp. GTDB lineage: Bacteria > Bacteroidota > Bacteroidia > Chitinophagales > Chitinophagaceae > Agriterribacter. Next base: position 1,416,638 of record JASGJY010000002.1, on the reverse strand, counting down.
AGAGAGATTATTACCGTAAATTAACAGAGGGTATTCACTGTAGGTTGCAGAAGGTACCACCATATTAAGATTGGGTGGTAGATTGTCAACATGATCAGGCTCTTTAAGCACTGTAAAATCAAGTGACGAAGATGTTGATGCGGCAGCTTGAACAAGCACTTTTATACTGCCTGCCTGAATGCCAGCCGGAACCACCGTTGTTATGGATGTTGAAGTTCCCTGTATTTTAGGAGACGTTACAGACCCAAACATAATTTTATCAACAGATCCAAGGTTTGTTCCTTTTAAAACAACAGGGTCTCCTATAATGCCATCTGTTGGATCAATACTTGTTAAAGTAGGATTGGCTGGCTTATTTTCATGATCTCTTTTGCAATTTTGAGTAATTAAGACAAACAATATGCAGAAATAGATCAGATTTGCCTTTTGTATTTTTTGCAACATAATAATTGGTTTTAAATCTGATTAAATGTTTTATGTTAATCTCAACGCAGGAATACGTTAAAGCTGAAGCTGTAATTAAATCTAACATTAACCCTATATCCTATTATTTGTTACCCTGCCAGTTTACTTAAAACTCCCTGAGCCCGCTTATCTAACTCTTCAAGTCTTCTTTCTAATTGTAATACTGCAAATTCAATTTCCCGGAGTATTGTTTCTTTGAATGCCTTTTTAGAACCTTTAAAATTTCCTCTGTTATAATCATTAATATCCCTGATCTTAAGATTTAGTGTAAAAATGTTTGCACTATGCAGCTCTCCCAGGGCGTAGTTAAAAAAATCTCTTACTTGTACAGATCGTGACTCGCTATTCCACAAGTCATCAACCTCTTTTTCATAGGCGCTATGATTCTTATTAATATCTTCATATGCCCTGCTGTAACTGTTTACAGCATCTGTTAATACCTGTAAAGCCTGGTTATCGTCAAATGCATGGTTCGCTGTAAACTTAAATGCATCTTTCAGGTCTTTGGCTTCATTAATGTAATTATTGATGGCTGAAGAAAGCTCGGGAAAGAACTGCTCTCTTTTGCTTGCAAGGTCAATCTGGTTTTTCAGATCATCTAATTTTATATCAGTTAATCGCTGAATTTCACTTCGAAATGCTGTCAAAGTTTGTTCAATTCCATCCTGTTTAACACCAAGTTGCTTTAAATTGTTTTTTATCTCATTATTACTTTTCGCTAATGCTTTAGTTAATATATTTTTAGGTGAATCGCCTACAACAATTTCAACTATATCATCCGCATTTTTCGGAACACTTATTTTACCACCGGTCGGGTAAAGAATATCCCATTCATTATCTACAAGCTGTAAAGTAACAGACGTAACATTACTATTTATTGCGATTTCGAATTTTCCATCCGTACCCGTAGCTGCAACGCCCTGATCAACAAGGCGAACAGAGACATTGTTCAATACTTTTTGATTTCCATCCAGTAAAATAAGACGCCCCTTAAACTTTCTATCGTTTTGTCCATAACAAAAACCCATAGCAAACAGGGTTGCCATTGCAAGCAGAATTGTATGCACTCTCATTATTAAAAATTATGACTTTGAGCCTATTTTTAAATTCATGGGAGTATCAGAAGAAAGCGTTACATTTTCATTGAAGCGGACTATATTATTAATCAATATCCTTAAACGCACCCTTGTTCCTGAAGGTAAGGGAATTTTTAAATTAAAGTTTCCTTTCTGATTAGTATAACCAGTAATTAACCCACTATCAAAATCAATAAATGCGTTTTCTACAGGATTTCCTTTTTCATTAATTATTGATCCCCTTATTTCACAAAAGGCAGGTTGTGATAACCGGCTGATTTTTATATCAACAGGCTCTTCCTTTTTTGAAAGTAAAATTTCTCCCGGATTATCTAATGTATAGTCTTTAATTGTTGCGCTTATTTTAACTTTTTTGTTATTATACCTGGATGGTATATTATAAAACAAGACCTCCCCTTCCTGAATGTCAGCCGTTTTGGTTTCATTACCAGTATATAGCATTACTTTCCCTTCATTTAACAAACCTGCAGATGTATCATTTTTCAAAAGCCTTATTTTGAAGTTGAACCCCTGGTTTTTATCATTGCCGAACTCAAAAAAATTTCCTCCTGAAAAAAAATATATACCTCCACTTAAAGCAAAAAAGATAATGCAGGATATTAAAACTCTCACCTTTAATATATTCTTTTGTTTTCCATTGTCTTTGATACGATTGCCTGTTAAAAATGCCACTCTTGCTATAAGCTTATTCATGTCTCCTCTGAAGTCTGGGTCGGGCCGGATGTTTAAAGCATTAATGTCGCAGATGGATTGTAATGATAAGGGCAGGAAATTGCGATCTGGCATTGTGCCATTTTTAACCAGAATTGGCAAGACAGGAATGCCATTTGCAATAGCCGTTTCTATCTCAATTCTTACATAATCATCGTTATGATTCAACCTTGGGTAACCTTTCTCATCAACAGCATTCAACCAATCTTTCCCAATTATTACAATCAGGGCTGAGCTATTCTTAATTGTAGAAAATATCCTGTTCTTAAAGTTTTCTCCCAGGTCTATATTGTCAACATCCTTAAATATTACATCCTTGCCGAACGCCTGCACTAAATAATCATAAATGCGATCTGTAATGTCCTGGGAGTCCGATCTCCTGTAAGAAATAAAAACATTCTTCATTAAGAGCCGATTGCATTCTATACAAGATAAATAAATAATTAAATATTTTTGGGGAAAAATAATGGACTACCGTTTTATCCCACTGCCGAACTTCCGCTCAACCATCATACTCTAATTGAATAGCTGCGCATGCAAGGGCATTACAGGAGCTGTAACCGGGAAATGCTTCAGCAAAAAATCAGGCAGTTTAAAAAGCTTTAATGCTACTCTGCATCGGGTATTACTGTAAAAATTTGATTTATTTTTTGGAGTTGAAGAGGTAATATGCTCCATTCCGAAAATCCCGTAACATCCATTTCATCCCATCTTTTGTACAGTTCAGCACAAATATTATTTACCAGGCTATTAGCGCAGCTAATTTTGTGCGCAGAAATATATTACGCATGTTAAAGATCATTCTTATAGCATTACTGGTAATGATGGGATTTCGGGGCGGCTGCAGCAAAAATAAAAGTATAAATAATTCCAGGCAACAGATCAATAAATTTCATGCCGGTTCTGCTACAGAGAAACCCTTTCTGTGGTTAACGATGAATCAATAAATGCCAAACAGGCATCATGATAAGGTGCCAAGCATTTACACTTACGCTATAACTTACTCATTGTTATACCGGTATTACACAGTTGCTTTATCTACATTCTGCCTGATTTTATGTATAAATATGGAAAGTTGTATACTTGAAACATAGTCTTGACGTTTATGCATACCTAAACCAAATTTTATGAAGAAGATCATTTTTCTTTCTGTATTTACTGCTGCTGCATTTATCGGTCAGGCTCAAGTCAGGTTCGGCATAAAAGCCGGAGCTAATTTTTCAAAATTCTCCGGTGAAGATGCTAAAATAGAAGGTCTTTCACCTAAATTCAGAACCGGATTTGCAGGTGGTGGCTTTGTTAATATAGGTCTCAATGAAATGTTTAGTGTTCAACCAGAAGTACTTTATTCCATGGAAGGAACAACATATAAACAATCCGGAGAGAAACCAGCAACTTATAAAACTGATTATATTAATATCCCTGTTCTTGTTCAGTACAATAATCCAAGTGGATTTTATGCTGAAACAGGTCCGCAAATAGGTTTTTTAACATCGGCTAAAATAAGTTATGATGGCAATTCAATGGATATGAAAGACGGATTTAAAAAAACAAATTTTTCATGGGGGTTAGGCGCAGGCTATAAACTATCCAACGGGCTTGGAATCGGCGCACGTTACAATTTTGGTCTTACTAAAATTGCTGACAACAACGATGCAAATATTAAGATAGGAGGTTTCCATGTTGGTTTATCTTACACCTTTGGAGCAGGAAAAGAATAATTCAAATACATTCACAATAAACATAAAGGCCCCGGAAATTCCGGGGCTTTTAATATCTGTAAAAATCTTTTACAGGCATAGCAAATCAAAAAAACATGATAGCCAATTAAATCATAAAAAATGTATGCAGTTGGTTTACCCTATACTTCTGCCTGTAATGCTTTTACTATTTCAGTTTGCAAACTTTTGCTATTATCTCTCTTACTTTTAATCATCCTGCTCACCCTGAACAATAAAATAATACTTATAGCAGAAATAACCACCAGCACATATCCCACACGGTCGTAATGCTCCAGCGGACTATATTTATCTTTCTGCATAACGATCATGCCGGCAACCGCCGCAGCAATGCCGCCTGCTATTTGTTGTAAAGATGAATTAATGCTCATAAAAGCACCCCTGTCCTGCATATCGGGTATTGCGCTGGTTAACGCCGACGAAGGGATCATGCGGCTCATAATGCCCATCATCATCAATATATTTAAAGTTATTACCAGCCAGAAGGGAGAAATGCCCAGGTTGGTATATACAATCACTACTGCCATCAGCCATACCGAAGCTACCGCGAAAAGCAGGAATTTATCAATCCTGTCGCTGAGTTTTCCTATAAGCGGCATGATCACCAGCGAGCTTAATCCCGCGATCATTATAAGAACAGGAAACTCTTCCTGCGTTACACCCAGGTTATTTATGGCAAATGCGCTTCCGAAAGGCATCATCATAAAACCTCCTATAGATAATAAGGCTGTTGCAGTAAAGCCGATGCGGTAATCTCTTTTAGCTACAGTATGCCACAAGTGAAGAAAAGGCGATTTTTCCTGGCGCAAAAGCAGATGTTTATTGATTGGCGACAGTTTTGTAAAGATCAGCAGCGCTACAACAATTCCCAACCCGGCTATCATTAAAAAAGGCGCTTCCCAGCCCCAGGCATTGGCAAGAAACAGCCCTATAGGCACTCCCAGCACCTGGCTTGCACCAAAGCCCATTTGTATAAAACCCATTACCCTTCCGCGTTGTTCCAGCGCAAAAAGGTCGGTTATAATAGCCATAGAAATAGAACCGATAACACCGCCGAACAACCCTGTAACTATGCGGGCTGCAATAAGCACTTCATACGAATGTGCCAGCCCACAGAATATAGTACCGCCAATAAAGCCTGTATAGAAAAACAATAATAATTTTTTGCGGTCAAACCTGTCTGCAAATCCGGCTGTAAGCAAGCCTGAAATACCTGCACTGAAGGCGTAAGCTGAAACGGCCAAGCCAAATTTTGAAGGAATAATATCGAGCGACTTCATAAGCATATCTCCCAGGGGAGACATTACCATAAAATCGAGTATCACGGTAAATTGCGTAACAGCCAGTATAAAAATCACAAATTTCTGATAGCCTGAAAAAGGCGCCGTTGTTGTATTATGCTTTGCCATTCTGTTTGTTGAACGAGGCTTAAAATTAGTATTTCGGAATAGTGTTTCCGCGGGGAATGAAAAATATCTGGTGAAAAAGAAGTTAAACGCAGCAGCAGGGTATATAAACTTTATATAAGTAAAAAAACCGGAAAAGCTATGACTGCTTTTCCGGTTGGGTAGTCCCGACAAGAATCGAACTTGTATCTAAAGTTTAGGAAACTTCTATTCTATCCATTGAACTACGGGACCAATTATTACCTGTGTAATAACGGGCTGCAAAAATAGGAGATTTTCAGGTTCTAAATTTCTGTACTTTCAACATCTTAAATATTAATATGAGAACCAGGTTTTTTGTTATTACAATTGCATTGCTTGTTTTTTGCGGCAAAATATTTGCCCAGGCGCCTAAAGCCCGTATAAACCATGTAGCTATATATGTTGTGGATGTACAGAAATCAGGCGATTTCTATATCAATGTATTAGGGCTTGATACTATACCCGAACCATTTCACGATGGTAAGCATATCTGGCTCAAAATAGGCCCGGGCGCCGCTATGCATATTATACAGGGTGCTGATATAAAAAAGGAATATTATAAGAACAATCATACCTGTTTCAGTGTAGCATCGGTGCCGGCTTTTACCGATATATTAAAACAAAGAGCAATAGAATGGGAAGATATTAACGGGAAAAAAGGCAGCATATCTTCACGGGTTGACGGCGTAAAGCAAATATGGCTTAGAGACCCGGATGGCTATTGGATTGAAGTGAATGACGCAAAGGAGTAATAAAGAGATTGAAGGTGCAGGGTGTCAGGCCGCTGCCTTTCGTTTTCAACCCTACGCCTTCCGTCTTTCGTTTCCTCCCCTCAAAACACACCTTACTATACAACGGGGTTTTCCTATCTTTGCAGCCCTAAAAACAGGATATGAAGTTTTACATATTATTGATAAAATACCGTTTGCCGCTCAGTTTTGTAGCGTTGGCCCTGGCGATTATTGTTAATATATATTCAGGTTTTTGGCCGGCATTTACGCTTTACCTGGTGGCGCTTATCGGTATTGTAAGCCATTTCCTGTTTGGACCCATGCGCCTTATACAGGGTTATATGGAAGATGGTGATATAGAAGGCGCGCAAAAAGTGCTGGATTCAATTAAATTTCCCGGGCTGCTGATAAAGCCGGTGCGTAGTGTATACTATTTTTTGAAATCGAACCTGGCTTTGTTTAAACAGGATTTTGATAATGCCGAAGTGATGATGAAAAAAAGCCTGAGCCTGGGTATGCCGATGAAAGAAACCGAGGGAGCCGCATATTTTCAGTTAGGCAGCATTGCAATGCAAAAAAGCAATATGAAGCAGGCAGAAGAATATATCCGCAAAGCTATCCGCTCCGGCTTGCCTGATAAAGAAAATACCGCGGCAGCATACCTTCAAATGTGCCAGATATTTATAAATAAAAGAGAGTTCAGGGCAGCAAAAGATTATTTCAGAAGAGCAAAAGAACAAAAACCTACTACACCGCAGGTAGTTGACCAGATAAAGCAAATTGAAAAATATATAAGCCGTATACCCGGTTAGCAGATACAGGAAAATATTTAAAAAGCCGCTAACAAAAATGTTGCGGCTTTTTTTGTAAAGTAGTAAATGTACTTTTAGTGAATTAAGTGTCGTGCTCATCAATTGGTTTCAACGGCTGTAGTGTATCACTTACTGCTGTAAAAATATTGAAGCATTTTAAAGCAGCCAATACTACAAAGTGGTTATATTTATCAATGTTATAACGTTAGTTGTCTGAAAAAAATAAAATTAGTATAATAAATACCCTGTGTTACAACAAGGCAATGACGTTGATACTCTATCAATGTTGTATATTATTATATAAACTTCTGACCGGTTTAAAGCACCACAATAATTAAAACGGCAATAAGCAATTTAAATATTTTGGCTAACTACAATAACCCTGAAAATGAATATTAAAGAGCAGGAATTTCGTGAATATTACAATAAACTGAATGAGCAGCAAAGCATTGCTGTTGATACTATAGAAGGCCCCGTTTTGGTGAACGCAGGCCCTGGCACAGGTAAAACGCAGGTGCTTGCTTTGCGCATCGCAAATATTTTACGGCAAACCGACATTAACCCCAATAATATTCTTTGTTTAACCTATACAGATAATGGCGCTATAGAAATGCGTAATCGCTTACTTAAAATTATTGGCACCCCTGCCTATAATGTGCGCATTCACACGTTTCATTCTTTTTGCAATGAAGTCATCCAGGATAACTTAACCTACTTTGGCAAGCTTAACCTTTCCCCTATAGGCGAGCTGGAGGAAATTGAACTTTTTTATAAGCTGATAGATTCCATCCCGGCAAATAATAAGCTCAAGCGTTTTCGCGGCGAAGTATATTATGAAAAAGACAGGCTGAAATCATTATTCAGTTTAATGAAAAAGGAAGCATGGACACCGGAATATTTAAACGAAAGAATAGATGCTTACATAAAGGATTTGCCACATAAAGAAGGCTTTTTTTATAAAAAGAAATATAAAGCCTTTGAAGCTGGTGCGCCTAAAGAAGCAGCTATTGCTGATGAAACCGAAAAAATGGAGACGCTTCGTGCCGCGGTAGATCTTTACCCGCAATACAATACCATGATGGGTACCTCTGGCCGGTATAATTTTGATGATATGATACTGTGGGTACTGAAGGCTTTTGAAGAAAATAATAATCTGCTGCTCGATTACCAGGAACGGTTTATGTATTTTTTAGTGGATGAGTTCCAGGATACCAGCCGCTCACAAAATTTATTGCTTCAAAAACTTACAGGATATTGGGATGTGCCTAATCTTTTTGTAGTAGGAGATGCGGATCAAAGTATATTCTCTTTTCAGGATGCGAACGTTGAAAATATTAAAGCATTTGAAAAAAAGTATGAGCATGAGCTAACTGCCGTTGATCTTATTAATAATTACCGTTCTACCACTCCTGTATTAAATACAGCATATGAACTCATAGCTCATAATACCGGGCGCGTAATTAATCCGGATAACAATCATCCGCTCATATCATCTAACCCTTTATTTAAAGGTATTGATACCGCGCCTGTAATTGTGGAATATGCTAATGCAGGGCAGGAAGCTATTGATATTGCCATGCAGATTGAAAATCTCATTCAGCAGGGTATCAGCGGTAAGGAAATAGCGGTAATATACCGGAATCATGCACAGGCAGAAACGATCATCTCAATGCTGGAAGGGAAAAAAATACCGGTGAACGCAAAAAAGAAAGTAAATATACTTGAGCTGCCTTTTATTCAAAACCTGCTGCTGATATTACAATGGATAGAGCGGGAGAAATATATTCCTTATAGCGGAGATGATATTTTATTCCTGCTGCTGCATAGCGATTTCTTTAATCTTCACCCGCTGCAGATTGCTAAACTAACCATTGCCGTTAATGCAAAAAACAAGGTCGCAAAAGAAGATGCATTCTCCCTGCGCCGCATTATGGCAGAATCTGTCGCTCCAAAAGCCGACCTGTTTAATGAGCCTGATGGGCAGTCTGTAAAAGAAATAAGCGATACGCTTGAATATTTGCTCAAAGTTTCTGTAAATACCACAGTGCAGCAATTACTGGAGCGGGTTATTCAGAAAGCCGGCGTGCTTTCATACATTATGCAAAGCGCTGAAAAACCCTGGCTGATGCAGGTGCTGAACGCTTTATTTGATCATTTAAAAGAAGAAAGTCACCGTAACCCCGATATAACATTAAAAGAATGGCTGGAGAATATAGCCATGATGAAAGCCAGCCGGTTACCGGTATCGCTGTATAAGATAACCGCGAACGACGAAGGCGTGAACATGGTAACCGCGCATGGCGCTAAAGGCTCGGAATATGCGCATGTGTTTGTAATTGGCTGCACGCAAAAAATCTGGGATGAAAACAACAGGGGAGGCAACCGCTCCTATAAATTGCCCGATAACCTGGTGAGCAATAGTACAACGCCACCCAGCATTGAAGAAAACAGGCGCTTATTTTATGTGGCGCTTACCCGTGCTAAAACACATTTGTATATCTCTTACGCCGTAAAAGATGAAAAAGATAAGGAACAAACACGCAGCACTTTTGTTACAGAATTAATTGAAGCCGGCTCACTTCAACCCACCAATAAAATAGTACCCGACATATTGCTTGCCGATTACCTGCAGCAGCAATACATTGAAAAAGCAAAACCTGAAATTGAACTGGTAGAAGCGGAATATATTGATGAGATACTAAAGCGCTATACCATGAGCGTCACCCATCTCAACAATTACCTGAGCTGCCCTTTAAAATTTTACTATCAGAATCTTATTCGCGTGCCTGCCGCTAAAAACGAAAGCATGGCTTTTGGCAGCGCTATACACTGGAGCATTGAACGGCTTTTTATAAAAATGAAAGAGAACGGGAATATTTTTCTTCCTAAAGAAGACCTGCTGGCAGACTTTAACTGGTATATGAAAAATAACCGCGAAGCATTTACGCCCGAAGCGTTTAAGCTGAAAAAAGCATATGGAGAAAAAATATTACCTGCTTATTATGACAACTATATTGATAAGTGGAATAAAATAATTTTAGCTGAAAAAAACATCAGGAATGTTACCGTTCAGCATGTGCCCATCAACGGTAAGCTTGATAAGCTTGAATTCAATGGCAGGCAGGTAAATGTGGTTGATTATAAAACCGGCAAATATGAGAATGCTAAAAAGAAATTGGTTCGCCCTAATGATAAAGAACCCAATGGCGGAGACTATTGGCGGCAGGCTGTATTTTACAAAATTTTGCTGGATAATGACAGAACGCATGACTGGCAGGTAGTAAGCACTGAATTTGATTTTATAGAGCCTGTGGGCAAAGAATATAAAACCGAGCTGGTAGAAGTAACAGACGCGGATATTACTACTGTAACACAACAGATCATTACCACCTGGCAGAAAATACAAAACCGGGAATTTAAAACCGGCTGCGGCAAGCCTGATTGCGACTGGTGTAATTTCGTAAAAAGCAATCACCTTTCCGTGGCATTACACCCGGCGGAAGAAGAGGAGGTGTGATATTTACCAGATAATTGACAATTGAATGAAGGCGGATTACCTGAAAGCCGTTAAGTTTGCCACTTCTTATTTGAAATGCGGATTATCAGTATAGCATGAAAAGAATGTTGTTTTTCGTTGCGGTCATTTTCTTTACCTATAAACTTGTTGTATTCACTTCGGGTTGTGCGCAGATCATTCCGCCCACCGGCGGACCAAGAGATTCTCTTCCACCGGTTATGTTAAGCGCTGTGCCTAAAGATTCAACACTCAATTTTAAGGGAAATAAAATAGTGCTCACTTTTGATGAATACATTCAGCTTGAGCGGGCAGAAGAGCAACTGGTTGTTTCACCTGTACCCAAAACTAATCCTGTTGTTGAAGCGAGATTAAAAGAGGTTACCATAAGAATAAAAGATACGCTGGAAGAAAATACAACCTACAGTATCAACTTTGGTAAATCATTAAAGGATTTAAATGAGGGCAACCCTTATAAAAATTTTACTTACCTGTTTTCTACGGGCAGCTATATTGATAGCGGGCATTTATCCGGTAAAGTAGTTATCGCGGAAACGGGTAAGCCAGACAGCACATTGATCGTTATGCTCCACCGCAATTTTGATGACTCCGCCGTAATGAAAGAAAAGCCCCGTTATTTTACCAGGCTTGATAGTTCGGGTTTATTTGCATTTAGCAATATTGCTCCCGGGCGATATAATCTTTTTGCACTAAAAGACCCGAGCGGGCAAAAAATGTACTTACGCAATAGCGATATATTCGCTTTTTATGACAGCGCTATAACGGTAGGTCAAAGTAATATTCGCCCTGTATTATATGCTTTTGCTGAAGAGCCGGAACAAAAAAAGCCGGGTGGCCCGTCATCAACGCCACCTGCACAGCGAAAAACAACAGCGCCTAAAAAAGATAAAAAGCTTTCATATAGTGCCAATTTAGCAGAAGGGCAACAGGATCTGTTGTCTGATTTTATACTCACTTTCAACGACTCTCTTGTAATATTTGATGAAAGCAAACTGCATTTTACGGATACATTATATCAGCCTGTAACTGGATATACTGTTTTGCATGATACTACCGGAAAAATAATCACGCTTAAATATCCCTGGAAGGAAGAGCAACATTTCCGGCTGATACTTGAAAAGGATATTGCCAAAGATTCTTCAGGGCTTGAATTAGGAAAAGCAGATACAATAAAAATTATAACAAGAAAGAAAGCCGATTATGGTACGCTAAAATTGCGCATAAGAAATCTTGATACCGCCCAGCATGTTGTATTCTTATTTTTTAAAACAGATAAGCTGGAGCAGGCAGAACCTGCGCGGAACAAAGAGTTAAACTTCCCGTTATTTCATACAGGCGAATACCAGATACGCATTCTGTACGATAAAAATAATAACCTCAAATGGGATCCGGGCAGTTATATGAAAAAACTACAGCCCGAAAAAATCATTTCAGATAGTAAGAAGTATACCATCAGGGCCAATTGGGATAATGAGATCACTATTGAGTTGCCGCTAACGCCACCGGAAGATGTGATGAAGTGATAATCTCAACCACAAATGCACAAATACAATTAAGTCTGCTATTTACAATCCGTGTATTCGTGGCATTCAGACTTTTTCTACATTTGCCCAATGCAAATATCCTCCTCTCTGTTAGAAAATGCGGTGAATGAATTTGCCCGCCTGCCGGGTATAGGAAAAAAAACAGCGCTTCGCCTGGTACTTCATCTCATCAAACAAAGCCCCGAAGAAGTAAAGCGTTTCAGCGAGGCGATAGATAAAATGAAAAAGGAGATTGCATTCTGCACGGTTTGTCATAATATATCCGATAGTGTTGTTTGCAATATCTGCAGTAACCCTTCCCGGAAAAAAGAAACCATTTGCGTGGTAGAAAATATACGCGATGTTATTGCTATTGAAAGCACACAGCAGTTCAGCGGCTTATATCATATACTGGGCGGTATTATTTCTCCCCTTGATGGTGTTGGCCCCGACCAGTTAAACATTGAAACGCTTGTGAGTCGTGTACAACAAGGAGGCATACACGAAATCATTTTTGCATTAAGTCCTAATATACAGGGAGATACTACCATCTATTACATTCAGAAAAAACTGCAGCCGTATAATGTGGTAATCACCACTATAGCCCGCGGTATATCATTTGGCGGTGAGTTGGAGTATGCTGACGAACTTACTTTAGGCCGCAGTCTGCAAAACCGCATGCCGGTAGAGAAATATGTATCGCATTAGAGCGGTAAGCTAATAGCTGTCAGCCTTCAGCTATCAGCGTTAGCTCCGCGAAACCTATAAGGTTTACCGGGCTGTATTGCAGCGCTGCAAACCTTAGAGGTTTAAAAAACATCTCAAGTGGCATCCAGGCTAATTAATGGCAGATCGCTAAAAGCTGACAGCTGGCACCCCTTTGCACTTTCAATTCCCTTCCCTACCTTTGCAGCGCAATTACAGGCGGATTTGTTTATTGTTCAGCCTGTTTAAAAACTGAACTAATAAACGATAAGAAACCTTCTCAAAGTTTCCCAACGTTTTAAAGTTTAGTATATTTTTTTTTGATACCGGCTGCATTACTACTATAATGCATTACTTGCGTCGCACTCGTCAACGTCAGTAATGCTGATGAGCACAATGCAACAATGCTATTAAATGATACAGGAGGGAAAATTATGAGTGATATAAGAACCGCATTACAACAACGCATACTGGTAATAGACGGCGCTATGGGCACTATGATTCAGCGTTATAAACTTGCCGAAGCCGATTATCGCGGTGAACGCTTTAAAGACTGGCATACCGATGTAAAAGGCAATAACGACCTGCTGAGCATCACACAGCCACAAATCATTATTGATATACATAAACAATATCTTGCTGCCGGTGCAGATATTATTGAAACCAATACCTTCAGCAGCACCAGTATTGCCATGGCGGATTATGATATGCAGTCGTTCGCTTATGAGCTGAATGTTGCTTCTGCCAACTGTGCAAGAGAAGCTATAAAACAATCCGGCAAACCGGCCTGGGTGGCTGGCGCTATTGGCCCGTTGAATAAAACGTTATCGCTTTCTCCCGATGTAAATAATCCCGGTTACCGTGCTGTAACCTTTGATCAAGTAGTTGCAGCTTATTACGAACAGATACGAGGGCTGGTAGATGGCGGCGTTGATATATTCCTGGTAGAAACCATCTTTGACACACTGAACGCTAAAGCAGCCATTTTCGCTATCAAAAAGTTCTACCGCGAAAACCCCGGTGCGCCTAAAAAAGAGATTATGATCAGCGGCACTATTACCGATGCATCGGGCAGAACATTAAGCGGGCAAACGCTGGAAGCATTTTATACTTCTGTAGCTCATGCAAAGCCATTAAGTGTGGGTTTAAACTGTGCGTTGGGTGCAAGCGAAATGCGCCCGCATATTGCTGAATTAGCGCATATCGCTTCCTGTTATGTATCGGCATATCCTAATGCGGGATTGCCCAATGCGATGGGAGAGTATGATGAAGAACCACATCAAACAGCACACTTTTTAGAAGACTGGGCAAAAGAAGGATTCGTGAATATCGTTGGCGGTTGCTGTGGTACAACGCCGGATCATATAAAGCATATAGCAGATGCTGTGAAAAAGGTACAGACAAGGAAATTGCCGGTAGTGGAGAAGGAGTTGATTTGAAAATGCCTGAACCGCCAAGCTTGGATTTATTAATAGATGATGTGGTAGTGATAAAGTTTGGTATTCTTCTATTGCACCGTCCTTCTCCATGCAGATAAGGATAAGAGGATGAGAATATATTTAAATCGCTAACCAAAAATAGCATATATGAAAGCATCAGGATTAATTTCTGTTACTGATAATGATATTGTACAGAAGATTTACTTATTGAGGGGTATTAAAGTAATGTTGAATAAATATCTGGCAGAAATGTATGGAGTGTTAACCTCTCGGTTAAACGAGGCTGTAAAAAGAAACATTTTCCGGTTTCCAGAGGATTTTATGTTTCAAATTACAAGCGAAGAGTTCTCTAACTTGATGTCGCAATTTGCGATATCAGGTTGGGGCGGCACCAGAAAAATGCCTTTCGTTTTTACCGAGCAAGGAGTAGCTGTGCTTTCTTCCGTTTTGCGATCTGAAAGAGCAGTACAGGTGAATATACAAATTGTGAGGGTATATACCAGAATGCTGCAGTTAATGTAGACAATAAAGAACTTTGGTTAAAAATTGAAAAGATAGAACAGGCATTGACGAAGAAATACAGGCGATTTTTAAAGTGCTGAGAAATTTACTGGTGAAAGAAGAAAGCCAGGGAACCAATAGGATTCAAAATTCACGGTAAGAAATGATTTTGCCAATATAGATAATTTGAAAGTAAGAGACAGAAAGTAAGGAACAAACCTGACAGTTGAAAGCTAACTGCTGATTGCTCAAAGCCTATAGTTTAAAAATATTATGTCTGAACCAATAATTATAAAACCATACCTCCGTTTATCCGGGCTTGAACCGCTGGTGGTTCGTCCGGAAACAAACTTTATTAACATAGGTGAACGTACCAACGTAACCGGTTCAAAAAAATTCGCCCGTTTAATCAGGGAAAATAAGTATGAAGAGGCATTAAGTGTTGCACGCCAGCAGGTAGAAAATGGTGCACAGGTGCTGGATATTAATATGGACGATGCGCTACTGGATGGTGTATATGCCATGACAACATTCATCAACCTGGTACAGAGTGAACCGGATATTGCGAAGATCCCCATCATGATTGACAGCTCCAAGTTCGAGATTATTGAAGCCGGATTAAAATGCGTGCAGGGAAAGTGTATAGTAAATTCTATCTCCATGAAAGAAGGAGAAGAAAAATTTATTCAGCAGGCGATTATTTGTCAAAGCTATGGCGCCGCGGTAATAGTAATGGCCTTTGATGAAACAGGGCAGGCAGATACTAAAGAACGCAAGATAAACATCTGCCACAGGGCATATAAAATATTAACGGAGCAGGTTGGTTTTGATCCGCAGGATATTATTTTCGACCCTAATATTTTTGCCATTGCCACCGGGCTTGAAGAGCACAATAATTATGGTGTTGATTTTATTGAAGCCACCCGGGAAATTAAACGCTTAATGCCTTTAACAGGCGTAAGCGGAGGCGTTAGTAATCTCTCCTTTTCATTTCGCGGTAATGAACCGGTGCGGGAAGCAATGCATTCTGTGTTCTTACTATATGCTATAAAAGCCGGAATGAACATGGGCATTGTGAATGCAGGGCAATTAGTAGTATATGATGAAATAGAACCGGCACTCCGCAACCTGTGTGAAGATGTAATATTGAATCGCAACAATGAAAATAATGAGGCAACCGAAAAGCTGATAGCATTTGCGGAAACCGTAAAAGCAAAAGGAAAAACAGAAGTTAAAGATGAGGGCTGGCGAAGGGAGAGTGTTGAAGAAAGATTAAAGCATTCGCTAATTAATGGCATCACTGATTATATAGATACAGATACCGAAGAAGCGAGATTGAAATATCCCAAACCGCTTGATGTAATTGAGGGCCCTTTAATGGATGGTATGGGTGTGGTGGGAGATTTGTTTGGAGCGGGCAAAATGTTTTTACCACAGGTAGTAAAGTCTGCAAGGGTAATGAAAAAGTCAGTAGCATGGCTTACACCATTTATTGAAGAAGAAAAAAAGAATAATCCCTTAGCGGCCAATGGCAATGCCCCTAAAATTTTATTAGCAACGGTAAAAGGTGATGTACATGATATAGGCAAGAATATAGTAGGAGTTGTGCTGGGATGTAATGGTTATGACATTATAGACATGGGTGTAATGGTTCCTACAGACAAAATATTAGATACAGCAGAAAAAGAAAAAGCAGATATTATTGGTTTAAGCGGGTTGATCACCCCATCGTTAGACGAAATGGTGAATGTGGCGCATGAAATGAAGAGACGCGGAATGGATAAACCCTTGCTGATTGGCGGTGCAACCACATCACGCATGCATACGGCTGTAAAAATTGCGCCGCAATATGATAATGGCGTAGTACACGTATTGGATGCGAGCCGCAGTGTAACGGTGGCGGGCTCATTGTTGAGCGCAGATCAGAAAGGAGAATTTTTAAACAGAACCCGTGCGGAATATCAAAAGCTGAAAGAAGATTTTGAGAATAAAAAACCGGTTAAACAATACTTGCCTTTTGAAGATGCGCAGGCAAATAAAACCGCTATCGACTGGGATAATTATACTCCTCCTGTTCCTGCATTTACAGGTACAAAAATTTTTGAAGATTACAGCTTAGCTGAGCTCCGTGATTATATTGACTGGAAACCATTTTTTATTTCGTGGGAATTGCATGGAAATTTTCCCGCAATACTTACCGATGAAAAAGTAGGCGTGGAAGCAACCAAATTGTATAATGATGCCAACAAACTGCTTGATACTATCATCAATGAAAAATGGCTGACCGCACAGGGCGTGATAGGTTTCTGGCAGGCCAATAGTGATGGAAAGGATACTATTGTTGTAAACAATAATGGAGAGGAAATACACCTTGAATCCTTGAGACAGCAAATAAAGAAAGCACCGGGGCAGCCCAACCTTTCCTTAACTGATTTTATTGCTCCCTTAACTACTGGTAAACAAGACCAAATCGGAGCCTTTTCCGTAACCATAAAAGGTATAGAGCCACACCTGGAAAGATTTATAAAAGATCACGATGATTACAACAAGATAATGCTCCAGTCTTTATGCGACCGCTTTGCTGAAGCATTTGCCGAATGCCTTCATGAAAGGGTACGTAAAGAGTTTTGGGGTTATGTAAAGGATGAACATTTAAGCAACGAAGATCTTATCAAAGAAAAATACCAGGGAATCCGCCCGGCACCCGGTTACCCCGCATGTCCGGATCATACGGAAAAATATAAACTGTTTGAACTGTTAGGTGGTGAGGAAGCAAGCGGTATCCATCTCACAGAATCACTCGCCATGTATCCCGCCGCATCTGTTTGCGGGTGGTATTTCAGTCACCCGCAAAGCCAGTATTTTGGCGTAGGTAAAATACAGCGGGATCAGTTTGAAGATTACCTGCAACGCAAAGGAATAAGCAGGGAAGATATGGAGAAGTGGCTGAGACCGGTGATGGAATAACGACAGGTATAGCACATCGTCCAAATAGGGAAAATATTGCTTTTCATAAATAAGCTCATGTCGTGCTTAGTTTTATTCGCCTGGCCCCATCCGTAGTTCAATCCAAAAAAATCACTTTCAAATGCTAATACATTGAATCCCCTTTTTCATGTAAATACTTAATCAATCTTCTTCTGGCAAGAAAGGTTGGTGCGTCCTCATGATCCTGCTCACCCAATAGCACTATCCTGGCATCGCCAATAGCATTTCCAACAGGAACAGGATCTTCATAATTTATAGAATCAGGATCAATAGAAATAACGGGTACAGAATTATTTTTGACGTAATCTTTAATATTGCGCTATCCTTTTATGCCGGTAGCACAAGGAAGAAAGATCAATAATAGAATGTATTTCACCATAACATAATCATAAGACATTAAAGTTAGTATTTACCAAGTTGCTTTTTCGGATGTTTAGCAGCTACGTGGGTTTTACAATCCTTCAAAGGCTACACCCGCAATACCGCCTGCTTTAGCAATCCGTGAAACATTTCACAATTGCTCAGGAAATCAATCCTCTTTCGTATCACTTAATTTGTTCATCATTATTTGAATATATTTTATGCCTCAAACTTATTTAATCAGGAATCGGTTACAGGCGTAAAAATTAAAAAGAGTTAGAAGCGATGCACTGACGAGGTCTTTCATGCCGTTGATCCTTCAAACAAAGACTATGAGCTTTATAGCTTGTATAATGATCTTTCCTTTGATGAAGAAGCTGAGCCCCCGTAGGCCGGTATATCAGAAATGTCTGCTGATATACTTTTTTAAAAAAACCGAAGATGAGTTTGGCAACTTCAATGGTTTCGGTGGTTTAATAACTTTATGGGAAAATGGTAATCCAGATAATTTAATGCGGGTTTCAAACTTCAGAAAAAGCATTAAGCCCGGTTTTATTATCTTCCACTGAAATGAAAACAATTCTTACATCTTTATTCTATACCCCCTCCAACCATACCATGCTACAATAACAAAACACAGTAGCGGAACAATATAAGAATGTGCTGTGCCATTCTGAGCCAATGTTCCCATTACAAAAGGCATTACTGCGCCACCAACAATTGACATAATCTGGAACGATGATGCACGTTTTGTATGATGACCCAGGTCTTTAACACCCAGCGCAAAAATGGTAGGGAACATAATTGATTCAAAAAAGAAAACAGCCATAAGGGAATATACAGAAAGCCAGTCACTGCCCCATACAACAACAGCACAAAATATAATATTCACCAAAGCAAAAATAGTTAACAATGTATTGGGAGCTATCTTCCTCATCAACGCGGTACCTACAAAACGACCTGCTGTAAACAACGCAAGGCTTATTGAAAGCAGGTATGCCGCTTTAGCATTATCAATTTCCTTTTTTGCTTCGGTACAGTAATTAATGAAAAGCGCAGCCACACCAACCTGCGCAGCCACATAAAAAAACTGCGCTATCACACCATATACAAAATGACTGTGTTGAAAAAGAGATTTCTTTTCTACGGCAGCAGTCAGAGCATGTAGTTTATCTTCTCCGCCAGGCAGTGCTTTTAATAATTCATCTTCCGCTTTCTCTTCACTTATTTCTGGTAAATATGTTCTCCAGAATAAAAATGCCACAAATAAAACTACGATGGCAATAATGATATATACCATCTTTACCGAATCGAGGTTGGTGGGATCACTGTTAGATGAATCATCAAAAAAAACGTGTGCCGCTATTATCGGTCCTATGAACGACCCTACGCCATTAAAGCATTGTGATAGATTAAGCCTGAACTCAGATGTTTCCTGCTTACCCAAAACAGTTACATACGGATTTGCTGCGGTTTCCAAACAAGTGAGGCCCGAAGCAAGTACAAAAAGCGCAATTAAAAAGAAATTAAAACTGGACATTTGTGCTGAAGGATAAAACAGGAATGCACCAAATGCATACAGCAACAGCCCCAGTATAATTCCTTTTTTATAGCCAAACTTATTCATGAACAAACCTGCCGGCAATGCTATTAAAAAATAAGCGCCGAAATACGCAAACTGCAATAAGGTTGACCTCCTTTTAGTAATGCCTAAAGCATCCTGGAAATGTTTATTAAGTACATCCAATAATCCATACGCCAATCCCCACAATAAAAACAAACTGGTTACCAGTATTAAGGGGAAGGTATAATTAGGAGATTCTCCATTATACGCAGTAGCTATTTTGGTTTGGGTAGATTGTAAGGCCATGCGATCGCTATTAAAATGAAATGATGTAGTTTATTATAAAGATCTGTCTAAATGTGTATAACCGCCGTCAACATATATAATCTGCCCGGTTGTATGGCTTGATTTACTACTCAGTAAAAATATCGCCATATCGGCAATTTCTTCAGCGGTTGTCATTCGTTTTTCAAAAGGAATTTTAGAAACAATCTGTTCTAATTTTTCTTTTGGATTGGGTAAACTATTGATCCAGTTTTCATACAATGGCGTCCATACTTCAGCAGGCAATACAGTATTTACACGAATAGAATATGGCAGTAGCTCCACAGCCCACTCTCTCGTTAACGCGTTTATTGCTCCTTTGGAGGCAGCATAACCGGAAGTATTTCCCTGTCCGGTTGTTGCCACTTTAGAACCGATATTCACAATATTCCCTTTGCTTTTCTTTAAATAAGGCAAAGCATAATGTGCAAGGTTATAATAGTGGCTTAAATTTTTATGCAGCGATTCAAAGAATTTTTCGGGCGATCCTTTTTCTAATCCAACGCCATCATTAATACCCGCATTGTTGATTAAACCATCTATCCGCCCATACTTTTCTGCTGTAAAATCTATTACTTCTTTACAAGCCGGGGCCAGCGATAACTCGGCCGTTACATAACTCGCCTTACCTTTTACTTTTATAATTTCATCTACTATCTTAATATTATCTTCCTTGCCACGTCCCACCACCACCACAATACCACCTTCTGAGGCAATGCCTTTACTAATAGCAGCTCCTATACCTTTTGCGCCGCCTGTAACTATATATACTTTATTCGTAAGATTCAAATCCATATACTTTATTTATAAAATGGCAAGAACAATTTTTAGAGATTATAAAACTGAATAGCATTGGAGCCAAATACTTTTTCGCGATCTTCTTCGCTGTAGTTTTCCATATACTTTTCAAGCAGGCTCTTCCATTGCACATACATGCCCGAAACCAGTATTACCGGCCAATCGCTGCCAAACATTAACCGGTCTACACCAAATGCCTCAAATACCACATCTAAGTAAGGGTAAAAATCAGCAGCGCTCCACTCCTTCCACGCCGCTTCGGTAAATAATCCGCTAAGCTTGCAATATACATTAGCATGCCTGGCAATCTCTTTAATATGCTTACTCCATTCCGTTATCTCTTTATGCTGTATATCCGGTTTAGCACAATGGTCAATCACTAATTTTTGCTCAGGAAATTTTGATACAAATTCAACAGCAGGTTGTAGCTGATGATGGTATATCAATATATCGTAGGTATACCCAAAATCTTTAAGTGCCGCCACACCGCGTTGAAAATCTTTTCTTAAAAGAAAATCATCCGGTTCGCCCTGCACTATGTGCCGGTAGCCTTTAATAACGGTATGCTCAGCAAAATGTGCCAGCCGCTCAGCCACATCTGAAGCTGTAAGATCAACCCATCCAACAACACCCTTAATAATATCGTGCGTTTTGGCAAGCTCAACCAAAAACCTTGTTTCCACTTCAGCCTGTGCAGCCTGTACCGCCACGCAGCCGTCAATACCATTTCTTTTTAATGTAGAAGCAATAGTTTCAGGCAGGTAGTCTTGCTGCAAAACCTTCATATCATCCATCCATCCGTCACGCTTACGGTCGTATTTCCAGAAATGAACGTGTGTGTCTATAGTAGTCATAAGTAGTAAGTAATAAGTGGTAAGTTGTGATAAAATTACGCGTTTAGTTGATTTTCAACTGCACGTATTAGTCCAACAATAATTTTAATTACTTCATTACAAAAATTTATTAATTCATCTTTCTTAGTCGTTTCTGCATAGCGCAACCTTTCCGCCAGATAATACATTGATTTAACTTCATTACAAGAGTTTCGTGCGATATTTAAAAATCGCATAAATCCTTCTTACGTCCTGAATCAAATCCTTCTGCAATATTATTTGATACAGAGATAGCCGCCGAACGTACCTGACTGCTGAAATCGAAATCTTTTATCACTGCAAATGTTCTGCATACTTCCACGGCTAAATCCTAAGCCTTTTGTAAGGCACTTAAATCTTCAAATTTTACAATCCGTATATTTATAGTTCTGTTAGTAGCTTATCTTCCGCTTTATCACCTGCCACTTATCACTTTATAAATGGTAAAAACTGATCTGCCAAAAACTTATTTCCAGTTTCATTCATGTGCACGCCGTCAGAGGTTAAAATGTCTTTTGTTTTATCTTCAGGATTATGAGTATAGATATATGCTACGGTTGCCTTTCGCAAATCTATCAATTCAACATTTTTATTTTTTGCAATACCTCTTATTATTTCAGCGTACTTATTCAAATCTCCGTCTAACTCATTTACATAATCTTTTTTTTCACCAATAATGGTTGGTGTACAGATCACAACTTTTGCTCCTGCCGCCTGAATTTTATCAATGAGTTTATTGTAAAACTTTTCAAACTTATCAGCATCAGTGCCGGTACCATACGATCTTTTATGCCATACATCATTTATACCAACATAAATAAACACCAGGTCAGGTTTTTTTGACAGCACATCATCTTCCAGGCGCAGGTAAAGATCATATACTTTATTGCCGCCGATGCCGGCACCAATTAATTCAAAATTTTTATCTCTTCCACTAGCGGCAAGCAATTGCTGTAATACAGTTATATAACCCGTTGGACCAACACCAGCCTGTGTAATTGAATCACCAAAAAAAATCACTTTCTTTTTTTGCTGGAATGAAAATGCGGATACAATTGTAAGTATGATTACTGAAGAAAAAAATATCAATACCTGTTTCATATGATCATTTTGAATGAATGCCGTGAATGCACAAATATATTCGGGCATTCGTCGCAATAAATATTTATTTCAACTCAAAGATTTGCTCCATCAATACCCACTTTTCGCCCGGTTTGGCCCAGGGTAATGCCTGCTGAAATTTCCACATAAAATTTTCCCACTCCTGCACACGGGGGTTGCCGGTATCCGAATCTCCCTTCGCGTCAAAAGAGAAATCGTCACCTGTTTCCATAATCATAAACATCCGGTTTCCTGTAAGGTAGATATCCATTACAGTAATACCGTCATCTTTAATCTGCTGCGCTATTTCCGGCCAAATGTTGGCATGTATTTTTTTATACTCAGCAATAAGCTCAGGATCATCTTTAAGGTCGCATGCAAGGCAAAATCTTTTCATGTAATTGGTTGTATTTGCTACACATTAACTGGCAGACCAGCTAACCAGTTTTTGTTTTGCTTCGCCTAATCCGTCAATACCAAGCTCAACAACGTCTCCCGCCTTTAAATATACAGAAGCAGGTTTTTGACCTAATCCTACACCTGCCGGCGTACCCGTGGTAATAATATCGCCCGGCAGCAATGTCATAAACTGGCTGAGATAAGCAATAATAAATGGTATCTTAAAAATGAGATTTTTGCTGTTGCCATCCTGGTAAATTTTGCCATTAACGGTAAGCCATAACCGAAGATTATTTATATCTTTTATTTCATCAGGTGTAGCCAGCCAGGGGCCTATCGGCGCAAATGTGTCACAGCTCTTTCCTTTCACCCACTGACCACTTCTTTCCAGTTGAAAAGCTCTCTCGCTGTAATCATTATGAAGCATATAACCAGCTATATAATTGTTCGCGTCTTTTTCTTCAATATAAGATGCTTTTTTACCTATAACCACGGCCAACTCTACTTCCCAGTCTGTTTTTGTGCTGTTTTTAGGAATAATAATATCATCATCAGGGCCGGTAATAGCCGTAGTAGACTTGAAAAATATGATCGGCTCAACAGGTAATTGCATATTGCTTTCTGCGGCATGGTCAGAGTAGTTAAGCCCAATACATATAAGCTTTGAGGGGCGAACGATGGGGGGACCAAGCCGTACCGAGGCATCAATTACTGGCGCATTATCCTGGTTTACTTTTAACCATTCCGCTAGTCTTTTTAAGCCATTTCTTGCAAAAAAGTCTTCAGTATAATCTTCTCCAAACAGTGCTACATCAATGCGTTGTCCATTCTCCAGTTGAACACCCGGTTGTTCATTCCCCGGGCTGCCAAATCGAATCAATTTCATAAAGCTCTTCGTTTTTTTGAGTGGACTAAACTACTTCCATTTTTGGTGCAGGCCAAACCTAATTTACGAATACGTTTGCACTAACATTAACCATATGATAAAGGTTTGCCGGGAGGGCAACTAATATCTGTTAGTTTTTTATATTAACTTTATTCTGCTTATACAATTGATTGCATGCCGCAAAATATCCGCATAGTTACGGCCACCAGTTTGTTTGATGGGCATGACGCCGCCATCAATATTATGCGGCGCATATTACAAAGCAAAGGTGTGGAGGTAATTCATCTCGGTCATAACCGTTCCGCACATGAAATTGTGGAATGCGCTATAGAAGAAGATGCTACAGCCATTGCTATTACCAGTTACCAGGGTGGGCATATTGAATTTTTCAAATATATTAAAGACCTGCTGGATAAAAATGATGCCGGCCATATCAAAATTTTTGGTGGTGGTGGAGGTACTATACTACCAAAGGAAATTGAGGAATTGCATCAATATGGCATTACAAGAATATACAGTCCGGATGATGGCAGAAAAATGGGCCTTGAAGGAATGATTGAGGATGTGATAATGCTTTGCAACGAAGGACGCACACACAACAGAAAAATTCAGGAAAACGGAAATGGAAAATATCCACTTGGTGAAACCCACGATATAAAACATTTAGCAAGGGCTATTACATCAGCAGAGGAAAAATCAACCATTCCGGATAATTTTTCATCAAATATTACCTGTAATAAATCTGTTATTATAGGAATAACGGGGACAGGAGGTGCAGGCAAATCATCAGTTACGGATGAAATTGTACGCCGTTATCTTACTGCATTTGCAGATAAAACTATTGCGGTTATTTCTGTTGATCCAAGTAAAAGAAAAACAGGAGGCGCTTTGCTGGGTGACAGGATACGGATGAATGCTATTTCGCATCCACGGGCTTATATGCGGTCGCTTGCTACCCGGCAAGACAATTCTGCATTAAGCAGCGTGTCAAAGCAAGCTATTGCACTTTGTAAGAAAGAAGGATACGATTGTATTATTCTTGAAAGTGCAGGTGTTGGACAAAGTGACGTAAGTATTGTTGACCATTGCGACATCAGTATATATGTGATGACGCCTGAATACGGCGCGGCGTCTCAACTGGAAAAAATAAATATGCTGGATTATGCTGATATCATTGTTATAAATAAGTTTGATAAACCGGGCGCTGAAGACGCGCTGATTGATGTAAGAAAACAATACAAGAGAAATCATCAACTGTTTGCTGCAAAAGATAAAGATCTGCCGGTATTAGGTGTATCCGCCAGCAAATTTAACGATGACGGCATTAACCGCTTATTTGAATTACTCTCAGAAAAAATAAAAGAGAAGTTGCAAACAGAATGGCTGGCAAAGAGTGCGGTACCTGGCAATAAAGGAGCTATTAAAAAAAACAGTATCATCCCTGATAACAGGATACGGTATTTAAGTGAAATAAGCGAAACTATCCGCAATTATAATGATTGGGTAAATGATCAAAGTGCTGTTGCGACCCAATTATATCAATTAAAGGGCAGTATAGACATCCTGGATAAAACATCAGAAAAATGAGAAACGCACTAATCAATTTTTCAGGACTTGTCCTGAGTTTGTAATTACGCAGCAGGCTGCTGCGTAATTAGAACGCCGAATAAAAATTACAGGAAAACAGATTCCTGTAAATAACAGCAAAGAACATATTAAACCGATATAATAAACAATAAACATTTATAAGTGAGCACCGATATTTTAAAAGATAAATACGCATCGCTTCAGCAGAAGCTGCACCCTGGCGTTCTTCAATTACTGGAAGAATGGAAAACATTGCAGGACAAGTATGCTTCCGGTTCTTTTGAATATAGTGTGCGGGGCAAAACCATCAGGCAGGAACTTAGCAGCACTTCTTTAAGCGGCACCAAAATTCCGAAAGTAGTATTGCCGAAATATAAAGATTGGGGAGATATTGTAAAGTGGCAATTACAGGAAAATGTACCGGGATCATTTCCATTTACTGCCGGTGTTTTTGAAATGAAGCGGCAACATGAAGATCCAATAAGAATGTTTGCAGGAGAAGGCGGACCGGAAAGAACCAATAAACGCTTTCATTATGTATCTGCAGATCAGCCTGCTAAAAGATTATCAACCGCATTTGACAGCGTAACATTATATGGTGAAAACCCTGACAGGCGGCCTGATATATATGGCAAGATTGGCAACGCCGGTGTTAGTATTGCAAGCATTGATGATGCCAAGAAATTGTACAGTGGTTTTGATTTGTGCGATCCTTCTACTTCGGTAAGCATGACCATTAACGGACCTGCGCCCATCATCCTCGCTTTCTTTTTAAACGCTGCTATTGATCAGCAATGTGAAAACTGGATCAATGAACACGATAAAACATTATGGAAAAAGATTGAAGAACTGAAAGCAAAAAAGTATGCTCATATTACCGCTCCTAAATACGATGGCATATTACCGGCAGGCAACAATGGTTTAGGGCTTTCATTACTAGGATTTAGCGGAGATGACATTTTACCTGCCGGTGTTTACGCCAATATTAAAGCGGATGTATTACAACGGGTACGGGGAACAGTACAAGCTGATATTTTAAAGGAAGACCAGGCACAGAATACCTGTATTTTTTCGACGGAGTTTGCTTTAAAATTAATGGGAGATGTGCAGGAATATTTTATTGAAAGCAAGATTCGGAATTTCTACAGTGTGAGCATTAGTGGTTATCATATTGCTGAAGCCGGCGCTAATCCTATAACACAGCTTGCATTTACATTAGCCAATGGCTTTACCTATGTAGAATATTATTTAAGTCGAGGCATGCATATAGATGATTTTGCGCCGAATTTTTCTTTTTTCTTCAGCAATGGAACTGACCCTGAATACGCGGTAATTGGCAGGGTAGCAAGGAGGATATGGGCAAAAGCCATCAGGTATAAATATAAAGGCAATGAAAGATCACAAAAGCTCAAATATCATATTCAAACCAGCGGCCGCAGCCTGCACGCGCAGGAAATAGACTTCAACGATATCAGAACAACATTACAGGCATTGTATGCTATTTATGATAACTGCAATTCACTCCATACCAATGCATATGACGAAGCCATCACTACACCTACTGAAGAAAGTGTGAGACGCGCAATGGCAATACAATTAATCATCAATCGTGAATTAGGCACAGCCAAAACTGAAAATTTTATACAGGGAAGTTTTGCCGTGGAAGAATTAACCGACCTGGTAGAAGAAGCTGTGCTTATGGAGTTTGATCGCCTGAATGACAGGGGCGGGGTTTTAGGTGCAATGGAAAGAATGTATCAGCGTAATAAAATACAGGAAGAAAGCTTGCATTACGAAAGCCTTAAACACAGTGGCGAGTTGCCGGTGATCGGCGTAAATACATTCCTGGCAAAAAGTGGTAGTCCTACTATTATTCCCGGGGAAGTGATCAGGAGTACTGCTGAAGAAAAAGAAAAGCAGGTAAGCAATATAACAGCCTTCCATAAACGAAACGAGCCAGTTGCGCCAAAAAAGCTGAGCAGGCTTAAAGAAGTTGCTGCCAGTAACGGAAATATATTTATGGAACTGATGGAGACTGTTAAGTATTGCAGCCTGGGACAAATTACCCATGCCCTGTACGAAGCCGGAGGACGATACAGAAGAAATATGTAACAACCCTCAACATGGAAATATACGGTAAAATACTATTGATTGCAATGCCCGTTTTTTTGGCGCTTGTACTATTTGAAAAATGGTGGGGCTGGAAAAAAGGAAAAGATACTGTCCATAATATGGATATGATCAGCAGCCTGAGCAGTGGCGTCACTAATGTTACAAAAGATGTACTGGGTTTAAGTCTTGCTATTATTTCCTATGGCTGGCTGGTAAAACATGTAGCTATTATACATATTGAAAATGTATGGCTTACCTATATAATTGCTTTTATGGCGCTGGACTTTTCCGGCTATTGGATACACCGCATACAGCATGAGTATAATTTTTTCTGGAACAGTCATATTATCCATCACAGCAGCGAAGAGTTTAATCTTGCGTGTGCATTAAGACAAAGCATTTCAAGCTTTGTAAAAATATTCGTCTTTTTTCTTTTGCCTGCGGCTTTACTCGGGGTACCAGAAAAGGTAATTGCCGTAGTGGCACCATTGCATTTGTTTGCACAGTTCTGGTATCATACACAGCACATTAATAAAATGGGCTTTCTTGAAAAAATAATCGTTACACCTTCTCATCACCGGGTGCACCATGCTATCAACAAAGAATATCTTGATAAAAATTATAGCCAGATTTTCATTTGGTGGGATAAGTGGTTTGGCACCTACCAGGAAGAACGAAAAGATATTCCGCCGGTATATGGTATTACACGACCTGCACAAACCTGGAACCCGATAAAAATAAATTTCCAGCATATGTGGCTATTGATCAAAGATGCATGGCGAACAAAAAGCTGGAAAGATAAATTCCGGATATGGCTGATGCCTACCGGCTGGAGACCAAAAGATGTGGAGGAAAAATACACGGTATATAAAATTGAAGATGTATATCATTTTGAAAAATACAATCCGGTTAACTCAATAGCATTAATGGTTTGGAACTGGATACAGTTAATCGTTTTACTTCTCTTTATTTCTTATCTGTTTGCCAATATCTCCTACATTGGCAACCCGGGTATATTTTTATACGGACTTTTTGTTTTCCTGCATGTGTATGCCTTTACCGACCTGGCAGACAGAAATGCTTCTGCAATTGTTTGGGAGCTTATAAAAGATATATATGCCATCTGCATTATTTTCAAACAGCAGGATTGGTTTGGGGCAGGTAAGTTTTTCCAGAATATTACCGTAGTCTTAATTGTTTATTTTACTGTGTCGGCTATTGTTACAGCGTGGTTTGTGGTAAAGCATAAAAAGGAAGATATGACTATAGGGGCTGGCACCTAATACTGTTTGAGGCTGTGCGTGGCGAAGACGCCACGCACAGTTCTCCTGTCGCCTCCGGCGACTTTAAAAATACCCAAACTGAGTTTCATTCATTATTACATTTACAGGGCGTTATTTTTTGCCCAATAGTATTGGTGCAGCACAAGAGTGTGACACAACAGGTGCTGATAGTAGCAATGCAGCTGGTTATATGAGAATATTCCGCTGTACGTGGCAAAGACGCTATGTACAATTATCCTGTCGCTTCCGGCAACATTTCAGATTTCTTAGCAGGAAAGCCTTTGCCTATCTTTGCATTTATGCAAGCGGCAAAAAAGCAAAATATACGTCATTTGAGTTTGGAGGAACTGCAGGAATATTTTGAAAAAAGCGGAGACAAGAAGTTCAGAGCCAAACAGGTATACGAATGGATCTGGCAAAAGCATGCCCATAGCCTTGATGCTATGACTAACCTTAGCAAAGAGCTCAGGCATAAACTATCCGAAAACTTTGACCTGCCTGCACTATCTCTCGATGCTTCACAATACTCAGCAGATGGTACGGTAAAAAGCCGCTTCAGGACAATTGACGGACATTTGGTGGAAGGTGTATTGATACCAACGGAATCCCGTCAAACAGCTTGTGTTTCTTCACAAATTGGTTGCAGCCTCAGTTGCAAGTTTTGCGCTACCGGCTATATGGACAGGAAACGTAATCTTAATTACGATGAGATATATGATGAGGTGGTGTTCATCAATCAGCAGGCAGAAAACATATACCAGAAGAAATTGAGCAATATTGTTTTTATGGGTATGGGCGAACCACTGCTCAACTATAAAAATGTACTGAAAGCGATAGAGCGTATATCATCGCCTGACGGATTGGGAATGAGCCCGAGAAGAATAACAGTATCCACCGCCGGCGTAGCAAAAATGATCAGGCAATTGGGTGATGACCAGGTGAAATTCAAACTGGCGCTGTCGTTGCATGCCGCCAATGACAAAAAGCGTCATGAGATCATGCCTATTAATGATACCAATAATATTAAATCGCTGATTGAAGCGCTTAATTATTTTTACAAGCAAACCGGCAACGAAATAACTTTTGAATATATTCTCTTTAAAGACTTCAATGATTCGTTACAGGATGCTGATGAGTTAGTAAAAATTTACCGGCAGGTTCCTGCAGACCTTGTAAACATTATAGAATACAATCCTATAGATCTTGCTGCATTTTCAAAACCGGAAGAAGCTGTTACAGAAAACTTCATGCAATACCTGGAGAAAAATAAGGTGAATGCAAGATTAAGGAGAAGCAGGGGTAAAGACATTGATGCTGCCTGCGGACAGTTGGCAAATAAGGACAATTTTCAATAAATCTTTTACTTTAATATTACTGTTGTAAAACAGCAAATTCATTATGAGCAAAAAAGCATTTGATAAATTCATTAATAAAGCTGAAAGCGGCGCTAAGAAAAAAGAACGCATCCGCCAGGAAAAAAAACAGGTAAGGGCTGAGAAGAACGCTTACTTTGAGGAGCAGAAAAGATTAGCAAGAGAGCGGCGTAATCAGCGATCAGCAGTTAGCAATCAGTCGTCAGCGCTCAGCAGTCAGCCTTTGTCAAAAGGTAAAAAGCAACCAGGAGCCAGCGATCAACGACCAGGAGTCAGAAAACAGAAGTCAGTAATAAAACAGTCACCAGCTAATGAGAAAAGGCCGGCTTTAAAAAGTCAAAGATCAATAACTGAAGCAGTCCCAAAATCTCAAATCTCAAACCTGCCTGCCGGCAGGCAAGGTCAGAAATCTCAAATTTCAAATGAAGAAATGCCACTCAATAAATTCATTGCGTGGAGCGGGGTTTGCGCAAGAAGGGAAGCAGCGGATTTAGTGAAGGCAGGAAAAGTAATAGTGAATGGGAAATTGGTTACTGAACCTCCTTTCAGGGTTAGCCAGGCAGATACCATCAAAGTAAATGGCAAAAAAATTTCATTGCAAAAAAACCTGGTATATATACTGTTGAATAAACCTAAAGACTATCTCACTACAACAGATGATCCTGAGGGAAGAAAAACAGTAATGGACCTGGTGAAAGGCGCTACAACAGAAAGGGTCTTTCCTGTTGGCCGCTTAGACAGAAATACTACAGGTGTATTACTCTTAACAAATGATGGAGAAGTAGCCCAACGTTTAACCCACCCCAAATATGAAGTGAAAAAGATTTATGAAGTTCGGTTAGACAAGCCTGTTACCAAACAGCAATTAGATACTATCGCCGGCGGCATAACGCTGGAAGATGGATTTATTCAACCTGACAGTGTTGCTTACGCTGATGCAAAGGACAAAAGCGTTATCGGCATTGAAATACATAGCGGTAAAAACAGGATCGTGAGGCGCATTTTTGAGCATCTTGGCTTTGATGTAAAAAATCTTGACCGCGTTATGTATGGCATCTTTACTAAAAAAAATGTAGACCGCGGCAAATGGCGCTTTCTTACTGAAAAAGAAATCAGGTTGCTCAAACATCTGAACACTTCATTTTCCAACAAGAAATCCCGGACCCTGTGATAGTAAATAAAATAAAGCCCGAAGTAATTTTTGAGAATGATCATTTTGTCGCCGTCAATAAACTTTCCGGGCTTTTGTCTATACCTGATAGGGAAGGGAAAGAAATTTCTTTAAAAAATATTTTAAAAGAAAAATATGGCGATATTTTCACCGTACACCGCCTTGATAAAGATACCAGTGGCATTATAGTATTTGCAAAAGATGAGCGAACGCATAAGCATCTCTCCGGGCTTTTTGAAAACCGCGAAACAAAGAAATTTTATATAGGGCTGATTCATGGTGTACCTGCAAATAATACAGGATCAATAGACGCGGGCATAATGGAGCATCCAGGCAAAAAGGGTGTAATGGTTACCAATAAAAAGGGTAAACCCGCGCTTACAGATTATGAAGTTCTTGAAACCTTTGGAAACTTTTCCTTAATGCAATTTCGCATACATACCGGCAGAACACACCAGATACGTGTGCACATGAAGCATATTGGCCACCCGATTGTGTGCGATGCAATTTACGGAACCGCAGAGCCTGTGCTGCTTTCTTCCATCAAAAAGAAATTCAATCTTTCTAAATATGAAGAGGAAGAAAAACCGCTTTTTAACCGCCTGGCATTACATGCGGAAAAACTGGAGTTTAAAGATGAACAGCATAACGAATATACACTTGAAGCGCCTCTACCAAAAGATATGAGGGCCTTGTTGCAACAATTGAGAAAGTGGAAGAAATAAAAACAATCTCTATTTAACTCTTAAAGACAACCCAAATTCAACCCGCTGCGAGTTCCATTTATATTTCGTGCTTACGTTGTTGATATCTGAAAGTCCCTGCGTAAATCTGCCGAATATTCCTACGCTTCCAAGATTCGCCTGCAGTCCGCCCACGATTCCTATATCTGGGTTTTTAAAACCGCTCACTCCATCTTTCCTTAAATTCTCATCTTTAAAAACTGCAACGCCTATTTGCGGACCTGCCAATACACTAACCCAGGGAATAATATCATAACGCAGCAAAAGCGGCATATTCAGGTTTGCCACTCTTATTTTTTCATTAGCACCAACTCTTCCTACATCATTTTTGTAATACTTATCAAAATCATCACTCTTTGTATAATTGTATTGCGCCAATGATAATTCAGGCTGAAATTTGAATCTTTTCGTAATAGCATAATTGGCCCAAACGCCTCCGCCATACCCCATATTTAATTTGTTTTTTAAGCCATTACCTTGCACTGTAGCATAATTAAGATCAACATTTACTCCAAATTGCCAGTTTTGTGCATGAAGGATTTTAGAAGAAAAAAACACCAATGCAATAATTACAGTAAATTTTAGCGCCTGCTTCATACTATTTTAATTTTACGAAGCAATAATATATAGCAGAGCTGTTAGGATATTGTTATTATGGCTTACCTATTTATCTTTCTATATCAACATTATTTTTTCCCCTACAAATATTTTAGCGATATAAAAAAATTAAAAAGGTCCTGCAGAAAGGCTGCTGTATTTCGATATGCTGATTGAACCTATTTTGCAAATTATGATATAAGAAGCTCGCTACATTCCTTCAATAACTTTTCTTTATCTATAGCTGCCGTTCCCACTTCTTCACAAACAAGCCCTCCTGCAATGTTGGCAATTTCAGCCATTAATTTTACATCTTTTGTAGCGGCATATATCAGGGAAGCAACTGCAATAACTGTATCTCCTGCGCCGCTTACATCAGCTATATTGCGTATGTGTGAAGGAATAATAGCGGCATCCGCATCTTGCTGATAAAATACGCCCTTCTCGGAAAGCGTAATGAAAGAAATATTGTGCTGTAATTTTTCATGAAGCTGTTGATGTATCTCTTTTAGTAATCTCTCATTTATTTCCGTAGATATCAGGTTTAACCCTTCTACAGCTTCTTTAAAGTTTGGTTTAAAAATATCTACATTCTTATAGCTAAAAAAGTTCTTTCGTTTGGGGTCAACTGCAACAATAATATTATTATGGCGGCAAAGGTCAATTACTTTTTGAATTACCAGTTCTGTCAGTATGCCTTTATTATAATCCTCAAGTATTATAACCTGTGGTTTTTCCTGCGCTATGTAGTGCTGAACAGCTAATATCAGCCTGTTCTCATCTTCATACCCCAGGTCTGCGGTAAGTTCATTATCAAGCCGCATCATCTGCTGGTTACGGGCTATAATACGTATTTTATTTGTAGTGATGCGTTTTGCACTTTGTAAGAGAAAAGAGGTATCAATAGTATTTTCATCAAACATTTTTTTCAACGCCATACCATCATCGTCATTACCGGCAACAGAAATGATAGATGCTTTGGCGCCAAGCGCACAAATGTTCAGCGCAACATTTCCGGCGCCTCCTATCCGTAATTCTTTTTTGTTGATGGCAACAACAGGAACAGGGGCTTCAGGCGATATCCTGTCTACCTTTCCCCACATGTAAGAATCCAGCATCACATCTCCAACAATACCTGCCTTGATATTGCTAAATGATTCAAATAACGCTTTTATATCCTTCATGCCTGTTGATTAAAGCAATAAAGTAAAGAAGGAATTTTTTTATTGAAAAACTTTACAGCAAATATTTTGGAACTTATTTCTTTGTTTCAGTTTTGGGATAAGCCGCATTTAACCCGATAATTACCTCATTGGTTACATCAAAAGCTGCATCCTGGTATAAAAAAATATTAGCGTTTCGGGAGTAAGAAAATATATAATTATAGCCACGTTCTTTGCTGAATCCTGTCAGGTAGTCGTTGATCTTTTTGAATATATCATCCCGCATGATCATGGCTTCCTGCTGCACTTCCTGTTCTGTTTTTCTGCGTTGGTTTTCCAGGAACTGCAATTGCTGGTCATACTCTTTTTTAAAAGCATCTGCTTCCGCCGCTGTAATGGCATTACCCTTTTTCAGAAATTCAATTCTCTTATTATCCAGTTGCTGATAGGCCCCGTTCAATTGCCTGTCCAGTCCTTCTTTTTTCTTCTCAAAAGCCTCCATCTTCACCCTGTAAAAATCAAATTTGGCGTCTATAGAGTCAAGGTCCACATAGCCTACTTTCAGGTTTGTTGATTGTAAAGAATCTTTACCGGAAGATGCTGTTACAGGCAAGGATTTAGAACCGGTATTCCCGGAGCTTAGTTTATACAATGCAACGCCTGAAAGAATTAAT
Source organism: Agriterribacter sp. (assembly GCA_047601125.1). Lineage (GTDB taxonomy): Bacteria > Bacteroidota > Bacteroidia > Chitinophagales > Chitinophagaceae > Agriterribacter. Next base: position 1,381,958 of record JASGJY010000002.1, on the reverse strand, counting down.
GCCGCTGCGCTAAGGATAACAGAAAGATATTTCATGAATGTGTCTTTAAAAAAAAGGAGCAGGAATGTAAAACTCCTACTCCTTCAAACTTATATAATCAAACTATTCTTCATCATCAAAACTCATTGCTTCACGTGTTGTTTGAAGCAATTCGTATTCTTCTTTACTACCCACCACAATATTTTCAAACTCACGCAAACCAGTACCTGCAGGTATCGGGTGACCGGTGATAACATTCTCTTTCAAGCCGAGCATGTCATCTGTTTTACCTTGTATAGCAGCAGAGCTCAACACCTTGGTAGTTTCCTGGAATGATGCAGCAGATATCCAGCTATGTGTACCCAATGATGCTTTTGTGATACCCAGCAACACCGGTTTAGATGTAGCAGGATTTGCATCACGGTATTCAGCCAGCTTTTTATCAGCGCGGCGCAGAATAGAATTTTCTTCACGCAATTCACGCAGACTAACGATCTGGCCTGCACGAAGTTTTGCAGATTCACCCGGGTCAGTTACTACTTTCTTATCAAAGATCCAGTCATTCTCTTCAATAAACTCAAACCTGTCTTCCAGGTCTTCTTCGAGGAATTTGGTATCGCCCGGCTCAACAATTTCAACCTTCTTCATCATCTGCCTTACAATTACTTCAATGTGCTTATCATTGATACGCACACCTTGTAAACGGTAAACTTCCTGGATCTCATTCACCACGTATTCCTGTACCGCATAAGGTCCTTTAATATTAAGGATATCAGCAGGAGCAGTTTGCCCGTCAGACAATGATGTTCCAGCTCTTACAAAGTCACCATCCTGCACAAGGATTTGTCTTGTCAACGGAACGAGGTACTTTTTAACCACACCATCTTTTGCTTCAATAATGATCTCACGGTTACCACGTTTTACAGCACCAAAGGTTACCACACCATCAATTTCAGAAACAACGGCAGGATTACCCGGGTTACGCGCTTCAAACAATTCAGTAACACGTGGAAGACCACCCGTAATATCTCTTAATTTACCCAACACACGGGGAATTTTCACCAACACCTGCCCTGCCCGTACTTCTTCAGCCTCATCAACCACAATGTGAGAACCTACAGGTAAGTTGTATGTTTTAATTTCTTTTCCTTCTACCAACAGCATTGGTATCTTGGTCTTATCTTTTGTTTCGATAACCACTTTTTCACGGTGACCGGTTTGCTCATCCGCTTCTTCACGGTAAGTAAACCCTTCAATCACACTTTCAAACTTAATACTACCAGCCTGTTCGGAAACGATTACGTTGTTGAACGGATCCCATGTACAGATCACATCGCCTTTGTTAATGGTTTGCCCGTCTTTTACAAGCAGGGTTGCACCGTAAGGTATATTGTTGGTGATCAGCAGGCGATCATTCTTCACATCTATAATTCTTACCTCACCTGTACGACCAATTACAATCTGTGTTTTTTCTCCCTGGTTATTTTCGGCAGTTACCGAACGTAAACCGTCAAACTGAATAGTACCGTCGAACTTAGCGGTTAACTGAGAGTCAACTGTTGCAGAACCCGCAACACCACCCACGTGGAATGTACGCAACGTTAACTGTGTACCCGGCTCACCAATTGACTGTGCAGCGATAATACCTACGGCATCACCTTTCTGCGCTATATAACCGGTTGCAAGGTTAAGACCATAACATTTTACGCAAACACCACGCTTGCTTTCGCAGGTCAATACTGAACGTATCTCTACAGTTTCAATACCGCTTTCTTCTATTTCTTTAGCAACGTCTTCTGTGATCAGTTCGCCGGCAGCGACGATCAGTTTATCCGTTTGCGGATGGTATACATCATGTACAGATGTACGTCCGAGTATACGATCGTATAATGGCTCAACGATATCTTCATTATCTTTTAAAGCGCTGATAGCAATACCGCGCAGCGTACCGCAATCCTCATCATTAATTACCACATCCTGTGCCACGTCAACCAAACGACGTGTTAAGTAACCCGCATCCGCTGTTTTCAAAGCTGTATCCGCAAGACCTTTACGGGCACCGTGCGTAGAAATGAAGTACTCTAATACGTTCAATCCATCTTTAAAGTTAGACAGGATCGGGTTCTCAATAATTTCTGACCCGGTAGAACCGCTTTTACGAGGTTTGGCCATCAATCCCCGGATACCGGCCAACTGTTTTACCTGTTGTTTACTACCACGGGCTCCGGAATCAAGCATCATATAAACAGAATTAAACCCTTGTTTATCTGTTGCCATTTCGCGGATCAGTGTTTCAGTAACACGGGTGTCAACGCGAGACCATATATCAATGATCTGGTTGTAACGCTCGTTATTTGTGATCAAACCCATATTATAGTTTTCCCACACTTCTTTAACCTCATCAGAAGCTGATTCAACCAACTCCTGCTTCATTTGCGGAATAACAAGGTCATTAATATTAAATGATAACCCACCTCTGAACGCGGTACGGAAACCTAGCTGTTTAATATCATCCAAAAACTTAGCGGTTTTCGGAACGTTGGTAATCTTAATAATATCACCAATGATCTCTCTCAATGATTTTTTAGTAAGCAATGCATTTACAAAACCTACTTCTTCAGGAACATACTGGTTGAATATTACACGGCCTACCGTAGTATCAATTAATTTATTTACCAGCTCACCATTGTCCTTACGAACATTGGCTTTAACTTTTATATGCGCATGTAAATCAACCTTGCCCTCATTGTAAGCAATGATCACTTCTTCAGCATTATAGAAAGCTTTGCCTTCGCCTTTTATCTTCTCAGTTTCTGTTGTTTTCTTTCCTTTAGAAATATAGTACAAGCCCAATACCATGTCCTGCGAAGGAAGGGTGATTGGCGTACCATTCTGCGGGTTAAGAATGTTGTGAGAAGAAAGCATAAGCAACTGCGCTTCAAGAATAGCAGCGCTGCTCAACGGAACGTGTACCGCCATCTGGTCACCATCAAAATCGGCGTTGAACGCAGAACATACGAGTGGGTGCAACTGGATCGCTTTACCTTCTACCAATCTTGGCTGAAAAGCCTGGATTGACAAACGGTGCAGCGTTGGGGCACGGTTTAACATTACAGGATGTCCTTTCAAAATATTTTCAAGAATATCCCAAACAATAGCTTCTTTGCGGTCAACCAGTTTCCTTGCACTCTTCACTGTTTTCACTATACCTCTTTCAATAAGCTTGCGGATGATAAATGGTTTGAACAATTCCGCAGCCATATCTTTTGGTAATCCGCACTCATGCAATTTCAATTCAGGACCTACCACAATTACCGAACGACCAGAATAATCAACACGTTTACCTAATAAGTTCTGACGGAAACGTCCCTGTTTACCTTTCAGTACATCGCTCAGTGATTTAAGCGCACGTCCACCTTCTGCTTTAACCGCATTTGATTTACGTGAGTTATCAAAGAGAGAGTCTATCGCTTCCTGAAGCATACGTTTTTCGTTACGTAAGATTACCTCAGGTGCTTTGATCTCCAACAAACGTTTTAAACGGTTGTTACGGATGATCACGCGACGGTATAAATCGTTCAGGTCGGAAGACGCGAAACGACCACCATCCAGTGGAACCAACGGACGTAATTCCGGTGGAATTACAGGTATATATTGCATTACCATCCACTCAGGACGGTTTTCAATCCTGTTATTAGCGTCGCGGAAAGATTCTACCACACTCAACCGTTTTAAAGCGTCTGCTTTACGTTGTTGTGAAGTTTCTGTTGCCGCCGCATTTCTTAAATCGTAGCTCAACTGGTCAAGATCAATCCTTGCCAACATACCCTGAATAGCTTCCGCACCCATCTTGGCAATGAATTTCTGCGGATCATCATCAGGAAGGTACTGGTTATCTTTCGGAAGATTTTCCAGTATTTCAAGATATTCTTCTTCAGTAAGAAGGTCGCCCATTTTCAGGTTACGATCTTCACGCACACCCGCCTGTATCACCACGTATCTTTCGTAGTATACAATGGTTTCCATTTTTTTGGAGCTTATACCAAGCAGGTAACCAATTTTATTAGGTAAACTTTTGAAATACCAGATATGTACAACCGGTACAACCAGTTTTATATGTCCCATGCGCTCACGACGCACTTTCTTTTCTGTTACTTCCACACCGCAACGGTCGCAAACAATACCCTTGTAACGGATACGCTTGTACTTACCGCAGGCACATTCATAATCTTTTACCGGGCCAAAAATCCGCTCGCAAAACAAACCATCTCTTTCTGGTTTGTAAGTACGATAGTTGATGGTTTCAGGCTTCAAAACTTCACCATAAGATCTCTCCAGAATAGCATCCGGAGAAGCCAGGCTGATAGTGATCTTAGAAAAATTTGACCTTGGACGATTGTCTTTTTTGATAGCCATAATCTTATTTAAGATTTTTAATTTGACATTTGAAATTTCCGATCCTTTCGAGATCAGAAACTATTTTTTGTTACCAGCTTCATCTTTCTCATCATCTTCTGTTGCGTCGCACTCTTGTACTTTTTGTTCTCCATTCAGCAACTTACTCAACAATAAAAGTGTTATCAAAGCCCTCCTTTGGTCCAGATAAACCGGGAAGGGGGGTTATTCAAACTTCAGCTCTAATCCCAGGCCTCTCAACTCATGCACCAATACGTTGAATGATTCGGGCAATCCTGCTCTTGGTATATTATCACCTTTCACAATTGATTCATAGGTCTTTGCACGACCGATGATATCATCAGATTTAAGCGTTAATAATTCCTGCAGAATGTTTGATGCGCCATATGCTTCCAATGCCCAAACTTCCATTTCACCAAAACGCTGACCGCCGAACTGGGCTTTACCACCCAAAGGTTGTTGCGTTATCAGGCTGTACGGTCCGATAGAACGTGCATGCATCTTATCATCAACCATGTGGTGCAGCTTGATCATATAGATGATTCCAACTGTTGCTTTCTGGTCAAAGCGTTCCCCGGTTTCACCATCATACAAATAAGTATGGCCGAATGAAGGTAATCCTGCTTTAGTAATATAATCAGCAATTTCTTCAGTAGATGCACCATCAAAAATTGGTGTAGCGAACTTCACGCCTAACTTTTCAGCAGCCCATCCTAATACAGTTTCATAAATCTGTCCAAGGTTCATACGGCTTGGTACCCCAAGTGGGTTAAGCACAATATCAACCGGTGTTCCATCTTCGAGGAAAGGCATATCTTCTGCACGTACAATTCTTGCCACAATACCTTTGTTTCCGTGACGACCCGCCATTTTATCGCCCACCTTCAACTTACGTTTTACAGCAAGGTAAACTTTAGCGAGCTTCAATACACCTGCTGGTAATTCATCCCCAATAGAAATATTGAATTTTTCTCTCTTATACCTTCCCAGTTCTTCGTTGAACTTGATATTATAGTTGTGCAACAGGATGTTGATCTGGTTATCAATCTGATCATCACCTGTCCAACCCAAAGGATTGATGTTTTGATAATCTAAAGTAGCAAGATTCTTCGCATTGAATTTTGCACTCTTACCGATCTGCATTTCACCAAAGTTGTTGGTTACACCTGCAGATGATTTATCTTTCAATAATACCTGTAGTTTGCTGATCAATACATCCAGCAGATCTTTTTCATTTTGCTCATGTACTTTTTCCAGTTTATCTATCGCAGCTTTTTCACGAACTTTCGCATTCTTATCTTTTTTAGCACGCTGGAAAAGTTTTTTATCAATCACTACGCCTTCAGTTCCGCTCGGTGCTTTTAAAGAAGCATCTTTTGCATCGCCTGCTTTATCACCAAAGATAGCGCGTAATAATTTTTCTTCAGGAGTAGGATCGCTTTCTCCTTTTGGAGTGATCTTACCAATAATGATATCACCTTCTTTTACCTGTGCGCCTATACGGATAATACCGTTCTGATCAAGATCTTTCGTAGCGTCTTCAGATACGTTAGGAATATCCGGTGTCAATTCTTCTTCACCCAGTTTTGTATCACGTACTTCAAGTTCATATTCAGAAATATGTATAGAAGTAAAGAGGTCTTCGCGTGCTACTTTTTCGCTGATCACAATAGCATCTTCAAAGTTGTAACCCTTCCACGGCATGAAGGCCACTTTAAGGTTACGACCCAATGCCAGTTCACCATCTTTGGTAGCATATCCTTCCGTTAAGAAATCACCTTTTTTAACGCGCTGACCTTTTTTAACAGCAGGACGAAGATTAATACAGGTTTCCTGGTTTGTTTTCATGAACTTGGTAAGTTTGTACACCTTCAGGTCATCTTCAAAGCTTACCAGTTTCTGCGCTTCGTCTCTTTCGTAACGAACGTGTATTTCGTTTGCATCCACAAATTCAATTACGCCATTTCCATCAGCATGGATCTGAATTCTTGCATCACGCGCCGCTTTACCTTCCAGACCGGTGCCCACAAACGGAGCCTGTGGAACGATCAAAGGCACTGCCTGGCGTTGCATGTTTGATCCCATCAACGCACGGTTGGCATCATCATGCTCAAGGAATGGGATCAAAGAAGCGCTCAAACCAACAATCTGGTTTGGCGCAACGTCCATATATTCTACTTCAGTTCTTTCTAAAATAGGAAAATCGCCAGTTTGACGTGATCTTACCTGCTCTTCCACAAATGCGCCTTTTTCATCAAGCGGTGCATTTGCCTGTGCAATTTTCGCTTCATCTTCTTCTTCAGCACTCAGGTAAGACAATTTTTTCATATCCACCTTACCATCATCCACTTTCCTGTAAGGCGTTTCAATAAAGCCCATTTCGTTGATCTTGGCATGAACGCATAATGTAGAGATCAAACCGATGTTTGGACCTTCAGGTGTTTCAATAGTGCACAAACGACCATAGTGAGAATAGTGTACATCACGAACTTCGAAGCCCGCACGCTCACGGCTTAAACCACCGGGTCCGAGCGCGGAGATACGACGCTTGTGTGTGATCTCACTCAACGGGTTTGTCTGGTCAAGGAACTGCGACAACTGTGATGTTCCGAAGAAGGAGTTGATCACAGAAGACAGTGTTCTTGCATTGATCAGGTCAACCGGGGTGAATACCTCATTATCACGCACGTTCATTCTTTCGCGGATGGTACGCGCCATACGGGCCAAACCAACACCGAACTGGGCAAACAACTGCTCGCCCACTGTACGTACACGACGGTTGCTCAGGTGATCAATATCATCAATTTCCGCTTTCGCATTTGTTAAGCGAACGAGGTATTTAATGATCTCGATAATATCCTGCTTGGTTAATGTTTTCTGATCGAGCGGCTGGTTCAGATTAAGTTTGCGGTTAATTTTATAACGACCAACTTCACCCAAATCATAACGCTTATCAGAAAAGAACAATTTATCAATAATACCACGTGCTGTTTCATTATCAGGAGCATCAGCACCGCGCAACTGTCGGTAGATATGCTGAACCGCTTCCAGTTCTGAGTTAGCACTATCCTTGTTTAGTGTATTATATATAATGGCGTAATCACCGCTCACTTCTTCTTTCTGAATAAATACGCCTTTCACGTCCATGTCAGCAATCAGCTCAACTGCTTCCTGGTCAAGTACAGTATCACGCTCCAGCACAACCTCATTTCTCTCGATAGATACTACCTCACCGGTATCTTCATCCACAAAATCTTCTACCCATGTTCTTAATACACGTGCGGCTAATCTCTTACCAATATATTTTTCAAGCGTTTTCTTGTCGGTTTTAACTTCATCAGCCATTCCGAATAATTCCAGGATGTCTTTATCAGTTTCGTACCCGATAGAACGCAAGAGTGTAGTTACCGGGAATTTTTTCTTACGGTCAATGTAGGCATACATCACATTATTGATGTCTGTCGCAAACTCCATCCAAGCCCCTTTGAAAGGAATAACCCTCGCAGAGTATATTTTAGTTCCGTTGGGGTGGAGCGACTGACCAAAGAATACACCAGGTGAACGGTGCAACTGGGATACTACTACACGTTCCGCACCATTGATAACGAAAGTACCGCGGGGCGTCATGTAAGGGATGTTACCCAAAAACACATCCTGAACAATCGTCTGGAAGTCTACGTGCTCTTCATCATTACAGCTTAAGCGAAGCTTGGCTTTTAATGGAACAGCGTATGTTAAACCACGCTCCATACACTCTTCAATGCTGTAGCGGGGCGGATCAATAAAGTAATCCAAAAACTCAAGAACGAATATGTTGCGGGTATCTGTGATAGGGAAATTCTCTTTAAACACTTTAAAGAGACCTTCAATATTTCTTTTGTCAGGAGTAGTTTCCAACTGGAAAAATTCCTTGAAAGACTGGATCTGGATTTCCAATAAATCCGGCGTTTCCGCCAGGTGCTTGATCTTTCCGAAGTCAATCCTGCTGTTTGTAGCAACCTTTGTTGAAGACATAGTTTAAAAGCGCTTTTATTGTTTAATGACAAAATGCCAACATGCTTTGCTTTACAAAAAACAAAACACATTGCAAATCAGTCATTTATAAATTCAATTGAAAAGTCAAATTGTATCAGGCCCAATTTAAGGAGTGCAAAGGTAAAGAATATAGCGTTCTGAACAAGTTTTTTTATCCTATAACACAATATTAAAAACTTGTTAATAACTTTTTTTACGCATTCATGACGAAGCCCTCAACCGCACTCAAAACCTGGGGAACTGTATAAGGCGGGCATGCGCCATGCTGAGTGGCAATAAAAGCCCCCATTCCCGATGCAAAACTTACAGCTTCCCCGGGCGGAGCGCCCTGTATATATTTAGAAAGAAATGCCGCAAGGAAGGAATCTCCACTGCCGATAGTGTCTGCCACTTTCACCACAAAACCCGGATGCTCATAAAATTTGCCATCTTCCAGGATGATAGCGCCTTTATCGCCGCGGGTGGTAAGAATAGTGTTCAGATGGAATTTATCCTGCAAAGCTGCAATACTTTCCCGCTCATTTTCTTTTATGCCATACCAGCCACACAAAAGCTGCAGCTCGTCATTATTTAATTTTAATATATCTGCATGCTGAAGCAGGTAATCAAGGGTTTGCTTTTCGTAATGCGGGGCACGTAGGTTTATATCCAGTATTTTAAAAGGAGCTATTTCCAGCAGTTCAAACAATGTTCGTCTTGAAGCGTCTGCCCTGGCGCCCAGGCTGCCAAATATAAAATACCGCGAACCGGCTACCAGCTTTTCCAATGCTATATTATATTCAATAAAATCCCAGGCAACGGGTTTTACTATATCGTATGTAACATGATTGCCATCTATTTTAGCCAACACACGACTTGTGTCATGTTCATTATCTTTTTGTATATAATCTCCTGAAACGTTTTTAGAGGTGAAGTAATCAAACAGCTCTTTTCCCAATTCATCATTCCCAATCCGGCTTATCATTGCAGCAGGCACTCCTAATTGATTGAGGTGATATGCCACATTCATTGGCGCACCACCGGGTTGTTTGCTGCCATCAGGTAAAAAATCCCATAAAACCTCTCCAAAGCAAACGGCTGTGTAATCGTTGTTATTCATGCGGGGAAATTAGGGAAAAAAATGCAGACCAGGCAGGTTTGAAAACCGGGCGAAGAGCGGATCAAAGAAAATAATTGAATAGCACTCCGTCATTTCCATGTATTATAAATTGCTTCGTATCTTTTCATCATGGTTAAATCATTGTTTCTTATTTCAGTATTATTATACAGTTCCATAATGAATGCACAGGTTAAAAATGATATATGGCTTGAGAAGCTTTTGCATGAAAAAGCTTCTCCCCTGCTCACTGGTATTTTAAATAATCCTGACACCTTCCATTACCAGCTCATATATACTCAAATAAACAGGGATAAAAACAACAAACCCTCTTTTAAACATTATTACCTGCATGTTGACAGGGAGCAGTATTTTAATCCTGCGTCAACGGTGAAAATGCCGGTTGCTTTCCTCGCTCTTGAAAAGCTTAATAAAATGAATAAGCCCGGTGTAAATAAATTCACTACCATGCTTACCGACAGCGCGTACACCGGGCAAACTACTGTTACTACCGACAGCAGCGCAGAAAACGGTATGCCTTCGGTGGCACAATATATCCGCAAAATATTTTTGGTGAGCGACAATGATGCCTATAACAGGCTGTACGAATTTGTGGGACAAAAAACCATCAATGAAAGGCTATGGCAAATGGGCTATAAAGATTTCAGGCTTACACGCCGTTTTGCGAGAGCCACGCCTGAAGAAAACAGGCATACCAATCCTGTACGTTTCCTGGATGATAAAGGCAACCTGATTTACCGTCAGCCTGATGTATACAGTGACGTAAACTTTGACTTCAGTAAAAAAATACTGGTCGGTAATGCACATTACGACAGGGATGAAAACTTTATTACCGCGCCTATGGATTTTACCACCCATAATAACGCACCGCTGGAAGATCTGCAGCAGATCATGCAATCTGTTTTATTTTATCAATATACCCCGGCAATACAACGGTTCGGGCTAACCAAAGATGATTATGCTTTTTTATTTCAGTATATGTCTGAGCTGCCTTTTGAAAGCGCCTATCCAAAATATGATACAACAGAATTTTTTGACAGCTATACCAAGTTCTTTCTGTTTAAAGCGGGTAAACAAAAAATTCCGGAGTATATACGCGTGTTTAATAAAACAGGATGGAGCTACGGCTTTTTAACCGATATAGCCTATATCGCAGATTTTAAGAATAATGTAGAATTCATGCTCACCGGTAATATTTATGTAAACAGCGATGGTGTATTGAATGATGATAAATATGAGTATGAAGAAACCGGTTATCCTTTTTTTAAAGAAGTAGGAAATATTATATATGATTATGAGTTGAAACGCGGCAGGAGGCATAAACCAAAGCTGAGTGAATTTGAGATGAAGTATAAATAATTCAGATGCTCATTAAATAAACCTGTTAATGCATAAACAATCTTACCTGTCCATTATACTTTTTCTGCTTTTCCATACAACTTTTGCCCAGGATAGCTGGATACGCATTAACCAACTCGGCTATAAACCCAATGGTATTAAAGTGGCTGTATGGTGTACTAAAGGCGAAAACGTAAACACTAAAAAATGGTATCTTATTGATGAGCAATCGGGTAAAACAGTGTATAGTGGGATTACAGGCAAATCATCAGGTGCTTATGGACCGTTTGCTGAAACTATGCGGTTAAATTTTTCTTCTTTTATTAAGCCCGGTAAATATTATTTAAGAGCAGGTAAGGCAAACTCTCCCGTGTTTGAGATTGGTGAAGATGTTTACAAAGGTGCTGCGGATTTTTGTTTACGTTATATGCGGCAACAGCGCAGCAAATATAATCCTACCCTTAAAGACAGTTGTCATACCGGTGACGGTTACACGCTGTATGGACCAATGCCCGATAGCAGCTTTATTGATGTTGCCGGCGGCTGGCATGATGCAACTGATTACCTGCAATATGTTACAACATCCGCAAATGCCACCTATCAAATGCTCGCAGCCTACCGGGATTTTCCCGGCGTTTTCCAGGACGGATATGAGGCTAACGGACTGGAAGGCACAAATAAAATTCCTGATATATTAGATGAGGCCCGCTGGGGCCTGGACTGGCTGTTGAAAATGCATCCAAAAGATGACTGGATGTTTAACCAGGTTGGCGACGACAGAGATCATGTCGGGTTCCGTTTGCCGCAAAATGAACAATTATACGGACGCGGTTATGAACGCCCCGTATATTTTGTAAGCGGCGAACCGCAGATCAGGGGTAAGTATATGAATACTACAAAAGGCACATCGTCTACTGCGGGAAAATTCAGCAGCGCTTTTTCTTTGGGCGCTGAAATATACCGGCAAAAAGATGCGGCATTCTCTTCTCTTCTTTCACAAAAGGCCATTTCAGCATTTGCCTATGGCTTAAAAAAGCCGGGCTACACACAAACCGCTTCTGTAAAATCACCTTATATATATGGCGAGGAAAACTGGATGGATGATATGGAGCTGGCAGGCGCAATGCTTAAAGATAACAGCAAGCTCAACTATGCTTTTAAACTGGCACAAACAAAACCCGTAACACAATGGTTTATGGATGATACCGCGGCGCATTACCAATGGTATCCTTTCATCAATGCCGGGCATTATGAGCTTTCAAAAAAAATGAGTGGAAAAGAGAAACAATCGCTGATAAACTTCTACAAACAAGGAATAGAAACTATTTGGAAAAGAGCAAAACAAAATGCCTTTTACCGGGGAGTTCCTTTTATATGGTGCAGTAACAATCTCACCGCGGCATTTGCAATACAATGTTACTGGTACAGGCAAATGAGTGATGATGATACCTATGCGGCTTTTGAACAGGCAAACTTTGATTGGCTGTTTGGTTGTAACCCCTGGGGCACCAGCATGGTATATAGTTTACCCTCCCGGGGCGATACGCCTGTTGACCCTCATGCTTCTTTACTGAAGATTGGTAGGCACCCAACAGATGGCGGATTGGTGGATGGCCCTGTAAAAAGAAGCATCTTCAATAATTTAACAGGCATTACTTTGTATAATACCGATGAATATGCAGAATTTCAAAGTGACCTTGCAGTATATCATGATGATGCCGGTGATTTCAGCACCAACGAACCAACCATGGATGGCACGGCAACATTGATATACCTGCTGGCGGCAAAGGAGGCGGAAGGGAGTCAAAAAGAAACGATTGCGCCAATAGTAAATGTCAGAATTGCACAGGTAAATAACAATTTTATATATAGCCATGGCGGTATTATCAGAGGAGATAGCACACAGAAAAAAATCGCTTTGGTTTTTACAGGCGATGAGTTTGCAGATGGCGGCTTTTATATTGCAGATGTATTGAAGAAGGAAAATGTAAACGCCTCATTTTTCTTAACAGGAAATTTTTACCGTAACCCCGCGTTTAAAAATATCATCCGCACATTAAAATCCAGTGGTTATTATCTCGGCCCTCATTCCAATAAACACCTGCTGTATTGCGACTGGGGTAAGAGAGATAGTTTGTTAGTTACCAGAGACGTATTTACAAATGATCTGAGCGGAAATTTTGAAGCGATGTCTTCTTTTGATATTAAGCCAACAGATGCACCTTATTTTATGCCGGCATATGAATGGTATAATGACAGTATAGCTGAATGGACGAATCAATTTAATAAACAACTCATCAATTTTACGCCCGGCACGTTAAGCAACGCGGATTATACAACGCCTGATATGAAAAGCTACCGCTCATCAGATACCATATTTCAATCTATTCTGGCATATGAACAAACACATGCATCCGGACTGAATGGATTTATATTATTGCTTCATACAGGCACAGATAGCAAAAGAACTGATAAAATGTATTATAAGCTTCCGGAGTTGATAAGTTATTTAAAAAGAAAACAATATAACCTGGTAACCATTGAGGATTTGCTGAAGTAATTGAGCGCTATAATAACATAAAGTATTAAGCACTTTTCCTGCTCACTGCCCTGTATGCTCCCGGAGTAATGCCTTCTGTTTTCTTAAACAACCGCACAAAATAGTTAGGGTCATTAAAGCCACTTTGCCAACTGATCTCTGTTACAGATAAATTAGAATCAGAAAGCAAATGCTTGGCAAGCTTTACTCTTTCGCGGTTAATATAATCTACAGGAGTAATGCCAAACTGATCTTTAAACAATTTAAAAAAAGCGCTCCGGTTCATGTATGCTTTAACGCTCAGATCATCAACCAGTATTTTATCGCTGATATGATTACGGATATAATCCAGTATAAATTGTAACCTGCCTGAGTTTGAATTACTTTCCGAATCTTTTGATATCTGTTGCAGGTACTGGCTCTGAACAAGCCGTATCAGTAATTCTTTAAGATTAAGGTCGGCATAAATATTTTTTACGAGACTCTCGCTCCTGCATATCCTGATCAGTTTGTTTATAAGGTCGGATACATCATTATCGTTGTGAAAGTGATACTGGTTAAACTGAAGTTCCCAGGCATGATCATGTTCGCGGGTATTATAGTATTCGTTAAGATAATTGAGCGTATTATGAATATAGCTTTTATCTACAGCCAGCGCTATGCACTGTGTAGGATTATCCTGCTGCGCTTCGGGAAAATCAATTTTCATGGTTTCGTTGGCCGGCACGATTACCGTTTCTCCCGGCAGGTAATCAAAAGGGTCATCGCCTAATAAATGCATAACCTTTTTACCACGCACCATACTGGTGATAACAAAATCATTAAAGGTTAAAGGCACAAGATAGGCCTGCTGGTAAGATTCAAACACATTCATCTCACAGTTCTCCATATTAAATACCTGCCTGTTTTCTACCAGTGTTTGCAGGTATTTTGGGTGAGTGAGATCAATATGTTGTATAGACTTTCCTTTTGACATAGCTACAAGTTACAAAGCCCGCTTGTTAACATACAATTAAAATACAATTGTGCTACTAAAAAATACAATTGTGAGCGGCTTTCAAAAATCTTATAATCAAATTTAGGGTATTAATTCACTAACAAAAGTTTGCGCATATGAGTACTACAGCAACAGCTACCAGTAAATCTACCCTCGCGTCCCGCCCGGCATTCAGAGAAAAATACGATCATTTTATCGGAGGTAAATGGGAGAAACCCGAAAGCGGCGAATACTTTGACAATATATCTCCCATTGATGGAAAAATATTTACAAAAGCCGCCCGCGGCAATGCCAGAGACATTGAAAAAGCTATTGATGCGGCTCACAAAGCATTTGAAACCTGGAGTAAAACCGGCGCGGCTTACCGCAGTAACCTGTTACTAAAAATTGCACAAATTGCAGAGGATAATCTCGAATATCTTGCTACTGTAGAAACAATAGATAATGGCAAAGCCATCCGCGAAACAAGAGCAGCGGATATTCCCCTGGTAGTAGATCACTTCCGTTATTTTGCGGGTGTTATCAGAAGTGAAGAAGGAACAGTAAGCGAACATGACGACACTACCGTAAGCATTAACCTTCATGAACCGATTGGCGTTGTTGGACAAATTATTCCCTGGAATTTTCCTTTGCTGATGGCCGCCTGGAAAATAGCGCCGGCGCTGGCTGCGGGCTGCACAGTAGTAGTTAAACCTGCCGAGCAAACGCCAACAAGCATCATGTGTTTATTGGAACTGATTGAAGAAGTATTGCCTGCAGGCGTATTGAACGTAGTGACAGGCTTTGGCATTGAAGCCGGTAAACCATTGGCTTCATCATCAAGAATAAATAAAGTAGCCTTTACCGGCGAAACAACTACCGGCAGGCTGATCATGCAGTATGCATCAGAAAATCTTATACCTGTTACTATGGAATTAGGTGGCAAAAGCCCGAATATTTTTTTTGAAAGTGTGGCAGATGCAGATGATGAATTTTTTGATAAGGCGGTAGAAGGAGCGGTACTATTTGCATTGAACCAGGGAGAGGTATGTACCTGCCCTTCAAGAATACTGGTGCATGAAAAGATCTACGATAAATTCATGAATAAGGTAATTCAGCGTACCAAAGCCATTAAAATGGGCAACCCGCTTGATGGTACAGTAATGATGGGTGCGCAGGCAAGTGAGGATCAGTACAATAAGATTTTAAGCTACCTGGATATTGGCAAACAGGAAGGTGCTGAAGTACTTACCGGTGGTGAAGCATTTCATCAGAACAGCGGACTGGAGAATGGCTATTACATTCAGCCCACTATTTTTAAAGGAAACAACAAGATGCGTGTTTTTCAGGAAGAGATTTTTGGGCCTGTTGTTTGTGTAACCACTTTTAAAACTACAGAAGAAGCAATAGCGATAGCTAATGATACATTGTATGGACTTGGCGCAGGCGTGTGGACAAGAGACGCACATGAATTATACCAGGTGCCAAGAGCCATACAGGCGGGCCGTGTTTGGGTAAATTGTTATCATGCTTATCCGGCACATGCTCCTTTTGGAGGGTATAAAAAATCCGGCTTTGGCAGGGAAACACATAAAATGATGCTAAATCATTATCGCCAGACAAAAAACATGTTGATATCATACAATAAAAACAAACTTGGTTTTTTTTAGAAAAACCGGTGCATCAGAGAAAACAACCAAAGGAGCTGTACAAAGCACTCATTTCTTAATGGCAATTACCGTTAACCTTGCATATAAGCTCATAAGAAATAGGCTAACCGTACAGCCCTTATTTATTTTATGGGAAGCCAGACCTAAAGTTTTCACGTTTACCATCAATCCACTTAAACTCCTATTATGCCAGAACGTGTACTTGCAACAGATGCTGCCATAGCTTTAATAGAAAAACTTAAGCAACAACATGGCAACCTGATGTTTCATCAGAGTGGCGGATGCTGCGATGGCAGCCAGCCGATGTGTTTTACAGAAGGTGAATTTAAAATTGGCGGAAGCGATATATTACTTGGAGAAATTGCCGGCTGCAAATTTTATATGAATAAAGATCAGTTTGAATACTGGAAACACACACAGCTTACGCTTGATGTTACTCCGGGCAGAGGAAGCAGCTTTTCGCTTGAAATTCCGCTGGGAGTGAGATTTATGATCAGATCGAACATTTTTACGAAAGAGGAAATTGAAATATTGGAAAAAACAGGTCAACTATTGTAATACGCTTAAAGTATATTATACTAAAGATTATCTCTCAAAAATGCATCATTGTTTCATTTTTTAAACTTAACTTCGTTTTTTAACCTGAAGTGTGAAGCGGCAGAAAACCATATATCGTTTTTATACAGCACTCTTTTTGCTGCTCAGTTTTGCCGCTACCCAACTGCCTTTTGAACTTTTTCATACACATAATAATACAGGTATTGTATGTATTGAGAAGGATAGTAAAGATGGCTTTTGCCATCACAAATCACATCTTGGAAGCAAGGAGCGTTTTTGCTGGGCATGCACAATACAGGTAGAGAAGATTTTTGACCTGCCGGATTATACACGGCAGTATGGTATAACAGGAAATCAAGGTTATACGATTCCTCACCAGTTGGTACTACATCATACTGAAAACTTTCATATTTTTTTAAGGGGGCCGCCTTCACTTACATAGAAATGTTGATACAGGTGGATGGTAATTCGCCATCCCCTTCTTTATACTCATACCACAATGATGATTGCTGCTTGCCGGTTCAGGCAACTATCAATTTACATTAAACAATAATTACATTGAAACATTATTATAAACTATCGCTGTTTGCGATACTGGCGTTTTTAATGCCTTCTTTTATTTTTGCCAATACACACTCGTACGGGATTGATGCTAAAGTGTCCATATCAGGAAAAGTTACTGATGCGCTTACCGGCGAGCCGATCCAGGGCGCTTCCTTATATTTTGCTGATGCCAAAACCGGCGCTGTAACCAATAGCAAGGGTGAATATGTTATCAGGAGCATATCTTCAGGCACATACCTTTTAGAAGTCTCATCTGTTGGTTATAACAGTATAACAGAACACATAGTACTCAACGGAGATTTGCAGAAGGACTTTGCATTATCTCCTGCTGTTCGTGAAAATGAAGGTATAACTGTAACAGGCGTATCAACAGCTACCAAATTAAAGAGAACACCTACACCGGTTGATATCATCAGCAGAACAGAACTTACGCAGACAACATCAACCAATCTTATTGATGCCATCAGTAAAACACCCGGAGTTGCTCAATTAACAACAGGCCCGTCTATATCAAAACCAATGATACGAGGTTTGGGCTACAACCGCGTGGTGATATTGAATGATGGCATAAGGCAGGAAGGACAGCAATGGGGCGATGAGCACGGTATTGAAATTGATGAATACAGTGTAAACAAAGTGGAGATACTAAAAGGCCCTGCTTCGCTTATATACGGCAGTGATGCAATGGCCGGAGTGATCAATATTTTAACAAACGTTCCTGTGCCTGAAGGAACCATCAGAGGTAATATCATCAGTAATTATCAAACCAATAACCGCCTGCGCGGTGTTGGTGCAAACCTGGCTGGTAATAAAAATGGCTTTAACTGGAACGTATACGGCTCATATAAGGGCGCTGAAGATTATAAAAATAAATATGATGGCCGTGTATTGAATTCAAAATTCAATGAAAAAAATTTTGGTGGATATGTTGGCTATAACGGTTCATGGGGATACAGCCATATTATAGTGAGCAGCTTTGATCAGAACCCCGGGCTGATAGAAGGAGAAAGGGATGAGACTACGGGGCAGTTTATAAAGCCTGTTGAGATAAATGGCGAGGCAGAAGAAGCTATAGCCGGAAAAGATGATTTTAAAGGAACAAAGCCTGGCATTCCATACCAGCATATACAGCACTTTAAAGTAGCGCTTGATAACAGGGTGAATATAGGCGAAGGAAAGCTGGATATTCATATTGGCTACCAGGATAATAAAAGAAAAGAGTTTGGTGATATTCTTGAACCAACAACGCCGGAGCTGTTCTTTGACCTGAATACTTTTACCTATAACCTGCAGTTTCATTTGCCGGATATCAACAACTGGAAAACAACTATAGGGGTTAATGGTATGCAGCAAAGCAATAAAAACAAGGCGGAAGAAGTGCTTATACCTGAATACAACCTTTTTGATGCAGGTATCTTTGTGTACACTCAAAAAAATTTTGACAGGCTTACTTTAAGCGGGGGCTTGCGTTTAGACAGCAGAAGCCTTGATTCGAAAGCATTTTCAGAAAACGGAGAATCAAAATTTGAAGGCTTTGAGAAATCTTTCAGCAATATTTCTGGTAGTGCCGGTATAAGCTATGAGGCTACCAAAACGCTTACGCTAAAACTTAATATTGCTCGCGGCTTCAGGGCTCCTGCCATAGCGGAATTAGCATCTAACGGAACACACGAGGGAACAAACAGGTATGAATATGGTGATAACAATCTGAAATCTGAAACCAGCCTGCAGTTTGACGGAGGTATTGATTTTGATAATGAGCACCTGTCCGTCAGCGCTACAGGTTTTTTAAACAACATCAACAACTTTATTTTTTACAGGAAGCTGGAAAGTGTAAATGGCGGCGACTCGCTGGTGAATGCAGATGGAGAAAATATTACAGCGTTTAAATTCAGCCAGGCAAAAGCAATATTATATGGCGTGGAACTGAATGTTGATATACATCCTCACCCATTAGACTGGCTGCACTTTGAAAATACATTTTCTTATGTACGAGGAATTTTTGATCAGCCTATAGAAGGCGTAAGAAATATTCCTTTTATACCTGCGGCAAGGCTGATAACGCAACTAAGAGGAGAATTTTTAAAAAAAGGAAAAACAATACGCAATCTTGCTTTAAGCGCAGAACTTGATAATACCTTTAAGCAAAATCATGCTTTTACTACATATAACACTGAAACGCCTACCACAGGTTATTCTTTACTGAATGCAGGCATAAGCGCTGATATATTTGGAAAAAGCAAAACACTTTTTACAATAATTCTTACCGGTAATAATCTCAGTGATGTAGCTTATCAAAATCATTTAAGCAGGTTAAAATATACTGCTGAAAATAATGCTACCGGCAGGATGGGAGTATTTAATATGGGCAGGAATTTCAGTTTTAAAGTAAATATACCACTGGCGTTTTAAGGCTGTTTTAAACTTACAAGGTTTGCAGTGCTGCAATGCCTCCCAGCAACTTTTTTTTAAGAAATCATGAGCAGGGTTACCAATCTTTGGAAGGCTGGTAACTCTGCTAATATCAAAGAGCTGGCATTGCAATTCAGCTGTTGGAACAAAATAAAAGAATCTGTTATCTTTATCAGCTCATGCCTGATATGTATATTGATATAGCTTTTTTTAAACGCTCCTCCGAAAACGACAGCCGTTTTTCAATAGTAATACCATCATGGAATAACCTGGCATATTTAAAGTTATGCATCAACAGTATTCAAAAAAATTCTGTATATGATCATCAGATCATAGTGCATGTTAATGATGGTTCTGATGGCACGCTTGAGTGGATTGAAAAAGAAACCAGGCTCGACTATACTCATAGCAAAGAGAATATTGGCGTTTGTTATGCTTTGAATGCATGCAGTCAACTGGCGCATACTTCTTATATTTTATATATGAATGATGATATGTATGCCTGCCCCAGATGGGATGAAATACTTTATAAAGAAATTAAACAGATAGGACATCCATATTTCTTTATTTCTGCAACCGCTATTGAGCCGAGAGCACAAAGTGAATGCTCTATAGAAAAGAATTATGGAACGGATATTAATAGTTTTGATGAAACAAAATTGTTGGGAGAATTTGAAGCGCTGCCAATGAAAAACTGGATGGGCTCAACCTGGCCGCCTAATATTGTTCATAAAAAAATATGGGATATTGTTGGCGGCTACAGCACAGAATTTTCGCCGGGCATGTATTCAGATCCTGATTTTTCCATGAAGCTATGGCAAATGGGCATACGTTTATTCAAAGGTGTTTCCGAAAGCCGCGTATATCATTTTGGCTCATTATCCGTAAAAAGAATTATAAAGAATAAAGGTTATTACCAGTTTATCCGCAAGTGGGGTATGACGTCCAGTACATTTACCAGATATTATTTAACGAGGGGGAAACCTTTTTCCGGAGAGTGTAACGAACTAACACGCCCTTTATCTGTCAGGATAAAAAATTTCTGGAAAAAAATAACCGCTATGCTTGTAAAGTAATGTTAAGTTAATAGCTTTCCGTTTCTCTTTTCCCGAATATGTATTGCATATTAGTTTTACTATAACAGTATTTTCTACTCAACCACAAATTTTTTTGTAACCACCTGTCCTTCATTTTGAAGACGAACAAAATATACACCACTCTGCATGCCCGGCAAAAAAGTTTGTGGTGACTGAGTAAGCTGTATTTTTTTGTTCAACACAATTTTGCCATCAGCATTTACTATAGTGAAAGCCGTTTTACCAGGTTTGTCTGACGAAAGCAGGATGCGTATCTGTCCGGGCTTTCCGGGATTGGGTATTATCTTTATATCAAAGCGCATGTCTCCTGAGCGATCTACAGATACTACAGAAGAATAACTGAATTTTCCATCTTTGTCTTCCTGTCTTATTTTGTAATAATACTTTTTCACGGAAGATGATATGCTTTTATCTGAAAAATCATAAAAATGAGTATCGGTATTTCCTACAGCTTTTACGGTAGCAATTTGTTTAAAATCTATTGCATTTTCTGATCGTTCAATATCAAATGCCATTACATTCAGTTCATTCATGGTTTCCCATTGAAGCCTGTTTGACAGCTCCTCTTTACTATACCAGGCTTTTATACTCTTCCATGTTAAAGGCAAAACCCTTGATGCAATTATATTGAAGGTATCCGCAACACATTCTTTATCATCTTTTACAATATAAGCTTCTGAACCTTCTGCAGCAGGCGTTACCGTTATGAAGGAAGTAGTTTGCGTATTTGACCACTGGTAAGAACCAATATATGAAGCCTGTAATGTAACCGGAGAACCAACTGATGTATTATAAGTGGTATTACGGTTCACATCTTTCATCATAGTAAACCTGTCTTGTATTACTCCGTGCTGGTCAATCCACTTAGCATCAAGCCTGTTTGCTTCTATTTCAAGCATCAAAGCACCGGCAACATCTTTATTTGAATAATACATGGCTTTGTGCGGAAAGTTGGGTATTTGACCTGCGCCGCCGCGTTGGCCAGCGGAGCCGGCTACTACATATAATGTACCCGCATTACCTGTTGATGCATTTTTATAATATGGGCAGGAGTTAGTGGTTGCATCATATTTCCCGCTTGACATATTCAACGCATATACTGATTCGCTGAAATCAGAGGATAAACCATAATATCCTTTCAACAATTTGGTACGTTCATACACATGGCTGTGCCCGCAAAGTATAAGATCTACCCCATGATCTTCCAGTATTTTTATAAGTTTCGTTCTCACCTCCACCAGGTCAGCATCCAAATTGGTGAAATTATCAGAATCATGCGAGCCTTTGGTAAAAGGAGGATGATGCCAATAGGCAATTACCCAGCCTTTATTTGTATTAGCTTCAAGATCCTGTATTAACCAATCCGCTTGCACATTAGGCAGATCATATATTTTTTTCTGATTTCCTTCCGGGCCATGCAGCCCGTCAGAGTCTAATGAAATAAAATGAATATTGCCTATATCAAAAGAATAGTACGCTTTTGTGCCTGAAGGCACACCTCCCGCTTCTCCGGCCGTAGGTATTGTAAAAATTGAATAGTACGGATTATTATGAGCTGTTCTTGCACCTGTAGGTGAATCATAATCATGATTGCCCGGTGCAGGGTACAATGGATTTTGTTTTAAAAATTTTTCTTTATAGTAAGCGAAAAAGGCATTGTTATACTGGGCATCTGTTCCATTGCCATACGCATTGTCTCCCAGTAATATCCAGGCGTTCATATAATTTGAGCCGAGATAAGCGGCTATGCTGTTGCGAACATCAAGTTGATTGGTATTATTACTGCCGCAATCACCAAAAACGCCAATACGATATAACTGCTTTTGCCCGACAGCCGGAAAAGTTTTAAAATAATTTTCTGCATCTCCCTGCAAAATACCGCTTGCTCCCTCTATACTATACCAATAAAATGTATTAGGAGAAAGACCGGTTAATTTAATGTCGTGCTCTGTTTTTGAGCTCAGGTCTTCAGCCGTATTCGTTAAACTGCCTGCAGATGTTCCATACCTTACCCGGCTTATGCTGGCAATATCTGTTCTCCACCGGATATTTATACTGGTGCTTGTAGCCATTTGTAAATAAGGGCCGCGCAGTAAAACCTGTGCTTCGCCACAAATAAAAAGCATGCAAAAAAATATTGAAAACCCTGTTCCCTTATTCATAAGCAGAATAATGTGTTGTTTAATAATTTGTCAGGATTTTCAGTAGATGTCAGATAAAAACGTAGATACATCCAATTTATAAAACTTTCCCGGGTTTATAAAATATGGGGGCATTCAATTTTTGATGGTTGGTGAAAACACTGGTAAGGGCATACTCTGTGGGCGGTTCCTCACCGCCCCACTCCCGGCCTGAAAATTTGGAATGCACCCTAAAATATCTACTTTAACCATAAAGGAGCATCTGTAAGCGATTCCATAAAACTTACCAGGCTGGCTATTTCTTCTTTGGTAAGATTCAAGGCTTTATCAGAGAGGGTTTGATATGGATAGTTCAATCCCAAACCATTACCGCCTCCTTTATTATAAAATTCCACTACGCCGGCCAAATTTTGCAGAGAGCCGTTGTGCATGTAAGGAGCTGTTTTAGCAGCATTACGCACCGTAGGAGTTTTAAATGCGCCTATATAAAATGGGGATGGCATAACATGATAACGGCCGCTATCTGCATCAGCAACAGGTTTATCAAAATCCTCATTTGTTGTTATACCTAATGATTCTACTTCCGAAATATTATATAGCGGTGGAAGCAACCCATTGAATAACGGCGCAAAGTGGCAGGTGCCACATTGTGCTTTCCCCATAAATAAATTGAACCCTTTTATTTGTTGGGGAGACATAGCTGCTTCATCTCCATTTATATATTTATCGAAAGCTGACGTCATAACAGGAAGTGACTTTTCATACGCTGAAATAGCGGCCCCAATATTTTGAATAGAAATGCTTTCATTAACACCCACTCCGGGAAATGCTTTTACAAAACGTTTCCGGTATTTTTTGTCTGCCATTAGTTTTTGCACGATCTGTTCTGCATCAGCATTCATTTCGTTGGCTGAAGCAGTAACATCAAGTACCTGGTGTGCCAGTGTAGGCGCCCTGCCATCCCAGAAATTATTGTGCTGGTACGCAGTGTATAGTATAGAAGGAGCATTACGTCTTACAACATTTTGCTCGTCAAATGCAATGCTTTGTTTTAAACCGTCTGTAAAATATTTTTCAGGCTGGTGGCACGATGCACAACTTCGCTTATTATTGCCTGACAGCCTATTTTCAAAGAATAAGCTTTTGCCAAGTGCAATAAGCGGAGCTGTAGGAAAAATAGCAGTTGTATCGAACGCAGCTATATTTAAAAATCGCTTATCAAAAAGATGGGGAGCTTCATAGTTTACTGCAGCAGCCTCATGCGCTTCCTGGTTAAACGTCTTTATAAGCATGGAAGTATATTGCTGCAGCGGAAGCATAGCATGTTTTAAAAAATACATCCTGTCAAAATCATCAAAAGAATTATTAGTGGTTAAGATGTTCAATGACAGATTGATATAAGTTGAAATATTATCGCCGGGCGATGTATGTGCGCGGAGGTATGGATTTATATTCTCTTTAAATGCCAGCAATGCGATGGCAGATTCGCTGATGCCGGTTTTCAGCAATGGTGCATCATATCCCGTAATGCCAAGTGCTGATATCCTGATCAGCTCAAGACGCAGGCTTTCAAGCACAGCGGCATCCGTAAATCGTTTTCCGTATAGCAGCCCCTCATATCCCTCGGCGGTAAGTATAATTACATCTGCATTAGCAAGGAGCTCCTTTTTTTGCTGAGCTATATTTTCATCAAATAAAATTGCTTCCATAACCTGAAAGCCCACCGGCCACTGATATTCCAGTGTTGGTTCCTCCACCTCAAAAACAGGCGGTACATTAAAACGGCTTACGGTACTTCCAAAAAAATATTCAACAAAAAACTCTATGCTTTTATACTGGCTCCTGCATTCCGCCAGCTTATTTCTTGCTGTTTGTACTGAAGCGCTGTCTTCAGATATATTGTCAATAGCAATTTTTAACTTTTTTGCGGCATTAATAAGAGCAGGTATGTGGGCCCTGAAATATTTCAGCGTATTATCCGCACCCGTTTCAACAAAAGGAGTATACACAAAAGCAAATCCCGAAAAGATAAATGATATAACTCCGGATATAATTAATTTCTTTATCAGAAAAATACTTTTAACGTATGGTATTAAAAACAGCACTAAAAGATACAATAAAACCTTCAAAAGACCCTCCGGTGTTGTACTTTTGCGGTCAGCTAAAAGATAATCATCCTGCCATACAGCAGGCACAAAAACTGTTGCAATGAAAACATTGTCTCTTTCATTTCAAAGTCAAATACTCATCATCACTATTAATCGTCCGGATAAGCTTAATGCACTGAATAAACAGGTAATTGAAGAGCTGAGCGCAGCGATTGATGATGTATACAATAATCCTGAAATAAAATCGGCTATCATAACCGGCAGCGGCGAAAAAGCTTTTGTTGCAGGTGCTGATATCAGTGAGTTTACCGCACTTGGTGCAAGTGGCGGTAAAGCCCTGGCACAAAAGGGACAGGAAAGTGTTTTTAATAAAATAGAAAATTCGCCCAAGCCAATAATTGCCGTAGTAAATGGTTTTGCTTTAGGCGGCGGATGTGAGCTTGCCATGGCATGCCATTTCAGGATAGCGGGCAATAATGCAAAATTCGGGCAACCCGAGGTAAACCTGGGACTGATACCCGGCTATGGCGGTACGCAAAGGCTTACCCAGCTAATAGGAAAAGGAAGGGCGATGGAATTAATATTAACCGGCAATATGATTGATGCCAATACCGCACTGCAATACGGGTTGGTTAATTATATAACAGCTCCTGAAGAACTGCTGAGGAAAGCCATTGGTATACTGGAGATCATTAACAGCAAAGCGCCGCTTGCGGTTGCCGGCGCTATTAAAACGATAAACGCAGTGTTTAATGAGCAGCTTGATGGATATGATATTGAAATAGATACATTTGGCGAATTGTTTAACACAGAAGATGCCAAAGAAGGCGCCGCTGCATTTATGGAAAAAAGAAAGCCCGATTTTAAGGGAAGGTAGAAGGTGGAAGGCATTAGGTGGAGGGTATAGGGTGGAAGGTTAAAGGTGGGAGGGTGAGATATAGCTTAACAGCTTTTAACTTTTAATGTTGGCAGAAGCAATGATTAAATAAACAGCAATATTTTTCAACCGCAATACATTTATCTTAAATAACGATTATGGATTACAGAATAGAAAAAGATACTATGGGAGAGGTGAAAGTTCCCGTTGATGCCTATTACGGTGCGCAAACACAACGTAGTGTTGACAATTTTAAAATCGCGCAGGATATAAACCGTATGCCTAAAGAAATTATCCGTGCATTTGCTTATCTGAAAAAGGCGGCTGCCCTCACCAATTTTGAAGCAGGCGTATTATCAAAAGAAAAAGCCAGCCTGATCGGGAAGGTATGCGATGAAATTCTCTCCGGAAAATTAGATGATTATTTTCCACTGGTAGTTTGGCAAACCGGCAGCGGCACACAAAGTAATATGAATGTAAATGAGGTTGTGGCCTACCGTGGTCATGTGTTAAATGGCGGCACATTAACGGATAAAGAAAAGTTTCTTCACCCGAATGACGATGTAAATAAATCCCAGTCCAGCAACGATACTTTTCCAACCGCTATGCATATAGCAGCATATAAAATTTTGCTTGAAGTTACTATACCCGGCATAGAAAAGCTGCGCAATACACTGGCGGAAAAAAGCAAACAATTCATGCATGTGGTAAAAATTGGCCGTACGCATTTTATGGATGCAACACCACTTACTGTAGGGCAGGAATTCAGCGGCTATGTATCCCAGCTTGATCATGGTATTAAGGCTATTAAAAACACATTACCTCATTTAAGCGAACTGGCGTTAGGAGGAACTGCCGTGGGAACAGGTATCAATACACCCAAAGGCTATTCCGAAAATGTGGCAAAGCATATTGCATCACTTACAGGACTACCGTTTGTAACCGCCGCCAATAAATTTGAAGCGCTGGCTGCACATGATGCTATTGTTGAATCGCACGGTGCTTTAAAAACTGTTGCGGTAAGTTTAATGAAGATAGCCAATGACATCCGCATGTTATCTTCCGGTCCCCGCAGCGGTATTGGCGAATTATTCATACCTGATAACGAACCGGGCTCTTCTATTATGCCGGGCAAAGTAAATCCTACGCAATGCGAAGCATTAACCATGATATCGGCACAGGTATTAGGAAATGATGTTGCTATTAATATAGGAGGAGCTACCGGCCACTTTGAATTGAATGTATTTAAGCCGGTAATGATCTATAACTTTCTTCACAGCGCAAGACTGATAGGCGATGGCTGTGTAAGCTTTAATGACAAATGCGCTATTGGTATTGAGCCCATAGAAGCCAATATTAGAAAACATGTAGATAATTCATTAATGCTTGTAACAGCGCTCAACACAAAAATCGGTTATTATAAAGCCGCTGAAATTGCACAGAAAGCTCATAAAGAAGGAACGACTTTAAAAGAAATGGCGGTTAAACTCGGCTATGTTACGCCAGAGCAATTTGATGAATGGGTTCAGGCGAAAGATATGGTTGGGGAGCTATAAGCGATCATTCAGCTATCAGCTAATGCTGACGGCTGACAGCCATAATAAAAAAGCATTAGGGCATCTACCCTTTCGGGAGATGCCTTTTGCTTTAAACCAACTACAACATGAGAAAAAAGAAAGTGAAAATATTTTGAGGAAAGATCTGTTCAGGTGTTCTATCCATTAACGGCAGTTAAATCGGAAATATTATTTATGCCCTGAATATTATTTATTGCTTCTGTTTTTTTATATTTTTTTAGCTTCTGCTTAAAACAAACCAGCACATTAAATGAAATTGCATTACCGGAAAGCAAGCAGGTAAAAATGAAATTATCATTTGATAAGCCATATATTTTTGAAAAAAAATCTCCGCAAAAATGTCATTCTGAACTACTTAATATTTAGTATATCCCTCCATCGAATATATCCGGCGGATGTAAAAAATAACAAAGACTAAATATTCAAATCGTTGCGTTTAAGAACCTCGATAGTGAAATTATACCCTGATCCTTATACAGCCTTCCGGGGCAATTAAACGTACCCTGGTCATTGAAATATGGCCAATTAATCCCTACCCGTACCTAAAAGTGTTGATGGCACAATCACAGCCTCTCAACATCAAACAAAAAACCCTCCGTAACAGGAGGGTTTTTTTATTTTTAGTATTTGCTAAAGATCTGTTGTTTTTAATTTCTTTGGTATCTTAATATCAATAGTTAACGGAGATCCGTTGCGCAATACTTTTACAGGATATGCAGATTTGTCTCTTACCTCTGTCATCTTCTCACGGGCATCATCTGTACTCTTAACGTCTGTACCATCTATACTTGTAATGATATCGTCTTTTTTAATGCCTGATTTAGCCGCTGCAGAGGAATCTTCCAGCTCAATTACTTTTACGCCGTTTCCTTCTTCCGTATCCTGTATTTTGATGCCTAAACGGGGGCGGTTGTTGAACACTCCGGGCCCATTAAATTTAAATTCTTTTGCAAAATCATCGTTGAACTGAGGCGAATTAAAATTAAATGACCGTGCAAATGATTCTTTACGTTCACCAAGCTTAAGTGTCAGCTTCTTTTCTTTTTTATCTCTCAGGTAAGTAATTTTTATTTCATCATCCGGCTTTTTATTGTTTATGATGGACGAAAGAGACGATGGATCGGTAATTGAAGTTTCATCAATTTTTGTAATGATATCTCCTTTTACCAAACCAGCTTTTGCGGCAGGGCTGTTATCAACTACATTGGTGATTTTAGCACCTTTCTCATCCTTTTCCGTATATACGCCCAGCATTGCTTTTGGCTCGCTTGTCCAGTCCATATCTTCTCCATCAAATCTGAAATCCGGTGCAGTAAATGTTACAGGAGGAATTGCTGGCATAGGAGGCAGTGGGGCTATCGCTGTCAATCCTTCTACATTGCCGTCAATTGAAAAATCAAAATTCACGTCATCATCACTAAGATTTACGGAAACATCACCCTTATATTCATTGGCCGGTTTACCATTAATAGTAACATTATCACCATCAATTACAATGGTTGTTTTCTCTTCTTTATTTCCTTTCTTTTTAATAATGATCTGTTCCTGTTTTTCTTTTTTGATTTTCTTATTCTGCGCCTGTAAACCTGTTACTGAAAACAAACAGCCTGCAGCCACAAAAGCCAGTGCTGAGCGCTTATACATTGAAGTGTTCATACAAAATATTTTAATTACGAAAGTTTTAGTAGATCAAATGTAGAAGATTTTTCTGAAATACGAAACATTTCGGAAATGTTAAAAAATCCAGATCAGAGATGTCCTGTATCGGGCGCATCTCCCACCAGGAGAAAACCTGTTTACAATGAGGGATTTCTGCATTTAATTCAGCATTGATGCAATAGACGGAACTTGTACGATAGCCTTTGTTTATTTACTGTTGGCTTTAAACACCCGGAGAAAATTTCCTCCCATAATTTTATTAACGTCTTCTACAGAATAGCCTTTTGCAAGCAGGGCTTTTGTGATCTTCGGAAAATCCTGAATACCATTTATATCTTTCGGCAATGATTCCACACCATCCATATCTGCGCCTATGCCCACATAATCCACGCCAACCAGCTTTACTATATAATCTATGTGATCAATAATGGAAGAGAACGGCGGGCGGATATTTTCCATATCTTTTCTATACTTCTGCGCAAGCCAGTCGCTTATTTCATATTCTCCTTTATCCAGGTTTTTCAAAGAATCCATTTCTGCGCGGTGTCTGGCAAAAAGTGCTTTTCTCCTGTTAAGATAATTACTGTCTAAAAATCCTGAATAAAAATTCACCTGTATTACACCGCCATTTTTAGCCACTGCTTTTATTTGCTCATCAGTAACATTCCGTGGCACAGGACATAGCTTGTATACACTGCTGTGAGAAAGTATAACCGGCTTTGAAGTAGTTTGTATTGCATCCCAAAATGTTTGAACGCCAACATGCGAAAGGTCAACCATCATTCCTAAGTCATTCATTTTTTTCACAACAGCCTTACCAAAGTCATTCAATCCCGTATGTGGCAGTGGTTTGCCTTCTTTTTGCGCGGCGCTTTCATCTTTTGCAGAAGTAGCCCAGTCGGTAGAGTTATTCCAGGTGAGCGTAAGATATCTCGCTCCTCTTTTAAATAAGCTGTCAAGATAATCCAGCCGGTCTTCTATCATATGCCCGCCTTCCACGCCAATCATGCAGGCCAATTTTTTTTGTTCAACAGCCTGCTCTAATTCCCCCGGCGTAGAAACGATCGTCATCCTGCCGGGATTTCTTGCAACAACAGTATATAGTGAATCTATTTCCCGGTTGGCAAACTTAAAAGCGGTTCCTTTACCAAAAGTTTCATCACAAAAAACAGAAAACACCTGAACATCAATTCCACCTTTTTTAAAACGGGATACATCTGAATGAGTTTTCCCGGCGAGGTTTTCGTCAATCTTCAGTTTTTTTTCAATAGCGGTAGAAAGTATATCGTTATGCGTATCTACCACTACAGCCTGCTCATGTACGGCTTTATAATTTTGCGCGTTTGCAGATAATGTAATAAAACAAACAACTATACAGAAATAGATTTTCATAATTACAGCGTTACTTTAATCTTCTTTACCTCCTTTCTCCCCGATAAACCATTGTTCTTTATTCCTGAACAATACATTAAATGTAGTGAGAGATCCGTATATTCTCGTAATATACTGCTGCAGGTTCACCTTATCTTCATCTGTTAATTTTTTGTGCGCGTTAATTTGTTGTTCCAGCACCCTGATCCTGTCGCGAAGCATTACTATTTTGTGAAAGAATACATCAACAGGAACCTCTTTTGGTTTTAATGAGGGATCAGAAGGTTGCAATATCATTGTGCCTCCTATCCACCTGTCGCCCAAGGGAACAGTTTCAGTAATCCCTCCCCATAAACGCAAAATTTTCAGCAAAGATTTTTCTGTATCCGAAACTGTTTCTACCTCAGTGGTTACATTTTCCGCAATTATTTCATCAAGGTGTTGGTCTGTTTTATCAATTTCTTTTATACCATGGTGTATAAATGAAATTATATACGTAGCATATTTAACTCCCACTATTACTCCGGGGCCAAATTGCGTGTGCTGCAGCCTTGTTCCTATACCTAATACCGTTTGTTCCATAACAATTATTTTCAATGAAGAGATCAAGATATAATTTTTTTCGATACCGCCGGCCAGCATAAATTGGTGGATACATTATTTAGGAATATTATTGCAGCCGCATAAAAATATATTATGAAAAGAGTAGCCATTACAGGACTTGGAGTTATAAGCCCGCTGGGTAATTCAGTAAATAGTTTCTGGCAAAATATAATTTCAGGAAAAAGCGGCGCCGGGCCCATCACAAAGTTCGATGCTTCAAAATTTAAAACACGCTTTGCCTGCGAGGTAAAAGATTTTAATGCAGATGAATATATAGACAAAAAAGAACTTAAAAAATACGATCTTTTTACGCAATACGCCATTGCTGCAAGTGATCAGGCAATAAAAGACTCGGGGTTAGATTTTGTAAATATGCCTGAAAACGAACGTTACGAGGTGGGTGTAATCTGGGCATCTGGCAATGGAGGCATGGCCACTTTTGAAGAGCAGGTAAAAGAGTATTATATGGGTGATGGTACCCCGAGATTCAATCCCTTCTTCATTCCAAAAATGATTGTAGATATAGCGGCAGGAGTTATATCCATACGGCATAAACTGCATGGCCCGAATTACTGCACCGTTTCTGCATGCGCGTCTTCCAATACAGGCGTTATCAGCGCTTTTGATACCATACGTTTGGGCAAAGCTACCATAATGGTTGCGGGCGGGTCGGAGGCAGGTATTACACCTGCATCTGTTGGTGGTTTTGGTGCGGCACAGGCATTGTCAAAAAATAATGAGCATTATCTTACAGCTTCACGTCCCTTTGATAAAACCCGCGATGGTTTTGTTATTGGTGAGGGAGGTGCCGCGCTTATACTGGAAGAATGGGAACATGCGGTAAAAAGAGGCGCTAATATTTATGCTGAGCTAATTGGTGGTGGTATGGCAGCTGATGCTTATCACTTAACCGGAACACCCCCGGATGGATTAGGTGCATCGCTGGGAATAAGCAAGGCCCTGGCAGATGCAAAAATTTCTCCTGATAAAATTGATTATATCAATGCGCATGCAACGTCAACCGGTTTGGGTGATATTGGCGAATTACAGGGCATAAAAAAAGTTTTCGGGCAATTACCTGTTGCCATTAGCGCCACCAAATCAATGACTGGGCATTTACTGGGTGGTGCCGGAGCTATTGAAAGTATCATCAGTGTATTATCTATAAAAAATAATATTATTCCTGCAACAATCAATACAACGGAGTTAGATGAAAAAATACCTGCAGGTATGAATATTGTTATCGGTGAATCTGTGCAAAAGCCTGTAAATTATGTTGTAAACAATACATTCGGCTTCGGCGGGCACACTGCAACATCTGTGTTTAAGAAAGTATAGGGAGCTATCAGCGGTGGGCAACTGCTGATAGCTGATTGCTTTCAATTTTTACCTTTCACTCCTCATACCTTCAGCCTTCCACCTTATACTTCCACCCTATACCTTAACGTCTTCCATCTAGCCTATTAACCCATTGTTAAACTTTTAATCAAACCCATCAGCCTTCATCAACTGCCAATTTTTCCGTAATTTCGCCAATTAGCCTTTTCTGAAACAAAAGGCATATTTTGAACGTTTATAAGTATGGCTTTACCACACCTTATCAAATTTGTGTATAATAATGGCACGGATGAAGTAATACGCCGCGGAAAAAAAATTCACTCAATTGGTTTTGTGGAAATGATTGAGCATGATGAATTGCTTGGCTCTGTTACCTTTCGTGTAAAAGATGATAGCTACGCCACCTTTTACAAAGTATATATCCAGAAATATAAAGATCCGAAAGGACTTTCTGTGCGATGCAGCTGCCCATATAATCTGGGGGATATATGCCGCCACGAGACCGCGGCATTATTCCAGTTGCAGGATCTGCTTGATAAAAATATTTTAGGTGAGAAAGATATGGCATATAGCCAGCGGCACACAGTGATCAAGATGAAAGATATTGATCTCAAAACCATTAAGCTGCTCAGCTCGCCTGATAGTTTTACAGAAGCAGATAAAATTATGCGCTCGCAAAAAGCAAATATTTTATCTGCCGCTAATGAAAGAGTTGAAGCAAGCCTTGTATTGGATGGCAATACCTTTCCTGTTGTAATACAGAAAAACGAAGAAAGAAATTTTGATACTTCCTGTAAATGTGACGAGCACGAACATCCTTTGTGCGTACACAAGGTTACGCTATTCCTTCAATTACTCAATTCTTATGGACCTTATTATTTTGACAGTATACGAAACTGGGATAAGCAAAAAAATAAATTGCTTGAGGCATATGGCTATACGCTGGATGATGATCTGAAAGGGAAGTTTGAATTCACCTACAAAGACGGCAAACCTTTTTTACGGGTGCTTGATCCGTCTATCAAAAGAATTGAACCTGTTGCATCCGGTGCTAAGCCCCGCCCTGTGCAGGTAGAAAAAGAGCCGGAACCTGTTGCCATAGCCGGTGCCGAGGAAACGCCTTCTGTAATGACGGAGAGTGCTTCAAAAATCGGGATTGTATTTAATGAGGCGGTAAAATCATACCCGTATTTCACGGTTGATGTTATCAGCGGAGAGGTGAATGACGGAGGTGCAGCATTTGCCGGGAAAGTGGAAAAGATTGACCTGGCAAAATTTGTAAACGCAGATGATTTTGCTGAGCAGGATAAGCAGTTATTGCAACAGGTAAGAAAACTACAGGATGCCGAGATCAACAAATATGTAAGCCGTAACTCACCGTTTTCAGGCATTTGGGAAAATATTATTCATCACGAAGGTGATGAGCTTCCTGAAGAAACCAGGTCTTTAATAGCAGAATACCTGTATCCAAAGCTGGTTAAAATATTTAATGAGCACAAGCAAAACCCACTGGTATATTTCCTGCCCGCTAAAAAGCATTTTATTACCGGCAACCTTTTGTCTGTTCAGTTAGCAGAAGAAACAATAACGCCTTTTTTCCAGGTAACGACATCTAAAAAAGCGGTTGAAGTTTCCTGTTTTGTGCAGGTGAATGGTGCCGATATTAACCTGAAAGAAAATGAATGGCAAACCAGCCTGATCTTTAAATACGCTGATACTTTATACAACTGGGCGCGGCAGGAAGACATTGCAGAGATAGAAAAATTCACCAATAAAGTATCAATAAGTATTTCCCCGGAAGACTGGCCGGAATATCTCGCAAAAACCATTATACCGCTTACCAAAGAGTATAAAGTAAAATTTGATAAAAGCCTTGTGCAGGAAATTAAAGATGGTGATCCCGAAATAAAATTACTGTTGCAGGAAAAAGGAGACTACCTGTTATTCGTTCCTGTATTTTCCTATAAAGGATTCGAAACAAAATTCAATGCAAGGAATATTATCACAATTCCTGTAAATGATAAGGTTTTAGAGATCCATCGTGATAAAGAGAAAGAGCTGCAGTTTATCAAAAAGCTGGAGAATCTTCATTCCAACTTTATTCGCCCTGAAACCGGCGCCACGCTGGCGCTCAAAGGCGCTGATGTGCTAAAGAACAACTGGTTCTTTTTGTTTGTGGATAGTATGAAGGAAATGAACGTGCCGGTAATAGGATTTGATGTACTGAAGAATTTCCGTTTTAACACAGCCCGGCCATCTACACAAATTCATATCAGCAGTGGTATGGACTGGTTTGACGCGAAAGTGAATGTTGTATTTGGAGAACAACATGTAAGTATAGCCGAAATTAAAAAGGCCTTGGCCAACAAGCAGCAGTTTGTGCAGTTAAACGATGGCACGCTTGGTATTTTACCGGAAAACTGGTTGAAAAAATACTCATTGTTGTTTCGTGTTGGTGAAGGAAAAAATAACTCACTTCGTTTATCAAAATATCACCTGAGCGTTATTGATGAGTTGCATAATGAGAAAGATGAAACCGAGGTGATGATTGAACTGGAAGAGAAATATAACAGGCTGAGAGGATTTAATCGAATTAAAGAAATAGATCCTCCGCACCGGCTGGCACATATTCTTCGTCCTTACCAGGTGGCAGGTTACCATTGGCTGAACTATTTGAGCGAGGTTGGCTGGGGCGGCATACTTGCAGATGATATGGGTTTGGGTAAAACCGTACAGGCATTATCATTCATGCAGTTTTATAAAGATACGCATGGCGTACTGAAAGCTATTGTTATTTGCCCTACAACACTTATGTTTAACTGGGAGAACGAAATTAAAAAATTCACACCTGAACTTACGTATTATATTCATCACGGGGGCGACCGTGCCAGAGATAAAGAAACCTTTGATAAGTGCAATGTAATAATCACAACCTATGGTACTTTAAGAAGCGATATCAAACTGCTGACGGAGATCAACTTTGATTATGTAATTCTTGATGAATCGCAGGCAATAAAAAACCCGCAGAGCAAGGTAACAAAAGCGGCAGGTTTGCTTGAAGCAAAGAACCGCTTATGTTTAAGTGGTACTCCATTGCAGAACAACACTTTCGATATTTATGCGCAGATGAATTTTCTCAATCCCGGGATGCTTGGCTCGGTAGAATATTTCAGGAACGAATTTGCAACGCCTATTGATAAATTTGGCGAGCAGGACAGGAAAGACCACTTAAAAAAACTATTATATCCCTTTATTCTCCGTAGAACAAAAGAACAGGTTGCCAGGGATCTTCCTGAAAAAATGGAAACCATATTGTTTTGCGAAATGCAGGATGAGCAACGGGAGATTTATGATGCTTTCAGAAATGATTACAGGGATAAGATACTTGGCGTTATTAACGACCAGGGTATAGCAAAATCACAGTTAACCATTTTGCAGGGTTTAATGAAGCTGCGCCAGATATGTGATTCTCCAGCTATTATGAATGAGCAGGAAAAATATCCTAACCATTCCATTAAGCTGGAAGAAATAGGCAGGGAGATCACTGAAAATATCAGTAATCATAAGGCTTTGATCTTTTCACAGTTTCTTGGCATGCTGGCGCTGATCAAAGAAAAGCTGAAGGAGCTTGAAGTGCCGTTTGAATATTTTGACGGAAGCACCTCTGCCACAGACAGGGAAAAAGCCATCACCCGTTTTCAGAACGATGATACATGCCGTGTCTTCCTGATATCATTAAAAGCAGGTGGCGTGGGCCTGAACTTAACCGCAGCGGATTATGTATATATTGTTGACCCCTGGTGGAACCCCGCGGTGGAACAACAGGCAATTGACCGTACTCACCGTATCGGCCAAACGAAGAATATTTTCGCTTACCGCATGATCTGTAAGGATACTATTGAAGATAAGATATTGCAATTGCAGGAAAAGAAACGTTCGCTCGCTAAAGACCTGATTGCTGATGATACAGCCTTTGTTAAGAGCCTTACGAGGGAAGATGTGGAATACCTGTTTAGTTAGAGGAAAGGTGTAAAGCAGAAGGTGTAAGATGGAGCTGAGAAGGTAGATGATTTGCCCTATACCTTACGCCTTTCACCTTATATCCTTCATCTTACACCTTCCCTTAGAACAAAAACAATCTTTCCCTGCCGCCAACCTTGCCTCCGAAATTCCGGATATTGTAAGTAAAGGTCAGCATAAAGTAGCGCTTGAGCACAGTTGTTTCAACATCATTAATATAATTTTCATTAACACTACGGTATACGCTGGCATTTTGATTCAATAAGTCAAATGCCGATAGTTTTAGCTGCCCTTTATCATCTTTAAGGAAGAGAAAATTAAGCGCCATGTTCCAGCGGTAAATATTTTTTTGTATCCCTTCCGCCACCTGCGGGTTATAGCGATAGTCAACGTTTGTTTCCCAAACCCAATGTTTGGGCATACGTATAATTAATTCACTGCCTGAATTGTGCGCTGTTATCTCAAGGCCGGGGAATATATTATCCGCATAGCTGCTTTTATTCCAGTTCAGCGAATAGTTTTGCCTGAACTCAAACTTATCATTCCAGTTAAAGGAAAAATTAACGCCGGGATTAAGGCTCATGTTTTGTGCATTTGTACTGATACTATTAAGAATGATCAGCCCGCGGTTATATCTTCCCCATACATTACTACCCAGTGACAGCTTCCAGTCTTTACTAAATTTGAATTGCTTATTTATATTTCCCCCGCCCTGCAGCTCCCATACTCCGTTAGCGTTAACCGGCGAGGTATATTGTATGCCCGATTTATCAATTATGCGTGCTCTTATAACTGCATTATTGCTTACCCCGCCATAAACATAAAGGTTATAGTTGATATTGGATTTCATATCATACTTATACGTTTGAATATTCAGCGAATGATTAATGGTTGGTTTCAGCAGAGGATTTCCTTTACTTATAAAAAGCGGGTTAGTATTATCTTCTACAGGTTGCAGGTCATTCACCTGCGGTTCTCTTGCATTTACATTGTAACCTATGTTTAAGCTGCCGATATTGATTTGCAATGAAGGCAATATATAGTTAAAATGCTGCTCTATAGAATGGGTTTTCTGAAACCTGTTGTCAATATTCAACAACTGGTAGTTAATGCCGGGCGATATGGAGAATTTTTTTTGCGTGAATTTTACCGCGGCCCTTGTATTGCTTCGCCACCCGTTCCTGTTAAAACCATTACTCAATGCGTCATTAATATTCTCATATTCATTGTTGTTATCCGGATCATCATAGGTTTTTATATCATCTTTATTTTTGAAAAAATTAAAGCTCTCACTAAACTGTAACGATAGCTTTTTAGAAACCGGCTCGCTGTAATTCGCCAAAAAATCAAACGATGTATTATCCAGCCCGCGATTGCGTAACTGGTTTAGCAAGCTCGTAACAGGCTGCTGGTTATCATAAAAAATATTTTCAGCGTTATTATACTGGTGATCATTGTTGTCTGAAACCCTGAACGTTCCGGATACAAACAAGATTCTCCCCGCTTTACGAAATTTTTTATTGTAAGACACTAACTGAGAAAATTCCGTGGTTTTATTATTCCTTTTCTCCTTATTATCACTTTGGTTAAGCAGCGGTTCGTAATTACTATAGGTATTATACAGCATGTTCTTTTGCCCCCGCAGGCCTGACAGGGTAAGTGTTGGTCTGAATTCTACCGTAGACAACGAATCTGTTTTCCACTTAATAAATCCACCTATACGGTGTACATCATTCCTGTTATGCTCATTGTTTTCATTACGCGTGGTCATGGTAGTGTCGTCAAAAAATTGCTGCCGGTTATTTAGCTGGCGTATATCGCTTTTTATTTGCCCGTAAAAGTATTGCAGGTTCAGCGTTACTTTTTTACCCAGTTGGTTATTTACATTCAACCCCGCCCCTGTGGAATGCTGTATGCCCTGCCCGGTGCCGCCAAAAGAAATACCGTTTAACGCAAAACCGCCATCGTTCATTACCATCATGCTGTTAAAGCCGCTGCGGTTAAACCCTCCTGTATTCATAATATCGTTCATCCCAAAACCGGGGCGGTTAATATTATTGGTATAACCCAGCAGGCTTACCTGCAATGTATCTCTGAACAGGTTGAAAATACCGCCGGCTTCATAACGGTCATCCGTACCCGCACCCGCGTAGGCTTTACCAAACCATCCCTGTTTGATAGCCTTTTTTAATTTAAGATTGATCACCTGCCCTATTTGTCCAGCGGGCAAATCAGGGTTTTGCGCCATTTGTTCTTTGTCATCTGTAACCTGGATCTTATCAATAATATTTGCCGGCAGGTTTTTAGTTGCCATTTGCGGATCGCTGCCAAAGAATTCTTTGCCGTCCACATACAGCTTATTTACTTTTCTTCCGTTTACGGTAATATTGCCCTGCGCATCAATATCAACTCCGGGCAGTTTACGCAGCAGGTCTTCTACTAAAGCAGAAGGCAATGTTTTAAAAGCTTCTGCATTAAATTCTATCGTATCTTTTCTCACAATTACCGGCGGGCGTTCGGCAACCACCAGCACTTCTTCCATTACTCTTGCATCAGGACTGAGTTTAATTGTGCCTAAGTCGAGCTGCGGCTGAGCGCCAGACAGCAGGAAAGTTTTGCGATAGGTTTCCGAGCCGGCATGTGTAATGATCACCCGGCAGGAATCCTCCAGCGGTATACCCGGTACCTTAAATGTACCCTGTGGATCGCTCAGTCTGTATGTTATCAGCACTGTATCTTTTGCATGGAATACCGCTATTGTAGCCAGCGACAATGGTTGTTTTCCTGTTGAGTCAGTTAGCTTTCCTGTAATAGTTCCTTTGGAGGATTGGCTATATACAGAAGTGGAGATATTATACAACAGCAGCAGCAAAACAATTCTAATCATAATAATACACAATGAGTATTTAGCACTGTAGAAAATACTAGCAAATACAATTCTACGATTATTTCGTAAAGATATATTTAAATCGTAAACTATCAAATCTTTTTTACCTTCTGCGGGTTAAAACCAATTGTTACATTTCTTTTGAATATTTATTATTGTTTTTTAGCCAGGGAGTTCTCATGAAATTTTTAATTCATCCTTTATATATTTGGGTGTGTTTCAAATTTTCGTATGTATGGCAATATAGCGCAGATGCCTTGTGCCTGGGCATGACAGCCGCAATGCTGTGTTCGGCATTAGTGCTATTGTTCAATATTGGCACTATTGTCAATATACATTCTTCCGCCTGTCATGCCCAGGCACAAGGCATCTGCCGTAGCTGCAGTACCTACATACGAAAATTTGCAATGCACCCTATATTTTATGAATGAAAAATTTCATGTACGTTTGAGGAAGGGTTAAATAGTCTTCACTCAAATACCTGTATTATGCTCACCAAAGCAGACATCGAACAATATTTTTTATCGGAGAAAAATGCCGGGCTTATTTTAATGATTGCAGGCGTTATAGCCATTATCGCTGCCATTGCTTTCCTGATCTTTATAAAAACAAATATGTTTAAAGGCATTGCTATTCCGCTGATGCTATTGGGCATTGCACAACTGGCAATGGGCTATTCGCCTTATAGCAAAAGCGACAAGCAAAGAATAGACAACGTATATGCTTTTGATATGAACCCGCATAAATTGAAAACTGCCGAGCTTCCGCGCATGAAGAAAATGCTGGCCAGCGTAAAACTTTTTTTAGGCATTGAGCTGGCAGTGCTGCTGGCGGGTATTATCCTCATTGTAGTAAATAAGCAAAACGCTGATGGTGGACCATCAAAAGATTTATGGCAGGGTGTTGGAATAGCACTTGCCATTCAAGCGCTTATTTTTTTCTCCATCGATTTGTTTGTATTTAAGGGAGCAAAAAAATATACCGCCGGGCTGGAGCAGTTTGCAAAGGGGTAGTTTATGCTAATCTTCCGGCCAGTCTCCCAATCCTTTTCTTATAAGCACAGGTTCTGCGCCTGTACAATCAACTATTGTTGAGGGAACCATGCCCCCTATGCCGCCATCAATAACAATATCAACCAGTTTATTAAAATTCGCTTCCATCAGTTCAGGGTCAGTATATTCTTCAACCATATCTCCTGGCAAAGTTGTACTTAATATCGGATGCCCTAATTCTTCTACAATTGTTCTCGCAATAATATTATCAGGTACTCTTATACCAACCGTGTTCTTTTTGCTTTTTAAAATTTTAGGTACCTCTTTGCCTGAAGGTAAAATAAAAGTATACGGCCCGGGTAAGTGATTTTTCAATAACCGGTATAAAGAAGTTGAAATGCTTTTTGTGTATGTGCTCAAATTACTGAGATCCCGGCATACAAATGAAAAATTGGCTTTATCGGGGTTGATGTTTTTTATGCGGGCAATACGTTCTATGGCTTTATGATGAAAAATATCGCATCCTAAACCATAAATGGTATCTGTTGGGTAAATGATAATTCCGCCGGACTGCAAACATTCAACAACTGTTTTTATCTGGCGAGGCTGCGGATTAACAGGATGTATGTGTAAAAGCATGCATTGTTTTTTGTGAATGAGTGAACAGGCAACAATTGTTAGTGATTTAATTTTTACACAGCTTAATCTTTAGTCATTCCAAACCGTTGTGCCTTCACTGCAATTGGCGCAAATGTCAATGTTCTTTCTGCTGGTCATGAGTTCCCGGCGAAACTGTTTATAATTATCATTATGCCATATCTCTTTAAAAGATTGCATATTAAGATTACCAAGCCTGTGCATGGCATCTTTGTCAAAACAACAAGGAACTACCATCCCATCCCATGTAATTACATTTGCGTGCCAAAGCTTCCAGCAATGATTATTTAATTTATTTTTCACGGTATATTCACCTGCATTGTTTTTCCTGTAGCGACTGTATTTATCAATAGTGGGTATAAGATTATTAGGATCATTTTCATAATCATATACCTGCGCGGTTTTAAACCACACATCATCCACACCTATTTCTTTTGCCAGTTGCTTTACCTCTTCCACCTGGTGTTCATTAGGTTTTACCACAAGGAACTGGAATATAATAAATGGCGTTTTACTTCCCATGGCTTTCTTCCATTTCACAATTTTAGTGGCGCCCTCCAGTACTTTATCAAGCCTGCCACCCCTCCTGTATTGCTGGTATACTTCCTGTGTTGTACCGTCAATAGAAATGATCAGTCTGTCGAGCCCGCTCTCCACAGTTTTTCTCGCGTTTGCATCATTCAGGTAATGCGCGTTGGTTGATGTAGCGGTATATATTTTTTTATC
Organism: Agriterribacter sp.; assembly: GCA_047601125.1. Lineage (GTDB taxonomy): Bacteria > Bacteroidota > Bacteroidia > Chitinophagales > Chitinophagaceae > Agriterribacter. The sequence continues at coordinate 1,340,301 of JASGJY010000002.1, read as the reverse complement.
CGCAGCATACCGTACCATATCTAAAAAATCAGGATTCAGATATGGTTCTCCCTGGAAATAGAAAATGAGATATAATAACTCCTTATGAATTTCATCAATAGTCTGCCGGAAAAAATCTTTTTTAAGCATGCCTGTCGGTCGCGAAAAACTTCTCAGACCACTCGGGCATTCGGGGCATCGCAGGTTGCAGGATGTTGTTGGCTCAAATGAAACAGAAACAGGATAACCCCATTGCACCGGTTTATTTCGCCAACGGCTGATATGATAGCTGCCAAAAACCTTTGCCGCATTCCACGCACGGCGAACTGTAAATTTAGATAATAAATTCAGGCTATCATTATAATTGAACTGGGACATGTTGTAAAGATAACCAATCTGAGAGAATGCATATGCCCGTATGTACTGCGACGATATTATAATTCTATAAACCCTGCGTTGTTTTTATTCACTCCTGTAACCCCGGCATCAGGATGTAATATAATCCATGATCAAATTTGCTCTTGCGCCGGTTTTGCCTGTGCTTGGGCATTTACCTTCGCCGCGTAATTCTTTTACAATAGTTTCAAGCAATGGCTGCTGTACATGATCAGGGTAAGGAACATCATATTCAGCTATTCCTTCAGCTGTTTCTACTTTTATTTTTGCAGGTGAGAAAAAGGAGAAAGTTATTTTACCCTTTGAGCCAATAAATTGACCCTGGTCAATACGCTGTTCTTTATTTACAGTATAGCACCAGCTGCCGTTACCAACAATTCCATTTTCAAATTCATAATTCGCTACCACTACATCATCAGCTTTATATAAATGAGCCTGATTACGTGCAATACCTTTAGCGTATATTATTTCGCCAAACAAGAATTCCAGTATATCAAATTGGTGAGACGCAAGGTCATGAAAATGACCGCCTCCGGATATTTCGGGAAATACTCTCCATCGCGGCTGAGAATTTTCTCCAACCTCTTCATCGTAAGGCTGCCAGTGCAAAGCAGTGTTCACACACCTGATATCGCCGATAGCTTTTTGGTCAACCAGCTCTTTGAGCTTTAAAAAATAAGGTAATGTTCTCCGGTAATATGCCACAAATACAGGCACGCCGGCTTCGCTGGCAAGCCGGTTAATTTCTTCACACTCTTTAAAACTTCTTGCCATTGGCTTTTCTATATATACCGGCTTACCTGCTTTTATCGCTTTAGCAGCATATTCCAAATGCACATTGGGGGGAGTAGCAATATATACTGCATGTACATCAGGGTCATTGATCAGTTCGTCTACATCTGTATACCATTTAGGCACCTTATGTTTTTTTGCGTAATCTTCAGCTTTCTCCGCTTTTCTTGCCATTACTGCAACTAACGAAGCGTTTGCTACTTTGTTTATAGCAGGAGCGCCACTCTTTTTTTCTGTTACGTTTCCGCAACCAATCATACCCCATTGTATGTACTGCATAACATTTTTTTGTAAGGGCAAGGCATACCTTGTTTCATAAATTTATTCCTTATCTTATAAATATTTGCCAGGATTATCATCAGATAACCGGAGTAATATCTTTTGCACTCCCGGCTTCCACATCACCAACCGCTTCCTTTATTATATTTATATCATTGTTTAATTTTTGACTGAACAATGCTATATCCGAACTGTGTATTACAATATCAACGCCCTCCTGTATCCATTTTATTTGCCGCTCAGGTTCCAGTGAAAAATGTATGCCAACAGACAGGCCCTTTTTCCTGCTGGTATGAATGATCTGCTTAACAGCTTTATCAAACTCAGGATTATTATACTGCTCAGGAATGCCAAGACTGATAGAAAGATCATGCGGACCAATAAACACAGCATCTAAACCAGGCACACTAAGCAATTCATCCAGTTTATCTAATGCAGGAACGCTTTCAATATTAGCAATACAAATATTGCCCTGGTTATATTTGGAAAGATATGCCTTCATATCTACGGATAATTCTTTTTCTCCGTTCATTACCTCATTCAATATCTTTCCTTTCAGTGGACGGAATTTTGTTGCGGCAACCAGTTCTTTTATTTGCTCAACAGATTCAAGATAAGGTGCAATTACTCCTTTTGCTCCTGCATCAATGCACTGACCTGCCAAATATGGATCAGGTGCAGGTATGCGCACAACCGGTGTAATATTATATGCAAGCATGATCTGGCACATGCGTGCCATCTCAGATCTGTCGATAGCTATATGTTCTGTATCAATAAAAGCAAAATCCAACGAAGCTTTTTTGAAAATAATAGGCCAGCCCGGGGCAACGGAAGTAAAGCATGTTCCATACACCCGCTCTCCTTTTTTTAACTTCTGCAGCATATTTATTTGAATATAGTATTGATTAATCCGTTTGCAGGTAGGAGAATGCTTATTTTATTACATACTCAATTTGCGTGTTTGTTACTCATTTTATATATCAATACTAAAAACCTGAAGCCTCGCTTTCAGGTTTGTAATTTCACCCTGTAAACTTCTTACTCTGGTTAACAGGTGTGCTATCGCATCAATACCTTCCATATTAATAGCAAGATCATAATGCATCCGAATGAATTTTTCAAGATCATTTAACTGTTCGCTATGCAGGAAAGCTTTTTCTTGTACAGTAACAATATCAATCAGACCATACTCATGCAGCTGCTGTAAAAAAGACACCTCAATATTGTATTGTGTGCAACATGCCTCCTGCGGTATTAGATCTTCTGTTGTATGCATAATAGTATATTGTTAAGATTGAGATATTTCCCTGAATAATGCTTTTTGTTTTTCGGTTAAGCCCGTGGGAATTTTAATATTCCATGTTACAAAAAGGTCGCCGAATTTTCCTGCTTCTTTATATACTGGAAATCCTTTCCCTTTTAATCTTGTTTTGGTCCCGTTTTGTGTTTCAGGGTTTATTTTCAGTTTTACTTTACCGTCCATAGTATCAATCATTTTATCTCCTCCCAGCACGGCAGTATACAAATCAAGATCCATGGTAGTATACAGGTCATCACCTAATCTTTTGAATATAGCGTCTTCTTCTATATGAAAAGTAATATACAAATCGCCTGCAGGTCCGCCATTTACCCCCGGTGCGCCATATCCTTTTAGTTTGATCGTTTGCCCATCCGCTATACCTGCAGGAACAGTTATCCTTATGTTTTTATCATTTACAGTAAAGGTGCGTTTGTGTGTGGCATATGCTTCCCTGAGCGCAATGGTCATTTCAGCATTAAAATCCTGCCCTTTAAATTGAGCCTGCCGTCTGCTTCCGCCGCCTGCGCGGGCACCGGCTGCACCGCCAAACATTGAATTAAAAAAATCGGAAAAATCGCCGGAAGAAAAATCCTCAGAAGAAAAATTGCCACCACCAAAACCGCCGCCGCTATAATCCCCGCCAGAAGTGTAAGCCCTGCCCTTTTGATGTTGTTTTGCTTTTTCAAACTCCTCTGCGTGCTGCCAGTCTTTACCATACTGATCATACTTCTTTCTCTTTTCAGGGTCACTTAATACTTCATTGGCTTCATTGATCTGCTGAAACTTTTTGTTGGCTTCTTTATCGTTTGGATTCAGGTCAGGATGGTGCTTTCTCGCCAGTTTTCTATATGCTTTTTTAATATCCTCCTGGCTGGCATTCTTATCCAATCCTAAAATTTTGTAATAATCTATGAACTCCATATGTTATTGCAGGTAATAATTGATAAATGTTTACTATAAATTTACGAAAGAGCCGCTAATCGTTAATAATTAATACAAATACCCTGCTTTTTACTACAATCCCTAAGAGTATTTTGAAAACACCTGCTTGTTCACTTAGTCCATTGTTATTTTAATGCATTACATCAACCGCCAAAGCATCAGTAAATCAGGATGAAATGCATTTATCCTGCAAATTGAGCTCATTATCGAAATAAGGGTATACCCGTATCATATAGGAGCCTGTTTCTCGTTTTATATACACGAAACCGTACTTTATGAAAAAGATATCAATTTTACTGGCTGCATTTTTGATCACCAGTGGCTTAAAAGCTCAGCAGAATTATCATTTTATATCTCAGCAGCACCAGAGCGTAAAATACGACTCTGCCAGTAAAGTATACTTTATAGAAAAAGAAGTGAACCAGTTAGCAAATATCAACGTAACTGAAAAGAATATTTCTTTTACTACTAATGAAAATAATACTTCTTACATAACATTAGTAAAAATAGAAAATGCTCATCTTGATTCACTTGAAAAGAAAATGAGCTTTTCTGTAAACGGAGTAGACAGCAAAACCGGCAAACAGGTAAAATTAGGTTTTTGGTTTATTGGTGAAGAGCTGGATGAAGTAAACTATACAGAGCTTGCTACTCAAACTACTATTGGTTATAAAGATTTAAGTGTTGGCAGCGAAGCGATTGCTCAATCTGTTGCCGTAGCAAGGCCTGTTAAAACCAAGAAATAATAAAGCAGCGTAATAAAGTCGTTTAAAGTTTATAATAAACATTTCACTGGTCAGAAAGGCGTTTCCGAAAGGAAATGCCTTTTAAATTTTGGTTATGCCTGTCAGTTAAAATATATATCAGGGATTTCGCTTTTAAGTAATATTGTTCATTCGGGTATATCATAATGGTTTCATTCCATTCTAAAGCAACTTAATACCCATATACCAACCATGCCATTCACAGTGCAGATGCCTCCTGCGTCGGCATGACAGTTCGCGGTGTAGGCAACCAGCGACGCAGGATAGCAGTGGCATATTGTATGGCTTTCGCTGAATATTACAACCGCGGCGTATACAGTCTGTTGCGCATTGTTCAGTATTGATATAAAAGTTGAAAGTTTTCACTATAGCTCAGTACAGATTCTACTGCCTGTCATTCCGATCCCGACTGAGGTTGCCTTAACATATATATATATTGCTGCGGGAGAGGAATCTGAATATCGTAATACCTGCACGTAATTTGTTAATCATTGCTGTGCCTTCCCTGATTGCCAGGCAGGTTAGCCGCCCATGTGTAGATTCTTGTCGCCTACCGGCGATATTGTTAAAAGCGAAATCTCTGAAATGTATATAAGCTTTTTCAGAAAAAGTAATTATTTTGATTGAGCGAAAGTGGGCATCTATTTTTCAGAGCAGGGCTTTTTCATCACTAATAATTAATTTGCCACAAAAACGATTATGAAGAAATATGCTGTGTTGGTAGCGGGTGGCAGCGGCACCAGAATGGGAAGCGCTGTTCCCAAACAATTCCTGGAGCTTGCAGGAAAGCCTGTACTGCTGCACAGCATTGAAAAATTCCTCGGTGCTTTTTTTGACATTGAAATAATCCTGGTCATTCATCCTTCCTTTATTGAGCAGGCAAAAGCACTTATTCAACCGTTGGCGGCTGCTTCCAAAATATCTATTATCCCCGGTGGTGAAACGCGTTTTCATTCTGTAAAAAAAGGGGTGAACCAGGTAAAAGAAGATTCAGTTGTATTTGTGCATGATGCTGTGAGGTGCCTGGTATCTGAATCGCTTATTCATTGCTGTTATGAACAGGCTTTAACCAAAGGAAGCGCTATACCGGCAGTATCCATAACCGATAGCGTGCGTATCCTGGATAGTAATGCAACAAAAGTGATTGATCGTAATTTGCTGAAAGCAATACAAACGCCCCAAACTTTTCGCAGCGAAATTATATTGCCTGCGTTTGAACAGGAATATAATAATGCTTTTACAGATGAAGCCACTGTTGTTGAAGCCTCAGGCCATGAAGTTTTTCTTATTGAAGGGGAGAAAGAAAATATTAAGATAACTGTTCCGGCAGATTTGATTATAGCGGAAAACCTGCTTCAAAAAATACAGTAGTTTAAGAAGATGATAAGAAGAATCCAACAGGCGGTACACAAATTTGTTTTCTGTTATTACATAGCTGCTGACAGGAATTCTTTTTTAAAACTCCTGGTCAATACAAAAAGATATAAAAGAAAAAGCCCTGAAAAAAGCGATAATGAAAAACCGGTTCAATATCATTTCAGCCTTAACAACTACCCAAAAACTATTTACCTGAGAACTTACAGCGGAGATATCGCTATGCTTTACGAGGTATTCTGGCAGAAGGTTTATGCGGCTGTAATAAATAAAATTACTGATCCGAGAACAATAGTTGATCTTGGCGCCAATACAGGCATGACGAGTTTATTTTTCAGTCAGCATTTTCCGCAGGCCTCTATTTACGCCGTTGAACCTGATGCGGATAATTTTGAAATACTTACAGAAAACCTATCTGAAGAAATACAAAAAGGAAATTTTATTCCGTTAAAAGCAGCCATTACCGGTAAGGATGGAGAGGTTTATATTCAGAAGAAAACTTACGCTTATAACAGCAGCGTGAGTGAAGTTGCTGTTTCAGATAGTAAAGTAAAGGCATTCAGCATGCATTCTTTTTTTCATGAAATGATGATTGAACAGGTTGATATACTGAAAATAGATATTGAAGGAATGGAGGAAAATGTTTTTTCTGAAGAAACAAGCTGGCTGAAGATGGTGAGTGTTGTTGTGATGGAGTGCCATTCTGCAGCTATAGAGCAATTGTGCCGGGCGAGACTGGCGGAGTATGGATTTAATGTGATGAAGGAGAACAGTTTGCTGATCGGGGACAGGAAATGGTAAATACTAAAGCACATAGAATAAGCTGCAGCGGGCTGCAATATTAATCTGCTTCATCTATGTTTTAATATCGCGGTGCGCTGCACCTACGAATGCCACAAATATAAACTGCTACAAATATAAGGCTGCGCTGCAGCTATAAAAACACTGCGAGATACCCGAATTCAAATACAAAACTCAATATTGACACGGCTTTCAGAGGAACACCTCAAACTTCTGCACAAAGCCGGAATAAGAATATGGGTACCGGGTAGCTGCTGCAGGCAGATACAAAAAAGAATTTTAAAATGAGCGCCGGTATAAAAAATTATTGCTCCTTTGCGTGAGGAAACTACTGCTTAAATATCCTCAAAAAAAATGGCAGGCTGTTTTGTTTTACATGCTGATATGTTATTGATTCAGTTCCAAACTGGCTGTTAAAAAAAGCAATTCCTTCAACATCCGATCCTTCAAAGCGAAATACTTTTCCCTTAGCACAATTATCTTTAATAGCAGCATCCGTTAAAAAATAAAATGCACCTGCATCTTTACCTTTAGCTGTACTACCTCCCAGTAACGAATACACGAAGTTTCCATCTTTCAATACAATGTAAAAAGCCAGGGTTTCACCATCCGGAGATATAGCCGTATATGTTTCGGACATTCCTTTATATATCGCGGTATCACAACATTTTACCAATGCGGTATAGTCATCCGGAGCATTCTTATGCTGCTGGTAATATTCCTTTTTATAAAGCTCAATAATTGCTTTTGGAGATACGGATTTTTTAAGCATTAAACCGTTTTCTTTTGCTTTGGATAGCTTTCGTTTTGCCAGGCGGCTGTATGCGTTCTGTATATTATCATATTCACCGGTAAGATTGAGGAGCTGATTTGCGCGGGCATACGTAGTAACAGATTTACTTTCCACAACATTCTGCTCATTAATATCTATATCCCAATACCTGAATTTCGCAGGTATTACGTCAAGAAAGTCATCGGGTTTCGCCTTAGTCTCCGTTTTATAAAACACACCCAGCATTGCCGTGCAAAACGGCTGGTACAAATAGCATATGCCGTACTTTTTACGCCAGGTTAAAGGCATCACCGCATCGTAATCATTTAATACCAATGCATGCCAGCCGGGAGAGATATTATCTAACCACCATGTGTAGCCATAAATTAAGCTATTGTCTGCGCCAGCTACACAGCTGTCCCATTTCGCTTTATCTATCTCTTCATGTTGTATATAGCGGATATAACTCATTAAAATAGCTATTAAAATGGGAGCGCCGGGTATATTTTTTTGAAGTTGATATTTTGCATATCTATACTAAAAGAAACACGTTGCCAGAAGTTGTTTCCCGGGTAAGAACGAAAATAATCGCGGTATACTTTACTGTAGATTACGGGCACGTATATATTTACAATATCTTTTAACAGCGAAACCTGCAAGCCTGCATCAAACAGCAAACGCGAAGCATCGCTTGTTTTCCATGCATCGCTGTAAGTGCCGAGGTCTGCAAAAATTTTTACAGGAAATTTTGGATGCAAAGTAGCGGTGAAGTTTAGCGCGCCCAGCCAGTCATCTGTTTTGCCTACTTTATCGCTTAGTAAATCTGTTCTCACTTTAAAGCCTCCGTCTCTCATTATTACCTGCTGCGAAAAAAATCCTTCAAATTCATTTCTTCCTAAGAAATAATTGCTGTAAGTATAATCTTCATAACCTTTTGGCGTACTCATGTTCAGGTGATAGGCATCTGCAGCAAAGCGTTTGCTGTTTGTTTTATCACCCAGGTAAAAAAACTTACCTGCAAACCATCTCATATTCAGCCCGCCTTTATTGGGAAAGTTAAAAAAGTAATTTCCTGTATACGCAATGCGTCCAAAATCTTTGGTCATATCAAGTTGCAAATCCCATTTGTAGGGGTACAATGCCCGGCTGTTTTCCGTAATATATCTTAGCTGTCCTATAGTGGTTGTTTTACCTGATAAAGCATAAGTATTTTTCATGCCAATTGAATCCCACGAAAAATTTAATTCATCCTGGTTAATGTGGTGCAGTTTAAACTGCACATACCTTTTTGCAAGACTACGGGCATTATTGTTGCGAAAAACCAGCCTTACCTGGGGGGTAATTTTTTTAAACTGCATATGCGTGGTTTTACCTGCAGAATCAGTATACGCGTCTTCTGAAAATTTAGCGCCGCTTATACCGGCCTCTATTTTTTCAAATATATTGTTATTGGTATACCAGCTATATGTAGCACGACTTATACCGTTTAATTTTTTACTGCCGGTTGCATATAATGGCGCCGCCGCAAATTGAAAATTCCTGAAAGGAAGGGTGTAGTTATATATAATGCCGCCAATCATAAATTTATCATACTTGTTAAAACCAACTGCGGGCGCAAGACTGATATAATTATATTGTTTTTCCGCATCCGGCTTACCCAAAAATGCAAGCCTGAATTTTCTTTTTGATTCCGGCGCTACGCTACCCTTTATATTAAGCAGATTAAAAACACTATCGGTTGCGGTATTAGTATATTGTTTCACTATATTTTTAAAATCTTCAGGATAGGGATGCTTGAATTTCCATTGCTCATAATATGCTTTCATCAGCGTATCAAATTGTGCTGTGCATGTTTTGGATTCAAGCAATTTCATCCAGGCGGCAGTTTTATAGTAAACTGACAGTCCGTAATTCAGGTAGCTATACTCAGGAGCAGAAAGCCCGACGGGCTGATCTTTTTTGACTGAAACCATTGTTTCAAAAGCAAGTTTCATTAAACACTGCGAAGAGAGCTTTTTAGCAGAAGCATAATTAAACCTGTAATCGTAAAAGGTATTCATTCCTTCATCCATCCAGGGGTATGCTCTTTCGTTGCTTGCCAAAATTCCGTAAAACCAGTTATGACCCACCTCATGTGATATTATTTCCTGCAACTGATCTTTTGTTTTTACTGCAATGGCAGTAACTGCAGGGTATTCCATGCCGCCAACCGTTTTGCTTTCCGTTTCTACTATTGATACATTGGCATAAGGATATTCACCAACCGCATCTGAATAATTCCGGATAGCTTTCTTTATTTCTGAGACGCTGTTGCTCCAAATTGCTTTTGATTCAGATGTGTAAAAAGAATATACCTCTGTTACTTTTCCGGAAGATAATGTGCAGGTGTCGTAATTCACTATAAAACGTTTATCTGCAAACCAGGCAAAATCAACTACGTTATCCTGTTTGTAATGTAATGTTTTGGTTTCAGCAGCCGATGCAGGGAATAATTCACGAATGATCTTATAGCTTCCTTTCTTTATTTTCTTCCTGTATTTTGTTTCCTTCCATGAAAACGCGGCTCTTGATCTCAGCCATTCTTTTTCTTTATCATCCTGCAATACACCTGTAGCAGCAACGGCATAATTTTCAGGCAAAGTTATCAGTACATTGTAATTTCCAAGCTCACTGTAAAACTCACCCTGGTCAAGATAAGGCATAGGGTGCCATCCCTTACTATCATATACCGCCGGCTTGGGATACCATTGTGCAACCTGGTATGACTGCCCTATATGCCCGCTTCTTGAAAAATTATAGGGTAGCTTAACATGAAAAGGCGTCGTGATCAATATGCTTTCATCCGGAGGTAAGGGCGCAGGCAATACCAGCTTTATAATATCAATATCGTTAGGATGATCCTGTGTTTCAGCATGTATATCATTCACCCTGAAATCGAGTTGATTGATATATCCCCGTTCTTCCAGTTTTGAAAAATAAAATGCTGTGTTGCCATTTTCTAACAGTTGTTCACTGAAAGCTGTTTTATCATTTTTATAAGCATTTGGCCATACATGAAACCAGATATAGGTTAATGTATCAGGCGATTGATTGCTGTAATTTATTTTAATAAAGCCATCAAGTGTATGGTCTGCATCATTGAGCGTAATATTGATGTTATAATCAACCTTTTGCTGCCAGTAATTATTTTGCCCAAAAGATTGAACAAATAAAAGTGAAAGCAACAATATGGAGCATATATTTCTCAATAAAAATTATTTATTTTTATATGAAATGGCACTCGGGATACACGGATAGCACTGATAAACGCGGGTACATTCTGTAAATATCTGCTATATCCGTTATATCTGTGTTCTGTTCTTTGTATCTGGCACGCCTGAAACAGGCTAATGAATTTATTTTCCTTTTCCTTTCAAAATTATTCTTAATGTATGCAGCATGATATTAAAGTCAAGCGCTAATGAAATATTCTCAATATATATCAGATCATATTGCATACGCTGCACCATTTGGTCTACATTTTCGGCATATCCAAACTTTATCATGCCCATACTTGTAATGCCAGGCTTCACTTTAAGCAAATATTTAAAATACGGCGTTTGCTCGTTGATCCTGTCAATATAAAATTTTCTTTCAGGCCTTGGGCCAACAAGGCTCATCTCATCTTTCAATACATTCCAGAACTGTGGCAGTTCATCAATACGCCATTTGCGCATGATCTTTCCCCAGGGCGTTATCCTTGTATCGCCATATGATGAAAGCGCAGGTCCGTTTTTTTCTGCGTCAGCAAACATCGAACGGAATTTATACATACGAAACGGTTTTCCCTTATAACCTATTCTTTCCTGCGCATAAAATATTGTGCCCGGCGAGGAAAGCTTTACGCGGATAGCGGTATATATTAATAAGGGCGATAAAATGATAAGCGCGAAGACAGCGCCCGCAATATCAATCAATCGCTTTAAATGCTGTTGCCATTCAGGAATCAACCCTTTCCTGATATCAATCAATGGAGCATCGAGTATATTGGTTGTTCTTACTGCACCTGCCAGTATATCCAGCTGGCTCGGTGCAACCTTTATATCAATATCTTTTTCGCTTATGCGGTTAATGATATCCGTTATCTCTGTTTGAGACACAGATTCCATGGCAACAATTACTGTGTCGGTTTTGTTTGCTTCAAGAATATTTTCCAGCTTGTCTGTAGTGCCTAAAAAATTCATGTGCTTGTTAAGCCCGCTTTTAGAAATGCTTTTATCAATAAAGCCGGAAAATTTATAACCAAGTAAATGCTGGTTCTTTTTTATATCCTGAAACACCTTAAGCGCGGTTGCATTATTACCAATAATAACAGTATCGAACCAAACCTTTTTCCGGATGAGCTGCCTTCTTGCACGGTTTAAAATAATATTTCTTCCCGCCCATATCAATATAAAATGGCAAAGAAAAAGCGTAATAAATGCTTTGGAGTAATAGGGATAATTTACCTGTTTATCATCCAGCACCAGTATAAAAAATAATATAAGAGAGCCCAGTAAGGTGCACAGTACTGTAACTGTAAATTCAGATGTTCTTGATCTTGCATACAGGGACTTGTGGTAACTGCCTGCCATTAAAAACAGCATTAACCAACCTATGGGGATGATAAAAATGCTTAAAAGAAAAAGTTTATTGGTTGATAATTCGGGAACGATATTCATGGAAATACCGGAAAGTTTTTTCCGGATGAAGAATGCAATCACCCATGCCACGGCAGCAGCAACATAATCGCTGATAACATACCACGCTATTGGTATTTTATACTGGTTCTTCATTTAACAGGGAACTGGTTTGTTACCTCACCACGTAATTTGCCGACTGGATTTTCTGCAATATCTGGTGTGCAACATCCATTGCCAGTAATCCGTCAACTTCAGAAACAGGTGTAGGTGTATTATTTTTAATTGCCAGGGCAAATGCTTCCAGCTCAAGCAGAATAGCATTTGCCTCAGGCACAACCGGGTTTGCTATCGCGATTTCTTTTGTACCCGAAGGCGTTTCAATATCAAAAGTAAAAGCATCTTTATCATTCTCGTCCTTCAGTTTAATGATCTCCGTTTTTTTATCCAGGAAATCTATACCGATATACGCATCTTTCTGAAACAAACGCATCTTCCTCATTTTCTTCATTGATATTCTTGAAGAGGTAAGGTTTGCCACACAGCCATTGTTAAATTCGATGCGTACATTCGCCATATCCGGCGTTTCCGTCATAACCACCACGCCGCTTGCCGATATATTTTTGACGCCGCTTTTTACAATGCTCAGCACAATATCTATATCGTGTATCATTAAATCCAGTATCACACTTACTTCCGTGCCCCGCGGGTTAAACTGCGCAAGCCTGTGCACTTCAATAAACATTGGAGCGAGGCTATATCCTTTAAGCGCAAGGAAAGCAGGATTAAACCGTTCCACGTGCCCCACCTGCATTTTTATGTTTGCCTCTTTAGCCAGCTTCACAATACGATGCGCCTGCTCCATGGTATCAGCAAGCGGCTTTTCTACAAATACATGTCTGCTTTTTTTGATTGCTTTTTCGCATAATTCGTAATGAAAGTTGGTAGGAGCAATGATATCAACGGCGTCTGAGGCGTCAATAAGATCGTCTGCCGTTTCAAACCTTTTCAGTCCGTATTGTGCGGTTACAGCTTTAGCTGTTTCATTATTAGGGTCAAAAAAGCCAACCAGTTCCGTGTCTTTTATTTTAAGCCAGTTATTAATATGGAATTTGCCAAGATGCCCTGCACCCAGGATACCAACTTTAAGCATGCATAACAATTTAATAGTCAAAGATAATATATGCAGCCTTGTGAATAAGTACTTATAAAAGCGGGTTTGAAAATCAGCCTTAAATCTTTTAAAAAAACTTTTTGAAGGGAACCCAAAAATCCTATCTTTGCCGTCCCAAAAATGAGGCAGTAATGCTAAGTTGGTAAGGATCGGTAGTTCAGTTGGTTAGAATGCTGCCCTGTCACGGCAGAGGTCGCGGGTTCGAGTCCCGTCCGGTCCGCATTTTTCACTACCTATTTTCGCTTGAAACCCACGCCAGTCGTGGGTTTTCGCATTTTTAAAAGTGTTCAAGGTCTATCTGCGGGTCTATCAACTTTCATTTTTGCGGTCCGCTTAACATTCCATATACATTCAATGAACTTGTAAGACCCTAAAGTTACTGCGTTTAAAGAGCCAAACATAGAGACAATTTGACATCCAAAGCCACGTCTGAGTGCACAGGTTTTAGCCTCTTCTTGCTTGCGTTTATTTCGATATTCATTCCCTCGTTGGGTCAGTATTAGAATCTCAGCATTAGAAAAGTCTCCGAAAAGAGATTAATTTAAAGCAATGGATACTCATAAATCCCTTTCGACAGCGAGCTTAATTCTATACTACAAACTTTTGCGGGAAATAAGCTCAAGATGCAAATTATACTTATCAGAAAACCAAGATCAGCAGACTGAAGAATATATAAAGCAGACCATAAAGCTTGAAGAAGTTAATCAGACTTCAACGCTTGTCAAACAAGAACTAGACAGGAGAAAAAATATTTTGAAATTTTCGGTCGAGGAAATCTATCAAATAGTGGGAAGTAGGGATGCTTATGTAATGATCAATTTTTTTCCTGGATCAGACGCATATGAAAAATATGGAGAATCAGTTTATGGGAATATTTGGTATCATAAACAAGAACGGGAGCGTCTCAATATGATATTAACCGAGGGACAAATCTCCCGAACGAATGGAGACATATTTTTAAGTTCCGGAATTAATGACGAGAGCATGAAACATAAATTGCAATACGAAGGATTCAAAGCAATGGACATTTGTGAAATCTATGCCACTGGCAGTGTAACCGATTCAAGCACGTACAAACAGTCGGGAACCAAAACGATTCCTAACACCACAACCATCAATATAAATGCCCGAACTTTTAATGTTGTTAATTCTCAATTGTATGTACTAGGACACTACTTAAAGGATGGATTCTCTCTGCCCCGTCATGATCTTGTACTTTATTATTCGAATTTATATCTCTTCAAAAGAGATAAAATTACTGATTCAGAAATTGAAAAATATCTTTTGAAGGAGGACAAGTCAGGCTTTTCTGATCTTGCTGATTTTACTATTCACGACATTAAAGCAAGAGAAAAAATTGCTACCGAAGATGAACTTGAATACTATAAGAAGTTATTAATGCAAAGAAGTAAGGATCGGATTCACTTTATCACCAAACATTTAGGTATTACAGAAAAAAAACTGAACGAACTAATAAGCAGCGACTTTGATAAATATATGGCTATTCAAACAAGTACATGGATGTTTGAAACTGAAACCTTGGCTTATTTATCTCCAAATGTGGTAATCTATTGGGAATACGAACGATTCATACATATTTTTTTACGACACTACCCAGATTTTTTTATAGCTACTTCTACTAAAGGTAAGGGAACTAGTTTTCAATATCATTTCAAGGACATATCTCGATTGGTTAAAATAATAATCGAGGAATTAAAATCAAGTGTAAGCGAAAAGCTTCAGGCCGGAAAAGAATTTTCTGCACAGGGTATATATTATAACGGCAATCACTATCAGATTAGGATTGCCGCAGATGGAAAACTACTACAGTTTGGTCCCATGGATTGATTTGAAGTTTTTATGGTTTAATACTAGCTCCACCTTTCTCCTGCAACAATTCCTGTATATCATTCCACAAAAAGAACACTCTTGAACGCACTTTTTTAGGCTTCAGTTTCCCATGTTTGATCCAGTCATAAATAGTGGGTGGGGTAATATCGAAGATTTCGCAAACTTCATCCATCTTATACAACGGTTTATACGTCAGTCCGGCAACCTTATAGTCTGCACCTGGTTGCCTTGATGCAAATTTTTCTAATTCGTCTTTAACAACCGCCCTGACCATTTGCAGGAATTGCTCTGGCTCCAGGGGAAACAATACGGGTGTGTTCTTAATGTTATCCATATCTCACATTTTCTTTCTAGCGTAACTTATAATACTTGGCCTTTATCTCCCGCCATGCCATTTTTATACTTAACAGACTTTGCAACAAACAGCTGTTCGGTCTGTTTAGAATTTGCCTGTTCAAAATCCAATAGTGCTTCCGCAATACTGACGCCTGATGCAATCACCTTGTCCTTATGCTTGTTTTCAAATTCTTCAATCAGTTCATTAGCGACTTTATATAATACAAGTTGCTCCCCTTCACTGATGATATAATACTTCATGATTCAAACTTTAATAAATAAATGAGGCTGCCTAATACGGGGTTATAGGAGGGGATGTAATGAATATATCCCGCGTCTTTCAGGTCACGCATACATCTATGATAAGTTCCACCTGCTGAGATTTTAGCCTGCTTCATTAAATCCCTGCTATACACGGATACGGGCATTTGATAATCCTGTAATCGACAGGCAACAAGGATAGCCATGAACAAACTGATATGGGAAGGCCCGATGCGCGGATCTTCCCTCACCAGATTCATAAAATGATATAATGCCTCCTCAAAGTTCATGGCTTATTTTACTTTCTGTTTACGGGTCTGTTTCTTTAAAGGCGAATCATCCTTTTGTTTTAATCCTTGCTTTTGAGTTTGGGTTTGTTCCTGTTTCAGTGAGGAAGTTTGCTCTGGCTTTTGTTGCTGACTTACCCGTTCTCGCAATTGCTCTGCCAGATCTTTACCGATGTATTGCTTTTCAACAAGCATCTCTGTGGTGAGCCGTTGTTTGTTCTGATCATATACATTCAATGCTCCCAGGGTTATATTGGGTGAGATGTACAACTTTTCTTCTTTACCATCATTGCCTACGAAAGTTGCTTTTTGCAGGTTACCCCTATGTAATGAATCAATCAGTGATTGCTTATATTCCACATTGGTTAATTCTTTGATGGGATATTTGGCCAGCACATTTTCCAATTCAAAGCCGTAGTTCTTTGTGTACTGCTTTAATTCATGATTGCCATTGTCCAGCTTATTCTTAAAATTCAGTTTCACCCACGCTTCATACTCATTACCTTCATTGCTTACTAAATTTTTGTGTACGGGTCGTCCCGCCAGCAAATTATAGGCTTCCTTCAGCGTGTATTTATTATCTATCTTATTCTTTTGCTGGCCATCATCCTCGCCATCACCTACTACTTTTTTTGAGGTAATGTAAAATGTTTGGTTCACACTATCCGCATGCCCGCTTTTTTGCAATTGCAAATCAAATTTGTTTAGAAAATAATAATCTGATGTAGCGGATTTTTTTAAATGCAGGGTTGCAGCTACCTGGTCGCCTTCATAATTTTTTTTAAACTCATGCTGTATCAACGGCATACCTTGTTCCATTTTTGCTTTTAGTTCAGGAGTAAAAGCCTCCGAAAACCCTGTCCGCTTTAACTGGCTTTCGTTGAAGCCCATTGCTTTTTCATCCATGATGATTTCATTTTATAAATTATTGAATAGAAGTTTTCATGATGATATCTAAATCGATTTCATTTATTCAACAGCTTTATTGAAGCAGTCTTGCTTTAAGGATGGCCTTGTACTTAACCGGAAGGAACAGCGATCTTCCTCCATGTTGCTCCGTCACCTGGATAATTAACTCTTTTGATGTAGAAATAGTGAAAGGCGCAAAAGCCACTATAAACTTGCCGGTTGACTGCCCTTCAATTATGCTTGGGTTACTGGTGTAAACCGACTGCAATTCATTTTCCTGAACAGCGGTTCGTTTTGCCCTTTTCCTGTCGCGGATAAAAAAGCGGACATGATCAGGGTTGTAATTGATAAGCGATTTATTTTCTAATTGCAGGGTGAACCACATGGTCTGTGGATGCACGTAAATACTTTCAAGGGACAGTCGCATCTTCTGCTGACTTGTGCGCGTGTGCAAGAAACGTTTTTGTCTGTCCACGTTCTCTGCTAGTATCTTCATTGCCTCTTCATCAACAGGCGTGTCTGATAAAAAAGCATTTGTCTTTTTTGCAGCTGTATCCTTAAAGAAAAATATATTCAGGACATACGGGTCATCGGCATAATCGACAATGAGAGAATAAAAATGACCATCGCCGGTTACGATAGATAAATTGGTTTGGGTGAAATTTTGTTGCCCGGCTTTGATTTGCAAAATATTTTCGACACCTTTTGCTTTTTGTACCAACACGGCAGCGCTTCCCCTGTCTACACTTTTAATAGCAAAAGGAAAAATCAGGTTACTGGTTTTGTTGTAACTGACGGTTAACCGGTAGGGTTCAATCGTTTTTGTACGGATGCTGTCATCGTTTTGCAATTGCGCTTTAGCTGTGAATTGAAGCAAGACTAATATTCCACTTACCACTGCTGCACTGATCCTGTTCATACACGAAGGAATTTATTAATGATTGAATAAGATTATTGGTTCTTTTGATTATTGTCCCGAAGCAATACCTGGTAGCCTGATTTTACAGTCACCTTCAACAGCTTGATTTTTTTTCCAATTAAACTTTTAGCTGCCTGTATACCTGCGCTGGCTGCTTGCGCCCCCAAAGAAGGATCAAGAGTAGCAAGGCTCATACTTTGAATCGCCTGATCGCTGGATTGTTTTGCAACATCCCTGGTAATGGCGCCTGGAACAAAAATCCCCTCCATACCATCGAGGTCATATACCGACAAATCCACCGGCAGGATCGTGTTTTGATACCGGATAGAAGTGATATGAATAGCCAGTCGTTCGCCATTCAAAGAAGCCAGTCCATAAACAAATTGATCTTTGGGAAGATGCAATCCATTGATGTAAATATCACCGGATAGTTGTAACCGGACGGTAGCACCATTAACGAGGATTTGTGTTTCAGGTATGTGCGCGGCAACGGCGGCAGGAGAAGCTTCATTTTCACGGGCATCATTTTCCAATGCGTAAAATCCGTTTTGTAATCTCAAAGCGATTTGTTTTAAGGTATCCCTGTCCGTTATATTTTGTTTTGATTGCAATAAGGAAATGTTATTGTCATCCGTTTTGGCAGAAACAGCGAACACCTGTCCTTTGTGTTTTTCTGATTGCTCCTGCAATTTTTCTTTTATACGGTCAGGATGCTGGATGTCCAAAATCTTTTCTAACATACCATTGATCTGATCCATTTCAGGGTTGGCGGCGTTATCATTTCCCTGCATGGTTTTCATCATATTTTCCAACCTGTCGACATCAGTGCTGTTAACAGAAACATTGGCATCCACCAGGTATTTGTCATGCAGTAAATTATCCTTCTCTCGCTGGTCGTCTTTGTTCATTGCCGCATTGAGCTGTGACAACTTGTGGTATACTTTTTCTTCATTGAGATCTTTGTTTTGCTGCAATTCCTTTGGAAAAGGATCGTAAACACGTCCTTTCTTAGAATGCAGGTCCAGGCTTGCTCTTGTTTCCGACACACTATCATCACGGAATGCCCGGTTGCCTAAAGTACCAGGGCTGTAATAAGGGTCGTTCTTTAACAGGGAGCGATACCGCGCTGAATCCTTATCTGCCTGTTCATAAAAGCGCAGCTTATTCCAGGTGCTGTCTTTGTTGGATATAGGTTCAGGCAGGTTCATGTTAAACCCTTTTGTGGATGTCGTTTGTGCTTTTGTTTCTGTAGAGCCAATTAGTCCGATTGACCATAACAGGAAGGTCATAAACGGGAAGACAAGCAACGGAAGCATCGTAGAAAATTTTCGCTGCCGGAGAAACTTTGTTGAATGTGTTAACTGCTTTTCCATAATCTATTTTGTTTTTACTTGTTGTCGGTAAATCTGTTCGATGAAAACAATACTGTCTATTAACCCAGGCCGGGCTTTGATAATACTGTCATATTTTATTTTTCCCGCTGTGGTGGTTTGCAGATTGTCCATGTATTTTTTGAATCGCTGGATATTGCGGTATTGGCTTTCTGTAAGAACAGGCGTCGGTTGAAAAGTGCTGGTGGTATCAGTTCCTGTAGCATACGCCGGAAAGGACATCTTTTCAATACTTACTCTTCCGGAAGGATTTTCAATAGCGCGCACAATGATGTAAGTGCTGCTACTGCCGAAAAGAATACAAAATATTGCCAGTAGTATTTGTTTAGATCGCTTAGAATATCTTTCCACCTGCTGATTTAAACAGTTTGCCCACCTTCTTTGCCTTTTATCAATAGCGGCAGCCCATCGTTGCCATACAGGGTGCAATAACGATTGCTTTGATTTTCCTTTTTTGAATATTCCCAGCATGACTAACGTGTGATTGTTTTCAGATCTTTGTTTTCAACAGTGCTCCATCTTTCGATCAAAAAGCCGTGGGAATTGTTATCGCTCCGGCTGACGTTGCGCAGATAACCTTCTGTGAGCAAACTGCGGGATACAATGCTCGTAGTGCGGATGATTTGTTGCGTACCGAAGCACTGGAAGTAATAAGGATAAGTATCGGTACGAAGCGCAATACTATCAATACTGATTTGCTGGCTGATGTTACCGGCAATGATATTGGAGTAATAGCCGCTTTCTTTTAAGTTTTCATATTGTCGTTTGGCAGAGCCATCGGCGAGGTAAAGCGCTTTGGTAATATTTCCCTGGATCACTTTATCGTCAGGATCTAGCGTAAAGAAATAGTGATGAAACATGGTAATATGATCCCTGGCTTCTACGGGTATATTATCCTTTCGTTCGCCGGCTAACGCTTCCAGTGCTTTACCATTGGCGAGCACATACACTTTGGATTGCGTTATAGCCGCAAGCTGATAGCTTTTATAAAGCACAAACCCGCAAAGCAGGAAGCAGCAGGCAATAATAACTATTGTAAACACCCGGATGTACCGGAATGCTGTATCTATATTTTTCATTTTTGTGAACATAAACGCCATTATTTTAAAGTCCCATCATCTCACGGCTGCCGCCAACTACCTTACCTGCAACAGTACTGGTCGCATTCATGCTTGCGGCTGCAGCAGCCCCCGCAGTACCCATTGAGATGCCGGTGGTCTTACCGGTCAATGCATCTCCGCCGCCGACCCACATAATATGACCTGCAATGGAAGGAACCGTGAAATAACCAACAATGCCAATGATGAGGAAAACGAGATAGCCCATATCGGCGCGGCTGAAAAAGGTATCACCCGTCTGCCCGATTTGCTGAAGGTCAATTTTGAGCATGTTCTCCTGTATTTTGCCGATGACAGCACCAAAGATGTTGGCCACTGGCAACCAAAGGAATACATTGATGTACCGGGCGAGCCAATGCCTGAGCGTATGATGAAAGCCGTCAAAAACACTTAATCCGAAAACAAGGGGGCCAAGGACAGCGAGTATGATTAAATTGAAAGTGCGGATAGTATTGATGCAAAGCGAGGCGGCAGCAAACAGCACCTGTAATACTTCGCTCATCCATTCCTTAATGGAGTTACGGAAATTATAAGAGGCCTTCGCCATCGCAAATTTGATGTCATTGCCAATCCCTTCCAACCAACCTTCATCACCAGGATCTTCACTGGGATGAGTATACTTGTACCATTTATCCTGGTCACCGCTTCCTGTTTCTCCTATATACATCTGCCAGATATCTGTTTGCTTAACAGCTTCCTCTTTTTGCTTAAGCAATGCAGCCACTGCTGCATCGGTATTCGTTACCATCGAAGCAGTACCGCTGACGGTTGGTTTCATTACGCCGCTAATCATGCCAATGACAGAAGGAAAAATCAGGATGGCAAATCCGATCACGAAGGGACGGAACAACGGATAAAAATCTATCGGCTCCGCGTGTGATAAATGCCGCCACACGCGGGCGGCAATATACCACATGGCTGCAAAGCCGGCGATACCGCGTCCCACACCAATCAACTGGCTGCACAGTGGGATCATTTCATCATAGAGCTGATCCAAAACACTATGCAGGCTCTTGATATCTCCTGCCAGTCCACCGTCCTGCGCATGGCTGATCATAGGCAATAGCATTGCCACTGTCACTGCAAAAACAGCACTCACACATTTGTGCATACACTACAGATTTTACAAGTTCACTTCCGCATCAGCGGATATTCTTTCACTACAAATCATTTCTAACTTTTCAATCGCACAGCATATCACTTCTTCAGATCATAGTATTGCTGAACGCGGTTAATATCCCGGCTTTCTCTCTGTCGTTGCAGGGACAGTAAAGAAGTATTGCTATTAAAGGAACGAAGGAATAGTAATTTATCCTGCATGTCCGTATATAGCTTGTCAATAGCAGCCAACCGTTCATCATCACTCATACGTAATTTGCTCGACGTGATAATTACCAGCAGGTCATCCAGGTTTTTTAATGATAGGTTGATGAGATTGCCATAAACGCTACTGATGTAATCTAATTCGTCAGCAGTAAACCATCCGTTTGTTTTGAAACGGTTAAAGGAAGATTTATATTCTTTTACAATGCTTAACTGGTAATTGATAATATCACCTACCCGGCGGTAATTTTTGACAGCAGGACTCACTTCCATTAATCCATCCAGGAATACCTGGTGCAGCTTAAAATTTCCTTCTGAAATATTCTTAATGGTTTTGTAGCCGCCGGAAATGATTTCATATCCCTTTTTTAAATCAGATAATATCTGCTTGAACTGTGCGAGTTTTTCGATGTTGAGCGCCAGTTGCATTAGTTCGGTGACCTGGGCGCCTGCCTTCACTGGCAAACTCATAAATAGAATAGCGACACATAGAGCAATCAATAGTCTTTTCATACCGCACATTTTCTGTTTCACAAAAATTCGATTTACGCCGGCTGCTTATTGTCCGTACAGGTTTCGAATCGAAGCCGATTCGTTAGATTCCTTACTTCGTTGCAAGGTCATTTTCGTTATTTCATTTGAAAAACTATTAACAAAAACATACTTGTCCTGCATATCAGCATATAAAAGATCAATACGTTTGATTCGTTCGTCGTCGCTCATGGTTAGCTTATTGGGTGTGATGGTTACCGTCAGTTCTTCCGTGAGCGATGCACAGGCATCTAAAAGCATTGCAAACACTTGATCGAAATAACCGACCTCTCCGCTATTGAACAAATCAGCAGCACGTGCCTGTTTCATGATTGCCTTGCACTGCCTTGCGATCTTTATATTGAGTGCCATAATATCAGCCACCTTCGCATAGTTGCTCACTTTGGGATTAATGTTGTGTAGCCCGGCAAAGAAATCCTTGTCCAAAGTCCAGTGCCCGTTTTTGATATTACTAATCGTAGTCAAGCCATTTTTAGCAATCCGGTAGCCTTTCTGCAGGTATTCAATATAAACTGCGTTGGCTGCAATCTGCTGGATGTAGAGCTTGATGGTCTGGTTCTGTGCCTGACCCAAAAATGTAAGCAGCAGCAAACATCCTATTATCATCACTGTTTTCATGTTCATTTCATTTGAATGTTATTATTCCCTGATGCCATACATTGCTTTCACTCTTTTTACCTCTTGTTCGTCTTTTGCCCGTTGCAGACTTAACCGCACATTCTGGCTATTGAAATCCCGCAGGTCATTCAGGTTTTCATCAATATGGCTGGCAACCGCATTGATTATTTCCAGCCGTTTGCCATCGGTCATTTTTGTATTTAGGGCATTCACCACCAGGAACAGTTGATCCAGGTTTTTCAAACTTTCATCAACGATGCCTGTATACACCTGCACCATATATGCAATCTCAGGTGAAGTAAAATGTTTGTCCTGCTTGAACAATGCAAACGCCCGTTTATATTCTTCGACAATGCGAACCTGTTTTGCCATAATTTCTTTTACCTTCTGATAGCCGCTGATTAATTCCTTTACCTTTTTTAATTCATCAAAATATTTGGCGTATTGCTCTTTGTTCTTATTCAACCAATCGGAAATTTCATCCAACTTTAGTTTCGACAATGTATTCTCCAGTGTCTTCTGCGCATTCTGTAGCCAGATCGTTTTGTTTTGCAGGCGCTGCACAGCAATGTCAGCGGCTTTAATGGCAGCAATAAGCGCCTGCCTCACTACTTCCCAAATGATAGCATGACTTTTTTGGGTAGGCGCTATGGTTAATCCTACGCAAAGCAACAGCATCACAATTATCTTTTTCATACACTCACTTTGTTTAAGCGTTACACTCACTTTATCTTTTTGTACTCGCTGCCACCCATTGACACGAGGTCTTGATCCGGCAAAAAGGAAAACACTTTTCCTTTGCGTTGTTCCATCAATTGATGCGTATCATCATCATATATAGCAGTCCATTGTTCTGTTTTAAACTGGGGCGATAATTCTTTTCCATCAATAGTCTGGTAAAAACTCATTTTTTTATTAATCGAATAACTTCCTGCACTTCTGTCAAGCACTGCTATAACCAGCGTATCCATTCCTTTGGTAAATTCATCGGCGACTGTTCTAACATACACACCAGGTATAAATGCTTTCACTTTGTCGGTTACTGAGTTGCTGCAACTGTAGGCAAAAGCAACAATCATTAAAGCTGCAATAAAATGTTTCATGATGATAGGTTTTGTTTCTCTTATTGAATCATGTATTATGCCGTTCTATGCCATTTTTCGACAACTTATCTACGGGTGTGCATATCCTTTACGAGTGCTGAAATGCCTTTTTCCATGCTTCCGTATTGCCTGGCATATTCCAACACCTTCACCCTTTCCTTTCCTTCGGTTGTGTAGGCGTAATATTCTTCCGGGCATAATTCATTCTTGTACACTTTTGTCACCATGCCTCCTAGGTCGATAAAAATTTCCCTATCGTCTTTATTCACCGACAGCAGGATGGTTTTGGCTTTATCCGACAAACCAAGGGTATCCTGCAGCTTATCAAACTTGTTGATGAACTTGCGCATATCCATGAGGATCTTGATATCTGCATTGTTGATGATAGCGTCTTTAATGATCGGTGAACTTACAAGGTCGTCCAGCTCCTGGGTAATGACACAAGGGATGCCATTGAACTTGCGGATAGTTTTAAACGCATATTTCAGAAATTCCGCCATACCGGATTTAGCAATTGCCTTCCATGCTTCATCTATCGTCAGTACTTTTCGTTTGCCCTGCAACTTTCGCATCTTGGAAATAAACATTTCCATAATGATGAGGGTAACCACAGGAAACAGGATAGGATGATCTTTAATATTGTCGAGTTCAAAGACGATGAACTGCTGATGTAGTAAATCCAGGTTTTCATTTGCATTGAGCAGGTAATCAAACTCACCGCCTTTATAATAGGGTTTGAGAACGTAAAGGAAGTTATCAATATCAAAATCCCGGTCTTTCACTCTTTGGGTCTTAAGTATGGCTACGTACCGGTTTTCCAGGTACTCATAAAAGCTATTGAACGAAGGAAATAGATCGCCTGTCGTAGACAAATGTTCATAATAACCGGCGAGCGCGTTGGATAAAGCAACGTATTCACTGCGGTTGAAGTTTTCATTTTCCTGTTTCCAAAGAGAGACCAGTAACGCCTTTAAACTTTCTTTTTTTTCTGTATCGAGCACTTCCCCTTCAGGGATATAAAATGGATTAAAGCGTATCGGGTTCTTTTCTTCATAAGTGAAATAATAACCACCGACGAGTTCACAAAGACCTTTGTAACTGCCGCCGATATCTACCGTGACACAATGCGCTCCCTGGTCATACAGGGAACGCAGAATATGATTAACCGTCATGCTTTTTCCGCCGCCGGACGTGCCGCAAACCAGCATACCCATATTACTCGTAATGCCTTCCTTTCGCGGAGCGTCAAATAAATCCACGTACACCGGCTTTCCGCTAAGCCGATCACAAAAGCGAATCCCTTGATCGGGAGATACACCGCGGTAATTGGTTTCGAGATTTAAAAAGCAACTCGCTTGTTCCGCAAAGGTGTCAAACATGTCATTGATAGGGAAGTCTCCTGTATTACCGGGAATGCCTGCCCAATAAATTTGTGCAGCACCGGCAGTTTCCATTTTAGCAGCAGCGTTCATTTGCGCGAGTGCCGAGGCGACCAGGTTTTTTACATCCTTTAATGCTTTCTTATCACTTGTCCATACCAGTATATTGAAATGCGCTTTGACCGGTAGCCGCGACTGGCTGATCGCTTCATTCAGAAAATCATTGACCGCGTCACGGGAGATAGCATTTTCTCTGCTGTATGCAGATAAGGATTGTAAACGAAGTCTTTTGCTTTCAAATTTTTTGAGCGTTGCCTGCGCATCGCCGATCAGGATATATTGATTATAGATATGGTTGCAGGGCAGGAGCAAACCAAGCGAACTGGCAAAGCCTATCGGGAACTTGGTTTTGTCCGTACTGTATTTATCATAGCCAGTCGCGGAGCCGCACATTGCCGGGAGGGCATCCATATCTGCGAGCGTAAACAATTGGCAGTATTTGTCACCAACCTGTAATCCGTCTTTTAATTGAAGGTCATTAACCACTAAAGAATGTTCACTGCCTGATAAAATAAAGTATCGTTCGATCAGACCCGTCTTATATTGCTGGCTCAATAGTTCTTCACCCGAGAGTCGCTCCAGTTTAATACCACTGTCGGTCAGGATTCTTTTAAACTGACCTGCCTTGTCTTCCAGCTCCTGCAAGGCAGGCGGGCTAATGGTTTGCTGCGGCGACAGTGTTGGCCTGAGCAAACTGGAGAAAATGGAAGTGGAAACTTTACGACCCGACGGCTTTTTTGTCACCAGGATATAGCAGTGATGCTCAAGAAAAGGTCTGCCATTAAAATATTTTTCTGCGCTGTTGGTTAAAAAACTACCGTGTCGGTCAAACAAATTTTCACGGTAAGTGGAATGAATGAACCAATCCTGTTGGTGTAACACGCAGTCCTTTGGCAAAACCCTGATCGCTTTAATCCAACCTTGGTGCAACGCCTCAAAATCATCCGTTGATTGCGTAAATATTTGCGGCAAGGTCGCCTTGAATGCAATCGTTATGTCTCCTTGTTTGGAGATGATGCAATCATGCTCTACATCCATTATCGGCGATATATCTCTTAACCACTTCTCCATTTTCTTGTTTTTAGTTGTAGTTACCTGTTTTTATTCAGGAGAGTCAAAAGGTGATCTCGAACCACAGCTTGACAAGTGACCACCAGATTCCGAAATACGTCATAGCTTCTGTTTTTAAAAGTTAAAAATGTAGTTACCGGTTTTCATCGGTACTTCATGAATATTTTCCGGCTGTTGTTGCGGATAACCTTTGGCAACATGCGTCTTGCCGCTTTTTTCATCATGCCGTATTCACCATAGGTATTGCTTAACCTGTATACCCATGTAAATAAAAATCCTCCTGCACCCAGGATAATGATTAAACAGATATAGGTATTGACGCCTGTTACATACAGAATGGCAAACAGTATAAGTAAACCTATCAGGCCGCCTGCGAGATACCAGATATATTGCGCCTTCAAACCGCGGAACTCTATACTCTTATTCGCACCCTTATTGATGCCGTAAATACTGTTTGCCATCGTTAACCGGATAATCTTTTACAAACCGAAAAATGATTTTAATACGGTTGCCACAATTACCAGAAACACACAGGAGCCAAACCATGCTGCCGCGGTTGAACCGGTATCGGGATGACCGTTGCTCCATTTCTGATAAACACGTACAGCGCCGATCAGTCCGAGAATGGCGCCTACAGCATACATCAGATTACAGCCGACGTCAAAGTAGCCGCGCACCTTGGTATCCGCTTCCTGTATGCCGGCTACACCATCCTGCCCGTAGGCCACGCTGCCTGCAATCAGCAAAGCCACTATTGAAAGTCCGGGCAATAACTTTCTTTTGAGGACCTTATCCTTCACACAAATCTTCCTGCACATAATCCTTTTGGTTTATTGTTTATAAAGAACTTCGTTCGTTTCTGTTCACCCTTCACATATTGGAGAAGGGCTGGGGATGAGGTAGTACCTGATGCTGCCTGCCTCTAACAATCGTGGCGTACAGAGGCAGGGCAGACAATCAGGATTTAGCCCACAGTCCCGGCGTTACTTCACTTCATGCACTTGTTTCTCCTGCACTTCACGCTTACGGGCACAGAGCAATGCGTTATATCACAGCGTATCTCACTATTAATTCCACAGCGCTGTCAGCTCATCGGTTTCCAGGCGAATGTTGCAGTGGTTTTCAGCTTCTGCCGCTACCAGGTTGGTTAATGGCTGTTCAAAACCGCTGCCTTTTAATGCAGGATATTTTTTTAGCAGCCGTGACACTGCATGAAGCAATTCTTCTTTACTGCAGCCTTGCGCCGCAAGCTGCAGCAGCAGGACACGCAGTTCATCAGTCAGGTCATGCACGCTATGCGTCAGTTCAACCTGCTGTCGGCTGGTGGAAGATGCTTGGGTCATGTGCTGTTCTTGGGGATAGAGGGATGCTTGTGCTGTAGGTGGGGATAGAGGTCGCTTTCCGGATTGGAATAGCGCACTGCGGTAATACCGGAACAAAACCACAGCATAATATAAAGCGGCGAGCACACCGCACGCGGCCAGATAAACCGTCCAGTTAACAATAGCTGTAAACATATTTGCACTTTTTCTTTCTTCACAATCCCTTCGCCACTTTGCGAAAGATTTCTTTTCACCGTGCAACAGGAAAAAATTCCTGCTGTTAATTCAACACCACAAATTGAAAGATTTATAGCGCACGCTCCAAATCCAACACCTGTAAACCCGTCCATAAACCACCTCATAAATATTTTATAATCAACTCAGTAAATCATCTAAATCAATTTAGCTGAACGAAGCGAAAGCTTTGTATTTACCCTGCTTTTATGGTAATTTGCAGCCGACATACGGTAAAATATTAAAGCGTTTTTGCTTTAAGTCTCGCAACAGAAAACTGGTAATTTTTAGAGAACGAGACGAAAGGTGAAGCGCCACCTCATGGGGTGGGCTCAACTATTCGTTCTCGGGTATACCAGTACCTCTGTTGCGGTAGGAGATGTCCCGCCTCATTTTATTTTGCCGCTCTTTTAAAAGCTTGCATCCGGGACAACAAGCATTAATTTATTACTGGTATGCAACAACAATTTGCTGTCAACTCAATGCTCGACCAACCCATTGATCAGTTACCCTTCACCGAAGATTTTAAGCGAAAGGCAATACAAATGAACATTCAATCCATCAGGGAAACTATTATGCTATCTCAAAAAGAATTAGAAAATAAAAGGGGATTTAGTAACGCGTGGATGGATGAGCTAACGGAGTATGCATTTGCGTGTGAATTCCTGGAACTGTTGGACGACGACGCAAGATGGGAATAGAAGGACTTTATTTCCTGTTAGGAGGTGGTACAGGTTTGCCACTTTTAATCAGCGTTTCGATAGCGTCCAGCTTTCGCAGCATTCGTTTGAGAATATTTTGTACGGATCGTAGCGTGACAAGACTTATACTATAGACATACTTATACAAAGTTTCAGGTTTGTATTCATCATACACACCTTTGGACACGGTGCGGACATTTCTTGCCATAAACCGCGTAAGACCGGTGAGCGCATTTCTTTTCACCTTAAAAACCGCCGTCTCAATAAATAACCGTATGATGAGCGCCAGTTCCTCAATGGAAAGTGTGGTCATGATCTTGCCCGCTTCTGCCATCTCCTCTTCTGTCACAGGAGTTTCTTCTATGAACAGGGCATGATGCTGGGCTTCTTTTGCCTTTACCTGCCTGTGCAGCCAGTCCGCCAGACAGCGGGCCATCACCCGGCCATCCGGTTTATAAAACACATCCGTTCGAATGGGCAGACGTTTGAAGTGTTCGTGCATCGAATGCAAAAATTCTATTTCCTCCATCAGGTCATCTTTCGCTACCGCTTTTTCTGAGATCAGTTGTTTGATCACCTCATAAACAACCAGGCTATTGAAGTTGATATGACAGAGCCGGTCAATTAAAATACCGGTAATCTTTAATGGGGGATTTTTCTGATCTATAAATTCCATGATCACTGCTTGCAGTTGCACGAAAAACTGCAAGCGGTAATACCTGATCGGTTGCCCCGGTGGAGCTGACAACCAAAACCGTATCGGTCGAAACAGGCATGCGATCAGGATGTCGGGAATTTTAAGTGTTCTGCATTTACTTTCAAAAACCGGCAACGCTGTTTGCCAGCTCGCTTTCAGTAAAGCCAGCGAATGGTCATCTATAGTAAGACTGAGGTCGATAAAACTAGGAAAAGACTGGAGCAGGAACAGGTGCAACTCTTCTAGCGTGGTATAAACTAAGGGAGCGAACGTATTGTCAGGGGCGACTATTTCTCCCAGGCTAATCAAACCCAGTTGATGCTGCCGGACATAATTTTTCAGAAACCCGGTGTCATGTTCACTGCAGGCAATATTGCGCCACACGCTTTTGATATGCTTTACTTCATGCAGTATATCTTGCTGCATGAAATTTTGATTTTCTTCTTTTTGGTTAGCAACAATTCGTTGAATCAGTATTTCAAGCTCGGACAGCTCATAGTTCATAGACGCCTGTTTTCATCAACAAAAGCTTCGTGCAGCAATAAACAAATCATCACAGTCTCAATTGAACAAGTCGCAGCAACGCAACTATTCAAACGCTGTCACGACTTTCATAGAAGGTTTCAAACTGTATTCTTTAACAAAATCCGCACCTGACCAGTTACTTAAACAGCACTATTTCCATACGGACTTCTCCGTATTTTCCAGCTTTTCTTTCAGCTTAGAGTTGTACAAAGCCGGCAGCATCCAGTTTCTGACACAATTCCATTCGGTTGGACACTTTTACTTTCTCGAAAATATTCTGTGCATGTTTACCAACTGTTTTCTCGGAAATAAACAGCCCTTCACCGATAGCTTTATGCGTTAGACCGCTACAGATCATTCGCGCAATTTCGATTTCCCGTTTGGTGAGTTGGTACAGTTGACTGCTTCTCATAAATCGTTCCTCAGCACTGAGTTTGTCTCTTTCCCTTGTGTATTTTTCAATCTCTTCTTTTAATCTTTCCTTGTAACCGGAGAGTTTTTCTTCAGATTCCAATAGACGTTTATGTTCAAATTTTAGCCGGATTACACTGCGTTGCAGGTGCAAGGTCATCATCATTAAAAATCCGGTATTGGTGGTAGTTACCTCCACTATTTGGTTAAAATCATAGTAAGCGATAACAGGTAGTCCAACCCAGGGGGAAAGACTTAGAAATAAAACCACAGTTTCTACTTTTGATTGTCGGCTACTGAAATTGCCGTGGTATTTATAACGAATGGCTTTTTGCAGGGAGTAAAGAACCCACACGGCATATAACACCGGTATGATAAGAATTTTCTTGGCATCTTCCAGATCCTCGGTGATAGCAAACACTAGTACAAAAACGATATAGGGAAGTACCAAATAAAGATAAACGCCGCGGTAAGCGTGATACCGCATCTTTTGAAGATTAAAGCCTTTATAAACGTAGAAAGGAAAATAGCATGGTGTAATAAAGCCTGTTGCATAAGCGATAGATTCCTGCAAAAAGAAGGAGCCGGGAAGTTTTGGATCGGGAAGCAGACCTCCTGTAACGTTGTAAATGACAAGGAGCAATAGTAAGATAATATTCAGCAATGCGGAGCTGTCATCCGGACGTGAAAGCCGGTAGAGCAGCAAATAAAACAAAATGAACAGCTCTAAAACCACAAAGCCAAGAGTGATCCAATACATCTCCGTTCCGGGTATAAGCATACATCGTTGGTTATTCCTTTTTTAAAAAAAACAGTTCATAGCCGAGATCAAGCCTGTCATACACTACGAATCCAAACTGTTCATACCAGGAAATATTTTTGATGGTGGAGGTTTCAAGGCAGACGCATCGACTTTCAAGTTTACTATCACCGATCAGTTCTTTCAATAATTTACTGCCTGCACCCCTTCCCTGTTCGTCGGCACGTACACCGATGAACCACAAATAATACATCGGCTGCTGTGGTTGCAGGGCCTTGATTTTTGCTTCGCGGCTTAATATCTTCCGCAGGTTACCAATACCCGTGCAGGTGAAGATCAACATATTATCCCACCATACCGAGCGGAGTGTAGTTCTCTTTTTATCTGGCAACAGGATTAATGCACAGGCATTGTTTTCATCCGAAAGAAATACTTTGCCAAAAGCATGACAAACATTGAAGGCATATTCCATCAGCCGCCGGATACGCCATTTTCTTTTACCATCTTGTTTGACGATATAATTGACGCTCTTGTTATCGTCAAAGGCTGAGGAAAGAATATCCACGATGCGTCCCCTATCCGCACTTGTTGCCTTTCTCATATAATTGCATTATAAAAAAGTAAGTCTATTAATCCGTTCTATCGCGTCACTCACGCATCCCCGCCGGAGTAAAGATCTTATAAAAGATAGATCACATGCTTCTGTGCACACTTACAATAATTGAAAATTGCTGAGGATTGAAACGGGAGTCGTTGTTGCCTTTGCGACTTATACTTGCAGGGGTTGGAGGAGGAACCGGCAGCGCCGGTTCATATCCATTCCAACTGTGAACTTAGAGCCGTGGCTGAGGCGGCAAACGGTTCACTGTCCTTGAAACTATGGCATTCAGAGATACAGCAGGAATTTACGCACATGACAAAGGCAATCGTGCTCGCGACCGGTTATAAAGCGGTGACACCATCGTTCATTGAGCCGCTGCGCGGATGCATTCAATTTGATAAAAATGACTGCTACCAGATCAATCGTAATTATTCTGTCGACAGAGATCAGACCATTTTTATCCAGAACGCTGATGCGCATACCCACGGCCTTAACTCAGCAGACCTCGGCATGGGGCCTTACAGGAATGCGGTGATCATCAATACCATACTGGGCAAGGAACATTTCAACATAGAATCGGCAGTTGCGTTCCAGACCTTTGGCATCCCTTCTTAGGAAAAAATAACCCGTTCCAATCATTCAAAGAACTTGGTCGGTTCGGGTGAATATCGGTAACCAGCATATTGCTGTCAGGTGGCGAAACATTTTTTGAAAAAGAAGGCGATGTGGATACATCCCCTCTGCTAAATGGTGCTTAAACGGGCAGCACACATGAGAAAAATACTTACCAAACCCGGTGTGTTATTGATGCTATTGGATGATGCTAACAAAAACATAGACCGCTGTAGATACAACGCTCGCAGGTTGCTTGCAGGCAACCACATGAGAAAAATTATTACTCAACTTCTATGTTCAAGGTTAGTGTCCTTTCTCATGACCTGTCACCTTTTCTACTGGCAGGTATCCCAACAGGTTGACCTGCCCCGTGATATAATGATCTTTCACCGGTTCCTCCCGCACAAGATCTGTACTCAGGTATTTTTTATTGCTGTCCGGCAGCACTGTCACTACCACTGCCTGATCACCCAGGTACTGCTGCACTTTGATGGCCCCGATGATATTAGCGCCGGAGGAAATACCCACCGCAAGACCCAGTTGCGCCGCCATTTGCTGCGCCATCAAAATCGCATCGCCGTCTGACACCGGGATCACTTCTTCAAGCTGCGCCAGATCGACGATGGCAGGGATGAACTCATCGGAAATGCCCTGGATGCGGTGGGAGCCGGTTTTATATCCTGTAGTCAGGGTCGGCGATTCCTCCGGTTCAATAGGATGTACGGCAATATGCGGGTTTTTCTTTTTAAAATAATGCGCCGCACCCATCACCGTCCCCCCGGTACCGACGCCAGCTACAAACCCGTCCACCCGCAGTCCTGTTCCCGCAAGCTGCGCCCATATTTCAGGCGCCGTCGTCTTTTCATGCGCCATAGCGTTATAACGGTTCTCAAACTGCCGGGGCAGGAAAATAGCTGAATGCAGTACTGCCATTTGCTCTGCCAGTCGAATACTCCCCAGGAAGCCGCCGGCTTCTTTGGACACGAGCAGGACTTCCGCACCCAGGCTTTGGATAATATCTCTTCTTTCCCGGCTCAACCAGTCCGGCATGATGATCGTTACGTCGTGACCTAGTGCTTTGCCGATCGCAGCAAACGAGATGCCCGTATTACCGCTGGTCGCCTCCACGATCCGGTCACCACGTTTGATTTTTCCTTCTTCATAGGCTTTCTCCAGGATATATAGCGCCATGCGGTCTTTGATACTGCCGGTTAAATTATAATGTTCACACTTGGCATAGATCGTTTTTTCTTTTCCCTTATAGCTATAGTGAATAGCAATCATCGGCGTATTGCCAACCAGTTGCCACAAGGCCTCGAAAGGTTTCTTCTGTGTGCTAATGCCGTTGCTATTGATAATATCGTTGGTACGCATTACAATTTGGTTTGTTGATGGGAAGAGATAGCCTTGCTGCCACTGTAAGCATCCAGCCCGCACTCGAGCCAGGACTGATATTGCTTCACATCAGGAGTATAGCCAACGGGCTGGTTCAATAATTTTCCATCGGGGCTAATGACAACATATAAGGGTTGCGTGACCTGCTTAAAGTTCACCGCCTGAAAGGTTGCCCATTTATCGCCTACCGTAATAATGTCTTTAGCATTACCTGAAGGATCTTTGTATTCAAACTGCTGTTCTCCCGGCAACTTTTTGCGGTCATCGACATAGAGTGACAGCAGCACATATTTTTCTTTGATGATATTTTTGACGCGCGTGTCTGTCCATACCTGTTCTTCCATCTTGCGACAGTTCACACAAGCCCAACCTGTAAAGTCAACGAGTAAAGGTTTGCCTGATGATTTCGCAACAGCGAGTGCCCTTTCATAATCATTCACTACGTCAGCACGCAACTCTTTTTCATGTTTGAGGTTTGTGCCATAAATGCTGTAGGATAATGGTGGCGGAAAACCGCTCAATAGTTTTAAATTGGCAGCAGCGTAGGGGCTAATGCCCGGCATTAAATAGAGCGTAAATCCGAATACAATAATTCCAGTCGCTGTTCTCACAGGTGACAATCCTTTGCGTCCATTCTGCAAAAACGCCCCGATGTTTAAAAGATACAAAGCCAGTCCCCCTGCAATAAGGATCCAGATACCGATAAACACTTCCCGTTTCAGGATGCCCCAGTGCTGCACGAGATCGGCATTGGAAAGAAACTTCAGTGCAAGAGCGAGTTCCACAAAAGCGAGCGTCTTTTTTAGAACCTCCATCCAGCCACCACTTTTTGGTAATTTCTTCAGCCATTCGGGGAACAAAGCAAACAGCGCAAAAGGCAGTGCCAGTGCCAGACCGAATCCTCCCATACCTGCTGTCAATTGCCAGGGGCCGCTACTTGTCCCGGAGAGCGAACCTGCCAGCAGCGATCCAAGGATGGGACCGGTACAGGAAAAAGAAACAATGGTTAAGGTCAAAGCCATAAAAAAGATGCCGAGGGTATTGCCTGCGCCGCTTTTGGTATTCGCCCGGTTGGCAATAAAAGCAGGGAGTTGGATTTCAAATAGGCCAAAGAAGGAAAGCGCAAACAAAGTAAATACTACAAAGAAAAATAAATTCAGTCCGGCGCTGGTAGAGATCTGGTTAAAGATTTCCGGTTGTATGCCACCTATAAAATGAAAGGGCAAACTACTGGTAAGATAAATCCCCGCAATAAAACCGCCGTATAGAAAAGACCTTCCAATTGCTTTTGACCGCGAGTGCGCTTGGTGCGAGAAAAAAGAAACGGTGAGCGGGATCATCGGAAATACGCAAGGCGTTAGTAGTGCAATCAGTCCGCCGGCAAATCCCAACAGAAAAATAACAACAATGCTTTTGGAGCCGCTACCAGCTGCGCCCCCGCAATCGCTTATCGGTGCAGCGAGGTTAATATCTTTGAGTGTCAACGACTCTTGCAGGGAGACGCCTGCAGTCCCTTCCGCAAGCGGTACGGATAAGGTTTGTTCAAAGGGTTGGAATTCATTTTCGCTGCCGGCAAAGCCACTAATGGTGACGCGTAACTGTTGTATTTTGCCAGTAATCAGGATATCCTGGGCAAACCTTAGTGAGCGATTATATATGTTCATTATTCGGTTATCAAATACCGGGTCGTTAATCGCTGTCGCAAACGCACTGGCGATCAAATTACCTAAGGACAAAACATTGTCCCCATCAAATTGCAACGCTACGCCATGGACGCCAGTAGAGGTATCTTCTCCCGCATAGATATGCCACCCTTTTTCCAGCGCTGCAGCGGCTGTGACTTTGAATAAAGTATCTGATTCTTTTTCTACGTTTACAGTCCAGCTTACAGGCTGCGCGTTCAAAGAGTAAACCGCCGCTACTCCCATAAGCAAACAAAATAATCTTCGTAACATTCTTTTATTAAGCATAGGTACTAATCGTTGGTAACACTAACTGAAACAATTCCACGGCAACGGCTGAGGCGTTGCTGGACTTTCGAGATATCCTTTTGACGAACTTGCTCGTAACGGAACCGAAATACTTTTATCGTGAAGGGCGAGTCATCCATATCTATAATGTCCAGCTCAGTGGCAATTCCTCCAGTACGAGCAGCATCTACAACTTCACTATAGGAATAGCCGGACAATACCTGCACAACAACCGAGTAATCGGCGGTTGTGGCAGGTGGATCGACCCGCGTTATCGCTACCACAGATTCCGCGCAGCTGCTAAATTGGCTAGCTGCTATTACAAAAAATAAAGTATAGACAGTCAGTTTCATGGTAGATAGTTGATATAACTTTCCCTTGTAAGCGGCAGAACCGTTACGGTCGTTGAAATCGTATTACTGTAAAAGCTGAAGTTTACCCATTAGCTGAAAGGGCGAGCACAAGCAGCACATAGCTGCCGCGTTTATCATAAAAAATCTTGCTTGGATAGTCAGGTCGCATTGCTTCGCTTTTTATAGAAGGATGCACTCCGCAATGGTTTATACCATTGGAGTTTTCCTTTTTATGGAATGCTTCTTATAAGACGGATGACCCATCCGAAAGTGGAGGTGCTTTCCATGGATTTTTATCTGAAAAATGAAAACATAATCTTGGAACATTTTTAATTACGATATATATCGTATATTTATACGAACCACTTCGTACTAAAGCAGGCATTATGAAAATTTGTTTTAAAAAGTTTAATATTCAAAATCTAGGCCTCACTATTTTTTTACTCTCATTTGCACTTATAGGATATTGCCAGGATAAAGCGCAAGCGCCAGATAGCGCTATTGAGCGGCTCGTAAAAGTGGGCAATCATAACCTTTTTATCAGTGTGAGAGGGAGTGCGAAGTCACCATTTACAGTAGTTTTCGAATCAGGTGCTGGTGGCACTTCACAGGACTGGATAAAAGTGATGGCCCTGTTACCAAAGGAAATAAGAACGGTTGCTTATGACAGAGCAGGCATAGGCAAAAGCGAGAAAGGACCAATGCCACAAACCATGACACAATCTGTTTTTGAACTGCACGAGCTGTTGAAGACTGCTAAAATAAAAGGCCCGTTTATTTTGGTAGGGCAATCCATAGGTGGTTTGATGGTCCGGCTGTATACAGAACGATATGGAAAACAGGTACAGGGACTCGTGCTTGTAGATCCCACCCATGAAAGTAGTGTACTCGGTAGCATGAAGTATGGTGGATGGGTCCGGTTGCGCGAGAAAGCTGCGGGAAAAGCAATTCCTCAACCCCAGCTAACAGACAGCATCAGCAAAGGATATGATTCGACCGCAGATTATATGGCAGAAGAATTTCAAAAGATACATTTGTCATCGCTCAAAAATCCCGGGCAACTGGGAAACCGTCCCTTAATTATTTTGGGTGCGGGCGTGCGAAAACAACCTCCCGGAACGCCCGACGATCAGTGGAAAGAGTTAAGAGCAGAACGTGACAAGCAATTGCAGGAACTTACTGCTCTATCTGGTAATGCGAAGTTCATAATGGATCCTGCGAGCAGCCACGCCATTCAAAATGATAATCCAAAAATTGTTGCGCAGGCTATTGAAGCGGTTATCCATGCTATTACGTCCGGGACTAAACTTTAGTAAGTTCATCGGCATCCCTACCGCGGTAATACTCTTTATTTCAACACTACCGAGAACGGCACCTTCTTAGGTGGCAAACATTCTTTGTCATTGCACACCATAAAGTTGACGCTCCCGGAGACGGTTGTCTTTACTTTGCTTTTTAATCTTACAACCTGTACGAGGTCGAGCGTCCTTTCATAATATTTCACATCAACACCAAATACTTCCTCGTGCTTTTGGATCAGCTTTCCAATCTCCTTAATACTACCGTCTAAAACCACCAAAGGATTTTTACAGAATGCAACGGCAGTTGCTACTGGCCCACCATCTGGTGTTGCCTGCGAATAGACATGCCAAGGTTTTGTAATTGCCGCGGTCAGGTGAATTTCATAAGCTTTATCACCGGTCTTTTTTGCCGTGCAATTCCAGGTTACTGGGTTTTGCGCATGAACGAACTGCGCCACGCTAACTGCACATACCAATAGAATAAATGTTTTCATAACTAATATTTAAGGTGCGTAATAAAAAGCTAGTGATTTGTACCGGACCGCTTCATCATTATTTTGACGGCCATGTTCTATCGCATGAAAAAATGAACGCGTGAAAGGTAGTTTATCGCCCAGGTAAAACCGGTAGCCACCGGTAAAAGATAACGGTAAGGAGTAACCGATACAGCCTGACAAAGGAAAACTTCTCGCGCTGTCCCATCGTCCCTTGATATTATACCAGCCGCCGTTAAAATAATCTTCCGATCCGGTACCATGGATCATAAATTTTCCATCCACGACGGTAGAATCGTCTCCCTCAAAAAAACCGGTGTCGCCAGGCTTTAATCCTTTTGCCCAGAGTATTGTTCCCACATAATGACCCTTACCGATTACCGATAAAAAAAGGTGAGAGGGATCGCCCGCCGCTAACTCATTTTCCTGTCGATTCACATATAACTTGCCTTCCCTTATATTGTTTTGTTTTTGCAAGCGATAGCGCACACGAACCTTTAATTGTATTGCCTGCTGACTTTGATTAGTAAGGATGAGTAGTGCCGAGCGCATAAAAGGCATGGGTAGGTAACAGTAGTGTGTATTCACATGTGTACCCACGAGTAAACCCTGCATGGCAGGTTGTCCGTTTGCATATCCAAAAAAATCAGCCACTGAACAATCAATCGCCATCGACGAACTGTCATCCCATTTCGCCTGCAACCGGATACTAT
Source organism: Agriterribacter sp. (assembly GCA_047601125.1). Lineage (GTDB taxonomy): Bacteria > Bacteroidota > Bacteroidia > Chitinophagales > Chitinophagaceae > Agriterribacter. The sequence continues at coordinate 1,301,800 of JASGJY010000002.1, read as the reverse complement.
CCATGACGGTTGAAGTTCCTGGCTCTGTTTCCATTTCCAGCGAAACAATCCTCCCTCCTTTCATCAGTTGAAAAACCGGTAAGCGTTCACCCGGCTGCAGCGTGATGGGTTGTATGATTTGCTTTTCTTTTCGGTCGCGCGCTAACCCTTTTTCCCAAAGCGAAGCTATCCGGGATAACGTTTTTTTATCAGCATCCGATAACTTTCCGTTGAAACTCTCCACTTTTGAATCGCCAGCAAAAAGCTTGTACTGTACCTGGTGAAACTTCAGCGCTTTGCCGCGGCAGACGATTTTACAGGCCTTATTGAAAAGTATTGGGAAGTACGAGTAATAGCCGCCGGCTCCGCTACCGCAAAGCGGCTGAACGAATGGAAATACCTTGCCGGAGAAAAGGTCCGTATAACAAACCGATATAAGGGGGAGGGATAGATTATCTATATAAATATCCAGCGTATCCGCAGTGGGTGTAGGTGTCCATATCCGTTGAATGACACCAGGACCTTTTTGTTCAAAAAGGACGAGCCGTCCGTCCGTATCCTTGCGGATAAATGAATAGGTACCTTTGAAGCCATCATTGTTGCCGCCGGTGCGATCGTAGGTTGATTCCTGTCCGGATATTGCATTATCTTGATAGAATGGCAGGAGCGAAACATCTTCATAATACCGCAACTCATCAGACAAACTCCTCAACTTTCGTTGAGCCCACGAAACTGTTCCACTAAAAACAATAGAAACAATCAAACAGATTTTATAGAACCTCATTCTTATTTTTTTATTTTATCGGCTGCTTCGTGGATGACTGAGTGAATCACCAAACTCACGGACGAAAATTGCAGCAGTGGTCAGTGCACTGCCCGTTCCCCAATGAAACCCTGACTGGTAAGAACGCTCATCATAACCGCTGTGTCCATAATTCTCAGCCATAGTACCCGGCCAGGTTTCGCCATTCCGGGTTGTCCCCTTATAATTTCTCGGAGCTACATTTTTGTTTTCTGGAAGCACCATCAGTGCAAAAGAAGCGCGGCAGGCAGCGATAGCTCTTTCGCGATATTCAATATTGCCGGTCACTTTATAAAACTGCAGGTAGGTCTCTGTAAACTGCGCCTGCCGGGCGTCATTCCATTCGGCATCTGTATTCTGCACGCCAAAACCGCCGAAGGCATAAAAACTAATAAAAGGCGGGTTCCAAACCTGTTGGTACAGGCTCAGAATGTTTAAACAATATTCGCCTTTATCCAGGTAACGGCGGTCTTTAAAGAGTTCGTAAGCTTTCAGGTAAGCCTGTGCGCACCATTGTATAGCTAAAGTATTTTGTGCATACAAATAAGTGCTGCTGTCATAATAATGCATCGGCTTGGGCGAACAGGAAAAGTAGAGCTCAAAGTCTTCGAACTTTTGCTGCGGCAAAATTTCATTACTCAAAAACGCAAGTGATCGCTCAACTGAGTGTCTGTATTCTTGCAAGGCAGCCGCAGAAATTTTGTTTCTCAATAAAAGTTCTTCCAGGTACCAGGTCCCGATAGCCGAAGAGGCAGAATGATTGAGCGTACTATCTGCTAAAAGCGTCCCTGTATAAACCATCGTTGGAAAACTCCCGTCTTTATTTTGTGAGCGCAGCAGTGCATTGCTGAAATCTAACAGTAACGTATCAGCGCCATGGATAGGTTGCAGTTCATCCGTAAATCGCAGCAGCCAGTAGGCAGTCCAGGCATTGTCCGGCATGTGATAAACGGCGGCTTTGCGCTGTGATGACGAATACCAGTTACCTTCCTGGCTGTTATAAATCGTAGGGAACCATCCCCGATCAACCGGTGCACTCACGAGCAGATTAGCCATTTGTATTGCCTTTCCCTTCCAATCCGAACGATCTGATGAACTTCCCCAACTGTATAATCCATAAGCGGTGCGTATATTATTGAACCAGGACTGGTACCAGAGATCATCTTTAAAGTAACGCCCGCGGTATAAATTAGAACTGCTGTCATAAAACGTAGACAGGATAATACCACCCCGGTCATTTCCCGCATCCACCCATAAGTGATCTAACGCCGTCGTATAGCCGACATTCGCATAATGGTCAAACGACACCGTTTGCGGTAGAACAGACTTCGTGTATGGTTTGGCAAAACGTTCCCATAAAAAATTATTAGCAATTTTCAGTACAGCACGCGGTTCGGATATGGTTGGTGTTAAAATATAAAATCCAATCCTTAATGTAGGAGGCACAAAAAAAGCTTTTCTGTTCTTTTCGTAATACCGGTGTCCGACAGCTTTGTAGTGAGATAGCCCGTAATGTAAAATAATCGCTTTATCCTCATATTCCACCTGCATATAGCAAGGAGCAGGAATGTCTTTTGTGATTGTCTTTACATCAGGTATCAGCACGACTGAACTATTCATGAAAGTAAACAGCATCACAGGCGAACGAAAAAGATGCTGCGGCATGATCTGACCTGCGCCGGAATTGATGCCCGGCAGCCAGTGGAAATTATGTTTGACGGCATCTAATGTAGCTTTGTCACGGAAATTAATAGTCACAGGTATATCAATAACACCGATCCCCGTATTTTTATCCAGTTCAATCGTCGCGGTAATATAACTCAGCGTATCATTGAGTTTTTTTACAACAACCTTGTTCTGCTCGTTAAAAGAGGAATAGCGCTCCCTCCCGCAATAGGAAGGATATACAAGTTACCCAGTAAATCAAATACCAAGGTCTTTCCATCGGGAGATACATCTAACGACATATAAGTTCCTTCATCGGTCGTAAAAGAAATAGTCTGGATTGATTTTGGTGTTGAAGATTGTGAAAAACTCACCATACATACTGACAAGAAAAAAATAATCCCGATTATTGAGACGCATATACTCTTGGTGTGAGAATTTGTTTCCAATGAAATAACATTTTAATTTTCAAATTGGTATAAAGATGTTTTTACCAAAGTAACATCCTCTCCGAGAAAGACATGACTTTGAAGGCGATAGTTAGAATGGCGACTTTAACTCTGGATACCGGCAATATAATTTTTGGCGCACAATTCTGATATTGATTCCGTTAATTGCAACTTTCATTAAATCACGTGTTATACATTTCCAAGTATTTCTAATGGCGAAGCCTTAATAGACTATCTACTATTATATTTACGATGCTCAGTTGAGTTATTTAATCAAAAAGACATCGTCCGACCGCAACAAATATTAATATCCAGACTACGAGAGCAAGTAATGCTACAATCGCCAATAAAATAGTATTTGTAACCTCAATCTGCCTCGAGGTTTCGACGACGCCTATTTCAGAAAAATCTTCTTTGATGTCTTGTGCTTTCATGAGGACGCAATTGTTAAGTTTAGCAAGGTGAATCATTTAAATAAAATTGTTCCAACGTTGTTAGATCACATTAAGGTATTCAGAAAATTTGCTTGTTTGAATTCTATCCCTTAGATCCAGTTAATGTATACATAATCCGCTTTTGATATTTTCTTTAATACCCCTCATTTTGAATTAGATGGTGATTCAAGTCTATTTCTGAAACAGGTATCGGAAAAAATTTATCTGTCGACTCCCAGCTTCCACCTTTCGCAGTCGAAATCGCAGGCATAACAATGTCCAGCTTGCCGATTCGTTTCAAATCAAACCAACGATGTCCCCACTCCGCAAAAAACTCTACTTGCCTTTCGCGTAAGATGGAAGAAAGCAAAGAATCTTTATCACTCGCCGCAGCATTCGGTAGTCCTGCCCTATTTCGAATAATATTTAAATCATCTTGCGAACCATCAACATTATTTTGTTGCGCTCTTGCTTCTGCTCTTATTAAGTATTGTTCCGACAATCGGAATACATTCAGAAACTCAGTCATGGGCGTCGCTCCTGTGGCGACCGTTACTGAAGGGCTTCTATTAACTTTATATTTAAAGGGGTAATAGTATGAACTTCCACCAACAGTTATTGAATCAATCCAATTGGCATTTCGTCTCAGGTCGCCGTTTTCGAAACTATTTAGTAGTTCCTCGCTAATTTTCACAGGCTGATCATTTGTTGGACCCGTAGATGGAATGATGAAAGTATAACCATCCTTAGTATTATAACCCACGTCTATAGGTTGTAATTGCCAAATGGCTTCCATGTTACCCAAACTGGATTTTAAAAAAGCATTATTCAGCAAGCTTAAATTAAACAATGAGCTAGCAATTAATTTCGAGGCCTCCGTTTCTGCATTTACCCAATCTCTATTATATAAATAGACTCTAGCCAGCAACGCTGTGGCAGCCCATTTCGTTGGTCTAATTCGTTCGGCAGCTCCTGAATATTTTTGAAGATTTCCATCCAAAAAATCTTCACTTAATCCTTGCTGTGCTTCTTTCAAATCACGAATAATCTGTTCGTATACTTGAATTACCGGAGTCCGTTCCATGCTACTGATGATTTTGTAATCCGTTGTTAATACCAGTGGAACGTCGCCATATAAATTCGCCAGATAAAAAAAACTAAATGCTCGTAAAAATTTAGCTTCAGCCAGTAATTGCTTATTTACCGATGGACTAAGAGAAGTAGATATTGTTAAACCCTCGACCATCCTATTACAGGTGGCAATAGTTTTATACAATGCACTCCAATAAGAGCCAATGGTTGAATTTAAATTGTTTTGATAAAAAAGTTGAAGCGTCTTGTTCGGAGAGTTAGAGATATAGGTAAACTCGTCTGAAGCAAGTCCGCAAACAACAGAAAAACTGTTGATACCATTGGGGCCCTGAAAGTTTGGACCCATCATAGTGAAATAAGTACTTGTCATCACAGCTGTCGCTGTTTTATCCTCGGCAAAAGCACTGAAACTAGTTATATCAGTTATGGGACTGCCTACATCAAGAAATTTTTTACAACCAGAATTCACGAAACATAATAAAATGAAGAGAAATCTGTGCCTTAAATACCTATAGAATTGCATATAATCAATTTTTAGAGATTAAAGACCTATATTCAAGCCAACTACGAACACCCGGAGAGGTGGGAGTGCCCAGAAACTCTGGGTCTCGGGGTCCAATCCCTTATAGTTGGTAAATGTGAGTAAATTTTGCCCTTCTGCATACACCCTTAATTTGCTAAAAAGAAGGCTGCGAAGTAATCTTGACGGGACTTCCCAAGACACAGCAATATTTTTTAGCCGTATATAAGAAGCGTCCTCATAGCCAGCGTCGCTCATGTTTTGGTTTGCTAGATTGAGTGAATAATTATACCCTGTAGAGTATCGTTGTGTTAATGCCATATCGCCTGGTTTTTGCCACCTATTTAGTACGGATACTGGCTGATTACCAGAACTGCCGTATGGAGAAAACAACCCAGGCTGATTGCCCAACCCATTTGAAAATAAGGATCCATTTGAGGACCTTTGCTTGACAAAAGAAAATAAGAAGTCCACTCGAATGCCTCTATAAGTAACACTATTCTGAAATCCGCCATAGAACTTCTGAAAAGGAGTTAACAAAATTGTTCGATCTTGATAATAATCCGGTGTTTCGGTAGGTTTGCCTTCATGATCAATAAACATGTATATTCCGGTGGTTGGATCTACTCCTAAAGAGTGGAATGCTTTTATTATAGCGAGAGGTTGTCCAACAACATAAGTGGAAGCGTATGTACTTTTGGACAGACTATCAAATCGTAACAATTTATTCTTAGGAGCAGTAATATTTATACTAGTCGTCCAGAGCAATTTTTTTGTTTTTATATTTGTTGTATTTAAGGATATTTCCCATGTTATATTTTGGACAGTTGCAGGAAAATTGGTGTTAACTCCTCCGAAGCCTGTCATTGTCGGAAGTTTATAACTCAGCAATTGATTTGAACTACGGTTACTTGCATAGTTGACACCAATTAAAATTCTATCTTTTAGAAATCCCAAGTCAAGTCCTATGTTCAGCTTTTTTGTTTCTTCCCAAGCCAGATAAGGATTAAATATTGAACGCGGTGTTACATTAACTACGCCCTGATATAAAATTCCTGAGCTTGAAACTCCATATAAGTCTTGGAACGCATAATCGCCAATCTGATCACTACCAGTAGTTCCATAGCTGCCTTTAAATTTAAGAAACGACAAAATCTGGAAATTCCGCATCCATGGTTCATCACTAGCGATCCATGCGGTTCCAACACTGCCAAAGTTGTGAAACCGATTTGCAGGACCAAAACGACTAGTGCCGTCTCTTCTGCTGGAAATGTTAAAAATATACCGTTTCTTGAGTGTATAATTGATTCGTCCCCAAAAGGCATTATATCTGTATAGAGATTGCTCAAGACTTGAAGTCTGCGACCCCCCAGCTCCGGGATTATTTAGCAACAACTCACTGGCAAATCCTATGACGTTCGTATATAAAGCTCTTTTTATGGTCTCCTGCCAATCAGACCCTACCAAAATTTCAAATTGGGTATTCTTAAGGGTTTTAAACCACCTTATTTGAGGTTGTAGGGACCATGTAGCAGTAGATGCATTTTGAAATATGGATGAGGCGGGAACGAAATATTCGGGTCGAGAAGCAAGTGAAGATTTAATGACAGATTGATCAGTTTGTAAATTTGAATACCCAGCTAGTAAGCGTGCCTCTAAGTTTGAGAAAATCGAATAAGAAAGATTAACGCTGGAAATCAGATTGTTGGTGGCCGCACTATATTTATTATAGAGATATGTTGCTAATGGGTTATCCCAAGTTGATCCGCCGATACTATTAGGCTCCCAATTTAAGTTTCCCTCCGAAGTATAAATTGATGGAGCTACAGGTTCCATTATAAGAGCCGGCATAGTAAGATCAACACCGGGAAGTTTGTTATTATCCTTCAGATAACTGGAAGATAATTGGAAGCGGAATTTTTGATTTGTTCCATTGTTATTTAAATTGAAAAATGCAGATTGTCGGTCGTCTTTGAAAGCGCCAGGAAAAACGGTAGTCTCCTGTCGATACGTACCGCCAATTAAATACTGTACTGTCGATGTCCCACCTGAAATGGACGCATTTAAATTAGTGAATTGTGCGGTTCCGCCTATTAATTCTTTTACCCAGTTGGTCTCACGAGTAGTATCCCATGTAGTCAGATCTGGAGCATAGACCTCGACACCGACTGCAAAAGGATCTGAGGAAGGAATTACACCATCATTATTAAAGGCTTCATAACGCATATCCAAATATTGACGACGGTTCATCATTTCAGGTGTTTGCGTTACCTTTCCCCAACCTTTTTGTAAGTCAATATTTATATTGGTCTTTCCGAGTTTTCCCTTTTTTGTTGTAATCAGGATAGCTCCGTTCGCTGCGCGAGAACCATAGATGGATGTCGCATCCGCGTCTTTTAATACATCGATACTCTCAATATCAGCAGGATTTATGTATGCTAATGCATTACCGCTTCCAGTAGAAAAGGTTGAAATAGTTCGTTCACCAGAATTTCCGATAGGACCAAAAGTGCCACCTGGCACATCGTAAGAGAATGGAATTCCATCGACGAGGAGTAAAGGCGCGTTTCCATTTGTTATACTGTTTTGGCCTTGTACCCTCACTTTAATGGCTCCTCCTGGCAAACCGTTTTGCTGGGTAATTTGTAACCCTGGCACCCTTCCTGATAATGCCAGCAAAGGGTTGTTTACGGGTTGCTTTTCAATATCCTCCGCTTTAACTGTAGAAGTATTTCCAGTGGCAAAACGCCTCGACGTTTGACCGTAAGCTATAATTTGTACCTCATCAAGAGGACTAACTTTTATTTTCGTAGTGAGCAGTAAAAGGGTACGGTTTTCGACAGCGATTTCAACAGTTTCAATATTAGTTCCGCTGAGAATAAGGAACGCTTTTGAATCAACACCTGTTAGTGAAAATTCACCGTTGCTGTTGGTTGTTGTACCATTATTCGTTCCCTTTACCAACACGCTAGCCCCAACGACGGCGTCGCCTGATTCATTGGTGATACGGCCCTTGATGTCGATAGAGGCAATATCACTGATATCATTGGTTTCTTTTGATGACATTCTCGCCTTTACCACTACTGTCTTTTCCATAATATTCCAGGTGAGCGGCTGGTTGTCAAAAATTTGTTGCAGCACATCCGGCAGTTCTGCGTCTTTGACAAAAAGTGTCACGGGCGCGGCCTTATCAAGAAGTTCGTAGGTATACAGGAATCCAAAGCCAGTTTGCTTTTTGATTTCCTTGAATACCTTTTCCAGTTTCGCGTTCTTTGCAGAAAGCGTAACCTTTTGAGAAAAACCGGCTGCGCTCAGGGTAAGCGAGCCGCAGAATAATAAAATAGCCGTTAAGTTCATGATCAACAGCAGTTTTTTGGTGAGCCGCCGCCCTTGAGGAGGGGCAATAGCTTTTAAAGCCATAACTTTGTTTTAGTTTGGGTTTGACAAAATGATACAATGCTTTCGAGGCTTGTTTTCAAGGGTTAACCTGAACTACTTACAGGGGTTTCGGTACAAGCGGAATCCCTGTTTTCATTTGGGTTATTGGCAGTCAATTTGTGCATTTCAATGGCGTCAGCTAATCAATATTTTCTATGGTAATACAATGATCTTTTTTCCTTCTATTTTCACATGTAAAACACCCGTGTTCTCCAGCATCTCAAACACTTTTGAGGCTTCCACATTGCGTGAAATATCACCCCCGAAATGCTGTTCCGTCACTTTACCTTCAAACACCACTTCCACATCATACCAGCGGGCGATCTCTCGCAGCGTTTCTTCCGTACCACTTCCGGCAAATACAAACCGTCCGTTCTTCCAGGCCATTACCGCTTCAAGATCTGCATCACTATCAATTGTTATTGCATCGGTGATTTGCGCTTGTTGTCCGGGTTTAATGACAAGGGTTGATTGTTTATTTTTCACCGCCACGCTTCCTTCCAGGAGCGTTACTTTGATATCACTTTCTTCGTCGTAGGCCTTGATGTTAAAATGCGTACCGAGCACCTTCGTTTCCATCTCACCCTTAGTGACTATAAAAGATTTTTTATCATCATGCGCCACTTCGAAATATGCCTCACCGGTCATTGATACCTTTCTTTCGTTACCTGTGAATGCCACGGGATAACGGATCGATGATCCGGCATTCAACCATACGCGAGATCTGTCAGATAGGGTCATGTCTACCGGGCGGCTACCCCTGGGATTGTATAAGGTATTGTAGATGGTCTCACCGGTCGTGCCTTCATAGGCAATTTTGCCATCATCTAGTTTCACCACTTTCACGTTATCCTCTAAGGCCAGTTGCCCCTTGCTTACGCTGTCAAGTAACACGCTGCTTCCATTGGAAAGCGTGATCATGGCCCGGTTGCCTTCCGGAGGCTTCACGTCCGTGGCAGGTTGTTGGACAATGTCTGTTAGTATCACGTTCGGGACATTGCTGCGCTGCCGGATAAAATAACCGGCGACAAGGATCAGCACGGCGGCAGCCGCGGCAGGGATCCACCAGCGAATTTTGCGGACCGGTGTTTCTTTTGGTGCGACAACATTCCCTTGCGGCAACAGGTTTTTCAGCCGCTCCATAAAATCCGGTGACACCCGCTCCGGCAGTTCCGGGTTGGAGGCGAGCGCTTCATCATAAGCTTCCAGTACCCGGTGTGCATCGGCGCTGGGTGCTGTTTCCAGGAATTCCAGCCAACTACTCAGCACGCCTTGTTCCACGTCTGATTTCGCGATCAATCCGGCAATTTGTATGGCTTTTTCTGTCGTCATGCTCATATAAGACGGATGAGGGTAGTAAAAGAGGAGAATTATTTTTAAGATTTCGTCCAGAGCGCTAAAAGAAAGCTCATCATACCCAGCCATTCGCCTTGCTCTCTCAGGTAATTTTTAATGCTGACATTAGCGGTATAGAGCCTTTTTTTCACGGCGTCTTTACTGATGGAGAGTCTTTGGGCGATTTCATCGAGGGACAGGTCTTCCTCGGTAGAGAGTAAAAAGGCTTCCCGCAGCGCGGGGGTGAGGGAATCAATCGCCATCTTAGCGGTAGTGCGGTATTGCTCGTATTGCAGCGCATCTTCCGCCTCGCTGCCGGGCGTTGCAGTTTCTTTTAATGCCGTGTAATTTACTTCGAACCGTCTTACGGCACCCCGATGCCTCAGCAGGTCGATTACCTTTGTTCTTGCCATGCGGAACAGGTAGCGGTCAAAGGACTGGATCAGCATGAGGGCTTCCCGCTTCTCCCATATTTTAAGAAAGATCTCCTGGATAATGTCTTCGGTATCCACGCTGCTGCCACCGGTAAAGGGAAATAAAAAATTGGACAGCCGCGGCAAATATTTTTCAAACAGCTTGGCATAGGACTCGCCATTACCTTCCGTTACCTGTTGTAACAGGAAAGTATCATCACTGGATCCAGGAGCTTTGTCGATATGAGGTAAATGACCAGGACGCATGCTATTGCGATAAAAATATGCTGTAAAATCTCCTCTTTTGCCCTGCCTGAACGTCTTTATATGAAGCGAGTAGTGGAAGCCCTATTGGTAAGACAACGAAATGGGGGCTGCCGCTGCTAAATACTTATCTGTAAAGAAAACAAAAATAGTCGTTTATCGGCCTTCTGACCTAATAAAATAACATATAAAACTCTTGTGGATCCCACCAGGGATCGCTGCTGATGGCAGGCGGGATTCTATTGTAGCTGCAATAGAATTTCCCTTGCTTTTTAATAGTATATTGAATGGACAAAACGATCTTATTGCATATCATTACACTGGATGAATTTTTGATTCAGCTTCGCACTGTTATTAAAGAAGAAATCAGAACTGCTATGCAGCAGGATCAATTACTGACTAAAGAGGGCGCAATGAAGATGGCAGGCATTAGTAACGCTGTTTTTATGAAAGCAATTGCCGATGGTATTGTTAAACCCCAACTCATTAAGGGGAGAAAAAAAGCCATGTACCTGGAATCCGAAGTATTGAAGGTAGAACGTAAAAGAAGGTCGAATTTATAATTGTATCATATCCTCTTCTTTCACCGGGACAAATGTTTCTTTTTTCTTCGTGATGAGTTCCATCGCATGATTTGCATAGTTGAAATCGTCACACCATTTTTTACACCGTCTTTTTATTGCAGGATCAATATACTTTTCAAAGTAATACATGCTTTTCAGCATAGCGTGATTGTCTTTATAGATGTCAATATAATCTCCCATTTTATTTTCAAAGAAAACGTCTTTTAATTGTTTCAGATCTTCCTGTATCTTTTCTACAGACGGCTCCGGAATGGGCGTAGTCGTAATATCTTTCAGATCCTTTGGTAACTGAAATGTACGTTTACCTTTATTCACTGCCTTATTCACTGAAATTTTTTTCCGGTATTCAGCCTCGCTTCTTTTGTATTCGATGTAGCGACCCAGGTGTACGTTTCTTTCCTTCAATTCCGCCGATAGCTGTTGTAGTGCTTTGCGATGATAGAGATAATAGTGTCCATCTTTGATCCAGGCATTGAAGCCGAATTCAGATCGGATAAATTTTCCGGCACTCCAGCTTGAATTCTTGAGATATCGACCGATCTCGCTTTCCTTGATCCACTCACTTCTGTCCGCATGCATTTTACGGAATTCACGCGCCGCCTTGCTGATTGCTTCCTTTGAAAATTGTTCGGCATCTGGAAGATCGCTGGTTCCGATAAGCACTGCAATGGCAGACTTTAATTGCTTTAATTCTTTCAGTATTGTTTGTTGCATATTATATAATTAGCGGGCACCGTTAAATATAGTTATCGGAGTTTAACATTAAACGCAATACATGAAATTACAGCTTAATTTATCAGTTCTTAAAAGAGGTCACTCACTTAAAAACTTCCATTGTTCAAATAATTGTTTCATTAACTTAGTCCAAAAAAGGATTAAACTGATCTAATTTATAGAAGATTGATGCCAAATTCAAGTTTTAGTACTGCAGTCCCACATTGGATAACGAGTTGGCTTATCGTCATATGTACACACTAAGTTGTTGCCATGTCAAAATGATTTTAACGTAAGTCATTTAAGTCTTCTTACGCCAATCGCTTCACCCTCAACTTGAATTTTATATCCTCTACTTACTGGATAAATAATGGCTTTAGGTCTGTAAGAATATTGATACCGATATGCATATTCAGCTTGCTTCCAAATTTGGCCATTGTCTAACTCAAATAATGTTTCACCTGACCAACCATTAAAGTCATTTATAATTGTAGCCTCTGTAACATCCTTTATTTGCAATACCTTCACTGTTTGAATTTGCCCGTCTACAAAAATATAATAGGAACCTTTATAACTATATATTTTTACAGGCGGCATGTAAGAATAGTGATACCAATATTTGTATTCAGCTTGTATCCAATATTGTCCATTTGAAAGCGCGAAAAGCATTTCATCATCAAAGCCCTCAAAGTCATCATTTATTCTACTATCCACAATTAATTTGCCATTGCCAGCAATCTCATTTGCAGTCATAATATTTTATTTAGGTATTGTAATTAAAAAAGCTCCCAGTTTAATAGTTTGGCTTAATGGTACTACAAATTGAGAACGTCTACAGTTTGTAGTTGAATAGCTATACTTTTCCAAATAGATTACAACGCAATTCCGTTGTTAAAAGCGCCTTTCATGATTCAAACGCGAAATGCTTAACTAACTACACCTGGGAAGTAGAAGTGCAAGCTATGGCAAGTCGGGTTGGTACGATATCGTATTGAAGGATTTTTTAGAAGAAAAGGATTAAAACGAAATTCAAAATAAAAACAAATAATTATCAAAATCTTAATTAGACATGTAATTTCTTATTCAGTCTTCATTTCAATTCGAACGGACTGTGACTATCAGATTTGTTTAGTAATGATGCTATCCATGGACTTTTAGTAGCTTATTATAATTGAAAAATACTTTGCCAGAGATGTCAGACTCACCATTGTTTTAACGTTAAGCCATGGACATAAAGATATTTTAAAACTTTGGCAATTAGTATAATGTCATTAAATTTAAATTGTATTTGATTAATCCTTCATCTTTGATTGCCTGCCGCAACCCTACCATTTAATCAAACTTCTTTTGGCTTAATTAACGCTGAGTTTTCCAGGAATTTGTCTTGCGAATAGCAATGCCATGACGGGATTTAAGCCAGCATAGATTATTTTTTACCGCTTAAATATAAATCTAGTTGACTCTAACAATATAATTCTTCAATAATGATCAAGTCAAATAAAATCCCTGTGACAATATATGAGATTGAAAGAGAGCAATTTGAGAAGTTGGACATTCCCGATACTGTTGGTGAAATCGAGAGACAGTTGAATACTGATGGGATAAAACTCAATACGATAGATCTCAACCAAAACTTTGACAATCATTATGTTTCATTATTCACAATTTCGAAGCATTATCCACCCACATGGTTAAAATTTTTACAACCGGTGATAAGTATAGGTTCTCAAATATTAACTGCGTCAAACAGAGTGTTTTCATTTATTGGATTTATTGGATTCGGAGAACGGCTATATGCTATTGCAGGCGGGTATGGCAGTTTTGAGATTGAAAGATTCACAAAGTCAAGCTTTGGGCTAGATATAATAGTAAGACTGTTCGAGAAGGATAGCCGAGTGATAAAGGCCATACAACAGCGTGGAGTTACTGGAGTAGTGCTGGGGCAATCGCGGCACTATAGAGGCGATCAAAGATTTGCAGATGAAAATCAATTTGGACAGATTTTTAAAGAGGTTCAAACTGAGCTTGATAAGACCCACTTAGTTAAGTCGTTTGGATTTACCCCGCAAGAACTGAGAAAAGAAAGTTCAGGTTGTCTAGCGAAATCCTCTTTTAAAATTAATAAAGCAATTACGTTTGAGAAACTGCTGCAATTAGTTCAGAAGATTGATACTATATTAATGAAGACACCTAACTTTCAATTAAATAAGGCTGTGCATTTGAAGGGGCAACGTTTTGAGAATCTACTAAGAAACCTTGATCAAGCATTAGTAAAGCAGATTTATGATGATTATAAATCGGGACAAATTCCGGACTTTGAAATTTGTCACCAACAATTTGAAAGATATCTTAAAGCGGAAAGCTATGCAATTGAATTAAATCAAAATGAGATTTTAGAGTATGATGATAGGCCAACCTGGTCTGATATAATATCAAAAATTAAGGAAAAAAGAAGCCTTTTAGACGAAGACGAATATCAGCTTAACCGTTCTGTTTTACTTCAAAAACTTTACTCTCGAGACTCTGAGGGCAGTGTTATCACAAGGGATTCTGTTTTAAATCATTTAAATGGAGAACTGATACACTTAGGCAAATCGTACTTCCGTATTGACAAAGGATGGTATCAAATAGAAGAGTCATTTTTGGAAGATTTGAATAACCAGTGCGTTGCAATGTTTGCAGAATGCTGGGAAGAAAGCCTTATAACAAACAGATTCGATATTCAAAAGGATGAAAAGGTGTTCAATCAGTCATACTTGGGAAAGCCAGGTTGGATCGTGCTAGATACTGTAACACCCGAGAATATTGAATGTTGCGATCTTCTATATCATGATTCTAATCAAATTTACCTTGTACATGTAAAAAAGGGATTTAATAACACTATGAGAGACTTAGCAGCACAAATTTCTATAGCTGCTAAAAGAATTCAGGAGACTATGGTTTCAGATTTTGAATATATAAAACAACTGGAAGCATATGCAAAACAACCTTTTGATCAAGATACTTTACGAAAGGCAATATCAAAGCAGCCATTTCCCGCACAAGGACTTTTAGGTCTATTTTCTCAAGTAGCCCGGCCAAAGCTTACATTTTGCTTAGCATTTGTAGATACATCCAATAGTGGAAGATCACTTAAGTCCGATATAAAATCTTTTCATTCAAATATTGCTAAATATTCATTGGTGGAATTATATCAACAGCTTAGATTTTGGAATATTGACTTTAAAGTAATTCAAATACCCAGATAGTTTTCGAAATTAAATAGTTGCGCCCAGAGGTTTATTATGGTAGGGTTAAAATGATCGAGCCACCACTTACATAACTGGCACCTATTGAATCCGGTCTATTCCAAAGATTTCTAATAGTGTTTTCCTAATCTTGAAACAATTCTTTACATTTACGATACCCAATTCGATTCTTTTGTCAGACCTACCGGCGTACCCTTAATCGTTTAAGTTTCAATTAGAAAACTAAGCCATCTCATGAACGGTTTATTGAAATCGACTGTACTTTTCGTCCTGCTGGCACTATCATGGCAACCGCTATTTTCCCAAGAAAAGTATCGAGCTGAAAGTGATGCGAATTTGCGATCAGGACCTAGTACTGATTTCGGCGTTCTAAGCACGATAAAAGCAGGTGAAGAAGTTGAATTCGTTGATTCTGGTCGAGGAAATTGGTTAAAAGTTAAGTATGGCGTTAAGGAGGGATATGTAGCTAAAAAGCTATTTCTTATTGTTCCTCCTCCAATACCTACCGTGCCTATTGCAGATACAAAGGTAGCGACTCAGGCCCCGCCCGTTGATTCCACCACCACTACCCAAAAATGGCTTATTGTTTTAGGCTGTGTTGTTGTGTCATATTTCGTTATTGCCAGAAAAGGAAAGAGAAATAATGAGACAAAAGAAGTAGCAACGGATATTGCCAGGGATAGTCAATTTATGGCCCCTGAATCTATAAACCATACACAGAAAGCTGAAAAAACTGGTGAATATAAGACCCTAAAAAAAGATGATCTTCCGTTGCCTAAAATTGATCAACAAATATCCATCGATGAGCAAATTGCTAAAGAGCAGAAAGTAATTAAAGGCGGTGCGCCTATAAATTCAACTATAGCAAAGGAAACGATTGATAGTGCGCTCGTAGACGTGAAACCAGCGATTTCAAAAAAAGAACTGCCAGACACTGGAATGAAAATTCCATCGAGTTCAAATTTAAATGAAGGCGTCATTGATATTTCAAACATTGAGCTGAATTTGGCCATTGCAAAGGAAGAGTTTACAAATGCAGAAAGAAGCGTTCCTTATTGGGAACATCAATACATTTATTCATTTGACAACCTTAGATGGGCTAATGATGAGCAAAGAAAGTATTATGATTATTTCAAGCAATCATTTTTATCAGGAAGATTTCCTAATACCGGTGAGAATACGAACTATTCATTTCTGTTGCTTTTCGATCTCATACGTGATTATGAAAGCCATAGAGATTTAAACCGGATTCAAAATGAACTTGACATATTAGCATTACATTATCCGCGAACCAAGATTTATACCTATACGACGCTAGCCAAGACTTTGCTTAAGCTCAACGATCACGATTCAATAAATATTTTACTATCAAGAGGATTGATAGCGAGTCAGGCCAGATATGGCAGTACATCAGAGAGCTATAGTTTCACTGCCGATTTCTGGGGATTGGGTACAAGATTTAAGCAAAAATTGAAACTTGAAGATCATGAAGTTGAATTGTTGAACCGGTTGTGGCATACTCAGAACACTTTTTCAGATATCGAGTTTTGTCACATGGAGATAGTGAAGTTATTTGTCCGTACAATTAAATTCTTAGTGAATCGTGCTGGTGGTACCGGTCCACCATTTGATAATCGACTCAATGAAATGGTTAATTTAATACTCATCAAACATTTTCATTTTACCAAAGGCAGCTATAATTACAAAAGCAGTATTGACTCGGTAAAAAATGAGATTTATAATTTAATCTATAAGATTTGTGAGAATGCCGTGCGAGCACGTTACGAGCACAAAAGGAAATTATCAGAAGACTTTTATATAACAAAGGTTGACATAAAAGCGGCGCTGGAGAAAAATATTCTTAGTCCGGTGAGTTATGCTATTCTTCAATTGACTTCTTTAATCGAATCGCCGGATCCTGCCACAGAAGTAGAATTGAACGCAAAAAATCCCAGCAGATGGAAAAATAAATTTGAACAATATCTTAATTTATATAAACACGCGCCAGAGCAGTTTGTTACACAAATCTATCAACTGGGAAAGGATAATAGTAAGAATCCATCAGTTGAGAATATATTTTTTGAAGCTTCTAAAGCAATGAGCGCTGTTGATAAGAACATTGCCCTTCAGCTATATGTTCATTACATCTATGCCGATTTAAATTCTGAGACTTTTGATCATAGAAAACTAACAAAGACGATTCAGAAAAGTTTATTTAAAAGTGAGGACCAACTCAAGGGCTTTGAAGTCCTTATAAACGAACTAATAAAAACTAAGGACTTGGAGGCTGCGCTCTCAAGGGTAAATGAATTATTTTTAACTAAAAGAAAAAAGATCAAAATTGATAAAGATTTAATTAAAGAAGTGCAAACGCAGCACTCAGAAACTGTTGAATTGCTTAATGAGGTTCTACAAGATGACGACGAGCAGGAGCCGATTGGATTAATGCCTAAGCAAGAAGAAGATGTTGTCTTAAAGATTGACGAAGCACCAGAACAGTCACTTTCTAACTATTACATTGCTGATATTTCTTTTTCGCCAGTGCATTTTTCCTTTTTGCAACTTTTTGAAAAGAATAATTTTTTATTATCGGATAATGAAATAACACCATTCGCCAAAAGCAATGGTGTTTTTCAGAATAGCCTGATTGATAATATCAATGAATTGTGTTACGAGTTTTTTGATGATAATTTAATTGAACAAGAGGATCTTAATTATTCGATCAATCCCTCACAATATAAACGATTATTGCAACAATGATTGACAACATTAAACCCAAGGAAGCCACATCGATTATCAATTCCTTAATCGGAGGTGTTGTGCCTAAAATAGGTGTGCAACATATTACGGTCGGACGTTCTCCAGAGATAGCAGCGTTTGTAGCATCTCTTAACGATGTAAAAAACGGAAGTAGCATTATGAAATTCTGGATTGGGGATTTCGGTTCGGGCAAATCGTTTATGCTGCACTTACTCAATACCGTTGCTTTGAAACAAAAGTTTGTTGTAGCAAATGCAGATTTTACACCCGACAACCGGCTTTACGCCAATGACGGTAAAAGCGTTTTATTGTATACCGCGATCATGGATAATATTGCCATCCAGACCAAACCAGAAGGTGGGGCACTAACGACTTTGCTTGAGAAATGGATCGAGCAAGCAATCTCTAATACTGCCGCGGAAAACAAAATATCGCTGACAGATATCAGGAAGATTGAATTCCAGGAAGTGATCAAATCAAGTATCATGAAGACTATTAATGATATTACTGAAGTCGGCGGTTTTGATTTCGGAACGGTGCTGGTAAAATACTATGAAGGATATATAACGGATAACGCAGCATTGTGCAGGAATAGTCTGAAATGGTTAAAAGGTGAATACAATACTAAAACAGAAGCAAGGCAGGATCTGGGCGTCCGCGAAATCATCAATGACCAGAATTTTTACGATATGCTCAAAAACTTCTGTAAGCTCTTTGTAAGTATCGGATATAGTGGATTTATGATCAACCTTGATGAAGCGATCAACTTGTATAAGATATCTACTTCTGTAATGAGGGAAAAAAACTATGAGAAAATTCTGACTATCTATAATGATTGTTTCCAGGGAAAGATCGAACATCTTTTCATCAATATTGCAGGCACAAAAGAGTTTTTAGAAAATGAAAGACGAGGACTTTTTAGTTACAACGCTTTGAAATCACGGTTACAGACAAACAAGTTTGAAACCGCGGAGATCAGAGATTTTGCACAGCCGGTTATCCGATTATTGCCACTAGATCATACAGAACTATTTGTGCTCCTCAAGAAGTTGAAGCATATATTTGACTTTCACTATAAGCTCGAGACCAATATATCTGATAACGATATCCAACAGTTTATGGAGGAAATTCTGAATAAACCCGGCGCGTCTGAATTTCTGACACCGAGAGAAATTATTAGAGACTTTTTAAACATTATGAATATCCTGAGACAGAACCCCGATGTAGATAAAGCCAAACTGTTTGGCGATCTGGAGATTTCTGATGAACGCCCTAATGAAATTGTTACGGATACCATTGAAGAATTATAATGTCTTACCAACTATTATCTGAGCCGATCAGAAGATATATAAGAGACAAAGGATGGGAGGAGTTGCGGCCTATTCAGGCTGCAGCAATTGAAAAGATTTTGTCTACTTCAAAGCATTATATTCTGGCTTCTCGGACGGCTTCCGGTAAAACAGAGGCAGCTTTTTTGCCTATTCTCTCGCAGGTTAATTTTAATGAGAAAGGAGTGCAGGTTTTATATGTTTCTCCGCTGATTGCTTTGATTAATGATCAGCTTTCAAGGATAGAAGATATTTGTAAATACATCGATGTCAACGTTACAAAATGGCATGGTGAAGCCAGCAGGTCCTTGAAAGATAAAATTATAAAGGATCCGAGGGGCATTGTGCTAATCACGCCCGAATCACTCGAGGCAATGTTTGTGAACAAGCCTTATAATATAAATCATCTTTTCTCGAATCTTAAGTATGTTGTAATTGATGAGATACACTCATTTATTGGGTCCGACAGAGGAATTCAACTCAAATCAATACTCAGCAGGCTACAATCTTTTAATGTCATGCCGTTCCGAATAATCGGACTATCCGCAACTATTGGAGATTATGATGAAGCTAAAAAATTTACCGGCCATGAGCAAAATACGGCTGTGTTACTCGATAAAACAGGGAAGGATATAGCTGTTCGATTCAAATCGATCGCAAGTGGCGTAAATGAATTATCTCCCGAACTCATTGAGGACTTATACAAAGAGACAGCCACAAATAAGGTGCTTATTTTTCCTAATAGCAGGGGGAAGGCGGAGGAAATCGCAGTAAAGTTGAAGAAGGAGGCTAATCGTAAAAAAGGCCATGAGAACTATTTTTCGCATCATAGTTCTGTGGATAAAGAAGTAAGAGAATATGTAGAAAAGTTTGCAAAAAGTAATACCAGGCAAAATTTTGCTATCGCCTGCACCTCAACACTGGAATTGGGAATTGATATTGGCACGGTAGATAAAGTTATCCAGGTAGACGCAACACATAGTATTGCTTCACTAATTCAGCGTGTAGGTAGAAGTGGGCGGATCGAAGGCACACAAAGCAATCTTGTCTTATATGCAACGAAAGACTGGCAGTTGCTTCAGGCGTTAGCATGCTGGTTATTATATACAGAAAAGTTTATTGAACCACCGGAAACAAATGATAAACCATATGATTTAGCGCTGCACCAAGTATTGTCGCTTACAAAACAATTTAATGGCATCTCGCCCGCTGAATTAATTAAAAAAGTCTCGGAAAACTTTGCATTTTTAGCGATAGATACAGAAGATATCTCACAAATTATTCAGCATCTAATTGTGCATGATCATCTAGAGAAACTGCATCAGGAGGTCATCATCGGTGTCGCCGGAGAAAGGATCGTTAACAACAAGGACTTCTACAGCGTTTTCAAAACGGAAGAGAATTTCAGGGTTGTAGATAAGGGGCTGAAAATTGGAGAGATTCCCTATTCGCCTCAAATTATGGCTGATGAAAATATCCTCCTTGCGGCTAAAATTTGGAAGATTAAGCTTGTAGATCAAAAGAGTAAATTGATAGAGGTCATCCCGGCCGCAGACGGAAAAAAACCGATGTTTTTTGGTGGTGGAGCTAATATTCACGCAAGAATCCGGCAAAAAATGATGGAGATTATTTTTGACGCAGACGAGTATGGATATCTGGACGAGAAAAGTATTGAGCACATACATAGTATAAGAAAAGATTTTGAAGGGTTTAAGATTGACGATATTTTAACTCAGCGACCAATAAGGGTGAAACCGAACTATATAGAGCTTTTCAGTTTTACGAGTACCCGCATCAACCGATCAATTAAATTGTTATTAGAAAGGTCGGGTATTGAAAGTCAAGTTGATGAATTTGATGCACGTTGCCTAATTGAAGTAAAGGCTGAATTGCTCGAGTTCAAGTGTAGTTGGAATTCAATTTCACAACAATTGGAAGACATTGATACATATCTTGAGAGATATCTTGAAATGCATCCTGCTTTGATTAATTTTTCGAAATGGGGAATATATCTTCCAACTAAATATCAGATTGCACTGGTTAAGCATCGATATTTTGATTTTCCAGGTGTAGTCTCCTTTATTAGGGATATCAAATTTGTATTTCTGGAAGTCTCGGAGAAAGAATAAGAATTGCCATGTCCTACCGAAAATCGTTGAAATATTAAACAAGCAAGATTTGTATTATCTTTCAGAGACTTCCCCTTGCCTTACGAACGATTTATAACACATGACGACCCAGAGAAACAGACCTTATTTTAATGAAACGGTTCAAGCACTCGAAGCGATCTTTTATGCAAATGATAAAGATTATAAGACCTTGAATGAACTGTTTTCTGAATTGTCACATAGGGATACTCAACGGGCAGGTAAGCTCAAAGAGCTGGTGATCCAGGCAATGGCAATATTAAACAACAAAGGGGAAAGAAAGACTACAGATACAAAAGAAATAAAACCTTTGGTCACGCACAATCCTAAAAAAAGTTCCATGGAAGAAAATGTGCTGTCTGCCTGGATAGCATTTGAAATTCTTTCACCGCAAAGTTTTAAACGCCCTCAGGACCTGGCGGCAAACGGAGATATAAAATTAGTGGCATCATTCCATGATAAACTGCCCTGGGAAGGAACTAAGGAAAACTCGAAGCCAAATTACAAGTTGTTTTATCAGGTAATCATCGGAACAGTTAACATCGAAGGTGCTATTTCAAAATTACTGGACGTTTATGGTGATACAAGAATTGAAAAGCCGCCCGTAAAAGGAGAGGCGATTCTGGCTGTACTGGTTGTTGATAAAAATGGTGTTCCAATAGATAATGGTGCCGTATCTATTTCAAGTTTTGGTTGGGGAGTTGTGCAGGCACTAAAAGGAGATTTAACTGTATTAAGCGCATGGCCGGAAGCGGAGAAAAAATATCTTTCGGAAATTGATATGCTGATCAGAAGATATGATAATGAAGGTCACCCTCTTCCGATTGATCGCGGCACTTTGGCATTGGCATTTAATCACCTCGTAAATACCCTATCGATTCCAGAGGGCCTTGCCAGCAAAAAACAGTTTGCGATCCGCAATTACGAGTATTTCAAAAATCCCGAACCGCCGCAGCCACTACTGCTGAACAGCTTTTTCCTAAATGATCTTTTGTATGCACGGTCTTTATTCAATTCCGGTAAGGCGCCCGGGAATTTGGTTCGTTATATCAAGCAAACAGTTTTGACCGGAAGAGTTGACCTGTTAAACAGTAATGCAGAACTTGAGCAAGTATTGGCTCCTTTACTTTTTAGCCCCGGAAGATGGCCTGCAGGAGAAAACGCTTTGGTATTAATGCAGCAGGCAGCAGTAAATCTAGCCTTTAAAGAATTAAAACAAAATGGTATTCTCGGAGTGAATGGTCCTCCTGGTACCGGCAAGACAACGATATTACGTGATATCGTTGCCAGCATTATTACCGAGAGGGCGAAAGTAATGTGTTCCTTTTCCGATCCTGCTGAAGCATTCACGCATTCCGGGCAGAAGACCAGGGCTGGCACATCGTGGCTGCATATATACGAACTCGATGACCGGTTAAAAGGATTTGAAATACTGATAGCTTCCTCTAATAATAAAGCTGTTGAAAACGTGAGTGCTGAATTGCCGGGAATCGATGCAATAAAGTCGAGCAATGATACACCCAGATATTTCAAATCTTTGTCGGATAAACTCATCGACAAAAATACTTGGGGCTTGATTTCAGCAGTGCTGGGCAATATGGCAAACCGTAGTAAATTCCGTCAGACATTTTGGTGGGACACCGATGATGGACTGTCAACCTACCTGGCTGAAATTACAGGTATACCCCAGGAAATTGACATAATTGATGAAAAGACAAAACAGGTAATAGGTAAAAGAAAACCGAATATTATTGCAGAAGAAAAACCTCCGGAAAGCCACGAGGATGCTTTGATCGAATGGGAAAGTGCAAAAAAGGATTTTGAAAAAGCAATTAATCAAAGCGAGACACGCCTGCACCAACTAGCTTTGGTTAGAACAACCTTATTAAAAATAAAAGACTTAGAAAATGAAGAGCGTTTATATAAGTTATCTTCTAACGAGACTAATGACTTACTTCAAGAAATCTCAAACAAAGTATTGCAGTCGGAACAAGCGATCGAATTGATCAATAACCAGGTAAACAAATTCGGACTTCAATCGCTAAAGCATAAATCAGTTAGGCCCAACTGGCTTAAGATGCTCTTCAACACTGGCCTCGCCAAAATATGGAAACAGGAAAACAGCGCTTTAAATCATCAAATAGAAGCGTTGACTAAACTTCAGCAGGAGGCATTGAAGAAGGCAACAGAGGCAAAGGATAATGAAAAAATGATGCTGCAAAAGCTGAATAAATTAAAAACTGAACTGGGAATTATTCAACAGAAAATAAAAGATGCATCCTTAAAGATTCAACCGATTAGAAAAGAAATAGAGCTAAATATCATTGATGATGCTCTTCTAAGAAAAAAACATGACGTAAAACATTTAACAATGCCATGGTGCGATGCAAACACACAAAAACTCCGAGATGAAGTTTTTAAAAAAGCAATGAATATCCACAAGGCTTTTCTTAACGCATGCGCCAAACCGATGAGACATAATCTTGGTACATTGATGTACATTTTTTCAGGTAAAGGTTTTGATGAGGTTGAAAAACAATTACTGATTACAGATTTATGGTCTTCTTTGTTTTTAGTCGTGCCCTGTTTTTCATCCACGTTTGCTTCCGTTGACCGGATGTTTGGAAAACTACCGGAAGAAGCAATAGGATGGCTTCTTATAGATGAAGCAGGTCAGGCCGTTCCACAGGCCGCAGTTGGAGCGATACTCAGATCTAAACGTTGCATTGTTGTCGGTGATCCCTCTCAGGTCGAACCCGTCGTAACCCTGCCGGAGACACTTACGTGGGCTATTTGCAAGAGTTTCGCAGTGGACGGCTATAAATACAATGCCCCTAATGCTTCTGTGCAAACACTGTCTGATACCCTCGCAAAGTATTATGGAGATCTACCTACCACGGAAGGAAGTAAATCAATTGGAGTGCCCTTGCTCGTCCATCGCAGGTGTAATGACCCTATGTTTACCATTGCTAATAATATCGCTTATAGCAGGCAAATGGTCCAGGCTAAAATCCCAAAGGAATCTTTGATAAGAAACTGTTTGGGCGATTCAAAATGGATAGATATCAGAAGTCAATCGAGCTCCGATAAGTGGTCACCAGAAGAAGGTAAAATTGTTATGGGCTTATTAGGAAAAATAAAGGCTGCCGGTGTGAAGCCTGATGTATACATCATTACACCCTTTGTAATAGTGGCAGAAAATATAAGAACTATGATAACTGACAGCGGCATCTTAACCAACTGGGTAGAGAACAGTTATTCCTGGTGTTTCGAAAGAGTCGGCACCATTCATACAGTACAGGGTCGCGAGGCAGAAGCGGTAATTTTTATCCTTGGTGCGCCCGACATAGCACAAAATGGCGCCAGGAACTGGGCAGGCAAAAAACCCAACCTGTTGAACGTTGCGGTAACGCGTGCAAAAGAGGTGATCTACGTTGTCGGGAATAAGGAACTATGGTCAAGGTCTGGCTTCTTTGCAGAACTTTCAAAGAGAACTTAATTTATTTTTTCAGCGTATTATGTCAATGACGGAATTGGAACAACATATTAAGCTATCAGACCTAAATAAAAAAATTCAGGCAGTCATTGAAAAAGACTTCAATGAATTAACGTTTTGGGTAATTGCAGACATTACCAATCACAGTTTTAAGGAACAAACTAATTACCATTATTTTGAAATGGTTGAAAAGGCAGATAACTCGAACCAGTTGGTCGCAAAAATAGCGGGCAAAGCGTGGGGCAATGGGGCGTCTAAAATTCGGGAATTTGAAAGAATAACAGGACAAAGATTTACCAACAACATAAATGTTCTGGTAAAAGTTAAAATCATCTATCACGTTACTTTTGGATTGTCATTAGACATTCAAGACATTGATACTAACTTTACGATTGGTGTTTTGGAACAACAACGACAGGCTACGCTTGCTGCGTTGGTTAAAAATAACCCTGCTGTAATTGCAAAGGTCGGAGACCGGTATATTACACGAAATGGAAAATTATCCTTACCGATGGCAATCCAGCGGATCGCACTGGTCGCTTCCAAAACATCCGCAGGTAACGAGGATTTTAAGCACACGCTATTAAACAATCCATACGGATACAAATTTGAGATACATGATTATCACACAGTCGTACAAAACGAGGCGAATGCGCAGCAATTTCTGGAAAGACTAATTGACGTTTTTAAATCAAATTACGCTTATGACGTAATAATTATAACCCGCGGCGGCGGCGCGCAGACGGATTTCCTCATTTTCGATAATTATAAGATTGGATTGGCTGTCGCTAAATTTCCAATTCCCATAATTACAGGTATAGGGCACCAAAAAAATGAAACAATTGCCGATCTGATGGCTCACACTCAAACCAAAACGCCAACAAAAGCTGCAGAGTTTATTATTGCGCATAACAAGAAGTTTGAAGACGATATTCTCAACTTTCAAAAGACTGTGCTCATTAAGTCACAACAAATGTTTTCAAGTTATTATCAAAAGCTTACTACTTTAAACACTTCAATCGTTAATAATTCACGCACTTTTTTAAGTGATTATAAAGATGCGCTGGTAAACTGTAATCAAACAGTAGTTAATAAAACCAAAACAATTTTATTTCATAACAAAACAGCGTTATCTCTGAGTATTTCTACCTTGATCTCTAAGCCAAAAATTATTGTAGGAAACAAGTTGAATGATCTTTCAAATACAATGAATAATATAAAATCATTTAACGCAGCATATTTGCGTAATCAGAGAGGTTATTTGGGGCATCTGGTTTCCGTGATAAATCTAATGTCTCCGACAAATATTTTGAAGAAAGGATTTGCAATCATCAAATACAAAGGTGACGTAACAAGCAATCCTGAAGTATTTAATGCTGGATCGGAAATGGAAGTTATTCTTTCGGATAAATCAATAAAATCTGTTGTTAAATCAAAATCAAATTATGATGGAAACGACTTTAACATATGAGGCAGCATATAAAGAACTTGCTCAAATTGCTAAAGAGATCGAAAACGAAACGGTTTCGGTTGATGTTTTGGCCCAAAAGGTAAAACGGGCATCAGAGCTGATCACCCATTGCCAGGCAAAATTGAAAAACACTGAAACTGAAGTAAACAAGATCATAATGCAAATGGAAGCCTCGAACAAATAAGCTCTCCATTTTGATATTGTAAATTTATCAATGAACAGAACTGCATCAAAGGCCGTACTGATTGGCAACATCAGGTAGCCAACTTGTCAGCCTCCATTAAAGAATATTTATCATGAACCAACGAATTGCTGTTGAAACGCTAACGTTAAGTGAGGTGTCTGACCTTTTTCAAAAATCGCTTGAAATTGTTATTCCTAAATTCAACGGTGCGATTAAACATCAGGCGAAGAAAATCAAAAAAGCAAAAATAAGCAATCATAGATGGATAAAGACTTACGAAGAATTCAAAGGCGCGAAACTCAATTTCTATTGCCAGTTTTTATCTAATTTACCCAGCCCGATTGTCAGCATAGGCATGACTCACAGAACAACCAAAGGTTTGATTTTGGTTGGTATAGATACATCAAATGGAGGCTTTCAGGCTAATATAAATAACAGAAACACCGGATGGAAAAAATGGGTAAGAATTTATACAGGTCACTTTTGCGAAAGATATGCGGAGAGAATTGTGAAGTCCGAAACTCAAACATTTCAAATAGGCGCGGAAGAGATTATGTTCTCTGACATATTTGGTCCTGTTAGAATTACAGATACGATTGCTGAAGGAGTTGAAGAGATTGAATTTCAATTTAAGGATGGGCAGGCTTATGGCTATCGTGATAGCAAAAGCAAAATTGTTTATTTCAAAACAGTTTATTCAAATGACATGTTGAAAGGCGACCGAATTGATTTTCGAGAAGATTGGAAAGAAACGCTTAATCAATTGCACGAAATATTTAAATGGAGTTGACATGGCATCCCTTCTTTTAATTTTGGTTAGCTTTGTCTTACAGCTTTTATTGCCACCTCATGCCGCAATCTAAAAATTTGGATAAAGAGATTCAAAACCTGGAACGGGAGATCGCCAGGGCAAAAGAATCATTGTTGCTTTAGTCATTTGTATGGTGGCGTTGAGACTTATCTATACTACTGTGGGCATACAACACGAAAAGGCAACAGGAAAAAAACAGTTTCAGGTCATACCCTATGATGCGCCGTTGTATTCACTGTACCTGATGTCAAAGCCTGATACAGATACTTTGGATAAGCAAAGTGCAAACACGCCGCATCCTTAAACATTATTCCTCAACGCGACAATCAATTTTCCATAAGCGTAACATTGAAGAAATGACACGAATGTACATTGCGGATAATTTAAAAATACTAATGTAAGCTCGCTATTTCGCAGTTGGTGCTAAAATAAATAGATGCTGATACATGCCCGGCACCAAGTTTTCTCATGCAACAAAAGCAGCGGCGGTTTTCGTCCTTTGAAATTACCGCTGTTGCTTTTTAATTGGATAATGGTTTGCAGCTACACCTCAACGGCAGTATACTGCTGATTTTACTTTGTTTTATATTTGCGCTATGGAAAATATAAGTATCCTGACTGATTTCCCGGATAGCGAACCGTTGAAGTATTATAAAAAGGTAGCAGAAAACGTATCAGGAGCGTATACCATTTACACGGGTGGAAATTTTGTTTACATCAGCAATACAAAAAACAGGACCGTCCGGTTTACGCCGGCAGGCTTTACATCCACAGAAATTTCTCCGGCTCAGATAGCGCTCTGGCTGCAGCGCATTCAGCAACAATACCCGCAGTTTTAATGTATTATTTGAAGATTGCTTCAATGCTTTCCGTGATGGCTTTGAGCATTTCCGGTGCAGGAGGCTTCCCTGTATCTTCAATCAATGCACGGTAATTTCGCTCTTCATCCGGCTCAAAAATAATGACCTGTTCATGCAGTTTCACTAAAATCCGGTGACTATATCCCCATATTTTAAGCTCTGCAGGCAGCAGAATGGTTTGATCTCCGAACTGTACCGGTAATTCAAATGGTTCAAGCATCAGCAAACAATTGAATGTCGGGTATGTAGTAAAAATCGGGACAACTAAGTTTATCCGTCCTGAATATAGAAAATATTATTTATCTCCCGCAGCATTACCCAAAAACAGCACCGCATCAAAAGCTGTACTGGTGGGCAGCATCAGGTAGCCAACTTTGTTAGCTTCCATCGGACGACGCACCGAAAGCCAATTTGTTACCAGTGGATTTTCGGAAGCGGTGCTGAGATCAAGTATAAAACGGGGTTTACCTACTGTAGCAAGCGCCTTATCCAGACTGCCGGGTTGAGCGGTAGCAATTTGGGGTTCGACGCTTGATCCGATAATAAAAAAATCTTTACCTAGCAATGATCGAAGGTATTGACCGGTGCTGTTGGGTGGCTGTGCAAAGGCGTCCCAGACGCCGCCCGTAGTCGGTGCATTTTTTACATGCGCATTGTGGGCATAGACAAGCACCCTGCCTTGCTCTGCCTGTGTATTCAAGATCCACATGACATTTTCCGCCATCGCCGCATCCCTGGAGTTCATGGACATCCACGCATCAGGTGGTATTTTACCGGGTTGATCAGGTGGCAGCAACCGCGCCATCCGATCGGTTTGCAGAGCAACTATGGCATTGCGATAGGCCCACTCATAATCTTTTAATGCGCCATTTTTAATGAAGGCAATGCGTTGTCGTTCAAACAGGGCAACGATGTCATCAAAAATAGCGGTAAGCTTTTCATGTTCGGCTGTAGAAAATGAAGCGTATCCCGCGACAGACAGCCGGCTCATATACGGTGACAAGGCAGTGGTAACCTGGTTAGCAGCGCTGGTATCTACCCGTTTCAAATAAGAAAGCGCCTCATCTAAGGCGGCATGGGAGGGTCTGGTATCTCCGGGAAAGCCTTTAAGCTGCATATCCATGCCATAAAATTTAACCTTACGCTTGTGCCCAGGATCCGCGTTGTATTGTCTCATCCACTCGAGCAGCGCAATATTTTCTGGCGAAGGTTTGCCAATGGTCAGGTTCGCGGCAGCGGCTTCTGCCGTACCCACACCCGTTGCTACAAAATCAGCAGCAAGGCGGGATTCGGCAAGCCCGGCTTCTACCACAAGGGTCGTAAACCTGGCATTTTCTACCAGGAACCGGAACAACCTGTTCCTGAACGCAAGGGGCTCGTGCACCCCGTGAGCGGGCTCCCCCAGGGCGACCACACGTGCAGTGCCGATCATTTTTTGAATAGGGTTTAGATCCGCATCGCCTTTTTCAGCATCGGAATGTTGTAACGGTAAGGCGTGACCCTTTGCCCAACTAATGAAGGGATTACTGCTTGCAAACGTATCCGGCACGGCAGGGACTGGCTGCGCTGTCGCGCAAAGCGAAAAATATATAAGTAGAAGCGGAAGTATAATCTTTGGTGTTGAAGGCATCTGTTTCAAATTTAATCCCTGTCAGGGAAATTGTGTGCCAGATGTTAAACATTTGCATTTGAACCTGTTATGGCATCTGACGGCAGTACAACTGTTCAGTTGTGAACAGCTATTGCACGTATCTGTACATTAATCAATTTTTTTCCACGTAGCCGGCTAATTTTTCGAGCGATTGTGCGGTGCCCGTTTCATTGTCCTTTGGATCAATACCTGCCGGAATGTTTTTAAAAACGATGGTCACTTTTGTTGAGTCAGTATCGTATGCTTTTAAAAACACCTCCATCGTCATTTCATCTTCAAATTCTTTTTTGTCTGACTGGAAACGAATCGTCTGAACAATTTTTTCATATGGGCTGAGCTCAACAAATGTTGCGTAAAAGCGGTCTTCGTTTTCCGCAGTCTTGCCACTCATCTGCCGGTCAAGATAAAAAAGCGACATGCTGTAACCGCCTCCTGCTTTTAGGTCAAAATCATGGATTTTGCCTTTCATATTATCTGGAGCAAGCCAACATTCCAGTGCTTTTTCTTCCGTGAAAGCTTTATAAACGTCCCGACTTGTGGCGCGAATGATTTTTGAGTTGGTAGTTGTTGCCATAAGTGCTGATTATTTATTACATTTTTATTTTGCTGGTCATTTTCCAAAGATCCGCCGTAGCATCATAGTCTAGTTGCTAGGTTTTTTTGGAAATACGTGTACCGCGTGCTGTATGATAAGCATCTATGTGAACGAGCACCTCTGCTGGATTCACCTGCTCGATCACTGCCGTAGCAGTAGCGCCATCACTAAATTCCGCCATAGCTGCCACGGTTGCTCCATCTGCAGGCGTAAACAAATAGATGGCTGTACAGCCGGGATATACATGGGTGTAAAGGAAACTGATGGTATGCATATTAGCAATTATTAAAAGGTGAACGGGTTTACTCATTCAGATCCACAGTATACCGCATGATATATTCACGCATTTGTTTTACAGAAAACGGTTTTGCGATAAAGCAATCCGCGCCGACTGCTTTGTAAATTCCTACATCATCAGGCACAGCCGAAAAAATAAAAACCAGTATCTTTTTATATTTTTCACTGCCTTTTATAAAACGGCATATGTCCAGTCCGTTCATGCCGGACAGGTGCCTGTCGATCACAAAAAGATCCGGAGTAGTTACCTGCTCTGTTAAGACCTCCCGTCCGTCCGGTAATGCAATAACCCGGAACTTATCCGTCCGCAGCATCAACGTAAAGGCTTCTCTGATCGCTGCATCGTCATCAATAAGCACAATTGTTTTCATGCGTCATTTTTTTGAATGGGTATTGTAAAAAAGGTTATGCCTTCGTCCACGATGCCTCCCGCTGCAGACTCGTTCATATTTTTCATGATCTTCCGCTGCAATTGTTGTGCCCTCAGGGCTGATGAAAAAAATACTAAAATCTAGCATCACAATAGTTGTGGCTACCTTAATGAAATACAAAATACCATTCCAGATTTAAAAATGGCTGGAGCTACTGAAAAGCCAGTGCTAAGAACAGTAGTCAAAACTGATATTTAAATCGGTATCATTTTATTCTGCCCAGCTCATCGTATACCCTGCATTTTCAATGTCGATCGCCGCTTGCGTCAGTACAAGTGGATGAAAGGTATCAATCATCACCGCCAGCTCTTTTGTTTCCTTTGCACCGATTGATTTTTCCACAGCGCCCGGATGCGGGCCGTGAGGTATGCCTGCTGGGTGAAGGGTGAGCATTCCCCGCGTTACGTTTTTACGGCTCATAAAATCACCGTCCACGTAATAGAGCAGCTCATCGCTGTCAATATTACTGTGGTTGTAAGGTGCGGGAATCGCCTGCGGGTGATAGTCAAACAGCCGCGGTACAAAGGAACATACCACAAAATTCCTGGCTTCAAAAGTCTGGTGAACAGGTGGCGGCTGGTGCACCCTTCCGGTGATCGGTTCAAAATCGTGAATGGAAAACGTAAAAGGATACGAGTAGCCGTCCCATCCCACCGCGTCAAAAGGATGCGACCCGTAATGCAGATGGTACAGGTAGCCCTGCTTTTTTACCTTGATCAGAAAATCTCCTTTTTCATCATGGGTAACAAGTTCTTTCGGTCCGTGGATATCCCTTTCTGAGTAAGGTGCATGTTCGAGTAACTGCCCGTAGGCACTAAGATAGCGTTTGGGAAAACGCAGCGGGCTGAAGGATTCCACAACCAGCAGGCGGTTATGAGTATCCGTGAACGTGAGCTGGTAGATCGTGCCTCTTGGTATAACAATATAATCACCTTCATAAAACAGCAGGTCGCCGTACAGGGTACGCATAGTGCCGCTTCCTTCATGCACAAAGATCAGTTCGTCAGCGTCCGCATTCTTGTAAAAATAATCCTGCATACTTTGCTCAGGGGCAGCAAGGGCAATCTGACAATCGCTGTTAAATAAAATCACCTTCCGGCTCAGCAGGTAATCTTGCGTGGCAGAAACTTTCGTGCCGTCGAAGCTTCGGTGCTCCAGTTTTTTTTCAGCGGCTGCTACAGGCCTGAGATCAACAACTCCACCGGTATGTACAATTTGTGTTGGTGGATAGAGGTGATAGAGCAGGGAATAGTCATTGGAAAAACCTTCCGTTGAAAAGAGTTGCTCTGCATACAGACTGCCGTCCGGTTTACGGAACTGGGTATGTCTTTTGCCGGGAATACTGCCCAGCCTGAGGTAGTGTGGCATCGTTATTATTTTTTAATGTTCTTTTATAATCCGGTTACTTAAAATCCCCAGCCCTTCAATTTCCATTTTGATCAGATCACCGGGTTCAAGCCACCGTTCTTCATAATCCGGATCAGCCAGTTTTGCCGTGCCGTTCAATTCCAAAAGGCAACCCGAACCGACCGTACCGCTGCCGATGATATCACCGGGATAAAGCGTGACCCCGTAAGAAGCCCGCGCGATGATTTCAGCAAACGTCCAGTCCATGTCTGAGAGATTTCCCAGGCTTAACTGCTTTCCGTTAACAGCGCATCGCATATCAAGATTCCAGGACTTACCGGTATGTCCTGGTTTAGCGGCAACTACAAAGGGTTCCAGTTCATCGGTAGTAACCAGCCAGGGACCTATGGCGGTAGCGAAGTCTTTTGCTTTGGCAGGACCGAGGTTCAGCAGCATTTCCTCTTGCTGCAGTTTTCTTGCGCTCAGGTCATTTAGGATCATCAGACCGCCGATATAACGGTCAGCCTCCTGCGCATTTATATTGCGTCCCTCTCGGCAGATCACCACCGCCGCTTCCAGTTCATAATCGAGTTTTTCCAGGTGGTCGGGCATGCACCGGATATCGCCCGGGCCGGTAATAGCCCGGTGATTGCTGAAATAAAACACCGGGAAGTTGTCAAACTCCGGGATCATCGCAAGTCCCCGGCTGCGCCTGCCTGCTTCCACATGCCGGCGGAAGGCATATCCGTCCCTAAAACTTCCCGGATAAGGCACAGGCGCCATCCATTGCATAGACTCAGGTAATTTGCCTTGTACCCCTGAGCGCGAAGCTGCTTGCAGCAGGGATAGATGATGATCCCAGTTTTCCAGAAAACCGTTCATCGTGCGGGGAAGGCGCGGGTCTAGTGCATGCACATCAAAGAGCTTTCCCTCTTCCAGGATAGCCAGTTGCTCCTGCCCGTTATGATTATAAGTGATGAGTTTCATAGCACATCCGATTGAGCGAGTTTGATATTGATTTCTTTGAGCGAAGCCGGTAATTGGCTCATATCGTCAAGCACAAAATAAGTGTCCTGGTATTGATCCTTGATCACCGGTTTAGTGATCATCTGCTCAATAGAAAAGGGTACGCGGTTGGCAGCGTCGGAGAGGGCATAACCGGTTTCCCCGATGGAGGACAGGATGCCGGCACCATAGATCTTCAATTGTCCGTTTTGTCGTACAAGACCGAACTCTACGGTATACCAGTAGAGCCGGGCAAGCGTTTCTATCACGGCAGCATCTTCCCGGTGGTCTGCTGCAATCATTGCCAGCCCATGCAGGAAGTCACAGACCAGCGGATCGGTGAGCAAGGGAACATGCCCGAATACATCATGAAACATATCGGGTTCTTCCAGGTAATCCAGTTGCTCCCTTTTACGGATCCAGGTAGTAGCGCCAAATCCTTTTAAGCGCATCCGCTCAAAAAAGACGGAATTGTCGATCAGCCCCGGCACAGCATAAATTGTCCAGCCGGTAATGGCTTTGAGCTTTTCATTGACCTGGGTAAACCGAGGGATCCGGTCAGCTTGAAAATCCAGTTGCTGTAGTCCCGGCTCAAAACGGTCATAGGCTACCCGTTGTATTTTTTCCAGTTGCCTTTTGTAAAGAATGGACCATGTTTCATGATCCGCCTGGGTATAATCACTGTAGTTCTGTTGGAGCATAACAATCGCTTTTTTCATGAGTAAATGAATGAGTAAAATAGCTGTTAGCCGCCGCTGTACCGATCGTCACCCGTACTTTACCCGGAGCCTTCATCACCTCCGCATCCCGCAGCATAATGCCTTTACCGGCCATTGCATGGACCAGTGCCGTAGCAGTCATCTTAAATGGTGGGGTGATCAAAATAAAATTGGCTTCTGTTGGAGTGTATTGAATATTGAGGTCTTTGAACTTTTTATACAGATACAGTTTGCCTACCGTATTCACAGCCTTCGTCTTCTCTAAAAAATCCCGGTCTTTAAGCCCCGCCATGGCAGCCACCATGCTGAGTGCATTGACCATAAAAGGTCTTTTGATCTTTTGCAGGTAAAGCGCAATGGGATGCGTGGAGAAGGCGTACGCTATCCGCATCCCTGCCAGCCCGTAGGCTTTGGAAAAACTATGCAACCCGATCACGTTTTTATACTGCTGAATATAATCCAGCGCCCTCGGGTAATCTTTTGCTTCCACGTAATCATGGTAGACCTCATCGTAGACGACAACTACATGATCTGGTAACCCTTCCATCAGTTCGTCTATACGTTCCCGTTGGATAAGCGTGCCGGTCGGGTTATTGGGGTTGCTGATAAAAATGAGCCGCGTCTGCTCCGTGATCGCACCCAGTATACCCTCTACATCCAGGTCGTACATAGATCCCTGTAACGGTACATCAATGACCCTTGCGCCGCCAAGCACAGCAAAGCTGTTGTAGGCCATAAAGGTGGGTGTGGAAATGATCACTTCATTTCCCGGTTGTACAAAGCCACGCACTATAATATCCAGCAGTTCCATGCCGCCATTACCGGTAATAAACTGGTCGGGGCTGAGCGCATTGTGAAAATGATTTGCCAGCGCCTGGCAGAACAACCGGTCATGCTCAAAGCTGTATTCATTGATCCTGTGCAGGTTTTCCCGGATCGCTTCCAGCGCCATAGGAGACATACCCAGCATATTTTCATTGCTGGACATTTTGTAACGGATGGTCTTATGTTCCTCTCTTGTGCTTCCACCCCTGTAGGGAGTGGACGCCAGAATATGCGGTTGATAGATATCAATGTGTTTTGTGTATAAGCTCATAGTACAAGATTTACAGGGGTGAGCCTCAGCAGTACCTGCCAGGCTTTTTGGATACGACCTTCGTCCAGCAGTTCAGCAGCGTATTGCGCTATCCTTTTTTCAGGTTCATTATTTTTCATGAACGTGCGGATGGCTTCGAGCCTGTCGTCCCTAAATGTTTCATCCACCTCGGGTACAGTTGCTACGCTGGCCAGTTTCGCAAGCTGGTTTTGGGTGAACAGCTCGCTTCCGGTAATAAATGCAGGTAACCTGTCCATCCCGATTCCCAGTTGCCGCGCAGGTTTCGGAAGCTCAAACAGCCCGGCGGGCTCCAGCCGGGTGTACCAGTCACCGCCCAGACGGGCAATCGGTTTATAGCAAAAGAGATTGAACCTTCCGTCTTTATCCAGGAGCTTGTCTGCGATGTGCAGGTGCACAATATCGCAGATCACAAGGCTGCCCGCGCCACCGGTGTCGCCGAGTGAAACTATATCTCTCACCCTGCATTCCATTTTGACGCGGCATTCCCCGATAAGAAACGGCTTAACAGCAGTAGCTTTTTGTTTTGTAAACCCTGCCTTCTCAAATTCAGAAATATCCCTCTCGTATTCGTTCGCACAAAGGTTCATCTGCCAGGCCTGCTGTTCTTCCACCAGGTGTACCACGCATTCGGGAACTACTTGCAGGTTGTCCAGCGTATGTTTGGTCGAACCGTCCCTTACCCTGCGCGAAGGAGAAAAGACAACAACCGGCGGTGTCAGTGAAAACAGCCCGAAAAAACTAAATGGGGCAAGGTTGGGGACGCCGTCCTCACTGATGGTGCTGACAAGTCCGATAGGTCGGGGAGCAACGGCTGAGAGCAGCAACTGGTGCAGTTGCTGTGAAGGCGTATTTTTTATATCAAATATGGTGGATGTCATGTGTATGGATTTAGAGGTTACCCCTGAGCGCCTGTTCTTTTTCGATGGCTTCAAACAGTGCCTTAAAATTTCCCGCGCCAAAACTTCGTGCACCTTTGCGCTGGATGATCTCGAAAAACAGGGTTGGCCGGTCTTCCACCGGTTTAGTGAACAGTTGCAAGAGATATCCTTCCTCATCCCGGTCTACCAGGATGCCGAGCTCTTTTAGCGGTTGAATGTCCTCGTCAATAGCGCCGACCCTGTTTTGCAGTTCCTCGTAGTAACTATCCGGGGGCGGTGGCAGGAATTCTACCCCTCTTTGTTTTAAGGCAGTGACAGTGCCGACAATATTTTTAGTGGCAACCGCGATATGCTGCACGCCTTCTCCTTCATAGAACTGAAGGTATTCCTCCACTTGGGATTTCTTCTTCCCTTCAGCCGGTTCGTTGATCGGGAATTTAACGTATCCGTTACCGTTACTCATGACTTTACTCATGAGGGCGGAGTATTCCGTATTGATCTGCTTGTCATCGAAGGACAAAATATTGGAGAACCCCAACACCCGCTCGTACCACTCCACCACAGGTTGCATGCGGTTCCAGCCCACGTTGCCGACGCAGTGGTCTATATATTCCAGCCCGGTAGGTGGTGGGTTGTAATCACTTGTCCACGGGTTGAACCCCGGTAAAAAAATGCCATAATAATGCTGCCGTTCGATGAATAAATGCACGGTCTCTCCATAGGTATAGACACCGCTGAGTATGGCTCTTCCATGATCATCGGTCGCCACCGTAGGCGCCATATAAGACCGGGCGCCTCTGCCGGTTGCGATATGCCAGGCGAGGGTAGCGTCCTCCACCTGCAGGGCAATGATCTTTACACCGTCGCCGTGCTTTTTGACATGTTCTGCGACCGGGTGGCGGCTGCTGAGGGCGGAAGTGAGCACGAGCCGGATCTTGCCCTGCTTCAACACGTAGGATGCCTGGTCTCTCAATCCTGTTTCAGGTCCTGCATAAGCCAAAGATTGAAAGCCGAAAGCTGTTTTATAATAATGCGCCGCCTGTTTGGCGTTGCCGACATAAAGTTCGATATGGTCTGTACCGGACAGGATGATTTCCTCCGGCACTACAGGAGTTGCCTCCATAGCAAAAGGGTTCATATAGCAAGTAAATGATAGTGAAGAAAAAAGATAAAAATGGAAGGCCCTTCAGGGCAGATGCTTAGAGAGATGAATCTGTAGCGAGCGCCAGCATGAGAAAAATATAGCTCGCACGCTCGTCGCCAAATGATTTATGAGAGTAGTCAGGACGCATATCTGTCACAAAAATAGAAATTCTAAAGAAATGCTGAAACTTTTGATAAAAAGCTTCCTTAGTAAGATGCAGCAGGCAGCCGTTTGTACTATCAGCTCCAGCGCTTTTAAAACAAAAAAGGGTGCATAGACATGCGCCCCGTTTTAAATCCAATATCCTATGAAAAACCAAGGCAAAGATAATTATATCGTTTGGTCTGCGCCATAGTACAGGCTGTCTATCTCATGTCCTATGCGGTGCTACAGTGTAGGGTAAAAAAAACAGCGCCGCATTTTGAGTGGCGCTGTTGCAATGTCTTTTGTTGGACGGTTCTAGGACAATTGCTTTTCCAGGGTAATGGATTTAGATCAAGGGTTTTTCGGGCTCATAGGATTATCGGGATCGGTTTTTCGGTTAGTTGTCTATTGAATTTGTTACACAAAGAAACGACGCATCCGGCTTGCAAAAAATAGAAGGCTTTGTGATTGTTTTGTCATACAGGTTCGACAGCATCGGAAAACTACTATTGAAAATTGCTGTTGTCACTAAATCGGTTGAAATAATTAACATCCTTTTTCTCCATGGTTTTCAATGGCGTAACATAGATATGCAACGCCTTCTGCCTGCCATGCTTACTCTTTCATTATTTTCAACCCCTTGCTTTTGGTTAAATGATTTAACGACGCACTTTCGAAATGCGATCAAAATTATATTTTCTGCAAAAATACACCTTTATAATATGGGGCATCTACCATTAAAATGCAAAAGTGTGATGTTTTACAACCAACGAAAGACTACCTACTTGTGTTTAACAGTCATTGGCTGACTTTAAGAAAAATTATACCGACAGACAATCGTTCAGCAATACAGGTAAACCTCATTTTGCCAAATGACAACTGCCCAACAGACAACAATTTCTAACTTTGCATTAATGGAAAAGTTTATTGAATATATTTTACAGTTCGGCAATCTCAACAAACAACAAATCGAACTCATTACAAACAAAGCGACCGAAACGGAGCTTCGCAAAGACGAATATTTTGTAGAAGCCGGAAAAGTTTTTAAGCAGGTCGGGTTTATCCTTGAAGGTATTTTGCGTATCTGTTACTACAACAACAAAGGAGAAGAAATCACAAAATATTTTGGTGATGAAAATCACTTGCTTGCAAATCCATATAATATCGATGAACCGATGACAGAATATATTCAGGCAGTTACAGATTGCAGGCTGCTTGTGTTTTCCCGAAAAGATTGGAACGAACTTTCGAACACAATCGTAGGTTGGGACGGCATTGTGAACAAGATATTTCAAAAAACACTGATTGAAAAAATGGACAGGAGAAGTTCGTTGGTTTCCGAAGATGCAACCACCCGTTATTTGGCATTTTTGGAAAATTTCCCGGCACTTGCCAATCGTATTCCATTATCATACATCGCTTCTTATTTGGGAATGACACAATCCTCATTAAGCAGAATAAGAAAAAATATCCGCTAAAATCACTTTTTGTCAAATGGCAAATGTTTTCATTTTTAGGTGATACACTTTTGCACCATTAATTTTAAAACAAATAAAAAGATGAGTACCAGAAAAACAATTACAATTGGTGCAAAAACAAAAAAACCATTAACCGTTAACCGGTTTGGTTATGGCACAATGCGTTTGACAGGAGAACACGTTTGGGGCGAGCCAGAAAACAGACTTGAAGCATTGCAGATATTAAAAGCATCTGCGGACAACGAAATTAACTTCTTGGACACTGCCGATTATTATGGCCAGGATGTAACTAACCGGCTTATTGCTGAAGCATTATTCCCTTATAAAAAAGATTTGGTAATATGTACTAAAGTGGGCGCAGACAGGGGCGCAGATAAAAGCTGGCGGGTTTACGACAAGCCTGAGAACTTGAGAGCAAGCATTGATAACAATTTAAAGACTTTAAAAATTGAGCAAATACAATTGGTTCATTTTCGCATAATGCCCGGTACAAATACGCCTTTTGAAGAATCTTTAAATGCTATGTTTGAAATGCAAAAGGAAGGAAAAATTTTGCACATAGGGTTAAGTAATGTAAATGCAGAAGAATTAAACAAGGCATTGGCTATCGGAAACATTGCAAGTGTAGAAAATTCTTTCGGTTATGAACAAAGAACAAGTTACACTTTGTTTAACCAGGAAGTCAGAGGGCTTCAGGAAGTAATGGACATTTGTATAAAAAACGAAATACCGATGATTCCTTTTTTCTCTTTGCAAAGTTCCCTGCCAAAAAGTGAGAACAAAATTGCAGTCATTGCCGAAAAATATAACGCCACGCCTGCACAAATAAATTTAGCGTGGCTACTGCATTACCACGATTTGATTTTACCGATACCTGGTACTTCAAAACTGAAACATTTTGAAGAGAACATTAAAGCGTTAGACATTTCACTCACAGACGAGGATATGAAGTTTTTGGGGTAGGAAAATAATAAGCAACAACCGATAAGGCCCGTGCTGGTAACATCGGTTTGGCGTTATGGCGGCTGACGTGCAAAAGCTCAACGCAGGTAATTCTATTGAGCTTTGTGACAAGTTTTCTAACAGACAATTTGCAAAACGTTATTGACATGCTATTGGCAAATGGTATTGTTTTTAGCGGACCTCACGAATCACATTTGGGTATGACAACAATTGAATTTAATGACCCAGACGGATATTTAATCAGAGTCAATCAGCCGACAAAAGAATCACCAGCCAGGCTCAAGGTGTAGACAAAGAACGCGGTATTCAATATTCATAATGACACAAATAGTATACTATACAGCGGGGGAATAATATACTCATTAATAACAGGAGGCACAAGCGCACAATATTCAGTTTTGCGTCGGCAGGAGCCAACGAATAATTCTCATCTTACTACTGTCAGTTACATATTCGGCTGACTGAACTCAGATTGTTAAGACGGCAATCACAGAAACAGCATAAGTATTTTGCTTAACTTCAGTTGACAATTATTGATACTGGGAAATAAAATCGAAGTTCATCCAACCGGTTAAAACTATGAAAGCAGGAACGAAACTTTTTATCGTGGCTATCGGTTCTTTTTTGATTGCTGCCCGGGCTATAAAACAGAACAGCGATATCAAAAAAGCAGCATGGATTATCGGCACCTGGGAAAACAAAACCTCCGGGGGGCCTGTTTACGAAACGTGGAACAAGATAAAGGATAGTGAATTTGGGGGAAGGAGCTATATGGTAAAAGAAACGGATACCATTGTTTTTGAAAATATACGATTGGTTCAGGAACAGAATGGATTGTTCTATATCCCGATAGTCAAAAACCAGAATGACGGATTGCCTGTTCGGTTTGCCGCTACAACAATTACAGAAACACAATTGGTTTTTGAAAACCCCCAGCACGACTTTCCCCAAACAATTTCTTATACCAGGATTGGTGCGGACACATTGGTGGCTGAAATTTCGGGAATAAAAAGCGGACAACAACGCAGGCAGGCTTTCCCAATGAAAAGAATAAAGTAAAAAATGGTGTCCGCTTTGTGTTTTGTTTGATGCGTTCCTCAAAATTGCCCGATGCCGCACCTACAAACACATTTGTGTAAGTTGTATTATTTAGGTAAATAGATATTGTCAGTTATCAAAAGTAAGAGCTAAATCATTTCCTGAAATTTTTTTCTATGATTTATCCAAAATCACAAAGGTGCCTTTTTATGCCTTTTTTTATTTGGATTTAAGCTATTGATTTAGCAACAGTAGTCATAAAAAAAGGACTTTTATCTTCTATCTTTTGATTATTCCTTTTCAAAAGTCATCGTTACGTTACCTGTGCCTAAAGCTGCCGCTAAACCCGATACATCATCAATGCCGCCAATCCGTGTATAACGGTACGAAGTTGAAAAGGTTTTATAGAACAATACCAGTGTGTTGGAACCATACAGCATTAAGTCCCCGTTTTGTATTGTTCCGGGGTTGGAAGGGTTTGCCGGAAGACTTTTTGACAAATCAACATATTTTTCATTACCGTTCAGCTCAACCATGCTGATTGTTAAAGGCAGCATATCTTTAAATGCCTTTCCCGTATTGTTGTCTGACAGCGTAGCCGTAAAGATTTTTGAATTGACCTTTATTTTGATTTTACCGTTAGCCATAGGTGTATTATTTTCTGTGTTAATATTATCATCTTCTTTGTTGCAAGATGATGCGCTACTTATAAAAATCGACATAAAAGGCAGAATCATTAAAAATGAACGTTTCATCATCCTGATGTTATTTTAAATTTTCTTTAAAGAAGGTTTCTAATTTGCTAAAGGGAATAACATCTGTCTTGTCGTACAAATCCACGTGAACAGCATTAGGAATAATCATTAATTCTTTGGGTTCGGAAGCTGCTTTGTACGCATCTTCGCTGAAATACCGAGAATGTGCTTTTTCTCCTGCAATAATTAAAATTGGTCTTGGGGAAATTTCTTTGATGTACGTTAAGAGTGGCATATTCATAAACGATAACGCATTGGTAGCGTTCCAGGCGCCTGTTGAGTTTAGAGAACGCTCGTGATAACCTCGCGGGGTGCGGTAATAATCATGATAGTCTTTTACAAACTGCGGTTCATCACCTTTGAGTTTTTCAGGATTTAATATAGCTCCTGCTGCGAATGTTCCAGCTTCTGCATCTTTCCAGCGTTGCTCGCCTAATTGTTCTAATGTTTTGGTGCGCTGTTCCAACGTAACAACATCATTATAGCCCTTTGATATTACTCTTGTCATATCGTACATACTTGTCGTGGCAACCGCTTTTACACGTTTGTCAATGGCAGTAGCATTTAAGGCAAAACCTCCGAAACCACAAACTCCGATGATACCGATTTTGTTCCGGTCAATGTTTTTCTGTATACCAAGAAAATCTACTGCGGCACTAAAGTCTTCTGTGTTAATATCTGGCGATGCAACACTACGAGGCTCGCCACTGCTTTCGCCTGTATAGGATGGGTCAAAAGCCAGTGCAGCAAAACCACGTGCTGCCATCTGGTTGGCATAGAGTCCTGAAGATTGTTCTTTTACCGCTCCGAAAGGGCCGCTGATGGCAATAGCTGCCAAAGGCTCGTTAGCTTGCTCTTTCGGAAGATACAAATCGCCGGTAAGCATGATGCCGTAGCGGTTTTTAAAAGTTACTTTTTGCCGTGTCACTTTATCGCTCAACTCAAATGTATAGTGTGCTGTTTTTGTTGTGTCTTTCATGTTTTCTGATTTTTGACTGCTTGTGTTGTTGTTTTGATGGCAGGATTGTCCTAAAAACATCAGGGTCGCCACTGCAAGCATGGATGCTATTTTCATTTTAATGCTGTTTTAAATTGTTTTAATGATTTTTGCCGGAATACCGCCTGCAACCGTGTTATCGGGAACGTCTTTTGAAACCACTGCACCGGCCGCCACGATTGCGTTCTCACCAATCGTTACACCAGGAAGTATGGTTGCGTTTGCGCCGATCCAGGCGTTCTTTTTGATATGAATATGACCCGGTACAAGTGCGTGCCTGTCTTCGGGCAAAACGGGATGTCCCTCCGACAATAAGCTGACTTTCGGTGCGATCAGCACATTGTCTTCAATGGTAATCCCTCCCAGATCCAGGAAAGTACAGTCGAAGTTGATGAATACGTTTTTCCCGATTTTGGTATGCTTTCCGTAGTTGATATACAAAGGTGTAAATACTGCTACACTATCATCAATTTTACTGTCTGTGATTTGGCTTAACAATGCTCTAATTGCTGTCGGGTCCGATGAATTGTTCATCTTCAGGAGCAATTTTTTAGTATCGTAGGATGCCTCCTGCATTTTATAGGCCTGCGGGTCATCGGATGGTATTGTTTCACCATGTCTCAATCGCTCAAAAATATCTGTCGCTTTATTTATCATGTTCCTTCAGTGTCTTATTGATTATACTGCAAAATTAAAAATTGAGCCTCCTGATAACATTGTCAGGAGGCTCAATCTTTTTTGCTCTGAAGCTCAACTTATTGATAGTACAACATCTTTTTATACTTCATTAGGCGACACTCCATATTGCTTTTTAAATGCAGTAGAGAAATGTGATGGATTTCTAAAGCCTACTTCTATATAGGCCTCCTGTACTTTTTTTCCCTCCTTAAGTTTTATATAGGCGGACTCCAACCTTTTTTTTATCAGCCATTTTTGTGGTGTAAGGCTGCTGATTTTTTTAAAATCTCTTTTAAACGTTGCCAGGCTACGACCCGTATAAGATGCAATTTGTTCCATCGTCAGTTCATCCATATAGTTGTCGTTCAGGAATTCTAAAATATCTACTTTCCACGGCTCGGTAAAGTCAAACAATATCGGAAAGAAAATATCTGAACTGTGTAGCAGGGCGTAAATTCCTTCCTGTAATTTCAGTTGGGCCATTGCCTCCGTTGGTTTTACATTATCATCGAAATAGGGCGTGAGCGATTGAAATAGGCTTGTTATACCTGCCTGTTGTTTGATTCTAAATACATTTTCTTCTGAAGTTTTTACTTTTTTGGGTAGATCGCTTTTCTTTAACCGACTATAAAATTCCCGCAAAAGATTTCTGTTGAAAGTAAGCGAAATGCCTTTGTACAGTTCATCACCTTTACTGTTTTTATACATTGTCAGGCTGTGATTTCGTCTGATAAATGCACATTCACCCGCTTTTATGGTGATTCGTTTGTTTCTGTCTTCAATCACCTGTTCCCCGGAATATAGATATAGCAAAACGTGCTCAGGTGTTGCGTGAATGCACTTCTCGCTATAATCCGAAAAGCAAGAAAGGAATATGCCCGAATAGTTTATTGTCCTTAATTTCTCTGCCTGTGTCATCAATGCGTCCGTTTACTTTTAGCTGCAAAAATAACCATTACATTTCCTGTTGTCTTTGTTGTAAGGCTCATTTAGTATTGCTCTCCGGCTCAAAACAGGCTTACTAATCTAAACTAAATGGGATGCAGGCATCTTTACCATTGGCATGCTAACTGCCTTTTTCAGCATTGAAAAACTACTATTTGGATTTTCCGCCAAAGACAGGAAACCTGCTTGCTTCGCCGTAATCTTTGATCTGTTCTATATTTATAAGCAACTCCATGTCCTTGTCTGAGATCACAAAATCCACCGCTGCATTGCTTTGCATGTGCTGCGGATTAACGGTTTTTGGCAGGGGCAACAGTTCCAATTGCAAACAGTAACGAAT
This sequence comes from Agriterribacter sp., assembly GCA_047601125.1. Lineage (GTDB taxonomy): Bacteria > Bacteroidota > Bacteroidia > Chitinophagales > Chitinophagaceae > Agriterribacter. The sequence goes on along the minus strand of JASGJY010000002.1, from coordinate 1,257,284 downwards.
GCCTACCTGCGCAACATCAACATTATATTTTTCAGCTACAGCCATTATTTCCTTGTTTTTTAATAACTCACCGTGACCGATGGGTGAATAAGCTTCTACCAGGATGCCCTTCTGCCTGTAGTACTGAATCAGCTTTTGAGGTGTGTTGCTGATATGTGTGAGGATGCCAACCTTATGGCTTGGAAAACATCAAATAACTACTTAGCTTTTTAATTTTACCGTTGTGCATATGGAAAACATCACAGAAAACGGCGTTAAATACAGCACCGCCTTTTCTTTTTCCCTGTACAGTGCCTTCTGCAACAACAATATCTTTTTCTTCAACCAGGTGGGTAACTGCTATAGCCGGCTTACCTTCGAAGGCGTCATTTTCTATTTCCTTGTCAAATGCTGCTTTGCCGGAATGAAAATAAACCCCCGGCATTTCCCATACGACGTCATCTGTTAAGCAGGACAGTATCTTTTGATGGTCGCCTGCGTTAAATCCATCCATATAATCCGACACAGTTTTTTTATTTCGGCTCGTCTCATGGAGATTTTCCTTGCATGCAGTCACTATCATTGTTCCCAACAGTATAGCAATTAAAATAATGGTACGTTCAGTTGGTTTTTCCATATCCCGGTAGTTAACTGTTGATTGAGTTTGTTAAACATCTTGATCCAGCTTTGATAGGCACCTGTTTTCTTTGCTTCCGCTTCAGAGACGGTTTGATGGATGGTGACCTTTGTTTGGTTACCTATTGGTTCAAACGTTACAGTGGTTAGGATTTCGGCAGGCCATTCTGTTGACTTTCCGGCTGCTAATGCATCTGTCTTGTCACCGCTTTCATTAGAAAGCTGCATGGTGAAAACCAACTTCTCTGATGGCGTTATTTCCAGATAAGTACCAATAATCCAGCAGTCGCCATGTATTGGGTCATGAATGCAGGAATGAAAGTGTCCCCCTTTTTTAACTTCGATAGATTTGTATGCTATGGTGCATCCATCCGGAGCATACCAACGCTTTAGTTTTTCAGGGTCAGTCCATGCGTCAAAAACTACCGGGACAGGTGCGTTGAACAAGTGGGTAATGAAAAGTTCTTTGTCTTGTAATTTCATAGCTATCGTTTTTTTGTTTCAGCTAAAAATTTATCCAATTTCCTGAAGCGTTGATTCCATAGCTTACGCGAGGCGTTCACCCAGTCAACTACCTCATCAAGTTGATCCAGCCGGGCTTCACAAAACTGTTCCCGACCTTTCTGAGTAAGCGTTATCACACCGCATTCATTCAGGACTTTTAGATGCTTGGCAATTCCCTGCCTGGTAATCCCCGAGTCCTCGACAATTTGACCAATGTTCAATGTCCCACCCGATAACTTCTGAATTATCATTCTCCTGGTAGGATCAGCTATTGCTTGAAAAACGTCTCGCCTTTCTATCATAATACAACCATTTGGTTGCTCAAATATAAATACAACCATTTGGTTGTACAAATTTATTTTATTAATAAAGTCGCAACCAATGCGAAATACCACCTGCCTTTTTGCAAATACCTGAAGTCTCGCATCTTTTACCTTGCATTACTGCTATTGTAGCAAAAGACATCAATTAACAACAGGTAGCGATGCGGATACTGCATCATTCTACAATTTTGGCGTCGGTCAGAAAAATTTTTTATTCAGACCAATAGCGAAAAGACCTTGGGCGATGGATGAAATTAAAAATTGAAACGGAAGCTATGTCGCTAAAAGAAATTGAAAAATGTTTGGATACAGCAGAGATAAGAAACAACACAAAAAAAGGGGTGCATAGAAATGCGCCCCGTTTCTAAATCCAATATCCTATGAAAAACCACAACGAAGATAAGTATAACCCTGTAGGTAAGAAAGGCTCCTACGCTGCTTTCGATCAAATGAAGCTATCCTTCGATAGAATATCAAAAACAACGTTGCTCCCTAATAAATCCTTTGATAAATGTTGTAACTTTAGCAAGTGCCCGTTTAATCCATGTCTGATAAAGAACTCCTCTCACCCGAGAGGTTTTTTTATCCGTTGTTGTTACCACACTGCACAGTCGGTATAAAAATGATGCGCTCGCATAAATTTAAAGTGTAGCCTAGATCGTTCCTTTTACAATGGTGCACCAACCGTTTTCCTTGCGGTGGTATCCATATTCAAAGCAGAAGATATATTCTTTCTGATCACCGTGATTTGCTCGGGTATGCGTATGATATCGGAATACAAAGCCATTATCCAAAAGCGTTTGTTCCTTGACGTTAGTTACCTCTTTTCCATCGAGCAGCATCTCCATTGCGCGACGGTTATGCTTCAGAATGGATATAACTTTTCCTGTTTGACCAGTTTCCTCTTTACGCCTGCCGTTATTATAAGCATTCTTACACTTCTCTGAACAAAATTTCTTGTTGTCATTTCCTTCAAACGACTTGGAACAAACAAGACATTTGCGTTTCTTGATTTTGCTCTTCACACATTAAATGTACAGTTTATTATTACTAAATCGAAACGTTTCGAAACGATTTTTTCTATAAAGAAACGTTGGAAACCTTGACTTCCCTTCCTGGCGATTATACATTCGTATCGAGAAACAATTCATTCATCAAGAAAAATCAGGTTATGAAAACGAACAGGATACTATTAATTGGTTATGTCGGAAAGGACCTGGCAACAATCGTGACAAAGAAAGGATCAAAGAAAGTAAGTATTCGTCTGGCTACTCATTACCGTAAAAGAACATCCAATGGTCATCCGTTGTGTTACACGGTGTGGCATGATGTGGTGGCGTGGGACCATCGCGCGGAACAGGCAGAAAGCACTTTTGTCAAAGGAAGCAGGATTTTAGTCGAAGGCTTTATTGACTATAGAACCTACTCTGACAAGTCAGGTCATACGCGCTATATCACTGAGATCAGGGCCGATAACCTTGTAAACCTCGACCGCTAATCCATACTACTCATCCTAAAAATTTATAATCATGAAACAGCGTAAAAATAAATTCAACTACAGCAAATCCTTCAGGATGATCTATTGGGGCTGCAGCTTCGACTCACTCACTGAACTGAAATTTGCCATTTCTATTCAGGACGAATGGGAATTTCTCCGTGAGCGCATTACGATCTATTATCATCACGGTTCTCTGCAGCCGACCAATCAAATAACCGAAGGCGTTCGACGTTACACGCCCGATTTCCTCATTCGCAATAAGCAAACAGGCCTTGCACTGCTGGTGGAGATCAAACCACGCGCCGCTGAAAACGATCCACAACTGGCAATTCGCAGAAGGGTTGCCGAAAACTATATTCAGTGGAAAGGTTATGACTGGCAATTCAAAGTCATCTATGATGATGAGGTTATCTTAAGTGAAGCCATGCTGGAGATCTTTGAAGATTGTTGCCGGCTAAAATCACAGTCTGCTTTGCGCATGTGGTTCCGGCAACTCAATCACCGCTACCATGCAAGCGCTCCGAATTTCTTTGCAAAAGTTCCGAGTGAAGCAGACGTGCGTTTCATCATGTTTGGTGAGCGGTCACAAAAAAGATCAAATGACTTTGTTAATCGTAATTGATGGTAACCAGCTTCCGGTTTTTATGGCATCGCCTGTTGCGTCGCAATCCTTTTGTCGTTCTGATCGTTTTTGAACAGTCATCTTTTGATTGCATTAGCAGGTGATGTCCTTTTTATTGCATTACACTATCTCTGTTGATTAAATGATAATTTCAAGAGATTGTCATTCCACTGCTTATTGTTCCGATTTTGATAAGCCGTACTATCTGGTGACGGACATCGAAGATATTGTCCTACGCCGAACCTGCGAAAGTCTGCGCCTTCGCGGAGCTGCGGCTTGCCCTGGCGGGTTTTAGAAAAAAAATCTCCATCCTTTCATTTTTTCTTTCGTCAGCATTAACACAATACTTCCACTTAACACTGCTATCTGCTGCATACCGGATAGTATTTTTTTTCGAAAAACATTTCTGCGGTCTCTGTAGGCCAATAGGGTTGCTATCCAAAAAGAAAGAACGCAGCGCAGCCTGCGGACTGGAAAGCAAATCAATTATTCACTTTTAAATTTTAATGTTATGGAAATCGTAGGAAGATTAACAGCCGATGCACAGGTGAACACTTTAAAGAATGAAAGGAAAGTAGTCAACTTTTCCGTTGTCGTCAATGATTCGTACAAACCGAAAGGCAATGAGCAGCCGGTAAAAGTTACCACCTACTTCAATTGCTCTTACTGGATTAATGCCGCTATTGCAGCGCATTTAATCAAAGGCACACTGGTAGAACTCTATGGACGCATCAGTGCCAATGCATGGACAAATGCAGAAGGTGAAGCCAAAGCCAGTTTGAATTTTCATGTAAACAGTATTAAGCTGCACGGAAAGGCTAACCGTGACGCGTACAGCAATGAAGATGCGGCAGCCTCGGCAACAAAAACCGGTGCCATCACAGCACCCATTGAGGATTTACCCTTTTAAAAATTTTATTAACCAAACCGCAGCAGTTACCGCCTGCGGGATAAAAGTTAAAGCTGGGTAGTACATTATGGCGCATAATATCAATTTTAACGAACAGACGGGACAACACAGTTTTTTTTCTGTAAAAGAAAAGCCGTGGCACGGGTTAGGTCAAATCGTATCGGACTATCCAACGAGCGCAGAAGCAATACAATTTGCAGGACTCGATTTTACGGTTGAAAAAAGAAAGTTGTTTACCTATGACAACGAAAATCAAACCGGCAATCCGGATACCGATATTATTATTCCTGAAATAGAAGTGCCAAACTATTACGCCACTGTCAGAACAGATACAGAGCAGGTTTTGGGCGTAGTGGGAAAGGACTACGAAGTAGTGCAAAACAAAGATGCTTTCAGCTTTTTTGATTCAATCGTTGGTGGCGACGGGATCCAGTATGAAACCGCCGGAGCATTAGGCAACGCAGAAAGGATTTTTATCACTGCCAAACTTCCGGGTTATATCAAAGTAGGCAGAGCGGATTTAGTTGAAAAATATCTTTTCCTGACTACGTCACATGATGGGCTGGGAAGCATTACCGCAGCCTTTACACCTATCAGGATTGTTTGTTGTAATACGCTTAACGCTGCCATGCGTAACCATACCAATTCTATTAAAATACGGCATACAGCCAACGCGAAAGAAAGATTGGAACAAGCCCACAAAGTCATGGGTATTTCCTCCAAACTTTCCGAGCAACTGGAAGAAATTTTCAATAGCTGGACAACGGTGAAAATCACAGACCCTGAATTGCACCGGCTTATCCAGTTGGCAATGGTGCCGAATAAAGAAGTGCTGGACAATATCCAAAATGCAAAATGGGATGAGCTTTCCACCTGCTTTAATAATATGTGCAATTCAGTTTTTGAATATGCCATGAGCAGCCCCACACAGCAGACGGAAACCACCAAAGGGACTTTGTTTGGTGCCTACAACGCCGTGACCGGCTATTTTCAAAATGTGCGCAGCTATAAGGATCAAGAAACAAAAATCAAGTCCATGCTTTATGGCGGCACCGCGCAATTGAGAACACAGAAGGCATTCACCCTCTGCATGGACTTCATGAAAAATTAATTCATTACGGGTAACCCTGCCCCGGGGTTACCCTTCACGCTTAAACAAAAACAAATGAAAAATTATATAAAAGTAAAAGTTACCGTTTGGCATAAGCTGCATTACACTGAACAAGCCAATATGCCTGGACTGGCAGACATCATACACGAAAACGGACTGGAGGAAGTCATTGACGACAAACTGGGTTTTCTGGAATCAGAAATCCTATATGATACCGAAAACAGGCTACAGCCCGCAGGTAATGACAACCGCGCCACCATTGAGGTATACGCGGACGGTAAAAAAATCTGGACAAATGAAACAAAGTAGTTCGTCAAAACCGGGGGCGCAGCCGGACAAGGGGCGCACTTTTTTTATGACTACAACAACTAAAAATAAAAAACAACGGTCGGCAGATGTTCCAAACGATAAGAAACAAAAACATACCGGACAAAATTCAATTGTCTTAGCAAATGCCGTTTATAAACAAATAAAAGTGGAGGACATTGAATTTAGTGCGCTCAATTACCGCAAATACATTTCCGAAAACGCCTTGCAACAATTTGCGGAAGAACTCAAGCAACATGGCATTATATCGGCGCTAACCATTCGTCCCATTGCTGCCAACCGCTACGAACTGGTGGCGGGCGAAAGAAGGTTAAGAGCAGCAAGGTTAGCAGGACTGCCGATTGTTCCCGCCGCTATTGTTAGGTTAACCGATGAACAGGTAACAGAAATTCAGCTTGCCGAAAACCTGCAAAGAGAAGACCCGCACCCAATGGATGAAGCCAATGCGGTAAAGATGATGCAGGACACCGGAAAGACCATTGATGAAATTGCGCTGCGGCTCGGCAAATCAAAACAGTTTGTCTATGTGCGACTGAAATTGTTAAACCTGATTGAACCCATCCGGGAAATGTTTTTTGCTGGTGTGTTAACCATTCAGCAGGCACTCCAAATCGCTACCATTTCCACAGAAGGACAGGAAGCGTTTTTCAAAGATCACTGCACCAAATGGAAACAAAAAAACTTTGAACTGCATGACCTGCAATGGCAGTTGCGGGCATACCGGTACGATTTAAAAAATGCGCCTTTTGATACAAGAGACAAAAAATTGTTGCCGGATGTGGGCGCTTGTAACGGTTGCCCTTTTAACTCCGCTACGGTAAAATCCTTATTCCCTGAATATGCAAAGCAAGCAGTTTGCACCAATGGCACCTGTTACCAAAGTAAATGTTCCGCCAGCCTGCGCATTGGATTTATCAATGCCTTACAGCTACATGAGCCGGCGGCATTGTTGTTTTATGGTGAGCCATCCGAACAGATGCAGGAATTTTTAACTCAACTGCCCGACGCGGCAGCTTTACCTCATTACAACTATCATCAGATAACTATTCTACAAACACCCGAAGAGCCGGATAAGGATGATTATACCAATGATTATAACGGGGAAGAAGAAAATGCTTTTGATGCAGAAGGCTATGAAGCTGCAATGGAAGAGTATAAAACGGAATTAAATGAATACCGGCAAAATTTTGAGTCGGGTAAATATCAAAAAGCTTTATTAGAAAAAAACGGGGATTTTTATCCTGTGCTATTTAACCCGGAGCCACCTGCACGCAGCACCTATAATAGTTTTGGCAGAGGGCTTACCATGAAAACAGTGCAGGAAGCATTAAAGGCAGGAACAGCCACACCGGCATTATTGGAGCAGTCAATAGCGGCTACCTTGCAACGCGAAGAAAGAGCCAAAGAGCTTGACCGGGATAAAATACAATTGAAAGTGCACGAGCAGTTTACAGAACGCTTTAAGACGCTGGAAAATAATGAGGGCTTAACGCCTGCTGATGGGGTTGCCCTGCGCCTGATCGTTTATCAATCCCTTGACTATAGCAGCAGGCAGGCAGTGAACGAAGTTTTGTTTGAGGACGCAGAAGAGCAGGAAGGCAACCGCCAGGAATTGTTTTATCAAAAACTACAAGCCTTAACAGAAAAACAGTTCAGTTATTTGATACGGGTGGCGATAGCCTGCAAACCAGAAAGCAAATCTCCCAATAATGAAACAGGCTTTGTATTATATCAAGTAGCTGCGGGTGCCGGAATAGATGTGACCGGTATTGAACAGCAACAGGACGAAAAAGCCAAAGCCCGGATAGAGCGCATGAATATCAGAATAAAGGAGCTGGAAAAGAAAGCAATGAAGCTTAAAAAGGCAGTATAGAATAAGGATTAAGGCAGTGAAAGCTGCCTTTTTTAATTGTCTGGAAAGCTGCCGTCCTGCCTTCGCTCTTATCCACAAAGGCGGCAGGACGGCAGCTTGGTTATTTTGTGATGGTTGTTTGATAGTCAGCCTTGGATAATATAATTTTTCCTTTGTCATTTTTTGATACCGTGACACGGTATAAAACGTCAACAGTGCAAACTGAAAAATCCACAGTCGATCCCGGTATTACATACCGTCCCGTAATATTATTGCAGTAGACGGTTACCACAAACTTTTCACCACTCCCGAATTTTGTAAAGAAACAGTTGATGGCGATAATTCTTTTTGACCACGTCTTAAAATCAAGCCTGGCGCTAAATTCATCTAACGGTATTTGCTGCGGATCATACCCATACAAACGAGGCTCATAACCTTTACGGATAGCGGTTTTAAATGACCACACATTGCGCTCCATAACTTTGACTATTTTACCTGGAGGGAATGTAATTTATGGTACATATCCGTTAAGCCTGCTTTTTGCAGGAGATCGCCAGTAAGACTATTGAGTTCCGCTATGGCTTCCTGACCGGCTACCTGCAGCAAGTTGTTTTGTTCATTTTCTTTGACCGATAACCCAAGCTCTATGATCTTAGAAAGCAACAGCACATTCTTTCTCGGGATGTGCAGGGAAATTTTTACTGTATCATTCATACCCGGAGAACTGAGCAGGGTTTCATACACCACGGTGACATCTTTTGTTGACAGCATATCATTCATTTTTATTTCACAAATCTTGTTCACGCTGTAAAACTATTATGGAATAATGGCATAATCCTTCTTTGACCCATTCAAAAATTGAAGGGGTCATTTTTATTTGTGTTGTCATACATACTTTCGTTATCGTCATTTGAATTGTGAAATAGAAAATGTGTGTCATGACGATTGAACAGGCAAAACAAATGGACATGGTAGATTACTTGTCCAGGCAGGGCTTTCAGCCTGCGAAGATTTCCGGTCACAGTTATTGGTATCACTCCCCGTTGCATGATGAAAAAACGCCCTCTTTTAAAGTGAATCGCAAAATGAATCGCTGGTTTGATTTTGCCGACGGCAAAGGTGGCAACCTCGTGGACTTTGGTATTTTGTTGCACCAGTGTAGTGTGAGTGTTTTTTTGCAGAAGCTGGATGGTCCAGTTATTACATTGAATCAATCAAAGCCAATAGTTCATCAACCGCAGCAGGACAACAGGGACAATGCGATCAGTATTCTTTCCGTTCATTCTATCAGTTCTTACCCACTGCAAAAGTATTTGCATAGCCGCAGAATCAATATGGAAATTGCAGACAAATATTTGAAAGAAGTCCGCTATCAAATCGGCGACAAAACTTATTACGCTCTCGGTTTCAAAAATGATGCAGGTGGTTATGAATTACGTAATGCTTCTTTTAAAGGCAGCAGTTCTCCAAAGGACAGTACATTTATTGATAACGGAGCAAAGGATATAGCTGTCTTTGAAGGCTTCTTCAATTTTCTTTCTTACAAGAATATGTATCATAACCAGCAGGAGCCGCTACGCAATTATCTGGTATTAAACTCTACTTCTTTTTTTGAAAAGAGCCTGACGAAAATGCAGGAACATCAGCGGGTACATTTGTTCCTGGACAATGATAAAACCGGACAGAGGTATACCGAGCAGGCAGTCGCATTCAACAAAGAAAAATTCCAGGATGAACGTCGCTTATACCAAGGATATGACGACCTGAATCATTGGTTGGTGCATATCGGTCAATCGCAAAAACAACAGCTTAAACTAAAGCCCTGAATCTCCTTTGGATAGCAGTAAGGCTTTTCCAGATTGACTGCAATCTTTGAAATAACCGGTGACCGCCCCATAGGGTATGACGGGCGCTGAGGTAGCCTGCTTCGCTGCTACCGGTAAAATGTCCCGTTGTAATACAACGGAAATTTTACCGCCCTTACTCCGAAGTCGTAGGCGGCTATTTGGAGACCTTGAACAGTGTTTATTGAATACAGTGATAAAAGAAACGGTGATGACGGAAGAAAAAATAAACCGGTCTAAGCTCTTACAGGTAAGGCTTACACCAAAAGAACTGGAAAAGATCTGTAATAAATTTTCCCATTCCACCAGCCGGAAACTAAGCGACTATGTTCGCAAAAAATTACTGGACAAACCCATTGCAGTTTATACCCGCAATCAATCACTCGATGACTTTATGACAGAGATGATAGCCCTGCGAAACGAGCTCAATGCTATCGGCAGCAACTATAACCAGGTCGTTAAAAGGCTGCACAGCTTACAGCATGTTGAAGAAGTAAAACCGTGGTTGCTATTAAACGAATCCACCAAACAAATCCTGCTAAAAAAAGTGGATGAAATCAAATCAAAAATCAATCAAATCAATGCGCAATGGTTGCAGTAATCAAGTCCTCGGCCAGCATCAAAAACGTATTACAATACAATGAAAATAAGTTGAAGCAAAACGTGGCTCAGTTGATTCATTCAATGAACTATGGAAAAGACACAGAACAGTTGGGATTTACTGATAAAATCAGGACGCTGGAAAAACTCATATCGCTGAATGAACGGACTAAGTTGAGCGCAGTACACATCTCTTTGAATTTTGATCCATCTGAAAAGCTTGATAAGGAAATACTGCAAAAGATTGCAGATACTTATATGCAAAGAATTGGTTTTGGTAACCAGCCTTATTTGGTATATCAGCATCACGATGCCGGACATCCGCATATACATGTTGTTTCTACCAACATTCAACGAGATGGCAAGCGGATTAAAATGCAAAACATCGGTCGTAACCAGTCGGAAAAAGCCAGGAAGGAAATTGAAAAGGAGTTTAAGCTGGTGCGAGCACAGGATCATCACATGAAACAGACTTATGAAATCAAAGCAGTAAATCTTCAAAAAGTACAGTACGGAAAGTCAGATACAAGACGAGCCATCACCAATGTACTAGATGCCATATTGCCTAATTATAAATATACTTCCTTACCTGAATTGAATGCCGTACTAAAGCAATATAATATCGTTGCTGACAGAGGCAAGGAAGGATCACGTTTATATAACAGCAAGGGGTTAATGTATCGGGTATTAAATGACAAGGGCGAAAAGGTAGGCATACCAATTAAAGCGAGCCAGATTTATAATAAGCCAACATTGAAATTCTTACAGGAAAAATTTATACTAACCCAACCGGAAAAACAGAAACACAAACTGCGCGTTAAAAATGCTATTGATTATTCGTTTGCCAAACAGCCGGGACAATCCTTGCAGGAATTAATAACCGCTTTACAAAAAGAACGTATCCAGTTGGTTCTTCGACAGAATGATAACGGCATTATCTATGGATTGACTTATGTAGATCATCAAACCAAATGTGTATTCAATGGTAGCGAGCTGGGGAAACCCTACAGCGCCAATCAGATCCAGGCACGTTTACGACAGGAGCAACTACCCCAGAAGCCTGCGCAACCGCTTTCACATAAACAGGCATCCGAACAAAAACAATTTAAGCCAACTATAAAACCCGAAGCTGATACAGCGCTCAAACTTCCTGGATTGAAAGAAATGGCGAAGGAACTGACACAACCTGAACAGGAAGGCTCACTTGCCGCCGAATTGCGAAACGATGAGCTCCGCAGACGGAGAAGAAAAAGATTACGTCATTAAAAAAAATATATAGTTATGACTATGCACACAGGGGAGAATACGCAGGGGTTAAAGAAAGTGATAGACATGACCCGGCTGATTGGCATTGCAGTGCTGTTGATACACTGCTATTATAATTGTTATTCTGCATTTGAAGCATGGCAGTTAACCAGTAAAATTTCCGATCAGGTATTAAAAAATATCTGTCACACAGGATTACTAGATGGATTTATGAAATCCAAATTGATAGCCATGGCTTTTCTATTGTTATCCGTCCTGGGAGTGAAAGGAAGAAAAAGCGAAAAGCTGAATTACCGAACTGCGTTTGCTTATTTGCTTACTGGGTTACTGCTATACTTAACCAGTGGGTTCATTTTATACATCAGTACTATGCATGTAGCTACGGTAGCTATTGCTTACATCAGCATTAACGGTATTGGTTTTATCCTGGTATTAACAGGAGGTGGATTGCTCACCCGGATCATCAAGAATAAATTGAAACCGGATGTTTTCAATAAAGGCAACGAAACATTCCCGCAGGAGGAAAGATTAATCACTAATGCGTATTCTTTGAACCTACCGGCAAGGTATATGCTAAAATCGAAAATTCGGAATAGCTGGATCAATTTCGTCAATGCGCGCCGGGGCATACTCATTATGGGATCTCCGGGCAGTGGTAAGAGCTATTTTATTGTCGAAAATTTTATTCGCCAGATTATTGAAAAAGGAATGGCATTGTTTGTTTTTGATCACAAGTTCCCGGAGCTAACGACACTTACCTATAATCATTTTATAAAATACCGGCATAAATATCCAAAGGACACGACTTACTGTTCGATCAATTTCACCAACCCGGCACTTTCACATCAATGTAATCCCATTCACCCGGCAACATTGTTTAGTCTGACGAGCGCCATTGAATCCAGCAAGTCCTTGTTGTTAAGCATGAACAGGACTTGGGTAAATAAACAGGGAGATTTTTTCATTGAATCACCCATCAATTTACTGGCTGCGGTGATTTGGTTCCTGCGTAAATATCAGGATGGGATATACTGCACGTTGCCCCATGCTATTGAACTACTTCATGTAGAATTGGAAAAGCTCTTTACCGTACTTAATACTGAAACAGAAATTTCTACCTTAATCAATCCTTTTATCCAGCTTTACAAAGATGGCGATATGGAAACCTTAAGTAACCAGGTTGTCTCCGTCAAAATTCCATTAGGAAGAATTTCCTCACCGGAATTTTATTATATCCTTTCAGGAGATGATTTTTCGCTTGACATTAATAATCCCGCAAAGCCTAAAATATTTTGCCTGGGCAATGATCCGAAAAGCAAGGAAGCGCTGGCTCCAGTAATGTCTTTATATGTGGACAGGTTAAATAAAATCATTAACCAGCCGGGCTGCTATCCTTGTGCGCAGGTGTGTGATGAGTTTGCTTCCATTAGGGCGACAAGCATTTTAGAAACGATCAGCACCGGCAGATCAAATAATATAATAACTGTGATTGCGGTGCAGGATTATAGCCAGTTAAAACTGAAATACTCTAAAGAAGAAGCGGAAGTGATTTTTAACATTACCGGTAATGTTATTTCCGGTCAGGTGAGTGGAGAAACCGCAAAGCTGTTGAGCGAACGCTTCGCAAAGACTTTCCAGGAACGCGAGAGCATTTCCATTAATAGTAGCGATACGTCCATCTCCAGGTCAAAACAGTTAGAAGCATCTGTACCGGCCAGCACCATTTCAAGTCTGTCTTCGGGTGACTTTGTAGGTCTTGTTGCGGATAATCCAGACGAAATCATTGAACTGAAAACCTTTCATTCAGCTATTATAAATAATCAAAATGCTATCAAGAAGGAAAAGCAAAGTTATCTGCCATTACCTGTCATCAGGAACGCCGATCAAAAAGAAATAAATACCGTCTACCAAATCATTAAACAGGATGTGCAGGATATCGTGGATGTGGTGATGGAAAAGGTGCTAAATGATCCGTCTAGGGAGGCGTTGAAGAAGAATTAAATCAATTTGAAAAGTTTATCCAGCAAGAACAAAGCCCCTTAGGCTTCTAATTAATATTTGGACTTTTCTTGAATACTGTTTAACGAATAGCTCATGTATAGTATAAATCAAAATTTTGACGCGCGTGAACTCTCGACCGACAGAGTTATAACTACAGATTTCGATTTATACCTAAAACTCGATCTCACGTCTCTGATGAGACTATTCCTCCTGCGAAATGCGCATTATAAAAATTAAACAGCCAAATTGAATCAAAATCCGATTCTTCCACTTTATTATACATATATTGAAACTGTCCATCTGCGATAGCATTACTATAGAGCATGTTTTCAAATCCAGCGGGAGCGCTCTTCACCCAATAAATTTTTATTCGGGCATTTTCAGCTATTACTCTTTTATAGTGATGATAAAATAATCCACGAATAACTTTTTGCATGGTAAAATCATGAGCAACGTTATCCCAGGGCACAGCTATCCCTTTGCCTGTAATAATTCCGGATTTTGTAGCGGTAAGAACCGGATACATGGTTTCAAGTATATTATTTCTCAGTCTAGTATTATATTTTGCTGTAGGTAGCACTCCCTCTTTAAATAGCCTTTCTGCCTGCCCACCATGTCTAGCTATATGCATCCCTAAATATGCCTTGAATTTTTCATCATTATTAGACGCTTTGTTATTACACTCAAAACAGGACGGAACTGTAATCAGGTCGCTAGGTCGTGGTCGATTAAAAATACCCTTCGGAGGTATATGATCTTTCGTTGTAGCTATTCGTATGCCACAATAACAACACAATTCACTATTTTGAGGGTCTATATTACGCATGCTTTTCGTTCTGCCGACTGATCGACCTAGCTCGAATTTCGATCAATTCTTAACAATCGACTATTTCACAGTGCTTCTGCTTTTGCTGCAATTCGTCTAAAAAAGCTTGATGATATCTCTTCTAGCAATGGCATCACTTCGACTCTGAGAATAGTAGTTCGATAACTTTTGGGATATCTAAGTTCCAATTGGGGACCATATTCATAATGAAGTTCGAATTGGTATATATTAAAATATACCTTAAACGCCTCCGTTACTGGAGCCCATCCAGGAAGCCTTGGTTCTTCAAGAGTAAATGCAATTTGAATTGTGGTTGGAATTTCTATTCCGTTTAAATATTGATACAAGTGGGGGCAATTATTGTTTCCATCGAAAGTAACGGTTTGGATTTGGTCTCCCGAAATTGTACAGACAACTTTTTTGTAAAAAGATTTAAATGAATTTTGAAATGATGGGTTCATGCCATTAATAGCCAATTCTATGTCCTCGCAAAAATCAGCTAGTGAGCCATTGTTAAAAGGTTCATCATCTGGAATTTTAATTTCCTGTTTTAATGCATCTACTTTGGCTTTAAATTCTTCCTGCTTCCACATAATTATCTAGCATTGTTGAAAAACATACTTTCCATTGCGTTAATAACTCTTAAACCGAAAAACTTCAGCCAAGTTTCTAAATCACCTGCATCTGCTCGCTGAAGCGCGTCCAAATAAAATATTCTTTCCTTCCATGGAATACTGGGTGGAGGAATTTTGTTACGTAGTAGAATCAAGCTAGTTAAAATCCTAGCTGTGCGTCCATTCCCATCTGCGAACGGATGGATAGCGACAAATTGATAATGAAACATTGCAGCAAGCAACAATGGATGAAAGTCGGTATCGCTGTTTTCTTTGTACCAATTACTTAGACCCTCTAAAGCGTCTTCAATTTGACTTGGCGACAAAAACGTGAAGTCACTTTTTATTCTTTGATGAACAGTTGCGTCTAGCGCTCGGAATTTGCCATCTGTTTCAAAAATTGCTCTATAAAAGGCTACGATAAATTCCTTGGTCAATAGATTGTCTTTGAAGAAATTGCTTGCTAATGAAATAAATCTATTAGAAGTATATTTGGGAAATCTATTGGAAAGACTAGAGTTTTTTTCTGCTAAACCTTCTATTAATATTTGCTTTGTTGCACCGACAGAATAATCGGCTGAAAAATTAGCGGGGGCTTCAATGCCCCAATCGAGCTGAAACTGGGATGATAATCGAACCAAATTTTCGGTGGTTAATATTTCTTGGCTCCTTTGCTTTAACAAATTCTCAACGTTACCAATTAGAGATTTTAAACTAATATTTTCGGGCTCTCTCGCTGGATATTCTACTGAAATGATATCATTTGCATCTATAACGGTAACGTAACCTTCATCTCCCGTTGACTTATAATTTTGAACATTGACTCCAAACTCCAAGAATGTTAAGCGATTTTCCTTTTCCAACTCGCCAGATCTTCTGGTATAATTGAAAAAGCCTAACTTAACGCTCCCATTTTTTAGCACAACTTTAGTTGGAGCGGTCGTTGGTGCATATACCCATGGATGTTCAGGGTTTATTACTTTGGCAATATCTTCCTGAGTCATTAATAAATTTTATCTAATTAGGCATTTATATTCTTTTTCTACATTTTTCCTGATTCATCTTCAGAACATTCTATACACTAGTCACCAAGCATCATCTTTCCGGGTTAACTTTTCCCTCCTTCAGTTCTTTCTCAGTTAGTGTTATAGGAACCTTATTTGACTGTAATGCCCTGTGAAAGTATTTGTTCATCCATACAACTTCCGTTCGATTATGACTGTCACCGGTAGTTCCTTTTGTTATAGTATCTATGGTGTTTTTCTGCCAACCTTTCTTCTCCGACAACATAGCATTATATAAATCATTTTCATATCCACTGATAAAAATCATGCATTTTGCATCGTTTGCCAAATTCAGAAGTTCCGTATGAAATTCTTTATCCTTCGCATCCTTGGTGTATCCATTCGTTCTCTCTCCTAAATAAGGAGGGTCGAGATACATTAACGTGGCAGGGCGATTTAAATACCGCTGCATGATCTTTTTTGCGTCTTTGTTCTCAATGCGGACATCCTTCAGCCTTTCGACAACAAAGGACAATCTTTCAGGCAAATTGTTCCATCTATTGACACGGGCTTCATGACCATTTCTAACATACGAATCAGAATATGAAAATCCACCTTTTTCTTCGCCAAAAACACCATTAATGGCCATCATTGACTGCACAAGAAATCTTCTAGCTCTCTCTAATTTACTCAAATCATCGGTAGCAATTCTTGCATTTATAAGCTCTTTTTCCGCGTATGGGGTTAGTTCAATTTGCTGGTAAAGGCTGTCAAAATTATTTCTTAGTTGTTCAAACAAATTAATTATTTCATCATCCAGGTCATTTATTACTTCAATTAACGACGGAGTCTTTCTTAAGGTCAAGGCGGCAGAGCCACAGAAAGCTTCAACCCAACAGTTGTGTGGCGGTAAATGTGTACAAAGCTGTAATGCAATTTTGTTCTTTGATCCAAAATATCCAAATGGAGGATTTATTTTCTTTATTTTTGATCGGGCTTTTATAGCGTTCATTTTTGTTTTTCCTGTTTCTTGTTAAAGATTCTTTTATAAGCTTCAGCATCACCGTCAGTATCATCCATATTTAATGAGTATATTGCATAATCCTCCTCTATAATTTCAAACATTTTTCGCGTCTTATTATCAATGTTGATTTTAATATCGACATCGATGGTGTTAGCATATTGAAGAAAATGATAGTTAGCTCCTATTGACTCTGAGCCACCAACACGATGTATTCTATCTAGCGATTGCAGATATTGCGCACAATTATAGGTTAGATCATAATAAATAGCATGGTGACAGGTTTTGTGCAACGAAATAGATTCAGCGCAAGCTGCCGGGTTGGCAATCAAAATATCTAAGCCGCTATCTGGATCAATAAATTCATCTCTTATTTTCTCTCTAGTCTCCTCATCCTTTAGCGTAGTTCCTTCCACAGGTGTGTCACCATATATTTTTTTACAGTAATAACCTTTCTCTTTCAAATGCTTTTCGAGTAATTTTATTGTTTGAATAAAATTAGACCAGATTACCACCTTAAGATGTTTTTTTCTTAAATCTTTAACCAATTGAAGTAGGAACTTAACTTTAGCAGGGATCTCCAAATTATCATATCGTCTAATTATTGTTTTTAAATCTGCAAGATCATCAAATAGTTTCTCATCATAATCATCAATGGCAGTATTTAAAAGTTTAGAATATGAAACAGCCTGCCGTAATCGCATCATTCTACCGCGTGCCATTTTATTAATAAACTCTATATTTTTAAAATAGTCCTTTTGGGAATAGTCTTTTATTCTTCTAAAAATGGCTTGATATATTAGCTTTTCATACTCTGCCATTTCTACTTGATAGGGTTCGATAAAGTTTTGTGGCTTTAGCATCAAATCACTTTTCCTTACACGATAAAATAGAGGACCGATATGCTCGTTCAAAATATTCTTCACAGAATGAGTATTTCCGCGATCCTCGTTGTACTTAATGATAGTTTTATTGTTGGAAGAAATAGGATATTGATTTGGCCAAAGAAAATCGAAAAGGTTAAAAATATCAGTATAACTTTTAGGCATAGGCGTTCCAGTAAGCACGCACCTGCAATATGCACGTTCTGCCTGTTGAAGAATTGCTTGCGCCCAGTTTCCCCTTATTTGTTTAATATAATGTGCCTCATCAACCACAAAAAAAGCATTTATGTGCTTTTGTTTTAAAAAATGATTTACTTCTTTTTTATCAGACAATAAAGTTTGAAAACTGGTTAAATAAAGCTCAGCCTGATCTCGTGATGTAACGTAATAATGGCTTTTCCTTTGATTCCGATCACCTCCAGCCATTACAATATGAACCGGATTTCGCCCGACGGTTTCAACAAATTCATGCCTCCACGGTCCAAAGGAAGACGGTGGACCGACAACAAAAAGCGTGTTGACTTTTCCCTCGAGTCTCAATTTCTCATAAACGGTTAGCACTACGCTTGTTTTACCACTGCCTGGAACGGAAAAATTAGCAGCATTTCCAACGATGTATAAATGATAAGCAGCTTTTAATTGATGTATCTTGAGAGTTCTTTTAATATTCCCTGCAACAAAGCTTCTAAACTCATCAAAGT
Organism: Agriterribacter sp.; assembly: GCA_047601125.1. GTDB lineage: Bacteria > Bacteroidota > Bacteroidia > Chitinophagales > Chitinophagaceae > Agriterribacter. The sequence goes on along the minus strand of JASGJY010000002.1, from coordinate 1,238,761 downwards.
CTAATTTGTCGAACGTACCATTTTTATAATTAGCAGCCTTTTGTTTAATATTCTCGAAGTTTAACGTCACCACTTGAATATCCTTCGAATATTGAGCGGCGTTGCCACTTAAAGCTAATGATAGTTCCTCCTTTTCAAAAAATCCCAATACTTTTAAAAAAAGTTGTTGATCAAGTTGGGCAGAATATCTTTTGTTTAAATAATCAGATTTGAAATTCCAAAATGACAACTGACTTTTACAGACAGTATCAAGATGCCCGTGAAAGTCTTCAATAATAATCTCATTATTTTGAATATCTACTATCATTACTTAGCCTTCTTAAATTTGTCTTTCAACTTGCTCTTAGCTTTTTTGGCATCATACAACTGGTGTTCTAATTCATTTGCCCTGGTTTGAATCTCCCTCGTTAGTTTCATGGCTTCATCTATCCTATCCAATTCAATAGAGCTTATATCCATATTTGAATGATTAAGTTTATCAATGGCAGCATTTAATAGATCAATTGGAGTATCTTGTTCTTTCTTTTGTTCAAAAAACTCATAAGCTTTCTTAACATGCCAAATTACGTCACTGGCATGTTTATTACCCCATATTGTATCTTTTGTTTTTTCATCTATTTGCTTTCCTTCTTCATCAGTGGTTTCTTCGGCAGGAAGATCAAAATCAATTTTTACCAATTTGAAAAGTTCCTTTTTTGCATTAGGATTTGAAAGCAACTTGGGAATGTCCCGCATTACTTGATGGGCCTTTTTGTTTAATCCTGCTAGCTCTCGCTTTCTTATGATTTTAAATGCAACATTTTCAATCCTTCCGATTTCGTCTTCTTGAACGCCTAATTTTATTCGTTGTTTTTCGTCTATTAATTTTTTATAGACTAGTTTGTAATAATCCAAGAACGCTTGCCATCGGCCTTCGTTATCGCCCCTCCCTTCTGAAATTGTATTATAATGGCCGGGACGCCTTAAATATTCAAGATATTTATCTATACACTCAAGTGGCTTTATATATTCTTCTTCAAACTCTTGAATTTTTTTTCTGAGCGTATTACCGGTTAGTTCAGAAAAATTTGGATCATCTAATAATTGCTCTTCTAATGACATTCCGAGTTCAATCTTCCTTTTTATTGATAGAGCTTTATCAAAATTGTAGTACTCTGCTTTCCCGGTCCGTCTTAATTGATACCTATTTTCTAGCTGCTCAATTTCAAGATTAGTGGGAGAGGGTTCGCTATCATTACTCCCTGGAAGAATAACTACTTTCAGATATTTATACTTTTCGCTCCCCTTATATTTTTCCAAAAGATTTTCGAGTACCATTTTCCTTCTATTGCCATTAATCAAAAAACCGTCTGAAGTAATGACAGCATATTCGTCTTGGCCCTCTTTTATGATTGCATTGGTCAAATCAGTTGTTGGTTCTGGATCTTTTGATTCTAAAAAGCGTTTTAATGTGGCTTGAGCAAAGTCCGTCGTTTCATTCAAAGAACCCTTACTATTTTCCCATGTTAGCACGTCGGAGGCTATACGGCCATTATCCTTTCTAAAGCGTAGCAATTCAATGGGGATTTTATACGCGTTTCTGACTTTATTGGTGATTTTATCATCACGGAATGGGATCGGTGTATCATTTGATATTTTGATTTTGGCTTTTGCGATCGCAGTTTCAAATTCCTCTATGATAGGTCTTAACTGATTTTTTAAATTTTTATTCATGACTTACCTAGTTTTATATTTGGATAAGACTTCAAAGGCAAAAGCGCTTGCATTTCTGGCTGCTATTTCCTGATAACCCTTTGCATCCGTTTCAGATTTATTTGATAGCAAATCGGAAATTCCCCTGACAATTAAAAACTGTAAATTACCATTTGCGTGACAGGCAGAATAAAATCCGCTTCCTTCCATTTCGACTGCCACGGTATCATTATAGGAATTAGAAATCAGATCATATATATCTGACCTAATTTCAGCAATTACTTTTTCGCCAGCAGCAATAGGTTTTGTACTTACTTTTAGCTTCTTTTTGCGAACTGATTTAGGCAATCTAAGTTTCCAATCCTCCCTTTTTGCATCTGCCTTAGCACGTTCAAATATTTCATAAGAAGACATACCTGCAATGGGCCGAGTTAAAAATCCGGATTTACTCACTTTTCCGCTTTCATAAGCATACGCTTTCTCTGCCGCGACAACATCCCCTAAATTTAAATCTTTGATACCGCCCGCAATTCCAACAAATAAAATTACTTCTGGATTAAAGTAATTAATAGCTCTTTCGGTTTGTAATGCGCAAGTGTTATTTCCGGCTCCAACTTCTGCAATACCAACACCCCAACTGTGATATTCACCTTTGAAAATCCCATATTCATATATATTTCCCTTTGGGTGAACTCTTTCTTCTAATTCAATCAAATGCTTTTTAACGGCTTGATATTCCAGTGGAATAGCCGATAAAATCACTGCTTGAGGCAATTTAGTATTGCTACTTTTTGGCATTCAGATAGTTAGAGCAATTTCAGAAATTTAATTAAATTCTTTCAAACTTCATAAATCTTGCGATTGACATGAAACTGTGAAATTATAAATAAGATAATTAGGAGCTGTTTCATTCCTATCTTGGCTATTTACTCAATGTTGCTCTTCCTTGTTCATTTGGTATGTTTTAACTTAAACGTTTTGAAATTACCATCTGAATTGATTGTATTTTTTCTATCTCTGCCTGACATTTATAAAATATGTAGTCAAAATATTCTTTCAGTGAATTTGGTACTATTCTAAGATCCATTATACCACTTCTAATTTCTCTTTCGACTTCCGGTATGATAATTTCCTTTGTTTCCAAATGTTCATAGCTTTCTCGAAACGAATAGAGTAGTAGATCGGAATAGGCATCTCTCAATAACTGAAACTCGTTAAATTCTTCGTCACTTAGAATAAGAGGATGTTTGTCATGTAACTCAAGGATCGCGTTTGCTTTCATCCTGAGTTCATATCCTTTCTTATAGTTTCTGTCAATCACAAAATGAAGATACTCCATCTTAAAAGCAGCCTGAAACTCCTGCCAGGAAAACAATACAATATTTGCATTTCTTGCAGCCTCATAAGCTCCTTTTTGAAAACCTGCTTTCGAAATTATAATTCCTTGGTTAGCACCGCTATCTTCGACAATAGTCCGAAACGCATGTATAATTGTTTGGGGGATTGAAGAATTCCAATACTTGCATTCGCATAGTATTTTAGTTTTATAAGCTCCCTGCTTTTCGGCATATACATCAACTTCTACAGCGCCCCGAACAGTATGAATTGTTTTCTCAATCATGGCATTAAAACCGCAATCACTTAGCACTATTGAGGTATACTGCTGTAACTCTTTCCAATCTATTGGTTCTTTCTCAATGATCTGATAGACTGACATTATTGGGATTTTAGTTGGTCAATATACTTATTCAAGTCAATTGGTCTCACTGTACCCAGTCGTTGCAGTTCACAAACTAACTTTAAGAAAAAATAAATCAGCGTTTCCTCTAGTGTACTAAAGTTGATATTTATTTTTGGATTAAGCGTATCACTAAAATCTACTTCTGTTTTAAAGGACTTATCATTTAGAACACACCCTATGTCAATGAAATGATTTTCATCCGATTTTATTATCTGAGCCTTAAAATGCTTACTTGTACTGATGGATCCCTTCCAACAATTATCCAGGCACAGAAAACCTCCTATTATCCTAAAAAGAGCTGAGGCGGGTTTTTCTATACCACGATCTATAAAAGTTGTTGTTGTACGATGTAGGGTCCTGACGCTTGCAATTTTTTTCCCCGCATATTCCAACCGGTCTTTATTGACATCCTGCTTAGCTTCAAAAACAGCATATACGCTTTCTGCCGGGATATACTTGATGCCGCTTTTATTTAATACGAATGGAGTGTATTGTGCATCATATATTACCACGTCGATTGCATCACTGGTGGTTCCCAAATGATCAACGACCTTTGCTTTTGCGACGGAATATCTTTTAGGCAAATAGTCACCAAGAAATTGAATCCATATCTTCTCCGACCCTTCACCTTTTGTTGGTTCATGATCAATATTCGCGCGTATTGTTTTGAGATCCTCGATCATAGCCTTCTGCATCCCCAGGAACAGCTCACGCATACTTATTTTATTACTCTGCTTTTTCGTCATATCTAAGTAGGTTATTGTTGTATAAAAAATATATACCCCAAACATAATCTTGTTGGGAGACTTCAATAATCATAAGAACGGGGTTAGTGATTAGTACATTTTTATCATCGGCAAGTTCTGTCATCGCTTTTAAATCCGTCAGGCTTGGCCTGGCAGGATTATCTGGATGTGTGTGCCATTCACCAACGTATATCAAACTGGGCACGGCGTTATAATGGAATTCCAGCGATTCTATCAACCCTTCCGATCCACGTTCAAATAAATATCGAGATGATTTATATTTCTTAGGCAATAGAGTATCTTCAATTACGACAGTCTTATTATTATTAACGTATCTACCCAACAACAATCCACCGAACTCATTGGGATATTTCTTTGTCCCGTAATCTGCAATTCGTTGAACGAGCCCGCTATCAATGATTAATTCTAGTTCTGTTTCCTTGTTTATAAATCTCAAAATTGGATAAGTTTAATTTCAAACTGATTTTCTTCCGTGCAAGACAAATAGAAATGTCTTGCAGGCGTTGATTTTTTATAGCAACAATTTATGTGACGAAGAGCGTACTGAACCAACACGGAAATATCGTTATACGATGCCTTGAAAGTTGGACTCCAACATCCTGTAGGACTGTATAAATCTTCTGTTTCGCGCTCAAGCTGGTGAAATGCTTGCCGGAGCCAGCCATATAGATTTTGCTTCGTGCCGCATATCAACTCTTTTGCATGATTGGTGATTGATAACGAAAATATATCGCCATTCAAATCAAGGTCTCCCAAAAGAAAAGCAATATCATTGTCAGTAGAGCAATCGAAAATGATATCGAATTCATCCAGACGCTTCTTGATATCAGTATGCCATCGGGTATCATTTCCATTTACTACCAGTTTAAATAAATCCATAAGGCCTTCATTACTTTTGACCTCCACAAAAGGGGAGATGGCAGCTAATCTATTGGAAAGCTCCGTTGCCTTTGCGGTCAGGCCGGGGATAAACGCATACTCCGATCGGCAAATATTTTCAGGCTCTTTTATATCATGATCTACCATCAGAACATCTCTTGCGCCGCCTCGTACAATTGTAGTAGCAACCATGCTACCGACTGCGCCAATTCCTACAATGAGAATTTTAGCTTCCGTGATTCTGGAATGAAAAGCCCCTCTTCCAAAGAAATAGGAATAGGATGAATTACGCGTTTGTGCCCAGAGAATGGGCTGCTCTTTCAGCCTTCCTATCCATGTATTGGTGCCAGCTATTTTTTCTCCATAGTTGGGAAATTCATTTATAGGAATCAAAATAACCTGCCAGTGAATCTCAGACTTATTAATCGGATAACCAACTAGTAAAGGAATATGTTTTGCGTGATATCCTTTGCTTCTTATTTGCTTTGCAAAAACATCTAAGTAGCGCAGAAATTCCTGAGAAAAATAGCTTTCAAGCTGATGAAAGCTTTTAGCCGTGAAGCGCCTGTTTTCAACGGGCGGGGTATCATGGAAATAGAAAAGACCTTCACTTTCGTCTGCCTGTTGGTAAATACTGCTCCACCTGCAAGCCGGTTGAGTACCGTTTATTTTGAACTTCTGAACAAGCAGTGAAACATATTTTTCCTTTTTCCAACTTCCCTCTCTTAACAAAGAATAAGTAAATCGCCCGTGCATTCCTTTCTTGAATATGTAATCAACATCTGTAAAAAGAAATACACTATTTTGATCATCTACAGCCTGATGATTTACTATTATGTGCTCATAGTTTCCATTGGTTTCCCCGTTAATATAGTATTTGATCATCCAATGTCTTAACCCATTCAGATCAAGGATCATCTTTTCAGACAACTCTGGATGATGCAACGTATGAACGCAGACAGAACCATCGCTGTTTATATGATCATACTTTATAAGTTCTTTATTAATAAATCGTATGCTTTCAGATTCATGAAACTGAAATGGGTACGGCGGATAGATTTCCACATCAAATGTCAATGTAACCGTCTGTTCAGTTAACGAAATGCGTCCATAGATAATTTCCCCTCGCTCTTCAAAAGAGGAAATTATCAACGCTCCGGCAAATCCTGTGATGGCGGCTTCAATTTTCCTTATCCGACTATCCATCTTACCCGAACCGTTTTGGTGGAGGTATGGATATCCCTATAGCTTTTTCACTGTACCTGCTATCGGAAGACTTCTCTTCTTCACAAGGAAATTCACTGTTTACAAGAAAGTACGATTTAATATTATCGCTGTTAGCTTCTATATTTTCAATCATATACTTCATATCATCGCTCAACGTACCTTTATCGAGATCACTCAATGAATCTGCTACATCATTATTGCCATTACCAGGATCAGGTAAAGACACTTCTTTTACGTTGTCTCTGATGTATTCCAGGACAGCTTTCAACCTTTCCCACAGGTCACCAGTAATATCCTTCTTTTCAAAGGCTTTAATAGTGATCAGTTCAATAAGAAAAGATTTGTAAGACTTGCCTAAATGTATTTTCCAAATTTTAAGTAGCCTGATAATTTCCCTGAGCGATGTTTTATCAGCGTTATCTTTAATATTTTGGATCTGAGCCTTTACATTGCTCCTTAATCTGTCGCTTCCCGCAGCAATTTTTCCAAACTGGCTATATACGTACAGATTTAGTTTGCTATCATCTTTATATTGGTCCTGGTTTAGTTCCCTTCCTGGTACGACATCAATTTTTACAACATCGCCATCACTATCTGCGAAGAATTCAATCCCTATAGAAACTTTTTGCTTTCGCACTGTAGCGACATCTTTATACTTTTCATAAAGAAAATCGTACACTGCTGTATACATTTTTTCCAGCGTATCAAATGCGTCTCTTTTATAGGGAGCGATCAAGTCAAAGTCAAACTTTTTGTTTACCGCAGTATTCTTCGCATAAGATCCGGAATTGAAAGGATCATATAAGTTGCTCTCATATTTTTCCTTAAGAGCGTTGACAATTTCATCGCGTTTTTCGACGTGTTTATCCAGAAGATTTTGCTTCTTCCTGATCTTGTGTGAAGCTAGCACACATTCTAAATGTTTGTTTTTATCCGTTGCCATAATTTATAATTTACAAATGATTGCCTGCCAGTACCTCTTTGGTACTATATTGTATGGCCCGGAAAAACAGAAGGAAGTTTAAAACAGATGTGTTACTTTTGGATTGCGTTGAAAGTATTACTCCATTCCTGCTAACATTCAGTCATCAGCCGAACCAGGGTTTATTTCTATTTCTTATGTGCGCTTATGAGGAATTCATGATATTTGGTGTCTTTTATTTTTTGTTTATAAAATTCAATAATAGAAATCGTAGTAACCCCGAAGTAAGCTGCTACATCCAAAATCATTTGCTCATCCTCCTCAATTACCAAAGTACATTTACTGCATTTACATAAATGCATGAGTAAAAGGACCCCTTCGCCGGCATAAGAAAATGACTCGGAAAATTCTTCTATAAAAGGTGCAAGGTCATCTGGTTGATCGACCAATTGAATAAGCCCAGCCTCAATCATGCTTCGAACCTGGTATTGCTTAGGGCCGGAATAATAAGAAAGCCTGTACTCAGAAGTAATAATTTTATAACCATCGTCAATTAAGGGCTGGAGCAGCTTTAACTGTCCCAGCATAATAAGATGTTGTATGTTATAAAATATATACACGATTAAATTTCCAGCATTTTATTATTGTAAATCTCATCCAATTGATCAAGTGGAATACCCGTCAACTCTACCGCCTTTTCCCTTGATATTCTCTTCTCAGCAATTGCTTTTGCTGTAAGGCTCTCGAATCTTCTTGGCTTTTCCTCACTTTTCTCGTAAGAACCGAAATCTTTTTTACTGTCGTACCAAGTGTTATATATATCAAGCCATTTCCGTTTGGTAAGTTCATTAATTAACCCAACGTTTTTTGCCCGATATATAATTGCTTGTATTGAAATGCCGTAAGTTTCTTTTATGTAAATAAGTTCTTTGAGGGAAAGCGATGTTCTGTCTTTACCAATGTATGATATCATCGCATCTTCTACAAGTAACATGGCTGAAGCAAAATAGTGGCACATCTGTTCACGAAGTTCTTTACTCATTTCGGCATGAAACATTAAAACCAAATGACCCAATTCATGTATGATCGTAAACCTTTTACGGGTTACTTCCTTATCCTGGAATGTGTTCACAATGATAACAGGTATATTACTGCCTTCATCTTCAATGTAACCACATACGCCTTGTGAATTCGTCGGACGTTCCACAGTAAGGATAATAAATCCTTTTGATTCGAGCAGGCTAGTAACATCGTCTATAGGTGAATCACCGATCCTCCACTTTTTGCGTAACTTCTTTGCAGCCTTCTCGACATCCGGGTAGCCTTTGATTTCGACATCTTCGATTGGATTTTCGAACGGTATCTTTTCGTTCATGATAGCGACCAACTCAATATATTTTTGGGCATAGCTTTTCACTTCATCTAAAATGATATTCTTTTCTTCGTCTTCATTGATAAGGGTATGCCCATCTCTGAAATCAATCAGGCTTAATTTTTTTTGCTTGCCAGAAAAAAAGTACCAGACACCTACGCCAAGTGCTTCCGAAATTTTCTTTAGCACCATATTACTCGGGCATATAGTATCGTCTTCGTATTGCTGAATGGCGGGTTTTGAGACACCTACCAGGTCAGCAAGAGCTTGAATGGAGTAGCCTTTTTTCAGCCTTAACCCCTTTATTTTTTCTCCAAATTGCATAAATGGTTGTGTTTCGTATAGTCAAAATTAAAAAATAAATTTATACTATACAAATTGAATTTTTTCCTCTCTCCCAAGGAATCCATAGCTACTGTATAACTAATTAGTCATAGATAACTGATAATCAATCCATACATATCACGGTTTTGCAGTGAAATTGTGACACTTTACTATTGATTTATAGCTACTTACTGTTAAATTAACTTTATTCATTGGTAATCAACTTCTCTTAGTCACGAATTTGCAGTAAATTTGTGACACGATGACAAAAAACGATAGCACTATTACAAATAATCGATTATTGGATAAAATTGTCCAAAAAGGAAAAGGAAATCTTGTTTTTGCCTCAGATTTTCATGAGCTGGGAACCAATGATGCCATTCGTAAAGGTCTGTCTCGTCTCACAAAAGAAAAGTTATTAGTTCGACTGGGACCAGGTATCTACTTGTTCCCTGAATATGATCAAGAATTAGGAGTGCTTTATCCTTCCACAGAAGAGATTGCTGAAGCAATTGCACGGCAGGAAAAGGCAAGGATTATTCCTACGGGGTCGCAAGCACTCTATAAATTAGGATTGTCGACTCAAATTCCGATGAAAGCTGTGTATCTAACGGACGGGATGCGCAGAACCATTAAACTTGGCAAAAGAATAATCACTTTTAAAATTACCACACCAAGGAAACTAGCGACGAAAGGTAAAATCAGTTCACTAGTAATCCAGGCATTACAGGAGCTGGGAAAGGACCAAGTAGATAACGAAGTCATAAGCCAGATAAAAAAAATACTGGTAAAGGAAGATCCGCAATTGATCCGCCATGATGCTAAATTAGCTCCTGTATGGATAGCATCGTTGCTTTTTACATTATTCAAAGAATTGAAACATGATAGAATGGCTGAAACTAACGGATGAGCGTAAACGCCAGATACTAAACCAGGCTAATGAAGCGACTGGATTACCTATTCACGCTATTGAAAAAGACTGGTGGGTTACTCTTGCCCTGCAGACTATTTTTTTAACTAAGTGGCGGGACAATCTTGTATTTAAAGGCGGCACATCGCTTAGCAAGGCCTGGGGATTAATTCAGCGATTTTCCGAAGACATTGATTTGGCTATAGATCGTAAGGCCCTTGGATTTCCGGAGGAATTTGTCAGTAATGCACAGGTTGGAAAACTTCGCAAAAAAGCGTCTGCATTCATTGCGAAAGAATTCAGGGAAGAGTTGGAGCAAACATTTTTAAATATAGGATTGAAAGCTGATCAGTTTCAATTACGAGTACAGGAAACCGAATTGGAGGATCGTGATCCGCAAGTGCTTGAACTTGTTTATCACTCAGCACTAGAACCTAATCCATACATTGCAGACAAGGTAATAATTGAAATTGGTGGACGCTCGCTTCGCGAACCCTCATCCAACAGAGAGATCAAGACAATTTTACAGGAGGTATTTCCAACCCAGGCATTTTCTGGTAAGCCTTTTTCAGTACCAACGGTTGACCCTATGCGTACTTTTCTGGAAAAAGCCTTTTTATTGCATGAGGAATTTTCAAAGCCGCCCGAGAAGGTTCGACATGACCGGCTCTCTCGCCATTTGTATGATCTTGAAAAATTAATGGATACCGAATATGCGGCGGCGGCACTCAACGATTATGATTTTTATACCTCCATTGTGGATCATCGAATAAAATTTAATGCTATTCGGGGATTGGATTATTCCGGACATGCACCATCAAGTATTAACTTCATTCCGCCAAATGATATTATCGGTAAATGGGAAGCTGACTATCTAGCGATGCGGCAAAGCATGATTTATGGAGATACACATGAATTTGCTGTATTGATGCAACGCCTTCATGAACTTCAAGGGCGTTTCCGGTTACTGCTATCTTCATAGCTTGGGTTGTTAAATCATAATATTTTGAGTTGCTTTACTATTATAACTAATGAATCAAGAAACAACCTAAGTGCGGTTATAATACCTTCAATATTTTCATGAAAAAATCTGCCTTCTCTTTAGTGTTAATCACTTTTCCAAAAGAAAAGATTTGACCTGATTTTAAAGTTATCTTTAAATCGGTTTTATTTGTTTGCTTAGTCCTTTTAGCAAACTCTTAAGCTTCGTTTAATATTTTAATCTTTTCATTCATCGCGTAAACAAATCTAACTTGTTTTATTTTAAGCGTCTGTTCGTTTTTTATTTCTGAAAATTGTCTTTGCTACAACCTGGGTCTTCCTTCACAAATCTTTTTTATCATTTCCGCTTTTTGCAGTGGGCTCGTCCTTCAAAGCAAAGATTAACATTCAGATTCAAATAATATGGGTCAAGTTACCTATCTCTATCCAACATATTAAATCTCCAAACGACCCTGCTCCGCATAGCAACGACAATAGTCCTTTCTATTTCGATCCCTCTACGAAAAAGTCCATAATGGAAAATAACGTCTATAATGGTAGTTACTGGCATAAGGTTTATTTGGAGAAGGCTGCACTAAACATAAATTACAATATTTCCAAGATTCTTATGCTGAAAGAGAATTGTTATTTGCCTGTATTGCCAGATTTATACCACTTTAGAGCAGTTGCCTCTTGGCGATTTTGATGACGGAGGCGGTTCCGGGTTACAGGAGCAATGCACCGAGGTTTTGGGGATACCATTCAGTTGCGGGATGACACACGGGCATTGGTGGTCGTGGATTTTTTCGACGATGGTCCAGGCTTTGAAGAGTTCATTGATCGCATCGAAGTCCGGGAGTGATTGCTACACGGATTCGCGGGCTACGATTTCGCCGCTTGTGGCGTAAAGTGTTTTATATAATTTTTCCCTTTCGCTTCACCGGTTCTTCCAAACACACAATCACCGAGAATGATTCCTACCACCTCTCGGGTACTGGCGAGAAGGATCTTATTGTTGTAAATATAGCCGCAAAGTTTACCCTGGCTATCCAGCAGTGTAGTCATACTATGTCGCGTATTCGTTATGAATGAATCGGGGCTTTCAAGTTGATGATCTTTCGGGTGAAGTCCAAAAAATGTTAATAAAAGAACCCGGTTATGGCTATTTAGGAAAGCTGACAGTAGAAACAGGCTTTGCCACCTATTTGCCAAATAAATAGTTTTCCCTACCTACTCATTGTAATCAAATTGAAAATATTTATTATTTTAGGGTATTTTCATCTAAACCTTACCACTAATGCATAAATTACTCCATTTCAAGTTACCTCCAATGATTTTTAATTTTGCAAGGTTTCTAGCCAAACCAATGAAATTGACCATATTCAATATCTCATTGAAATATGAGTAGCTCTGAATTTTTTGAAGATGGTTATGCACTGCTTATCGGATTAGGATATCATCATTGGCCTGAGTTCCTCCCTTCTCCTTTAAAGGATATTGAGGCAATAAAAAATCACTTCCTAGACTCAAAAAAAGCGGCTTACCGACCACAAAATATTTTGACTTTATGTGAGACTGATGCAACAACTATGGGAATACTTTCGGCATTGGATACTCTGGCAAGAAAAGTTGAAAACAATCCTGATGCTAGTGTAATTATTTACTATACAGGTCATGGAGGCAACAAAGAAGATAAATATTTTTTAATTCCTTATGACTTTAATCTAGTGTCGTGGGATCGTGGCGAATTGGACAATGATAAAATTATCTTATCGAAACAATTTGCAGAAAAAATAAATGCTATAAACGTAAAAAAATGCTTAGTAATCCTTGATTGCTGTCACTCAGAAAACATTCCTGTTGAAAAATCTATAAGATCGAATAAAATGATGGTAAATGGGAAAGGCATTATAAATGATCTTGAGTCAAAATTGCATGATTTCCCCATTGAAAAAGGAATTTCAGCAAATATTAAAAAAGGCAGTGGTAGAGTAATATTTACTTCTTGTGCCTCGGGTGAATTATCATTAGACCTGGGATATCTAAGCTTGTTCACCAAAATATTGATCGAATGTTTAAATGGCAAATCTAATATTGAAAATGATGGCTGGGTAAGATTGATTGATCTGATGAGATATGTACCGAAAAATGTAGCTGAATACGCCCAGGAACATTACTGTCATCAGCAGCATCCGGTATTTAAACGAATTGACAATTTGACCTCAGAGGATTTTATAATATGTGCTTATGATATAAATCAAGTTAAAGGATTAATGCCAATCAGAAATTCATCTGGAGGACCTATCGTGGTCCTTGATCTCGCAGCTGTAGATGTGGAAAATGGTGAATTAGTTAACGGCTTTGAGAAATTAGATTCTATTTATAGTTATCTGAATGGCAAAATTCAATATAATTTATTAAAGGACGAATTCATTGCAGGTGTAACTGGATATCCCTTGACCAATTTGATAAGACGGCTTACCGTATTTATTCAGCAAGAAAAGGCAAGATATAAACCTTGAAAAACTCTGAAATCAAGTTTAAAACTGTTTGTTATGCTAAAACCAACATTTTCCCTCGTGCTTCTTTTTGTTTTGCCATTTAACAGCTTTGATCCGCTAACCGGTCCATGCCAGCGTGGGGGATTTCACTATAGCTCTGCGGTCGTTCTAAAATATCCGAATAACTACGAAGTGACCAATAAAATCATTAATGATGAACCTAAGAAGGGGGATTTGGTGGTTGTGTGGGAAGCTGGCAAAATTACGCAGTATACTGTTAAAGATCCAATTAAAAAGGAAGGCGCGATGTCATATACTTTGACAAAACCGCACGCTCAAACCAACACACCCATGTTGTATGGAAGTGATGGAAAAGGCAAATGCTCTGCAGATTGTTATGTTGAGGACGCCTTTACAAAGTACACCGCATTCGAAAAACAGGAATCTAAAGCCGCTGTTATTGATGAAAATGGTCGTGTGCTTGACAGAGTCTTTGTTATTGCTGAAATCATTGAGCCCCTTAAAACAGCCTCACTCAGATTGAGTATAAGCCCCGGTAGCCAATTTATCTTTTATGGACCAGACAGTCTAAAGCAAGAAGAATTCGATAATAATAGCATAAGCCTGACAAGGTCTCCGAGCTTACCGCGCTATCTCGACGAAAGATTTATTCCAGGTATTAGGAACTGGCTGAATGTTGAAGGCAAAGGTGCAGGTCGAGGTCGTTTGAATAATGGTTCATACATCTATATCCGAAATAACTCTGCAGAATACCAGGATATTCAATTTACTATGCGCGGGAACAAGTTTAGCAATAAAGAAATGAAGATGATATTATTACAAGAGAATTTTAAAGGCTTTCTTGGTTTCGAAGCTAAAGTATATTTTGCCACAACCTAATAGTATGGGCCGAACATATATCATTATTTCGGTGAACTTGCTGCTATGCGGAATCATCGTAAATTATAGGTTGTTCTTTCGCTATTTCATTGGTCTAGAAGAACTTTCTACCACCATTGGCTGTCTAGCGTCAATAGTTGGAACAACGATAGGCATTTATTTCAACGATAAAATGTCTCGATCGAAAAGCGGGTTTCGCTCTACGAGAGCCCTTCTTCTTATATTGGGAGGGCTTCTCTTTTTACTTATTTCATATTGGTTTTACTTTTCGATTGTTACCCACATTAGGATACAGAAATTCGATGTGGAGCTCGGTTATCTGAGTTTTTTTCTTTTTATTATTATGTTATTTGCATGTTTTTCCAATGTGGAAATTCCCATTTATGACAAAGTCCTGATTTATCTAGAAAATCGTCGGTTAATTAAAGTTACCACTATGCGTAAATCATATTCAAAAGAACTCAATGAGAAATTAAAAAGTTTGCAAGAAAAATTTGCCGAGGCTGATAAGAAAGCTGAGGATGCAAGAATTAATGGTGACCCCTTCTTGGGGAATTCTGCTTATGACCTATTTATGGCGTTTCATTCAGGTACACAAGAATTATTTCAAAATTATAATAATTCATTACAGGGAACGATTGGGGGAGCTTGGCTAACCATAATGGATCGCTACGTGTTGTATTGCATTTATGACATTCAGTATCGTGGAATAACGAAGGACTTAGATAGCGCAAAACTCAATGCACGTTCGATGGCCTCCATAGATTGGATAGCAGCAGAATCCTCTTTAAAAGATTCTATTCGTTATATCAAGGAAGGTATTTCTTTTATGGAAGACAATCGGGAACCGTTGCAATCGGCTTTTGATAATTACAACAAACATCTCAACCAATTCAACTATTATTTGAAGACAAAACAGCGAGAGCTTATTGAGGTCACAGCTTATAAAAAAGTGGGAGATGGAAAAAATATTGAGGCAGTTGACATTTTTGAAGAGGTAATTGATTTGAATAAGGAAATTGACAAATTTATCGAGGGTAATCAGCACATTTTACGCTCCAACCTACGAATACACAAGGGCAATTCAGCATTGGCTTATTATAAAAGGGCAATGTGTTTCATCCAACAATTTTCAACTGTAGCACCAGCAGGGATAGAGACGGACCTGAGAATTTTGCGGACTTCTTTGGAAGCAAAAGAACATATACAGGAAGCTGTTGAATTTAATCCTGAATCTTCTAATTTTATGAGGGTCGAAAAAATAGTAAATGAAGAAATTGCCGATTATTTGAGCCGGAACAAGAGTCACTGGAAAATATATGTAACGAAGTTCCCAAAACACGAGGGACTTTCTAACATGCTAACTTCAATTGATCACCAACACTTCAAAAATGTTACCAGAGAGATTTTGTCGCCAACTACAAATGTTAACGGTAGCGATAAAAAGATGCAGGAAATCGATCCCTTACTTAGAGAAGAGTTGATTAATCTTGTAACCGACATTCAACTGCCTTCAGTTTTTGAAAAAATGAATAAACTTAGCATGAGTGAAAATCTCAAAGATGCCTATACCCTCATAAAAAAAGAGTATCTAGCGGGAGGGTTAAAAGGTATAGATCAAATTAACCTTATAGAAAGATTAAGATCTCTCATTTCGGAACTCTAGAATTTACATGGGTAGTAGGCCATTCACTCGCTCGAATGGTTTACGATGAAATTCATACTAAGAAACAGTTCAATTATATTACAAAATACTAGTGGCATATCAAATATCTCAGTAGCCGCCAGTTTGTAAGTTTATCTTTTCAGAAAGAACTATAGTTAGCCGGTAAGACAAAATCTTCCTTGTAGTACGTTTTTCCAAACCGCCTGATTTCCAAATGGCCGGGCGAAATACTCAACGGTAAAGGCTGTAGCATATTCAAATCTAAAATTTTTTCTTTAACAACAGTATTGTGAACAACCTCATCGTACATTTTTTTGTTATTATTCAGTTTATAACTATGTAGCAGCGGTAGATAAAGAAATGATGGTGCATTTTTGCTTTTAAGATAATCTTCTAGCAGATTCTGTACGTCAGTGGATTCTCCCAGTTCAAGCTGGCAATATGCCTTTATAAAAAGGGATTCAGGCTCAGCATAAGATAATTTTATAGCCTCATCTATGCTTTTTACTGCTTCTCGATATTTGTTTAATCTCAATTGGCAATAGGCTGCAGCATAAACAAAGTGTCCTTCATCAGGATTGATCTTTGCAAGATCGAGGCAAATTGTAATACATTTGGCAAATTGCCTGGTTTTAAGAAATATCTCTGCGGAGAACCAACGGGAGGCTATACCTTCTGCATCTATCTTTGAAGCTTTTTTAAATCTTTGTAATGCTTTTTCAAACTCTTCCATACTCTTGTATAAAACTCCATAGGAAAGTTGAAACTGGTAGTCGCTGTCATAGCCGGGATTAAGCCGCTCTGCAGCGATAAAATCGTTCAGCGATTTTTTTAAATTACCTATAGACCAGTAAAACGCCCCTCTGTTAAAATGATAAAAACTGTTCGTCGGGTTTTTTTCAATGGCTTTGGAAATATATTCGTCTGCAAGAGTATCGTTGGTCTTCTGAAAGCTTGAACCCAGCTCAAAATAATCTCTTGATGTCAGGTAATCCTGGTCTGTATTACTGAAAGCAATCGGTTCCATTTCAACGCCACTCTCAAAAAAATGAGCGTAGTCTTCATTATTTTTACCGAATCCCGGAACAGTCTTAATATAGACATCAACCAGGTCTAACCATTTACAAAGGACATTTAAGTCATAAACCGATAACACATGATCGAGTGTAAGGTTTCGTTCGGTCAGCAATTTCTTCACGGCATCAATTATTTTTGATTCTTCATTTTTTTTCACCGCTAAGCTTACTGCGTTCAACGAGGACAAGAGGTAATGAAATCCAGCGTGCTTAAATGCTCCGGCAATTTCATCCAGTGAAACCTTTTCATCTTTTCGCTTTCGTTGCTTTTCATACAACCTAAATAACCAACCATCCACTAATAAATTTTTGTGATCGATTTTTTTAGCAACATAAGTCATTTCCTGACTAACTGTAAGCAAAGTGATTGTAGGATCTTTACGCTTTGTTCCCAGGATTCTGTGCAATACTTCTGATGCTATGCGTAGACTAGCGTAAATACCACGTTCGCCAACATTGTAAAATAAATACATACAGATGTAATAAAATGCCACGCCGCAACAACCTCTTCCGTCTACATCCAGCGACTTTTCTTTGGCCAGCTCAACCAATTTCTTAATCGGTGTGGAATATCTCAATAACCCTGCAGCGACGGCAAAATATTTCTCAGCAAAAACAGTATCTTCCAAACGCATTTCGAGTAACAGCTCCATTGTTTGTGCCCATTCGCTACGGAAAAGCAAACCATTTTCGAAAACTTCCTCGACATTATTATCATTTAAAAAAGTAGCAGCTAAGTATTCGTGAATGAATAAATGCTGGAACTTAAATTGATTGTTGGCCGTGGCGGTTAAAAGGCCCAAATCATTTAAAAGAGGCTTAAACAAGCGCTCGACTCCTCCGCCGACATAGATTGACTTGGATTGAAGGAAGTTTTCTGTCAATGCATACAAACGGCTTTGCTCCATAACAATCTCACCTGCCTTCAACGTCTGATAAGCCAAGTGAGCAAGTAACTTTTCTAATTGGTTAGGATTGATCCAATTGAAAACATCGTCCAACAATTTCGTTGATCTATTTTTTTCGATGATGTCTTTAACCAGATTTTGCAATAATGCCGTTTTGCTATCGTAGATTTCACCACTCTTACAATATTGGAATACCAGCAAGGAAAGTAGGATGGGAGAAGATAATACTGGCGGATAATTCCTTTGCCTAATTACCACATCATGCACTCTTTCATCTACCAAGTCGCTTTGCGCCATGAGACTTGTCCTTTCACGAATCCGATCCATTTCAGGGCTGTCTGTAATATTCCTGTTCTCGAAAGTTATATCATAGTATGCGCTAATATAGTCCAGGAATTTTGTAATTGATCTATCACTTCCCAATCGCTTTTTTAAGAACGTATCAACTTGTTGCTGATCGAAAGGCATGAGTTCCATGTTCTGGCGCTTCGGATTCAGAAAAGAATAGTCTTTCGTGCGGCTGGTAATGATGATTCTGCTCCATTTTCCATTATACAATTTACGGTACGATTCTATGTGTTCTATCAGCAATGCCTTCTCATTAACGTCGCGGTAGCCTTCATCAAAACCGTCAAGCAACAATAAAACTGGTGCATGCTTCAGCATGAAGTCAACAAAGTTTTTAGGAAAATTGTATTCCTTTAATTCCTGCACGATCTGCTCATAGAGGGTATGGGATGGAAAAAGTCGACATTTAGCCCGAAAAACCGCAAGTGAAATAAAGATAGGAATAGCTCCTATTTTCAACTCAAGTGAATTAAGTATTACAAATTTCAGGAAAGTGGATTTGCCGCTTCCTCCAGGACCATAAATGAAAGTTTCTTCCAGCGAGAAAACATTTTCTAAGTTTTCAGCATCAGGATATACTGGTTCCTTTTTTCCGGCAATAAACAACCGGGGTATTACATAGTACTCATTCATGCTTGTCTCGCCACTCATGCCCAACATATTGATTTGCGCATGATACCTTATCATCTTGCCAACATAATCCCGAGCTGTTTCTTTGAATGCAGCAGGCATCATACCTGTATCCTGCAATTTCTGACAAGCTTCATAGGCTGCCATCAAGTAGATGATCCCGTTGTTCACAAAATCCCCTTCTACCTTGTTTACATTAACAAGGTTTTCGACGTCGCCCTTTATGTTAACGTTAACCTGATGCCTCCTACTCATTTTTTGCTAATGCTTTGATTTTATTTTTTAAGGGCACAGATAAACTTTTTGATTTCAATAATACTTGTTTTGCTTTTCGTTTATCAGCCATTGACCATTTCTCCGAATTATTATAGTCTAGTAAAAAGTGCAGGTCAGGATTATTATGCAACTCTTGCAATACTTCCGTGGCAAACATTTCACTTTTTACTTGCGCATAATTAGCCGGTCCCGGTAAATTTTTTAACCTTAAAATTATACCTAACAAGTCTGCAATACCATCCAGTACAACTTTGGCTTCATCAGATTTTTTAAGATCTTTATCCGTTGGAAATTTATCAAGTGCATCTAGTGCTCGCAACGATCCGTTGCCAAGGTATTTCTTGTATTGTTTGTATTGCTTACTGGCAGTATTGAATAAAGCATATCGTACAGCTTCTACTTTTTTCCATTGATTTTTTGGGTCCGTTCCTACGAGCGTTTGCAATTTCTCCCGGTTATAGCAAATCCATAATGCCGCAGCAGCTGCTATCTGTGGAGTAGCAGAAGAAGTACCACCGCCATCAAGCGTGAAATATACTTTGTTACCCGACTCATTCATCGTTGCCCAACTGGTGTTTGGCGTGTAAGCTGCTAATGCAGTCTTCATGGCTTCGTCTGGACCATAATTTCCCTGCATTGTTTCTCCCCCTGCCGTTTTTGTCAATAGCTTTGGCGCTTTAAAAATATACGGATTTAAATCTGCGCCTACTCCGGTCGCAGCTACCACACGGTCCCAGCGAGCAGGATATAGTATTCTTTTCGGTAATAATTTCTGGATACCTTTCACCCAACTATTACCAGCGGCTGTAACCATAAACACACCTGCTTCGTAGGCTTTATTTACCACATCGGCCCACTCTCTGGTAGGTGCCCCGGCCATAGACATGGTAATCACCTCACAACCTTGTGAAATGGCAAACTCCACGGCATTCACAAAGCTATCTGATCTTATCAATGCTACGGTGTCGCATATACGAATAGGAATAATTTCCGCAAAGGGAATGGCTCCGAAAATCCCTTCGTAGCGATTGCCAGTGTCGATGTTTTTTACACTACGACCGGCGAGTAGGCTCATGGTGGCAGTTCCATGTCCTTCCTGCTCGGCGAAATTTTCTTTCTTCCTATCTTCGGCATTACTTCCGATCTCGCCCTCAATAAAACTTACACCTATCTGCATAAAGTCCGGGAGACAGGGATGACCTTTCTGGTATCCGGTATCGATATGCGCAATCTTTATACACTTGTCAGTTTTTATCTTGGAGAAAACTTTATCCCGGGCTTCTGCGAGTTGCGAATACTTTTTTCCCAAATGCCATACAAAGGCATCGGGCCCCATATCGGGTTTAGGCCAATTTTGCAGGTAGCCATCAACTGACTTGGGAATGATTTTAGAAGTTCCAGTCTCCTCACTAAACAGTTCACTCACTATCTCCGGTTCCACATACGGCGTATTTCCGGATTTTTTCTTCTCTTTTTCAAGATATTCATGTGCAGCATCCCAGGGGCTGCGTGCCACAACCTTTCTTTGCTTAGAAAGGTTTTTAGTTCCTTCTTTGCCGGATTTTTTGACCAGCATTTCCTGCCTGATGTTAATATTGTAGCGTTTCATTTGCTTTCTTTTGTACCGATGATGAAGTCTCCGTTTATTGTATTTACGGTTACCGAATTCGTGACGTTACCTGCAACAGAAATTTTGTTGGTGTAATTAGCAATAAAATTCATTTTATCCTTTTCTGTTGCCTCATGGCTTTTAACAATCATTTCGCTGCCTGACTTAACAGTTGCTTTTTTCCCGTTCAAGCATAAAAGATAACCTGCATTCAGATTTTTGACATCGTTAATAACGGGATTTTGTTCGTGATTATAGGGAGCCACTTTCTTCGGCACGGTCAACAAAACATGATACATCAGATCAATTACCCTAACAAAAGAAGATCCTTTGCTGGCGATTCCAGTTAATGCTTCCAGTGTTATTTGTGTAAATAGGCTATTGATTGCACCAGGCAGAATCACCGACTCTTCGCTATCCGCACATGAAGACATAAATACTCGTCCTGTACCACCCTTCAACTTCCTGATCAATTCTTCATTTGAGTAGGTGACTTTCTTTTTAGTCTTTACAATAGTTTTCGTGATTACTCCTTTTCGTTTCATGCCGGCAGCATGACAACAATCTAGCAGGACTATTATTTTCTCTGCCGCAAGCTGATCAATCATTTCTGAAAAATCATCGCCATTGAGCATAGTGTCTTTCGGGTTGTCCAGATCAAAGCCATGAGTAAGCATATAATAGTCGAATGCTTGTTTTCCTTGCACCGCTTTTTCAAACCTGCCACCATGCCCTGAATAGTAAATGAAAACAGTAGCGTCTTGCTTGTCTTTTATATTTTTAGCGATAAGGTCAAGGTGCTTAATAACATTCTCACGAGTGGCTTTACTTTCCGTAAGCAGAAAGACGTTCTTTTCAGGATAGGCCGCTAGTTTTTTATCAGTTAGGATTTTAAATAGGGCTTTTGCATCTGCCACGGTAGCGCTCATATTTTCACCACCTACACCGATCAGCAAGCCATACGCATTATTCAGATTTAGCTTTTCGCTCATGACTTTATTATTTATTTAAAGGGATTAGAAGACACCTGGATTAAAGACAGTGTTCATTGAGTAGGATATTAATATAAACAAAAAAATCATACGTAGATAGCTTTTTTTTAATTATAGGCTGTAGTATTGTAGTATGATCCACTGTTTAGAGGTATCCGAAACAAAATAACTTACAATTTTTTCGAGACACCATTATTCAGTAGCCTGTGTGGCTACTGAGCCGGGACAGGTATATGAAATCACATGTGGAAAAGATCAATGCTGGTTCTTAAATTATACTTGGTCGACCTTCCCATATCTTCTTGATCATCTCGGCCTTTTGAAGTGCGTCAGCTTTAATGTATTTCCTAAATGCCTTCTCTGTCTTGTGCCCGCTAATAGCCATGATCAATGTTACCGGTGTGCCATCCAGAAATTCATTAGTACAGAAAGAACGTCGACAGGTGTGAGACATGACCCATGCATATTTCGGTCTCACCTCCTCTTCTATTTTATTCCCTCTTTTATGAGAAAATTTTATTTGACCAGTTAAGCCTGCCTTTTGTGCCACTTCCTTTATGTAGAAATTGAATTCCTGGTTACTTATGTAAGGCATTTGCATGTTGTACTTTTCAAGAATTGCCTTTGTCTCAGGGCGGAGTGGCACCACCACTCTGTCAGCTGTTTTAGACTGACGGATGAAAAGCATTCCGTCTCTGATCTCGTCTGGTTGAATAGTTGAATAATCACTGAACCGAAAACCCGTCAAACAGCCCAGAATAAATTCGTCTCGAACGATCTCAAGTTTCTCATCGTTCTTTAAATCCAGTTTATAGATCGCAGATATTTCTTTCCAGTTTAGGTAAATTGCATCCACTTCTTCTTCGACTACTTTGTAATTGGAAAGATCCATGAAAGGAATGATTTTCTTTGCCATCCTGTTTTTAAGAAAAGTTTTTAGCCATTTGATAGTCTTGCCCAGTGTATTCACCTTTAATCCTTTAATGACTTGCTTCTTCCGCATTTGCGGATATTCATGGGTCAAATACCGAATAAATTCAAAATAGAATTCGAAGTCAAAGCTATCGAAGGTGATAGGTTTGTTTCTATACTCTTCGAATTTCATCAGGTGGATTTTCATCGTGCGTATTACATTCAGCGTGCATTGCTTTACTTCAGCCTCCCTTTCCTGAATGTAACAGTCTATGTTAAAATAAACATCCTGCGTATTCTTGTTCACAGTCATTTGTTCTATTTGCCATTTATCTGAAAGAGGGAAATTGATTCTGAGAAATTTTAGTGGGCATCCTTTTTTATGACGGATAGCGTAGTTGATCATGTCCTCAGCCTTACGGAGCTTGTCGCTAAGAACTGTTTCTAATTCCTCCACCATTCCATATTCGGTTGGCATATGTTGAGCTAACCTAGCAGTTCTCCGGTTCCAATACTGCGGAGGTATTGCGATGTCCGTCCCGATGAGAATTCTTTGAGTACTTGAATGACAATATTGCAGATAGATTAAACAATTTCCATCCCTGCGGATTCTGTTCCTTTTAATGATAAGCTTTACTGGTCTACGCATGACAGGTCTATTTGTGGTCTATTAAAACCTTATCAAGCTAATTAAAGGTACATGGAATCGAAATCCTAAAAGGTTGTAATTGCTTTAAAATCAATAGCTCAAAGTAAGATTGGTTAAAGTTGAATAAATCGGGAAATGATAGCACTTCGCCCGTCCGGTCCGCCTAAGAGGATTATCAGCAATGATGATCCTTTTTTATTTTTACTCAGCTTTACTTTCAAGAGTTTGATTTTCATTTAAAAAGAGAATCAAATTATAGTAGTTCCAAAGTTGAAGTTTGAACAGATTACATCTTACACTGCCACGCTGAGGAATTCCGGTGGGTTGATCATAAAAATAAGTGCGCACAAAGAACAAAAGATTTTTACAATTTTTCAAAATCAGGTATTGAACTGGCTGCAAGGCATTTAAAATAATGGTTGTATACGCTAACCATTCACACATTCAGTTATCTTACATCACAAATTTTTTTTCATGAAATTAGTTTCTTATCTCCGCGACGGACAAGATCAACTGGCATTGCTTGCAGATGATTTATTATACAATATGGATGAGGTTCATCCTAATTTGCCGGGAAGCATGGGTATGTTTTTAAATTATTGGGAAGATGCTTTGCCGCTTGTGCAAAATGCCGCCGAAGCAATTAAAGCAAAAAGATTTCTGCAGCATAAAGGTTTTCCGTTTAAAAACGCCCAACTGCTTTCTCCGGTAGCGTTCCCTACTTCATTAAGAGATGCTTATGCATTTCGCCAGCATGTTGAAATGGCAAGAAAAAATCGCGGAGTGGCGATGATACCGGAATTTGATCAATTTCCTGTTTTTTATTTTTCAAATCACCACAGCGTTCAGGGCGCTGGAGATGTACGCTGTATGCCTGACCATTTGCAGCAACTCGATTTTGAGCTGGAGGTAGCTATCGTTATTAATAAGCATTGCAGAAATATAAAAGCGGAAGTTGCAGATGAATATATTGCAGGGCTAATGATCATGAATGATTTCAGCGCCCGCCAACTTCAACTGGAAGAAATGAAATTAAACCTCGGGCCCGCTAAAGGAAAGGATTTTGCAACTGCATTAGGCCCTGTGTTGGTAACGCTTGATGAACTGGCTCAATTTGAAGTTCCTGCAAAAGAAAATCACACCGGCAGGCAATGGGATCTCAATATGAAATGTCGTGTAAATGGCATTGAGGTGAGTACTGGAAACCTTAGTGATATGGAGTGGACTTTCGCTGAAATTATAGAACGCGCTTCTTACGGCACAGATCTTTTTCCCGGCGACATAATAGGCAGCGGAACGTCAGGAGCCGGTTGTTTTTTAGAGCTGAACGGTAGTGGTAAACGCAATGATCTTTCTTATACCGAACAATGGTTGCAGCCCGGAGATGTGGTGGAGCTTGAAGTAGATGGATTAGGAATTTTACAAAATACTATTGTGCAGGAAGACCAAGAAGAGAACTGGAGCATACTGGCAAGAAAAAAATAATTGCTTTTGGGGCGAAAAGAAAAAATTTGTAAAAAAGTTGTGGCTGTGCATGTGCCTGACCTTGCACATCTTTCTGTGCATATAATTATTTTAAGCGGCAATTATTTTCCATATAAAAATTACAACTTGCATTCTAATTAACAACATTACCATGTTTAAAAAATTCTGCCTTACAGCTATTATTGGCTTAATTATATTACTTACTTCATGTCTTGATACAGAAGAAAAAATCGTGATCAATAACAACAATAGTGGCGATTATACTGTGACTATCGACATGAGCAAAATGCTGAAGTTAGCCGCTTCTATGAGCGGTGCCGAAAAAGATGATACAAAAGAAAAAGAGAAAAGCGATTCAACCGTTTATTTCAAGTCATATATAGATACTTCAACCGCATTAACAGCAAAAGAAAAAGAAATGCTTCGTGAAGGCAGCATGCGTATTAAGGTAGATGAAACAGTAAATGAAATGTCTGTTGTTATTCATTTTCCATTTAAGCACATATCTGTTCTTCCTGAGCTGAAAGCAACCTATATGAAAGCATTGGATAAGCTGAATATCTCTGAAAAAATGAAGAATAAGGACAACGCAGAGTCAGACCCGGTTGAGCAGGAATTATCAAAAAACAAAGACGCTCTTAATCCAGCACAGGATGCATACAGCTTTACCGCGGCTCCGGGGAAAATCACAAACGCATTGATAAACAAAACCCTCATTACAGATAAACTGGCAAAAGATTCTTCTATGCAGATGATGCAGCAAATGACATTGATGATGGGAGATATGAATTACAAAACGGTTATCGTACTGCCCAGGCCCGCAAAAAAATACAACGGCAATGAAGTGCAGGCTTCAGCCGATAAGAAAACGCTTACCTTCATAACCACCCTCACTGATATATTAAACAGACCTGAAGCGGCTGAATACAGCGTGGAATATTAAGTTACTTCTACAGATGAAAAGATTCGTGGGATACGGGTCAGGGCGATACAATAGCAGTCAAAATATACAGATAGTATTGGGAAGCTGTTAAACCCCATAGAGGTTTACCGGGCTGAATTGCAATGCTGCAAACCCTGTAGTTTTTGTAAATGCCCCAACGCCGTCAACCAGGATAGTGAAAAATGATAACAAATTTGAATTATATGCCCACATTAGTTTGTTTACCTTTGCTGCTCAATTTTGATACGCTTATTGTATGCAGTGGTATTGTGAATCGTTAACAGAATATAAAAGGTTAAAAACCAGGGAAGTAAAGGTGGGAGATTTGCTTATTGGCAACTTTAACCCCATACGTGTGCAAACCATGACGACCACCGATACGATGGACACCCTTGCCACGGTGGAGCAAAGCATCCGCTGCATTGAAGCCGGCGCAGAACTGGTTCGTATAACAGCTCCCAGCAAAAAAGAAGCGGAAAACCTGTTGAACATCAAAAATGAATTGCATAAAAGAGGTTATAAAACACCGCTGATCGCAGACATTCATTTTACCCCCAATGCCGCAGAAATTGCCGCGAGAATTATAGAGAAAGTGCGCGTTAACCCCGGCAATTATATTGATAAAAAGAAGTTTGAGTTTATTGAATATACCGATGCGGAATATAATGCAGAGATAAACCGCATCCGCGAACGGTTTACTCCGCTTGTTAAAATTTGTAAGGAATACGGCACCGCTATGCGCATCGGTACTAATCACGGTTCGCTGAGCGACAGGATCATGAGCCGTTATGGTGATACGCCAATGGGTATGGTGGAAAGCGCTATGGAATTTTTGCGTATTGCCAGGGATGAGAACTATCATAACATTATTCTCAGCATGAAATCAAGCAACCCGCAGGTGATGGTTCAGGCATACCGGTTGCTGGTTCGGCAAATGACGGATGAATTCCACGAAAACTATCCATTACACCTCGGTGTAACCGAAGCAGGTGACGGTGAAGATGGCAGAATAAAATCCGCTATCGGTATTGGCACCTTGCTTGAAGACGGCATCGGCGATACTATACGCGTATCCCTGACCGAAGATCCGGAATTTGAAATACCGGTGTGTAAGGATATTGTGAAGAGGTATGGGCTATGGAATATGAGCTATAAGTCATCGGTTACCCGCCAGCAGCCATCAGCCGGCAGCTATCAGGCTCCGGCAGCTTCCCAGCCCATTGTCCAAAGTTCATCGCCTATATCTCACAGCCCCTTTGAATACAAACGCCGCGATACTTTTGTTATTGATAATATCGGCGGTCGCCATGTACCGGTGGTGATTGCTGATTTGAGCAAAGCTGGTGAAGTAACACCTGCTGTTCTCCAGCGCATTGGTTATACTTATAATAAAGATTTAGATAAATGGAATATCGGTGATATGGCTGCCGATTATATTTATACTGAAAACGGCGAATTACCTTTTGCTTTACCCGGCACGCTGAAAGTGATCATTCCCGCAGCACAATGGGTATTATGCAATGATAAGGATAAATATCATCCTATATTTTCTTTGGAGGATTTTATTGCAACTTCAGCAGATGCAAAAAGCAAAGCAATCAATTTTGTAATGCTGGATTGCAATAGTGATAACAATGTTGCAGCTGATGTTTTGAATACAGTAAAGAATGATCATACGGTTGTACTATGTTTGAGCAGTACCAGAAAAAACGCGATGCAATCTGTTCGCAGCATGTTTAGTTTGCTTGAAGAAAAGCAAGTTGATAACCCTGCAATACTGGTAACAGACAGCGGCTGGCAAACTCCCGATGAGCACCTTATACATTTTGCTACTGAAACAGGTGCATTGCTTTTAGAGGGTTTGGGAGATGGTATTTGCCTGGGTATGAAGCAGGCAAGCTATGACCTGCTTTCAAACAATTATGCCAGGCTTAATGCCAATGGTAGAAATTATATCAACAATAAAAGCGTAGAACAGTTCATCAACAATACAGCTTTTTCTATTTTGCAGGCAACGCGTACACGCATTTCAAAAACAGAGTATATCTCCTGCCCTTCGTGCGGAAGAACATTGTTTGACCTGCAGGAAACCACAGCAAAGATACGTGCCATGACCAATCACCTTAAAGGTATTAAGATTGCTATTATGGGTTGTATAGTAAACGGACCGGGTGAAATGGCCGATGCAGACTTTGGTTATGTAGGCAGCGGTCCGGGAAAAATCACTTTATACAAAGGCAAAGAAGTAGTTAAACGGTCCGTAAACAGTGATATAGCGGTGGAAGAACTAATCAATTTGCTGAAAGAAAATGATGCGTGGGTTGAACCTTAAACCAATAATCTTTTTTGCAGGCCGGTGGTGCCCTGCCTGTACAACCGGCATATAGCTAATTAATAGCTACCCTCTTTAAATTGATGGATATAAATTACATATTGCTCACTGCAGTGATCCATCCATAAAATAAATTCACTTTTAAAACAGCTATATCTCTATTTTCGCACGCATAAATTATTATAGCTCATATCATGAATATTCTATTATTAGGTTCAGGCGGAAGAGAACATGCGCTGGCGTGGAAAATGAGCCAGAGCAAGCTTCTTACAAAATTATTTATTGCGCCCGGCAATACCGGAACGGCATTGTGCGGAACAAATGTGAATATAACAGCAACTGATTTTGAATCAATTAAAAAATTTTGCATAGATAAGTCCATTGATATGGTAATTGTTGGGCCGGAAGAGCCCTTAGTAAAGGGTATTTACAACTTTTTTAAAGATGACGCTTCAATCAGCCACATACCCGTAATAGGCCCATCCCAAAAAGGTGCACAGTTGGAAGGCAGTAAGGCATTTGCCAAAGCATTTATGGAAAAGCATAGTATTCCATCTGCAGGATACAGGGAGTTTGATGAAAGCAATTATGAAGAAGGCGTAACATACCTGCAGTCGCATACACTGCCGATAGTATTAAAAGCAGACGGGCTTGCAGCAGGCAAAGGCGTAATTATTTGTCAGAATTATATAGAAGCAGTGGCAGAATTTGAGCTGATGATACAACAGTCAAAATTTGGAGATGCAAGTAAAAAAGTAGTAGTAGAGGAGTTTCTTTCTGGCATAGAGATGAGCGTTTTTGTGCTCACGGATGGCATAAATTATGTAATTCTTCCGGATGCAAAAGACTATAAGCGGATAGGAGAGGGCGACAAAGGGCTTAATACCGGCGGTATGGGAGCTATCAGCCCGGTGCCTTTTGCCGATGATACTTTCATGCAGAAAATTATTACCCAAATAGTTGAGCCAACTGTAAAAGGGGTAAGGGAAGATAAGCTGGAATATGCCGGTTTTATCTTCATCGGCATTATAAAAGTGGATGATGAACCTTTTGTAATTGAATACAACTGTCGCATGGGAGATCCTGAAACTGAGGTGGTTATGCCGAGATTGCAAAATGATCTGGTGGCTTTGTTTAAGGCCGTTACTACCCAAAAACTGAATGAAGTGAAAATTGAAACCGATCCGCGGAGCGCAGCTACCGTAGTAGCGGTAAGTGGCGGCTATCCCGGCGAGTATGAAAAAGGTAAGCCAATCGAAGGTCTCGATTTAATACAGGAAGAAGACACGATCGTTTTTCATGCCGGCACCAAACAGGAATCAGATACTATTGTAACAGCAGGCGGCAGAGTATTGGCGGTTACTTCTTTTGGCGGCACTATACAAAAGGCGGTTGAAAAGTCGATGGCGATCCTTGAGGTTATTGAGTTTGATGGCATACATTTCAGGAAAGATATAGGATATGAATTTTATTAAAGAGGTGGAAGAAATAAGGCGGAAGGTTTAGGGCGTGAGCGGTGAAAGATGGAACGCAAAACCTGAAGTCTGAAAGCCGGAGGCCGACAGCTGACAGCCCGTAGGTGACAGCTGACAGCTGATTATAATCATTAAAAAATTTATTTCTCTCAAAGTCAATAAAAATCAAGGTTTTGCCGTTGTATTTCAAATTATTTACAACAACTTTGCAAACATTATTTACGAATAACATTCTCCAATATCAATTATGGGTCTCTTCAATTGGTTTACACAGGAAATTGCTATAGATCTCGGTACGGCTAACACCCTTATTATTCATAATGAGGAGATCGTAGTTAACGAGCCTTCTATTATTGCCCTTGACAGGAATAACCCCAAGAATGTGCTTGCGGTGGGCAAGAAAGCTTTGATGATGCATGAGAAAACACATGAAAGCATACGCACTATCCGCCCATTAAAAGATGGTGTAATAGCCGACTTTAACGCCGCAGAATTAATGATACGGGAACTGATCAAAATGATCTATCCTAAAAAACCGCTTTTTCCGCCGAGCTGGCGTATGATGATCTGTATACCATCAAGCATTACAGAAGTTGAGAAACGTGCGGTTAGAGACAGCTCCGAGCAGGCAGGTGCAAAAGAAGTATACCTCCTTCATGAACCAATGGCAGCAGCGCTTGGTATTGGCATTGATGTGGAAGAGCCTGTTGGAAATATGATTGTAGATATAGGTGGTGGTACAACCGGTATTACGGTGATAGCCTTGGCAGGTATAGTATGCGATCAGTCGATCCGTATTGCAGGCGATGAATTTACCGCTGATATTATGGAAGCATTACGCCGTTATCACAGTTTGCTGATTGGGGAAAGAACAGCCGAGCAAATAAAAATCCAGATTGGCGCGGCAATGAAAGACCTGGAAGTTCCACCGGATGATCTACCTGTAAATGGTCGCGATCTTGTAACAGGTATTCCAAAACAAATTATGGTTAGCTACCAGGAAGTAGCAGAAGCGCTTGATAAAAGTATTTTCAAAATTGAAGAAGCTATTTTAAAAGCCCTCGAAACTACGCCGCCCGAGCTTGCATCTGATATTTATCGCAGGGGTATATATATTACAGGAGGAGGAGCTTTACTACGCGGATTAGATAAGAGATTAAGCCAGAAAATAAAACTACCCGTGCATGTAGCAGATGACCCGTTGAAGAGTGTGGTTAGAGGAACCGGTATTGCATTGAAAAATTATCAGCGCTATCCTTTTGTTATGCGATAGTCGATCCCGTGCATTTCAAAATATTTGCCCGATCCTATCCTTGTAAATAGAATTTGTAAAACACTTCATGTGCGTAATGTCTTTCTGTTCATCAGGCGATATTTTAATTTTTTGTTTTTCGTGATAATGCAGGTTATCGCCTTGTATATGTTGTTTCAGTACAACAGGTTTCACGAGGCGGCCTTTATGAATGTATCCGGCGAAGTAACAGGAAAGATAAGCAGGCAATACAATAATGTTGAGTATTATTTTAACCTGAAGAAAACCAACGATCAGCTGGTAGCAGAAAACCAGCGCTTACGCAATTTATTAAGGCAGGATTTCCTCGTTAACGATACTTCCCATTCACTGGTAGTTGATTCTATTAAAGTAGATTCACTGGAACAATACAGGAGATATTTTTATTATCCCGCCAAGGTTATTAATAATTCTGTTACAGCGCAAAATAATTACATTACCATCAGCCGTGGTACAGCCCAGGGGTTAAGTAAAGATATGGCTGTGGTAAGCCCTTCGGGTATTGTTGGAACAATAGTGAACGTGAGCACAAACATGGCTACAGTTATGAGCATGCTTCACAGGAACAGCAGGATAAGCGCGAGCCTTCTTAAAACCGGTGAAACCGGAAGCATTGAATGGGACGGTAAAAATCCTCAGGAGCTGACATTTAAAAATATTCCTAAAAGCGTGCAGATAAAAGTTGGCGATAGTGTTGTAACAAGCCGGTATTCAACATTCCCGGCCGGCGAAATGGTGGGCGTGATCACACATGTAGGAGAACAAAAAGAATCTAATTTTTACTTATTAACTGTTAAACCTTCAACCAATTTTTATAATGTGCAGTTCGTGTACGCGGTTAAAAACTTACAGAAGGAAGAGCAGGACGCTATTGAAAAAGCAACCAAAAAGCAGGAGTAAGCGATGAGTGAATTGCTCAAAAATATAATACGGTTTTTTATCCTGATTTTTGTGCAGGTATTTATTCTTAATAAAATACCGCCATTACATCAGTTTGTTGTTCCATACCTGTACTTTATTTACATTCTTTGGCTGCCCTATAAAATTCCAAGGCTTTCATTAACGCTGCTTGGATTTGTATATGGGCTTTGCCTCGACTTTTTTACAAAAACGCCGGGGCTTCATGCTTCCGCGTGTATTACTATAGCTTATCTGCGCCCTTTTCTTATCAATATACTTATCTCAAAAGACGATCCCGGATTTAACTATACATCACCTGCCCCGTCAAGTATGGGCTGGCCACAATACCTTGTGTATACATTAGTGCTTTCTTTTATTCACAATGGCTGGCTGGTTTTTTTGGAATGGCTGAATTTTGGAAATATTTGGTACTTCTTAGGCAAGGTAATTGCCACTACAGGCGTTAGTTTCTTATTAATTTTAATAACAGAAGTTCTTTTTTACAGGAAACAGAAGTTCAGGACAAACAATTAGGGTATGCCTGTATTTAACCAGTCTCGTCAAACCGTTATTCGCCTCATATTTGCCGCCACTTTTTTAATAATAGTGGTGCGCCTGGCGGTATTACAATTATTTTCCGACAAGTACGATGCGCAGGCGTTCAGCAATGCTATCTACAAAAAAACCATTTACCCTGGCAGGGGTATTATTTTTGACCGCAATAATAAGGCAATTCTTAATAATACGATCATTTATGACCTTACGGTAACGCCGTACGAAATAAAGCAGGTGGATACCAGCTACCTGTGCTCCCTGCTCAGTATTGATACCGCGGAATTTAAATCAAGAGTAATTACGGCCATTTTAAAAAACGGCCGTTACCGCCCTTCGGTTTTTGAAGGATTATTATCCATTGATCTGCAGGCTAAACTTGAAGAAAATATCTGGCGTTTTCCCGGATTTACATTAGTGGAGCGCCCTATCCGCACCTATCCCTTTAATGCAGGCGCGCACCTTTTGGGCGATATTGGTGAAGTAGATACGGCCATCATAAGGCGCAGCAATAACTTCTATCAAATGGGAGATTATGTGGGCAGGTCAGGCATGGAACAATATTATGAAAGTGTGCTGATGGGCCAGCGCGGCGTACAGCATCTTATAAAAGATAATAAAAACAGGATACAGGGCTCGTGGGAAGGAGGTAAGTACGATACTGCTGCAAAAGCAGGGCGCAACCTGCGTACGTATATTGATATAGAGCTGCAGCAATTAGCTGAAAAGTTAATGGCCAATAAAGTAGGCAGCATTGTAGCCATCGATCCTAAAACCGGCGGAATACTTACAATGGTTTCCGGGCCTGTTATAGACCCTAACGAGCTTACCGGTAGTACCCGGCAAAAGAATTACGCAAAAATGGCGCTTGATGTTTCTGCTCCGCTTATGAACAGGGCAACCCGTGGCTTATATGAGCCGGGCTCAACTTTTAAACCCGTAGGCGGTTTGGTAGCGCTGGATTTAGGGGTAATTAATGCCGGTTATGGCGTTAGCTGCGGTGGCGCATATTACGGGTGCGGCAAAGTAATTAAATGTGAACACCACAATCCCGGGCATGCCGCTAACCTGCGGCTGGCATTGGCCAACTCCTGTAATTCTTATTTTTCCCAGATATACAGAATGACGGTTGATAACCCAAAAGATCATAATACAAAAGCAGGCTATACAAGGTGGAAGGATTATATGAATGCTTTTGGATGGGGAGAAAAATTGGGCATTGATCTGCCAAATGAACTGGCAGGCAACATTCCTGATACAGCATTATATAATAAAGTATACCGCAACCAGTGGAACTCATGCACTAACGTTACCCTGGGCATAGGCCAGGATAAGATGCAGGTAACACCAGTGCAACTGGCTAACGCTATGTGTGTAATTGCCAATAAAGGGTATTATTATACTCCGCATTTTGTGGAAAAGATTGATAATGAAACACCGGCAGACAGTATTTTAAAACCGTTCAGGATAAAACATGAACCGCTTACGCATATACCAAATGAGGCTTACGAAGCCATTCACGCCGGTATGCAGGATGTGGTTGAAAGCGGAACTGCCCGTGTTGCAAAAATTCCTGGTATAAATATCTGTGCAAAAACAGGAACCGCGGAAAAATATACTGTGCTGGATGGGCATAGAATTAAACTTCCCAACAACTCTATGTTTGTTTGTTTTGCACCAAGAGAAGACCCTAAAATTGCTATAGCAGTAGCAGTAGAAAATGCCGGGTTTGGATCAACGTGGGCTGCGCCAATAGCTTCTTTACTCATTGAACAATATCTTACAGATTCCATCAGAACTGAAAAAAAGAAAGATGTTGAGAGAATTGCTGCTGCTAACCTGATGCCGGCTTACCTTAAAAGAAAACAATTCATTGCTGATTCAACCAGGGCGTATTATTATTTTAACTTAAGAAAAGACAGCAGCTATATTAAAAAGTACCTGAAACAGCGCAGTGCTAAAGCTGAAAAACCAAAACAGGACAATACAACGGTTAGCTCAAATAAAAAAACCGCTGTTGAAAATAAGCAACAGCAAACCGCGGTAACCCTACAACAATTACCTGCTCCTGTTGCATATAAAAAATATGGCAACATCAGGAACAGCAATATATTATTTTATAAAGAAGCGTTTCTTTTTGTTGATGATAAACACTTTAAAAAGCAGGCAGCTATATGAGTTTGAATAAACCTGAAATATCAAGAGGAATAGACGGATTGCTGCTCTGGCTGTATATATTATTATGCTGCATAGGTATTGTAAGCATTTTTGCTGCTACCTACAGGGAGGGGGATGATATTGTTAAAACATTCCTGTCTTTCAAAACAGATTACAGCAAGCAGGCAATTTTCTTTTTAATATCTATTGTGGCAGGTACCGCCGTGTTATTAACTGATAGTAAATTTTTTACCGCAACAGCTAACCTCTGGTATGCGCTCGGCATTTTATTGCTTTTACTCGTATTTCCTTTTCACTCCAACGTAAAAGGCACAAAATCCATCATCAAATTTGGTAATGCGTTGCAGTTGCAGCCTATACAGCTTTGTATAGTGTTTGCCAACCTTGCGCTGGCCAAATATTTGTCGCGTGTAGAAACGGATTTTACCAAAACAAGATCGCAGCTTATTGCCGCCGCCATTGTAATTGCGCCGGCAATACTGGCCATCGCGCAAAGCGAAACAGGACTAGCATTAGTGTATTTCTCTTTTTTCCTCGTAATGTTCAGAGAAGGATTGCCTGCAGTTATTCTTATTATAGGTTTTTCATTCGCCATACTGGTTGTTGCCACTTTGCTGGTAGATCCGAATATACTGGCCCTCATACTTACCGGTATTGCCGGACTGGCTATTTATATCATGCGCAGGCAAATTAAAAGATATAAGTCTGTTTTATTTGGCATACTCGGTATCTGGATTGTATGTGTAGGTATCCAGCGCTTCGCAGTTCCTTTTATTTTCGATCATGTATTAGAGCCCTACCAGGTAAAGCGCATTTATGATACACTGGGTAAAGATTATATACCAAAAGATGCAGCCGCCGCAGCGGATATTGCTAAAAACACTGCAACAAAAAAAGACGATGGTGATTATAATGTAAAGCAAAGTAAAATTGCCATTGGCAGTGGTGGACTTGCAGGTAAAGGATTATTAAAGGGCACACAAACCCGCTATTCATTTGTACCGGAACAAAGAACGGATTTTATTTTCTGTACTATTGGTGAAGGCTTTGGCTTTGTAGGCAGTATGATTTTTCTCTCTATTTATATAGCACTATTATTCCGTATAGTAACCATTGCAGAAAGACAGCGAAGTACTTTCAGCAGATGTTATGCGTACGGAGTTGCTTCTGTATTATTTTTCCATATTGCTATTAATTTGTGCATGACGATGGGGCTGGCTCCTGTTATTGGTATTCCCCTTCCCTTTGTGAGTTATGGGGGACTTTCTCTCGTAACATTCAGTATGATGATCTTTATATTGCTGCGTTTGGATAAAGACCGGCAGATGGTATTGAGATGATCCGGATTTATCTTACGGTTACTTTGGCTTATACTTTGAATCAGCTAGTATTTGTTTGGCGTCAATTTTAAGCAATGCGTCCAAACTTGTACCAGGGTATTTCTCCATATATTTTTTTACTACCTGCCATCCCACAAATAAGGATATCTGTCCCGGAGAGCCATCTCCCAATTCCTGTGTTTGCGGGCCTTCGTCTATATATGACTGTATGCGCAGTATATCTGTATTATATAATAAGTTATTCTGAATAAGAAAACTCCAGATCAATCCTTCATTTTTATAACAGCCGTTTAACTGGCTTGCTGTATAACCGGTTTTTAAGGTGTCTGGTATACCAGGCATAAATTTATCCAGGAGGTATAAACGCTTCCCTTTATCAATACAAAAATCGAGTAAGGTTTTATCCTTGGGATTTGGAGGATAAATATCATCCACAATATTTTTTATACAGTTTACAGGAATATTCTGGGGAGAAAACCTTGCAGAAATATATTTTGGGAACAACGATTGCGCTGCCTGGCTTTGATATAAAGAAGCTTCGCTGCCAAGATGGAGTTGCAAACCAACCGCCAGTGCATCCTGTGTAATTACGTCTCCGGTTTTGCCGGTCGGTGTTTGAAATATTGCGTCAAGCGGGCCAATAAATGTAATCAGCTTTTCCGGTGCCTTGTATTCTGGGAAATAATATTTTGCAAAGCGTATACCCTGCTTTATTTCATTTTCAATTTTAGTAAACCCTGCAAATATTTTATCTGCCGTATCCTTCACAACACGATAATCACGTAAAAATAATTTAATAGCTGAGTCCGCTTTTCCGCCACCTTCGGCAACAGATAACCCGAGTATATTCTGAATAAAATCCGCGAAAAAAACCGGGTACTTCTGTTGTAATAGTGGAAATGAAGCAGGAATATTATTGGTATCAATAGCAAAAAAATCTTTCTCAAAACGCTGAGTCTGCAGGTTTATTTTTATGCCGGATACATCAGGTGTTTGCTTATCATTTTTGCAGGAAACAAAAAAAAGCAGCGATATCAAAAATACTATTATAGCTTTTCGCATAGCAGTTAAACGGGTTATTGCTGAAAATTGCATTGCTGAAACACGGATACAGATAATTGCACGATCAGTTACCGCCTCCCTCAAAGTGAAGTGAGAAAAGGATCATGCTTGAATTCATTCTGTCAATAACATTTGAATATTTAAATGTAGGGTCAGGCACGTGCACATTTCTTAAACCATGACTCACCTTGATTTCCGGGGATACAATTACATATTTATTAAAAAACTGGAAACCGATACCGGCCTCAACACCAAAATCCGTTTTATTTACT
The DNA here is from genome assembly GCA_047601125.1 of Agriterribacter sp. GTDB lineage: Bacteria > Bacteroidota > Bacteroidia > Chitinophagales > Chitinophagaceae > Agriterribacter. The sequence continues at coordinate 1,201,649 of JASGJY010000002.1, read as the reverse complement.
TTTACCAGGTTATCTGAGTTAGTTGTACCGGAGTTTGATGCAAGATCATAATCGAACTTAACGCCTGCCAGTGTATAAACCCTGAAGTTCCCGATCCTGTCGCTTTTTAATCTTACCTGCAAAGGCCAGCTCATTACAATTGATTCCACTTTTTGTGTACGTATCAGGTTGTTATCACCCATATCAGGATATTTCAGGTCGTATTGAAATTTTTTTTCACTAAATATCAGATTGAGCGGGTAAAAACGGAGGTCCCACCTTTTGGATAACTGAAGATTTGCCATAATACCGAGATGTATACGGCCGCTGTTCAGTCCATTTACCGCCTGTATACTATCCTGGTTTAAAAAATAATTGGAGTGGGAGATATTATAATGCGATGTATTATACCCCAATACTATACCAAAGTAATATCTCTTATCGTCATGATCGGCAAGATTATAACTGTTACGCAACTGTGCATTTACAATATTTACAGAACAAGACAATACAATAACCGGCAGCACTATTTTATACCGCAATATATACTGCAAATACCCAGGCTTAATTTTTTGCATGATGTGTTTCGGAATCCAACGTTATTTAATATGCTCACAAAATCTTTCCCTTCCGGAAATTGTTGCACCGATTCAGTAAGATACTGGTATGCCTTCTTGTTTTTTGATACTACAGAAGCCACACGAGGCGCTACCATTTCCATGTACAAATTGTAAAGTTGTGCTATGCCTGCTATTTTAGGTTTTGAAAATTCGAGAATAATTAATTTGCCGCCGGGTTTTAATACCCTGTTTATTTCTTTAAGCCCCTGCTCAAGCCGCTCAAAGTTACGAACGCCAAAGGCAACGGTTACAGCATCAAACGTATTATCAGAAAAGTTTATTGCCTCACTATCACCACTTTGTAACTCAATATGCTTATCCAATCCCAACTTTAACACTTTCTCCCGGCCTATCTCAAGCATTTTGTCCGAAATATCAATGCCTGTAATTTTCTCAGGTTTCAGCAATTCATATGCCATGATGGCCACATCACCTGTTCCGGTGGCTACATCCAGTATAACTTTAGGCTTTTCTTTAGCCAGCATTTTCAATGCCTTTCTTCTCCAGCCTTTATCAATGCCCACCGACAAAAACCTGTTCATAAAATCGTACCGGAAAGCAATGCGGTTAAACATTTCTGCCACCTGTTGCTTTTTAGTTAGTTCCGATTCATGGTAGGGTACTACCTTGTCGTGATCAAATGTAGCCATCGGCGGCAAAAGTAAACAATAATGTATATCAGGAGGTTAGAATGTTGTTATAAATGGCATAGCGAAACCCCGCAGATTTTAAATACCTGTTAGGTTTATTTTCTTTCCACTGACATATATATTCCCCTTCAGCACAAACCTGTAAGGCAGCAATGCATCCTCGCCGGCATAATCAACACCAATTCTCGGCGTAGCCACAATATTTTTATTATTCACTTTAAAGCCATCATCTGCCACAAAAATCAAATCATCAAGCAGGTTGGCACCGGTGTGTTTTGTAAAAATGCCCAATGCTTTAGCTACATTACCGGGGCCTGAGGTCAACGTTCTGTCCAGTTTCTTTTTTCCTGTTCGCTTCAGCATGGTATCTATGCCGGTGATGGGTTCAACAGCTCTTATTAAAACCGCATGTGGTGTATTTTTTGCATTGGTAACTATATTAAATAAATGATGCATACCATAACAAAGGTATACATATGCCATACCCGCATCGCCAAACATAATTTCTGTTCTTGATGTGCGCCTGCCGTTCCACGCATGCGATGCCCTGTCTGCAACACCATTGTATGCCTCTGTTTCCACTATTCTGCCGGAGGTTTCAATACCGTCAAATTGCGTTATAAGAATTTTACCAATAAGAGATCTTGCAATCTGTACTACATTTGCCCGGTTGTAAAATTCGTAATCCAGTTTCTTTAAAGCCATGACCCGTTCAGTATAATTTTTTGTTATGTTTGAATAACGGTCGGTCCGTACATCTTAACAAGTTAATTAAACCGTTTTAAATATTTCCGGTTGCTTAAAGAAATCATTATAGCTATTCAATCGTATTTTAAAGCTCACCAGTTTATACGCAGGCATAAATTATGGAAATGGATCATTATTCCGGGTTTTATATATGCGATACTTTTTTTTGTGAGTATGTACTTTTTCGGAAAAAGTGCAAACTATTTAATAGGTGTGGTAAATATGAAGCTGGGCCTGAAAGCCTGGGTTGATGGAATGAACAGCAGTTTGGTGAGATTCCTGTTTGCAGTAGGCGGCGTTATTCTGTGGATCATTTTAATGATGATGTATTTTTCCTGGTTTAAGTATATCTGGTTAATTGTAGGCTCCCCGGTATTCGGCTATCTCAGCGAAAAAACAGAATCTATTATTGAAGGCAAAGAATATCCTTTCAGTTTTATTCAATTAATGAAAGATATTACGCGGGGCGTTAAACTGGCATTACGCAATGCATTATGGCAAACGGTATATACTATTTCCATCCTGCTGCTGTCTCTTATACCGGTTGTAGGCTGGGTTACGCCAATGGTTTCTTTATTTGTAGAATGTTATTATTATGGATTTTCTATGCTCGATTATAGTTGTGAGCGCCAAAAACTTTCGCCTTCGCAAAGCATTGAGTTTATAGGTAAACGCAAAGGATTGGCTATTGGTAATGGTCTGGTATTTTACCTGATGCATACCGTTGTAATTATAGGCTGGGTGCTGGCTCCTGCTTATGCGGTAATAGCGGCAACGCTAAGTTTGTACGATCAGAAAGATAAATAACATGCAAAAAAAAGGAGTTGTATATCTTATACCATCTGTAATAGAAGAGCAGGCGACTGACACAATACCCTCATATATTATTAATGCTGTAAAAGATTGCCAGGTTTTTTTTGTAGAAAATGAAAGAACTGCGAGGCGGTTTTTAAAGAGTATATGGAAAGAAATGGTGATTGATGGTTATGAATGGCATACCATACACAAAGCGGAAAATGATGTAAAAACAGTTTTTATTACAGTATTAAAAGCCGGAAGAAATATTGGCATCATAAGCGAAGCAGGTTGCCCCTGTATTGCAGATCCCGGGCAGTTGCTGGTTGATGAAGCACATAAAAATGATATTACGGTTAAGCCGCTTGTTGGGCCAAGCTCAATTTTACTTGCATTAATGGCAAGCGGTATGAACGGGCAGCATTTCCGTTTTAGCGGTTACCTGCCTATTGATAATATGCAGCGGGCAAAAGTGATTAAAGCGCTTGAAGCAGAATCACAAAAAACAGGCTGCACGCAAATGTTTATTGAAACACCTTACCGCAACCACCAGTTGATGGAAGCGCTGTTAAAAAACTGTAACCCTGACACAAGATTGTGTGTAGCGGTATCTATCACCGCTCCTTCAGAATTCATTAAAACACTAACGGTAGCTGAATGGAAGAAAGAAAAAATTGACATCAATAAAAAGCCGGCAATTTTTTTGTTAACCGCCATGTAGAGACGATGCATTTGCCCTACACCGTTTACCTTACACCTTCTACCTTCATTTCTCTACCTCACAATGTTCCCCGTGCCAGGGTCTTTCATTGCCACAATACTATCTACCACATACCTGCTGAAGCCGCGCCATGGCAGAGCGCCATTGTATTCTTTATAATATAACTCAAACACTTTACCTGAGTTTGCCATTAAAATATGAGCAACATTTTCATTCACCACAGAAAATTCAAAATCATATGACTGGATGGTGCTCGGCGCCAACGACCTGATGCCGGATTGTATCAGCTTGCCTTCGTAGGTTTTAAACAAATACCCTTTTTTTACACAGTAGTTAAGTTCTCCTGATTTTACTCCTTCGCCCAACACAAAATAGTACCTGAAGTATCCAAAACCGAGGAGAGCAATAATTACAATAACTAAAAATATGCTTAAGAATTTTCTCATAAACCCTGTTTGAAGATTCAAGTTAACAAAATGCTGCTAAATTAAAATCAGCCATACATACTTAGTAGAAGGATAATATATTAGCCTGGTTGCACCCGGTTTATAATAATTATCTTTGCAAATCTATAAATAAACAACTGTATGAATATAGGCATTGTTTGCTACCCAACCTTTGGAGGAAGTGGCGTACTTGCAACGGAACTGGGAAAAGCTTTGGCAGATAAGGGGCACACCGTTCATTTTATTACCTACCAGCAACCGGTAAGGCTAACCGGGTTCCGCGCCAATATTCTTTACCATGAAGTGCGTGTACCCACATACCCGCTATTTGACTACCCGCCGTATGAGTCTGCGTTATCAAGTACAATGGTTGATGTAGTGAAGAATAATGATATTGACCTGCTGCATGTGCATTATGCAATTCCTCATGCTTCTTCCGCATATATGGCAAAGAAGATACTGGAAAAGGAAAATAAATACGTTCCTACCATAACAACATTGCATGGAACAGATATCACATTGGTTGGCAGGGATAAAACCTATGCGCCTGTTGTAGCATTTTCCATCAATCAAAGCGATGCGATAACCGCGGTATCAGAAAACCTCAAACAGGAAACATACAAAACATTTAATATAGAGAAAGATATTGAGGTAATTCACAACTTTGTTGATGTTCGTCGTTTTTCCCGTAAGCCCATTGATGCTTTTCGCAAGGTGATCGCCCCCAACAATGAAAGAATAGTATTGCATGCTTCAAACTTCAGGAAGATAAAACGTATAGAAGATGTAGTAAAGATTTTCAAAAAACTGAATGAGGTTGTTCCTTCAAAACTGCTGCTGGTGGGCGATGGGCCGGAAAGACCAATAATAGAAGACCTGGCAAGGCAGCTTAATTTATTTGAAGAAGTAAGGTTCGTGGGCAAGCAGCAGGATATGGAAGAGATATTTGCGATAGCCGATTTATTTCTGTTGCCATCCGAATACGAAAGCTTTGGATTATCTGCGCTTGAAGCTATGGCTGCCGGTGCACCGGTGGTCGCCACCAATGTGGGGGGATTACCCGAAATTATTATTCCCGGGGTAAACGGTTATATGGGAAATATAGGAGATGTGGATCAGATGGCAAATTATGCAATTGAGATTTTAAAAGATGAAAGCACTTTTCAAAAATTTAAAGAGAACGCCCGGAAGCAAGCCGAAAAATTTGACATAACAAGAATAGTTCCCCAATACGAAAAGCTTTATGAAAACCTGTATAATAACTTTTGTAAGAGAGGCTGTATCAGTATGAAAGGTGGGAAGTGAGGCGAGAAGATATTTTATTTCCGCCACTATGCCTTTCATCTTAAACCTTATACCATTCACCTGATCAGCCATTATGCCACCAACCATAATAGATACACACTGTCATTTATACACAGAAGATTTTGATGCTGATATAGCAACAGTTATACGCCGTGCACAGGATGTTGGCGTGCAGCGGTTTTATTTACCTAATATAGACAGCAGTTCTATTAACAGCATGCTGAAACTGGAAACTGATTTTCCCGGTGTTTGTATTGCGATGATGGGATTGCATCCCTGCTCAGTAAAAGAAGATTACAAAAACGAATTAGCTGTTGTAGAACGCTGGTTGAAGAAAAGAACATTCGCGGCAGTTGGAGAAATCGGTCTGGATTTTTACTGGGATAAAACTTTTGCCGATCAGCAATATGAAGCTTTTCATCAGCAAATTGAATGGGCGAAAGCATATAACCTTTCTATAGTAATTCATACCCGTGAAGCTATGCAGCAATGCATTAATGTAGTAAAGCAGCATAAAGATGAAAAGCTGAAAGGCATCTTTCATTGCTTTGGCGGATCAATTGACGAAGCAAAACAAATTATTGATCTTGGATTTTACCTTGGCATTGGCGGAGTGCTCACCTATAAAAAATCAGGATTGAAGGAAATGCTGAAAGAGATCAGCATTAAACACCTGGTACTCGAAACCGATTCCCCGTATTTAACGCCTGTTCCTTTTCGCGGAAAGAGAAACGAAAGCGCTTACCTGGAATATATAATTGAGACCTTAGCTGAAGTAAAAAACATGCCTGTTGAAGAAGTTGCGGCTGTAACAACAGCAAATGCTAATTTCGTTTTTCAAAAGCAGCAGCATGTCACGTAATCCCTCTCCGGCAAAGCTTTTAATTATATATACCGGCGGCACTATTGGTATGGCTTTCGATAACAGTGGCTCGCTGGTGCCGATGGGCTTCCGGGAAATCAAATATCACATACCTGAAATTGCAAAACTGGGTTATGAGTTTGATATGCATGCTTTCTCTCCTCCGATAGATTCCTCCAATATGTCTCCGGAAATATGGATAGAACTATGCAGCATTATTGAGCGTAATTATCATAATTACGATGGCTTTGTTATTCTCCACGGCTCGGATACGATGGCATTTACTGCATCGGCACTAAGCTTTATGCTGCAGAACCTTAATAAGCCCGTAATATTAACCGGCTCACAGTTACCTATAGGCGAAATTCGCACAGATGCCAAGGAAAATATTATTACCACCATGGAAATTGCCGGTGCAAAAAAAGAAAGCAGATCAATTGTGCCGGAAGTATGTATTTATTTTGATTATTTTCTTTTCAGGGGTAACCGAAGTAAAAAATACAACACAGAAAAGTTTGAGGCATTTCATTCGCCTAATTATCCTTCGCTGGCAGAAGCAGGTATAGACATATTGTATAAAGAAGCTTATATAATCAGTCATCCCCAACAACCATTTCACGTCAATACAAAATTAAACGCCAATATAGCGGTGCTTAAAATGTTTCCCGGTATTACGCAATATGCTGTGGAATCTATATTGAATACGCCGGGTTTGAAGGCTGTAATTATGGAAACCTTTGGCAATGGCAATACCATTACAGCGCCCTGGTTTATACAGTTGCTGGAAAAGAAGATCAAAGCAGGTATGATTGTCGTAGACAGAACCCAGTGCGATGGCGGATCGGTAGAGCTTGGCAGGTACGAAACCAGCGCTTATTTAAAAGAAATAGGCGTTACCGGCGGCAGCGATATGACCTTTGAAGCTACCATTACCAAGCTGATGTGGCTGCTGGGACAGGAATTGCCAGTGGCGGAAGTAAAAAGATTGTTGGAAATCTCTTTAAAAGGGGAGTTGACGGAGAAATAGCAGAAAATCTGCGGAGACGGCGAGATTCGAACTCGCGATACAGTTTCCCGTATACACACTTTCCAGGCGTGCTCCTTCAACCACTCGGACACGTCTCCATTTGAGGGATGCAAAAATAAGGTTATTCGGTATTGTATCTAATAATCTTTTAAAATTTTTGCCGCCATGCAAATGCTGATGCAGGATACTTAGTACTTAAACACGGCAACCACCCGCTTATTATACCCGGACATCCCGGGTGAAGTAACGTTATTTATGATCCGGGATATATTTTTATCTGCTATCAAAACAGTGTTTTCTTCTATTTTATCAATATATGTGGCTTCGTTTCCTATCTTCACTTTTCTAATGATTTTAGCAGGAAACCCTTTCATACTGCTTAAAACAGGGATATTGAATACAGGATAATTCTCCCATAAACCGGTTTCAATAAAAAGCAGGGGGTTAAAATATGCCATATCTGAATATGATTCAATCAAATGTGTGTAAACTGCACTATTATCCTTTGTCTCTACTCTTTCTAATACAGAGGCGCTGTTATAGTGGTATGTACTGGTAGCTTTTAATGTAGTACCTGCTTCATTGGTGGTGTAATGCTTTAATACTGTTACCCGAGCTTTGTCATCATAGCTATATTCCATTTTATATGAAGATGGAAGTTGAATATCCTTATATGTATTTACATAATATGAAATCCCTGATCCGATGTAATGAAAGGTGTTTTTATATAATGATCTGTCTTCATAAAACTCTTTCAAACGTTGATTTTCCCAATTGAAAATTGTGGCATTTAAAACGTTTCCGTAACGGTAAGATATTTTTTTTAATGTGCTGTCTTCATTATAATGCATAGTTGCCGTTATTCCATTATCATATTCAATGCTTCGCACAAGTTTTATATATGGCTTAACATTTTCGGCAGGGTTTGGGTTTTCTGTATTGTTTTTTTTACATGCATGCAACCCTCCTGCAATAAAAACAAGAAAAATCAGCCTGATAGCTCCATTAGATAATCCGGATAAGTTCATTGGTATCTTTAAAATGTTTAATCGTTTTCCACGGTGACCATATACAGGGTAATGACGTTGCATAAAGATGTGTGCTACGGCAAAAATTTGTCAGAAAGTTATCATGCTGTGCTTTTATAAACGGCATTACAATTCATCCCTCCAACACAAACACACTCACCCCGGTTTCTTTTTCATTCAATACAACCTGCCCGTTCCATTGCCGGGTGCAATAAGGCAGCAGCTTATTAATAAAAGGTTTTGCCACCAAACGCTGCGGCGTGCTGATGATAATGATAACTTTATTATGCAGAAAATATTCAAGAACATTCATTAATTCACCAAACACCTCGGGTTCATAATTCACATCGCTCAGTAATACAACACCAGGCAAAACAGTTTCAGCAGCGTCTTTCCAATCCAGTATGGTTGCATCAGCATTTTTCAATTGCAAATGTGCTATAGATTGCGTAATACATGCAACTGCCCGCTCTTCTCTATCGGTAATGGTTACCTGCTTTGCCATAGTTGCCGCGTATAAACCGGGTAAACCCAGGCCTGCAGCTAATTCTAATACACTTTTGCGGGCAATATAATGCGGATGGGTATACAAAAAATTACACAGCCCGATTGATGCGGGCCAAACCTGTGCCCAATATGCGGCGTGTTTATTATTGCTGTATAGTTGTTGCACAGCCGCTGCACCAGGAATAAATATTTCCTGTTGAGTGTTGGAAAAGAAGAATGTTTGAAGAGAGCGTGGAAGTGACATTATGAATCATTTTTTCAACGCATTGATAATGGTTCTGAAACTCTCCAATCCCGCTTCCAGGTTTTCAACAATCTCTTCTGCCAGTTCATCCGGATCCGGAAGATTATCTAAATCAGCTAAAGATTTGTCTTTGATCCAGGTAATATCTAAAGAGGTTTTATCTCTTGCAATAATGTCATCATAGCTGAATTTTCTCCAGCGGCCATCAGGGGTTTTCTCGCTCCAGGTTGGTTTACGTTTATGGCGATTCGTAGGATTATAACAATTAATAAAATCCTGCAGGTCTTCAAGTTTAAGCGGATTTTTTTTAAGCGTGTGATGAATATTGGTGCGGTAATCGTATACCCAAACTTCTTTTGTCCAGGGATCTTTGCTGGATTCCTTTCCATCCCAGAACAATACATTTGCTTTAACACCATTAGCATAAAAAATACCTGTTGGCAGGCGGAGGATGGTGTGCAGGTCGGCAGTTTCCAATAATTTCTTACGCACGGTTTCGCCGGCGCCGCCTTCAAACAACACATTATCGGGTAATACCACTGCGGCATGACCTGTTGTTTTGAGCATGCTCTTTATATGCTGTACAAAGTTGAGTTGTTTGTTGCTGGTGGTTACCCAAAAATCCTGGCGGTTGTACGTAAGGTCTTCTTTTTCCTGTTCGCCTTCTTCATTGGTAAATGTCATGCTGCTTTTTTTGCCAAATGGCGGATTGGCAAGCACATAATCATACCTTGTTTCGGGTTGCGAGATCAAAGAGTCATTGGGTGAAATTATAGAGCCGCCATCTATATTGCCTATATTATGCAGAAACAAATTCATTAAAGCCAGCCTTCTTGTGCCGGGAACAATTTCGTTGCCGGCAAATGTGTTGAATTTGAGGAACTGCTTTTGCGCTTTGTCCATAGATGCGTTAGCGGTAAGCCAATCGTAAGCCGACAGGAAAAAGCCACCCGTGCCACAAGCCGGGTCTGCAATGGTTTTCATAGGCTCAGGGCGTATGCACTCCACCATGGCTTTTATGAGCGCCCGTGGTGTAAAGTACTGCCCCGCGCCACTCTTGGTATCTTCCGCGTTTTTCTCTAATAACCCTTCGTATATGTCGCCCTTATCTTTTACGCCCATCAGCACCCATTGCTCCGCATTGATCAATGCAATCAGTTTGTATAATTTGGCAGGATCCTGAATTTTGTTCTGGCTTTTGGTAAATATCTGGCCAAGCATTCCTTTTTCACTGCCTAACTCACGAAGCAGTTTGCTATAGTGCGTTTCCAGCTCATCTCCGCTTTTGTTTAAGAGGCTTTCCCAATTGTATTGTTTGGATACAGGCATTTTACGGCCGTGCGGCGGCTTGCTGTACTCATCTGCCATTTTTAAAAACAGCAAATAAGTAAGCTGCTCTAAATAATCGCCGTATCCTACGCCATCATCGCGAAGGGTGTTACAGAATGCCCATATTTTGGAAACGATTTGACCTGACATAATTTATGTATGGAATATTTGAAGGTATTCTTTGAAAATAAAAAACCGATTTCTTTTAAACCCGGTTGTTTCGTGAAGTATACCTGCTTTTGTAAAATTATCAATGATTTTATAAGAGGAAACCAATGAAACACCCAATACATCGGCAACCTGCTGTGCTGTTACCACAGGTTGTGTAAACAAATAGTCAAGCAGCTTTTTCGCGTTGGGGGCTTTTTTACCAAAATGAATAATTCGTCCGCCTTCGCAGTCTTGTCGCAACTGCATTATTTTTTTCAGGCTAAGCGAAGCTTTATCACAGGTTTGAATAACTGCTTCCAGAAAAAAACGTATCCATTGCAGCATATCATTTTTTCGCCTTGCATTGGTAAGATTATCGTAGTACAGGTTTTTGTGTTTTTCAAAAAACTCAGACAGGTACAGTATCGGCTTATCAATTATTTTGTTTTCTATCAGGTAAAGCGTGATTAAGAGGCGACCAATACGCCCATTACCATCAAGAAAGGGGTGAATGGTTTCAAACTGGTAATGTGCCACGGCTATCTTTACCAGGTGCGGAACAGCAATGCCGTCATTATGTAAAAAATTCTCCAGGTCGCCCATCAGCCTGTCTACTTCATGGTGCGGCGGTGGTATAAAAACAGCATCGTTTAACGATGCGCCGCCTATCCAGTTTTGCGAGCTGCGAAAATGTCCCGGCAACTTATGTTCTCCCCTTACCCCATCTAATAATATCTCATGCGTTTCTTTCAGCAGCCGGCTCGACAAAGGCAGCGTTTGCAGGCGCGGAATGGCATGGTTCATTGCATTGATATAGTTGTTTACTTCCTGCCAGTCATTCCTTTTTTCAGGGTTGATATCCGATTGTTTTACCAGGGCATCCTCAATATTGGTTTGGGTGCCTTCGATCCTGCTGCTTTCAGTGGCTTCTTTTACCACATGCATACGGATGAACAAGTCAATATCGGGAACGAATTGTGAAAAACTGTTTAAGGCTCCCAGTTGGAGTGTAGCTTTTTCCAGCAGGGTGTTGATCCCGGCCTCGGACCAGGTATAGGTTTGGTTGACGATATTTGGTATAAAGCATTTATAACCAGTTGGCTGTGATACCAGGTTGCCTGCTTTAAAATCTTTTATATCCATGGTTTAATATAAAAACCCTTATTTAAGTTTATTGGCTTAAAGTTAAATATAAATATACATAGTTAAGAAAAAAGGTATAAAGTTAAAAACGGCATATTTATATTTTTGCAATATCTATAACAGTATCCGGGTCGTGTGCAGGCTGCCAATCGAAAAAGGGCTGCCTGAGTGTTATTACAATGGTGGAACGTTCCAGGTTTTTAAAGCCGCTGTCGGGCATGGTTTATTGAATTAATTTTCCAAAACCAGTTGGTGTAAGTCTCACTTCTTTCATCCATTTATATGTATTACTTATTTCATCTTCCTGAAACTCTTCCTTCTTTTTTGGTGACCAATTAAAAAAATCAAATATCAACTCCTCCTCTTTAATGGGCAATTTTTTTATCAGCCGGTTATTCCATACCGCGTAGAGCGTGGCGATCAGCTCTGCTTCATGAGTTGTTTTATCTTTCAATAACTGTAAAACAAACGTGATGTCTCCTCCCTTTTCGCGAAAAAAAGCAGGATACTGTTTGATCAATGATCCTATGTTGTCTCCTGCTTTGAACCTGGTTTTCCCGGATCTCATTTCTTCCATAAACCAGTCTTCCTCTTCCATCTCTTTTCTGAAAGCCAATATAAACGCTTTGTCGTATGGGCCTGCCGTGTCACGCAGGTAATCAGTTTCATATTCCGCCTGTATATAATATTCCAGCAGGAAGAGTGTCTTTTGAAATTTGAGGCGTAAAAGCTCATCTCACGTTTCACATTTCACGTCTCACGAGACACTAACGCTCCTCATCAAAATAAATCTTGTAATACTTTCTGCCGGTTTCTTCATCAATTCCTTTTTCAATTAAAGCAACAAGCGCTCTTCTATTTTCTGTTGCTGACTAACAGACATTTTTATACAGGATTAACAATACATGTGTCCGTAAAAAACTTTATACTCATTGAATGTAGATAATTACCATATACCATCACTAATTAGTGTATTACAAACCCAAACGCTTTAATTTTACGTTTCTGTCACCTATCTTTAATCTTTCTATTTTATTTAATGCCGCCTGTTATGATAAAATTTCTCTGCCTGTCCGTTTGCTTCAGTGCATTTGTTTTTTTATTCCGCTTTTCCGGTAATCAGCCAGCATCGCATGTTTCCCACAATCAAGCTGTCGGGCAAAAAAATTTGTCTGCTCCTTTTAATGGGGAAAATGATAAATACCGTGTAACCTATAAAGGAACTTCCGGCGTGGGACTGGGAAAACATATAGTATTTATTGCCAGCGACCACGAATATCGCTCTGAAGAATCGCTTCCCGCCCTGGCAAGGATTCTTGCCAAACGTTATGGATTTACCTGTACCGTATTATGGGGCCTGGATGACAAAGGATATATATTGCCCGGAAGTTCTGATGTGCATGGCTTGGACGCCCTGGATAAAGCCGACTTAATGGTAATATTTACACGCTTTTCCGATTTTACGGATGAAGAAATGCAACATATTGACAGCTACCTGAAACGAGGTGGCCCGGTAGTAGGATTCAGAACAGCTACACATGCCTTTCATATTAAAAATCACCCCAAATGGGCACACTACGATTTTGCATATAACGGGCCGATGAAAGAATGGAATAAAGGTTTTGGAAAGATTGTATTGGGCGAAACCTGGGTTGATCACTATGGCACCAATCACAAACAGGCAACAAAGTTGGTTATTGAGGATGCACAGAAAGAACACCCCATAATGCGTGGTGTAAAAAACCCCTGGGCACAAAGCGGTGCTTACCTGGTTCATCCTGAAGAAATGAATGCAACGGTGCTTGCCCGTTGCGAAGTGCTGAATGGTATGACGCCAGGTGCTTCGGTTGATACCAGTAAAAAGCCGCTTGCCGCTGCCTGGGTTCGTACTTATCAATTACCAGATGGAAAAAGCGGGCGGGCATTTGCTACCACACATGGCGCCTCAGAAGATTTGCTGAGCGAGGATTTTCGCCGCATGGCAATTAATGCCATGTTTTGGGCAGCAGGTATGGAAGACAAAATAAAAGCAAATAGCAATATTGATTTTGTTTGCCCATATAAGCCAACCACTTTTAATTTTGATGGATACAAGGCAAACGTAAAACCGTCTGATCTTGCAGGATGGAATTCTTTAATAATGCCGGGTGAAGTAGTGAAAATAAAAAAATGAGTACACAACATGACGAAATAATTATTCATGCCTGTTTTTAAAGCTATACATCATATTGCTATTATTTGCTCCGACTATGAACGCTCTAAAAAATTTTATACTGAAATACTTGAACTGAGTATTATAAGAGAAGTATATCGCGAAGCACGAAATTCCTATAAGCTTGACCTTGCATTGAATGATCACTACATTATCGAACTTTTTTCTTTCCCGGATCCGCCGCCACGCCCGTCAGGGCCGGAAAGTTGCGGGTTGCGTCATCTTGCTTTCGAAGTAACAAATGTTGAGGAAGTAAAAGAGAAACTGGCGCTGAAAGGAATTGCTGCTGAGCCGGTAAGAACAGATGAATATACAGGAAAAAAGTTTACCTTTTTTGCAGACCCTGATGGACTACCTTTAGAAATATATGAACAGGGAGTATGAAAAATACTCCACACAGCCCATGCCTCATATTTTCAGGTAGTGAGACTTTCTTACCCGATACACAGCTTTCCATCACCATACAATGGCAATACATTAGCGGTATCTGGTATAAGGCAGTGCTGAATATCTTCCTCCAATCCATAACCGCTCAGGCGTATATAATGTGAAGCTCTTTTAGTTTTTACAAATGCATACAGATCATCTTTTGCTTCGTTGTATAAGGTCTGTGCTATTGCTGAAGAATCGCAATTGATGTCAAATTGTTCATGCACTTTATCAATTAAAGCGCCGGCAAATAAGGTATCTTCTATATTAATTTTATTCTTCCAGGCCGCGCAGGCGAGTATTACATTTTGCTTTTGACTGATGATATAATCAACAACGGCGGACAAATTGGCAAACGAACCTGTAATAATATTCTTAGCGCCTCTCTCCAGCGCCATATGTAATAATTTGGTACCATTGGTGGTAGTAAGCACCAATACTCTGCCCTTAATAAATTCCGGGTAATATTCAAAGGGTGAATTACCGTGCTGCAACCCTTCAATCACTTTACCTTCGCGTTCTCCCGCTGTGACACCGTTGGTAGCTTTGCCAAGCTCTATACAACGCTCCACACTATCAACCGGCATAACACAGGTGGCACCATTATATAGTGCTGTTGGTATGGTTGATGTAGCTCTTAATACATCTATGACTACTACGATTGCATTATCAATATCATAGAGATCTAAAAGCGCCGGAGAAAGTACGGTATATAAAGTAGGTTTATTATCAGTCATGCGCTATTATTAAAAGAGGGTGCAAATATCGTTAAAGCATTTGGGTTTTGGGAGGTAAGATTTTTATCGGAGTACTCAACATTAACCGGGCAGGCGCGGCTCTTCAAAACAAGTGATATACCCATTAGAGTTCTTCGTTCATTCAATCGCTTTGCAGCGAAAACTTTGTGCCCTCTGGGTTATATTTTACCACAAAGCGCACCAGGAATTACGCAAAGCACTCAAAGCCGGATAAAAGGAGTATAGATAATCTTAGCCTGTTTAGGATTGTATGCAAAGTTGAAATATATAACCTTTGCTAATGGATAATTATGCATGCACTTTTCCGCATGAGACGGAATTGGGGTGTGAGGCTATAGTACAATATTCAGCATTAGGAGAAATGTTCAGGAATTATACTATTGCTCAGCATAAACCCCTCCGCCTGTCACCCCGACCAAAGGAGGGGTCTATGCCTGTGTCAAACATATTTTACTTACGAAAAATTGAAATAATCCTTTTTATTCAATAGAAGCGGCTGAAGAATAGGAAAAGAATAAAATGAAAATTGCGTTTGGACTTGAGAAGAGTTATGAATGATATCAATAATCATCATATTCTTTTAAAGGCTTAAAGTTTTTATACCTGATATAGCCAGCTTTATTTGTGGTGTCAACATATATGACTTTTCCTTTTCCTCTCTCATCGAAAATTTTAACAGTAAGTCTGTCCAATAATTCTACACTAGCAAATTCTTTTAGGCTGTCATTTTTAATTCTTAAAAACACTGTTGAACATCCGCCATAAACCAAAAAAGCATCAATACAATCAAGTTCTTTATTGTATTGCATGTTGGGATAGTTTTCTGAATTAACCATTGAGATTAACTCGTTTTCATTCTCATGATAGATAAAAAGTCGCCTGATTTCATTAGCGCCCCTGGCGCCGGTTGCAGAAATAAAAGTAATGTCGTTAAACTTATCGTTATTGAAATCTGATATTATCGGATCGAGGTTTGGAGAATTACATTCATATAGGTATACATTTTGGATGTACCAGATGTTTGGACCTTTACTATAAAATTTTACGATTACATAAATATCATCAAAAACCCTATGCTTTATCAATTCAACTTTATTCCGGCCTTTCTTACCAATATTCAGACTATCGGTAAAAAATTCAATTATTTCTGCATTGGGGATTAATGTATCAGCTATCCTTGGGCTTTTATTATCCTTTGGAATGGGTACAAGAATAAAAGAGAAACAAAACAACAAAGAAGTGAAGTTTCATATATTATTGTTTCCTAAACAACCTTCATCAGTAAAATACTTGTCCAAATAATAAGTCTTCTCTACCCCATCACCGCTCTCCACTTATCTGATTCTGCATACTGGCGTATCAGTTCATTGCGCTTGTTAAGTATTTTTTCAAAGTATTTTCTCAGGAAAAATCTGCCAAGCATACCACCGATGGCGTCGCGGGGTTCTTCCATTTCAACCAGGTCTATTACAATGGTTCCGTTTTCCACCTGCATAAAATGGTGCTCATGCCTGAAACTTTTTAAGTCGCCTTTTACCTGTTCTTCCACAAATTTTTGTTGCGCTTCCATTTCGGTTACACGAAGGGTTAATGCCCTGGTTTTACCAAGATGTTTGGCAGAGAGCGTCATGGTATCACCGGGCTTTACCAGTATATCGCTGGCGCTGGCGGTTAATGTTTCGTTTCTGCCTTCAAGCGCTTTTTTAAAAACAGTTGAGTTGCGGCAAAGATTAAATACGAGATCCGCAGGCGCTTTAATAAATGTTGTAAGATGGATGGAGGACATGGATTGTGTGATTTGTAGCTATCTAACTTATTCTGCAGTAATTTATTGCTTTTGCTGTACAAAAGGTAGCTTGGAAACTTTTGCTTTCAGCAACTTATCCCTTATTTCAATAAAAATTTCACTGTCAATAGGTGAAAATTCCGAGGATACATACCCCATTCCAATAGCCCTGCCAAGCGTTGGGGATTGGGTTCCGGAGGTTACCTTTCCAATAAGGTTACCTTCCGCGTCTTTTATACGGTAATCGTGGCGGGGAATACCTTTATCAATCATTTCAAAACCAACCAGTTTTTTGTCAGTTCCGGCGGCTTTTTGTTTTTGCAGGTATTCGCTTGCCGTAAAGTTTTTGGTGAATTTGGTTATCCATCCAAGCCCTGCCTCAAGCGGGGTGCTGAAATCATCAATATCATTGCCATACAGGCAATAGCCCATTTCCAGCCTTAACGTATCTCTTGCGCCTAAGCCTATGAGTTTTAATCCTTTGGATGTGCCTTCTTTAAAAATAGCATCCCATATTGTATCGGCGTTATCGTCTTTATCTTCAAAATATATCTCCAGCCCTCCGGCACCGGTATAGCCGGTAGCGCTTACTATTACATTATCAACCCCGGCAAATTTTCCTTTTACAAAAGTGTAGTATTTCAGGTTCAGTATATCCATATCCGTAAGCGGCTGCAGTATTTTAGCCGCATTGGGGCCTTGTATTGCCAGCAAACCTGTGCGGTCTGATATATTGTGCATTTCCACGCCATTGCTGTTGTGAAACTCAATCCAATCCCAGTCCTTATCTATATTAGCAGCATTTACAACCAGCATGTATACCTTATTTTCCTCAATGCAATATACCAGCAGATCATCCACTATACCGCCGTTTTCGTTTGTTAAACAACTGTACTGCACTTTTCCTGCGGTAAGTTTTGAAGCATCGTTGGTCGTAACCCTTTGAATAAGCTCCAGCGCTCCTTCTCCTTTAAAAATAAATTCACCCATATGGCTCACATCAAAAACACCCGCATTATTGCGCACGGCAGCGTGTTCATCATTAATGCCGGTATAGCTTATCGGCATGTTGTATCCTGCAAATTCGGCCATTTTGGCGCCTGCCGCTATATGCTTTGCGGTAAAAGGAGTTTGCTTCATGAGTGCTTATTTATTTGTAATGAGTTTGATGTTGTTATATTTAGCCTGAAAATCTTTTATTTCACTATTGCCCCACTGCCCATTGCTCATTGCTTATACCTCACTGCCCATCCCCTTCTTTAAACCAGGTGCTGTACATAAGATAATTATTGGCAATCCGGTTTATTTCACCACTGATCAGATCCTGCGATATGGTTTTTACTTTTTTTGCCGGCACACCTGCATAAACAGAATTAGGCTCAACCTTTGTACCTTCCAGCACAACTGCACCGGCAGCTATAATAGAAAAACTGCCTATCTCAGCATTATCCATCACTATTGCGCCCATACCTATCAGCACATTGTCATACACTTTGCAACCATGCACAATAGCATTATGCCCAACACTCACATTATCACCAATAATGGCTTGTGTTTTTTGATAAGTGCAATGTATTATCGCCCCATCCTGGATGTTTACTTTATTACCTATCCTGATAGCATTCACATCGCCACGAACCACCGCGTTAAACCAAATGCTGCAATCATCGCCCATCACCACATCACCCACAATAGTAGCATTGGGCGCTAAGTAACAGTTTTCGCCAATTTTGGGATGGACACCTTTTACAGGTAATATTAAAGCCATAGAGATTATGAGTTACAGGTTGCAGATTTCAAGTTACAGGTTACAAGTTGCAGGTTCAGCCTTCTTACTCCTTATTTCTTGCACCCTCCACCTTACAGCTTTTCTTAACGCGAAACCAGCGATATATCAAAACTTACAAGATCAATAAATTGTTGCAGTCTTTCGTCTATTTCCTGTCTTGTAAGTTCTCTTAAACGAATGGTTCCGAATTTTTCAACACAAAAAGAAGCGATGGCTGAACCAACAATGATAGCTGTTTTCATTCCTTCAAAAGAAAAATCTTTAGTGCTGTCGAGGTATCCCACAAAACCACCGGCAAAAGTATCGCCGGCGCCGGTTGGGTCAAATACTTCCTCAAGCGGAAGCGCCGGCGCAAAAAACACATGGTCGTTATGAAAAAGTAATGCACCGTGTTCCCCTTTTTTAATAATGAGAAACCTGGGTCCCATCTTCATAATTTCTTTAGCAGCGCTTACCAGTGAATATTGACCGCTGAGCTGCCTTGCTTCACTATCGTTTACAAGCAATACATCAACTTTAGCGATTACTTTTTCAAGATCTTCCATTGCTGATTCCATCCAGAAGTTCATAGTGTCGAGCACAATGAGTTTGGGTCGCTTTTTCAATTGATCAATTACGCTCAGTTGTACGGCAGGCGAAAGGTTGCCAAGCATCAATATATCCGCACCCTGGAAATTATCCGGAACAACAGGTTCAAATTCACCCAGTACATTCAATTGTGTTTCCAGCGTGTCGCGGGTATTCATATCCATATGGTAGCGGCCTTTCCAGAAAAAAGACTTCTTATCTTTTTTTATCTGCACACCATCCAGTTGTACACCTCTTGCTTTTAATACATCTAATTCCTCCTGGGGAAAATCACCACCAACTACAGATATCTGCTGAATAGGTTTTGTAAAATTTGAAGCACTCCAGGCAATATAGGTTGCCGCGCCACCAACTATTTTATCGCTTTTTCCAAATGGGGTTTCAATTGCATCGAAAGCCATTGAGCCAACTACAATAACGGACATGTGTGATTTTATTTGGGTTTGTATAATTTTAAAAAACGGTGCAAAGCTAATGTAAATATGTTAAGAGGCGGGAACGTATTTAGCACTTCGATTATACCGGTATTTATCGCGGATTTTGGTGAGTATGTGCTGGTAGATACAAAACAATCTATACAGCTATTTATATATTTTTGCCAGATGGAATTTGAAAACTTTATCAATACGATGTCAGACGATAATCCGCCGGTTTCTGTATCAGCATATATGCAGGCACTGTGGTATGAAGGCAAAGGTAATTGGGATAAGGCGCATGATATTGTGCAGGATATTCATGACAGCACCGGCTCGTGGATCCATGCTTACCTGCACCGGAAAGAAGGCGATAATGGCAATGCAAGATATTGGTATAGCATGGCGGGAAAATCGTTTCCCTCTGTATCATTGCAACAGGAGTGGGAAGCGATAGTGAAAGCTTTATTATGAAATAAGATCAATAATTCAAGACAGCGACCGCAAAGGTACACCGGCTTTTGCCAGCCCGCTGCGATCGCTGCGTAAAACTATCTCTTCTCGTACCCAGGTATCTTAGGTGCCGTATATCCTTTTGTTTTCATCAGATTTTTTATCTCAGCAATAGCGCGTTCTAATTGCGGGTCGGTTCCCTTAGCCATCGCCGTCAGATCTTCCGGCACTTCAATATCCGGATCAACGCCATGCCCTTCTTTAAACCATGTGCCATCAACATTATACATGCGGAAAGTAGGAACAGTTATTCCTCCTCCATCAATCAAATCCGGGCAACCACTGATGCCTATCAAGCCACCCCATGTTCTCGTGCCTATCAATGGTCCCAATCCTCTTTTCCTGAAAAAATCCGGGAAGGCATCACCACCCGATCCGCTCCACCCGTTCATCAGCATTACCTTGGGTCCAAAGTTTGATTGCGGTGGCCAGGGCCAGTCTTTTCCATCACGTATTGCCCAATAGGCAACCGGCGGGCGATCCAGCATTTCAATAAAACGGTCAGGTATTTGTCCGCCATCATTAAAACGTTCATCAATAATCAGTGCTTTTTTATCAGTTTGGGCATTCAGCTGGCGTAGCAATTCTGTTTGTCCATCAATACCTGTGCTTGGCACGTAAATATAACCCACATCTCCATTAGTAGCTTCATTCACACGCTTGCGCATACCCTCTATCCATGCAAGATTGCGAAGGCGGTATTCATCATCCATTGTTTTTATAACAGCTGTTTTTGCGCCGGTAAAAGATGCTGTGCTGTTATACATAAGCTCTACGGTTTTATTAGCTAATCCAATAAAAGCAAGATAGGGCTCCTGCGCTGTGGTAAGTGGCACACCGTTTACCGCCAGTATATAATCGCCTTCTTTTATTTTTATACCTGATTCTGCTAAAGGTGAGCGCTCTTCCGCATCCCATGAGGCGGGTTTCAGTATCTTTTTTATCCTGTAATATTTTCCATCAGCCTGCCAGTCAACACCAAGATAGCCGCATGATTCTCTTTTTTCTGCTTCTCCGTCACCGCCTCCGTGATACGTGTGTGAGGCATTCAGTTCGCCAATCATTTCGCCAAGAATAAAATCAACATCTTCTCTTGTTAAAGCGTCATTCAGCATTTTCAAATATCTCTCCTTTACAAGGGTCCAGTTAATCCCGTGCATATTAGGGTCATAGAAATAATCTCTTTCCAAACGCCATGCGTCGGTAAATAGTTGTTTCCATTCCTGCATCGGGTCAACGGTCATCATCATTTCCGATACGCGAACTGGTTTCTCAAATTTTTGATTTTCTTCTGGTTTTATTACCGCATAGGTGCCGGCCCGCGATACCAGCATTTTTTGTTTGTTGGCAGAAAGCCAATAGTTATTAGCGCCATCAAGTATGGTTTTTTCTTCGCGCTTTTCAATGTCATAAAATCTTACAGAAGATTGTCCTTCCGGTGCACCGGTATTATTATATCTCACATAAATTACCTTGCCTTTAACTACGCTTAAATTGCCGAGATTACCTGATGAAGGTGGAAGAATTACAAGCCTTTGCTCAATATTGTCAAAATCAATATCAACCGGTTTATCTTTTTCTTTTTTATCTTCTGCCGATGTTTTGCTGCTGTCTTTTCCCTTTTTCTTTTCATCTTTTGCAGATGTCTTTTCCGCTTTTTCTTCATCCTTTTTAAGTGATACCGTATCATTTTTAGCGGCAAGCACAGAAAGCACATCTGCTTTTAACGCTATAGCAGCAAGCTGCGTGGAATTAGCGTAAATAAACGAGTTATCAAAGTCGCCGTAATAGGGCAGGAATTTTTGCGAAGTAAACAGGAACAAATATTTTCCTTCATCATCAAAAGTTGGTTTAGTGCAATTGTAATAGCCGCTGGTTACCTGGTGCTTTGTTTTATTTTTTGTATCATAAATAAATACGGCGTTGTGCCAGTTTTCCAGGTCCCTGTTATACGCCAGCCACCTGCTATCCGGCGACCAGCTGAACGAAAAGCTTTCCTGCTCACCATAACTGTACCGCATCGCCGCATCCACATCGTAGGTTTGGCTTGTTGTAAGATCATAGATTTTTATTTTATTTGCCTGGTCAAGCCAGGCAAGCTTTTTACTATCGGGGCTCCAGAACAAACTATACCTGAAACCCGCGCCGTAACCGGTTAATTTTTTGGTGCTGCTTTCTTTGCCTGCTTCCATCAACCATAATTCGTACTCTCCACTCTGATCGCTCCAGTAGGCAATGGTTTTCCCATCGGGACTCCAGGAGGGATAACGTTCCGCTGTTCCGGTTGACATGGTAAGATTTTTTACAAAACCATCTTCTGCAGGCAGCGAAAAAATATCTCCTCTTGCTTCAACCAGCACGCGGTTACCATCGGGGCTGACATTTACATGCTGAATATATTTATCTGCTTTTTCCAGGCGGGGCTTAAGCGCCGTTCTGTCCATTACCACATTTATATTAACGGGTTTATATTGAAGCGTGGTTAAAGAAAAGAGATATAGTTTACCTGCCTGTTCAAACACAATATCATCCGGACCCATAGAAGGGTAATGCGCATCATAGTCAGTAAATTTTGTTAGCTGCTCAAATGATTTTTTGCTGATATCGTATCGCCATAAATTCATGCGCTGTTCCGGCCCGCGATCTGTGAGGAAATAAATAAAGTTGCCGTGCCACATCGGAAATTCATCGGCTGCATCACTTGACGCGGAGATATTTTCTGAAGCTAGTGTTTCAAAATTAAAAATATGAATGTCTGCATTCCATCCGCCGCGGTATCTCTTCCAGTTACGGCCAACCTGTGTGCGGAAGTTCAGCGCCATCTGTTTGCCATCAGGCGAATAAGCGCCATATTCCGCATAAGACAGCGGCAATTTTGCGGCAGGCCCTCCTGTGGCAGGCACTGTATAAAATTGATTGAAACGGTATTTGCCGCTTTCTCTTATTGAAGCAAACAACACGTTTTTGCCATCATTGGTCCAATCAACTATCCTGTCGTTGCCGCTATACGAGGTAATGCGCTGCGGCACACCGCCTGATACGGGAATCGTGTAAACATCCCTGTTACCATCGTAATTGCCGGTAAACGCAATGGTGGAACCATCGGGTGAAAATTTCGGGAACACTTCTACTCCTGCAGGGGAACTTAATCTTACGGCTGTGCCGCCTTCTTTAGGCACCACCCATAAATCGTTGGCATAAGAAAAAACAATTTGTGTTTTAGAAACATCCGGAAAGCGAAATAATCCTGCATCTGTTTGTGCAGACGCGTTACTTACATACATTCCTGCAAAAAGCAGGTAAAAGCAGAACTTGTTCATGTGTTTATTTTTATCAGAAATAATTATCTGTTTACAAGATAAGCAGGCAAGATAATCGCGTAAAATATTGGATGATTGTTATAATACAGGAAGGTAAGTAAAACAGGATAAACGGATAACCGTTGATTCATGTTACAGGAATTCTGGTCAATACCAGCCTCTCTTTCTAAAGATATACAACATTATTAATGGTATAAATAACATACCGGCTACAGAAATATAAAACCCCCATTTGTTATGCAACAGTGGAATGGCTTCGAAGTTCATCCCGAAAATGCCGCCGATAACAGTTGCCGGCGCCATTAGGCAGGTTACTATTGCCATCACCTTCATCACTTCATTCATTCGCAGGTTTACATTGTTGATATAAATATCCTGCATGCTCATCATCATATCGCGGTAGTTCTCGGTAAAATCGTAAGCCTGTACAATGTGATCGTATACGTCTTTAAAATACTTTGTGGTTCTGTCTTCAAGCAGGTCGCTTTCACTACGGATAAAGCCGTTCACCAGTTCGCGGACCGGTGCTATATTTCTTTTGAGAACGATCAATTCTTTACGCAGTTGATTGATCCTTGCCAATGATCGGGTATTACTGCGGCGGATGACTTCTTCTTCCAGCAATTCAATTTCTTCTCCCAGCTTTTCCATTACAACAAAATAATTGTCAACAATCATGTCGAGCATGGTATAGCAAAGATAATCTGCGCCGCGCTGCCTGATTTTGCTTGCAGACATTTTGAGCTTTGAGCGCAGCAGATCAAATACATCTCTTGAACTGTCTTCCTGGAAAGAGATCACAAAATCCTGGCCTAGCGCAATGCTGATCTGCTCTGTTTCAACTGTTTTTGTTGCATCATTAAAATAGAGCATATTCAGCAGGCAGAAAAGAATGCCTTCAACATCGTCCATTTTAGGGCGCTGCCCTATACTCAGTATATCTTCAATAAGCAATTGGTGAATGCCAAACTGGGTACATACACTTTCAACATCTGATTTACGCAGTCCATCAATATTGATCCACGTTATATGCCCGTTATTTTTAAAGCCGGAGCAATCACTGATATGCTCCAGCTTTATTTCATTCACAATATTAGCGTCGTAATCAAAAACATAGATCTTTACATCCTTTGCCTCTTCCCTTTGCGGGAGAATAGTAGGATTTACTTTAAATAATTCCCTCGTACGCTGCGTGCCAAACAATGCAGCCAAAGGCTGAGCCAGCGGTATATATCGCAGGTATTTATTTTTTATCATCGGGAGAATTAATTATGGCGTTATATCATTATCTGCCTTTGCCTGCGCTTACTGCAGCTTCAAGCGTAAGGATGTCCCTGTCGAACAAATAGAATCCGCCCTTATCGTCACCTATCAGCTTTAATTTATCTATCACTCTTCTTGCCAAAGCTTCTTCTTCAATCTGCTCGCTTACATACCACTGTAAAAAATTATGTGTGGTATAATCTTTTTCTTTCAGGCAAATGTCTACAAGCTTATTGATTTCTTCACTTACATGAATTTCGTGATTCAATACCTGCTCAAACAAAGGTTTTACACCTTTATATTTCATAGATGGTTGCTCCAGCTTGGGAATTACGCCGTGCCCGCCACGCTCATTAATAAACTTTACGAGCTTAAGCATATGTATACGCTCTTCGTCAGAATGTTTATACAAAAAATCAGAAACGCCGTTATACCCTTCCACTTCAGCCCAGCTTGCCATTGCAAGATAAATTTGTGATGATTCTGCTTCTAATTGTACCTGCTGGTTAAGCGCTTTTTCAATTTTGGGAGATATCATATTTATGAGATTTAATTGTGAACAATAGTAATATACAGAAAGATAAAAATTATTTCCTGAAACCCGAAAGTACATAATCAGGATTTGTTTACCTAATCTCCTGTTTTGCAATGCAAAGCGTAAAATGTGAAACGAACTTTCAAGTTCAACGCAGCACCACATAAGCCGCGCAACATTCAAACAATAAACCATAAACCACAACTGAATTATTGTTTATCTTTGTACACTTAAAATTCAGCAGTGTATGATCAGGACAGGTAACCCGGTAATAAGCATATATACCGAAATGACTCCCAACCCGGAAACGATGAAGTTTGTGGCAAATAAATTATTATACCCGGGTAAGAGTATTGATTTTCCGGATATAGATTCTGCAAAACCTTCACCACTTGCGCAGGAACTTTTCGGATTTCCTTTTATTAAAGCAGTTTTTATAGCCAGCAATTTTGTAACGCTTACCAAAACAGGAGAAACCGACTGGCAGGATGTTATTCCCAATATCAGGCAGTTTTTAAAAGAATATCTTGAAGAAGGAAAAACTGTTATTAATGAAGATGAGGTTGTGGTACTAAAATCTGAACCATCCAATTCCATTAGCGCAGATGATGATGATGTGGTAAAGCGTATTAAAGAAATACTGGATAATTACGTGAAACCCGCGGTTGAAATGGACGGCGGCGCTATACAATTCAGAAGCTATAACGAAGGTGTGGTGAACCTGATGCTCCAGGGCTCATGTTCCGGTTGTCCTTCATCCATGATCACTTTAAAAAGTGGTATTGAAGGCATGATGAAGAGAATGATACCAGAGGTAAGAGAAGTGGTAGCAGAAGCGGAATAGTCTTAAAAGCATTTTGATAATAAAGAAAGGGTGCTCCAGAGCACCTTTTTTTCTAATACTAAATCCCAGCCCATAGTTTAATATTTTCATTACATGACAACAATAAGCCAGCAACTATTCTCCCGTGCACAACAATCTATTCCCGGTGGTGTAAATTCCCCGGTACGTGCTTTTAAAAGCGTGGGAGGTACTCCATTGTTTATAACGAAAGCCAAAGGCGCATATATGTATGATGCCGATGGAAATAAGTATATAGACTTCATCAATTCCTGGGGGCCAATGATACTTGGCCATGCACATGATGAAGTTGTAAAAGCCATACAGGAAAAAGCAGTGCTTTCTACTTCATTTGGTGCGCCAACTGAACTGGAAATTGAAATAGCAGAGCTGATTAAAACAATGGCTCCTAATGTAGATATGATCCGCATGGTTAACAGCGGAACAGAAGCCTGCATGAGCGCGGTAAGATTAGCAAGAGGATATACCGGAAGAAATAAGATCATAAAATTTGAAGGCTGCTACCACGGACATGCGGATTGTTTTTTAGTTAAGGCAGGCAGTGGTGTTGCCACTTTTAATATTCAGACAGTACCAGGTGTTACATCCGGCGTGGCAAATGATACTTTAACCTGCGCATACAATGATATTGCAGCTGTTGAAAAATTAGTAACGGATCATAAAAATGAAATTGCGGCTATTATTATTGAACCTGTTGCCGGAAATATGGGCTGTATTTTACCTGAGCCTGGTTTTCTTGAAGCATTGCGCAGCATTTGCACTAAAGAAAATATAGTGTTGATCTTTGATGAAGTAATGACGGGCTTTCGCCTTGCGCCTGGCGGCGCGCAGGAAAGGCTGAAGATAGATGCTGATTTAGTTACCTATGGAAAAATAATTGGCGCCGGCATGCCTGTGGGCGCTTTTGCCGGTAAAAAAGAAATTATGCGGCACATAGCGCCGGTGGGAAATGTATATCAGGCAGGTACTTTAAGCGGAAACCCGCTGGCAATGATCGCGGGCTATACTTTATTAAGCATCCTGAAAAATAATCCCGTGGTTTATGATGAACTGGAAGCCAAAGGAAAATATTTAGAAGAAGGGTTGAGAAAAGTATTTAATAATAAAAGAATTGCATATACCATTAACAGGCTTGGAAGCATGATCAGCATACATTTCAGCGAGCACGTTGTTAAAGATTTTAACAGTGCTGCAAAGGCTGACATTGAAACTTTCAACAAATTTTTTCATCATATGTTGGATTCCGGTGTATATTTGCCCCCATCAGCGTTTGAAACATGGTTTATCAGTAATGCCATTTCCTATCAAGACCTGGACCGTACCATACAGGCTGCGTCCCGTTTTTGATCCATCATATCAGTAAAGGTCACACTAGGTAGTGACCTTTACTATTTTAAGAAATCTTGCAGAACTTTGCAAACAATGAATACAGAAAAGAAAAGAGGGATTGTTTTAATGAATCTTGGTTCGCCGGATTCAACCGAAGTAAAAGACGTGCGCAGGTACCTGATGCAGTTCCTGATGGATGAAAGAGTAATTGACAAACCGTATTTGCTTCGCCTGCCGCTGGTAGGAGGAATAATCGTTCCTTTCCGTGCGCCTAAATCCGCGGAAGCCTATAAAGAAATATGGACGAAAGAAGGTTCTCCGTTAATTGTTTTGACCAAACAATTACAGGAAGAGGTACAGAAACAGGTGAGTGAGCCGGTGGAAATAGCGATGCGTTACGGCAACCCCACCGTGGAATATGCATTCGACAGCCTGATGAAAAAAGTGAAAGGACTTGAAGAAGTGATCGCGGTTCCGTTGTATCCTCATTATGCCATGTCTTCTTATGAAACGGCGGTTGAATATGCAAAAGCTATTCACCGGAAGAAAAAATATCCTTTCAAGCTTGATTTCATAAAACCTTTTTATAACGAGCCCGGTTATATAGATGCAATGGCAGAAAGCATCAAACCTTATATGGCTGAAGCGTTTGATCATATGTTGTTCAGCTACCACGGCATACCGGCACGTCATCTTGTTAAAGCAGATCCTACCCGAAGCCATACGGAGGATACTAAGGGAGAATGTTGTCAAGCACCCTCTCCTGCACGGGAGTTTTGTTACAGGTACCAGTGCTTTGAAACAACCAGGCTTGTTACAGAAAAGCTCGGACTGCCGAAGGAGAAATATAGTATTTCATTCCAGTCAAGGCTTGGTAAAGGATGGCTGGAACCTTTTACGGATATCCGGCTGGAGCAGATGCCAAAAGAAGGCATTAAAAAATTACTCATATTATGCCCTGCTTTTGTGAGTGATTGTTTGGAAACGCTTGAAGAAATTGCCATGCGCGGCAAAGAAACATTTATGGAAGCCGGCGGAGAATCTTATACTTTTATTCCCTGCATGAACACTTCTCCGTTATGGACAAAAACATTAAGCGCCTGGATGAATGAATACAGGGAAGGAAATAAAAGAATGGTGTTAGCAGAAGCTCATGTATAATTTCCCGAATTTTATTTGATGAAAGGATTGGTATACAAATCAACCGGCAGTTGGTACGTTGTAAAAGACGAAAGCGGCAGGCAGTATAATGCAAGGGTAAAAGGTAAATTAAAAATAGATAGTGATATCACTTCAACCAACCCTGTAACTGTAGGCGATGAAATTGAAATGGAGCCGGAGGATGGTGCTGAAGGAACTGCAGTGATCAGCAATATATCAGATCGCAGGAATTATATCAACCGCCAGTCACCTTCCAATAAATACCAGCACCATATTATAGCTGCCAATGTTGACCAGGTATTGCTTATCTGCACATTAAAAGAGCCCAGAACTTCACAGGGATTTATTGATCGTTTTCTGGTTGCCGCAGAAGCGTATCATATACCTGCTATACTGTTGTTTAATAAAGCCGACATCTACAAAAAGAAAGAAACAGAAAAATATGAAGCATGGAAAGCGATGTATGAAAGTATTGGCTATAAAGTGCTGCTGGCAAGCATAGAAAACAGAGAAGGGCTTGAAGCAATACAGGATATTATTAACGGCAAAACAACATTGATCAGCGGGCATTCAGGCGTTGGCAAATCTTCATTTATCAATTTTCTGCTTCCATCATTTTCACTAAAAACACAGGAGGTAAGTGGCTGGAGCGGCAAAGGTTTACATACAACCACTTTTGCAGAAATGTATGATATACCCGGCGGTGGAAGAATTATTGACACGCCCGGCATTCGTGAATTTGGCATAGTTGATATATCAAAACAGGAACTCTCTCATTATTTTCCTGAAATGCGGGGATTGATAAATGATTGCCAGTTTAATAACTGCCTGCACATGAACGAGCCTGGTTGTGCTGTTAAAACCGCGGTTGAAGAGGGAGAAATTAATATAGACAGGTATGTGAGTTATTGTACAATACTTGAGTCAATTATTGAGCGGAACTATTGAGCCCTCACTCCCAGCCCTCTCCGCGTATCAGAGAGGGAAGCCCAAATTCAAATCAGGTTGACGAATTTGCGCGAGGGGGGAGTGAAAATCTAAAACCATGACGAATATTTAAACGCTTTGCATGGTTTTGCTTTGTAGTTGATGTGGTAGTTAATATAGTTTGGAGCTATTCCACAGCACCAAAAGGATGAGACTGGCATTCTCACACTTCCACATTTTCAAATTTTCAAATTCCCCCTCTATTGCTCAAAGAAAATTTTATTATCTTCAAATTGCATATGCATAATATCAGTAAAGTTTCGCCATTTCTTTTTTGTTTATTGATCCTTCTTCATTCCTGCATAAGCAACAACAACCAGGACAATACATCTTCAACAAATGCTATTCCGCAGCTTTCTTATAAGCTCGTTAACTCCTATCCGCATGACACCTCAGCATTTACAGAGGGGCTTGGCTGGTATAAAGGAAAACTATACGAAAGCACGGGATCACCAGACAATATGCCTCACACCAAAAGTTATTTCGGCATTGTGGATATTAAAGACGGCATTGTAAAAAATAAAATTGAGCTCGACAGGAAAATATTTTTTGGAGAAGGCATAGCCATCATCAACGACACAGTATTTCAGCTCACCTATAAAAACAGGAAAGGTTTTTTATATAATGCAAATACCCTGCAAAAAATCGGCGAGTTCAGTTATAATAATCAGGAAGGCTGGGGATTAACAACAGATGGCAAACAGCTGATTATGAGTGATGGCACTGATATGATCACCTGGATTGATACGCACAGTTTTAAAGTTGTAAAAACATTACAGGTTTCAGAAAACGGAAATGCAGTTAATAACCTGAATGAGCTGGAATATATTAACGGCTATATATTCGCCAATGTGTATACAACAAATACAATAGTAAAAATACATGCAACTACCGGTGAAATTGTTGGAAAGTTAGATTTGTGGAATATTAATAAAATGGCGAGAGATGAAAATCCGAAGGCGCTGCATATGAACGGCATAGCCTATGATAGCACAACAAATAAATTATTAGTTACCGGTAAAATGTGGCCGAAATATTTTGAACTGGAATTGCAGTAAATTTTATTGCAGATGATTTTCCAGCACCCTCGCTAATTGTTTTACTGCTTCATTATTTTCAGCCATTGCACCTTTTGAACGAACAGGTAAAATAGATACGCCGTTATAAATGCTGTAATGCAACGTGAGCTTTTGCCCGTTAAAAACAAAATCCCAGTACGAGGTATTGGAGTCGTCAATTTTATTAGTAAAGTTAACATTCAGCTTATCTGTTAATAATCCGGCAACGCCGTAAAACTTATCAAAGCCGCAGTTTTCATCGATTATGGCTTCTATACAACCATAATCATTGCGCAGGGTCAGGTTCATGGTTTTATATTTTAAAGATGAACTAATTCTTAAACGACTTAGCCTTGGGTACTTTTTCGCCGCTTAGTATTCTCTCAGCGCCTACACTTTTTCCGTTTGCGGGGCAACCATATTTTGCAGAACACCCGCATGTATACGACAGTATAAAGAGACTACATGCTGCATACAAGAGTATTTTTTTCATAGCAGATACTGTTATAATATTTTGATTTACCGGTAAATCTGATTATCAAACGATCAATATAAGATTTTGGTATATATTATATAGAAAAGCAGGTTATGGCGGCAAATGCAAAATATATCATATATACAATGAAAAAGTACTACTATACTGGTTTTCATTTGATATACGATATTTGTTAACTGTTGATAATATAACCACTAAACAGATATTATGTTACTGGCTACAGACCTGGATGGAACATTTTTAGGGGGAACTGAAGATGAACGAAAGAAGCTCTATCATTTTATTAACAAACATACTGATATAACGCTCGTGTTTGTAACAGGTCGTGGATTGCATAGCGTGCTTTCGCTTTTCACAGGAGAACTTATGCTTCCCGTACCCGAATGTTTTATTTGCGATGTAGGCGCTACTATACTTAAGGGTGATACACATGAGCCCATAGAGCCAATACACGGCAGCATTGAAGCAAGATGGCCCGGTAAACAAAAAATATTAGAGAAACTAAAAGATGTGCAGGGGCTTATTCCGCAGGATGTGCCGCAGGAAAGAAGATGCTCTTTCTTTTTTGATGAAAATATTGACCGGGAAAAACTTGAGCAAAGCGTGCAATTATTGAGTTGTGATCTTATTATGTCGGCCGATAAATTTGCCGATGTAATGCCCGGGGGTGTTAACAAAGGGAATACATTAAAACAATATATTGAGCTGCTTAATTATCCTGCCGTTGAGGTATTGGTTGCAGGAGATACGTTTAATGACCTGTCTTTATTTGAAACAGGATACAAAGCCGTAGCCGTTGGAAATTCAGAACCCGGACTTATCAGCGCTACAAAAGATAAACCCAATGTTTATCATGCAAAAAATGAAGGTGCAGGTGGAATACTGGAAGCAATGAAGCATTTCGGGTTTATTAGCTGAGATATCTTCCCGTTCGATACTTTTTTTAATTTTGACTCAAATGCTTTTATGAAACACGCTAAACCTTATGCCCCGGCCAAATTATGGCTGCCATTATTGGGTATAATATTCCTGTTTTCTTCCTGCGCCCATATAAATTCGTCACATCATTTTGCTTATGCACCCTCTGCTATCAATGCTCCTTTTTTAAAAGAGAAAAATCAGCTCAGGTTATCTGGTAATATTACAATGGGCGAAGGTGATGAGGATAACAGCAACAGTTTTTCAAATTATGGCAAGCACCTGAGAGCGGCTTATTCCATTACAGATCATTTTGGTGTTACAGCAGTATATACCACCTCAAAAGAAAAGGATTCATATAATCCCAGCTTTCCGGAGTTATCCAAAACAATAGCTTACCGGCGTAGTTCAGGTGAGATAAGTGCCGGCTATTTTGCGTCCGTAAATAAAAAAAAGAGTCTTTATCTGGAGTGTTACGGTGGATATGGACCGGGAAGAAACAGCATAACGGAAAGCTACGAATACCCCGATACCGCTGGTTATGCCGGAGGTTTTTTTAACAACAATTATCACCTGATTTATATACAACCCGCAATAGTACTTCATCATGAAAAGCTTCTGCAGATCGGGATTTCACTTCGTACAACTATTATAAAGTTTGGAAAAGCTTCAACCAATTATGGCGAAGATGTGTTGAGAAATAACAATGTAAGATTATACAGGCTCAATAAAGAGCCTTATATTTTTTTTCAACCAACTTTGAGCTTTAGAATACCATTATCAAAAAGAGGAAAGTTGAATTTAAATCTGGAAGCAACCAGGTCATATCCTTTATCAGGGAAAAAAATATATACCCGGGAGAATATTTTGTTGTTGGGACTTACCTATTCTCCTCTTTCCGGAAAATAAATGCCCCGCAAATTTTATTCAGGTATTCTTTGGCTGGTCTTATATTTTTAGCCTATATTTCTTTATAAATTCAATTTAATGGCTGAAAAAAGATTTCAACCTTTTGTTGCGCCTGAAACCAAAATGGCTGAATTCACCATTAAAGCCATTATTACCGGTTCTGTTTTCGGAATCATCTTCGGTGCCGCAACAGTATACCTCGCATTAAAAGCGGGACTTACCGTTTCAGCATCTATACCTATAGCCGTAATGGCAATAACATTAAGCCGGTTGTTTTTAAAAACAACTATCCTCGAGAATAATATCATCCAAACAACGGGCTCAGCGGGTGAAAGCATTGCAGCCGGCGTGGTGTTTACACTGCCCGGGTTTTTGTTTTTAAGTGATAAATCTAATGAGAGTTACTTCAACTATATAACTATATTGGCGCTCGCCATGCTGGGTGGCGTGTTAGGTACATTGATGATGATTCCTTTGCGAAAACCTTTGATTGTAAAAGAGCATGATACGCTGCCTTATCCTGAAGGTACGGCCTGTGCTTCTGTTTTAAAAGCTGGTGAAAAAGGCGGGCATTTTGCCAAAACAGCCTTCAGTGGTTTAGGCGTTGCGCTGGTATATGCATTCCTGCAAAAAATTTTTCATGTAATTGCTGAAACGCCTGCGTTTATGACAAAGCAGGTAAATAAATTTTTACCATCTGCTAAAGTGAGCGGTGAAATTACGCCGGAGTATCTCGGAGTTGGATATATTATCGGTCCTAAAATCAGCGGTGTATTGGTTGCAGGCAGTGTGCTTGCTTCATTCGCGCTTATACCCCTGCTGGCAACACTTGTGCCGCCGGAAACTATAGCCGGGCAACTCGTAAAACTTGGCGTGCTGGCAGATATTACAAAGCCCGGCGGAAGAGGTGGCTGGAATCCTGACACAAGAAGTTTTGCAGATTTTTCTGTTGCGATCTATTGGGCATATATACGGCAAATAGGCGCCGGAGCAGTAGCGGCTGGCGGGTTTATTACACTGATAAAAACCATTCCCACTATCGTTGCTTCTTTCAAAAGCAGCATGGGCTCTTTAAATAAAAAAGGAGATAGAGCAGACAGTGAATTGCGTACAGACAAAGACCTGAGCCTGAAAGTTGTTGGTATTGGCAGTATAGCTCTGATATTGATCGTTTCTGTATTGCCCTTTATTCCCGGAGATAATTTTTTCAGTCGTTTATTGGTTGGCGTACTGATCATTCTGTTCGGTGCTTTATTTGTAACGGTATCTTCCCGTATAGTTGGGTTAATAGGTTCATCCAACAATCCCATTTCGGGAATGACAATAGCTACCATACTTGGTACCTGCCTGATATTTATTGCAGTGGGCTGGACAGGAAAAATGTACGAGCCAATGGTATTGGTAGTAGGAGGAATGATTTGTATTGCCGCTGCAAATGCCGGCACAACATCTCAGGATCTGAAAACAGGATACCTGGTTGGCGCTACGCCAAAATACCAGCAGATGGCATTGTTTATTGGTGCAATCGTATCCTCGCTTGCCGTTGGTATAACCATAAAAGTTTTGGATACTCCCACACCCGAAATGGTAAGCCAGGGCATTCATCATGCCATCGGGCAAACAAAGTATGCTGCACCTCAGGCTACCTTAATGGCAACATTGATAAAAGGAGTGTTGTCGTTTAATCTTGACTGGCAATATGTATTGGTAGGCGTTTTTATTGCTATCGTTGTTGAACTATGTGGTATAAAGGCATTATCATTCGCTATCGGTTTATACCTTCCGCTTGCAACTACATTGCCCATTTTTATTGGAGGCGTTATACGCGGTATTATTGACCATAAGCAAAAGAAAAAAGGTGAACAGCTTTCTCCTGAAGAAGAAGATCTTGGTAAAGGAAATTTATTTGCGACAGGGTTGGTTGCCGGTGGCGCTATAGCAGGCGTAATTGTGGCATTTCTTTCTGTAAACGGCACTATTGCAAACTGGTTATCAAAAATTAATCTTGAGCATGATCTTTCTTCTTTGCTTGGCGGAGTACTGGGTTATGAAATTTTAGGTGTAATATTTTTTGCTATACTCGGTGTGATATTATACAGTGTGGCAACAGGAAGGAAAGCAGAAGCTTAGCCCCATGTTACCCAACGTTAATAATAAAAAATACGAATAGTTGTTTATTGTACTGCATACAGCAACAACTATTTGTTATGAAAAAATTACTTCTCGGGTCTATTGTCCTGACTTTATTCTCAATTTCTATATTATTATTCCAGATCAGCTGCCGCAAAGAGGTATCAGCAAGAAATACGGGAGACGGAACCGCCGGCAAAATTTTGATGTCTAAAAATATAGAAGTAAAGTATTTTGAGCAAAGCGGTGTTGATTCTTTAAATAACCCGCATTTTGATGAGCGGATACTTACCTATCTCGAATTTTATATTTTGAAAGATGATGAAACTGCACCCGCTAAAATAAACATTAGCTTACCGCCAGATGAATATCCATGGCTCGAAGCCCGTCTTTCAAATGATGGAAGCAAAATATTTTTTGGGGCTTACCATACAATTAAAGGATACTCAGGAGTGTATGCCTGCAATGTTGACGGCAGTGATGTTCGCAGGATAGGCGATGAAAATTTTTTTCTTCAAGATGTGAAGTAGATTAATCAATCCTGTCTGCACCAAAATAACCATGCAGCACCCCGGGCAGCGCTATATAATTTTCCTGCTGGTTGTTTTCAAGCAGGCACGCAACTATACGGGGCAGCGCCAGAGAGCTTCCGTTAAGCGTGTGTGCCAGCTGGTTTTTGCCATGCTGATCTTTAAACCTGATTTTAGCACGATTAGCCTGGTACGCTTCAAAATTACTTACCGAGCTCACTTCAAGCCATCTTTCCTGTGCAGCACTGAATACCTCAAAATCATAGGTAAGAGCGGAAGTAAAACTCATATCGCCTCCGCAAAGTTTAAGAATACGGTAAGGCAATTCGAGTGTATTCAACAACCCTTCAACATGTGTTACCATTTCTTCTAAAGCATCGTAACTTTTATCAGGATGTACGATCTGTACAATTTCAACTTTTTCAAACTGGTGCACACGGTTAAGCCCCCGCACATCCTTACCAAAGCTGCCTGCCTCTCTTCTGAAACATGGGGAATACGCTGTCATTTTTACCGGCAATAATTCTCCTTTAATAATTTCATCGCGGTAAATATTAGTTACCGGCACCTCTGAGGTAGGTATCATATAAAAATTATCTTCCTGCATATAATACATCTGCCCTTCCTTATCAGGCAACTGCCCTGTGCCGTAAGCCGAAGCCTCATTTACCATAAACGGTGGCAGATATTCAGTATAACCGGCTTTTGTATTATAATCAAGAAAATATTGCACAAGCGCCCGCTGAAGCTTAGCGCCTTTTCCCTTGTAGAGGGGAAAGCCGCTGCCTGTAATTTTAGCGCCGGTCTCAAAATCAATGATATCGTATTTTTTTATCAGCTCCCAATGCGGAACAGCATTGGGCGGCAAAACAGGTTTGTTTCCGCCTTTCCTCACCACCACATTATCTTCAGGCGTTTTGCCCGCAGGCACTTTTTCTGAAGGGAGATTGGGCAGTTTAATCAACTCTGCCTGTAATTGTTTTTCTGTTTTAGCCAATTGACCGCTGATTGTTGCTATTTGTTGCCTGTTGGCAACAACTTCCTGTTTTGCCTTTTCGGCTTCCTCTTTTTGTCCTTTTGCAATCAGTTGTCCTATTGATTTTGAGCTGCTGTTTACGGCAGCCTGGGCGGTATCAAATACCAGTTGCAGTTTTTTTCTTGTATCATCCAGTTCTATTATATTATCAACCAGGCTTATATCGGTAAAATGTTTTACCGCTAATCTTTCTTTAACCCATGCTGTGTTCTGCCTGATCGTAGTAACCTGTAACATGTTGAAAAAATTTTTGCAAATGTAACTGTAAAGCTAATATTAGCAGTCAGTCATCAGTACATAGCTATTAATGTCAAAAGCTGACAACTGACGGCTGATAGCAATAGCCAGTTACCGTATTTTTGCAAAATGAATAATATAGATAGTGATCTGCAAACCCGCTGGTGGAACCTTGAAGCAAAACTGGCAGAGCGCTTTGGTAAAAAGCCTGATATGGAAACCATTTTGTTTCTTATAGGCATCCAGGAGTTTGGAGATATACGTTCAAAATTCACCAAAGAGCAAAAACAGGACCTGATGCACGTAGCTGTTTGCAGTTTATTTGCACAG
This sequence comes from Agriterribacter sp., assembly GCA_047601125.1. GTDB lineage: Bacteria > Bacteroidota > Bacteroidia > Chitinophagales > Chitinophagaceae > Agriterribacter. The sequence goes on along the minus strand of JASGJY010000002.1, from coordinate 1,164,507 downwards.
AGCGGATATTATGAATTAGAAAGAGTAGATGAAGATGGCTGGCCGCATTTCAGGCAGCTAAAACCATTACCTGTAATGAACCTGATTGAGCAGGAAAATTTTATGAAGGATCATGTGCTGCTTTATTTTAAGAATAATGATTTTCTTGATTAAATAATCTTGCATGCTTCTCCTGAAAAAAACCGGGTATATACAATGGATTTATTTGGTTACGGTTATTTCATTTATTGGCTGTAATCCCAAAATAGCCGATGGTGTAAGAAAAAAAGATCTCGCAAAAGATGTTGAAATGATTACAGACAAAGGGACTATTTATATACGCCTGTCTGATAGTACACCTTTGCATCGCAATAACTTTTTAAAGCTGGCAAAACAGCATTATTACGACGGCATTTTGTTTCACAGGGTAATTCAGCATTTTATGATACAGGCAGGTGACCCTCAAAGCAAAAATGCCGCTGCAGGCATTAAGCTTGGTGAAGGCGATCTGGGATATACCATACCTGCAGAATTTAATTCTTCTTTATTTCATAAAAAGGGGGTTATTGCAGCGGCAAGGGAGGGGGATGATAAAAATCCACAAAAAGCAAGCAGCGCTGCACAGTTTTATATTGTTCAGGGAATGATTTTCAGCAACAAAGGATTGGATTCGCTGGAGCAGTTTCGTTTAAACGGCCAAATAATTCCCGCAGAAAGAAGGGCAGTTTATACTGCCATCGGCGGCGCACCGCACCTGGATGGCAGCTATACTGTTTTTGGTGAGGTTATAAAGGGGCTGGAAACAGTAGATAGTATAGCAGCTACACCGGTTAACAGGAAGCTTGGAAACCGGCCGTTACGGGATATACATATTAAAAAAGTAAGACTTATAAAAAGATGATAAGTACAATTGTATTTTTTTCACAGTTGTATCAGTCTTTTCATAATCTTTGCAGCCTAAAATCTGCATCATGGATTTCCCCAAAGAATTACGTTATACCAAAGATCATGAATGGGTACGCCTGGAAGGCGATATCGCTACAATAGGCATTACTGAATTTGCCCAAAGTGAACTGGGCGATATTGTATATGTAGAAATTGAAACCATAGGGCAGCAGCTTGGTGCTGAGGCTGTATTTGGAACGGTGGAAGCTGTTAAAACAGTAAGTGACCTGTTCTTACCTGTTACCGGTACTATTACTGAAGTAAATCCCGAACTGAATAATAAACCTGAACTGGTAAACAGTGATCCATATGGTGAAGGCTGGATGATCAAAGTAAAAGTTGATAATCCTGCTGATGTAGAAACCCTTTTAACTTCAGAAGCATACGCCGCACAGGTAGGAAGCTAATCGCCTTGCCTGCAAATAGTAATGAAAACAAAATGGCTTAGCTCAATTTGGCCGGCGCTGTTATGGTCAATGGCTATTTTTATATTATTAGTCATTCCCGGAAGGAACCTACCGCAAGGCCCTGAAGTGCCGTCCTTTGATAAAATCATTCATGCATTTTTGTTTGGAGTGCAGGTATGGCTTTGGTGCATCTATTATAAGAGGGGAGAGAAATTTCCCGATCTGCCGTGGATTTTCTTTCTCATATTCCTCCTATCATCACTGCATGGCATAGCAATGGAATATATTCAGAAATACTTTGTAGCAAACCGGGCTTTTGAGTTGGGAGATATTATTGCTGATATTGCGGGTTCCGCTATAGGCTGGTTATTAGCAGTAAGGCAAAAAGGTTGATTATATACAAAAAAATTGGCCTCTATAGAAATAGAGGCCGCAACCAAAACTAACTGCTTATGAGAAAATTGACTGTTTTAAATCTCTTTATATTAAGACGCACAACCACGTAAAAAGTTTAGCGCCAAATTGTTAATATTTTCTAAAGAACTACTGGTTTATTAACGTAATATACAAAATTTAATTGCAATTACAGTACCAACATTGTTTTACAAATTTCAGGCAAAATATCCAAATACACTCTTAATGATTTGTAAAAAAATCATCAAATTTTTGATGCAGCCTGTTGTCCGGTAATAATCCCTCAAATAATGCTTTTGTTACCGTAAAATTTCTCTTTTTTAAAAGTGTTTTGCCCTGGTTTAAAAACTGGCTTAAATTAGATGCCTATAATGCTTTTTATGACCAAACCTGAACGCTTTCTGGCACTTGATGTGTTGCGGGGAATGACCATCTGCTTTATGATCATTGTAAACACCCCCGGCAGCGGAGCGCAGCCCTTTTCACCGCTTTTGCATGCAGACTGGTTTGGCTTTACTCCTACAGATCTTGTATTTCCTACCTTTTTATTTGTTGTGGGAAATGCCATGAGTTTCTCAATGCCTAAATACCGGCAATTAGGTACTGGCAATGTGTTAGGTAAGATTTTTAAAAGAACCGTTATCATCTTTCTGCTGGGTTATCTCATGTACTGGTTTCCTTTCTTCAGAGAAGCAAGGGGAGGAGGATATGAATTTTTTCCCATAAAAGATACCCGGATTTTGGGCGTTTTGCAACGGATTGCATTAGCGTATTGCGCGGCTTCTCTTATGATCCATTTTTTTTCCCGGAAGGCTGTATGGCTGGTCAGCGTTATTTTTTTAATTGGTTACTGGATTGTACTCTATACAGGAGGTGATTACAGCATGACCGGAAATGCGGGTAATAAGCTGGATCTTATGCTTTTTGGAGAGCGTCACCTGTATCATGGAGAAGGTGTGGCGTTTGATCCTGAAGGATTATTAAGTACGGTACCTGCTATTATAAATGTAATTGTTGGCTATTATGCAGGTATTTTTATTCAGCAAAAGGGCACAACTTACGAAGCTGTAAGTAAACTGCTGATAACCGGGTTTACTTTTCTTACGATAGCCTATTTCTGGGACTTTGTATTTCCCATCAGTAAAAAACTCTGGACAAGCTCCTTTGTACTGTACACTACCGGCCTGGATTTAATAATAATAGGCGTATTGATTTTTGTAATTGAAATTAAAGGATATACCAAAGGCATATACTTTTTCCAGGTATTTGGCAAAAACCCGTTGTTTATTTATTTGCTGTCTGAAATCCTGGTTATTATACTTTACACAATAAAAACCGGCCCGAAAACATCTCTTTACCACGCAATTAATAATAATCTGTTTCAACACTTATTACCCGGGCCCTGGGGTTCGCTGCTTTTTGCCATCTGCTTTATGCTTGCCTGCTGGCTGGTTGGCTATTGGATGAATAAAAAGAAAATATACATACGCGTATAACCGGCTTAATCAATTTTACTTAAACAATAAGAGGTAACAAAACCGGCGTTTGCCCCCGGTGCAAGTTCAATCAATCCAATTTTATTGTTGAATGAATCAGGGGGAGCGCTCAGGTTTTCAATAGCAATACTGTTCCTGTGCGGGGGTATATAAATCTGAAGACAGGGATATGAGCTTCCGGGAGATATTTCTAACTGCCAGCCTGCTGCAGCATCTCGTAATATACACATAGGCTGAGGTGCGGAGAAGTCAAGCAGGAATGAGTTATCAATTTCTTTATCGCCGATAACCGTTGCTTTAAGAAAGTCTCTGTTTTCAATGATTTTTCCTGTAGGTATAAGTTTAACAAACTCAAGCATGCTTGTTGAATTAAACTGTAATTCAAGTTCATTAACTTTTTTATGGAAGGTAAAATAAGGATGCCAGCCATCTGCAACGGGCAAAACAGCGTTACCTGTATTTATAATGTTTGTTGTTACAGTAAGGCGCCTGTTTTTTTTCAGGCAATATGTTACTTCACAGGTGTACGTAAACGGATAGCCGGCATCATCACCAGGATATTGATATAATAGCGTAATACAGGCTTCAAGTTCATTTGCATGTTTTTCAGAAACGAAAAACGGTTTATTATATAATAACCCGTGTATGGCAGATCCGTTTGTAAGATTTTTACTGAAACTGTATTTGTTATTGTTAAATACGTATGATGCGTTTTGAATTCTACATGGAAATGGAGAAAGCTTTAATCCTTTATAGCCCTTTGATTCCGCTTCAGTGTTATATTCTGCCTTATCTGTATAGCTGTCTATTATATTTATAACATCATTATTATGTTTTGCAGTAAATGCATGTAGCATAGCGCCGCAGGAGGGTATTATTTCAACTGATGTGCCGGCATCACTGTCAATTAACGCAATGGTATCAAATTCATTTTTGTTTTCTTCTTTAAGGCAAAACATACCGCTTTGTTTTCTACGGCAAATTATGATATGTAGTTTGCAAAAATTGCATCAAACGGTTGCGCAATTTTTTGAGGAAGCTAATAAGGACATAAAAAGCCGGAAGTTTTACTTCCGGCCTTATACTATAAAAAATAAATGGTTTAGTTCAGGTATTTTGTTATTTCCTCGCTCATAGGATTAACCTTACTTGGAAAAACAGCAATTAATTTCCCGTTTTCATCCACCAGGAATTTTGTAAAATTCCATTTGATCGGATCTTTTATACCCATGGCTTCGGCTTCATCGCTAAGGTATTTAAATAAGGGATCTATGTTTTCACCCTTTACTGAAACCTTAGCCGACATCGGGAATGAAACGCCATAATTTTTCTGACAGAATTCTTTAATTTCTGTATTAGTACCGGGTTCCTGCTCTTTAAAATTATTTGCAGGAAAACCTATAACAACCAACTTATCCTTATATGTTTTATACAGCATTTCAAGGTCTTTATACTGGGGAGTAAATCCGCATTTGGATGCAGTGTTTACAATGAGCATTTTTTTTCCTTTGTAATTTGCAAGATCAATTTTGCTTCCTTCCAGGCTGTCTACTTTGAAATCATATATTGAAGTAATGAAGGCTAAAGTTGCAGCCACTAATAATAAACGTATCATAATTGTTGTTTTTTATTGTAATACAAATTTGGTGCAAAAATCAGGATTATCATTATTGTTTTTCATAACAGCCTATATCCGGGGTTACTGAACGTGTATTACCATCAAGATCGCTGTTTTCAGATACCTGGATTGCGGCATCTAACGCGGGTGATGGTTTTTTACCAACGTGAAAATCAAAATAATGGAGGTTTGTATTTATACTGTCAAAAAGCGGGTCCTGGTTAGCTATACTGTTTACCAATTGAATAACGGAAGCCAACTCCTTTGATTTATACAATACGTTCTCAAGCAAAACATCATATACGCCTGAGCCTTTTTTTTCGGCCAGCACTTCATTTTCCACATTTCCGCCATCACCCCACAATATACAGTTACGAAAAACGGCGTTCAGGGGATAAGTATTTTCATCCGCATCAAAATTGTTGATATATGTTACCGGCATTTTATGCCCAACATAGTTATTACCATAGCCTGCAATGGTGCAGTAAGTAAAATTATATACACCGCCGCCGGTTAAAGAAACGTTCAATCCGCAATTGCTGATGAGGCAATTTACGGCCGTAATATTTGAAGAAGTGGCTGTTATACCAGCATCATAAATATTATCAATAATGCATTTATCTAAATTAAGCTTGGGCGAAGCATTTACAGAAGGTCCGGTAACAATAACTCCCTGGTAGGCATTTTTAATGATGCCATATCTTATATTATTATTCCTGCTGGTTTCTGTAAAGTATATTCCCGGCCATGATGCCGGAAAATCACGATAGTCTTCATCAAGCCTGTCGCCCCGGAATACTACACTGTCTGCTTTAGTGCCATTTACAACCAGTGTTCCACTCACAATAAAAGGAGCATCAGCATGCATATAAATACGGCAACCCTTTTCAATAATAAGTGTAGTTCCTTCTTCAATTAAAACGCCTCCTGATATTACATACGGCAAATCATTTTTCCATATTGTAGTTGTTCCTACGATCTTACTTCTTAAAAAATGTGCGTTTTGCCCGTAAGCCTGCAACTGTACATACTTTTCATTTCCGTTATAGCTTACAAGAATACTATCCTGCACTATAAAAGGCAAATTTTCTGCGGAAGGGTCAATTGTAACTGCAACAAAAATGTATACGCTGTCACCAGCATCAATTTCTATATTGTTCAACTGGGTAGCCGCCGCTCCATCAATATTAATTTTAAATGCTGAGTTAGCGCCTCCCATTAGCTTCACCGCATCTAACTTAAGCTTTTGATCATTGGGATTTGTAATGGTAAAATATTGCGTAACAGATCCGACAGAAGTAAACACGGTATCAAAAGATAAGGTGTCAGCCCCTAATGTAATGGAAGCTGCTTTGTCCGTTATAAAAGTATTTTTTTTGCATGCAAACAGCACACAGGCCAGGCTTATTGTAAATATATATCTGATAAAAGATTTCATCTCTTAATATTATCAGGTGTTTGCATAAGCAAGCGCTGCAATATTCAGCTTTACCCCCGGTATATCTTCCAGTATAGCGTTGCCACAGGCTTCTATAGTAGCCCCGGTAGTAATTACATCATCAACCAGTAAAAGGCTTTTGTTTTGAACAGAGCCCTGTTCTTTTGTAATAAATACGCCTTCTACATTTTGCCATCTTTCCATACGTGTTTTATGGGTTTGCGTTTCTGTATAACGGATGCGATGGACTACATTGTATATAACCGGTATCTTCATAACCGCGGCAATACCTTCGCATAATAATGCTGCCTGGTTATATCCTCTTTTTCTCTCCTTATCATGAAAAAGAGGTAAAGGTATTATTGCATCCATATCTTTATAGCGATCTGTTTTTTGCAGGGTTTCGCCCATACATTTACCAAGGTATATAGCAATATCTTTATTTGATTTGTATTTGAACTGGTGAATCAGGTGCTGCAATACTGAACCTTTCGAAAAATAATATTGGCAGGTTGCGGCAGAACATCCTAATCTGCCCCAAAATGTTTTTTCAACCGTGTTATCAGGCAGCAGTTCAAAATTGGTTTTGTAAAGATGCTCATAGCATTTAATGCACAGCAAATGATTATCATCTATAAGATCGGAACCGCAACCATTACACAAGTGCGGAAATAAAATATGACTGACGCTATTTATTATTGTTTTAAACAAGGTTAATCAAAATAGATATTTATATAAATCTTCTACTTTACTCATAGTAATCAGCTCAATATTAAAGTGCTGTTTACCCAACCCTTTTTGGTTGTATTTACTGATGATGATTTTCTCAAAACCCAGTTTCTCCGCTTCCGCAATGCGTTGTTCTATGCGGTTAACAGCTCTTATTTCTCCACTCAAACCAACCTCGCCGGCAAAAGCAATATGCTGCGAAACCGGCACATCTTCATACGAGCTCAGCAACGCGCTTACCATAGCAAGGTCAATGGATGGGTCTTCTACTTTTAATCCGCCGGCTATATTCACAAACACGTCTTTCATTCCAAAATGAAATCCTCCTCTTTTTTCAAGTACCGCCAACAGCAATTGCAATCTTCGTAAATCAAATCCGCTGCTTGTACGTTGCGGTGTGCCATATACGGATTGCGTAACCAATGCCTGTACTTCTATTAATAAAGGCCGTAATCCTTCAAGTGTGGCCGCAATGCTTATACCACTGAGTTGCTCTTCTTTTTGTGTAATGAGTATTTCAGACGGATTAGATACTGTGCGCATACCCGTTCCTGTCATTTCATATATTCCAAGCTCTGATGTGGAACCAAACCTGTTTTTTATTGTTCGCAATATTCTGTAAGCATAATGCTGATCGCCCTCAAACTGAAGAACGGTATCAACCATATGTTCAAGAATTTTTGGGCCTGCAATATTTCCTTCCTTGGTAATATGCCCTATTAAAAATACAGGCGTATTGGTTTCTTTGGCAAAGCGTTGAAACTCGGCCGCGCTTTCTCTTATTTGTGAAACGCTTCCTGCTGAAGATTCAATATAAGGGGAATGCAAAGTTTGAACGGAGTCTACAATTACCAGTTGCGGTTTTAGTTTTTTTATTTCCTGGAAAATAACCTGTGTAGAAGTTTCAGTAAGTAAATAAAAGTTTTCATTCTTTATATTCAACCGGTCTGCGCGCATTTTTATCTGCTGTTCGCTTTCTTCACCACTTATATATAATGTGATAATATCTTTCAGCAGCAAACCATTTTGTAAAAACAACGTAGATTTACCAATACCAGGTTCTCCTGCTATTAGTGTTATACTACCTGCTACAATTCCATTACCCAACACCCTGTTCAATTCAGCATCAGATGTAATTATTCTTTTCTCTTCTCCGGCCGATACGTCATGCAATGCAACCGTTTTACCATTAAAATCATTATTATTATATGCCGCCCATTCTTTTCTGCTATTTTTTGTTGAAGGTTTTTCAATCAATTCTTCTACAAAAGTATTCCACTCATTACACGATGGACATTTGCCTGTCCACTTTGTAGATTCATAACCACAGTTGCTACAAAAAAAAGCAGTTTTAATTTTGCTCATGGATTAAAGATAGCGAGTAATTGTAATTGTGCTATGTAATGATGAACAGTTTGGATTGTTAACAGGCTGATATATTTTTTTGGAATGATTAATGCACCAGTTATTTATACAATACATATTATCGCGTAAAAAATCAGTTGGTATTAATTGCTTTCAATCACATGTTATCAACAAAAAATATTACCCTGATTAATAAATTGAAATCTAAAATTGGTTTGCAAAAATTATTGAAGGCGATTTAAAAACTTAGTTCTTTAAAAAGTTAAAGGGTCAACTTTCGCTGACCCTTTAGTACTTACTAACCCATTAAATTCTTGCACTAAATTACAAATTGCTCAAACATAACAAAATTAATTTTGCCCCCTGTGAATAACTTTTGTACGTCCTTCTTAAGCATAATTGCTTAATTAAATAATTAAAAATCAACTAGTTGCGCCTTTAAAAAATTTGAGAACATTTTTTAAAATTCGTCATTTTGTCAGAGATTTTTCTTAAAAAAATCAATTTATGACAAATCGGCTTTCCGCTCATCGTTTTATAAAATTGGTGATAGCTTTGATGTATATATATCCAAAAAAATAATTTATATGGGATCAATCTGGCTGGTTTCTTTAATTTTTGTAGGCATAAGTATGCTTATAAGCATGCAATTGAGGGGCAAGTTTGCCAGGTATAGTAAGGTGGGGTTAACGAGCGGCTTAACCGGAAAGCAGGTAGCTGAAAAGATGCTCAGGGAAAATGGTATTTATGACGTATCAGTAACCGCCTCAGATGGTTTTTTAACAGATCACTATAATCCGTTGAACAAGACTGTAAATCTAAGTCCGGATGTTTATAATGGGATTTCTGTGGCTGCTGCTGCTGTAGCCGCTCACGAATGCGGGCATGCGGTTCAGCACGCCGCTTCATATAAATGGTTGATGCTCAGGAGCAAACTGGTGCCCTTTGTGCAGTACAGCTCCCTGCTTGTGCAGTGGGTATTGATTGGTGGTATCATATTGATAAAAGTATTTCCGACCCTGTTACTGGTGGGGATCATTCTTTTTGCATTAACTACCATATTTTCAGTTATAACACTTCCTGTAGAGTTTGATGCAAGCAACAGGGCATTAGCCTGGCTGCAGCATACCAATGTTACAAATGCCCAGGAATTTCCTATGGCTAAAGATGCGCTTAAATGGGCGGCGCTTACATATGTAGTAGCTGCAGTAGCATCAATAGTAACGCTTGCACAATATATTTTGATATATATGGGAAATAGAAGGAATTAGCGTTTTAAATTTTTTTTTATTATCAAAGCCGCACATGCGGCTTTTTTTATGTCCGACATTTAATAATCTTTTAATTTATATTTGATTCACCAAATTTTTTATTAATAAAACCAAACGACATGCGAAAATGGACTAAGCTTGCCATGCTTATAAGCATGGCTTTTTGTATTCTGCTACAAGTTTGCGTTGCCCAAACTAAATCAGTCAGGGGAAAAGTAACTGACGCAAAAGACGGAACACCAATTTCCGGTGCAACAGTTAAAGGAGATAAATCAAATACCTCTGTTGTAACAGGGCCTGACGGCAATTTTGAATTACATATTACAGAAAATGTTACAAAAATCATTGTGAGTTTTGTAGGATTTAAAACACTTGAAATTCCTGTTACTGCAGATCTCAATAATATTAAACTTGAAGAAGGCGGATCACAATCGTTAAGTGAAGTAGTTGTGGTGGGTTATGGAACAAAAATCAAAAAGGATCTTACCTCTTCAATTTCTAAAGTAACTTCCAAAGAATTTGAAAATCTTCCGCTTCCAAGTTTTGAACAGGCTTTACAAGGCCGCGCCTCAGGTGTGTTTATCAATTCAGGCAGTGGTAAGCTTGGACAGGGGCTTAACATCAGGATCAGGGGAATATCTTCTATTTCTGCAAATCAACAACCTTTTGTTGTAATAGATGGCGTTCCTGTATTAAGTCAACCGATTGGCAGCTATGATGAACCGGATAACCCTTTAGCAAGTATTAACCCTGATGATATAGAATCTATTGAAGTATTGAAAGACGCCGCATCCTCTGCGATCTATGGAGCAAGGGCTTCAAATGGAGTTATATTAGTTACAACAAAATCAGGTAAAGCCGGCAAAACTAAAATTAGTGCCGGTGTATATACCGGCTGGAGCAAACCAACCCGTAAAGGGGAGTTTTTAAATGCTGATCAATACAAAGAATTATTTACTGCAGCGGCAGAAAATGTAGGTTACGATGCAGCCGAAGAGTTTGAAGCAGAAACTGGTACGGATGACTGGAATAGTAATAACGATACCAAATGGACTGATCTTTCTTTTCAGCATGGCCGTATACAGCAATACAATATTTCTCTAAATGGTGGCGATGCCCGCACTAAATTTTTAATCAGTGGATCATGGAATGATCAAAAGGGCATTTTGATTACTAACAGGTTGAGGCGTGGAAACGGTAGGATTAATCTTGAGCATGCGCTTAATAAAAATTTTAAAGTTGGCATTAATTTATCGCTTTCAAAAACACTGAACAACAGGTTGTATAGTGATAATTCATTTACAAATCCGTTGCAGTTGAATGCGCTTTCACCACTTCAGCCAGAATATCTTAAAAGTGGAGCACTTAATGATAGCACACTTTATTACAATAATCTTATTGAGGTTGCAAACTCCACCAAACTGGTTACAAACTACCAGTCTATCAGTAATGCTTTTGCCGAATGGCAAATTATTCCTTCTTTAACCTTTAGAAGCCAGGTTGGTTTAAACTGGAACAATATGCAGGAAGAAGAGTTTCTGGGTCGCGAAACTCTGGATGGAGCTCCCGGCGGGTATTCTTTCAGCAACCAGGTTACATCTACCATAGTAACATATACCAATACCTTAAACTTTAATAGAGAGCTTACTGAAAACCAGCATTTCGATGCACTGGCAGGTATAGAATACCAGGATGGTACTATTGGCGGAAGTTCGGTTACAGGACGTGCTTTTCCGGATGACAGATTTACAAAAATAGCGAGTGCTGCTATCATCTCTGCCGGTTCTTCTAATGCCACCAGGTATACATTTGCTTCGTATTTCGCAAAAGCCAACTATAAATTCAACAACCGCTATTTGCTTGGCGCCAGTTACCGTATAGATGGTTCTTCAAGATTTGGTAAGGATAACCGGTATGGAGCTTTCCCTGCGGCATCTGTAGGCTGGATAATAAGCGAAGAAAACTTTTTGAAGAATTCTTCTGCATTAAGCTTTTTAAAATTAAGGGCCAGCTATGGTAAAACCGGTAATGCAGAAATAGGAAATTTCAGTTCCCGTTCGCTTTTTGAAGCAGCAGCATATGCCGGTATTTCCGGTTTAATTACCTCGCAGTTAGGCGTTCCAACACTTAGCTGGGAAAAAACAAATCAATTTGATATTGGTCTTGATTTTGGTTTTGCTAATAATCGCATTAGCGGTGAAATAGATTATTTTGATAAAGACACCAGGGATTTGTTGTTTAATGTTCCTACACCTGCGGTAAATGGTTTTTCAACCATAACCAAAAATATAGGCGCTATGCACAACCGTGGCTGGGAGTTTGTTTTGAATGCAACGATTCTCAACGGACCCATTCGTTGGACCGCTTCAGCAAACATCTCAACTTATGTAAATAAAGTAACCAAACTTGTAGTGCCGGTTCCTCCTCAATCCCGTACGTTGGGAAGACTGGCAGAGGGTCAACCTTTTGGTCAGTTCTATGGTTTGAAATATGCCGGGGTTGATCCTGATAACGGTGATGCATTATATTATAAAAATGATGGTTCAAAAACCAATGATCCGAGTGAAGCAGATGATATGATCATCGGCAATCCTAACCCGGATTACTATGGAGGTATTAGTACAAAGGTCTCATACAGAGGCTTCGATTTAGATATTCAATGCCAGTTTGTAAAGGGCGGAGATATCTATAATATGGCTGGTATATTCCAATCTGTAAACGGAGATTATTTTGACAACCAGACTGCTGATCAGATGAATTACTGGAAAAAAGCGGGCGATATCACCAATATTCCACAGCCGCGTTTATACGATGGCAATGGTACTGATAAGTCTTCAAGATGGGTGCAGGACGGCTCTTACTTCAGGGTTAAAAGTGTAAACCTTGGTTATAATATTCCAAGAAAGGTGCTGAGCAGATTTAAGATGGATAATGCAAGAATTTATGTAGCCGCACTCAACCTCTTTACATTCACTAAATATACCGGTTACGATCCCGAGGTGAATGCAACATATGTAAATTCGGTTACGCTTGGCCACGATTTTTATACTCCGCCCCAGGCAAAAACAATCAGCATAGGTCTTAACATCGGACTTTAACTATAAAAAACAAGAACCATGAAACTTAGAAATATATTATTACTCATTTCTTCAACAGCCATTTTACAAACGGCCTGTAATAAACAGCTTGATATACAACCTAAACAGGATGTAGATGCGGCATCGGCTATAACCACGCCGGAAAATGTTGACGCCGCCGTTATTGGAATGTATTCCCTGTTAGGGAATGGAGCGTTATATGGAACTAATTTATTATTGCTTCCCGATCTGCAGGCTTCAGACGGTTATGTTTCCTGGAGGGGTACTTTTCAAAGCTACCGGCAGGTTGCTAATAAAAACATGGCCAGAGATAATGCTGAAGCATTGCGTACCTGGCAATATGGATATGAGGCAATTAATATGGCTAACATTGTATTAGAGTCTCTCAACCTTGTTACAGACCAGGATCAAAAAGACCAGTTAGAAGGAGAAGCGCTTTTTGTAAGAGGTGTTATGCATTTTGAATTGGTTAGATTATATGGATTGCCCTGGGGTGCAACAGCAAATAATACGCAGCCGGGCATTGTAATTAAAACAAAAGCCACTAAGGATGAAACCGCTGCTTTTGAACAAAAGGCACGCAATACAGTGGCAGAAGTATACACGCAGGCAATAGGTGATTTAACTGCGGCATCTCAAAAACTGCCGCAGGATAATGGAACAAGGGCTAACAGGTATGCCGCATTTGCATTTTTATCAAGGCTTTATTTACAACAACATGATTATGCTAATGCGTTGGTTGCATCTGATTCCGTAATTCAGAATAGCGGATTTAAGCTAAATGCATCTATTTCTGCAGTGTTTGATAATAAAAATACAAAAGAATCTATTTTCGAAATCCAACAAAATGATCAGAATAATGCCGGTACTTCCAATGATGGCATGGCTACTTTTTATGCCAGTCTTGTTGGTGTTGGCAGGGCAGACGTGAGAATGGTAAGCGATTTTCTGGATACTTATGATGAAAATGATTTAAGATTATCTCAGTGGTATTACATAGGCGTTGGCGCCAGACCTAAGAATACATATTGCTCAAAGTGGAAATCTTTTAGCCAGAACCTGCCAATAGTACGCCTTGCAGAAATGTATTTAACAAGGGCAGAATGCAATGTGCGCTTAGGCTCTGCCGTAGGGGATACTCCTGAAAATGATGTTGCAAAAGTCATTAATCCACTTAGAGTAACATTGCCGGAAATTGCTGACCCAACTTTGGATGATATCCTGGATGTAAGATATCATGAATTGGCTTTCGAAGGTGTCAGGATCCATGATGTAAAAAGGCTGCAGATTGCAACCGGCGATTATGACTGGGATGCAGATGAGCTGGTTTTTCCTATACCACAAAGAGAAGTGGATGCTACCAATGGAATAATTATTCAGAATCCGGGATATTAAAACAGGACAACGGGCAAAGAACAAATCTCTTTAAAAAAATATCCGGCAAATGCCGGATATTTTTTTAGTACAATCATATTTCTGGCGAAATTCCAAAGTAACGTTAGTATTGAGAAAGCCTAAAACCTGTATCACGCTTCTCGTACTTTTGCATTTTCCGTAAACTTTCTTCCTAAAACTTCGGGCATCCCAACTTCTTCCTGTTCGGGTCACTGGCTTTTCTTACATAAATGAGAGAAATTTCATTACCCCCCCTGCTGTTGGAGGCTGTATTGAGAGAAGAGTTATTTACATCATAACTATAACCTATTCTTATTCCGGCAAATTCAATGCCTACATAGGGTATAAACGCATCCTTAAACCGGTACCATAAACCGGTATATAAAGCTGTTTCTGTATCTTCATCATCGTTCAGCTTAAATGAAAGCGCCGCACCGGCAACTGTTTCCGTTGCTCCTGCCTGGCGCTGGTGAATAAAGCTGGCATGCAACGTGGTAATTCTTCCTACAGGCACATAACCCCCGCCGTGTACCGTAAGGCGTGGATTAAGAATATAATTGCCCCCGGTAAAAGATTCCTTAGGGCGATTAATGTGATATGTAGAAACACCAAGGTAAAAGTTGTTATAACCATCAGTGCTGCCGGAATATAACAACCCGGCATTTACATCAAGGTAGTTAAGGTTAATATTACTTGTATTACTTGCAAAATCTTCCTGGGTAGTACCGGTAAAACCATCAGCCTGCAGCATATCTTCAAATGTGGCTTTCGAAACGTCAAGTCTTTTATTGGCATAAGTACCCTGGAATCCAACGGTAATGGTATGGTACCCGTTTTCGTCCAATGCTTTGTGATAGGCAGTTGATAAAGAAATAAAATTATTGTTCAGTATCTTATTTCCGCTCTGGTCATTCAGCCCCATAATACCTACACCCCATGTATCAAACTCGGGAAGGCGTTTTTGTATAATGCCAAAATCAACAGATGCGGTTGCGGTGGTAAAGGCATTATTAATAGTAGGCCATTGGTTACGATAATTACCGGCTGCGCGAAAAGTGCCATCGAACTTACCCGTATATGCAGGATTTAAAGTTAAGGGTGAAGCAAAGAATTGAGAAAAATGCGGATCCTGCGCGAACCCACACACATAAGCAGTCAGCACTACTACCAAAACAATGAGCTTTTTCATCGGGGTTTAATTGTTTTCCAAGTTACGAATTCTTTTTTGTTAAGACTGCATCTTTGGGCCAAATGCAAGATCACCTGCATCACCCAAACCCGGCACTATATAACCTTTTGCCGTCAGCTCATCGTCAATAGCACCACACCATATATTTACACCCGGTTCTTCCCTTTTTACCAGCTCAATACCAATGGTGCAGGCAATAGCCGATACTATATGGATTTCCTTAGGATTTCCTTCAGCTTTTAAAAACTGTATGGTTTTTACCAGCGAGGCTCCTGTTGCCAGCATCGGATCCGAAATGATTACTATTCTTTCATTAAGATCCGGGCAGGAAACATATTCAATATTTATTTCGAAAGAACCATCACGGTGATGCTTCCGGTATGCTGAAATAAACGCGTTATCCGCTTTGTCAAAATAATTCAGCAAACCCTGGTGCAAGGGAACGCCTGCACGAAGTATGGTAGCCAGCACCGGTTGATATTTCAGCATTTTACAAACCGAAACGCCTAATGGTGTAGGCACTTCCTTTTCTTCCCACTCCATGCTTTTGCTCATTTCGTATGCAATTACTTCACCTATTCTTTCCAGGTTACGCCTGAAGCGCATTCTGTCAAGCTGGATTTCAGTATGCCTGAGCTCAGCAACCCAATTGCTCATTAATGAATGCTCTGCGCTAAGATTGATGACCATGAAACAGCAGTTTGGTTTCTAATAGTTCAATGTAAATCAATAGTTTTACCCAACAAATCTAAACGCTGTAATCTATAATCTAAAATTTCTTTAATGATTTACAGAGCTATTGGCCTTATGAGCGGCAGTTCATTAGACGGACTGGATATTGCCTTCGTTAATTTGCATGAAAACGCAGGAAAATGGAGCTTTGATATAGTACATACTGATTGTTATGCATATACCCGGGAGTGGAAAAACAAATTGCAATCTTCAGTTGAGCTTAACGCGCTGGACTACTTGTTGTTAGATGCAGAATATGGGCATTATACCGGCTCTTTGGTTAATGAATTTATTAGCAAATATCAATTGCAGTATAAGGTACAGTTAATTGCTTCGCACGGTCATACTACTTTTCATCTTCCCTCAAAAAAAATGACTGCACAATTAGGAAATGGGGCTGCAATTGCTGCGGAAACGGGAATTCCCGTTGTGAACAACCTGCGTGCGCTTGATGTTGCTTTTGGCGGGCAGGGTGCGCCCATAGTACCTGTTGGGGATAAGCTGTTGTTTGCTGAATACAACTATTGTTTGAATATCGGAGGTATTGCTAATATTTCTTCAATACGGTATAGCGAATATATTTCATTTGATATATGCCCGGCAAACAGGGTATTAAATATGCTCGCAGAAAAAGTTGGCAAAGATTATGACGATAGCGGCAATACGGCACGCTCAGGCACAATTAAACCAGATCTGCTGCAAAAATTAAATGCGCTGGATTATTATACACGGGCTTATCCTAAATCCTTAGCCAACAGCTTTGGGACAGATATCGTTTACCCAATTTTGGCAAGTTCTGGATATACTGCAAAAGATTTGCTGGCAACATATGTTGAACATGTTGCGGCACAGATAAAAGATGCTGTTGAGAAAATATCAGATGCCGGGTCTGCCGAAAAAAAATTGCTTGCTACCGGTGGCGGAGCACTAAATACTTTTTTGACAGAGAGATTACAAAGTCATCTGTCTGCACTGAATATTACAGTGGTAGTGCCTGAGCAAAAAGTAGTTTTATATAAAGAAGCATTAATAATGGCATTAATTGGTGTTTTAAGGTGGAGAGAAGAAAATAATGTAATGGCTTCAGTAACCGGTGCTTTGCGAAATTCTATTAATGGTGCTGTATGGATGGGCGCCGAGGCGTAATAAGATAAAACTGATTGTGCCGTATTTATTTTGATTAACCCCTTCGTTTTTTATTATTAAACTTGTGGTAACTTTCCTGTAAATGGCAAAAAGCATATTATTAATTCATAACTTAATAAATGGCCGGCAAAAGTTTATCCTACAAGAAAAAAATAATCAAGCAACTCTATTTTTCAAACCTGCTCTCATGTGCAGAGCTGAGTGTTAAAATAGAAAAAAGCCTTTCGCTTACAACCAAAATGCTGAATGAGCTTATACGCGAAGGCATTGTAGTAGAAACAGGCTATGCGCCCTCCAGCGGTGGCAGGCGCCCGCTGATGTATACGCTTAAAACAGATATATTTTATACTGTAGCCATTGCGATGGACCAGTTTTTTACACGCATAGCTATTATGGATATGCGTAATAATTATATAAACAAGGTAGAAAAATTTGAATTGCGGCTGGCAGATAATCCGGATGCTTTACATGTTTTAACAAACCGCATTGAAGAGGTGATTACGCAATCCGGTATCAGCAAAAATAAAATTGCTGGCATAGGTATCGGAATGCCAGGCTTTGTTAATGTGCAGGAAGGTGCTAATTATACTTTTTTACAAACAAGCGGGGAAAGCATTACAGAGCATATTTTTAAGAAAACAGGAGTACCTGCATTTATTGAAAATGACTCCAGCATAGTAGCATTGGCAGAACTTAGATTTGGCGCAGCGCGCAACCGCAAAAATGCGATGGTAATAAATATTGGATGGGGGGTTGGACTGGGTATGATAATGGATGGTGAATTATTCAGAGGAGAAAACGGTTTTGCCGGTGAATTCAGTCACATACCGCTATTTAACAACGGCAAGTTATGCAGTTGCGGTAAAAGCGGATGTCTTGAAACAGAAACCTCCCTTTTTGTAATTGTTGAGAAAGCAAAAGCCGGTATACAGGCGGGCCGGGTTACTGCATTAAAGCAATTGATCTCCGGCAAAGAAGAGCATCTTGAAAGAGATGCAGAAGCTATTATTAATTCTGCCGGCAAGGGTGACCGTTTTGCAATTGAATTGCTATCAGAAGCAGGGTATAATATAGGCAGAGGCATTGCTATATTGATACATTTGCTTAATCCCGGTATTGTGGTATTAAGTGGAAGAGGAGCCCTTGCAGGAAAGATATGGCAGGCGCCTATTCAGCAGGCATTAAATGAACACTGCATTCCTCGTTTATCGGTTAATACCGAAATAGCACTCTCCGCATTAGGGTATGAAGCGGAGCTTATAGGCAGCGCAGCGCTTGTTATGGAAAAATATGGAGAAGTTATAAAGAGGCCCACTAAAAAAGATAATAATATAAGACCGCGAACCGTTAGTTTTAAAGGCATTTCCTGATATCTGCTCTGCAATCCACAAGATTGATTTATTTTAGCGCTTCATGTTATTTAAAGATATTATAGCACAGGAAGAAGTAAAGGATCACCTTGTACAATTAGTTGATCAAAACCGGCTTAGTCACGCATTATTATTACTAGGAAAGGAAGGTTCAGGTGCATTGCCGCTGGCCATTGCATTTGCCAACTATGTAAGCTTATCCTCACCTGAAAATACTTATCCAAATAATACTCCTTCTTTGTTTGGCGAACAGTCTTTGCCTGTAAATTCTAAAGAGCAGCGCACAAACTGGCAGGAAGCCGATGAATGGATGCAAAAGCAAACCGCTTATTCCAAGGTTGCAGGAATGGTTCATCCTGATATACATTTTTCCTATCCTGTTATTCCCAGGAAGCCTGGTGATAAACCCATCAGCACGGACTATATTTCAGAATGGAGAGAATTTATACAGCAATATCCTTATGGCAATGCCTACGACTGGCTGCAGTTTATAGGCGCTGACAATAAGCAAGGCAACATTACGGCTTATGAATGTACTGACATTATAAGGAAACTGAATTTAAAGAGCTTTGAAAGCAACTTTAAAATACTATTGATGTGGCTGCCTGAATATTTGGGTAACGAAGGAAATAAATTGCTTAAGCTGATAGAAGAACCGCCGCCCAATACTTTGTTTTTACTGGTTGCAGAAAACGAGAGCCTTATTTTACCTACTATATTATCCCGTACGCAACTGGTTAAAATACCAGCTTTGCAATCGGCCGAAATTCAAACCGCATTGCAGGAGCGGGCATCAGTGTCGCCGGAACAGGCAAGGCAGATATCGCTTGTAAGCGAAGGCAATTATCATGAAGCTTTACAACTGATGCAACACACCGGCGAAGACTGGCAAAGTATGTTACGGGAATGGCTAAACGCTATTGTAAAAACCGGCCCGGTAGCGCAGGTAAAATGGATTGAAGAGATCAGCAGACAGGGTAGAGAAAAGCAGAAACAATTTTTAAGATATTTTAATCATTTACTGGAGCTAAGCATACGCTTGCAGATCATGCCGCAACTGGGTAATCAATTGCCTGGTGCAGAAAAAGATTTTGCAGAAAGACTGAATAAAATAGCCTCCTTCTCCCAACATCAATTGATTATTGAAGAACTTGATAAAGCAGTGTATTATATAGAGCGGAACGCACATGCTAAAATGCTTTTTCATGCGCTTACTATAAAGCTATATCATATCATCAGCTTAAAAGAAGCAGTGGAAATAAAGTAGTGGTAAGTCAATAAGGATATGCCTGTATATTT
Source organism: Agriterribacter sp. (assembly GCA_047601125.1). GTDB lineage: Bacteria > Bacteroidota > Bacteroidia > Chitinophagales > Chitinophagaceae > Agriterribacter. Next base: position 1,144,616 of record JASGJY010000002.1, on the reverse strand, counting down.
TTTTCGCGATATGTGAGAAGAGAAACGAAGGCTCACATTTCACGTTTTACATAATAGTACTCAGGTTATAACAACAGGTGGGAAATGCCTGCATCTCAGATACTCTTCTTTTTTTCAAATTCTGATTTTTGAATTAGATCTATCCTTCAGCCTTTCTTAACCGGAACCCTATCATCTCCCTGTCTTCCCATTTCTTTTCGTTGTCTTTCTGCTCAGCAAAGCCTTCCATTGCAGTAAGTATTTGCGCCAGTTGTTCATTATGAAGATTCACAAGATTTTTTAATTCTTTAACCTGAATGGATAAATTGGTATAATCTAAAGTAAGCCTGCGTACTTCCACAAACGCTCTCATAATAGCAATATTCATGTGGATGGCTTTATCAGTATGCAACACACTGCTGAGCATGGCAATCCCCTGCTCAGTAAAAGCAAATGGCAAATACCTGTTGCCCCCCCGCTGGTTTGAGGTGCTTAATCTGCACCTCAAATTTTCAAATTCTTCTTTCGTGAGCTCAAACATGAAATCAGCCGGGAACCTTTTAGCATTCTGCCTAACCGCACGTTTCAGATATTTGGTTTCAATTTCATATAGCATGGCAAGATCAATATCCAGCATTGCCTTTTGTCCGCGGATTTCATATATCCTGTTGTGAATAATTTGTAATTGTTGCATAGCACTCCGTTTTCCGGCTCACCCAAAGCCATCCACTAAAGTACAATTTATTCTTAGTTTAAAACTAAAATATTTAGCAAATTTTGGAAAATGTATTCCTTTTTAGTATAAACACTTAGGTTGTTTCGCCACCGTATCTGCGTATTTCTATAAGATATTTGTGTACATTTTAGCTGTTGAACAGGATTGAATCAACATCAGCCGTATTTGGTTTACAAATACCATATCATTTCTCTTCCTCGTTATAATTCATTTCTTTTTTAAACGTTTCTTCCAAAAAGAATAATGCTACGAATGCCAAAAGGTATGCTACTAATCCTGTGATCAATGCGCTGTAAATAATACCGGCGTGAGGCTTAAGCAATGCGAAAAGCGCGGTAAGCGGAATTACAGTTGCCCTTACAAAATTTGGAATGGTGGTAGCTACGGTAGCCCTGAGGTTAGAGCCGAAAAGCTCTGCGGCCACAGTTATAAAAAGCGTCCAGTATCCGCAGGAAAAACCAAGGCAGGTACAAACGATATAGAAAAGGGTGGTTGATTGAACCGGAACCAGCAAATAAACCAAAACCAGCGACACTGATAAAAGAATAAATAACAGCATAGCTTTTTTCCTGCTCTGAAATTGCTGGCTCAAAAATCCGCTGATAAGGTTACCTGCAACCTGTCCCGAAAAAGAAAGCATTACTGCCTTACCGGCATTAACAGGTTTGTCCAAACCTAATGCGCTACTAAACTCAGGCGAGAAAGTAATTAATATACCAACCACAAACCATATCGGCATTCCTATGATTATTCCATTCAGGTATTTAAAAAAACGTTTCCTGCTGCTGAATAGCATCTTTACATTTCCACGAGTAACTTTTTGGTCTTTAAGCTGCACAAAAATGCCGGACTCAAAAACACGGAAGCGAAGGATAAGCAATAGCAAGCCTAATCCACCGCCAATAAAATAAGAGATGCGCCAGTTGAAGAAGTAAGATGCAAGATAAGCCAGTAATGCACCCAGCACGCCCATAGTGGCTACTAACGTTGCCCCATACCCCCTTATCCTTGCCGGCAGAATTTCTGATACCAGCGTAATGCCTGCACCCAGCTCACCTGCAAGCCCAAAGCCTGCAATGAAACGTAGTACAGCATAAGCGCCTACGGAATGCACCAGCCCGTTCCCTATATTGGCCAAAGAATAAATCAATATGGAGCCAAACAATACGGATAATCTGCCTCTTTTATCTCCCATAATACCCCAGAAAATACCGCCGATCAGCATGCCTGCCATTTGCAGGTTAAGTAACATTAGTCCATCCTGCATAATGCTCTCCTGCGCAAGCCCCATGGAGGCCAGACTTGGCACCCGTACAATGCTAAACAGGAACAGATCATACATATCAACCATATAACCGAGCGCTGCTACCAAAACCGGTATCCGTATAAGCTGATTGAAAGTGGATGGAGAAGAAGCTGTTTGCATATTAGTATGATATGGTTTTAGTAATATAGTGTGCGCATTATTGTTAATAATAATTCGATCGACAATTATGACTGAATACTTCTGTGAAAACTAAAACAGCGACCAGGTATCAGCCGTCAGCTATAAGTTGCAAATTTCAGGTTGCTGGTTTTTCCTTAACCTTACATCCTATACCTTTCACCTTCCACCTTCCTACAGCCTCGGTATCGTCATTCCGCCATCTACCGTAATTACCTGGCCGGTAGAATATAAAAAATCGCCTTTGGCAAGCGCTGCAACTACTTTGCCCACGTCTTCCGGTTCGCCCCAGCGTTTCTGAATACATAAGCCTTCACTTATCAGTTTATCGTATTTTTCTTTTACTCCTGCTGTCATATCTGTGCGGATAACTCCTGGTCTTACTTCATACACAGGTATATTATATTCACCCAATCTCACTGCGAATAATTGTGTTGCCATACTTAAACCTGCCTTCGATAAACAATACTCGCCACGGTTAACTGAGGCCACAGTTGCAGATATTGAGCTTACATTAATAATACAACCACTAAAGCCTGCGGCTTTTTGCTTTTGTTCAATCATAAGGTTAGCGGCTTTTTGGGTAAGGAAATAGCAACCCTTCAGGTTTGTCGTCATTACTTCGTCATAGCTTTCCTCTGTAGCATCCAATATGTCCTTACGTTCACGCGGTGCAATGCCGGCGTTGTTTACCAGTATATGTAATGCTCCATAATGTTCCCTGGTGCTGCGGATCATACTTTCCCTGTCGGCTGAAGATGTAATACTGCCCCTGCAATAAATTACATCAGCGCCGAATGCTTTCAGTTCATCAATCGCGGTTTGTACTGCTTCGCCTGGCCGCGTGCCGTTTACGGCAAGATTAAATCCTGCTTTTGCCAACTGTATGGCAATGCCAAAACCAATTCCCCTTGTTCCGCCGGTAATCAATGCTACTTTTTTCATTGCTGTTTAATGTTTTTATCATGAGACGAGAAACGTGAACCAATAATAATGTGCATCCGCCTTTCACCCTTTACCTTCTGCCTCCCTACTTTTACCTTCCGCCTTACTCCTTCAAATCCGGTATATCCACCCAGCATCTCTTTTTCCAGCTCTCCAATCCTTTTTCTGCCAGTTGCACACCTTTCACACCTTCATATAAATCCCAGGGAAAAGGCTCATCTTTTACCACGTGCTTTAAAAATATTTCCCACTGCACTTTAAAAGCATTATCATATACTTCCTGTTCCGGCACTTTGCTCCATCCTTCAAAAAAATGAATAGGTTGTGCAACATCAGGATTCCAAACCGGCTTGGGTGTATTGCCGCAATGTTGTATATGGCATTCCCGCAAACCGGCAACAGCAGATCCTTTGGTGCCATCAACCTGCAGTGTCAGCAAGTCGTCCCTTCTTACTCTCACCGTCCACGAAGAATTGAAATGCGCTATAATTCCATTCTCTAATTCAAAAGTTGCATAAGCCGCATCATCAGCGGTACAGTTATACTGTCTGCCATGTTCATCAACCCTTTCTGGTATATGTGTAGCGCCAAGGCATGATACTGCTTTCACTTTTCCAAACACATTATCCAGCACGTAGCGCCAGTGGCAAAGCATATCAATAATTATCCCGCCACCATCTTCTTTGCGGTAGTTCCATGACGGCCGCTGTGCAGGAATAGAGTCGCCTTCAAAAACCCAGTAACCAAATTCTCCACGTACAGAAAGTATCTTGCCGAAGAACCCCTGTTGTATAAGGCGCTTTAATCTGATGATGCCGGGCAACCAAAGCTTATCCTGCACCACGCCGTTTTTAAGGCCAGCATCTTTACACAATTTGTAAAGTTCCATCGCTTCTTTAGTATCAATAGCTACGGGCTTTTCACAATAAATATGTTTGCCGGCAGCTACGGCCTTACGTACAGCATCTGCTCGCCTTGTGGTAGTTTGTGCATCAAAATATATAGTATAGTAAGGATCAGCCATCACTTCATCCAGGTTTGTAGTCATTTTGCTTACGCCCGATAATGCACAAAGTTTTTTCAGCTTGTTTTCATCGCGACCAACCAAGATAGGATCAGGCATAATAATTTCTCCGGGACCTATTTTTACACCGCCCTGTTTAATGATCTCTGCAATTGAGCGCAGCAGGTGCTGGTTAGTACCCATGCGGCCTGTAACGCCGTTCATTATAATTCCAATTTTATGTTCTTTCATCAGTGTGTTATTTAAATATTTTATCTATCAGTGTTCATTTGATCATGAAAAGTGAGACAATAAACGTGAGGTTCAACACCGTTACGCGTATTCCAGGTACGCTTTGTTTATCTTCTCCAGAAATGCTGATTGATCTTCTTTCCAGTACCGGGTTGAAAATATCTCCACTTCATTAAAGCCATTAAACCCTGTAGCCTCTACCCACGACCGGATCTTACGCACAGGAATACATCCCTCCCCCATCAATCCCCTGTCGAGCAGCATATCTGTTGTAGGCGATTTCCAGTCGCAGATATGAAAGGCGAAAAGGTGATCATTTTGCCCGCAACGTTTTATTTCCTGCTCCAATGCCGGATCCCACCACAGGTGATATACATCCACTGCAACACCCACCCGGGGGGAATTGATCGCTTCAGCCATTTCATTTGCCTGCGCTAATGTATTGATAGCGGAGCGGGTATCTGCATACATAGGATGCAAAGGCTCAATAGCAAGTTTTACGCCGGCTGCTTTTGCTTCATCCAGTACTGTTTCAATGCCTTCCTGTATCTGTTTTCTTGAATCTTCAAGGCTTTGCGCAGGATCTGCACCGCAAACCAATACAATTAATGATGTGCCTAATGCCTCGGCTTCTTCAATTGCTTTGCGGTTATCGTCAATAGCCAGCTTTCTTTTATACTTATCTGCGTTAGAAAAAAATCCGCCCCTGCAAAGCGAAACAATAGCTAATCCTTCATTGCGCAGCATATTACCTGTTTGGTGTATATCACGCCCATCCAACGCATCACGCCAGACAGTAATACCTTTTACTCCGGCTGCCGCATAGTTACGTGCAGCAGTTTCAATAGCCCAGGGCTTTGTAGTAATGGTATGTATGCATAATCCTGAAAGATCTTTATATGGCGCAATACTCATCGTTGTTGTATTTAATATTCCAAAAGTAATCTGCCACTACTGCATATTGAAGAAAGTATAATAGGTTTCATTGTTGATGATACGCTGCAGGTATAAAGCTGCTTCTCTTGCATGGTAATCGCCCCACATACTGGATTCTCCATTCGGTATTTTACTTCCTTTCGGCGTGTAGTCCCAATTGTTAGGGCGATGATAGATAGAATGCAGGATCAGTCCTTCATGATTTTCTTTTGTGCTTAGGTAAGGCTCATCAAAAAGGGTATCCAATACCGTTAGTCCCGCCTGCCAGTAGCGGTTCCCATTTTCTGTGTCTCCCTTCTGTTGTAAAAATTTTCCCAACCGCAATAGTCCCTGGGATGCTATTGCTGCAGCAGAGCTGTCTACAGGTTCAAAATCATTATAGGGGTTTGCAGTTTTGTTAAGATAATCTCCAAGCCTGTGCAGCTGTGGCGCCCCGGTATCCCAATAAGGAACGCCATCAGCAGGTGTATTTTCAATATAGAAATCGCAGGTTGCTTTTGCCGCTTTAAGCATCGTATCCATTATGGCTTTCTTTCCTCCGGGCACAGCTGTATCTTCCGGCAATTGATCAAACCACTCCAGTTCTTCAGCAAAACCACAAACGGCCCAGGCAAGTCCTCTTGTCCATGTACTAAAGCCGGTATAGCCCTGCTGCGAATTAGGGCAGCGGTAATTACCATCTTTTACATTAAAAATACATTCATGGGCAGTACGTCCCCATGCATCATAGATATCGCGGCCGTTATTATAAAAAACGGAATAGTTTGCGGTAGCCGAAAGATGTTGTACCGCACGTTCCAGTAAATTGATTTTTACATCTCCTTCTGCCTGTAAAAAATGCCCAAGGCTATGCGAAACGATCAACGCACGAACGGAGCGGATGGTATCTACAAATAAGGAGTGGGGGCCATTAAAAGAATGGATAAAGCCGCCATCTTTAATAACCGTCCACCGGCTTGCCTGTACAGCCCCTGTAATTTTTAAAGCCAGTATATAAAATTGCTTTTCCCATTCATCAAAAGAAATTTTTCCTTCATGCATCAGGCGTAGCAGGTTGCCATACGTGCTAACGTTATTAAACCCATGATCGTGCACGCCTGTATGACTGATGTGCGGCGCCATCAAGCCAACCGTATTTCTTCTTCCTGTTTCAAGCGCTTGTTTATCACCTGTTGCATCATACTGCAGGATGGCGGCGCCGTATTGAAACCCTTGCGTCCATTCTGTCCAGCCTCTTGTGGTGTATTTACCTGCGGCAGTAAATACCGGAGATCCTTTAGTATTATCGTAATTTTTTTCAATGAGAAAGATCTTTCTGGCAGAAAGATCCCAGAAAATTTTCAATTTGGCATTTAAGTCAGATGCCTGCAAGCCCAGTTTTATTTTTATCATCGCTTTTCAAAATTTAAGCCATCGTTATAGTAAATAGAACTATAAGTAAAACTCACTGATTTAAGCTTTTAAGATAAAGTTTTTTTAAATAGAAATTACTTTAGAAGAAGAAAATGAATGGTGCTGAACACTATATACTGATTTAATACCGGAAACTTTGAGCTAATAGCGGAATTACTAATTATACTAACGCCTGCTGCCCTCACCGGTTCCGGCAAATGCCCTTATTACGGCAATATTCATCTTAACCACAAGATTATTATGAAGAACAGCATTTAAAGCAGCTATCCCCTGCTCGGTAAATGCGTAAGGTGTTTGCGCCAGGTTATCTGCATAAGATGATGTGCTTTTGTGCGCGGCATTCATGCCTGACCGTAGCGGTTCCCACTCTTTATCTGTGAGCTGAAACAAACATCCCTTTGGGAAATAACACATGTTTCTTTTAACTGCCTGTTTAAGTATTCCGGGTTCAATATTATATATTAACGCTAAATCTATGTCGAGGATTACTGTTTTTTTCCTGATGTAGTAAATTCTTTTTTGAATGGCGTAAATAATTTTCATGCGGTGTTTAAGGATTGCGCAGCTAAAATACATAAAAGAAAATCCTTTAACATAAAGAAGCTTAATTTTTAGATGAAAAAAAACACGCTTCTTATCTTCGCCGCCCAACATAAAACATATGACAGGGATAGATGATGTTAAGTTAAATGAAGTGATCGTTCATAAAGTGGGGAACCCTACCCGTGGGGAAGATTTTAAACGCTCGGAAAAACTATTGCATTTGTCCGGCGAAACTGTATCTAAATTACTTACGCAGTATTTTCTTGGGCCGTTTGATGCAAATAAATTATTCCATTTTACGCATCTCAGCGATTTGAAGCTCAATGAAATTTACCACTATACTACCAGCCTGTTTGAACAACCTCAGCGCTTTATTGAAATTTCAGGGCAGATGGCTGCTTTCCTGTACAGTAAAAGCACGCATGGAAAAGTGAAGGAAGGAGAGTTATATGTAGCCATGTTCAGGAATGTTCCCTTTGAAAATGATTTTATTGCTGCTATTGGCATATTCAAATCAGAGACAAAAGAAACTTTTCTTAAACTATCTCAGCAGCAGGGTGACTGGGAGCTGAAAGATGAAGAAGGCATCAACATAAATAAGCTGGATAAGGGTTGCCTGATTTTTAATACTGCTGGCGCCGAAGGATATAAAATATGTGTGATAGATAATACCAATAAGCAGGATGCCCAATACTGGATCGACGATTTTTTGCAGGTACAACCGTTAGCGGATAGCTATAACCATACCGACCAATACCTGAGCCTTTGCAAAAACTTTATAACCAATGAATACGCGGAAAAATTCGACGTATCAAAAAGTGAGCAGATAGAATTGCTTAACCGCTCAATAGATTATTTTAAAACGAAGGAACAATTCAGTCTTAAGGAATTTTCGGAAGAGGTAATTCATCACCCTGAAGTACTAGAAACTTTTATGGATTATAAAAAGAATTTTGAAGCTTCAAGAAATTATGAAATTGAAGATGAATTTGATATCAACCTTGCTGCAGTAAAGAAACAACAACGGGTGTTTAAAAGCGTGCTGAAACTCGACAAAAACTTCCACATCTATATTCACGGCCGCCGCGACTTAATTGAAAAAGGAATTGATGAAGAAACCGGCAAAAAGTATTATAAAATTTATTTTGATGAGGAGAGTTAGTATCGCAGAATCATTTTTTAAATCCAATTCTTTCCCGTTCATCCCACCTGCATTGAGCAGCTTTTTCGTCCAGCAGGTTTTCTATACTGTCATAAATCTGGCTCAGTTGTATACCACGTTCGATAGTTCTTTGCTGTATCAGCCGCAGTTGTTCTTTAACATCCGTTTGCTGCAATAATACCCTTCGTACTTCCACAAAAGCACGCATAATAGCGATATTCATTTTAATGGCTCTGTTGCTGTTAAGTATGCCGCTAAGCATGGCAGCCCCTTACTTGGTGAAGGCATAAGGTAAAGCAGTTTGAGAACGACGCTTTTGTGGACTGTTCATTTTTGCATTATGCTCACCCCGGCTTTTACATTGAAAGCAGTTTAACTTTTCTGAATTCTTTACCCTGAGAAAAAACCACTGGAGTTTTTCCTGCATATTATATCCGGCGTTAGCAGACGAACAAGATTTTCAATAAAAATTAACGCATTTATTTCAACAGTCGGTTTTCTGCCAAAACCATCAGTATCTTAAAATTTCTGTCTTCTAATCCTTCAGGGCTGCTGTCCAAAGTTTCGCCATTTAATATATTTTCACTCCGGTTAAATACTTTTTTATGTTCCGGAAATTTTACAGCCTGCTCTTCAAGCCAAAGCTTCGCCTGATCCTTACCGTTAGCTTTTGAAATTGCCAGGGCTGTTATTAATGCATTGGAAGGAAGAAAATTACTGATGGTATTTTCGGTGGCGGGGGTAAAGCTGATTATCTTATTAAGTAATGCTTTCGCTGTTGGTCCATCCTTCTTTTGCTCGGTGAGATACAGCATCCAGTCTTCAAGTCTTGTGTCTATATTATCATCATATGGCTTGCCTACGCCCAGATTTTCCGGCCACAATTTTCCCTGTTCAATAAATTTTTTTGCAACTAAAAATTTCTTTTGTTGCAGCGCAGCCACAGCCTGCATCAGTTTTGCTTCGCGATACAGCATTTTTCCTTCAGTAGCGCCTTCAAAGGGAATAATTTGTAAGTGCGTTAACAGCCTGTCTGTTTCAGCATATCGCTTATTCAGCAACAACGTCTTTGCATATAATATTCCCATAATAAGATTATCAGGATGCTGTTTATGAAAAGCGGTTGCTACAGCTAATGCTTCACCGGGCTGACCATGCTCCATATAATATTCAGCCAGTAATTTTTGATAGCGCCATGCTGTGACATCCAGTTGAGCGGCTTTTTTTAAATCTGCCAGCGCCTGCGCTGTATCAGCATTTATTACCTGCGATCTCACTATATAAAAAGGAGCAAATACCGGCTCGTTTTTACAGGATATTAATAGGTTTTTACTCTCTGCCATTCTGTTGCGGTCGCGGTAAATAAGTGCCAGTTGATATTTCAGCATCCAGTCTGTCTGCTTTTGTAAAAGGCGCTCAAACACCATTGCTGTTTCTGCACGAAAAGGAAAAGCAAGAACAGCAGAGACATTCGTAAGATTAACCGGTTGATCATTTAAAAAAGCTAACCAGCTCATTGATTCAGGGTTCGGTTTCATCCTTTTAAAAAGATCTTTCGCTTCTTCCAGGCATCCGGCATTATAATACCATGTTGCCATTTCAATATAGGTTTCTCCCGGCAGCTCATTTCTTATTAATGAATAGAAGTTTTTGGCGGAGCTGCTATCAGGGTGTAAAAGATATTGTTCATACCGTGCAAAATGATTGATAGGATCAATCTTTATAACAGTTTGAAGCATACGCTCCGCTTCTGTCGTATTACCGGCTTTTCTGTTTGCAACAGCTTTAACAAGGTAGGCGTTAACGTTAGTTGCATTCTGAAGCACAGCTTTACCGGCATAAGCTATAGCATCTGTATACATTGCTTTTTTACAATATAATTTGGCTAATTCCGTAAATGCAGGGCTTTTAAAAGAAGGAGATAATGTTGCGATGCTTAATCCTTCAACAGCATCTGTTTCATTGTCAAGCGCCAGATTGATCAATCCATAATAATAATTAGATTCTCCATTATGCGCATCAAATGCTAAACACTGTTTTATATTTTGTAAAGCCTGTTTATATTGCAGATTCCTGTATTGAAGGATGGCTGTTTGTAATAATGCCGGGGTGAACAATGAATCCTTTTCAAGGCTTGCTTTTAATTTTAGTTCTGCTTCATGGTATAATTTCTGATCAAACAATTCTTTACCCTGCACATATAACCCGTATGCTGTATTCCAGTCAAACGCATCATTTGAAGCCAGAGGTCTGCTGATCACATTATGCTGTGGGTCGCTGTTGTATATGAGTTTATTTTTTCCGAGCGTTGCTATCAATGCGTCCGAGTTTACATCTGCCTTAACAGAATCTGAAAAAGTTTGTAAAGGAGATAAACTTATTTTTCTGCTATAAATATTTGTTCCATTGTGTTTAATCATAAGGCTGTCATTAATGGTTTGTACGGCAGAGAAATATAATTTAATCCAACCGTTTTCATATTTCATATTGAATGCACCATAAGGATTAGCTTCGGCAATGCCATAGGTGTTTTGAATGGGATACCAATATTCCATCCAGTTATCAGAAGCGTAGGGCTCAAAGCCGACATGCTTAAACGGCGTGAATGAACTTTGAAGCGCGTTTTGATTAAACAATCGTCCAGATTGTATTTCAACATACTGTCCATCTGTATCTGTCAGCATTTTTTCCCATATCATTCCCTGGCGCGACAAACCCCATATCCAGATCTTTTTCCCCGCTTTATCATCATAGCTCCCGTAGCGCACCATGCCATCATTGGTTTGGTGATAATATGCGCCGAAAAAATTGGTGAGTTTCCCGATAACGTGATATGATTTTGGTCCGCCGAAATCATTCTCTTCATAAAAATTGATTTTTTTTCCATTGTTTTTATTTACGGGCCAATCGCTGTATTCTCCTCCATGACCAATATAATGTGTACCCGGAAAAACAAATTCAAGATTGCCTTTTGCAGGCATTCCCAGGTTCATCCAGTGATAATAGGGTTGCGTAAAAGAACTGTTATTGTACCAGAAAGATTGCGTAGTAAAATATGCTTTATCTTTTGGAAGATTTATTTCAATACGCCAGTTGCTGCGGGTAAGCAGGTCAAGTACACCAATAATACAGCTTACGCTTCCATCTTCGTTTTTGCGTGTAATATAATCAACCGGCGTAGAGCAATTGGGGGTGTGGCCAATAATGCCATAGTTTGCTTCAAGCCCGCCACTGGTCCAGGGTCCGCGCATACCGACATCCCTGAACTTCACTACATGATTATAATAAATAAAAGGCTTACCGGTTTTCTTAACGGTAGCTGCCCATATTTTACCGCCAACCTCCGGTAATATTATTAAAGAGATATAATCATTCTGCAACTCAACCACTTTCCATTCTTTATTTACCGGCTTGTTTGTAAAACCATCAAATCTAAAATAGGGATATACATTGTTTGACAACGCTATCGGATTGGGATCAGAAAACGGGTAAGTAGTAAATACTTTTTTGTATTCGTTAATAGCAGCGTTTGACTGGGCAGAAACGGAAGCAGTAATAATAGTAAGAAAGCAGAAGAAAAACCGACGCATGAGCAGTTTGTTTGAATATGAGAAGATATATTCAAATGTATTGGAAATAATGTAAAAATTCAGTTGCAAACGATTGCCTGAAATACAGGTTTGATCAGGATGTTTGTACACCAAAAAGATATCCTGCAAAAGCTGAAGCTACCATTGCAACTGTTCCCCAAACAGAGATGCGTAAAGCTGATTTTAAAACAGGTGAACCACCGGCTTTTGCAGCAAGTATACCGGAGAAAGCAAGAAACAAAATAGCGAACCCGTATTGATAATAAATCATTTGCTGCAGCGGAGCAAGAATAGCCACCAGCAATGGAAGAGTGGCGCCAGTAATAAAAGATGCTGCTGATGCAAAAGCAGCCTGTAGCGGTTTAGGTTGTGTAAATTCATTAATGCCGAGCTCATCTTTGGCATGTGCCTCTAACGCATTATTATTGGTTAATGCTGTTGCCACCTGCATAGCAAGTGGTTTCTCCAATCCGCGGGCTTCGTATATATTTGCCAGTTCTTCCAATTCAACTTCAGGCATCTCTTTCAATTCTTTTCGTTCTCTTTCAATATCTGCATTTTCAATATCTGATTGTGAACTTACAGATACGTATTCGCCGGCGGCCATGGACATAGCGCCAGCAACCAAGCCGGCAAGCGCCGCAAGTATAATAGCATTACGATCAGTGTTTGCGGCGGCAACTCCAATAACAATACTTGTTGTGGAAAGAATACCATCATTTGACCCTAACACTGCTGCACGCAACCAGCCACTCCTGTTTACATAATGCTTTTCCAAACTGCTGAGGGAAGATATCATTGTTTTTGTCTGAAGATATTGAAAAATAACAATCAGTATTAAGGAAGAAGGATCTCGTTAAATGAAGAAACTATTTCAAAAGAATCAAACCCTTTAAAATTCTGTGGATGAATATTGAGCCCTGAATCTTTAATACAGAAAATTTCCCAGCCTAATTGTTTGGGGACAACAAAATCCTTTTGGGTATTATCGCCTATGAAGCGAAAATTATAATCGGGATATTTTTCCGCAAAAAACATAAAATTCCTGGCATCAGGCTTTTCCGAGCCAAATTCCTCGGAGATAATTACATCTCTAAAAAAACCGGTGAGCCCCAACGCCTTTAATTTATTTCTTTGTGTTATGCTTCTTCCGTCGGTAATTAAACCTGCCGGAATTTTTTTATTTTTAATTCTAGACAGGAAGCGTTCAGCGTCTTTTTTTAAATGAATATCCGGTAGGTGTTCCCGGTATTGTTTTATAAAATCTTCTTTGACGGCCCGCTGATTTTTTTCGGAAAGTATGTTCACCAGCCATTCAAAAACATCCTGTCCCTGATGATATCTTTTAAGCATATCATCAAACAAGCCGGTTGTGCTTTTTAACCCGGAAGTGTTTTTAATGATATGTTTATATCCTGAAATCAGAAAATCAATTTCAGAATATAAAGTGTCATCAAGATCAAAAATATAAAAAAAGGGAACTTCAGGCATCGTAACTATGAACTAAAACTTCATTATCGTAGCGTAGCATTAATAAATCATCTTCCCAATCATCCATATAAGAAATAGATTCACCTAAAAAATATTCTTCTATCAGCCATAACGGAAAATTAGCCCCGGCCAAATAGCTTAAAGGATATCCGCCGCCAAATCTGGGATTTATTTCTATACCAATTACACGATTTGTTGCCTGGTGTAAGAATAATTGCACGGTAATACAACCAACTGCGCCCTTAATATAATTAAGACGCTCTTTAAGATATGAAACAAGAATATTTTTTTTAGTAACACCTTTATTTATTTCACCGGCTCTCACAACTATTCTTTTTCTCGGAACGATGCATTTTACAAAATTATCTTTACCATAATACATATCTACCGTAAACTCATCATATTCGGTTTTGTCTATATATTCCATAAACATAAACTTCTCATTTGCTAAAAGCGATTTTGTTAGATCTTCTTTTGAATTAATGAGATATGTATCAACACTTAAACTACCATCATAGGGTTTAATAAATAATGGAAAATGTAAATCAGCCCGTGTGTATTGTTGTGGAATTTCTATTCCGGCCCTGCGGAAAAACGAATTAACCTCTCTTTTATCCCTGCATTGCCTTATAAAGGAAAGATCAGATATAATTACAGCTATTCCTGCCTGTTCAAATTGTGATTTGTGCTTCGACAGCACAATCAACTCTGTATCAATCGTTGGAACGATCATCTTAATATTATGCCTTTTGCATAAAATCAGGAGATCCCTGATATAATCTTCATGCGTAACAGGTTTTACCTTAAAAGAACCATGAGAAATATTGCAAGCAGCACTTAATTCCGGGTGTAAATCTATTGTAAGGACTTCAGAAGAAATGAATTGCTTTTTAAGCTCTTCTTTGAAAGCATTCACTAAAGAAACCCTTTGCCCGGCTGATGTAATAAGTATATTCATAAGAGGTTTTATCCTGGATAAAATATCGAAAAGGTCTTTTTCAAATTTTTACAATAAGCCTAAACTTATCTTAAGCAACCTGTAAGGCAGGTAAGCGAATAGAAGAAAATTCAAATTTCGTGCTACATTATTTTAAATAGTCGGAAGAAATGTAAAACAGGAAATTTATTCCTGATTAATACGGTTGCGCGCCGGAAGAACAGGCATATTTTAGTACCCGAGTTAAAAATTAATGTTTCATTTTTTTCTTGATAACACAGAGAAAATATATAACACTAACGATGTCAGGCAAAAACACATTAAGATAATAATCCGTTCAACATTTATGTAACCAACTCATTCATATATAAATAAAAGAACAGGTAGTTTAGTAGTATCTAAAATGATATTTAATTTCTTTAAGAAATCAGGAGCAACCGTAGGGCAACCATCGCTTTGGCATAAAGGCAACGGGTATGTTTCGTTTTCGGGTACACATTCATGTGAGTGCAGCACAACAAATCGCTTATATGCATTGTGATTGGTAGAATCTAATCCGTGAAGTTTGTATGCAAGCCCGAAGCGGCCTTTATACGAATTACCGATCTTGTATTTACCGAGGGAAGTACAACCACAGCCAACAGTATTTCCATATTTACGGCCGGTTAACCAGCTTTGATTGCAACGTCCGTGCGTTACAAGTCCCTGTGCTATAATACTGTCTCTTCTCAGGTCCATCACAAAAAACCTGTTCTTGCCGGATTCAATGCTCATGTCAATAAGAAAAGCGATATTGGTATTGTATTTATACGATGAAGCATAGTTCAATAGCTTTTCTGAATGGAGGGTTAGCTTTTTAATAAAGGAACTGTCTGTATTAACCGGTGCAAATGCTTTGGCTGGTTTAAATCTTGAAATATACCACCCGGCAGAAACCAAAGTGATTAAAAGCAAAAATCCGGTAACAGAAAACATAGTCTTTCTCATGCCGCTGAGATGCGTTGCAGAAAAAACTCCACAGCCGGAAATAAGGACAAACCGTTAAAAGAAATACAATTGATTTAGTCCAGCATTTTTTTAATCACTTCCAGGAGCTCGGATTTAGTGATAGGAACTCCCATTATTTTATTATATCCCTTTGCATCCACAAGGTATTTATCCCTGATGATTTTTATGAGCTGGCCATTGTTTATTTCCGGGATCAGCACCTGGTCAAAATTTTTGATCATCTCTCCCAGGTTTTTAGGAAAAGGCCTGATATAACGTAAATGCGCATGCGAAACTTGGTGTCCCTGTGCCTGTAATTCAGCAACGGTACTTTTTATAACACCGTATGTAGACCCCCAGCCTATCACCAGTATCTTCCCCTTTTCGGGGCCGCTGTCTAAATGTTGTTGCGGAATATATTCTGCGATCTTTTCAACTTTTTCTTCCCTTATTTTCACCATCAACTGGTGGTTTTCCGGGTCGTAGCTAACATTACCGGTTATATTTTGTTTTTCAATCCCGCCAATTCTATGCTCCAGTCCGGGTGTGCCGGGCACTGCCCAGGGGCGAACCAGCTTTTCATCTCTTAAGTATGGCTGAAATTTTTCTTCGCCGTGACCCAGATCTGTTTTAAAAATCACTTTCACTGCCGGCAGGTCTTCGCTTTTAGGAAAACGCCAGGGTTCTGCGCCATTGGCAATATAACCATCACTTAAAAAAATAACGGGAGTCATGTGTTCAACAGAAATGCGGCAGGCTTCATAAACACCGTCAAAGCAATCACTTGGTGTTGATGCGGCAATAACAGGCATCGGGCACTCGCCATTCCTGCCATAGTATGCCTGTAGCAAATCGCTTTGTTCTGTTTTGGTAGGAAGCCCGGTTGAAGGGCCGCCTCTCTGCACATCTATAATAACCAAAGGAATTTCAAGCATAACAGCTAAGCCCATTGCCTCACCTTTTAATGCCATACCCGGGCCGGAGGTGGTAGTAACACCAAGGCTGCCACCGTATGAAGCGCCGATTGCTGAGGTAATTCCGGCAATTTCATCTTCTGCCTGAAAGGTGCGTATCCCGAAAGCCTTGTACCTGCTCAGCTCATGCAAAATATCTGAAGCCGGGGTAATGGGATATGTGCCGAGAAACAGCGGCAATTCACTTTTTTGCGAAAAAGCGATCAATCCATAAGCCAGCGCCTGGTTACCCATAATGGAACGGTATATACCCGGCTGCATCCTGGCTTTTGCCACGGTATATGTTGTTCCGGAAGCTTCTGTTGTATCCCCAAAATTGTACCCCGCCTGCAAAGCGCGGATATTACTTTCGTATATCTCCGGCTTTTTCCCAAACTTTTCTTTTATGAATTGTATAGTGCTCTCCATATTCCGATTGTACATCCAGTATAAAAAGCCGAGCACAAACATGTTTTTTGCGCGATCTTTTTCCTTGGTTCCCATCGTAATATCCTTCAGCGCCTCTCTCGTCATTTTAGTTACATCAATTTTTATCAATTGATAATTAGAGAGACTGTTATCTTCCAGCGGGTTTATGCCATCGGGGTAGTTAGCTAAACGAAGATTCTTACTGTCAAACCCGTCAGTATTTGCTATAATTCTTCCCCCCTTCTTCAGGGTTTTGAGGTTAACTTTTAAGGCGGCGGCATTCATGGCAACCAGCACATCGCACTCATCTCCGGGCGTATACACCATATCACTGGAAAAACGCAACTGGAACCCGCTTACCCCGGGGAGCGTTCCCTGAGGGGCTCTTATTTCTGCCGGAAAGTCGGGAAAAGTAGCTAAGTCATTGCCCAGCAATGCAGTATTGTTGGTAAACTGGCTACCGGTAAGTTGCATCCCATCTCCGCTATCGCCGGCAAATTTTATCACTACTTCCTGTAAAACCTCTGTTGTTGCAGCCATCTTAATATGTTTAAAAAACGCTGCAAAGTTAGGCTAACAAAGGGTTTAATCAGCTAAAAATCTGTCATGCTTTTGTCTTAATATTAAACAGGTTAAATTACCGGGTGGTTAATGAAAATTAACTATGCTGTTGAAAATAAAGGCCGGCAAAAAGAGTTATCTTTACCTGTAAAAAACACTTCAATATGGAATTATTTAAATCCGGAAATCCAACGCTTACTGAGAAAATGTTTCAATCCTCATTAACCGGTGAAAGGCAGGATGTAATGACCGTTAAAGGAACGCTCAATAAATTTGGGTTTATGTTTTTAATGGTAATGGCTTCGGCATTTTTCTCCTGGTACAGTTTTGCAAAAGGTGTGGATGTAACACCATATATGTGGACGGGAGCAATAGGGGGATTAATAGTGGCGCTTGTGATTGTGTTTAAGAAAACATGGGCACCTTTTTTAGCACCGGCTTATGCATTGCTTGAAGGGCTATTTGTAGGAGCAATTTCTGCCTATTATAATTATGCTTTTGCTGAAAAAGTGCCGTTCATTATCGTTCAGGCGGTGGGGTTAACTTTTGGTGTTGCTTTGGCAATGTTCGTTCTTTATAATATGAGGATCATCCGCGCAACAGAAACATTTAAATCTGTGATCATTACGGCAACAGCGGGAATAGCCATCTTTTATCTTATCACAATTGTGCTTCGCTTTTTCAGCATCGATATTCCGTTTGTTCACCAGGGATCAACTTTCGGAATTATATTTTCATTGATCGTTGTTGGCATTGCTGCATTAAACCTTATTCTCGATTTTGATATGATCGAAAAAGGTTCTGATGCCGGCGCACCAAAATATATGGAATGGTATGGCGCATTTGGTTTGCTTGTAACTATTGTGTGGCTGTATCTCGAAATTTTAAGATTGCTGGCCAAGATGAATAGCAGGAAATAATAATTGCTTTTTACTTTTCTTATAGATAACGCGGCATAAATGCCGCGTTTTTTTTATTCCTTTACACAAAAAGCCTTTCAGGCTTAACCTTATTAATGCAGTCACGTTTAGCGCTTGTGGATTCAGCCTCATACCTGTAACTTTATACATTAGTCAATATCGCAAACCATAGCCTGCCGGTGAAAAGCATGTATTACTATATATCAAGGTATGAATATATCGCCCCGGCAAAAAAAATGGTTGAAAACAGGATACATATTCGTTGGGATATTGTTTTTGACAGCTGTTGTGTTATACTACACTATTGCTTTCCGCTTAAATGATACCATACGGGCTATTGTTGATAAGGAATCAAACGGTTTGTACGCTTTTGACGCATCAAAAATAGATGTTTCGCTTGCCGGCAGAAGCATTTTGCTAAGAAACGTAAGCCTTACCTGTAAAGACACTGCCAATACAACACCCCACTATGATGTACAAATCCCTGATATTTTCTTTTCCCTACAGTCTATAAAAAACCTTGTTTTTGCCGGGAAGCTTTTTGTAGATAGTGTATCCATTTCGCTGCCGCAAATAAAAATACATGAGCACTCCGAGCAAAAAATGAATCAGGTTGCTTTTCATGCTTCCACAATTTTTGATATACTTCAAAAGCTCAAATCTCAACTGGAGATAAGATCATTCAGCATTCGTAAAGCATCTTTTGATTATGGCAACAGGCATAATCGCTTTCCCTTCAAAAGCGATCGGATCAGCTTGTTTGTAAAAAATTTTTCTAAAAATAACGATCCTCACAAAAGCTTTCTTTCTTCAGATGATATTGATCTTTCCATTTTAAACCAGCATTGGAAATTGCCCGACGGGTTGCACGAAATAACGTTTACCAACCTGCATTTTTCGGGGAAAAGCCAGTTTTTTGAAATAGATACCTGCACACTTACCGGTATAAACAAACAGGGAAGCACATACTTTTTAAGCGCCCAAAAGCTGTTTTTTAATTCAACCCGGCTAACAGATTTTTACAGCAAAGAAGAACTGATACTTGATACACTGCTTTTGCAAAAGCCGGATATATACATTGAAACCGTAGAGGCGGGTAAGCATAAAGATAGCATAGAAACAATAACCGGCACCTTCAGGCAAATGTTCAATCTTGTTAATTTTAAGTATATAGATATTGCAGATGGCAATATAGAAGTTGTGAAAAAAAGTACCCGGCAACGCGTTTTTACTTCTGATGGAACTAATCTTAAGATATATAATTTACAACTTAACAAGGATAGTGCTAATGTAAATATTGATCTTATTTCGCTTAAACAAAAGAACCTGAACCTTGTTACAAAAGACAGTTTATTTGAACTGAATATAGAGGAGTTTGCCATTGAAAAAAATGCCGTTTACCTGCGCAATGTATCTTATGGCCCGACAGAAAAAAACCAAAACACAAAAATATTCACTTTCAGATCGCCATTGCTGAAACTCAATAATGTGAATTTTGAAGACCTGCTTTCTAAAAGACTGAACGCCACTGACGCTGAATTATATGAACCGCAAATTGCTTTTAAAGCAGAAATGAAAAGAAAGAAGAAAAGAACAAAAGCTGGCATCAAAGAAAGAAGTGATAAATTTTATAACACACTGAATGGATTAAGTGAACTGGTTTTAGTAAAAAATTTCCGCATCATAAATGGGAACCTCACATTTCAATCTACCGGAGCCTCACCAATGGATATGCAAATGAAAAGTATTAATGCATTGGTTTTACCTGGCAGGCTTTTTTCAAGCGACTCATTAATTGATGTGAAACGTTCACTCCCTGCGGTTGCCATAGGAAGCGTGTATCTTAACTCCCCCAAAGTAAAACTTAATGTAGGCGGGTTTACTTTTCAGGGAGAAGTAAGGCATAATTATGCAACAAAGTTTGAACTTGAGCTCAGCAACGGAACAAGCCTTAAAGGAAAAGATCTTTCATGGATAATTTTTGATTGGGATAAATACCACAACAATAAAGAGATAGAGGTAAATACCATGCATATCAAAGAACTGGCTGTACAAACAAGGTTTCGTGAGCAGGGAATTAAAGAGCCTGTTGCCAAAGATTTACCGGTTATTCATCTCGACAGAATTGATATTGATAAGATCAGTTTTGATCAAACGGGTAGCAGCAGTCTGGCAATGGAAGGCGAAAAAATTTGTGTAGATAATATCAACTCATTAAAGCAGGCATTTACCTGGGGTAATGCGGAAGGGCTGTTTCATAATATAGTTATCAATCAGCCGGCATTTAACGCAAAAGTTACGAGGGTTGATCTTAACACACAATCAAGATCAAACATATTAAAAGCCGCAATACAAATTAAAAAGCCCGGTAGTATTGTGCAGCTTGCTGTTCCTCGTATAACCGCAGATTTCCGGTTGCACTCCAGCGATTTTACCAGCATTGATCTGCCATCGTTATATATTCATAACCCTGATATAGTAATTCAGCAAACAAAAACAACTACTGTAGCCAGCTCTTCGGTTGCTGCACAAGAAAAGCAAACTGCATTTTCTATCGGTAAGCTGCTGGTTCAAAAAGGAAGCGTGAACTACAGCAACGAAGCTTCTTCCGATTCAATTGTTATAAGATCCGGCATTGATATAGAAGGTGAAAATATTTTACAAAGTAATTCCGCGGCAACTATGATATCCTGGAAATCGCTTGGCGTGCAGCTTAACGCGTTGCAGGTGAAAAAGAGAAATACAGAAATATCGCTTGCTGATATGGATGCGGAACTAAAGTCCGGTAAAATTCATGTGCAGGATAAGCTGTTACATTTAAGCACATTGCTTTCTCTTAAATGGAATGATGCCCGCATAAATTTAACCAAAGCTGACAGCACCGGCATGCGTATTAATAAACTTTCCGGGCATATTCAAAATCATACTTTCTCTTTTCACCAAAAAGAAAAATTTGACTGGAAAAAATATACTGCCCTTTTATCACTCGGCGGTGCAGATCTTTATTATAAAACAAAAACATCATCAATAGCAGCAGGCGATATTGTATATAATGGGCCGGCAAAAAAAATAAGCATAAGCGCTTTTAAGTTTAAGCCCGATGCGGAAGCGCAAGCATATTTTAAACAAAAAGGCTGGCAGGCAAGCTATACTTTCCTGGAAACGGGAAACATAAATATCAGCAGGTTTCACTTACAAGATGATAGCGTTTTTAAAGCATCAAAAGTGATTGTGGAAGGAATAAAGCTTACTACTATGAAAGACAAGCGGTATCCTTTTAAGCACGGCGTGGAAAGACCAATGCTTGCAAGAATGATAAATGAGCTGAAATTTCCGATAGACATTGATAGTGTATTAATAAATAACGGAACAATATATGTTCGTGAAATAACACAGGAAACACACAGGGAAGCTATTATTCCGCTTGAAGAAATAAATGCTGTTGCCACGCATGTGCGCAACAGGAATAACAGTAATGATAGTCTTATGCTTGTCGCTTCTTTAAAATTGTATAACACTACAGCGCATCATTTTCATTACAGAGAGGCATATGGCGATAGTCTCTCTTCTTTTACTTTGCAGGTAAGACTCTCGCCCGTAATATTACCGGAGCTCAACCCTATTACCATGCCTTATGCCAACGTAAGTGTTGTGAACGGCAAGGCAGACACCTTATATGCTGACTGGGTTGGAAATAAATATGCCGCAGCAGGAAAAATGCATTTTATTTACGACGGGCTGAAGATTAAACTGATGAGTAAGAAAGACAGTAGCCACTCAACATTTTTCGGAAGGGTAGTTAGCTTTTTGGCCAATGATATTGCGATACACAAAAAGAATGACAAACCTGTTGTTATATTTTTTGTACGCGACCCGGAAAAATCAGTTTTTAATTATTGGGTGAAAACAAAATTGAATGGTGTGCTGGCAAGCGCCGCTATACTGCAACGGAAAAAGCATTTGAGAGAATACAGGAAATGGAAAGAGAAATATTATCTGCCTGAGATAGAAGAATAGCGTGGTAGTGCGTAAGACTCGTATTGCGAAGATGGAAATAACATATCTGATTTCAAATTTTTGCACGTATCGGAAAATCAGGCAATAATATCTTTTACAACACTGCCGGAAACATCGGTAAGCCTGTACCTGCGGCCCTGGCTTTTATATGTAAACCTTTCATGATCAATGCCCAACAGGTATAAGAGCGTTGCCTGGAAATCGTGCACATGTACTTTATCGCGAACTACATTGTGTGCAAAGTCGTCGGTTTCCCCATATTGCATGCCGGCTTTGATACCTCCGCCTGCCATCCATATACTGTAAGCATTCGGCAAATGGTCACGACCAAAATCTTCTCTTGCCAATCTCCCCTGGCTAAAGCTTGTCCTGCCAAATTCCCCTCCCCATATTACCAGTGTATCGTCAAGCAATCCACGTTGTTTTAAATCTTTAACCAAGGCCGCCGATGGTTGATCTGTTTGCTGTGTTGCGCGGGTAATCCCGCTGGTAAGCCTGCCATGATGATCCCAACCCAGGTGGTATAGTTGAACAAAACGAACATCTTTTTCTGCCAGCTTTCTTGCCAGCAGGCAATTGTAGGCATAGCTGCCGGGAACCTTTACATCAGGCCCGTACATATCCAGTATATGCTGCGGCTCATTGGAAAGATCTGTTATTTCCGGAACAGCCATCTGCATACGGTATGCCATTTCATATTGGTTAAGGCGGCTGTCAATTTCGGGGTCATGCCATTTATCTTTTTGAAGGAGATTAAATGATTTAATAAAATTCAGAGCCCTGCGGCGATCCATTCTTTCAACACCATCAGGAGAAGAGAGATATAGCACCGGATCTTTGCCCGACATAAACTGTACGCCCTGGTAATGTGATGGTAAAAAGCCATTGCTCCATGCAAGATTACTGATAGGCTGGTCACCTCCGCCTTTTGAAAGTAATACAACAAATGAAGGAAGATTTTGATTAAGGCTGCCTAAACCATAGCTGATCCAGGAACCAATACTTGGCCTGCCGCTTAATTGATTACCTGTTTGGGTAAAAATAACTGCAGGCTCATGATTGATCTGTTCGGTGAACATACTTTTAACCACACAAATATCATTTGCAATGGCGGCAGTATGCGGAATAAGATCGCTGAACCAGGCACCGTCAGATCCATATTGTTTAAACTGCGTCATTGGTGCTGCAAGCGGAAAGCTGTTTTGATTGGAGACCATGCCGGACACTCTTCCTCCACCGATAACACTCGGGGGAATTTCCTGCCCGTGCATTTGGTAGAGTTTTGGCTTATAATCAAATAACTCCATTTGCGAAGGGCCTCCACTTTGAAAAAGATAAATTATCCTTTTTGCCCTCGGAGCAAAATGGGGCGCTTGCAGTGGCTTATTTTCTGATGCATGATCAATTGCATTGTTTGCAACGGCAAAAGTTCTTTCGCGATTATGGCAACCCAGTAAACTACCAAGCGCAATGCTTCCCAATCCTAAAGCGGAACCTCTTAAAAAATCACGCCTTGCAAGGTTGTTTACTATTTTTTGAATATCATCCATAATAATGAATTAAACAGGGTTTAATTTTTATTTCCTTGTAATAAACTCATCAGTATTCAATAAAGCCATTATTACATTAGTATATGCCGCTGCGTCAATCAATCCTTCTGTTGATGCAGGTTGTTCCATTTTTGCGTTGCCTACCGCCAATATTTTTTTTGCTTTACCGGGTTGCTTTTTAAAAACATCTTTTTCTGATTGATACATTTCGCTCAGCAACTTTACTTCGGGCATCTCCGGCTGCCTGCCAGTAACCAACCTGAAACCCAACGCGAGTTTTTCTTCCGGCGTTACGCCTCCTTCATGTATTATCCGCGCCGCAATAAATTTTGACGATTCAATAAACGTCGGATCATTCATTAAAGCCAGCGCCTGCAGCGGCGAACTTGAAACAGGCCTTTTTACGGTGCAAAAATTTCTGTCGGGCGCATCAAAGATCAGCATATAAGGCGGAGGGCTCGAACGCTTAACAATAGTATAGATGCTACGCCGGAACAGATCTTCTCCTTCTGACAGCTTGTATATATACCGCCATGATTTATCGCTAAGCGCCTCCCATAGCCCCGGTGGCTGGTAAGGATATACGCTGGGGCCGCCTATTTTGGAAGACAGCAACCCGCTTATGGCAAGCGCATTATCTCGGATCATTTCTGCGGGCATCCTGTACCGTGAGCTTCGCGCAAGCAGTATATTCTCCGGGTCTTTTTCATGCAGGCCCGGTGTAATTACTGATTGCTGCCGGTAAGTAGCGCTCATTAAAATTGTTTTCTGCAATTGCTTAACGTTCCAGCCATTTTTCCTGAAGGTAACAGCCAGCCAATCCAGTAATTCGGGATGCGAGGGCATTTCTCCCTGGTTTCCGAAATCGTCAGAAGTTTTAACCAGCCCTCTGCCAAAATACATTTCCCAAATGTGATTAACCGCAACCCTTGCAGTAAGCGGATGCTCAGGAAGGAATAACCACTTAGCCAGTCCAAGCCTGTTTCGAGGAAGGCTATCAGGAAAAGCAAGCACAGATTCAGGCGTTCGGGGTTTTATTTCTTCTCCATAATTATCATATACACCGCGCAGTAAAACATGCGTTGCAAGCGGCTTTGGTAAATCGCCCATTACCATGGCTTCTCTGGCAGAATCATATACTGCCGCCAGTTGCATTCTTGCACGCATCAGGCTGTCTGGCTTTTGTTGTAATGGTTTGCTGTGATCGCGATGCAATATAACCACCGCGTTTTTATATAACCATGCCGCCTCGGATTCATCAATAGTATTATTAAATAAACAGAACTCATCAAGCGCGGCTTCTTTCATTGTTTTTTCCAACACCCTGTTGCCAAAAGTTAACCCTGTAAGCGCGGAAGTTTTATGTATATCGGGAAAAGAGCGGATATTTTTTTTCAGGTTATCATATTCCACTGTTACAGATGCGGGCTTTCCGTTGATGTATATGCGCATACCTGCAGCACGGCTGCTTCCGTCATAACTCACGGCTATATGGTGCCATGCTCCCGGTTCAATCTCCTCGTTGCTGATAATGCTGATAGCATCATGCGGATATGCGTGCATTATGCGAAATCCCACTTTATTATCAAACAGCATTACATCATACCCCTGGAAGCCGTAGCGCCTTGAATCGCTGTGATGCAGGATGGCAGACTCCTTGTAGTTTTGAGGAGCTTTAACCCAGATGCTTACAGAAAAAGGCTCGTACCTTTCAAAATAACCTAATCCATAGGGTTGAAAATTTACTGAAGTTTCTTCATCCAGAAGAAGCGCATCACCTACCATTCCTTTTGCGGTTTTTATACGGTTTGCAAAGGCTGGTTGGGATGCAAGAATTGTATTCGGGAATGCTTCAACGGATTTTCCCTTTGCATTTTTTTGTGTAGTTGTTTTATCAAAAGAAAGATGCGCAATTATTTTTTGTGAAAGACTTTTTTCAGGGTTAACAGATTTTTCCGGCTGATGATTTTGTTCCAGGTAATGAATAACAGCATTCAAACTATCAATCTTTTTATCGTCGTCATTGCTGGTAAGCAAAAGCGTAGGACCAGGAACCATATTACGATAATTACCATAATTGGAACTACCCAGCTCAAAAGTGCTGTTGAAGAAAGCATATAGCGAGTAATAGTCTTTCTGACTTACAGGATCATATTTATGATCGTGGCATTTGGCACAACCCAGCGTTAAACCAAGAATACCTGTGCCAAGGGTATTGGTTCTGTCTACATTATACTCAACACGAAACTCTTCCGGGATAATGCCCGCTTCTGTATTTTGTTTTTGATTCCGGTTAAAGCCGGTGGCGAGTATTTGTTCTTTTGTTGCATTGGGCAAAAGGTCTCCGGCTAATTGCCAGGTAATAAATTTATCGTACGGGAGGTTTTTATTATATGCTTCAATTACCCAATCGCGCCAGGGAGAAGCATCCCGGTGCTTATCATCAAGATAACCATGGCTGTCTGCAAACCGTGCAACGTCTAACCAGTATGCAGCCATGCGCTCACCATAACGTGGAGATTTGAAATAATTGTCTACCATCCGCTCATAAGCATCAGTAGAATTATCGTTTACAAAAGCATTTATTTCCGTAATAGTTGGTGGTAATCCTGTGATATCAAAACTTACCCTTCGTATCAATGTTTCTTTGTCTGCTTCCGGCGAAGGATGCAGTCCTTCCTTTTCCAGCCTGTGTAAAACAAAACGATCAATATCGTTTTTAATCCATTTGACATCTTTTATATCCGGAGGCGAAATCTTTTCCGGAGCAATAAAAGCCCAGTGCGGCTTGTATTCGGCGCCCTGTTCAATCCATTTAAGGATTACAGCTTTTTCATATGCAGTTAGTGATAAATGCGAAGCCGGGGTCGGCATCATATACTCCGCTTCGGTACTTAAAATGCGGGCCGCCACTTCACTTTTAGCAATGCTGCCGGGAGTAACTGCTTTTAGTCCGCTATTGGTAATTTTATTATAAGCAATGTTTGAGACATCAAGCCGAAGTCCTGCTTTTTGTTTTTTGCTATCGGGCCCGTGGCAACTGAAACATTTGTCAGAAAGGATTTTCTTTACATAAATATTATAGTCCGGTTTGTCAGGAAGAGAAGACATTGCCTGAGCTACATCAGGAGGAATATCCGTATCACCGGAAACCATATATATACCGGCATATAAAACTGCCAGGAATATAACACTCAGCAAAAAAAGTTTTGTGCGTAGCAAAATCATCGTACAAACCAGATTAAATAATACCTTAACCAGGCAAGTGCAAACAAGCTAAACGTTCTGCAAATGGAATAAATTTCATTTCCTGCCGGTAAGCAATCACATGATTGCTTTAAAATTAATTATTTTTTTGCTGAAGTGTTACAGTCAAATTATGCTGGGGTTATTTACAACTTTTCATTATGCTGCGAAATATCCAATCCAAGTTCTTCTTCTTCATCGCTTACCCGCATAGGATGTATAAGATCTGTTAATTTAAAAACAACAAAACTCATGGCTAAAGAAAAAGCTACTACTATAATACAACCCAGGCATTGAACCAAAAAGAAATGTACTCCACCGTAAAACAATCCGTTTGCTCCGCCAGGGTTAATGTCTTTGCTTGCAAAAATGCCAGTGCATATCATGCCTGTTATACCGCCCACGCCGTGACAAGGAAATACATCCAATGTATCATCAATGCTCGTTTTACTTTTCCAATGCACGGCAAGATTTGAAATAATGGAAGATATGAAGCCAATAAAGCAACTTTGCGGCAACCCTACAAAACCCGCGGCAGGTGTAATAGCAACAAGCCCCACAACGGCGCCAATACAAAAACCAAGGGCAGAAGGTTTTCTGCCACGTTTGGCATCAAAAAAAATCCACGATAAACCCGCAGCGGCAGAGGCAACATTGGTATTGGCAAAAGCATCAACAGCCAGGCTGCTTGCACTCAGCGCAGAGCCGCCATTAAAGCCAAACCAGCCGAACCAAAGTAACCCGGTTCCCAGCAATACATAAGTTATTCTTGCCGGCTTTACTTCTTCTTTGTTCAGATGTACTTTTCTTCTTTTTAAAACAACAGCGCCTACTAACGCAGCGCAACCGGCAGAAATATGAACCACAGTGCCTCCTGCAAAATCCAGCACTCCCATTTTTAATAATAAACCCTCGGGATGCCAGGTCCAGTGTGCTATAGGAGCATAGATCAGCACGCTAAAAAGTATCATAAACAAAACGTATGAAGTAAACTTTATCCGTTCGGCAGTTGCACCAACAACCAGCGCCGGCGCAATAATGGCAAACTTTAACTGGAATAATGCAAACAATAAAAGCGGGATAGTTGGCGCAAGCTTCCAAGGTTCATGACCGTTTATACCACGCATAAATAAAAACGATGCAGGGTTGCCAATAAAACCATTAAATGAATCACCAAAGGCTAACCCAAAACCAAATGCCAGCCAAAGCACACTGATCAATCCTGTAGCAATAAAACTTTGCAACATGGTAGAGATAACATTTTTTTTACTCACCATACCGCCGTAAAAAAATGCAAGCCCCGGCGTCATTAATAGCACAAGCGCAGAAGATATCAGCACCCAGGACATATCAGCCTGATTATATATTGCAGATCCATCAAAATCTTCAACCAGTGGAATAAAAAGTCCCGCAAGAGAAACCAGTCCCAATAAGTAAAAAGGAGCAGAGCTACTGAATTTATTCATAGCAGTGTAACAGTTTTTGAGTGCGGGAAGATAAAGGGTTTCTGCTTTTCTTCCCGAAAAAAACCGTATCAATTTTGAATAAAATAGAAATGAAAACCTTTTCAGTTAAACCAATTTCCCTTTTGTTTTAGATATTGTAACTAATATCAGAAAGCCAGATGCAAGCCCCCGCTATATACATTTTTTCAGTCTCGGCGCTCCGGGTAACAAAATCTTATATAATGGTGCCAACTATTATTGTAACGGCAGCGGTATATGCCGCATTTTTTAAGTATTGCTGCAGATCCGGGTTTTTGCGTAGAAATGCAGCGATCACGGTTTCGTAATCAGCAACGCTTTCCTTCAATTTTTTAAGCAGGTTTTTTAATTTATCAAGTACCGACTGGGGAATTACAATTGGCACCAGTTGAGTAATCCTGGATTCGGAACTATAAAAATTAACCCGTCAGCATTTAACTTCGCAACTATATTTTGTAAGGAGGTTTTAAGGTTGCAGTTAAAAGCAATAGCAGCGTTTAAAATGATTTTTTAGTATGTACCAGTCGTATGAAAGTGGCGCATTAATCTGTATTATACAGAAAAGGACCTCCCTTCCTGTTTCAAACTCATAACAGTAAGCTTTTGCTAACACTTATATAAATGTAGGCCTCAATAGCTTTACTTGCTCCGTGCATTATTTGCCACGCCCTTTAGGGGCGGGGAGGCAACAAATCACAGTTTCCGTTACCTTTGCCCATTATTTATCAGCCGCCAATGCAAATTCCCGCAGGAAAAAAAATATACTTCCTTTCTGATTTTCATTTGGGTGTTCCCGACCATGCATCGAGCCTGCAAAGGGAAAAGCTTATTGTTAAGTTCCTGGATGAAGCAAAAGCAGATGCCGCCGTAATTTTTATTGTGGGCGACCTGTTTGATTTTTGGTATGAGTACAAAAAGGTTGTTCCCAAGGGTTTTGTGCGAATACTGGGTAAAATGGCGGAAATAACAGACAGCGGTATACCAATGCATTTTTTTGTTGGCAATCATGATATGTGGATGAGCGGCTATTTTGAAGAAGAGCTGAACATTCCCGTATATCATGAACCGAAAGCATTTGAATTTAACGGGAAGAAATTTTTGATTGGACATGGCGATGGATTGGGTCCCGGCGACCAGGGCTATAAATTCATGAAAAAGATTTTCCGCAATAAAATTTGCCAGGCTTTATTTGGTATACTGCCACCGTATATAGGAATGGGCATTGCGCATCGTTCCAGTAAAAGCAGCCGTGCCGCTACAGGCGATGATGATGCAAAATTTTTGGGAGAAGAAAATGAATGGCTTATCATTTATTGTAAAGAGGTTTTACAGAAAGAACACTTTGATTATTTTATTTTCGGACACCGGCATTTACCGATAGATTTTCAACTAAAAAATAACAGCCGGTATATTAACCTGGGTGATTGGATACGTTATTACAGTTATGCTGAATTTGACGGGCAGGAAGTTTACCTGAAATATTATACAGCTTGAGAATATTCCTTTTTACCATATTAGTTTGTTATGCTTTAACCGGGGCAGCGCAGGAAAATGCAGGGCTAGAAAACGCATCGGGAATAAGTGATACAGAAGCGCTCAGAGTGTCTGCTCCGGATGCAGCGGCATTTACTGTTGATAATCTTGGCAATCTTTATATATTAACTTCAAAAGGATTACTTAAGAAATATAATAACAGGGGAGATTCGCTGAATGTATTTAATGATGTGCGGCGTTATGGTTCAGTATATGCAATGGATGTGACCAACCCCCTCAAAGTATTATTGTATTACCGAGATTTTTCTACGGTAGTAATGCTTGACAGGTTTTTAAACAGAATCAATATTGTTGACCTTCGCAAGGCTGGTATTTTCCAGGCAAAAGCGGTTGCGCTTTCTTACGATAACAATCTTTGGGTATTTGATGAGCAATCCGCAAAGCTTAAAAAAATTGCCGATGACAGTAAATTATTGAGCGAAACTGTTGATTTGCGCCAGGTATTGAATGCTACACCTTCTCCGGATAAAATAATTGACAGGGATGGGCTTGTTTATCTGTATGATAAGGATAACGGGATGTATATTTTTGATTATTATGGCGCATTAAAAAATGAGCTGGCTATTACCGGGCTTACAGACCTGCAGGTGATCAACAAAACAATATTGGGAAGAAAAGATAATAAGTTTGTAAGATATACCTTAGGCACATTTGATACGCAGGAGGTAGAACTTCCCGGAATAATTAAGCAGGCTGAAAACGTACTGATTATGCAACCCGGTATATATATAAGAAACAGCTACGGCATAGTGTTGTATAAATACCGCTAAAAGAACACATGTAATGGACAGTTTTTTAGATAAAATATTTTTAGATAACAGCATACGGAATTACCTGGTGGTTGTTGTTGTAATCTTGGGTATATACATATTGAAAAAATTTTTCAGCAAACCCTTGGTTGCTGCTATCATATTTTTTTTAAGATTAGCAGGCCGCCAAATAGATAAAAAAGCATTTAACGATCTTATTCTTAAACCACTGGAACAATTCCTCATTGTTTTTACATCATTCATTGCTTTGATCTCTCTAAAATTTCCAAGATTATTTATTTTTAGTTTTTACAGAACCAATACTCAAATCATTCTTGAGAGAATAGGATTGAGCCTGGTGATCATCTATTTTTTCAGGCTGCTGATAAGAATGATAGATTACCTGGCATATGTGATCAGCAAAAAGGCAGGTGAAGAATCGGGACAGGAAGAACACCAGTTGGTGATCTTCTTTAAAGATTTTCTGAAAGCGATAGTATTTATAGCGGGCATTTTTACCGTAATAAAATTCGCGTTCCGCTACCAGATATCAGAGTTACTGACAGGGCTCGGAATTGTTGGTGCGGCGTTAGCGCTGTCTGCAAGAGAAAGCCTGGAAAACCTGATAGCCTCTTTTATTATATTTTTTGATAAGCCATTTGCGGTTGGCGATACGCTTAAAGTGCAAAACATAACCGGCACAGTTGAAAAAATAGGTTTACGCAGCACACGTATACGCACAAACGAAAAAACCTACGTGAGTGTACCGAACAAACAGATGGTGGATAGCATAGTAGATAACCTGAGCTTACGTACACAACGGCGGGCTGATCTTAAGCTCGAACTAAAGCCTGCCACAAATGCACAACGCGTACAGACATTGTTAAATGGAATTAAAGAAATATTGCAACACCCTAAAATTGAAAACAGGGTATTGTTTCTGGAAGATGTTGTGCAGCAGGGAGGCTATCTTGTACATGTGGAATATTATACCGCTCCTATTCCGGCAGAAGCGTTTAACCAGGTAAAGCAGGAAATAACCCTTGCCGTTATACAATTAATGGAAAGCCTGAATATTGAAGTAGTGGGAGCTAAGCAGGTGGCGGGATAGACAATGATGAACCCTTGATATAACAAACTCCTCATCTTAAAAATTTTCTAAAAATTTTCGACAAAAAATTTGCATTGTAAAAAAAATCATTCAACCTTTGCACTCGCAAAACAAATTATATGCAACGCACAATGTTACTACATAATAAATCAATAGGCTGGTTTAGTCCTGAAGTGGGCTATACGGTTTGCGGGGCATATAATGCTGTTGATTAGTGTAAAAACAAAATCGCTCAAATATAAGCCCCGCCTGAATCGCGGGGTTTTTTATTACCAGCCTCCCCAACTTCTCCAAAAGAGAGGCTTATAGAGGAGCTGTATTGATAAAGACATCGTATAGTTGGGTGATTTAATATTCTTTAAATAAAAATGATAAAACATTTACGACATAAACAGTTTAGAACAGCACAGTTGAATGATACGCTATCATTCATGATATACCAATGGAGTGAGCAGAGTATAGAGGATATTGTGTCCATAGGTAATTGGTATGAAAATAAATTTTCGAAGCCGGAATGTATGCATACATAATCTGAATTAAAAGATAATGCAGAAGCCCGGTCACAAAAAACGACCGGGCTTTTTTGTCTTCACCCCTAACTCCTTTTCACTGTATGGAGAGGGGAATGAAAATATTAGATGCTGAAAGGGAGGGAAACAAGTATTCCCCGTTTGTTCCGATGCAAGCGGATGAGATGCGCAACGGGGATGCTTTTTCCAAATGTGCTTTAGTGCTTTGTAATAAAGGGCGGTCATGTTCCATGGCTGGCGAAAAGCATTTGCATTGCTTTTGTTCAGGGTTCGATTCCCTGGCTGCCACAATGATCTGTTTGTCTAACGGTCCGGGACGCAAGATTTTCATTCTTGTAATATCGGTTCAACTCCAATACAGTCCGCAAAATATGGTTTTAGGGTAATTGGTAACATAATGGTCTCCAAAGCTATTGCCGCAGGTTCGAATCCTGCAACCCGTGCGTACGTAATGAAAATATAAAACAATAACCAATGGAACAGGTACAACAACAATGGAGAAAATTAAATGGTGAAAGGTTAAACGCTCCTATTAAGGAAGAAATAGCCAGTGTATTAATGCGTGAAAGAGCAGCAGGTTATGAACTTAAAGTATGCATTGGTACCGATAGCCAGGTTAAAGGAAAGATAACCGAATTCGCAACCGTAATTGTGTTCATCCGAAAGAGTAAGGGCGGCTTTATGTATATACTAAACGAAGTCAGCCGGCAAAAAATGAGCATAAAACAAAGAATGCTTGTTGAAGTGGGAAAAAGCATTGACGTGGCGTATGCACTGTGCAACATTTTTTCAAGATACAGTGTAGATATGGAAGTGCATGCTGACATCAACACCAATCCCAACTTTAAAAGCAATGACGCTTTGAAGGAAGCGATGGGTTATATTATGGGAAAGGGCTTTGCTTTTAAAGCCAAGCCTCATGCATTTGCCAGCTCAAGCTGTGCAAATAAAGTGGTGCAATAATATTCCCTTTTAATTCTCCGCCGCGGCGGAGAATTAAAAGGAATTAAAACTACAGGTATGAACATTTTATCAATATTAATTGTAATAGCGATTGTGGTATTGTTTAACAATACAAATCTTAAAAGCAGGCTGCAAAGCTTTTTTGCTGGATTTTTTGCAAAAAGGAATGCTTCCGTTTTCGATCACCAGTATCTCGAAGTAAAAGCATTTTACATGTTCAGGTTCAGGCGTGTGCCTTGTATAACATATATTGACGACGTAGATGTTACCAGGGTATATGGTTACATACAAAATAACCTGGGTGATAGCAT
Organism: Agriterribacter sp.; assembly: GCA_047601125.1. GTDB lineage: Bacteria > Bacteroidota > Bacteroidia > Chitinophagales > Chitinophagaceae > Agriterribacter. Next base: position 1,110,820 of record JASGJY010000002.1, on the reverse strand, counting down.
TGTGGATATTTATCAAAGTTGCTTTTTTAACCGGGCAGAAAATATACAGCAGTTTAACAAAACCATTTTTGTGTTGAACAATAAAGTAATGATTGAACTGGCTGGCCAATACGTGGAAATATTATATGCAAATAGTAAATATCATTTTGCTGATAACCTGCTGAAAGCGTTAGCCGAATATAAGATGCCCGGCAAGCAACAGGATTTTGAGATCAATATTATTACACTCAACAATGGCGGGCTGGAGCTGAAGCCTCTGCCTTTAAAGCCAACCGTACTGGATTTGAGTATATATTATAATGATGACTTTATTCCGGTAGATACACTGATAAGGGAACGACTGAATACAGAAAACGATAAAGGTATTGTGCTTTTGCATGGAATACCCGGCACTGGTAAAACAACTTACCTGCGCCACCTGGTAGGTTCGTTGAAGAAAAAAGTATTGTTCCTGTCGCCATCAGTTGCCGGTAATTTAATGAACCCGGAATTTATTGATCTGCTGATTGATAATCCTAACGCAGTGCTGGTGATAGAAGATGCTGAAAATATTATGATGGATCGTAAACTAAACAGCGGCTCCTCTGTTTCAAACCTGCTCAATCTGAGTGATGGTTTACTAAGCGACTGTTTGAATGTACAAATCATTTGTACCTTTAACAGCAATCTTAACCTGATAGATAATGCTTTAATGCGTAAAGGAAGAATGATAGCAAGATATGAATTTGGTAAGCTGAACGTTCATAAAGCGCAACAGCTGTCGAACCACTTAGGCTTTGATACTGCTGTTTATGCACCAATGACCATTGCGGAAATAGTGAATCAACATATTTTAAATGAGCCGGAAACCGGCGCCCATTCAATTGAATTCAGGCAACAAAATTTAGCGAACCAAGCAGGTATAAGGCCGGCAATAAAATAATGCCGGTCTTTTTGTTTAGTGATTTTAACAGGGGCTTTTTCTGTGATTAAACCAATCAACTTAAAAATACAAATAAAAGAAGTATATACTTTTTGCAACAGCGCATTTGCAGCCTTTGATAAAGCACCTCAGGCCTCCAGGTAAATGAAACCCTTCATTTTCTTTCAGAAGATAATTTACAGGTACTTTTTACCGCCGATTTAAACGCTGCTGATACAGAGGAAATATAGTTAAGCAGCAATACCTGCAAACAACCAGTCTTTCCGGCGTGGATGCATTTCCGGGCGAAGCCCGGCAAAAAAACAGAGAATATATTAATAAGTCCCGGATATTGAAACAGGTAAAAAGAGCTTCAGCACTGCAGCTGCATTACCCTGATCGTTTGCCATTAACCATTATATGCGCCTGAAATAATATCCGGCATTTTCCAACAAAGTATGCGGGAGTTTGATTGCTGATTAATCTCCTGAACAGGCAACATTATACCATAGCAATTATCAAAAATATGAGTACAATATCCCGGATAAACAAAGTATTGCCGGCAATTATATACTGTGCTGCAGCATTCTTTCTGTTTTTACGGCTACCCCGAAACCTGCAGGTCGCAAAGGCACTTACACAAGGAGTTTCTTGATTACAATAAAGCGCTATGCTTTCTGGAGCATTTTGATTATTAATTAAGTTTAAAAAACTTCAATGATAAAAAAGCATACTTATTAGCACGATTAGTAAATTTTTCTGCATTGTGTATTTTTTAGTTTTAGCCTGTTAAACAAAATAACTTGCTTATGAGATGTAAAATAACGAGAGGCTTGTCAACTTTCGCCTTCGCCACCATTTCCTTAGGAATGTTGTTGGTTTGCGCTGGTTCTTTAGTACAGGCACAGGGAACAAAAGTAATCAACGGAAAAATCATTACTGAAAAAGGTGAAACACTTGCAGGGGTAAACATTACGGTTAAAGGAGCAGGGAACGGAACAACTTCAGGATCATCAGGCGAATACTCTATCAGGGCTTCCTCTAAAAGCGTATTAGTTTTTTCAATGGTTGGTTTTACAACACAGGAAATTGCTGTGCAGGAATCATCTACCATTAATGTTACTTTATTAGAAGATAAAAAAACATTGTCGGATGTTGTAGTGATCGGCTACGGATCGCAAAAAAAGGTAAATGTAATTGCTTCTGTGGTAACGGTCAGTAGTAAAGACCTGACCAGTTCTCCGGTTGCAAACATAACCAATGCGGTAGCCGGGCGCTTACCCGGCGCCGTTGTACAGCAAACAACCGGCGAGCCGGGTAATGACGGCGCCTCCATATTAATCAGAGGGCAGGCTACGTTAGGTAATAATGAGCCTCTGGTTGTAATTGATGGCATTCCGGGAAGGGATATTAATTCTATTAATGCAAACGACGTAGAAAGCATCAGCATACTAAAAGATGCTTCGGCAGCAATTTATGGTGCAAGGTCTGCAAACGGAGTAATACTTGTTACAACAAAAAAAGGAGCAAAATCAACACCTGTAAATGTTAACTACAGCTTTTACCAGGGTTTTGTTTCTCCAAGTCGTCTTCCTAAAATGGCAGATGCCGCTACTTATGCCGAGATGATTCGGGAAGTGCAAACCTATGCTGATATTGATGAATCGCAGATGAGATATAGCCTTGAAGACATTGAAAAATTTCGTTCAGGAAAATTTCCGTGGACTTATCCTAACACAGACTGGTTTAAAGCATCGCTTGCTAATCATAGCTTATCCACCAATCATAATGTTTCAGTAAGTGGAGGTAACCAGGCAGTAAATTATTTTGTATCGTTTGGAACACAGAAGGATGGCGGCATCTTTAAAAATTCAGCAACCTCCTACAACAGGTATAATATTAAGGCAACGGTTGATGCAAAATTAAATGACTATATAAATATAGGATTCGACATTAACGGAATCCAGGAAAATAAAGATTATCCCTCTGTGGGCAACAGCTTCAATTTTGATGCCGCAGTTAAAAGCCTTCCAACTTCTCCTGCGTATTACCCCAATGGTTTGCCGGGGCCTGATATAGCGTATGGTCAAAATCCTGTTGTGAGCTCAAGCAATTTAACCGGGTTCGATAATACCAAACGTTACAGAGCCAACACCATTTTAAGCGGAACATTAAAAATTCCCTGGATCCAGGGTTTATCTGCCTCAAGTTATTATGCATATGATTTAAATATCGGTCAAAGAAAATTATTTCAAAAGCCCTGGATATTATACCAATTAGATGAACCTGCATATCTGGCAGCGGGGAATACAGGAGTTGAAGATGGTTCCGCCTTTTTAGTAGGTTCCTACAAAGGCACCTCTGATATATGGTTAAGAGATTATTACGATGATGCCAGAACAAAAACGTTCAATTTTAAACTGGATTATACTAAAAGTTTTGGAGACCATAATGTTTCCGCATTCGCCTCATTTGAATCTTCAGACTACCAGGGTAAGGGTATTGATGCATACAGGAGGAATTTAATCAGCGATCAGTTGCCTTATCTTTTTGCGGGGGCTGATGCGGAGAAAAACAACTCAGCATTTGTTACGCTCGATGCACGTGAAAACTATTTTGGCAGAATAAGCTACGATTATAAAGAAACTTATCTCTTTCAATTCTCTTTCAGAAGAGACGGTTCATTGCGGTTCTCAAAAGAAAGCGGCAGGTGGGGCAACTTCCCTAGTATATTGGCTGGCTGGAGAGTATCAAATGAAGCGTTTTGGAAGAAGAATATTAAACTCATCAATTTTTTTAAACTAAAAGCATCATGGGGCATTTTGGGTAACGACCTGGTAGATCCCTTTCAATACTTATCATTATACTCTCCAAACACGGGCATAGTATTAGGAAGCAATCGTATTTATTTTGCAGGATTAAGCCCAACAGGTGCTGTGAATAAAAGCATAACCTGGGAAACTGCTCATGTATACAACCTGGGTTTTGAATCAAACTGGCTCAATAGCAGGCTTACATTTAATGCAGACGTCTTTTATCAACGCCGTAATAACATTCTTGTTCAAAGAAACGCATCTGTTCCAGGTTATACAGGTTTAATACTTCCTGATGAAAATTACGGCATTGTTGACAACAGGGGCTTTGAAGTGGTGTTGGGATATTCAGACAAAGCCGGTGATTTTTCGTATTCAGTAAGTGGCAATTTCGCCTTCGCAAGAAATCGCATAATTGAGTTTGATGAACCTGCGGCCAGTGTTCCATGGCAACGATTAACCGGCCACCCTCAAGGCTCACAATTGTTGTATAAATCATCAGGCATTTTTAAAGATGAAGCACAGGTTAACAGTATGCCGCATGTAGATGGCGCCCTGCCTGGAGATATTATTATTGAAGATGTTAATAAAGATGGACAAATCAATACCGATGACCAGATTTTATATCCAAAAACAACAAACCCCGAAATTACTTTTGGATTTAACTTCAATCTATCTTATAAAAATTTTACACTTACCGGCTTAGTGCAGGGAGTGGGCGATTGTATGAGAAGAATGTATTACGAACTGCAGGGTTTTGCAGGTAATTATTTCGCATACGATGCTGATGGAAGATGGACTCCTGATAATATTAACGCTACTAAACCACGAGCCTTCGACAGGATAGATGCTTACTGGCGTAATAATTTTCTTACTGATTATTCTTTCCAGAGTGGTGCATATGCAAGATTGAAAAATATCCAGCTGTCGTACACATTGCCTGAAAATATACAAAGAGTTATCCGGTTAAAAGGCGCACAGGTATATGTATCAGGACAAAACCTGTTCCTCCTTTATTCAGGAAACAAAATTATTGATCCTGAAGTGGGAGGTATTAAAACTGGTAATTCCGGTAAAGATTTCAGCGGTAGCGCCTTCACTCTTTATCCTATTATGAAAACCATAGCCATAGGTGCAAGAATCACACTATAAGCATATCAAGTATTAAAATTGAAAATTATGACTCGTAATATTATCACATATATAATTATTGGCGCTGTGGTGATTGTAACCTCCTGTAAAAAGGGATTGCTCGATCAAACGCCACAGGATCAGTATGCAGAGGCGTTAATATGGAAAGATATTAACCTTGCAGACAGGTATTTATTAAATACATATACCAATAGCATAAATTGTGGTTTTGGATATTTGTCGTATGCATCTATAACAGATGAGTCGCACGACACCCATAATTTCGGCACAGCTAATTGGTTACAGGGTAATATCAGTGCCAGCGATCCAACACCATTCGGCATTTGGGCGTTTAATTACACCACCTGGGATGTAATGTATACCAATATACAAAGGCTCAATGGTTTTTTGTCAAATATAGATTCAGTTGTGTATGCCTATCCGCAGGCACAACAGCAATCTATAGAAGATCAGGCATCTCGTTTAAAAGGAGAAGCCTATTTTTTAAGAGCATTTTGTTACAGCCAGTTATTAAGAAACTACGGAGCCGTTGTTATTGCTAAAGATCCTTTTCAGATTGGCGACGATTATCTTTCTTTTAAACGATCATCTTTCCGGGAATCTGTAGATTTTATTGTTGAGGAATGTGATGCGGCAGCAGCACTATTGGGAGAAAAAGAAGAAATGGAAATGGGACGTGCAAATAAAGGGGCAGCACTTGCACTTAAATCAAGAGTATTGTTATTTGCAGCAAGCGACTTGACAGCTGATGGCTCTGCAGCGAATGAGTATGTCGGCTACCCAAACCCCGACAGGCAGGCATTATGGAAAGCTGCGAAAGATGCCGCGAAAATACTGATTGATGCAGGCACCTTTAGCCTTGCAGATTTTGGCGCTCCTGATAAAGAAGCCATTGCTCAAAACTTCTTCAGTTTCTTTAAAGCAAAAGATTTAACGAATGCTGAAGTTATTTGGGGAAAGATGTTTGTGAAAGATGCAGGCAGCCGAAATCAAATGAACCTGATTAATGGTACAAATGGTTTTGTAATGTATGGGTGTAATGCTCCTACAGCAAATCTTGTGGATGCTTTTGAAATGGAAGACGGTTCCGATCTTTTTGATCATTACACCATTGACGGAAATGGATATTATAAAAATAATTCCGTTAAATATCATTCTGCAAATATGTACTATAACAGGGAGCCTCGCTTTTATGCTACTATATTATATGATAGTGCTGTTTGGCAAAAAAGGTTTGCTGACCTTGCAGGCAGGGATCCGCTTGGCATATATGACAGAAGAACCCGTATTACAATTCAGGGCGGGCAGGAAGTAAGTAAAGTTTTTGGTATTGATACGAGGCAAGGGCCGGTTGATCCCGATGATGGCACATATACCGGCTATTCATTCAAAAAATATATGGATGATGCAGTATATGGTACCGAAACCAACAATAATGAAAACGTTTGGATTGAAATGCGTTATGCAGAGATATTGCTTAATTATGCAGAAGCCTGTTTGGGTTTAAATGAAACAACTGAAGCTGCCAAGTATATTAATATAGTAAGAAACAGGGCAGGATTGCCTGACTTTACAGGGGATGCGAAAACTGCATTGATGCATGAACGCCAGGTTGAATTTGTGCATGAGGATATTAGATGGTACGACATCAGGCGATGGAAAATATTACCTCAAACCATTATTAATGCTAAGGGCGTGGATATTGTTGAAATAAACAATAAAGATAATAACACAGTTACAACAACCTGGCGCCAGATAAATGTACAGGATCGCGGGCCTGTGACAGATAAAATGTATTGGGTGCCCATTCCTGTTAATGAAATAAAGAAAGCTCCCCAGTTAGAGCAAAATCCAGGTTACTAGCATATATTAGGATACAGTATGAAAATACACTGTATCCTTTTTTCAAAAAGCAATTATAATGCGGTACATCATTTTTTTATTATGCTGCTGTATATATATGAATACAGCACAAGCACAGGCTTATCCCGATTTTAATGTAACGCCTTTTGGTAAAATCCGTTACTGGAATACAGCTAATAATTCTGTTGGTATTCCTATAACATACGCAGCTTTCAATAAGCTGGCAGGCAAGGATACATTTAACATTGGTATGATGTGGTGGGAACCAAGGGATATACAGCGCGTGGAAATACAATATGCACAAAAACCATCACCTGCAACGTTGCAGGCACAATTACAATACTGGCAGGAAACCTGGCCGCAGGAGCCGCCACATATGCCAACGATTGATGACCTGGATGACGATCCATGGAAAGGCAAATGGATTACTGCGGCAACAGAAATACATGATGAAGGCAATAAGATTGTGTATTCTTTTAAACCCATGACAGAGCAGGAAAATAAAAACGCAAAATTTTTGCCTGAACCCGTTACCTATAGGCGGGCAGTTAAAGTAAGACTGATGTATACAAAAAAGCCAACAACAATTACAGCGTTGAATATATTTTCCATGTCGCAAATGATTCATAAACCAGTGCGTATTGAAATGGGTGTGAATAAAAAACTAAAAGAGAGCAGGGATATTAGTTTAGAAGTTTTTAATGGGAGTATAAAAAATATTAAAGGCTGGAATACGGGCAGCGGTGATAAAAAGACCGGGAATAATAGCTTTCGGTTAAAATTTAATACTAATAGCAAGGGAATAATTGCAGATATAGCAGCCACAAAAGAGTTGTTGCCGGGTTCAAACGATGAAACCGTGGTTACAGTAAAAAGCCCATCAGGCACTTTTTCTTTCTCTGTGGATGATCTTGAAAAAGAACCTATATACATTCCTTATTACAACGCGTATATTTCAAAAGCAGACAACCCCCTTTCTTATTCTCCGGCTATTGTAAAAGGAAAAACTATACTGGAACGCATACCCGAAGTTCCGGAGCAGACCTATGATCGGGCAAGAAACGAAATTCCTCATCTCGATCCATGGAAAAACCAATACGGGAGCAAAATTTACATGCCCATTGCCACTGATGGCAACTGGCAGAAGTTTGCGGTTATATATGGGGGTGATATTTTTTTAAATAAGCGGGAAACCAAAGCACAGGGTAAAGAACTTGCCCGGTGCAATTGGAATGGAACAACCCTTTACTGGAAATTTGGCGCCGGCAATACTCCTGATTTTGAACGTAACCAACAGGATTGCCAAATGTCGTTTCTGGATGACTATATCCCGGTTATCCGTTCACTATGGAGAAAAGACAGTATTGTTTACACCCAGGAATTTGTAAGTACAATGCTGTCCGGTCCTCTTTCTCCGTTTGATGCTTCCCGCGATGAACAAACACCAGCGGTATTGATAGTGAAGTTTACCGTTTCTAATCCTTCTGCTATTACAAAACCTGCAAATATATGGCTGGCTGCCAATGATGCTGTAAATGGCTTAACCAAAGAGAATGGTTTTTTGATGGATGAAATAGCAGGGAAGAAATTCATACGTTGCTTTATAAAATCACCAGACGGTAAAGAGGATATCAATATAGATCAATCCTCCGGCAACAGAATGATCAAAAAATCTTTACAACTACAGCCCAACTCCTCCACCGAAGTGTTTTTTTATTTTCCATTTGTTGGCGATTTAACTCAAAAAGATCAACCCGCGATAGCAGCTTTGGATTATGAAAAGGAGCGAAACAGAGTAGCGGCATATTGGAGAGGAGTAGTTGGCAGGAATTTACTATTTAATGTACCGGAAAGAAAGTTTAATGAAATGGCAAAAGCAGTTATACCACATATACGGTTGAGCGCTACCAAAGACCCCAAAAGCGGGCTTTTCATGGTGCCCGCATCTTCCATAGGGTATGGTGTATATGCTAATGAAGCCTGCTACCAAACATTTCTGCTCGACAGGTTAGGCGACTTTAATACATCCGCAGCTTATCTTAACACGTTTGTACAATTACAGGGCACGCGCAACTTACCGGGAGATTTTGTGGGCAGCCAGCAGGATGTATACTATGGTGTGAAAGTGGATAGCGTATACGATCAAACCTTTAATGGCTACAATATGCACCATGGTGTTACGCTTTGGGCGCTCTCCCGGCATTACCTGAATGCCAAAAACAATGACTGGTTAAAGGCAAATGCAGCCGGCATGAAGCGCGCAGCCGACTGGCTGATTAAGCAACGCAGCTATAGCATGATACACGATGATAACAATAAACCTGTTCGCCATTATGGCTTATTACCTGCAGGTGTGCTGGAAGATCCTGAAGACTGGCAACATTGGTATACCACCAACGCCTATGGCTATATAGCTATTAAAACAATGGCCAAAGCATTAGAACAGGCAGGATTACCCGACGCAGAGAAATATAAAAAAGAAGCCGATGCATTTTATAAAGATATCAGGAGAAGCGTGGAAATTGCCAGCGAACACTGTCCTGTTGTACGATTACGCAATGGCACATATGTGCCCTATGTACCAATCAGGCCATACCAGAGGTTCAGGTATTTTGGAGTAAAAAAGCGGGCATATTACGAACGGTATAAAAAGAATATTTACCCAACACTTCGTTTATCGGCAACAAGAGAAGTATTGTACGGACCTATAGTATTAATTAAGAATGGTATTATTTCAGCAGATGAACCAATGGCGGACTGGATACTTAATGATTGGGAAGATAATATTACCTTGTCAACATCGCTTAATTTAAATGCGCATGGCTGGGTAGATGATGAATACTGGTTCAGCAGGGGAGGAATGGTTTTCCAGGCCAACTTGCAAAACCCTGTATCTGTTTATCTGAATAAGCAGAATATTCCTGCTGCTATAAGAGGCGTGTATAACAATTTTGTGTCGTGCCTGTATCCGGATATTAATGTATTTACAGAAGAATATCGGAAATGGGTAAACGCCAGCGGGCCGTTCTATAAAATTCCTGATGAGGCAAGGGCAATTCAGGTAATATCGGAAATGCTTGTATTGGAGAAGGACAATGAACTTCATCTTGCAGTAGGCACGCCGAGAACATGGTTGGAGCCGGGACAACGTATTGAACTGATTAATGCGTTTACAGAATTTGGCCAGTTAAATTATGTAATAAATCCCGGTAAGGAAATTGAAACGGTTGAAGCAAATGTTGATCTTACCAAAGTGAATTGTCCGCTTATAAAATTATTTATAAGAACGCCGTTTCAGAAACCCATCAAATCAGTTACCTTAAACGGTGAAACATGGAACAACTGGAATGCAGCAAAAGAGAGTATTATTATTCCTGCCGGGCAAAAAAACGAGCTGCTAATATCTTATTAATGAATGAAAGTTAACTTATTACGGCATGAAACCTTTAAAACCAAAACTCAAGCTATTTTGCTCTTTACTATTGTGTACAGGTAGTTGTTTTTTTCTCCATGCCACCGATACGCTTACTGTAAAATCTCCGTCGGGCAATATATTGGTAAAAATATGGGCAGGCAGGCAGTTGCAGTATAGCGTGTATCATAAACAGAAAGCTCTTTTAAGCAATTCTGTTATTGATATGGTTTTACAGGATGGAGATGCTTTATCAAAAGATCTTCGTATAAGATCGGCAAAGCAAACAAGAACAACTGCACAAATCATTTCTCCCGTGCCCGAAAAGAGAAAAATAATTCCGGATATATATCAGGAGCTGGCAATTCAATTTAAAAAATCATTTGCTGTAATATTCAGAGTATATGATGATGGTGTTGCATACAGGATACAAACCGGATTCAAAGATTCTATCATTGTAAAAGATGAAACAGCGCTATTTAATTTTCCCGGAAATCCCTCCGCATATTACCCGGATATAGAGCACAGGGAAGATATGTTTAATACCAGTTTCGAGCATAATTATAAGTTTTCAAAGATCAGAGATATAGCCGATACTTCTATTGCATATTCCCCGATTCTTGTTGTGCCCGACCAAAATCCCAAGATTGCTATTACAGAGTCTGACCTGGAAGATTATCCCGGGTTGTTTGTAAAAGGAACTGGTAAAGCTGCTTTGAGAAGCACATTTGCAGCTTATCCTTTGGAAGAAAAAAGCCTTGAAGCGCTGTATTCTACTGTATATGTTTCAAAAAGGGCAGCCTATATTGCCCGTACAAAAGGCGCCCGCGCTTTTCCCTGGCGTATTATTATGATTGCAGAAGAGGACAGGCAGTTACCGTCTAACGATATAGTATACCGGCTGTCATCCCCTTCTCGCGTAGCTGAAACAAACTGGATACAACCCGGTAATATTACCGACGAATGGATTATTGATGTAAATCTGTTTAATGTGCCCTTTAAAGCAGGAAGAAATACTGCTTCTTATAAATACTACATTGATTTTGTAAAACAGTTTGGCATAAAATACATTATGATGGATGCAGGCTGGAGTGATAATAATGACCTCTTTAAGGTTATTCCGGAGATAAATATGGATACACTTGTAGCATACGCCAAACAACAAGGTGTAAAAATTGCTTTGTGGACGCTAGCCAGAACATTGAACCAACAATTAGACAGCGCACTCACGCAGTTTAATAAATGGGGCGTGGATTTTATAATGACTGATTTTATTGACCGCGATGATCAGAAAGCCGTAAATCTTCATTACCGGATTGCAAAAGCCTGTGCTGATCATAAAATTATGATCATGTTCCATGGCTCATATCCTCCCAAGGGGTTTAATAGAACTTACCCAAATGCAGTGGCCCGCGAAGCCGTATTAGGCTCTGAATATAATATGTGGTCGGAGAGGGTAACCCCGGATCATGATCTGCTCATTCCGTTTATACGTATGCTTGCCGGATCATTAGATTATGAACCCGGTATGTTGAACAATGCTACTAAAAAAACTTTCAGGGCTACCGGCGATTTTGTTATGAGTTATGGTACACGTATGCATCAGCTGGCAATGTGTACTGTATTTGACAGCCCCATACAATTTTTTGCCGGCAACCCATCGCAGGGATTAATGGAGCCGGAGTATATGAAAATCCTGGGTAGTATACCTACAATATGGGATGAAACAAAAATTCTGGATGCAAGTGTGGGTAATTACATAGTTACCGCCCGCAATAAATCTTCTCAGTGGCATATTGGAGCTATGACAAATTGGGAAGCCAGGAATCTGGATATTACGCTCGATTTTTTGGAAGATGGCATTGAGTATAATGCAACCATATGCAGAGATGGAATAAATGCGGAAAAATATCCTGCTGATTATGCTATTGAAAAGAAGAAAGTAAGAAAGGGAGAGCTGTATACTATTTTGATGGCGCCAGGAGGAGGATTTTATATGAGGATAGAAAAATAAAACAAGCAGATACATGAAAAATTACAACAGGTTTAAAAATAAAACTGCAGTTATAACAGGAGGAGCAGAAGGGATTGGTAAAGGGGTGGCACTAAGGTTAGGACAGGAAGGTGCAACAGTGGTGTTGTTAGACATTAATAAGGAGCTGCTAAACAAAACAGCTATTGAATTTGAAAAGGCAGGAATAACAGTAATTAAGTTTTTAGCAGATATCAGCAATGAAAATGATATAGCGGCGACCTTTTCAGAAATAGCAAAAAAGGCAACGATAGACGTTGTTGTAAATGCGGCAGGCATTGTTGGCCCAACCAGTACATCAATTACACGCTTTGATACAGCAGATTTCGACAAAGTATACCACGTGAACTTGCGCGGTAGTTTTTTGATCACAAAGTACGCACTTCAGCACATGAGTCCTGATCGTTCGGGACGAATATTATTGATTGCATCCATAGCAGGCAAAGAAGGCAACCCCGGAATGGTAGCATATTCTGCTACCAAAGCAGGTGTTATAGGATTGGTAAAATCTGTAGGAAAAGAATTTGCCAATACCCGGATTACCATTAATGGATTAGCGCCGGCAGTGATTCGTACAGCGATGAATGAAAATACTGCACCGGAACAATTAGCGTATATGACGGCAAAGATTCCGATGCAGCGGCTAGGAACAATAGATGAAGTAGCTGCCATGTGCTGTTATATTGTGTCAGAAGAAAACAGTTTCTCTACAGGATTTACATACGATATTTCCGGCGGAAGGGCAACCTATTAAATTATTAAAAGTGGTAAAAAATAAACCGGCATGAAGCATTTGTGGAAACCCCTGCTTTTAGTTGCCTCCGTATTTCTTTTTACCGGCGCTATCATTTGCATGAATGATGTGCTGCTGCCTGCACTAAAAGATCTGTTTAATCTTACATATACCCAGGCATCGCTGGTACAACAATGCTTTTACCTGGTATATCTGATCTTTCCAATACCTATTGCTTTTTATATTTCAAAGTACGGATACAAAGCAGCGTTGATAACAGCATTGGTGATATGCAGTGCGGCTGCACTTGTTTTCATTCCTGCATATACAAATATGTCCTTCGGTTTGGCATTAACTGCATTGTTCATTATTTCTATAGGGGTTACATTAATTAATGTGGCCGCCAATCCACTTGCCGCTCTGTTAGGAGAACCCTCCGGCGCACATGTAAGAGTGAATATTGTACAGCTATTCAGCAGGATAGGATATGCATTTACGCCACTTGTTGCAACGCGTATGCTACATATAAACAGTAGTACCACTTCATTTTACCTGCCATATCTCTTTATCGGGGCAGGTACGTTTATATTGGCATGCTTTTTCACATTTTCTTATTTACCTGTAAAAAAACCGGTTTTGGAAAAAGGGTTTAACGTAATTGCTATACTACAACAATCAAAAAAATACCCACAATTAAGATGGGGTGCGGTAGCTATGTTTTTTTATATGGGAGTGGAAGCATGCACTGCAGGTTTTTTTATCAGCTATTTAAAAGAAGTATCTAAGTTTAGTGTGGAGGAAACATCTCAGTATCTAACCTGTTATTACATTATTTCTACCATCACGGCATTTGCCGGCATCTATCTTATTGACCGGTTTGTACCGGGTAAGCTGTTGATCTTTTTTGCTTCGGGAATGATTGTAATGTATTTACTGGCAGCATTCACCTCATCATCACTAAATGCATATTATTTATTGGGCATGGGGCTGTTTATTGCTTTACTCTTTCCCCTGGTTTTTAGTTTAAGCATTCATAATCTTGGTGCTTTTACAGAAAGAGGGTCTGCATTGGTAAATATGGCTATAGTGGGTGGAGCGGTATTTCCTCCTTTACAGGGGTTGTTAGCCGATTATAAAGGCATTCAATTATCTTATATGGTACCCTGCATTTGTGCTGTAGCTATTATAGCTTATGGATATTATTGTATAAAGAATGAAACAAGTATTAAGTAGTAGATTTGTATTTGCTGATTTAACAAAAGTACCTACACGCTTGTTATATGAAACCCCAGTTACATAAAGTTCCTTTACATAACGACAGTTCTTTTGTATATCAAAAGCTGAATTGTAAATATTTTGAAAAGCCCTGGCATTTTCACGAGGAATACGAATTAATGGTAATTGAAAAAAGCAGGGGAACAAAATTTATTGGCGATAAGGTTAATTTGTTTGAAGAGGGAGAAATGATGCTGATAGGTTCTAACATCCCTCATTTGTTCCGGAATCATGAAGCATACTATGAAGATAATAAAAAGCTGAGAGCTAAGTCAATCTTTATTCATTTTACGGATAATTTTTTGGGGAATCATTTTTTTGAAGTGCCGGAAATGAAAAAGGTAAAAAAATTATTGGATCAATCCGCATATGCATTGCAGATATTGGGAAAAACCCGGGAGCATGTATATACGCGGTTGAACGATATTGAAGAAATGCAACCTGCACAACGTTTAATATGCCTGCTCGAAATATTGATTCATCTTTCAGAAAGTAAAGAGCTTAAGCCATTATTGTCGAACCATTTTGTAGCACAAAACCGTATTTCCTCCGCTGAACAGAATAAAAAAGATACAGACAGAATTCATAAAGTATTTGAATATATTATGAAGAACTATAAAAAGGAAATTTACCTGAGCGAGGTAGCATCAATGCTGAATATGAGCAGCGTATCTTTCTCCCGTTATTTTAAGCATCACACCCAAAAAACCTTTTCAGAATATGTTACAGAGGTGCGGATCAGTCACGCATGTAATTTACTTATGAATGATAATGAGAATATTTCCCAGATATGTTATTCAAGCGGATTTGAGAACCTTTCAAACTTTTATAAACACTTTAAAAAAGTAACAGGGGTTATACCTAAAGATTATAGAAACAGGTTTTTGCTCAGAAGCTGATATATTATTTCCTGCTGCACAGGGCAGCACTTTTTTATTGATTTTACTATTTTCCTATCCGCCGTACTTAAAATTCAGGAGTATAGTAAATAGTTTTTCCGCCAATCTTTATTTCAACATCCACAAGATATTTTTTCAGCGTTTCTGTATCAACCGTTATCCCTAGCCCGGCAGACTCAGGAACATGTATATACCCGTTATTATCTGGCAAAATAGATTCTTTACCGATTTCCTTTGCCAGTGATTTTAGCTCTACAGGATATTCACTGATCATATCTTTTTCTATACCTGCATACGACTGTAAGGAAGCACTTAATGCAAGGTGGGAAGTGAAAGTATGATTTACATACGTGATATTTTTTATTTGCGCTAGATCTGCCACTCTTTTGCTAACTGTAATGCCGCCTATTCTGCCGGCATCTATTTGTATGAATTTTAATCCGGCATACTCAATCATTGCCTGCGCCTGCACAAAATTATTGCAACCTTCCCCACCTGCAAGCGCAATTTGCGGAGAACTTAATGACAACGCTTTATATGGCTGCAATGCTCCATTAAAAAAGGGCTCTTCAAACCAATACGCATTAATATCTTTCAGTGCATTTAATCTTTTTCCTGCAGCGCCTGCATCTTCACCAAATATAGTTCCTGCATCAATCATTAAATATGCATCGCTTCCCATACCCTCGCGTGCAGCTTTCAGGTGAGCGATATCCTTATCCAATCCTTCCCGTCCAAATGGCCCCCAGCCAAACTTTACCGCCTTATAGCCGGATGATTTTGTTTTAGCCGCTTTTTCAAAAGTTTGTTCGGGGCTATCGC
Source organism: Agriterribacter sp. (assembly GCA_047601125.1). GTDB lineage: Bacteria > Bacteroidota > Bacteroidia > Chitinophagales > Chitinophagaceae > Agriterribacter. The sequence goes on along the minus strand of JASGJY010000002.1, from coordinate 1,094,918 downwards.
CAAATAATTGAGATGCATAAGGTAATTTAGGAAATACTTTTTTATAGCCTAATAAATCATAAACCGGTGCAGCGCGTTTTTTTCCAAGGAGATCATACAATGCAATATCAATACCTGATAACGTATGGTCTGCCTGCAAAAGATCCAATGAGTTTTCATGAACCAGCAAGCCTATATGTTTTATGTCCTCAACTGAGCTTATATATCTGCCTTCAAGCGCATATTTAACGGGTTTGCAGGCGCTGTGCGACATAGGGCATACATAACTTGCTATACTTGTCAGCGGTGATGCTTCACATTCTCCCCATCCTTCAAACCCTCCTCCTGTTATACGCACCAGCAAGGCATCCTGGCTGCCATCGCCAATATCCAGTACTTCCGGCATGCTCAGGTAAAAAAAATCAACTGATTCAATTTTCATTGCTGTATTTTAAAATGTAATAGTCAACCCTCCATCAACGGTAATCACCTGCCCTGTTATATAAGAAGCATCTTTGCCTGAAAGAAAATACGCTACTCCCGCAATTTCGTCAGGAGAAGCCGCTCTTTTCAATGGCAGGCGATGACCATTAATATAGTTATCTTTGAACCATTGGCTTTCTAACTCGTTCTCTCCATTTACTACTGACATAGCAGTATTTACAAACCCGGGTGCAATAGCATTTACTAAAATATTTTTGTCTGCAAGATCTACTGCCATGGCCCTGCAAAATTGATTGATGGCAGCTTTAGCCATTGAGTAACTGCTGGCAAACCGTTCAGCTCTTGTTCCGTGTATAGAAGTAATATGAATAATCCTTCCGCCTGTATGCATAAATTCCACGGCCAACTTTGATGTCTGAACACACCCGTTTATCATTATATCAAAAATCTTCCGCCACTCATCCAGTGTCATTTCAGCCATATTGGTTTGCCCAGATATTCCTGCACAGCTAACCAATACATCCAGTCTATTCCATTGCTGCAATATCAGGTTCTTCCCCTCTTCTATAGTGGCCGTATCAGCATAGCTGCCTTCCAGTATAAGATGATTACCCGCAGGTAATTCCCGTAAAGTTTCAACCAGTTTTTCCTTTTGAATATCGTTGATGCAAACATCGTATCCCTCCTGTGCAAAACGAATAGCGGTCGCTTTGCCAATACCGGAGGCAGCTCCGGTTATTATTACCTTAGGTCCGTTCATACCCCTGGATTTCATTTTTAATACCTGCATAAATTGTAACAGATGTTTCTATTTTTTCTCCCGGTTGTAATACCGCTGTTTGTTTTTGCCCGATAGCATCCTTTACACTTATCGGCATAGTAGTGCAAGGCTCAAGTATGGCTGTATAATGATTTAAGAACCCGCCATATGAGGCAAAATACCACTGGTAAGGAAAAACTTTTGTATCATACTGATACGAAAAGATAGTTTTATCCTTTGCCGATTCCATTTGCATAAATCCCTCACCAGTACTATATAAATAAAAAAAATCCATTGTATTGTTTTTTTTCGGAACAATAGCAGCATTGGTTTCTCCAATAAATGGCCACTCGAACGGATCAGATTGTTTCTCAAACCTGCTATATGCTGCATCAACCACTTTAGCTGTTTTTGCAGGTGTCACTAAAGTATCGCCTTGTTCAATTGCCAAAGCAGCATGCAGTTTCCATAAAAAATGTCTTGTATTATTTGTTTGATTAACTATCTGATAATCTAATTTCACCAGGCTGCTGTTTTCTTTCAAAGAAATTGTTTTCGAATAAAATAAACCGGATAAAGGAAGATAGCCGTATACTGTTACAGCATCTCCATTGATTTTATATTGCAGCGCCGTTGTCCATAGTTCTCCATGATCAGGATACTCAATACCGTCAATTATTTCCGGTATATCATTTGGGATTAATTCATCAATAGCTCCTAAAAAATTAGCATCATAATCAGCCCCGGGAGTATAGGCCTGAAATGGCACTTTGTTATTATGCCATAAAAACTCTTTTTGCAGTTGATCGTTAAATATACTCAAAATCTTTCCGCCCATGGCAGGAACGATAATAACCGACAACAGGTCATTTTTTAAACTAATGCATTCAATATTATTTCTGATCGATATGGCAATCATTGTTCAGCAAATTTTATGTTAGAACGAGATCATCCCAAATTTTGCGTTAAGGTGTACACCCTGTTAATACTTCCACAGTAAAAATTTTGAATGCGCCCATCAGAAGTACTATGCCAAAAATGATTTATTTTATCAATCCTTCCTTATTTTAATTTAGCGATAATCTATGTTTTTTTAGCAATATTATTCCTGCTTATTATTGATCTCCGTTGTAAGTTTGATACATTTTCTCCGTTCTCTTTCTTAGTTTCCTTACCAGGTAAGATGGCGCAGTTACTCTCAGGCCTTCACCAAAACCAAGCAACTCACGTTCCATTTCAAGGTTGGGTATTACCCTTATACTGAACAGTATCCCTTCTTTTGTTGTTTCCACTATCTGCTGGCTTTCATGCAACGGCTTGGTTTTAATATACGGCGCCTGGTGATGATCTGTCCAAAATATTACCGTAACCGGCAGCTGATTGTTACGCGATACACCAATGATATCTTTAAAATAATCTGTGCCGTTAAAATTATAATGCGCTTTATATCGTTCTGCAGGCAACGGTTCAATATTTTGTATCCTGTCGAGTGCAAGCGTAAGCAATTGCTTATCTTTTTTATGCATGCCTAACACAAACCAACGGTTGCGATATTCTTTTAACAGGTAAGGATAAAATATCAACTCACCTGCCTGCCGCGCCTTAAATGATTGATAAGTAATAGCCGTTGTAGTTTTTTCAATAATACACTTGTATAAAGTATCCAGCCATTCCAACCCGGTAAGCAATTCATTTTTTTCAAAATCAATTACGGGCGCCAGGTGATGTTGCTCACTATAAATTTTATCTTCCAGCTTATTGATCATTTCACTCACCTCATTAAAATGATTAAATCCTTTAAACTGGCGGAGCAGGTGAGATACTTCCTGCAGTATGCCCAGGTCTTGTGTAGTTAAAGGAATATTGGTAATGGAATAGTCAGCATCTTCATAAGTATAATACTTCTTATCTACCACAATAATAGGCGCCTTATATCCCAGTTGTTCGCTACGCATAGCGTTCAGGTCTAGCCGTATGGTGCGCAAGCTGATTGACTTGTCAATGCCTTCATATTCATACAATGCTTTCGAGCAGGCATCAATCAAATCTTCAATGGTCCATTTGCGGCGACGGTTTTGCAGACATTTATCAATAGTGCGGTAACGTATAAGCGCATTGCGGTTAACAGGCATTTTTTATTTTGAAAGATAAAAAAGATTAACAAGTGTGCAAAGCGGTTACACAAGTCCCTGGTTAAGCGGGATATTGTATTTTTGTACCCAGCGGCATTGCTACTGTCAGCGTTGGTTGCGTCGCACACTTTTACGTCCGGTAATGCTATTCGCCAATGTGCAACTGTAATCGCTTATATTATATGCTTTATTGGGGAGACAAAGTCTCCCGAAGAACATAAAGCATCCGAAGTCGTAGACTTCGGACAGCCGGAACAGCCCATCGCCCGGCTCTATAAAAACCACGCATCTTCCGGAACTCGTATAGACACCGTAACAGGCTGATCAATTTTTAAATTATCTGTTTCCGTTTTGATCGTAATAATATGTTGATTGATGGCAATATCAACTTCATAATAATCCCCGGCAAATAATACCTTCTTCACTATACCTTTAAGCATTGGTTTTTGTGTTCCGTTAATTATACATTGGGCAGAGCGTACAAAAAGATTTTTTCCGTCTGGCACAGCATAATTTATAACGCTACCGGGCAATAAAATATATTTACCAAAAAGCCCGGCTGCATATTCATTAACCGGTTTTTTATAAACATCCTCAGGTGAGGCTTGCTGAATAACTGTTCCGTTCTGTATAACTAAAATATTATCCGCCCACGATAATACATCCTGCGGATCATGAGATACAAGTATGCAGGTGAGCTGCAATTTTTCACCAGCGTCTTCTATAACAGACTTTAAAATGGTTTTGTGTGTAAAATCAAGATTGGAAAAAGGTTCATCAAGCAAAAGCAGTTTGGGAGATGTAACCAACAGTCGCGCAAGCGCAATGCGTTGCCTTTCTCCGCCGGAAATTTGATTTGTCCACCGCTTCAGCAAATGAGCAATGCGGCAGATCTTATAAATGTTTTGCGCTTCGTCTTCTTCAAGCGCATTACCGTAAGATAGTACTTCTTCTACGCGATAATTATTTCTTAATTCAAAATGCTGAGAGAGATATGCAATGCCTTTATGTCCGGGGATTAGTGTTTCAAGCGGGCTTAAAACTTTTTCTCCCCTGAACAGCACTACTCCGGAATCGGCATGCGCAAGTCCGCCAATTATTTTGAGGATGGTGCTTTTACCCGAACCCGTTGCACCTGCTATTGCTGTTTTGCTGAATTGAGCAACTGAAAGATTAACGTTTTTTATTTCAAATCCAAGTTCATCCTTTCTATTTACTTCCGATACTTTTAAAAAATCCATTTGCTTGTTAAGTTTATAGGCTTAGGTTTTAAACCGGCGGTAATTAGCAGGTAAAAATTATACCAATACCGCACTGCAATTTTACCAGTAGCCGGGTTAGCCGCCTCTTTTTGTCTGGTTTCGTATAACTCTAACCTGGTTAACGATGCTTTACCTGTGCTGCTCATAATAATTAACCGGCAGTTGGGAACGCAGGTATGCTATTTCATTTTCAGTAAGTGGCGGAGCAAGCGTAGCCGCAATAATATCGCGGAGTTGCTCAAGTGTACGAATGCCTATAACTGCTGATGTTATTTCCTGCCGGGCCAGCACAAATTGTAAAGCTGTTTGCGATGCATTTCTCTGTAAACCCGAGATAGCCTGCACGGCAGACGCCATTTTATATACCTCGTCTTCATTATAGTTAAGATATGGGTTGGCGTGTTTGCCTGCAAGTAATCCCCCCGCTAAACTTCCCCTCCCCAAAATGCCTACCTTATTTTCTTCCAGCAAAGAAAAACAGGTTTCTTCCGGCCGCCTGTCAAGCAAACTATACTGCATCATCACGCTCACTATGCCGGAACGCCGCACATATTCACGTATAACATTCGGCCTGATTGAGGAAATACCATAAAATCTGATCTTGCCCTGTTGCTTCAGCGTTTCAAAAGCTTCGATTGTTTCATCTATCGGGTCATCTGTTGTGCCGCCATGCAACTGGTAAAGGTCAATATAATCTGTTTGTAATCTTTTAAGGCTTTCTTCCACTTCGCAAAGAATATGCTCTTTCCGTGGATCCCAGTCAAGTCCTTTGCCATCTGCCCTGCGCCGGTTGCCCACCTTGGTAGCAATAATTACTTTGCTTCTTTTTTCTTTAAGTGCTTTACCAAGCGTTTGTTCATTAAAGCCATCCTGGTAAATATTGGCGGTATCAAAACAATTAATGCCCGAGTCAACGGCTTCGTGAATTAAAGCAGCATTAGCTTTATCATCTGTTCCCAGAGACATACAGCCAAACACCACTTCGCTTACAGATAAGGTTGACTTTCCAGGTGTGTGGTATTTCATGGAAAATGCTTTGTTATGCAAAGTTAGGGATATAGAAGAAAGGTTGAAGGTACAGGCTATAAGGTGTAGGATTAAAACCTGTATAGCGCCTTGCTGTAGGCAAAGGCTTTACGCCCACACCTTATACCTTTACCAAAATATATTCCCGTTACCTACTTTTGCACTTATGCGCATAGAACAGTTATATGATCATTTTCTGCAATTTCCTTCTGTAGAAACAGATACCAGGAAACTTAAACCTAATGATATTTTTTTTGCATTAAAAGGCCCAAGTTTTAATGGCAATCTTTTTGCCCAAAAAGCGCTTAACGAAGGCGCCGCTTTTGTGGTAGTAGATGAAGACCCGGGCTTTTCCGATAGCAGGATCATCCGCACCGCGAATGTACTTACTACCTTGCAGGAACTTGCCGGCTATCACAGGCGTCAGTTCAATATCCCGGTTATTGCTATTACCGGCAGCAACGGAAAAACAACTACCAAAGAGCTGGTTCATGCAGTTCTTTCTTCCGCATACAGAACCTACACTACAAAAGGCAACTTAAATAATCATATCGGCATACCACTTACATTACTGGCTATACAAAAAGATGCAGAAATAGCCGTAGTGGAAATGGGCGCTAACCATCTTAAAGAAATAGAAGGTTATTGTGTATATACTGCGCCTACTCACGGTTTGATCACTAACTGCGGCAAGGCCCACCTTGAAGGTTTTGGCGGCATTGAAGGCGTAAGAAAAGGAAAGGGGGAGTTGTATGATTACCTGCGCCTGAATAACGGCACCGCTTTCGTAATGTGGGATTATGATTATCTGCGGGAAATGAGTAAAGGAATCCCAACAATATGTACTTATGGCACGGATGCCGCTAACATAACCGGTAATACTATTAAAAACGAACCTTTTCTTGAAATAGGCTGGATAAAAGCCGGTAATATTATGCCTGTTCAAACACAACTGGTGGGCTATTATAACCTGCCAAACGTGCTGGCAGCTATTGCAGTGGGAAAGTATTTTAAAGTTCCTGACGAAAAGATCATTGCATCTATTCAGCAATATGCGCCATCAAACAGCCGGTCTCAGCTAATAGAAAAAGGAACCAATAAAATTATACTGGATGCATATAATGCCAACCCGAGCAGCATGAAGCTGGCAATAGAGAATTTTTCAAAAATCCAGGCTGACAAAAAAATATTGGTATTAGGCGCTATGATGGAACTTGGCCCCGATAGCAAAAAAGAACACCGGGATATTATTTCCCTGATAAAAAATTATTCCTGGAGCAATGTGATTTTGGTGGGAGGAGATTTTGAAGGGATTGCTGAGCCATTTGGGTATTTTAAAAATGCCGCTGAGGCTGCAGCCTGGCTAAAACAATACAAACCGGAAAACAGTTCATTGTTAATAAAAGGCTCAAGAAGTACGAAGATGGAAACAATATTGGAGATATTATAACCAAATCAGGCCGCATTGAACGCAGTTATTGTACACCAATCTTACCAGTAACGGGCTTAGCCGCCTCTTTTGTCTGGTTCCACTAAAGGTGAATTGAAAAAATTCGAAGCATGTTTCTTCAAAAGGCAAAAAGCAATGAGTTACTTTAACTTTATCTATTATGCCTGTTGCTATAATTAAAATAATCCTCCTCCAATTCAGATTAAATAAGGAAATTCGCAAAAATTCCCCGGAACGATGAGTGAAGAAAAAAAGCCCGGCTATCTACTTTCTGTTTTAGACAACAGGTGCCCGCGATGCAGAACAGGGAAGCTTTTCGTAAATAGCAATCCCTACAAGCTTAAATCAATTGTAAAAATGAATAAGGACTGCCCTGTGTGCGGGCAGCCAACAGAAATAGAAGTAGGCTTTTATTATGGCACTGCTTATGTAAGCTATGCATTAACTGTTGCTTTTTGCGTAACTACATTTATAGCGTGGTGGTTGTTGATCGGTTTTTCTGTTCAGGATGGAGACTACAGGTTATTATACTGGGGTATAATTAATGCTGTACTGCTTATAGTATTGCAGCCTGTATTTATGCGTTTATCCAGAAGTTTATGGCTTTCCTGGTTTGTAAAATATGAACCCGACTGGAAAAACAAACCCATTTCTTCTGAAAGCGTGGAACGCGTTGTGCCGGAGCAGATGAATAACTGGTAAATCATATTTAAATCACCTTTTTCCGCCAAATATGAATAAGCGCTTGAGCTCTCTTTGCTTAATAGTATACGCAAACAGATGCTTTTAATACTGGTAATATCCAGTGTAACACAGGTGCAGCGCACCTTAATCTTTGTAGCACCGCAAAACAATATGGAGAAAGCCCAGAGCGGCATAATATTAACCTGATGATTTGATGTTTTAATATTACGGCGCGCTGCGCCTGAAAAGAACATATCACTACAGTATTACAAATATTATTGCTGCACTGCAGGTATTTAAACATCCCCGCATACAGCGACACCTGAATAAATCAGCACCTGTAAGATGACTACTGTCATGCCAAATAAAAAATGTCGGTATGTTACCGATAAACGTGAGACCTGAAATAAACTTTCACTCCTCACATTTCTCGTTTGATAACATTACAAGCTGGCCCGCGAACAGGAGACAGGCTTGCTGCAGCAAACGGTTTCATTGATTTTACACTCCCTTTAACCGGACAACAATAATTTTAACTACCAGGGCATAGTCCGTTTCTAATTTTCATTCACCTGTTTAACCGGGAATACCTATCTTCATTTATAGTATAACTGCTGTAACGATTGTTGTGTTTGCTTCTGTGCCGGCAGATATTTTCATTCACTTCATCTTCCATTCATGACGTTGCTTATTATTGCTTTCTGCATTGTATTACTCGTATTATTGATCACGTGGGGTAAAACAAATGCCTTCCTGGCTTTTCTTATTGTGTCGCTGCTGGCAGGCTGGATGTTGGGCATACCTGTAACTAAACTTGCAGGCGCTGTTGAAAAAGGTATGGGCGATACGCTCGGGTCGCTAACTGCCGTAATTATGATGGGCGCAATGCTGGGTAAGCTGGTAGCAGAAAGTGGGGCAGCGCAACAAATCGCATCATCGCTGATGAAAACATTCGGTGTAAAGTATATACAATGGGCGCTGATGGTAACCGGTTTTGTAATTGGAATTCCCCTGTTTTATAATGTCGGGTTTGTGCTGATGGTGCCGTTGATTTTTTCAGTAGCTTATCAATATAAATTACCCGCGGTATACATTGGATTGCCCATGCTGGCATCACTTTCGGTTACTCACGGCTACCTGCCGCCGCATCCTGCCCCGGCTGCATTGGTTAAACAGTTTAATGCCAATATGGGTTTAACACTTTTGTACGGATTAGCAGTTGCTATTCCTGCCATAATTATTGCGGGACCCATTTTTGCCAAAACATTAAAAAATATTGTAGCCAACCCATTGCAAACTTTTCAACAGGAGGTAATTCCGGAGGAGAAATTACCCGGGCTTGGCAATAGTCTTTTTTCTTCACTGCTGCCGGTTGTTTTACTGATTGTAACAACCGTATTGCCGCTGATGATATCGCAGTCTGCTGCAATAAAAAACGCTTCAGGTTTTATAGGCAATTCAATGATCGTAATGCTTATCGCGGTGGTTACAGCTACTTTCACACTGGGCAGGTCAACCGGTATGAGCATGAAAAGAATCATGCAGGTATATGAAAGCGCGGTAAAAGATGTGGCTATGATACTATTGATCATTGCCGGTGCCGGCGCTTTTAAAGAAGTACTTACTGTTAGCGGCGTAAGCAATGATATTGCGAAAGCGCTGGAATCGTGGCCGCTACATCCGTTGTTATTAGCCTGGCTGATTGCCTGCGTAATACGGGTGTGCATAGGGTCTGCCACTGTGGCCGGGTTAACTACCGCAGGCATTGTGGCGCCAATGGTTGCGCAGGGAAACGTTGATCCTAACCTGATGGTATTGTCTATAGGCGCCGGCAGCCTTATGTTCTCTCATGTAAATGACGGCGGATTCTGGTTGTTCAAAGAATATTTTAATCTTAGCGTAAAAGATACATTGCGCTCATGGTCGCTGATGGAAACCATTGTGGCGATAGTAGGGCTTGCGGGAGTGATGTTGCTGAGTGTAGTGGTGTAAAGAGAAATAAATTTTTTTAGATTTTAAAGATATAAGTAACCAATATTTCTTTTCTTGTGATGCTTCCTGTTTGTGTATTCTATATTCGATAATTAAACAGAATATTCTTGTATTCAATTCTTGAAAACTAAAAATGAAATTATTCCTCATTATCGGAGCCCTTTTATAATAACGTTTATCTGTATTATTCCTCTAAATAGCGATATTCAAGAATACAACGTTCAGAAAAATAGTGAATTTATAACAGCAACGATCATTTACATTCCGATTTACATTGGAACAAAGGTTAAATACTTAATGAAATTTGCCTATGCTGGCCAACAGTTTGCTAAAAAGGTTGCTGCTGCATTGCAGACAGCTCATAAAGCTGGAGATACATTCAAGTTAAAACACATGAATGGCATAAACGACATATTTTTTTATTTAAGAACGGGAACATTAAAAATGAATTTATTTCAGACGAGCTTTTGCCTATTTTAGGTATTACTCGCCTTATAATTAGCGCAAGAAAAAAATGAACGGGTATTCGACCTGGCATTCGAAAAATTTATTAGTAAATACAGCTATCATTCCAAAGACAGATAGCTTGTATCACTACCCTACAACTTACTCTTTATCTTCCCCAACGCATCCTTTGCATATTTGCTTACTACCAGCCTTCCACTGATGGCGGCGCGTTCCGGAAGCAAATCATCCCAGTCATCTGCATCACGCCAAAAAATTTTTTTCATCTCGCTCATTGCTTCGGGATTGGCATGCATCAATTCATTGGCAAGCCGCTGTACAGACTCATCCATATTTTCAAGATTGGAATGCAGCTCGGCATATAATCCTTTCCTTCTGGCCCACTCGGCGGGCCGCCACATTGCCGCATCAATAGCTAACTGGCTGAATGCTGCCAATCCTATTCTTTTTTCAATAGCAGGCCCAACCACAAAAGGTCCAAAGCCAATAGAAAGTTCACTCAATTTTACATCTGCTCCCTCAAGCGCTATAGCATAATCTGCCGCGGCGGCAAGTCCTACGCCGCCTCCCACGCATTTGCCGTGTATTCTGGCAATAATCAGCTTCGGGCATTTGCGCATGGCATTAATTACATTGGCAAACCCGCTGAAAAATACCCGTCCTTCTTCGGGAGTGGTTACCGCTTTTATTTCATTAAAAGAAGCACCTGCACAAAATGCGCCTTCGCCTCCGGAGCGCAACACAATCACTTTTGTTTCTGTATCCAAACCGGCGCTGTGTATTTCCTGGGCCAGGTCTGTAAGTATTGCTGCCGGTAATGCATTGCCCTGGGGATGAAAAAATTCTATTGTTGTAATGCCATGCTTTGGTTCAACTTTTACATATCCTTCCTTTATCTGGTGTATCATATATGAATGTTTAATTTTTTATTTTGAAATGCCTTCAACACAATTTAATTATTATTTTAAAAGATACGAAACCTTTACCGGTATCTTTGCCGCAAATAAATAAAGCAGACACATGAAAAATTATATTGTTTTTTTTCTTTTAATGGCAGCATGCGCCTGTGGCAATGCAAACAATAACCAGCCGGCAGATGAACATAATAATGCATCAATACCTAAAACGGCATCAGACAGCCTTTACAAATCTGTAATGGATGGGCATGATGTAAGTATGAAAAAAATGGGAGAAATTGTCCGGCTGAAAGCGTTGATCTCGCAACAAAAGGATTCTATCGCCAAATTTAAAACTAAAGATCTGCAATATATAGCGGCGTTTGATACGGCTTTCAACAACCTTGTATATGCCGAAGAACTGATGAATAAATGGATGCAGGATTTTAATCCCGACAGCGCAGGAAATTCGGAAGATGAAAAGCTGGTTTTTTTCAGAAAGGAAAAAGAGAAAATAGATACCGTAAATGCCCGCATTAACAACAGTATAGAAGCGGCAAAAAAAATTACGGCTGCCAGGCCGTAATCATTCACACAAAAACATATAAAAACAATTATATCTTACCGTCTATTTCTTTGCTGATCGCTTCAAAAATTTCATCAACAGTGCCTTCACCTTTTATGTGTTTAACCTTGTCAAACTTCATATAGTAGTCGGCAACAGGGGTGGTTTTTTTATGATATTCGGCTATACGCGCCTTAATTACTTCTTCATTGGTATCATCGCTTCTGCCAGAAGTTTTGCCGCGTCCTAAAAGCCTTTTAATTAACTCAGCTTCAGCCACATCAAGTGCCAGCATTAAATGAATAGCTGTTTTTTTCAGCTTCAGCAACTTATCAAGCGCTTCAGCCTGCGCTTCCGTACGGGGAAAACCATCAAACAAAAAGCCTTTTGCATCGGGGTTGCTATCCAGCGCTGAGCTGATCATTCCTATAACCACTTCATCAGGAACAAGTTGCCCTTTATCCATAAAGCTTTTAGCTTCAAGTCCTAGTGGAGTTTGAGCAGCTATTTCGCTACGCAGTAAATCGCCTGTAGACAAATGCTTTAACCCGTATTTCGCAATAAGTTTTTCAGACTGTGTGCCTTTTCCGCTGCCGGGAGGGCCAAACAAAATTAAATTGAACATGTACTTACTAACCTTAGGTGAGGAGCAAATATAAAGGAACGTATTAATAAAGCGTTAACAAAAGCGGGAAATGTTGGTTTTAAAGCTCCTTATTTTAACAATCCACGATTATTTCAATGTTGTATATTGATAAGTTCCTTCCGTAATTTTGTAAGGTAAGAAAACAGTGTATATGCGTTTACTCACGGTTTTTATTCTGCTGTTGCCATTGATTATGCATCAATGCAGCTTTTCACAATCATCTAAAAAAAATACAACAATCATTATGGATAATAATACAAATAATAAAGGCAAAATATATTCCCGCACCGATACTTCAAAAGTTAATCTTACAGATGAAGAATGGAAAAAAACTCTCCCACAGGATGTTTACTATATAGCAAGAATGAAGGGAACAGAAAGACCCTGGACAAGTAAGTTTGAAAAGTTTAATGAGGTGGGTACTTATTATTGCGCTGCCTGCGGTAATCCATTATTTAAGAGTGATACTAAATTTGAAAGCGGCTGCGGGTGGCCAAGTTTTTATGAGCCTATCAGCAAAAGCAGCATCATATATCTTCCCGATCATTCACACGGAATGGATAGAACAGAAGTAGAGTGCGGGCGTTGCAAAGCACACCTGGGTCATGTGTTTGAAGATGGCCCTCCACCCACCGGCTTACGCTATTGCATAAACGGTGTTATACTTGATTTTGAAAAAGCTACAGAAGCGGAGAAGAAGTATAAAGCTTCTTCCGATGCTTCCAAAGAGTAGGTTTGAGCGTGTTCCTTATTAAAAGCGCTTTTTTCTCCGTGTTTTAGTTGGCAGCTGAACTGTTTTTAAGACTGAGCGGTTATTTTATCATCAAATAATTAAGTTTGATAAAGGGTTGCTCCGCTGGCATATTTATACTACCTTTGCACGCTTAAATTTGGGCATATTGCCCTATTTCAACCATTAGCATTGCTGCTGCCACTAAAATTGAAGCTAAAGAAATAACAATGCAGATTAGAAACATCGCGATTATCGCACACGTTGACCACGGTAAAACCACATTGGTTGACAAAATATTACATCAAACCAATGTATTCCGCGCCAACCAGGAAAGCGGTGAACTGATCATGGACAGTAATGATCTTGAGCGGGAAAGAGGTATCACTATTTTCAGTAAAAACGCGTCTGTAGTATATAAAGATGTGAAAATTAATGTGATTGATACCCCCGGGCACGCTGATTTTGGAGGAGAGGTTGAAAGAGTGTTAAAAATGGCCGATGGCGTACTATTATTGGTAGATGCTTTTGAAGGCCCTATGCCACAAACCCGCTTCGTATTGCAGAAAGCGTTGCAATTGAATCTGAAACCTATTGTAATTATTAACAAGGTTGATAAGCCTAATTGCCGGCCAGATGAAGTGCACGATGCCGTGTTTGAACTGTTCTTTAACCTTGATGCTACTGAAGAGCAGCTCGATTTCCCGACATTTTATGGTTCAGGTAAAAACGGCTGGTTTAATGACTCGCTCACTCAAAGCGAAGACATTACGCCATTATTAGACGGTATTATTAAATACGTTCCGGAACCGAAAGTAAGTGAAGGAACTTTACAAATGCAGATCACTTCTCTCGATTATTCATCTTTTCTTGGCCGCATTGCCGTAGGAAAAGTAACGCGTGGCAGCATTAAGGAGAACCAGCCAATTGCATTAGTGCAGGCTGATGGCTCTATCAAAAGATCAAGGGTAAAAGAATTATACATATTTGAAGCTTTAGGTAAGAAGAAAGTAACCGAGGTATTAGCCGGAGATATTTGTGCTGTGGTTGGACTGGAAGATTTCAATATCGGAGATACTATTGCTGATGCAGAAAATCCTGAAGCACTACCCGTGATCAGCGTAGACGAGCCTACCATGAACATGTTGTTCAGCATCAACAACTCACCGTTTTACGGAAAAGACGGCAAATTTGTAACCAGCCGACACCTGCGCGACAGGCTGATGAAGGAAACTGAAAAGAACCTTGCGCTGCGTGTACTGGACACAGATAATGGCGATAGCTTTATGGTTTATGGTCGTGGTATTTTACACCTGGGCATATTAATTGAAACCATGCGCAGGGAAGGATACGAGTTAACTGTAGGTCAGCCACAGGTTATTGTAAAAACAATAGATGGTAAAAAATGCGAGCCATACGAAACACTGGTTGTTGATGTGCCTGAAGAATTTGCGAGTAAGGTTATTGACCTGGTATCGCGCCGCAAAGGTGAAATGCTGGTGATGGAAACCAAGGGAACTATGCAGCACCTGGAGTTTGATATTCCATCGCGTGGTTTGATAGGGCTGCGTACGCAAATGCTTACAGCAACAACCGGTGAAGCTGTAATGGCTCACCGTTTCAGCGAATACAAGCCGTGGAAAGGCGCTATTCCGGGAAGGAATAATGGTGTACTGCTTTCAAAGAACCAGGAAAAAACTACAGGTTATTCTATAGATAAACTGCAGGATCGCGGAACCTTTTTTGTAGATCCGGGTGAAGAAGTATATGCCGGGCAAATTATTGCTGAGCATATTAAACCGGGCGACCTGGTAGTAAATGCTACCGAAGGAAAAAAATTAACCAACCATCGCGCCAGTGGCAGTGATGATGCAACCCGCATTGCTCCCAAAACTTTAATGACACTGGAAGAATGCATGGAATATATTCAGCATGACGAATGCATTGAAGTAACACCGAACTTCATCCGTATGCGTAAGCTGATACTGAATGAAGAAGAACGTAAAAAGCAGTCTAAACAGATGAGCGCACAGGAAGCGTAAGTTTTTTTAAACATACTGAAAAAAGTCATCTCACACAGAGATGGCTTTTTTTGTTACGGCAAATGAAAAGTAATTGCATAGGTTTGTATATCTGTAAACTTTAGTACATGGCGCTCAATAATATCCATGAAATTATACTTGTAAATGAAAAAGATGAGCAGGTAGGAACTGCAGAAAAAATGGAAGCTCATTACAAGGCTTTGCTACACAGGGCTTTTAGTGTGTTTATTTTTAATACAAATGGAGAAATGCTATTGCAGCAAAGAGCATTAACCAAGTATCACAGCGCCGGTTTATGGACCAATGCCTGCTGCAGCCACCCCAGGCCGGGCGAAGAAACAATAAACGGAGCAAAAAGGAGATTAAAAGAAGAATTGGGATTTACCGCTGAAATTAAAAAAGCTTTTGATTTTACTTACAGCGCCGGCTTTGATAATGGGCTTACGGAAAACGAATTTGATCATGTATTTACCGGAATATACGACGGCCCTATTGAACCGAACCCTGGCGAAGTAATGGCTTATAGTTATAAATCTATGAAAGAGATTAAAGAAGAGTTGATTGCTAACCCTCAGTTATATACCGCATGGTTTATTATTGCTTTTCCTAAAATTGAGGAGTATTTAGCAGAAAAGTACTATTAATATTACTTGGCATTTTGTAACAATCAATTTGCGAACCAATCTTCATTCGGAATATACAATGACCATACGTCATTAACTAATGGATCTGTATTCCCACCAGTAATCCATATTTTATCCTGAAAGACGTTTGCAGCGGCAGCGTGCCGCTCTTTCCAAATATTTCTGGTTTTTAATTGTTTCCAATCCTTGCCATTAATTGAATACCAAACATCTGCCCAATTTTGATATGGTCCGCCAGACCATCCTCCCATAATCCACATACGGTTTCTATAAACAACAACTGAAGGCCAAAGTCTTTCATGCCATGGTGCTTTTTCTGTTATAAGATCCCAGTGAATACCGTCTTTACTACTCCAAACATCGCTATATGCATTATATTCGGGAGTATATACACCTCCGCCGAATAGATATATTTTTCCATTTAAAACTACCGCTTTATGAGAAGAGCGAGGCGCCCATTCTGCATGTTCTGCGCCTAATTTCCAATGAATGCCATCCTCTGAAAACCATATATCATTTTTGGGGCTTTTTTCCAATGCTTCCTGCCCTCCAAAAAGCCATAATTTGCCATTAAATTCTATCACCTCAGATGCAAACCTGGGCGACCATTCTGCATAATTTTCTAATGTCCAATTACTCCCATCTTTCGAAGACCATATTTCATTACTTTGACTGCTGGTTTCTAATCTACCGTTATTTGTGCCACCCATAATCCACATTTTATCTTTGAAAACAATTGACACAGGTAAATCTCCATGCACCCAATTTGCAGATTGGTTAACAAGATCCCAGACTTTGCCATCAGAAGAACTCCAGACATCATGAAATGAAGTATCAAAAGAACTAAACCATCCGCCTAAAACCCATAATCTATTATTATATACTAGTCCAACATGTGAATCGCGGGGAAGCCAAGAGGCATATTCCTGCTCTAAAGTCCAGTTTACCGGCGTATATTCAAAATAAGGGCCTTCTATCTTTTTTTCTCCTAATTCTATGGATACATTGCCGCTTCCTGCGCCTTTTGGCACTTCCGTAATAATTAAATCCTCTGTAACGCTTTTTATTTTAGCAGATTTATTATTGAACTTTACTACTATACTATCTGTAAATCCCTTACCGATAATTTTAACCAGCTCTGCCCCTGGTCCCGATTGAGGATAAATCATTTCTATGAACAAAGAGTCAGTTTGTTGCCGTGGTTCTATTACGGTTTGTTTATTACAAGATATGAGTATTAAGACAAATATTAATCTTCCAAAAGATTTTAACGAAAAAAACATAAGCTAAAGGATTAATTAAAAACTCCTAGGTGCCTTTGAAGGTTGGCTAAAAGGAATAGAGAGAAGAAAAATCTCAGAGGGCTCTATAAAAAATATAAGGTGTAAATATACCAAATGTTATTTGATAATAAAGGGAAAATACAATGTAATGAGGGAAAATACAAAATTAAAATTTTAGGATTTTATAAGATTGGAGAGAATAAAAGACGTGATATAAGAAAATTTTATAGCTGCGTATTAAGAAGAGGCAATTCATTCGCAATTTCATTTGCTTTCTGAAGCAACTCCGGTCTTTGAAGGTTATTAAGATGTCTTTCGTGGTGAAGATCAGTGCCGAGCAGTTCAATTTGCTTTTTTTTGAAAAGGCGTTCTGCAGCCTGCTGCACACCTCTTCCATAATATCCAATAAGAGAAAGCAGGTTTACCTGGAAAAAACAACCTGTATGGCGAAGTTCATCATATATTTCAGGCTTACTATGAAAATAGCCGTAACGTTCGGGATGTGCTAAAATGGGCTTATACCCTTTCATTTGTATTTCAAATATTTTCTGCTTGTAATCAAGCGGGGGGCTGGCGAAAGAAAATTCAATGAGCACCATATTATCTTTAATGGTAAGCAATGGTTCTTTTTTCTCAAGCAGGCTGTCAAAATGATCATCAAGAAAATATTCAGCCGCAGCTTTTATTTCAACATTTATTTTCCGCTTTTCCAATTCAGCGGTTAGTTTATTATATGCACTGGTAATAGTTTGCCTGTTATTGGGGTAGAGGTCAATCATTAAATGCGGGGTAGTAATAAATTTTTTATATCCCAGCGCTGTTAATCCTTCAATCAGTTGTATAGAGGTTTCAATATCAGGAGATCCGTCATCTATGCCCGGAAGCAGATGTGAATGCATATCGGTACCTATGATGCTCAGATCACCGGAAAACACATATTTCTTTTTTTTGAAGAAGGAGAACATGAATAATTTATAATTTAAACACTGACTATTTTATAAAAAACTGGCCAAGCTTGCGCATTGGTTTCAGGTACAAAGTAAACGGAAAAGGTTTAAGATTATTGATTTTCCACGCCATTCTATCCTGCCTGTTGGCTTTGATCCTGTTTTTTAAAGAACCGGTACTAACACCTCCTACCCGCATTTTTATAATTACTTTGTTAATATAAGCGGCTTTAATATTATGCTTTAATAAAATACGCAACATCAGTTCATAATCTGCCGCTGATCCTAAGTTAATATTAAATGCTCCCACTTTGTCATAAACTTCTTTTCTCACAAAAAAAGTGGGATGTGGCGGCATCCAGCCGTAATAGAAACTGCTTTTTGTATACTTGCCCGCCTTCCATGAGCGCACAACTTTTGAAGTATCATTGCGCTGCACAAATTGTAAATCTGCATATAAAGCCATTGCCTGCGGATTTTCTTCAAAAGTTTGTGCAACCAGGGAAAGTATATCCGGCGAAGCATATACATCATCTGAATTGAGTATACCGATAATATCGCCGGTTGCCATTGCAATGCCCTTGTTCATTGCGTCATATATACCCTTATCTTTTTCTGAAACGAACCTGCTGATATGACTATACCTTTTTATGATATTTATGGTATCATCAGCAGACCCTCCATCAATAATAATATGCTCAATATCCGGGTGATCCTGCATTTGTATACACTCCATTGTGTCTGCTAAAGTAGCGGCACTATTGTAGGTGGCAGTAATGATGGAGAGTTTCATGATATCAGCTCCTGGTGATCACACAATTTTCCAGCACCAGCATATCCATTTGCGTTCTTAAAAAACAATCCAATGCTTCTGCCGGTGTGTTTACTATGGGTTCGTTTTCGTTGAAGGAGGTATTAACAAGAATAGGGACGCCAGTTTTTTTATTGAATGCTGAAATTAATCCATGATATTTAGGTTCTATTTTTGCATCTACACTTTGAAGACGACCAGTGCCATCAACATGTGTAACTGCAGGAATGAGACCACGCTTTTCTGGTTTAATCACAAATACTTTTTCCATAAAAGGCACATAATCGTCCAGCTCAAAATATTCTTTGACCTGCTCAATAAGTATTGATGGTGCAAAAGGACGAAAGCTTTCTCTTCTCTTTATTTTGAGGTTAAGGATTTCCTTTACATCATTACGTCTTGGATCTGCTAAAATAGAACGATGACCGAGAGCCCTCGGCCAAACTCCGCTCTTCCCTGGAACCACCCCACTACTCCACCTTCTATTAATTTATCAGTCACCAAATCAAATAACACTTCATTGTCTACTTTCTTATACTCAACACCCTTCTCTTTTAGTAGTTTTTCTATTTCTTTATTATCAGATTTAGAACCTGTATATGGATCATACATTGGTGAGGTTCTGGAATTACCCAAAATATGATTATATAAGTATAAAGCAGATCCCATCGACGTGCCTGCATCATGACCAGCCGGTGGTATATATACATTTTTGAATGGTGTATTCAATGTAATTTTTCCGTTTGCCACAGAATTTTGGGCCACACCGCCGGCAATACATATATTTTCACTGCCCGTAAGCTCATATAGTCTTTTTTGTATGTGGAATATAGCCGCCTCACAGTATTTCTGCACTGATGCTGCAATATCTTTATGATGCTGTGTAAGTAATTCTGATACCTTTCTCGGCTTGCCAAATACCTTTTCCATTTTTTCTGAATAAATCAGACTAGGAGTAGGATCATTATTCTCAAGAATTTTTGTTGTAATACCTTTTTTATGGTGTATAAAATAGTCGAGATTTAATTTGAAAAGCCCGTCTTTTTCAAGAATAAGAATTTCTTCCATCTCTTTTAAATACACTGGCTTTCCATAAGGAGCAAGACCCATCACCTTATACTCATCGCCATAATATTTAAAGCCGAGGTATTGTGTAAATGCAGTATAGAATATTCCTATTGAGTGTGGAAAAAGTACCTGATCTAAAACTGTAATTTTATTATCCTCTCCAAACGCCAGCATTGTGGAACAAAAATCTCCAAACGCATCTATAGATAAAATTGCCGCTTTATCATAAGGGGATGCAAAAAAAGCGCTCGCCAGATGTGATCTGTGATGTTCTATATTGTGAATTTTAGATTTAAAAACAGTAGATGGCAATGAAAAGTTTTCAGCGAATATGTCTTCAAGCGCTCCTACCTTCCTGCTATTCTTTAATCTTTGAGTAATACTGCTTAAGCTTGTTTGATATTTTAAAGTATGCAGTATTTTTTTAGATAGATTTTCTTTAGGGTTCCTGGAAACGGTAATATGATCTACCTGTTCAACCGAAATTCCGGCTTCTTTTAAGCATTCTTTTATTGCTAAAACCGGGAAGCCAGCCCAATGTTTTTTCCTCGTAAATCGCTCTTCTTCAAATGCGCAAAGCAGTTGCTCATCTTTATAAATACAGGCAGAAGAATCGCCATGGAAGATATTTAGTCCAAGTATATACATAATGTTACTTCTCTTTTTTATTGAAATTCAGCCATTTTAACGTAATATCAATTGCTTTATCCCTATTGTAAGGTGGCTGTCCTGTAACAGCATAGGTGTTATCTAACGGAAGTATATTGTTTGTCGTCATATTCTTTAATCTGAAGGATGTCATCGGAAAATTAATCCCCGCTTTTTTTAAAAGGTCACCAAATAATGCCGCAAACTTAAAAATATAATATGGTACTGAAATAAATTTTGAATTTCCCAGCTTACCTGCAATTTCATCAGCCCATATCGAAATATTTATTGGAGGCTTATCTCCTATATAATACATTGCAGATTGTGGAGTTTTGGCATTCAACAACTTGTCTATTTGATACGCTGAATTGAGTACAAAACCATAGGTTTTTGTACAGGCTTTATTTTTAATATTAAAATACTTTCGTTGATAAACTTTATCAAAAAAGTCTCTGTAAGGCGTGTCAAACCAAGGTCCCCAAATAGAGGTAGGCCTTATTATTATCCACTCATAAGGAAGTTCCGCTTTTCTAAGTAATATTTCCATTTGCTTCTTACTCTCTCCATAGGTGTTTGAAGGACAATAGTCCTCATCATTTGTTGGAATATATCCAACGCGACACACCAACATGGAAGATGCAAATATTACTTTTTGCACCGTTGTTATTTTTGAAAGCGCGGTAACCAGGTTAAATGTGCCCTTAGTATTAATGGCATAATCTTCAGGAGAGTCGCCATTAAGATCAGTTCTGGCCGCAAGGTGTATTACATGGGTAGGCTTGATTCTTTCTATTACAGCTATCGTTTTTTCTTCATTTAGCAGGTCAATATTTACCCAGTTTGTGATATGATTTCTATTACGAGGAGGATTTTTATCAATACTAACAACGTTTATTTGCTTATCCAGATAGTATTGAACTACATTAGTTCCGATAAAGCCTGAACCACCTGTTACGAGGATCTTCATTGGTTGCTGAAAAGTTGTAAATATTGATTTTTTAAATCCCTGTTTTCTGCATATGCAACAGATAATTGCCATGCCTTAAAACTCCAATCGTTTAATTCTTCCTGGTTCCAGGATAAAACAACTCGAAGCGCTGCTATGAATTGCTCAGTTTCGGAAAGAGAAATATCCCATCCGGCTTTTTTTTGCTGAAGATGTCTCCAGGGAGTCTGATCACTTATAATAACAGGCCTGCCAAGTGATAACGCTTCAAAAATTACATGCCCAAAATTTTCTCCTTCAGTTGGAAGTATTAAAACATGATGTTCGGCAATAAGTTTTTCAACAGTAGCATGAGGAACATTTTTTTGAACAATAGTTTTAATAGACGAAGGAAATTTATCTATTAGCTGTTTGCATTTGTTCCAATATGTCATATCCTCATCAGTAGTAATAATTGTAAACAGAATTTCGCCATCTGTTTGAGGTAACCATTCCAAAACAAGATGGAGGTTTTTTATTGGATGGGTTCTTCCTACAAAAATAAGTTTAACAATTCCTGGTTTCTTTAATGGGGGCGTTGTCCAGTCTTTAGGTTTAGCCGGAAAGTTAGGTATGCGCCTAACTAATGATTTTTCTCCTAAATTTCTTTTAACATCGCATTGCTCAGTTTCGTCTGTCGCCTGAAATATTATATGATCATAGATGTTGAAAAGCTGTAACACTTTCAAAAAACATGTCTTTCTTTCTCTTTTAAATTGAAGTGCTGTTGATTTCAACATGCCTCTTGGAGTAACTATACATCTTTGCTTTAAACCATAAAATCGCTTGATCAAAAGAGGATATATAGAAAATAATTTTGAAAACATTCCATTTACATATATGTATGCAGGTTGAATATTTTCTTTTAATTGAAAAGCTATATTGCTCCATGTAAGTTGTGTGGGAGAGCCATAGAAAATATTTATTCCATCTTTTTGCAGCCATGTATCCGTCTGTATATGGTCATAAGCCTTATCCATTCCAAGGTCACGATCTCGTGTGAATATAAAAATCTCAAAATCGTTCTTGAGATTTTCAGCAAAGTTTACACAGGACCTTATAGGTCCTCCTCCTCTAAAGCCGGGCTCGTACCAATCAACAAACACAAATATTTTTTCTTTCACAAACTAACTCCTTACTAATATTTGGGAAATGTTTAATCAAAATTTTTTTCCAGCCAGTATTCAAGAACTACAAACAGCCAAACATCTGCCCACCGAACTTCTGGATCGCCCTTTAAAAAATGATTCCAATATTTAATCAGCATCTTTTCTTGTATAAAATCCCTTTGCGATAAACGTTTTATATGGTTTTCGCAAAAATTCTTCAATTCATTCTTTAACCATAACTGCCAGGGAAAAACAAATCCTTGTTTTTTTCTGAAAACAATTTCATCTGGTATTAACGGCTTCACGGCGTCTACAAGTAAACTTTTCGGATATGTTGGCTTTTTGAATTTATCAGGAACACCTAAAACATACTCTACCAAATCACTGTCAAAAAATGGCTCTCTTACTTCAAGTGCTACAGCCATGCTCATTTGATCTGTGTCTTTCAATAGTGTATGCTGCGTATAGCCCATTAATTCTGCCGCAGTTACCTGGCTTAGTTCAGGAAGCTTATACAGAAATGATGCGTATTGTTGCAATTCATTTTGCAATGCAGTTGGTTGGGCAGGAACTTTAATAAGCGACTTTATTACTTCCGGTGCAATAACCTGTCTTAAGATGGGATATACATTTTCAATGCCAGTATCAGGAAGCCTTAAAATTTGCATGACCCTGAACTTTTTACTTGAAAATTCGGAAGGTCTAATCAAAAAAGAGATAAGACGCCTGAAAAAGAGGGTATTGTCCCAAATGAATTTATTTTTATTTAGCCTTGTATATTGATTAAATATCGGATAACCGGCAAACAATTCATCGCCCCCAACACCTGATAAGGCTACTTTGATGCCTGCATTTTTTATTGCTTTGGAAACTACATATGTATTAATTCCATCTCCACTTGGTGTATCCATTGATGCAAGCGCATTGTCCAGTTCGTCAAGCATTATAGAAGGCGAAAGGGATATTTTAGTGTGTCTTGTATTAAATTTTTTGGCAATAATCTCCGCATAAGGCGATTCATCAAATTCCTTTTCACCAAATGATATATTAAATGTATCTGGTTTTGTCTTGCATTCTTCTGCCATTAAGCCAACCACTATACTTGAATCAATTCCTCCTGATAAAAAAGCTGCAACAGGCACATCACTAACCAATCTCCGTTTTACGGATTGTGTTAAAAGAGATTTAATAGTTTCTTTTACCAAATCTATATTATCATACTCCGGGGCAGTGTTTTCAGATGTTAATTGCCAATACCGTGTTTTAAGTATATCACCATTCTTAATTTCCAGAAACGTACCCGCTTCCAGTTGTTGAATACCTTCAATTATAGTAAGAGGATAATTGAGTGATTGATAAGAAAAGAATTCCAGCAACCCATTTTTACTAATTTGCTTAGGAATAATACCACTGCTTAACAAAGCCCTTACTTCAGATGCGAACAATATTTTTTTATCATCAATGAAATAGTACAGGGGTTTTACCCCCATTCTGTCTCTTACCAAACACAATTTCTTTAACTGCTTATCCCAAATTGCGAAAGCAAACATGCCCTTAAAATATTTGAAACAGTTATTGCCCCATTTGGCATATGCCGCTATTAAAACTTCAGTATCACTACCGGTTCTGAAAGGGTAATCAGCAATCATCTTTCTTACTTCCCGGAAATTATATATTTCACCATTAAAAACGATAGTGTATCTGCCGGATTGATCGGAAAAAGGTTGATTCGCTGCGGAAGAAAGATCAATAATCGAAAGACGTCGATGCCCTAATGCAACTTCACCATCTATAAATATTCCTTCTGCATCTGGTCCGCGATGGGACATTGCATTGGTCATACGCTGTATTATACCATTGTCTGTTTCTTTACTATTTAAAGAGATAATTCCTGCTATGCCGCACATATATATAACTAAGAAAAGGAGTTATTCTGCTCTCTGTCCAACTCATGATTTAAAGCCCCTAATATCATAAAATTCCAATGCCAAACCGCAAGTAGGAACGAAACAATAAGCACTGCAAGATATAGCGGTTTTTTTGACTTTCGAAGAATAGGAGGATCATTCATCCGATATGGTTGTATTATACCAGCTATCAAAGGCCACAAAAATATAATCGTTCCAATGTATCCAAAATCATACACTAAATTGAGAACCCCCGAATTCATGATTTCCAACCCAAATGAATTAAGCCCTGCTCCGATATGTTTTTCAAGAATGAAATTGTAATTCCCTAATCCATAACCGATTAACATTCCTTGCCAATTCTCCTTAAAATAATCAAAAGCATATTTATCAAGATAATAGCTATGCTCATGTTGAGCATATTGAATTTGCCCTACAACCCGAACATTATATATTGTAAATATCCGCTCTCTAAAAATAAGGAGTAAAGGGATACTTATTAAAAACGCACCAAAGATCACGCTTTTGAATAGCTTTAACTCTTTATCGATAAAAGACAAAATTAGTAAACAAGGAACAAGGATGCCCAGAAGGATAAATAATGTTGTTGAATAGGTTAAAACTCCACATGCAAGATGAACGATAATCAAAATATTTATCCATTTATTTCCTCCTCTTTTGCATGCTAAAAGCATAAGTATTCCCATCACAAGAATATTCCCCAACCGTTTGGGCTCATTAGCTAAGGAATTAATTCTAAAAAACTGGTAATAGCTATCATAAGCTGCACTTACCTGATCTGCAGTATAAACAATTCCTCTAAAAGGCAAGCCCAATTCAAAGGCTATATATTGGTAAAAACCATACAAACACAGAAAAGTGGTAGTGATTATAAAAACCTTAAAGAAGACATATAAATCCTTTGAAGTTTTGATTTCAACCTTAAGTATAAAATATATGAGCAGTTGGTTGAGATAAGTCATGAATTGTATGACAACCCTTTTGTAGGGTGAATAAGACTCAAACCCCTGAAACCCTAGCGTATATGCCAGTCCAACAATGCAATAAATACAAAAAAGAATAAGCATTCCCTGAGCCCACATATCATTTTTAAATCTGAGGTAACCCCTACCTTTATTTAACGTGGCTAATATAAAAACTGCGGGAACTATCTTGATTGGGGTAATCATGGTCAGGAAATCAATAAAAAACCAAAAACTACCGGCGGCGGGCAACAAATAAATTATATAATGAGGATTTTTATTGGCAACAAATAGTGTGGCAATAATAAAACCCACAACAACTACATAATCATAAATTCCATAACCCCCTATATTCTCCATATTATTTTATTCTTTGAGAAGGCCGTAAGTCTGTACCATTTGGTTTACCGCGAATCGCCAATTGAAGTTTTGTTTTATGTTACCAGAACAATCAGCGGTTTCAAAATATCTCTTTTCCTTCAATGTAGCCAACAACTCTTTTGCTATTTCGCTATCGTCCAGTGAAACCAATTTCCCATTAGCATTTTTAATAATTTCAGGAATTGCTCCTGCTGCAGTTGCAATAATATATTTGTTCTTCAAGGCTGCATCCAAAACGGTAAAACAAAACCCTTCTTCGCTCGAAAGCTGAACATAAATATCGCACTCATCATAAAATTGTTCAAGCGTCTCTTCCGTAACACTGGTTAAAAGCTCAACAAAATTTTCTAATTTAAAATCAATAATATTAGCCTTTATATAGTCATAATATCGCGGGTTTCTAACTGGCCCTATTATCCTCCATCTAAAAGAAGCACCCTTTTTCACAAGCTGGCTGGCAATCTGTATGATTCTATGCTGATTTTTATGAGGAACGATTCCTCCTACTGTTAATATATTAATATCTGCCGATTGTACTTCTCCTTTGGTATTTGATAAAACGGACAAATGTTCTTTATAACCATGCCCTATAACTTTAATTAATTCCGGAGGCCTATATTTAGACAGCATTTTTTTTACAGATGAACTTGGCACAATATAATTATCAAAGTTATTCTTACAGATTCGCCTTTTGTTTATTTGTCGAGTAATTATTTTTCTGAATTCATCTTTTACAAAGAATAATAGTTTGTCTCCTTTCCAGGAGCTTCTGGTTTCCGCTGGTGGTACATTATGAATAGTTACAAAAGTTTTTATACCCTGTTGCTTAATATATTCAACATCAAGACCTGACATTATAAACATTCCATACAAGATATGTATAGCCATAACATTGCTATCCTGTATATACACTTTAATAAATTTATTTACCTCACTAATAAATTTGTATCTATCCTCTCTAAAAACGATATCTCCATCAATAGCTCTTATAACAGGCAGTTTTACAAGCAAAAAATTATTAGCAACCTGCGTTTCTTTTTTTTCCTCCTTTTCTGAAATCAATGTCGGTACAATTAACATTATATCATATCCTAATTGCATAAATTGCTCAGTAATTTTTTTCACATATGTTACCGCTCCTCCTATTATTGGATCATAATGTTCTGAAATAAAAATTATCTGACTCAATCTATATTCTTTAAATCTGAATGTATTCTTTCAACTATTTTTTTCCAATCATAATCTTTCCACCGATTGTCAATAGGGGGTTCATTTTCTTTTAAATATTTGATAGCACTCCACAAATTTCCAGCAGAGAAATTTTCAACTATTAAAACATTTGTATAACGTTCCTCCTCAAGCCATGCTACAGGAGGAGAAATAAATATTTTATTTACACAACTGTATTGTACAATTTTAAGAGGCATAGAATTATATAGAAAAGGAGAATTTTCTGAAGACTTTAAAAGTATACCCATGTTACTTAAATGATAGTAATAATATGAATCTTTATTACTAACTGCGCCTATAAAAGTAACATTTGGTAATTTTTTTGTAACGGGGACATTGCCTACAATTACAAAATGAATATTATTTATATCATTATTGGCAAGATTAAATAGATCTTCAGCCAATGCTGCATCAAACCAAACATCGCCTCCAATAAAAGTTATTACATACTTATCTGCTAAATCTAATGACTCTTTTAATTCTGTAAGCTTACCCAAATCAATATTTTGCATTGATTTAAAATCCGCTCCATTAGGCAGGTAATTGAATTCTGCCTGATAGTACTTTCCCAAACGTTCTCCTGCAGCTCTACTTACAATATAATTTTTTATGGTTAAATTAAATTGCCTCCTGCCATATTCTTTATGATATGAGGTATATGAGAAGTTGGTTTCATCAATATCATCCTGAACATCAGAAATTACCAAAGCAGAAGTATCCACATAAGGAAACTTGTCAAATCCATCGGCATAAAAAATTATATCCGGCTTAATTTTCTTGATAACCTTCGACAATATTATTTTGTTAAATTTTCTTGACAGTTTAGTGCCAAGAGTAAAACCGATAAATCTGTAAATCACCATATGACTCATATATGGTATCCATATCCAGCAGTGTCGATCTGTTGGATGATTTTGAAATCTTACAGATGTAGACAAGGCTTTAAACCAATAAATAAGTGTATTGAGTTTTGATTTTTTTTTATTCTCAAAACTTAAGCTTTGGGTATCATGCCACCGCAATTGGAATACCTGATAATACTCAGAAAGGTATCTCGCGAAATAATATGACCGGGACATTTCATTTCTAATGGAATCTGATGGGATAAAAAGCAGTTTTTCCATTACATAACATCCTTAAAATAATTATATATAATTGCGCTGGCATTACCATCACCATAGGGATTTGGAATTCCTATCATATTATTGTACAAGTTTTTATTCAGCAAAATTTCTTGAACGGCTTTAACAATATGATTTTTAGAAGGCCCTACTAATTTTGCACAACCTGCTGCTATACCTTCCGGCCTTTCTGTCGTATCACGCATAACTAAAATGGGCTTTTGTAAGCTTGGAGCTTCTTCCTGTATTCCTCCTGAGTCTGTTAAAATTAAATATGCCTTTTTCATCAGGTAAATAAAGCTGACATAGTTCTGGGGAGGCAAAAGTTGTACGTTTTTAATACCCGACAAATTAGATAACACAAATTTCTGAACATTAGGATTCAGATGTACAGGATAAACAAACAAATAATCATAAAATTCCTGCGCTAAGTTTTTTATGGCATCACATATTTCTTCAAAACCCTTTCCAAAGTTTTCTCGTCTATGCCCGGTAACTAAAATTATTCTATTACTTTCTTTAATTATATCCGGTATTGAATTGTCAATTAACGTTTTTAATGCTTTATCGGTTTCAAGTCTTGAGCTGATATTTATTAATGCATCAATTGCTGTATTTCCGGTAACAATAATTCTATCATCTGCAACAGATTCCTTTAAAAGATTTTGTCGGGAAATTTGAGTTGGAGAAAAATGATAATCCGCCAAAACAGATGTTAACTTTCTATTCATCTCTTCTGGAAAAGGCGAATATTTATCAAAAGTGCGCAGTCCTGCCTCAATATGAAATATCTTTATTTTGTGATAAAATGCGGATAATGAGGCTGCTAATACGGTTGATGTATCTCCTTGTACAAAAATTGCTTCGGGTTTGCTTTCTTCAAAATATACATCTAATTTGTCTACAGCCCTTGCTGTAAAGGATGCAAGCGTTTGATTGGGCTGCATAAGAGATAAATCAGTAGTCGGTGTAAGATTAAACATATCCATTACCTGTTTAAGCATCTCTTTGTGCTGCCCGGTTATACAAATGTCAATATTAAGTGAATTATCTTTCTGAAAATATTGAATTACAGGTGCTAACTTAATCGCTTCTGGCCTAGTTCCAAATATAAATGCAATCTTCATTGCTGTTTTATTCTTTATTTAATTTTAAATTTTTCCAATAGATAAATAATACAAACTAATTTTTAGTTCTTAGCCTAAGAAAGGCTAACTTTCTATTGCAGATATTATACCCTCTGCAAGAAGCGCCGTTTGGTATTCAGTTTTATATGTGTTTATATATGAAATATCTGGCGTGAATACTTTTTTTTCATTAACAAAGCTCTCAAGTTTCGCCAGCTCACTTTCTTCATTTATTTTATCCGGATCAACAATTACACTCATATTAGATAATAATAGAAAGTTTTTGAGATCTCCCTCTTTTACAAACCCAATTAGTGGTTTTCCAAACTTTATATAATCGAACATTTTGGAAGGGAGGCAAAAACTTTGATTCCCAGGAATTTTTTCAGTTGTAATCAACAATGCGTTAAAATCAGAAACAAGTTTTTCTATTTCGTGCACATTTGAAAATCCGTAACATTTAATATTTTCTTTTAGCTCAAATCTGCCGGCCATTTCCTCAAGCCATGGCGGCTTATTTCCTATATACCCAAATAGAAACTTTGCTTTAAGGTGAGGATGTTTTTTAAATAATTTTTCCATTGCTGCAAATAAGAAAAAAGGGCTCCGATATATCCACTCTTCCTGAGCCGCATAGTAAAAGAACTTTTTAATGCCTTTTCTTTTCCACCACTTCTGCTTCCTAATTTCATCTGCTGCAACATCATAATAAAAAGCGCCTATATAACCTATAATAAACTTTTCTTGCTCCTTTGCCGGAAAGCTTGTTATTATTTCCTTGTCAAAAAAATAATTATCATAGTTATTATAAACTAAAAGACTTTTTGATAACACAGAAGGATATGAAGATGCATAAATCTTTTCTAAGCCTTTTGTGACAAAAACTACCTTTTTGGCCTGTTTTAAAATTCGTTTCTCATAAAACTTATTAATTAAATAATGGACTCGTGTAAAATATGGTACTTGCCCCTGGTCTGACCATGCATCGCGAAGATCAAGTATTAATGGAAGTTTATACTTTTTACTTATCCAATAAGCAAGTTCATTTATGCTAAAAGGTGGTACTGTGGCAAAAACAGCTTCAATGTCAGGATGAATAGAAAAAATTTCTTTTAATTTTTCCTTCGCACTCTTTTTCCAATAATGATAAACGGGATCAGCATAATACAAGAACTGCAAATATTTAGACCATGGTTTATATTTTCGTTTAAATTGCGGTCTAAAAAATTCTATGTCTGAAGGAATATCTTTTAAAAGTTCGTTATTCAATTTTCCCCAGGAATAATAATCCTTTAAATCATCAACTGATCCGCAAAATACTATTGGCTCTATTCCATAGCTTTTTAGGTGTTTGACAAACTTAGCAGCACGGAAGTTTCCTGTTGATTGCACAGGGTGAAATTCAAAGCTCAGGAACAAAATCTTATGCATTTTTAAATCTATTCGGTACAAAAGGCTTAATTGTTTGAATTATCTTATTAATAGCCTTTTCTATCTTTTGTTCCTCTTTAAATTCATTGTGACTTCTTACAGTCATATTCATCACTTTATTAAACTCTTCTTTGCTTATTCCCCACTTTTTACAAACATATTCGATATCCTGTTGCTGTAATTGCAGGTCATAAGTCGGCTCTTTTAATTTATCCAAAGCATCTTTTTTACTCATTTGGCCTGAACAGATCAACGTAGAATAATGGGCTCGTCTCTTGTCTATTCCAAACTTTACAGGCAAAAAATAACCTTGATAAAATCTTGTAAAAACCGATTCAAAATGTTTGCCGCCATAATCTTTCCAGTCAAATTTCTGTTTTAATATCTCTTGAGCTTCTGCTTTATTATATAAAAAGGTCTGAAGCAAATGATATTGCTTAAACTGATACCATTTATAATAATATAACCTTTGCCAAACACCAAGGGTAGGTAAATTATTCATTTCACCTGTTCCAAATTGGCGATGAATATCTTTCATATTAGCCCGGTCAAACTTATATTCATACAACCATTTCAAAGGCATTATTCCCTCCGAAGTAAGATTAAAACCACTTATAACGTTATGGATATTGTATTTTTTGGCAGTTTTAAACAATGCTCCAAAAATTAAATGGTCTGTGGGAACTTCTAAATCAATAACTGACGCCCTAAAATAAGAAAGCTGGAGTTCCTTAAATTGTTCCCAGTTAATGACATAAGTATATAATTCAAAATTGAGTTTTTTTACCAGGTTTTCAATATTCCTTATTGCATACTCAGTATTCCAACCATTGTCAAAGTGAACAACCAGGGGCTTAAGTCCATACTCCTTACATAAATATGCCAAAAAAGAGCTATCTGTGCCGCCACTTAAACCCAGTATACAGTCGTATGATTTTCCTTTACTTCTTTTCTTAATCTCTTCTACAGTTTTTATAAATAAATCAGACTTCGAATAGTGCTCCTTGGGTATCGTTTTATATAATTCATCAAATCGCCTGCAATGATTACAGATACCCTGCTCGTCAAAATCAATATCTGGATCAGACGAATCCATTACACAACGACAACAAATTTGATAAGGCTTATTAATCATATAAACTTATTTTTCTTTTCTCATCCAAAAACAACCTCCAATGCTTTTATTAAAAAGAGGGATGTCTTGCATTAAAGTAAAATATTTTTCTAATAAATATGTATTAAAAAACTGAATAGAAAAGGAAGTGTTGTACATTAAAAAGGCTCGTAAAATATAGCTTTCATTCCAGAATACTCCCTTATAAATCCAATCTCTGGGATATTCAAATGGATAAAGAATATCATGAAAATGAATATAAACCCCTTTTTTTAGTCTGGGTATTATTTCAAAAATAACTTTATTAACGTCACTACCAATTTTAGAAACATGCGTGGAGTCAATAAAAAGAATATCATTATCCTCTAACTCGGCATAAATATTAATATCTATATCCTGTACTCGTTTTTCAATAATTGTTGCATTTTTATAATCTTCCTCTTTCAAAAGCCCTTTTAATCTTTCAGGGTTAGGTTCAATAAATGTTAACTTGATGCTGTTTTCAAAACTTATGTTATTTACATCGAGCATTAATGCTGATGAAAACCCTGATCCAATTTCAATTATTCTTTTAGGTTTCAGATAATGTAAAAAGCTAAAAAGTAAAGATCCGCTGGAATGGCTATACATTTCATTTTCATAATAATATCTAAATAAAGAAGTAGGGCTATCAGTAAAAGGGATAATATTTTGATAGCTTCTAAACTTTTCTAACAGCTCCAGCTGTCGAACATCATTAAAGTCAATACCTTCAATAGATATGTTTTTATTAAATAACCCTTCATCATCACGCCTTACATCATCCATTTTAGGTATCGGGCTATAAAAATGGCCTGGTGGAACACTTAAAGAATATACATTTACTTTCTCAATTATTTTTTTTACTGTTGAACTGTTTTTTAAAAAATCCTTAACAGATGCTTTTATTCCCATTTTATTTTGGTATAAAGTTTATTGGAACTTATCATTGATTAAAAAGTAAATAAAAAACGCGTATTATAAATTGGAATAAAGTTTTTCTAATAAATCGCGCCCAGACGGATAACTTATTAATACGGCTTTATGAGGCCTTTGAAAAACAAACATACTTCCTGCCGCAACTGCCGAAGCTCCATTTATAACAGCCTGCCGGAAATCTTCAATTGAAGAAGCCCCTCCCATTGCTATTACAGGAATATTTACAATCTCTGTTACGGCCCTTATCATTTCTATATTATATCCTTTGTAAGTTCCATCTCTGTCTATGCTGTTTATTAGCAGTTCTCCTGCCCCTGCATCTTCCATTCTTTTTGCAAATTGAACTACATTTAATCCTGTGTTTTTTCTCCCATTATCGCTAAATATTTTTTCACCTCCTAAAAATCCTTTTTTTATATCAAGCGATACCACTACACTTTGGTTACCAAAAATTTTGGCGGCCGATGAAATTAATGATGGATTAACAATCGCTGATTTATTCAAAATTACTTTTTCAACTCCATTATAGAATATTTCTTTAATCTGATCTATTGTGGTAATTCCCCCTCCGTACGCTAAGGGCATAAATGCTTCACTGGCTATTTCTGCAATCTTTTGTATGTCCGGAGGTCTGTTTTCCCGGCTGGCGTTAATATCCAATATAGCAATTTCATCAACTTCTTTTTCGTTAAATAATTTTACAGCATTTATAGGATCACCCACATAAGTATAATTCTTAAAGTTTATTGACTTTACTAGTCCCCCTTTATGAATTAACAATACAGGAATAACTCTTATTCTTCTCACTAATAATACTTTACAAAATTTTCTAAAAGCTTCATTCCATATTTATGGCTTTTTTCAGGATGAAACTGTACTCCTAAAATATTTTCATGTTCTATTCCAACAGCAAAGTCATATCCATAATTTGCATACGCCATAACATCTTTTTCATTACTCAACTGCAAATGATAGGAGTGTACAAAGTAAAACCGTGGATCGTCGTACATATCTGTAAAAAGTTTTGATCGCCCAAATTTCTTCACTTCTGTCCAACCCATATGAGGAATTTTTTCTGCGGAAGATAATTTTGCTTTATCAAAAGCAATAGTTTTTCCTTTTATCCACCCTAATCCATTTTCTACTCCTTCTTCGCTTCCTTCTGTTAATAATTGTACGCCAAGGCAGAGTCCTAAGATAGGTACCCTCTTTCTTAAAATTCTTTCATTTAGAACCTCAACAAATCCCGCATTGCGTAATTGTTGAATACCATAATCATATGAGCCAACCCCTGGGAGTATCAATTTATCTGCAGAAATTATATCTTCAATTTTGTTTGAAATAAGCGCATTTACTCCCACCCTTTTTAGCATGTTTTTTATGGAGCTTAGATTTCCAACATTATAATCTAATATTACAAGCATACTATTTAACTATGATAATAGATTATAAATAGCCTTAATTCCCTCTATGCTCATCTCGTTCGTTAAATTATTTTCGATAATAGATTTGTTCTTACAAAATTGATCTTTAGCTATGTCTTCGGGATTATGCAGCATATTTTGTGTAGCAAATAGAATTCCCCAATCTTTAAAAGTCTTGAATAAATTATTAGAAGAATTCATTATTACAGCCTTTCCCATATATAAAGCACCTAAAATATTTCCTGCTGCCTGTTGCCTGATATGATTCATCCATACAAATCCACAACTGTTCATGTATTTATGATATTCATCAAGTGGCATCCATTTATCTAGAAAAATAGCATTGTCTCCAAACTGTTTTGTCGCATATTGTTTTACATAAGATGCATATCGCTGATCACCATAAGACAGGGGTATCAAAATTTGCCCAGTCCAATTAATTTCGCATAAGTAATCCAATGCATCCAGATGATTATTGGTTTCGGTTGCAGAGTTTCCTAACCAAAGCTTTTTAAGGTTTAGTGGTTGCGGCTCTATTTTGTCAAGCCCCATTTGTTGATGAGTGAAATAACAGTAGTTAAGCCATTTCATAGGTGGATGTAAGTAGTGAATCATTTCAAAGTCATACTTTACCCATGTTGCACAGGCATCTACCCTTTTAATCAATGTTTTGACATAGTTACTGCTGCGCCAATTTACATACTGCGTATAAAAAAAACGTAGCAACCGTTTATCATTCTTTTTTTCACTTTCAATTTTATATTTCCAGGTTTTCGGTAAAAACCATTGCTTATTATTTCTTGTAAAACTATATCCATCTGCTCCCCAAAATAACCAAACGATCTTGATATCTTTAGATAAACCAGAGAAGAACTGATGTAATCTTGATATAAAAAAACTATGTACAACAACAAGTTTATATTTATTTGCTTCCTTAATTAAGGTACTCAAATTACTATCACTCCATATAACACCTTTTATCAACGATGAATGAACCTTCCGAATTTCTCTGCCATTTTCTTTTGCAACCCAATAGGTTACGGCTAATGGAAAGATAGATTCTGATTGTTCGATAAAATAATCTATAAAATCATCGTCTATCATAAGGTGTAACACCTCTTTATTTCTGTGCATTAATATTGCTTTTGAAAACTTTGAAGCCTATACTTTTCAATCTAATTAAAATAAAGATATATATTAGTACTCCTATGCAAATAATTAAGAAGTTTAATATGATATTTTTCAGCGTAAATATATCAGAATCACTAATTACCCTTTTTATGATAATAAAAAAAAATATTACTAAAATTGCGCCGATCGTTTCGGGAAAAATATTCTTAAAAAAACATAATGAATTCTTATTGAGTATTTTACACACGTAATGAATTTCAATGGACATAGCAGCGATACTAGATATCAAATATCCCCAGATCATACCCGTTAACCCACCAGTATAAATCCCCAAAATAATACCTGCTAACATAAAAGTTCTTGACATAACCCCGACTTTGAACATTAATTTCGTTTGAGCCGTGGCATAATAAATAGAACCAAATGTTGAAGCCAACGCTTGTGAAGCACCTAAAATACATAAAACCTTAAATATTGGAATAACTGCAGACCAAGAGGTGCCATACACAAATAGTATCACTTCTTTTGCAAACACGCCAAGAATAGACATTAACGGAAAACACACAAATGCAATTATTGCAAGCATCTTCGAAAACTGATCCCATATCTTTTCTTTATCTGTATGAATTAAAGAAAAGGAAGGAAACATAACACGATTTAAAGTATTAGAAATTTGATTTAATGGCAATAGCATTAAAGTATATGCTCTTGTATAGACACCTAATGACACAGGACCAAGCATTTTCCCGGTCAAGATTTTATCTAAATTCCTGACCCAATAATTGATAGAATTATCTGCTAGAACAGGTCCTGAAAATTTCAAATGATCTTTAAGAAGTGATTTATTAAATACTATTGTTGGCACCCATTTTGCCACCTTAAAGCTTAAAATTAAGGTAACAAAACTTGAACAGATAATCTGAGCCAATAATGCCCATACCCCCGCTCCGTTAAACGCCAGTCCAATACCAACCACTCCGCTTAAAACAGTGGCGATAAAGTTTAATACAAAATATCCCTTAAAATTCATTGATTTTTGAATAAGGGCATCTGGCACGATAAGCAATGATGTTATAACAAAATTCAACCCCATTACAGCTACTAATTTTTTTAACTGAGGCTGTTCAAAGAAAACCGCTATCAACGGCGAAATAGAGATCAATATAATAGCCAAAACTATTCCGATACTTACATTTAGCCAGAATATTGTCGATTTCTCATCCTCTGTTACTCCTTGCTTCTGAATAATGCTT
Source organism: Agriterribacter sp. (assembly GCA_047601125.1). Lineage (GTDB taxonomy): Bacteria > Bacteroidota > Bacteroidia > Chitinophagales > Chitinophagaceae > Agriterribacter. The sequence goes on along the minus strand of JASGJY010000002.1, from coordinate 1,058,291 downwards.
GATCCTAATCCCACATCTTTAAATACCTGAAAAAAACCTGTTGCAACAGTAACCATTCCTAGTACTCCATATTCGGAAGGTGTAACCAAGCGCGATAGAATACCTGAAATGATCAAAGTAATAATCTGTCTTAAAACTTGATCAGCCAACGACCATTTTATCCCCTTTTTGGTTTGTTGTACTTGGTTGCTCAATTGTCTAATGCATTACTTATACTATCTATGATATAATCCTGATTCATTTCAGACAATTCATAAAATAAAGGCAACCGCACTAGACAATCAGTATAATAATCGCTCCAGTAAAGATCCTTTCCTTGATATTTATGTTTGTAATAGTCACTCTTATGCAAACTGAGATAATGAAAAACTGCAAGAATATTTGATTTTTTTAAGGCCGTTAACAATTTTGTCCGTTGTTCAAAACTCTCACAAACCAAATAGAACATATGAGCATTATTAGTGCTTCCTTCAATAAATGATGGTAAGCGGATGTTAAATTTTTCCCCAATATACACTAACCCATCCCAATATCTCTGCCATAAAGACTTTCTTCGTTGTTGTATGTCCTCCAATTTTTCAAGTTGTGCATACAAAAATGCCGCTGTAATTTCTGATGGCAAAAATGATGACCCAATATCAACCCAGCCGTATTTGTTTACCTCTCCCCTAAAAAATGCAGACCTATTTGTGCCCTTTTCTCTTATTATTTCGGCTCGTTCAAATAAAGTCGGATCATTAATAACCAACATACCGCCTTCGCCCGATATAACATTTTTGGTCTCATGAAATGAAAAAGCAGAAAGGTGCCCAATTCCGCCCAAAGGGTTTCCATTAAAATATGAATCTACTCCTTGAGCAGCATCCTCAACAACCCACAGAGAATATTTTTTTGCTAATTGCATTATTTTATCCATATTACAAGCAATCCCGGCGTAATGTACTGGTACAATTACACGAGTTTTATTAGTAATTAGGTCTTCAATTGCATTTGTATCAATATTGGGATTTAAACTCGTACTATCAACAAAAATTATCTTCGCCCCTCTTAATGCGAACGCATTCGCAGTTGAAACAAACGTATAGGATGGGATTATTACCTCATCATCAGGTTGTATATTTAGAAGTATTGCTGCCATTTCTAAGGCATCTGTGCACGAGGTTGTTAATAGACATTTGTTAAATCCATAACGAGATTCAAAAAAATGATGGCATTTTTTTGTAAATATCCCATCTCCAGAAATTTTTCCCGATTCTGTAGCAATTTTAATATATTCTAATTCCTTTCCACTTAAATATGGCTTATTAAAGGGAATATTTATTTTTGTTTCCAAATATGAAAAATTTTTGTCACTGATTCTTGTGAGTAGCCTAGCTTTAAATAAAGGTTGATAGCAGGCAAATTTTGTTTCTGTGTTACAATCTGAATTTCTTTAAGTCCTTTAGTTTGCGTATATAGTTCTGCATGCTCTAATAAGGATGTAGCGATACCCTTTCCCCTAGATTGATGATTAACTCCAATTAATCCTATATTCATGAGTTCTTTTTTCTGTCCAATAGTCATTAATCCCTCTATTTCCCCGTCATTTACCCAGCCAAAAACTTCGTCACAAATTTTTCTGGAAACAGATTCATCTAACCATGCTTTATATAATTTTTCATAATTGGATTTCCCGATATTTTTGTCGACATTAAATCTGGAATGTACTCCTATCTGCAACGCAATTTCGTATAAAGATTCTGTACCTTGATGAATCACAAAAATATTTTCTTTCTTTTTGGGAAGGATTTCCGCCAACAATGATTTTGTGAAAGTAACTTTTTCATCTACTAATATAGCATCGGGAATTGATTTTTGAACTTCAAAAGAATCAAGCTCAACATCACAGAAAAGATAAATTAAGTCGTAATTGCTATGCTTTATTGTTGTGTTTAAGTTAGCTAAATTAAATTTGTCGCTTTTAGAGATATTAACAGATCCAATATTATATCCAAAGAAATTTGAATCCCAATTTAGCTTTTTAATTGATTCCATCTCTGTTTTCTACAATCAATAATTATTATAAAACTATAAAGTAGTTGTTGTGAAATATATAAGAAATTCGACTTTGAAATACTATTCTCAACTAAAAAAATTATAATATTTAATACGTCAATTTATCGTTCCTGTTTCATTATACAACTAACGATTGCAGCTACTCTTTTATTTGTACTTATTTATTTACAGTTCTTCAATTTCATCCTTTGAGAAAACCAAATGGCCATCTTACTTTTTTCTCCCCGAAGTATTCGTTACCATAGCTATACCCGTAATAGGTACCACCACCGCCACCATATCCATAATAACCTTTATATCGCCCTTTAAATCTAATATCATTAACCAACAAACCTATAGATGGCAGCCTTTTATTTTCATAAAGATCTTGAATACTAGACATCTGCTTTTTTAAGGTGTATCCTTGTCTAATAATATATAAACTTGCATCCACATGTGAGCTTAAGCTGTAAGCATCACTTACCAGTCCTACTGGTGCAGTATCAACAATGATATAATCGAATTTTTGTTTCAGATAAGTAAATAGTTCAGCAATTTTCTTATTCTGTAACAACTCTGAAGGGTTAGGCGGTATCGGTCCGCTTGAGATTACAAACAAATTAGCCACATCAGGCACCCTGGATGGCAAAGTTGAGGGCGAAGCATCGCCAATTAGAAAATTAGAAAGCCCTGCTGTACTGGAAAGCTTAAGGCCTGCCATAATTTTAGGTTTTCGCAGGTCAAATTCCAAAATAACTGTTTTATGCCCCATTATTGCTAAAGATGCTGCAAGATTAGTAGAAACAAATGATTTACCCTCCCCGCTAACAGAGGATGTTACTAAAATAATAGGGCTAGTTTTATTATCTCCTAAAAGGAACTTTAAATTTGACCGTAACATTCTAAATTGTTCTGCCAAAAGCGATCGTTCATTGCCTGAAAAAATTAATGCATTTTCGCTTGAATTATGTCCAATTTCTGCAATAATAGGCGCAGTTGTATTTTTTTCAATATCTATTTTTGTTGTTACTTTATCATTAAATAAATCAGAAAGATAAATTATAAGAATCGGGAAAAACAATCCAATAAACAAAGCTATACTATAAATATTTATAACTTTTGGGCTAACCTTTTCGCCGTCATTTAATGCATTATCAACAACTTTAGAGCTTGCAATAGTAGATGCTTGAGAAAGTGCGGACTCCTCTTTTCTTTGTAAAAGATATAAATATAGGTTTTGCTTTATTTGTTGTTGTCTGGTCTTTTCTCTGCTTTCTCTTTCTTTTTCGGGTATTCTACTTATCTCTGTACGATACAAACCAGATTTAGAATTTATTGTTTTTAGTGAGTTCTCTACTCCTCTTTTCAGGTTTTGTAAATTTTCCAAAAGTTTTAGCCGGGTTTCTTCAATATTACCATTAGCATCTTTAATTACAACGCTATTTACAGCTGCGCCTGTTTGTATCTGCTTTTCCCTTTCTACAATCAACTGATTGTAAGCAGATGTAAGTTGAAGCAATGTAGGATCATTCAACCCTAAAGTTGTTGGTACACGCTGAAGGTTATTTTTTTTATCGAGTAAATAATTTTCAAGCAGTCCAATCAGATTCAAATCAATTTCCAACGTTGAGGCATTATCCAATGTTGTTTTTAAGCTATTAAAATAAAACTCGGATTGCGACCCAAGATCTATTACATTTCTATTTGTTTTATATAATTGCAAGTTGTTTTCAACAGAATCTAGTTGTTTTTCCACTATTGCTAATCTATCATCAATAAACGCAAGCGCTTTTTTATTAATAAGGTTTTTATCATCAATATTTGCATTATTGTATTCTTCCATTAATTGATTCAAAATGGTTGCGCCCAATTTTGGGTTATCTGTTATGTAAGAAAGGGTAAGAATATTTGCTCTGTCATCTACGGGTTTCACTTGCAGATTGCCTGCATATTTGGCGGCAGCATTGACTTCTGGATTCCAACTAAATTCAAATTCTTTATAGTTTGATTCATGATAAAAAGAGGACAATTTTCTTAAGCGAAATACTCCAAATTTATTTTCAAAAACCTCACCAAATTTTACCTTAATTTTTGTATTCTTCATTAAAAAACCGTCATCATTTGTTTCAATTCTTTGGCTAAAAGGAAGGCTGCTGTCTCTCAATTTTATAATATCCCATTCAAAAGGCTCAGCACCATACGTATCTGTAGTTTTTATATTGGCTATAACTTTACATTCTTTCTGAAGTCCTAAAGCTTTAACAACACGTATCATAAGCGTTCTGGAACGCAAAACTTCAATCTCATTAATCTTATTTGTGTTCCCCCTAGCCAATAAAAGATCGGTAAATAATTCACCCCCCTGAGAACCTAAACGATTATCATTATCCTTAAGTAATAGTGTTGCGGATACCTTATACAAAGGGGTTGTATATCTAATATATATCCATGCAGAAAATATAGTTATAATTAGAGCCAATATAAAAAGCCAATAATAAGATAGATATTTTTGAAGTATATCTTTCAAATTAAAATCTGACTCGTTCTTTTTGTTTGTATTACCACTTAATAAGTGATCAGCCATTTTAGTAATTATTTCAAGATGCTAACAATAATACTTACTGCAGTTAAAATGCTAACCACCAAACCAACATTTCTAATTGTTGCATTATCGGTATTTAATATTTTTCTGTTATTCATTTCAACATATACAACATCATTTTGTTGTAAGTAATAATATGGAGATGAAAAAATATCACCCTTATTTAAATCAATAAATCCTGTTTCTCTTTTTCCATCTTTCTCCCGAATTACACGAACGGTATTTCTCCTTCCATATAGTGTAAGATCGCCACAAAGCCCTAAAGCATCTAATATCGTGACTCTTTCATTTGGAATTGAATATGTTCCGGGCCTGGCAACTTCACCTAATATAGTAATTCTATAGTTAAGAAATCTAATTGTGACAATGGGATCGATAAGCTCACTTTTAAGGTAATCAGTAATATATTTCGTAATTATCGATTTTGTTAATCCTTCCACATGGATTTTACCTAATTGGGGAAATATAATATTTCCTTCATTATCTACAAGATATCCTAAGGTGTTGGCTGTTTGATTGGCTGCCGCACCGCCACTATTTAAAGCTCCGGCATAAAAATTGGGCTGGTTAAACTTTTTCATACTCTCTTCGTTAGGTGTTAATACTCCTATATAAAGAATATCTCCTTTCTGCACAACAGGATCTGCAGTATCATTACTTTTTTGTAGCGAACTATCAGTTATATTCTTGAAATATAACGCTTCTTCAGTAAGCTTTTTAGATGAGGTACAAGCACTACCGAAAATTATTAGTCCAACTATTATCAGCTTTGTTGCGTTTTTCAATATATTAAGTTTTATTGATAAGCTAAGACGGTGATCTCATGCCGCTTTTTCTATTTATCAACAGTTTAAGCCCTAAACTATGTAATGTGAGTTGAATCTTATTCTTTCCTAAATAACTGATAGTTCCTTCTTCATTTTTAAATAACCCTTTCAATATCCTAACTCTTTGATCAATAGAAACATTAACCAGCTCAACTTCTACAGAATCATATTCGCTTAAAAATTCCTTTATTTTTATAATCTCCTCTTCTCGTACAATTGCTGGTTTATTATTCCAATACACAAAATTCACAACACCAGGAATGTATTTTATTTTTTGCATTTCAGTTTCCTCAATTTTTACAAATACATATGACTTAAACAGAGGCTCATGAACAAGTTTATACCTATCGCTCCATCTTTTTCTAATTTTAGTTAATGGACAATACGATTGTATCCCTTTATTGGTAAGTAATATGCTAACTTTTTTTTCCCATCTCGGCTTTGTATATATAGCATACCACTTTTTTTCCTCACTTTTCATAAATAAATTGATTTGCTACATTCGTTACATGGCTTCGCCTCCTCAGTCACATAATACTTTTTTGTAACTGTTCAGATAACCTTATTTGGACTTGCATTGATACTGTATGCCGGCATATCCGGCTTTTATAAAGGTATTGTCTGGCAATACCATTATTCTCATCAGCATGTACCTCCCGCCGTTATATTATTATCGCTACAATTACAAGAACTCAAACAAAGTCAGGCGGTTATATGAACGAAACCACCTTGTATTTTCGTACGCAAATATAGATGTAAAAAAGTTTCCAGTAATTTTTGAGTTTTATGTATTAGGAGCAGGGAGGCAAAATAAAAAATTCCAAAAGCATATACCTGTTACGCTTGGTAGTAATATTTTTTAATTATTGCAGCTATTTCATTTGCCGCTTTCCCATTGCCATAAAGTGGCTTCCAGTTACTGTGCGGGTATATTCCAAACTTTTCAGATAATTCATCTCCCTGTATAGATATAAGCCGGTTCCATCCTCCCTCAAGCGTTTCCACCCATTCCGTTTCGCTACGCAATGTAAAACATGGCTTTTTTGCCCAATATGCCTCTTTTTGCAGGCCCCCTGAATCTGTAACTACAGCACTGCATTTTTCAAGCATGAGCAACATTTCTAAATATGAAAATGGATCTGTGATCTGAATATTTTCTGGTATTGTTAAATCTTTTATGTGGTTCCGGTTACGGGGGTGCAAAGGCCAAATAATTTGCATGGGCAATAATGCTAACTGGCTAAAAATCTGGCTTAATGTTTCCTTATTATCTGTATTTACCGGGCGATGCAGCGTTAAAAGTGTAAATGGCAGCGAGATATTAACTACGACATCCGAAGGATCTAGCTTTTTTGCTAATGCCGAAAAAGTAAGAAATGAATCATACATCACGTCTCCTACATTATATACATTTTGAGATATTCCTTCTTTCGTCAGTTGTTTTACAGATGCTTCGGAAGGGCAAAAGAGTAAATCAGATAAGTGGTCAGTTACTACCCTGTTTACTTCTTCCGGCATTGTTTTGTTAAAACTTCTCAATCCTGCCTCTATATGAATGATTGGTATATGAAGCTTTGCAGCCACCAGCGAGCCGGCTACGGTTGTGTTGGTATCGCCATATAACAAAACCGCCCGTGGTTTTTCCTGTAGTCTGTTGATGATCTGCTCCAGCCCTACCATCATACCGGCTGTTTGCACGGCGTGGCTGCCAGAACCAATATTTAAATTATATAAGGGTTTGGGAATACCAAGCTCTTCCCAAAATATATTGCTCATCCGCTCATCATAATGCTGGCCGGAATGGACTATTATTTCAGGAATTGATTGCTCAATAAAAGCTTTTGAAACAACTGCAGCTTTTACAAACTGTGGGCGCGCTCCAATTAATGTAACAATCACTTATTTCTTCAAATTATATATTCTTTCAATTATTTCTACCACCTTCAACCCTTCAAGGGCATTAGTTGTAATGGGGGAACGCCCTTTAAGCACATCAACAACATTTTCAAAAATATAATGATGGTTTGCCGCCGAACCTTTATAAGGTCCGTAATCGTTTGGCGGATTAGCCGGCGGCAGCTCGGGCAGAACATAATCCTTTATATGACAAAACTCCACCTCATTCATATACTGCCCCCCCACTTTTACCATGCCATTTTCAGCTATTACAGTTACACTGCTTTCCAGGTTTTTGTTCCAGCAGGATGTTGAATAACTGAAATTGCCCATACCGCCGTTTACAAAGTCGAATTGCACAAAGCCTGAATCTTCGAATTCTGTTAACCCGCTATGATTGAAATTGGCAAAACGTCCGCTGATATTGCTAATATCTCCAAACAGCCAGAACATGATATCTATAAAATGAGAAAACTGCGTGTAGAGCGTTCCTCCGTCTAATTTTGCAGTGCCATGCCAGTTGCCTTTGGTGTAATAACGCTCATCTCTGTTCCAATAGCAATTAATCTGCACCAAAAATATCTTACCTAAAATACCCTTGCGTAAAACATCTTTCAGCCAGACAGAAGTGGGAGAATACCTGTTCTGCATTACACAAAATACCTGCTTATGCTGGTGAAGCGCTTCATAAATGATTTTTTCACAACCAGCTTTGGTTAATGCCATCGGTTTTTCAATAACAACATGCTTGCCGGCTTTTAAACCCATCAAAGCGTGCGCTTCATGAAAACCATTGGGGGTAGCGATGCTTAAAACATCGAAATCTGTATTGCTTTTCAAAAGATCTTCAAGTGAATTAAAATAATATGCCGGCTTATACGCTGAAAATTTAACATCCGCCTCCGGCAAAACATCGCATCCTGCAACCCATTCACATTCGGTATTCTGGCTGATCATTGCCCCATGGCGTTTTCCAATATGCCCCAATCCTGCTACTGCAAATTTTATTTTATTTCCATCTTTCATAAAGTTGCTGTTACCTTTTTATCTTTTAAAATATATTTTTCATTTGTTTCAGGACAAAAGGCGATGCCTTCGTTATTAAAACTTAGTTTATGTCCGTTTTTGCTCATCCAGCCGGTTTGCTTTGCCGGGTTTCCAACCATTAATGCATAGGCCGGTACAGGTTTGGTAATAACCGCGCCGGCGCCTATAAATGCATATTCGCCAATTTCATATCCACACACAATAGTAGCATTTGCCCCTATGCTGGCGCCTTTCCGCACAATTGTTTCCCTGTATTCGTCTTTGCGGGAAACCGCACTCCTTGGGTTAAATACATTTGTAAAAACCATAGATGGGCCTAAAAACACATCATCCTCACATATAACACCTGTATAAACAGATACATTGTTCTGAATCTTGATATTATTTCCTAACACAACTCCTGGAGACACGACTACATTTTGTCCGATATTACAGCTTTCACCAATAGTGCAGCCCGTCATAATATGTGAAAAATGCCAGATTTTAGTACCCTTTCCTATAATACTGCCATCATCAATAATTGCAGAGGGGTGAGCAAAGTAATCCATAGAAGATATTTCCGGAAAATTTTAGTTGACTAAAATTCTATAACAATAATTTTCCGGATTTTGCACGCAAATATATACCAAAACCTTTAACATCTTTTATCTCCCCAAAACCTCCCGATTCGGTATCTTAGCATTTCGGCTATGTTGAAATTTTTACTATATATTTTTCTTGGATATTTTCTCTTCAGGTTCATCACCGGCTTTTTAATTCCTGTTTTCAGAACGGGCAGGCAAATTAAAAAGCAGTTTAATGATATGCAGCAGCGCATGGAAGAACAAATGAGGCAGCAACAGGCGACGGCTAACAATACACAGCAGGCAGAAAAGTCGTCTCCTAACGCGCCTGTTGGAGAATATATTGACTTTGAAGAGGTGAAATAATGAAATAACCTACATTTGCCATCCTTTTTCATCACATCTTCAACAATTATGGCAAATCAATCTTTCGATTTCGGATTAATAGGTTTGGGCGTTATGGGCCGCAACCTCCTGCTCAATATGGCAGATCATGGTTTTGCAGTAATAGGATATAACAGAAGCCCGCAAAAAGTTACCGAGCTTGAATCGGAAATTGTGCCCGGCACAATCGTTAAAGGCACATCAGACCTTGGCCTTATGGTTAAGGAATTAAAAACGCCACGCAGAATTATGATGCTGGTACAGGCCGGCAAACCGGTAGATGATGTTTTAGCGGAACTTATTCCGCTCCTCGATAAAGGGGATATTGTAATTGACGGCGGAAATTCTCACTATACAGATACTTTACGCAGGGTGCAATATATGCAGGAGAAAGGTTTTCACTTTATGGGAGTTGGTGTTTCAGGTGGCGAAGAAGGTGCAAGAAGAGGACCCAGTATTATGCCTGGCGGTGATAAAGAAGCATATCCCCATGTTAAGTCAATGCTTGAAGCGGTTTCTGCAAAAGTAAATGGCGAGCCATGTGTGGCATACCTCGGTAATGGCGCTGCAGGGCATTATGTAAAAATGGTGCATAATGGTATTGAATATGGCATAATGCAACTCATCAGTGAAGTGTACGATGTGCTGCACCGCGGCTACGGGCTTACCAATGATGAGCTGTACCAGGTATTTAAAGACTGGAATGATGGTGAGCTGCAATCTTTTCTTGTTGAAATTACACGTGACATCTTCCCGAAAGTGGATGATAAAACAGGAAAAAGACTGGTTGATCTTATATTAGATAAAGCAGGCTCAAAAGGTACCGGTAAATGGACATCGCAGGACGCCATGGATCTTGGTATAGCAATTCCGACCATTGATATAGCCGTGAGTATGCGCAATCTTTCTGCTTTAAAAGATGAAAGAGTTGCCGCTTCTAAAATCTATCCTTCAGATATTAAAATTACCGGCGTTTCCAAAGAAGAAATTATACAACAGGCAAGAGAGGCACTGTTTTTCGGCACATTGATCAGCTATGCACAAGGACTGGCATTATTATATGTAGCATCCAAAGAATATACTATGGAAATTCCGCTGCCACAGGTTGTAAAAATATGGAGAGGCGGATGTATTATACGCTCCACATTACTTGAGATTTATTATAAAGCATACACCGGCAACCCTTCTTTATCTAATATTTTGCTTGATGCAAATATTGCCGCCTTAATTAAATCGAGGGAACAGAATACAAGAAAGTTTATTGCTACTGCCGTGCAGGCTGGTATTCCGGCTGCCGCGCTAAGTGTATCGCTTGGATATTTTGATGCTTACAGGAGCGAGACCATGCCAACCAACCTGATTCAGGCACAACGCGACTTTTTTGGTGCGCATACCTATCAGCGTATTGATGAACCCGGAATATTTCACACCAACTGGCAATAAAAAATGCAAAACCATAAACGACCGCCCGCCTCTCTTATCTTTATTTTTGGAGGAAGCGGAGATCTCAATCTTCGTAAACTTACTCCTGCATTATATAATTTATTTCTTGACGACTGGATGCCGGAAAAATTCGGCATTGTAGGTATAGGAAGATCTGACTATTCTGATGATACTTACCGGGGGCATTTACTTGAAGGGATAAAAAAATTCTCCCGCCGTAAGGATGAGGTAGATAATAAGTGGACTGATTTTGCACAACATGTGAGCTATCTGCAGATGGATGCGGAAAATGATGCTTCTTACTCCAAAATCAGCGATTATGTAAAAGTAAAAGAGCAGGAGTACGGAGAGCATCCTAATGTGATTTTCTACCTCGCTGTTGCGCCGCAACTGGTGCCCGATATTGCCAGCAAGCTTGGCCCGCTGAATATTTGCGCGGATACAAAATGCACCCGCATTGTGGTTGAAAAACCTTTTGGTCATGATCTTAAAAGTGCGCAGGAAATCAATCATTTGCTAAGCACCATGTTTGATGAAAACCAGATTTTCCGCATAGATCATTATCTCGGTAAGGAAACAGTGCAGAATATTCTGGCGTTGCGTTTTGCCAATGCGTTGTTTGAGCCTGTATGGAATCGCAACTATATAGAAAATGTACAGATCACCGCGTCAGAAACAGTAGGAGCGGAGAGCCGCGGTGCTTATTATGAAAAGTCGGGCGCATTGCGCGATATGGTTCAGAACCATATTCTGCAATTGATGTGCATGATCGGCATGGAAGCCCCGGTATCTTTTGATGCCAACGAAATACGCAACAAAAAGGTGGACGTGCTGAATGCTATCCGCAAAATTGATCACAGCGAGGTGCACCAGTATACAGTTCGTGGCCAATATAGTGAGGGTTGGATGCAGGGAGAAAAGGTTGCCGGCTACAGGAGTGAAAAAAATGTTGCGCCAGATTCAAACGTAGACACTTTTGCTGCGCTGAAGTTTTATATAGATAACTGGCGCTGGCAGGATGTGCCTTTTTATGTGCGCACCGGTAAAAGAATGCACAGCAAAAGCACCTTTATTTCCATACAGTTTCGCCCGGCGCCTAACTATGCATTTCCCCCGGAGGCTGCCAATAGCTGGCGGCCCAACAGGCTTACGATAAGCATTCAGCCGGAAATGGATATACGCCTGCGCTTCCAGGCAAAACGCCCCGGGCAAAACCTTATACTCAGCCCGGTGGATATGACCTTTAATTATGATACTTATGATGAACATGAACCGGAAGCTTATGAAACGCTTCTGCTGGATGTGATGGAAGGTAATGCAACCTTATTTATGCGTGCGGACCAGGTAGAGGCTGCATGGAAAATTATTATGCCCATTCTGGAAACCTGGGAAACAAGGGAAGCGGTTGATTTTCCTAATTACGCACCCGGCTCATGGGGACCAGAAGACGCGGAAGCCCTGATTGCGAGAGATGGATTTAACTGGGTTACGCTGAATACTCCGGAGGGAAGTTAATTTGAAAATTTGGGAATGGGGAAATGGAGTATGTTCAATAGTGCTTTCCTTCTTCCGTATGCCTTATACCCTTAACCTTACGTCTTTAACACTATGCACCTTCATATACAACAAAATCCCGAAGCAGTAAGCCTTGAACTGGCTGAGTGGATAACAGCATCTGTTGAATCTGTTTTACAAAAACAGGATAAATGTACGCTTGTATTAACAGGGGGCAGCTCACCAAAGCGCTTATACGATCTGCTGGCAACCGCTCCATATAAAGAACGCATTGACTGGAGCAGGCTGCATATTTTTTGGGGAGATGAACGCGCTGTCCCTTTTACTGATGACCGCAATAATGCTAAAATGACCTGTGAGCATTTGCTCAGCAAAGTGCCGGTATTAAAGAAAAATATTCATATAATGCGTACGGATATTGAACCGGAACAATCCGCTACGGAATATGAAAAGATATTACACTCTTATTTTGCGGAAACAGGCAAAAGTTTCGATATCGTGCTATCCGGCATGGGTGACGACGGGCATACGCTATCTCTTTTTCCCGGCACAGAAGTAATTCATGAAAAAAAACTATGGGTAAAAGCATTTTATCTTGTCCCCCAGCAAATGTTCAGGATCACACTCACAGCCCCGATAGTAAACCGCGCTGCTAAAATCGCGTTTCTCGCTTTTGGCGCCGGAAAAGCTCATGCGCTTAAAGAAGTACTTGAAGGAAAATATAATCCTGACCTTTATCCTTCGCAGATAATACAACCGGAAGCAGGAGAGCTGCATTGGTTTACTGATATAGCTGCGGCAGCAGCACTGGAAAAAGAAAAGTAATCGCACCTAATAGTGTTTCGCTGCAGCACATTCCAGCTTTTCGTATACAGTGCTTTTCCGGCATTATTCAATTGCTGAACATTAGTGCCTTGGTATCGCAATTTTATTTATATTTAGCATAAGTGTTATCCCTACAATTATAAAATCCATAGCCGGAGTTTTATACGGTTAACATAAGCGCCGTTGTAATGTATCTGTTGCAATAATGCCATAACTACCGGTTGCAAACAACACATATGAATAAAAAAGTTCTACTCGCTATTGCTTGTTTCTTGTTCCTGTTTCTCGTCAACGCACAACAGGTTACGCTCACCCCGGAGCAAATCAGGGCCATCACCCCGGAATGGAAAGGTGAAAGATCCGCAGATGGAAGACCCCGTATTTCAGATGCATTACTGGAACGGCTCAAAAAGATATCTATTGAAGAAGCCTGGGGTGTATTGCGCAACAAAGGTTATCAGAATCAATACGAAGGTGACTGGATGATCCTGTATCCTGATAGTGTAATGACAGGGCGTGTTGTTACTGCACAATATATGCCGCTCCGCCCCGACCTTGATAAAGTGATTAAAGATAAAGGCAAAACGGAGGGCAGGATTGGCGCAACCAACTCCTGGCCGATAGACGTGCTGAAGGATGGTGATATATATGTTGCCGACAGCTACGGAAAAATCGTTGATGGCACTTTGATAGGGGATAATCTCGGTAACTCTATTTACGCCAAATCAAAACGTGGCGTTATTTTTTTCGGCTCTGTTCGTGATGTGGAGGGGCTTTCGCAAATCAGGGGATTCAATGCATGGATAAAAGGGCAGGATCCTTCCTATATTCAACAGATGATGCTGGCAGGCATTAATATACCTGTAAGAATTGGCAGGGCTTCAGTATTGCCCGGCGATGTGGTGCTTGCAAAAAAGGCGGGCACTATTTTTATTCCCGCGCATCTTGTGGAAGAGCTTGTCATCAATTCAGAATTCATTCAGCTGCGCGACCAGTTTGGCCACCAGCGCCTGCGTGAAGGAAAATATACGCCGGGGCAAATTGATACTCAATGGACGGATGAGATCAGGAACGATTTCCTTAACTGGTTAAAGAACTACCCGGGTAAATTACCCATGACAAAGCAGGAGCTGGATGAATATATGAAGTCGAGAACATGGTAGAGAGCGGTCAGCTATCAGCTTTGAGCTATTAGTGTCTTGTAATTTGAGACCTGGAACCTGAAACAACCAACATTATAACCACTAAACAATTGCCAACATGAAAAGTTCTTTAAAAAAAGCCATTCAAACATTAACCGAACACGAAGCAAAAAATCAGGCAATAGAAAATACGGCAACACAACCTGAAAATCAACGCAGGGAGTTTCTGAAAAAAACAGCTTTGGGCGGAATGGCTTTGGGCGGTTTTATGTTTGCATCGCTGGAAGACACACTTGCCCAGTCCACTTCAAAAGTAAATCGCTTCAGCGCTCCTTCTGATCTTAAGATCACAGATATGCGCTATACCGTTGCAACGTCTACAACAGGCCGGTGCCCCATTATACGAATAGATACAAACCAGGGCATTTATGGACTGGGCGAAGTAAGAGATGGCGCAGACTGGCGTTATGCCTTGTTTTTGAAAAGCAGGATACTTGGCATGAATCCCTGTAGTGTAGAGCTTATTTTCAAAACCATCAAGCAATTTGGATTTCACGGGCGGCAGGCCGGTGGTGTATGTGCTGTTGAAATGGCCTTATGGGATATTGCAGGCAAAGCATATAATGTTCCTGCCTATCAATTGCTGGGCGGTAAGTATAGGGATAAAGTACGGTTGTATGCAGATACGCCTGAAAGCAAAGACATGAAAGAGTTTGATGAGAAAGTTAAAGGAAGGTTTGCAAAAGGTTATACATGGCTTAAGATGGACCTGGGGCTGGAAATGATAGCAGAAATCCCCGGCACAACAGTTAATACGGATTTCTGGAAAGGACAAAGCCAATGGAGAGATACGCCGATGAGTTTTGGAAATACACAGCACCCCTTTACACAAATACAAATTACGGATAAGGGGCTGGATGAAATGGCAAAATATGTGGAGAGCGTAAGAAGCGTTATTGGAATGGAAGTGCCGCTTTCTGCAGATCACTTCGGGCATTTTGATATGAATAACGCCATCCGTTTGATAAGGAAACTGGAGCCGTATCGTTTGGCATGGGTAGAAGATCTTATTCCCTGGCATTACACTGAACAATGGAAAGATATTACAAAGGCCGTTGAAACGCCAACATTAACGGGCGAAGACATCTACCTGAAAGAAGAGTTTATTAAGCTGGTAGATAATCATGCTGTGGATATTATTCATCCTGATCTTGCCTCATCCGGCGGATTGCTCGAAACAAAAAAGATTGGTGATTATGCTGAAGAAAGGGGCGTTGCTATGGCAATGCATTTTGCAGGAACACCGGTATCGTTCATGGCGAATGTACATTGTGCGGCAGCTACACAAAATTTTCTTGCATTAGAGCATCATAATATCGACCTGGCCGACTGGGAAAATTATGTAAGAACCGTTGATAAAAAGCCTTTGATTGAAAAAGGGTTTGGTAATGTGCCCGATTCACCAGGGCTGGGTATTGAATTAAATGAAGAAGTGATAAAGAAACATCTTGACCCTAAAGATAAAAGCTGGTTTACACCAACTCCTGACTGGAATGATAAACGTTCGTGGGACAGGTTGTGGAGTTAAACAACAAAACTTCGCGGGTAAAACATCGCCGGGTTAAGAGCTTCCTACCCTGTTCATTTCATCTCCTGCGCCGCCCGATCTTTGCGGCAGGGATTTGAATTGCTTGCCGAAACGGTATATAAAAGATAATGTGAAAACCCTGCTGTCGCGGGTAATTTTGAAATATTCCTGCGCATTATAGAAAGCAGTAAGCCCTGCCATAGCCTGCGTATAAAATATGTCCCTGGCAGTTAGCTTAACTGTTGCTTTATTTTTAAGCACCTGTTTAGCCAAACCAATAGAAACCTGCCCGGTTGGATCAAGCACTTCCTGCAAATCCTGCTGGCTTTTTGTAGTGTACATGCCTGATAATTCAGCAGACCAGCCTCTGCCCAACCTGAACTGGTTGGTAATATTTGTATTCATTTGCGTAAATGACACATTAAAC
Organism: Agriterribacter sp.; assembly: GCA_047601125.1. Classification (GTDB taxonomy): domain Bacteria; phylum Bacteroidota; class Bacteroidia; order Chitinophagales; family Chitinophagaceae; genus Agriterribacter. The sequence continues at coordinate 1,041,998 of JASGJY010000002.1, read as the reverse complement.
GTTCTCCATAGTTCGCTCCTCATTCGTTTATACGTTACCGTTGCATCTGCCGATATAAACCACCAGGAGAAAACCGATGACTGAAAACTTACGGTCAGCGAAAGGCTCTTCATTTTACCAACATTTCCTTCAGTATAAACAAATGAACCGGTACTGTCTTTCAAAAAAATCTGCGAGAAATAATCTTTTACTATGCTATAATCCAAGCCTGTAGTCAGCATGTTTTTATAACTATGGCTGATGCCTGTATTCCATGTATATTGTGGTTTGTAAAAAGGATTTCCGCGCTGGTAAGTATACTTGTTTATTACAAAAACAAAAGGATTCAGCTTTTGAAAAGCCGGGCGTTCAATACGCCTGCCGGCGCTAATGGTAAATAGACTGGCAGAATCTGCCTGCCAGCTTATAAAAGCTGAAGGAAAAAGACCACCGTAATTCCTGGAGAATGAAGAATCTTTAACTATACTATTTCCCGCCTGCCTGGCTTTATAACCGGTAAATTCATAACGCAACCCGAGCTTTGCCGTTATTTTGCCCGATTGTTTTTCCGCTTCAGTATATAGTGCATGAATATTTTCATTGTAGAGAAAATGGTTGGTTTTTCCATAATCCGGTTGCCAATTGGCAGACTGCTTGAAATAATACTCCGCTAAATTATCTGTTTTGATGTAAGAAGATTTCCAGCCTGTCTCCACTTTCAGGTTATTACTAAAGCTTTTTGCGTAGTCGGCTTTGGCCGCATATATACTGATACCGGCATCAAGATCACCTTTCGAAGCTTCACTATATCCGCCCGGGGCATTAAGATCGTTTTTGAAAACCTGGGTATTGCTGATGTCATAATCAATATAATCAAGGTCCGCGCTCAACTCGCTCGTTTCGGAAAAAACATGCCTGAGATTCGCGTTTATACCGCCGTTTTTCCATTGTACATTGTTGTCGCTATGGGTAAGAATTACAGAATCAGTACCACCGTTTGTATTTAACCATTGAGCTGTTGCATCACCCGGGCTTTTTCTCGACAGTGCAAATCCCGATGCCATTACGCCAATTGTAGTTTTGTTGCTCAATACATAATCTGCACCTATTCGTAAAATATTATTATTGCCCTTCGCCGTCATAACAGTTGGTTGTTGCAATACAGACTCAACAGTAGTTTCGCCTGGTTTATAATAGGTTCTTAAAGCATACAAATCCATAAAGTTTTTATTAGCAACAATATTGTAGTTAAAAAAATAGTTGAACTTATTATTCCTGTAATTGAGCGATACGCTGTTATTGCTTTTATAGTAACGCCCCTGGCCATACGAAAGATTCGCGCTTCCGTTAAATCCTCGTTGCCGGTTCTTTTTTGTTTTGATGTTGATGATGCCTGCATTGCCTGCCGCATCATATTTTGCAGGAGGATTATCCATCAGTTCAATCAGCTCCGCCTGGCTTGCATTCATGTTTTCAAGCAAAGTGATTAATTCAGCTCCCGATATGTACAGCGGTTTGCCATCCATCATTACAAGTACGCCCTGTTTTCCTTTCATGCTGATATTGCCCGATCTGTCAACAGTAATACCGGGAGATTTTTCGAGCACTTCCAATACGGTTGCTCCGGAATTTGTTATTCCTGCTTCAATATTAATAACGGTTTTATCTGGCAATTGCTGAATGGGAGAGTTACGCGCAGTAAGTTTTACTTCTTTGAGTGTTTTTGCAGTATAAGATAGTACAACTGTTTTTTCATTAACAGATGCTGCCGCAACAGCCATTTTTTCAGAAATGAAATTTGCATATCCTGCCATGCTTATTCTGCAAACGTAATCTCCCTGCAAAATATCCTGTAGCAATACTTTTCCATCATTACCAGAAATTCTGCTTTGAACAATTACCGAATCAGGCAGCCTGAGAAGTTCAATAGTAGCATTCGGCAATGGCGATTTTTGCACACTTACAACCGATAGTAAAATACTTCCCTTTAATTGTGGTTGCGCCATCACCGTGAATAAAATTGCTGTAGTACAGCATAGCAAAATAAATTTTTTCATAGCAGATGGCTACCAAGATAAACCGTTGTTTTCCGCACCTATAGTGTTTTTATTTCAATGGAAAAATAAAGCGATAAATGAAAAGAAACGGACTGGTCAGGATAAGTTGCTGAGCCCGGCTATATCAAATAGCAATAATGCTCCTTTTGATATAAGGTAAAAGGAAATGCAAAAAATAATCGCCTCACTGCAATATTTAAGCGTAAATAAGAGTTTTATTTTATTGCATGGAGTAAACACTTATTTAAAATTGGTTTTAATACTTATTACGGCTTAATCCGACAAGAGGAATCTCTACTACTGTATGAATTTCACTAAAATCTAAAACCTATAGAATTTCAGTAAAATGAAGGCAATATTCTTATCGGCAATGCTATTATTGCTGCTCCGGACTGCACAAAACCAAACATCCTATATCTGGAACGGTTCTCTTTCTTCTGCCTGGGCAACTCCCGGTAACTGGACGCCAGCCGGTGTTCCCGGCACAGCAGACGATGTGAAAATAGTAACTGCACCAAACATCTGCATGCTTGCTGCAAATACAACTATAAATAGTATTATACTAACCAGCGGCATATTAGATCTCAATAGTTTCACACTCGTGGCGAATGGTACAACAGCCACTTTTTCCTCAGGCATTGTTCAAAACGGAAATATATTTGTTGCATCAGCTAATACAGCTGTCTTCGGAACGGGCACTGTTACCATGAATTGCGCTGCAACCATAAGTGCTGCAATTATAAGCATACGAAATACAACTTTCCAGGGAACAGTTAACATAACAAAAACCGGCTCAACCAGTGATGCTAATAATGGTAACAATATATTTAACGGCATCTGCACAATAACCAATGCAGGTGCGGGATCGTTAATATTAGCAGCTACGGGTCCCGATAAATTCTATAATACAGCTACATTTAATAATACGGGTAGCAATAACCTGCACGTTGCATATAATAGCAGTAATAATGTTTTTTCCGGAATAACCACTTTCAATAATGCATCAGGCAGTCCCATTTATGTAGGCTGGTATTCGGCAGGAGTTGCGTTTAATAATGATATTATAGTGAGTTCTCCGGGTGGTAATGGTGTACAGTTTTGCGGGGGAAATGCAACGGCATCTGCAATAATAGCCTCCGGCCACACCATTAGTATTGGAGGCGCGGGGTTTTCATCCGGCATTCTTTCTTTAAGGCAAATCACGCAATCAGGAACCGGGCCGATTAATCTTTTGCTAAGCAGTACGGCTGAATTAAGATTTGGACCCAACTCGAATATAGGAGGTCCCGTAACCGTTAATTCTCCTGATATTTATGCTTCCACAACTATTTTTAACAGCGCTGTTGTTCTTACCAAAACAGACGGCATTTCAAGCAATGCTTCCTCAGGAGGCAATATTTTTAATGCAGACCTCAGCGTAAATTATACCTCCACGAACGGAACAGGCTATTGGTCGTTTGGCAATGGTGCTCCGGATATTTATAACGGAGATGTATATTCTAATAACAATAGCCTCAACAGGATAATTTTCGGGCATAACTCAACCAACAACCAGTTTAACGGTAATGTAGTTATAACACAGATTGGTTCTTCGGAAGGCACATCGCTTACCTGGAATAATGGCTCAACCGCCGTGATGGCTGCCGGTAAAACAATATCCATAGGAGGCGCCGGATTTAATGCAGGATACCTTTATATACAGGGTTTAACCCAAAACGGAAATGCTCCTGTCAATTTAACAACTACAGGCTCTTCCTCGGTATATACAGGCGCAGGCAATACTTACAACCCTTCTGTTATAGGAGGAACGTTTACCGTCAGCGCTCCTGATGTTTATGTGAGGGGAACAACATTTAACAGTGATGTATTTATAACAAAAACAGGAGGAGTAAGCAATCATAACAGCGGCAGGCAAAATATATTTAATGGAAACCTGTTGATAGAGCAGCAAAGCAATACCGGGTATTTTATGCTTGGTTATAATGCTGATGATCAGTTTAACGGTGATATAACCGTTAGTGCTACAGGTAAAGGCGGCATAAGCCTGGGATGGACAGGCGGAACAGGCAAGCCAACACTTGCTGCCGGCAAAACAATTTCCATTGGAGCCGGAGGTTACAGCGCAGGATACCTGCAACTTGGGGGATTTATTCAAGCAGGTAGTAATCCTATCAGCCTGAGTTTAACAGGTTCATCATCTTTTTATATAGTTAATCCCGGTACTCCATGTTCTTTTAATGGAGCATTAACTGTAACAGCGCCGGATATATATTTGCGTGGCGGCATTTTTAATAATGCTGCAACTTTTACAAAAACCGGGGGAAGCAACGATCATAATGATGGTAAGCAAAATATTTTTAATGCCCCTCTAACGATTAACCAGCAAAGCAGCACCGGATATTTCATGCTTGGCTATAATTCCAACGATTTATTCAATGATGATATTACTGTAACATCAACAGGCACAGGAGGGATTTATCTGGGATATACTTCGGGCACGGGAACGCCTACATTAGGTGCCGGCAAAACAATACTTACAGGTAGCGCAGGCTTCAGCGATGGTTTTTTAAGTTTAAATACTTTTACCCAGTTGGGAAGCGCTCCCATAAATCTTGCTTTCACCGGTACAAATGCCACATTACGGTTTGCGCGCAATTCAGTAATAGGTGGAAATCTTACCGCCAGCAGTCCTAATATTTATTTTGATGGATGTACCTTTAACGGGACGGTAGATGCCGTAAAAACAGGCGCTTCATCAAACACCTCTGCAGGGGGAAACACATTTAACCAGCCTTGTGCTATTAGCAATAATGGCAGCAGTTACCTGCTGCTTGGAAATAGTGTGCCTGATATTTGGAATGACGATGTTATTTTTTCTGATAACGGCTCCGACAGATTATTGCCATGCTGGGCATCGGCAGGCAACCAGTTTAACGGTAATATATATGTAAATACATCCGGCAGCGCCGCAGGCATTAACTTTTGCGGAGGAAATAATACCGCTACCGCAACATTAGCTCCAGGCAGAACAATACAAGCCGGTATTACCGGACTTAATGCGGGATATCTGATTCTGCGGCAGTTTACACAACTGGGTAGTGCGCCAATAAATCTAACGCTCAATAATACGGCTACAAGTTTACAATTCGGCCCTTCTTCTTCATTGGGAGGGAATGTTACTTCTTCCAGTCCCGGCCTGCTTTTTAACGGCTGCACATTTTCGGGCACTGTAAACGCAACAAAAACCGGTAACAACAATGATGCAGGTAGCGGTAATAATATATTCAATAACAATACAAGCATTACCAATGCGGGTTCCGGTTATCTGATGTTAGGAAATGGAAATGCAGATCAATTTAACAGCACCGCAACTTTTAACAACACCGGAAGCAATAATATATATGTAGCGCATAACAGCAGTAACAATATTTTTGGCGGGATAACTACTTTCAATAATACACCTGTTGGCAATAATTCAATATTGGTTAGTTCGAACAGTGCCGGCACTGCTTTTAATGACAACATCATTGTTACTTCAACCGGCGGCCAGGGAGTGCAATTCTGTACAGGAAGTGCAACAGCTTCGGCTGCTTTATCTGCCGGTAAAGCAATTTTTATAGGAGGCGCGGGATTTTCATCAGGCACATTGCTACTACGACAATTCACACAATCGGGTAGTACTGCTCAAAACCTATCTCTTACCGGATCCGCCGCATTAACTTTTGGTCCTTCTTCTTCATTTGGAGGAAATGTAACCTCTTCAAGCCCCAGCTTGTATTTTCATGGATGCACTTTTTCCGGAACTGTTAATTCAGTTAAAACCGGCACCGCTAATGATGCAAGCAATGGCAATAATGTCTTCAACGGAAATACTACTATAACCAATTCCGGTTCGGGATATGTATTACTGGGCAATGGAAACACGGATCAGTTTAATGCTACTGCTACTTTCAATAATACCGGCAGCAGCAATATATATGTTGCTTACAATAGCAGTAATAATATTTTTAGAGGCACGGCTACATTCAATAATAACCCTCTGGCTAATACTGCTATTTATGTTAGCTCGTATAGTGCCGGAACAGTATTCAACGACAATATCATCGTTTCATCAACCAATGGCCAGGGTGTGCAGTTTTGTTCGGGAAATACAACCGCGTCTGCAAATTTATCAGCAGGCAAAACCATCAGTGTTGGTGGGGCAGGCTTTTCGGCGGGCACATTATTATTAAAGCAATTCACGCAAACAGGCAGTACAACACAAAATATTTCATTAACCGGCTCAGGTATTTTAACCTTCGGACCATATTCTGCTTTTGGTGGAAATCTTACATGCTCAAGCCCTTCTTTGCTTTTTAATGGCGGTACATTTTCCGGAATGGTAAATGCAACAAAAACCGGGTCAACCGGTGATGCAAGTAGTGGTAATAATATATTTAATAACAAGGCCTATTTTATAAACAATGGTACGGGTCAGTTTTTAATGACAAATTCCTATGGAGACAGTTATAATGATGATGTGAGTTTTACAAAAGGAAACACAGGACTTGTTTATCCGAATTATAATCAAAGCAGCAACTATGCCGGAAGCATAATCATTTCTTCAACTACTGCCATAACATTTGGAGCAGGTTCAGGAAGGGCGGTTTTTAATGGATCAGCCGTGCAGAATATATCAATAACTACCGGCACACCAACTCCCGTATTTACAAGATTGACCATTAATAACAGTGGTTCCCAAGTGAATTTAAATAATACTTCTATTAATGTTTCTCAAAACCTGGTATTAACATCGGGTTTATTAAACACCACTACCAGCTATATTTTAACGATGCTGAACAATGCAACAGTTGCAGCAGGCACCGCTTTATCAACAAGCTATGTTAATGGCCCGATGCGCTACCAGAAATCCGGCTCCGGTAGTACTACTTTAAATTTTCCTGTAGGCAATGGCAGCGATTGCCGGCCGGTTGCCCTTACCGTAAACCATACTAACGGTACATTATATACGTACCAAACGCAATTGTTTAATGCAAGCGCTGCGGCGCTTGGATATACATTGCCCTCTACCGTAACTTCAGTGTCAATGGCACATTATTATACAATCGGAAGAACAGATGGCTCTGGTAATAATCAACCTGCTGCCGGCTTAAACGGCAGTCAAACCATACAAATATTTTTTGGAGCCAATGATCTGATTACAGACGGCAGTAATATAACTGTTGTAAAAAATACTTATACTGCCCTTACTTCATGGGTTGATATAGGTGGCGCCGGTGGACCTCCTTATGCCGGCGGCACAAATCTTACCGGAAGCATTACTTCAACTTCTGCACCAACAGCATTCAATTCATTTTCAACTTTTGCGATCGGGTTCAGAGTAATAACCATTCTGCCGGTAACGTTAACTGATTTTACAGCAAAAGTTAATTATAATTATGTTGACCTTACATGGACAACAGCTACTGAAGCAAATAATAATTTTTTCAGTATTGAAAAAAGTAAAGACGGCGTAAACTTTGAGCTCCTGCAAAATGTAGATACAAAGGCAGCGAATGGTAATAGCCAGGTTAATTTATATTATACTGCACAGGATAGAAATCCATACAACGGGCGAAACTATTATCGTTTAAAGCAAACAGATATCAACGGCAAATATGTATATTCAAAAATTATGGCAATATCATTTGATAAGAAACAAACAGTATCCATTTATCCAAATCCTTCCGTTGGGTCAATATATATCAGCGGACTCGAAGGCAATAATGCAAGTGCAGAATGGTATGATGTTGGCGGGAGAAAGGTTTTAACTCAATCATCAGTCATTCAAAATGGTATTGCAAAATTTGATTTCCGCCTTAGCGACGGCATATATTTATTAAAATACAGTTCAGAGAAAGACGCTCCGCAGGCGCAACAGATTATTATAAGAAAATAAACCCGCAGGGAAATTTATTCAATACGTCTCACACAGCGAACGGAAAAATATTTTTCTGTTCGCTGTGCTGTTCTGTTTTTATTAAAGCATATTCCCTGCTTTCAGCTATTTTTGCAGCTCAAAAAAAATAAACGGATAATGAACTGGCAGCAATACCTTGATTATACACATGAAATTTTAAACAATGAAAACCCGCAACCGCCCTATGATAACCCGGATTATTATCATTATACAAAAATGAATGATGCCCGCATGAAAAGGTGGGTTAAAATAAACCCGGTAACAGAAGACACAAAAGCTGTTTTACAACAAATACAAAATCCGCAGCAGTGGATTGTTATTACCGAACCCTGGTGCGGGGATGCTGCTCATATAGTGCCGGTCATCTATTTAATGAGTATTCTTAATAAAAACATTACCCTTCAGTTTCAACTGCGCGACAGCGATTCTGAAATTGAGCAATATCTTACCAGCGGAACAAAGTCTATTCCCAAGCTGATCGTTAGGGATGAAAAAGGTAAAGACCTGTTCAACTGGGGACCCAGGCCTAAGAAAGGGCAGGAACTTTATCTTTCATTAAAAGAACGCAAAGCGGATTTTGAAGAAACTAAAGTGGCTATTCAAAACTATTATAACGATGATAAATCGTTAAGCACTCAAAAAGAAATTATTGCATTGCTGAAAGAACATGCTGCATAGTCGTTTCATGCAACTTCTGCAACGTTATTTCTGATTGATCACAGTTTCAATAACAAGGATTTCGCTTTTTTCTTTGCATGCAATGTTTATGCTGTCTTTATCCCAAATGTCCGGTGCATCGCGTTTAGGAATTTTTGTTCGGTTAACGGCGGTAGCTCCTGAAATATTAAAAGCAAACATGCACATATTTTCTTTGCGCAAATGATATTGCACTGCTTTATCTTTATCAAAATACCCGAGCGATAATTTTGCGTTTTGATTAATCCAGCAGTGTTCTATACCTTCCTCATAATAAACCATGGCGGCCAGCCTGTTCTTTCTTTTTTCTTTAGGGAAACTCCGGGTTTGATCCCCGGGATTAATATTTTGCTGTTTCGGGTAAATCCATCTCTGCAAAAAATCTACTTTTTCTTCTCCGATATTATACTCTTCGGGTTTTAATCCGCTGCCGGCACTCATAATCTGCACGCTGCCTTCTTCAATTACCGTGCTATAGCCTATCGTATCTTTATGGTTCATTTTTGCTTTCAGTAATATGGAAATAATTTCCATAGTAATATGCGGATGAATACCAAAGCCTTTGTCCTTTATGAGTAATCATCATTTAAAGCGAATACTGTTCCAAACGCGCTCCTTATTGAGTTCTGATAGTTGCTGAAACTAAAAACAACATTACCCTTGAGCCAGCCGGCATCTTTTTTGTGCTACTTTGCTGCGGGAAAATATTGTGTTTGCATAATCATTATTTAAAAACTATCTGGTTTGCTAAATTGATTTCATCCTGTGTAATAGTATGTCCCATATTGGGGTATATTTTTTCGATAACATCCGCACCCATTTGTTTTAAGATATTGACGCTGGCATATACCCGCTCCACCGGCACATGAGCATCAGGATCGCTCGTACCTATGAATACCGGCGTTTTTTCAAAACGGCCTTTATAATTTTCAGGATAAACTTTATCTCCTATTAAGCCGCCTGTAAAAGCAACGGCTCCACCATATTTTACAGCATTACGGGTAATATATTCCAGCGCTAAACATGCGCCCTGCGAAAACCCCAAAAAATAAATATGATCTTTTGCTATTCCTTTTTCAATAGCCTGCTCCACTGTTTTACCTACGAGTGTTAGCGCCCCATCCAGCCACGGCTGGTTCTCTGCTACCGGCGCTAAGAATGAATAGGGATACCATGTATTATTTGTTGCCTGCGGCGCTGCCAACAGGTAATTTTTTACATTAAGATGCGTGGCTAAGGATAAAATATCTTCAGCGCTGCCGCCACGGCCATGCAGCATTATTAATGCTTTGAACGGGTTATTCGTATTTCCGGAGATTATAATATTTTCTTTATGCATTTTTTATTATTAGCAGTTGTATACTTTATTTTAATGCAGGTAATACTCTTTCAATCTCAACTCTTGCCTGTTCATATTGTTTAGGCAATTTTAATTTGCTGCCTAATTGTGCCAGCGGTTCATCTACAGTAAAACCCGGATTGTCTGTAGCTATTTCAAAAAGTACACCTCCGGGTTCCCTGAAATATAATGAGAAGAAATAGTCGCGATCAATTTTGGGTGTTATCTGCAAACCTGCGCTTAATATTTTTTCCCTGAAGGCCATCTGCACATCATCATTTTCTACCCTGAAGGCAATATGGTGATTAGTGCCTGCTGCGTTATAACCGCGCTTTCCTTTTTCATTAACCAGGATATCTATTGTTGCTGCCGTTCCTATAGCATCGGTTGTAAAGCGGTATCTCTCACCTTCTTGTGCTGTTTGTGTATATCCCAAAATATCAGTGAGCACTTTTGCAGTAGGCTCAAGTTCTTTTACGCTCAGTGTTGTTCCCTGAAATCCTTTGGCAGCAATACTTTCAGCAACTTCACCTGTTGCCCATCCTTTGCGATTATCAGTTGCTTTTGGCACAACCAGCGCAAGATTTAATCCGTCAGGATCTGTGAACGGGAGATATATTTCTCCAAAACGCTCATCGGCTTCTGAGGTTTTAATATTAAATTGTTTAAAGCGTTCTTTCCAGAAATCTATACTTCCCTCGGGTACAGCATATGCAATTTCTGTAGCCATGCCCACACCATTGGTACCCTGTCCTATTCCTTCCCAGGGAAAAAAAGTTAAGATCGTTCCGGGTATACCTTCTTCATTACCATAATAAAAATGATAGGTCCCGGGGTCATCAAAGTTTACCGTTTTCTTAACCAATCTTAACCCCAATATCTTTGTATAAAAGTTGTAATTACGCTGGGCAATACTGGCAATAGCCGTTATATGATGCAGTCCTAAAATTTTGTTTGGCATAGTGTAAATTTTATAATGCAAAGGTTACACTATGCCCGGTCAAAAAAAATAATATAGATTAAGTTGTTGGTTACGGGAGTATATTCAGGTACCTGTAATGTTGGATTGGTGGCTATTTGCTTATAAAATAGTTATGCATAAACAACATTTGGTATTGAACTGCATTTGTCCAGTAGGCCCAGTTATGCGCGCCGGGGCGCACAATATAATCGTGTGGTATGTTGCGGTATAGAAGTTGTTTATGAAGATTTTCATTTACTTCATAAAAGAAATCATCACTGCCGCAATCAATGATTATTGAAAGAGAATTGGGGGTTAGCAGGTGAAGCATATTGATGACCGTATTCTTTTCCCACCTATCCGGGTATTGAGCATAAGTGCCGAGGCGTTCTGCCATATCCCAATTATTCGGGAAGGGGCGTATATCAACTCCTCCGCTCATACTGCCGGCAGCACCAAAAACATCCTGGTGTTTAAATGCAAGATATAATGCGCCATGTCCGCCCATACTCAATCCGGTAATAGCTCTGCCTTTTCTGTCTTTAATGGTTTTGTATTTAGCGTCAATCCAGTTAACCAATTCTGTTGCCACATATGTTTCATAACGGAAAGATGAATCAGCAGGACTGTCCCAATACCAGCTACCGAAATTTCCATCAGGGCAAACGATGATCATGTTGTATATATCTGCCAGCTTTTCAACACCGGCAGCTTTTTTAACCCAGTCGGCATAATTGCCGCTATACCCGTGCAATAAATACACAACAGGCAGCGCTTTAGCAGCAGCGTAATTATCGGGCTTTATTACTACTGCTTTAATACTTTTGTTCATGATATTGCTACGGGTTTCAACAGTATCGGTTACTGCTGCACAAAGCGAAACGTTTACAGTACATAAAATAACAAGCGTTGTAAAAATATTTTTCATCATAGTTGTGCCGGTTTTAAAATCATCTGTTTGTAATTATTTATGAATATCGCAAAAAACAATATTTCATTAAAGAATAATAGGCATTATTAAATAAATGAACTAACTTAATAGCAACTAAAGCTCTTTTTTATGACACGCCATATGATCTCACGAATAGCCGTCTGGCTTTTAGCGATTGTAATGATTGTATTCGGGACTATGCACTTCAAAAACCCGGATGCAATGTTAGTTTATGTTCCGCTTTATATTCCCGGAGGAATAATTTGGGTGTACGTGGTTGGTGTAGCTTTTATCCTCGTAGGGCTTGCGTTTATCCTGAATCGCTGGGTAGCCATTGCCGGCTTTATTCTTGCTGCTCTCCTGATTTTATTTGTCTTGCTTATTCATCTGCCTAACTGGCGCGACTCAGGCGATCCTGCTTTACGGCAAGGTGCTTTGGTGAATATTTTAAAAGACCTGGCTATTGCGGGATTTGCATTGTTTATTGCCAGCAATGCAAAAAATCAACGTTTGTATGAATTGACCTGATGATGTACAACTATTCCTAAACTTCCTGATGGGGTCATACCCATAACATGATTGGGTAGATATAATTGTTTGTGCCCGGGCGTAAGTAATATTATTTAAGACTTTTTATTTATTAATGTGCCTTTACAGGAGTTGGAACAACTTCTCTGTCTCCTTTATATACCTTTGCGCAAATCATTATTTATGCCTATTGATTTTAATGAATTACTCACTGTAGTGTTTACCCTTTTTGCAGTTATAGATATTGTAGGCTCTGTACCAATACTTATATCTATACGCGAAAAATCGGGACCTATTAATGAAGTAAGGGCAACCATTATTTCCGGGGTTTTAATGGTTGTATTTTTATATGCGGGGGAACCCTTTCTACATGTGCTTGGGCTTGATGTACGTTCCTTTGCTGTAGGCGGCTCTATTGTAATATTCATACTTGGTTTGGAAATGGTGCTTGGCATGGAGTTTTTTAAAAGTGAGAAAGATGTAAAAGCCGCCACTCTTGTGCCTATTGCTTTTCCTTTAATAGCCGGCTCAGGCACGTTAACTACTATTATTTCATTAAAAGCCAATTATGGGCAAACAACTTTACTGGTTGCAATAATTATTAATCTTATTATCATATTTATAGTATTGAAATCCCTTGGTCTTATCGCTCGATTATTAGGAAATGCCGGGTTACTTGCTGTACGTAAATTTTTTGGCGTAATATTGCTCGCTATTGCAGTAAAGATATTTGCCAGCAATGCACCTGGGTTAATTTGAAATTTGAGTAATTTGAAAATGCATTTTCGAGCTTTCAAATTTTCCGGCCTCGTAGTACAATGGATAGTATAAGAGTTTCCGAAGCTCCAGATACAGGTTCGATTCCTGTCGAGGCTACCTCACCGGAAAGGAGTATTCTTTCCGGTTTTTTATTTCGTTGAAATCCGCCTCCTGCGCATATCTTTTCTTTAGCCGAATCTTTTTAAAATTTTCTTCTTCCGGCTCATATATTATCAGGCTAATGCGCTTTATCGGGAAATCACCCTTCTGTTCATATAAAAAAGGCACCGATTTCTCAATGCCTTTTAAAAATATTCACACGTTTTAACGTTAAGGAGCAGGTATTATCTCTGTTGGTGGAACACCGGCACTTATTCCTCCTTCTTCATGGTGTGTTCCCTCCTGTCCGTTATTATGCACAACATCCGCTGGTTTCTTTTCTTCAAACGGCCTTTTGCCAATCAAATGCTCAAGATCGCTCTGGAATAAAACTTCTTTTTTCAATAACTCTTTTGCCAGTATTTCAACCTGTTGCTTTTTTTCGGTTAACAGATTTTTTGTTCTCACATATGCTTCATCAATCAGCTTTCTAACTTCTTCATCAATCAGCTTTCCTGTTTCTTCGCTATATGGCTTGGTAAAATAATTATCCTGCTGCGGATCATAATAACTTATGTTCCCTATCTTGTCATTCATACCATAAACTGTTATCATCGAGTAAGCGATCTTGGTGATCTGCTGCAGGTCATTGCTTGCGCCGGTTGAAATCTTTCCGAAGAAAATTTCTTCACTTGCCCGTCCGCCAAGCGTCATGCAAATCTGATCTTTTAATTGATCAGTATTATATAAGTATTGCTCCTTTGGAGTATACTGCGCATATCCTAAAGCTGCTGTACCACGCGGAACAATCGTGACCTTAAGCAATGGATACGCATGTTCCAGAAACCAGCCGCATATTGCATGGCCCGCTTCATGGTATGCAATGATCTCTTTCTCATCCGGAGAAATGATCTTATTCTTCTTTTCCAAACCTCCAATCACGCGGTCAATTGCATCCTGGAAATCATCCATCTCTACTTCAGCTTTGCCTTTGCGTGCGGCTATCAGTGCGGCTTCGTTACAAACATTCGCAATATCCGCTCCGGCAAAACCAGGTGTTTGTTCTGCAAGTTTAAACACATCCAGCTTTGCAGATGTTTTTATTGGTTTAAGATGCACATTGAAAATTTCCTCTCTTCCTTTTACATCCGGTTTGTCAATCGTGATCTGGCGATCAAAACGACCGGGACGTAAGAGCGCACTATCCAATACATCCGGACGGTTGGTTGCAGCAAGAATAATAATACCACTGTCTGTGCCAAATCCATCCATTTCTACCAGCAACTGGTTAAGCGTATTTTCTCTTTCATCATTACTCATCATCACGTTCTTACCTCTTGCCCTGCCTATCGCGTCTATTTCATCTATAAATATTATGCATGGCGCTTTTTCTCTTGCCTGTTTAAACAAATCTCTTACACGGCTTGCACCCACACCCACAAATAATTCAACAAAGTCTGAACCACTCATACTGAAGAACGGCACCTGCGCTTCACCAGCCATCGCTTTTGCAAGTAAAGTTTTACCTGTGCCGGGTGAGCCCACCAGTAACGCGCCTTTCGGTATTTTACCTCCCAGCGCTGTATATTTTTTGGGATTCTTTAAAAAGTCAACTATCTCCATCACTTCCTGCTTTGCCTCTTCTAATCCTGCAACATCTGCAAATGTGATGTTTACTTTGGTTCCCTTTTCAAACAGCGTGGCTTTTGATTTTCCAATACTAAAAATGCCGCCGGGACCGCCGCCGCCGCCGGGACCACCAACTTTGCGTATCATCAATACAAACAACAGTGCAAACATCAATAAAGGAAATATATAGTTCAGCAGAGAGCCAAACCATTCCGGGTCGCTCACAATATTTACCGGCACTTCCTTTACATTAGGATGATCTTTATAAAATTCCGCAAGCGTTGTTCCCTGGTAGGTTTTAGCATCCGGTACTTCAAACTGAAAATGAGGCCCGTCAGTTTTTGCTACAATTGCCCACCTGTCGCCAAGCGCTTCCTGGTAAATTTTTTTATTTAAGCTGTCTTTATTTACAAAAACCCTCACAACATCCTTATTACGTACGAGCTCAAGCTTTTGAATGTCATTGCTTGCAAGCATTTCATTCCTGAACTTTAAATCGGTGATTACTGTTGCCGTAGGAGAAACACCTTTGTATAACTGAACTATCACCAATGTAAGCGCAACTATCCCATATACCCAGTATATACTGAAGCGGGGGCCTTTTTTCTGTGACTTGTCATCACCTCCTTCGCCTCTTTTATTAAATCCGGGTATTTTACTCTGATTATTATCTTGTGCCATAAATATCTTAGCGTGTTAAAAAAATTAGTAGTTAAAACAGATTTTGCTGATTATTATTTTATGTTGTTCAGTAAAACATTAAGACTCATGTTCAGCCAGATCCCCGTCATTCCACATTTCTTCCAGCTTATAAAACTTTCGGGTTTCCGGTTGAAAAATATGAATAACAATGTTTACATAATCAATCAACACCCATTGTAAGGCCTGGTAGCCTTCGTGCCGGTACGGGCTTTCGCTGCATTTTTCTTTCACTTCTTCCTGTATAGCATCCGCTATCGCTTTTATCTGCACATTGCTTGACGCCTCGCAAACAATAAAAAAATCCGCAACAGCTTCTTCCACTTTTCGCAGATCAAGTGAAATAATACTCTCACCCTTCTTATTACGTATTGCGTTTATGATCGTTTTAAAAAGCTTGCTGTTCCTCGTTAATCTTGCTGAACGTTTGGGGCGTTCACTTAGCACTTGTAATGATGTCAATAGAAAGAATTTTTAGATTTACCCAGCTTTTACGGGGTTGATTTTTTGTTTTGTTTAATTGCACCTTGCTGGATGCATATTTGTTTGCTTATTATCTAACTTGCTCAAAAATAGTAATTAATTCCCGTAATTCCCCATGCATTCATTTGGACGGTTTTTAAGCATTTTAGACAGTGTGGATAGCACCAACAACTATGCCATGCAGAAAGTACATGCCCGTTTGGCAAAACATGGGGATGCCTGGCTTGCCCTGCAACAAACACAGGGAAAGGGGCAACGTAGTAAACATTGGATAACAGAGCCTGGACAAAATATAACCATGAGTTTCGTTGCAGAGCCGCATTTTTTAAGTCCCGGAAATTCTTTTCACCTTATTGCTGCGGTAGCATTAGGAATTTATGATTTTTTTAAGCATTATGCAGGGAATGAAACAAGGATAAAATGGCCTAATGATATTTATTGGCGTGACAGAAAGACAGTTGGTATATTGATTGAAAATGTAATAAGAGATAAAAAATGGCTATATGCTGTAATAGGAGTTGGAATTAATATCAATCAAACAGATTTTGGCGCATTTAATGCAACATCTCTTTCCTGTATTACCGGTAAAAAATATGATGTTACCATTCTTGCAAAAGAGCTTTGCGGTTTTTTGGATAAAAGATATGACGCGCTGAGATTTTCTGCGGAAGCTATCCTGGCCGATTATCAAAAAGCTTTATATAAGCTCAATGAAAAAGTAATTTTTAAAAAAGAAAATACAACCTTTGAAGCCGAAGTGCTCGGCATTACAAATAATGGCTCTTTAATTGTAAACACAGGTGAAATAAAGCTTTTAACCTGGGGTTCTGTAAAATGGGTAATAGAAGAATGATAAGTAAGTAGTAAGTATACCTCTTGCAACCGACAATTAGTAACTGCCGTCCAGACTATAGCTGTTAAACAAAAAGCCTGAGCATTCACTTTTTTCGCTGACATTTCCCTATATCTAACTGCTCCGGAAAATATTTAAATATTTTACTGATGACGAATTTTATACCTGTTTTTCCTTTGGCAATTGTTGTTTTTCCGGGAGAAGATTTAAACCTTCACATTTTTGAGCCAAGGTATAAGCAGTTGATAACAGAATGTTTTAAAGAAGGAAAGCCTTTTGGTATTCCGGCGGTGATCAATAATAAAGTAAGCGAATGGGGAACCTCAGTAAAAATAGAAGAGATCGTAAAAACCTATGATAATGGTGAAATGGATATCCGCACCAAAGGAGTGCAGGTATTCCGCATGCTGGAGATCATTAAAACTATTCCGGACAAACTATATAGCGGCGCTATAGTTAATTATCCCCCCAACAGTTTAACCGGGAGTAAAGACCTGATGAAAAAAGTGATGAACGGAATGAAGGAGATGCACAGGATCTTGAATATTTCCAAAACATATAAAAAACCCGAAGAGGAACTATCTGCCTATGATATTGCCCATCATTGCGGGCTTTCTGTTGAAGAAGAATATGAATTGCTTACCCTGATGCTTGAATTGCAGCGGCAGGAATACCTGAAGCGGCATCTTGCCAAAGTATTGCCTGTATTAAATGAAACAGAAGCGTTGAAGGACAAAATCAAATTGAACGGCCACTTCAAAAACCTGAGTTCTCTTGATATTGACTAAGCCACTTCCAGTTTGTAGCCAATAGGGTTGTAAATTCAGATTTTCGTGCTCTTTGTGAACCCTTTGTGTTTTTTGTGATAAAAAACTAACCACAAAAAACACAAAGGGCACAAAAGTATTTAACTATTCATGCTCGCCAAAAACTCCTGGTTATCTTTTGTGCCACGCATGCGTTTCAGCAATTCATTCATTGCTTCTTCCGCATTCATATCTGCAAGATAATTGCGGAGCAAATGCATTCTCTTCAATACATCCCTGTCTAACAACAGATCTTCGCGGCGGGTTGATGACGCAACAAGGTCGATAGCAGGAAAGATGCGCCTGTTGGCCAATCTTCTGTCTAACTGCAGTTCCATGTTACCTGTTCCTTTAAATTCTTCAAAAATCACTTCATCCATTTTTGAACCGGTATCAATTAATGCGGTTGCTAATATAGTGAGAGATCCTCCATTTTCTATTTTCCTCGCGGCGCCAAAAAACTGTTTTGGTTTTTGCATCGCATTAGCCTCCACACCACCGGATAATACCTTACCTGATGCAGGAGATACTGTATTATGCGCTCTTGCCAAACGGGTGATGGAATCCAGCAAAATCACCACATCATGCCCACACTCTACCAGGCGTTTTGCTTTTTGCAATGCTATGGTTGAAACTTTTACATGCTTTTCTGCCGGTTCATCAAATGTAGAAGCTATTACTTCTGCTTTCACGCTTCTTTCCATATCGGTTACTTCTTCCGGCCTTTCATCTACCAGCACAATCATCAGGTAACATTCAGGATGATTTTCCGCGATAGCATTCGCTATCTCTTTTAACAAAACGGTTTTACCGGTTTTTGGCTGTGCTACGATCAAACCGCGCTGACCTTTACCTATTGGTGTAAACAGGTCGATCATACGGGTGCTGTATGCAGACGGTTGTGTGAACAGGTTCAACTTTTCGAATGGAAAAAGCGGTGTAAGATAATCGAATGGCACACGGTCTCTTACTTCTTCCGGTGATTTACCATTGATCGCCTCCACTTTAAGAAGGGCAAAATATTTTTCGCCTTCTTTGGGCGGGCGAACAGATCCTGAAACCGTATCGCCGGTTTTTAAACCAAATAATTTTATCTGGGATGGAGATACATAAATATCGTCCGGGGAAGAAAGGTAATTATAGTCGCTGCTTCTTAAAAAGCCGTAACCATCAGGCATCATTTCCAGCACACCTTCGCTCATCACTACGCCATCAAATTCAATATTGAAATTTTGCTCGCGGCGCTGCGGGTAGCTTCTTCTTTCTGCCTGGGGTTCTTCTGCTACCGGAAGATCGGCCGGTAATGCAGTTTCATTTATCTCGGCCTCAGGAGCGGAATCTTCTTCTGCTATAATATTTATATTTAATGGGATTTCCGGCTCTTCAGCAACTTCTTCCGGTTCGGCAGAGCGGGGTTTTTTTATGATCTTTTTCTCCGGTTTTTTTTCTGGCTCTGCTGCTGCTTTTTTCCTTTTTGGTGCCGGCGCTGCAGGCGCTTTCCCGTTCTCAGACTCAACAATAGCTTCTTCCGTGCTGTTAGCGGTTGTGGTTTTTACAAGCCTTTTGCGCTTACCTTTTTCTTCGGTTTTTGCGGCACCTGCACTGTTTACAATGGCCTGCTTATCTAAAATTTTATAAATAAGTTCCTGCTTGTCTAATTTTTTTGCATTGGGAATGCTAAGTTGCTCAGCAACATCAAGCAGTTCAGGAACGAGCATATCGTTCAATTGCAAGATATCATACATAAATAATACACTATAGGTTTAACATCTCATCATCAAACACCATTACTACTTTGAAATTTGAAAGAGAAAATGTTGAAATGAATTTTTGGTTGAATGAAAAGGCGCGGAATGATTAAACTGAAAAAATTCTGGAGCAAGGTTAGAACTGATCAGCTTGATTCCGCAGCAATGTTACATTAAATTTCTGGAAAGTAAAAAAATTTTTCCCTCTTATCTTTGCGCTCATTTATTTTCAAGTATTATAACGCCAGATAAACTGGGTTTCTTATCTAAAATAATAATATGTTCAACAACCGGGTAAAAATAAAACAACTGCTCACAGAAGAGCCTAAAGAACAGGAAGTTACAATAATGGGATGGGTTAAGAGTTTCAGGAATAACCAGTTTATAGCACTGAATGACGGCTCAACAAACGCTAATTTGCAGGTTGTGGCAGAGCTGGGTAAATTTGAGGAATCGCTTTTAAAGCGTTTTACCATATCTGCGGCTTTAAAGGTTAAGGGCATCGTTGTTCCTTCTCAGGGAAAAGGCCAAAAGCTGGAGCTTAAAGCAACCGAAATTGAAGTTTTAGGTGACAGCGATGCTGAAAAATACCCTTTGCAGCCTAAAAAGCACAGCATGGAGTTCCTGAGGGAAATTGCCCACCTGCGTTTCAGAACAAATACTTTCGGCTCGGTTTTCCGCATTCGCCATAGTCTGGCTTTTGCCGTACACAAGTTTTTTAATGAAAAAGGATTTGTGTATCTCCATACGCCAATTATAACAGCAAGCGACGCGGAAGGTGCAGGCGAAATGTTCAGGGTAACCACATTGCCTTTTGACAATCCGCCCCGAAACAATAAAGGAGAAATTGATTTTAAAGAAGATTTCTTTGGTAAATCAACCAACCTTACCGTAAGCGGGCAGTTGGAGGGAGAGCTGGGCGCAACAGCGCTTGGAGATATCTATACCTTCGGGCCTACCTTCAGGGCTGAAAATTCCAACACCCCGCGTCACCTGGCGGAGTTTTGGATGATAGAACCTGAAATGGCATTCTATGACCTTGAAGATAATATGAACCTCGCTGAAGAATTTATCAAGTACCTTATTAGATATGTGTTCGAGCATAACAGGGAAGATCTCGACTTTTTGACGCAGCGACTTGCCGAAGAGGAAAAACAATTGCCGCAGGATAAACGCAGTGAAATGGGCCTGATTGAGAAACTGGACTTTGTGGTGAATAACAATTTTGAGAGGATTACTTATACCGAAGCCATAGACATCCTGTTGCAATCTCCGCCCTACAAGAAAAAGAAATTTCAGTATGAGGTGAAATGGGGCATAGATATGCAGAGCGAGCATGAACGTTATCTTGTAGAGAAGCATTTTAAAAAACCCGTTATCGTTACGAACTATCCTGCCGCCATAAAAGCTTTTTATATGCGCCAGAATGATGATGGCAAAACGGTAGCCGCAATGGATATACTTGCGCCGGGCATTGGAGAAATAGTTGGTGGCTCGCAACGAGAAGAAAGATTAGACAGGCTTGAAGCACGAATGGAAGAAATGCATGTTCCTGCAGAAGAACTATACTGGTATCTTGACACCCGCAGATACGGTACTGTTCCTCATGCAGGTTTTGGGCTTGGCTTTGAAAGAATGGTGCAGTTTGTTACCGGCATGAGCAATATAAGAGATGTTATTCCTTTCCCACGCACACCAAAAAATGCTGAATTCTAATCTTCCTTTTCATGAATGGAAAGGATTGGAATACGCGAATGAAATACCAGTTCTGATGCATGACTTTTTTGAAATAGTCTTTCAAAAAGGTTGTGCTTTCTTGGTACCACAATCAGCAGGTCAAGATTATTATTCTCTGCAAACTCGTTTATCCCTGTTTCCACATCTTCATTATTAATAAAGAAAAAGCCGGTTTTTACTTCTTCGCCTAATAATGATTGAAGCAATGCTGTTTGCGATCTTGCTTCTTCGCTGAAACTATCTTTATTATAATCAACATTCAGCACGCCGAGTTCTGCGGTAAAAGCTTTTGTCCATTCCTTAAGATACGCCACCGGAGTGGTTTCTTTTATTTTCTTCAGATCACAGGCAAACCCAATCCTTTTAATACCGTTGAATGTTGCGCCGGAGGGTACAACAACTACCGGCCACTTCAAATTTTTTATTGCAGACTGCGCAGAACTGCCTACCAAAAGCCTTTCAACAGCGCCTCTGCCTCTGTTACCCATTACAATAGCAAAAGGTTTAACTGTTTCACTCAGTTCTTCCAGTTCCTCGGTTAGCATTCCCATTCTTACATCCGTATCAATTTTTATTTTGCCGGAAGTAATATGTTCTAATTGCTCTTTAAGTGTTTGAATTTTCTCTTTATTAATTTCCTCCATCTGGTTAATATCAATTATCGGCAGAGGAACATCCATATTGTTATTATATGAAACAGGCACCTGGTAAACATGCAGCAGTAAAACAGCAGCATTCAGCGCAAGCGCCATATCAATGCCATAATTGGTTGCGTTGAGTGCCGTTGGAGAAAAATCTGTGGGTATTATGATTGTTTTCATCTGCATGTTTTTTTAAAACTTTGATGCTAATTTCATACAAAATTCCTTTACACCAATTTTTAAGATAAAAATTCATTCTTTATGAATATTCCTTCCGTTGACCTCTCACAATTTACACAGGGAACAGCAGAAAGTAAAAAGGCTTTTGTTGAGCAATTGGGCAAAGCGTATGAAGAAGTTGGCTTTGTAGCGGTAAAAAATCATGGTATACCTGACGAACTGATCAAATCTCTTTACCAGAATGTGCAACAGTTTTTCTCTCTTCCGCTTCAAAAAAAAATCGGTTATGAAATACCCGGGCTTGCCGGGCAAAGAGGCTATACTTCTTTTGGGAGAGAACACGCCAAGGGGAGTGAAGCGCCTGATCTGAAAGAATTTTTTCAATACGGGCAAACTGTTGAAGACGGGGATATGATAAAGAAAAAATACCCTGATAATGTAGTGGTAGATGAAATTCCTGCTTTCAATCCTGTTTTTCTGGATGCATACCGTGCTTTCGAAAAATCAGGAAAGGCATTGCTCCAGGCCATTGCATTATATCTTGATCTTGATGAACATTTTTTTGACGATAAAATTCATAATGGTAACTCTATTCTAAGGGCTATACATTATCCTCCTATATTAAGAGAGCCTGCATCGGCTATACGTGCAGAACAACATGAAGATATAAATTTGATTACATTATTGGTTGGAGCAAGTGCAGATGGACTGCAGATACTCACCAAACAAAACCAATGGGTACCCGTTACTTCGCTACCGGAGCAAATTGTTGTAAATGTTGGCGACATGCTTCAGCGGCTTACAAACAATAAATTAAGAAGCACAACACATCGCGTTGTAAATCCTGCAAGAGAATTATGGCATACGTCTCGTTTCTCTATACCTTTTTTCCTGCATCCAAAAGGAGATATGTCTCTTGCCTGCCTTGAAAGCTGTATAGATAGTACACATCCTAAAGCTTATCCTGATGCAACAGCAGGGGAGTATTTAGATGAACGGCTGAGAGAAATAGGTTTAAAAAAATAACTCCGTGGATTTATAAATTATCTGCGCTTTGAAAATGCTTCGTCATATTCCTTTTTTAAAAGCTGTTTTGCTATACAGTATTACAGCTTTTGGCGGAGCGCAGGGCCATTTAGGCATGATGATGAAAACCTTTGTTTCCAGGCGTAAAGACATTACGGAGCAGGAGTTGCTTGAGTATAATGCGTTCTGCCAGTTGTTGCCAGGCGCATCATCCACTCAAATAATTACACTCATCGGTTATAAAAGAGGACGGCTTCCCCTTGCTATTCTTACCCTGATTATATGGATCTTGCCGGCTTGCATATTGATGAGCGGCTTTTCTTTTCTGTTAAGCTACATAGATAATGCAGCCCTGCAGAATGACTTTTTCAAATTTATAAAACCAATGGCTGTTGGCTTTTTAGCTTTTGCCGCCTTCAGGGCTTATTTGCTGGTAACAACCAACAAGGCAGCAAGGTTAATAATGGTGCTGGTAATGATCATTACCTATTTTCTTTTTAAAACGCCCTGGGTTTTTCCCGGGGTTATTTTACTGGGTGGCATCATTACCAATTTTACAGAAAAGAGAATTCCCCGGGTAAAGATTGAACCAAGACCTATCAAATGGGGAAATATTTTAATATTTTTTGCTTTGTTTATCATTGCCGGAACACTTAGTGAATTGGCGAGGCGACATAACTGGAAAGAAAGAAAAGCGCTTAACCTGTTCGAGAATACTTATCGTTTTGGCAGTCTGGTTTTTGGTGGCGGAGATGTATTAATGCCTATGATGTATGAGCAATACGTTGTTCGCCCAAATACGGAGAGGATTTTATTGAACAATAAAGATGTATTGAGAATTGATAAGAACGAGTTTTTAAGCGGAGCAGGTATTGTAAGAACAATCCCGGGGCAACCTTTTCCTTTTCAGCCTTTGTGGGAGGGGAGACCTTAAAGTCAGAAGGTATCCGTATGCAGGTTATTGGCTGTATTATTGGTTCTTTTGGTATTTTCCTGCCTAGCGCATTACTGGTGCTTTTCTTTTATCCGGTTTGGCATAACCTGAAAAAATACAGCGGAATTTACCGGGCGCTTAAAGGTATTAATGCTGCGGTGGTAGGTATAATGGCTGCCGCTACTTTATTCCTGATGAAAGACATCTCCTTTTTTGAGGCTAATGAATCTGATGCCACAAGCTTTTTAAATATTGGCGTAATTGCCGGCACATTTTTATTGCTGCTTTTTACCCGGTTGCCGGCGCCAGTTATAGCACTAGCTTGTTTATTATTAGGATGGATTTTTTAAATCCTGTAATAATTATTTCTTTCAATTTCTTCCTTCACGCTATCCGGCACAAGATAGCGGATTGATTTTCCATTCCTGATGGTTTGCCTTAGTTGTGTTGCAGATATCTGCAAAAGAGGAGCATCTAATACAACCACTTTTTCGTTTTGTATGTTTATTTCAAAGCCTGGCCTGTTATAAACGAATATTGTGTAGCGCTGCATAATTACTTCAGCGTTTTTCCATTTGGGCAGGTTCTGGTAACTATCACTTCCCATAATAACAGAAAATTCATGCCTGGCATATTTCTCTTCGAGGTAAGCAAGAGTATCAATCGTATAAGAAGGTTTCGGCAGATAGAACTCTATATCCGATGCTTTGAGCTTATCTTCCCCTTCTATGGCCAATCTAACCAAGTGCAGTCGCTGGTATTCATTCAATAATGCGGCAGAAATTTTAAATGGATTTTGGGGAGATACGATAAACCAAACCTGATCGAGATTTGTATTGTTGGCGACAAAGCTGGCGATTATTAAATGCCCGTGATGAACAGGATTAAAGGAACCAAAGTAAAGACCAATTTTCATTAGGAGATGTTGGGTATTATAAATACTCTACCAACACATTATCTGCTTCATTCAAACGCAAACTTAAATTATATCCCGCAACTGTTACAGATATTGGGTCGCCCAAAGGAGCTACCTGTAAAATTTTTACGGTTTCACCGGGAATAAAACCCATCTCCATGAGTTTTAGGTAAAAGTCATTATCCTCTATTTCTTTTATTCTTACGGTTATACCCGGGTTTATTTCTGAAAGCCTTTTCATTATAGCGCAAATCTATTGGTAGTTTTGCAGACTGAATTACGATTTTTGGAAAACCAATTTATAGAATGCCTTATATACAATTTTTTTTTCCTTATAAAAAGAATCTTCTTACTGAAAGAAACAAACTTAAAAAGTTTATTCAACAACTGTTTAAAAAGGAAAAAACTGCACTTGGATCTCTTCAATATATTTTTTGCTCTGACGATTTTCTGCTTGAAGTGAATAAGCAATATTTAAAACATAATTATTACACTGACATCATCACTTTTAACCTTGGAGAAAATGTGATTGAAGGAGAAATATATATCAGTATTGACAGGGTAAAAGATAATGCTGCTACTTATAAAACCAGCTTTAAAAAAGAACTTCACAGGGTAATATTTCATGGCGCGCTGCATTTGTGTGGCTATAAGGATAAGTTAAATGAAGAAAAGAAAATAATGAGAGCCAAAGAAGATCGTTACTTGCAGGAGTATTTTAAATAAAGTTCCACGTGAAACGTTTACTTTCTGTTTTTATTGCATTTTGTTTTATTAGTGCTGTTTGTGCCCAGGGGAGCATTGTATTAAGAGACGCACCTTTTGTTTTTAAAGTAGAAAAAGATGACACTATACAACAGTGGTTAGATTCTAATGCAATTTATAACAAGCTTTCTGTGGATCAGCAGGAATCTATTTACTGGATCAATTATGTAAGAAAGTATCCAAAGCTTTTTCACGATAAAATACTGGTACCTTTTCTTGAACAGTTTCCCGAAGCTAAAGGTTCATATTCAAAGTCTTTATCAACAACTCTTCTTTCTATGACACCCGTTGGATTATTAATTCCTGATAAAAAGCTTACCATGGTTGCGACCGAGCATGCAATTGATTTAGGTAAAAACGGCGCAAACATTAGTCATAGCTCCACTTCGGGCAGCAGTTTCCAGGAAAGAATGCATAAAGCTGGCTATTTCAGCAATGTTGCTGAAAATATTTATGAAGGAAAAAGAAATTCTCTAGAGGCTTTGATCTTTCTCCTCATTGATACCGGTGTAAGAAATGTTGGTCACCGGAAAAATATACTTTCAAATGAAATGAAAAGAGTTGGTTTGAATTTTCATCCCATAAAAGGAAGACCAAACATGTATTTTCTTGTACAGGATTTTTCAGGTGAATAAGTATGTGTTTCACGTGAAACGTTGATGTATGGTAAGAGAAGGGTAGAAGGACAGGGTGTAGATATAAGGAAAGCTCAAGATAATTTATCTTGCTTCGGTAATATAAAATAATACCTCAAAAATACTCAACCATTATTATCACCTTACACTCCTGAACCTTCAACTTTCACTCTATTCTCCAAATACCTACTTTTGCCGAATGTTTCAGGAATATGATGTAATTGTTGTTGGCGCCGGTCATGCCGGTTGTGAAGCCGCAGCCGCTGCTGCTAATATGGGCAGCAAAACCCTGCTGGTTACCATGAATATGCAGACCATAGCACAGATGAGCTGTAACCCTGCCATGGGTGGTATTGCAAAAGGGCAAATCGTTAGGGAAATAGATGCGCTTGGCGGATACTCCGGCATAGTAACGGATGAAAGTATGATCCAATTCAGAATGCTGAATAAATCAAAAGGTCCTGCTATGTGGAGCCCGAGAGCGCAAAGCGACAGAATGCTTTTTGCCTTGAAATGGAGGGAAAAACTGGAACATACATCTAACCTGGATTTTTACCAGGATATGGTAAAAGGATTACTGGTAAAAGATAACAGGTGTATCGGAGTTATCACCGGACTTGGACATTATATAGCGGCTAAAGCCGTAGTACTTACCAACGGCACGTTTTTAAATGGCATTATTCATATCGGCGAAAAACAGTTTGGCGGCGGAAGGGTAGCAGAAAAAGCAGCGTCTGGTATTACGGAACAATTGGTAGAACTTGGGTTTGAAAGCGACCGGCTAAAAACAGGCACACCTCCAAGAGTTGATGGAAGGAGCCTGGACTATACTAAAATGGACGAACAAAAAGGAGATGATGAAATTGTGGGTTTTAGTTTTACTGATACCAGAAAGATAAAGCCCGAACAACAAAGAAGCTGCTGGATAACTTATACTAATCAAACAGTACATGATACTTTAAAAACAGGTTTCGACAGGAGCCCTATGTATGCGGGCAGAATTGATGGTGTTGGCCCGAGGTATTGCCCGAGCATAGAAGATAAGATTAACCGTTTTGCCGAAAGGGACAGGCACCAGCTTTTTGTAGAACCCGAAGGATGGAATACAGTAGAAATTTATGTAAATGGTTTTTCTACCTCACTCCCTGAAGAAGTACAATATGAAGCTTTGCGTATAGTGCCGGGTTTTGAAAATGTTCGTTTTTTCAGACCGGGTTATGCCATAGAATATGATTACTTTCCACCAACGCAATTACAATATAGTTTAGAAACCAAGCTTATTCAAAATCTATTTTTTGCCGGGCAAATTAACGGAACCACCGGTTATGAAGAAGCAGCATGCCAGGGCCTGATGGCAGGTATAAATGCGCATCTTAAAACCAAAGAAAAAGAACCACTTATATTAAGCAGGAGCGAAGCATACATTGGTGTGCTGATAGACGACCTTATAAGCAAAGGCACAGAAGAACCTTACAGGATGTTTACCAGCCGTGCTGAGTTCAGAACATTATTACGCCAGGATAATGCAGATCTGCGGTTGACCAAAAAAAGTTTTGATCTTGGACTTGCTTCTGACGAACGAATGGATGCCGTAATAAAAAAAGAATCAGCAGTAAAAAATACCGTAAATGAATTAAATAATTTTAATATATTACCGGAGGAGATTAATTCCTTTCTCGAGCAAATTCAATCGGCATCACTAACTCAAAAACAAAAAGCATCCCAGTTAATACTTCGGCCGGATATCAATCTGACCGGGCTTTTGGAAAATGTTCCACGGCTGAGGTCAAGCCTGTCTAACAACACGAAAGAAATAATTGAGCAAGTCGAAATACAAATAAAATATAATATATATATAGAAAAGGAGAAAGAGCTTGTGGCAAAAATGAGCAATCTTGAAAACCTTAGTATTCCTCAAAATTTCAATTATACCAACATACCCGCGCTGTCTGCGGAAGCCAGGCAAAAGTTCATTAAAATACAACCAAGAACTTTGGGGCAGGCTTCGCGTATTTCAGGAGTTAACCCAAGTGATGTTCAGATTCTGATGGTTTATATGGGCAGATAAGGGCTTTATAACCCCAGTTGGGCACTTATCTCTAACATTCGTTTAATAGGCTTTAAAGCCGCCTTTCTTAGCTCCTCATCCATAGTCAGCTCAGGAGATTCATACTCCATGCACAAATATAACTTTTCAAGTGTGTTCAGCTTCATATGCGGGCAATCATTGCAGGCGCAGCTATTATCAGGCGGCGCAGGAATAAAAACCTTTTCCGGAGAGTTTTTCTGCATCTGGTGCAAAATACCTGTTTCCGTTGCCACTATATATTCTTTGGAAGCATCAGTCTCCGTGTATTTCAGCAATTGTGTTGTAGAACCTATATAATCTGCCAGTTGTAATACTATATCTTCACACTCGGGATGCGCTATTACTTTAGCTTCAGGATGCCTTATTTTTAGCCTGGTTATTTTTTCCCTGCTGAAAATTTCATGCACCATGCAGGCGCCATCCCAAAGCACCATATTCCTTCCTGTTTTTTTGTTGATGTAAGCACCAAGGTTTTTATCAGGCGCAAATATTATCTTCTGATCCTTAGGCAAACTTTCCACAATTTGTTTCGCATTGGAAGAAGTGCAGATAATATCGCTCAAAGCTTTAATACCTGCAGAGCAGTTAATGTAAGATATAACGATATGATCAGGATATTGATCCTTAAATCTTTTAAATAATGGCGGAGGTGCGGAATCAGATAAAGAACAACCGGCTTTAAGATCGGGCAGCAAAACTTTTTTATCAGGATTCAAGATTTTAGCGGTTTCCGCCATAAAGTGAACACCGGCGAAAACAATAATGTCCGCAGTAGTTTTTTCCGCCTGTTGCGCCAATCCAAGACTATCACCAATATAATCAGCAATATCCTGTATATCCGGCTCCTGGTAATAGTGTGCAAGAATAACAGCGTTCTTTTCTTTTTTAATTCTTTCAATTTCTTTAAAAAGATCGAGGCGGGAATCAATATCAACATCCAGAAATCCAACCTGTTCAACATTTCTTTTTGCTTCTTCAATGTTAATTACTCCCATAGTATTTAATATTATTTATTATTTATTTAAAAGCCCTACTACTATTACGGCTGTGAATTTGGGGAAACAATCTAAATTTAAAAGCTTTGCAAAGTTAAAACTATTCATTTATACACGGTTATCAACATGTATTTACACAACGGGTATTCAATGCAGTATTGCATTTTAAACTGTTATTAACAATGTTGATTAAAAAATAGTGCGGAAAAAAAGAAAAAGAAAGATCAAAAATATTGTGTTGAAAACAGGAGGCTAAAAATATTTTTTTGAGGAAACATGGGGGAATGTATAAAGAATAATGAAAAACAAATCAAAGATTAAGCAATATTCCCACCGTAAATTTTTTTAAAAAGCAACTATATCAACAAAAAAATGCCTGTTTCAACATAACCATGTGGATTAATAAAAACGAAAAAAGTGCAGGATTTATTGTTTAATGAAAAATGAAAGATATACACGATAAAAAGTCAATAGCCATGCATATTTGAGGCTGTTTTCCACAATTTGTTGATAAACTTTTATTCCCCTATTTTTGCCGTCCTAAAAAATACATACCATATAATATGTCTATTATTCAGACAATCAGAGACAGAGCAGCGATTTTGGTTTTTGGAATTATTGCCGTAAGCCTTATTGGATTTTTAATACAGGATGCTTTTGTTGGAAGAGGAGGAAGGATTAAAGAACCATCAAAAATAATTGGTGAAATAAACGGAACAAATATTGACCGCCAGGAGTTTGATGCCCGTGTAAAGATGATGGAAGCACAATATCAATCACAGGGATACAGGATAGAAGAAGGTATGCGCCAGGAAATTCAGAACCAGGTTTGGAATAGTTTGGTTTCAAAAGAATTGATATTATCTGAAGCAAAAAAATTAGGTATTGATTTTACTTCAAAAGAATTTTCTGAATTATTATTCAGTGATAACGCTCCCCAGGAATTTAAGCAACAATTCACTGATCCTAAAACGGGAGTATATAATATAGAAGCAGCCCGCAATGCTTTTTTAACGCTTAAAAAAAGTAAAAACGCGGAGCAGATAAAACAGGTGAATGAACAACTGGTTGACCCGATCGTATTAAACCAGATACAACAAAAATTTATTACCATATTTACCAATGGAGCGTATATTCCAAAATGGCTTATTGAAAAACAGAATGCTGTTAACGGCCAGGTTTCAGATATAGCATATACAGGATTGTCATATTCAAGTATTGCTGATTCTGCCGCCATTGTTTCAGATGCTGATATAAATGATTATATACAAAAACATAAAGATCAGTTTAAACAGGAAAAATCAAGGAGCATAGCATTCGTTACATTTAATGCCGGTGCAAATAAGGAAGACAGTACAAATCTCTGGAATAAAGTGGAAGGGATGAAACAAGCCCTTGCTGATGCGCCTGATGCAGGCGTTTTTGTAACAAGAAATGGAACAAAGTCTCCTTTTTTTGACGGATATATCAATAAAAGCAGGATACAGGTTCCGTCAAAAGATTCTTTACTGGCGCTGCTGCCAGGACAGGTATATGGTCCGTATTATGATGCCAATACTATAGTAATTGCAAGAATGATAGGGTCAAAAGTTTTACCGGATTCCGTAAAAGCGCGCCATATATTAATTGGAACAATTGATCCGCAAACACAACAACCTTCGAGAACAGATTCTGCTGCAAAAGCGCTTGCAGATAGTATTAAAACAGCAATAGCAGGAGGAGCATCTTTTGTTGAGCTGGCTGCAAAGTATTCTGATGATCCGGGATCAAAAGACAAAGGAGGAGAATATAACTATTTTCCGAATGGTCAAATGGTTAAAGAATTTAATGATTTTTGTTTTGAAGGTAAAACAGGCGATAAAGGTGTAGTAAAAACGCAGTTCGGCTATCATTATATAGAAGTGCAGGATCAGAAAAATTTTGAAGCTGCCTATAAAATAGCATACCTGGCAAAAGCAATTGAGCCAAGTAAAGAAACAGATGACGCTGCATCGGCAGCAGCCACAAAATTTGCATCTGAAAGCCGTACAGAAAAAGCATTTGATGATGCTGTTGCAAAAAATAAATTAAATAAGAGGATAGCAGATAATATAAAGGAAATGGATTACCAGGTTGCAGGATTAACGCCGTCAAGATCTTTTGTAAAATGGATATACGAAAATAAACCAGGAACAGTTTCTGATCCTATTTCTGTAGGTGATCAATATGTGGTTGCAGCTATTACCGGAGAAAAACCTGCAGGTGTTCAATCGGCAGCTACAGCTAAATTAACCGTTGAACCTGTTTTACGTAACAAGAAGAAAGCAGCAATGCTCGTTCAGAAATTCGGGAAATATTCAACCATTGACGAAGCAGCTAAAAATACCAGTCAGCAGGTTCAGGCGGCAGACAGCATTCGCTTTTCTGATAATTTTAAACCTGGATTTGGTAATGAACTGATTGTTATTGGAGCAGCTTTTAATAAAGCATACCAGGGAAAACCATCGCAGCCTTTAACAGGCACAACCGGCGTATATGTGGTAGAAGTAAAAAATATAGGCGCATTGCCTAATGATGCAGCCAATGTAGAAGAACAGAGGAAAGCAGCATTAATGCAAATGAGACAAACAATGGGATACGGACTGATGGAAGCGCTTAAAGAGTCTGCAAACATAAAAGATACAAGATTAAAAGCCGGGTATTAATAATACCGGGAAAATTCAAAATACCAGGGCTGCAATCATCGTAATTGCAGCCCTGTTTTATTT
The DNA here is from genome assembly GCA_047601125.1 of Agriterribacter sp. GTDB lineage: Bacteria > Bacteroidota > Bacteroidia > Chitinophagales > Chitinophagaceae > Agriterribacter. The sequence goes on along the minus strand of JASGJY010000002.1, from coordinate 1,009,807 downwards.
TGGTAAATTTGTACTATGGAAGAAACAATAATAAATAAGGTTGCTGAAAGCGGGATCATTACCATAAATCTTGAAGAATTCTTTCCAAAAGAAGAATTAGCCATTTTTGATTTAAAGACATGGTTGTTCAGGGAACTTATACTTAAAGAAAAAGATTTCAGGGAAGCGTTGAAAAACGCGGATTGGGAGCAATACAAAAATAAAGTTGTTGGCATAACCAATACGGCAGATGCCATAATTCCAATGTGGGCATACATGCTGGTGGCCAGCTATCTGCAGCCACATGCCAGAGAAGTAATATTTGGCGATGAGCAATCTTTAATACGGACGATGATGCTTAAAAATATAGCACAGATAAATGCGGAAGATTATATTGATAAACGTATTGTAATAAAAGGCTGCGGCGATATTGTTTTACCGGAAGCAGCATATGTAGCCATCACCAATAAATTAAAACCCGTTGTAAAAAGCCTGATGTACGGTGAACCATGCAGCACCGTGCCGGTATATAAGAAACCCGTGCAACGGTAATTAATTTTTACTTAAGCTTGTTTTATAATGGTTGTCTTTTGCGATATAATATCTTTTTTCTAAAAAGGAATTACGATATTTGAAAGGATTGCCATTACTCATTAATTCAATATATCTTTTATGGATACCCGAAGAGAATTCCTTCGCAAGTCAATGCTGCTGTCAGGCGCAGCAGGTCTTTCTTCTTTTGTTCCTGAGTCTATTCAAAAAGCTTTTGATATTGATCCCGCACCAGGCAGCACATTTATGGATGCAGAACATATTGTAATAATGATGCAGGAAAACAGGTCTTTTGATCATTGTTTTGGAACCTTACAGGGAGTAAGGGGATTTAATGATCCAAGAGCTATTGTTTTACCAGATAAAAAACCGGTTTGGTTTCAAACAAATGATAAAGGAGAAACCTTTGCACCCTTCAGGCTTGATATAAGAGATACTAAAGTAACCTGGATGGGCGATCTTCCTCATTCACGCCCAAGCCAGGTAGATGCGCATAATGAAGGAAAGTATGATAAATGGCTGCAGGCAAAAAGATCAGGCAATAAAAAATACTCGGATATGCCATTAACAATGGGGCACTATACCAGGTCCGATCTGCCATTTAATTTTGGTATGGCAGACGCCTTTACGGTTTGTGATCAGAATTTTTGTTCGGCAATGACAAGCACAACACCTAACCGTTCATTTTTCTGGACAGGGAAAATAACCAATGTAGAGAATGGAACACCTAAGGCTAATATAAGAAATGATAATTACAGCTATGGAAAAATGCAATGGAAAACATTTCCTGAATTGCTGCAGGAAAATGATATATCATGGAAATTTTACCAAAACGAAATAAGCTGTGGCGGAGGGTTTCAGGGAGAAGAACGATCATGGCTGGCAAATTTTGGATGTAACCTGCTCGAATTTTTTGCCGCGTTTAATGTAAAATTTTCTCCCCGCTATATTCAAAACCTCCAAAAACTTGCTGATGAATTACCTGGTGAAATAACCAGGCTGCAGGAAGAAAGCCCTTCCAGCGAAGATGCAGCAAAGAAAATACAAACAGAAATTGCAAAGAAACAGGAAGTACTTAATAATGCTTTACAGGAACTGCAAAAATGGAATAAAGAAACATTTGACAGATTATCCGAAAAAGAGAAAGATCTTTATCGTAGCGCCTTTGTGGTAAATGAAAGTGATCCCGATTACCATAATGTTACGCAGCTGAAATATAAAGAAAACAACGAGGAACGAACTGTGACTGTACCCGCAGGAGATATTCTTCACCAGTTTCGCAAAGATGTAAATGACGGAAAGCTTCCGACAGTATCCTGGTTTGCGGCGCCACAAAATTTTTCAGACCATCCAAGCGCACCATGGTATGGCGCCTGGTATGTTTCTGAAGTGCTTGACATTCTCACAAAAAACCCGGAAGTATGGAAGAAAACTATTCTTATTCTTACTTATGATGAAAATGACGGTTATTATGATCACATTCCTCCCTTTTCTATTCCTGATAATAATAAGCCCCAAACCGGTAGATGCTCTGCAGGCATTGAAACAGAAATAGAGCACGTAAGGCTTGAGCATGAATTAGAACATGGTATTCCGGAAAAGCAGGCCAGAGAAGCTCCGGTGGGCCTGGGTTTCAGGGTACCCATGATCATTGCCTCACCGTGGAGCAGAGGCGGCAAAGTTTGTTCAGAGGTGTTTGATCATACTTCAACATTGCAGTTTTTGGAAAATTTTCTCAATCAAAAGTTCAATAAAAAAATTTTTCTGGATAATATCAGCACCTGGAGGCGAACAATCTGCGGAGATCTTACTTCAGCATTCAGCCCTTTTGATGGTACGCCTGTGCAGAAGATTCCCTTTTTGCAGAGAAATAAATTTGTAGAAGATATTTATAATGCCAGGTTTAAAGATGACCCCGGTAACTATAAGAAAATATCCGGGCAGGATATTGAGAAAGCGATGAAGCAATCAGACTTTTCGGGATTGATGTCATCACAGGAAAAAGGGACAAGAATAGCCACTGCATTACCGTATGAATTATATGCAGACGGTAATTTAAGCGGAAGCAGAAAAGATATAGAAATAAAAATAACGGCGGGAGATACGGTTTTTGGAAAGCAATCCTGCGGTGCTCCCTTTAGTGTATATGCGCCGGGCGGATTTACCGGAGCAGATGGAAAAACAGAACGTGCAAAGAATTGGTCTTTTGCAGTAAAAGCCGGGGATACTTTAACATACCAGTGGCCTGTAGATGCATTTGAAACGGGAAAATATCATTTGCGGCTATATGGACCGAACGGATTTTACAGAGAAATAAAAGGAGATAGTAATGATCCTGTAATTGATATTGATTGCCTGTATGAAACCGGCGTATCAAAAAAGCTTTCCGGAAATATTATAGTACGGGTTGCTAATAAAAATCCTCAGCAAGCAGCTGAGATAGAGATCATTGATAATGCTTATAAAAACAAAACTGTAAAGAGGGCTATTGCAAAATCTGCAACGGAGCAGGTTGTACTCAATTTGAGTAAAAACCGTGGTTGGTATGATTTTACAGTGAAAGTTTCCGGTGCCGGGCATTTTGAAAAGAGGTTTGCGGGCCGTGTAGAAACAGGAAAAGAAAGCATTACCGACCCCTATATGGGGAAAGCGGTTTAGCGCGGGATTTTAATAGCAGAAAGCCTGCCTGTTACATTAATATAAAAAAAGTAAAACAAATTAGTGAAGATACTTTTGGTTCATACGCATTACCAAATGCGCGGCGGTGAAGATGCCGTTTTTGAGCAGGAAAAAAAATTATTGGGAACGGACAACGATGTTGAAACTGTTATATATCAAAACCAGGCGGGAGTAAAGGGGTTACTGCAATTTTTATTTTCTGTTTGGAATATTGGCGCTGCACGAAAGTTGATAAGCCACATTAATAAATTCCAGCCTTCGGTTATACATATTCATAACTGGCATTTTGCATCGGGGCCCATAATTGTTAAGACTGCAAAAAAACATAAAATACCGGTTGTTCTGACCTTGCATAACTATCGGCTTTTATGCCCTTCTGCAAGCCTGATGAACGGAGAAAAAATTTTTCTTGATAGCCTTCATCAACAGTTTCCCTGGTTGGCAGTTAAAAAAGGGCTGTACAGGAAATCAGTTATGCAAACTTTTTGGCTTGCCTTTGTTGTTTGGATTCATAAAAAATCCGGTACCTGGAAAAATGCAGACAGATTTATTGTATTAACACCCTTTGCAAAGGCATTATTTCTAGAGTCATCATTAGGATTAAGAAAGAACCAGATAGTAGTAAAACCTAATTTCGTATCAGCGCCGCCGGCGTTGAATAACAAGCAGGTTCGCTGCGGGTTTTTATTTGCGGGCAGATTAACTGAAGAAAAAGGCGTGCTGGTTCTTTTAGAAGCATTTGCAAAAACAAGTATGAATTTAAAAATTGCCGGAGAAGGGCCACTATTAGCCGTTGTAAAAGAAACAATGCAAACAAATCCTAATATTCAATATATAGGTAAGCTTGACAGCGCGTCGCTGATCAGTGCGATGGCATCCAGTGAAGCGTTGATATTTCCTTCAGTTTGGTACGAAGGAATGCCAATGACAATATTGGAAGCTTTTGCAACAGGAACGCCCGTAATTGCAAGTAATCTTGGCGCAATGAAATCAATGATAGAGGATAACCACAACGGATTGCATTTTGAACCGGGAAACGCAGAAGATCTTTTGCAAAAAGTAACATTATGGAAAACGTTTTCCCCGGAGCAAAAACAAAATATAGGACAAAACGCGCTCCACAGCTATATGCAGCAGTATACGCCGGCTACAAACAAGGCCTTATTAATGGATATTTACAACGCGGTTGTTAATAATAACGAATCGTGAGTTTTGGATAGACAGGTCAGAAAAGTATATTTTTCGCGGCGCACGCAACAGGCAAAGCCTGCAAATGAGCATTTGTTGCGAACACCGCCTCACCGCGCACGCTGCGTGAAATTATTGACAAAATACAGGAGCGGGCATAACAAACTACCAACCCAGTAACCACGCAAAAATCAGTGGCGCAACTATGGTAGCATCGCTCTCCACAATAAATTTTGGCGTATTAATATCCAGCTTTCCCCAGGTAATTTTTTCGTTCGGCACTGCGCCGGAATACGAACCGTAAGAAGTGGTTGAATCACTTATCTGACAGAAATAGCTCCAGAAAGGAACATCATGCCATTCAAGGTCCTGGTACATCATAGGCACAACACAAATAGGGAAGTCGCCCGCAATACCACCGCCAATCTGGAAAAATCCTACGCCCTTTCCGCTGCTGTTGTTCCTGTACCAGTCAGACAGCCATACCATATACTCAATACCACTTTTCATGGTAGAGGCCTTTATTTCATTCTTAATAATGTAAGATGCAAAAATATTTCCCATAGTACTGTCTTCCCATCCTGGTACAACAATCGGAATGTTTTTTTGCGCGGCAGCCAGCATCCAGCTGTTCCGGGGATCAATTTCATAGTATTGTTCCAGTACACCACTCAGCAACAGCTTATACATATATTCATGTGGAAAATAGCGCTCTCCTTTTGCGTCAGCATCTTTCCATATTTTAGCGATATGCTGTTGAATTCTTCTGAAAGCTTCTTCTTCAGGAATGCAGGTATCTGTAACGCGGTTGTAATGATTCTCTAATAAATCCCATTCATCCTGCGGACTAAGATCCCTGTAATTAGGAACTCTCTTGTAATGCGTGTGTGCTACAAGATTCATGATATCTTCTTCAAGATTCGCGCCCGTGCAACTTATAATATGTACTTTATCCTGTCGGATCATTTCCGCGAAAGATAAACCCAGCTCTGCAGTGCTCATTGCTCCTGCAAGGGTAACCATCATTTTGCCACCCTCCAGTAAATGTGTTTCATAACCTTTAGCTGCATCCATAAGCGCTGCCGCATTAAAATGACGGTAATGATGTTGTATAAACTGAGAAACCGGACCTTTACCCATGATTTTGATTTTGTAAGCGGCAAAAATAGTGTTTTACTATAAATATTAAAGTGTGGGAAAATAGCCTCTTAATTTTATAAAAGGGGAATTTTATCCCGCCTGTAATATGCTCTGTATAAACTCCCTCTATACATGTTAGGTTAAAATAGCCTGCGTTTCTCCTATAACATTAATTTAACGCTACAAGGTAAATGCTGGTAATATTTTGGATATATATATCACCGTGAACTTTATTCTTCATTTAAATTGAATTGTTATGAAATGCATTAAAGTAAAATCAGCAGTAACTATGGGATTTATGGCTGTTACCCTGCTGATAAGCGCATCTGTATTTGCGCAGGATAAAATGCAACACAAAACCCCGGAAGAGAAAGCAAAAATGATGAGCGATAAAATGAAAACAACATTAACGCTTACAGATGAGCAATACCAGAAAGTGCAGGCGATAAACCTTGATTTTGCTACAAAAACAAAAGACATCAAAAAAGACGGTACGGATAAAAATTCATGGATAGAAAAAGTAAAACCACTGGAAGAGGAAAGAACAACAGCATTGAAAGGAGTATTAACACCTGAGCAATTTACAAAATACGAATCGCTGAAGGAAGAAATGAAAGGTAAGATGAAAGATAAACAAAAAGAAAAGTCATAGAGTTTGACGGTAAGCGTATTAGAAAAGCGCCTCATAACCGGGGCGCTTTTTATTTTACGAAAACAAGCGAAGCAATATAAATTTTCAGTATCTTAGAATGATTACTGTTACCATTGCTAATGCTAAATTTTGTTAACCATGACCACCAAACCTATGGCGATGCTTTTTTTGTATTCCTTTTGCTGCACACATGCTTTTTCACAGGATTATTTTTACAACAATCGCTATTACGACAAAGATTTTCTGTTTGAAATAAATGCTTCAGCAGGTGCAATGAATTGCCTTACCGATCTTGGCGGCAGATCAGGCGAAGGCAAGGGTTTTTTAAAAGACCTGAACTTTGCTAATACTAAATTAAACGTGGGAACAAGCGCCGGGTTTGTATACTTATATACGCTTGGTGCAAGGCTTGAGTTTAATGCAGGAACGATTACAGCTTCGGATGATGTTCTTAAAAATGATCAGTCTGCAGGCGGAATAAATCGCTATAAAAGAAATTTGCAATTCAGGAGCAATATCTACGAACTGCTTTTTCTGGTTGAGTATTATCCATTATCGCATTTACTTTTCAATGATGATAAACGTTCCAGGGTTTCACCTTATATAACAGGAGGCATCGGCATGTTTCATTTTAATCCACAAACGTATTTGCAGAATGAAAGAATAAACCTACAGCCATTGCACACAGAAGGGCAGGGATTTACCGAGTATAGTGATCGCTCGCCTTATAAACTGACACAGGTAAGTTTTCCGGTTGGAGCAGGAATAAAATATGAACTGTCTCCTTTGTACAACCTCAGGCTTGAGGTGATCCATCGCATTACAACAACAGATTATCTTGATGATGTAAGTACGCGGTATATTGATCCCACGCTGTTTCAAAAATATCTTACACCCGAAAATGCAAATCTCGCCATACAGCTACACGACAGGCAGGGAGAAATTGATCCTGGGCATATTACTCAACCCGGCTCAATAAGAGGAAGGGACGCTAAAAATGATTCATACTTTACGCTACAGCTTAAGATTGCAATTATTTTGGGCAGAGAGCTGCGATAAACTCCATAATTCTACCGGATACTAAAAATTATCAATAATGCTTTGATTAATCATTTCTATTTTCTAATATTACGCTCCCTCCCTGAGCAGATGCCTATGATTTTTGCATCCGGCACACAACTATCCGCAACCAGAAAGCTTTAGCAAATGATGTTGCTACCAATCCTGTAAGTCATATCCTGAGTTTTGTGTAAAACCTGCCAATTTATTCATTCATTAAACTGTATCTGATGACACAGGCGCAATTGTCTGCCATGCTCGAAAGCATTACCGGCCACCTTACCGCCAAAGGCGGTGCACAGGAAGAGCAACTTCAGCAGGCACGAATAAAGGTCGCATCTTCCCTGCTTAGTCAGCCAATAGAAAATACGGGCAGCGAGCAGCTTTTTTATAAAGCCAATCTATATAGCAGGGAGAATATTAAAAGTGATACACTGCAAAGTATAGACAATCTTGCTCACCAGTTAATTGGCAATGCCGGAGCGGAGCCAACCGAAAATATTTTTGTACGGAGCACGCCGGTATTAAATGCAGCTATTGCAGGCAGCAAACCCGACTGGGCCGCTGGCGTTTCCCCGGCTGAAAGCTTTGGCCCGTTTTTGAATAATGAAGGGCGTGAAATATGGATAGATATTTATCGTGTAGAAAAGTTGATCACGCTGTATCTCGGTAACCAACCCATTCTTTTATTTAAAGCTTCGTTCCGGGGCGGCATATTCCTGCCTGCCAATCAACTCTCTACTGCTTATAATATTGTTGCCGGCAGTGTTTGGATCAATGCAAAATTTTTGTACGCTTCCGCGCCGGCAGACAGGTTTGTTGGCGTGCAGGTAAAGAAGGGAAGCCTGAAATTAAGTGCTGCGCCAACATTACAAAACAACCAGATAACAATTAATCCTGCTACTGCAATAGAAATGTCGCTGGAGCTGGTGCAGGATGACGATGAAGGCGCAACGGAAGCTTCTACTTATGGTAAAGATGCGCGTGACGCCACATACGCACTTCCGGCAACATGGGCATTTACATGGCAAAACAATAAAGCGAACGTTACGGAGATTGCTCCATCTTCCTGTAATATATACGGTCAGGATATCACTTTCAGCTTTGCGCCTGCCGCAAATACTGCTTTCAAATATGTGAATGATATGCTGTTGGTTCCCTGGACGGCAAGCGTAAATGAGTTTAGCTTTTTAAAAAATCAAAGCCCCTGGATTTTACCTGCCGACACCGCGGAATTGCAAAAATCATATTGGGCTTTGCCAACCAGCGCAATCAATATCACCTCACCTGTTGCTGCTTCCGGCAACGGATTGGTAATGCTGCAATGTGCAGAAGGACTACGCGTTAGCTGGACAGGATTGCAGGATGAAGACATTCGCCTTATTGCCCCCACCATATTAGGCAAGCCCGGAGATATTGCTGTTATTGATCTTGAATCAAACGGGCTTGGCGCATCGCATCATTTACAATTATGGCAGGATAACGAGAATCCCCATGGTACAACTGCTGATCTTTTATTGCTGGAAAAGGCACCGCTTATTTTTATCAGCAACAGCAAAGCTGCGGTTGAAGTGATCAGTAGTTTTTGCGCGGCAGATATACAGGCAGACAGGCCGGTGAAAGTGAACGGGGAGCCATTTCCGGTAGAATCTTTATCCTGCTCGTTAATGCTCAGCGGTGGTAAAAACGGAAGAAGAGTAATGTTAATAGAAGATGATGTGCAGGCTGACCAGGCAATTAATGCAAATATAGCAGCCGTAGCACAGCCGGTGCGGTTGTTTTCGATAGCACTCGAAAATGCTTTATTCACGGTTTCTCCTGTAAAAACATTTATTCTTTTTGGCGAATGCGATGATAGCATGACGGATGTGAAACGCGGAAATTTTATTGTTGTATTTACACTATACAGCTATTTACCAACACTGCCCGATCCTTACGTAGCGAACCTGGGATTATGGCGAAGAGGCGCCGGCAATGACAGGTATAACCGTCTTGCAGGAGCATCAGGCTTCAGCAGCCTGCTGGTTTGTTTTATTACTTTTGTTGGAGCAGATGAAGAAACGGATAATGTAAAAGTAAACTTTTACTTTGGCGGCGTTGAGTTACCTGATGTTATGGATCTTCCACAGCAAGCACCCGCTAAAAAAGCGCTTAAAACATCTGCGGCAAAAGCAAGAACTACTATTACCGCTTTAAAAAAGCCATTGCGGCAAACAGCAACCGCCGCAAGATCGCTGTTCGGCAATTTGCGTACAACAACAAAATTAACAAGCAACCAGTTTTTACCGGAGGTAATAGATGATATGCTAACCGGCGAAATCATAAAGCAGGAACCTCAACTGAATGTTGACCTGCTCTCCGGATATAAAGATCCAAATGGAAAAATATACGATGCCGATGCGCTTGCCAAAATGAAGAGGGATATAGAAGATGTATGGGATAACAGCATAGGCGTGAAACACGAATTTTTCTCTTTATTAGATGTAAGCAGTAATGCCAACCAGTTAGGCGTAAGTTTTGGTACCAACTGGCAGATCATAAAAACAGGCAGCGTGCGTGGCAGTGCTGGAGAAGTGCATAATATAGATTATAATGCCGCAGCATACAATACCGCATTCCCGTTTTTGGTTGAAGGCATGCAGGTTAAACTGCCATCGCACCGTGTCCGAGCCTTCACATTGCCGTTAATGGCCTGGGAGCCGGAGATCAATCTCACTCCGCCGGATAGTGATAACCCTCCTGCAAAATTATTAATGGATCCCGATGCAGGCTTTTTATATTATGCTGACGATGGCGGCCCGGCGCGTATATGGAATAACAATGCCGTTCCTGTTCCGCTGGCGCCCATACCCGTTACTAATGGATTGATTGAAGACTTTACATCGCAACCCGATAATTATACCCTGGCAACCTTCACATTGCCATTCGGGTTGAAAGCTATCAGCTATATTTCAAAACATTTTGTTGAACCTCAAAAACCGGCCATTGAAAATATCCGCCCCAGGTTCAGGAAGAATGAAGAAGATAATACCTATAAATTAGAAGGCGGTATACAGGTAAGCCTGCAGGCCGGAAGATTCGGCAAACCCAATCCTGCCAATCCAACGGAGTATGATAGTGATATGTTTCCCGGTTATACTGTTCAGGCAAATAACCTGCTCAACTGGTATGGTATTGCCTCATATGCAAGCAATCTGGGGCATAGGGTTACAGAAATCTTTAATAATGAATTTTTATTCGGACCATTAAGCCTTTCCTCTCTATTGAAAGATTCACGTGGTGTGCCTGTTTCCCGTATGGATGTTACAGGATATGGCGCCAGTATTTTCAGCAATTGGGTAAGTCCCGGTGCGGCACTGGCGCAAACCAGTAAAGCAAGATTTGATGTGATGCTGGGTCGCACCGGGCATGAAGTGATACAGGTGAAAAGTATTCTGTATCCCTGGGGTATACGGGTAGTGCGCACTATTACGGTTTTCCGCACAGGTTCAGGTTATGTGTTCAGAACCGATAGCGGCTGGAAAGCAGAAAGTGACGGCTTGTTTGATTTTTCATTCAGCTATTTAAAGAAAGGAGTTAATCCTTTCGGCAATCTTACTACTAATGATTTTATGCATATACCCGATGAGGTGAATGGAATACCTCCGCAATATGAGTTTCACACGGGTATTATCAGGGGGCTATTTAATGTAAGAAATATTAAAGATGCGCCTTCTGTTACAGAATACACATCAGAAAATATTATTCCCGGAGTACCCCCAAATAATGATTATATAAATGGTGTAAAAGGACAAATATATACCAATACCAGCGGTACGGATTTACATGAGCCTGTAAAATGCGGGGGTGTATATTTTGATGCAGATGTGGAAATAGAAAATGTAGTGCAGGGTCATGTAAATAAAAGAGTAGTATCTAAGCGGATACTTGGTTATGTGCAGGTAGCGCCGGCAGGTAAGCCGTTAACTGCCCAACAGTTAAAAGAACTACTGGATCTGCAAAACGGAAGCATCGGTGGAGATATAGATTGTGTGCTTAATATTAATAATAGCAACCAGCAAATACGTGCTGCACGTTTTGATGTAGCGCCTTCTGTTAATAAGGCAGGTAACAGCCCGGTATTTGTAGTGGCGGCAAGGGGGTTGGTATTTCTTCCCAAAGATGGTAGCTGGACTTTGGTACAACATAATGTAGGCACAGGAGAAGTTACGCCGTTGCCAACAGACACAATGATTCCGCTTATTCGTACGGGTGCATGGAAAAAAGGAAATGTGGTTGATAATAATACTTTGGAGAAAAACCTCGTTCGCTTAGCGCATCCTATGGAAATATTGCGCGACCCGACTGCTGACACACTGAACTTTGGTTACCTGCAGTCAACAGCCACACAAAAAGCATTGTTCCTTACCCCGGCTTACGAATTGAACAATGCTAAACTGCTCAGCAAAACACCACCTGTTTTTGCGGACGCCTATCGCCTGATGAGTGGAGAAAGTATCTTTCCCAATATCGGCAATGCTATTGACAATTTTGGTAAGGCGATGCCTTTGCTTAACAGTAAAGATGGTAATGGCAATACCTTCCAGGCTTTTGCGCAAAGCGCGTTGGAAGATGGAGGAACAAAGGTTTGGGAATTAATGCAGGTTGAAGCGGAAAAGGCAGGTGAAGCTGTTATCAACCAGGGCATGAATATGCTGAAACAGGGCGCCAACGGACTTCTGGATAAAGCATTGAGGTTTGATGTGCCTTCTTTTGAAGTGCCATTGGTAGAGACAGATGCTTTAAGGATTTATATTGAATATGCCACCGGAAAGAAAAAAGCGCCAAAGTCTGAATATATAGACAGCAAACTGAATTTTGATGTGGACTCTTTTGCAGGAGATATGGCCGACCAATGGAAGAGCCGCCTGAATAACCTGGCAATGGTGGTTGATTTGGGGGATATGAAACGCCTGATGATCATCAAAGGAAATTTTGACGCGAAAAAAGGGAAGGAAAGCAATTATGAAGGTGGTCCTGATAACAGCAGCGACGGGCTGCCGATGCCGGAAATAGAATTCAGCGATGCATTACAACCGGTAATTGACATATTGCAGATGCTGGCATCGTTAAGCACTAATGATTATAAAGAAGTGCTGAAAAAAGGATTGAAGCTTGCCATGAGCAATAGTGGCGAAATATGGCAGTATAAATTTGAAGCCAGCAAAGAGATCGCCACCATCCGGTTTCCGCCAACAGATGAGTTATATAACAGTGCACAAACACCACTTAAGCTCGAAGCATCATTAAGCGCCGGTGTATACTTTAATGCCGCATTAAAAGTTACAACAGATCCCTCACAGCTTTTACCAACTGCAGGAGCATTTCTGCAATTCCACGGCGGTTTGCAGATCATGTGTTACTCTGTGGGTGTAGGATCTATATATGCCATTGGTGCGGTAGATGTAAAAATTGCTGCGGATACCAAGGTTGGTCCGAGCCTGCAACTGAAGTTTGGTTTTGGGGTATCCATAGTCGTTAGTCTGCCTGTAGTTGGCAATGCCAGCGTAAGCTTTATGGTAGGTGTTGAAATGTATGCAGATAAAGATAAAGTGGTGCTGGCTGCATTAATGGTATTTAAAGGTCAGGCAAACCTGCTTGGTGGTTTGGTATGTGTTGCCATTACAATAGAAGCCAAAGGAATTGTGGTACGTGAGCTGGGCAGTGATAAAACCGACTGCAGCGCACAGGTAACATTTGCTATTGACATCAGCATATTCCTGATCATAGATATCAGCTTCTCCAAAACATGGGGAGAAGACAGACAGATAGCGTAGGGCGGTAAGCTGGCCAATGGGCTATCAGCTGTCAGTGTCAGCCATCAGCAGAAACCTATAAGGTTTAATAACGCCGACGCAGATAGCCCATTGCCGATAGCTCACAGCAAAACATTAAACTTTGATAATTACAATATTATGGAAGCGAACAGAAGATATACTACGATGGTTTTTCCACAGGGATTTGATGGAACAGTATTAAAGCTGAACATCGTGCTTATCCCGCGTAATCGTGATCCTTTTAACAATGCAACAGGACTGGCGGCACCATTTGATACCGCAACAGCCTTTGCAGATATTAACCCGGAATTTGAATTAAAAATAGTTAAAGGGTTGAGTGAATGGCCTATTGGTAACGCATTGGCTGTTGGCAGAACTCCGGTTAGCATTGGTATTAATGTGAATGCGGCGGCAAATAAAAAAGCGTTGCTTGAGGCAATCAGAACAGATTTTGGCGCTAAGATCAATATTACAGATACGGATAAAACGCCCAATGAATTTTATACGGTAAATAAATACCTGCCGGAAACCTACCGCGATTCATTCAACTTTACCGGACCTCGCGTACCTAATGCAAAAACGGATGACAGCTATCAGTGTGCCATAAAAAAAGATACCAAGAAAAAAGATGGCTGGAAAAATGATGATGATCTGAGCTGGGGTAAAGTATTTGCCTATATACTCCGCCAACCCCTGCTTGCAAAAGCATGCGGTATGGTTTACGAAACACAGTTAACCATAGATGATAACAATAAAGATTTGTTTGAGAAGGGTTGTTATATATATGCTGATATCGCTACACCGGAGTATAAAAATATACAGGATCAGTTGATGGTTACTGCAGATGGCCCGTTTATTAAGCCGTATGCCGCAAGACTACCCAAGCTAAAATTGGGAGATGAAAACAAACGCCCTGTATTTGCACCCATTTTATTTCCGGTATTGTTTGTAAAAGCTGGCGAGCTTGTAGACCCGGAACCACCCAAAGCGCCATGGGATAAAATATTTGCCGAACTGAATGAATATAATGATGGCTTCTCTAAAATTGTACATGCCGCGCAGCCGGTAAGCCGTATATGGCTGGCAGAAAAACAGGACGGCGCTCCGCCTGTAAAGGATGAAGGCATACGGCTTGCATGGGATGATGAACAAATACTGATATGGTATATGCGCCAACTGGAAGCAAACCCGCAGGAGCCCGGCGCCCGTATAGATGCGCCACTTGGTGTATTCGGTTATAAGATTGATGTGAAGGAGGATGCTGTGAATGCTGATTGGAGTAGTCTTAATCTTGTAAGCTGCAGGCAGGCATATAGTTTTGGCGGCGTACCGGTAGGTAATGAAGTCAACCAGCAACTGGAATTGCCGTTCCAGGTCTTTCCAACGCAGTTGGATAATGATACCACAGCGCCCTTCTGGCTGCCTATGTATTTTACAAGCTGGATAGGAAAGAGCATGATATTAAAAGACACCGATGCGATTGCTATTCACCAGAATGATGAAGCAAGAATAGATAAAGATGATCCTACTCCAACCAAAGCCGTGGATGCCAATAATATGTTTGATGAAGTGCCTGCGGCTACGCTGCTCCGTTATGGCCGGCGTTACCAGTTCAGGGTGCGTATGATGGATATAAGCGGTGGCGGGCCCGGTATAACCGAAGATGTATATAACAATGCACCTGCTCCTACATCTGAATGGAGTTTTAAAAGATATGTTTCGCCGGCATTATGCCGTATAGAAAAGCCATTGAATATAAGGCTGGTTAAGGCTGATTTTTATAATGAGATCATTACCGAAGGAGAACCTTCAATATTTGATGCAAATCCTGTGATCAATATTCAGCGGCCTTTGCTGAATTACCCGGCTGTTGTATTTACTGATAAATACCAGGCGCTGGGCAGTGATCCTGTACAGCTCTTAATACAATCCGCGCAGGATCAAAAGCAGGGAGGAACAACTGCTGAACCCAAAGTTGTTCAGCCCGCTATTGCCGATCCCGATGTGACTAAAGTGGAAATAAAAGTGGAAGCTGAAACGCTGAGGCTTGATAACCTGGCCAGCGACAGCGGTAAGGAAAATTATATTACACTATACAAAACCACAAGAGATTTCCCGGCGGTAGCTAATGCCGCTGATTTCGAAAATACACTTTCCCTGAATGTAGTATTTCATGATATACCAACGCTTAACCTGGGCAGCCTTGATGATCCGTTCAATGATCCTGCATTGAACAAAGCTGCGATTAACGCCATGCAGGACATACCGCTGCCTACCGCAAGAAAAATAAGAATGAGCATAAGAGCTGTGTGTAATGGAGATAATAGCTCGTATTACGGGTTTATTAATGAAGGCAATCATGATCTTGACAGTCGCTATGGTAAAACAACGCAATTCTGGTTTTACAAAGAATCTAATGATGAAAGCAATCTCCTGCTACCTAAAGCGAATGTGCCGCAATTGCTGGGGCTGTACCTGCAGCCAGATCCTGAATACGTGCGCAAGGGGATTGTGGGGCAGTTTTTCTTTTTCAGTACCGAAACAAGTGTACAGCCCGATATAATGCAACGGCTTGCCCAGCAGTTGGGTGTAAAAGCTAATGGTTTAACGCTGGTATCAGAAAAAGGGGAAAGGGTTGTGTTTGGTTGCAATAGTAAAATACGCCATAGTCTTGCGCCCGATGGCAGCAGTATTACTTTCTCCTCAAAAGGAGACCTGTGTAATCACTGGCTGGGTTGTATAACATACCGCATTAACCGCGACTGGAGCTGGGACGCGCTGGAAGATGTAGGCTTTACTATCTCCCGGAATAAAAAATTCAGTAAAGACGCGCCGGATGAAGCAGAGGTATTGGCAAATATCGGCGATATAGAACTGAAACATTCGGCTTCGTTTGAATCTTTACAGGCAGATGCTTTTGGTAATGTAAACAGGAGCAGCACTACACTTATTTTTATTGACGCTATTGAACCAAAGTCTTCTTTACTTACACCTGGCGGGCGACTGCGGTTTCCGGATACGATAGAAGTGCAGTATACCATCACACCAAATTTTAAACCGGCACATGGGCAGCCTGCTACCATACAACCGGATTTACTTATATTGCCATCAACGGTTATACCTTCGCAGGTGCCCAAAATTGCAAGTGTGGGTTTGGCGTTTTCGCCATATATCAAAGCAGAAAAATATCAGTCTACCGAGGCAAGACAAAGAT
Source organism: Agriterribacter sp. (assembly GCA_047601125.1). Taxonomy (GTDB): domain Bacteria; phylum Bacteroidota; class Bacteroidia; order Chitinophagales; family Chitinophagaceae; genus Agriterribacter. The sequence goes on along the minus strand of JASGJY010000002.1, from coordinate 993,528 downwards.
ATTTATGGGTTGAACTGGAAGAGCCGGTTGAAAATCCTGCCGACACATTGTTCTGCCGGGTGCTTCACTATGCTCCTGATCAATTGATAGGTAATAATAAACAGCTTACAGAACTGCTGCGTGAAACAGAAGAGCCTCCACCTTTGCCCATTGACCCGGAATATATACGCATGATAACGCCAGGGCAAACAGATGATATGGCAGGCTTAAGCGCCATGCAGCCAATGGAAAAAGCGAGTGATGATGATGACATACACTACCTGCTGCCATTGCCTCCGGGTTTACATTCTGAAAGTCCTGAACTGTTTGGATTTTTTAATTATGAATTCCGTATCGGTCACGGGCATTGGAGTGACGGGCAGGAAGGAAAAGAAAACCTTTGGAGCACAGCGCAGGGGCGCTTTGGACGCCCGCTGGCGGTAGCCGGCATGCAACATCCTGTGCCAACATTGCTGTGTAATGTAAACAGGGATAAAGATAAAGTATATGTATCTGCGCCTTATGCCAGAGCAGTATACAAAGGAAAAAGTGTTACCAGCGATCCGCCACGTACGCAACTGCATTGTGTGTTATATGCCCAGGTACAGCAGGCCGACCGCCTTGAATACAGGAACATTCTGCTTGATGAAAAACTGATGACGCTTGTAAAGCCGCCTGCAGCCGGAATTGTAGGCACATTTAATCCGGGGCGTTTTACCAGTACAGTTGTTTCATCCATAACAGATATATCAACCGTATGGTCGGTAAAGGAAGTAGATAGTATTGCGAGAGCTAATGTGGTATTGAGCAATCTTACTTTGATGAATGAAGTATCGCGGCTGAATGTTGGTGAAGCGTATGAGAAAAAAATAACCAGGGCAATCAAAGATTACAAAAACGGCAAGGTGGTGAAAATGGATAAGGACATGGCCACAACGATATTGCAGGCATTTGATGAACTTAAGCTAAAAGACGCGGCGCCACCTGTAGCCGCAGTAAAATTTACCGATGCGACACTGGCTGCCGGCGCCGTAAAAGCTATTTATAAAGATCTGCCCAAAACCGCTACCGCTGTTTGGGATAATAAAGAAATAGCGGTGCTGCTTAAACAATTAGGTCTGCCTGAAGATGCGGCACTAAGCGTGTTGGTGGTAGAAGTATTTGGCAATATCACAAGCTTTTTTGATCATTTCTTTTCATTAACGGATGAACAATTACAGGCGTTGCAGGGTAGCGATAATACACAGATGATTGCATCAACATTACTGGAAAGAAGAAGGAAAAACCGCCAGGCACTGAATGAGGAATTGGGTAATTACAGGATACTGCGCACGTCTCCGTTAACCGAAGTGCCATTTGTTTGCTGCCCTACGTGTGGGTAAGGGATGAATAACTATGCGGAAAATATAGCGGTATTTTACTTTTTCTTTTTTAAAGAAGCGCGAATTTTTTTTACAAATGAAAGCGACATTTCGGTAGCGCTTGCGGCCTGTTCATCAGTAAAACCAAAATTACTTATGAGGTTTTTTATCAACTGTTCTTTGCTTTTTTCCATGCCCTCTGCTCTACCCTTTTTTATACCCCTTTCCATGCCCCTTTCCATACCCTTTTCCATGCTTTCTTTTCTCGCCTTTGCCAATCCTTCCATCATCTCTTTTCTAATTTTTTCCTTAGCTGTTTTAATCTTTTCTTCGGCAGTCTTTTTTACAGCATACGCATCCCATTTCTCTAAAAGCGCTTTTTCGTATAGCATATACTCCTCCTTTTTTTAAATTGGATATTTCAGCAATTTTAAATAGCTTCTGAAATATTTTCTTGTGTAAAATTACCGGAATTTTTTCCATTTTCGCCATATTGCGCAGCACATACATCCAACGCTCAAGGTCTGTATTTATTTTCGTTTCTTCCATGTTGAAATTGGGCAACTCTATAAATATAAATCCCAGTTTATTATAAAAGGTCTCACCGGTGTCTTCTTCCGCCAGCCTTACTCTGTGCAGGTATTTTCCAGATGGCTTAGTATTAAAATTGAAATCCATAAGCGCAATAAAATAAACTTCCTTCAATTCGAAATCCCAATTTTTTTCACCTTTCTGTCCCTGCTCGTATAGTTTACTCGAGGTATAAAAAACAGCCCTGTCGGTAAAAAATTTCTGTTCTGCTCTTTGCATCTCAATAATGAAGGTTTCGCCATCTGCCCCTGTACAGGTGAGATCAAAAATGGCTTTTCGGTAATGCTGTGCCGGGCGGCTGCTTTCCTGTGGATTATATACCAGGTCTTTTATTATTTTTCGCCCCCTGAGTAATTCGTTAAGAAAAGCGATCAGCAGATCTTTGTTTGGTTCGGAGCCAAAAATTTTTTTGAAACCAAAATCCGTAAGAGGATCAATAAAACGGACTATTGGCAAAGCGGTGTTTCGTTTGGTGTTTTTCATAATTGAAAATAATATGAAAAATCGAAAACGAAAAGACGGCTGGTTACCAAGCAGCCGCGAGATTCAATTATTATAAAAGTGATTTTATATAATAGTTCTTCACTCGCAGAAGTAATTCCTGATACTTCAATCTTTCTGCCTCTTAATAGTTGTAATCAGTTGCTGACCTTTTACCAGCATTTTAAGCACTCTTCGTCTTACTGATATTACCTGCTTTTGCTGCTGAGAGCGTGTTAAATCTGTTTTATATGCATCAACTATATGTTGATGTGATAATATGCCTGCGATATCGCCTTTGCCCGAAATAACAGGAAGCACATCCAAATTCTCCCGTATCATCAGCTCAAGCGCAGTTTTTAAGGTGCTCGACATATGTACACCCACAGGCGATCTCCGTATCAGGGAGCCTATATGCATTGCTGCATCGTGCTGCATTCCAAAAAGGTTAGAAGAACTGATGATGCCGGCAAAGGCATTATCTCCATCTGTAATAATAAAATGGTTGCTTTTATCTTCAGGATGCTGCCGCATCCACTCTCTTGCCTCCGCTACGGAAACATCCTGGTTGATTACAAACCCCTGCTCTCCCGCCACATCATTTACAGTGAGTTCCTGGAGCAGGTCTGGTTCAAATGAATCGGGGGTTTTAATACCGCGACGTGCAATCTTTTCGGTCATGATCGTATTTTCCATCAGGAAAAAAGAAACCAGGTAAGCAGCCGTACATGCTGCCAGCAAAGCAGGCAAAGCAGCTGAAGCTCCTGTTGTTTCGAGCGCAAAAATAATAGAAGTTAAAAGGGCTCTTGATGCACCGGCAAACATTGCAGACATGCCTGCAAGCGCTGCAAGCGATATGGATATTTCTGCCGAAGGGAAAGCAAATGCCACCCAACTGCCCAGTAAAAAGCCGGCCGCGCCGCCAATAGTTAGCAATGGCGCCAGCGTGCCCCCGGATGTACCGCTTCCCAATGCTACCGACCAGGAAATGAATTTGAATACAAACAATAAAGTAACAGCACGCAATGTAAGCTCACTGTTGAGCACGTTGATAATATTCTCATATCCTACTCCGAGTGTAGCCGGAAAAAAGTAACCGGTAGTACCAACCGCCAGCCCGCCAATAGCAGGCCACCACATCCAATGTATGGGCAGTTTGCTAAATAAATCTTCTATATAATAAACTGCCCTGGTAACGCCGGCAGATAAAACTCCGATAAAAAGCCCAATCAAACTGTAAAAAAGCAGAGCTGTATTAGCCGGAGGCGCTATGTTAAACTGTATTGCAAAAACCGGTGAAGACCCAAACAGTAAATGATGCCCCGCAGCACCTGTAATGCAGGCCAATGCTACCGGGATGATGGAACGGGGAGAAAATTCAAATAGCAATAATTCAATTGCCAGGAAAATAGCTGCAACAGGACTGCCAAAAATGGCCGACATGCCGGCTGTTGCGCCACAACTTAATAATATCTTACGTTCATTATGGGTGATATTGAGGATTTGCCCCAGCGTAGAGCCAAGCGCTCCCCCTGTTGCTATAATGGGTCCTTCTGCACCAAAAGGCCCTCCTGTGCCAATGGTAATAGCCGACGATAATGGTTTTAAATAAGTAATAGCGGGCTTTATCTTACTTTGGTTGGTGAGTATTTGCTCCATTGCCTCCGGAATGCCGTGACCTCTGATTGCGCCTGAACCATAATAAGCCATCAATCCAACCAATATTCCGCCAACAGCAGGAATCAGTATAACCCATAGCCCAAGCACATTATCAGCAGGACTTACTGCAGCTATAGAAAATCGCCCATAAAAAAATAATTGTGTAACAAAGTCAATAAGTATAATTAAAAGCTTTGCAATAACACTTACACAAGCAGCTATTGCAATGGCATAGCAGGAAATCCGGAAAACTCTTTTTTTCCCGTCAGGAACTGCCGGGCGGCCAGATTCCGGCTGCAAACTTTCAGCTAATGAAACAGATACAGGGATACCACTTTTCAGGCTCATCTTCAGCATACAGATAAATTGGTTTTTGCAAAAAATCCAGCAAAAATATGATTTATATCATGTTTTAAATAAATAAAGTGATATAAATTTTCTATTTTTGTTACATCTGTAATGTTTAACAAGTCCATTAAAAAAAGCACACATCAGTGAAAACCTATTGTGATTTAAGCCGTTGCTTCCTATGCAGTAATAGTTTGCCGGGATGGCAGTCTCTGGTTGGCGCTAACCGCAAAAATCTCCGGTATAAAAAAGGCGCAAGTATTTTTAATGAGGGAGAAGAAGCGAATGGGATGTACTTTATATATAGTGGAATTGTAAAAGTTCACAGGAGATGGGGAAGCCAAAAAGAGTTAATAATTCGTTTTGGTAAGGCGGGAGATATGCTTGGCTACAGAGGATTAGGCAATGAAAAAAAATACACTGTCAGCGCTACAGCGATAGCGCCTGTTGTTATTTGTTATATTGAGCTCCCCTTTTTTGAATCGTTACTGCAGATCAATCATTCGCTTACCTATAAACTTATGCAATGCTATGCCAATGAACTGCAAAATGCGGAAAAAAAAATGAGCAACCTGGTACATATGAATGTTAGAGCAAGGGTAGCGGACACACTACTGGCACTGCAAAACCAGTTTGGAAAAAATAAAGAAGGAAATATAGATATAGAGTTAAGCAGGCAGGATATAGCCGCCTTTACAGGAACAACCTATGAAACGCTTTTCAGAACAATGCAGGAGTTTATACAGGATAAGCTCATTAAGATCTCAGGAAAAAAAATATTTGTATTAAAAGAGCGAAAACTGGCAGAGCTCACACAGATACAATAGTCAAAAAATATTTAAAACAACCTCAACAGATCATTCACTTAAAATATAATCAATATGGAAACCGAAAGTATGCAAACTCCTTTTACAAGGGCTTTTATGACAGCATTATTTGCCGGTATTATTACTTCTGTAATATGCCTTATATACAATGGTGTTTATCGTAATGAAACCGGGCTTGAGCCAACAGATATTATAAACGTAGGCTCAATAATTTTTGGAGTAAATATCATTTTCCTGTTATTGGGTATACTATTTTATATAATGCGCTTATGGGAAGGAACAGGAGAAATAATATATATTGCCGTACTGGCATTGCTTACCGCGTTTTTAAGCTGGAAAGCAGAAGGTGTCGTGCGTAGTTCCAATCATGATGTTACCGTAGCATTTCGCGGTTTATTGCTGGGCATTATATTAATTATGGGGATCAGTGCTTCCGTAGCGGTACCGGTTTTATTTCACAACAAAAAGTTTGAAAGAAATATATTATAGGCATTATATAAAATAGTTGCAGCCTGCATAAAATAGTATCAATAAAAAAGGCCATCATTAACGATGGCCTTAATCATATCATTATGCTACTTATCTAACTGCTGTGGAAAGCAGACAATTCAAACTCATCAAGCAATATCTCCTCTTGTTGTTGAACCTGCTTATGATTTTCATAGCGACTCTTCACTTTTGCCATATACCTCTGTTTCGCTACTTCACCACGAAATGCGCCAATTAAAGTTCCTGCCATAATCGTTGCAGCCAGTGCAATTTTTCTTTTCATTCCTTTCATAACTTTTCAATTTAGAGGGGTTCAACAATATATAAGTAGACAATATATAGACGAAAAACGCTGTACAATAGTTTAAAAAATTGTGAGCTTTTACCCGTTATTTATTGTCTTTCAAAGATTATTATCAAACGTTAACCCTGCACCGGAAAAACAATACCACTTTCCGGGTAGGTTTTAATGTTTTGGCTTCTCAATGATTGTCGGAAAAAATACTGGATGATATCGAAATAAAAAATCAAGTAATATTCAGCGGGCAAGTAAACCGTGAGAAATTCCTGATAGATAATTGGTATTTCTCAAACAAAGTGCCAGACTTTGTGAATACGCGTTATTTGCCAACTTTTTAATTAAATAATAATGGAGCTGTCAGCTTTCAGGATCAGCCATCAGCCTTGAGGTCTTTAGCATTAACAGCAAACTTAATATTTATCTCGGCTTAAATTTTTCGCTGCTGTGCTGATGGCTGACAACTTATCTAAAAACATTTCATTCTTAAAACAATCATAGGTAGTTTTGTTACCTATAATAATCATACGAACCCTTAATTTGATGAGATTAGTTTTTCCTTTGTTGTTATTCGTGTTTAATGTATCGGCGCAAACAACTTCTGTATATCCCAGGTCGTATTTTCAGAACCCGTTGAACATTCCGGCAAGCCTTGCGGGTAATTTTGGTGAGCTTCGCCCAAACCATTATCACATGGGGTTGGATTTTAAAACCAATCGTGCAGAAAATCTTCCCGTATATGCGGCGGCAGATGGATATGTAGCTAAAGTAAAGATTGAACCCTGGGGTTATGGACGGGCCATTTATATCAATCACATCAATGGCTACACTACATTATACGCCCACCTGAATGATTTTTATCCTGAATTGGAAAAGTATATAAAAGTCCAGCAGTATAAACTTGAGTCGTGGCAGGTGTTTTTAGATATTCCTATAGGATTGTTCCCGGTAAAAAAGGGGCAGCTTATAGCCAGTAGCGGAAATACCGGCGGCTCAATGGGCCCCCATCTTCACTTTGAGATCCGTAATACGCTTTCGGAAACCAATCTAAACCCGATGTTATTTGGTTTAAAAATACCTGATAATGTTCCGCCTACTATACAGCGCGTTGCCATTTATGATCGTAATAAAAGCACATATGAGCAAAGCCCGGTGATGATACCGGTTAAGAAAACGGCTAAAGGTTATATAATACAACCGGCAGTCATCAATGTAAAATCAGATAAGATCAGCTTTGCGGTTACGAGCTATGATACGCAAACAGGCTCTGCCAACCTTAATGGTATATACGAAGCTATTTTGTATGATAATGAGGTAGAAAGCATGCGGTTTACCATGAGCAATATCAGCTATGATTATACGCGCTATCTGAATGCGCATATTGACTATAAGACAAAAGCTAACGGTGGGCCCTACCTGCAGCACCTGAGCGAGCTGATGGGCTATACCAACAGTATTTATACACATGGGAGAGGAAGTGGTATTATAAACCTGGCTGACGGGCAAATGCATAATATACGCATCGTAACCAAAGATGCAGATGGCAACAGCGCTGCAGTAAGTTTTGCAGTAAAGTATACACCTGTAAAAACTACAACAACAACCATAGGCGGGCAAATGTTTTATCCTTTAATGCTGAATGTAGGCGAAGGTAGCGAAGACGGCGATTTTTATATCGGCGAAAAAGGATTGTATGATTCTGTGCATATTCAATACAAACGCTCCCCGGCTGCCAACCCGGTGATTGTATCAGCTGTTCATACCATTGGCGCCACCTATATACCTTTGCAGGAAGCGCTGGTAGTGCGTATAAAGCCAACAACAATATTAACGCCCGATCAAAAGAACCGGCTTGTTATGCAGCGTTTTGCAGGTACGAAAAAAGAAGTAAGAAAAGTGGAATGGCAGGGCGATTGGGCAATGGCAAGGTTTCGCGACTTTGGCAATTTTCAGTTGGTGCTTGATGAAACTCCGCCTGAAATAATACCTGTTGATTTTAAAGACAGCGCGAATCTCTCCAAAGCCACCAGGATTGCTTTTACCGTTAAAGACAACCTGGAGGATTTTAAAAATTTCAGGGCTGAGCTGGATGGCAAATGGTTGCGGTTTACCAATGATAAGAACCGGAATTTTATATATGTTTTTGATGAATATTGTACCTCTGGCATACATAATATAAAAATCAGCGTGGCTGATGAAGCCGGAAATATAACCACCAGGATATTTAATTTTACGAGATAGATTATGATAACATTAAAGGAAGGAGATAAAGCGCCGGCATTTACCGGTAAAAACCAGGATGATAAGAAAGTTTCATTATCGGATTATAAAGGCCAGAAGTTGGTTTTATATTTTTATCCTGAAGATGATACGCCGACCTGTACTATACAGGCCTGTAATCTAAGAGATAATTATGCATTACTAAAGCAAAATGGATTTGCGATAATAGGCGTAAGTCCTGATGAGGCAGCAAAGCACAAAAAGTTTGAAAGCAAGTATAGCCTTCCATTTACGCTGGTGGCAGATCCTTTACATAAGATAATTGACAAATACGGGGTGTGGGGTGAAAAACAATTATATGGCAGAAAATATATGGGATTGCACCGAACAACGTTTGTAATTGACGAAAAAGGAGTGATACGTAAAATTTTTCTCCGCCCTAAGAATAAACAACATGCTGAAGAGATCATTAAAGCATGGAATGAATTGAAATAGCAAATGGACGTAAAAGACATCCGCATAAAAGAAAGGTCGCTTAAGGCCAGGTTGGCAGCATGGGTGCTTGGTGTGGATAATGTTGCTTTTACACTGGGCAAAACCATTTACCTGCATAATGCCTCAAAACTTGAATTTTTGCGGGATGAGAAATGGGTAAAACATGAACTGGAACATGTAGAACAATTCCGCAGGCATGGTTTTCTGCCTTTTGTTTTTAAATATTTTATTGAAACGCTGCGCAAGGGATATTATAATAATAAGTATGAAGTGGAGGCGAGGCAGGCGGAACGGAGATGAGGAATTACGTAACCATTATAATTATTATGCTTCTTCCCCCTCACAGCTTTCTCAATCTCTCCGCTGCTTTCTCCAGCGTTTCTTCTTTCTTGCAAAAGCAAAACCGTATCACTTTATTATCAACCGGATTTTTGTAAAATGCAGAAACAGGTATGGAAGCCACACCAAAGTCTTTCGTCAGCCTCATTGCAAAATCCATTTCAGGCTCATTGCTGAAATGACCGTAGCCTGCCAGTATAAAATAACTGCCATGGCTGGTATGCATTTTAAATTTTGTATCTTCCATCATCGAAAGAAAATAATCCCGCTTCTGTTGCACAAAATTTCCTAGTGATAAATATTGGTCTTTTTGTTGCAGGAATTTAGCCAGCGCTACCTGTTTTGGACTATCAACAGAAAACACATTGAACTGGTGTACTTTCCTGAACTCCTTCATAAAAGCGGGGGGCGCCACGCAATAGCCAATTTTCCAGCCTGTGCAATGGTAAGTTTTGCCGAACGAAAAACATATAAAGCTCCTTGCGGCAAGGTCAGGATAGCGCAGCATGCTCAGGTGCGGCTTTTCATCAAAAATTACATGTTCATATACTTCATCACTTAATATAAATATGTCAGTGCCGGCAACTATACGTTGCAGTGAGTTAATATCCTTCTCATTAAGTATCGCGCCTGTAGGGTTATTGGGCGAATTGAGCATGATCATGCGGGTGCGGGGCGTTATAGCCTTCTCAACCGTTTCCCAGTTAATACTGTAGTCAGGATATTCAAGCGGAATAATTACCGGTGTAGCGCCATTAATTTCAATATTTGGAATATAACTATCATATCCCGGCTGAAATACGATTACCTCATCACCCGGGCGGAGCACCGTGGTTAAAGCGGTATATATTGCATAGGTTCCCCCCGGGGTGATCGTAATATCGGTGTCGGGGTTAGCGGAAGCATTATATAATTCAAAAATCTTTTCAGACAGCACTTCGCGCAAAGGCATATAGCCATTCATATGCACGTATTGATTAAATCCTTTCAGCATAGCCTCATTTACCCGCGCTATCAGCTCATCGTTCATATTAAAATCGGGGAAACCCTGCCCCAGGTTTATGGCATTGTGTTCGGCCGCCAGTGAGCTCATCACGGTAAAAATGGTTGTACCTACATCCGGAAGTTTAGATATGATCGACGATGCCATTATATAACTTTTAGTGGCATAAAATTATCAGTTAAGTAATTACAGTTTAAAAAGATTTCAGAACTTAGAGGCTGTACATTTAAAAAACATTAAGAACGTGAAGAAGCTTAACGATCTTAATGCCATAAAAATTAAACATAAAATATAGCAATATGAAAAGATCAGCAACCGCCGTTTGGAACGGATCAGGTAAAGAAGGCAAAGGTGTATTAAGCACACAAAGCACCGTTTTGAGCAATACGCAGTATTCTTTTAATTCCCGTTTTGAAAATGGAGTAGGCACCAATCCCGAAGAATTGATTGCCGCTGCACATGCCGGATGTTTTAGTATGAAACTAAGTTTTGTGCTGAATGCTGCCGGCTTTACTGCCGATGAAATTCATACAGATTGTACCATCACTTTTGAAAACGGGGTGATCACTTCTTCTCACCTTGTATTAAAAGCAAAAGTGCCGGGTATTGACAAAGCAAAATTTGATGAAGCTGCCGCTGATGCAAAGGCTAATTGCCCTGTCAGTAAATTGCTGAATACAGAAATAACAATGGAAGCAAGCCTGGTATAGTACTCCTGTTTATTTGGGAGTGAAAGGTTAGAGATGATGGTATCTCTAACCTTTTTTATTTTATAGTATTAAATACGAAGGATGGAACCCAGATGAAACGGATATTCACGGGAAACTTCTGCATTAATCAGCTTCAACGGTGTATTTCGTGTACTATTCTAAAGTGGGTTCCATTTGTCATAAACAAGTCATTCATTTGTCATGCGTGTTTTTACTATACAAACATTGTATATTTGCAGCCTCCATGCAACAGACTTTAGAAATATTGGATCTGGCACAAAAGCGCCCGGTAATGGTTGAAGACCTTTCTTTACTGCATGAAAAAGAACGCCAGACACCCGGGGCAGTTAGATATACCATAAGGCGATACCGTAAGCATACTCATTGGGATATGGAAGATGTGGGTATGATTGCTTATAACTATAAGAAAAGCGAAACTGCCGAAAACAGCCTTGAGCTAAAGTTTTGCGTAACCGGCAACATGTATTGCAACGGCAAAAGTTATGAATGTGGCGAATGCAGGTCCGGTATGTCGAAAAACTGCGTAGCAAAAGAAGAAACAGTTGATGTATTACATTTCACTTTTTTAGCCGAACATCTGCAGCAGTTTGTAAAAAGTACCCGTTCCACCGGCTTTACCAACCGGGTTTTATCTTTTAAGCATAACACTTCTTTTTCAAAAATGCTGCCCCTGTGCAGTCGCACAAGAATGTCGCTTGAAAGCTTATTGAACAATACTTACACCGAAAGTCTTGAAAATATTTATGTAAATGCCCAAACGCAAATGCTGTTGCTATACAGCCTTGAATGTATGCTGGGAGATAAGGAAGAAGAGGTTTTTGGTGCCTGTAAGTTCCTTACCAACGATGTTGACAGGGATAAGATTTTAAAAGCACGAGATATATTATTGCAGAATATAGGTGAACCCATTACTATAAAAAACCTTAGTCGCAGGGTTGCTATCAATGAATGCTATCTTAAAAAAGGATTCAAAGAAATATTCGGCACTACCATCTTCGATTTTTACCAGAGCCAGCGCATGGAGCATGCAAAGTACCTCTTGTACGAAAAGGGTTTAAGCGTTACCGAAGTTTCGCTGATGCTTGGTTATTCATCTATATCACATTTTTCTACTGCCTTCAAAAAACACACGGGTTTAAAGCCCTGTGAATTACTTTTACGATGATATCCGTCAGTGCGTATTATGATCTAAATCAGTTTATTAAGAGATGACTATATTATGACAATTCATTCTCGCGAAGATGAATTTTGTCTATTACTTTTGCCCTCATTCATGGATTATTCTTCCACATACGATATCTGCAGCGGCCTTGAGAATTTTGGAATCATCGGCATTAATTACCAGAATGCAGATATTGCCACAAGAAGCAGTTTTGCCGTTTGCAATATCACACAGGAAAGAATTACCTTCTTTGCAAAAGAAAAAAAACTGAAAGATATTATTGTGCTTTCAACCTGTAACCGTACAGAGATATATGGTTTAGCCAGCACAGAATTGTTAATAGAGATTTTGTGCGAGGCTACAGGAAACGCTACAGGTTTATTCCATCAGCATGGTTATGTTTATACCGGCATGGATGCAGTTAAACATCTTTTTAAAGTTGCTTCAGGATTAGATTCACAGATCATAGGTGATTATGAAATTTTGATGCAGCTGAAAAAAGCTGCCAGGTATGCGAAGGATAATGAGCTGCTTGGTTCATTAAGCGACAGGCTGGTAAATTTTGCATTGCAGGCATCAAAAAGAATCAAGTCTGAAACCAAACTCAGCACCGGCACAGTATCTGTTGCTTATGCTGCTATTGAAGTTATCCGCGATAAGGTTACTGACATTGCTAATAAAAATATACTACTTGTTGGTGCAGGAAAATTCGGTCGCAACGTAGCAAGAAATATCAGTGAATATTTTCCCGGCGCTAAAGTGCGCATTACCAACAGAACATTCAGCAAAGCGGAAGATTTTGCACAGGAGCATGATATGCTTCCGGTGCCTTACGAGTCATTAGCCCGGCAATGTGATGAAAGCGATATTTTGATTGTAAGTACAACGGCCGAAGAATTCACTATATTACCGGGATTTTTTACGACAGGAAAACCAAGATTATTGCTGGATCTTTCTGTTCCCAAAAGCATTCACCCTGCAGTGAAAGACAAGAGCAATATTACTTTAATGGATGTGGATGAAATATCCGCTATACTTAACGATACTTTTGCGAAGAGAAAAGCCGAAATTCCTAAAGCCGTTACCATTATAGAAGGAACCCTTGGCGAATTTGTTGAGTGGCATAAAGTTTTCCTTCACAGAAGTTTTTTGGGACAGGTAAAATCAAAGTTGTATGAATTAAGTGAGGCTGATACCTGCCTTACATTTCCTAAAGATGGTAAAGATTTTTTTATACAGAAAGCGGTTAAAACACTTGCGGTTGACCTGCGGTCTCAAACCCAAACAGCAAGAGGTTGCCAGTATATTAATACTATGCACGAGTATTTGAAGATCAGTCATTCTTAACTGATCTTTCCCGGGCTTATTTATTCATTATATTTTTGTTTGATTCAATTCCAATATAAGTTTCCTTAGTACATTCACGCTATGATGCAGGTAGTTAAAATCGGAACCCGTGAGAGCGCCCTGGCCATGTGGCAGGCAAAAAAAGTGCAGGCGCTGCTGGCAGGGCAGCACATCAAAGCCGAATTGGTGCCCATAAAAAGCGAAGGCGATATTGATCTTACCACACCGCTATATGAAATAGGTGTGCAGGGCATTTTTACAAAAGCGCTTGATATTGCTTTGCTGAAAAAACAAATTGATCTTGCCGTACATTCTTATAAAGATGTGCCTACGCAATTGGCAAAAGGACTTGCTACCGCCGCGGTATTAAAAAGAGATTCTTACAGGGATATCCTTGTATTTAAAGGCGATAAAGAAAAGCTGTTTCATAATCTTGATATTCATGATGGCAAATGGCAAACGCCGGGCGAAAATTTTGCCGGCGTGGCGCTTACTATTGCTACAAGCAGTGTGCGCCGCCGTGCGCAATGGCTGAATCGTTTTCCGAACCACGCTATAGATAATTTAAGAGGGAATGTAAACACCCGCCTTAAAAAGCTGGAAGAAAGCAATTGGGATGGCGCTATCTTTGCTGCTGCAGGGTTGGAGCGTATTGATATCCGTCCTGAAACCAGCATTGACCTTAGCTGGATGTTACCAGCCCCTGCGCAGGGAACAGTGGTTACGGTTTGCAGGGATGAAGATGCAGCACTCAAAAATATTTGTACTGCATTTAATGACCTAAATACCGCATTGTGCACAGGCATTGAGCGTGATTTCTTAAGAACATTAATGGGGGGATGCTCAACACCTATAAGTGCGCTTGCGGAAATTAAAAATGACAAGCTGATTTTTAAGGGAAATATTATTTCTCCTGATGGCAAAAATAAAATTGAAGCCGAAAGCACTGTATCTGTTAATGATGCAGAAAATACAGGAAAGATTGCGGCCAATGAAGTGTTGGAAAAAGGTGGTCACACAATAATTCAATCAATCCGCAATGGCAGCAAATAGTGTTGAGATATTATCAACCCGCAATTTAAATCGTGAGCTGGTGGAAAAAGCCGGTTTGCAGAATATTAACATCGAGTCAATTTCTTTTATTCAAAATATACCTGATGTTTCTACTGAAATTGCTAACGGAATAAAACTGCTTGCCGCACAAAAAATAGTGGCGGTATTTACCAGCATACATGCAGTAGAAGTTGTAAAAAGTGAGCTGCCAGACATACCGCCCACCTGGGAAATTTTTTGTACCGGCGGCGCAACAAAAGAAGCCCTGCTTGAAACCTTTGATGAGTCTGCCATTACCGGTACGGCTAAAAACGCGAGTGGGCTGGCAGAAAAAATTTTGCAGCAGGGGCGTATAAAGCATATTGTTTTTTTCTGTGGTAAGCAGCGGCTTAACGATCTTCCTGAAACATTGCAGAGCAATAGTATAAAGGTTACTGAAATTATTGTTTACCAAACGGTGGGTACGCCGGTTACTATTAATAAACATTACCAGGGCATATTATTTTTCAGCCCCAGCGGTGTACACAGTTTTTTTTCTACCAATACTATTTCTGTTACTGTAGTATTATTTTCTATTGGCAAAACAACTACGGCAACCATTGAATCATATTGCAGTAATAAAGTAATTACCAGCCAGTGGCCGGGTGAAGCAAATCTTATAGAATTGGCAATTGAATATTTTGGAAATACAAAAGATAAACCGGTGCGCAGCACTGGTGAATAAGTTGAGAGACATACAATATGAATGATTTATTATTAAGAACATTAAGAGGAGAAGCCACCAGCCGGCCACCGGTATGGATGATGCGGCAGGCGCCGTTATTTGCCTGAGTATATGGTTTTAAGAGAGAAATATGGTTTTTTTGAAAGATGCCAGACTCCGGAATTAGCCTGCGAAATCACTTTGCAACCTGTTGATATAATTGGCGTGGATGCCGCGATACTTTTTTCAGACATACTGGTTGTGCCGCAGGCAATGGGGTTGGAAGTGCAGTTGATTGAAAGTAAAGGCCCGTTTTTGCCTGAACCGATAAAAATGCGCAACGACTTACAGCGTGTACGCGTGCCTGATGTACACGAAACTTTACAGTATGTGTTTGATGCCATTCAACTGATAAAAAAAGAATTGAACGGCCGGGTGCCGCTGATTGGTTTTGCCGGCGCACCGTGGACGCTGCTTTGCTATATGGTGCAGGGCAAAGGCTCCAAAACTTTTGATGAAGCAAAAGCTTTTTGCTATACCCAGCCCGAACTGGCACATGAGCTTTTGCAGATGATAACCAATACCACTATAGCATATTTAAAAGCGCAGGTAAAAGCCGGCGCTGATACAATACAATTGTTTGATAGTTGGGCAGGCTTGCTAAGCCCTGAAGATTTTAACAGTATTGCTTTACCATATATACGACAGATAGTTGCTGCGCTTAAAGATGAAGTGCCGGTAATTATTTTCGCGAAGGGCGCATGGTATGCATTGGAAGAAATGGCGGCAACCGGAGCGCATGGATTAGGAATAGACTGGTGCATAAAGCCTGAACTGGCAAGAAAAATGGCTGGTAACAATATAACACTCCAGGGAAATTTTGACCCTGCAAAATTATTATCGCCAATACCTGTATTAAAAAAAGAGGTAAGCAGAATGCTGAATGCTTTTGGCAATGGCAGGTATATCGCCAATCTCGGGCATGGCATTTTACCCAATGTGCCTGTTGATCATGCAAAAGCATTTGTAGACACAGTAAAGGAGTGGCGGATTTCTTAGTTGAAAATCAGTTTTTCCTGATAAAACAGAGAACAAAGAGGGTGAAGCATTGAATATTTACATTCATTGCCGTAATGCCATAATAAATCCAAAATACGCTTATACGGTCGGGATCGCAGGTAAAAAGGTGAATAAATCTATAAGATTTGCAGCACTGCTGTCTGGCAAACCTTATAGGTTTTCTCAGCATGAAGAGCGGGGTAGAGATATATCTTCTGAATAAACGTGTCCATTTGGGGTTACATCAATTCAAGGTTTTTGCAACAGATCGCACGTCATGGCGACCCCGCCTTAACCGTTTATAAATATAAGGTTAACATGCGGGAGAAGCTCCTATATGAGAATAGATTGCTTCTCCCGCCGCAATATACTTTCAATTCAAATCTTCATACAGGCGGGCTCGCAAGGAGGGGGAAAAGGTTTCTGTTTTGTAATCAGTATTAATAAACAAGAACTTAAAGCTGATAAATATAAAAGCGCTTGTTGCTTAGCCATGAACTTTTGAGTGTTTAAAGCTTAACCCGGCGGCGGTATGCTTCTGCCTGACAGGTTTAGCAAAAAGCAATAAATTTGAGAGATGAAAGTTTTGACACTCAATATACCGGATGACCTTGATTTAGACGAGAAGCAGGTAGCTATGCTTGTAGCAAGTAAATTATATGAGCAGGGTAAATTATCACCTGGGCAGGCTGCTGAACCTGCAGGATTTACCAAAAAAACTTTCGCTGAATTATTAAGCAAACACAATATTTCAATATTCAACTACCCGGCATCTGACCTTGCGGAAGATATAACAAATACATAGTAACAATCATTTCCAAAGACATTTATAAAAATGAATCATTTTACAACCAACATCTGGATACAATATATACATACCCTCCAGGATACCATCTGCTCTGCCCTTGAGCAATCAGATGGTAATGCAACATTTGCAGAAGACAAATGGGAACGTGAAGGCGGTGGCGGTGGAAGAACAAGGGTGATAGCTAATGGAAATGTGTTTGAGAAAGGTGGCGTAAATACTTCTGTTGTTTTTGGAAAGGTTAGCGACGCCATGCGTTCTCAACTTAAAATTGATGGTGATAGCTGGTTTGCCTGCGGGTTAAGCCTGGTAATGCATCCGCTTAATCCTTTTGTGCCAACCACGCATGCCAACTGGCGGTATTTTGAATTGTATGACGCTGATAAAAATGTAATTGACCGATGGTTCGGCGGCGGTGCTGATCTTACTCCATACTATTTGTTTGATGAGGATGCCAAACATTTTCATCAAACATTATATAATGCTATTACACCCTTTGGTGCTGACTTATATAAGCAGTATAAAAAACAGTGCGACGCTTATTTTGCCAATAAACATCGCGGAAATGAAATGCGCGGTATTGGCGGCATTTTTTATGACTATCTGCGCCCCACAGATGAGGCGGATACGGAAAAGCTGTTTTCTTTTCAGCAGGCTAATGGAAATTGTTTTACGAAAGCATATATACCCATAGTCGAAAAAAGGAAAAATACACCATGGTCTTCAAAACATAAATACTGGCAGGAAATACGTCGCGGCAGGTATGTGGAATTCAACCTTATACATGATCGCGGAACAATATTCGGGCTTAAAACCAATGGCAGAACCGAGAGTATACTGATGAGTTTACCTCCTACTGTTCGGTTTGATTATAATTATCAGCCGGCAGCCGGCAGCGAAGAAGCGAGATTGCTTGACGCCTGCCAAAACCCCAGAGAGTGGATTGCGTAAGAATAGTAAAATATCAACAAATGCTGATACAAAACATATATAATGGTTAATACCGCAGCATATCCGGAAAATGACGATACCATGATAAACCATCTTCCCAAATAAGCGCCGGATAGGTTAATTTTGCGGCTCAATTACCACTTCAGCTATGTATCTGCAAAAGCGTAATCGCATACTCCGCTCCGGCTCATCTGTTCGCAGCCTGGTTGCCGAAACAGGTTTAACTTCAAACGATTTTATATTACCCGTTTTTGTTGACGAAGGTGAAAATGTAAAATATGAAATTCCTTCTATGCCCGGTTATTACCGCTACTCAATCGATTTGCTTGTAAAAGAAGTGAAAGAAGTTTGGACAATGGGCATTAAAAGCGTATTAATTTTTGTAAAAGCCAAAGACGAAGTAAAAGATAATACCGGAAAAGAAGCCTGGAACCCTGATGGTTTAATGCAACGCAGCATTAAAGCGATAAAAAGCGCGATACCTGAAATGCTGGTGATGACGGATGTGGCGCTTGATCCATATTCTGTTTACGGGCATGATGGTATTGTAAAAGATGGAGAAATAGTAAATGATGAAACGGTTGAAGCATTGGTAAAAATGAGCTTGAGCCATGCGGAATCAGGTGCGGATTTTGTTGCGCCAAGCGATATGATGGATGGTCGCATCGGCGCTATACGCAAAGCGCTTGAAGAAACACATTTTACGAAAGTGGGCATTATGGCGTACAGCGCTAAATATGCATCCTGCTTTTATGGTCCGTTTAGAGATGCGCTGGATAGCGCTCCCGGGTTTGGGGACAAAAAAACCTACCAGATGAATTATGCCAACCGCCGCGAAGCCATTAATGAAGCATTGCAGGATGTGGAACAGGGAGCCGATATAGTGATGGTAAAACCTGCAATGGCATATCTTGATATTATTCGTGAAGTAAAAAATAATGTAACCGTTCCTGTTAGTGCCTATCATGTGAGTGGTGAATATGCCATGATAAAAGCTGCGGCTAAAATGGGTTGGCTTGATGAAGACAAAGCTATCATTGAAAGCCTTACATCTATTAAGCGGGCAGGCGCTGATTTGATTGCGACGTATTTTGCAAAGCAGGCTGTTAAGTTATTGTCTTAATCTTGTAGTATATATCAGCACATTGACAACACCTCCTTCTTCCATAAAAAAAATCGTCATAATCGGCCCGGAATCTACCGGTAAGAGTTCCTTGTGCGATAAGCTTGCAGAACATTATGATACCATTTGGTGCCGGGAATATGCAAGAGAATATTTGCTGCAACATGGAACAGATTATAGTTATGATGATTTGCTAACTATTGCAAAAGGGCAGTTAAGGTTAGAAGATATTGCAACGGGCAATATCAGCAGCATGAAAGAAGAAGACGGCAATGCTTCTTCTTTGTTATTTATTGACACGAATATGTATGTAATGAAAGTGTGGTGCGAATTTGTTTTCAATAATTGCCATGAGTGGATCATTGAGCAGATCATACGCCGAAAATATGATTTATACCTGCTTTGTAATACTGACCTGCCCTGGGTAAAAGATGAGCTTCGTGAATATCCCGACCTTGAAACAAGAGAACGACTGTATAATATTTATAAAGACATTATGATAAACCAGGAAGTGTCCTGGGTAGATATCAGCGGCGATTATGAAGAAAGATTTGAAAGGGCAAGGCTGGCGGTTGATAAAATAACCGGCTGTTAGTACTTTGAAGCTATATAAGTCGATAATCAGAAGCAACCGTTTTAATAGATATTCCGTTATTTAATGCTAATGATTTATTTAATAATTAGTGCGATATGAAATACCCGTTACTTTTTTTGCTGTTATCGGTTATCGCGATAAGCTCATGTAAAAAAGACAATAATCAAACTGCTGACATTAGTAACGGAACCTGGCGGTTAACACTTTTTACCGACAGCGGGAATGATGAAACTGCTGATTTTACAGGCTATAGCTTTACTTTCGGAAATGATGGATCGTTAACGGTTTCAAAGAGTGGAAGTACAAAAACCGGATCATGGAGCAGGAGCAGTAATGATTTTAATATTGACCTTGGCGAAAAATCAGACAATAATAAACCACTTGGAGAATTAACAGACGACTGGCATATAGTTTCTGTTACAGCAAACGAAATAAAGCTTCAGGATGATAATGATACGAGCGATGAATTGTTGAATTTCAAAAAGAATTAAATCATTAATCAAGCCTGGTAAATATAGATCAGGATACCTTTGGTTTTCTCACATTCCACCACCATCTTTGCAAAATATTTGGTTGGCGCCGCAGGCGCCATTAAAAGGGAAGTCCGGTGCAAATCCGGCGCTATCCCCGTAGCTGTAAGGTTGTGAATAGGAATGGGCAACAGGTAAAGCTGTTAAGCTTTCACTATTCATTTGCTGAAGCTTCTGCCACTGTGCCGCTGAAAGCGTCATGGGAAGGCACCGGCACAAAACCAAGCCAGAAGACCTGCCAGATATAATTCTTTACAATCAAAAGGCTTTCGGGTGAAAGGCCGGAGATGAATGCTGCATAAGTACTGTTTATGCGCATAATTTCCACTGCACCTGTTTGCCACATTAATTAATTTAACCAAAATGAACAGCAAACATTTTTTACTGGCGGTATTCTTAATTTCATTTGTTTCGGCCGTAGCGCAGGAAGACAGCACAAAAAGTACTTCATTGAACGAAATAGTAGTAACAGCTACAAGATTTCCGAAAAAGCTGAGTGAAACAGGCAAGGTGATTTCGGTTATTACAAAAGAGGATATAGAAAGAAGCAATGGCAAAGATCTTTCGCAGATATTGAATGACGAAGCAGGATTGATCATTAACGGTGCATACAGCAACCCCGGCAAAGACAAAAGCGTTTACCTGCGTGGCGCTAAAACAGATTATACCATTATCCTGCTTAATGGTATTCCGGTAAGCGACCCTTCGGGCACGGGAGGCGCATTTGATATAAGAATGTTTACGCCAGAACAAATTGAGCGCATAGAAATTTTAAAAGGGGCTCAGTCTACTTTATATGGTTCTGATGCTATTGCAGGCGTAATTAATATCATTACAAAAAAAGGTGCAGATAAGCCGGCTCAGGGCTATGCGGGTTTTTCAGCAGGCTCCTATAACACCATCAGAGCTAATGCAGGCATCAGCGGATCCGCCGAAGGCGCTTCTTACAATATTGGATTTACACATTATCAAACCAATGGTATTTCCGAAGCAGAAGATACTGCTGCTGCAAAAAGCTTTGACAAAGATGGGTTTAATCAAAATGCGTTTAATGCCGACTTTAATGTGAGGTTAGCAAAAGGATTATATATAAAGCCATATTTCAGGTATACTTATTTTAAAGGTGGTTACGACGGTGGTTCTTTTACTGATGCCGATGCAACATATAAAGCGCAGATGTTTACCACAGGCTCGCAGGCTGAATATAGTTTTGGAAAAGGTGCCATAACCACGTTCTACGATTATGATGAAGTAAGCCGCACATTCACTGACGCCTGGGGAACGTCTCCTTATGCAGGCAATAAGAAGACACTTGAATTTTTCGGCAATTATTCTTTCAGTAAGCATCTTCAGTTATTGGCAGGGATTCATTACAATAAACAAAAATTGAATGATGAAACGGCTAATCCTAATAACCCAACGGCAGAGCTGACAAGCCCTTACTTTGCTTTTTTCTTAAAAAATTTAGGAGGATTTAATCTTGAACTTGGCAGCCGATATAACAAACATTCAAAATACGGCGACAACTTTACCTATAGCATTAATCCTTCATTCACTATTAACGATAAAGTAAAACTGTTTGCCAACTATGCCACCGCATTTAAAGCGCCATCATTATCTGCGTTATACGGACCTTACAGTGCTAACCCTGATCTTAAACCCGAAACATCTGCTACAATGGAAGGAGGAGTGCAGGCAACACTGCTTTCTGAAGTATTGGATGTGAGAGCCGTTTACTTTAAGCGTAAGATTGAAAATGTTATTATTTACGGGCCTTCTTTCCAGCTTATAAATCTCGACAAGCAAAATGATAACGGATTTGAAATTGAGCCAACTTTATACATTGGAAAAAAGTTACGAATAAAAATATTTTACGCCTATGTTGACGGAGACGTAACTACAAAATCAAACGGTAAAGATTCTACTTATTCCAATCTTATAAGAAGACCCAAACACAGCTTTGGCGCTAATATAGGATACCAGGTTACACCGCAGCTTTTCATCAGCACACAAATTAACAGCTACGGTAAAAGAAGTGACCTGTATTATGATATGAGTACGTATTCTCAAAAGTCCGTTACTTTATCATCCTATATATTGTGGAATGCCTATGCAGAATATGCAGTAGCGAAAGGCTGCATAAAGTTTTTTGCTGATGTAAAAAATATAACCAATGCAAAATACACGGAAGTATATGGCTATAGTACTCTTGGTTTTAATTTTACGGGTGGCATACGGGTAAAGATATAAGGAAAATATAAATGCAGTTTAATTATGTGCGGGCTTCAACCATGTCCGCACATTTCTTTTTAACTGAATATAGAACAGGATAATCTCTTTTGAAAATATTAATTACAGATTCTTCTTCACTTTCAATTATTGATTTATATTGAAGTTGAATTTTTGGCATGCAACCGCTTCTTATAAAAGTTAACGTACCGCAAAAGTCTTCGTTTAGCGTAAACCGCTATTCGTATGATGATCAGTTTCCCGGATTATGGCATTTTCATGAAGAGTATGAATTAACCCTCATTGTTAAAAGCAAAGGCAGCAGGATGGTGGGCGATCATATTGAAAGCTTTAAAGCAGGCGATCTTGTTTTTATCGGAAAAAATCTTCCGCACACATGGCGTAATGATATACAGGAATCAACCGGCGTTTCTGAAGCTTTAGTAATTCACTTTTTAGAAGATTTTTTAGGCGGCCATTTTTTTATACTCCCCGAAATGCATAAAATAAAAAACCTGATGGAGCGCTCCAAACGTGGGTTGAAGATAAAGGAACATACTGCAAAAAAAATAGTTCCTTTAATGAAAGCTATTGAAGCCACGCAGGGCGCCGAGAGGGTAATTGCCCTGATCAATATTTTACACATATTGTCGGAGTCAGAAGAACACCTGGAAGAATTATGCTCGGAAGGGTTTACCAATTCGATCAATTACACAGATGCAGATCGCTTAAAACGGGTATACCAGTATATAATGAACAATTTCCAGGAAGATGTATCGCTTTCTAAAGCTGCTTCGGTTGCTAATATGAGCCCTACCGCATTCAGCCGTTATTTTAAAGTAAGAACGCGCAAATCATATACGCAGTTTGTAATCGAATTAAAAATAGGCTATGCATGCAAGCTCCTGATCAATGAAAAAATGTCAGTGGCCGAAGTATGTTATAAAAGCGGCTTTCAGAATTTGTCAAACTTTAATCAGCAGTTTAAAACAATCACCAATCTTACTCCCAAAAAATACCAGAGCTTGCATGCTGCGCAATAGTTTTTATGGCATTGTTATAAAAGCATATTTTTTTGATATGTAACAGTATGTTTAAATAAAATCTACCTTCTAATTTCATTACGGAAACAACATTGGTAATTTTATAATGGTTGCATAGCAGGTTGTAGAAGTGTGTTTCAATTTTCCGTATGGTAGAATATGGTTTTTCATAGGGCATAGACCCCTCCTTTGGTCGGGGTGACAAGCTGTGGGATTTATGCTGAGCCATAGTATAATTGTTGAACTTTTATCCAATGCTGAACATTATACTATAGCCTGTCACCCCGACCAAAGGAGGGGTCCGGCTGATTACCATTAGCAAAGGCGAATCTTACAACAGTTTTGCACACAACACGCGAAAATTTGAAATGCAACGGCTTATAGAGTGCCTGCAAGAAATTGTATAAATTGTGTATTCAGGTTTAATTGCTTAACTACGCCATAATGAAGTTGACTGCTAAATTATTATTATCCGGATTTTTATTGATGATATGTGCCGGCATAATGTCATTCGAAAAACCCGACCCTAAACCATCTTTTCAAATTGTTAATCTCCGCTGTGAATATCTTACAAACCCGCTTGGGCTTGATGCGCCACACCCCCGCTTCAGTTGGGAAATGGCTTCAAATGAAAGAGGCAAAAATCAGAAAGCCTGGCAAATAATTGTAGCCGACAGCGAAGACGCTATCAGCAAAAATGAAGGCAATGTCTGGAACTCAGGTAAAGTTTCATCCTCAGAAAGCTTTCATATCAGCTTTAACGGAAAACCTCTTTTATCAGGCAAAGATTATTTCTGGAAATTGAAAATATGGGATGAGCAGCAAATTGCTTCAGCATGGAGTGAAACACAGCGTTTCTCTATGGGGCTGCTGAATAAGAACGACTGGAAAGCAAAATGGATCGGCGCGCCATCTGTGCAGCCTGTAACTGTGCAGGATGAAAATATTATACCTCCCTCTCCCTTGCTGCGCAAAACATTTGCCGCAAAGAAGCAGGTTAAAAGAGCAAGATTATATGCTACCGCATTGGGTGTTTATGAAATGTACCTGAATGGTAAAAAGATAGGCAACAGGGCACTTGCTCCTGAGTGGACTGATTATTTTACAAGAGTGCAGTATCAAACTTATGATGTTACCGATATGCTTGTTGCAGGAGATAATGTGATCGGCGCTATGCTGGCAGATGGGTGGTATGCCGGCGTGTTATTTACACATGGTAAGCCGCAAAGAGGTAATTATGGATTTGACAGGCGGTTGCTTGCCCAGCTTGAAATTGAATTTGCAGACGGCTCAACAGACATAATTGCTACAGACGGAAGCTGGAAGATACTTTTAGATGGACCAATGAAGGAGGCTTCTATTTTTGATGGAGAAGTATTTGATGCAAGGTATGTGCCTGCCAACTGGTTGAGCCCCGGGTTTGACACACAAAAATGGGATAATGTTACGATTGATAATACGGTAACAATAATGCTCAATGCACAAACTAATGAACCCATCAGTATTGTAAAAGAAATTAAGCCGGTAAATGTTTTCAGAGCGCCCAATGGTAATTATATTTTTGATATGGGACAGAACATGGCCGGTTGGGTACATATAAAACTGCCCTACAATCCTGGTAAGAAAATTATTATACGGCATGCCGAAATATTAATGGAAGACAGTACGCTGTACACCCAAAACCTCCGCACCGCAAAGCAAACCGACACCTATATTCCGGCACATGAAACTACTATTGACTATCAGCCGCGCTTTACTTATCATGGTTTCAGGTTTGTGGAAGTGGCCGGACTTACACAACCGCCCACGCTTGATAATATAACGGGTAAGGTAGTGGCATCTGCGGCTTCTCTTGTATCTGATTTCATATCTTCACACAAAGATGTAAACCAGTTATGGAAAAATATTTTGTGGACGCAGATCAGCAATATTCATGGCATACCTGAAGATTGTCCGCAGCGTGATGAGCGATGCGGCTGGATGGGTGACGCGCAGATATTTTGCCAGACAGCTATTTACAATATGGATCTTGCTGCTTTTTATACAAAATGGTTTAAAGATATCCGCGACCGGCAAACACCCGAAGGACGCTATCCTAATTACGCGCCTCAGGTGGGTATGGTATTTTATGATGCTCCCGGCTGGACGGATGCAGGCATCATCATTCCCTGGAAAGTATATCTTAATTACGGGGATAAGAGGATACTGGAGCAGCATTACGGATCAATGAAAAAATTTATCGATCATGTGCACCGGGAAAACCCCGGGTTGATAAGAGTGAAAGCTGTAGGACAGGATTATGGTGATTGGGTGAATGGCAATACTATTAAAGCAGAAGACTACCCAACAGACAAAGGCAGCGTTCCCAAAGACCTGTTTTCCACAGCATTTTTTGCATATTCTACCCAAATACTTGCCAACGCTTCAAAGATTTTGGGAAAAAACAATGCGTATACTTTCTATAATGATCTTGCTAAAAATATTAAAACTGTTTTTGTAAAAGAATTTATTGCCGAAGATGGCACAATAAAAGGAGGCACGCAGGCCGGTTATGCATTGGCGTTAGAGTTTGATCTTGTTCCCCAACACCTGCGTGCAAAAGCAGCCAGGTTAATGGTAGATGCTATAGCGGAATATGATTACCGGGTATCAACAGGCATACAAACCATTACCCGTATGATGAATCAGTTGAGCCGGAATAATTATACTGATATAGCTTATCGCTTATTGGAGAGCCACAGGTTTCCATCCTGGTTATATTCAATTGACCAGGGTGCTACCACAATATGGGAGCGTTGGGATGGTTATGTAAAAGGCCGGGGATTTCAGCGGTGGCAAATGAACTCCTTCAACCAGTACGCTATCGGTTCGGTTGGCGAGTGGATGCATAATACTATAATCGGCATCAATTATGATGAAGCACAACCGGGATATCGCCATTTTGTTTTAACGCCTACGCCCGGTGGCACACTCACCTGGGCAAAAGGAAGCTATAAAGCTATTACCGGCAACGTATCCGTTAGTTGGAAAAAAGATGCAGGCTTGTTAACTGTTGAAGTTAATATACCAGCCAACACAACTGCAACTTTGGTACTCCCATCAGATAAAAGCATTAAAGAAAGTGATCAGCCAATAGCGGGCAGCAGGTATATAAAACAGGTAAATAAAAAAGAAGGTAAAACAACATTAAAGCTGACATCAGGCAGGTATACTTTTACCATGCCGGGATAAACATATTTATGGTATGAGAGGATTATCAGGTAAAATAGCGTTAATAACAGGAGGGCTGGGCGACCTGGGTTATGCCACTGCGCAGCGCTTGTACGAAGAAGGGTGTAAAATAATTTTAGCAGATGTGCAGCCCGATAGTATAGGGAAAGCAAATTTAATTAATGCTCATTTTATACAGGTTAATATAAGCAAGGAGGCTGACGTAAAAAAAGCCTGTGCTGAAATTGCTGCTAAAATTGGTAATGTGCATATACTGGTAAATACCGCGGCATACTTTGTATTTAAAGGCGTAGAGGCAACAGAAGAAGACTGGGCTAAAATAAACGCTGTGAATATCGGTGGCACTTCGCTGATCACAAAGTATATTGTACCACAAATGCGTAGTAGCGGCGGGGGTAGTATCATCAATTTTTCATCGGTGAGCGGTTTTATAGGGCAGGCGAATTTTGCAACATATAATGCTACCAAGTTTGCCATAAGAGGGTTAACCAAATGCTGGGCGCAGGATCTTGCGCCTGATAAAATACGGGTGAATACATTATGTCCCGGCTATATCTATACAAAAGCGTTTGTCCATTCCTGTGAGACGCTTGGGCTTGATATTGAAGAAGAAAACAAACGTGCATCCGCAATGCATTTACTGAACAGGCAGGGAACCGTGGCGGAAGTAGCTGCTGCTGCTGCCTTCCTTGCAAGTGATGATGCTTCTTTTATTACCGGAAGTGATTTATTGGTAGACGGGGGCTATCTCGCAAAATAAATAATATGCAACTTATAGACTTATCACATCCGCTTGAACATGGGCAACAAACTTTTCCCAGCGATCCAAAATTGAGTATTATACCGCACGGCAATACCAAAACGCTGAGATATAATATAACGCAAATTTCAATTGGTTCTCACCAGGGCACACACCTCGATGCAATGTATCATTTTTTAGATGATGGAAAAACATTGGATCAAATGCCGCTGGATTGGTTTTATGGCAGGGCGCATATATTACGCTTATCTAAAAAAGCAAACGAAGAAATTACTGTTGCAGACTTTCTTCCCTATGAAAAACTATTAGAGCCAGGTGCTAAAATTATTTTTGAAACCGGCTGGCATAAACATTTTGGTAAAGATTATTTCTTTACTGACTTTCCTTCGCTTACACAGGATGCTGCAAGATACCTGGCTGAAAAAAAAATCAGGTTGCTGGGAATGGATATGCCAACACCCGGAAAAGACTGGTATGAATTGCATCATATTTTACTGCCGGCAGAAATTGTAGTGGTAGAAAGTCTTGCCAACTTAAACAGCGTGCCTGATGAAATTACGTTTATGGGATTTCCCTTGAACCTTAAGGGCAGAGATGGTTCTCCCATTCGTGCTGTTGCATTGGTTGAATAAACGATGTGGTCACGGCATCAATGCCGGGATCAATAAATATAATTATGGGGTTTCGTGGCCGCAGAAAAGTATATGTTTTTTGTAGCCAATGCTATTGCTACTATGTAGCTTTTGTTGCGTCGCACACTTGTACGGCAACAATTCTATTCAGCAATGTTCATACATCATTATAAAATATAACAGCTGTGATAAGATAAAATCATTTTAAAGCATAGTCGTGACACTATGAAGAACATAGTTAGTCCGAAGCTGGAAACTTCGGACGGTAAAAGATAAAATTATTTCAACGCATAGTCATGATACTATGAAGAACATTGTTAGTCTGAAGCCGGAGGCTCAGAACAATGCAGGCAGCGAAACAATGAACCCATACCAAACGTGATACAATATAATGAAGGCATTATACTACCCTGCTTATAGCGAATTAATTCTGGCAGATCTGCCCTTGCCTGCTTACAAGCCCAATGAAGCGCTTGTGCAGGTAAAAGCCTGCGGCATATGTGGAAGCGAGCTTGAGACATTTAAAAGCAAAAGCCTGAGAAGAATGCCACCGTTGATCATGGGACATGAGTTCTGCGGAATTATAGACAGCATTGGTGCTGATGTGAATAGATTTGCAAAAGGCGATGCTGTAGTAAGCAACTCCATTGTTTCATGTGGTGATTGCGCCAGTTGCAAAGAGGGAAAAACCAACCTGTGCAGCCAACGCCAGGTATTTGGCATGCATCGCAACGGAGCTTTCGGTATGTATGTAAATGTGCCGGCAACATCTTTAATAAATATGCCTGGTGGTGTAGACCACAGGCACGCCTGCACAACAGAGCCTTTGGCTAATGGCGTTCACCTTGTAAAGCTCACGCAACATATTGCCATTAAAAATGTGCTGATAATAGGTGCAGGTCCCATAGGCTTAATGGCTCAGCAGGCTTTCAACGCTTTGCGTAATGTAAATACTATTGTTGCGGATATAAGAGAAGAAAGAATAAAGGTAGCAAAATCAATAGGCGCTACAGGGGTTATCAATCCTTTAAAAGAAAATGTAACTGATGCTGTAAAAATTATTACAAATGGTGCATCGCCGGACCTGGTTATTGATGCTGTTGGCTCTCCTGATACTAATAAGCTTGCACTGGATATTGTGAAACCCGGAGGAACAATTTTAATTATTGGACTGTATAATAACAGTAAGTCATTATTAAGTTATGATATAGTGCTTTCAGAAAAAACAGTGATGGGTAGTTATGCCGCCACACAACAGGATATGAAAGAAGCGCTATCATTAATAGCAGCAGGCAAAGTTGATGTGAACTCATGGGTGCATTATTATCCGCTCGAAAACAGCCGGCAGGCATTTTTTGATATGATGGAAGCAAAAGACAACCATATAAAATCAGTTATAGTATTTGATTAAATTTTTACTGATGCAAAAGGTATTGATTACAGATTACGGGTTTAAGGATATTGAACAGGAAGAAAAACTGATAACCGGCGCGGGATTTATTTTGCAGACCGCTCAATGTAAA
This sequence comes from Agriterribacter sp., assembly GCA_047601125.1. Classification (GTDB taxonomy): domain Bacteria; phylum Bacteroidota; class Bacteroidia; order Chitinophagales; family Chitinophagaceae; genus Agriterribacter. The sequence continues at coordinate 963,962 of JASGJY010000002.1, read as the reverse complement.
ACGCCTGAAGATGTGTTAGCTTACGGAAAAGACGCGGCAGCGCTGTTGGTGCAATGGGCGCCGGTTACCGCAGCAGTAATAAATGGGTTAATGAATTGCCGTTTAATAGTGCGCTATGGCATTGGCGTAGACAATATTGACCTGCAGGCAGCAAAAGATAAAGATATTGTGGTTTGCAATGTTCCGGATTACTGTATTGCTGAAGTAGCAGATCATACGGTGGCATTGGCGCTGGCATTAGCAAGACAACTAGCCCAAACGCATAACCGCACAATTTCCGGTGAATGGAAAATTATTCCGCCGCAGCCGGCTTTGCCTTTTTACAAAATGAATTTTGCCACTATAGGTTTTGGCAGAATAGCCCGTGAAGTTTTAAAAAGAGTAACACCTTTTGGCTTCAAAAAAATGGCATATGATCCTTTTGTAAGTCCGGAACTTATCACATCCGAAGGAGTGCAACCACAGGATTTTGAAACCATTGTCAGCCAGGCAGATATTATTTCTCTTCATTTACCACTTACTGCACAAACCCATTATTTAATAAACGCGAAAGCATTAGCCCAAATGAAGAATGGTATTGTGCTGGTAAATACATCCCGTGGCGGATTGATAGATACAGCAGCGCTGGCTGAAAAATTGAATGAAGGAACGATTGCTGCAGGGTTAGATGTTTTTGAGAAAGAACCCCTGCCGGCAGATCATCCTCTATTGAAATGTAAGAATGTTATACTAACTTCTCATACTGCGTGGTATAGTGAACAAAGCGTTCCCACATTACAGTATATGGCTGCGGAAGAATTAATAAGAGGACTAACAGATGGTATATTCAAAAACAGAATAGTATAAGCTGTATTTCGTAACAAAAATTAAAAAGGGAAAAGCATGTATTATGTTTCCCCTTTTTAATAAATGAATATTCAGCTTATTTCACTGCCAAAGCCTTATCTATTAAGAAATTCAGATTTGTACGATGCGCTCTCGTTTGTTCATTGGCTGATACCGCTGTTGCAAGCATTGCTTTTATCTTTTTTAAAGAAGAAAGCGCTGCAGATTTTGAAGCATTATCATAAGCTGTAGGTACAGAACCTGTTGCTATGGCTGATAAAGCTTTTACGTATTCTGTTTGCAGGTTAAGGCGATATAAATTCACGTTTGTTTTCAGATCATCCGCAAAAATATATTTGTTGAGGTCAGCCATCACATCTGCTGTGGTGTATGTATTGCCATATAAACCACTGTTATTTATACGCTGCAATGTTACCGGGTGCAATAACTGAGCAAGCAGCGACAGCTGAATGATTTGCGCGGTAGATTGTGGTTTATAATCTTCAGTAGAGCCAAAGAAATTGAAGCCACGGCGCTGCATTTGCAAATACGGGAACAAGGTTGCGTCTGTATTAAAAGTTGCCGGAGAGAATATATATTTATTCAGCAATGCCAGCGCCTTCTTTTGAAGATCAGCAGATACCGGTGTAAATGGTTTGGTGGTAGTTTGCTGACCGGTAAAGCTTCTGTCAACATATACACCCCCAATATAACGGCTAACAGCATTAGCCATTTGCAGGCGCTGACTTTGCAGCATTAAATAACGCTGGCGAAGCAGCTGGTAGCTTTGTCCGGGTTGGCTGTAGCGGTCTTTCAGTTTAGGGAGCATAGTGTTGATAAGCTTAAACCTGTCTTCTGCATACGCTACCATATCGTTACTCATATCATTAACCATTACCCGGGGGTCAATACCTCCTCCGGGAGAACGCATATCATCAGCATCATTACCGAAAGTGAGCTGCGGATCTGTACTGCGACTTAATATTTTATCAAGTCCGGCTTTTTCTTCCGCGGGTGAAAAAGGTGTATAGCCATATTCGATTGCCCACAGGTCATAAGGTCCGGCTTTTACGGTATAGTAGTTACCCTGTTTGCTCCTGTCAAGACTTACATTGATAGAAGGATAGTCCATTACAGAGCCGATCATCCCGATCTTTTCAGTAATTGATTTATCATTTACCTGGGCAGGGCTCAACATCTGGCTTGCTTTCATGTTGTGATTTAAGCCAAGTGTATGGCCCATTTCGTGCATAATGAGATAGATAAGGAACTCCTTATGCATTTGCTTTACTTCTTCAGGTTTATTGTCGAGCGTTTCAAGCATGGTTAGCCCGGCAGTATATTGCGACTGCAGTTCCTGCGCAATATTGCAATATGCAAGATGAGATTTACCAAAGCTTAAATGAGGCGTTTTTATATCATCAGTTGTGCCGGCTTCCCATGGCAAAGCTACATTTGCAATGCCTGCTGCACCTGTATTGCCATTAAAAAGATCATCAAAAGCGGGTGTGCCTGCGCCACTCCTCCATTCAACTGTAATATCAGCGCCTAATATCTGCCCTGTTCTGGGATTGAAGAAGCTGGGTCCTATAGCGCCATAGCTTGGATAAGGACTGCTTACCCAACGGATAACATTATAACGGATATCAGCAGGATCCCATGTTGCGGTATCCGGCATGATTTTCATTACAATCGCATTTTTAAATCCTGCTTTTTCAAATGCTTCATTCCATTTTTCTCCGGCTTCTTTAATGATCTGACGATACTCCACCGGGGTTGTATTTTCTATCCAGTATACAACAGGCTCAACAGGTTCGCTTATGGCTGCATCGGGATCTTTCTTTACAAGATTCCACCTGCTGATAAAATCCTTATATGGCGCAGGCGAAATAGAGGTGAGGTCCGTTACTTCCGCGCCAAAATATCCTACGCGTGGATCATCCCTGCGTGGCTTAAAATCATTTTGCGGCACTTCCAAAAAAGAATGCTGCATACGAACGCGGTTGTAGCGGGCATCGGTAATATCAGCGCCGCCACCGTTGAAAGGCATTGGGTTATCATATGCCAGGTCAACAATCACATCTGTATTGTCAGGGTAAGACCTGATGTTTGAATACTTTGATTTTGCGGTGTTTAGCATTCCCAGATTGAACACCATAGTAGGCGGAATGCCTGGAGGTATGGTAGGTCTGATGGGGTCGAGCTTTTCACTCAAAAACAATCCGTCAGCAGCGATAAGATATCCTGTTGAATCTTCTGCAACGATCTTTTCGGTAAAGAAATTTGCCGGTGCGGCATCTACGTTGGCTGCCCTGCTTACGGCATTTGTACTGTCATAATAAAAATTGGTATTTTCTTGCACAAACTCCAGCTTATCATAACTTTTATTAATGCTGAAAGTAAATGTTTGACGGATCATGTTCTGGTTAAGAAATAACCGTGTAGGCCCTCCCATTGAAAAGCTCTGGTAAATAAACTCTTTACCAATCTGGGGTTTTTTGACATACAACTGCACGCTTCCGGTAGTAGTATCCTGGTATACAATAAAAAGTCCGTCAATTTTTTTGCTGGATTTTATTTTGTCCGCAATACTTACTTTAGGCGGTGTTGGCGGCGCAGCTTTTTTGGTAGTATCAGCCGTTGGTGTAGCGCCTTTTTTTTGCGCAACGGCTGTAACAGTAAGCATTCCACATGCCACTGCAATTAAAAAACTCTTTGCATACATAAGCGATGATTATTTATATAGCAAGATAAATTTTTACTACTTATATGTATAGGATTTCTTGGGGAGAGGTTTTATGACGGGTTGTGCGGGAAATAAAGGGAAAATATTTAAAATCTTTGCTATTCCTTTTAAAACCTCCTTAAAAGGATTTAGCCCCCTAAACAGCGAATCTTGTTAAAAACATAGGACTATCTTCTATATAACCAAAAGCGATTAAGATTTTCCAATAATGGATCTTGAAAAATAGGATTATCCTGATTGTATAAATAATTCATTGTATGGTACTTAATATTAAATAATTGAAATTGTTCTTTATTATTAAAATGTAATTGAAATTGTTCTATCGCACGACTATACCCGATAGTTCATTTTTCATTATTTTAATAACGTTCCTATTCTTATCTATAATAAAACTGCTTTCTTTTGGCGTAACAAAAGTCCATTCTTGTATTTCTCCAACGATATACCTTCTTCTAACAGCATTATTTATAGTAAATAAAATGAGCGGTAAATTTTCATCACTTTGTTTATAGTTCTTATGTAAGCCTTCAATGTATCCATAATGCATTTTCTTATTATTTTCATCTGTCAGATGTAAATTATCTGATCGCAACTATTCTTCAAATCCGAAACCATACTCGTATTCATGTGTACAAGCATTTTTAGATTTACCTTTTGGCCCCGATGGAGACTTCCAGCCATTAGAGTTAAAGGATAGTCGTGCGTAAATTTTTTTTGGCATAACTTAAAGTTAATAATTGAATTCGAAATCTAATTTTGGGATTGAAAACCAAACTACAAAAATTATGGGGCTCAACAAAATCAGGGTGTATATTTCAAATTCCTCCTGTAGACTTGCCCGCAAAACAAGGGATATACATCAAAGCTCCTAACCAAATATCCCCCGATATCATAGAAGACAGCCAGTAATAGCGTTTTCTTAAAACCTTAGTAACACATTGCCAATAATTGTATAACCTTATTAGCTTATAACCGGAGCCGGTTAAAGTTAAACCTGTCAGTTATTGAAACAAGATGCAATAAAGTAATAAGGTTGAGCTAAGTTTCACGTTTGGTTACTAAGGTCATAAGCCTGTCTGTCGGACAGACAGGGTTTGATTTTTTTAGATCAATATTGTGTGATTTGAATATGCGGAGGATTTGTTGCACAATAGCTTGGTAAACAGAGCGTGCAGGAGAGTGTATATATAATTTCACGCTGAAAGTGAGCGATGAGACACAGCCTATGACGCACGCCCTGATTGGGGCATATCGTTAGCTACCCTGTTTACATACTTCATTTATTCATGTCCCTCTGCATACGGGTTGTTTAAATAGCTACAGTGCAGCGGTAATCTTTGTAGCGCTATAGGTATAATATTTTTAGGTGCAGCGCACCATAATATTAAAACATAAATACATCAGAATAATATTACGCCGCTCTGCGGTTTGCTCATGTTGTTTGCTATACTACAAATATTAAGGTGCGCTGCACCTGTATGGTGCTGTGGTATTATCAGTATTAAAAAATACCTATTGGTGTATACAGGATAGCTGACGATAGGCAGGAGTCCACCAAACAGATAAGATTTGGCATGTACTCTGCTAGGCTGTGCTATGGCTTAACTATTACATCTGTTTGACCTTCTACCTTCAAATGCGCATATTCTTCTTTATAGTCAAATTTCCAGCGGTTGTGGCTCCAAAGGTAAACTTCGGGTTGTTTTCGGATCACTTCTTCCAGGTAGCGAACATATTCCAAGGTCAATTGGCCTTCATCCATTTCCGCCGGTTTAAGCGCCGCCAGCTTGGTTTCAATAATATAATACCCTCGTTTGGGTTTATAAAATCGGGCAAATACTACGGGTATATTATTGAATCGTGCATTCTTTTCAGGGCCCTTTACAAAAGGGGTCAACCGCCCAAAAAAATTCACCCAATACGCTTTCTGCGGCATGCCGGGGTTTTGATCTGCAACAAGGGCTAATAAATATTGGGTATTTCTATATGGGATCATCGCATTTTTCATGTCGGTAGCCGCCAGCATTTTTGATCCCATCTTCTCCCTGAAATGCTTAAACAGCCGGTCAATTACTTTATTGCCTATAGGCATATATACTACCAGGAATTCGTAGGCAAGCTGCCGGGTTACCCTTACATTTACCCATTCCCAGTTAAAATTATGACCCAGGTGCACCTGGCAGCTTTTTCCAGAAGCATATAATTCATCAAAAATGGAATGATCGAACTGTATTCTCTTCTCAAGACTTTTTTGCGACATCGAGAGTAGTTTGATAGCCTCAAGAAAAGTATCGGTAAAATTCCTGTAAAACTTTTTAATGATCTGCTTTTTTTCCCTTTCTGTTTTTTCAGGAAAGGCAATAGTGAGGTTTTTCATCAATAGCTCTTTCCTGTAGCCTATAATATAATGCAGTATAAAACTGAAGAAATCAGAAATCCGGTAGATGATCCAGAGGGGAAGGAATGAAAATAAATACAGCAGTGCCAAAACTATATAATACATCAGGCAAAGATAATTTGATATTTGCTATCAGCAGTCAGCTTTGGGCTATGGGTTATGGGCTTTGAGCTATCAGCAGTCAGCAATCGGCGATAAGCGTGCGAAAACATCCATTAACTTTCTCCCTGCTTAAGAAACAGGATACTTTTGCTCTCAGGGCTGATCGCTCATCGTCATCTACAAAACAATATTCTGTACAATATCGCTCTTCTGCAAATAATCGGTATTATAATGCAAGCCCCTGCTTTCATGGCGGAAGGTTGCTGATTTTACAATAAGATACCCGGCAGTGATCATATTGCGCAACTGGCAAAGCTGGGGAGATACTTCCGTGGTTTTATATAATTCTTCTGTTTCTTCATGCAGCAGGTCTAGGCGGCGCATTGCTCTTTCCAAACGCACATTGGTCCTTACAATACCAACATAATCACTCATCAGCAATTGCAGCTCTTTAAGGCTTTGGGTGATAAGGATCATTTCTTTCGGCGCTGTTGTACCTTCCGCTCTCCAGTCGGGAATATTGTTCCTGTCCCAAGACCCCCATTCATTATCTGAAGTATCTTTAATTTTTTTTACCGCATCCATATAAGCCCTGTGCGCAAATACCATCGCTTCAAGCAGTGAATTGCTGGCAAGACGGTTGGCGCCGTGCAATCCTGTGGAAGCACACTCGCCTGCGGCATATAAATGTTTGATAGATGTTCTTGCCCATTCATCTGTTTTGATACCGCCGCAGCTGTAGTGTGCCGCAGGTGCAACAGGTATCATATTTTTGGTGATGTCAATTCCCATCGACATGCATTTTTCATAAATGTTCGGGAAGTGATGAATGAATTTTTCTTTATCCATATGCCGGCAATCGAGCCACACATGTTCAGTACCGTTTCGCTTCATTTCATTATCTATGGCTCTTGCCACAATATCACGTGGTGCAAGATCTTTACGCTCATCATATCTTTCCATAAAAGCTTCACCGTCAATATTGCGTAAAATGCCGCCGTCGCCCCGAACGGCTTCAGTTATTAAAAACGCCTGTCCTCTTAAACCGGCTTCATATAATGCCGTAGGATGAAACTGGATAAACTCCATATTCTCTATTCTTCCCTTTGCCCGGTATGCCATAGCAACGCCATCGCCTGTAGCAATGGCGGGATTAGTAGTAGTGCGGTATACCTGCCCGTTGCCCCCGGTTGCCAGCATGGTAATTGAAGCTAAAATTTTTTCTATTTTTTTTGTATTAAAATTTAAGGCGTATACCCCAAAGCATTCAATGTCGGGTGTGGCTTTGGTAACAAGATACCCGAGATGATGCTGCGTAATGATATCAACCACAAAACAGTGCGTGATCATTTCAATATTGGGCTGCTGTTTTATGGCTTCGAGCAGGGCTCTTTCCATTTCGCGGCCGGTTACATCTTTGTGGTGGAGTATGCGATACTCACTGTGCCCGCCTTCTTTGCCTAAAGCATAATCCCCGTCATCATCCTTATCAAAACTTGCTCCCCAGTCAATAATTTCTCTTATTCTGTCGACGCCTTCTTTCACCACTATTTCTACTACATTCTCATTGCATAATCCATCACCGGCTATCAGTGTATCTTCAATATGCTTGTCAAAACTGTCTTTTTCATTATCCCACACGCCGGCAATGCCGCCTTGCGCATATTTGGTATTGGTTTCATCGGAAGTTGTTTTGGTGAAGATCAGCACCTTTTTATCAGGGCAGGCTTTAGCAACTTTTAACGCATAAGTAAGCCCTGCTATGCCAGAGCCAATGACAAGAAAATCCGTTTGCATACAAGTACACTATGTTTAGTGCAAGATAAGATGATGTAGGGAAAATTGATGCGGTATACTTTATATCAGCAGAGATTTCGCACAGGATTTGCTACACAAAGAACCACAAAGCATACACAAAGTTACACAGAGCGTTATATTATTCTTTGTGGCCCTTTGTGTAGCCTTTGTGTACCTCTGTGAAGTAACCAGGTTGTTATACCGGGATTATTCGTGATAATGAGTGTGATTCGTGGCTAAAAGTGTAAGCAATCATTATATCAAAAAATCCCCGTAATCGGTTTTAAACAGCTTCTTAGAATATGCATAGTTCGGCATTTATTAAAATCCCGCTCTCTTTTTTATACTGTTCCATACAGGCTTTACATCAGGAGAGAGATTGAAAGCTATTACACTGCCACCGTATAACAATATAAAAGCCAGGCTACGTAGTATAAGTCCGGCAAAACCATGCATGTTCCTGAATGTGAAATAACAGATCGCATAGCATATAGGCGCGATAAACAAAGCATAAATGGTTTCTTTGGTAAACGGTTGAAGCTTAAATTTTTTCCAGAGAAAAATGATCCGGATAGCATTATAAATAATCGTTGCTATTAAAGTAGCCATCGGCGGGCCAAGTATATCAAACTTCTTTACAAAAATATACGTAAGCGGCAGCGTAAACGCCAGGAGTATAATGCCGCAAAATAATTCGAACCTCCAGTAATTTGATGTTCCGATGATCTGTGCATTCAAACCTGTGCCAAGGTCAACAACTTTAGTAAGTCCTAATACAACAAAGGCTGTAAAGCCCAGCAGGTATGCCGGTTTCAGGTTCAATGTAACAATTGCTTCAGTATAATTTAATGCAATAAGCAAATAAATGCCGGCTGCAAAAAGCAGAAGGTTTAAGGAAGAACGTTGGTATATCTTCTGCAGCATTGGAATGTTTTTATCTTTCCAGGCCTGCGACAAATGCGCGATAGATGCTGCCACAATTCCGCGCTGCGGAGCCTGTATAATACTTGTCATGGTTTGCGCAAGTGTAAATATCGCCGCTTTTTCAAGTCCTCCATCCAATACAGAGGCTATAACCATAGTATCAAAAACCTGTGATAAAGTAAAAACCAAAGTACCGGAATATACAAATACACAAAACGAAATGATCTTTTTAAGATAGCGTCTTGTTACTTTACTTGGGGAAAAATTAATGTGGAAATTTTTTGAATAGATAAGATAAATAAGTAAGGTTAGTGCAATGGCCGGGTATCCTAAAGCATATAGCTTAATGAACCGGGAAAAATCTTTTACGACATGAAAAATAAATAGTACGATCAGTACTGTTGTAAACAGCCGCCATTCAACCTCACGCAAAAAATTGGTTAATACAGGTTTTTTTATGATCTGCGTATATGCTTCAAGTATGGTATAAATAGTAAGACCGAATGCCATGGGAAAAATCCAGTAGTAATAATTCACCAGTTCCGGCGCATTGGTATTGTATTTTTTTACTACAACATCTTTCAGCAGCCAGCCACCAATCATCACTATTATAAAACCTGTAATGCTTACCAGTAAAGCCCAGGTGAGCATATCATTTTTTTTGCCGGCTAAATGATAATTGTAGTAAGGATAGAATTTATAAACAAAAGAAGGCATGCCAAAAGCCGCAAAAGCCTGCATAGCCAGTGAGATGGCGATAAAAACGCCGGTTAATCCATACTGATCTTCTGCAAATAATCCCTCTTTGGTAAAAAAATACACATTGAGCATACCTATAGCAAAGCCAACATATATAACTATTGATGAGATAATGCTTTGCCTCCTGATAGTACTCATGTGGTAAAGATAAAGGCTAAAGAAAAACAATTGTGCGGGTTTAAAAAAATGTATTCGTTAATGCTGCAAACCAGCAGGTAACAATATTTACGGTATGTGGTTTCGCTGTAAGGCGCCGCTCAATAATATCTTTCAGAAACCTCCATAGAAGGTGAAAGGCGTGAGGCGTAGGGTGTAATGCCTTATGCTTCCTCCATATACCCTACACCTTCAACCATCCACCCTATACCCTCTATTACAAACAAATAAAACTTTTATTATGAAGAAGAATGAAAAAGGGCAGCAGGATTCTGCGAAGCTTGTTGAATTCCGGAACAACAGTAAATTATTGCTCCTTGAAAACCCGAATTATTTTGGAGTGCAGGATAAAGAGAATAAGGAAATCCTGGAGTTTAAGCCTGTAGTTGAGCTTTTATTCAATACCACATTTGAAGAGCTGACTTGTGTTAGTTATAACCCCGCCAAAGAATGGTTAAGTGCCAATATAAAAATAAAGCAGGGCTTTGGCTATGCCGGTGGCGCATGCACCGCAGGAAGCAAAGAATTCGTACGATTTTTTGTAAGCTATGATAATGGCGCTACATGGGATGATGAAGGCGTGGTTGATTTTGATGCACACGACCTGAACTTTGACAGTGATATATGTTATGAGGTTGGTAAAACATTTAAGCCGAAAAGAAAAAGCTGCTGCGATAAAAAGGCAGTATTGCCTCTTGTAAGAGCCATCCTTTCATGGAATACCGTTCCGCCTCCGGGTAACTGGTGGTGGATACCCATTTGGGGCAACAGGCTTGAAGCGTATATACAGGCGGCGCCATCAAAAAGTATCATCTGCTATTTTGATAAGCTGTTCACACAAGTGGATATTAAACTCAATGAGCAACAATTTGCAATGCTCGATGAAGCAACGGCAGACTTCGATTGTGCACCACCTGTTAAGGAAGAAAATATTTCATTACAGGAGCTTAAGAAATATTACGCCGGGCAGGTGGAAGATGCCAGGATAGGTCATCAGCTTGCATATGCTTTGTTCAATAACAATTCAGCAATAACCGGCAACAAGTTTGAGCTCTTTAAAAAATATGACCTTAACCTGGGCAGTATACTTGATTTTTTAAAGCAAAATGAATTTAATACAGGCTATGAAGAAGTAAAATGTGTAGGGCTGAACAGGAATTATAATTTGCTCAACGCGGCTGTTCAGATAAAAAGACCAACCGGTTATTCCGGCGGTTTGTGCACAAAGGGCAGTATGGAATACCTGGCTTATTATATGGATTTTGGAGGAGGCTGGGTATATATGGGCACCAGCTCTGTAAATGTGCATGATATTCCCACCATACCACAGGAAGGATTGTGGTATAATGCGCCATTGCATGTTTATCTTACGCCATATCAAAAAAAGTGGTGCGAAACAGGCAAAGCTAAAATAAGGGTGATACTTTCCTGGAGTGTAGTGCCGCCGGTTAACCCGGATTGGATTGCGCCCTGGGGAGACCGGGAAGAATGCAATGTTGAAATAAAGCCATTGCCTAAAGATGTGCCTCCCGGCGAAATTTATCCATTTATTGAATTGCTGGGCGGAATGCCGGTAGATCTGATAAGCGCAATAACAGGTAATGCTACCGGTGTGCATACATTAGGATTTACAGCCAATGACAGTCCGTTTGATGGAAATATCACGATACGGGGAAGATTGTTCAACCAGAATAATCATATTTTCAAATACAGGTTGCTTATCACGGAGCCTGCAACAGCGGAACATCCGGTAATGGATGCCGTGAATATAAAAACAGATACGCTTGGCGTAATATCTCCATTTATTACGCTTACGCCTGTTGCTCCAGACGGCTGGATGGATTACCTTGCTAATCCATTTACAAATACAGTAATCGTAGATGATCTTTTTGGAAAATTTGTGCCTACTAAAGAAGGTAAGCATTTTATAAGGATGGAGTTTTTTGATGTTACTGACAACATTATATACAGTAGCAATACCGTAATGTTTAATGTAGATAAAACATATCCTGCTGTAGATATTAATATCACAAACGGAACCGGTAATTGCGGCGACTTCATTCCGGGCGATACTATTGCAGGCACTTATTCAATTGCAGATGATCATTGCCATTCCATGTCGATAAGCATAACGCCCGCAGCCGAAGCAGCAGGATCAGTGATATTTATTGATGGAGTAGCTACGTCTTCATTATCATTTGCAGGCGGCACGCTTGCCAATACGGGGCAAACAGGCACATGGCAGATACAAACGCCGGCAACCATACCGCCATGCGGATATAATGTATGGATTGGAGGTACAGACAGAACGATTGTACACAGCAGCGGTTTCTATCATTATTCATCACTGGCAAGGGGGTTCTGCGTTCGCAAACCATAATTAGTGTAAAAGTTAAAATATGTATTGGTATATGTTGATAAGCGTGCTTGCTGCCTGGCGGCTTACACACCTGCTGCAGGCGGAAGACGGGCCTTTTGACATTATCTATCATATAAGAAAAAGAGCAGGAACAGGCTTCTTCGGAAGCCTGCTCGACTGCTTTTATTGTGTAAGTATTTGGGTTGCGGTTCCATTTGCAATATGGCTTGGTAACAGGTGGTGGGAAATGGTATTGTACTGGTTGGCTATATCAGGAGCTGTTTGCCTGCTTGAACAATTTACCGGCAACAGAAAAAGCAACATGCCGGATTATAAAGAAGACTAAAATTTAAAACTATGTGCAACTGCGGAAGTAAACGGGAACATCTTACTCAGCAACATACAACTACTACAGGTATTATTTCGCCTGAAGGAGAACATGCTAAAAATAACAAAAGAGCAAATGTCCGGTTTGAGTATATCGGCAATACGGCATTAACGATAACTGGAAGTATAACCGGCAGGCGATATCGCTTTAACAACCCTGGCGAAATTTTACAGGTTGATAGCCGCGATGTTTCCGGCCTGATGTTAGTGCCGGTATTAAGAAAAGCGCTGGATGCCTGATTGAACAACAATTTGCTGAAATAATTGGTCCGTTTTATCGCGTATTCAGGTTTTTGAAAACTATAAGGGAGATATCTATATTGGGTGTCTCCCGATTTTTTTATACCCGGGTTAAATGTAAAAATTTTTCAATCTTCTGATCGGGATTTGCTAATATCGGGGAAGCATAGTCGGATGTTAAAATTCTTCTTTAACTGATAATAAAAGAAGTTTATCATGAAAAAATTATCTCTTGTTTTCTTTTTTCTTCTTTCAATAGGATTTGCTGATGCACAAACCCCTTCTAAACTGATAGTTCGTGCCGATGATATGGGATTTGCTCACAGCGGCAATCTTGCGTTGATCAAAACATGGAAGGACGGAATTGCCACATCTATTGAAGTAATTGTTCCTTCGCCCTGGTTTCCGGAAGCGGTGAAGCTGCTGGCAGAAAATCCTGCGGTGGATGTTGGCATTCATCTTGCCATTACCAGCGAATGGGATAATGTAAAATGGAGGCCGGTTTCTGATTGCCCTTCTTTAAAAGATGAAGACGGATATTTTTACCCCATGATATGGCCGAATAAAAACTATCCCAACCGGGCTATACTCGATCATCCTTTTACGTTAGAAGATATTGAAAAAGAATTCAGGGCGCAAATTGAACTGGCGCTGAAAAAAATTCCACGCATCAGCCATATCTCCGCGCATATGGGGTGTACAAATATCAACCCGCAGGTAAAGCAAATTGCAGAAAAGCTTTCCAAAGCATATAACATACACATTGATCTTGCTGAAAAAAAAGTAAAGAGCATTGGCTTTACCGGGCCGCATAAAACCTTTGCTGAAAAGAAAGCTGGGTTTCTTGCAACACTGGAATCCTTACAACCCGGCAATACTTATTTGTTTGTTGAGCATCCGGCATTTGATGACGCGGAAATGCGCGCCATACACCATATAGGCTATGAAAATGTGGCGGAGGATAGGCAGGGTGTAACAGATCTGTTTACAGATGAAGAAGTAAAAGCTTTTATAAAAAGGAAGCATATTAAGTTGATCAGCTATAAGGATTTGCTGAAGGAATAAACAGGTTTCCTAAAGTATTCTGATAACTCTTTCATTAATAGCCGGAAATTTTTTAAACATCGCATCATCATGCCCTGGCAAAATATATTGAGGCTTTGAAGCCTGTGTTTTCATCCGCTGCATATTTTTTATATAACCGGTGGCATTCATTGTTCCGTAAGATGGCGGCGGCAGCATTTTCTGCAGGTTATAGTATATCCAGATGTTATCTGACGCGATTACTACTTTGTTTACACCTGACTGTACTACCACATATTGAGAATTATAGGTATGCCGGGAACCTGTGAAAACAGTAATGCCTTTGATGATTTCTTTATTATCGCCATCTACTAATTTTAATTTACCTGCCATATTTAATTGCAGCAGAAACTCCACGTTTCTTGGTGCAATACCGCCTGGCCTGGCAGGTTTCTGCCACGCTTCGCCGGTGTAGTATATATAATCCTCTTTCTGCATCCAAACTGTAGCGCCCGGAAAAAGCGGTAATCCGTCAATATGATCCCAATGCGGATGGGAAATGATAATATCCGAAACCGCATCTGCGGGTATGCCTAACCGTAGTAAAACGGAATCAGGTCTTTCGTACCCGGTAAGGCCGAAGTCAATCGCATTTGACAGATCCATTCTGCAGCCGGCATCCACCAGTATATTTTTTCCGTCGGCTGATTTTATCAGCCAGAAATGAAAACTTACCGGTACGCTGTCTTTTTCTGGTCCGTTATTTACCCAGTTTGATATAGGAGTCGGCTCTTTAAGAACCGCATATTTCAGGGCATAGATTTCAAAGCTGTTCTGAGCTTTAAGCAATACGGAAAATAATATGCCGGCTAATAAAAAAAAGTATTTCATTGTTGCTTTGGTTTATAGAGGGATACTAAAGATAGCCTATTGTAATATTATTCTTGAATTGAGATTGATTTGCCGCGCAACAGGGTGATATTTCAAGCTTGCTTATGCGGCGCGCAATGACGTGAGAGAGGTTGAATAGCCATATGTTTTGATTCAGGGCTGATAGCAAAATACAAGCACTCTCCCAGGATCATTTTGATCCCGCCTGTGTGTGGCATTTTAATTAAAGTGTCTTGCGGTGGGATAAAAATCCGTTAGGCAATAGTAAAAGCAACCTGGTAGCTAAATGGATGCATGCATTTAAACAATATTTGTAACTTGAATCAAAAACATGAAAGTGATCTATATATTAATACTCTTCAGTGTATATGTATCATGTAATCCTGCAGGAGAGAAACCGAAACATGAAACCCCGGAATCCAATAAAACCAATTCGTCATCTATCATTAATTGCTATAAACACGAAAGCGCATCAGATACTGTTGTTTTAAAATTAATTCGGGTTGGAGAATCTATTACCGGAACACTGGTTTATAAACTAAAAGAAAAAGACAAAAACATAGGCACTATACAAGGATATATGAAAGGAAATATACTGGTCGCAGATTATACGTTTATGTCAGAAGGAGCACAGTCAGTAAGGCAGGTTGCATTTAAATTAAATGGAAATAGCTTTACAGAAGGATATGGCGATATTGTAGATGAAAATGAAAAGCGTAGGTTCAAAAACCTGGATTCATTAACTTTTAATACTTCTGTTAAACTATCACGATATCCGTGCGAATAAGGGCTGCTGAAGGTTTTTGAAAGAAAATAATAATGCGTGGGGGCTAAATGCTATTGTTCCCAAATATATTCAGTAATATTATAATTACACATAGTTTTATTAATGATTAATAACTGAAATTTGTTTTTAGTAATTTTAAAATGCCCTTTATTAGTATATCTTTTCTATTGCTTGCATTGTTGATTAAATCAATTATTGATGAATAATACCCAATCCAAAGGACACCCGAAAGGCCTGTACATTTTATTTGCAACAGAAATGTGGGAACGGTTCAATTTTTATGGCATGCGGGCTATGCTGGTGCTGTTTATGACCAAAGCACTGTTGTTTGATAAAGCTTTCGCGTCTAATCTTTATGGCAGTTATTTAAGCCTTATATACCTTACTCCTTTACTGGGTGGCTTTATTGCAGACAGGTATTGGGGAAACCGGCGTTCTATTATTGCGGGCGGAATAGTAATGGCTATTGGTGAACTGATTTTATTTGCCTGCGGAACTTTATATAAAACTGCACCTGATATTTCTTCTGTTTTATTTTTCTCCGGGCTTGGGTTAATGATTGCCGGCAACGGCTTTTTTAAGCCTAATATTTCATCGTTGGTAGGACAGCTATATCCTAAAAATGATCACCGGAAAGATGCTGCCTATACTATTTTTTATATGGGTATTAATACAGGCGGAGCATTAGGACCATTCATCTGCGGAATATTTGGCGATACCGGCGACCCGTCTGACTTCAGGTGGGCTTTTTTAATTGCAGGCATAGGTATGGTAATAAGTGTGATTGTTCAAAAGCTATATCAGCATAAATATGTTGTTGACCCGGATAAAAATGTGTTGGGTTTGGTGCCGGCCAATAGTCCTAAAATCATGACTTCACCTCTGCCAACCATATTGGGTTTGGCAGTGCTTGCAGTGGCATGTATCGGATTGCTGTACCTTGATACTAAAATCAATTACCTGTTTTATTTGCTGGTGGCATGTATAGTAATTATACCCGCTATTATTTTTATGGACAAAACACTCAACCAGATAGAAAAGAATAAAGTGCTCGTGATTTTTGTGGTGTGTTTCTTCGTGATCTTTTTCTGGGCGGCGTTTGAGCAGGCCGGCGCATCACTTACCCTTTTTGCGGATGAGCAAACAGACAGAAAGCTTGGGCTGCGCATTCCAACCTGGCTGATAGCAACATTATCGGCAGCATGTGTCTATTTTATTTATACGCTGTATAAAAAAGCCTCTAAAAATCTTGCCTCTGCTTTTGACAGGGAACTACGCATTACTGTATATGGATTACTATTGTTGTTTCTTGCAGCAATAGTTATTGGTAACGTATATCTTTTTGCCAAAGGCATTGATGTAAATATTAAAGAAATTCCTGCAAGCTGGTTTCAATCGCTTAACTCGGCATTTGTAGTTTTATTTGCGCCGTTTTTTGCCTGGCTTTGGCTAAAGCTTGGAAAAAGAGAGCCGGCATCTCCAACAAAAATGGCATGGGGGTTATTTTTATTAGCGCTCGGGTATTTGTGGATAGCTAAAGGCGTGAGCAATGTTGCGCCAGGCATTAAAGTAAGCATGATATGGCTTACCGGTATGTATGCATTGCATACTGCTGGTGAATTATGTTTATCGCCAATAGGTATGTCGCTCGTAAATAAATTATCTCCGCTTAAATTTTCTTCTTTATTGATGGCAATATGGTTTACCGCCAATGCCTTTGGCAATAAGCTTGCCGGAGTATTAAGCTCATTTTATCCTGACGGAGGAAAAACAACCAACTTTCTTGGATATGAAATGCATAACCTCTATGACTTCTTTATGTTTTTTGTTTTTCTTGCAGGCATCGCAGCAATTGTATTATTTCTGCTTACTAAGAAATTGCAAAAGATGATGGAAGGATAGGGCAGGCCTCCCCGCCTCCCAGAAGAGAAGGAGACCAGAACAAAATGCCAGCTTTTCGGAGATGTTGATAACTACTATGAGAGCGTTGATTTCTGGAAACCAGAAATGCTTGAAGTGAATGGTAAGATATCCTGTTTATTAAAGATCCGGTACCGCCTCTTTTCTATGTAGAGCGCAGGAAGGGATAGACTGTAAAAAGGCTGCCCTTTCAGGCAGCCCGGCATTCAACACTCTGATCCCACGTTAAAACTATTTAGTATCTCTTCCCATGCGCCTGGATCTCATGCTTTCCATTTTCTTTTGTTGTTCCGGCGTAAGAATTTTATTCATACCCTCGCGCTGATCTTTAAACGCGGCCATCATCTGCTGTTTTTTCTCATCTTCGCTCAAAGACTGATTCCCGCGAATACTTTTCATTTTTGCTCTTGTATCTTCCTGTAATGCTTTCATTTTTGCAGATTGCTCATCCGATAATCCAAGATCAGCTTTCATTCTGTCCATTCCCCTGCCCGGACCAGCCTCAAATCCTTTACGGGGACCTCCGTTAAATTTTCTTCCTCTTTCGCTGCGCATTTTTGCCAACTGGTCTTTTTGTTCTTTGTTAAATACATTTTGTATCTCATCATGATGTTGTTTCGCAATAATTTTCTTCTTCTCTTTATAATCCTTAACAGTTATTGTAGCTTCCGATTTTTTCAGATCAGCCATTTTGCTCCTGAAATCTTCATGTATTTTTTTCATTTGCGCCTGCTGGTCTGCTGTAAGATTTAACTTTTTAAAATCCATAGCATGTTTACCATGCATACCTGGTTTGCCATGATGCTTATGATGTATTGGAGGAGGCGGTGGAGCTTTTACATCTTTTTCCTGCGCCTGTAAACCTGCAATACCAATCATTAAAGCCAATGTTCCTAATACTATCTTTTTCATGAGTTGTTTTTTTAATGAACGATAGCAGATAGACAAAGGCTGATAGCGAAGGTTTATTGCAGAAAGAATGTTTTAACGTTGATTAACGAGGGAGAACACAAGCATATATAAAGTAACTTGCGGCAATCTTAAAGATTATTGGAATTATCAGGCATTAAAATATATTGTTTATTATCAAATTGATTTATGAAGTTTAAGCTTTTAACCACTCTACTTCTTGCGTTTTTTCTTATTAGCTGTATAGTTCAGCGGGGGCAACATGAGTATAGCATGAACTATGAGATTCCCGCAAACTCCATATTAACTATTGGTAATGGTTCAAATGAAGTCTATAAAATAACGCTGAAAAATACTTCTGGGAACAAGGTGATATACTCATTCAACAAAGGGAATTCTGGATTCTTAATGCCTGGAGATACTGTAGTGATAGAAGCGAACCTGAGGAAAAAAATAAATCTATCAACTGAGGTTGATAATCCATCTACTATCAAACTTGTTGTATCAAACAACAAGTACAAAATAAAAAGTAAACTCAGTAAAAGATAGTTGTAGATATAAGAACTTCCTCATACCTACAACTATTTTCATTACTGCCCCTGTGCCAAACTATATCCTTTTTTCTCTCCCCATTGATTTAGTAATTCAGATGAGCAAACTTTAAAGTTTCCGCTTAAGGCAATATATAAACTCAAAATATCCTGTTGATTTAATGGTTCTCCATCTAATGTTTCAAAACGTACATTATATACGTTTACCAGGTTGGTATATACTGAGCCCGTTGGCCAAACCTGGGTACCGCGGTTGCTGATATTAATAAGCTTAAACTTAACGCCGCCATGCCGCTCGCATTTAACCGCAATGGTTTGGGGTTGTTCATTACTTTCAATAAAAAAATCTACGCCAATAATAGTTTCATTCCCTTCTTCTTTGGATTCCATCATTGCATTTTGCTGCAACTTAAATGGCGTAGGCGTGCCAGGTTTATTCGGCATAATTGGTTTTGGATTAACAACAGGTTGTTTTCCAAAATTGCCAATGATGGCATCAGCAAATTCAGTTGTATTTACGGAAGGTTTTGATTTGTCGCCAAAATCCCCGGTATGCACGCCGCTTTCAAGTGTATATAACAAAGCGTTTTCAATTATACCGGCGTTTTCTGTAAGTCCTACGTGCATCAGCATAGAAATACCGCTCAGCAGCAACGCCGTAGGATTGGCTATATTTTTGCCTGCAATGTCCGGAGCCGTGCCATGTACCGCTTCAAAAATGGAAATATGATCTCCGATATTTGCCGAAGGAGCAAAACCTAAACCCCCTACCAATCCTGCGCACAGGTCAGAAACAATATCTCCCTGCAGGTTGGTTAAAACCACAACGTCAAAACTGTCTGGCTTGGTAACCAGTTTCATACATAGATCATCAACGATAATATCATCAGCTTTTAGCTCAGGATATTCTTTGGCTACTTCATAAAAGCAATCAAGGAATAAACCATCCGTTATTTTCATAATATTTGCCTTATGCCCGCATGTTATACGCCTGGTTTTTTTTTGCTTTGCCATTTCAAATGCATAACGGATAACCTGGAGGCTTCCGGGCCTCGTGATCATCCTGCGGCTTAAGGCCACATCATGTGTAAGCATATGTTCTATACCGCCATAAGTATCTTCAATATTCTCTCTCACAACCGTAATATCAATTGGTATACCTGCTTTTGAAAAAACAGTATCTACTCCATGCAGCGATTGGAACACCCGTTTATTGGCAAAAGTGTTCCATGTTTTTCTTGCTGTTACGTTAATACTTTTAACGCCCTTGCCCTTTGGTGTTTCCATGGGGCCTTTAAATAATAACCCCAGCGATTCGATAGCCTTTTGCGCTTCGGGGGTCATACCATTGGAAAAGCCTTTATCAAATACCCACTTTCCCATATGTACAAATTCATATTCAAGCGGAACTTTGTTGGCTTCAAAAATGCGTAAAACCGCGTCCATAATTTCCGGGCCTATACCATCGCCTTTAGCTACAGCTATTTTCATTTGCAAAAATTTAATTGGTTATTAAACAAATCCGGGCAAGAAATGTTGTGATAGTGTCGCAAAGGTAAATGTGTTTTTATATCAGCAATGCAAAATTTATAGATAAATTACCTTAGGCTATGGTAGTTTTTCGTTATTTTTAACGTAAACTTCATAGCAGTAATGGCATCAAAAGTCACGGAAGGGGTAATTGTAACGGTTGAAACTTTCTACCAGCCCGATTACAGCAACCCGGTGAGTGGAGAATTTATGTTTGCTTACCGTATTACATTGCAAAATAATAATGCTTTTCCCGTTCGGCTGCTCCGCAGGCATTGGTATATATTTGACAGTAACGGCACTAACCGGGAGGTAGAAGGCGAAGGTGTTGTAGGCGTTCAGCCGCAAATTAACCCCGGTGAGCAATACCAGTATGTAAGCGGCTGTAATCTCCGCACGGAAATGGGTAAAATGTATGGTACTTATGCTATGGAAAATGTTTCTTCTAAAAAGCAGTTTGAGGTAAAAATACCCATGTTTGACATGATCGTGCCTTTTAAGATGAATTAAACAAATTTTCCGATTTTAAGGATTACCTTTGCACACCCGTTCATCGCACCCGCCAGATATCTTTCTTTCCGGAAATATATTTTTCAGTGATACGCAGTAAACGGGAAAAATTCCGTTATTAATAAATCTCCATTGTATATAATAGGGAACTTTATAGCAATGGCAAATGGCAATCAATGTATAAAGTAACCTTCAACAACAAGAACAAAGTATTTTTCAATGCGCTTAAAACAAACGTTGACCAATACTTTATTGACAACAATATTGAAAAAACCGGTAACTGGAAGCTTTACCTGAAAACCCTTGTGCTTATACCTGCATCGGTGCTGATATATTGCGCATTGTTGTTTTTACCTTTAAACATATTTTGGGGTGTGGTATTGAGCGGCTTGTTTGGTTTTATATTAGCCAGCATTGGTTTTAACATCATGCACGATGCCTGCCATGGCAGCTATTCCAAAAAAGGATGGGTTAATGATGTGATGGGGCTTACCATGAATGCGCTTGGCGGTAATGCCTTTTTCTGGAAGCTTAAACACAATATTGTTCACCATACTTATACAAATATTGATGGTATTGATGATGATATCAATAACAAGCCGTTTATGAGAGAATGCTCTACTCAAAAATGGTACCCGCCTCATCGTTACCAGCACTACTATATGTTTTTCCTTTATGGGTTTACTTCTTTGTTTTTATTGTTTATTACAGATTATATAAAATACGTTACAAAAAAAGTATACACTACGCCGCTTAAGCCAATGGATTTTAAGGAACATGCTACGTTTTGGATTTCAAAAGCATTATATGTTGCTTTTACTGTTGTAATTCCTATAGCGGTTGTTGGCTGGCAGGCCTGGTTGCTGGGCTTTTTGGTAATGCACTTTGTATTGGGTTTAACGCTGGCGCTGGTATTTCAGCTGGCACATGTGGTTGAGCATGCTGAATTTGATTTTGCAGGCATTGAACCTAAAAAAATTGAAAACGAATGGGCGATACACCAGGTAAAAACCACCGCTGACTTCGCCTCAAAAAATAAAGTATTATCATGGTTTGTGGGTGGCCTGAACTTCCAGATTGAGCATCACCTGTTTCCACGCATCAGCCACGTACACTATCCTGAAATCAGTAAAATAGTAGCCAAAACCTGCGAGGAATATGGCTTATACTATAATTATTTTCCTACGTTCAGGGGCGCTATCGTTTCCCATTTTAAGTTTATGAAGCAGTTGGGGCAAAAGCCTGCTGAGCAGGTAAATGGTTTAGAGCGTACGGCTGCATAAAATTTATAATAGGGTCCATACTTAAACATCAAGAAAATACTTAAAGGGGAGTTGCCACAGTCTCTTTTAAAGTAAAGGCTGGTTATTAATCTTACAAATTTATTTGAGGACACTTTTGCATAAACCAAGTTTTCCTATATTTAGTAAAATTTAAGCTTAATGAGTGAAGTCTTGCTTAGCGATAAATATGACTTTGAAATAGATGAACAAATAAGCTCAAAGTCGCTATTGCGTTATCCTGGAGGCAAGACAAGGGCTGTTTATCTTATATCTAGATTTTTCCCTCATGATCTTAAATATTTATTATCTCCTTTTTTAGGAGGAGGTTCTGTTGAATTACATTTTGCAGCTAAAGGAGTTAAAGTATATGGATATGATATTTTTTCTCCTCTTGTTGAGTTTTGGCAGTGCTTAAAAACAGAACCCCATCAATTAGCAGATGAAGTTGAAAAATATTTTCCGCTATCAAAAGATGCTTTTTATAGTCTGCAGGAAACGCATACTACATTAAAAACAAAACTACAAAGAGCTGCAGCATACTATGTTTTAAATCGTTCCTCTTTTTCGGGTTCTACACTTTCTGGAGGAATGTCTCCAGGACATCCCAGATTTACTCCTTCGGCAATCGATAGAGTAAGAGAATTCAGAAATCCCAATATTTATGTAAAAAAGGGCGATTACAAAAGCTCTCTTTTACAACACCCTGAATTATTTACTTATCTTGATCCGCCATATTTGATCAAGAGTTGGTTATATGGTAGAAAAGGAGATGCACATAAAGATTTTGATCATGAAGGATTAGCTGAATTGCTTCAAAATAGGGAGAAATGGGTGTTGTCTTATAATGATTGTTCTACCATTCGTAAATTGTATAAAAAGTTTAATATTATTTCCCCTAACTGGAAGTACGGAATGAGCAATGACAAAGAATCAAAAGAGGTGTTGATTTTTAGTAAAGACATTGACTTGAAAAAAATTAAATAATGCCGTCTCAAACCGAAGCCGGAAAAGCCTTTGAATATGCTTTAAGCAAAGAGATATTCAATAGTTTTTCACTCAATCAAAACGTGAAAATAATACAAACTTCTTCATATACTATTGCTCAAAACTGTTTCAATCTTTTTTCTGATAACGAATTATTAAAGTATAAAAAGGCTGCGGATGCAGCAATTCATCATATTCTACAACTAGAACCAAATTTAGACAAGCCACTTACCCCTTCAAATAACCTTAATATAAAAGTTGTTTCAGATAGTGAAGGTATTAAGGGGGACGTTCGGGACGTAATTGTTTCGAGAGAGAATCAAAATTGGGAAATAGGAATTTCTGCTAAGAATAATCATAAGGCAGTTAAGCACTCCCGGTTATCAAGTAATATTGATTTTGGGAAGGAATGGCTTGCTTTAAATTGTAGCAAAGAATATTTTAATTTAATAACTCCTATATTTTCTGAACTGCTTCAATTAAAGAATGAAGGTAAATTTTGGAGGAATATAGAAAATAAGTATGCCCGTTTTTATATCCCGATACTTAATGCATTTAAGAATGAATTGGTAAGATTAGATGGAGAATATCCTTCAATAGTACCCCAAAACCTTTTGCGATATCTAATAGGAAATAATGACTTTTATAAGGTCATAAAAAGAAAAAATAAAACTGAAATTTATGGATTTCATTTGTATGGCACATTAAACAAATCTACTAGTTCAAGAAAGGCAACTTTCAAAGTTCCGCGATTAAAGTTACCAACTAGAATAATAGAAATCACCTATAAACAAAATTCAAACAACACATTAATTCTTACCTGTGACGAAGGATGGCAAGTTTCTTTTAGAATTCATAACGCTAGTAGCAAAGTCGAGCCATCCTTAAAATTTGATATTAACCTTATAGGACAACCTCAAGCACTTTATTCACATCATATTAGTTGGCAATAAACATCTCAAATGTTTGATACTTCCATTCTTGCAGATAATTACATATAACAGAGAGGCAAAAGAGATAAATGGATTTTATCTTACAACGACTGTAACGAAATAAGAAAGCTATATAGCAAATTTAAAATGACCACTCCCGGCTGGAAATATGGAATGAGTAAGGATAAAAGCTCTAAGGAGCTGTTGATATTGAGTGATGATATTCGTTAAAAGAAAAGTGCTAAGCGAAACCGATTAGCACTTTTCTTTTAACGTTATTCTCCTGCAACCTCATCCCTTCCTTTCTTTCCCCGGCTCTTATGCTTTGCTCCGTCCATCTTCACAATTTTTGGCGTAAACTTTCCTACCACATCTATCAATGCTTTCTGCGATTGCATTACCACACTAATATCTTTATACGCGAAAGGAGATTCATCTAATCCTCCTCCTAACAATTTAACGCCAAACTTTTTCAGCTCGTCTTTAAACTGCTTATCGGTTACAGAAGCCATGGCTTTTGTGCGGCTCATTTTTCTGCCTGCACCGTGCGACGCGGAATTAACCGCGGCGGATTCGCCTTTGCCTTTCACAATAAATCCATCGGCAGTCATAGAGCCGGGAATAATCCCCAGTACAGCATCTCCGGCAGGTGTTGCTCCTTTGCGGTGAACGATCACCTCCCTTCCTTCCCAATGTTCTTTCCATGCAAAGTTGTGATGGTTCTCCACCATCTTCATTGGTTTACGCGCCAGTTGTTTCGAGATTTTTGCATGTATTACATGATGGCACGCAGAAGCATAATCGCCGGCAAGGTTCATTGCATTCCAGTACTCGATACCTTCTTCCTCATCAAGCGATAGCCATGCAAGATTTTTTGCGTCATTTGGTAAACGCCTCTTACTGATGGCGATCCGGGTATAGTGGTTTGCAATATTAGCGCCCAGCGCCCTTGAGCCGGAATGTGTTAAAAACCCAATATAGCTTCCGGCATCAATACCCAATACGGCATCTTTCTCCGCTATCTCAATCACCCCAAATTCTGCAAAATGATTTCCCGAACCTGAAGAGCCCAATTGTTTCCAGGCGCGCTCATGCAGATTTTTTAGCAATGGCAATTCGTAAAACAACTCATTATCCATTACTTCATGTTCGGCAGCACGGTCAAATTGTGCGCCGCTCCCAAACAAAGTTGCTTCACCCAGTTCTCTTGCAAAAAAAGACTCACGTGCTATTAACTCTTTAGGGTTAATATCAAACACACTTAAGCACATACGACATCCTATATCCACACCAACGCCATAAGGTATAACGGCATTATCAGTAGCCAGTACTCCTCCTATCGGTAATCCATAACCGCTATGGGCATCTGGCATTAAAGCGCCGGCTACAGATACCGGTAACTTGGCCGCCTGGTACATCTGGTGCATAGCGACCTCTTCAATATGTTCCTGGCCGAATACATTAAACTGTATACCAGATTGGTTTAAAGAAACAGCTTCTCCTAATCCCTCCGGAGGAAAGGGTTTTGGAATTAACTTCTCCGCAATCAACCCCAATACAGCATCATTTTTATATTCTACCGGTGTGGCTAATATTTTCTTCAATAATTCCATAACCTCCTCCTTTGCCTCATGTTTATAGTGCTTTTGCATTACATTCATTGCAATGCTTATTACAGGCGCTTCCGGGTAGCCTATTGCTCTTAAATCCCTGCCTGTTAACTTTAACTTACTCATGTTTTTTTTAATAACACAAACGTATTAATCTTCTGTGCAATTATTTTGCACAATAGCGTACTTTATAATAAAAAAAGTGATTACGCTGCTTATCAGGTATATTTCAATTTTTCGCATTACGGCAATGACTGCCTGATAAAACAACCGGGAGTATTGATTTATACCTGTTTACTTCTTTCCCGGTGCTCCACCGGTAATATCATTTTTTACAAACCGTATCATTGCGCTGCTGCCTTCGGTGCTTACTAATCTCGCTTCATAGCGCTTGCCCCCTACATTTGCAACCATAAATGAAGTATTAGGTGGAATTGAGCCGAGATTTTCAGCAACCATTACCAGCTCATTTGTTTGCTGTAAGTCACTTGTGGAAATTTTTACGGTAAAAGGTTTATCTGTGAGATAAATATGCTGAAAGATGAGCTTCTCATTTAAAAACAATGTTATAGAATCTCCATCTATTTCTGCGTTATCATAAAAATTCAATTCAATAGAGTCTCCGGATACAGGAATTTCCATCATTGGAATTTTCTGCCGCCGGGTAAACTTTTCTTCAATAGTTAATGGTTTCAACGGAGTAATTTCTCTTTTTTCTTCAGCAATTGCTACGGGTTGAGGTGTAGGTTCTTCTTTAACAGAAATGACTGTTCTTTCCGGCTGTGGTTGTGGCACAGCCGAAGGTTGGCGCGCAATCATATTTACACTGTCAATAACAAAAGGATCATTGGCGCCGGCAGTGTAATTTTCAATTACAAAATCCCATTCATCATTAAATGCGCTATTATTTGTTTTGTCTAGATGTACTTCTCCTTTTGATTTGTCTTCCTTCTCTTTTAATGCAGCTTTGCCATCTAACTTCATAATACCTCCTCCGGGGCAATTAAAATCAGCGCTGCTTAAAAGTTTATCTTTTCCCGGGGAGCCTATATTTACACTGCCTGTTTTTTCTTCCAGTAACTGATCATCCCACCAGACAGCTTCATTATTTATGCCATCAAAATATCCCTTAATGCTATAGCGCCTGTAATTACCGGGCGATTGATAATAATAAGATGTGCCCATCAAGCTATCGCCTTTCTGCACAATTTTTATTTCAACTTTTTGCCTGTTTATTCTGCCATGCCATACTCCTGTTATCATTTGGGCACTGGCATCTATGGTAATAAAGAATATAAATGCAATGGCTATGGATATTAAATAAACACGCTTCTTCAATGTGTGAAATTTTGCTTGTAACGTACAATATCCGCCATTATTTTGCCACATCAAACACGGAAAAATGTTTTAACGAAATCTTGGTTTTGATGAGCATAAACTGTTAAGAAAAGCTGAATGTCGATTAAGCTTTAAAGCGCAATTAATGATAACAGAATAAAATTATTGCCAAATAAAAAAGATCATTCATCCATCTCCAATATCAGGTTTGCAATCAGCGCTGTCCAGCCGGTTTGATGTGATGCGCCTAAACCCTGACCGGTATCGCCATTAAAAAATTCGTAAAACAGGTGATGGTCTTTAAAGTGTTTTTCCTGCCATTCGGGTTGATAATCCGCATGATACTGGTATTGCCCTTTTTCATTCATTTCAAATATCCTCAATAATCTTTTGGTGAGTTCGTTTGCAATTTGTTTAAGTGTTAGTTTATTGCCCGACCTTGCCGGAAATTCATAAGTGTATGAATCCCCGTAATACTCATAGTACTTTCGCAATGCATTTATAATAAGATAGTTTAGCGGAAACCATATTGGTCCGCGCCAGTTAGAGTTACCGCCAAACATAGAGCTGGAGCTTTCACCCGGCTCGTACTGAATACGGTAATCGTGCCCCTGGTAGCCGAAAACAAAAGGATTATCCTGGTAATATTTTGAGAGAGACCTTATACCATAATCAGACAAAAACTCGTCTTCATCCAATAATCTTTTCAGAAGGCTTTCAAGCCTGTCGCCAATCATTATAGCGAAGAGATATTTGCTGTCTTTATTTTTTGCTTCAATATCAGAAATAACACGTGTAAGGTCAGGGCGTGTTAGTTTAATTACCTGCAGCCTTGTATTGAATTCTCTTAACTGATCGAACATGCTGCTGTGCATTATTTCAACTGCGAGCAAAGGAATGATACCCACCAGTGAGCGCACTTTCATACGCTGGCTTGTGCCGTTCTCAAATTGTATGGCGTCGTAATAAAATTTATCTTCTTCATCCCAAAGCGAGATATCTTTTTTGCCGATATGATGCATTGCCCAGCCGATATTGAGAAAATGCCTGAAGAATTTTGCAGCCGACTCTTCGTAAGCTTTATTGTGCTGCGCCAGTTCAAGAGAAATGCGCAACATATTGATAGCATACATCGCCATCCAGCTTGTAGCGTCTGCCTGCTGTAATTTTTTGATGCCTGCAGGCATATAGTTCCTGTCAAACACACCTATATTGTCAAGCCCGAGAAAACCTCCTTCAAAAATATCAATGCCGTTGGCATCTTTCTGGTTTACCCACCACGTAAAATTCATTAATAATTTCTGAAATGATCTTTCGAGGAAATCCCAATCAGGAACACCTGTCTTCTTTTTATCTGCTTCGTATACATACCACACGCTCCATGCGTGTACAGGAGGGTTAACATCACTGAAATTCCATTCGTACGCCGGGATTTGCCCGTTAGGGTGCATATAGTATTCACGTAGTACGAGCAATAACTGCTGCTTGGCAAAATAAGGATCTACATGAATAAAGCCTGCTGCATGAAAAGCCAGATCCCATGCCGCAAACCAGGGATATTCCCATTTATCGGGCATGGAAATAATATTACGGCAGGTAAGATGCTGCCAGTCGTAATTTCTTTTATAATGGCGATGCGGTGCTGTTTCTTGCGGTTCACCAAATATCCATTTATATACATCAAGATAGTAAAACTGTTTTGTCCACAACAAGCCGCTTACTGCGCTGCGCAATAGTTTGTTTTGATTTTTAGTGAGTGTTTTTGGCGAAGCCATCGTTTCATAGTAATCATTATTATCCTTGATGCGTTTGGCTATAATTGCTTCAAAATCACTCCAGGGATTTTCAAGCGGAGCAGCGCTCAGCCTTACCCTGAATGTTCTTGATTTTGCCGGAGCTATTTCTGCTTTGAGCCATACTGCGGCTTTTGTTCCTTCTTTGGCCGGATTAATTGTAGGGTGATTATTCACGATATAGTCATTGATGCCATCCTTTACATAGGCAACATCATTCGTGCGGTGATACATCCGCTCGTTATTCGTTTCATTTTCGCAAAAAAGTTGTTCACCACCTTCATGATATAAATAAAAATTACCGTTTCGGCTGGAGCTTGTTTTAATACATTTATCAGATACAGATATTACAGATGGTTTACTGAAACGTATATTATGTTTCCAGAAATTGCGAAACCATATATGAGGCAATACATGAATTGCTGCCTTTTCCGGGCCGCGGTTAAACACGGTTATTTTCATCAGTATATCACTCACCCCGGCTTTTGCATATTCTATATAGCAATCAAAATAACGGTTGTCGTTAAATACACCTGAATCCAGCAGTTCAAATTCCGGCGATAGCCTGTCGCGTTGATTTTGTTGTATCAACCTCATGTAAGGAAAAGCATGCTGGGGATATTTATAGAGAAACCTGCAATAGGAATGTGTTGGAGATGAATCGAGGTGAAAGTATAGTTCTTTTACATCTTCGCCGTGATTTCCTTCATTATTGGTAAGCCCGAAAAGCCGTTCTTTCAGGATAGGATCTTTGCCGTTCCAGAAGGCAGGTGCAATGCACAAAACCTGGTCGCTGTCGCAAAATCCCGCTATTGCATCTTCACCCCAGCGGTAGGCATAGCTGCGTGCAAGATCGTGATTGATGAATCCCCATGTATTTCCTTCAGGGCTGTAATCTTCTCTTACCGTTGCCCACTGGCGTTCAGAAATATACGGTCCCCATTTTTTCCAGTTGTGGTTTTTTTGTGAGCGTTCAAGCCGCTCATGCTCTTTCAAATCCATAGCAGTTTGTTAAGTAAACAACAGCATATGGGCGCAACCGTATAGTTAAATATACAACCTTAATGTTTTTTTAAGCAAGAAGATTTTGGAAAAGTCTATCTATAAACAATAAATGTATTATTCGTTTATTCCATCATGCTCTTCAAAGGCGAACCTCATTTGCAAGGGGATATACAAAATCTATCGCCACATTTCGTAAAAAAAACATTTTTTGAATATTTATCTAAATATTGATTAAAAAGTATTGGTTGCTACGAACTTTTTTCTCGTCTAAAATACATTTAAGTTTATTTAACTGTTTTCAATTGTTAGACCAAGAAAAACTTCAGAGATAGCTTTTACAACAACTGAAGTCAATCTACTAGAATAAACGACCTAATTTTTCTTTGAGGGGAATGGTCAAATCAAGATATTGGAAATTCAATCCTTTATTTTTAAGTGGTAATATCATTTTCGACAATGCTTTCCTGTCCTTTGTAACAAATGCATCGATTCCGCGGTTGTGGATCTGAGCAAAAAGTTTTAAATCGTTAATGATTACTTTACGTTCCTCAGTATTTCTTAACTCTGTGTCTTCTTTTAGATACGCAAAAAATTCTCCAGCGATTTTGGCATCTCCATAGTCGAATTCAAGGAGTTGGAAAGAATTTAATGACAATAAATTATCAGGATTATCAGCAACAGCGTATTCGCTCACTACAATGGTAGATAAATAAAGAATAATATTGTTTTCAAGAAAGTATTAAAAGTAATCTACTACATTTTGGTGAAATTCATCATCGCGCTTTAGCAGTCTTGTAATAAATGAATTATCTAATAAAATACTCTTGATTTCTTTCATCCTTCTGTTTTTAATTCGTCAATCCAGGCATCTACATTTTTAATCTTACTTAAATTGACAGAAGCTTTTTCGATAACCGAATCCAGCAGGCTTTTATCAAAAACAGGCCGGTAGGCAATAAACTCAATTAATTTTAAATCACTTAGCTGGCCATCCGTAAGGCTTTTTTTGGCTTTTACTTTTATGCCATAAGGTTTATACGTTTTTTTTTCTCCATCCAGAATTTGTTCTTTAGTAGCAGCAACAGTTAAATTACCGAATCTGGTAGTAGCGATGTGTATATTAGGATTTTTACCACCCTCCTGATAGATTTCCCCGTACAGGTAAAATTCACTTTCATAAAACCGTGGCGCAACCATGTTATAGGCTGTTTTACTATTTATTTCCAAAGTGGGCTGTTCAACAAGTGAATTCCTAAATTCAATAGTGAAGCCTCCCTTAATTGCTTTTTTTTGAAAGTCATCAATAATTTCCTGGCGCTTATAATCTAAAAAATCCAGTGAATTTCGTTTCTTAATCTCTGAAGTAAGCCCGCTGAATAAAATTACAGCGGAAACGGGGAGATAAAATTTATGTCTAGCAGAACCAGACTCTATGTTATAAGCTATTTCAGGACGTAGTTTTTTTTCTTCCCGGGTTGGGTACAGAAATGTCTCAATGTCGGATATTATTTTTCTGACATCGTTAATATCCACATCTTTAGGAGATAATGTATGGTTAATATTATCTACTCTAATCTCTATATAGCCTTGTTCTTCCACAAATCAAAAATAATAAAATTTACTCTCTATTATAGTTTTATCACTGTTTCAGCTTTGCTATCTTTAGTTTTCTTACGTTATTCCATCTGCCATACCCTCACCCAATCTACCTCCATTCTTTTAGGAAACGCGGTGTGCGATGGGTTGCCGCCATTTTTGCCGCCAATAGCAAGGTTAAGCAACATATAGTGAGGTTGTTTGAAAGGGTTAAAACCGCTGCCATCTTTATTCACTAATTTTTCTACCGCTACTTTATTCAGTAAAGAATCATCAACATATAATGCAACATGCTCCTCCGTCCAGTCCATACGCCAGGTATGAAATTTTTGCGCCCATGCTTTACCGCCTAATTTTCGTACGCCGGTTTTGGTAGTATACCACTCATTGCTATTGTTTATACCAAGGCAAAGTATATTGGCTAAAAGCGTATCGCGGTAAAATTCCATAATGTCAATTTCTCCGCTTGCAGGCCAGTTTTTTTCGATGCCCAGCGTCCACCATGCCGGCCATACTCCTGCATCAATATCAATACGGACACGCAGTTCAAATTTGCCGTATTTCCACTGATGCTTTCCTGCTGTTATCATGCAGGCAGAAGTGTATTCAATGTTTTTTCTGCCGGTACGCCAGCTATTACTGCCCGGCTTAAATAACGGATTGGGTTTTTGTTCCCTTCTTGCTTCTATGATCAGTAACCCGTTTTTGCAAAAAGCATTTTCAGGCTGATACCATTGATG
The DNA here is from genome assembly GCA_047601125.1 of Agriterribacter sp. Taxonomy (GTDB): domain Bacteria; phylum Bacteroidota; class Bacteroidia; order Chitinophagales; family Chitinophagaceae; genus Agriterribacter. The sequence continues at coordinate 931,867 of JASGJY010000002.1, read as the reverse complement.
CTCTTCATTGCGCACAAATCCTTTTTCGTAATTCCATTTAGCAGTATCAGGCGCACCATTATTATTGAATTCATCACTCCAGACAAGCTTGTATTTATCCTGCGCATAAATAATAGTATTACATATAAGCAAACAAATTACCGCAGCTGTTTTTTTGAATGAATACATAGTAGCGTATTATGATTTATTTTTCAATGATACGGCATTTGTTTGAGATGTTGTCCGGAGTGATGAAGCTGAACGGAGTGTCCAATATAGCCTGATCAGGGGTATAAGCCGGTTTCAAAAATATACTCAAAATGCAAAGGGTATTATGAAAATTAACTGCGTGCCAACTTAAGTTTACGCCTTATCTTTGCAGCGTTTTATCTGAGCCTGTTGCATAAAACAGGCGGCATTAATACACGATGAATTTGAATGTGCTGCTGGACGAGTATTTGAAAGATACCCGCATTTTTCAGATTGCGGAGAGGCTCGTATTGTCTAAACCCCAACAACTTTATTTAAAAAACCTGCATGGAAGCGCTTCGCAGTTTGTTTTTGCCGGCGTATTCAGGCACAATCTTGCTTCGCAGATCAATCATTTGATCGTACTGAACGATGCAGAGGAAGCCGCATATTTTCATAATTCGCTGGAAAACCTTACCAGCGCGCTGAATGTTTTTTACTTTCCTGCTTCTTTTAAAAATCGAAAGAATTACCGCCAGCTTAACGCATCGCATGTAATGCTGCGCACGGAAATGCTTACGCGCTTTTCAACAGCTACGGGCAACAGGGTTGGCGCAATAGTTACATACCCCGAAGCATTGTTTGAAAAAGTGGTATTGTCTAAAACATTATCCGGCAATATTATCCGTATTAAAGCAGGTGATGCTATTAATGTTACCGAATTGCTTTCGCAATTTGTAGATTATGGTTTTGAAAGAACGGATTTTGTATATGAGCCGGGCCAGTTTGCTTTACGGGGAGGCATACTCGATATTTATTCTTTTGGCAACGAAAAGCCTTACCGTATAGAATTGTTTGGTAATGATGTGGATTCCATCCGCATATTTGATCCGGAAACGCAGTTGAGCGAAAGAAAATTATTGCAGGTAACGATTATTCCTAATGTTGAAACACAGTTTGAAACCGGTGAAAAAGTTTCGCTGCTGGAATTTCTTCCGGAAAATACTGCCATATGGATACAGGATTGGGATGTAGTGAAAGAAAAACTGCATGTGCAGGCAGAAGATCTTGAAATATTTTTTCGCGTACAGGAAACAAGCAAGTCGCGAACTAAGGTTAATGATGAAGGAGAAGATAATCTTGAAAAGAAAGATGTGAGTGCAGATGATTTTGTGCATGCCGCAACTATTGAAGAACAATTGCACGGCAGGCATATTGTGGAGTTTGGTCATACGCCGCATTTTGGCGGAATAGAAATTGGGTTTGACACAAAAGAGCAGCCTTCCTTTAACCGCCAGTTTGATATGCTGATAAAAGATTTGAGGAGCTGGGAACTGAAGAAATACAGTATATACCTGTTTGCTGATAACCCGCGCCAGCTTGAGCGTTTGCACAGCATATTTACAGATCTGAAAGCGGAAATACCTTTTACGCCTGTTCCGGTTTCTGTTAATGCCGGCTTTATTGATAATGACCTGAAAATTGTTTGCTACACTGATCACCAGATTTTTCAGCGTTACCATAAATACAAAGTAAAACAGGCGTATAATAAAAACAAGGCGCTCACCCTGAGAGCGCTAAGGGAATTGCAGCCGGGAGATTATGTAACGCATATTGATCATGGTGTTGGCATATACAGCGGACTGCAAAAAATTGAAGTGAATGGCAAATTGCAGGAAGCGGTGCGTATTATTTATAAGGATACAGATATTCTCTATGTAAATATCAACTCGCTTCACAAGATCGCTAAGTATACGGGCAAGGAAGGAACAACACCTAAAGTAAATAAGCTAGGCAGTGATATTTGGCAAAAGCTGAAGGAGAAAACAAAAGCGAAGGTTAAAGAAATCGCTTTTGATCTTATAAAATTATACGCGCAGCGAAAAGCGCAGGAAGGATTTTCTTTCAGCCCGGATAATTATATGCAAACAGAGCTGGAAGCTTCTTTTATTTATGAAGATACGCCAGACCAGAGCAAAGCCTCTGCGGATGTGAAAAAGGATATGCAAACGCCAAGCCCTATGGACAGGTTGGTATGTGGAGATGTGGGTTTTGGCAAAACCGAGATCGCGGTACGTGCGGCATTTAAAGCCTGCTGCGATAATAAACAGGCTGCTATACTTGTTCCAACTACGATTCTTGCTTTTCAGCACTATAAAACATTTAAAGAAAGGCTAAAAGATTTTCCGGTGACCGTTGATTATATCAACCGCTTTAAATCATCCAAAGAAAAGAAAGAAACTCTACAGCGATTACAGGAAGGGAAGATTGATATTATTGTTGGCACCCATGCTTTAGTTGGCAAAGAAGTGAAGTTTAAAGACCTGGGATTACTGATTGTTGACGAAGAGCAAAAATTTGGTGTGGGGCATAAAGAAAAGATCAAAACGCTTAAAACAAATGTTGACTGCTTAACACTAACGGCAACGCCTATCCCGAGAACATTGCAGTTCAGCTTAATGGGTGCGAGAGATTTGAGTATTATGAATACGCCGCCGCCTAACCGGCAACCAATACAAACGGAAGTGCAGGTATTTAATGAAGATTTTATCCGCGATGCCATTTATTACGAAACAGAACGTGGCGGGCAGGTTTTCTTTATACATAACCGTGTGGTGGGTTTAAATGAAATGGCGGTGCATATACAGGGACTTTGTCCTGATTTGAGCATAGGCATTGCGCATGGTCAGTTAGAAGGGCATATACTTGAGGAACGTATACTTGATTTTATTGATCGCAAGTATGATGTACTGATCTGTACCAATATTGTAGAAAGCGGTGTTGATATTCCGAATGTAAATACCATTATAGTAAATAATGCACACCAGTTTGGACTGAGTGATCTGCACCAGTTGCGTGGACGCGTGGGAAGAAGTAATAAGAAAGCATTCTGTTACCTGTTAGCTCCGCCTATGAGCACGCTGCCGGCAGATTCCCGCAAACGCCTGCAAACCCTGGAGCAGCATAGTGAATTGGGCAGCGGGTTCCAGATTGCGATGCGCGACCTTGATATACGCGGCGCCGGAAATTTACTGGGTGGTGAGCAAAGCGGCTTTATGGCAGAGATAGGTTTTGAAATGTATCAGAAAATTCTGGATGAGGCTATACGTGAACTGAAGCGAACCTCATTCCGTGAAGTATTTAAAGAAGAAATTCAGCAGCAGGAAGATTATGTTCAGGATTGTACTATTGACACAGACCTGGAAATACTGATACCGGATAGTTATGTGGAAAGTATAAACGAAAGGCTATCACTATATACCCGGCTTGATAACTCGGAAGATGAGGAAGAGTTGCAGCAATTTCATACAGAGATGATTGACCGCTTTGGGCCAATGCCGCCGCAGGTGGAAGATTTATTTACTACTGTACGCATTCGTAAGATGGCAGTAGAGATGGGCTTTGAAAAAATGGTGCTGAAAGAAAACACGCTTCGCTGCTACTTCGTAAATAATCCTGATTCTCCATATTTTGAATCAGACACTTTTAACAGAATGCTCCAGTTTGTGCAAACCCAAACCAATAAAGCAAGACTAAAACAAACCGGCAGGAACTTTTTACTGATACATGAAGATGTAAATAGTATGGTGCATTTATATAACTTCCTCTTTAAAATGCACAAGTACATAAAAGAAGTGGCTACTGTTGTATAGGGATCTGTCTTACTATATGATACAGATTACTGTATACAATATGCCTATACGAATAGTTTGAAGTACGTCTCAATTATGAAATCTGTACTATTTGGTTTATATTTCAGAATAAAACCAACTAAATTATGGAGCAGCAAAGCGAATTTCTCGGAACAGAGGAACAACCCGTAATACCGCCAAACAGCGATGAGAAAACGCTGGCAATACTTTCACATGTACTTACTATAGTAGCATGGCTGATACCACCGCTTATAATTTATATTATTAAAAACAGAGAGTCCGGTTTTGTTGCCGCACACGCCAAAGAGTCTTTGAATTTTCAAATTACCCTTACAATAGTGATGGTTATCTTATTCATTACTATTATTGGTATTCTATTAATGTGGATAGTAGGAATTATTGCTTTAATCTTAGTTATTGTTGCTACCATAAGAGCCAGCGAGGGTAAGCTTTACCGATACCCATTTACACTGAGGTTGATAAAATAAGATTTCATTTATCTCAGCAAAGTTACTGTTCCGTTTCTCTTTATCAATCTTCCGGTATAATCTTTTCCTTCAATCATCCATACATAGGTATCGGTTGATTGAGGCTTGCCATTTACTGTTCCATCCCACCCTTCATTAATATTTTTAGAGGAATATACAACCTGCCCGTACCGGTTAAATACTTTAAAATAAAATATCTCCGGCATGCCTGCAGCAGTAAACCGGAAAATATCATTTTTCCCATCACCATTCGGAGTAAATGCATTTGGCACATAAAATTCAGGGCCTTTATATGCTTTAATTTTTATTTTGTCTGTTGTGGCACAGCCGGCATCGGAAGAAACTGTAACTGTATAGATAATATCACTTGCAAGCGTTGCTACGGGGTTTGCTATTGAGGCATCGCTTAATCCTGTTGAGGGCGACCAGCTATAATATTTACCGCCTGAGGCCTGCAACTGAAGCGGTTGACCAATAGCAACAACCGTATCATTTCCGGCGTTTGCATAAGTGCCATAGATAATTATGTTTTGCGAAAGGGTATCTGACGGACATCCGTTTTCTGCCACTGCGTAACCGCGTATAGTATAACCGCCTGTATCAGCATAACTGTGAAATGCAGTATATGAAACTGCCGTGTTATCATCACCAAAATTCCAGTATGCCTGTTGTAAAGGCACGGCAATGTTGTTATTAGAAACCATAAAACGAACCTCTTCTTCCTTGCAGGCTTGTGTTAACCCGCTTATACTTATTTCGGGATGCTGTTCTACCGCTATTGTTTTACTGACGATATCTGATACACAGCCTTCTTTGGTAGCCACCTGTAATGAAATATTGCTTACGCCAACAGGCAATTGTTTATAATATGCACCATCATTGGTAACAAAGCTGCTACCATTCACTGTCCATTTCCAGTAATTAATTGTCCCAAATTCTGCTTCTGACAGATCATTAAACGGGATCATTTTATCATCGCAGTAAGGGGGTGATTTAAAATCAAAACCTGGCAGGGGCTTTGACCCCGCCACTATCTGCTGATGAAATGTATCTGAAAGGCATCCGTTATTACCAAGAATATTCAGTTTTACAGTATAGTTTCCCGGCTTGGGATAAACATGTGGTGGGGGATGTGCTGTTGTATCGGTTGTGCCGTCTCCAAAATCCCAATACCATTTCACAATATTTCCAAAGGAGGTTGAGCTGTCAATAAATTGAATAGGTTCAGGGCAGCAGGTAATCTGGTCTGCCGGCAGAGAAAATTCGGCGTTCAGAGAAGTGCAAAATCTTTGGTGATTGGTAGCGCCACCGGTTGCAGCGGTAAATCCCCAAAAAACCATTGGGTCTCCTGAAAAAACAGTTTGCACAAGATCTATGCCTGCGGTCAATCGCTGATCTCCATCCATGTAAATGGTCATCACTTTGTCTGTGGCATTCCAAACTATCCTGAGAACATGCCATTGGCAATCTTCAATATTATCACTACCCACCAAAGCTTGTACCGGCCCCGCAATATCATTTGGAGAACCATGAACAAGATCGCCATTCAGATGGATATCAAGATGATCGTATGACGGATCGTTTTTGTTGATATTCTGGTAAGTGTCGATGGCAACAATAACAGATGGCGACACGCCTTCCACACCCAATCCCTCACCTGTTGTTCCAATACTTGTGCTGATAGGTTGTAATACAAACGCAATGCCATCTGCTCCCTCTGTATCATTACAACCCAGGTAAACATTAAAGTGATAATCGAATGATTGTGTAAGATTTATTTTATTGATATTCCATACCGAGCCTGATGTGGTATTCTGATCAGGAGTAAGCGTATAGCAATTACAGTTTTCCTGCGAAGCGTTTCCATTTATATGATAGGGATTGTTTGATTGTGCAACCCCGGCATTAATAAATACTGATATAAAAAGAATTAAGACCGTTAAAATAAGCTTCGGCCCGGTATTTATAATTTTTTGGGTACTCACTGGCAAAATGATAACCTGCACATTAATCAGTGCAGCAGTTGATGCTGTAATTTACAATATAAGTATATAGTTTATATAACATGCGTAACATTAACAGAGGCTCTGCTTTTTTATTTAAGTTCTTTCTTTAAAAAATCATTTATCCGTGTATAGAGGCTGATGCGTAGTATATTGGGTGCGCCATCACTCAGGGTGTGCGTTTTATCTGCATAAAAATGCTGATCAAAGTTCGACTTCCTGCTGTTGGTTAATTGTTTACTTAGCTCAAGGCTGTTCTGTAAGTGCACATTATCATCCGCTGTACCATGTACAAGAAATAATCCTTCCTTATAATTATCCGTAAATGTTATTGGAGATGCCTGTTTATACCCTTCCGCGTTTTCACTGGGCAATCCAAGCAAACGTTCTGAATAAACATTTTCATAAAACCGCCAGTTTGTTACCGGCGCAATAGCCACAGCAGCTTTAAATTGCCCTGCATATTTGGTTTGAGCCAGTGCAGCTAAATAACCTCCATAACTCCACCCCATAACCGCGGCGTTTGCAGTATCAATGCGATATGTTCTTGATAGAAAATTCTTTACTTTCATCAAATCTTCCAATTCTATATCACCAGGAGATTTGTAATTGCTTTTTCTGAATGCTTCACCTTTGCCGGGTGTGCCACGCGGATCAACACAGGCAACTATATAACCCTGGTTAGCCAGCCAGCGCATGGTAAGGGTGAATTTATCGGTCCATTTATCCACGGCTTCCTGCCGGGTGGCGCCCCCATACACATATAATACAAGCGGCAGCTTTGCCCTGTTATTATTATAGGGGCGAATTACCCATCCGTTCAGGATCATGGAGTCATTTGCCTTTACCGTAAAAAAATCTGCATCAGGAATGCCGAAATCTTTCATCCGGTCTCTCAACTCTTTATTCTCAATTAATTTTTTAGGGTCTTTTCCATTGATTGATACAGCCTGGTAAACAGCAGGTGTATTAATTGAAGAAAACTCATCAAAAAAAAATCTTTTATCATTGCTTACCGCAACATTGTGATAGCCTGCACCTGTGGTGATGCGTGTTTTGTTCTTACCATCATATCCTATTTTATACAAATGTTTTTGCCGCGAGCCAATTTCATCCGAGGTATAAAAAATCTCTTTTTTGCTATCATCTGTTCCTTCTACAGAAATCACTTCCCATTTTCCGGATGTTAATGGTTGCATACCTGCCGTATCTAAACTTACATTATAGAGATGACGAAAGCCATGCATTTCACTTAGCCATAAAAAAGATTTGCCATTATTGATGAACCAGATATTAGAAGGTTGAATAGCTACATAATCAGCAGGGCGTTCTTCGGTAAATAAAACCTTGCTTTTACCGGTAATGGCATCAGCTTTCAATACTTCGAGCCTTTTTTGATCTCTTGTAAGTTTTTGAACGAGAAGTGTTTTATTGTCAGGCGCCCACTTAATACCGGTAATGTATTGATCAGGATTTACTCCAACATCAACCGGAATAAAAAGTTTATTAGCTATATCATATACAAATGCTTTTACGTCGGGCACCATTTCTCCGGCAAGCGGATAGCGCTGTCTTCTTACTTCAGCATAAGAGCGCTCATAGGTAGTAATGGGATATTGCTTTACGGTATTTTCGTTGAACCGTAACATAGCGATATACCTGCCATCGGCGCTCCAGTCATATGCTTTTGTAATGCCAAACCCATTTTCGTACAACGCGTCGGCCATACCGTATATAAATTCCCCGGGCGCACCATCAACCGTAATCGGAATAGTCTTGTTCTTGTCAATATCCAGCAGGTACAGGTTGCCGTCAAGTATATAAGAAAGATATTTGCTGTCCGGAGAAAAAGCCGGGCATGACTGCTTTCCGTTAGCTGAAACTACATTCAGGATCTTTTTATCAACATCCCAAACATAATTGAATGCTTTTTGTGAAATATTATTATATGGTTCAATCTGCGTTTGAACAAGTATTTTACTATCATCTGGGGAAAAGCTAAAATCCTGGAAATAAGTAAATGTAGTAGCAAGAGAATCGCTGTCTCTTTTGATCTGGTTTGAAAATAATGTATCTACTATGCGGGTGGTGTTAAAGTCCAGTGCCAGAATTACCTGAGGTCCAGTACCTGTGTCAGATTGGATCCAGGCAAACTTAGGCGATTGGTTCATTAAATGCACCACATATTTTCTTTCATCAAAGTAACCACTCCATATTTTGTCAAGGTCAAAATTTGTTACAGACTTTTGTTGCCCCCACACAGTAATCGCTGAAATAATAATTAAAACGGAAATTGTTAATTTCTTCATCTCGGTGATTTGTTACAAAAAAGATCAATCAGGGAAGATTATTCGGGCCTAAGATATTGGGATCGGACTTATAAAGGTGTGTAAAAATAAAGGTATTCGTTTAAATTGCATCCATATTCAAGCATTTATTAATATATGAAAAATTATCTGGTTAAGAATATTAGTGTGGTTAATGATAATAGCATTGCAGTAATGGATGTTTTAATTAAAAAAGGGCGGATAGAAAAAATAGCGAAAATAATTGATACTGGTTTTAATGTTCAGGAAATTAATGGTGAAGGAAAGTACTTTTTGCCTGGTGTTATAGACGACCAGGTTCATTTTCGCGAACCTGGCTTAACACATAAGGCCACTATATACTCAGAATCAAAAGCAGCTGTTGCAGGTGGCGTTACTTCTTTTATGGAAATGCCCAATACAGTGCCCAATGCGCTAACTATTGCGTTGCTTGAAGATAAGTATAGTATTGCGGCTCAATCGTCTTTGGCAAATTATTCCTTTTTTATGGGTACGGCTAATGATAATGCTGAAGAAGTACTGAAAGTAAATAATTTCAAAAAAGATATTTGCGGCGTTAAAATTTTTATGGGCTCCAGCACAGGCAATATGCTTGTTGATAATTATCTCACGCTGGATAAAATTTTTCGTGAAAGCGAAGTATTGATTGCTACTCATTGTGAAGATGAAAAGATCATCAGGGCCAACTATGAGGCGTTAAAGCAATCAAAACAACACCTGGAAGCATCGGACCATCCCGTGATACGTAATGAAGAAGCCTGCTTTGAATCATCCTTTACAGCCATACAATTCGCAAAAAGACACAACAGCCGCCTGCATATATTGCATATCTCTACAGAAAAGGAACTACAGTTATTTACCAATCTTATACCATTAAAGGATAAACGAATTACGTGTGAAGTATGTGTTCATCATCTTCATTTTGACAGTAGTGATTATGAGCAATTAGGCTATCTTATAAAATGTAACCCGGCCATCAAGGCAAAAAATAATAAAGAAGCTTTATGGAAAGCATTGCTCGACGACCGGCTGGATGTAATAGCCACAGATCATGCACCACATACGCTGAAGGAAAAAGGTTACTTCAGGAATGAGCAGGGAAAGCTGGTAAAAAATGAAGGCATTACTTATGAACATGCCCACGCCGGCTTACCTTTGGTACAGCATCCGCTGTTGCTTATGCTGCATTACTATAAGCAGGGCAAAATAAGTCTTGAAAAAGTTGTTGAGAAGATGAGCCATGCCGTTGCAGATTGTTACAATATTAAAGACAGGGGATATATCAGGGAAGGCTATTGGGGCGATATGGTAATAGTTGATATGAACACAGTATCAACTGTTGATCCTTCTGATGTATTATATAAATGTGGATGGAGCCCTTTGGAAGGGTTTAGCTTTCCGGCAACAATTACCAACACCTTTGTTAATGGAAATCTGGTATATGAAAATTATGGAAATACTAACTGGGATGAATCTCATAAGGGAATGAGGTTAAGTTTTGACAGGTGAGAACAGATTAATAAGCCCGACAGTTTATAAATAATGCAGATAGATAAAACTACATACAACGATCTGGCGCTTTTCAGCCATGAGGAAGAATTTTCCGTATTTCATAAAATTAATTTTACCCGTACCAACGGCGGAAAAGAGTGGTTGCGCTGGATGATGAATGAACCAACCGGTGATCTTAATAAAATTATTGATACCCAAAATATAATCAAACTCATTTTATCATGCATTGATCATTGGCCGGATTCTGTTACCAATGGTACCATGATGATGATTGATAAATTTTATGACACCCAGCTTGATCCTGTTCCCCGCTCCAATGACGTATTCAGCATACAGGCATACAAAACATTTCACAGTGTTGATTTTGGGTTGATCAGGTATTCGGTTACTCATTTCCGTGATTTTATTGTGGGGCTGCAACAAATTGCTTTACTGATTGAGGCGCCTGAAGCATCACCGCGGTTACAGCTTTTTGCTTCGCGTATACGCAGCCTTTTGCTGCACCAGCCTTTGCAGGAGCTTGCAAATAAAAAATCCGGTGAAAAATTTTCACCCAAAGAGATATTATACTTCGGGCATTTTTTTAAACAAAGCTTTAAGTCGCGGTATGAAGAGCTGGCTGAAGTTTATTACCAGCTGGATGCCTGGTATTCTATGGCAAAAGCCGTTCAGCAATACCAGCTCACATTTCCAACATTTGTGGTTACAAACGACCCGTATATAAAGGCAGAGAGAATATACCACATACTTTTGCCTAAACCTGTTTCATACGATATACAACTATCACCCAGCAGTAATTTTTTATTTCTTACCGGCGCCAATATGGCCGGCAAAAGCACTTTTATCAAATCGCTTGGTATAGCGGTATTTCTTGCACATCTTGGTATGGGCGTACCGGCCAAACATCTTGAGCTTTCTTTGTTTGACGGGGTATTAAGTAATATTAATGTGGAAGATAATATTATGAAGGGCGAGAGTTATTTTTTTAATGAAGTACAGCGCATAAAGAAAACAATACTCACCATAAATAATGGAAAGAAGTGGCTTGTTTTAATTGACGAACTATTTAAAGGCACCAATGTGCAGGATGCCATGCGCTGCTCCCTGGCGGTAATAAACGGGTTAATAAAAATAAAAAGCTCCTTATTTATTTTGTCTACTCATCTGTATGAAATAGGTGATGAGATCAAAGATCATCCCAATATCTCTTTTAAATTTTTTGAAACCAATATCAGTAATGATAAGCTTGAGTTCAGCTACCAGCTGAAAGACGGCATCAGCAACGACCGGCTTGGATATTTTATACTTAAACACGAGAAGGTGGTAGAGCTGCTGGAAGGATTGTAGGATTTGAAATTTGAGATTTGAAATTTGAGATGGAATTTGTCTTGCCCTCAGCCATGTGCCCTATACCTTACACCCTATACCCCGCACCAATTATTTATAGTTTATGGTTTGTAGTTTGTGGTTTATCGTTTTTGCTGAAAAAAGCTTTTCATCAGTTGGGCGCATTCTTCTTTTAAAACGCCTCTTTCAACTACCGTTTTGGGATGAAAAGGTGAAACGCCCTGGGTAATATAAGGAGGTTTACTGATGCTGCCATTTTTTTCATCGTCAGCGCCAAATACAATTTTACCTATTTTACTCCAGTACAAAGCGCCTGCGCACATAATACATGGTTCAATGGTAACATACAATGTTGCTTCAGGTAAATATTTGCTGCCGAGATAATTGAATGCAGATGTAAGCGCAATGATCTCTGCGTGAGCGGTTGAATCATTAAGCTTCTCAACCTGGTTATATCCTCTTGCTATAATAGCAGTCCCCTGCACTATAACAGCGCCTATAGGTATCTCTCCTTCATCAAAAGCCCTTCTCGCCTCTTTTAGCGCCTGCTGCATATAATATTCATTTGTCATAAATCATATTAAAATACCGGTTAAACCATTTATCAAAACTATGGTATGCATATCATAGTTTTCTTTATGTTTGACAATATTTAATACATCAATCATGAGAATTACATGTATCGCCATTTTTATTATAGCTTCATTGGGTGCCTCTGCTCAAAAAATAACGAACCCCAAGCCATATGCTAAAATTATAAATACCGACGATCTGAAAAAAAATCTCTACGTAATTGCAGGAGATGAGATGGAAGGACGGGAAACAGCGACAGAAGGACAAAGGAAAGCCGCGGCTTTTATTGAAGATTATTTTAAATCCATAGGACTAAAGCCCGGAAATAATGGAAGTTACCAGATGGCATTCCCCGTGTATGTTGACTCCCTGGTTAATTCATCCATTGTAGTAAATGATGAATCTTTTTCCCGGAACGAAGACTTTTCATTCATGATATCGGCTAACCATTCAGCGTCATATAATTTTGGTGAGGTAGTTTTTGCGGGATTCGGTATCAGCGATTCTACCAGAGATGATTACAAAGGCATTGATGCCAAAGGAAAACTGGTAGTGGTATTATCGCCGAATATAGCAGGCGAACCTTCTCCTCAAAACCGCAACGGTTTTAATTTTTTTACGCAGCAGGAAGCTGCCATGAAAAACGGCGCGGCTGCATTATTTGTAGTTGATGCCAAGATAAACCCAATGGAAGATAAAAGTAACATGTATGTAAATGCTTTTCAAAAATCTGTTCGTCTCAACACTTTTTTTGTAAGCGAAAAAATAGCCAGGGCTATTATGAAAGACGATTATAGCGCAGCAAAAGCCGCAACGCTTAGCAAAAGTGCGGCTTCAAAAGCATTCAGTTCCAATGTATCTGCTGATCTGCAAAAGCAAAGAATTACGCTGCAGAGCAGCAATGTGCTGGGCCTGCTGGAAGGAACCGATCTCAGGGATGAATTTGTTGTTATTTCTGCACATTACGATCACCTGGGTATAAGAAAAGGAGTTATATGGTATGGTGCAGATGATGACGGATCCGGCACCGTAAGTATACTACAGATAGCAAAAGCTTTTGCAAAAGCAAAAGCAGATGGTAAAGGCCCGAGAAGAAGTATTTTATTTATGGCCGTGAGTGGAGAAGAGAAGGGGCTGTGGGGCTCTGATTATTATGGCGCTCACCCGGTGTACCCGCTGGAGAAAACAAGCGTAAACCTGAATGTTGATATGGTAGGAAGGATAGACCCCAGTCGCAAATATGGAGACTCCACCAATTATATATATGTTATTGGCGATGACAAACTGAGCTCTGATCTGAAACCAATCAGCGAATCAATCAATAAAAAGAATACAAAGCTTGAACTGGATTATAAATACAATGACCCCAAAGATCCTCAAAGAATTTATTATAGAAGCGATCATTACAATTTTGCAAAACGCGGGGTTCCTATCATTTTTTACTTTAGCGGACTGCATGCAGATTACCATAAGCCGACAGACACGCCAGATAAGATAAACTATGACCTGATGCGCAAAAGAGCTCAGCTTATATTTTATACCGGCTGGGAAATGGCAAACAGGAATGATATGCTAAAGCGCGATATTCCATTGAATTAGCGAAAAATTAGTGCAACTCATCTAATTCTCAGGTTTAATACTTTGAAAATGTTGGTTTTATCGGTATTTTAGAACTATGAAGAGACAGGAATGTAACTGCATACGTTTTTCCAACCTGGAAATACCTAAACCTTTATATGGAGATTAACACTAATAAAATCAGGAATGTGCTACTGGATGCAATGTGCCTCATTATAATTGCAGAAATTATATCGCTGCTCGCAAACAGCCAGTTTTCGTGGGAAGTTACTATCGTAACGTTAGTTGCTGTTATAGTTTTTGCCATACTTGCTATAATAGCAAAGAAGGCACCCTATTCTTCTTTATTATCCGCATTGGTTGTTTTTATTATATTATCAATAATTTCTGCTGCTATAAAGCCTACCTATCTCGGGGGTAGTATAATAGTCAAGATTTTTATACTTATTTACCTGGTACGATCTATTCATGATGCAAGAGAACTGAGCAGAACACTTAAAAGAGGAAGCACAGCATAATACATCTCCGCTATATTTTATTTAAAATTATTTAGTCATGCTGTTCAATACAGCGTGACTTTTTATTTTATGTAACCAAAATCCGGAAGCGGTTAAGTGATATTTATTCCATATACATTGTTTCTTAATGCAACTTTTACTTTCGCTTATCGAAGCTATTTTCCCGAAAATCGAAACAAATGCATGCTGTATCGAATTAAGTTTCAAAACCGCTGATTGCTTACCATCTTTGTATTGTCAACGGCGATGATAACTATCCAAATCCACTGAAAAGCAAAAACACCTTAGAAAAACACCAGGAATCCGAACCCCTGAAAAACCTTGAGTCCTGAGAAAAACCGCAAATCCAAATCCAACGAAAAGCAATATTCCAAAATCCTTTAGATAATCCATTTCAATCCAATCCTGAAAAAGCCAAAGCCAAACCTTGAAAACCCTTTAAACCAATACCTGGGAAAAGCACAACCTCAAACCTTATAGTCACTAACATTGGAGCCGGAAATCGTCAGTATCTTATTAAACCAAAGACACAATACCCCTGATATGATTTCAACATAATTAAGCCATGCTTACTCAGCATGGCTTAATTATTTCAGTTAAACGGAGCCGGGAAAGTTTACCTGATGCCGGTAATAAGTGATTTATTTTTAATGCTTCATCGGCATATCGCTTATGGCCATCAAAATATCATGATTGGTTTCTTTGCCTTTGCCTTTACTCAATTCAGTTATCAGCTGCTGAATAATGGCTTTTGCTTCATCGGTATTCATGGCTTTAATTCTCATAGCGGTAAACTTAAGCGTATTAGGCAAGGCGGTTTGCTTAGCTATCTCCAGCGCTTTGGCAGCATTTGCCGGAACTAATGGTTCAAATGCATACCATATCATCAGCGGCAGGTTACTGTCATCTTTATCTTCGCTATGCTGGTAAAGCGATTCTACAACAGACAAACGTTTTTCAGGCGATGTACGCTGCATTGCTGAGGCAAGATATAAACGTACCATTGCTGAAGTATCAAATTTTGCCATTGTTGCAAATCTTGCCAAAGCGGCATCTGATGGGTTACTGTCTTCAACCAATAATTGTATTGCCCAGCTTCTCAGGTATTCACTTTCGTGATTAAGTAATTGTATTAAATCTTCTTCTTTCAAACCTTTGGTTACATGCAATGCCCATAAGGCGCGAAGCTTTCTGGTTACATCAGGATGCTCAGTCAATATTTTTTTCAATGCAATATGCACCTGTTCACTTGGGCCACGCTGCTCTAACAGTATCCTTGACTGACGAACATACCAGTCGTTCCTGTTGAGTTGATTTTCTACCAGCTCCAGATCGGTTGCTTTTGATAAATCAACTTTTATGAATTTGTCTTTTACATTACTCACTTTAAAAATACGTCCCAGGCTTTTATCATGCACATCAGGGTTAGGGCTGTGGCATTGATTTTTATCGCACCAGTCAATGGCGTATATTGAGCCTGATGCATCGTACCTGAAATTCAACCATTGAGACCAGGCATCGTTTGTCAATAAAAAGTCTTTACCGTGATGCCCCACATACCCGGAACCTTTTCTTACAATCTCATCAATATCTACCCTGCTGCCATGTATGCTGTTCATGAAAATATCGTTACGGTATTGGGCAGGCCAATTGTCTCCTCCTAAATAAAACATAGCACCCGCATGCGCATGCCCGCCACCTTTGCTTGCAGATCTTCCATTGCCCGCATGCGGACCCCTGTCGCCCACCCAATGCACGTGATCGGCAGTATTTTGCAGATCTCCATACGTATATTCAGGGTGTTTTCCGCCCTGGCGTATATATCTTCCACCCTGTATCATATGGTATAAATGCGGCACTACGCAGGCTGTAATAAATGCGTGCCCATAGTCATTAAAGTCAACGCCCCAGGGATTGCTGGTGCCTTCGGCAAATATTTCAAACTTTTTAGTAATGGGATGTATACGCCACACACAGGCATCAACTTTTACGCGTTGGTTTGCAGGAGTGCCGGGCTTACCTACATTAGAATGTGTAAACACCCCATGTGTTCCATACAACCAGCCATCAGGCCCCCATTGCAGGCTATTGAGTGTTTCATGAGTGTCTTCGTATCCCCAGCCATCAAGCACAATTTCTGCAGGGCCTGTTGGCTTATCCGTATTAATATCAAACGGAATGAATAATAAATTCGGCGCAGCACCAACCCACACACCACCCATGCCTACTTCAATACCGCTCACCAGGTTCATGGTATCTAAAAATATTTTCTTGCTGTCAAGCTTACCATCGCCATCAGTATCTTCAAAAATCGAGATAATATCTTTCCCTTGCCCCTGTGGCGCGCGAACAGGATAGGTGCGTGATTCCACTACCCATAAGCGGCCCTTCCAGTCAATGGTAAAAGCAATAGGCTTTATTACCTGCGGTTCCGATGCGGCGAGCGTTACAGAAAATCCTTCAGGAAGTTCTATTGCCTCCGCAGCTTTTTCGCCTGATAACCCGGAATATTTGATCGGATCAAGCGGGGGGAGTACAACGATATCACTTGGACTGAGCTCATTATCAAATTTTGGCCTTGTTGTATAAAATTCAAAATCATCAAAGTTGATATGCGACCATATATCTTTTTCAATATACGGTATAGGAGAAATGCCGGTTTCGTTATCAATGAGGCGTATGTATATTTCTTTGTTCAATAGTTTACGCAGATCAACCACAACCGGGCGAAGCGTTGCCCTTCCGGTCCCTGGTATCTGGAAGAAAACACTATCATCATCTTTGCGCACCAGTTCCACTCTCGTATCCTGCAATGCGCCGCCGGAAACTTTAAATGCCGCGTAAGGTTGTGTTACTTTAAAAGCTACAGAAGTTAATGTGCCTGTTTTGGCATGTCCCGTCATACCGCCACTGCTTACAAAATACTTTCCTTCTTTATTTATAGGCAGGTATTTAGCCTGGATTTGCGAAGAGTCTACAGCAATAATGCCATCTGTAAATGCATCTCCGCCTGCTGTCCAATCCTGTAATGTTCCTTTCTCAAAATTCAGGTTAAGCGGCTTACCATCTTTTACAGGAAGCTTTCCTTTGGGTGTTGCCGCGGCAGCGGTAATATTATCGCTTATTACAATTTTACCAACCATACCGGCTACCCTGTGTCCCGGAATAGAGCAGAAGTAAGTATCATTTTGCGTTGCTGTAAAAACAATAGCTGTTTTTGCTCCTTTTTCTATAATGGTTTTTGTTTTGATATTTAATTTCTCAATGGCAATATCATGGGTCATTAACTCACCATTTACAATAGTAATACGAACCCGCTCTCCCTTCTTAGCCCTCACTACAGGATTGCGCGTACCATCGTTAGACAAAAAACCGGTCATTTTTGCTTCAAACACATACTCACGGTCAACCTTACCCCTGGTTTGAGATTCAGGCTGTTCTTTAAGGTCATGCTGCTGGGCATACAAACGGGCACAGGAAAATAATACTGCAAGGCAAACGATATACTTTTTCATTTTTGAGAAACTTATAAATTGAGCTGTAAAAAATTTAAAACTTGTGGCAGCGATACAGAATTTATGCTTACACAAAATGCAATTGCTAAAAGCTAAAGGTAGGAAAACAGATAAAATTTATTGCAAACAGGTGTGATTGATTGTTTATTTTTCTTTTGACAACTTCTTTAACTTCTTAAATTCAGTTTCAATCCGCTCTTGCTCTTTCTGCAGGTAATCCCCGGCAAACGGGGCACCGCAATCTTCATTATTTACCTGGTGAATTAATTTATTACTGATAAAATAACTCCGGTCTTCTGTTATAGTTGATTTTTTAAAATCAAATGCTTCCGTATCATTGTTTTCCTTCATAGCAATTGAGTCGTAATATATAGGCCTGTTATACCGGTATGTTTTTTCAAACAGGAAAGAAAGCTTGTTATCTATAAGATAATATTCCGCTAACTGCTGAAAAGTTTCGCCTAACTGGCGCACAACAATTTTTTCCAGCTTCCCGTCTTTGTAATAAAATTTTGCCTCGCCGCCTTCGTCTGTGTCTATATCTTTTGCATCAATGATACTCCAGTTTGTAATGTTGCTTATCCGTTTGAAATTTTCCCTGATGGTTTTTAATGTATTTCTCAAAAAATCATCAGCCGGAAAATCTTTTTCGTTAATATCCACAGTATCCATCTTTATACCGTTTCTGTCAACAGTTGCCAGGCTGCTATCTTTTTGATGTATATCGCTTCCTGCTCTGTTACTACACGCGGCAGATAATACAAAGATCAGTATACAAAAAAATACCTGAATGTTCATACAGCAGTTTTATAACACGATTTATTCCGGCACTTCCGCCACCGTCCAGTTATTGCCTCTCCTGTTCCACAAAACTGCATAATCTTTTCCGTGTTTGAGTTTAAATGTTCTGTAACCATTAAAATATTTAAGCCGTAGCCACCCATAATTATATATGTCGAATTTAAATACAAATGCCTGCCCTGCAGGTATCTGCACCTGTTGAAAATTCCTGCCGTCATCGCTCAGTAATATTGTTTCTGTTTTATTACTTTGAATAGTAAGGGCAATCCAGCTCGGATCGTTTTGAGGAGTACTTGTATTGCCTGAATTTGTAGGCGGTACAGGCGTTGGGTAATTAGGTGGTGGCGTTGGCGACGGAGCAGGCGTTGGGTTTGTATTTCCGGGAAACTTACCGGGTGCGCCGGCAACAGTTGCTTTAGCTGCATTCCATCCTTTTGTTATAGCATTTACCCTGTCTGTTTTGCCCGGATGAGAAGAGCTGCCCTGGTCTGTTGCAATAGCTTTCATGGCAGCAATAGACTGCTCAAGCGTTGCGCCAAGCTTAGCCATTACATAACCGGAAAAACCGTCTGCTTCAATTTCTTTGGGAGGAGTACTTCCGCTGCTGCTTACAACATGATTATAATAATGATGACCCATTTCATGCGCCAGTACACTTATTGAGGCCCATTTGGTAGAAGTATATGCGTCAAGGTCTTCAAGAAAATCATTGTCATATACAATCCAGCGTGCATTATTAATAATGGTAGCGTAAGCATTACGTATACCATTCTGTTCGCGGATATTAAAATTCTCTTTCCATTGTATGGTATCAAGCATATTTTTTAAAATATCCCTTGCTTCGTATACTGATTGAAATTTAGTAGTGATCAAAGAACGCGGAGGCACTTTAAATCCACAACCGGTAGTTTTTTGAGCTGAGCTTTGAGCCAGGGAAAATGATAAAATCAAAGCAAGCAGCAGGGTTCGCTTTTTCATGTTTACAAAGAGGGTCTTTATTTTTTACAATTAGCAATAAATATAATCATTTCCAGCCGGCAAAAAACAATGGCATAAGATTGGTACGGATGCATGTTTATTTTATTATACCTTCATTTTTAAATAACCTATTCAGCATGAAAGAATTGATTGATCGTTTAACTTCTGAAGTTGGACTTACTGAAGAGCAAGCTATAAAGGCCGTAACAATGATGAAAGATTTTGCAAAGGAAAAATTTCCGTTACTTTCCGGCGCTATCGAAAAAGTATTTACCAAATACTCTTATAAAAAAGATGAGGATGATTTTCTTGCATGATTGCTATGCATACTGCTTATAATTTTCTTGATTTTTGATAATGACTACAGCAACTGTTCATATGCTCCTGCAGCAAAAGCCGCTTTTTGTGTTTGCGCTTCCTTCAGAGGCAGCACAGGAATTTGATGATTACAATGTGTTGATATGCGGGATAGGAAAGGTAAACGCCGCGTATCATCTCTCAAAAAGTATACTGGAAAATAAGCCCTCGTTAATTGTGAATCTTGGATCTGCCGGTAGCAAAAAATTCAGTCGCGGTGAAGTAATTTGCTGCACAGACTTTATTCAACGCGATATGGATGTAAGAGGACTTGGATTTCAGCAATACGAAACCCCGCTTTCAGGGCAGAACCCATTGTTGCAGTATGGCTTGACATTAAATGGCGTAAATAAAGGCATTTGCGGCACCGGTGATAGTTTTGAAATGGCACATGCCAACGATGATTATGATGTTATTGATATGGAAGCATATGCGCTGGCTTATATAGCAATGAAAGAAAAAATTCCATTTTTATGCCTTAAATATATATCTGACGGAGCTGATGGCATGGCCGCTGAAGATTGGACAATGCAGGTGCATAATGCTGCTGCTGCATTTAAAAAAATATTGAGTAAGCAAAGCCTTCAATATTAGTTATTACACACTCCACCAATAATTAAACTTCAACACAAATGCCCTTGTTTTAACCGCAAACGGCCCGGGATAATAATTGTCGGTATATACAAGAAAAAGATCTGAGGCTGGTTTATATCTCCATTGCAACCTTGCATTAATATTCAGGTTTTTTAGCTGCTCATTATACTGTATATAAGTAGTAAAAAACAGTGTATTTGTAAATGTTACATCTATTCTCGGACCAACCAGAAAAAAATTCATCCTGCCCCAGGGCTGTGGCAAACGTAACTGGTTATAGCTTGTACTCATAGTAATATTTACATATGGCTGAAAACGATAGCCGAGGTCGCTATTGATCATAAGTAAGTGCCCGTTGGCATAATAACCTCCGTATCTTAAAGAACATGTATAGGTAAATAAATGCTGTGGGGCAGAAACATAATCAAATCCTATAGTATTCCAGCTATGCTTTGTGCCTGCTGCTAATGAATCTTTACCTGTATTGGTAGGATCATAAGGACGAAGCAGTTTTACATAATCCTGTTGGGTAACAATGCTTAACGTTGCTTTTGAGCGTAATGTGGTTAAATAAGATACAATATTGCTGTGGTCTGTTTCATTAAGTTTAGTATCGAAATAATATGTGCTGTTTATAACCGGGCCGTGGCTCAGCACACTACCGCCTTTCGGAAAAAAGAAATGAGATATCTGCGGATTGAATTTTACATAACCGCGTCTTGGTACATATCCAACTTCAGGAATATAATTTTCCCCAACATACTGCTCCTGACCGTATATAAGCCACTTGCGGCTATTGTATTGCAGGTGTGCAGCCTGTGTCCAGTCTCCCTTTGCAATACCAGGATGAAAAGACTTTAATATCATCGCCTTTCCTGTCCATATATTATTTGCTGAGGCGAGGTTATATTCAAGCCCCATATTCCTGTTATAGCCTGCATACAGCCGCTTGCTGCTATCGGGATTTTGCAGCGCATTGTAATTAAGCGAAGCCTTATCAATATATATTACGCCAATATTAGAGCGCCTGAAAACTTTGCGCTGTAATGACAATACCGCGAAGTTTTGAGCAGGCAGTGCAGCATCATTTACCTTGGCCGTGCGCATATCCATCACACCAATGCGCCAGTTTTTATCAAGCTTGCCACTAAGTCTTGCGCCAAAATCTATAGGTACTCCCAGCCCTATTCTTCTTGAAAAAAACGGACGCAGATCAGCATAGCCAAAATTGGCAAACAGGTCGCCGTTTTCTAAAAAGAATTGCCTGCGCTCAGGAAAAAACAATTCAAACCGGCTAAGATTAGTTACCTGTTTATCTACTTCAACTTGTGAAAAATCAGGGCGAACCGTTAAATCAAGGTTGAGTGAAGGGCCAATAGATATCTTCACATCACCACCTATATTTTTTTCAAAAGCTGCTTTTGCATTCGTAATATAATTTTTTGAAATGCCGCCAAGTATGTAGGGAATTACTGAAATATTTGAACGTGGCACCGGCGGTTCTTCATCCCACACTAAAGTACCGGTATGTGCTAAAGAAGCGGTAGGCAATTGACGTGATATAGGTGTCCAGCTTGATTTTTCCGTTGTTTTAAGATCGTTCCGGCTGAAGTTGATACCCCAGTGTTTTAATCCTTTTTTATAGCGGATGGTTTTAAATGGAATAGCAACTTCAAGCACCCAGCGGTCATCATAATTTTTTACGGCTGATGTCCATTTGTTATCCCAGTTAAGATCAACTTTACTGCCCTCATACATAGTACCATCCCACTGGGCGCCATATGCATTTGCACCAAAAGAAAATCCGGTGGTCTGGTCTTCAAACGTATCCATAAAAACCAGGAAGTTATCATTTTTCAGAAAAGCAAAATCGCGCCTGAGTGATTCTACCATGTGCCTTCCCTTTCCGTAATTATAGCAAACAGCCAGCAGGTAAAGATTATCCCTGTCGTACGTCATACTTACCGCTGTACGCACTTTTGCAAGGCTGGTATCCATTGGTAATACCATATAAAAAGAAGCTGCTTTTTCTGCATCAAGCCAGGCTTGTTCGTCAGCAATACCATCAATTATTACAGGCGATGATGATTTGTGTATATGTAATTTAAAAGAAGCATTTTGCTTTTGAGCATTAAGCAATAAACCAGGAAAATAGAGAAGGAAGAAAAGAGGAAAACGCGGCGATATTACAAGTTTGTTATGCAATAGATATTATTAAAACACTGTTTACAAATATATAAGAAGAAAGGGTTTCAATTTGGTTGAAACCCTTTCCATATTGATCATCTATGTATAATTTATTGCTTAGGCTCAAGCAGTTTAAAGAACTGATCAAGCTGAGGCAGGATAGCTATTCTTGTTCTGCGGTTAGCAGCCCTTCCGGTAGCGGTATTGTTATCAGAAACAGGTATATACTCACTGCGTCCTGCAGCTACCATTTTAGCTGGTTCTATACCATATTGTTTTTGTAATACTCTTACAATAGATGTAGCTCTTTTAACACTCAGATCCCAGTTATCAAGCAAAACGCCTTTGCTGTAGCTAAGATTATCTGTATGTCCTTCAACCATAAATTCAATATTTGGCTGAGCTTTCAACACCTGTGCAACCTTTCCTAATACTTCTTTTGCTTTGTCGGTAATATCGTAGCTGCCGCTTTTGAAAAGAAGTTTATCAGAAATATCAATAAACACTACACCTTTATCAACTTTAACATTAATATCCTGATCATCAAGATTACCAATAGCTCCCTTAAGGTTCATTACAAGCGCCATGTTTAAAGAATCTTTGCGCGCCATAGCAGCCTGCAGATCCTGAATATACGCATCTTTAGCGCCAATATTATCAAGAGATTTTTTAATACTTTCAGCCTGCGCAGTAGAGATAACTGAAAGATCTTCCAACTGTTTTAAAGCAGTTGTATTGTTTTCTTTGAGGAAAGAAAGTTGTTTGTTCAAATCAGCAATCTGTGCTTCATAAGCTGTTTTCTGACGTTCAGCTTCTGCTTTTGTATCTTCACAAAGCTTAAAATCACCCTGCAATTTTGAATGTGCCTGGTTTAAGGAGTCTAACTGCGCCTGTGCAGCTTTAAACTTTTTGCTGCTCACGCAAGAAAACAGGAAGGCAGGAGCAACAGCCAAAAGAAAAAAATACTTCAATTTCATTTCGTTGTTTTTTGAGATGTTAGGTATTGGTAAAGATATGATATCAGGCTGAAATACAGGGCTGATACTTAAAATTTATCGCGCAAAGCTATTGATTTAATAAAAAAAGGAGAAATAATATCTTCATTATTTCTCCTTTTATATGTGTAAGTATGAAATTTTAAATAATGTTATCCTCTTCTCACCCTGCCCTCAGCGCTTCCACCGGAAGATCTGCTGCTTCTGCCACCATCGCCTCCTGAACTGCGGTTGCTGCCTGCCGGTCTGTCGAAACTTCTTTGCTGAGCAGGCTGCTGCCTCGGTTGATCAAAACTACGTTGCACCGGTTGTTGCTGCCTCGGCTGCTCAAAACCTCGCTGCGCGGGCTGTTGCTGTCTTTGCTGCTCAAAATTTCTTTGCTGTTGCATTCTTGCACCATTGTTATTCTGACGTTGCTCTGCCTGCGCTCTTTCCGATCTGTTAAAAACCGGCTGACTATTTCCTTCCGCAAGCTGTCTTCTAACAGGTTCACTATTTCTTATATTATTATCTCTTGAAGGAAAGGTTGTTCTCGGGTTAGCACTTCCATCATTGTTTATATTGCCGGCGCTTCTGTCAAAACCTCTTGAAGGTCTTGCGCCATTCTGGTTACTGATCACTCCGTTATTTGACGGCTGCCCGTTACTTACTCTTGGCGAGCGGCCTCCATCAAAAGAACCGTCTCTTCTTGTAACAGATGGCCTGCTGTTATTATTCATGCCTGCATTTCTCTGAACGGAAGGACGGGCATTATCATATCTGCCGGGTGAAGACGGTGTTCTGGTATAAGAACCTATTCTGCGATTGTCTCTTGTAACCACATCCCTGCGGTTATTATATATATTGTTATTGCGATAGATGTTTACGTTGTTTACAATATAAGTATTGCCGCCGCGGCGTCCGTAGTAACCGCCATAATAGCCACCGTAATTATAATGATCTCCGTAATACCCGTTCCAGCAATATGAGGGACGATAGATAGATGGTCCCCACCATCCTCCCCAGTAACCCCAGGAATTATATGAACCAAAACCTGTATTAAACCATCCCCAGTTATAATTAAAGCCAAAGCCCCAACCTGTCCACGGATTGTAATGCATATTGAATCCCCATGTATATGGACGTGCAAAATAATGTCTTCCCCACCAGGGGCGATAATAATAGCCGGTGCCGTATACTACAGTAGGGCCATATATATATGTATTGAGATAGCCGGGTGTATAACCCATATATACATAATCAGGAGTTACATCGTAAACATATACGTATTTCATTCCGTATACCGGGTAACTGGCAGGGATATACGTAACCGCATAAGGGCGTTCAACCGCTACACTCCATGGTCCCATTGCACTATATGATTGAAACCACACGCCATTATCCACTGCATAATAATTACCTCTCCAGCGTATTACCTGTCCTGATGTATTTACAGCATAATCCATATCAGTACCTTCAATGTCTTCAAACCGCGGGTCTCCATCATACTGAATATCCGCTTTCGCGCTTCTGCGATCAACTTTTGCTGTTTGCGGTACCTGCGCATTCATTACTGCATCTTTCGCAGCAACTGTTCCTGCCACGCTCGCCAACACATTATCTTTAGCAGAACCTTCGGGTATTTTAGTAAAATCAGCAGGCAGTTTATCAGAAGCCATGTACTGCCATTTTCCATCAAGCGCTGATGAGCGATACCAACGCCCGGAAAGCAATACATAATACTGCTGACCATCTACATCCATAAAAATATCGTTGTTTGAATTTTTTACATACAACAGGTTTGTTCCGGGTATTGACGTGAAATTAGGTTCACCATTCGATTGCAATAATTCAGCAGGTTCAATACTTACAATAATATTTGAAATGATATTATCATTGTCCTCCTGCTGCACATTGTTTTCTTTATTGGCAGCGGCTATGTCAGCCTGAATTGTTTCAAGGTTGGATGGAACATTTGTTGTAAGGTTGAATGGGCCGGTTGCAGCATTAGCTATATACCAATGTTTACCGCCATACAAATAAAATCTGCTATCATTATTCTTAACAATAATAAATGGAGTATTTACAACAGTCTGAACGTTCCATTTACTGTTCATCTGCAATTTAGGCGCGCCATCAATTACTATAAGTAATGAAGGTTTGCTGGTATATAGTATTTTAGGAGGATTGTTATTAAACCCGGAAGCTAACCTGGTTTCTTCCTGGTCAAGTTTTAAAGCATTATTGATCTCACTTAAAGGGAGAGATAAATTCCAGCGGGTCATTGCGTTTGCTATGTCATTACGCAACATATCCAGTTTGCTCTGATCCGCTTCATTCGGAAGTTTTACTTCGCTGATATTTACAGATTGCACATTTAACTGCTGACCCTGTGTGCTGGCGTCAGCATTAAACCAGATCATTCCAAAAACAGGATCATTGCTGCTTTTACTCAACACCGAAATAGCAGCATTTGCCTGGAGGTTATCATTTGTATATGCTTCGGGCTGCCATTGATAAATTTTTACCAGGCTGCCGTCTGAAGCGGTGATGGTTTTAGGCCATTCGTTTTGAGAAACGCCTATTGTTGGAAACATCAACCCGGTAATAACCGAGAGTATAAGCGTGTATAAAATTTTCATATTTGTAAGTTTAAGTTGCTGGTATGACGATCACACCATTTATTAGTTTAAAAATAACGTATGAAAGATGCATTTGTAACAGAGACTTTGTTAATAATTTAACTAATTCTGTGAAAGAAATGCTAAGATAGGGGAAGGTGGAGGGTGAAAAGCGGAGGGTGGAGGAATACGGTGAAAGATGGAAGGGTGATGGCTGAAAGGTATAGAATCTCAAATTTCAAATCTCCAATTTCATAACGTAAACTTATACCCTACCCCCCTGATGGATTGAAAATAG
Source organism: Agriterribacter sp. (assembly GCA_047601125.1). Taxonomy (GTDB): domain Bacteria; phylum Bacteroidota; class Bacteroidia; order Chitinophagales; family Chitinophagaceae; genus Agriterribacter. The sequence continues at coordinate 905,375 of JASGJY010000002.1, read as the reverse complement.
CGTGGGCTCCGGCTGTCTTCTTCAAAATATTTCCGGAAACTGAGAATAAAATTATCTACAGTGCGGGTGGTGGGATAAACATTATATCCCCAAACGGATTGCAGTATTTTCTCGCGCGGCACAACATCATTTTTATTTTCAAGCAGCAACTTCAGCAGCATTACTTCTTTTTTGCTCAACTCAATATTCTCCCCTCTGAAGTTGGTAGCAGTTTGTGCTTTAAAGTCAACTGTATTTTTTCCAAACTGGTAGCGATCTTCTATCGTTTCTTTATCCTGAAGTTTTTTGTTTTTATTGATCAGTTTTTGAACCCGCAGTAATAATTCTTCAAGGTTAAAAGGCTTGGTAATATAATCGTCTGCCCCTTTTTTTAATCCAAGCACTTTATCGGCATTGGTGCTTTTAGCGCTCAGCATTAGTATAGGCACATCATTATTTTTCAATCTCACATTTTCAGCTACGCCAATACCATCAAGCTCCGGAAGCATTACGTCAAGGATAATAAGATCAAAATACTCTTCATTTATTCTTTTCAATGCATCAGAACCATTACCTGCGCAGGTTACTTCATACCCTTCCAGTTCAAGGTTGAGTTTTAAAGCTTCCTGCAAATTTTCCTCGTCTTCTACCAATAAAATATATCCCTGTTTTTTTTGCGTGCTCATAATTATGCTGGTTCGGCAGTGTGTAGTGTAATTGCAAAAATACAACCGGAGGGTATATTATCATTAACCTTTATGGTGCCGCTGTGGTCTTTTATAATTTTTTTAGTAAGATATAGTCCAAGCCCGGTTCCTTTGGTTTGCCTGGTATTTTCATTACCGCTACGATAGAATTTCTCAAATATCCTTTTCTTTTCTGCGCCGGAGATACCTTCACCTTCATCTTTCACCTCAAGCAAAACACCGGTATCATTTTTTTTCAGGCTTATGGTAACCACTTTTTGCCTTCCGGAATATTTAATAGCATTATCTATCAGGTTATTTACAGCCAGCTGCAACAGCAAATCATCTCCTTTTACATATATTCCTTCTTCAATCACCTCTTCAATTATAGTAAAAGCAGGAAACCTGGTTTTAAAATAATCTACACTTTCATATACCAGTTCAGTAAAATTGATTTCCTGATCATCGAGCAGGTAATTGCCGGAGTCTATTTGCGAAGCAAGCAATATATTATTGCAAAGGTCATTGAGCCGGTTTGCTTCTTTAAGTGTATTATCCAATAGCTTTTCCTGCTGGGCGCCCTCAAGTTTGCGCTTCAGCATTGTTTCAAGATTAAGTTTTGCAACAGCGATAGGTGTTTTTAGTTCATGCGTTACCGCCATCATAAAATTCTGCTGCTGATTATTCAGCCGTATCTGCTTTCGTGTAGCGCGGTATACAAAAACAGCACCTAACAAAATCAGCAGCATAAACGTAGCGCCCTCGCCTATGTACTGAAATTCTTTTTTCTTTTTTTCGGTTTCAATTTCAGCAACCCGGTTAATATAATCCGGCTGATCCATTTTTAGTTGCATCATTTTATACGATGCCATCTGCTCATTTTGCTTAAGCAGGGATATAAACCAGAATACTAATGCGGTGAGAATATATGTGAGCAAAAACCAATATACTATGGTAATAACGGTAAGTCGCTTTCTTTTATATAAGCTTCTCATTATTGCACAACTTTTTCAACCCGTATGCCCGCGTTCATTATGTGCTGCAGGGGCGCTTCGCGCATAACCTGCTCAATGGTAAAATTAGTTTTTCCTGGTTTTTTAAACCGGAACGGCTGGGGTGTGATCAACCGCCTTACTTCATATATATCATCCATGCCGGTACCAAGCCACCCCTCATTAGAAGCCAGCGGAATTTCTACACGTTGTTGTTTTACGGTATCACCGGGAAGCTGAAACTGCACATTCAGCCATATATTATTATAGCCATAAGCATGCGTGTGCCTTAGCGTAACATATATATTATATAGTGAGGTGGTATCTGAAATGTCAAAGCTTACAGATGGTTTAAAAGAACGCTCCCAAGCCTGGTTGGGAATAGCAATATTGCGCTCAAAAAAATCATTTGTTTTGCAGGATGAAAAATACAAAATAAAAAATGCGGAGGCCAGAACTGACATTACTCTAAAAGTATACTTGCTCATAAATGCTACATCTTCTTACTTACAAAACATTTAAAACCTGTTCTTTTGCTTTTTCCAGCTCATCTTTCATAATTACCACCGCTTTTTGTATTTCAGAATCATAAGCTTTTGCACCGGTGGTATTTATTTCCCGCCCTATTTCCTGTAATACAAACGATAATTTTTTTCCTTTAGCGTCTCCGGGCTCTTTTAATAAGGATATAAAATAATCACAGTGATTTTTCAATCTCACCTGCTCTTCATTAATATCTATCTTCTCAATATAATATATCATTTCCTGCTCCATACGGTTACGGTCAAAATTGTCCTTGCCTACATTCTCTTCCAGCAGTTTAACCAATCCTTCCCGTATTTTCTGCTGGCGCAGGGGCTCAAGTTTAATTACTTTGCTTTGAAGCTCTCTTATATTATTTATTCTTAGTTCTAAATCCTTTTCCAGCATTTCTCCTTCATTAACTCTATGCAAATTAATATTAGCTATTGCTTCATTCACCACGTCCTGAAAAAGGCCCCATTCATCTTTATCCATTATTTCTGTTGATGGCACCACTACTTCAGGAAGCTTTAATAGTGAGCTAAGAATAGAGCCGGTATCCAGCTTAAGGCTTTCGGCCATTTCTGCCAATTGCTGGTAATACGATTTAGCCAATTCCGTATTGATCACAACGGGCTTAGCCGCTCCGTTTTGTTTTAATGATATGGTGCAGTCTATTGTTCCTCTCAGCAGTTTTTCCGAGAGCAGGTTCCTGATATCAAATTCATATGCTTTTAACAGCGAAGGAAGTTTCAACAAGATCTCAAATTGTTTTCCGTTCAGCGATTTAATTTCAACGAGAAAGGTTTTCTTTCCTATCGCTTTTTCAGCACGCCCGAAGCCGGTCATTGATTTAACCATGTTTTCTATTTATAGCAAGGTAATTTATTTTCCGAAGAGTTGACGATAGATTGTATTCCCTGATATGGCTTTAATATCACCCGGCTGCAAATCTCCTATAGTAATATTACCTATTGCACTTCTTATTAAACGCAACGTAGGAAAACCAGCCGCGGCTGTCATTTTCCTTACCTGCCTGTTCTTGCCTTCCGTAAGTGTTAATTCAACCCATGATGTAGGAATGTTTTTTCTATAACGTACCGGTGGATTACGATCCGGTATCAAGGGCGCTCCATTTATGAGCGTTGTTTTGCAGGGTTGTGTATGATATGTTTTGCCATTTACATTAATATCAACACCGTTTTGCAATTTCACCAATGCTTCTGTTGTTATCTGCCCATCAACCTGGGCCATATACTTTCGTTGATGCTTAAACAAAGGGTTTAGTAATTTATGATTTAATGCTGCATCATTGGTAAGTATAAGCAACCCTTCACTATCGTAGTCAAGTCTTCCAACAGGATAAATATCTCTTTCGAGAGAAAAAAGATCTTTTAAACACCGCTTGCCATCAACTGATGTAAACTGTGAGAGTACCATGTAAGGTTTATAAATGATGTAGTATGAGTGATGCATGTACAAATAAAAAGCCCCCGGTTAACGGGGACTTTATTATATGGATGGGTTAGTAAGTACCGGGAAATAAATTTCCCGACACAATATTAAAAATAATTTTTACTACCAAGAAAAAAAATCAAATAAATTTTATACACATTTTCAATATTATTTCTGTGGATATCAATCTGCTCATCGGAAATTTTGATGCCCGCCTCAAACCTGTTTGTGCGTATTTCTTCTTAATCACCAATGCTGCTATGAGCGTTTTTTATTTCTGCTAAACATGTTTTCAAAATCATTTTCTTTATTTACTGTTATATACATACAGCCTGTAATCCTTAACTGTTGCAGGTTTCAGGGCGTATTAAACCATGTAACAGATTACAAAGTATAAACAACACTCAGAATTACTTTGCAATAATCTTGCAATGCTGATTTACTTTTGTAAAAAATCGCTTCATGAAATTTCCCTCTCCTGTTTCGGTACAATGGCTTGCTGATTTGATAGGCGCCCGTATTGTTGGCAATACCAATGCCCACGCAACCGGCATTAATGAAATTCACAGGGTTGAACAAGGCGACATAGTATTTGTTGATCACCCTAAATACTATAAAACCTGTATTAACTCTGCAGCAACCTGTATCATTATAAATAATGAAACCGATTTTCCGGAAGAAAAAACTTTGCTGATCACAGATCACCCATTTGATGCATACTTAGCCATAGTGAAACATTTCCGGCCTTTCATTCCTCAAACACAAAGTATACACAACTCAATAATTGCAGGAGAAGGAACATTTATATATCCCGGCGTTTTTATCGGCATTAACTGCGTTATAGGAAAGCATTGTATTATTCACCCAAACGTTACTATTCTCGATCATTGCATAATAGGAGATAATGTAATTATTCAGGCGGGAACAATTATAGGTTCAGATGCTTTTTATTATAATGCAAAAAAAAACAGGGAGGTTTGGTTTAAGAAAATGGAAAGTTGCGGAAGAGTTATTATTGAAGATGATGTTGAAATAGGCGCCGGTTGTACAATTGACCGTGGAGTAACAAACGATACTGTAATTGGCAGGGGTACAAAAATGGATAATATGGTACATATAGGGCATGATACTATTTTAGGAAAGAACTGTTTGTTAGCCGCGCAGGTTGGCATTGCCGGCGGAGTGAAAATAGGTAATGGCGTAACGCTTTGGGGACAGGTTGGCATAAGCAAAACACTTAGTATAGGCGACAATGCCGTTGTATTGGCACAAAGCGGAGTGCCGGCATCATTGGAGGGAAATAAAACTTATTTCGGTTATCCGGCAGAAGATGCAGGGCTTAAAAAACGCGAACTGGTTTGGATAAAACGTATTCCGGAATTATGGAGGAAAGTGATGGGGTAGAGCGTAATTTATGGTTTGTGGTTTGAACGATAAACTACAAACCATAAACTCTTTTTCCGGCTCTTGCTAATAATCTATCACCTGTTCTTCAATCAATTCAGGTATTGTTCTCCACTCGTATTGCTGGTTGCGCAATTGGGGTTCAAAGCCTGCTTCGCGTATAGCATCCTGCATTGATTTATAGGTAAACCTGTGCGGAGCGCCTGCGGCACTTACCACATTTTCTTCAATCATAATGCTTCCAAAGTCATTTGCACCGGCATGCAGGCAAACCTGCGCAGTTTTTTTACCAACGGTAAGCCATGAAGCCTGTATGTTTTTTATATTAGGAAGCATGATGCGTGATAAAGCTATCATGCGTATATATTCATCAGCCGTGGTGAGGTTGTGTACCCCGCGTATTCTTGTAAGCAGTGTATCTACATCCTGGAATGTCCACGGAATAAATGCAAGAAATCCTTTCGTGTCTTCCGGTTTACGGCTTTGCACTTCCCGGATCTTTACAAGATGTTCAAAACGCTCCTGCAATGTTTCCACGTGACCAAACATCATGGTAGCGCTGGTAGTAATATTAAGCTTATGTGCTTCATGCATTATATCAAGCCATTCCTGCGCACCGCATTTTCCTTTACTTATCAATCGTCTTACGCGGTCTATCAATATTTCGGCGCCTGCACCCGGCAATGAATCAAGCCCTGCTTCCTTTAATGCTTTCAGCACATCGTGATGACTCATTTTTTCCAGCTTGCATATATGCGCCACTTCAGGCGGCCCCAATGCATGCAGTCTAATATCCGGAAATTCATTTTTTATTTGTCTGAAGGTATCGGTATAAAATTCCAATCCTAACTCAGGATGATGCCCTCCCTGTAATAACAATTGATCTCCGCCATACTTAATGGTTTCCCGGATTTTTTTACGGTAGGTAGCCATATCCGTTATGTACGCATCTTTATGGCCGGGAATGCGATAAAAATTACAAAACTTGCAATTGGCTATACATACATTCGTTGTATTCACGTTCCTGTCTATCTGCCAGGTAACTTTACCATGAGGAACCTGTATCTTTCTCATTTCATCCGCTACATACATCAGTTCTGTTAAAGCTGCATTTTGGTATAGGAACATACCCTCCTCAACACTAAGAAACTCAAAATTCAACGCTTTCTGTAAAATATCTGCTGCATTCATGATTTGCAAAAATACTAACAATTATGAATGATGAACGGTTGCTTTTTTGACATACAAATGCCCTAAATTTATATAGCCATATATGAAACGGATATATAACTGCTTAGCGCTTTCTTTATTGCTGATGCCAGGGTTGCCGGCTTTATCACAGGTAAAAGTTACTGGTACTCCTGCCAGAATTATTACACAGTTTGCATTTGAGCAATTCAGTGGCGGCGTGGCCATAATCAAAGCACGGGTGAATAATTACCCTGATTCATTAAATTTTATTTTAGATACAGGCAGCGGAGGTATTTCATTAGACTCTTCAACTGTTGTTGAACTAAACATTCCAACCACACCATCAGACAAAACAATAAGAGGTATTGCAGGCATACGGCGGGTAAATTTTTTATATAATGCAACACTGCATCTTCCCGGGCTTTCGGTTGACAGCATGGATTTTCACATAAATGATTACGAAATTTTGAGCAGTGTATACGGAGTAAAAATTGACGGTATAATAGGATTAAGCTTTTTGTCACGGTATATTGTAAATATTGATTATGATAATTTTTTAATGACCGTATATACAAAAGGAGATTTCAAATACAAAAAAGGAGGATATATTCTGAAGCCTATTCTTACTGCCATTCCTATTGTTCAATCCAGGTTTCGCGACAGAGCTAAGTTCAATGCAAGGTTTTATTTTGATTCCGGCGCCGGCTTATGTTTTTTATTATCAGAGAACTTTGCCCATGACAGTCTTGTGATCAATCCAAAGAAAAAGACTTTTCTTACCCAGGCAGAAGGTCTTGGCGGCAAAACCGAAATGAGGGTTACAACAGTCAAAGAAGTGCGCATTGGTCCATACAAGTTTAAAAACGTGCCCACTTATGTATTTGAAGATGCCTATAATATTACCGCATATCCTTACCTGGCAGGATTGATTGGTAATGATCTTCTGCGAAGATTTAATGTTACTTTAAACTATGCTAAAAAAGAAATTCATCTTATTCCTAATACGCATTTTTATAGCCCTTTTGATTATGCATATACGGGCTTAGGTATTTATGCTATAGAAGGCAAAATAACAGTAGAAGATGTGATACCCGGCTCTCCTGCTGAAAAAGCCGGGTTTAAAGTGGGCGATATTGTTGTAAGTGTCGGATCAGATTTTTCTAATAATATACAGGCATATAAAAACATACTGCAATCTTCCACGCAAAAGCACAAAGTCATCATCAGCCGCAATGAAGAGCTCATTATACTTACGCTTAAACCAGACAGTATTCTCTGAACCGCAATCTCCTGCGTAAATCTATCATCATTGTATTTTCCTAAAAGCCAAATCTCTGCAATTTTAAACGTTTCCATTCTTACCGATTTATTTCCCATATTTGCAGGCTGATTTAATATCTGTTATAACGCGTATGATACATTTTGAACAATTTATTTTAGGTAACGGATTAAGAGTGGTTGTGCATGAAGATCACTCAACGCCAATGGCAGTAGTGAATATTATGTATGATGTTGGTGCAAGAGACGAAAATCCTGAAAAAACAGGTTTTGCTCATTTGTTTGAACACCTTATGTTTGGCGGCTCAGTAAACATTCCGGTATATGATGAACCATTGCAATTAGCCGGCGGCGAAAATAATGCATACACTACCAATGATCTCACCAATTATTATTGCCAGTTACCGGCGGAAAATATTGAAACAGCTTTCTGGCTTGAGAGCGACAGGATGTTAAGCCTTGCGTTTGGAGAAAAAAGCCTGGAAGTGCAACGGAAAGTAGTAAGCGAAGAATTTAAAGAACATTATCTTAATAAACCTTACGGTGATGTATGGCATAAAATGCGCGGGCTGGCTTTTGAAAAGCATCCTTACAGGTGGATGACCATCGGCGCTGAACTGAGCCATATCGAAAATGCTACACTTTCGGACGTAAAAGATTTCTTTTTTAAACATTACCGGCCTGTAAACGCAATACTGGTAGTTGCCGGTGATGTAACGGTTGAACAGGTAAAACAACTATCGGAAAAATGGTTTGGCGATATTCCGCCCGGAGAAAAATATGTACGCGATATTCCGCAGGAGCCGCTACAAACCATACATCACCAGCTTGATGTAAAAGCCCATGTGCCGATAGATGCTTTATATAAATGCTGGCATATTTATCCGCGGCTTGACAACCGTTATTATATTACCGATCTTATAACAGATATACTGGGAGGAGGTGCTTCTTCAAGGCTTTTCCAGGCGCTTGTAAAAGAAAAACAATTGTTCAGCAATATTGAGTGCTATCATTTTGGCACAACAGATGCGGGATTGCTTACCATTGAAGGAAAGCTGGTTAAAGGCGTTAGCATGACAGATGCGGAAGCAGCTATTGAAGAAGAGTTGAATAAGATAAAGCAAAACACTATTACAGAAAAAGAATTGCAAAAAGTAAAGAATAAAACGGAAAGTCTTATTGCTTTTGAAGATATGAGTTTAACAAACCGCGCTAACAGCCTGGCTTATTATACACTGCTTGGCAATACGGGTTTAATAAACGAGGAGCTTGGCAAATACCAGGCGGTAACACCGGAAGATATACGCAATGAAGCCAATATTATTTTTACCGACAGCAACAGCAGTACAATGTATTATTATGGAGAGGGCAGTGAACGATAAGCAGAGGGCAATGGGTAATGGGAGTGGCCAAAACGCAATAGTGAATAAGCAATCTTAAAACCTGAAACCTGCAACAGCCGATTAGCTCAAAGCCCATAACCCTCCGCCAACAACAACTTAACTGATCGATATATGGTAAACAGAAAAACAGCACCGGTAATTAAAGATGCTGTGGATTTTAATCTTGAGCTTAAGCCTTATACAAAATTTACTCTGGATAATGATGTTGAAGTGTATGCCATTAATGCCGGCGAAGAAGATGTGATACAGGTAGAGCTGGTGTTTTATGCAGGTAACTGGTACGAAGAACAAAATATTGTAGCGGCAGCAACCAATCATTTATTAAAAAACGGCACAAATACTAAAAGCGCCTTTGAAATAAATGAGCATTTTGAATATTATGGCGCTTATCTTAACAGGCATTGCTATAACGAAACAGCTACGGTTAGCCTGCATAGCCTTACCAAACATCTTAAAGAATTAATGCCTGTTATCAAAGAGTTGGTAACTGATTCAATTTTCCCGGAAACAGAGCTGGATATATTCCGGCAGAACATGAAGCAAAAGCTGGAAATCAATTTAAAAAAACCTGATTTCATAGCCAATCGTTTAATTGATGAGTACCTGTATGGCATTGATCATCCTTATGGCAAATACAGTTCTGTTGCCGCATACAATGATTTGCAGCGGGCACAATTACAATCTTTTTATAAAGATTATTATGTAAATGGCAGATGTGTAATTTTTGTAGCAGGCAAATTGCCTGCAGATATTGAAAAGCAGTTAAACGATTCATTAGGAGGTTTAACCGTAAATAAAAATAACTTACCGGTTATAACGCACCCTGTAAAAGCTGCAACTGAAAAAAAATACAGGATAAACAATGATGACAAAGGGCTGCAAGGCGCTATTCGCATAGCCAGCCATTTTCCCAACCGGCATCACCCTGATTTTACAAAAGCACAGGTGGTAAATACTTTATTTGGCGGCTATTTCGGATCGAGGCTAATGAGCAATATACGGGAAGATAAGGGGTATACATATGGCATACACAGCTATATGCAAAACCATATGCAGGATTGTGCATGGATGATAAGCACCGAAGCGGGCAGAGATGTATGTGAAGCCACGGTTTCTGAAGTATATAAGGAGATGGAATTATTGCGTAATGAACCTGCATCAGAAGAAGAACTTTTGCTGGTAAAAAACTATCTTATCGGCACCATTCTCGGGGATCTTGACGGGCCTTTCCATATTATAGGCCGATGGAAAAATATTATACTGAACGATCTGGGTAATGATCATTTCTATAAATCTATAAACGATATTAAAAGCATAACGGCTGCAGAAGTGCAGGAGTTGGCGGAAAAATATTTACAGCCGGAGCGGTTTTATGAATTGGTGGTGGTGTAAGCTGATTAATAAAAAAGACCGCGAAAAACGGTCTTTTTTATTAATGAATTAAGTACTTCTATTATTACCTTGTTCCTCCGGCCCACCAAACGTTTTCAGTATAAACGTAGCTGCCGTCTCCGTATGCAGATTTTACAGAAGGATTAGCAGAAACATCAGAGTTGCCATATGTAAACCGCAAAGGAAATTTATTACTTGCGTTCAACGGATTTTCAAGTCCAATAAAATCAGCCTCGCCCATAGCTTTAAGCCTGCGATAGTCATTAAATGCTTCTGTAGATTCACCTGAAGCACCATAAAATGCAAGATATTTTTGAAGCATGATTTCTTTTAAAGCGTCAGTTTCAAAACGAGGAGTTACCTCATTGTCAAAATAATCTGTTGCCACATCTTCCGACAGGTCAATACTCAATCCTAATCCATAAGAATCGTTCGTTGAATTTAAAGAACGCGACAGGTTTGCAAATGCAGCAATAACAGCTTCTTTAAGTGCGTCTTTTGCATCTTCATCCTCATTCATTCTCGCCAACGCTTCTGCCTTCAGGAACATCAATTCATGATAGCTTAATAATAATGTAGGAGCTGTAGTGGCATATTCAGCAACAGAAATAGGGTATGCATATTGTTGCTGTACCGGGGTGCCATTAGGAACTCCATCTGCTATTGCATCCTCCAGGCTTATGGCTTCAAAATTGTAATCCATAAATGCCTGTTCTCCCCTGGGATCATTTAAGGTTTTAAATTTTTTAGCAAGACTTTGACTTACTCCCAACCCGTCTCTGGCATTTGAATATCCAAAAAGCGGGTTGATATACGCCTGCCCATCATAAATATTAAATATCAATTCCTCACCCGCACTTTTAAAAGACTTATCTATATTATCTACAACTTTGGTCAAATCACCATCAACATCAGAAGATATTTTTAAAGTATGTATTAAATAGCGCGCTTTTAAACCATAGGCTGCTTTTTTCCACAACGCTTTATTGCCACCATAAATTAAATCCTGGCTGCCTACCGAACCTGTACCTGCACCGTCCGTTCCATCAAGCAAAGTAATCGCATCATCCAGTAAAGTTTGTATCTGTGGATAAAGCTCTGATTGCTTATCAATTTTTGGCTGTAAGATAACAGGCGCCCCACTTGCATCAATAACCCCAGATTCGCTGAAAGGAGCATCGCCGAAGAAATCAGTTAAAACGCCAAGATTATACGCCAATAATACTTTAGCAATTCCGCAGGTTACATCATTACCTTCTTCAGTACCTCCGGCAGAAGTTTTAGCAATGATAATTTTTAAAGATTTAATATTTGCGTATATGGAATTCCAGCTATTATTATACGTGGTTGCCTGCGTTGGTTCGCCTACACGTGTTTCGGCATTAAACGTTTGACCCCAAACTCCTGCTTCATGTTCAAGATAAACAGAAGAATACAGGGAAATATCACCACCAACTGCAGAGAAAGCAGTAGATGTCATCATATCGGTTAAAATAAACTTTGCCGATACATCTGATGGATTATTAGGATTAAAATTTACTTTATCCAGTTCTTTTTTAGAACAAGACGAAATAAACATAGCTGATGCCGCTACAGCAAGGCTAAATATTTTTAATGGTTTCATCATTCTGTTTTTTTGATTTAACTATATTAAAACTGGAGATTAATACCTACACCAAAACTTTTGGTTTGAGGTAAAGTAAATCTTTCAAATGCACCTGCCATATTTGTATTGCCCTGGCTGGATTCGGGATCCAGATATGGGGAATTAGTCCACAACAACAGGTTTCTTGCAAAGAAGTTCACTCCTAATCCAAAGTTTGCTCTTTTAATAGCCTGAACACGAAGTGATATTTCTCTCATTTTGATAAAGGAGCTTTTTACAATGCTGCTTTCATCAATGGTATTAATATCCTGGAAATACTTTTGAATATTAGCATATCCTGAAACAACAATATCATTCGGTGTACCATCTTCCTTAACGGCATCAGGAAACTGTACTGCATTTTTTAACCTTGCTTCTTCACTTTCTTTACTTACGCCATAATTACTTAACAATCCTGTAGTACCGCTATACATTTCACCGCCTTGTTTCCAATCCATCACGGCACTTAGCGTAAGCATCTTAAATCTAATACGGGTATTAGCACCTAAAAGAAAGTCGGGAGCAGCACGACCAATAACAGCGGGAGCTCCGGGTATAGGAGTTCCATTTGCATCAACAATCACTTTTCCTGTTTTCTCATCCCTGGCATATGATGTACCATATATTACAGGAAATTTGTCGCCAATGCCTGCCCTGACCTGTGGCGTTGTAAAACCACCGAGGAAGATACTTTCAACGCCAGGCGCTAATTCATCTACATAGTTATCAATTTTAGAAAAATTTGCTCCTATGCTCCACTCAACATCAGCCTGCCTGATAGCATTAATATTGATAGTAGCTTCATGTACATTGGTGTGAATTTTACCACCATTGGTTCTAAACTGGGTAGCGCCTGTTGAACCTGGCGACGGCACGTCAAAAATCTGGTCTTTTACATTCTGGCGGGAAAACGTATAATTTACTTCAATCAGGTTATTGAAGAAATTCAAATCAGCACCAATTTCATAAGAAGTGGTGTTTTGTGGCTTTAAGTTGGGATCATATACCAGGTCGCTGGGTATATATGCTTTAATTCCATTGATGGGATACAATATCGGGCTACCGCTATAAAACCCGCCGCCATAAGTCGGCAGCGTATAGAAATTGCTACGATAAGTTCCTGCCTGGCCTACCTGTGCTACAGAGAATCTCAGTTTTCCAAAGTTCAAAAAAGAACTGTTGTCGAGCCCTTTCAACTCTGTAAACACAAATCCTAATGCGGCTGAAGGATAAAAGAACTTCCTGTTGTTGCTCGGCATAGAGGATACAATATCCTGGCGGCCGGTAACGCTCAGGAACAACATTTGCCTGAATGACAAAGAGAGATTAGCAAAGTTTCCAAAAGTTCTGTATTTGGATGATGTTTCAGTTGCGTCTTTAACTCCGGTATTATCCATATGATTCCATCCTGCAAATGCAAAGCTGGAACCATAGGCTGTTAAATACTTGGTATTGGTATTAACGATCTCATTACCTACCAACAGGTTCAAACCAAAATCATGGCTCACATCCCATTTCAGGTTACCGGTAAGCAAAGAGTTTAGTGTAGTGTTAGTGTAGGTATACTCTGTAATATCGCCATTATCATCTGATCCACGCGTTGGAGAACCGAAGCTCCAGATATCCTGGTAGTTTGTAGTATAAGCATCTGCTCCGATCTGGTACTTCACATCGAGTTTCATATTGCTTGAAAGATCAGCAGTATACGTTACATTAGTGTTTCCAAAAAAACGATTTGTTTTTTCGTTCCAGGTGTTATGCTCCTGGCCCCAGTAAGGGTTCACAAATGCGCCACCACGATATCCGACTGGGCTGTATATATTGCCTTCGGCGTGGTCAGGAATTCCCTTAAGATCATAACTTACAGGAGCCGGATAAACAGTTGCAATAATACCGTCATTTGCTGAAGGAGCTTTATCAATATCTGAATTGATAAAATTGCCATTAAAAGAGGCTTTAAAGTGATCTGATAATTTTGTCTCACCGGCTATTTTAGCATTATACCTGTTCATACCTGTATGTGGCACAATGCCTTTTTGATTGGTACTGCCTAATGCTACAGCATAAGAACCCCTGTCGGTTGCGTTCAGGATACTTATGGAATTATTAAAAGTGGTACCGATGTCAAAAAAATCGCGGACATTATTATATACTGCAGGGGTAACCCATGGGTTAAGACCGGCCAATGCACGCTGGGGTACATAGTATTGCCCCGGATGCATGCCGTCCCTGTCCGTATTGGCATTAGTTGTATTTCCACCAAATTTAGGGTCATCAGGCAAATCTTCAATCTTAGGTCCATAAGAAGTAGAAGCGGTAGCTGTAGGGGTGGCTCCGGTACTGCTATATCTGCCATTAGCACCCTGAGCATAAGTAGTCTGCAGTTCAGGATATCTTGAAAGATCATCAAAGCTTACACTGGAATTAAAGGACACCTGGGGTTTACCTTTTGAAGCCCCTTTCCCGCTTTTAGTTGTAATAACAATTACACCATTAGATGCTCTTATACCATACAATGCCGATGCAGCCTGGCCTTTTAACACTTCAATATTTGCAATATCATTAGGGTCAATATCAACCGCACGGTTTGCAATATCTGTTCCGGTCACACTATTACCGGTACTTAAATCAGCATTAGAAGAAATGGGCATACCATCAATTACATATAACGGGGTATTATTGCCGGTAAACGAACGTGCACCGCGGATAGTAATTAAAGAAGAAGCGCCGGGCATACCACTTGAAGGCGTTATCTGAACGCCTGATACCTTACCCTGCAAAGCACCCGCTAAGCCCGTATTGGCAGCCTGCACTAATGCATCGCCTTTTACACTTTGGGTGGCATATCCAAGGCTTTTCTTTTCCCTTGAAATTCCTAACGCTGTTACAACTACTTCCTGCAGATTTGAACCTGAGGTTAATGCCACGTTAATATTTGTTTGATCACCTACAGTAATTTCCTGTGCGGTAAACCCGGCAGCACTTACTACCAAAACAGCTGACGACGTTGCCTGTATGCTGAAGTTCCCATTTTCATCAGCAGCAACTCCTGAGGCATCATTACCTTTGATCTTTACTGTGGCAAAAGGAATAGGGTTTCCTTTGTCATCCATAACCTGTCCGGTTATAGTTTTTGTTTGAGCGAATGTCAGTACCGACCATTGCAGCAGTACTGCGAGAAGCATTAAAGTTTTTCTCATATTTAAATAGGTTTTAATGAATGCGGCAAATACAGGATATATCACAGACATCTACTAATAAAAAGCGTAAATACCCTGATGCCAGAAAAAAGACAAAATGAGGAACGCCGGTGCTGCACGAATAATTGGATGAAACTTAACATTTTAGTAAAAACTTATCATGAACCGGAATATAATATTGATAAAAAAGAAAAGGGTTACACTTGAATAAGTGTAACCCTTTAATATAATTTATAAAATACTTATCTAGTTTACATCCCAGAATAATTTTGTTTCAACTTCATCGCCACCAATTTTGGAAGCAGCGCTTGTATAGTTTGCAGGATTTAACTGCTGTTCATTATTAGGGTACTGATATCTTACCGGGAAACCTGATTTAGCACCAACAGGCAATGTCAATTTAGGATAATCCAATCTTCTCAATTCTAACCAGCCATCCATCGGGCGATTGTATAAAGCAATCCACTTCTGAAAAGCAATTTTTTCTTTCCATGTGCCTGCAGCGGTTGCATAAGCTACTGTTGGTTGTGCCAGGTAAGTAGTAGCATCGCCTGCAGAACCACCCCAATCAAGAATCGATGCTTTAATACCATTTGTATAATGTTCAGCAGCGGTACCAGCCACAGTAAATCCTCTTTCAATTGCTTCTGCGCGGTAAAACTCCAGTTCTGAATATGTTAAAAACACACCCGGAGCATCTGCTGCAGATACCTGGTCGCTTGGCTTGGATGTAGTAGAATATGTGTTACCTGCACCAACAACACCACCAACATATTCACCATCATTATTGGTTCCAAAATAAAGTGATTTTCTTGGATCGTTTAAATCAATAAGCGGGTCCATTAAATCTTTGGCTGCGAGATAGTCACCGCGACCTCCCAATATAATATCCGCATAAAGAGGATTGGTATTTGGTGTAGCGGAAAGATAAGGCATAAGTCCATCATCATCTGAGCTTGTAAATGCACCTGCATCTGCAGCTTCAACATTAGATTTTGCCGCAGAAGCATCTGAATCAGCCAATATCATTCCCAGCTTAAATCTTAATGTGTTTGCAAATTTTTTCCATTTGCTTACGCTACCTGCGTATAAAAAATCTTCTGAGCTCGCAAAGCCTTTGCTATCTGTATCCAACGCGGAAATATCTGCTGCCAATCTTGAAAGCAAATCAGTATATACTGTTTTTGCATCATCATAAACCGGGTAAACATTTCCTGGGTCTAATGCTTGTGAATAAGGAATATCTCCAAAAGAAGTTACCAAATCTGCGAAAACATATACCTGCATAATGTCGATGATTGCAAGTTTATTCTTCTTTTCGCCTTCAAGCAATGTGGCATCAGCAGTTATAATTTTAGCTGATTCTTTATAATCTGTTAATATATCTCTGTACATTGCCCCCCACCAGGTTTGTGGGATGTTTCTGGTAGAAAAATCAAACTGAGCTTCATCCTGGTATGTCGCCATTGACCAATGCTTCACTATAAAACGGAAAGGATTGGTATTTACACTGGCAGAAACCAGGTTATCGGATAAATTTCTTGTAGCGTTTGAAAATAAAGTGCCAGCAGGAACATTTGCCGCACGCTTGGTTTCATCATTGTAGCTTGAAATATCCTTTGTACAGGAAGTGATCAGAAGCCCCTGCAGCATAGCTATAGATATTATTAATTTTTTCATTTTTCTGTGTTTAGAATTTTACATTCAGGTTAAAACCAAGTGTTCTGGTAGTAGGGTAGGCACCGCTCTGCATACCCTGTATATTACCGGCAGAAAGATTTTCTTCAGGATCTGAATACGGCAGGTTCTTATGAATGATCCATAAGTTTCTTCCTATAATAGAAAAATCTACTCCTTTAATAACACTCGCATTTTTGAATAATCCCTGTGGGAAGGTATAGGTAAGCACTGCTTCTCTTAGTTTCACATAACTCGCATCGTAAGCGAAATCAGAAGCGGCAAAACCAGCCTGGTTTGCATCGAGCGCAACACGTTTTGTATTTTTACTACCATCCGCCAAAACACCATCTAATACTACACCACCGCCATCATCTGTTGTTCTGATCGATTTGCCATTCTCGTTAAGCCCTGCAGATTCCGGATAAATACCGGTATAGTTTAACCCGTAATACATATCCAGAGACCATACTTTACCGCCTTTTCTTGCATCAATTAAGAAGCCTAATGAGAAGTTCTTGTATTTGAATGTATTGTAAATACCGCCGATCCAATCGGGGTTATAGCTGCCAAATACATTAGTAGTTGTCGTAGTAGTTCTGTAGAAGCCGCTTGATGCTACAACTCTTGGCGAAACTCCATCCCACGTAATAACCTGGCTTGGATCTTTAGGGTCAATCATCATATAAGTTTTGCCCTGAATAGTACCATAAGGCTGACCTACAGTTGCATTTATACTTACACCTCCCTGGAATGAGCCAAGCTGAATATTTTTAATTTCATTTCCACTTTCATCTTTATACAGCTCAACTACCTTGTTTGTGTTCTTGGTCCAGTTCAAATTAATATTCCATGAGAAATCTTTTGATTTGATAGGCGTTACAAACACAGACAATTCTATTCCTTTATTCTGGATATTACCGGCATTAACATATTTGCTGTTATAACCTGTAGATGTAGATACAGAAACCGGAATGATCTGGTTATGTGTATTGGTTTGATAGTATGTTACATCAAATCCGAAACGATTATTAAAGAATGCAGCTTCGATACCTGCTTCACGGCTAACTGTTCTTTCCGGTACCAGGTTTTCATTGTTTTTTGTTCCCGGAACAGAGAATAAAATTGTACTTCCAAAAGGAGTAGGCTGATCATAAGTATCTTTAAGTGCACCCCATGCTGCATCATTACCTACTTCAGCATAGTTTAATCTTACTTTACCGTACGATAACCAGTCAAGTTGAGAAAGGTGCTTGGAGAAAATCCATCCTCCGGAAACCGCATAATAGTTATACGCATTTGAATTTTCGGGTAGTGTAGATGACCTGTCTCTTCTGATAGTTCCATCAAGGATTAATGTTTCTTTATATCCTAGTGTTAAACCGCCAAAATAACCATCTACCGCTTTTGGTTGATAATATTCTGTAGGATTAGGAACAGTACCCTTTGAATTTGCAATAGAATATAAGCCGGGGACAATCAATCCGCCCGAAGTAGCCTGCCCTAAATAAGTATACGTGCTTCTTCTTCTATTGGTTCCAATTAATGCTTTTACATTAAAATCAGCTCCGAAATTTTTATCGAAATTAGCCATCAGATCATAGTTCCTTTCGCTAAAGCTCAAATCATACCTTGTATAACCTGGTGTTCCCTGACTGCCTACGGCAATTCTTTCGTCCATAAACTGTGTATATGAATCGAGCGTTGTACGACCAAGAATACTTAACCAATCGGTAATTTTATAATCTAACTGTACATTACCGAAAATACGTGACCTGGTATCTTTCTCATAATTTTCGTATAAAGTCCAGTAATAATTATCTGTGTAAATAGGTACGGTACCTGCTTCAGTAGAAGGATCTTTCCAGTTCCATGTAATATTCTGATGATTTCTGAAATACGCTTCCTTCTGTTCCTGTATATCCACATTTCTTTGGTACCACTGGCGGAAATTCTGATTTACATTCCTGCCGCTATATCCTGTACCATAACGTCCTTTACCATCAATTTTAGAATAGTTGGCGCTTGCAGAAGCAATGAGCTTGGGAGTTATTTTATAAGTAGCTCCAAAGTTGATCGTGTTTTTTAAGACCTTACTGTTAGGCAATACACCTTTCTCGTCATCGCGTGTATAAGCCAGTTTTATAGTACTTCTGTCGGTACCTCCTGTCAAAACAATATTATTGTTGGTAGAAACAGCTGTTTCATAAAAATCAGCAGGAGTATGGGTTGCTGCTACCCAGGGCTTGGCTGTTTTATAATATGGCGAAGCAGGATCAAATGCATCCCAATGATATACCATTAAGCTGGGATCAAATTTAGCACCATATGAAGCATCTTCCGAAGTAGGCACTACTAAATCATCAACACCATCGCCGTTCGCGTCAAAATACCAGAAAAGTCTATTGGGAGAGGAAGTACCTGAATAATTAGCAGAATACCCGGCGCCATACTGATCCTGGTATTTTGCAAAGGTATTTTTATCTATCTGTCCTACTCTAACACCTGTATTTACAGATATGCCTAATCCTTTTCTTCCTTTTTTGGTAGTGATCATTACCACACCGTTTGCAGCTCTTGAGCCATATAATGCAGTTGCAGCGGCACCTTTAAGTATATCATAGGTTTCAATGTCATCAGGATTGATGTCTGCCGCAGCATTACCATAATCATAACCGCCTCTGCCTGTTCTCTGATTGGTAGTATTATATGTACTATTATCTATAGGTACACCATCTACCACAAAAAGAGCCTGGTTATTTGATTGTAAAGATTTCATGCCGCGCACAACGATATTGGTTGATCCACCAATACCATTACCCTGAATGATCTGCACACCCGATACTTTACCGGAAAGTGCAGCGGCAGCGTTACCTGTGCGGATTTTGCTGATATCATCACCTTTTACCTGCTGTGCGGCATAGGGCAATGTATTTTTGTTACGCTTAACACCAAGGGCGGTTACTACTACTTCCTGCATATTGGCAGAAGGTTGCAGACTGACGGTCAAAGTAGACCGGTCGCTTACTGCTATATCCTGCTCTTCAAAACCGGCAGCGCTTATCGTTAATGTGGCTTTGGAATTTACTTCAATGCTGAAGTTACCATTCTGATCGGCGGCAACTCCTGTGTTTGCGCCTTTAATTTTGATGGTTGCATAAGGTACCGGGTCTCCATTTGCGTCTGTAACCCTACCTGTTACGGTTTTGGTTTGCGAATATACTGATGCAATGCATAGCATCAGCACCGCAAAGAGTGCTGCAAGTTTTCTCATGTTTGTTTTTTTAAGATGAAGTGCCAAATATAAAAAGATTTAACAAATCTGAACTTTTTGTTAAATTTTTATTATTTGACTGTTAAAAGACAGAAGAAAAGAAATATTTGCTGCTTAACAATGCCATCGAAACATAAAACAATGCCGACATTTAAAACATGTAATATGTTTATATATGTTTAAATGTGAAAATCTTTAACTTATGTTAACGATTGTTAGTTTATGTCATGCATTATTTCTTCCTGGAAAAGCTATGTTTATGCAACATATTCAGTAAAACAGGCAGCAGCACTAAATTGGTAACCGTTGCAAATAATAAGGTAAGTGATGTTAGCCACCCCAGCGCCTGCGTGCCGCCAAATCCACTGAAAATAAAAATGCTGAAGCCCGCAATCAGCACAAGCGAAGTGTATATAATGCTGATGCCGGTATGATGAATGGTTTGCATTACGGTAGCTTTTACATTATTGCTGTTAGCAGGCAACTGTTGCCGGTAAGTTACCAAAAACCTTATGGTAACATCTATAGCTATACCCAGCGCAATACCAAATATTAAAACGGTAGAAGGTTTAAGGGGAACGCCCGTCCAGCCCATAATGCCCGCGGTAAGCATAAGCGGCACTATATTGGGCACGAGGGAGCAGATCAATATTCTTACTGACTTAAACAGGTACAGCATACATAATGCAATCAGCAGAAAGGCCCACATAATACTTTCTTTCAGCCCGTTAATAATAAACCGGCTGCCTTCGAGAAATGTAATGCTGGTGCCGGTAAATTCTACATTGTATTTGGTGGAATCAAAAAGCTGGTCAGATCTTTTTTTAATATCATTTAGTATCAACGGTAATGCCTTGCTCCCCACATCAGCCATATTCACACTTATCCTGGTTTTTTGCCTGGCTGTATCCATAAATGCATTCATCAACTGTTGAAACGCATTATTTGAGGCAGAAGTGTTGCCTGTATCTTTTTTCACCCGTAAATAATCTCCTACAAAAGCGCCGTCAAATGTATTGGGCATCGCGTAGTTCAATGTGTCACCATCATAAAAAGCCTGCTTGGCAAACTTTAGTCCCTCAGCAAGCGATAAAGGCCTTGCCATTTCTTTTTTTGAGGCGATATATTGCGACAAAGAATCTATTCGGGAAAAAACATCCAGTGCCTTCATGCCGCTTAATCCATACTTCTTTTTCGTATCAACAATAATTTCCAGCGGCATAATACCCTTAAAATTGCGCTCAAAAAATTTCAGGTCAACATATATCTTATCTGTTTGCGGAATATCATCTACCATATGCCCTACAGATACCAAACGAAGGATACCTGCTACGGAAAATACCAGCGCTATAGCTGTAGTTACATAAATGGCTTTAGTATGATTGAATACCCATTTTTCAATTTTTTTCAGCAGGGCTTCGAGCCATTTGCTGTCAAGGTATTTGGTATGCTTTTGTTTTGGCGGAGGCAGATAACTCAATACAGGAGGTATAGCCGCAAGTGAAATAAAGAATATGGCTATAATGCTTATACCGGCAACCACACCAAACTCTTTTAGTATGGCGCTTTTGGTTAGCGCGAACACCGCAAACCCAATTGCCGCGGAAATATTGCAGAACAGTGTAATAATTCCCATCCGGTTTACCATTTCAACCAGCGCTTCTTCTTTTTTACCTGTATCAAGCCATGCAGTATGATATTTATTAAGAAAATAAATACAATTGGGTATTCCTATTACCACCACCAGCGGTGGAATAAGCGCCGTAAGCAGGCTGATATAATACCCGCATAAATGCAGTATGCCCATACTCCATATAACACCAATAATAACCACGCCAAGTGATAACACCGTTGCGCTTACCGACCGGAAGAACAGCATCAGGATAATAGCGGAGATCAACACAGAACCTATCAAAAACCATTGCATTTCTTTAGCCACCTTAATCGCCATATTGGTTCTTATTAATGGCAGCCCGCTGATGTGCATTTCCACATTATGCTTTTTACCAAAAGCATAGGTATAGTGCTCTATTTCAGCAATAACTTTTTCTCTGGCTTTTGAAGCAAGCACATCTTTATTAATTCTTACGGCAATAAGGTATGCGTTGGTTTCCGGATTATACAATAACCCTTTATAGAAGGGCAGCGACTGAAAAAGCTGAACAGCACTGTCAATTTCCTGCCGGGATGCGAGCGCCCCCCGGAAAACAGGTTTTACTTCCAGCTTTTGTGTACTGTCATTTTTTTTAAGATTGATGGCATTAGCTACACTCAGCACACTCTCTACTTTATCAACTTTTTTCAGGTTATTACATAAGGCAGTATAGTCATCAAAGATTTCTTTTTTAAAAAGATCATTCTTTTCAAACCCGATCACCAACGTATTGCCATCATCGCCAAATTGTTTTTTAAAAGCAAGGTATCGCTGGTAAAGTGGATTATCAACAGGTATGGTTCTTACAAATTCATAGCTGATGGTAACTTTTAATGCATGGTATAACATGAATGCTGTAGAAAGCAGCAATACAATCAAAAGCACAAGCCGGTTTCTTAAAATAAACTTCCCGAGTTTTTTCCACATTTAATACAGGATTGCATTTTAGAAAGTGCAAAGAAACTTATTTTGCCCCGGTTTGAGAAGTTTAAGCTATTGAATTACAGAATTAATTCACTGAGTTGTAGCCGCGAATTCCGGTGTCTGCCATGGCGGAACAGGATTTGCTACACAAAGAGCCACGAAGAATTCACAAAATTACACAGAGCGTTTTATTATTCTTTGTGGAAGTTTGTGTATGTTTTGT
Organism: Agriterribacter sp.; assembly: GCA_047601125.1. Lineage (GTDB taxonomy): Bacteria > Bacteroidota > Bacteroidia > Chitinophagales > Chitinophagaceae > Agriterribacter. The sequence continues at coordinate 882,476 of JASGJY010000002.1, read as the reverse complement.
GTGCCTCTGTGGAATAACCATATCCCTGCAAAAAATTATTAATGCCTTATTTAAGCTTCTGCTGTACATTTTTTTGTAATTTTTGCAAAATCATTGTTATGAATTTTATCATCAAACTATTAGTTACTGCAGCCGTTGCTTTCGGATTATCACAGATCCTCAGCGGCATTCATATTGATACTTACTGGACAGCTATTGTTTTTTCTTTTGTGCTGGCACTGGTAAATGTATTTATCCGTCCGTTGCTGGTTATTCTTACCATACCCTTAACCATTCTTACATTGGGCTTGTTCTTATTTGTGATTACTGCGCTTATGGTATTGCTGGCTTCAAAAATGGTAAATGGTATACATATTGACGGCTTTTGGTGGGCATTGCTGTTCGGATTATTGCTTTCCATAGTAACTTCCCTGCTGTTTAGCGGTAAAAATGAGTAACTCACGCTTAAAATATCGATTTTGACATATCAAAACAGCCCTCTATATACGTTTAAAACAACAAACGTTATATCATCAAACAGCGCGGTAACCATTATATTCCTTCGTATTTCAAAAAACCAATAGGTTTGTGTATGCATTTCTCTCAGCAGCATTTCAGCAAACAACAATTGGAGGAATTTTACAGGGCTATTCTTTTGCCAAGAATGACAGAAGAAAAAATGTTGTTGTTGCTAAGACAGGGCCGCATCAGTAAATGGTTTAGCGGTATAGGCCAGGAGGCAATATCCACAGGTGCAACACTTGCCATGCAACAGGATGAATGGATAATGCCATTGCATCGAAATCTTGGTGTGTTTACAACAAGAGGATTACCGCTTGATAAACTTATTATGCAATGGCAGGGTTCAAAACAGGGATATAGTAAAGGCAGGGAAAGAAGTTTTCATTTCGGCACACGTGAGCATCATATATGCGGCATGATATCACATCTTGGTCCGCAAATGTCTGTTGCAGACGGCGTGGCTTTGGCATATAAATTAAAAAAAGAAAATAAAGCTGCCCTTGCCTTTTGTGGTGATGGAGCAACAAGCGAGGGAGATTTTCATGAGGCGTTGAACGTGGCAGCGGTGTGGGACCTGCCTGTAATATTTGTTATTGAAAACAACGGCTATGGCTTAAGCACGCCGGTACAGGAACAATACCGCTGCGAAAACCTGATTGACAGGGCAAAGGGCTATGGCATGGAAGGTGTGCAAATAGACGGCAACAATATACTAACGGTATACAATACCCTGAAAGGCGTTCGTGAATATTGTATTGAAAAACAGAAACCTTATTTAATAGAATGCATGACCTTTCGTATGAGAGGACATGAAGAAGCAAGCGGAACCAAATACGTTCCGGAAGAGCTGATTGAAACATGGCAAAAGAAAGACCCTGTTAAAACATTTGAAGAATGGCTGTTAAAAGAAAATATTTTAACCACGGTAGATGTTGAAAGCATTAAAACGGAATTAAAAAATTATATTAATAAAGCAGTTGAAAAAGGATTTGCCGCAGAAACCTTTATTCCTTCCGCAAAAGAAGAACAGGATGATGTATATGCTACCTGCGGAACAGCAGATAAAAAGTTTACCGTTAATGTGATTACAAATGTTGATGGCATCCACCAACAGGTGTTTAACCTCCGGGAAAAAAGATTTGTTGATGCAATTTCCGAAGGGTTATACCAAAGTATGCTTGCGCATGATAATCTTATTTTAATGGGGCAGGACATTGCGGAGTATGGCGGCGCATTTAAAATAACGGAAGGGCTGGTAAACAAATTCGGTAAAGAAAGGGTGCGCAATACGCCATTATGCGAAAGCGCTATTATCGGCGCCGCGCTTGGGTTAAGCCTTCAAGGATATAAGAGTGTTGTAGAAATGCAGTTCGCGGATTTTATTACGGCTGGTTTTAACCAGGTCATAAATAATCTTGCTAAAATACATTACCGCTGGGGGCAAAATGCGGATGTGGTTATTCGTATGCCTGCAGGCGGCGGCGTTGGCGCAGGCCCGTTTCATTCGCAAAGCAATGAAGCCTGGTTTGTACATACGCCGGGATTAAAGGTGGTATATCCTTCATCGCCTGTAGAAGCCAAGGGCTTACTTACTGCAGCTATTAACGATCCCAACCCTGTAATGTATTTTGAGCATAAAGCTTTATACCGTTCTGTAAACGGGTTGGTTCCTGAAGAATATTACGAAATACCTATTGGCAAGGCAAGACTGATTGAAGAGGGTGAAGACATATCTATCATTACATACGGCGCCGGAGTGCACTGGGCATTGGAATACGCCGGTAAACATCCCGGTATTTCTTTTGATATACTTGACCTCCGCACGCTTTTGCCTTTGGATCATGATGCGATAAAAGCATCTGTTTTACACACCGGCCGTGTGCTTGTTTTGCATGAAGACACTTTAACCGGCGGTATCGGCGCTGAAATAGCAGCATGGATACAGGAGCATTGTTTTTCCCTGCTTGACGCGCCGGTAATGCGCTGCGCCTCTCTTGATACCCCTGTGCCTTTTAATATTGAACTGGAGAAAAATTTCATGGCAAAGGCGAGACTGGACGAATATGTAAAGAGATTAATGGAGTATTAATATATGAACCCTGAAAGGTGAGGCGTGAAATAATCTTTCGCAATAATATAAAAATCATTTGGTTGACTTAACTCTAAACTTTTAAGCGTATGCGCAAGTCCTATGCAATCTGGCACTGGGTTTTAACGCTTATAATTTCACCATTCTCATGCTGTATACAGCAAATATTGGAATCTAATTCAATAGATAGAACGGGGTTATTAGGCTTGTATCCTTATTTTATTCTTTTGGGATTTGCTTTTTCGACTCCAACGCTCCTGGTATATTTATTTTGTTTTTATTTTCTGGCCCGCAGTAATATACCTGTGCTGTTATCCAGGCTTATTTTAATTTTAATAACTGTTTTAGGTATAGTTATTACGATTTCGGTTATTTTGGAACAAATGGGTTTAGATTTTATATTACCCTATTCAATTACAGCTTTTATGGTTGGGTTAGTAGTAAAATCAGGAGAAAAAGCAAGCAAGCCGTCTCCTGTTACCTGAATACTATGTAGGTTTCTTCAATTCCTTTCTTATCAATTTTTTCTTATCCTTTTACTACTTCTTTTACTTTTGCTCTACACAAATCCCATATACTCATAGCCTTTCTCCAATATATTTTTGTCATCAGCATCAAGCCACTTATTTAAAATAGTAGCATATACGTTTTTAAAATCAACGGTATATTTCAAATCGCCATCCTGCAGGTCAGCAAGATCGCTTACAGGATTGATCAATCCTTTTTGTTTTAAGCTACCGCTGATCAAAAACATATTATTGGCAGTGCCATGATCAGTGCCGCGGCTTGCATTTTGCTGCACCCGGCGACCAAACTCAGAAAATGTAAATAACAATATATCTTCAAACCGGTTGTTTCGTTTAAGGTCACTTACAAAAGCCGCTACGGCACTGTTCATTTCCGTAAACAACCTTTGCTGCTGCGCCGGCTGGTTTACATGCGTATCAAAACTGCCCAGTGATACATAATATACACGGGTGTTAATATCTGAGAATATAAGCGAGGCAATGGTTTTAAGGCTGTTTCCTAAACCTGTAGCGGGGTACTGCCCCCTTGTAGGATGCATCCTGCTCTGTTTAAAAATATAATCGGCGGAGGAAAGCGTTTGCGCTAATGTTTTATACAGGTAATCAACCGGTTCTTCCGCATTAGTTTTGTGCTGCAGCAGCACATCTTTAAAAAAATTTTCATTAGCTGTGCCGTATAAGCGCCTGGGATCTTTAACAGCAATGCCATTAATATCTTTCCCTTTCAATGCAAGGCTCAGCACATCATCTATTTCAATAGCCTGTGTTGGCTTATCACAATGCCTGCACTGAGCATCCAGGTAGCGGCCAATCCAGCCGGTGTTCCAGTATTGATTACTTTCGCTTGCGGCATGCCATATATCCATGCTGCGAAAGTGTGAGCGGTCAGGGTTCGGGTAGCCTACACTGTTAATAATACCCAGGCTTCCGTCATCAAACAACTCGCGGAAACCAGTAAGTGAAGGATGCAGGCCAACCTCATCCGAAATTGCAAGCATGTCTGTTTGCTTAATGCCCAGCTCTGGTCTTGCCTTATAATATAAATCGTTCCTGAAAGGAATAACGGTATTCAGCCCATCGTTTCCGCCACTTAATTGTAACACCACCACTACCTTATTGCCCGGCGGCACCATTTGCTTATTTTCAAAAGCTTTTAAAAACCGGGGCAGCATTATTGATGCTGTAGCGAGTGAACCAATTTGCAAAAATTCTTTTCGTTTTATCAGCATAATTAATGTTGTTAATGGCGATGGATGGTGGGCAATAAGCAATGAGCAGTAGCTTGCCGATCTGCTATTGATTATTGCCATCACTTCAGCACACCTGGTATTCAGGCATGCTCATTATTTGTATCGTAGCCGTTTTAATAAACTGCTCACGGCTATCAATAACCGAATATTTTTTTATCAATTCTGTTGAAACCGCATTATTTGTTTGCAACAGCAATCCGGCTATAGTTGTTGTTAAATCTTCTTTTTTAATTTTATTGAAAAATAACAGGTATTCATTCCAGCCTATTCTTGTATTTACTTCCTTTTCTGATACATTATTTTTTTTCTTGCGGGGCTTAGCGGCAACTTTTAATTCGTTGTCCTTTATTCCCATCATCTGGTCGTCATCATCTTTAGGCTTTATATTAAAAGTATCTGCTTCGCTGAGTATTTCCGGCAGCCGCATACGCATCATCAGTGTAGAGCTGTCAATCCAGCTTTTGCCGCCGGGCCAGCCTGCAACATTGGGAGGATACATCAACAATTGTCCTAACACTCTTTGAACCAGCAAAAAGAAATTTTTATTCTCCACTTCCATTGGCAGCATTCGCTGTATGCCCACAATTAATTCTATAGGAGATTTTATTCTTGTTCCTGTGTTTTTTACTTCGTAAAACCAGTTTGATAAAAAAATGTTGCTTAGTAATTGTTGTATATCATACCCGCTTTTATAAAAAGTATTCGCTAAGTCCTGCACTTTGTCATCATCAACATTTTCATTTACAAAAAAACGGTATATCTTTTGGGTAATGAATACAGCGGTTTGCTTTTGCTCAAGTAATATATTCAGAATATCATCGCCGTTAAAGTTGCCTGTTCTTCCTAAAAATTTTTTTATGCTGCCATCATGCTGCTGTTTACGAAAAATAAATTCACCTTTTGCATTGGCGCCCCAACCGGTAAAGGCTCTTGCAGCTTCTTTCACATCCTGCTCAGTATAATTACCACGCCCAAGTGTGAACAATTCCATTACCTCTCTTGCAAAATTTTCGTTGGGGTGATTTTTTCGGTTCTGATTATTATTCAGGAAATTGATCATAGCCGCACTTTTTGATACTGCAAAAAGCAATCTGCGGAAATTACCGATGGCATTGCTACGCACAGTATTTAATAGTTGCTGCTGGTAAAGCGCACTAAGGCTGCGGCAGGCAAAATGTCCATGCCAGAAGAAGGCCACCTTTTCACGCAATTGCGCTTCACTGTTTACCATATCATTTACCCACTGTAAATTGAGATCAGCAATGCTTTGGCTGTTTTTTTCCCTTATCATTTTTTTTTCCGCAACGCTCATTTCCTTCTTCATGAGTTTTGCAGGCGTTCCTGCATCCGCCATTATGCCCATTAAATAATTGTCGATGGTGTTATATGGCTGTAGCTCCTTTGCAGATGTTTTAACAAGATTATTCCATATATGTTTGTATGAATGATCATTAATACTTTTTAACTGTGAAACGGATGGTCCAAAGCCTGTACGCCATAATAGATGTATGTTATTTCTTTGTTTTACATCGGGCATTATGAAAATTTTTGGTAAGACGGGGAATATTTAAATGGGTTTAACGTGCAGTGCATTTATTTGGATATCACCTGCTTTTTTGATGCAAACGGTTTTTACGTTTCGCCATCTTAGTTTTGTAATCACAAAGATATTTACTGATTTTTTCGCACTTTTCTTTTGTCAAGAAAAAATCTAAGGGCAAGTCTAATTTTGAAAGTTGTATGAGATTGCTCTTTTGTATATCCCATAATACGGCTGAGGGTATCGTCCTTTCGACGGGGCAACACGGGGATTGTACTATAAACGTTCTTACGCGAGGGAGAACTATTCTCACCGAAGGTAAATCTGCCGGGCTTTGTACTTTGCTAAACAATTGCACTATAACCAAACGGATTTTTCACCCGCCGCAATATATCCTGAATGCAGTTTTCATGAGGGTGGGATCGAAAATGACGAGAAGAGCGTTTGTGCTTTGCTATCAGTACTACATTAAAGTGTATTACTATTTAACCTCTCATTATTATTGCTCTCCCGTACTTGCGCAGCAGCAATCTCAATTTGCTTATAAATCTTCTTTTATTGCTTAAACGGGTGATAAAAAAAACATTATTCTAAAACGCAAACTCCTTTTGTTTGAGTATATGTTAACAGCATTTATCTTTATATATTGCAACATAATAAACCCATACTTATGAGAGGCAAAACCCTGCTTGTATTATTTGCTTTTGTTTTCTTCAAAAACTACACTTACTCCCAGTCTATTGATCTGTCTAAAGCAGTTATCTGGGTTGGCGATACTAAAACAAGTTCTCTTGCAAAGCCTTTGCAGGTATTAAAAGAAGAAGTACAGAAAAGAACAGCCATTGATCTTGCGCTGATTGAAAAATCACCTGAAGAAAATCAATCCGCCATATATCTTGTACTCAGCGAGAGAGAATCAAAGTTGCCCAAAGAAATTCGTGCTGCGGCAGGCAATTTTCCCGAACCGGGCAATGAAGGTTTTAAGCTGATAGTACATAAACCAACTTCATCGGTTATAATTGTTGGTAAAGATGCAAGAAGTGTGTTGTATGGTATAGGCAGGTTTTTAAGAAAAGCAGAAATGCGCAATGATCAGTTGATATTGCCTGAAACAGTTTCCATTTCAACTACGCCTAAATATCCTATACGTGGTCATCAATTGGGTTTTCGGCCAAAAACAAATTCTTACGACGCGTTTTCCGTTAAACAGTTTGATCAGTATATCCGTGAGTTGGCCATATTTGGTGCGAATAGTATTGAAATAATGCCACCACGCACAGACGATGATGATACCAGCGCACACATGAAATTACGCCCTGAAAAAATGATCATAGAGCAGGCAAAGATCTGCAAAGCGTATAATCTTGATGTATGGATGTGGTACCCGAATATGGGGCCCGATTATAGCAACCGCGATTCACTTAAAAAGGAGATACAGGAACGGATGGAGATATTCGGTTCGCTTCCCAAATTAGATCATGTGTTTGTACCGGGCGGCGACCCGGGCGATTTAGAGCCTGAGCAATTATTTAGCTGGCTTGGTAAAGTTGCATTGGCGCTTCGGCAAATGCATCCCAAAGCAAAAGTGTGGGTATCGCCACAAGCATTTCGCCCAACAAAAAAATGGATAGATGATTTTGTCAGGCTAGCTAACAGCGGCTATCCCTGGTTTGGCGGCGTAGTGTTTGGTCCCTGGGTAAAAATTCCGGTTGCGGAATTGCGAAAACAATTAAAAGATTCCATACCCATCCGCATGTACCCGGATATTACGCACAGCTATACGGCGCAATACCCGGTGCCTGATTGGGATGTTGCTTATACGATGACGTTAGGAAGGGAATGCATTAATCCAAGACCTGAGGATGAAAAACATATACACAATGTTTTTGCAAAATATGGAGCTGGTAGTATCAGCTACTCGGAAGGCACGAACGATGATGTAAATAAATTTGTATGGAGCGACCAGGACTGGGATCCTGAAACACCTGTTATTGAAACGATACGTGATTATTGCCGTTTATTTTTCGGTTCAGATCTTACAGAATCAACCGCACAGGGTATAATGAATCTTGAAAAAAATTTTCGGGGACCATTGCTTACCAATAAGGCAGTTGAACAAACTTTAATACAGTGGCAGGATATTGAAAAGAAGGCACCGGGCGAACTTACGCTGTTTAACTTTCGTTTTCAGATGTGCCTGCTGCGTGCATATTATGACGCGCTGATACAACGCCGCCTGATTTATGAAACAGCGCTTGAATCAAGGGCGAGGGAAATATTACAGAGCGCAATGCCTGAAGCTATTGCAACCGCCATTCAGGAAGCAAAAGAGATATTGGCACAATCAAAGCAAAAGCCTGTTGGGTTGGCACTAAAAGAAAGATGCAACACTTTAGCGGATTCTTTATTCAGCACTATTGGCGCACAACTTACTGTTGAAAAACATGGCGGCGTTTCGGGCAGGGGAAATTTTATGGATAATATAGATATGCCATTGAATGATGCACCCTGGCTTAATGACCAGTTGAACACATTTGAAAAAATAACTGATGCTAATGAAATGCTGGCTAAAGTAAATGAAATGCTGCATCGTACAGATCCCGGGCCTGGTGGCTTTTATGATCATTTTGGCTCAGCGGAAAGCAGGAGCAAAGTAATATCAAATAAAACATGGGCTGAAGATCCGGGCAGCCTCGAATCTCCACGTAAATCTTATGGCATTGGTATTATAGGAGAAGAATGGGTAGACGAAATAAAAGCACAGGGTTTTTCAGGACAAACAACACCCGCCGCGTGGATGACACAGATCAATACATTATATGATCAGCCACTGCAAATAAAATATGAAAATCTTGATACAACCGCCACTTACAAAATGCGGATCACTTATACCGGTCGTTTCAGATCCAGGGTAAAACTGGTGGCAAATGGTAATATCGTGATCCATGATTTTTTGCAGACCGGGCAAAAACCCCTGCATGAATTTGATATTCCGCACGAAGCTACTGCAAGCGGCAGGGTTGTATTTACATGGAATTGCGGTGAAGGTGAACGTGGGTCGCAGGTTACGGAGATCTGGTTAACGAAGAAGTAAAAGCTGTTCTGCACTACCTGCTTACAGTTATTTATAGTCGCCTATACAGATTATCTCTTTGCAAAAAGAATATTCAACCTTATCATTGCTGCTTACTATTACTAAACGGTTTTGGCAATAGTTATTAACCAGTTGATGATATAAAGCAATGCCATCTGCATCTAAATTGGTGCAAGGCTCATCAAGTAATAAAACGGGAGTATCTGAAAAGAAGGCCTGTGCCAGCTTTACTCTTTGTTTCATACCACTGCTGAAATATCTTATCTGCTTATTGGTTGCGGCTTCAAGTGTGAGTATTTGTATGATATTATTAATAGTTACTGAAGGCAGCAGTGGTTTAAAACTGCTGTGAAACTGTAAAAACTCTTTAAGTGTCATTTCCTCCACCAATTCAAGATAGGGAGCTGTAATGCTTATATACCTGTAAATTTCCTCCCCAATATTTCCTGTAGCCGACTGCTGACCGCTGATAGATGATAGTTCATAGCCCACTGCCCCTTCACTCGCAGCAATAGCGCCGCCGATAACCTGTAATAATGTTGACTTGCCGGAACCATTGGGCCCTGTAATAGCATAATGCGTGCCCGGAACAAACTGGAAATTAATATGGCGGAATATCCAATCCCTGTTGAAGCGTTTACCGGTATTAGTCAGCGATATCTTCATCCACACTGTTTTTGGTGTAGCGCTTAATGATACCTCTTCCGCTTTCACGAATAAAAGTTACGATCTCATCTCTTTCATCTGTGGCGGGAAATTCTTCTTCCAGTATTTCAACTGCCTGTGATGTATTGAGTCCTTTATTGTAAATGGTTCTGTAAATGTCGAGTATATGATTGATCTTGTCAACAGTAAATCCTCTTCTTTTTAAACCTATAGAGTTTACTCCTGCATAACTCAGTGGCTGGCGTGCTGCTTTTATATAAGGAGGAACATCTTTACCAACCAGCGAGCCACCGCCGATATAGGCGTGAGCGCCTATTTTTACGAACTGGTGCACTGCGCACATGCCGCCAAGTATAGCCCAATCGCCCATAATAACATGCCCGGCCATTTGGGTATTATTGGTAATAATGCAATTATCGCCAATGCTGCAATCATGTGCTATATGACTATAAGCCTGGAGTAAACAATTTTTACCTACCGTGGTTTTGCCGCGCTCATGTGTGCCGCGGTTAACGGTTACAAATTCGCGAATGGTTGTATTGTCTCCTATTTCTACAAGAGATTCCTCTCCTTCAAACTTCAGATCCTGGGGAATGGCAGATATAACTGCTCCGGGAAAAATGCGGCAATTACGGCCGATGCGTGCACCCTCCATAATGGTTACATTACTGCCTATCCACGTGCCTTCGCCAATCTCTACATTATGGTGAATAACCGTAAAAGGATCAACTTTTACATTGGTAGCCAGTTTGGCATTTGGATGAATGTAAGTATGAGGATGAATCATTGAGGTGTTACTTGTCTGTGTTTTAAATACCCGACGACGTATTGTTTTATACAAAAACGTCAGGCATTTTCTCCTGACGAACGCAAAAGTAAGGAAAAGATAATATACAATGCTATCGTTTGCTGTATTGTTTGCTGTGGGCTGTGGGATATCTCAGCTATTCAGCAATGACGGGTGTATTTCAAATTTTCGCAGGCGGGTGTCACCGTCCGCCTGTAGAACCCGCTACCGCGGATAAAGCGAAAATTTGAAATACACCCACGCAGGAGATGTATTTCAAAATAGCCCCGTGGGTACATGCCCGCAAAATATGGAATATACACAAAGGTACTTAACCGAATATCCTGATATCGGAGAAGATAACTTGTAATAAAGCCTTCTTAGTAACACATGGTTAATAATTGTACAACCTTATCAGCTTATGATAGCAGATGATTAAAATCTGTACCTGTCAATCATTGAAACGAGATTTAATAATGTAATAAGGTCAGGTTTAAGCTTCACGATTTTTACTAAGGTCATAAGGTTTGATTCTTGTAAAGAAATATTGTGTGATTTGAAACATGCGGAAGAGTGTATATATAAATTTTGTATTAGATACTGCTGTTACGGCAGATGCCTCATGCCTCCGCATGACAGGCGATGGGGTATGTTCAGCAGTAGAATAATCGTTCAGCATATATTCAACGGCAATAACCAACGGGCATAAAAATGCTTTATTTTACATTATTAACCTTTAATATGCTTCAGCTTAAAAATTGATATTCAACCCCAGCGATGGATAACTGCAATTTTGTATACCAAATCCTGATAAGGCTGATACATTTTCCATCTTTAACATTACCGATGCCATATTTCCTGCCTTTTTTCTATTGCGCCTGGCTGCGATAGAAAAAGGAATGGCGGTAAGTGCAATAGCAGCCCCGGCATACCCAACAATGATAAAGGTTTTCGTAGTTCCTTCAGCATGGCCGCTATATGCAGCTTCAATCCAACGGTTATTGGACAGTAGCCCTATGGCTCCCACCACATATGCTGCTCCGCCAACAACTACACAAGTTAAAGCCAGCTTTTTTTGATGCCTGCTTTTTTCAAGCAATGTTACTTTGGATAAATGGTACGCGGTGTCTGTTTGAGCCTGCAGGCATATAGAAAGAAAAACCAGCGGTACGATCATTATTTTTTTCAGTGTCATAGCAAAGTGTTTTTGATTATTATTTTATCAACCGGTACAACAGGCTCGTGAGATCAATCAGCCATACTCCTTAAACCGTACTCATTACCTGCCAAACAGCCAGCCCGCTTTAAGCGCCCAATACCTGTTGTTGAGTACTTCTCATTTTCATTGTTTTATTTTTTTAATGATAAATAACCACATGCACTTATCATAAAGTGCGGAGAACACCCTAAAGGATTAAAAAGCATTGATGTGATAAAGGATTAAAAGCCGGAAAGGACAGACAGATGCAGATACTGGTTTTGCCGGTTTAAGTTGCAGCACAAAAAATATAAAACAAAGACTCTGTTATTGATTGTTTTTATCTGACTCTAAATTATATCTGCCAACTCACATCTCATTGCTGCATTTGATGAATATACCATCTGGCTTGGCCATCACCCGCCTCAGGGAAAAAACCCGGTATCAATTACAGAAGGAATGAAGGCAACTGCTAAATAAGATGGTCAAATACTTTGATCAGTTTGCCGCAAAGGCCTTTCGTTTGAGCGCTATAGACTATTTATTAAAGCTTGTAAGCGTGACAGATCTTAAAGAAGCAGTTAAGAAAGCTGAAGAAAAAATACAACTTAAAACAGGTTCTTATCATATTGGTAACCTGCTGCACAATATCAGGCACGCAGAATCAACTTGGCGTGTAGCATTACCCGGGCGAGACGGCTATGATTTATTGAAGTAAACAATATCATATACCGGGCTGAAGGTGCATATACCTGTATTCTGTTAAAAGACACCGGAAACTTCTCATATCAAGAACCTTAGGCGATATAAAAAAGATGCTGCCTCCTCAGCCTTTTCTTCGTATTCATCATTCCACACTTATTAATACTATGCACATTACTCATTTTTTAAGAACCGATGGAGGGTATATTATTATGAATAACAATGCCAGGCTAAGCATCTCCAAATCAAAAAAAGAAAAAGTAATGGAAAAGCTGGCATTAAAATGATCTACTTAACCGAATTGCTGACGGCTGAAAGCTGATAGCTCATTGCTGACTACTATTATCTCTTCACCAACTGCGCCATCAGTGTGGCTTCGGTAACTACTTTATTACCTACATATATGGTTCCTCTCATTTCGCACATACCCCTGCGTATCGGCGCCTGTAATTCCATTTTAAGGATCATAGTATCGCCGGGCACTACTTTCTGACGGAATCTCGCATCATCCATTTTTACAAAATAGGTATCGTAATCGCCGGGAGGAAGTGAATTAATAGCTAAAATGCCACCTGTTTGCGCAAGCGCTTCCATCTGCAATACCCCTGGCATAATAGGATTCCCGGGAAAATGTCCCACAAAAAAAGGCTCGTTAAAGGTTACGTTCTTAATACCTACTATATGCTTATCGGTAAGTTCAATAATTTTATCTACCAGCAAAAAAGGGTAGCGGTGCGGAAGCGTTTTTTCAATTTGCTGGGTAGTATAGATGGGCACCTGGTTAGGATCATACACAGGCACATTCATGGCCTGCTTATTTTTCCGGATGTGTTGTTTCAGTTTTTTAGCAAAGCTTACATTAGTAGCATGTCCGGGGCGGTTGGCAATAATATGGGCTTTGATGGGCGTGCCTATCAATGCCAGATCTCCTACTATATCCAGCAATTTATGCCTTGCTGGTTCATTGGGAAAACGCAATTCAAGATTATTAAGATAACCGCCGCTTTTCACCTCCATTTTTTGCCTGCCGAAAGCCTTTGCCAGGCGTTCCATTTCGCCTTCCGTAACGGGTTTATCAACCACAACTATTGCATTATTAATATCGCCGCCTTTAATAAGGTTATTATCCAGCAGCATTTCCAGCTCGTGCAAAAAACAAAATGTGCGGCAGGGCGCTATTTCATTTTTAAACTCACCCATATTTTTTAATCCTGCATGCTGTGTTCCAAGCACCGGGCTGTTAAAATCAATAAGCGTAGTGATTTTATATTCTATAGCGGGCATGGCCACCATGTCCACTCTTTTCTCTTCGTCGTAAAAAGAAATATTAGTATCAAGCGTATACCAGAGCTTGGCTGCTTCCTGCTCCAGCACGCCGGCCTCTTCAATTATTTCTACAAAAGGAGCGGAGCTGCCATCAATAATAGGTATTTCAGGGCCATTGATCTCAACAAGGCAGTTATCAATGCCCATGCCTACAAGCGCTGCCAGGATATGTTCAACCGTACTTACTTTAGCGCCGTTATCTTCAAGTGTTGTACCTCTTGAAGTATCTGTAACCAGGTCGCAATCTGCTTTAATAACGGGTTGTCCGGGAAGATCAATCCTCTGGAATTGTATACCAAATCCTGCGTTAGCGGGTTTCAGTTCCATATCTACCTTAATTCCGGTGTGCAGGCCTGTGCCGGAAATAGCAACAGCCGATTTTAGCGTGTGTTGTTTATCCGGGTTAAATTTAGCGTCCATATCCCTTTTTTGATGAGGCGCAAAGATAAGGAATAAGCGATAGTAAGATAATAGCGACCCTTTGCACAGAATTTATTAAAGATGGAGATTAATTGTGAGTGAGGGTGAGGCGTTAAACCTGAGATGAGCTTTCTCCCTCTGCTTCGCGCCTCAATTTAATGCTTTATTATTGACCATTCACTATTCAATGTCATTTCCTTAAGCTTAAGCATCGTCATAAAACTTTTTACAGTCAGCAATGCAAATATTTGTCGAATTGTTACCAGTATCCGGAAAAACCCCATTTTTTGCGTGAGATTTACATTACTGCTGATTAAAGGGATTGATGAACAATGATATGAAGCTGACAGGTCTCCTCAAAACAAAAAATCAGTAGTTCCGCATGATGCGGAATATATGAAGCCTGCCGGCCTGAAACAATCAATGACATAGCCTTAAAAAGCTATGCATTCTCCGGCATTGATTTACTGTTGCATTAATACCCCCACTTTTTCATGATCTTAAAATCCTGGTCAATACTTTCCATTGGCGTTTTTCCCTGGTAAGACTCCTGCTCAACAATAAAATGTTTTGTGCCGGACTTTCTGCCAAGATCAATAATTTCTTTAACAGGAATTACCCCCACACCAAGAATAGTACTTTCGTAGGGAGAATGTCCGCCATCTGTAGCTTTAATCTCATCCTTTACGTGCATTGACTCAAACCTGCCCGGATATTTTTTCATTATATCCAATGCTTTGGCGCCTGCGTTATACATATTGCCGATATCCAGCTGTTGTACTACAAGGTTAGGATCTGTATTCTGTAAAATGATATCAAAAACTTTTATGCCGTTTAATTCCTGGCTAAATTCAAAATCGTGGTTGTGATAACCAAAACGCATACCCGATTTTTTACACAGTTCACCACTTTTATTAAACACTTCCATATAGCGCTTCATGTCATCATAATTTTGCCTCAGGCTTTCGTCCAGCCATGGGCTTATTACAATCTGTTGGCCTAATATTGCCGCGTCTTCCACCGTCCATTTCCATGCATCGGTAAAATCATTTTTAGTTGCATCCCAATGCTCTTTGCGCATAACTGTGTGACCGCTGGGCATCTTTAAGCCGAGGTCATCCAATATTTTTTTGAACTCTTTTGCTCCGTAACCATAAAACTTCCTGTCAACATAATTGGCATGCTCTACATTTCTATATCCTATCTCAGCCACCTTCTTCAAGCTATTCAATGGGTCTTTCTTCATATCGTCTCTAATGCTGTATAACTGCACACCAAGTAGTTCAGGTGTATTAATGCCTGCAAACAGGCGGTACGAAAACAGGGTAGCTCCTGCTACAGCCATAGAACTTTTTTTCAAAAATGCTCTTCTTGAATTTTTCATGAAATTTTTTTTTGAGATGATAATATAGCAACAGGTAAGATAAGAAATTTTGCCATGCAGCGCGATAATAATCACGGCTAATAATCAAATAATATTATTTGCTATGGCAAAGGTTTCACCATTATATTTTTATAGTATATCGTGCTTTTAGGGTCATGCGCCTGCAATGCAAAAGTGCCGCTGTTTATCCTGCGTAAAGAATTTTTTCTTTCTCCTTCCAAATTATCCGGCTCGGTGTATTCTACAACTATTTTATCATTTATTTTGATGGTTACTTTTTTACCAACCACCTTTATATATTCGGTATACCACTCATTATCTTTTGCATACTTTTCTTTCACATCTTTAATACCATATAAACTCCCGGTTCTGCGCCAATCGGTATGCGAATTATTTACCTGTACTTCATAGCCCTTTTCAGGCCAACCACCTTGCTGATACCGGGTGTGAAAATATATGCCGGAATTAGAGCCGGGCAATGTCATTACATCTGCTTTAAACTCAAAATTTTTGAAATTATGCTGCTGCACATCACCATCATAAAAAAGATGCGCCGTTTCTCCATTTACTTTTATCGTACCATTTTCTATGGTAAAACTTGCAGCATTATCGCCTACCTTCCAGTTAGTAAAGGTTTTTCCATCAAATAAAGATATCCAGCCGTCTTTTTTATTGTTGAAAGATAACAGTGATACACAGATTGCGAGAAATACAATAATCTTTTTCATAAAACATGTTTGATTAATGAAGCTACACTATTTTATAATATATGCTTACATTATTGCAGGGATTTCGCTTTTAACAATATCGCCAGTAGCCGACAAAAATCTACACATGCGCAGCTACCCGCCTGACAATCAGAAACGCCCCGCACAGCAATGATTAATCAAATTATATATAGGTATTACGTTACTAAGATTCTTTTCCCGCCGCAACATGCATATATATCAATGCAACCTCAGGCGGTATCGGAATGACAGGCAGTAGGATCTTTACTGAGTTATAGTGCAGATTCTCAACTTTTATATCAATATTGAACAATGCCAGCAGACTGTATATCCCACGGCTGTAATACTCAGCGTAAGCTATACAATATGCCTCTGCTATTCTGCACTGCCGGTTGACCGCGCCGCGAGCTGTCATGCCGGCGCAGGAGGCATCTGCACCGTAAATAGGTATGGTTGGTATATGGGTATTACGTTACCTAAGTATGGAATGGAACCATTTACGTAATATCCGAATGAACAACATTATTTAAAAGCGCAACCACTGAAATTGACAAATCTTCAAATTGCCTATCTCTCAATCATCTTCAAAAAATCATTTTCACTGATCACTTTAATGGTAGCAATTTTTTTTGCCTTTTCCAATTTAGAGCCTGCATCTTCGCCAACTACAAGATAATTGAGTTTGCTGCTTACGCCACTTACTATTTTACCACCATTTTGTTCCACCATTTCTTCTGCTTCGGAGCGTTTGAGCTTATGTAATGTTCCGGTAAACAAAAATGTTTGCCCGCTGAGGTTACCCGCGGTATGGAGCTCTTTCTTTTCATTCTTTAACTGCAAACCGACAGACTCAAGCTGGTGCAGTAATTGAATATTTTGTTCGTTATGAAAAAACTGGTAAACACTACCGGCAACTTTAGGGCCGATATCTTCCAGTTCCTGCAATTGCTCAGTCGAATAATCTTTAAAATCATATAAATTATTCACGGCATTGGCCAGCACCTTAGCCGTGGTTTCACCAATATACCTGATGCCAAGCGCGTAAATTAATCTGTGTAATGGTTGGGTTTTAGATTTTTCAACAGCCGCCATTAAATTGGTAACGCTCTTTTCGCCAAATCCCTCCAACTGCCTGATTTTATCAAAAGGAAGCTGGTATATACCGGGAATATCTTTTAAAAAATCCAGGGCATAAAATTTACGAACGATCGCGTCTCCAAAACCGCGGATGTCCATCGCGTCTTTACTATTAAAGTGAACGATGCGTTCTATAATTTGTGCAGAACAATTGTTGCTGTTGTTACAGCGCCATACTGCCTCATCTGCAGGCTTTTCTAATTTGTATCCGCAAACAGGGCAATGCGTTGGAAACACTATAGCTGTTTCACTGCCCGTTCTCAATTCAGGAAAAGATTTTACGATCTGCGGTATCACATCGCCGGATCGCTCAATCAATATAGTATCTCCAATCTGCAGATCCTTTTCCTTAATATAGTCTTCATTATGCACAGAAATGCTTCCTACTGTTACGCCGCCAACATTTACAGGTTCAATTTTAGCAACCGGTGTTATAGCTCCGGTTCTTCCCACCTGAAATTCAACAGCGCGTAATTTGCTGGTGGCCTGTCTTGCTTTAAACTTGTATGCAATCGCCCATCGTGGATGGTGTGTTGTCATACCCATTGCTTCCTGCGCTTCCAGTTGATTGGCCTTTATAACCATGCCATCTATTTCATAAGGCAGATCATCACGGTGCTTTTCAAACTCAGTGCACCACGCAACAACCGTATCAATTCCTTTCAGCACTTTTTTTTCTTTTTCCGGGCTGCGAAAACCAAGATTCCACAGCATTTCCAACGCACCGCTATGTGTTTGTAAAACTTCAGGAAAAGTTTTTCGGGGTAATAGCGTTACATCGCTTACATGATATAAAAAAGCTTCCAGATTTCTCCGGCTTACTTCTTTTGAATCTTTAATACGGAGCGAGCCGGCAGCGGCATTCCTCGGGTTGGCTAATCTTGGCAACCCTTCCTCTTCAAGCGCGTCGTTGTATGCTTTAAAATGAATTTTATTCATCAGTACTTCACCCCTTATCTCTATCTGCTGTATACCATAATCAGAAAACCTTGCATACAATGGCACAGATCTTATCTGCCGGATATTCGTGGTAATATCATCTCCAACTATGCCATCGCCACGTGTTGTGCCTCTTAATAAAACATCATTCTCATATATCAGCGAAATGCTTGCACCATCGAACTTGGGCTCAACACAGTATTCAATTTCTTTTAATCCGCTAAGTTCTCTTGCCCTGCGGTCAAAATCAATAAGGTCTTCAGCGTTATAAGAATTATCAAGCGACAGCATTGGAACAAGATGCTGCACTTTAGGAAAATCTTTGATCAAACCTTTAGCCACGCGTTGCGTAGGAGAATCCGGTGTTATAACTGAAGGATTGGCAGCTTCCGCGTATTCCAGCTTTTTATACAGCTTGTCGTATTCGCCATCGGAGAGTATAGGATCATTTATTACATAATAGCGATATTCATGAAAACGCAATACATCACGTAATGTGTAAATATCCTTATTCGCCAGGGGTTTGTCAATTTGCGATAAAATGCGGGTACTTTCTTTTTGCAAATGCTGTGTTTGTTCCTTGTTATACATGCTGCAACTTTACGGTTGTAAATGTATAATAAACCGGGCAACCGTAAATAATTAAAGGGTATAGGGTATAATAATGGTCTTCTGTGGCAAAACATTCTATACTTTTGAAAGGCACGATAATCTTATAAATACCAAACTTAATTTTATATATGCGCAGCTTAATAATAGTGACAATACTACTATGTGGCTTTTTTATTTTAAATTGTAAAAAGCATAACGATGAAGTTGCCATACATTGCAATAATTTAGTTAATGATATTTTACCTGAATATGATAACGCGTTAATTGAAGTCGCCTCTGCGTTTACACCTAATAGAGATGGATTAAATGATAGCTTTCGTCCGTATGCCCTTAATATGAAATCGGTTTCAATAAAAGTTTACGATGTAAAATCTAATTTACTTTTTCAAACTGATCAGCTAAATATGGGATGGTATCCAGATAAGCGGGTAGATAAGTATGAAAAGTTTTATTATCGTATAGAAGGTATTACTTTAAAGAATAATAAAATCGGGAAATGCGGAGAGGTTTATGCTCTTTCTTGCTATCCTCCCGGCATGGAAAAAAAATTTTCATTTGAAGATATGCTTCAATCTACAGGGTTTACGGGAATTACAAGGGAAAATTTAACAACTTGCGACTAAGCATACGCTCAAAAGGCACTATTATGTTCATTCCAATCTGTTTTAAAATTCGTGATATAGAAATCAATTCTTATGGAAAAGCTTAAATGGTTGTTTTTTTTTGTATTGTTTTTATCCTGCAAAAACAAAACAACAGTTGACCTGATCGTTCATAACGGTAAAGTATACACAGTAGATAGTTTATTTACTGTAACAGAAGCCATTGCTGTGAAAGACGGAAAAATAGCCGCGGCCGGAACAAGCAAAGATATTTTAGGAGAATACACAAGCGATAGTATTGTTGATGCCAGGCAGCAGGCAGTATACCCCGGCTTTATTGACGGGCATGCACATTTTTACGGTTACGCATTGTCGTTACAGGAGGTAGATCTTGTAGGTACTAAAAGCTGGAATGAATGCATTGAAAGGATCAAAATTTTTGTTGCAAAAAATAATATACCGGCAGACAAATGGATCATAGGTAACGGTTGGGATCAGAACGACTGGGAAGTAAAATCATTTCCTGATAAAACATTACTTGATGAAAATTTTCCCGGAAATCCTGTATTATTATCCCGCATTGACGGACATGCTGCAATTGCTAACAAGCAGGCTTTGGATAAGGCATCCGTTAAAGCCGGGGAGGTTATTGTTGGAGGTGTTATTGAAACAGTAGGTAAAGCGCTTACCGGTATTCTTATTGACAATGCTATAGCAAGAGTAAGCCGCGTGGTGCCGTTGCCGGATAATGCTACACTTGAAAAAGTATTTTTTAATGCACAAAACAATTGCTTTGCAGTTGGACTTACAGGCATTACAGATTGCGGATTAATGAAGCAACAGGTTGATCAGTTGGACAGTTTGCAAAAAGCCGGCAGGCTAAAAATGAAGCTTACGGTTTTATTATCTGATGCCAAAGAAAACTACGAGCATTATTTGAAAACAGGTATATATAAAACAGACCGCATGCATATAGCAGGATTTAAATTATATGCGGATGGCGCGCTTGGTTCAAGAGGGGCATGTTTATTAAAACCTTATAGTGATAAACCCGGATGGAAGGGTTTTTTGCTGGACAGTATATCTCACTATGAGCAGGTATTACAGAAGATCATTCAATCACCCTTTCAGGCATGTACACATGCTATTGGCGACTCAGGCAACAGGATGATACTTGAGCAATACGCGGCAGTTTTGAAAGGAAATAATAACAGGCGCTGGCGAATAGAACATGCACAGGTTGTTGATACTGCTGATCTTCATTTTTTTAGTCAGTATAATATTATTCCTTCTGTTCAGCCCACGCATGCTACCTCTGATATGTATTGGGCAGAAAACAGGTTAGGTAAAGAACGAATTAAAACCGCATATGCATACAAAGATCTGTTGCAACAAAATGGCTGGACAGTGCTGGGCACAGATTTTCCTGTTGAAGATATAAGCCCGTTTAAAACTTTTTATGCGGCGGTGGTTCGTAAAGATGCGAGCGGATATCCGCCAACAGGTTTTGAAATATCCAATGCTTTAACAAGAGAAGAAACTTTACGCGGTATGACCATATGGGCAGCAAAAGGCAGCTTTGAAGAAAAAGAAAAAGGAAGTATTGAAAAAGGCAAGCAGGCAGACTTTATTATTACGGATACAGACATTATGCATTGTGAGCCTTTGTCAATTTTAAAAACCAAAGTAATGGGCACGTATATAAATGGAGAGAAAGTGTATTAGCCGGTTTAATAAACCTATAAGGTTTGCAGTGCTGCCATTCAGCCCGGCAAACCTTATAGGTTTTTATTATCCTTATACACTTTCTATAACAACACGCGTATTCCCCAGGTAAGTAAACCGCACCTGTAAACGATCTCCTTCTTTAAGATCGCTTACCTGCCCTTTTGTAAGCGGCAGTTTTGATTGTAAATTGCCGCCATACATATCCACATATACAGCATAAGGAGATATTCTTGTTACAACTGCTTCAACCGGCATATTATTTTTAAATGCCTGGATAGCCTTTCTGAATTCAGGAATATAATCATGGGTAAATAGTTCTGCGCTGATGCGCCCCGGCTTGTCTGTATGCAGCAGCCTGAACTCCACAGCCTCATTAAAATGTTCTTCGGATGGATGCCTCTCCCATTTTGATAATTCAAGCGGAAAGAAAATATAGCTTGCCCGTTCTTTTATAAACCAGGCATTGTCAGTTTTTTTAAGGTAGCCGACAAAACGGTTATCGGTAGCAGCTTTATCCAATAAATGCTGCAGCTCATTATTGTATAAAAACTTAAGATTGTAGGCAATCATGCCGGCGCCCCGGTTAACACCCTTAACCTGGAAGCTTACTTCATCACCCACCCGGTAAACATGCTTTACTTTTTCATGTGTTTCGACATCGGCTTCTTTCTCACTCATGCGGCAAGTGATGGTTTTCTTACGATCGTTGTGAACGTAAGCCACTGACACATAGTTTTTCTCATGATTGATAGAAGTTACTTTACCTGTAAATATATCTTTACGCATGTTTCAATTTCAGCGAAGGTGAGAAAAAGTTGGAGAAAGCGGCGATTGTAAATTTCTACAAGCTGCACTATCATTTATATCTTTGGGTGTGGTAGTCACTGACTGCGCCAGGCAGGTTTGCCTTGCATTTTACTTGTCATTACTTTCAAATTCCAGTTTCTTTAACCCATATTGTATCTCCGGGCAACTCATGAACAATTTCCATAACAAACCGCTCCGGTAATTTTCAATCATCACAATTTGCGGACCCTGATCAATAGCCAGGTAGTTTTTTGAATACCAGTTTTGTGTTTCGTTAAAAGCATCCGTAAACCCGTATTCGCCCCATATTTTATCTCCGAGGGTATAGTAAAAATATTTGAGTGCTTTCATTGATAATGCAGGCGTATATGGAAAAGCAGACAGCGCCGCAGTTGGCGTAATGGTGCCATGATCATTTGTAGGCGAATGGGCATCATATCCATTATAGGTATCGCTGGCAGTTAATCCCCAGCAACTATCGCTATACCCTTTAAATTTTTTGGGATTATCTGCACAGTAGTCATGATTAATTAATGTGTGGCTTACGTTCTGCTGCCAGTAATCAGCATAACGGTCTTTCAAGCCTTTGGGATTTAACCCCAAAAAAGAATAATGAGAAAAAAACAACGGTCCGCCATAGTCAAAGCCTAACGGTAATACATGACCGTAAAATTGTTTTCCGTTTTTAAAGAAATTGCTTTCTGCCCAGCCTCGGTGATATATGGAAGCGCTTACAGGATAATGCTTTTCATCACTTGCAGCAAGTACATACATGATCATGCATTCATTAAACCCCCTCACCGGAAAATTCATCGCCCATCCATTGTTGGGGCTCCAGTGCCAGTATAATACTTCTTGCTCCCTGGTAAACCAGTTCCATTCAATACCTGTCCACAACCAGTTCAATTTATTCCTGAATTCATTTTCCACCGGATTATCCTGGTTAAAATACTGCCGCGCACAGAGCAAACCCTGAAACAGAAATGATGTCTCTACAAGATCTGCGCCATCATCTTTCCTGCTGAACGGAATTGTTTTTCCGGTAGCGCCGTCCATCCAATGCGGAAATACGCCGTGATAGGAATTTGCTTTCAACAAAAAGTTAACCATCCTGCGCATAAACCTGGCGGCAGTATCTCTTGTTATCCAGCCTCTTTCTGCTGCAACAATTACCGACATAACCCCAAAGCCTGTTCCGCCGGTTGTTACCACTTCATGCCCGTAATATTCTGTATTGCTTCTTTCTCTTGCCATTCCGCTAACAGGGTGTGCAAAATCCCAAAAGTACCTGAAGGTTTGTTTTTGCACCAGGTCAAGCAGCGCTGAATCAGAAAGATCTTTAGGGCGCTTTGTGGCATCAAATACCGGTTGAATGGATTTCTTTTTCTGAGCATCTGCAGTAAAACTGAAAAGGAGAAAAGTAAATAGAAATATATGTTTCATACTGTCAATATATCTTTTTTAAATAATCATGCGTTTATAGTCCGGGCGCATTAAATCCTAATGATTTCAAACCTGCCTTTACTTCCGGGCAACTCATAAATAAATTCCATAACAGCCCGCTCCTGTAATTCTCTATCATTATAATCTGTGGGCCCTGGTCTATCGCCAAAAAAGAATTTGCAAACCATATATCGTGAAGTGAAAAGGCATCAACAAAGCCATAGTCCTTCCACAGTTTATCACCCAATACATAATAAAAAAATTTAAGCGCTTTCATTGATTCTGCAGGAGTATAAGGTAATGAAGATATAGCAGCAGTTGGTGCAATTACTCCTACATCATTTGTTGGTGAGCTGGCCGTATAACCATTTTGTATATCGCTTGCCGTTAAACCCCAGCAGCTATCGCTGTAGCCGTAATATCCTTTGGGATTTGAAATACAGTAGTTATAATTTATGAGTGTATGGTTTTTTGTTTGCAATTCATAATCCGCATAAGTATCAGTAAGCGTAAAAGGCTTTATACCAAGAAAAGAATAATGTTCAAAAAATAAAGGTCCGCCATTAAGTTCACCTAAGGGCAGCGTATAATTAAAAAAAGTATTACCGTTTTTTATATTGCCACCAGAAGCCCAGCCTTCATCATATATCGCTTTGGATATAGAATGAGTTGTAGATGCGGCAGCTAATACATACGTAATCAAACATTCATTCCAGCCTTTTACCTGCATATTCATATCCCAATTATAATCAGGGCTCCAATGCCAGTATAATATATTCTGATCATTCTGCCTGAACCAACTCCATTCAACAGCATTCCACAATGTATTTATATCTGCACGAAGATTTGTTTCATCGGTATTTGTAAGATTGAAATACTGCCTTGCACAAAGCAAGCCCTGCATTAAAAAAGATGTCTCAACAATATCTGCGCCATTATCTTTCGTGCTAAAAGGGATGGCGGCCCCGGTAGTTCCGTTCAGCCAATGCGGAAAAGCACCTTTAAAGGTTTGCGCATTATTTTTTAGAAATGATACTATAACTTTCATTCTTTCTAATCCCTCCTGGCGGGTGATAAAATTTCTGTGTATGCCAGTAATAACAGCCATTATTTCAAACCCTGAGCCGCCGGAAGTAACTGTTTCATTATCTCCATTACTCCGCTCCCTTGCCAGACCGGAAACAGGATGAGCAAAATCCCAGAAGTATTTGAATGTTTGTTGTTGAATTTTGGTGAGTAGCGTTTCATCGGGTATAACAGGAAATTTTCTTGATGAATCAATAGATGTGATAAAGCCATTATTTGCTTCCGTATTTAAGGTACCTCCTTCTGAAGATTGTAGTGAAGTATAAATGGAGAAATTATATTTGTTCAAATGCGAAAGATTGCTGGTTGGCTTAACCAAGAGTACGGAATCTTTATTTTGTAATGTAAATGTTAGCGGAATCTTTGCACCTGCTGCATCTTTAATAATTATCGCATTTGCAATACTTGATTCTTTCAGAGGCTGAGAAAATGTAAGTTTTATTTCAGGCTGCACACTAACATCGTATTGCATTGAAGAGGTCCAGTTATTGCCATTCAGTTGTATCGATTTCAATCGAACCCTCTCAATAATTGGTTGGGAACCGGATTCATTTTTTTTAGAACATGCTGCTTCTAAAAGCAGAACCAGTATTATAATAAATTGCCTCATTATACATTTAGTTAGGTATTAACCATAAAGTCATTGTATCAATTCATTTATAATATTTAAGTTTAATTGAAGCCTGCCGATAATTAGATTGCCGTTACAACCTTAGTTACAAAAGGCTGACTATTTAAAGCCAGCCTTTTATAAAAAGCTTAGTATAAATAATTACTGCTTATTAGCATGTAAAGCTGCAACTTCTGTTGCAGACAGAGCATTAGTATAAAATCTGAATTGATCCAGCGCTCCCTTCCATGATGAGGACAACCAATCATCTGTATCAAAATTATTTGCAGGGCCGCAGCCTACTCTGAATTCACTTATTTTTGAATCATCAATATTTATATTTCCATGAGTTCCCCACTTTGGAACTATAGCATTAGCTACCCCATCAATATATAAGGTTAAGCTGCTGGATGCTGCATCATATACCAAAGCTATGTGATGCCATGCGTTATCCAGTAATCCTGAAATTGTATTATCGCCTTCCCAGGTAAACCAGTTATCGCCCATATCCTTATCAACCGCTACAAATTTTACTGCGCATTTTGCATTGTCTCCTTCAAATAAAAGAAAGAGATTTCCACCTGACCAGTGCCCATTGCTTGATTTAAAGCTGAAAGGATATTCAGGCCCATTTGTACCAGCATTATTTTTTGTTTGCCCATTTCCCTTCTCCCAAAATGAAATAGTAAAACTTGTTGCAAGCGAACCCCAGTCATTAGGCTTTGCATATTTTACAAATTTTTTATTTTCTCCGCTTACAGCCTTGCCACTTATGCCATCTGTAGATCCGAGAGGATTATTAGATGGAAATGTAGCCTTTATACTATCTACTGCGTTCATCAGCTTATCATCTGTAGCACCATCAAACGCGGCATAAAATTTAAGCGGCCCACCGGGCGGGTTTGCATCTTCTTCATAGTTGCCCAGTGATGGTCTTTCCATTTTCTGACATGCTGAAAATAATATGATCATAGCCAGAAAAAGGATAGTACTGCCGGCACTATTTTTCTTCTTAGTCATGTTTAATTTTATTTAAGAATGAAATAATTTTTTAAGAATGTTTAAAAACAACAGTTACTGCCAGTCTGGATTTTGTTTTAAAACCCCTCCGCTCTTATCAATATCAGCCTGCAAAAAGGGATAATATTTGTTTTTTGTTTGATATCCCAAAGGACCAAGTACAGTTTCGGCCTCTCCCCAGCGAACCAGGTCGTAAAACCGCTCAAGTTCCATTGCAAACTCAATTCTTCTTTCATGATGAATAGCAACTCTTAAATCATCTTTATTAGTAGTAGTTACTTCAGGAAGTACTGCATTGTTACCATTCCTTGCGCGGGCTCTTATCAGCTCAAGATATTCGTGTGCTTTTGTTACATTGTCACTTCCACCTAATTCATTTGCTGCTTCAGCAGCCATCAATAAAACATCTGCATAGCGTAACAAACGAACATTCAGCCAATATCCAAACCTGTCTCCAGTAGCTTTTCTACGTGCCGGATCTGTGTATATTTTTTTATTCCAGTAAGGTTGAATAGCAGCCAGCGATGCCGGCACTGTTTGCCCATAGATTCCATCAGGCTGACCAGACTCAAGAATAGTTGCTGCTTTTCTGGGGTCGCCTGCTTCATATGCATTTATAAGGCTGGTTGTTGGTACATTAAACCCCCATCCCAAATCCCAGTCGCCACTTCCTCTAACACCCTGCACATTATTATAGTTATTGCCTAATGATTGAGAGCCATTACTGTTTACATAATTCTGAACTTCAAAAATTGATTCACTGGAGTTTTCGCCATCCTCGGTAAAAAACCATGCATATGGATGTATTGAACCTGTACCGGATGTAATCAAAGCATATTGATTGCTTCCTATTACTTCTTCACATTTAGCCAAAGCTCCACTCCAATTCTGACGATAGAGCATTGTTTTTGCTATGAGTGTTTTAGCCGCTCCCTGGGTTAGTCTGCCTATAAATCTAGACTCCCAGGTTAGTGGTAAATTTGCCTCGGCAAAATTCAGGTCTTGATCAATCAGTTGGTATACTTCAGCTACAGACTTTTTTGGCACATTTGCCTGAGAAGTTTCATAAACCTTAAAATCAATTATCGGCACCTCCCCAAAATCCCGCACCAGATCAAAATAAGCCCAGGCTCGTAAAAACTTTGCTTCAGCCATATTGGTCAAACTTGCAGGATCGGCAAGTCCTAAGGAGTCAATATCATGAATAACATTATTACATAAACCGATGAAACTATAATGACCGTTCCAATAATCTGCGGCTACATTACCGTCTGAAACTTTATCGTATTTAAAATCGTCAAACCTGTCTCCATTGGGCTTTGAATCATCCGGGGTACTTCCCTTTTTTGCATCATCAGAACGAATACTTTTAAACCAGATTGTTGGCCAATCTGACATGCCTGATGTTGTTCGTAAAGCTCCATACAAACCAAACACCGCGCCTTCAACTCCGCCTTGTGTAATATCCGTTTCGATACCAGTACCTAATGGTTTTCTTTCAAGAAATTTTTTACACCCTCCTGTACTAAATAGAACAAGAGGTATTGCAAATAGTAAAATATATTTTAATTGCTTAATCCTTTTCATACATTTAATTTTTTGTTTTAGAAGGAAACATTTAACCCGGCTGAATAAATTGCCGGAACAGGGTATGATCCCCCGTCAACACCAAACCTTATAGCTGATCCTCCAAACTCAGGAGTGAAACCTGAGTTGTTTTTAAATGTTTTTAAATTCTGTGCATTTACGAAAACACGCAAATTTTTTATCTTAACTCTCGTCAAAAGATCAACACTAAAGCTATAGCCTAATTGTAGATTACGTATTCTTAAATAGCTTCCGTCTTCTATCATATATGTTGAGGGATTGCGATTAATACTATGTCCTGTAGATCCGTATTCCCAGTTTGAAGTGCCCGCTCCAGTCCACCTTTCCAGGCGAGCCACTCTATAATTAAATGGTGCAAATGTGCTGCCATTGCCCCAGTCCCTGTAAATTTCATTTCCGTATGATCCCTGGAAATCAATACTAACATCAAATCCTTTATAATTAGCTCCAAGAGAAAACCCGTATATGAAATCTGGTGTAGGATTACCGATCAGTTTCCTGTCTTTATCATCTATAATATTATCATTATTCTGATCTTTAAACTTCAGGTCGCCCGGTCCGTAATCTCCTAATGATGATGCCACCGGAGATTTTAACTTATCGGCATAGCTTTGATATACGCCTTCAACTTCATAACCGTAAAAATAGCCGATCGGATAACCTTCTGTTGTTCTGGAAGCACCATCAATAATCTCGAAACCTGATCTGTATAATGAAAGTACTTTATTATTAAGCGTAGTTATATTACCGCTGATGGTATATCCAAAGCCGTTGGCCAGCTTATCGCTCCATGAGGCAGACGCCTCAATACCCATATTTCTCACTTTTCCGGCATTGGTAATGCCAGGTTTGGTTCCTCCAACGCCCGGGAAAATAGTTAAGAGATTGTCTGTTACCTTATGAAAATAGTTGGCATCAAAACGCAGCCGATTTTTCAAAACAGCCAATTCTATCCCGCCTTCAAATGAAGTAACAGTTTCCCATTTTAAATTTGGATCAGCTAAATAGGCGGGAGTATATGCAGGAATAAGATTGTTTCCAAAAACAGCGGTTTGTCCTCCTATTAATTGGGGGTAAAACGGATAATGTATACCTACATACTGATTACCCAAAATCCCCCATGATCCTTTTAATTTAAGGAAATCGAAGATATGCTGATCTTTCATAAAATCTTCCTGAGTTAATTCCCATGCCGCTCCTACTGCAATAAAGTTCTGGTAGCGATTAGAGGGAGAAATTTCAGAAGACCCATCCCGGCGGAAAGATGCATTTATCAGGTATTTGCTTTTGTAGTTGTACAAAGCTCTGAATAATAGTGATACAGTAGTTTGATCCCATTCCAATGGCAAGGGATTTCCAAAAATGTCATCACCGGTAGATATACCCGAAACACGTGTGGAAGGGTCACCAAAAAAGTTGTCCAGGTACCAAAACCTTTTATCATAAGGAATAGCCGTGCCGGTTGCTGATTGTCTCACCCTGCCATTAGTTTCAGTGTAACCACTATAGTACGTGGTAAAGCCGCCCATAGCAGTCAAAGAATGTTCTCCAAAATCCTTTTTATAAGTAAGTAAATATTCCTGCTGAAGTTTTGTGAACCTGTTTTCTTTCTGATATACTTCTGTAAGCGTATAACCTCCCTGTGGCGCAACAATATCATCTTCGGCACTATACACATTAATAAGTGGTGTATATCTTCTTTGGTTATTAAATCCAAAATCTCCATAATAAGTTGCTCTGAAAGTTAAATCCTTTAGGAAATTTACTTCGGCAAATACACTGCCGATCGCCCTGTATTCTTTTGAAATATCCGTATTCTTGTATGCTTCAAATAATAATGGATTACCTATTTGAGGTCCGCCTATTTCATTTGGTAACTTATTATATACACTATGCTCCGTATTAAATGGCTCTACTATAGGCGTGGCATTAATAGCAGAACTAAAATCTTTGAGCTGCGGCAAATTTGCTTTATAGCCGTTGAAGTTAAATCCAACTTTTATATTCTTGGATATTTTCAACTCATTATTAAGTGTAAGAATAATTTTATCAAGCGTTTCATATCTTATTAACCCTTCTTCTTTAAGATAACCAACACCCATGTAAAACTTATTCTTTTCGGAGCCATTACTTATACTCAAATTCGTATTTGAAATCATTGGATTATCCTTTGAAATAAGATCTACCCAATCTGAGTTGCCAGTAAATTTATCATAATAGGAAAATGGTGCCGTTCCCTGAACTTCCCGCTGCTCATCAAAAAGTGTTTTAAAACCCGCGGCATCTGTCATTTGCACCTTATCAACTATTTTCTTAATTCCAAAAGAGGTGTTGAAGTTTACTGTTGTTTGACCGCTCTTAGCCTTTTTGGTAGTTACTATAATAACACCATTCGCACCGCGTACACCAAAAATTGCTAATGAAGAAGGGTCTTTCAAAATCTCCATAGATTCAATGTCACTTGGATTCAGAAAGTTTATGTTGTCATTCAGCAAGCCATCTACAACGTATAATGGCTTGGTTTGAAAACGACTTATAGTTCCCCTGATTCTGATATCTGGTTCCTGCCCGGGTTTACCGTCATTTACTATTGATAAACCCGCAACCTTTCCCTGTAATGAAGCTACCGGGTTAGTATTAGGTTTATCTGCTATTTCTTTTCCACCAACTCTTACAATTGACCCGGTAAGGTCTCTTTTATTTGCCGTACCATAACCAATTACCACCACTTCATTCAGTTGTTGTGTAGTAGATGGTTCAAGATATGCATCAACTTTTGTTTGATTATTGATAGCAATTTCCTGCGTCTTAAATCCTACAGAAGATATAACTAATGTAGCGCTCTCAGGAGCAGAAATAGTATATTCACCATTAGCATCTGTAGTTACACCTTTTGAAGTTCCTTTTATAGTTACCGAAGCACCGGGCAGAGGATTGCCTGATGCATCGCTTACCTTACCCGTAACAGTAATATCCTTTCTTAATGCTTCATTTTCCATAATCACTATCAGGTTATCATCAAGCCTGTTGTAAGAAAGAACAGTTCGTGTAAAGAGGTTTTTAAGTACATCATCAATGCTCGCATCTTTCGCGTCAATGGATGTTTTTTGTTTCAGATCAATTAAACTGCTATTGTATACAAAACGATAAAAGCCTTGCTTTTCAATAGCGCTCAGCACCTGGCTTATTGATGCCTTGTTAAGGTTGAGGGTAACTTTTTCCTGGGCTTTTGCCTTTGCCATTACCTGGCAAACACTAAGCATCAGTAATAAAACAGTAAGCTTCATAACTGTTAATACTTTAAAATAAGCAGTCGGTAAATGGTGGTAATACCATAGCCGTTTTTTTTTCATATATTTATCATTAAGGGTTAATTAAACAAAACTTGCATTTAATATTACGTTTCAGGCAAGTTTTATACCTGGCGGGAAATGCTGGAACATTTCCCGTTTTTCTGTTCATTGTTTTCTCATGATGTATTAAGCATTACCATAATAGCATTGGGTTAGTTAGAAATTATTACGGTGTCTTTTATAAGTGTATATGAAAATCTGTTGGCCAATTGCAGCGCTTTAAGGGCCTGCTCTATATTTTCATTCTTAAAATTGGCGCTAAACATCAGTTGTTTGACTTCCTCATTCTGAAAGCTGAAAGCAATCCCGTATTTTCTTTCCATATCCGCACTCAGCTCCGCAAATGATTTATCCCGGAAAATAAGCCGGTCATCAATCCAGGAAGTTTCTATTATAGTACTGTCGGAGGGTAAATAACTTATACTGCTTATTTTACTACTGGTTGAACTTGTTGCTGTGTTACCAGGCTTTTCAGATTCAGCCAGCCGGGCTGTATACCCTGTTACAATCAATTTGTCTTTAGGCTTCAGAATGATTTTTTCACCGGTTCCCTGCCGCATGGTTACTTCAATTGATCCCCGTATAAGACTGGCTTCAGAACTCTTATCTTCTGGATAAGACTTCACATTAAATGCGGTACCCAACACCTTAATATCCATTTGATGGGTATGAATGATAAAAGGCTTCAATGCATTTTTAACTACATCAAAATAAGCCTCTCCTGTTAATTCAACTTCGCGTGTTTCACTTTGGTTAAATGTTTTATCATAGGTTAGCCTGCTACCCCCGTTAAGCCAGACTAACGATCCATCAGGTAGAATGATTTTTGAGTGGGACCCGGTTTTAGTTGAAATTTCATTGATTTTACCTTCCTGTACTTTTACGGCTACGCTTTTGGTTTTGGAGTTGGCGGTTGAATTAAAAAAAAGAAAGTAAGAGAATACAGCAATAGCAGAAGCCACCGTAAAAGCATAAATAACATACTTATGTTTTTGGAGTGATATGGATCGGGCAGGCTGATGATATTGTGCTGAATTTTCTTCTATAATGATCTCGCCCCTGCTATCTGCAAGCCGCATTAGATGATGCTGTAAAGCAATAAAAGCTTCCTGTTTGTCATGTTGTTTGTCAAGCTTCCATACATCGGTAATATTCTGAATGGGATAATAGAGCTCCGGATGTTGGGCTAAAATTTTAGAAAGCTCTTTAAGCTCATCATGGCTGGCTTCGCCATTAAGTTTTTTGCCTAAAATATACCAGATTCTGTCAACTGTCATAAGCAGGCCATCGTTTGGATAGCATTAAGACAATAGCATACAGCATTTACCCCCAAGAAGAAATAAAATTTATAATAAAAAAGGACTTGCTTATGACAAGTCCTTAAAAACTGTTGAGGAAGCGCTATTTATAGTATAATATACTCACCATTCTCTCCATCCAGCTGTGTGTTGGTAATGACACACAGGTTTTCCAAAACCTGTGCAACAGCAGTATGCGTAGTAAAAGAAAAAGACACCCGCATACGCTCAAATTCAGCATCCGCCAGCGTTACACTTATACCATATACTCTTTCTATATCTGCAATTATATCAATCAGGAACTCCTCTTCATATTTCATATTTCCATAGCGCCAGGAAGCCACATTTTCTGAAGAAACTGCTTTGCGGCTAATATTGTCGTCATCTTTATTTACCTTAAGCGATTGTCCCCCGGCCAGCACACCTAATAAGTCTGATCCCCTGCTCAGTTTAATTTTACCGGAAACCAGGCTTACAGACAAATGTTTGTCTTTAGGATAAGCTTTTACATTAAAAGAATCGGAATATGCAGTTATGGTTATTCTGCCGCAGTGTATAATAAGCGGAGTAGCAGATGAGGATTTTGAACTGAAGAAAGCTTCGCCATTTAAAGCTATTTCCCTCCTGTCATTAGAAAATTTATCAGGAATTTCTATTATACTATTAGCGTTTAACCACACATCTGTACTATCTGAAAGCGATAATCTTCCCTGCTGCACCTTTGTGCCGATTTTTTTTGCAGGGTTATTGGTAACTGGTTTCTGAATATAATTGGCAACAGAAAAATTTTTTCTCACAATCCAGATAAGTGTGCAAAAACCCACTATACAGGAAATGGTTACTACAATCAGTAATTTCCATTTTGATTTTCCTGAAACTATTGTTTTGTCTGAGAAAGCAGTCTGGTCATCGGGTCCTGTCAGTACCAGCTTTCCATTTTCATCAACGTATGTAAAGGAGGGATGATTTTTTTTTATATCATCATAAATGTTTTTTACGGCTTGTTTCAGGGATTGGTCTCCAACCCGTAATCCGTTAATATATGAAAACAGCTCTTCTAATTCCTCCCTGGAACAATTATTTTTTTCATATTGTCGAAGCAGATATTCTATCCTCTCTTCCATTGGCAAACAGCAGATATAGCCGGTATTACAGTGTGTAAACTGTTAGACGGCTTTAAAAAGATAGTTATTGAAAAAAATTTTTAACACCAGATACAATCTGGCTAAGTTGATTTTTTAAAGTACCCCTGGAAAATTTAATGTATTGAATAAATTCCTGGTAATTTAAGCCATTTGCTTTTGATAGCCTGTATATACGCTTTCTTTGGGGAGGAAGCTGATCAATTGCTTTATCTATAATATTATTATATGCTTTATCAGAAACTTGTTCCTCAACGGCCTCAATACCCATATTGCGCATACTAATCCACAATGCATCCCTGAGTCTTCTTTCTGCCGAGGTCTTAATTAAAAAATCAATTACTTTATTTTCCGTTAATTTATATAACCAGGATTCAATATTTACAATAGAATAAATATTGGAGCGCTGCAACCAGAGTTTCATGAACACTTCCTGAATCACGTCCTTTGCATATTCATCTGATTTTGTAAGATGCAATACCAATGTATAAAGCTTATATTCATGGCGTTTAAAAACGTCCATAAAATATACTTCAAGTGTGCTTTTTACTCCCTGCGTGGTCATGAATACTCCAATTTGTGGTTTTAATCAATTGATATCCGGCATTTAAAAATAATAAAAAAATAAAATAGAATTAACAAACTTCAAAAAATTGATTTCAGGAAGAGGAAAATGTATTTATATACTGAACATATTAATGTTAATTTTCATTAATATGCATTTTTTTCACCCTTAAGTACATTAAAAACTGTTAAAAATACAATACGGGTATCAAGCCATAAACTCCAGTTTTCAAGATACCAGATATCATATTTTACCCGGTTTGCCATATCTTCAGTGGTTTTTGTTTCGCCTCTCAGCCCATTTACCTGTGCCCACCCGGTTATTCCAGGTTTTAAAAAATGGCGGATCATAAACTGGTTAATTAGTCTTGAATATTCTTCTGTGTGTTTAAGCATATGTGGACGTGGTCCTACAACACTCATATCACTCATTAACACGTTAAAAAACTGTGGTAATTCATCAAGACTTGTTTTTCGCATAAAAGCGCCCATTTTGGTAATCCTGTTGTCGTTTTTGGTAGCCTGTTTACTATCTGAGTCAGTATTTACCCTCATACTGCGAAATTTCAAACAATTGAATGGCTTGCCGTCTTTTCCATTTCGCTTTTGAACAAAAAATACAGGGCCCCGTGATTCAAGTTTAATAAGTATAGCAAGTATTGGTACTAACCATGATAAAATAAATATTATGGCTATGCTGCTTACGAGTATATCAAAAAATCTTTTCTTAATTCTGTTTCCCACGTCATCTAAAGGCTCATGCCTTGGCGACAAAACAGGCATATCATCTATATACTCAATATGCACCGGCCTCCTTATGAAGTGATCAAGATCAGGTAATATCCTGAATTTAATACAGGCGTGGTCGGCCTGATTCATAAGAGTATAAATGTATTTATCTTCTTCCGGGGAAATTGTAGAGAATATTTCAGTTACCTGTTGCTGTAATGAAAAATTGATAATATTTTTCCTGTTTGAAATAATGGGATAATGGGTGAGTTCATGCACATTAATTTCATCCTCGCAAAACCCTAAAATTTCCGTATATATAGGCTGCTGTTCTAAATACTCTACCAACTTCCTGGCTCTCTTATTATATCCTATAATTACAATTTTTCTGGTGATATATGCTTTATTTCGGAAATAATGATAAAGGCTTAAATGAATAATCCTGTTTGCAATAAGCCCGAAAGCAAACGAAATAAGCATGCTTATGAAAAAAAGCCTGGACACTTCGCTCTGCTTATTCAGAAAAAGATACAAAGTTACAAGCCCGAGAAAATATCCATACGCATGCATGGTATTACGTGAAAATTTTTCAAAAGAAAAAATATCACTGTTCCGGTATGTATTATTACTCCAGCTCACTATTATCCATGCAAAATTGCACCAGATCCATAAGTATGCATATTGCGTACCAAGGTCTTCTGGTATGTGATTCGAAAAGAAAAATTTACAGCCATAATACACAGTATTTAAGGCTAATAAATCCAGTAACAGAAACCCTATTCTAATGAGATTTGAAAGATGCTGATTCATAAAGAAATACTTAGTTATTTTCTCAATAGCTCTTTTATTGGAGAATATTTGAAGCTGGCAGCAAAAGCGTTAACAAAACCTCCAACCCGGCTTACAAGGTATTGCCCGCTGTTTTTGTAGTAAAAAGTTGTTTAATCCATGTTTTTAATAACAGCCATGTAAAAATACTATTCGTTATAATATATCTCTTTGCCAGGCGCCGGGGTTCCTGAGAAAGCCTGTATAACCATTCCAGTCCATTTTTTTGCATCCATTGCGGGGCGCGTTTTTGAGCACCTATAAGCACCGGCAGTGCGCCTCCAATGCCAATCATACACGCATTTATCTTGCCTTTCATTGATCCCATCCATTTTTCCTGCTTTGGGCATCCTAATATTACAAAAACAATCCTGGCTTTACTATTATTTATATTTTGTTCAATTGCTGCCTGTTCTGCATCTGTCAATGACCGGAATGGCGGACTAAAAAGCCCGGCTACATTTAACCGGGGGTAATTCTGCGCTAAAAAAATTTGTGCATTATCCAGCATTTCGGTTGTGCCCCCATAAAAATATACAGGAAGACTTTCCCGTTCTGCCCGCTTTAAAAGATCTGGCAATAAATCCATGCCGGCAACCCTATCCTGCTTTTTACCATATAATAATCGGGATGCCCATAACAGTGGCACTCCATCTGGTGTAATAATATCAGCGCTGTTCACAACTTCTGCAAATTTCTTATCAAGATATGCTTCTACAAGCATGTGTACATTGGCTACACATACATATGATGAAGTACCTGAAAAAGCAAGATCCGTAATCCTTTCAACGAATGTTTGATATTGCCCTGTATTAACGCGTAACCCTAAAATGTCCATTTTATTTTAAACCCTCGTGTTTCTTTTGCAAAAATTTCTAAAGCCTGGTTAATCATGTTATTTATAAGTAATTACATAAATCACAAAATACACAATAAAAAACCCAATCAGAATAAGATGCCTGTATAGATCAACTTTATTTGATTCATGATACCTGGCACTGAAAAATATAAGGCTTAGCAGTATACTATTGTCATAATAACGTTGAAAAATAATTTTATTTGGCATCTCAGATATAAATAGCCCTACTAAAAACAAAATCAAAAAGCTCATCTCTTTTTTTTGCATACTTAGCAGCGTAATTACTCCCACAGGCACTAAGGCATAAAACAATAGCGAAGAGTTTGCCAATTTAGGCAATGGCCCGGCTATATGCCATAAATAACCAAAATCTTTTGGGGCTTTTGTAACAGGTATTAAAAACAATATAACCCAACTCAATATAACCCAACATAATACAAGCATACTTTTTTTCCTGAGCAGCATTTTATACGAATTAAATGCAGGTATAAATAAAGAATAAAAACCTAAAATGCTTAACCCATACAGGAATAGCTTTATATTGATAACCGATTCTCCGGTATGTAACCTGGCAAACGACGGAGGAGTTAAACCCTTCCAGATAAAAAATAAAATAAACGTAGGAAGGGCTGCCAATAAAACCCATAGTGAGTTTTTCAACTTTTGCGAAATTGTAATCTTTTCAAATAACTGATCTGTAATTACAGCTATGCATACAAATAAATATGTTTGTCTTGTAAGACATAGTAAGAGTAAAAAAAGTGCTGATAATATAAAAAATCTTTGACGATGCTCTTCCTTATATTTAAAATAGTAATTAAAAAAGCACAATAGCCAGAGAACCGGAAAATTATCGGTAACTACCACAAATGCTTCTCTGAAATAATAAGGCGAACATGCAAAAATAAACGTAAGCAGAAAAGCATTGGCTTTCGTTAAGTTAAATCGATTGATAATAATTTTGAAGAGGATGAGCAGTGATACATACGATATAAGTACATTAAAAAACCTGAGACCCCTGATATCTGTTCCAATTATTTTACTTACTACGGCAAATACAAGATGAAAAAGAGGTGTTGTAGCTGAATTGTAATCTCTGATATCCGGAAAGGGCAACTGCTCTGCAAATTTCAGTATAGTGGGGTAGTGGTATATTGGTTCGTCTGAGGCAAAACTCACATCCAGGCTAAACGGAAGCCCCCCGGCGTATATATATACAAAAGCAAAAGGCAAAAAAAGTAAAACGGAAAAAGCAATTGTGCTTGCTCCGGGATTATTAGTAAATGTATGGTTCAAACGAACAAATTTTGACATACAGATGATTTATAAATTTTACTTTTTTCATATCACTGCAAAGAAAATTGACTAAAGGAGAGAAATTTCAGACACGTAAAAACTATAAGTAAGGTATAATAATTTTAAATTTTTAAAAAACTTAAAACTTTATATTTCATTCGTGTTGAAAGGTTATATGGTCTTAAGAACTGTTTTAAGTAATTGTCGTTCAGCGCAGGTTGATCAATAAACCTGAAATTAAAATTGTCTGAACGATCCAGTGTTGTAGTAAAGCGATCGGAAATATGTTTTGTATGTGTTGCCTCTTTCCCCATTCCTATATTCTGAACTTTAGACACCGAAGGGAAAACAGTATATTTTTGAACCCTGAATTGATGATATACCCACCTTATCGCCCATGAATTAATCTTGCCATTCATCTGGTCATTGAGCATCTTAAACATATCTGATCCCATCTTATTAAATTCCTTTCTAAACGTACCATCTTTTTTTAACTCATTATAATGTTTTATCTCCCACGACACTTCGTTCCACCTGTCTTTCCACGTAGCCCAGCCCCAGCTTGAGCCGCGCATGGTAAAATACACATCATCTTTTGCATTTTCAATTGCAGGCGTATATCCTGCTATTGAAAATACCTGCTTATTATTTTCATAATAATCCAGGGCATCGTTCATGAATGTGAGGAAATTAGTGCTGGTTACCAAATCGTCTTCCAGTACAATTACCCGGCCATACTCATTTATAATTTTTGTAACTCCATTAATTATTGATGCAGCAAGGCCTTGATTAGCGTCCTTCGCAAAAATGGTTACCTTTTTAAATCCGGTTATTGTTTCCAGGTATTTTCGTATTTCACCAATAGTTTCAACATCTTCCTCTTTTTTGGCTCCATCAGAAAAAATAAAAACATGTGTATCTTCAGCCAGCTTATTTTTCTGCAATGCAGAAATAGTTTCTTTTAAAGTTTCTAAACGTTTAAAAGTAAAAATGAGAAGAGGAGCACAATGCATAATCTAAACTATTATAATCCCAAAATTGCGTTTTTATAAAGGCAACAGATACTTTTATAAAACGATATTTTCTTACAAAAGCGTACCAAAAATCTAAAATTTTTCGTAACACTGTTTTTCTGTTATAAATGATTTTTTTTCAATATATCTAATAGTCGCTGAGTTCCCCCTTCAAAAGAAAATATTCTTTGGTATTGTATTAAAATTCTTTCTCTTAGCCCATTATTATTCACTATGTCAGCCACTTTGTTTAATCCGGTTTCAAAGGATGAGTTATCATGATATGCAAACAAAACTCCTTCTTTCTGGAAACTATCATATCCTCTTGCAGAAACACTATGAGATAAAACGGGGAGTCCCATTTTTAACCCATCCATCACCCTTAACTTTAATCCACCTCCTACAGCAATAGGGCATATATATATATTACCCTGCTTTATAATTTCCTGCATGTCCGGAGGATTAGCTACCAGATAAACATCTGGATTATTGTTACAGAGCGATTTAATAAGTTCAGATGGATCTTTACCCGCCACTATTAGTTTAGATTGAGGAAAGCGCTTTTTTATAATTGGATAGTGATGCTCAAAAAAAGGTAACAACGATATTTCAGTTTGATGAGAAGATAAAGAGCCCGTTATTACGAAATTTAATTCGTTATTCGTGCCCTTTACAATACCGGTAGCTGAATGGTAACTACTCTTTTTATATTCAAAAACTCCTAAACATTCAAAGTTTCTTGCTTTTGAGGGATCATAGTTTTTTTGGAGGAGATCAATATCCTGTTCGGTTAATGTTAAATTAAGGTCACTAAGAATTACCGCATCTTTTTCTGCCTTTTTCATATGATGCAGCAATGGGTATCTCCATAATACCGGCGGAGGGGTGCCTTTGTAATATTCAACCTCATAATTATGGTGAACTGTAATTATTTTACATCCGGCAGATCTTGCAAACTGGATCAAACCTGCTGATGCCCTGCTGTTATCAAACACAACTATGTCTGGCTTAAAGTTTAAAAGCTCTTGTTTAAATATGCCTGTAAACCTGTTAATACGTCCGCAATAAATATCGATAAGCTTATCTATTGATTTATCTTTATTCAGTACTCCTTTCAATATAATCCGGGAATTGAGGTAAGCATCAACTTTCTCTCCCGATTCAGGATACAAAAGCAAACATTCTTCAGCAAGTTCTGCAAATCCATTAATTATGGCACGCGATGCATAAGGAGCTCCTCCATTACCACTTAAAAAATGATTTGTTACTATAAGAATGCGCACAATTATAATATTTCAAGTTTAATACCTCCGATTTCGGCAGCAATTTCTGAATATGATGAGTAAAAGCTTCCAATAATGTGATTTGTTCTGCTTAAACACCATAAATCTATTACTGCGTTTATTAACCCCTCTGATGAATTTCGGTTCAGCACAGCATTATTAGTTATTATATGCCCTTCATATGTTTTTAATAATTCCTGTTTTACTATAATATCATCAGTTGCCAGGTAAAATTTCATTTTTGTATTTTCTGTCAACGCTTTATCAATACGTTTCTTAAAATCTTCTACTGAGTTATTTTGAATTGCTTTAACATTATCAGTTCTGCGTATATGAATACCGGTAACATGCTCCGGGAATTTCGCTGTTATTTTATCAATGCTTGTTATAACCAGCTTTTGGGGATGGAAAATCTCCCTCATAGAATAATGATTACTCATAGAATTGCATGAGCACAAATAAATACTGCCATCGGGCATTAATTTAGAAAAAATATCCCCGTCTGTTTTAATATTGAAATTAGTTAACTGTGTATTGTAAATAAACCTTCTCAAAAGAGATGGAATATACAGGTTCTTTTTAGTTGACCGTAAGAGCGATAAATTAAAACCGGAAATTTCAGTCACCCTTACACCAGGCACTGGTATCGGATTAAAAAGGTCATTGAATTGTGCATAGCAATTCTTTTCCCTTTTCCAGTATATATTGGCTGATGCGCCCAATTTTTTTGCGATATATATACCGGAAGATATCGCCCTCATTCTGTTTGCCAGCCCTGCATATGGCACTATTGATATCTGCCTCATTTTAATTTATCTTTAATAAGTTTTAAATAAAAATGCAACTTTACAGAAAGCCAGCAAAAGCATTGATTAACCCTGGACAGATGCCGATACGTTCTGAAATAATAAACATCATTACTGAACTGCATTTTTGTTTTTGAAAAATTTGAAAAATAATTGGTGATCGTTTGACTGTGCTCATGTACAATTTTACAGGCGGGATAATAGTAAAAATATTTATTTATCCGCATTAGCCGCTCAGAAAGAATCACTTCTTCGCCATAAAGAAATGTGTTAGGATCAAACTTATTACACGCAAAAAAGT
This sequence comes from Agriterribacter sp., assembly GCA_047601125.1. Classification (GTDB taxonomy): domain Bacteria; phylum Bacteroidota; class Bacteroidia; order Chitinophagales; family Chitinophagaceae; genus Agriterribacter. The sequence goes on along the minus strand of JASGJY010000002.1, from coordinate 841,200 downwards.
CTTCGCTTTTTATTATAAAAAAACTTCCCATTAATGAGTAATATTGCCCTTCCTTAAAATTATTCCGGTCAATTTTGTATATCCTGAGCTTTTGCTTTTCGTTTAAAAAGGGAGTTACCCATAAGCCTAAAAACCATTTTTTAAAGAACGATAAATAAATTATTGGAGATTGATGCTTGTGATCCAATCCAATAACAGCCGGGCCAATACCGGCAAATTTTCCCGGAAGGCGCTCAAGTTTTTCTATAAGCATCTCAACGGTTGATTGGGTAATAAAACGCAAATCATTATTAGAAAAGATCAAATATTTGCTTTTGAAATTTTTCTGAGCAAAATCAGCTCCAATATTATTGCCTCGTGCAAATCCAAGATTATCTTGCTCCGAAATAACAAAACACCGTTTTTCTTTATCAATATCATCGCTTAAAATGTTCGTAATTAACTGTGCCTTTAGCCGTGTTGTTAAAGTGTGATCGCTCTCAGTATCAGCACCATTATTAACAATTACCACCCGGTTCGGTAATTTTATTTTACTTAATTCAGTTTCTATAAAGTTTATTGTTTTTTCCTCACTTTTATAGTTTACTATTATTATAGAGACCAGTTCCGGCGTCAGATTCATTTTGTTCTGTATAATATGCATAGAGGTAAAATATCAATACAAAAAAAGTAACTCCGGGATTTCTCCAGAAGTGAAAAATGGTTGGCACTAAAAGAATATGAAAACAAATAAATTTCAGGTATAAGGGATATCGTTGCTTCCTTAATACTTTTATTACCACAAAATACACCGCAATCAAAGGGATAACTCCATAACTCGTCCACATGCCAATTAACCCGAGGTCGCTGGCATAAATTCCCAGTTTAAAATTATCCCACATCAGATCGCCTAAAGGAGAATTTCCTCCGCTTGGAAATCCGTTTCCAAAAACATAGCAGAACCAATGAGGAGAATATTGAAATATATAATAACCAAGCGCTACATTCCTGCCATATTCAGCATTATCTAACTGACCCTGCGTTTCTTCAAATAAAGCCAACCATGTTTCTGATGTGTAGATTATGCCGGCGATAAGTATCATTGATATGAAACTTATTAATACAAACTTCCTGGAAGACTTAAATTTAATCAGGGCATATATTATTACAGGAAAAACTCCCAGCATAATACTCCTGTTCTGGTATAAAAAAATAAAGGTCAACAGAAGTCCAATTGCTATGGATGTTTTAAAATTTAGCTTGTTAATAAAATGCTGAACCTCATAATAAAGATACAATACTACAAAATGAATTCCCTCTACATAGTATCCGAAATCAGTATCACCTTTATTGGCAACACTATCATCGTCAATAGAGATAATTGTTGGATCAATAGCTGCTAACGACCATACAACAATCGTTAAAGCAGAAATCCATTTCAACGCTTTTATTATGTCGTTTTCAGAAGGTTTGACATGCAAAAGAGACGGTAATAATATGAAAGCATAAACAAATCTTTGTGCAATAAATGATTGGGAAAAAGTTTGCTGCCAAAAAAAATAAGCAGAAAACATTGAAATGAAAACTGCTGCAAATATCCAGTTGGAAAATTTTAAATATCTGCGAACAAAAAGACTATTGGTTTTATCTTTTTTAAAAAAAACAAATCCAAGAAATGACCATAGTAATGTTAATACCAGAATAATATCCTGGTTTAAAATACCACTTACAAATGATAATTTCCAAAACTCCACACTATACAATAAACAAATAAATATATAAGTGCTCTTTTTCATTAATAATAGTTATTGCTACTGTATTATACCTGCAATTATTTTTTCAATTTAAATATTTTATTAAAGGAATTTATTACTAAACTATTGGATAAAAATTTTATCTGAACAATTAAATAGTATACTCCGACCAATAGTGTAGAAAAAAGGAGAAGAAGTGCAATATGAATATGCAGGAATTTATGAATAAATAAACAAGCTATGGATGGAGGTATGGCAAGTGCAATTTGCATTCCCAGCTTTTTATATGGAAACTTAATTCCGGTGTACCTGGTAGCAAAATATTGTGCGGAAATCAACACAACAAATTCACTTATTACCCAGGTAAAGGCAGATCCGACTGAAAGATATTTAGGCACAAGTACAATATTTAAAAGCACTCCAACCGCAGCTCCAATAATTGAATTAATGAGTATTGAATTATCTTTTTTCAGGGGCATTAGTATTTGCAATACCAATATTTGTTCATAGCCTATAACCAGCATCAGTGGCATAACAATACGCATAGGCAATATTGCTCCTTCATAACCGCTTCCGGCTATTATTTGTATTATTTGAGGGGCGAATATTACCGAGATAATTACTACAGGAAACGAGAATCCAAATAATATATCATACGACTTGGCAGTAATATTTTTAAATTCATCAAATTTTCCTTCAGCAATTAATGAGCTCATTCTTGGCAGCATTACTCCTGTAAAGGAACTGAACAATGCCAGCAGGATTGAATACAATTTTGTTGCAGTACTGTAATAACCCACCTCTTTTTCATTTGCGGCAAACCCCAAAAAAGTTGTATTAAAATTCACATACATTGAGGTCAGGATCATGTATACACCCAGGATCACTACCGGTTTCAGGTATCTTTTGGGTTCAAATCCTTTAAGCTTTATTGCTATAAGCTTTTTTAAATATCGCCAATTAAAAAATGCATTAATTACTACAGCTAGAGTGGTAAGGAAATAATATAACACGTAATCATCTGTATGCTTAACAAATAAAAAAACCGAGATTACATAAAGGATTTTGATGATCAAAGATCTTATGGTAATGTACCTGAAATTTTCTACCCCTTTATAAAACCACTCAATTGTAAAAAAGGTAAATATTACTTTCGCAATACCTATTGCCATCAGCTCCTTATAATCATAAAATTTTTTAACAAAGAAAATTAAAACGACGAGAATTATTAATGCGATGATGGTAAATATCGCATTCAGAAAAATAATATCCCTGAAGCTTTCTTCCAGGTCCTTCTTATTACCCCTGTTTTTCGCAATTTCCCTTATGCCAATAGCTGTAATGCCTAAAGTGGAAAACAGAATAAAATAATTAATGATACTATCTACGAAATTGCAGATACCAATATTTTGTACTCCTAAAACCCGGGATACATATGGAAATGTAATAAATGTAAAAAGAAATGAACTGACCGTTAATGCCGCGCTATACAGAAAATTCTTTTTTATTGAACTCATCCAACTTTATTATAACAGTGAGCAGATTTACACTTGTGTGTAATTCAGAATATCGTCATTCCGGTCTAAATAAATTCCGGTGAGTTTTAGGCTGGCAGGGCTACCTGCCAATATTGAATGTTTTGGTGTATCATATTTCTTATTTAACATGGAGTTGGCAGCAATTATTGTAAAATCTGAGGTTTCAGTGCCCTTTAATGTTGTACAGCGCAATCCAAACCAATTATTGGCACCAATCTTTACCGGTGCAAACCCTTTGTTCTCCAAAAGAGTGTCAGCCTTTTTTGTTTTATGAAAATCTGTATCAACAACTATGTTTTCCCATGCAAACAACACATTATCCTTAAATTCGATAAAATGGTAGCAGGCTATACGGAAAGCAGCAGTTGAAGAAAAATTATTGCCGAAGGAAAGATCTCCTGAATTTCCGATTGATATTGCCGAAGCATTCCCAATATTACATGTTCCTTTAAATGTAACCCTGCCACCCCAGTTTTCCCAGGTAATTCCGGCATTAGGATATAAGGAAACTCTAAACTCACCCAGGCGGATCATTCCGAACTTTACCTGCCTGCTATCCAAAATAACCAATCCTTTTAATCGCAATAGTTTGGGGCGATATAGAAGTATGGGCAATTTTATAGCTTGTTTAAATGGTAAATAGTGAAAATTAAAATATACAATATGAAAAATGTAAGGAATGAACTTTGTGTATTTAAAAAAAGCTCTCATGTACGCACGTGGTATAAACGATTTTATGTATGATTATTAGCATTTCAAATATCACACTAAAACTGCTGCAGCTATTAATAAATTTAGCCAGCCAAGTGCTCCCACTGTGTTTTATTATCTTTCTTAAACACATCAACATCAGCTGCAACCATTTCCTTTACAAGCGCAGCCAGGTCATATTCAGGCTGCCAGCCTAATTTGGTTTTAGATTTAGTAGGATCTCCAATTAATAATTCTACCTCGGTTGGTCTAAAATAAGCAGGATCAACAGCTACAATTTCTTTACCTGCTTCAACCTGGAATTCAGAATTGGTACATGCTACTACGTATCCTTTTTCCTTAATTCCCTCTCCTTTAAATGCAATTTCGATTCCTACTTCTGCAAACGCCATCTTTATAAATTCTCTTACGGGCGTGGTAACGCCGGTTGCTATAACATAATCTTCAGGCTTTTGCTGTTGCAGAATCAGCCACATTGCTTTTACATAATCCTTAGCATGTCCCCAATCTCTTCTTGCATCAAGATTTCCGAGATACAATTTTTCTTGTAATCCCAGCGCAATAGCAGCAACGGCACGGGTGATTTTTCGGGTAACAAATGTTTCACCACGCAAGGGGCTTTCATGGTTAAATAATATACCATTGCAGGCATACATACCGTAAGCTTCACGGTAGTTTACCGTAATCCAGTATGCATATAACTTAGCAACAGCATAAGGGCTGCGCGGGTAAAAAGGAGTGGTTTCCTTTTGAGGTACTTCCTGTACCAGCCCGTATAATTCAGATGTGGAAGCCTGGTATATACGTGTCTTTTTTTCTAATCCTAAAATACGAATAGCCTCAAGAATACGAAGCGTTCCAATACCATCTGCATTTGCTGTATACTCAGGAGTGTCAAAGCTAACCTTTACATGACTCATTGCCGCAAGGTTATAAATTTCATCAGGCTGCGTTTCCTGAATAATACGAATCAGGTTTGTGCTGTCCGTCATGTCTCCATAGTGCAGCTTAAATTTAACATGCGCTGAATGAGGGTCCTGGTATAAGTGGTCTATACGATCAGTATTGATCAAAGAAGACCGGCGTTTAATGCCATGCACCATATATCCTTTTTCTAATAAAAGCTCCGATAAATATGCTCCATCCTGGCCATTTACGCCTGTAATCAATGCTGTTTTCATATTATTTTTTTCCTGTCTGAACCCAGACTGTTAATTTAATTATTATAAAAAATTATCTTTCAACTATTTCTTTTTTTAAAAAATCCTGATACGCTAACTTAACCCCCTCACGCAATGGTGTGGTATGCTTCCACCCTAAAGAATGTAATCTTTCAACATTCATTAATTTCCTGGGCGTGCCGTCAGGTTTTGAGGTATCAAACTTAAACTGTCCTTTATATCCAATAACTTCACTTATCAATTCGGCTAATTCTTTTATGCTCAGATCTTCTCCTACTCCAATATTCACCATCTCTCTGTCGTTATATGTGTTCATTAAAAATACACACGCATCGGCAAGGTCATCTGCATATAAAAATTCTCTTTTGGGCGAACCTGTTCCCCATATGGTTACTTCCGGAATATTATGCTCCTTAGCTTCATGTATTCTTCGTATTAATGCAGGTAATACATGTGAATTTTTCGGGTGATAATTATCGCCAATTCCATATAAATTGGTGGGCATCACGCTTATAAAATTACAATCATACTGATCTTTAAATGCTTCACAGAGTTTAATACCTGCAATTTTGGCAATTGCATATGGCTCATTTGTTTGTTCAAGCAATCCGGTAAGCAGGTAATCCTCTTTAAGAGGCTGAGGCGCCATTTTGGGGTATATGCAACTGCTTCCTAAAAACATTAATTTCTTTACATTGTTTTTATATGCTGCATGTATAACGTTCGCCTCCATCATTAAATTATCATAAATAAAATCGGCTCTATAAGTATTATTCGCAATTATACCTCCTACTTTAGCTGCTGCAAAAAAAACAAAAACTGGCTTCTCTTCTTCAAAAAAGTCATTTACGCTCTGTTGATTACGAAGATCCAATAAAGAAGAATCCCTGTATATTATGTTGGTATACCCGTCTTTTTCTAATTTTCGCTTAATAGCTCCTCCAACCATGCCGCGATGTCCTGCGATATAAATTTTATCATTTAATTTCATAAATCCTGCATTATGCGCATTACTGTTATATCTTAATATTTTGAGTTGATAATTGCCTTTTTTCAGGCAATATGTTTAATTATCAAAGATCGGTTTTTGATAAAGTTTTAAATCCTCAGCTTCGTTTACAGAAAATCCATTTTTCACAAAGTGGGCTTTATTAACCTGTGCTATAAGTGCATATCCCAAGGAAGGGATCTGAACCTTTACTGAATTGTTGTTTACTTGTACAATTTTACCTTCTCTGTGTATTAGTGGTCCGTGTGTTATAGTTACAGTATCATCAATACTAACAGAAATTTTCTCTAAACTAACCGTTTTATATTCAGCTAAAAACAACCGAATGGCTTCTATTTCGGAAGGCTTGACAACCGCGGGCTGTCCAAGCCAATATACAAAGCTTATAACACCCGGAATAGCCTTTATATAAGTATATTGATCGTTTTTGACCTTAACAAAAACATAAGAAGTGAACAATGGTTCTTCAACAATTTTCTTTCTGTCGTGCCACTGCTTTGCAACTCTGTTTAAAGGGCAATATTGCTCAATGCCTTTTTTCCGCAAAGTGTCTGATATCTTTTTCTCCCATCTTGGTTTTGTATAAATTACATACCAGGAGGCGTTAGAGTTGTTTAATGCGTTATTCATCAGTTGTCCAGATTTTGTAGGTTAATCAAAAAATCCTCAAATGCAAAGCTTCGCTAATCTCAGTACCATAGTACTTTGTTTAATTTTTCATGGGATTTAAATTTTCCTAATTGTATGCTAAAAATCAGCATAACAAACCTCTGGCATTGAATCGTTTAGTAAAATTTATGCTTGAGTATCACTCTTTTTTTTTGTCTTCCGTTTTCTTTTTGCACCACTCTCATTACCATCATCTGTATAACCATACCCATAACCGTAACCATAGCCATAACTGGAGTATCCCCTGTTTTTTACACCATTAAATACAATTGCCATATTTTTTAATTCACGTATCCTGTTTTGCTCGTCTAACTTCTGCAAATAAATCCTTGGGGTGTAACCATGGCGAATAACAAATAAAGTGGCATCACACATTGGCGATATTATGAATGCGTCAGTTACCGGATTAACCGGGGCCGTATCTACTATCACATAATCAAAATGCATCTCAAGATATGCAAGCAGCTCCTGCATTCTTCCATTCATAATAAGCTCAGAAGGGTTGGGGGGTATAGGCCCCGAGGGGATTAAAAACAAATTTGATACCTCGGTGCTTTTAATAATCTCTTCAGCCTCCATATCACCAATAAAATAATTGGATATACCCCTGGTTCTTGAAACATTAAAGGCATCACTGAGTTTTGGCTTGCGCAAATCCAGCTCAATTATTACTACTTTTTTTCCCATTAAAGCCAGGCTGACCCCAAGATTGGCAGTGATAAAGCTTTTGCCTTCCCCGGAAATGGAAGAAGTAAGCATTATTTTCTTTTTCCTGGCATTTACGCCGAGGTAACCTAAAGATGTTCGTAGCTGCCTGAATTGTTCTGCAATAAAGCTTCGCTTGCCTTCCGATATTACCAAAGCCTTGTCGGACTGATCAAATGCAATTTCTCCGAGAATAGGCGCACTGGTATATTTTTCTATCTCAGAACGGAACATCACATTCCTGTTCAGCATGTCTTTTATCTCAACAACGCCTATAGCCAGTAAAATTGCAATAGCTACTGCGCCAAGCAAAACAAACATTCGCTTTGGGCTAATAGGAATATTGCCTGTTTCAGCAACATCAATTACCCTGCTATCAGCCACTGTTGAAAAATATGACAAAGCTGTTTCTTCCCGTTTTTGTAATAGAAAAGTGTAAATGCTGTTTTTAATAGACTGTTGTCTGCTCATATCCAAGAGCTCCCGTTCTTTGGAAGGCAGATTTTGCAGCAGCCCCTGATACAAAAGATTAGTTTTACCCACATCAAGCCTGCCGGCTTCAATATTGCGAACCTGGTTATTTATATTTTCAACAATTTTTGGCCTGATATTATTAATCTGATCTTTTATGGAAAGCAGAATAGGGTTTCCCTCACCGGTAGTTGTTTTAACCTTCTCATACTGTGTTTCTAACTGATATAATTGTTCCAAAAGCCCGGACAAAACAGGATCCGCAATACCGAGTGTTGAAGGTACAATAGCGCTTTTTCTATCTCTGCTCAATACATATTTTTCTACCTCTTTAAGAATTGCCAGCTGCATCTTCAATTCTGCATCTTTTTGATCATTTAACCCCACATTGCTAAGAAACAGTTTTCCCTGTTCACTGATATCAACCAAACGATTTTTTGTTTTGAAGCGCTCAAGGCTATGCTCAACTGAATCAAGGTCCTTGAAAACATTTTTGAGACGCTCGTCTACAAAAGCCAGTGTATTTGATGCTAAAAGATTTTTATCATTTACCGCGGCCCTGTTATAAGCAGAAATAATTTCGTTTAATATATTTTCACCCCTCACAGGAACATCATCTCTATATTTAAGGTTAATTACGGTTGATTGTTTACTGCTTGCTGCAATTTTCAAATTCGCTAAAATTCTTGATGCCGCAACCTTTGGATTAATCAAAGAGAAATGAAATGGCTTTGATAATTCGCCCCGGGTAAAATATGGATTCGGTAAAAACCTGATTGTTCCATACGGAGAGTTTATCCATTCCAACAATGAATATTCATTATTATTAAAAAGAATAGTATTAGTTTGCTTTTGGTAGGTGAACGGTATATTTTTCGCAGTAATTATCGAATCGGGATTTTTAGCTTCGATCCAAACAGGTGAAAAAGTGTACGCCGACATGTCTCTTACCCGCCCATCCTGTATTATCGGCGCATAAAGGTATAGTCGTTTAACGACTTCCTTGGCAATAGATCTCGACCTGATTATCTCAATTTCATTTTCAACGATTTTTTTAGAGCCAAAAAGGTTTAATGACTCCATAAGATTAGAATCATCCAATCCCTTTTTCTCATCCTTGATCAGTAAACTCGCACTTGATTCGTAAATAAGAGTGGCATATCTTAAATATAAAAATCCTGCTGCAATGCTTATTGCCATCAGAATAACAAATAATGGCCACCATGGAAGGTATTTACCAAGCGTTTTTTGAAGAAAATTATCTTCATCCTCAGCATTTTTATATAAACCTTGTTTCAAATTATCCCGATGATGATCCATGAATTGCTTTTGACGATTTTAAATCATTTTAATATAAGCCCAACAATAACCGCTAAAACAGATAATCCACTCAGCGCAATAGGTAAGATCTGCATTGATCTTTCAGCACTGCTTAGTTTTGCTGCATTGGCCTCTACATAGATTATATCATTTGATTTCAAATAATAATACGGTGAATTCAAAAGATCCGTTGAGTTCAAATTGATACGTCGTATTATTTTGCTGTCATTTTCTTCCCTTATCAATAAGATATTTTCTCTTTTTCCAAACACGGTAAGATCTCCTGCCATTCCTAAAGCCTCCAATAACGACATTTTTTCGCTCGGTACAGAAATTACAGTTGGATTTCTTACTTCGCCCATTACAGTAATCCTGAAATTTATAAACCGGATAGTAACTACAGGATCCACCAATAATTTCTTATCAATCAACTGGTTTGTTATTAATGCTTTTATCTCCCTTTTTGTTAAACCGGCTACTTTTATATTTCCCAGCATCGGGAATTGGATAAATCCTTCCGAATTAACAAGATATCCGGTAACCTGCGCACCTAAAGTACCGCCTAATACACTACCTGATTGCGTCATCAGTGTATTTGGAGCATTAAAAACCAAATCTGCCTCAGGATTAGGGCTGCTAACCGAAATGGTAAGAATATCGTTTTGAACTATAACAGGTTCAGGTATTTTATTATTTGGTGAGCTTATAGTTGTATCGCCAATACCGTAAAAATATGCTGCACGCTTTGTGTTTACACATGCAGTAGACAAACATATTACAAGTAACAGAACACAACCAGGACTGACTATAGAAAAAAATCTACCGTAAATTTTCTCCATACAAAACATTAATATTAACCTTTTTGAGAATTTCCAATCTATATATGCGACAAAATTTTTAAAAGCAACTTCATCGTTTTTTTTAATCAAGCAACGCTAAACTTACAAAGCCTGGCAAGAAATACTGGAATTATGAATTTTAATAGGAATGAATTTAAAATTCTAAATTTTCATCCTCGGGTAGTTGGGAATAGCAAAGATATACTTTCCGGTACTAAAAAGAGAAATTTTCAAATAAAAATTAGCATACATTAAAATTTATTCAATACTGTTATGCTATGTATTATAAAATTCTACAAAGCGAAATTTTTATCATTAAGAATGTTATACCAATTCCATATCATAGCGCTCAACAGCCTCAATACCCGGCAACCTTTTAAGGCGGTTCACCAACTCGTCTAATTCTTCTTTATCATGCACAAATAACTTTACATTTCCTTCAAAAAGCCCTTCCTTGGCTTCAACCGTTAGGGCAGCTATATTAACTTTCATTTCGCCGGAAATAAGGTTGGTTATTTTATGGATAACACCCACATCGTCAAGCCCTAATATTTTTAAGCCGGTTAGGAATGATATCTCTTTGTTTTTAGCCCATTTGGTTTTTACTACCCTATGCCCAAAATTCGACATCAGCCTGGCGGCATTAGGGCAGTTAGTGCGGTGGATGATGAGCCCTTTACCCGTACTTACAAAACCAAATACATCATCGCCTGGAATTGGTTTACAACAGTTTGCAAGTGTATATACTATTTTATCGCTGCTTTCTCCAAAAATGATAAGCTCATTATCCTTTTTTTGGCCGGCTTTGGAATGATCAGTTTCCGTATGCCTTATTTCCGGCTCTGGTTTGGCTTGCTTAATCAAAACAAGCTTATCGCCCAACACCTGAAATTCTTCTTTAAGCTCTTTAAGATCAATATTTTTAATAGCGATCTGGTAATACAGATCAAGCGGAGACAGTTGTTTATAATACGCGGTTAATTCATCAATATTAACCTGGCTTACCGCCGCTCCCATACCCTCCAGTTTTTTCTGCAATGTATATTTACCATCATCAGCTATTTTACGCTTCTCCTCTTTAAGAGAATCCTTTATTTTGGTTTTGGCTTTGGTAGTTACTACAAAATTGAGCCAGTCTTCATTAGGCTTTTGTTTATTACTGGTAATAATTTCAATCTGATCGCCGCTGCGGAGCTTGTGACCCAACGGCACTAATTTATGATTTACTTTAGCCCCTATACATTTGGACCCAACGGCGCTATGTACTGAAAAGGCAAAATCCAGGGCCGTAGCTCCAACAGGCAGCATCTTTACATCGCCTTTGGGAGTATAAACATATATTTCTTCAGCAAGAAAAGACGTTTTAAAATCCTGTAAAAAATCAATGGAATTCACATCGTGTGTCAACGCTTCACGTATTTGCATAAACCACTTATCAAATCTGCTCTCATCAGAGCTTCCTTCTTTATACTTCCAATGTGCAGCTAATCCTTTTTCTGCAATTTCGTTCATCCTTTTGGTACGTATCTGTACTTCAACCCATTTGCCCTGCGAGCCCATTACCGTGGTATGCAAAGCTTCATAACCATTTGATTTAGGATTACTCAGCCAATCTCTTAATCGCTCAGGTAACGGAATATACATATCCGTTATCATGGAATATGCTTTCCAGCAATCCTGCTTTTCGCTTTCGGGAGGAGAATCAAGAATCACCCTGATGGCAAACAAATCATATACCTCTTCAAAAGCCACTCCTTTTTTCTTCATTTTATTCCAGATAGAGTGGATTGATTTAGGGCGGCCATATACTTCTACATTCAAACCTGCTTTTTCCAGTCCTTCCTTAATTGGCCTTATAAAATCATTGATATATCTCGTTCTTTCACGGCGGGTCTCGGCAAGTTTCCTCGCTATTTCCCTATATGTATCCGGCTCCAGGTATTTCATGGATAGGTCTTCCATTTCTGTTTTAATGGAATACAATCCCATTCTATGCGCCAACGGAGCGTATACATAAACCGTTTCGCTTGAGATTTTAAGCTGTTTTTCACGCTTCATACTATCCAGCGTACGCATATTATGCAGGCGGTCGGCCAGCTTGATCAAAATAACCCTGGGGTCATCTGTAAGCGTAAGTAATATCTTTTTAAAATTTTCTGCCTGCTGGGTAGTATTAGTATCTACAACATTGGAAATTTTGGTTAATCCATCAATTATCCTGGCAATTTCACCTCCAAAAGCTCTTTCTATATCTTCAAGTGTAAGATCTGTATCTTCAACGGTATCGTGTAATAAAGCGCAAATAGTGGAACGAACGCCCAACCCTATTTCTTCAACACAAATCCTGGCTACGGCTATAGGATGCAGAATGTATGGTTCGCCGCTTTTACGACGCATGGTTTTATGCGCATCGGCTGCCATTTCAAATGCCAGGCGTACCAATTCTTTATCTCCCTGTTTCAGCTTGGGCTTTAATAGCTTTAATAAAGCCCTGTACTGCCGTACAATTTCTTTTTTTTCTTCTTCTTCGCTTAGGTTATATACCGGCGTTTTAACATCCGTTGCCATATAAATCCAAATTTAAGTAAAATCTATTACCTTTGCCGTCCCCAAAAATCAGCCCTCTGATTTCCGGGTTATATAGTATAGTTTATTTTGCGGGTGTGGCGAAATTGGCAGACGTACCAGACTTAGGATCTGGCGCCGCGAGGCATGGGGGTTCGAGTCCCTCCACCCGCACACTACATGGCTAAGCATGCGAGGAAAGCTTTTGCGGTTCACCTGATTTAGCCTGCTTCAAAAATAAACACGCTTAAAATAAATGTATGGCTACGGTTACAAGAGAAAATATCGGTTTACTAAACGATAAAATAACAGTTACGGTAAACAAAGACGATTATTTTCCGCCTTTTGAGAAGGCGCTTAAGCAATATGCTAAGTCTGCAAATATTCCCGGCTTTCGTAAAGGAATGGTTCCTGCAGGAATAATTAAAAAAATGCATGGGCCTGCGGTATATACTGAAGAAGTTTTGAAAAGCATTGAAAAAGGTTTGATGGATTACCTCGATCAGGAAAAGCTCGACATATTTGCCCAGCCGCTTCCCTCGGGCGAAAATGATGCCCGTAACTTAGACATGAACAATCCTACAGATTACTCCTTTAACTTTGAAGTAGGATTAAAGCCTTCTTTTGAAATCGGCGATCTTTCAAAAGCAAATCTTACAAGGTATAATATTGAAGCAGATGATAAAATGATTGATGAAGAAGTAGAGCGTTTGAGATTAAGATATGGTAAAATGACGGAGCCGGAAACCATTGCTACAGATGATGATGTGTTAAACGTGAAGTTTGAAGAATCAGACGCTGACGGAAATATAATTGAAGACGGAATAAACAAAGACAATTCTTTATTGCTGAAATATTTTAACCCCGATTTTAAGCAGCAGCTTGTTGGTAAAAAGAAAGATGATACTGTTGTATTGCAGCTTAAATCAGCTTTTGATGATAAGGAAAGAGACTGGCTGATAAGTGACCTCGGATTGAATAAAGAAGATGAAGCGTCACCTGACAAATATTTTAAACTCACCATTACAAAAGTAGGTTTGGTTGAAAAACGCGAGTTGAATGAAGAATTCTTTAAAGAAGTTTATCCGAACAAAGAGAATATTACTACCGAAGCTGATTTTCGTAATGAAATTAAAAATGAAATAAGCAAAGGTTTTGAAGCGCAAACACGCAATCACCTGCACCACCAGATATATCATGCGCTGATTGATAATACAAACATTGAGTTTCCGGAAAGTTTTCTTAAAAAATGGCTTGAAAATGGTGGTGAACAGGCAAAAACACCGGAGCAGATCGAAGAAGAATTTCCGACTTTTAAAGACCAGTTAAAATGGACTTTGATCTCTGACAAAATTGTAATTGATAATAATATAGATGTAACGCCTGATGAAATCCGTGATAATGTAGCGCATGAAGTATTAAACTATTTTGGTGCTTCCGGCATGCAGGGAGACATGTCGTGGATAGGAACCTATGTTGATAGTCTTTTAAAAGATAAAAAACAGGTTGAAAACACTTACAGGAAAATACTTTCTCAAAAGGTGTTTGAAACAACTGAAAGCAAGATCACTCCGGCTGAAAAAATAATATCGCTTGACGACTTTAGAAAAATGCAGGAAGAACATCAGCACCATCACCATTAGAAATTTAGGGACGGTTAATATAATAACGGCAAAATGCGTTGTTGGCGGTTATATCATTTAAAACATGATAAATACCTGATCATCAACATGGCATTTTGTCGTTTTTTTTGTCTTGCATGATATTTGGGATTAGAAATGCCATAAATTGCCGTTTCTAACATACTGAAATGAAGTATAATAAAATGTTCATTTTCTTAACTTGTTAATGAACATTTTATTATGCGGAATTCCATGTGGCTAAAAACAATAAATATTCACATGAAATCAAATATCATATCATGAACATTGGAAAAGAGTTTGAAAAATACGCAGTTAAGCATAAAGGTATTTCAAGCAATACTTTAGATAGTTATACAAAGCATGTAGTTACCAATCTTACGCCAAACATTATTGAAGAAAGACCCATGAACATTGCCGTAATGGATGTTTACAGTCGCTTAATGATGGATCGTATCATTTTTATGGGTTACCCTATTTCAGATGAGGTTGGTAATATTGTAACAGCACAGTTATTATTCCTGGAAAGTACAGACCGCACCCGTGATATACAAATGTATATCAACAGTCCCGGTGGCTCTGTATACGCAGGTATGGGCGTATACGATACAATGCAGTATATTAATCCTGATATTTCAACAATATGCACTGGCATGGCAGCCAGTATGGGTGCTGTGCTGATGTGTGCAGGGGCCAAAGGCAAACGTACAGCGTTAAAGCATTCAAGAATAATGATGCATCAGCCAAGCGCCGGCGCCGGCGGACAGGCGAGCGATATACTGATCACCGTTAACGAAGTCAAAAAATTGAAGAAAGAGCTGTATGAAGTGGTGGCATACCACAGCGGACAGGATGTTGAAAAAATTGCGAAAGATTTCGATCGTGACTTCTGGATGACGGCAACAGAGGCAAAAGACTACGGGTTGGTAGATGAAGTGCTCCTTATCAATCCTAAAAAACTGAAAGACAAATAAATTTTTATCAATTCTAATTCATACAATCAATGTATATAAATAACAAGAAGAAATTTGTTTTAGACGATGAAGATGTACCGGAAACACCGGAAATGCCTTCAATGGAGAAGATGATGAGCGGCTGGCAGTTTGATAAAAAATTTATTGAACAGCGTAAGATTTTCCTGTGGGGCGGAGTAGATGACAAAAGCGCAAAAGATATTACCAGCAGGCTGTTATACCTTGATGCAATAGATTCAGGTAAAGAAATAACATTTTATATAAACAGCCCTGGTGGTATAGTTACAAGTGGCATGGTTATTTATGATACTATGCAGATGATAAAATCTCCGGTGGCAACCGTTTGTATGGGAATGGCAGCATCTATGGGTTCAATATTATTGAGCGGTGGTAAAAAAGGCAAACGCTATATATTTCCTCATGGTGAAGTAATGATCCACCAGCCAAGTGGCGGCGGTCAGGGCACATCTGCAGACTTGGAGATAATGGCAGCTCAAACCATAAGAGTTAAAGAAATGAGCGCCAGGATCCTTGCAGAGAACTGCGGACAAACATTTGAGAAAGTTATGGCGGATTTTGACAGGGATTACTGGATGGATGCCAAACAATCTGTTGCATACGGTATAGTAGACAAGGTGATAGAAAAGATATAAACTTTTTAAAATCAGCTTATTGAAAGCCGCTTTCAATAAGCGGCTTTTTTTCATGCAGCGGAATTTGACATATGTATGCCTTATAAACTGGATATTTACAAAAAAGTTTCGGACTTTTGTTCTCCGCTCTAATTGTATAGAAACACCAACATCCTCCATATCCTCTGTTAGCTGATTATTAATTGAACACAAACGTATAATGGCTAAGTCAATATTACATTGCTCGTTTTGCGGAAGAAGCCGCGATGAAGTAAAAATACTCATCGCCGGCCAGGAAGGACATATTTGCGAAAACTGCGTTGATCATGCAAGGGATATAATAGAACAGGAATTGGTTTTAAAGCATGAATCATCTCATCCCCAGTTTAAACTCACGGTAAAAAAACCAATAGAAATTAAGAAGTTTATTGATGAATACGTGATAGGGCAGGATGAAGCGAAGAAGGTGCTGGCGGTTGCGGTATATAATCACTATAAACGTTTACAGCAAAAAAGTGGGGATAATGATGTAGAAATAGACAAGAGCAATATTATAATGGTGGGCGAAACAGGTACAGGTAAAACCCTGCTTGCAAAAACCATTGCCCGTATGCTGAATGTACCTTTTGCAATTGTGGATGCAACAGTATTTACAGAGTCTGGTTATGTAGGCGAAGATGTGGAAAGTATTCTTACCCGACTGTTACAGGTTTGTAATTATGATGTTGCCGCTGCAGAAAAAGGTATTGTCTATATAGATGAAATTGATAAAATTGCCCGCAAAGGTGATAATCCTTCCATCACACGTGATGTAAGCGGTGAAGGTGTGCAGCAGGGATTATTAAAATTATTGGAAGGAACGGAAGTACTTGTTCCTCCACAAGGCGGCAGAAAACATCCTGAGCAAAAGCTGGTAAAAGTAAATACACAGAATATATTATTCATATGCGGTGGCGCTTTTGACGGCATTGATAAAGTGATTGCCCGCAGGGTTAATACCAATGCTATTGGTTTTAATGTGAATAAAGATCAGCAGGAAAACATGAAGAAAAACCTGTTGCAGTATGTAAACGCACAGGATATGAAATCATTTGGTTTGATTCCTGAATTGCTCGGCCGTTTACCGGTAATTACTTACCTCAACCCGCTGGATGCAACCACGCTACGGTCTATTCTTACTGAGCCTAAAAATGCGCTCATCAAACAATATGTCCGCCTTTTTGAAATGGAGGGTATAAAGCTGAAGATAGACGATGCTGTTTTAGATTTCCTTGTTTCTAAAGCACTTGAATATAAATTAGGCGCAAGGGGTTTGCGCAGCATTTGCGAAAATATCCTTACTGATGCCATGTTCGAAATGCCTACATCCGGGAACAAAGAGTTTCATCTTACCCTGGATTACGCAGAACATAAATTCAGCAACAGCAAGATGAGTATGCTGAAAGTTGCGTAAAATATCTTTCCGCAAGACATAAAAGATGGTTTTTCCTACTAAGGGTATAGTATTACGCACCGTTACATATGGTGAAACATCCATTATTGCACTTATTTACACTGAACTGTTTGGAATACAATCTTACCTCGTTAACGGGGTGAGAACCAGCAGGAAGTCGGCTTTAAAAGGAAACCTTTTCCAGCCGGCGTCTATATTAGATATGGAGGTATATCATAATGAGCTCAAAAACCTTCAGCGCATAAAAGAAGTCCAATGGCATTATCTCTATCAGCACCTTTTTTTTAATGTATACAAAAACGCGGTAGCAATGTTTATGACAGAGCTATTGCAGAAGGTATTAAAACAACCTGAAAACAATCCTGCCCTGTACGATTTTATTGAAGATGCCTACGTTAAGTTGGATAACGCCGCTGGAAAAATCACAGCTAACTATCCCGCATTCTTCGCCATCCGTTTAAGCGCTTTCCTGGGTTCAAAAATTCAGGATAACTATTCCAGCCAAAACGCCATTCTTGATTTACAGGAAGGCCGATTTATACAGGAAATTCCTGCCCATTATTTGTATGCTGATGGGGAAACAGCCTTTGCCATTTTTCAATTGCTGAAAGCAACGCAGCCTAATGAACTGCCTGATATCATATTAAATAATATTATACGGCGACAAGTGCTTGATGCTGTAATTCAGTTTTATACCCTTCACGTTAACGACTTTGGAACCCTGAGGTCGCTCCCGGTTTTAAAGGAAGTTTTGTCCTGACAAATTAATATTGACAATATTTCGCTATTTTTGGAAACAATTGTCCTGAAAAGGATGCTATTATATATTGTTACAGGTTTTGTGGGTTGAATTTTGCAGGCAACGAACAGCAGTTTAGTTTAATTCAATATAGGTTATTCTGATTTCAGCCGTTATCATTTTTGCCCTACGGCTTATAGATATACTGTCCGCCATCAGGTGGATATACTTCACAGGATAATAGTGTGTTTTGCCATTTCTGTAACAATACCATTCATAGTCTCCTTCCCGGGCGTTTATTAACTATTTAACGAATACGCATATATGGGTTGTAGTAGCTGCGGTACAAATACCGGCGGAAAACCTAATGGTTGCAAAAGCAACGGTGGATGCAGCACAGGTGGATGTAACCGGATGAATGTACACGATTGGTTAACGAACCTGCCAATATCAGATGCGGAAACCATGTGCCGCATTATTGAAGTTTCTTTTAATAAAGGAAGCAGGAAAGAATTTTACCGCAACAGCACTGTGCATCTTTTTGAGAAAGGTGATCTGGTAACGCTTGAAGGCGTAAGTGGTTTTGATGTTGGTGAAGTAAGCATGACAGGTGAGCTGGTAAGATTACAATTGAAGAAAAAGGGTGTTGAAGAAAATAATCCTGATATAAAGAAAGTGCTTCGCCGGGCGGAGACCGGGACCTGGAGCAGATGCGACAGAATAAGGAAAGGGAACCGAAAGCGCTTATGCGGGCTCGCTCGATTGCAAGACAGCTTAGGCTTGAGATGAAATTGTGCGAAGTGGAATTTCAGGCGGATGGTAGAAAAGCTACTTTTTTTTATACAGCAGATGGTCGTGTTGACTTTCGTGAACTGATCAAAGCCTATGCTTCTGAGTTTAAGGTAAAGGTTGAAATGAAGCAGATAGGCTCCCGCCAGGAAGCTGCCAAGGTTGGCGGCATAGGAAGCTGTGGACGAGAATTATGCTGCAGCACCTGGTTAACCAGCTTTAAAAGCGTAACAACTATTGCAGCCCGCTATCAAAACCTCAGCATCAATCAAACCAAATTAAGCGGGCAATGCGGCAGGCTTAAATGCTGCCTCAACTATGAACTGGATACATATCTTGACGCGTTGCAGGATTTTCCTGAAAATGCTGATATGCTTGAAACGGCAAAAGGCAATGCGTTACTCATCAAAAAAGATATTTTCCGCAACCTGATGTGGTATACGCTGCCGGAAAGCAGTAAGCAATATCCGTTGTCTATTGATACGGTTCGGAAAATAAAAAGCATGAATGCCAAGGGTATTAAGCCCGAAACATTAGAAACTGAAGAAGTTACCTCCAACAAGCCTAAAGAAGTTGAACCTGAATTTGTAGATGTGGTAGGGCAGATAAGCCTGCGTACACTTGAAAAGAACGACAGGAAGAAAAAGTTTAAAAACAATAATAAAGATCAAAGAGACCAGCGCGAACAAAAAAATTCAAATCAGTCATCACAACATCCACATCGCGGACCTAAAAATAATAGCCCGCGCAATGGTGGAGGAAGTAATGGGAAGCCGGGATTCAGGGGGGAGAGAGGGAATAAAGGGAATAATAATCAGAAGGAGTAATTTGCACAGCATTCTCAAGCTTTTGATGTTTGAAAATGCCGGAGAAGGTGCGCAAAACTACTATATGCAAAATCCCGAATGCATCAATACTAAATTAAAACGCTTCACCATTCCTGGTAAAGCGTAGTTTTTACAT
This sequence comes from Agriterribacter sp., assembly GCA_047601125.1. Lineage (GTDB taxonomy): Bacteria > Bacteroidota > Bacteroidia > Chitinophagales > Chitinophagaceae > Agriterribacter. The sequence continues at coordinate 821,269 of JASGJY010000002.1, read as the reverse complement.
AGACAACCTCCCTTTGTCCCGTATCAAGTCATTATTTATTCTAATTTTATAACGTACTTCTTTTTACTTAAAAAATCCTTCAATTTTTACCGGCGTCCATGTTATACTTGTTCCGTTATTGGTTCGCTTTCCGGCTTTTTCCATAAAAAAACTGCCCATTACATAACGCCCTGCTATAGTGGAATACTTACTGAATATAATACCACCTGGGCTGAGAACTACTTTGTTTCCTGCAATCATATAATGCTGGTAAACAGTATTACCTGAAGGTGCATATAAAAACCACGGAAATTTTTCACCCCATGCAATATTTGTTCCCGTGGATGGATAGCCGGTCCATTTTATGCTTACACCGGCATCTACCTGCACGTTGTTACCGGAAGAAACAGCGCTGTCTATATTATCAATATCCTTCACAATAACAGTCCCTAATGGCACCAGGCATTGCAGCCAGGGTCCATTATCAATACTGAAACTGATACCTTTGGGACCGATATAGACATTTGAAACAAGTATATACTGTGTTGCACCCGGCCTATTGAGCACAACAGAAACAGCAACCGGGTTTTTTGCAGGTATGTTTGATGGTGCTGTATATATCGCAGTGCTGCCTGAAATTTTAATTGAGTCACCTCCACCAACTTTCCATTCACGTATATACTTAGCCGTTATATTTTTCTTAGGGCCTGTTGGTTTAGGCGTATTACCGGGCAGCGGCGGCAGCTCATCATCTGATAAATAATTTACAACATGCATATCAAGCGATTCATTAAAATTTACAGAACCGGAGCCGGGAAATAATTCCAGCGATTTAAAGAGGCTCCAGTCGCTGAAATGTGTAGTAGTAAAAGTTAATGTGCCGGCAACGGTATCCATAATTCCTGCGCTGCCCCGCCACACTCCTTTATCATCCTGACAAGCAATGCCAATTGCTTCCGGAATAGTGCCTTCAAGATCAGCATTATCGTATACAAACGAAATGCTGACTGGTTTGGAAAAATTATTGCCATGCGGCAACAGGCGGAAAGCCTGGCCAAAACCAGCAATATTGGTATTGCTCACGCTGAATACTGAATGTTTTGCTTTCCGTTACTGCGCCCACAGGCACAATTATTTTTAATTTCCCGTCTGCTGATTGTAAGGTGCCGCCTTCGGTACCAATTATTGCTGTTGTTGTCACATCCTGTTCAATACCTGTAGGTGTTACTTCTCCTTCCGTTTGAGGTATTGTAATCGGGATGTATCAAAAATGGATTTTTTGCATGATGTTATAGCTGTTGCATACAATAGTATTGCTACCGCAATTTTTACGCTGATCAAAAAAATATGTCTGTTCATTTTTTTGAAGTTTAATGCGTCGTAAAATTGAATGAATGTTATGCCGCTTCAAACCTCAATGTGTATGAACTGGATCAATGAACGAATGGAATGTAAATAACACTGCCGGCATAATTATATACCGGCAGTTAAACTAAAAAGTGTTGTAATGCTCCTGCGCTTATTTTGAATGTATGGCAAGAATAGGCAACCGGCTGTTATACGCAAGCTTCTTTGTATAGCTTTCTGTAAATAGTTTTTTAAAAAAGGAATGTTTACGAGGTACGGTAATGATGATATCCGGATTATATTCTTCAACAAACTTATTAATGGCGTCAATAAAATCAGGATCATTGATATGGAAAAAAGTTGGACTGAACTGATCAAGCATTTTGTACAGGTCTTCTTTTTCTTTTTGTATGCTTTGCGGCATTTCGCCTACTTCAAATGCTACATGCGCTACACTCAGTTCAGGTTTCAGGTCGCGGAGAATAGATTGCAGCGCTGCTACAGGTGTTGTAGATGCAACATCTTTCAGATCTGTAGTAAGTACAGCCTTGTTTATTTTTTTATAGGCGGCATCAGCAGGTACAATCAATACAGGGCAAATATCTTCACTGATAACGCTAAGCGTATTACTACCTATAATAATCTGCTCAAGGCGGGATGTGCCTGTTATACCCATTACTACAAGATCAATGCCCAGGTGCTCAACATATTTTAATAAAGTTGAAGAAAGCCTTCCGGGTTCTACTGCTACATCAATGGTTACATTTCCGGGATCACCTAATTCTGCTTTAAGATTATTCAGTGCGCTTAGCGCTATTACTTTTCTTGCATCTGCATCTACAAGTAATGGTGTTCCGTCCGTGCCCGGGGTCATTACTTCATAGGTATAGTATAAAGTAAGCGATGATCCGGGGATGTCTTTTGCTAACGCCAACGCATAAACGGCGGCGTTTTTAGATGGTTCTGAAAAATCTACCGCAGCAAGGATTTTTTTCATACAATCAGATTTAAAATGAAAAATTAATGAGTACGGAAGATACAACAGTTTGCCCTTTCCTTATCGGTTGTTTCACATCAATTAATCATTATAACTGTTAAAGTAATCTCAGAAAGTGTTTTATTCTTTTTATGGTTTCCTCCTTACCTAAAAGCGCGGCAATATCAAATACATGCGGCCCAAATTTGCCGCCTACAAGCATAATGCGTAAGGGCAGCAATACTTCACCGGATTTTATCTGGTTGGCTGCAGCTATCTCTTTAAAATTGTGTTCCAGTTCAGCAGCATTCCATGTGGTGCTTAATTCAAAATTGCGGATTACTTCTGCAAAGAAAAGCGCCTTGGTTTCATTCCATTTTAGTTTAACAGCATCAACATCAAACTTTTCCGGCATTGCAAAAAAGAATGAACCCTGTTCAACAAAATCAGTAAGTAAATGGCAGCGCTCTTTTACAAGATCAATAACTGTAACCAAAAGTTCCTCATCTGTAATCTTAATAGATTTTGCTTCAAAAAATGATTTTACCTGTTGTGCAAGGCCTGCGGCAGGCAAACGCTTTATCCATTCATGATTAAACCATTTTGCTTTTTCATAATCAAATTTCGCTCCGCCACTATGTACTCTTTCCATCGAGAATTTTTCGATCAATTCTTCTTTGGTAAATATCTCCTGCGCTGATCCGTCATTCCAGCCCAGCAATGCAAGCATATTAATAAATGCTTCGGGTAGAAACCCTTTTTCTTTAAATCCTTCGGTCAATTCATTTGTTTTAGGATCAAGCCAGTTCATTGCAAAAACAGGGAAACCATATTTTGCTCCGTCTCTTTTGCTCAGCTTTCCGTTTGGTCCGAGTATCAGTGGAAGATGAGCCCATTCGGGCATATTATCAAGCCCAAACAAATATTTCCATAGCAATACATGCACCGGCGCGCTGGGCAGCCATTCTTCTCCTCTAAATGCATGAGTGATTTGCATAAGATAATCATCCACCACCACAGCAAGATGATAGGTAGGCATACCATCTGCCTTCAGCAAAACTTTGTCATCCACTACAGAGGTATTAAAGCTCACTTCACCTCTTATCATGTCAGGAAATGATACTGTTTCATTCAACGGTATTTTAATGCGGATCACATGGCGCGTACCTGCATCGAGCAGTTGCTGTACCTCCGCAGCAGTAAGCGTTAGGGAGTTCCGCATTTTATTTCTTATGCTATGGTCGTATTGCGGGGAAGTATTACTCTCTGTTTTGAAATCGTTGCGCATTTTCTCCAGCTCTTCAGGAGTATCAAAAGCATAATACGCGTAACCGTCTTTTATTAATTGTTCGGCGTAAGATTTATACATGCTTTTTCTTTCGCTTTGGCGGTATGGGCCGTATTGCCCGCCATGTATGGCACTTTCGTCGGGTTCAAGCCCGGTCCATTTTAAACAATTGAAAATATATTCTTCTGCGCCCGGCACATACCTGCTCTGGTCTGTATCTTCTATACGGAGTATAAAATCTCCTTTATGTTGTTTGGCAAAAAGATAATTGTATAATACCGTTCTGACGCCACCCAGGTGCAAACCGCCTGTTGGACTGGGCGCAAATCTTACACGTACTTTTTTTGATGACATGATTAAATGTAATTGAACGCGAAAGTACAAAAAGCATGATGATCTGATATTAAATCACTAATGCTATACCTTTATACGCGGTTTAAAAAATGATAAAATGAAAAAAATACTATTTATCGTATTTGTCTGCTTATCTGTTATTCAAAGTATCAACGCGCAGGATGCTTCGTTTGAAGAAGCGAACAAAAAAGCAAAGGAGTGGTTTGCGGCAGCCCGCTTTGGACTGTTTATTCACTGGGGCCCGTTCAGTATACCAGGTAGTGGAGAGTGGGTTATGAATGAACGGAAAATTACAGTAAAGAATTATACGCGGCTAATGGACTTTTTTAATCCTGCAGATTTTAATGCGGCTGAATGGGTGAGTACTGCAAAAAATGCCGGAATGAAATATATCACGCTTATTACACGGCACCATGATGGATTCAGCATGTGGGATACAAAGTATTCTGATTTTAATATTATGAATACGCCTTATAAAAAGGATATAGTAAAAATGATGGCAGATGAATGCCATAAACAGGGTATTAAAATCTTTTTTTACTATTCTTTGCTTGATTGGCGCAGGGAAGATTATCCTCATGAAACCGGACGAACCGGTCAACATTCGGGCAGGAAGGGAAAAGGTGATTATGCCAGCTACCTGCAGTTTATGAAAAATCAGCTCACCGAACTTTTAATCAATTATGGTGAGGTAGCGGGCATTTGGTTTGACGGGCATTGGGATCAGACAAATCCTGAAGGCAGTGCCGACAGAAGATCAAGAATTGACTGGAAGTATGATGAAATATATGGACTGATCCATAAGCTGCAGCCGCAGTGTTTGATAGGAAACAATCACCACATGACTCCTTTTCCCGGAGAAGATTTCCAAATGTTTGAGAAAGACCTGCCACACCAGAATATATCCGGATTAAATTTTCAAAAACCTTCTGATGAATTACCGCTTGAAACCTGTGAAACCATTAATGGCGCATGGGGCTTTAACCTTACCGATACCAATTACAAAAGCAATAAACAGCTTATATCATTACTGGTAAATGCGGCAGGCAATGGAGCAAATCTTTTGCTCAATGTAGGCCCGATGCCTAACGGAAAATTTCAGCCGGAATTTGTGGAACGTCTTGCATATATGGGCAAATGGCTTCAAACTTATGGAGAAAGTATTTATAGCACAAAAAGAGGTTTTATCCTTCCTCAACCGTGGGGATGCATTACGGAGAAAGATGATAAAGTATATATACACCTGCTTAAAAAGCCTGAAGGGGCATTCAGTCTTGCTGCTTTTCCATATAAAAAAATAATAAACGCTCAATGGTTGAAAACAAAAGCGTCTGTGCCTTTTTCTCTGAAAAAAGGCGTGTTGAATTTAAATACAGACGGCTTTACGGATGAAGATAATGATGCTGTAATTATTTTACAGGTTAAAAAATAGTATATGGTCTATTTTGCAAAAACCCCCTGGCTTTTAAAAAAACTGTATTCCGCCGCAATTTGGGGTATGCCTGACCGTGAGAAGGTTATTTATCTCACATTTGATGACGGGCCTCATCCGGAAATAACCCTTTTTGTATTGGAGCAATTGCGGAAATTTAATGCAAAAGCTACCTTCTTCTGTATAGGTAATAATGTAGTAAAATATAAAGATGTATATACAAACATCATTAATGACGGGCATAAAATAGGCAATCACACCTATAATCATTTGAATGGCTGGAAAACGGATGATAAAAAATATTTTACAGATATAGCAGAGGCAAGAAAGTATATTGATTCTGATCTTTTCAGGCCACCATACGGCAGAATATCAAAGCTGCAGTTGAAATATCTTACTGAATCGTTTAATATGAAAGTAATTATGTGGTCGGCACTGAGCGGTGATTTTGATCAGAAAATTACGCCGGAAACGTGTTTAAAAAACGTTGTACTTTCAACAAAAAGCGGAAGCATCGTTGTATTTCATGACAGCGAAAAAGCGTTTAAAAATATGCAATACGCTTTGCCAAAAACGTTAGAATATTTTGCAAAACAAGGTTACAGGTTTGATAAAATTAATTTGTAAGGAGCTTATAATTAGGTAATAAATAAATCTGAAAAAAAGCTATTTAAAAAAGTTGGGCCGGGTAGAAACCCTGGCCCGTTTTTAATCCGTACCCTATGAAAACTATGGCTAAATTACACAGTTTTTTTGTTATTGCAATTTTTTTTACGCTTAAAATGAAGCTACACAATGAGTTGCATAGTATTTTTACGGAAAAAACCCTTAGTAAATCTGGGGAAAGTACGCTTAAAAATCAGTCTTTTTTGCGTTGAAGAATGAAACCGAATGTGGTTCCTATGTCGAGCTTACTTCGTATATGCATTCTTTGTCCGTGAGCCTCAATGATATGCTTACAAATTGCCAATCCTAATCCACTGCCACCTTCTTTTCTGCTTCTTGCTGCATCTGTTCTGTAAAATCGTTCTGAGATCCTGGGTATATGTTCTTCGGCTATACCAATGCCATCATCGCTGATCTCAACCAATACATGCTTTTCGTCGGTTAAATAAGCACTGGCGGTTACATTGCCGTTTATTTTGCCATATTTTATGGCATTGTCTGTAAGGTTTATAATTACCTGTCTGATCTTTTCCTTATCAGCAAAAACAGTGATGGGAAATTCACATCCTTTTTTAATATTCAGCTTTATCCCTTTTTTAGATGCGAGTAAAGACAAAGAGTCAAATACTTCGCGAATAAGTTCCTGTATAATGAAATTCTGTTTATATAAAACCTGTTCACCACTTTCAAGCCGGGTTATTTCATCAAGATCATTCAGCAGGTTAACCAGTCGTATTATGTTCTTTGATGTGTTGTTGAGGAACTTTGTGCTGAGTTCCTGGTTTTCCATTGCGCCGCCGAGCAGGGTATCTACATATCCCTGTATTGCGAATATGGGTGTTTTTAATTCGTGGGAAAGGTTTTGCAGAAATTCTTTCCTGAACGCTTCATTAGCCTGCAATATTTCAATCTCTTTCTTTTTTTGTTCCGCCCAAAATTCAACATCCTGTCTTACTTCGTCTATGCTTTTCTGTGGTAATATGTTCTTGTAATAAAACTCTTCGCGCTTACTTGCTTTTGTCTGGTAAATAAACTTGTAGATCAGTTTTATTTTCCGGTAAATAAATCGCTGAAGGGTAAATAAAATAAGCGCATAACTACCCGCCAATACAAGTAAAAACGCAATGAGAGCCACCCACCATTTAGGATCAAAAAAAAATATACCGAAGGCTACCGGTAAGGCAATCATCAATGCCGTGTAGCCGGCTAACTGGCGGGGCGAAAAATTTTTAGTGTTAAACATTTCTTTTACCTCATATTCAGACTACCATTTTATAGCCTACACCCTTTACGGTGGTAATGCAATCTATGCCAAGTTTCTGACGAATTTTGCGAATATGCACATCAATGGTTCTGTCGCCAACAATTACTTCTGTGCCCCATATCTGGCTCAGTATCTCATTTCTTAAAAATACCCTGCCGGGTTTGGTAGCAAGCAGGTGTAATAATTCAAATTCCTTTTTTGCCAGTATTATGTCCTGCCCGTTTATAGTAACCACAAATTTAACCGGGTCAATAATGATATTACCAGTTTGTATGGTTTTATCATCCGGTTTTTGTATCCTGCGAAATAAAGCGTTAACCTTGGAAACCAGTATTTTGGGGCTTACAGGCTTACTGATAAAATCATCTGCACCATATTCCAGCCCTTTAATATGGGACAGCTCATCGCTTAGTGCTGTTAAAAAAATGATTAATGTGTCCTGGTAAGCTGGTTGGGCTCTTAATAATTTACAAACTTCCATGCCATTTTTGTTGGGCATCATCACATCCAGCATTATCAGATCTGGCTTATACAACTTAGCTTTTTGAACGGCCTCCTCCCCGTCCTTCGCAGTTATGGTTTCATAACCTTCCCGGGTAAGATTGTAACTTAATATTTCCAGTATATCCGGCTCATCATCAGCTATCAGTATTTTTTTGCCTTTCGGTTCCATCTTAACAATATGTTTACGCAAAAATAATCTTGGACATGCTCACAGCCCAAAAACACTGGATTATGAAATTGTTATCCATTGCCGGAAATTTGGCACTAAATTCATACTATATACGTTAATGTGTAGGTTTTTAACTCATTCTAAATAAGTTAGGTACCGCTGCACTCATTAACCATAAAGCTATTACCCTAATTTTGTATGATAGTGCGCAACATGTATACACTTTATCTGGCTGTTATATTAACATTCTTTTCCGTACTTACTGCAAAAGGTAATGAAGCGGATACGACTAAAAAAAGGATTGATATTGCCCGTATACGCTATCATGAAAATATTGAGAAGCAGCAAAAGCAGGCACTTAATTTTAACGGGGGTGATGGAAAAGTATTGAACGTATCAAATAATAAAGACATTAATGCATTTGTAACCGAGGCCATTATAGATGAAGTAAATGTTTTAAAAGATACTATTGAATCAGCAGGATACCTTGATCATCGCCTGAAGGTAAAATATCTGAGCGGGCTTGAAAACCTGGTTAAAGGATTTTATAACGGCTGGCGCAATAAAAGCTTTAACCCGGTGATGAGTTCGATCCTGGTTAAAAACTACAAAGCGCTGATGCAGGCTGATACCAAAAAGCAGGATATATCACCTATAGTTGAGAAAGCCTCTTATGAAGTTGGGAATATTAATATCAACGGGGAAGGTACAGCTTTGTATGAAAACATTGGTTATACTGAAGCTCGCAATATTCTTTTCAGAAAATTCTGCCAGAAAAATCCTGATAAGGTATTGCCTATGCTTGAGCAATATTTTAGTGTACCCTTTGCCGATAGCCTGGTGGCTGCTGCGGCGCATCGCAATCCCAACCAGCTATATGACTACGCCGCCGCAACGCGTACAAATGTTGGAAGATTGATCAGAAGAAATAACGACTCTCTTGTAAAAGCAATTGTAGCAATAGCATCGAGCAAAAGCGGGCAACAGTATTATCCTTTTATTGATGAAATAGTACATGAAAAATTAACCCTGCAGGATATTTATGATGTGATGGGCGATAATGTGCAATACTACCGCCTGCTGGTAAAAACGCAAACAGCATATAATGACAGGCTGATCAAAAAAGATACCCCTATTGCTTATGATAAGCTGCTGGCAAAATTAAAAGACAGGGCAGAGAATGTGTTTATTGAACAGATCAATGCCTTGCATGATTCTCCAGATAATGTTCGTTTTAAAATACTCGACCCTTTAACGCCGCAGGAACTGTATTATCTTATAGTGTTAGGCGAAGATGTTATTTATACATCAAGCTACAAAGGCGTATATAACAGGATGATGCAAAGGCTGAGTACGCCTGCCGGCGATAGTTTGCTGATGAGTGTGCGTTTCGATAAGTTCAAAAAATTCATCAAGCTAGCCGCAGGGTATAATAAGCTGGATGAGTTTTTGGCAACTATGCCTGATAGTAGTTCACAAAGATTGATGATGGCATTTGTGAGAGGACTAGAAAAAACAGGCACGCTGGAAGACGCGGTGGATGTGGCGGATTCTTATGGAAGTATAAGTAATCCATTGGTAAGAAGATTGATTGACCAGGAAATAGAAAAGAATTTGCTGGAAGGAAAACAAAAGCAGGAGAGAAGAACGATAGTGATATATGATATACTGCAAACCATTTTCCAGTCATCGCAGGACAGCAGTATAGATATTTCGGCAAAGCTGAAAATACCTCCTGTATATAAAGTGGATTATAAGGACCTGGTGGATGATAGCGGACGTGTGGTGCAGCAGGTTTTTTTTTATGGTGATAAAGATGGTAAAGAATCATACGCCAATTTCATGAGCATGTTTACCAATGCCGGCGAATGGAAAGTGAAGAAAAACGCTGAGTGGACAGAAATAAGATCAGCGAAAGGCAAACCGGTTTATATATATGCCAATCTTCCGCTCGATTATGAAACCGGGCTGGATTCTATTGCGCAATCCAAAATGGCGGCATATATGGAAGCGCATAACCTGAAACCAAGCATAACTATACATCGCGGACACAGCTATTGGGTAGGGTCAACTATACGCAACCTTGCGCCTTCTTCCAAAATCGTGATTCTAGGCTCATGCGGTGGTTTTCACAATCTTGATGATGTATTGCGCACATGCCCTGATGCACATATCATTTCCTCTAAAGAAGTAGGTACGCGAGTAATTAATGAGCCTATTTTAAAAGCCATTAATGATGATATTAAAGATGGTAAAAATGTAGAATGGCTTACGATATGGAAAGAACTTTCGGCAAGGTTTACCTCCGGCGATGCTAAAGAAAGATTTGATAATTATATACCTCCGCACAAAAACTTAGGAGCACTGTTTATTAAGGCATATACAAGGCAGATGGGGAGCATAGAGTAGGGGCGCAGATGCTCAAAGCTCCGGTATTTATGGCATTTGGCGTAGGAGGCAGCCCCACCGCTCCTAAAAAGCTTTTCTTAACATCACTTGATAATATTAGTACTATTAAGAATTATATGAATCCGATTTACTTACAACAGAAATGCTGCTCACCGGGTTTTTTATGATACTATTCAGTTGAAATTATTTTAAGCTGAATCAGCAGATTAAATTTTTTATTTTCTGGGGTATCCACATTACAGGGAATACATACTCGTTGACTCAGAAAGTAAACTTTTGCATTTTAGTTTTTAATTCCTTTCCCCAAAACTCACTTCTCCTCCAGCAAATTTTTCTCCAGCTTTCCGTTTTTTATGATCACAAGAAATTTATTTTCGGGGTCGGCTATTAATGATAAGTCCTGCAAAGGATTACCATCTACCAATATCAGATCAGCAAGCGCGCCTTTTTCCACCATCCCCAGTTTGCCGGGGTATGGGCTTCTCAGGCCCGACAGTTGCAGCAGTTGCGCATTATCGTGCGTAACCATTTTTAAAATTTCAGCATTGGTAAACCATTTTTGCAGGCGCAGTATGTAGGCATTTTGCTGGTCGTTTAATTCCGGTTCAAAAAGAAAATCGGTGCCCCATGCCAGCTTTACTTTATATTTTTTTGCCAGCGGCCAAATCTTTGCCTGCCCATCTATAACAGGTTTGCGTTTTGCCCTCCTCTGCGCGTCCATATCAGGCGTATTTTCAACAAGGTTCTGAAGACTGAGCCAGATGTTTTTTTCAGCTATCAGCTTAAGCGTTGGCTCATCCAGCAGTTGCCCATGTTCAATGCATTTTACGCCTGCTGCAATTGCGCGTTGCACCGCACGCGGCGTATAGGCATGCACGGTTACATAAGTGCCCCAGTCTTCTGCCGCTTCTACGGCGGCTTTCATTTCATCTAAAGTATATTGGGTAACGTCTATAGGGTCATATGCAGAAGATGTGCCGCCGCCGGCCATCAGTTTTATCTGGCTGGCGCCAAAGCGCAGATTTTCCCGCACGGCTGTAAGCACTTCATCGCGGCCATCAGCTATAAATGTAGCGCCATATTTTTCAGCCCTGGATGGTTCTCCAAAAAATCGACGGGATCTTTCAGCAGGTGTTCTGAAATCGCCGTGCCCGGCAGTCTGGCTTATTGTTGCGCCGGATGGCCATATTCTTGACCGGATAGCTTTCCGCCATCAATAGCGGCTTTTAGCGGAAATATTGGTCCGCCCGCATCGCGCACACTTGTAAAACCCCGCAGCAATGTTTTACGTGCTGATGCGCCTGCTTTTTCGAGAATAAAGCTTTCTGACAAATCCGGCAACATCATATCCTGCATGGTAAGTGCGCCAAAAACCATATGCACATGCACGTCAATCAGTCCGGGTATTAGTGTTCTGCCTCCTCCGTTAATTTTAGTTACACGCTCTTCAACAGCAATAGGGGCAGCACTGATAGTTTGAATGATATTGCCGGAAATTAAAATATTCACAGGAGCGGAAACAGCCTGTGCTTTTCCATCAAATACTCTCACATTCTCTAATAAAATTTGTTCCTGCTGAGCATGGATTGGGCAGATGAATGTTCCTGCGAATAAAAAAAATAATAATAATACCCGCATAAGCTATACATTTTATTTAAGAAAGAAACAGGGCGTGGATCATTTTTATAATACCTCCAACAAATGAGAATATTACTCCGGCAAGAAAGCAATTCAATGTTTTCCTGTAAAACTTTTGAGCGTGTTCTCTGTCGTAATCATTGTTCAGTATACGGTATAAAGAAATTATTAACAGTGTTATTCCTGTAAGCGTAAACAAAAGAATAAGCAGGGCTATCAGATCACCCTTATTTTCCCTCTTCACGAGTTCTGTGGCAAAGTTTAAAACAAACCCGAGTATAATACCCGCAGCAGTAACAAGTGGTTGCCTGAAATTAAAAAGCTGATCTTTTTCCATTTATAACCTTTGCCTTGATTTATGATGTTTTTTCAAGGTTACATGGCATCTTTCAAGAGTATATTTCAGGTTTTCGCATGTACGGCAATCTCGTGCGGATGTCTCGGCATGACAGGCAGAAGAGTGTATCTTGAACAGTAGTATCAATGTTCAACAATAACACTAAAGCTGAAAATAGTACTTCGGTTTGTCATGCCGAGGTACGAGGCATCTGGCGTAGCAGTAATCCCACATACGAAAATTTGACATCGCCATCTTTCAGGCGATAATGAAAAGTACTGTATTTTACCGGTTTTATAAGCTCGTAACAAAAAGATTAATGCTTAATTCAAAAAAGGATTATTCCTCTTTTCAAAGCCAATGGTTGTTAGGTCGCCATGGCCTGAGTATACTTTTACGTCATCCGGCAGCACAAACAGTTTTTGCCTGATGCTGTTTAACAGGGTCTGGTGGTCTCCTCCCGGCAGATCTGTTCTGCCTATACTCATCCTGAACAATACATCTCCTCCAATAACAAATCCCTGCTTTTTGCAATAGAACACAATGCTGCCTGGTGAATGCCCCGGCGTAAAAAAAACTTCCAGCTCATCATCTGCCAACCGCACTATATCATTTTCACGTACGTATATTACGTCTCCTGCATAATTGTCAAAAGGTAAGTTCCATCTTAACCCGGCAATAGCCGCGTTATCAAGTACTATCTTTTCTTTTTCGTGAAGGTGAGGTTTTAATCCGTACTTTTCCGCTATCTGCTTATTGCCGAAAACATGATCAAGGTGGCAGTGTGTATTCAGCAACAACCTGGGAGTTAAACCGTTATTGTCTATAAAAGAAGTCAATTCATCCAGCTCAAAGTCGTAATAGCAGCCTGGATCTATAATGATGCAATCCTTGTGTTCATTATACAAAACGTATGTATTCTCCTGCAGGGGGCTAAATATGAAAACTTTAACAGCTAACATCCTGATTATTTGTACTTTTAAAACGCTAATTTTATTATAAGAATGCACGAATTTATGGGAATCTCACAGAACAGGCTTCGCTCTTATATCGGATCGTTCATTATTGCAGGCTGTATATTTTTTTGGGGTATAGATGTTAATGCACAGGTTAACGCAGTAGAGTTTGGTAAAAACAGGGTTCAGTATAAAAAGTTCAAGTGGCGTTATTATCAAACGCGCAACTTTAATGTATACTTTAGCCAGAATGGTTTAGCGCTCGGAAAATATGCAGCACAGTTAGCTGAAAAAGAATTACCGCAACTGGAAGATTTTGTTGAATACGGTTCGCAGCGGAGAATAAATATTGTTGTGTATAACAACTTCAACGATCTGCAGCAATCCAATATCGGGTTGGGCATCGACTGGCAAAATACAGGCGGTGTTACCAAGTTCGTTAATAATAAAATGATTGTTTATTTTGATGGCAATCACGAAAACCTGAGAAAGCAGATAAGGCAGGGAGTAGCGAGAACACTGGTGGAAAATTTATTATTTGGAGATGATCTTGGAGAATTTGCCAGCAACCAGGCTTTGCTGGACTTACCTAAATGGTTAACCGATGGTTACGTAATGTATGCCGCGGAAAACTGGAGTCCTGAGATGGATGACAAATTAAAATCAGCATTGCTTTCAGGCGATTATAAATCATTTTACCAGTTTGCTTTTGATAAGCCGGAACTTGCAGGTCATGCATTCTGGAGATATATAGCGGATAATTACCGTAAGGATAATGTTACTTATTTTCTCTATCTCGCAAGAATATATAAAAGCCTGAATGCCGCTAGCATGAAAGTGACCAAGAAGAAATTTAAAGAGGTGCTTGCGGAATTTATGGATAGAGAATCAGAAAAATATTACCAGGATATACGCGGCAGAAGAAATACACCTAAAGGAAATATTGTTGCGCTCGAAGAAACCGATAAAAATCTTGACTACTATCGCTTTCAGCTTAACCCTAACGCAAAAAACAATACGTATGCAGTAGTAAAGTTTAAAAAAGGTATTTACAGGATAGAGCTTGAAGATTTTGGATACAAAAGAAAGATATTACTCAAATCAGGAGTGCTTGATAATCAGAATGAAATTAATCCTACATACCCGCAAATGGCATGGGATCCCAAAGGGTCAAAGCTGGCGGTGATATACATGGAAAAGAAAACCATCCGCATGTTTGTATATGACCTGGTAAAGCGGTTAAAAACAACCAAACAGGCTTTGCCGGAGGAGTTGGACCAGGTGCAGGACGTTAAATACATGCTTGACCAGAATACACTTTTATTAAGTGCGGTTAAAAACGGGCACTCTGATATTTTCATTTACAAAATACAAGAGCAAACATTACAGCAAATAACAAATGATGTGTATGATGATCTTGATCCTAATTTTGTAGCATTCCCCGGCAAAACCGGGATACTGTTTTCTTCTAACCGGCCTTATGGCAATGCGCCAAACAGTGATACAGCACTGCCTTCCGACAACAGGTTCAACATTTTTATGGTAAACAACTGGAACAACAGCGAGTTCAGGCAGATAACACAGCTTACCAATGTTAAAAGAGGCAATGCACGCTACCCGATGCCTTACAATACCAACCACTTTACGTTTGTGAATGATGAAATGGGAATAGCCAACCGGTATGCAGGATTTTTTACCAGCAAAAAGGCCGGATTAGATACTATTTACAGGATTGGAGATGAACTGTTGCGTAATCCCGATAAACAGGAGCTTGACTCTACATTGCAGTTATGGAATAAAAGCGAGCCTGATTCAATAGGATATATGACTGTTACTACTGATTCTGCCTATTCATTCCCTATCACAAATTACCAGAGCAGCCTGCAGGAAACGCGTATAGCGGGCGATAAAGGGCAGGTATCTGAAGTAAGACAGGAAGGCAATTTAAAAATGCTTTATAAGCTCAGGGTGAATGAAGATGCGCTTAAAAAAAGAAATATAAATGTTAAGCCTACGGAGTATATGAAAAAGGTGATTGACCAGGAGCGGATTGTAAAAGGAGCGGCGACCATATACCAGCCACAGGTGATTGATACAACCAAAGCACAGGGCGATATATTTCAGAGTGAGTTTGAAAATGATAAGGATACTTCTGCTGCCGGTAAAATAGTAGAGGTAGAAGAAGCGGTAAAAGACGAAACCGTATTATCAGATGCAAAATTGTATGATTACCGGTTGAAATTTTCTACTGAATACTCGGTGTCCGGCTTCAACAACTCAGTGCTGATGACACGCTGGCAACCTTATGCGGGTGGCAACGGGCCAATATACATGACTAACGGAAGTTCCAATCTTAATGGTATTATACGCATCGGCGTTTCTGATTTGTTTGAAGATATTAAGTTTATTGGCGGTTTCCGGTTAGGATTAAATCTTGCAGATAAGGATGTGTTATTCAGTTTTCATAACATGCGCAGGCGTTTGGATTGGGGATTGACTTTCTACCGGTCAACAGTAAGCGATTATTCGCTGTACCAGAATACTGATGAGCGATATGGTTACCCGAATAAATTATTTACAAATATTTACCAGGTAAATCTTAGTTATCCCTTAGACAGGGTAAGGAGTATAAGAGCAAATATTGCATACAGAAGCGACAGGGTGGCGCTCAAAAGTTTAGATTACCCGTCTTCTAAATGGGGAGATACATTAATGAAATCATTGCTTACGCATATTGAATATGTGCATGACAATACAATAAACCCTGCCCTGAATATCTGGAATGGCCTGCGCTACAAGATATATACAGATATCAATACCGACCTTGTTAAACAAAAACAGGGCAGGCTTACATATAATCTTGGCGCAGATATACGATATTATTATCCCATTTACAGGAACTTTATATGGGCAGGGCGCGGTGCTGTTGATTTATCCTGGGGCGACAGAAAAATTGTGTATTTCCTTGGCGGCACCGATAGCTGGATAGCACCTAAATTTAATGATGCCAATAAGCCGGCAGATGATCAAACGTATGCTTATCAATCGCTGGCGGTTAATATGCGTGGGTACAGGCAAAATGCTGCTAATGGTAATAATGCTATAGTGTTAAACAGCGAGTTCAGATTGCCTGTATTTACAACATTGCTGAGCCGGCCAATTAATAATGCCTTTGTAAGAAATTTCCAGATCATTCAGTTTATTGATCTGGGTTCTGCATGGAATGGAAAATATAATGCATTAAAACGCCCGTCTGTCACTTATGGAAACCCTCCTGTTCAGGTTACAATGAAACCTGATGGTGTGGGTCCTTTTGTTGGTGGTTATGGTTTTGGTGCAAGAAGTACATTACTCGGATATTTTTTGAGACTTGATGCCGGCTGGCCAATGACAGGCTTCTTTAATGGAAAACCGGTATGGTATTTTTCATTGGGACTGGACTTTTAGATGGGTAGGGTGAAAGGCCTTCTGCCTTCCCCTTACAACTCCCTCATCGCCTGTTTTATTTGCTTAATAGTATAATAGCAGATGATCATCAATGCAGAGAATAAAAATGTTACGCCCCAGGTGCGCATATTATCTTCCGGGTTAAGCGCTATGTATTTCACATCCCTGTAAATTTCATGAGGATTGGCAATAATATCCCAACTGTTCCAGCGCAGGTACCTTCCGGCATACACACCAAAAGCGCAAAGCACCAGTGAAATGTATACTACTGTATTTACCTTTTTTCTGCTGAGTTTAATTAAGAGGAATTTTTCAATATTCAATAAAGAAACAAACCCGAGTATCAGCCCGTTCCATGCCGCCCAGAAAATAATAACGAGATCATACCAGAACGGAACAGGAGGAGTATGATCAAGATGAACAAAATCTGTAATGATATAAGGCGCATTGGGAAAGAAAACCAACCACGACGCAAGCAGGAAATATTGTATCCATTTGGCGCTGTTTGCTTTTGTCAGCAGTGCTATGCTGAATATAAAAGGCATAAATGCCAGGAACATGTTCCATACCAACGATGCAAACCGCCAGCTACCGGAATATATTATGCGCATTGCGATAAGCAATACTGTGCATAATAGCGAGAGGTATAAAATATTATTAACAGGTGACTTCTTTTTCATAAACATGTAGTGTTACGTTAATCGTGAAAAAGTGAAATGATAAACGTGAGATTTTCACTTCTTACGAATGAATGCGGCATATGAGTATTAATACAATAGTAGTTGCGCAAATATTTTAGGTAAAAAAATGATGACTCCGATAATAAGGCTAACAACGGCTGACACTAACACTGCACCTGCGGCAATGTCTTTTATGATTTTTATGGTAGCATGAAAACCCGGCTCTATCATATCGCAAAGTTTTTCAATCGACGTATTGATCATTTCAAGCGTTATTACCATTGCAATGCAAAGCAGTACTGCTATCCATTCGGTGTTAGTAATATGCAGTATAAAACCTGTGGCTATGGCAATGGCTGCAAAACATAGTTCCAGTTTACCATTGGGGTCGTTGCTGAAAAATGTATATACTCCTCGGGAGGCATATGTAAAAGCTTTCAATAGTTTCATAATATCATTTTTAAATCATTAAGAAGTTAAGACAGTTAAGTTAAATCTTAATGAATCTTAACTTCTTAATGGTTTACCATCAGGATAAGGCTACATTTGTTTTAGCCGTAATGGTATTCCTGCCATACCAGTCAATCTTTCTTGAGTAATACATAATGATGGCGATAAGTATGAACAATCCTATGCTTCCGAATAATAATGCACCGTCCTGCAATTGTATAAGTATAAAGATGAAGCTGTACAGCATAGCCAGTAATCCACCAAAAAGCAATGCTATTTTCCATTTGTTGAAAAGGCTTTTGGTGTAAAAGGTTATCAGCAATACCGTTGCTGTTGTGGCAATAGCATAAGCAATATTAAAGCGTACATATTCTGAAATAGATAAGAGTAATGTATAGAAGATGCTCAGCGCTAATCCTATTAATACATACTGCACAGGATGAACTGCCGTTTTCTGTAGAATTTCTACAAAGAAGTATAATCCGAACGTAAGTGCAATAAACAATATGGCATATTTAACCGATCGCATTGTTTTGGAATAGGAGTCAACGGGTTGTAGTAAAGTGATGCCAAAATCAGAAGCGGCTATATCATACTTTTCATTTTTCCAGCTTTGCGGGTAGCTCCTGTTGAGGTGTTGAATTTTCCAGTTTGCATTAAATCCTTTATCAGTTACAACAGGGGGATTGAGCGGAAGAAAGCTGCCGTCAAATGAAGGATTTGTCCACGGTGAAGAAAAATGAACTTCGGTGGTTTTACCAACCGGGGTAAATGACAATCTTTCTGACCCGCGTATATGCAATTGTATGGTAAAGCTGTTTGTTTTTGCAATGGCATCTTCATTAAGATTAATACCTGTATTTACACCATTTGTAATAACAGTATTATCAGGCACGCCTGCATTAAAAGTATAGCTGCTCTCGTTCCACTGAATATTCAATTGTTCTTCTATTCCCCTGAAATCATCAATGCCCATACAGATAAAGGCTCTGTCTGCATGAAAATCGGCTTTGGTAATATTGAGTTTGTCTGCATTGAGCGGTGCAAAATCCCCCTGAATAGTAATATCAGATTTATATACCGCGATATTGAAAATGCTCCGATGCCGTATTTCGGGTTGCAGTTTACCGTTGATGGTTAAATGCTCCGGTAAAAAGTATGCAAATTTTTCAAACACGTTTACTTTACCTTCTTTATCCTGTATAGATTCACTGTAAGGAACAACCAGAAGCGGCCCGGTAATGGTTTGTGCTCCTGCCCATTTTGAGCTTACTTCCTTTGCCACCTCCCGCTGTCTGTCTGAACGTTCGCTCACCAGGTTCATGATGAATGCTGACGGAATAAGCATAATAAGAATGAGGAAACCTACGATCACACCTTTTATGGTATACCTGTTCCTGTGTAAAAAATTGTCTTCCTGTGTTTGGATCTGCATATAGTATTTGTTTTAAAAGTGCTTTGAATTTCAAAGTATATTATTAAAAAAAATTTACCCTAAGGATCTGATCATTTGTTCCAGACCATCAAGATGCGATTTAAATGCTTTTTCGCCTGCTTTTGTTACGGAGTATGTAGTATTTGTTTTTCGTCCGATAAAGCCTTTCTGAACCTTTATATAGCCGTTCTCTTCCAGGTTTTTGAGGTGAGAGGCGAGATTGCCATCTGTTACTTCCACAATTTCTTTCAGCTGGTTAAAATTAAGCTCTTCGTTCACCATAAGCGAACTCATTATGCCCAACCTTATCCGGCTGTCGAATACTTTATTTAAATTTTCTATCGGATTCTTCATTTTAATTTAAGGTGTAAGGTTTAGGGTACAGGCATAAGCCTGTTTCGGTTTTACGCTCTTTACCTTATACTCTATACCTTTCTTTCGTATTTCCACCACATCATAGCCCCGTATATAATATGCAATACACCAAAACCTATTGTCCAAAAATATAAACCATAACCCAAAAACCAGCAATTGATCAAACCTAATATTACCTGGCAGTATCCAAGATACCTTACTTCTCCTAAAGTATATTTACCGGCGTTTATTAAAGCAATGCCATAAAATATGAGGCAGCCGGGTGCAATCATTCCAAAATAACCCAATTGTATCATGCGCAGCAAAAAAATCCCTCCGGCTACCAAAGGCACAGCCATATTCCACAGTAATCTTTTAGAAGAAGTGCCCCAGATAGCCACATTATTTTTTTTGCTTTTTATCCAGGTAAAGATCAATGCCAGTATAAATGCGGCAATTAAAGTAAACAATGCAATGCGGAATAATTTATATCCCATAAATTGTTTCAGGGAAATGATATCGGGATAATAGTTGTTGTAATCCCTGTGCCCGTTACTGTTGATTATTATATCAAATGCAAACCAGGCCCCAATCAAAGCGCAAATTCCGGCTCCAATACCGCTTAATCCGCTCAAACTGATAAAACGGCTGCTGCGCTCCATCATTTGCTTGATATCCTTCAGTGTATCTAAACCCGGATTTTTATCTTGCATAAAAGTGCTTTGAAAATCAAAGTAAATATTAAAATTTTGTTCGCGCAAATTTTTTCGATAGAATTTTTTAGAGTTTACCACGCCGGAAGTTTGCAGGTCATATCCTGATTCTGCAAGGAATGTTGTTATTATTTATTGCTCTATTATATTCCGGCAACTTTATCTATACAGATATATGCTTTTTAATGTCACCTATAATACAGGTGCGGCAGCTTATTACCAGAGGCTTTTCCGGGCTAAATAATATATACGGGGCTATTGATGTTGCCAGCATGTTCTGTTCACTTCTTAATACTTACATAAATTATACTTCTAATGTGAACATTATCATTCCCTGCTTGCTATTTTTGCACTATGGCTTTGAAATCACTACGTTTTTATGTGGCGGCATGTTTTTGTTTTATTTTGTTTACCGGCGCTGCTTTTGCGCAACAAAGAAAAATTTACGGATATGTGCAGGATTCTCATAGCGAAGAGCGCATTCCTTTCGCATCATTAAAATTTAAACGTTCAGCTGAAGGTACATTAAGTGATTCTGCAGGAAATTTTTCTTTCACACTTGATGCATGGCCGTCCGATACTATAGAGGTTACTTATGTTGGCTATGAAAATTTCTATCTTGCTATAGATACGACTGCAGAAGAAATGCAGGTAGTGATCAATCTTGAACGGGGGAAAAAAAATACTGAAGTGATCATAAAAAGCAAGATCGGAAAGGGAATGATCCTGTGGCGGAAGATCGTAAAGAATAAACCGGTTAACGACCGCAGCAGGTTTGATAATTATTCTTATGAGCTATATAATAAGCTGGAAGCTGATCTTAATGACCCCGCCAATAACAAGCTGATAAAGCTTACTATATTAAAGCCTTTTAAAAAAATCATCAACCAGAATATAGACAGCACCACCGAAGTTAAGCCTGTGCTTCCATTATATCTTACCGAATCATTGTCTGATTATTACTACCAGCGAAGCCCAAGGAAAACCCGTGAGGTAATGAAAGCCGTAAAAACAATGGGATTCAATAACCAGAGCATCAGTAAAATGCTCGGGGGGATGTATCAGAATGTGAATGTGTATAAAAATTTTATCCCGGTTTTTGATAAGGATTTTGTGAGCCCGATAAGCGATAATGGTTCTGCCTATTATAATTACCGTTTGCCGGATACACAGTATGTTGCCGGCAGAAGAATGCTGCATTTTGTTTTTGAGCCAAAACATAAGGGAGAGAATACGTTTATTGGCGATGCGTGGATAGCAGATTCTTCTTTTGCAGTAATGAAAATGAATCTCAGGGTGCCGGAAGGCGCTAATCTTAATTTTGTAGAAAGGCTTGATCTTATACAGGAGTACCAGTTAGTGAAAGATTCTATCTGGTTTCTCTCTAAAGATAAGTTCGTGGCTGATTTTATTTTTCTTGACAAGAACAGGTTAAATTTTGTTGGAAGAAAAACAAGCACCTACCGTAATATTTCTATCAACGATACCGCAATTGACACCCAGCTTGCAAAAAATAAATTGAGGGAAGAAGTGATCGTGCAGGATTCTGCTCACAAAAAAACCGATGAGTTTTGGCAGGATGCGCGTCATGAGCAACTCTCAAAAACAGAAAAGGGTATTTACCAGATGATTGATACTCTGATGGCAATGCCAAGCTTTCAGCGATTTACGGATCTTGTATATTTTTTAGGAACCGGGTATAAGAACGTGGGAAATTATGAAATTGGCCCCTGGTATAATTGGTTTACTGCAAATGCATATGAGGGCCCGCGGGTTCGGTTTGACCTGGGAACCAATACAGGATTTCACCGTAAGCTTTACCTCACAGGCTATCTCGCCTATGGTTTTGTTGATAAAAAGCTCAAAGGCAGGTTTCAAACATTATATCTTTTAAACAAATCACCGCGTTCCACGTTATTTGCTTCTTATTTAAATGATATTGATAACGGGCAGGTATATTACGATGAAATAGGCAGTGATAATCTTTTTGCCATAGCATTGCGCAAGCCAAATGTTCCGCTGCGGTATATGAAAATAGAGCAGATGAAGCTGGAATATTTTAAAGAGTGGAGTAACGGTTTGTCAGTAACGTTTACGGGTCAGCGAAGAAGGTTTACGCCATTAAGCAATCTTCCTTTAAAAGAGCACTATCCTTCTGAATCGGGTGGTGAGCCGATGAATACGTTTGAAGGAGGTATAAAAGTTCGCTTTGCTTATCTCGAAAAATTTCTTGACGGCAATTTTTATCGTATGAGCTTAGGCAGCGATTACCCGATAGTAGAAGCGCATTATATGAAAGGGTTTGCAGGCATTTTAAACAGCAGCTATAATTATCATCGTATAGGCGGCAGCATTTCTGATTATAAAAAACTTTCACCATTCGGAAGTATTTATTATAACCTGTATGCAGGTAAAGTATATGGCACATTGCCTTATACCCTGCTTGAAATTCCACCGGGAAATAATATCTGGTACTATAATAAATACGCCTTTAATATGATGACCCGTTATGAATACCTGGCAGACTGGTATTCGGGCATTAACGTGGAGCATAATATTGGTAATGGGTTGTTCAGGTTCATACCACTTACAAGAACACTTAAGTTCCGCCAGTTTTGGAGCGCAAAAATTATGTGGAGTGGCTTAAGCCAGGCTAATGAAAATTATAATACGGATAATAACGGGCACTCTTTTAAAACGCTTGACGGAAAGCCATATCTTGAAATAGGAACTGGTGTAGATAATATCTTCAAAATTTTCAGGCTTGATTTTATATGGAAGGTATTACCTCGTCCGTTACCTGATAAAACATTTGAGCGTTTCGGAATATTCGGTAGTTTCAGGGTAGTGTTTTAGGGCTGCTAGCGGTCAGCTACCGGTGGTCAGCAATCAGCAGGTAACTTTATAGTTTTTTATAGTTTACATCTGCCTGCTGTTGTAAATAGCCGTGTCTACAGCCTATAGCCAACCGCTGATACCTGAGATAGCTAAAACAAAAAAGCAACTATATATGGATTTATCAATACAGCAGGCCCAGCAACAGGTAGATTTATGGATACAAACTGTGGGCGTTAGATATTTTAGCGAGCTCACCAACCTTGGTATATTAATGGAAGAAGTTGGAGAACTATCAAGACTGATGGTAAGAACTTATGGCGAACAGTCTTTTAAAGAAAGTGATAAGGGAAAAGAGATAGCGGATGAAATGGCTGATGTATTATGGGTATTACTTTGCCTCGCCAATCAAACCGGTGTAAATCTTACAGAGGCGCTTCAAAAGAATTTTGAGAAGAAGAATATAAGAGATGTGAACAGGCATAGAAACAATGAAAAGCTGAATGACTGATCTGAACGGGGTCCTTTTTAAATTTTAATACGGTCGTTGCTCAACAATTATTTTTCTTAATACTATTAAATTTGTTTTAAAAGGTTTAAATTTATTATGCTTTTTTACCAAAACAATTTAAACAATGAAAAACTAATGCTTATGAAGGTTGATTTTTTCTTTCATTTTTACCCTATTCCCGCCACTCAATGCTTCAAAATACCATAGCGTGCCTTATCTATTGATATAAATTTCACAATTGCAGCTATATTAATTTGTATGTTACTATAACCCGTTGAATAATTCCATGCAATTATTTCTTTTCATTAAGTTTAAAAAAAAACCAAATTGACACTTATGACAAAATTTAAGTTTCTGTTGCTATTCATATTAATAGCAAATGCTGTGTCGGCCCAAACCCGGCAACTGAGCGGGCTTGTGTCTGATGCAAGCAACAATGGAGTACCTGGCGCTACAGTAAAAGTTAAGGGTAAAAATACCCAGACACTTACTGATACTGACGGGAAATTTTCGTTTTCCGTACCATCAGGAGATATTGTTTTACAAATTTCTTCTATCGGTTTTACTACAAAAGAAGTTGCGGTTTCCGCAACCGACAATAATGTTTCTGTTTCATTAGTTATGTCTACTACAGATATGACGGAGGTTGTTGTAACAGCATTAGGTATCAGACGGGAAAAAAAGGCATTAACTTATGCTTCCCAAACAGTTGGAGGTGATGAAATCAGGAAAGCGGCCAACATAAACTTTATGGAAGCATTAAGCGGCAAGGCTGCGGGTGTAAATATTACAACCAGCAGTTCTGGCGCGGGCGGATCTACAAAAGTTGTCTTGAGAGGCAACAGGTCTCTTGTAGGGCTTAGTGAGCCTTTATATGTTCTTGATGGTATTCCTATGGTAAATAATAAGGGCGCACAACCCGGTTCTTATGGAGGTGTAGACCAGGGTGATGGACTTTCAACCGTTAATCCCGCCGATATTGAAAGTATGACCATACTCAGGGGAGCTAATGCCTCAATATTATATGGAAGTCAGGGTGCTAATGGTGTGGTACTGATAAATACTAAAAAGGGTAAACCCGGAAAAGCTGTTATTGGGCTGAGTTCCAGTACGATTGTTGATCAGATTTCTGGTCTTCCTAAATTTCAATACGATTATGGTGCAGAAGGTAGTTCTGTATATAACTGGTCTACAACTAAAGGAAATTATCAAAAAGGATATATCAAAGATTTCTTCCAGACCGGAATCAACACTACAAACTCAGTTTCAATATCTGGTGGTAGTGAAAAAACAGCTGTCTATTTTTCATATGCCAATGTTTCCGCAAAAGGGGTAATGCCAACAAATACATATCTCAGAAATAATGTTACTTTTAATCAATCCACTAAGCTATTTAAAGACAGGTTAACCATAAGTTCAAATGTGATGTTTGCAAGTGAGATATCACGTAACCGACCTGGAGCCGGTTATTATAACAATCCGCTGACAGGATTGTATCTGTTTGCCCGTCAATTAGATTTCAACTCCTATAAAAATAACTACCAGGTGTACGATAGCTCCAGAAACTTGTACAAAATGAACTGGTATTCTACTGAGGAAAAGCAAAATAACCCCTATTGGGAAATTAATAAAGACACCAAACTTGCCAAAACAAATCGTGTTATCGCAAATGCAAAGGCATCTTATGACATTACCGATCATCTTAAATTTGAAGCAAGAGCAAATATTGATTATGCAAATAAACTGTTTGAGCGCCGGTTTGCTGCCGGAGGAAATTCTGTAAGTGTTAGCCCTAATGGAGCGTGGGATTATTCAAAATATACTGATCAGGCATTATATACTGATGGAATTTTGAGTTATAATAATAAGTTTAATAATGGTATCAGCGTAGCTGCATTAGTGGGTGCCAGCTATCAAAAAATGAACTTCAGCGATGGTATGAGTGTATCAAATCAGGGAGCTACTTATACTTTACAATATCCTAACGTGTTCACGTTTGCCAATATGCCATACCAGGTTATATTTAATAAAACACTTAGTACTGTTTTAAAGCAAGGTTTATTTGCCAACGCCACAATTGGATATAAAGACATGGTATTTGTAGATGTGGCCGGACGTAATGACTGGGCGTCAACCCTGGCACTAACCGGCAATGAATCTTACTTTTATCCTGCAGTTGGTATAACAGCGATTGTTAGTGAGATGGTTAATTTGCCAACAGCTATATCATATTTTAAACTAAGGGCTTCTCACACTCAAATAGGTAATGAGGTTCCTTTTAATGTTGTAAATCCTCTAAACTTTATTAGCGGCGCCGGCGATCCAAACTCCGGAATTGGGGGCATTACTTATAACTCGCAAGTGCCATTTATAGATTTAAAACCTGAAAAAATAACCAGCACTGAATATGGCACAGAAATGAGGTTTTTCAAAAATAGAGCAGGTATAGAATTTACTTATTATAATAGCGTAAGTACAAACCAGTTCCTTACCGTACCGGCGCCTTCTGGCTCTGGATATACTATTAAATATATTAATGCTGGTAAAATTACTAACAAAGGATTTGAACTGGTTTTAAATGTATCTCCTATCAGCAATCCTAATTTCGAGTGGACAACAACCGCAAATTTGTCGCAAAACAGAAACAAAATTGTTGAGTTAATTGCTGACAACCCAGAATACCAGGTAGGAGGAGATGATGAAGGTTTTGCTTCTATTATTAAAGCAGGCGGATCTTTTAATGATGTATGGATATATAAGTTTAACAGAAACGATGCAGGACAGATTATTCTGGATGATAAAGGTGTTCCAACAAAAGCCGCTAACCAGGTAAAGGTTGGCAACGTAAATCCTGATTTTCTTTTAGGATGGAATAACTCATTTAATTATAAAAACTTCTTTCTTAATGTACTGGTTAATGGTAAGTTTGGTGGCGTTGCATTTTCAAAAACCGAAGCGTTTCTCGATTCTTATGGTGTAAGCCAAAGAAGTGCTGACGCCAGGGCCTCCAGTACTATACCTATTGACGCAATTCAGGGAAATAATAAAGTAACGTCTATTGATCCTGTTGTATATTATTCAAGCATAGGCGACAGAAATAAAATAATGGAGCCATATATATTTTCCAGAACAAATATTAGGTTAGCTCAGTTTGTATTGGGCTATAACCTGCCTGTTAAAAATCATCAGGGTGTTATTAAAGATGCTTCAGTTTCTTTGATAGGAAGAAACTTATTCTTTTTCTATAAAAAAGCTCCATACGATCCTGAACAGGCAATGAGTACAGGGAATTCAATGCAATCAAATGATGTGTTTAGCGTGCCTTCAACGAGATCATATGGAATCAATTTAAAAGTTACTTTTTAATAACCAATTATAAATAATGGGTATGAAAAAAATTATTAGTGCAATAATGTTACTGAGTATTTTCGGTTCCTGTACAAAAGACTTTGAAAGTCTTAACCAGGACGAGAATCAAATTTCAAAAGAAGAGCTTCTGCAGGATAACAACTTGATAGGGGCGCCATTTAAAAGTATGCTGTTCAATTTATTTGGCCACCAGATTGAAGAAGATTTGTGTTATGACTCCTGGATGGGCTACATGAATACGCCAACTGATTTCGTAGGCAATGTAAATAATACAACTTATTACATTCGCTGGAATAGTTATTGGGATCGTGTTTACAACAGCGTAATGTCTCCCTCCAAAAAGGCAATTGAATACGCCAAACAATACAACAAACCACTATTTGCCGACTGGGCAAAATTAATACAGGTACTTGGCATATCAAAACTCACCGCTATACATGGGCCTGTAATTTATTCCAATTATGGTTCATCAGAAAATTCTATTCTTTATGATAAAGAATCAGACCTGTACAATATGTTTTTTGCAAAATTAGATACTATACAGGCAGATTTTGCTGCGGATAAGGATAATAAGCTATTAAAGGCTTTTGATCCGAGCTATTCAGGAAGCATTCCACAATGGATGAAAGTGGTGAATTCTTTGCGCTTAAGATTGGCAATGCGGTTATCAAAAGTGGCCCCTGATGTGGCCAAAGCACAAGGTGAAAAAGCATTGAATGATCCCGGCGGCTTGATATTAGATAATAAAGACAATTTTAAGGTTGCTCTATTGGGCAATATTATGCCGGTAGCACAAATTTGTTACCAATGGGATGATACCAGAATGGGGGGCGTATTAGAATCGTTTATGGCTGGCTTTAATGATGAGAGAGCGACAAAAATGTTTGAACCGGCAGCCAGCATCGCACCTGCTGTGTTACCCCCAGATCCTAATCATCCATCTTATCCTTACAAGGGAATTCGTAATGGTGCTTACTGTGGTACAACCAAGCCTTTTATGCTGCAATATTCAAAAGTAAGTAACGATTTTAATTCAGTTCAAAACAGAAGGGCTATTACGGCTTCCGAGGTAAGTTTTCTTAAGGCTGAAGCCGCTCTGCGCGGTTGGGCGGGAGCTGGTGATGCTAAGGAGAATTATGAAAACGGTGTAAAACTTTCTTTTGCAGATTGGGGAGCAGGCGGAGCTGATACTTATCTTGCAGATAACACCAGCAAACCATTAAACTATATTGATCCTGCGGATGCAAGGAACAATTTTACACAGCCTTCTACGGTAACTATTGCCTGGAATGATGCTGACAGCAAAGAATTGAAATTGGAAAAGATTCTTACCCAGAAATATCTTAACACCTTTACAAATACATTAGAAGCCTGGGTCGATTTCCGAAGAACCGGTTATCCTAAAATACCCCATGTTGCTAAAAATGATAGCAGTCCTGACTGGGGGGTTATTCCTGCAGACCAATGGATAAAAAGAATGCCTTTTGTTACCGCAGAAAGAAACGGCAATACTGCTGCTGTTACCGATGCAGTAACTAAAATGGGAACCGGGGCTAAAGACGATATTGCTACCCGTTTGTGGTGGGATACCGGCGGTCCTAACTTCTAAGTTTTATTTGTTTAAACAATAGTAATGCCTCCTGCGCAATTGCATAGGGGGCATTTTTTGTATGCCTAAACCAGCTTTAAACTATATTAAAAAAATAAATTTGTAGAAATATGCATATTATGGCAAGTGTACTGAAAAAGGAAATGTACAGTTACTTTATCCAATTACAATGAAGCGGAAAAAAATCTGTAGTGCGGATGCTGAAAACATTTGTAAAGGGAAAAGTAAAACGAACGCTTGTGTCAGTATTGAGCAATACAACAAGGAACTGGAAGAGGCTAAGCGACAGATAGAATCCGGAAATTTTATCACGCAGGAAGAGCTTGAAAAAGAAATAAAGCAATGGTGAGCAGAAAACGGAGTGTTCGAAAAATATAAGTACAGGGTCGCTTATCGCGTATTGGAAGATGAAATAAGAATATTGAGGGTGCGCCATACCAGTATGGAATCATAAAGCATACTGATGCTAAAACAAACTCGGCCGGAAAGTTGTGTGTTGAGACAATAAAAAAGATTCTCGCAGCGTCGCGGCGATATACCTGTTGTTGTTTTGCGCGATTCTGCAGCTTTGCGTTCGCTGCGTGAAATCCATGCTTCGGGTGTATTTCAATTTTTCATATTTAAAAATATGCGGGCTACCTGTTACCACAAGTCTAAAATTTCCCCAATTCTTTTAAATAAGCAGAATTATCCATAGCTTTGAAATAGTTGTTTAACTAACTATATGACAAACAACCAATTTAAACGAGGAGAACTTTACAGCTTTATAACAGGTGTTGCTTCTACCGCTATAGGGAGAAGATTACAGAAGAAATTTAAACAACAGGATATTGACATCACCATTGAGCAATGGAGTGTACTGTATCATTTATGGAAACAGGATGGCTTAAGCCAGCAGGAATTATGCAATGCCACTTTCAGGGATAAGCCCAGCATAACGAGATTGGTTGACAATCTTGAAAAATTAAAGCTTGTAAAAAGAGTACCCTCGAAAGAAGACAGGCGGATAAACCTTATACATCTTACCGATACTTCAACAAAGCTCCGTGATGAAACAATGGATATAGCAAATGAAACATTGAATGAAGCATTGGGCGGTGTAACAGCACAGGAAATTGAAGTATGTAAATCTGTTTTGCAGCGGGTATACGACAACCTGAAATAACTATTGCTAAACATAAAATCTCAAAGCATGAGTACCACAGTATCAACTCCGGCAGCACTTAAAGGCGGCGAATGGATAATAAAGGAAAGTATGCCTTCAGATATTTTTACGCCGGAAGCGTTTAATGAGGAGCAACGCATGATCATGGATATGTGTACCACTTTTGTAAAAACAGAGGTATTGCCTTTAATTGAGCGTATTGATAATCTTGAACCCGGTTTAATGCCTTCTCTTTTGGATAAAGCCGGTGAACAGGGTTTGCTGGGAATATCTATTCCTGAAGACTTGGGCGGCCTTGGAAAAGATTTTGTTACATCAACATTGGTGAACGAGGGACTGGGTTGTGGTTTCTCATTTTCTGTAGCAATAGCTGCACACACAGGTATCGGCACGTTGCCTATATTATATTTTGGAACTGAAGCTCAAAAACAAAAATATATTCCAAAGCTGGCAACCGGCGAATGGAAAGGTTCTTACGGACTTACCGAACCTAATAGCGGAAGTGATGCTTTAAGTGCTAAAACAACAGCTAAGCTCAGCGCCGATGGAAAATATTATTTGCTTAACGGGCAAAAATGCTGGATAACAAACGGCGGCTTTGCTGATGTATATACAGTATTTGCAAAGGTTGATGGCGATAAATTCACTGCATTTATTGTTGACCGTGGTATTGAGGGTTTTACGCAGGGACAGGAAGAGCATAAAATGGGCATCAAAGGTTCATCAACCGTTCAGTTATATTTCCAGGATGCAAAAGTACCCGTGGAAAATGTATTGGGAGAGATTGGTAAAGGACATATCATCGCTTTTAATATCCTTAATATTGGCCGCTTAAAATTATGTGCTGCCGCATTGGGTGGCGCAAAATCAGCTGCTACCACTTCTATTGAATATGCTAATACCCGGGAGCAGTTCAAGCAACCTATTGCCAACTTTGGCGCAGTAAAGCATAAAATTGCTGAAATGGCAATGCGCATGTGGGTGGCAGAAAGTGCATTATACAGAACGGCCAAATGGATTGACGAAAAAGAGCAGGAATTATTAAGCAACGGCAAACCTTTTAACGAAGCGTTGCTGGGTGCTGCTGAAGAATATGCTATTGAATGTGCTATGCTAAAAGTGTTTGGCAGTGAGGTACTGGATTTCGTAGTTGATGAAGGTGTACAAATTCACGGAGGTAATGGCTTTAGTGCAGAGTATATTATTTCAAGAGCATACAGGGACAGCCGCATTAACAGAATATTTGAAGGAACCAACGAAATTAATCGGTTACTCACGGTAGATATGGTTTTGAAACGTGCCATGAAGGGAAGACTGGACCTGATGGGGCCGGCAATGGCAGTACAAAAGGAATTGATGAGCATTCCTGATTTTGGTAGTAATGAGGAAGGCGATTTTGCAAAAGAGTTTAAGCTGATTGCTAATATGAAGAAAGCGATTTTGATGGTTGCCGGCGCTGCTGTTCAAAAGCTGATGATGAAAATAGAAAGCGAGCAGGAAATTTTGATGAATATAGCGGATATGGCTATCAATGTATTCCATGCTGAAAGCGCATTATTGCGCACCGCTAAAATGGTTGAAGCCCAGGGCGAACAGGCAGCAGCACTGCAAACAGATATTGCTAAAACATATTTGTATGATACTGCTGACCGTGTAAACAAAAGCGGGCGGGATGCTATTAATGCATTTGCAGAAGGCGATGAACAAAGAATGATGCTGTTGGGCGTAAAGCGCTTTACAAAAACAGAACCATTTAATACTAAAGAAGCACGCAGAAGAATTGCGGATAAGCTGATTGCCGATAATAAATATTCGTTGTAATAAATATTTTTGCCCGGAAAGGAGGTTGTCAAAATTTGATGGACCTCCTTTTTTCGTTTAATAAAAGTAAAAAATGGGCTGTATTAATTGTTAAGCTGAGTTTCCAGTATTTTCTTAAACTGTTTAAATTTATATTCATCCCATGCTCCGGCTACAGACTGTATTAGCTCATTCAGTTCAGCCAGTTCATTATTCTGAAATTCTCCGTTAATGAAATAGGCATAGCTCTTATTAACAAATCCATTTAAGGTTTCATATAACTGCGGATTTTTCTCTATTGTAACAATATTTTTTTCTATTGCCTCACGAAACACTCTTTTTAATTTTGGCTCTGCATCATGCTTTAAATCCGTTATAGTACTTTCAACAAGTTCAATAGTTATGCCCTGCCCGTATAATGGGTTTATGGTCTCAATTGTTTTATTGGCTATGTCAAGATACTCAGTTTGATGTTCGGTTAAAAGCGTATAGTTATCATACAGCTTTTTAAAGTCTTCGCCATGTGCTCCTGCTTTAGTATAAAAAAACCTGAATGCTTCTTTATCCAGATCGTTTAATACATTCTTTTGCAGTGCGATATCGTCTTCCAGCTTTTTAATAACCGTTTGTGCATCTGCGGCATTGTACTTTTCTCCATCAAAATCAAATGTTTTGGTATCAATCTGTTTTTCGGCAATTGCTTTTACAATTGCAAGATCGTTCTCATTCTGCTTTATAGATTTATATAAACCGCCGTTTTCGTCTGTAAAAATTTCATCGAATGTTTTAACAGGGGCAGTCGCCAATATCTCACTGATATTCCAATCTTTCGTAACAACATACCTGCTATCAAAAAAACCGTTATATACTTCCGGTAAGTTATACAGATCGCGATCCTTGTGATATGATTCGTCAAACTCGTTTTTGTCATACAGCGCAGGATCTTTTTCCAAACTAACATTCGCGTAAATTTTATCTGTCAGCATTTCCTGCCATTGCTCAGCATTATCAAAAATGCTCCATGCCCTCGCAGTATCAGGTTCTTTGTTCATCTCCAGTTTGTCTATGCTGATTTTCCTTTCTTCAAGTGTTGGATGGCTTGCCCATTGGTTTTTAAAGTTTACCCGCGATGTGGAAAATGATTGGATGAACTGATAAGAAACATCTGGCAAATCCTTTGTTACATTCAGCTTGTGATCTTTAGCAAGCGTTTGAAAAATGGTTAGCTGGTTGTTGAAAATATTCTTCGACTTTTTATGTTGCTTAAGCATTTCACCTGCTTTATTTAAAGCTGAGTTATAGCAATTTTGTGCAACTTCTATCCTGCTTAGCCCCGAAATAATATTATTGCCACCCGCTACACTTGCCGCAATAGCATCTGCATGAAATTCCATTTCCCTGCTCAACCCCATATAATTTTTATTGATAACAGCATACATTTTACGCAATATCCATTGTATGCCCTGCGCTATTTTGCTGGTAACAATAGCAAGTATGGCAAGTAAGCCATGTATATTTCCCCATGAGCTTAAAAAGCTGGTATAGCTGTTGTTTTCATAGAGCATATTATAAATTACCCGGTTTACATTATAAGTAAAGCTTCCCAGCTTCATGCTGCGCTGGCTAAAATGCCCGAACTCATGTGCCATCACAGCTTTAAATTCACTTATGTTTACGGAGTTAACCAATCCTAATCCTATCTCAAGATTTTTTCGCACGGGCAAAAACATGCTCCAGAAACTTGAATTATAGAATACACATGCATTTACATCAGGCGAAAGAAATATTTTTTTTGGGAATTGTGTGTTTGTTTGCTGTGTCAGCTCGCGTATCAATGCAAATAAACGTGGCTGGTCAGTTTCTTTAATTTCAACTCTGCCTGGGTTTTCATTTTTTGAAACAGCAAATATGAATTTTATCAGGAAAAATATTACCGATCCGCCCACGGCAATCAACCCAAGCCCAAGAATAATGGTGATCAATCGCGGAAGAGCAACGATTATAGCTATTCCCACATAAAAGCATGCAACTGCAAGCGCTACCGAAGCAGCTACCAGCAGCAGGTAAACTATAAAAAATAAAATGATGGAGAATACAACCTTGCTTCCGTGTTTTTTAAATGACTCAGAAACTTCAATGGTTTGCTGACCGGCAGCAGGTTGGTTAGCAGGATACGAGAGCGTATTCATATGTAGGGGTTTAAGTAACACAACTTATAAAAAAAGAAAGGAATAAAAAAAGCATTTATGCTTTTTAAGAAATGATAATTTTGCCGCCGTCAGTAAACTCATTCACTCAGATTTATATATGTTCTTACATGGCAAAATCAAGAAGGGCTAATAATGATAATGAAGCATCGCCCAAGGCTAAGATCTCAAGGGAAAATATTTCACAGGCGCTGAGCCTTTTTAAATACCTCAAACCCTACCGTACAAAATTTGTTCTGGCATTGTTGTTCATAGCTTTATCAGCTTTTACAACAAGTTTATTTCCTTTGTTTTTGGGTAAGATGATTGATGCCGCAGTACCAGGAACAACCATTCCTGTTGCCGGTAATACCGGTGGCTTCGGATTGGATTTAAAAAATATTCACTGGAGCGTAAATACTACACTGCTGTTTATATTCCTGCAGTTAGGTGCACAAACCATTTTCTCTTTTATGCGGGTATACCTGCTTACCGAAATTGGCGAAAAAGGATTGGCAAGAATGCGGCAGGATGTATACAGTAAATTGCTGAGTATGCCCATGTCGTTTTACGCGGAGAAAAGAGTGGGGGAACTAAGTAACAGGATATCTTCTGACCTCTCGCAGATACAGGACGCCA
This sequence comes from Agriterribacter sp., assembly GCA_047601125.1. Lineage (GTDB taxonomy): Bacteria > Bacteroidota > Bacteroidia > Chitinophagales > Chitinophagaceae > Agriterribacter. The sequence goes on along the minus strand of JASGJY010000002.1, from coordinate 786,757 downwards.
TCTCTTTTACATTCGCTGAATTTTTGCGTGCGGTATTTACTTTGATCATCGGGTTGTTTTTTATCTTCTGGGTAAGTACAAAACTTGCACTGATCATGCTGGCAGTAGTGCCGGTGGTGGCTATACTCGCCGTAGTATTTGGCTCACGCATCAGGAAAATGGCCGGGAAAGCCCAGGATCAATTAGCAGAAAGCGGTACCATCGTGCAGGAAACATTCCAGGGTATTGCCATAGTAAAAGCGTTTACCAACGAGTATTATGAAATTGCCCGCTACGCAAAGAGCATTTACGCTGTTGTGCAAACTGCCATTACCAATGCCCGTTACCGCGGAGCTTTTATCGCGTTTATGATATTCAGCGTTTTTGGCGGCATCGCTTTTGTGATGTGGAATGGTATTAATATGGTGCAGGCAGGTGAGCTTAAGATTGGATTACTGGTAATGTTTGTAATTTTTTCTGTTTTGGTGGGAACAACCTTTGCCGGCTTTGCAGATATGTTCAGTCAGCTGCAAAAAACATTAGGCGCCACGCAAAGTATCCGCGAAATATTGCGCAGCGACGGAGAGCCTGTTGCATTAAATGATATCGTGATTGAACCTGCTTTTACATTGCACGGTAATGTAACATTTGATCATATCGCTTTCAGCTACCCTTCAAGAAAAGATGTGCAGGTATTAAAAGATATTTCGTTAACCGCCAACAATGGAGAACAAATTGCGCTTGTGGGTCCGAGTGGCGCAGGCAAAAGTACCATCACTTCATTATTGCTCCGCTTTTATAAACCAGATAGCGGCACCATTTTTTTTGATGGTAAACCTGCCGCGGATTTTCCTTTATCTCAGTTGCGTAAACAAATGGCTTTGGTGCCGCAGGATATTATTTTATTTGGCGGAACCATTAAAGAAAATATCGCTTACGGAAAGCCTGGCGCTACCGATGCAGAAATTATAGCGGCGGCAGAAAAAGCAAACGCGCATTTATTCATTTCTTCTTTTCCTGAAAAATATGATACTGTAGTTGGAGAGCATGGCATGAAGCTGAGCGGCGGACAACGGCAACGCGTTGCTATTGCAAGAGCTATTCTAAAAAACCCTTCCATACTTATATTAGACGAGGCTACTTCTTCACTTGACAGTGAAAGTGAACAGTTGGTACAGGAAGCATTGGAGAACCTGATGAAAGGGAGAACATCTTTTGTAATAGCGCACAGGCTTTCAACCATCCGCAACGCGGATAAGATTATGGTAATAGATAAAGGTATCATTGCAGAACATGGTACGCATAATGAACTGATGAATAAAAATGGTTTATACAGGAGGCTGAATGAAATGCAGTTTGATATCAGCGAGCTGACTTCGCCAGAAGCCTGAGTTGAATAGTAGTGCTGAAGCAAACGTGAGAAATGAGATGACAAATGTCAGAATCTCACGTTTATCGTTTCACTTTTCACCAATGAAATAAACACAACAAATTGCGCCGAACATAACAATAGTTATTTATGCATTCAATTTCTTTCGCAGTATTGATTCTTGGAGCAAATGCTGATGTGGCAAAAGCAGCCATTCCTTTGTATATACAGAAAGGATATAGTGTAATTGCCGCATCCCGGAGCACAGAAGAATTAAAGGCTTTTGCAAAAACGCAGCAGTTTACAGCGCAGCAGATGACCGTGCTGTATTTTGATGCAACTGATTTTAATGCACATCAAACCTTTTATGATAATCTGCCTGTTAAACCGCATATAGTGGTATATGCCGCAGGGTTTTTAAAGCATAATGAAGAGGCATTGCGCGACTGGGAAGGAAGCTTTGATATGATGAAAGTGCATTACTGCGGCGCGGTATTCATACTCAATATTATTGCGATGGATGAATCCAATAAAAATTTAAAAAGGATTATCGGGTTATCCTCTCTTTCGGGCGTGCGTGGGCGTAAGAGTAATTTTATTTATGGTAGTACAAAGGCTGCATTTACACAATACCTCGCAGGGTTAAGGCAATATTTATTCAGCAGGAATATACAGGTGAATGTGATTGTTGCCGGTTATATAAGAAGCAAAATGACTGCCGGGCTTCATCTTCCTGAATCGCTGATGCTTGAGCCTTCGTTTATTGCAAATGCTGTTATCAATGCCGGCAGGGGTTTCGTTATTGTTCCCGGCTTTAAATGGAAAATGATTTACCATATACTGCGGCTGATGCCGGAGAAGCTTGTGGCAAAGTTGCCGTGATATTTCCAAATGTTCTCGTAAAAAACCTATAGGGTTTACAGCGCCGCAATTCAGCCGTAAACACTAAAGGTTTAACGGCCAGTCTGTTTGTATTCCAGGAAATGCTGCCACGGCAAAAAATCTCCTTTGTAATATGATATAAATTCATTTACCAGCATCTCTTTATCCGCCTGGATTACTGTCATTTTATGCAATGGCCTGATAGGTATTTTGGGATCTTCTCCTTTATATTCAACCAGTAAAATTTTACCACCGGGTTTTAATGCTTTTTTGATGGACTGCAATATCTCATGCGGATATTCCAGTTCATGATATACATCCACCATTATAGCAAGATCAACGGAGCTGCGTGGTAAATTCACTTTTACAGAATCGCCTTTTACTACCTCAACAATACTATCCTGTAACTTTTGCTTCTCAGCTTTCAAGGCATCAATCATTTCATCCTGCACTTCTACGGCGTATACTTTTCCCCTGCCAAGCTTTTTAGCTATCCTGAAGCTATAGTAGCCGGACCCCGCACCGATATCTGCAACTATCATTCCCGGCTTCAGTTTCATACTGTCAATAGCCATCGTCACGTTTTCTTCTTCATCTCTTTCAGTTCTGTTTAACCAGTCTATTCCAACGGGTCCCATCATGTGCGCTATTTCCCTGCCCTGATAATATTTGCCGGTGCCGTCGGGTGTTTTATTGCCGTAAGTATATAGTTTTTCCTGTGAAAAAGCAGGAGGTTGTTTTTTAGAGGGATTACAATATGCAAAACAAAAACTTCCGCAAATAATTATATAGAAGACATATATCTTAATAATATTTCAATTAATCATTTTCATCCTCATCTTCTTCCCACTCTCCATTTACGCCGGCAAGTGCCGCATTAAATTTTTCAACAAAACCATCATCAACACCATACTCACTAAATTTTTTTATTGCCCAATCAAAAACAGTTATACCAAAGCCTGTATTTTTATGAACAATTATAGAATGAAAATATGGATGTGAGTAGAGCCAGTCAAATCCATCTATTTGTTTAAATAAATAGCCGAGCATAGCACCGAACTCACAAACAGTTACTACATATGAATTAGAAAAATCTTTTGGATCACTTTCTTTAATTAATTCAGCTATCTTTTTGCGGTCATAATATTTATCAACAGCAGCAAGAACAGTCAAATCAAGTTTGTCTAACTTAATAATATGCTGAAAATCTTCCAGGGCTGCATCAACCATATCAACATTAATATGCTTCTTCACATTTTCAATATAATCTTCAGGCATATATTGTATTTCATCTAAGTTTAGAGGTTCTCCTTCATAGGCTGCGATTTGATACATATCTGGTCTTGTCATTTTAGGCTTATCCTCTCCATCATACCATGGACTGAAAAACTTCTCAAACAGATCGTTACAGTGGGGCAACTTCTTTTTAAAAAATCCTGACACAGGTTAAACATTTTAATTTTGTTCTTCTAAATCTCACTTCTTCTTCAACTCACTCAAATATTCCACCAGGTTCACTAATTGATTCACTCCCATCCCTTCTCCCAAACCTTCGGGCATTAACGATTGCTTTAGCGGCGTTTTATTTACTATGTCTGATTTCTTTTGCTTTTCTACTGCGCCGCCAATGGTTTTGATACTTATCTCATCCTCCGTCTGGCTGGCAATATACCCTGTTATTTCAGTGCCGTTTTTCAGCTTGAAAGTATATCCTTCAAAACCAAAACTTATTCCTTCGCTGGGTTTTAAGATAGCGGTATACAATGCTTCCTTTGGCAATTTTGTTCCTATTTCAGAAAGGTCAGGACCAAAAGCAATGCCTTTACCCTGCACCTGGTGACAAACACCGCAATATGTTGTATATGCAATCGTGCCTGAGTCAGTATTTCCTTTCATGCCCACCATGGTTGAAATATCAGGCAGGCTTATTTTTGCAGCAACCGTACCCCCCATTTGTTTTGCCGCTTCATCTTTTAAATCCTGCCGGTATGATGTTGAAAAAATTTCCCAGGCTGCGGGCTTAATATCATCCGAAAATTTTTGCTCCTTTGCCATTTTCAATAGTATCGTCTGCCCGTTCCAGCGTGAAGCAAGCGAAAACATTGCTTCTTTTCTTAAGTCAGTGTTTTTTGCTGTATCCGTTATTACCCTTTGTAATATTTCTTCGGCATTTTTGTCAGCAGTTTTCCCGATCAGGCTCACTACTTTTTTTGATTGTGCATTATCTGCATCAATAATTTTTTTAAGGTAAGTGCTTCCGCCCGATTGAAGTATATACCTCAAGGCGTCTGTTTTGGTTTGCTCCTTCTCATTGTTATCAAAAATTGCCATCAGCTCCGTATGCTTTCCTTTGATATTATATTTTCTTAAAAGGTCAATATAGGTTTGTGTTCCGACCACATTCTTCAAACCGCTTTCAAATGCCTTTTTTAATTGCGGCGTTTGCGGCGTTTTAGGATCAAGCTGCAATAATGTTATGGCGTTTATATAATCCTGCTGCGGATGATTGGCTTCAAGCAGCGACAACAAGGCTTTTGTTTTTGCAGGCCCCTTATGAAAATCAAAAGCCCTGAAATATTTTAATTGCGAATGCGGGTCAACATTATGATCTGATATGATACTCACCAGCATTGGAAGTGCAGCATCTGTTCTGGCACGCCATACAATATCTTTGCCTTTAGGGGTATTCCAGCTATTATTCACCAGCTGCAGCCATGCCTGGTAAAAACTGTCCCATTGCTGATCAGCGCCAATACCCAGCGCTTCAAGGTACCATCTATCATTGCCATCATACTGGTTGGCCAGTTGTGCCCATATTGCCGGCGCTATGGCAGATCTGTTGTGATGAAGCGCCAGTAATGCTTCTCTCCGTACCTGCACATTCTGATCATTTATTAATGTTTGCAGCATTTGTAAAGTGTCTGCTTTAATTTGTAAGCCTGCACGTAAAGCGGTGATGCGAATATTTACATCATTATCTTTTAACGCCTGTTGCACATAGCTCAACCCTTTGCCGGGTATTTTGCTTAACAACCATAATGCCCTTGCACGAAAACGGCTATTGGATGACTGAAACATTTTTTCCAGCGCAGGCGCTGCTTTTTCTCCTTCGCTGTTAAGCTTTTTCCAGCCAAGGTATCTTGTAGAAAGATTGGGGCTTTGCAATGCCTGTATCGCGCCATCAATGGTATTAAGGTTTAATGCAGGTAAAGTATATTTTGTATTACCCTTTGGCGTTACACGAAAAACTCTTCCTTTTTTAAAATCACCGATATTATGTCCGCCAACTCCCGGATCATACCAATCAGCAATAAACAGCGAACCATCTGGTGCAACGCAAACATCAGAAGGGCGAAACCAGTTATCGCCTGTGCCTTCCGCTATATTATTAATGATGGCTTTATAGCCCGCTCCGTCATCTGATACTGCATAAGAGCGCACAACATTCGGACCCGCATCACAATGAATAAGCTGGTTACGGAAACGCTCCGGTAACAGATCCCCTTCATATACCAGTATACCTGTTGGCGAACCGCCGCCGGTTTGCAGCATATTCGGCACTACTCCGGGGTCATTCAAATGCCAGTGGCGCAGTGGAATGGAATCTTCAATATTCACTCTTCTTTCGCCCCAGTATGCACCTGTCATTTCATCTTTGTAACCAAATTTTCCATACTGCATTACATAATTAATGCGAACACCTTTATTGCCATCATCATCATTGTCAGACTGCCAGAGCGTTCCATAAGAATCTTCTGATATTTCATAAGGATTGCGGAAGTTGCTGCCTAATATCTCTATATTTTTTCCATCAATATCACAACGGAAAACCATCCCTTCCCTCCAGGGATTACCGCTATTGGTAATATCATTTCCATATATATCCTTCAGAAGATTACCATGCTTATCCTTCAGACTATCTCCTTCGTTACCAAAATTAAAATACAGCTTACCATCCGGCCCAAAATTGAAAGCATGTATAGCGTGATCATGCTCAACACCGCTGATGTGTGAAAACAAGGTATCTTTCTTATCAGCCTTGCCATCACCATTTTCGTCAGTAAAAACAAAAACATCAGGGCTGCGCGATACAATTACTTTATTACCCAACACAGCAATCCCCAGCGCCGAATTAATATCTTCTCCCTGGTAAAAAACAGTTTGCTTATCTGCTTTACCATCGCCGTCCGTATCTTCCATAATTACGATCCTGTCGCCTTCTTTGTTATATGGATTATCAGGGTGCAAAGAATAACGGTAATTATATCCTTCGCAAACCCACACTCTTCCCTTTTCATCAATATCCATATTGGTAGGATTAATGAGCATGGGCTCACTGGCAAAGAGCGTTACATCAAGATCATCCGGCCATTTTATACCTGCTAAAGCATTTTCGGGCAGGTGCTTTTCTTCTTCTGTAAGCTGCTTTGTTTCAACAGGCTTTTTATCGGGCTGATAGCAGCTATAATAACATAAGCTAAGCGCAGTAAAAATCAACAGTGCATTTCGTTTAGAAAGATTAAGGAACGATGCTTGAAAAATTTGCATGGCAAGAAGTGTGATTTTGACAAATATTATTTTGGGAAAAGGTTAAATGTAAAAAAAAATATGATGTTAATTTAAACTGATACAGGTATATTTCAAATTGGCGCCGCAGGCGCGCCTGCAAAACATGAATATACCTATGAGCTTCGGCGACAGAATGGATTGTTTGTAAACCTGAATTATCGCAAGAATTATAAAGCCATCAGCTTGTTGCCATCATTTCGATCCTAACCGAAGGTCGGAAGAGAAATCTGTTTGGCTTTTGTGCCAAAGCTCAGCTACTGTACTACTGCTGGCAGATTTCTCACCCGCCGCAAGATACATTTAACTCAATACAACCTGAGGGCGGGATCGAAATGACGTAAGAGTGCTTCCGTTTTTGTAACTGACGTTTTCTGCATAGGGTATATATAATTGGTCCCGCAGGTGCGCCCGCAAAACATGGAATATACACCAACATACCAGACCGGATATCCTGATATCAAAGAAAGCGGCCTGTACATAAAGCCTTCTTAAAACCTTAGTAATATATTGCTAATAATAGTACAACCTTATTAGCTTCAAAGGTCCGATGGCTAAAATTAGTTCCTGCCAGTTATTAGAACGAGAGACATAATAATGTAATAAGGCTGGGTTAAGCATCACGTTTCGTTACTAAGGTCATAAGGTTTGATTTTTGTAAAGATATTGTGTGATTTGAAATATGCGGAGATTGTACATATAAAACGAACTTGTTGCACAATAGCCTGGTAAACAGAGAGTGAGGAATCTGTTCCTATGCGGATTATAATTCTGCAAGGTTTGCCGGGCAGGTATTCCCCTTAAAGGGACCGCTGCAAACCTTATAGGGTTTATTGCAACCAGCTCCGTTCAATATCAAACATTTTGTCCGGTACCGGACAGTTTTTTATTATCGGAATTTCATAACTAATTCATTTTTATTCTTTTCTCTTTGGCACTCCTCTTGGAACAAAAATGTTCTAAAATTTTTTATGGATACGCCGATCGAAGAAGAAGTAAGGTTGAAAAGAAAAAAGAAAACGGTAGTTGCTTTGATCATAGCAGCAGTTGTCATAGCCCTGTTGGTATGGCTGCTCCGCGCTTCTCTTTCTTCTTCCGTAAAAAGGTCTTCCATAATTACAGCCGTAGTAGAAACCGGCGATATTGAAAACACCATTACCGCATCGGGTGAAGTATTACCTGAATTTGAAGAAACCATATCAAGCCCGATAAACGCCTCGGTTCAGCAGGTGGAGCTGAATGCCGGCAGCCAGGTAAAGGCAGGACAATCGGTGCTTACCCTCGATAAATCTGCCGCTCAAACGGAATATGAGAAAATAAAATTCCAGCTTGAATCAAAACGTAACGATATCAGGAAGCTGAAGCTTGAGCTGGATAAGAGCTTTTACGATATTCAATCAAACAACGATGTGAAGCAGCTCCGTATCAACAGCCTGGAAGCAGATGTGGAGAATGCCAAACGATTGTTCAAAGCCGGTGGTGGCACAAGAGAAGATATTGAAAAAGCGGAGCTGGATCTAAAAGTAGCAAAGTTGGAAAAGCAGCAACTGGAAAATGAAATAAAGACCAAACAGCAAACCATGCAGGTAGAAATGAAGGAAGCGGAGATAGCAGCAGCCATACAGGAAAGCGACCTGCGTGCGCTGGAACGCAAGCTGAAGCTGGCCAATATAGTTGCCAGTCGCGATGGTGTAGTAACCTGGGTAAACAAAAACATCGGCACAAATGTGCATGAAGGTGAAGCGCTTGCCCGTATAGCGGACCTCAGCAGCTTTAAAGTGCAGGGAAGTGTTTCTGATAATTACCTGAATGAATTGCGAAGGGGCATAACCGCCATTGTGCGCACCATTGATACGGCATTGAGAGGAACTGTAGTAAATATTCAGCCCTCTGTGCAGAATAACCTGGTATCATTCGATATACAGCTGGACGACAGGAACAATAAGCTGCTCCGTCCGAATATGAAGGTTGACGTATACCTCGTAACCGCTTCTCAGCATAATATACTGCGCATTGCTAACGGCCCTGCATTTAAAGGCGCCAGCACACAGGATATTTTTGTAGTGAACAACAATAAAGCGGAACGCAGAACAGTGCAGACAGGTATGAGCAATTTTGATTACGTGGAATTAAAGAACAATGTAAAAGCCGGAGAAGTGATCATCATTTCAGACATGAGCAGCTTTAAGAACGCGAAGGAAATAACCATTGATAATTGAATATAATGAAGGGAGTAATATGTTATATAATTATGGTTATGTGCTGTAACGGCGTATATGCACAATTAAAAGATGATACCATCCTGCTCACGCTGCAGCAGGTGGTTGATATGTCTAAATTAAGATCCATTGAATCGAAACAGGCAATGACCACGCAGGAAACAAAATACTGGCAGTACCGTACCTATCGTTCTAATTACCAGCCGCAGCTATCGCTGAACGGTACATTGCCCGGTTTCAACAAAACATTCACCGAGGTGCAGCAGCCGGACGGTACTATATTGTTTCAGTCTGTTCATAACAATAATTCTTCGCTCAACCTTTCTTTCAGCCAGAGCATCTCTGCCACCGGCGGTACAGTATACGGCACTACCCAACTGCAGCGGTTTGATGATTTTGACCGGAAAAATACATTATACAACAGCGTACCTTTCGGTATAGGCTATATGCAGCCTTTGTTCCAGTTTAACAGCCTGTTCTGGGATAAAAAAATAGAGCCGCTGAAATTTAATGAAAGCAGGCAGGCGTTCATAGAATCCATGGAGCAGATCGCCATAAAAGCAAACGGCTATTTTTTTGACCTGCTGCTGGCGCAGGTGAACCTGCAGATCGCACAAACCAATTTAACGAATACGGAAAAGATACAGCAGATCGCTAAAGAAAAATACGACCTGGGAAAAATATCAAAGAATGAGATACTGCAACTTCAGTTGGAGCAGCTCAAAGCGCAAAAAGCAACCGGCATTGCCAAACGGGATAAAGAAATCGCTACATTGAACCTGCGCGCCTACACAGGGCTGAATAATACAGAGAATGTTGCATTGATGATCCCACAATCTGCTATTGATATGCAGGTGTCAACAGATAAAGTACTGGAAGAAGCCTACGCCAACAGGAGTGATGCTATTGCATTCGTGCGCAGGATAGCAGAAGCGAACCGTGATGTGGCAAAAGCAAGGGGCGATAATGGATTGAATGCGGCATTGACAGCACAACTGGGCTTTTCAAAAAGCGCGGCAACAGTGCCCGGCGTTTACCGGTCGCCGCAAAACCAGCAGGAAGTGCAGTTGATCTTTACCATACCGATACTGGACTGGGGAAGATCAAGATCAAGAACAAAAACAGCACAGGCGAATATGCAGTTCACGGAATATGCGGTGGAGCAGGATAAGCAGATATTTACACAGGAGATCGTTACGCAAGTCACCCTTTTCGACATGATGAAGGAGCAGTTGCAACTGACTGCCAACGCTGACAGCATTGCAAGTGAAAAATACCAGATCGCGAAAGACAGGTATGTGCTGGGTAATCTCAGCATCACCGACCTCAGCATCGCCTTCCAGGAAAAAGACCAGGCAAAGCGGGATTATATTGCCGCTCTGCGTGACTTCTGGGGAGCCTATTTCCAGTTGCGGTATTTATCGCTGTATGATTTTGAGAAGAAGGAGAAGATAGTGTATAAATAGTAAGGGAGAAGGTATAGGGTGTAGGGTGTAGGGGTGTAGGGTGTAAGGAGATTCAGGTTGCAGGTTACAGGTTGCATTCACTATGAGAAACCACTTAGAAAAGCTCTTTGTGAAACTCCGAGCCTTTGTGCTTTCGTGGTTCACAATTTCAAATTTTAAATCTCAAATTTCAAATCTTACATACATGATCCATTTACAGAATATAGAAAAAGTATACCGCACAGATACGGTAGAAACACTTGCATTGAGCAGTATCAGTCTTAATGTAGAAAAGGGAGAGTTCCTTTCCATTATGGGGCCTTCGGGCTGCGGTAAAAGCACCTTGTTAAATATTATGGGACTGCTTGATACTCCTACCAAAGGCGATGTTAAGATTGATGACCAGAAAACAGATCGCTTTTCAGACAAAGAACTGGCACAGTTCAGGAACAAAAAGCTCGGCTTTATTTTCCAGAGCTATCACCTGATCAACGATCTGAAAGTATTGGATAATGTGGAGCTGCCGATGCTTTACAGGAGCAGCACTTCAAAAGAAAGAACAAGTCTTGCCAAAGAAGCCCTGGAAAAAGTGGGATTAAGCAACCGTGTCAGGCATTTTCCCACGCAGCTTTCCGGCGGGCAAAAGCAGCGGGTAGCTATTGCAAGGGCTATTGTCGGTCAACCGGAAATTATCCTGGCTGATGAGCCAACGGGTAACCTTGACAGCGCTATGGGCAATGAGATCATGGAAATACTGCTTCATCTGAATAAGACAGAAGGCACTACCATAGTGATGGTAACCCACGATGAAAACATGGCCAGAAAAACACACAGGTTGGTAAGGTTGTTTGACGGGAGCCAGGTTAGCTGATCAGCGGTGAAACCTATAAGGTTTGCCGGGCAGCATTGCAGCGCTGCAAACCTTATAGGTTTAGTCCTTACTGTCAGCAGTGGGCAATGGTTAAACGTGAGACGTGAAAAGATAGACGTGAGTGGCGCGAACCTGAAACTTGTAACAAAAAAACTAAACCTCAAACCTTTTTTATGCTAAAAAATTATTTCAAAATAGCCATTGCGGTGTTAAAGCGCAGGAAGTTTTTCACTTTCATCAGCCTGTTCGGCATCAGCTTTACGCTTACTATATTGGTGGTACTTGCCGCGTTTATTGATAAGGTGGTGAATGATCGTTACCCGGACAAAAAAAGAGACCGGTCTTTATATACCAATAAAATGACGGAAAGAGGAGACCAATCGTATAATGGCGGCGCACTTTCTTTTTATTTCCTCGACCATTATGTAAGGAGCCTGAAAACACCCGTGGCTCTTGGCATATCTTCCGATTTCAAAGGCACCAATACCTATGTTAACAACAGAAAAATTGCCATCAACTACAAATATACCAATGCCGAATACTGGGATATAACGGAGTACGCATTTTTAGAAGGCAAGCCTTTCACAAAGCAGCAGACAGACAACAGCGAGCGCGTAGCCGTAATATCTGAAGATGCGAAAAAAGCTTTTTTCGGAAATGTGCCTTCTGTGGTGGGTAAACATATTGAAGCAGATAATGTGCAATACCGGGTGTGCGGCGTTGTAAAAAATGTTCCTATCACTTTGTATATGATGTACAGCGATATTTATCTTCCCTATACTGTTTCAAAAACCGATTATAAAAGCAACACAGGGTATCGTGGTGATTACTATGGTATACTGCTTGCTCCTACCCCTGCCGATGTGCCGAAGATGAAAGAAGAGTTTGACCAGATGGTGAGCAAGCTGCCCATGAGCAGCAAAGAGTTCAATAAAATATATTGCACTGCAGAAACCTTTATTCCCGCGTATGTAAATACCGGCAATGATCAAAAATCAGGAATGGCATATGCCGTTACAGCCATAGGCATTTTCATTCTGCTGGTGATGCTGTTACCAACACTCAATCTCATCAACATCAATGTTACCCGCATTATGGAGCGGTCGTCTGAAATCGGTGTGCGAAAAGCATTCGGCGCATCATCGCGTACCCTGGTTTACCAGTTCATTGTAGAAAATATTATCCTCACATTGATCGGCGGCATCATCGGCTTTATACTTTCCTTTATTGTTTTACAAATGATCAACAACGCCAGCCTGATCGCCAATCTTGAGCTGCGGTTGAATTTTACCGTGCTGTTCGTGGGCTTATTGGCCTGTTTCATTTTTGGACTGCTGTCAGGCGTATACCCGGCATGGCGCATGTCGAGGCTCAACGTAGTAAACGCATTAAAAGCGCAATAACCATCCTTCTTTATTTTTAATACAACACTATATGTTCAGGCATTTATTTAAAATCATCTGGAACAAAAAGAAACAAAACTTTTTGCTGATCACGGAAATGCTGATCTCCTTCCTGGTAATGTTTGCCGTATTTACGATGCTGGTACATTTTTACCGCAATTACAGAACACCGATGGGAATGCAATATGAGCACGTGTGGGTGATCAATTACAACAACACCTTAAAAACGCAGAACAAAGATTCCATCATGCTTTTTTATGAGGGATTGAAACAGACCATCCGGTCTATGCCGCAGGTAAAAGGAGTAAGTTATTCCAGCAGTAATGTTCCTTTTTCACAAAATACCATGATGAACGGCTATGAGTACAACGGCAAACATATCAATCCCAATTTCTGCCGGGTGGACAAGGATTATACAGGGGTACTTCAAATACAAATGACGGAAGGAGAATGGTTTGGCAAAAACGATATTAGTACGAGGGCCCGGCCGATAGTGATCAATGATAAATTAAAGCAGGCATTTTTCGGAAATGAAAATGCTGTCGGGAAATTTTTAGGAGAAAACAATGATTTTAAGATCATTGGCGTGGTAAACGATACCAAGATGAAAGGTGACTATACTGATGTGGGCTATTGGTTATATGACAAAATAGATACAGCTTCCATGCCCTGGACAGACAGGATACTGGTTAATGTTACGCCCAATGCGGATGCCGCTTTTGAAGCGCAGTTATATAAAACCGTTGCCGGTATGATGAAAGACTCCAATATCGAAATAGAACATCTCACCAATAAATTAAAAGATATAAACTACTGGGCGCTGGTGCCCATGATCACCCTCTCCATAATAGCCTGCTTTCTTATCATTAATGTAGCGCTGGGATTATTTGGCGTGCTATGGTATAATATTAATAAGCGAAGGGGAGAAATAGGTTTGCGCAGGGCAGTAGGCGCTACGGCTATGTCGGTATCGTCGCAACTCGTAGCCGAAGCGCTGATCCTGGCAACATTTTCTTTAATAACAGGGTCTTTTTTTGCTATCCAGTTCCCATTGTTGAACGTGTTTGACCTGCCTGCCGGGGTTTATGTAACAGCCTTGCTGCTGGCAATAGTATTTATATATGTGCTGGTATTGATCTGTTCGCTCTATCCCGGGCGGCAGGCGGCTGGCATATACCCGGCAGTGGCGTTGCATGAGGAATAGGGAGAGTATAGGGTATAAGGCGTAAGGTATAGAGAGATGCAGGTTATAGGTTCGACCCGGATAATTAACAAATTCGCCCGACAGTGTCAGGCAAATATACACGAATATTATAAATGATCTTGACGTGAAGGCAATGTAAAACAGCAAATTATGGTACCCAACTGGATAACGAATGTTAATAATTGAGTTTTCAATATTTGTAAATTGCATGCAATGACTTGAAAACCTGATTTAATTGAAAAAATTCCAGAATTGACCCAATGGTTTTACCATACAACCAAACTTGAAACAAGTGAAAGTAAACGAAACCAAATATTACGAACTACTTGATAGTATCGGCTTGACTATTGATCAGGCAAGGCAAAATGCATTTAAAGCTGTAAACACGGAGTTGGTTAAAGCTAATTGGGAAATTGGCAGACATATAGTAGAATATGAACAGCACGGGCAAGAAAGAGCAGAATACGGAAGTGATTTACTATCAAGACTTTCTAAAGATTTACGACAACGATATGGTAAAGGATTTGGCAGACGGAATATTCTTGATATGAGGAGGTTTTATCTTGTCTATCAGAAATGGCAGACAGTGTCTGCCAAATTGAGCTGGAGCCATTATATCGTATTGCTTGCTGTATCAGAAAATACTGCCAGAAAATTTTATGAAAGGCAGTCCATCCACGAAAATTGGTCTAAACGTGAACTTGAAAGACAGATTGATTCTTCCTTGTTTGAACGGCTTGCGTTGAGCAAAGATAAGAAAGGTGTTTTGCAGCTTTCAGAAAAAGGGTATATTGTTTCAGAGCCGATAGAAGCAATTAAAGATCCTTATGTTTTGGACTTTCTGAAAATACCGCAAAGTCCAAGAATGACGGAGAAAGACCTTGAACAAAAGATCATTGACAATCTTCAAATGTTTCTTCTTGAATTGGGCAAAGGCTTTGCTTTTGTGGCACGACAATACAAAATTTCACTTCGTAACAAGCATTATTATATTGACCTTGTTTTTTACCACCGCATTCTGAAATGCTTTGTACTGATAGACCTAAAAATCAGAAAGGTTGATCATGGAGACATCGGACAAATGAACCTTTACCTGAACTATTTCAAGACAGAAGAAAGTGTTGAAGGTGATAATGAGCCAATTGGCATTATTCTTTCAGCAGAAAAAGATGAAGTGTTGGTAGAATTTGCGACAGGCGGAATTTCCAACAAGATTTTTGTTTCAAAATATCAATTGTATTTGCCTGATAAAAAACAATTGCAAAAGAAAGTAAAAGCAATACTGGAAGGATCATAATCAACACAGCGACCAAATAAAAGGAGAAGAAAAAAGGAGGTGTGATTATACTTACCGCTTATCTCTTTCCATTCTCCAACCTATTCCTTCCACCCCCCACCTTTCCCCTGAAAATTCCTAAATTGCCCCTACCACCATGATCTTGATTATTGATGATGATATCGCCGTAAGAACCTCGCTTACATTGCTGTTGCAAAGCGAAGGGTATGCAATAACAACTGCTGCTTCAAAGGAGGAAGCATTGGCTGTACTTTCGAAGGAAGCCGTCCGCTTAATTATTCTTGATCTTAATTTCTCCATTGAAACTTCCGGCACGGAAGGCATGCAATTACTGGAAGAAATAAAAAAGCGCGACGCCGCTATACCCGTAATACTGATAACCGGCTGGGGAACGATCGAACTGGCCGTGAAGGGGATGAAACAGGGCGCCGTTGATTTTATCAATAAACCCTGGATCAATGAATACCTGCTGCAATCTGTGAAAACAGTATTGCAACTGAAAGAAACAAGGTCAACCCATAAAACACGGAAGCAGTTAGACGCACAATACCACCTCAAATATATTATCGGGGAAGACCCGCGCATGCTGGGGCTGCTTGAAACGGCAGGCAGGGTTGCCGCAACAGACGCATCGGTGCTGATAACCGGTGAAAGCGGAACCGGGAAAGAGCTGATCGCCGAAGCTATCCATCAAAACAGCCTGCGGGCTAATAAGCCGTTTGTAAAAGTCAACCTGGGTGGTATATCCACTTCTTTGTTTGAAAGCGAAATGTTCGGGCATGTGCGCGGTGCATTTACCGATGCAAGAGCCGACAGGATCGGCCGCTTTGAAATGGCCAATAAGGGAACTATTTTCCTGGATGAAATAGGTGAGCTTGACCTGAGCAGCCAGGTAAAATTGCTGCGGGTATTGCAGGACAGGACTTACGAAGTGCTGGGCAGCAGCCGCACCAAAACCGTTGATATAAGAGTGGTATGTGCTACCAACAAAAACCTGGATGAATTGGTGGCCAGGAACGCTTTCAGGGAAGATCTTTTTTACAGGATCAATCTCATCAGCATACATCTCCCGCCTTTAAGGGAAAGAAAAGGGGATATCCCGTTGCTGGTGCACTTCTTTCTCCATAACATGAAGGAAATTTACAACCGCCCCGGGCTTTCGGTTACTCCTGCTGCCATGAAATGGCTGGAACAATTGCCGTTGCCGGGCAATATCCGCCAGTTAAAGAACCTGATAGAACGTTCTGTATTGATCACTGCAAAAGAAAAATTAGATATAGAAGATTTCCGTTCGCAGCTTGCTTTATCGTCTGTAAAAAAAGGCAGTATACAATTACCCGAAGTAGGAACTTTAACGCTGGATGAAATTGAAGTGCTGATGATCCGGAAAGCGCTTAGCTTCCATAATAATAAAATAGCAAAGGCGGCGGCATCGCTGGGGCTTACCCGCAGCTCCCTGTACCGGCGGCTTGATAAGCACAATATTCCTTACGATGAAAGCCAGGACTAAATACATCCTGTTTGTAGTGATACTGCATCTCATCGCGGTAACCCTCACCTATTTTATTTTTGAGAATAAGATATTCTTTATTGTTGCCGAAGTTTTTATTATCATTTCCATCATTCTTTCCTGGCAGTTGTACCGGCAGCTTATTCAACCGCTGAAGCTGCTGATGGAAGGCACACAGGCAATAAAAGACAGGGATTTCAACGTTAGATTTTTACCCACGGGCAAGCATGAAATAGATGAATTGATCGCAGTATACAACCAGATGATGGATGAGCTGCGCAGGGAACGCACCCGGCAGGAGCAGCAGCATTTCTTTCTCGAAAAGCTTATCCATACTTCACCTACCGGTATTATCATTTTAGACTTTGATCAGCGCATCCACGATATCAACCCACGGGCCTTACAACTGCTGCAGGCAGAAAGAGTGCAGCTTTTGTCGAGATCTGTTTATGAGATATCACATCCTGTTATCGTGCAATTGCGCGATCTGCAGGTAGGCAGCTCTAAAACTTTTACTTTTAATAATACAGCTACTTATAAAATTCAAAAATCATCTTTTGTTGACAGGAGCTTCCCGCGTCAATTTATTATGATAGAGGAATTAACGGCCGAAATACTGGCAGCAGAGAAAAAAGCATACGGAAAGGTGATCCGCATGATGGCGCATGAGGTAAACAACACGATCGGTTCAGTAAACTCTATTCTTCAATCCGCTACTAAGACTGATGCGTTATGGAAAAACCCGGAGCATGATTTTTTGAAAGATGCATTACAGGTTGCTATAGAACGCAATTACAATCTTAATGTATTTATGCGCAATTTTGCCGACCTGGTGCGGCTTCCAGACCCGCAGAAGAAAAACATCAACCTGCCGGAGATGATACGATCCATCATTAAATTAATGGAGATGAAAGCCGGTGAAAAAAATATTCAGTTCATATACGATATGCCCGGTGATGCATTTTATATCACGGCAGATCCCCAGCAGATGGAGCAGGTATTGATCAATATCGTAAAAAATGCGGTAGAAGCAATAGCAACTGAAGGGTATATATCTTTTAATATCAACCGGTATAAAAGGGAGCTTACTATTGCAAATAACGGAAAGGAAATAACCGGGGAAGCGGCCGCACAATTGTTCAGCCCCTTTTTCAGCACAAAAAAAGACGGGCAGGGCATCGGGCTAATGCTGATAAAAGAAATATTAACGAATCATGGTTTTACATTTTCCCTGAAAACGGTTGAGCCGGGCATCACTGCATTTGTGGTGAGATTCTGATAGCCCCCGAAACATTTTAACCCACCCTGTATTATTACTGTTAAGTTAATTGTGAAAAGTCAAAAAATAAACCTGTCTGCCGACAGCTACACTGTACATATATATTTATTTATTCAGGTTGTGCGCCGTATACAAGGTGTTTAAATAGCTGCAGCGCAGCGGTAATATTTGTAGCACTATGGTAGATGAAGTATTTCCAGGTGCAGCGCACCGTAATATTAAAACATCATGCATCAGGTTAATATTACACCGCTCTGCGGCTTATTCCATGTTGCTTTTCCATGCTACAAATATCACGGTGCGCTGCACCGGGGCTGTTCCGGGTATTATCCGTATTAAAAATACCTGTTTGTGTGTACAGGGTAGCTGCCGGCAGGCAAGGTATCCCCGGTATTAAAAAGCATCAATTTGTGTATATAAGATAGTCTGCCGACAGGCAGGCGTGAGAATCTCACGTCTTGCGTTTCACTTCTCACGAACATCTGCAACATAACAGCCTATTTTATAAGCGTAAAGGAATTAGCGTCACCCATCCACTTACCTTCCGGTGTATACAGCGACAGCCGGTAGCTACCCTGGGTAAAGCTGGTCACGGGAATACCTTTTTCAAGCTCGCTGTAAAAGATACCTGAGTCGGAAGCGCCCAGCACATCACTGAATATTAATGTATTTGACGTGGTATTCATGATTTTGAAATAACATCTCGAAAACAGATTCCGGCCTTCAAGCTTTAGCCCCAGCACTTTCCCGCCTGCTAATAATTGCTTAAGGCTCCATGTATCCGAGCTGATCGCAATCCTGTTGATAAAGGTCTCGGGCATAAGCCTTGTTTTGTAATCTTTAGATACACGCCTGCTCCCCGCAGCCGCAATCACCTTTACCCATGCGGTAGCCGTATCTTCAAACCTGTCTGTACCATAAAAATCCGGCGGAAGGTTAACTGTAAATGTTTTATAATGATTCTCAGTAATCGTAGCTCCTGTTACTTCTATATCATTGCCCTCAAAAGCAATAAAAATTTTGTCTGCTTCTATTGTCTCAAATTCCATTACATTATCAGGCCGTATACGGCTTGTGTTATCGTTGCGATTATTCACATTCACCAACTGAAGCTCTTTTTTAACGGTAAGCACCTGGTCGAAAGTAAAATCCTTAATTCCCCGTACTATTTTAAAATGCCCGTAGTTATTCAATCCGTACCAGATGCCAACAGGCAGCGTAACCACTACAACCGTATCTTTGAGCGATACGATCGGGCACTCGTTCTCTCCATAGAAGTATACCTTTATTTTTGAAGGGTCGGTACCAAAGCCTTTTCCTTTAATGGTTATTTCATCTCCCTCAAAAGCGGCATCGGGAGATATTTCAGTAATAACAAGCGGCAAATCATTTTGATCGTCCGTTAAGTTCTTATTCTTGGAGCAGGCAGCCAGTATAAAAGCCAGGCAGCAGAAAATAAGTTTATTTTTCATGTCTTTAATAATCTATCATTTAACAATCACAGGATAGCCACTTACAGGAAAACAAGCTTGCGGCGTCAATCCCTGTTGCGGTTATTGTGAGAAGTGAAAAGCCAGGAGTGAGGGCTCACCTCACGTTTCGCATCTCACGTTTCGCATAACATGAGTATTCATAGCACATTTGCTATACAATAAATCTAATACAACCCTTTGGGGAGCAAAAAAGGCAATGAGGAAGCGGCAACTTATTTTTAGGGAATGGCAGTGCAGCGACATGTTGACCAGGCAGCCCTGGTACTTTAAAACTTAAAATAGTGATTTCGTATCATCGTTTTTTTCGCAATGGCCATTGACACATAAGAAGCTGATATTCCAATCTGTTCAGATGCGGCTTTCACACTTTCGAATATTTTTACAACCTTTCCTTTGGCATCCATTTGCTTCACTTTTTTATATCTACGTTGCGCCCTCCAGGCCTCGCCTGTCAGGAGCCCGGCGACATTAATTTTCTTTTTTCCATACCCTTTTCGCCAGAGATATCCACCAGCACTTCTGTGCCTGCCAGACAAAACACTTTGTATATCGGATCTATTTACTCCTACTTCACAAGCTGCGCCTGCAATGGTATCAAAAACGGCCAGACGATGGCCGGTCAGATCATATTGTGACACGGGCTGCCCCACCAGCTTGTTACGTCTTTCCAAATTAGCTGCGCGGATGGCAGCGACATCTACCTTCTGCAAAGTGCCGTAAGCCCATACAAAGTTATTTGCAGAGACCTGTCGTCCTTTCAGCACGTTCACAATGCCAGCTTCATATGTGCTGGTAACCTTGCTGGCTACATTGATGCTGGGATATGTTTTTAGCTTCTTTCCGTTAAGGTCATATTGCGAAACCTGCCGACAGGCAATATTGTCTGACTTTATTTTCCCTGTAGCTTTATAAACATCCAATGCTGTTATGAACTCCCGCTTCCACCGGTTTCGTTCTAAAACGCGCTGTTGTTTCCTCTTTAAATCCACCAGTATTAAATTATCGGGGTGAGCATTTTTCCCATTACCATCTTTTGCCAGCACCACCAGGTGATAGTTGTCGAGTTCGAACTTCTTTTTAAAGCAATAATATACCAACCGGGGAATACTGAATTTATATTTTAGCCCATTACTGACAATGGAACACATCAGGAAGAAAACATAATCTCCAACGGATATATTTTTTTGAAAGGCTATATCCACATACATCATTTTTGCTTTCATGTGGAGCAGTTTCCCGTTCTTACACATTATTTCAAAGTCTAATCGCTTCACCCTTCCCAGGTTGGATATCCGGTACAGGCCATCTAGAAAAGGAAGATCCTTCCATTCCTCTCCCGGGAGGTCATCCATTTCTTTATGCATATAGGGATAGTCTTCTTTGGCTTTTCCGGAATGCATGAGCTTAATTTTATTCGGCGATAAAGCTATTGCCTTTAGGAAAATTTACCTAATACAATAGAGCGTTTTGTCCTCATTTTCTTTGATCGTATTCACCTCCTTAGCGCATTATACTGTACCTTTGCGCCTCGTTTCGCCGGTGTGCGGGACTTTAAAATTATCAGCCGTTATGATCTCAGTGAACAATGTTTCGTTATCCTTTGGTAAAAGGGTATTATTTGATGAAGTAAACCTGAATTTTAACAAAGGGAACTGTTATGGTGTTATTGGCGCCAATGGCGCGGGTAAATCAACTTTTTTAAAAATTTTATCTGGTGAAATTGACCCAACAAAAGGCACTATAGATATTACGCCCGGTGAGCGTATGGCGGTATTGCAGCAAAACCACTTCGCGTTCGATAACCAAACCGCATTGCATACGGTAATGATGGGACATAATAAGCTTTGGGAAGTGATGCACGAAAGAGACGCTATTTATGCCAAGGAAGATTTCAGCGAAGAAGATGGCATCCGTGCAGGTGAGCTGGAAGGAGAATTCGGGGAAATGGGTGGCTATACCGCGGAAAGCGATGCGGCAACATTGCTGGGCGAGCTTGGTGTTACGGAAGAGCATCACCAGACATTGATGAAAGACCTGCCGGGCAGCATGAAAGTGAGGATATTGCTGGCGCAGGCTTTATTCGGTAATCCTGATATACTGATACTTGATGAGCCTACCAACGACCTTGATGTGGAAACCATCAGTTGGCTGGAAAACTTTTTGGCTGACTATGAGAATATCGTGATCGTAGTGAGCCACGACCGTCACTTTTTGGATGCGGTTTGTACGCATGTGGCAGATGTTGACCGTCAGAAAATTAAAATATATACCGGTAACTATACGTTCTGGTATGAGAGCAGCCAGTTAGCAGCAAGACAGTTGAGCGATAAGAATAAGAAAATGGAAGAAAAGCGTAAAGATCTGCTTGACTTCATTGCCCGGTTCAGCGCCAATGCTTCCAAAAGTAAGCAGGCTACCTCTCGTAAAAAAGCCTTGGAAAAACTGGTTATTGAAGATATTGAGCCTTCAAACCGCCGCTACCCCGGCATTATTTTTAAACAGGACAGGGAGGTGGGCAACCAGGTACTGAACGTAGAAAAGCTTTCTAAGAAAGCAGAGGGCGGCAGAGTGTTGTTCAGCGATGTAAGCTTTTCGGTGAATAAAGGAGATAAGATCGCGTTCTTTTCAAAAGACCATTTGGCGCTTACTTCTTTCTTTCAAATCATTAACGGAGAAGAAAAAGCCGATGGCGGCAAATTTGAATGGGGAACCACTATCACCAAAGCATACCTGCCTAACGATAACGCAAAATATTTTAAGGAGTCAAATCTTAACCTGATGGATTGGTTGAGACAATATGTTCCTGCAAATGTTACAGATGCAGATGAGCCGTTCCTGCGCGGGTTCCTTGGCAAAATGCTTTTCAGTGGTGATGAAATTCTGAAGAAAACAAGCGTGTTAAGTGGGGGAGAAAAAGTGCGTTGCATGATCAGCCGCATGATGATACAGAATCCCAATCTTGTTATTCTTGATGAACCAACCAACCACCTCGACCTGGAAAGCATACAATCGTTCAACGAAAGCATGGTTAATTTTAAAGGTGTTGTATTGCTTACTTCCCACGACCATACTTTTATGGAAACTGTTGCCAACAGGGTAATTGAATTAACGCCCAAGGGCATTATTGACCGCCTTACTTCTTTTGATGAATACCTTTCAGATGAAAGAGTGAAGATGTTGAGAGAAACGATGTATGAAGGAAAGGGGGTGATGGTTTAATTTGAAAATGGGGAAATTTCTTGCCTACCGGCAGGCAGGGAAAATTTGAAAATGAGAGAACTTGAGGTTACTAAAACGTAAGCTGAAATTTATGCAAATGTTGAAGTGGTAGTTGTATAGTTCGTAAATATTCTGCTGCTCCGTCCGTCCCAATTGCATGGAGAGGGAATGA
Source organism: Agriterribacter sp. (assembly GCA_047601125.1). Classification (GTDB taxonomy): domain Bacteria; phylum Bacteroidota; class Bacteroidia; order Chitinophagales; family Chitinophagaceae; genus Agriterribacter. The sequence goes on along the minus strand of JASGJY010000002.1, from coordinate 763,849 downwards.
GGGAGAGGTTTTTTTATTTAACAACGCATGGCCCGAAAGAAAAACAAAATCAGCGGATGGAAGGCTTTTCTGTACATGACAGGAGCTATGTTGCTGATAGCCGCAGTAATTTATGGCTATATAAAATATAAGGAATATCATGTCCATTTTGTGAGATATTCCGCTTTCGGTATTGATATTCCTGTTAATTATGATATTCACGGTATTGATGTATCTCATCACCAGGATGTAATTGACTGGGGCGAAGTAAAGAGCATGAATATAGAAGAGATGCGCCTGGGCTTTGCCTTTATTAAAGCTACAGAAGGATTAATAAATGTTGATCGCATGTTTAAGCGCAACTGGTTTAAAGCGCGTGAAGAAGGAGTAACAAGGGGTGCGTATCATTTTTTTCTGGCTACTAAAAGCGGCAAAAAGCAGGCGGAGAATTTTATAGCACAGGTAAATTTAGAGCCTGGTGATCTGCCGCCGGTTTTAGATGTAGAACAATTATATGGCGTAAAGCCAAAGGATTTGCGGATACGGGTAAAAGAATGGTTAACCACTATTGAAACATACTATAAAGTAAAACCCATAATATATACCAATGTTGACTTTTATGATCATTATCTTGGTAAGGAGTTTGATGAATATCCGTTATGGGTTGCACACTATCTTCAGCCGCAGAAGCCACGCATTAAACGCGTTTGGACTTTTTGGCAACATAGTGAAACCGGCAGGGTAAATGGAATTGACAACAGGGTTGATTTTAATGTTTTCAATGGAGATTCATTAGCTTTTCAACAATTATTGCTGCAATAAAATATTATGGCAAGTGAAACAGAACCAGATATAAAAGAGTTTTTGATAAAAATATTACACGCTGTTACAGCGCTGGTGGTTTGGTCCATTATCACCATGTTTTTTGGTTTGTATCTTGAGTGGGCGCATATTTATCATCACTTCAACATACTTAATGCCATATTTTATATTTGGTTTGTGGTGAGCTTTATCGGCCTTATTTATTTTTTTTATAAGGTTTGGAAAAGATAAACAGGGGAAGGGTGTAGTAAGATGAATATTGTGGTTTAGCGTTCCCGGTAAAAATAGCATAAATAGCAGGCTCATGCAAACATCAACTAACGACCTGCTTAATATTCAAAGCATCATCAAAGACCACAAATTCCGCGGCATAGTTTTTTTCAATTTTTCCAAATTGTATTTTTTCATTCAGCAATTGTGCCGGGTATGTTGATGCCATCCTTAATGCTTCTTCCAGGGAAATACCAGCAAAAGTTACTGCATTTTTTACTGCCTGCATCATGGTTAATGCTGAACCTGATAAAGTACCATCAGGCAAAGTGTACCTGTCTCCCTTAAATACATGTTGATAACCTCCTGTTAAAGCTTCAGTAACCGCATCAGTAATAAAAAATAATCTTTCACCCATTAGCCTTTTGCTTATGCTCAATGCCACAAAATCAACATGTATACCATCTGCTACAATACTGCTTTTTGCATTACTGTTATATATGGCGCCCACCATTCCTGGTTCGCGGCTTTGAAATGGAGACATTGCATTAAACAGATGTGTAGCAGCAGGAATACCTAAAGAAAATTTTTGTATTGCTTCGTGATAAGTTGCATTACTATGCCCGGCTGAAATAATAATATTGTGCTCCATTAAAAAGGTAATGATCTCTTCACTGCACATTTCAGGCGCCACTGTTATCATTTTAATAACATCCCTGCCTTTCTCGAGCAACATTTTTACTTCATCCATCACAGGAGTTTTAATACACTCGTATATATGCGCTCCTCTTTTTTCAGGGTTAAGATAAGGTCCTTCGAGATGAAGGCCAAGCAAGCCCTTACCCCCCTGGTCCCAGTACGCTCTTACAACTTCAATTCCTTTTAAAAATACATCTATAGTATTGGTAGCTATAGTAATCATAAATTGCGAACAACCTCCGCCAAGGCAATACTGGTATGTTGCCTCCAAAGCTTCAACATTCAACTCTGCTGAAAATAATTTTCCGTTGCCTCCATATATCTGCAGATCAATAAACGCGGGTGCAATATTTAAGCCTTTAATATCTTCCCGCTGCCAGGAGTTGTCAATATTTGTATCATCAACCACATCCAGTATAATATTATTGTGAACCAGTATTGCCTTACCTCTTAGTTTATTGCCACCGGTAAAAACGCTGCAATTGGTATATGCTTTTTTCATTTGATATTATGGTTCAATTGAAAAGTTATCCGCGTCTTTCCAGAACGGAAATTTTGATCTCACTTCTTCTAACTTATCTTTTTGCAGAATAGCTGTATGAATATCTTCCGTATCTGCTTTTGTATATAATACTTCTCCCAAAGGATCAACTATCATCGAGTCGCCACTATGATAAATACCATTACCATCATCTCCCACCCGGTTCACCCCCGCAACATAACATTGATTTTCGATAGCTCTTGCCTGCAATAATGTTTTCCATGCATGATTTCGGCGCTGCGGCCAATTAGCTACGTATATTACCAGGTCGTATTCAGGTATTTTTTGTTTATCATATAAAATCCCGCTATTTGTATTTTGCTGTCTTACCCACACCGGGAAACGCAGATCATAACAAACCTGCAGGTTTATTTTCCAGCCCTTTACTGATGCTATTAAGCGTTTTTCACCACCGGTGTAATGTTTGTGTTCACCGGCAAAGGCAAATAAATGCCGCTTATCATACCAACCAAAATTACCGTCAGGCAGCATCCATATCAACCGGTTAAAATATTGTTCCCTGTCTTCAATTATCAAACTACCAGTTAAGATGACTTTTTTTTTAGCTGAAATATTCCGCATCCAGTTCACTGTAAAACCATCCATTTTTTCAGCTAATTTTTCCGGGCGCATCGAAAATCCGGTACTGAACATCTCGGGCAGTATCACAATTTCTGTTTTATCAGCTATGCTGCAGATCTTTGATTCAAACATCTGCAGGTTTGCATCCCTGTTTTCCCAAAAAAGATTCGTTTGAACAGTTGTTAAAGAAATTGTTGACATAAAAAAGCAGGTTCATGATGAACCTGCTGCAAAATAATGTATTAATACCAGAGATTAATTTATACCTGCATTATTAATAAAGTTTACCAATGCCGCGGTATTTTTTAAATTGAGTTTTTTAAGAATATTATGCCTGTGCACTTCAACTGTTTTTAAAGTTATATTTAAGTGCTGGGCTATTTCTCTTGAAGATTGTCCCTGCTTGATAAGATCAATTATTTCAACTTCTCTTTGCGAAAGCAGGTTTACATCGGGTTTTTCTGAATCTTCCAGTATTTGCTCTGAAAGAATAGTTTTTACTTCATTGCAAATATATTTATTGCCCTGCGCTACTTCACTGATAGCAGTTATCATTTCTTCTTTTGAAGAGTTTTTGGTTATATAACCAACAGCTCCCATTTGCAACATTTTTTTTGCATAAGCTGGTTGTGAATGCATGGAAACACCAATGATTTTTGAGGAAGGAGAAATTTTTCTTATCTCTTTAGTGGCTTCAAAGCCATTCATCGGGCTCATATTTATATCCATTAATATAATTTCCGGATGACTACTGTTGGCCAGCTCAATGGCCTGCTGACCTGAATCTGTTTCTGCGATAACACGAAAACGATCATCGCTGTTTAAAATAAATGACCATGTATCTCTGATCAGTTTATGATCATCAACAATAAGTATTGTGATTTTATCGGTTAGGGAAGAATTTGATAACATGAGAGGATGAGGTTTTTAAAATTAAGAAATCATGTATGAATAATAATTGAAAAAGGTAAAGATTATTGGGGGGAATTCCATTGGGTTAGAGGGGTAAACCTGGCAGTAAATAATAAGTTTTTACAAACGTAAGTTAAAGTAAATCAAATATTTCCTATATGGTATATTCTTTTTTTAAAAAGAACTTCCAGTGGGTTTTCTTTTATTTTTTACTACGGATAAACCATTATTAAATTACTCTGAATACTGCAAATAAACAAGCTTTTGCATAACTATTTTTAATTATACCTTTACTTTTTCCATGATGATAGGCAACCTTTGATTTTAATTGCTCAACTATTGTTTAACTTAAAACAAACCATTATGGCATTCAATCTACTTAACGCTGTAAATAGTTTATTTGACAGCGATCTCCTTAATAAAGCAGCATCTGCTTTTGGAGAAAATGAAACAAATATCCAAAAGGCAATAAGTGGTGCAGTACCTGCTGTACTGACAGGACTATTGGCTAAGGCTGATAGTAATGATGGATTGCAATCTATTCTGAATGTTGCAAAAAGTGCAGGCAGCAGCAATATACTAAATAATCTATCAGGACTTCTCAGCTCTGCCGGCAATAGCTTTTCCGATCTTACTTCATTGGTTGGCAACCTGTTTGGTGACAAACTCGGGGGAATTGCAAATATTATTTCAGGTTTTTCGGGAATAAAGCAGTCATCTGCCTCTTCATTATTAAATATAGTGGCGCCTGCCGCATTAGGTGTTTTAGGCAAACATGCCTCCGAAAGTAATATGTCAACATCCGGACTGGCTTCGTTTTTATCTTCACAAAAGGATTCCATACTCTCAGCAATTCCCTCCGGGTTAAATATTGCCGGTGCGCTAGGGCTGGGCAGCCTTTCTGGTATTGGTTCAAAACTCAGCTCATTTTTTTCCGGCGCAGAAACCCGTGTAAGCCAAGCAGCACATGCCGCAGCAAATGAAGTGAAAGAAGCAAGAAAACCAAACTGGCTGGTACCGGCTATTCTGGCCATAGCTGCATTTGCATTGCTGCTGTACATTTTTAAAGGTTGTGGTGGAAGCAATGAAACTGCTGTTGAGCCAAAACATGATCCGGCTGAAGTAAAACATGAAGAAGTTAAACCTGCAGATCTTGCGGAACCCGTGAGAGAATCTTTAAAAGTAAAATTACCAGACGGTACGGAAATAGACGCTTATAAAGGTGGTATTGAAGATATGCTTGTAGCTTATCTTAATTCGAATGCTGCTGTAAACAAAGAAAAATGGTTTGATTTTGACGATCTGAATTTTGAAACCGGTAGCGCAACTATCACAGCATCGTCAATGAAGCAGGTGCAAAACATAGCAGCTATATTAAAGGCTTTTCCCAAAGTAAAAATTAAAATAGGCGGCTATACAGATAACACAGGAGATTCCGTGGCGAATGTAAAACTATCTCAGTCAAGAGCAGATGCTGTTTTTGCAAAGCTGAAAGAATTAGGTAGCGAGAAGCAACTTGACGGCGCTGAAGGTTATGGACCAACACATTTTGTAGCGCCAAATGATACTGATGAAAATAAAAAGAAGAACAGGAGAATTTCTGTAAATGTAAGGGCAAAGTAACATTGTAATTTTATAAGTAAAGGCTATCTTTTTGACAGATAGCCTTTACTTATCCGTTCTTATTTACAGGGCCACAGGCAGTGGATTCTGAAATTTCTTTATGCATTCAGCACTTCTCTTGCAATAACAATTTTTTGTATTTCACTCGTACCTTCGCCAATGGTACACAGCTTGCTATCCCTGTAAAACTTTTCCACAGGAAAATCTTTTGTGTATCCGTAGCCGCCAAAAATCTGAACCGCGTCGTTTGATACTTTCACTGCTACTTCACTTGCATAATATTTTGCCATCGCGGCTTCTTTCGTCATAGGCAAACCTTTATTTTTTTTATCTGCCGCCTGGGAAATTAATAATTCCGCGGCCATAATTTCTGTTGCCATATCGGCTAACTTAAATGATATTGCCTGAAAATTTGCAATAGGCTGATCAAACTGTTCACGTTCTTTTGAATACTTCAATGCTGCTTCATAAGCGCCTTTTGCAATGCCTAATGCAAGTGCTGCAATAGATATTCTTCCTCCATCCAATACTTTCAGCGATTGTTTAAATCCCTCTCCCACATTACCCATCCTGTTCGTATCAGGTATACGGCAATTATCAAATATCATTTCCGCGGTTTCGCTGGCACGCATACCGAGTTTGTTTTCCTTTTTACCACCGCTGAATCCCGGCGTTCCTCTTTCCACTATAAAAGCTGTAGCATTATTCTTTGCCCGGGGCTCTCCTGTTCTCGCAATTACTACTGCTACATTGCCTGATATGCCATGCGTTATCCAGCATTTCGTTCCATTCAATACCCAGTCATTGCCATCTTTTACTGCGGTTGTTTTCATATTACCGGCATCGCTGCCGGTTCCGGGCTCTGTTAACCCCCAGGCTCCGATATATTCCGCGGAGGTAAGTTTGGGAAGATATTTTTGTTTCTGTTCCTCATTGCCAAATGCCAGTATATGGCCAGTGCATAATGAATTATGTGCGGCAAGGCTCAACCCCACTGAACCACAAACCTTTGCCACCTCCTGTATAATCGTTGAGTATTCATGGTAACCTAACCCGGCGCCACCATATTTTTCAGGAACCAATACACCCATTAAACCCAGCGCTCCCATCTTTTTAAAAACATCTACCGGAAACTCCTGTGTTTCATCCCATTGCATTACATATGGCTTAACATGCTGTAAAGCAAAATCGCGGGTTGTTTCTCCTATCTGCCTGGTGATTTCATCTATTTCAAAATCCATAGTCTTGTTTGAACAATGTAAAATAAGTTGTTTTAACCATACTAACAAACGTTAGTGAACGGTTATATATGGCTCTATCTTTCCAAAAATATCGTCTGTAATCAACCGGACCTGTTTTAATGTCCCGGCAGATGTATATTCTCCGTGCTGATTGCGATACTGGATAACGGCATTAGCTACCTGATATTTTATATACGGGTGCGCTTTCAATTCATCAAGGGTAACGGTATTGATATTTATCTTGTGTATATCTTTTGAATCACACACCAGCTTATCGCGTATTTTCTGAAAAATGGAATCGGGCAAACCATACACTTCTGCTACCTGGTCAACTGAATAAAAGCCTCCAAGCTTTTGCCTGAAGTTTATAATTCGGTTAGCAAGCTTACTGCCAATACCCGGCAACGCAATAAATATAGTTGTATCAGCTTTATTAATGTCAATGGCTTTATTATGCCCCTGTGCCTGTTGCACAGGCATTCCGGCAGCAAGTGATTTTTCTTCTTTGTGATAAAGATTTTCAATCCTCACATAAGGCGCCAGTCTTTCATAATCTGCTTTTCTTAATCCATATATTTTTGAAAGATCTTCCGGCTTTCTGAACTTGCCGCCTTTATTCAGATAATTCGTTATAGTGCTGATCGTTTTATCAGTCAGTCCAAGTTTTTTCCACCCGGAGGCAGGTAATGTATTAGGATCAAAATAAAACAAGATTGCTGCAGGAGTGTTACCGTTTTCAGTATAAGTAGCAATGTTGTTCGATATAGCTACCGTATCTTTTACGTTTAAAGCTGCTATCTGTGCTTTAAATGCTTCCAGTTTTTGAATATCCGCTTTATTGTTGGGGAAGAATGCTGCCGGCAGAAACCATATAACAATTAAAATAATCAGCATGGTAATAATGCCAATACGTTCTTTTTTGGTGAAGATAAAATACCCTTTCCATTGGTTAGCTTTCATAATGCAATAATGAAGTATGAAAGTTAATGATAACGGGAATACATCCATTACATTCCTTTGTGAACTTTGCGAAAAACTTTGTATTTCCTTTGCGGTTATATTTTACCGCAAAGAATATGCTAAGAAATTACGCAAAAGATTCCCAAAGCTGGTTAAAGGAGTATATAATGAGACGCGGAGCTATATTTCAAGTATAAGGTTATCATAAGCCAGAGCAACACCTTCGGGGAGCGCCTGGCTTACTTCTTCATGCTTTCCCATCTGGTGGCTGAGGTGTGTAAGATATGCCTGCGGAATATTCATTTCGTGTACGGTATTTATTGCTTCATCAAGACTGAAATGTGAGATATGCTTTTCTTGCCGAAGCGCGTTTAATACTACTATTTTACTCCCTTTGATTAATTTCCTGCTCTCCTCATCTATGCGGTTGGCATCTGTTATATAGGTAAATTTTCCGAATCGAAAACCCAGTACCGGCATCTGCATATGCCAAACCGGAACAGGTATTATAGAGATATCGCCCACCTGGAAAGGTTCGTTACCAATGGTATTGATATTGATATCCGGAGCGCCCGGATATTTTTTTTCAGTAAAGGCGTAAGGAAATTCACGTATGATCACTTCAAGCGTCATGTCGTTGGCATATATCTGCATGGGCTTTTGCATGAAGTAATTAAAGCCCCGTACATCATCAAGCCCTGCCACATGATCTTTATGCGGATGGGTGAATACAATGCCATCCAGTTTTTTTGTATTTGTTCGCAACATCTGGTACCTGAAATCAGGGCCTGCATCTACTGCTATGGTGGTAGTGGCCGATTGAACAAGTATACTTGAACGAAGCCGTTTATCTTTTTTATCTGTAGATGTACAAACTGCACACCCGCATCCGATCATCGGAACACCGCTGCTTGTTCCTGTGCCAAGAAAAGTAATTTTTATATCAGGATAACTCACGCGCCAAAGCTAAAAGAAAATATAAAACAAGCAACCGTAAAATAAAAAGCATTAAAATATAATATACAGATTGCAGATATTATTCATGTGCAGGTTTTGACATAATCTCTTCATATAACTTTTGCGATTCATGGGTGAGCGCGTCAAATGAAATCTCCAATTGAGGCATCAGATCTGCCAGGGTATTGATGCGGCCTTCAAGATTTAAAAATTTATTCAATACAACAACTTTCTTCTGTTGCAGAATACAATAACCACTTTGAAAAGTACCCCGCTCGTATCGAACAACATAGCCGGCTTCTTCAAGTATCGCTTCAATTTTATTTAATACTGGCTGTGTAAACTTCATTGAAAATAATTCAGTTGCAAAATTACCGGATAGTTAATGTCAAACATTTTATCTTTTTCCACAGTTGTGGATAGATAGGTGATTGACTGCAGCGAATACAACGGTACAGCGATTAAATAAGCCTTCCTCATTAAAAAGAAATTGAATTTTCTGCGCATACTATGGAAAGCCTGTTTTGTGCATTGATCACTTCCCCTGACCATCGGCTATATATTTATTTATTCAGCCCGCGCAGTATACAAGGTGTTTAAATAGCTGCAGCGCAGCGATAATATTTGCAGACTATCCATTGGACGAGGTATTTTCAGGTGCAGCGCACCGCAATATTAAAATATTATGCATCTGGTTAATATTACGCCGCTCTGCGGCTTGCTTCGTATTGTTTTGGCGTGCTTCTACAAATATTATCGCTTTGCTGCACCTGTATTGCGCTGTGGTATTCTCAGTATTAAAAAGTATCCATGTGTGTACAGGATAGCTGCCGACAGGCAGGCCTCGGTGAGGCAGACGGGCACTTTTACTTACTCAATATCTTTATTTCCACTCTCCTGTTTGCCAATTGCTGCGCTTCGTTAAGTTCTTCTACAAATAATTTTCTGCTTGATCCAAAACCTGTATAATGCATTCTTTCGGCGTTTACTCCATTGCCTTTTAAATATTCATATACAAACTTAGCTCTTTGCACAGAAAGGTCACGCGTGCCGGTGTCGGTATCAATACCATCACCGCCATTTACTTCGCAGCAGATATGTCCCTGTATTTCTATATTCAGGGTGGGCACATCACGCATTACCTGCAATAACTCTTCCAAAGTCTTAAAAGATGCATTTATGGGAAAATGGCGTCCGCCTATAAAGTTTAGATTTTTAAGTACAATATTATCGCCTGTTTTGGTGTCGGTATCTTTCACAAAATCGTATATAGTTGCAAATTCTTTTGGCTTGGGTGGTGGTTTTTGAACAATCGTTTTTTGTGCTTTTTTTGTTTCGGCTTGTTTTTCAGGCTGTGCAGTAGTTACGCCAGGCGTTGGTCGCACTTTGGGAATGCTGGTTATTACTATTTCAACACGCCGGTTAAGCCAGCGGTTTTCTTCGGTACTGTTATCAAATAAAGGTTTTCTTTTTCCCCAGCCTATCTGCTGCGTTATTAATTTATCCGTTGCGCCTTTCGTGTATAAATAATCTTTTATAGCAAAAACCCGCATTACGGAAAGAGTGTCGTTATACCCCAAATTACCTACGCTGTCCGTATGCCCTGTAAGATGAATATTCTTCACAAAGCCTGCCTGCATTATCCTCGAAACAAAACTATCAATGGATTGTTTACCTCTGTCGGTTAAGATTGATTTATCAAAATCAAATTGCACATACAAAGTGTCAAGATTTTGAGCACCTGCAGCAGTACTAAAAAAGAGAAACAGGATCAGTAATAATCCGGGCTTGGGGTAAACCTTTCTTTTTAAAGTTGTAATCATATCCGGGCAAAATATTAATTACGAACTATTGTATTTTTTAATATTTAATTGGATAATAAAGTTAAAAAATGATCAATATCTAACAGTTATAAAGCGGTTATAATTATTTCTGTACATACGCAAATCGCACGCTATTTATCACAGGGTATTAAAAGAGTCATCCAAACTTTATAACCTTAGTAATAATCCGGATCGTTAACCTCAACCTTATTACAATATTTACGCAGGAGAAGGCAATAAGTTTGTTTCTCCTGATTGTGTATGTTATTTAGGTATAAGGTTTGCTTTTTATGATAAATGTCAGGAATTTGATATTAGTTGTATACATCTTTTTAAAATTAACCTTGAATACATACAGCGTAATATTGAGTTGCCTGCGTATTATAACACATCCTTATTTATTCGTCATCCGCACCACCGGCACTATCATCTCCTCAATACTAACGCCGCCATGCTGAAAAGTATTTTTATAATAATTAGAATAATAACTGTAATTATTGGGATAGCAGAGATACCCGTCTTCTTTAGCAAATATGAAAGAAGAATTTACATTCGGCACAGGTAATCCCGCTTCTTTGGGGTCACGAAAAGCCAATACATCCTTTGGTTCATAATTCAGATTTCTGCCATGCTTATAGCGAAGGTTTGTTGTGGTTTGCTTATCACCTATTACTTTATATGGCGTTTTTACTCTTACACTGCCATGATCTGTAGCCAATATAAGCGTTAAATTTTTATCCGCTATTTTTTTCAATGCCTGGTGTAATGGCGAATGTTCAAACCAGCTTGCGGTAATGCTCCTGTAGCTGGATTCATCGCTTGCCAGCTCTTTCAGTACCTCCATCTCTGTGCGGGCATGACTCAGCATATCCACAAAATTATACACGATAATATTAATATCATTCTGCAGCAGGTTGTGAATATTATCTACCAGCTTTTGCCCGTCCTGGTGATTTACCACTTTGGTATATGAATACCTGATATCTCCTTTATACAATCTTTTTAACTGCGCTTTCAAAAATTCTTCTTCATGCAGATTCTTTCCTCCTTCTTCATCATCATTTTTCCATTGCGCGGGAAAATGCTTTTCAATTTCCAGCGGCATCATGCCGGCAAAAAGCGCATTACGGCAATACTGCGTTGCTGTTGGTAAAATGGAATAAAAAGTTTCTTCTTCATGAATACGGAAGCTTTCGGCAAAAATCGGTTGAATGCTTTTCCATTGATCAAACCGCAGGTTATCAATCAGCGCAACAAAAAGTGGCTTACCTTTTTCTATATGCGGCAAAACCTTATACCTGAAAAGCGTATGGCTCATGATAGGCGCATCCGTACTTTTATGATTAACCCATGATGCATAATTACGGCTAATGAATTTGAAGAACTCTGTATTAGCCTCATTTTTCTGCGTTTGAAAAACTTCCCGCATTTCAGGACTATCGCTTTTCTCCATTTCCAGTTCCCAGTATACAATTTTTTTATACAGGTCCATCCACTCATTATAATTGAGATTGCTGTTCAGCGCCATAAAAAGATTGCGGAACTCCTGCTGATAAGCGCTGGTAGTCTTTTCAGCAACCAGTCTCCGGTTATCAATGATCTTTTTAAGGCTCAGCAGCACCTGGTTGGGATTTACAGGTTTTATAAGATAATCGCTGATCTGCGAGCCGATGGCATCATCCATCAGGTTTTCAGTTTCATTTTTGGTAATAAGCACCACCGGCAACTGCTGGTTTACCTCCTTAATTTTTGATAAAGTTTCCAGCCCGGTTATACCCGGCATGGTTTCATCAAGTAATACCACATCTACAATATTATCCTTCACGTAATCCAGCGCATCAAACCCATTGGTAAGTGTTTTTACTTCATATCCCTTATTTTCAAGAAAAAGCTTCTGCGATTGCAGGCTTTCCATTTCGTCGTCTACCCAAAGTATTTTAGCCAGCGCCATGAATTTTATATTTTTGTTTATCAGTTCAAATGTACTTATTCATTTATGGCTTTTTACCTTTGCCGCTGATCCTTTATTTATTTAACATTTTAGTGCATGCGGTTCAGAAAGATCATCAACGATCCTGTATATGGTTTTATCACTATAGACAATCCCCTCATTTTTGAAATTATTTCACATCCCTGGTACCAGCGGTTGCGCCGTATAAAGCAGATGGCGCTGGCGCACCTTGTATACCCCGGCGCGGTGCATACAAGGCTGCATCATTCATTAGGCGCTTATAACCTGATGTGCAGCGCATTGGCCGAACTGAAAAGCAAAGGCATTGAAATAAATGAAGAAGAAGAAACAGGCGCTAAAATAGCTATACTGCTCCACGATATAGGCCATGGTCCATTTTCACATGCGCTGGAAAGCGTGATTATGAAAGATATTCATCATGAAGCATTATCGCTTTTACTGATGAAGCAACTAAATGAGCAGTTCCGTGGTCAGTTGGAAACAGCAATTGATATTTTCACTAATGCTTATCCAAAAAAATTCCTGCACCAGTTAGTGAGCGGGCAGTTGGATGTAGACAGGATGGATTACCTGACCCGCGATAGTTTTTTTACCGGCGTGAGTGAAGGTGTGATAGGATATGACCGCATTATAAAAATGCTGACCGTATATAGCGGCGAGCTGATGGTAGAGGAAAAGGCGATCTATTCCATAGAAAAATTTTTGGTAGCCCGCAGGTTAATGTACTGGCAGGTATACCTGCATAAAACCGTGCTTGGCGCAGAGATGATACTGGTAAAAATATTGGAAAGAGCAAGAGAAATTGGTTTGCAGGATGAAAAAAATATAGAAGACAGTGTGCTGAAAAAATTCCTGCTGAATCAATACACGGATAATATCGCCGCCAACCTTGATGCTTTTTGCAGCCTGGATGATACGGATGTGAGCTATGCTATAAAACAATGGAGTAGTCATAAAGACAAAGTATTATCAACATTATGCACAGGGGTGATGGACCGCAGGTTATTTAAAGTAAAGATTCAGAATGAGCCTATAGCACTTGCAGACCTGCAGGCTGCCCGAAAAAACGCGATGGAAAGACTTGGCATCAGTGAAGCAGATGCTGCCTACTTTGGGTTTACCGGCGAAGCAGAAAACCGTACCTATAACCCCTATGATGAAAAGATCAATATCCTGTTTAAAGACGGAACGGTGAGGAATATATCAGAGGTAGATAATGCTTTGATACAAACCAACCTTTCCATGCCTGTTAAAAAATTCTACATTTGTTATCTTAAATAGAAATATCATATGATGTTCACAGCCGCCCAGATTGCCATGCTTATCAATGCAAAAGTTGAAGGCGATGCTGAAACCAAAGTAGGTTCTTTCAGCAAAATTGAAGAAGCCAAAGAAGGACAACTTGCATTTTTGGCTAACCCCAAATATGAAGAATACCTGTATACCACCGGCGCTTCTGTTATAATAGTAAATGAGTCGCTTGAACTGAAAGAAAAAGTAAAAGGCACATTATTGCGCGTGCCGGATGCATATACAGCCTTCGCATCATTACTGGCAAAATACCAGGAAATGGTAGCGCAGCAATTAACCGGCATTCAACAGCCATCCTATATAGCGCCTACGGCAAAAATTGGCGAAAATATTTTTATTGGAGCGTTCGCTTATATAGGCGAAAATGTGGTTATAGGCAATGGCGCAAAAATTTATCCCAATGCTTATATAGGTAATAATGTGATTATAGGAGATAATACGGTAATACATCCTTCGGTTACGATATATCACCAATGCAGGGTCGGTAAAAAAGTTACTATACACGCAGGTAGTGTTATTGGTGGCGATGGTTTTGGTTTTGCTCCCCAGCCAGATGGCAGCTTTGCTAAAGTGCCGCAAATAGGAAATGTGGAAATTGAAGACAATGTGGAGATAGGTGCAAATGCAACGATTGACCGGGCTACTATCGGCTCAACCATTATAAGAGCAGGAGCCAAATTAGATAACCTGATACAGGTAGCGCATAATGTTGAAGTGGGAAATAATACTGTAATCGCGGCGCAGGCGGGCGTGAGTGGCAGCACAAAAATCGGCAATAATGTAATGATAGGTGGACAGGCAGGCATTGTTGGGCATATTACTATTGCAGACGGCGCCAGGATCAATGCGCAGAGCGGTGTAAGTAAATCCATTAAACAAGCCAATTCGGCAGTAACCGGCTCACCCGCGCATGATTATACCAGCGCATTGCGCAGCCAGGCTATTACCCGCAAATTACCGGAACTGGAAAAAAGAATTAAAGAACTGGAAACTATGATTAAGCAGTTAATGGCGGAGAAGGTGTAGGTTGTATTAATTGGCTTTGTGGTTTTTCCACCAGCGGTAAACAATAAAACCTACCACCGCAAAAGGGGTAAGCATCAGGTAAACAATACCCATATTCAGTGCTTTAGCAGGGCCTTCGCCCATTTGTTGCGCTGTTTTGGTACAAATAGAACATTGCGATGCGGCTTCAAATCCCGAAAGCAGCAGAAAAATAACTGCAATAAAAATTATAGCCTTTATCCTCTTCATTTCGGCGCAAAGTTACAACAGAACTTTGGGAGAAAACAACTAAATAAAATCTAATATTTGCTGCCATTGTAAAGCAATTTAATTTTGCATCATGAAAATAGCACTGGCGCAGCAAAACTATCACATTGGCAATTTTGAAAGCAATATCAAAAAGATAATCGGAGCTATTGAAGCGGCTAAAAAACAGGAGGCGGAACTGGTTGTCTTTTCAGAATTATGTGTATGTGGTTATCCGCCAAGAGATTTTTTGGAATTTGAAGACTTCATTAATAAATGTTACGCGGCTGTTGAAGAGATAAAACAACATACTGAGGGTATCGGGGTGATCATCGGCTCACCGGAGCGCAATAAGGATAAACGCGGTAAAGATCTTTTTAACGCTGCGTGGTTTTTATATAATAAGGAAGTAATCAGCGTAGTGCAAAAAACATTATTGCCTACTTATGATGTATTTGATGAGTACCGCTATTTTGAGCCCGCTTTTGAATGGCATATTATTCCTTTTAAAAACCGGCGTATAGCACTCACTATTTGCGAAGATGCCTGGAACCTGGGCGATAACCCGCTATACCGCGAATGCCCTATGGATAAGCTCATTCTGCAGCAGCCCGATATCATGATCAATATTTCAGCATCTCCTTTTGATTATGATCATGATGAAGACAGGAAGGAGATTGTAAAAGCTAATGTGTTAAAATACAATCTTCCCATGTTGTATTGCAACGCGGTTGGTTCACAAACCGAAATAGTATTTGATGGCGGAAGCCTGGTATATGATGCAAAAGGTAATCTTATAAAAGAGATGAAATATTTTGAAGAAGATATTGCGGTAATTGACATACCGGATGCAATAACCGAACCCACTAATAAAAACATTGAACAGCCTGCTATTATTTCGGGCAGAACTGATGGGGAAATGCGCGTTTCCAAAGTAAGCAATCCCGACAAGATCATTAGCTTTCTTACCGCACCTAATAATATACGCCAGATACACGATGCGCTGATCATGGGTATACGGGATTATTTCAGCAAGATGAATTTTACCAGAGCCATTTTGGGCAGCAGCGGCGGTATTGACAGTGCTGTAACGCTTGCGCTTGCCTGCGAAGCGCTGGGCGCTGAAAATGTGAGAGCCATATTGATGCCTTCTCCGTATTCGTCAGATCATTCTGTAAAAGATGCGGTACAACTAAGTAAAATCCTTGGTAATCCTTATGATATTGTCCCCATCAAAAACGTTTATGAATCTTTTCTCGATACACTTAAACCCATCTTCGGCAATCTTCCTTTCAGCCTGGCGGAAGAAAATATTCAAAGCCGCACAAGAGGAAATTTGCTTATGGCTATCTCCAATAAATTGGGCTATATACTGTTGAACACATCTAATAAAAGCGAACTGGCTACAGGCTATGGCACGTTGTACGGAGATATGGCCGGCGGACTAAGCGTGCTGGGCGATGTATACAAAATGCAGGTATACGCTTTAGCGAAATATATAAACAGTGAGAAGGAAATTATTCCGGAAAATATTATCACCAAAGCGCCTTCTGCAGAATTGCGCCCGGATCAAAAAGACAGTGATAGTTTGCCGGAATATGATATTCTTGATAAATTACTATACCAGTATATTGAAAGAAGGCAGGGGCCTAAAGAAATTATAGCAATGGGTATTGATGCTGCCCTGGTGGCAAGAGTGTTGAAGATGGTAAACATGAATGAATATAAAAGAAATCAATTTTGTCCTATAATACGTGTAAGCTCCAAAGCATTTGGGGTGGGCAGGAGAGTGCCGATTGTGGGGAAGTATTTGAGCTGATACCAGTATTATGAATATTAGTAAAAATAAATATAAAGCGTTACTTGATAACATTGGCCCGGCTCTTCAAAATGCAAGAGAAAATGTTTTCAAAGCAATCAATATTAGGTTAGTAAAAGCCTATTGGGAAATTGGCAGGCATATAGTAGAATATGAGCAACACAGACAGGAAAGGGCAGAGTATGGAAGTGACTTGTTGACAAGGCTTTCCAAAGATTTAAGACAACGCTGCGGAAAGGGATTTGGCAGGCGGAATATTTTGGATATGCGGAGGTTTTACCTGGCTTATCAGAAACGGCAGGCATATTATAAATGAATAATCCGTTAAACATATTTCTATGTGCGGTATCGCCGGTATAGTATCACATAATCCAACCAATATTCATCTGCCCGTACTTAAAAAAATGGCTGATGCAGTTGCGCATCGCGGGCCGGATGGGGAAGGCTTTTGGATAAATGACGGGCACACTGTTGGGTTTGCTCACCGCCGGCTCTCTGTTATTGATCTTAGTGAGGAAGCATCTCAACCCATGCATTTCTTTCATAGCGACCCGGATCAAAATAAACGCTACACAATTGTATATAATGGAGAGATATACAATTACCTTGAAATAAGAGAAGAACTTTTTTCAAAAGGTTACCGGTTTAAAAACAGGTGCGACACAGAAGTAATTCTTGCCGCCTATGATTGCTATAAAGAAGCATGCCTGCAACATTTTGATGGCATGTTTGCATTTGCCATATGGGATGAAAAAGAGCAAACGCTTTTTATGGCAAGAGATCGCTTTGGCGAAAAACCATTTTTTTATTGGTATGATCAGCGCAAAGGGTTCTGCTTTGCCAGCGAGATGAAAGCCTTATGGGCTGCAGGAGTGGAAAAACGAATTGACGGGCAGTCCTTATTATATTATCTCGCCTTAGGCTTTACACAGTTCCCGAATGAAAAAGAGAGAACTTTTTACAGCAATATAAAAACCATTCCCCCCGCACATTATATTAAATGGAATATTAAAACCCCGGATTTTAAAGCGGTCAGCTATTGGCATATTGATAAAAATTTTCAGAAGGATCCGGGTGACAAAGAAGCGATTGAAAAATTTCGTTCACTTTTTTTTACTTCTGTTAAACGAAGGCTAAGAAGTGATGTACGGATTGGCACAAGCCTGAGTGGTGGGCTGGATAGTTCGTCTATCGTTTCTGCAATAAATAATATTATTTCAACTGCAGATTATAAAAGTTTCTCCGCTGTTTTTCCCGGGTATGAAAAGGATGAATCTGCATATATAGATGAAGTGGCTATGGCATTTGGTTTGGATGATTATAAAATTGCGCCAACGGCCGAAGAGTTCATTAATGATTTTGATACGCTGTGCTATCAGCACGAGCAGCCTTTCGGCTCAGCCAGCGTGTATACACAATATGCAGTATGCCGGCTGGCAAAACAACATCAAACAAAAGTATTGCTCGACGGGCAGGGTGCAGATGAAATACTCGCGGGTTATTCCAAATACCTGCACTGGTATCTGCAGGAACTGATCTCAATGGGGAAACTTACTGTCTTTTCAAAAGAAAAACATGTATTGCATAAGCACAATTCCTTTGAGTGGGGATACAAAAATTATGTATCTGCTTTCGCTCCTTCGCTCACTGCCTCATTACTAGAAAAAAGAACATATAAAAAGCTTAAAGAAAACAATGAGCTAAATGCTGATTTCATAAAGGATTATAATAGTATAAATAAAGTATATAAGCCGGAAGTGCGCCAATTAAATGATATCCTGCACTTTGATACAATGGTTACTGGGCTTGAAGAATTATTACGTGTGGCAGACCGGAATGCAATGGCTCATGGTATTGAAATGCGGCTTCCGTTTTTAAGTCACGAATTAGTAGCATTTATTTTTTCACTGCCGTCAAAATATAAAATCCGGCATGGATATACTAAATGGATTTTGAGGGAAAGTGTGAGGTATATTATTCCGTTGCCTATTGTATGGAGAAAAGATAAGGTTGGTTTTGAACCTCCTCAAAAAAAATGGATGAACCAGCCCGCGCTTGCAGAGTGCATTCACAATGCAAAAAAACATTTATCCGCTGCAGGCATATTAAAAAGAGAGATAGTTGATGCCGGCAACCGCCCTACTGATGCTTACGACCGCAAAAATTACGACTGGCGTTACCTGGTAGCGGCAAATTTGTTGAAAGGGAGTTAGAGGAAAGGCAGGAGGTTGGTTGCAGGTTGCAAGTTGCGGGTTACAAGTTCTGCCCTCTTACTCCTTACTTCTTATACCCTGCATTTTCCACCTTCCGCCTTTCACCTTCCTTATTGCTGCTTTTTCAATTTCTCATACCTGAACCCTTCGGCAAAAGCATTGAATTTAATAGTATAGTAATATTTCGCGTCCTGCATTCTTACAAAATAAGCTACTTCGTCACCGGAAGTTATTTCTGTAACGCCAAACGCTGTTTTATCTGCATAACGCTGGCTGATCGCTTTTAAAATATTCATAGGAAGCTTTGCAGGTTCATAAAAGCGCATTGAACTTGTAATTACCCCGTCCTTATCGTAATAAACAATATACCGTATGTCATCCTGCACAAATCTTACGGAATAATTATTGTCACCTTCATTCCACTTAACCTGCTCGGCAGTGGTAAAAGTTTCTTTAAATGCTTTTAATACTTTTTCGCTTACTGCAGATGGGCTGTTTGCAAATACAACTGCTGACAGCAGTGTAAACATCGACAAAACAAATATTCTTTTCATAACAGAGCTTTTTAACGAGAGATAAATTTGATTAACGATTCAAAAATATACCTGGCCTTTATAGTGTGCAATGCAAACTACGCAGGTGGTGAGATCATGATAACAACAGGTGATATCTTTTGTTACCGGATAAGAAGAATAGAAAATCATATATTCCGGAAAGCTTTACTGTACTGCGTTTCAGGGTGTAAAACTGTTTGTTACTTTACCGCGGTTAAGTTTCTGTTAAACTGGAATTACGGAAAAAAACATGATAACTTTAAACTCGTTTCAATTACGCATCTTTGCAGTTCATTTAATTATTCTGATGAAAGCAGCAACAAAATTTATTCATGCCGGTGTACATCCTGATCCTTCTACCGGCGCTATAATGACGCCCATTTATCAAACATCAACTTACGTACAAGATGGACCCGGAAAGCATAAGGGCTATGAATACGCAAGAACACAAAATCCTACCAGAACACAATTGCAGAACGCACTGGCTGCGGCGGAGAATGGAAAATATGGCATAAGCTTCGGCAGCGGACTTGCTTCAACAGATACATTACTGAAACTGTTTAAACCCGGCGATGAGATCATCAGCACAAATGATCTGTATGGCGGCACGTATCGCTTAATGAAACGCATTTGGGAGGGATATGGACTGAAATTTACCTTCATCGATATGAGTAATTCGGAAAATATTAAGGCTCATATTACGCCCGCTACAAAAATGATCTGGGTTGAAACACCCACTAACCCTTTAATAAGAATTATAGATATAAAAGCTTGTGCGGCTATAGCAAAAAACGCCGGCGCATTGCTTGTAGTTGATAATACTTTTGCTTCTCCATATCTGCAGAATCCTCTTGATCTCGGTGCTGATATCGTTATGCACTCTGCAACAAAATATATCGGCGGACATAGCGATGTAGTACATGGTTGCCTTATTTCCAATGATAAAGCAATTGCTGATCAGTTATATTTTCTGCAAAATGCCTGTGGAGCAGTTCCGGGCCCGCAGGATTGTTTTTTATTATTGCGTGGCCTGAAAACTTTACATGTGCGCATGCAAAGACATTGCGAGAATGGTGAAAAGATCGCGAACTTTTTAAGACAGCATCCAAAAGTTGCTAAAGTACATTGGTGCGGATTTGCTGATCATCCTAATCATGCTATTGCTAAAGAACAGATGCGTGGCTTTGGCGGTATGATCAGTTTTGAATTAAAAGATAATACCGTAGCCGCCGCAGAAAAAGTTTTATCCTCCACAAAAATCTTCGCCTGCGCGGAATCGTTGGGTGGTGTGGAATCATTAATTGGCCACCCGGCAAGCATGACCCACGCTTCTATACCGAGAGAAGAAAGAATTGCGAACGGACTGGTTGATTCATTGATCAGACTGAGTGTTGGTATTGAAGATGCCGATGATTTGATAGAAGACCTTAACCAGGCTATTGGTTGATATATGAAGGTGAATGATGAGCTAAAGGCTTTTCTTGACCGCAAGGCACAGGAGTACAATAAGCCTTCTTTTATAAAAGACGATCCTATAAGTATCCCGCACAAGTTTAAAAAAAAGCAGGATATTGAAATAGCCGCATTCTTTGCTGCCATACTTGCCTGGGGCAACCGTACGATAATCATTAATAAAAGCAGTGAACTTATGCGGTTGATGGGCAATGCGCCGCATGAATTCTGCCTGAATTATTCCGATAATGATTTGAAAAGATTGCTCAACTTTAAGCATCGCACATTTAATGCTACCGATATTTTATATTTTGTTGAATTTTTTCATCATCATTATTCACAATCCAGCTCACTGGAATCAGCCTTCACGAAAGGCTTAAAAGGGAAAGATCTTACTGTAGAAAATGCATTGCGGCAATTTTATACATATTTTTTTTCGCTGGAAGACGCTCCGCAGAGAACAAGAAAACATATTGCAACACCCGACAGGAAATCTACCTGCAAACGCCTGAATATGTTTTTGAGATGGATGGTTCGTAAGGATAAAACCGGTGTGGATTTTGGATTATGGAAACAAATAACACCTGCTCAATTAATCTGCCCTATTGACGTGCATGTCGCCCGTGTGGCAAAAAGAATGAATCTGGTAACCCGTACGCAAACAGATTGGCTAACAGCACTTGAATTAACAGAGCATCTGAAGCTATTAGATCCGGGCGACCCCGTTAAATATGATTTTGCATTATTTGGTTTGGGGGTAATGGAAAAATTTTAACGACTATGGAGAAAGCGGTAATACAATCTTTGCAGCAAGTACTGTCATTACAGCTGGCAGATACTTTAACCAAAGAAAAACTGAAGTATATTATTGCCGAAAGGGTGAATGATTTAATTCAGCATGATTTTGCGCAACTTACCCAACTCTTATATCGCATAGATATTAATGAAGCCCGCCTGAAAAAACTATTGAATGAAACAGGGGGAAAAGATGCAGCGGAGATTATTGCGGAACTGATTATTGAAAGGCAGGTAGAGAAACTGGAGATCATGAAGACGTTTAAAAAGGAGAATGATATTAACGAAGAGGAGAAATGGTAAACCCGGTATGGGAGCAACTTTTATTACCATGTACGTAGCGTTTGCTCCCGACATGCCTGCGCTCTGCAATTAGGTTTTTTAATATAACAGGGAATTCATTTTCGTGTGACGCATACTCATTACATTGAGTTATTTTTGCTTTTTTTCATGCCTGTTATAGAATATCTTCTTTATCGCTTTCTCATACGCCTCCGCATATTTCATCATTCCTATATCGTTAGGATGCGTGCCATCCACTGTGCTTTCCATGTCAAAATCAATATCTTTAGCAGTAAGTAAATAAATATTTTTTATGCCTTCTTTTTCCATTTTTAAAAACGTATTCGCCATCACTTCGCTTGTCCATATATACCGGTTTGCAGAAGCAGAGTCAAGATTTACAGCAGGAAAGCCACAGCAATGTTCAGCTAATAGTATTGGAGTAGCGGGATGCTTTGATTGTAAGCTTTTTACCGAATTACGAATGCGGTTTTCAAGCTCCGGTTGCGGGTATTGCTTTTTATCAACAAGATTAGGTTGACAATCCAGTACAAAAAGTTTCGCATCAATTTCATTCATCAGATCAATTACAGGCTGCTCCAGGCGTCCGTTGCCTGAAAAGCCGAGGTTAATAATAGGCATATTTAACTTTCTTCCTAAAATATTTGTCCATGCTAAACCTGGCCTGCTGGCACAGCCACCCTGTAAAATAGATGTGCCGTAAAGTACCAAATGCTTTTCTTTGTTTACTGGCAATGCAGAAAATATATTGGTTTCCGGCACGCCGATGTTCAACCATACAGGAGTGTTATATAAAGGCAGGTACAACCTGAATTCTTTTACAGGAGCCGGTGAAGCAAAACCGGAATACTTATACTCAATAGTATCTCCGAATTTGTAGGCGCCTCTTATCCAGTGCCAGTTATCCGCGTTATCCTGCACGTACAAATCAACTCCGCTGACACCGGTAGATGGCATATGGTCAAAATTTTTTCCGCCGGATACCGCATACCGAACAATAATTTCACTGGCATTGGTCGTAAACCGTATATACTCTCCTGCTGAATTTTTTGATAGCTTCCATACTTCTTTTCTCACCGTTTGCTCTGCTTTTGCAGGAAACCTGTCGTAAGTATCTTTCAGGTCAGCTTGCCACCCTCTTCCTTCAATAACAGGAAATACAGATTGAACAGCATCAAACCATTTATATGCAGGCGAGGATTGTGAATAGGAAAAATTCAAGCTAACAAGACAAAATAAAAAAAGCAACATCTTTATCATAACAATGTCTTTAACAAATAAAACCGGCTTTATTTCTGAGATGCCCATATTATGGCATTCTCAAAAAGCCGGACAAAATTTTTGTTGAGAAATAATCGCGGTGAGTGCCCCATGAATATATAAACATTTTCAGCCTTAACGTTACTGTTAGTCCATATTACCGGGTGGTCGCCCATTTTCACCGGAGTGCCGGGAACATATGTGCTTTCATCAACGGTTGCCAATACGCGCAGTTTTGGCCGCGGAGATTTGTCGTATATATACCATTCCTCTTTTTCTATTGTAAATGTTTTGGGCAATCCTTTCATTACCGGGTGAGATGCGTCTTCAACTTGTACCGTTGCTGTTGCAAATTCCGGTATATAATTTTTAAACTGTATACCACCCATAAAATCATAATACCAGGGCCACATTTTGTATCCGTCAAAATCACCAACCAGGCTTGCATGGTGCAGACCGACCCATCCGCCCCAGCCTTCTTCCATGTATTTTATAAATGCTTGCTGCGCTTCTTCTTTCCAGCCATAAGGCACATAATCAAGCTGTATCAACAACTGGTATTTTTTCAGGAAGTTTTCATCAATGGCATCAGTATTGGTAATATAATCAAGTGTTATATGCTTCTTCTTTGCAAACCTGTTCAGCCATATACGGGCTGTATCTGTAAATTGTACATGATGTCCTTTATTTTCGAATAACACTAACGCACGAAAACCTTTTGCTTCTTTTGAAGATACCCGTTGTTGTGCAAAGCAACATTGAAAAATGAATAATAGAAAACCGGTGATGCATGTTTTGAACATAATATGAAAGTATCATGTTTTTCCGTAGGTATCCAGCATTTTTTTAAGATCATCGAGTGTATTTATTTCATCAGGCTTTTTATCCTGCCGCCAGCGGTTTATCCTGGGAAATCGTAATGCCACGCCGGATTTATGCCTGCCGCTCGCGGCAATGCCTTCAAATGCAATTTCAAAAACCAGTTCCGGTTTCACAGTACGTACAGGCCCGAACTTCTCCAGCGAATTCCTTTTTACAAAAGCGTCTACCTGTGCAAATTCTTTATCGGTCAATCCGGAATAAGCTTTGGCAAATGTCACCAGCCTATCACCATCTTTTACCGCAAAAGTATAGTCCGTGTAAAGATTGCTTCTTCTGCCATGGCCCTTTTGCGCATATACCATTACCGCGTCAATTACCAGGGGGTCAATTTTCCATTTCCACCAGTCGCCTGCTTTTCTGCCTACCTGGTAGGTTGAAGACTTTCTTTTCAACATAATACCTTCTGCGCCCATATCTCTTGAACTGTTTCGTATATGTGCCAGTTGCTGCCAGGTAGAAAAATGAATAACAGGAGAAGTTAATAATACAGGGTGATTAATTGCAGCTACTATCTCTTCTAATATGATTCTTCTTTGGTCAAGTGGTTTATTCCGGTAATCAATACCATTATATTCCAATACGTCGTATGCAAAAAAAGCGATAGGCGCTTCCTGTAAATTTTTCTTTGTAACATTTTTTCTACCTATGCGTGTTTGAAGCAATGCAAATGGCAAAGGCTTTTCATCAATGCTTGGTATAATTTCTCCATCCAATACCAATCCTTCAGGTAGCAATGACCGTATGGCATCATATTCGGGGAACTTTTCTGTCATCAATTCTTCTCCCCTGCTCCATACAAATATTTCATTGTTTCGCTTTATTAATTGTCCGCGTATGCCATCCCATTTCCATTCCGCCTGCCATTCTTCTTCTTTACCCAGGTCATTTACTTCTGTATCTAACGCATACGCCAGGTAAAACGGATATGGTTTTGAATAATCAATAGCTGACAGGTGGTCGCTCAATAACTCATTAAAAGAAATTGTAAAAGGATCCCAGTTCCCGCTGATGCGGTGTGCAATAATATTGGGTTCGAGGTTAACGGTTTTTGCCAGCGCATTTACAATCATTTTTTGCGAAACACCAATTCTGAAATTTCCGGTCAGCAGTTTATTGAAAACAAAGCGTTCATTTTTATCCATTTGCAACCAGGTACTCACGATAAAATCTTTCTTTTTATTTTCATCCTGCTTTTCAAGCGCTGTTAGTTGAGCAATTATAAATGCCAGTCCCGCGTTATCCAAAACCTTCGTTCGTTCCGGCAATAGCAATGCAATTGTTTCTGCAAGATCGCCTACGGTATGGTAACATTCTTCAAACAACCATGCAGGCAACCCGGTTATTTCAAGACACCATAACTGCAGAAATGAAGAACTGATGATCCGCTTTGGCCTTCTGCCACTGAATAATGCAATAACCCAAACCTTATCTGCATCATCTGCTGTGGCAAAATAATGCGATAAAGCTTCCAGCTTTTCATTTGTTTTTGTGCTGGAACCGAGCTTTACTATTAATTCAGAAAATGCTTTCATTCCATTTATTCTCCGGCAGTATTTATTTCGTTTTCCTGCTCCGTTGTTGTTGATGGCTTCTCCTGCTCTTCTTCCTCGCCGCCATATGCTGTTTTTACTTCGGCTGATAAAACGCCGTTTTCATTCAGGTACCTGCTAAAGGCGGATTGAAACCCATGCGTTACAAAAACCTTCTCCGCGCCGGTAGCCTTTACGGCACATAGTAATCCGTCCCAGTCAGCGTGATCGCTTAAAGCAAAACCGGCATCAGCATTTCTTCTTCTAATATTGCCGCGTACCTGCATCCAGCCGCTGCATACGCCAACACTGTAAGGACTGAACTTTTTCATCCACGGTGTTCCGTCAGCACTTGGTGGTGCTATGATCACGGAGTTCTTAAATGCTTCCTTCGGCGTTTCAGGCATTACTCTTTTTATGGCAGGAAGATCCCAGCCTGCTGTAAGTAATGCCTGTTGCGTATTCCAGATAGCGCCGTGCGCAAATATGTTATTGGTAACAGTTGAAATGCATTGTAATACCCGCTGGGCTTTACCAAGGCTGTATGCTATAATAACAGGCGTTTTGCCTGATCGATGGCTTTCGGTTATCCATTGCCGTATGCTTTCATAAACCACTTCCCGCTTTTTCCATTTATAAATGGGCAAACCAAATGTTGATTCTGAAATAAAAGTATTACAATGTACTGGTTCGAACGCTCCGCTTATGCCATCATCTTCAACTTTATAATCGCCGCTTACCACCCAAATATCATCGTTAAATGAAACCCGTATTTGGGAAGACCCGATAATATGACCTGCCGGGTGCAGTGATATTTTTACATTATTGATCGTGATCTCCTCATTCCATTTCAATGATTGAATGCTTACATCTCCCAATCTCAGCTTTAGCAATGGCGCTGTAAAATGATGACACAGGTAATGCCTGTTGCCAAACTTTGCGTGGTCGCTGTGCGCGTGAGTAATAATAGCCCTGTCTACAGGTTGCCAGGGGTCAATATAAAAATTACCCTCCCTGCAATACAAGCCGCTTTCTGTAAACTCAATCAATTGCATATCCTCAAATTAGAAAATAATATGCCGCAAACATTCCTGTTTTAATTTAAATTTACGCAGCCCGCCAAAACAGGCGTTTTGTAGCTTTTATACCCCAATATTTCCAGGCACAATAAAAAAATATATGAAAGATGAAGTAATTGATATAAATATTCGCGCTCTGCAGCATGTAGGTATTCCCGTTACAGATATAAAGCGTTCCGAAGCTTTTTATAAAAGATTAGGATTTAAGAATGTTATGCAATCTCCGTTTGGCAGCAAAGGTGAAGAAGGAGTATGCATTATGATGAAAAGGGAAGGTGTAATTATTGAGTTATACCAATTGCCGGAAAAAGATTTAGCGGAAATAGTAAACAGGAAGAATGGCCATATTGATCATATAGCTTTTGATGTGCCCGATATAGCACAGGCATTTACTACCCTGAAAAACGCAGGGTTTGATATACCGGAAAACAATCCCGTTTATCTCCATTTTTGGGAAAAAGGATGCAAATACTTTTACATTCTCGGTCCTGATGGAGAAAGACTGGAGTTTAACCAGCTTCTGTAGCCTCTTAGTTCTTGTTGTTGATAAAAATAAACGGTTTAAGCTCGGGCTGGAACATTAACTGCACAAGGGTTTTCTGATCCTGGTGAACTCTGTAGCGGTTCATATCTACCACTTCATTCACGGCGCAAAAAATTTCAGCAGATTCAGTATGAAACAGCATATCATTTAACTGTTCAACTTCTTGCTCAATGGCCTGGTTGCTCATGGATTCGTCTTTCAACAAGACAAGTAAATCGCGATTGGATGCTTTCATTTTAGTATAGGATTTGAACTTTCTTTCTATATAGTAATAACTAATCGTTATTTAGTAACCTACCATTCCTTTTTTACTGGGGCAGCCACATCCTTTCTGACCTCCTTTAAATATTCCGCAACCTGTGGTTAACGTCACCAATAAAAAAACTGCTACAATAACTTTAAAACTTCTTTTTATCATGTCTCTAAATAGTGGGTTAGTGTAAATTTAAACTAATTTACCGTCTAATTATTGTAGTACAAAATATGTTTTTGAATACATTAACACCACTACTAAAGCCGGTTTTTTAAGGTGGAAAAGCGCCCCAAAATATTAGTGGCTCCGCTTGATTGGGGTTTAGGGCACCTAACCCGATGTATACCCATTGTAAATGAATTGATTATACAAGGCTGGGAGGTTTGGCTGGCGGGTAACGAAAGAGGGCTGGCCGTAATGCGCAAAGAATTCCCCCAACTTTCTACCGTTTATCTGGAGGGATACAACGTGATTTACCATCCCTCAAAAAAAGGATTCTCCAGGAAAATAATCAAGCAGTTGCCTAAAATTTTAGGTAGCATAAAAGCTGAGAACCGCTGGTTAAAGAATATTTTGAAAGAACACCGGTTCCATGCCGTGATCAGCGATAACAGGTTTGGCTTGTATAACAGCGGAGTGTATACTGTTTTCATCAGTCACCAGTTGCATGTAAAATCGGGCATGGGTAAATGGATAGATAGTATTGTGCAAAAGATAAATTACAGGTATATCAACAGGTTTAACGAGTGCTGGGTACCTGATTATTCAGGCAAAGAAAATCTTTCTGGTGAGTTGTCGCACGGAGATCCGCTGCCGGGCAACCTGCAATATATTGGCGCCATTTCAAGGTTTGAGAAAATGAATGCAGCAAAAAAATATGATGTGCTGGTAGTACTGTCCGGACCCGAGCCAGGAAGAACAAACTGGGAGGAAAAGCTGCTGAAAGATCTGCAGTTGTTTAAAGGAAACGTTTGTTTGGTGCGCGGTTTGCCAGGGAATAATGGCCAGCCGGTGAACATGGAAAATGTGAAGGTCTTCAATCATCTTTCTGCACGGGAGTTAAATCTTGCCATAGCGCAATCTGAATGGGTTATTTGCCGCAGCGGCTATACTTCCATAATGGACCTGGTGAAGCTTCAGCACAAAGCTATTCTTGTGCCAACACCAGGACAGCCGGAGCAGGAATATCTTGCCACTTATCTCTTTCATAAAAAAATATTTTATACCGTAACCGAAGATGCGTTTGTGCTGCAACATAATATAGCGCAGGCGCAGCGATTCCCTTTTGATTTCAGTTGTTTTACTGGTAGCTTAAGTAATTATAAAACCAACATCCGGCAACTTACAGAAGCTGTAACATCGCAAAAAAGCCTGCTACAAAAAATTTAGCAGGCGTACAAAGCTTAGGTAAATGATCTCTTTTCCATAAATATTTCTAACGCTACAAAAGCTCTTTTGCTCTTACAAGATCTTCCGGGGTATCGATGCCCACTCCAATATAATCTACAAGCGCCATGCGTAGAGGAATGCCGTGTTCCAGAAAACGCAGGCATTCTATTTTTTCCGCGTCTTCAAGCGGGGTTATCGGCCATTTGGTAAATTGAATGAGCATATCTTTCTTAAACGCGTATACGCCTATATGCTCGTAGTAATCAATCTGTATTTTTTCGTTTCGGGGATAAGGTATCACACTTCTGCTGAAGAATAATGAATTCATTTTATTATCAAGCGCAACCTTAACAATGTTTGGGTTTTCAATCATTTCCCTGCTGGTAATAAGCTGAACCAGGGATGCCACTTTCACTGATTCATCTTTGAAAAGCTCAACCAGTTTGCGGAGTGGTTCTTTTTTTACAAAAGGCGTATCTCCCTGCACATTTACTATAATATCAACATCCATGTCAGCAACAGCTTCGGCAATCCGGTCGCTGCCGGATTCGTGTTCATTTTTACTCATTAACGCCTGTCCGCCGTTTGATGTTATTTCTTCAAATATCACATCGCTATCTGTTACAACATATACTTCGTCAAAGAGGCCTGTAGCAAACGTATTGTCATGCGTATGCCGGATCACGGTTTTATCACCCAGCATTTTCATCAGTTTGCCGGGAAACCTCGAAGCGGCATATCGTGCCGGTATCATCGCAACGGTTTTCATTATTGTTTTTTTCAAAGATAGTTATGGATTAATAATCCGTTTTTATTGTTTTATCAAAAGGTATTTTAAACTGATAAGCCACATCTTCATCGTCTTTTCCTTCCAGTACATCCAATCCATATTTTAAATTCCTCGGATCATCGTATGCAAAAGTGCCGAATATTCTGTCCCAAAGCGAAAAAATATTAGAAAAATTGGTATCGGTATACGGGCGCTCAAAATGATGATGCACCTTATGCATATTAGGTGATACAAAAATCCAGCTTATCGGTTTATCCAACCAGATCGGTACACGGATATTAGCATGATTAAAATGCGTAAAAAATCCGGCAACGCTTCTATACAAAAAATAATACCCGATGGGTATTCCCAAAACAAGTATACCAACAATGGTTGATGATTCACGGATAAGCCATTCGCCGGGATGATGCCTTGTACCTGTGGTTACATCCACTTTTGTATCGCTGTGATGGATCATGTGGAATTTCCACATCCATTTTATCCTGTGCATCAGGTAATGCGGAGCATACTGCGCAAAAAAATCCAGCAGGAAAAGCGACAGGATCACTTTAACCCATACAGGCATGCTGAACAGGTATAACAACCCGAACTGGTGCTGCTCCGTCCAGGCGCAAATTTTAATGGTGGTAAACCCGAAAATGATATTAAGCACAAGTGTGCATGCAAGAAAAACAAGGTTTACGCCTGCATGTTTATATCGCTTAAAAGAGAACTTAAATAACGGGTAATATCCTTCTATCAGCCAGAAGAATATCATGCCGGCCATTAATATAAGCACACGATGTGAACTTGGTATATGTTCCCAGTATTGCAGAAATGTTTCCATAGCAATCGTTTGAAAAGATACGAAGAATTTTAATGGGGCGGAATGCCTGCAGCAAACGCATCCAATTAAATTGGTTGAATACTTTACGATTTTTTCAGCCCCCGTGAGACAGCTACCCTGCACACATATCTTTATTTATTGAGGCTGCGCTGTATACAAGGTGTTTAAATAGCTGCAGCGCAGCGGTAATATTTGTAGCACTGTAGCGGATGTGGCATTTTCAGGTGCAGCGCACCGCAATATTAAAACATAATGCCCCAGGTTAATATTTCGCCGCTCTGCGGCTTGCGCTATATTGTTCCATGCTACAAATATTACCGGTGCGCTGCGTCTGTATTGCGCTGGTATCCTCTGTATTAAAAAGCATCCATTTGTGTATACAGGGTAACTGAGACACGGGGTCCGGGTGATCGCCGTAATAAGTGCCGCACATAGCACTTTGCAACCGGAGCCCCTGCATATTTCCGCGTAGCGACTGTCCGTTTGCAGCAAGACGCCAGCAGCTTTATTTACCCAAAAAATAAGTTGAGTTATTTTTTTTTAATTATCACTTGCAGGCGCTTCCGGCAGATCATCAAACTCATACCCGCACTCAAAACAGTGATAGTTCTTTTTTATACTTACTGCATAACTGCCGAAAAGAAAAGAAATAATAGCGCTTAGCCAGTTGCCGGATTTTACAGGGTTGGATATGTACTCTACATTGCCTGAACCACATTTCGGGCATTTAAGTATTGCGCGCTTTTCTGCATCAAACGTTGCCAGCAATTCTTTAGCACGGGCTGCCTGGCTTTCTGGCACGGTTAGTTTTATGCCGCCAATAGCATTGCTCAGAATAGGATCAACTGTAACGGTATATTCATCCCGCAGAAAGCATACTATACCTTCAGCCTCCAGTTTGCCAAGCATAATATTGGCATCTATATAGCTGTCGAAGCTTTGTATAGTAACAAGATCCATAACGAAACTATTGGTTCAGCATCAGCGGCATTGCCAGCATCAGTTGATCTTCGTTTTCCTCTTTATCAACCGGCAGAATAATGCCGGCCTTTGTTGGCGTAGAAAGTTCCATCACCACTTCGGCGCTGCCTGTGGCATTCAATAATTCTATGAGGAATTTAGCATTAAATGCAATCTGGATATCTTCTCCTTCATAACGGCAGCTCATGCGCTCATTACCTTCAAAGCTGAAATCAACATCCTGTGCTGCAAGCTGCAACTCGGCCCCGCTTATGGTAAGCGCTACCTGGTTGGTGCTTTTATTACTAAATACACTTACCCTGCGCAATGCGTTTTGAAAGTCAGCGCGGCTAACCGTCATTTTATAAGGGTTTTCTGCTGGTATAACCACTTTATAGTCAGGGAAACGGGCATCAATCAGTCTACAGACCAGTTCCGTGGTTCCATGATCAACAAAAAGATGATTGTTGTTGTAAGATATTTTTAATTCATCGTCGTTATCAGGCAATGCTGATTTTAAAAGGTTCAGTGGCTTTTTGGGAACAATAAATGAATCTTTCTGCGGACAGCTTACATCTGTTTTGCGATAGCGGACAAGGCGATGCGCATCTGTAGCAACAAATGTGATTGATTTTTTATCCAGCTCAAAAAACACGCCTGTCATCGCGGGGCGCAGATCATCATTGCTAACCGCGAAAAGGGTTTTATTTATAGCCGTAACCAGCGCGGATGATGTCATGGTAAATGAGGTAGTATCCTTAGCCGCAGGCTCCTTAGGGAAATTATCAGGGTTTTCACCCATCACTTTATACTTACCATTATCGCTCGTAATTTCTACAGCAAAGTTTTTATCTATAGTAAAAGTAAGCGGCTGATCAGGCAGGTTTTTTAATGTGTCCATCAATATTTTTGCCGGAATACATATTTTACCGCTGTCGCGGGCTTCAATATCAATATGAATTTTCATTACCGTTTCAAGGTCGGTAGCTACAACCGTAAGTTTGTTTTTTTCAATGTCAAACAAAAAATCTTCCAGTATGGGCAAAACCGTATTTGAACTTATAACACCACTTATATGCTGCAGTTGCTTTAGTAAGGCAGACGAAGAAACAATAAACTTCATAGTTTCAATTAATATTTGAATTAGGCAAATATAGAATTAAGGGGGTAAATGTAACCTGAATTTTTGAAAGAATATCAACTACTAATCCACTACCTTGCTATTGTATCAACGGCTTTAACCATAGGTAAAGTCGTCATATATTACCGGTTTCTATGATGCAACGCAAACAACTCTCGCCGGAGCAGGCTTACGAAAGAGCCAAATATTACTGCGCTTACCAGGAGCGCAGTCACAGGGAAACCAAAGAAAAGCTATACAGCTTCGGCATTCGCAAAGAGCAGGTAGAGCTATTACTTTCCCGACTTATAGAAGAAGGCTACCTGAACGAAGAACGTTTTGCCATTCAGTTTGCAGGAGGCAAATTCAGGATGAAACAATGGGGTAAAAAGAAAATTGAACAGGGTTTGAAAGAAAAGCAGGTTAGCAATTATTGTATTAAAAAAGCCCTGGCGCAGATAAGCATTGCTGATTATGAAGATACACTTGAAAAACTGGCAAGTCGCAAATGGGAAGAGCTGCGGGAAGAGCGTAATATTTTTATAAAAATGCGCAAACTGCAGGACTATTTGTTGCAAAAGGGCTATGAATACGATTGGGTAAAAGAAATTATACAAAAGATAAAAGACAGGTAACAAAATGCATAATTTTAGTTTTGTATTACCTGCATTACTAATGCGCTGTAATTATCCGCACTTTATAAATCCCGTTAACCAACCTGAATACATACCTGCCTTTACTGGAAATTATTACCCGGAAGCCGAAAAGGGAATCAAGAGTAGGCTAAAATTGCATATATGCCAACGCCAAAAAAGAAAGCTGCAAAAAAACTGAAAAAAGCATCTGCGAAAAAATCAACTAAGAAAATTGCGCCTAAAAAAGGGCGCGCAACAAAACCAAAATCAAGATCCATAACGGGAACTGTTTCCAGGTCGGCAGGCGCCGCGCCGGGAGAAAGCACCACATTAGACACGCTGTATATTATTGACGGTTCAGATAATAATGTAACGCTTGCTGTAAAAGTTGGTGATAAAGGTCAGACCTCTGATATGACCATTAAGCTGAATGATAAAGTGATTACTGAAAATCACGCAGGTGATTTGGACACAACTGTACTCGGCACGAATAAAATGCTTGATGGTAAGAAGTTAAGTGTTGTTGCAACAATAGCCGACACTTCGCGGGAAACAAATCTTACCAGTTTAAAAATTCAGATAAAAGGCGGAATGGACCCGGTTGAGTTTCCATTATCTAAAACTGTTGAAGAAGAAGGTGCATCCGCAGACTATTTGTGCCTGATTGAATTTTTTAAACCCTAACATTACTGCAATGAAAAATATGCTTTTCATCATAGCTATGATGACTTCAGGTTTTACAATGGCTCAGGGCCAGGTAGATACTACTATAAAAGTTGACCTGCTTAACGCGCCGGCATCGCCGGCCTCTAATTTATTGGGGATAGCGCCAAGCGATATTGATAAACCAACAGACGTATCTGCGTTTATGCTTTCGCTGCAATCAGCATCAAATTCATTTACAAAGCTTCCTTCAAATTATGCAATTGATATTGCTCCGTACTGGCTTTTCAAAAACAGCAAAAAAGGCGATATTACAACCGAAGGCTTCAGGCGATCAGGAGGAAAAGATGTGCTGAAACAAACACTGGTCTTATCATTTGCCATAAAAAGCCCTGACACAACCCAAACCACAACTCTGAATGCAAAAAGCACATACGGCGGCTTTGGTTTTAAGTTTTCCATTTTACGGGGAGAATACGACAACAGCACAACCCAGGCTCTGGATAAAATAAAACAACTACAGGATAAGCGTCTCCGCCATCTTGATGAGATGCTTACAGGTTATAAAGCTAATGTGGATGCTGTTGTGATTGAACTGCGGCAACGAAGAAAAGATATGCTTGCCGGAAAAAGCGCTGATGAAATACGGGTGATAATGGCCGGGGAAGAATATCTTGCTATAAATAATGCCCTTAATAAAAAGCTGGCAGACTATTATGAAGCTGAAAAAGGAGAAAAAATAGCGGAGCTTGATAAAGAGATTCAGCAAATAGCCTCAGAATTCCAAACGTTCAGAACAGGTTTTACCTGGGACGTGGCAGGAGGTATAAGCACTGAATTCAGAAGTCAGAAATTTAATAATTCTAAAATATATAATGCTGGTATATGGACAACGATCGGGTATACTGATACTACATATGGAGCCGGCTTGTTCATTCTCCGACTACTGCACAACCCTGACCAGGTATTTGCAAAAGATAATATGCTAAATGATATTGGCAATATCACCACCTTTGATGCGGGCTTACGATACATATATGCAAAGCCGCAATCAAAATTCAGCGCCAGTGCTGAGGCTATTTACAGGAGCGTTCTTTCTTCAAATACTATTGATCCATCCTGGCGTATTGTTTTTAATGCAGACTATAAAATATTAGACAATCAAAAGCTTACATTCTCCATCGGCAGAAATTTTGACGGTACGCTCACAAAAGATGGTAATCTTATTGCAGCATTAACCTTTTTGAAAGGGTTTGGGAATAAGCGGTAAAAAAGGTATCCTTAGTCCGGAAGCTATATGCACCTGCATGCGAGAAATAAACTTAGAAATTTTTCACTCTATTTCTTCGACGTTATAATGCATTCCATTTATTTCGGTGCTGTCGTTTTTTTTAAGTCCAAGTAATTTTTTGCCTAAAGGAGATTGTGGAGAAAGCATGATCACAGGTATATTGTCAATCATTGTTTTACCTAATGCTACGCTTAAAAACAAATAACCTTTATCCGTTTTAACAAGACTTCCATTGCCAATAACAATATGCTTTGAGGAAATGTTGAAGCATTCAATTGCAGCCTTCTGATCTAAAACGGTTTTTAACTGACGACTTATATTTTCCTGTTCTATCTGCAGCATAGCCAGCGCTGTTTCGTGTTTATCGCCTGCTGTGCTTTTTGTTTCGTTGGCAGCGCTTTCAGTAAGCTCTTTTAATGCCCGCTGTAATGTTTGGATTTTTTCATCTAATAAATGACTACACAGAGAATACGCTTGTTGTTTGAGAGATAGTAATGTCAACATCTGTCAGCTAAGCTAATTGAATTATTTTTCAATTAATTTTTTTAAATCTTTGATAGCAGCCCTCTATACAAGGTAGAGCAAACTCCACATATTTATCGTATCTGTGCAAAACATACCAGGAAAGGCTGTCGGCTCTTCCACTTGTATAAAGCTTTATCAACGCTGTTTTATTGGTAGAATTATTTATTATTATGGTATCTGATACATAGCTTGAATATTTTTTAAGATAAGCATGCCATTCATCTGTAGTGTTACAATTAAAAATTCCATCTGACGAAAAACTAATATGAACATCGTTGCTATTAAACGGAGTCCAGGGGGTAAGAGTGCCGTCACCTATTCCGTAGCGGGTTTCAACTAATTTCCATTCGCCTACTAAAGAAAGACCAGAGATGGAGCTGTCTGAATCTTTGTTTTTTTGGCATGAAAGAAGTATGCTTAAAGCTGCAAAGAGAACGATTTTTTTCACACGATTTTTATATCATGATATTCTTTGCAAAGCAAACGTTGCATCAAAAAATTTTATAGCCTCCGGATGAGATAAGTGTTTTTTGCAATGGATGCGCACACTACAACTGAACCAGCCCGTGCTTTACAGCATATAATGCAAGTCCTACCCGGCTTTTCACCTGCAATTTTTCAAACAGGGTATTCCGGTAGCCATCAATAGTTTTGGGACTGAGGTACATTTGCGAAGCAATTTCATTATAGGTATACTCACTGCATGCCAGTTGTAAAAAAGTTCTTTCCCTGTCGTTAAGCAGGCTGATGGCGTTTGTTTCACCATTTGCAGATTGCCCGTTTTGTAATGAGTGCACTAATTTTCCTGTAATAAAATCCGTGTAATAAAAGCCTTTGTTGGCAATAGAAGATAATGCGTCACCCAGCTCTTTAGGCTCTACGTCTTTACAGAGGTATCCTTTTACGCCAAGCTTAAGCATCCGCACAATAGTATCTTCTTTTTCAATCATGCTTACAACCAGCACATTGATCAATGGAAAATTATCTTTCAGCCATTGCACACATGCAAAGCCATCAATACCGGGCATATTAATATCAAGGAGAATGATGTCGGGTTGATTGGAAGGATCAATTTTTCTCTGCATATCCATTCCGTTGTCGGCTTCAAACAATATGGTATAGTTAGCGTTTACCATTTCAATAAGGCTGACCAGCCCTTTTCTGAAAAGCTTATGATCATCTACCAGTGCAAGGGAAGGAAGCAGTTTAGCAGCCATACAAAGTTTAGTTATAGGGGCATTTGAATAGTAAATACAGTGCCGTTTCCAGGAGTACTTTGTATGGTGAGTTGAGCATTAATGAGCTTTGCACGGTTTTGCAGGTTAAGCAGTCCGGCTCCGCTGTTGTTCAGCTTTTCTTCTACATTAAAGCCAATCCCATCATCTCTGAACACTAATGTAAATAAATTTTCTGTAGCATTCAATTTAATATCTATATGTTTCGCCTCACTATGCTTTATAATATTGTTAATAATTTCCTGGATCATCCTGTAAAGTATGATGGATTTTTCGGGTGTGAGTGTAGGATCTGTACCCGTTGCCTCAAAGCTGGCAGAAAAGGCGTCTGTGCTGTTTATTCTTTCTGTTTCTGCCTGTAAAGTTTTTATCAGTCCAAATTGGGTAATGCGGTCGCTGTTTAATCGCACAGACAAACCTTTTAAGTCAGTAATAAGCTGGCGTATCAACTCTTTGGTATCTTCAATTTTCTGTGCTGCCTTTGCTGTGTTTTCTAATTGAATAGTATTAAGGTTTATCTTGATGAGGCTGGCTATTTGCCCAAGGTTATCATGCAGTTCGCGGCTGATATGCTGGAGGGTTTGATCCTGGATTTCGAGTTGGGATTGGAGGAGGGTTTGGGAAAAATGAGCTTTTAAACTCTCCTTTTCTTTAAGGTGCTTATTCTTCTTCTCGTTATAAATATTTACATATATTATAAGAAAAACCCCACTCACTAAAAAGATAAAAGTGATTATTGTAACTAGGAGGATAATATTGTCTGCCTGTATTTGCATAAAAATGAGTACGCCCAGCAACCATATAAAATTAAGTTTAGCACTATAAAAATAATATAACGTACTGGTTTTATTGATCTAGCATTGATGACAAGTAGATATTCAAAGAAAAAGTCACACGCAATGCTGCCAAAATAGAAGAGAAAAATTCCGGTTATAACCCAAAAGGGAGGATGCGTCAAAAGATTTATGTACGTTTCTTCCTTTTGAAGGACATAATAATAAATTAATGAAAGACAAATCAAAGAAATAGAGGCAAAGTTTTTGGCAATTACACTCATTCCTAAAAAACGAGAATTATAGCTTTCGCAAGCATAAATAAGAAAGAATATTATTAATCCAGAGATTATCAAATTTTTGTATCTCGCATGAAATGGCAATATTTTAATAAAAAGCCAGTTGAGAAAACAAAACTCAACTGGCAAAAAAGCATTGAATACCCAATAATTATTCTTTTGATGTAATTGAAAATAGACAAAATAACCAGCAAACTCTACGAAGGTTGTTAGTCCAAGGAACCAAATAAATAATCTTAAGTATTCTTTCTCTCTTTTAAGCAGAAAAATAGACGCTAACCAACACAAAAAGGACGTTAATATTATTATTGTGAATTTCATAAAATTAAGGGAAAATTGTTCCTTGATCAAAAATATACGATTTATCTAACTTGATCCAAGTAGGGTCTTCTGATTCATAGTAAATTGAATCCCTAGATTCAATAACACTATAATATTCGGCTATATCGCTGGCATTAGTCACATTCGCTTTAACCATTGTTGGTATAAAATAGATATTTAGTCTATTTTTTTTCGTCACAGGATCATAAGAAACATTTGGATATAGTCCAATCTCCCAATGATGAAATCCAGGTTTAAATCTAGTATGAGTACTGACAAATGGTTTAAATATTTTTTCGTAGTAATCTTTAATTGCCGTTGTATCATGCAAAATACCTTTCGTTTTGGAATTTGGATTTAAAGACAATCTAGCAAAAGCAAATTTTTCTTGATAAGCTTGTATGTTTCTTTTTGCTAGAACAATTGGTACATCCCCGCTAATTTTAGTCGCTAGCCCCTCAAAGTCCTTAAGATTAGAAAATTTCAATCTTGAGAAAAGATAAGAAGCTAATATTCCGATAGCAAAACTAAATACAGATAGCAATAACATTTTATAACCCGCTTTCATAAAAAAAGTTTAATAATTAATAATACACCTAAACTAATAATGAATTTTGTAGAATCCTAAATGTTACCTTGAATCAAGCAATTTCCCAGACTTATATAGGAAAAACCCTCTTCTATTTTCCTTCTTTTTCCCATAGCCAAAGAGCGGAGGATTTAAAAAACTTTGTAAAGAAGATTCATTGCATACTTAAGAAAGACTTTTTGACAATTAGTTAATCCGTTTTATCCAGAAAATGTTAATACCGGAAGCCGAAAAGGGATTTAGAGTAGGCAAAAAAATTCTTTATTATGACATAGAAAAAAAATCATTAGTTATTACAAGGACATTTCATAGCAAAAGCATCTGTTGCTATGCAAAACGAATTCTGTAACCACCGTGGTCATATGGAGACTGTTGCAGGTAGGCATTAATAAAAACCTCTGTGTCGTTAGTAAGTAAAAAATGACAAGAAATTATTATTCATTAAAACAAAATTTATGAAAAAATCTTTTTTATTTGTTACGTTGCTATTTTTTATTTCTATAGGGGTCGCCCAAAATGAGATAAAAAGAGGAACGTCAGGCAAAACGTATATATTTAATTATGACGTCAGTCTGCCAGAATGCGATATCGTTGGGCAGCCGAGAGCCACGCCTCAAATCATTCCTAAAGGAAGTAAATTTTATATAAACCATATTAGAAATGACGGCTACGTTATTGTGATTTTGGAATACAAATTACCCTCTGTAACTACTGCTCCAAATTATACCGAGCAGTTGGATAAAAGAAGAAGATTAAATTTTATCTCTAATCCAAATCAAAGTATAAAAACATTAAACAGTGAAAATGATAACATTCGTCACTTCTTTCTTAGTAATGATGAGTTTATCAATTCTGTTGCAGAATTAAAACCGAGAGGTGAATGGAATTATGGTACATTAATTCAACCATTTAAATTCAGGAGCAACCCCTCTTTTTTTACAACAGATTTAAGCCTGGGTGCTGTAGTAGGATATCAATTTTTACAAGTAAGGCAAACCAAATGGAATGCTGGTATTTATGGAGGACTATCTCTTACAAAAGTAATATTAGATAGTCTTTCAACTGGAGGTACTGTTAGAACCAATACTGAACGTCCCGCATTTACCCCTTCTATAAATCTTTTATTAGGTTATGGGAATGTTTTCAGTATTACAGCAGGTATAGGATGGGACATTATAAACAAAACATCCTCAATTGAAAAGAGTTGGGTATATCAAGGAAAATCGTGGATCGGATTAGGTATAGGTATAAAACTTTTCACACCTAATATCGACAAAACGATAACAAGCGAAAGACAGGATCAAATTAAATAGCTAGACAAACCTAATATCGTATTGAATTTTATAATTTTTTGAAAGAGAAAAATACCTCTTTTTGATATATCTTTTTCCCCCATTACTAAAGAACCAGCTAGGTACTAAAATGGATTTGTAATGAAGATTCATTCCAGACTTACTAGAGCCTTCTAACTATTAGTTAGTCTGTATTATTCTTAAAAATCAAATACCGACAGCCGAAAAGGAATTTAGAGTAGGCAAAAAACAACTACAACATGAAAAATGTATTGACAATAATACTTACGGTCATTACGGTTTCGTCATTCAGCCAAAACAAACAGGTGCCAATAACAGGTAATTCAGAAAAAGCATTCGACCTGAGTACGGAGATCAACCAAACAGCTTTTGACAAAATAATACAATCGGCCGAATTTCCGCTAACCTTATTTGAACATAATGATCCGTTTCAGTCACAATTATCTGAAGTATATGCCGAGTTTTCTCCTGAAAATAAATAGTATGAAGAAATCAAACACTATTTCAAACTCATTCTTTCTCTTCTCAGGCTAAGTGCGTTGGCAGGACTCAGCGGTAGGCCGAGAATCAAAGATTGTAATTAAAAACCTTGCCAGATCAAGGAAGATGTAGGATAACCAAAATAAAGCGATCAAATATGTATCTTACAAAACCGTTCATTCAAACGGTTCCTTCGGCAGTTTCTTCAAATTCTCAATAAAGTCTTTTTTCATTGAACGGCCGCTGGTATTTCAGCACATCAAAAATTTCAACAGACACGCACTGTCCTATATACATACGTGCATCCTTATCTGTTATACCACTTTTCAGTAAGCGATCATATGTTTGCTTTGTTTCCGGCGGCTCTTTACTTTTTAACTGGTTATCTACGATTTGCAGAATTTGTTGTTTTACTACCAGATCGGTTTTCATGATCAAAAGTTACAACACAAAGATAGATTTTACATATTTCAAATAGCCCTTCCCCATTTTTCCCTACCTTTCCTCCTCAAAAATTTTCCACACATGAAAAAATTCTTTTACCTGTCGGCTGTTGCTCTAACAGTATTCAGCATAGGATGTAATAATAATGCTTCGGGAAGTGGGAATGCGGATGCTCCCGCAAATACCGCATCAGCAGACACATCTGCTTTACCTCCGTTGGAAACAAATCCGCCAAATTCAGACTACAAACCTGCTTTTGCCGGACAAACAAGAATTGGTGCTGTAAAAACCACCACGCCTTACCAGGTTGATCAACTGGCCAAAGACCTCGGCAAACCCTGGGCGGTAATCCTTCTGCCGGACAACAGGTTTTTAATTACTGAAAAAACCGGGTTCATGCAGATTCGCAATGCAGACGGCAGCCTTGCGAAAAAAATTGAAGGATTTCCTAAAGTAGACAGCGATGGACAGGGTGGTTTGCTTGATGTGGCGCTTGATCCTGATTTTACGAACAATAATATCATTTACTGGTCTTTTTCTGAGCCGTATAAAAAAGGAAATCTTACAGCCGTTGGAAAGGGAAAGTTAAATGAGGCTGCGGGAAAAATTGAAAACCCAACGGTTATTTTTCGGGCCGCTCCTGAGTTAGATAACAGCAAGCTGCATTATGGCTCACGATTAATTTTTGATAAAGACGGGAATCTTTTTGTAAGCGCCGGTGAGCGTTCTGTACTTAACGGCAGGGCACAAGCGCAGTTATTGAACGCAGGATTAGGTAAGGTTTTCAAAATCACCAAAGATGGCAAGCCCGCTCCGGGTAATCCTTTCATCGGGCAAAAAGATGTAATGCCTGAAATATACAGCTATGGTCATCGCAACCCGCAGAGCCTGGATATTAATCCTGTTACAGGCGATTTGTGGGAGGCAGAGTTTGGACCACGCGGCGGTGATGAAGTAAACCTTATTAAACCCGGTAAAAACTATGGCTGGCCGGTTATTACTTACGGCATTGAATATAACGGCAAAAAAATCGGCGACTCCATTCAGCAGAAAGAAGGAATGGAACAACCTGTTTATTACTTCGACCCTGTAATGTCGCCAAGCGGGATGAGCTTTTATAAAGGCAATACCATTCCTGAATGGGAAAACAACCTGTTTATCGGCGGATTAAGCAGCATGCATATTACCCGCCTGGTTATTAAAGACAATAAAGTTGTGGGCGAAGAGTGGTTGCTGTCTGACAAAAAAGAACGTTTTCGTGATATAGCATACAGCAATGGAATGTTGTTTGCCGTGACCGATAACGGAAGTTTATATAAGATCAGTAAAAAATAAAGTTATAAAACCTATAAGGTTTGCAAAACCTTATAGGTTTTATATTCACCAAAATTCTTCTAAGTTATTATTATTCAATATATTTTCCATCTTCCCACTGTTTTTAAGCATAGTGCTGTAGTGTATAGCCAATTGGTATTATTTCCGCTTTGAGGAAAGCAAGTAAGCCGATATAGCTGTAAATTTGCGGTTCATTTTATCACGATGAATACTACAGCAATTCCCGCACAGCCCATCCTCACCGCTAAAGACTTTGCAACAGACCAGGAAGTGAGATGGTGCCCCGGCTGCGGCGATTATTCTATATTAGCTCAGGTACAGAAGATCATGCCGGGGTTAGGTATTCCTAAAGAAAATATTGTAATTATATCCGGTATCGGATGTTCTTCCCGTTTTCCTTACTACATGAATACATATGGCATGCATTCCATTCACGGACGGGCTACAGCCATCGCTTCGGGCTTAAAAGCTTCCCGCCCGGAATTAAGCGTTTGGATTGTTGCAGGCGATGGAGATGCGCTCAGTATTGGCGGCAATCATACCATTCACCTGCTGCGTCGAAATTTTGATGTGAATATGATGCTCTTCAATAACCAGATATATGGCTTGACCAAAGGGCAGTATTCGCCTACATCTGAAGAAAGGAAAATCACCAAATCCTCACCTTTAGGCAGTATTGACCATCCCTTTAACCCCCTTGCACTGGCAATGGGAGCTGATGCTTCGTTCATTGCAAGGAGCATGGACCGAGACCCCAAACACCTGCAGGAAATATTAATAAGAAGCTATAAACACAAAGGGGCTTCTTTTACAGAAATATACCAGAACTGCAATATTTTTAATGACGGCGCTTTTGAAATATTTACCGAAAAAAGTACCAAGCCGGAACAGGCATTATTTCTTGAGCACGGTAAGCCACTAATATTTGGCGCCGCAAAAAATAAAGGCATTAAACTGGATGGCTTGAAACCTGTAGTGGTAGAAATTGGCGACTCCGCAGGTGTTGATGATTTATGGATACACGATGAAAGAGATTTTTATAAGGCCCAGATATTGGTAAGGATGTTTGATGATCCTTATAAAGATGAACACTTACCAAGGCCTTTTGGTGTGTTTTATGAAACTGATCGCGCCTGCTATGAAGATGTAATGGCAATGCAGATAGAAGAAGCTATAGCGGTAAAGGGCAAGGGTGATCTGGATAAGCTTTTAAGGGGAAATGAAGTGTGGACGATTAATTAAGTACCGGCTTTCGGCAATAAGCGTTAGCAGCGGCACTATAATGACCTCTCTTCAGATACAACCAGTCTTTCGGTTTTGGCAGGCCGGCAGCAATTGCTGCTAGTTGAAAGCTCACAACCTTTGCATAAAAATGCCGGCGATAGACATCACCGGCCTGTGCTTACCTCTGAAACCACAAAAGAGACTTGTACATTGCCGCGTATTTTTAAAGAATACGGCAATGATAGTATATACCAATAATTTTAATTTCAATAAAGTAGAAATAGCTACAGGTTGGCAGTGTAGGTTGTCCTTAAGAAAATATTAGATTCTGTAAGATATTTTGGATAAGTATTAAACCAGTTCCGGTTCAAAGCCATTCACTTTTTAACTTCCCGGCTGATATATTAGCACAAATTTAATACGTAACTTGAATATTCCAAAAAGAAAGCATAAATATTATATGCCTGCTTCTTCAAGTTCTTTTTTCGCAGCAGTAATAAGCTTTTCTGTTTTATAATCATACCACCATTTAGGAGCGGTTT
This sequence comes from Agriterribacter sp., assembly GCA_047601125.1. GTDB lineage: Bacteria > Bacteroidota > Bacteroidia > Chitinophagales > Chitinophagaceae > Agriterribacter. The sequence continues at coordinate 719,529 of JASGJY010000002.1, read as the reverse complement.
TTTTCATAAGGGTATCAATATTGCGCATGCCTATAAGATTCCATGCTCCTTTAAGTTTACCGGCTATACCCGATTGAAGCGCCCTCAGGCTCATGGCAAAACCACTGTCTAAATATTCCATGTGATGCCAGTACCCCGCGGGCATAAATAGAGTATCGCCATGTTCAAGTGTAACTTCAAAGCCTTTAGCCAGTTTGAGGGCAGGAAATTTTGTATAGTCGGGCGTGCCGTTTTGCTGGTAATAATGTGAGAAGTCCGCGAGGCTTAATACCTCATAAGGTTTGCGGTATAATTTATGCTGCTCTTCGTAAGGAAACAGCAACACTCTTTTTCTGCCAACGAATTGCGTATGAAGGATGTGAGACATGTCTATATCAAAGTGCATATGTGTAATAGAAGATGCACCTCCCACAAACAACATAGGAAAACGCTTTACAAATCCTTTCATTAATTCATCAGGCCACTCAAAATCGTGTGTAAGCTGTGGTGCATGATCAAAAATATTGAACAGGAAAATCCTCCAGCCGGCAGGGCCTTTGCTTATCATATCCACATATTCCCCAAAGCTGGTATAATCATCTGCTTTATTTATGGGAGTATAAGCATCACTTTTTACATTATTATATATGCCAACTTTTTTATCACCAACAATTTCTTTAAAATAATCCCAGTTCCATTTCTGGTAGGCAGGCCATTCTTTAGCTAAATTTTTTATTACCAATGGCTTGCTCACTTCATAATAATTCTTTTTAAATACCTCCGGTGCAATCACGTCAACAGTATCTACAGCCTTAAGTAACATATGTTCTTAAATTTTAACGCAAAAATAATCCAACAACCAATATCAGTTGTTAAATGGTTCATAATATGGAAATATGACAGGCGGGCGACAATTAATCTGGTTTGAATATAACTTTTACCACCTGTAAAACGCTATCATAACTTTCAAACCGGCATATTGATTGTGGAGATATTTCTTTTATTCCTTTACTATCATAAAAGGCATCTTTTATTTTGTAAAAACGCTTAGTGTTTTCAATCAATGCGATTATTGTGTCTTTTAAACAAAGCAAAGTTGTTTTAAAATTGCTGCTATCAAAAACAAGCCCAATGCTCCTGATAATGCCAGACTGATCGATGAAAACATTGCCATGGTAAGTACTAAAAATTTCATCTTGCCCAATAATTGATTGTTCCTGAAATTTCATGGCCTTATATTGCTGTATCAGAGAATCAACAAAGTACTTTTGTTTTTTAAATTCATTACTACTATCCTGGCAGTAGCCATATAAGTACATGGCAGAAAATATAACTGATAATAAAACGACATTACTATTTTTCATTTCAATTAATCTTGCCTGTATTCAAGAATATCTGCCGGCTGGCAATCCAGGGCTTTGCAAATGGCTTCAAGCGTACTAAACCTGATTGCTTTTGCCTTACCGGTTTTAAGTATGGAAAGATTAGATAGCGTGATATCAACTTTTTCCGAAAGCTCATTCAAAGATATCTTTCTTTTGGCCATTATCACATCCAGGTTTACAACAATTGCCATAGCTATACTGTTAATTCGTTTTCTGTTTGAATTTCAATTCCCCGTTTAAATATCTGTGCAATTACAAAAAGTATAATACTCATAAAAAGCCATACATCTGCTCCGCCTAACTTTAAATATTGTATATCTGGCATTTTAATGCCTTTAAGCGTAAGCCATGCTGTATATCTTACTCCATATCCTGAAAACAAACCAATCAGCAACGCCATGTATGATAGTTTAATTATAAACCGCCTGACTTCTTCACTAAAAGGACGGGTAATACTAAAGTTTCTACTGTGCAACATACTTATGATCATATAAAATAAAACAGCTTTCGATACAGCCACAATACTCATCAGTAATGTGACAACAAAAAAATATCCGCGATCATAATTGAAAAGTTCATTTAAGTCTGCCACCTGCCAAAGAAATTTTACCATACCCGGTTTAGCAATTGCAAGCACGGCGTTTGTTATACAAGCACCTGCATGAATGCATAGCCCAACAAATATTATAAACGAAAGCACGTATAATATTCTGATAATATATTTTGTCTCTATTCTGATGATCATAGATTCTAATTTTAATGCAAAATAATATTTATTTATTGAAAAACAATAAATATTATTTATCATTCAATAAAAATTTAAATTAACATTATTACTGTTTTAATTTAATATTGCAGTGATAAGGTTTAGCTGTATATGGAATTCTGACCCCATCAGAATATTAAACATTAGCCATGAATTATCTCGCCCACGCATATTTATCTTTTAATCATTCTGAAATATTGGTGGGCAATATGATCAGTGATTTTGTGAAAGGGAAACAAAAAGAAACGTATACTACCGGTATTTATAAAGGAATTATGCTGCACAGGGAAATAGACAGTTTTACAGACGCCCATCCTGCAACAGCAAAAGCAAAAGAATTTTTTAGACCGGCATACCGGTTATATTCGGGAGCATTTATTGATATTGTATATGATCATTTTCTCGCAAATGACAACGTTATCTTTTCGGAAAAAGAGCTGATGGATTTTTCCCAGGAAACATACAGCATACTGGATAAGCATAACAATGATCTGCCGCTAACATTTAAGGCGATGCTGCCATATATGAAACAGCATAACTGGTTGTTTAATTACCGGTATAAATGGGGCATTAAAAACAGTTTTAGCGGATTAGTACGCAGGGCAAAGTTTATAAACGATAGCAGTGCTGCTTTTGAAATATTCGAAAAAAATTATACTGCTTTGCAGCAATGCTACGCTGAATTTATACCTGAGATAATTCTATTTGCCAGGAGGAGATTTAACCTTTCTTTGCTATAAGAGTCAATAATAGAAGCAGGCAAAAATCGTTGCATCTTATTGCTTTTCCGCAACCTCCTAAATGTGTACATTTGTTGTTTATGAAAAAAATAAAAACCATTTTGGCCATCCTTACACTTTCCGGTTGCGTATTATCTGTATGTGCGCAGGATGCCTGGCCGCCTACGGATAACTCACCTATGGATATGGCATATTTTCCCATAGATTATCCTATTCTTAAAATAAGAAAACAGGCACCTGAAACACCGGTGGTAAAAGTGATATACAGCCGCCCCATGAAAAAAAACAGGAAAGTGTTTGGTGAGTTGGTGGAATATGGTACCGTATGGAGGCTTGGAGCCAATGAGGCCACGGAAATAGATTTTTTTAAAGATGTGAAAATCGGCAATACTAAAATAAAGAAAGGGCGATATACATTATATGCTATACCAACCCAGGAAAAATGGACTATTATTCTTAATAAGGATAATGATGTGTGGGGATCTTTTGCGTATAATCAAAAAAACGATATTTTACGTACAGACATCAATGTTCAAAAAATAACACAGCCTGTTGAAGTATTTTCTATGATGTTTGAAAAAACAAACACAGGCGCCAACCTGCTGATTGCATGGGAAGATGTAAAAGTTACTTTACCCATAAGCTTCTAAAAACAAGATGCACCTCATGATGTATCCACAACGTAAAGCATGTACCAGCTTTTTAACAGCGTGTTGTTTATTTTTATTTAGCTGCCATTCTGATAATAACCCTGCACAATTGCCTGGCGACACAGTTGCAAAAATTCCTCCATCCACCAGGTATGAACCTATTGCTGCAGTGTCATCGTTAGATAAATCGCCGATGGATGTAATTTATTTTCCGGCTGAATATCCTAAACTTAAAATGCTGGATAGTGTAAAAACACCTCCGGTTTTCAGGATTTTTTACAGCAGGCCGCAACGCAGCGGCAGAAAAATTTTTGGTAACGTGGTAAAGTATGGCGACCACTGGCGCCTTGGTGCTAATGAGGCTACCGAGATTGAATTTTTTGAAGACGTATATATACAGCAAACAAAAATAACTGCCGGAAGATATATTTTATACTGTATTCCGCAACCAACAGAATGGACTATAGTTATCAATAAGGATTTATACAGTTGGGGGTTAAAAATAGATACTTCTAAAGATATATTTAAATTTACCGTACCAACAATAAAAGCTGAAAAACCGATTGAAGAGTTTACTATAGACGCGACAAAATCTAATACAGGAGCTGATTTGTGGATTGGCTGGGATGATACAAAGGTAGTACTCCCCATTGTAATCCGAAGCCTCAAATCTTAGATCTCAAATTTATAAACGATTGCTATGATACGCTCTAAAATAGCCGGTATTGGAATGTATGTTCCTGAGCATATAGTTACCAACCACGATCTTGAAAAATATATGGACACAAATGATGCCTGGATACAGGAGAGAACCGGTATAAAGAAAAGGCATTATGCAAAACGAACAGGAGAAACTACCACAACAATGGGTGTTGAAGCTGCAAAGATCGCTATCGAACGTGCAGGAATTACAGCGCAGGATATTGATTTCATAGTGTTTGCAACATTGAGCCCTGATTATTATTTTCCCGGCTGCGGCGTATTGGTGCAGCGTGCAATGAAGATGAAGGAAATAGGAGCGCTGGATGTGCGTAATCAATGCAGCGGTTTTGTGTATGCATTGAGTGTAGCCGACCAGTTTGTAAGATCAGGCATGTATAAAAACGTATTGGTGATCGGCAGTGAAAAACATTCTTTCGGGTTAGACTTCAGCACAAGAGGCAGAAATGTATCAGTAATTTTTGGAGATGGCGCCGGAGCGGTAGTGCTGCAGCCAACGGAAAAAGAAAACCAGGGTATATTAAGCACTCACCTGCATAGCGACGGAGAAAGCGCGGAAATACTGGCAATGTATAATCCCGGCACACATGCTAACCATTGGATGGAAAAACCTTTGGCTGATTTTGATGAAGCGGAAATAGGTGAAATGTTCATGAGCCATGCCATGATTGATAAAGCGCAGAATTTTCCGTTTATGGATGGACCTTCAGTATTTAAAAAGGCTGTCGTAAAATTTCCGGAGGTAATAATGGAAGCACTTAAGACCAACAACCTGGAACCTTCTGATATTGATATGCTGATACCACACCAGGCTAACCTGAGAATAGCACAGTTTGTGCAGCAACAGCTGGGGCTTGCCGATGATAAAGTATATAATAATATTCAGAAATACGGCAACACCACAGCGGCATCTATACCTATTGCATTGTGCGAAGCATGGCAGGAGGGAAAAATAAAAGAGGGCGACCTGGTTTGCCTGGCGGCATTTGGAAGCGGGTTTACCTGGGCAAGCGCCTTACTTAGATGGTGATACTTTCTTTTTTCCCGGCAACACTTTAATAATATCAGGATCACCATCAAGATTACTCATTTGAATCAACACCCACGGATAGCGCACCGCCACAAAACGCGATACAGGCCTTACGGAAAACTGAACAGGATTGGGCAAACAAGCCGCGATCATCGCTGCTTCTGTTCTGCTTAGCCTTGAAGCCGGTTTCTTAAAATAATTTTGCGCAGCAGCTTCTATACCAAAAATACCTTTGCCCATTTCAGATACGTTCAGATACATTTCCAATATTCGTTCTTTGCCCCAAATCAGTTCAATCATAAATGTAAAGTATGCTTCAAGCCCTTTGCGCAGCCAATCCCTGCTTTGCCACAAAAAAACATTTTTTGCTACCTGCTGACTGATAGTTGAAGCGCCCCTTACCCTGTTTTGTTTTTTCTTATTTTTTTCAATTGCCTTTTGAATGCTTTTCCAATCAAATCCGTTGTGGTCGGGAAATAACTGGTCTTCCGAAGCAATTACTGCTAATCCAGCATAGGAAGAGATATTTTCGGCATCCACATAATCTCTTTTTAAACCATTACCACTGAGCAGGCTCCCTATCTGCGTAATAGTAACCGGAGGATTAACCCATTTTAAAATAATAATATAAACAAACTGTGCAATAAGAAGTATAAGGAACAACCTTTTAAAAAAACGCCATATCCTGGAAAAAAAATGCTTCACTATTCGGAATAAAAATTTGAAGCTGCAAAATAAATAATCAACCTGTAAACTTGAGATTTAAAAACGAAGACAATAAATGATGAAGAAAGATGATATCTTTTGTAATAAAAAATTATATAATGCCGAACATTATTACCTTAATAATATTAACCTGTACAAAGTAACTCACCTTATTACCTTATAATATCCCATTTCAAAGTTTTCTGATAGCGTTTTAGATATTCGTCATATTCGTCTGCAAAACTAATTTTATTATGATGTTCAGGTTGATTAAGTAAAACGACCCATCACAAAATTTATTTTCATGAATAAATTTTTCGGAGCTATCAGCAATAATAGTCGCAAAAGAATCTTCCGGTATCCTGGGCGAACGGGAAATTATAAAATGTACATGCTCCGGATTGGCATAAATACTATACATTTTTGAGTTGTTATTATTTACAATACCTGTAATATACTTTCCACTCTTTCCCTGAAACTTTCAGTAATCAATGGCATCCTGTTTTTTGTTATTAAAATGAAGTGAGTATAGAGATTATAATATTCTATTTTCATGGTTAGCAGTGTTATGTAATAAGGTGGAAAGTACGCGTTATCGCATAATTATTGAGGTAATAAGTCTTGGACTTTAAGCGATGCCGTTTTGCAGAAATTTCAAATACCTAATTAAATCACTCAAATTTTGAGTTGGTTCTTGTTACAAATTTTGACTCAGTTGAAATAGTCCCCCTGCTATTCCGTATTTAATTGCACATAAGAGATGGTATATTTTTCTCCAATGGGATAATAATATTTACGAAGCTTGCGCATACCAAAACCAATCAGCGCCACACCGCCTGATATGGCTAATGTGGAGGGATGAATTTTTGCTTTTTGTACCAGCCCGTTAAAAGTATGCAGAAATGCATAACCTGTCCCGCCAATCATAAACAAGGTTCCGTTTCTTACAAATTCAAAACCTTTCCGGGGCTTGGGGATAGCTGCTATTTCATGCAGTCCAAATTTTAAATTGATCCTTCCCACGGTATCTGCAAGGCGGGTGCCCCAGGGCGTAGGTGTCATCCTGATATCGTAAGTATACATGTACAAAGTGTCTTTATATATCCTTTCGATATAACCGCTTATGCCTGAACCATTCTGATGAATAAATTCAAACTCAGATCCTTTAAAATAGCTTTTGATGGTGCGATCTTTTTTCTTCAGCGATATAAAATTGCTTTGTTGAGCGGTAATAGCTGCCGGAGCAAATAATAAAGCAATAAAAACCAGGCGTATAAGTGTATGCATGCGCAAATATTCAGCTCAAATAAGCAGCTAATGTATGGCGGGAATAGAAGTAAGTTTGTTGTAATGATGTTAAAAGAATCTAATGCACTTTGTCGCTCAAAAAAACTATACCGTAAATAAGGGCGAAAGCAAATATGATCAATATGCCACCCGAAACACGGGTAATAAGAGAAATATTATGAGGGGTAAGCCGCTTTCTTAAACTGCCTGCCAATAAAACTTTTGCTACGTCAGCTAATATATTAAAAAGTATACAGGTAGTGAAAATAACAATTCGCTGCTGCAGTGTGTGACTAACGGCAAAAGCGGTCGCATTTACCAGCCAGAAAATAATTACACTCGGATTTAAAGTGTTGATAAGAAACCCTGATAAACAGATTTGCGTGTGATCTTTTGCGCCAAGCTTAACCACTATATTTTCACCGTTGGCGCTTACTTTGGCTTTCTTAAAAATCAGGTAGTAGATGCCCATTGCCAATAAAAACCCGCTTCCGGCATAGCCAATTGCTTTTTTATATTCAAGCAATTCCTTTACCAGTTCTGTAAAGGCATTGCTTAGTATAACAAGTACTATATCACTTATCCAAACACCGGCTACAAAGCTAAAGCCACCTTCGTGGCCATTATAAATACTTTGTTTAATTATAGTAAATATAACCGGGCCTACTGAAAGCGCTAATATAAAACCTAATGCCAATCCTTTTAAAAGGGCCTCAATCATGGTGCTACATTTAAGGTGTCTCACTTATTGCATTCTGTAAATGTAGTAAACTGTAGCAAACTGAGTTGTAAAAATCGTTAAGCGGATATTAATATATTCATGAAGTAACTGAAGCAATAAATGTTTGCCAGTCTTCCAGCATCTTTCCTTTCATTACACGCGGAAACTTATGTTGGCCGCCTAACTTTCCTTTCAATTCCATGAATTCCATAAAGCTTTTTTCCGGTAATACGGTGAGCATAACCTCTTTTAATGCGCTTTTTCGCTCTACTGCATAATCATCATTCAATATTTTAAGATGATTGTCAATAGCAACACGCAATTGTTCAGCATTTACCACATCATCACATGCAACATACCAGTGGTGAGCAAAAAATGATCCGTGAGGAATGCCGGCTACTGTAAATTCGGGGATAGAAATATTCATTTCGCCGCTTGACAGTTCAATAGCCTTGTTCATATTATCCACGCTAAGGTGTTCGCCCACAAGACTCAAAAAATGCTTGGTACGGCCTGTTATTATTATTTCGCATCTTTCTTTATTGGTAAATCTTACCGTATCGCCGATAAGGTATCGCCATGCGCCGGCAGAAGTGCTGATCAATATTGCATAATCCTTTCCTTCCTCTACTTCATGAATAAGTAATGCTTCAGGGTTGTTAATAATATTGCCCGACTGGTCAAAATTATTACTGTTAAAGGGAATGAATTCCAAGAATATGTGCTCGCTGGTAGAAAGTCGCATGCCTCTCACTCCCTGGCGGTCCTGGTAGGCAATGAATCCTTCTGATGCAAGATAAGTTTCTATATAAGTAATTGGTTTGGCAAGCAATTTTTCAAACCCTTTTTTATAAGGCTCAAAGGCAACACCACCATGTACATAAAATGCAAGATTGGGCCACATTTCATGTATATTCTTGAGATTATATCTTTCAATCACCATTTCCATGCACATCTGTATCCATGCAGGCACGCCTACTACAAAGCCTATATCCCAGTTAGGCGCTTCTTCTACCACTTCATCAAGCTTTGTATGCCAGTCTTTGGTTCGGGCTATTTTTTTACCCGGTTTGTAAAATGGCGTGAACCAGAAAGGTACTTTTTTAGCGGTTATACCACTAAGATCACCCGAATAATAACCAGGGCCTTTTTGCAGATCTGTGCTGCCCCCAAGCATGAGCCAGCCTTTACTAATGGATTTTACAGGTATATTTTCATAATTACGCAGCGACAACAGCTGCTTGATCATAACAATACGGTTACCCTTCATTAGATCATTGGTAATGGGAATATATTTGCTTGCCGCGCCTGAAGTACCGCTGCTTAAAGCAAAATATTTTATTTTATCCGGCCAACAAACATCAGGTATGCCTTCAAGCGTACGATGCCACCACTGATCATAAATTTTATCATAGTCAAAAATGGGTACATGCTGCTGAAATAGTTTTGCCGGGCGTTTATGCAACAATATCTGATCAAAATGATATGCCTGACCAAATTCGGTATACCTGGCTTTCTTTAGTAATTTCTTTAATACACGATTTTGCTGCCGTTGGGGAGTGCCAATAGATAATTTTAAAGTTTTGGCAATTGTTGGTGGAATGCGTATATCAATAATCCCCATTGATTTGAGATAGTGGGTTTAATGTTTATAGACAAAAATACTATGGATAGTCCTAAATTCTGATTTATATTTTAAATATCCGCAGCGTACTAAAAAATTATATTAAAATTGGCACTTACCTTGTGGAAGAAAAAAAGTAACCCTTAAACAATAATATCCTTGAATAGTTCGTACTGGGTAGGCGCCCTAAACATTGAAATGAATAATGACAAGTAAAAAAATTTACATTGCTGACGATGATGATAATATTCTTGAGCTTATGAATATGGTTCTCGAAAGCAAGGGATATGAAGTAATTACCTCTCCTGATGGAAAGTCTTTAATCAAACTGGGCTATTTACCTGACATGGTTTTTTTAGATATCGGGATGTCCGGAAGTGATGGCAGCGAAATATGCAGGGAATTCAAAAATATAAATGGCAACACTTCAGTTCCGGTTGTATTGGTGTCTGCACATTCAGATTTAAAAGAAATTGCCAAGAATTGCGGTGCAGATGACGTGCTGCCGAAACCTTTTGACATAAAAAGCGTGGTTGAACTTGCTCATAAATACACTTCTTTGGGGAATAAATGACCCATTATACTATGATCCAATCGTTTCTCCTGTTTTGTTTTTGCCCGGACTTCCCACAATACTTGTGCTGCCATTTGCATAAATCATTGCGCTTTCAGGCTTATGTTCATCCCATTGTTCAATAATGGATTTGAAAGGATATTCACTTCCTTCGCAATATATTACCGGAAATTTGTAAATATTTATAGTTTGTTCATTCTGTATTACTTTAAACCCTGCATGTTCCGCTATTTTTGCAGCAAGCTTAACTGATTCAGATGATCCTGTAACAATTAAGGGTTGCTTATGGCCGAATGACTTTTTAAATCCTGTTAATGTCATTATTTTATTTATTAGTTCCGTAAACGAATTTATAATTACTCCTCCTGAAACCCTCAATAAAATAGTCAGCTCAATAATAACACGATATATTATTCCTTTAAGCCCTGTATAATGTTTACCAACAAAAATGCTCATGGCTTTATAAAAAGTGCGCAAATAGCGTAAATCCTCTTTCTGTGTACTTTCTCCTTTAAAGTGTATAATCGTTACTTCAGGATAATAATAGTTGAAAAAACCCGCTTTTTTAATGGTATAGCTTAAATCAATATCCTCTCCGTACATGAAAAATACTTCATCAAAACTCCCTGTTATATCAAGTACTTTTTTGGTTGTCATCATAAATGCGCCCGAAAGCACATCAACCGGGTTTGTTTGATGCTCACCAAGATGAGCCATATAATATGAAGCATAAAACGGGGATTTGGGAAATAACGCTGAAAGCCCGCTTAGTTTAAAAAAAGAGGCGAGTAAACCCGGGTTACCACGCTTGCTCTCTTTCAAAAAATTACCAGATCCATCAAGCATGCGTACGCCTAATGCACCTGCATCGGTATTGTTATCTAAAAATTGAATGCATTTTTCAAGGCTGTCTTCCGGAAGAATAGTGTCGGGGTTCAAAAATAAAATATGTATTCCCCGCGATAATTGCAATCCAAAATTACACGCTTTTGCAAATCCCAGGTTTTCCTTTATAAACTGGTACCGAACTCCCGGAAACCTTTGCTGGATATATGCCGCGCTTCCATCGCCTGAGTTATTGTCTATAACAATTATTTCCATAGAAAGATTGATGCCTGCCTTGTATACAGACAAGAGGCATTGCTCAAGAAAATATTTTACGTTATAGTTAACAATAATAACTGAAAGCACAATATTGTATATATCCTGCAAAATAGTATTTGATGATGGATTTAGCGACGTATTTTTTCAACTCCCTATCTTTGCGCCATGTTAAAAAAAATTTTATTACAGGCCGCTGAAAAAGCCGGCGCAATTATGCGTGATTCTATCAATACTTCTTTTAAAATATCAAATAAGGAAGGATTGAATAACCTGGTAACAGAAGTAGATCATGCATGTGAAAAAGCCATTTTTGAAATTATTCAGAAAAACTATGCTGATCATTTTATTCTGAGTGAAGAATCAGGCGAAATTGTAATGGATTCTTCTTACAAATGGATCATTGATCCAATAGACGGAACTATTAATTTTGCCAATGGTATACCACTTTGTTGTGTAAGTATAGCTGTAGAGCATGAAGGAAAAATGATACTGGGCGCAGTATATAATCCTTTTCTAAATGAATTGTTTGTGGCAGAAAAAGGAAAAGGCGCAACGTTGAACAACAATTCAATACATGTAAGCTCAAAAACAGAGGTTGACCATTCCTGCCTTGTTACAGGTTTTCCGTATACTTACCTGGATGAGCCTAACGGACCGCTGGCAGTATTTGATAAGCTTATACGCAAAGGCATTCCCGTTCGCCGGCTTGGCTCCGCCGCAATAGATCTTTGCTGGGTAGCGATGGGAAGGTTTGACGGCTTTTACGAACATAAGTTGAATGCCTGGGATAGCGCCGCAGGATTTTTAATAGTGGAAGAAGCAGGAGGAAAAGTAACCGACTTTGCAGATCAGCCGTATTCACCTTATCAGCCGCATATTGTGGCAACCAATGGAAAAATACATGCAGACCTGCTTGATTATATTAATGGAAGAAAATAATTTAGTAATGAACTTTAGCCCATTTTATTATTCTTCCATACAATACATTCAATTTTTATAAACACACAATATGTCATCACGAACAGAAATAGCCGCTCTTGGCGAGTTTGGATTAATAGATCATCTTACCAGGAATAATGAAACCCGCCATGCCTCTACTATACTAAGTGTTGGTGATGATGCTGCCGTACTTGATCATTTTGGCAGGCAGATAGTTGTAACAACAGACCTGCTTATTGAAGGTGTGCATTTTGACCTGGTATATACTCCTCTTAATCATCTTGGATATAAAAGTGTGATAGTGAACCTTAGCGATGTATATGCTATGAATGCTACGCCAACACAAATTACTATAAGCATTGGTATCAGCAATCGTTTTAGCGTAGAAGCGCTGGAAGAATTTTACGAAGGAGTTTATGCCGCCTGTGAAAAATATAATGTTGACCTCGTTGGAGGCGATACCACAACATCCTCAAAAGGATTTGTGATAAGTGTAACTGCCATTGGCGAAGTTTCACCTGATAAGTTTGTTAAACGTGATGGTGCAAAAAAAGGAGATTTAATATGTGTGAGCGGTGATTTAGGCGCTGCGTATCTTGGTTTATTACTAATGGAAAGAGAAAAAAAAATATTCCTGGAAAGCCCTGCTGTACAACCAGATCTTGAAAACCAGGATTATATTTTGCGGAGACTATTAAAGCCTGAAGCAAGAAAAGACATTATTGAATTTTTAGAAGAAAACAATATTGTGCCCACCAGTATGATGGACATAAGCGATGGGTTGAGCAGTGAAATTTTGCACATCTGCAAACAAAGTGAGGTTGGCTGCGTTCTATATGAGGATAAAATTCCTGTTGCAGACCAAACCCGCGAATTCGCATTTAAGCTCGGGCTCGATCCTACAGCATGTGCATTAAGCGGAGGCGAAGATTATGAGCTGTTGTTTACTATAAAACAGGAGGAGTATGATAAGCTTATACTAAATGAACAGATAAGTGTGATCGGTTATATAACTGAAGCAGCAGAGGGATGCAATATCATAACAAAGTCTGATAAAAAGCATGCTATAACCGCACAGGGATGGAATCCGCTAAAATAATATTCAGGTAGATAATGAGGCAATTCCTTTCTGTAATACTATTGTTATCAGTCATATGTTTTAATATAAGCTGCTCTAAAAAGCTGTATGCTCCTTCCAGGAAATTTGCAGCAGAGGATCTGAAAAAGGATTACACACTACTCAGGGAAGTACTTGAAAAATTTCATCCTGCACTATACTGGTATACACCTAAAGACAGCATGGATTATTTTTTTGATAAGTATTATAGCGCTATTACGGATTCTATGACAAGGCAGCAATTTGGTTTTCAGGTGCTTGCACCTTTAACTACCAAAATACGCTGTGGACATACCAGCTTCAGCTATCCCGCTGCTTATAACAGAAAAATGCGTGAAACCCCGCCACCATCAATTCCGCTATATATGAAAATATGGCCGGATACGATGGTACTAACACTTAACCTTAATAAAAAAGACAGCATACTGAAGCGGGGCACTGTAATAACCGCCATAAATGGTATGTCGGAAAAACAACTTACGGATACATTGTTTCAGTTTATGCCACTGGATGGTTATTCTGAAAATGTAAACTATGCAAGGTTAAGTGCAGCATTTCCGCATTATCAACGGAATATATTGGGCTTATCGCAATCGTATGAAGTAAAGTATATTGATAGCGCCGGCCTGGAAAATACCATTATTGTTCCTGTATTCGATCCGTCGGCTGATAGTGTATCACAAAAAATAATTCAAACCCGTACCCGGCAGGTTGATCCACAAAACAAACCCAGGCGATGGGAAAATATCAGGTCGCTCACTTTTGACAGCACAAACAGCTATGCGGTAATGACATTAAATAGTTTTACTGGCGGCAGGCTGCCATCTTTTTTCAAAAAAAGTTTCCGGCAGCTTAAAAAGAAAAATGTGCCTAACCTCATTATTGATATCAGGAATAATGGCGGAGGTAATGTGAGCAACTATACTTCGCTAACAAAATATATACGATCTACTCCTTTTAAAGTGTGCGATACTATGATATCTAATACAAAAAAGCTTGGAGGGTATAAACAGTATTTTAATGAAGGGTGGCTTAATTCGCTGATATTATTTTTTGTTTCGAAGAAAGAAGAAGATGGCAGCTATCATTTCAGGTATTGGGAAAAGCACACTTTCAACCCGCGTGAAAAAAATCATTATAATGGAAAAGTTTTTGTGCTGATCAGTGGCCCTACCTTTTCAGCATCTACTTTATTTGCCCATGCGGTAAAAGGCCAGCAAAACGTTACAATTGTAGGAGAGGAAGCAGGCGGCGGCGCATATGGCAATAGCGGTATACGTATTCCGGATGTTATTTTACCACGCACTAAAATGAAAGTAAGACTTCCTTTATTCCGCATAGTTCAGTATCAACATGGAGTGAAGGATGGAAGAGGTGTTATCCCTGATATTTTTGTACCTGTTACGGTAGAAAATATCCGGAAAAACGTAGACGGCAAAATGAAAAAAGTAACAGAAATAATACTGGCATCAGAAAATAATTATAAATAACTCAAAAAAAGAATTATTTTAGTAAGCTGTAAGTAGCCCGTAAACTCCATATCTTTTGTAACCCCCTCTGCGACATTTACACAAAAGTTACCTATCCAATCTTATATCAGCCATCTATGCTTTACCTGGAATAACCGTTTTTCCAGCTTAATTCAACCCGTATGCGTGTCGCGTATTTATTATTTGGCATTTCCTTATTATTTCAATCCCTTTCTGCCCAGGTAACAATGGAAAAAAAGGTAAATCTGCCTGTTCCTGCACTGGAAGAAATAAGCGGGATGATTTTTTTCAATGATAAACTCTATGGGCATGAAGACGGAGGCAATAACGCTGTTCTTCTCGAGATTGATTCTACCACAGGGCAGGTTGTAAAAACCATAACTATAGGTGGGGCAACCAATGTTGACTGGGAAGATATAACACAGGATGAAACCTATATATACATTGGTGATTTTGGTAATAATGCCAATGGCAGCAGGAAGGATCTGAAATTCTACCGGGTGCCTAAAGCATCTATTGCTGCTGTAAATGCGGCAACAGGCACAACACCGCCTAACGAAACAGAAATAATATATTTTAGTTACGAAGATCAAAATACATTTTGCCCCGCTGATTTTACCTGTGAAAGTTATAATACCGCATTTGATTGCGAATCAGTTATATGCGAAAATGGAGTACTTCACTTATTTACAAAAGATTGGGTTACTTCCAGAACAGTGCATTATGTTTTACCTGCTATACCCGGCACACATATCGCCCGAAAAAAAGAACAGTTGAATACCGATGGACTGTTAATAACGAGCGCAATAAAAATCAATAGCAAAGTAATAGCCTTAACAGGCTATAACAACCCTTTTACCGGCACCCTACCTGAACGTTTAAATAAACGCTGCTCACTTTGGCTGATAATGGGTTTTACTGATATGAATAATATATTTGGTACTACCACACAAATCCAAAAATTTGATCTTGGTAAATTGTTCTCAATTCCCCAAAGTTCAAATGACCGCGGACAGTTAGAGGCAATAGTTGCAGTTAACGCTACAAGAGTTTTTGTAGCAGGAGAGCGTATGTTGAATACAACATATTCAATTGACATACCTGCACAATTATTTGGAATTGAGTTAGGCGGCGTTATTCCGCAGGAAATGATATTAAATGAAGGGATCAGTAATTTTACATCACAAGCATTAGACAATGCTGTTATGCTGAGTTGGGATTATAAAATTCCCGGAGCTTCTTTCTTTGAGGTACAGGTTTCAACCACCGGGCACGACGAAGATTTTAAGACTATCGGTAAAGTAAATGCATCCAATAACCTGTCTAATTCATACGACTTTTCAGATAACAGCATAGCATCATCCGGTACAGTATATTATCGCATAAAAGCAACCATGCTTAACGGAAATACTTTATTCAGCAAAATTCTCTTTATCAAAAACAATGGCGCTATTGCGTTAAATCTTTCGGCATTCCCGTCTCCGTTTGTCAATAGCCTCACTGTAAATTTTAATACTATAATAAAGCAGCAATTACAAATCAGCATAATTGATGTATATGGTCATTCTGTTTTAAAACGGAATATACAAGCATCTCCAGGCAATTATAATTTACTGTTTGATGGATTACAGCATTTATCTAAAGGTGTTTATTTTTTATCCTGCAGAGCCGGAGACAACCTGGTTGTAAAAAAAATTATAAAGCAGTAATGCTCAACGCTGAAGAATTACATACTCTACAAGATCGGCATGGCATGCACCTAACTGCTATGATCAGAAACGATCTTCCACTCACCATTAATTTTCCTGAACACTAAAGTGTAGTGCCCTTCTGCATCGCCTACTATTCTTTTTAAGAAGAATTTACCCACTACAAAATAGGTATCGGGTGAGAGTTTGTTTACATGCAGGATTTTAAAACTGAGCTTACCCATTTTAGCTGTATCACTATACGTTTGTTTATAGCGATCAAGCGTATTCTGATAACCATATACAACGCCTTTGCTGCCAATAAACATTACAGAATCATTATTCCAGTAGCCTTTTACAAAATTGTTGAGGTCGCCCTTGTTCCAGTAATATACCTGGTCGTCAAGCACTTTTAGAATGGCTTTTTCATCTGCATTCTGGGCAGAAGCAAAAGATGTAAGCCCAACCATAGTATATAAAAAGAAGAACAGCTTTTTCATTGCAAAAATTATTTACTGAAAATACACATTAAAGCCTTTCCTGTCAAGGTTCATTTCACATTTTCGCTGCTTGGTGGCTACATCAACCCGGGCATGCGCCGGGAGCGGGCGGTGAGACACCGCCCGCTCCCGGCGCGAAAATTTGAAATGCACCTCCTAATAATCTGTCACAAACTAAAAATACTCAGGTAAATTTGCCGCATGAAAATTATACCGTTAAGCGAAGGCACATTTACAATAGATCATTCCAAACAATTTATTCCTTTTAATAATAATACAGATAACTTACAGGAGCGTAACCGGGGAAGTTTGCTGGTAGAAATTCAACCTTTTGTTATTATTACCTCTAAAGATGTGCTGCTGCTTGATACGGGTCTTGGATTTACCAATCCAAACGGCACTTTACAGCTACACCAGAACCTGATTGATAATAATATTGATCCTTCAGACATAACAAAAGTGTTGATGAGCCATTTGCATAAGGATCATGCAGGTGGTGTGAGCATGAAAGACAGAATACTGAACCGCTACTTTCCCAGCTTTCCTTCAGCTACATATTATGTGCAGAAAAAGGAACTGGAATATGCGTTGGAAAAGGGATTGCCTTCTTATATACCGGAAGAGATTGAAATTTTGGGAGAATCTGATAATGTTGTTTTTTTAGATGGAAGCGGTACGATAGACGGGTATATTCATTACGAATTAACCGGCGCTCATTCTCCATTTCACCAGGTGTATACTATTAAGGAAGATAATGAAATTATTTTTTTTGGCGCTGATGATGCGCCGCAACTATCGCAAATGAAAAGCAGGTTTATTGCCAAGTACGATTACGATGGAAAAAAATGTATGGAACTCAGGCAACAGTGGTGGGAAGAAGGACAGAAAGAAAAGTGGACTTTTCTTTTTTATCATGATGTGAAAAACCCACTTTGGAAGAGTTAATATTTATACCCGGATCAGGCAGGGATTGTTGCTGTTAAGGCAAGCATTTCTGCAGTTCTTTCTTTAGTTTCCCTATAAAGCTCAGCATTTTCAACTAAAGATTTTTTATAGGATGGTATCATTTGCTCCAGCTTCGTTTGCCATTCAGTTGTTTTCATTTTTTCAGGAAAACAACGCTGTAGTAAATCAAGCATAATTGAAACAGCAGTTGATGCACCCGGAGATGCCCCAAGCAATGCTGCAATGCTTCCATCTGCAGCGCTTACTACTTCAGTGCCAAACTCCAGTATACCTCCTTCTTCTTCATCTTTTTTAATAACCTGCACCCGCTGACCTGCAACTTCAAGATCCCAATCTTCAGTAACGGCATTAGGGAAATATTCCCTCAGTGCTTCTATCCTGTCTTCAGAAGATTGCGTAACCTGTTCAATAAGGTATTTGGTAAGCGGAATATTTTTTACACCCGCTATTACCATTGGTTTTATATTGCTGAATTTGATAGAACCGGGCAGGTCCCATAAAGATCCGTTCTTTAAAAACCTGGTTGAAAATCCTGCATAAGGTCCAAACAATAATGATTTCTTTCCGTCAATAACACGGGTATCCAGATGTGGAACGCTCATAGGAGGAGAGCCAACGGCAGCTTTACCATATACCTTAGCATTATGCCTTTCAATAACCCCGGGATTATTGCAAATTAACCATTGGCCACTTACCGGAAAACCACCATAACCTTTACTTTCAGGAATATCGGATTTTTCAAGCAGTGGCAAAGAACCGCCACCAGCTCCTATAAAAATGAATTTAGTTTCAACAATCTTCTTTTCATCGGTAGTAAGATTCTTCATTTTGATTCTCCATCCACCATCGTTTGTTTTTTCCAGGTCCTGAACCTCATGTGCCAGAAAAAGTTTTACATCGGGTTTATCAAACAAATAACGGAAAAGCTTACGGGTAAGCGCGCCAAAGTTCACGTCGGTTCCGGTATCCATTTTAGTGGCAGCAACATGCTCTGATGGATCGCGTCCTTCCATTACAAGCGGCATCCAGGTCTCAATTTCTTTCGCATCATCACTGTATTGCATGCCTTCAAATAAATGATACTTTCTTAACGCATCATACCTTTTTTTCAGGTAGCCTGTATTTGCTTCACCACGCACAAAACTCATGTGGGGCACAAGCCGTATAAAATCTCGGGGATTTCTTATATAATCACGTTCTACCAGATACGACCAGAATTCTTTGCTTTGTAAAAACTGAGCGGCTATTTTTATAGCTTTTGAAGCATCAATTGTTCCGTCTTCTTTTTCAGGTGTATAATTTAACTCGCAAAATGCAGAGTGCCCTGTGCCGGCATTATTCCATGCGTCAGAACTTTCAGCAGCCACGGTATGTAACCGCTCAACAACGTGAATACTTAAATCAGGTTGCAGCTCTTTAAGCATCATGCCCAGGGTAGCGCTCATAATGCCGGCACCAATCAATACCACATCAGGACTATCTTTTTTTAATGACTTGCTCATTTTAATTCAAACTTTTTTTAAAGGCAGGGAGCATATCGTATATCAGGCAAGCAGTATCCGAAGAGAATGCAAAGTTACATTACATGCACCAGAGCATAAACTTTCAAGGCTGTTATTTGGTGTGAATTGTAGAAAAATTGCGATGAAATGATAAAACAAGACTTGATCAATATGAAATTTAATACATGTATATGTAATTTAAATAAAAGTTTATATACATTAATTTTCATCCCTTAGGCTTTTTTTAACAACCATATTGGCATGGTATGGCATGTTTATTGAAAAGTATAAGGCGTAGAACGGATACTTGACTTAACATGAACAATTGGTATCTGAATTGTAAACTAAAATTGTAAGTTATGAGATTAACAACTGAAAATTTTGAAATTGTATCTGGTGGAAATATTTATACTGTTAAGGCCACAGAATATATAAATGGTAGCGAAGAGCTGAGATACAGGGTAAGTTTTAATGATAATCCAATCTGTGTATTTGGTTGGAATGATGAACTTAACCGCTTTGCGGTAATGCATGATAAACGCAATCCTGATATGTCGAACGATATTGAGATCGTTATTGGTAAAAGACTGGAAAAAATCCAGCAAATGAAGGAAGCAGCCTGATAAAGTGAATAACACATCCATTATAAAAAATAACTGATTCTACTTCGTCAGTTGTTTATCAAAAAGTACGTTGTAATTGCAGCGTACTTTTTATTTAATACTATGCTATAATTGTTTAACATCTAACATTAGTTATTTTAACTAAAAGTTGCTACTTTAGCAACTATTCATTTATGAAACAGTTTTACAACATATCACCTGTAGCTGCAAACAAGCCTTACAGCAAGCGACTGTTTCTTATTACGCTTAATAACAGAGCCTTCATTTTTTAAGCCCTCCGTTTATTTTCCTGGTATATTATGTGAAACGGAGGGATACATACTCCGCAAAAAACATTTTTATTAATCTGCCGGTATTGCGCTGCAAGATGCTATAACTGGTAAAAAGTTTATTTTATTATGAAACCTGTAATAAGTAATAGTGACTACACTACATTAAAATCATTGATTGTTAACTGCCCGCAACATCTTAAAACAAGAGAGATAGGGCAATTAATGGATGAGCTGAATAAAGCCGAAGTGGTAACAGATAAAAAATTAGGGAATGATGTAATTAAAATCAATTCTCTTTTTGAAGCAGAGGATATATCCAGTAAAAAGAAATGGAAGCTGATGCTTACTTTACCCGGGGAGGCAAACCTGAAAGAACAGAAAATATCTGTATTTTCACCATTGGGGGTAGCATTGATTGGTTTTAAAAAGGGAATGACAATACAATGGGCATTACCAGGAGGAATGAAGAAGATACGGATAGTGGATGTGGTGAATGAGTAAACATAAATATTCATTCTTATTATACAAATTTATTATTGCAGCATTATCATTTGCTGCATTTCAGCAACCTGCCGGTAGCCTGGTATATTACCCCGGGATACCGGCACAGGCTGCGGTAACAGATCAATAGAAAGCTTAAGACCCTGTGCATTACCTTCCACCTGTATTACTCTGTTTATATTAACCAGCCAGCCGCGGTGGCTGCGGTATATGCACGGCATATCGATCAGCTGTTCATTTATATTAGTAAGCGTATTACGCAACATGGTTGTTTGGAGATTACCGTTTTGTTCCCAAAAAACATTTACATAATTATCAAGCGCCTGTACTGCCAGCAAATTTTTATGTGGTATCTCAAGTCTGTCGTTTTGATTATCACCGGTTAATGTAAGTAAAAATGAACGCTTCCTGAATATTGTTTTTGTTGCTTTTTCCTCAACAACAGGTACAAGATCAAATTGCTTCAATACAACATTGTGTATCAATTGATGGTTTAATTCCGGCTCAGCAGGTTGTGTACTGCCTTCACAGGATACCGGGATATTTTTTGACAGGCGCTCAGCGCTATCAACATGCTGCCGCAGGTAATAATTGTAGGAAAATAATTCTGCTATTGCAATAGGCAATGCGCCGAGCATCACTACCCATTTCAGCATATTGAAATGCCACCATAGTGGCAGCGTGATTTGATGAACCCATTGGGTGGCCAGTACATTACAAACAGTAATGCCTATCATCAATATTATATTTAACAGTATCTGCTTACCAAGCGTCCATTGCTCTTCATTAATACGCGGGGCTATTGCTTTAATAAAAAAATATCCCCCGGTTAATATAACAATGCCGGTAACAAAACCATACATAGCCGACGTGTATAATAATTGCAGCGGCGAATACAGGTCGAGCCGGAAAGGCTTAAACAAAAAAAGAAATGAAAATACAAAAAGCCCAAACCCCATACCACGGAGCTTATACCAGCGCCAGGTATTTACCGGAAATGGTTTGTTAATAAGATGAACTAAATACATACATCAATAATGCTGATCAATAAAACAATGTTTTTGCAATAGGTGCTTCATCACTGATGTTTTCAGGATTTGTTTTTTTTGTCCCACAAAAATATTTAATACAATGCTTTTTCCTTTGCCGCTCATCCCAAATTGCTGTTCACCACTAAAGGCTTGACAATCGCCCCTTTAAAAAAAATTTCTGTAACGGAATTATAGTTTTGCGCATCATTTGTAAAAAATATAATCATTATGTGGCGTAATTATTCAGGCCTGAGGAAGGGCTTTTTCGTAATACTGGCTTTATTAAGTACGGGATTTTCTTTTGGTCAGCAACAGGTGCAAACGGTAAGAGGCATTATCGCAGACCAGCAATCAAAAAAGGGAATTGAACATGCTACCGTATCAATACAGGGTAAGAACCTGGCTACTGTTACTGACAGCAGCGGTGGTTTTGTTATTTACCAGGTACCTGTTGGCAGGGTAGCAATACAGGTAAGCCATGTTGGCTATGAGCCTTTTCAGTTATATAATATTGTGGTAGAGTCAGGTAAGGAAACAATGCTGAGCCTGGAACTGCTGGAAAAACTGGATGTAACACAAAAAGAGATCGTGATATCAGGCAAAAGAGAGAAACTAACCAGCCGCCAGATGGCTACTGTGAGTGCCGTTGAGTTTAATGCCGAAGACAGCAGGCGTTTTGCAGGCAGCCGTAATGATGTAGCACGAATGGCATCCAATTTTGCCGGCGTTAACAATGTGAATGACGGGCGTAATGATATTATTATACGCGGTAATTCTCCGCTCGGATTATTATGGAGATTGGAGGGGGTGGATATTCCCAATCCCAATCACTTCGGCAGTCTCGGTGCTACTGGCGGGCCTGTTGGTATGCTGAATAACAATGTCATTGGTCAATCTGCTTTTTATACAGGAGCATTTCCTGCGCAGTTTGGTAACGCCACGGCTGGTGCGTTTGATCTGAACCTGCGTAAAGGGAATTATAGCAATCACGAATTTACAGCGCAGGTTGGTTTTAACGGGCTTGAACTGGGAGCAGAAGGGCCATTCAGCAAAAAAAGCAAAGCTTCCTATCTTGTTTATTACCGTTACAGTATTCCGGGTTTATTAAAATCGCTTGGTGTTGATGTAGGTGTTGGCGCGGCAGTGCCACGCTATCAGGATTTGAGTTTTAAATTTGATATACCAACCAAAAAAGCCGGGCAATTTTCCTTATTCGGTATAGGCGGAAAAAGCAGTATTGATTTTAAAGGAGAGTTGAAAGATACCAGTAATTTTTATAACGACCCTTACAGCAACTTATATAACAGCACAAAAATGGGGGCTGCCGGTTTAAAACACACTTACTTTTTCAACAGTACTACTTCATATATGCTTATGCTGGCTGCAACCGGCAGTAATGTTACTACAAGGCAGGATTCGCTTGACGCCAACAGAGAGCCGCATAAAAACTACCGTGAAAACGGGAATGAATGGCGCTACGTTGTAAGTGCTGTAGTGAACAAAAAATTCTCTCCCAGTGATCGCCTTACAACAGGCATTACTGTTGATCAATTGCATTTCAGCTATTCAGACAGTATACTCGACAGGGATTATGGCTTTATGCCATTTATTACAGAGAAAAACCATACTGAATTGTTGCGCGCTTATGCGCAATGGCAGCATCGCTTTTCCAACATGCTCACGCTTAATACAGGCGCTTATGCTCAGCATCTCACGCTCAACAAAAAAACTTCGGTAGAGGGGCGCATTGGTGTGCGGTATGCGATTAATAATGCCGGAGCGCTTACGCTTGCTTATGGTACACACAGCCAAATACAAACGCTTATGACCTATTTTCATGAAACACGTTCAGGCGAAAATTTTATACAAACAAACCGCAACCTGGGCTTTACAAAAAGCAATCATATAGCAGCAGGGTGGAAACAAACATTGAAGAATGCCTGGAAGTATAAACTTGAAGCATACACGCAGTTGTTAAGCAATGTGCCTGTTGAAAGGAGATCAACAGACTGGTCAGCATTAAACCTGGGCGCAGGATATGGCGCGGGGCTGGAAGACAGCCTCGTGAACAAAGGCAAAGGGTACAATTATGGATTGGAACTAACCGTTGATAAACCTTTCGCCAATGGGTATTATGCCCTGGCAACAGTATCTGTATTTGATTCAAAATATAAAGGCAGTAATGGTAGTACACATAGCACCGCATTTAATGGGCATTATGTAGTAAATGTATCGGGTGGCAAGGAGTGGCAGATACACGGTATACATACTGTAGCTGTAGACTTTAAGATCAACACTGCGGGAGGAAAACGTTTTACACCTATTAACGAAGCGGCATCAAAAATTGCAGGAAAGGCAGTATACTACGAGGAGCGTTCATTTGAGGAAAAAACAAAAGCTTATTTCAGGCTTGATCTTAAACTCACCTACCGCATGAACAACAAAGGATTTATGCAGGAATTTTTTGTAGACTTTCAAAATGTGACCAATCACAAAAATATATTTAACCAGTGGTACGACAGCAGGGCCGGTAAAATACGTACCCAAAACCAACTTGGATTTTGGCCAAACTTTAATTACAGGATACAGTTTTAGGAACAGGACGGTAATATAAGCAGAAAGGGTGAGTTAATGTTAACTTACCCTTTTGTAATTACCTCTTGATTAAAAGCTGATTTACATGTGTTGAATGTGGAATACTATTCTTTCTGCATCTATTCACCGTATGAAACAAATAATTGTATTAGTATTTGTTTTTGGAGGGTGTATACAGCAAGAACATCTTCCCCGGGCACCATCATCAGGCCCTCCGTTACTAGAAATTTATACGACCGGATTACCGGCAATTGAACATGGGACTGTAGCTAATATAATTGCGCGCAGATATGGATTCCGTTATCGTGCCATTGCCGGATGTGTTGTAACCAAAGAAGTTTCTGATAGAAAATATTTAAATAACAGGTCCGTCTATTCAAAGCTGGATAGCATATGGGGTTACAATTGGAGAGATAAGTTTGATATGCAGGTAGATTCCGCCATAGAAATTAACAATAAGATCGAATGGCTTGTAAATGATGAAGCATATATCAGAAAGGCTAACGAAACATTTTATAAACATGGATATTGTTTTAGTTACCATATAAGCGCGGCTATTAATAGTATGGACTTTTTTGTAGATGTATATATTCCCCCAATATCCAAAACCGACAGCACATGCTTAATATATTACAAATTAAAAGTAGATATACAACATAAAGCCGTAGTAATACTCAATGCGAAAAAGAGAATTGTCCATTACTCTTTTTTTGATGAACAGCAGTTATAGCTAACGCATTATAAAACTCCTTTGTAATTTCATGCGATAGTACTTTCTTCGCTGAAGCATGCTCATACAAAAGAAATATAACATAGCTCTTATCATCTCACTCATTATTCATATTTCCGGGTTAGCTGGTATGCTTTGGGGAAACAGGCAAATATTTGTTACATACACACCCGCCAGCCTGCTGATCATGTTTTTGCTTTTGTTGTGGACGCAGGAAAAGTGCAACAAACATTTTGTTTTTTTTACACTCGCCTGTTTGCTTACCGGCTATTTTGCTGAATATATTGGTGTGCATACCGGCATTCTTTTCGGAAACTATACTTACGGCGAGGTATTGGGAACTCAGCTCAATAATATTCCGCTGGTTATAGGCATAAACTGGTTTATTATGATGTACTGTTGCGGTACGGCTATACATTTTGTTACTGCTGCTATTGAAAAACGTTTACCTGACGAACAACTGCATGCATATAAGAAATGGAGTATTGCCTCAGTTGTTATTGATGGAGCACTGCTCGCTGTTTTTTTTGACTGGGTGATGGAACCGGTTGCTGTAAAGCTTGGGTTCTGGACGTGGCCAGGCGATGGCTCAATACCCGTGCTTAATTATATAAGTTGGTTTGGCGTCAGCGTGGTTTTACTGTCGTTGTTCTCCCTGCTTCAGTTTCATAAAAAAAATATATTCGCCTTATACCTGCTCATGATTCAGCTCATGTTTTTTTTGGTACTGCGCACATTACTTGTATGATAAAACAATACGACTATATTATTATAGGTGCAGGTTGCGCAGGATTAAGCTTATTAATGCGGTTGCTTGATAAAAATGCAGGCGCGAAAGTTTTACTGGTTGACAGAACAGAAAAAAAAGTCAATGATCGTACATGGTGTTATTGGGAGAAAGACACAGGCTATTTTGACAATATCGTTTACCGCAGATGGAACGAATTAAACTTTTGTGATGATGCGGGTTATAAGCAATTGTCAATGGGAGATTATGCGTACAAAATGATCCGCGGCATTGATTTTTATACGTATTGCTTTAACCGGGTGCAACAGGCGCCAGGCGTAGAGTTCCAGACAGTGGAGATACAAGCGGTAGAAGTGACGGGCAAACGTTGCAGCATAAAAACAACCAGCCATACAATTGAAGCAGAAGCAGGACTTGTATTCAGCAGTATTCCGGCAAAGGCTGACCCCGGTAGCAACAGAATTGCGCTTTTGCAGCATTTTAAAGGGTGGATCATCCGAACAACAGATAATAATAATATAAAACCCTGCCTGATGGATTTCAGGGTTGATCAATCTCCGGGCACTGCTTTTGTATATACCTTACCGCTTGATGAACGTAGTGCGTTGATTGAGTATACCGTATTTTCTTCAACAGTATTATTGGGTGAACAATACGATAACGCATTAAAAAACTATATAGAAAATATACTACAGATAAAAGCATATACTACTGAACATACAGAATATGGTATTATTCCTATGACAAACCAGCGCTTTTCTTTTTATAAAAACGGGATGTATTATATTGGCTCGGCAGGCGGGCAAACAAAACCTTCAAGCGGATATACATTCAGCTTCATTCAAAAACAATCAGCATATATAACTTCAAAATTAAAATTCGATGAGATGTTAAAGCACAACAATTCGTCTCCCCGGTTCATGCTGTATGATAGTATATTGTTGAAAATTTTACATGATAATATTATGCCCGGGAAGGCAATTTTTTCGCGGCTTTTTCAGTCGCTGCCTGCATACAAAATTTTTAAGTTTCTTGATAATGAAACTACCCCTGCAGAAGAGTTAGGTGTGCTTAACACCATGCCTGCTAAAATTTTCCTTCCGGTAGCTATCCGGCAACTGATAAAACAATTAACAGGCTAGCTGCCTCTCTGCGAACCGGTATTTGTCTGCTTGCTTACAAAGCCGCCTTTGGGTTGTGCTTTTTGTATAAACTTTGAGCCCTGGTTTTGAGGAAGATTATTTTTTTTATTTCCTTTCTTTTTGTCTTTATTATTCTGTTGATTAAGCAATGACATAGCAAAATGTTTTTATAAAGATAATATTTTGTTGAATTAATGCGCATCAACAGGCATTGCAACATTCTTTTTAAATTTCTGCAGGTATACCAGCGGAATACAGCATAATACAAATACCCCTACCAGCAGGTAGATATTATCGTACGTAAGCAACATGGTTTGTTTGGTAATCATGCCTTCCATTGCGCGGTTCGCCATTTGCTCTGCATCAAAGGCACTGTATCCTTTGCTTATAAAGCCCTGCAGGTATGCCTGCTTTCTCTCAAGAAAAGGAGTATTATAGCTGTTTATATTTTCAAGCAGTATATTCCTGTTTTTTCCGCTATTTACATGTATAAGCGTTGTAAGAATAGCTACCCCGAATGAACCGCCCAACTGCCGCATCATATTGTTCAGACCTGCGCCCTGCCCTATGTCTTTACCATGCAGATCCTGTATACCTAAAGTAGTCAGCGGCACAAACAATACACTCATACCTATACCACGTATAATAAGCGGCCAGAAAAAATCATTAGTACCAGATTCCAGTGTAGAATTTGATAACATCAAACTAAAAACAAAGAACAGGAAAAAGCCAAGTGTTGCCATAAACTGTGCGGGTATTCCCTTCTTCAGCATCATGCCAACAAAGGGCATCATACAAATGGTAGCCAATCCCCCGGGAAACATTAACTCTCCTGTTTGCTGTGCGGTAAACCCTAAAAGATTCTGACAAAAAACAGGGAAGGTGAACATCGAACCATATAACGCGAACCCCAATGCGAAAGAGGTAAAAATGCCTATGGTAAAGCTGCGGTATTTAAGGATCCTGAAATTCACCACCGGATGATCTGTGCTAAGTTCACGCCATATAAACGCTATAGCCGCCAATGCTGTAGTAATAGTAAGTGCAGCTATATACGGCGTCGCAAACCAATCTTCCGATTCACCTTTTTCTAATACAACCTGCAGGCTGCCAACACCAATTGCTAATAATAAAATACCCCACCAGTCAACCGGCTGACCCTTGCCATACCTGGGAGATTCTCTTACAAAGGTTGTTACCAGGAAAGCTGCTAAAGCACCAACAGGAATGTTTACATAAAATATGTAGGGCCAACTTTTATTATCTACAATAAAACCGCCAATAGTCGGGCCGATAGTCGGGCCTACCACGGCGCCTAAACCAAATAGCGCAGTTGCCATACCAACTTCTTCTCTCGGCCATGTTTCTAAAAGAATAGCCTGGGCTGTAGAAAGCAAACCACCACCTGCTAATCCCTGTAATATTCTGAACGCTACCAGTTCTTCAAGGCTGGTGGAATTGCCACATAGCACAGATGCTATTGTAAACACGACAATGGAAGTGAGGAAATAATTCTTCCGGCCAAACCGATCTCCCAACCACCCCGACATTGGCAACACAATTACGTTTGCCACTGCATAACCGGTCACCAGCCATCCTGCATCTTCTAATGTAGCGCCCAGGTTACCCATAATGTCAGGCAGCGCCACATTCACAATTGTAGTATCAATCAATTCCAGCAGCGATGCCATGATCACTGTTATTGTGATGATCCACTTTCTTAAACCATGCTCAGCCATTGTATATTTCTTTGACTAAATGAATATTGTTAATTGAGGTAGAAGGCATAGGGTAGAAGGTGTAAGGTAAACGGTAGAAGGTGTAAGGCAGATGGTGTAGGTTCACACTTCTTTGTACCGCCGCTCTCGTAAAGTCTTACATTTATCCTCTTTCCATTACCCACCGCTTACTGCCCATAGCTCACTGCTCATCGCCCTCACTCCTTTACTTTGTATGCACCACCACTTTAACGCTCATGCCCGGGCGGAGTTTTGATATAAATTCAGGAGATGCATCAAGCTTTATTCTTACAGGCACACGTTGTACAACTTTCACAAAATTTCCGGTGGCATTATCAGGGGGAAGCAAAGAAAACTTAGCACCTGTAGCGCCAGCAACAGATTCAACTGTGCCTTGCGCCGGCTCATGTTTGTAGGCATCTACTTTTATATCAACCTTTTCTCCAACCTTAAGATGCTCCATTTGCGTTTCTTTAAAGTTTGCCGTTATATACAAACCGTTATCATTTACAATGGAAAGCAATGATTGCCCTGCCTGTACCAATTGCCCTAACTGAATATTTCTTTTTGAAGCAATACCATCTGCGGGTGCTGTTATAGCAGTATAGGATAACTGCAGTTTAGCATAATCTACATCAGATTGCTTTGGAGCAATGTTCGTAGCATAGGCTTCTGTTTGCTGCTCATTGGTCCCTATCCTTTTATTAATTACAGGCACTTGTGTTTGCGCTGCCAGTAAAGCCGCTTCCGCTGATTCTTTTTCCGCCTTCGTTGCATCATACTGCGCTTTGGTAATTGCATGATCATCATACAGATTTTTATAGCGGTTGTAATCTTCAGTTGCTTTCCATACCCTCACTTTAGCAGCCTGTACATTTGCCTGCGCCGTAGCGATATTTGATTTTGTTTCTGCAACGGCATACCTCGCAACATTTACCGATTGTTTAACCGAAGCAAGCGCAGCTTCTGCCTGCTGTAGTTTTATTTTATAGTCCCTGTCATCCAATATCACAAGGGTGTCACCAGCCTTCACTATCTGGTTATCTTTAAAGCGGATTTCTTTTACATACCCCTGAACCCTGCTGATTACAGGACTTATGTCCGCATCTACCTGCGCGTTATCTGTTTCTTCATGGCTTTGCGAATAAAAGTATTCCTTTAGTGTTATGATCAATGCCACCACTAATACCAATCCCAGCAAGATTGGAAATATTATTTTTTTGCCTTTTGATTTTTTTTGGTTGTTACTCATACAATAGTTTTTTTATGCTTTGAGTTATTTTTAGTTTATTATGGTTGAATATGCCCTGTAGATTTCAGCAAGGCATAATATGCTGCTGTCGCGTCTGATTTTGCCAGCTCAAGATTGATGCGTGATTGATATAATAATGTTTGTGCGTCTATCCTGTCTGTAGTAGTAGCAAGATTATTCTGAAATTTAGATTCCGTTATTCTTTCATTTTCCGTAGCCTGGGTAATGGCATCCTGCAATACCGTTATTTTCTCTAATGCCTGTTTATATTGTACATAACTTTTATATACGTCTGATCTTATCTGGTCTTTTACTATTTCCGTTTTGTCGGCAACCTGTTGCTTCTGTATTTTAGCTTCGGTAAGCTTATTCTTATTTTTATACAGGGTTGAAATATCCCAGCCTGCATTCAGTCCTATCATAAACGGAGCAAGGTATGCGCCGTTTTTTGGAATAATATCTTTTGAAGGATTGATATAATACAGGTTTCCGGCAACACCCAGCGTTGGTAATTTTTCATCCTTTACTTTATTGATATTTATGTCTGATAACTGATCCTGGTATTTTAAACCGGCTAATTCCTTCCTGTCTTTCAAGGCCTGTGCAACATAGTTTTCAAAACTATCATTCATATCAAGCTTATAGCTTACATCCTGCTCTTCAATAACAGTGCTGTCCGGCAAGCCAAGTAAAATATTGAGATTATAATTCACAATCTTCCGGTTATTCTCCAGCTCAATAGCTGATAATTTCATGTTCGATTTTTCCAGTTCAAAACGCAGCACGTCATTCTTTGTAGCTAATCCCTGGCTTTCAAACTTTTTAATCTCTTCCAGCTTATTTTCAACATCCGAAAGGTTTTGCGCCAGTATTTTCTGGTTTTGTTTCAATTTGTAATAATTGATATACGCATTGATAATATTATAGGCAATGTCGTCCTTATCTGTTTCCCCGTTCAGTTTGCTCACTTCTATCATAAGCTCTGCAGATTTTCTGGCGTAGCGAAATTGATTGCCGGCAAAAATGGGTTGCGTTACAGAGAGGGTTGCCATTGTTACGCTGTTATCAAAAGGCAGCGTAAGTTTTTTAGGTCCGCCACCGTCAGAAGAAGGAATATAAAAGCTTCTTGCCAGCATAAGCGCATGGCTGTATCCTGCTGTTACTTTGGCTGTTGGTAATGATGCATCTTTTGCCTGTTCCAATTCCGAAGATGCTTTATCTACTTCATGTGCAGCGAGTATAAGCTGTTTGCTGTTTTGTAATCCCAGCGCTACAGCCTCTTCAAGGCTCAGCGTTTTGGTTTGTGCATATACAGTAGCTCCCGTAATCATAAGCATTACGGCTATTGCAAATTTTTTCATTGCGTATTTGTTAAATGTTATTCCTGATTTTTTATATCCAGATGGGCTCTTAGCAATTGTTTGAGATGTGCTTTTATTTTTGGTATCATTTTTTTCCTGTACAATTCGTCATCATTGCAGGCAATATTCAATATGCGGCAATACAGGCTTTTTGAAAGTGTAGTATGTGTGATGGTTCCCATAACACTACCAACCGAAAGTTCAATATCCACTTTCCTGAACACTTTTTTCTTTTGTCCTTCCTGAATGATTTTTTTTACCTCTTCATAATTCTTTGCCTTAATATCAGTTATCATTTCCTTTATTTCGGGCGACTGTATGGTAGGCAAATGTGTTGTCATTATACAATGAAACTTATAATTGTTAAGTATTTTGTCTACGTATAAATCAATCAGCCTGTCAATCTTATCCCAGGGTGTTAATGATTCGTCCTTGTTCAATTCTTCCAGCAAACCCCTTGTATAATTCGACCTGTATTCCACCAGTGCGGCCATCAGTTTTTCCTTCGAGCCAAAATAGTATGATATCATTGCCAGGTTTACGCCCGCCTGTCCTGCAATATCCCTTACAGAAGTCCCGTCAAACCCTTTATCCGCAAATAACGCTTCTGCCACCTGAAGAATATGTACATGTTTGTCTGTCATCATTGCTTAATTGCGGTGCAAAACTAAACAATTGTTTAATTTAAACAAACGTTTAATTAAAAAAAATGGTTAATGGCTTGTTATCAGAAAGAGTAAATATACAGGCTCCTATGCATGCTAATGTTTAATTTATTGTTTATCAGTACGTTATATCAGGTAATAGGAGCTTAATTTTTAAAAAACTGCTGCATATCTTTTTTCATCAAATCCAATCAGTAAGTGTCCGTTATATTCAATAACAGGGCGTTTTATAATACTGTTGTTTTCTTTCATTATTGCAATAGCATTCTCCTGATTAATAACAGATGCCTGCTGCGCAGGAGATAGTTCACGCCATGATGTGCTGCGTTTATTCAAAACCTTTTCCCAACCGGCTTTATCACACCATTCTTTTAATTTTTTGGTTGAGATGCCCGCTTCTTTATAGTTATGGAATTTAAAATCAATTTTTTTCAACTTCAACCAGAGCATTGCTTTGTTTGTAGTATCACAATTGGGTATACCGTATAATGTCATGAAAAAATTTTGGCAAAAGTATTTCCTGAATGGTAAAGTTAGGCGGGGATTTCACTTTTTAGAAGAAATCTAAGCAATCTCAATTGCAGAAGCTACAGGAGATTGCTTTTTCCGCCGCAACATATCTTCAATTCAATCTTCATGATAGCGGGATCGAGAGAGTGTTTGTTACCAGCACTAAGGCAAAGTTTCTAAATTCTGAACCATCTGGTCACTGCAATCCTGTACATACGGGAGAATCAACCTCAGCTTCTTTTATTGCTTAACTAAGTGATTTGTCTTTTGAGATATGAAACTTTATTCTAAAAGTAAAATCCTTGTAAAGTCCGGCGCTTCCTGGCGGAAATATTATATATACCGTATCTTTCAACTTTGAACTTATTATGCGTAATTATTTTCCATATACAATTTTCCCTCTGGGTGATACTGCGCTCACTGTAGACTTTGGCAATTGTATTGACCAGGATATCAGCGCACATATAATGGGCGTTTTTAAATATATGCAGGCATATCCCGTAAAAGGATTTATTGAATGTGTGCCGGCCTACAGCTCGCTCACTATATTCTATAACCCGGCTATACTTAAAAAAGAGATAAGAAGCAAGGAAACAATAAGTGATATTGCAAAAGAAAAGCTGGAAGAAATTCTCGAAAAGAAAAGTTGCACCTTAACGGATAATCCACGAACAGTAAAAGTGCCTGTATGCTATGATGAAATGCTGGCGCCCGATTTGAAATCTCTTTTACGGGAAAAGAAAATTACAAAGCAGGAATTGATCAGCCTGCACAGTTCGCATACATACAGGGTATATATGCTGGGCTTTTTACCCGGCTTTGCTTATATGGGTGAGGTTGAAGCGAAAATTGCAATGCCAAGAAAAGCTGCGCCACAAAAAGTACAGGCAGGCAGTGTTGGCATTGCGGGCAACCAAACCGGTATATACCCCATCAATTCTCCGGGGGGCTGGCATATTATCGGCAGAACGCCGATAAAATTATACGAGATGAGGGACAGCGATAACTTCAGCACTTTTTTTCAGCCGGGAGATATTGTAAAATTTTATTCAATAAGCAGAGATGAATTTGAAAATTATTAAAGCGGGCATTTGTGATAGCATACAGGATTGTGGCAGGCATGGTTTTCAGTATATGGGCATTAATCCAGGGGGCGCAATTGATATGTTTTCGATGCGCACAGTTAATCTTTTGGCAGGCAATTCAGAATACGCACCTGTAATTGAAATGAGTTTTCCTGCTGCTGCTGTTTCTTTTGACGCACCGGCAATTATAGCCATAGGTGGCGCTGATTTTTCGGCCACACTTAATGGCAAACCGGTTCCTTTATTTCACCCGGTTAAAATAGGTGCTAATTCCACGTTGAAGTTTGAGCAATGGAAAGAAGGGCGCTGGTGCTACCTGGCAGTAAACGGCACTATGGGAGCAGAAAAATGGCTGGGCAGTTATTCAACACATACAAAAATCAATGCAGGCGGCTGGAAAGGGAGATTATTGAAAAAAGGAGATATTATTCCCTTTACCAATCTTGGTTCCACGCAGGATGTGGATGATAAAAAGCATGAAGTATTAAAATGGAAAGCTGTTCCTTTTTATGATGGCGCTCCTGCCGACGAGATTTTTGTTTTGCCCGGAAATGAGTGGGATTATATAACCGATAAAGGCAAACAAATTTTACAGGAGCAATTATTTTCCGTAAGCCGTACATCAGACAGGATGGGGTATACGCTGGAAGGTTCTGCAGTATCCATCAATATGCCATGCGAGCTTATATCTTCTGTTGTGGATTTTGGTACTATTCAATTATTACCGGGCGGGCAAATGATCGTTTTGATGGCCGGGCACCAAACAACAGGCGGCTATCCGCGAATTGCGCATGTTATAAAAGCGCATCGCACAAAAATCGCTCAGCTCAAAGAAGATAAGCCGCTTCGATTTAAAATAACAGATATACAAACCGCAGAAGAATTGTTATTGAAGCAGGAGCATCACCTCACCATATTAAAAAATGGATGTTCAATGATGTGGGCTGATTATTTTAAATAGTAATTTTCTACATGATAAATGAACAGGCGCTTCATAAATCATATGCTGAAGATTGATTTGAATTGCGATATGGGTGAAGGCATGAACACTGATGAAGCTATTATGCCGTATATCAGTTCGGCCAATATTGCCTGCGGCGCTCATGCGGGCGATGAAGAAACAATTAAACGGACTATAGCGCTTTGCCTCAGACATAAAGTTGCAATAGGCGCTCACCCTGGTTTTGCCGACAAAAAAAATTTTGGCAGAACTGCTGTAAAATTATCCCCGCAAATATTGTATGATCTATTTTCCGCCCAGGTGTTACTGGTTAAAAAAATAGCTGCACAAATGGGAGCCGTACTGCATCATGTAAAACCACACGGCGCTTTATACAATATAGCAGCTGCTGATAAAATATATGCACAAACTATTTTAAAAGCTGTTAAGGATATTGACGCTGCATTGATTTTTTACGGACTGAGTAATTCGTATATGACAAAGGAAGCAAAAGCTTTAAATATTAAGGCTGCCAGCGAGGTTTTTGCCGACAGAACTTACCAGGATAATGGCACGCTTACGCCCAGAACCATGAGCAACGCGTTGATAACAGATACTTCCGAAGCGGTGAAGCAGGCTATACAACTCGTTACAGAAAACAAAGTGACCTCTGTTACCGGTAAAACCGTTTTTGTGAATACTGATACGATTTGCCTGCACGGAGATGGTGTTCATGCAGATATATTTGCCAAAATTATTTTTGAAAACCTAAAGCAAAAAGGTATCAGTATTGAAACCATTTAAATCTTCGGGTTTGGGCGGAACATTTATGGGCGCCGCATTTCTTATGGCAACATCGGCTATAGGACCGGGATTTCTTACACAAACAGCAAAGTTTACAGAAGAACTGGTTGCCAGCTTTGGTTTTGTTATTCTTATTTCTGTATTGCTTGATATAGGCGTTCAATTAAATATCTGGCGGATTGTTACAGTAAGCGGGCAGCGTGCGCAGGATCTTTCCAATAAACTCCTGCCCGGGCTGGGCTATTTTCTTGCCGCATTAATAGCGCTGGGTGGTATTATATTTAATGTGGGTAATATAGCAGGCTGTGGCTTGGGCTGCAGGTAATAACAGGCATGGATACTCGCACAGGAGCCATCGTAAGTTGTGTTTTTGCACTGCTTATATTTTGGTATAAAGATGCCGGTAAAACAGTTGACCTGGTTGCTAAATTACTCGGACTATTAATGATAGCGCTTACCATATATGTGGCTTTTGCTTCAAAGCCTCCGCTTGGTGAAGCTGTATACAAAACATTTTTACCAGACAGGATTGATGTAATGAAAATTGTAACCCTTGTTGGCGGAACGGTTGGTGGTTATATTTCATTTGCCGGTGCGCATCGCTTACTCGATGCAGGTATAAGCGGCAGATCATCAGTTAGTGATGTTACCAAAAGTGCGGTTAGCGGTATACTCATTACTTCGCTGATGCGGTTTATATTATTCCTCGCAGCATTGGGCGTGGTGTGGCATGGTGTAAGTTTGGGCAACCAGAATCCTGCCGGGGAAGTATTCAGGTCTGCTGCCGGAAAATCAGGATATCTGTTCTTTGGCATTGTATTGTGGTGCGCCGCAATAACATCAGTTGTAGGCGCATCATATACTTCAGTTTCTTTCTGGAAAACATTTCATCCTGCCATTGCCAGAAATGAAAAAATTATCATCAGCCTTTTCATTATCAGCTCTACTTTGATCTTTATGGTATCATCCAATCCTGTAACGCTGCTGATACTTGCCGGCGCTTTTAATGGTATAATATTACCGCTTGCATTAGCGGTTGTATTAATAATAGCCGCAAAACCCCGTTTACTGAATGGTTATAAACACCCGTTATGGTTACAGGCTGCCGGCTGGCTGATTGTAGCGGTTATGACATGGATGAGCTGGTTAACAATAAGGAGTTATATCGGGGAGTTGTTGTAGCAATTTCACTTTTAGAAAAACCAAAAGCAAATATGGAGCATTCTTCAGGAGTGCAGGGGAAAGTTATAACCTTTATGGCATTTCCCAATGTGTTAGTAAGCTTGCAGGAAGCTGCAGGAGATTGCTTAACTAAGCCTTTTGAGATTAAGATCATTATCACCGACGAATATGAATAAGTGTTTGAAATTCGGTAAACGACTTTTATTATCGCCTAAAACTATTTTTTAAAACCAAATTTGTAGAAATATAAATGGTATGTCGAGTGTATCAGATAAGGAGCTGATACAGTATTTTGTGAGACTTAACAAGCCACAAAAAAATCATTCTTAACCGAGGAAAACATCAAGTCTGCAGAAAGTATTACCATTGAACAATACTTACCATATCGCTGCTTCTGAATTACCATGCTATTTCCCACTGACTAAATTCCTTACCTGATCATCAATTTGCTTTGCTTTGTTTTTTGCTTCTTTAAGCGGCAAGCCAACTTTCATTTCGGGCCTTGTGTGTTTGGTAGCAGTAAGCCATGCGTCTTTCATTATACTTTGCTTTTCGGCAACCAGCTGCAGTATTTTTTCTCCGTTGGGATGTGTTGATATGACATCATTGAAGCTTGCGATATCTGTAACTTTATCTTCATTAAGATATAGTAAAACCTGCTTTGCCATCAGCCAGTGGCCTTCATCGCCGGGGTGAACGCCGTCTTTTGCCAAAGCAAAAGATACGTCTTTCGCCCTGTGATCGAGCAAATATTTTTTCATGGGGAAATGAATATCCGCAACTTCCCATTTTGCTGTATAGCGCTGGCTGAGCAGCCATTCACTATACTTATCGAGCACTTCGGCATAACCTGGCTGCCCGCCATTTTTTTCATCGAATACCGGTGGTGTAAGATGAACAATTTTAGCGCCGGATTTAATTACTGCATTGTGCAGCCAGGTTATTCCATCCCTGAATTTTTGAAATCGCTGTTCGTCAAGTGGCTGGTATATACCATCATTCATGCCATAGCTTGCAAATACAATATCAGGCTTGGTAGCTGCAAGTACACGCGCTAATCTTTCATGCAGATCAGGCCGTGGAAATCTTCCGTCGGCATGACCTTCTTCCGAAAGCCCGGATACCGTTTCGCTTGGTAAGCCAACATTAATAAATCCGTAATGCTTATCCGGGTAATTAATGGTAAAATAGGTTTCAATATCTGTAACAAATTTCCCTGCATAGGTAATACTGTTGCCAATAAAAAGTATTCGCTTTACCTTTTTAGGGAAGGGATCGGCATTGCTAAAGGAGGTAGTAAAAACACTGAATAATGCAATGCAAGTAATACTATAATATTTTTTCATGATTGATCATTAAAATCAATGCTCAATAATTATATCTTTTGAGGCAGACTGAAAATTTTTAATGCCGTCTTCTGTAGCTTTTGTTTGCCAGAGATTAACTTTTTTAAGCGCTTTCATTTTCTTTAAAATAGCAAAAACTTTATCAGTAATATCATTCTCCCCGATGTTGAGGATATTGAGTTGCTGAAGTTTTTCCAAAGGTGATACTTTGTCATCGGCAAGGTTCGTATGCTGAACATCAAGCTTATTCAGTTTGGTAAAGCCGCCAATAATTTGCATTGCTTCTTTTGATAACGAACAATGCTTTACATCAAGCTGATATAACTGCTCCTTTATTGCAGCAAGTTTTTCAATCAGCTTTGTTATATCGGTTTCAGTTGATTGCTGTACCATCACAAATGAGGCCTGCAATAAATTACTTTCAGATGATACAGAACGGAGAATGATACTGGCTTCTTTAATTTGCTTTAAAACATTAGAATCTGCCGCGGTGGCAACAGGAAGAATGATCTCTTTATCGTTTGCCGCGTCAATACCAAGGTAAGCGGATATGAAGTATTTACTTTTATCATCTGCATTAAATTCCGCTACATTTTTTTCATAATCAGCGCCTGCATTTATCCACCATTTTATCAGCGATATTTCAGCGGGTGTTAAAGCCGGTTGATTATCTGCAGGCATAAATTTAGAACTGGTGACGGGAAGAGTTACCCGGTGAAGCAGTTCACTCTTTTCTAAATCTGCGGCAACAATAGCGGCTCCGCTCTTGCCGCCTTTTGAAAGCCCTGCTTTACTGCTCAGATCAAGATCACCTTTTTGCTTACCCGGGTTATGACAGCTTATGCATTTATTATTAAGTATGGGTTGAATAATATCTTCATATACAACTACAGAATCCACAGAGACGAATGTTTTTTCCGGAACGGCGTCAGGCGCTGCACCAAAAATTTTTTGCAGAGAAGCCGGCAGGTATTTCGTCAGGTATCCTTCACCGTGAGTCATATTGCCGCCAAGGTGTCCGCCAATGGCAATCAGTATTGTGGAAATAATGAGTAATGCGTTGCTGATTTTCTTTCCGGAACCAGGCTTTCTCCTGGTTAACCAACAGGCAAAACAAACAATAGCCGTTGTAATGCCTGTCCATTTATGCCAGAAAAGTGTATTTGCATGATAGCCGCCGTTGCCGGATAATAAAAGTCCGGTAACTATTGCGGGCACAGTACTGACGCAACCGGCAAGCAATGCTATATTGATGGCTTTATCAAGCAATATACTTTTGCGGTATGCTGCCACAATGAGCAGCAATACCGCAAATAGAATAATACCTATCGGAAGATGAACAACAAGGGGATGAAACCT
Organism: Agriterribacter sp.; assembly: GCA_047601125.1. Classification (GTDB taxonomy): domain Bacteria; phylum Bacteroidota; class Bacteroidia; order Chitinophagales; family Chitinophagaceae; genus Agriterribacter. The sequence goes on along the minus strand of JASGJY010000002.1, from coordinate 680,157 downwards.
GCCGAAAAATTGCGACCAGTCTGTTTGCATGGATATTTTTTAAACTCGCTCCAGTTTTACAGGATATGTTTTCTCCGCATTCCACTGGCACACATATACATTCTTTTCATCATCCACGCACACATCATGCCCGTGATAAAAAATTGCGCCATCCATGAACATGGGTTGCAATATGCCATTTTTGTACACCGGCTTTGTGCCGCCTGGGTTTGAAACTACTTTATTGTTCTTATCAAGTATGGTTACAAACCCTGATTTGCCGCCGTTCATTTTACCACTATCCCGAAAGTTTGACCAGCACACGCCTGCATAAATATTCTCTCCGTTAATAACAGGGCGGCATACATAAGCACCCGGAAGCTTTACTGTTTCTATATATTTACCATCAAGCGTAAAAAATTTAAAAGCGTTTTCATTGCGCGAAGTGCAAATTAATTTGGGTGATGATGGATTGCGTGTATCAACAGCTATACCATGCGCCTGGCTCAGGTTATGTTCGGGATTGGCATTATTGTGCCCTCCAAAGTGCCTGATGTATTCACCCTTATGATTATATTGAATGATATAATCAGAGCCATAACCATCAGCTACATAAAAATCACCGTTAGGTGCAACAGCGGTTTCGGTTGGCTGAAACTTTTCGTCATCTTTATATACACCTATAGTTGCAGGATGACCCAATGCAAATACAAGATCTCCGTTAATGGTTGTTTTATAAACAGAGCCTGATTGTCTTCCGCCTTTGCCGTTTCTGCCGAGGTAATAACCACTGTCGGCGATAAACAAAAAGTCTTCGCCACCTTCATTGGTCAGGGTTAACCCATGTCCGCCTGAATATTTTGTGCCCCATGAATCCAGCAGTTTACCTGATTTATCATATACAAGAATATTATTCTTTATCTCGTCTCCAAGCATTACCAGCCTGCCTTTAGAGTCCTGTATCATTTCATGGCAGTTGAGCACCGGTGTTTTTGATGGGTCAAGATCGCCCCAGGTTTTATTTACCTTATACCTGAATTCACCGTGACCGATGATGCTATCTTCATTTGGATTTGCTTTGCCAATAATATTGAATCCTGCTACTGTTCCGGTTGTAAGCATAATTGTTTTTTTGAGAAATGATCTTCTGTGATTTTTGTTATTCATAATGCAAGAAATATAAAATGGTTAGGATATATTTTATTCAACAAATGATCGGGTTTTATCTGTTTTCCGGTAATAATCAATAAGAATGGAAGTATCTACCAATATTATTTTGTTCGCCATTGGTTGATAGCTTTTCTATTTTTAGCGATAGTATTCAATTGCTTTTTTGTAGCGGTTGGCCCCTTTAAAAGAATTGCCTCCAAATCATTTTTTTTCCCGTTGGTAACTTCCTTTTCAATAGCAGATTTTAACCACCTGAGTTTTCCGGAAGGCAATGTTTTAATTATCTTAAGTAATTGATCAAATTCTATGTCTGCCTGTATTTGCATTGGCTAAATTTACAAAGTTTTGTTGAATATCGCAGGTTTCAGAAGGTTAATTCATAGCGCTGGAAATTTGTTTCATTTATTGTAAAACAGTTTCAAATCATCTGTCCAATAGCTATCCCCTTTATATAATTCTAATAGATCGCACGGGGTTCCCAGCCTTACAAAGGTTCGTAATCCCTGCGTGGGGCTTAATCAAGAAGTTGTTATCTACAAAGTTGCATGCAAAAGATACAGGAAGTGAATATAAAGCTGCCAACCTTATGGCTTTAGTAAGAAGGCAATATTTCAACGCTAATCTTATTACTAATCATTGAAGGTAATAAGGTGAGTTAAGCAACCACCTGTCTGTTACTAAGGTTCAGGCGCTGAAAATATTCGCACGAGGTTCCCAGCCTTACAAAGGTTCGTAACCCCTGCGTGGGGCTTAATCAAGAAGCTGTTATCTACAAAGTTGCATGCAAAAGATACAGGAAGTGAATATAAAGCTGCCCACCTTATGGCTTTAGTAAGAAGGCAATATTTCAACGCTAATCTTATTACTAATCATTGAAGGTAATAAGGTGAGTTAAGCAACTCCTGTCTGTTACTAAGGTTCAGGCGCTGAAGATATTCGCACGGGGTTCCCAGCCTTAACCCTGCTTGAGGCTTAATCAAGAAGCTGTTATCTATAAAGTTGCATGCAAAAGATACAGGAAGTGAATATAAAGCTGCTAACCTTATGACCTTAGTAACAAGATAATATCTCAACGTTAACCCTATTAGCTTATGATATCCCATTTCAATGTTTTCTGATAATGTTTTAAAAACTAATTATATTCTTCTGCAAAGCTCATTTTTTTATGATGGACTGGTTGATTAAATATGTATTTATATACCTTGTCCACATTAGCTTATGATGGCAGATAGTTAAAATTAGTGCCTGCTAATTTTTGGAACGAGATATAATAATGTAATAAGGTTGGGTTATGCATCACGGTTTGTTACTAAGATAATAAGCCTGTCTGTCGGACAGCCAGGGTTGATTTTTGTAAGGGAATATTTTCCCTATTGGTATGTGTCTTCGCATACCGGAATATTCACGCTTTATGCTCTGGTATTTGAAGACATATACCAGTAGAAAATAAAACCATCGTACTGTTTTTTTGAGAAGATGAGAGCTTATTCGCTGGCAGGCATAGTAGTAAGCACAAAATTGTGTATTCGTAGTTATCGTCCAGTTAACCAAACTCGCCAATCTTGTGCTACTTTGTCCCAGTTGAAAGTGTTGTAATCAATTTTACCATCAGGTAGAATGGGAAAATAATTATGTTCAGTTCCTATATAGGCTTTGAATACAAAATTGATTTTTTGTCTGCGAATACACGCAACCTGCAGATAGTCGTTGTACGGAGCACCGGCATCTTTGGTGCCATAGCTTATAAGAACAGGGATTTTAAGTTTCATTAAATATTGAAATGGTGGCTCGGAAAACTCGTACATCCCCTTGTTTGTATCACCAACACTGCTCATGTCATTGGGGCTGGAAACAACTTCACGCCAATATACAAAATCATTTTCTGCCAGCTTGCTTGTATCGGTTTCCGCTTGCCGGGATCGTTGAATAAGAGTCATGATTCTACCCATCGGATTGCCACCGGAATAAATCACATGCGTTATTTTAGGATACCCAGCAGCTAGTTTTGCTGCAATGCTGTTTCCTTCAGAGTGCCCTGATATAACTAACATATTTTTTGAAACCCATAATTGATTCCGGAGGTACTTAAGGACAGCGATATTTCTTTTTACATAATAATTTAATAAATTTCTTTCAATATATTCTTTTGGGAAATTACCGGTACTATCGCTAAAAGTAGCATTATTGTTTAATGATTTGATGTCTGCTACTAACGGAATAAACGGTTTACTAATAATTGCTAAATGAAAATCACCGGTTAAAATATCTGTGTTAAATACAAACGGATTATAGGATATGACTTTGCCACTACTATCAACATGGGGGATGATGAGAAGGATTGGCAGACTCCTCTGACAAAAAAGGAATAGCGGTTTTTGTTTTAATTCTTCGCCGTTTTTTGATTTAATCAGGATGTCAACTGTGTCTCCTAAGTAAACCATTCTAAAATGTCTATACCCGTAGTCTTCGGGATTTAAGCTCTGTCCATGTATAACAGACGATAAAAATAATAACGCTATGAATGCGATGCTCTTCATAATATAACACACCTCAAACTTACGCAATAACCTCCTTCATCACCTTCCCTGCCACATCCGTTAACCGGAACCGCCTGCCTTCCGAGTCATAGGTAAGTTTTTCGTGATCTATCCCCAAAAGGTATAACAGCGTAGCCTGGAAATCATGCACATGCACCGGGTTCTTCACAATATTATATCCAAACTCATCTGTCTCTCCATAGGTCAATCCCGGCTGCACACCGCCGCCCGCCATCCACATAGTAAAGCAGCGCGGGTGATGATCCCTGCCATAATCATCTTTGGTGAGTTTACCCTGTGAGTAATTTGTTCTTCCAAATTCGCCACCCCATACTACAAGTGTATCGTCAAGTAGCCCGCGTTGTTTCAAATCTTTCACCAATGCGGCAGATGCCTGGTCTGTGGCCTTGCATTGATTAACCAGTGCTTTAGGCAAATTGCCATGCTGATCCCAACCCTGGTGATATAACTGTACAAACTTTACATCTCTTTCAAGTAACCGCCGCGCCAGTAAGCAATTGGCGGCATAAGTTCCCGGCGTTCTCGAATCAGGGCCATACATATCAAATACCCTGTCCGGTTCATCAGACATATCTGTTATTTCAGGAACAGAAGCCTGCATCCGGAAAGCCATTTCATATTGCGCTACGCGATTGACAATATCCGGATCGCCAAATGTTTCCATCTGTGCCTGGTTCAATGCTTTTAATGCATCAAGCATTTCTCTTCGGTCAACAGCTTTGTAACCTTCCGGATCGGAGAGATATAATACAGGATCTTCTCCTGAACGAAACTGAACGCCCTGATATTTGGAAGGCAGGAAACCATTGCCCCAAAGCCTGGCATATAAAGGCTGATCTTTGGGCGCATTGTTGGAAACAAGTACAATAAATGCGGGGAGATTTTCATTGTCAGACCCCAAACCATAACTCACCCATGCGCCCATGCTTGGGCGACCGGCAATCTGGTTACCTGTTTGCATAAAAGTAAGCGCCGGGTCGTGATTGATCTGCTCCGTATGCATTGATTTTATAAAACAAATATCATCAGCTATAGCACCTGTATACGGCATCAGTTCGCTTACCCACGCTCCGCTCTTGCCATTTTGCTGAAATTTAAAAGACGAGCCAACCAGCGGCAAAGCAGATTGCTGGGCGCTCATACCGGTAAGCCTTTGCCCTTTTCTTATTGAATCAGGCAGATCCTGCCCATGCATTTTTTCAAGTATGGGTTTATAATCAAAAGTTTCAAACTGCGACGGTCCGCCGCTCTGGAAAAGATATACCACTCTTTTTGCCCGAGCAGGTATATCCGGAGCGCCCATTATACCGCTTCCAGCTATAATGGGACTTCCTTTTTTTGCAGCGCTACCTGTTTGTCCAGTAATCAGTGAACCTAACGCAACTGCGCCTAAACTTAGTGATGCTTTCTGCAGGAAAGACCGCCTGTTAAGATTGCCTGCAATGAGTTGTTCGAGTTGTTTGTCCATAATTAAAGGTTAAAGGTTAAAGGCTTAGGGTGTAAGGTGCTGTGCCTTTTGCCGTAAACGCTTGCCTTGTATGTTTTTTAAGGTTAAAGTGTAGGGTAGAAGGTGTAGGGTTATAATCCTCTGCCTTATACCTTACACCCTATACCTTTCCTCATCTCTTCGTTACAAAAGCATCCGAATTCATAATAGTGCTTGCTACTATTGCTGTTGCGGCAAGCTCCTGTGGCTTTATATACTTGCTGATCTTGTATTCCCCGGCCGCCAGCCAACCCTTCATTTTTCCCGGATCTTTTGTAAATTTTTCTACCTGTGTTGTATATAGTTCCTCTAAAATTTCTTTTTCTTTTTTCGTTGGTTGAATACCGGTTAAGGAACGGTAAGCATACGCTATCCGCTCCGGTATGGTGCTGAACTTTTGTATGGAGTTTTGTGCCAGCACTTTTGCAGCTTCTGTAAACTGAGGATCATTCAGTAAAACCAATGCCTGCAAAGGGGTACTCGTTTTTTGCCGCTGCACAATGCAACTGCTTCGCAACGGTGCATCAAATGTGCCTAAAGATGGAGCGAGATTGGTGCGCCGCCAAAAGGTATATAAGCTTCTCCGGTATAAATTAGCGCCGCTATCCTGCTTATATACTTCACTGTTTACCGACCATATACCCTCCGGCTGATATGGCTTTACACTTGGCCCTCCTATACTGTCATTCAACAACCCGCTTGCTTTTAACGCAGCATCGCGGATCATTTCTGCAGATTGCCTGAACGCAGGGCCACGCGCCAGTAAAATATTATCCGGGTCTTTTGCCAGCAAAGCAGCATCTGCGTGTGAGGATTGGCGGTAGGTTGCCGACATTACAATGAGCTTTTGCATAGCTTTTATATCCCAGCCCGATCCTCTGAAGGTAACTGCCAGCCAATCCAGCAGGGCGGGATTAGAAGGAACGCCACCCTGATTGCCGAAATTATCCGCATTTTTTTGTATACCCGTACCAAAATATGTTTGCCAGTAGCGATTAACGATTACTCTTGCCGTTAAAGGATTTTTCGCATCAAATAACCATTGGGCAAGCCCCAGCCGGTCTTTCCTCAAATTTTTTGGGTAAGGAAGAATAGCACTTGGCACATCAGGGAATACTTCTTCGCCCAAAGCATCATATGCGCCGCGAAGCAATACATGCGCAGATCTTCGTTGCTTCATCTCTTCCATCACCATTATCTCAGGGATATTTTCGGATTCTATATTTCTTTGCTGCCTTATCTGCTGCAATTCGTTTTGCTTTTGCTGCCATAGCTTTGATATGTTGGAAAAATAATACTGTTCAAGATCACGGTAAGGTATAGGCGAAGTGAAATTTGTATACTTATAATTTGCCTGGAGCAGCCCGGCAACTTCTGACGCATTCAGTGCACGATCATATACCACCAGTTCATCAACCAACCCGTTTTTAAAACCCGTGCCGCGCCAGTCGGCGCCTACCTGTAACCCGATCTGGTCATCGCGATGGTATACAATGTCTTTATACAGGTTATCTTTTTCCGTTACCATTTCCGCTTCTCTTCCGTCCACATATAATTTTATTCCTTCGGCTTTACCGGAGCCACTATATGTTAACGTCAGTTGTATCCATTTTTCTTTTGGTAATGTATCTTTTGTAATTTTTAAGATTTCGTTATAGGGCCATGTATGCGCCATCAAAAACTCAGCCTTGCCCTGTTTTATATTCAGGTAATAACCATGAAAAGCGTAAGTGATATCGCCATTGCCTTTGTGAACGATGATGGCTTTGTTTACATCTTGCGGAATATTGATCCAAACACCGATAGAGAATGGCTGAAAGCGGTTATATATACCAACTTTGCCAAGCCTGAGTATATCATCACCATTTGATTTGAAAGCATTGCCAAACCTGCCCGGGGTAATTGACGCGTCTGCTGCTATGCCGCCGCCTTTGGCATCTTTTTCATTGATGAACTTTTTATCAACGAGTTTATCAAAAGTAAAATGTGCCTGCAATCCTTTACTCAGATCGAAAGGCGCTTTATTGTTGAGGGTTTGTTTCCATTGCTCAAAAGCAGGCTTTTCCTGTTGGGTAATGGAATCAAGCTGTTGCAGCTTTTCTTTTTCTTTGCTGGTGAGATATGCGAGAACGGAATCCTGCTTTTTATCTGTTAACAGCATTGAAGGCCCCGGCGTTGCCTGGTCAAATGATATCTGTCCCGGCTCATCTATATTGTTGAAAAAGCTATACAGGCTGTAAAACTCTTTAATGGATACGGGATCAAATTTATGATCATGACATCTTGCACAACCAACGGTTAAACCCAAAAAAGCCGTGCCTAAAGTACTTGTGCGGTCAACTACGTATTCGCTCCGGAATTCTTCATTAATAATACCACCTTCCGCGTTTTGTGCGTGATTACGGTTAAAGGCAGTTGCCAATCTTTGTTCACGGGTGGCGTTGGGCAGCATATCACCCGCCAGTTGCCAGGTAGCAAATTCATCAAAATGCATATTTTGATTGAAAGCTTCTATAACCCAGTCTCTCCATTGCCATGTGGCGCGGTAGCGGTCTACGGTATATCCATAGGTGTCCGCATAGCGGGAAACATCCAGCCAGTCAACCGCCATTTTTTCGCCATAGTGTGGAGATTGCAATAATTTATCCACTACTTTTTCGTAAGCATTTGTGGAATTATCTGCAACAAATGCATCTGTCTCTTCAATAGTCGGAGGTAATCCTGTAAGATCAAGTGTAACACGTCTTAATAAAGTTTCTTTATCTGCTTCCGGCGACGGCTTCAGCTTATTTTCTTCCAGCTTTTGCAATACAAAATAATCAATCGGATTTTTTACCCACGTCTTTTCTTTTATCTCAGGCAAAGCTGGTTTTACCGGAGCGATAAACGCCCAATGCGGTTTATATACAGCCCCCTGCTCAATCCATTTTATCAATATCGCTCTTTCATAATCTGTTAGTGAACGGTTGGATGCTTTGGCAGGCATTGCAAGGTCAGGATCGGTAGTTACAAGGCGATGATAAAATTCACTCTTGCCGAGATTACCGGGAACAATAGCGCGTTTGCCATCTTTCAATAATGCGCTGGCGCCTTCGGGCGTTGACAAATCAAGCCCGGCTTTCTGCCCATTGCCTTTATCTGGTCCGTGGCATAAAAAGCATTTGTCGGAAAGGATTGGCTTTACATGCTGGTTATAATCAATTTCAGCAGGAAGACTGCTTTCAAGCCTGGCGATGGCTTCAGGTTTTTTCACTCGCCCAGCCTGCACGAATACAAAAACGCATATCGCTAAAACAGCAACAACCAATATTACTTTTGTGGAAATATTAACCGGCATCTACATTCTACAAATGATTAAAAGGGATTTTTGCCTTCTAAAGTTACACATAAATATTTCGTGGGACTACAGGAGCGTATTATAATTGCGGGAACGTTTGCACAGGATAGCATTATAATACAATAATTTAATGTATGCCGTGATCATTTTGCTTTGTCAACACAAAAGTCAAATAATGCGGCAATATCATCTTTGTTGTTAAAATTGATTTTTTTTTGCCTGATAAATTCCTGTAATCCCTTTCTTTTATCTGTAAACAGGTTAAAAAAAGCCTTTTTATCAGCCCGGTTAAAGTGCCCGAATTCATCACCCAGAAAATAATATTCCACAGGTATAAATATAGTTTCATTATTTGCCTGCAGTTTATATTCTTTGCTGCCTGATATGATAGAACTATATGTTGTAATAGAAGATGTGCCGGAATAAGTATTGTAGCCGGCTTCTTTCTTATCCGGCAACTGCACTATACTTTTTTTAACAGCTAAAATATATTTTCCCTGCTTTTTTATCTGTTTAAGATACAAGCGGTCATAATAAAATACAGCCGTATCAACCTGGATGCTTCTAAGTTCTGCCGGCGCTGCAATAGCAAGCGTATCGCCGGCAGGGGTAATAAACTGCATTTCATCAAGCAAACAGTTATAGTTGAATTTTTGTCTTGACGTAGCGCCATTCCTTAATGTTGCCTTACCCTCTTTAAATTCAGGAAATATATAACGGGCATTAAAAGGTATTACCTGGTCTGGTATCTCGCCTGCCTTTACGGGAAATCCATTCTGTATCTGAGCCAATGCACAAATGCTGTGTATTATTATAGTAACGGCAATCATTAATATTCTCATATACATACTTTATAATTTAGTCCTGTATATCAATCGTACACCTCATTTCTTTTTAGCTTTCAGCTTTTCTTTTACTTCTTTCAACCTGAACTTCACAATTTTGGTGATTAAAGAAAATGGCATTGGTTGATCAAGCGGAAACTGAACGGAGCCTTTGCCCTGCTTATATTTTGAAAGCTGTTTTTCAAAAGCGGTGTGGCCGCTGGGTGTTGCATAAAAACCAATATGATTTTTAAAGGCTGCAAAGTAAACCAGCGGCTTACCCGCTATTGAAAAAGCAGGCATTCCGTAACTGATCATTTCTTCGGCTTCGGGAGCTGCCTTGTGAACAGTAGCTCTTATATTTTTAAGCAGCTCCCGCACTCCGGATGGGGCGTTATCTATATACTCATCAACAGAGGTTACCTTTATTTGCATAACAGGAAGATAATAATTAGTGTATTGGCGTATTGGCGTCTTCCCAAGTTATGATCTTTTACGGAGAAGACCATTTGTTTTGTTGCAAGCTATATTGCAAAAATTAATACAGGCCAGCTCATATTACTATATTTATCATCCTGTTTTTTACATAAATGATCTTTTTAGGCGATTTGCCTTCCAGCCATTTTTGCACTATATCGTTTGCCATTACAATTGCTTCTACCTGTTGTTGTGTAGCATCAAGATCAAAATTGATCTCTGTGCGTGTTTTACCATTAATGGCTACAGGATATGATTTGGAAGATTCCGTTACATACTTTTCTTCAAACACAGGATATGGCGCATTCAGTATGCTGCCGCTGTTGCCCAGCTTATGCCATAATTCTTCTGCTATATGCGGAGCATAGGGCGTAAGCAATACGAGTATATTTTCAAGGATCGTTTTTTTGCTGCTCTTTAAATCTGTCAGCTCATTTACCGCTTTCATAAATGCACTAACAGCAGTATTGAAAGAAAAACGTTCGGTAGCGTCTTCAATTTTTTTTATGGTGCGGTGTAATATTTTCAGCTCTTCCGCTGTGGGTTGTTCGTTAGTCCATACCCGGCCTTTTTGTTCGTCATAAAACAAGCGCCAGAGTTTTTTTAAGAAGCGGTGAACGCCTTCAATGCCTTTTGTATCCCAGGGTTTGCTTTGCTCCACCGGACCGAGGAACATTTCATACATACGGAAGGTGTCGGCGCCGTATTTGTCAACAAGATTATCAGGATTAACAGTGTTGAACTTTGATTTAGACATTTTTTCTACTTCCGAACCACATATATATTTCAACTCCTGGTTGCCAAGGCTGCAACTGAATGAAGCAGTTCCATCTTCAAAGACAAATTCAGCATCTGCATATTCAGGTTTCGATTTCTTAAATGCTTCAATGTCTAACTCTAACCCGTCCACAATGTTTACATCTACATGTAATGGTTGTACATTATAACCCTCTTTTTGTCCTGCTGATACAAACTGGTTGGTTGTTCCAACAATGCGGTACACAAACCTGCTGCTTCCCTGTATCATTCCCTGGTTTACAAGTCTTCTAAATGGTTCATTAAAACCTATATAACCTAAATCGTATAATACTTTCGTCCACATGCGGCTATACAATAAATGCCCTACTGCATGTTCGGTTCCCCCAATATATAAATCTACCTGGTTCCAGTAGTCAGATACTTTGCGGTCGCAGAAAGCGGTATCATTATGCGGGTCCATATAGCGCAGGAAATACCAGCTGCTGCCTGCATAACCGGGCATGGTGTTGGTTTCCCTCACCCCCTGCCCCCTCTCCACTTGTGGAGAGGGGGTGAGCGCTTCCAACTCAAGCTTTATTTTATCTCTTACCAGAAAAACATTTTCCAATATTTCCTGGTTGGTATAACGTATTACTTTAAAACCAATGCCGGTTAATACTTTAGTTCTTTCTTCATCATATTTCTTTTGCTCTTCGTTTTCATGATAGCCACCATCTACTTCTACGATTAGCTTATCTTGTAATGACACAAAGTCAACGATATAAGTTTCAATGGGGTGTTGCCTCCTGAATTTTGCGCCGGTTTTGCTACCTCTGAGTAACTCCCATAATTTACCTTCTGCTTCAGTGTGTTCCTTGCGCATTGATTTTGCTAATTCATACTGAACAGGCATATGCACTTTGTATTTCGGAACGTTTGCTGCACCAACGGCTCCCTTCTCCACTTGTGGAGAAGGGTCGGGGATGAGGGTCCACTCCGGGATATTCGCCAACGGCCCCTCACCTTCAGGTCCCGGCTTGTAGGAATCCACATGCGGCAGCTCCAATGGCAATTCGCTTTCCTTTAACGGGTAGGCTATGCCGTCTTTCCAAATTATCGGAAAAGGCTCTCCCCAATAACGCTGACGGCTAAATGCAGCATCGCGCATTTTATAATTTACCTTGCGTTCTCCATCGCCATTATCTTCCAGCCAGTCGATTACTTTTTCAGCGGCTTCTTTTACTTTTAAGCCGGTTATAAAATCACTGTTGTATAGCGTAACATTTTTGTCCGCAATAGCTTCTTCGCCGGTATACAGGCTGCCGAATATATTGGTAATGGATATATTAAAATGCTGGGCGAATTTATGGTCGCGTTCATCGCCGCTGGGTACGGCCATAATAGCGCCGGTTCCGTAGCCTGCCAGTACATATTCGCTTATCCAGATGGGTACTTCTTTTCCGCTTAAAGGATTAATGGCATAAGCGCCTGTAAAGCAGCCTGAAATTTTCTTTTCGGCCATGCGTTCCCGTTCGCTGCGGCTTTTTACATACGCTACATATTCATCCACCGCGGCTTTTTGTGCTGCCGTCGTAATTTGCTCAACCAACTCATGGTCGGGGGCAAGCACCATAAAGTCAACACCGAAAATAGTGTCGGGACGGGTGGTGTAAACCTCCATCTCAAATTTGAAATTTGAAATTTTAAATTTGATTTGAGCCCCGCTGCTCTTCCCAATCCAGTTCGTCTGCATTTCCTTCATGGCGTCGCTCCATTCAAGGCTGTCAAGATCGCCCTGCAGGCGATCAGCATATTCTGTAATGCGCAGGTACCACTGGCGCAATTTCTTTTTCACTACAGGAAATCCGCCGCGTTCGCTTACGCCGTTTATCACTTCATCATTTGCCAATACCGTTCCCAGCGCTTCGCACCAGTTCACTTCTCCATAACCACAATAGGCAAGGCGGTATTCCATTAAAATGGATTGCTGTGTGAACTCATCAAACGCCAGCCAGTCTGATGCGGAGAATGTTTGAGATTTGAGATTTGAAATTTTAAATTTGGTATTGGGTATGGGATGATTGATATTTCCCTCCTTTTCAAATATTTCAATTAATCCTTCTATACTTTCCGCTTTATTTATTTTGCGGTTATACCAGCTTTTAAACAATTGCAGGAATATCCATTGTGTCCATTTATAATACTTCGGGTCGCTGGTGCGTATCTCGCGGCTCCAGTCGTAACAAAAGCCGATATTATCCAATTGTTTTCTGAAGGTATTGATATTATTATCCGTTGAAACGGCAGGATGAATGCCATGATCAATAGCATATTGTTCAGCGGGCAGTCCAAATGCATCATAGCCCATGGGGTGTAATACGTTAAAACCCTTCAGTCTTTTGTACCGCGCAAAAATATCGCTGGCTATATATCCCAACGGGTGCCCCACATGCAGGCCCGCACCGCTCGGGTAAGGAAACATATCCAGCACATAATATTTTGGTTTGGAAGAATTGTTTTCAACTTTATATGCTCCTGTATCTTTCCATTCTTTTTGCCAATGCTTTTCTATCTCCCTGAAATTGTATTCCATATTGTTAAATGTATCTTATAGTCTGAAGAAAATATCTCAACGAAAAATATTCAAACCCAAACTACCGTTAAGAGGGCAGCAAAATTACGGAAAGCACTTATAAAAGCGTTATTTTTGCGCACGCCAGATATAGAGGTGTAAGGTGAAGGGTATAAGGTTTAAGGCTCGTCTGTCTTACTGCTTACACATATCACTTGCCACTTACTGTTTCATGTTATACAGTTTTAAACAAATTAAACCGGTTTTACTACATGAATGAAGTCAGCAAAAGTTCTATGAGAAGAAGCAAACCTTCTTATTTTTTCAGCATACTCGGTGTAGCTTCTTTGTTGATATTGGTGGGTATATTGGGTTGGTTTGTAATAAACGGCAGCAAGCTGGAAAAATATTTTCGCGGCAGCGTGCAGGTGCAGGTATACCTGCGCGAAAATGCACCTGGCAAAGATATTGACTCTTTGATGAGCTATATAAAGGCAAAGCCATATGCTGATTCTGCACAGCATATTACCAAAGAAATGGCAAAAGAGCGCTTTCTGAAAGATGGCAACGAAGACTGGGATAACGTGCTGAATTACAACCCTCTTCCCGCAAGTATTGATTTCAATCTCAAATCAGATTATGTAAATAAGGATACGCTCACCAATATAGTAGCCGATCTCACTCAAAATATAATAGTAAGCGAAGTAAAATACCCTGATGCTGTTGTGGGCAATCTGAATACGGTTGTTCGCAAGGTTGGTTTGGTATTGCTGGTGGCTGCCGCAATCCTGGGTATAATTGTATTGATTTTGATAGATAATACCATAAAGCTCGCTATGTTCAGCAATCGTTTTTTGATCAAAACCATGCAGATGGTGGGCGCTACCCGCTGGTTTATATCGAAGCCTTTTGACGCGAAAGCGGTAGTAAACGGGTTGATCAGTGCCGTAATTGCGATAGCTGTGCTGGTAATATTCATTGTAGGTGTTGAAAAATGGCTGCCGGAAATCAAGGCGCTCCGCGATTATACCCTGCTTACATTACTGTTTTTAGCCATTATCATAATCGGTATTGTCATCACTTTTATCAGCACTCACCGCAGCGTGACCAAATACCTTAAGATGAAGCTGGATGATCTGTATTAACAATTTTCCTTTCATATCTTCGCGGCATGGATCAATTGTTACAACAGCTTGAAGCATACCGCAAAGAAATAGAAGCGTATAATACTCCGGGCGCCGATGGCGCAGAGCAGTTTCGTATAACTTATTTAGGCACAAAGGGTTTGGTAAAGAACCTGATGAGTGAGATGAAGAACGTGCCTGCCGGGCGCAAGAAAGAATTCGGCCAGATACTGAACGATTTTAAGCAGTTTACCGAAGCAAAATATAACAGCCTGAAAGAGTCTGCTGTTGCTGAAGCGGGTTCATCAGCCGCTATGGATATAGACCTTACTCTGCCAGCATATGAACTTCCGGTCGGCAGCCGTCATCCTATCAGCATGATGCGCAGCCGCATTGTTTCCATCTTTCAGCGTTTGGGCTTTTCCGTAGCCGAAGGTCCTGAAATTGAGGACGACTGGCACAACTTCACGGCGTTAAATCTTCCTGAACATCACCCTGCAAGGGATATGCAGGATACTTTTTATATTTCTACCAACCCTGCCTGGCTTCTGCGAACGCATACCAGCAATATCCAGATAAGGGAAATGGAGAAAGGCAAGCTGCCTTTGCGTATAATCTGCCCGGGCAGGGTATACAGGAATGAAACCATCAGTGCAAGAAGTCATTGCTTTTTTCACCAGGTTGAAGGGCTATATATTGATAAGAACGTTTCTTTTGCAGACCTTAAACAAACGCTATACTTTTTTGTGCAGGAGATGTATGGTGATGATGTGAAAGTACGCTTTCGCCCGAGTTATTTTCCATTTACTGAGCCAAGCGCTGAAATGGATATAAGCTGCCAGCTTTGTAAAGGTGCAGGTTGCAATGTTTGTAAATACACAGGCTGGCTCGAAATACTGGGCTGTGGTATGGTGCATCCCAAAGTGTTGCAGGCATGCAATATTGA
Source organism: Agriterribacter sp. (assembly GCA_047601125.1). Taxonomy (GTDB): domain Bacteria; phylum Bacteroidota; class Bacteroidia; order Chitinophagales; family Chitinophagaceae; genus Agriterribacter. The sequence goes on along the minus strand of JASGJY010000002.1, from coordinate 664,946 downwards.
CCCTGAAATATATACCGGTTTTGCATTTGGCATGGGCGTTGAGCGCCCTGCATTGCTGAAATATGGTATTAACGATATCCGGCTTTTCAGTGAAAATGATGTGAGGTTTTTGAAGCAGTTCAGAGGGGTGGTGTAAAAAATTTGAAAATTTGAAAATGAATACAAAAACGCAAAGTACAGCTATTATCAATAGTTGAAGTGGTAGCTAATGTGGTTTGGCGTTGGTATATAATACCGTCATTCTCAGGGCGGAGAAGGATAAGAGGATGAAGCTGGTCTGCAGCGCCGCTCTCTTTCTTTTGGTAAGCGAAGGAAGGAGGGGATAGGCTGATGGCTGCTTTTGTGCGTTTCTTTTAATTGTAATCTTCAATATGATATTCGTAACGGGCGGAACAGGTTTATTAGGCAGTTATCTTCTACGCGATCTTGTAGCCCGTGGACAGGAAGTAAGCGCGTTATACCGCACTAACATTCCTGATGAACCTTATGCAAAAGCAGTACATTGGATACAGGGCGATATTCTTGATGTTGTTTTGCTGGAAGAAATCATGCAAAAAGCAAAGCGGGTATATCACTGCGCTGCTGTGGTGTCATTTAACCCTGCAAAAAAATACGAGATGCTGAAGATTAACGCTGAGGGCACGGCAAATGTGGTGAATGCAGCGCTTGCAGGCGGTGTAGAAAAATTAGTGCATGTAAGCTCCGTATCGGCACTTGGCAGAAATGCAACAGGAACGCCAATAAATGAAGATGATAAATGGGATGAAGAAAAAAATAAATCTGCCTACGGCAAAAGCAAATACTTTGCTGAGCTGGAAGTTTGGCGCGGCGTAAGTGAAGGGTTGAATGCGGTAATAGTAAACCCGTCTACTATACTGGGTGTTGGCAAATGGGAAAAAGATGGTTCAGCGGCTATTTTTAAAAAAGCATATGAAGAATTTCCCTGGTATACGGATGGCATTGCGGGATTTGTGGATGTAGCAGATGTTGCCGGAGCAATGATACAATTGATGGAGAGCGATATTTCAGGCGAACGCTTTATTGTAAGCGCGGAAAATGTTTCTTTTAAAAATGTATTTACTGAAATAGCAACTGCTTTTGGTAAAAAACCACCACATAAAAAAGCGCCGCCATTTATGATAAAATTATTGTGGCGCCTGGAAAAACTGCGAAGCTTTTTTACATCTAAGCCACCGCTGATAACAAAAGAAACAGCGGCCAGCGCCCAGCGAAAAACGTATTACGATAACAGCAAGCTGCTCAGGTTTCTGCCTTCTTTTCAATATAAACCATTGCAAAACACTATTAAAGGATACAGTGAAGCATACCTGTATCTGCAGCGCTAAACAGGCGTTAATATTTTATATAATCTCATCAAAAAGTTAAAATGGCAGGTGTTTTGACATTTGCTAATGGCATAAGTCAGAATTTACCAGCGATTTCAAAAAATAATTTTCATATTTACCCTTTGCAATAAAACAATATTCATGCAGAAAGTATTTAAACTATTACCACTGTTTTTTTTGCCGGTGATTTTATTTGCACAAGGCAGCTTTCGCGTGGCAGGAAAAATATTAGATGCCACTACCAAACAACCTTTGCAGGGCGCTTCAGTATTTTGCCAAAATACTACTATCGGCACAGTGAGCAATGCAGCGGGTGATTTCAGCCTTAATTTAAATAACGGGGGATACGATCTTGTTGTTTCATTTATGGGATTGGAAACACAATCTGTGCGCATAAGTAATACAACACCTGAAATTACAAACCTTGTTATAGAATTAAAGCAGAAAGAAAAAAATCTTGAAGAAGTAGCGATTGTTGCTACCACAGAAGTAAAAAACGGGTGGGAAAAATATGGGCAGTTCATGTCTGATAACTTTATTGGTAAAACAGGCAATGCCGGGCAATGCGTACTGGAAAACCCGGAAGTGCTTCGCTTTTTTTACAGCAAAAAGAAAAACCGCTTGAAGGTTATTACAGATTCGGTTCTTGTTATTCAGAATAAGGCATTAGGCTATACTATTAAATACCAGCTTGATTCTTTTATACATGAATACAATGGAAGCAAAACCTTATATGCAGGTTACCCGTTTTATGAACAGATGCAGGGCACTGATGAAGAAATGGCAGTGTGGAAAGCGAACAGGAAGAAAGCATATGAAGGATCTGTATTGCAGTTTATGCGTGCATATAAAGACAGTACGTTGAATGGCGATGGTTATAAAATAGAAATTATTGATGATAAAACAGGTAAGGCATCCCCGGTTTTGGACCCATATGATACTGCCTATTATAATATTGACTCCGGTAAGGTGGAGCTCTTCTTTCCGGGAAAGCTGCGCATAGTATATTCAAAAGAAAAGCCTGATCCAGCTTATCTCTCCGCTAATAAATTACCAGCCTCCACGCCTTTGCAGATATCTATTTTAGATATTGGTGAAGGAATAATTATAGAAGAAAATGGTTTTTATTACGACCAGAAAGATGTATTAACGCTGGGGTATTGGGCCTGGGAAAAAATGGCTGATTTTCTGCCTTATGATTATTACCCGGAAACGGAGGAACATAACGCCATCCTGCAATAAGATTTGCTTTGCATGGTATTGTAATGCAGTGGAGAACAAAAAAATAACCCGGTATTTGCTAAACGCTTATGTTAAAGGAAACCTGTGTTGTAACTTTATAAACATAAAAATAGCGTTTATGAAACAGTATAATAAATTTCACTTTATTCTTTCCGGTACCGCATTATTCTTTTGCCTGTATTTTATTGTATCCTGTTCAACTACAAAACAACCTGTTGAAGTAACAGGCGCGTCTGATACAGAAATGGCGCAGGCAATTACATCAGGCAAATGGGTGTTTATTGCCAACCAGGCTATGCCCCAGAGCGGCCGCTCCCGAATGCTTACTACCCGCTATTCCGTTATTTTAAATAATGATACGCTCACATCCGCACTTCCTTATTTTGGACGTGCATATGCCGCACCAATAGGTGAAACCACAAGCCCGTTGGATTTCAGCTCAACAAATTTTACCCTCAGCAAGAATGAATCAGGTGCAGGAAGATGGAATGTAAATATCAAAACGAATGATGTTCGTGAAGTGCAGGTATATAATTTCACTTTATTTACTAATGGCTCTGCCCAGTTAAGTGTGCAGCTTACAAACAGGAGCCCTATCAGCTTCAGCGGCAGGGTAATGCCGGTAAAATAATTGCATGTCATATTTAAACCGATGAATATTGCATTGAGAGGAGTAATATTCACCGGTTTATCAGTTTAAAGAGCTGCTCATCTTATCGCTATTCCTAACAGGCATGTATACAAAATGTAACTACGCCCCATACTGCAAAATCGGCTCCTGATATATCAACATCAATAGGTGAAAGATTTTTGCATGCAGGAATAAGCCTTGTTTTGTTAAAAGTTTTTTCCAACCGCCGTATCAACATTTCGCCATTGAGCACAGCAATCACAATTTTGCCATTGGCTGCCTTTACTGACCGGTCTACTATCACGATATCACCATTGAAAATACCTGCATCAATCATGGCATCGCCACCTACGCGCATAATAAAAGTAGCGGGCTTATTACGGATGAGTTGTTCGTTGAGGTCAATGCTCCGTTCCATATAATCATCTGCGGCGGCTCCAAACCCTGTAGCGTCTGAGTACTCCACATCCCACTGACTGAATTTTTTTGTTCCGTTATAACCGGATTTATAAAAAACTTTCTCTTCCATATCATTTAAAATTTGTTTTACTAAATTATTTAGTAAATTTATGCTAAATAATTAATCAATCAAAATCATCGTTATGCAAAAAATAATTCAGGCGCTGCCGGGGTATAACGTAAACGAATACCTGCTGGTGCTTAGCCCGCCGGAAGAGCTGTGGCACAAGATCATGAAGATAAAAGAAGATTTTGCCAACTCTTACAAGACCGGGACTGCACGGTGGGGAAAGCCACATATATCCCTGGTAAATTTTGTGCAGTATGAAATGATGGAATCAAGAATTATTCACCGGTTGAAAACCGTGGCCATGGGTTCACCGGCATTTAAACTGGAATTAAAAGATTATGGCAGCTTTCCATCTCATACCATATATATAAACGTGTTATCAAAAATACCGGTGCAAAACCTGGTGAAGGAAATCCGCACAGAAACGCAGCGGCTGATGAAATTAGATGATGATAATAAACCGCATTTTATGCTGGAGCCACATCTTACTATTGCCCGCAAGCTGGCACCCTGGCAATATGAAAAAGGCTGGCTGGAGTACAGTAACCGGCATTTTACCGGGCGTTTTATTGCAGACAGTATGTTGCTGCTGAAAAGGCGTGTTGGAGAAAAAGCCTACCAGATAGCAGAACGGTTTGTATTTCAGAATTTACCGGTGATGACGAGGCAGGGAGAGTTATTCTAAATTCACCTGAACTACAAAGACGCCGGGAGCCACAATATAATCGTAATGATGCTTTGTGTCATTACGGGTGAAGCATTGTAAACTCACATACCTCTGGTGAAAAATGGAATTAAAAGAATGATACTATAACCTTACCACGGTCACACGATGCAATACCTGCTTTGTGAAGCTTTTTGCCTTCGTGTATTTATGGTTTAATAAAAAAACTATGCCCAACAAACTACAACAGGATCATTATAAAGTATCCGCAAGAGATAAAGAAGAAGCAGAGCAATACCTGCATGGCAGGGGCGCCCAGTTCAATACGAAAAATAAATTTTTAAAAGACGAAATTACCCGCGAACATATTGAAGGCATTGATGACTGGACAGATCCTAATGTTCCCACACAATATATAGAACAGCAAAGCAAAACCATTGTGAATAAAGTAGACAGCCCTGATGTGGGTATGGCATACAGCATGAACGCCTATGCAGGTTGCGAGCATGGCTGCATATATTGCTATGCACGCAACGTGCATGAATACTGGGGCTATAGTGCAGGGCTTGACTTTGAAAGAAAAATCATCGTAAAAATGAATGCGCCGCAATTATTGCGTAAGCAGCTTATGCATCCTAAATGGGAGGTAATGCCGATAATGGTAAGTGGTAATACAGATTGTTATCAACCCGCAGAACAGAAGTACCGCCTTACAAGAGGATTATTGCAGGTGTGCAATGAGTTTAATCACCCGGTAGGGATACTCACCAAAAACGCGTGGATCATAAAAGATAAAGATGTATTGCAGGAGCTTGCACAAAAGAGATTGGTAACGGCGATGGTATCTATCACTTCTTTTAATGAAGAGCTGCGCCGTGTAATGGAGCCGCGAACAGCTACGGCAGTTCAGCGGTTGCGGGTGATTGAAGAACTAAGCAATGCAGGTATAAAAATGGGTATTATGATGGGACCCATGATACCCGGACTTAACGATCATGAAATGCAGCGCATCATGAAATCTGCAGCAGATGCCGGCGCTACTTTTACGGCATATACTTTTATCCGCCTTAATGGCGCAATTAAGTTTTTGTTTCATGACTGGTTGTATAAAAATTTTCCTGATCGTGCAGATAAGGTTTGGCATATGATAGAGCAAAGCCATGATGGAAAAGTAAATGATACCCGATGGGGCCTGCGTATGCGCGGTGAAGGAGCAATGGCGCAGATCATTGCGCAGCAGTATAAAAAATACGGCAAACTTTACCACATGAATGAAGGTCGGCAGGGACTGGATACAACAATTTTCAGGAGACCCGGCGAACAGGGGAGGTTGTTTTGAAGATAGAATTCGTTCCGTAATTATTTTTTATCCCCTGATTTATCTTTTGGTGAAATCTATGCCTGGCGTGTATATCAGCCGAACTACCTCCTTAAGACGGACATTTGATATTGAAAATGCCTGGTTATAACGGCTTGGGAAAAATTATTATTTGAATGATAAATACACTTGTAAAAAGGAATAACTTGTCCTCCCGGGTTTATTTGCTGACCGGCATAACAGAAGAAACTGATAAGGATGCGTGAATGTGTGTGCATTGCTGATGAGAAAGTAACATTATCATGCAATTTTTCAGGTTGAAAACCTTTTATTAGTTTATACAATACTAAACCAACTTTACATGTTTATTTTTTATGGCAGGAAAATCGCCAGGATTAAAACCTACACCGATCATCAACATGCGTGTCCGCATTGTAAAGCATTCGATCTCGATATAGAAGTCTACAGGGAATACTTTCACCTGTATTGGATCCCTGCTTTTCCGGTAGGTGTAGAAAGATCAATCATTGAGTGCAATGCTTGTGGCAACCGGATGACATCTGACGTTCTATCCCGGGAGTATGAGCAAAAAGCCCGGGCGCCCATTTATTTTTACGTATGGCCCATCCTTTTTGCGATTCTAATTGGGTTTGTAATATACTCAAACATTGAAACGCAAAACGAAAAGGCAGCGCTGGTTGCTGATCCGCGAGTGGGCGATGTGTATACAATAAGAAAAAATGAAGACAATAAATCTATCTATTATTTTCTTCGGGTAATCCGTATTGAAAGCGACACGGTGATAGCATATCATAATAATTTGCTTTACTCAGGAGAGGTAAGCAAATTTCAGGACAATGACTTTTTTGATGAGGGCGAAGAGCTCATGTTTCTGAAACCACAGCTAAAAAAGATGCTGGAAGACGACGAGATCAATTCAGTTAACAGAGGCTATGGCGATGGCAGTGCTTTTAATCGTATGAAGTAATGGAGGATTAAGCGATATGAACTGATGTCAGTTGTTTGCGCACAAAGCTTTGCACAAGGAGATATTGCGGAGAAAGGAACTCTTTTGCCTTTGTTAATCCTTCGGTAAGGAGCTTTTCAATGGCATTAGCTACTGCAGTATGATCAGCAGTATATGGTATATTGTAAATGGCCTCATACTCCCTCCTTTTTTGATAGTTTGTGCCAGGGCTTTCTAAACCATATTTCATTGAAGTGTAGCTTTTCCAACGTCCGATAATATTTCATAAATGCGGCTAACCTTTTCCGTGAGACATAACAGATCATCAATAGCTTCTTCCCAAACACCGTCAGGCGATCTCACAGATCCTGCGCTCATCCATCTTATATACCAGCCTTACCAGGTACAGCAGGTGCCGGTAAAACATCACCAGGTCTGCCCGGGCTATTTCCTTCGCGCCATTGTAAGTGATCACTCCTTCCAGCAAGTCTAGCAGCTCGGCTTTTGCATAGCTGTACCTGAATGTTTGGCGGAATTGCCGTATCTCATGGTGCGGGTTGCCCTGCTGCGCTTCGCTGAGGTAAAAAGGACGGTTGGCATCGAGCAACAATTCTTTGGTAGGAGGCGGTAAGTTTTGCTGTGCCGGGGCGCATGCATGGATGATGGAAAAAGCTTCTGTCAGCCGGTGCAGGTGCTGCACAAAATCCATCAGGTCTTCCCTTTCGCCGCCGTTTGCATAGGCGCTCTGCTCACTGGCCAGCGCCGCATGCAGCCACAGGTTCAATGTTTCCCTGAAATCGTGCAGACGAAAGTTCCCGAATACAGCTTCAAGCCCTTCGAAAAAATGCTTGTCTACATTGTTGGGCAGGTGGCAGGGTTTGTGAAAACGCTTACGTGGTGCTGGTGATGACATGGTGGGATGTTTTTCTGTAGTGATGTAAGATTTGTTGGTGGTGATGGAGGTGGAAATAAGCAGATACGCTTAAATATAATTATGTGTTCGCAATATAAAAGGTAGCCTATGCATCATCAAAAAGCATAAAAATTATTTGATTTCATAGCCCAAATATAAACATAAATGTATTTAAAATCATTTTTATTATATATTTCTGCATGACACTTTCCTATACTAATATAACTGCTTCTTTTTTTGTTAGTTAGTGATGTAATAACAGCGTATGGCAGCACAAAAAAAGCGGTATAACAGGATTAAAATAGTCTTGCTAGAAAATGAAAGAACAAATATTTGGCTGGCTGACCAGCTTAATGTTAGCAGGACAACCGTATCAAAATGGTGTACCAATGATAACCAACCTACGGTTGAAACATTGTTTAAAATTGCGGAGGTGTTGGAGGTGGATGTGTGTGAGCTGTTGGTGAGGAAATAAAATAGAATGTTTGGTATACTCAAATAAATAAAATTACATAAGCACCGAATCTCAACTAAATACCGGGAAAAGCTTAACATTGATTATGAGTTCAATAGTAAATGAATCGCAAATCGAATACGGCTTCGTACAAAAACTTCGCGATCTTAAATATACTGTCCGGCAGGATATTCGTGACCGCAGGGCGCTGGAGGAAAATTTCAAAAAGAAATTTGAAGCGCTGAATCGTGTTACTTTATCCGATGCGGAATTTGCCCGCCTGCGGGACGAGATTATCAACCCCGATGTATTCGCAGCTTCCAAAACTTTACGCCAGCGCAACACGTTTATTCGTGAAGACGGCACACCACTGCAATATACACTTGTCAACATCAAAGACTGGTGCAAGAACGATTTTGAGGTCGTCAACCAATTGCGGATGAATACCCAAAACAGTAACCACCGCTATGACGTAATACTATTGATAAACGGCGTACCTGTAGTGCAGATTGAATTGAAAACGCTGGAAGTAAGCCCACGCCGCGCCATGCAACAAATCATTGACTACAAGAGCGATCCCGGCAATGGCTATACCAATTCGCTGCTTTGCTTTATGCAGCTCTTTATTGTAAGCAACCGTAGTAATACTTACTATTTTGCTAACAACCGCAGCCAGCATTTTGCTTTTAATGCCGATGAACAATTTCTACCCGTGTATCAATGGGCAGACGAAAACAATAAAAAAATCCCAAACCTTAACGATTTTTCAGAAAAGTTTTTAGCCAAATGCAGGCTGGGCGAAATGATAAGCCGTTACATGGTGCTGGTAGAAAGTGAGCAAAAGCTGATGGTGATGCGCCCGTACCAGATATACGCCGTGGAAGCCATCACAAAGTGCATTGAACAAAACAGGGGCAATGGCTATATCTGGCACACTACCGGCAGCGGTAAAACACTTACTTCTTTTAAAGCATCTACGCTGTTAAAAGACAATTCCGAAATTGAAAAGTGCCTGTTCGTTGTTGACCGCAAAGATCTCGACCGCCAAACCCGCGAAGAGTTTAACAAATTCCAGGAAGGAAGTGTAGAAGAAAATACCAATACAGAAACGCTGGTACGCCGTATGTTATCGGAAGATTATGCCGATAAAGTGATTGTTACTACCATCCAAAAATTAGGTTTGGCGCTCGACCCAGCTAATAAAAGGAACTATAAAGAACAACTGCAGCCGCTTAGTCAAAAGCGACTGGTGTTCATCTTTGATGAATGTCACCGCTCACAATTTGGCGAAAACCATAAGGCCATCAAAGAGTTTTTTCCCAATGCACAATTGTTTGGCTTTACAGGCACACCTATTTTTGAAGCCAATGCAAACTATCAGCAAATAGACGGTACTGCAGGCTCCTATAAAACCACCAATGATATTTTTCAAAAACAACTGCACGCCTACACGATCACCCATGCCATTGACGACCGCAATGTGCTGCGCTTTCATGTTGATTATTTTAAGCCGGACGGAAAAGTAAATATTGGGAGCAATGCTCATCGTATTGCAGTTGTAGAAGCTATATTAAACAAGCATGATGCCGCAACCAATTCCCGTCGCTTTAATGCCGTGCTGGCAACAGCTTCCATCAATGAAGCCATTGAATACTATAACCTGTTTAAAGAAAGACAAAAAGAAAGGAAAGATAAAGACGAAACCTTTCAACCGCTAAATATTGCCTGCGTATTTTCCCCGCCCGCCGAGGGTAATAAAGATGTACAGCAAATACAGGAAGACCTACCACAGGAAAAAGCCGATAACGAAGTGGCGCCTGATGAAAAAAAGACTGCGCTGCACACTATTATCAATGACTACAATGAACAATACGGTACCAACCATAGCATAAATGAGTTTGACCTGTATTACCAGGACGTGCAAAAACGCATTAAAGACCATAAATACAGCAACGCTGATTATGCACATAAAAACAAGATAGATGTAGTGATAGTGGTGGATATGCTTCTCACGGGTTTCGATTCCAAGTATCTTAATACATTATATGTAGATAAGAATTTAAAATACCACGGGTTGATACAGGCTTTCTCACGTACCAACCGTATACTGAACGACAGCAAGCCTTATGGCAATGTTTTGGATTTTCGCAGGCAACAGGCTTCGGTGGACGAAGCCATTGCGCTGTTTAGCGGTGAAGATACCAGCAGCGCCAAAGAAATATGGCTGATGGATGCTGCACCGGTAGTAATTGGCAAATACGAGAAGGCCGTGGAAGCCCTGGGTAAATTCATGCGGAATCACGATCTCGACTGTAAGCCTGAAGAAGTAAACAACCTGAAAGGTGATGCCGCCCGTGCAGAATTTATTAACCACTTTAAGGAAGTACAACGATTCAAAACGCAACTTGACCAATATACCGACATCGACACGGAAAGTGAGAAAAAAATAGAACAACTGTTACCACAGGAACAACTGCGTTCATTCCAGGCAGCATACCTGGAAACAGCCAAACGCCTGAAAGAAAAACAAAACGGAGATGGCGATGGTGAAGATCTTGTGCAGCAATTAGATTTTGAATTTGTGCTTTTTGCTTCTGCCCTTGTGGATTATGACTATATTATGGCGTTGATTGCCCGCTACACCCAAAGCAAACCGACCAAGCAAAAGATGACAAAAGAGCAACTCATAAAGCTGCTCAGCTCCAGCGCCAACCTGATGGAAGAAAGAGACGATATAGTAGCCTATATCAATAACCTTGAAACAGGCAAAGGCCTTACCGAAACCGAAATACGGGAAGGCTACGAAACTTTTAAAGAAGAAAAACATGCGCAAGAGCTTGCTGCTATTGCACATAAGCACGGCTTGCAGGCTGCCGGGCTGAAAAGTTTTGTGAACGGCATATTAAACAGGATGATATTTGACGGTGAAAAATTAAGCGAGCTATTAGAGCCGTTGCAATTAGGCTGGAAAGACCGCAGCAAAAAAGAATTGGCTTTAATGCAAGACCTGATACCGCAATTAAAAAAATTAGCACAGGGGCAGGAGATATCAGGATTGAAAGCATATGATGTCTGAACTATGATTTTGATGATTGAATGGCAGACTATGATTAAAGAAGAGCATAAATATTCTGAGCTAACCTCAAAAATTATTGGTTGTGCTATGAAAGTTCATTCCGCATTGGGTAATGGATTTCAGGAAGTGATTTATCAAAGAGCATTAGAAATAGAAATGAAAGATGCGGGCTTATCATTTAGTCGCGAACACGAAATGCCTGTTTATTATAAACACGAGCAAATAGGTACGAGGAGAGTTGACTTTTTAGTAGAAGGAGCTGTATCGGTTGAGCTCAAAGCCATTATTGTATTAGAAGATGTTCATTTAGCACAGGCAATCAATTATCTTGAAGCGTATGACCTGGAAATAGGGTTGCTTATCAATTTCGGGGCAAAAAGCCTTCAATTTAAAAGAGTAGCCAACAAAAAATTTAAACAAAAAGAATCAGAGTAATCCTAATGTCTGAACTATGATTTATTTGATTAAATGATTGCTGTGATTTTGTTATGTTAATCACAACAATTTAAATGAATCATAGAGCAGGCAATATCAGAGTAATCCTTAAATCAAATAAATCACAGTTCAGACAATGACAGCAATAGAACAACAACAACTCGGTAAAACACTTTGGGCAATAGCAGACGATTTGCGTGGGGCAATGAATGCAGATGATTTTAGGGATTATATGCTATCGTTCCTGTTTTTACGCTACCTCAGCGATAACTACGAAGCAGCAGCCAAAAAAGAATTGGGCGCAGACTATCCTGTATTGGAGAAAGATGATAAACGTCTGCCTTTGTCGGTATGGTACAAAGCGAATAAGGTAGATATAGAAGACTTTGAAAAGCAAATGCGCCGCAAAGTTCATTACGTAATAGAGCCGAAATATTTGTGGAGCAATATTGCAGAGCTGGCACGTACACAAAACGATGAACTGTTGCACACCCTTCAAAAAGGGTTTAAGTATATCGAGAACCAGTCTTTTGAAAGCAGTTTCCAGGGGCTGTTTTCGGAAATCAACCTTGATTCAGATAAGCTTGGCAGAGGTTACCCGGAACGGAACAAAAGACTGTGTACCATCATTCAAAAAATAGCTGAAGGCATTGCTAAGTTTTCTACCAACACTGATATACTCGGTGATGCATATGAATACCTGATAGGCCAGTTTGCGGCAGGCTCAGGCAAAAAAGCGGGAGAATTTTACACTCCGCAGCAGATATCCACCATTCTTTCAGAAATTGTAACATTAGACAGCCAGGATCCTTCTTTGGGTAAAAAGAAAAAGCTGGATAAGGTGTTGGATTTCGCCTGTGGCTCAGGTTCGCTTTTGTTGAATGTACGCCGGCAAATGGGCGCACACGGAATAGGAAAAATATACGGGCAGGAAAAAAATATTACTACCTATAACCTTTCGCGCATGAACATGCTGCTGCATGGCGTAAAAGATACCGAGTTCGATATTCACCATGGCGATTCGTTGCTGAACGATTGGGATATACTTAACGAAATGAACCCGGCTAAAAAAATGGAATTTGATGCTATTGTAGCCAATCCGCCGTTCAGCTATCGCTGGGAGCCGTCAGAAGCAATGGGAGAAGATTTCCGGTTTAAAAGCTATGGGTTGGCGCCTAAATCTGCGGCGGATTTTGCTTTTTTATTGCATGGGTTTCATTTCTTAGGCAAAGAAGGAACGATGGCCATTATTCTGCCGCATGGTGTTTTGTTTCGTGGCGGCGCAGAACAACGCATCCGTACCAAGCTGTTAAAAGACAATAATATTGATGCGGTAATAGGGTTGCCTGCCAACCTGTTTTTCTCTACCGGCATCCCTGTTTGTATCCTGGTACTGAAAAAATGCAAAAAGTTTGACGATGTACTTTTCATCAACGCCAGCGAACATTTTGAAAAAGACAAACGGCAAAACAAGCTGAACGAGGAGCATATTGAAAAAATTATTGACACATACCAAAACCGAAGGGAGATAGAAAAGTATAGCCATCGTGCGCCTTTACAGGAAATTGCTGAGAACGATTACAACCTTAATATACCCCGCTATGTCAACAATTTTAAGGAAGAAGAAGAAATTGACATACAGGCAGTAATGAAAGAAATAAAAACATTAGAAGCCAAACGCAGTGATCTGGATAAACAGATTGAAGGGTATTTGAAAGAATTGGGATTGACGGATTAATTTTTTTACTATGAAAGACGAACAAAACATAATCATTTATAAAACACAGGATGGCAAAGCAACGGTTTCATTATTTGCCAGGGACGGCTCTGTGTGGATGAACCAGCAGCAACTGGCAGAACTTTTTGACACCTCTGTTCCCAATATCAGCATGCACATATCTAACATACTGAATGATAATGAATTAAATGAAAAATCAGTTATTAAGGAATACTTAACTACTGCCGCTGATGGCAAGAATTATACAGTAACTTTCTATAGCCTTGATATGATCCTTGCTATTGGTTTCAGGGTGAGGAGCAAAAGAGGAACACAGTTCAGGCAATGGGCAAACCGCCACCTGAAAGAGTATATGATCAAAGGTTTCGTGATGGATGATGAGCGGCTGAAAACCCCCGATGGCAGACCGGATTATTTTGATGAGTTGCTGGCCCGTATCCGGGACATCAGGGCTTCCGAAAAACGCTTTTACCAAAAGGTAAGGGATCTATTTGCTTTAAGCAACGATTACGATGCTACCGACAAAGCCACACAAATGTTTTTTGCTGAAACGCAAAACAAATTACTCTTTGCTATTACAGGTAAAACAGCCGCGGAAATTATTGTAAGCCGCGCCGATGCCGGCAAGCCCAATATGTCGCTTACCAGTTGGAAAGGTAGTGTTGTAAGAAAGCAGGATATTTTTATTGCCAAAAATTATTTATCGGAAGATGAAATAGACAGCCTGAACCGCTTTGTAGTAGTGTTTTTAGAAACTGCTGAACTAAGGGCTAAAAACAGGCTGGATATTACCATGGATTTTTGGAGAGAAAATGTAGATAAAATTTTAGCGCTTAACGACAAGCCGGTATTAACCCACAAAGGCAGTATCAGCAATGCGCAAATGGAGAAAATGATAGAAAAAGTGTATGAGCAATTTGATACCAAACGAAAAACAGAAGAAGCGCAGCTGGCTGATGCAGAAGATATAGAGGAAATAAAAAAGCTGGAGCAGGAAATAAAAAACAGGAAGAAGTAAGAGTATCATCTTCCTGACATCAGGAAGGTGATAAAACCATCCCATTGGATTCAACAACATGGTTAATGATAAGGACGATATAAATGCCATAAAACAGATTAAAACGATGATGAAAGAAATCTGTTGGCGAATCAAATAAGGTATAATGTATTTTTATAATTCATCATCTTCAATGTAAAAACTTGAGGATAATTGAATATTTTCGTCTCATGGCGAAAAGGGTAAAGAAAAACGCTAAGGTTCCAAATAAGAGACTACAACCTAATTTAAGGTTTAAGGAATTTATGGATGAATGGAACAGAAGGAGATTGGAAGAAGTGGCAGAAGTTTCTTCAGGAGGAACGCCAAGCAGAAATAATGACTCGTATTGGAACGGAGATATTCCCTGGGTTTCCACAACCCTTATTGATTTTAATCTAATTACTGATACGGAAAAAAAAATAACAGAAGAAGGCTTGAGAAACTCATCCGCAAAATTATTTACGAAAGGTAGTTTATTGATGGCGATGTATGGTCAAGGTAAGACGAGAGGTAAGGTCGCTATGTTGGGAATAGATGCAACTACGAATCAAGCATGTGCTTCAATTATGGCAAATAGAGAAATTCTTGACTCATCATTCCTCTTTCAAAATTTGTCAAAACGATATCATGAAATTAGAGATTTAAGCAACAAAGGTGGACAAGAAAATTTAAGTGGCACTATTATCAAAGGGATAGAAATATCTTTCCCTTCATTGATCGAACAAAAAAGAATAGCTGATTTTTTCTCGTTTATTAATGAACGAATCTTAACTCAAAACAAAATAATTGAGGGCTTAAAATCATTTAAAGTCTCATTACGTAATCGCTTATTTGAACCAATACCTAATCGAGAAAATGAAGCATTGCAGATTAAAGATATTTTAGAATATGAGCAGCCTACCAAATATTTAGTTTCAAATACAAACTATTCTCCTGATTCATCATTTACTCCTGTCCTAACCGCAAATAAAGCTTTCGTTTTAGGATATACCGATGAAGGTTTTGGAATATATAATAAAGGAGAATGCATAATCTTTGATGATTTTACTATGGATATGAAATATGTTGATTTCCCATTTAAAGTAAAATCTTCTGCTATAAAAATTCTTACCCCAAAACCTAATGTTAATTTGAAATTTATATTTGAATATTTAACTTTTCTTGATTTACGAGCAGGTGGGCATAAACGCCATTATATTTCAGAAATAGAACCCAAGATTATTGCTTTGCCTGACATCAATAAGCAAAATAACACGGCGAAAATTTTATCCATCATTGACCAGAAAATAGAAATTGAAACGACTATTTTAAATCTATTCACCAAACAAAAACAATATCTCTTACAGCAAATGTTTATATAAACATATTTTGCAGTAAATGTTTTTTCTGGCTTTCGTATTGCTGTAGTATTTTCTTTTCTGTTTCTATTTTTTCATCTATGGAAGCAAGGAAATTAGCGATAAGAGCTTGTTCCTCTAAACAAGGAAGTTTGATTGGTAGTTTTAAGAATTCAATTTTAGAAAGATTATATCTTGTACTTCCCTGTGCTAATGTTATAACATCACTCCGAAAAATTTCACTTCTAAAAAAATACTGGGCAAATTGTGGATTTAATATTTCCAACGAATTAGGCCTAAAACCAAAGCAAAAACTATTTAAGTACATATCCTCAACAGCATCTAATAAAACGGAACTCATCCCAATTTCTTCAGGGGTTTCTGAGGAAGTAGTAAAAAATACATCCCCATATTGGACGCGATTTTGATTTTCACTTTCGGAAACATCTACTAACCCACAGCCTTCAATTTTGATTTTAGAGGAATCAAAAATTTGTTTGTATTGAATATATCTTTCCCCTCTTCCAAAGTTATCTTTTGATTTCCCGCTAAGGCCATTGTAAGTTTCTCCGACCTCGCCCAGCCCCTTCTCTTCCCAATCAGGAAAATCATTTCCTTTCTCATCTTTAACCTGTATTTGCTGTTTAAATAATTGCTCACCGAGGCCCTGCATTAGGGTTTGCAACTGGGCAATTATTTTGCTTTGAGCTGTGACCCGCTCGTCTATTAGAGAAAGTAATTTCTCTATTTTCGATTGCTCGGCATTATATGGTAAGATAACGAGTAAGTCTAAAATATCAGCGGAGTCTAATTTGCCCGCACCGATGCCTGTACCTGTCACTTTATACTTCAAGATGGACTCCTTCGACTGAAGCCAATAAAACATAAACAATGCAGAGGTTTTATCATTAGTAACTAATCCTTTAACATCTTGATTAAATGCGATATCAATAGTATTGTAGCAAACAGGTATTCGATTCCAAAGCATGCTACCCCTAACCAATAGCAACAAATTTCCTTTCTTTAGCAGTTTAGATCCGTTCTGCAATCCTTCTTGAGTTATATATTGGTCCGATTTTGATATAAATGCATCATGCATTGAAGCAGCAGAAATAAAAGGGATATCTCCACCCCAATATTCCAGCGACCGCATTGAGGGAGTTCCACCGCTGAACATCTGAACAATATTTCGAAATGAAAAGCTTCTCCATTCATCTTCAAATTCAGGAAATCTCAAATTTGGAACCTTACAGCACTTAAGTACCTAATTTCCCAAATGCGTCTAATTTGTTCAGTTTAATCATTAATTCATTTTAAAAACAAAAATCATGACTGAAAAAAAAACAATTACAGAAATTATCTCAGTTTGGAAAGCTGACAAAAAGCAGTATGTAAAAAAATCAACTTTTTCTGCTTACATGCTTTTGATTGAAAACCACCTGTTGCCTGTCTTCGGCGGCAAACACAATGTGGAAGAAGCGGAACTGCAGGCTTTCGTCTTCCAAAAGCTGAAAGAGGGACTTAGACAGAAATCTGTAAAAGACATTTTAATTGTCCTGAAAATGGTGCTGAAGTTCGGTGCCAAAAACAAATGGATAGAATATCAGCCACTGGATATAAAATTTCCCACACATCAACAGAAGCAAACTATTGAAGTATTAAGCCGCGCCCACCAGAAAAAGCTGATGGCCTATGTACAGGAGCATTTCACCTTTCGCAACCTGGGTATTTATATCTGCCTTAGTGCAGGAATGAGGATAGGCGAAATATGCGCCCTTATCTGGGAAGATATTGATACCGAAAACGGTATTATCCATATCCGCCGCACCATACAACGCATTTATATGATTGATGCGGGCATCCGGAAAACAGAATTAATACTGGATACTCCCAAAACAAAAAACTCTATCCGCGAAATCCCTATGAGCCGGGACTTATTAAAGATGCTGAAACCTATTAGAAAAATAATGAACAGTACTTTTTTTGTATTGACTAATGATGCCAAACCTACCGAACCGAGAACATACAGGAGCTATTACAAAAAATTTATGCAGGCATTGGATATGCCTCAGCTAAAGTTTCATGGCTTGCGCCATTCCTTTGCCACAAGATGTATAGAAAGTAAATGTGATTATAAAACTGTGAGCGTTATCCTCGGACATTCCAATATCAGCACCACCCTGAATTTATATGTACATCCTAATTTAGAACAAAAGAAAAAGTGCATAGAACAGATGTTTAAGGCGTTGAAGTAGTTGTATTAAATATTTTTGAAACGAGCAAGCCTCCATTGTATTTGAATGGAAGTTTGTTCGTTTTGCATTAACTAATCCATATACCTGGTCAATCTTTCCATAAATGGACATCATTTAAAACAGAACTCCAACTATATATTAAGCGTTCAAACATTAAAGCCCCGTTGGGCTATGAGAGATAAAAATACTAAATTGATCATTTGAATTGATGAACTTGGAACGAACTAAAAGTTTATTAAAGCAAAAAAAGAAAATATCCGCCAGAAGTCTTGGCGAGTGTATAGATGCTATATCACTCTTTAAAAGCCGGATAAGAATAATTTAAACATTGCTACAAACTAAAACATACGCTAATGCTCATACCAGATTACCAAACCGTCATGCTGCCACTTCTGAATTTATTATCAGACGGCGCAGAGCATTCCATGAAAGATATAGTGCCGGAATTGGGGAAGCAATTTAAGCTGACAGAGGATGAAATGAGCATTCTGCTGCCAAGCGGCGGTTCGTTGTTATTTGCCAGTCGTGTAGGTTGGGCAAGAACCTATCTTAAAAAAGCAGGATTGGTTGATTCACCTAAAAGGGCAGTATTGGTTATAACAGAACGTGGTAAAAAAGTGCTGCGTGAAAAGCCTTCAAAAATAGATAACCAGTTGCTGAGGCGGTTTCCCGAGTTCGTGGAGTTTCAGAATTTCAAAAAAGAAACGCCTGAGTCTCCGAACCAAACGCAAACCAATGAGCAGACTCCTGAAGAAGTGGTTGACTTTGCTTACCAGGGCATCCGCCAGTCTCTTGCCCAGGAATTGATAGATACTGTCAGGGGATTGAGCCCTGCTGCTTTTGAACGCCTGGTAGTAGCATTGTTGGTGAAAATGGGTTATGGCGGTTCTATCCATGACGCCGGTAAAGCAGTAGGAAAAACAAATGATGAAGGAATAGACGGCACCATCAAGGAAGATAAATTAGGCTTGGATATTATTTACATACAGGCTAAGCGCTGGCAGGCGGGCAATGTTGTGGGTAGGCCCGAGCTTCACAAATTTGTCGGGGCGCTTGCCGGTCAGGGGGCAAAGAAAGGTATATTCATCACCACTTCTTCTTTTTCAAAGGACGCACTCAACTATGCTCCTAAAAACGAAACAAAAATTGTGTTGATTGACGGTGTTCAACTGGCGCAACTAATGATTGACTATAGCCTCGGTGTATCTGTGCAAAGGACGTATGAAATTAAACGGCTGGATAATGATTACTTTGAGGAGGTGTAAATTTTGACAGGATGGCTTGTATTGCAATGCTCTTTGCTGCCATGAAAATATACAGATGAAGTGATTGTTCGACCCCGGTAGCTATCGGGGCAGGCGCAAGGGACGATGCCATGAAAAACAAAAGCTGGTATCTGCAAATAAAATAATTCAAGCTGCTTATAAATGGTAGCAGACCTGGTCAGCCTTTCCAATAACCCGCAAAAGCCCGATCCTCCGTTTATTCTTTTTCCGCAGCTATATGATATTAATGGCCGCAAGCTCGCCGGCGCATAAAACCAGTAAGATCATTTACGACTGCAGTACCGGATCGTCTTTTATAAATGCATGAAAATCATTAACGAACTAAAGAGTTTAGTATTTTTGTTTTACTAATCTACAATCAAATGGATAGCAATCCTCAACATAATGACATCATTTAAAAGACTTAACCAATGAAAAAAGACTTATCACAACAAGGACTATCTGTGTTTGAACAACTTAAACAGACAGATGAAAACGGCAATGAATTCTGGATGGCAAGGCAGCTTGCCAAAACACTTGATTATACCGATTTTAGAAATTTTTCTGGTGTAATTGAAAAAGCTAAAGAAGCGTGTATTAACAGCGGGCATCCCGTAAAAAACCATATCGTTGAATCCAACGAGATGGTGGCAATTGGCTCAGGCGCAGAAAGAGAAATGCCAAGTTATAAACTTTCCCGTTACGCCTGCTACTTAATTGTACAAAATGCCGATCCCTCTAAAGAAGTAGTAGCTCTTGGACAAAGTTATTTTGCCGTGCAAACAAGGTTGCAGGAAATAACGCAGATGGAAGCCTATAACCGCCTTAGTACCGAAGATGAAAAAAGAGTTTTCCTGCGTAATGAAATGGCTAAGCACAACACACATTTAGCTGCTGCTGCCAAAAATGCAGGTGTAATTACTTCGCTTGATTATGCCATTTTTCAAAATCATGGGTACATGGGTTTGTATGGCGGGCTTGATGCCAAAGGCATACACAAAAGAAAAGGGCTCTCCAAAAGCCAGCAAATACTTGACCACATGGGTAGTACCGAACTGGCAGCCAACCTTTTCAGGGCTACACAAACAGAAGAAAAATTACGTAGGGAAAATATAAAAGGTAAACACAATGCCAACCAAACACATTTTGAAGTAGGCAAAAAAGTACGCAAAACCATACAGGAACTTGGAGGAACTATGCCTGAAAACCTGCCGGTTGCAGATAGTATTAAAAAATTAGAAAAAACGGCTAAACCAAAACAATTGAAACCTAATAAGAAAAAATAATTGATACGCTTTAAGAAAGTCCGGCGTACCATTTTCCCTACTGGTATGTGTCTTCACATACCAGCATAGTTTTCCGTGATAGATAAAAGTGCTGCAACCTCCCCTGATAGCTTTTTTCGGTGAGAGGGAGACACCCACCGATAGAGAAAACATTTATGGAAACCGCAGCAGCTAACAATAAGGATACATACAGCCGGATCATATCTTTTCTTTGCAAATACTGCATTTTAACGATCCGGGGCAATACCGCAGAACAATGATTTTTTTCTACTGGTTTTCCATGGGTTTTAAACAATACCTGTTTGCTGTTTCCCTTAGCAAAATAAACAATGATGAATCGCAAAATTCTTTTATTCAGTTGGGGCGGATGGGTTCCGGCATATTAAGTTATATTTTTGCCCGAACAATGTTATAGCTGATCACAAAAATGATATGCGGGCTAATGGCCGTTTCTTCTTTGAGTGATTTAATATCTGCAATATTTTCGTCTTGCCTTTTATGCTATCAACGGTAAAATATTCCAATGGCGGAGTATTTTACCTGCCAGGGTACCGTAGTATGGTTGTACCGGATCTTTCCCGCAAGTACCAAACAATGATGATAGCGCTATTGCTACCAGGATAAATCTCTTCATAACTTTTTTTTGTGAAAAATATTCCGGGCAGAAAGTATGAAAAATGTGAGTGGTCATGAACTGTGCAAACAGAAGTATGAAGTGGGAAAGAGTGAATCAATGTCGTTTTCTTATTAATCATTATCATAAAAATTTTTAATGGTCAGCAATGCAAAAACTTATCGAACTGTTACCCGTATCCCAAAAGCCACTTTTTTTTGCGTGAGATTTGTACTGCTGCTGATTAAAGAGATTGATGAACAATGATATGAAGCCGACATGTCTCCTCAAAGCAACTATGAAGCACTCAGTGAGACAAATAAGAAATAAACATGCCCGAACTAAAAAGCAGGGGCGTTCCGGATATCCCGCCAAGTGGCGGGACCGGCTTGAGGCAATCAACGACTTAGCCTTAAAAAAGCTATGCATTCTTAAGGAAAGGCATTGAATAGTAAATAAATTGACGACAGCCTGTTCACTATTCACAAGCGATGCAGCCTGCAATGGTTAAGATAAAGCTATATTACAGGGAGGCTCTCAACGTAAGCTTGAACGGCACTTCAATGTGCTTCTTATCTCCTGTTAATACCAGTTGTGCGGCCTGTACGCCCATTTCATAAAAATCCGTTGAGATAGTTGTAATGCCGTTAAGAATAATTTTTTTCATAACGGTTTCGTTGTAAGAAATTACGCCTACGTCTTTCCCGATTTTTAATTTCATTGATATTAACCGCTCCACCAGCGCCACAAGATCAGCCTCCATTAAGTTAATGTATACTTCGCCATTATGAATTGGTTCTGTAGTTATATCGTGTACAATTTTATGTGTAAAGGCATATTCATGACAAAACCTGTTGAACCCCTTAACGATCTCTTGTGGAAAGTAGCTTTTTTCCGGGAAAATTATTTTGAGTGTATGATACTTGGCAAGTGGTTTTAATGCCTGCTCAAGCGCGTTGTAAATGTCTTTTTCAAAATTTTCATAAGCACCGGCATATTCACCGTCAATGCCTGAAAGATTTTTATCAAGCAATACCAGTTTATGCTTCGGTATTGTGTTGATGATCTCATCGGCGTTTTCTCCGCCTTCAATAAAATGCGGGATAATTACATAGTGGGAATAATCTTCCTTGGCATTAGTAATAAGCTTTTTGAAAAGCGCATAATCATTGTTATAAATGTAGAAGTCGATGGCTACATTTTCTCCCAGCGTTTCTACAAAAGCATCATATACTATTTTTTTGTGAGCGCTCAGCTTGTTGAAAAGCAGCATTACCCGCTGAGACTGCCTGATATTATCGTTAACTATATAATAGCCCTTGCCCGGCACAGAGCCCAGCACGCCCATTTTTTTGAGATGCTTGTATCCTTTTTCCGCGGTATCTCTCGATACTTCCAGCTCAAAGCTTAACTCGTTTATAGAAGGAACAATATCATCTTTTTTCAATTTCCCTGCTTCAATAGCATTCAGTATTGAATTGGTAAGCTGTAAATATTTTGGTGTAGATGAAAATTCATCTACATGCACATTTGAGAAAAAATTACTGAATTTCATACGGACTCAAAATGAACAACAAATATAACTGTATGTCGTGTTTATATGCACCCGCGTAAGCATATAATTTTAACCGCAAAGAATCACAAACATTTACGCAAAAAATCGCAAAGACTACGATTGGATATGGTATTTGCTCAGGCTATGGCTATGGATGCGCGCCAGGTGCTTAGATAACCCGGCGTAATAGTACATTAACGCCCTCTCTCATTTCACAAAGCAAACACCTGCCTGCGTTAACATCATCCCTACTTCACTTTCTCATTCAACTCATCAAGCGTCCACGGATCCCAGCGCCTGCCAACAATATCTCTTACGCTTTTGATATCATCTGCATGAACAGGAGCTCCGGTATTACTGAGATTAGTGCGTATATAACTCAATACTTCACAAAGCCATTGATCTTCACTATTCATCATAGGCGGCATAATGCTCGGGTATTCTTTACCATCTACGGGCCCTTTCAGTCCGCTCAATACAATGCGTATCAGTTTTCGCGGATCACCATTTACACGCGGAGAGCCTGATAGCGGCGGAGCGATCATTCCTGAACTGCCGAACTTCAACCCCTTGCCATCTGAACCGTGGCAGGAAGAACAAATGGATTTAAAATTCTCCGCACCCTTTAGCACCAATGCTTTATCAGCTTCATTCAATCCGTCTGTTTTTACCAGTACAGGTTGCGATGTGGTAAGATGACCAATGGTGATCTGCGCTGCCTGGTATACCATACCTGTATGCACTGAATCTGTTTTTATTGCCGCTTCAAGCAGTGGTTTTGCAACTTCGCCTGTGCTGTACCGTAAGGACTGCACAAGCTGTGTTTTTACATCAGTATCCTTATCATTTGTCATTTTTCCTATCGCAGCCATAATATCAGCGTCGTTGATTTTTATCAGGGGTTCGCTAAGCCATATCGCCATCTTTCTTATTTCAGGTACCTCATCTTTTAATGCAGATAGTAATAATGGTTTATCAATGGCGTGCAAACCTTCCAGTGTCCATAATGCATGTATCCTTCCCATAAGTGTCGTGCCGGTTTTCCGGAGCATGAGCTTCTCCATAAAACCACGCTCGCTCAAAGCCATTTTTTTGAGTGCGGGTATTACGGATTGTTCATTTTTTACAATGAGTAATTTCTGCGCATTATCTCTCCACCAGCCATTGGGGTGATCAAGATATTTTACCAACGCTTCTGCTGATGCCTTCAGTAATTGTGGCTTATGCGTATCAGGAGGAACAGACTCGTGCACGATGCGGTAAATTCTTCCCCTGCCGGTATTTTTATCTAAACCAAAGCGCTGTATCTGCGGACGTATATACGAAGAAGGACCAGTCCAGTTTCCTTCCTGTATAATGCCTCTATACATATCCGTTATATACATGCAGCCATCAGGCCCTGTGGCAAGGTTCACCGGGCGGAAGTTCATATCTGTTGAAGCGATAAATTCCATTTTATCATAAGCGTTCTTTACTACACGCACGCCGTTTTTAGTAAGTACTTTCGCACGCCTGATCAACCTGCCCACCGGTTCGCAGATAAAGAGATCGCCCTTCATGGTTTGCGGAAGCCTGTCGCCGCGGAAAATGGTTTGCCCGCATGTTGCCGTAAAGTGGTTGAGGGTGCTGTCATCTTTCAATCTTTTTTTACCGCCCTCAATATCAGGCGTTGCAATAATTGGCCAGGGCGTATGAAAATCTCCTTCATATTGCGCTTCTTCAAAATCAAGCTCGCCATATGCAGGCATCTGCTGAAAACCAAGCGCCGCCACTTCTCCGCCGGCAGATGAAAGAAACAACCTGCCCTGATCATCATTACCCAAGCCCCATTGCCCACCGGGCACATCAGTAAGACTATCTACTACTAATTCTTTACCAGTCCATTTATAACGCAATTGCCGGCTGGTATATATCCAGTTATCCAAATTCCAAACCAAGCCGCTGCGCTGGTGTTCCAGGTTGCGGGTATCCGGTATATCATTATGGTATACCTGCACCTTTTCATCTGCAATGCCATCATTATTCGTATCCCTGTAGGTAAACAAATTGCTTGAATAGGTTTCCGCTACCACCAGCCTGTCATCCAGCGCCAGTATCATCCTCGGCAGCACAAGGCTGTCAATAAAAACCGTACGCTTATCCATTTTGCCATCTCCATCGGTATCTTCCAGCCGCACAATACTGCTGACGGGAAGGTTTTCATCAGTTGCATTTATATCCTGCATATATGTTTTCATTTGTGCCACGTACATTGCTCCGTTGCCATCCCAGGTTATGGCAACCGGTTCCTGTATCATGGGTTCACTTGCAACCAGCTCAAGCCGGTAACCGTCGGGAAGGTGAATGGTTTTCATGCTTTCTTGCGGAGATAACGGGGTTCCTGAAGGATGTGGATTTACAGCCATTTTAACAGGCAATTTTTCCGGAACATCTGCAATGTTTTTTTGAGTGCAGCTTAAAATTGAAAACAGGCAAATAAGCAGCAAAGATGGAAACGGCGGATTCATTATAAAAAGTTTTACGACCTGTGCAATATCAGTACAGGTCGTAAAGAGAAGGCGGTAATAATTATATACCCAATTTGTATTATGATTAACTGTCGGTTTGCTAAGCTGCTTTTGCTTCCGCGGATAAGGGACAGCCAAAGTGTTCAAGAAGGTAATAATCCATCTCATCTGCCTTTTCAGAAAGTTTGATCAGGCGTTCTAATTCCTGTTCTCCGTATTTTTCGCTGAACAGGTCGGAGATATGAACCCTGTATGAAAGAAAGACTTCCCCATCATACACACCAAGCTTATATGGTTGCTGAGAAGGAGATAATAAAAACCGTAATAGCTCCGGCATGTTCCTGCTCATCATTTTATTAATGGGCGAAGTGGCATACACATAATTGTTGTTGTATATAAATATGCGAATAAGTGAACTGCCGTTATGAAAGCTCCAGTATTCGTAGCCGGTACGTGTAAGCACCGGGTTTATACCATGCTTTATAAAACCATCTTCTACCAGTTTCGCAAATGCACTAAGCTCTTTTTCTTCAAACAAAGTGGTATCAATTGTTCCGCCGCAATTATTGCAATACTCATTTGAATCTTCCGCCACAGTTTTACAACCCGGGCAGACCACGCTGTATTGCGCTGGTGTTTGCGTTGTGTAAATTTCCAGTATTTCCAATAATGTATCAACCGGAACAGCAAATCCCATATTATCGGCTTCGGTGAATTTGCTGGTGGTTATACCAATAATTTCTCCTGCCTTATTTACCAGCGGACCGCCGCTGTTGCCCGGGTTTACCGGTGCGTCTGTTTGTATATAATATTTGCCATTCATTAACTGGCGGGGAGAAGAAATAATGCCCTGTGTTTCTGTATAAGGCATTCCGTAAGGGAACCCCAGCACATATACTTCATCGCGGACACTGAGCTTTGAAAGTGATGAAAAGCCGGCTTCGGATAAAGTACTGAAATCTGCTTCTGCTTTTACCAGCGCTATATCTTCATTAGCATCAACCATTACAACGTGCCCTACAAACCTGTCGTGATTTTTATTTTCTATAGCAACCGTTTTGCTGCCCTGCACTACATGAAAATTAGTAACAAAAAGGTTGAATTGTTTAAGATAGAATGCAGAACCTGAACCGTTGGATGTATTTATTTTAAAGATAAGTTGTGATACTTGCATAAGATATGTTTTAATTTTTAGCGAGACCTTTCATGAAATTTCCGATCATTGATTTATACTGGTCAACTATACCATTAATGTCTTTCATATATTCCTCGGTATTGAATGCAGGCATTCCTTCAGCAACAATTTCTTCTTCCATATCAAAAGCTTCCTGTTCATTCAGGTAAAAGAATCTCATTGCCTTAAGTAGTATTGGCGCCGTTTCAGCCCAGGGCTTACCTGCAGCTTTTTTAAGACTGTATTCAATGGCTCTGCTGCTGTTTTCATCAATATTAAAATCAGCGAGTATAACATAAAGGGTATACAAACTGTAGATAGTTGCTATGCTGTAATTTTCTTTATTTACCAACGATTCAACATTTTCATATTGCTTCGCTATCCAGTCTTTTAAATAGCCGCGGCTTGCGTTGCTTTTAAGCGGAATAAGCTGGTATGTTATACAGAAAGCATTTTTGCTTTCTGAAGCGCCGATGTTCTTAACCGCTTCAAGTGCTCCACGCATGATTTTTATTTTTGCATTTATATCATTGTTTCTGTTATAAAAACTACTGATGGCATCATTCAGTTTATTGTTCAGTACGCCTGTAGGATCAGCATAATATTTTATACGGTTAATACCGATAAACAGTGAATCGCCTGCGGTCAGCAAATCTCTTTTGCTCTCATAATAAGCTGCATACTTCAATGCTTCATCAGCAATGGCAATTACATTTGTATGAATTTCCTGCAATTGCTCATCAGGATAATGTTTTATTTGAGGTTCCATTATTCTTGTAGCGCCAAATTTGCTTACAAACTCATCGTCATACTTGTCGGCATTGGTGGCCATATCCCTAAGGGTATCGTATAATTTATATGGCTCACATAATTCAATGGGCATCGAATAGCTCAGCGTTAGCATATCGCCATCAAGAAAAATTTGCGGCAGCGACATTGAGCCGAAGTTTAGTTCGGTACACTTGCGCAGGATAGGCAATTGCTTGTCTGCCGGTAATTTTACGAATGACGTTTTAATAGAAATAGTATCGGCTCCTATATCAATAATCACAACCGCCGATCCCTGTGGTATGATAATCTGGCTTTGATCGGCATTGGCATAATGTTTCAGGATGTCTTCGTCAATATAGTCAAACAGGTCATAGATAGCTTTACGATAGTCTTTGTTATCGTAGCTATCCAATGTTTCATTCCATTTGGCAATATTATTTTTTGAGCTGAGGCTTTGCTGAATAGTAGGCGTAAATGAGATGCAATTATGCATAGCGTTATTTTGAAGATGGTGAATTCAGGAGATTTTAACGCTATGATGCATGATTTATTTGAATGAAAGGCTAAAAAGATATTATAACTAACGCATATACCACTGTATTTTATCAAAGCTGCAAAAACCACTGGCGCTCCTTCCTTTCCCTTTCTTTCTTTCTCTAAATCAGGCATTCCTCAATTCTTTTCAGGCCTGTTGCAACAGGCAGCTTTTCCCATAGTATTTCATATACTACTTTGGCAACAGGCATGTCGGCCTGTATTTCTTTATTGATATTGTAAATGCTTTTGCTGGCATTATATCCTTCCGCCACCATATTCATTTCAAGCTGGGCAGATAGTACAGAATGCCCCTTGCCTATCATATTGCCAAAGGTTCTGTTGCGGCTGAAGAGGGAGTAGCAGGTCACCAGCAGGTCGCCAAGATATACAGAGGCCGCGTAATTAGGTGATTTTTTGTGGTGTGTTTTATCAATAGTGTGTACGCCTACATCAATATTGCGTATGCCGGCCTTCTTTAAAAACTCCGCCATTTCATCTGCGCAGTTGGCAATAAGCACGCTTAAGAAATTGTCGCCATAACCTTTGCCGTGCGCAATGCCTGAGGCCACCGCGTATATATTTTTCAGTATCGCCGCATACTGCACGCCATATATATCTGTGTTAATAATGGTGTTTATGTATGCTGTAGAAAAATAGCTGGCAATTCTTTCTGTTGCTTCCACATTGGTGCCTGAAAATGTTAGATACGAGAGCCGTTCAGCAGCCACTTCTTCCGCATGGCAGGGCCCCATAATAGTGAAATAATTATTTATACTGAAATGATATTCTGATTCCAGGTAATCATTCAGCAATTGGTTATGTTGCGGAAGGATGCCTTTAACAGCGGATATGATTTTTTTCCCTTCGAGATGTTCCGCCTTAATTCCATTAAACTGTTTCGCTACAAAAGCAGAAGGCGTTACTACTACTATATGGTCAGATTGCTGAATGGTATTTGCAGCATCGGTTGTTAACGATAAAAGGCTTGTATCAAATGAAACAGAAGTAAGGTAGTTGGGATTGTGATGTCTCTTTAATATATGCTGAAGTATTTCATCTCCCCTTACACACCAGTTAATATGCATTCCATTATCGGTAAGCATTTTTGCCAGGGCTGTACCCCAGCTACCACTACCTATTATACCAAACTGCATAAGTATTTTTAGTTTATAGTTTGTAAGAGGCGTATCCCTAACTTT
This sequence comes from Agriterribacter sp., assembly GCA_047601125.1. GTDB lineage: Bacteria > Bacteroidota > Bacteroidia > Chitinophagales > Chitinophagaceae > Agriterribacter. The sequence continues at coordinate 636,095 of JASGJY010000002.1, read as the reverse complement.
CGCATATAGGTACCACTGCTAAAGCAGATGCCCACAAGTGTTCGAAACCTTTGAAAAATCCCGAAGGGATGTTATTATTATAGAAAAGTTCATTGAATTTTTAAAGGCAAACCTCGAAGAGGTGACATTAGCACTATGTCAGCCCTTCGTGATTTTAGCTTATTTGATATGCCTTTTCTATAATAATGCCAGCCTTTCAGGCTTAACTTCATTAATGTATTCAGGTTTCGAACATTTCTGGCAGATGCCTCGTGCCCCGGCATGACAAGCGGCAGTGCAGTGTTCGGCATTAGTGATATTGTTGAGCATAGGTACTACTGTTCAATATATATTCTCCTGCCTGTCATGCCGGGGCACGAGGCATCCTGCGCAAGATTACCATACATGCGGATATTTGAATGGGACCTTTGTAGTTGAAAGCAACCATAAACCATAAATTACAAACGTCTTTAATTCTTCACTTCAAACAACTGATCTTTTGGCACAACTTTTACCTTGGTTCCGGTTTTAAGCGTTTTGCTCACAATAGTATATGGTCCGGTTATCACCTCATCTCCTTCCTGCAAACCCTCGGTTATTTCAATATTGTTGATATCCTGTATACCGGTTTTAACCTGTTTTAATTTAACGGTATTGTCTTTCTGCAATACAAATACCACTTCAAGCAGGTCATCATTTGTGCCCGATGAACCAGATGTAGCGGCATTATTATTATCCGTATTTGTTGTTTCTTTTTTTGCCGTAACTGTTTTTGTTTTGTTGGCGGCAGTATCATTTTTGTCGCGTGTGGTTACAGCGTTTATAGCCACTGACAGAACGTTATTATGCGTCCTGGTTTGTATATCTGCACTGGCGCTCATGCCAGGCCTGAACGGAAACTTTTTTGGTTTGGAAGGATCAACCAGGTCTGCATAAGAATCGCGCAGAATACGAATGCGTACTTCATAATTGGTTACATCTGTGCTGCTGGTAAGCGATGAAGATGTTTGCGTTGCGGCGCCCTTCTGGCTGCTGGCTATTTGTGTAACAATACCTTTAAATTTCCTGTTATTATAAGCATCCACCTCTATGATAGAAGTGTCGCCGATATTTATTTTCTGTACATCATTTTCTCCTACCTCCACTCTTATTTCAAATACGCTTATATCAGCTATGCGCATCATTTCCGTACCTGCCATCATGGAGTTTCCCACTACCCTTTCGCCCTTCTTTACGTTCAGCAGCGATACGACGCCTGTCATCGGAGATATTAACGCGGTTCTGCTCAGGTCTTTGTTGGCCTTTGAAAGATTTGCGGCTGCGCTTTTTACCTGTGCCTGGTTACTGCGAATGCTTTGTAATGCCGCGTTGTAATTTGCCTGCGCACTGTTCAGGCTGTTTTGTGCCTGCTCAAATTCTGATCTTGAAATTACTTTATCCTTCAATAATTTTTCCTGTCGTTCGTAAGTTGTTTTCGCAAGATCAAGCGCTGATTTTAATGCTTCTAACTGCGCCTGTGAGTTTGCCACCAGGGATTGTTGCCCTGCAACCTGCGCTGCAGCCTGGTCGCGCTGCGTAGCATATATATCTGCATATATCCGGGCAAGTATCTGGCCTTTTCTCACGCTGTCTCCTTCTTCAACACTCAATTCGGTTATCTCGCCGGAAACGTCAGGGCTTATTTTTACTTCTATCTCAGGATACACTTTTCCGCTGGCTGTTACTATTTCCGTTATATTGCGGCGCACTACTTTTTCAGTGGACACTTTTGTGCCTTCTTCCTTTCCTATAACACCTGCTTTTTTTAAAGCGATCAGCAATACCACTAAAGCAGCCAGTATAATTACAATCCAAAGCAGTTTTTTGTTCATGAGATATTCTTATTATGAGTTGATGATTATAATCTAATTCCCTGTCCTTTGTAAAACTCCAGTACTTTCATTTTAAAAACATAATCAAACTGGGAGATCAGGAGATTAATGCGGGCATTATATAAATTGGTTTGATTTGTAAGCCATTCTATAGTTTGCATTACGCCAATCTCATATCTTTTAGATGCAAGTTCAAATGAACGTTCAGCAGTTGCAACTTCTTTTTGTCTTGCATTAAATGTTTGGAAAGAGCCTCTTGCCTGATTGTATGCCGTATATATATCCTGTTTCAGTTTCAATGTGTCCTGTTCTATAATCAGTTCCCTGTTGTGTATATCCATTTTTGCTCTTTCTATGTTTGCTTTTGCAGACCAGCCATTAAAAATGGGAATATTTAATCCAATACCAACCGACTGACCAAAATTATTTTTTACCTGGGCGCCATAGTCACCCCAAAGTTGTCCGAAGCTTTGCCTTGATGTTACAATGCCGGTTTGCGGAGCATATACCGGCAATTTTTCTGTTCCGTTCATTACGTAAATGTTTTCGTTAGGCAGTATGCCCAAAGCAACCTGGTTGGTTAATTTAAACGGAGCGAAAAAACGCGAGCCCATTTGCCCGAATGCAGATACTGTAGGATATTGTCTTCCTTTTGCAGCCTGGTAAGCTTTTTGAGAAGCGAGCAACCGAAGGTTGTTAACTTTAATATTAGGCTGAGATTTCATTGCCATATCAAATACTTCGGCAGGTGATATCTCCAGGATGTTGTCAACAGGTATATTTTCCACGTTAGGTATAGCCAGGTCAAATGGTGCATCAGCAGGTAGATTTATTAATGCTTTCAGCGTGAGCTTATCTACTTCAGCGGTTGTTTGGGCGGCAATTAAATTTGCACTGTCACGCGCTACCTGGGTTGATAACTCCAGGCTATTCAGCTCCGGCAATGCGCCTGCATCCACCTGCTTCTGTGTGTTATCTCTTTGTGCCTGGCTTTGCTTCAATTGAATTTCTGTAACACCCGCCTGTTCAAGATCAAGCAACACCAATAAATACTGACGCGCTACATTCAGCGCAATATCATTCTTTGCTTTATCAACAGCAGCCTGGTCGGCCTGGTTATTATAGTCGTTAGATCTAATAGTATTTCTCTGGCTGTTCCAGTTAAATAAATTTACCTGTGTATTCAGCCCGAACTGCTGATACATAGCGTTATTGTCACTATAAGTATTGGTAGTATAATCAAGCGATCTGCCAAATTGAAAACCGTGATTGGCAGAGAAATTCAAAGAAGGGATTTGCTGAAGCTTACTTTCTTTAAGTAAGATGGCAGAAACCCTAGCCTGGATATCAGCCTGCCGGACTGATACATTATTTGCTATGGCATATTCTACGCAACGGCGTAAATCCCATTTGCCGTTGTCCTGTGCTAATGATAGGTTTGCAAATATTATTACCGCAGCAAGGCAAAAAAAGAATTTTCTCATGAACAAAATTTATAATAGCAATAGCATTCACCAACTTATCATGATGAATATTATTATCCTACAAATATTCAACTAAAAAAACATTTGACAAAACCTCTTATAGAATATTTAACGCCTGTTGCAGATCGTTAATAATATAAGCAGGCTCCTCTTGTCCAACATACAGGCGGAGCATGCGTTGAGGCTTTTTCGTAATATCATAATCCTTCTCCTTTACTGAGGCGCAACCAGGGATGATGAGTGATTCATAGCCTCCCCAGCTTACAGCCATGAGTATATGCTTGAGGCTTTCGCAGAAAATCACGATATCTTCAATTTTTTTTACTTTCAGGTGGAAAGAAAGCAGCCCGCATGCGCCACCCATTTGTTTTTTTGCCAATTCATACTGGGGAAAACTCTTATCAAAAGGGAAAATAATATCTTCTACTTTTTCATGTTGCTGTAAAAATGCCAGCACCTTATTGGTGTTTGCGGTTATTTGCTGAAGCCGTACTGGTAATGTCCTTAGCCCCCGTATAAGCAGCCATGCGTTAAATGGAGAAATGCCTGTGCCGGCAGTGCAAAACTCTGTTTCAAAAATTTTTTTCATCATGGCTGTTGTTCCGGTTAATACGCCTGCAACAACATCACTATGCCCTCCTATATATTTTGTGGCAGATTGCAGCGAAATATCTATACCCATTGCAATTGGTTTTTGATATAGCGGGCTGCAATAACTATTATCGCAAATGGTTAGTATACCCCTTGATTTTGCTATTGCTGCAATGGCGCGCAGATCCTGCAGGTCAAGATACCAGGAGTTTGGTGTTTCAAGATAGATGATGGTTGTGTTTGGCTGAATGGCTTTTTCAAAATTTTCAACAGACGTTCCGTTTACATAGGTTGCGGTTACACCGAAATTGGGCAGTATATTATTAAATAATTTTTGCGCCCAGGTATAAGGTTTGTTTACCGAAACAATATGATCGCCTGATTTTACATTAGCCATAACAGAGGCATATATAGCAGAAGAGCCGCTGTTGAAAACGAGGCAATCTTCCGCTTCATCCAGTGCGGCTAATTTCTTTCGTAAGATGTCAACGGTAGGGTTAAGCCCTCTTGTATAAATATAGCCTGTATATTCGTCTTCAAAAAGACGGCGCATATCATCTACCTTATTAAAAACAAAATTGCTGGTTTGAATGATGGGCGGCGCTACCGCATTAAAATACTTTTCGCGTTCTTCTCCAAGTTCATTTATGATGTAAGAGATATCCATAAGCTATACTTTCTTCCTGTAATAAAAAATAAAATATACAACGGTTAGCAGCAGCAAAAGTATCACACCGGTTAATGCGGCCAACGGTTTATCAATAATTACAGCTACAGCAACGCCTGCATACGACAATACAAATATTGCTGCAAGCAATGGCGTCCATTTTGTCCAGGCGCCGGAAACGGCTTCTTCATTTTTTTTTCTTTTGCGCAGTATAAACAGCGTAGCGGCAGAAGTGCTCATACCGATACTGTCTAAAAAAATGCTGAACCCAAGAATATTATCAACCTCTTTTCCAAAAAAAGTAATGATGATGGTAATAATGGAAAATACGGTCAGTCCGCCGGTTAATGCCAGCGTTTTACTGCTGCGCTTAGAGAAAAATGCAGGTAATACCTTATCCTGGCTCATGGCGTACATTACCCGTGGGTTGCTCATAAGGCTTACATTTACATAAGCCAGCACGGATAAAAACATCAACCCGTCAAATACTTTAGCGCCGGTTTTGCCAAACCATGCTTCGCAGAGTAACGCGCCAATGGCAGAAACATTCTTCATGCGCTCATAACCTATTACCTGCGTATAAGCGAAGTTGATGCCCATATATAAAATAACGGAGATAAATATGCCTGATATGATCGCCCTGGGAAATATGCTGGTTTGCTGCACTTCACTGCCAAAGTTGATGGTTTGCTGGTACCCGCCATATGAAAAAAATACAGGCACCAGGCTGATCATATACAGTTTTAGCCAGCCGTGATCTTCTATTCTATATACACTGCTGCTTTCATTGTAACCATGTGGTTCTACCATTACGCCTTTTAATATACTGGCAATAAGCAGGATCATTACCGCGGTTTTAATTACAGTAAGTATATTTTGCATACGGCTGCTGGTTTGCAGTCCCATTAAGTTAACAGTATAAAAAAGGCAAACTGCTATTATAGATACAGTTACTGTAAAACCCTGCCCGGAAGGTTTTCCGAATAAAAGATCGCTTACATAATCTGCGCCAATCAAAGCAACTACGCCGAGAGAAGCTGCATTGCTTATTAGTATTAACGCGTTTACCGTAAAGCCTACCGCAGGATGATAGCATTCCGCAAAAATTTTATAATAGCCACCCATTACCGGAAGCCGTACGCCTATTTCAGCATAGGTTAATGCGCCGCATAATGCAACAAGCCCGCCGGTAAGCCATACCGAAAAAAATATGAGCGATGAACCTGAAGTTGCTGCTACTTTGGCCGGTGTGCCAAAAATGCCCATCCCTACAACAAGGCTTACCACTATCATGGTAAGCGAAAAATAACCTAATGGTTTACCGGATGCCATGCTGATGCGTTATGTTTTTATTCATATTATTCATTTATACTGATTTTCTGAACACTAACAGGTAACCATACCTGCATATCATTTGCGCCACGATTATTCCAGGTATAATATGGTATGGCTGTAACTTTTTTTGCAGAAGTTGAAACGGATAATCCATTGGGATTCACGGTTACTACCGGCGCTTCAAATCGCAGCACATTTACACCTCCAAGAAGTGAGGGATCAAATGCCGCTTCAAAAGATGTACTGGCAGGTAATATCACATTGCCTGATCTCAAACCGTCTTTTTCTCCTTCAATACAATATACCATAGGCCCATATTGAAGGGCCACCCTGCCGGCATTCTGTTTTACCTGAGTATTGCTAACGATCCTGCGAACCTTCATTGGTAATTCCATTGTTACTACATCTCCTTTTTTCCAGTTGCGCTTTATTACTGCATATCCGTTCTCTGTAGTATATGCCAGCTTCTCTCCATTCACCATGATAACAGGCTGATCATCCTGCTGCTCAGCATAATGGTACAGGTCTCCGGGCACCGGTGTTGAGAGCCAACCGGGAATGCGTAACCGCAGTTCAAACAATTGTTTTTTAGCAGGCGAAACAGTGAGCTTTACATTTCCTTTCCAGGGATAACCTGTTTCCAAAGCCAATGCTATTTTATTTTTTCCCTGCAGCACCTGGGTACTACTTCCAACAAACAAGTTAACCCAAATTGCATTGTCAGAAGTTCCATAAATATAGTTGCCTACTGAACTTACCAGCCTTGCTATGTTGGAGGGACAGCATGCCGTTCCAAACCATTCTCGCCTGTTGTAGCCACCCTGCGAAGCCAAAGGGTTGCCATAAAAAAACCGGTCCCCTGAAAGTGATAAGCCGTCGAGTGCTCCATTGTATAAACTTCTTTCCAACACATCTATATATTTGGCATTGCCCGATAACATGTTCATTCGCTGGTTCCAGAATACCATTCCTACAGATGCACAGGTTTCACAGTAGGCACTCTCGTTGGGCAAATCGTAGGGTTGTCCAAACCCTTCATTCTTCCCCTGCGCTCCAATCCCTCCTGTTATATACATATGGCGGAATACCACATCCTGCCATATCGAATCCATTGCTGTAATATAACCGGCATCGTTGGAAACGGCTGCTACATCTGCCGCTCCGGTATACAGGTACATCGCTCTTACTGCATGCCCGGTAATTTTTCGTTGATCTTTTACCGGTATGCCATCCTGGCAATAGTCAGGATCTTTCCATTGGTCCCATATCACACCTTTACCATTGCCATGCCCACGTTGTTGTAGAAACCAGTCGGACAACTCCAGGTATTTTTTATTTTGTGTATGATGATACAACTTCATCAGCGCCAGCTCAATTTCCTGGTGACCACTTACCCACGAACGATTTTGCTTGCGGAAAACTGAATCAATATGATCTGCAAAACGGATCGCTGTATTCAGCAATTTGTCTTTTCCGGTTGTATTATAGTAAGCAATGCCGGCTTCAATAAGATGACCTGCACAGTAGTCTTCATGCTTTTCCATATCTGTCCAGCGCTTATTGATATCCGTTAGCACATAATAGGTATTCAGATAGCCGTCGGGTAATTGTGCAGCAGCAATTTTATTGATCCATTCATCTGTATTTTTCTCCAGGGTTGCGTCAGGGTGGTTTTTTAAAGAATATGCTATCGCTTCTATCGCCTTATATACATCAGAGTCATCATAATAGATTCCCTCATGTTTCCCCGAGCGTTTTGCTGCCTTTTCAAAATTCCGGATACGGCCTGTTTTATCCTGCGTATAATTCACGCAGGCATCGAGGGTGGCAGTGGCGACAGTTTCCATCTTCGGCTTCCAGAACGGATCTGTAATCACTACTTCAGAGAAATTAACCGGGTATACTTTCTGTAACGAATTTTGTGCCTGAACAGCGATCGCTCCACTCAACAACATGGATGCTATTAATAATTTCCTTTTCATTGATTGTTCCTGTATTTACATTTTTTGATACAAATAGTCAATTTACAACAGAATATTGTTGAAGTAATGGTATGGTCGTTAATTATTTGTCTCTTCACATTCATACTAATTAATAATTTGAGTTGCTATATGGCTGATCATACTTAAATAATTTCTATAATTAATTACACGATTAAACGAATATCTTCCAGGCACCTCGGAGAGGATCAATTTAGAAAACGACAACCTTATGACCTCCATAATAAAACATATACCATATATCCAACCTTATTGCCTTATCTCATCCCATTTTAGTGTTTTCTGATAATGCTTTAAAAACCTGTCATATGTTTCAGCAAAACTCGATTTTTTATGATGTACCGGTTGATTAAGTATGTATTTCCATACATTATCTACATCTGTTTTTGAAACAGAAAAGGCAGATGCTGATTGCTGCCATGCAAATGGGCCGATACAAAATTTATTATCCTGAATAAATTTTGCAGAATTATCGGCTACAATAGCAGCAAGCGCTTCTTCTGAAATCCGGGGAGAACGGGATATTAGAAAATGTACAAATTGAGTATAAAGATTGTAATATTCTATTTTCATGATCAGCGGTTATAAGGTAATAAGGTTAGGTGCATAGATGGCTCTCTGTTACTAAGGTAATAAGGTTTTTGGAATACGATTTTTTAACAGCGCCTCAAATTATTAATTAGTCTACATTCTCACTATCCCACTTCCACATTTCCACATTCATTCCCTGTCTTTTACGCACCTGAAACCAACGGTTGCGTTTCGCTCAAATCCCTGGCTCACTCGAAGGAGAAATTGCCGGTAATGCAATTCTCTTGGTCCCCCCTGCACATACCACCAACTGCTTGAAGGTTTGAAATAAGAGCCTCCTTTCATCATAATATACCTGTAGCTTCCGCTCATATACAAATCGTTGGTCAATTGCCATACACAACCCACCAGATCCTGCAGCCCAAAAGGATTAGCTCCTTTGGGATAACTACCTACAGGATATAATTTTCCATTGCCCATGTTACACATTGTTGAATCAATACCTTCCAGGGCAGACACAGTCAACGTTTCATTTACCACATGTTGCCTGCGTGTAACCGGGCTTGTTTGTTTCCATGGCCATTCATTGAGCGCTTCTGTTTGTGCTGCATACTGCCATTCTATTTCTGTAGGCAATCTTTTTCCTGCCCATTTCGAATAGGCCTGTGCATCTTCATAACTGATATATACCACCGGGTACTTTTCCATGCCGGAAGGAATTCGCCCCTTCACCCAATGCTTCAGGTAATTAGCAGTATCCGTGGGTTTATATCCCGATTCCCTGATGAATGCCTGGTACTGACTATTGGTAACCGGGAACTGATCCATGTAGAACGAAGGCATATGAAATACACTATCCTTGTCCTGTACAGGGTAGGAAATAAACTCGTCGCCATGCGTGGGTTTAAATACAAATTTTCCGGAAGGAATGAACAGCATTTCAGCGGGAGCTGTTTGTACTTTTTTTGTTGCAGTAACAGCCGATATTCGTCTTGCTTCTCCGGCAGGAACCGAAACAACCTGCTCATCTAGCAATATTCCTTTGTCCATTAATTGAATAACTATGTCACCCTCATACCTCCCAAATTGTTGAAAGAGTGATAGCTGATGTTTACCTGGTTTCAATAGCAAGGGTTCTTTATCATATGCAGGATGTCCAGCCCATATCCTGATCTCCTCTCCTTTTGGTTCGGTAGTTAGATTAAGTTTGTCGCCGTTGCGAACAGCATTTATCAATACCGGCAATTTTGCAATGCAATCCACCTCACCTTCATTATTGGTGCCAAGATATTTCCTGTGAAAGGCATTGGTCTCTGCCTGTATCCACCATTTATTTCCGTTTTGTTTGGGCGCGAGCAGGCGATGGTGCCAAAGATCAACAAAATGATACCCGTTTTCAGGAAACACTTCAAACAGGTAATCTTTGTACCCTTCCGGCTTAACAGAATAGATGGTATAAATCGTTTTAGCAGGTAAACTCCATTCATTCACCCAGATACTATCTGCGGTGGTCACAACCAGGGGTTTATATCCACGGGCAACAAAGTTGTGTGTATTCTCCCGTAAAATCCTGGTGGTTCTTCCCAGGTATTTATATTGTTCATCGGCCCAGGCAGGTTGCCCGGGAGACATAATGTTCATCTCCGTTCCATAGCCATTGAAAAAAGAAGTAGCAAACTCACGCTGTATCCTTTCTTTATACACCTCAGTAACCCTGTAAATCGTAAACTCAGGTTTTATCAGTTTATTCAGATTCAGCATCGGCGCATAATACAGTGCGTTATGCACCCTTCCTGAAACAATGCCCGGCATATCTTTGGGTACTGCCATCCCTTCACTATACATTACCACACCCGGTCTTACCTTGTCAGCAGCGTCCTGTAATTCTTTGCTCGACTCGCCTTTGGTATCCAGCACCATTCCATCCGCCGAGGTAGCTGCTATTAGCTTTGAAATGCCATCAAAGTGATTCTCACTTCGCGTGCTTTCATCCCAGGGATTATAACATATAAAAAGCCGGGTACCCTCTTTCCGTAACTGCCCGGCCATTTTTTTTATAAAAGCAGTACTTCCTGGCAGATCGTTGAACATGTCGAACTGGTTGCGCTGGTCTAATCCAAGCGTAGGCCATGTTGGCCATAAACTGATAAAATCGTCTCCTCCATATAATTTTCTTCCTTTCGCAACAAATTCATTTAAGTGAAATTTTTTGTCCGTATAGTCATAGTAAAATTTATCCCAGTTCATCATGAGATGATTCACATAGGTATGCCGCATCCATTCCAGGTCCTTCCGTTGATATAATGTATCATCAAATTTTTCGAGATCATACAGCCATCTTTCCTGGAACATACGCTGCAACGCTGCGTGCCAGTCGCCACTTACTGCCTCGGCGTATAGTTTATACTCTACACTACCTCCCGGAAACAACTTCGTTTCAAACCGGGTGCGGGTTCCTTTGAGGATAGAGGCCCTATTTCGCCTGACCAGTCCCGTGAGCTGGGTATTTCCTTCCAGCTGAACAGCACAAAAGCCGAGATCCCAGGCATTGTCCGGCACAATTACATTAACCGGTTGCCTGCCGGGAGTAAACAAATGCGTGCGCGATAAACCGTGATCTCCCAAACCGGTTATATAGACTTTAGACCTGTCCTCCCCGAACGGAATTACATTTTCCAATTGAATGGTGTCATTGCCGGTGTTTGTAAATATTACAGAGGCCTGTAAGCCACGTTCAGTTGTTTTTATGTCGTACAGCTTTATACCAAGCATGTCTGCATATTCACTTTTACGTTCTGCAGAATACAATTTGCCGTTCAGTACAAAACTTACCAACGGATGCCTCGCCGGTATTTTGGTATTATTGACAAAGATCCCTGAAACCGAAAGCGAATCAGTTGCAAGCTCCCATGATCTTAAACTATGCTGAGCAGAGACAATTACAAACAGTGAAACACTCAAAAAAACCAACAAACTTTTCTTCATCATTCCTTCTTATAATACAAACAAGTTACGAAACCGGTAAGGCTTGCCACCCCTACCCGGATAAACAAGCCCCACCGCAATATCAAAATTATACTGTTAATAAATCCTGTCAGGGAAGCGTCATATCTACAAAAGTTTTACCGTCTGTAAGCAGGAGGTATTTTGTTTTCAATTTTACTTTTCCCGCTCCCTGGGTGGCAATCAGGTAGAAAAATCCCGGATCCTGCAACTCGCTTTTTTCAAATACTACTTTTCCTGTTGCATCGGTTTGTTTGGTAGCAACAGCACCTGTTTCGGCATTCCAGTCTGCTTCGTCATTATACAGTTGAACAGAAGCATTACCAACCGGTTGAGCCGTGGTATTTTTTACTGTTACCTGTAAGGAGGGAGAGGTAGTGCTAACGATATCTGCAACAAGCTCTCTTTCGCATGACGTACTTGATATGCTGATCAGCAAAAAAAGAGATAGCTTATATTTTAATATTCTTTTCATTTCATTGTATTTGTTCGTTATGAATTACATTTCATTGCCTTCTCCACCAAACGTATAAAAAGGGATCTGGTGAAGGATCAGTTCATTGGCAGGTACGGGAAAATGAAACAATGTACCGGGCCTTAACTCACCCCTTCTCCTTCTGTCGAAAAAACCCAGGTGCGGGTATACAAAATCAGATTCTACATAACGTTCATAAAACACAGCATCAAGCAGGTCAGTTTCTGATTCCGTTCCGGTTAATGCAGGCAGGTTACCTTTAGTTACACGTGTATTATTGATGAGTGTAGCAGCTTCAGTAGCCGGTTTACCCGAACGTATAGCAGCTTCGGCTTTCAGCAAATCATTTTCCGCCTTTAAAAAATGGGGGAAAAAGCCTGACGAAGTATTAGACATTTCCTCATAACGTACATACTTATACTCGCTCAGCATGTTGTATCCTCTTGTTGAGGGATTCCATCCCGTATGACGACCCATGTAGTTAAAATACGTGGTAAGTCTTTTATCAGGTGAAGTAATTTGGCCTAATTCGGTAACACCATCCGGACGGGGATATACTGCGTGAGGGTCTGATGGCGCCATCATATTAAGAACACGTTGATGTACACGTATCCAGTCCCATGTCATCAGGTCGAAATGACTCATCAGATCGCGGGAGATCACTTTCCCATTCCAGCCGTCTTTCCATTGGATGCCCCAATCTTCAATCACACCATCTGAAGCATAAGTGTATACCTTGCTCCAGTCTACCTGTGCAATGAGTGCGGGAGTGCGCGGGCTGCATGCCAGTATTCTTGCAGCCATAGAACTCGCCAGGGCTTTCAGAGAAGCATTGTCGAAACTTTTGTTGGGCAGCATTTCGATCGGGTCGGTAAAAGTATTGCTGTTGCAGATAGCAATGCTTTTATCAAGGGAAGCGATCGCAAAATTTATTACTTCCGGATAGGGTTTTAACTGGTAATCGAATGTGTCGAAGTCGGTGTTTTCGTCAACAATAAATGATTTGTCGTATAATAAACCGAGATGCCCATATAAAACACCCTGCAACAAATAAGCATGGGCCAGCATGTTCTGCGTATGATCCGTATTACCGACCATAACTTTTTTTCCTTCGGTAGTAAGCGCTTTGATGATGCGGTTTACCATGGGTATCCCGCTAAAGAACCCATACCAGGCCGCTGCAGGAGGAGAAAGTACTACATCATCCATCAGTTCATTAGGCACTATCGCACGGGGAACCTTGTAATAGTCAAATGAGCTCCAGCTTCCATAGCCTGATGTTATTACCTCGGCATTCGTGAGTGAAAAGGTTGGACTGGCCGCCACAGCAGCATTCCAGTAACTATTATATGCTCCACTCAAAATAGATGGATAGGTTTCAGTTGCTGACAGCACAATATCACTACCCGGCGCATTTTCATTTTTAACATCCAGCGACTTCTTGCATGCTGTTGTAACCAGCAGCATCAGTGCGAACAGTATATAAAAGCACTTTTTCATGTTTTAATTTTTTCATTTTAGAATGTAATAGCCACGTTACCGCTATAGGTACGATAAACAGGATAACTGTGCACATCGAACTTCAGGATATTGCCATCCAGACCTTCCTGGCTGCTTCCTGTTTCCGGACTATACCCGGTGTATTTCGTAACCATGAAAACGTTTCTTGCCACCACACCTACGCGTATATTCGAAAGTGTTAGTTTACCGATGCGAATATTCCTGAAGTCGTAATTCACACCCAGCTCGCGTAAGGCAAAAAAGTCTGCATCCTCAACAAAGTATTCGTTATTCCATTCTTTAAGCTTGGTGTAGTAGCGTTCAGGCTTACGTGCACTATAGGGTTTCCCGGACTGATCGAGCTCGGCGCTTGCCACCGTATAACGGCGGGTATGATTGTAAGTTTGTCCGCCATTCTGCCAGGAGAATAATGTAAAAATGTTGAATCCATACACGGTAACATTGTTCGACATATTCATGTTGAAATTGGGGTTCACGTTGCCTATGTAAGCATTAACCGGCGCTCCCTTATTATTGGTAATGTACACAGGTTCTTCCTCCGGTGTTCCTATCTGCGCTGTGCGAACTACATACCCCTCGTTGTTGATGGTAAATACTTCCTCCACATTCCTGCCCTCCGGAACCTGGTTCATTACATCTTCAAGGGAATGTGCCCATTTGCGACCATACAGTGTGCCGAATGTCAGCCCCTCTTCTATCCTGAAAATGCCGGCGGATACAATCGCATAGCCTGAACGATTCAGTTTCGTTACTTTCTGGCGGTTGCGATCGAAAATCAGGCTCATGTCCCAGGTAACGTTTTTGCTTTCAACCAGCGTTCCTCTTAATATCCATTCAAAAGAAGAAGTTTTGATCTCTGCTGCGTTCTGGTACTGTAATGATGCGCCTGTAATAGCAGAAACAGGTACCGGTAAGATCAGGTCTTTGCTTAAGCCCTGCGCATAATTGAATGTAAAGCTGAAGCGTTTCAGGAAGTTCACATCCAACCCGAGTTCAGCCTCCTGGTTAACAGATGGTTTCAGGTTCCTGTTGCCCAAAGTTGATTGTGCACCGATCGCACCATTCACAAATGCAAACGTTTCATACTGTGCTTCAAACGGAGGACGCAACCCGGCAGTTCCATATGCAGCACGCAGCTTTAATTCGTCTATACCCGGAATTTTAATGTCTTCAGAAATACGCCATGCGCCCGCTACTCGATAAAATGTTTTCCAGCGAACGTCGGCACCAAATAACGATACGCCGTCCCTGCGCACAAGACCGTCCAGGATGTATTTCCCTTTATAATCCGTGCTTAATACTGCAGAGTAGTTATTGGCAATGGTCTGTGTTTTATAAGAGCTTCCGTTCTGCGTAGCGGCCTGGCTCACATTAGTAATATCCATTCCTAATACTGCGAGATTAATACCACTGGCGCTCACATATTCGTATTTCGCATTCTCATACAGGTACTGTACTTTAAAACGCATATTCAGGTCTCCGAACTTGCGGGTATGGGCCACATCTACCTGCACTGTTTGAGCGATATCATTACTGGATGTTTTATTGATAGATCCATTGTCTGTAAGCGTAGGATCGCTTACTCTCAGTTTTCCTTTGGGAGATATAAATAACGATTGCGTGTTGCCGTTATCTAACCCGTAGGAAAAATCGACAGAAGTGTGTGTGAAAGGTTGATACTTCAGCGCATAGTTGCCGAGAAAACGCTGCCGGTCAGTTTCATTCCTTGAATTATTGATGTCGTATAATGGATTTCCGATCAGCGCATTGATCTTGTTTGGATTTACAAGATAAGGAGTACCGTTCAGGTTAGGTTGCAACAGGTCAGCATCAGGATCGCTTTGCATAAAATTGCTCCACACGCCTGCGCCCCTTCCGTCAATATCAGAAGTGGCATATAAGTTGGAAGTGGAAAATTTCAGTTTGTCAGAGAGCTTGTAGTCAATATTTACTTTGATATTAGTACGGTTCTGTCCATCAGTCAGCCGCACCACGCCTGCTTCGCGGGTATTTTGTACGGAAGTGTATATCGAAGCCTTCCCGTCTGCACTTTTACCGGCGAAGGAAAGGTAGTTGGTGAAATATTCGCCGGGATTAAAAAACTCTTTTCCCTGGTTGATCAACTTAGGATACGGATTGTCCATCAATCCGTCAGGCGAAGGTTTGGTGTAATCTACCTGTCCATTTGCTATCTCAAAATTGGTAGCGGTAGAGCGTTTAGGAATGAACCCGATAGTGCTCCTTCCATATTCCGTACGGAAGTTCACCACCGTTTTGCCGGCATCCAGTTGTTGCCCGCGCTTGGTGATAATGTTGATCACACCATTGGCAGCACGCGAGCCATAAAGCGACGAACCTGCTGCTCCCTTTACTACCTCAATAGAAGCAATATCTTCCGCATTTAAGTCCTGCAGGTTGCCCTCGGTAAGCACACCATCGATAATGATCAGTGGATTGTTCGAACCATAGATCTGCTTTACGGCCCTCAATTGTATATTGGTGCCGCTACCCGGATCACCGGTCTTGTTCAGCTTAATACCTGCTACCTTGCCCTGCAGCACACCGGCAGCATCGGAAGCCGGTACATTTTTAAATGCTTTGTTGTCGATCTTCTCGACGGAGAAAGGAACTTTTTTTTGAGAGGTAGCGCCTCCAACCCCGGTTACAACCACATCAGCCAGCGTCTCTGCTTCTGTTTCCATTTCAATGTTTACAAAAGCGCCCGCCACTGCACGAATGGTTACGGTTTTAAAACCTACAGATGAAACTACAATGGATTCATTGGCACCGGCCGAACTGTAATTTAAAGTAAAGAGCCCGTCGGCATCAGAGGTGGTGGTAGCATTGGCACCGGATAACCGGATGGTAGCTCCCTGAACAGGTGTGGCATCTGCCTGGTTAACAACTTTTCCTTTTATTGTTTTTTGCTGGGCAAACACATTGCCTGCAGCAAGCAGCATCAACAGCAGCAAGGACAACATCTGTGAATGCGTTTTTTTCCTCATATCAGCGTGTTTTAGTGAACAGTTATTGAATCGTTTTCATGAATAAAATTAGAATAGCCTCTGAGTAAATGGAACTAAATGCAACAAAATCAACCGGTAACGTTGCCGGAAACGTTGCCATATCACGCGCTATAAACCTGCAGGGTTTGCTGCCCTAAAAAATCTCAGCAACAGATCTTGTATGCGTGACACCTTTATGGAAATGGCATGGAACTACAACACAACCGGGAACTGGCTGATGCGTAACACCGTACAACCATATGGGATCAGCGTAATATTTTCGGATGGCTGATCTTTAAGATACCGGATGGGGCTATATGGCAAAGGACCGGAGGTCTCATTATACAATTGCCACTCAGGTATGCGCTTAGCCTTCAACGTTATTTCAACGGGAGCATCTTTACTGTTCCAGGGGCGGTCAGTTATTTTTTGCTTTTGCGCAACATTAAATGCAGTACCTGGATCTTTCAGTGCTTCATCCCACAAACCATAATTCCATGCCGACGTCGGACGTACCTCACGGTAATCGCCATACTTATCTGTTCCCTTTACATTCTTCCAGCTTTCTTCTACACGTAAGGCATATACAAGGGGGCCTCTCTCCACCGCCACTGAATTATTGAACCACCTGCTGGTCTTTACTTCCATAGGCAATAGCAATTCCAATTCATCGCCATCTTTCCATTTGCGGTTCACTTTTATGATCTGTCCACCTTCCGGGGTCATCCAAACCTCACCATTGATCGTAACAGATGCCTGTTTACACCAGCCGGGTATGCGCAGGTGCAATGGAAATAAAAGCTGTTTTTTTGAATGATACCTGAATTTTATTTTGTCTGAGAACGGGTAATTGGTTTCTTCTGTAAATTTTACTTCCGACCCGTCTGCTACTTTACCGGTAACTTCCGATGCGCCATATACAAGCGCTGCCAAACCAAGATCTTCAGTGGCAAACCACAAGCTTTGTATAAACTTCGGCCATCCCTGGTGCATATTGGTAGTACAGCATGGAAAACCAGTGAGTACTCCGAAACACTGATCAGTACCGTCGTAAGCTGTAACAAAGTTCCTGTTATGCCTGGTTACCATCACCTGGTTTGCCTGCTGGTAATACTGCCTGCCTGTGTAATTGTCTTCTACCTGTGCCGGCAAAGCATTATAAGCTATCTTTTCAAGATGGTCCATCATTTTTACATCGCCCGTAATGGAGATCATATGCTCCAGTGAGTACATCATCTCTACCGACGAACATAACTCTGAACCATGTACCGGGTCATTTCCCCGGGTGAGCTCATCTGCGCCATACATACCTTGTGCCTGGCCCAGGTAATGCTCTATATCCCTGAATGCTTTGTCAACAGCGTCTTTATATTTCTTTTCAGGATGTTGCTGGTAATAGATCAGCGGTTCCTTGATCCCCTGGGCGAGGTTTACCGTGTGAAATTTATACGGAGTAGCTACATCATCTGTATGCAAGAAAGTGCCATACCAGTCAAATGATTGTTTGTGTACGATCTCTGCTAACTCCAGCAAAAATTTTTCACCGGTAATATTATACAACCAGTATACAATAAGCAGGTTGTCGCCTGCGCGTTGCGATCCCCACCACGAGTAATGTCCTAATGGTGTTGCGGGCAATGTTTTAAGCTGATAGCGTGCATATTTCAGCATCAGTGCTATTACGCGTTTGTCGCCTGTGGCATCGTAATATTGTTGCAATACTTTTAGCATTACCATTTTTGGCCACCAGTCGCGGGCCCTGTCGCGTTGCAGACCGGGTTCTGGTTCGGGTTCTTTTTCAGGAGGCACAGGTCCAAAATAACCATCATTCATTTGGTTGGCAAGTGCCCATTCGATCCACTTTTGCGCCTTGGCTTTTAATACTTCATCACCCGTTATGTAAGCAAGCGGCACCAACCCGTCCAGCCAATACGGTCCTCTTTCCCACACGTCGCCGTCACCACCGAGCCATCCATTCCTTTTGCCCAATACCTGCGGATATAACTCATCCAGGTTTCCACACATCCCGGTTTTCATATCCTCAAGCTGGTGATGTAACCAGCCTTGAGGCTTTATCGCCCCTAATGGTAATGCAACGTAAGGTTTACTTTGAAGGGGATAACGATTTTGCAGGTAAAATTGCCTGGCGGTATCCGGTAACGGAGCTGCAGTTATATTCATAGTCAAACATTTCATCAGCAGTAAGTAAATCAGTTTCTTCATGTTTCTAAATTAGAGTAAACCTCGTAAGCCACTCATATAACAACGTCATTTTCTCATGCAACGTTACCGGCAACGTTTCCGGAAATTCCTTCAATTTCAATACGACAGTTTACCGGTTAAATAACAGCAACGCTTATATTGTTCAATGTTTGATAAATTGCAGAAATGAGCAGTGCACAAGTAACGATTAAAGACCTTGCCCGCCGGCTGAATGTATCCGTATCAACTGTGTCGCGGGCATTACGCAACGCAACAGATATCAATCCCCAAACTAAAAGATCAGTGCTTCAACTGGCTGCTGAACTTAGTTACGAACCTAATGTAATGGCACAGGGACTGGTAAAGAAAAAAACCAAGATCATTGGTGTAGTAGTGCCCGCCATTCATTCCAATTATTTTTCAGACGCGTTGAGTGGTATGACGGAAGTAGCCAATGCACATGATTATCACCTGATGTTTTGCCAGAGCAATGAAGATGCTGTACAGGAAACACGCAGCATCAAAAAATTACTGGCCTGCCATGTAGACGGACTCCTGATATCTGTTTCTAAAGACACGAAAAGTACAACGGAATTCGAAAAAGTAAAACAGCTCGGCGTTCCTATTGTCATGTTCGACAGGATCATTCCGGAATTTGATTGCAGTAAAGTAATTGTGGATGAATATGAGGGTGCTTTTAAAGCAGTGGAACACCTTATTAAAAAAGGCTGTAAAAGGATCGCCCACCTTGCGGGTCCTGTAAACGCCTCTGTGTCGGCAAACCGGATGAAAGGTTACCTTGATGCATTGAAACAGTATGGACTGCCGGCAAACGACAAACTGATATCCCGGTGCAATGCATTTGAAGAAGATGCGCTCCAGGCAATCAAAAAGATCCTGAATACCCGGCCTATGCCAGACGGTATTTTTTTTATCAATGATCTTTCAGCCATTTCAGCGATCAAGTACATGCAAAAAAAAAGGATTGATATACCGGGAGAGATTAAAGTAGCAGGATTTAACGACGATCCGGTAAGTGCCGTGGTACAACCCTCCCTTACAACGGTTATGCAACCCAGTTATGAAGTAGGAAAGCTTGCTATCGGCATTTTGATAGATGCTATCTTAAAACCGGAAAGCTCAGAACAGACGATTACACTCCGCACGAAGCTGGTAGTGCGGGATTCTACAAAATAATATGATTAAATATTATAACTACCCTGCTTCCCTGATTTTACCGGCGCAATAACTGCTTATTTGGGTTATATAGTCTGCATAAAACTTAAATGTACAAGAGAAATATTTTGGCGGAAGTTTAATTTGCAGCAATACGAAAAACATTCTTTATTACCATCCTGTAGTATACAGGATTGTTAAAAAAAAGATTTTATATATATTTAAAAATACAACCCCACTCCATTGAGCAAACATTAAAAAGTGTAAATCTTTTTACTGTGTAAGCTTTCTGAACCGCAATATTGCCCCGAATATATTTAACACCAATTCTACACCTATATGAAGTCAAATCGATTGTTTCAGCTGCTCTTGCCCAATGTGGCATTTATTTTAATTGTAATCAGTGCTTTAGCCCGGGAACCCAAAAAGCCTTTAATACCTCCACTTAATTCAGTATATGATACTGCCGTTGTGAAGGGTGTTGTTATGGGTTCGGGAAATGTTCCGTTAGCTAATGCGAGCATTTTACCGGAAACCGGGAGAGCTTATGTTACGAATGATAAAGGAGAATTCTCTATTCCTTTTGTTCTGCCGGTGAAACTGGTAATAACAAGTGTAGGTTACCGGGATACTACTATCACTATTAAGGATGCCTCCGTTTTTTATACAATCATTTTAATAAAAGATGTGAGCAAAGAACAATTGAGCGAAGTAACGGTTACCGCATTAGGTATTTCCAAAAAAACAAAAGCTGTTGGTTATTCAATACAGGAAGTAAGAGGCGATGCAGTACAAACCGCGAAAGAGCCAAATTTTGTAAATGCGTTGCAGGGGAAATTAGCAGGCGTTCAGATAAATACCAATACCGGCTCAATGGGTGGCTCAACAAAAGTTACCATCCGTGGAAATAAATCCATAACAGGAAATAATAATGCGCTGTTTGTTGTAGACGGAATTTTTATGGGCAATACCACCAATCCAACCTATAACCAGCAGATCGGCGGCGGCGGGTATGATTACGGAAGCCCAATACAGGATATTAACCCGGATGATATTGAACAGATCAGCGTACTTAAAGGTGCAGCAGCCACAGCATTGTATGGCAGCAGGGGCTCCAATGGCGTTGTGCTGATAACAACCAAAAAAGGCAGCGGTAAAAAAGGTTTAGGTATTACGTATAGCCTCAATGTTCAAATGGATGAGGTGTATTATTTACCTGAATACCAAAATCGCTATGGCGGCGGCGGCGCTAACACAAGTGATGTAAATTTTGTTGCAAGCGGGTTTGATACATTGTGGCAAAGCACCAATCCGGCTTTGTTTAAAAATGCGCCTGCTTATAATGATCCTGTAAAAGGCGGATATGATTTACTTCCGCAATACGGCGTTGATGAATCATGGGGACCGGAGCTTACCGGGCTACTGATCAGGCCATATTATTCTTTTGATGCTAATAAAGGCAATCCGTATTTTGGCGTAACTACACCATGGTCGCCTCAGCCCAATAATATTAAAGATTTTTATGAAACCGGTACTACACTTACTAATAGTATAAGCGTTGGCGGCAGTAATGACAAAGGATCTTTCAGATTGGCATATAGTAACCTGAACCAAAATTTTATCTTACCTAATTCATTATTAAAAAGAAATAATATTGGTTTCAATGGAAATCATCGTATCGGGAACAAATTAAATGTGGTTGCAAGCGTAAACTATTCTGAAAACTTTGCAAGAGCAAGACCCGGAACAGGGTTTTCGGGATATAACCCAACGCAGTTGTTTACCATGTATGGCCAACGGCAGCTGGAAATGGATAAGCTTGCTTACTACCAGTTTCCTGACGGATCCCAGGTTAGCTGGAACCGTACATCTCCAACAAATCCAACACCATTATTTGCAACTACTCCTTATTGGCATCAATATAAAAATTATACAACAGATAGCCGTAAGCGCTTATATGGACTGGCTGGTTTTGATTTTAAGCCGGTTGACTGGATCAATATATCTGCCAAGGCTTTTCTTGATCAGTACACAACATTACAGCAGGAAAGGGTAGCGAGAGATTATACAACAGGTTCATATGCAAGAACCACTATTGATCACAGGGAAATGAATTACCAGTTGATTGCTTCTGCCGATAAGGATATCAGCAGCAAGCTAAATCTTGATGTATCAGTGGGCGGTAATATAATGCAGTTAAGGGATGGCATCAACGGCGGTAGCTTTGCCGGGCTAATAGTGCCGGGATTATATACGCTCACCAATAATATCGGCAGGGTTACCTATACAGAAAATGTATTTCAAAAGAGGATCAATTCTCTTTTCGGGAACGTAACGCTTGGATATGATAATACAGTGTTTCTTGATATCTCAGGAAGAAATGACTGGTCATCAACATTGCCCAGGGGCAACAACTCATATTTCTATCCTGCCGCATCTTTATCTGTTATCTTTTCCGACTGGCTTTCGGCAAACTGGCTTAGTTTTGGTAAAGTGCGTGCAAGCATCGCACAAATTGGCAGCGATACAGATCCTTACAGAACCTATGTTTCATATAATGCTCCGGTGCTGTTTGGATCAACAGGCAATTCGTATATTCTCAGGAATCCTTATCTCGGTAACAGCGCACTGCGACCTGAGATCAGTAAAGAATTTGAGGCAGGGATAGAGCTTAAATTCTTTAATAATCGGATAGGCATTGATTTTACTTATTACAACAGGATCACCAAAGATCTTATTGTTCCACTCTCTGTATCTCAAACATCAGGCTATAGTAACTTTTACGCTAATGTTGGTAAATCACGAAACAGGGGTGTGGAGCTGCAGCTAAGCGGATCGCCGGTAAGAAATGAAAATTTCACCTGGAATATTATAGTAAACTATGCTGCCAACAGGAGTAAATTGCTGGCGCTGAACATCCCTAATAATCCTACTATTGACAGGTATATCATTGGTACCGAAAGAAGAAGGAATACAGTGTCAACCGCGGCAGTGGTAGGTCAGCCATTGTTTGTATTAACAGGCACTGATTATACTTACCTGAATGGAGAAAAGGTTATTACAAATGCAGGCTTATATGTTGCTTCTCCCGGGGGGCAGGTTATTGGCAATACGCAGCCTGATTTTGTAGGAGGTGTTACCAACAGCTTCAGCTTTAAAGGATTTACGTTAAGCGCTTTGGTCGATTTTCAGAAAGGAGGGAACTTCTTTTCTTATACCAATATGTACGGATTGTATTCCGGCACCCTGGCAACCACTGTTGAAAATAATGTAAGAGAAACAGGGGTTGATGTATCAGGTGTTTTGGCAGACGGAACTAAAACAACGGTGCATGTAAACGCGCCTTTCCACTTTAAAAATAATTATGGCATACGTATCAGTACAGCAAATTTGTATGACGCGAGCTATATTTATTTGAGAGAATTACGCCTTGGATATGCGTTGCCGGCTAAGGTAGCACAGCTTATTCACTCAGGTAATGCGAGCCTTTCTTTATATGCGAGGAATCTCTGGCTTATCAGCTCTAATGCGCCTAATGTTGATCCCTCTAATATTATCAATTCCGATTCTAATATTATCGGCTTAGAAGGGGGCGCCTTACCATCTGTAAGGTCTATCGGCATTAACTTAAACATCAGTTTCTAACCCTTAAAAAATCAGAATATGAAAACATTATATAAATTAAAAAGAGATTTCATTATATCAGTACTGGCTTTTGGGCTGTTTTCCTGTACAAAAGGTTTTGAAGAAATAAACCAGGATCCTACAAAACCTACCGAAGTAACTCCTGTGCAACTGATCACCGGTATTGAGAGAACCGCTTCTGACATTATATACAGCGGTGGTGTTAATGATAATATAGGTATGTTATATGCGCAATATTTTTCGCAAACACAAACAGAAACACAGAGCCAGTATCAGTTGGATGAAGCGGCTAATAACCTGCTATGGACATCATACAGCACGCCCCTCTCCAATATACAGGAGTTGCTAAGAATTAATGAATTGAAGCCCGAGCCTGCTTCCGGCAACCAGAATGCCATTGCCAAAATTTTAAGCGCATGGATTTACCAGATACTTACAGATACCTATGGCAATATTCCATTCAGCGAAGCGCTACGGGGAGATGAATTAATTCTTACATCAAAATATGATGACTCAAAAACCATTTATGATGGATTGATTGCCTTGCTTAACGAACAAATCAATGCGCTTGACCCGAACCTTAGCTCCTTCAGGAGTGGAGAATTGATTTATAATGGCGATGTGAACAAATGGATAAAACTTGCTAATGCATTAAAAATACGCATTGGTTTACGAATGGTAAATGCAGATGCTGCAAAAGCTAAGCAGGTGATAGAAGAAGCGAGCGCTAATACCTTTACCGGTATTGCAGATGAAGCAAAGTTTACCTACCTGCCGCTTGCACCGGATCAGTTTCCGTATAACGACCAGGACGGCGCCAGTATTTCGAATGCATACTTTGTATCATCTACCCTCGTAGATTTTATGGAAGAAACCGGCGATCCACGTTTGCCTATGTATGCAAGAGTGGCTCCCGCCAGCGGAACCATTGTGGGAAAACCGTATGGGCTTGGCAGCTTCACTAACATTAATGAGTACTCAAGAGGGAGCGCTAAAGTTTACAGCACTACTTTTCCCGGATACATTTTAAGCTATGCAGAAGTACAATTTGCATTAGCAGAAGCTGCAGCCCGTGGTTTTAATGTAGGTGGCGATGCTGCTGATTTTTATGAAAATGGCATAAGGGCAAGCATGAGTTTTTGGGGCGTTACCAATAATGCCGATATAGCTGCATTTATTACTGCCAACCCTTATGATCAGGCAAACTGGAAAAATATAATTGGTACTCAGAAATGGGTGGCTCTATACAACCAGGGATTACAGGGATGGTTTGAAAGAACGCGCCTTAATTTTACAAAACCCAACGGCGATACTTTTTTCAGAGCGCCAAATACCATACTTGATAACACAGTAACTTTTGTGCCATACAGAATAACGTATCCTCTGGCAGAAATGTCGAACAACGCAGAAAATTATACCCAGGCAAAAACAGCAATGGGTGGAGATAATAAAGGTATTAAACTGTGGTGGCAGGAATAGTATTTCCACAATCCCGGAAAAAAGCTGATGAGAAATCATCAGCTTTTTTGTTGCTTCAAATATTTAAAAATGAAAACTGTACAATAATGGCGCAGTATACATCAGTAAAAAAGTAGACATTTACACACGAAGTACCTGAAAGAATTTATGAACAATGCGTAAAAAAGACGAAAATAATAATTCGGAATTCATCATTTTTAAAACCGAAGACGAAAAAATTTCGGTTGATGTGCGTTTTGAAGATGAAACCGTTTGGCTTACACAAGACCAAATGAGTTTGCTGTTTGATAAAGCTAAATCAACCATAAGCGAACACATTAAACATATTTTTGAAAAAGGTGAATTGGAAGAGGAAGTGGTTGTTCGGAATTTCCGAATTACCACCCGGCACGGTGCTGTTGAAGGGAAGACCCAACAAAGCAGTATAAAATTATACAATCTTGATGTTATTATCTCGGTTGGCTACCGTGTAAAATCGTTGCGGGGAACACAATTCCGCCAGTGGGCAACCAAACGCCTGAACGAATATATACGCAAAGGCTTTACAATGGATGATGAACGCCTGAAAAACCTTGGCGGTGGCGGTTATTGGAAAGAACTTTTGCAACGTATACGGGATATTCGTGCTTCGGAGAAAGTGTTTTACCGCCAGGTGTTAGATATTTACGCTACCAGTATAGACTACAACCCCCACGCCGATGTTTCCATTGCGTTTTTTAAGAAAGTGCAAAACAAAATTCATTATGCGGTACACGGGCAAACGGCAGCCGAAGTGATTTTTAACGGGCAGACGCCGAAAAAGGATTTATGGGATTGATGACCTTTGCAGGCAACCGGCCCCACCTGAAAGATGTGGTGGTGGCAAAAAATTATTTAAATGAAAAAGAGTTGCGGGCATTAGGACAAATTGTTTCGGGATATTTAGACTTTGCCGAAAGACAAGCCGAACGGGAACAGGCAATGACAATGAAAGATTGGGCTGCACATTTAGACCGCATACTCACAATGAGCGGAGAAAAACTATTGCAGGGAGCTGGCGCTGTTAGTCACGAACAGGCTGTTGAAAAAGCCTCCACGGAATACAAAAAATACCAGGCAAAAACATTAAGCGAAGTGGAAAAAAACTACCTGGAAAGTTTGAAAACCATAGAACAGAAAACAAAAAAGGAGTGAATTTTATTACCCCGCCCAAGGTTGCCAATATTTAAAGCAACCCCTTCACCGCAGCAATCACATCCCTCAGCTTAGAAACATCCTGCCCGCCGGCAGTTGCCAGCGTTTTTTGACCGCCACCGCCGCCCTTTATTAATGGCGCTACATGTTCTTTAATTATTTTGCCTGCATCTAATTGTTTTGCTGCCGCTACCACGTCAGACATGCCGATAGCCACATAAGGCTTGCCATCTATATTGGCACAAAGTACAATTACATAATCACGAAGCTGGTTCTTTACATCAAAGCAAAGTTTTTTCAGCGCGTCGGCACTGCTTACTTCAATAATATCTCCAATAAATGTAACGCCGTTCACAATCTCGTCTTTCTGCAATATTTCATTTCTTATCTGCACCAGTTGCCGCGCTTCAAGACTTTCTATTCTTTTTTGCAGTACCGCTTTTTCCTCCATCAGCTTTTCAATGGCTTTCAGCGGCTCTTTTGCTTTAAGCAATTCACCAATATTTTTAAACTGGTTAATCTTATCAAAAGTATATTGTATAGCGGCAGGCCCTGTTAGCGCTTCAATCCTCCTTACTCCGGCGGCTACTGCCTGTTCGCCGGTAATGGTAAACAGCCCTATCATACCTGTATGCCCAACATGCGTTCCGCCGCAAAGCTCAATAGAATATGCGGGGTCAGTAACAACCACCCGAACGGTATCGCCATATTTTTCACCAAACAACGCCATAGCGCCGAGCTTCAGCGCTTCTTCCTTTGGCATTTCATTTATTACAACAGGTATATTCTGTCTTATTTTATCATTTACCAGCAGTTCAATTTTTCGTAATTCCTCATCGGTAACTTTAGCGAAATGAGAAAAGTCGAAACGCAGTTCGCCGGCTGATACCAGCGAACCTTTCTGAGCCACATGTTTACCTAATACCTGCCGCAATGCCGCATGTAATAAATGCGTGGCAGTATGGTTATACATGGTATTTAACCGCTGCTCAAAATCTACGGCCGCGGTCACAGGCGCTGTTATATCTGCAGGTAAACCTTCTGTGAAATGTATAATAAGGTCGTTCTCTTTTTTGGTGTTAACCACATTTATCTTTTCTTCACCAAATTGCAAAATTCCTGTATCGCCAATCTGCCCGCCGCTTTCCGCATAAAAAGGTGTTGTTTCAAGCACCACCTGGAATTGTTCTTTTCCTTTAGCTTTTGCCTTCCTGTATTTTACCACCTGCGTTTCAACCAGCAGATCATTATAGCCGACAAACGAAGTTCTATCAACCTTGTTTACATCAACCCAGTCTTCGGTATCAATAACGGTAGCGGCGCGGGAACGGTCTTTCTGTGCTTTCATTTCCATTTCAAACCCCGGTTCATCAACTGTAAGTTTATTTTCGACTGCGATTAACCTGGTAAGATCTATAGGAAAACCGTAAGTGTCATACAGTTCAAATGCATCTTTACCGGAAATAACAGTTTGTGCATTAACCGCAGAAGATTTAATAATATCGTCTATTCTTTTCAAGCCTTTCTCTAATGTTCTCAAAAATCCTTCTTCTTCCTCTTTCACAACCTTGCTTACAAAATCCACCTGTTTTTCCAGTTCAGGAAAAACATCTTCAAATTGCTTTGCCAGCAATGGCACAAGTTGAAACAATAAGGGTTGCTTATAATGCAGGTAAGAATAATAATATCTAACGGCTCTTCTCAATATTCTTCTTATCACATACCCTGCTCCCGTATTGGAAGGCAATTGCCCATCAGCAATGGTAAAACTGATAGCTCTTAAATGATCAGCTATTACCCTGAAGGCAACAGCTTCTTTGCTATCGCTGTAATCGTATTTTTTTTGCGTGATATTTTCTGTAGCGGCAATTGTCCCTGTAAATACATCCGTATCGTAATTGGATGTTTTTTGCTGAAGCACTCTTACCAGCCGCTCAAATCCCATCCCGGTATCTACATGCTTTGCGGGCAATGGTTCAAGGCTGCCGTTTTTTGAGCGGTTAAACTGGATGAATACATTATTCCATATTTCTATCACCTGCGGATGATCATTGTTCACCAGCATTTTGCCATCCGCTGTTTTACGTTCTTCATCAGTCCTGCAGTCCACATGAATTTCTGTACAGGGTCCACAGGGTCCGGTATCGCCCATCTCCCAGAAGTTATCTTTTTTATTGCCCAGCAATATCCTGTCTTCTGCAATATGTTTTTTCCATTCGTCATAGGCTTCCTGGTCTTTAGGAATACCTTCTTTTTCATCACCCTCAAAAACGGTAACGTATAAACGATCTTTATCAAGCTTATATACTGCTGTAAGTAATTCCCAGCTCCATGCAATGGCTTCAGCCTTAAAATAATCGCCAAAGCTCCAGTTGCCCAGCATTTCAAACATGGTGTGGTGATAAGTGTCTACACCTACTTCTTCCAGGTCGTTATGCTTGCCGCTTACGCGCAAACACTTTTGTGTATCAGCCACACGCGGAAACGGCGATTTTTTATTGCCCAGGAAGTAATCTTTAAACTGGTTCATGCCGGCATTTGTGAATAAAAGTGTAGGGTCGTTCTTGATAACTATAGGAGCTGATGGAACGATCTGGTGTCCTTTTGACTGAAAAAAATCAAGGAAAGCTTTTCTTATCTGGGATGCCGTCATCGTTATACTTTTATAATTTTTATACCGTTTGAATGTTTAAATTTTATATTTGCCTTCCTGCCAAAGCAAGTGTGCGAAGGTAATTAATTTATGGATGGATTTTTGCCTAAGGCAAATCGGTTTCAGATATCCTGTAATGAAAAAAATTAAATACTATTATAATACCAATACGCTCAGGTATGAAAAGCTGGTAGTTCCGCTACGCGTAAAGTTGCTGCGCATATTGGGCTTTCTTGCCGCGGCGCTTGTAACTGCACTCATCATTGTTTTTATTGGTTTCCAGGTAATTGATTCTCCAAAAGAAATGCTGATCCGCCAGGAAAATGAGCGGATCAAAGAAGATTATGTGCTTCTGAACAATAAAATAAGAACCATGGAGGAGCAAATGACGGAACTGGAAAAGAGGGATAACCACGTTTACCGCGAAATATTTGAAGCAAATCCTATACCTGACAGCGCCAGGGCTAAAACCCTGGAAAAACAAAAGGAGATCAGGCTTACAGAATCTATGGAGGACAATGAGCTTGCATATTCTATTGCAGCAACGGTTGATAACCTGATGAATCGTATGAATTTTCAGAAAAAATCTTACACCGACATTGAGGGTATGATAAAAGATAAAGAAAAGCTGTTGGCCGCCACACCTGCCATTCAACCTATAAGTAATAAAGACCTGAGCCGCATGGCATCTGGCTTTGGGTATCGCATTGACCCTGTATATAAGACCGTTAAAATGCATGCCGGGCTTGACTTTGCAGCGCCACAGGGCACACCGATTTATGCCACTGCCGATGGTGTGGTAAAGCTTGCCGGCAATACCGGCAATGGTTATGGTAATTATGTTATCATTAACCACGGCTATGGTTACGAAACCCTGTATGGGCACCAGTATAAAATAAAAGCAAAGCCCGGGCAAAGGGTTAAGAGAGGTGAGTTGATTGGCTGGGTGGGAAGCACGGGTAAATCTACAGGCCCGCATGTGCATTATGAAGTGCACAAAAACGGGCAGCATATTGATCCTATTTATTTCTTCTATAATGATCTTACGCCTGAGCAGTTTGACCGCATACTTAAAATGGCTGCGGCAGGCAATCAAAGTTTTGACTAAATGTTAATAATTCGCGGCATTATTTTTTCTGCATACCGTTAATTTAGTGGAATGTTTAAGCAGTTAGATCTATTTGCGGGTATTCCTGATGAGCATCCAAAGGATGAAAATAAAGGTGAAGTCATACCTGTTTCCCTACAGGAAGAAGAAACAACTGCCGGGCAGGATGATATAGTTATTACAGAAGCTGAAGAAATTTTTTTTGAAAGATCAATTAACAGGCAGGGCGAAAACAATATAGCGACCGAAGAAGAAACGGATGTTTTTTTAGTTGAAGCGACACCTGCTGCTGATAATATATTAATAGAAAAAAAGAAAACGAAAGTTGCTTTAAAACCGGTTAAAGGAAAGCGTGGCAGAAAATCACTTAAAGAAATGGAGGAAGAATCTGATTTCATCAGTATCCCCGAAGATGAAGTGTTGTTTAAAAAACAGTACTACAGTATAGGCGAAGTTTCCGCGATGTTTCAGCTCAATACTTCGTTGCTCAGGTATTGGGAAACTGAATTCGATATTTTGAAACCTCGGAAAAACAGGAAGGGTGATCGTCACTTCAGGCCCGAAGACATAAAGAATTTATATCTCATACATCATTTATTACGGCAAAGAAAATATACCATTGAAGGTGCAAAGGATTATTTAAAAAAGAATAAGTACAGGGCACAACAAAATTTTGAACTTATACAACGTCTCCAAAAATTGAAAGGATTTCTACTCGAATTAAAAGCAGGGTTATAACAACAGTTCATCAGTTAAATACTGTTGAATATCAACGTGAAAATATTGCGTTAAATAGAGAATATTTAACACGCTGGTATTTTAATTTTAACTGCTAACAAAAGTCAAAGAAAGTAGTAAGGGAAAATATTTAAAATCTCTACTCGTTTTTTATAACGCTAATTACAAATCATTATGGGCTTTATCCGAATCCTTTTATCTTCTCTCGCCATCTTTGCCTGTGTTTTTTTACAGGGATTTAAAGATGCAAAATTTTCTTCTGCAAAAAATATAAATGATATTGCTGATACTTCATTTGGTAAAGCAAAGCACGAAGACATTAAAGCGGCGCCGGGTTCTTACAAAGTTGTTATTAAAAAGAGTGCTTACGAAATGACGATATATGATGAAGATGGCTGGTATGGCACCTATCCCGTAGTATTTGGCAGCAAGAGCCAGGAAGACAAAAAAATGGAAGGTGACAGGCTTACACCTGAAGGAAGTTTTAAAATTGTCGGGAAAAGAATTCATAAGGAATGGGGCAAATTCCTTGCACTTGATTATCCCACAAAAGAAAGTTATGCAAGGTTTAATTCAAGAAAAGCTGCCGGCACTATACCCAAAAAAGCAACCATTGGCGGTGGTGTAGGTATACATGGCACACGTCCTAACGAAGAATGGGTAATTGATAAATATATTAACTGGACTGCAGGTTGTATTTCGGTTAGATACAGCGATATGGCAGAGTTATACGATATGCTTCCCATAGGCACGGAAGTCATTATCGAAAAATAGCTACGGTTACTTTAATGGTGTTTTGATATTAGGCCGTCCGCAAAAGACGGCTTTTTTTATTTATTACCACGCCCTAAACGGCATGGCAATAAATACATCCCAACCTCTTTATATTATTCATCGTATATCAACAAAGCCGTTGCAACGATGAACGCAATAACGTACTCTATTATAAGATAGTTCCGCGCTTGTATAAGTTAGGATGTAGAAACCCCCGCATAGCCTGCCGTGGGGTTTTCTTTTTACCATATCTTCACTGCATGAAGTACATATTGCTCGTATTGTTAACATTTGTTTACCTGCAATCAAACGCACAGGACTCCACCCAAAAACCAATTATGGTACAAACCATTGGCAGGTTACCTTACCTGGAGTATGGTTTGGGAGATGACAGGCTTGGCGGCGCTAAAATGACGTACCTCGATTCTGGTGTAGTAATGCAGGTTATAGATTCTGCAGATGGCGATTACAGGGTACGGCTTTCAAAAAATCACTCCGCATATATCAGTAAGGAAAATGTAAAACCTGTACCTGAAAAAAGACCAAGACCTTATTATCTTACATCAAGCTGGCGCGTATATGGTAATGATACTACAGGCTTTGATTATGTAACCATCAATCTCGATGAACGATTACCTTACAGGAGCATTCAGCAAATTAATCCTTCACGGATAGCGATAGATATTTTCGGCGCCACTTCCAACAGTAACTGGATATCGCAGTTCAGCTCAGTAAAAGAAATAAAAAATACATGGTATGAACAAACGGAAGATGATGTGATGCGGGTATTTATTGAATTAAAGCACAATCAGCACTGGGGTTATAATATTTCGTATGACAGTATATTTCCCAAACTCATCATTCGCATAAAACGGCAGCCGCCTGTATTGGTTTTAAGCAAGCTTAAAGTTGCTATAGATGCCGGTCATGGAGGAACAAATCTCGGCGCATCAGGCGTAAGCACCGGCATACTTGAAAAAGATTATACGTTAAGAATGGCCACTGAATTAAATAAGCTGTTACGCAAGAATAAAGTAAACACCTTTATGACCCGAACTTCAGATACTACGCTGGACATGGTGGAAAGAGTTGAAATGCTGAAAGCCTGGAACCCGGATATACTCATTAGCATACATCTTAACTCATCCGGCAACGCGCTGATAAAAGGTACGAGTACGTATTACCGTTATATTGGCTTCCGTAGTTTATCTCAATCTGTTTTTAAAAGAATGCTGGAACTTAAGCTGATAGAAATTGGCAATGTAGGTGGTTTTAATTTTGCACTTAGCGGTCCGACAGATTATCCCAACTGCCTGGTAGAAGTGGCATTTTTAAGTAATATTGATGATGAGAAAAAGATCCTGGATCCGAAATTCGGATCGGCAGTTGCTAAAAAAATATTTGACGGAATAAACGACTGGCTGAAAAAAATAAAATAAATTGTACGCTTAAATATGTCAAATATTTCCCGGCATAAATTTATTATCAAACCACTAAAACAGCGCTTGCCGCGTTTATGACAGCAAGGCTGGCATCAAATACACAGGCTATGATAGAAAAAGGAACATTCATTCATCATGTTTATTTCTGGCTGAATAACCCGGAAAGCAAAGAAGATTTTAATCAACTGGCAGCAGGATTAAAAAAACTCTCGGCAGTTAAAACCATAGCGTCTTTTCATATCGGTAAACCTGCCGATACCAATCGCGATGTTATTGACCGCTCATATTCCTTATCGTGGATGCTGCTGTTTAAAAACAAAGCAGACCAGGACAGCTACCAGGTAGATCCTATACACCTGAAATTTGTAGAAGAGTGTAAGCATTTATGGAAGAAGGTAGTGGTATATGACTCGGTAGATGTGTAGTCATTATAAAACTTTTGTATATCCCGGCTGATTGCCGGGATTTTTTATTGCTGTCTTTCAAATATTTGCCTTTGGTTTCTTTGTGTAAACCTTGAGCAGCTTTGTGATAAAATTCTTTTTACCCGTTATAAAGCAAACTACCAGTAAGGTAGTAGTGGTGAGTATACATCTTCCTTATTTGTCTTTACGCTATTATAACGTTTATTATCTCGTATGAAAAAATTTATGCTTTTCCTGTTGATTGTATTACCGGGCACACACAATAATTTACCAGCCCAGGTTGAAACTAAAGATATACAACATGTAAAAGTATACTACGAGCCCGGCATGTATGGCGGCTGGCCGGCAAATAATGGTATATGGGTATGGGGTAACGAAATACTGGTTGGTTTTTCAAAGGGATATTATAAAGACCTGGGATCAAAACACAATATAGACAGAGATAAGTCTCAATTGCATTTACTCGCCCGGAGTAAAGACGGCGGCAATACCTGGACAATAGAAGACCCCGCAACAAGAGGATTGGTGCCGCATGGGCATTTTGTAGCTAAGCCAAGAACGGATATTCCGCAACAAAAAGTTATACAATTAAAAGAGCCCGTTAATTTTCAGCACCCGGGTTTTGCACTTGCCGCTTATTCTGATAGCGATGCAGGAGAATCACGCTATTGGTATTCGTATGATAAAGGACATAACTGGAATGGCCCATTTGCCTTACCCAACTTTGGTACCCCCGGCACCGCGGCCAGAACAGATTATATTGTTGATGGAAAAAATGAATGCACGCTCTTTATAACCGCTGCCAAACGGAATGGTAAAGAGGGTAGGGTTATTTGTGTAAAGACAAAGGATGGTGGAAAAAGCTGGTCATTATTGTCGCGCATAGGCGAAGAGCCGGAAGGATATGATATTATGCCCGCATCAGTGCGTATATCAAAAAATGAAATTTTAGTAACTACCCGTAAAAAAGAGGGAGATGTTAGTTTTATTCCCGCATGGTATTCATCTGACAATGGCAAAAGCTGGGCGCAATTGCAAAACGCCTGTGATGATACCGGTATCGGTAATCCACCTGCAATGATAAGGTTGAAAGATGGGCGTATTTGCCTGGTATATGGCTACAGATCTGATGCGGAAAGTATTTCAGCCAAAACAAAAACAAGCGATATCAGGGCGCGCCTCAGCAATGATAACGGCAAATCATGGGGCAGGGAATATATTTTACGCAATGACGGATCAGGACAGGATATCGGCTATCCGAGAATAGTACAACGTCCTGATGGAAAAGTTGTGGTGGTCTATTATTTTATGGATAACAAAACCGGCCGTGAAAGATATATAGGAGCAACAATATGGACTCCGCCTTCCTTCACCAGATAGCGCAAGTATATGAGCTCATGAAGTAAGGCGTGTTAAAAAATTCTCAGGTAACAGGCGCGTCTCGCCATAAGTGTTCGAAATATTTGAAAAATCCCGAAGGGATGTTATTATTATAGAAAGTTCATTGAATTTAAAGGAAAACCTCGAAGAGGTGACATCAGCATTATGTAATCCCTTCGGGATTTTAGCTTATTTGATATACCTTCTCTATAATAATGTCAGCCTTTCAGGCTTGACTTTATTGATGTTTGTCAGGTTTCGAACACCGGAGCTGGCGCAAGTCTGTAGCGATGGAATGCAGGATAGCCGACCTGTTACCTGGCGTTACTTGTTTTAATAAATGTGGTAATAAAATTAAGCCCGGTGTAGTGCCGGGTTTTATGTTTTTAATATAGTAGGGTTATGAGATCAATTACAGCTCATGTTTAATGCTGATGTGCAAATTTTACCAGAACGATTTCTGGCTGGTGTGGAAGAACCGGAGGATATGAACGGCGTGATTGGGTTCATCAATGGTGAACATGATGAGGTAGGGGAAAGTGGCCATAGGTTTACATCAGATATTACGGTACCTGACAGCCGAAGCAGTAGGCGTAAGGGCAATGCGGTTTAAATATGTTTCAACCAGGTCGGCAAAGCGGTATCCAAGGTCTTCGGCCAAGAGGTTATAGTATTTAACAGCGTCATCTAAATCGTTACTTGCAGTTGGGGTAATGTAAATAGTATAGTGGAGCATTATGGTTTTTTATACCGGTGTTTGATATCATTCCACTTTAATAAATAGTCGGGATTGTTTTTAATGTCATCCAGTTCTTTATCCAGTGCAGCTTTCTGAGCTGGCGTAAGTTCAATGGCGTCTTCTTCCACTGATTCTACAGCATCCACTTTAATAAGGTCTTCAATCAAAGCTGCGGCATATTGTTTTTTAATGCGCAAGTGTAATGTATCGGGCATAAATAATTTTTAAGAGATGAGGACTTTTTTGCTAAAAAAATACAGTTGCATAATCAATACCACTAATTTACACAACACAGATATTGTAACAAAGATATTAATGTTTTGGCATTTCGTTTCTCCAGATAGCGTAAGCATAGTCACTATTGAAATAAGGCCTGTTAAAAATACTCAGGAACCTGGCACAAGTGGACGATTGTGCCGGGCAAGGAGGCACCAAAATATGAGGTATCATGCCAAATAAAAATCCCGGTTGATACCGGGATTTTTTTACATCTCAAAAACTGAAACTAAAACCAACTCTTTATCCATTTTTCATTAGCCGCTGTATCATTAACTAATCTTCTTTTTCTTCTTGCCACATCAAGCCTGTGCCTGAACATAGTAACAAATACCAGCGGAAGAAAGATAAGTGTTAATGGCGGAATACCCAGCATTGATATCCATTTGCCACCGTACATATTGCGCATCGGGCGTTTTAAACGCTCTGCTATCAGGTACATAGCCGGCACAATGATCAGCGTCATAAAAAACGCGAATATCAAACCGAATATGATTGTCCATGCCAGCGGTTTCCAGAAGCTGGCACTGTCACCCCCAAAAAATATATGCGGCTCAAAGCTGGAGAACAAGCCCACGAAATCAATATTGAAGCCCACGGCCAATGGTATTAACCCGAATATTGCGGCCAACGCGGTAAGCAATACCGGTATGATACGTGTTTTACCCGCTTCAATTACCGCCTCTCTTGTCTTCATTCCACGCATTCTCAACTCATCGGCAAACTCTATTACCAATATACCATTCTTCACCACTATACCTGCCAAACCAACAATACCCAGTCCGGTAAATGCTACGGAAACATCCATGCCTGTTAAGCTAAAGCCAAGCAGCACACCAATAATACTGAAAACGATCTCCATCAAAATGATCACCGGTTTGCTTACAGAATTAAACTGCAACACCAGTATAAACAATATCAGCCCCAATGCTATCATCATTGCTTTCATCAGGAATCTTCCTGTTTCAGCTTGTTGTTCTCCTTCGCCGGTTTGTTTAATAGTCACGCCTTCTGCCGTTCCTGTAAATGCATCAATATAATTTTTGATTTGCGCATTCACCGCGGTGGGTGTATATCCCTGCGATTCCAGCACATTTGAACGTAAGGTGATGGTACGTTTCTGATCTTTTCTTTTCACGCTTCCCAACGTGGTAGTATAGTCAACTTTTACCAGCGAGATGATCGGTACGTTTTTGATCGCTCCGCCGCTCGCCATATCCCGGAAAGTAATATTCATATTCAACAGATCCGAAAGGCTTTTACGCTGCAATTCATTATTGCGCAACTGTATTTTATATTCATCGTCACCATCTTTAATTTTTGAAACCTCTCGGCCAAACAATGCCGTTCTTATTTCCATGCCAATCTGCGCCGATGATACGCCTTCTATTAATGCACGCTGCCTGTCTACCGTTAATGTTATTTCAGGGTTGGTAAGATCAACGTCCATCTTCAGTTCTTCCACTCCCGGAACCTGGATAGAGTCGAGATAATTCTTTAACGCAACACCTGTTTTGATCAGCTTATCAAAATCATCACTCGCTATTTCTATATTGATCGGAGGATCAGTAGGAGGCCCGCTTGATTCCTGGTCAACAGAAATTTCAGCGCCCGGTATTCCCTTAATGGCCTTACGTACAGAATCGAGTATCGCAGCGGTTGAAGCGCCATGCCGTTTTTCAAATTCAACAAACGATACCTGCACCCTTCCGAGTTCCGGCCTTGTGCTCCTGTCGCCGCTGTTAGGATCGCTTGCGCCCACAGCCACATTAGAAATTACGCTTTCCACTATAGGGTTATTCTTGCCATTTTCCATGCCCAATACTCTTACTACCCGCTGCTCCAGGTTGCGGGTAATAGAGTCTGTATATTCTACATTAGTACCAACAGGTAGTTTAAGATATACATAAATGAAATTGGGATCAGATTTGGGGAAGAATACTACCTTAACGCGTTGGCTGCTTACAGATGCGCCAAAGATCATAAAGCTGAATATCAGTAATAAGAACGTTCCTATTAACAGGTATACAGGTCTCCAGCCTTTCAGCGCCCATTTTAGCAATGATTCATAATGCCCCATGATCCACGGCAATGCCCTGTTCTGAAAACTATGAATAATACCATCTAACACATAAATATTCAGCAACACAAGCAATGCAAGGAACAATATTATATTACCCAGGAAAGTGATACCCATGATATCGAACAGTACACCAACAACAATCGCAATCCAGAAAAATGGTTTCCTGAAAATATCTGATTTCCTTTTCTTGTGTTCTCCCTCGGGATGATTCATGAAATCTACCGCAAACACAGGGTTCATGATAAACGCTACGATCAGTGAGGCAGTTAGTGTAAATATGAGCATTACCGGCAGGTATATCATGAACTTACCTATAAGTCCGGGCCAGAATAATAACGGGAAAAATGGCGCCAGCGTAGTAAGTGTACCTGCCAATACAGGAATAAACACTTCTCCCGCGGCCATCATGGCACTTTTTTCCGAGCTGAGCTTGCCGTTTGCCTGCACAAAAATCCGGTGTGTGTTTTCTATAACAACTATTGCGTCGTCTACTATTATACCCAATCCAAACAGTAGTGCAAACAATACCATAAAGTTGAGCGTAACATTAGTGCCTATGATAATGTCTGCTAATGGTAAAAACTGAAATGCCACAAACATGCTCAACGGCACAGACAATGCCACGAAGAACGCGTTGGTTACACCCATAAAAAACATCAGTATGACCAACACAAGAATAAACCCGATAACAATGGAGTTAACCAGCTCATTAAAAGAATGCCTGGCATTTTTACTTTGATCTCCGGTAATGGTTATGTTCAGATCTTTTGGTAATTCGTTACTCTGCATTTCTTCCATCACTTTCTTAACCTGGTCTGCTGTTTCAATCAGGTTTTCACCGGAACGCTTAACGATGTTTAATGTAATTACATTCTTGCCGTCAAGCCGCGCATAGCTTTCTCTTTCCTTTGTGGTGTCTTTAATTTGTGCAATATCTTTTAAATATATAGAACCGCCGGTGGGACCGCGCACAACAACTTTTTCAATATCTGCCGCTGAACGGAACTGCCCTTTCAGCTGCATTGTTCTTTTTGTATTCCCTACTTCCAGCAAGCCGCCGGTGATGTCCATATTCTCCCGGGCAACAGCATTTGCGATATCATCAAATGTTACATTAGCGCTGCGCATGCGGTAGTTGTCAACATTTATCTGGAACTCGCGTTCAGGGGCACCCACAATGTCAACTCTTGTGATCTGCGACAATTCTTCAAGCCTGTCCTGTATATCATCCGCAAATTTTTTCAGTTTCATATTGTCATAGTCACCACTGATGTTTACATACATGATCGGTATTTCCGAGAGGGCTACTTCCATTACAGAAGGTTCTTCTGTAAGGTCTGTAGGCAAATCAGTTTTAGCTTTATCTACCGCATCTTTCACTTTCTGCACAGCCACATCAATGTTTTCATTCGCATCAAACTCAACCACAATGGCAGAATAATCCTGTATAGAAGTACTTGTGGTTTTTTGAATTTTAACGCCGGTTATTGCTTTTATCTGTTTTTCTATTGGTTGTGTAACCAGGTTTTCAATATCTTTTGGCGAATTGCCCACGTATATTGTTTGTATATACACCGTAGGTATCACCACATCGGGAAACTGCTCTTTGGGTAATGTAACGAATTGTGTTATGCCAATAATGCTCACAAAGAGCATAAGCAGGTAAATAGATGTCTTGTTTTTTATACTCCAGGTAGTAGGCTTAAATTCCTTAAACTTTCCTGTAAAATTTTCTAAAGCACTCATAGTATTGTTCTGTTGATCTCAACAAATAATTGTGAATCTTTCTGTGTTTGCAGCGTATTAAGCCGCAGGAATAATGGTCTGCCCGTCATATAAGCCCTGTACACCTTCCGTAATGATCTGGTCTCCTGCCTGTACGCCGGATTTTATTTCCACTTTATCCTTATATAACTGCCCGATGGTGATCATCTTTTTACGTGCTATCCATTTGCCGCTTTCCTGTACTGCCACCATTACAAATTTCCCTTTATCGTCGTTTTGCATAGCAGCTACCGGCACAGTAATTACATTTTTAGCAGTATAGTCCTGTATCTGTATCATCGCAATCTGGTTAGGGCGCAGCGATTTATCGTAAGGCATTTTTGCTTCAATATAAAAGGACCGACTGTTAGGATCAATCAGTTTGCCGGCTACAGAAACCTTTGTGTTGATGGTTTTGTTAGCTTCAGGAAAATTTACCACAAGCTGGCTACCCACGTTTACGCTCTCCATATAATTTTCCGGCACCTGGGCTGTTATTTTTAAATCATCCGTATTAACAACACGGATTTGCTGCCCGCCCATAAACATTTCACCCACTTTAATGTTCACTGTTTCTGCCACGCCACTCATTTCTGCATACACATTTGAAAAAGATGATTGTTCCTGCGCTGTAGCAATTTGCTTTTCAATACTGGCTACATTGTTTTTTGCATTTAGCAACTGCACTTCTGTACCAATTTTCTGATCCCACAAATTCTGCTGCCTTTGTAAAAGGTCTTTTGCATATGCCAGTTGGGTGTTTAACTGGTCAATTTGTTTTTGATAAATGGCATCATCCAGTTTCAGCAACAGTTGTCCCTTTCTTACATTATCTCCCTGCTTAACATATACTGCTTTAACAAGCCCGCCCTGACCGCGTGGCGCTACATATGCAATGTTGGTAGCATCAAGCTTACCCTGCAGGTCAATATAATGTGTAAAAGTTTCGGGTTCCAGCTTTGCAATAGTCACCAGCTTTGCATTTTCCTTTTTCAATGAAGGATCAAGCTTTATCAGTTCTTCTTCTAACGCAGCAACTTTATCATTAAGGGATTTTTGTTCTATTTTTAATTTTTCAAGCTGGGCTTTTTTATCCGCAATAGCTTTATTGTCTCCCGGTTTTGAAGTAGAAGCGCCGCATGCAGCCAGTAATACCATTGCTGCAATAACCGAAGCAGTTTTAAATATGTTTTGCATATAATAGTTTTTATAAATCATTCAAATAAATTTTAAAAAGCTGTTTATAATTTTCCTGTTGCTTTAATGTAATCAACCCTTGCTATAATGGCATTGTACAAAGCATGGAGATAATTGGTTTGTGCTGCTTTCATATCAGTTTGCGCCTGTATGATCTCTGTATTTGAGCCTGTTCCTATTTCAAACTTCTTTTTTGTTTGATTAAAAACAGTTTCGGCCAACTGCATATTTTTCTTTTGATAATCTAGGGTAGATACTGCTGTGCTGAAATTATTTTTTGCAGTGGTTATTTCATTATCAATATCATTTTTTAATGATTCCCGTTGATTGATGCTTTGTTGCAATGCCAGATTAGCCTGCTGAATACGGGCATTAGCAGAAAACCCGGTAAAGAGGGGAATCTGGAGCTGCAGCGTAATAGCAGAAATGCCAAACCAATCTCCTTTTTCAAAGAAATCAAATTTATTTCGCTGCGCGTTTTTATTATAATAGCCATTAAGCGACAGGGTAGGGAGTTTGGCAAGCTTATAGCGCCTTACATCAAACTCTCCAAGTTTAACGCCTAAATCAGCATATTGAAAATCTCTGCGTTGGCTATAATCAAAATTGCCGGCATCGAGTAAGCCATCTTTTATTTTCTCATCACTGATAGTATCCATAAGCATAAGAGAATCTTTAACAGGCATACCCATTAGTACTTTCAACCCCAGCATTCCGTTTTGGATTTGATTTAACGCGCTTATTTTTTCTGTTTGAAGATTAGCGATCTGCACTGTCAGCTTATCAATATCCAACTGTTCAGCAAAGCCATTATCAAACATTATTTTAGTATCGTGCTGCAGCTTATCCAGTAATGAGATATTGGCATCCAGTAAATCAATTTGTGTTTTGCTTGCTACCAACTGGTAATATATTTTGGCAATATTAGCCCTGATGGCTTC
The DNA here is from genome assembly GCA_047601125.1 of Agriterribacter sp. Classification (GTDB taxonomy): domain Bacteria; phylum Bacteroidota; class Bacteroidia; order Chitinophagales; family Chitinophagaceae; genus Agriterribacter. The sequence continues at coordinate 594,438 of JASGJY010000002.1, read as the reverse complement.
TTCTGTTATTTCTTCTTTTTTTGCGGCAAACTCCATAAGTGTGCTCCTGGCCTTCAGCCCTATAAAAACCTGCCCGTCAAATAACAGTTGGTTAAGCGATACACCACCGGTAGCTCCCCACTTTACACCAAAGGCCAGCTTTTCAAATGTGCCGGGTTGCCCACCAAAAAATTCAGCAGGAACAAGGCTTACAGGAAGTTGGGCATTATATACCAGTGAGCCGCTGGCATTTACCTGGGGATAAGCCCTTCCTGTTACCTCCCGGTTAACCTGCTGCTGAATCTGTATATCTATCAGAGCGTTTTTTACCTGAACGTTGTTTTTACGTGCGTAGTCCAATGCCTGTTGAAGGGTGAACGCATGTTCATGCGTGGTATCCTGCTGGGCATATAATATAGTGCTGCAGCATACAGCGCATATTACTATGCCCCATTTAATCAATTTCCATTCTTTCAAATTCATATATGTTTGTTTTGTCGTTGTTGTTGATATTTCTGTATAAGTTTTATGCCTTTGGGCGTAGCAAGCCCATACAAAAAATGGATACTTATCTCTTCCATTATAATATCCAGCTTGTACTTTCCGGGGGGGAAGAAATCAGGGGAAAAAAGCATGAATGTGGTGGCAAGCCTGTATCTCGAAAGGATTTCAACATTAATATCATCACGATATAATTGCAGTTCAATTCCTTTCTCGAGATTTTCCTTAATCTGCTTATACAAAAACTTGTTCTTATGGTCGTTGATCTTTTGGAAAGCCGCAGGATGGTATTTCTGCAGATCATACATTACCGTTGGGTTCATCGCTCTCAGCATTTCCTGCACCATATCTATCGCCACAAAAACCTCATGAATGGGGTTATCACTCTCCAACCGGCAGCAGGAGCATTCATCCTCATTTTCTTTTACCACAATATCAATCACACTATCTACCAGTGCATCCTTGTCTGTGTAAAACTGGTAAATGGTTTTTTTGCTGATGCCAAGCTGTGCAGCAATTTCGTCCATGCTGATGCTGCGAATACCGTACTGTAAAAAAAGATCATGTGCCTTTTGGGCAATTCGTTCCTGTATCTCCATAGCTTCAAAATCAGGCACAAAACTATGGAAACTTTTTTCGTAACCAAAGTTTCCTTCATTTTTTTTTGCCGTTTATCTAAAAAAAACATTATCTCGATAAGATTACCCCGACAATGCTTAATTTTAATCACATAATTATTATATGAAAAGCTTTGTTTTATTTGCTGCGGTATTATTTTTTGCGATATCTCTTAAAGCACAAATAACTTTGCCTGAAAGTTTTGCCGGTTTTCAAAGCCCTTATGCTCTATCTCACAAGGCCTGGGGTGTAAATGCTGATCCCGGTAAAAAATGGTTTGTAAGCAGGTATAGCTTGGTTTCTGCCGGCTACAGCTTTTTCAGGGGCGGTAGTTTCAGTTATATATCTGCTCCCCTCGGTTTGCAGCTTAACAGGAAGTTGAATAACAATATGTATGCTTTTGCAGGTTTATCTGTTGTGCCTGCTTATATTAATTTTAATCAGCCGATACCGCTTTCAGGAATGAATAAAATGTATAACAGCAGCATGTCCGGGGCCGGCAACTTCTCCGTATCTCCACGTGCAGAAATGGGATTGATGTATATAAATGACGAAAAAACATTTTCCATTTCAGGAAGTATCAGCGTGCAAAGGGGCAGTTATTATATGCCAGCGCGCTCATCAGGCTTTGAACAGGCCTCCCGCCATATAAAATATGGAAATTAATGCTTATATATCTGGCGTTTAAAGCCATTCCATGTTTTATCAAAAGTTCAATATAATATTTATTCGGTGTAACCTTACCGCCGTTCATCCGTATTATATTTCAAATAGCCGATCAGAAAGTAATTTTATAGGATATAACTGACTGTATGACAGAAAAAGAATACAATGAATGTGTAAATCAATATGCAGATAATGTGTTCAGATTTATTTTCAAGAATTTAAGACATGAAGAAGATGCGCGAGATGTGGTGCAAACTGCTTTTGAAAAATTATGGCGTAACAGAGAGGATGTACTATATGAAAAAAGCAAATCTTACCTGTTTACAATCGCTTATAACCAAATGATTGACCATATAAGAAAAGGCAAAAGAATAAGTTTGAAAGATGAATTTAAAGAAGAGATAAGTATACAGGAGCCTAAACAAAACCTTAAAAAAATATTGGAACATGCATTATCGCGCTTAAACGAAACTCAGCGTTCGCTTGTGATGCTGAAAGATTACGAAGGTTATTCTTATGAAGAAATAGGAAAAATTACCGGGTTGAGTGAAAGCCAGGTAAAAGTATATCTGCACAGAGCAAGACTTCAGCTTAAAGAATACCTCGTTAAAATTGAAAACCTGGTGTAGCGCATTAAAACCTGACGCAAATGAAAATCAACAGCAATAATTACGAAGAATTTTTTTTACTGTATGCAGATGATGAGCTGAATGCCGAAGAGCGTACTATGGTAGAAAAATTTGCTGAAGCACACCCTGATCTCCGCGAGGAACTATATATACTTATGCAGGCAAAATTGCCGGAGGAAGATATGTTAATCTGTCCTTACAAGGCAGATTTGCTAAAGCAAACTGAAACCGGCCTGATTACTGAAAATAATTACAGTGAATATTTTCTGCTATATGTAGATAATGAGTTGAACCCGGATGAACAAAATGCAGTTGAAGTATTTGCCGCATCATATAAAGAAAAAGAAGCGGAATTGAGTTTACTCCGGCGAACAAAGATTGCTGCGGAAGAAAAAATGGTTTTTAGCAATAAAGCTATTTTATACCGTACGGAAAAAAAGCCCGCCCGCACAATATCTATGCGCTGGATAAGTATTGCTGCTGCCGCATCAGTATTATTAACGGGCATTGCTGTTTGGACGAATATTAATGATAACGAAACACCTGAAACATCCCGACCCTCAATACTTGCCGGTAAAGCAGATGAAGAAAAAGTTCAGGAACAGGTTAAACAACATACAGAGCCTTTAAATGATGTTATTGCTGAAGAGAAACATGAAGCAGCTAAAGCCGTTAAAATTGAGGAGCTCCGAAACACTAACAGTAACCCTGTAGTAGCTAAGGAAACAAAAGTTGGAAAGCCTGCCGTAAATGATATACAGCAGAAAACAAGAGACGAGGAGAAGAGTAACGCAACACTTATAGCTGCTATACCGGCTGCTAATGAACGTAAAGCAGAAGCGGTAAACAATAATATCAATAATACTATTGCTGATAAACAAACAGCTTTACATGATATTGCTACATCTACCCGTAATGTTAAGCCTTTAATACTGGATCAGCAGGCTTTTAACGGGGAAGATAAGAGCCAGCCACAGGCTGAAATGAAGAACAATGAAAATGTTGTTTTTCTGGATACAGACAATAACGAAAAAAAGCCCAAAGGAAAACTAAGGGGTTTACTAAGAAAGGCGTCCCGCTTTGTTGATCATGTAACAAATACCGGTGATGGAGAAGATCAATCAGTAGTGAGGGTTGCCAGTTTTGAAATTGCAAAAAAATAAGTTCACATTATTAAATCAGGAATTATGAAGAAAGCACATCTTATGATGATGGGAGGATTATTGCTTTGCCTTGCCGCAAATGCACAAACAGATACTACGATAGTACAATCAACATCCTCAGACACGATCCGCGTAGGCAGCATTATTATTGTAAATAACGGAAAGGAGCAAACGGCTGTTTCACCTACAAACGAAAAACGCCGCAGTTATGTTCATCATAAACCATCCCGCTGGAGAAATAATATTTCTACCAACTGGTTAATTGTTGACCTGGGGTTTGTAAATCACGATGACAGAACAAATTATGCTTCTGCAGCAGCGCAGGACTTTGTACATGGGCAAACAACGGGGCATCCGGCAACAAAGAGTGACTTTGCCGTTAAAACAGGCTCTTTCAATTTTAACTTGTGGCTTTTTATGCAGCGGATGAGCCTGGTTGATCGCGTGGTTAATTTAAAATACGGTATTGGTATCGAGTTGTATAAATTCTATTATAAGTCAGATATAAGGTATATTGAAGGAGCAGATCCTTATGTGGAAAGGCAGCATGTTGATTTTAACTGTAATAAACTTGCGGTAGATTATGTTACTGTGCCGCTAATGCTGAATATTAATCCTAATGGAAAACGGGGAAGAGAAGGTTTGAGCATCAGCTTTGGTGCAAGCGCCAGCTATTTATACGGAGCAAGAAACAAACAACGCAGCGATGATTTTGGCAAGCAGAAATTTGCAGGCGATTTTAACCTTGAAAGATGGAAACTTGCATATGTGGGTGAAGTTGGCCTTGGTCCTGTAAAATTATACGGTTCTTATGCTATAACACCACTTCATCAATATGGGGTAAAGCAGCATCCTTACACGGTTGGCGTGCGGTTAAGCAGCTGGTAGCTTTAAATGAATTTATTTTTTCTGAAAACCTCCGGAAGGAGGTTTTTTTATGTATATGGTTCACTCAATGAGTTCATTCAGGGTTTTTGCATCATCTGTACTGCTATTTAATGGTTAGTCAAAATTTATTTTACTTTTGGCATTAATTCTGCAAATATCTTATAGATTAAAACTTTTTTGAACAATGAAATTTATTCGACTCCCTTTTACTTTGGCTATTGCAACTATTGTATTATTCTCATGTGTATCAAAGAAAAAGTTTCTTGAAGCAACAAATGCTATAAAAGCATTGCAGCAGGACAGCCTTCAGCTTGAATCGAGCCTTGCCACTACCCGTGATAATTTAAGAGACAGCAAACAGAGAAACGATGACCTTCAAAAAAAATATAATGATCTGCTGCAAGCAAGTAATCTAAAAGAAGAAGCATTGAATTCTACACAAAAATTGCTTGAAAATACTACCAGCCAGCTAAATACAACTAAAGAAAAATTAAGCAGCAGCTCGCTTACTATTGAAGAACAGCAAAAAAGATTGCAGGATCTGCAAAAGCTGATTGATCAGCAGCGCAATGTTGTTGAAAATCTGCATAAAACAATTGACAATGCCCTTGGACAGTATAAAGCTGAAGACTTAGATGTATACGTAAAGAATGGAAAAGTATATGTTTCTCTTCAGGAAAAATTATTATTTAAATCCGGTAGCGCTGTAGTTGGTAAGGAAGGTATAGAAGCATTGGGAAAAATTGCCCAGGTGTTGAATACAGACCCCAAGATTCAGATACTGGTAGAAGGCCATACAGACAGTATTCCCATAAGAAGAACATTTGAAGACAACTGGGCTTTAAGTACTGCCAGGGCTGTATCTATAGTTAGAATACTTACTACGAACTACCAGGTAGACCCTGCAAGGGTAATTGCTTCAGGCCACAGTTATTTTGATCCGCGTGACAGTAATGCAACCCCGGAAGGCAGGGCTTTGAACCGCCGTACCGAAATTATACTTTCACCAAATCTTGATGAGCTATATCGTTTGATGCAATAGATGTATCTTCATGACGGGAGAAAGCCGCTTCTATAATGCATCAGCGAAAAATACTTATCATTTTTTTTCTGCTAATTGTCATTACAATTTGCTTTGTAAAATGCATCAGGCAGTCTTCGGGTAGCGATCCCCGTGGCCCATTATATGCTGGCGCTGATGCCTGCCTGCAATGTCACAAAAATACAGCAGACAGCTATATACATACGAGCCACAATAAAACATCCGGCTTTGTTTTTTTTGACAGTATTAAAAATGCATTGATCAATGCTCAAACAACTGTCAGTTTTCCTAACGGGTATGTAGTTAAGGTGGAAGAAAACGGAAAAGGTATTGTACAATCACAATATGAAGGAGATAAAAAAATCATATCTGAAAAAATGGAAATGGTTTTCGGCTCCGGTGAAAAAGCCCGGACTTTTGGCTATTGGAAAGATGAGCAATTGTTTCAGCTGCCGCTTACTTATTTAACCAACCTGCATTTGTGGACCAACAGCCCGGGCTTTCCTATTGATCACCCATATTATACGCGCCCGATAATAAGCAGGTGCTTTGAGTGCCACGCTTCTTATGTATATCATTATAATGAAAATACAAAGCCACTGGAAATAACAGAGAAATTTAAAGCCGGTACTATAGTATTTGGTATAGATTGTGAACGTTGCCATGGGCCGGCAAAAATGCATGTTGATTTTCACAGAAAAAATACCGGAGAAACGAAACCTAAGTATATCGTTTCAATACAATCGCTTAACCGTACCCAGCAGTCGGATCTCTGTGGTTCTTGTCATTCGGGAAATCCTGTTGCATTCAAATCTGTTTTTGCATTTACACCGGGCGATTCGCTTAAAAATTATTACATGTATTATCCGGGCTCATTTATAAATCCTGACGTGCATGGCATGCAGATGCAATTACTGCAACAAAGTGCCTGCTATAAGCAAAGTACGCTTACCTGCTTAACCTGTCATGAACCGCATAAAGCAGAAAGCAATACACAGGAAAAAATAACGGCAAGCTGTATTTCCTGTCACAATACTTCAGCACACAGCGCCGGAATGATACAGCAAAAGAAGAACTGTATCACCTGCCACATGCCTTTAAGAGCTTCCAGGAGCCTTGATTTTAATAACAGCACAGAGAATAAAAGTATTCCTTACAAATTGAGAACGCACAGAATTGCGATTTATCCGGAGGCGGAATGGGAGTAATATTATTGTTTGATGCGCCGGATCTGCTGTTGTTGCCATTGAAATCATTATTTTTATTAAAACTCATTTTTTTTGAACCAGCGTTTTTATTCCCTTGATGTATTCCGGGGCGCAACTGTTTGCCTTATGATACTGGTAAACAATCCCGGCTCCTGGTCGCATATATTCAGCCCGCTGGAACATGCAAAATGGCATGGCATTACTCCCACAGACCTGGTATTTCCCTTCTTTTTGTTTGCGGTTGGCAATGCAATGGCTTTTGTACTGCCTAAATTAGAAGCAGCGGGCGCTGCAGCATTCTGGAAGAAAATTATAAAACGATCTTTACTGATATTTTTAATAGGGTTGTTTTTAAACTGGTATCCATTTGTGAGCTGGCAAAACGATGCACTGGTATTCAGGCACTGGGTCAACCCTGAACACCCGGAAAGTGGCGTTCGCATATCAGGTGTGCTGCAACGTATAGCCATTTGCTATTTTTTTGCATCGGTTATTGTGTATTATTTTAAGACAAGAGGTGCATTTTTTACAGGCTGTGTAATACTGTTGGTTTATTGGTTTTTATGTTACACAGGCAACCCGGCTGATCCGTATAGCTTAAACGGCTGGTTCGGAACAGCTATTGATAAAAAAATATTGGGAGTGGCGCATATGTATAAAGGAGAAGGGCTTCCTTTTGACCCGGAAGGATTGATGAGTACATTGCCCGCTGTTGTACAGGTAATATTCGGGTATCTTGTTGGAGATTATATACGCAGTAAACCCAAAACCGTTATGGCTGAGCAGAATATAAACGGACCATTAGCCCTGTACCAGATGGTTACCGGTTTATTTATAGCTGCACTTGCTTTGCTGATAACGGCCTATTGCTGGGGATTGGTTTTCCCTGTCAACAAAAAAATATGGACAAGTTCTTATGCGCTCTGCACTACGGGGCTGGCAACAGCTATAATTGCTGCAATGATTTATGCTATAGAAATACACGGTATTAAAAACCGGCTCACGCGTTTTTTTGATGTGTTTGGCAAAAATGCTTTGTTTGTTTTTGCATTAAGCGCTTTTCTTCCCAAGACGCTCAATCTTATTCGCTTAGGCGATGGTGTTACTCCGTGGAACTGGATATATAAAAAAGTTTGGATAAATGTATTGCCGTCCGTTCCTGAGCTGGGTTCGCTGCTATATGCCTTAACAGTAATCTGTTTTATGTGGTTAATTTGCTGGTGGATGGATAAGAGGGGAATATATGTGAAGGTGTAGATTATCCTGCAAAATCCGGCTTTAAAAATGCCTTTTTAATAGCTGAAAAATTCAATTGCTTAACTTTAGCCATGGTTCCTGACTTAAAATGTGCTTAATTTTTTGCCACACTTCTTTTCAGTAACCTGTTTTAAAAATCCCTCCTATACAATTACCCTCTGGCTGCTAAAATATATTAATATGAAACGATTGATTTTTGCGATATTTTTTCTGCTTGTTTTACAAGCCTCATTTGCCCAGCAACGCACCTACTGCAACCCTGTCAACATTGATTATGGCTATACTCCCATTCCCAACTTTAGCGAATGGGGCAGGCACAGGGCAACGGCTGACCCGGTAATTGTAAATTATAAAGGCGATTACTATTTATTCAGTACCAACCAATGGGGGTATTGGTGGAGCAGTGATATGCTGAACTGGCAATTCATCAGTAAAAAGTTTTTACGCCCCTGGAATGGTGGAGTGTATGATGAGTTGTGTGCGCCTGCTGTAGGTATTATCGGAGATACAATGCTGGTTTTCGGTTCAACCTACACTTCAGCTTTTACCATTTGGATGAGCACCAATCCCAAAGCCAATGAATGGAAACCATTGGTAGATTCGTTTTCGTTAGGCGGATGGGATCCTTCTTTTTTTACAGATGATGATGGAAAGTTTTATATGTACAACGGCAGCAGCAACAAATTTCCGATGTATGGCATAGAATTGAATAGAAAAACAATGGCGCCTATAGGATACCGCAAGGAAATGTATTTGCTGGAGCCCTGGCGCTATGGCTGGCAAAGATTTGGAGAGTATATGGACAATACTTTTCTTGATCCGTTTATTGAAGGCTCGCACATGACAAAATACAACGGTAAATACTACCTGCAGTATGGAGCGCCCGGCACTGAGTTCAGCGGTTATGCAGATGGTGTGATTGTTGGTGAGCATCCGCTTGGGCCATTTACGCCGCAATCAGATCCTTTAAGCTTTAAGTTGGGAGGTTTTATAAGAGGCGCAGGGCATGGCGCTACATTCCAGGACAATGAAAAAAAATTCTGGCATGTTAGTACAGTAGTGCTTTCTGTTAAAAATAATTTTGAGAGACGCCTGGGAATATGGCCAACAGGCTTTGACAAAGACGGCGTTATGTGGTGTAACACAGCCTTTGGAGATTATCCAACCTATTTACCCGGAACAGATAATGCGGGCGGTTTTACAGGATGGATGTTGCTGAATTACAAAACACCTGTTCAGGTTTCGTCTACCCTTGGTGGTTACCATGCTAACAATGCGGTGGATGAAGTATTGAAAACATACTGGAGTGCTGCTACCGGAAATAAAGGCGAATGGATACAAACAGATCTGGGTAATATATCCACTGTAAATGCAATACAGATCAACTATGCTGACCAGGATGTGGATGATGATCGTTTAGGCAAGAGAACCGACCAGTTTCACCAGTATAAGTTATATTATTCTACAGATGGAAAAAAGTGGAGCGTATTAACGGATAAGAGTAATAATAAAACAGATGTACCTCACGATTATATAGAACTTGCACAACCGGTGCAGGCCCGCTATATTAAACTGGAAAATATACACATGCCTACCGGTAAATTTGCCATTAGCGGGTTAAGGGTATTTGGTAACGGCGGCGGTGCAAAACCTGACAAAGTAAAGCAGTTTATTGTTTTACGTACAGAAAAAGACAAACGAAGCGCATACATAAAATGGAGCCCTGTTGATAATGCTTATGCATATAACATTTATTATGGCACTGACCCGGAAAAACTATATAACTGTATAATGGTGCACGATTTTAACGAGTATTGGTTTAAAGGAATGGATAGCCAGAAAACTTACTACTATACTATAGAAGCTGTTAACGGGAATGGTGTATCTGAAAAACTGGCGGTAATGAAAGTAGAATGATCATTAAAATAAATATCAAACATGAAAAAGTTATCTCTCATCATTTTTTTTCTTGTATGTACAGTTAGCTTGTTTGCACAAAATCCTCCGTTCTATAACGATATCCAGAAATTCAAAAAACAGGATAGCCTGAATTTTCCCGCCCGCAATGCTGTTTTATTTATCGGCAGCTCCTCATTTACAAAATGGACAGATGTGCAGGATTATTTTCCCGGTTATAAAATCATTAACCGTGGATTTGGTGGCTCAACATTGCCTGACCTTATACGATATACAGATGATATAGTGACGCCATACAAACCCAAACAGGTTGTAATATACTGCGGTGAAAATGATATTGCTTCATCTGATACAATAACCGCTGAAACCGTTGCGCAAAGATTTGTTACGTTGTTTGTCGCTATCAGGAAAGTATATCCGAAAGTTACAATAGACTTCATATCTATGAAGCCAAGTCCAAGCAGGGAGCAGTTTCTGCCAAAACTGCAATCGGCCAATCAGCAGATCAAAGATTATATAGCCACTCAAAAACGGGCTGCGTATATTGACATCTACCCATATATGATGCATGAAAACGGTAGCCCCAGGAAAGCTTTGTTTATTGAAGATATGCTGCACATGAATAAACATGGGTATGCTATATGGCAATATGCCATTTTACCTTACCTTAAAAAATAAATTCACTATACTAAATCAAGTTGCTATATGAAAAGAGTATTATCCATATTACTGCTGTTGTATGTTACAGCTCCTGTATCTGCCCAGAAAGCATCTGAAGCTAAAATGAGTGCTTTCATCAACAGCTTAATGCAGAAAATGACCATTGAAGAAAAGATAGGCCAGTTGAATTTGCTTACCGGTGGCGAAGCAACAACAGGCTCGGTAGTAAGTTCTGGTGTAGAATCTAAAATTAAGAACGGGCAGGTAGGCGGCATCTTCAGCATGTCTTCGCCTGCGCGTATCCGTAAGGCGCAGGAGATTGCTGTTACGCAAACCCGTTTAAAAATCCCCATTATTTTTGGAATGGATGTGATACATGGTTATAAAACGATGTTCCCTATTCCGCTCGGGTTATCATGCATCTGGGATATGAGCTTAATTGAGCGCAGTGCAAGGATTGCCGCAACAGAAGCAAGTGCAGATGGATTAAACTGGACTTTTTCTCCAATGGTTGATATAGCCCGCGACCCACGGTGGGGGCGCATATCCGAAGGCAACGGAGAGGATCCTTACCTCGGTTCACAAATTGCAAAAGCAATGGTAAAGGGTTACCAGGGCGACGATCTTTCAAAAAGTAATACTATTATGGCCTGCGTAAAACATTTTGCATTATATGGCGCAGGTGAAGCCGGCCGTGATTATAATACGGTTGACATGAGCAGGGTGAGGATGTATAATGAATATCTCCCTCCTTACAAAGCGGCAGTGGATGCAGGTGTTGGTACGGTGATGACTTCTTTCAATGAAATTGACGGCATACCCGCAACAGCCAATAAATGGCTGTTTACTGACCTGCTGCGCAGGCAATGGGGATTTAAGGGAATGGTAGTAACGGATTATACTGCGGTGAATGAGATGATAGATCACGGCATGGGTGATCTGCAGCAGGTTTCTGCGCTGGCGTTAAAAGCAGGTGTAGATATGGATATGGTAGGAGAAGGATTTCTTACTACGTTAAAAAAATCATTACAGCAGGGAAAGGTTACACAAAAAGAAATTGACGATGCATGCAGAAGGGTATTGGAAGTAAAATATAAGTTGGGATTGTTTGATGATCCGTACCGCTATTGCAGTGAGGAACGTGCAGCAAAAGAAATATACACCGAAGGCAACCGTAAAGAAGCGAGAGCTATTTCGGCAGAGAGTTTTGTATTGCTTAAAAATGAAAACAATACGCTGCCCATAAAAAAATCCGGAACAATTGCTTTGATCGGGCCACTGGCAGATAACCGCTCAAATATGCCCGGCACATGGAGCGTATCTGCTGATTTTACAAAACCTGTGTCTGTGCTGGAGGGATTAAAAGAAGTGGCCGGCAATAATGCGAAAATTATTTATGCTAAAGGTTCTAATCTTACAGAGGATAGCTTACTGGAGCAAAGGGCTACCATGTTTGGTAAAACACTGGAAAGAGACAAGCGCAGTGACGAAGCATTACTGAAAGAAGCATTGGATATAGCAGCACAGTCGGACATAATAGTTGCAGCATTAGGTGAAGCCGCGGAGATGACAGGTGAAAGTGCGAGCAGAACAGATATTGGAATACCTGATGTACAACGCAAATTGCTCGAAGCCTTATTGAAAACCGGTAAACCTGTAGCATTGGTTTTATTTGCCGGAAGGCCAATGACACTGGTTTGGGAACAACAAAATGTCCCAGCTATATTAAATGTGTGGTTTCCGGGCTCTGAGGCCGGAACAGCTATAGGAGATGTATTGTTTGGTGATGTAAATCCTTCCGGTAAATTGTCTGCCACTTTTCCGCAGAATGTAGGGCAGATACCTTTATACTATAATCATAAAAATACAGGCCGTCCTTTGGCAGATGGGCAGTGGTTTCAGAAATTCCGTTCTAATTATTTAGATGTATCTAATGATCCGTTATACCCTTTTGGATTTGGATTGAGCTATACAACTTTCAGTTACAGTGATATTACATTGAGCAAAAATGCTTTTAAGCCCGGAGAAAAGATAACCGCTTCTGTAACGGTAACGAATACCGGCAATATAACAGGTAAGGAAGTTGTGCAATTATATATTCGTGATATGGCAGGAAGCATTACCCGCCCTGTTAAGGAATTAAAGGGATTTCAAAAAATTGAATTAAAAGCAGGAGAATTGAAAACTGTTTCATTTATCATTTCGGCAGAAGACCTTAAGTTTTATAACAGCGATTTGAAGTTTGTTGCTGAACCTGGAGATTTTAAATTGTTTATCGGAACAAATAGCAGAGATGTGAAAGAGGCAGGGTTTAAGTTATTATAGCGCTTTCCTTACAGCACCAAGTTTTATTAACTTATTATTGCTTTACCTAAAATGATTGTCATGAAATCAATCTCTTTTTTACTGGTTCTTTTAATGATACTCAGTTCATGTACGAAGGATGCAAACAAAGTACCGGGCGATATTTTAACAGATGGGGAGTATAAAGTTATTGAAATTAAAGAGATAATTATAAACACGCTCTCATATACAGTTGAAAACGTAGACTACAAATCCAGGTCTTATTCCGAATATATATCTAAAAATAATACAGGCGTTTTTCTTATTGATAGTAAGAATTTGACGGCTAACGGATGGTCTTATTCGATTGACACATTAACCAGGATAGATTACTACCAGAACAACAAATTAGTTGCTTTTAATGTGAGCCCTTTTGTGTTAGATCTATCAGAGAATAATTTTTCAACAGAATATAAAGCAATAAGCCAGGACTCGGTATATATTAATGATGGTTCAATTTTTTCAGGAATTACTTTAAGATCCAGTGAGCCTATTAATGTAAAATTTAAGGCAGATAATGATAATTTGGTTTTTCATAGTAATAAAACTCAGGTAAAGAAAACCTGGCAAAGTAATACACTAATAATAGAAAACATACAATCTGCTTTTGAAATAACCCTTCGAAGGCTGTAGAAATAAAATGCGTCAAGTTATCATATTCTCTTCCTGATATTGGTAAAAAGGAATGCCGGTAGATTTTCACTGTGCCAGAGTCTTAGCATGTACAATTACTGCCGCCAGAGGTGATTTAACAAAATCCTCCTTATTTTTACGCAATGCAAAATATAGATAATATCATTTTTGATCTTGGGGGTGTAATTCTTACTTTAGATATGCCTGCCGCGGAACAAAAATTTACCGCTTTGGGTGTAAAAAATTATAATGATCTTTTTCGCAGCGGCAATGTTTCTTCTTTTTTTAAAGAGTACGAAGTTGGTGCTATTGATAATATTACCTTTCTCAATTCATTGAGGGATTTGGCCGGATTGCCACTATCTGATGATAAGTTGACTGATGCATGGAATGCTATGCTGGGGGTTTTTCCTAAAGAAAGAATTGACTTGCTTCATAGCTTAAAATCAAAATACCGGTTGTTTTTATTCAGCAATACCAATGCTATTCATCTGGAGAAATTTCGTGAAATATACGCCGGTAGTTTTAATAATGCCAGCTTCGACGATCATTTTGAAAAAGCATATTACTCGCAGGTATTGGGAATGCGTAAGCCGGATGTTGAGTCATATAAATATATTATTAACGAGCAGGGATTAAATGCATCCCGTACACTTTTTATTGATGATTCGGCTATGAATATTGAAGGGGCAAGGTCGGCAGGATTGCAGGCAATACACATTACACCCGCAACAACTATACTGGATCTGCAATTGTAAAACTTATATCACTTTTATTGTAAGGGTTTATCTCTCATACCGGTAAGTGAAACGCTATAGGTTTTTTCTTTTTTGCCAAAGCATTATCCGGCATTCAGGAGGTTTTATACGAAACTTATCTTTCTGTTCGTTTTTGTGCAGACAAGTTATTGCCGTTGCGGCAATTGATCAATAATAAAAAACATAACCATGAAATTAAAGCTACTGTCTTTCCTGTGTCTGCCTGCGGTATTATTTTTAGCTTCCTGTAAAAAAGATTCAAACGATACTTCCAGCCCTATTAGCGGCAATTATAAGTTTATTAAGTTTGTTGCTAATACAGTCAGCATTACATCCTATACAGAAAATGGGGTATTTTATAAGTCAGTTACATATTCTGAGTATACCACAAAAAATAATACAGGCAATCTTGAAATTGACGGAAGCAATATCAAATCTACGGGGCTTTCTTACTCTGTTGATACAACAACTAAAACTGATTATTACGAAAACAATGAGCTGATAGATTCATTTGAAATACCACTTAAGGTTACTATTCCCGCCGGTGATGCTGTAACCGGGTATAAGATCGTAACCAACGATTCATTATATGTAAATAATGGATTAATGTTTTCGGGTGGAACTACTACATCTGTAGAGCCTTCTGGCCTGAAGTACAGGATAGAGGGAAATCAACTGATTTTTAATGCTGCTAAAACACAGGTAAAAACGGTAACGCAGTTCGGCGTTGTTATGACCCAGAAAGCCACAGTAAGCGCCGAAATAATATATCAAAAGCAGTAATGACAAATTTAAAATTACAGCAAGGGCGAAATAAGCCTTGCTGTTTTTTCTATCATCTCTTTATAAAGCGGCCGCTTATCCCATTTTTCTATATCCACCAACTCCGCGTCTTTAATGTCGTTATAAAAAACATCCGCCATCTGGTTAGCGATTTCCTTATCGTAAACAATAGCATTTACTTCAAAATTCAGATCAAAACTCCTGTAGTCCATATTAGCTGTGCCAACTACAGAAAGCTTTCTGTCGGCAACAAGTGTTTTAGCATGTACGAATCCCTTCCTGTATAAATATATTTCAATACCTGCTCTTGCCAGGTCGCCGTAATACGACCTTGCGGCTGCATTCACTATTATGGAATCAGATTTATCAGGCACTAAAATTTTTACTTTAACGCCACCCATTGCCGACACCAGCAACGCATCAATAACACTTTCGCCGGGAATGAAATAGGGTGTGGTAATTAATATTTCTTTGGCAGCAAGATTAATAGCCTGCAAAATAGAATACAAAATAACAGGCACTTCTGAATCAGGACCGCTGGCTGCAATCTGCACTATTTTGTTTCCTGCTTCAGGTATAGATGAATACTCAGGAAAGAACACTTCGTTTGGCTTTAAATGATCTTTAGCACAAAAATTCCAGTCGCACATAAAAAGATATTGAAGATACCTTACGCCGGAGCCTTTTATATAAAGATGGGTATCGCGCCAGAAAAGTTTATTTTCTTTTGCGTTAATATACCTGTCGCTAACATTAATGCCGCCAATAAAACCGATCGTTCCGTCTATTACAATTATTTTGCGATGGTTTCTGTAATTAAGCCGGTTGGCTAATGCCACAAAAATTATTTTATGAAACGGAAAAGCCTGCACATGATTACTCTTTAATCGCTTAGACAATGTGCGGCGGATGGAGCGGCTGCCAAAGTCATCATATATAAATCTTACTTCAACACCTTCTGTTGCTTTACGTATTAGAATTTCCTCAACAGCTTTTCCTATCTCATCATCCTCAAAAATGTAATATTCTATATGAATATGGTGTTTTGCTTTTTCTAATGCAGTAATAACTTCCGGAAATTTTGATTCGCCGTTAATCAGGAGTTTTACATCATTATCGCCGGTTAGTGTGCTCATGCTGCCATTCACGAGCATATAAGCAAGTTCCCGGTTGCTTTCTAAAAGTTCTTTATTTTCGTTGTAAGTTTTTTGCGAAGACCGCACTGTTTGTATCCTTATTTTTTCTGCAAGCACATCATCGGCAACCAGCTTTTTGTCATACATTCTCCGCTTCCTGTAATTAATGCCAAATGAAAAATATATGATTGCGCCGATTACAGGAATAAATACAACCAACAGGAGATATGCCAGCGTTTTTATATTGTTCTGCGTATCATAAATAATGCGGAAGCAAACAAGTATGAGAGCGATAATATAAAGTATTTCGAAAAGTAAGAGCCAGCTCATAATGTGGAAAGCTATAGAATATTGTTTTTGGATAAGGGAGTTACCTGAAAACTATTGCATTCTTTATAAGAAAGATACTAATTTATTATGAGTGGCTTGTAAGCAGTTCATCTTTACAAAAAATGGTTGTAATAGCGATCAGCATTCCTGTAAAACAGAAAAGTTTAGATGCTTTATTCATCTAAACTTTTCTGTTTCAGTTCCGGCAATATTTTATCAGCTCGCCCATGCCCTGTCGCCTTTTTTGTAAGCTATACAGCCTTCATATTTTCCCGGCACTGCAACGTAGCGTAATGCTTGTGTTGCTCCTGGTTCAGAGGTGAAATACCCAAGCAGGGTAAGCTCTTTCATCATTCTGAAATAATGCTTCGGGTCATCTTTCTTTTTGGCAGCCATATAATCTTTGGCTTCTTTATCAATTTCTATAAGTAAAGCTTTGCGCTCTTCAGGGCTGCTATCCATAAATGATTTGCCGCTCTTTTTCTTACTGGCATCGTCCAGCTTTTTCATTCCTTCTGTAAATACTTTCTGATCCGCTTCGGGATAACAGTCTGTTACCATTACCGTCATAAAAGCACCAACCTTAGCAGCTTTGGCACCAGGTGTATCTGTAGCAGGAATAATGGTTTCTGCAATTTCATCAAGATAAGCAGCATCTGCGGCCGCAAATAAAGCAATAGGTTTGCCATCTTTATTTTCCTCACCGGTTTTTTTATCAGCCGGTTTGCAACCTTCTAAAAAAGCATTAGCGCCAACAACTGTTCCACCCAGTATCAGTGCTACTCTCGATAAGGCATCGCGTCTGTTCATGTAATTCGTTTTAAGATTGTCAAAAAAATGTTTTAATGCAACAGCTTAAAGATTATTTTTCTTTAGTTCACTCACTGCATGATCAACAGCTCTTGCTGTAAATGCCATATAGGAAAGCGATGGATTTACACAGCCTGCTGAAGTCATGAATGCACCATCTGTTACAAATACATTCGGCGCATCCCACACCTGGTTAAATTTATTCAATACAGATGTTTTAGGATCATGCCCCATACGTGCTGTTCCCATCTCGTGAATGCCTCTGCCTAAGGTACCGTCGCCATCGCGCCCCTGCACATTTTTTACGCCAACTGCTTCCAGCATTTCAATGGCATCGTTCAGCATATCCTTGCGCATTTTCTTTTCATTGTCTTTATACTCCACATCCATAGCAAGCACAGGCAAGCCCCATTTATCTACACGCTGTTTTCCATTTTTATCAGGCACCGGCCGCATACCCAGATCCTTACCGGTTACAGGATCATTGAACTGTTCCATTTTATCACCATAGGTATTTTTGTCGAGATATATACGGTTTTCGTGGTAAGGTAGTGTTTCACCAAATCCGCCTATGTTCATTGTCCAGTTGCCCGGTTCAACAAGTGCGGCTTTCAGATCTATACCTAAAGTAATATCTTCGGCAGAACGGCTGTAACCACCCCTGCTGCCACCACCCTGGTAACCAAACCCACGCAGGTAATCTCTTTTATCTCCAAAAAAGTTGCGATAGCGCGGAATGTATATACCATTGGCACGGCGGCCGAAATAATACTTGTCTTCATAACCTTCCACAAGTCCGCTGGCGCCTACGCCAAGATGGTGATCCATTACATTATGACCAAGCTCACCGCTGCTGCTGCCAAGCCCGTCAGGCCATACATCTGTTGCAGAATTCATCAGCACCCAGGCGCTGTTGAGTGCAGACGCATTTACGAAAATTATTTTTGCAGTATAAGTATATGTCTTGTTACTTTCAGCATCCAGCACTTCAACGCCTGTTGCTCTTTTTTTATCCTTATCGTATAAAATTTTTGTAACAATGCTCCAGGGGCGCAGTGTGAGATTGCCTGTTTTCATGGCAGCAGGTAATGTGGAAGATTGTGTGCTGAAGTAAGCGCCATAAGGGCAACCCAGCCAGCATTTATTACGAAACTGGCAATTGGCTCTTCCCTGGTCGGTAAAAGGAACGGTAATGTTAGCAACGCGGCCAATAATTATTTTTCGTTTGCCATCAAATTTTCCTTTTATGCGTGCCGCTACATCTTTTTCCACACAGGTCATTTCCATAGGAGGCAGAAATTGTCCGTCGGGTAATTCTGGCAATCCTTCTTTTGAGCCGCTTATGCCGGCAAACCTCTCAACATGATCATACCAGGGAGCAATTTCTTTATAACGCACCGGCCAATCAATGCCAATACCCTCTTTTGCATTGGCTTCAAAATCCCAGTCGCCAAGGCGATAGCTTTGTCGTCCCCACATGAGGGAACGGCCACCTACATGATAGCCACGGAACCAATCGAAGCGTTTGATCTCTGTATATGGGCTTTCCTTTTCATTACACCAATAATCCAGGTTGGTTTCATTAAGCGGATAATCTCTTTTCAACACGGGATAATCTTTGACCATCTGCTCAGTACGGCCTCCCCTGTGCGGAAAATCCCAGGGGTTTTTATTGGCGTTCACATAATCTTTCACATGCTCAATATTCTTTCCACGTTCAAGCATAATTACCTTCAATCCCTTTTCGGTCAGCTCTTTTGCAGCCCATCCACCACTGATTCCCGAGCCAATTACAATAGCATCATAAACGTTTTCCGGCATAAGTTAATGGTTTAATTAATTAGCAATCTGTTTTAAGTAAGCATATAAATTCTTATGAAAGCATTACACATCACAAATTTTTACAGCAGCCTGCAAAGAGGCGATTTGCCCTTTTGCATCCTTTGGGGTAGGAATAAACTCCTGCGCCACATATCCTTTAAAGCCAAGATCAACAATGGCTTTCATTATAGCGGGATAATATAACTCCTGTGTTTCGTTGATCTCTCTTCTGCCAGGCACACCGCCTGTATGATAGTGAGAAATATAAGGATGATATTCTTTGATTGTTCTTATCACATCGCCTTCGTCAATTTGCATGTGATATATATCGTATAGCAATTTGAAATTTTCCGATCCGATACGTTTGGCTAACTCTGCTCCCCATGCTGTTCTGTCGCATTGATAATCTTTGTGATCAATTTTGCTGTTGAGGAGTTCCATTACCAAAGTTACCTTGTGCGTTTCAGCAATGCTTATCACCTGCTTTAAACCATCAGTGCAATTTTTCCAGCCGGTTTCATTATCAAGATTGCGCCTGCTGCCGCTGAAGCAAATAAGTTGCTTATAACCTGCTTTAGCCACAAGAGGAATCATCTCGCTGTAATTTTTTATTAACTGCGGATGAAATTCTGTATGATTCCAGCCATCTTCAAGGTTTATTTCGGCGCCATTGCACATAGAGGAATAAATACCGTACTTCTGTAAAACAGGCCAATCTTTTGCCCAACAAGATCAATAGCGTTGATGCCTGATTTCTTTACAGACGCGCAAAATTCTTCCAGCGGTATACTGCCGTAGCACCAGCGGCATACCGAGTGATTGATATTTCCTTTCATATTATAATTGCTTTCTTCCCCACGTTTAGAAGAAACAGAACCGGCAAATGCCGGGGTGGCGCCTATTGCCAGAGAACCGGCAATAATATTTTTTATGGCACGCCTGCGTGGATTAGATGATGAAGTGGACATAATCTTATAACAGGCAGTTAAGGTAGGAAATGTTTTATAAATAAATTTCTTTTTGATTGTTAAGCAGTAAAAGTTTTATTTTTAATCCCTCTTCAGATTTTTTATCACGTTAATATTTTTTTCATGAACAGAAAATTAAAAATGGGAATGGTAGGCGGAGGCAAAGATGCCTTCATCGGCGCCGTTCATCGTATTGCTGCCAACATGGATGGGCTGATTGAATTAGCATGTGGCGCATTAAGCCACAATCCGGATATCGCAAAAGATTCTGCCAAGTCATTATTTCTACCTGAAAGCAGAACCTATACTACTTACCAGGAAATGATAAAAGCAGAAGCAAAACTTCCCGTAGGGGAACGTATGGATTTTCTAACAATCGTTACTCCCAATTTTGTACACTTCGACCCGGCGTACCAGGCACTCGATAATGGATTTAATGTGGTTGTAGAAAAGCCAATTACATTTACCTTGGATGAAGCTAAAAAACTGCAGAAGAAGGTTGAAGAAACCGGGCTTATTCTTGCCCTTACACACACTTACTCCGGCTACCCGATGGTGAAGCAGGCAAGGCAAATGGTAAAGGACGGCGTATTGGGAAAAGTAAAAAAAGTAATTGTTGAATATCCGCAGGGTTGGTTAACCCGTATGTCGGAAAGGGAAGGAAATGCGCAGGCTGCATGGAGAACTGATCCGTCCAAATCAGGCAAGTCGGGTTGCATGGGCGATATAGGCACTCATGCCGCGCATCTTGCAGAATATATTACCGGCTCCCGCATAACAAAACTCTGTGCGGATTTAAATATTATGGTTCCGGGGCGTGCACTTGATGATGATGGTAATGTGCTGCTGAAGTTTGACAACGGCGCTGCAGGTGTGTTGATAGCATCTCAGATTGCAGCAGGCGAAGAAAACGCGCTAAAAATAAGAGTATATGGCGATAAAGGCGGATTAGAATGGACGCAGCAGGAACCGAATACGCTACTGCTGAAATGGCTTGATAAACCCACAGAAATATACAGAACCGGAGGCGGTTATCTCAGCAGTTTTGCCAAACATAACACACGTGTGCCGGCTGGCCATCCGGAAGGTTATCTTGAAGCTTTTGGTAATATATACCGCAATTTCGCGCTTACTCTTTCTGCAAAGCTTGATGGTACAACGCCTACCGCCGAAATGCTGGATTTCCCCACAGCAGCAGACGGTATAAGAGGCATGGCGTTTATTGATAATGTAGTGAAGAGCAACGCCAGCAGCGAAAAATGGACGGATTTTGCGGTGTAGGATATAAGGCGTAAGGCATAGGGTTTTAAGGTATAGGGTTTAAGGTCGGAGCTTCAGTACAACCAGTAACCTGGAACTTGAAACCAGAAACCTGTATTCCTTCCACCTCATTTAAGAACTTTTAAAATTTTATAGTCATGACGAACGTACAGGGGCCCGGGATTTTCCTTGCCCAGTTTTTAGGCGATAAAGCGCCTTTCAATAATTTAAAATCTATTTGCGAATGGGCGGCAGGTTTAGGTTACGTAGGCGTGCAGATACCAACATGGGCCACCCATATTATTGATATAGATAAAGCGGCAGAAAGCAAAACCTATGCAGATGAAATAAAAGGCGTGGTAAATGAAGCCGGATTACAGATAACCGAGCTAGCTTCTCATATTATTGGCCAGTTGGTTGCGGTTCATCCGGCATACGATGCTTTGTTTGACGGCTTTGCCCCGGCACAATATCACAATAATCCCAAAGCCCGGACAGAATGGGCGGTAAAACATTTAAAAAGCGCGGCCAAAGCTTCCAGGAATTTTGGTTTGAATGCACATGCCACCTTCAGCGGCGCTTTGTTATGGCATACGGTATATCCCTGGCCGCAGCGCCCTGCCGGATTAGTGGAAACAGGGTTTACTGAATTGGCTAACCGCTGGTTGCCTATATTAAATGAATTTGATGCACAGGGTATTGATCTGTGCTATGAAATACATCCCGGCGAAGATTTGCATGATGGCATTACCTATGAAATGTTTTTGGAGAAAGTAAAAAATCACCCCAGAGCTTGTTTGCTGTATGATCCAAGCCATTTTGTATTGCAATGCTTAAACTATCTTGATTATATTGATAATTACCATGAGCGCATCCGCATGTTCCATGTAAAAGATGCAGAGTTTAATCCAACAGGCAAACAGGGCGTATATGGCGGTTACCAGGGTTGGGTAGAGCGTGCAGGCAGGTTCCGCTCATTGGGCGATGGGCAGGTTGACTTTAAATCCATTTTCAGTAAGCTGGCAGCTTATAATTATAAAGGATGGGCGGTATTGGAATGGGAATGTGCATTAAAGCATCCCGAACAGGGAGCCGCCGAAGGAGCGCCATTCATTAAAAATCATATCATTCGCGTTACAGAACATGCATTTGACGATTTTGCCGGGACAGGCAGCGATGAAAAATTTAATCGCAAGGTTTTGGGGCTTGAGTAGTTTTTCTTCGGATATTTATGGCCGTTTTTTTTGACATTATCATGACAATTTAAATACAGTAAGTAATGAAGAAAATTTCATCGGTCCTGATTTTAGCAGTGTTTTGTTATGCCTGTGGCAATCATCCTTCAGAACCCAAGAAACCGATAAGCGCAAGTGTTAATCCGCAGATTGGAGCAACCAAGGCCAAAAAAACTTTTGTGGTTGACTCTGCCACAGGTACTGTAACAGTAGCTGTGCCGCCGCCACCTCCTGCAAAAGATGGAAAAGCATTGATAGCAGGTTCTGATTGCCTTGCATGCCACCAGGAAAAAACAAAGCTGGTTGGGCCTGCTTATGCAGAAGTTGCAAAAAAGTATAAGGAGAAAGATATTATAAAGCTGGCAAAAAAAATAAAAGAAGGCGGAGCTGGCGTATGGGGCGAAATTCCCATGGCGCCTCACCCAACTTTATCCGAAGAAGATTGCGAAGCGATGGTAAAATATATTCTTACAATCAAATAAAAAAGAATGAAAAAAATAATATTGAGCGGTTTTGCATTGGGGATTTTAGCATTAAATGTAAGTGCCCAAACTAAAGACAATGAATTAACTGCTAAAGAAAAAAAGGCAGGATGGACATTGCTTTTTGACGGTACAACTACCAATGGCTGGCATTCGTATGGTAAAACAACTTTAGGCGAGGCATGGTCGGTTCAAAATGGCGCCTTGCATTTAGGCCCGCACGAAGGCGAAGAAGCCGGCGGTGATGCAACTACCGCTGAAGAATACGGAGACTTTGAATTAAAGCTCGACTGGAAAATATCTCCTAATGGTAATAGCGGCGTTATCTTTTTGGTGAATGAATCTCCTGAATATAAACGTTCTTACTTAACCGGGCCCGAAATGCAGGTACTGGATAATAACGGACATCCGGATGCGAAGATCATAAAACACCGCGCAGGCGATTTGTATGACCTTATTACCAGCAAACCTGAAAACGTAAAGCCTGTGGGAGAGTGGAACAGCATTACCATCAAACTTCAGAAAGGTAAACTTGAACTCTGGCAGAATGGCGCAAAGGTTGTATCAACAACAATTGGTGATGATGCCTGGAACCAGATGGTTGCTAACAGCAAATTTAAAAATATGCCCGGGTTTGCAAAAGCAAAACAAGGCCGTATTGTATTGCAGGATCATGGTAATGAAGTTTGGTTCAAGAATATTAAGATCAGGAAATTATAATAAACTTAATATTATTGATAAAGCAAAGGCTGTTCTAAAAAGGACAGCCTTTATTTTTTGTGATAATATCTTTTAATGTTCAGTTAGTGAGCATATCAATGTTTGTCATCTTATCTCCAATGGTTATGCAATGGTTAAAAGGAAAATAAATCTGCATCCTACCCTAAATGGGTATTGCTTCAACCGCTTATAAAGAGTACATTTAGTTTATCGGAACTGTTGCTGTCTGCTCTATACGCTATGGTACATAATAATTGATCCTCCCTGAATTTTTTAAGCATTTAAAAATTATAATATGAAAAAGCAGGAAATACCTGAATTGCTGGGTAATTATATTAATATCATTAATGCCGCAGCTGAAAGTAATAATGGAGAAAGATGTATGATAGCTCCAAGCCCTGAATTAAAAAAGAAATTAAAGGCTGATTTAAAGCAGGTAAAAAGAAGCCTGGGAACTTCTGTATTAAGCAACCTGATCAAGCCTTTGGCAAAATCAAGATTAGGATTTAATGATGGATTACTAAAACCAGGAAGCGTGTTTGCCTTAGGTACGTCTGCCAATGGAGTACGCACCCGTTCGGCAGCACGAGCGCCATTGCAAGGCACGCTTAAAGTAGCTGTGATACTGGTTGATTTCAGCGACAGACCAATGACACAACCTAAAAAGCGTTTTGAAGACTTGTTTTTCAGCGAAGGTGTAATAACAACCGGCAGCGTAAAGGAATATTATAAGGAAGTTACCAATGGATTAGTATCTGTTACCGGGCAGGTAGTTGGGCCATACCGGATGCCTAAGAAATTAAGCGAATATGCACATGGCGACAGCGGTACCGGTAATGCCACACCAAATGCCCGCACATTAGCGCAGGATGCAGCCAAAGCCGCGAATGCCAAAATAAACTTTAGTACCTACGATAACGATAACGATGGATATGTTGATGCATTTGTAGTGATACATGCCGGACCCGGAGCCGAAGTTACAGGTAGCGCAAGCGATATATGGAGCCATAAATGGGTGTTACCACAGGTATATAATGCAGACGGAACGAGTATATACGCATATCTTACTGTGCCGGAAGATTGTGAACTCGGGGTATGCGCACATGAGCTTGGCCATTTGCTTTTTGGATTTCCCGATCTCTATGATATTGATTATACCAGTGAAGGTGTTGGCAACTGGTGCCTTATGGCAGGAGGAAGCTGGAATAATAACGGTCTTACCCCTGCGCACCCCTGCGCATGGTGCAAGGTGCAGCAAAACTGGGTTACTACCATTAACCAAAGCGCCAATACTACGGGCAATGTAATAGACGATGTAAAATCCGGGAAAAAAGTGTACAGGCTTTGGAGAGATGGCGGCCCGGGCAATGAATATTTTCTTGCTGAGCACAGGATGAAAAAAAATTATGATAAATATATTCCTTCAGAAGGTTTGCTCATTTACCATATAGATGATTCAATGGAAGATAACAGCAACGAACAGCATTATAAAGTTGCGCTTCTGCAGGCAGATGGAAAACAGCACCTGGAGAAGGGTACGAACGGGGGTGATGCAGGAGATGTTTGGCCAGGAACATCAAGAAAAAAAACATTCAGTCGTTCTTCAAAACCCAACAGCAAAAGTTACGGCGGATTGGATACCAAAGTAGCCATCAAAAATATTAAGCTTAACAGCGGAAAAATTACAGCAGATATTTACGTTAAACCAGGCGCTGCCGCTTTAAAAAAACCTGCGAAAAAGAAGAAATGATTTTTGCAGTAAATAGATCGGTAGCTTTATTGAAAATCAGTTTGATGTATGCCCCAGGTAAGGCCCAATTGTGCTATAGTTGTAGCTATTGTAACACATACTGAAACGTATAGCAAACAAAAAGACTTTAATATATTATCATTGGATGTAAAGAGTGCTTCTCCCAAAAAGGATGAGCCATTTTTATTTAATGAAAAAGAAGATAATAAATTAAGAGCTTTAATAAGTAAAGAGACTTGTATATCCGGCGATATTAATGAGAATACTTCTATAAAAGCTGAGCTCAAAAAAGTGGATACAGGCTTGTGGCGTATAATTAAACTTATATAAAAAACACCTGTTTGTTATCATAGATTAATTATTGGTAGCTATAAGCATTATTTTTTAGAAACTTCTGCAATAAAATATACATTTGCATTACCGCTTGATCTATTTGTTATAGCGGTTCTTAAATCCATTCTTGTAAATCCGGTTAAAACCGGATACCCTCTTCAAGTTCATTATCCCTTGTAAGCATACTAAGTTTTCTATCCTTTCCTGGAACCAATTGTTTCAATAAGTCGTCTTTTATTATTAACATACAATTGTTTCAACCTCAAACCTCTTAAATCATGAAGAAAAGATTTCTTTTTGGCGGTGTATGTTTTTTGCTGGCCACTAATCTGGCTACCGCACAAATTAATCAAACAGTTACCTATCCCACAAAGCCGCTTCGTTTTGCTTTAACGGCGGAAGGAAATTTTAATGCAGCAGAATACCCGGGCAGATACGGCGTTAGCGGTGCTGCAAAAGTGCTGATAAAAGCACAGCAGAACCATGACACTTTTCATGAATATGTAATTACCTTCAAAGCATTACACAGCCCTGCAACAGATGGAAGCTTTTTTAAAGGGTTTGATAAGAACCGCTATAATAATATCAGTACCATTTTATTAACAGGCGGCTACCGGTTCAATTTTGGAGTGCCCCGCTATATGATTGAAGGCTTTACTGACGAAGTTGGGGGCTGGTTTATTGAGGCGAATGCTGGTATATCTTATATACATTATTCGAGAACCTGGGCGCCGGCTATAGCCCCTTCCATTGGCTATGCGGTTTTGCCCCATCTTGATGTTATTGGTTCATTCACCGGATCCTGGGCTGATACAAAAAAACAAAAGAACAGCCTTTTCATCACTGGTTTAGGGTTACAGTATCATTTTTAAAACTTGATGCTTATTCATAACAGGCTTATATATTCGCAATGTATTTATATAAGCCTGTGACTATTATACAACTCAGTACCAATATATTTTCATCCCCGGAAATTTGCTTCAATATTTCACGGAGTGTGGAATTGCATAAAATATCTACCAGTCATACAAATGAAACCGTGGTTGCCGGCAGAACAACCGGTTTATTTGAAAAAGGAGATACCGTAAAGTGGCGGGCTAAGCATTTCGGTATTTACCAGCATCTTGAAATGAAAATAACAGACATGAAACCTCCTGTTTATTTTGAGGATTGCATGCTGAAGGGAATATTCAAAAGCATTACGCATAAGCACTATTTTGAAAAAGATACTGATCATACCATTATGAAAGACGAATTTATATATGAAGTTCCTTTTGGTATTGCAGGTAAAATATTTGACGCCTTATTTCTAAGGAAATATTTGACGGACCTCTTAAAGAAACGTAATGAAACAATAAAGCATTTTGCTGAAAGCTAAAGATAGAAAGAACTTACAATAGCCTGGAAGGGAAAAGTATTATATTATTCGGCAAAATTTAAAAAAAATAACCAACGCTTAACGATATTATTCATCACCAGGTTGTTCAACTTCATCCTCTTCTTTTCTTTCAGGTATTTCTATTGGTGGTGGCTTATTTGATTTGTCACCTGTATCATGGTCAGGTACTTCAATTATTTTTTCCCGGTTTTCAGTCTGTATTTTCTTTTCTATTTTTTTTACATCCGGAAAATCAGCCCTGCCTCCTTTTTTAGGTGATTTATTCTTTTTCATTGCGTAATTAATTTATTGAATATTTCCTGCCCCTTTCGTTGCACTGCCCTTAAAGGCGGGGCAATGGAAGGGGAATACATACCCCGTATTGCTGAAAAGTTTCGGCTAATCTTTTTTTGCTTTAAATACAATCCATAAAATCAGGATTATTACCAGCCCTACCAAAAAGAAAGCCCACCACATGCCTGCCTTAAAAATTGTTTCAACAGCACTGCAACCGGTTAAAAAACTAATGCAAAGGATGAGCAACAATGATATAAATGTTTTCATGTGCTTTTTTTAAGCAGAGCTAATCCAACTATTATACCACGCTTTGCATTGTAATTTTATGGAGATATTCTGGCTTTATTTAAGGTTGCCAGTACTAAACATTATTGATTGATCAAAACCTTTTGTCCGTTGTTCCTGATGGATTCGTACACCGCGTCAATTACGATCATATCCTTCAAGCCTTCTTCACCTGTCATATCAGGGTCGGGTTTGCCGTTCAATATACAATCAGCCAGGCCGTCCATCTGCGCCGCCTGGTGAGTTATATCCTGTATCTGTAATTCGCCTAAATGCGTTCTGCCTTTTATTGGACCATAACCAAAAGCCGGGCTTAGTTCTGCAAATCCCCTCTCTCCAATCATGTACAGTCTTTCAAAATTGTTGAAGTTATAAGTAGTGCCGCATTCCGCTATCGCACCGCCAGGAAATCCCAGTTGAAATGTAATAGTCTCGTCAACCTCGGCAAATTTTACAGGATCGGTTTTCGACTCCTGCGCTGTAACCCATATTGGCTCTTCACCGGTTGCATAACGGGCGCCGTTAAGTGCATATACGCCTACATCCATCATCGCTCCTCCGCCAGCCAGCGCTTTTTTCAACCGCCACTGTGTTGGGTCGCCAATTTTGAATCCCATATAATTGTTTACATGTATTATTTTGCCGAACTCCCCAGCCTGCCGCATACGGATTATTTCGCGGGTATGCGGTTGGAAATGCAGCCTGTAACCTACATAAAATTTTACGCCGGCTTTTTTGCAGGCTGCTATCATTTCCCTTGCCTGTTGCGCGGTATCGGCCAGTGGTTTTTCACATATAACATGCTTACCTGTTGCCGCCACCTGCAATACATGCTTATGATGCAGTGAATTGGGTGTTGTGATATATACAACATCTATATCCGGGTTTTTTGCAATGTTTTGAAGGTTGTTGTAATTGTAAATATTCTTATCAGCTATATTATAATCCTTTTTCCAATTGTCTATTTTAGAAGGTGTGCCTGTAACAATGCCGGTTAAAGTCGCCATCTGGCATTGCTTCATCGCCCTTGCCACTATACCCGCATAACCTCCCAATCCCATTAATGCAACATTTAATTTCCGTGCGGGAGTTTTACCGGCCGAAAGAAAGGAAGCCCGGCTTATTAATGGCGACAAAGCGGCAGCGCCAAGTCCCATAGATATTTTTTGCAAAAAATCGCGACGTGTATTCATGTAACTTTATTTTATTCCACTATAAATTATAGTTATTGTGGAAGTTAACTATTATAGTTGGTATATTGCGACATACCTTTAAAACATATGAGGCAACATCAGCACTATAAAAATCATACACGATATTATACACCCCATCATTTTGTTTTTTATCCTGTTATAGCCATACTGCTCGGCATAGCACTCTTTAAATATTTTACAGATGATACAAACAACATGGTATGGCTAATGATCGCTTTGCTGTTTGCATTGGCGGGATGGTTAAGTTTTATGATGCGTCAGCATTATTCGCTCACTCTGCAAAACAGGATAGTGAGGCTTGAAATGCGGTTAAGATATTTTCAGCTTACCGGTAAACGGTTAGAAGATATTGAAGACGAAATAAGCTTTGGACAATTGGCAGCATTGCGTTTTGCTTCTGATGAAGAGCTGGAGCCTTTGATACAGCGCACACTTGCAGAAAACCTTTCCCCCGATGAAATTAAAAGGGCTGTAAAAAAATGGACACCGGATATAATGCGCGTGTAAAACTTTCAGGATGCCTTATTCAGCAATTTCTTTTGTGGAATAGCGCTTCTTGTACTTCGCATATGTTTTTCATGAATAATAGTAGCAAGCGATTTTCCGTATACTTTACTTTCAACCCATGAAATAACATCAAGATATGCAAAAGCACGTGTTTCAAAACGGTTCTTTTCAAGGTGTTTTATCTTTTCAAGAAAATTTTCCAACTCCGGTTTTAACTGGCGTGGCGAAACATTGAATGAGCGTCTTAAAAAGCGGAACATCTCTTCTTCAACAACAGTCAGATTCTTCATTTTCGCCATAAAACGATACACCGATTTTATCAACGACTCTATAATATCATAATTTCCAAGTTCATAATGTGCCATTAAATGAAGTACTCTTGCATAGCATTGCAGGTCGTGGCGCAAATCCTGGGAGCCATGTATGATCTTTTGCAGGTAATCAATAGATTCTGAATAACGCTCTGCTCCAAAATAAAGCGTTGCTATCTTATAATTAAAAACAAGAATCCTGTGGCGGTCAACAAACAGCGCATACTCTTTAAGATTAGTTTCTATTTCAGGCACGAGCGATAAACCCTCTTTAAACGTTCCAACCATCAAATGCCAGTTTAATTTGGCAATGTTGATGTATATCGAAGTATGTACGCGAAAATTATCGTGATGTGTAGCTGCAGGTGTTTTAGCAAAGTTTTCAAACTTGCGTATGGTGCCCTGGAATTTGCGGTAGTTGCGCAAATCAAAATGAGCATTCAGCAAATTATGCATTCCCTTTACATAGTGCCCGGTTTCTACAGTGATCATGGTAGGATGCTCATCAAATAGTTCTATCCATTTTTCACTGTAGCGGTAATACATCAAAAAATCCTGGCGAATAAATGCATACCAGCAATAACTCTGGTATAGATATAATTTTTCGTAAAAGCCATTTACTGCATTTATATTCTGGGGCAAATAGCTTTTAAAGAAAGCCTTTATATCTTTCTCATCATTTTCGTTGCGGGCATGCCCGTATTTAACATACCAGCGGTATAACAATAATGCAAGGTTTGAAAGCCTTGTAACCCGGTCAATATGTTCACTGATGTCTACCGCTTCTACGGATAGCTGTTCGGTTTTTTCAAGCGTACTTCTTGTTATATGCAGTGTTTCAATTTTCTTCTCCAGGGAGATAACCTGTGCAAGAAAATTAAATTTTTGGTTGGCTTTGGCTAGTTCTTTTGCTTTCTCCAGTATTTTCAGGCTTTGGATCTTAAGCCCTTTATTATATAATAAACGGGCATGATCCAGGTGCTCACTCAACTGGAGATCTGTATTTTCTGTTGTTTTCAGTAAACGGAGGCTGGCTAAAAGCTGTTTGTAAAGATGTGTTTTTAAATTAGCCAATTGAGGTTTTGTAACACCTTTCAGCTTTTTTAATAATATCTTCTCATCATACTCGGGAAGCTTGTCTAAAGCATCGAATAATTGAATGATTTTAAGGTCCTCTTTACCGGAGCTCCTCTTTATATATAGCTTAAAATGCCTTTTTTCCGACTTTTCTAAAGAACGAACAAGTTGAAATAAAGCATCTGTAAAACTGTTGGACGTCATAATGATTTTTTCCTAAAACTCAATGCCAGTAAGGGTTTCATAGGTTGCACAACCCTTTTGGCATGATAAAATTACGAACAAGTTGTTTTGTACAGCATAAAAACGCGTATTACTTTTACATTGTCAAACGGAAAAAGAGAAAAGGCAAGCAAATCGTGAGAAAAAATGGCAAGTGGCAAGTGAGTTAGAGGCATCCAAATGATAGCAAAAAGTTGCAATCATTTACAGAAAAAGACTTATTAAGAATTTTCATATGGCAAGCAATCGTTAGAGGTCATCTGTTTCTACAGAAGACCTTTTTTCTTTTGTAGGGGTCAAATATAACCATGTTTTTTAAAAAGCATTAACTTTTTCTTAAATTTTTTCTTTCTTTTTAAAGAATCTCAAATTCAAGGCCTTGCCAAATTCCGGTTATTTTATGTTTTCTAATGGGTTCTTCATTTAACTACCCCTATTTTTGCCGGAATGAGCAAGCGAAGAGATAAGAACCAGGTTTTACAGGGTATTAAAGTGAATGATTATGCTGCCGAAGGCAAATCTTTGGCGCGGATAGACGGTAAAGTTGTTTTTATTGAAGGCGCGGTGCCCGGAGATATAGTGGATGTTCGGCTTTCTAAAAGCAAAAAAGACTGGGCTGAGGGGAAAGCCATTCATTTTCAATCATATTCCCCTGACAGGGTTGAGCCTTTTTGTGAACATTTTGGAACATGCGGCGGGTGCAAATGGCAAATGCTGCCTTACACAATGCAATTACAGTATAAGCAAAATGAAGCGGTACAAAACCTAAAAAGGCTGGGCAGAATTTCTCTTCCTGAAATATCGCCTATTCTCGGCTGCAGCAGCAATACCCGCTACAGAAATAAGCTTGAATTTACCTTTAGTAATAAGCGGTACAAAACCTGGGAAGAACTGAGAGCAATGGATGCCTCAGGCGAAAAAAAGAAGATGTTCCTGCGCTGGGCTTTCATGTACCCAGGCTGTTTGATAAGGTGATTGATATACATACCTGCCACCTGATGGATGAACCGTCCAATCTCATAAAAAATACCATTAGAACATTTGCTATTGAAAGAGGATATGCTTTTTATGATATCAAAAATCATACAGGCTGGCTGCGCACCCTGGTTATAAGAGTATGTACAACCGGCGAAGTGATGGTAAATATTTGCCTGGGTTATGAAGATAAAAAAGAACAGCAGGTGTTATTTGATCACCTGCTTAAGGCAGTTCCTGCAATCACTACATTGCTTTATACTATTAATCCCAAAAAAAATGATAGTATTCACGACCTTGAACCTGTAGCTTATTATGGAAAAGGATTTATAACCGAGCAACTGGAAAATTACAGGTTTAAAATAGGTCCGAAATCTTTTTTTCAAACCAACAGCAGGCAGGGGGAAAAGCTATACCAGGCCACCAGGGATTTTGCGGAATTAACCGGCAGCGAAGTGGTATACGACCTGTATTGCGGCGCAGGCAGCATTGGCATATTTGTAAGTGCGCAGGCAAAAAAAATTATAGGAGTAGAAGTGATAGCCGAAGCCATTGAAGACGCGAAAGAGAATGCCCGGCTAAACAATGTGCATCATGCTTCATTTTTTGCAGGCGATGTTATTGAAATTTGTGATGATGCTTTTTTTGCAGCGAACGGAAGACCAGATGTGGTTATTACTGACCCGCCGAGGGCCGGCATGCACGAAAAACTGGTACAAAAGCTCATTGAAATAAGAGCGCCGCGGATTGTTTACGTAAGCTGTAATACTGCTACGCAGGCAAGAGATCTTCAATTGCTGAACGATTATTATGAAGTTACCCGGGTTCAGCCGGTTGATATGTTCCCTCATACTCACCATATTGAGAATGTAGTGCAATTAAAGCTGAGATAAAGTAGGGTATATGGTATAAGGTGCACGGCATAAGGTGTTGGGTGTTGGGTGTTGGAATTTCGGATTTTTGTAAAATTGCCATGTATTTATAGTTAACAGACTGTTGGTTAAGATTTAGGATATATGGGGCTGATAATTCTGCCTCATAGTTTAAATTCGCATCTAATTTTGGAAAGATTATGACAGAATTTCGTCCAGGAGGTTTTCAGGTATTACCATTGATTATAAAGAATTTGCTTATAATTAATGCATTGGTTTTTTTGGCACAAACTGTTTTCGAGCATTCAACAGCTTTTTCAATTGAAAACCTTTTTGCCCTGCATGATGTGCATTCTGTATACTTCCGCCCGCACCAGTTAGTCTCATACATGTTTTTACATGGTAGTTTCGGACATATTCTTTTTAATATGTTTGCTTTGTGGATGTTTGGAAGCGTTCTGGAAAGTTACTGGGGACCTAAGAGGTTCCTGATATTTTATCTGGCTTGCGGAATAGGAGCCGGATTGCTTCACCTCGGAGTGTTATATTATGAAAACCTTCCTATTGTAAGAATTTTTGAAAACCTGTCGGCAGAAGAACAAAGAGAGTTATTGTATTCTCCTCTCTACAAAATTAATACTGCAACCCTTGGAGCATCTGGTGCAGTATTTGGCTGTCTTGCCGCATTCGGTTATTTGTTTCCTAACAGTTTGATCTATTTGTATTTTTTTATTCCTATAAAAGCCAAGTGGTTTGTAATAATGTATGGCGCTATGGAATTATTTCTGGGTGTTCAGAATTCAGCCGGCGATAATGTGGCACACTGGGCACATTTAGGCGGGGCTTTAATAGGCTTTTTGCTGGTATTATATTGGAATAAAACCAACCGTAGAAAATTTTATTAGTAAATTTATGTTATTATAGCCTGTAAAAATGTAAGGAATGGGAGTGCTTCAACAAACAAAGACGCGCAGGGTTTTTTTGGGGCCGATAATGACGCGTTGGTAAAGGTTATCGTTATCAATGTACTTATTACAACAATTCTTTTTTTTATCCGGTCTGTTTATCTGATTTCAGGCCTGGAAGCAGGTTTATTTACAGTGCAGATATCGGATTGGTTCGTACTGCCTGCCGATGCCGCAAAACTACCATCCCGGCCATGGACTATGATAACGTTCATGTTTTCACACACGGATATATGGAGTCTTGTTGCCAATATGCTATGGCTTTGGGCATTTGGCTATATTGTACAGTCGCTGCTTGGCGGTAAAAAATTAGCACCACTCTATCTTTATGGCGGTTTTGCCGGTGCTGTTATTTATTTACTATGCAGCAACCTGGTGCCTGCTTTTGCTGCAAATGCATCTCAAACGGTATTAGCCGGTGCCAATTGCTCTGTTATGGCTATTGCCATAGCAGCCACAGTTACTGCTCCGGGATATCGCATTTTCCCGCTTTTAAATGGAGGCATTCCGCTTTGGATACTTACGGTTATATATGCCGTTATAAATTTTGCAGGCACTACATTTGGCAATCCTGCCGCTTATTGGGCTGAGCTGGGAGCTGCGGGAACAGGCTTTTTATTTATATGGCTTCTTAACAAAGGGTATGATATTGGCGCATGGATGAACAGAATATATAGCTGGATATTTGATTTGTTTAATCCGGACAAAGAGCCCAAACACTATGTAGAAAAATCAAAAGTTTTTTACGATACCCAGGGTCGTGAGCCATACAGCAAAATACCCAATTTAAACCAGGCCAGGGTTGATGAAATACTCGATAAAATCAATCAAAAAGGATATAATAACCTTACTGCAGAAGAAAAGGATATACTCCGTCGTGCGGCAGAAGAGGACCTATAATTGAAATAAATGATCCGAAAATTTTCCAGGCGCCTATTGGTCTTTTTATACATCTGCATCTGCATTACTTTTCTTGTAGGCTGCCTATCACCTTTTTTTAACCCTTTCAGGTGGTGGCTGTTTGGGTTTATAGGCCTGATGTTTCCCTATATTCTTATTACACTTACAATATTTTTCTTTTTCTGGCTTTTTGTAAAGCCGAGGTGGAGCATATTAGCAGCGGTATGTTTTATTGTTGGGTGGAAAAGCATATTAGCCGTATTTGCTTTTCATGCGGGCAGATCTTTTGAAAAAGAAAAAAAAGCCGATAATGCTTTAAGAATAATGACATGGAATGTGCGGAGCTTTGCACAGAGTGATGAAAAGTTCAGAAAGCCCGGATTAAGTATTCACCAGATGAAGATGCTTGATTTAATTAAGGCTTATGACCCGGATATATTAACAATGCAGGAGTTTTTTACAGCAGATTCAGGGAAGTACTTTAATACTATCTGGCATTTTACGAAAGATATGGGATATCCATATTATTATTTCTCGAAGGATAAAAATAGTTATCCCCACCATTATTCCGGTACAATCATATTTTCTAAACATCCTGTTACCGGTACTTCAAAATCTTCATTATCCCTGGCAAAGGACGATGTTACGGAAAGCCTGTTATCGGCAGATATTTTTTTTAAAGGAGATACTATACGTGTATATACAGGGCATTTGCAATCTTTTGGTTTTAAACAGAGGGAATATGAAGACATATCCAAAATAAAAAATGACCCTTCTGAACGTCTTGATGCCTCCAGGAATATTTTCAGGAAAATGAGATATGCGTTTGAAAGAAGAGGAGAACAAGCTGAGTTTATACGTGGTAAGCTTGATTCAAGCAGGTACCCGGAAATATTCTGCGGCGACTTAAATGATGTTCCTAACTCCTATACTTATTTTTCAGTAAAGGGAGATAAAAAAGATGCGTTTATAGCCAGTAATTTTGGCTTTGGGCAAACATACTATAGTTTTTCTTCCGGGTTTATGAGAGAGCTTCCCACGCTTCGCATTGATTATATTTTTGCAGATCCCAGGTTTAAAATACTTCAATGCGACCGTATACCCAGGGTTTTCTCTGATCATTTTCCGGTAGTTGCCGATATAACGCTGGAGAAATAATATGCCGGATAGTTCCTGGGTTATATACCTCAATTTATTCCATTTATATTTGCAGATATCTGTATACAACAGCAATTACATTATGTCTGAATTAAAAGTTTATAATTCGCTTACAAGAACAAAAGAAGTATTTACGCCCATTACACCTGGTTATACTGGCATGTATGTATGCGGACCAACAGTATACAGTGATGTACACCTCGGTAACTGCCGCACTTTTATTTCTTTCGATATCATATACCGCTACCTTAAATATCTTGGATATAAGGTTAGGTACGTAAGAAACATTACTGATGCCGGCCACCTTGAAGGAGACAGGGACGAAGGCGATGATAAATTTTCAAAAAAAGCCAGGCTTGAGCAACTGGAACCGATGGAAATAGTGCAGAAATATACGCTGGGTTTTCATAAAGTAATGGAGCTTTTCAACAATCTTCCTCCTACTATAGAGCCAACTGCTACCGGGCATATATCGGAGCAGATAGAGATGATAAAACAAATCATTGCAAATGGTTATGCTTATGTGGTAGATGGCACTGTTTATTTTGATGTAGAAAAATACAACAAGGAAAAACCATACGGTATTCTTACCAACAGAAAGCTGGAGGATTTGCTTGAGGGCACAAGAGAATTAGGAGGCCAGGATGAGAAAAAAGGACGCCTTGATTTTGCACTATGGATAAAGGCAAAGCCCGAGCACCTGATGCAATGGCCTTCACCATGGGGAATGGGCTTTCCGGGTTGGCATATTGAATGTTCAGCCATGAGTGGTAAATACCTCGGACACAAGTTTGATATACATGGCGGAGGCATGGACCTGGCAGCCACACATCATACCAATGAAATAGCGCAATCGCAGGCGTGCTATCATACAAGCCCTGTAAACTATTGGCTACATACCAATATGCTCACAGTGAATGGGGCAAGAATGAGTAAAAGCGCCGGAAATGGGTTTTTACCTCACCAGTTATTTACAGGTGATCACCCGTTACTTGAAAAGGCTTATGCCCCAATGACTGTCAGGTTTTTTATGCTGCAAACGCATTACAGAAGTACACTTGATTTCAGCAATGAGGCATTACAGGCAGCCGAAAAAGGACTGAAGCGATTATGGGAAGCACACGATAATCTTAAGAAATTAACACATTCCGGCACAGGCGATAATAGAATTGACGAAGAACTTGAAAAGCGTATTATTGACCTGGTTAATGGTTTTGATGATTCAATGAATGATGATTTCAATACCGCGAAAGTGCTGGCAAATATGTTTGAGCTGGTTCCGGTAATTAACTCCTTAAAAAACGGGCAGATACCTTTAACCGGCATCAGTAAGCAAACGCTTGAGCTTTTGCAAAGTAAATTCAATGTATATCTTTTTGATGTTTTTGGGTTGAAGAATGAGAAGGAAGGTGATAGTTCCTTGCTTGAAGGGGTGTTACAATTGCTTATCCACATAAGAAAAGAGGCGAGAAGTAAAAAGGATTTTGTCACTTCTGATAAAATCAGGAATGAACTACAGGGGCAGGGAATAACTTTAAAAGATGAAAAAGACGGCACTGTAAGCTGGTCTGTTAATTGATTTGAGTATTATTTCATATTTCTGCGCTTTATAAAGAAATCCGGTGATAAAACCGAAAATACTGATGCCCACAATTAAAACACAACGAAACAGCTCAAAAAAGCAATTTATTGTTGCGGAAGCTGCAAAGCTATTCAGGGAAAAGGGCTTTTCTGCAACGTCTATGAGAGATCTTGCGGAACAGGTAGGGGTGGAAGCCGCAAGCTTATATAACCATATTCAGTCAAAAGCAGAAATTTTACAAGATATCTGTTTCCGCACGGCAAATCTTCTGACCCAAAACCTTGAGAATATTGAAAACAGTAAAACAACGGCTATCGAAAAAATTAAGTCTATTCTCAGGTTCCATATTCAGCAAATGCTTAATAATTACGAAGAAGTGCATGTGGCAGACCGGGAATGGCGGCATCTTACAGAACCCTATCTCTCAAATTTCAAAGTACAGCGCAGAGCTTACCGTCAGCGTTTAGCAAATATTATTGCCGAGGGTATCCAAAAAAACCAGATAAAACCTATAGATGCGCCAACCGCTGTGCTGATCATGCTTCATGCAGTCAGTGGAATAGAATCCTGGCATCGTTCAATGGAAAAGATATCTCCCGAACAACTGGAAGATAATATGATCATCATTTTGGTGGAAGGATTGAAAATTTAATTATTTGTTTCTTTATATCATATGTTGTTGTAACTTCGGACAATTGCTGTTCGATGTAAAATCCACCACTTATTGCTGTGCAGCACGAATATGAGTTAATGAAATTCTCCTTTCAGCACGATCTTGAAGAACATCATATCCTATTCTAAACTGTGATTATATTGTTTAACCCCTTCTTAATCCAAAAAAAAACTAAAAACCATGGCTATCAGGGAATCTGTAAAAATGCTCCCAAACGAAATCTGGAAAGACCTGCCCGAACATGAAACCAAAGGTGCTGTCTGGTACAAATATGCCATATCAAATCATGGCAGAATAATCAAGTACAACAAGCGCATGGCAGATGGTTTTATTCTTAAGTTAAGCCGGCAGGCAAATTATCCTATCTGGAGAAAAAAGCTGGATGGAAAATATTTTACTGCATTGGTGCATCGCCTTGTAGCTAAGCATTTTCTACCTAAGCCAAAAGCCAAGCAGCTTTTCATCATTCATCTTGATCATAATTATGAGAACAATAAATACACAAATTTAAAGTGGGCTACACAAGATGAAGTTTCTGCGCACAACAGGAAAAACCCGCGTGTAAAAGCCGCTATAAAATACAGGAAAGATAACCCGACGGTTAAGGGTGCAAAACTGGATATAAGGAAGGTGAAAGTGATTAAGCAAATGCTGAAAGAAAAGAAAACGCTTAAAGCAATTGCCAAGAAGTTTAATGTATCCGATATGCAGATACATCGTATTAAGACCAAAGAGAACTGGGCTCATGTGAAGATATAATTGTAACCGATTAACCTGCCATAGTATAGTGCTCCTGCTTATATAGTGGGAGCATTATCATTTTTAATGCCCGCATTGCCGGTAAATTCCTTCTGCCCGAGTATATTGGATAAGAAAACAATCTTCATATGTAGAAGTTTAGATTTAATCTGACAGTTATTAGTAAATTTAATAACTGTAAACGATTAAAAAGATGACAACAACGCAAAAGCTCATTCAACCCAAGATGGGTTTATTGAAGTTAGC
Source organism: Agriterribacter sp. (assembly GCA_047601125.1). Lineage (GTDB taxonomy): Bacteria > Bacteroidota > Bacteroidia > Chitinophagales > Chitinophagaceae > Agriterribacter. The sequence continues at coordinate 555,127 of JASGJY010000002.1, read as the reverse complement.
CGAGAAGCTCGGCAATGTTTCTGAAGCCTGCAAAGTAATGGGCTACAGCAGAGACAGTTTCTACAGATTCCAAAAACTTTATGAAGATGGCGGAGAACTGGCACTCAAAGAGATCAGTCGTAGTAAGCCGATATTAAAGAACCGGATAGCAGAACCAGATGAGCAATCAGTTGTTGCTTATGCCATAGAACATCCGGAACAGGGACAAGCCCGGGCAAGTAACGAACTCAAAAAAAGGGGGATCAGTGTATCGCCTGCAGGCATCCGTTGTGTATGGCTCCGGCATGATCTTGAGACCATGCAGAAGCGCTTAAAAGCACTGGAAGCCAAGGTAGCTCAGGACGGGATGATTCTTACGGATACCCAGGTAGCCGCCCTGGAACGCAAAAAAGAAGAGCAGGAAAGTCGTGGAGAAATAGAAACGCACCATCCTGGATATTTGGGCTCTCAAGACAGCTATTATGTTGGCTATATAAAAGGAGTCGGTAAAATCTATCAGCAAACCTTTATTGATACTTATACAAGAGTGGCTTTTGCGAAACTGTATGACCGTAAGAATGCGCTGATAGCAGCAGACATGCTTAACGATAAAGTGCTGCCTTTTTATCAAAGCCAGGAAGTGGATCTATTGCGAATATTAACAGATCGAGGAACGGAGTACTGTGGAGCAAGAGAGCACCATGAATATCAACTGTATCTTACCATAGAAGACATCGATCATACAAAGACGAAGGCAAAAAGTCCACAGACAAATGGCATCTGTGAGCGTTTCCACCGTACAATACAAGAGGAGTTTTATGCGATAGCCTTTCGCAAAAAAATGTACGATTCTTTGGAAATAATGCAGCAAGACCTTGACGACTGGCTTGAGTATTATAACAACCGAAGATCTCACAGCGGTCGTTATTGCTTCGGAAAAACACCTATGCAAACCTGGCTCGACAGCAAAGAACTGGCTAAAGAAAAACGAATAGATCAATTGTATTCAAAAGCTGAAGAGCATTCCTGAAGCTTTATCCACAAAAAATTTGCGGAGACGCTCTCTGCGACATATCGCAGCAAATTTTTTAGTGGATAAAATATTTGTAAATTTAAAGACGGGTGAACAACCTAAAAATCCTAAGCTGTCAGATCAAATATTAGCAACTACACTTCATAATAATCACATACTGCGCAGGTAAATTTAATCTGTATGAATGTTCACTTTTTTTCTTCCGTCCTTTACCTGCGACTTCAGTTTCTTTTGTTCAATTCTTTTTTCCCTGGATGCCTTAGAGGGTGTACTGGCTATGCGTTTGCGTGGCTTTATTAAGGATTGGTTAATCAGGTCGTTTATCTTTTTTATCACAAGCTGCTTATTGCCCAATTGAGTGCGTTCCACCTGTGATTTTACCAGTAAATAACCTTCTGCTGTTATCCTGTTACTTAACTTCTCAAGAATTGTTTCTTTTTGTGCCGCACTTAATATTTTAGAATCAGTTACATGAAAATATGCTTCCACCATTGTTTCTACCTTATTCACATTCTGCCCGCCTTTGCCGCTGCTTCTTGCGGTTTTAAAGATAATTTCCTTTTGTATATCTGTTTTGCCCATACTACAATTATCTCCTTTTTTCAGTTGCTTTAACTTCCGCCGCAAAACTATTTACTCTCAAATTTACAAACCAATGTTAATGATGCTATATCAGAAGTATATTGCACAGGGAATTTACCTTTTTTCAACGATATAATCTGCATAATATCAAAATTGTGGAGCATTTTATTCGAATTGGCCTTTTACTTTGTAGCAGCTTGTTCTTCAAGTTCCCAGTGGCACAGGTTAAGCACGGTTCAATGGGGCGAACAGGCAATAGTGCTGATATAACCACCAAAACCACGACAGGTATCGCGTTAATTGGAGGCGGAGGTAATGTGCCCGGTGCTTTTAAATGGATGATAGCTAAAAGCGGTGGCGGCGATGTGGTGGTATTGACTGCTTCAGGCAATGACGGTTATAACAAAGACATATATGCACTTGGAGGGGTAAATTCTGTTGAAACCTTTAATATAACCTCCAGAGAACTGGCTGATAATGATACGATAGCTAGGATTATTAGGAACGCAGAAATGCTTTTTATTGCAGGAGGAGACCAATCCCGGTATATGAATAACTGGCGCGGCACAAAATTGAATGAGGCTATTAATTACCTGTTGAACGAGAAAAAAGTGCCGGTTGGTGGAACAAGCGCAGGTTGCGCTATACTCACCGGTTTATATTATAGCGGAGAAAATGGCAGCGCTGTTTCCGATTCGTCTATGCTCAATCCGTATAACAACAGCATTACGCTGTATAATAATGACTTTCTGCATGCACCTTTTTTGCAGCATACGATCAGCGACCAGCATTACCTTACCCGCAATCGGGAGGGCAGGCATGTTGCCTTTCTTGCGCGGATCATTAAAGATTTCAAACTGTATTCCAAAGGTATTGCGCCTGACGAACGCACTGCGGTTTGTATAGATGAAAATGGCATAGCTGCTGTTATTGGAGAAAGCAAAGCGTATTTTATTATGACTGACAAATCAAAATCACCGGAAATATGCAAGCCTGAAAAATCTTTGAAATGGAAGAGAAAGGAACAGGCATTGAGGGTATATGAAATACAGGGATCAGCTACAGGCAATGGAAATTTTCCGGTTGTGGATTTTGATATTCGCAAAGCACATGGTGGCAAATGGTATTGGTGGTGGATTGATGATGGAAAATTATTTAAGAAAGAAATGAAGTAGATTATGAGAACGGTTTTACAACGTGTTTCACATGCATCAGTTGTAGTGGATGGCAATACCGCAGGCGCTATACAAAATGGTTTGCTGGTGCTGGTGGGTATTGAAGATTTGGATACAGCAGAAGACATTGAATGGCTGAGCGGCAAAATTGTGAACATGCGTATTTTTAATGATGATAATGGCGTAATGAATGTTTCTGTAAAAGATGCAGGGGGTGATATACTTCTGATCAGCCAGTTTACATTGCATGCGTCAACAAAAAAGGGCAACCGCCCATCATATATACGTGCAAGCAAGCCAGATTTTGCTATTTCTTTATATGAAAAAATGATAGTACAGCTTGAAAATAATCTCGGCAAAAAAATACAAACCGGCATTTTTGGGGCAGACATGAAAGTATCGCTTTTGAATGACGGGCCTGTTACAATAATTATTGATACAAAAAATAAAGAGTGATATTGCGGAATTTTTGGCAAAGGCTTTGCAAAACAGAAGTATCATTCTCCTAATTTAGCTTAATAAACAACTAATTAACACATGTTACAAACGGCAGAAGACATAAAAGCGCTGAATGAAAGGATACAGGTGGCAGCGGCATTTGTTGACAGGCTGGAAAGTGAAATATCAAAAGTTATTGTTGGGCAGCATTATATGGTGAGCCGCCTGCTTATTGGGCTGTTGAGCAATGGTCATGTACTGCTCGAAGGTGTGCCCGGTCTTGCCAAAACATTATCCATAAAATCACTGTCGCAGGCTGTTAATGCAAAATTCAGCCGTATACAATTTACACCAGACCTTTTGCCCGCCGACGTGATCGGTACCATGATATATAACCAGCAAAAACATGAATTTGTAGTTCGCAAAGGGCCTGTCTTCGCCAACTTTATATTGGCAGATGAAATTAACCGTGCACCTGCAAAAGTGCAAAGCGCCCTGTTGGAAGCCATGCAGGAGCGGCAGGTAACCATTGGTGACAGTACCTATAAATTAGATGAGCCTTTTCTGGTGCTGGCTACACAAAATCCTATCGACCAGGAAGGAACATATCCTTTACCGGAAGCGCAGGTTGACAGGTTTATGCTGAAAGTGTTGATCAATTATCCAAGCAGGCAGGAGGAGCAACTGATTGTAAGGCAAAATCTGTTGGGTGTAAAACTTCCTGAATTGAAACCGGTTGTAAGTGGTTTGGAAATTCTGCAGGCGCGTGACCTGGTTCGACAGATCTATATGGATGAAAAAATTGAAAATTATATTCTCGATATTGTTTTTGCCACAAGAGAGCCGGCTAAGTTCAATCTTGATAAACTAAAACCCCTGATAGCTTACGGCGGATCACCCAGGGCGTCAATCAATCTTGCATTGGCTTCAAAAGCGCACGCATTTATCAATAAACGTGGGTATGTTATTCCGGAAGATGTAAGAAGTATTGCTAAAGATGTAATGCGCCATCGTATAGGCTTAACATATGAAGCGGAAGCGGAAAATATTAATGCAGAGAATGTGGTGGATGAAGTGTTGAGAGCTGTGAATGTACCGTAAAAAAGGTATAAGGTTTAAGGTGTAGGGTTTGAGGCCTTATACCTTACACCTTACACCTTACACCCTGCACCTTAATTTAACGATTTGAAAAAAAGAACACATACAAAAACTACAGACGATGACACTTTAAGTGTGGCGGAGATATTAAAAAAGGTAAAAGAGCTGGAGATAAAAAGTAAAAAGCTTACTGCCAATCTTTTCACCGGTGAATATCACACTGCATTTAAAGGAAGGGGTATGTCATTTAAGGAAGTGCGGGAATACAGCGCCGGCGATGATGTGCGCTTTATTGACTGGAATGTTTCCGCGAGAATGAATCAGCCTTTCAGCAAAATGTTTGAAGAAGAAAGAGAGCTGACGATGATGTTGCTGGTTGACATAAGCGCAAGCTCCTTATTCGGTACTATTCATCAACGCAAAAAAGATTTGATAACAGAAGTTTGTGCCGTGCTTGCTTTTTCAGCGGTTAATAATAATGATAAAGTTGGAGTAATATTTTTCAGTGATAAGATCGAATTCTACATTCCCCCCAAAAAAGGAAGAGAGCATGTATTATACATTGTTCGCGAATTGCTTACAGTTAAGCCTAAAAGCAAAGGAACCAATCTTAATGAAGCAGTAAGATTTTTCAATAATGCAGTAAAGCAAAAAAGCATCGCTTTTATATTGAGTGATTTTATGGTAGAGCATTATGATGACCCACTGCGTGTGGCCGGAAGCCGTCATGATGTGATCGGCATTAAAGTATATGATAAAATGGATATGGATCTGCCCGAAGTTGGATTGATGCAGATTGAAGACCTTGAAACCGGTGAAAGGCAATGGATAGATACCAATGATAAAATGGTTCAGTATAATTATCACCAGCAGTTTGTGCAGAATGAAGAAGCCTGTAAAATCTCATTCCGCAAATCAGGCGCCGATCTTTTGTATTTAAGAACAGATGAAGATTACGTGAAAGTATTGCAGAAATTTTTCTTAAGCCGCATGAAACCTGTAAAATGATTGCTGTTGGTGAGACAAATATGAAGAAAGGAGAAAACATAAAGGCGATTATTCTGATACTGGTATGCAGCTTATGCGCATCATTTTTATTTGCGCAGCCTGATCCTGCTATCAATGCTGCAATAAAGCAGTCACAATTGCTGATGGGCGATCAAACACAGTTGATTATACAAACTACCACCACTACAGATAGGCCCGTTACCCAGTGGTTTAATTTGCCGGATACATTCAACCATATAGAAATACTTAGCCGCTCAGCAATTGATTCCTCATTACAGGGCAATACCAAAATATATCGCCAGTCATTTACCATTACCGGCTTTGATTCAGGAGTATGGGTAATACCATCCCTGGTTATTTATACGGGAAATAAGCAAATCAGTTCCGCACCCCTGGAGCTGACGATCGTTCCGGCAAAACTCACCGATAGTGCCTACCATGATATACGTGATATTATTGAAGTGCCTGAACAAAAAACACCCTGGTGGTATTGGGTACTGGCAATACTATCCGCTATACTGCTTGGTATGCTTGCATGGGTATGGTGGAAGCAAAGAAAACAAAAACCTGTTGTTGCCACTGTTAATACATCAGGGCTGCCATTGCTGGAAAAAACCCTGCAGCGGCTGAATAAATTAAAAGAGCAGAATTTTCCTGCAAAGGCGGAGTGGAAAAAATATTATACTGAACTGGCAGATATTTTTAAAACATATTATGAAGGAAAGTTTCATGATGGCGTTTTGCAGAAAACAACAGATGAATTATTAATGTCGGTTGACCGGCATTTGTCAAAAGATATGTTGAGTGAGCTTGCGGAAACGCTGAGGTTAGCGGATGCTGTTAAATTCGCGAAATATCAGCCGGATATAGCAAGGTCAACTATTGATTTTGATATTATAGAAAAGAATGTAAAAAAAATAGACAGTGTGAAGTAGCGCTAAGGCAGGTGTGAAACGGCAGGCGCAGATGTAAGTGTCTCAACTTCGTCGTTTCACTTCTCACAGGGTGGGTTATATTATTAAACGGAACATTTTGCTGAAGGAATATTTAGACCATATCGAATTCGCTTATCCACGGGTGTTGTACCTGCTGTTGCTTATACCCGTACTTGCGGGATGGTATATCAGTTACTCAGGCAAAACACGTGGCGCAATGAAGGTATCATCGCTCAGGAGCTTTCGTAATACCAATTCATTTAAAAGTAAGTTGCGGCATATACCCTTTGTGCTCAGGATGCTTGCGCTTGCAGGCATTATAACCGCACTTGCCCGGCCGCAAACGCATAATGATGAAAAGAATGTGGAAGGAGAAGGTATTGATATCGTTTTGTGCATTGATGTTAGCGGTAGTATGCTTGCACAGGATTTTCATCCCAACAGGCTTGAAGCAGCAAAACGTGTGGCAGGAGAATTTGTTCAGCAACGGCCAACAGATCGTATCGGGTTGGTAATTTTTGCAGGAGAAAGCTTTACCCAATGCCCTGTTACCAGCGATCAAGCTGTGCTGGAACAGCAGATCATACAGATAGATGGAGGGTTTTTAGTTGATGGTACGGCAATCGGCTCCGGGCTTGCAACAAGCGCAGACAGGCTAAAGAACAGCGAATCAAAAAGCAAAGTAATTATACTACTTACGGATGGCGAAAATAATGGCGGACTGATAGACCCGGTTACAGCAAAGGAAATTGCAAAATCTCTGGGCATTAAGGTATATACTATTGGCATCGGCTCCGACGGATATGCAACAACGCCGGTTCCCGGGCCGGATGGAAGGGTGACTATGCAACAGGAAAAAGTAAATATTGATGAAAATCTTTTAAAGCAGATTGCTGATGAAACAGGAGGCAAATATTTTCGTGCAAAAGGCGATCAAAGCTTATCTGATATTTACGGAGAAATAGATCAGCTGGAAAAAACAAAAATTAATATTACAACAAGCCGAAAGTATACAGAACGGTTCCATCCACTGGTGTTAATTGCGATTGGATTTTTATTTATAGAAATGTTGCTGCGGCTTACGGTATTCAGGCAGTTTCCTTAATTATTTTTATTCAAAAATTTTTCCAGTGCCTCTTTATAAATTCTTCCTACCGGAACCTGAAAATTTTTCAACATTATTTTATTTCTTTCAATACGTGCAATCTTATTTTTTGCAACAATAAAGGATTTATGTACCCGCATAAAATGCTTTTCGGGAAAAATATCATGCATTGATTTAACCGAACCTTTTATTACTACTTTTCCTCCCGCGTGATATATAATTGCATAGTCTTTCAGCCCTTGTATATGGGTAACATCATCGAAGTTCAGTTTTATTTTTTGTACGCCACTCTTCACAAAAACAGAGCCAAGCTGCCCGTCATCGTTTTCTATTGAAGTATACTGATCTTTAAGCGAGAGAAAATCCTTTACCTTTTGTATTGCCTGCGAAAATCTTTCAAAGGAAACGGGCTTAAGCAGGAAATCAATTACGCCGAGCTCGTATCCTTCATAGGCATAATCTCTGTATGCAGTAGTAAAAACGGTAACAGGAGGGTTATTAAGTCTTTTAAGAAAATCTATCCCGCTCATTTCCGGCATTTCAATATCAAGAAAAATAATATCAATTGCATTTTTTGCTAAAAAATCCAGTGCAGGAACAGCGGAATTAAATACAGCTTTCAGCTTAACAGCTCCTGATTTGCCGATATACTGTTCCAGTATATCACATGCCAACGGCTCATCATCAATAACAATACATGTAAGCATTCATTAAAAATTAAGTTGCAGGGATGCGCTGAATGTACCCGCATCTTCCTTTATTTCAAATACATATTTGCCCGGGTATAGTAAGTCCAGTCTTTGTTGGAGGTTAGCAATCCCGATGCCTCCTTTTACTATATTGATTGAGTTTGCTGCCAAAACAGGTTTATCATTCTCAATAAAAAAATGTATACCTGTTTCCAGGATATCTGTCCTGATCTTCATGCTTGTTTTGCCCGTCATTTTGCTTACGCCATGCTTAAACGCATTTTCAACCAGTGGAAGCAATAATAGCGGGGCGATCACATGACTATTCGCATCCCCGTTCACTTCAAATATAATTGAAGCATTTTCCCGGTATCTCAGCTTTTCCAGTGCTATATAATTCTGCAGGTATTTAATTTCCTTTTCCAGTAATACCTGTGCATCATCACTGTCGTAGAGCATATATTCCATCATGTCTGACAGCTTTAACACGGTATCCGGTGCACTGTCAGATTTTTTAAGCGTAAGAGCATACAGGTTATTAAGCACGTTAAAAAGAAAATGTGGATTAACCTGCGCCCTTAGAAAATTTACTTCAGCCTGCAGTTTCTCAACTTTTGTTTTTTGTAATAATCTCGTTTGTTCATACCAGTCAATACTGAGTTTCAGGGCTACCATTATGCCGATATACCAGAGTGTGCTGAAAAAATTGTATGATATGGTTTCCCAAAAGCGATCTCTCCGCATAGGTCCCAGCACATAGCCGTATAAAAAAATATCAAACAGGCTTTGCAAAATAAGATACCCGGTGATGGACAGCAGTACGCCGGCAAAGTATTTAAGATATTTTCCTTTGATAAGATATTTTGGCAGCAGGTAATGCAGGTTAAGGTATGCAACAATGATGAGTAGCCCAATCCTGAAACAAACGCAGGTGATGAATGAAGGTAATCCTGCTTTTACAATCATATATTTCTTCTCGTAAATAAAAAAAGCGGTAACCATTATCCAATATGCCGCGTGCACGACCGCATATTTGAGCGGTACACTCTTTTGCAATAATGGCAAACGAATAGTTGTATTGAAAAAATCTGTCATAAACTGCAAATACAATCAGGAAATCTGTTTATGAAAAAAAAAATAGATTAACAACAGCTTTTAAAGAAGAACAGCTATCAAGTTACTTAAAATCATAGACTGAAGACGCTTTCCCCCCGAATTCCCTAACTTTGCCGCTTCGCTATGTCAGAAATAAAGCCGGCAAAAAAATTATTTGATTTCAGTTTGCTTCGCAGGGTTTTCAGCTATGCGTCTCCGTATAAAAAGCAATTGTATTTTTCCATCTTCCTGGCAATAGCACTGGCTGTCATTTCGCCTGTTCGTCCCTGGCTTATACAATTAACGGTAGATAAATATATAAGGGGCGGATTGGTCAACTGGGTTATCATCATCACCATTATACAAATTGCATTGCTGTTACTGGAAACAGCTATGCGCTTTTCTTTTTCATTTATAACAGCATGGCTGGGGCAAACCGTAGTTAAAGACATGCGCACAGCGGTGTATAAAAAAATTGTGCATCTTAATCTTGGGCAGTTCGATAAAACACCTATAGGCACGCTCACTACAAGAACTATTAATGATATTGAATCCATCAATGATATTTTTTCAGAAGGGTTGATACCGATTATCGCTGACCTGCTTTCTATCTTCGCGATATTGGGAGTAATGTTTTACACTGACTGGGAGCTTACTTTAGTTTGTATGGCTGTGTTACCTGTTTTACTTATCGTTACATGGTGGTTTAAAGAAAGCGTGAATGTTTCTTTTCAACGGGTAAGAAATGCTGTGGCACAGCTCAATGCTTTTGTGCAGGAGCATATAACAGGCATGAGCATTGTACAGGCATTTGCTGCTGAAGACAGGGAATTTGCCAAGTTCAAAAAAATTAACCGCGAGCACCGCAATGCTAATATAAAAGCAATTTTTGCTTACTCTGTTTTTTTCCCGTTTGTTGAAATAATACTTGCTATCGCAATGGGATTAATGATATGGTGGAGCGCAAAAGGCGCAATAGAAGGAGAAGCTACACTGGGTGTAATGATCGCTTTTATACTTTATCTCAATCTTTTATTTCGCCCGCTTAGAGTGATCGCTGATAAATTTAATGTGCTGCAGATGGGTATGGTAGCAAGCGAGCGCATTTTTAAAGTATTGGATAATCCTGATTTTATAGAGAAGGAAGGCGATTACGCTCCGGCAAACATGCGGGGAAAAGTTGCATTTAAGCATGTGTGGTTTGCTTATAAAGATGATAATTATGTGCTGAAAAATATATCATTTACGATCATGCCTGGTGAAACAATGGCGCTTGTTGGGCATACCGGCAGCGGTAAAACATCTATCATAAGTTTAATAAATCGTTTATACCATATTCAGAAAGGCGCCATTGAAATTGATGATGTGAATATTGAGGAATACAAACTGAATATACTCAGGAGTAAAATAGGTATTGTGTTGCAGGATGTATTTCTATTCTCCGGTTCTGTTTATGAAAATGTAACCTTAAGAAATGAATCCATTACAAGAGAACAGGTTATACACGCGGCCAAACTCATTGGCATGCATAATTTCATTATGCAACTGCCCGGCAACTATGATTATAATGTAATGGAAAGAGGCAGCACATTATCACTCGGGCAGCGGCAATTGCTCTCGTTTATACGCGTACTTCTTTATAACCCTTCCATACTTATTCTTGATGAAGCTACTTCTTCTGTCGACACAGAAAGCGAGCTGCTTATTCAACATGCGATTGATACATTGATAGAAGGGAGAACCGCCATCATTATTGCACACCGTCTTTCCACCATCCGTAAAGCAGATAAAATATTGGTGCTTGATAAGGGTGAGATAAAAGAAATGGGCACTCACAACGAACTTCTTGATAAAGCGGGGCTTTATGCGAAGCTTTATGAAATGCAGTTTGCTAAAGTGTAGGGCAAGATAAAAGGCGAAAGGTATATGGCGTATGTCCTTACGCTTTATACCTTTTTTCTTTTTGGGTAAATAAAATTCCCGATTTTGTAAACAAGCCTCCTGCTGCTTAAATCAACTTTACGCTGCTATATTATTCCTCTGTTAAATTCCCGATTAATTAAACAATAAAGAAGAGTAAAATGAATCTTAAGAAACTAACACTGTTATTTATTTGTAACATACTTATTGCTTTTGCTTTTGCACAGCATGGAACAATAAGAGGTACAGTTACCTCCTCAGATGGTAAGCCTGTTGAGGCTATTACTGTTTTACTGGAAAAAACAGGTAAAGGAGCTATTACAAATCAGTCAGGCGAATACGAAATTAAAAATGTAAAACCAGGGAGCTATATACTGAAAATATCAACTGTTGGTATTGCTGAGGAAAAAGAGGCAGTTACGGTTTCCGCAGGTGAAATCAGGAAGGTTGACTTTACAGTAAGTCAAACCTCCAGCCAGTTGGAAGAAATTGTGATCACCGCGCAGAAACAGCGCATTACCTCCAAAGAATCTGAGCATGTGGCACGCATGCCTATTTCCAATCTCGAAAACCCACAAGTATATAGTGTGGTAGGAAAAGATCTGATAAAAGAGCAGATTGTTACTACAATGACGGATGCTTTAAAGTCTGCGCCGGGTATAACACCAACTTCTTACCCTAGCGGTGGTATAGGTGTAACTACGCGTGGATTCAGTACCGGTATCGGTGCAAGAAACGGGCTGCAATCTGATTTAGGTCGTTCTAGTGCAGATGTTTCGAACATTGAACGCATTGAATTTATTAAAGGACCTTCAGGAACATTGTTTGGCGCGGGTATTTCATCTTTTGGCGGATTGGTGAACCTGGTAACCAAAAAGCCAGCAGAAAATTTTTTCGGAAAGGTTGATTTTACAATGGGAAGTTTTGGACTGGCAAGATTAACCGCTGATATCAATACTCCTCTTAACGAAGATAAAACAACACTTTTGCGTGTTAATGCTGCTATTAACCGGCAGAATAATTTCAGCACATTCGGATTTAATAACACTGTTGCTTTAGCTCCAAGTATATCATTTAAAGTTAATGACAAGCTTTCAATATTGTTAGATGCTGAACTCTACGGTGCTAATTCCACAAGACCTACATATACCGTTGTTAACTCTTCTTCAGGCTATACCAATTATAAAGACCTTCCACTGGCTTTTAAACAGTCGTTGTACGACAATGACCTCGATTCAAAAACGCAATCGCAAAAATTTTTTGTGAATGTTAAGTATAAGATTAATAACAACTGGACTTCCAACACAGATATTTCTTATGTAAATGAACAGGTAGAATACAGCTATCAAACTTATAACGCGTGGATGGGTAAAGATAGTGTTTCAAGATGGGTTGGTATTTGGGGGCCTGTAAGAAATACTTATATTAATGCCCAGCAAAACTTTATAGGCAAATTCAGCACAGGCATGTTAAAACATACTTTACTTGTGGGCTTTAGCTATACCAACTATAATAGTGATGGTATGGGCAAATACGCCAATGACGAGTTTGATACGGTAAATGTTAAGCAACCCTACAACCTTGTAAGTCGCTTTACTACCGATAAAATATTGCAGCAGGCTGGTTATGTAAATGATTGGGGAGTAATTAAAAATGATTTCATTGGCGCTTATGTTTCAGAAGTATTGAATATAAGTGACAGGTTATATGCAATGCTAAGTTTACGTTTTGACAGGTATATACAAACTGCAGGTGGATTGTGGGGCGATCCATACAACCAAAATTCATTGTCACCTAAATTAGGTTTGGTATATCAATTGGTAAAGAAGGAGGTTTCCGTTTTCGGGAATTATATGAGTGGCTTTCAAAATAACGGGCCTATACAACAGCCTGATGGTTCGTTGCTTATTCCCAGGCCCGTATATGCCAATCAATGGGAAGCAGGTATTAAAGCAGAATTGTTTAACGGAAAGCTGAATTCAACCCTGAGCTATTACAATATTGATATCAGCAATGCTATACGTTACGATAGCGAAAACGACTTTAAAGCTTTCCAGGATGGTAAACAAAGAAGCAAAGGTATTGAGTTTGAGTTACTGGCAAATCCGGTAACAGGGCTTAATATCATGCTTGGTTATGGCTACAATGAAAACAGAATTCTTGATGCTCAAAAAAATGCAGGCAACTTTGTTTCCGGCGCTCCTAAAAATATAGCCAACTACTGGCTCAGCTATAAAATAGTTAATGGTGTGCTGAAGAATTTTGGCATTGGTGCCGGCGGCAATTATGTAAGTACCTGCTTTTTCGATGAAGGCAACAGCATTACTATACCATCTTACAGCGTTGTAAACGGAACGGTATTTTATGAAGATGCCAAATGGCGCCTTGGTTTTAAACTGAATAATATTGGTAATGTTCAATATTGGGATAATTGGGGTATTTATAATCCTACAAGAAATTTCGCTGCTGATATTGCGATAAAATTTTAAAAAGGTGTAGGCTATAAAGATGTAGGGTTAAGGCACTGCCCTCCTACCTTACGCTTTTTACCTTTCATCCTGTACCTTGTAACGTGACCGTAAAAAAAATCATAAGTAATATACACCTCTGGCTCGGATAAGCTCCGGGCTGGTGGTTTTTTGCTTGGGCTTACAGGTTGTATACTCGCATTTGAGTACGAGATAAAAAATGCTGTCTATAAAAAAAGATACACGGTTGAATACAACACTCAGCCCGGGCTTCCGCTTGCGCAACTGCTTCCTGCTGCGCAAAAAGCATTAAGAAGTGACCACCCTGCAACAGTTGCCGAAGCCGGCTATATGGTTGGTTATGGAAATCCCGCTAATTTTCCAACCAGTTTTATAAAACATTTCGGGTATCCGCCGAGTGAGGTTGGTAAAAACAGCAAGTGCTGAGTAATAAGGCCCGGAGATTTTGTTACAACTTCCCTTAATTCAGTTACAATCAATTCGTAAACACTGCTGAACTTTGCATAGTAATAAAGCTATAGCAATATCATGCAAACTATTTTAGGAGCAAACGGACAGATCGGCGAAGAGCTTGCAAGGGCATTAAAAAGAAATTTCACTTCAGATATCCGGATCGTGAGCAGGAATGCGAAAAAAATCAATGATACTGACGAGGTTTTTTCCGCTGATCTCTCAGTCAGGGAAAAAACAATAGAAGCGGTGAAAGGAAGCGGGACAGCATATTTCACACTGGGGCTCCCTATCAGCACAGCTCTGTGGGAGAAACAGTTTTCCCTCATTCTCCAAAACGTGATAGATGCCTGTAAGATAAACAAAGCCAGGCTCGTTTTTTTTGATAATACTTACATGTATCCGCAGGATGGCAGGGTGCTAACCGAAGAAACTGTTTTTAGTCCCGTTGGCAGAAAAGGGAAAGTGAGAATGAAAATGGCAGAGATGGTTTTAAGAGAGATGCAATCGGGCAAACTGGAAGCAGTGATTTGCCGCGCCCCGGAATTTTATGGGCCGGGGAAAACGCAAAGTATTACCAATACCCTCATCTTTAATAATATCAAAGCAGATAGAAAGCTGAAAGTACCATTGAGCGATTCAAAAAAAAGAAGCCTGATATGGACACCCGATGCAAGCCGCGCAACCGCTTTAATTGGAAATACACCCGATGCTTTTGGACAGATATGGCATTTACCTGTTGATGAAAGCTACCCAACCTATAAAGCATTTATTGCACTGGCTTCTGATATATATGGTAAAAATCTGAATTATACTGTTATTCCGAAATTCATTTTTAAAACCGGATCATTTTTTAATAAAAGTATGAAAGAACTGTTGGAACTGTTGCCCAGATATGAACACGACAATGTGTTTGACGATTCAAAATTCAGGAAACGTTTTCCGGATTTTAAAATAACCAGTTATAGCGAAGGCATTGGGAAGATTAAAAACGGGCAACTTTCAGCACGTCAATAAAAGCAGTAAATTCACAATGTATACATCAATAAATCAGCAGGTGAAAACTCCGGAAAGAATTTCGTCTATCAGTGTTCTGCACCAGTTTTTGGGATTGAAGAAACCTTCCCAACCACTGATAAGTGTATTTAATTTTGATGATGTCCGGCTGGAGCCTGAAACTATTCTCAGCGCTGTAACTACTGATTTTTATGTAATTGCTTTGAAGAAAGATTGTGCAGGCGGCAAATGTAAATATGGCCAACAGTATTATGATTTTGATGAAGGAGTTATGTACTTTATTGCTCCACACCAGGTACTGCAGTTTAAAGATGTATTGCTTAATAGCGTAAGAGGGTTTGTGCTGGTAGTGCATCCCGGTTTTTTGCAGGGATATATGTTGGCTTCCAAAATAAAAGAGTATGGATATTTCTCTTACGCAAGCAACGAAGCCTTGTTTCTTTCAGAAAAGGAAGAAAAATCTGTAATGGATATTATAGGAAATATTGACCGGGAGATCGATGCCAATATGGATGCTTTTACCCAGGATTTATTGATATCGAATATTGATTTATTATTGAAATATTGCGACCGCTTTTATAACCGCCAGTTTTTGACGAGAAAAAAAGTCAATACCGGCCTGCTTACTAAATTAGAAATGCTGCTGGATGATTATTTTAAAGATGATAAATTGGCTCGCGGTATTCCCACGGTTCAGTTTGTAGCTAATGCATTGCATTTAAGTCCTAACTATCTCAGCGATATGTTGCGTGTGCAAACCGGGCAAACCACGCAGCAGCATATTCAGAACAGGGTGATTGAAAAAGCAAAAGCACTATTATCTACCACCGGAATGTCGGTATCTGAAATCGCCTATCATTTAGGATTTGAACATCCACAGTCGTTTCATCGCCTGTTTAAAAACAGGACTTCAGTTTCTCCTATGGAATTCCGGGCTGCGTTTAATTAATTCCATAAATATTTGTATCAACAGAAAATTTAAAAGCCATGAAAAAACTTTTATTAATAGTTACCAATGTGAATATGTATGCAAGCGGCAGACTGAAAACCGGCTTGTGGCTGAGTGAGCTTACACATATTTATCACATTGCAAAAGAAAAAGGCTGGGATGTTACTATTGCAAGCCCTAAGGGAGGCGAAGTTCCCATTGACCCGGAAAGTTTAAAACCACTGGTGCTGGATAAAATTTCAAAAGGCTATTACGAAAGTGTTGCTTTAATGAATGAGCTGAACCATTCCAAAAGCCTTGAGGATGTAAAAAACGAAAGTTTTGACTGCGTTTATCTTGCCGGAGGACATGCTACCATGTACGATTTTCCAAACGATGCCATATTGCAATTTATTATCAGCCATCAATACGAAAGCGGAAAAATGGTAGCGGCTATTTGTCATGGTGTAGGCGGCTTGCTGAATGTAAAGCTTTCTACTGGTGATTACCTGATCAAAGGAAAATCAATGACGGGCTTTGACTGGTTTGAAGAAACCATAGCAAGACGAAAAAGGGAAGTTCCCTTCAACCTGGAAGCCGCTATTAAAGAGCGTGGCGCTAAATTGAAAAAAGCATTTATACCTATGACTTCAAATGTAGTGGTCGACGGCAATTTGATTACCGGACAAAACCCTTTCAGCTCTAAAGAAATGGCAGAAGTAGTTACAGAAGAACTTGAAAAATAACAAAACAAACAGACGGACCATGCTCTTCGCATAATATTGTGTCTTCAACAAATTCAAAGCCTGGTGCAAAAATTTCAAACATATTAATAATCAGTTTTTTAATTCTTAAAACTTCAAAGGCATTTGCAACAACAGCAAATGCCTTTTTTATTTGGGAGGGTAGTTTTGAAGCCGAATAAAATATACTGACATGAAAAATTTACTGGTAATCATCACCGCGGTTTTAATGCTTTCTTCCTGCGGCAGTACTACTTCAAAAAAAGCTGTTCACAACCACGTAGAAGAATGGGATGCGCATTTAACCTATGAAGGCAAGCCTTATGTTTTCTCGCCCGGTTCAAAGCAAATGGCAGCTACGATGGATTTGTGGATGGAAAAAACTTTGTAAGCGGAACGTACAGAACTGAGGAGATTCTTTATATATCACAGACGGACTTTGCAACATAGCTTATTAAGGCTTATATATAAGCTTACTTATTATGGTGATTCGCTCAGGCTTGATGTACTGGCTGATACCTGCAGCCAAAGAGTAAACGGCTCATCAGGACTGGCAGAAAAAAATAGCAGGGAAATAACGCCTTACTTAAAATTGATATGCACATGAAAATATAATTATTCTTATTGTGACTGTGGCGCAAAAAAAACAGCGCATAATATAATTGGCAACTGGTCTGTAAAGTTTAAAAGCGGACCCCTGGCCGAAGTTCGCTTTCATAAAGACGGCATACACGATTATTTTGTAGATGGCAAACTGTTCAGCAGTGGAAAATCTGTTTTCAGCAATGATACGTTGAAAACATTTGATCCTATTTGTAATGACGAAGGCAAATATTATGGCATTTACAAAGTAGATTTCCTGCAGGGAGACAGCATCTGGTTTACGATATAAACAACGCTGTGCAATATTGCTTTAACCGCACTCTATATGCATAACGGCATGTTTAAAACCCTGCGTGAGGTAATTGACTATTATGAATTTATCGGAGCAGAATAAAATTGATCTTGAAAATTTTTTAAGATCGCTCACGGGATAGTATTCATAAAAAAAGCGTTGAGTTTATCAACGCTTTTAAAAATATTTACAGCAACTATTATATCATCTATCCATTTCTTGTTTTCGCCGGCCGGGTTGTTGCAGGCTTTTTTGCCGGTTGTGCCGGTCGTGATTGCGCCGGCCGGGGCTGAACAGCAGGCCTTGTAGCTGGCCTGGTTGTTTGTGTAGGTCTTGTGCTTGGCCGTGTTTGTGGCGTAGATGGTCTTGTGGCAGGCCTGGTAGACGGTTGCGGGTTAGCCGGTCTCGGGCTCGTTGGCCTTGAGGGCGTGGTGGTGCCCGGTCTTGTGGTTGGCCTTACTGGTGTTGTAGTACCTGGTCTTGTTGTTGGTCTTGTTCCGTGGTTATTACCCGGGCGTGTGGCAGGGCCTGATGGTCTTGCTGCCGGGCGTGTAACACGGTCTCTTGTAATAACTGCCGGCCTGTTATTGTAAACATTATTTCTTGCAATGGGACGGGAGGGGCGTGCAGCCGGCCTTGTATTCCAGTTAGGCGGGCGATTGGCAGTTACATTCGGGTAACGGGCAGGCCTGCCCGGAGGGCGGCTTCCATAATATCCTCCGTTCCATCCCCAGGGGCGATATGGCGGTCGAAACATAGGAGGTCCAAACCATCCCCATCCACCATGACCATAATAACTGTGATAGCGGAACCATCCATAATTAAAGCTCAATCCCCAGCTTATACTCCATCCGCTCCACGGGTTATACATCATACCAAAGCCCCAGGTAAAAGGGCGCGGATAATACCAGTGTCCATACCAGGGGTGGTAATGCCAGCCGGTACCCCAAACCATAGTATTATAGTAGCGATAGCTGCCAAGGTATCCCGGTGTATAGCCAACATACACATACTGCGGCGTTGTATGATATACATGCACATATTTAGTATTATACGCGCTGCTGCTGGCAGGTATTTTTTCAACATCCGAAGGTCTTTCATTAGCAACCTCCCACGGCCCGTCAGGACTATTACTCTTAAACCATATGCCGTTTTCCAACGCGTAATACTGGTTATTCGGCACCTGCATCACGGTAATATTGCTGTTTTCGGCAAGCAGCAGATTGGTATTTTCTATCTGCACAAATTTAGGAGCGCCATCATAGGTTACGGTGCACTTTGCTGAGCTGCGTTCAACCTTTGCCGTTTGCGGAATATTCGCATCAATAATTGCTTCTTCCGCTGCTGCTGTCCCTGCCACGCTTGCCAGCACGCCATCTTTTTCTGATCCATTAGGAATAGAAGCAAAAGCTGCAGGCAGCTTATCAGAAGGCACATATTCCCATGGACCCTGTATATTGGTGCTGGCATACCATCGCCCTGAAAGCAGGATAAAATTCTTCTGAGATTCAACATCCTTAAAAATTTCGTCAAGCGAATTGTCAACGTATAATAAAGTAGAACTTTCTACCGCTTTATATGTTGGCTCGCCTTCTGTTTGCACAAGTTCCGCAGGGGAGGTGCTCACTAAAATATCTGTGGGCTCAGTAAATTTCACTTCTGTTTCTTTGTCTTCACTCTCCTCTTTCTTCTCCTGTTCTTTCAGGGCAGTATCGATGGTTTTTATTTTTGACGGCAGCGTTTTCACATTTGTCCAGCCGCTTTTTACCTGTGTTGAGCTATACCAGAAGTTGCCGCCATACAGGTAGTATTTCTTATCGTCAGGATTTTTAATAATAAGGTAAGGCGAATTAACAACCCTTACCATTTTAAGGTCATCGTCCTGCTGTTCCACGGGTTCTCCGTCAAGTACTATCAACGTTGTAGGCTTGTTCCTGTAATACACAACCGGAGGATCAGTTTTTATGCCGGATTCTGTATCGGCTTTTTCCTGTTGCAGCATATCATTCAGCCGCTTCAGGTCAATGTTTATATTCATTGGCGGCACACCACTCTCCACTACTTTTTTTAAGGTTGCTTTACTGGCTTCATCACCGTCAGAAAATTTTGATTTTGTAACCGTGATGGTTTTTACAGTGGCGGTATTATTACCTCCCGGCGCTAAAGTAGCGTTAAACCACATTACGCCAAACACAGGATCGGTGTCTGCTGTCTTCCTGATAGATACTGCCGCTCTGGCCGTAACATCATTACCGGCATGTTTTTCCGGCTGAGGCTCAAATATGGAGATCACTGTACCGTCAGAAGACGTGATCTCTTTTGGCCATGCATCCTGCGCATTGCCCGGCAAAAAAGAAAGTTGCAATAAAAGCAGGCTAAACACTATGAATAGAAAAGATTTCATAATACAAAGGTTTGTGATAATTGCATAATAAATGTACTTAGTATTTATTAATGCGTAAATAAAAACTACCTGATCCGGTTAAGCGCAGTACGGAGATAAAAGATTTAATGATGCCGGCCGCATATCCCTGATTGAGGGATAGTGGCGACGCTCCGTTCATCTGTATCGCTCCGTTCAGCACATTGGCGGCCGGTTTAAAAATTTAAGTTATATCCGCATTCATTTTCCGGCAGACTGCTAATCCAAAACTGTTAATTACAAATAATGTCTTTAAAGGAAAATATTTATTTGTATTTTAATGAAAACCCTGGCTTATGCGTAAAAAACTATGTTTATTTTGCGTTGTCAGCATCAGTTATTTCACGTCGTTTACCCAGTCCATTACTCAAACCATAAAAGGAACCGTTATTGATAAAGATTCCCGTCGTGCGATCGCGGGCGCCACTGTTTTTATTTCAGAAGATAGTTTGCACCGGACTGCAGTTACCAACGAAGCAGGCATTTTTATTTTGACGAAAATACCTGTAGGACGAAGAATTGTGCAATGCACCCATAGCGGGTATGCTGATTTTGCTACAGACAATTTTATTGTAAGCAGTGCCAGGGAAGCAGAACTTGTGCTTGAACTTGAACAGCAGTTCACACAGCAAAAAGAAATTATTATACAAACGCTCAAAAACCCCAAGCAACCTGTTAATAAATTATCGGTTGTCAGCACAAGGTCGTTTACTCCCGAAGAAACGCAGCGCTATGCTGCCAGCGTAAACGATCCCGGAAGAATGGCGATGAGCTTTCCGGGTGTGCAGCCCATGCGTGATGCAAGGAATGATATTGTGATCAGGGGAAATTCTCCGGCAACCATGCTTTGGAGGCTTGAAGGTGTTGACATACCTAATCCCAATCATTTTGCACGAAAGGGTTCTACAGGCGGGGGCATAACTATATTCAGCAGCAGTATGCTTGATAATTCTGATTTTTCCACAGGTGGTTTTCCGGCAGAATACGGCGATGCATTATCCGGTGTGTTTGACATGCGTTTCAGAAAAGGCAATGCAGGGAGCAATAAATATACTTTTAAGGCCAGTCTTATCGGGCTCGACTTTTCAGCAGAAGGGCCGGTAGAAAAAAACAGGAGCTCTTTTCTTGTTAATTACCGTTATTCAACACTGGGTATTTTAAGTTCACTTGGGTTTCATCTTACAGACAAACGGGAGCGCAACACTTTCCAGGATCTTTCTTTTAACCTGAATTTTCCCTCAAAAAATAATCGTTCTGTATTTAATATCTGGGGTATAGGAGGGTTAAGTAAAGAAGATTATTCGGCTGTAGAGCCTCAATCGGACTGGAATGAATATGATGATTATGCCGTGTATGATTTTAAAACCAATATGGGAGCGGTAGGGATAGGGCATAGTTTACTGGTAGGAAAAAACGGGCTGCTGAAAACTTCTGTTGCTATAATGGCACAAAAAATAATGTACAGGGATGATACGCTTAATACATCAAAGCAACCTTATACTATAAATGATGAATTGTATAATAACAACCGGTTTTCATTTGCCATTTATTATAATACAAAACTCGGCCGCCGGCTTACCTGGAAAACCGGAACATTCGTAAGCAGGATAGGCTATGGATTTACCCAGGGTGTATATGATTTTGCTGATGCTGTTTATCGCAAAAATATTATTGATGGAGAAGGCACTACCTGGCAATGGCAACCGTATACACAATTAAGCTGGAAGCCGCTCAGCAAGCTTACTGTTAATGCAGGCATTCATTATTTGTATCTTTCGCTTAATAAAACAAATTCTGTTGAACCACGCATGAGCATACAGTATAAGCTCAATGCCAGTCATAGCATAAGTTTTGCAACAGGGCTGTATGGAAAAACATTGCCGCTGGGCTCATATTTTTATAAAAGTGCTGCAAATAGTTTTCCAAACCTGGATCTTGATATTATACGCTCAACACATTTTATAGTGACCTATGATGCATTACTTAAAAGGAACTGGCGGTTTCATATAGAAGCATACCTGCAGCAATTATCAAGGGTGCCGGTAGTAAATGATGTTAACCGTACATTCTGGCTATTGAATATGATAGAAGGTTATGCGAACGAAGCGTTGGTAAGTAAGGGCAATGGCAAAAATATTGGTGTAGATATAACCGTTGAAAGATTTTTTTCAAAAGGCTTTTTCTTACTCGGTGGCTTTTCTGTATTCAATTCCACGTTTCAACCTTTAAACGGCAGGAGTTATAATACGCAATATAACAACCGTACCGCGGGACATTTTACAGCAGGCAGGGAATGGAAATGGCGGAAAGAGCAAACTTTTACTGCAGGAGGAAAAATGTTATATAATGGAGGCATGCCTATAACTCCTTTAGCAATAAACAATACCGCTGATTCAAGAAAGCCTGTATTGAATGAATCTGCTCCGTTCTCAAAAAAAATTCCTGCATATTTCAGAACAGATGTAAGATTTGCGCTGCGCAAAAACAGAACAAAAACCGCATGGATGATTACGCTTGATATTCAAAACGTTCTTGGTATAAAAAATACGGATGGGTTGAGCTACAGGTATGACCCAACCACCAATCAATGGGTATATAAAAAATTAGCCGGACTGGTTCCGGTAATAGGATATCAACTGGAGTTTTAGGAAAGTTATAGAGGAATAAATTTACGCTCTTTACAAAAAGAATTTTATATTTTGTTTACAGATGTGATGGCATAATTTCAATGCACAAAAGCTGATATTTATGCCAATCGAAATAGAACGCAAATTTTTGGTAAACCATAATAAGTGGAATGCTCTTCCCAAACCGCAGGGCAAACTTTACCGGCAGGGCTATCTTTTAAATGATATTCATAAAACCATTCGTATAAGACTGAGTAATGAAAACGCTTTTATAACAATTAAAGGAAAAACAACCGGCGCAACACGAAGTGAATTTGAATACAACATTCCATTAACTGATGCGAAGCAGTTGCTGGATAATTTTTCCAATAATGAAATTTCAAAAACCAGGTATAATATCTCTTACAAAAACAAGCTTTGGGAAGTAGACGTTTTTCATGGAGAGAATGAAGGATTAATTGTTGCAGAGATTGAACTACAATCAGAAGACGAGCCATTCGATATACCGGATTGGATAACAGAAGAAGTTACCCACGATCCAAAATATTATAATGCTAACCTGGCTGTGCTGCCTTATAAGCACTGGTAACGGATTCTGTAGAACCAATTGAATAGCTTCCTTTGTGGTTCTTTGTGTAAACTTTTGTGCCACTTTGGGAAAAATTCTTCTTAACAAAACCACTCAGTGTGTAGCAAACAATTAAATATTATTTTGCAATATGCAACAACTGCTTACCCATTTACATGGATTTTATAAACTAAGTGAAGAAGCACAGGAGGCACTGCAAAATTGCTTTGAAGAAACGGCATTATCCAAAGGCAGCTTGCTGATTAAGGAAGGCAGCATTTGCAGGCATTTGTATTTTTTACAAAAAGGAGCGCTGCGCGGATTTTATAATCTTGAAGGAAAAGAAATAACCCATTGGTTTGGTTTTGAAAATGATTTTGTTACTTCCTTTCATAGCTTTATAACAGGTGAGCCTGCAGTAGAAAACCTGCAATTGCTGGAGGGTAGTATTTTATATGGTATTTCTAAAGAAAATCTTACCGGCTTATATAACCAATACCATGAAATAGAGCGACTGGTAAGAATAGTGTATGAAAAATATTATATCCGATTAGAAGAACGGTATGTAAACGCGCAGTTTAAAACAGCTACAGAAAGATACGAGGCTTTGCTTGCCAATACGCCGCATGTTATAGAACGCGTTCCGTTAGGTTATATATCTTCTTACCTCGGCATAAGCCAGGAAACGCTTAGCAGGATAAGGAGCAGGCTTTAACAAATCGTGTCTGGCAATTTGACTATTGTCAAAAGCAATATGCCAACCGGAAAATAGATTTGTTTCCATAAATATTTTATATGGAACAAAAATCATCCCTGCAACCATCAGCCGCGTTTGTCGGAGCATCATGGTTCGCCCTATTAACCGGCATAACTGCATACAATATCGGTCTCTGGAATGCTGACATGCAGCTCAATGAAAAAGGATATTATTTCACTGTATTAATGTTCGGATTATTCTCTGCTATATCCGTTCAAAAAGCTGTTCGCGACCAAATGGAAGGCATACCTGTTACCAACCTCTATTATGGCATAGCCTGGTTCACCACTATCCTCAGTATTATATTACTCACCGTTGGGCTATGGAATGCTGATTTAACAAGAAGTGAAAAAGGATTCTACGCCATGTCATTTTTGCTTAGTCTTTTTGCAGCTATTGCTGTGCAAAAAAATACAAGAGACAGTAAGGCCGGTAAAAGCGAAGAAACAAAGCAGTCATCTAACAGCACAGAAATTACAGCTCATTATTCGCAGAAAATTTAAAGAGGAATAAACAGTTGGGGGGTGAGTTGATACACTCATCCCTTTTTATTGTATTTGCAGCTTATTCTGCCCGCAGCCCTTTTACCGGGTTTATCAATGCCGCTTTTATAACTTCCCTGCCAATAATCACAAGAGTAATAATCAAAAGGGATAAGATTGGCACAACAAACATCCACCAGCTTAGCTGAATGCGGTATGCATAGGATAAAAGCCAATGATGCATGAGGTAACCTGCCAACGGGAGCGCAATAAGCATTGACCAGACGAGAAGCTTTATATAATCTTTTGTAAGCAACGTAAGCAACTGGCTCATGGTAGCGCCTAATACTTTACGTACAGACACTTCCTTGGTGCGTTGTGCAATAATCAGGCTGGCTAATCCGTAAATACCAAGACAGGAAATGAAAATGGCAAGTATGGTAAACCAGTTAAACAACCGCATGGTAATATTATCCTGAGCATACTGTTTGTTTACCGTATCATCTACAAAAGCGTAATCGAATACTGTGGCTGGAAAATGCTTTTTGAATATATTTTCTACTATGCTGAGGTTTGCCGGGCTTATTTTTACTGTAGTTGTATTAGCCGGGAAGGTATTCCATACCATTACTAACGGCTCAACACTATTATGCAAAGATTTGAAATAAAAATCCTTTACCACGCCTACAATTTTGCCTTTGTGGCCAAAACCTTCTATATCTTTTCCCACACCCGACTGCCAGCCCATTGTTCTTAAAAAAGCTTCATTCACCAGAAACGCTTCGTTTTTATCCGTTACAATACTATCAGACATGTTTCTTCCTTCCAGCAAATGCATTTGAAAAACAGGCAAAAACCGGTCGTCAATAACATAGTAGGTGCAAAGTATTTCTCTTTTCTTTCCTTCAAACGAAGTGTAGGTGCTTGCTAAAGTAGCATCCGCCATGCCATAACCAACAGTAACACCTTTAATAGCACTCTGCTGACGAAGATCATGCTGAAACGCTTTAACAGCGTTCTGGTAAACAGAATCGCGTGGGAGAAATACATTGAGCAACTGATCTTTTGAAAAGCCAAGGTCTTTTTCCCTGATAAATTTCATTTGCTGGTGAATAACAATAGTGCCCACTATTAAAACAGCCGCGATGGTAAACTGTGCAACGGTTATGGCTTTACGCAGCCAAACACCTTTAATGCTGAACCGCCAGCTTCCTTTTAACACGCTCACCGGGTTAAATCCCGACAATACAAAAGCAGGATATATACCTGCGAGTAGAAGCGTGGTAACAAAAATGATCGCGATCAGGATAGTTGCCGCCCTCGGATCGACAGAGAGCCTGGTTTGCAAAAGCATATTTAAAAAAGGCAGGCTCACCTGCACCAGCACTACCGATAATAATAAGGCTCCGGTAACCAGCAAAAAAGATTCAAACAAAAACTGCCGCACCAATTGAAATTTACCGGCGCCGCTTACTTTACGTATCCCTACTTCCTTTGCTCTTTCAAATGACCGCGCCGTACTAAGGTTGATATAATTAAGTACAGCGATCATTAATATAAAAACGGCAAGCAACGCAAATATGTAATTCGATTGCTTATTGCCTTTTGGCGTATCCATTAATTTACCCTGGCTGAAATGAACATCAGATAAAGGCTCTATTTCCATCTTGGCGCTGTAACCTGTAGAACCATCCGTATTTAGCAAAGGATCAATATTTTTCTTAGCCAGCGCCGTAAGCTTTTTTTCAAAATTTTTGATGTCTGCATTTTGTCTGAACAACACATAAGTGTATAAGTCAAAATCATCCCATGTGGCTGTTGCCGAAAAATCGGCAGATAATAAAGCATCAATATGAATATCGGTGTTGGACGGGCGGTCTTTGACAACGCCGGTCACCAATAACGGCGCTCCATTACATACCAGGTTTTTTCCTAAAGCAGATGTATTGCCAAAATATTTTTTGGCAACGGATTGGGTCAATACAATAGATTGAGGCTTTTGCAAAGCGGCAGCACTGTTGCCCTCAATAAAATCGAAGCTGAAAACGGAAAATATATCAGCATCTGTCCTGTAAAATTCTTCTTCTTTAAAAACCTCGTTATTGAATTTTACGGCTTGAGCAGCATTGTCTAAACGTACAGCCGCCACCACTTCAGGAAAGTTTTGTTTCAAGGCATCTGCCAGTGCAGTCGGGCTTGAGGCGATCATAAAATCAGATTCAGGCGCTTTAATGGTAGACGCTACCCGCGCAATGCGGTCTGCATTCCGGTTATACCGGTCGTATGTAAGCTCAAAGTGTACATAAATAAATATGATGATGCAGGCGGCAATACCAATGGATAGTCCAAGTATATTAATGCCGGAAAAGGTTTTATGTTTTAGTAAGTTTCGCCACGCAATTTTCAGGTAATTTTTGATCATATACACAGTTAAGGAGAAGTGGTTAAACGCAGAAAGAAAAACAGGTAGTAAGTTCCTTAATTAAGCAGCACAGAAAGGCATACTTTCTTGTTTTAAGAAATATATAACATGTAAAGGGTATAAGGTTATAATGAAGCGCTTTATGCTTTAACCTATACGCCTTACACCCAACACCTCTACTTCGCCACATCAATCTTAACCTTCTTATTCTTTATCTTTTCATTTTTTATTAAATGCAGTGCATGGCTTGCCTTTGTTTTACGGATAGCAACAAATGAGAAAAAATCTTTTACAT
Source organism: Agriterribacter sp. (assembly GCA_047601125.1). Taxonomy (GTDB): domain Bacteria; phylum Bacteroidota; class Bacteroidia; order Chitinophagales; family Chitinophagaceae; genus Agriterribacter. Next base: position 527,975 of record JASGJY010000002.1, on the reverse strand, counting down.
CAATCAACCCGATATCTTCCTTTTTAAGTTCGGCTTTGTTGCTTAAAAATCCAACAATATCAATTTTATTCACTTTATCTTTTTTACCCGCCCCGATAAAAAGTGTTGTCCATTTGGGTTTTTCAGGTAATACATCATTCTCCGGTAATACTATTTCTTCCGGTTCAGTTAAGATATATGCAGGCAACTTTTCATCAGGCGCTAAAATAATGATAGCGGTGCCACTGGCATCCATACGTGCCGTTCTGCCATTGCGGTGAATAAAGCTATCTTCCGTATGCGGAATATGGTAATGAATAATATACCGGATATTAGGAATATCCAATCCCCTTGCGGCAAGATCAGTAGTAACAAGTACATTCACGCTGCCATTGCGGAATTTGCTGAGTGCGGCATCCCGGTCTTTCTGCTCCATTGCGCCATGATAAAAAACATTGGTAATACCTTTTTCTTTTATAAGATTACTGGTACGTTCTACTGCATCCCGGTGATTACAGAATACGATTGTTGAACGATCACCTAAAAAACAAATTAGTTTAAATAGTGTATCTGCTTTATCATTAACCGGGCTCAATACTTTTTTAAAAGCGAGCTTTTCAGCAGGGGGAGCATCACCTGTAAGGAAATTAAGTTTAGCAGGTTGTACTAACCCGATAAACGCCGGGATATCTTCAAGATCAGTAGCTGAAGTAAGTATGCGCTTTTTTACATTGGGCAGCGACTGAATAATAAATTCCATTTCTTCCTGGAAACCCAGTTCCAGCGATTTATCAAATTCGTCCAGCACAACGGTTTCAATTGTATCTGTAGTGATATTGCCTCTGCGTATATGGTCTCCCAGCCTGCCGGGAGTACCGATGATCAATGCAGGGGCTTCAATCAGGTTATTTTCTTCAACCTCTCTCTTGTGTCCTCCATAGCAGCAGGTAACTTTAAAATCAGCAGTCATCTTTTTAAACACCATGTCAATCTGTTGTGCCAGCTCCCGGGAAGGCGTTACGATCAGCGCCTGTGTTTTTTTTAAGGCAGGATTAAATGCATGCAGCAAGGGCAGCAAAAAAGCAAGTGTTTTTCCCGATCCGGTTGGCGAAAGCAGTATTGTATTGTCATTGCCGCTAATAGCTTCAAAAGCGGCAATCTGCATATCATTCAGCGCTTTTATTTTCAGCCGGGATAATATGTTTTCTAAGGAAGTATTGTTGATGTTCATTGAGGCAAAAGTAAGGAAAGTGCAGGGAGGTTTCACCGCCAGCATTAATTGGTTGCTTACTGATGCAGTGCATGGCAGCCATAATTATCGCCTACTTTTATTATACGGATGGATGCACCCACGGCCCCCTATATTCCCTCCTCAACAACCTGGTAGCCTCAGCATCCCCGGTTATTTCTTTCTTAACGGGGTCATATACCAATGCCCTTCCCAGCTTCATGGAAAGATTGGCGATAATACAACTGGCAGTTGATATATGCCCTTCTTCTATATCAGCAACCGGTCTTGTTTTATTATCAATTGCCTTCAAAAAATCCAGCATATGCAAACGTGTTGCAGGCGCTGCATTCAATTCTATATCAGGTTCTTTTAAATCTTCAGGATACTTTTCTTTTTCATAGACCACATCCATATGTATTTTTTCTCCTTTGCCATTAGGAATAAAATCATACCTCATAGTACTGCCGCAAAGCGTACCTTTTTCACCATATAATTTAAAAGCCCAGGGATATTCCGGGTCGGCAGGTGTTCCCCAGCTGCGGTGTTGCCAAATGCATTCCAATTCGTCATATTCAAATATAGCGCTCTGTGTATCTGCTATATTGCTCTTGCCTGTTTTATCTACATATATACCCCCGGTAGAGCTGATGCGTTTTGGCCAACCCAGCTTCAGCATCCACCTAACGGTATCGAGCATATGCACGCACATATCGCCCATAATGCCATTGCCGTATTCCATAAAAGTGCGCCACCAGCGCACATGTGGCAATCCATCATAAGGGCGCAATGGCGCGGGGCCGGTCCACATTTCATAATCAAAAAAATCAGGCACTGCCTGAACCGGTGGATTACCATTATTGCGCATGTGGTAATAGCAACACATTTCTATATGCGATACTTTTCCTAACAGTCCCGCATCAACGATATTTTTCTTTGCCTCTATTAAATGCGGGGTGCTTTTTCTTTGTGTACCAACCTGCACTACTTTATTGTATTTTCTTGCCGCGGCAACCATCGCTTCGCCTTCCATTACATCAACGCTTATAGGCTTTTGCACATACACATGCGCGCCTGCCTGTAATGCGGTAATGGTATGCAGTGCATGCCAGTGATCGGGTGAGCCCACTAAAACGATATCTGGTTTTTGTTCCGAAAGCAGTTTGCGGTAGTCTCCATACATAGCAGGTTTTTTATGACTGCTTTGCCGCTGGCTTACCATTTCAGCGGCTTTTTCCAGTTGATGCCTGTCGGGATCGCAAAGTCCTACCACGTCTACAGGTGCCACCTGTATTAACCGGAACAGATCACTCTTGCCATACCAGCCTGTACCTATCAGCGCCACACGCCTTGCAGGTGCAGTGCTGAAAAAATCCATACCATTTGCTTTAAGTGAGGCGAGGGCAAGTGCTGCAGAAGCACCGCGGATAAATTGTCGGCGATTGATATTGTATTGACTCATACGGCATAATGATTTTTGAAGTACAATTTTAAAGATAGGAAGGTTTAGGGAAATGAGATTATGCAACGCAAAAGATACCTGTATAATTATATCTGGCAGTATTAAACAGGGACGTCGTCTATAATCATTTTTAAACGATTCCTGTTAATTTGGTATTTAACTGACCCTGTTTAAATTAACGTTCCCTTAGTTTTGTAGCTTATCAAATTTCGTGTAGGTTTGCCAATCTTATAAAAGACAGTACTAATATGAATTTCAACAGGATCAACAACATCACTGGATGGATTGTTTGTGTTATAGCTTGTGCCGTATATATATTAACTGCAGAAGCGGGGGGTAGCCTCTGGGATTGCGGCGAATTTGTAAGTAGCTGCTTCAAGCTGCAGATACCTCACCCTCCAGGAGCGCCCTTGTTTGTTATAATGGGACGCATTTTTATAGTACTGTTTGGCGATAACCCCATGACTGCAGCAAAAGCTGTTAACGTAATGAGCGCATTGGCTGGTGGTTTTACCAGCTTGTTTTTATTCTGGACTATCACGCACTTTGCCCGCAAAATATATCAGAAAACAAGTAAAGCATTAACCGGTGAACAGATATTTACAATATTGGCTGCCGGTGTTGTTGGTGCAATGGCAAGTACTTTCTGCGATTCATTATGGTATAGTGCGGTTGAGGGTGAAGTATACGCTTCTTCTTCTTTTCTTACGGCATTAGTATTCTGGATGATATTAAAATGGGAGCACGCCGCTGATGAACCGGGTGCAGACCGGTGGATAGTGCTGATATTTTATGTTATTGGTCTTTCTATAGGCATTCATCTCCTAAACCTGCTTACCATTCCTGCCATTGTAATGGTATATTATTTTAAAAGATATCATACAACAAAATGGGGTATTTTTTGGGCCTTTATAGTAGGTTGTGTGATTACAGGATTTACCCAAAAATTTGTTATACAATACACCATTACCGGCGCCGGTATTTTTGACCGGTGGTTTGTAAACGGGCTGAACCTTCCTTTCTTCTCAGGGTTTACTACTTATTTTATTTTGCTTTCTGCAGTAATTGTAATTGGTATAGGCAGGGCAGATAAGCTCATAAACAATTATACAGGCTTTGCTATATGGCTTGCCGCTTTCATCTTTTTATTTGCCTTTCCTTTTATTTCTTCCGTGCTCACATTTTTACTTTTTGTAGCAGGCACGGCACTCGCTATCTACGCTTCGTATCATAACCGTAATAAAATACTTAACTTTTTAAAGCTGGGACTTTGGTGTTTTGCCTTTATGCTTATTGGTTATTCTACATATCTCACCACTATGATACGTTCTGCGGCAAACCCCTCCGTAGATATGTATAATGTAGATAACCCGATGAGCCTGACCGGCTATCTCGGCCGTGAACAATACGGTGATTTTCCGCTCATATACGGACAAACTTTTGCGGCAGACGTAAAAGGCATTGTTACCAAGGGCGCAAAATGGCAGAAAGGAGATAAAAAATATGTAAACATAGGCGATGATATAGGGTATGAATATGAACCGGAAGATATGATGTTCCTTCCGCGTATATGGGATGCAAGCAACGACCAGGGACATGCGGATTATTACCGCAGCTGGCTGGGCATTGATAAAGATGCCAAACCAACATATATTGACAATATACGCTGGGCAATTGGTTACCAGATTGGCTGGATGTATCTCCGGTACTTTGGTTGGAATTTTGTAGGTAAGCAAAATGATCTGCAGGGATTAGGTAATGTGAGAGATGGCAATACGATTACGGGCATTTCTTTTATTGATAACCTGTTTTTTGGCGATCAAAGCAAAATGCCTGATACATTAAAAGCGAATAAAGCCAACAACAAACTGTTTGCGTTACCATTAATACTCGGTTTAATTGGCATGTGGTATCAATACAAGCGCGATCAAAAAGATTTTCTTGTTGCATTCCTGCTCTTCTTCTTTACAGGTTTTGCGATTGTGTTTTATTTAAATGCAGCGGGTCCGCAGCCTCGTGAACGTGACTATGCTTATGCAGGATCTTATTACGCCTTTGCAATCTGGATTGGGCTGGGTGTAATGATGGTGAAGGAATGGTTTGAGAAAGTAATGGGCAGCAGGTTGGCAGGCTTTGCGGCGGCAGCGGTATGTACCTTGGTCGTTCCCGTTATTATGGGCTTCCAGGAGTGGGATGATCACGACAGGAGTAAAAAAACATTAGCGCCCGACCTTGCAAGAGATTATCTTGAAAGTTGTGCGCCAAACGCTATACTGTTCACATTTGGCGATAATGATACTTATCCTTTATGGTTTGCACAGGAGGTGGAAGGTGTGCGCAAAGATATCAGGGTAATAAATTACAGTCTTCTAGGAATTGACTGGTATATTAATGAGCTTCGCTACAAAATAAATGATAGCGATCCCATTGATCTTCTTTGGGGACCTGACAAAACGGAAGGAGATAAACGCAATGTGGTTTATTTCAATGCAAATCCCAACATTCCTCAAAATCAATATGTATACCTCGACCAGGTGCTCACACAGATCATTGGCAGCGATGATCCTGCATACATGGTTAGTTCCGGCGCCGGAAATACTTTCAATACTTTCCCGGTACGTAAATTCAGTGTACCGGTTGACACCGCGCTGGTTCGCAAAAACGGTACCGTTAACCAGGATGATATATTGGTAAATGAATTACGTTTTGATCTGTCGCCCAATAAAACGGCATTGATGAAAAACGACCTGGCTGTACTGAACGTGATCGCGGCAAATCAATGGAAGCGTCCTATATATTTTACCGCTCCTTTCAGTTCACTTGGCTTTGGACAATACCTGCGTGCTGATGGTTTAAGTTATCGCCTTGTGCCTGTGCAACCCAAGCCGAGAACATCGATGAACGATGGCAATGTTAATGATGACGCAGCTTATAAGAACATGACGGAGAAATTCCGCTTTGGCAATGCTGGCACACCGGGCGTATATTTTGATGAAGAAAACCGCCGCCACTTAATGACCATACGCCAGGCCTATGCAGCAGCGGCGCAAAGCATGGCAAACGATGGCAGAAAAGAGCAGGCAAGAAAGTTGTTGGAAAAAGTTGACAAAGGCATTGATACCAAAAATATGCCTTACGGTATGGTAAGCAGGGATAATCAGCAAAACGTGGTTAGCCTTTCCATGGCAGAGGCGGCATATAGTTCAGAGTATAAAGAATTAGGTGATAAAATTTTGCAGGCAGTAAAGAAGGATATTGAACAGCAGATGAGTTATTATGCCGCATTGGGAAATATGCCGGTGCAGGAGCTGATGCAGCAAATGCAAAATCCTGATGCGCTTAGCAATAAGCAGCGTGGACTTTATAGTGAAATTGAACGCACCTTCCAGATACAGAGCTACCTGGCTTATATAGAAGGAAAATACAACACACCTGCTGTTAACAATAATCCTGAAACGCCAGGCGTAATTAAAACAGAAAGCCCGGCGGCAGGAAAGGATTCATCTCCTAAAGCAGACAGTGCAAATAAATAGAAAACCAAAGTATAATTTTTCAAACGACAGACGATTGAAGTGAACAACTCATTTCTGTCGTCTGTCGTTTCACGATAAAATATTATACACAACAATAGTTAGAATTATGCTGGCAGGTTTGCAGGATGTAACATTTGAATTTGGCGCCAGAACTATCGTACGCGATGCCACCTGGCATATTCAGCCTTACGAACGTATTGGTTTGATTGGATACAATGGTACCGGAAAATCAACGTTGCTTAAGGTATTGGTAGGTGAATATCTTCCTTCTGCCGGAAGTGTTGAGCGTGGGCGCGGCACTACTATCGGGTATCTTCACCAGGATCTGTTAAGCTTTGATACCAACGACTCTATCTTGCAGGTAGCGCTTAGCGCTTTTGATAAAATATTATTGCTTGAAAAAGAAATTGAGGCCTTAGGTAAGCGGCTTGAAAAAGAGCACGAGAATGAAAACCTGCTGCATGAATATTCGGATAAGCTGCACGAGATAGAAACCCTCGGCGGCTATAATATTCATCACAGAACTGAAGAAGTATTGCAGGGATTGGGATTTGCTAATACTGATCTTCAACGTCCGTATAAAGAGTTTAGCGGTGGATGGCGCATGCGTGTATTGCTGGCTAAAATGATTTTGCAGCAGCCCGATTTACTATTGCTTGATGAGCCTACCAACCACCTTGATCTTCCTTCTATTGAATGGCTGGAAAAATACCTGATACATTATAAGGGTGCCGTGGTTATAGTAAGCCACGATAAATATTTTTTGAACCGCATGGTTACAAAAATTGTGGAGCTATACCAGCAGCAATTGCATTTCTACAATGGCAATTTCGATTTTTATGAAACCGAAAAAGCCATGCGTATCGACCTGCAGCAACGCGCTTTTGAAAACCAGCAGGAGTATATACGTCAGCAGGAACGGTTTATAGAACGCTTCCGCGCAAAAGCTACCAAGGCTGCGGCAGCGCAAAGTGCTATGAAACGTTTGGATAAACTGGAGCGTATTGAAGATGTAGCCCTGGATCGCCCTGAAATAAAGATCAATTTCCAGTTAGATAAAGTGCCGGGCAAAGTAATATGCACGTTAAAGCATGTAACAAAAAGATTCGGCAGTAATACTATTGTTGAAAATGCCGCGGCAGAAATTAACCGTGGTGATAAGATCGCGTTGATAGGCGCCAATGGCAAAGGCAAATCTACATTACTGCGTATAGTAGCCGGTACAGAACCTTTTGAAGGGGAGAGAGTATGGGGGCATAATGTAGAAGAAAGCTTTTATGCACAGCACCAGCTGGAGGCTTTAAACGTTCAGGATAATATTCTTGAAGAAATGAAAAACAGCGGCAGTCAGAAAACAGAGCAGGAACTGAGAACATTGTTGGGCTGTTTCTTATTTAGCGGAGATGATGTTGAAAAGAAAATAAAAGTATTGAGCGGGGGAGAGAAAGCGAGAGTGGCATTAGCAAAAACCATCGTAAGCAAAGCTAATTTTCTTATACTGGATGAGCCAACTAACCACCTTGACCTGCTGAGTATTGACCTGTTGATTGAAGCATTGAACCGCTACAACGGTACAGTAATACTGGTAAGTCACGACCGTCATTTTATTTCCAAAGCTGCCAATCGCATTTGGGAGATTGATAATCATGAGATAAAGGACTTTGCCGGCGGCTATGAAGAATGGATGGAATGGAAGGAAAGGAAAAAAATGGAAGCGGCAAAACAAAATACTTTTCAACCCAAACAGGAAAAAAAACAACCTGAGCAAAAACCTGTTGAAGAAGTAAAGCCACCGGTTCAAAAATCTAACGCTCCAATTGATAAAGAATTAAAAAAAGAATTACAAAAGCAGCAACGCAATCTTCAACTGTTGGAAGAAAAAGTAGTTTCGCTTACCCAACAAAAAAAAGTATTAGAAGATCAATTGGCTTTGCCGGAAATATATTCTGATAAAAATAAATTTCTTGCTGCGGAAACCGACTATAAAAAGTGTGTTGCTACCCTTGAAGCTGCCAATAACGAATACGAAGTAGTATTTGAGAAGCTGATGGAACTGGAAGAGAAGGCGAAGTAATTTATTTCTGCTCCAGCTTATATGTTGGCTTTTGTTTGCAAACAATTTTTCTTTCCTTATCGCACCATGTTCTTTGGGCTTTAGCAACAGTTTGTTGTTCTGCGTTGTTTAGTAAACCGGGCCATGTAACATTGTTGGCAAAGTGTCCTACTGATTTTTCAAGCGATTCCCTGAAGTTAAATGTAAAAATTCCCCCGGTGCTGTTTCCTGCAGATAATTCGCCTTTAGATGCGGCAGTCATTAATATTGATATTGGATTATTGCTGAGAAAAAGCGCTCTGCAGTTTTCCATATTCCAGCCGATAGATGAGCTGCGCGTGGTAGCAACATCTGTGCTGATCGTATTGCTTTGAGACGGATCGGCATTGCAGCAATCGCTTAATATCAGGTTCAGTCTTGCTCCCTTTGCTTTAAACCTCTTATAAATATCTTCCATATTCAGCGTGAATTCTCCACCGTAGGTCTGGTAGGCTTTATCTCTCAGGTCGAGATAAGGAAAAGTATAGCCATCTTTTACATTTGCAAAGCCATGCCCTGAGTAATAAAAAACCACGATATCGCCTGGGTTTGGGTTGATGGCATTAATGGCATTATCAACATTTGCCTTTGTAAAGTCTTTTCCAAAAATCACTTTAGGCATAAACTGTACCTGCATAAATTCAGCCAGCTGGCTGAATGTTTTATAAGTAGCGTCTTTATCAACCACGCATGTAGGTCCAATAGAAATATCTTCTGTGTTGGCTACCAGCAAAAGGAACATGCGGATATTCTTCTGTTCAGGCAGAACAGGTCTTGTTGTTGCTTCTTCAAAAAAATTTTCATAAAAATCGTCTTGTTCTGTAAAATATTTTGATACCAGTTGCTTTGTAAGATCTTTCTCATTCAGCAGCCGTTGGGTGAATTCGCCTTCAATATCTTTTCCATCGTCACCGGTAGAAATTACAGAGCCGGGTTCGTATATGCCGGTAGAAGGATTTTTCTGGAACCAGAAAATATCTGGGTCATATTTAAGGTCAGCCGGGCCAACCACTACCTGGGGATCATAACCCTCAAACACGAGAATATTTTCATCCGTTTGTTTACCCTCAGCGTCAGCATTTAAATAATGTTCCTGCATCTGCAGGTCTACAATAATAGATTTATTGGTTTCTTCGTCAATAAAATTTACCCTCATAAAGCCGGTTCCATCTGCGTTCCGCACCATAAATGCATTATATTTTTCACGGGTTTTACCAATGTCAAAATGATAATCAAATTCATAAATAGAAGATTGGGCAACAACAGGAATGCTGCAAACAATGATGCAACAAAGCAGGAAGTACCTGGTGAGCATTGTGAAGTGTTTTAATGGACGAGGGATATCTAAAGCTACTTATCTATTAATAGATTTCAAAATAATTTGTTTGATGCTATTGGTATTTAATGGTTAATGAAGATATGATGTGCAGTTCTAAAATGTAGCCGCCGTTAAATTATTAGTAGCGCTTAAAACGTTACGAAAGGCTTAAATAACTATATTGTATAGCCGAAATTGCTCATTAATGGTCATTCCCTTTACTAAACTGCATTCCCCGGTAAGATACATCCTTACGTTCACCCTTCTTTGCGGCATTTGTAATGCATATGCGCAAAAGCAAAAGGCCGACAGCCTGGAGAAATTGCTGCCGATGGCGGTAACGGATACCACAAAGGTAATTTTGATGTGGCAGTTAGCCGATGCCGTTAGTATGTATCAGCCTGATACCGCTTTAAAAACTGTGCAGCAGGCTTTATTCCTGGCAAAGCGCATAAAGTATACCGAAGGCGAATCAAGATCACTGGGTATAACCGCAGAAATCTTCAGGAAAATAGGTAACTATCCTAAAGCGCTCGATTTTAACCTGAGAAAACTGAAGCTCGAAGAAACAAGACGAAACCAGTATAACCTTGCCAGTGTTTTAATGAATATTGGTATTGTATACGTTTTCCAGGAAGAGTACAGGCAAGGATTAAAATATTATTTCCAGGCAGATTCTGTTATTACTAACTATAATATTGAACCATTCAAATACCATATTGCGCTGAATGTTGGGGATGCATATTACAGGCTGAAAATGTCTGACTCTGCATATATCTATTTTAATAAATCGCTGCAGATTGCCCGCCAGCTTGGCGATGGGGATTTTATTGGTACGTCAATGACGGGGCTGGCGCATTGTTATTTAGGAGAAGATGATTACCCGTTCGCATTGCTGAACTATCAGACAGCGCTCAAATATCTCAGCGCGGCTAATGACGATGATATATTTTGCGAGGCCGCGCTCGGATTATCAAAGCTGTACAGAAAGATGAATAAAATGGATTCTGCAATAAAGTATGCCAATATATCTCTGTATGTTGCTAAAAAAGATGGCTTTCTTACGCATGAACTGGATGCCACGGAGTTACTTGTTGATTACTACAAAGAAGCAAGGAATATTGATAGCGCTTTTACGTATATGCAGCATGTATACAGGCTTAATGATGCTATTAACAGCAGGGATAAGATCAAGGAAGTTCAGATCATTTCGAGTAATGAACAGTTAAGGCAGGCGGAAAGAGAAGAGGAAAAGAGAATTGCATTGAAGGAACGTTCACAACAATTGCAGTTGCTTTTTATTGGTATTTTTATACCTATCTTCTTTGCTTTAACGATTATACTGAGCCGCATACAAATGCCTATAAGGGTTATTAAAGGGCTGGGGATTGTTTCATTACTATTTTTCTTTGAATACCTTACACTATTGTTGCATCCCTATGTATTGGAAATAACGCATCACACGCCCGTGCTGGAAATACTCATTTTTGTTGTGATTGCTGCTATACTCATTCCCGCGCATCACCGTATGGAGCATTGGCTGATAGGAAAGCTGATAGATAACAGATCAAAAGTGCATAGCAGGAAACTGAAGCTGCTAAAAGTGCCGCAGGAAAATATTACCGGAAGTGAATAAAGAAAAAGGTTAGCAATCAGCTAAACTTAGTTGCCGCCTTTAACCGGCCTTGTAGTAGCGGTATCCATGTGGGTGGTATCAACCGCAGGGGTTGTATCCGCAGGTTTAACTGTTGTAGCATCTTCTTTTTTCTCTGCTTCCTGGCTGTTACAGGCTGCAATAGTCAGCACTAACATAAAAATTCCCGAAAGAATGAAAAGGGTTGATTTGCGAAAATGATTAAGCATAATTAAAAAAAATTTAGATACTAAGATCAACTATAATATTTCAATCATCAAAAATATTTGGAACAACTGACAGGCTCAAATGCTTTCCGGCGCTGTTCTTACATTATGAAAGAAATGGTATAACCTCATGAAGTGTTCAATTATCGTTGCCTGAGTGCATCAGTTCTACAACCATTGCTTCATCCATATCTTTATAGTGTTGCGCGGCTTCTGCAAACCACTGTGCGGCTACTTTTCCAAGCCTTGCAGTAAAGCCTGTATTCTTCGCTAACTCCAACGCATACACCGCATCTTTATAACGTAATGTTGTAGTGAATGAAGGATCCTGCAGAAATTTTTTTTCTGCCATTACACGTGTATAGCGTATCACCTGCGGACTTGCGGCGGCACTGGCTTCTATAGATTCAATTACAGTTTCAGTATCCAGTCCAAGGTTTTCACATAGGGCTATGCCTTCTGCCAATGCCGCAATCTGCACAGCCCCCATAAGATTGATCATCAGTTTATAGCAGGTGCCCTTGCCTATAGCGCCGAAGTGCTTTATACTTTTTGAAAATGATTGTAACAGAGGCAGGCATATTTCAAGCTGATGTTTGTCTGCCCCGGTCAATAATGTTAGCTTACCTTCTGCCGCAGCAGTCGGTATACCGGTAACAGGGCAATCAATATATGCCAATCCCTTTGAAAGGGCTGCCCCGGAAAGTTTTTGTACATAATCCAGGGATAAAGTAGAACATTCAATTACAAATGCTCCTGGCTTCATGCTTTGCAGCGCGCCATTTTTGCCAAGCCATGCGCTTGCAGATGCGGTATCATCGCTTAACATTGCTATTACAAAGTCAGCATTTTCGGCAGCCTTTGCAGGCGTATCGGCCCAGTTAGCCCCTGCATCTATTACCAGCCCTGCCTTTTCAATACTGCGATTCCATACCGTAAGGTTTTCACCAGACTTTAAAATACTTAATGCTATACCTTGCCCCATTTTGCCCAATCCTAATAATGCCGTTTTCTTCATAACAATATCCTTTTAAGTATAAATAAGATTTTTGCTTACGATGATTACCATAAGATACAATATCCACATCTTATTCACCGTTATTAGCATGGTTTAAATAACGCGTTGTTTTAACTCAGTCCCGTTTTTAAAAGCTGATATCCTAAACGTCCGTCCGTAACTCTACTGATTACTTCCCCTGTCAAAAATATTATTTGATCCGGGCCCTGTCATTTTTAATCTAAAAAAACAGTGTCTATGAAACAATTTATTACGCATTATGCAACAGCAGAAGTAAAAGTTTACCTTATTTCATTGGCATACTTTTCTGCCATGACCGTTTTCGCAATGTGGTATGTATAATACTCGCCTGCGCTGCCAGTAAAAGCAAAGGCGGAGCATGAAGGAGCAACGCTTCGCCTTTCACTATATTTCTTACACTTTTACCAGCTTCCACTTTCCTTTTCGGAAAATCATATAAGCCGCTATGGTAATTGCTGTTTCCGCAACGGGTATAGCTACAAACACGCCTGTTGGTCCCCACCCGAAAGTATGAGCCATCAGCCATGCAACCGGTATCTGCAAAAACCAGAAACCAAAAAAATTGATCCACGTGGGGGTACGTGTATCGCCTGCGCCATTAAATGCATTGCCTATTACCATACCGATACCATAGAATATATACCCGGCACTAATGATGCGCATAGCTGATACAGCGTATTTTTTTACATCAGCTTCGCTAGTAAAAAAGTTAATGATGAACTCTGCAAGAACTAAGAAAATAAGCGAGACAACTCCCATAAAAATTGCATTATACTTTACGGTTGTCATTACAGATTTTTCTGCTCTTTCCGGTGCACCGGCACCAAGATTCTGGCCAACCAGCGTTGCCGCTGCATTGCTCATGCCCCATGCAGGCAGTATAAAAAACATTACTATTCTTAATGCTACCTGGTATCCGGCAGACGCTTCACTATGACCCGTACGCGCCACAATACTTGCCAGCACAATCCAGCTGCCCGAACCAATAAGGAATTGTAATGTTCCGGGCCAGGCAATATTTGCAAGATTTTTCAATACAGGCCAATTCGGTTTAAAATGATTCAACGTAATGCGGATGACCTTGCTGCTATTAAACAGGTTATATAGTTGATATATTACCCCTATACCTCTGCCAATAGTAGTGGCAACTGCCGCGCCGGTTAAGCCCATAGCCGGTATTGGTCCCCAGCCGCGGATGAGCAAAGGACATAATATGATATTACAGATATTAGCCAGCCACAAACTTTTCATTGCAATCATCGGGTTGCCTGCACCCCTGAAAATACCGTTGATGAGAAAAAGCAGCATGATCACTACACTCGAACCCATAAGCAGGCGGGTATATGTTATGCCTTCCCTTACTGTTGCCTCTTCGGCGCCCATTAAGCGCAGAATATCTCCCGCAAAAACTACCCCGCATATACTTACGATAACGGTTATGGCTATAGCCAGTATGAGTGATTGTACTGCAGCCTGTGAAGCGCCGGCGCTGTTTTTTTCACCTACGCGCCTTGCCACTACTGCGCTTGCCGCCATGCTGATGCCCATGGCGAGCGAATACACAATGGTAATTACAGATTCTGTTAGCCCTACGGTGGATGTGGCATGTTTGCCAAGATGGCTTACAAAAAATATATCAACTACTGCAAATATGCTTTCCATTCCCATTTCCAGCATCATGGGTATGGCTAATAAAAAAATAGCTTTTCGTATACTGCCCGTAGTATAGTCATGTTCTTCGCCACTGATGGCATCCTTTATTGTTTGCCAGACAGTGTTTTGCCTGGTATTTGTTTCAGTCATAATAGTAAATAATAAAACTTATAAAAAGAAATAAAAAGGCCGGACAACTCAGGGAATATAAACTTCAGATTGGCCTTTTGGTTTTGCGGCTTCCCTGAGTATAATTACAATTTCATAATGCGTGTATTGAAGAGGGGCAAAAATAATAATTCTATTTGTATTTCAAAACCGGGATTATAATGAATGGTATTCCAGGCCGGTTACCAGCCTTCCGGATGTTGCCAGGCTAACAGTAATCGTAATGAATGCAGATATTTTGTGCCTTAGTATACAGGCTTGCGGGCAATAGTCGATATTGATATAGTGTTCAACTATTGTTCCACAGCTTAGCATTGTACTGCAGTCTGTCACCCCGATGAAGGAGAGAACTGCTTCGGGATATTGTAAACGTGTAAACAGTAAATAAATGTGAGCGTAGATGTATCCTTTGGATATAACTGACTGCAGTGCTTTGTTCAGCTTTGGTATAAATGTTCAACTATTGTTCCACAGCTCAGCATTGTACTACAATCTGTCATCCCGAGTAAACCATTAGTGGAACAAAAGCGCTTTGAAAATGACATTGTGAGGAGTGGCTTAGCATTGCTAAAATCGCTAATTTCAAAAGAGGTAATTTATGGCAGCGTAGCAGTTCCTTCAGTTAGTGATTTTTACCTGACCTCGAGTTTTGCTTCAAGGAAAAGCATAGCACTTTTTGGTGATACTTCTTTTTAGTTGAAAGAAGTATTCCCGTATGGCAGGATGCCCTTTAATACCAGCTTTCTTTGAGCCATAAATTACCTTATTAAATAAACAGTAATAAGTAAAATTATGGAAAAGGTTACAGTATTTGAAACGGTTTATGAACATGCAGCGGGCATTGATATAGGGGCTGAAAAGATCTTTGTATCGGTAGATGGCAGAGAGGTAGAAAGCTTTGATACGTTTACTTCCGGCTATTACCAATGTATAGAGTACCTGCATCAAAAGGGAATTACCGATGTGGCAATGGAAGCTACCGGAGTTTATTGGGTAGCCCTATACGCTATGCTTGAAAGTTGTGGTTTTCGGGTATGCCTGGTAAACCCCAAAGAGACCAGGCAGGTTAAAGGAAGAAAAACAGATGTGAAAGATTGCCAGTGGATACAAAAACTCTTTAGTGCAAATATCCTTCGGCAGAGTTTTATTCCTGAGATCAATTATATGGAAGTGCGGCAGTTGGTAAGAGAGCGATTGGATATTATTGAGATGGGCAGCACATATGTAAATAAGATGCAGAAATGCCTTGAGTTGATGAATATTAAGCTCAAAGAAGTGATCAGCCAAATACATGGAGCCAGTGGAATAAAAATAATAAAAGCTATTATCAAGGGTCATCGGGATGGTCAATATTTGTTAAGCCTGTGTGATAAACGGATCAGGGAAAAGAAAGCAGTGTTGGTGTTAAAGGCCCTGGAAGGTAACTATAATGATACCTATTTATTTATGCTGGAACAAAATCTGCATATGTGGGAGATACACCAGCAGCAGGTAACAGTAATAGATAAGCGTATAGAAGAGCTGTTGCAAAAGATGACCAAAGAAAAACAAGCGGCAGAATTAAAGGGCAGCCCCAAACCCATCCGTCATCACGCACCCCAAATAGAAGGACTGCACGGAATGCTTATTCAGCTATACGGCGTAAGCATGAGTAGTATTTCAGGGATAAACGATTATACCCTTTTGAGGCTTATGGGAGAAACCGGAACAGACATGAGCCGTTTTCCAAGTGAAGACCATTTTGTAAGTTGGTGCAGTTTATCGCCCAAACATCATCAAAGTGGCAGGGTCAAAAAACGGGTAAAAGGAACAAAATGTAATAAAGCGGGTCAGATATTTAAAGAGGTGGCCCAGGCATTACTCAATAGTAAGCATATAGCTATCGGAAGTTTTATGCGTAAGCTAAGAGCAAAGAAAGACTCAGCTATCGCTATTAAAGCAGGTGCCAGGAAATTAGCCATTGCATATTACAATGCTCTTACCAAAGGAATAGAGTATGTAGAACAGGGAACGAAAAAATATGAAGAACAAATTAAACAAAGGGAAAAAGCTTCCTTATTTAAACTTGCCAAAAAGCACAACTTCGAACTTGTTGAAAAACAGGCTGTAGCTTAAGTGTCATTGGCACGAAGGAGGGGTCTGTATTGACGGTGAAAGATTAAATAGTAATACACTTTGATTTAGTACTGATAATAAAGTACAAGCATTCTATTCGCCATTCGATCCCCCTCCTCATGGAGATTGAATTAAAGTATTTCGAAGCGAGACAGAACTTTTCTCATCAAGGGTAATTCCTTCCTCGTATCTGCTGTAAATGAGATTGCCTTAGATTTTTCTAAAAGCTAAATCCTGATCAAATCATTAAATAGCGTTAAAATTATTTTACAATCACATTCTTTTGTAATTTCCGATTTCCAATTACGATTACGGAAAAATTATGAATATATCCACAAAAGCCAGGCTGATGCTGATGATGTTTCTTGAATATTTTATTTGGGGAGCATGGTATGTAACTATGGGCACATATATGGGCGAACATTTTAAAGGAGACGGCATTGATAAAATAATTGGCTATGCCTATTCTGCAATGGCACTGGCCACTATCATTTCTCCGTTTTTTGTGGGCATGATCGCCGATCGTTATTTTTCGGCACAACGTATTATGGGTTTTTTGCACCTGGGCGGAGCGGTGCTTCTATATCTTACTACCACCATTACTTCCAGTACCATTTTCCCTTTTGTTATATTGCTGTATGCGCTGTTGTATATGCCTACTATTGCCTTATCAAATAGTATAGCTTTTGGGCAAATGAATGACCCTGGCAAGCAATTTCCCTGGATAAGAGTATTTGGAACATTGGGCTGGATTGTTGCCGGCTTTGTGATCGGCTCATTAAAAATTGAAAAAGCGAATACTACATTTTTAATCGCAGCAGCGGTCTCGGCTGTGTTGGGGTTGTTTAGTTTTGTGTTACCTAATACTCCTCCCAAAGGTAAAGCGGCTGATAGTTCCGCTTCAGGCGCTATAGGTGCAGATGCTTTTGTATTATTTAAAAATAAATCTTACCTCATATTTTTTATAGCAGCTATTTTGGTTTGCATACCACTTTCATTTTATTATGGTTTTGCCAACCCTTTTTTAAATGAATTGAATGTAAACGAACCTGCTAAAAAGATGATACTTGGTCAGGCATCTGAAGCTATATTCATTATCGCTATTCCATTTTTGTTTACACGCATCGGCGTAAAAAATATGCTCCTGTTGGGAATGGTTGCATGGATACTGCGCTATGTATGTTTTGCCTACGGCGATGCGGGCAGCAATTTATGGATGCTGTACGGAGGTATTATTTTGCATGGTATATGCTATGATTTCTTTTTTGTGACCGGCTATATGTATACCGAAAAGAAAGCGGGTGCAAAAATTAAAAATGCTGCACAGGGGCTATTTACTTTTGCAACTTACGGTGTAGGTATGCTCATTGGCACATGGTTCTCCGGCATTATAGTTGACCTGTATAAGCATACAGATGGCGGGCACGACTGGATGCGTATATGGTTTGTGCCGGCATATATTGCCGTTGCTGTGCTGATATATTTTCTTTTATTTTTTAAAGAGAAAAAAGAAATTGAACAAGCTGTTTAATTTGATTGCTAAAAATTAAAAATAAGCCACACATGAACATTGCTATGCTCGGTTCCGGTTTTATCGGCAGGTTTTATGCTGACTCCCTGCAGGGATACAGAAGCAAGGATAAGATCGTAACTGTTTATTCAAGGCGCGAAGAAAGCGCTGAAAAGTTTGCACAGGATTATAATGTTGCATTCCGGACCACCAAAATGGAAGAAGCTATTGCACGGCCTGAAGTGGAAGTAGTTTGTATTTCGCTGCCTAATAATCTGCATGAAGAAGCGGTTTTACTTTGCTGCAAGCATAAAAAAGCGGTTATCACAACGAAGCCGTTGGGCAGAAATGGTGAAGAAGCCAAACGAATGCTGGAGGCTGTGGAGAAAGCCGGAATCTTTAACGGTTATCTTGAAGACCTTGTATATACTCCAAAGTTTATCAAAGCCTTTGAAAGCGTGAAAGGCGGCGCGTTGGGAAGAATACTCTGGGCTAAATCAAGAGAAACGCATCCTGGCCCGCACAGCGACTGGTTTTGGGATATTGAGCAGGCAGGCGGCGGATGTATACTCGACCTTGGCTGCCATTGCGTTGAAATTACCCGTAGTTATATTGGCAAGGATATTAAACCTGTGGAAGTAATGTGCTGGGCAGATACGCAGGTTAAACCCATTGATGCCGAAGATCACGCTATTGGTTTGGTAAAATATGAAAACGGCTCAATAGGCCAGTTTGAGGTAAGCTGGACTTTCCGGGGTGGGTTGGATCTGCGTGACGAAGTAATGGGAACGGAAGGCACTATTTGGATAAATAGTTTTTTGCGTACAGGTTTTGATATGTTCACCACCGGCAAAGGCGCTGATTATGTTGCTGAAAAAGCAGAGAGTAACAGCGGCTGGTTATTCCCCGTAGGCGACGAGTTGAATGAATTGGGGTATAATCATATGTTTATGGATATGTTCAATGCCATGGAAGCCGGTACAGCACCTAAAGAAACTTTTTATGATGGATATGTGGTAAATTGTGTGCTGGATGCAGCTTACCGCTCAGCAAAAAGCAAACAATGGGAACCTGTTAAGCTGGATGTATGGAGGGGAAAAACAGGAGTATCAAAAGATAGTCACCTTGTTTCTTACGATGACGATCACTATCTCGTAAAGGAAGAGGTAACGCATTACGGCGCCAAAAAGCTCATCTTAAAAGAAAAGAAATCAGGTAAGATTGTAGAGAAGATATTGGGAAATTAGCGTAGAGACAAGGCATGCCTTGTCTCTTTCGTTTTATGGCAGGACACCGATTGCTGAAGGCTATCAACCCCATCCATTGCCCATTGCCTGTTAAAATCTTTCACAATAGTTATAAAATTGTTATATCCCCGAAACTGCTTAAGCATTTTTCTTTGTTTTGAGTCTTATATGCAGACTTAAAATTCAAGAGTATGAAAAAGATAATTGTGATATTAGCAGTAACCTTTTTAGCAACAGGAGTATTTGCTCAAAAAGGACCACGTGGCGGCGTAAGAGTTATAGCTCCGAGACCTGTGCTTGTAATGGGCGCTTATTCTCCATTTTATTATGGATACAATCCTTACTGGGGCTTTGGTAATCCTTATGCATATAATCATTTTTACAATCGCCCTACAAAGCTTGATCTGCAGATAGCTGATATTAAAAATGACTACCAGCAAAAAATCAAATCTGCAAAAAGTGATAAGAGTATTTCAAAAGCTGAAAGAAAACAAATTGTTCGTGATTTGAAACACGATCGCGACCAGGAGATTATTGAAGCCAAGAGGAATTACTATAAGGTGAGGTAATGTAATCACAAGATTATTTGCTGTGAAAGAGCCATGCTTAAATGTGTGGCTCTTTCATTTTGCGGAGGGCTTCTTTCCACCCGGCTCACAGCTGTTCCGCATATAAAAATATTCCGGCTGATAAAGAAAAAAATTGACATTTACTGTTGTAAATACTTTTTGTTAATGAATATATCAGCGGGAACTATATTAATCAGTTCATCTACGATGGATGATGAAAATTTCAGAGAATCAATTGTTTTTATTGCAGAACATAATGATAAAGGCGCGTTAGGCTTTGCGGTAAACAAAATATTTGACCGTTCTCTTAATGAGCTTGTAGAATTCAGTAAAAGCCCTGCATTTCCTTTATATACCGGTGGCCCGGTAGACAAAGAACATCTTTATTTTATTCACAGGCGAAGTGATCTTATAACAGCAGGTACTCTGGTTGTGAATAACATATACCTTGGCGGTGATTTTAAGCAAGTGATTGAGCATATTAATAATAAAACGCTGTCTGCTGCCGATATCAAAATATTTATTGGTTACTGCGGTTGGGATGCTGATGAGCTTGAAAAGGAAATTGAAGAAGGCAGCTGGATTATGATGGACTGTAGTAATGATGTGGTTTTTTCGTAATAGCCTAATGGGTTTCCTGGTCTTTAATAAAAATATATCAAAAAATAGCCATGAACAAATCATGGCTATTTTATTTTATGATCTTCCGCTTCTATTGCTTCACCAGTTTCAGCTCATTGATGATGTTTGAAGCACCGCCTAATTTATCAATACACCACAGCACATACCGCACATCTACACAAATGGTTCTGTTCAGCTCTTTATCAAAAGCCAGCTTATGGCTCAGCGCTTCATAATTTCCGTCAAAGGCTAATCCTATAAGATTGCCGTTTCCGTCAATTACGGGAGAGCCTGAATTGCCGCCCGTAATATCATTGGTGGTAATAAAACATACAACCAGGTCGTTTACTCTTTTATCAATGTATTGTCCAAAATCTTTCTTCTTTACAAGCTCAATCAGTTTTGCAGGCAGGTCAAACTCGTAGTCGCCGGGAATATATTTTTCCAAAACACCCTTCATAGTAGTAGCATAATCATATTTTACCGCGTCTCTTGGAGAATAACTTTTTACGTTTCCATAGCTTACACGCATAGTGAATGTTGCATCAGGATACATTTTCTTCTTTGGATCCATCTGCATAATACCTTTCAGGTATAGTCGTCCCAGGTCATAATTCTTCAATACAAATTGCTGGAAAAAATTGTCATATTTATTCAGGTAATTTTTTACAAATCCTCCTGCATAAGCATAAGCCGGATCATTTTGAAGGGTTACCGCATCAGGCTTTTGTATAAATGTCTGCCATTTGACATCATTCAACAGCATGGTATTGCTGAAAACAGCAGTCGCCCATTTCTTGTACGTGTCAGGTTCTTTCAGATCTCCGTAAGCAGATTTCAGATTTTCATAAAAGCCAATAAGGTGTTGGCTTTTATCTATATCGTTGTAAAACATCTGGCAGGTTGCCGCCAGTATACGCTGGTCTGAAATTTTGTTTTCCTCTGCAAGAAAAGCTTTTCTTGCGTTGCCGGCAGCTTCTATATCCTGCTTAACTATTGCTGCATCCACGCCATTTTTCACTATATCATTTTCCAGCTTTATTAATGTAGACGCGAATTTTGCGAGCGGAGAACCGAGTATGCCTTCGTATATGTATACACGATGTTTTGCATAAGGCCTCCAGGCTTCATATACTTTAGGCCATTCCGTAAAAATATTTTCAAACTCCGGTTTGCTTTTAGCCCATTGCTGAAATGCAACTTCTTCTGCCTGCTTTTTTTCATAGATGTGGTATTTCAATAGCTGCTTTGTTTCGCCGTCATAAAATTTCCAGTAATTAGCAATGCCTGCATAGCTCGATGCGAGTTGAAGCTTAACCGCCGGATCATTTTTCATTTGCTCAAACATGGCTTTTAGCCTTACATCGCGCAAGCCAACAAGACTGGGATTATTGATATCTGTAGCGAGCCTGATACCATAAGAAGTTTCGTAGCGGTTGGTGCTGCCGGGGTAGCCATATATCATTGCATAATCGCCATCTTTAAAACCTTTGATGGAAACAGGTAAGAAATATTTTGGTTTCAACGGAATATTTTCTGATGAATAAGGAGAAGGCTTACCGTCTTTATCCGCATATACCCTGAATACGGAGAAGTCGCCTGTATGTCGCGGCCATTCCCAGTTATCAGTATCTCCGCCAAATTTACCAACACTTTCAGGGGGTGCGGCTACCAGGCGTATATCAGTATAGCGTTGGTAAACAAAAAGCAGGAACTGATTGTTTTTAAAGAGCGGGCTTACTCTTGCTTCAATATTTTGTGAGGGATCGGAATATTGCTGGTTTACCTGGCTGATCAGTTCAGCTTGTTTTTTAGATCGGTCAGTCGCGGATAGCCCTTCCAGTTGCGGTGCTATCTTATCTGTTACATCTTCAATCTTCAACAGAAATTGAACACTCAGATCTTTTGAAGAAATTTCCTGTGATTTATTTAATGCCCAAAAACCATCTCGCAGATAATTATTGTTTACACTGCTGGCAGCAGCTATAGCGGCATAACCGCAATGGTGGTTGGTAAATACCAATCCTTCATTACTTACTATTTCTCCTGTACATCCTCCGCCAAATATTATGATGGCATCTTTAATGGATGACTTATTAACACTGTATAATTGTTCTGGTGTGAGTTTTAAGCCGCGTTTAACCATATCGGCATATACCTGTTTGCCAAGTAAAAGCGGCAACCACATGCCCTCATCTGCATAAGATTTGCAGAGAGTGATAATTAATAGTAGCAAGACAAATATTTTCTTCATGATTTCAATTTTTACTAAACAAACCTACGTAAAGTAAAAATTGAAAATACCCCGAAGTAAAAATTTGTGAGGAATTTGCCGGGCGGATATAAATTTTTATCCGCCCGTAATCCTTTTTAAGGCAAGCGTATTAATTAACTTTCTTAATAACTACATCTTCCACAACACGTGTTTCGGTTGTAATTTCAAAGCTTTCAGTATAATTATTCTTTTTATCACTTATAGTGAAAATAACTTTACCTGATTCTGTTTTAGGTAATGAGAATTTTTTGTCAAAAGTATTATCGGTATAAGCGCTCTGGAAAAGCGTTACGCCATCTTCATCTTTGATAGTAACAAAAAATTTAGAAGCATTAACATTATTGTATTTTACATTGAAGAACAAAGTCTGATTCTGTGAGCCAATGTATTTAACGCTTGCTGCTTCATCTGCAGGATCAACTGATTTTACACCTGCTGTTGCGGGAAAGGTAACTGCTGCGATTGCAACTACTAAGAGGGATTTGCGTACTGCTGAAAAAATGCTTGTTTTCATATTATATGTGTTTTGTTTACTTCTTTTAATGGAAGCAATACGTAGATAAACAGTGTTAGAATCCGGGTGGCAAACCTGTCATATATGGCGAAGTGTTAGTGGATGGCATTGATGGCAAAAGCGTGGCAAAACTTGATCGAAAGAAAGCCTGACGGCTGTTTTATCGGGTTGATGATTGCAGAGAAGCAATCTTTGATTTGATAACGCAAATGTACAAAATAATATTGCTTGTATATGCAAATTTTAATAAGCTATAGAATTTTTATAATTTTTTTTGGATTTAAAGCGAAAAATTAAAGTTTGGTAACATAAAATTAATATTTGAATAAATGATATTTGTTTGCGGCGCGTGACCTGTTGCGTAAAAAATAGTAAAAACTCAGCGCATGATGCGGCTTGATTTTTTAACCCCAAAGAGAAGATTACACAAAGAGACACGAAGAAAGCGATAATTGATATAAATCCCAGATGCTTTGCAGGTATTTCGTTTTTAGAATAACGTTTTATATTGCAAAAGAGAAATTACCCTTAGCGGAATCCTGCCAGCATGAAGATTTGAGTTGAAGATATATTGCGGCGGACGAAGCAATTTCCGGGCTGCTGTAATTGAGATTGCCTCGATTTTTTCTAAAAAAGAAATTCATGACATGCTTTGCGGAGTGAATTGCATGGATTATTCTGTAATTCCTTCAAGAGAAAACAAAAATGCATATTCAAGCGCTATGTCTTTCAGGTAATCAAATCTGCCGGAGGCGCCGCCATGGCCAAAGTTCATATTGGTATGCAGCAATAAAATATTATTATCTGTTTTCATAGTGCGTAATTTGGCTACCCATTTTGCAGGTTCAAAATATTGCACCTGGCTATCATGCAATCCTGTAGTTACAAGCATATTCGGGTAGGCTTTCTTTTCAATATTTTCATAAGGCGAGTATGATTTCATATAGTCATACGCCTCTTTATTTTCCGGGTTGCCCCATTCATCATATTCATTAGTAGTGAGCGGAATGCTTGCATCAAGCATTGTATTTACAACATCCACAAAAGGAACTTGCGCTATTATACCATTCCAAAGCTCAGGCGCCATATTGGCAACAGCGCCCATCAACAAGCCGCCGGCGCTTCCACCTTCAGCATATAAATGCCCCTTTGAAGTAAATTTCTGATCAATGAGGAATTGTCCGCAATCAATAAAGTCAGTAAATGTATTTTTCTTCTTCAGCATCTTACCATTTTCATACCAGGCACGCCCCATTTCCTGCCCGCCGCGTATATGCGCTATAGCAAATACAAAGCCCCTGTTCAGTAAGCTTAAACGATTAGCGCTGAAAGTAGCATCCATGCTATAGCCATAAGACCCGTAAGCATATAAAAGCAATGGGGCTGAACCGTCTTTTGCGAAACCTTTTTTGTACACCAGCGATATGGGAACTTTAGTGCCGTCTTTTGCTGTGGCGTATAGCCTTTCAGAAACATACGCATCAGGATCATAACCTCCTACAACCTCCTGTTGTTTCATCAGTTCTTTTTCCCTGGTATCCATATTATAATCGTATACCGAATTAGGCGTGGTAAGCGAGGTGTAGTTATACCTGAGCACATTTGTATTAAACTCAGGATTTCCTGCGGTTGACGCATCGTATACCGGCTCGCCAAAATCAATATAGTGATCCTCTCCTGATGAAAGTTTTCGTATCCTGAACTGGATAAGCCCGTTTTTTCTTTCCGTAATTACAAGCCGGTCTTTAAACACGTCAATGCCTTCCAGCAAAACATCCGTTCTGTGGGGAATAACTTCTTTCCATTCGCTGCTATTCGTTTTATCCAATCCACATTCCATTAACCTGAAATTTTTTGCCTCAAGGTTAGTAGTAATGTAAAATTTATCGCCAATATGCTCCACACTATATAGTACTTCTTTAAGGCGGGGTTGAAATATTTTAAATGTTGCGTCAGGCTCGTCTGATTTAATAAAAAATTTTTCAGTAGAAAGTGTAGCCTGTGATGAAATGAAGATGAATTTCCCGGATTTTGTTTTGCCCACTCCAATATAATTGGAAGGATCCTTTTCTTTATAAACAGTTACATCAGTTGAAGCACTGGTGCCGAGCTTATGGCGGTTTATTTTTTCTGATAATAATGTGGCGGGGTTATTTTGGGTATAGAACAGGGTTTTGTTATCGTTAGCCCACACAGAACCGCCACTGGTTCCTTTTATCCTGTCCTCATATATCTCTCCTGTTTCCAGGTTTTTAATGTGAATAGTATATTGCCTGCGGGATACTGTATCAACACCAAAAGCCAGTAATTTATTATCATCGCTGATGTTGAAGCCGCCTGCAGCATAATATGGATGTCCTTTGGCTAAGTCATCCACATCCAGTAATATTTCTTCAGGCGCATTAAGACTTGCTTTTTTTCTGCAATATTTATAGTATTCCTTTCCGTCTTCAGTACGTGTATAATAGTAATAGCCGTTCTTAAAAACAGGTACAGATTCATCCTTCTCCTTTATTCTTCCTTTCATTTCGTTATACAAGTTCTCTCTCAGCGCTTTGGCGCCGCTCATCATTGTGTCAACGTAAGCATTTTCTTCTTCCAGGTATTTTACCACTGCAGCGCTATCCGGTCCATTTTTGAAATAATCATTCAGCCAATAATAATTATCAGCTACGGTATCGTTATGAATAATGCGTGTATGTTCTTTAACCGGCGCTACCGGCGGTGTAACGCCTTTCGGCCATTCAAAACCTGTCATTTTTTCTTTTGTTTGAGTATTACATGCTATAATAAAAATACTTACAGATATTGTAATGATTGATAATGATCGCTTCATATCAATATATTGTTGTTTTAATAACATGGCATCATATTAGTGAGCAAAATTGCAAATAGTGTATCAATATAGTTTGCTTAAGAATGCATAGTTTTTTTAAGACTAAGTTGCTGATTGCCTCAAGCCGTCAGCTGCATACATAAATAGATAATTTTCAATACCGGTAATACCAAAGCGCAATACAGGTGCAGCGCACCGATAATACCTGCCTGCCGGTAGCTGTCATTCCACACAAATGGGCATTTTTAACACAAATAATACCCAAAGCAACGCGGTGCAGCGCATCGTGATATTTGTAGCACGGCAAAGCAATATAGGGCAAGCCGCAGAGCGGCGTAATATTAATCTGGTATATTTATATTTTAATATTACGGTGCGCTGCACCTGGAAATACCTCATCCTCTTCAGTGCTACAAATATTACGGTGCGCTGCAGCCTGTTAAACACCTTGTATATAACGCCATCTGAATAAATAGATTTATACAAGATAGCTCAAGCCGGCGGGCTTCGTATTGAATCATTTCTATCCCCTGAACAGCCCAGCTTTTAACAGTTCGGTAATGCTCTGCATTGTCAACTATTAAAAGTTATACTCTTAATTTCAAAACAAACGATTTTTTTGATAACCAGGTCAGGCGTTGAACGTAATCGTTACATTTTCTTTAGACAGGGTTCTTATTGCTTCAATAATAGCCGCTGTATCATAACCTGCTTCTTTTTGTAGTTCTTTAGGTGTGCCGTGTTCAATTACTTTATCAGGGATACCTAATATTTTTACATTGGCATTATAGCCGTGCGCTGCCATAAATTCAAGCACCGCGCTGCCGAAACCACCGGTAACCGTGCCGTCTTCAACCGTAATGATCCTGTCAAATTTTTTAAACACTTCATGAAGCAATATTTCATCAAGCGGTTTTGCAAAACGCATATCGTAATGCGCAGGGGTAATACCTTCTGCTCTCAATTCGCGGATTGCAATGGCGGCAAAATTTCCGGGATGCCCGAAAGTGAGTATAGCGATATCTGTACCATCTTTTAATTTTCTTCCTGTGCCGATGGTGATTTCCTGCATTTCCCTTTTCCAGTCGGGCATTACGCCTTCTCCGCGGGGATAGCGGATCACGAAAGGATGTTGGGTAGAATCAAGTTGCGCGGTATACATTAAGTTGCGCAGCTCAGCTTCATTCATCGGGGCGCTTACAATCATATTGGGTATGCAGCGCATGTATGCAATATCATAGGCGCCGTGATGTGTTGCGCCGTCTTCTCCCACCAAACCGGCTCTGTCGAGACAGAAAACTACCGGCAGGTTTTGTATTGCCACATCATGCACCACCTGGTCATATGCCCTTTGCATAAACGAGGAATAAATATTGCAGAAAACTCTTAATCCCTGCGTAGCCATTCCTGCGCTAAGCGTAACCGCATGCTGCTCACATATACCTACATCCAGTGCACGGTCAGGCATTTTTTCCATCATAAATTTAAGTGAAGAGCCTGATGGCATAGCAGGAGTAATGCCGAATATTTTATCGTTCTTCTCTGCCAGTTCAATAATGGTATGCCCAAAAACATCCTGGTATTTTGGTGGCTGGGGAAGATCAAATTTCTTTTTATATATCTCACCGGTAATTTTATCAAACAAGCCCGGGGCGTGCCATTTGGTTTGATCTTTTTCGGCAAGCGCATAGCCCTTACCCTTTACCGTTAGTATATGTAAAAGTTTTGGGCCGGGTATTTTTTTAAGATCCTGTAAAATATCAACAAGCTTGGTAACATTATGTCCGTCAATCGGGCCAAAGTAGCGCAGGTTCAGCGCTTCAAACAGGTTACTGCTTTTATTGATAAATCCTTTTATGCTATGCTCAAGCTTGCTGGCCATTTCGCGGGTAAAAGTTTTACCTACAGGCAGCTTACCCAGTGCATTCCATATATCATCCTTAAATTTGTTGTATGTATGAGATGCGGTAATATCGGTAAGATATTCTCTTAATGCGCCAACATTCTGATCAATGCTCATGCAATTATCGTTCAGGATGATCAGCATATCTGCATCTGCCACGCCTGCATGATTCATACCTTCAAAAGCAAGCCCGGCTGTCATAGCGCCATCTCCTATAATAGCAACAGATTTCCTGTTTTCCCCTTTATATTTAGCAGCTATAGCCATTCCCAGCGCTGCAGAAATAGAGGTAGAGGAATGTCCCACGCCAAAGCTGTCGTATTCGCTTTCCCATCTTCTTGGAAAACCGCTTAAGCCATTATATTTTCTGTTGGTATAAAAATTATCTCTTCTTCCGGTTAAAATCTTATGCCCGTATGCCTGGTGACCCACATCCCAAACCAACTGATCATACGGAGTATTAAAAACATAATGTAATGCAACAGATAATTCAACAACGCCAAGGCTGGCGCCGAAATGTCCGCCGTGAACGCTTACTACATCAATTATATATTGACGCAATTCTTCACTTACCTGCAGCAGTTGATCTTTGGTTAGCTTTTTAAGATCCTGCGGATTATTGATCTGTTGTAAAAGAGGCCCCGGTGTTATGTCCATTTAAGTGGTTTAAAATACCAGCAAAAATAATATTTAAATGTTACTTGACAGGGGAATTCTATAAGTAGGAGCTTGCAGGTAATTGATTTGATTATCAATAATATGCGAATTGCAGACCCTGAATTACATGCCGCTAAGCCTATAATACAGCCATTAGTAATACATTATTTCGGGCTAAAGGGGGAAATCTTTAGATTTGATCATGCAATTAAAATTGTCGAAATACTGGCTGTGCCAGATATGCGGTTGGGGCGGTGTGGCGCTGATTAATATTTTTTTGGAATATACATATGGTGAGGGAGTTTCATGGAAATTTTTCGGACGGCTTGTAATTGTGTTGGGTTTGGGTATACCCATTACTCATATGATCAGGAATATTATCGTTAGCCGGAACTGGCTCACGCTTCCCTTTGATAAAATGGTATTACGGCTTTTTCTTACACTTGTTGCCGGCAGTTTTATTTATTCCTTTTGCACATTAAGTTTATTTGAAATACTGAATCTTTCAGAAATTACACATAGCCGTCGCCCTTTCTTTGATCGTGTAATTATCAGGTTTTTTGATAGTATTATTATTTTGATGGTTTGGGTATTGCTGTATTATATGTATCATTATTTCCAGAAAAATAAAAAGCAGGAAGTAGATACATTCCGATTGCAATCGCTGGTGAAAGAACTTGAATTAAAGACGATCAAATCTCATATCAATCCTCATTTTATTTTTAATTCACTGAATAGTATACGGGCGTTGGTAGATGAAAATCCGGAAAGAGCACGCCGTGCTATAACAGAACTGAGTAATATTTTGCGAAGCAGCATGCAAACGGAGAAGATGGAAACTGTGCCGCTTGAGCAGGAGTTGAATATTGTAAAAGATTACCTGGCACTTGAACAAATGCGTTTTGAAGAAAGGCTTAGGGTCAATTTTACAATTGATGAAGACACGCTTAACCAGCCTATTCCGCCCATGATGCTCCAAACGCTTGCCGAAAACGCTATTAAGCACGGGGTAAGTAAACAAATGGATGGCGGTATTGTAACCATCATTTCTGACTTTGTGGATGATCATCATGAAATAATCATCCGCAACAGCGGGGTTTTGAATGGCCATGCGGAATACAAAGGGTTTGGATTGCAGAGTACGCATGACAGGTTGAATTTACTTTTTGGTACCAAAGCAGTATTTACCATAAAAGACATCCCGGGAAATATGGTAGAAGCGAAAGTTATTATGCCAATCAGCGGCATCACACGATAAATACAAAAGTATATGACAAAGAGAGCCATTATAATAGACGATGAAAGACTTGCAAGAACTGAATTGAAGAAACTGTTGCAGGATCACCCTGAAATTGAAATAATAGCAGAAGCTGCAAACGCTAATGAGGGAATTGAAAAGATTGAACAAATGACTCCAGATCTCGTTTTTCTTGATATACAAATGCCGGGAAAAACCGGGTTTGATTTATTAACAGAATTAGATAAGCTGCCGCAGGTGATATTTACAACAGCATACGACGAGTATGCATTAAAAGCGTTTGAAGTGAACGCGCTTGATTATTTACTGAAGCCTGTAGAACCTAAAAGACTTGCTGATGCTATACAGAAGTTAGAAGATAGTGATGAGCGGGAACCAATTGTATCAAACTTTAACACTTCTGCAAATGTGCCTAACCGGGGTATACTGGGGGAGAACGACCAGGTTTTTGTAAAAGATGGAGAACGGTGCTGGTTTGTAAAACTAAGTGAGATACGTTTGTTTGAAAGCGTTGGTAACTACGCCAAAGTATTTTTCAGCACACACAAGCCATTAATATTAAAATCGCTTAATGCTCTGGAAGAGCGGCTTGATGAAAAAGTTTTCTTCCGCGCCAACCGCAAGCATATTGTAAACCTTAGAATGATTGAAAGAGTAGAACCCTATTTTAACGGAGGGCTTTTGCTTGAAATAAAAGGGGGAGAAAAAATAGAAGTGAGCAGGAGACAGGCAGTGAAGTTTAAGGAGATGATGAGCCTGTAAGATTTGAAATTTGAGATTTGAAATTGAAAGATTACCTGCCGGGCAGCTACCTCGTATAGAGCATAGGAGAGTGTAAAAGTGAGGAGATGTATATACCTGATATTCCTTTGTGTCTCTTTGCGTAAACCTTTTTGTCACTTTGTGTAATGCTTTGCACCCCTTTGTGTCAAAAAAACTTCTTACATATATAACCTGCCTGCATCACCCCAATTTCAAATCTCCAATCTCAAATTTCCCTATCTTGCCATCCCAACTATATCAGCATGAAAAAAATCATTATACCGGCTTATGTATTATTGTTTGTTTACAATGCACAGGCGCAAAAGATCAATAAAATAATCAGTGAAAAAAAAGTAAGAAAAGTTGAAACTGCATTATCATCGGATAAGATGGGAGGCAGAGGCTTATTTTCAAAAGGGCTTGAGATAGCCGCCGATTTTATTGCAGGTGAATTTAAAAGTGCAGGGCTGCAACCTGTAAATGATAACGGAAGTTATTTCCAGGAGTTTGAAGTGGTCGAAGCAAATCAAACAGGTGCAAGGGGATCATTAAACGGAAATGATATTGATGCTGAAAATATTTTTGCGCTTACTTCAGCTGAGGAACTGGCGGTTGATGCTGAATCCGGATACGAGCAGGCATCAATTACAGCAAGTGATAAATTGCTTAATAATGCATACAGGTATATGCTATCCGGAAAAAATTATATAATATGGGTAGATACCGCACATGCTAAAAATTTCAATACCCTCTCAAGGCTTAAAGGCGAGAGGTTCAGATCGGATAGTAGTGTAATATTTATTCTTGCCCCTGAGCCTGCAAAAGAATTTTCCTTTTCTATTCATCATACTATAATTGAAAAGAAACTGAAGAATATAGTAGGTATATTACCAGGTAGAAGCAAAAAAGATGAGTATGTAATTTTTTCCGGTCACTACGATCACCTTGGTATTGGAAAGCCCAATGCCGATGGCGATTCCATATATAACGGGGCAAATGATGATGCGGCCGGAACTACTGCAGTTATCATGCTGTCAAAATATTTCAGCAAGCTTAAAAATAATGAGCGTACAATAGTTTTTGCAGCCTTTACAGCAGAAGAAAGCGGTGGATTTGGCTCTCAGTATTTTTCTAAGCAATTTGATCCAGCAAAAGTGATGGCGATGTTTAATATTGAAATGATTGGTACGGAAAGTAAGTGGGGAAGCAATTCTGCCTATATCACCGGCTATGAAAAAACAGATATGGGCAAAATACTGGAAAAAAATTTGCAGGGAACAGGATTTGCCTTTCACCCGGATCCCTATCCTGACCAACAGTTATTTTATCGCTCAGATAATGCAACGCTTGCGAGACTTGGTGTTCCGGCGCATACTATATCTACCTCTAAAATGGACAGTGAACCTTTTTATCATACCCTTGATGATGAAGTGGAAACGCTTGATATAAAAAATATGGCCGAGATAATTAAAGCTATTGCATTAAGTTCAAGAACAATAGTGAGTGGCGCAGACACGCCTTCACGCGTCGACGCTACCCAGTTGAGGTAGTATTACTATTGTTTTCTTTTTCGTTATGCTGCCTGTTTACCTCTATGGTATCCATCAGTTCTTTTTTATATTTGTACCAGTTGTTGATTTCGGGAATGTATATTTCTGTATTTTCTTCTCCAATAAAAAGTTTATAATCAAAAGAGGGATAGCCGTAGACAATGTAACCGGGATAATACCAATGCATACCTTTTTCAACAGCATACTTTATTTTTAAAAGAATAAGATATTTTCCCAGGCTGAACTTCTTGTAAGCAGGATCGTAAAAGTTCATTATTCCGGCGATGCTGTTATCGCCATTGTCAAAAATACCTGCTGCAATTAATTTATCTCCATCTCTGAGCTCAATAATATTTGTCTCAAATGCGTTTGCCTTTTCCGGTTCAGCCCCATAAAGCCAGTATTTTACTGATTCGGAGTGATCAAATTTTATACCCGATCTGTAAAGTGTAAATAGGATTTCTAATTCTTCGGTAAGCTCTATCGGCTTTATTGAAATGTTGAAATGGCTGTTTTGCGCAATTAATTTTTGTAGTTTTTTATTAATATTAATTTTTGAAAGATTATATCTCAGCCAAAAAACATTATAAATACTCTCGTTAAGTATGATGTACTTTGTTGTAAAAATACTTTGATGCATGCGATACCATCCCTGAGACAGAAATGTATCAAGTTGGCTGCCATTGAGTTTTTTTGGGTTGTGGTACGCCGGAAATTCCATTTATGGAATTTACAATTTTTATCAAAAGGCGGGATATAGTTTTTGGATGCGTTCTATCCATTCGTTTATAATACCCGGCGTAATATCTTTAGTTGCCAAATTTGCCAGGCTGAACCTTATGGTGCGATTTTTCTGCTTATTCGAAACAAAAATAAAATTCCCTGCAAGGTAAATGCTGTAATCCTCAAGTCCGGCCGGCGACTCTATATATTTAAAGTTGCTGGTATTGGTAAGAGCTTCAAAATCTGTGAGCACACTAATATTATTCATACTGCAAAATTAAATGAAATAGCAAGAAAACGTTTAAAGTATATTATTACTTATCACTTAAAGAAAATTTAATTTTACACATCACTCTACGCCTGCCACTTTCATTTGCATGCTGTAAACTGATTCAGATGCTGTGATAAACAGCAGTTTTCTGTCTTTTCCGCCAAAGCATATATTACCCACCCAATTAGCGGGTACGGGAATACTGCCTATTTTTAAACCGGAAGCATCATATACTGTTACCCCTTTGCCGGTTATATAAAGATTGCCTTTTGTGTCGAGTGTCATTCCATCAGAGCCTTCCGGCGCAAATAAATGCCGTTCAGAAAGTGTGCCATCTTTTTTAATGCTGTATTTATATATTTTGCTATCACCAATATCTGCTACATATAAATACTTACCATCTGCAGTGCCTACTATACCATTGGGTTGAACAAATTTATCATCAACTATAATTGGTATTTTTTTGCCTGCCGGCAGGTAATATAATTTTTTGCCATCCATCTCTGGTCTTTTTCTTGTCCAGTAATCCCGTTGGTAATACGGATCTGTGAAATATATTCCACCTTTTGCATCTATCCACAGATCGTTCGGACCGTTTAATTTTTTGCCTTCAAAATCAGTGAGCAATATTTTTATTTTTTTATCCGGCGATATTGACCACAGCTCATTGTTTTCGTCAGCACAGGAAATAATATTTCCTTTTTTGTCGAAGTACAATCCATTCGATCTTCCGGTTTTATCCATAAATAAAGACAAATTCCCGTTGATATCGTATTTCCATATTTTGTCGTTTGGCTGATCTGTAAAATAAATATCTCCCTGCTTATTAACAGCAGGACCTTCGGTGAAAGAAAACTGGTCTGATATCTTGATTAAACCTGCAGTGGGTTCTATTAGGGAATCAAGCGTTTGCTGTGCATTAACTTTCTGCACAAAAAACAACAGCACAAACATTAGTTTTAAAACAGTTTTAAAATATCTTATCATAACAACTAAACTTTTGTTACAAGATACATAATAGCTTAACCACTCAACTATCTTTTACAAAAAAGCTCATCAGGCGATGAGCTTTTTATAAAATGGACTATTACTAAAATGGTGTAGTTAAAATTTCATCTTCGGGCTGCGGCTCAATATGTTTTTTACCTGCAAGAAAGTTAAGAAGGTCGGCATTCAGCCTTTCGCGGTGCGTATAAAACAAGCCATGCGGCGCTCCTTCGTATACTATAAGGTCTGCCTGCGAAAGCATTTCAGCGGTTTTTTTACTGCTTGCTTCAAAAGGAACGATTTTATCATTATCTCCATGCACGATCAATACAGGCACGGTTATACTGGTTACATCATTTCTGAAATCTGTGCGCGAAAAGCTTTTTATACATTCTACCGTAGCCTGTTGCGTGGCTACTGATGCCAGTTGAAGATAATGATTAAGTAATGGCGTGCTTATTGGCTTGTTCATAAAGCCAACACCAAAAAATTGTTTTCCAAATTCATCAATAAAACCAATCCTGTCGTTGCGTACACCATTTATCATACCGGTAAAAACTTCTTCGTCAACACCGTCCGGATTGGTTGGTGTATTCAGCATGAAAGGGATAATGGAAGCAATAAGCGCTACTCTCGCTATTCTGTCCTGGCCGTATCTTGCAATATATCTTACTACTTCTCCGCCTCCCATAGAAAAACCCGCCAATACAACGTTCTGCAGGTTTAGTTGGGTAATTACTTCATGAAGATCATCTGATAAAGTATCATAATCATAACCGCCCCAGGGTTTACTGCTTCTGCCAAATCCCCGGCGGTCGTATTTTATTATACGGTATCCGCCTTCCACAAGATCGTTTACCTGGTATTCCCACATTTCTTTACTGCTTGGCCAGCCATGTATCAATATTACCGGTTGCCCTTTTCCGTAATCAGCATAAGCAATGCTTATTTCTTCTCCTGTTTTTTTATCATTAAACTGAATAGATTTCATAAAATATGTTATTATGTGAATTAATATCTGTTTGGTATTAATAGCACATCATAAAACATACCATGAAAGTTGAAGAAGACTATCGAATAATAATAACCGGCATTGAGGATTAATTTCCACTACAAGGAAAAAAAATATCCGCACCGGGCGGATATTAAATTTTATAAACTTACAGTTGTATTAAGCGATCTTTTGTAATTGCGTTAATCTCCGGTATACACTTTCCTCAATTTCAATTAAATCATAGTGGTTTCCCCTTTCAACTATTTGCCCATCCTGCAGAATGATTATTTCATCAGCTTCTATAATAGTACTTAGCCTGTGCGCAATCACAAGCGTGGTTCTTCCCTTCATCAGGTTATTAAGCGCATCCTGAACAAGCCTTTCCGATTCAGTATCCAAAGCTGAGGTGGCTTCGTCAAGAATAAGTATAGACGGATTTTTGAAAACCGCTCTTGCTATGCTTAACCGTTGCCGCTGTCCTCCTGATAAGCGTATACCCCTGTCGCCGATAACCGTATTATAGCCGTCTTCTGTTTCCATAATAAAATCATGTGCATTAGCCACTTTAGCGGCATGTATCACATCTTCCATACTTGCGCCGGGCATACCCAGCGCTATATTATTAAATATAGTATCGTTGAATAAAATAATTTCCTGGGTAACAAAGCTCATGTGGCTGCGCAAAGATTCCATTTTATAATCTTTCACACTTATACCGTCAACCAATACTTCCCCACCGGTTACATCATAAAATCTTGGTATCAGATCAGCGATAGTTGACTTGCCAACACCCGAAGGTCCAACCAATGCAACTGTTTTACCTTTTTCTATTACAAGATCAATATTTTTTAATACCTGCTTTTCTGTATAACCAAAAGAAACATCTTTCAATACAATGCTGTCTTTAAATCTTTTTAATGGTACAGCGTCGGGTTTATCAGCAATTTCAACCGGCTTATCCAGTATTTCTAAAATACGTTCTCCCGCTGCCTGTCCTAACTGGATATTAGATAAAGCTACCACAATTGCTTTTGCAGGGCGGATAACCTGCGAAAAGATAGCTATGAATGCTATGAAAGAACTCGCCTGAAGTCCGCTATTGGCAGAAAGCACCAGCCCGCCGCCATATATCAGTATACAGGCTACCACCATCACTCCGGCCGCTTCCGAAAATGACGGAGCAAGCTCTCTTTTCCTGAAGCTTGCCAGACTTGCTTTGCGATAAAAATCATTTTCCTGGGCAAAACGTTTTATAACAAAGTTGGTTGCATTAAATGACCGGATGATACGCATACCCATCAGCGTTTCGTCAATCATAGTAAGTAATCTGCCGGCAGAAGCCTGTACATCTTTCGCTTCTTTCTTTAATTTTTTTGTAATAGCTGCAATTGCAAACGCAGATATTGGAATGATAATTAAAGTAAAAATGGTGAGTTTTGCAGATATAGCAAACAAACCTATAAAGTAGCCGATCAGCAAAGACGGTTCCTTAAATAATACTTCAAGCGAACTTGCCGCTGCGCTTTCAACACCATATACATCTGTGTTTAGCCTTGAGATCAAATCG
The DNA here is from genome assembly GCA_047601125.1 of Agriterribacter sp. Taxonomy (GTDB): domain Bacteria; phylum Bacteroidota; class Bacteroidia; order Chitinophagales; family Chitinophagaceae; genus Agriterribacter. The sequence continues at coordinate 491,284 of JASGJY010000002.1, read as the reverse complement.
CCCTTATGTTCTTTGGTAAAATAACCCAAATGAAGGCGATTTACTTTTTCAAACAAAGCTTCCCTTAATCTTTTCACTAATAACGTGCGGGTATTAATAAGGCAACGTTGTGCCATATAACGGCATACATTTGTTGATACCACAGAAAACACAATGGTAGCTGCAAGAAAGTACAGCGCATGTGCAGGGTTATGCAATTTAAAATCGTAAATAAGATAGTAGAAATAATCTTTGAAAAATCCTGCGGAAAGCGCAAAATCCGGAGAGGTGGCATACTTTGCCGCCTCAGCAGTATCTACAGGGTTAAAAAGAAAATTCAACAAAGGAATGATCAGTGCAAATTGAAATACACTGAAAAAAGCGGCTCCAAGGGTAAAGATAGAAAACGGTATTATAAATTTTCCTAAAGGCCGTGCATACGCAAAAAGTCTTCTGTAAGTCTTCATTTGTTTTTCTAAAATATTTTAATAAAGCGCCCGGTACACATTTAAATATTCCGATGCGGCTTTATCCCAGCAAAAATTTTCACTATGCTGCAGGATGGCCTGCTGCATTTTATTGTTTTCATATTCCTGCATGCCCCTGTTAAAAACCTGCTGTATATGAGATGCCGAAAAATCGCGGAAATAGAAAGCAAGATTGCTGCCAATTTCCGGTAAGGCTGTTTTATCTGAAAGGAAAACGGGTTTGCCGACAGACATTGCTTCTGCAACAGGGAGGCCAAATCCTTCTGCTATAGAAGGTAATGCAAATGCGAAACAGTTCCGATAATACCACGATTTTTCCTGTTCATTGATATTTCCAAGTAAACGTAAATTTTCATCAACTTTTAACTTTCGCGCGAGCGATCTTAAATAATGGAGATAGTGTGAATCATCATGCCTGCCTGCGATCAATAACTCCATATCGCGATACTGCCTTAGTAAAGGCAGCAATACATGAAAATTTTTTTTCCGGCATATTACGCCAAGAGAAAAAAGAAATTTACCTGCAGGTTTATATGACTGATCAGATAATGCCGGTTCTGCCAGATGATTTCTGCCATTATATATTACGTGTATGGGTTTATTGCCGGTATCTGTATGCGTTAATACATCTTTTCTGCAAAAATCCGATATACAAACAATAGCATCACTGCGATTAATGTTTTTTTGCAAATGCCTCAGGTGCTTGATTCGCTTAGCCTCAGTTTTTTCCTCATGTAAAAAATTAAGATCATGTATTGTTAATACAACCTTAATTTTCTTATTACGCTCAGGCAAATAGTGCGAGCCCTGGTAGGTTGCATGCCATATATCATATCCCTTTAAAGAGGGCATGATAAATTTTTGCAGTGAATGCTGATTTAAATGTGCATGTTGAAATCCTAAATAATGTTGTATGGCAGGAGGAGAAAAAAAGGTTACTTCTTCGTGATTTGTATCACGAGATTTTTTTTCAATACTTCTTCCAAGGCTTAAGCAATAGTGATACAATCCTGTATTCACATACTTCATCCTCTCACAATCAAATATGATTTGTTTCATAAAGGAATTGTTAATATTTCTTATTATGGCAAGCGACTCGGGAGTCGGGTGGGATTATGGGAAGGCAGAACAATTGTATTAAACAAAATTCGTACCTAAGCTTTCATTTTATTTTAAGCAATGTATACCTGACATTATATTAAGCATTAACGTTGCATAAATTTTAAAATTGAAATATTTTCTTCTCACAATTTCAATTAGCTTCGCATTTTTCAATCATTAGTAACAAACATCATGGCTTCAATAATTTTAGATTGCGACCTGATGAATTATCCTAATTCCGGCTTATATCACTATTGTCTTAACATTGGCTTAAGTATAAATCAGCAATTGGAAAGAGAACGTAAAGAGCCTATGAAAATGTATGTGCCGAAGGCAGAAAAATTTTCATTTGCTAAATCTTCTCATATTATCGTCGAAAAGCCGTGGCATAAATTATGGAAACCCTTTCTTTCAAAATGCAGGGTATGGCATGCACCCTTCCAGTCTGGAAGAATTATACCCGATAAAAAAAAATACCCAAATGTTAAGGTTTTGCTCACAGTACATGATCTTAATCCTCTGCATGAGGGTAAACCCTTAGAGGAACAGAAAAAAAGTATTATACATACACAATCATTGATTGACAAAAGTGATGCGATTGTTTGTATATCTGAATTTACCAAAGCCGATGTTTTAAAAAATTGTGATACCGGCAACAAACCATTGTATGTGATTCATAATGGTATACATCGTGTAAATACGCCATCGAAAACCAAATCGCCTGAAAGGAAAATCGAACGTCCCTTTTTATTTGGTATGGGTTATGTAAATGCCAAGAAAAATTACCACGTATTATTACCACTCTTAAAATATAATCCCGGGATTGAAATGGTAATAGCCGGGAAGTTAGATGTGCCGGATTATATTGAAGAAATGAAGAGAGCTGCTGCAGCAATGGGGGTGCTTGAGAGATTACATATTACCGGGCCTATATCTGAAGATGATAAGGCGTGGTACCTGAGTAACTGTATGGCATTTATGCACCCATCACTTGCAGAAGGGTTTGGCGCTCCGGTTGTAGAGGCAATGCTTTTTGGTAAACCCTTATTTCTTTCTAACCTAACTTCTTTGCCTGAGATTGGCGGTGATGCTGCGTTTTATTTTGATAGTTTTGATGAAGAACATATGCAAAGTGTTTTTAAAGAAGGGATATACCGCTTTAATTATGAACAAATGTCAGAAGCTATAATTAATCGTGGTAAAATGTTTGATTGGGAGTTAAGTGCTGCTAAATATCTGAAAGTGTATGAGACATTGCTTTGAGAAGAGCTGAATAAGGACACTGAGGTTTAAATCAAATATCCTTCTTTTCTTAAAATTGGATTCCAGAATTCCGGAAACATATCCCATGCATGACACCCAAATGGTAATTTACCTTTGGTTTTTTTTAAAGCGTACTCTGGTCTTTGCTCAAAGGAAAAATGTAAAGCTGTTTTATAATCCGGGATTCTCAAAATCTCTTTTTCCCTGTTTACTTCCAACGACCAAAATACATCTTCATTGAAATAATGATGTTCATTATTTTGAATATAGTAAGCGATCTGCTGTTTTTTTTCTTTACAGATAGTGTAAAATCTTTTTGCCCGTCTTAAAGAAAAACCGCCATTTCCAACCCTGTTATAAAATTGAATGTCAGTTGGCAAATCAGATCCGGCTTGCTTTGTATTATTTTTATATTCTTTTTGGGATAGTCTTGCAAATTCAATTTTTTCTTTAAATGTTTTCCCGGGATTTACTACATCTAACCAGGGTGCACCAATATAATCATATCCCTTTTTACACCATTTGTCTAATTCATCTTTAAAAACAAAGGCATCTAACTGATAAATAAGTATGTAATCTTTATGTAAAAATCTACGATAAAAATCTTCAGATAACATTAACCTGTTATAGCCATGGATATCTTTAAAAAAATCATCATTGAATGGCTCAATATTAAATTGAACGGACGAGGAAAAATAAGGAGAAGGATCTAATGAAGAAGGTTTAATAAGCGTAATTGAATGTGTATTTAATATCTTACAGCATTGAGTAATAGATATTTTGTCGTTTTTTGAAGGGTAAGGCTTATATATTGGGATTACAACATTAACCATTTATTCTATATTTTTCAATAAGCGTATTTTGTAAAATAGTTTAAGTGGCTTCATATCTCAGTCGTATCAATTTCTCAAATTGTGGTTGAAAGGAAAAATCGAAGCCGTTATCACCATATACGGTCACATTGGGGCAGTCAAAATAAACTTCAAGCAGCCTGTTTGCTTTTAATGCTTCAGCAACGGAAAAAGGGAAAGACTGGTTCCCTATAAATAATCTTGAGCCGGCAATTACAGAAGCCATTTCTAAAAAATTTTTTACAGGTCTATAGTTAAGCGTTGGTATTATTTTTTTCATCTCTGCATACTCCTCTGGCATACCAACAAAATATACGCTGGGATATTGTTTAAGTATGCTGTAATCTATATTGGGAGCCTGGTAACGATTACTCCTTGCCAGAACGATTGAATCCTTCATATCAGTATCCGGTGTAACTTTCAGCCAGGGCAGGTTCAGGTTAAAATTTACGGGAAATACTAAAAAATACCAGCGGGCTATATTTCCTCTATCAAGCAACATAGGGTAATCACGCATTATATCTAAATCTACATCAATCGGTGTACTATCATCTTCGAGTACCTTGCAATCCTGGAATTGAGGTTGAGATATTAATAAAGGATATAACATCTCAAAAGTTTTCTGAGTAAAAGTGACATTTCCTAACGGATGCTTAATATGTTTGGCATAATCAGCAGGTCTGTTTAAGTAGAGATGTAAACAAATAGGTTGATGCTGCGCAATTGCTCTCATTGTTGGTATGGCATATATAATATCTCCGGAATTTCCGCTATGTTTAAAATGAACGGGTCTGCCTACAGGAAAATCAAGGTTAGGGACCGGAACATTACGTACTTTATTTAAGTAATTCTCTGTGTGTTGCAAAAACCAGGCGCGAGCAGCATTTTCTTGTTCTGCCTGCTCCTGCTTTTTTATGTTTTCTTGCTGTATAACCAAAGCTTCTGCTGATATATCAGCGTTTTTTCTGCCATAAAGCTTTTTGAATAATTTCATCTCTAATTTTATTTAAAGGTAAATAAGTTAAATTTTTTGAGCAGCATTAGAATTAAAGTAATTTAATAACTATTATAAACATAATGCTAAATATAAAATCAAAATAATTATTTGTTCATTTGTTTGTGTACTCACTAAATAATTAAATATTTTTTATGGATAAAAATGTATTAGTTGCCAATCATCATTTAGCTGGTGCGGGGGGAACGGAAACATATACATATTCATTAATTGAAGAACTCATAAAACAAGGGTACCATGTTGAATATTTTACTTTTTATAAAGGAGAAATTTCAAGCAGAATTGAAAATGACCTTTCAGTTTCTTATATGAGCAGAGAAAAATATGATTTGATTTTGGCTAACCATAATACCTGTGTCGATTTTCTGTTCAGGCGAGGATTTATTATACAAACTTGTCATGGTATTTTTCCCGAATTGGAGCAGCCATCACCCAATGCCGATGCATATGTCGCAATTTCTGAAGAAGTGAGCAAACATCTGAATAAATTGGGTTATAATAGTAGGACCATATTAAACGGTATTAACTTAAACAGATTTAAAAGTATAAGCCCGGTTAAAAATAAATTGCTTCATGTATTAAGTCTTTGTCACTCTGAAGAAGCAAATACAGTCTTAAGAGAAGCATGTAATAAAGTTGGAGCAACTCTTTTAATGCAGGATAAGTATAATGATCCTGTTTGGGAAGTAGAACTTCGTATTAATGAAGCTGATTTGGTAGTAGGTGTTGGCAGATCTGCATATGAAGCTATGGCATGTGGCAGACCGGTTATTATATTTGATCATCGTCAATATTACCCATCTTGCGGCGATGGATATGTGAAAGATATGCTCAATAAGAGCATAATCAATAATTGTTCAGGCAGATTTTCCAATAAAAGTTATTCAGCCGGAGATTTGGAAACGGAGCTGAAAAAATATAATGCGGCTGACGGCAATTATTTTAGAAAATTTGCCGAAGCAAACCTGAATATTGAAATGGCTGTAAATAAATACTTAGACTATTTTCATGCGATTAAAAAAAGCTTTCCTGGATATTACATATGCCGGCTAAGAAAAATCTGGAAAAGCATAAGATTAAAGAAGAAATAGAACTATTTGTTATGGATATTGCAGGAAAGTTATTGTTTAAAATGACATTTTGCCTGTAACTTTTCAATCACCACAACAATTTCATAACACCATGACGAATGTTGATCATTAGGTTGAGTATAGTCATGGCTCGTATCATCTTCATTCAAATAACGGATTCTAAAAGAATTAGGAATTAAAGCATCTTCAATCTCTTTTAATAAAGATGAAGCAGTATACATACGTTTATGATCCGCATTATAGCGACTTGGAAGGGCTTCCTGCTTTTCATATAAATATTTATGAGGTACTGCTATTATGATAAACCCATTTTCCTTAGTAACTCTATGCCATTCACGTATAGCGTTTTTATAATCCGAAATATGTTCTAAGCAATGGCTGGAATATACGTAGTCCTGGGAATTAGTCTTAAACGGTAAGGTTTCACCGTCATAGCCAGGATAATCAAGATCTACTATTATTGCTCCTGGCAATATTGGCAAAACATTATCTATATAGCCGGTGCCGCCGATATCCAGACCAACACCAGGCATATACTTATCAAAAAATCCACTTTCTAATTTTTCTTTAAAAGTTTTACGAGCTTCTTCTCCAACAGATCTGTCAGGGGGTATGCTGTTTTTATACATATTATATTTAAATCAACGTTAGATAATGACCATAACCATGGTTAATGAAATTGAATTAAATCTTTTTGAGCAAAAATAGAGGATAAATAATAATTTTTTCGATAAAGAATATGTTCAACTACCAGTCCATTTGCAACTTTAAGCTTAATAAAAAAATCATTGTTTATTATTTAAGCCGGCGAAAATTCTTTTTAAAAACGATTGAGGTTTTTGTATATATGCCTGGTATTTTGCCAGGGTAGGCTTATAAGGGAGCCCGCTCTCATCAAGTGCCCGCTTTACACCCGGACATGCCGGCCAATCATAATCATCAAATACCATTACGCCGCCAGGTTTAAGCAAAGGATAGAAATAATTTATGCAGGTTTTAACAGATTGATAAAAATCTGTATCTACATGCACAAAGGAAAATTTTGGAGCATTTTTAGGAAAGACGGGCATTGACTCAGGAAAATAACCCTTAATTAGTTTAACATTCGAATTGTTTTTTAAAAAAGCCTGCACCGCTTCGAGCGAGGTATCGTTGAAATCACCCGGATTGTGAGGTTCAGATTCGTTCCAATCTACTTTAGGAAGTCCTTCAAATGTATCAAAGCCCCAGAATTCTCTTTCAGGACAGGTTTCTGCAAGAAACTTTAACGAACCTCCTTTATAAACGCCTAGCTCAGCACAAAGTCCGTTCGGCGATTCACGAAGTAATCTAATCAATTCGTTTATTCTGTCTTCAGAAATAAGTGTCATATTATTTAACTTTAAAGCTTTAAATATATACAGAAAACTTTGCCAGACTTTATATAATACCTTCTTTTATAAAAAAATTATTGTGTCATATTAAATAATGATTCTAAATAATAATGGTGTGGAAGAAATTACTCGAATATATCATGCATAATTAATAATATTTGTTACTAATCTACTTTAGCTGCTATTGCTCTATTATATTTTGAAATAATGCCGGTAAGGATTTTTTTGCGGCATTAAACTCATAATAATATGAAAATACTTTTGTGCAGCATATCTGTGTTGCTGCTATTAAACAGTTGTTTTGCCCAGCAGAAAAAAGTTGGCGGACCTTGCGAAGGCTGTGAGGCTATTTATGAAAACCCTGTGCCTTTTGAAAAACTTAGTGCAGTAGATAAATTGCCGGATGCGACATGGGATAATAAAAAACCCCTGGGAATAAATGGTGTTGTATATAAGGCAGATGGAAAAACTCCTGCGGCTAACGTAATCATTTATTTATATCATACTGATGAAACCGGGCACTATCCAATAAAAGGAAATGAAAAAGGCTGGGCAAAGAGGCATGGTTATTTGCGTGGCTGGCTGCGTACTAACGAAAAGGGAGAATATAAATTTGTTACGCTTCGGCCTGCATCCTATCCTGATGGTACAGAACCTGCGCATATTCATGTTATAATTAAAGAACCAGGTTTGAATGAATATTATATTGATGAATTTCTTTTTGATGATGATCCGCTTCTAACAGAAGAAAAAAGAAAAAAATTGAAAAACCGTGGCGGGAGTGGAATTATTAAACTGGTTGATGTTGGCAATATGTACAAAGCAACCCGAAATATATATCTTGGAAAAAATATTCCCGGCTATCCCTCAGGCACGTAATAATATATAATATAATTAAGCATTGCACTATAGTTTTTGATAAGCAGTAATACTTAAATTAATAATTTTTACAACTATAAATGTCACGATTACATTTATCTGCTGTAGCTTTGTGCCTGTAGTAATAAAAATTAATTTTTTAATAATAACGGTTAAGGCTCTGAAAAAATAACTCCAATGAAAAACCTTTTGAGGTATTACCTGAAATTAATCAGGAACTAACATACAGCCCCGCATTGCGGGGCTGTATGTTTAAAGCCATTAAAGAATTATGCAAAAATTGTAAGTGATTGTGTGCATTCCGGATTTTCGTATATAGTTACTATAGCTACGGTAGATGCCTTGTGCCTCAGCATAACAGGCGGGAGAAATGTATATTGAACAATATAGTACCAATGTCAACAATAGCACTGACGTGGAATACAATACTGCCGTTTGTATTCTATGTACGAGGCATCTGCACAAAATTGACAACAAGCTAAAATTTGAAATACATCCACTGATTTGAAAATGTTTTCTTTTCAGATTTTAATGTAACTTAACTGCCTGCATTTTGCGATGCCTGCCTTCGCTGATAATATTTTAACTGCCGGAATGATGAATAATTTTTTTACGTCTTTTTTAATATGCACTTTACTGTATCTGCCCTTTAGCTTGCATGCAAAGCCTTTTTCACGATCACCGTTAACAGATACAACCGGAAAAATGAGCAGGGTATTTGCCGTTGTGGAAAATATGTATCGCCGGTTTGCAGAAGAGAGAAAGGTTCCGGGGCTTGCATTTGGTATTGTAATAGATGGAAAGCTGGTGTATGCCAATGCTTTTGGATATGGCGATATTGAAAAGAAAATGCCCGTCACCACAAAATCGGTGTATAGAATAGCATCTATGTCTAAAAGTTTTATAGCAATGGCCATTTTAAAATTAAGAGATGAAGGAAAGCTAAACCTTGATGATGCAGTTGAAAAATTTATTCCGGAAATTACCAAAACAAATAAGCTCACTGAAGATTCTCCCCCCATAACCATACGCAATTTATTAACGCATACAGCCGGATTCCCTGAAGATAATCCCTGGGGAGACAGGCAGCTTGAGCGACGGGATGAGGAGTTTGTAGCTTTTTTAAAAAAAGGTATTTCATTATCTTCTGTGCCGGGTTTAAATTATGAGTACAGCAATCTTGGTTTTACAATACTTGGGCTCATTGTGTCAAGGGTATCGGGAGAGCATTATGAGGCATATGTGCGGAATAATATCTGGAGGCCATTGGGCATGAAAGATACCTATTGGGAATATGCTGATGTGCCTGCCCGGCAATTAGTATATGGTTACAGGGTGGAGAATGGTAAATGGGTGAAACAACCTGTGCTGCACAGCGGCGCGTATGGTGCTATGGGCGGAATGCTTACATCTATAGAAGATTTTGCAAAATATATGGCGTTGCATATTTCTGCCTGGCCTCCCGGTAAAGAAGATAGCAGCATTTTACGCAAAAGCACATTACGTCAAATGCATCTTCCGGGCGTGGTAGCTAATATTAATATGCAGGCTAAAGATGTGAGAGGAAATATTTGCCCGTCTATACAATCATACAATGATGGTTTGAGGTATATTAAGGATTGTAATAACCGTGAAATTATCGGGCACAGCGGCGGCTTACCTGGCTTCGGTTCCAACTGGAATTTTCTTCCCCAATATGGCATTGGCGTTGTTGCTTTTTGCAATCTTACATACGCAGGGCCGGCGCAATTAAACAATTATATTGTAGACACTATCATTACAATGCTCGCACTTAAGCCATATCCTGTAAAAGCTTCAGCCATACTCCAACAACGACAAGCTGAATTGATAAAACTATTACCGGACTGGAATAATGCAGAAAGCAATGGCATATTTGCCGAAAATTTTTTCTCGGATTATTTTATTGATTCATTAAGAAAAGAAGCCCGCGGGTTGTTTTCAAAAGCAGGAAAAATTATAAAAGTAGGTAAGATGATGCCTGAAAATGAATTGAGGGGAAGTTTTATAATTGAAGGAGAACAGGCTGATATAAAAGTAAGCTTTACGTTATCGCCGGAACGTTCACCTTTAATACAGGAGTATCATATTGAGGAAATATTAAAGAATAAGTAATTTCGGTATAACAACCTGGTTATTTCACAAAGGCACACTAAGGATACACGAAGTTCCACAAAGAATAATAAAGCGCTCTGTGTTGAGTGTATTTCAATTTTTCGCATGTAGATACTACGGTTGCGGCAGATGCCTCGTGCCCCGGCATGACAAACTGCAGAGATATGTTCAGCAGCAGAACAATCGCTCCACATTTGTACTATTGTTCATCATATATTCAACCGCCTGTCATGCCGGGGCACGAGGCGTCTGCACATGATTGCCTGACACGCGCAAATTTGAAATGTGTTCTCTGTGTTTCTTTGTGCTGCCTTTGCGGCGCTTTGTGCAGCAAACCTTGCCCGCTATTCCAATCCAAAAACGCCTTTATTCAGTAATTGTAAAGTTTGCGTTTTATTTGCGGCAGGCACCAGCACTGAAATATTATGGCGGCTGCCACCATAGCTAACCATGCGCACCGGCACTTCAGCAATGGAATTAAATAATTTTTTAAGCACATCAGGCGTTTGCGCAATCTCATTTCCTACTATAGAAACTATTGCCTGGTCTTTATCCACTTCAACTGTTCCGAAAGGATCGAGCTCTTTTAATATAGCTGCCAAATGCACATCGCTATCAATGGTTACAGATACCGCCACCTCTGAAGTGGTAACCATATCAATAGGCGTTTTATATTTTTCAAACACTTCGAATATCTTTCTTAAAAAGCCATAAGCCAGTAACATGCGGCTGCTTTTGATTTTAATAGCGATTATACCATCTTTTGCAGCAACCGCTTTTACTCCAACTGATCCGGCATTCTGCATAATGGTTGTGCCTGCAGCTTCGGGCTGCATGGTGTTCAGCAATTTTACCGGTACTTTTTCCTGTTGTGCCGGCCAAATACAGGTGGGGTGTAAAATTTTGGCGCCAAAATAAGCAAGCTCTGCCGCCTCGTCAAAGCTGAGTTTTTCTACCGGTAACGTTTTCTTCACAATACGCGGATCATTATTATGCATGCCGTCTATATCCGTCCATATTTCACAAACAGAAGCATTAACTGCGGCGGCTATTAAAGAAGCGGTATAATCACTGCCACCACGTTTCAGGTTATCTACCTCACCTCTTGCATTGCGGCATATATAACCTTGTGTAACAAAAAGCTTTTGATCTTTATGGTGCTGAAGCAGGCGGTTCAGCTTAACGCGTATGGCATCCAGGTAAGGTTCGTCATTAGCATCAATCTGCATAAAATCAAGTGCAGGCAATAATACGTGTGCAATACCATTCTCTTCAAGATAAGCGCTGAATAGCTTTGTGCTCATCAGTTCGCCCTGTGCCAGTATATCTTTATTAAGGGCTTCATTAAAAGATATTTTCAATATTATATTCAGAAAATCGAAATGTTCTGCAATAACCGCTTCACCTTTTGCTTTGGTTGCTTCTTTTTTAAGAAGATCGTTTACGAAATTGTGGTAATGCGCTTCAAGGGCATCAATGATTTTTTTTGCCTCGGCCTTATCTCCTTTTGCCATTGCATCGCCTATGGCAACCAGTGAATTGGTTGTTCCGCTTAAAGCGCTTAATACTACTATCTTAGGCTCGTTGTCTTTTGTAATCAATTTGGCTACCTGCTGCATTCTTTCCGGCTTACCTACAGAGGTGCCTCCAAACTTCATGATTTTCATGATGGCTCTTGTTTTATTTTTTGCGGTGCAAAGATAATGGTATGGCGAAATAGTAGAGCAATAGTAAAAACTAATTTGAGAGGGACCTTATCAAATAAAATGGCGTGAATATCAATGAGATATTCACGCCAGAATATAATGGGTGTTTTTGTCAGAAAGGAAGATCGTCTGCTACATTTGATGTTTCTACCGGAGAGCCCTGTGTTGAAGTGTCTTCGTTGCCGGATTGTACAGTACCGCCTTCGCTCCTGTTACCACTACCTAACAATTGTACGCTAAAAACACGCAGTGTTAAAGATGCGCCGCCTGTACCATCATTTTTGGTATAGGTCCTTAATTCAGGCGTGCCTTCGGCATATACCTGAGTACCTTTTTTAAGATATGGAGCAATACCGGTTCTGTCTGTCCAGTATGCGCATTCAACCCAGGTTGTTTTGTCTTTTTGCTGACCTGAAGCATCGCGGAATTTTTCGGTGTGCGCTACACTGAAGTTGATAACGGTTTTGCCGTTAACTGTGTTCGTAACACAGTCTTTTCCCAAATTGCCAATTACCTGTAATCTGATCATAGCATTAGCTTTTTAAAGTTTAAAAAGGTTAAGTTAATGAATTTTATGCTCTTTATAAATGATGGTAAGCTTTTTTAAGAAATTAAAAAAAAAGAGCCGTGATTGCTCACAGCCCTTGTCAGTAGAAAAAACCAAAACAGCCGTTTATAACCTGAAAGAAAACACACTGTTAAAACTCCTGCCTTCTGACGGCCAAATACCGGGGCCGGGATAGAAGCTGGGTCGTTTTGTAAAATATTTTTTATTGGCGAGATTATTAATATTCACTCTTATTTCAAAGTGCCTGGAAATATGAAAAGTTGAATTGAGATCAAGAATACCGTATGCAGGCACAACGCCTAAAGAACCAATAGCGTTTGGCATTTTAGTATTAAGTGCATCAGCATATGTTTCGGAAACATAACTGTATAATGCAGAAATGCTTAATTTATGATACCTGAATGTTACGCCATTGCGGGTAGTTATATCAGGAGCTGATTCTACTTTATTACCATCAACATTTACATTGTTATTACCTGATTTTACTGTGGCATCTTTATACCGGGCATGCATAAACGCAGTAGATGTGAAAACAGAAAAAACAGAGCGGCTTCCTGTTTGCCAGTCGCCCTGTATAAATACCTCAAGCCCTTTGGTGAAAGAGTTGCCGATATTGGTGCGGTAAGTATAAAAGTCTCCATTGGTGCCTGTTTCTGAAAGCGTACCAAACCGATTTTTATATTGAAGCGCATAAGCTGTAACATCCCATTTCAGAAAAGACTTTGTCCCCCTGAAACCGATTTCTGCATTATATCCTTTTGCATCTTTAATATTGGGGTCGACTTTTTCATATACTGATGACGGTATCAAATCTTTAAACGCCATTGAGCGGTACGCCTGGGAAAAGCCGCCATATACATCCATATTGCCGGTTATATTATACGTAAATCCTGCACCAAACAAAGGGTATTGATGTTTTATACTAACGGGAAAATCTTCATCAGGGTAGTAAACCACCTTTCCTGTCATATCTGTTTTTCCCATTTCAACTCTTGCGCCTGCGTTGATTGATAAATTCCTTAATAGCTGGAAATTATTTTCTGCAAATACCGCTATGTTTTTTGTTTTGAAATGCATATCGCGCCCCCAGCCAGGTTCCGCAAGTGTAAGATCAAAATCGCTGCCTGTTGTGCCCTTGCCTAATTGTGTACGGTGCAGGTTGTTGTGCATATATTGTACACCTGCTGTAAGCGTATGCATATTTCTGCCTGTAAAATAATTTTGCAATATCCGAATCTCATTTGTATAGCTGTTGAACCTGTCAATATCAACCTGGCGGTTATTGTATTGCATGGTGGCAGTAACAATGGTATCGCGGATATTGGTTGCTTTGTCAAACATTACACTATTCCTTTTTCCCAGCACTGCTGAACTGGTAAACTGAAGTTTAGTTGTTGCCGTAATGCTCCAGTTAAGCACAACAGACGGGATGTGAATATCGGGATTGAAATAATTGCGTGTACGCGTTGCCTGTTTGGGATCTGCATTAAACATACTATCGTTCAACTGGCCGGGAATGCGGTATGTGTATGTTGATCTTGCCCATTCTACCTTCAGCGAAAAATCTTTTGAAGGCTCATACGTTATTGCAATATTTTCAGCTTCTGAGCTGGTGTGTTCTACATCCCTGTATCCGTCTCTTGATTTTTTATAGAAATAGGCATAGTACCTGAATTTACCTGTTTTACCTCCAACAGCATTATAGGTACTGAGCAAATTATAAGAACCTGCGGTGTTAATGCTTTCAAAACTGAACTTCTTTGTAGAATCTCCTTTTTTACTGATATAATTAAGCATACCTCCAAACTGTGCACCATATTGTAATGCGCCTGTTCCGCGAACAAGTTCTATATGGTCAATACTTTCAAGCGGCATGCTATAGTGGCTGGCAGGGTAGCCATACATATCGGAGTTAGTAATAATGCCATCTTTCCTGATATTAAATTCCCAGCCCCTGTGCGGGTCTAATCCTCTTGTAGCTATATTGATTTGATTACCTGCGCCATCCATATCATACACAAAAACACCGGGAACTTTTGCAAAAACCTGCCTGCCCGTTTTGTCGGCAAAATTTGCATCTGTTTGTAAAAGGTTTAATACTTCGGTTTTTTTACCTGAGTACAAATAAGTGCCTTGTGTTTTTGGTAACCGTAAAATAGTCGATTGCCTTAAATAGCCCATTATAAGAATACTATCCAGCGACTTTGATTCAATAGATTCTGTTTCTGCTTCCTGCGCAATTGTAAACAGATAAGCTGTTACAAATGCAATACATAAACCAATCTTTTTCATTTTGTTTTTTCTTGGTTGAATTATTCTGCGCCATCTGTTACTGCTCTTTCTATAGCTTTCATCCCTATTTTAATTCCCGTTTCCATACCGGCATCACAATCGGTGCGATAGTGTATACCTCCGTAAAGCCTGGATAAGCTGGCTTCGTGAGCCATATCATCATATTTTTTTGTATTCTCCGGAATAATATGACCTAAAATAGTTGCTGCTGAACCACTGAAAGTAGCGTGCCCGGATATATAAGAGGGAAAGTTTGGAATGCCGGTCAGGGTTTTGATTTTAGGATTTACCTGCGTAGGGCGTGGATTGAAATAATAATACTTTGTTTCCCAGCAAACAATCGCTGCGTCCATCATTGTCATGTTCAGCAAAGCCATATTCCTTGCCCAGCGTACTTCACTATAATTCTTTTTTATAAAATCTTCCGCAGCTATAGTATTCCAATGGCCGGGGGGTGTAACTGTTCCTACACCGTCTGCCCAAAAATGTACAATAGCTAATTGTTCCCTGCTGGCATTTTTAACTATGCTTAATACCTCCTCGGCGTCTTTTTTCATCACATCGCTATATGCAGAAGGGGGAGGGCCCGGGCGTAATGCTACCACTGTAGCTGAGTCAAACAGAAAGGGTTTTACTTTCCCGAATAAAGGCAACATAGGGGGGCGCTTTGGTAATTCAAGGCTATACCAGGGTAATTCTCCTTTATCTACTGTTGTGGTTTCCAATGCAGTCCATTGAGCCTGGTTGCCAGCAGCAGCGCCTGTTCCGTCAACCCGCGCACGGCTGATAAATTTCTGGGCCACGGCTTTTCCCAATGCAATGCCCGCATCTACATCACTGCGTACATTAGCGCCTGAAATAATAGCCGCGCGTTTGTGTTCTTCTGCTTTTTGCTGTATATAATCCTGGTCTGCAGGAAACATCAGTTTAAACAGTTCCACAGCAGTTCCTATTATTACTCCTTCGGCAGAAGGATATGACGGTAACAAATTTTTTGCGCCAAATACCTGTAATGAAGAATCTAACGTGTAGGGTGCTTTACGCCCGTATAATTGTTTGTAATGCCATGCCGCAATCAATGCATCGTATTGCGCACCGCTGATGTATGCATAAGCACGTGCCGCATACGGAGGGTTTGCAAAAGGAAATTGCGGGTATGCTAATGGGTTAACCGCATTTGGAAAAGGATAAGTTCCATCTTCGTTTTGATATGGCGGCAGGTTGTGTTTGGCTACAAGTGCACGCATAATTTCATTCCAGCGCAGTACAGCGCCTGCGTTCCAGTATTCAACAATTTTTTTATCTGCAGCACTTAAATTAGCCTGCCAGCTTTTTATCTCGTTTATCTCTGCACGATAATCTGGTGTGGTATTAGGTGCAGGCGCATTTAATGCAATTTCATCCGGGGCATTTAATAATATGGGTTTCCAGGTGCCTGCATCGGCATCAACATCGGCGGGCAACAGTGGTACTGCATCAGCCGTTCTGTCTTTAACGGTTTTAGAGCAGGAAAGCAGTAAACTCATTGTTGTAATACTGCAAAAAAGCCAGAATATTTTTTTCATAACAATGCGTTTCAATTATTTATAAGCCGGGTTAGATTTTTTATTAAGGTAGAATATGTAAAAGACACCTCCTCCATACGAAGTGCTCTGGCCTACATTTCTTCCATTCAGCGTATAATTTGCCATGCCCACCAGTTCAATATGTGTGAAAGCAGGAATAGTATACTTTACAAACGCACCGGCGCTGGTTGCATTCATCCTGTTAGATGGGAAGGGCATATTATTTCTTGTTATATCACCACCTCCATGCGTTGTCATTTGGTTGAGTATTCCTTCCGCTATAAAATATCTGCTCCTGTATCCTATTCTTAACTGAAGGTTGGTAACATCCGGCATTTCCACTTTATTGGTAAAATGCATTTGATTGCCTTCGTAATAGGCGTCACGGTCAATAGTTAAATTGCTGCGCCATATATAGGCTGCAGAACCTGTTACCGTAAAATTTTTAAAGCGGTAATCAACCATTCCTTTTGCTGTAAGGTTTGTTGAGCCCAACCCGATTGATAATGGTTGAAAATCGGGAGTGTAGTTGCTTAGCGGTGTAGAAAAGCCTCCTACGGTATAAAGGGCTACGCTGCTGTTTCCCTTTTTTTGATTAAAGAAGCGCCACTTTAGAAAGGCGGAAATGTCCTGGAACCCTTTCATTCCGGCTAATGTGCCGGCGCTTGCTTTTGTCCATACATAGGGAGTACCAACTATTAAATTTAGATTGTTACTAATGCCATAGTTTGCCATGTACATTACTGACTGGGTGGAAATGGTACCAAGGTTAAGATTGGTTCTTTTTAATTTACCTTCCCAATAATTATCCCATGATGAATAGTTGTACAGAAAACCATTACATAGCTGATTTTTATTTGTCATAATAGCATCTGCATCGGTTTGCGCTTTGCTTTTTTTGCAGGGAATGATGATCGTAATGGTTATTATAACCCTGAAAAAATATTTTGTCATAAGCAATCTGATTTTTTCATTTTTAGTTTTGTTGATACAAGGTTCCCCATTTTCTCTCCCGGGTCTGCGGGTACTTCAATGGCCTTTATGTAGTGTAAGCCTTCGTGGTAGCGGCTTATGCCGGCTTCCTGCGCGGCTTGTTTGCCCTGCGGAGGCATTGATACTTTTTCTAAATCTTTTACTTGCCCTCCTAAAGAATTATAAACACTGCTGGCCGTATGCACTATTACCTCATATGCGGCAAGATGACTATATGCATAAATACGGCTGGTCACAGGCGGCATGAATATATTGTATGTATTTACTTTAGTAAGTTTATCAGTTACCTCATTGTATAATTTAGAGTTATTAAATACTGGCCTGAAATCCTTTTTTGAAAAATTACATACTAATATAAAACCAACTAACCCGATAGCTATGAAACCTGCAATCCTGTGCATGAAATTTTTTTAAGATTGATTATGATAGTATAGCCGTTAAATTACAATTGTAAAGAATACTTACAGGTAACTGGTTTTATAAACCCGTTACATTAATTGCTGCACAAAACATTAATAAATATATTGTACCTCAATGCCTGGCAGCATCATACTTCGTAACTAAGAAAAGATAATCAGCTGTTAATATCCGGTGGTTGACCGGGAGAAGCCGCTGCCGGGGATAATAAAAGATTTACAGAAGAAGAGTAAAACTTTACAGAAAGCGTTTCAACAACAGCGCTGTATGCTGTAGCTTGCTGAACAGTAGTATAATCGCCGGAAGAAAATTTTATTGTTAACGGGTTATTTTGTTCAGAAGTTTTTTTGGTGGCGTTTTTCTGTAATTCATTAACCAGTCTCGAAAATTCGTCTCTTGCAGAAATTGCCTGGTCTCTTTGCTCAGCATTCCGGGTAATTGACAGCATTTCCAATTCACGTTGTTTTTGAGCGCTCCGGCATTGCAATAATAATTGATAACCTATAAGGTTAAAAATCATTACACATAAAAACGATATAGCAGTTAATTGTCGCAGGGCAATACATTTAATAACAAGACAATGTTAGCTATTTTTTAGTAAAAACACTAAAATTTGTTTTGGTACAAACCCCGGTAATCCTTACCGGGCGGCTGTTATGCTTATTTCTACATTTACGTTTTTAGGCAGCGTTTTTACCGCAACGGTTTCACGTGCCGGGAAAGCGCTTTTAAAATATCTACCATATACTTCATTAACCGTATTGAACAAACTCATGTCGCTAAGGAAGATGGTGGTTTTAATAATGTTATGATAGTCCATTTGCGCAGCCGTTAATATCGCGCCTATATTTTTCATCACCAGTTCGGTTTCTTCAGTAATATTCACGTTTTCCACATTGCCGGTTGCCGGGTTTATGGCTATTTGACCAGAAACAAAAAGTAAATCTCCGATTTGTATTGCCTGGCTGTATGGACCTATCGGGGCAGGCGCGTTTGAGGTATTAATGATGATTTTGTTCATGCGGGATAATTAAGCAGCAAAATTGCTATTCCTTACTCAGTCTTCCAACCTATTTTTGTAAAATTTACCGGAAATAATTAAAGATGGCATTAATACTTCATATTGATACTGCATTAAAGCAAGCTAATATTGGCCTGGCTGACCATGGAACGCTTTTAGTGAACATACAGAATGAAGACCAGTATAGTCATGCTTCTTTTGTGCAGCCGGCTATCCAAAAAGCGCTCCGGCAATCTGATGTAAGTATAGATAGTATTGATGCAGTAGGTGTAACAGCGGGACCGGGTTCATATACAGGGCTGCGTGTTGCAATGGCAAGTGCAAAAGGACTTTGTTATGCATTGAATAAACCGCTGCTTGCAGTTAATACGCTTGAAGTAATGGCAACTGCCGCTATTGAAAAATTCCCGGGCTTTGATTTTTATTGTCCAATGATAGATGCACGCAGAAACGAAGTATATACCTCACTATATACCAGTTTATTAGATGCTGCAATGCCGGTTACGGCGCTTATTCTGGAAAAAACATCTTTTGAGGAAGCATTATCAAAAGCTACTGTGCTTTATTTTGGTAATGGCTCAATAAAATTTAAAAATACTATCGGGCATCATGAGAATGCTTTTTTTGAAGAAATTAATTATAGCGGCGCTCATCTTGCAAAATGCTTACTTAAAAGCTTTAAACACAATGGCTTTCAAGACCTTGCCTATGCTGAACCGTTTTATGTGAAAGATTTTTACCTGGGCAAATAAGTATAAATCGCAAAAACCATTCATATATTTTTATGTTCATTAACATACTTATGCAAAGGTTATTTGTGTTTTGATGCATATCTTTGCTATTGATATCTAATGATTAATTTTTTAAAGTTATTACTCCTATGACAGGCCTTGCAAGTCCTTACACAATGGTATTAAAAGGTACGGGACAGGAAAATGGATCTGAAGTAAAGATTGATTTCCTGAACGTAAAGAAAGGTGCGCTTATTTTAAGAGCGCTAAACCACAAATTACGCCAGCAAATGCTTCAATTGCTGGATGAAAAGCAGAAAATGACAGTTACAGAATTGTATGTTCAACTAAGGCTTGAGCAGTCTGTAGCGTCTCAGCATCTTGCTATCTTAAGAAGAGCCGGAATGGTAATTACAACAAGGGAAGGAAAATTTATTTATTATTCAGTAAATCATAAACGCCTTGCCGAGATTTACAATTTTGTAGAGCAACTTTTAGGTTGATATTACAATCGTTATTAATAAAAGCGGTTGGTAAATATCAACCGCTTTTATTTTTGTATTAAACTAACAATATGACCAATATACAAGCGCTGACTGTAGCGCAATTAAAGGAGAAAATAAACACAGAAAACATAACGGTAATTGATACCCGCAGTGCGGCTGAATTTACAGATGGTTTTATTCCGGGTTCTGTGTTTGTGGGTATGGAAGGAAATTTTACGGAGTGGATGCTAAGCCTGTTTTCTACAGATGCTCCGATAGCATTAATTATTGCAGAGGGGCATGAAAAAGAATGCACAGATAAATTAACCAATGCGGGTTTCAGAAACATACATGGATATCTTGACGGAGGCTTTGGCGCCTGGAAAAAAGCAGGCGAAAAAATTGATATGATCATTAATGTTGATGCGGCTGAAATGGCGATGGATATTCCTTTTGATGAAAACCTGGTGATTGTGGATGTGCGCAAGCCCGTTGAATTTGCAGACGGACATATTGAAAATGCTTTCAACCTCCCGCTCTCTGATATGACGGATCCCGCAAATTTTATTAAACTTGAGGAGCGTGATAATTTATATGTGCATTGTGCAAGAGGCTACAGGAGTGTAATTGCCGCTTCATTATTAAAGCAACAGGGCTATGACAACCTGCGCAATGTGCTTGGCGGCTGGGAATTTATAAAACATGCAAAGGGAATAAAGATCGTAAAAGAAACGAGTGCATTGAATTAAAGGAAAATATAGGGTAAAATATGTATGGTACTAGGCCCTAAACCTTACACCTTTTTGCTTGCCTTTATTGTTTTATTCTGCAAGCCCCCCTTTTCCCCTGTATAGTTTTAACGGGCCATCGAGCTTTAGTTCAAGCACTGTCATATACTCGTCCATAGCAGCTTCAGGAATATTATCTATATATACCAAACCCGGCACAGGGCTCCATGAAATTTTACCAACAATTTTATGATTCAGTTGCTGATCACTGCCTAATATTTTTATGCTGTTGATTTTATTGTTTAATCCTTTTATTACAAGTTTACCCGCATTTTTAGCAGGCACAAATAAGTATAGTACAGATGAATCTTCAGACAAAGTGCTTGCTCCGTAAAAATGACCGGATGGTAAGCCCGCAACGGTATTGAAAACAGCAACGGAATGTTTATTTGTCCACTTGCCCAGCTCTTTTAAAAGCTGTACCTGTTCAGTAGGTATCCAACCATCTTCACGGGGGCCGATATCAAATAACAGGTTGCCACCATTGCCGATTACGTCGGCAAAAATGGTAATAAGCTCATATGGTGTTTTATAGGCGCTGTCGTCAGGGTGATAGCCCCAGTTATTATTGGAAGTCATGCATAATTCCCACACTCTCGATGGCCGGGTTACGGGAAAATTCTGTTCAGGCGTATCGTAATCACCGCGGCCGGTAAGCCTTGCATTAATAATTGCGTTAGGATTGTGCTGCAGAATCATTGATCGTACTTTGTCTGCCTGCCACTCTTCCGCGCTATGTTCCCAATCGCCGTCAAACCAAAAAAGATCAGGATTATAATTATCGCTTAGTTCTTTTATTTGTTTTTGGTAGAAAGACAGGTAACGGTTCCAGCGCATAGTATCATTTTTTATCTGGTACCTGCTGCTGTCTTTAGTGAAACCTGTATAATCCTGGTGGCTCCAGTCTAATATGGAAAAATAAGCGCCGGCTTTAAGTCCTGCTTTGCGAGCGGCTGTAAAGAAAGGCGTAAGCACGTCTCTTCTTGCGGGAGTGAGTTTTGCTGTGCTCATATTATTGGCCTTGGTATCCCATAAAGCAATACCATCATGGTGTTTGGTAGTAATAATCGCATACCTCGCGCCGGTTTCTTTTATAAGTTGAGCCCATGCTTCAGGATCATAATTTTTAGCAGTAAAGCCGTTCAGCTGCTTCATATAATCTTTATAAGGCATTTTTTTGTTATAAAATGCCCAGCTTTCATCCACACCATTAACGGAATAAATACCCCAATGAATAAAAATGCCGAGTTTGGCTTCTTTAAACCACTGCATTTTGTTTGCGTCGGTTGCTTGAGCACTTACAGACAAATATTGAAAAACCAGGCTTAAAATAAATAATAGTTTTTTCATGTGTTGAACTTAATCATGTAAAAGGAAACAGTGCTTCAATAAAAAATGACAAATCAAACTTAAGTTTAAATTTTTATTTAGAACTTTTTGTTTTTTTAAATTAAGTGTTGTTATTTTAACACAAAATTAAACAGAAGTTAATCTCCCAAACCAAAATGGCTGCCAAAAATTCGGTATACCGAAAAAAGATCCTCAATAATCTTTACTTCTCAAAGATGCTTTCCTGCGCGGAAATAAGCGAAAGAATTGGTAAAAGCCTGTCTCTTACTACCAAAATATTGAATGAATTAATTGCTGAAGGGCATGTAGTTGAAACGGGATATGCGCCATCGAGCGGAGGCAGGCGTCCGCAAACATACTCACTTAAACCCGACATAATGTATACTGTGGCGGTAGCCATGGATCAGTTTGTTACCAAACTGGCAGTAATTAATATGCATAATGAATACGTTGGGGAGGTTGAGACGCTTGAACTCAATCTTGCAAAAGATACCGATTCTTTAGCCAAACTGGTAAAGAAAATTGAACAAACAATTGAAAAATCCGGCGTAAGTAAAAGTAAAATTGTTGGCATCGGCATAAGCATGCCTGGCTTTATTAACTCACATGACGGGGTTAATTATTCTTTTCTGGAAGCATATAAAGGAGGCATTACTACATATATAACAACCCAAACCGGTCTTCCGGCTTACCTGGATAACGATTCAAGCATTATAGCCCTTGCGGAGCAAAAATTTGGCGTAGCCCGTAAATATGCAAATGTGATGGTAATAAATATAGGCTGGGGTGTTGGGTTAGGGCTGATTATGGGAAAAGCATTGTTCAGGGGCGATGATGGTTTTGCCGGAGAGTTTAGCCATATACCTCTTTTTCAGAATGGCAAATTATGCAGTTGCGGTAAGAGCGGTTGTCTGGAAACAGAAGCATCATTGACTGCTGTGATAGAAAAAGCAATAGCAGGACTGTCTGCCGGCAGAACATCTGTATTAAAGGCGGAACACTTTCATAGTGAAACACCTGAAAAAAGCGGGAATGCCATTTTTGAAGCCGCAGCCCGTGGTGACCGTTTCGCGGTAGAATTGCTATCTGAAGCCGGTTATAATATAGGTCGCGGCATCGCTATTCTTATTCATCTTTTAAATCCCGGGCTGGTAGTATTGAGCGGAAGGGGCTCTGTAGTTGGCAAAATATTACAGGCGCCTATACAGCAGGCTTTAAATGAACATTGCATTCCTAGCCTTGCTGCAAATACAGAAATAGTTATTTCAACCATTGGTTATAATGCCCAATTGATTGGAAGCTCGGCATTGGTAATGGAAAAATATGAAAAAGCCGTACCCGCGAAAAGGAAAATTCTGGAAACTACCT
This sequence comes from Agriterribacter sp., assembly GCA_047601125.1. Lineage (GTDB taxonomy): Bacteria > Bacteroidota > Bacteroidia > Chitinophagales > Chitinophagaceae > Agriterribacter. The sequence continues at coordinate 467,827 of JASGJY010000002.1, read as the reverse complement.
GATGAAAAAATCCTTTTTTTATTATCTAAACTAACTCAAATGAAGCAATTATGCGCTGGTATGCTGCTGCTGTGTTTAGCAGTATTACTCAACAACGCTGCGGTAGCGCAGCAAAAACGAACCGTAACAGGCACGGTGCTTGATGAAGCGGGAGCAGTCCTTACGGGTGTAAGCATAGCCATTAAAGGCGGCAGCACACTTACCGCAACCGATGCTGAAGGACGGTTCAGTGTCTCTCTTTCTTCAACACAACAGGTACTTGTATTTAGCTACGTAGGTTATGAAACGCTTGAAGTGAATGTAGCATCACAATCAAGCATATCTGTTACCCTGAAATCCAGTATTAAAGAAAACGAAGCTGTTGTTGTTACAGCATTGGGTGTGTCAAAGCAAAAGCGTTCGCTGGGTTTTGCAGTAACCGAAGTAAAGGGAGGGGATCTTGCAAAAACCAATGAGGTAAACCCCATTAATGCGCTGCAGGGTAAAGTAGCTGGTGTACAAATTGATATGGGCGGAGCCGGAGGCTTAATGGCTAATTCAAAAATTGTTATCCGCGGTAACTCCACATTAGGAAATAATAATCAGCCCATATTTGTTATTGATGGGGTAATTATGGATAATGATGTGTTTGGTGGCACAGGCAGGGATTTTGGAAATGACCTGAAGAACCTGAACATGGAAGATTTTGAAAGCGTATCTGTATTAAAAGGATCTGCTGCAGCCGCATTATATGGAACACGTGCGGTAAACGGCGTTATATTGATTACTACCAAAAAAGGAAAAGCACGTAAAGGCATAGGAGTAAGTGTAAACCAGGCAGTAAATATTACACAACCCTATGCAGGTCCGGATTTTCAGAATGAATTTGGCGGCGGTACTGTAGGGGATTTTTTTACAGACAGAAGAGAGCCTAACTATAAAGCTAATGAAAGATGGACAACCAAAGTATTTCCTGTTGACCCCGTTACAGGAGAGCAATATATAGACAGACAGATATATCGTGAGCTGGAAAACTGGGGACCACGTATGCTGGGGCAGGAGGTAAGAAATTATGACGGCACAATGACAAAGTATTTACCTCAGCCAAATAATTTTTTAGATGCATTTCAAAATGGTATAGGATATAATACCAATATAGCGTTAGACGGAGGTTCTGAAAAAACAACCTTCCGTTTATCTTACAACAGAAACCAGGCGGAAGGCATTGTGATGAACAATAAATTTACCAAAAATGCATTTGACCTGCGTGTAACACACAAGTTCACAGATTTTCTCGATATTGATGTAAGCGCGGCATATACAAATTTCTACGGGCAGAACCCTCCGCGGTTAGGTGGTTTGGATGCTTTTGCCTCTTACAATTTTGGTAAATTATTTACCTGGATGCTGCCTCGTAATTATGACACCAAATACTGGATGCAGCGTGCAAACTATGTAAGTAAATTAGGCGGGGCTCCTGATCTTAATAATCCTGATGAAACCAATTTTGCCCCTGAGTCAAGATTCTGGTTTTCACTTTATGAAAACAACTATACGCAATCAGAACAATTATTAAGAAGCAGGATTGCCCTTACACTTAAATTAACTAACTGGGCAAAACTTATTGTAGAAGGAAATATAAACAATATTTATTCAAAGGCAGAGAGTAAAGAACTGGGTCAGTCTGTAAACTTCACTGGCCCCACAGGCTCTTATGCATTAGGCTTTAATACAAAAGAAAGTCATATGCTGAAGTGGATGCTGATGATGAATAAAGATATTACCCCGGATCTAACGCTCAGCGGTTATATAGGCGGGGAAGCGCAGCGGTATGTAACAACGTTTGATTCAAGTTATACAAACGGAGGGTTGAACTATCCGGGTAACTATTTTATTGCAAACTCTATTAACCAGCCCTATACAAAAGGCGGGATCCGCAGCCGTAAAAATTACAATTCCCTGTATGCAAGTGTTGATCTTGGCTATAAGAATATGTTATTCTTACAGGGTACATGGAGAGGTGACTGGTCATCTGCTCTTGCAAAGTTTGACGGGGCAGGAGATATGTTTTATTATTATCCTGCAGTGAGCTTATCCTGGATATTTACAGAAACATTCAGGCAAAACCTGCCTGAATGGATCAGCTATGGTAAGTTAAGAGGCAACCTGGCAGTATTAGGGGGAGATACTGATCCTTTCAGAATCAATCCGGGCTTTTCATTCAATGGATACAGTAATGCGAACGGGCAAACAGTTTCCCAATCAACCTTCAGCTCTTCTGAATTAATTCAGCCTAATCTTAAGCCTCAACGCAAAACGTCCAAAGAACTTGGATTAGAAATGAGGTTTCTCCAGAATCGTGTAGGTTTTGACGTTACTGTTTATCAGGATAATACAAAAAACCAGATTCTTTCGATAAATGCGCCGCAGGAAACAGGAATTACAAGCATGCTGATCAATGCGGGCAATATTCAAAACCGTGGCATTGAAATATCCCTGGATGCCACACCTGTCAGAACAAATAATTTTTCTTGGAATACTGCACTGAATTATTCAGTAAACAGGAACAAGATTGTTGAATTGTATCCTGGCAGAACAGAGCTTGATCTTGGTGCTAATATTGCAGAGGTAAGCACCTGGGCGGTAGTAGGAAAATCATATGGTATATTAAGAACAACAATACACTCAACAGCCTTTCAGGCAACTGATGCAAATGGTAAACCTGTTGATGATCCGCGCAACGGATTACCTGTACTAACATGGCGTTCTGATGCCAGGGCTGCTTTTCCTGCACGGAGCGGGGTATGGCAGGATGTTGGAGATATTAATGCCAAATTCAGGGCAGGCTGGGATAATACATTTAATTACAAGAACTTCAGTTTGAATATACTGTTTGATGCAAAAATAGGCGGTGATTATGTGGCGGCAAGTTACAGGTGGGGAACACATTCAGGCGTTTTCCCAAATTCTATTTTTGGCAGAGATGCTCAATCCGGTGGTATTAGCTGGACCAGTAAATATGCTAATGACCTGGGTACATATGATGATGGAAGAATAGTTGAAGGTGTATTTGGCCAGGGTATTAAGATCGAGCAGCCGGATGGATCTCAGGTTGACGTAAGCGGCATGACATTTAAGGAAGCCTACGATAAAGGATATGTTGAGCCTACGCATACACCGCAATTCTTTTACCGTTATGGTTCTTCTTCAACCGGGGTATCAGACTTTTGGGTACTGGAAAATTCATGGATCTCATTGAGGCAGGTGGCACTTAGCTATGCCTTTCCTTCAAAGTGGTATGCTAAATTGAAATTGAATGGATTGTCTTTATCTGCAGTAGGACGCGATCTGTTATATGTATATCAGTCGCTGCCTTATAATTTCAATCCTGCATCTAATAATTCAAACAATACGGCTTTTTCCGGCGAGGATGGGTTTTTACCTAAAATGCGTTCTATTGTTTTTACTTTAAGAGCATCCTTCTAACTATATCTATCAATACATAATTATTGAAGTCATGATAAAAATATTCAGAAATATAACTTTTGCAGGATTATTCTGTATGACAGTATCATCCTGTACAAAAGATTTCAAGGAAGTAAATACCGATCCCAGCATCGTACAAAATCCGGATATAAGATTTTTGCTCAGCTATGCTGAGGATAAAATGGTAACAGGCTATGGAGAAGGCGAATGGGTTTGGGAAAATATGGAACAGTTGTTACGTTATACACAGCATATAACAACTGATCCTTACGAAATAACTACAAACGTTAATTCAAGGTATACGAACTATTACCAAAGGGTATTACCAAACCTGGTGGAGATAAGGAAGCAAATTGATCTGAAGGCGGATAAAGAAGTATATCAGAAGATGGCAGTGGTGCCTTACATTCTCCAGGTGTGCGAAGGTTTGAAGGTAACAGATATGAACGGCTCTATTCCGTATAGCGAGGCGAATATGGCACGCTCTGATAATAAATACAATCCGGTATACGATAACCAGGAAGTATTATTGAATAATTTCCTGTCCCAGTTAGATCAGGCAATTACTGTTTTGTCAGGTAGCTCTTCAGATCAGCAGACGTATGGGAATGCTGATATTTATTATAAAGGGGATTTTACAAAATGGATCAAACTGGCCAATTCACTCAAATTAAGAATTGCAGCACGATTGGAAAACCAGAATGTTGATAAAACAAAGCAGATATTCCAGCAGGTGCTGCAGGACGCGGTTGGACCTATTGATGCAGTTGATGGGCAGTTGCAATACAGCAGCATAGATTATAACGGTATAGGCGGTGGCGTTGATTATAGAAGTGCACGTTATGGAACGACATCTATTATTAATTTTCTGAAAAAATCAAACGATCCCCGGCTGAGTATTTATTTTCAGGCCAACGACCTGTCTGGTTCATATAATGATACACTTACTAAATACGGGGTTTCATTGCCCGCTTTCATTAGCCCGGCAGATCCTTTAATCAGGTACCAGGGAGCTCCGGCAGACTGGACAACGAACGGAACTGTGGCAGGGTTCGTGAAAAATCCTTTTGCTGTTGGCAATACAAACACCGGAAATACTATTACAAGGTATTTTTTAATATCCCCAATAAACAGAAGGTTTTTTTACCCGAGATATACTGATCCGAAAACAGGTCAGGCTGGCAATGGCAGATACACCGAAGTAATTGTGAGCCATGCTGAAACCTGCCTGCTGATTGCTGAGTTCATTGAAAAAGGATATGCCGGTTCCGCAGATACAAAGGGTACGGCGGAAGACTGGTATAAAAAAGGGGTGGCTTCTTCCATACGTACAATGAACAATGTTTCTGCTGTTGCACAATCGGGAACAGTGTTTACAGATGATGGTACCGCTGTTATAAATACTTACCTGTCAGGAAATGATGTAAAATTTAATGGAGTAAATGATCTGGAACGTATTTATGTGCAGCAATACCTGAATTTATTCCGTAATCCAAACGAAGCCTTCGTATTCACCCGACGGACAGGTTATCCTAAAAAAACTTCTGCTTATTATGCAAGGGAAGTATTTAATGAACAGATAGCAAGGCGCTGGTGGACAAATGATCCGGGTGAAGTGAACAGAACAAACTGGAATGCGGCTTTATCTGATCAAGGCTTTACGCCTAACCAGAGAGATTTACCAACGCTTAGCTCACAAAGAATCTGGTACGATAAAACTGCTCCGGATTTTGGAGGAGGGCAATAATGATATATTCCTGATCCATAACTGATAACCAGTTGCATTTATGTGGCTGGTTATTATTTTAAACTCTTAAATTAAAATGCAATAACAAAACTCAATCTTAACGCTTTCATTATCCCGGATAAATGTTTAAGCTGGTCACTTTTATTTTTATAAAGAATAAATCTTTTAGACAAAGCAAAACATGCTTTGCAATAACAACATCTTAGTTTGTAAAATTAAAAAAGCATGGTACATTGCCATTCTTATCATTCATAATCTTATAGAAATAACATGTCAACCCGAAGAAAATTTTTACAGCACTCCATATTAGGCTCGGCGGCTGTTTTAGCTGAAAAAACAGCATTAGCAAAAACAAATGATACGAATAATATTACGGATCGGCCATTGGTAGTATCTACCTGGGATTTTGGCAAAACAGCCAATGTTGCAGCCTGGGATGTGCTGGCAAAAAAGGGCAGGGCTGTTGATGCTGTTGAAGCAGGCGTGCGTGTGCCTGAAGCCGATCCTAAAAATCAGACTATCGGTTATGGTGGCTTGCCCGACCGCGACGGGTATGTTACGCTGGACGCCTGCATAATGGATGAGTTTTACAATTGCGGCTCAGTAATGGCTTTACAACATATAGTTCATCCCATTTCGGTAGCAAGGCTGGTGATGGAAAAAACACCTCATATTGTTTTAGCAGGCGATGGGGCATTGGAGTTTGCATTAGCGAATGGCTTTAAAAAAGAAAATCTTTTAACCCCTGAAAGTGAAAAAGCATGGAAGGAATGGTTGAAAGAGGCAAAATATGAGCCGGTGATGAATATTGAAAATAAGCTTTACGGTAAAGATAAAGACCCTATGCCGGGCGGGCCGGATAATCATGATACAATAGGTATGCTGGCGATGGATGCAAAGGGAAACCTGGGAGGCGCATGCACAACAAGCGGCATGGCGTTTAAAATGCACGGGCGTGTAGGCGATTCGCCCATTATAGGCGCGGGCTTGTATGTTGATAATGAAGTAGGAGCCGCCACTTCTTCAGGAGTGGGAGAAGAAGTGATCCGCATTGTCGGATCGCACCTTGTAGTGGAGCTGATGCGCCAGGGTTACTCTCCTGAAAATGCCTGCAGGGAAGCAGTGCAACGTATTATTAAGCGTAACCCCGAAAAAGCAAAGAAGATACAGGTTGGTTTTGTAGCCATCAATAAAAAAGGTCAGTACGGCGCCTATGCATTGCAAAAAGGATTTTCTATTTCCGTGCGAAACAATACAACAGATAAAGTATTTGCATCAAAAAGCATATATTAAAAGGTGGAAGGCGTAAAGTGCAGGATATAGGTAAAACAGACCCATATAACACTTTTAGCTAAAGCCTGTTGCTGAAAATAACATCAGTTAACCAACCTGAAACCTGTACTGAATTTATGTCAACATCGTTTACGCTTGAAGTTTGCGCTTTTAATATACAATCTTCTGTTATAGCCGAAAAGGCGGGTGCTGCCAGGGTAGAGCTTTGTGATAACCCGGTAGAAGGCGGTACCACACCAAGCTATGGTACCATTAAAAAAGTAAGGGAAAGTATTGCTATAAAATTATATCCTATCATCAGGCCCAGGTCCGGAAATTATTTTTATGATAATGAAGACTTCAGTATCCTTAAAAGCGACATACAGATTTGCAGGGAGTTGGGTTGTGATGGTATTTCTGTTGGAGTGCAAACCATAGACGGAAATATTGATATAGAACGGCTTAAGCAAATTACTGCATGGGCTTATCCTATGGGAGTAACCTGTAATCGCGCATTTGATGCCACGCCTGATCCTTTTAAGGCGTTAGAAGATGTTATACAGGCAGGTTGCGAAAGAGTGTTAACCTCCGGACAGGCAGGCGCTGCACCTGATGCAGGAGTATTGCTTGGAAAACTGGTAAAGCAGGCGGGTAATAGAATAAGTATTATGCCCGGCGCAGGGATAAGATCGACTAATATTAAAGCGCTTATAAAAGAAAGCGGAGCCTGTGAATACCACACTTCCGCCCGTAATATTATACCAGACCCGATGACCTATCAAAACCTGGCGGTAACCGATAAGGGAAACCTGTTATTAGCAAATGAAACAGAATTGAGAGCCATTATAGCAATATTTCAGGCATTATAAAGCAGCAATTTTCGGAGAAAATGTATCTATTTAAAAAAATAGGACGTGGGAACTTTAGTGCAACTGTTAATTTAATTTGGTTTAATTTTAAAATAATTGTCAATCTTTTTGTTTTTTTATAAAAAGTTCATTTATTTTAACAATTAAATAATCTTAAAGACTGCTAAGCCTTTGAGTAAAATTTTAAAACCTAATCAATCAAAACTAACAACAATGAAACGATCAACAAATCATTTGTTGCTTATGGTAGTACTGCTGTTGAGCAGTATTCTCAGCTTTGGACAAAATCAAAAAACAGTTAGTGGATTCGTAAGGGATGCAAACGGTGCGGGTATCGCAGGTGCATCCGTTATAGCAAAAGGGAGCAAAACCGGAGGGACTTATACCGATGAACAAGGTAAGTTCTCCATTGCTGTGCCTGGAAATGCAATACTGGTAATTAGTGCAGTAGGATACGCCACCAGAGAATTAAATGTTACTAATACAACAACGCTGGATGTTACCTTGGAACAAGGTAATAATCAGCTAAACGAAGTAGTAGTAACTGCTTTGGGAATTTCCCGCCAGGCTAAAAAAGTGGGGTATGCTACTCAAAAGGTAGGTGCAACAGACCTTGTTAAGGCAGCTCCGCCAAACATTGCCCAGGGGTTAATGGGTAAAGTAGCAGGCTTAAACATTTCTGTTCCTAATGGAGTAGAAGGCGGTTCACAAAAAGTACAAATAAGAGGTAACAATGTGTTGTTAGGCAACAACCAACCGTTGTATGTAATTGATGGAGTGCAAATGTCTGATGGGCAGATGGGAATTTCCCAAAGTAACGGAAGTGGTTACAGCATACAGGATGCTACTTATAAAACGATTGATGTAGGCGGTACAATGAACGACTGGGGAACTCCGCTGAACTTTTTGAACAATGAGGATATTGAAGAAATAAACGTGTTGAAAGGACCTGCTGCTGCAGCGTTATATGGCGCAAGAGGTGCAAACGGAGTTATTTTGATAACAACAAAAAAAGGAGCTAAAAAAACAGGTTTGGGTATTGATTATACTTTAAGCCAGAGATGGACAAATCCATACCTGTTCCAGGATTATCAGCACGAATATGGTTATGGCGGTGCTATCGGACTATGGACAGCTGATGATAATCTAAAGCTGCCTAAAGATGCAAACGGCAATTACAGGTATCCGGCTGAAGCACCCTGGTCTGGTAGTGGTACAGAAGACAAATTCACACAGTTTGGTCCTTTGCCGGGTGGATATAATTATTGGGATCTGTTTAGCTGGCCCGGTGCCGGTTTATCATGGGGCGCACGTATGGACGGAAGAAATATGGTATGGTGGGATGGAAAAACAAGGCCGTATTCTCCGGATTTAGATGCTAATAAATCCTTCTTTAATACAGGTTATACTACCAATCATAATCTTGCTTTTTCAACAGGTGGTGATTTTGGCGGGCTTCGCGTTTCTCTTGGTAAAACTGATAATAAGGCGATCGTTCCGAACAGCAAGTTTGACCAAACTTCTATAAATGTGGGTTCGAACCTGAATATCTCGTCAAAACTTAAGGCTGAAGTTTCTGCAGGATATGTTAAATACTATCGTTTAAATGCTCCGAGTATGGGTGATAATAATAGTATAGGTAAATTCCTTACTTATGGATTCCCTTCGGATTTTACGCAAATTGAAAAGTATGTTTATCAAAATGCGGATGGTTCAAAGAACCTGTTCAACAATGATAAATATCCTTACAGCTACCCTTACAGCAGCTATACTAATTTGTGGTGGAGCATTTATAATAACAACACTACTTTAAGAAGAGATCAGCTTATTGGTTCTGTTAAGCTAAGTGCTGATGTTACACCATGGTTAAATTTTATGGGAAGAACCGGGGTTAACTACGCTACCAATGAGTTTGAAACAAAAAATAAACCTATTGATGCGGCAGGATACCAGGGAAGCTATAGCTATGAACTGAATAAGGATTATACTATGACCGCAGAAGCTTTGGGAACCCTGCACAAAGATAAAATTGTTGGCGATCTTAATGCAAGCGTTAGCTTTGGTGTGAGTACATGGTATAATAAATTTTCAGGCTCAAAAGCAACCAATAATGGTCCGTTCGCTGATCCTTTCCTTTATTATTTAAGTAATACTACAGCTACTGTTGACAGGAGCTGGTTGCCTACATCCTATCTGTTGGAAAGTAAAATCAATTCAGCATATGGAATATTAAACCTCGCTTATAAGAACTACTTATTTTTTGAAGCAACAGGAAGAAACGACTGGTCTTCAACATTACCTATGAACGCTAACTCTTATTTCTATCCATCTGCAAGTTTGAGCTTTGTGTTTACAGATGCATTCAATATGAAGAGCAACTGGTTAGACCAGGGACGTTTACGTCTTGCGTATGCAGGAAGTGCTAACGGAACAGATCCTTATCAAACTACCAACGTTTACGGCTCTTCTTCATTTGGAGGTGTAGTAACACGTTATCTTGATTCAAGGTTAAGGCCAACTGATCTGGGTCCTCAGCGTTCACAGGATTTTGAAATAGGAACTCAGTTAAGCTTCTTTCAAAACAGGTTGTCGCTCGATTTCACTTATTACAAAATCAATTCTACCAATCAAATCCTGAATGCACCTTTAGCGGTTTCATCAGGATTTACTACACGTACCTTCAACACCGGCGAGTTACAGAACCAGGGTATCGAATTTATTGTAAGAGCTACGCCTGTCAGAAATGCTAATTTTTCATGGGATATATCTTTAAATGGTGCGCATAACAGCAATAAAGTAATTGCACTTGATCAGGGAGTTGATAAATTTTACCTGGGTACCGTTTTCGGCGACCGTACAGGAGCTTCTATGTTCCTGAAAGTAGGCGATCAGTACGGTACAATCTATGGTCTTGACTATAGCTACCTCAACGGGCAAAAAGTAGTGCGTAATATCTATGATAAAAGTGATCCAAGTAAAGTGGTGGGAACACAATATGTAACTACCGCTGATCCTGTGATTATTGGTAATGCTACACCAAAATTAACCGGCGGTTTAGGTAATACTTTCAGCTATAAAGATTTCTCTCTTTATATTCTGACAGATTTTAAATTAGGCGGAGATATATACTCTTTTGACTACGCAAGTGCAATGGGTGAAGGTAAGGCGCCTGAAACACTGGTGGAAAGAAATGGCGGCGGCTTACCATACACTTATCCTGATGGCACTACGGCAAATCATGGTGTAATATTAGATGGTGTGTTTGCAGACGGAAGCAAGAATACAAATGTTGTTCATTACATGTATAAATATGCAGGGCAATACGCGGCATGGTCAAATGTTGATATGCCAAGAAGCAATGCTGTTTTTGAAAATACATGGATTAAATGCAGGGAAGTTACACTTACGTATAACCTTTCTCCAAGAATAGTTAAAGCTACAAGGATTTTCCAGGGGCTTAACCTTTCTCTTGTAGGAAGAGACCTGTTCTATATTTACAGAACATTGCCTGATAATTTAAATCCTGAATCTGTAAGTGGCGTAGGTAACGTACAGGGGTTACAATGGGCAGCTTTCCCTGGCACAAGATCTTTGGGCTTTACAGTTAGGGCTAAATTCTAAGAATAAAACCAAACAGACATCAAAATATTTAATTATGAAAATCAGAATTAATCAATTTCTCTTTACCTTTTTTGTGGTGTTGCTTATAGGCGCTACATCCTGTAAAAAGGGTTTTGAAGAAATGAATAAACCGTATAACAAACCCACTACCGCATCAATAGGAGATTTGTTTAACAGCACCGTTTCTTCGCTGCAGGTAAGTTGGCAGGAACAGGCAACATACCATTCCTTTATTTATCAAATAACCCAGCAGGTAGCACAATATGCAAACTCCGGTTACAGAATGGAGAATGCATCTTCGGAAATGTGGCAGTCATACTACTCCTCTTTAGCTAATTCAAAATTGATTGATACGTTGATCTCTGCTGATGAAAATGCCAGCAAATGGACAAACGTGTCTGCAATGAATAAAGTAATAAGAGCATATCGTACAATAAGAATGACAGAAAATTTTGGCGATATACCTTATACAGAAGCAGGAAAAGGACAATACCTGGGCGATGCGGTAAAGCCAAAGTATGACAGCCAGGAAAGCATTTATAAAAGTGTGATAAGCGATTTGCAATGGGCTGTAAATAATTTTACAACCAGTGCCGATCAGGCATCAATAGGCTCCAGCGAAACTTTATTTAAGAATGACATCAGTTTGTGGATTAAATTCGCTAACTCTATAAGATTACGTGCAGCAATTACCATGTATGATAAAGATGCTGCATTTGCGGGTCCGCAAATTGCAGAAGCTATAACCAAACCATTAATTGGAACAGGTGAAGAGCCTGGTTTATGGCCTACAAAAATACCCGGGTTAGTTTTTTCTATGCATGAGTGGTCTTTTTCTGCCAATCAGTATGTAAGATTAGGAACTACAATGTGGGACTATATGTCAATTAATGATAATACGGATGGCAGTGGTATTATAGACCCTAGAGCTAAAATCTTTTATGAGCCTAATAATGCCGGACAATGGGTTCCTTATCCGCAAAACCCAACATCTTCTACACCTTCAGAAGGCGGTGACCCTTATAATACCAGCAGGAAAACCAATTGGAGCGGAAAAGGCACAAATAACAAATATGCCAACGTAAATTTCTATTTTGAAGATCAGAATTATATTCCTGAATTATTTATAACAGCAGCGCAGGTATTATTATACCAGGCTGAAATATATAACAGGGGTATAGGTGTAACAAAGGATCCGGCTAAAGCCAAAACATTTTATGAAGATGCGATAAAAGCTTCTTGTAATTTTTGGACAAATATTGCCATAAACACGCCAATGTGGGTTGAAGCCAAACCTTCCGGCCTACCTTCTGCCGGAGTTATAAATACATTGCTGGCATCTGCTAAGGTTAGCTATAGTGCAAATGAAGCTACTGCCTTATCACAGATATATGCACAATTATGGATCGATGGTTTCCGACAGCCATGGGATATATGGACATTATTCAGACGTACTGGTGGAAATTTACCTAAAGATCCTGATAATACAACGTATTGGGATAATGCATATGGTATTTATCACCGCTACATGTATCCAACTTCTGAGCAGGATTATAATATTGAGAACTGGAGAACAGCAACCGGAGGTACAGAGTCATACTCAACCAAAATCTGGTTGGAAAAATAATTATGATCAGTAATAAATCTGATATACAACCCTGATCCTTAACCCTAAATAACAAAGCTGTCAGTAAAAATGACAGCTTTGTTATTTAAACAAAAACACAAATCAATCTTTCATGTTCCGGATTACCGGGTTAAGTATTGCCGAAATATTCTTCCCCAATACTTAACTTTAAATTTGTTCAGAAATAAAAGTTTAAAAATACAATCATGTCTACTCGCAGAAAGTTTTTGCAATCCTCTATGCTTGGTTCTGTAGCAGTTATTACGACTAATACGAAAATGACATATTAAATAGACCAAAAAGAATTAGAGAAAATATATTTGTAAGCACAAGTGTTTATAATATTTGTTGGCGTAATATGCCTTAGGGTTTGAGTAAAGAAATTGCTTATTTGAGCCAGACTTTCAAAATGTTTATTAGTAAACTTTCTTTTAATTTGTTGCCATACTTTTTCTGCGGGATTAAGCTCTGGACTGTAAGGCGGCAGAAAAAGCAGCACGATATTATCAGGGATGATAAGTTTTTTGGCTTTATGAAAAGCACCATTATCCAGCACTATTATTTTGTATTCATCCTTATTATATTCGGAAAACAAATTGAGATATTGCTGAAAAATATCAGCATTGCAGCAGGGCATTTCTAACAAAAACCGGTCTCCGGTTACAGGTGAAAAGGAACCGAACAGATAAGTATATTGAAATACTTGTTGAAAAGAACAAACAGGTTATACCCCTTTTGCAGCCAACCCTCTACCATATTTGGTATGTAATCCAAACCTGCTTTCGTCTTCAAAATAAAGATTAATGTGTTGATATTGCTGTGGTGTTGAAAGAGCCAGTTGTGCTATTTTGCTCGTGAAGTTTTTTTAAAAGCCATAACTGCGGACTCATTTTTGTTCACATGGCTTTTTCGGGCTGCTTTTACAGAAGCTCCAAAATGCCTGACTGCGTATTTAAGAATCGTATTATACTTTACCTCTTTATCAAATTCCTGTGCTACCCATTGTTGTAATTCAGCAAATCCGATAACAATGCCTGCAGGCATTGTTATATATTACGGTACTTTATTATTTTGTCAGCAAAGCCGAATCCATTCAACGCTATATAGCTCCTCTCATCATAATTTTCTGTTTATAAGCAGCACTTTATTGCAAATTTTAATCTTTTTTAAACATAGGGTAGGCTTACTTTATTTCAATGTTTATATTTATTTAAGTTTTTATTAAATAATTTGACATTCTTTTTGTTTTTTTAATAAAAGTTATTTTATTTTAACATTTAATGAGCTCAGATTAGTTAAATAGCCATTAAGAATTTTAACCAATTAATCAAAACTAACAACAATGAAACGATCAACAAATCATTTGTTGCTTATGGTAATGCTGCTATTGAGCAGTATTTTCACCTTTGGACAAAATCAAAAAACAGTTAGTGGGGTGGTAAAAGATGGTAGCGGAAAACCGCTTCCAAGTGTATCTATCAGTGAAAAAGGGAAAAAATCCGGGGGTGTTGTATCTGATGAAAACGGTCTTTTTTCCATTACCGTATCCGAAAATGCTACGCTTGTATTCAGTTCAGTGGGATTTTCACCTAAAGAAGTTAAAGTAGGTAATGCTACCAATATTACTGTTGAGCTTGAAGAAGGGGATAATAAACTTGACGAAGTGGTAGTGACCGCCTTAGGTGTAAAACGTGAAAGGCGTTCAATAGGTTATGCTGTAAGTACTGTTAAAGCAGAAGAAATAACCAAAGCAGGTGCTACCATGAATCCTTTTTTAGCTTTGTATGGAAAAGCGGCCGGTGTGGGTGTTAATACCGGTGTGGCAGGACCAATGGGAGGTTTAAAAATTAATATTCGCGGAGCGCTTAGCTTAAACCCCGATCAAAATACAAGACCTTTATTTGTTGTTGATGGCGTTATCATTTCAGACAGGGCTACATCAATTGGCGGATCAGTAGGGGCAGGTTACGATTATGGAGCTAACATAAATGATATTAACTCTCTTGATATTGAATCTATAGATATATTAAAAGGCGCTAAAGCAACCGTATTATATGGTACAGATGCTGCAAACGGCGTTGTTTTGATAACTACGAAAAGCGGAAAGGGTGCAAAAGGGTTTGGAATGTCCGGCTCTTTTCAATATAGTATTGAAAAGCCCAGGAGTTTTCTTGATCTACAGGATAAATATGGCTTGGGCGATAATATTTACGACAGCACTTATGTAACATTGAATGGACAAAGAGTAAGGAAAATTGCTAATAAGCGATATAGTTTTGGTCCTGCTTTCGATGGCAAAGATGTTATGTTTTACGATAGTTCTATGGTGAAAAACAGCCCACACAACAGTTACGAAGAGTTGTTCAGGGTGGGTAGTTCTTATACATCCAATGTAGCTATTTCGGGTACAAGTGATAAAGGAAGCCTGAGAGCATCATATACTAATTATAAGTACAATGATATCACAAGCCCTAATGCATGGCAAAAGAGAAATACATTCAGTTTTAACGGAAATATCAAAGCCTCCAATTTTGCGAGTTTTGAGTTAATATCCAATATATACAGTATAGCCTCACAAAACAGGCGCGAAGGTAATGGTGGAAGTATCGCATGGGGATTTCCAGTAGACTATGATTATGATTATTATTATAATAACCTGTTCATAGATGAAACAGGCTATAAAAGAATTCTTGATCCATATGGTGTTACAGATGCAGCTAATATTGTTGCAAATTATAAATGGGCTTTAGACAGGAACAGGCAGCGAGATAATAAATTTCACATGGTTACCTCGGCAAAAACCACGCTTAACTTTAGTAAACATGTTTTCTTTACCGGGCAATTTGGTTTGGATTATGATAATACTGATTACACTTCTGAAGTTAGCGTGAATAGGATTTTACCAGCTGTTGAAGGTGGTGGTTTTAGTGTAAGAAAAGAGAATAACACTATTCAAACTTACCAGGGCTTATTAAACTATGATAATGATTTCTTTCGCGGCGACTTCCGGGTTACTGGTTTTGGCGGGTTCATTTATAGACTAAGAACAACTGAGAATTTGGGAACCAATACTATTGGCGGTCTTAATTTCCCGGGTTGGTATTCTTTCAATAACCAGGCGGGCGTACCTGATGCTGGTAATGCATATTTATTGAGAAGTTATGGCAGAGGCAGTGATGTATTATATAGTGCTGTTGCATCAGCAACTTTATCATGGAAAAATGAGTTTTATCTTGATCTGCAGGCAAGGCAGGATTGGAATTCTACGCTTCCTCCTGCTAATAATAAATATTTTTATCCCGGGGCATCTCTTACCTGGAACTATACAGAGCGTTATAATATTCCCTGGATGAACAGAGGCCAAGTGAGGTTTGCATGGGCAGATGTAGGTAACGGCGCGCCCCGCTATTTTGCAAATAATCAGTATGACTTAGGGTATATTTCAGGCACAGGTGCACAAGCGGTTATTGTTTCTCCTCCTGGAAGAATAATGCCGGGAAATCTGAGACCTGAAAGAAAACGCGAATTTGAGATAGGTATAAATAATGCTTTCTTTAAAGGCAACAGGCTAACGCTTGACTTCTCGTATTATATCAATAACAGGTATGATCAGATCATCAGCCTGCCTGTTTCGCAATCTTCCAGTTCAAGCGGTTTGTTAATCAATGCTGCAAATACAAGAAATTATGGCTTTGAATTTTCTATTATGGGAACTCCTGTCCTTACTAATAATTTGCGCTGGGATATAACGCTTAACGGTGCAAGGCAAGGATCTAAAGTAATTGACCTTTACCAGGACTTAGCAAATTATAACAGAGGTAACCTGATCAATGGAAGCTCTGCGTATATAAGCGCCAACAAAGGGGAACCGGTTGGGGAAATAAAAGCGTATGACTATTTGCGTGATGATAATGGCAACAGGGTTGTAAATGCGAATGGTGTTTACTCGCTGGATACTGACCCGCTTAAAATGATTTCAAAAGGTAATATTATTCCGCGCCTATATGGTGGTATTTTATCTGATCTGCGGTATAAGAATTTCGCATTCCGGATAGCACTTGATTATAAATATGGAGGTACTATATTTTCTTACACCAACCAGCGTATGTATGGTTTAGGTCAGTTATCAAGTACATTAGCATACAGAGATGAAGAAAGCGGCGGTATGGCCTATTATATAGGTGCAGGAAATAAGAAAATTCAATGGCAGCATGATCAGGCGGCTCCCGCAGAGTCAATTGACGGACGTGTTTACCATGACGGAAGAATTTTACCCGGTGTAAAATTAGATGACAATAATAAGTACGTAACCAATGATATTATTATTTCTGCATCTGATTATTACACAACTTATATTAATGATCTGTCTACATCTTTCCCTCCTGACAATATTCGCAAGAACGATTATATTAAACTCAGGGAAATAGCATTGTCATATACGCTTCCGCGCAGCGTGGCCCAAATGATGAAACTCCAGGGACTAACACTTACTGTAGCCGGCCGTAACCTGTTCTACCTCTATAAATCAATACCCAATATTGATGTAGAAGGAGCCATAGGGTCTGATAGTTATGTTGAGAATACGGTATTTCCGGGGCAGCAAACATTTTCATTTGGTATAAATGTTAGTTTTTAACGCTTTAAAAAAATAGAAATGAAACATACAATTATATATGTCACCGCTTTTGTAGCACTGGGATTAAGTTCCTGTAAAAAAGATCTTGAAGATCGATTTTATAATCCTGATCAACTAAGTGAGGGTATTACCGATATTGTTCCGGGGTTATTCAGCCGTACCATCAGCGAAAACAAAATTTTTGTGCAGGATTATGGCGAATGGTATTACCTGATGAATGGAGGAACAAGTATAACCGGCTATGCACAAATAGCACAGCGCTATGTAACCGACAGGTATGCATGGTTTGCTACATATAATGACCTTACAACCGGAAATGGTTTTGATGACTATCCTATAACCGGGCAGGGATATTTTGAAGCAAGTTATCGCAGATTAAAAAGCTGGGAAACATTGCGCACTGAATGGGAAAAACGAGAAGGACAACAAAAGCTTGATGCCGAATTGTACTTTAAATTAGTAACCATGGTTAAGGGGTATCAAAGTGCAAAACTGGTTGATTTGTTTAATTCTGTTCCTTACTTTAACGCTTTCCAGGCGGGCAATAACAGTCCGGAATATTGGTACCCGGCTTACGATGATCCTAAAGAAATTTACAAAGCAGTTATTACAGAATTAGGCAACCTGGCAGATTCTTTCCAGGTTCAGTTCGACCAAATGTCTTCAACTGCCAAGCAGATATTCATTCAACAGGATGTAGCCTATGGCGGTAATATTGATAAATGGGTTCAGTTTACCAATGCCACAAGATTAAAACTATTAGTACGTTTGGCAGGTATTGATGAGGCTTTTGCCAAGCCTTTGATCCAGGAAACACTGGGACGTCAATTGCCAACTACAGATATCAATTTCCCGATATGGTTTGATACTGATCAGAAGAGTGCCGGAGGTTTTTGGATGAGAGGTTTATACGAAAACACGTATGCTTCTTTTATTCCTAATATTATTCTGAAAAGAATGAATTATGGCGATAAAACCTACGATGAGGGTTTGGATGATCCGCGTTTACCGGTAATAGCAATGCCAACAAAATTTGCCGATTACAGAGGCATTTCTTATAATACCGATGCTAATAAACCGGGTTATGCAGCAGGCGACAGGTATTATCCCTATGCAGATAACCTACCGAGCAGTCTTGAACAGAATGCCTATTCCATGTATAATTTTGCCACATTTACAAGGAACGATAAAATGCCGGTTTATATGTTTACTGTTGCCGAACTGGATTTATTACTGGCAGAGATTGCATTGAAAAATTTAGGGAATACGGGTAAATCTGCTGAAGAGCATATTAAAGATGCCGTTATTCATTCTACTGATTTTTATTACGCATTAAATCAGGCAAGCAGCTTTAAAGATGATGCAGATGCACACGGAGCCGCGGCACCTTTGTATCCGTCCAAGCCTGATGCGGCAATAGTAGCTCAATGGGGCGATACCATTAAAACCAAATTTGTGAATGCAGCTTCAGTTGACGACAAGATGGAAATATTAATGCAGCAAAAATTCATTCACCTGAATATATTGCTTCCCTACGAATGCTGGACAGAATTGAGAAGAACAGGGCATCCTAAACTGGAACCTTTCACCTGGCAGGGAGCTGTATTTACGCCTTTCCCTGAAAGAGTACGTTATCCTTCGGATGAAACGCTTTCTAACGGCGCTAATCTTTCTAAAGTATCTGGCGAGAACAATATGACATCCAAAATATTCTGGGTGCCTGCAAACAGGAATACAAATCTGTACTGGGATAATTACGATTACAAATAGTACAAGTATCCATAAATAATTAAGACTTCCTCATAAATCAATTGGGGAAGTCTTTTTTTGATCACGATGGAGATATTGATATTGTACTTGGCTCCTATTTTCACAATATAGAGGAAATGAGCAGCCTCGTAAATGTTGTCAATATATCTTCATTTCCACAATTACTTGTGTTGAATAACAATACGCAATAAGGTGAAAGGTATAGGGTAAAAGGTGTAAGGTTGAGGGTATAAGGAATACATCACTTATATTTATAGCTTTATCTTAAACCCTCACTCCTCCACCTTATACCATCCACCCAATACCTCACACCTCTACTTCACCTCCAACACCTCTTTCAATCTTATATCTCTCGATGATGCGCCAATCATGATCGTAAATGCTCCCGGTTCCACCACCTTTTTCATTTCAGCGTTCAGCATGCTCAGCATTTCCGGAGTAATAGTAAAAGTGATTTGTTTACTTTCACCTGCTTGTAGTGATATACGCTGAAACCCTTTCAATTCCATAACAGGTCTTGCAACAGATGCAAGATTATCTGTAATATACAATTGTACCACTTCGTCGCCGGCTATCTTTCCTGTATTCTTTATAGTACATGTTACAGTAGTTGTTTCATCAGCAACGATAACGTTTTTTGCAAATTCAGGATTGCTGTATTCAAAAGTTGTATAACTTAATCCATACCCGAAAGGAAATAAGGGTTGTCCGCTGAGATTATAATAATCATCTCCACGCCCTGTCGGTTTATGATTATATACCAATGGTAGCTGCGCTTCGTGTATTGGAAATGTAATGGGTAATCTTGCTGCAGGGTTATGATCGCCAAATAATACATCCGCAACAGCATAGCCGCCTTCTTCGCCCGGATACCAAACATCTATCACGCCTTTTATTTTACTCAACCAGCTGTTCATGGTAATTGCGCTTCCGCCCACCAGTACCACAACAACAGGTTTTCCGGTTGCGGCGGCGCGTTGTATCATTTCCTCCTGGTAGCCGGGCAGGGATAGCATTGCCCTGTCCTGAAACTCACCCTCATGTATACCCGCAACAATCACTGCCGCGTCTGCTTTCTTAATAGCTGCCAGTGCCTGTTGCATTTTCTGCTCTTTATCTTTCTTTACATCCACATCCCATATAAGGTTTATATGCGCATTGCCAACAGCTTCAAAAAATTCTACACGTATATCATATGGCTTATCTTTTACGAAAGTATAATCAACCAATAAGGTGCTATAAGTTCTCTTTATCCAATTATCAATAATAAGTTTATTATTGATGTATAACCTGAAGCCATCATTACCATCCAGCCCTATTTTATATGTGCCTGTTGCAGGCGCTTTTAATTTACCCGTCCACCGCACGGAATAAAAATGTTGTTTTATTTTTTCACCGGGAGTAAATAATGTCCATCCGAAACTAATACGCTCATCAACCCTGGTAAATACAGGCTCGCCATCAAAGTTTATATTATTGAAATACGCTCCTTTTAAACCCGGTGTATTTTTTCCATTCTCAGTATGAAAAAGGTTAGAAGCATTTACCATATTCCATTCTTTAGGTTGCACTGTACAACCTTCACTATATACTACAGCAGCGGTTTTACCAATCCTGTTCTTAATACCCTCAAGTATTGATATTTTACCATTACCCGGGCCGCTATAGCCGCCAAGCCTTGCAGTTACTGCATCTTCACCTATGACAGCAATTGTTTTAATTTTCTTAGAAAGCGGCAGTATATTACTTTCATTCTTCAATAATACAATAGATTGCTGTGCTGCTTTGCGTGCAATGACTTTATGATTTGATAAAGGCTTTGCTGCTGCCTGTTCATCAACATAGGGATGCTCAAATAATCCAAGTTCAAATTTTGCGTGTAATACTCTTGTTACCGCATCATCAATACGCCTAATATCAATGCTGCCATCAAGAAAATTCGGTATGAATAATTTATAATGATCGTAAGCGGTTTGAAAAATTACGTCTAGTCCACCGGTTATTGCCTGTCGCGCAGATTCAGGATAATCCTTCGCGGTATTATGCAATACCACCGTTCCTCCCGTTGCACCTGCATCAGAAATAACGAAGCCTTTAAAACCCCATTGCTCTTTTAGTTTTTTATTCAGCAGCCAGTTGTTAGCACTGGCTGCTATGCCGTCAATGGAATTATAGGCTGTCATTATTGACCGGGAGCTGCCGCGTTCAATACATGCTTTGAATGGAGGCAAGTAAATCTCTTCCAGCAATCTTTCATTAAAATGTATAGGATAACTGTCTCTGCCACCATCACCAACATTAGCTAAAAAATGTTTGGGTGTTGTGACGATGCCTTTTTCTTCAAATGCTTTCACAAATGCTACACCCATTTCACTACTTAAAAAAGGATCTTCACCATAGGTTTCTTCTGTTCTCCCCCACCGCACATCACTGGCTATGTTTACGACCGGTGTAAGTATCTGCCTTATACCACGCAATTTTGTTTCAATAGCAATGGCGTTGGCTACTTCATGCATCAGCGAGGTGTCAAACGTAGCGGCAAGTGCAATAGCTTGCGGAAATGCAGTGGCGCCGTCTCTTACCAGTCCGTGTAAAGCTTCATCAAAGGCAATGATTGGAATGCCTAATCTTGATTGTTCAACAAAATATTTTTGAATGCTGTTTATCTTTCTGGCAAGCACAGAAGCATTTTCAGAAGCGTTGTATTTTAATAATTGTTGTGCTGCGTCTCCATCTTTTGATCCGGCACTAACCTGGAAACCGAATATGCCGTGCTTATACTGTTCAGCCGGAACGCCGTCAAGGTCTCCCGGTATCATAAACAATTGCCAGAATTTTTCTTCAATAGTCATTCGCTGCAACAGGTCGGTTACCCTTTGTTCTACAGGTAAAGAAGGGTTTTTGTAAGGAGCTGTTTGCTGAGCAAAGTCGTTTGAAAAAGTGAAACAAAACAAAGTGAGAAAACTTAAAATTCTGTTACGCATATACCTGTAAAATATTAATTTATGAGAGAGGCGAAGGTAGTTAATATGCGGCAATAGAGGTCTAATGCAGATGTTCCTGCCATATTGCCGGGGGCGACATTAGAATGGTTCGTAGCGAAGACGCCATGAACAGCAGCAGTAATCTAAATTACAGAAACCAACAGATTGCTTCGTCGCGCAACAGGTTTATGTTTCGAGTTTGCTCATACGGCTCGCAATGAACTGTGTAAGAGGTTGAAAAATACAAACATCGATTTGGTGCTCACCGCACAATCAAAACACACTCGCCGGTCATTGCGAACCCGCCAGCATGAAGTTTGAATTAAAGGTATGTTTCGGCGGGAGAAGTAATCTAAATTCTCTCATAAACCTTCTTGTATTCATTGACTGATGAATATTTGCCTTTTGAGATTAAAATATCATTCCTTCATCCTTTATCTAAAATTTCAAATTTCAAATCTCAAATTTTCCGTAACTTTTCCCTATGTTGCTAACCGTTGTTCCTGTTTGGAAAGAAGCCCCGTTTATCCGCCTGCTTATTCCGCTGATGGCAGGAATAGTTTTTCAGTGGTATTATCCCGCATCGGTTTTCCCGTTAACAATTGCCTGTTTAACCTGTTGTATATTCTTTTTTCTTTTCAGTTTTTCCAAAGGCTATTTTTTATTCAGGCACAAATGGCTGTTGGGTGTGTTGCTAATGAGCATATTCTTTTTTACAGGCGCATTGCTTGTTCATTTTAAAAACATCACGCATCAGCAACAATGGTTTGGCAAAGTGTATAACAATAAAGCCGCTGTAATAGCAGTATTGAAGGAGCCGCTTGTTGAAAAAAACAAATCATACAAGGCAGTAGCTACAGTATCAGGTATAGTTGAAGCGGAAAAAATTATAAAGACGAAAGGTGATATCATTCTCTACTTTAAAAAGGATTCAGCGGCGATACCCGGACTGCAATATGGATCTGTCATAGTATTTAATAAACCATTACAGGCAATAACCAATTCAGGTAACCCGGGAGGGTTTGATTATAAACGTTATTGTCTTTTCCAGGATATTACGCACCAGGTATTTCTTAGCGAAAATGATTATAAAATAGCAGGAGGAAGTTTTCAGCCTGTATACAAACAATGGTTGCAAAATTCCAAAAGCCGGTTATTGCAGATACTCAAAAAATATATTACTGGCGAAAGAGAAGCCGGCGTGGCTGAGGCGCTATTAATTGGTTACAGGGACGATTTGGATCGAGATCTTGTACAATCCTATTCCAATACAGGCGTAATACATGTTATCGCTATTTCGGGCATGCACCTGGCAATGATATACGGACTACTTATCATCGTTTTAAAACCATTAAGCAAAAACAGGAGAACAAGATTGATTTGCGGTATAATTATTTTGAGCGTATTATGGTTGTTCACATTGCTCTCCGGCGCCGGGCCTTCTATTTTAAGAAGCGCGGTTATGTTTTCGTTTATAGTGATCGGCGAAAGCTTATCAAAACAAATTTCCATCTATCATACTTTATCAGCCTCCGCATTTTTTTTGTTGTGTTATAATCCTTTTTTTGTTTGGGATGTAGGTTTTCAATTATCATACACTGCGGTATTGAGTATTGTTGTTTTTTCAAAGCCCATTACCAGCTGGGTATATTTTAAAAACAAATGGATAGACTATGCATGGAAACTGATGGCAGTTACTATATCTGCGCAAATACTCACCACGCCGTTAAGCGTGTATCATTTTCACCAGGTCCCTAATCTTTTCCTGTTAAGCAATCTTGTAATTGTGCCTTTGTCGGGCATTGTATTATATGCAGAAATATTACTTTGCATGATATCATTCATTAAGCCACTTGCTGTACTCACAGGAAAGCTTATTACTGTATTGATACAATGGATGAACGGTTTTATTAATTGGGTAGATAGTATTCCGTTTGCGGTGAGCAATAATATCTCTGTTTCTATTATACAGGCGTGTATGCTATATGCTTTTATCATTACTGTTTCATTGTGGCTGATGCACAAAAGAAACGCGATGGTAAAATATGCTGTGGCAGTACTGCTTATATTTAGTCTAAGCATTGCGTTGAAAAATATTTATCTGCAACAAAAGAATACATTGATTGTATACAATACCCCGGGGTATAGTGCAATAGACTGCATCAGCGGAAAGCGATATCATTTTACAGGAGATGATACCTGCGGAAAAGAAGGATTTTTTAGAAATTTCCATTTAGGCCCTTCCCGCGTTTTATACAGTGCTGAAGAAGTGGACAGCCTTCCCGGTTTATGGACTAATCCACCGTTTATCTTCTTTAAAAATAAGACTATAGCTTTGCTGGACAGCGCGGTTAAAATCAGCCCTGTTTCCGGCTCCGTAAATGTGGATATTGTTATACTTTCTAACAATGTAAAATACCCGGTAGTCCTTATCAGCAGGGTATTCCGGGGCAATCAATATGTTTTTGACGGGTCGAACAGCTCGTGGAAAATACGGCAATGGAAAAATGAATGTGATAGTTTACATTTGCGGCGCCATTCCGTACAGGGCGATGGCGCGTTTGTACTCGATTTTTAACCTCAGCATCCGGCAGGTAAAATCCTGCGGATTACCGTAATAGTATATGCAAAATAAAATTGGCGCTGCACTCATTTCAGTTTTTTATAAAGATGGTTTAGAAACTGTTGTTAAAGAGCTTAATCGCTTAGGTATAGTGATATATTCCACAGGTGGTACACAAAAGTTTATTGAAGATCTGAATATTCCATGCGTGCCGGTTGAAAGTCTTACCAGCTATCCTTCCATTTTGGGTGGCAGGGTAAAAACACTCCACCCTGCTGTGTTTGGCGGAATTTTAGGAAGGAGGGATGTGGCGCAGGATATTGCAGAAATGAAAGAGTACAAAATTCCTGCTATTGATCTTGTAATTGTGGACCTGTATCCGTTTGAAGAAACGCTGGCGCAGGCAACACCTCCTTCATTTGCAGGAAAGCTTGAGGAAGCGGAGAAAATGATCATCGAGAAAATAGACATCGGCGGACCATCTATGATAAGAGCAGCGGCAAAAAACCATAAAGATCTGGTGGTTGTTGCAGCAAAGGATGATTATGCAGCGTTGGTAAATCTGCTTCAAACACAAAATGGCGAGACTACTTTGGCGCAAAGGCGTGCATTTGCGGCCAAAGCATTTGAAGTGGTGATGCAGTATGATATAGCTATCAGCAATTATTTTAATCCTGATAAAGTTGCACCATTACAGTTTTCAGCCACAAAGCAGGTACTCAGGTATGGCGAAAACCCACATCAGCAGGGTATATTTTACGGCGATCTGCAGCAGGTGTTTGATAAGCTTCATGGCAAAGAACTTTCTTATAATAATCTTGTAGATGTTGACGCGGCGGTGCAATTGATCACAGAATTTACAGATGAAAAAGATGCTGTTTTCGCTATCATTAAACATACCAATGTATGTGGTATTGCTTCGCGAAGCACATTAAAAGAAGCCTGGGAAGCGGCTTTGGCCGGCGACCCGGAAAGCGCATTTGGCGGTGTGCTTGTTTGTAATAAAAAAGTAGATAAGGCAACTGCTGAAGCCATCAATGAAATTTTCTTTGAAGTATTGATTGCTGATGGATATGATGATGATGCCTTGGCAATACTGCAAACAAAAAAGAACAGGATATTATTAACGCTTAAGCAAAAACCGGCTGCTACCCATCAATCCAAAACCGTTTTGAACGGTGTTTTATCGCAGGAAAATGATACAGGCAATTTTGCGGAATGGAAAGAATCCGGCGGCAGGGAAACTTCTGCTGCTGAAAAAGAAGATTTGCGTTTTGCGAATATTGTTTGCAAACACCTTAAATCAAACGCAATAGCGCTGGTAAAGAATAAGCAATTGGTGGGTAAGGGCTGTGGTCAAACCAGCCGTATTGATTCGCTGCGCCAGTCTATTGATAAAGCAAAACAGTTTAAGTTTGACCTTAGTGGTGCTGTGTTGGCGTCAGATGCATTTTTTCCTTTTAATGATTGCGTGCAGATAGCACACCAGGCAGGCATAACCGCATTTATACAACCCGGAGGTTCTATACGCGATAAAGATTCCATTGACTATTGCGTTGAAAACAAACTGGCAATGGTAATAACAGGGCTGAGGCACTTTAAGCATTAGGAGGTTTGTGCAGAGACAAGGCATGCCTTGTATCTACACAAACAATAATTTCCTCATGAAGCAATACATTTACGATATTTACGACAGGGCAAGAACGATCATTCAGCCTGTTTATCTTCGTAATCAAAGCGACAGAACAAAAGCTATTCTGGCTGTAGGTATAGTGTGTTTTTTCTGGGGAACAACATGGCTGGCTTCAAAAAAAGGTGTGCAGCACATGCCAGCCTTACAACTTGCAGGCTTCCGGCAATTGTTTGCAGGAACGCTCTATCTCATCTTCTTTTTTATTAAAGGTTTCCGGCTGCCAACCAAAGATCAGTTCATTCAATTTTTATGGATGAGCCTGTTGATGATCGTGATCAATAACGGACTCAGCACATGGTCAATGAAGTATATGCCGAGCGGATTGGGGTCGGTAATTGGCGCCGCTTCGCCAATATGGATTGCCATAATCAGTAGCTTTTTATTTAAGGAAACAAAGCTGAATGTAACAACAGTGGTGGGGCTGCTACTCGGTATAGCAGGCATACTCATTATTTTTTCAGATTACATTCACGATCTGTTCAATTCTTCTTTTTTGCTGGGCGTATTGCTGAATGTGGTAGCTTCAATTACCTGGGCTTTTGGTACAATCTTTACCGTAAGAAATGCAAAGCATGTAAATCCTTATTTCAGCCTGGGCTGGCAAATGTTTATTGGCGGAATTGTATTGTTGGCTGTTTCGTTTTTCACAGGTCAGTTCGCTTCTCCCGCACATGTTGATATTACTGCATGGGGAGCGATAGCATATCTTGTTATTATAGGTTCCATTATTACTTATTCTGCATTTATATATGCGCTTAAAAGATTACCTGCTGCCCAGGTATCTGTATATGCTTATGTAAATCCTATTGTAGCAGTTATAGTTGGCGCGCTATTGAATAATGAAAAGCTTACGCTTATAATAACTGTAGGAACACTGGTTACAATCGTTGGTATTTACCTGGTGAATACAGGGTTTAAAAAGGAAAAGATCATACAAAGCTAATGGCTGATCGCTCGCAGCTCCAAAACCAAAGCCTGATATGAAAATAATATACAGCTCACTAATTTCTTTATGCAGTATATGCCAGTCAGATGCCCAGGAAAAGTGGAAGTTTCATAGTGCAGGCATGCAATACGGCATCAGTAGTATTGCAAAGAATGTTAGCTCAACCGGGTTTGTTTTCTCATGGGAAGTGCTTGTTCGCAAAAGCAATCATTTAATTGGTGCGGAGTATGAAACAGCAACAAATATGCGGATTGCAGGAATTAAATACGCGGTTGACCAGGTAAACCTGCTTTATGGAAGGAAGCTTGTTCATGCACCTGAGTTTGCACTAAATGGATTTGTTGGAACAGGATTTTACAGGCAGTCTTTTAAAGCAATCATTACAGATAATACATACCAATCTGAAACTGCTGTGGGTTTAAAAACAAAGTTATCTGCTCAATATTTCATATCAAAGCGGTTATGCGTAACCGTAAATACAAATATTACATTCAACTTTTCAAGCACATATTTTTCATTGCTTGCAGGATTTTGCTATACATTCTGAGACATTAAATTGCTTAACATAAACTTAATATTGGGTATTTTATTTTGATTATCAGATTGTTAGAGCCTGATAGCCTTTTTTCTGAAAAAAATGTTAATTGCGTGCTGGATTGTTTCCAATATCTTTCCTCTCTCATTAATCCACACGCTTATGTACATAGCACATACTATGTTGACTACTGCAAGTCCTGAAAAAATATGGAAGATATGGACTGATGTAAATAACTGGAAAAAATGGGATGTGGGATTGCGTGGCGCCAGAATCAAAGACTCTTTCAAAAAAAATGTTCATGGTGTAATTATACCTGAACGTGGGCCAAAAGCAGGCTTTAAAGTTACAGCCTGCGATCCTAATTTTTCATATACCGTTAAGGCTAAGTTTCCATTTGCCGCATTTCATATTCATCGTTTTTTAGGTTACGATAACAGCAAAACAACTTTTACGCATGAGGTTTGGGCTGAAGGTCCTTTAGCATGGCTATGGTGGAGATTGATTGGCAGGGGATTTAGCAAGATGATGCCAACAACAATGAGCAATATTAAGGCGCTCGCGGAAACCGATATATAGTCCTTTTATAAATCCCAGTAAACAATTTCCTCCAAAAAGAGTTCATACACTTCCCTCCAGCCGGCAAACGTTTTATCGCTGCCGAAAAAATTATTATGCCAGATAGTGATCATGGTTCCATTCACCTTCTTGATCGTATCGTGATATTTCCGGATTTCGGTAAATGCCTGGTGCGGAGCAAGTTTCTGTTCATAATATGCGTTGGCATCCATAAAACAAAAAGGATAGATAAGCAGTAGTGTTTTTTCGTCTGCAACAAGATCATACCAGTAAAACGGAGACGCAACAGACGCCCTGAATCCGTTGATGCTTCCATAGCCCATAGAAAATTCATTGTGTATACCCTGCTCAATAAGTTTGCGGTAAGTATCCGGAAGACTCATGCGGATGTAGTGTTGCCTGCTATGTACAACTTTTCGATCAATAATATTCTCCAATGTTTTGATCTCATCATGCAGTAATTTATCATTATTGCCGCTTTGCCAGGAAGGATGTATACCAACATGATAGCCTAAGGCATGATATCTTATCAGCTCACGCATTTCGGGGTTTGAAGGATCGATATTTTTATCATACTCACCCGGCGAAGCCGACACAAGAAAAAAATAATATGGGTTGAGATTATATTTCAGATGAAGCGCATATAACCATTCATAAGTATCAAACGGGTCATCTTTTTTACCGGCAATTACTTCGAGCCGATCTTTAATGTCGCCAATCTCCCCCTTTAACAAAGAGCGCACCGCGCCTCCCGCATTTCTTATTGTGCCTTTATGCAGGTAAGAAAAAGCGATATCAATATCATATGTGGGAATGAACCTGAACTTCCCCAATGCAAACAAAAGGAAAGGAAATCTTGACTGCAAAACGATCTGGAAATCTTTTAACCAATGGTTGATGAGCGGCTGATCTAAAAACATTTCTTTAAAAGCAATACTTTCTGTGTGTGCAAACCGGCCGTATTCATCATTTTGATATGGCAGATATTCCTCGTAACGGGATAATAAAAAAAATGACGCCGCAAAAATATCGAATGAAAAATCACCCTGTGTGCAAGGAAAAAGTATTTTATAATGATTATGCTCTTTTACAGGAATGCTGATCTCTTTTATATCATTTTCAAAAAGCAGTGAAGTGGATGGCACTATATGAAATTCCTCCTCTGCCAACTGGTTAAAAGAGTAGTTGATTTTAGCGCCATCAAAACTGCGAAACTCTTCTGAGCTGCTGGTATAAAAAACTTCAATACCGCTGAAGTCCTGCAATAAAGTGCCGGTAATATATTTCAGTCTTGAACTTATTTCTGTTGAATAAATAAGCAACATGGTTATTGCAGCAAAGTTTTTACAATGATAATTAAGGAAACGAATTTTACCGGAAAATCTTCCTCCTAATTTCCTGCAATATGATAATTATGCAAGCATTTTACGCAGCGATAACAACAGGGCAGTGCCTGTTTGAAGTCCTTATCTTTTATCTTCTTCGAATGAAAACACATTACTCTCCGTCTTTATAATATTGATTCGCAATCTGTTCAAGCAATGTATAAAAGTCCTCCCCGTATTTCCTGATCAGCGCTTCTTTTAAAAATACATATACAGGTACCTGCAGTTTTTTGCCAAGTTTGCATGCAGGGTTGCAAAGTGTTTCCCGCGGTTCATAATTTACCAGTTCGTAGGTTTTTGTTTTTTTTGTTTTGATGGGATAGAGGTGGCAGGTGAGCGGCTTTTTCCAGCTTATCTTACCATCAAGATAGGCCTGCTCAATACCGCATTTTATGATGCCTTTATTATCGTAATACCCGTAAGCGCAAATTTTGCTATCAATGGTTGGTGTTACCCAGCCGAAAGATCTGTCATAATAATATTTGCCTTTCTTTTCTATTTCGTCCACACCTTCTTTGGTGAGGTATGGTTTTAGTATCTCATAGTTATCTTCCAGTATCTGTGTCTCTTCTTTTGATAGTGGGGCGCCGGCATCACCATCCTCGCAGCAGCCTCCTTTGCATTTAATAAGATCGCAAACAAATTGCGCCTTTACCACATCATCACTCACCAGTATATTATCTATTTCTATCACGGGTTATTTTTTAGCAAAGGTAAGATGAATTGGGAAAAGAGTGGTTAGTGATAAGCCGTAAGTGGTTAGTGTCATAACTAATAGCTCATATTCCCCTCACTTCCACCTCACTGTATTAATCATATGCTGCATATCCTTACCAATAAAATCGTATACAATATTCAGGGAATCCTCATTGGGAGTATCGTTAAAATATAATGCACCACGCAGAAAATGTTTGGTAGTATCTGTTACAAAAAACTGTTTGCCTGTGGCAGCATTACCTCCTACCTGGAAAAAAACGCCGCCATAACCTTGTGATGTTACAAATGCTGAATCTTCAATGGACGATGCTTTTGTAGTATGCTTGAAAGTTATTTTATACGCATCGCCTCTTAAGTTGTCGAAAGTATTTATGGAAGAAGAATCTTTATATCCATTTGCGGTTTTTACTTTATAGATTGATTTGCCGCCAATAGTTTTATAACTCAGATAGATCTTTGCATTGAATGAAGGGTAATCAATATTTATCCAATACGGATTATCAGGGTCCGCATCAAAATAAGCGCTGTCTTTAACAATATCGGCATAAACTGGATATTCAAAAGTATAGGGATAACCCTGCTGATTGAATAACTGGTATTGGTGCTCCGGGAGTGATATATTAAAATATCCCCTGGGTTTAGGTGTATAATTACTGTTGCAGGAAAATAATACTAAAAACAAAAAGCTAAACGAAAACAGGTATCGATTCATTATATAATTTTTGGTGATAAGGAAAGAAGCTATCAGCATTCAGCTATGAGCTATCTGGTTCTTTGTTTCACATCTTACGTTTCACTATTGCTCATTCACTATTGCCTGTTGCCTGCTTACGCTCACTGGCTGGCGGGAGATTTGATGGTTATTTTTACTTTTTTTATCCTGTTCTTTTCAATTTCAGTTACTGTAAATTCAAAATCTCCAATAGTTATCACCTGGTTTTCTTTAGGAATTTCACCTGCTAACTCAAGCA
Organism: Agriterribacter sp.; assembly: GCA_047601125.1. Classification (GTDB taxonomy): domain Bacteria; phylum Bacteroidota; class Bacteroidia; order Chitinophagales; family Chitinophagaceae; genus Agriterribacter. The sequence continues at coordinate 436,447 of JASGJY010000002.1, read as the reverse complement.
CCAAACCTGCAACAGATTCGCTCTCTCCTCTAACCTGGTCAAAGGTATCGGGTTTTAACCCCATTGCTTTGCAGGCATCTGTGATCATTATTCTCCCTTCAAACACAAAATTATTATCATCTAATTTTTTATTGGCGCTTTCCTCATCATCAAATTCATCGCGTATATCACCAATAATTTCTTCCATAATATCTTCCATTGTTACAATGCCCTCCGTTCCTCCAAATTCATCTACCACTACCGCAAAATGCGTATTCTTCTTTTGTAATTCTCTTAAAAGATCTTTAATAAGATTTTGTTCAGGAACAAAATATGGCGGGCGGATCAAAGAATGCCAGTCATAATCATCTTTTTCACTTATAAAGGGCAATATATCTTTACTGTGTATAATGCCAACAACATCATCAAGGTTGTTCTTATAAACCGGTATGCGTGAATAATGCAGTTCTTCAATTTTTATTACAAGATCGCGGAAGCTTGTACTGTATTCAATTGCGCTCACATCAAGGCGGGTGCGCATAATCTGTTTCACGGTAACCTGACCGAAACGTGCAATACCACGTAAAATATTTTTTTCTTCTTCTGTTGTGCTTTCCGTAGTATTCATTTCTATCGCCTGGTCAATATCTTCGGGGTTATATACATGATGTTGTTTTATACCGCCAAAGCTCCTTTCAATACCATCAGTATACTTTACAAACCATTTGCTCATGCTGCCGAAAAAGGAATACAATACTTCAATAAGCAGCGAGGCACTGTAAGCAAACCGGATATTATTTTGCGTTGCCCAAACTTTTGGAAGTATCTCGGCAAAAAGCATCAGCAAAAACACTATTACTATAAGCTTAAGCAAAAAACTGATTACCTCATTTGATTGGGTAGGCAGCTCATCCATCAAAACATTAGCAACAATAATAGCACTAAGATTTACGAATGTGTTTGCTATTTGTAATGTTGCCAATAAACGTTTGGGCTGATCAAGCAGGGTAATAATTCTTCTTGCAGACGGGTGCTGCTTTGTTTTAAGCATATTAATATCTCGGTAGCTGAGTGAAAAAAAAGCTACCTCGGCACCGGATACAAAAAAAGATACCAGTAAGAGCATCAACAATAAAAAGCCCAGGATAGCTATACTTTGAGTATTTACCGTTAGTAATACCGGTTTTATATTAAGCAGATAATAATGTACAACCGAATGATGGTCCAAGTGATTGGATTTAAATGAAAAATTTTGATCATAAAGGCAGGTCAGCCGGCCTGCCCGCTACACCTAACGCACAAAATTAAATATTCGTGTTAAAAAGCCATGTTTTCAGGAGAATCGCTTATAGGTGGAATATCATTATTAAATCCTTCTGCCGGGTGATCGCCGGGATGACTGCCATGCACTCCGTCAACTCTTTTATCAAGCATAATAAGATTATCGCCAACTACTTCTGTGGCAAATTTTCGGTTGCCATCTTTATCTTCCCAGCTCCTTGTGCGCAGGCGGCCTTCTATATACACCAGGCTGCCTTTGTGCAGGTATTTCTGAGCCAGCTCGGCCAAACCACGCCATAAAACTACGGTATGCCACTCTGTTTGGCTAACCAGTTTGCCGGTACGGTCTTTAAATGTTTCGGTAGTTGCCAAAGGAAATTTTGCTACACCAATGTTGCCTTCTAAAAATTGAATGTCAGGGTCCTTACCAAGGTTGCCAATTAACATTACTCTGTTTACGCCACGCATATTACTTGTTTTTAATTCGAGCAAAGGAACTTAACCATCAATGCTGACTTAAATTTACATTTTTTTCCTGCAAATATGTAGTGATAAATTTCGGAAATGCATATAATGTCAAATCTTTAGGAAGAACGGCAATAAAATCTTTTCCCAAACCTGGCAAGCGGCTCACTGTTAATTCAATAAACCGGCCGTGAATAGTTTGGTGAGTAAGCTGCTGCACATAGTGTTTTGAAGTGCCGGTTATTTTCCCTTTATACTTATCTATATAATGTTTAATGGCCTCATGCCGGGTAATATCATCATTGGTTAATTTGCTTTCTGCTTCCACTAAAACAAATTCATTCAGGTTCTGCCATATATCTTTCCCGGTTCTCATCCTGATATATACACTATTCTTATATGTGATGATTATATAATACAGCCAGCGACTTTTTTTTATGATTTTTTTTTCTTTGACAGGAATTTCATCAACCAACTCTTCATTATATGCTATACATTCTTTTTTCATTACGCAATTATTACATAAAGGAAGTTTGGGTTTGCATACTACGGCACCAAAATCCATCACTGCCTGGTTATATATACCCGGTGATTTTTTATCGAGCAGATCGTTTGCCAGCGAAGTAAGCAGGGCTTTCCCTTTGCCTGAATCAACAGGTTGTTTTATGCCAAACATTCTTGCCATGACTCTTAATACGTTACCATCAACCACGGCGTATGGCAGGTTAAATGCAAAAGATGCAATAGCGGCGGCTGTATATGATCCGATGCCTTTTAAAGAAAGTATATCTTCGTAAACAGATGGAAAAATATCCATATACCGGTGATGAATGATTTTGGCGGTAGCAATCAGGTTTTTGCAACGGGAATAATAACCAAGTCCCTCCCATAATTTAAATACCTGTGCTTCGGGTGCGGTTGCCAGGTGCTTTACAGTAGGAAAAGCTTCAATAAATCTCAGGTAATAATTCCAACCCTGCTCCACCCGGGTTTGCTGCAGTATAATCTCGCTCAGCCATATTTTGTATGGGTCTTTTTCCCCCTTCCAGGGCATAGTACGCTTATTATATTTGCTGTTCCATGCTAAGAGTTTCCTGGTAAAAAACGGTTTCATAAGGAGTAATTACCTGTGATTCAACTAAATGTCGGAGTTTTTATTGATATTAAATACAATTTTATCAAAAAGCCTGCGTTCAGTAAATGGCAAGTGCAAAATGCAGCAATAAATTGGTTTTCTTATATCTATAAATGGGATAAAAAAATTTTTTGTAGCGTTTATTTGCACAGAATGCAAGATTTTTGCTATCTTATCGTTGAATTTCATTTACTTATAAAAACAATACCATGCGAAAAGCTGATCTCATCAACAATATTTCTGAAAAAACAGGTATTCCTAAAGTAGATGTTCTTGTAACATTGGAAACCATGTTTAAGGAAGTAAAAGAAAATCTTGCCAACGGCGAAAACATTTACATTCGCGGTTTTGGTAGTTTTATTACCAAAAAACGTGCTGCTAAAATTGGAAGAAACATTAAGAAAAATACTGCTGTTCATATTCCTGAACATTATATCCCTGCATTTAAGCCTGCCAAAGAATTTGTACAGGAAGTTAAAAAGCTGCAATCCGCAAAACCGGTTGATGAGAATTTTGACGATGAAACCGATGATAGCATTTAACTTTGCGGCAAATTAAACGATTTTGAAAAAGCAACAATGGGTTGTTGTGTTCTCGGGGCTCGTTTTATTACTGAGCCTTTATTTTTTAGGAAGAACCAAACCCAATACTACCAAGCCGCCGGCAACAGCTCAGTCGCAGACGGGCGACTCGCATGAAGAGCATTTAGAAACAGAAAAGATCCTTGCCACTGCCAAGTCGCGGCTATCTCCTGAACAGCAGGCCTGGGTTTCTGCAAAAGAAAACAGTATTACCCGCGGTGATGTAACCACGCAAAAAGTAAAACTCTATAACGAACTCGCATATTTCTGGAAAGATTCAGCCCGAGTTTTCGAACCTTTCGCCTATTATCTGGGGGAAAAGTCCAAATTGGAAAATTCTGAAAAAAGCCTCACCTTTGCTGCCCATTTGTATTTAAAGCAGCTTAAGAGTGTTGATCAGCATGCTTTGCAGGTGTGGATGGCTGACCAGGCTGCGGATTTGTTCAGGCATGCTTTGCAGGTAAATCCTGATAATGATTCCAGTAAAATAGGTTTAGGAAGCAGTTATATTTTTGGAGCCCATGGTGCTTCAACTCCTATGGAAGGTATCCAGAAAATACTTGAAGTAGTACGTAAAGATTCCACTAATATCTACGGACAATTTATGCTGGGTTATGGTGGAATAATGACAGGGCAGTATGATAAGGCTATTGAAAGGCTGAATACTGTGGTTAAAATGGAACCCGATAATGTAGAAGCCATTTTTTTACTGGCTGAAGCATATGAAAGGCACGGTGAAAATGCAAAAGCCGCTGAGTGGTACGAGGCAGGAAAGAAATTTGTTCAGAATCCCGATGCTATACAGGCGATTGACAAAAGAATAAAGGAATTAAAATAATTATTAAATAACAAAAAACTATTTCGGTTTATGCCTTGTGGTAAAAAAAGAAAACGTCACAAAATTGCTACCCACAAACGTAAAAAACGTCTCAGAAAGAATCGTCATAAGAAGAAAAACAAATAGTTTTTTTGTTTTTGATGCCGGTTTGCTCCACTGGATTTACAAACATGTGAAAGGTTAATTGCTGCTTATAAAGTAGTAATCCCTTTCATATATTGATTTCTTCCTTTTTTGAGGTCAGATTTAAAGGCGTTTTTACTTGAACAAAGAATTAATTATCAATGCAGTTTCTGCAGGTGTGGAAATCGCCCTGCTGGAAGATAAGAAGCTCGTGGAATTGCATCATGAAAAAGCGGATGCAAGTTTTGCTGTGGGCGACTTATACCTGGGAAAAGTTAAAAAACTTATTCCGGGACTGAATGCTGCATTCGTGGATGTAGGCTTTGAGAAAGACGCTTTTCTGCATTATACAGATCTTAGCCCTTATGCACGCTCGTTATTGAAGTTTACGCAACAGGCTATGACGGCGCAGGCAGATTTCGACTTTGCACAATTTCAAACCGAACCTGAAATTATTAAAACCGGTAAGATCAACGAAGTATTAGGGCAAAAGCCTAATATTCTTGTTCAGATATTGAAAGAACCGATAGCAGCAAAAGGCCCGCGCCTGAGCTGCGAAATTTCTTTGCCCGGCAGGTTTGTTGTAGTTACTCCGTTTAATGATATCATCGCGGTTTCCCGTAAAATTCATTCATCGGAAGAAAGAAAAAGGCTTAATAAGATTGTTGAAGCCATCAAGCCTAAAAATTTTGGCGTAATTGTGCGTACCGCTGCTGAAGGTAAAAACACAGCCGAACTTCACGAAGATTTGAATATGCTGGTTGAAAGCTGGAAAAACCTGCAGCATAATTTAAAAGATGCTACGGCCCCTGCTAAAATTCTCAGCGAGCAAACTAAAACCACCAGTATGCTGCGCGATCTGCTGAACGAAGATTTTAACCGCATAGTGGTAAATGATAAGAACATCTTTAATGATACCCGCAACTATATTCAAAAGATAGCGCCCGAGAAAAAGGAAATTGTTACCCTGTATAATAACGGCTCTTCTATTTTTGATCATTATGGTGTAACAAAGCAGGTAAAAGCTTCTTTTGGTAAAACGGTTAACCTGCCAAGCGGTGCATATCTTATTATTGAACATACGGAGGCGCTGCATGTAATTGACGTGAACAGCGGTTATAAAAGCGTGAGCAATAACCAGGAGATGAACGCGCTGGAAACCAACCTTGAAGCCGCTGCGGAAATTGCCAGGCAATTGCGCCTGCGCGACCTGGGTGGCATTATTGTGGTTGATTTTATTGATATGAAGTTGCCTGATAATAAGCGTAAGCTTATTGAGGCAATGGAAGACTTTATGAAAGCCGACAGGGCTAAACATGCAGTACTGCCTATTTCTAAATTCGGGCTGATGCAGATAACCCGGCAGCGTATGAAGCCGGAAGTGAATATCAATACCCAGGAAGTCTGTCCTACCTGTAATGGCACAGGCAAAATATCTTCAACACTTGTACTGGAAGATGAGATAGAAAAGAACCTTAGCTATCTCGTAATGCAGAAGCATAAAGGTTTAACAATCGTAGTGCATCCTATTATATACGCATATCTTACCAAGGGCTGGATCTCTATAAGGAGAAGATGGAGCTGGAAATATAAACAAACGATCAAATTAAAAGCTGATAACAATTACTATCTCACCGAGTTTCACTTCTTTGATAATAATGACGAAGAGATAAAACTATAGCGTTGCATTTTCATAAATCCGGTCTGAATAATTATACAAAGTTCTGGAAAGATATTGCTATGAATGCAATAAATTAAAGTTCTAGCATCGCGGCAATAAAAAATCAACACCGGTAATTACTTAACAACAGCAATTCCTTTTGCAGTAAACCTGATTTCTTCGGTAGGTTGTGTTATAGCTTCAATTTCTTCTTTCGGTTTTTTTGCATCTTCTGCATAATGACGTAATTCTGCTACAGAGGTAACTTTCAATTCTGCTTCGCCATCCAGCGCTATTGTTTTTCCTTTAATAGCAGCAGGAAGAAAGAAACCATAATCTTTCATTTTTACAAAAGCGGTAGTGCTGTCGTTTACCTGTAGCTTTAACCAGCAACCTTTTTTAGAACAAACATCAAGCACTTTTGCTTTGATAACAACGGCGATGGGTTTGTCTTTTTTTAATTGTGCTGGTAGTGCTGCAATATCTGTTGCTTTGGTTGCATCAGCGCCGTTGCCGTAGCTGTCGCCGGGTAATGCTTTTCCATCCGGTGGTTGCGCTAACAAAAATTTTGATGCTATAACCAGCATCGCTAATACAAATGCTTTTTTCATGGTTTATATTTTAAAATGATCAATTACTGCGTTATCCATTTTACTTTTTCTTCAACGCTTACTCTTGTGCTCTTTGCTGAAGGAACAGCCACATATCCAATATAAAAAAAGCCGAGTAGTTTATCTTCTTCACCCAAACCAAAAAATGCTTTTGCAGATTCTTTGTAAGTTATGCCGCCGGTTGTCCAGTAGCCGCCCAGTCCGTAGGCTGAAACAGAAAGATAAATATTTTGTACAGCGCAGGCTACCGCTTCTATATCCTCAAGCTCCGGTATTCGTTTATTTACACCACGCTTCATACCAATTGCAATAATATGAGATGCCTTGAGTGGTTGCTGCTGTAATTTCTTATAAGTTGCTTCACTAAAATTGTCTCCTGCCTCAGATCTGTAAAGACTGCTTTGAAAATCTGCCAGTGTTTTAAGCCCTTCGCCGGTAAAGACAGTAAAGAGCCAGGGCTCATTATGTCCATGGTTTGGCGCCCACGTAGCATTTATTATTATCTCCTTTATTGTTTCCTCAGGTATATGTTTTCCCTGCTCAAACTGATCAGGAAAAACAGAGCGCCTGTTGCGGATAAGATCGTTTATATAAGTTGTGTTTTGCTGCATGTTTTCTATTTGTTAATATCAATATTAAAAAAAACTTATCTATCCTTAACTTCTTAATGGTTTAAAAAAAGCCTCAGGATTTCCTGAGCAATTTATAAATTTTAATAGCGCTCATTAATACAATTATAAAAAGTATTAAGCCAACCAGCCCCCATACTGCACTCATATTTTGTTTAACCACCACCAGCATTACAATGGCTACGAGAAAGATAGTGGCAATTTCATTCCAAATACGTAATTGCTGGGAGGTATAACGGAAAACACCTTTTGACTGCTGAAGAAAAATCCTGTGTTCTATTAAGAAGTAGAGATACAAAAATAAGACAAAAATAAGTTTTACTAAGAGCCAGCTGCCCTCAGGCTGCAACAATAATTTATGATATCCGCTCATCACCATCACCGTTAATCCTAATATCAGGGTAAGTATTGCAGAAGGCCAGGTAATGCCAAACCATAGCCGCTTCATCATTATTGTGAACTGCTCCTGCAGTGCATTTTTTACAACTTCAGGTTTTTCATTTGCTTCAGTATTATAAATAAACAGGCGGGGCATATAAAATAATCCTGCAAACCAGGTTACTACAAAAATAATATGTAATGCTTTTAAATACAGATATAACATTACCTGATGTATTTACCGATTACCGGAAGTTTCTGAAATTCTTTTTTCTCAATTCTTATAATAAATAGCAGGTAGCCGATCAAAATAATTGTAGCGGCTATAAAGCCGAAAATATTATTATTCCAGACATAAATCAGCCATTTATGAGTAAAGAATAGTAACACTGCAATAATAATATAAGCAACCAGTTTTTTCAATGCGTAGGGAACAGGGTATACTTTCTGCCCCCAAATATAACAGGCCGTCATCATGCTGCCATAGCATATAAATGTTGCCCAGGCACTGGCTGTATAACTGTATTTTGGTATAAAAATAAAGTTGATGGCAATGGTTATAACGGCTCCGCCAATGGTTATAACGGCTCCGCTTTTTGTGTTGTTTGTTACTTTGTACCAAACTGCAAGATTATAATAAATGCCAAGAAACATATTTGCCAAAAGTAGTACCGGTACTATTTTCAGCCCCACCCACATAGCCGGATTTTGAATAAAATTTTTCCATATATCTATATACAATGCAACAAACAAAAACATTGTGCAGAGTACGATCACAAAAAATTTCATCACTCTTGCGTATGTACGTTGCGGATTTTCGCCACCTGCCTGCTTAAAAAAGAAGGGCTCAGCTCCTAGCCGGAATGCCTGTATGAAAACAGTAATAAGTATAGATAACTTATAGCAGGCTCCGTAAGTGCCAATATCAAATTTGGGAATTTTAAACCAACCCAGCATCAGCCTGTCAAGTGTTTCATTTACCATGCCACCTAAACCTACTATCAGCATTGGCATTGAATAAGTCATAACCTCTTTCCAAAGTGCAATGTTAAACTTCCATTCAAAACTTTTAAATTCTTTCCACAGCATAATAAATGTAAAAAACGACATCGTTACGTTAGCAATCAGTACATAAGTAACACTCATGCTTTTGTTGCTTAAAATAGTAAATACACTATTGGGATTTTGTTTGGCCAATTGGGGTGATAAGGATAACAGGAAGTATAGCACGAACAGGTTTACCAAAACAGCGCTTACCCTTATAATGGCAAACTTTATTGGGCGGCCTTCCTGCCGTAGCTTGGCAAAAGGGATGGTTGACAGACTGTCGAAAGCAATAATAATTGCCGCCAGCTTTATATATTCCGGGTGCTTGCCAATACTTATAAGTGCCGCTATTGGCTGAGCCAGCAAAAATAATATTACAGTAAATGTAAGTGTGCTTGCAATAATGCTTATACTGGCCACATTATTTAAATCATCGGCCTGTTCCTTTTTCTGGCTAAACCGGAAAAAACCTGTTTCCAGCCCATAGGTAAAAATAATATTCAGGAAAGGGATAAGTGAATATATAAGTGTATTATCCCCATAGTCATCACCGGTGAGTTTGAGAGTAAGGTATGGCGTTAATAAATAGTTGAGAAGTCTGGATACTATTGTACTTCCTCCATACCAGATGGTTTGTCCTGCTAATTGTTTAATGCCTGCCAAAACGGGGGTTTAAACAACAAATGTAAGGGTTCATAAAAGAACGAATGCCTGTTAACTGTATAAATCATTTTTTTTATAGCACATGCAACCATTGTTTGATAAATGACAGTCTGTATAAAATATATATTGCTATGAGAAAATTATTTTTACTACTTCTTCAATCAATCTTTACAATATATGTTACTGCCCAGGTATCAGAAGGAGAAATAGAATTCAATAAAATAAAGCGTACTGTTAAGACCATGGAAGTGGGGCAGGAGCCGGATGTGGTTGAACAGGCAGTGAAAGCCCAAATGCTTAAGCATGGATACAAACCTACGGAAAGCAAAGGCTGGCTGGTATTTAAAAATGTAAATGACCCCGAGTTTAGCGATGAGGTATGTGACCTTCATATAAAAGTTGAAAGAAAAAGCAGGAAAGAAAAAGAGAGCAGCATTATTTATTTTTTTGCAAGTAAACCCAATGATCATGCCACGCCGGCTGCCTTAGCAGGCGGAATGCTTGTTGCGGAGGGGTTTCATGGGCATGTTGCTGCTAATGCAAATGCTGAAAAACTGGAAAGGGATATAAGGGCACAGGAGGAAACGGTAAAAAAATCTCAAAAAAAATACGATGACCTTATAAAAGATCAGGCTTCTCTCGAAAAGAAGATAAAAAGCATGCAGGATGAGCTTGAGCAAAATAAGCAAAAGCAACAAACGCAAACCCAGGATGTTGAAAATCAACGTAAAGTTTTAGAAGAGTTGAAAGCTCGGCGCAACAGCTGATTTTGCTTGCGCACTGATCTATGAAAAATACTTGAACAGGGCTGTCTCCGGGCAGCCCTGTTTATATTCATTTACCTTGCACCAATCATTTGTTTTTAAGCTTTAACAGTATCGCTTTTATTTACTTGCAATTTCTACCATTAAACGTCGTAACTTTGCGGCTTCTTTTTAAAACTCTACATGAGCGACCCCATAAAACATGAATGCGGACTCGCATTTATACGGTTGAGAAAACCATTTACACACTATTTGAAGGAATATGGTACGGTAATGTATGGGCTTAACAAGCTGTACCTTTTAATGGAAAAGCAGCATAACCGCGGCCAGGATGGCGCTGGCATTGCTGCTGTAAAATTAAATACCGAGCCCGGGTACCCTTTCCTTCACCGTATCCGCAGCATTCAAACCATGGCTATAGCCGACCTGTTTAAGCAGATTGGCGATGAAATAGCTGAACTGGAAAAGTATCAGCCGGATATAAAAAAGCATCCCGGTTTAATGAAGGGTAATGCCCGCTTTTTGGGAGAGCTGCTGCTGGGCCACCTGCGATACGGCACCCAGGGAAGAAATAACGTGGAATTCTGCCATCCCTTTATAAAATGTAATACCATTCCGGCGCGTAATCTTGCTTTAGCCGGCAATTTTAACCTTGTAAATACGGAAGAATTATTTTCACTGGTAAATATAGAGCCAGGCGTTTTTCAAAAGCAGAGTGACCTGGCGGCAATGATGGAAGTAGTCCATCATTTTTTGGTTAAAGAAGATGAGTTACACCCTGATTGCCTTGATATTGTGAATGTGCTGAAAAAATCTTCCCGGTTATTTGACGGAGGTTACCATGTAGGCGGACTTATTGGCAATGGCGATAGCTTTGTAATGCGTGATGCACACGGCATTCGCCCATCTTATTATTATATTAATGATGAGATCATTGTAGCGGCATCTGAAAGGGCGGCTATAAGAACTACTTTTAATGTGAGTGAAAAAGAGGTGCATGAGCTTATGCCTGGCCAGGCATTGATCGTTCGGGCAGATGGGGCATATCAGATTGAACAGATACTGGAACCTAAAGAAAGAAAAGCGTGCAGCTTTGAGCGCATCTATTTTTCCAGAGGGAATGATGAAAAGATATATAAAGAAAGAAATGCACTTGGTTTTCATTTAAGCGATCCTGTACTGAAGGCTATCAATTATGACCTGAGGAATACGGTTTTTTCTTTTATACCAAATACCGCTGAAGTAGCATTTTACGGGCTATTAAAGGGAATGGAAGATTACCTGAATAAAATAAAAGTGCAGCGTATTTTATCATGGGGAAAAGATTTTGACGAAGAGAAGCTTACCGAAATGGTAGGGCGCACGATTAGGGTAGAGAAGATTGCAAATAAGGATGTAAAGATGCGCACTTTTATTACTGAGGATGTAAGCAGAAATGAATTGGTGCAGCACGTTTATGATATTACTTATGGCTCAATAAAACGCCATGAAGATACCGTAGTGGTTATAGATGATTCTATTGTAAGAGGAACTACATTAAGAGAGAGTATTGTACGGATGATTTCCAGGCTGCAGCCTAAACGGATTATTATTGTTTCTTCAGCTCCGCAAATCCGCTATCCTGATTGCTATGGTATTGATATGAGCAAAATGGGAGATTTTATTGCTTTTCAGGCTGCTATAGCGTTGATAAAAGAGCGGAAAATGGAAAATGTTTTGCAGGATATATATAATGCATGCCGGGAATTGGAAAGAAATGGTCAACTTCATACAGAAAATGTAGTAAGAAATCTATATAAACCCTTTACAGCAGAAGAAATTTCAAAGAAAATAGCAGAACTTATTACTCCCCCGGATATTACTATTCCTATTGATGTGATATACCAGACAATAGAAAATCTGCATGCTTCCTGTCCGACCAATACAGGAGATTGGTATTTTACGGGTAATTACCCCACTCCCGGGGGTAACAAGGTTGTGAACAAAGCTTTTATAAATTACATGGAAGGCAAAAATATCCGGGGCTATTAGGTTTGTTGGCTTGATTTTTGTTAAAAAATCGTATTGCACCCGTTTTTAGATCCTGCGTTTCCTATGTGTTATTATTAATTCAATGACAATCAATATCCTATAAAATTTCATTTACTGATGCTTCCGACACCACAATATTAAAAGTAGAGTTTTATACTCTAACTAAATCCTGATGAGGTCTGTCTTGTTCATTCGTCATGCTAAAAGTAGTTGGGATGACCCATTAATGAATGACTTTGACCGGCCTTTAAATGATAGGGGTAAGAAAGATGCTCCACAAATGGCAAAATATCTTTTGGAAAAAAAGATACAAATAGACTCCTTTATTTCCAGCCCTGCAAAACGTGCGAGAAAAACCGCTGCCTTATTTGCAAAAGCGTTTGGTATTGATGAAAATGCAATACAGTTTAAATCTGAGCTTTATCTGCCGGACGGGGATGCGTTTGTACATGCTATTGAAACAGCCCCGGATGATTGCTCCCGCCTTGCAATATTTTCTCATAACCCGGGCATAACCCACTTTGTAAACTCACTCACCAATCAGATAAGAGTTGATGATGTACCTACCTGCGGTATATTTGGTATTAAAACCAATGCTGTTAGCTGGAAAGATTTTGAAAAAGCTGAAAAGGAATTCTGGTTTTTTGATTATCCCGGGAATCATCGATAGTATAACAATTTTAAATAAGCTTTTTTCCGCTGATATAACTGATATCAAAAATTTTATCTAACAACTTATTGTTTGCGGAGCCCGGCAATAATTTCATTACAATGTTTCTCAACCAGATGAGCGTCCCGTTTTCTATATGAGAAATTTTACCGGCAGACCAGCTTCTTTTTACAATATCATGCGCTTTTTTTATTCTTAGTTTTTCATAAGCCGCAAATGCATCTTTTATATTATTACCGGCACCCAGTAGTTGCGCAATTGTATATGCATCTTCAACAGCCTGGCAGGCACCCTGGCCCATATTGGGCGTAGTAGCGTGTGCTGCATCGCCTACAAGGCAGGATTTGTTTTTAGCCCATATCGAAATTGGTCTCAGGTCTGTGAGATTATTTATGAAAATATTTTCCTGTGTTGTAGCATTAATGATATCTAAGACATCAGAATGAAACTTATTCAGTAGTTTGGTAAGAGATAAATCGTTTTCTTTTACCAGCCGTTTATTAGCGACAGCATACCAGTAAATTTTATTGTTACTGATTTTTACAAAGCCAAATCTTTTTCCTTTTCCCCATAGTTCGTTTGCTTCGTGTTGATATTTTTCTGACAAATTTGTTTCACAAACACCTCTCCAGCATACTTGCAATGCATCTCTTATTTCACCTGTATTAAACAATTGTTTTCTTACAACCGATTTAATGCCATCTGCCCCTATTACGATATCACTATGCACAACAGTACCATCTTCAAAACTGAGTTTATAATTTTCCTTTTTCTCAATTTGTACCAACCGTTTTGATAACACAATGTTTTCAAAGCCTGTTTCTTCAGCAAGAATGTGTTGCAATGCTGCTCGGTGAATGGCTACATTATATACGCCATATACGGATTCATAGCCGGATAATTCCATTACAGAAAGTGGTTTTAGTTGCGTATCTGTAATTTTCATTACGGAGATTTTATTGCCTGCCTGTTCAATTTTATGTTGAATGCCTGCTTTTTTATAAATCTGCATCGCATTGTTAGCCATTATAATTCCCGCCCCAACAGGCTGTATTGCCGGGGCGCTTTCGTAAATAGTTGGTTCAAATCCCTTTTGCTTCAGCAACATAGCTGTTGTTAATCCTCCAATGCCGGCGCCAATAATGGTGATTGCCTTTTTCATAACAGCGAATGTAATAAAATGCTTTTTTGCTTTTTGTAATAACATTAACTATATCAAAAGCAGCATTTATTGCAACAGATAAAAAGCTTAATTATTTTGTATCCGCCTTCTATCATCCTTTTTATGCCTTTGTATTTATGATTATAAAACGATATGTATTTTTTGTATTGCTCTTGCTGCTTGTTGTTACTCCTTATTTAATAATACGATTATGCTGGATTTTATCTGCAAAAGAAACTAAAGGCAGGGTTGCTTTTATAGGAAAAGATATATCAGCACAACTACCGCGTTCTTATTCTGTTGTAATGTTTTCCAGCACCGGCAGGGATACCATTTTTTTTAATAGTACAGACGGAGAAATATGGGAGGAGAATGCAATTGTTCCTGTATTATATCAGCCATCCGATCCGCACAATGCAAGTATAAACGGATTTATGAGTTTATGGCTTGATGCAACAATTTATGCAATAATCATGTTTGTGATGATTGCTATTATTTTTTTGCACCCGGAAATAGTACCGTATAAGTCAAAGATAAAGCTGCAGTGGAAGAAGCCGATGATAAAGAGCCTCTCCTCCCTTCCTCCTCTCCAAAGGAGAGAAGACGGTACTGTAGAATCTAATTCATCTGTATAACTACCACTTCAACCTTAGTAGGGTAATCTGTATTAAGCAGCAGCATTTTTTATAACCCATTTCTAAAAGTAGCCCTTGTGTATTCAGATCACTTCCCTTTGGGAAGGCTGGGATGGGCTGCTTACATATTTATATACCTGTTCCTCGCCACTACCCTCCATTCTTTTTCAACAGCTCCATTATTCACTACAAAAGCTTTTTCGTATAGCGCAACGGTAGGGCATATATGTACCGGTACTCCATATAAAACATCTCCTGTTTTGTATTGCGATGCATCCGAAACTTTTAATACCAGATGTTCTTCGCTCTGGCCAACAGGTTGTGCTTCGGGTACATTTAAAAAGTGTACGCGCGGTAATGGATTTTCCGCCGCAACTGATTTGTGCCCGAGATCAGTGCAAATGGTTTGACTGTCTACAATGGATATAATTCTTGTAATAACAAGCGCGGCATATTCAAACGGTTCATCGGGAAGTCCGTGCTTATACCCCCAATCTGTAAAAACAAACGTACCCGGGCTGCATTCTACATTTTTTCTTACTGCATGTACAGGAAATGTTGGTGTACCTCCGGCAACAATCGTATAATCTTTCCCGGTTTTGCCGGTGAGATAATTATACAACTCCGTTACCTCTGCAAATGCTTTATCAGCATTTTGTTTTCTTATATTAATATCCGCGTCCCTGATATGACCATCATAAGCATGTAATCCCGCCAGCTTAAGATTGGAGAGTGAAAGTATATGGCCGGCTAATGCTTTTGCGTTGCCAGGCTTTATGCCTGTTCTGTTCATGCCAATATTCAGATCAAGAAAAACCGGTAATACGATTTGATTAGCGGCAGCCATCTCATTTAAAAAATCTGCAGATCGTTCATTATCTGTAATGCAGGCAAATTGTGTGGTGGGATAAGCTTTTATAAGATTGATAAATCTTGAAACCTTTGGTCCAATGGGCTGATAAGCCAGTAATACATCCTTTGCGTTCTGCATAGCCAGCATTTCTGCCTCAGCAATAGTAGCGCATTTAAATTTATTGATACCTGCATCCATCATCAGTTGGCATACTTCAGTTATTTTGTTGGTTTTTACATGAGGGCGAAGTCTTGCATTATCTGTTACTATATTTTGCAGAAGCCGGATATTTTCTTTTACCCGCTCTTCATATATTACCAGAGCAGGAGAGTCAATGATATTTATATTGTTTACTATATACCAGTTGGCTGGCTGATTGTTAAACATGATACCCGGATGTTTAAAATTTGGTCAATCAAATTATATCAACTCAAATAAAGCTTCAATTTCCACCGGTATATTGCCGGGTAGCGAACCAAAGCCCACGGCACTGCGCACACCAATTCCGTTTTCTTCGCCCCATATTGCTGCAAATAATTCGCTGCAACCATTAATTACATAAGGGTGGTTTTCAAATTCCAAAGTGGAATTTACCATACCCAGCACTTTGATCACTCTTTTAATATTATCAAGGCTGCCGATATTGGAACGGATGGTTGCCAGCATAGTTAAACCCACCTGCCGGGCGGCAAGTTTCCCCTGCGCCTGGTCAATATCTTTTCCTATACGACCTTTCATTAATGATTTATCTTCCAAAACCGGCCCATGACCGGAAAGATATAAATGTGTCCCATCAATAAGACAGGGTTTATAAACGCCCATCGGTTTAGGCGCAGGCGGCAATACCAGCCCCAGTTCTCTTAATCGTTGTTCAGGTGTGAGTTCTAACATAGTGTGATATTATTGAGCAAATATATTTATATAGAAGGAGAATTGATTGATGTATATTTATTGTTCTGCTTAGTTAATATAAGTCTTGAGAGATGCCTGATTATTCAAAAGCTAATAAACATACGACATCCTTCTATAACAAATTTTCATTCTTTTATCCGCTTGCTGATTTATTTCTAAGACCTCAAAAGCGGGTATTGTTTAGAGAAATAAATCAACTTCCTTATGGAAAGATATTGGAAATAGGTGTAGGTAACGGAAGCAATTTGATTTTTTATAAGAAACATCATGTTACAGGAATAGACACTTCTCAAAAGATGCTTGACAATGCAAAAAGAATTGCAGACGAAACAATAGTTCTTTTGCTGATGAATGGTGAATCGCTCAGTTTTCAAAATCATTCTTTTGATTATGTTGTTCTGTCTCATGTATTAGCTGTTGCAGAAAACCCGGAAAGTATATTGGAAGAAGCTTACAGGGTGCTAAAGCCCGGAGGAAAAATTTTCATATTAAACCATTTTACACCCGATAACTGGCTAAAATATCTGGATTACTCTTTTCAGTTGGTATCAAAGATTTTTTGTTTTAAATCATTATTTTATATAGACAGACTGGAAACGTTGAAAAAATTTATACTCCTGAATGAAATTAGTATTGATGCCTTATCATATTTTAAGCTTTTAATCTACCGAAAGGCATGAAAAGAAATAATGTTTTTATTATTTTGTCACTGTTGATCAGCCTGTTTATATACCTGTTCTACAGAACTCAAAGAACTGTAGTTAATGAGATATTTATATCCCTTTTATCTGCTGATAAATACTATGCATTGAAGGAAAAAATATCAGGTACAATACCATTGAATAAATATATTATCTATTCTTTGCCCGAAGGTCTTTGGGTTTTCTGTATTACACTTACATCAAAATTCTTATTTATCAGAATCGGGAAAAGAGAGATGGACATAGTGTTTATGCCATTATTGTTTTGTATTGGTTTAGAGTTTATGCAACTCTTACATTTTACAAATGGGAGATTTGATTATTGGGATATAGCTGTTTCTTTTTTATTCTGGTCAATTGCAAAGTATTGGATAAAGGATGCTCAGCCAAGACAGGATATTTTGCAACTATATACAGAAAGAAGTTTTGTTTGCATTTTGAGCTATGGGATTGTATATCTGGCGCACGTAGGGAATAGCTGATTTCTCCTTTTATGTTTGTTACTTCCTTTTTGTAACCTGCATCTCTTTCAAGCCATTTGTTCCATAAAATATTTTATCTTCAATGTTATTACTCATCACTACAATACAAACGATATGCCATGTAATCTCTTTAAAAAGCACGTAATATTATTTATTTCATTAGTCGTATTAACTATTCCTGCGCTTGCACAAACCATCGGGGTTCAATTATATAGTTTTCGTAACCAGTTTAAAAAAGATGTGCCCGGAACATTAGAGAAGATAGCGGCTATGGGTATTAAAGAAGTTGAAGGTGGAGACAGCTATGGTATGCCTGTGGACGAATTTAAAGCGCTATTAAAAAAGAATGATCTTAAAATTGTAAGTGTTGGTGCAGATTTTAAGCAGTTAAGCGAAAATCCGGGTAAAGCTGTTGAAACTGCTAAAACATATGGTGCAAAGTATGTAATGGTTGCATGGATACCCCACGGTGAAAATTACACAATAGATGACGCTAAAAACGCGGTGGAAGTATTTAACAGGGCCGGTAAAATTTTAAAAGAGCAAGGCATCAGCCTTTGTTATCATGCACATGGGTATGAATTTCTCCCGTATGAAAACGGGACTATCTTTGATTATATGGCAGAACATATGAACCCTGAATATGCCAATTTTGAAATGGATGTGTTTTGGGTAAAACATCCGGGACAGGATCCCGTAGCGTTGCTTAAAAAATATCCGAACCGGTTTCCGTTAATGCATTTAAAAGACAGGCTGCCGGGAACAGAAGGCAATCAGAAAGGGCATGTGGATGTGGAAACAAATGTTGTGCTTGGGGCAGGTGATGTTGGTATTGCTGATATTATGCGTGCCGCAAAAAAGGCGGGCGTAAAGCATTATTTTATTGAAGATGAATCATCCCGTTCAATGGAACAGGTGCCGAAAAGCCTGGCATTTCTCAAAACGGTTAAGTAAAGACCAATTGAACTATGGAGGTATGGGGCACATGAAGACATACAGAGAATTTAAACTTGCAATTAAAAGCAGTAATACTCAGTAATTAATTCCTGAAAACGGGGCTGTGTATTAGGTTTCCGTTCCTTCGGGAGGCAGGCAATCTTATTGCATCAACGCGTATACTGCAAAGCTCCCCAACCAATGTTCTCCGCCATAATTACCACTTACCACTTCCGGCAAAGCTGTTGATAAATGTTGTATGGCTGAGCGCATCAATGTTTTTTTATAAGGGCTTGAAGCCGGCAAAGCTGTAGCCAATCCTTTCATGCACCAGCTTCTGCTGAAACATAAACCATCAAGGTGAACAATCTGGTAATCTGTTCTGTCTGATACTATTGGTAATTTGGTAAGATGTTTTAATGCCGCAGGTGTAATAAAACTGTTGAACCATTTTATGAAAGCATTTTTTGGCAAAACTCTGCGCATCAAATCAATTTCTTCCAGCGCGGGAGAAAGAAAGTCGCTGCCATCGGGTTCCCATAAAGCAGGTACATTTTTATCATTACCGTATAATCTTTTTGAATGGTAGAGAATAGAATTTTCAAACGCAGTGTCTTTGACTGTTTTCGCATAGTCATAAGCAAACACCAATCCGAAAGCAGTATTGGGATGTATACCTGTTCTATTGGGATAAGTCTGTTTTGGTAAAAAATTCATCCATCTTGCAATAATTTTTTGAGTGAGTGGTTGCAATGCATCATGCCAGCGTTTCCCGTCTTCATCATTCCACGTGCTGAGCTCTTCATCTAATTTTAACAACCATGCCCAGCCATAAGTGCGCTCCCATGCGTTTGCCATCGGCGCTTCAAAATATTTTACCTCGGTGAGTATATTATCAGCAGTAATGGTTTTGTTGATGGCGTTTCGTATAGCGGTAGCTTCTGCCAGGTCAGGAAATTTTTTCAGCAGGCGTATCATCATCCAGTGTCCGTGCACGCAGGAATGCCAGTCGAAGCAACCGAAGAATGCAGGATGAATTTGTTTTGGTGTTAATACATGATCGCTATCGCTTGCCGAGGTATGACTTGTTTTATTGGGATATTCCTGGTCAATACATTTTAATGGAAGTGAAGCCAGGAGAGATGCTCCTTTTTTTGTTAACTCAAACCCTGAACTGTCTTTATTGATGGTGAAGAGATCAGATGATTGTGCTGTACAATAAATATTGATTAGCAGTAATGAAAGTGTTATAGTTATTCTGTACATAGTTGTGAGGTTAAATCGTAGATAAAAATACAGTGAAGGAAACTAAGATACAGCATTAAAGAATATTCTGCCGACAGGTCTGCTTGCGAGCGGTGATTGGAGATTCGTTCGGACAGCCGCTATAAGAAGTCTGAAACCATCAGTTGTGACTTGTTATTTTATTCACAAACTCCTTTGCCAGTAAAGGCGCCATTAAAAAACCTTTTGTGCCCAATCCATTAAACATATATGCAGGTAATGATTCATGCATAAGCATTAATGGTTGTTGCCCGGCAGTAGTGGGGCGCTCTGCCACAATATGATCTTCTATGCTAAACGGTATCTTCAACCAATGTGCTAATGTTTTTTCTGTTTGCTTTCTCCATTCAGCATCGGGTATAAGATCTGTATAGTTCCAGCTATAATTAGTTCCGCACCAGAACAGCCGGTTACCTGTAGGAATTAGCCGTATACCATTATGATAAATAAATTTTTCAGGTAGCCCGGGTATCGATACCAATAAAGCCTCGCCGCGGTTTTTGGTAAACGGCAGGTTATTGAACAACGGATTTTGTATAGCCACAGCACCTTCGCAAAAAATAATTTTTGCTGCGCGGATATGTTTATACATTACCATCTGATTGGTAATGCTTAGCTTCTCTGCTTCAAAATATTCATCTAAAAATGCATTTTGGGTCAGAAGGTATTTCTGCCATGCATTGAGTAATGACTCCGCATGTATTTGAAAAGCCGGCGCAATTATTTGAGTTGTAAAAGGGGTTGTAAAAGCGTTATTGATAAATACAGCATCTTTCCCGGTAAGATTATGCAGGAACGGCTGAATCAAAATATCTTCCCTGGTGGCAGGGGCATCAAAAGTTATGATCGGTATTTCGCTGATCACAGGAATGTTGAGTAAATGCTGCAATGCTGCATAACTGTCAAGCGCTTCAGCAATATAATGCCGGTAATCTTTTGCTATGCTCCATTGCTTAATATTTACGGGGTTGAGTATTGCGCCTGCAACAGTGCTTGCCTTAACAGCGCTGGTATTATCAATAACAGCAACAGATCTGTTGAGTTTCATCAGCTCATAACTGATAAGCGTACCTGCAATTCCTCCCCCTATAACCAGGTATTCTGTTTGCATAATCGATCAGGAAATGATGCGGAGCTTTGCATAATTCAACATGATCTTTTTCTCGCCGTTTATATCAAATTTTACCAGCGCAACAGGGTTTTGCGGGCTGCCTTCTATTTTCACCACATGCCCGAAACCGAATTTCTGGTGTTCAATTTTATCCCCTTCTTTAAGCAGTCTGATATCACTTGCTACGAAATCAGCAGACACTTTATGTTCAATCACTTTGTTTTGCGGTTTGGGTGCAAGATAAGAAGGGGCAGTATTTGTTTTTTTAGCAGGCGGTGGACCATATTGTTTTTCAGCCTGGTAAGTTGCGCCGCCAAAGCCTCCCCGGTTCATCCTTTCAAATGCACTACCCAATCCTGAACTACTATTATTTCTTGCTGTGCTGCCTGCAAAACTTCTGTCCATAAACTCCTCTGGTATTTCCGCAATAAAACGGCTGGGCTCATTTTGAATAAGCGACCCAAAGCGGTAACGTGAAGCGGCATGTGTTATCCATAGCTTTTGTTTGGCTCTTGTTATCACCACATAAAATAAACGCCGCTCTTCTTCCAGCTCTTCCCTTGTATTAATGCTCATTGCATTGGGGAAAAGATTTTCTTCCAATCCGGCGGCAAACACGCAACCAAATTCCAGTCCCTTTGCGGCATGTATGGTCATAAGCTTTACGGTGTCTGCATCCTGCTTTTTATCATCTGCATCTGTAAGTAATGTAATTTGCTGCAGGTAAGCGCCAAGACTTTTATCCTCAGGCGCAGGCGCGTTTTCATCGTCTGTTGCCGCTGCATTTACAGTTTCAATAGTTTCTTTTGCTTCTTCTTTGCTGAATAGGCCTCCTGCAAAATCATCATCAATAACTTCATCATCGTATTCCTTCAGTTCAAAATCGCCTTCTTTCTGCTGTGGATCATCTACCCATTCTTTTATTGAGTTGAGCAATTCCTGTATGTTTTCATAACGGGCAACACCTTCGGCGCTTTTATCGTTAAACAATTCTTTTACAAAATTGGTTTGCTTGCCAACATGCACTGCCACGTCGTAAGCATTCTTATGTTTTAGCATGCTTGAAAAGCTTCTGATCATCAGCACAAAATTTTCAATGGACTCTAATGTGCCTGCTTTAAAACCAAATTCCTTCGCTCTTTCCAACACCTGCCAGAATGAAATATTGTTTTCATTGGCCGCAAGTATAGCCCTGTCTATTGACGTTTTACCAATACCTCTTGCCGGGTAATTGATAATGCGTTTTAAAGCTTCTTCGTCATGGGGATTAACCAATACCCTGAGGTAAGCGATATAATCTTTTATTTCTTTTCGCTGGTAAAAACTGATGCCGCCATAAATAGTGTACGCTATACCCATTCTTCTCAATGCTTCTTCAAAAGCACGGCTTTGTGCATTGGTGCGGTAGAGTATAGCAAAGTCCTTATTATGAAAATGATTTCTCAGCTTTTGCTCCTGTATGGTATCGGCAACAAATTTACCCTCGTCATTATCACTCATTGAGCGTACCAACCGGATCTTTTCACCCGTTGCGTTTTCGGTGAATAATGTTTTTTCAATTTGTCCTTTATTATTGCTGATCACCTCATTCGCTACATTCAGGATATTCTGTGTGCTGCGGTAATTCTGTTCAAGCTTTACCACTTTCACATCATCATAATCTTTCTGAAACTGCAATATATTTTCAATAGTAGCACCACGGAAACTGTATATACTTTGCGCATCATCTCCCACCACACACACATTTTCATGCATTGCACCAAGCAGCTTTATAATTTCATACTGGGCAGGGTTAGTATCCTGGTATTCATCAATCAAAATATATTTGAACTTGCGCTGGTATTTACTCAATGCATCAGGAAAATTTTTAAGCAGCTCATACATTTTTACCAGCAGGTCATCAAAATCCATAGCGCCGTTTTTGAAGCAGCGCTTACTGTACGCGTCAAAAATTTTTGCTATTGCCGGGCGGTTACTACGCATGTCTTCCTGCTGAATAGCATAATCATTGGCATATTCTTCAGGCGTTACCAGGGCGTTTTTGGCAGAAGAAATGCGGTTGTAAACTGTATTGGGTTTATAGTGTTTGTCATCAAGGTTCATTTCGTTAATGACGGTTTTTACAACACTTTTCGCATCCTCTGTATCGTAAATAGTAAAATTGTTGGGATAGCCGAGGCGCTGCGCTTCGCCTCTTAATATTCTTGCAAAAACACTATGGAATGTGCCTATATATAAATTACGTGCTTCTCCATTGCCAAGAATATGCTCAATCCTCTCCTTCATTTCCTTGGCCGCCTTATTGGTAAAGGTGAGCGCCAGTATATTAAAAGCATCCACACCATTTGCCATAAGGTGCGCTATACGTGTAGTAAGCACTTTAGTTTTGCCGCTTCCGGCTCCGGCGATGATCATCAGCGGACCATCAATATAGGTTACCGCTTCTCTTTGTCGCTCATTCAATCCTTTTAAATAATCCTGCATGGGCGCAAGTTAAGAAAATATCATCCTTTAAGCAGAAAGGTTACCATCAGGAGCATTTCAAATTTTTATTTTTTTTAGCATTGTGTTCGCTTCGTCCTGCGTATTAATCTTTGCTGAAGGGTAATAAGGCAGACACAAGGATAGAGCTGTGCTGATAAGTGTTCGAACCTTTGAAAAATACCGAAGAAATGTTATTATTATTATAGAAGAAGAAGTTTCATTGAATTTTTGAAGACCAACCCCGGAGGAGATATAAACTATTATGTCACCCCTTCGGAATTTTAGCTTATTTGATATCCCTTTTCTATAATCATGTCAGCCTTTCAGGCTTGATTTTATATTCTTTCTTTATTTTCTTTTAATGAGTATGAGTTGATTATTTTAACACTCCTCGTTATAGAGTTTACAAATCCTTAAAATTTACGCAACATAGCGTTAATAAACAAAGTTTAATATTGTTAAACAATTGAAATCCGAACTTCATCCTTACAAACAACCAAATAATGTGGATAACTTTTTTTACGCTGCTATAGTTAGTAATTGTAAACTTTTGTTTATTTTAACTAAATAATTAAAAAGAGCATAAAACCGTTCATTTAAGCGATTTGCACCTACCTGGCATAGCTACCTGCAGAAATACCAAGGACTAATAATAATAGAACTAACTATACATTATGAGACTAATCCCTAAACCGGGTGGAAAAATTCTGCTTTTCCTGCTCGTATCTTTTGGCGCTGCAATAAGTGTTCTGGCCCAGGATTCGCTAAGGGTAGACAGCCTGGTTTTATCCAATAGAAGCGGACTTGAGAATATTTTACAGGGTAGTGTAGCCGGGTTAAGGATAAAGAGCTGGTCTGGTACAACAGGCGCCCAGGCTACACTGAATTTACGCGGAATAAGCCTGGATCCTACAGATCAATCCACCATGCCGCTGATACTCATCAATGGCATCCCTATGGTAGCCAGTCCGTCCAACATTACCGGTATCAATCCCCTCACATATTTTTCTCCCGAACAAATAGATCGCATTGAAGTAATAAAAGACATTGACCGCCTTGCGGCGTATGGTGTTCAGGCGCCCAATGGGGCTTTGAATATAATTATGAAGGAGGGGCAGTCAGGATCTATTCATGTTCGCGGCAGCGCATACGCCGGTGTAAATTTTCTCCAGAATATGGATTACAAGCGGGATGCCTTCTACAACTTTAATACTACAGCCCGCAGAGATGTATATGGAGATGGCCAGATGGTGCACGATCAAACGCTGCTCGTGGATGGCGCGGGTAGCTACGGCTCTTATCTGTTTGGGCTTTCCAATCACCAGGATAAAGGCATTATCAAAGGATCAGGGTTTGGACGCCAGAATTTATTTCTTAATGCTAAATACAATATTACCGATCGCTTTACTGCCCATTTCTATAATAATATGACGATAGCCAACCGCAACGGACGTTATGCCGGCGAATACAACCGCGATTTAACCCTGCCGGTTGTTGGCAGTGAAGAATTTTTTATGGATAAGAACCGGAACCTGGGGCTTGTATCCTCTATGGGCTTAAGCTATCTGTTCGATCACGGCATAACCCTGCGTTCTGTGGCAGGTTTGTCGTATGAAGGTGCCAGCCGCGATAGTTATATTCCCTCCAACCTGCTTGATGGAGAGATTTATGCATCAAGCGCCGCCTACAAAAGACAACTCATTACCTGGAATACATCCGCAAACTGGTTGCATAACTTTTCTGACGCCCTGCAAATGGATATGACACTGGGCGGAGAGCTCAGGAGTACTGATGACCGGCTAACTTCTGTTAACGGGCAGCGCAGCCTGGAAAATGGCGGATCTAACTTTGTAAAAGTGGTTACAGGTTACAACGCCGGTCAAACAATTGCTTTGTCAAACCATAATATAGAAAAGCTCTTATCTTTTTATGGCACATGGAAGTTCAAATACAAAAAGGATCTTGACGTGAACCTGGTGGCCCGTGCCGATGGCAGCTCCTTATACGATAAGAAATGGGCTTTATATCCTGCCCTGGGTATTCATTATGATTTGAAGAACAGCCTGAACATACCTGTAAAGATCAACGCAGGCATTGGAAAAACAGGTGTATTGAACAGACCTGAAGTATATCGTGGACAACTGGATGCCTATGGCGACTACTATGGAGGTAATTACCTTGGTATAGGTCAGTTGTATCCTGCTTTTAGCGGAGCTAAAAGCATTGGAGTTGTGCAGATTGATGCCGGAGTAGCAGTGGCGCTCGGTACTCTGCTGAATATTTCTGTTGATTACTTTAATAAAACATACAGTAATTTCATGTACCAGCGATACCAGCCCAATATCAGTGGTATTGATTATACTTATGAAACCGGTGGCAAACTTGGCTTGTCAGGTATTGAAGTAGCGCTTGATGGCAACTGGATACATTCCACTAACTTTTCCTGGAGCACTAACCTGAATATTGCCTTCTACAAAAACAAAGTAAGTTCATTACCCGGAGATATTGAGAATACCAGTCTTTCCCGCCTTGCTGCGGTTTCCGGCGCTCCTGTTACTTCACTTGTTGCATGGCAGGGCAATGCTGCAAAAAAAACAGGCAACAGTGAACCAAAAGCTTTTGGAGGATTTACAAATACCCTGCGTTACCGTAATATTTCAGCAGCATTTGTATTTACATACGCCTGGGGCGCGGATATTGCTGCAGAATCTTTCAACAGCCGGTATGATGCGCAAAGCATCAATAATGTCTTTCCCGTCAAAAATGCGGAAACACCTTATTATTTTATTGATCATGATGCAGGCGGGCGTACCATTTACCAGGGTATCAGAACCATTGAAGACGGCAGCTTTATGCGCCTGAGCAGAGCTGTGGTATCGTATCATTTCAGCGCTATATCTAAAAAAGTAGAAGCATTAAGCGACCTGGAAATATTTATTCGCGGTGATAACCTGCTTACCCTTAGCCGGTACAGTGGTATTAACCCGGAAGAAAATATTACCGGAAGCCGGAGATATGATCTGATGTATACAGGAACGCCCCTGCCTACCTCGGTGGCGCTGGGTATTAAAATGGTTTTTTAAGCTTGATGCTATTAAAAAATGAACAACATGACACATTGGATGAAATACCGGAAGCTGCTTATACCAGGATTGTGTAAACAATGCTTTGCTGCATTTGTAGCAATTCTGCTCCTTAGTTCCTGCCGTAAAAGCCTTACTGTAGACCAGGAAAACAGTACGGTTGAGGAAGGGTACTATAATTCAGCGCCCCGCATTCAGCAGGCCGTAATAGGAGGGTATACAGATTTGCGCAGGGCCCTTTTTGCTAATTATGCCTGGATGATGTATGGCGAAGCAAGAGCAGGAGACCTGAAGGTTGCCGTTAACTACCAGCTGCAGGTAGCAAATCAGCAACTCACAGCCACTAACGAAAACCTGGTTCAATTATCAGACTGGGGTTATTTCTATGATGTGATAAAAGATGCCAACGATGTGCTGGATATTGTAGGCAATGCTGCAGAAGATATATTAAGCACTTACCAGAAAAATACATACAGGGGTGAAGCGCTGGCGCTTAAATCTATCGCTTATTTCTACCTCGCAAGGATATGGGGAGAAGTGCCGTCAGCCGAAAAAAATAATTTCAGCACTCATCTCACAAGTGAAGAAGTGGTTAGCCAGGCAATCGTATACGCTTCGGAAGCGCAAAAACTCCTGCCCTGGATGTTGCTCAATGATGATGGTATAGAAAGCGCCGCATTAACGGCTGTGCGGTTTAATAAAACAGCAGCAACGCAATTGCTTGCCCAGGAAAATTTATGGCTTGGAAACGGCCAAAGCGCCTACGATGTATTGAAAAATGCTTTTACCACTAATACAGCAGACAGCCTTTCAGGTTTTGGACTTGCGGTTGGCGAAGACCGCCGTACAGAGATCCCTGAAACTCCGCTAAGCAATAGTGTGCTGAGCATGCCCATTGCAACATTCAATGCAATTTATCCGGTAGGTGATGCACGCCGCAGCAGCATGTTCAATATATCAGGCAATAGCGCTACCCTCATTGTGAATGATGCGAGTAAGGTAGACCTGCTACGGGTGAAGGAAATTAATTTGTTGTTTGCAGAAGCTGCCTGGCGTTCTGATCATTTTGAAGAAGCAAAAGAATGGTTGATCAGTGCGGCAAGCGGCGCTACGGAAGATTATAGTGCATTAACCGCGGAAACTTTTGGCGACGCGCTGCTACAGGAAAGGCAACGTATACTGGTGGGCACCGGGCAACGCATGTTTGACCTGATACGGTTTAATGAAGTATCCACCTATATACCTGTATTTACAGAAGCTGATGTTGCCAGTGGCGCTGCGTATTGGCCATTGTCGGCAAAAAGTATGCAGGGTAATGGATGGAGTCAGAATGAGTTTTGGAAGTAACCATGATGGCGTTTATAAAAAAATTCAACCGAAAAAACTAATGTAATGAAGGCATTAATGAAATGGGCCTGTTTCCTTGTTGCAGTACTGATGTTTTCCTTAACGGGTTACGCGCAGTCAGTTATGACGGGTAAGGTCAGCGATTCGAATGGTAAGCCCGTTGTAGGCGCTTCGGTGAGCATAAGAGGAAAAAATACCGGCACTACCACTGATGCGGCGGGGAGTTTTAAGTTAAGGTTAAGTGTGGGCGATACACTAACGCTTTCATCCGTAGGCTTTGAGGCGCGCCAGATCGTGTTCAGAAAAGCATCCGATCTTTCTATTAAGCTCACAGAAGAAAACAGAACCCTTAGCGATGTGGTGGTAACGGGCTATAAAAGCCAGGCAAAAACAGAAATTACAGGCTCTGTTTCTACTATAAAAATGGATAAGATAACAGAAGGCCAGGCAGCGGAATCATTTGGTTCACTGTTGCAGGGTAAAGTTGCCGGCGTAAATATTCAGTTGAATTCCGGAGAGCCGGGGGCAACGCCTGCCATTATTATCCGCGGGCTTGCCGCGGTAAGCCGTGGTGATGCTTCCGCCATTTCCGAGCCGTTGTATGTGGTGGATGGTATTCCCATTATTTCTAGAATGAGCAGTGAGTTTGCAGTTACCAGTACTAACGTGCTGGCAGATCTTAACCCCAGCGATATTGAAGATGTAGTAGTATTAAAAGACGCGTCTGCCGCGGCTATTTACGGTTCCAGGGCAGCTAATGGTGTTATACTCATCACTACTAAAAAAGGAAAAAGAGGCAAGCCCCAGATAAATCTTAATATCCGCACAGGCGTAAATTTTGTGCCGCAGTTGCGTGATGTTGCCGGTGGCGCTAAAGAAAGAGAACAGGTTAAACGCCTCTACGATCTGTATGCCCCTTACGGTGTATCTATGCCATCAATGTATACGGATGTTACCAATCCTTTCTATAATAATTCATCAGACTGGCAGGGCTATTTGTATAATACTTCCGTTACACAGGATTACAATGCCTCCATCCGCGGGGCAGGCGATTTTGGGCAATACAGTATCAGCATGGGGTATATGGATAGTAAAGGTATATTGTTCAATACTGGTTTTAAACGTTATAGCTTAATGGCGAGCACTGGTTTTAACGCCTTAAAAAATAAGCTGCTTATCAATAATACACTGGCTGTTTCGCGTACAGACCAGAGCAGGAATGGAGATGCGGTTTCAGTTAATAAGTCAACCCTGTTACCGCTGCCGGATAATCCCCTGGTAAAGGGCGCAGAGGTTTTTACACCAGGTTATATGTCTAATCTTAATGACAGGGTACGTTTCAGCTCCGATGCTACCCTTAACCTTGCCCGCAACGTGGCGTATAAAGCCAGTTTAAGCCTGGAATACCTGCGCACAATGTTCGATTCTCTGGCTTCATCAAGGCGCACATTAAGGATGGGTAATAAGAGTATTGCCGGTGAAAATCAGAATATGCTGTTCCAGAATACAGTAACCTACACGCCCAAGTTTGGAAATGGGCATAGCCTGAGCATATTGCTGGGACAGAGTATGGAAAAAACGGAGGCAAAAATAACAAAGGTGAGCAGTGTTGCAGATGCACCAAGCCTTTCTCAAACCGTAAACTGGCCGCAGGGCAATAGTATCGGTTCCAGTAATTATGGCGCCAGCACGCTTATGTCTTATTTCAGCCGCCTCGATTATAATTTTCAACAAAAATACCTGCTCGGCGCTTCTATACGTACCGACGGATCTTCCAAGTTCGGCAAGGCTAACCGCTGGGGTGTTTTCCCTTCTATCTCTGCCGGCTGGAACTTTTATAAAGAAGATATTTTTCGTAATGCTGGCTGGCTGACCAGTGGTAAAATACGGGGTAGCTATGGCCTCTCCGGAACTACCTGGGATAATAATTACCTGGCGCTGGGTATTATGGATGGTGGTAAACTCGACCAGTATAATTCTTTAATACAAATAGCTTACGGTGGCATTTCAGGATTTACACCTACCTGGTATGACGGTTTTAAAAACGATAATCTTACCTGGGTTAAAACCAATATGGCCAATCTTGGTGTAGACTTAACCTTATTTAAAGGAAAAGTAGAGTTTATTTTTGACGCGTATGAAAAAATAACCAAAGGATTACTGTTGTCTACTTCACTGCCTACCACCTCAGGTTATAACGAAGTATATCGCAATGCTGCAGATGTGCTGAACCGCGGGTTAGAGTTTTCCGTAAATACCAATCTCAGGTTTGGTAGTGATTTTACCTGGAGCACTAACCTTAATTTCGCGTATAATAAAAACAGGGTTATCAGGCTTCCTGATGGCAATGCAGATATTATTAAAGTAAGCACTTCCGGGCAGGACTTTGGTTCTATTGTTCGTGTAGGCGCTCCGCTCAATGGTTTCTTCTTTTATGAATCGCAGGGTATTTATCAGGCAGAAAACGAAATTCCTGTAAATCCTAAAACCGGGAAAAAGCTGGTAGGGCTGCAAAATAAAAAACTGGCGGTAGGAGATCGTAATTTCAGAGATCAGAACGGCGATTATGTTATCGATGTATCAGATCGCGTATACTCCGGCGATCCCAACCCAAGGTGGAATGGCGGTTGGACAAATGATTTTACCTATAAAGGATTCAGCCTTAACCTTGTTACTACTTTTGTGATAGGAAGGGATATTGTAAATACAGCTTTACTCGACCGACTCAAACTGGGTAAGAGTTTTGCAGGAGCATCTTCACTCCCCAACTTCGCCAATTATTCCATTTGGGAAAAAAGCGGAGATAATGCCAAATACCCAACGCTCAATCCATGGAGCGATGCCACGCAGGTTATCAATTATGATTCCGAATATATAGAAGATGGTTCTTATTTTAAGATAAGGTCTGCTACTCTTTCTTACACTTTTAATAAGAGAGTGATACAGCGGCTTCCTTTTGAAAGAATGCGGGTATATATTACTGCGGATAACCTGGTTACTTTTCAAAAGTATAGCGGGCCGGACGCAGAACTGGTTACCATCGATGGCTTTGATATGTCAGGAGGATATCCTATGCGAAGAATGTTGTTGTTAGGAGTTTCAATATCATTATAATTACTATGCTGAGGTTAAAATAAAGTAAGTTGAATATGAAAAATAAACATAGCATTATTATTTGCATAGCGCTCTTTTCTCTTTTGGGAGAGTCGTGCAAAAAGTGGCTCGACCAGTTACCCATAAATACCGTAACGGAAGACCAGGCCTGGAAAACCGGGGCTGATGCAGAGGGTGCGGTAGCGGCGGCTTTCGCCATTTTCAGAAGAGCTTTGTCGGGATTAACCAAGGATGATACACCGGCAACCACCCGCAACGGATCCTGGGGGGATTATTATTTCTGGGGCGATGCCCGCTCCGGCGACTGGATAACACCCAATGATGATGGTGACTGGAAGGCTTGCTTCGCCAATCATTTAATTGAGCGTACAGAGCTGGAGCCTATGACCAACTGGAGGCTTTTTTACAGAGCCATTGAACAGTGCAACCTGGTGCTCGAAAAGATTCCGGCCATTACAGATGGACTTACTGAGGATAAGAAAAAACAACTGCTGGCAGAAGCGCATTTTTTACGTGCGTTAGCGCATTTCTATGCAGCACGTATTTGGGGAGATATACCTGTAAACCTGGAAGCGCGTAACGTAAAACCGCTTGGCAGGGAACCGCTTAACGATGTAATGAAGATGGTAGTGGATGAAGCGAATATCGCTATACCTGACCTTCCCTGGAAATATGATGGTACTATCAAAGAATCTATGTCGAGAGGTACAAAAGGCGCGGCGCTTGCTATGAAGGCCCATGCGTTAATGTGGCTGAAAGATTACCAGGGTGCTTCTGATGCGATGAAGGAGATCATGAATTCCAATATATTTAAACTGGTACCGATAGAACAGTTTCACAATTTATTTGATGCCGGCGAATCAGAAGAAGTGATCCTCGAAATGTATTATGATATCAAGAAGGGAGAGTATGCGGATTACTATGGTCATATCATGACCTACTATCTCACCAATCCCTACACATCAAGGAGCAACCTGTCGCTGGCAGTTGGGAAGTCAAAAATACTGGAGATATATCCTGATTACGCCAGGGACGGCTCTGACAAAAGAGTGCCTGCATTTTTTGAAAGCATTGATTTTTCAGTAAGCCCAAGCGAGCTGAGGCCTGTATTGCCCGATCCTCTTGCCAATGGAGAAAGAGCCATCATGTTCGCCAAATTCAGAAAAGTGAAAGACCGCAGCTACAGCCTGATGGAGGCGCCGGTACCTGTTTTCAGGTATGCGGATATTGTGTTGCTGAAAGCGGAAGCTGACGCGAGATTGGGCAATGTGGCCGAAGCGCTTACTAATCTGAATGCGGTACGTACCCGTGCGGGCATTCCCATATTTACCCGCGATGATGCACCAACTGTAATAGAGGAAGTGCTGGAGGAAAGACGCCGGGAGCTGATAGGCGAATTTCAACGCGTATATGACCTGGTAAGGCTGGGACGTTTGCATGAGTTTAATACAGCCATTACCGCTGATGGTGAAAAGAATGGCGCAGGATTTTATCCCGTAAGCGATGAAGCTTTTGCCAACAATCCTAATATGGAACAGACGTATTACTGGCAGTTTAACCAGTAGTGATGGAAGGAAGAACGTGGAAGATGAAACATTCGAAGAAAACCTAAAGACTTAAATCAAAGGCTGATAGCTGAAAGCCGGCAGCTGAAACCTAAACGACAAATAAGAATGAAACTGATTATCGCAATAGCGCTTGTAACTGTGGTGTTTACCTCTGGATGCAGCAAGGATTATTATGCGGATGGGGGCACGCTCAACCTCGATGAAACCGAAACGCTTGGAGTATCCACCATGGATTACCTGAAAAGCCATCCTGAAATATTTGATACATTAACTACATTAATAACAATGACCGGACTGGAATCGGCTGTTAACGCCAGCGGCTCTACCTTCCTGGCTCCTAAAAACTATTCTATTTATAATTATTTCAAACTCATGTATCCCGATCCGGAAAAACGTCCTAAAACATTTAGTGAACTTACGGAAGAAGAGCTTGAAAGGATCACTGAAATATTGAAAAACTATATTATTCCCGGAAAAGAAATTGTTCGCAGCCAACTGGCAACTACTTATAGTTATGACACTACTTACGCAGGTACCAAAGCGCGGTTTAATATAGTGCAGGATGATTACCTCGGAAATCTGAATATGGGCGCTAAGTATATTATTTTTTCGCTTAACCAGGGAGTGCCGGGAGGAGCGGAGCTATACCAGTCTGTACAGGTAGAAACTGCTGACCTGCATTCAACAAGCGGCGTAGTACATGTGCTCGCTGCTGATTCACACATTTTTGGATTTAATTAGCTAAGAGATGACACACAGCAACAGGATATTTCAATTTTTAACAGTGGCGGTATCGGCATCTGCTTTACTGCTTACCGGTGCCTGCACTAAAATTCCGCAGGAGGGTAGTATTGCTCCGGATATTACGTATAAAAACAGGAAGCAGTATGCTATTTCCGGATTGCAGTTGAACATTGGCGATTTTCAGCCTTCCACCTCTACACTGCCCCTGAGGTTTGAAATTGTGGAGATACGGGAAACCGGTGGCAAAAATGTGAGCGCTTTGAGCGAAGAAATTCCTGTGATACGCTATAAAGAAGTGATCTCCGGCAATGAAAGCGCGGCAGAACTGGCACTAAAGTCTGATACTGTAATGGTGCCTGCCGTAGCAATAAATGAACATACCGGTGTGTTAGAAATTCAGGAAGGCAACAAAGTTCCTGCCGGTGAGTATCATTTTGATATATCGGTAACCAACCAGTCAGGAAGTAAATTGCTAACAGATGCCCTTGTGGTGGAGTTTAAGGAAACGGATGTGCTGTCCTGGTCGTCGGGTATGGCGCATGCGCCGGAAATTGAACGCGTAGGCGAAGCGCCTAACCAGATCCGTTTTGTGGCATATCTTAATGGTCAGCCGCTTCCCGGAGATTATATTGACTTTACCAAAGACCGCGCTGCGGGCTTTAAGGGCACTTTTGTTAACGATACTAATGACGGGGAAATATGGAGCGTGAAATTTCCGGTAAAAGAAGCAGATACCTATGCTACATGGAAAATAGTTACTGAGGTTGGAGGCGTGGAACAGGTGAGTTATGAGTCGTACAATTTCAATTTTGTAATAGGGCTTCCCGGTAGTTATGTGGTTAGATTATACAAATAACAGCCGCGAAGCGGCGCACCAAAAGATATACGAATGAAATACTTTGCAAAATATCGCTTCCTCGTACTGGCTGTTTTGATGATGGAAGGCGGTTTGGTTTCTGCTCAAACAAAAACCAAAAAAATACTGGTAATTGGTATAGATGGTATTATTAATACTGCTATTGATTATGCAGCTACGCCCGGTATTGGCGCGCTCAGGGTAAATGGCTCCTATACTATGAGCGGTTACGGTGGTGTTCCTGCATATACCAGTTCCGGATGGTCTACCATGCTCACAGGCGTTTCGTCTGATAAGCATGGCGTTACAGTAAATGAATCTTTTTCAGGAAACAATTTTGCGCAATATCCTTCGGTAGTAAGCCGCATGAAGTCAGCGCTGTCTTCCCTGGTGGTAGCCTCGGTTGTGCGCACCCCTGAAGTAAATACTTTGCTCAATGGGGCTGCAGACCAGAAGTTTCAGTTTTCAACCGATGAGGAAGTATATAGCAAATCAGCGGAGCTGTTGAAGCAGGCAGATATTGGGGCGGTATTCGTACAATTCAGCAGCCCGGCAGAAGTAGGACAAACCGTAGGATTTCAATTGCGCCAGGCACAGTATGTGCTGGCTATTCAAAAGATTGATGAATATGTGGCGGGATTACACGCCGCTATTGAATCCCGCAGCAGCTATGCTAATGAAGACTGGAATATTTTCCTGGCATCTACCCGCGGAGGAACTGAATCAGGAATTCCGCAAAGTTCTACACCTGAAGAAATAAATGTGCCTATCATTTTTTCAGGTGCTGAAATGGATAAGAAAGAAATGATTGGTACAGCGCTGGCTCCCCGTGAAAACGCGGATAATATTTTAAGGTTTAACAAGGCCGCCTCCGGCGATAAAACATATGTGCGTATTCCCATCAAAGGCACCCCGTTGCAGGGTATGAATAAATTTACCATCGAATTCTGGGCGAAAGCAGATGCAAATACGAGTGATCCTTCTATTATCGGAGACAAGAACTGGGATTCGGGCGGTTTTCCCGGCTTTACCATTTGCAGGAGCGGAACTACCTGGAAGATCAATATCGCCAACCAGAAAACCGAGCGTTATGATATTGGTTCCTCCAAAGTGCTGGAAGATGGTAACTGGCACCATATTGCCGTTGTATTTGATAAAACAAAGCTTTGCACCATATATCAGGATGGAGAAAAGGTAAATGAATCAGTGCTTACGTATAAAGATGCGGATAATATGGCTTCTCCTTACGATTATATATGCCTTGCCCAGGATGGCTCACAGGTATATGGCGGCGGAGCGCCTAATTGGGCAGGTTCTTTAAATGAAGTGAGAATATTTACCGATGTGCTTTCCGGCGAAACAATTAAAAGATATATGTATCTCCGCAATATTGAAAACAGTAATCATCCCAACAAAGCTTCTCTTAACCTGTACCTGAAGCTGGATGAAGTAAGAGGTACTGTAATTACCGATTATAGTGGTAAGGGACATAACGGAGAACTGGTGGGACCTGCCAGCGAACGCCATCCTTACTATGGAATGGGATTGACCGATGTTGCAGTTAATATATTAAGCCACTTCGGAATTAGTGTAAACACCGGTTGGGGATTGGAAGGAAGTGTGTTAAAATCAAATGTGCCTTACCGCTTATTTAAAGTGCCCAGATAAAAAATATGGAAATGAGACTGAACGCAAATTTTTTTTTAGCGCTGCTTGTTGCAGGTATTACAGGAGTAGGATCCTGCACAAAAGACAAATTGAAACATGAAATGATGTCTCCGGAGCAATTGGTATCGGGCCGGATAGCGGGCACCTGGGCGAGCCCCGGCAATATTGTTACGCCAGGCAATGTTCCGCCGGAGGTATTCGGAGCAATGCGCCTGGTGTTTACCACAGATGCAGAAGGCAAGCCCGCAAAGTTCCTGGCACAGGATTGCCCGATCGTATTTGGTACTGCCGGTGCAGGCACCTGGACTGTTACAGGCACACAGGACAGCGCACAGGTAAATATAGTGGGAGTTGAGCCCCTGGATGAATTTAGTGTAAAGGTTACCGGTTCTACGCTAACACTATCTTTTTATATGGGATGGGAAAATACGGATACAAAAGAAACAGGAAAAGGAGACTTTAAGGTAACACTCACCCGGCAATAAACGGACGTGATTGCCATGGGTATGTGATTCGCGTATCAGGATCGCTGTGGTTCGTGAGACACGAACCCGGGACGAGCAACATTAAAAATTTTTAAAAACCATAGGGATGAGAAAAAATAATAAGTTATTTGGTTTGCTGGTATCAATGCTGGTGTTGATTATTGTGCTGGTGGTATCGTGTAAAGAAAAATTCGATCATACCATTGATACGGCCAACCCGGTAGTTGTAAGTTATAACCCGGCTACAGCAGTTGAAGGTGTTGCCGTTACCAGCAACCTGGTATTAACATTCAGTGAAAATGTGAAAAAAGGAAATGGAGAAGTAGTGATCATGGGAGAGTCTGATACCATGCATATCAATGTTGAATCAGATGATGTGACCATAGATAAAGATGCGCGGGTGGTAACCATTAATCCGCCGGCTGACCTGGAAGCTGATGAGCATTATACCGTTACCATAGGAACAGGAACTTTTACAGACCTGTTAGGTAATCAGTATATGGGAATGCCATCAGGTACCGTATGGGCATTTAAAACTGTTGGCGCCAGTGGTTTGGCGTTAAGTGCAATGAGCCCTGTGCCCGGCAGCACAGATGCGTCTCTGTTTACCCTGGGATTAACCTTTGCCGCTGATATACAAAAAGGTGCCGGCAATATCAGTGTATATAAAACCAATGGAAATGTAAAGGTTGCTGACATTCCTGTTAGCGGTAACTCAGTAACCATTGATGGTAAAACAGTATCCGTTACACTGGGAACCCCGCTTGAATTTGGCACTGCATATTATGTGCTTGCAGACGCGGGCAGTATTACAGATGCCGGCGGTAAAGCCTTTGAAGGTTTTTTAACACCCGCCTCCTGGAGCTTTACTACCACAAGCGGTAGTGGTAACAGCCTGCTTGTTTACCTGCCAATGGATAATGATCTGAACGATGTGAGCGGAAACAGGTTTGACGCTATGCAGGGACCAACAGCCTCTGCCAAAGTAACTTTTGTAACAGATGCGGACAGGGGAAGAGTGGCATCATTTGGTGCCGGATCATATGCTGTATTACCTAAACATAATTTATTAAGACCGGGGCTTACACAAAGTTTTAGTGTCAGCTTCTGGATAAAACTTGCAGCTATTGGTTCAGACCCTTGTTTTTTTGGCAATTCGGATTGGGATAGCGGGGGTAATCCCGGCTTCATATTCGCGACAGATGGCGCTGAAACTTATACCGGGCCGGGATCATCGGGCAGGGGCTGGCTGGGCAAACTCACCGGTGATGCCGGAGGAGCAAGTAACCGTATCAACTGGAGGGCGAATGAAACAGCTCCGCAGGCGCCTGCACTGGCTGATAACAAATGGCATATGGTATCCATTGTGGTTGATCAAACCGCCAAGCGCTGGCATATGTATCTTGATGGCATCGTATATGAATATGCAACACCGCTTGATCTTAACAACCTGAAAGGTCCATTGTGGGATGGCACAAATGATTATCCCTTCACTATATGGGAAGATGGTACAGGACATTATAACGCTAATGACGATACCCGGAAAAATCTTGCCGGATTTGTGGACGATATGAGAATCTATACGAAGGCTTTAAGTGCTGATGAAGTAGGCGGTATTTACGTAGCAGATCAGAAATGACAATAAAGGTTATCGCACATCTTAAAAAATGGGAAAAAGCTAAGAATGCTGTTTAATG
The DNA here is from genome assembly GCA_047601125.1 of Agriterribacter sp. Classification (GTDB taxonomy): domain Bacteria; phylum Bacteroidota; class Bacteroidia; order Chitinophagales; family Chitinophagaceae; genus Agriterribacter. Next base: position 398,470 of record JASGJY010000002.1, on the reverse strand, counting down.
CAATTATTCCATAGGTTAGCCTGCAGGCAATGAATAAAACCATCCATTTGCGTCTTTAATTAATCGCAAAAATTGATTAGGTTGAAGAACCGGGTGCATATTCCTTAATTCCGGCAGGCTGATATTGTATTTGCTGTTGTTCGTGATTGTTACTGCTGTTCCGGTTTGTGATGATAGCGTGAATGTAGTAGAACTTAAATCAACATTGCCTGTTCCATTTTTGAGCGTGAGGTTAATATTCTTATCTCCTTTATAAGCAATGTAACTGTTAATGTCATAACCATTTGAATAATTTATTTCCGCAAAAGCTGAAGATGACGGATTGCTGCCGTATATATTGACATCGCTTACGCTTAATTTAGACATAGAAGGTATAACTGAAGAATGTAAAGATTTTACAACACTTGTTGCATCAATAGATGCTGTGCCTGAGTTAATATTTGCTCCCTTAATCGTTAATGAATTATTTCCCCCGGCGCCACTATTTCTCCACCAATATCTAAAGCTTATACTGTCAAGCGTAAGGTTTTCAAAAGAAACATCAGAACCACTGTCCATACCTAATAGCCACTGGTTGGCCGTTGTGTTTCCCTGCCTGATCAAATCTGATTTGCTGAACAATTTAAGATGTGTACCAATAATTAATCCGCTAGCTGGTAATGGTGCAACATTATAGGTGTTGGCTGAGCTTTCGATGCTAACATATTTTACATCAGCAATGCTGGCTGAACTAAAGCTATTAGCCTTTACTATAATTTTTCCGGTTCCTGAAACGTCTACGGGGGCATCAATTTTTAAGATGTTTTCACTTACAGCAGCAACATTGTTTTGAATTTTTAATCCATCACACATATTGTTGTATGAGTACAAAAAAATGTTGCACTTATCAACTGTGTTACTTAATATAGAAACATTCCCCGTTCTAATCTCAAACGCTACCTGGCAATTTGTTGCAATATTATTTTGAAAAGTTATACCAGTGCCCACAGGATGTGTATCCCAGGCTATCTGGCAATTGCTTGCGAGATTATTAGATATAGAAGCATTTCGTTCCATTCCTGCAAATAACCAGTCATCAGGAAAATTTACCCAGGTAGTTGTATAAGCATGCCGTAGTCCAAAAAAAGAACTGTTGGTTAATACCAAACCAAAATTAGCTCCTGCATTTACACCATATCCTACTGAGTATTGTTGACCGATGCCTGCAACAGCGTCTTCAACTGTGTTAACAGTTAATCGATCTATTTTAGGCAGAAAACAACCCCATACATTTATTGCGGGTTGCTTTAATTTTTCTGTTCGCACGTTTATTATTGTTGGGGTATACGTCCTTTCTAAATGAATTGCCGGACCTACTGCATCATTCTCAATATTTAAATTCTCAATATTTGCTGTATACAAAGGCATTGCTGCAATTTTTACAGACCTTTTGTAGGTGTAGAACAATTTATCCTGGAAATAGAGTTTTTGAACATTGTTAAGATTTTCCACCTTAATAGGAACGATGAACTCTCCTTCATAATTAACGGCATATGAAGAAATTGATAAGTTGTTTATAGTATCTGCGGAATAGATTTTAAGTACATTACCTGCCTGGAAATTACTGCCGTTTACTGTTATTGTTGTGATACCGTTATTTGAGCTGGTATATGTAATACCATTTACGTTGTAAGAGGGAGTTTGTGTGTTGATTTGTGAAATAGCCTTTACAGTGCCGGTCGAATTTCTCTGCCTTAATGTTGCGTTGTTACCAATTATCCTTAAGTTTTTATCAATAACAGTGAGGCTTCCATTATAATCATATATGCTATCCTTGCCCAGTTGTAATATATCTCCACGTTGTAATATTTTATTAAAAACCGGGAACCAGTCATCCTGGTGGCCAAACCAATCTGCTTTTACAATTGTATATACTCTTTTGTAATATGCATTTCCCTTTTTAAAATAAATAATATTATCTACATCTTTATCCTTTGATATCTCCAGCGTCTCTTCGGCAATTATAGATTCCCCGGTATATTTATCAGTTAATCCATATAGTGTTTTATTATTAATAAGAGTGCCATCGGTAAATTGTAAAGTATATGTCGTATAATTTTTTCTTTTGATGGAATTTTCAACTATTGGTTTTTCCTTTAAAAAATGCAGGATGGTTATATTAGTGCAGTCAGACTTAAAAGCTTCAAAAGAATTTGTTTTCCCAATAATTTTAATTGATACACTTATCAGTAAAAATATAGACAGGTATTTTTTCATAATAAGAACTTCTTAAAAAAAATGATAAAAGGGAAGTCAAAACTATTTTAAAAATGGTTGTTGTATATACAACCGAATGTTAATGTAGAACAAATATGAATTCTTAACTCAATCTTCCCACTTTTAAGACAAACAGTTATTCCCCGCCAGGGCGTGCAGTGCCGCCACTAAAATATTATCCGTGAATGTGTTTGCTGAAATTAGAATGATGTGGTAATATTGATGCAACGTATCAGAAATAAATGCTCAAGCCAAAATTAATTTCGGGGGAGATCAACTTTATATAATGTAATAAATGCATCGCTAAATATCTTTTTGTAATAAACATCGATATTTGGCTTAGGGTTTTGCACATTATCTATTATCAGAAAATCAGGTGCGGCAGTATTAGGGATTTTGTCTACGTAATCTACGCTTCCGGGCACACCCATGTATACTTTTGCAGGCTGATGATTGATTTTATAATAAAACTCCAATGCCGGTTTGTAATAGTAATGTGAAAGATAAAAACTTGTAGCATTGTTCTTTAAAAGTATTTTACTTACTTCCTTAGCGCTATTATCCCATTGAACGCTCCAGTTTGTTTGTTTGTTATGTTTATATAAAAAAAGATTAGCTGATAGTATACACACAATTATTAAATAGTTGTAGAAGTTTTTCTGAATAACTTTTTTGAAAAAAAGATGCTTGAAAATGAAAGTTGTAATCAGCGCAACGCTTACTGTAATATATATTGTTTTATGTACTGAAGTATCATCTTTTGCAATAGCTGCATAGAATGGAAGCCATATAATGGAGATGATCGAGTAAAGCAATAATATCTTATGCTCATAGTTTTTTAAAAAATACAATATGGATGCAAATGTTATTATTAAGAGGAAAAGAAATCCCGCATTATTAACTCCTGTCTGAAACTGTGCATTGTTGTTCCAGCAAAGCAGAAAAAAATTAGATATATTGATTTTTTGGGTAATAGCGAAATTGAGTAAATCCCTGAACGAGCCACTTAAGATATCTGCAAGATAAAAAGGCAACAGAAGTGGCAGGCTTAAAAGGTTATATAGAATTATTTTTTGGAATAAAGTATATCTTTTTCGGTAAATACTTAGACAAGAAAAAAATAGCATAGAAAATATCTGCCCAAAAAAAAACACCGGGTTTGCCAGGTACCCTATTGTAATAATAAAACTTAAAATTATCCATTTAAACGAATTGGAATTACGCTTACTTAATAGCTCTACATATATTTGAAGCATAAGAATATGGATGAGCAGCACGTAAATATATGACTTACCTGTCACCATATATTGGGTTACGGGAATACATGAACTAAACCATGCGAGACCTATTAATGCTATGGATGTCTCAAAATGTTTTTTTATAAAAGAAAAGAATATGAAACAAGTTAAAAGTCCTGTGATTATACTTGGTATCCGTACAATAAATGTTTTATTGCCGGGAAATAAATTAAACCACCACGCAATGCCGGTATATAATTTGTGATTATTTGAGGGTAGGAGAAAGCTTTCGGGGAAACTTTTGCTGGTGAAATAATTATATATCCATGCTTCATCGTAGGTTATAGGAGTTGTAATTGCGAACCATACAGACCTTGAGCAGCAAAAAATAAGTATGATAAGTAAAATACGGATTTCATTTTTTTTGAAAGCATATAAAGCTGAAATTTCATCTTTGAAGTATTGAAAAACCAGCCGACTTAGGCTTTTAGTAAGCAGGTATACTTTTCTTCTGCAGGCATATATAATAGTGAGCCCCGCTAGTCCGGCAATACCAAATGCCAATCCCCACTTTTTTATAGCTTCATATCTTCCTTGCGATATTTTTGATTGTATAAACGGAACCCAGTTTATGTCTTTTCCCATAGAGGTTCTTACCCACTCTATAAAATCAGGATAGCTTGTGGTGAATAGAAAATACAAGGAACTTATTATAATTCCTGTCAGGGAAAGGAGTAAAATGATAAACCCTGATGTTAACAGCGATTTTAGCATTACGGCAATTTAATTCATCAGTTTTTCCCTTTCAACCATCTCTCCAACAATCTTCCCACTCCTCAAACACAGCGGTATTCCCCCGCCCGGATGTACAGTACCGCCACAAAAATATAATCCATTGATGTTTTTGCTGAAGTTGGGATGACGGAAGAAAGCATTCTTCCACACATTGGAGCTAACGCCATATATGGCACCGGCGTTTGCGGAAGTTGCAGTTGCCAATTCAGGAGGGCTGATAATTTTTTCTGTTTCAATTAATGGCTCAATATCTTCTTTCAGCATACCCCGTAGCTTTTTTAAAACCTGTTGTTTTAAGAACGTTATTATTCTGGCCCAGTCCTGTCCGCTATCTGCCGGTACATTGACCATCACAAACCAGTTTTCTTTTCCTTCAGGCGCATGATCATCTTCCATCTTTGAAGTGATATTCACATATATGGTCGGGTCTTTAAAAACAGATTTTGACTGGAAAATGGTTTTAAATTCTGCTTTATAATCTCCGCTGAAAAAAATATTATGCAAATGCATTTGAGGAAATTGTTTTTTTATGCCCCATAAAAAAACAACGGCGCTGCTGCTTTTTTCTTTTTTCTCAATTTGCTTTGCCTTGCGGTTATCAAGTAAAAGATCTTTGTAAGTGAAATAAATATCGGTATTGCTGACCACTATATCTGAATGTATATTTTTATTATTGACCACAACACCTTTTGCATTATTATTAACGCATATAATACGCTGAACAGGCGCTTTAAAAACAAACTCAACGCCTTTTTTAACAGCAAGCTTATGTAGCGCATCGGTTATACTTATCATGCCTCCTCCGGGATAAAATACGCCTTTATTCAGCTCAATATGCGGAATAATGCTAAGCATTGCCGGTGCAGTATAGGGATTGGACCCGTTATATGTAGCAAAGCGGTTAAAAACCTGTATGGCTTCTCCTGTGGTAAAAGCAGATTCATGATATTCGTTGAGCGTTGAGAATAACAAGCGGGGACGAACAGAGGCCAAAGCTTTAAAAAATGTTTTCTTTTTCCAGGTATGTCTTTTTTGTAACGGATTATTCAGAAAGACACTTCCGATATGCTCATACAGCTTTTCCGACTTTTGCAGGTATTGCAAAATGTTTTGAGGAGGCTCACCAATTTCCTCCACCGATTCTTGTGCTATTTTTTCTTTGTCCGTCCAGGTTTGAAATGTTTTTCCATTCACAAAAAAATATTTGCAACCGGAATCTAATTCACGGTAGCTTATATATGCTTCAATATTTTCTCCGGCAAGGTCAAACAGTGCTTTCAACTCATCCGGCTCTGTAAACAGGGATGGACCGGTATCAAAACTATATCCGTCTTTTTTATATATGGAAAGTTTACCACCTGGCTCCCCATTTTTTTCATAAACAGTTACGGCATATCCCTGAACAGATAATCTTATTGCCACAGCCAGACCGGCAACACCACTTCCAATAACAATTGCTTTGTGTGTATGCATAAGTTTTGGTAAATCGGCAATGAAAGTAGTTATTACAAATGATTAGTGCAATAAAAAAAGTCATCCCTTTTGAGGATGACCTTTTATTATTTTTCAAAACCGGATTAAGCTATTTCTACTTCAGCGCCGGCTTCTTTCAATTTAGCCGCGATGTCGTCAGCTTCAGCTTTAGCAACACCTTCTTTAACTGGTTTTGGTGCGCCGTCTACTAAATCTTTAGCTTCTTTTAAGCCAAGACCTGTAAGATCTTTCACAACTTTTACCACGCCAAGTTTGTTAGCGCCGGCTGCTTTCAATACTACGTTGAAAGAAGTTTTTTCTTCAGCAGCAGGAGCGCCACCACCGGCAGCAGGTCCTGCTACAGCTACCGCAGCAGCTGCAGGCTCAATGCCGTACTCATCTTTCAAAATAGTTGCTAATTCGTTTACTTCTTTTACAGTAAGATTTACTAACTGTTCTGCGAATGCTTTTAAATCTGCCATTGTTTCAAATTTTTACCGCCTTCATTGCCTGTGCTCCGGCGGAGATATTAAAAAAATTTGTTTGTATGTTATCCCTCAGGCTGGGATAAGTAATTTGAGATTTGAAATTTGAGATTTGAAATTCATTTCAAATCTCAAATTTCAAATTATTGTGCTCTGTCTTCCAGTGCCTTTATTAATCCGGCTAATTTGTTACCGGCATTCAATGCGCTGATAACGTTTTTAGCAGGAGATTGTAACAAGCCGATGATCTCACCGATAAGATCGTTTTTGCTCTTAAGGGTAGTAAGTGCAGTAAGCTGGTTATCACCTGCAAACACATCACCATCAATAAAAGCGGCCTTCAATTCAGGCTTTTGTCCGTTGGTTTCTTTACGGAAAGTGCTCAGTATTAAAGCTGGCTCTTTCGGGTTTTCAGAGAACAACAAAGCAGTTACATTGTTCAGCGATTCGTATACGCCGGTATACCTTGTGCTGTCAATAGACTCAAGCGCCTTTTTGATCAAAGTGTTCTTTGCCACTTTCATTTCAACTTTTTTGTCGAAACATGCGCGGCGTAATTTACCGATCTGCTCTACTGAAAGAGATTCAGTATCGGTAACATAAAAGTTATTGTATTGTGAGAACTTGCCTTTAAGCAACTCAATCACTTCGTTTTTTTCCTGTTTGGTCATACAAAAAGATTTTTATGCTGTAAAAGCATTAGTTCATTAATGATTTGGTGTCGATAGCAATGCCTGGGCTCATGGTGCTTGCCATGTACGCGCTTTTAAGATAGGTTCCTTTAGCGGTTGAAGGCTTTGCTTTAATGATGGCGTTGATAAACTCCTGGCTGTTTTCAGCGATTTTTTCAGGAGCAAAACTAACGCGGCCAACAGAGGCATGTATGATACCTGCCTTATCTACCTTAAATGCTATTTTACCACCTTTTACTTCGTTTACCGCAGCTGCAACATCATTAGTAACTGTACCAGTTTTAGGGTTCGGCATCAGGTTACGTGGACCTAATATTTTACCCAGCTTACCAATTTTAGGCATTACGGCAGGCGTAGCAACAATTACATCAATATCAACCCATCCACCTTCAATTTTTGTTACAAACTCATCCAGTCCTACATAATCAGCGCCTGCTGCTTTTGCAGCTTCTTCTTTATCGGGTGTGCAAAGCACCAATACTCTTTTTGTTTTACCGGTACCATGCGGTAATGTTACCGTGCCGCGGATAGCCTGGTCAGCTTTTTTAGGATCAACACCCAAACGCAGGTGAATATCAACGGAACTGTCGAATTTTGCTGTATTCACTTCTTTAACCAGGGAAGAAGCTTCCTTCAGCGAATACGTTTTCTTTTTATCTATTTTAGCTTCTGCAGCTTTTCTTTTTTTTGTGATCGCCATTTTCATTCAATTTTGGAAGTGATTACTTAATTTTCCCATGGGGCATTACCTTCAACAGTAAGACCCATGCTGCGTGCTGTACCTGCCACCATGCGCATGGCGCTTTCAAGCGTAAAGCAGTTCAGATCAGGCATTTTATCTTTTGCGATAGCTTCTACCTGGTTCCAGTTTACTTTACCTACTTTGCTACGGTTAGGTTCCTTAGAACCACTCTGTACTTTTGCGGCTTCCAATAACTGAACGGCTGCGGGGGGAGTTTTGATGACAAATTCAAAAGATTTGTCGGAATAAACAGTGATTAATACGGGAAGTACTTTTCCTATTTTGTCCTGTGTGCGAGCATTAAACTGCTTGCAGAATTCCATGATATTCACACCTTTGGAACCCAATGCAGGACCAACCGGAGGCGCAGGGTTTGCCTGGCCGCCTTTTACCTGTAGCTTTACAAAGCCACTGATTTCTTTTGCCATGTTTTATACGTTTTTGGTGATAGCGTCCCGCCTAAGACGAGACTCCCAAATTCAAAAAAGAACTTTTTGGGGCGGCAAAGGTACATTTCTAATTTGAAATTTCAAATTTGAAATTAAGAAATCTCAAACCGGGCGTATAGTTAATCAGGTTTATCTATGAGAAATTTCAAATCTCAAATTATTATTTCGCCAACACCTCTTCCAGCGTCTCAAGCAATTCCGCTCCCCTCAAATTTTTGCCGATTATCTTTCCCTGCGGGTCTAATAAAAAATTCTGGGGAATGGATTCAATACCATATAACCTTGCAACGGCATTGTTCCAGAACTGGAGGTCGCTTACATGGGTCCAGGTAAGGTTATCATCATGAATAGCTTTGAGCCAGGCTTCTTTAGCGCCCTGCCTGTCGAGCGATACCCCTAAAACAGTGAAACCTTTATCTTTAAACTTATTATAAGCATTTACTACATTAGGGTTTTCCTGGCGGCAGGGGCCGCACCAGCTTGCCCAAAAATCAACCAGCAAATATTTACCTCTTAATGATGAAAGTTTTACCGGGTTGCCGAGGGTATCGTTTTGGGTAAAATCGGCAGCTATCTGTCCGATAGCAGTTCTTTTTTCAATATTAATACGTTCTTTTAATTGTTTGGCGGAATTAAGATTTTGAACAGCAGGCGATAATATGGCAAACAATGGCTCAACCTTGTTTACATCAATATCATTACCTGCATATTGTTGTAATACAAAAAATGATACCGGCGAAGAGGGATTGTTTTTAATATACGGCACAAATACCTTCTCTTTAATATAGACTTCAAGCGTCATCGCTTTGGCTTGTATTTCCTGCATTTTGGCGGTATTGGCGGTTTGCCTTGCTTCGCTGTATGCCTGGTAATAATACCGCATAGTATCGCTGTAAGGCTGAATAATATCTTCAAATTTTTTAAAATCGTCATGCGCCGGCGAACCCTTTACGGAAATGGAGGTAAAGCTGCCTGTACTGGTTACGCTGATATTACCCGGCTGTAAATAAATGCTTGTAGCAATATCTTCAGTAGGATTATTTTTGGACATACCCGCGGTTATGCGACCCAGAGTAGGTTCATCAAGCTTGCCTTTAAAGCTGTATTTGCCGTCAACAACTTTTGAACTGTCTGATATCCTGGCGTTTCCGGAGATATAATCCAGGTAAACTACTTTTACAGTATCCTTTAATTTATTAAGATTTCCGGAGAGGGTAAACGAAGTTTGCGCTATTAAAAAAAAGGGAATAAAAGCCACTAAAACCGCTGATCCTTTCTTCATGTAAAACAAAATTGAATGTGCAAATTACTGAATTTTACCACTACAGTAACGCCGTTGGCGGTTGTTTTGTATCTTCGCTAATTACCAACTTACTATGGTTATTATGAGCATAGCAAGGAAAAATATAAAAGAACAGTATAAATTAAAAATTCATGGAACTGAATGTCTTGTCCATTATAGTGGGGGTTGTGGGAATTGTGATAGGAATAATAGCGGGTAAATTTGTTTTTGCTGCAAATACCAAAAAACAGATAGAAGATGCAGAAGCCCAGGCTCAAAAAATGATTGCAGATGCCCAAACTACCTCCGAAACATTAAAAAAAGAAAAGCTCCTCGAAGCAAAAGAAAAGTTTGTACAACTGCAGGCGGAACACGACAAAGTGGTGTTAGAAAAGAACAAAAAGATCAACGAGTCAGAAACACGTGCACGCCAGAAGGAGCAAAGCCTTAGCCAGAAGCTGGAAAACCTTGAAAAGCAGTCAAAAGAAAACGAGGCTATTAAGGAAAACCTCAATCGCCAGATAGAAGTGGTTAACCAAAAGCGTACGGAGCTGGAAAAGCACCAGGAAGAGCATATACGCCGCCTGGAAAAGATTTCTGCTTTAACTGCTGATGAGGCTAAAGCCCAGTTGCTGGAAACCCTGAAGCACGAGGCGCAATCTCAGGCATTGTCTATTCAGCAGGAAATAATTGAAGACGCTAAAGTAAAGGCTAATAAAGAAGCCCGAAAGATTGTTATTCAAACCATTCAGCGTACCGCGGCTGAACAGACTATAGAAAATACAGTTACTGTTTTCAATCTTGAAACAGATGAAATAAAAGGTCAGATCATTGGCCGCGAGGGCAGAAATATACGCGCTATTGAAGCCGCTACCGGCGTTGACCTGATTGTTGATGACACGCCGGAAGCGATTGTATTATCATCTTTTGATCCGTTAAGAAGAGAGGTTGCCCGTCTTGCCTTACAGCGGCTGGTAACAGACGGGCGCATTCACCCTGCCCGTATTGAGGAAGTAGTTGAAAAAACCCGCAAACAATTAGAAGAGCAGGTGCTTGAAATAGGGGAGAGGACAGTTATTGAACTTGGTATACACGGCTTGCATAAAGAACTGGTGAGAATGGTAGGGCGCATGCGTTTCCGTTCTTCTTATGGACAGAACTTATTGATGCACAGTCGTGAAACGGCAAATCTCTGCGCAACCATGGCAGCAGAATTGGGGCTTAATCCCAAGCTGGCTAAAAGAGCAGGTCTTTTACATGATATAGGCAAAGTGCCAGATGAAGAAAGTGAACTGAGCCACGCCCTGTTCGGTGCCAGGCTGGCCGAAAAATATGGTGAAAACCCGGCGGTGGTAAATGCTATCGGCGCTCACCATGATGAGATTGAAATGCAGTATGTTATTTCTCCAATAGTTCAGGCCTGCGATGCCATCAGCGGCGCAAGGCCCGGAGCCCGCAGGGAAATCATGCAGCAGTATCTGCAGCGTATTAAAGAGCTGGAAAATATAGCGCTTGCCTACCCCGGAGTAGAAAAAGCATATGCTATACAGGCTGGCCGTGAGCTGAGGGTGATTGCAGAAGCCGATAAATTATCAGATACTGACAGCGAAAAGCTCAGCTTTGAAATAGCCCAGAAAATACAGACTGAAATGACCTATCCCGGTCAGATAAAAGTAACGGTGATAAGAGAAAAGAGGGCGGTGAATGTAGCGAGATAAATTGGTTTCAGGTTGCAGGTGACAGGTTAGGAGTTTGGCAGTTGCAGGTCATAACCTGGAATTTTTAACCGAGAACTTCAATAGAATTTCTTTTGATTTTTCAATATGGTTCCTTACCTTTGCGTCCCTTAAAATTTGTAGTCATGAGCTCAGCAGTACAATACGTACACGAACAGTTAACTCAGCAAAAAACGTTCCCTGGCTTTAAAGCAGGCGATAATGTTACTGTTAATTATAAAGTTGTTGAAGGAAACAAAACCCGTATTCAGGGTTTTAAAGGAGATGTGATCAAACGCCAGGGTACCGGTAGCACTGCTACATTTACCGTGCGTAAAATATCTGATGGTGTAGGTGTTGAAAGAACATTTCCTGTAGCATCTCCCAATATTGATTCAATCACTTTGCATAAAGTAGGTAAGGTACGTCGTGCTAAATTGTATTTTTTGCGCAGCCGTAGCGGTAAAAGTGCAAGGATCAAAGAAAAAAGAATGGGTGTATAAACATCGCACAAAAAATATATTTCAAACGGAAACCGGAACATTGGTTTCCGTTTGTTGTTAAATATGGGTTAACCATCAAACGAATTGCTTATCTTAGCTCTCCGATTAATTAAAATTGTACCTTTGTTTGCTCAACTTTAAATTTATTACGATGTTATCCTACAATGCTTTACTAATATCAATGCCCGGTGGAACTGAGTGGATATTGATCATTCTTGCAGTACTGATACTTTTTGGCGGACGTAAAATTCCTGAGTTCATGCGTGGATTAGGGCGCGGTATTCGTGAGTTTAACGATGCAAAAAGCAACGTTAAAAAAGAGATTGAAGAAGGCATGAATGAAAAAGATACTACTACCAAACAACAGAGCGCTTAATTAGTTATTGAATTATATTTTTCTGCCGGTAATGTAAAGATGTTTAAATGTCTTTATGTTACCGGCTTTTTATTTAGCAAGAAATATGCAACACCTGTTTTTCATTGTGTGGATAGTATTATTTTTTTCCTGTAATAGTAATTCCGGAGGAAAGGAAAAATCATTAAGCGATATTACTCATGACATTGATAGCCCTGCGTTAAAAAAAACAGCGGTTGATGATGACCTTAATCCTGATACATATATTCTGCATCCATCAGGCTATGAAAATATTTCTGCTTTTTTTGATACTGCAGTAAATGGGATAAGGCTTAATGATTGTGATACTATTGAAAAGCTATTTGGTGACAAATATGAGTTGTTGCCCGACACAGATGATTTACCCGCCATTCAAATATTCAATGAAGATAAATCTCAGCTTCTGACGATGTACATGTTTAATGGAAGTTCAAAATGTGATTTTAGTCAATTCCAGGTAGAATATATTTTCAGAAATTCAAAATATTTGCAGACTCCCTTTAAACTGGGCATAGATATTTTTAAATCAGGCAAAGGGATTTATTTAAAGATGACAACATCACAACTTATATCAAAACTGGGAAAGCCAAATGAAATAAGGAATGAGCGAGGATGTAAGGTTTTGTCGTATCAGGAGTATAAAGGTTTATATTTCGCTGATTATTATTTTAAAAATAATAAGCTTGTAAAGTTCAGATATGGTTATGAGTATCCATAACTTTTATTAAGTAACACTCAGATTTTTTACCTCCACAGCATCAACGCTGAATTCAATGCCTGCTCAACCCTCCATCTCGGCTTATGAAAATAACTCATACCATGGCCGGGCAGCATGACATCGGTATCCACTTTTGCGAATTTGCGTAATGACTCGGTATATATTTTTTTATTGAAATCAATAGATCCATTCCACCCAAAATCACCGCTTAATAATGTGCCTATCGCATCGCCGCTGATCACTATTTTCTTTCCTTCATGCATAAATAAAAAAGCTGTGCAGCCCATACTGTGCCCCGGTAAATGCATTACTTCTATTTCAATACCCAGCAAGTTTACTCTTTCGCCGTCTTCTACTATTCTGTCAATGATAACAGGGGTAAAGATTTTATGATACAGGTATCCGCAGCATCTTTCATCACCACTGGCAGTAGCATCTGCCGTTTCACCACTGGCAATAAGTATAATGCCTTTCTTTTTCAATAAATGCGCTCCACCTGCATGATCGTAATGCGGATGCGTAAGCAGGCAATATTTTACATCGTTGGGAGACAGATGCCAATATTGCATGTTACGGAAAATCTGGTCGAGTGTATCGCCACAGCCACAATCAAACATTATTAAACCATCATTAGTTTTAAGTATGTATGAATTACCATCATTCCATAAAGCATCCTGCTTGTCGAATGTTATGCCGTTGAGATCGCCGCCTACCTGGTATATGTTTTTTAATAATTGCATAGCATGAGCTTTGGTTACAAATGTGGAATTTTTTCCCGCACTATTCCTGCATTTACAGCAGAGATAAACTGGCACATAATTGTACTCTTAAAAATAAAAAGATTATGAAAGATAAAATAACAGCAGGCAAAACTGCCAAAACAAAAGGCAAAACAAAACCAATTACAAAAAAAGAAGAAGTGCAGGCAAATCCCGATAACCGGATAGACCAGGATTTTCCCGGCTTTCCACATGCGCCGGCAAAGGAAAACATTATTAATCCCAAAACTGAGGAGCAAAAGAAAACAGCGGCTGTAAGACCCAAAAGGTAAGTTGATTGTTTATTTTTGGGTATGGGGTATAAACTTTTTATGCTATTGCTGGGCTGCAAACCACAAGGAAGAAATACGGAACAGCATGACATTTTTTTTGGTATCGCGGCACATTTAAAAGAGTTGGTTGATGATATTGTAGCATTTTGGCCGGAAGCAAAAGGTAATATCCATATTGATGCATGGCGTGAAGTTAATTATGTTGATGGTTACAAAATTGAAGCAATAGAAAATGCTTTGCATGAAGAGTCCTACGGTAAAGAAAAATTATTCTTTCTCAACCTTGGCGGGTATAAGAAAGATGATTTTGAAGAATATCATTATAAAATATTACAGGTGTGTGGCGATAAAGGTATAGCCGTTCAGCGGGCAAAGCAAACTACGTTTTATAAGCATACGGGTTTTGAAGGAGCTGTGTCTCATATTGATGATAAATACGGGGTTGATGTGGATGATATTTATGAGATAGCGGATATTCTGCCTGAGAAATTTAAAGAGAAGTATAGTATTATTATTACTGAAGCGCCGGGAAAGATGGGGGATCCATTGCAACTGGGATATCTTAAGCTGGAGAAAGTAAGGCGAATGGAATCTTATTGAAATTTTTACAAAATATATAAGATATTCATCTTTTCTTTATGCTGTTACTAACGGTGCATAGAAAAACAGGAGCCGCCTGTTAAGCGACTCCTGTTTTTTGCAGTTGGATTTTTTCTAGAAATTATATTTATTCATCCCACCATACTTTTTCATTGTAAGTATCCTCCGACCAGCCCTGTGCGGAAACTGCGGCAGTACGACCTGCAGGGTTAAGTGTTTGTTCACTACGGGGATAAGCAAACCTTACGGGAATTTTGCCATTATTTACATTGTCTTTACCCGCTACTAATGCGGGTATATTTGTTCTTCTCCAGTCAAACCAGGCTTCCAGTCCACCAAAAAATAATGCGATCCATTTCTGTGTACCAATAAGCGTAAGCGCATCGGTATTATTAAATGCTACTCCTGTTTGTGTAAGATAATTAGCAGGCATTGTACTTTGGAAATAATTAAAGGAAGCTTTGATGCCTTCTTCATAATGCCACTGGGCAGTATTGCCGGTATTTACCATTCCCTTCTGAACCGCTTCAGCTAAAATAAACTGTAGCTCAGGGTAACCCATAATATATCCTTTTGCAACTTTTAAACCGGTTTCAGTAATAGCATCAAGAAAGAAATATGAACCAACCCTTGAAACATTATTAGGCCCGCCATTATATGCAAGCGCATCCACCTCGTTCAAACCATTTGGCACACCTGTGTACATTCCGGTTGCATCAGCTTTTTGAGCGAATATCGCTATGCGTGTATCTCCTAATGCAGATAGCTTATCGCCAAGTGTTTTACTTAAACGAAACTCGTCAAAAGATCCGGAGCGGGTAGTATGCAGGGGAAACTGGTTGGGTGATACTGTTAAATATGTAAGGGCACCGTTATCATTATTTCCCTCAAAAACCGGCGTATCGGCGCCATTAATAATTGCCTGCATATCTGTTGCAACGCTTTTTTTATTAGAAATACGCATGAGGTAACGGAGCTGAAGTGAGTTTGCCAGCTTTTTCCATTTGATTAAATCTCCATTGTATAAAATATCACCAACCAAAGTGCCTGCACTACTGTTGAACGTTGTATTTGCAGTTTTAAGATCGTTTAAGATGCCATTGTATATTGATTCCTGTGAATCATATTTAGGCATTAAAATTCCTGCCACTCCTTTCATCGCTTCTGAGTATGGAAGATCGCCATAAGCGTCTGTCAAGAGGGAATACATCCAGGCCCTTAACACCAAACCCACAGCTTTATAGTTAGGTACATTTTTCGCATCACCTAAAGCAATAAGACGCTCTACATCTCTCATATTACCATACATATTATTAAACAATCCACTTCTGTCACCCCAGGTATAACGGTCTTCCGATACAAACTGGATTTTTGCGGTATGTTGTATAACGATATTTCCTATACCCCATGATTGATTTACCATTTCATTACAGGCACTACGAATAATGGTAGGCAGTAACAAATCGGGGGTTACATCATTAATAGCATTGGGGTTAGCATTTTTTTCCTGGTAATCTTTTGTGCAGGAAGTTCCCATTGTGCAGCCTATTATAACTGCGTATATATATGTTCTGAACTTTTTCATACTCTTAGTTTTAATAGGTTTAAAAAGTAAATCCAAGATTGATTCCAAGGCTGCGTGTTGTAGGCATGCCCACCGACTCCACACCAGGTATAATAGTGCCGCCTGCTAAAGAACTTGTTTCCGGGTCAATATGGGGTACTTTACTCCATACAGCCAGGTTGCGCCCCACCACTGATACATTTAATCCTTTGAACCTGATTTTTGAAAGCACTTTTGGATTAAAGGTGTATCCAAACCGAACTTCTCTCAGCTTAATATAGTCCGCATCAAAAACGCCTCCCTGCTCAATATCGCGGTTACCTGTTCGTGATTGATGGTATTCGCGTGCTGTTATTTTTTTTGTATTCACACTGTAAGATCCATCAGCGTTTTCTACTACTCCTTTTCCAATCACGCCATTCCCTTCCTTGCTTAAATCATATCCGTCAGCCCTTCCTTCCAGGGTTTCTATCAACTGACCCGCTTCCAGTCCCACAACCCATGTTTCAGAAAATAGCTGTCCGCCATACCGGGCATCCAGCAGAAAGCTCAGGTTGAAATTTTTGTATGTAAAAGTGTTTCTGATACCGGCTAACCATTTAGGATTATAGTTACCTACTTTCACAATATCATTTGTTCCTACAAACCGGCCTTCACTGTTAAATATCTGCTGACCATAATATGGACTTGACGGATCTTCTACTTTTTTAAATCCTATAGCGTACATGTCTCCCATTTGCTGACCCACTGTAGCGTTAATATTAATGCCATGGCGACTGGCCATAGGGTAAGTAGTAATATCTCCATCAAATTCTATTACTTTACTGCGGTTGGCAGACCAGTTAATGGCAACATCCCACTTGAAGCTTTTACCATCTACCGGGCGGCCGGTTAATTGTAGTTCGTAACCGTAGTTCCTGATCTTACCGGCGTTAACTGACCGGCTGGTATAACCTGTTGTAGGGCTGATAGCTACACTTGGCAGGATCTGATTAAGGGTGTTGATATTATAATAAGAAAAATCAATGCCCAGCCTGTTATTGAAAAAACGCCAGTCAATACCGGCTTCCCATGAAGTGCTGATCTCAGGTTTAAGATTATAATTCAGGAGATTGCTTGGTGAATAATATGCAGGTAAGCCGCCCCAGGGTTCAGAAACGCCGTAGCTGAAAGAGAATGCATAAGGATCGGTATCATTACCTACCTGTGCCAGGCTGGTTCTTACTTTTGCAAAGCTTACCCAGGATGGTAACTGTACCATATCGCTGATCACAGCACTTAACGATGCTGAAGGATAGAAATAAGAATTTACTGTTTTACCTAAGGTATCGGCTGTTTTCGGAAGCGTAAGCGCACTTGACCAGTCGTTACGTGCAGTTATATCTAAAAACAAATAGTTGTTGTATGCCAGTTGTAATGCTCCATACAAGCTGTTGATTTGCTTTTGTCCATCGTAAACAGAGCTAACCAATGCAACTTTATTATTATACAAACTATAAATACCAGGTATCAGCAATTGAGGGGCTGTAACCTCATAATTATTAAACTTGCTGACCTGCCTGTTACCACCCACGTTAAGACCAAAGCTGAATTTGTCAGAAATTTCTTTATTAACTGACACCAGGAAATCCATATTGGTTTCACTGTTGCGTACTCTTTCCTCGCGATAGCTGCCAAACCTGAAACGCTGGGTGCTGAATGCACGCTGGCGTTTTCTTAATTCGCTATTAAAATCTGTACCTCCACGCAACTGAACATTCAGCCAGCTTGTTATATCATACTTTAAAGTAATATTCCCGAAAATCCGTCCTGCGTCCTGTCCGTTCGTGTTTTCATACAGGTTAAAATAAGGGTTATCGTGATAGTTGTAATTAAAGTTAAATTGCTGGCGGTTTTCCATTCCCGGTATCCAGTAGCTTTTCAAGCTATTCAAATCCACATGCTGCCCCATCCAGCAATGCAGCAGGTAAATAATACTTTCCGTTCCGTATGTAAGACTGGGGCGGTTGTCACTATTCGTATTCACATAGTTGGCTGTAACTCTTGCCGACAACCTGGGCGTGAAATTATATCCTGCATTAAAAGCAAAAGTATTTCTTTTAATATCAGTGTTAGGGATAATTCCTTTTTGATCCAGCAATGTATATGACAAACGGAAATCACCTTTATCATTAGCGCCGGTAAGAGATACGTTTGTATTATTGGTTACACCGGTTTCATAAAATTTTCTAAGATCCATACCCGGCACAAACGGTGTTGGAGTAATTGTTCCCCTTGCTGCAAAATCTGCTGCTGAACCGAGCACACCATCATCTACAAGAGATATATCGCCACCACGGTAGCCATTAGAGGTGGGTGAGTTATGCTGGGCTATTAAGCTGCCATCCATTTTAGGACCCCAGCTTTCATCCACACCATCACTTGCGCCGCCGCCTTTACCGTCCTGAAAGCTGAATTGCCCGTTATTACCCTGACCATATACTCTTTGAAATTTAGGCAATACCAGCGGACTTTCTAAAGTAACACCTGTATTTACAGTGACGCCAATGCCTTTACTATTCTTGCCAGATTTGGTAGTAATTACAATAACACCATTCGCAGCTCTTGAACCATATAATGCTGATGCGTTTGCACCTTTCAGCACCGTCATAGTTTCAATATCATCAGGGTTAACCATGGCTGCACCGTTACCATAGTCAATCTCCTGGTAACTACGACCGCTTGAACCAGTCAGTTCATTTGTAATCGGCACACCATCTATTACGAATAAAGGCTGGTTTTTATTAATATTGAGGGATTTATCACCACGGATTGTTATACGGGCAGATCCACCAACACCACTTGGAGAGCTCATTACCTGAACACCGGCAACCTTACCGGCTAAACCACTTACAAAATTGGTTTCCCTGGCCTTGTCCATGTCGGAGCCTTTTACTTCCTGCACGGCATATCCTAGACGCTTAGTTTCTCTTTTTACACCCAGCGCTGTTACAACAACTTCGCTCATGTCTTTACTGTTATCTTCTAACTGAACAGATAACATGGTATTGCCTTCAATTCTTATCTCCTGGCTTTTAAAGCCAACACCACTAAATACCAACACATCACCCTGTTTGGCATCAATAGAAAAATCACCATCCGCATTGGTTGAAGTTCCTTTAGTAGTTGATTTAACGGTAACTGAAATACCCTGAAGCGGGCTTTGATCTTTGGCTGATAAAACTTTACCGGAAATTTTCTGCTGGGCTAAAGCCAAAAATGGCATTGCACAAAGCAGCATCACGGCAATAAGCAGACGCCTGGAACAGAACTTTGTTCTCATAAACAGAATTTTGATTGTTAAAAAAAGGCAGCATTTAGGTTGCAATAATTTCAATAGGTTTTTAATGCTTACAAAGGTTAATGCAACATTTAACCCGATTGTTAACCTATTGTTATCAGAGCATTAATTTGTATATTAATACTAAATTAATAATTTCCATTAATAATTTGTTAATGATTAAAATATTTTAATTTTTTTGTTATTTGTTTAAACTCTTTACCGGCTATTAACTATAGGGCGTATAGTACATACTCAAATAAAAGTATACTGGCATGTTATTGCTATAGTTTAATATTTATAAACAATAAGCTAACTATAGTTCTTGAATAACAAAAACGGGCTGTTTCGCAAGAAACAGCCCGGCTTGGGAGTAGGAAATTTTATGTTCCTGATTTATTTCAACAGCCACATTTCTCCATTAATATCATCATTGCCATTATACTGCGATTTCAATGCAGCCTGGTAATTTGTAGTATTAGCTGTTTTTTCTGAATTGAAATATTGAAAACGTAATGGGATACGACCGCTGTTTCCTGTGCCATCACCTGTGGTAAAAGCCGGCACACCCGTTCTCCTGTATGTAAAATAAGCTTCCAATCCTGAATGACGGAACATTGATAAGTACTTTTGTTGCAGTATCTGCTTAAGCCCTGTTGCGTTATTACCTGCATATTTTACTGAACCCTGACTGTAATAAGTATTCCAGTCTGCCCGTATTGCGTAGCTGTCATATACGGCGTTGGTGCCCGGCCCACCTGACTTGAGAAAAAAAGCAGTATAAGAACCAGACTCCGGAATATTATAAGAAGCACGTGAAGCTTTAATGCCTGCCATATAATAGTCTTCCGCATTACCAAGCGCGCCTGATGATACCCACCCCCTGTTAATGCCTTCCGCAATAGTAAAACAAAGTTCAGGATACCCTATCTGCACGCTTGGCTCTCCTGTGTAGGTTTCATAATACCTGCGGCGGTTAATAAATGAATATTGACCTGTATTAGCTTTATTATACATCGTGCCCAAATCTTCGCCAGGATCAGCGCCTGCAAAAGCATCAAAACTGGTTGGGCTTATTCCTCCGTTTACTTTTGCCCTTGCCGGCTCGGAAGTTGCAAATACTCTCGGATCTTTTAACTGGGTTAGCAATCTAACATAGGTAGCCGATGTATTTTTCCTGGTAGCATCAAAGCCAAAGCTGCTGGGGTTTGTTGGATAATCATTGGTGGGATGAATATAGGTATACTCAAGATTATCCTCATTGCTTTCCATTACCGGGTATTTGACGGGATTGCTTACAATATCTGCAAACTGTTGTTTGATATTAAGATCAGTATCGCTTTCCTTTTTGCTTAAATGCATCAGCAATCTCAGCCTGAAAGTATTTACAACTTTTTGCCATGCAGATAAGTTATTGCCCAGATAAATATCGCCCGAAAGTGTAGTATTCACATTTGTAATAAGTGTTCCCAACTCATTATTGGCACTGTCAAGCCATAGCAGCGATTTTTTAAAAACATCTTTCTGCGCATCATAAACCGGGGTCAGATTATCTGCGCCCTGCAATGCATCTGTTAAAGGAATATCTCCCATAGCAAGACTCATTTTTGAAAAAAAGTATGCCCTGAAAAATTTCCCCAATGCTGCATAAGGATTAAGCGTAGGGTCAGCTCCTGCTTTAACCGCCTCTTCTTCCATTTTTAAAACATTGTTTAATGTGGAATAATAATTAGCACCGGCGCCAAAATCGTAACGGTTATTTCCATAGTAATCATAATTCTCACAATAATACTGGCACCACTTTTCATTTGAACCATTGGGTGCATCGTACAGGCTGTTCAAAATGCCATTGAATAAGAGTGATGGAGGAACATCTGTTGGCTTGTTCGGATTGTTCCTAAGCTCATCAAACGATTTTTTACAACTACTGGCAAATATGGTTAAGCATACCGAAACGATTGCCAGGTATAATAGTTTTTTCATATTAAATAAGTTTATGTATTTAGAATACAATGTTCAGATTGAATCCATACCTGCGATTGGTAGGTGATTGTAATGCGGTCCCGGTTGTTGTATAATTATACTGGTCAAGATCTACATCCCTGAATCTTTTGTCTTTATAGAAATAGATGAGATTACGTCCTACAAAAGAAATACTTGCTTTAGAGATAAAGCTTTTTGCAAGCCATTTATCAGGAAACTGATAACTGATCGTTACTTCCCTGAGCTTTGCATATGTTTTGCTCATCAGGTTTGCTTCACTAACATTATAAAAAGCGCTAACCCATGGCTGCACCTGCAAAGGCGTGGCATTCGTTGCAAACTGAAGATCTTTATAATTCAGAATTTCGCCGGTTTCAGAATCGAAGTTGATGGGTGTATTATTAGAAACCACAACGCCATCCCCCACGTAAATACCCTCGTAATCATTTTCTCCGGCATGATCTGCATCATTCTTTCTTGCTTCTCCCAGTTTACCTTCAACAGTCTCCTGGTTTCTGCCGCCACGCATAGTTTTGTTGTGCATATAATCTGTAGTAACTCCGCCCACTCTTCCATCAAATTGAAATCCTATTGATAAACTTTTCCAGCTTACCCTGTTATAAACGCTCCAGGAATAATCAGCATTCAGGTATCCGAGAAATTGTGATACGGGATTACTTAAAGGATACCCGCTTTCATCATATACTACTTTCCCGTCTGATGTTTTTACAAAAGCGCTGGTATAAAACTTATCAACGCGATCTCCTTTTTTAAAGAAAGTATTAAAGGTGCTTTGACCAGGGGGTAATTCAAGATAACGGTCCTGGAACGTTGACCACGTTAAAAGCACATCCCATGAAAAACCATTTTTTGTTCTGATAGGAGAACCTGATAATGCAAATTCATATCCTGTTTTTCTGGTCTTTAAAGCATTCAATACATAATAGTCATACCCGGTAGCTGATGAAATCGGGTTGGTTAAAATTTGCGGGCCATCTATATATTGAAAATACGTTGCACCTAATCCTAACCGGTTATTCAGAAATTTAATATCAAATCCACCTTCATAGTTCACGCGATTGAAGGGTTTAAGGTTGGGATCAAATACACTGCCTGAAGTATATGCTGCTGTTTGATTATTATATGGCTTAGATGTAGAAAGAACAGACAGCAGGCTGTAGTTTGGACCGCCGTATGGTGAATAATAGTTTTGCCCATAACCCAGCGGATCAAAATCAGCTATACCTATTTCAGCACTTGTGGCATCGCCTCTTACAGCAGCATAAGAAGCTCTTAGTTTGAGGAATGAGATAAAGCCCGGTAACTTAACATAATCAGAAACTACAGAAGCCATTGAAATACTCGGATAAAAATAACTCAATCCCCGTGGCGCAGCAGATGATTTATCTGTTCTTCCTGTTGTAGAGAGCGTGAGGAATTTTCCCAGAGACAAATCAATTGAATAATATGCGCTCAATACGCGCATGTCAGAATAAAAGCTGTTTGCCTGAATTGGATTAAGTGAGTTACTGAAACTATATACAGCAGGAATACTCAGGTAATCGGTCGTAGTAAAACTTGAGTTATAGGAAAAGTTTCTTGCACTTGCGCCAATAAAACCACTAATGCCCAAAAAGTCTTTTACAAGGTAGTTATAGTTTAGCTGAACATCTGTATTGTTCTCAAATAAGCTTCTCCTGTCTTCCCTGTAGTCCCCTTTATTTTCTTCCCTGCCATATGGATGCGCTGAGTAAGGCATTTTTTCAGTACGCAGAAGATCGTACCCCGTAATCTGGGTGCGGGCATTTAGATTCAGGTTTTTATTGAACTCATAATTGCCTGATATATATCCATACAAATCTGTTTTGTAGTGGCCGCGCAACCAGTAGTTCACCACCAGCCAGGGATTATGATATCGTTGATATTCCGCAAATAAAGATTGCACATTGGTTTTACCTGGCTGCCAAACTGCTTTTATAGCAGGATCATCTACATCCCAGTCAGCACCTGTCCAGATAGCGATATTGTATATTAAACTATTGGGGCCATAATCCACATCGGGAATATTAGGCGTGTATTGCCTGTTGTAATTAAAGTTGGCTTCAATTTTCAACTTTTGGGTTGGTTTATATGAACCATAAATATTGAAGTTTGTAATATTCAAACCCGTATTAGGTATCATACCCTGCTGGTAAGAATGGGATAGCGAAAAACGCATATTGTAATTTTCTCCCGAAGCGCTTAACGCAATGTTGTTGGTTGTTTGGAAGCCTGTTCTCAAAAATCTTTTAAGATTATTTTTACCGCGGGCAACCCAGGGGGTTGGTTCAATATTCCCTGTATATGTATAATCGCCAAATTTGGTTTCATAGGTTGTGTTAGGGTCATACTTGCCATCGTATTGAGGAATTAACTGGCCCTCAAATTTAGGACCCCATACGTCATAGTCGCCATCGTTAATACCACCGCCCTTACCATTTCCAAATGCATAAATACCATTTTCACCCGGGCCGTATTGATCCTGTATTCTGGGAAAAGCAAGAAAGCCTTTATCCATTACATTGCTTGAGTTGAACTCCACAGTAAATCCCCTTGCTTTTGCCTTACCTCCTTTTTTTGTTGTAATAAGAATAGCTCCAAATTGCGCACGGCTTCCGTATAATGCCGCCGCCGTTGGCCCTTTTAACACGGTATAAGATTCTATGTCATCAGGGCTTATATTCCAGGTATCAGAGCTTACAGGAATACCGTCTACCACGTACAATGAAATTTCATTGCCGCGAAGAATAACAGTAGGTTTTCTTAGCATTTCTGCTGATGGGCCAACAGACAAACCAGCTACTTTACCCGTTAAGCCTGTTATAGGATTTTGATCTCTTGCTTTAACGAGCTCTTCTCCTTTTACCTCTTCAATAGAGTAACCAATTTTCTTTACTTCCTTTTTTACACCTAAAGCTGTTACAATTACTTCATTCAGGCTTCTTGCGTCTTCAGCAAGCTGGATATTTACAGTTGGGCTGCTGACCGTTACCTGTTGACCAATAAAACCAACACCGGTAATGATCAGTACATCCCCATTTTTCGCATCTATGGAAAACAACCCGTCGGCATCTGTTGTTGTTCCTTTTGATGTTGATTTAACTGTAACAGAAATGCCGGGGAGAGGAGATTGATCTTTTACAGAAATAATTTTACCTGAAACCTTTTGTTGTGCCAATGCATAAAAAGGAATCGAAAAAAGCAGAAACAGCGATGGTATTATGCGCTGCAGATAGCACTTTTGACTCATAAGTGAAGTTTTAGCGGTTATTAATATAGAAGGGAACAAAGGTTGATGTACAGTGTAAAGCAATAGTTAGCCTAATATGAACAAAAGGTTAATTGTATATTAATACTAAATTTTTTGTTGACGCTGTTTTTCACATTAATACTATCGGGAACTTCTCTTTAACCCTTGTTATTATTCAATATTATGTAGAATAGCGAGTTAAAACAATTAGGTTTTGTTAACTGGTGGTTAATGGAAAATAGTTTAATATTTATAAACTATTACAACTATTCAGTTCTAATATTTCCTGTTTTGTTTTTCATGATTTCTTAATGCCCGCTTAATACTGTGGTAATATATCCGAAGGATATTTGGCAAACATGATCACTATGGAAAAGCGGGCAATTGACGTAGTTGTAATTTCAGATGTGCATCTTGGTACTTATGGCTGCCAGGCAAAAAAATTAGCAGCTTACCTTAAAAGTATTACTCCTTCTATCCTCATACTTAACGGAGATATTTTCGATGCATGGCAGTTCAGTAAAAGATATTTTCCCGCTTCACACATGAATGTGCTGAAAGAAATTATTAACCACATTTCCAACGGCATTCGTGTTTTTTATATTACCGGTAACCACGACGAAACATTGCGCAGGTATTCCGCGCTTAATGCCGGCAATCTTGTATTAACAGATAAGCTGGTGCTTGAGATTGATAATAAGATGACCTGGGTTTTTCATGGTGATGTGTTTGATAATACTACCAAAGGCTGGGCCAAAACATTAGCTAAGCTTGGGAGTTCAGGCTACGGCGCTTTGATCCTCCTGAACAGGTCAATAAATGCTGTTTTAAAATTTTTTGGTAAAGAACGTGTCTCACTTTCTAAAAGAGTAATGGAAGGGGTAAATAAAGCTGTTGCCAAAGTAAAT
Source organism: Agriterribacter sp. (assembly GCA_047601125.1). GTDB lineage: Bacteria > Bacteroidota > Bacteroidia > Chitinophagales > Chitinophagaceae > Agriterribacter. The sequence continues at coordinate 373,014 of JASGJY010000002.1, read as the reverse complement.
GATTTTGAAATGACCGCTGCGGAAATAGCCATTGAAAAAAATTATGATTACGTAATCTGCGGCCATATTCATAAACCGCAAAAAAGAGTTATCAGCAACGAAAACGGCAGTGTTACTTATTTAAACAGCGGCGATTGGGTAGAGCATTGTACTGCTTTGGAATATTATAAGAAAGAATGGAAGTTGTTTGAATTTGACGAAACTGCTTTCCCGGAAATGAAGGTAGAAAAAGACAAACCGGTACCTAATGTTATTACAGATGAGATCAGTTATCATATTAGTTCGCTGGCGGGGTGAAGCCACTTCCGCCTCCCCAAAGGGAAGGAGAACTTAGCACAAAAGGCCTTGGCATTGCAAAGGCAGTTAAAAATGGTAAAGCTATTGATTATTGAGCACCAGAGTTAATACAGCTAAAATGGAAGTTATATAGCTCATTTAAGATATACAGCACCGCCTTCTCTGTTTCGGAGATAAGGAAGGGAGGTAAGACTGGAAGGAATATGGGTAAGATTATATTTTATTTATGAAAATATTTTACGCCATACAGGCAACAGGCAACGGGCACATCAGCCGTGCAATGGAATTATTACCGCATTTGCAGCAACATGGTAAGGTTGACCTGTTTTTAAGCGGTGCCAACAGCAGTCTTGAGCTGGATGCACCTATCAAATACCGCAGCAAAGGATTAAGCCTGTTTTATACCTGTAAGGGAAGCCTTGATTATTTTTCTATGTTCAAAAAAATATCTCTATTAAGATTAAGGAAGGAAGTAACCGAATTACCGGTTGAAAAATATGACCTTGTAATAAACGATTTTGAATGCATTACTTCCATTGCGTGCAGGCAAAAAAAGGTGCCTTCAATAAACTTTGGTCACCAGGCAAGCTTTATGTCTGCCAACACTCCAAGACCAATAAAATCCAGCACAGTAGGAGAATGGATACTTAAAAATTATGCCAAAGCATCCTCCTATGTAGGCTTGCATTTTAAAGAATACGATGACTTCATCCTGCCCCCGGTAATCAAATCTGAAATTTGGAATGCCAAGCCAGCTACCCAAAATTATATTACGGTATACCTGCCTTCTTATTGTGATTGTGAGATACGTAAGTTCTTCAAACAACTTACAGACTATAATTTCCAGATTTTTTCAAAAGAGGTAAAACAAACAACGAGAAAGGGTCATCTCACTTTTATTCCTGTTGATAAAAATGCTTTTAATGAAAGCATGATACACTGTGATGCCATTATTTGCGGCGCCGGTTTTGAAACGCCTGCAGAAGCGCTTCACCTTAATAAAAAAATGATGGTGATGCCTATTAAGGGACAATATGAGCAGAAATGCAATGCCGCGGCTTTAGAGCAATTAGGTGTGAAAACATTAACCGAATTACCGGAAAATTTTCATATTGTTTTTGAAGACTGGTATAATGCCGCAAAACCAGTTGATATAAAATTCAAATACGCTTCTGCCGACATTATCCGCATAATGATGCAAAAGGCATCTGATAGCCGGTTAAATTTTATTGACCGATATTTATCCGGTAAACAAGCATATGTTCAAAAATATTAAGCCGGATAAATGGAGGCATTTTGAAGTGGGCATCCTTATGGGATTGGTATTGCAGTTTGTTTCATGGAAAATATTTACAGAAAATTTTTGGCTATCGGTAGCTATATCGGCTATTATAGTAATTGTTGTTAGCTATGGCTTTGAACTCTTTTCCAAAATAACAGGAAAGGGAACCTATGATTTTATAGATGCGGTGGCGTCTGTTATTGGTGGGGTTATCGGAATCGGTTTTGCATTGGTTTTTCAATGTCAACACTTTTGGTGAGGGTGGCAACATTCTCACTTTTCACGTTTGACATAAACTGTTGCGTTATTCAAACAAATCCAACTGTGCAGGTATACACTGGAAACTTTTCCGGTGATGTTCGCACAAACCATATTCAAGTATTGCTTTGCGGTGCGCTGCGGTTCCGTATCCTTTATTATTACTCCAGCCATAATAAGGAAACTGCTTATGCAATTGCATCATGTATTCATCACGGTAAGTTTTTGCCAGCACACTTGCCGCGGCAATGGAAGCATATATACCATCGCCTTTTATTATGCAACGGTGCGGCACGGTGTTATACCGGTTAAACCTGTTGCCGTCTACCAGCAATAATTCGGGAATAACCGGTAGTTGCGCAATAGCAAGATGCATCGCCTTAAAAGATGCATTTAGTATATTGATAGTATCAATTTCTTCTACTTCAACTTTTGCTACACAATATGCAATAGCTTCCTCCTCTATACATAGCCGCATTTCATCTCTTTGTTCCGCGGTTAATTGCTTTGAGTCATTAAGCACATCATTGCAAAAATTGCGGGGCAATATTACTGCCGCAGCAAATACAGGCCCCGCAAAACAGCCGCGCCCGGCTTCATCACAGCCTGCTTCTATTAATATATCCTGGTAAAAGGCTTTCAACATATAACACTACAATGTTAAGAATAAACTTTCTACAATACTTTTGCAGTTATGAACAATTCTCTTACACAAAAATCCGATAAGGCAGTTGGTATCTGGCTATTAACAGGCGTGGGCATGATCATGATACAGGTTCTGCTGGGCGGTATCACCCGTTTAACAGAATCCGGACTATCCATTACAGAATGGAAACCTATTACAGGCATGCTGCCGCCTATTGGCAACGCAGCCTGGCTGGCTGAATTTGAAAAATATAAAAATACCGACCAGTTTAAATACATACATGCTGATTTTACATTATCTGATTTTAAATTCATCTTTTTCTGGGAATGGTTTCATCGTTTTTGGGGAAGGCTGATCGGCATTGTGTTCGCTATAGGGTTTATTTATTTTGCAAGGAAGAAAATGTTCAGGAATGAGATGATTATTCCTTTTGTTATTCTTTTTTTACTGGGTGGTATACAGGGTGCAATAGGCTGGATAATGGTAAAAAGCGGGTTGGTACCTGAAATGTATTTTGTGGGTCATGTGGAACTTGCCACCCATTTTGTAGCCGCGCTGATATTATTGGTTTACACATTATGGTTTGCATTAACATTATTGGTTCCTCATCAATACATCAGTCACAATATCACTTTAAAAAGAATGTTGACAGGATTGATCATTTTATTATTTGTTCAGTTAACATACGGCGGCTTTATGGCAGGATTAAGAGCTGGTACCGTTGCACCAACCTGGCCTACCATCAATGGTGAGTGGTTTCCGGATACTTTGCATATGATAAAAAGTAAAGCCAATTATTTTAATAACCCTTTTATGGTGCAGTTTATTCATAGAGGTATTGCATATACCTTCACCCTTTTAGTATTGGCATGGTTCATATTAGCAAATCGTCATACCGTTTCAGCATTGCTTAACCGCACAAAAATTTTACCTGTGATATTGGTTATATTACAGGTTTTGCTTGGTATACTTACGGTTATATATTCACCCGATGCAACTGCTATTGTATGGTTTGGAGTGCTGCACCAGTTTGTTGCTATGCTGTTGCTGATGTCGCTGGTTTGGGTGTTATACCTGGTGAAACAATAAAGCCCATTCCGGCCCTCCGAAAGGAAAGGAGAGCATGGCACAAAAGCCAGCATAGCAAAGCTGCTTAAGAATAGTAGCGCTATTGATCGTTGAGCAATAGAGGCGATAGGCTTTATCCTCATACCATCTGTCCCTCTTTTACGTTAAATACCAAAACATTATATTGCAGGTAATGCCTTCTTCTAACGAAATAAAAGCTTTTATTAAAGGATTTTACTATTCATTTCCTGTACAGCTGTTTATTCTGCACCTCAGGCGTTACCAGGTATTTCTCATTTTCTGGTTTATCCTTTTCAGCACGGTAAATGGTGATTTTATGAGCACGTTTGGCGCCGATGCGTTGTTTCTTTCTCCTGAATACCTGGGTGAGGTAAACTGGTTGGGTATGGTTATAGTAGGCGCTGCGACAGGTATATTCTGCATGAGCTGGAATATTACTACGTTTATCCTGCATAGTAACCAGTTCAAGTTTTTGGCCACTACATCAAAGCCATTTTTAAAATATTGCATTAATAATGCCATCATTCCGCTCACATTTATCATTTTTTATATCGTTAAAAATATTCTGTTTGATATACATAGTGAATTATTATCAGCAGGCAGGATCGTACTACTTATTTCAGGATTTCTAACAGGTATAGTAATAACCGTGGTCATTGCGTTCCTGTATTTTTTTCGCACAGAAAAATCTATGATGCGCACTATGGAGCCTGTGTTTCGCGACCCTAAAGCATTTGCCAAGCAGTTTGGTATCGGCGGAAAGCACTTTCATGAAAAAGGCATACTGCATGTAGAGTGGTTTTTCAATACAAGCTTTAAGTTAAAAATGCCACGCAATGTTTCTCACTATTCGCAGGAGTTTATTGATACGGTTTTTAAACGCCACCATTTCACTGCTGTAATATCCATCATATTTGCATTTTTATTTTTGGCGTTATTGGGCATGCTCATGGATAAGCCAATTTTTATTATTCCGGCGGCAGCAGCCATTCTCCTTTTCTTCGCCATACTTATTGCTGCATCAGGCGCATTGGCATACTGGTTAAAAAGCTGGTGGTTCCCATTGGTGCTGATTATTATTTTAGTGTTGAATATTTTGTTTGAAAAAGAAATTATTGATCCGCGTAACAAAGCATATGGAATAAACTATACCAACCGCAATGAACGCCCGGTATACAACAGGGATAGTATTATGCAGCTTTGCAGCATACAACAAATGGAGGCAGATAAGCAGCACATGATTGGTATACTTGAAAGGTGGAAACAGAAACAAACAAGGGAGAAACCCCTGTTGTATATTATTAACGTGAGTGGCGGCGGCACAAGATCTGCAACATTTACATTAAATGTTATGCAGCAGCTTGATGCCATGATGAAGGACAACCTGATGAACAAAACATTCATCATAAACGGCGCGTCAGGCGGTATATTGGGCGCGGCTTATTACAGGGAACTTTTTCGCCTGAAACAACAAAGTAAATCCATTAATTTACAGAGTAAGCAATACACTGAAAACATTTCTAAAGATCTGCTGAATGCATTGTTTTCTTCTTTTGTAACCCGCGACCTTTTTGCGCCTGCCCAACAATTTGAGACAGAAAAGTTTAAATACTCAAAGGACAGGGGATATGCCTTTGAAGAACAATTCAGCCGCAATACAGACAGAATACTTGATTATCCTCTGAAAAATATCATTAATGATGAAGCTGAGGCAAAAGTTCCTTTGATGTTCTTTAATTCTACCATCACCCGCGATGGAAGAAAAATGATGATCAGTACGCAGCCTATTAGCTTTATGATGCGCAATTGGCCGGATTCCTCATCGGGCATCAGCTCAGAAGCAGATGCCATCGATTTTGCTGCTATGTTCAGGAAGCAGGATCCTTATGATCTCCGGTTGCTTTCAATACTCCGTATTAATGCCACATTTCCTTATGTGCTGCCTAATGTATGGCTGCCATCTACCCCGATTATCGATGTAATGGATGCAGGCATGCGCGATAATTTTGGACAGGAGTCTTCGCTGCGGCTGTTAAATGTGTTTAAGGATTGGATAAAAAATAATACCGGCGGAGTTGTATTTATACAAATACGCGACCGTAAAAGCGGCGAATGGGAAGATGGTTACGAAGATGCGAGCATAGGAGGTATGTTCACCAAGCCAATAATGACGCTTCAAAACAACTGGATGAAAATGCAGGACTATTACCAGGATGAAATGACGGAATATGGCAAGAACAGTTTTCCTTTTGCATTTAACAAAATAACCTTTACATATACACCACTCCCAAAACAGAAAGGCGCTGCATTAAATTTTCACTTAACGCAAACTGAAAAGCTGGATATAAGGCGCTCATTACAATCAGCGGAAAATGCCGCTTCATTTAAAAAGATCATTTTGCTTGAGCAGCGGTCTGCAAGGGGCGTATCAGGCGAAATGCGTTAGGAATAATGCTGATATCAAATGAAGGCGCTGTATCTTTCGGATCTCCATCTACATGTAAAGGCGCTGCATCTGTATTATCAATTACGAGCTTTGCAGTTTGATAATATATCACTTTGTTTTTTGTATATAATCGCTCTTTTACCTTACCGTTGGTAATTTGATGAAGCACCGAAAACAATAATTGCAGCTTACTCATTTTTTGAACAGCAACTATATCAAGCAATCCGTCGTTCAAACTTGCCTGTGGTGCAATCGTAAACTGGTTGCCGAATTGATTACTGTTGGCAATGCTTATAAAAAAAGCTTCGGTATCAACCTTTTTGCCATCTGCATTAATCGCAAATGTGTAGGGCTTTGCTTTTAGAAAGTTGCTATAGGTTTGCTTAATGTACGTAATAAGTCCGCGTTTTTTTTGTTTGGCAAAATCATGCGCTACCTGCGCGTCAAACCCCAGCCCGCTAAGCATGCAGGAAAAATATTGGTTGATGATAAAAGCATCTGTCAATACAGGCACGCCGGAAAAAATATTATCAAACGCTTTAACTGCCTTTTTTGAAATGCCGGCGCTCAGTGCAAGCCCGTTCCCGGAACCACAGGGGATCAGTCCGAAATTTACATTAGTATCTCTCAGGTCATTCACCACGCTGCTTATTGTTCCGTCGCCGCCGGCAACCACTACATCGGTAAATCCTTCATGTAAAATTTTTTGTCTTACCTCGTCATATTTTCCCGCGGCATTGGTTGGCAGCAACAGGAATGCTGTCTGCATGGCAGGCATTCTTGTTTCTATAAGCCTTTTTATACCAGACCTGTTGCCGCTACCGGCTATAGGGTTAAGGAGAAATATGATTTTGCGTTTCATGCCAAATATGGTAATCTCGTAAAAGGGTGAAATTATTTTAAATAGCGCATTATATGAAAATGTGGAACACTTTTTTCATCGCAGATTTCTGTAACCCCTATTTCTTAAAGAGCAAGGATTCTCCGAAAAGTCTCTCCGCCGGGCTATATGTTTTGCAGGGCTCTGAGGCAGGCGGAGAATCAAAGGTGGTAATTAGCACTGCTGTCGTATAAAAGAAAAGTAAGTTAAACAAAAGAGAGACGATACAGAGCTCAGCTTACGAACAAAAGGCTCAGAGTTGAGCGTCGGAGCCGAAAATGTGCAACGCTTTTCTTTCTGGCGATGTCACTTTATTTTACTTGCCAAAAACGTATTTCAATATGCAAAATTTTATCCGCATAGCCTTTACTGTAATGATATTTGCTACAGTGGCGTTTAGCTGCTCTAAAGAAACAAAAGCAATTACCTGTGAGGATAAAATGATTGAGAAACTTGGCGCCCAGGTTAGCTGCTCTGTGAAAAGAGGGCTTGAGCGGATGGACCTTGTATTAGCTAAGGGCGGCTATAAAGGGAGCACAATTTATTTCATATTTACTTCGTGCCCATCCTGCAATACTGTTCCACCGCAGGAAGGTTATGTGTGTGGTAAAGATGGTAATATTGAAAAGATCGCTATAGATGGCTTTTTTAATAATGTAAGCAATGTAATGGTAGTAAAAGGTTGTGGCGATTAACAGGCAATACAAAACCGGCCGGAATGCCGGTTTTGTAATTAATATTTTCAGATAAAATTTTATGCTCTCTGCGAAACCTTCTTCCTGCTTTTTAAAGCCTGCGTAATAGAGGCTGATAAATTTTGCAGTGTTGGTTTTCCTTCAAAGCGTTCGCCATTAATAAAAATAGCCGGACCGGTTACCCCGGCATCGGCGCCTTCCATCTGGTCTTCCCTTACATACCAGCCATACTTGGAGTTCATCAGGTCTTCAAGAAAATGTTTGCTGTTAACACCCGCATCGCGGGCATAGCCTTTAAGACTGATAGTTCCCAAACTGCGCTGGTGCTGAAGTAATAATTCATGCATTTCCCAGAATTTACCTTCCTGGGCTGCCCCAATGGCAGCTTCAGCAGCCTTAAACGAGCGTTGGTGTATTTTGGTTAAAGGAAAATGGCGGAAGTTGTATTTTATTTTCCCTTTATATGTTTCAAGCAACTGGCGTACCACGTCGTGGGTTTTGGCGGTTTCAGAGCTCTCATAATCACCATATTCCACAATTAATACCTTTGCATCCGGGTCACCAACTATTACTTCTTTCGGAGCGATGATCCTTTCTTCAACTTTAAACTTCATATCCTTTCATTTTAATGCTGTTCATAATGTCAAAACAAGTGCCACATACGTTATAATGTCTTTAACGGATTGTAAATAACCTGTTTTGAAGTTTACCGGCAAACATACGTTTGATTTCCAGTAGATTATTACAATATACAGCAAAATGCCATATTGTCTTTATACTGCAACACGGTTTTAACAAAAAACAGGTAGGTTTGGGTATAAAAATTAGTAATAATACGATGTCTAAAGCCACAAAATCGGAAATTAAGTTCCTGGAAGGCCCTCAGTCAAGGTGGGAGGAGTTTACATTTACATTAAAAGTAGTAAGAGAGTTTATTAAAGGATTCAGGGCATTGCATTTTGCCGGGCCTTGTGTAACCATTTTTGGGTCGGCAAGGTTTAAAGAAGACCATCAATATTACAAGCTCACGGAAAAATTGGCCGGAGAAGTAGCAAAATTGGGATTTACCATAATGACCGGCGGTGGACCGGGCATTATGGAAGCCGCAAACCGTGGGGCAAAAGAGGTAGGTGGCAAATCAGTAGGCTGCAATATTATTTTGCCTTTTGAACAAACACCTAACCCTTATCTTGATAAATGGGTTGACATCAAATACTTTTTTGTACGCAAAACCCTGCTGATGAAATATTCCTATGCTTTTATAGTAATGCCCGGTGGGTTTGGCACAATGGATGAATTTTTTGAGGCGCTTACGCTTGTTCAAACAAAAGTGGTTCAGTCATTTCCCATCATTGTTTTCTGCAAGGACTTTCATAAAAAACTTATGGAGTATATTGAACATCTGAAGATAGCGGGCACTATTTCGGCTGAAGATATTAACCTGGTATTGTTAACCGACTCAATTGAAGAAGCCATAGAATATCTTAAAATAAAAAGCATTGAGCAATTCGGGTTGAAATATGCACAACCCAAACCATTGGGATGGCTATTTGAGCGGAAGTTTTTCAGGTAATAAAAGAAATATTGTATCGGCAAATTTTTTATAAAACGATATGATCAAAAGATCCATCTGAGTATGGTAAGAAAGCCAACCCCGGCAGTTATAAGCAACGCAATAATGCCAATGATCCAGGTATATAATATTAATCTGTTTGAAGTTGAAGCCCGGGGCTTTTGGGGTGGCGGATCTGTAAACTGTTTGCCTGATACCGGCTTTACATACTGTATAAATGTGGCGCTTTTTTCATCTATCCAGTCTCCATTATAATCAAAAGGGATAATATTAGTTTCTTTGCCGGCGGAAATTTCATTAGCTTTTTCTGCTGATTGTAATAATTTAATCGCAAATAGCCTGAGTCCTTCTTCATTTGCTTTAATATAACTTTCGCCAGAACCGGCACCATAGTTAAATATGCCGAAAACAGCTTTATGTTCCAGCCTTTTCCTGGAGCTGATCAATAATATTTTGTAATTGTTCTTTTTTCACCGGTAACTCAAAAATAGCATCTTTTATTTACCTTAACGACTGTAAAAATTAAAACTGCCATGTCAAAACTTATTACCCTGCCTGGTACAGCTTTTAAAACCCGGAGAGCATTTCTGAAAACTGCCGGTATGGGTGCTGCTGCATTAGGGCTGCCCCGTTTTTTATCTGCTGCTGATGTTTCATTGCAGCGTAAAATAAGTATAGGTATTGTAGGCGGCAGATTCGGGTTAAGTTTTTATTTTCACGAGCATCCCAATTGTGTTGTTGAAGCAGTAAGCGACCTGCGTAAAGACCGCAGAAAACTTCTGATGGATACTTACCGCTGCAAAAAAAGCTATGCATCGTTAACCGAATTGTTGAAAGACAAAAATGTTGAAGCCGTTTTCCTTGCCACACCTGCACCGGACCATGTAAGGCATACGGTTGAATGTCTTAAAGCCGGCAAACATGTTTTATGCGCGGTACCCGCTGCAATGACGCTTGATGAATGCGATGAACTAAAAAGAACCGTAGCACAAACCGGGTTGAAGTATATGATGGCAGAAACCAGCGTATACAGGCAGGGCGCTATTTGCGCAAGAAAGTTTTATAAGGAAGCAAGGTTTGGCAACATATTCACCGCTGCGGCAGAATATAATCATCCGGGGCTGGAGAAGTATTATTTTGAAGAAGGAAAACAAACCTGGCGTCACGGTTTTCCACCGATGCATTATCCTACACATTGCACGGCATTCCTGGTTTCTGTAACCGGCGCAAGATTAACGCATGTAAGCGCTACGGGTTGGGGCGATGATAGCGATCTGCTGAAGAATAACCCTTACAATAATCCTTTCTGGAACGAAACAGCATTCTTTAATACCAATCAAAATATCCCTTTTCGTGTTGAGGTTAACTGGAAGGGTGCATTGGTAGAAGCCGAAAGAGCGGAATGGCGCGGAGATAAGATGAGCTTTTTTTATCCTGACGGGCGAAGTAAGCAATTTTCGGTAATTAGCGCCGGCACAGCATTGGGTAAGGATGATGCCGGATTTACACATGCCCACAATGTGGCAGAACCGTACGAAGTGCCCAAATGGTGGAAAACAGATATGTTGCCTGAATCATTGAGACACGATAGCGGGCACGAAGGTTCGCATACTTTTATCACACATGAGTTTGTGGATGCTATCATCAATGATCGTACGCCCGAAGTAGATGTATACGAAGCTATTGCTTACACTGCTCCGGGTATTGTAGCACACCAGTCTGCCCTTAAAGGAGGCGAGTATATGGCAATACCGGGATTTGATACGTAAGCTTTTGCTATTATTTGGAAGCAGTATGCTGACCTCCCCGGTCAATTACTTTTTACCCGGTGATATTCCTCTGTTTTTCTGTTAAGAGTATAACTGAAGTCCTCATTCCCTGAAAGCAGATATCCCCTTGCATCAATAAAAAACAAGATATTGTCGTCACCTTTAAGCAAATCAAGCGGGCTTGCCCATCCATTAAAACTAAGACGGTAGAGAATACGCCCGGATTGTTCTGTAATAATTTGCCAGGTGCCTTTTGCCATTGTTTCCTTTCTATAACCCATGCCACCCATCAGAAAATAAGAAGGTTTTCCTGTCAGGGTATCCATATAAAGAAGAACATACCACTTCATTTTATTGCAGCCCTCACTTTTTTCCAGTCCAAGCTGTACAGCCAAATCGCGGCACGGAGTCCTTCCCTCAAAAATCTGGGGATTTTTTGTGGCTGACTGTTTAGCTTTCAGATTAAATGCACCTGTATGTATCGGATAAATATTATTTAGTGCAAAACTATATCCCCCGTTTCCAATAAGCATTTGATCATTTTTGTCGAGCAGGTGCAATACATTCTGATTTACTTCCAGGATCGAAAGCGCTTTAAGATAATAATAATGCCCGGATTGATTTAGTTGCCCTTCAAAGGCTATGCTTTGTTCATTTATAAATCCCGGTGTTCCGGGTTTAGATATGCCATACTTTGCTATAAGCTTAAATGTTTCTGAATCGATTTCTAATTTCCAGCGTATGAAATCAATAGAATCAACCAGAGATATCTGAAAAAACTCCCTTACAACAGCATGTGGAGGTGTAGAACCTACATAGGTTTGGGGTTTTGCGCTCACTTGGCTGCAAATAGTTATCAAAAACAGAAGACGGAAACAGGTTTTCATAAATTTTATTTTAAGATAGAAACTGTTTTATCACTTTTGCAACAAAATATATAAACTACCAGTTTTTTTGACAAACAGGATTATAATAGTAGTGGGAGTGACACTTTCAAATCTAAAACATGCTGCATTACTTTCGCCCATATACCGGGGATTTAGTAATAAATAAAAACATTCAGCATGTGACAATTACAGTGTTGCATATTTTGCACAATACCCGTTATATCTCACACTTTTTAAGTTTTGTATATTATTAAATAATGTAAAAATCAGGCTGAATACTATCCATTGCCAATTGTTTTTTGTGTAATGTTCTTATAAAATAACATACTGGCATGAAGTTTTAATTACCTGATAATTGTACACCAAAAATAATGATCATGAAAAATGTTGCACAGGTAAAACAAGATCAGAAAAAAGGATTCAGTAATTCCAAACCGCCTGCAAGAGATAAACTTGATAGTCGCGGAGATTTAGAGATTAACGAAAACGCAGCAGTGCATAATAAAAAAAATTTAAAAACAGGCGTAAAGGATAAGAACAATGACCCTCAAGGCACTCGCCTGAAAAAGTAAACACAGGGTTTGATCAGCACAAAAAAATTGCACAGGTTTTATTATACTAAACCTGCGCAATTTTAAAAATAACGCACTGCTTACAATAAATGCTTCTCCATCAAATATTCTGCTATCTGCACCGCATTGGTTGCAGCGCCCTTGCGCAGGTTATCACTTACAATCCACATATTTAAAGTATTGGGCTGCGTTTCATCTCTTCTTAACCTGCCTACAAATACTTCATCTTTTTCATGAGCGTCTTTAGGCATTGGATATACTGCATTTGCCGGATCATCAGCCACTATTACTCCCGGTGATTTTGTTAAAAGGTTTTTCACATCAGCTAAATCAAAATCTTTTTCAAACTCCACATTCACACTTTCGCTATGCCCGCCCATAACGGGTATGCGAACCGTAGTAGCGGTTACGCGTATATTATCATCCCTCATTATCTTTTTGGTTTCATTCACCATTTTCATTTCTTCTTTGGTGTAACCATTATCAACAAATACATCTATCTGCGGAATTACATTCAAATCTATCGGGTATTTATACGCCATCGGGTATTCTCCATTTTCTCCCTTTACAGATTTGTTTCTCTCGCCATGCAGTTGCTCAACCGCTTTTACGCCAGTGCCGGTAACACTCTGGTAAGTACTTACCACAATTCTTTTTATGCCGTATTTTTTATGTAACGGGTTTAAAGCCACCACCATTTGTATGGTTGAGCAATTGGGGTTAGCTATAATCTTATCTTCTTTGGTAAGCGCATCCGCGTTTATTTCAGGCACCACCAGTTTTTTGGAAGGATCCATGCGCCATGCGGAAGAATTATCAATTACAGTTATACCCGCCGCGGCAAATTGCGGCGCAAGCGCAAGCGATGTACTTCCACCTGCTGAAAATATAGCCACATCAGGCTTTGCTGCGATAGCATCTGCTGCTCCTACTACCTTGTACTTCTTACCCTTAAACTCCACTTCCTTTCCTATTGACTTTTCTGAGGCAACAGGGATCAGTTCCGTAACCGGGAAGTTTCTTTCTGCAAGAACCTGTAACATTTTGGAGCCTACTAAGCCGGTGGCTCCTACTACCGCAACTTTCATTCTGGTTTGTTTTAATTTTTAAAGTAATGAAAAATAAAAAAGCCCTTCCGTTCAGGAAAGGCCTTGAATATATTTGTCATACAATACACTTCTTAACCTTTCCTGTGGAGGAACTGTTTCTTTGTGCGCTTTGTATGTTTCATTTTTGTCATAAACGGTGGCAAAAGTAATCAGCCTTTATCATTCTTCCAAAAAATAAACTAATCAATCTGTAAATACGTTTATTCAATAACAACTCATTGAGCTTAACCAGTGGTTTATTCAATATTTTTGTATTTGATCAAATCAGCAATTATATGCGGAAAGGATTTGTTATAACAGCGATAACAGCTATAGTATTAACAGTTATCTTGAGTTTTACCGCAAGCATGTGGTGGCTTGTGGCGCTTGCGTTTGTACTATTGGTAACCGGTATGGGCGTTCACGATATGAACCAGAAAAAGCATTCCATTATGCGCACTTACCCTGTGCTTGGGCGTATGCGTTACTGGATGGAGGAGCTAAGGCCTAAAATGTATCAATACTTTGTGGAGTCAGATATTGATGGCCGCCCGATCAACCGTATTGACAGGTCAACCATATACCAGCGCGCCAAAAAGCAAACGGATACCATGCCTTTTGGCACGCAGTTGAATGTATACGAAGAAGGGTATGAATGGATGAGTCATTCTATTGCGCCTAAAGATTTTAATACGCTGGATCATAACCCGCGGGTATTGATCGGCAATAAAGATTGTGCCCAACCATATTCAGCCAGTATTTTTAATGTATCGGCTATGAGTTTTGGCTCATTGAGCTCCAATGCCATTGAAGCATTGAATGCAGGTGCTAAAATAGGCGGCTTTGCGCATAATACAGGAGAGGGAGGGTTAAGTCCTTATCATTTAAAACCCGGGGGTGATATTATATGGCAGATAGGCACAGGTTATTTTGGTTGCAGGGATGAGCAGGGAAATTTTTCTGCTGAAGTATTTAAGAAAACGGTTGATAGGCCACAAATCAAAATGGTAGAATTGAAATTGTCGCAGGGTGCAAAACCCGGGCATGGTGGGATTTTACCGGCGAAGAAGAATACGCCGGAAATAGCTGCCATCCGCCACGTTGCGCCCTATACTACTATATTCTCGCCACCATATCACAGTGCTTTTCATCATCCCAAAGGATTGATACAGTTTATACAGGAACTGAGAACATTATCCGGAGGAAGACCAACCGGGTTTAAATTATGTATTGGTAAAAAAAGTGAGTTCATAGGTATTTGCAAAGCAATGGTGGAACTGGATATCTATCCTGATTTTATTACCGTAGATGGTGGCGAAGGCGGAACAGGAGCCGCTCCCCAGGAATTTTCTAACTATGTAGGCGCCCCTTTGATGGATGGACTGGCTTTTGTACATAATATGCTGGTTGGTTTTGGTATCAGGCATCACATCACTATTATCGCTTCGGGAAAAATTTTATCAGGTTTTCATTTGTTAAGAGCCGTTGCGCTCGGTGCAGATGCCTGCAACAGTGCAAGGGCAATGATGATGGCCCTGGGTTGTATACAGGCATTACAATGCAATACCAATAAATGTCCTACCGGTGTGGCAACACAGGATCCGGAACTTACTGTTGGACTGGTGGTTGAAGACAAAAAGCAACGTGTAGCCAATTATCACGAGGACACGATAAAAACATTTCTGGAGTTAACAGCCGCTGCCGGGCTGGATAACTATAAGCAACTTAACCGCTCGCATATTTACAGGAGAGTATTTATGAATGAGATGAGAACATTTGAAGACATATATCCTTCTCTTAAACCTGGTTGTTTTGTAAATGGTGAAGTTCCGGAAAAGTATAAGCAGGATATAGAAGCAGCAAGTGCGGATACATGGTAAAGCCCCTTTATAGTTTATGGTTTGTGGTTTCAACCTGAAACCTGCAACTTGTAACCTGATCTCTACTTCAGCCGCTTAACTTTCACCATTTCAATCCGGGTATCGCTCACGTTAATAATATCAAATTCGTAGCTGTTAATTATAATCCGGTCTTTTATTTTGGGAATCATTTCATAATTGCTGATGATGAAACCGGATAATGTCTCCGATTCTGTTTCTTCAAAATCGAAATGATATTTTTTATTGAGATAATCAAGCTCAAGTCTCCCGGAAAAAATAAATTCATTTTCAGAGATCTGCTTTTCAACAAACCTGTCGGTATCATATTCATCACGGATCTCTCCAAAAATCTCTTCCAGCAAATCTTCCATTGTTATAATACCGGCAGTGCCTCCAAATTCATCAACTACCCAGGCGATAGTTTTACGCTCTTTTGTAAATTTTGTAATAAGGTCAGATGCGCTCATACTTTCCGGAACCGCGGGGATAGGTAATAATATAGACTTTATATCACCGGGTCTTTTGAAAAGCTCGAGTTGGTGAATATATCCCACAATATTATCGATATTGCCTTCATATACAATTAACCGGCTTAACTTGGTCTCTATAAACTGGCGTTTAACTTCTTCTATTGGTGTTGAAATATCTAAAGCGTCAATCTCTTTTCTCGGAATAAGGCATTGCCTGATCTTAACAGACGGCAATTGAAGCGCATTCTCGAACAACTGCGTATTCATATCCTGCGATCCATCACTCTGGTCTTTATTCTGCTGAACAAATGTTTCAAGATCGACAGGGGTAATGGCAGGCTTTTGATCGGATATGCGGATATTGAAAAGATATTTCAGTATCCATTCTGAAGCACCAACAAACAATGATGCAATAGGCGAAAACAATCCATGAAAAAAGTCAAGAATACCCATCTGGGCAAAAACAGATAAAACGGAATCGTTCTTTGCCCTGAAAAAGGCCCTGAAAGAAAACTGTACAATTAAAATAATAATAGTTGAAAGTAATGTTTCAAATATTAACCGCATGTATTTTATGTATGCGGAAAAAGCTGAAGTAATATGTTGTTCTATCCAATCCCATAACGGCGACAAAAATTCACCTACAAGTAATCCGTATACAACTATGGTAAGCGTAAGACCCAGTATAGCGGTACCAATAAACTTTACAGGCTGATCGAGCAGTTGAGATAAAATTTTCCCGCTGCGTAATCCCTGCTTTCTTTTTAATTCAAAAGAAAATTTATTGGCAGATACGAATGCCACTTCAATCCCGGCAAAAAAACCAACCAGGAGCAAAGTGAAAACAATACCTACTATTTTTAATACATCTACATTATTCATCTATTCCAAAAATAACAAATTGGTGAAACAAAAGGAAAACTATATTCTGTAAAATATTGAGATATATATTGTTATACGCCAGGAATAGTAACGGAACGGGAATAATTATAGTATGAATAAGAGGATAAACTTAGCTATTGAGGTAGTTTACAACAATGTTCTCCGTTTCTGCGCAGGCCGTATTCAGATCTTTATTAATAACAATTTTATGAAAATGATCTTTAAACGATAATTCATAAGAAGCTTTGTTCACTCTTGCAGCCAGCGATGCTTCCGTTTCTGTTCCCCTGCCTTGCAGGCGGTTTTTTAATTCGTCCACTGAAGGCGGTTGTATAAAAAGAGAAAGGGAGCAATCCGGGTACCGCTCCAGAATACGTAAAGCGCCTTTTACATCAATATCCAGCACTGGTGTTTTACCCATATTCCAGCTACGTTCTATTTCCGATTGCAAAGTGCCGTAATATTTCCCCTCGTAAACCATTTCCCATTCAACAAATTCGTTTTGATGTATCTTTTGCCTAAACTCATCTTCACTCATAAAATAATAATCCTTTCCGTTTACTTCATTCTGCCTGGGTTTACGCGTAGCTGCAGATACAGAAAATGCGAGTTGGTCAGGATATTTTTGCAGCAGATAATGAACAATAGATGTTTTACCCGCACCTGAGGGAGCTGTTATAATAATTATTTTATGATTGTTTACCGCCATGCCTGTTATATTCTTTTTATCTGCGCTCCAAGAGCAGTTAATCTTTTATCAATATACTGGTAGCCTCTGTCAATTTGCTCAATATTCTGAATAATGCTTTTACCCTCAGCACTCAGTGCCGCGATCAGCAATGATACGCCTGCGCGTATATCAGGGCTGCTCATGGTAATACCACGAAGGCTTTGTGATCTTCCCAAACCAATTACTGCGGCACGATGCGGATCACATAAAATAATCTGCGCGCCCATATCAATCAGCTTGTCTACAAAAAACAGGCGGCTTTCAAACATTTTTTGATGAATGAGTACCGAACCTTTCGCCTGCGTAGCCACAACCAGCATTATGCTGATAAGATCAGGGGTAAAGCCTGGCCAGGGGTGATCGTAAATAGTCATTACAGACCCGTCAAGAAAAGTCTGGATTTCATACACATCCTGCGCAGGTATATGTATATCATCGCCTTTAAATGTTAACTGAATACCGAGCTGCCTGAATTTTTCCGGTATTTGCCCGAGGTGCTCAATGCCGGCATTTTTAATAGTGATATCACTCTGCGTCATAGCAGCCAGTCCTATAAAGGAGCCTACTTCAATCATGTCAGGCAACATGCTGTGTTCTGTTCCGCCAAGTCTATCAACGCCATCTATTGTCAGCAGGTTAGAGCCAATGCCATTGATCTTTGCGCCCATCCGTACCAGCATTTTACACAACTGTTGCAGGTAAGGTTCGCAGGCGGCATTATATATTGTGGTTGTGCCGCTTGCCAGCACGGCAGCCATTACTATGTTGGCAGTGCCGGTTACAGAAGGCTCATCAAGCAGCATATATGTACCTTTCAGCTTTTCTGCTTCAAGGTGAAAAAATCCGTCCTCCGGATGATAGTTAAATGCGGCGCCTAATTTTTCAAAACCAATAATATGGGTATCAAGCCTGCGGCGGCCTATTTTATCACCCCCGGGTTTGGGAATAAACGCTTTTTTAAACCGCGCAAGTAAAGGCCCTGCCAACATAACAGAGCCGCGTAAACGACCGCTCTTTTTTTGATATGCCTCACTGCGTAAATAATCAATGTTTACATCATCGGCTTTAAAGGAGCAGACATGCTGGCTGATGCGGTCTACCTTAACATTCATATCCTTCAGCAACTCAATTAATAAATTTACATCAAGTATATCAGGAATATTACTGATGGTTACTTTTTCCGGGGTAAGTAAAACAGCGCTAATGATCTGGAGCGCTTCATTTTTAGCGCCCTGCGGGGTTATTTCACCGTTTAGTTTTTTGCCTCCGGTAACTTCGAATGCATTCATATAAAAAAGAATGTTTGCAAATATAAAACCCCGGGAATTCCGGGGTTATTTTATTTTTTGAGGAAAGCTTTATTTGAATCTTTTCTTAAAATGCTTGCCGTTGTTATTCTTATTGTTCCTGTCGTTGCGGCCGTTGCCATTATTTCTTTGTTGAAAATTATTTTTACCTCCGCGTTGGTAGCGACCGCTATCCCTGTTATCTCTTTCGCGGAATGCTTTTACAAAAGGTGTGTTGGTAAACTCCAGCTGACCGTCCGTAATAGAATTTAGCTCACTGCGTATAGCATCATCATGTACCAGTTCTTTATGCCAGGTATTATAGGCAAGCTTCATATAATAAGCGATAGAATTTGCAAAGCCTGATTTCTTTTCAGGATTTTCTTCTTTCAGCGCTTTATTAATGACCAGCTCAAGATTTTTACCCAGATGGGAATACCTTGGATATTTTTTGGGGTAAGCAAGCTTTTCAGGTTTTGCTTTTAATGTTTCACGGGTAGGTATAGGGTATGGGCTTTCAACATCCAGTTTAAAATCGGATATCAAAAAAAGATGATCCCATAATTTATGACGAAAATCCTCTACGTTTTTTAAATGGGGGTTCAGAAAACCCATAAGCTCAATCAGTGCCTGCGCATTTTTCTGCCTTCTTTCCTTATCTTCTATTGATATTACATAATCAATCATCTTTTGAATATGCCTGCCATATTCCCGCATTATCAGGTGATTTCTTGTAGTATTATATTCCATGTAGCTTAAATGAGAAAAACAAAAATACGAAAGAGTTGGCAACTTTAAGTACCAACTCTTTCTATTATTTAACGAAGATATGTTTACTTTATGATAAGCCTGCTTACCTGTTGTTCTTTTGTTTTAACATCCACTATCTTCAGGAAGTACACGCCTGAAGCATGCCTGCGGTTAAACTGAAGTGTTCCCTGGCTGGTTCCGTTCAGGTTTAAGCGGCTTGTTTGTACCACCTGGCCAATGCTATTAATAAGCTGAACCTGTATATTGTTTTGCTGAGGCGTTTTAAACTGAAGCGTAACTTCATTGGTTGCAGGGTTAGGGTATAAGGAAAAATTTGTTTGTAATTCAGTCTTTGCATCAACCCATTTTATAGCCGTGTATTTTATTTTTCCCGCAACATCTGTTTGTTTTACACGGAAATATAGTTTGCCTGTTATTCCTGCAGGGCGCTCATAATCAAATATATATTTTACAACCGTCGCGGGATTTTCCGGTTTTTTGCTCTGCATGCTTCCTATTGCCGTAAAATCAATTCCGTTTGTGCTCATTTCTACTCCATACAATATATTGCTCTCTTCATTTTCTTTGGTCCAGCTTAATGCTATATTACTGTTTTCAGAAGCCTTAGCGAAAAATTCCAGCTTACCCGAAGGCAATACAGAATTAGTACAATAGGTATATGTAATGCTCATACTGAGGTTGGTTGCCATAGTAATAACATTGCTTCCCACGTGTGAACCAACACTACGATAAGAAAATTGAGGATAGATATCGTAGATCACAGCAGTCATGCCCCCGCCTGTGTAGCTGGAAAACGCACTTGCCGGTATGGTTGTACTATAGGTTGTGCCCCCGGGAGGCAGAAAAGCACTTCCTCCCCATATATTAGTGTAATCACCATTTATTCCCCACGGTGGGAGTAAAGAAGGATTATAGCTGGACCCAACCGTAGCATCCGGAAAATTAACTGTGCCATCATATACCTCATCGGTACCAATGCCAGGCAGTGTGATCTCATCCGTTCTTTGGAATTTAATTTTGGAAAAGTTGTTTGCAAAGTCATCTGCATTTATAAGCTGTAACATTGTAAACCCATCGGTAGTTAAATTAAATTCCGCGCCAATCAATGTTCCCATGGATGGGTTAAATTGGGGAAGATAATAGGTTTCGTGCTGCGTGGCAGGCGGACCTCCAACACTGTATGTAACAGTTTGAGGGCTGCCTGTAGCACATTGTGCATTAACACTCTTATTAAAGTTTAATAAAGCATAAACTATAATTATATAAAGGTGTAGAGATCTTAGCCTCATAGGAATTCATTTTAGTTTACAATAGGTATGGATATATTTTCCCATGTTTTTCATTTTGCCTGTGGTCAGACCGGTTAACTTTGCTCAATCATGCTTCAATGCTCATGGTTCAGTTTGAAAACGGGCCTTGTTCACCTATTAAAACACCCATTTATTCGAATAATTGTATGCTATGAACGTAATCATAAGTCTATCCCGGCGATTTTTAACAAAAGACAACAACAGTGAACTGGTAGAAAATATTATCGCCAACATATGCATTCAATATCCCAACGATAATTTTTATCTTTTATCTTATGGTAACAAGCAACACAAATTTTCATTGCCTTCTAATGTGCAGACAGTCACTGCAACAATACCCTATATTGCTGGTCCGGTAAAAACATGGATATATCAACGTAACCTAAAAGTATTGGTTAAAAAGTTCAATGCTCAAACATTACTCCATATTGATGATTATATTCCTGCAAATGCACCAGCAACATATTTATTGCTTACAAGTGTTACAAACAGTA
This sequence comes from Agriterribacter sp., assembly GCA_047601125.1. GTDB lineage: Bacteria > Bacteroidota > Bacteroidia > Chitinophagales > Chitinophagaceae > Agriterribacter. The sequence continues at coordinate 351,709 of JASGJY010000002.1, read as the reverse complement.
AACCATATAAACTGAAAAAGCTGAATGGAATTATTGTTTCTTCCTTTTCAATTAAAAATACGCTTGTAAAAAACAACATTGATCCATCACATATAAAGGTTATGCTGCCAATGGCCTTTAACATATATCAACCGCTCGACTGGGATGCACGTGAAAAGACAAAAGAGCATTTTTCTGGCGGAAAAGAGTATTTTCTTTTTAACGCCGCAGGCGCATCTCATATAAATTTCCTGAATGTTTTAAAAGGGTTTTCGGCAGTAAAAAAATGGCTTAAATCGGGCGTAAGGCTGACTATCGTAAATATGGAAGCAGGCAAAAATACAGATGACCTGCTTAATACTTATAAATATAAAAGTGATGTACTAGTATCAAAAAAAATAGACAACATTGATTACCCGAAAATGACCGCTGCCGCACTTGCGTTTATTTACTTGCCCCAATCTGGCAGCAATGGTTTGCCATTGGTTGAGGCAATGCAATGTAATGTGCCGGTGATCACCTGGCATAATAATATTTTTTTTGAGTTAGGTAATGATGCGGTTTTATATGTTGACCCGGGCAGTGAACAGGATGTTGGTGAAAAAATGACGAAAATATACAAAGACGAAAAAACCAGGACAGTATTAATCCAAAGATCCCGGGCCCAACTACAAGCATTGGCAGTGCATAAGGCAGCCGCAGTTTTTGAATAACATTGGCATTATTCGGAAGAAAGCAATCACTTCTTACATTTGCAGCTTATTTATAAATACAATGGAACAATCAAGAATTACTATTGATGTAAAATTAGACCACGATAAAATTCCACAGCAAATACTTTGGAATGCATCTGCAAGCAGCGCAGAAGATGCCCAGGTTGCAAAAGCCATGATGCTCGCTTTTTGGGATGGTAAAGAAAAGTCAGCTTTAAGAATTGATTTGTGGACAAAAGAAATGATGATGGATGAAATGGGTGATTTTTTCTATCAAACCCTTATGACGATGGCTGATACATATAACAGAGCTACTCATCAGAAAGAACTGGTTGATGATCTTAAAAAATTCGCGGCAGACTTTTATGCCAGGTCAAGGAAATTGCTGGAGAAATAATAAACCGTAGCTTTATTTATAATATCATTCTAAATTTCTACAATATGTCACTGGAACAAACTATAAATGATAAATTGAAAACCGCTATGTTGGCCAAAGATGAAAAAGGACTTCGAGGATTAAGAGCTATAAAGGCTGCTATTATAGTTGCTAAAACTGCAGAAGGCGCTGGTGGCAAAATTTCAGAAGCAGATGAAATCAAGCTGCTTCAAAAATTAGTGAAGCAAAGAAAGGATTCTCTTGAAATATATCAGCAACAAAACAGGCCTGAGCTTGCACAAAAAGAGCAGGAAGAGATTGAAGTAATTGAGGCATTTTTACCAAAACAGCTTGGTGAAGAAGAGCTGAAAGAAATACTCAAAAAAATAATCACGGAAACCGGTGCCTCCACACCTGCAGACATGGGTAAGGTTATGGGCGTTGCAACCAAACAATTATCGGGGCAGGCAGATGGCAAGGCTATCAGCGCAATGGTTAAGTTGCTGTTGTCAAACTAACAAAATTAACCTGCAACGCATATTAATAACCATATGTGGCTTGATATAGTTTTTGTAATAGTATTAATTACTGCTATAATAAAAGGGATAAATCGCGGAATTATAATGGCGATTTTTTCTTTTATCGGCTGGTTTATAGGGCTTGCAGCAGCGTTAAAACTATCTGCATCGCTTGGCGCCTACCTGCAGCAACACACGGCAATAAATAGTAAATGGTTGCCTTTACTATCTTTCATTATCATATTTGTTGTAGCAGTGTTGCTTGTGCAACTTGCCGGTAAAGCTGTTGAGCAAGTATTCACCATCTCATTATTGGGATGGGTTAATAAGCTGGGTGGCGCATTACTGTATGCGGCAATGTATACGCTCGTTTTTAGTATTATGCTTTTTTTTGCGGAGAAAATGCATTTGATAAGTGAAGCCACTGCTTCATCCAGCAGGGTATATGGTATGCTCAGCGGCCTGGGCCATCTGTTATAGAAGCTATAGGGAGCATTATGCCATTTATTAAAAACTCATTTTACGAGCTGGAAATGTATTTTGAAAATGCAGGGAAAAAAGGAGACCTGATTTAGAAGGATCGTTTAATTGTTTAATGAATCGGGCTTACTTATTGTGCTATCCTGTGAAGAAACTCCGGAAAATGCAGTGTCAGAGTAAGAAAATTTGCTATTACGAGGCTGAAAAAATTCTATCTTTTTAAAATCCTGCGAAGCTTTAAGGCCCTGGGTGGCATGTATAATCTGACCGTCCTGCTTTGTAACTGTTGCAGGCTTATCAGTATAAAATACCTGTTTATTTTGATCCCACCAAAGTTCCTCACATCTTACTGTGTCCTGTTTTGTTAACTGAATAGCAACCACACTATCGCGCAGGTAAGCTTTGTTCTGTCCTTCAATATATCTTCCATACTTAGCATCTACAATGCTCTCAACCTGCATGGTTGAATCAAAAAAATCTATGTGAAGGGAATTGGGAAACTCAACCCTCGGCAATGTATCCTGATAGCGGTTCATTACGGGTGCTGTAAGCTTGGAACGCACTTTCCCTGCCTGGCTGTAAAGCAATTCTATTTTTTTTGCTTCATCAACACCCGTTTTTCTCTTAGCACGCTCACGCAAAACATTTTCATCGTTTTCACAAGCCGCTAAAAACATGCAGCATACACAAATAAAAAAGGAAAGAAAAAAAATATAGCTGTTTCTGTCAGGCATTATTGATATGTGCGTTTTATAAACCAGATATCACTTAATGAAAGCCCAACAGCAATGCGGTAAAAACTTTCCCGGAGCGAATTACTTTTGTTGCCTCGGGCTCCAATTTCAAATGCGGTGTTTATACTGGTATACTGTCCTGTATAAAGACTATATCCATATTTGCGCACAGGAAAAGAGGCGCCAAATGTTATGGCATAAGTAGGCAGGTTTTTGTTAATGGTTACATAGTCCGGCCCTACATAAAAACCGGCGCGGTACTGAACCTGCCCCCAATAGCTGTTGCTTTTATAGTTAGGAATAAAACTTGTACCCAGGCGAAACACCCAGGTATTCTTAACATCGTCTTTGGCATCATAATATCTGTAATCTGCCCATTGAGCAATATTATATTCCGCGCTTACAGACCACGCCAGCTCCTTTTCGATTGAAAGGGCAGCGCCATAAGAAGCAGGCATTATAATTTTGCCTTTATCATCAGTAGACAAATAAACACTGTCTTTCATTATTTCTCCGTAAGTGGAATTCACTACGTATGTTTCACGCCTGATATTGCGCGTGGCATTCAGGTTACTCTTTAATTGTGCAAACGCACCAAGCTTTAATAATACACTTTTACTTATATGCGTGGAATACTGAACACCGGCATGCAGGAAAGCTCCCCCAAAATGCGTACTATCGGCCCATTTCCCCCTCTCGTAAAACACTGTATCGTTAACCAGCGAACGCTGTGTTACATAATTTTTACTCCCGAATGCATATCCAAAATTAAGTCCTGCTGTAAAATGCTTGCTACCGAAGCCGGTACCAACATAAGTTTGATAAAGTCCCCCATCGCCGGTATAATTTGTTTGCACACTGTCTATTCCAGGTAAACGTTCATTTTGCTGAAGCTGGTAACTGATACGCGTTACGGGTCGAATACCAATATTCATTCCCCAGTTCCTTTTTTTTGCCAGGGGAAATCCTACCTGTATATAAGAAGGAATAATATAGCCCGACTTAAGCGTACGAACAGGATCAACAGCCCTGAGTGTTCTGCCGGTATAATCTAACCCAACATCAAATGTGGTATATTTTAAACGGGCATAAGACGCAGGATTGGTAAAGTTTACTGTTACAGGATCGTAATAAGTTGCTGATATACCGCCCATTGCGCGGTTAACGATATTTTGCCCCGGAAGAATATCTCCAAGTCCATACCGGGAATATGGCGAGTTTTCCTGTGCCAAAACATTATTATTTACTGCTGATAGAACCAAACTGAAAAAAAACAATCTTCCGCAGTTAGTTATTATACTCACTGATTGCATACAAGCCTTTATAGATTAATTGAGGGTCTGCAAATATCTTATTTTTCATCAGTTGAGCAAAATAGGAAGAATCACCCCCGGTTAAAAGCACGTTAAAGTTGTTATATCGTTCTGAGTATGCGTCAATTATGCCATCAATTTCTTTTGCCATTCCTAATATTACACCACTGGTTATGTTGGTTCTGGTATCGTAGCCAACCAATGGAAAGTTCCAGTCTGCCTTTACCAGCGGTAGTTTGGCAGTATAATCTCTTAATGATTTCAGCCTCATTTCCATGCCCGGAGATATGCCGCCGCCTAAAAACTGCCTGTATTTATCTATAAAATTGTATGTAATGCATGTTCCCAAACCAATAACAAGGTTATGCCTGCCCGGAAAAAATTCCACTGCAGCTGCACAAAGCGCTAACCTGTCCGCACCAATAGTTTCGGGTTTTGCAACAGGAGCAGTAAATGGCAACCCTGTTGTGCTGGAAAGCAAATGAAATTTTGAATAATGAGCTAATATGGTTTCGATTTCTTTGTTATGCTCTATTACAGAAGAGAGAATGGTTTTGTCCGGCGATGTTTTTTTCATCAGGGTAGTTATTGTTGCGGGTTCTGCATCGGGTAAGACTTTTTCATATTGCAGTGCTCTATTGTTGAATACCGCATATTTCAGACGTGTGTTTCCAAAATCAAAACAAACGGTTGTCATTTTGTGCAGTTTGGGTTTATAAAAAATGCATAAAGAGATCAAAAATCACAGGGATTTCGCTTTTAAAAGAAACCGTTTGCAGGCATCGTCATTTCGACCGAGCAGTACGAAGACTATACTGTAATCGCTTTTACGCGCGGGAGAAATCTGCCGGGAACGGGTACTAATGCTCAACATTTGCTCTACTGCCCAACGGATTTCTCTCCCGCCGCAAGACACTTTAATTAATTTCAACGTACAGGCGGGATCGAAATGACGGGCGCCGTTTGCATTTCACTGCCAGCACTAATGCAAAGTGTATAACTATACAACTTAAAAGCGAAATCCCTGTCAAAAGTCAGATAAATAATCCATTTATTTTATAAACATTAATTTTGTAATATCTTTTTATTAATTCAATTTTCTTCGACAGACTGTTTGCTAATAACCTTTTAAAAACTGTAGCTGCATTTTACACAAAGAATGGCTATACAAAACTCAGGCTAAATGCATCTTATCAAAACTATGACAGCAGAACATCAACGACTTTCCGTAAATGCATCAAGAAAAATACCCCTGGAGCAATGGGGTCCATATTTAAGCGAAAGACAGTGGGGAACAGTAAGGGAAGATTACAGCAGTAATGGTGATGCCTGGAATTATTTTTCTTTTAAAGACTCGCACAGCAGGGCATATAAATGGGGAGAAGACGGGTTGGCAGGTATCTGTGATTTCTTTGGAAACTTATGCTTTGCTATTGCATTGTGGAACGGAAAAGATAAAATATTAAAGGAAAGATTATTTGGATTGGGTAACAGTGAAGGCAATCATGGTGAAGATGTAAAAGAACTTTATTACCAGCTTGATAATATTCCTACACATTACTATATGGAATACCTGTATAAATACCCGCAACAGGCATTTCCGTATGACAAACTGGTGCAGGAAAACCGTTCCAGGTCGCGGATGGAGCCTGAATACGAAATACTGGATACCGGTGTATTCGATAAGAATGAGTATTTTGATGTGCTGACTACCTATGCCAAACAAAGTCCGCAGGATATCGTAATTAAAATTGATGTAACTAACCGTGGCCCCAAAGCCGCACCAATAACGGTATTGCCTACCCTATGGTTCTATAACCGGTGGGACTATGTTGGTTCAGATAAAAAGCCCGGTATCAGCTATCTCAACAAAACCGCTGTAAAAGCCACCCATCATCGCCTGGGAACTTATTACCTGTATTTTCAAAAACCCGATGATTGCTTTTTTACAGAGAATGAAACCAATATGGAAAAAATAACCGGCAAACCTAATGAAACGCCTTTTGTAAAAGATGCTTTTCATGAAGCGGTTATTGAAGGGAAAAATCTACAGGCATTACGCGATAAAAAATCTGGCACAAAATGCTCTCCTGTTTATAAGCTGAATATTCCTGCCGGGTCTGCCAAAACCATTTATTGCAGGCTCAGCAATAAACTTATTGAAAATCCATTTGCTGTTGGCTTTGAAAAAATATTTACCACACGCAAAGAAGAAGCCAATGATTTTTATGCCGCTATTTTACCTGCCGGAATGGATGCTGATATGGCAACCATACAGCGCCAGGCATTAGCAGGATTATTATGGAGCAAACAATATTATCATTATGATGTAGAACGATGGCTCACTACCGGCGATGGTATAACACCGGTTAGTGACACCAGGAAACACGGGCGCAACAGCGACTGGAAGCACCTGAAAAACCAGGACGTTATAGCCATGCCTGATAAATGGGAGTATCCCTGGTATGCGGCATGGGACCTGGCATTTCACTGTATAGCAATGGCGGTAGCCGACCCCTGTTTTGCAAAGCACCAGCTACTCCTGATCATGAGGGAGTGGTATATGAAACCCGATGGACAGTTGCCCGCATACGAATGGAATTTTAGTGATGTAAATCCCCCGGTACAAGGCTGGGCGGCTTTGCAGGTATACTATATTGAGAAGAAGAAAGAAGGCAAAGGCGATATATTGTTTTTGAAAAAAGTTTTTCAGAAACTGCTGATCAACTTTACGTGGTGGATGAACAGAAAAGATATAAAAGGCAATAATTTGTTTGAAGGAGGATTTCTGGGACTGGATAATATCGGCGTGTTCAACCGCAGCTCTCCACTCGGCAGCAACATGCATCTTGAACAGGCAGATGGCACAAGCTGGATGGCCATGTATGCGTTGAATATGATGGATATGGCTTTGGAAATAGCTATCCACGACAAAGCTTTTGAAGATACGGCTACCAAATTTTTTGAGCAGTTTGTATTAATTGCCGAGGCATTAAACGAGCATGGTTTGTGGAATGAAGACGACAAGTTTTTTTATGATACCCTTTCCATCGCCGGCTCTCAGCCATTACAATTACGCATTCAGTCCATTGTAGGCTTAACCACATTATTCGCGGTATCTAATATTCAGAAAAAATCGCTGGATAAATTAGATGATTTTAAAAAGCGGATGACATGGTTTGAGAACTACCGGAAACGAAATAATTTATTTTGGCCTAACGAAGATCGCAATGATGGAGAAGTTGTGCTGCTGTCTCTTCTGCCAAAAGAAAGACTGGTGTTTTTACTAACACGTTTGCTGAACGAAAGCGAATTTTTATCGGAAGGCGGTATAAGGGCGCTCTCAAAATATCATAAGGATAACCCTTATTCCGTAACTATTAACGGCACTTCGTATAATGCGCAGTACGATCCCGGTGATTCTACCTCAGACTTTTATGGCGGTAACTCCAACTGGCGAGGGCCGGTATGGATGCCGATGAACTATCTGGTTATTCAGTCAATCAGGAAATATGGAACTTTTTACGGCGAAAATCTTACTGTTGAATATCCTACAGCCTCTGGTGTGCAGTTAACATTAGGTGAAGTGGCTGATGAACTTACAAGACGCGTGATAAGTTTGTTTAAGAAGAATGAAAAGGGCGAACGAAAACTTTACGGTGAGTACAATTGGTTTTATAAAAATCCCGGCAATGAAGCGCTTATATTATTCTATGAGTATTTTCATGGTGACTCAGGTAAAGGATTAGGCGCCTGCCACCAAACCGGCTGGACGGCACTTGTAGCAGAACTTATAAACGAACTGCATCACAGCACTGTTAAAACAGATCTTGCCTCTGAAGCTGCAGCCGCTGAAAGACTATCCCGTTTAATGAAAACTGTGGAGGAAGCAGATGAAATAGAATAAGCTGGATGTGTAGAGTAAAATCAAAATCTATATTAATATGAAACCTCAGAGCTATAAGGCATAATAATTAATTTATCACTTCTTCCACAACCTTCTTCACCTTCTCCAAACCTGTTTTGGCAACCAGCAATGCATCCTGCTGCCAGTATGCTTTGTTGAACAGTTCTAACGAAAGCACTTTTGTTCCCCCTATCTCTTTAAGATTAGTAAGAATCTGTTTCATCGGAGCAGCGCCATCCCCAGGGTACACACGGTCAGCATCTGTTTGCTCATTCACCGGTTTGGAGGCCGGGTAATCATTGATATGAATGATCTCTATAGCATTACCATTTACAAGCTTCAGCCCGTTAAACCCTGATCCGCCCCTGAATAGATGATATACATCCGGTAATATCCTGGCGTCAGGATCATTGGCAGCCGCAGCAATAGCTAATGCCTGCCCTAAATTGTACAGTGTGCCCGAAGCTCCCCAGAATTCAAGCTGTGGCATCACACCATATTTTCTCCCCAGTTCCAGTATCTCACGGTAATAGCTACCCGCTTTTTGAAAATCAATCACATCGCCTTTATTTACACCCGATGGAGGGGCTGCCACCCTTCTACATCCCAATGCTGCAAGTAACTTCATTTCTTCTTCTATTTCTTTTACACCTTGTTTACGTTTAGCATCATCATTAACCATCCATGTGGTAAAACTGATGGCATTTTCAAAAGCAAGGTTTTTATTTTTGATATATTTCGCCAGCGAATCAACTGAATTTGTTTTGAGGTATTCCCTGATATCATTTATCCAGAGCTCTACACCATCATAACCTGCAGCAGCGGCAATATCAAGCATTTTAAGCAAGCCGGGTTTTTGTCCCATTATAGTGCTGGTATTAAGGCAATACCTGAATGGTCCCGCACCGGTTTTGTTTGTTTGAGCATGTATGGAAAGCCCCGGTAAAACGGCGCCGATGGCTGTTATACCTGTATATTTCAATAAATCGCGTCTGTTAAGCATAGCTGATCATTGTTTATTATTAATTCAGAATACTATTGTTAAGTTAATTCTAAGATACTCACGTTTATCGATTCACTTTGCATGCATATATTCTACATAAAAGTCCTGTCATAACACCAACTCATTATGCAGTTTGATCAAAGTTTCCTGCGGGTCTTTGGTTAACCCCGGGTGTACTTTGGAGGTTTGCACTATGGTACTTCTTGTTGCGGTGAGCCAGCGAAATCTCGAAGCCATGTCAAGTAATGCAATTGGTCCGCCATTAACATCAGCGGCACAAATTTTTTCAAAAGCACATATATGATTTTTCACCAGCTCAATATCAAGTTCAGAAGAAAATGCTTTTAATTTTTTTTCATCAATTGTATATCTTGCCTGAAGAAATTTATGATCTCTTGAATACAGGATGACACCCACGTTCAGGAACTCCTCCCTGTCTACCCGCGGCACAACACGAATCACTGCGTATTCAAATAACCTGTTGTCTTGCATGCTGCGCTTCTTTTACAAAAATGTGAGATGAGTTAATGCGTGTATTCAAAAAGTCAATATATACATTCCGTTGTACTTGGGCTGTTTCATTATCATGTAAAAGCCATTCATCGGGAACCAACGATACAATATTTTTAATTCGCTCAGGTGTAAGAATTTTCCTGAATGCTTCATCCGTTTTACCAATATCATCTGCCCAACGCAGCAGCACATGATCTTTAATCTGTGTGAATGGTTTCCTGGCCTGCTCTTGCCAATTTTGCCATGAGTGATGAAAGTATAATGATGCGCCGTGATCAATTAACCACAATTCTTTATGCCAGATAAGCATATTGGTATTTCTTGCTGTTCTGTCTACATTGGTTAAAAGCGCATCAAGCCAAACAATCTGCGATGCAAGAACCGGATCTGCTTTATTTACCGCCGGATCAAATGTAATAGCGCCGGATAAATAATGCAACGCTAAATTCAATCCTGTACTTGCTTTCAGCAGGTCCTGTATTTCTTCATCAGGCTCTGTGCGGCCAAAGGCTTCATCAAGATTTGCAAAAACAATTTCAGGCACTTTCAACCCGAGCGCCCTGGCAATTTCTCCTCCAATCAAATCTGCAATTAATGCTTTGGTGCCCTGGCCGGCGCCTCTGAATTTAAGTACATATAAAAAGCCATCATCAGCTTCCGCAATAGCGGGTAATGAACCGCCTTCGCGTAAAGGAGTTACATAGCGGGTAACATTTACTGTTCGTATGCTGTTTTGCATGCTCATTGCCGGGATTTCAGAACCAGCTTGAAAATTAAGGGAAGTTTTTGAAACCGTAGCATCCCATATATTTTTACCCGGATATGGATAAACAAAAAGATAGCTGTTGATCTATTCCGTGAGTTATAAAACAATAAATTAATCTTACCTTCAGATAAATTAAATCGAATGCAAGATATTGTAATCGATGTGCTTCTGGTTGCACTGTTTGTGATCTATTTACTTTTCTCCATTCGATATACAATATCACTTTATAAAAGCAAAATATTTTCAGGAAAAATAAAAATGATTCATTTCATTATGATCTGGCTAGTGCCAATTATATGGGGTTGGTTGCTTAATAACTTGCAAAAAACAACGCCTGGTTCTCATGAAGTAGAAAAAAAAGAAGATACTAAACCCTTTTTTGATGCATATATACAAGGAGAATAATACTTTCTTATTCTACATGTTCTAATAACTTCTCCAGTACTTTTATTACTCCATCGTCATCATTAGATGCTGTTATAAACCGTGCGGCTTCTTTTATTTCCGGGTGTGCATTTTCTACGGCATAACTGAAATAAGCTTCTTTCATCATTTCAAGATCATTCATATAATCACCAAACACCATTGTTTCATCAAAGCTGATATTAAATCGTTTTTGCAGGGCTTTGATCGCCCGCCCCTTATTTGCAATCTTATCTGAAATATCAAGCCATATACTGCCTGAGACCTTTACCTGCAACGCTTTTTCAAACTGTTTATAAAAAGTATAACTGTTCTTTTCGGAACCGGCAAAATCGCAGATAGCTATTTTCAGAATATCATCATCTGTTACCTTTAACAAGTCATCAACGGAAGTACGCCTGTCATAATACATTTCCACGTTCTTCATAAAATCTTCATTCGCATCTTCAATATATGCCTGCTTTTTGCCGCATAATATCGTGTGGGCGTCAGGGATAGTTCTTGCAATGCGAATAAGCTCCGGAACAATGGCTTTATCCAGCGGTTGCACCAGCAGTTCTTCATCTTTGTACGTAACAAAGCTTCCGTTCTCGCCTATAAATATCATATCGTTTTTTACAGGCAAAAACTCATTTTGCAAATTATACAACTGCCTGCCACTGGCTACGGCAAATAAAATGCCTTTCGCTTTTAATTTATCAAATATGTTATAGATGGATTTGCTGAGCTGTTTTTTTGAATTGAGTAATGTGCCATCCATATCCGTGGCAATAAGCTTAACTCCGGACAGATTCATTAATTATTGAATTTATTGCGACGCGAAGATAAGATTCATCTGTCTTTCAGAGGTATCACCAGCTTTAATCCTGACCAAATTTCATCAACTGCGCAAACTTTTATATCAACCAACCCGTTACGCAAAGCCAGATCTCTCACAATGTCTTCTGTAATATCTGTTTCAACTTTTGACGCTTTTTTAGGCCAGGAAACCCATATCATGCCACCGGGAAAAATTTCGCCGCGAAGCTGAAGGATATGCTGTTGTAATTCTTTTGCATGCTTTGTGAAGAAATGAATAAAATGCTTTTTCTGTTTTTTATCAGTTGTGATGGTTACTTTTTCAGGAAAATCAGAAAAGAGTGTAGTATAATAATCCGGTGCATTGATGATACATATGATATTTCCCTCTTTAATACCCAGTTTTTTTGCGAGAGGAGTTTTTGAATAACCGGCTGGCATAGCATTGCTTTGTGAACACTAATATACGTTGTTGATGGAATAAACACCAGTGTAAAGCTGGTGTCTATTATTACGGATGCATCACATCACCTCAATCACCTTCTCCTGCGTTTTTGCCTCTTCATTTTTAGGCAGCATAATGATTAATACACCGTTTTCATGCCTGGCGGCTATTGATGCCGCATCTACTTTGTTGTTCAGTGCAAGTGAGCGCTCAAAGTTTTTGACGGGAAACTCCTGCCTGCTGAAATTGGGCTTATAATCCTCCGGCAACGTTTTTGCTCCACTGATAAGAAGTACATCATTAGTAACCGTTATTTTAATATCATCCCTTGTAAAACCGCTGGCAAAAACATGTACTTCAAACTCATTTTCGTTTTCGATAATATTGATCGGTACATTATATTTTGGCCTCCGGAACTCTTTGAAAAATGGATGATGTTCACGGAACTCCCTTTTCAGTCTGTGTAATTGCGGACCGAAACCTGTAAATTGATTTGTATACATTTTTACTCTCCTGTTTTTGTTGTTAATAATAAATATTTAAACTATTCTCTTTCTTTCATTTCTTCACGTAGTTGTTCTTTTTCACTACAATTTCTTTCATAACCAAAATGATGTTTTCTATATTCTGCAAAACGTTTTGGACCAACAAATGCCATAAGGCATGCGAACGTAATGGCTGCGGCAGCCAGCCCTGTTAAAAACCTGTTTCTGTAACTCATTGTTGAGGATTTTGATTAGTTGTTGAATCTTGTTTCCTGTTAAATCCGTCACATCCAAATGCACCACGGGGATTTGATTTAAATGCCTGGTATTCTTCATCGCTCATATTGCGGATGTGGTCAACAAACGCAAACCGCTGTTCATTGAAATGCCTGCCAAATCTTCTTCGCCGTCCTGCAAACAGGCGAAAAATCAAACCCGCAATAAGAAAAAATGTAATCACCCTAAGTACAAAAAAGGGAATAAAAAACAGCGCCGCTCCAATTAATGCGCCAACCACTATTGGTTTTACAATACTTCTGTTCATTGTATAAATTTTTATTGTTTGCAAATGCTTTCCTATGCAGACGGATGACTTTTGTTTTTACTTTAAGGGGAATGTAAAGGAAGAAGGCAAAAGGTAGAACGTGGAGGGGTGGAAGGTAAGAGGTGGAAGGTAGAAGGTGGATAGCGAAATGTATAGAACATAAAAAGACAAAGCATGCCCGGTCTCTGAAACATGTAACGCTAAACCACAAACTATAAACTACAAACTATAAACCACAAACGCTATCCCTTTCTTCCGCACCGTTCCCGCCACTGTTCTTTAAATTTTGCTTTTTCTTCTTCGCTCATATTCATCCATTTTTCGCGCCAGCCGCCCGGGCCGCCAAACGGAGCATTGTTGCGGGGTGGGCCAAATTTGAATCCTCCAAAAAGTATACGGCATAGCACCAGTAAGCCCATTGCCTTCCAATAAGTAATATTGCTTACATGTACCAGGTCGGGTAAAATGGTATTCCATAACCACATCACCACACCCGACATTACAAAAATCCCGATTACCATAACAGGAAAAAAAGGTGGACGCCTTCTCCTGAATGCGCTGTTATTGCTGCTCATGTTATAGTATATTTAATTCGTTATATAAATCAGCCAGCCGGCTGCGTAAATGTTTTACTGCATAACCTTTTCTGCTGATAATGGTTTTTAGCTTTTCACCGGTTTTATCCGCAATTTCCTGGAGGGTCATATCTTCCAGTTCATTCCATACAAATACCTGCCGCTGGTTTTCAGGAAGCTCATCCAGTGCCGCCATCAACTCTTCCCAAAAAAAAGATTTGAATTGTTTTAATTCCGGGCTGTCATCTTCTGTTGCAAGTATATCCGTTATCCGCAGGTCGTTTTCGCTATTTTCCGGCAATGCATCTTCCAGCAAAATATCTTTCTTTTTCCTGTACTTGTCCGTAAGCCTGTTTCGCGCAACCCTGTATAGCCAGCCACTTATACTTTCCACCTCATCAATATTTACCATATTGCTCATTTGATACCAAACATCCTGCAGTATATCTTCGGCATCTTCATCTGTATTTACCCTGCCGCGAATAAAGTTAAACAGCCTTGCGCCATAATCTCTTACTGCCGATACTATTGTATGCTGCTTTGTATTACTCATTACGTGTAAACCCGTATGTATATGCAGGAAGACGGATAACAACACAAATTACTTTAAATGATCTATTAGTATATATTAACATGGTTTTGCTTTTAAAAAGATATTTTATGTTAAGCAATAAAATCAAGCCGTGATGCCTTAGATTTTCTAAAAGCGAAATCGCTGTATATATTAAATATATTTACCTGTCAGTCTATACATTTGTGTATCAAAGCTATAATATGGCACAAAAAAACTGGCTTAAAAGCCTGTTACAGTATTTTTTACAGGGATTGATCATTCTGGCTCCGATTGTTATAACAATATGGGCATTAACATCGTTATTTAATTTTGTTGACAGGATATTGCCTGATATAGTAGAGAAAATATTCCCTGAAACCTCGGCTTATTATCTGCGGGGAATGGGGTTTGTGGTGGCTATACTTATTATTTTGCTGGTAGGTTATTTGTCTTCATCATTTGTGGTGGGCAAATTGGTAGAGTTGTTTGACAGCATTTTGCAAAAAACACCAGGTATAAAAATAATTTATACTACCGTAAAAGATTTTTTTGAGGCTTTTGCAGGTAATAAAAGAAAGTTTGATAAGGCAGTACTTGTCGCTATTGAATCAACAGATATATGGCGAATTGGATTTGTAACACAGGAAGAAGTTACTGAATTCGGATTGAACGAATATGTATCAGTATACATACCTCAATCCTATGCCTTTGCCGGGCATTTGTATTTTGTAAAGAAAGAAAGGGTGAGATTAATAACTGACGTAAGTTCCGGTGATGCTATGAAGTTTGCCATATCAGGTGGAGTAACCAACTTAGAAGAAGATGCGCACACAAAAAGCGAATAAAAACTATTTTACAATAAACCCTTATACCCATGTTAACCAGGATACGCTTACTGCTTTTTTGCCTGACCATTACTATTGCTGCAACCGCTAACGATTACGAAGAGGCATGGAAAGCATTGCATAAAAATGACAGGAAAACTGCGCTTGCTTTATTGGAAAAGGCGTTTAAAGATCCGGCTACCGCTGTAGATGCTTATATTACTTATATCTACCTTTGCAATTTTGAGGGCAGGGGCAACAGGCCAAATGAATTTATTGAAAAAGTTTACCAAAAACTCAAAGACCCTAACCCGTATGTATTTGCACTATGGTTTAATGATCCTGTATTAGGCCCATATGGAAAGAAAAATGCTGTTCAGCTTGATCTTATAGAAAAAGTATTGAGTGATAAAAACTGTAACGGCTCATTAAAATCCGCGGCATACTACGTAAACTCATGGCATCTGCAGGCCTCAAACAATATTGCAAAAGCAAGAAAAGAAACAGAAAAAATGGGTTCTGCCGGACCGATTTGGCAATTAGCCGGCCCTTTCGACAATTTATCGGGAAGTGGTTATTATAAGGATTTTGGGCCATTACAGCATCCGGAGGCTAATGCAGTTTTTAAATCAGCTGGCGGAGCTGATATATCCTGGTTTACGCCGGCAGCAATGAATATGGATGGCTGGACGTTTCCCCACGCACATATACGTTACAACACCGCTGTGGTATATGCACAAAATTTTGTGAATGCACCGGCCGATATGAAAGTGCTATTGAATGCAGGCGGTGCAGGTGCAATGAAGGTATGGGTAAACGATGAGCAGATCATTGCAGAAAAGCAAGACCTTGTTACAGAGCTCGATTATTATAAAAACTATGTACAACTGAAAAAAGGGTATAACCGCATTTTAGTTCAACTTGCTTACAGCAATACCACTTCTCCAAATTTTATTGTAAGATTTACTGATGATTACTATAATTCTATACCCGGGTTAACATATACTCCCGCTTTACAGCAATATACTAAGGGCAATACTCAAAAACAGGCTGAACCTTCGTTAAGGCATTTTGCCGAGACCTTTTTTGAACAAAAAATAAAACAGCAGCCTGATAATATTGTAAACTATATACTATTAACGGAAACTTATTTACGGGATAAGAAAACAGCGGAAGCAAGAGCATTGATTGAAGATATTCTTGAAAAATTCCCTGACAATTCTCTTTTACGGGTAGAGCTTATGCTTTGCCATATTAAAGACAATAACAGAACATTATTGCTGCAGGAAACCGAGCGGATGAAGGAAAAAGATCCTGAATGCCCGATAGTATACAAACTTAATATTCAAAAATTACTTGAAGCTGAAAAATATGATGAAACAGAGGAGGCCTTAACAAAGTATGCTACCCTGTTTGGCAATGATGACGATATGTTTGATACAAAGATCAAACTATACGGCGCCCAGAATAAAATGGATGTGCTGATAAAGACAATTGAAGACGCGTACAAAGCAAATCCTGAGAATACAGGTGTGCTGGAGATGATGTTCAATGTAAAGATGCAGGCGTATAAAGATGTTCCCGGCGCATTAGGCATTTATGAAAAATACCTGAAATCAAACTTCAATTTCCAGGTGCTTAAAGCATTGGCGAGGGCATATAATAAGCAGGGCAAGGCAGATAAAGAACTGCAGATACTTAAATCACTCTCAGATAATTTTCCGTACGATCCGGATTTGATCACAGATATTTCAAGCTTTTATTTTGACCAGCAGAATTATAAAAAAGCAACTGAATTCGGGCGGCAGGCTTTAACGCTGGCTCCCTATGTTGCTACTTATTGGGAAAATTTGGGTACCGAACTGCAACACCAGGATATTCAGCAGGAAGCGACAGATGCATACAAGAAAGCGATCTATTATGAAGCGAATAAATATTCAGCAAGAGAAAGATTAAGGGAATTACAAAAGAAGCCCTCTGTATGGAAAGCATTTCCTGAAACAGATGTGTACGAACTGGTGAAGAAAGCCGACAACAGCATAGTGGATTATGATTATTATTATTTACTTGATGAAAAATCCGCGGTTATTTATCCTGAAGGTGCATCTGAAGAATATTACACACTGGCTATCCGGGTAGTTACGCAAAAAGGTATTGATAACTGGAAAGAAACAAACATATCGTATAACTCAAATTCATCAGACCTGTTTATAGAAAAAGCTGAAACGGTAAAAAAGAACGGCGTTAAAACACCTGCTGAAAAAAATGGCAATCAACTGGTGTTTACAGGGCTTGATGCAGGCGACGCGATAGTGATCAAATACAAAATACAGAATTATGCGCAGGGAAGGCTGGGAAAAGAATACTGGAACAAATTTATATTTAATGCTTTTGTTCCTGAAAAATTAGCACGCTTTAATCTGCTTGTTGCCAATAATGTAAAGTTCAATCATTCGGCTTTGAATATTAAGCTTGAGCCTAAAGTAAGCAACTATGATGATTTTAAGCTGTATACCTGGCAAAAAGAAAATCTCGATGCATTCAAAAGTGAACCGTATATGCCATCGTTACAGGATGTTGGCGCATCCATAAGTATATCAACCATCAATTCATGGAATGATATTGCTACATGGTACAGCGATCTTTCTGCTGTTAAAACAGACGATGATTTTGAAGTAAGAAGGGTGTTCAATGAACTCTTTCCTAAAGGCACAGGTTCATTATCTCAAAAAAATATTGCGCAGTCTATTTATAATTTTATAGAGAAAAATATCCGCTACAGTTCTGTTGCTTTCAGGCAAAGTGCTTATGTGCCGCAAAAGCCTTCGGTAACTATAAATACAAGCCTTGGCGATTGTAAAGATCTGTCTGCGCTTTTTGTTTCGCTGGCTAAGTTGGCCAATATTAAAGCCAACCTGGTGCTGGTAAATACAAGAGACTATGGACAGAACAGTATGGTATTGCCATCAGTAGAATTTAATCATTGCATTGTAAAAGCCTTGCTTGATGATAAGCCGTATTATATTGAGCTTACAGATAATAATCTTCCTTTTGGAAGCCTGCCTACAAGCTTATATGAGGCGGCTTCTCTGGTAATACCGGCAAATGCCAAAGACACAGCATCATCAAAAATTGAATTTATTAATGCAGTTAACAGAACAAAGGAAAAGACAAGCAGGAAGATTTATCTGTCTGTTATAGACGATAACGATTTAAAAGTAAAAACAGACATTGTTAAAACCGGCACTTTAACCTCTTCGCTCAGGAGTCAGTTTGCAACGCTTTCTAACCAGAAGCAGATGGAAGAAATGGAAGGAAATATAAGCGGCAGCTTTAAAAACCCGGTAAAAGTAACTGCTATTTCTTTTAAAGGATTGGATGAGCAATCTGATTCAATAAGATACACTTGTGAGTATAATGTTCAGAATGAAGTTGCTGAGTTGGGCGATATTAAAATGGTTAAAATTCCTTTTGGAGATGCGGTGGCTACAGTAGATAATTTTTCCCTCAGCGAAAGAAAATTCCCGGTGGAATACTGGAGGTATGAAGATGTGGATGAATATGAAACAGTTGTTGAAATAACCGCTCCTGCAGGCACAAAGTTTTACGAGATACCGAAAGATGAAAGAGTAAGTTTTGTGAACGGAACATATAGTTTGCAATATCAGCTCAAAGGCGAAAACAAGCTGTTGGTAACGAGAAAGGCGTCCATTAAAAAAACTACCATTCCTGTAGAAGGCTATGCAGCAATGAAAGACTTTTTAAACAAGATAGTGAAAGCTGAGGCGAGGTATATAGCGTTTAAGAGTAAGTGATAAAAACTCTTGAAAACCAAAATTTAAAAGCAGGGTCATATAAATTTATGTTCCTGCTTTTAAAACAGGTTTAAACATCATCAGGATTGCTATCTTCCAGATCCTCATGATTATCTCCTCCAAGACTATAATAATTATTTTCTTCATCTTCCGAGCCAATTTTTTCATCTTCATCATCCAGGTCTGCACCCGGTATATCCAATCCCATTTCCATAGATTCATTTTCATCATCAAAATCATTACGCAGCTTAGAGCCGTTTTCATAAATATCTTCAGATGCCGGATACTTTGGATATCCGGGGAAATCTTTTTTGGTTTTATTTTTCTTATCCATAAAAAGTTTATTTGTTAGTTAAATACGATGTCTTTAAACTCATAAAATATATTCCTAAATTTAAGAAATATATAATCGTGATTCGCCAATATTAATATATGGATGATTTGACGGTTATTGAAAGAATAATAATTTTTTGAGCTAATAACTACTAACTAACCTATGCACCGCAAGCTTTTATTTTTGAGCATCTTCACTTTTATACACCAGCAAATATTCTGCTGGGGGTTTTACGCGCATAAAGTAATCAACCACCAGGCCATTTTCTTACTGCCACCTTCAATGATGGTTTTTTACAAACCCAATATTGATTTTATAACGGAGCATGCGGTTGACCCTGATAAAAGAAGATATATTGTAACGCAGGAAGGCCCAAGGCATTTTATTGATCTTAATACTTATGGTGTTTATCCATTTACGAATGTGCCGCGAAGGTGGAAAGATGCAATTGAGAGATTCGGGGAAGATTCACTTTACAAGCATGGCATTGTGCCCTGGTGGATAAATATTATGCAGCAAAGGCTGACGAATGCATTTCAGCAAAAAAATTATCCTGCCATATTAAAATTATCAGCGGAACTGGCGCATTATATCGGTGATGCGCATGTGCCTTTGCATACACATAATAATTATAACGGTCAGCTTACAGGGCAGCAGGGTATTCATGGTTTTTGGGAAAGCCGCATACCGGAGCTGCTTGCTGAAAAGAGCTTTGATTACTTTATTGGCAAAGCAACATATATACAAGACCCTTTGGATTTTGCATGGAAAATTGTATTACAGAGCGCTTCCGCCGCAGATTCAGTTTTATTATTCGAAAAAAAACTGAGCGATCAGTTTTTGCCTGATCAAAAATATGCTTTCGAAGAAAGAAACGGGATGATCATAAAGCAATATTCATCTTCTTTTACCATTGCTTACAACAACGTGCTTAATGATATGGTTCAGCGGCGCATGTGTCAATCCATATTTGCTGTGGCATCATTATGGTATACAGCGTGGGTAAATGCAGGTCAGCCTCAACTTGAAGTAAATGCCAAAATTCAGTTTCCTGTCGCAGATTCAGTTGCATTTAAGCTCCTCGATGCCGGCTGGCAAAGCGGTAAATCAAACGAAAGGACTTGTGAAAATTAATGTATATTTGCCCCCCTCAACGATTTGACTGATCCGGATGAATTTGGATTGATCAATCTATTAATTAGTAGCAATGATTCACAATTTTAATGCAGGCCCAAGCATTTTGCCTAAAGAAGTTTTTGAACAGGCGAGCCAGGCAATACTGAATTTTAATAATACCGGTTTATCCATCCTCGAAATAGGGCATCGCACCACGTTGTTTCAGCCTGTACTGGATGAAGCAATTTCGCTGGTAAAGGAACTGATGCAGTTGGATAGTGATCATGAAGTGTTGTTCTTGCATGGCGGCGCAACTACGCAATTTTTCCAGGTGCCGATGAATTTGCTTGATGATGGAGCCACCGCAGCTTATCTTGATTGCGGTGTGTGGGGCAGCAAACCTATTAAGGAAGCAAAACTTTTTGGTAATGTTGAAGTGGTAGCTTCTTCCAAAGACAGAAATTATACTTATATCCCCAGGGGATTTGCCATTCCATCAAACGCTTCATATTTTCATTATACCACTAATAATACTATAGAAGGCACACAAATGCATTTTGTGCCTGAAACAGATGTGCCGCTTGTAGCTGATATGAGTAGCGATATACTAAGCTGTGTAATCGATTTTAACCGCTTTTCATTAATTTATGCAGGCGCCCAAAAAAATATAGGCGCAGCGGGTGTAAATATGGTTGTGGTAAATAAAAATATACTGGGTAAGGTAAAGCGCTCCATGCCATCTATGATGGATTACCGCAAGCATATTGAAAATGGCTCCATGCTGAATACACCGCCTGTATTTGCAATATATGTATGCATGCTTACATTAAGATGGTTGAAAGAACAGGGAGGCGTATCCGCTATTGAAAAGATCAATGATCAGAAAGCATCCCTTTTATATAAAACCCTTGACAGCTTACCTGTATTTAAGCCTACGGTTAATAAAGAAGACCGCAGCAAAATGAATGTTGTATTTGTAATGGATGATCCTGAACAGGAAAAAGCCTTTCTTGAGTTGTGTAAAAAAGAAGGTATGGTTGGTGTGAAAGGACACCGCAGTGTTGGAGGGTTCAGGGTATCATTATACAATGCACTACCGTTAAGCAGTGTGCAGGCGCTTACAGAACTGATGAATCATTTTGCATTGAAACATGCGTAATAAGGAATTATCTAAAATTTTTTATGGCCACTATAGCTCCATTTACAGCACTTCGCCCTCAGGCACAGTTTGCTAAACAGGTTGCATCTCAACCATATGATGTATTGAACAGTCAGGAAGCAAAAAAAGAAGCAAGGGGAAATCCGTATTCTTTTCTGCATATTACCAAGTCGGAAATTGATTTGCCTGAAGCAACAGATGTGCACAGCAGTGAGGTATATGAAAAAGCCAAGGATAACCTGCAGGCTTTTATGCAACGCGAGGTTTTATTTACTGAAAGTAAACCATGCTATTATATATATCGCTTAACCATGAACGGAAAAAGCCAAACCGGTTTGGTGTGTGTGTCTTCTGTTGATGATTATGAAAATGATATTATTAAAAAACATGAATTTACACGTCCTGAAAAAGAGCAGGATCGTATTAATCATATTGCAGCTACAGGTGCACAAACAGGAAATGTTTTTCTCGCTTACAAAAATGTTGAAGAATTAGATGCGTTGATCGCTAAATGGGAAAAAGAAAAATCGCCCGTATATGATTTTGTTGCAGATGACAATATCAGTCATACCATATGGATTGTTACTGATGATAAGGTGATAGATAATATCACTAAAATATTCAGTGAAAAGGTTGAAGCAACTTATATAGCAGACGGGCATCACCGGGCTGCAAGTGCCGCTAAGGTAAGATTATCTGCTGCCGGAGATTCAGACGGCGCTTCCTGGTTTCTTACCACTTTATTTCCTGCTTCGCAATTGCATATTATGGATTACAATCGTGTGATAAAAGATTTGAATAGCTTATCGCAAAAAGAATTCATAGAAAAGATAAAGGAAAATTTTGAGGTAAAGCCTAATGGCACAGAAGCTGTTTCTCCCAAACAATTACATGATTTCGGAATGTATACCGGTGGCGAATGGTACACGCTCACCGCAAAACCGGGCACATACACAAAAGATCCGATAGGTGTGCTTGATGTAACTATTCTGCAAAATAATCTTCTTGATAAAATATTAGGTATTAAAGATCAACGCACGGATAAGCGGATTGATTTTGTTGGCGGCATAAGAGGTTTGCAGGAGCTTGAAAAAAGAGTGAACAGCGGAGAAATGAAAGTGGCATTCAGCTTATATCCGGTGAGTATTCAGCAATTATTTGATATTGCTGATAGCGGAAATGTAATGCCCCCCAAAAGCACCTGGTTTGAGCCAAAGCTGAGAGATGGATTACTGACGCATTTGATTAAATGAGCGTTTCCGTAACAGGAGTTAAATAAGAAAATCTTCATTACAGGTGTTAAAGGAAATTGTTGAAGACATCGTCATCTCGATCCCGCCTGTACGTTGTATTAAATTAGAACATCTTTTGGTGGGAGAGAGATCTGTTGGGCTTTGGTACTAATGCTCAACTTTTGTGCTCTTTCCAAACAGATTTCTCTCCCGCCGCAACACTCCTTAGTTCAACCTTCATAATGCGGGATCGAAATGACGGGAGGGCGTGTTTGAGTTTTGCTATCAGCACTGAATCAAAATGTATAACTATTCAACTCTCTGCCGTCCTTGCGAGCCCGCCTCAACCATTTATAAATATCAGGGTGATATGCGGGCGAAGCAATCTCAATTTTCTATAGATCTTTTTTATTGCCTGATTAATGCATATTTCTCTTTTGAGATTAAAATATCATTTTAAAAGAGAAACCCCTTGTTTCCAACCAACCTTTCACAATTAATTTATCCTACACATCCTATCTTTACCTTCATGAAACAGTTAAGCTTTTTACTATTATTCACAATTCTTGCAATAACAGGTACTGCTCAGCAAAATGCGGATACCCTGCAGCAAACCGGCCGCAATTATATGCGCAAAGGTGATTGGGGAAACGCTATCATGGTTTTTAACCGCGCCCTGCAGTTAAAACCCGGTGACGCAGATATTCAGAACGATATTGCCTATACTTATTTTTTGCAAAGAGATTTTACAAAAGCGCTTCAAGTTATAAAACCTGTAATAGAAAGTGACAATGCGGATGTTCGCAGTTTTCAGATAGCAGGCACTACATACCGCGCTATTGAAGAACTGAAAGAAGGTGCAAAAGTATACGAAAAGGGATTGAAGAAATTCCCATTCAGCGGTGTTTTGTATAGTGAATATGGTGAACTGCTGTGGCAGAAAAAAGATTACAATGCAATAAACCAATGGGAAACAGGTATTAAAGTTGACCCAAATCATGCAGGCAATTATTATAACGCTGCAAGATATTATTATCTTACCACAGATAAAATATGGAGCTTACTTTATGGTGAGATTTTCGTGAATATGGAAAGTTATACCATCCGTACGGCAGAAATTAAAAGTCTTTTGTACGATGGGTACAAAAAATTATTTGCCGATGCAGACCTGCTCAAAAGTTATAAGCCCAAAAATAAAAATGATTTTGAGATAGCTTTTCTTACTTCAATGAATGCACAATCTCCCAAAGCCGCTACAGGCATAAACCCCGAAAAGCTGATTGAAATAAGAAGGGGATTTATACAAAACTGGTTTGAAGCAAATGCCCAAAAATTTCCATACCGCTTGTTTGAGTACCAGCAGCAGTTGATAAAACTGAATATGTTTGAAGCATATAATCAATGGCTATTCGGCGCAGCTATCAGTGCAGATCAATACCAGGTCTGGATACAGCAGCATAAAGCTGAATACGATGCCTTCAGTAATTTTCAGAGAGGACGGATTTTCAAATTACCAAAAGACCAATATTATCAGCGCAAATAGGTTATTCCTGCATAATTCATTATCTTGAATTTGGAAGAAAACGATTATGCCATGACTCAACCCAAAAGACTATTTGATTGCCTGGATTATCAGCTGGAAAAATTTCCTAAGGAGGATATGCTTGTTGCCAAAGAAAATGGCGAATGGCGTAAATACAGTACACAAAAAGTAAAAGATACTTCGCTGCAATTGGCGGCAGGGCTTTCTGCTCTTGGCATATCTGGTAATGATATGACCACCGAAGGAAGAGATAAGGTAGCCATTATTTCAAACAACCGCCCTGAATGGTTAATTACCGACCTGGCAGTACAACAGTCCGGGGCGATCCTCGTGCCCATTTATCCCACTACAAATCCCCTCGAAATAGAATTTATTTTTAACGATGCAGAAGTGAAATATGTTTTTGTAAGCAGCGCAGAATTATTGGAAAAGATAAAATCCATTCAACCAAAAATACCAAGCCTGAAAGGCATTTATACGTTTAATAAAATAGAAGGAGCCAATCACTGGAGCGAAGTGCTTGAGCTTTCAACAAACGAAGGGCTGGCTGCTGTAAGTAAAATAAAAAATAAAATTGAAGCCAAAGATTTAGCCACTATAATATACACATCAGGAACAACAGGCACACCAAAAGGCGTAATGCTCAGCCACAACAACATCGTACAAAATACTTTTTTCGCAAAAGAAAGTTTTCCTTTTGATGATCAGCCAACATATAAAGCACTGAGCTTTTTACCGCTTAATCATATTTTCGAAAAAACGGTAAGCTATATTTATATGTTCAGCGGCATAGGTATTTATTATGCTGAAAGTCTTGAAACCATTGGCGCTAACCTGCAGGAAGTAAAACCGGATGTATTTACAACTGTGCCCCGCCTGCTTGAAAAAGTATATGAGCGTATTATGAGCAAAGGTGTGGAACTTAAGGGCATAAAGAAAAGCCTTTTTTTCTGGGCTGTTGAATTAGGAAAGAAATACGATAACCTTGTTGATGGCGGCTTCCTGTATAATCTTAAATTATCCATTGCCAATAAACTTATTTTCAGCAAATGGCGTGAGGCGCTGGGTGGCAATATTAAATATATCATTACCGGTGGTGCTGCCTGCCAGGAAAGATTAATACGCATTTTTAACGCGGCCAAAATACCATTGTATGAAGGATATGGTCCAACAGAAAACTCCCCGGTAATTTCGGTAAACAGCCGCGGCAAAGGCAGAATGAAATTCGGTACTGTTGGCCCTCCCATAAAAGGCGTGGAAGTAAAGTTAATGGAGGATGGAGAGATTTGCGTGAAAGGTCCATCTGTGATGGTTGGCTATTATAAACGTCCTGATCTTACCGCAGAAACTATTATTGACGGCTGGTTGCACACCGGTGATATAGGTGTTTTTGAAGACAATACTTTTTTACGCATAACAGACCGTAAAAAAGAATTGTTTAAAACCAGCGGTGGTAAATATGTTGCTCCGTCTGCCATCGAAAATAAACTGAAAGAATCCCGGTTTATTGAACAGGTGCTTGTAGTAGGTGCGGGGGAAAAATTTGTTGGGGCACTGATTGTTCCGTCATTTGTCAATCTTAAGGACTGGTGCGGTAAAAATAATATTCCTTACAGTTCCAATGAAGAGGTAGTAAAAGATCCAAAAGTACTTGCCCATTACAAAGAAATTGTAGAGGGCATGAACCAGTTCTTCAACCACGTGGAGCAGGTGAAACGCTTTGAGTTATTACCCCGCGAATGGACGATTGACTCTGGTGAGATAACTCCTAAAATGAGTTTGAAACGTAAAGTGATCATGGAGAAATATAAAGATGCAATTGCCCGGATATATTCATAGCATTATTATCTGAATCAGCTTTCCTGTATTTACATTCAGGGTTATATCTTTGTCCAAAGGGTATAATGGAAAAATCAAATTTTGTTGACCAGATAAGAATATTCTGCAGGAGCGGACACGGCGGCGCGGGCAGCAGGCATTTTATGCGTACCAAATACAATGCAACTGCGGGTCCTGATGGCGGTGATGGCGGTCGTGGCGGTCATATTATTTTAAAAGGCAATAAAAATTTATGGACATTGCTGCATCTCCGGTATTTTAAAAATGTGTTGGCGGAGAATGGTGAAAGTGGAAGCGGAAATAATTGCACCGGCAGGAGTGGTAAAGATATTATTATTGATGTACCGCTTGGCACTATAGCTATTGATGAAGAAACGGGCAAACAGGAAGCAGAAATATTGGAAGATGGCCAGGAAGTTATATGGATTAAAGGCGGAAGGGGAGGATTAGGCAACGCCAATTTTGCTACTGCTACCAACCAGGTTCCGGAGTATGCACAACCTGGAGAACCTGGTGAGGAAGCGTGGAAAGTACTTGAATTAAAAGTATTGGCTGATGTAGGTTTGGTAGGATTTCCCAATGCGGGAAAATCAACTTTATTATCTGTTGTAACTGCGGCTAAACCCAAAATTGCTGATTATGCTTTTACTACTATTAATCCAAACCTGGGTATAGTTCCCTATCGCGATGGAAAGAGTTTTTGCATTGCAGATCTGCCTGGTATAATTGAAGGCGCCGCAGAAGGAAAAGGGCTTGGGCATCGCTTTTTAAGGCATATAGAACGCAATCCTGTTCTGCTTTTTATGATCCCCGCAGATAGCGCTGACCATCGCAAAGAATTTGATGTGCTGGTAAATGAATTAGAGCAATATAATCCTGAACTGTTGCACAAATCATTTATTATTGCTATCAGCAAAAGTGATATGCTTGATGATGAATTAAAAGCTGCAATATCAAAAGAGTTGCCTGCAGATATACCTCACCTTTTTATTTCATCCGTTACTCAAAAGGGATTAACAGAGTTGAAAGATAAATTGTGGGAAGTTTTAAACAAAAAATCTATCAATAAATAGCATTATTGTAATAAATGCTGTAATATTACCCCTTAGATCAGTAGAGTAATTTATTGATTGTATTACGACCTCCGATTGCCTGCCATTTTTTTGGCGATAAGAGGCTGCTTTAACTGGCAGCCTCTTTTTTATAAACCAGCCATGCTTTATACATTAAAGCAATACAAAACATTACATAATATCTTAAACCACAAGCTAACTCCCCAAACACTTCGTACCACATACTCCAATTTCAAATTTCAAATCTCCAATTTCAAATTCCTTATCTTTATACAGATTCCACTAACGGTTGAAACTTTTTTTATGTCTTCATTACCATGGCGTGAAGGTATAGTTATTCGCATTAAAGAAGAAGCTCCGCTTACGCGCAGGTATTGGATAAAAGTAACGGATACAGATAATTTCGATTTCAGGCCCGGTCAGTTTGTTACACTTGATTTACCGATTGATGAAAAGCCGGCCAGGCGCTGGCGCAGTTATTCCATTGCTTCCTGGCCAGATGGCACAAACATATTTGAACTGGTAATTGTATTGCTGGAAGGCGGTGCAGGTACTACCTATATTTTCAATGAAATAAAAGAAGGTTCAGTATTTATATTTCGCGGGGCGCTGGGTGTGTTTACATTGCCGGATCAACTCGATAAAGATTTATTCCTTATCTGTACCGGCACAGGCGTTGCGCCTTTCCGTAGTATGATGCATTATATTGACATGCATAATATAGCTCATCAGAATATCTACCTCATTTTTGGCTGTCGCGAAAAATGCAATATCCTGTATTATGATGAATTACGTCAACTTGCAGAACGGGTTCCATTCTTTCACTATATCCCAACACTCTCAAGACAGGAATGGGAAGGAAAAACCGGTTATGTTCACGCGGTGTATGAAACTCTTGTACAACACAAACCTCCTGCTTATTTCTTTCTTTGTGGCTGGAAAAATATGATTGACGAAGCCAAGCACAGGATAGTAGCAATGGGATATGATAAAAAAGCTATTCACCAGGAATTATACGGGTAATTCATTATCGTTAATAACTACAAGGCGATTATAAACCTGCGTTAACACATGTTCTGTCCCTCACTTACTCAAATAATCTTATCTTTCCCAATACCTTTATCTTAATTGAAAGTATAGACCATGAAACAATTTATAACCATTTTCTTATCCTTACTGTTTGCAGGTACACAAGCACAAAAATCAATGGATTTTGAAAAATATGATCCTGTATCTACACTTGTTGTGCCGGAACATCTCGTTACCAAAGCTAAGTTTCCTTTTATTGATGTACACAATCACCAGTGGAATTTATCAGTGCAAACAATACCGGGCTTACTTAAAGATATGGACAAAATGAATATGGCCATAATGGTAAACCTAAGTGGTGGCAATGGTAATAAGTTGCAGGGAATGACAGAAAGCATTAAGAAGGTCTCACCAAAAAGATTTATCGTTTTCGCTAATATTGATTTTAATGGTGTGGGTGAAAAAGACTGGACAGCAAACACGGTTAAACAATTGCAGGAGGATGTGCAGCACGGCGCGAATGGTTTGAAGATATTCAAAAACCTGGGCTTTTCCGTAAAAGATAAGGATGGTAGAAGAGTTGCGATAGATGATCCACGCCTGGATGCTGTTTGGGATAAATGCGGTGAGCTTAAGATTCCCGTGCTTATTCATACGGCTGACCCGAAACCTTTTTGGGACGAGATGGATGAACATAATGAGCGCTGGCTCGAGTTAAAAACACATCCCAACAGAAAAAGAGGACCTGATGATCCTGAACCCTGGGAGCAATTAATAGATGAACAACACCGTATGTTTAAAAAACACCCTAAAACAACTTTTATAGCTGCGCATTTTGGCTGGTATCCCAACGATCTGGGTAAACTTGGTTCGCTTTTGGATGAAATGCCTAATGTGGTAGTAGAATTTGGCGCGGTGATTGCGGAATTAGGCAGGCAGCCACGGGCGGCAAAACAATTCTTTGAAAAATACCAGGACAGGATATTATTCGGGAAAGACAGCTGGGTGCCGGAAGAATACAATACTTATTTCAGGGTACTGGAAACAGCTGATGAATATTTCCCGTATCACAAAAAATATCATGCATTCTGGCGCATGTATGGCATGGCCCTGCCAGACGCTATTTTGAAGAAAATATACTATAAAAACGCTTTACGTATTATCCCTAATATTGATAAAACACTTTTCCCTGACTAACTTATCTAATTTCCCATTATATTGCACCTCCTTAAAATGATTTGACCGATTATGGAATACAGTAAAATTATATCTGTTACAGGTTTACCGGGTTTGTATGAGCTGTTAAGCTCTAAAGGTGATGGCGCTATTGTTCGCTCACTGGATGATAAAAGCAGCCGTTTTGTTTCCTCGCGCAGTCATAACTTCTCTCACCTGGAGAGTATTGAAATATTTACTGTTCGTGAAAATGTAAATTTAGCGGAGGTTTTTCTCGCGATGAAAGAAAATAGTATACCCCTGCCTGATGCTAAAGACAACGCGGCAGTAAAAAAATATTTTGAAGCAGTATATCCTGATATGGATTTTGAACGTGTGTATACAAGCGATATGAAAAAGATTGTAAAATGGCTTGAAATTCTTACAGTAAATAATATTGACATAAAAGTGCCGGAAGTAGTTGAAGAGGAAGAAGAAGTGGCAGCAGCGCCGGAAGTAAAAGAAGAAAAGAAAACAGCTAATAAGAAAGAAGCGGCAGAAGAAGCTGAAGAAAAGCCTAAAAAGGCGGCAAAGAAAAAAGAAGAGCCTGCTGAAGAAAAACCTGCAAAAGAAACGGTAAAGAAAAAAGAAGCTGCGCCTAAAAAGAAAGCTGCAGCCCCAAAAGAGGAAAAGGCTGACTCTGATGAAAAACCAAAGAAAAAAGCAGCGCCTAAAAAGAAATAATATAACCTTACCTTTTGCTTATCTCTTTTCCTGATTACGATTATGATTAAGGCAACCGCTGATATACATAAAAAAGAAAGACATTTTTTACCTGAAAATTTTGAGGTTACAACCTGGGAAGCGCTTGAACCTTATTTTAAAGCGTTGGTTGATCATAAAATAAATTCCAAAAAAGAACTGGAGCAATGGCTGGAAGATGTAAGTGAACTGGAAGCGGTAATATCTGAAGATGCCTGCTGGCGGCAGGTTCGCATGACCTGCGATACGGAGAATGCTGCATTAAGAGACGCGTTCAATTTCTTTTATACAAATATTTCTCCCAATATTCAACCCTATAGTGATGCTATCAATAAAAAACTGATAGATAATCCTTTTACAGAGGCGCTTGACCATGATAAGTATTTCACTTACCTGCGCTCGGTCAAAAAGAATATTGATCTCTTTCGTGAAGAGAATATCCCGTTGCTTTCCGAACTGAGTGTAGAGCAGCAACAGTACGGCGCTATTGTTGGCAAAATGACTGTTGAAGTGGATGGAAAAGAATACACACTACAACAGGCTTCCAAATTTTTGGAAAGCCACGACAGGGAGCTTCGTGAATCAGTGTATCGTAAAATCAATGAACGAAGGCTGCAGGATAAAGATGCGCTGAATGATCTTTTCACTGCGCTCATTCATAAACGCCACCAGGTGGCATTAAATGCAGGATTCAGCAACTACCGCGATTATATTTTTGTTGAAAAAGGAAGGTTTGATTATACCAAACAAGACTGCTTTGATTTTCACGAAGGCGTAAAGCAATACGTAATGCCGCTGGTAGATAAGATCAACAAGAAGAAAAAAAAGAAATTAGGCATTGATATACTCCGCCCCTGGGATACTGAAGCAGAGGCTGAGGGCACAGCGCCTTTATGTCCGTTTAAAGACGGGAAAGAGTTATTGGAGAAATCTATACTATGCTTTAACAGATTGCGGCCGTTTTTTGCCGACTGCCTGCGTAAAATGGATGAATTAAAGCACCTTGATCTTGACAGTAGGAAAGGCAAAGCTCCCGGCGGATATAATATGCCGTTGGCAGAAAGCGGGGCACCGTTTATTTTTATGAATGCTGCAGGGCAAATGCACGATGTAACTACTATGGTGCATGAAGGCGGTCATGCCATTCATTCTTTTTTATCACATCCGCTGGAGTTAAGTGCATTTAAAGAATATCCTATTGAAATGGCTGAAGTAGCCAGTATGTCGATGGAGTTATTCACGATGGATTACTGGAATACTTTCTTTAACTCCGCTGATGACCTTACAAGGGCAAAAGAACATCAACTGGAAAGGGTAATTACCGTAATGCCGTGGATAGCTACTATAGATAAATTTCAGCATTGGATATACGAACACCCGTTTCATACTGTGGAAGAAAGAAAAGCAAAATGGATCGGGATTTTAAGTGAATTTTCATCTAACGAAATAGATTTCACAGGGTTAGATAATTATCGCGAAAACGCGTGGCAGCGTCAGTTACACCTGTTTGAGGTCCCTTTTTACTATATTGAGTATGGTATAGCACAGCTTGGCGCTATCGGCATGTGGAAACAATTCAAAGAAAATAAAGAAAAAGCTTTGGATAATTATATGAATGCTTTAAGTTTGGGGGGAACGAAAACGTTGCCGGATTTATATAAGACCGCAGGGTTACAGTTTAATTTTTCACCAGTACATATAAAAGAACTAATGGAATTTGTTAATACCGAAACGCCGGCGTAAACAAATTTTTAAAATAGCTACTAATCAGAGCCTTAACCAAAAGTCCCGATGTTTCTACATCGGGGCTTTTGTACTTTTAGCAGAACTTGTATGAATATTAACTTCATCCGGCAATTGACGCAACCCCAAACTATTTTCGAAAAGAAGCATACATAAAAAGTAATCTATACCACGAGATTGTATTACATTTATACAACCTAAAAACATCATATATGATAAAGAAAGTTGCAGGCGAAACCTGGAAACCCCTACAATTCCCCGGTGCGGAAGCATTAAGAAAAAAATATGCGGTATCTAACCAGGGCAGAGTAGCAAGTTTTTCTAAAGACGTTCATGAAGACGGGCAACTGCTCAGCGGTTCGTTAACTACAGGGTATCGCAGTCTTAATCTTCATCGCCCCAACAATAAAGGAACCCTGTATATTCACAGAGAAATAGCCCGTATTTTTTGTAAAAAACCTTCTCCCAAACATCAGTATGTTATTCATATCAACTACAATAAAGCGGATAATAAATCCTCAAATCTTAAATGGGCAACACTGAGCGAAGTGAGTAGTCATCAACAAAAAAGCCCTGCCAAAATTGCTTATAAAAAAGTGCAGGCAAACCGTTCTTCAGGTTTAAAACTCAAAGCTTCGCAGGTAAGCGCTATCAAAAAAGCTATTACAGACCCTAAGCGTAAACTCACTTTTAAACAGTTGGCTGAAAAGTATAAAGTAAGTGAAATGACTTTATACAGAATAAAGAGCGGAGAGAACTGGGCAAGGGTAAAATAGGGAAAGCTGAAAGGTATAGGTGTTAGACATAGGAAGTAAGTCATCAGTAATCTATTTCACAACTCATAGCCGAAGGTTGACAGTTCATATGACGTTTCAACTTCTTACAAAAAATTAACCTGCTTTATCCAACAACCTGTAAATTGCCCGATTAAGCAAAATCATATTTGTATGCTGCAGCAGTCTACTATTCAGTTTTTAAAGTCACTTGAAAAAAATAATAACAAGCCATGGTTTGATGCAAACCGCCCGAAATACGAAATAGCAAAGAAAGATTTTGAAAATTTTATACAGGAATTGATTGATGCCTATGGGAAAAAGGATGCATCTGTCGCATCGCTTACTGCAAAGGAATGCATGTTCCGCATTAATCGGGATATACGCTTCAGCAAAGACAAAACACCCTATAAAAAGAATTTTGCGGCAAGTATTAACAGGGGCGGCAAAAAATCCACCTTTGCCGGTTATTATTTTCATCTTGAACCGGGTAATAGTTTTATCGGCGGCGGTATCTGGATGCCAATGCCAGCAGAAACACAAAAAATTCGGCAGGAAATTGATTATTGCTTTGATGAGTTTAAAAAGATCATCACGGCAAAAAAGTTTACGGCAACCTATAAAACGCTCGATCAGGATGCGGAGCTTCGCTTAGCCAACGTGCCTAAAGGATATACAAAAGACAATCCCGCGGCAGATTATCTTAAATACAAAAGCTGGATAGCAATGCGAGCATTTACAGATACTGAGCTTACAGCAAAAGATCTTGTAAAAAAAAGTGTTGAAGCATTTGTGGCTTTACAACCCCTGATTGAGTTTTTGAACAGGGCTATAGGAGATAAAGAGTAGGATTGTGTGAGGAATTTCAATTCCGTCGCAGTGGTTCGTGTCTCACATCACAAACAGACTAATGACAACTAATAGTTCGTGAGATACGAACCATGGAAGAAATTCCTGAAAGAATCTTCCTTTTTTTTATCTTAAATTGAGCATTCACATCATTCTTCATTTTTATACTCCTGTTCTCACAAAATATTAGTAGAAATTTTACAAATAAACCCTTGTTTTTGAAGGATTTTACTGATATTTCTACGCAGTAAACAAATGTGGAAACATTGCGTGTAAATACACGAAAAAAAGACTTCAAAATCATCCCCGCCCGGCTTAATTTTTGTACCTTTGCATAATATTTTTTTGGTAAGAAAACAGTTGATTTTTCAGAAGATTTATGAGTAATGAAACACAGGCTTTAGACACTCTCCCGGTTGCTTCCGGTTATGGTGCAGATAGTATACAAATTCTTGAAGGTTTAGAAGCGGTGCGTAAGCGCCCTGCCATGTATATCGGCGATATCAGCGCTAAAGGCTTGCATCACCTGGTATATGAAGTGGTAGACAACTCTATTGATGAGGCATTGGCGGGATATTGTAAAAACATAACCGTTACCATTCATGAAGATAATTCCATAAGCGTTCAGGATGATGGCCGTGGTATTCCCACTGGTATAATGAGCAAAGAAAAGCGCAGTGCGCTTGAAGTGGTAATGACGGTATTGCATGCCGGTGGTAAGTTTGATAAAAATACTTATAAAGTATCTGGTGGTTTGCATGGTGTGGGTGTAAGTTGTGTTAATGCGTTGAGTACCGTATTGCATGTAACTGTACAGCGCGAAGGAAAAATTTTCGAGCAGGAGTATCATACCGGTATTCCGCAATATGCAGTCCGCGAAATTGGAGAAACAGATAAAACAGGTACGCGAACTCATTTTTGGCCGGACGGTTCAATTTTTACGGTAACCGTTTACAACAAAGAAGTGCTGGAAGGCCGCTTACGCGAATTGGCGTACTTAAACAGAGGCATCAGTATAATTTTAAATGATCTTCGTGAAAAGGATGAAAACGGTAATACATATTCCAAAACATTTTACAGTGAAGGCGGTATTTCCGAATTTGTTGAAATGCTCGATCAGAATGGTAACCGCCAGCCTCTATTGCCAAAAGTAATTTATGGCGAAGCTCACGATCCTTCAACCAATGTGGCGGTTGAGGTGGCGATGGTTTACAACACCAGTTTTCAGGAGCATATTTTCAGCTATGTAAATAATATCAATACGATTGAAGGTGGTACACATGTTGCCGGTTTCAGGCGCTCCATCACCAGGGTATTTAAGAACTATGGTGAAAAAGAAGGAATGTTTGAGAAAGCAAAAGTGGAAATTGAAGGTGATGACTTCCGGGAAGGACTAAGTGCAATTATTTCTGTAAAAGTTCCTGAACCGCAATTTGAAGGACAAACAAAAACCAAGCTGGGTAATAATGAAGTGATAGGTGTGGTTGACTCTGCATTAAGCAGGGTATTGCAGGATTATCTGGAAGAAAATCCCAAAGAAGCTAAGCAGATCATTAATAAAGTGATATTAGCAGCTCAGGCAAGAGCGGCTGCAAGAAAAGCAAGAGACCTGGTTCAACGCAAAAGCGTGTTAACAGGCGGTGGTCTTCCCGGCAAACTTGCCGATTGCTCAGACCGCAATCCCGACAGGTGTGAATTGTTTCTTGTTGAGGGTGATTCAGCAGGCGGTACTGCAAAGCAGGGACGTGACAGGAACTTCCAGGCTATATTACCATTGCGTGGTAAAATCCTGAATGTTGAAAAAGCGATGGAACATAAGATTTATGATAACGAGGAAATACGTAACATGTTCACAGCGCTTGGCGTGAAAAGAGGAACGTTGGAAGACCCCAAAGCATTGGATCTTTCAAAACTTCGCTATCACAAACTTATTATTATGACCGATGCTGATGTGGATGGAAGCCATATCGCAACACTGATCCTTACTTTCATTTTCAGATATATGAAAGAGCTGGTTGAGCAGGGGTATGTTTACCTGGCACAACCACCATTGTATCTTGTTAAGAAAGGAAAAGAATCCGGATACGCATGGAGTGAAGAACAACGTAAAGCACTGGTAGAAAAATTAGCCGGTGGTAAAGAAGACAGCGTAAACGTACAGCGATATAAAGGCTTGGGTGAAATGAATGCGGAACAACTTTGGCAAACTACTATGAATGCCGAAACAAGAACTTTAAAGAGAGTAACCATTGAGAGCGCAGCAGAAGCAGATCGTGTTTTCAGCATGCTGATGGGGGATGAAGTTGCACCAAGAAGAGAATTCATTGAATCTCATGCGAAATACGCTAATCTTGACGTGTAAATAATTTTAGCATTTGCGGAAATGATATTTCATTATCTTCGAACCTGAATACATATTCGTAAAAGATTTAATAAAACTATTATTAACAATAAAAACTCATTAAAATGTCAGACACAACATTAACAGCATACAATGTAAAAACAAAAGAAAAGAATGTTCCCATTCAGGATGCCGTAATAACTAAAACCGCTAAAGGCGCTTATATGGCGCAAGGTCATGACGGTAAAGGAAACAAATTAACTACTCTTTTGGGTGAAGCAAAAGCGCTGGCTGCTATACAGGCAGGCACTGCAAAACAAGGCTGGTAGCTTAGAACATTTATTATATTAAGGCATGGAATCGATACTGGTTCCATGTTTTATTTTAAGGTAATAATGCCATTATTGTAATGCTAAAAGATGGGGAGACCGGTGAATAGTAGCATATGCTAAAGCAAGGTTAGCCCTGTAATTAAATAATTGACCATATTTTTTGGTAATGTCATTGGCATTATCCAAAATAGCTGAGTGAATTTTAAAAAGACCGGTATCATACTGATCAAGTAGCAACCATCCATCTGCCTGGTAATTACCCCAGTTTCCTGCGCGTTTCAAATCTTCTGTGCCATTTACTAAATCCCAAAAAGTATAATCACCCTTGTATAAAATATTCTTATCAAGATTTGCCATTTTTTTTATTTCCTTTTCACCCCATGCCTCACTGCCTAACTGGTTGGCTAAAACAATATAACTGATGAAGTGATTGCCATGTGAAACGTCCTGTACAAAAGATGATGTGCTTTGCTGCGCGTCAGTATTTTTTATATTGTTGTATGTTTGGCTGAATGCACGCATATTTGTATCAACTGTATTTTTTATGAACCCACGTTTTGCTAAAAGATCGTACTGTTCTACAACACTTTTAGTTTGCTCCTTTATTGAATCAACAGTTGTCATTCTATTTAATAACAGAGCCACTGCTGCCCAATGAGCGCCCATATGCAATCTTTCACGCAAAAACAATGTATTGGGCTTTCCAAATTGCCTGATACTCCGGTTTCGCCATTTTGTCCATTCGTTTTCTGTTAACCATAGCAGCGTTTTTCTGCACCATTCAGCATTATTTTCTGCAACCCCGTATTTTTTTGCCAGGTAAACAAATTCAAATATATACCGCATAATATATCCCTCACTTAAAGGCACTTCCAATCCAAATAATTTTCCATCATTTGTTTTATATATCCAGCCTTCATATTTATCCTTATAAGCATAACGGCTGCCTTCAATAATATTAGAGGGTTTTGCCTGGAAAATCAATGTGTCAATAAAATTTTTCAGCACATTAAAGTATATGGTATCGCCTGTAGCCTTATACATGCTTAACCAGGCGCCAAATCTATCTCTTACAGGCATAAAATAATATGCATCACCTCTCACAGCAACACTCTGAAAAGATCTTATCTGGGCAGGCGTGTTCCAAACATTAAATGAATCAATAAACCTGTTTTGCGCATGAGCATAATGCATGCTCATCGCCAGGATAATTATTATTACTATACCTTTTATATTTATAAATGCCTGCATATTTCTGCTTAAAGCAGTACCAAAATAATGCTTAATTGGCAGCAATTTTTACAATGTACTGTTAATGAATAAATACAAAGCAAAAACTCAATTTTAATGAGAAAAATTTACACCGTAAGCGGTGGATTTACAGAAAAAAATTACCTCCTGCTTGCAATCAGCAAATTCAGATCAGTATATTTTAAATTAAACCGCTGGCTGAGATATACATTGGTAAGCGCACCTTTAAAAAGATAAATACCACTGCGGATATTAAACTTATGCCATACCAGCTTTTCAAGACCGCCTTCATCGCCTATCTCTAACAATAAGGGCATCAATACATTGCTTATGGCTTGTGAAGCGGTACGGGCAAAACCTGAGGGAATATTCGGAACGCAATAGTGAATTACGCCGTGTTTAAGAAATACAGGATTTTCATGTGAAGTAATTTCAGAAGTTTCAAAACAGCCGCCACGGTCAATACAAACATCCAGTATCACGCTTCCGGGCCGCATAATAGAAACCATTTCCTCGGTAGCAACAATCGGCGTTCTTCCTCCTGAAGAGGATAAAGCACCTACTGCCACATCGCAGGTTTTTAGCTGTTTCGCTAATATTTTAGGTTCGATAACTGAGGTCCACATACGCACACCTATATTACCCTGCATGCGTTTGAGCTTATAAATATTATTATCAAACACTTTTACGCTGCTACCCATTGCAAGCGCAGTACGTGCCGCATATTCGCCTACTATACCCGCGCCAATAATCACCACTTTAGTTGGAGGGATACCGGAAATACCGCCCAGTAACATCCCTTTTCCGTTATTGGCATTGCTTAAATAATTACCTGCAAGCAGCATAACCGCGCTGCCCGCAATTTCACTCATGCTTCTTACAATAGGGTTATGCCCGGAGTCATCTTTAAAATTTTCGAAAGAAAGTGCCGTAATACGCTTTTCCATCATGCATTGCAGGATGGAAGTTTTCATTACCGGCAAATGAATAGGGGAAATAATGGTTTGATCCGGCTTCAGTAATTCCAGCTCACATTCATTTACCGGCGCCGACTTCATAATAAGGTCGCATTGAAAAACTTCCTTTTTATCATAGGCAATTTTAGCGCCGGCATCGCTATAGTCTTTTTCAGAAAAATGAGCACCCTCTCCGGCCCTGTGTTCCACCACCACTTTATGACCGTTGTTCACCAATACGCTTATTGCATCAGGTGTAAGCGCAATACGGTTTTCATTAAAGGTGTTTTCCCTCGGAAGTCCGATTAATAACTGGGCTTCGCGGGGTTTAATATCCAGGGTTTCTTCTAATGTTTCGTAGCTGAAAGAAGCTCCCACAAATGGCTTTTCTGCCGGCATAATCTCGATAGATTTGAGCGGACAATTTACAAAAAAATCACCTGTGAAAATCAATTTTCAAAAGCCGCGTATTTTCACCCGATACTTCAATGTAAATATGCACCGTATTTTCCGGTAAT
The DNA here is from genome assembly GCA_047601125.1 of Agriterribacter sp. Lineage (GTDB taxonomy): Bacteria > Bacteroidota > Bacteroidia > Chitinophagales > Chitinophagaceae > Agriterribacter. The sequence continues at coordinate 312,940 of JASGJY010000002.1, read as the reverse complement.
ATGGAAGACGCTTTTTGCGGCCATTCCACAAAACATATATTGCCTGAATACAGGCAATCTTCAATACCTGCATTTATGGCTTCCTGCTCATCTTTTATCCGGTAGAGATCTATATGATAAATAGGACGCGTAACCCCGTTCTCGGTATAGCTATACTCATTGATCAATGAAAAAGTGGGGCTGCTTACCGGGCTTTTAACGCCTTTGGCATGACAGAGCGCTGTGATAAACGTAGTTTTTCCGGCGCCCATTTCTCCCCCAAAAGCAAATACTTTGCCATCAATATTTTGCCAGAAAATATTGGCGGCTTCTGCTATTTTATCAAGCGTTGTTTTAATTTCCATAGATATCTGAATGCTACAAGGTTGCAAAGATAATCGGGTTTTATTGCCTTTACTGCTACAAGGTTGCAAAGATATTCCTGTCACAATTGGTTCGCGATATTGCTTCAAACTAATTTTGCAAAATGGAAAATATACATTGGAAAGTTGAAGGAATGGATTGTACCAATTGTGCATTAACCGTAAGGCGTTATTTGGAAAAAGAGGGCGCTACCGCCATTAAAGTAAATTTTGTAGATGGCGATGTGGCTTTTAAAACCAATGGCAAAAGCACGCCGGCGCAAATACAAAAAGGGGTGGAAGGTTTAGGATATAGGGTAGCGGGCAATATTACAGATACCGGATCAGCACCTGCAAAGCCGGCTATCAATATACATTTAAGATATACTTTGATATGCCTGCCATTTACTATTGTGTTGTTGCTGCACATGTTTCACGGTATACTGGGCTGGCATTGGCTGATGAACCCCTGGGTACAACTGGCATTATGTACGCCTGTATATATTATTGGTATGAGTTACTTCGGTAAAAGCGCTATCAAGAGTTTACGGAATGGAATGCCTAATATGAATGTATTGATAACGGTTGGTGCAACAGCGGCTTTTGCATATAGTTTGATAGGTACTTTACAAAATCTTGGAGAGGATTATCTTTTTTATGAAACTGCGGCTACCATAATCACGCTGGTTTTCTTTGGTAATTATCTTGAAAGCGCTTCCATACAATCAACTCAAAAATCATTGAACAAACTGGCGAAATCGCAGAAGGTTGTGGCCAATATGATCGCCTTTGACGATAATCACCAGGAAGTAATTATGCCGGTTGATAATGCTGACCTGCGTTCCGGAGATCTTGTATTGATCAAAAGTGGGGAACAGGTTCCGGCGGATTGTAAAATTTTATGGGGTGATGCGAGTATAAACGAATCTATTATTACAGGGGAAAGCCTGCCTGTAGATAAACATGCTAAAGATTTATTAACAGGCGGAAGCCTTGTAGTGAATGGTACGGTAAAAGCCCAGGTAACAGCAGCGGCTTCTGATTCAGCATTGGCAAATATCGTAAACCTTGTAAAGCAGGCACAGGGTGAAAAACCACCTGTGCAGCAAATGGCAGATAAAGTAAGTGCCATCTTTGTGCCTGCAGTAATAGTAATTGCGGTGCTCACTTTTATTATTAACTATTTGGTATTGCATGATTTTACAGCATCATTAATGCGGAGCATTGCAGTGCTGGTTATCGCTTGCCCGTGCGCGTTAGGACTGGCAACTCCTGCCGCCGTGGCGGTAGGGTTAGGCAGGGCCGCCCGTAATGGCGTATTATTCCGCAATGCCACAAGCCTTGAATTATTTAAAGATATAAGCCAGGTGGTATTTGATAAAACAGGCACGCTGACCACCGGTGCATTAACCGTAGATACGTTTAATATAACAGACAATAGTTTAACTGAGGAGGAATTTAAGCGGATTGTTTTTTCTCTCGAAAAATATTCTAATCACCCCATTGCAAAAAGCATAACGACCACCTGGAAAATGAAAGGGGATATACGCTGGGATAGGATTGAAGAGATAAAGGGGCTGGGCATGAAAGCCATCAGTAAAGAAGGAGATGAATATATAGGCGGTTCATTTAAAGTTATTGAGGGTATCAGCATTGATAAATCGCACAATGTATACATCCTGAAAAATAATAAGCTTCTTGGCTGGGTTGATGTAAAAGATGATATACGCCCAGAAGCAAAAACCGTAGTACAGTATCTACAAACAAAAGGTATAAAAACATATTTGCTTAGCGGCGACAGCGAAGCTAAATCAAAAGCTATTGCCGGTGAACTGGGTATTGATGAAGTGATAGCTGAACAAACACCTGAACAAAAGCTTGCTCATATAGAACGGCTGGCAAAACAGGCGCCAACTGCTATGATAGGCGATGGCATAAATGATGCGCCGGCTTTGGCAAAAGCCACCATCGGTATTTCATTAAGCGATGCCTCACATATAGCCGTGCAAACTGCTGATGTGGTATTGATGAACCATGGTTTAAAAAACCTGCCGCTGTCATTAGGCCTGGGTAAACATACATTTCTTACTATAAAGCAAAATCTTTTCTGGGCGTTTTGCTATAATATTGTAGCTATCCCGCTGGCAGCTTTTGGATTTCTCAGCCCGATGTTTGGCGCATTGGTAATGGGGCTGAGTGATGTGGTGCTGGCGATTAATTCAGGAAGATTGTTTGTGAAGAAAGTGGTATAGAGGAGCAATCGCCTTTCAGCTATCAGCGATGGTCCGCTGTGCTAAGCGCTTCGCTTAGCACAGCGGACCTGTCACCCTGGCGATATTACTATAACTGTTTACTTCTTTATCTTCCTGTCAATAATATCCCTGCAATACTGTATGCATTTGCCCAGTTCCTTTTTTGTATCAGCTCCGCCATATTCATATTCTATATTTGCAGGAATCGACCATCCATTATCTCTCACGAGCTCCAGCACCTGTTTTATAGGTGTATCTCCTTCACCAAAGGGTACATTTACACCCTGGTTCTTTTTACGGTCTTTTACATGCAGGCAAACTATTTTATCGTGGTTATTTTTAATAAAATCAACAGGGTCTAAATTTGCAGCAACAAAATGGCCGATATCAAGATTGATGCGGGTATAGGATGAACAACCTTCCATTGCTTTTTGAAAACTTTCCGGTGTCGAAAAATCATTCGGTCTGTCAACATTAGAGTGATTATGCATACCTACTTTTATCTTATATTTCTGCGCATAAGCATCAATTCTTTTCATTGAAGTGATGGTAGCTGATGTGGTAAGCGTATCTGTTCCAAGTACTTTTGCGATTTTAAAATTCAATTCCACATCATGATCAGAAGTGTTATCATTCATATTTGCGCTATATGCCTGTATTTTTATGCCGGCATCTTTGAATTGTTTATACATCGTGGCAATTTCTTTCATGTCAAGCTGCTGCTTCCATTTAACCAGCGATTCCTGGCGCTCTTTTAATTGCTCCGCCGTAATATTTCTTGCCCATTGAAATTCCTGTGGCTCAATATGCCCCTGCCAGAGTTCGCAGCTTTTTACACCAAGTTGTTTTAGTATTTGTATGGCTTCTTCCCTCGGTTTATCGCGCAGGCTGTAGCTTTGAACGCCTAATACAAAAGATGATTTGTATGAGAACGCATTTGCAGAAAGCGCGGAAGGAAGTACAGCTCCTGCAAAGCCTGTTAACATTAATTTACTCCATGCTCTGCGGCTGAATTTGTGTTGTTGCATATGGCAAAAGATATAGTGTTGAATAAAGGTTTAAGATAGGATTTTTATTGGTTATTGTACCCTGATTAATATAAATGAAATGCTATGTAAAACTATATGCAACTTGTGCAGTGCATATTATTTTTGACAGGCAGGTAAGTATAAAGAATCAGCTATTACCTGTGCTGATCAATAAGAATGTTATTTCCGTCGGGATCCGTTAAGGTGATATAGGCAGGCCCGGTTGTTGTTTCATCTGCTTCTGTTGTTAAAGTGATGCCGCTATTCTTCAGGCTTTGCTGAATAGTCCGTACATCGTCAAATTCGGCGATGTTTTGTGCATTACCATCCCATCCGGGGTTAAAAGTTATGATATTATCGTTGAACATACCCTGGAATAACCCGATTACCGCATTTTCATTCTTTAGCACAATCCAGTTTTGGTCAATGTTTCCTCCTTTGTAGGTAAATCCTAATTTTTCATAAAATGCTTTTGATGCATGAATGTCTTTTACTGCAAGACTTATGGAAAATGCGCCTAATTTCATATGTTTTTGTTTAAAGTTAGCGATAAGCATTGAGCCCGGGAAGAAAATGAAGCTTCCTTTGCCGGATAGGTCATGTAATAAGTGTCTTTATATTTGCTGTTAAACTTTTCTCCTGGCAGATATCCATTCCATATTACAAGCCAACTGGGGGTATAATATCTTCCGCCCATTGCAGGAAGATATTATTACATCAGTATTGAATGGCAATGATACCTTAGCTATCATGCCTACAGGTGGTGGTAAATCTATCTGCTTCCAGGTGCCGGCACTGGCTAAAGAAGGAATATGCCTGGTGATAACGCCGCTTATAGCGCTCATGAAAGACCAGGTTGCCAAACTGAAAGAAAAAGGAATACAGGCGCTGACTATTCACTCAGGCATGCAGTTTCCTGAGGTAAAAAAAACACTGGAAAATGCGTTATACGGCAATTATAAATTTCTGTATGTTTCTCCGGAAAGATTGCAAACCAGTTTCTTTAAAGAATATCTGCCTGCGCTGCCGCTTAATCTTATTGCTATTGATGAAGCGCATTGTATTTCGCAATGGGGTTATGATTTTCGTCCTGCATATCTGACTATTGCAGCTATACGGAAAGAAAAACCGGGTGTGCCGGTGCTGGCATTAACGGCTTCCGCTACAGAGGTGGTGCAAAAAGATATTTGTGAGAAACTTGAATTTGCATGTCAGCAGGTTTTTAAATTATCGTATGAGCGTCCTAATCTTTCTTACAGTGTGTTGAATGTGGAAGTAAAGATCAATAAACTGCTGGATATTGTAAATAAAGTACAGGGATGTGGTATTGTATATTGCAGGAACAGGAAGAGAACAAAAGAGATTGCCGAATTATTGCAACTGCATAATATAAGCGCGGATTATTATCACGCAGGGCTTACACACGAACAACGGAATGAAAAACAGGATAGGTGGCTGAACGATGCCACAAGAATAATGGTATGCACCAACGCTTTTGGCATGGGTATAGATAAGCCTGATGTAAGATCGGTTGTTCATATAGATATACCCGAATGTTTGGAAAGTTATTACCAGGAAGCAGGCCGTGCAGGACGCGATGGAAAAAAATCCTACGCTGTTTTATTATATCATGATAATGATATTAAAGAACTGGAAAAGCTTCCGGGAATAAAATTTCCATCTCTTACAGAAATAAAGAAAATATACCAGGCGCTGGTAAATTATTTGCAGGTGCCTGCCGGCGCGGGTGAAGATGTGTATTTCGATTTTAATATGCAGGAATTTGTTAAGTTGTTTAAACTTGCGCCCCTTACTGCCATGTATGCAATAAAAGCGTTGGAGCAGGATGGCCTGCTTACCTATAATGAGCAGGTATTTTTGCCTTCAACCGTTACATTTACGTGCAGCAAAAATAACCTTGAAGATTTTGAGAAGAACTATCCCGCCGCGGAGCCGTATATAAAAGTATTGCTGCGTTCTTATGGCGGCATATTTGATGCGCCGGTGCCTGTAAATGAAAAAGAGCTTGCAAGAATTTTAAAGATTGATATAAACAAATTTAAAAAGGCTTTGGTAAAACTGGCGCAGAATAACATTATCACCTATCAGCCGCAAAAAGATAAACCGCAAATACAATTTTTGTATAAAAGGCCAATTGCTGAAAATTTAACCATCAACCTGCAGCATTATAATGAAAGAAAAGAAGCATTGATATCGCAGATCACCTCTGTTACGAATTATATAAAAAATACGATGGCATGTCGTGCAAAAATCATTGCCAATTATTTCGGAGATGCAACTGCTAAAAATTGCGGAATATGTGATAATTGTCTCTCGAAAAAAGGGAAACAGGGTATTTCAAAACAGGCGTTTTCACAACTTGAACTACAGGTAATTACAACGCTTCAAAAAGCCCCGGTAACAGTTAAAGAACTGATACAACAGTTAGGTATAACTGAAGAACAAAAGTTCTGGAACATTATAGATCACCTTATAGGGGAAGATATACTCAGTATGGCAGAGGATAATTCGGGGAAGCTCTGTATAAAAAAAAAGGGCCAGGATAAAAATCCAGCCCGTTTTTAAAATCCAATATCCTATGAAAAACCGAGTCAAAGATATACAGGATATATATTCCCGCAATACCCTTTTCGTGGTATCTATTTAATTTTTTGTGTTATATACAATGTAATCTTTTTAGAAAAAATCAAATGTTTTGTTATAAAAGTGCAGAACCTGACAATTTGCACTTAAAACCAACTGCTTTTCTTTTTAGAGCTTCGTCCGCCCAAACCCAATGCACCTAATAAACTTCGGGTAATAATAGATGCGGCTGTTCTTCCTACCTGTCGGGTTACAGAGTTGTCTAATACTTTTTCAATAACAGAAGATTCTTCTTTTCCCTTTTTTGACGGCGTTTTTCCTTCCTGCGATTGCTTCTCAGCTTCTGCTAATTTGTCATTAATTATTTCGTAGGCGCTTTCACTATCAATAGTTTGCTCATATTTCTTTACAAGCTTCGACTGTTTTATCAAACCATCAATTTCTTCATCTGTTAGTACATTCATTCTTGACCGTGGAGAAACGAGCATTGTATGCACTAAAGGAGTCGGGATACCTTTTTCATTTAATAAGGTAACAAAAGCTTCGCCTATACCCATTTGAGTGATAAGGTCATCTACTTTATAATAAGCTGATTCGGGGTAATTATCCGCAGCCTGTTTTATGGTTTTGCGGTCGGCGGCGGTAAAAGCGCGCAGCGCATGCTGCACTTTTAATCCTAACTGGCTGAGCACAGAAGCTGGCACGTCCTGCGGGTTTTGTGTGCAAAAGAAAATGCCAACGCCCTTGGAGCGGATAAGCTTAATAACGGTTTCTATCTGCTGCAATAATGCTTCTGTTGCTTCCTGGAATACGAGATGGGCTTCATCAATAAATAAAACCAGTTTAGGTTTATCAAGATCTCCTGCTTCGGGCAATACAGCGTATAGTTCTGCAAGCAGTTGCAGCATAAAAGTAGAAAACAGTTTGGGGCGGTTTTGCATATCCGTTACCCGCAATATATTTATCATGCCGCCGCCATCATCGCTTATCCGCATTAAATCATCTACCTCAAAAGATGGTTCGCCAAAAAAAACATCAGCCCCCTGTTGCTGCAGCTCTATCACTTTCCGTAAAATAGTGCCGGTGCTGGTGGTCGCTATTTTCCCATAAGTTTTTTCAAGTTCTGCCTTGCCTTCGTTACTTACATATTGCAATGTTTTGGTAAAGTCTTTAAGATCAAGCAATGGTATTTTATTATCATCACAATACTTAAATATCATGGCTACCAGCCCCTGTTGTGTATCGTTTAATCCAAGGATTTTTGAAATCAGTATTGGGCCGAACTCAGTAACGGTAGCCCTTAAACGAACGCCTTTTTCATTGCTAAGGCTCATCAGTTCTACCGGGTATGCTCTTGCAGACCAGGTAAGCCCTATTTTAACATAACGTTCCTTTATTTTGTCATTTTCTGTACCCGCTTCTGCTATGCCGCTCAGGTCTCCCTTAATATCCATCAATAACACCGGAACACTTGCATCGCTCAAACCTTCAGCAATTACCTGCAGGGTTTTGGTTTTTCCTGTGCCCGTTGCGCCGGCTATTAATCCATGACGATTCATTGTTTTCAACGGCAATTGAACGATGGTTCCCTCAAGCACTTCACCATCAAGCATGGCGCCGCCAAGCGGGAAGCTTTCTCCTTTAAAACTATATCCTGCTTTAATAGAATCTATAAAGGCGTTTTTGTCAGGCATAACGGAAATTTTTAAGGAAAGATAGTTGAAATGTTTTAAAGTTCTTCTTCCCGCTCAAGCATAAGAATGGCGCTTTGCGGTACGATAAAATACTTGTCGTTCTCATACATCACTTCAGTTGCACCGCTTAAAAGAAATATAGCAAGGTCACCCTCTTTAGCTTGTAAAGGAATGTATTTTACCTGCTCTTCTTCAGCCTTCCAGGTTTCTGTTTCAACAGGCATGGGGATAGCATAGCCTGGTCCGTGTTTTATTACATATCCCTGTTGCACTTTTTCCTTTTCCTGCACACCCGGAGGAAGATATAAACCGCTGGCTGTGCGCTCATTACCCTTCACAGGTTTAATCAGTACACGATCACCTATCACCACTAATTTTTTGAATTTATTTTCTGGAGTAAGTCTCATATTTTTTTGCAGCAAAAATAAAGATTAGCATTTTTAAAAATGCTGCTTCATTTGCATCTTAAAAAAATGGTTTAACAAAACTTTATTGATGGTAATACGTAAGCAGGAAATGATTATATTTATTTTGAATTAAATATTTTGATTATGGAAGCGCAAAAGCACAAAATTTTATTATGCGAGGATGACCCGAATCTTGGATTGGTTTTGAAGAACTATCTTGAACTGAATGATTATGATGTAACCCTTGAAAGGGATGGGCGGCTTGGCTTGGCAGCGTTTCAACGCGAAAAGTTTGAACTCTGCCTGCTGGACGTGATGATGCCTAATATGGATGGCTTTAAATTAGCCGAAGAAATAAGAGACATCAATCCTGATATTCCGCTGTTTTTTCTCTCGGCAAAAACAATGAAAGAAGATATTATACAGGGATATAAGCTTGGCGCGGATGATTACATTACAAAACCTTTTGACAGCGAAGTTTTATTGCTGAAAATAAAAGCCATACTGAAACGTAATGAAGATCTGAGCAAGGATACAGCGAATATTGAGTTTGACCTGGGCAAATATCATTTTAACCCAAAACTCAGGGAACTTAGCGTAGAAGGCAAAACACAAACACTTTCTCCTAAAGAAAATGAATTGCTACGTATGCTGGCAGAGTACAAAAATGATTTGTTGCCGCGTGAAATTGCGTTGAAGAGAATATGGGGCAGCGATACTTATTTTAATGGAAGAAGCATGGATGTATATATTGCCAAGCTGAGGAAATATTTAAAAGAAGATGATAATATCGAGATTGTGAATATTCACGGCAATGGTTTCCGCCTTGTGGTGAATGGGTAGAACTGTTTTATGAAGAAAGCCGGCAGCATTTTGCTGCCGGCTTTCTTATTGCCAGAATGTATTAGTTCCTGGAATGAACTCCGGATTATTTTACTTCAATTAACAAATACACATGCCTTACATGACCATAAGGCGGATATTGCTGAAGCCATGTGTAAATATGTTCTCCAAATTTATCCTCATAATCTCCCACCGCAACTAAAAATCGACCTGTTCCCTGGACGCTGCCTGCGAGTTGTACGTCGGGATGTTTTTTGATATACTGTTGCGCTGCAGTATATCCTTGTCCAAAATCAAGATTACTGTGCCCCACCTTTTGATAAGCAAGTTTTTTATCTAAAATAAACTCGTTGGTATATGGTATATAGTTATTAAAATAGCTATATACAGAGCAAAGCAACCAAATACAGCCTGCTGCAAATAATGCTTTCGAAAACCAGGTTTGCAATAATTGAATAAGTTTGCCACACAAAACAAACAGAAGCGGATATAAAAACAAAATATGTCTAATGCCTGATTGTATACTGTTTGTAAAGCTCATTATTATCAGAAAATATAAAACAGGTATAATTAATACCACCTCTTTACTCTTCAAAAAATACCCGTTTGTTTTCCTGCATATTAATAAAAACGTGACTGCAATAGCAATAAGAGCAGGTATAGGCGTCTTAAAAAACATGGATACGATATAATAAAACCAATATGATTTTCCAGGCTCATGAAATCCGATTATTGATACAACTCCAAAAGTGCTTTCCGGGAAGCCTCCACCTAACTCATCATAATACTTTACTGTATCCATACCTAAAAGAAACGGTGCAGGAAGCGGTAGCGGAATATTTCCAATACCGGAAAAAAAATGCTGTACATTATTAAACATCCTGCTCACAAATACATACTCATTCAGCGGCTGCCCTGTTTTAAAAAATAAAAAACCAGCATTAATTATCAATAGATTTACAGCGAGAAAAATTAACGTTCTTATGGCAAGCGATTTAATGCTGATCGTTTTTTTGTTCAGGATATAATATGTTACCAGCACAACAGGTATACAAATATACAAATGCAAAAAGGTTTGTTTGGTGAGTTGAGCAATTCCTGTAAATACACAAAACATCATAAAATTTATTTCACCGCCTTTATTTAGAAATTGCCACAGGAAATATAATACCAGAAGAATAACAAGTACGCTATAGGCATCAGTTGTTACAAGTGCGCTGTGTGCTAAAAAATTGGGGCAAAAAGCCATTAATCCCATTGAAATCAATCCAGCCTCTTTTCCATATAATTCGGAAGACCATTTGAATATAAGTATAAGGCTTAACAGAGAAAAGAAAAAGGTTATATACCTGCCTATTCGTATATCAGATTCACCATTATCATGCTTTTTTAGTTCATGATGTAACACTTGTTCAACTGCACGGGGAGCTGTATTTAAAACAGAAACAGGCATTTTGCTGTCGTCAAAACTGCAAGACCGCTTATATGCGTTGCCTTTCAATATTCGTATTCCATAATCAAAGTGAGATCCTTCGTCATAGGTGAGATCACTTCCTGGGAAAAAGGACAGTTCAGTGCCGGCATATAGCAAAAGAATCAGCCCGAATACTATTTTTATATAGCCCTTCCTTTTCAAAGAGACATTTCTTTAAATGTAAATAAAGGAAAAGTATAGCATTAAACAATTCAGTATTTGCTTAGCTCTCCTGAGCAGCCTGTGCTTCTCCTTCTCTTTTTTCCGCCGCATTTGCGGGAAAAACAAAACATCTTGTATGGAAGCCTGGTTGGTGAGCAGCATACATAACCTGTCTATCCCAATACCAATGCCTGCGGTAGGCGGCATACCATATTCAAGTGCACGTAAAAAATCATGATCAATAAACATGGCTTCATCATCGCCGCGTTCCATCAGCTTCAATTGTTCTTCAAAACGTTCGCGCTGGTCTATAGGGTCATTAAGTTCTGAATAAGCATTGGCGATCTCTTTTCCGTTGATCATTAATTCAAATCGCTCAACCAGCCCGGCTTTTTCACGGTGCTTTTTGGTAAGCGGGCTCATTTCAACAGGGTAATCTGTAATGAAGGTGGGTTGTATATAATGATGTTCACATTTTTCACCAAATATAGAATCAATCAGTTTCCCTTTGCCCATATTGGGTTTGTTGTCTACATGCAGTTGTTTGCATACTGCTCTCAGTTCGTCCTCATTCATAGCACTAACATCTATGCCTGTATGCTCTTTGATAGCATCGTATATAGATACGCGTTTGAATGGTGTTTTAAAGCTAATGGTTTTATCACCCACCTGCACATCGGTAGTATTATGCATCGCAACAGCCACTTTTTCCAAAAGCGTTTCTGTTGTATTCATCATCCAGAAATAATCTTTATATGCTACATAAAATTCGAGAATGGTAAATTCTGGATTGTGGGTGCGATCCATGCCTTCGTTCCTGAAATTACGACTGAATTCATATACCCAGTCAAAGCCACCTACGATCAGCCTTTTTAAATAGAGCTCATTGGCAATGCGCAGGTATAAGGGAATATCCAGTGCGTTATGATGCGTAATGAAAGGGCGGGCAGCCGCCCCGCCGGGAATACTTTGCAAAACAGGAGTATCAACTTCTAATGCACCGTGGCTGTTTAAATATTCACGGATAGTGTTGATCATTACCGTACGTTTTATAAAAGTATCCTTTACCTGAGGATTGATGATTAGATCAACATAGCGTTGGCGGTATTTAAATTCAGGATCTGTAACTGCGTCAAAACTTTGACCATCTGCTTCTTTAACAACCGGCAACGGCTTAAGCGATTTTGATAAAACTGTAAAGCTGCTTACGTGTATGGATATTTCCCCGGTTTTGGTAATAAAGCCATATCCCTTCACGCCAATGATATCGCCAATGTCAAGCAATTTTTTCCAAACGGTATTATACAATGCTTTGTCATCGCCCGGGCATATATCATCCCGCTTTACATAAATCTGTATACGCCCGGTATTATCCTGCAATACCGCAAAGGATGCTTTGCCCATATCGCGTATGCTCATTATTCTGCCGGCAAAACTTATATCTGCAAACTGTTCTTTTGTTTCTTCTGAAAAATTGTTCCTGATCTGTGCAGCGGTATGCGTTACCGGGAAAGCTTCAGGCGGGTAGGGATTAATACCCAGCTTTTCCAGTTCAATTCTTTTCTCTCTTCTTATAATTTCCTGCTCAGATAAATGTTGTATACTCATTGCTTACTTTTTAAAAAAGTGGAGCAAAGGTACTGGTTACAAACATCCCTGCAAAGCAGGAGTTGATGAATGCATCACTCCAGGCATTTACTATTGCGTTTTATAAATAGCCGAATTAATTTAGCCGGTGAGTTTGGTTTTACAGGCAATGGCAAAGAACCTTTTCCGGATTCGTAACACAATGGTTTTCTTATTTTTACTCCTTACTTCTTATACTTTACCTTTGCGGAAATTTGAAGCAGCATGATATATCTTACCCGCATAGAGCATTTTAACGCGGCGCATAAACTATATAATGAAGCCTGGAGTGTTGAAAAAAATGAAGAGGTCTTCGGTAAATGTGCTAATGAAAACTGGCATGGACATAATTATGATTTATACGTTACGGTGAAGGGCGAACCTGATCCTGAAACAGGCTTCCTGCTCGATGCTAAAAAGCTGAGCAGGCTAATAAATGATTATGTGTTGGAAAAGCTTGATCATCTGAACCTCAATGAAGATGTGGGTTTTATGAAAGGAAAGATGTGCTCTACAGAAAACCTTGCCATAGGAATATGGAAGCAACTGGAGGGATTATTAACGGATGGAGTAGCCTTGCACTGTATAAAATTGTATGAAACCCCCCAGATTTTTGTAGAGTATTATGGGTAGAAATCTGCAGGACAACAAGTTTTTATGCTTACGGAGCTTTTTTTGGGTTGGAAAGAGAATTTCATTATTTTAGTGTGGATAAGACACTTAATAAACGATTGTAGTTATGTTTCTTAATTCCCGAAAACCGGCTGGTGAGCAAAACTTTTTGCTTTTGTTTGAAACGTATAAAAACAGGCTATACGGTTATATATTGGGGATAACACACTCACACTATGCTGCTGAAGAAATTATACAGGAAGTATTTCTGAAACTTTGGTTGAACAGGCTTGAACTTAGTAAAATAAACCAGGTTGATGCATATATTTTTACTATTGCCCGCAATAAAACACTCAACTATCTCCGCAAAGCTAATTATGATGACAATCTGCTTCGTGAAATAAAGCTTTTAATGCACGACAGTCTGAATAACGTGGAAGAGCAGCAGGCTGCTGCAGATTGTAACGGGCTGTTGGAAAAAGCCATCACATTGCTCTCTCCTCAGCGCAGGCAGGTATATCGTTTAAGCCGCAACCAGGGACTCAACTACGAGCAAATTGCCGATCAGTTACAACTCTCGCGTAATACAGTAAAAAATCATCTTGTAGAAGCGCTTCGGTTTATAAGAAAGTACCTTGTTAAAAATGGTATTTCTCTTTTTTATATTTTGTTTTTAAGTATTTCGGAATTTTCTCCAACAATTATTTAACCGCATTAGTCCTTTTCCTTTTTTCATGTGTCTTTCTTTTTGATGCACTTTTTGCGCATCATCAAAATTGACTGCTTACATGGAAAGATCAGACCGGATCAACTTTCTTTTTGAAAAATTTCTCGCTCAGCAATGTTCGTTGCGGGAGGTAGAAGAGTTGGTAGCGCTTTTACAGCAGGCTGAAGCCGAACAGGCTTTATCGGGCCAGATGAAAAAAATATGGGAAGATCTTCGCTTTGACCGCACAGAATATAAAGTTGATTGGCCAAAAATGTATAATTCCATTATCACCAGTCAGCAACATGCAGACCAGGTACTCAGGCGTGCTACCCACAAAAGAAGATCGCATTATTATATAGCAGCTGCCTTTGTAATCGTTTTATCAGTTAGCACCTATTTCTTAATCCCATCAAAAGGCACTTCTAACAATACTTCATTGGCGCAACAAAAAATAACGCCTGTAAACGAAGCTGATAGTAAACGGCAAACCATTCATCTTAAAGATGGAAGTACAGTTACGCTTAATACTGCTGCCAGTTTGGATTATCCTGCAGCTTTCAATGAAAAACGAAGAGATGTATACTTAAAAGGAGAAGCTTATTTTGATATCAGGCACATGGACTCAAAACCTTTTTTTGTACATGTAGGCGCTGTTACTATTAAGGTACTGGGAACAGCATTTAATATAAAGGCAGACACATTACAAGACCATGTTCAGGTAACCGTAACAAGAGGTAAAGTACAGGTACTAAAAAATGCCAAAACGTTGGGAGTATTAACGGCCAGCCAGCAATTATCTGTTAATGATACTTCGGGTAAAGTAGTAATAAAAACGGTGAACACACAGGAGGTATTAAGATGGAAACCTGCGGAAATATTTTTCAATGATATTACTATAAGAGAAGCTATGCAACAACTGGAGCAACGCTTTGGTGTGCATATTAATGTAGTGAATCCGCAAGCGGCGCTTTGTAATATTACCGCCACGTTTACAGAAGATGACAGCCTGGAGCAGATGCTTGATGTAATATGTGCTGTATCGAAACTGCAATATTCTATTTCTAAGAACAATATAAAAATTGAAGGGAATGGTTGTAACTGATATTAAAAATCACCATATGCCGGTTGCTGACTTGTGTATGCATCCGTTGTTAGCAGGCCCATAAATCATCAAAATAAAAATACACCCCGGATTGCGGCCGGGATGTATGCAATGTTTCAAACAATCTGGTTTAACTATTTAAAACATATCAAAACTATGCATTTTAAAATTACGGCCGCCAGGCAGAAATGCCTGCACCTGGAGGTCAGCCGAGTTAATTGTAAATCATGGCTTATGAGATTGACTTCTTTATTATGTATTATTTTTTGCAGCGGACAAATGCTCATGGCTAAAGAAGGAAAAGCACAAACTCCGGAAGAAACTACTATTCACCTGGAATTAAAAAATGAATCGTTACGTGCAGCATTCAGAAAAATTGAAGATAAAACCATATTTCGTTTTGCTTACAACAGAAAGCAGGTAGAAAGCTATACGAATATATCGCTGGCTGAAGGAAAGTATAATGTGAAAGAAATAATAGAAACAGTATTAAGTCATACTCCGCTTTCATTTAAAGTAATCAGGAATAATATTGTGATTTTTCCGGTGGAAGAAAGTGTACAGGAAGCTGCTACTAATAATGCAGTATCAATACCTGCAGCGGATGGCACCATTAAAGGAAAGATAACGAACAATAAAGGTGAACCTATTGCCGGAGCCAGTGTGCTACTGGTTGGAACAGACAAAGGAATGTCTGCAAATGCCGATGGAACTTTTACACTTACAGGTATTAAACCCGGTAAATATGTGTTACGGGTATCAGTTGTTGGTTTTCAAAACGATACCAGGAATATTACCGTTGGGGATGGGCAGGTGCTGGACTTAGATTTTGAATTAAAAGAAAGCAATAGCTCTTTAAGCGAAGTAGTTGTTACAGGTTATTCCAGGCAATCAAAAAGGGATGTTACCGGCGCTGTATCTACAGTGTCTGCTGACGTTATAGCAAAATCTCCGGTAGCTGATGTGGCTTCAGTATTGCAGGGAAGGGTAGCGGGAGTAACCGTAGATGGACAGGGCGGTCCCGGAAATGAACAGGTAGTGCGTGTGCGCGGCATCGGCACTTTGGGAGACAATGATCCTTTATATGTAATTGATGGCGTGCAAACAAAAGGTGGGTTGAACCTTGTAAATACTAATGACATAGAATCTATTACTGTATTGAAAGATGCCGCTTCATGCGCTTTATATGGAGCAAGAGGTAGTAATGGCGTAATTGTAATTACTACCAAACGTGGGAAAAATGGAACCCCTCGTTTAGAATACAATGCATATATAGGCTATGAAATACCAAGAAAATTTCCGGAGATCATGTCTCCGCAACAGTATGCAGATGCATTGTGGGGATATCTTGCTAATTCAGGTCAATCACAGAGCAATCCATTATTTGGAAACGGAAGCACACCCGTTTTGCCTGATTTTTTGATAAGTAAAAAAGCAAGTCCTACTTTTCAGGGCGTTGCGGCTAATAGTGCTGCCGCAGATCCTTCGCTGTACAATTTCGCTAATTACCGCATTATGAAGGCGAATAAAACAGGTACCAACTGGTTTGATGAATCGTTTGATAAAGCGCTTTCTCAAAGCCACCAGTTAGCAGTGAGTGGAGCTAATGATAAAAGCAATTACGCTGTTACTTTTAATTATCTCGATAACAATGGTATACTGCTGAACTCATTTTTCAAGCGTTATTCTATTAGAGCTAATACAGAATTTAAAGTGAAACCCTGGTTACGTTTTGGAGAGAACCTGCAGTTTGCATATACGCAAGGCAATACAGTAAGCGATCATACAGATCAAAATGTTTTTGCCAGTCTGTATAAAACTTCTCCATTACTTCCGGTTTACGATATAGCTGGTAATTATGCAGGAACAAATGGTGGAAGCGGGTTAAACCTTGGAGACAATCCAATTATAGGATTGGAAGGCAGTAAAAAATCAAAAGGGTATACTGCACGTATGTTAGGTTCAGCATTTGTAGAAGTTGAGCCCATCAAAAATCTGGTGTTTCAAAGTAAAATAGCCATTGATTATCTGCCATTCCAAAACAGGTTTTCACAGGACACTCTACCGCAGGTAGCCTTTCCTGTTACTTCATTTAAATTCAGTGAGTTCGCTGGCTATTCTCTCGAATGGCGTGCCACCAATAAGCTTTCTTATTCCATCACTATAAACGATATTCATAAGTTGAGTGCATTTGTCGCGTATGAAGCTTCTGAATATAACTACCGTGGTTTGGGAGCCAGCAGTGATAGTATGTTTTATAACCTACCCGGCTTTCAGGTGGTGAGTAACCGCACAGGTATACGCTGGCAATTAGATGGCAGCAGAGACAGGTCTACTTATTTATCACAGATTGGTAATGTCAACTACTCATTGCTCGATAGGTATTTGTTGACTGTTACCGTAAGAAGAGATGGATCATCCCGTTTTACAGAATTAAAAAGATATGGTGTGTTCCCATCAGCGAGTGTGGGTTGGAGAGTAAGCGGTGAAAAATTCATGGAGAAAATTAACTGGTTAAATGATCTCAAATTGAGAGCCTCTGTTGGTACCAGCGGTAACGATGCCATTGGTACGGGTTTAACGGTTAACCAATATTATACTGATCCAAGTTATACTTATTATGATCTTTCAGGAAATAACAACACTGCTAATTTTGGTTTCGCGTTAACGCAATTGGGTAATCCTTTACTGCAATGGGAAATAAACAAAACAACCAATCTTGGTTTTGACGCGGTATTGCTTGCAAACCGTGTGAATGTTTCTTTTAACTGGTTCAATCGCAAAACAGATAAATTGTTGTACAGCCCTCCCGTTACTGCTTTGCAGGGCGATGCTGGAGCTCCCGTTCAGAATATAATGAACTTTACCAATAAGGGCATTGAGCTGGAGTTGGGATATCACAGTATAAAGAGAGGAGACTTTTCTTATGATATTAACGCTAATATTTCTACTTACCGCAATAACGTAACCTATATTGATGGCCGTCCGGAAACATTTATACCAGGCGGTTTATACGCACGTGCAATACCACTTACACGTTCTACTGTTGGCAGACCGGTAAGTAGTTTTTATGGTTTTGTATATGATGGCATAATTCAATCAGGTGATAGTGCAGGACATTTTAAGTTTAAGGATATCAGCGGTCCAGATGGTAAACCAGATGGTGTAATAGATGATGATCATGACAGAATATATATAGGTAGCCCACACCCTAAGTTTTCGTATGGACTTAGTTTGAATGTTAACTACAAAAATTTTGATTTTAATATTTTCTTCCAGGGCGTATATGGCAATAAAATAATGAACTATTGGAGAGCATATTCAGAATGGCCTGGTCAGTTTACGGTTAAATCATTAGATACTTGGACGCCAACTAACACAGATGCCAGGCTGCCTATTTATGATGGCAAAGCATTTAAGGATGACAGACCCTCTACCTTTTTTGTGGAAGACGGTTCTTACCTGCGTTTGAAGAGCATGCAATTGGGTTACACGCTACCTCAAATGAAGGGAATAAGCAAGCTGCGTGTATACCTGCAGGCATGGAATATAGCTACCATTACCAAATACAGCGGGTTAGATCCTGAAGTAAATACAGGAGCGCCGGGAAGCGCCGGTATTGATTTTGGAGGAAACTTCCCCATATCAATGAAATTATTATTTGGTGTTAACCTTGGCTTATAATTATTAAGTGAATCAAAACTGATTAATGATGAAAAATATATTTTTTATAATAGCGCTGTTTGCGATGATTTTCATGAGCGCATGTAAAAAAAATTTTCTTGAAATCCCTTTACAAAGCTCAGCTTTAACAGAAGATGTACTTGCTAATAAATCAGGCGTACAATCTTTGTTGGTAGGCACCTATCACGATCTTACCGGCATGTCGCTCAGCAGCCGCTGGTGGACTACATCCGGCACCAACTGGCAATGGAGCGATATTACTTCCGGCGATGCTTACCGTGGTGGATATGGAGCAAGTGACGAACCAGAAGGCACAAGTATTGAAATATTCCAGGCACAATCATCCTTTACATATGTGCTGAATAAATTCAAAGCAATTTACGACGGTATAGCCAGAAGTAACGCGGTGCTTCGTGCTGTTGATAAGGCACAGGATATGACAGACCAGGAAAAAAATGAAGCAAGAGGAGAAGCAAGATTTTTAAGAGGTCATTATCATTTCCAGGCAAAGATCATGTGGAATAAAGTTCCTTACGTAGATGAAAACGTAATTGATTTCAAGCTTTCGAATGATGAAGACATCTGGACAAAGATTGAAGATGATTTCAAATTCGCCTTTGGTAATTTATCTGAAACAAAACAGTTTAAGGGACAAGCTAACAAATGGGCCGCGGCAAGTTATCTTGCCAAGACATATATGTTTGAAAAGAAATTTGCTGATGCTAAAACAGTATTGGATGATATTATAGCAAATGGCAAAAACGCACAAGGTATTAAGTATGATCTGAACGCTTGTTTTGAAGATAACTTTAATGGAGCATCGGAAAATAGTAAGGAAGCTGTTTTCCAGATACAATTTTCAGCTGATAAAGAGTCTTATGGATACAATAGCAATCTTGGTGAAGCGCCTGCTACACCCAACTTATGGCAGGTCTCAAGTTGGGGTTCATCATGGAAACAGCCATCTTTTAATCTTGTAAATGCTTTTAAAACAGATGATGATGGCTTGCCTATGCCAACAACATTTAATGATGTAAATATGGATAATGATATGGGGCTTGAGTCATGGGATTGGTTTGTTCCTTACCAGGGATATGTTGATCCCCGGTTAGATTGGACGGTAGGCAGAAGAGGCGTTCCATACCTGGATTACAATTATGGTGTTCCTAATCCGGGCAAAGACTGGATTAATAATCAAAGTTACGGTGGACCGTACACGCCAATAAAAGGAATTTACCGTTTTGATCAGCAAGGTACTTATAGTGAATATTACACCAACGGCTACCTGCTGAGCAGCGCTGTAAATTATAACCTGATTCGTTTTGCTGATGTGTTGTTATGGGCAGCTGAAGCGGAGGTTGAGGTAGGAAGCCTTGATAAGGCAAGAGAATACGTAAATCGTGTACGCACAAGAGCCAAAGAAGGTTGTACTGTAGATATTGATTATAGTACGGGGTCGCCTTCGGCCAATTACCTGGTAGGTACATATGATAATGCATGGACTGACCAGGAAGCGGCAAGAACTGCTGTTCGTTTTGAGCGCAGGCTGGAACTGGCTATGGAAGGTCACCGTTTTTTCGACCTGGTGCGCTGGGGTATAGCAGCAGAATATATCAATGACTATCTGAATGTAGAAAAGACAAGAATCACTCATTTACAAAATGTGTCTTTTGCAAAAGGTAAAAATGAATATTTTCCGTTGCCGCAGATAGAGATTGATTTAAGCAATAAAGACGGCGTTCCTTTACTCAAACAAAATCCTGGTTATTGATACACTAATGAGAGCAGGTGGTTACTTCGTGTAGCTGCCTGTATTTTTTTGAATGAAACATTGTCTGCTGGTCATATCATTTTTAGCCGTGTGCATATTTCCAATGATGGCGCAGGAAGGCGGACGTCATAAACCTGTATTTCTTTCAAAAGAGATTGGCAGGGTAGCCGTAGGCGATAGGTACCACTATCAATGTTATGCTACAGATTCTACTAATAATTCATTAAGATATCAAGCTATTGATTTACCGGGCTGGCTTACCTTCAATACTACAGATCGAACACTATCAGGCAAAGCGTTACAGCCTGGTCAGTATCTCATAAAATTATTAGCCATCAACAAAACGGATACCGGGCATCAGGTTTTTATGCTTACGGTATATGATAAGCAAACCACCAATATTTTGTGTATTGGTAATTCCATTACGAATGGAACGAATAAGTATAATAGCTACAGGAGAAGCTTGTGGCAGTTATTGCACAATGAAAATTATAATTTCGATTTAATTGGTTCGTGGAGTAAACATCATATGGGCGGAGATGTACCCGATCCTGATTTTGATATGGATCATGATGGACACTCCGGCTGGACTTTTGCAGAAATGTTTCAACCACCATCGTGGGATAGTGCAAGGGGAAATATATATGAATGGCTCAACGAATACACACCTGATATTGTATTGATCGAATTAGGTACAAATGATGTATTTCAATGCAGAAAGACAAGCGATATGATTAGTGATCTCGAGAAACTGGTATCCTTGTTTAGAAATAAAAACAGTCACATCAAAATTGCGGTAGCGCAAATTCCACCATTAGGCGATCAGTGGGCCGAAAAAAAATTATGCGGAGATAGCATAACTTACGATAGCGCTATTCATACGTTGAATGCGGCTATTGCTGTTTTTGCAAAGGAACATACTTCAGTTACGTCACCGGTTATTGTGGTTGATCAGTATACTGGCGTACAGCCATCTGTTCAAATGTATGATGATATACATCCCAATGAAGAAGGAGAAAAGATTATGGCAGAAAGATGGTTCAAAGCTATAGAGCCCTATCTAAGTAAAATAAAAAAAAGATCATGAAGTTATATTGTATCTGCCTGTTTGTAGTATGCTTTACATCGTGCAGTCAAAAAGTGAATGAGCCCGCAATAGGTAAGGGACGTGGATATTATTTCAGTACTGCTGGTAACGACACAGAAGATGGAACGATCAATAAACCATGGAAATCTATAAAACGGTTACAAAATGTTCAACTAAAACCTGGTGATTCATTGCTTTTTAAAGGAGGAGAAATATTCAGCGGCAGTATTTTGCTTGATTCAAATGATGCTGGGTTAAAAGATAACAATATTATTATTACATCCTACGGCAATGGCAGCGCTACTATTGATGCTGGTAATGCTGAAGGACTATTGGCTCAACAAAGTAAATATATAAGACTAAGCAATCTTAATTTTAAAGGTGCGGGCAGAAAATCGGGCAATACCCAAAATGGTGTGATGTTTACTTATTGCACCAATATTGTAATTGATAGCATCGAAGTAGAAGGTTTTCAGAAAGCAGGAGTGCAGATATATGTTGGGCATGATATTACTATTAAAAATGTATTTGCTCATGACAATGGTTATGCCGGTATTAATGCTACAGGGGCAACGCAAAAAGAAGATTGTACCAATATACTGATCAGTCGATGTAAAGCGAATGACAACCCTGGCGATCCTACCAATTTTACTAACCACAGTGGTAACGGAATATTGGCAGGCTATTGCAGAAATGTGGTTATAGAATATTCAACAGCCACCAATAATGGATGGGATATGCCGCGCAAAGGAAACGGACCTGTAGGAATATGGTGTTATGAAGCAGACAGTTTGATTATTCAGCATTGTATATCGTATAAAAACAGAACATCTCCGGGAGCGGCCGACGGAGGCGGGTTTGACCTGGATGGTGGTGTTACCAATTCTGTTATTCAATATTGCCTCTCTTACGAAAATGAAGGAAGCGCTTTTGGGTTGTTTCAATATGCAGGTGCAAGCAACTGGTATAACAATACCATACGGTATTGTATAAGCGAGAATGATGGCAGTGTGTCACCTGCGCATGCAGGCGTATTTGTGTGGAACAGCTCTGACGATTCTACTCAGTTGAAAGATTGTTACTTTTATAATAATACCATTTACAACAGTAAAGGCGCAGCCATCAGTTACGAAGCACAAAGTTTGAATGCCGGCTTCCGTTTTTACAATAATATATTCGTGGGTAAAGATTCACTGATACTAGGTAAAGAAGCCAACAGCACATATCTGGGTAATAACTGGTATAGTTTAAAAGACGGTTTTAACGCCAATGGTATTACGAGCTTTTCCACCTGGGCATCAACAAAAAATAAAGAGCAATACAATGGCAATGTTGTTGGTGTTAATATTAATCCCATGTTTGTAAATCCGGGAGGTACTACTATTACTTCTGTGGACCAGTTACCATCGTTTGATAAATACAATTTGCCTGCGAATTCTGTATTAAGAAGTAAGGGGTTGAATCTTCAGGAGTTGTTTGGTATTCAAAACGGAGGAAAATCTTTCAATAAAAATAACGTACCGGCTAATGGCATTGGTGCCTGTTTCTAATATATTATGGAAAGAAGGAGGTTTATAAAAAATGTGGTTGGCTCAGCAATAGCGGGAAATACTATGCTAACATGGGCAAATGCCCATCCCTGCAAACTCATTGCAGACAATGGGTTTATTACCAATGGACCAACAGAACCTGTGAGCATTTATAATAATTGGTCATCGTACGATGAGCTTTCGGATAATACACCGTTGACGGAAGCTTTGGCTATGCGAGAACTGGATGAATTAATCCGATTAAAGAAGAATGGTGTTCGGGTAGATTATTATGTGATGGATGCTTTTTGGTTTGATAAAAAAGGAGGTTACCGTGAGTGGCATAAAAAACATTGGCCAAATGGTCCAGATAAATGGTTCGAAACCTGTAAACAAAACAACATTAAACCAGGCATGTGGTTTTCCACCAATTATATTGGATCAGGGAATAAAACTTTTTTAGAACCTGTGGCTGAATGGAAAGACTCGCTGGCAACAGATCCCGGCACGGTTTGTTTGTTTACCGGCGGTTACCTGAAACATTTGAGCGATTCCCTGCAGCTATGGTATGATAAAGGCGTGCGGCTATTCAAATTTGACTTTGCTTATTTTGAGGCGGCTACTACTGCAGTAAAGAAAGTACATCTGCCAGATGAAATAAAAGAAATGAATAAGCTGGCGCTGATGGATATGCTGAAACAATTCCGTGAAAAAAATAATGATATACTCATAACTGGATACAACGGTTTTGGAGGTGATATGGAGAATACGTATCTGCCCTTTAGAAAAACGGTAGATGCAAGATGGATGGAAGTGTTTGATACGATGTATAGTGGTGATCCGCGCTTTTCAGATGTGCCGGCAATGAATGTATGGCGGTCGCAGGATATTTATTCAGATCATATGGTGCGTCAGTTTGAGTTCAACGGACTGCCTTTACGCAGGATAGATAGCTGCGCATTCATGACGGGAAAAACAGGCACCTGTTATTATCGTGCAGACAATGCCTGGAAAGGAATGCTGATACTCGAGCTTGCACGTGGTGGGTGGGTAAATGTATATCACGGCAATATGGAATTGATTAATGATGTTGACGCCAAATGGTTTGCTAAAGCCCAGCGTATATTTTATGATTTGCAGCGGTATGGTTTATTCAGCACGTTCGGTGCCATACCTGGTTCGGTTATGCCTTACGGTTTTAAGGCAGAAGCTATGAATGGAACGGTTGTAACGGTAGTAAATCCTTCTCAAACTATTGCAAAAATATCGTTGCCGGTTAAAGCGTCTGGTAGTAGTGCAGTTATGTATGCAGATGGAGGTTTTAAGCCTTATATAGAACATAGTAATGAACTTACGATTGGTCCGGAACAGTTGGTAGTTGTAGGGTTGGGTGAGTATGCGTTAGACAAATACAACCTTGGCATTGATGAAACGGCACATATTCCCACGGCGATTGATAAAATAAAAGCAGTCTTTGCCTCAATAAAACAGAATAGCATTGAAGCTGATGTACTGGTTACAAAGGGGAAACATATCCGGATATTGTTTCAGCAATTTAGTGCAGATGGATTTCCTCATCGCTCCTGGGGTGGCGCACCACCTGATGGGAAAAAGATGGATGCATTTTTTAAAATTGAAGTGAAGCAGGGAAAGAAGAATATTCCCATACATATTGAATATGATAAAATGATATGGAGCGGTTTATCATGGGGGGCGGGCGAAATCAATCCTAAGGACATCGACAGCAACAAACCGCTGCATATTACCTGCAGTACCACCGAGAAAGATATATTGGTATTAAAAGCTGACGTATATGAACTTGACTATTAAAAGAAGTTAAAAGAAAATATTATGAAATATTGCTTGCTATTACTGTTTGTGCTAACTGCCGCATTTTCATCTGCCCAAAAGCAAACCACATTTCAACCTGGTGAAGTATGGAATGATACAGAAGGAAATCCTATTAATGCGCATGGCGGCGGACTGCTGTATTACAACAATACTTATTATTGGTACGGAGAATATAAGAAGGGTACAACATACAGAGTGGATTATGTTACCAGTTGGGAAGATTACCGTGTACCTGCAGGTGGTGTAAGCTGTTATTCATCAAAAGATCTGTTGAACTGGAAATTTGAAGGTATCGCGTTGAAGCCAGATACTACAGACAGCGCCCACGATCTGCATACCAGTAAAGTAATTGAGCGTCCTAAAGTGATCTACAATAAGAAAACAAAAAAGTTCGTGATGTGGATGCATCTTGATAAAGAAGATTACAGTTATGCGCGTTCAGGCGTAGCCGTAAGTGATAGCCCAAGAGGTCCTTTTGCGTTCGTAAAAAGTGAAAGACCTAATGGCGCTATGGCAAGAGATATGACGGTTTTCCAGGATGATGATGGTAAAGCATATCACTTTTTTTCGTCAGAAGAAAATGCTACGATGCATGTTGTGTTGTTAAGTGATGATTATACATCACATACAACTACTGAAAAGCGTATCCTTATCAAACAATCACGCGAAGCGCCTGCGGTATTTAAATACAATAAGAAATATTATTTGATCAGTTCCGGTTGTACAGGCTGGTCGCCTAATCCTGCTTCGTATGCGGTTGCGGACAGTCCATTGGGCGACTGGACGCAGTACGATAATCCCTGCAGCGGGGAAAACGCGGACTCTACATTTTCAGCCCAAAGCACTTATATACAACCTATACAAGGCAAAAAGAATGCGTTTGTTTTTCTTGCAGATCGTTGGAACAAGCTTGATCTGGAAGATTCAAGATATGTGTGGCTGCCATTAATGATGAAGAATGATAAGCCGGAAATTCCCTGGCTGGATCAATGGAATTTGTCTTTTTTTAAATAAGGGACCGGAGAAACCTATGAGGTTTGCCGCCCGGCATCTGCATCGAAAACCCTTGTTGCTGTGCGAGACGCAAACACCTCGCATCCTTTTGTTGTTGCCTGTGGCAACACTGAATTGATGATACAATTACCTATTTGTCCTTATTTTTGCAGTTTGATTCTTTTAAAATGAACAAAAAAGTAGCCGTATACAGGCGGGAGCGTTTTAACGCGGCGCACAGGTTAAGTAACCCGGTATGGGATGATGCCACCAATTTTAAAGTATTTGGTAAATGCAGTAATCCGCATTATCACGGGCACAATTACGAGCTGGAGGTGAAGGTAATTGGTGAGCCTGCTGCAGAAACAGGCTTTGTGATGGATTTAAAAGTATTGTCGGATATTATTAAGGAAGAAGTGATTGAACGGTTTGATCATAAAAACCTGAACCTTGATACTGCGGAATTTAAAATCCTTAATCCTACCGCGGAAAATATAGCGGTTGTAATTTACAACCTGCTTCGCCCTCGTATTGATGCTGCAAACGAAATACAGGTAAGATTATATGAAACACCAAGAAATTTTGTTGAATATCCTGCGTAATTATTTGTAATAAAATTTAATCTGCACATGGCATATAAAAAGATTGAGCAATACGATGAGGAAACTACTGCTTTATTAATTGAAACTTATGAAAAGGCTTTGGGATTGTTAGGTGAGGATACCAAGAGAGAAGGCTTACTGAAAACTCCTGAACGCATAGCCAAAGCAATGCAGTTTATGACGCAGGGATACCAGCAAAGCTCACGCGATATTCTTAACTCTGCCAAATTTCATGAGCCGATCAGCGAAATGATCATCGTAAAAGATATTGAAGTATATAGCATGTGTGAGCATCACATGTTGCCTTTTTTTGGAAAGGCGCATGTAGCATATATTCCTAACGGGTGGATAACCGGGCTTAGTAAAATAGCAAGAGTGGTAGATGTATATGCACGCCGTTTGCAGGTACAGGAAAGGCTGACCACGCAAATACTTGATGCTATAAAAGATGCTTTGCAGCCTTTGGGAGTAGCTGTTGTAATTGAGGCTTCACATTTATGCATGATGATGCGTGGGGTGCAAAAGCAAAACTCTGTTACTACAACATCTGCTTTTTTTGGTGAGTTTGAAAAGAATGAAACCCGAAGCGAGTTTATACGATTAATAGGTTCTTCGCTGCATTAAAATGAACAATATGGCTGATACGGAGGTTTCACGTTTATCGAGACTCACGGCTATATTAACCCTCCTTCAATCGAAGCGGCTTGTTACAGCAACAGCTATTGCAAAGAAATTCAACATCAGCGTCCGTACTGTATACAGGGATATAAGAGCGCTGGAATCTGCCGGGGTGCCTGTGCTCACCGAGGATGGCAAAGGCTATACCTTATTGGATGGCTATATTTTACCTCCGCCGATGCTGACGGAAGCGGAAGTAAATGCTTTAATTACGGCGGAACAATTGGTATTGAAGAATAAAGACGCATCATTTGTGCAGCACTTTATTGAAGCAATAACAAAAATTAAAGCATTGTTGCGATACAGTACAAAAGACAAGGCTGAACTTTTAGCAGGCAGAATACAGATCCGGCATAATATTTCCGGTGATACCACGAGCAATTTTTTATCTGCTATACAACTTTCTATCACCAATAATACCGTATTGAAAATTGCTTATACATCGGTTGAAACCGGGCAAATCACCAAACGCGATATTGAATCATTAGCCTTGTATAGCACCAATGAAAACTGGATACTGATTGCATGGTGCAGGATGAGAAAAGCCTTAAGGTCATT
This sequence comes from Agriterribacter sp., assembly GCA_047601125.1. GTDB lineage: Bacteria > Bacteroidota > Bacteroidia > Chitinophagales > Chitinophagaceae > Agriterribacter. Next base: position 285,333 of record JASGJY010000002.1, on the reverse strand, counting down.
CAGGCTCGACCAGATTCAGCAACTGCATGTAAGCAGTGAAAAATTTCAACCCCACAACTTTGATCTTGAAAGGCATTTTGAAGCCTGCCGTAAAAATTCTTCTGCCAACCCCTGACATACTGTTGACACAAAGCATTTTTAATTTTGTTTTAATAAACAGGAATAACAATGATAAAACAAAATGAAAACGTAATTATTGCCGGACTTTCAATAAGAACAACAAATGAAAACGGGCAATCAGCCAGGGATATTCCCGCGCTATGGCAGCGCTTTTTTGCAGAAGATATGCTGAACAAAATACCTGGTAAAATTGATAATACGTTGTATTGCATATACACGGATTATGAAAAGGATTATACCAAGCCGTATACTACATTGCTTGGCTGCAGGGTTAGCGCAGAAGTAATAGAACAGGGTATAACAACCAAAATTTTTACCGGAGATAAATACCATGTTTTTACTGCCAAAGGCGCTTTAGATGATGGTATAGTTTTTAAAGAATGGCTTAAAATATGGAATGCAGATATAGAGCGATTGTATACTACTGATATCGAGATATATGGTGAAAAGTCCCGGGATAAACTAAACGCCGAAATCCCGATATTAGTAGCCGTAAAATAATTGGATAATGCATACACTCCGCCTGATAGATATTTTTTTTCTTGAAAAGGAAGAACCGGTAAAGGGCTGCCTTTTGTTTTTGCGGGAGTTTATTCCGAAACTGGATAGGCGTATTACCGAGGAATGGAAGTATGGATTGCCGTTCTATTATCTCAATGGTAAAATGTTTTGCTATTTATGGATTCATAAAAAATTCAGGCAACCATATATTGGTATAGCGGAAGGGTATAAGATCAATCACCCGGATCTGTTACAGGAAAAAAGAGCAAGAATGAAAATCTTGCTGATCGATCCTTCAAAAGATATTCCTGTAAAGAAAATCAAACTGATATTGAAAGAAGCTATTGCGTTGTACAAATAATACCTTTGAAGCAAAGATCAATATATGTATAGAAGAATACAGCTTGCATTTACTTTATCATTGATATTTTCTTTTCATGCGTTTTCTCAAAGCGATCCGGTGTATATGTTCTCTTATTTTAAGGGAAACGGGGAAGACGGCTTACATCTTGCATATAGTAAGGATGGCTACAGTTTCAGAGCGCTGAATAATGATCAGTCTTTTTTAGTGCCGGAGCTAAGTAAAGATAAGCTTATGTGTGACCCATGCATCATCCGCGGTGCGGATAGATTATTTCATATGGTGTGGACGGTGAGCTGGCATGATAAGGGTATAGGTTACGCATCTTCTCCTGATTTAAAGACATGGAGTAAGCAGGTATACATTCCCGTTATGCAGTATGAACAGGGCGCTTTAAATTGCTGGGCGCCGGAAATAACTTATGATGCTCAAGAAAAACAATATATCATATACTGGGCCACTTCCATACCCGGCCGCTTTCCTGCAACAGATTCATCCGGTGATGCAAACTATAACCACAGGATGTATTATATAACTACCAAAGATTTTAAAGCATTCAGCAAAACAGCTTTGTTGCTTGACCCCGGATTTAATGTAATAGACGCTACTATTCAATATAACGGGAATGGATACGTGATGTTTTTAAAAGATGAAACCAAAAGACCAGAACCTGAAAAGAATTTGAAAATAGCATTCAGTAAGAATGTTACCGGCAAATATGGAAAAACTTCGGCACCAATTACCGGTAATTATTGGGCTGAAGGGCCAACGGCTATTAAAATAAAAAAGAAATGGGTTGTATATTTTGATAAATACATGGATCATAAATACGGAGCAGTAACATCAGCAGATCTAAAAAGCTGGGAAGATATTTCTGATAAGATCAGTTTTCCTGACGGAACGAGACATGGAACAGTTTTCGCCATCACACAAACGGAGTTTGAACAGTTTTTGGGTAAACAATAGATTGAGTAAATCTAATTCAAGGTAAATATCTCCGGTAAAACCAATTAATAACATTTATTCTCATCCTTCTTATCTTTACAAATCCAAAGGCAAGAAAAGATGATTTTATGAATAGTGTTTTACCGGCAGAAAAACTTCTGCAAAATCCTGCGCTTCTACCCGGCTTAAAAGTAATTGGTGAAAAAGTTTTAAATAAAGAGAGACTTTCTGAAGAAGATGGTATCCTTCTTTTTGAAAAAGGAAGTCTTGCTTTTGTTGGGGCATTGGCTAATCTTGTAAGAGAAAGACTTCATGGAGACATAACTTATTTCAACAGGAATTTCCATATAGAACCCACCAATGTTTGTGTTTTCAGTTGTAAGTTCTGTTCTTACTCCCGGCTTTATGCAAAGCGGGAAGACGGGTGGGAGCTTAGCACAGAGCAAATGATGCATATTGTAAAAAGTTACGATGGCAAACCTGTTACAGAAGTTCATATTGTGGGAGGTGTTCATCCTAAAATGAATATGCAGTTTTTTATGGATCTAATGCGCCAGATAAAAGCGCACCGTCCTGAATTGCATATAAAAGGCTATACGCCTGTTGAGCTGGATTATATGTTTCGAAAAGCTAAAGTTTCTGCCGAAGAAGGAATGAAGCAGATGAAAGAAGCAGGGCTTGATTCTTTACCGGGTGGCGGCGCTGAAATTTTTCACCCTGAAATAAGACAACAGATTTGTGATGATAAGGTAGATGCCGAAGGATGGCTGCGCATACACGAAGCTGCGCATAAATCAGGCATGCATAGTAATGCTACAATGCTCTACGGGCATATAGAAAACTACTGGCACCGGATTGATCATATGAAACGTTTACGTGACCTGCAGGATAAAACAGGAGGTTTCAATACATTTATCCCTTTAAAGTTTCGCAATAAGGATAATGAAATGAGCGATACGCCTGAATCGTCCGTGGTAGAAGATATGCGGATGTATGCTATTGCCCGTTTGTTCATGGATAACTTTCTTCACCTTAAAGCATATTGGCCTATGCTTGGCAGGCAAAATGCGCAACTCACTTTATCATTTGGTGTAAATGATATTGATGGTACTATTGATGATACTACTAAAATATATTCCATGGCCGGCAGCGAGGAAACCAATCCTGCTATGAATACTGCAGAGCTGGTATCTCTTATTAAACAGGCAAGGCGCAAGCCGGTTGAGCGTGATACGTTGTATAATGTAATAACAGATTACAGTGCAACGCCGGTGGCGGGTGAGCCTGTGCTGAATTAGGAAGGTTGCAGGTTACAGGATGGGTGCATTACTTACTACAATTCATCATTGTGTATTCACCTGTCAGGCTTTTTAATTCAGCCGCTGTGTTGCCGGTTTTTCTACAACCACCGTTCTGCCTGATTTTCCGGATGCATCAAAAGTTTTAAGCTTAAAGGTTGCTGTTGCAGGTACAGGCCCTGTGTATACAGGAGATTGCATGGTTGGTTCCGTACCATCAGTTGTGTAATGTATACTTATACCCGGCAATGCTATATTCGCTTTTATTTCTCCATGTTCAATAACAACTCCTGCAGGCGGCACCCGGTAATTATAACCGCCATTGGTATGCGCTAATTTCGGGAACTCCTTTTGGGCAATAGTATTTGCAAACTGATTCCATCCTTCATCTATCTGCTCCATTCTTTTTTTACGGTTTGGCTCTTTCTCCCATTTTCTTTCTGGCGACCATGCACTTTCTGAAAAGCCGATCAATTTAGGCAGCATATAATATTCAATCATATTTCTGCCTTTAATAGTTTCACTCCACAACTGCGCTTCCAGCCCCTTAATGTTTTTCTGCGCTTCAGGTTTCAACTTTTGCCAGGGCGTATTAGGCTTGTCCCATTCCAGCACATCACCCATGGAACTTTTAAAAGTTGTATTAAACATATTGAATGGTGCAAAGGCCCATGCGTTTTTAGTATCAATAAATCCGGCCCAGTATAAACCAGGTTCTGCCGGATCGTTGTTGTAAGCAAGGTCAAAATAAAAATTAGAAACATTGCATAATACAACATTATAACCCTGGTTGGCTAAACGGTATCCCAGGTCTGGATAATCAAACATATTATTCCAGATATAAGGAACAACGGGTTTGCCGGCAAATTCCGTATTAGGAGCAAGTTTACCGGTTGAGTCTTTTATAAGGAATGCTTCCTCCCATCCGTGTATTTCCAACCCTTTTTTCTCTAATCTTTTCAGTAATTCCCTAAAAAAATATGCCTGTATATTTTTAGCATTTTTTATTTCAGGATGTTGCTGCATAAGTTCAAGCGCATGTGGCGATTTTGTCCATGCGCCATCTGCAACTTCATCGCCGCCGGCATGAAATTCACGCATTATCAGCCCTGCTTCTTTATACATTTTACCAAACTCTTCAACTACTTTTTCATAGAACCTGTATGCAGACTCGCGGGTTACATCAACCACATTATCTTTATACATCTGCGCTGAAATATACTCCGATTTATCACCAGGGTCAGTTAAGCGGTACTCTTCCGCTTCTTCTTTTTTCCCCTCCTTCATTAATCTTTCATACCGTGCTTCCATTGATTTTATTGCAGCTCTTGCATGGCCGGGAAAATTAAGCTCGGGTATAATGTTGATATGCCTTTGCTGTGCATATTTTAAAATCTCTATAAAATCTTTACGGGTATAATAACCTGTTCCGTAATTGTCTTTTGAATCAGCAAAAGGCCCGGAGCCATAGGCGGGGTGTAATGCAGGCGCATCCTTTCCGCTTACATGCAAACGTTTTGCACCTACTTCAGTAAGTTCGGGCAGCCCGGGAATTTCAACACGCCACCCTTCATCTTCTGAAGTATACAATAGCATACGGTTGATTTTATATTGGGCAAGCACATCAAGTATACGGAAAATATTTTCTTTGCTTTGAAAGTTGCGGCTGACATCTACATGCAGGCTGCGGAATGCAAAACGTGGTGCATCATCTATAGTTACATAAGGTAATTTTATACGCTGCTCTTTACCGAGATATACATTCGTCGGTATTAGAGAAAGCAGGCTTTGTACACCATAAAAAACGCCGGCAGCATCATAGCCGGTTATATTAATGCCCTGGTCGTTAATGGTTAAACGATATGCCTCCTGTTTTTTTTGCGTTAGCACACCCGGATTAATCGAAAGATATATCCCTTTTTGCCCGGCAGTCCCGGCTTTTGTAGAAAAATCTTTACCGGTAATTTCTTTTAACCTTGCTGCAAGCAGGCGCGCTTCTTCACCTAAAGAATCTGAAAAAGTAATGGTCCCGATATTCAGCTCATATACTCCATCTGTCTTTGAAAATGATAATGGTGTAGGGATGATCGGTAACAGCCGGTCTTCCGGCAAAACAGCAAGTCCTGTATTATCAATGAATGTTTTTTCTGCCGAAGCCGGTAATTCTTTGTCATCTTTTCCTCTTAATAACTGTTCTTTGTCAGTATAAGGAATCAGCGTGTAGTCATCAATGTTAGCAATACCTTCTTCGTTGCCATTATCATCATAAAAAACAATGTATATGCCCAGCGGCTGATCCGTGTTTTTAATTACATAGCCTGTAGCCCTGTAATCTATAGCAACAGAATCTCCCTGCTTTAAGCTGAAGCCCTGGTTGGGGTAAAGCTTAAACCAGTCGCCGTTTATATGCTCCACATTAGCGGGCTGGGGTGTAGTATTTTGGAGAATCGGGCTGGGAGCGATGGAAAAAAATATCTTCCAGTTTTTATCTGTCAGTTTTTTTTCTCCTTTATTCAGCAAATAAAACCGGGCTTTGTACCCCGTATCCTGGAAATTTGATAAAACTTCCCATTTAACAGCTATTGAGGCCGTTGGGCCAGGGGCTGTTTGTTTAGTATTTTGATTGCAGGATACAAAGAAAAATAAAAATATTACGGGATAAATTAACCTTACATGCATGGGGATGAAATTACGACATGTAAGAGATGCGGAACGGTAATTTATACTATTGGAGAATAATCTTTATAAAAAGGAAAAGCGCTTTTGCTATAACAAAAGCGCTATATAATTTGTAAAAAGATTATTCAGCGCAAGTAAGGGCATTTAATGATTCCTGGTAAGCAGCTTTTTGTTCGGAAGATAATCCTGTGAAGCAATCACTGTTCAAGTAATCTTGCAAAGCAGCCTTATAGCTTTTACAATTTGCAGAAGTCTGGCTTTGAGAGTATGCAATACCTGCATCAGTAACCTTTTTGCCTGCAGATGTACAGTCTACTTTCTTATCTTTCTTACAGCTTGCAAACGTTCCTCCTATCATAGTGATAGCAAATAAAGCGATAAAAGTTTTTTTCATGGCATTAGAATTTTTAAGAGTTTAAAGTTTGACGCTTTAACGTGTGTTAATGTGATGTTATTGCCATGAGTATGCTCATTAATCAATTTATACCAGGTTTTGCAGCGATAATAAGGGTTTTTATATACTGCTGAATAATTAGTCTATAATAAGAGAAAGCAGGTAAACCATGATCAGGGCCACTGCGCCCATCCACACCGTAGCTACAGAATATACCCGTAGCATTGTTTTCATTTCAACGCCTGAAAACTTACTGATCACCCAAAAATACGCGTCATTGGCATGGGATATCATCATGGAGCCGGCGCCCATTGATAATATGGCAAGCAGTCTTCCGGACTCAGTATCTAATCCCAAAGCAGCAAGTAAAGGCTGCACTATAGAAGCTGCGGTAATAACAGCTACAGTTGAAGAACCCTGTGCGGTCTTTAATAATGATGTAAGCAGGAAAGGAAAGAAAATCCCTATTTTTTCAAGCGGCAGATTATCTCCAAGATGATTACCGATATTTGTTGCGTTCAATATAGCGCCAAACGCGCCGCCTGCGCCTATAATTACCAATATACCTCCTGCCTTTTCCACGCCATCCTGAAGTAACCTGCTGATTTTGCCTTTAGGTAATTTATACAAAACCGGAATGGTTAGTAATATACCAATGCAAAGTGCTATTACCGGGTTGCCTGCCACACTTAATATTTGCCAGATTAGAAGCTGATTTTTTTCAATTGTAGCAAATGCACCACCTGCAATTAAGATAATGGGCATGAGAACGGGTAAAAAAGCCTGTAATGAGGATGGCATAGGGGAATATTCGCCATCTTTTGAAACGATGGGTGCATTTGCTGCAGACAATTTTTTGCCGGCATATTTAGCCCCCCAGGTATACCCGGCAACGCTTGCGGGGATTGCAACAATAATGCCCCATAAAATAAGCCTGCCTAAATCTACATTTAAAGCGCCGGCCGCGGCTGCTGCTCCCGGATGGGGCGGTATAAGGCAGTGAACTGAATACAGTCCGGCGGCGAGAGCAGTTGCCATAAACGGCATTGGTAATTTTGAACGTTGCGCCAGTTGATTATTTAAACCGCTTAAAACAATATATCCCGAATCACAAAAAATGGGTAGCCCCACCAGCAAGCCGGTAATATTCATTGCCAATGCAGATTTTTTTTCGCCGGTTCTTTTAAGAATGAAAGATGCCATTGCATTGGTGCAACCGGTGTGTTCGAGAATAACGCCGAGCACTGTTCCAAAAACAATAATAAAACCAAGAGATTGCATAATGTGTCCAAAACCCTGTTTCATTGTATTGATTACTGCATCTGCAGGTAATCCTATTCCAAAACCCATAACAGCACATGCTATACTTAAAGCAAAAAAAGCGTGCATTTTATATTTTACAGTAAGGAGAATGATGATCAGGATACTTATCATAAGTAACCCAAATACCTGCAAAAAGGTAGTTTCCATTACTAAGTTTTAAAATTAAAATAACAAAAGAGCGTAATAAATTCTTTAAAGATGGGAAAATTTTTCTATAGTCTGCATTATGTGGTTTTCTGATAATTGATTGGTGTTGTGCTGATTATGTTTTTATATAAAATTGGAAAATAATTTGAGTTGTAGGACTATGATTTTAACATTTCAAAATATATTGTCTTAAAATTATGGATAAAATTTTACGCCTGGTCCTCTGCATTTTAATAATTGCTTTTGGTTCAACTTCTGTAATGTCGCAATATATTTCTACTCCTAAATCTGTAATGATTAATAAAAACTGCGGCGGATACTATGAATTTTTACCTGCTTCTTATGATGATGCAGTGAATAGCAATAAACAATATCCGCTTATCATAGACATTACAGGTTCAGGGGGAGAAGGAAATGGTTCCACAGAACAACTGGACAGGATACTTCAGTTTAATACGCCCTACTTTCTGTACAACAATATATTCCCTGATACTGTTTTTTCCGCAGGCCAACCTTTTTCTTTTTTAGTTATGGCGCCACAATTTACTTCAAGGGGCAACGGATCTGATATAAAAGATGTAATTGATTTTATGATTGCTCAATACAGGATAGATACTACAAGAATATACCTGACAGGCTTTAGTAATGGAGGTCAGCCAGCCTGGGCATATCCATGTCTCAGTATTGAAACGGCGTCAAAAATTGCAGCGCTTGTTCCGGTAGCAGGTGTAAATACAAATGCTGAACATGAAGGTGCTAATTACATTGCAGAAGCAAAACTGCCTGTTTGGGCTTTGCATAGCGCCGAAGATCAAACAGTGCAGGTAACAAACTCTATTGATTTTGTGAATGCTATAAATAGTTATAACCCGGTTATTGAAGCCTGGTTAACACTGCTTGATGGGGAGCATCGCGACACATGGAATAAAGTGTATGATCCTGAAGCCAGGTTTAGTATTGATGATAAAGAATTAAGCATTTATGAGTGGATGCTGCAATATGACCGCGTATCTGAAGTGCTTCCAATAAAACTTGTTTCATTTAATGGAAAAGTGATTGAAAACGGCAATATTCAGCTTAACTGGTTAACTGCAGATGAATTTAATAACGATTTTTTTAAGCTTGAAAAATCTAAGGATAGCTTTTCTTTTATTGAGATCAGTCATATAGATGGCCGTAGCAATTCCCTGAACGGGAACGCATATAGCTTTATTGATGATAAACCATACGAAGGCATTAATTATTATAGATTATCACAAACAGATATGAATGGCAAAAAAACTTATTTCCCGGTGTTAAGTATTACCAGAAGTGTCATAAACGCTACTGTTAAAATCTATCCAACCGTAATACACGGTGAACCTTTAAAGTTAAAATTCGCTAACACCTCAAATATGAATGTAACAATTCAGATTGTTGACCTTAACGGAAGGACATTATACAGGCAAACCGGTAACTTTCAGAATGAAGTTACTATTGCTCATGACAGGTTAAGCCCAGGCGTGAATATTGTGAATATCAACTCTTCAGAAAACCCGTTATTAAATATGAGAACCAGGATTATAAAATTCAAATAATGCAAATTTCAACTGATTCCGGCATAATTTTTTTATAATTGTTGTTGATGAACAGATTAAAAACAGCATGGCGTATCATAAAAAAATCTTTTTCGGCTTTTTTTGAAGAGCGTGTATTTAAATTAAGCGCGGCATTGTCTTACTATACATTGTTTTCTTTGCCGGGCCTCGTAATTATAGTGATATGGCTGGGAGATATATTTTATGGACGTGCAGCTATTGAAGGCTCTGTATATGGAGAGATAGCTGATCTTGTAGGCAGACAGGCAGCCGTTCAGATACAGGATACTATTAAAAACGCCACTTTATCATCAGGCAATAGGCTCACTACCATTATTGGTGTAATAACACTTATTATTGGTGCCACCAGTGTTTTTGGAGAAATACAGGATTCTATCAATTTAATATGGCGCCTAAAAGCAAAGCCCCGAAAAGGCTGGGTAAAGCTGCTGGTAAACAGACTGCTGTCTTTTTCAATTATAATATCACTTGGCTTTCTGCTGCTGGTTTCTCTTATTGCAAACGGGTTGATGGACGCTTTTATTCACCGGCTTACTATTCTTTTTCCGGAAACAGAAGTTGTTGCGGTTTATATTACCAACGTAGTGCTTACATTTATCATCACCTCTTTTTTATTCGGTATTATTTTTAAAGTATTGCCCGATGCCAAATTACAGTGGCGCAATGTAAGAGTAGGCGCTTTTACAACGGCATTGCTTTTTATGGGTGGTAAGTTTTTGATCAGTTATTATCTTGGCCATAGTTCTATGACCTCAGCTTATGGCGCGGCTGGGTCCGTAATTGTAATTTTATTGTGGGTATATTATTCCGCACTTATATTATATTTCGGCGCCATCTTTACCAGGGTATATGCTGTGGAAACAGGATCGCATATTTACCCAAATAAATATGCCGTTTGGGTAAAAGAAGTGGAAATAGAATCCGAAAAATCATTGCAAAAAATACCTGAAAAAACAATTGTAGAGGAGAAGCGTGATTAAAATAGTAGAGAGACAAGGCATGCCTTGTCTCTACTATTTAATACCCGCCCTTTTCTTTAAATCCGCTGCGGAAATTGCCATCATTCTGCCGACAGGTTTGCCGTTGCGGTATGTAATAACTTTCATTGTAACCGCGTCCTTAGGCATTGTAACCGGTTCTGTATATTTCGGATAAAACTTATCGGGGAAAGAATTGTCAAAGCTGTAATAAATGTCCAACCCTTTTATTTCTGTAGCCATTGTTATTACCGGAAGATTTTGATCATCTTTTTTTGCAGTAACAACAGGATCGTATATAGCGGGCGAATATTTCTTATCGGTTATATCAAACCGTTCAAAATGTTTTTCCACGCGGCCTGCAAAATTATCCCAGTTTCTTTTTTCTTTTGGCGACCAAACAGCTTCTGAAACAGCAAATGCCCTTGGCCAGATCATATACTGCAGGTGACGCATATTGTATACCTGTTCCGTCCATAAATTGGCCTGCCCGCCTTTTATATATTGCGCATCTACGCCGTCAGGCACCGGCTCAAACTGGTATGCTTTGCTTAATCTCAGCGATGCATATACAGGCGGTTCAATAGAAGGGTCGCCCTGCATATAATCAAGATATACAAAAGTGGTAGGGCTCATCACCACCTCATGCTTTTGTTTAGCTGCGGCAATGCCTCCTTCAATACCACGCCAGCTCATTACCGCGGCATTAGGTGCGAGCCCGCCTTGTAAAATTTCATCCCAGCCAATGAGTTTTTTACCTTTTGAATTCACAATTTTTTCAACGCGTTTTACAAAATAGCTTTGTACCTCATCTAAATTTTTCAATTTTTCCCTTTGCATCAATGCTTTTATCTGCGGGCTTTTTTCCCAGAAATTTCTCGCGGTTTCATCGCCGCCCATGTGTATATATTCAAATGGAAAAACCTGTGCAACTTCAGTAAAAACCTTATCTAAAAATTCATATACTTTTTCATTGGCCGGGCAAAGCGTATTATCAACCAATCCGTAAAAATGTCCTTTGGGCGGCCATACCATAAATTTTTCACCCGAGTTTACTTTGTATCTATCGGCACCTGGTGTGCATGAAAGTTCAGGATAAGAAGCAATAGCTGCAAGACTATGCCCCGGTACATCTACTTCAGGCAATATATTAATAAACTGGTCTTTTGCGTATTGAACAATTTCTTTCAGATCCTCCTGTGTGTAAAAGCCACCATAATCGCGCGGTTCATCGGGCAGCGGATCTGAAAAATAATTGAAGGTTCCTGTTTTCTTTACATTCCACGCGCCAACAGATGTAAGCTTGGGATAACTTTTTATTTCAATTCTCCATCCCTGGTCATCTGTTAAATGCATATGCAGCAGGTTGAATTTATACCTCGCCATCTCATCTATAAACTGCTTTACCTCGGCCTTGGTAAAAAAATGGCGGGAAACATCAAACATTAATCCCCTCCAGCCAAACCGCGGGTAATCTTTTATTTCAACAGCAGGAATAGTCCAGTTGATATTTTTTACAACTGATTTGCTTTCAATTTCTTTAGGCAGCAATTGCAATAACGTTTGCACACCATAAAATAAGCCGGACGGTGCATTGGCGGATATGGTTATATTATCACGGGCAACATTCAGCGCATATCCTTCATTGCCCAGTTCACTGTTTGCGGGGCTGTTTAAAGTAAGTATAATCCCATTCTTATTATCAGGTGAAGTATTAATATTAAACCCGGTTGAAGTATTAATTGCCTTTTGCAGGTATGCGGCTATCCTGGTAATATCGGCATTATCTCCATTAATATAAATGGTGCTGTTTTCGTTAAGGCTGTATACGCCCTGTTTTTCAATCAGCGATACGGGCTCGGGTATAATAGCCGGTTTTGAGGTTTGGGCTGAAGAACAAATTGCGATAAACAGGCAAGCTGCAATAATCGGAAATCTCATACTATTCTTTTTATATTTCAGGGCAACAAGATATAAAAGAAAGTATACGCAAAAAAATACCCGGAAAATTAATTTCCCCGGGCATTTGTACATGAATCAGAAACGAAAAATATTAATTGATCTTTACAGATGAAGGATTAACTTTTGAAACTCCTCCTGTAGTATCAGATGATAAAGTACCATTTTCAATATACCTGATCTGCACACTTTTCAGGCTGTCTGTCGAACCGGGCACGCCTAAAAGTAAGGCAGTATATACTTTTTTGTCTTCAAGTGTAATAGTTCTTTCAGCCTGTATATTGCTGTTGTTATTAATGCTGATGGTTACAGCTCCCGGAGTAGCCGCAACAAAATCCGACACATTTTTAAATGCGGCATTATCACTGATAAGGCTATTGCCTCCCTCTGAAATGTTTACCGCGGGGGTGCTTGCATCTGCAATGGCGTTAATATATCTGATATATGCTTTGCCATTGTTGCCGGAGAGACTGTCAATCTTATCATTCACTATAATATTCTGCCAGGCAGTATCGCCTACCAAAAACAATGAATAATATTTGTCTTTTTCAAAAGTATAATCAGTTGAAGCAATAACGGAGTTTGTATTTGCATCAAACGCGGTAACAGATCTTGCGCCGGTATAAATACCAAGATAGCCTCCTGTATAATTTGTATAAGATAGCGCGGCATTGGTAAGATTATTACCTGATAGCTGAAAACCTACTGCAGATTGTTGCGGAGCAAGATTGAATGCTATGATGCCTGCTACCGGTGTTTCGGGGTTGTTATCATTATTCTTCATACAAGAAGAAAAGAATACAGCGGAAAATAAAACAGCAGATACTGCAAGCCAGTTCTTACGGATTAATATTAGTTTTTTCATAAAATTTCTCCTGATGTTTGTATTAAAAATCTTTACTTCAGGTATGGTTTAACAAAATGATGCCAATCATGCCATACCACTGAGAAATGATTGTAGTGCCAGGCAGATTTAACAATAGTTAGTTGATTTTGTTAGATTAGCGTTAAACTTTATACACCTTCATTATAAATCTTAGTAGATTAGCTTTTATATTTAATCCCTATGCTCAAAAAAACCTCGGCAAAAATTATTGTGACGATAGTTGTAATTATTACGGCACTGGTAATATTCGGACCCAGGCCAGCCACACCGGTTTATAATATGCAATTTCCTTCAGTTCCCGCAGATGCAAACCTGCTTGAAGCTTTTGTTAAGAACAATGAATCAAAACATAAGCTAAAGCCCAATAATGAAGCCCGCATAGTATGGAATAATGATTCATTAAAACAAAAAACAAAATATGCCATTGTATACCTGCATGGCTTTTCCGCATCGCAGGAAGAGGGACGGCCTATACACACCAATATTGCCAGGGAGTATGGGTGTAACCTGTATTTGTCTCGCCTTGCAGAACATGGTATTGATACCAGCGCACCTTTGGTAAATCTTACGCCGTCTGAATATTGGGAAAGTGCAAAAGAGGCGCTTGCTATTGGTAAGCAAATAGGTGAGAATGTTATTCTTATGGGAACATCAACAGGCGGCACCAATGCTTTGCAGCTTGCGGCCAATTATCCTGATAAAGTATCCGCACTGGTGCTGCTCAGCCCTAATATTGCTTTGTTTCACAGCCAGTCGTGGTTGCTGAATGATGCCTGGGGACTGCAGATTGCAAGAATGATCAATGGCGGAGATAACCTTGTTTCAACAGATGAGCGCCCGCTGTACAAACAATACTGGTACGCCAGCTATTCTCTCAAAGCGGCTACTGAGCTGGAAGAATATCTTGAAACAACCATGACAAAAGAAACCTTCAACAAAGTAAGGCAGCCTTTGCTGATGTTGTATTATTATAAGGATGATGTGCATCAGGACAGCACCGTCAGTGTGCAGGCAATGCTAACTATGTTTAACGAGTTAGGAACTCCGCGTGACAAAAAAATAAAGCAGGCTCTGCCCAATGCCGGCAGCCACGTGCTTGGCAGCTATATACGCTCTAAAGATTTATTAGGTGTTCAGCGTTCCATTGAAGATTTCATGGATAAGAAATTAAAAATACCTAAAGCAGATGCAGGAGCGTTTACTACAATTAACTATTAGTCATTCACTTCTATATCAATTTGTGGAATCTGTTTTAGACAGCATCTCATACAGGTTATTAGCTGCAACGATTTGAGTTTAAAGTTTGTGGTTGTACTGAATCATTAACTACAAACTTCAAACATATTTAATTTCTTTATTTTTTGATACAACCAGTGTGGCAAATACGGAAGGATTTCCTAACTTGCCCGTCCCTTAAAATTATGTCTGTACAAGAAAATTGGAATCAACGGGAAAAAAAGCGGTTTTCAGGCTTCCAGGTATTGTATGATTATACAATGGGCTTTTTGTGGCTTTGTGTGGGATTATTTTTTCTTTTCAGCAAAAAATTAGGTATTGAGCTAATGAAAAGCGACCCGTTAATAGATAATATTTTTGGATTGGTAGGCATTGCTTATGGCATATTCCGGCTATACAGAGGATACAAGAAGCAAAATATTGGCAAATGAAAATACGTCAGGAAATATATAAGTCATTAATTATTTGCTTATCAGGCATAATATTAACGGCTGCTATTAGCTGTAATGGCGATAGAAAATATAAAGTTATTGAAGGGTCGGATGATCTTACGTCAGGCACTATCCATATCAGTGCAGACGAATCTTTTAAACCTGTTATTGACTCCCAGATCAAGGTATTCATGTCGCAGTTCCCCAAAGCGGTTATTATTCCACATTATAAGTCAGAGGCTGAATGTCTTAAAGATCTTTTGAATGATAGTATACGCATGGTAATTGTAACCAGGGGATTGAGTGAAGATGAAGTTAATTCTCTGAAAGATACCATAGGTTTTAAGCCGTCTTTCAGCAGAATTGCGTCTGATGCTATATCGGTTATTGTAAATAATAAGGCTGCTGATTCCTTATTTACAATGGGTGATATCAGATCTTTTATGAAAGGGATAAGTGGTTATAAGTTAACCCCGGTTTTAGATGGCAAAACAGCAACCAGCACAATCAGGTTCATGGTTGACTCAGTATTAAGGGGTGAAAAATTGTCTCAGGATATAGCAGGCGCTGATTCAAGTGTGGGCGTAATTGATTATGTGGCAAAAAATGAGCATGCCATTGGCTTTGTTGGTGTAAGCTGGATAGGTAACCCGGAAGATAAAGATCAGCTGGCATTTTTAACCAAAGTGCGGGTTGCATCTATAGAAGCAAGGAACGAACCTGGTAAATTTATTAAGCCGTACCAGGCAAATATAGCTACCAAAAGATACCCTATGGTACGGGGTTTGTATTATATACTTAAGGAAAACTACAGCGGGCTGGGGAGAGGATTTACAAATTTCCTGGAAGGAGAAAAAGGGCAATTAATTTTCCAAAGAGCGTATCTTGTGCCATCAAAGATGGATTTTTCTATAAGAAATGCTGAGATAAGCGAAGAGTAGATAAGTTTAACCAACATATTTTTTAATTAAATCACAAAATCGCAATCAAAGATGATCAAGCACACAGTCAGATTAATAGTAGCTTCTGCTTTACTGTGCAATGTTGCTTTTGCGCAATCAGTGGACGAAGGGAAAAAATTCTACTATTATGAAAAGTATGTGAGCGCCAAAGATGCGCTTGAGAAAGCCGTAGCCGCTAAACCAGATGATGTTGAAGCTGTTTACTGGTTAGGTCAAACACTTATTGAAATGAAAGACACTGCCGGTGCAAAAGCAGTATTCCAAAAAGCCCTTCAGGCAAAGGGTAGCGATCCTTTATTGCTTGTAGGTATAGGACAGGTGGAGTTGATGGAGAAAAAAACTAATGAAGCACGCCAGCGTTTTGAAACTGCTATAAGTCTTACAAAAGGTAAAGATATAGGTATATTAAATGCCGTAGGCCATGCAAATGCCGCCGCCGCCGAAGGCGATGCAAAATATGCTATTGAAAAGCTCACTTTGGCTACCCAGGTTAAAAAATTTAAAGACCCGGATGTATATATTAACCTGGGTGATGCGCAACGTAAGTTAATGGATGGCGGAGCAGCAGTAACAGCTTATCAAAGTGCTTTTGGGCTTGATCCTAAATTGGCAGAAGCTAAATACAAAATCGGAAAAATATATGTAACACAAGGTCCTGACCAGGCAAATATTTTCCTTAAAAACTTTGAAGAAGCGGTAACTATAGATCCTGCTTACGCGCCTGCATACTATGATATGTATAGCTACTGGTATAGCCGTGATGTGAATAAAGCCCGTGATTATTTTGCAAAATACAAAGCAAACACAGATTTTACCCCTTCCGTAGAAGCTGAAGAAATAAGCCTGGTATATGCATCGGGAGATTTTAAAGGCGCGATAGCTAAAGCAGACGAAAAATTGCAGAAAGATGGCGATAAAGCTGATGTTAAATTATATCGTACAAAAGCTTATGCTTACGATAAACTGGGTGACTCAGTAAATGCCTTGCAGAATATGGAAACCTTCCTTGCAAAAGCATCTCCTGATATTATTTTACCGGATAACTACGTAAAAATGGCAGAGATCTCTGCTAAGTTTCCTGATAAGGTAGCACAGGCTGATGAGTATTTTAATAAGGTAATAAACATGGATACCGTTGTAGCTAATAAAATAAACTACGCCAAGGCTGCATCTGACATGTATAAAAAATTAAACGACAGGGCAAAATCTGCGGAGTGGCTTACTAAGATACTTACCTATAAACCGGATTATGGTAAAACAGAATTGTTCTACGCAGGCTTTGAGAATTTCTATGGTGAGAAATATGCAACTGCAGATAGTATAGCAACTTTGTATAAAACAAAATTTCCTGACGATGTACAGGGATATTACCTGGCATTTCGTTCAAAATGGTCTGCAGATACTGCTGCCTTAGCTTCCGGAATTCCTTCAGTGGCACCGGTTGAAGATGCCAAGAAGCTTATTGAGCTGGCAGAAACAGATAAGCAAAAGTATAAGCAGTCTTTGTTAGTTGCTTATGGATTTATGGCAGGTTATTATGCCAATAATCTAAAAGATTATCCTGCTGCAGTTACTTACCTCGACAAAATATTAGAGGTAGATCCGGGCAATGCAGATGCGCAGGCTAACAAAGAGGTACTTCAGAAAGCAATAAATAAACCGCAACAAAAAAGCACAGCCCCTGCTCCAAAAAAAGCCGCAGGCGCTAAATAAATTACAAATCTTTGTATGTATAATAAAAACGCCGGGTTCAACTAAACCCGGCGTTTTTATTTTATTTAAAAATGGTTTTTAATTGCCACTGCCTTATTTTTGCCGCAGGATTAATTCTACATCTACAGAAAACGGAAAAAATAGAGGTCATCGCAGTCAAATATTGGTTATGTTTCTCCGTTTTACTGTTTTAAAAGTAAATCTTGAGACGAGATGATAACGTATTTCTTTCTTCAGTCCAATCCGGTTTCTTCAGTAGACGTTAACAGTTCGTTTAATTACTTCCCTATCGCCCTGCAGTTGATATTTGCATTAGGTTTTGTTGGTGTAATGATGATTGTTACCCACCTGTTGGGTCCTAAAAGGGCTACTGCAGAAAAGTTAGATAATTTTGAGAGCGGTATTGAAAGTCATGGTAATGCACGCCAGCCTTTAGCTGTAAAATATTTTCTGGTAGCTATATTATTTGTGTTGTTTGATGTAGAGGTCATTTTCTTCTATCCATATGCCGTAAACTTTAAGCATTTGGGATGGAATGGTTTTATGGCAGTGCTGGCTTTTGTTGGCTTTTTTATTGCAGGCTTCTATTATATAATTAAGAAGGGAGCGCTTAAATGGGAGGATTAAATAGGCTCTTTAGAGTGCTGAATGCTTATGAGTGCATTGTGAACTAAAAAAAATGAATTATGGCACGTCCTGTACGTTTTAATATAAGTCCCAGGCCAAGAGATAATGAAGGATATATTGGTATGGCAGATGCTCCTCCCGGTTATACCGGCGAAGGATTTTTTACTACCAAGCTTAGCGATGTGGTTGGTCTTGCCCGTAAAAACTCGCTCTGGCCGCTTCCGTTTGCTACATCCTGCTGTGGTATTGAGTTTATGGCTACTATGGGCGCACATTACGACCTGGGCAGGTTTGGAGCAGAAAGAATGGGTTTTACTCCGCGCCAGTGTGATATGCTGATGGTAATGGGCACGATTGCAAAGAAAATGGCGCCTGTACTAAGGCAGGTATATATACAAATGTCTGAGCCGCGCTGGGTAATGGCGGTTGGAGCCTGTGCGTCAAGCGGAGGTATATTCGATTCTTACTCTGTGTTGCAGGGTATTGACCAGATCATTCCTGTTGATGTATATGTGCCTGGCTGCCCGCCAAGACCAGAAGCTATTTTAGATGGTGTACTGGCAATACAGGATTTAGTACAGAATGAAAGTATAAGAAGAAGAAATAGCGACAGGTACCAGCAATTAATGCTGAGCTACGGCATTCAATAATATGAGTTCAATTTATAACCGGATGGAATTAACGAACGAATACATAAAAGAGCGGTTAACGGAAAAGTTTGGTGAGCATGTAAGCAATTTTACAGAGCCCTATGGCATGCTTACATTTGAAACACCCAAAGAAAACAATCTTAAAGTATTACAGTTCTTATATGATGATCCTGGTTTGAAGTTCCGGTTTCTTACCGATTTACAGGCGGTACATTATCCAGATCAGAAAGGCCGCGAGTTGGCAGTTGTTTACCACCTGCACAATATGATAGATAATGTGCGCATCAGGTTTAAAATATTTACGGATATTGAAAAGCCCGATATATATACAGCTACGCAGTTATATGCATGCGCAAACTGGATGGAAAGGGAAACCTACGATTTCTTCGGAGTAAATTTTGTTGGGCATCCTAATCTCATTCGTATACTGAATGTTGATGAAATGGATTATTTCCCGATGCGCAAGGAGTACCCTATGGAAGATCAGACACGTATTGATAAAGACGATGAAATGTTTGGAAGAGGAGGAACATTTTAAATTAAAGATCAATGGCTGAAGAGTTACTACAACATACCAGAGAGCAGAATATAAAGCTTCCCGAGGGATCGATAGAGAAGGAAACTGTTACCATAAATCTTGGACCTACACATCCTGCCACACATGGTGTTTTCCAGAATATTCTTGAAGTTGACGGAGAAAGGATCATTTCTGCCGTGCCAACAGTGGGTTATATACACAGGGCTTTTGAAAAAATTGCTGAAAGAAGACCATTATACCAGATCACTCCGCTTACAGACAGGTTGAACTATTGCTCAAGCCCCATCAATAATATGGGCTGGCACATGACCTGCGAAAAACTCCTTGATGTAAAGACGCCAAAGCGTGTTGATTACCTCAGGGTGATCATTATGGAGCTAGCAAGAACCGCGGATCATATCATCTGCAATTCAGTAATTGGTGTGGATACAGGCGCATTATCTGTGTTCCTGTATGTAATGCAGTATCGTGAGTTGATCTATGAAATTTATGAAGAGATATGCGGCTCACGCCTCACTACCAACATTGGAAGAATAGGTGGTTTTGAAAGAAATTTTAATGCTACGGCGTGGACAAAACTGGAGAAATTCTTAAATGAATTTCCTAAAGCATTAAAAGAGTTTGAAAACCTTTTACAACGCAACAGGATATTTGTCGATCGTACAAGAGGTGCGGGCCCTATCTCTGCAGAAAGAGCATTGAACTATGGCTTTACAGGTCCTAACCTTCGTGCAACAGGCGTTGATTATGATGTGCGCGTACATACGCCTTATTGCAGCTACCAGGATTTTGAATTTAATATACCAGTAGGTACTACAGGTGATGTATATGACCGCTGGCTGGTGCGCAACCAGGAAATGTGGGAATCGCTGAGTATAATACGCCAGGCATATCAAAAAATACAGGAGTTTAAAGGAGCGGAAGCGGAGGTATACCATGCCAACGTGCCTGAATACTATCTTCCTCCTAAAGAGGATGTATACACGAAGATGGAAGCGCTGATATGGCACTTCAAAATAATTATGGGAGAGACTGAAATACCTGCTGGTGAAGTTTGGCATAGTGTGGAAGGCGCTAATGGTGAGCTTGGTTTTTATTTGATAAGTGATGGAGGACGTGCGCCTTACCGCCTGCATTTCAGGAGGCCTTGCTTTATATATTACCAGGCTTATCCTGAAATGGTAAAAAATGCTATGCTGGCAGATGCAGTGATAGTGATGAGTAGTTTGAATTTAATAGCAGGAGAAATGGATGCATAATAATGAACAGAACAAGAAAAATACAACCCGTTATGCGTAAAGTTACTTTTGCCCAGGCAGAAGAAGCAGGCAATATGTATTGGGCAAACACCACATACGAAGAACGGTTTAATGAACTTGCTGAATTGCGTATGATGGTTTTTGGAGGAGGAGGGAAAAAAATGGAAAAGGTAGTTCGCAAAAGATCTTTGTATGAAGAGGCAGATTAGCATGGAAGCAGATTTCCTGGATTTTATTGCTCTATGCAATAAACATGAAGTCAGGTATTTGGTGATAGGCGGGTATGCAGTAAGTATACATGGATATCCAAGGAGTACGAAAGACATGGATGTGTGTATTGAAATGAGTGAAGAGAATGCTGCAAAAATGAT
The DNA here is from genome assembly GCA_047601125.1 of Agriterribacter sp. Taxonomy (GTDB): domain Bacteria; phylum Bacteroidota; class Bacteroidia; order Chitinophagales; family Chitinophagaceae; genus Agriterribacter. The sequence continues at coordinate 264,358 of JASGJY010000002.1, read as the reverse complement.
TCGGGTTATTAAAGATTTTGGCTTCGCAGGTTTAAACCTGTCAACATCCGACTTTTTAGCTAAGGATTTTATTACTCAATTGGGTTATGATCCTTTGAGAATAGATATTTTGAATGACCTTGATGGGGTATCTTTTGAAGAAGGGTGGCAAAATAAAAAAGTGGTTAATATTTTGGGGGTTGAAATAAACTTTATTGGCTACAGTGAGTTGTTGAAAGTGAAGGCAAAGGCAGGAAGGCCTCAGGATATAGCAGATATTAGTATGCTAAAAAAGAGGAATAAATCGAAATAAATGAGTATTCAGTTTTCGACAGAAAAACTTAAAAAAGTAGAGGAGATCATTGCCCGCTATCCTGAGGGAAAGCAGAAGAGCGCCTTGTTGCCGGTATTGCACCTGGCGCAGGAGCAGTTTGGCTGGCTAAGTTCAGAAACAATGGACTATGTAGCATCACTTTTAAACATAGAACCGATTGAAGTGTATGAAGTAGCTACTTTTTATTCCATGTACAACCTGAAACCGGTTGGTAAATATATGTTTGAGGTATGCCAGACAGGTCCATGCATGGTGCGGGGATGCGATGATATTATCGCGTATATAGGAGAAAAACTCGGCATAAAACCCGGCGAAACCACCGGCGATGGGTTATTTACATTGAAAACTGTGGAATGCCTGGGCGCCTGCGGTTACGCGCCAATGATGCAGTTGGGTAAGCATTATAAAGAGCATCTTACCAAAGAAAAAGTAGATGCGATAATAGATGAGTGTAGAAAAAATGCTGCAACAAATAACTAATGATATGCGGTTTGTTTTTGCCATAATATTGTTCTTTACAACGGCAGTTGTGCATGCACAACCTGATAGCGTTATAGTAAAAGAAAGTGTTCAACGGCTGGAGAACGCATTGATTACAAAAAATATTCAGGATATACAGGTACTGCTATACAATAATGTAAATTTTGGTCACTCCACGGGATGGATTCAAACAAGAGATGAAGTGATCAATGATTGCAAAAGCGGAAAGCTTGTATATCAAAAAATTGAAAGAAGCAATTTTTATGTTGCGTCAACAGGCAAAGATTGGGCAACGGTGCGATATACCGGCGTTGCAGAAGGATTGAATGATGGTAAGGAATTTAAAGTGGCGCTGCATGTTTTGCAGGTTTGGGTGAAAAATAAAAAAGGTAAATGGCAACTGGCGGCAAGGCAGGCAACCAAATTGCCCGAACAACCAAAATAAAAATTAAGCGGTAGCATTAACATCGCTGATCAAAATATGGGAGTGAAATTATTATTAAAAGATGCGCATGTAGAAGGTATCCGTTATTATGATACATACCGTAAACAGGGTGGTTATGCTGCAGTGGAAAAAGCATTGAAGATGACACCCGAAGCGATTGTGGAAGAAGTTAAGAAAAGTGGCTTGCGTGGTCGTGGTGGCGCTGGTTTTCCTGCCGGTATGAAATGGAGTTTTATTGCCAAACCAGAAGGCGTTCCCCGTCATTTGGTGTGTAATGCGGATGAGAGCGAGCCGGGTACTTTTAAGGATCGCTACCTGATGGAATTCATTCCACATCTTTTAATTGAAGGATTGATTGTTAGTTCATTTGCGCTGGGCAGCAGTGCTACCTATATCTACATCCGTGGTGAGTATGCCTGGATACCGGATATATTAGAACAGGCTATTGCTGAAGCAAAGGCAAATGGCTGGCTTGGAAAAAATATATTAGGGTCTGGTTTTGATTGTGAGATATATGTACAACGGGGCGCAGGCGCTTATATATGCGGAGAAGAAACCGCGTTGATCGAATCGCTGGAAGGCAAAAGAGGCAATCCCCGCATAAAGCCTCCATTCCCGGCTATTAAAGGTGTTTGGGACAGGCCTACAGTGGTTAACAACGTAGAAACGCTTGCGGCTGTAGTTCCTGTTATGAACCTCGGCGGCGAGGAATATGCGAAGATTGGCGTGGGGCGTTCTACAGGCACAAAATTAATTTCTGCCTGCGGTAATATCAACAAGCCTGGCGTGTATGAAATTGATATGACCATCAGCGTGGAAGAATTTATTTACAGTGATGAATATTGCGGCGGTATACCCAATGGTAAAAGGCTCAAAGCTTGTATACCGGGCGGATCTTCTGTGCCTATATTGCCTGCGAATCTTTTGCTGAAAACAGCTAAGGGTGAAACCAGGTATATGAATTATGAAAGCCTGAGTGATGGCGGTTTTGCCACAGGCAGCATGATGGGAAGCGGGGGTTTTATTGTATTTGATGAAGATCAGTGTGTGGTAAGAAATACCTATACATTAGCCCGTTTTTATCGCCATGAAAGTTGCGGGCAATGCAGTCCCTGTCGTGAGGGAACCGGCTGGATGGAAAAGATCCTGAAGGCAATCGATACAGGTAAGGGTAAGATGAGTGATATTGATTTGTTGTGGGATATACAGCGCAAGATTGAAGGCAACACAATTTGTCCTTTAGGAGATGCTGCGGCATGGCCGGTGGCAGCAGCCATTCGTCATTTCCGTGATGAATTTGAATGGCATGTATTGAATCCCGAAGAGTGCCTGAGCAGGAATTACGGCCTGGCGCATTATGCGGATACGAGGGAAGTGGTGGCGTAGAGAGCGGTGGTTTCACGCGGCGATCGCTGGGGGCAACGCCGCCATGAATGACAGAATTCGCTGCGTCGCCGCACCGTTGCGAACGCTGCAAGAAAAAGAAAAAATTTCACGCAGCGACGCGGAGGGGCAGCGAAAAGAAGAAAGAATAGAGAATAATGATAAACCGTTGCGTCGCAATTTCGTGGCGAGCGCTGCGAGAAATAAAAAAGCTAACTTATGACTGAAAACGAAGTTGCTACCTTAGCGCTTGATATCGCATTCAGTATCCACAGGAAATATGGCCCTGGACTTTTTGAAAGTGTGTACGAAGAAATTTTCTGTTATGAATTAAGTAAGACAGGGATTTTCTTTACCAGGCAACAGGCAATTCCGCTTGTGCATGAAGAAGTTAAACTGGATGCAGGTTTCAGAGCTGATGTGATCATTGACAGAAAAGTGATTGTTGAACTTAAAAGTATAGAAGCTTTAGCTAATATTCATTTTAAGCAGATATTAACCCATTTAAAACTATCTGGGGTAAGGCTTGGGTTGCTGATCAATTTTAATGTGGTATTATTGAAAGATGGTATACACAGAATAGCAAATAAATTATAAACGCTGCGTCGCTGATTCGTTGCGTTCGCTGCGTGAAACAGAAAATATGGCTGAAGAAAAAAAATTATTCAAGGTTACTATCGACAACATCACTGTTGAAGTGGAACCGGGCACCACTATCCTGAATGCCGCAAGGCAGATAGGCGGTGATGTTACGCCGCCTGCAATGTGCTACTATAGTAAGCTCAAAGGCAGCGGTGGTAAATGCCGTACCTGCCTGGTAGAAGTAGCTGCCGGCTCAACTGCTGATCCGCGACCTATGCCAAAGCTGGTAGCATCTTGCAGAACGAATGTGATGGATGGGATGATCGTGAAAAATATTACCAGTGAAAAAGTGCTGGATGCAAGAGCCGGCATAGTTGAGTTTTTATTACTCAATCACCCGTTGGATTGCCCTATCTGCGACCAGGCTGGTGAATGTCATCTTCAGGATTTGAGCTATGAGCATGGTAAGGAAGGCACGCGTTATGAATTTTCAAGAAGAACGTTTAAAAAGCACGATCTCGGCCCGTATATACAATTGCACATGACGCGTTGCATACTCTGCTATCGTTGTGTATTTACCGCTGACCAGCTTACCAATAAAAGAGTACATGGTGTGCTCGACAGGGGCGATCACGCAGAAATTGCTACCTATATAGAAAAATCACTTGATAATGATTTTATCGGTAATGTAATTGATGTTTGTCCGGTTGGCGCCTTAACGGATAAAACTTTCCGGTTTAAAAACCGTGTATGGTTTACAAAGCCGGTAAACGCTTCTTGTAAATGTGATAAATGCAGCGGTAAAGTGCATCTGTGGATGAGGGGAGATGAAGTATTGCGTGTTACTGCCCGAAAAGATGAGTGGGGTGAGGTGGAAGAATGGATTTGTAATACTTGTCGCTTTGAAAGAAAAGATATTAAAGACTGGACTATTGAAGGCCCCGTAAAAGTGAACAGGCATTCTGTAATATCACAGGGACACTATGTAGGCTTGAAAAAACCGAATGAAACATTTAGTAAAGTAATGAATGGAAGACAGCCAAGACTGTTGATGGATATTCATAGTGTTAGTGAAGTGAATAAACCGGATGTGAACCTGGCTGCTATTCCCGGGCCGGCGCATTCTACAGATTTTGATAAAAAAACGGAAAAATAATATTTCAAGCATACCGAATACACTTTTATGAGTATAAGTATACTGGCATTAGATTGGGCTTTTGTAATAGAGAAAATGGTATTGATCGCCATCGTTATTTCAGTTTCACTGGTTGTTGCTATGTATGCTACCTACGCCGAAAGAAAAGTTGCCGGCGTAATGCAGGACAGGCATGGGCCTAACCGTGCGGGTCCATTCGGTATTCTGCAGCCATTGGCAGATGGTTTAAAATTATTTTTTAAAGAAGAAGTTATTCCCAATAATGCAAGCAGGTGGTTGTTTATATTAGGCCCATGCCTTGCTATGCTTACAGCAATGATGACATCCGCTATTATTCCCTGGGGAGGAACGGTAGAGATAGGCGGAAGAATGATTGATTTGCAGATAGCCGACATCAACATAGGTATATTATACGTGTTTGGTGTGGTAAGTATGGGAGTATATGGTATTATGATAGGCGGCTGGGCTAGTAATAATAAATTCTCACTGATGGCAGCATTACGTGGTGCCAGCCAGGCGATCAGCTACGAATTAGCTATGGGTCTATCATTGATCGCGTTGCTGATGCTTACAGGCTCATTAAGTTTGAAAACTATTGTAGAGCAGCAGATCAATGGAAACTGGTGGAATATCGTTTACCAGCCGCTCGGGTTTTTTATATTCTTCGTTTGTGCGCTGGCGGAATGTAACCGCGCACCATTCGATCTTCCCGAAGCTGAAAGCGAATTGAACATGGGTTATCACCAGGAATATTCTTCCATGAAACTCGGTTTCTATCTTTTTGCAGAGTATATAAACATGTTCATCAGTTGCGCTATTATTGCCACATTATTTTTTGGTGGTTACGATATGCCTTTTGTTGACGAAACAAAACTTTCGGGTGTTACGGCATTGTTAACCGGTGTGGCAGCATTATTCGGCAAAACATTTATCCTGATCTTTATTTTTATGTGGATCAGGTGGACATTGCCCCGTTTCAGGTATGACCAGTTGATGAACCTTGGTTGGAAAGGATTAATACCTTTGGCATTGTTTAATATGGTGCTTACAGCAGCAATTACATTGTATACAATGAAGTGATGATGATTTTAGTTGGGTTGTATAAATGATAAAAATACTTTTGTGCAACTTTTTTATACAGTTTCTTCTTTGAAGAAATAAAAAGTAAATATGCAGTCATTAACACAAAGAGCAAAGTCGGTTGACAGGAGCCCGTTAAGTTGGCTTGAGAAGATATATGTTTGGAATATCTTTAAAGGAATGCTCATTACATTCGGTCATATTTTTAAGAAAAAAGCTACCATACAATATCCTGAGCAAACAAGACCATTCAGTCCTGTGTTTCGTGGATTGCATGTGTTGAACCGTGATGAAGAAGGACGCGAACGCTGTACAGCCTGCGGCTTATGCGCTGTGGCCTGCCCGGCAGAGGCTATTACAATGGAAGCTGCTGAACGTTTGCCAGGGGAGGAAACATTATACAGGGAAGAGAAATATGCGGCAAGATATGAGATCAATATGCTGCGTTGCATTTTCTGCGGATTATGTGAAGAGGCTTGTCCGAAAGACGCGGTTTATTTAAGCGAAACTTTTGCTCCTGCAAACTACAGCCGCAAAAGTTTTATTTATGGTAAACCTGATTTATTGATCCCTGATCCTGTAACAAAACCGGAAGAGTTTAAAGAGGCGAAAGGGTTAATTGAAAAAAAGAAAAAATCAAAGTCCTGATATAACAACCAACGAACGACTACTATAATGGGAATTACACAAATGCTTTTTTGGTTTCTTACGGTACTTGCGCTTGGAAGTGCGCTGATGGTTGTATTCAGCAAAAACCCTGTGCATAGTATCCTCTGGCTTATTATTACATTCTTTTCTATTTCCGGGCATTATGTATTGCTCAATGCGCAGTTTCTTGCCATTGTAAATATTATAGTGTATGCGGGCGCCATCATGGTATTGTTTCTTTTTGTTGTAATGATGATGAATCTGAATGATATATCTTCTCCATTAAAAAACAAATGGCTGAAGTTTGCTGGCGTTATTTCAGGCTGTAGCCTTTTGCTTGTGCTCATTGCTGCATTAAAAGATACAGACACTATGCAGCAGGAAGTATTGCTAAATACCGGGAAGATCGGTTTGATCAATAATTTGGGAACAGTGTTGTTTGAAGATTATGTATTACCATTTGAAATAAGCAGTGTGCTTTTTCTGAGTGCAATGGTAGGAGCGGTGGTGATTGGGAAGAAATAAGGAAAAGGGTGAAGGTATAGGGAAAACCTGAAACCTGCAACTTGAAACCTGTATCTCAAAATTTGAAACTCAAATTATGACTATCAATCATTATATATTTTTATCAGTTGCCTTGTTTTGTATTGGCATTATTGGGGTGCTTACGCGCCGTAATGTGATCATCATTTTTATGTGCATTGAGTTAATGTTCAACGCAGTGAATCTTTTGCTGGTTGCATTCTCCAAAATGCATTACCTCGCGGCTTCTGCTGTCGATCCGGCTACAACCGCCGGAACAGACGGGCAATTATTTGTATTTTTTATAATGGTAGTAGCAGCGGCTGAAGTAAGTGTTGGGTTGGCTATAATAGTAATGATGTATCGCAACACACACTCGATAGACGCAAGTTTTTTGAACAGACTAAAACATTAATGCGCATCTTAACCAGGCAGTTTGCCCGGTTTTGCGTACTATATACCTGATATGAGTAAATTAGTTTACCTGGTTCCTTTGTTTCCTTTGATAGGATTTCTGATCAACGGGTTGGGAAGGAAAAGTATTTCCAAATCGCTTACCGACATTATCGGCAGCGGTGTTATACTGGCATCATTCGTAGTAAGTCTTGTTTTATTTTTTGATGTTAAGGCTGGCCATTCTGGCGTAGTAAAATTGTTTGATTTTATTACTGTTGGCAGACTTGATATTCCGTTTGCCTTTCAGGTAGATCAGTTATCATCTATATTCTTATTAATAATAACCGGTGTCGGCTTCTTAATACATGTGTATTCCACAGCATATATGCATGAAGAAAACAGCGAGCACTATGCAAGATATTTCGCATACCTCAACCTGTTTGTATTCTCCATGTTATTATTGGTGCTTGGCGCTAATTATCTCATCATGTTTATAGGTTGGGAAGGAGTTGGTCTCTGTTCTTATTTATTGATTGGTTACTGGTTTAAAAACAATGATTATACTAATGCTGCAAAAAAGGCTTTCATCATGAACCGTATTGGTGATTTTGGTTTCCTGCTTGCGGCATTTTGGATCATACAACAATTTGGTTCATTAAATTTTGCTGATGTGTTTTCAAAAGCATCCGGCATGCAAATGAACGATAAGGTGCTGGTTGGAATAACATTATTACTATTTCTCGGCGCTACCGGTAAAAGTGCGCAAATACCTTTATATACCTGGTTGCCCGATGCGATGGCTGGCCCAACGCCTGTGTCTGCGCTTATCCACGCTGCCACAATGGTTACCGCTGGCATTTACATGATTGCACGCAGTAATATACTATATACACTCGCACCAACAACACAGGGCGTGGTAGCCGTTATTGGCCTGGCAACAGCTATTCTCGCAGCAACTATCGCCATCAAACAAAATGATATTAAAAAAGTGCTGGCTTATTCAACCGTTAGCCAGTTGGGTTATATGTTTTTAGGTTTGGGCGTGGGTGCATACACCGGTGCGGTATTCCATGTAATGACACATGCTTTCTTTAAAGCATTATTATTCCTGGGTGCCGGTTCTGTTATACATGCCATGCATCATGAGCAGGATATCCGGAAAATGGGCGGACTGAAAAAAGCGCTTCCTGTTACACATATCACTTTTCTTATTGGCTGTATAGCTATTGCAGGTATACCACCGTTGAGTGGTTTCTTTTCAAAAGATGAAATTTTAGCTGCCGCATTTTCTGCAAGTACAGTATACTGGGTTGCAGGTGTGCTTGGCGCGGTGATGACAGCGTTCTATATGTTCCGTTTATATGCAACCACTTTCCTCGGTAAATTCAGGGGAACGCATGAACAGGAACATCACCTGCATGAAAGTCCGAAGGCAATGACTATTCCTTTGGTTGTGCTGGCCATATTTGCTGCAATATCCGGTTTTATAGGTGTGCCTGCGGTATTAGGTGGCAGTCATGCACTGGAACATTTTCTTGCGCCGATATTTGCCGGCTCAGTTAAATTGCAGCATCCGCACGAAATAAGTCATAACACGGAATATATGCTGATGGGCGCATCTGTTGCATTAGCGGCTATCGCCATTTTATATGCGGTAAGCAGGTACAGTAAAAAGCCTGAATTAAATGATGCAACCGGGTTTGGAAAAGTGCTGGAGAATAAGTGGTATATAGATGAGTTGTATGATGCTATAATTGTAAAACCCTTGCGCGGCATTTCTGCCTTCTTAAATAATATTATTGAAAAGCTTGGTATTGATGGCGTGGTAAACGGCGTTGGCCGCATTGTAAATTACGGAAGCAGGCAGTTAAGGTTATTACAGAGCGGGCAGGTGGGTGCGTATATTTTAATTATGGTTGTGGCGGCGTTGGCTTTATTCATTATTCAATTGTTTGTTTTATAAGCTATGAATCCTAAAGACGTATTACTTACTTTTCCGGAATTGCTGCTTTGGTTTCCTTTGATCAGCGGGTTAATAGCTTTTGCTTTAAAGAAAGGCGATCAGGCAAAAAAATGGGCGCTCACTTCTTCTTTTATTACAGTAGGTATTGTGGCCGCAAGCCTGTTTTTCACTGATCAAAAATATTTCAACTTTAATAATGTAAGCTATTTCTGGATGCCCTCTATCGGCAGCAGTTTCGCATTGATGTATGATGGTATGGGAAGAATGTTATGTTTGCTCACAGCCATTTCTTTCCCGCTTGTTTTCTTATCTACCTATAATAATGATTATAAAAAGCCAAATTCATTTTACGGTTTAATGCTGCTTACACAAGCGGGACTAATGGGTGTGTTTTGCGCGATGGATGCATTGGTGTTTTACTTTTTCTGGGAGCTGGCGCTTATACCGGTGTATTTCTTATCATCAATATGGGGTGGAGAAAAACGCATACAGGCAACGTTCAAATTTTTTGTATACACATTTGCAGGTTCATTATTATTACTTATCGGTATCATTTATGTATACCTGCATACGCCGGAAGGCACTTTTTCTTTACGCACTTTTATGGAAGCCAAACTTCCACCCGGTAAAGAAAAATTTGTTTTCTGGTTATTCTTTATTGCATTCGCTATCAAGATGCCGGTATTTCCTTTTCATACCTGGCAACCTGATGCGTACGAACAATCTCCCACCGGGGTAACCATGATACTAAGTGGTGTAATGGTAAAGATGGGTGTTTTCGCGCTGATCCGCTGGCTGGTGCCTGTGTTTCCTTATGCTACACAAATGTTCAGCAACATTATCATTGTGCTTGCTGTTATCGGAATGATATATGCCTCCTGCATTGCATGGATGCAGGATGATATAAAACGGCTGGTGGCATATTCTTCCATTGCGCATATAGGGCTAATGTGCGCCGCTGTGTTTGCCCGTGCTGAAAGTGGTGTGGAAGGTGTGATGGTGCAGATGTTCAACCACGGTATTAATATCATTGGATTGTGGATAGTGGTTAATGCCATTGAAAAATACTGGGGCACAAGAAAGATATCTGAGCTTGGAGGACTTGCCAATACTTCACCAACGCTTACTATTTTCCTGGTGATCATAACACTGGCAAATATCGCTTTACCGTTAACCAATGCTTTTGTGGGAGAGTTCCTGATGTTTAACGGGTTGTTTACTTACGGTAAATGGACAACGGCTATAGCACTGATCAGTATCATACTGGCAGCAGTATATACACTTAATATGATCCAGAAAGTGTTTTACGGGCCGGTGAGAGCGCATTACCCGTTAGCCGGAGTGGCTACATTAGACAAAGGCGCTGTGATGGCTTTATCCATTATAGTGGTTATCATATTTGTGCTGGGTGTTTATCCAAAGCCATTGATAGAACTTACTATGAACACCGTTGGAGCATTTATGCATAAAGTACAGGGGCTGTGAGGAGAGAATGGTAAGAGGTAAGGTGTAGGTTATAGGGTAAGCGCTTGTAGTAGAAGTAAGGTTGAAGGTGTAAAGTAGATGATATAAGGACGAGAGCGTATAGTAAGGTTGTCTCAATCTGAAAGCAGAAAGCTCAAAGCTGACAGCTATCAGCTAAAAATCACTATTAATAATTCAAGAGGTATTTAGAAGATTATGATCGCATTAATATTATCGGCATTATGGGGTGTAGTAATGATGTTCAGCGGAATTTTTTTGAAAAATAAAAAAGCCGCGGCTCCCGTTGCTATTATAGGTATCATAGCGTTGCTTGTTGTTACTTATCTTGAGTATAACGCTGTTCTTTATCTTGATGCTGATATACGCGGCATGCTGAAGTTCTCTCCGTTCGGACAGGTTTTTACAGGCATTGTATTCTTCTGTACATTGATTTATTTCATTTTGAATGCCGCTGAATTTGAAGAAGTTGGTAATGATACTTTTGAATACTATGCGCTGGTCTTTTTTATTCTTTCGGGTATTGGTCTTGTAACTTATTTCAACACCTTATTAATGCTTTTCCTCGGTATAGAGATCATTTCAATACCATTATATATACTGGCAGGAAGCGATAAAAAGAATCTAAAAAGCAATGAAGCGTCATTGAAATATTTTTTGATGGGCGCATTTTCATCGGGTATTATGCTGATGGGCATTGCATTTTTGTACGGCGCTTCAGGAACGTTTTATGTTGATGGCATTAATGTTAGCTCTGCCGGCTTCAGCCCGATGACAGCTATCGGATTGGTGCTGTTACTTATCTCCATGTCGTTTAAGGTAAGCGCTGCGCCATTCCATTTCTGGACACCTGATGTGTACGACGGCTCTCCGACTGTAGTTACATCATTTATGGCAACTATTGTAAAAGTCGCTTCTTTTGTAGCTTTCCTGCGTTTGTTTGATAATGCTTTTGGTAAAGTACATAGCGAATGGCAAATACTCATTGCGCTTATTACAGCCGCTACTTTATTTATCGGAAATATTACAGCGGTTTTTCAGCAAAGCGTAAAAAGAATGCTTTCTTATTCCAGTATAGCGCAGGCGGGGTTTATGCTGCTGGCTGTATTTTCGTTAAATACATTTGCCAAAGAAGGATTAATATTATACGCCACGGCTTATTCTCTGGCTACTATCGGAAGCTTTGCGGTTGTAATAAAAATGAAAGATTATTCTCTTGAAGGATTTAACGGGCTTGGAAAAACCCAGCCTTTCCTCGCGTTAATGAATACTATTTTCCTGTTATCATTAACAGGTATTCCTTTAACTGCAGGTTTCTTTGCCAAGTATTATATGCTGATCGGCGCTGTTAAAACCGGGCATCAAACCTGGCTGGTAATTTTTGCCGTGTTGATGGCCGCTATCAGCGCATATTATTATTTCCGCGTTATACAGGCAATGTATTTTAAAGAGGGTAATGCAGAAGCAAAGCCTGTATCTGCTGTATTTAAATATACTTTACTCTTTACTGCTATACTGGTTATAGTATTGGGGATGTTCCCGAGCTTGCTGACGAAGGCGTTGTATTAAGAAGGTTGTTGATAGTTACAAGTTTCAGGTTGCAGGTACTTAAACTACAAAGCTGCTGCTAAATAGTTGAGTTGCTCTGAAACTTGTAACCTGTAACCCAAATCTCCCAACCATCCACCACATCCAATTCACCGCTCCCACTGCTTTATTTTGCCGGCGGGCTTTCAACCCTTAATTTTAGGAAATAATTCAGTTGCTGCATGACGCTGAGCGATACACTTTCATTAGCATTTAAAACAGTAAGGGGTAATAAACTTCGCACGGGCATTACTGTTGCTATTATTGCCTTTGGCATAATGGCATTGGTAGGCATTATAACTGCTATTCAGGCTATGAATGCAAGCCTTACCGAAAGTTTTGCTACTATGGGTGCGAACTCTTTCAGCATACGCTTTCGTGAACGGCAGATAAGATTTGGCGATGGTGGCGGGGATGTAACCAAAACAACCAGCAGCAGTAATAAGAAGGTAAAAAAATCGAATGCAGGCCGGCTCATTACATACGAACAGGCAAAAGCTTTTAAAGAAAGATATGACTATCCTGCCCGGGTAAGTATAGGGTTAAGCGGCGTAGGCAGCCAAACCGTTTTTTATGAAGGCAAAAAAACAAATCCCAATGTTCGTGTGTCAGGCGGAGATGAAAATTATTTTTCGTTGAACGGGTATGAGGTAATGTACGGTCGCGATTTTAATAAGCTTGATGTAGAAACGGGCCGCAATGTTTGCGTATTAGGTTATGACGTAGCTTATAAATTTTTTGGTGAAAAAGTAGAAAGGGCGCTTGATCATATTATACGGGTTGGAACGAATAAATTCAGGATAATAGGAGTACTTAAAAGTAAGGGCAGCAGCTCTTTCCTGCGGGCAGATAATGTTGTATTCACTACATACAATGCATTAAGGCGTTTATTCGATGTTTCCAATGCTTCATTTTACATAGGCGTGCAGGTTAATAATGTAAACCAACTGGAAGACGCTATAGGAGAGGCGGAAGGTGTTTTTCGCTCTATCAGGAACCTGAACGTAAAAGAGCAAAGTAATTTCTACATAGATAAAAGTGATGCGTTGGCACAAACCTTCATCAGCTTGTTGGGCAATATATCATTAGCTGCCGGAGGTATTGGTTTTATTACATTAGTTGGCGCTGCTATCGGTTTAATGAATATAATGCTGGTGGCTGTTACAGAGCGAACAAAAGAAGTGGGATTAGTAAAAGCGCTTGGCGGTAAGAAAAAAAATATACGCCAGCAATTCCTATTTGAATCTATATTGATCAGCCTTATGGGCGCCATAATAGGTATTATACTTGGCATAATAGTAGGTAACCTTGTGGGTATGCTTATGAAAGTGCCATTTTTTATTCCCTGGGTTTTGATCGGAATAGCTATCCTCATTTGTTCTGCCGTAGGGCTGGCTGCCGGAATATATCCTGCATGGAAGGCTTCAAAGCTTGATCCTATTGTGGCATTACGATATGAGTAAATCGCCGGCAGATGTTATATCTGCTTCCGGTTAATCATTTACAGGCTTACCGTTAAATACCTTTATAACATTGCTGCCGCTGCTCGCCAGAGGCTTAAAGAATTTGGTTGAACCATTTGTTAATATTCTTGTTTCAATCTTTTGTTCATTGCTCCAAATTCCTGTATACTGCGCTGGTACTTTGCTGTCATCGTATTGTAAAACAAAATCACCTGTACTTTTTATTGCCTGGTTAGTTTCTTCATCAATGTTGGTACTTTGATGGCTGTCTACGTATTGAATCGCAATCTTGCTATTATTTTCAACTGCAACATTATAGCGAAGTTCAAACACTTTAGCATTCCATCACGCGCTTCAACAACTCTGTTTTGGTTAAATATAGTTGAATAATTAACACCATTACATCCATTATATTTTACTGCCTTAGTAAAACCTTCGTATACCACCCCATATGTTGTGCAGAAATTTTGCGGGGTAACATCATTCTTTTTGCATGAAGATAATATGACGGCAAATGCTAATGAAACAGGTGGCAGTTTTAATGTTTCCATATTAATACGGTTTAAAATCCCGGTATAAAACGAATTGCTGATCCAATTTATTACAACGTGTATGGGATGTTCAATAGTAATTATTTTTTCCTGTTCGTAAATATATGGGTTACATAGTGTAAGAATTGTAAAGCTTTAAAGGGGTGGAATTTTGTTGGTACATATTTCAATTGCTGTTGGAATTGGTAAATTTCAATTTCAAACTAATTCCTTAATTTCATTACCTACAATCACCGCTAACCTATACCTGTATGTTAGTTAAAACTTTTGGAAGCGCTGTTTACGGGGTTGAAGCCCTGACTATTACGGTTGAAGTGAACGTTACCAGCGGACAAAAATTTTTTATGGTCGGGTTGCCCGACAATGCAGTTAAAGAAAGCGAACAGCGCATTGAAAGCACATTGAAGAGTATTGGCGGCTATATGCCTCGCACAAAAGTGATCGTTAATCTTGCTCCTGCGGATATACGCAAAACCGGAACTGCTTTTGATTTGCCAATAGCCCTCGGTATTATGGGCGCCAGCGAACAATTGCCTAATGCCGAAAGATTATCTGATTATGTTATTATGGGAGAACTTAGCCTGGATGGGAATGTGCAACCTATAAAAGGCGCTTTGCCTATCGCCATTACAGCCCGCAAGGAAAAATTCAAAGGATTAATACTGCCAAAACAAAATTGTCGTGAAGCAGGAATGGTAAACAACCTTAATGTATATGGGGTAAGCCATATTGATGAAGTGATCAATTTTTTTAAAGATGAAAGTTCGCTGCAACCTGTTTGTATTAATACTAAAGAAGAATTTTACCAGTCGCAATATGAGTTTGAGATAGATTTTAGTGATGTAAAAGGACAGGAGAATATTAAGCGGGCATTGGAAATAACCGCCGCCGGCGGGCATAATGCCATACTGATCGGCCCGCCGGGCGCCGGTAAAACCATGCTTGCCAAAAGGCTGCCTTCCATTTTGCCGCCGCTTACCTTGCAGGAAGCGCTGGAAACAACCAAGATACACAGCGTGGCGGGCAAATTGCCTGCAGATACAACGCTGATATCACGAAGGCCGTTCAGGAGCCCTCACCATACCGTTAGTGATGCGGCTTTGGTAGGTGGTGGAGGTGTTCCTCAGCCCGGTGAAATTTCTTTGGCGCATAATGGAGTATTATTTTTAGATGAACTGCCGGAGTTTAAACGAACGGTGCTGGAAGTAATGCGTCAGCCAATGGAAGAAAGAAAGGTTACCATTTCAAGAGCTAAGATGGCGATAGATTTTCCTGCGAGCTTTATGCTGATCGCTTCAATGAATCCCTGTCCATGCGGTTTTTATAATCATCCTGAAAAAGAATGCAGCTGTGCGCCGGGAGCGGTGCAGAAATATCTGAATAAAGTTTCAGGACCTTTGTTGGATAGAATTGATCTTCATGTTGAAGTAACACCTGTAGCCTTTTCAGCACTTGCCACGCAAAAGTCCGGAGAAGGTTCCGCGCTGATACGTGAAAGAGTAATAAAAGCAAGGGAAATTCAGGCAACCAGATACATGAATACCCCGGGTATTTATTGCAATGCCCAGATCAATAGTAAAATGCTTAAAGAAATTTGCGGTATTGACAGCGCAGGGCAGCAGTTGCTTAAAGCTGCTATGGATAAACTCAATCTTTCAGCAAGAGCTTATGACCGTATATTAAAGGTAGCCAGAACTATTGCCGATTTATCAGCCAGTGAAAATATCAAAACAGAATTTCTTGCGGAAGCTATTCAGTACCGCAGCCTCGACCGGGAAGGCTGGGCAGGATGAAAGCTTTCTTATTGTTTGCAAGCTTTGAGTTTGCTTAAACCTGTCAACAGGCTTTAAGTTTGAGCGCATGAATATTTTTCTTTCTTGTATTATTCTTCCTCTATTACGTTATCTTCTTTTTCCTGGAGCAATTTACCTTCTTTGTCTCTCTTTAATTTTACATTGGGGTCATCACTTGTGCCTGAAACCATGAACGGGATACCAATGATGCCCAGCGGTGGCAAACCAATTCTGCCTTTAAGGTTTAATAAGCCATCAAGGCTAACCTGGCCTTCAAACCGCGGACGCAAGCCTGCTATACGAAGCTTGACTCTTTCGACCGAGATGATATTATTATTGATCTTTGTTTTTACTGCTACACCTTTAACATCAGCATCTTTCAAATCTTTATAGTCTGTTTCCCTGCTTACGACATTCATCATTTTAAAACCCATAAGTTTAACCTGTTTCAATGTGAGCACGCCGCCACCTTTTAAAGAAGGGTATACCACATTCATATTTTTATCAAGCCTGCCTGCCAATGTGTAATCAAGCCCTGTAATTCCCTGTATTGATGAAGCCGAGGAAGCCATTTCACGAAACATCGGTATCTCGTTATATGCCTTTGCTATAGAAAATGAATCAGCCTTTACTTTAAAATCAAAGAATGCTTTAGCGGGTGTTTCTCCGTAATAGGAGGCATTCATCTTAAAAGAAGCATCTATTAATTTAAAGGCAATATCTTTTAATGTGATCTTTCCGGTATCAACAGCAAGCTGTCCTTTAAAATTATTGATAAATATACTGTCGTAATTTACTTTTTTTATATCGGCATCAAGTATTACGGAAAGATTACCGGGGATCATTACAACGCCCTGCCCTGTGGCTGTATCTGTTACGTGCTGCTGTATTGAATCTTCTGCAAACGCGGTAAGCTCTTTTACATTTATATAATCTGATTTTATTGTAAACCTCCCCTGTAATTTTTCATTATTGACAGATAAATAATTGATCACATTATTAAGGTATCCGTTCATTACAAAAGCAGAAGAACCATAGCCGGCACTAAATTCATTGAACCATATTTTGTCCTGTTTAAAACTGAATACGCCGGTATGTATCGTAAATGGCAGGGGAAATGATTCGGTATTCAATTTTACTTCTTTGAATTTCAGCTCTCCTGAATTTACCAGTAGCCGGTATCTTCCTGCGGCGGCATCGCTTTGCTTTCCTTTTAAGCTGAGGTTTGCTTCTATTAATCCTCTAACATCATAGCCACTCACCGCAAATACTTTATATATTTTGCCAAGATCAATAGTTCCTACTGATTCAATATCATACTGAACATCATCAGGATTTTTGATATCAGCTTTTATAGTAAAGGGCTGACCTTCAAATTCAAAACTTACGGGTTGAATATGAATAGCTGTTCCCGCTAATGTTCCATCTGTGTTTATAAGATCAGTGATGACATTTATTTTTTGAACAGGCTTGGGATAATACATTGTTTGAATTTCTGCATTCTGTATATGCAGCTTTCCTTCAGTAACAGGAAAAAGTTTTTTACCCGGGTTATATATACCTTTTACTTTTACAGTCAATGCAAGATCGCCGGCAATGTTAAATTTTTCAACAGGAACAAACTGCTTTATATCCTGCAGTTTAAGGCTTGATGTTATATCTGCTTCTACTTCAGGCTCATCAGGATTTACAATCTTCGCATAGCCCTTAATGTTATTATTCAGTGTCACAGCATTAAGGTTATCTATCTCTAAGGTAGTATGCTTGTAATTACTGTCGGCACAGGCGCTTTTAATATTAAAGCTGATATCGTGTAATGCCTGCGGCAGTGAATCGAATTTGAGATAGCCTTTTTTTATGGTTGAGTGAAGCTGGAATGCAGGTATGCTTGTAATAATAATATCCTTTCTCCATTTGGCGGGGTTTTGTGCTTTACTGTATTTGCCGGTGGCCATAAAATCAATAGTCCAGTTTCCCCGAAGCTCCACATTATTCAAACCTATCGCTTTATCCCATTTGTCAAGATCAAGATCAGCCTTTACTTTGGAATTAACATACGGTTGTTCTAATCCTATGGTATGAGATGCAGCGCTGAAAAATCCTTTATCAAGATTGAAATATAATGTATCAATATCCACACGCAGGCTGTCTGTATTAAGCGAAGGCATCCTGGCATCAAGCTTTAATAAAAGGTTTTCAACAGGAGCGGGCGCACCTTTATATGATATATACCCGCCATTGATGTCAACAGCCATATCAAGATCCGGGGCTGCATTCATCTCCTTGCTGTACATTCCTTTCAACTGCATATTAAATTTAGCTTTGCCTTTCACCTTCGTATTATCAAGCCAGTTTGTTAAGTCAGGAGGAATGGCAGTAACAATTTCTTCCAGTGTTGCTTTGGTTGATGATAACCTGAAATCCATATTGTAGCCATTCTTCAGAAAGTCAAAAGTGCCTTCAAAAAATACGGGCAGGCGGTTAATACGGATCCTGTTCTTTTCAAAAACAAGCGCAAGTGAATTGGTATTTACCTTTGTAATGAGTTTGGCTTTTAAAGATTTTTTATTCACGTATGCTTCACCGTTATAAACAAAGCTGAACGAATCTGCAGACATCCGTGTATCTAGATCGAATACAGATTTTGAGAGATCTCCTTTACCGGTGTAATTCAGGTTTTTGGCTATAATGGTAACCGGAACAGATTCATCATCATAATGCAGGTTGCAATTTTCCAATACAATACTTTCAAGACGCAAACCCGTAGTTGAAGCAGCTGTATCCTGATTTTCAGTAGAAGAAGATTTATAAATATTATAACCCGCTTTACCTTCTTTATTCACTTTTACATTAATATCAGCATCGGAAAAATATATTTTATTGATCCTGATGGCATCAGAAAAAATGGTGGTAATATCTATACCAAATGCCACTTCTTTTGCACTAATTAATGTGTCTTTCTGAAATGGCGCTGAACTTAAAATACTTACATCTTTTATTGTAAGTGTAAGTGAAGGGAAATGATTAAAGAAAGACAGTGAAGCGCTTGAAAATCCAGTTTGCTGGTAATGACTTCATTGGCAAATGCTTTGATCTTTTTTGAAATGGTTTCCGGGAAAATGAATGGGAGTATAAACAATAAAACAAGTATTGAAACAATGCTTATTCCAGATATTTTCAGCACCCTTACCAGGAACTTTTTTGTAAACGGTTTCATAAGTTTGAATAATAACGGCAGCAAAGCTACCGTATTAATATAAATATGATAAGCAATTATATACTAATGCCTATTTTGCACTGCTTATCATATATTGCATTTATAACGTTTTATCAAATATATTATGCGTATTATATCTTACAATCTTAATGGCATCCGCGCTGCAATTAATAAGGGATTTTTAGATTGGCTTAAAACTGATCCTGCAGATGTTATCTGCATCCAGGAAACCAAGGCGCAGAAAGAGAACGTAGATCACACCCTGTTCAATAATTTGGGCTATCACGATTATTGGTACAGCGCTCAAAAAAAGGGCTATAGCGGCGTAGCGGTATTTACTAAAATAAAACCAGACAATGTAGTATACGGAACTGGCCACAGAGTAAGTGATGATGAAGGAAGGGTAATTCAACTCGATTTTGGAGATACCAGGTTGATCAATGCTTATTTTCCATCCGGCACCAGCGGCGATGAGAGACAAACATTCAAGTACGAATGGCTTGCTGAGCTTTTTATTTATCTCGAAAAATTGCGACAGCAATATCCTAACCTTATTTTATGCGGAGATTATAATATTGCACATAAGGAAATTGATATTCATGATCCTAAAGGCAATAAAAATTCTTCCGGATTTTTGCCTGATGAAAGAGCCTGGATGGATAAATATATTGCCAGCAAATGGATTGATACTTTTCGCGTATTTCATACTGAACCACACCGGTATAGCTGGTGGAGTCAGCGTTTTCCAAGTGTAAGATTAAATAACAAAGGCTGGAGAATTGATTATATAAACGTTACCGAACCTTTGCGCGACAGGCTGGTGGATGCGGAAATATATCCTGATGTTAAGCACAGCGATCATTGCCCTGTGTATTTGGAGATAAAATAGTTTTAAAATAAAATATTTGTAAGCTGCTATTAATAATTCGTTTTTTTTAATGCTTCCATTACCTCATGCTGCCTGCGCCGGGAAATTTCCACCTGGCGCCCGTTTTTTAATACAATAATATTGTCGTTCCTTATTTCTTTAATATACTCCCTGTTTACCAAATGCGATTTATGTGTTCGTATAAATCCATAAGGCAACAGCATTTCTTCAAATTCTTTAATCGTTTTTGAAACCATCGTACTGGTTCCATCAATCAAATGAAATTGAGTATAGTTATTAATGCCCGTGCAATGTATAATTTCAGCCGGTGAGGCAATCCTTAATCCTGAAGAAGACGGTAAAGCAAGCCTGAGTTGCTTTTGCTCCCTGTTGTTGAGATTGTTGATAAAGTTAAGATATAATGCTTTTACCTGCTTCTTTTCTTCTCCCTGTTGTATATGCCGTTCAACTGCCTGCACCAGTTCTTCTTTATCAACCGGCTTCAATAAATAATCCAGGGCACTAAAGCGTATTGCCTGTATGGCATATTTGCTATATGCCGTTGTAAAAATCACACTAAAATAGTGCCTGGAAATTTTGCCCAGTAATTCAAATCCGTTCATAAACGGCATCTGTATATCAAGAAAAATTATATCAGGATAAAACGAATGAATAAGCTGTAAACCTTCGGCTGCGCTTGTGGCTTTTTTTATTGAAGTGATGGAACTGATATGTTGTGATATAAGGTATTCCAGCATATCGCATGCCATGGCCTCATCATCAATGATCAGTGCTTTTAATTCAGCTTTCATACAACACCGGGAATTGAATGGTTACTTTTGTACCGCTTATGGAATAATTATCCGCATGTATATCTTCCATTACTAAATAAACAGGTTTTCCAAATTGTTGTTCAAGCATTTTCAGCCTGTCTTTTACCAGTTGTGTTCCTTTTGATTGTTGTGTAATCCCGTTCAGTCGTTTTTCTTTCATTGCTTTTGCTGCTTCAATGCCTATGCCATTATCTTTTATAGTGCACTGTAATATATCTTCTGTTATCTTTTTAAAATGAATTATTAATCTTCTTTGCCCTTGTTTATGCAATAGCCCATGCCATACCGCATTTTCCACCAACGGGTGAAGCAGCAATGCAGGCACGCTTATATCGTCTTCCTCAACAGTGTCATCAGTTTTTATACTATAGGAAAAAGTATCGCCAAACCGCATCGCTTCTATCTGCAGGTACAGATCAAGCATTTTTATTTCATCTTTCAATACCACAAAATTATTTTCAGACTCTTCGAGGATAATGCGTAGCAGCTTGGAAAATTTTGTTAGATATTCAATGGCTTTTTCATTTTGATTACTGGCTATGAGATGGGCTATCGAGTTTAAACTATTAAAAACAAAATGCGGGTTCATTTGGGATTTCAGCGCTTTGGTTTCCAGTTCGGCAATATGTTTTTGAATAGCGGCTTTTTCGGCAGCGGCTTTTTGTATCATCTTTTCTCTTTGCCTCATCCATGCATATATTATTGCGCCTGCAACAACCGCGCAAATCGAGTAAAACCACCAGGTTTGCCAGAAAGGTTTTTTTATGATAAATATGTATGTTGCAATAATATCGCTTTCGTTATTGCCTGTTACGGCTTTTGTTTGCAGTATATAATTGCCGGGGCGTAATCCCTCAAAATTAATAACGCGGTTATTGCCATTGTCTTTCCACGATGAATCACTGCCTGATAACCTGTAAAAATATTTTACGCCTGAAGGATTGCTGAAGTATATGCCCGAAAAAGAAAATGATAATTCGTTTTCATTATAGTTCAGTACTAATGGCTGATTTTGAGAAGAATTACTATTGCCGTAATATATACTATCGCCTGCTTTTACAGTATTCAATACTATCAAAGGGTTTTTTTCAGGCTGCGCCGGTACCTGCGGATTAAAGTACGAAAGCCCGTCTGATGTAATGAGCCAGATCGTTTTATCACTATCCTGCAACAACCTGGCGCTTTGATAATTTTTATCCGGGAAACCATTGTTGGATGTATAGTTGCTGATAAAAAATTTATTATTATGAAAAGCGATTTTTGAAATGCCGGAATAACTTACAGCCCATATATTATTTTGTTCGTCAATCAATATGTTCAGGTAGCTATCGGTATTCAATCCGTCTTCAGTATTATATTTCTTTTTTAGTTGCAGTGATCCCTTCTCATCAAAATAACATTGCCATATTCCGCTTCCCTTAGTAGTGAGCCACACTTCATTATCATGTGTTTTTTTTATGTCGGATATGCTGATGGCGGTGCTGTCGCTTAATATATATTGATTCAGCTTATTATCCGAAAATGTAAATAATCCTCTCGCACCGGCAGTCCAGATTGTTTTATCCGGGCCTTCTATCGCGTTTAAAAAAACAGACCAGTTGTCTCCGCTCATCAGAGAAGCATAAGCAGAACAGTCAAGAGAATCACTCTCCTGTTGTTTTCTTAAGCGCGTTAAAAAACCGTCACCACCGGTCCATATATCACCATCAGCAGTTTCAAGAAAAAAATAATTCTGATCGCAGCCGAGCCCGTTTGTTTTATCTAAAAATTTCAGTTGATCATTTTGTTGAACAGCAATACCCTGGTAAGCTGTGCCATACCATAGCCGCCCTGTTTTGTCTTCATAAATAGCAGCTAATGATGATTTGGAGCAAACTGATTTTTGTTTACCGAGATAATTTACAAGGTTGGTATCATTTCTTGCAAATACTCTGCCTCTGTTACTGCCAAAAAGAATCGTTCCGTCTTTTTTTACAGTTCCGCAGAACAACTCTATATTGTCATTATCATTTTTGTATTCATAAAACATTTTTTTGCGCTGCAGAAACAGTGCATCGTGCATCCCTATCCATATATTGCTTTCCCTGTCTACCATTGTAAAAGATAGCCATGCTGTAACAGCTTCAGGTATTTTGCATAAAAAGCTGAACGAATAATCGCTGGGGTTGAAGCTGAATATACCATCAAGACACATATAATACAATGTTCCGCCGGTTTTGTAAATATTAGCGGAGAGCGTTCGTTGAAAGGGCACCGCAGCTACATTGTTTGTATCGCTGCATTCAAAAATGCCGTTTATGGTACTTACAAAAAATACTTTATCCTGATGAGGCAGTATAGTATTGATCTGATCGTTGAAAGATGATGAACGCCAGACCTGGCTGGTATGCCTGCCATCATAACAATACATAATACTTTTGCTGCTGAACCATACTTTGCCGCTATTGTCAGGCTTTATTAATCTTACCAGGCTGTCTTCTTTTAAGGAGCTTTTCCATTCGGGTATCAGATGGGCGCTGATATTTCCTTTTTTTGTTTGTATAATGCCATAAATTTCTTCTTTGGCATAATATGCCGGCCCTTTCGCCGTAGCTATCCAGTATATATATCTTTCATCAATGCCCATATCATATACCGTTATGTTGTCTTCTTCAAATACGATAGGGTGAAGGTACCCGTTTTGATAATATGATAAGCCGGCATCGCTCATAATCCATATTGTATTGTGCAGCGTGTCTTCAACTATATTGTTTATTTTTCCCAGCTGCTTATTGCCTGCTGTAATATGGTTTTCAAAACTGTACCCGTCATATTTGCTTACACCTACGGATGTTCCTATCCATACAAAGCCTTTACTATCCTGGAACAGAACAAGTATTTCAGAAGATGGCAGCCCGTCTTTGGCACCTATTATTCTGGTGATGTATTTTTCTTTATCGGTTGATAAATGAATAGTATCCTTCTGCCACAAAAATTGCTGCGATTGGACACTCCTGCTAAACAGGTATATAACAAGCACCGCTATCCATTTGTTTGGGGACATATTTGTGATTAAATGGCTTTGGCTTTTATACAAAGGCAGCTATATTCCCCTTGCCTGACAGGCGGGTTACCAAATTAGCACAAATCTTTATAAAACACAAGGCAGGACGAGGGCTAGTCTATTTTCTCCAGTACTACCTGGCTGGTATAACAGGCGTCAACAACCCATGCGTTGCCGATAGACGCTGTATGTGGGCAAAGCCAGGTGCCTCTCCACACAGGATGTGAGTAATTGATATTATCCAGGTCATCGCAGTCTGAGCCATCAGGATCTACAAGCAGTGAAAAATAGGTTGCCCACATGCCGTTGCGCATCAAGGTGATCCTGTGGGTACTGTCTGTGATTTTGCGAATGAATACTCTTGCAAGATCATGATTAAACTCGCTGCTGACAGGCGATATATCCGTATTTATCATGGAAGCGTATGCTGACGGTCCACCCGTTTCTGCCGGGTCATCGGTATAGCCGTATGGTAATGTATCCTGCGGCAGGTAACTATAATTGCCATCGCGCATTTGCTGATAAATAGCATAATAATTCAATGGATTTATAAGCTTTTCACTAACGCCATCGGGGCTTAACGGGTCAGCATAAATGTAAATGCCGGATCCAATGGCGCCTGTTTTTGCTATATTCCAAACATAGTAATTGAAAGGGTCGGCATCACTTTTTATGGATTCAAGATTTTCTTTTGTAGTCCATTCCCAGTTAATGGTTTCATAATTAATTGATGACCGGAATACGAAGCAGCCACCGTTACAAAAATATTTTGAACGGATAATGTAACGCCCGGTTTCTACAACATTCTTTTCATCGTTATCAACCGGCTGTGGCGTATTTTTGCCTTTTTTACACTGTATGAGTGTGAAAAAAAATATGCCTGAGAGAAAAAAAATTATTAGATATTTCACGGTATTATTTTTTTATTGTTGCTATTAAATATTACTAATACTGATCCCATGTTATTGTAATATTTCTATACTTCACCAGCATGTCGCTGTTATTGTATTCATAATCTGTGTCGGGATAAGCCCGGTTGCCCGCTGATGCTTCAGTCCAGGAAGCAGTGCCACTATTCCATTTATACTTTTTTGTGTCAATAGACTGAACTGCTTTGTCTGACATGATAATGTTTTCAAGAAACAAAAATGAAAATGGAATGATCTCAAGCCCTGTGAGCTGAACGCCGCCCGAAACTGATCCAAAGAAGTCAAAGCCCACCTGCTTCCATTTTATAAAAGGCTTTTCTGTATAATAGCCGATGGCTGTTGATACTGAATCGGCTTTAACGAGATTGTTGCCGGTCCTGTTATCTCTTGTATAAATTACCTGGTTAAGTTGCTGAGCGTCATACAAAAAATAGTAACGATGATCCTCTGTTTCATCTCCAGTGAAATCTAACAGGCTCATGTAAATGCTTTGCAGCTGTTTTGCATTGTTATATTCAAAAAAGTAATTGCGCCCCACAGCTCCGTTTGGCAGGTAACGGCTGCCTTTTTTTATACTACCTCCTTCCGTTGTAAACACGTATTTCCAGGTAGGATCTGGCGTGCCATTTGAAAAATAAGTTTGCACGGTTATTTCACTGGCAGAATAGGTAAACTGGTAATATCCGTTGTTAAATTCAATATTACTCACCCTGCCCTGGTTATCATAGGTAAAGTTTTTGTATTCCGAACCGTTCTGTATATTTTTTACCCTGTAAGGCAGATCAGGTGAGGGTTGGCTGCCATTGTTTTTTTTACAGGAAAAAGTAAAAGAAGCAACGATTAAAATAAAAATGTATGTTGTCTTCATTGTTATGTATTCATCAACATAAATAATGAAGATTATTGCTCTGGCACAGCAAAATTGAGGGAACGGTAGGTAATAATGAGAAAGCGGGCTGTTATTAAGCAACTATGTTTGCTTATGTAGCAACCGGTGTATAAATTGTAATTTGTGAATAACGGGTTGAGGTATTACAAAAGGGTATGCATCCGGCAATCCCATACTTCGGTTTAAACTGTTAAGCGCCACGGTTAATGGCAGCCAGCGATGGATGATCTTTTCAAAATCCTGAATATGATAAGGATTCTCAGCGATGGTAACCCCAAGGTCTGTAGCCAGTTCTGAAGCCGGGCGTATTTTCAAGCCAAAGGCATGTGCAGTTTCAAGTGTATCTACAATATGCAGGTAGTGCGCCCATGTTTCCGCCCAATCCTCCCAGGGGTGCATGGTGGCATACGCGCTTATATAAGACTGGTTCCAGTTGAGCGGGGCGCCCTGCGTATAATGTGTATTAAGGGCAGTTTCATAATCCAGTTGCTCATCACCAAATACCTGGCGAAATTCATTCAGTAATCCGGCATCCCGTATAAGCCTGTCCCAGTAATAATGTCCCACCTCGTGCCTGAAGTGGCCCAATACTGTGCGGTAAACTTCATCCAGGTTACGGCGCGCCATTTCCCTTTCAATATCATCTGCTTCAGCAATATTGATGGTTATAACGCCTTCATCATGTCCTGTCATTACTTTTTGCGTATCGTCAGCCATAAAATCAAAAAGCAAACCGGCTACCGGGTCTTTTATTTTACTTACTATGGGGAGATTAAGTTGTATTAAACTATATATTAACCGGTGCTTGGCAATTTCAAGTGTTTGCCAGCGCCGTAAATAATCCGCGTTGTCGAGGGAAGGGATCATACGGTTAAGATCGCAGGCTTTGCAAAAAGCGCTGTTTTCTTCTGCGGATACCAGCCAGTTGCAGGCATTATACATCCTGTTGCTGCAATAGTGCAATTTATCTTTAATATCTGCATGCCAGGGAATGATCAAACCATTTTCTTCGCCAACGGCAGGCATAAATTCCATACTGTCGGGGTTAAAGCCAACCTGTAAACCGCAGTTCTCGCAATAATAATTTTCAAAATATAATGGCTTGCTGCAATTGGCGCAGGTGAACAATTTCATTCAGTTAATATTATGTGCCGGTTATAAAGAAAAAGTCGTGCCTCCTTTATGCCGGATTGTTTTCTGTAATGAGTTTTTTTATGACCTCCGGGAAGTATTTATGCTCCAGCACCTGAACTTTTTTTGCCAGTGTTTCAGGAGTATCGCCGGGTTCAATATCGCAATGCGTCTGGAAGATATGTGCGCCGTGGTCGAACAATTCATCTACATAATGTATTGTGATGCCGCTTTGCTTGTCGCCGGCGGCAATTACCGCTTCGTGCACAAAGTGTCCATACATTCCTTTACCGCCATATTTAGGCAAAAGGGCAGGATGTATATTAATGATCCTGCCGGGAAAAGCCTGTATTAAAGCAACCGGCACTTTCCATAAAAAGCCGGCAAGGATGATCCAGTCAATATTATTTTGCTTTAGTTCTTCCACGTACGCGTCTCCGTTGAAAAATTTTCCCTTTTCAATAATGAGTGTCGCTATTTTTTCTCTTTCTGCTATCTGTAATACCCCGGCGGCAGGTTTGTTGCTTACAATTAATGTTATTTCAACGGCAGGATCATTCCTGAAAAAATCAATGATCTTCTGCGCATTGGAACCGGTACCGGAGGCAAAAAGTGCAAGACGGGTGTGGGAGGACATGGGAGAATTATTTGAGATTTGAGAATTGAGACTTGAAATTTGAGATTGCAGATCCTGCCTGCGTGCAGGTTGGCCGGATATCATTGAAGTTTCGTCGCCCGGAGCTGATAGCTGACCATCGTCCTCCACTTTTTCCCCGCCTTCCGCTTTATACCTTCTGCCATCTACCTTAATCCCCAACCACTTCAGCATTTTCTTTTCATATTGCCAAAAAAAGGGGAACTGCCCGAAAATAAAGGCAATGGTCAATAATATTACCTGATACCCTATGATCAGCATCGCCAGCCGGAGCAACAATTTCCACAGCCAGAACGTTTCAGCGGTAAAGCCTACCCAACCCGTAATAACCCTGGTAAGCCAGGCAGTGGTGGTGCCGGTAATAGCAAACACACATAATATAATAAAAAACTGCCTGCCGCTTACGTTCCATTTTTGTTGAAGCTTTTTGAGCATGATGGCTGCAAATTGCGCAAAAAGAGCCAAAATTCTGCATCTAAAAAAATGACAATATAATGACGGAAGTGTCTTACAAAAAGATGACAAAAAAAAAGTTATGAAAGTATAATCGGCTGAAATGCAGGCCCGGCCTACAAAAATTTTTTTCCAAAATGTTAATATTTTATGGGCGTACTGACCTATTTTTGCAGCCGAACGGATACGTCCACATCATACAAACTCCTTAGGAATATAATGAGCTACCACTTACCAACTGTAAAAAGGCTTTTTTCTCGATCAGCGTTTGTGTTTTTGTTTAGTTTCCTTGTTGTTTCTGCAAATGCACAGGACGGAAAAGCGCTTTTTAATCAGAAATGCGCTACTTGTCACAGCCTTACTAAAGATTTAACAGGTCCGGCATTAGCTGGTTTTGAAGAAAGAGGGCCTTGGAGCGACAGGAAGAAATTATATGCCTGGATCCATAATCCTGCAGGGTTTATTGCCAGCGACCCCTATACTCAGGGATTAAAAGATAAGTTTAAGGTTATAATGACACCTTTCTCAGATCTGACTGAGGCCCAAATAGATGCGATAGTTAATTATATTAATACACCTCCTCCTGCAGCTGCAACTCCAACTGCTGTACCAGGGGCTGCTGCTGAACCTCAAAGCGATAATACCTTATTATTTGGTGTACTTACTTTAATACTTGCAGTTGTTGCGCTTACCCTTTTACAGGTAAACAGCAACCTCCGCAAAATGTCTGACGATAAGGAAGGTATTCCTTCGCAGGAGCCTGTTCCTTTCTGGAGAAATAAAGTGTATATAGCAATGGGCATTATTGTATTGTTCCTTGTAGGTGGCTATTATACTATACAGGGTGCAGTTGGTTTAGGCCGTCAGCAAAACTACGAGCCTGAGCAGCCTATATATTATTCTCACAAAGTTCACGCCGGCATAAACCAGATCAACTGCTTATATTGCCATACAGGAGCACAGGAAGGCAAACAGGCTACCATTCCTTCTGTAAATGTGTGTATGAACTGCCATATGGCAATCAATACTTACGAAAAAGGACCTAAGCTTGTTAAGGCTGATGGCACTGAAGTGAACGGAACTGCTGAGATCAAAAAATTATACAGCTATGCAGGCTGGGATGAAACTAAAAACGAATACACCGGAAAAGGCAAGCCCATTGAATGGGTTCGTATACATAACCTCCCCGACCACGTATACTTTAATCACTCTCAACACGTAGTAGTAGGTCAGCAGCAGTGTCAAACCTGCCATGGTAATATTACCGAAATGGATGAAGTGAAACAATTTGCTGATTTAAGCATGGGTTGGTGTATTAACTGTCACCGCACAACTAAAGTTCAGTTCAAGGATAATAAATTCTATAGTATATACGAAAAATTCCATGAGGATATCAGGAATAAGAAGATTGACAGTGTAACTGTAGAAATGATCGGAGGACTGGAATGTCAGAAATGCCACTATTAATAATGGCAGATTGAAAGGATGTATGCGTTTTCATTCCGTGTAACAGCGGAATAAATTCTCAAATTACTTTATAAATGGAGCAAAAAAAGTACTGGCAAAACCTGGGCGAACTAAACAACACGGAAGGATACCAAAAGCTGGTAAAAGACGAGTTTCAGGAAGACCTGCCCGTTTTAGATAACTCTAAAGGGCTGTTGGATGCAAAGACTCCCCGCAGAGACTTTCTGAAATATGTGGGTTTCAGCACAGCGGCCGCGGCAGTAGCTGCAGGTTGTGAAATGCCGGTTAGAAAAAGTATTCCCTATCTCAACAAGCCCGAAAATCTTACCCCCGGCGTAGCGCAATATTATGCTACCACTTATGTGTCTGAAGGTGATGTTGTTCCTATTGTGGCTAAAGTAAGAGACGGACGCCCAATTAAAGTAGAAGGAAATGCGCTTTCTGTTTTGAATGATAAAGGTGAAGGTACATCAGCACGTGTTCAGGCTTCTGTGCTTGATCTGTATGATATGGCACGCCTGCGTTGGCCTGCTGAGGTAGTGAATAAAGAATTAAAAGAATTACAGTTTTCTCCTGCCCTCGATAAAAAAATTATGGAAGGAATAAGCGGAACAGTAGTGCTGCTTACTTCAACCATCAATTCTCCTTCTACCAAACAGATTATCAGCGAGTTTTTAGCGAAATACCCCGGTGGTCGCCATGTACAGTACGATGCTGTTTCTTACAGCGGTATGTTGCTGGCAAACGAAGCTACTTACGGAAAAAAGGCTTTGCCTGCATATCAATTTAATAAGGCAAAAGTGATCGTGAGCCTTGATGCTGATTTTCTCGGCACATGGTTAAGCAGCGAAGAGTTTGCAAGCCAGTATGCTGCCGGCCGCAGGATAAACCAGAAAAATCCTGAAATGAGCAAGCACATTCAGTTTGAAGGTGTGCTCAGCTTAACAGGCGCTAATGCAGATGATCGTTTTCTTGTTCGCCCGTCTGAAATTGGCGCGGTGGCATTGAACCTGCTGGCTAAATTAGGCGGCGGCGTAAGCGCTCCTGCTATTGCAGATGATAAAGTAAAGAAAGGTATTGATATTACTGCTTCATTACTCTCTTCCAACAAGGGTGCAGCGTTGGTAGTTTGCGGAAGCAATGATCCTAATGTTCAAATTGTTGTAAATGCAATTAACGAGCTTATAGGCGCTAACGGCACAACCATAAACTGGGCAAGCCCGGTGTTAACACGCCAGGGCATTGACAGTGAAATGGATCAGTTGGTAAAAGATATGAACGCCGGAAGCATCGGTACTTTACTGGTATACGAGGCTAATCCTGCGTACAACTATCCCAGTGCAGAAGCATTTAAAACCGGTTTACAGAAGGTGAAATTATCAGTTTCGTTTAACGACAGGGCTGATGAAACATCTTCTCTTTGTAAATATATTATTCCAAATCCTCACTTTTTAGAAAGCTGGGGCGATGCGGAAGCACGCACAGGTTATTTCAGCCTGATGCAGCCTACTATTGAACATATTTTCCAGACAAGGCCATTCCAGACTTCGTTATTAAAATGGAGCGGTAATGATGCTGACTATGATGATTATTTCAAGAAATACTGGATTGGCAAACTTGGCAGCCAGTATGCTTTTGATAAAGCATTGCAGGATGGTGTGGTAGAACCTGAAACAGTTGCTGTAGCCGGCGCAACATTTAGCAACGCTGCTGTAGCAGATGCGGCTTCAAAAGTATCTGCTATAAAAGGCGGTGCAAATGCCGAATTGGTTTTATACCAGAAAGTTTCTTTGGGCTCTGGGCAAAATGCCAATAACCCCTGGTTACAGGAAATGCCGGATCCTATCAGCCGCGCTACATGGGATAACTATGTAATGATATCTTATGCAATGGCTAAGGAACTTGGTATAGTGCTGGATGATCATTACGAAGTAGAAACTAAAAAGCCTGTTATTGAATTTACTATAGGCGGAAAACCTGTAAAACTGCCGATACTGGCCATAGCAGGCATGCATCCCAAAGTAATTGCATTGGCTGTGGGTTATGGAAGAGAAGATGGTGTTGGCAAAGCCGGTGCAAAAGTTGGCTATAATGCCTATCCGTTGGTTGAGGCTAAAGGCGCAACCCGCCAGTATTATATAACCGATGTAAGCGGTTACAAAAAAACAAGCGATGCTTATAATATTGCATATACTCAAACGCACAACCAGTACGAAGGCCGTGTGGAGGTGGTGAAAGAATATTCACTTGCCGATTTCAGGAAAAACCCTGACGCGGTTTTGCATTACCGCGAAGAGCTGGCTGAAGATTTTGCGAAAAAGACACACAATTTCCGCGATGAAGCTACGCTTTACCCGGTATATGAATCCCCCGGCGCACATTGGGGGATGAGCATAGATCTTAATGCCTGCACAGGTTGCGGCGCCTGTACCATTGCTTGTACTGCAGAAAACAACGTTCCTGTTGTAGGCAGGAGTGAGGTAATGCGTGGGCATGAAATGCACTGGCTGCGTATTGACCGGTATTATGCAACATACAGGGATGAGTCGGAAGGTGATAACCTGAACGTGGTGTTTATGCCGATGCTTTGCCAGCATTGCGACAACGCACCCTGCGAAAACGTATGCCCGGTATCTGCAACTAACCATAGCACTGAAGGTTTGAACCAGATGGCATATAACCGTTGTATTGGTACACGTTATTGCGCTAATAACTGTCCTTTCAAAGTTCGTCGCTTTAACTGGGCTGATTATACCGGCGCGGATAGCTTCCCTGATAACCAGGAATTTGGTATTGTGGGCGGACTGGATGCATCAGTATTACAGATGAACGATGATCTTACCAGGATGGTGTTGAACCCTGATGTAACAGTTCGTTCGCGCGGTGTGATAGAAAAATGTTCATTCTGCGTTCAGCGTTTGCAGGATGCTAAGCTGAAAGCTAAAAAATCACAGGATCCTTCATTAATAAGAGATGTGAAAACAGCTTGTATGCAGGCTTGTTCAACAGGCGCTATTGTATTTGGCAATGTAAATGATAAAGAAAGCCGCGTATACAAATTGCGTAATCAGGAACAGAACCAACGCACTTACTATGCTTTGGAGCAGATACATGTATTGCCTAATATCAGCTACCTGGCAAAAATCAGGAATACTGACAGACCGGTAGGCGTAAAGGAAGAAGAGCACGAAGCTGCTGAAAAGAAAGAAGCGGCACACGAAGGAGCACATTAATAAAGAAGAGCATAAATTTTAAGATCAGAATTATCAACCATAATACGCATCCGAGAGGATTGCAAGAAAATTAAGAGTCAATGAGTTTGATCAAATACGAATCTTTCGTCAGGGAACCACTGGTAGATGGAGATAAAACCTACAATCAGGTAACGGAAGATATTGTGTATACTATCGAAGCCAAACCTACCCGCTTATGGTATATTGGTTTTTATATTTCGGTAGCGCTTTTGTTATTTGGTGTTTATTCTTTGTATAGAGATGTTACTTACGGTATCGGTCAGTGGAACCTTGGTAAAACCATCGGCTGGGGTTGGGATATTACCAACTTCGTTTGGTGGGTGGGTATTGGTCACGCGGGTACACTTATTTCTGCGATCTTATTACTATTCCGCCAGGGTTGGAGAACCGGTGTAAACCGCGCCGCTGAAGCTATGACGATCTTCGCGGTAATATGTGCGGGTCAGTTCCCTATCTGGCATATGGGCAGGGTTTGGATGGCTTTCTTTGTAATGCCTTATCCCAACTCACGCGGTCCTTTATGGCCTAACTTTAACTCTCCGTTATTGTGGGATGTGTTCGCAATCTCAACATACTTCACCGTATCATTGTTGTTCTGGTATTCCGGTTTGTTACCTGACCTTGCAACAGTTCGCGACCGCGCTAAAACAAAACTCCGCAAATTATTATATGGTATCGCTTCTTTTGGATGGAGCGGTTCTACCAAACACTGGCAAAGACATGAAAGCCTTTCACTGGTACTTGCCGGTTTAAGTACACCGCTGGTATTGTCAGTACACACAATCGTATCCTTCGACTTTGCCACTTCGGTAGTACCCGGATGGCATACTACCATCTTTCCGCCATACTTTGTTGCGGGTGCGGTATTCTCAGGTTTTGCAATGGTGCAAACGCTGATGCTTATTACACGCCGTGTAATGAACCTGCAGGATTATATCACACTTGGCCACATTGAGGCAATGAACAAAGTAATTGTGCTGACAGGTTCAATTGTGGGTTGTGCGTATCTTACTGAGTTATTCATTGCATGGTATGGTGCAAACGCATACGAATATGATATCTTCTTTAAATATCGTATTGCAGGCGCGTATGGCTGGAGCTACTGGCTGATGATGACCTGTAACGTAATTTCTCCGCAGTTGTTCTGGTTCAAAAAATTAAGAAGGAATATCGGGTTCACGTTCTTTATGAGTATAGTAGTAAACGTGGGTATGTGGTTTGAGCGTTTTGTGATCATTGTGTCTTCTCTGTACCGCGATTATATTCCTTCATCATGGTCGTTATACTATCGCCCTACAATATTTGAGATAGGGTTCTACATGGGTACGTTTGGTTTATTCTTTACCTGTTATTTCCTTTTCTCTAAATATTTCCCTGTGATAGCTATAGCGGAAATCAAGAGTATATTGAAAACATCCGGTGAAAGCTATAAAGAAAAAATGGCTGATCTGGAGCACCTGAGTATTGAAGAATTTTATGCCAAAACGCATGATCATCATTAATAAAAATGATCACGCATAAAAGTGAAAGGAATTTTTTTAAAATATTGAGTAATCACCTTAAGAACAAAATAGTTTAAGGTTATGGATATAAGAAAATTTGTAGTTGGAAGTTTTGATGATGAAGCGGTATTGTTTCCGGCTGTGAAAAAAGTACGTAAGGCAGGATACAAAATTCACGATGTGTATACTCCATTCCCGGTTCACGGTTTGGATGGCGCATTGGGATTGAGAGATACAAGCCTGCACACTGCCGGTTTTATATATGGCCTTACCGGGTTAACAACAGCTTTATCTTTTATAAGTTGGGTACTTACCCGCGACTGGATACAGAACTATGGTGGTAAGCCACATTTTTCGTTACCGGCGTGGATCCCCATCATGTTTGAGCTTACCGTATTGTTTTCTGCTGTTGGTATGGTGCTCACTTTTTGCTATTTGTGCCAGTTGGCTCCATTTGTAAAAAAGCATGTTTTTCACCTAAGAGCAACCGATGATCTTTTTGTGATGGTAATTGAATGCACCTCAAAAACAAACGTAAAAGAAACGGAAGATTTCCTGGCTGCTGCAGGAGCTAAAGAAGTAAATGTGCAGATAGCAGAAGCCGGCTGGTGGCTCGGGCGTTATGATCAGGATAGTAAATTATTCGATAATAAATCTGAAACGGTTACGGCTTAATTAGAAAGACAAACTTACTAAGGGATGAAAAAATTATCAGTTATATCGTGCTTCGCTTTTTTGATGATTGTTGCAGTGGTAAGCTGTGATAGTAATAAAGAGCCTGGTAAAATCTATATGCCGGATATGGCTTATAGCCGCGCATATGAAACCTATTCTGAAAATGACATCTTTCCTGATAAACAAACCAACCGTACCCCGGTAGAAGGAACTATTACCAGAGATCAGCTTTTGCCTTTCTCTATTGCAAAAGATGAAGGAAGTGATACTACCAACCATGGTAAAGCAAGATTTATTAAAAATCCTTTGCCCCCATTGGATTCTGCGCAGAAAAAAGAAGCGGAAAGATTATATCTTATTTATTGTGGTATCTGCCATGGTGCTAAGCTGGATGGTAATGGTCCTTTATGGAAAGGCGGTGAGGGTCCGTTCCCAGCTGCTCCTAAAGATTTAACTGATCCCGTGATAGGAAACCAGGGAGATGGCCAGATATACTATACTATAGTGTATGGAAAAAATAAAATGGGCAGTTATGCATCGCAGTTGAATGACAAGCAGCGCTGGATGGTAGTGCATTATATAAAAGACAAATTGGGCAAATCTGCCGCTGCTGCACCTGCAGCTGCCGACAGCACAGCAAAAAAATAAACTTATTCGCATTAACAAAACAAATTGATTGAGGAATGATTAAGCAACAATTTGAGATTCCGGCCGGATATAAGAAATGGACATATGGACTTTTGGCGGTGGGGATAGTGGCTTTTATAGCAGGATTTATTTTTCTCGGCATGAGCAAAGAGGAACATGATCAAACCCGTTTTTGGGCGGTATTGCTGCAAAACAGTGTATACTTTTTGTTGGTTTGTAATGCTGCTATGTTCTTTATATGTGCTATTACGCTGGCACATGGAGGATGGTCAATTGCTTTTAGAAGAGTGCCGGAGGCTATATCTGCTGTAGTACCTGTATTTGCTATTCTCGCTTTTCTCGTTTTCCTGGGTTTGATATTGGGTCACAGGCATGATATTTACCATTGGGTAGATAAGGAGGCGGTAGCTCATGACAAAATCCTTACCTGGAAAAAGGGATTTCTTAATCCGACTTTCTTTTTCATCTGGACAATAATCACTCTTAGTGTTTGGACATTTACCGGCATGAAGATGCGGAAACTGTCAAGAAAAGCTGATGAAGGACCAATGAGCGCGGAAGAGGCTAAAAGATATACCTGGAATAATACTGTATGGGCTGCTATTTTTGTAGTGTTCTTTGCCCTGACTGTGGGATCTACCATACCCTGGCTATGGTTAATGAGCTTAGATGCCCACTGGTATTCTACAATGTATAGCTGGTATACTTTTGCCAGTACTTTTGTGGCTGGTATTGCTTTGATTGCTTTATTTATTATTTTCTTAAAAAATCACGGTTACTTAGAATATACCACCCGCGAACAATTGCATGATGTAGGAAAGTTCATATTTGCATTCTCTATTTTCTGGACATATTTGTGGTTTTCGCAATTTATGTTGATATGGTATGCAAATATTCCCGAAGAAACTATCTATTTTAAAATCAGATTCCAGGGACCTTACCGCGGATTTTTCTTCTTCAATTTTATCATAAACTTTTGTGCGCCTATCCTGATTTTGATGACAAGAGGATCCAAGAGAAATTATGCTGTTATGACCTTTATGTCGGTAGCTGTTATTCTTGGGCACTGGCTGGATTTTTACCAGATGGTTATGCCAAGCACAGTGGGAGAAAATCATAACCTTGGCTGGTTTGAATGGGGAATCTTAGCTTTGTATATAGGAATGATAATGTTTTTTACCGGAAGGGCACTTACAAAAGCTCCGCTGGTAGCAAAATATCACCCGTATTTAAAAGAGAGTATAATACATCATACATAAGACGAGCATTAAATTAAGCAAGCAATTATTAAAGTATAATATTTAATAAAATGACCTGGACCGAGTATTTTGTTGTAATAATATTAGTACTGATTTTCGTTGTGATTTTCCAGATCGCAAAGGCCAGTGAGTATGTTTCCGTACTTAAAGGTGAAAAGAAAACCTTTGAACAAAATAACCGTATCAATGCATTTTTAATGTTGGTTTTTTTGGTGCTGGGTTTAGCAGCTGCATGGTGGTGCAATAAGCTTCTTTATAAAAAAACATTGCTTTGGTTGCCTTCGGCTTCAGAGCATGGAGAGAAGATTGATACCATGATGTGGATCACACTTGCCATTACCGGTATTGTATTTGTTCTAACCCAGATATTGCTTTTCTGGTTTGCCTATAAATATCAGGCTAATGAAAACAGGAAAGCGCATTATTATCCGCATAACAACAAACTGGAATTATTGTGGACCGCTGTTCCCGCTATTGCGTTAACGGTGCTGGTATCTTTTGGTCTGTATTACTGGTATAAAATAACCGGTGAAGCGCCCAAAGAAGCAATGGAGGTAGAAGTAACCGGGCACCAGTTTGGCTGGGAATATCGCTACCCGGGTAAAGACGGGGTATTGGGAAGACAGAATTTTAAATTGACAAATGCTGCTAAAGGAAATCCACTTGGACAAGACTGGAAAGATATAGCTAATCATGATGATCTGCATCCTTCTGAATTGCACCTGGTAGTGGATAAGCCGGTTAAACTGATCATCCGCTCACAGGATGTTATACATGATGTTGGATTGGCTCATTTCCGTTTGAAAATGGATGCGGTTCCGGGCACGCCTACTACTATGTGGTTTACGCCAAAGTATACTACCGCTAAAATGAAGGAAATAACCGGCAACGAAAATTTTGTATATGAAATATCCTGCGACCAGATGTGTGGTTCAGGACACTATTCAATGAAAGGAACAATAATTGTTGAAACACAGGAAGAGTTTGACAAATGGATAAGCGCTCAAAAGCCACAATATGCTACCGCGCATCCGGATGCCACTCCGGCTGTGGCGGCCGCAATGGCTCCTGCCATTGCTGATTCAGTAAAAGCAGCAACAAATGCTGAGCCCAAAGCAGAACATTGATTTGATTAATACGACCCCTTTGAGTCACAAAATAATGTGTAATGAGTAACGAAATAGCAGTACAACACGGCGTAATACCTCACGAAGTACATGAGCATCACGATGGGCATCACCATCATGAAACTTTTATTACGAAGTATGTTTTCAGCCAGGATCACAAAATGATTGCCAAGCAGTTTTTGATCACTG
Organism: Agriterribacter sp.; assembly: GCA_047601125.1. Taxonomy (GTDB): domain Bacteria; phylum Bacteroidota; class Bacteroidia; order Chitinophagales; family Chitinophagaceae; genus Agriterribacter. The sequence continues at coordinate 226,375 of JASGJY010000002.1, read as the reverse complement.
GTATTATTTGGGCTATTATAGGCGGGTTGATGTCGGTATTATTCCGTATCCAGTTAGGATACCCTGATGTTACATTACCCTGGCTCGAAGATATTTTTGGTCATTGGGCTAAAGATGGTAAAATACAACCGGAGTTTTATTACGCATTAGGAACAATGCACGGAACTATCCTGGTGTTTTTTGTGCTTACTGCAGGATTGAGCGGTACGTTCGCTAACCTGCTGATACCTTACCAGGTTGGTGCAAGAGATATGGCTTCTCCGTTCATGAATATGCTTTCTTACTGGTTTTTTGTACTGGCCAGTATCATTATCATGGCTTCATTGTTTGTACAAACAGGCCCTGCTTCAGGCGGCTGGACGGTTTATCCGCCACTAAGTGCGTTGGGTGATGCATCGCAGGGTTCTAAAATAGGTATGGATCTTTGGCTAACCAGTATGGCATTGTTCGTGGTATCGCAGTTATTGGGTGGTTTGAACTATGTTTCTACCATTCTTAATATGCGTACCAAGGGTATGACAATGACAAGACTGCCCCTGACTATCTGGGCTATTTTATTTACCGCCATTCTGGGTATTCTTTCTTTCCCTGTATTATTCTCAGGCTTTATTTTGCTTTTATTCGACAGGCACCTTGGTACCAGCTTCTATCTTTCTGATATAGTGCTTAGTGGAAATATATTACCTAATGAAGGCGGTAGCCCGATCCTTTACCAGCACTTGTTCTGGTTCCTCGGACACCCCGAAGTATATATCATTATTCTCCCTACCATGGGATTAGTGTCGGAAGTAATGTCAATCAATTCACGAAAACCGATCTTCGGTTATATGGCAATGATCGCTTCTATGTTTGCAATTGCGTTACTCGCATTCCTGGTATGGGCGCACCATATGTTTGTAACCGGATTAAATCCGTTCCTCGGTTCGGTATTCGTATTGCTTACATTATTAATTGCCGTTCCGTCAGCTATTAAAGTGTTCAACTGGATCACCACGCTATGGCGCGGTAATATCAGGTTTACTCCGGGTATGCTGTTCTGCGTAGGTTTTGTGAGCATGTTCATATCCGGTGGTTTAACGGGTATATTCCTCGGTAACTCAACGCTTGACCTTCATCTGCACGATACTTATTTCGTAATTGCCCACTTCCATATCGTAATGGGTGTATCTGCTTTCATGGGCATGTTTGCCGGTATTTATCACTGGTTCCCAAAAATGTACGGCAGGTATATGAACAATACAATGGGTTATATACATTTTTGGGTAACAATGGTTTGTGCATATGTAATTTTTTGGCCAATGCACTACGAAGGTTTTGCGGGCATGCCACGCCGTTATTATGATTATTCCGGCTGGGAATCTTTCAAGCATTTTGTTGAATTAAATAAGGTGATCAGTTTTGCTGCTATATTGTCGTTCCTGGTGCAGTTGATGTTTGTGTTTAACTTCTTCTACTCTATTTTCAAGGGAAGAAAAGTAACTACACAAAACCCATGGGGCGCTACCACATTAGAGTGGACAACGCCTATCAGGCCCGGGCATGGTAATTGGCCTGGTGAAATACCCGAGGTGCACCGCTGGGCATATGATTATGGTAAAGACGGAAAAGATTTTGTACCGCAGACGGAACCGGTAAGCAAGGATGAATCAACACATTAATGACCTGGCTGAGATATTTCAGCCTGTTAAATAGAGTTTTTTGAAGGTAATGGAATCACAGAACAGGCTACAACGATCAGCATCTTTTGTAGTGGTTGATAAGCTCAAAGACTACATGCTGCTGATAAAGTTTACCCTGAGTTTTACAGTGGTATTCTCTTGTGTGCTGAGTTATTTGATGGCGCCGAATATTACTTTCAACTTACTATCAGTTCTTTTATTACTGATTGGAGGGATGCTGATCACAGGTTCTGCCAATGCTATTAATCAAATTGCGGAAAAGGATACTGATGCCCTGATGAAGCGTACTGCTAAAAGACCGGTAGCAAATGGAAAAATGAGCGTGAACGAAGCCTCGGCTTTTGCTGCTGCATCAGGAATAGCGGGAACATTGATCATTGGCTATTGGTTTAACTGGACTGCTGCTGTATTGGGTATTGTAAGCCTGGTTATTTACGGGTTTATTTATACTCCTTTAAAAAAAATAAGCTCAGTATCAGTGCTTGTAGGGGCTGTGCCTGGCGCATTACCCTGCCTTATTGGCTGGGTAGCGGGAACGGACGAGTTAAGCGCTGGCGGCTGGGTGTTATTTGGTATCCAGTTCCTTTGGCAATTCCCTCATTTTTGGGCTATTGCCTGGGTGGCGCATAATGATTACAGCAGGGCAGGATTTAAGCTGATGCCTTCAACCGCAGGACCAACAAAATATTCAGCCATACAGGCGGTGATCTATTCATTGCTGATGATACCTGTAGGCGTGTTGCCGTGGTTATTGAATATGAGCGGGCAGGTAAGTCTGGTAATAATATTACTGGCTAATCTTTTTATGGTTTGGCAAAGTATACGTTTATACAGGCAAATGACAGTGCAGGCGGCAAGGAGGGTGATGTTCAGTTCTTATATTTATTTGCCGATAGTATTGCTGAGCTTGCTGGCAGATAAGGTGGCGGGGGTATAATTTGAAAATTATGTAATTTGAAAATGGGGGAAGGAATGGAGCATATGAAAGTGTGGAAATGAATTTGAAAATCAGGTAATTTGAAGATTTGAAAATGAGTGAAGGAATGTGAGTAATTGAAAACCTCAAATCTCAAATCAGAAATTAGAAATACCAATGGGTGAAGCAATGACTGTGGAGCGAAAAAAAATTCATCCGTACAAGTTTAACCTGTGGTTGGGTTTGGCGGGTATAATAATGATGTTTGCAGGTTTGACAAGCGCTTATATAGTTAAACGCAGTCAGCCGGGATGGGAGAGTTTTAGTCTTCCACGCATATTTCTGTACTCAACAATTGTAATGTTGGCCAGCAGTGTTACCATCCAGGTAGCATTAAAAGCCTTCAGAGAAAGAGAGATGGCGAGATACAGGTTGTTCTTTGGTATAACTGCTATATTAGGCATTGTGTTTATGATCATGCAGATCTACGGCTTTTACCAGTTCCAGTCGAACGGGATGAAAATGATAGGTATAGGATCTAATCCTGCATATTCATTTATATTAGCCATCGCAGGTGTGCATGTATTACACGTATTGGGAGGGCTGGTTGCAATGCTTGTTATAGTGAGCAGGGTATATGGTAAGAAAAAAAGAAATTACGATAGTATACCTATTGAAATAATGACGACATACTGGCATTTTGTAGACTTATTGTGGGTATACCTGTTTGTATTTTTCAGCTTATTACATTAATATAATTGGTTATTTTTTAATAAAAATTCAACTGCATGTCAACACACGTACCGGCCGGATATAAATGGTGGACGGGAGGAAAAAGCCCTTATAATGTAAGTTATGGAAAGCTCATGATGTGGATTTTCCTGTTGAGTGACACCTTTACTTTCGGGGCATTATTGATTTCTTATGGCACTATACGTGTAAGCCAGAACTATTGGCCAGATCCTAACCATGTATTTAACGCATTTCCTTTAATGGGGCATGCAAACCTGCCTTTGGCGTTTGTAAGCTTAATGACTTTTATATTGATCATGAGCTCTGTTACAATGGTATTGGCAGTGCACGAAGGACATAAAAGAAACCGTGCAGGTGTTGAAAAATGGTTGCTGTGGACTATACTCGGCGGTTCTTTATTCTTAAGCTGCCAGGCATGGGAGTGGACACATATGATCACCGGAAGCCATGCGGTACTGATAGACGGACAGATCAAAGAAATCGGAGCAACTATAACACAAAACCCTTACGGAGCGGCTGTTCCCGGATTGATGCATGATGGTCACCAGGTTACAACACCGGGACCCGTAGGATTTGGTGGTTTCTTTTTTGGAATAACAGGTTTCCACGGGTTTCACGTTTTTAGCGGTGTATGCCTGTTGGTATTAGCCTTTATATGGACAAAGATGGGACGTTTTGATAATCTGGGTCATTATGAAATGATTGAAAAAATCGGTTTGTACTGGCACTTTGTAGACTTGGTTTGGGTATTTGTATTCCTCTGTTTTTATCTTATTTAATCAGGCATTAATAAAAAATCATTTCGGATATGTCATCACATGAACATCATACGGAACACGGAGTAGCTTCACCAGAAATTACTTTTGCTCATGAACCGGCGCCTAATACCAAAAGAATATGGAAGACTTTCTGGATATTGCTGGTGCTTACCATAGCTGAACTTGCACTTGGGTTATCGCATTATGCATTTCATCTGGAGGGATTTTTATTGCTTTTTGTAAAAGGAGCAATGATCATCTTATCGCTTTGTAAAGCAGTTTATATTGTATCTATATTCATGCACTTAGGCGATGAAATAAGAAATATGCGGTTGACCATTTTAGTGCCATTACTGTTGTTTATCTGGTTTGTGCTGGCATTTTTATGGGATGGTACAGCATGGAAAAATTTACGCAACAGGTATGATAAACCGGCTACCGAGCAACAGGTTGTACCGCATGATCAGCATACGCCCAAGGCGGACTGATAACAATCTTTTTACTATATTACGGGCCATCGTATTTAAGCGATGGCTTATTTTTTGGGGGTTATGTAAGAATAATTTCAGTATGAACATAAAAATTTTTGTGCTTTAGGTTAATGTATTACCTTTGCCGCAGGAAAAGAGCGATAGAAGGGAACGGAAGCGTTCCCTTCTTCTATTATCAAATATGAGCAGCGAGGCAACAATCCAGGTTTTGGAAAAAATGGTGTCGGATTTGCTGGAAGATAACCCCGGTTATTTTTTAGTGGAAATAAAAATCAAACCGACTAATAATATAAAAGTATTTTTGGATGCAGATACCGGTGTATCTATAGACAAATGCGTGAAATATAACCGGGCCCTTTATAAGCAGTTAGAAGAATCCGGGTTATTTCCAAATGGCGATTTTTCGCTCGAAGTATCCTCTCCCGGTCTTGAAGAACCACTAAAACTTCGCAGGCAATATGAAAAAAATACAGGCAGGAGCGTAGAGGTTATTTTAAACGACGGAACAAAAACAGAAGGAAAGCTTACTGCTGTACTAAGCGATGGAATAATATTAGAAGAAGTAAAAGGAAGAAACAAAAAAAAGGAAGTTATACAACACACTATACTTTTTGATAACATTAAAACAACAAAAATTCAAATTCAATTTTAACGACCCTGGTCTGGCTGGAGTTGGTATAACCGGCTGTGACGAAAGGAAAAAAATACTGTACTATGGCAAGTATTAATCTTATTGAATCCTTCCAGGATTTTAAGGACGCGGAAAACATTGATCGCCCCACACTCATGAAAGTGCTGGAAGACGTGTTTAAGACACTCCTCCGTAAAAAATACGGATCGGATGAGAATTTTGACGTAATTGTTAATACTGAAAAGGGCGACCTTGAAATTATTCACAGGCGAACCATAGTTGAAGACGGGCAGGTTGAAAACCCTGTAGCTGAAATTGGCTATACTGAAGCGGTAAAAATTGAACCTGACTTTGAAGTAGGCGAAGAGCTTTTCCAGGAAGTAGATATTCTTGATTTTGGACGCCGTGCTATACTCGCTGCCAAGCAAACGCTGGCAAGCCGTATAGGCGATTTAAAGAAAAATACCCTTGTTAAAAAATATGCTGACCGCGTAGGTGAGATCATCAGCGCTGAGGTATACCAGGTTTGGAAAAAAGAAGTATTGCTGCTGGATGAAGACGGTAATGAATTGATCATTCCTAAATCAGAACAAATACCTTCAGATTATTTTAAAAAAGGAGAGAATATTAAAGCTGTGGTGAAGAAAGTGGAGTTAAAAAATAACTCACCGGTAATCATTCTTTCACGCACACATCCTTCTTTCCTTGCTAAATTGCTCGAAATAGAAGTGCCCGAAATTTTTGACGGTTTGATCGTGATCCGAAAAATAGTAAGAGAACCAGGTGAAAGAGCAAAGGTAGCGGTAGAGTCTTATGATGATCGCATTGACCCTGTGGGCGCCTGCGTAGGTATGAAGGGCAGCCGTATACATGGTATAGTACGTGAGCTGAAAAATGAAAATATTGATGTTATTAACTGGACCAATAATACACAGTTGCTTATTCAGCGTGCTTTAACGCCGGCTAAAGTAACTTATATGGAAATTGACGCGGAGAAAAAACACGCGAGTGTATATCTTAAACCCGACCAGGTTTCGCTTGCCATAGGCAGGCGCGGCGTTAACATCAAATTGGCCTGCGAATTGGTAGGATATGAAATAGATGTATTCCGCGATGATGAAGATGAAACAGAAGAATTTGATATTGACCTGGAAGAATTTGCAGATGAAATAGATACATGGGTAATAGATGAATTGAAGCGCATTGGTTGTGATACCGCACGCAGTGTGCTTGACCTGACTACAGAAGAACTGGAAAGAAGGACCGACCTTGAAAAAGAAACCATAGAAGAACTGAGAAAAGTGCTTGAAGAAGAGTTTCAGAAAGGTTAACAATATATTGTTTCGGTGAAGCAATATTTTTAAATGATAAAACAAATTAATCCGCTACGTATGCTGGGCATAATGCTTTAACAGGTACAAAGGCAGGACAAAAAAATATGGCTGAAATTAAACTACCACGCTTATTGGCAGCGGCTAAGGAATTTAACATTGGTCAGGATACCTTAATTGATTTCCTGAGCGGTAAAGGATTTTCTAAAGATGAGCTGAAACCGACCAGTAAGCTTACTGAACAAATGTATTATGCATTGCAGCAGGAGTTTTCTTCTGATAAAGCGGCTAAGGCTAAGAGCGACCAGATAGAAATTCCCAAAGGGAATACTATGGAAGCTAGGAAGAAAAAGGACGAGGAAGAGATATTGTTCAAAAAAGATGCAAAGAAAAAAGCTGAGCCTGTTGCACAACCGCCGGCAGTTGAGCCACCGGTAGTGGAGGTTGTACAGCCAACTGTTGTTGAAAAAGCGCCTGAGCCTGAAGTACAACAGCCTGAAATAACTAAGATTGAAGCGCCTGAAATTGAAGGACCGAAGATTTTAGATAAAATAGATCTGAGTGCTATAGATTCTTCTACAAGACCTAAAAAGGGTGCAACACCTAAAAAGAAAAAAGAGGAAGAACCAATAATAGAAGAACCTGTATCAGAATCTCCAAAAGCGACAGAAGAACCCGTGATAGCAGAAGCTCCTGTAACAGCAGAAAAAGAAGTTGAAACTGAAGAAGCCCCGGTAATTGAAAATATACGTGCTGAAAAAATTGAAGGTCCAAGAATAGTAGGCAAAATTACATTACCTACCCAGGCAGAACAGCGCACATCGCCAGCCAGCCAGCAGGAAGAAAAGAGAAAAAGGAAACGTATTCCTATTGAGAAGAAAGAACAACAGCCCGCCGCAAGATTCAACAACCAGGAGGGCAATAACCAGCAGAGAAGAGATGGTAACCGTCCTGTAATACAAAAGCAGGGCGACAGGCCTCATAACCGCCAGGGCGAAGGTGGTGGCGGCCATCATGGGCAAGGTGGCGGAAGGTTTGGACAAAACAGGGGGAATGACCGAAGAAGAGATAATAATCATCGCGAAGCAAAAGAAATAGACGCAAAAGAAATCCAGGACAAGATACGTGAAACCCAGGCTAAATTAGCCGGAGCTTCCCGCGGCGGCAAGAGCGCCAAATCTAAACTACGCAGGGCACGTCGTGAAGAGCAGGAAAACATGGGCGCCGAGGGTATGGATGATAACAAGCTGCAGGTTACAGAATTTGTAACAGTGAGTGAGTTAGCCAACCTTATGGATGTAAACTTTGCCGAGATCATCGGTAAATGTATGAGCCTTGGTATTATGGTTTCCATTAACCAGCGCCTTGATGCGGAAGTAATTGAACTGGTGGCTGGTGAGTTTGGATTTGAAGTTGAATTTATTGGTGTGGATGATGCGGATGAAGACGAAGAGGAAGAAGTGGAAGACAGCCCTGAAGACCTGGTATCGCGCCCACCGGTTATAACCATCATGGGGCACGTTGACCACGGTAAAACTTCTTTACTCGATTATATACGCAGTGCAAATGTGGTAGCCGGTGAGGCAGGTGGTATTACCCAGCATATTGGTGCTTACCAGGTAACTACAGCTTCGGGTAAAAAACTTACATTCCTCGATACGCCGGGTCACGAAGCATTTACGGCTATGCGTGCCCGTGGTGCCAAGGCTGCCGATGTGGCAATTATCGTTATATCTGCAGATGACGCGGTAATGCCTCAAACGCGTGAAGCGATAAGCCACGCACAGGCTGCTAACCTGCCGATGGTTTTTGCTATCAACAAAATTGATAAGGATGGCGCTAATCCCGAAAAAATTAAGGAACAGCTTGCCGGTATGAACCTGCTTGTTGAAGACTGGGGTGGCAAATACCAAAGCCAGGAAATATCAGCAAAAAGCGGGTTGAATGTAGACCTGCTGCTGGAAAAGATCTTGCTTGAAGCGGAGTTGCTCGACCTGAAAGCAAACCCTGATCGCGAAGCTGTAGGTACTATTATCGAAGCTTCTTTGGATAAGGGACGTGGCTATGTAGCAACCATGCTTGTGCAGAACGGAACATTAAGGCAGGGTGAAATTGTGGTGAGCGGTCAGTTTTTTGGTCGTGCCAAAGCAATGTTCAATGAAAGAAACCAGCGTTTGGATGAAGCGGGTCCATCTGCACCTGTGCAAATACTCGGCTTAAGCGGAGCGCCGCAGGCTGGTGAAAAATTCAAGGTATTTGCAGACGAGGCAGAAGCGAAAGAAACAGCAAACCGCCGTGCGCAGATATTGCGTGAGCAGGGAATACGCGCTAAAAAACATATTACACTTGATGAAATCGGCCGCCGCCTTGCGCTTGGTAACTTTAAACAGCTTAACCTGATTATTAAAGGTGACGTGGATGGTTCGGTTGAAGCATTAAGTGATTCACTGCAAAAATTATCTACAGAAGAAATAGCAATATCCATTGTGCATAAAGCAGTGGGCGCTATTACAGAAAGCGATGTATTGCTGGCAACAGCTTCTGACGCTATCCTTATCGGATTTAATGTTCGCCCTTCTATGCAGGCTAATAAGCTTGCCGAATCTGAAGGCGTGGAAATCAAAACATACTCCATCATCTACAATGCGATAGAAGAAGTGAAGAGCGCAATGGAAGGTATGATGGAGCCGACAGTTACCGAGAAAATTGTTGCCAATGTGGAAATACGCGAGGTATATAAATTTGACAAGGTAACAGTAGCAGGTTGCCAGGTGCTGGATGGTAAAATAAGCCGTAATTCCAAAATAAGGCTGATCCGCGATGGTATTGTAACCTACCCTACAGGGGAAGGGCAGAGTGCTGAGCTTGGATCATTAAAACGGTATAAAGATGATGTGAAAGAAGTAGTTAGCGGTATGGAATGTGGTCTTACCATCAAAAATTATAATGACCTTAAACCTGGTGATGTAGTAGAAGCATTTGAAATTGAAGAGGTAAAACGCACCTTGTAAACCTTTGTTAAATAAAGTGCAGGCGTAGTTACTCTTTTAAATGGCTTTTACTTTTGAGTGTTCTGAATTATAAGATATGAAGCAATTATTATTTTTTGTTGTATTAAGTATATCAGCATATGCAGGTCAGGCTCAGGGGCAATCTCACAAAGTGCTGGCAGATAAAATTATTGGTGTGGTTGGTGACAAGATTGTGTTGAGATCGGATATTACCAACTATATAGAAGATGAGAAAAGGCAGGGAAGGGAAGTGCCGGAGAATGCCGGATGTATGTTATTACAGCAAATGATGATCAGGAAAGCTTTAATGCTGCAGGCGCAAAAAGATTCATTGCCTGTAGGTGATGATGAAATAGAAGCGGAGCTGGACCAGCGTATAAGATATTATATAAGTGTATATGGCGGTAAAGATGCCTTGGAGCAGATAGCAGGTAAAACCATTTACCAGATAAAAGAAGATAACCGTATTGCAATAAAAGAGCAAAAGCTTGCAGATGCGATGCAAAAATCTATAATAGAAAACGTGAGAATAACGCCTACTGAAGTGGCTAATTACTATAGTAAAATTCCTAAGGATAGTCTTTTATTTTACGATACAGAGTTAGAAATTAAGCAGGTGGTGGCATATGCAAAAGCAAGCCGCGATCTTGAAAAATATGCACAGGATGAGCTGGCGGAATATAAGCGCCAGATAGAAAGCGGAGGCGCTTCTTTTGAGCGTATGGCAAAAATGTATAGTGATGACCCCGGCACAAAGGAAATGGGTGGCCGCTTTGAGTTTAACCGTAACGATAAAAATGTAGATGGTGTTTTTTCATCCACAGCATTTGCATTAAAAGAAGGACAGGTATCAAGAGTGATCAAGTCCAAATTCGGGTATCATATTATTCAACTGGTAAGCAGAACCGGTGATGATGTAGTAGTGAGGCATATACTTAAAATACCACAGGTAACGGAAACAGAAGTAAATGAAGCTATCGCTAAACTTGATACCATACGATCAAAGCTTGTGGCAGGTACACTCACTTTTGGTGAAGCAGTTGATAAATACAGTGAAGACGAAAACAGCAAATTCACCGCTGGTTCTATTACAAATGCGCAGGGGTCTCCTTATTTAACCATACAGGATCTTGATAAAAGCCTTGTAGCTATTTATAATGAATTAAAAGTTGGAGAATATTCAAAACCCGTTTCTTTTGAAGAAAGAGGGAAAAAAGGAGCAAGGATCGTATACATCCAGAAAAAAACAGAACCTCACCGTGAAAATATAAAAGACGACTACAATAAAATTGCCCAAAGAGTGCTGGAAGAAAAGAAAGGTGAAATTCTTGAAAGATGGTTCCAGACCAAAATGCCTACCTATTATATTACGGTTGATGATGAATTCCGCAATTGTGGCGAAATAAGCAAATGGCTTAGCCTTTCGGCCAATGCAAAAAAGGATTAGCTTTTTTAAGCCTGCGGAGTGTTTTTAGCTTAGTATCCTGCATCTTTGCAATAGTGTATCTTATATTTAAAACTATTGTACATGTATGATCCTTACTCAAAAGGTATTTCTTACGGGAGGGGTATTTTAATTCTTATAGGATTATGGCTTGGCGGTTTTTTGCTTGGCGGAGTTGTGAGTATTCCCATATGGGCGATTATGACCGGAAAGGGAATCTTTACTATGCAGCAGGATATGCTGAAGCCGGAGAATGTGAATGCCGTAAGGGTAGTGCAGGTGGTTTCAACCTTTGTCACTTTTTTTCTCCCCGCTTATTTCACTGCGCTTATTCTTAACCGTAAGCCTGTAAAGCTGTTGGGCTTCACAATGCAGTTCACCTACAGGCAATTACTTTTATCTGTTGTTATAATGTTTGCTGCGGCACTTGCAGCAGGTGCGCTTGCAGAATTAAATGAAAAGATACCGTTGCCGCAATCTGCCGCGGATTTTTTCAGGCGGCTGGAAAATAATTATGCCGAACAGGTAGAAGCCATCACCAACATAAAATCCTTTGGCGATTATATTATTTCGCTGATCATGATAGCTATATTGCCGGCGTTGTTTGAAGAAACTTTTTTTCGTGGCGGTATGCAGAACCTGCTAACAAGGTCAACGCAAAATCAATGGGTAGCTATCATTATTACGAGTGTAATTTTCAGTGCAATCCATATTTCGTATTATGGCTTTCTTGCCCGCCTGTGCCTTGGTATTGTATTAGGTTTGATATATTATTATTCACGGAGCTTATGGCTTAGTATTGCGGCGCACTGTTTTAATAATGCATTTGCAGTTACACAAATGTATGTTATGCTGCGCCAGGGCAAAACCGTTAAAGAAGCCATGGATGATAAGATGCCTTTTTGGTGGGGTATTTTAGCGGTAATAGCATTATATTTTCTATTTATCATTTTTAGGCGATTATCAAACCAGGCAATAAAAACATTTACACCACCGGAGGATAAAGCACTTGAAGAAAAGTGGATAGCGTGAGAAAGGTGTAAATTATAGGGTATAAGGTATAGGGTGTAAGGTATAAGGAGGAAACATAGTAAGCAGTAAATGCTTGAATAATAAAAGATGGCTGCATTGTGTAATTGATTGCCCATCGCTGATAGCTGACGGCTGATAGCTCTCTAAAACACTCATACAATGGCAATGAACTGGAAAGTTTTCCGAACAAGAGCGCTCACTGCACTGGTATTTGTGCTGGTGATGATGGCAGGGCTGTTGTTGAATGAGTGGAGCTTTCTGTTATTATTTTCTGTTATTCATTTTGGCTGCTGGATCGAATATCAGCGGTTAACAGGCGGATTGATCCTTCTTATAAAAATATTTCTGCTTTTCATCGTTATGGTGTAATGCTGGCCGGATGGTCAATGATGTTGTATGCAGCAGGCGATATATACCACATTGCAAATATTACATTACCTGGTATTGGTCTTGCCATGGGATTGACTTTTGCCTTTGCTTTACCTATTATTGAAATACTCTTTTCTCAGCAGATCAACTTTGCGCATATACGTTATTCGGCGCTGGGACTGTTATACATATCACTAAGCTGGGCTTTAATGATCAATATCAGATCAATACATGAAACATGGGTTACAGGTAATGGTTGGCCATATGAAGTTGGCTTAATGATCCCGCTGATAACTATTTTTTCAATTTGGATAAATGATACCATGGCCTATATAGTTGGTTCAATAATTGGCAAAACGCCTTTCTCAAAAATATCCCCCAAAAAAACAATAGAAGGAACAGCAGGCGGAATTATTTTGTGTGTGGTAGCAATGGGAGCATTGGCTTATTTCATTAAAATGCCGGTGATGCATATCTGTATTATTGCAGTTATATCGGCTATAGCAGGAACAGCCGGGGATCTATTGGAAAGCAAAATAAAAAGATTGGCAAACGTAAAAGACAGCGGCAGCATTATGCCGGGTCATGGGGGTTTTCTCGACAGGTTTGATTCGCTTTTACTGGCAACACCATTTGTATGGTTGTATGTGATGATTGTGATGGGGTAAGGTTTGTGGTCTATGGTTTATAGTTTGTAGTTTAAAGATTCTCTAAACGATAAACTACAAACCACAAACAATAAATTAGCTACTTTTGCATTCTCAAATTTTTACACGAATGAAAGTTCACAGGGAAGGATATCAGACCATAGCGCTTTGCGGATTGTTTTTTGTAGTGCTTAACCTGGTATTGTTTTATTTTTTGCCTTATAGTTTTGTATGGCTCTCGTGGGTGATTTTTGTATTATCTTTTTTGTTCTTCCTGTTCATCATTTCTTTTTTTCGTGTACCTAACCGCGTACTGACACTTGACGAAAATAAAATTGTAGCGCCGGCGGATGGTAAGGTAGTGGTAATTGAAGAAACAGTTGATGAAGAATACTTTAAAGACAAGCGCCTGCAGATATCCATTTTTATGAGCCCTGCCAATGTCCATCAGAATTTAAACCCGGTGAGTGGTGAAGTATTGTATAGCAAATATCACAAAGGGAAATATCTGGTAGCCTGGGATCCCAAATCATCTACAGAAAATGAAAGACATTCTGTTGTAATACAAAATGCACATGCATCCATATTGGTTAAACAAATAGCAGGAGCTGTAGCAAGGCGCATTGTAAATTATCTTAAAGCCGGACAAAAAGTACAGCAGGGTGGCGAATTAGGATTTATTAAATTCGGCAGCCGTGTAGATGTATTATTGCCTGCAGGTACCAACGTACATGTGCAGTTAAATGAAGTAGTAAAAGGCGGTATAACGGTGCTGGCGAGTTGGTGAGCTATGGGCAATCAGTGTAGTTGGCTTTCACTTTTCACTACTGCCTTTTAACACTTATCCTTTACCACTTTTCCTCTTTTCTTTTTTTAAAATATACTTTCCAATTCCTTTAACGAAGTAACAGTATAAGTAGGCTTAAACGGAGGCTCAATCTTTTTATGATTCACATATACCTGGTCCATGCCTGCATTTTGTGCGCCCACAATATCAGCGGCAATGTCATCACCCAGCATAATACTTTCTTTTACTGTAGCTCCGGTTTGCTTCATTGCAAAATCAAAAATAGCTTTATGGGGTTTCAGACTGTTACTGCCTTCGGATGTAATAACAAAGCGGAAAAAATCAGCTAAGCCTGAATATTTCAATTTGCTGTGTTGCACGGTTTCAAATCCATTAGTAATCAAATGCAGTGCATACCCTTTGTTTTGCAGGTAGGTTAGTACTTCTACTGCGTCAGGAAAAAGCAAAGTTCTTGTGGGAAGTTTATCAAGGAATACTACATCCATACTTCTCGCCAGTTTTTCATTGCCTATTTTAAAATCGAGCAAGGTATGCCACATGCGCTTCCAGCGCAGATCATCTCTTTTAATAAAACCTTTGCGATAGCGCTCCCATAGTCTTTCGTTGTGATAGATATATCGCTCATAAAATATATCAAAATTATGCACCCCGTGTTCAGCAAGCGCTAAAGATGAATACATGTCCTGCAATGTGAATTTTGCATTTGCTTCAAAATCCCAAAGGGTATGATCGAGGTCGAAAAAAAGATGTTTGTAAGCCATGATAAAAAACGTGTCGCAAAAGTACGGTGTTTACAAGAAGTATGTAGTTTTGAGCCGGTCAGAGCAGGGATTTCGCTTTTATGTTGAATAATATACAGTTTTCCTTAGTGCAGGTAGTAAATACCAATCCTCTCCGTCATTTCGACTGAGCAACACGGGGATTGTAGTATAATCACTCTTACGCGAGGGAGAAATCTGCCGGCGTTGGTGCTAATGCTCAGCTTTTGTACTATTGCCCAACGGATTTCTCTCCCGCCACAACATACTTTTAATGCAGTCTTCATGAAGGCGGGATCGAAATGACGATACTGTAATCGTTTTTTCTAAAAGCGAAATCCCTGCTGATTAGAGGTGTATTTCAAAATTTCGTATGTAGTTACAACAGCAATCAGGTTTATTTATGAATATAATAATCACCGGAGCATCAAAAGGATTAGGCAAATCAATTGCTGAAAAATTCGCAGCTAATGGCTGGAACATATACATGTGCTCACGAACTGAGAATACGCTTTATCAATCAAGAGATGAGCTCAGGCAGCAATACCCGTCAATAAAAGTGGAAGCAATGCCATTTGATCTGGGTGTTAAAGAACATGCACAGGCATTTGGTAAATGGATTTTGTCACTCAATATTCCGATTGATGTATTGGTTAATAATGCAGGTTCTTTTGAACCGGGTAATGTATATAATGAACCGGAAGGTGTT
The DNA here is from genome assembly GCA_047601125.1 of Agriterribacter sp. Taxonomy (GTDB): domain Bacteria; phylum Bacteroidota; class Bacteroidia; order Chitinophagales; family Chitinophagaceae; genus Agriterribacter. Next base: position 211,038 of record JASGJY010000002.1, on the reverse strand, counting down.
TTGGAAAATATGATTGCTGTTAATTTATATAGCGCTTATTATGTTACCCGGATCCTAATCTCAAAAATGTTGGAACAAAAACAAGGACATGTTTTTAATATGTGCTCTATCGCTTCATTACAGGAATATACTAATGGTGGCGCGTACAGTATAAGCAAATTTGCATTGGCTGGATTTTCTAAAAACCTGCGTGAAGAGATGAAAGATTTGGGTATTAAAGTTACTGCTGTTTATCCCGGCGCTGTGTATACTGATTCGTGGGCCGGCAGCGGGGTTGACCCAAAAAGAATAATGGAATCAAAAGATATTGCGGAAATGATATATGCTGCTGCGCAACTTTCACCACAGGCATGTGTTGAGGATATAGTGATGAGACCGCAATTGGGAGATCTGTGAAGATGCAAGATATTTTTGACTTGGTTTTAAGATATGCGTATATTAGCTATAACCTATGTATATGCACTACTTCACAACCGGCTTGTATTTTATTGCGGTACGCTGCAATAATCCCCGTTGGATAAAGTTGATCACTACCACGATCAGTCCTCCTACATTTCCTCCAAATTAACTTCCCGCTTCTGATAAAAAGAAAATATTTTTGGATCATCAGTAATATAAACTGAGATGAATAATACACTTCCGCATATTGAGCACAACGAAAACTTTGACCTGGCCTACCGGTTTGTTACAGAAACCAGTGAAAATATTTTTTTAACCGGTAAAGCAGGAACCGGTAAGACAACTTTTTTAAAATACCTGAGGGAACATTGTGCTAAAAATATTATTGTAGCTGCACCTACCGGTGTAGCTGCTATTAATGCAGGTGGGGTTACTTTGCATAGCTTGTTTCAATTGCCTTTTCACCCTTTTTTGCCAACCAAGGCCAGTAAAGATGAATTGCTGGCGAGGTTAAGGTATAGTAAACAACGCCTGCAACTGCTACGGAAAATTGAATTGCTGGTAATTGATGAAATAAGTATGGTGCGTGCAGATACTATGGATGCAATTGATGCGATTATGCGTGCGGTAAGGCGAAATTATAGTACTCCTTTTGGGGGCGTGCAGTTACTGTGCATAGGAGATTTATTTCAGCTGCCGCCTGTAGCCAGGAATGAAGAATGGATGTTGTTGAATGAATATTATGTTTCACCATTCTTTTTCGACAGCGTGGCAATTAAAGAACAAATGCCCCTGATGATTGAGCTTACAAAAATCTACCGGCAAAAAGAAGATTCATTTGTACGGCTGCTGAATAAAGTGCGCAACAATGCTATGCAGCCTGAAGATTTTGAAGACCTCCATCAGCGATACATTCCTGCATTTCGCCCCGGAACGGATGAAAAATATATTACGCTCACTTCGCATAATAATCAGGCAGATCAAATTAATTTTCGTGAACTGAATAAATTACTTACACCATCATTTACCTATAAGGCAAAAATTGAAGGAGAATTCCCTGAACATATGTATCCTGCGGAAGAAGAATTGAAGCTTAAAGAAGGAGCACAGGTGATGTTTTTGAAAAACGATGTGATAAATAAAAAATATTTTAACGGAAAAATCGGAACAGTAAAACGCCTTGAGGAAGAACTGGTTATTGTGGAAAGTGATGGAGAAGAAATTTCCGTAGGTAAAGAAACCTGGGATAATACACGCTATACTTTAAACCGTAATGATGGAAAGCTGGAACAGGAAGCGCTGGGTACTTTCGAGCAGTTTGCATTACGCCTCGCCTGGGCAATTACTATTCATAAAAGCCAGGGGTTAACCTTTCAAAAAGTTATGATTGATGCGGGAGCAGCGTTCAGCAGCGGACAGGTGTATGTAGCATTGAGTCGCTGCACCAGCCTTGATGGGATAGTATTGTTATCAAAAATTCATGCGCAGGCTATTATGAGCAATGATAGCGTGGTGAAGGGCCAGCAAACGCTTGCACATAAAGGCTCTTTGGCAGAACGGTTTGCAGGAGCAAGAATGGTTTTTACCCAGCAGCAGCTATCACAAATATTTTTATTTGAAGAGGTTGACACCGCGTTTAATTTACTGATATATAATATAAAACAGCACGCTGATAAATTTAATAAAGAAGGAATAGAACTTGTATTGAAAATTCATCAACAGTTTTCAGTTGATAAGCAGGTAGGTGAGAAGTTTATGAACCAGGTGTATACCATGGCTAAAGAAGAGCCTGTAATTGAAAAAAACAGTCAGTTACAGAAACGCATAAACGATGCAGCAAAACATTTTGATGTAAGATTAAGCGCTTTGCTGGAGGCTGTTAAAAAGCATCCACTGGTTACAGAATATAAAGAGGCGTCTGCTCCTGCTGATGAGGCTTTGAAAGAGCTTGCACTGGCTGTATATACTACACATTATTACCTGCAATATTGTAAACAGCCGTTTGTACTTAATGCCTATTTAAAGCATAAGCTTGCCTTTGCACAACCGCGGTTCAGTATTACAAGTTATGCCAGCGGAAAAAAACAAAATTTTTCAGGGGTTACCAATGCTGAACTGTTTGAAACGCTGAAGCGTTGGCGCGATATGGCTTTTGAAGAAACAGCTCTTCCGCTATATATGATTGCAAATGTGGAAACACTGAAAGCACTAAGTACATTTCTTCCGATTAATAAAAAGGATCTTGCTAAAATAAAAGGTTTTGGTAAAGCCAAGGTGGATAAATATGGTGATGATATTATTGAGATAATCAGCGATTACTGTGAGAAGTATAATTTGGAAACCAATATGCAGGCGAACAATGCTGATGAAAAAAAGGAAAGATCAGCTCCGAAAACAATATCCGCAAAAGTGGATACAAAAGCGGTGAGTTTAGATTTATATAAACAGGGAAATTCAATAGCCGCCATAGCTGAAGAAAGAAAATTAACTCCTCAAACTATTGAAGGGCATCTGTCGCACTTTATTGAAGCGGGGGAGCTTTCCGTAAATGAATTTTTATCTGAAGAAAAGCAACAGAAAATTCTAAACGTATATAATCAGAATAAAGAAGCTGGGCTTACACAAATGAAAGAGCAATTACCGGATATAAGTTTCGGGGAGATGAGGATGATGATGGCTGCGGTAAAGAATAAGCAAATGTGAGGAGAGAATGTGGGAAATGTGAGAATGTGGGGATGTAGCAACTTGTAACCTGAAACGGGAGTGAATGAGCGATTACTTTTTTTCACAGGAAAGTCCATGACAGTTGTTTTTTCCATTTAAGTATATTGCGTCTGTGACGATTGGCTGATCTTCTAAACTTATTCTGCCATATGCGAAAAATTATTTTGTTGTTCTCCGGTGTACTTATTGGCTACTTTTCTCACGCAAAAGATTATAATGTTTCCGACTTTGGTGCTAAAGCCGATGGCGTTGTTTTAAATACTACCATCATACAGGGCGCTATTGATTTTATTACCACTCACGGTGGGGGCCGACTTGTGTTTAATAAAGGAACCTATCTTACAGGAACTATATATCTTAAATCAAATGTAGTACTGCATCTTGAAGAAGGATCTGTATTACTTGGCTCGGTTAATCCGCTTGACTATACTAAAGATCCTTATATCGGGTGGATGTCTCTGGTTTTTGCCCTGAAGCAGGAAAATATCGGCATTACCGGCAAAGGTATGATTAATGGCAGGGGATTTTATACTGCCAATAACCAGGTAGCTAATATTCATAAAAAGATATTTATTGATCCGCTTAAGCTCGACAGGCCTAATGAAACCAACCGCCCGCAGAACGTTTACTTCCGCGAGTGCCAAAATATTATTATAAAAGGGATTACATTAAAAGATCCTGCAAGCTGGAATCAGACTTATGATCAATGTAAAAATTTATATGTTGATAGTATAAAAGTAGATAGCAAAAATTACTGGAATAATGATGGTATTGATGTTGTGGATTGCGACGGTGTTGTGATTAAAAATTCTTTTTTTGATGCTGCGGATGATGTGCTTTGTTTTAAATCACATGATCCTTCTAAGATTTGCGAAAATGTTGTAGTAGATAATTGCACGGGAAGATCAAGTGCCAATGGTTTGAAATTTGGAACGGTTTCCCGGGGCGGCTTCAGAAATTTTAAAGTAACCAACATTACTATTTACGATACATACCGATCTGCAATAACCTTTGCTGCGGTAGATGGTGGTATAGTTGAGAATATTTTGGTAGATGGGGTAAAATCAACCAACACGGGTAATGTTATTTATTTAAGAATAGGCGACAGGTGGAGCGGAGGAAAGCAACCCGCCATGAATAATGTTGTGATAAGAAATGTATATGCTGAAGTTCCGAATGGGAAGCCTGATTCCGGGTATTTGTATGAAGGCCCGGTTGAAGATTTACCAAGAAATATTTCTCCCTGTGGTATTGTAGGATTGCCTCAATACAAAATAAAAAATGTAACGCTTGAAAATATTAAAATTGTTTATCCGGGCGGATCAAATCCTAATTATGCATACAGAGGATTAAAGAAGGCAGAGCTGGATAGTATTCCCGAGATGCCAACCGCTTACCCGGAGTTTTCACAATTTAAAGAGTTGCCTGCCTGGGGATTTTATCTTCGCCATGCAGAAGATATCAACTTTAAAAATATTACGCTAGTAGCTAAAGAAAAAGAATATCGCCCGGCAATTGTAGCGGATGATGTTAAAAACATTTCATTCGAAAAAATAACGTTCGAGGAACCGGACAGCCGGAAAAAGAAACAGGTTTTTTTGCAGAACTCTAATCAGGTAAAAAAGAAATAGCACCTTCAAATCATAAAAGATGAAGTACATAAAAATATTGATCATCGTTTTTATTCTCCCGTTTTCATTATCGGCTAAAGATTACAATGCATCTTTATTCGGCGTAAAATCAGACGGGCTTACTTTGAATACCCGTTCAATTCAGAAAGGAATTGATTTTATAAGCGAGAATGGGGGAGGGCGTTTGGTATTTTATGTGGGTAGATATCTTACCGGAAGCGTAAAGCTAAAATCAAACGTTACCATTAAGCTTGAGGAAGGCGCAGTATTGGTGGGATCACCCTCAATATATGATTACAATTCTTCAGGAAGTATTAAAGCGATTATTAGTGCTGATGGTCAGGAGAATATCGGTATATCCGGCAAAGGTGTAATAGAAGGAAGGGGCGCATTGTTGTTGAAAAACATGAATGACCTCAATGTAAATGGATTTTTACTCGATTCACTTACCAAACAACCGGCATTATTAGGTTTTAGTAATTGTACAGCCGTACAGATTGATTCTGTTAACATGACAGATGCTGCCGGCGCTGTGCAGGTGTTTGATAAATGCAATAACCTCACCCTGGCTACTGTGGCAATAAAGAGTAAGAGCAATCCCGATGCAGCGGGAGTTATTCTTATTGACAGCAAAAATATAAAGCTGATCAATAATTATATTGAGGTTGGAGGAAAAGCATTGCAATGGACAGGAGATACGAAGGAATTAATGATTGAAAAAACGATAGATAATAAAGGCAATATTATTACTTTGCAGCAATGAATAATGTAGCAAGCCTGATATGATAATAACTCTCACTTGCATTAGCGGATGGGTATCAACTTCAGCAATCAGTCTCAGTAAAATTTGTTTTCTCATGTTATGCATAAAAAAATGCAAATCGGCTTCTTTTCCAGGAAGCCTTTTTTATAGAGGAAATAAGTTAATAGCAAATACAGGAATTGTAAATAAAGGCTGATCAATGCGCGGCACATATAAATATGCTTACTTTCCGATACAGAACTTTCCGAATATGGTTCCGAGTATATCACGGTCTGTTTCTATCTCACCTGTTATAATACCAAGATAATTCAGGCATCTTCTAATATCAGGAGCAAGTAGATCTCCACTGATGTTATTCAGCAACCCGGTTTTAATATCACTTAAAGTTTCTTTTACTTTCAGTAATGCGCTGTAATGGCGGGCGTTGGTTATAATAGTATTTTCAATATTAATTTCTTCTCCTGTTGCCTTTTTATATAAGGCATCTTTCAATTGCTCAATTCCGGTACCGGATTTTGCAGCTATAAAAATATCATTTTCATTCACTGCTGCGGGACTGCCTGCATCAAGCTTATTATACACTTTTATTGTTTTAGCATTGAAGGGTTTCAACCATTCAAAATCCGATGATCCGTTATCGGTAAGGTCAATAAGATGAATAATAATACTTGCCTTTTCTGCATTATTCCGGCTTCGTTCTATTCCAAGATTTTCGATGGCATCACCTGAATGTTCGCGGATCCCTGCGGTATCAATTATCCTGAAAATAATGTCATTGATATTAAGCGTTTCTTCTATTGTATCGCGGGTTGTGCCTGCTATATCGCTTACTATTGCCCTTTCCTCATTTAATAATGCATTCAGCAAAGTAGATTTACCGGCATTGGGCTTACCAATAATTGCTACGCTCACCCCGTTTTTAATCACATTCCCCAGCCGGAAGGAGTCTACCAGTTTATCAGTAACCGTGCTAAGATCATTAATTAAAAACATGAATTGATCCCTGTCTGCAAATGCCACATCTTCCTGCGAAAAATCCAGTTCAAGCTCAATTAATGCCGCAAACTCAATAAGGCGGTTCCTGAGCCCGGAAAGATCGTTTGAAAAACCTCCTCTCAGTTGTTTTAAGGCTGTTTGTTTTGAAGCCTGCGATTGCGAAGCAATAATATCAGCAACAGCTTCTGCCTGCGTAAGATCTATTTTACCATTTAAAAAAGCTCTTTGAGTAAACTCCCCCGGCCTGGCAAGCCTGGCGCCTTTTTGTATGCATACATCTATTATCTGCTGCTGAATGAACGGAGAACCATGACAGCTTATCTCCACAATATCTTCACCGGTATACGATCTTGGCGATTTATACAGCGCTACCACTACCTCATCAATAATTTCACTACCGGTTTTCAATAATCCTACATGCAGCGTGTGCGTGGGTTGCTCTTCCAGGTTTTTTGAAGGAAAAAGCTGGTTTACGATTGCTATGCTGTTGTTGCCACTCAATCTTATTACTGCTATAGCTCCTATTCCCGGCGCTGTTGCTATCGCCACTATAGTATCATTCCATTCCTGTAATTGTGCTGACATGCGGCAAAAATACAACTCTATCAATGTCCTGCAGAGAGCAATTCTTTATCATACACATCGCGGGGAGCAAGTGCATGGCGTTTAACCTCGCATATAGCCATTTCATCCAACACACTCATCAATTGCCCATAGTCACTTCCATCACCTGGTTTTATTACAACAATAAGTGAGTCGGGAGAAATGCCGGCACCGCTCATCCGTTTGCGCTTGTTCATAATAAAATTTCTAAGCGCATTATCAGCATCGCCGGTTTTAAAACGATGTACAACAGGCTTCTCATTTGCAATACCATCATAGCAGATAATGCTGTTATTATCATCAGGCAAAATAGTGATTGTTTTAGTTTTCGGCACGGGCGTTGACGGACCTTCAGCCGGCAATAAAAGCCTAAGCGCGGTTGGCTTTGCCGCAACTGAAGTAAAGATGAAGAATGTGATCAGTAAAAATCCAAGATCAACCATAGGAGTCATATCAACCCTTGTGCTATGGCGTTGAGCCGTTTTTATTGATTTATTTTCCGGAGTTATGTTGATGTCTGCCATAAAAATATTTATTAATAAGATGGCAGTGTTGACAATTTCCATATCAGCCGGGAAAGATTTTAATCTAAAAGAAATACAGGTAAAATATTATTATATACTTCAAGCCAGGGAGTGGGCGTGCCCATAGTGCAACTGAGTGCAAATAAAAATCCCTCTCAAGTTGTGAGAGGGATTTGCAAATTTATAATGTTGTATCACAATTACTCTTCCTGAATCTGGAAAGTAACCGGTTGTTTACGATAAGCTTTTACCTTACGTCCGTTCTGTTCTGCAGGAGTCCATTTAGGACCTTTTTTAATAGCATTAACGCAAATTTCAGCCAGCTTGGTTCCTTTCATGGTAAGTGCTTCCACATCACTTATATTCCCTTCTTTATCCACAATAAACTGAACCAGGCAGGTACCTGCTTTGCCAGCTTCCTGGAGCTCATCAATATAGCGGTTGATTTCGCGGGAAATATACTTTGTCCATGCGCCTTCTCCACCGGGGAACTGGGCTTCAATTTCCACTTTCTGGAAAACCTTATCCTCATCTTCCACTTTAGGAGCAGCAACAACGCCACCCTTATCTTCAACCGGGGGAGCAACAATACCGAGGTCTTTCTGCCCTTCCTGGTTGGTTAAACCAATTTTGGTATCTTCAAGCTTTTCCACTTCTTTCATTTCCTCTTCCGGCTTAACCTCTTCATCTTTTACAACTTTAGGAGGTGTAAACTTAGCCATCTCGATCTTTGGAGGATCTGGTGGTTTTGGCGGAGGAGGAGGTGGCGGTTCCACTTTTTCCTCGGGCTGCTGAATATCAGCCATTTCTATCTCGTTCACCACTATGTCGCCTTTCTTATTTGAGCCTTCAAATTTTGAGCTCAAAAAAGAAGCAAGCATAATGAGAAGTGCTACGGAAGCAGTAATTATCAGAGCCCTGGTAAGGCGCCTATTATACTGCGTGCGCAGCTCATACGCTCCATAATTCTTATTCCTGCCATCAAATATGATGTCAAGAATATTGGAGTTGAGTATTTTGCTTACTTCCATATTATTTTTTTAATTTAATCTAAGATGCGGAATATGCTGTATTTCCACAAATTATTGATTATTGAATACCATTTGCTTTTTCGGTAGCCACTAAAATTTCATTTTCTACCGGTGAAATGGGTACCATAGCGAATTTTTTTACTTCGTTGATAGACATTTCATCTAATACGGCTACAACATTTGCATAATTAGCTTCATCATTGGGTTTAATTACCACCACAAAATCTTCAGGTTTTGTGGTTTTCTTTTTGTTGATAATTATATCTCTGACCTTTTTATAATCTGTAGCCTGAATTTTAGTAGGATCATCGCCTTCATAATAATATATTCCATCTGCTTTACCCAACATAATGGTTAAAGCTCCGGAAGCCTTTACTTTGGTTTGCTCTTCCTGGTTATCAGTATCCTTCGGCATGAGCAATTTCATAGCCGTTGGCTGAGCCATAGTGGTAGAGAAAATAAAGAACGTAATTAAAAGAAAGCCCAGATCCACCATAGGTGTCATATCCACCCTTGTAGAAAGCTTTTTTGCTTTTTTGACGCCGGGGCCTTTTTTATGGCCACCACCGCCACCGCTTTCATCAATTGATGCCATAAGACTTGTTTTTAATTTGTTATAAAATTAGTTATTGCTTTGCCTGTTGCTGTGTTTGTCTTGTATTCCATAGCGGAGAACCAATAGGCGCATCCTGAAATTTTGTTACCAGCTGAAATTTGTTGATATCATTTCTTTTAAACGCTTCCAGCACATTTCTGATCACAGGGTATTTTGTTTGATTATCTGCTTTAATAAGCCAGGTAACCTTTGAACCTGCATAAACAGACATTGCGTCTCTTACCCAGTAATATAACTCACCACCCGTGGAATCAGGCACCGGTATACCAGGTTGTTTTACATTTTTCTGCTGTTCGGAAGATAAAGATAAAAGCCCTTTTAAACCTGAGAACGGAACACCCACACTTGGGGCGTTAGTAAAAGCTTTAATGTTTTCCGGGCTTAAGCCAAGGTTACGGGTGGAATTGAGATTATCAGCAATAGCTTTACGCTTTTTAGGATCATCCAACTGCACGAATACCCTGCCGTCTTTATCTATTGTTACCAGGAAAGCATCTGTTTCCGGTACTTTATCCGCAGAAACCGAGTTGGGGAATTTTACTTCCACCGGCTCATCTGGTTTAAACTTTGTAGCCAGGATAAAAAAGGTAAGGATCAGAAATGACACATCAACAAAGGCTGTCATATCCACCCATGTACTTTTCCGGGCTATTTTTACTTTAGGCATGTATACTGTTTTTAATTGACTTAAATAGATTCAGATTTACCTGATTTCCATAAACTTTCTCAGGTTATTTATACTGAGAAGCGAAACTTTGGGTGAGTGTAAATCCTGATTCGTCAATTCCGTAAGTGATACTGTCTATTTTTGTAGTAAATACGTTGTACATAATCAAAGCAAACGCTGAAGTAGCGATACCTACTGCCGTGTTATACAATGCCTCAGAGATACCGATCGCAAGTTCAGTAGCAGCACCTGCACCACCGGAATCACCCAAAGAACCGAATGAACGGATCATACCCATTACCGTACCCAACAAGGCAATCAGGGTACCAACAGAAGTGATGGTTGATAAGAATACCAGGTTCTTCTGCAGCATTGGCAATTCAAGTGCTGTAGCTTCTTCTACTTCTTTTTGAATAGCCACTACTTTTTGTTCAGTAGTTAATTCAGCATCAGGAATCAGTTCCTTGTATTTGCGAAGGCCGGCTTTCATTACATTGCCTACTGAACCTTGTTGCTTATCGCATTCAGCTAAAGCAGCATCAACATTTTTGTTTGCTAAATGATATTGAACTTTTCTTACAAATTCAGAGATAGAACCTTTACCGGTTGCTTTTGATATAGTAAGAAATCTCTCAATAGAAAATACAATTACCATAAGGAACATTCCTATAAGAATAGGAACGATAATTCCACCTTCATACATACGATGCCATGCTCCCAAAGGTCCTTTATGGCTTGGCCAAAAGCCGCCCGCCGGATCTGGTTTTGAAAAGCCTGAATCAGCCCCGAGAATAAATCTCCAGAATAAATAACCCGCAATAATGCAAATTACAGGAGCAAGCCATGAAATTGCGTTGCTGCTTGACTTTGGTTGTACAGAAGTGGTCGCCTTCACAGATGAAGCGGTCGCGGTCGGTTTTGTTTCAGCCATAAATCTTGATTTTTGAATTAATGAATTTCGGTTTTTAAGTGTGGTTTTGATTTTACAATTCTAACAAAAAAAAAAATTAAAACTTTGAAATAATTATAGAAATTATTCGTTGGGGAAGCAATATAGTAAATTTCTCATAGTAAACATCACAATTGAATTTTGTTTTTAAAAAGTTGCCAAATTTTAATTTCCCCCCTGTGCCGCGCCATAATGTATATATTAGTTAGCGATTTACTATAAACAGATTGTGATCTTTATGTTATCAGTATTTTCGCTTCAAATACCAAATGTCTTTTTCATGCGTACAACACTTTTGAGCTTTTTTGTAAGCCTTATCCTGTGCATTCCTTCTTCTGCCCAAAATAAAAAAAAGGATACTACGGCGACGTCACCATCTAAAATGCTGCCTGTTTTGCCGGCCTCAGCCAAACCCGGCCCTAAGCCTTTTAAAGATGTAATTACCGATAAAGCAAAAACCGATTCCGGTTTATTTATCGTACATAAGGCTGATGATAAATATTTTTTTGAAATACCTGATTCGCTTTTAGGGAGGGAAATACTGGTTGTTAACCGTATTTCAAAAGCCGCTGCCGGCATGCGCAATTTCTTCTTTGGCTACGCAGGAGATATGATCGGGAGCAGTGTTATCCGCTTTGATAAAGGGCCCAATAATAAACTGTTTCTTAAAAAAGTATCTTTTGATGAAATATCGAAAGACTCCTCCAGGCCAATGTTTAAGGCGGTTACCAATTCAAATGTGCTGCCTATTGTTGCCTCCTTTGATATAAAAGTGGCGACATCTGATTCAAATGGAACTGTTATTGATTTTACCGACTATATATCCGGTGATAATGATGTGCTTTTTTTTGCGTCTAACGCCAAAAGCGCATTCCAGGTTGGCGGTTACCAGTCTGATAAATCTTATATTCTGAATGTAAGAAGCTACCCTGTAAATATTGAGATAAAAACAGTAAAGACTTATAGTAAAGGTGGAGGTATGACGCTGGGGCTGCCATCTGCATCAGGCGGAGGTATGCAAAACGTTTTGTATACGCTGGAGCTGAACAGCTCAATGGTGCTATTGCCCAAAACACCTGCACAGCAAAGATTTTTTGACCCGCGGGTAGGATATTTTGCAAGGAGGTATACCGATTTTGACGCTAATCCCCAGGGTGTAAAAGATATTTCAATAATAGTACGCTGGAAACTGGAGCCTAAAAATGAGGATATAGAAAAATACAAACGGGGTGAACTGGTAGAGCCTAAAAAACAAATTGTATATTATATAGATCCTGCAACGCCTCAAAAATGGGTGCCTTATCTTATACAGGGGGTAAACGACTGGCAGGTTGCTTTTGAAAAGGCAGGATTTAAAAACGCAATTGTTGCCAAAGTAGCGCCAACGCCTGAAGAGGATTCAACCTGGAGCCTGGAAGATGCAAGGTTTTCCGCAATAGTATATAAACCATCTGTTATTCCCAATGCCAGCGGTCCTAATGTGCACGATCCCCGTTCAGGCGAAATACTGGAGAGCCATATCAACTGGTATCACAATGTGATGAACCTTTTGCGCAACTGGTATTTTATTCAATGCGCACCTGTAGATCCCAAAGCCAGGAAAATGGAGTTTGATGACGAGCTTATGGGACAATTGATCAGGTTTGTTTCTTCGCATGAAGTTGGACATACACTCGGACTTCGCCACAATTTCGGCTCAAGCTCAACCATACCGGTTGAAAAGCTCCGGGATAAGGCATGGGTTGAAGCCAATGGCCATACGCCATCAATAATGGATTATGCACGTTTTAATTATGTAGCTCAGCCGGAAGATAATATTTCGGAGAAAGGCTTATTTCCAAGAATCGGCGATTATGACAAATGGGCTATTGAATGGGGTTACCGTTGGTTTCCGGAAGCAACCACTCCTGAAGCAGAAGTTCCAGTTCTCAACAAAATGACCATTGAAAAAGCAAAAGACAGAAAATATTGGTTTGGTACGGAAAGCAGCATGGATGATCCACGCTCGCAAAATGAAGACCTTGGAGATAATGCTATGAAGGCTGGCGCCTATGGCATAAAAAACCTGCAGCGCATTGTGCCTAACCTAATGGAATGGACAAAAGAGGCTGATAAGGATTATGAGAACCTTTCTGATATGTATAGTGAAGTAACCACACAGTTTGGAAGATATATGGGGCATGTGGTAAAGAATATTGGCGGCATATATGAAACGCCTAAAACAGTTGAACAGCAAGGTACAGTATATGAATATGTACCTAAAGCCATTCAGAAAGAAGCGATGTTGTTTTTGAGCAAACAATTATTTGCAACGCCGCGCTGGCTTATTAATAACGATATATTAAACAGGATTGGCAACACCGGTATATCTGTAATAAGTGCAAGGCAGGAGGCTGTTTTGGGCAGATTGATCAGCACTACCACTATCAATAAATTACTAAGCATGGAGGCTGAACTGAATGACAATGCATACAAAGCTGCAGATATGCTTGATGACCTGAGAAAGGGTATATGGGATGAACTCAGGTACAGGAAGCCAATAGAGATATACAGGCGTAACCTGCAGAAATCGTACGTTGAAAGAATGGGACAGATCATTAATCCGGCTTCAACCCCTTCAGTTGGTGGCATATTCTTTAGCATTGGTGCCCCTGCGGCAATGACGGATACTAAAAAAAGTGATATTATATCTGTGCTGAAAGCAAACCTGCGTACACTTCGTGCTGAAATAAAAGCGGCATATCCTGCTGTTAATGATAAAATGACGCTGTATCATTTACAGGATGTTGCAGACAGGATTGACAGGATCCTTGATCCGGGAGGGAAATAATAGCACCGGTAAAATAGTCGGGATTTAAGTACTGATTGCTGAAAGCTAATAGCTGACCGCTTACTGCTTATAATACTCCCTGTACCACTTAATAAACTGCTCAATGCCATCAACTACCCTGGTAGCGGGTTTATAATGCAGATCATCTACAAGATCCTGTACATCAGCACAGGTTGCCGCCACATCTCCCGGTTGCATAGGAAGAAATTGCTTTTCTGCCTTTTTGCCAAGCGTATGCTCAATGGCTTCTACAAAATCCATTAATCTTACCGGATTGTTATTACCTATATTATACACTTTGTATGGTGCGGTGGAGGTAGAAGGATCAGGGTGAACCGCATCCCAGTTGGTTTTACCTGCGGGCGGATTATCAATTACTCTTACTACTCCTTCCACAATATCGGTGATATAGGTAAAGTCGCGAACCATATTGCCGTTGTTAAACACCTGTATGGGTTTGCCTTCCAGTATTGCTTTGGTAAAAAGAAATAAAGCCATATCCGGCCTGCCCCAGGGACCATATACAGTGAAAAAGCGTAAACCGGTAGTGGGCACTTTAAAAAGATGGCTGTAAGTATGCGCCATCAACTCGTTGCTTTTTTTACTGGCAGCGTATAACGAAATCGGGTGGTCTACATTATCAGATGTAGAAAAAGGTGATTTTCCGTTAAGCCCATATACGCTTGAACTGCTGGCATAGGCTAAATGTTTAATATTATTATGTCTGCAACATTCAAGTATATTCAAAAAACCAACAATATTGCTGTTAATATACACATCAGGGTTGGTTAAACTATACCTTACACCTGCCTGGGCAGCCAGGTTACAAACCTTATCAAATTTTTGCTCAGCAAATAATTTATCAAGATTGGCTTTATCCTCCAACTGCAACTGAATAAAACTATAATTAGGATATACAGCGCTTTTTACCAGCTTATTATAATATACAACTTCGCTCCTTTCTATACCGGCAGTTTTTAACCTGTCGTATTTAAGGTTAACATCGTAATAGTCGTTAATACAATCCAACCCCACAACTTCATCACCCCTCTTTATCAAATAATTCGATAGATGATATCCGATAAATCCCGCCGTTCCGGTAATAAGTATTTTCATATTGTATGTTTTTTGAGGTATCAGCAGTCAGCTTTCAGGTATCAGCTATCCAAAATCTCAAATCTCAAATTTCAAATCAGAAATCCCTTACATCTGCTCCTGCGTAAGCTTCTCCGCGTTTTCAGCAAATTGCAGCGCATCTATAAACTCCTGGAGATTGCCGTTTATTACATCATCAAGATTATAAACTGTAAGCCCTATGCGATGGTCGGTTACCCTCCCCTGAGGAAAATTATATGTTCTTATTTTGGCAGACCTGTCACCGGTACTTACCAAACTTTTTCTGTGGCGGGCAATTTCTTCTTCCTGCTTGCGCACCTGTTCTTCGTATAGTCTTGTACGCAGCATCTGCATCGCCTTCTCACGGTTGCCCAACTGCGAACGTTCTGTTTGACAAATTACTACCGTACCTGTAGGTATATGCGTCAGCATCACCTTGGTTTCTACCTTGTTTACGTTCTGTCCGCCGGCACCGCCACTTCGCGCTGTTTCCATTTTTACATCACTTTCCCTTAATTCAAAATCTACTTCTTCTGCTTCCGGCATCACAGCTACGGTTGCAGCGCTTGTATGCACACGCCCGCTGGCTTCCGTATTCGGCACACGCTGCACACGGTGCACCCCGCTCTCGAATTTTAATGTACCATACACATCATCACCCGCAACTTCTATCTGCGCTTCCTTATATCCGCCAACTGTTCCTTCGCTTTCGCTTAATATAGCAGTTTTCCAGCCGCGTCTCTCACAATAGCGCAGGTACATCCGCACCAGGTCGCCGGCAAACAGTGAAGCTTCGTCCCCGCCTGTTCCTGCACGTATTTCCAGTATAGCGTTCTTTTCATCCTGCGGGTCTTTCGGTATCAGCATCTGGCGGATATCTGCTTCCATCTTTATTTTCTGATCTTCCAGCACCGGGAGTTCCTGCTTGGCAAGATCCCTCATTTCTTCATCATCTCCGTTCAATACTTCCGTATTAAACTCAATAGTATCAAGCACCTTTCTGTATGCATTATATGCCTGCACAATCTTTTCCAGGCTGCGGTATTCACGGCTGGTAGCTGTGAATTTTTTATTGTCGTTTACAATTTCAGGGTTGGTGAGTGCAATACCCAACTGATCGAACTTTGCTTTTATGGCTTCTAATTTGTCTAACATCTGTTTATCTTTTCCGCCTGCTTGCGAATGATTTTGTTTTATTTTGTGTTACCGGCTGCAGAACACTATTCAACTTTCGTTGCGTCGCACACTTCAGCTTCCGGTAATCCTGTTCAGCTTTTTGGGCAGCAAAGTTAATTCAGCTATGGCGTATTGCAAATTCCGGGCAGATCATTTGTTTACAGGCTATACCTTACTCAACCAAAATCATGTATTAATAACTAAAGAAGATGGTGTAATAGAGGATATTGTGCCAGCCGATGAGGCAGGAGATGATGTCAGGGTTTTTGAAGGTATGCTCTCCCCCGGATTTATAAATTGCCATTGCCATCTTGAATTAAGTCACATGCGGGCCAATATTCCTGCAGGCACTGGGTTAACAGGTTTTATCGCAGCTGTAATGAAATATCCACAGCCCGGCCAGGATTTTAAAGATGAACAGATGCGCCTTGCAGACGAAGAAATGTATAATGGCGGTATTGTAGCCGTAGGCGATATCAGCAACCAGGCTTATTCGCTTTCGCAAAAAATTAAAAGCAAACTGCGCTGGTATAATTTTCTTGAAATAACCAATCCGGATGACGAAAAGGCTGACGCAAGATTGTCAACTTTCAAAATGTTGGCTGATGAATTTTCCAAAACGCTTACTCTGCCGGGCAATACAGCATTATCACCGCATGCCATTTATAGTGTATCTCCCAAAACTTTCGGGCTCATCAATCAGTTAACCCCAAACAAAACTATTACCATTCACAACCAGGAATGTGTAGCTGAAGATGAGTTGTTTAAAACCGGTACAGGAAAATTTTTGCAGTTTTATGAAAGTATTGGCAGGAAAACCCTGCCCATTGCGCCTTCCGGCAAAAGCAGTATACAAACCTGGCTTCCGTATTTTAATAATGGACAAACTATTATCTCCGTTCATAATACCTATATTTCTGAAGAAGATATTGTATTCGCCAAAAATTATTCTTCCAAAAATGGATTAGAAATTGTTTTCTGCCTTTGTCCTAATGCCAACCTGTATATAGAAAATATATTGCCGCCTGTTGATTTATTTATAAAGCACAATTGCCGTATTGTGCTCGGCACTGACAGCTATGGAAGCAACTGGCAATTAAATATTGCAAAAGAAATTTCAGCGATGCATGATCGCTTACTGCATATACCATTAGCAGATTTACTGTATTGGGCAACTATTGCAGGTGCAACCGCACTTGGGTTTGAAAATGACTTAGGCAGCTTTGAAAAAGGGAAACGCCCGGGTGTGGTTTTAATAAAAACAGATATGAGCATGGCGGAGAGGATATTATAATTTTTCAGGTTGGATATCCGGATGCTATAGCAATATAATGTTTCTTATTACATAATCCTGCCGTATCCTTTCCTGCTCCAGTCTCCCGTTATGATATTTCAGGATATTAAAAGCAGCCTGTTCTTCTTTGGTGAGATGCTCTAATGAAGTTGCTTTGTATGCAACATCCTGCTTACCCATTTCACCTGTATGTAGTAGTAAGGTTTTTTCATCCATAAATACGCTTTGCAGGTTATCAGGATAATAAATATGCATAGCATTTAGCATTTTATATCCCTCATCATCAAAGTCCCCCAATAAAACAATTTAGCTTTTGCCAGGAGAGGAACATCCTTCAGACTAAGCATTGCCTTACCCTTGCTGAATATAGCTATCGCGTTCTTTCGCTCAGGAATTAAATAGAGATTGGTTTCATTCTCCACCAGCCACACTTCCTTAATATTCCAGTCAATTTGCTTCAGCCAGTCAACCGTTACACTCGTAACTTCCATGCCGTGCATGAACTGTTCTGCGGTTGTCTTATCAAGCCAGCGGATCGGGTACAGGTGCGGCTTTTGCTTTAATGAGAGCAGCTCATCAAGCGTGGCGGAGCCCGCGGTATATTTTTGCGGAGCGATGGTCTTCAAAAGTGAAAATATGATTGGCCGGTAGGTTTCAATAAACTTGGTATGAACCGGCACCGGAATACTCCTGATATAGTGATTGCTTACATCATGTGCCTGCAAATGATCAACCACTTTTTGCAGGTCGCTCCACACTGTTTTTAAATCCAGTACCCTTTCAGGCTTTAGTCTTTAGATCGTTTCCGCTTGTAATGCAGTTGCGCCAACCCGGTGTCAAACGATTTTGTGCTCACCAGTTCAAACCATTGTTCCGGTCTGCTGTCTTTAAAAAGCCTTGTGCCGTTGCCAAGCAATACAGGAACGACCGAAATGATCATCTCGTCGATAAGATCATCCTTTAAAAGTTCGTTTATTATTTCCGCGCCACCATCACAATAAATGTTTTTACCTTTTTTGCTTTTCAGTTGCCGGACCAATTCCGGAAGGCCCTCGGTATAGAAATTTGTTTTACCAACCTTCGGTCTTTCGGTTCTTGTAATAACATATACATCCCTCTCCCCATTATCGTAATGAGAAGAACCAATTTCTTTGAGCACCCAGTCGTAAGTTTTCCTGCCGATAATGATAGTGTCAATCGTTGATGTAAATGATGCATAACCATAATCCTCACCTTCCTTTTCCACTGATTTCAAAAAACCAAGATCATCATCAGGCTTTGCTATATAGCCGTCCAGGCTTGTTGCTATGTAAATAGATAATATACGCATTGTGATAGTTTTAATGTTGTTGTAGGTGGCTGCTCTTTGTCTTTCGGCTTAGTGAATAACCGTCCTGAAAGTCAGGTTTACTCTTGGTTCTGTTATGAGCTTATGTGCCCTTCCCATAAATCTGGGCCATTTAAAAGTTTGATGTTTGAGTTCATAAATGTACCGCATTATCCACGAAATGGCTCTCTTCAATTTTTGCCGGATTTGCGTTCGCCATTTGTGGATAATGCTGACTGTTTTTGTTTTGCATCAGTTTAAATTTTATTGGCGGAATATTGCCTAGTGCTTCATGAGGTCTGTTATGATTGTAATCGTGCATCCAGTCTTCAACTTTTTCACGAATATCTTTCATTGAATAAAATATATATGCATCGAGAAGCTCTCGTCTAATGCTCCCATTTACGCGTTCGATATATGCATTTTGAGTCGGTTCTCCTGGCTGAATGAAAGACAATCTGATATTTTTTTTCCTACACCATTCATCCAATTTATGAGAAATGAATTCAGGACCGTTATCCACTCTGATCGTAGATGGTAACCCGTGAAATTCTTCGAGGTATTCCAATACTCTTATGACTCTCATCGAGGGTAACGATAAATCAACTTCGATATGTAGTAATTCTCTGTTGTAGTCATCAATAATGTTTAACATGCGGAACCTGCGACCATTCCAAAAGCTATCAGTCATAAAGTCAATACTCCACACCTCATTAGGCTTTGATGGTTGATACAGATTTTGTTTAACTCTGGCAGGCAGGCGTTTCCTGCGTCTGCGCCTTATATTAAGTTGCATACGAGTATACACCCGGTATATTTTTTTATGATTCCATTTATGACCGCGAAGTCTCAACCTGTGGTAACACTGCCAAAAGCCTATAGCCGGATGATCTTCTGTCAATTGCTGCAAGGCATAAATCACATCCTTGTCGTTTTTTTCAACTGGTTTATATTGATGACTACTTCTGGCTATCCCAACTGCTTTACACGCCTGACGCTGGCTGACTCCGTGCATTTGCACCATGTAGTCAGCCAAGCAGTTTTTTTCATCAGACGTTATAGCTTTTTTGCTACAGCATCTTTTAATGCTTCGTGCACTAAGCTCAAATTGGCAAACATTTTTTTAAGACGGGCATTCTCATCTTCTAATTCCTTAACCCTTTTGAGTTCGTTGGCATCTAATCCCCCATAGCGCTGTCTCCATTTGTAAAATGCAGCGGTAGTTATACCTAAATCTCTACAAATGTCTTTAGCTTCCCGACCATTTTCATGCTCCTGGATAGCTTTAACGATTTGAGTTTCAGTAAATCTTGTCTTCTTCATAATTGTATTTTAAAAGTACTTCATTTTTGTACTTTTAAATGAACGAAGATTGGGGAAGGGCACACTTAGTTGGCGGAAGGCGATGTAACCAAAATGTCTGTGTCGTGCCTTTCATTACTAACAAACTTCCGTGTGCTAAAATCAATTCTACTTTTTTGCCTGTCTGTTTGTGTTTGAAAGCGAATTTTCGTTCTGTCCCAAAACTTAATGAGCCTATTGCGCCGTCTTTTTTCAAATCGGTTTCCCCGTCACTGTACCACGCCATACCCTGTTCCCCACTGTGATAAAGATTAAGCAAGCAGGAATTAAACCGCTCGCCTTTTTCTTTTTCTATTAATGTTTTTAGTTCCAATAATTCTTTTGTCCACGGCAAAGCGTATTTGGTTGTGTTGGAATAGGTATATTCAAAAGGCTTGTCGCCATGCCACGCCATTTTTCGTTTGGTAATGATTTTCTTTCCGAAAAGAATCGCTTCATCATTTCGCCAATCAATAGTATTGAGCAACTTTTCCAAACAATTGTCGGCTTGTTGTCGGCTGAATAATTTGCTCGCTCGCCATGCCCGGGTAGATCAATGTTTTAAAGGGGACGCAAAATAACACAATATAGGCAGTTGGCAGCGGTTGGGGATATCCGGTGATTTGTGGGGGCAGAAAAATATATTGTGGATTTTTTTGTGAGCCAACTGCAATACTACTATTGGGCTTCTGTTGCCACGCTCGCTTGTACGGTTGGAACTATATTGGGCATTGTGTAATAGTATCAGGCTATTGAATTAATAATGAACTTTTTATATCTTTAATAGGACTCTGTTCTCAGAGGGATGAATTTTAACCCAAATACAAATACTTAACCCTTGCCTGCTACTTTCAATGACTTCCTACTACATACAATACCATAATGCTGACAATGTCGGGTCCTATCCAACTGAAAATTTGAGCCTTGAAATGAATGTAGACGAACTAACTTTTGACAGTTCTGTAAAGTATAATTCATGGATTTACACACGCAAGGAAACGGTTGAAAAAGCGGTTGGGCATTATTGTTTTTTAATTGTGGGCAAGACAGAAAAAATTAAAAGATATTATCTATGGTCATTTTTTAAAATTAAAGAATACGAAATTGACAATAACGGCAACTACACTGTTTACGGACATGGCTATGATTTTGAACACCCCATTTTTTTAAATGAGTTAGATAAATTCAATGACTTCAAAAATTACTGTGGCAATTTCGGAATTGGCTTTCAAAATATCGACAAGCATTCTTTTTGCGGGACGCTTTCTTCTTTTTCATCCGAATCCTACATTTTAGAGAATTCAAAAAGTATTTTATTCCCCTCAACTCAACAATATCAAGATGTAATATCAAAATTTTTGTCTAAAAAGCAGATTGAAATATTACAAACGCTATATTATTTTCCTAATTCAAGTGCAACGGCGAAAGAATTAGCAAAGGCTCTTAACTACGAGAGTTATCATGCTGCTAACAGGCAAGTTGGACAAATAGGTAAAGTAATCTCTCAAAGTACGGGCATTATTCCACCCACATATCAAAGAGAAAATGGTAAACAGCCAGCGTACTTCTTATTAATAGGAGAATATTATAAGGATACAGGTTGGAAAATGTGGGATGAACTTCAACAAGCGTTAAAAAATCTTAATCTTGTTTCGATTGATACAGACAACTCAAATGAACGTTTGCCGACAGAGACTTTTCAGTTTGATGAAAAAGAATTATTTAAGGAAGGAAAAGTTGTTCAGGTTTTTGTAAACCGTTATGAAAGAAACCAAAAAGCAAGACAAGAATGTATACGGCATTACGGCGACAAGTGCTTTGCTTGTGGTTTTGACTTTGGTGCGACATATGGTGATATTGCTAAAGGTTTTATTCATGTTCACCATTTAACGCAACTTGCTGACATTAGTGAAGAATATAGCATTGATCCCATTAATGACCTTGCCCCTCTTTGTGCAAACTGTCATTCAGTAATTCACTTGACAAAGCCTGCAATGACAATTGAAGAACTAAAAAAGCTGCTGAAGAAAAGCAGCAGGTAATATGTGCACTTGGGTTATATTGGGAGACGAATGACACTGCCTCAACTTCCCCTATCTATCACCTACAGTTCCAACCAGACCTCAAAATTAACTGCCGGAGCCAAGCCACAGTTCCTGTAATCAGACTAAGCGGACTTTGGCTCGGCAGATTAGGCTATTAAGCAATTAGCTGCTATTTTTAATCGTAAAAAACATACAAAATGGACTTGCTGCATAGTTTTATCAATTCTCATCTATCAACTTGCTGAACAATGCGAACAAGTTGAGAAGAATATTAAGGTATATTCATCAGCAGACAAAATATTTATGATAGGATTAGGAGGTAGGGGTGGAGTAATTACAGAGGATAGGAAACAAAAGATTATTACTCAACTGAATAAAAAAGATAACCCAGTTTGCTTTATCACATTGTTTGATAATAAAGATATGTTTCAGGAATATTCTGATAAAATTTCATGGGACACTTATGCCTGGCTTGCTACCGACCCGGAGCATACTATTCACTTTGATAATAAATCAAGACTAAAAGCAAGATATTCCAATTAATGATAAAGATATATTCTGCAGATACCACCCCGCAAAAACCGGAAAACACAAATGCTCAACCGTTGCACATGATTATAAAGTAACGAAATTCCAAAGAATTTAGCTAAATTTATACCTATGAAAAAGGAATATATTAAGCAGCTTTTTGAGAAGTTTGAAAATGCCTGTTATGACTTTGACGGAATTGAATGTTGGAGTGCAAGAGAGCTTCAAGTGATATTAGGTTATGCAAAATGGGACAATTTCAAAAATGTAATAGATAAAGCAAAAAAATCATGTGAAAAAGCAGGAGAAGAAATCAAAAACCATTTTGCCGATATCGGGAAAATGGTTGAAATTGGGAGTGGTGTCCAAAAAGAGATTCCTGACTTTGCACTTACAAGATATGCTTGTTATCTTATTGCACAAAATGGTGATGCGACCACAAAATCAGAAATTGCATTTGCACAAACCTATTTTGCGGTTCAAACAAGAAAGCAGGAAATAATTGAGCAAAGACTACTTGACGTAGCAAGAGTAACTGCACGAGAAAAATTGTCTAAATCTGAAAAGAAATTATCAGGGATCATTTATGAAAAAGGGGTTGATGAAAAAAGTTTTGCAGTAATTCGTTCTAAGGGAGATCAAGCCTTATTCGGAGGTAAAAGTACCAATGATATGAAGCGAATTTTAAAAATTCCTGGGAGCAGGCCATTTGCCGACTTTCTGCCAACCCTTACAATTAAAGCTAAAGACTTTGCAACCGAATTAACAAGTCATAACGTTGTGGATAAAGACTTGAAAGGAGATATACAAATATCCAGGGAACATATTGAAAACAATAAAGCCGTTAGAGCAATGCTGCGAGATAGAGGAGTAATTCCTGAAAATTTACCTATTGCAGAAGATGTGAAAAAGGTGCAAAGAAGGCTTGAAGGTGAAGAAAAGAAAGTTCTAAAAGAAGTAAAGAAAATCCAGGACAAAAAGAAATAATAACCTCATACAACGGGCGGTTTTGCGAGAGTGTAGAGAGAGAATTTATGTTCAACTTTAGTAATCCTGTTTAACTTTGAAGCAACTAAACGGAATAAAGCCTATTTCCGAGCCATCTTAAATCCGGCAGGCATTATAGGAAAAGCTAAGGGTGGTGGTCCGACTGTCTGTCTATCAACATTATGGCTTGACAACCTATTCCTTACTTTCATCTGAAACTCAGATTTGACAACTTCATTCTGACAGGATTAATATCCACAAAAAACTATACAAAACAACAAACAACCAATAATCAGGCGGCCAAATGTGCGTAGCCTGAAAATCCAACCACACCTCAAAATTAACCGTTGGAGCCAAACCACAGTTCCAGTAATCAGGATAAGCGGCCCTTTGACTCTACAATGCATGCATCACCTCAGCTTCTCTTATTAACATTTGTAAAATCTCCGGCATTAGTACATTAACCTTCGATAAGCAAAATACTATCCGGTTATCATAACCGTTTTCAAATCAATGTTTGTGATTATGAAAAAACTATGGATGCTTTCCTTGCTCTTTATTTTAGGAAAAACTGCCGCTGCACAACAGCCCGGCCGGCACATACATCAAACCTCTCCTATTACTATTGATACGTTATTCACATTCATAAACACTAAAGATGATGTGATCAGTATTACCGTTAGCAATCCCTCGGAAAACGGAAGGCAGCTTGTTATGGAAATTGTTGCAATAGAAGAAGAAAACAGCTACTGGGGAACCATTTATTCCGCCGCTATAAATGAGGATAGTTATTTTTTTAAACAGTGGCGGCAGGGAAGAAAGATGGCAGAGAAAATGAATATAAAATTTATACTTCCACGTTATAATAAATTATATCAAAGCATTCAGGATGACGAAGCAAAAGATTTTAGTTTTACCATAACCGGTAAGCCAATGCAAAAAGGAATACCTGTAAGGCTTCGTGTAACCGCTACTGATAATAATGAAATAGCATATTCCCCGGTATTTTATCTTTACAAACAGCCTGAATAAAAATCCGTCAGGATAGCACAGGATGAACGTTTTCATTTTTGCTTTTACCTTGACGGTGAAATTGTATTGCCATGAGGTATATTATTCGTTCTGAAAAATTTCTTTTTCCTTTTTTTGTTTTCAGTATAATATTCAGTTCAACAATGTATGCGCAGTTGCCACCGGTATTTGACGAAGCAACCGCAGTAACCGCACAATCTGTTGAAACAGTTATCCGCTATCTTTCTCCGCAAAAAATACTCTGGCAAACGGAAAATGCCGGTGAACAGATAAGAAACGCACAAAGATTATTAAAGCCCGGCAACGGGCAGGCTGATCTTGCCAACAGGGATATGTGCGTACTTAAAAGTACCTGGGGTATTAAGCCTGCTTTGTTGTTTGATTTTGGCAGGGAACTGCATGGTGGATTACAGATCGTTACCGGTATGTATCCCGGCAATAAACCTATAAAGCTTCGTGTGCGCTTTGGTGAATCTGCCAGTGAAGCCATGAGCGATATAGAGCCGGAACAGAATGCAACAAATGATCATGCTATGCGTGATATGATCGTTGAAGTACCCTGGCTGGGAAAACTGGAAATCGGCAACACCGGCTTCAGGTTTGTGCGCATTGATATGATGGATGCAAATGTTGAGTTACAACTAAAAGAAGTAAGAGCCATTTTTACTTTCAGAGATATTCCCTATCTCGGCTCTTTTAATAGCAGCGATACACTGCTTAACAAAATATGGATGACAGGTGCATATACCGTACATCTTAACATGCAGGATTATTTGTGGGATGGTATTAAACGCGACCGCCTGGTTTGGGTTGGAGATATGCATCCCGAAACTTCAACTATTGCAACAGTATTCGGCAATAATGATGTTGTTCCTAAAAGCCTGGATCTGTCAAGAGATATAACGCCCATTCCTAACTGGATGAATGGCATCAGCACTTACTCTATGTGGTGGATCATTATTCACCGCGACTGGTATATGCATAACGGCGACCTGAATTATCTGAAGGAACAAAAAGAATACCTGGTTAAGCTGCTTGATCATATCATCACCAAAATTGATAATAATGGTAAAGAAACTTTAGACGGAACAAGATTTTTAGATTGGCCATCAAGTGAAAATAAAAAAGGTGTTGATGCGGGGTTGCAGGCAATGATGGTTTGGTCGTTAACGGCAGGCGCGGAATTGTGTAAAATTTTAAATGAGCCCGGCTCTGTGCAAAAATGCGAAGCTGCAGTAGCCCGTTTAAAAACATATGTGCCGGATGCCAATAATTCAAAGCAGGCGGCAGCATTGATGGCACTTACCGGACTAATGCCTGCTGATAAGGCCAATAAAGATATTTTAAGCGTAAATGGCGCGCATAATTTTTCCACTTTTTACGGTTATTATATGTTGCAGGCAAAAGCATTGGCAGGCGACTACCAGGGAGGCATAGACGCTATTCGTGAATACTGGGGCGCAATGCTTGGGCTTGGCGCTACAACCTTCTGGGAAGATTTTAACCTGGATTGGTTGCCCAATGCTTCACGTATTGATGAATTACCCAAACCTGGTCAGAAAGATATTCATGGCGATTACGGCGGTTATTGTTATGTAGGGTTCAGGCATAGTTTAAGTCATGGCTGGGCATCTGGGCCAACACCCTGGTTAACCGAACATGTGCTGGGTATAAAAGTGATGGCGCCTGGTTGTAAAATCATTAAAGTTCAGCCCCATCTCGGCGATCTGCAATTTGCTGAAGGCAGTTTTCCAACGCCGTTTGGTGTTGTAAAAGTGAAGCATACAAAAATGGCTGACGGAAAAACCAATACTGTTGTAAATGCACCGAAGGGGATAAAGGTAGTAAGTGATAAGTAGTAAGTGAGTTTGTCCGTACAGTTACACTCTGCACCTTCCTTCAAAAAAAATAAGTATGAAAAAAATATTGTTGCCGTTAGCAGGCTTGCTGTTAACATTAATAAGTTTTGCACAGTCCGATATTATGGCAGTGAACCTGCGGGTAGAATATAAAGTGAATCCGTTTACTGATGTAGAGAAGCCAAGATTCAGTTGGGAATTAATATCGAAGGAGAATAACCAGATGCAAACAGCATGGGAAATCATAGTAGCTTCATCTGAACAAATACTAAAATCTAACAAAGGCGATATATGGTCTTCAGGGAAAGTGAATAATAATATGACCAACCAGGTGGAGTATAATGGAAAATCGCTCTCCTCAAACAAAACATACTACTGGAAAGTACGTAGTTATGATAAAAAGAACATTGAAGGTAAATGGAGTGAAGCGGCGCATTGGAGCACAGGATTGATACATCAATCTGATTGGAAGTCCTCGTGGATAGGGTATGACCTGAATGCAGCGTCGGTAAGTAAAACATACCATCTTCCGCCAGCAGCGTATATGCGTAAGGAAGCAAGCGTTGGCAATGCAATAAAAAAAGCAAATCTTTATGTTTCCGCTTTGGGCCTGTATGAGTTTTATATCAATGGTAAAAGAATAGGCGATGATTACTTTGCGCCGGGATGGACGGATTATAACAAACGCATATACTACAACGCGTATGACATAACAAAAGAAATTAAGAATGGAAAAAACGCTTTCGGCGCTATTGTGTCGACAGGTTGGTATGCCGGCTACTTAGGGTATGCGTTACTGGTAGGTTCGCCCGCTGCACACAGTTTTTATGGAAAAGTACCGCTGTTGAAAGCCCAGGTTGAAATAGAGTATAAAGATGGGAGAAAGGAAACGATTGTTACAGATGCTGCATGGAAAGCCTCGCCAGGAGCGATAAGGGAAGCAGATATATTGAATGGTGAGACTTATGATGCAAGACTTGAATGGAATGGATGGAACAGGACCGGCTTTAATGAGGCAAAATGGAAATCCGTGCAGGTTGATAATAGTAAAAATGCGCTGCTGCAATTATATCCGGGCAATACTGTAAAAATCGTTGAAGAACTTACGCCGCTGTCTGTTGTTGAGAACAGCGGGAAATATGTAGTTGATCTCGGTCAGAATTTTTCAGGTGTTATTCGTTTTCAGTTAAAGGGAAATAAGGGAGACAGCGTGGTATTTCGTTATGGGGAAATGTTGCATACTGATGGCAGAGTAGTTACAGAAAATTTGCGGCGCGCAAGGGCTACGGATACTTATATATTTAAAGGTGACAATATTCCCGAAACATGGATGCCTTCGTTTACATATCACGGGTTTCGTTACGTGGAAATAGCCGGGCTAAAGCAAAAGCCATCTGTACATGATATTAAAGGCATAGTATTAAGTTCTGCCACGCCTGTTTCAGGAAATTTTGAAACAGATAATGCAATGCTGAACAAGCTCTATAAAAATATCGTGTGGACGCAGCGTTCTAATTATTTTGATATACCAACTGATTGTCCGCAGCGTGATGAACGGCTTGGCTGGACGGGTGATGCGCAGGTGTATATGCGTTCTGCGGCATTTAATAATGATATAGCAGCTTTTCATACAAAATGGGTGAGAGATCTGAATGATGCGCAATGGAGTAATGGAGCATATCCTGTATATGCGCCTATTCCATCTGAAAACGGCATAGCTACTATCCGTAAGTCAGACACCTACTCACCGGGATGGGCAGAGGCAGGTATTGTTTGTCCTTATAATATTTTTAAAATGTATGGCGATACAAGAATGGTAAAAGAAGCATGGCCGTATATGGAAAAATATATGCGTTTTCTTGAAACAAAAAGCAAGGGTAAATATGTTTTTCCTGAAGCAAGCTTTGAAGAAATAGATCCTAAAGGAGGTTTTGGAGACTGGCTTTCTGTTGGCAAAAAAACGCCGCCTGATATGCTGGCAACAATGTATTACAATTACTGCGCTTTACTGATGGCTGAAATGGCAGACGCAGCTGGCGATAATAAAAGTTCGGCTTACTATAAAACCGTTGCTGATAAAATTAAGATCGCTTTTGCCGCGCATTATATAGATGCCGATGGAAAATTAAAAACAAATGCAGCTGCTTATGGTGATGGTAAGGGATATGTAGATGGCACCAAAGGCTTTTCAGGGCATACACAAACAGCATATGCCAATGCGATATATTCAGGTATCCTCTCAGAAGATAATATGGCAAAAGCGGCAGCATATCTGAAAGCGCTGATAGTTGAAAATGGTAACCAGATCAGTACCGGCTTTTTGGGTTTCAAACCAATGTTGCCCGCGCTTTCGGCTACACATAACAGTGAGATAGCTTATATGCTGTTGAAAGACACAGCATATCCTTCTCTGGGTTTTGAAGTGGTGAACGGCGCTACAACTATTTGGGAAAGATGGGATAGTTATATTAAAGGAGAAGGGTTCAGGCATAATGCCAGCATGAACTCATTCAATCATTATGCTTTTGGTGCGGTGTGCGAGTGGATGTTTCAGAATATGGCAGGTATTCAGACTAAAGATGCAGGATTCAGAACCTTTGTTATTAAACCGGAAATAGCTTCTTCAGGTATAAACTATGTTAATGCATCGTATCATTCCATTAATGGTGAAATAAGATCATCCTGGAAAAAGGAAAATGGGAAATTAATACTTCGTGTGTCCGTTCCCGTTAATACAAATGCTGAAGTAGTAATACCAGATGTATCATCTCATCAGATTTATGTTAATGATAAACCACTAAATGAATTTACCCGGTTGGATACAAGTAAAAAGAATAATAGCATTAGTATTAAGCTTGGTTCAGGTAACTACAACATCATGACGAACGAATAAAAAATATCTACAAAACCAGCATAGAACAGGATGGTCAAGTAAAATGTCATTTTTACATTTGTTTAACACGTTTGAAAAACGACTGAATTATTATTTAACGATTAAAACTGCCGACATGAGAAAAATGATTTCTTCTTCCTGAATTTTTTTGAATAATCTCCATCTTATTTTCACCGGAAAGAGCTTTATAAGCAATTTGATTTTTATTGTTATACAATCCCGATCCGTTCTCTTCTTCAAACTCTTGCTGCTGAAGATTTACATAGCTTAAAGCTCATCTGTTATTAATCAGAAGTTTACTGTATTCATACTTCTAAAGGATCTCTATTTTTCATACTAATAAAAATTGCCATGCTGAAAAAGAAAATTAACTATTACGTTAAATGTATCTCAACTATTGTAGTTGCGATATCTCTGATGGTATGCTGTGCCTATGCGCAGGATCGGACAATTACCGGTACAGTTACTGATGAAGCCTCATCTTCGGGAATTCCCGGCGTAACAGTGCATGTAAAAGGTACAAGAATTTCCACTCAGACAGACCCCGGCGGAAAATTTTCGCTGAATGTAAAAAACGGGAAGACACTTGTATTTACCTACGTTGGATACCTTGAAAAAGAAGTAGTAATAGGAACAGGCTCAGAATTAAATGTATCTCTGGCTATAGATGCAAAAGGATTAGGTGAAGTAGTAGTGGTAGGATATGGAAGCCAGTCAAAAAGAAACGTAACAGGAGCAGTTCAGAATATTGACGCTAAGGAAATTAAAGATATACCTGTGTCGCAAATGACACAAAAACTACAGGGCAAATTAGCGGGTGTACAAATCAATCAAACCACAGGTAAACCCGGGCAGGGTATGACGGTAAGAATTCGAGGCCAACTTTCTGTATCTGCCGGTAGTGATCCTTTATATGTTGTGGATGGATTCCCGATTACGGGAAATATCTCTAATCTAAATCCTGATGAAATTGAAGACATTTCTGTACTAAAAGATGCCGCATCAACTTCTCTGTATGGATCAAGAGCGGCAAATGGTGTTGTGCTTATTACAACAAAAAAAGGTGTTAAAGGTAAAACAACAGTTGGTTTAAGCGTTTATGGAGGCATACAGGAAGTGCCTAAAAAGGGACGTATAAAAATGATGAACGCGGAAGAGTTTGCACAATTTAAGAAAGAGTACTATGAAGATGCAGGTCAGCCTGTTCCTGTAGAATTTCAGAATCCTTCCGATTACAGGGATAAAAATAATGACTGGTATGATGCCTTGCTCAGGAAAGCGCCGATACAGAGCTATACGCTTTCTATCAACTCAAATACCGACAAGCTGAGCACCTCAATTGTGGCAGGCGTATTTAATCAGCAAGGGGTTGTTTTAAATAATGAATATAAGAGGTTCTCTTTCAGGATGAATACAGAATATTCACTAACGGATAATTTAAAAATAGGTTTTAATATAGCACCCTCTTATGTTTTTGATAATACACCGAGAACAGACGGAGACAGGGGAACAGGTATTTTATTCAATGCCTTGCATACATGGCCGGTTATGCCTATTCGTGATGCCAATGGTGAACTGACATTATATAATAACTTTCCGGGCAGTACGGGTAATATCTTCAACTATCCTAACTGGGTAAGGGCTGCGGATGAACTTGTGAATGAAACAAAATATAACTATCTTGTTGGGAATGCTTATGTGCAGTATAAACCAATAGCAGGTTTAACGTTGAAATCTACATTCAATGTTGAAAATTTTTCTTCTAAGTTTTTCTTTTTTAATCCGTCTACTGCAACAAGTGCAATCAATGTACCTGTGCCTACTACAGCAGTATCTATCAGACAAAATATTGAAGGACGTTCCTTACTAAATGAAAATCTTGCTACATATACCAAAAGTTTTGGTGAGCATAATTTTGAATTACTGGCAGGGTTTACAAATCAAAAATTTTATGCAGAACAAACGCGTATACAGGCAGATACTTATACTGATGACAGGTTACCGACACTGCAGGGCGCTATCAATATAAACAGGGGCGGAACCAATAACGCGTATAATGAATGGTCGCTTGTATCATATCTCTCAAGATTAACTTATAACTTCAGAGGCAAATATTTATTAACCGCTGCTATACGTAGCGATGGCTCTTCCCGTTTTGGTAGTGCTAATAAGTGGGGTACATTCCCATCGGCTTCTTTAGGTTGGGTTATTTCTGACGAGAACTTCTTTAACAATATCAAATCTGTAAACTTTGCGAAACTTCGCGCAAGCTATGGTGTTATCGGTAATAACAATATTGGTAACTATACACAATATGCTTTGGTGAATAATACGATTAACGCTGTATTCGGATCAACAGTTGCTACAGGCGCAGCGGTTACATCTCTTGCCAATCCCGGTCTTACCTGGGAAACAACAAAGCAATTTGATATAGGGTTAGACCTCGGATTTCTCAACAACAGGATACAATTTACCTACGATTATTACCTGAAAAACACTACTAACCTTTTGTACAGTGTTCAAATTGCACAGGAATCAGGATTTACTAATTACAACGATAATATAGGGCAGATAAGATTCTGGGGACATGAATTTGCTATTAATACAATAAACATTGATGCAAATAAATTCCGGTGGACAACCAATGCCAATATCTCTTTTAACCGTAATAAAGTGGTTGCGCTTGCTGATGGGCTTGACAGGGTATATGGCACATTCCACATCACACAGGTGGGCAAACCATTCGGTCAGTTTTATGGTTTGGTTGCAGATGGCGTATACATGGATGAGCAGGATCTTAATAACTCCCCGCAAGTGCCGGGACGTTCAAACGTAGGTACGATTAAGTTGTTAGACCTGAATAAAGACGGTATAATTACATATGGAGGTGACAATGATGACCGTACCATCATAGGTAGCCCTTTTCCTAAATTTATTTATGGTATCACTAATACCATTCAATATGGAAAATTTGATTTTACTATAGTTGGATCCGGCTCATACGGAAATAAATTATTGATCCGGCACTTATATAGCACTGCAAATCTTGATGGCGTATTCAATTTGGTTGAAGAAGTAAAATATCGTTTCAGATCGCCTGAAAATCCGGGTAAAGGATTTTTTGGAACAACTGTTGGCGGCGGTAACTATACAGGTGTGGAAAGAGATTGGATGAATAGTCGTTTTATTGATGGGGCTTCATTCTTCACTATCAAGAATATAACACTTGGATATAATGTAGGTATAAAAAGCAAGGCAATTAAATCTGCAAGAATTTATGCTTCTGTTCAGCAAGCTTATGTATTTACCAATTACTGGGGAGGTCCAAATCCTGAAACAAGTGCACAGGGCGATGGTAATGGAGATGGAGGTAATCTTAGCCAGGGTGTTGATTTTTCCAACTATCCAGTTCCACGTACATATACATTAGGGCTTAACCTTAATTTCTAAACTGATTGAGGCAATTCTTATTTAAAATTAAACTAAGAGCAATGAAATCGCAGATAGCTATAATTATATTTTCGGCAATAATGTTTGCCAGTTGTAAGAAGTTCCTGGATCTGAAACCAGAAACTGCATTGACTTCGGAGACATTTTTTAAGAATGAATCAGATTTTAAGCAGGCTGTAAATGCTGCCTATGTTCCTTTGAGGCCTATTTTTAATGACAGGGCATGGGTATTGGGCGAGATGCATTCAGACAATACATATTATCCACGTAATATTTTATTTGGTGCAGTAGATGCTACAGAGAACGTAGCAGATTTTGCCATGCCTAATTCCGCCAGTTCGGTTTCAGGACTCACGCTTACTACTAACGGGCATGTATTAAATCAATATAGGTTAGATTACCAGATCATTGCACGGGCCAATCAGATATTAGCAGGTATTGATGAGGTAGATTTTGATGCTGCAGCAAAAGCTAATCTTAAAGGACAGGCATTGTTTTTAAGAGCATTTGCATATTTTGAACTGGTACGATATTTTGGAACAGCACCTTTGCATCTCACAATAGTAGCAGGCCGAACTGAAGCCGCCGCTGAGTTAGCCAGTAAAGAACAATTGTATGCACAGGTAGAAGCTGATGCAAAAGAGGCGGTTACTCTATTATTGCCCAAGTCAACACAAGAAGCCGGCAGGGTAACATCAGGCAGCGCAAGAATGTTATTGGGAGATCTGTATTTGTGGCAGAAAAAATGGCCTGAAGCTGAAACAGTTTTGAAAGAAATTGTAACCAGCGGAGAGTATAGTTTGATGCCTACTTATGATAAGGCATTTTCAGGCACTTCAGATAATAAAAATAATGCTGAATCAGTTTTTGAAGTGCAATATATGGAAGGCGCATCTGGCTATAATGGTAGTATTATATATAATTTCCTTCCGCGGCCAATGACAAAAACAGAATTGCTGCCAATTACACAAACTTCAAACCCACAGGATCTTTCAGGAGAAGGCAATAATATTCCTACACCTGATATGATTGCGGCATACGAAGCCAATGATCAAAGAAAGGATGCTTCGATAGCTTATGTTACACTAAGCCAAAGTTTAAGAACAGATAAAGTATATCCTTATATCAAGAAATTTGCTAAGCCGCATTCTGTACATGGAAATACTGGTAACAACTGGCCGGTATACAGATATGCTGAAGTATTACTGGCACTTGCTGAAGCAATTAATGAACAAAGCAGACCCGGTGATGCGGATGATTACCTTAATATGGTACGTAACCGCGCAGGACTGGCAAATACTTCTGCATCTTCACAGGCAGATATGCGGGAAGCTATTTTTAAAGAAAGAAGAGTAGAATTGGCATTTGAAAATAAGAGGTGGTTTGATATTGTAAGAACAGGCAGGATACAGGAAATAATTGTGCCTCATGGTGCTAAAATAATAGCTAATCCTAAAGATTATTATTTTCCTGATGGGGCGGTGCCTCCGAATAATGCGTTTACAGTGTTAGATCCATACTATGGTCTTCCCGCTGATGAAGCTGCATTATCGCCTTACTTTTAAACGATAACTATTTTCATTTTGGGGCTATTAACTATAAACCCGGCTACGATCTTCGGATCTATGCCGGGCTTTTTATTTTAATAAAGATATAGTGACTATTAAATTGCTGATCTTAACCTAATTCTCCTCCCTCACCTTCTCTAAAAATGCCTCAACTTTTCGTCTTATTTTCCAGGCGGCTTGTGTATGATTATTTACCAGCACAGAAAAAAGCATTAGCTTTCCGCTTTTGCCAAATAAATATCCGCTGAGGGCAACAACACCAGACAATGTACCTGTTTTTGCGAAAATAAATGTGCTGTCGTTCTTATAGTAATTCAGCAATGTGCCTGTGCCGCCGGTAGGCAATATTTTTTTGAGCCGCTCCAGTCCAAATTCGTTTTTTAATTTGTTAAGCAGCCATATATAATCTTCAGGTGTAAATAAATTATAGCGGCTTAACCCGCTGCCATCAACCCATACCGGCGCCTGGGGAAATCCTTTTAAATCATTTTGTAAGAGATCGGCTATCAGCTCCTTTTCATTTATTATGCCATATCGTTCACCCGAAACCATCATTAATGTTTGTTCTGCAAAAAAATTATCACTCCTGTACATCATCAGTTTAAAAAGAGAATCAACCGGCTGCGAATGAATAATGCCTTTTGCATGTACAGGAGTTGAAGTAGTATCTATTGCTTTTGCTAAACTGTCTTTCAGCAATTCCAGCCCGCTGGTTAGCCCATAGGTAATAAAAGGAACCTCAAGTATTACATTAGGCTCTTTGCCCTGGGTTATAAAAAAGGCGTTTGATGTTTGAAGTCGTTGAGCCGAAAACGTTAGCGCACCGGTATCTGAGCTGAAATTTACTTTCCAGTTAATATCAGGCTCTGAATAAATGAATGCTTCCTGCCTTGCCAATGCGGATATACTTCCCGAATCCCTGATCTGTGTCCATCGTATTACGTTACCATACACAGGAAAGGGACTTCTTTCCGCCATATAGCCGCTGCTGTAATCATCCCACATCCAGCCTTCTCCATATGCATCCGTTTTCCAGTTGTTAGTGACAATGGCTATAGGTTTGGTTTGCTTCTTTAAAAAGTCAAATACAGGTTGTTTAGGAAAATCCGGGTGAAGAAAACTGGGATCACCTGTTGGAAAAAGTATGATTGAATCGGTGCGCTCTTCATACCGTACACCGGGCAAACTATCTCTCAGGTATTTTAAGCCGGCATATAAAGTAATGATTTTCGTATTGCTGGCAGGAACAAAAAATTTATTGCTGTTATAAGCATACAAAGATTTATTTGTTTCTGCATCAACAACGGCGATACCTGTATGCGCATCTATCAGTAAAGAATCGGAAATAAGATTAGTGTTTGCAAAGCGCTGAATACTTTTAGAAGCAGAGCAGGAAGCGAAAAACTGTGCAAAGGCAACCAGCAAACAAATTGTAGAAAAGTTTTTAACAGATAGTAGCATCAATTAATATAATTAATGCCGAAGGTAATAATAAATAACGCTTAACTTCTTTCCTGTGCTCTTAACCAGCGTTCAGGAATTTCATTGCTGCTGGCCTGTATATAATCCTGGTAAGAGCAGGCTATATAAGATTTGTCGGGCAACTGCATCCACCACCTGCCTGTTTTTTTGCTTTGCAGAAAAACGGTATCTATCTCCGCAAATGCAGTATTGTATTCAATAAAGTTATCGCGCTGTGCCAGCATTGCTTCGTGCTTGCCCTGCCAGTTTCCATCTACAAAATACCAAAGCATTTGTGCGATTTGCTTTGCGGTCAGCTGCTGAATGTCGTTCTCAACAGTATATCCGTAAATGCCAAAAGTGCTTAAAGCCGGGCTCATACCTGCAAAACGGCTTAGCTGGCATGCATCTTCCCCATCTAATCCGTTAGGCGAAAGATAATTTGAAGGTGCTGCCGAACGCTGAATAGCGCTGATGTCAAAACTAAGCAGGTCGCTGTTGCGAAGCACAGGCTCCATCTCTTCAATATGGTCTCTCACCACGCCAAGCCTGTAGCAGTCAAAACGCAGCTTGTCCATTGTTTCAAGCATATTGGGATTTACAAAATAGCTTTGAAAAGCAATGTGATTATAGTGACGCATGAAATTGGGTTCGCCTGTAAGCATTTCCATCAGGAAGTTTTTACTTGTCAGCGGGCTATCCATATACAAATCAATCACAGCGTCTACTACTGTTGTTTCTATAATCCGGTTCAGCCATTTATATGCATCATATTGCGCAAGGGTAAGATCGTGACTGCCACCGAGGATGACTACTTTTTTGCCGATGCCCAATAGTTCAGTTATAACTGTACGTAATGCCGCATACGTATCTGTTAAAGAAGCGCCACATTTTATATTGCCCACATCAGCAATTTTTACTTCTTTATGCCAGTAATATAAATTGTAAAACTGTCCACGTATCACATCAGGCGCAAGTGAGTATACGCCCGAGCCATCTCCGCGCTGCTCTCCGCAACCCACCAAAACAATATCTGCATTGCTTAAATCTGGTATCGTTTCTTCATAGGCTTCAATAATGCTGCCTATCTGTCCATCTGCATAACCCTCATCGTGAGATAAATAATGCCGGTTAACCGGGTCAAGAAAATCAGTGATGTGCAGCACGTCACTCATAGAAATGAATTTTTACAAACCTAAATTATATTAATCAAAAATGAGGTATGAAACTACTAACATGTTGTGAAAAACGATGATCCCGGGATTTTTGTGTGGTGACGCTGGTAAAACGTAGAGAAAAGGCATGCCTTGTCTCTATGCGTGTACCAATTTTCCTTGTAATATATTGCCTGGTGAATCCCTGCCTCTAACCGGCTTGTTAAATATAAATTTAGTATGATGAAAATCCTTTGTTTGCTTATCTTGCAGCCTCAATTTTGCTTATATGACAGATAAGAAAGCTACAGGCACTTTATTCAATAAACAGAATTATATGTGGATGGCAATAGGCGGTGCAGTAATGGTTATAGCGCTGTTGCTTATGGCCGGGGGGAAAAGTGATGACCCAAAGGTTTTTGATTACAACCAGGTATACAGTAAAACACGTATTACCGTAGCGCCAATATTATTAATGATTGGTTTGATGATTGAAGTATATGCTATTATGCGAAAACCTAAAGCATCTGAAAAATAAAAACGCTGAAAAATAGTTAAAAAAATGCGATGGAGCTCCCATCGCATTTTTTTAAAAAAGATTTTCCTGTTTTAAATGTATAGCACATGAGTATAGTACAGGCAATCATTATCGCGATCATAGAAGGTTTAACGGAATTTCTTCCGGTGTCTTCAACAGGGCACATGATCATAGCAAGTTCCTTAATGGGTATTTCCGATAGTGATTTTACCAAGATATTTGAGATAGCCATTCAGTTAGGTGCAATATTATCCGTGGTGGTTTTGTATTGGAAAAAATTTTTTGATTTCAGCAAATGGCAGTTTTATGTAAAGTTGTTTATAGCAGTAATTCCTGCCCTTGTGTTGGGTAAATTATTGTCAGATAAGATTGATGAATTGCTGGAAAGCCCGGCCACTGTAGCTATTACGCTGCTGCTTGGAGGTATTGTATTACTGTATATTGATAAATTTTTCAAAAGCCCTACTATTGCCGAAGACAAAGACATTAGTTATAAGAACGCGTTTGTTACAGGCTTATGGCAATGTGTGGCAATGATACCTGGCGTAAGCCGCAGCGCTGCCAGTATTATCGGCGGTATGCAGCAAAAACTTACCCGCACGCTTGCCGCGGAATTTTCTTTTTTTCTTGCTGTGCCCACCATGTTTGCGGCAACGGCCTATAAACTGTTTCTTAAAAAATACCCTACCCCGCAGGGAGAAGTAAAAGGCTACGATATCGTATTCAGCAATGCTGCCAATACACAGGCTTTTATTATCGGAAATGTGGTTGCTTTTATAGTGGCAATCCTTGCTATAAAGTTCTTTATCGGATATCTCCAAAAACATGGATTTAAATTATTCGGTATTTACCGTATTATTGCGGGAGCGATTTTGCTTATCCTTATTTATACAGGATACCTGAAATAGCATCAATTCTTTTGCATGCAGACAGCATCTAAAAAAGTGGTAAATGGCTGGGCCATGTATGACTGGGCCAACAGCGTTTATAATCTTGTTATTACCACTACTATTTTTCCTGCTTATTATGTAAGCATTACACAGGCAGGTAACAGCAGGGGAGAACATTACGTGAGTTTTTTTGGGAGAGATTTTATAAATACAACTTTACTTGATTATGCTTTATCAGTTGTATTTCTTATTGTTGCGATATCTTCTCCCGTGTTGTCATCAATTGCAGATTACCGGCGAAACAAAAAGGTATACCTGACTATGTTCTCTGTTATAGGATCTCTTGCCTGCGCCGCATTATTTTTTTTTAAGCCGGGTATGACTGAATATGGCGTGATAATTTATTCCATTGCCGCACTTGGTTATTGGGGAAGTCTTGTTTTTTATAATTCCTATTTACCGGATATTGCCGCGCCTGAAGATCAGGACAGGATTAGTGCCAAAGGATATACCTTGGGATATATAGGAAGTGTGCTGTTGCAGATCATTTGTTTTGTAATAATTGTAAAACCGGGTTTAGTTGGGCTTGAGTCAGAAAATAAAACCCTGCCCGTTCGTGTTTCATTTTTGCTTACAGGATTATGGTGGATAGGCTTTGCGCAAATTACGTTGCGTGTTTTGCCGTTGCCAAGTAAAAAAGAGCGGCAGGAGAAAAGAAATGTGCTTACCAATGGTTTTAAAGAGTTAGGCATTGTTTTCCGCCAGTTAAAGCAGATGCCGGTATTAAAGCGGTTTTTGCTTTCCTTCTTTTTGTATAGTATGGGTGTGCAAACCATTATGCTTGTAGCCGCAGGGTTCAGCAAAAAAGAAATTTTTCCTGCATCTGAAGACGAGCCTAAACTATTGTTTACGCTCATCCTGATACAATTGGTGGCTATAGCAGGCGCTATAATTATGAGCAGGTTATCAAAGCGCATTGGCAATATACAGGTGCTGATTGTTACTGTTTGTATATGGATAGCTGTTTGCATCTGGGCGTATTATGTGCAAACGCAGATGCAGTTTTATATACTGGCTTCGTGTGTTGGATTGATAATGGGTGGTATACAATCCATGAGCCGTAGTACCTATTCAAAATTTTTACCCGAAACAAAAGACACTACATCCTTTTTCAGCTTTTATGATGTTACGGAAAAGATAGCGTTGGTGATAGGATTATTCTCATTCGGTTTTCTTGAAGAGATCACCGGCAGTATAAGAAACTCTGTTTTGGTATTGATCGTATTTTTTGCTGCGGCCCTTATTGCATTGTTTTATACAAGGCAGGCGGTGAAGAGAGGGTAAAAGCAAACAGCACAGCCTAACTCTCCTTCTCTCTTTCCAAAGGGAAGAGGAAAGGAGAGCATATTATTTTTAGTAATTCTATTCTGCAATTCTAAATTCAACCATCTTGACAAAATACCAGCATTTTTGAAAAGCCGGGCTGTGTTTAGCGTTCCTTCCCTTCGGAAATCTACCCTATATACACAAGTGGATGCTTTTAATACAGAGCATACCACAGCGCAATACAGGTGCAGCGCACCGATAATATTTGTAGCCTGGCAAAACAATATAGCGCAACCCGCAGAGCGGCGAAATATTAACCTGGTGCATGATTTTAATATTGCGGTGCACTGCACCTGAAAATGCCACATCCACTACAGTGCTACAAATATTACCGCTATTACCGCTGCGCTGCAGCTATTTAAACACATTGTATACAGCGCAGCCCGAATAAAATAAAGATATGTGTACAGGTAGCTTCGGGAAGGCAGGGATGGCTGTCTCTTTTTAAGGCAGTATCATTTCACTCCTTTTTTCTCTATGTATATTTATAAACTGGCAGCACTGCCAGCCTGCCAGTTATGATTGTATCTCTAAACTATATGAACAAAGTACGCCTGGTTTCAGCATTGCTTTGTTTCAATTTCTATAATTGTACCAACGTTCAAAAAGAAGGCAATATGCATTTTACCGAATCGCAGCTTACACACAATAAATACGGGCATTTTCTAAATTCAACACAGGTTTTTTCTCCCGATGATAAATGGATAGTATATGATACAAGAAATGATGATGGCGGTATTGGCGTTACGGGAAGTATAGAGATGGTAAATGTGGAAACAGGAGAAATAAAGCAACTGTATAAAACAATTAATCAAACGAAATATGGGCCGGGTGTAGGCGCGGCAACATTCAGTCCGAAAAAAGATACTGTATTATTTATTCATGGCATTCGTAATGCAGGTGAAAAAAAACCATATGGTTTTGCAAGAAGAACAGCTGTTGCCATTGATATCAACAAGCCTTTTGAGCCCGTTTTTATGGATGCACGCGATATTACAGCGCCTTTCACTCCCGGCGCATTAAGGGGCGGTACACACGCATATACCTGGAGCGGGGACGGACAATGGATTTGTTTTACTTACAACGACTATATTATTGATCAACTTGGCAAAACCGGTTCATCTGTAAAAGATTTGCGTACCATAGCCGTGATGGCGCCAGGCAAAGTGAATGTTCAGGGTGATTCAACTATGGAAAATAATAGCGGTGAAAAATTTGCCGCTGTAGTTGCTGAAGTAAAAGAGAATCCTGCACCGGGCAGCGATGAAATTGATAAGGCTTTTGATGAAGGGTGGGTTGGTAAAAATGGTTACAGAAAAAGCGATGGTATATGGCAACATCGTGCTATAGCCTTCCAGGGTAATATAAAGAATAACCAACAGCAAACCGTAACCGAAGTTTTTATTGCAGACATTCCTGATGATATTACCAAAGCGGCTCCGGGAAAACCATTGGAAGGTACCGCAACAACAAAACCCGGTATACCGCAGGGAGTTGCTCAAAGAAGAATAACACATACGGAAAAGGGCGTTGCGGGTCCACGGCATTGGCTTAAATCGTCTGGCGACGGCGCACAAATATTTTTTCTTACCAAAGACAAAAAGAATATCGTGCAGATCTTTTCTGTGTCGCCCAATGGTGGCGAGATACAACAAATATCTTTCAACGAATTTTCTGTAGATGGGCCGATCAATGTAAGTCCTGATGATAAATATATTGCCTATATAGCCGATAACAGTGTATTCATTACCGATATTAAAAAACATGAATCATTCCGGCTGAATGCGTCCGATAAAAACGCTGCTCCCTCCGGTGCGGCGATATGGTCGAATGATGGAAAAATGCTGGCATTTAACCGCAAGGTGAAAAATGGAGCAGAAAGCTATTACCAGGTGTTTGTGTTGAAAAAGTGAGACGTGAAAAGATAAACGAGTCTCTCACATTTATCGTATCACATTTCACGACAACGTTCACTATTCTATGTCGTTTCCTTAAGCTTGATCATCATCATAAAAATTTTTATTAGTCAGCAATGCAAAGACTTATCGAACTGTTACCAGTATCCGAAAAAGCCACCCTTTTTTGCGTGAGCTTTGTACTACTGTTGATTAAAGGAATTGATGAACAATGATATGAAGCTGATATATCTCCTCAAAGCAAAAAGCAGGGGCGTTTCGGATATCCCGCCAAGTAGCAGGACCAGCTTGAGGCAATCAACAACTTAACGACATTGATTCACTATTGCCCATCTACTTTGTAACACGCAACTGCCCCGCAATATTACTTGCAGGGCAGTGTTTGTTTCAACTTCAACCTTTCTATTGAAACGATCTTTAGCCTTTATTTTCTATCTACCGGTAGTAAGAAAAAGAAAGGGTGTATGTAAATCTTCCGAATATTTTTTGCCTGCTACTTTTTCCTGCTCATCCTGATTTTCAGAAGCTGTTATTTTTCTTTCCGCAGGCTTAGGTGATTTAGGCGGATTGGGTGAAGCCGGTGCAGGGTGTTTAACCGTATCAATTTCTACTTTCTCATTATCTCCATTCTTCTTATAACGGTAAGTACCTTTTCCATCTTCCAGTTCGCCTTCTGCTTCTATTTCCACTCCTTTATCGTCCGCTTTCAGTTTGAACTTTCCGTTCTTAACTTTCTTATTATCATCTTTCCTTTCATCCCTTTTATCAGTTCTCTCCAATCCGTTATCTGTCATTATATACTGCACATTATTGCTCCATGAATAAGAATTATCCCACTTATCGTTCCAGTCAATATTCCAGCCTCTTCTGCGATTAAAATTTATATCAAACCAATCATAACGATCTATACTTCCATCAATCATAATTTTTTTACCAACAGGCACTTCAACAATTGCCATCACCTGCTGATTACGGAACTTGTTGGTGCTTGATACCGGAAATCCCTTTGGAAAATAAAACACACTATCCTTTTGGGTTATCGGAAAACTGATGCTGCCTGCATTATTCTCTGCACTTGCAGGTGTATTGCCAAGAGATAATTTAACCAGCTTAATATGATAAGCGCTGTCTTCACTTTTAACAACCTTCAGTCTTACGGTATTCAGTAACATGCTATCCTCATTCAAAGAAAGAAAAGGAAAATCACCATCAAACCAATCAGAGCTGTAATACCTCACTTTTCCATCCATTACCTTTATGAACATATTGCCATTTGCGGGTTGGGTAATTGCCACATCTTCATTCACACTTGTTTTTATCCTGAAATTTCTGCCAACCATTCCTATTAAAACGAACAAACTGATCAATCCTAAAATCCATAAGCTGCCGAACGTATAACCCAGGTACGGGTTTCTTGATCTCACTCTCATAATTCTTCTCACAATCCAAACTACCAGCGCAATAATGGGTACGCCTATGAATAAGGTGAGCACACTCCATGCAAAGAAGTTTTGCCAGAAACCTTCAAGTAAAAAATTTTTAAGAGGGAATACTGCCACACCGCTATATAATATTGCTATTAATGCAATCAGTAAAGCAAAAGCAATACAACCTGCAATACATAAAAAGAAAGCTTTAAACAATATGCCTATAGCGTTGCCGATGCCTGTACCTGTTTTTCTTGCAGTGGGCCCCACTTCAGCGGCAAATGCCTGTGTGCGTTGCCCGATAGTTTCCTTCATTTCAGCGCCAACTATTTTCGCTTTTTCCTTAAACTCTGTACCTAATTTTTCGCCACGGCTTTTCACGCTCTGCAATTCTTCCTGCACGGTATTCTTAATGCTTTCCAGGTCAATTTTTTCACCACGCATTTCGAGTTTTTCGCTCGCAGTTACCGCCTTGGGCAATACAATCCAAAGAATGATATAGGTTACAAAGAAAGTACCGCCTAACCCGCTGAATGCAACCCAGGGACCTCTCCAATGCCACCAGAAACCGCTGAAAAGATTAGGAAGCATGCCAAATAAGAACGGCAGCAGAAATATTAAGCGGGGTATCCAGGTATCTATATTAAAATACGCGCTCAAACCGCCGGCTACGCCTCCTATCAATTTATTTTCCGGATCGCGGTAAAGCCTTTTGCGCACATTGGTTTGCAAAGACCTTACCGGTAAAATAATCCATAAAATAATATAAAGCACAACCCCAAATCCGAACCCGCCAAAAGCAATCAAAGCAAATATGATACGCACAACTGCAGGATCAATTTTCATATAATGTGCTATACCTGCGCAAACGCCTCCCAGTACCTTGTCATTAGCAGCTCTTGATAACCTGCGCGGCTCTTCGTATACCTGCTGAGTGTTAGTGGCTGACTGGCTGTTTTCAGATTTTGTATAATCTGTAGCGCTTCCTGCAAAAGTTGCATCCTGCTCTTCAAAATCCTCTGGTCTGCCCATGCTTGCCATTACGGCGTTTACGTCTTCATCAGTAATACAAACCGCTCCTTTCTTTAATTTTTCATCAAACAACTCGGCAATACGGTTTTCAATATCATTGATGATCTCATCCCTTCCTTCTTCATGGGCAAAATAACGGCGCAGGCTTTCTATATACTGCTTCAACGCTTCGTAAGCCGTTTCTTCTATGGGTA
Organism: Agriterribacter sp.; assembly: GCA_047601125.1. GTDB lineage: Bacteria > Bacteroidota > Bacteroidia > Chitinophagales > Chitinophagaceae > Agriterribacter. The sequence goes on along the minus strand of JASGJY010000002.1, from coordinate 166,691 downwards.
TTACCCTGCCTTGAAAATTTATGTTTATTACCTTTTTCATGATCTGTTCAATTTTTATTGGTTGAAGTTGCCGGAGTCGATGTTTACTCCATTTTGAGTAAGAGCCTGCACTGCACCAGCTAACTCGTTCCATGTTGCTTCCAGTTCGGCGTAAAATGCTGCACCCTTATCCGTTAGCGAGAAATACTTACGCGGTGGTCCTCCGGTACTTTCCACCCAGCGGTAAGTAAGTAAATCGGCGTTCTTTAACCTGGTTAGCAGGGGGTACAGTGTACCTTCCAGAATATTAAGGTTGGCTTTTTTCATTTCATCTATAATATCACTCGGGTAGACCTCCCCGCGCTTTATAATAGACAAAATACAGAACTCAAGCACTCCTTTTCTCATCTGACTCTGCGTGTTCTCGATATTCATAATCTTAGGAGATTTTTCCCTCACCCTTCCGGCCGTGAATGATGGGGGCTGTGAAAAATTTTGTTCCATTCTTTCAATCCCTGTTTTTCAAATCGCCTGTTCATTAGTTCCTTTCTAATATTTACCCCGCTTTTTTTGGATTGATTACTAATCTTGACACAAATCTAAATATTTTTTTAATACTATGCAATACATAGTACCATTTTTATTTCAGTAGTTGGTAGTGAATAATTATAGGTTTTGAATGAAATATAGTACTGTACTGCATTTCGTCAGATTTGCGTATAAAAAATATTTTTTTGTAATTGGATGATCGGACAATTGGGTTGATAATTGGTAAGCTTACAAGACATGTAAGCTTCTGTTGTTCCAGGGCAATTAAAGGGTAAGTTTTGCGTTGTTATTATCAAACATCAAAATAAAATAACTCTCTTTTATTCAATTACTTAGCTTTGCCGCGCAAAATATTCCTGTTTCTCTAACCATATTAATGTATGCAGAAAATAGCGACTTCAGCCCGTTTAATAGTTATCCTGGCTCTTTTTAATATAAACACGCTCTCCGCACAGAATAAAAAAAGCCCTAAAGGAGAACTGTACATTTCCTGGGGATATAATACAGAATGGTATACCAGGAGTAATGTTCATATTAATCAACCATCACTTGGCAATGATTATACTTTTAATCATATAAAAGGGCATGACAGGAAGGGCTGGGACGACCATCTCTTTCAAAAGGAGCTTTCCATTCCACAGTATAATTACAGGCTTGGTTATATTTTCAATCCGGAAAAGGGCTGGGGTTTTGAAATTAATTTTGATCATACCAAGTTCATTTTTGGCGATGAGCAGGATGTTTCGCTCACCGGAAAATTAAACGGACGACAGGCAGATACCACCATTCATTTTTCTGAACGGAATGGTTTTTTTTATTACCTTAATAATGGCGCAAATTTTTTATTGTTTAATGTGGTGAAACGTTACAGGATATTTAAAACACATAATGAAAACTTCAAACTTGATTTTCTTGGTAAAGCCGGTGTAGGCCCGGTAATTCCTCATGTGGAGAATAGCTTTTTTGGAAATAAAAACAAACCAAATTTTCAATTAGGCGGATGGAATGTTGGTGTGGAAGCTACACTAAAAGCGACCTTTTTTAAATATGGTTTTATTGAATATGCGAACAAGCTTGATTATGCACGCTATTCTAATCTTAAAATTTATGAAGGCACCGCTAAACATGCTTTCGGCACTTATGAAATGATTTTAAATGTTGGGGTGAATGTGCCGGTTGGTAAAAGACAGAAATAATATTGTTATAGATAAGGTTTGCCTTGTATCTACAACAGAAACGAATCAAAATAATATTTTTAACCGCTGACGGCTGATGGCTGACAGTTCAAAGTGTCCCAAATGAATCTTTTAAAAAAATGGCTTGGTTTAGTATGGCTGCTGCTTGGTCCGGTGGCATTATATTATTTGATTAAAACCGCTTTGCAGCAAATAGCGCATCATCCTGTTATTGATACCAAAATTCAATGGGGGGTATTTATTGCTGTGTTTTTTCCTATAGCAATAGGATTGATGATCTTTGGCTGGTATGCGTGGAAGGGGGCGTATAAAAATTAAAGCGGACTAATTATTTTTACCTGATGTCTATTGAAGTAAAAAATCTTCTCAAAGTTTATGGCGAACAAAAGGCTGTAAACAATATTTCTTTCTCTGTTAATAAGGGAGAGATCGTAGGCTTTCTTGGGCCGAATGGCGCAGGCAAATCCACCACTATGAAAATACTCACCGGCTACCTGCAGCAAACATCCGGTGATGCGCTGGTGTGCGGACTAAATGTGAAGGAACATCCGCTTGAAACACGCAAAAAGATCGGCTATCTTCCTGAATCCAATCCTTTGTATTACGATATGTATGTGAAGGAATATTTAGGATTTATTGCGGATGTACATAAAGTTGCTGATAAGAGCAAAGCCATTAACAGAACAATTGATCTGGTTGGCACCTCCACGGAAAAAACGAAAAAAATAGGGCAGCTTTCAAAAGGATATAAGCAAAGAGTTGGTTTAGGCGCTGCACTGATTTATGAACCGGAAGTATTGATACTGGATGAACCAACAACAGGACTTGATCCAAATCAGATCATAGAAATACGCGAAGTTATACGCCGGCAGGGGCAGGATAAAACCGTGCTTTTTTCGTCTCATATTCTGCAGGAAGTGGAAGCGGTATGCAATCGTGTAGTGATCATCAACAAAGGTGAGCTGGTTGCTGACGATACGCTCACTAACCTGCAATCAGGCAGCGGTGCTTCGCATCATATCATCATTGAATTTTATGAGCCGGCGCCCCCGGATTTTTTTGCAGGCATTGCAGAAATAGCCGAATTAAAAGCGTTAGAGCAAAATCAATACAAATTATCAACCGGTAGTCCCGAACAATTGCGAAGGCAGATTATTGAAAGAGCGCTGCAGCATAATCTCAATATCACCGGTATCCGCAGCGAAAGCCAAAGTTTGGAAAATATTTTTAAGGCGCTGACAAAATAGGGCTGCCCATCCCAGCCTTCCCAAGGAAGGAGACCTTCCGCACAAAGGCCGGCTCCGCAAACATGCTGACAAATAATGAAAGCTGTTGAACTTTGCACTATAGCATTACAATTGTTGAATTGGAAGTTATGTCATTCATTAATGATATGCTGTACCGTCTCCTCTTTTTCGGAGAGGAGGAAGGGAGGTGAGGCAGGAAAAGGAGATGAAGGGGCAGGCTTTTTTTTTGCAGCAAAAACTGAAAACCTTTTCTTTGCACATAATTAAAACAACACTCTACACACTTAAAAATAACTACACATGAGTTTTATATCAGATATACATGCAAGGCAGATACTGGATAGCCGCGGCAACCCAACTGTTGAAGTTGATGTAATTACTGAAAATGGTTTGGTAGGCAGGGCAGCAGTTCCTTCAGGCGCATCTACAGGTAAACACGAAGCTGTTGAGCTGAGAGATGGCGATAAATCCGTATACCAGGGAAAAGGCGTATTGAAAGCTGTTGCCAATGTAAATGATATTATAGCAGATCAGTTGATAGGAATTGATGTAACCAAACAGGCTTATATCGATAACCTGATGATAAAAATTGACGGCACACCCAACAAAGCGAAACTTGGCGCTAACGCAACACTTGCCGTATCAATGGCTGTTGCAAAAGCTGCTGCGCAGGAAAGCAATCTGCCTTTGTACAGATATCTCGGTGGTGTAAATGCTACTGTATTGCCAATGCCATTGATGAATATTTTGAATGGTGGTGTGCATGCAGATAACAAAATCGATTTTCAGGAATTCATGATAATTCCCGTAGGTGCGCCAAACTTCAGCGAAGGGTTGCGCTGGGGCGTGGAAGTATTCCATAACCTGAAATCTGTATTAAAGAAAAAAGGTTATAGCACCAATGTTGGCGATGAAGGTGGCTTTGCACCGGATATTCAAAGCAATGAAGAAGCTATTGAAACCGTATTGCAGGCTATTGATGCAGCAGGTTATAAAGCAGGTGATCAAATTGCTATAGCAATGGATGCTGCCAGCACAGAAATGTTTGATGAAGCAAGCAATACTTACAAATTTTATAAGAGTAGCGGAAAAACCATCAGCAGCGATGAGATGGTAGCTTACTGGACAGAATGGGTAAACAAATATCCGATAGTATCTATTGAAGATGGTATGGCTGAAGATGATTGGACAGGCTGGAAGAAACTGACTGACGCAATCGGTTCAAAATGCCAGCTGGTAGGAGATGACCTGTTTGTAACAAATGTAAAACGCCTGCAGGAAGGTATTGATAAAGGTATTGCCAACAGTATATTGATCAAAGTAAACCAGATAGGAACAGTTACGGAAACCATCAATGCTGTTCAGCTGGCGCAATCAAGCGGTTATACTACAATTATGAGCCACCGCAGCGGCGAAACAGAAGATACTACCATCGCAGATCTTGCCGTAGCATTGAACTGCGGGCAGATAAAAACAGGTAGCGCTTCAAGAACCGATCGCCTGGCTAAATACAACCAGTTGATCAGGATTGAAGAAGCATTAGGAGAAAATGCCATTTATCCTAATGGAAAAGCTATATTTGGTAAGTAAAGACAAGGCATGCCTTGTCTCTGCGCAACCTGAAACAGCATTAATATGGATTTGCTAAAAAAAATACCAGGCTGGTTAAAAAACAAATACATCCTTACCGCAACAGGATTTGTGGTTTGGCTGCTGTTTTTTGACCACAATGATATCTTTATGCAGATGGAAAGAAGAAGTGAGTTAAAAGATTTGGAAAAAGGGAAAAGTTATTATTCTGAACAGGTAAGTGCCCTCAAAAAAGAACTTTCTGAATTGAAGAGCGATCCTGCATCTACAGAAAAAGCGGCGAGAGAAAGATATATGATGAAAAAGGACAATGAGGATCTGTTCATTATAGAAGAAAAGTAGCCTTACTAAATTTTTTTGCTTTTTTACAATATTACTCTCACTACCTCGTTTTATATGGCATAAGCTAATCCCACCTTTTGGACAAACGCCGTTAAATCCGTACAAGAATCTAAATATCCTCCTAAACCGTAGAGTTTTTTATTTAATTGATTTGATGACAGTCTAAATGGATTGCTTATGGATATTTATACGCCTGAAAACATGATACGATACTTATACAAAGAAACCTCAGCAGAAGAAACAGCAGCTATTAAGCATGCTTTGGATACTAATTGGATACTTCGTGAAAAATTTGAAGCTATTAAAAAAGCTGCAAACGGACTCAATTCCATGATACAGTCTCCAAGACCTTCTGTAATTCAATCTTTATTGAATTATGCGGGTGTAAGCAAAGAAGTAGAGCATCATTAAGTTTTCAAAATCAAATTATCAGCATTCTGCTGTTAAAACTTATGTGTATTGGTCACAAGCCTGGGCAACACGCATAAGTTTTTTATTTCCCGGGCATGAGTGTCAACGGTAAGCCCGGATAGTGCCTGTGTGATGAAATCCTGTACAACAGACATTCGCTAAGCATACCAAATACAATAGAACACAGATAGAACGGATATGAATGATATACACGGAATGTATCCGCGTTAATCAGTAACACCCAGTATCTTCTGTGGGCGATTTATATAGAAGAATAACTATTCGTGATATTACCTGCTTTTTCTTAATGACAAGCGATACTCATTTAATATCTTCGCTTCCTTGATAAATGACACTTCAACAACGCTATAATTTCGTTATTTCCTGGTTTCAGCAACATGTTCCCGAGGCTGAAACGGAGTTATTATACGATAATCCTTATCAGTTGCTCGTAGCGGTTATTCTTTCTGCTCAATGCACCGATAAACGCGTAAACCTCACCACCCCGGCAATATTCCAGCGTTATCCAAATCCTGAAACACTTGCTAAAGCAGATTTTGAAGCGCTTTTTCCTTATATCAGGAGCATTTCTTACCCCAATAATAAAACAAAGCACCTTATAGGTATGGCCAACATGCTGGTTAAAGATTTTAACGGTGAAGTGCCTTTAACGGTAGATGAATTGATCCGCCTGCCGGGTGTTGGACGAAAAACAGCTAATGTAATTACCTCAGTGATTGATAAACAGCCAAATATGGCGGTTGATACCCATGTATTCAGAGTCTCGGCGCGTATAGGACTTACCCGTAATGCCAAAACACCGCTGGCTGCCGAAAAACAGCTGATAAAGCACATTCCCGCAGAACTTATTCATAAGGCGCACCACTGGCTTATATTGCATGGCAGGTATATATGTGTTGCCCGCAACCCCAAATGCGAAATTTGTGGTTTACAGACTGCCTGCAAATATTTCAGCAAAAACAAGGCATCTGTATAGGAAATTGCGGCAGATTGATGACCAGGCAAAATTGCTGGCTCATTCCTGCCTAATCTTTATATCTTTGCGCCGCAAGTCAGATGATGTCTGGCTTTTTTAAATTGTACCGATGTCATTGATGGATAAAATTGATAGATCCAGGCTGCCGCAGCATATTGCCATTATAATGGATGGTAATGGAAGATGGGCGCAGGAAAAAGGAGAAGACCGCCTGTTTGGCCATTATCATGGCGTGGAGAGTGTACGAAATATTGTTGAGGGCGCTGCCGAGCTCGGCGTAAAATATCTTACCTTATATGCTTTCAGCACCGAAAACTGGGACAGGCCTGAGCCGGAAGTAAATGGACTGATGATCCTGCTGGCAGATACCATCCGCCAGGAAGTAGGTACACTCAACAAAAACAATATCCGCCTGCAGTTAATAGGCAATATTGATATGCTGCCTGAATATGCCAGCAAAGAGTTGCTTGAAGCCGTTGAATTAACGGGTAAAAATAATGGGCTTACGCTAATCATTGCCTTAAGCTATAGCTCGCGTTGGGAACTGGTAAATGCGGTAAAGCTTATTGCCGCTGATGTGCAACATGGAAAATTAACTCCCCAGCAAATCGGTGAGCATACTTTAAGAAATTATTTATCAACAAGTGCGTATCCTGATCCCGAATTAATGATAAGAACAAGCGGTGAATTCAGGATAAGCAATTTTTTATTATATCAGCTTGCTTACGCTGAGTTGTATTTTACAGATACGCGTTGGCCTGATTTCCGGAAGGAACATTTATATGAAGCGATCATTAATTTTCAACAAAGACAAAGGAGATTCGGAAAAACAGGAGAGCAAATAAAGGGCAATGCCGCTACTGATGCGCGTTAGCTGCTGTAATCCTTAATTGTTTTAACAAACCATTTTAATTAATCCCGTTAATTTGCCGGGCGAAACTTAAAAAACGGATGCAAAAAATCTGCACGATTTTCACTATTTTACTTGGATTAAGTTTTATTTCAACCAAAACTAACGCACAGGTAAACGACACAATACCAACTACCTCGGTAGACCCTGAGTTAATGGGTATATTCAATCAAACTATTCCAAAAAAATATACAATTGCCGAAATAAAAGTTACAGGTACCCAGTACTTCGATCCCAATCTGGTTACCTCTATTTCAGGATTAAATGTAGGAGATGAAGTAAGAATACCCGGGGGAGATAATTTTTCAAAAGCAATTGAAAAGTTATGGGGGCAGAATTTATTTGCAGACATTGAAGTATATATCACCAAAGTTGAAGGCGACAGGATCTGGGTGGAGATAGCTGCGGTAGAACGTCCGCGTTTATCAAAAGTGATTTTCAGAGGTGTAAAAAAAGCTGAGGCAACTGATCTTAAAGAAAAGATAGCTATTACGGCCAGCCAGGTTGTAACAGAAGCAAGAAAACAGAATGCTATTGAAGCCATTCAGAAATTTTATATAGATAAAGGTTTCCAGGGTGCATCAGTAAATGTGATAGAAAGACCTGACACCGCGTATACTAATGGTGTTGATTTGATCTTTGTTGTGGAGAAAGGTGCTAAAGTGAGGATAAATGATGTGCTGATCACCGGGAATGAAAATATTAGCGATCTTAAATTGAAAAAGCAATTAAAGGGCACTAAAGAAAAAACAAGACTTACCCTTTATGAAGATAAAACGCAGAGTCCTTATGGTAATGAAGAAGCCATTTCCTTTAAGGAATACATAAAAAATTACGGATATTTATCTCCTACAAAAACGCTGGATTACTTAGATCCTTATTTCCGCTTTAAGGTATTTAGTTCCGCTAAATTTAACGAGAAGAAATACCGTGAGGATAAAGAAAAATTACTGGAATATTACAACTCCCTGGGATACCGTGATGCCGTTATTGAAAAAGATACGCTTTTCTATAGCAAAAAAGGTAACCTGAACGTGGCTTTAAAAGTAAGCGAAGGGCACAAATATTATTTTGGAGATATAACATGGAGAGGAAATACAAAATATTCAGATTCTTTACTGTCAGTAATTCTCGGTATTAAAAAAGGTGATGTATATAATATTGAAACCTTAAACAAACGTCTCGGCAAGCAGCTTTCTGCTGATGGCGGCGGCGATGTAAGCAGCCTTTATTCAGATAATGGCTATTTGTTTTTCCGTGTAGACCCGGTTGAAACTTCTGTATACAACGATACTATTGACCACGAAATACGCATTACTGAAGGTCCGCAGGCAACTATTAAAAGAGTAACTATCTCTGGTAATGATAAAACCAAGGAACATGTGGTAAGAAGGGAGCTGAGAACTTTACCTGGCGATAAGTTCAGCAGGGATCTTTTAATACGCTCTCAAAGGGAGATCGCTAACCTGGGATACTTCAACCAGGAAAAAATCGGTATTAACCCTGTGCCAAATCCTGATGACGGAACAGTGGACATCGGCTACACACTTGAAGAAAAATCATCTGACCAGTTAGAGCTTAGCGCCGGCTGGGGTGGCGGTATAGGTTTAACAGGTACTGTAGGCGTTGTATTCAACAACTTCTCTATCCGCAATATTTTCAAAAAGTCTTCATGGAGCCCGCTGCCTTCAGGCGATGGACAGAAATTAAGTTTGCGGTTCCAGTCAAACGGAAGGTATTTCCGTTCAACCAATTTTTCATTTACCGAGCCCTGGCTGGGTGGTAAAAAAAGAAATTCATTTACAGTAAGCCTGTATAGTTCTAAATATGCTAACGCATGGGATCCTTATACTTACAGGTATACCAACGAAAGGGCAGATTCGTCTTACCTTAAAGCTTTTGGAGCATCTATTTCTTTAGGTAAACAATTAAAATGGCCGGATGATTATTTTACATTGATATATGCGCTGAATTACACACAGTATAAATTAAAGAATTACCCGGGCTTCTTTGCTGGTTTATCAACGGCAACTTCAAACATTGTAAACTTAAAGCTTACGTTATCCCGTTCATCTATAAATCAGCCGATATTCCCAACCGGCGGGTCCAGCTTTATGATCAGCGGCGCATTTACGCCGCCATATTCTTTATTCAGGAGCGAAGCAAGCCTTAAGAGTACAGAAAATAAATATAAGCTGGTTGAATATCATAAATGGAGAGTAAACGCAGAATGGTATGTGCCATTAGGCAGACCTGCCGGCGAAGAGAAAAACAGGCAATTTGTATTGAAGTTCGCGGCTAAATATGGTTTTATAGGCAGATATAACAAAAACCTTGACATATCGCCATTTGAACGTTTCCAGGTGGGTGATGCCGGCTTGACCAATAACTTTGGTATATTGGGTTATGATATTATTGCACACAGGGGCTATCCGGTGTATAATAATTCAGACCCTACAATTAATCCTGATCAGCAATCTACCACTACCTTTTTTACTATATTCAATAAATATACAATGGAGCTGAGGTATCCTTTTGCTACCAACCCCAGCAGTACCATATACGGACTAGCATTTTTTGAAGCGGCAAACGGATGGTATGAGTTTAAAGACTGGAACCCCTTCCGCTTACGCCGTTCTGTAGGCTTAGGCGCAAGGTTCTACCTGCCAATGTTTGGCTTGCTTGGATTTGACTATGGGTTGGGGCTTGACCGCCTTTCTGTTCCGGGTGCAACCTTTAAAGATGCAACAAGGTTCACGTTTATGCTTGGCTTTGAACCGGAATAATATTTGAGAGCAATGCTGTATTTTACAGTGTATATTCAGCATAACTTTTAAAATAACGTTTATGAAGAAATTATTTTTTATTGCCTGTATATGCTTTGCTGCTGTTGCGGCAAATGCGCAACGCTATGCTATTCTTGATACCAAATTCATTTTAGATAAACTTCCGGAATATAAAGAAGCGCAGAAACAACTGGATCAGTTTAGTACCGCATGGCAAAAAGAACTGGATGGCTTACAGAATAATCTCGATAAAATGTACAGGGATTTTGATGCCGAACAGGTAATGCTGAGTGATGATTTAAAGAAGAAAAGAGAAGACGAACTGTTTAATAAAGAAAAGGAATTGCGTGATCTGCAGCGTAAACGTTTTGGTTTTGAGGGAGATTTGTTTAAAAAGCGGCAGGAACTCATAAAACCCATACAGGATAAGGTTTACAATGCAGTGCAGAAGCTGGCTGTGGAAAAAGGTTACGATTTTATTTTGGACAAAAGTGAAGGAATTACCGTTATCTTTGCCGACCCCAAATTAGACCGCAGTGAAGATATTGTGAAAATGCTTGGGGCATCTAAATAAATGTTAAAGGCTTTTATCAACCAAACTAACTGAATCAATTTTTCATCTTTACATAAAATAAAAAGCACATTAAAATTAATATGAAAAAGGTTTTATCCCTGGTAGCGGTAAGTTTTGCACTGGTATTGATCGGAAACTATGCTACGGCTCAGAACAAATTCGGGCATGCCAGCCTTGAAGATGTGGTATCTATTATGCCTGATATTAAAAAGGCTGATTCTATTTTACAAAAATTCCGTAAAGATTCGCTTGAAAATGCTTTGCCGTTTTATCTAAATGAATACAAACGTAAAGATTCTATAGCTAAATCACCTGCTACGTCTCCGGTTATTAAACAAACGGCACAGAACGAAGCAGCACAATATGCACAGATACTCCAAAACTGGGATCAATTCATGCAGAATGAGTTGCAGCGTAAACAGGGAGAAGTGCTAAATCCTTATTTTTCCAAAGCATTTGAGTTGATCAATACGGTAGCAAAAGAAAACGGGTATACCTGGGTGTTTAAACAGGATGCTTTATTGGTTGCTCCCCAAACAGATGATCTGCTGCCTTTAATTGCAAAGAAATTAGGCGTTAAATTGCCAACTGGTGCTGCCGGTGTAGATCAGCCCGGTACAAAAGAAGCTGCAAAGCCAGCTACAGGAGCAAAGAAACAATAATCAAAACTTTATTTTTATATAGGCCGTTCCGGAAAGGAGCGGCTTTTTTTATTTAAACCGATATCTTTTCTTTGTTGTATGAATCAACAGCCAATTGGCGTATTCGACTCGGGATATGGCGGACTAACGGTTTTAAAAGAGATTATAAAAAAACTACCGCAGTACGATTATATTTACCTGGGCGATAATGCCCGTGCTCCATATGGAACAAGATCTTTTGAAAGCGTGTATCATTACACGTTAGAGTGTGTGCAATGGCTTTTTGCAAAAGGATGCCCGCTGGTAATATTGGCCTGCAATACCGCTTCTGCAAAAGCATTACGCACCATACAGCAAAATGATCTTCCCAAAATAGCTCCTTGTAATCGTGTATTGGGTGTAATTCGCCCTACAACAGAAAAAATTGGCAACTATACCCAAAGTAAACAGGTAGGTATACTCGCAACCACGGGCACGGTATTATCAGAGTCGTATATCATTGAAACAAAAAAGTTTTATCCTGAAGTAACCGTATTTCAGCAGGCATGCCCTATGTGGGTACCCCTTGTTGAGAATAATGAGCATAACAGCGCAGGAGCGGATTATTTTATTGCCAAAGACCTGGAAAAGCTGCTTGATCAATCTGCAGATATTGATACTATATTACTTGCCTGTACACATTATCCTTTGTTAAAGAACAAAATACGGCAATTTTTGCCTGATGGTATAAGCCTGCTATCGCAGGGAGAAATTGTGGCGGACAGCCTGGCTGATTATCTGGCTCGCCATCCTGAAATGGAAAAAAGATGTAGTAAAAATGGCAGCCTGGCTTTTTTTACTACAGATTCACCGGCTGATTTTGATGCGCATGCTACTATATTTTTAGGCAGGCATACTAATGCACAACATACCGATATGGATGACGTAAAGCTTACGGGAAAAAATACCCGGGAATTTCGATTTTAGAAAAATACATGGGTAATCAGGCAGACCCCTCCCTTTGGTTGGGGTGACAAGCTATAGTACAATGTCCGGCATTAGAATAAATGTTCAACAATTATACTAGAGCCAGCCTAAATCCCGTAGTTTGTCACCCCGACCAAAGGAAGGGGCCTATTGAGATACATTCTAAAAGCGAATTCCCTGAAAAAATGCCTGAAATATGATTGTTAACCCTTACCTTTGCCGTCCTTTCATCCAGCCTGGGCGGAAAGGGTGTGGTGACCCGTCTGCAAAAGGTAAATGGCTTTGAAAACTGTCCGCTTCTCCGGGCTATTATTCAAAAAAGTGAAAAAGTAAAATAAAATGAAACGTACATTTCAGCCGCATAAGCGCCGTCGTAAAACAGTACATGGTTTCCGTAAACGTATGCAAACTGCAAACGGCCGCAAAGTATTGGCAAGCCGTCGTAAAAAAGGACGAAAAAAGCTTACTATTTCCGACGAGAAAGGAGCAAAATAATATATGCCTGTGATCTGCTTTCATGCAGATCATCATAATAAAATCATTCATAGCCCTGTTTCAGGGCTATTTTTGTATACCATTGGCAAAGAAATTCACTTTAAAAAAAACGGAGCGGTTAAAAAGCCGTAAAAGCATTGATCATTTATTCAATGCCGGTGATAATTTCTTTATTCATCCTTTTAAGGTATACTATATAGTTAAACCTGTTAATGACCCCCCCTCTCTGTTACAGGCAGGGGTAACCGTAAGTACAAGAAATTTTAAGAAAGCCGTTGACCGAAACAGGATAAAAAGAATTACCCGAGAAGCATACAGGCTGCAAAAAAATACACTTCAGCAATTACTGATCAATAAGCAAAAAAGCGTTGATATCTTTTTTGTATTTGTTGGAAAGGAATTGCCCTCTTTTATACAGATCCATGAAAAACTAAGGTTAATTTTGGAAAGACTTATTCAAAAAATGGATGAAAACAATACTCCAAATACTTAGCCTGCCTTTTATCTGGCTGATCAGGCTATACCAGGTTATTATATCTCCCATACTTGGCCCAAGTGCAGGTTTACGCCAACATGCTCGCAATATGGCATTGAAGCATTTAAAAAATATGGATTGATAAAAGGATTATGGCTTACCGTTAAACGCATCAGCCGCTGTCATCCCTGGGGCGGGCACGGGTATGATCCGGTGCCATAAATGATATTATTAAAATAGTAATGGCAATGTTTAATAAAGAAACTTATATAAAGAGAAGAGATGGATTAAAGAAATTAGTTAATAAGGGCATTATCCTGTTTGCAGGTAATGAAGAAAGCAGTATGAATTATAAAGATAACCTGTATCATTTTCGCCAGGACAGCAGTTTTTTATATTATACCGGTATTAACAGGCCTTCTTTATTTTTTGTAATTGATATTGATAATAATACTGAAACAATTTTTGGCAATGAAGCAACCATTGATGATATAGTCTGGACAGGAGCGGTACCAGCAATAAAAGAGCAGGCAGAAAGATCAGGAATAACAAATACTGAGCCGTTGCAGGCATTGCCTGCTTTGCTTCAGCAAAGCATTAATGAGAAAAGAACTGTGCATTACCTGCCGCCTTACAGGTCTGAAACCGCAATTAAATTGAATGAATGGTTAAAAGTTCCTTTTGCTGAGTTGAATAGCAAAGCTTCTGTTGCGCTTATTAAAGCAATAGTATTGCAGCGTTCTGTAAAATCGGGAGAGGAGATCACGGAAATTGAAAAGGCGATCAATACTACCGCGGATATGCAGGTAAAAGCGATGCAGCTCTCACGGGAAGGTATACCCGAATATCAGGTTGCCGGACAGTTAGAAAGTATTGCAAAAAGCGCCGGTGGTAATCTTTCATTCCCCATCATACTTACTACAAGGGGGCAGTACCTTCATAATCATGCTGGTGATAATATATTAAAGAACGGGCAACTCTTGCTGTGCGATTGCGGCGCGGAACTGCAATCTCATTATGCAGGCGATCTGACCCGTACATCTCCTGTTGGCGGCAGGTTCAGCACTTTGCAAAAGCAGGTATATAATATTGTGCTTGAAGCTCAGGAAACAGCATTAGGGGCGCTCAAACCAGGAAAAAAATTTCTTGATATACATTTATTAGCCTGTGAAAAGCTTACCGAAGGGCTTAAGCAGCTTGGTTTGATGAAAGGAGATGTAAAAGAAGCTGTTGCGGCAGGAGCGCACACATTATTCTTTCAATGTGGGCTCGGTCATATGATGGGACTTGATGTGCATGATATGGAAAATCTTGGAGAGCAATACGTAGGCTATACAGATGATCTGAAAAAGAGTACGGCGTTCGGGCTAAAGTCGCTCAGACTGGCAAAGGAATTAGAACAGGGGTTTGTTGTAACTGTTGAACCCGGTTTGTATTTTGTTCCGGAATTAATGGATTTATGGAAAGCAGAAAATAAACATGCTTCATTTATAAATTATGATAAGCTGGATGCTTTCAGGAATTTCGGAGGTATAAGAATAGAAGATGATGCCCTGATAACAGCGGAAGGCAGCCGTGTATTAGGCAAATCTTTAGAAAAAACAACCCGTGCTATAGAAGCGCTATGTGGATAAGAGTGTATAATTGTTATACGTTGCTCTGCTAATTTTCACTCCCTCTCACCGTTCTCGCGCCAAATACACGGCCAGCAGTTTTATCATAGTTGGCTTCAACCCTAACGCTTATTTTAGTCTTTCCTGAAATAAGCGATGCAGGCAGTGCATAAAATTTGTTATAAAATTTTCCTGTTTCCCCGCCTTTCCATTCTACTGTTTGTATTTTTTCACCATCAACCATAATATCAAATTTGCGGTCTTTATCATCACCAATATATATAAGCAGCAAACGGTTAGGCACGGAAGGATCAACTTTCATTTCAAAAGCAAAATAACTGCCTTTTCTCGCTTCTCTTCCATTTATACTTAATGCATCACTAACATAAGATCTTTCACCTGCGGTTAAATTGTGATCACGCTCCGGCTGCATTTCACCAATACGGAAATAATCAATCGTCATTTCTTCAATTGCCTTCTGCTGTTTCTTCTCCGCTTCATATTCCGCCTGTCGCACCCGCCATTGCGCTTCTGTAAAAAAATCCCAATATACATTGTAATACTCCTGCGATACGGCGTAAAATGGTTTTAATGCCACATCTTTAGGCATGCCGGCCTTATTCAAATTAAAATCAAGAGTTGATGCACCGGCTTTTTCAATCCAGTTTTCCGGGTCTCGGTTATCTGTCATCAAAACAGGCACTCCGTATACAGGATCAGGTTTTTCATTACCTAATATACCTGCAAGCAACACCGGGCCATACAACAGCGCTATCCTGTCTTTATTATCAGGCATGCTTTCTGTGTACAATTCCATGGGAAACTCAACTGATATTTTATCATTATTATTCCATGCTCCTGTTATGGTTAAAAAGCCTTCGCCATCTTTTTGCACCGGCACTATTTTATTATTCACTTTTACTATAGCAGTTTGCTTTGCCCACCAGGGCTGCCGGATATGCACGGCAAACGATTTACTTTTTTTAGGGTGAAGTATTATTTCCGTTTTGTTGTCAGAAGGGAAATTAGTGTTCTGTTCTATAATTGTATGCTTTGCCTTCCAGTTCAGAGAGGAAGGAATAAAAAGATTTACATAGAGGCTTCCATCTTTGCTTTCCGCGTAAATATTCTCGGTATACTTTGAATGATTTTCCATACCTGTGCCAACGCAGCAGGTAAAAGTATTGAACTGATCACTGAATGTTTTGCGTGTACCCATGCGGAGCGGCACAAAATAACACATCATGCCATCTTCATGATTTTGTGAAGCAAGAATATGATTATATAAAGCACGCTCATAATAATCGCCTAACGCAGCATTGGGCTGCCATGCAAACAAATGCCTTGTAAGCTTCAGCATATTGTACGTATTGCATGTTTCGCTTGTATTATCACTCAGCCTGTCATTCAGCTTATCTTCTTCGCCGCAATACTCGTAATTACTGTTGCCGCCATTTACATAGCTGTGATGGTGCACCATTGTTTGCCAGAAAAAGGCCGCGATGGTTTTATCGCGTTCATTACCTGTAAGTTCATATTGCCTTGCGCTGCCAATAGCTTTAGGCACCTGTGTATTGGAATGTTTACCGGGCATCGGATCAATTTTTTCCGACAAGGGTTTCATCACAAAATCATCAAAAAATTTATAGGAGAGATCAAGATATTTTTTATTGCCGGTAATGCTATATATGTTGGCAAGCACATCATTCATGCCGCCATACTCGCAGCGCAGCATTTGTTGTATCTGCGCATCATTCAAATTTTTCAACACATCACCAGTCCAGTCGGCCATGCCTGTTGCCACTTTTAAGGCTGTTCCGTTATGGCAATACAGGTATGCGTCAACAAGCCCGCTTATTACTTTATGCACAGTATACCATGGCGACCAGCCGCCATTCAAATCAAAGCCGCCGGACTTTATTTCTCCCCTTTTTAATTTTCCAAAAATGGAGTCTTCATTTGGTATAGCGCCTACATATCCTGTTTTACGTGCCTGCTGACAACGCAGCAATTCAGCGCTGATATAATCCACTCTTTTTTTAAATTCAGGATTGCCTGTTGATGCATAAAACATAGCGCATGCAGAAAGATAATGCCCTAATGTATGCCCGGCAATACCATCACTTTCCCATCCCCCGTACACCGCTGCTTTAACGGGCAAGCCGGCATTTTTATAAAAACTGTGCAGCAGGCGGGCCGGCTCAATCAGCAGCAGGTAAGCTGAATCTTTTTGCATAGCGTTTTTAAAAGGACTGTTACCAGTAAGCCTTATATCAGCAAGGTTAAATGCATATGCCTTTATACCGGCAACAGGATTTACTTTTATCGCAGTGTTGCTCCTTTCAGGCACATAAGATTGTGCAAACGGCTGCACAAAACAAAAACTACATAATGCCGTAAAGATTACTTTTTTCCTCATAAAAAAATTTTTACAAAATCAGGCGGCAGCCAATCACTCAAACAGGGATGTCGCTTTTACGTTGAATAATTATACAGTTTTCCTTAGTGCTGGTAGTAAAACGCAAACACACTTCTCCGTTATTTCGATCCGAGCAACACGGGAACTGCAGTATAATCACTCTTACGCGAGGGAGAACTATTCTCATCAAAGGTAAATCTGACGGGCTTTGGTATTAATGCTCACTTTTGTACTATAACCCGGCAGATTTCTCTCCCGCCGCAATATACCTTGAATGCAGTCTTCATGGAGCGGGGATCGAAATGACGATGCCGCAATCGTTTTTTTTAAAGCGAAATACCTGGTCATTCAAACTTAAAAAGCCCTCGGTAAAGAGAAGATGAAATATTTATCTAATTATGTTTGGATTTTAACCGGTTAAAATATATGCAGGAATGAATAAAATATAAATACCGGTTTTGCCGGGCAACTTTTAATTTTGCAACCTGCAAAAGCACAATCCCTACAAAACAATGAAAAATATAGTGATCGTTGGCGGAGGCATCATGGGTTTAAGCTCCGCTTTTTATCTTCAAAAATCAGGACACAAAGTTACCGTTATAGATAAAGACGATTTTTTAAACAACTGCTCGTATGGTAATGCAGGGTATGTTTGTCCCAGCCACTTTGTTCCGCTGGCTACACCCGGTATAGTATGGCAGGGTTTTAAATGGATGTTTAATTCACAAAGCCCGTTTTATGTGCAGCCTTCAATAAAAAGCGCGTTAATTGACTGGGGATTAAAATTTGTAAAAAGTGCTAACGATAACCATGTAGCTGCTTCGGCTATACCTTTACGTGATTTAGCTTTATTTAGCAAGAGTGAATATGAAAAATGGCAGCAAATACCCGGCTTTGATTTTGCATACGAGCATAAAGGGTTACTTGAAATATTTCAAACCGAACCGGTTGGTGAACATGCCTGTCATACTGTAGAAAAAGCAAAAGCACTGGGATTAGATACGGCATTGCTTAACGCGGAAGAACTGCAGCAGTTAGAACCTCAAACCAAAATAAATGCATTAGGCGCCATATTGTTTAAATGTGATGCACATCTGTATCCGCAAAAATTAATGCACGGACTTCTTAATTTACTTCAACAAAGTGGCGTGCAGCTAATACCCAATGAAGCGGTTATAAAATTTGAGAAAAAAGGGAATAGTATTAATAAAGTGATCACAGCAAAGAACGCGTATAATGCCGATCAGGTTATTATTGCAACCGGCGCATGGTCGAGGGAGATAGCAGCATTGGCAGATACAAAGATCCCCCTGATGCCCGGCCGTGGTTATTCTATTACGCTTGAAAATTCACCTTATAAAATAAATCATCCATCAGTATTGATGGAAGGTAGAGTTGCGCTTACGCCAATGGATGGAAACAAAATACGGTTTGGTGGTACTATGGAGGTTGTACCTACAACTGCACCTCCCCGTTATAAAAGAGTAGAAGGGATAGTGAATGCAGTAAAACGCTATTATACAGAATTTGATATACCTATGCCTGCAGAAAAAGATATATGGTATGGATACCGCCCCTGCTCCGCGGACGGGTTGCCATACATAGGTAAAATAAAAAAATACAATAATGTAGTTGTTGCCACCGGGCACGCAATGATTGGTTTAAGCACCGGCGCAGGAACAGGCAAGCTGGTATCTGAAATTATAAATGGAGAAAAGCCATGCATGGATATCAGGCCTTTTGAAGTGGAAAGATTTGATTAGCGCAGCTTTTTTTATTTACTTTAGATTACAACAACTTGCCGTGTAATTATTGCAAAGAGAATAACATTATTTTAAAAAAGACGGGTATTTCGGAAGTCAAAATACCCGTTTATAATTCCTTTATTAAATAACGCTATGTACCTGTAGCTTTATGGCAAATTAGTTTTGTAGGAAGTTGTAGCTAAACCATCACATGTATTTAAATCAATTGTCCAGTTTGTTACACTTGTGCTGTTATATGAGACCGGCCCTACTTTAACCTTATTTGTTTGAGTAGTAGTAAAGGTGATATGTATATTATTTCCGGTAGTGGACTTTTGTGTGTTTGATATTGAAAATTCATCTGGTGTGCTTCCATATGGATTTGCATTCAAATTAACATTATTAATTTGCTTGTTTGAATTAGTAGTGTAGTTTACCTGCAAGTTCATATTAGTAGAAGCGTCATAGTTTTTTATATTCCATGTAGCTTGATAGTTCATATTTGATCCGTTACAAGGTTTAGGAGATGGTGGTCCACTAAGCGAATTTGGAATTTGTGTTTTGTTTGACGTTAGAGCCTCTTAAGAAACTTATCTATAGGAGTAGGATTACCAACAACATTTTAGATTCTACTTTTCAGAAAATTCTCCAAAGCTGTTATGTCCTTAAAGATAATATAGCTATCATTCTGAATTGTAGTTTTTGGGAGTTTATATTTTTCCACCAGTAATTCTAACTTATTAGTATCAATCTTTGTCATTTCCTTTTCCTTTTGACAACCAAATACCAATAGAGATAATGTAATAAAAAGTGTTAGTTTTTCATAACTTAGTTTTTAGTTTTAAGAAACTTGATTAGTGAGTATATACTTACCACTATAAACATCAATATACATACTAGCGTTACAATAAAGAAAAAATCAAATGCAGACGAATGCTTAATTCGTAGAATGGAAGTTATCATGGTTAAAGCCACCATGGTTATACCAAAATATAAAACTGTACGTTTCATAAAAAAAATTGTGTTTAACAAAGGAATTATCTGAGTAATATACTAAAACTCCATTAAACGACAATACAATTACGTTACAGAAATAATGCATGGTATTTTTACTGGAATTCATGCCATTTTTTGTATCAATTAATGTAATTAGCCTAGCAGAGATGAAGTGCTTATATGAATAGATAAGGTAAACAACACAGATTGTGTTAAAAAGGCAGAGTTATTATTATTAAAATTGCTTCTAAGGAGTTAGAATCACGCAATGATTGGTTTAAGCACCGGCGCAGGAACAGGCAAGCTGGTATCTGAAATTATAAATGGAGAAAAGCCATGCATGGATATCAGGCCTTTTGAAGTGGAAAGATTTGATTAAAATTATAGCTTGAACAACTTTAAAATAGCTCAAACAACCGATTGCATTATTTAGAAAATATATATAATATTTGACAACTTCATAAAATCTTTTAAGAATAAGTTAAAATTTAATAAGTTTTTTTGATTAACTGTTTTATCTTCAGTTCTCTTTTCTGATTGCCCCCTTTTTTAAATAATAACTACTGATAAACACAAGTATAGGTGATTGCTTATAAGTGCTGTCACATCCTTTGATTAACATCTAACGGATTTTGCTCGACAATAACTAAAACAAAACATGACATGAGAAAACTTCTCCTCTTGTGTGCTATCTTTTTAGCACTGTCTGTCTATGCCCAGGATACAAAGATCACCGGTGTTGTAAAAGATGAAAAAAATGAGCCTGTTTCAGGCGCATCTATTAAAATCAGGGGGACCAGCAAAGGTACTTATACCGATGATAAAGGGCACTTCACTATCATCGTTTCCCCTAATGCGACACTTGAAATTTCTTCAGTAGGTTTCAACAAGCAAGATATTAAGGTTAAAGGACAAACCAGTATTGAAATTGTGCTGGCAACATCTACCTCTTCAATGGAAGATGTTGTCGTGATCGGTTATCAAAAGATCACCCGCAAAAAAACTACCGCAGCCATTTCAAGTATTTCCGGTAAGGAAATTGAAAATCTTCCTGCGGCAAGTTTCGATCAGTTAATGCAGGGGCGGTTGGCAGGCGTTAATGTGCAAAACTTCAGTGGGGATCCGGGTGCTTCACCATCGGTTAGTGTGCGTGGTAATACCCGCGTAAGCCGCAATTGGGATGAAAATAATGTAGTAAACAGCCCATTATATGTTGTAGATGGTGTTCCGCAGAGTAATGAAAAATACGTAACATCAGGAGCCGGAACGGGAATGAATTATCTGGGGGGCGTTAATCCCAATGATATTGAATCCATTGACGTGTTAAAAGACGCCTCAGCCGCTGCAATTTATGGCTCAAGAGCTGCTAACGGTGTAATATTAATTACAACAAAAAAAGGCAGAAGCGGTGAGCCTAAAGTTTTGTTTTCCGGTTTTGCAGGCATAACAACCCGGCCACAGTTGCGTGAAGTTACAGTTGGTACTACTGAACGCAGGCAAAAAATGGCTGTACTTCAATCTCAACTTACTTATGACCAGCAAAAACAACTGCCTTACCTGTTAACAGACAGCCTCAACCCTGCGTTTAATGGTAATACCGACTGGCAAAATATGTTTTACCAGACTGGCATCATTAAAAGCGGCGATTTAAGCTTAAGCGGCGGTAGCGAAAACGGTACAAATTACCGGTTCAGTGCAGGCTACTATGATGAAAAAGGTATTTTGAAAGCAACAGGTACGAAACGCTATTCAGTAAGGCTGAATTTAGCTTCAAAAGCGTTAAAAGGAAAATTAGAAATTAATCCTGTAATATATTTTACCAGGTCAGACAGAGATCGTGGTGGTAGCGGTGCTGACCCCCGTTATGAGGGAACAGACTATAATCCTTATAGCCTTGGCTCAGGGAATATGCCAAGCTCTCTTTTAAATCTTAGTAGTGCTAAACAAGAAGGCATACTTGGAAACTACAATACAGATCTTGATAAAAATATTGAAAATGTTTTTAATTTCAATCTTAACCTTGGCTACAGTTTCAGTAAATCTTTCAAATTTAACTCGCTTAGCTCTTACCAGCTAACTAATTCCAGAAGGAATTTTAACAGAACCAATGCGATGGAAAATGGTTTTGGAAATTATTCTTACTCCTTTACTGATTATGAAGCAAACATGCTTACTTCAAATTACCTTAGCTATAACAACCTCTTCGGAAAACATAGCTTAGGCGTGGTTGTGGGGCAGGATATTTTATTCAACCAATATGAAAATACAATAGCTGCGGGTGCAAACGGAGCGTCAGATCAAATTCAAACGGTCAGAGGTTTTATTCAAAGCAAAATTGGCGCGTCGTCTGACTACCAGGCTTATGGACTATTGTCATATTATGCGCGCCTGGCGTATGATTTTAATAGCAAATATTTATTTTCTTTCGCAGGTAGATATGACGGATCTTCCAGATTTGGAACCAACAATAAATGGGGATTCTTTCCGTCCGCATCTGCTGCATGGTTGATAAGTGAAGAAAACTTCATGAAAAACTCCATGTTCTCCATGTTAAAACTGCGGGCAAGCATCGGCACTTCAGGAAGCTTGCCTGATGCAAATTATTTACAGTATAATTTGTATCTGGTTAATAATGGAGCTTATAATGGAAATCTTGGAGCCACTTCGTATAATGGCGTAACAACTGTTACACCGAATTTTTATAATGGAGTTGCGCAAAAAAATCTTAGCTGGGAAAAAGCTACTCAATGGAATATCGGGATGGATTTTGAGATTCAACAGGGTAAATATTCTGCAGCAATTGACATTTTTAACCGGGAAAACACTTTGCAGTTCACAAATGTAAATTTACCCGTAACCAGCGGCTACTCTGTTGCAAATACTAATTCTACAGGGGTGAGGAATGCAGGTGTAGAACTAACGCTTACCGCTAACCCGTTACCTGCCAACAGTACCATAAAATGGTTCTCAAGAGTAAATGTGAGCTATACAAAAAACACCATCATGAATTTACCTAATGGAGGCAGGGATTATGTTTTGGATGGCGATAGATTTGATAAATCTCATATCAGTTCTGTAGGCAGCCCGCTTAACTCATTTTATTTATACAAAACCCTTGGCGTATATGCTACAGACGATGATGTGCCGGTAAATAAATATACCGGTGAAAGGTTTAGAAGTGCAAATGGAGCATACTCTGCAGGCGCCTTTCAGTTTGCAGATCTTGATGGAGATTACTTGATTGACATTTTCAACAGCGGCATTAACCCGGATAAAATTCCTATTGGCGATCCCAATCCAAAAATTACCGGAGGCTGGACAAACAATATCACCTGGAAGAACTTCACTTTAGGGTTATTTTTCTCTTTCACCTTCAACAGGGATGTTATGAATCTTTACAAAGCTGATCAGTTTTCTAACTCCACCGATGGAAATGCAAATGAAAACTTTGCCGCTTTTTCTATTCCCAATCTCGATAAGATTAACATCTGGAGAAAACCAGGAGACCAGGCTGAATTTGCCAGGTATGATTTAGGCACTTATCTCTATTATTACACATCTGCGCAAACATTCTTTTTAACAAAAGGCGATTATTTCAGGTTAAAGAGTTTGAACCTTCAATACAGTCTTGGTCAGAATATTATAAGACGGATGAAAATAGATGGGCTTAAATTTTTTGTGATAGCAGACAATCTCTTAAAATGGCAGTCATCCAAAGATCTGCCGGATGCAGAAAATGTGAACTCTTATGGAGAGTATAACGGAAATGGATACCCGATTCCAAGAAAATTCACCATTGGTTTTCAAATGCAATTTTAATGCTCACTCTAATTACATTAATAATGAACATATATAAATCAAGCATAAAATATTTCATTTTGCTGATCGGCGGGTTTATTACGCTGAATTCCTGCAAAAAAATACTGGAACAAGAACCTAAAAACTCAACCTACGACCAGGTATACTGGCAGTCCGTACGCGATTGTGAATCTGCTATTGCCGGCAATTATAGTCTTTTAAGGGCTGCATTTACTGCCGGCACCTGTATGGGTTATTATATGTATGGTGATGCGCAAACCTCTGCCAGCACCTATTTTACTATGAATTATACCGGAGATGGATTAGAAGGTATACAGGGCGGTGATTTTACTTTTAAGTATAATGTTGAAAGCCTTGGCGACTGGACGAGATTTTATAAGGTGATTGCCATGAGCAACCTGATCTTAAAAAAAGTACCGGGAATTGATGATGCCTTACTTGCCAAGGATGTGAATGATGTAACAATTTTTAAGAATAAGATAATGGGGCAGGCTTTATTCATTCGGGCACTTACCTATTTCGAACTAACCAAAGTATGGGGAGATGTGCCATTAGTTACAGAATCATACGATGATCCGATCAATGCTCCTCAATTAGCCCGCACAGACAGGATGATTGTAATGAAGCAAATTGAGGATGACTGCCATCAGGCAATATCATTATTAAACTGGAGTTATGAAAGCTTATCTGAAAGATCAGTTACTGCAAACAGAGGATCGGCGTATGCATTGCTGGCCCATTTATATTTATGGCGCGGCACTACTGCCAACCTTGCTTCCAGCGAACCTATAGCAGAAGATGTGAACAGTGCCGACACAACCCTGCAAACGCTTATAAGCCTGGGTGGATATGCAATGCAGGACACTGCTAAATATGGAGATTTGTTTATCGGCCGCTCATCTGAAAGCATTTTCGAAATCAATATGAGCGAAAATACTTTAGAGGGTACCGGTGGTCATATTGGTTTGTATTTTCTCACCGAAGACTTCGTGAATGGTTATGGTTTTAATCCTCGTTTGTGGGTTCCTGAAACTTATTATAATGTTCACTATAGTATTCCTCGCAAAGGTGAAGGCTATGATTATTGGTGGAATGGCACGGGTTGGGTTTGGGTAGAGTTATTAGTGGATGGTATTAAATACTATTTAAAAGATACCAACGAAGAAGTAAATATTGGCGACCTTTATTATGCATTCGACAGTCCGGGATATGCGTATGTTTATATTGAAGATATAGATGACTATGAATTTCAACAGGTAGGTGGTTTCGGAAACGATGAGAAAGATGTTAGATTCAGGAATAATTTTGCCGGAAAAGTTTGTAAAAAATACAGAAATGTAGTTTATAGAAACCCAAGCTCTCAAACCGGTAGTGTTCTCAGTAATAATATGATTATTTTCCGTTTAAGCGACATGAAACTGCTGCAAGCGGAAGTTGCTTTATATAAAGGCAATTTACAATCAGCCGCCGATATTATAAATTTCTTCAGAGACAGGAATAATTCCAGCTCAGTGAGGGTAAAAGCAACAGATAGTAAGCAGGATTTGCTATATCAATACATGGTTGAAAGAGGTAGGGAAATGTACCTGGAAGGTCATTTGTATTTCGACCTCATGAGAACAAGACAGTTTGTTGAATTTATATCCTGGCTTTCTGAGTCAAGGTTCTCTGCCGGAGGCTTTTTCTGGCCGGTAAATCCGGAGCTGTTCAAGGATAACAAATTTCTTACTCAAACCTCCTACTGGAGAGGAAAAATTTAAACCATCCTGATTATGCTTAACATAAAAAAGATCACAATGAAAAAAAACATACAACAAATATTATTTTTTACCTGTGCCCTTCTGCTTATGTCATCCTGCAAAAAAGGATATGTTACAGACGGAGGAGTATCGGATGCACACGTAAATATGACCACATACGATTTTCTTAAATCAAAGCCTATCTTTTCATCATTGGTAACACTCATTGACAGGGCAGGATTAAAAGAAACGATCAATAGCAATTGTACTTTTTTTGCTACCACCAACTACGGGGTAGACGAATACCTGAAAGCAATGAAAAACATCAGGGCAATAGAATTGGACGATGAGAATATTACTTATACTTTAGATAGTATTCCCATGTTCAGAGTAGATTCATTGAAGACATATATTTTTGATGGACAACTCGGCCGTGATGTACTTACTACCGCAGGCAAGTTCTATCCTTCTAAATATGGCGATATTCCTGACGTACAATTTAAGCTTTGGCTAAACAGAACCTTCGGCTATGGTTCATATGTAGATTACGTAGACTATGTGGTATATACAAAAGTGATCGGAACAGACGACAGTAAAGAGCTGGATATAAATAATATTCCGGAAAGCCAGAAAGACAAATCTTCCACGATACAGTCTTCAGGTATACTTACAACAAATGGCGTGGTTCATGTACTGGATGGGTATCATCGCCTTTTCTTCAATACAGATAAAATTGACTAATCATTCATAACAATAATTATTATGAAAAAAATAATTTTATTTTTCCTTGTTGCTTGTGCGTCTTTCATGGCATGCAAAAAAATTGCAGAAGGATTTTTAAGCGATACCCTGCGTTATACAACACCTGATCTATATTGCTTACGCGGGCTGTCACTGGTACAATCAGACAAGATATCTTTTGATGGTTCCACCCCTCCTATAACATTTGAAATGCAGAATTTACGGGATAGCATGGGGGGGAAACTTCCGGAAGCTTTTAATACCAAGTACGAGGTTACCGTATTCAAACCGGGTATGACCTTTAATGTTGATACAGACACAACAGTGGAACTGTTAAACCAGAAAAGAGAAACATTGAATATTGAACCGATGGAATTTAATACGGTAAGCGGACAACTTACCTTTAACAGGGGCTCTGCAAACATTCCCATTGGCATTTATAACTTTGATATAAAAGCTACGAACAGAACAGGCACTAAAACATATCCTTCATTCGGCTCTATTCACGTTATTGATCCTACAAATGAGGATATGTTTAAGCAGGAAGACAATGTAAACAATGCATTCAGCGATGCGGACGGCACTTCACAGGCGGTTAAAAACCCTAAACTAACCTTTACCAAGGTATCTGATGAAGGCGCAAGAATTATCCTTAAAATAACTGATAAAAACGGGAATCCATTTAATCCGGCGGCAGGCGAAATAATGAGAAGAGGCGACAGACCTACTTTTGAGAATTATGCCAGATTTAATGATGTTATAAATACCGATACCGCAATGGTTTGCGATTTTGAAGTAGCCCCGTTTCCTTTAGCACCTTACAAAGATGCTACAACTGATTGGGGACATTTAATATATTATAGAATTCCCAGCAAGCATATAACCATTGATGGCTTACCCGATGGAAAATACTCCGCTAACCCCCGTTTTGCGTTTGTTATTAAAATGGAAGGCACATTTATTGTGCAATTACAATTAACTGATGGAGTACGAAAACCGTAAATCCGTACTGTTATAAGCAATAAAGGGCTGTTAAGAAATTAACAGCCCTTTTTAGGTTTATGTAATAAAAGTTGTAAAAGGTACTATAGTTTTATTTGGTTTATATTATAAACTACTTTATTTTCGAGATAAATTTACAAATTGTGAAATCCCTCTGTTTTATCTATATATTACTTTTAATTGATTATACCGGTAATGCACAAACGAAAATATCGGGTACAATAAAAGATAATAAAGCAAGGCCGGTACCTTCGGCAAGTATAGTTTTAAAAGATACTTATGATGGCGCTACCTCTGATTCGTCAGGTAATTTTTCTTTCACTACCTCCGAAAAAGGAAAGTTTATACTGGCCGTAACGGCAGTTGGTTACAAACCTGTGGAACAGGCGATTGATATTGCAGGCAGCGATATCACTATTAATATTTCTGTTAAAGAAGAAGTAAGTGAATTAAAAGCTGTGATCATTTCAGCAGGAAGCTTTGAAGCCGGTGATAAGAAAAGAGTAACCGTATTAAATTCTATTGATGTTGCCACTACAGCAGGCGCTAATGCTGACATTACAGGCGCATTAAAAACATTGCCCGGTGCACAGCAGGTTGGTGAAAGTGAGGGTTTATTTGTAAGAGGTGGAACAGCCGCCGAAACAAAAACTTTTATTGACGGCACACTGGTCAATAACTTTTTTTACAGCAGTGTGCCGGGTATTGCGCAGCGTGGCCGCTTTTCTCCATTTTTATTTAAAGGCACAGTGTTCAGCACAGGCGGTTACTCAGCCTTATATGGACAGGCTTTGTCTTCAGCATTAATACTCGAATCTATTGATCTGCCCGAGCAAAGCTCAAGTAATATTGGTGTATCTGTATTGAGTTTAAATGCAGGACATCAACACCTGGCTAAAAATAAAAAATCATCATGGGGTATAAGCTACAGCTACGCTAATTTGTGGCTTGCATTTAAAGCCATTAAACAAAGGCAAAACTATTCCCGGGTGCCGGAGTACCACGAAGGTGATGCAAATTTCAGGATCAAAACTTCAGAAACAGGTATCATCAAATATTATGGATATTTCAGTGCTAACCGTTTGGGCATTATAACACCCAGCATTGATACCACAGGTTATTATGATGCGTTCAACATCAAAAACTTCAATATGTATCATAATCTTTCTTACAGGGAAAGCCTGGGAGGCGGATGGAAGCTGACTACCGGAATTTCTTATTCCACCAATAAAGATGATATTGAAGGACAATTGCAGGACGGTTCCGAAAAGGAAGTTAACATACCGCCACTTGCATATAAAAATTTTGGATTAGCATCTCCGGGTCAATATTTTAACGCCAAAGCAGTAATCGATAAAAGATTAATGGGTATTTCTGTTATCCGCTTTGGAGGGGAATATAATTATAGCAATGATAAATATCATTATACTTTATATAACGGGCAAAAATTCAGCAGCAGCATCGTGGATAATTTAAAAGCAGCATTTGCAGAAACTGATATCTATATCACTAATGATCTCGCAGCTAAAATCGGGGGACGCTTTGAGCAGTCTTCTTTGCTGGATAAAAGTAATATAGCACCACGGGTATCGCTGGCATATAAAACAGGCAGGCAAAGCCAGGCTTCTCTCGCATACGGCGTATTTTATCAAAACCCCGAAAAAAAATACCTGCCTTCGCCGGATGTGCTTACCTTTTCAAAGGCTACCCATTATATAGCACAATACCAAAAAGTAACCAGCAAAACTACTTTCAGGGCTGAAGTGTTTTATAAAAAATATAACGATCTTATTAAGACTAATATGATCAATACTGCGCAGCAGGTTGCCACAAATAACAACGGGTATGGCGATGCAAAAGGTTTAGAGATTTTCTGGCGCGATAAAAAAACATTTAAAGATTTAGATTACTGGGTATCTTATTCCTATCTCGATACAAAAAGAGATTATACCAATTTTCCTTATGCTATTCAACCAAGCTTTGCTGCAAAGCATACGGCATCGCTGGTAATGAAAAAGTTTGTAACCAAATGGAAAACCGGTTTTAATATGTCGTATACTTATGCCAGCGGCAGGCCGTACTACAACATTATGTATGATGGAAGCAACTATAAGTTTACAGATATGGGTAAAACGAAAGATTACAATAATGTCAGCTTCAGCTTAAATTATTTGCCTAACTTATTCAAGAAAGACAGTAAAACATTTACGGTGCTGGTGCTTACCGTAAATAATATTTTCGGCATTAACCAGCTGTACGGTTATAATTATTCTTATGACGGATCAAGAAAAACGCCCATTTTACCGCCATCAAGAACGTTTATATTTCTTGGCGCATTCATAAGTCTTGGTATTGATAGAACGGAAGACGCCATTAACAACAATCTTTAACAGACTATATTAAAATACTATACCATCCCTGGGGTATGGAATAATAAACATTCTTCAGCAGGGAGAAGAAAAACAAAATAAAATATGAAAAAGATACTATCATTATTAACCGCCTGTGTTATTATATTTTCGGCTTCGGCACAAAGCGAAAAATATGTGAAGGCTATGGAAACAAATCTTGCAAAATTTGATACCGTTAAAACAACGTCGGGATTGATTGATCTGTCAAATGCCTTTGCACGCATTGGGGATGCAGAAAAAAACCAGTGGTTGCCTTATTACTATGCGGCATTAGCGCTTTCAACAGCTGGTTGGGCCGACCAGTCTCTTGATAAAGATGCCAATGCGGAAAAGATAAAAGCTTTTTGCGCTAAAGCAGAAGCTATAAACGATAATGCCGAAATATGCGCGGTGAGAAATATGGCAGCAACGCAGCAAATGCTTGTTGACCCGCAAACACGCTGGCAAACCTATGGGCCTGAAGCGTCAGCTGCCATGGAAAAAGGATTAAAGCTTGAACCTGATAATCCAAGATTACATTTTTTACAGGCGAGCGGTGTATTTAATACGCCAGAGCAATTTGGCGGGGGAAAAGATAAAGCTAAGCCAATGCTTGAAAAAACGCTGGAGTTGTTTAATGCAGAAAATCCCAAGCCGTTGTATCCTCGTTGGGGTAAAAAGCAGGTAGAAGAAATGCTTGCCAGCTACAAATAATTAAACCTGAATTTATAAATATCTTATATGCAACAAAAAGAATTAACAGAGCAGGAAAGCCTGAAGCTGATAACCGAAATGATCGGTAAAACAAACAGCCATTATCATGAAAGCGGGGCAAGTACTATTTTGTGGGGCACAGTTATCAGCTTTTGCGCATTGGTAAGCTTTGCCCAATCTTTTTGTGATTTCTCTATCGGGTTTGATATATGGATATTAACAATTGTTGCGGTATTTCCCCAGGTATGGATTGGTATTAAAGAAGGTAAATCAAGGGTGGTAAAAACTTATCAGGAATCACATATCGATATAGTATGGATGGTATACGTGATCTCCATATTTGCTATGCTTGTTTACGCGAATGTTGTTTCCTATACCAGTGCTAAGTTAGTGGCGGGAGATGGTTTGGAAATTTTTTCGAAAAATATATCATCCGGCGAAATAAAACCATACAGGATATTTCCTCCCAGTTTTTCTTCGGTTATGATGATATTATATGCATTTCCTACATTGGCTACCGGCCTTATTACAAAATACAAACCTTTAATTATCGGAGCATTGATTTGTTATACGTGTTTTGTTATTTCTTTGTTTACTTCGTTTACATACGATATGTTGCTTAGTGCCATCGCAACTATTTGCTGCTGGCTTATACCCGGGCTGCTGCTTAGGAATAAATACCTGAAACAAAAGAAAGATAAGGATGTTTAAAGATCTTGATCCAATATTACATTCACAATTAAGGCTTGCAGTGATTTCACTTCTTATTGGGGTTAAAGAAGCGGAGTTTACTTTTTTAAAGGAGAAGACAAATGCTACGGCGGGTAATCTCAGTGTGCAGATACAGAAGTTGAAAGATGCGGGCTATATTGACGTTATAAAAAAGTTTAAGGATAATTACCCGCAAACCATTTGCAGGATTACAACGAAAGGCGTAAAAGCGTTTGAAGAATATGTAAAAAACCTGCAGGGCTATCTTGGAAAAAATAAATAAGCGCAGGTTTTATACTGCGCTTTTAAGGATATTAAAAAAAACGGGGTCATGTTGTAGTGGCTCTGATCAACTTTTGATCAAAGGCACTTTAAGCCGGTCTTTACTGTTTACAAGTACTTCCAGAAAATAATTGCCAGGCATCATTTTCCCCGTTCCTTCCATCTCGTAACTATTAAATCCTTCGGTTCCTGTATCTTTTTTCTTAAAAATTTCATTTCCTTCTTTATCTGTTATCCGCATCACAATCATTGCTTTATTTTTTAACTGTACGTTTATATGCAGATTGTTCAGTAAAGTATTTGGCGTTACGCTTACCATGTCTAATACATCCGTATCGTACAATTGCACTACCATCAGTTTTGAATAGCTTATTTTACCATGGCTATCAATAATTTTAAGCCGGTAGATATTTGTCTGGCGCAGGGGGGATTCATCTGAAAGTGTATATTCTGCCAATACTTTATCGTCAGAAAAAGAACCGATAGCGTAAAAGTTTTTGCCATTGCGGCTGCGTTCTACAAAAATGCTGTAACAGCAATTGCTTTTTACCTTGCAGGCAAGATCAATTTTGTTTTGAGCAGATACGCCGGTAAAAGAAACGATTTCTACCATCGTGGCAGAGTCGTTACTGTTAGATGTTTTTTCTTTTTTTAGTTTGCCTTCATTGGCAAGTATTGCAAGAGGTGTTGCAATTGCCCATGCGCATGCGAGGGCGAATACTTTAATAGTACCGATAATACGTTCCATTGTCTCGTGTTTAGTTGATTTGTTGTTGGGTACGGACAACGACTTGTCTTCGTTTAATTACCGGTTTTAGTCAAAGGAGATCAAATAGTGTACGAATCTTTCTAAAGGTATTACTATTTGAGGAGATGATCCAGATTTTTAATGAAAGGCCCCCTAGACAAGGGGCCTTTTTCCGATTAGGAATTCACAACCTCTATATAAAAATTTAAATAGCTTTTAAATGTTAATTTCAACAGTCTTACTGAATGTGCAATTGTCATTCAAGTCAACCTGTTTAATTCTATAACTCACTTTCCCGCCTGCTACACCTTTCATCTCATCCTTAAACTTATAATTTTTAATTTCCCTGCTGTCTTTCAGCGTAAAAAAAATAGCGATCGTTTTAAACTCTTCGCCACCATTACTTCTCTGTATCTCAAATTGTTTATTATTCTGTTCTTTATCGGTAGCCCAGGTAATTTCAGCTTTTTTATTTACCAGCTTTACTGCAACATCCTCAAAAATAGCTGAGGTGATAGTTTTATTTTCTTTTGCATTGACCGTTACCTGGCAAGCAGGATTAGTTGTTTCTGCTTTTGCGTATCCGAATAAGATTGTTGCGGCTGCTATGTAAATTAATACGATCAACTTTTTCATTTTTTCAATTTTAGAGGAGTGAATAATTCAGTTGCCACAGGTCGGGATCGGAGTGGTTTTTTGAGAGATATTGAAAAAATGAACAGTGTTTTAATGGTTAGAAAACGGAAATAAACTATGTTAAGTGAAATGGTTATTATGATGCCGATTTTTAAATTGCCGGAGGATTTAATGAGGCTTTATCCAGGAGTTGCACCTAAATGTTTTAAACATTATGTAGTGCGGATTTGTTTAGCAAATGTAGAAAATGGAGTTCCAAAACAAAAAAATTATTGCATTTTTTTAGTTGATGTATATCAATTAATAAAAGCAGGCAATACAATGTTTTTATCTGGGAGTTACAAATTGTTTTTCGCCCTATGCAAATAAAAAAGGCGCTTTACCAAAGCGCCTTATAGAAAATAAATTACTAACGGTTATGCATACTTTGTAACACCGGGCACTGCTACAGGATAGAAGCCATCGCTGTTAGGCAATACCGGTGGTGCAGCGGCAAAATCGTATATTTTAGGATGAATGTCTATCCCGGAATTAATGGCTTTATCCCATTCAATTACCTGCCCGCTATAGGTTGCCATACGTCCCAAGATAGCTGTCATTGTACTCTTTGCGCCATTCTCAGCATCCCAGAATTTGTATTCGCCTTTAGCAATAGCTGCAAACAATTCATCATGCTCACTCTGATAAGGATTGTTTTCTGTTTTTTTATCAAACTGGTATAATACTTTCCCTTTGTGATCAACAATATTTGCGTTGCCGGCAAACAGTTTTCCTTTTGTTCCGATCAGTAACTCATCAACCTTATTCATTGTTTTAGGTTGGTGACGGCATTGGCTGTTTAATATTGAACCATCGGCATAATGAAACTCTACAAAGTGGTGGTCAAATATTTCACCATAATCTTTCCCGGTTCTAACTTCTCTGCCACCCATACCCTGTGCTTTAACAGGATATCCGCCTTTAAACCAGTTTATAACATCAATATTATGAATGTGCTGTTCGTTAATATGGTCGCCGCAAAGCCAGTTAAAATAATACCAGTTACGCATCTGGTATTCCATTTCTGTTTGTCCTTCCTTGCGTGGATGTACCCATACGCCATCATTATTCCACCAGGCCTGTGCTGAAGTGATATCACCAATAAGGTCTTTACGCTTAAATAATTCGCGATAAGAATTTTGATAATGGCGCTGCAAACCAACAACCACATTCAGCTTCTTTTGTTTGGCAATAGCTGCTGCTGCTAAAACTTTTTGTACACCTGCAGGATCAGTAGCTACGGGTTTTTCCATAAAAATATGCTTCCCCTGTTTTACGGCTTCTTCAAAATGAATAGGCCTGAAACCGGGAGGTGTTGCAAGAATAACAACGTCTGCAAGCGGAATTGCTTTCAGGTATGCGTCAAAGCCAACAAACTTCCTGTCAGCGGGCACATCAATTTTCTTAGCATCAATTTCATCCCCTATTGATTTGTAAGCGCTGTCTAACCTGTCCTGAAAAGCATCGGCCATTGCTACCAATTTTACATTTTGTTTGGTCGATAAAGCTTGTGTAGCCGCGCCTGTGCCTCGCCCGCCACATCCGATCAAAGCTATTTTGATGGTATCGTCTGCACCGGAAAAATAATTTGCTTTTGTAAACAATGGTGCTGCTATCAAACCACCGGCAAGCAGGGATGAACTTTTTACAAATTCCCTGCGGGTTGTTTGTTTGTTATTTGAATCATTCTGTTTCATATGTGTTGTTTTATATAATTATTGCAATCATTTTTTTAGATACTTATCGTAAAACGCGTTTGCCTCCTCTGCCGTTGGTTGTTGCTGAGGGCGAACAATACGGAAGCCAACAAACATGGCGTCTGTAAGCCACCAGCGGCTTCTAGGTATCTGGGGATCTCTTTTGTTCCACGATGGCTCTGAATGCTGGCGGCTGGCGCTGCGCAGATTTTCAGGTGCATCAAGATAGCTGCCGCCTCTTACACTCCGCGGATATCTTGTAGCGGGAGGAATTACAGGTTCTTTTGCATCATCACCAATCTTTTCAAAATATTTTTCATCGTACTGATCAAGCGTCCATTCAGATACATTGCCTAACATATCATACAATCCCCAGGCATTAGGTTCCTTTTGTCCAACTTTTTGATATTTGTTTTTACTGTTTCCTTTAAACCAGGCATACTTGCCCAATTCTTTCGGATCATCTCCAAATGGATATGCTGTAGTAGAACCTGCACGGCAGGCATATTCCCATTCAGCTTCGCTGGGCAGCCTGTAAAACACGCCGGTTTTTTTATACAGCCAGCGGCAAAACATAAGGGCTGCATCCTGGCTCATACTGTTTACCGGAAAACCTCCTGTTTTGCCCATACCCCAACTCAGGTCGATATACTGTGGTGTGGGGCGGGTTACTGCGTCAACCTCAGAGCCAACAGGTGTACCTTCATCCCTGAAAAACACATCAAAAATATCATGTGTTATTTCGTAAGCGCCCATCCATAATGGTTCAATAGTAACTTTTTTCTGTGGTATTTCATTTGGTTTTTTGTTCTTATCAATTTCAGGGCTGCCCATTGTAAATGAACCTCCCTGAACAGGGACCATCTTGATTTCGAACTGTGTGCCGGGAACTTTTTCACTGTAAGGTTTAAACTCCTGTTGATTATTGACTTGTGCTGCTATGCTTAAACTCATAATTGTCAATAATCCCGTAAAGCCATGCTTTTTCACTCGCGTAAATATTTTTTATGAGGAGGAAAGGTAAGAAAAGAAATGATAAAGATTTCTATTTTTTGAGCGTTTTAGCCATGCAAACCGTTGCGGAAAAGGCGGCAAGTGTTTAGTGGTAAGAAGTAAGTAGGAGAGAACGGGCGGTTAGGATTTCAGGATGATATATTGGCAAAATGTATTCAGTGTAGGTGTAATAAAAAATGTTTTCATCGTTTTGCTATAGTTTGCTTTACTTTAAGGTTTAAACGAAAAATCCATATGCAACGCAGAAATTTTTTACAAAACGGGCTTTTAGCGGGTGTATCTGCCATTGTTGGAACAAGTGTTTTAGGCAATGATAATACCACTGTTAATACTCACACCAATACAAAAGCAGAAAAAACATTTAACCTGAATTATGCTCCCC
Organism: Agriterribacter sp.; assembly: GCA_047601125.1. Classification (GTDB taxonomy): domain Bacteria; phylum Bacteroidota; class Bacteroidia; order Chitinophagales; family Chitinophagaceae; genus Agriterribacter. The sequence continues at coordinate 130,846 of JASGJY010000002.1, read as the reverse complement.
ATGACGGTATGTTTAAAAATAACGGAGGTGCTGATTTTATTGACCAGATAAAATATATGTACGACCAGGGTTTCAGGGCAATTGAGGATAATGGCATGACCGGACGCCCGCTTGAGCAACAAACTAAAATCGGGGAAACGCTTGCTAAACTGGGAATGACTATGGGCGTTTTTGTTGTGCCTAAAGGGGGCAACGGAGAAAATACTTTAGCTGCAGGCAAGCAGGAATTTGTTGATATATTTTTAAAAGGATGCCGCCAGTCTGTTGAAGTGGCCAAAAGAGTAAATGCTAAATGGGTAACCGTAGTTCCCGGGGATTTTGAAAGACGTTTGCCTATTGGTGTGCAAACCGGTAATGTAATTGACGCGTTGAAAAGAGGTGCAGAAATTTTAGAACCTGCGGGCTTAATAATGGTGCTGGAACCGCTGAGTGACACACCGAACCTTTTTTTACGTACTTCTGATCAAACATATGAAATATGCAGAGGCGTAAACAGCCCTGCATGCAAGATACTCTACGATATTTACCACATGCAGAAAAACGAGGGTAATCTTATTAAAAATATTGAGCACACATGGAATGAGATCGCTTATTTCCAGATAGGGGATAACCCGGGAAGAAATGAACCAACCACCGGAGAGATCAATTACAAAAATGTATTCAAATATATTCACAGCCGCGGGTACAAAGGCGTAATGGGTATGGAACATGGTAATTCCATCAAAGGAAAAGAAGGAGAAGCAGCGCTGATAAAAGCATACAGGGAGAGCGACAGCTTTCTTTAAATAAAACGTATACCACTTTAAATTATCAGATCATTTAAACAACAACAACGCCAACCATTGGTTGGCGTTGTTACCAATATGCTCGTATTGGGTTGAATTCCTGAATAACATGGTCAGCGGGAAGGGTTGAGCCTTCTTGTTTTTCGGATACTGGATTTAATAACCTATCAATTTTGACTACTGCTTGCGCTTTTGTCGATGTAAAATTGGCAAATAAAAACCGGCAACGAAACTTTATTCGATTGCCGGCTGATATGTTTCGATAATTGATTAATTATTTGCGATAAAAGATTTATTGAAGTGTATATGCTACAATACCATTTCTCCAGAAAGTTGGTACATAAACTGTTTTTGTAGCGGGGTCGTAACCAATATCAGCAGAATTGATCTTTTGTTCGCGTGTATCAAGCAATGATTCTTTACTGCCGGGGCGAACATGCCAGATAGCACCTGCCCAGCAGGAGACAATAAAGCTGCCATCACCGACAGCTTCAATACCATCTGTACCGCCTTCCATACCATCAGCTAATTTGGTTAGTGATTTATTTGACTCTACTTTATACAGTCCGCCTGCATCGGTAATATACAGATTGTCTTTATTCCACAGTACACCATTAGGCCCGTTTAAATTTTCGAGCAATACTGTTGCTTTGCCATTTTCAACACGATGGATCTTTTTTGTTTTTGAATCAGACACATAGATCACACCTTTGCCGTCAACACTGATATCATTCAATCCTTCAGCGCCATCAAAGCTGATCCTATCTGTAATTTTTCCCTGGCTTATATCAATCACAGCTATGCCATCAACATCTGCAACATATAGTTTACCATTATGTACACCCATTCCTTTAGGCGCATTTAACCCGGTTACCCATTCAGTAGCTATTATTTTTCCGTCTAGCCCAACTTTCCCAATTGATCCTTTCCCATCTTTTTCCCAAGGCTGGCCATCAATATTGGCAACATACAATATTTTATTCTTAGCATCAAAGTAAACAGACTCGGGTACTTTTAAAACGGTATCTGTTGCCCATTTTTGTACCAACCGGCTTTGCTGGGACTGAGCAGAGCCATACAATAAAATAAAACTGAAAAGTGCTGCGCAAACAATAGAAGGCTTCATAATTACATTATTTAAGTGCTTAATTATACTTAATTACAGGGGAACAGGGCTGCTGATGATTATCAAAGGAGATCAAATATAGAAATATCAATTGAATATAGCAATTGGTTGTCAGCACTCAGCTGTCAGCTATAGGTATCAGATGTCTTGGCTCAGGTCTCACGTTTCACCTGTTCACCATTGTCTATTCCCTTTCGCGTAAGCTCATCATTCACCGTTCTCCATATACCCAATGGGTTTTCATTTTTCAATTCTTCCGGCAAAAAAATGTTTGGGCAATTCTGGTAACAGACAGGTCTTGCAAAACGTTTTATTCCATCGGCGCCAACAGAGGTAAATCTTGCATCGGTTGTTGCCGGAAATGGCCCGCCGTGCTGCATGCTCAAACATACTTCAACACCTGTAGGCACGCCATTAAAAATTAACCTGCCACACGTAAGCTGAATATTATCTATAAGTGTTCTGTATAATTCAATATCATTATCTGTTCCGATAACGGTAGATGTTAACTGCCCTTCTATATGCTGAATAATCAACTGCATTTCATCCGCGTTTTTACAACGAATAACAATAGAATAAGGACCAAAAACTTCCTGGTGTAAAACAGGATTATTTAAAAATGCAGCTGCCGTAGCAGAAGCAATCGTTGGTATTCCATCATTTTCTTTTGCTGTTGCGGAGGCTACAGCAATTGTATCAACACCGTTTTGTATAAGCGCCTTTGTCCGGTTTACGGCAAATGCTTTTGCAATGCCCGGGTGAAGCATTGGTGAAGGCGTAATATTTTTAATTTCATTGCCCAGCGCAGTAATAAATTGTTGCAAACCATCTCCGTCAATGCCAATGATCAATCCCGGGTTTGTACAAAACTGCCCCACACTCAATGTTACAGAAGCGGCATATTGCCTGGCAATATCTGTAGCGGATTGCCTGAGCTTTTCAGGAAGAAGATATACCGGGTTAATGCTTCCCATTTCAGCAAATACAGGTATTGGCTCTTTGCGTTGATTGGCCATATCAAACAATGCTTTTCCCCCGGTATAAGAACCCGTAAAGCCAACTGCTTTAGTATACGGATGCATTACTAAAGTTTTGCCTGTTTCAAAACCAGCACCATGAATATGGGTGAAAACGCCTTCGGGTAAATTGCTTTTTTTAACTGCTTTATTAATAGCGCCTGCTACTATTTCAGAGGTTTCTGCATGAGCAGGATGCGCTTTTACAATAACCGGGCAGCCCGCAGCAAAAGCACAGGCTGTATCTCCGCCGGCGGTTGAATATGCAAATGGAAAATTACTTGCACCAAATACAACTACCGGTCCAAGCGGCACTAATGTTTTTCTTAAATCTGGTTTAGGTGGATTTTTGTCAGGTATAGCTGTATCGATACGTGCATCAAGCCATACGCCCTGCTCACAGTATGCCGCATAGCTGTTTAATTGAAAAACTGTGCGTGTATATTCATTTTGTAAACGGGGTTCTGGCAAATGCGTTTCCTGCATGGCAACAGGAATTAAGGTATTGCGTATCTCCTCCATTTCTGCCGCAATAGCCCTCATAAGATCCGCTCTTTGTTTAAGCGGATATTTGCGGTATACATTAAATGCTTCCCATGCTGATTGCATGGCACTGTTTATTTCCTCTGCTGTCGCATCTGTATATTTATTCATAACCAATTATTTAAAATGTTTTAATAATGCAGTATAAATTTACGATTGAGATTTTTACAATAGGTTATTACTGTTATGCTCTAATACTCCAAAATTATTTAGACATGTTAACTATTCCCTGAAAATTTTAATGCCGTATCTTCGCCCGCTATGGAAAAAGTTGCAAACAAGCCTATAGTGATGAGTGGTATTCGCCCCACAGGTATTTTACACCTTGGCAGTTATTTCGGCGCCTTAAAAAATTACGTGCGCATGCAGGATGAATATGAATGCTATTTTATGGTAGCAGACCTGCATTCACTAACCACACACCCTGACACGAAAACCTTACGCCAGCATGTGTTGCATGTTGTTTCTGAATATATAGCCTGCGGGCTCGATCCCGATAAAGCTGCATTATATTGTCAGAGCGATGTATACGAAACATCAGAATTATATTTTTATCTCAATACGCTTGCGTATAAAGGCGAACTTGAAAAAACGACCACTTTTAAAGATAAAGTACGCCAGCAACCACAAAATATAAACGCAGCATTGCTGACTTATCCGGTATTGCAGGCGGCAGATATATTATTGCATCGTGCATTATACGTTCCTGTGGGTAAAGATCAGGAGCAACACCTGGAAATGGCAAGGAATTTTGCAGCGAGATTTAATCACAGGTATGGAGAGATATTTCCTGCACCTGTAGCATTTAATTTTGGCGAGGAGCTGGTTAAAGTGCCAAGCCTTGATGGTACAGGAAAGATGAGCAAGAGTGAGAATCAGAATGCTACATTGTATTTGTCTGACGATGATGAACTGATCCGTAAAAAAGTGATGAAGGCAAAAACAGACCAGGGTCCCCGGGAACCCACTACGCCGATGCCGGATTATATAGAAAACATATTTCAGCTAATGAGATTAACCGGTAATGAAGAAGCGTATAATAAATTCCTTTTGGATTATAACAACTGCGGCATCAGGTATGGTGATATGAAAAAGCAACTGGCGGAAGATATGATCCGGTTTATAACACCTGTTCGCGAAAAGGCGCTGGAAATAAGAAATGACGAAGCTTACCTGAAAGAGATATTAGAAAAAGGCGCTGCAAAGGCTGGTAAAAGTGCCAAAAGCACGATGGAACTGGTGAGAAAAGCGGTTGGGGTAAAATATTTTTGAAAAAAATAAAGTTTATAAACGCTGAGCACGTAAAATTATTTACCTTGAACATTACCCGTGCTTATTAATCCGATCCCATATCCCGTTTTTCAGAATTGAATTTATTTTAAAGTAATGGCGAAAACTAAAAAACCCAAACATATTGCTATAGCCGGAAATATAGGAGCCGGAAAAACAACACTTACGGAAATGCTGAGCAAGCATTACCGCTGGATCCCACAATTTGAGGATGTAGATCATAATCCTTATCTCTACGATTTTTACGAAGACATGCCGCGCTGGAGCTTTAATCTCCAGATATATTTTTTGAATAACAGGTTGAACCAGTTACTCGAAATTCAAAAAGGAGAAGAAACGGTAATACAAGATAGAACGATATATGAAGACGCACATATATTCGCTCCTAACCTGCACGAAATGGGTTTGATGAGCAAGCGTGATTTTGAAAACTATTTCCGTTTTTTTGAAACATTAAAACGGATGGTTAAACCTCCGGATCTTTTAATTTACCTGCAGGCTTCTGTGCCAACACTGGTTGGTCAGATTCAAAAAAGAGGCAGGGAGTATGAAGAAAACATTCGCCTCGATTACCTGAAACGCCTTAATGAGTTTTATAACAAATGGATTGATGGTTATAAAGAAGGCCAACTGCTGGTTATTAATATTGACAAGAATAAATTTCCTGAAAACGAAGAAGATCTTGGCGATATCATACAAAAGGTAGATTCACAGTTGTATGGTTTGTTTTAGTAATAAGAGAAGCAACTGAATAAAATGCCGCTTCTCTGTATTATCATTCCTCTGTTAGCGATAAAAATCCGGCGTGGGATTTAATGATTTATTATTCCATTGATGCCAATAGGGGTAGGTTGGCGGAACAGCGCTTACTTCATCCAGGCGTTTTATCTGTTCTGTTGTAAGGTTCCAACCTGTTGCATCTAAATTTTGCTTCAGTTGTTCTTCATTACGTGCGCCTGTTATAATGCTTGATACTGTAGGGCGCTGCAACAACCAGTTTAATGCAACCTGTGCAACAGTTTTTCCTGTTTCCCCGGCAATAACCTGCAGCATGTCTGTTGTATTGTAAAATATTTCTTCTTTTATAACCATTTCCGGAACCGGGCTGCCGCCCTGCGCAACACGACCTTCTTTAGGAATGGGTTTATTGCGCCCATATTTTCCGCCAAGGCGGCCGGCAGATAATGGAGACCAAATGATAGCTCCAACTTTCTGATCAATGCCCAAAGGCATTAACTCCCATTCGTATTCACGGTTTGCTAATGAATAATACACCTGGTGTGCCACGTAACGGTTCCACCCGTATTTGTCGGCAACTGCCTGAGATTTCATTAAATGCCAGCCTGAAAAATTAGAGGCGGCTATATAACGCACCTTTCCGCTTTGCACCAGCTCGTCCAATACTTTTAAAGTTTCTTCAACAGGCGTATTGCCGTCAAACCCATGCATGTGATAGATGTCGATGTAATCGGTGCCTATTCGTTTTAAACTTCCTTCAATTTGTTTTAATATATGATAGCGTGAAGAACCCTGATTATTGGGATCATCGCCAAATGTAAAAGTGGTTTTGGTTGATATAAGTAATTTGTCTCTCTGTTTGTCTTCTATAGCTTTACCGAGAATTTCTTCAGACATCCCGTTGGAGTATACATCTGCAGTATCAAATAAATTTACGCCTGCTTCCAGGCATATATCTATCAACCGCTTTGCTTCATCAACCTGTGTGCTGCCCCATGCTTTAAAAAAGGCGTTACCTCCGCCAAAAGTGGCTGTACCAAAACTTAATACCGGAACTTTCAATCCGGATCCGCCTAAAAATCTGTATTCCATAATTATATTTTGAGATTAATTGTTGTTTTGTTGTTCCGCATTTATTTTATTGCTGTTAATTTAACCATGAAACGCCAGGCGACAAAACGTGAGATGCTCATGGTTTACGTTTAATGCAATGTACTGACATTCTTTAATTGACATTACAATAGTACATGTATGGCAGGGATTTCGCTTTGAAAATAATCCTCAATATTTCCGGCAGCAGTTACAGGAAATAGCTGAGAAGCTGTTTAAAATTAGTCTTTTAAATAACTCTTGATATATTTCCTGCCACGAATTCCGGTGTTCGCATCGGCGGGACAGGATTTGCTACACAAAGAACCACAAAGCATAAACAAAGTTACACAGAGCGTTTTTATTATTCTTTGTGGCGCTTTGTGCATCCTTCGTGTATCTTTGTGAATAACCAGATTATTACGCCGGAAGTATTTGTGATAATGAGTGTGATTCGTGGCTAAAAGTGTACGCAATCATTATATCAAAAAATCCCTGTAATCGTTTTTACGCGGGTGAAATATCTGCCGGGCTTGGGTGCTAATGCTCAATATTTGTACTACTGCCCAACAGATTCCTCACCCGCCGCAACATACTTTTAATGCAGTCTTCATGAGGGCGGGTTCGGAATGACGCTTACCGGCTTGAATCAATTTTCTTCCAAATAGAATGGAACCGTATAGCTATACAGGTAATCAATTTTCCTGTTATGAGAAACAGCAGGATCCCACTTGGGAACAGATTTTAAAAGGCGAACAACTTCTTCCTGTAATAGTCCATCAGTAACATTGGTGAAATTTATACGGGTGAGTTTGCCCTCTTTCGTGATAATGAATTCAAACGATACGTCGCCTTCAATTCTTCTTCTCGCCGCTTTTTCCGGGTATAATAAATTATCCCTGATGAACTGATCAAAGCTCAAAGCGTTTTCGGGGCATGGCGTGCCATCTATCCTGCAATTGCTGCCTGTATTGTTGCCTGATGTATCAAAGCAGGCAAGATCTGCTAATTTATTTTTCCGGTAAAGCTCAATCGTAGAAGGTTTCCCGTTTTCATGGTACCAGTTCCATACACTATCCGGCACACCATCATCAAACCATCCTTCTGATTCTGTTTGACCGGTTGCATACCATGTTTTCCATAAACCTGTTTTCAGGTTTTGTCTCATTGTGCCGGAGTCGCTTATTTGCCCGTTGTTGTGCCACTTTAATAATTTCCCCTCTAACATATTATTTTTGAAAAAGGTATTCAGGCTGGGCCTGCCGTTTTCAAAATAAATATTGTATTCGCCTTCTTTTTCATTAAGTTTTTTGTCTTTAAAAAAACCGTGTACCAATACCTGTTTGTCCGGGTAAAACACAAATGCCTCCCAACCTTTGGGCGTATTAACTATTTTCCCTTCGTAAGCAGCATTTTTTTTAGAGGTAAGCGCAAGCTGCTGATCAAAATAACAATCAGTTGTATCCTGCGCTGTTCCTGTATAAAAAAATAATAATCCCGTAAGTAAAAAAAAGTACCGCATCTGCATTTCAGTTAATAATGTCTTCATAATGTTAAGTTAGGGGTAAATTATTAAATCAGTAGACCCGGATGCTTTTACATGTTTAGTCATTCCGGATAAGTAACACGGACATTGTACTATAATTGTATTTACCTGGGGCGGGATATGCCGGAAATAGTACTGCTGCCAAATAGATTTTTAAACAGCGCAACCTTTCTTTTTGTATTTACGAATAATATACCACGAATCGTAATATTATTGATTACCACTACAGCGCTGTTCTCTGGTATTGCTTGTACGTTCATTTTAAAACCCTCTATTATATGTTTTATTCACAAACAAAATATCAGCCATTCTATACAAAAGTGCTTATTAATATTGTTTTGTCAGGCACTTTATTTATTGCTTCTTGTTCTAAAGACAGTGAGCCCGGAACGCCGGAAAAGAAGCCGTCAATTTTACTTGCATCCAGCACTACGCTTGGTTCATATCTTACAGATACCTTAGGTAATACGCTGTACTATTTTTCAAATGATTATAACGGGCAAAACAATTGTTCAGGTGGTTGCGCTGCAATTTGGCCTATATATTATGCAGGAGATATAACGCAGGAGCGTTTGGGAGAAGGATTGGATATATCAGACTTTGCTGTGATTACAACATCTTCCGGCGCAAAGCAAACAACGTATAAATCGTGGCCGTTATATTATTATGCGCCAGCTGTAAGTGGGGCTAATGTGCGCGAAAGCCCGGGCGAGACAAAAGGTGAGGGTGTGGGCAATATTTGGTATGTTGCAAAGCCCGATTATTCCATCATGCTTGTGAACGCACAACTTATAGGCCATGACGGAAAAAAATATAAGAGCGATTATACTGAAGGGGAAGGAAAGACTTTATATTTTTCTGATGGTATGGGTATAACATTATACACTTTTGCAAAAGACAGTGCCAACCTCAATAAATTCACCAAGCCGGATTTTTCTAATAATGCGGTTTGGCCTATTTACGAAACTGACCAGGTTGTTGTTCCTTCAACTTTAGATAAAACATTATTTGGTGCTATTACTGTATTTGGCAAAAAGCAGCTTACTTACAAAGGTTGGCCATTATATTATTTTGGTGATGATGAAATGGAGCGTGGAAATAATAAAGGTATAAGCTTTCCTGCTCCAAAAGTTTGGCCTGTGGCAGTAAAAGATGCGCCACCTGCGCCGACACCTTAACATACGTGATGTAAGGAGTATTTGTAACAGCAGAAGGGTGGTGAAGATGCCACCCTTTTTGTTTATACTTTTACTGACTTTAATATATTTAATATCCGGTCATCAACTTTTCCAAAAAAAGAAACACCGGCTGCCCCGTTTTGCAATGCATATTGTATGCCACCCGCTATTTCCTCATCGCTGTTAAAATCAGGAATAAATATGCCTGCATATAAAGGGAAACTGCCATGCAGCGCTTTAACGCCTTCTGCAACTGCATCACCTATCCAACTCACATCTTCTTTGTAAAAACCATGATAGATCATAGGGCATACCCCATCAAGATCCCAGTTTACCCAATCCTGACGCACATTGCGTTTTGCTATTTCAGGTGTGGGAAATACTGCTGCAGTAATTTTCTTTTTAAATTGATGAGCTGTGCCTGATAAGCGGTTGACCACTGCCGTTATATTATCATACCTGAATTTTCTCCACGAAAGATTTTGTTCAGGATATTGCAGTTGGCGAAGATCAAAACCTTTTAGCGCTTTAAATTTTTCTATACAAACATCGCAATAGCAAAAATCATATTCAGGCAATTCTTTTGTTTGTTCAATATTATAATTGTTCCAGAGGTTTATTGGCAGAATTACATCGCAATAGCGAACATAATCCAGGTGAATGCCATCAACATAATCTTTCTGTAAAATTTCTTTTACCTGCGTATCAAGATAATCTCTTACCTCTTCCCTGGAAGGACAAAGCCAGCGATAATAACCAACATATGGCGGCTTATCAACACATGATTCACCTTTCCTGTTTTTAGCATACCATTCTGGGTGGGTGGCGAGCAATTCTTTTTCTCCCCTGTTCATCGTCCACATCCAACGATGCGCTTCCAGCTTTTTGCTTTTAGCGATGCGGTAATGTTTTTCACTGTCTGCTTCAAAAAAAATGCCCTTAATACCTGCATCATAGTAAGCGCTGTATAATTGTTGCAGTGTTTCTTCCTGGTCGTTAGGATTGGGGTTTATCCATACCCAATGTTTTGTTTTATTCTTTTTATAATTTACAGAAGCAGGTTCACCTTTAGAAATCGCGGGAGAAGCAAACGCTGAAGCGCCTGCAAGCAAAGAAGTTTTTATAAAATTTCGTTTATTCATTTTTTTGTGATTTTACCATTATGATCTATTACCCAGCCTTCTTTATCATTGTTTATTATGCCTGTAAATTGTGCAGTATTGGCTTCCAGCTTAAAGGTATATTTATTTCCTGCTTTAGCAGTAATAAGCTCCGGGATACCTAAGGCAGTGAGCGTTTTGGCGTAAGACTTATTCCTGCGCTGATAATCTTTTTGTTTATAATACAATAACCATAAATATTTTTTCACTGTTTCGGCTTCCGAAAATACAAATGCATCATTACCCGGTTTTTCATCTTTGCCGGCAAATCTTATATATCCCCATCTTTCAGGGTAATGCATATTTATAATTCCTTGTGGCGACCAGACCCAGTTATGTTCCGGTAATGGCCTGCCGGAAGCATTTGTTTTCTTTTTATATTTTCCATTCATAATTTCCGTATCCCATTGCACTCTCGAAAAATTTACACGCCATAAAGTGTTGGCAGGTGGTGTGTTAAAATTTGAGCCAATGCGTAATGCTGCAAACGGTATCGCCATTTCAATTGTCCAGCTCTTGTCAGTATCATCCGGGTTATTCAATGTGCCGTTTATCTGCACCGCGGTTTTTAAATTTTCAGTATTCCAGGTAGTAAGTAATGCACCACCGTTCCTGTATGGCTTCGACAAAAACAGGTCAAATATGGTATTAAGGGCATTGATCTCTATTTCAAAATAATTATGCGTATCTCCGTCCGGGTCTATAAATAACTCAAAGTCATTATCATTAAAAATGATCGCATCGTGCTTTGTAAGCGTGGCCCATATATGCGGCTCTTCAAGCTCGGCAAAAATGTACAGGTTATTTTCATCACGCGCCATCTTCATGCGGGTTTGCAATACGGGCAGCGGCTTCCGGGAACCCTCAATATCAACAAAATCAGCAGTCCGGGGTATTGCCTGCCAGGTTTTTTCACCGGCCCTGCCATCAATGGTTATGGAATCGGTGGTATAATATACGGTGTATTGCATTGGGTTAGTAAAAAGGTTTTCATAGTTTTTGAAAATATCCTGGCCGGAGACTTTAAAACTATCCCACAAAAAGAAACATAATATACATGCCCGTTTGATTTTCAGCATTTGCAGATTGATTTAAAACGAAAGGTATGGGCAAAAAAAATGCATTCCGGTCATAGGAATGCATTGCAATACTTTTTTATGATTATTTATGCAAGTGTGTTCACTTTTTTAGCAAGCTTGCTCTTAATATTAGCCGCTTTATTCTTATGAATAACGCCACGCTTTGCCAGCTTGTCAATCATGCTTGCTACAGAAGGAAGCTCTTTTGTAGCCCCGCTTTTCTCAGTTATAGCCTTCAGATCACGGATAGCATTACGGGTGGTTTTACCGTAATAGCGGTTCCTGTCTCTGCGTTTTGCCGCCTGGCGCACATCCTTTTTCGTAGCTTTATGATTAGCCATACTTATTTTTTTAGGACGGCAAAGGTAAGTTCAGAAATAATATATTCCAAATTTTATAAAACAAAATACTGCGAAATCTCATTATTACTGATATTCTGCAGTTTTTATGCCCGCCTGAAAATTATTGAGAAAAGCGATCGTTATAACAATGCTTTAAAATTTTAAAAATAATGCATAACTGCCTGCTTTTGATGGCTGTTTTACAAGCCGTTTCGTCAAAATCTCGTAGGTTTGTGCCTCTTTTCAAAAGTTAGCCCAATGAAGGATTTTTCGTATATAACCAACTCCGATCCGGCATACATAGAAAACATGTATAAAGATTTTGTGAAAAACCCGGATAGTGTAGATCCCGATTTTAAAAAATTTTTTGAAGGTTTTGATTTTGCCGTTGCCAATGTAAAACCAGCTGTAAACGGCGCATCTTCCAATGGTATAGCCGATAAGGGGGCAGCAACCTCCACCTATACAACTACCGATGGGGTAGACTGGAAAAAGGAACTGGGTGCTTACAGGCTTATTCTGGGATACAGAAACAAGGGGCATCTTATTGCAGATACCAACCCTATCAGGGTGCGTAAAGACAGGGGCGCAAACCTCAATTTGGCGTTTTTCGGATTTAGCGAAGATGATATGGATAAGAATTTCTTTGCCGGTAACCTTATCGGCTTAGGAACCACTACTTTAAGAAAAATTCTTGCCCATTTAAAAGCATGTTATGCGGGTAAAGTGGGTATAGAATTTAAATATATCAGTGATCAGAAAAAAGTAGACTGGCTGACCACTGAAATGGAAAAGAATTTTACCAGGCCGCTTGAGCTTAAACAAAAAGAGCGAATACTCGAAAAGCTTAATCAGGGCGTAATGTTTGAAAAATTCCTTCATACAAAATACATCGGTCAAAAAAGATTTTCGCTGGAAGGTGGTGAAACCACCATTGCGGCCCTGGATGCCATTATAAACAAAGCAGCCGAGTTTGATGTACAGGAAGTGGTGATAGGAATGGCCCACCGCGGAAGACTGAATATACTGGCAAATATTATGGGAAAAACCTATAACCAGATATTCAGCGAGTTTGAGGGTACTGGCAAGGTTGATCAGACGATGGGCAGCGGCGATGTTAAATATCACCTCGGTTTCGGCAGCGAAGTGCAAACACCTTCAGGCAAACCGATGTTCCTGAAACTAATGCCTAACCCCTCGCATCTTGAAGCGGTAGATCCCGTGGTAGTAGGTTTTGCACGAGGCAGGGCAAATGTGTTGCATGAAGCCAATTACGAAAAAGTACTGCCGATACTGATACATGGTGATGCCTCTATAGCCGGTCAGGGTATTGTATATGAAGTGTTGCAGATGTGCAAGCTGGGTGGTTATTATACCGGCGGAACAATACATTTTGTGATCAATAACCAGATTGGTTTTACTACTGATTTTGACGACGCCAGAAGCTCGGACTATTGTACTTCGCTGGCGGCAATGGTGCAGGCTCCTGTTATGCACGTAAATGGTGATGACCCGGAAGCTGTGGTGAAATGCGCGGAAATAGCAGCCCGTTACCGGAAGGAGTTTCAGTCAGACGTTTTTATTGATATGGTGTGCTACAGAAAGCATGGGCATAATGAAGGTGATGATCCTAAGTTTACCCAGCCTACTTTATACGCGCTTATTGATAAGCATCCTAACCCGAGGGAAGTATATGTGAAGTATCTACTTGAACATGGCGAGCCTGAAGCACAAAGCCTGGCCAAGCAAATGGAAAAAAAGTTCTGGGATGATCTGCAGGACAGGTTAGATGAGGTAAAACAAAATCCCTTGCCTTATACTTATACGCAGCCGGATCAATGGTGGAAGCAATTGCGCAAGGCTACCGATGCAGACTTTGATCAATCTCCTGAAACCGGTATCAGCAAAGAAAATTTTAAAGATATATTTGACGCAATGATGAAGTGGCCGGAAAAATTTACGCCGCTTCGTAAAGTTGAAAAAATCATCCAGGACAAAGTAAAGTTATTCGAAACGGAAAATAAACTGGATTGGGCTACAGGTGAGCTGATGGCGTATGGCAGTATATTGCTCGATGGCAAAGATGTACGTATGAGCGGGCAGGATGTATGCAGGGGAACTTTCTCACATCGTCACGCTGTACTTCGCGATGAAAATACAGATGAACCATATAACAGGTTGAGCCGTATTCCCGGTGCAAAAGGCAGATACAGAATATTCAATTCATTTTTGAGTGAATACGGTGTACTTGGTTTTGAATATGGGTTTGGGCTTGCTAATCCTAATGCGCTTGTAGTCTGGGAGGCGCAGTTTGGTGATTTCTGTAATGTTGCCCAGCCTATGATAGACCAGTTTATTATGGCAGGTGAGGAAAAATGGAACAGGATGAATGGGCTGGTAATGTTATTGCCGCACGGGTATGAAGGTCAGGGACCAGAGCACAGTTCCGGCAGAATGGAACGTTTTCTTCAAATGTGCGCTGAACTGAACGCAGTAGTTACCAATATCACTACTGCATCAAACTTTTTTCATGTATTGCGCAGGCAACTGGCGTGGCCGTTCAGAAAGCCGCTGATCAATTTTTCACCAAAAGCAAATCTTCGTCATCCCGGCAGTTATTCACTGGCCGAAGAATTTACGTCCGGCAGGTTCAGAGAGGTGGTTGATGATGCATTTGTAACTAATCCTGCTGATGTAAAAAAAGTGCTTTTCTGCTCGGGAAAAATCTATTTTGACCTTGCAGAAAAGCAGCAGAAAGATAACAGGAAGGATGTTGCGCTTATCAGGGTTGAACAATTATATCCCATTCCATACAAACCTTTATCTGCTTTATACAGTAAATATGGTAAGGCAATATGGTATTGGGTGCAGGAAGAACCGCTAAACATGGGAGCCGCATCCTTTTTACAAATGAATTTGAATGGAGGACTAAGGCAATTAGGCTTACCGGAAATAAATTATGGTGTGATCAGCAGGGAAAGCAGTGCTGCACCGGCATCAGGCTTTGCTAAAATACACGCGCAGGAGCAGAGTGAAATTATCGAAACCGCGTTTTCTATATAACTTTAATCAGAATAAAGAATACATTAGTATAAACTGACTATAACATGATTGATATAAAGGTTCCGACAGTAGGAGAATCAATAAATGAGGTAACATTATTGAAATGGGTTAAGAAGAATGGGGAATATGTAGAAAGAGATGAAGTTATTGCCGAACTGGAAAGCGAAAAAGCCACCTTTGAAGTAAATGCAGAAAAAGCGGGCATACTTACAACCGAAGCTAATGAAGGAGATACACTGGCGATTGGCGCTGTCTTGGCTAAAATTGATGATTCTGCAGCAAAGCCTTCCGGAAATGGACAGGCAGCAGCTAAAGCACCTGCTGCAGAAGTGAAGAAAGAAGAACCCGCGGCTGCTACCGTACAAACTGAAGCAAAAGCTGTTGGTAAAGGTATGCTGGATGTGAAAGTGCCAACAGTAGGAGAATCAATCAGCGAGGTTACTTTATTAAAGTGGTTAAAGAAGAATGGTGAACTTGTTAAGCGTGATGAGGTGATTGCGGAACTGGAAAGTGAGAAAGCTACTTTTGAATTAAACGCTGAAGAGTCCGGCAGGCTCAGCACAAAAGCAAAAGAAGGCGATGTGGTAAAAATAAAGGAAAGTATTGCTTCTATTGATACTGATGTGGCAGTGCCCGACCAGGTAAAAGCAGAACAACCTAAAGCAGAAGCAAAATCACAACAACAGCCTGCTGCAACACAACCTGCCACGCCGGACGTTAAAGCAACCCCTGTTGCTGCTGCAATTATTGCCGATAAAAAAATTGATCCTAAAAGTATTACCGCAAGCGGTACAGCAGGCAGAATTGTGAAGGAAGATGTATTGGCTGCGCTGGCAAACCCTGGTAAAAAACCTTTCAACGGCCAGGAACTTTTCGGCAGAAATGTGAGAAAAGAAAAAATGACCAGCTTGCGCAAAACCATCAGCAGGCGTTTGGTTGAATCAAAAAACACTACTGCCATGCTCACCACCTTTAATGAGGTGGATATGACAAGAGTGATGGAGATAAGAAAGACTTACAAAGATAAATTTAAAGAAGTACATGGTGTTGGCTTGGGCTTTATGAGCTTTTTTGGTAAAGCCTGCGCTATAGCATTAGCGGAATGGCCGGCTGTAAATGCTTATATAGATGGCGAAGAACTGGTATACCATGATTATGCGGATATCAGCATAGCGGTAAGCACACCACGCGGATTAACAGTGCCGGTTATACGAAATGTAGAAAGCCTTAGTATGGCTGATATAGAAAAAAAGGTAGTGGAATTAGCTACCAAAGCCCGTGATAATAAATTAACGATGGAAGAGCTGCAGGGCGGCACTTTTACCATTACCAATGGCGGCGTATTTGGTTCTTTAATGAGCACGCCTATTATCAACCTGCCGCAGAGCGCTATACTTGGTATGCACAAAATACAGGACAGGCCTATGGCAATTAACGGGCAGGTGGTAATAAGACCAATGATGTATATAGCTTTAAGCTATGACCACAGGATTATTGACGGGAGAGAGTCTGTGAGCTTTTTGGTAAGAGTAAAAGAATTGCTTGAAAACCCGGAATTATTATTGTTCGGTAAAGATCCTGTAAAGACCTTGCTGGAAGTATAATTGTAAATACAATCTTTTCCTGCCCGCAATATGAGAATTATAATTATAATAATGTTAGTGGTATGCTTTGCGTCCTGTCAAAAGGAGTTAAGTATGGAAAACGGGAATATAAATGTAGCAGGCTTACTGCGCCGTGCAGAAGCCGTTACTAACGGCGATACCCTGATAACGCTCTATTATTATGATAATCTAAGCCGGCTTGAAATAATGGTTTCTGATGGCGTTAGCGGAGGAGAGACCTACCACGATTATCACAGCTTTACAAGAGATTTTACCAGCAGAATTACAAATGTTAAGCAGCAGATTACCCAATCTGGTATTGTGTACGATACAATAAGAACATTTATACATTATCCTGATCCTGTAGGGTTGGAGTATGATTACAGCGTTACTTCAACAAATCTGGGGTATTTAAATATAGATAGTACCACTTATAGTTTTGATGGCACAAAAATGATGAGCAATGAAACATTTACATCAATTCCTGATCTGGGTGTATATGATATCTTAACAGAGCGTAATGAATTTGTATACGACAGTAGTGAGAATGTAGTAAAAAGAGATGTTTATTCTTCTTATAATGGTTCAATACTGTTTACTGCAACACTGAATTATACTTACGGTGATGAGCCGGATTATGCATGGTATTCCGTAACGCCTTCGCAAAACTATTGGCTGGTTGGCGTCCCTAACAAACGCAATAAAAATCTGAAGCAGCTGGATGTGATAGATCAAACGGGTTTTGGACAGAATGTAAGTATATTAACCAATCTTACCCTGGGTGCGGGAGATAAACCTGTTACCGGCGAAGTAATTGTACGGCCTTCTAATCAAAAGACAAGCTATACATTTTACTATCAATAGCAGGTTGCTGACAAAGCATTATTCGAATTAAATTCAGGAACAGAAGATCAACATGAAAGTAAATGGCTTATTTATAGTATTGGTGATGATATTTCTAAACGTTTCATGCACTAAAGAAATTTCAAGGGAACAGGATACAGACCCACCAGTAACAGATACTACCGAAACTGTGCTGGACACAATTCCTTTGTCAGACAATGGCGGACTTTTAAAGCGTATTGTTATGCAATACGAGGGCGTAAACGATTCTATGGTTTTTCATTTTAAGTATGATGGTAACAACAGGATAACAGAATATTACGGTGTAAAAGAAGGCACAGCAACTGACGACGGCGAGTTGTACAGCTTACTCCAGCAATTTACCAGAAATGAAAATGGACTTGTTGACAAAATGAAGTTGGAAACTTATTTATATAGCGGACAAACCGATGTGCCTGCGCTTCATTGGAGTACTGATTATAAAATGCATTATGATATTGCAACTTCCGAATATAAATATGCTTTAGTAACAGGTGTTGGAGAATCTGAACCAATTAATGATAGTATAACTTACGAATATGGATCAGATAAGCATCTGTCAATGGTTTTAGTATATCATTCCGAACCGGGAGATACTGCCCATCTCGGTAATAAATATGAATACTTTTACGATGCCAAAGGGAATATTTCAACCTATAAAGCAAGTTTTGTAAGAAATTATCCGGATAGAGAAAACTGGTATATCAATGAATGTGTTTATGATGACAAAATAAACCCGCAAAATTTTGGAGAAGAGATATTATTGTCTGGTGATATAATTATGTTGTCTCTGCCTACAGTAAACAATATGACGCAATCCAGTAATATTATTAATCCTGATGACGGCTATACTATTCAATATATTTATAATAGTTATAATAAACCAACAACGGCGACGTGTAATTATGCTACCGGTGAAGTTGTAACTTTCAAATACTATTATTTAAAGTAAGCAGTAAGTAAATACATGATTTTATGAAAAACAATTGTGGAATAAGATTATGCTTAATAATTTTTGCTGGATTTTTATTCGCCTCCTGCAGCAAAGAAAAATCTTTCGAGCAGAAAGTACAAAACCCGGCTGACACCACCGGTATACCTGCAAACGGGTTGCTTGTAAAAACGGTTACAAAAAAAGACGGAGCTTCTGATTCGACAGTTTGTGTTTTTACTTACGACGCAAACAAAAAAATAAAAAATATATTCAATACATCAGTTAATGTAATTGATGAGCAGTATGGCGAATCGGAAACAAGATATTACAGGAATAGTACCGGCATGATAGAAAGATATGTAAGAGTTGAAAAAGTGCGTTATAATAATACGATACCTTATGATGACAGCGTGGTATATAAACTTAATTATAATGGCCCGCATTATACCTATGCTATAAGAGAAGTTCCTAATTTACCTGATCCTCCTGTAAAAGATAGCATTGTATATAGTTATGATAGTAAAGACAGGATAGCGACAGTAGTTGTGTGGAGACATGATGAGAACAACGGCAATGCACTTTTTGAGATGCAGAAAACAGCTTATACTTATGACGATAAGAATAATATTACAAAAATGAGCATTACTTTTAAGGATGATATTAATACCAACGATTCTCCGCAGATACTGAGCTTTACTTATGGTGATAAATTTTCAGCGCTGGATCTTGGTACAGACGGAGGCGCATTGGAAGGGTTTACGTCATATGGATTCAGCTCTCCTAATAATTTACTTAGAATGGATAACCCAGATGTCCCGCAAAAATTTTCTTATGATTATGAATTTAACGCAAAATCAAAGCCGGTTAAAGCGGTTGAAACAGATTTGCTGACAAACGAGAAAGTAACTATCTTTTATTATTATCAATAGCATATCTCACTTTATCCGGTGGGTAAATTCCATTCATATCTTAACACAGCCTCAGGCATTATAAAAAGCTATGGAGGCGATCTGCCTTTGTCTGTCTTCCTGAAATCATTTTTTTCAGCAAATAAAAAATATGGTTCAAAAGACAGGAAACAAATAGCGCATACCTGTTACTGTTATTTCCGGCTTGGTAAGATCATTGATAAGCTTTCGTTAAACGGCAATGATGAATTGTTGAAGGAATTTATGCTTGCGGGTTTGTTTGTTTGTGCTGACAAGCCGGATCAAATACTGGAAGCGCTGGCGCCCGGCTGGAATGATAAAGCTCATTTACCGGTAGCTGATAAATTTATTGTTTTGAAAGATGCGGGTTTACCTGTTGATATAAATGATGTTTTTCCATGGCCGGAAATGCTGAGCGATGATATCAGCTATCATCAATTCTGCCGGTCTTTTTTTATTCAGCCGGATCTGTTTCTTCGTATCCGGCCTGGTCATAAATCAAACGTAATAAAAAAAATATCCGACGCAAAGATCAGCTTATCTGTTAAGGGTAAAGATGCTTTGTCCTTACCTAATCTTACAAAGATTGAAGATATAGTTTTGGCGGATGAAGAAGTAGTGGTGCAGGATTATAGTTCTCAAAGCGTGGGAGGTTTTTTACAACCGGTTAAAGAGCACAGCGTGGGCGTTATTAAAATATGGGATTGCTGTGCGGCAAGCGGGGGTAAATCAATACTCGCAAAAGATTACCTGGCTAATGTAGATTTAACGGTGTCTGATATAAGACAATCAATATTAGCAAACCTGCAGGCAAGATTCAGGAGAGCAGGTATAAACAGGTATAAGTCTTTTGTTGCTGATCTTGCACAGCGCAATATACCTGCTGATCCATCAGGCTATGATCTCGTGATCTGTGATGCGCCATGTTCAGGTTCCGGCACATGGAGCAGAACGCCGGAGCAACTATATTTTTGGGAAGAAAATAAGCTTGATCATTATATTCAGCTGCAAAAGAAAATCACAACTAATGTTATACCGTTCATAAAACCCGGCGGATATCTTTTATACATTACCTGTTCTGTTTTTAAAAATGAAAATGAAGCAATTGTAGAAATGATAAAGGAGAAATTCAGTCTTGCATTAATACAAATGCATGTTATTAAAGGTTATAATGAGAGGGCAGATACAATGTTTGGTGCATTAATGAGAAAAGGAAATCAATAAATAATCAAACTACAATTCAATATTGACTAGCTTGTGTTTTAAAGTAAATAAGAGCAATTCAGCTCTGCTTTCAATATTGAGTTTTTGATAGAGTGAGTTACGATAGTCATCTATTGTAAATCGTCCAACATGCATCTTTGCAGCAATCGCTTTGTAAGACATGCCCGTACAGGCATATTTAAGAAAAGTGAATTCTTTTTGTGTAATAGAAGAAATTTTTTTGTGTATATCTGATTTATTCATTTCATTCAGGTGATCATTAATGAGATCAGGAAAATATTTTCCGTTTTTTAGTACTTTGCTTATTATGTCAAGGATGTCTTCCGGCTCTGCGTTTTTAGAAATATATCCGCTTCCTCCCATTGTCACTATCCGGAGTATTGTTGTAAAGTCATTATAGATCGTTAAGAAAATCACCTTCGTTTTTTTAAATTTCTTTTGAATAACAGAAAGCGTTTCAAATCCATCCATTCCTGGCATATTGATATCCAATATTACAATATCTGTTGAGGAAGTTTGATGCATAGCCTCAATAAGATCTTCACCGGATTTGGCAACAATATTTACGTGATAATTTCCTGAGTTTTTTATTAATTCAAGAATGGCTGTTCTCATTAAAGGATGGTCTTCAGCTATAGCAACTGTAGCCGGCAGGTTAGAAAGAATGGTCATAAGTTTTAGCTAAATTAAAAATACCCTTAAATGTGGTGAAAAAAAATGAAACGGAATATATAATTTCAAAAAATAGTAATTGGTTTTATACACGGTATGTTTTGTTTTAAAGATATCCTATGAGGTTACTAAAAAGCAGATTATTAACCTGAACTAACTATTTATATGTTCCGCAAGCTGTTTGTAAAATGCCTTCTGTTATGTATTTGTTATGAGGAGGCAACTGCACAGGATAGTGTTATATCGGCTATAAATCTTCCGGATAAATATATTACTGCTGTAGATAAAAAGATGCAAAGTATTGAGAATCAACTCTCAAAACAAACTGACGCCTATTTAAACAGGCTTTCAAAACAGGAAGAGAAGATCAGACAAAAACTGGAAAAGCTGAATTCTTCAAAAGCTGCAGAAGTATTTGGGGAAGCCAGGAAAAATTACGTTGCACTCTCTCAAAAACTCAAGGTAATAGATGGCAAAACAAAAACAGCATTATCAGGCGAATACCTGGCTTACCTGGACTCATTGCAGGGTGCGCTTGGTTTTTTAAAAGGTGCCAAAAATATTATTACCGGATCAAAGGATATTGAACAAAAGCTGAGCAAATCGCTGGAGCAGGTTAACCAATTGCAAAACAAATTACAAAAGGCAGAAGAAATAAAGGATTATATAAATCAACGGCAGGAGCAGCTAAAAAGCCTGCTGGCCCAGTACACCGACCTGCCCCGCAGTGTAAGCAAATACGTGGGCAAATATCAGCAACAGGCATATTATTATGGGCAACAACTCAAAGATTATAAAGAAGTATTAAACGATCCCGATAAGCTATTGAGGAAGCTATTGTCTACGCTGCAAATGATCCCGGAATTTAAAAAATTCATGGGAAAATATTCCATGCTGGCTATATTATTCCCAACAACGGATACCTATGATCCTGCTCAGGCAGTACAAGGTTTACCAGACCGGGAGCAGGTAATGTCGCTGATCCAAGACCAGACGGGTAATACCAATGTTAATTCGCTATCTATGGTACAGCAGAATATAGGCTCTGCCCAAAGCCAGGCAGACGAACTTAGAAACAGGATGAATGAATTGGGGAGTAACAGCAAGGATTTAACGATGCCCGACTTTCAGCCTGATGATATGCGCACCAAACCTTTTCTAAAAAAGTTAGAGTATGGAACCAGCTTCCAGTCGCAAAGAGCTACCGATTATTTTCCCGCTTCCAGCGATGTGGGTGTAACATTAGGATATAAGCCCGGTAAGAAATGCGTGGTTGGAATTGGAATTTCAGGTAAAGTCGGATGGGGAACAGGCTGGAAACATATAAAAATTTCATACCAGGGGGTTGGTTTTCGCTTTTTTACTGACTGGAAAGTACCCCCGCTTTGGGGAAGCAAAGAAGGAAACAGCTTTTGGTTAACGGGCGGAGCAGAAATGAATTACAGGAAACCTGTTGAAAGCCTTTCGGTATTTAAAAACTATGATGTATGGACAAAAAGTGCTTTGCTTGGAATAAGTAAAAAATTCAGGGCAGCAAAAAAATTTAATGGCAGCATAGCGGTGCTGTTCGATTTTTTATACCGGAAACAGATACCCGTGGCGCAGCCCTTTGTTTTTAGAATGGGGTATACATTAAATTAATATTAGAAAACAGCTCAAATAAAACAAGTATGTTGTTAAGAAAAACACTTGCTGCATTCATCCCGGTATTTTTTATTTGCCAATGTTTTGCCCAGGTAAATCTTCAAACGGGCAGCGCTACTTTTTCATTGCCGATGTTTAGCTGGAAAGATAATAAGAGCCGCCTTTTTGCCGGAGTTGCCCTTAATTACAATTCGGGAAATGGTTTAAAGGTTAATGATGTAGCATCTAATGTGGGGCAGGGTTGGAGCATTGTAGCCGGAGGGGTAATTACCCGCATGCAGGTAGGTGAGCCGGATGATCAAAAAAAATACGGGCTGGCTGCAGAAACTGATATAACTAAATATCCCAATGGCTATTTATATACAGATGTTTCTCCGAGCAACGGATGTCCAAAGGCTTTAAGCAATTATCCTATTTACGGAAGCATGAACCAGGTGTATAGTCAGCATAATGCTATTGCCGAAGATAAGCAGGCAGATTATTTTGCATTTCAGTTTAACGGCAAAGCCGGCCTGTTTGTGTTGGATATTGTAAATGGTAACAGGGTAGGAGTGTCTTTAGGAGACACAAAAATGAAAATAACTTTTCAAGAGGATTTCACTATGACCTCACAGGGAAAGCGGACTACCATTAAATCCTTTCAGATAAATGACGTGGATGGATTGATTTATAAGTTTACCCAGCAAGGCTTAACCAAGGTGTTGAAGGATGAGTATTGCGATAGAGAAAACTGGAGGGTGCAGAGCCAGCCCAAATTTGATAATAACAATTCTTACGTTCAGTCTGCCTTTGATATCGGTCCGGTTGCAAATCCCTTGATAATTAATAGCTGGTATTTAACGGAAATTGAAGATGCTTTAACTCATCGTAAAATCAACATCAGTTACTTAACGAATACTTTAAATAATCTTGCCGGGGTAGATATAGTTTGTTATGAACCCAAAGATTATACCGTTATCACTATGAAAAGATCGCTGACCATTTCTCCTGAAATCTCAGCTATATCATTCCCGGATGGTCACACGGTTACATTTAATTACGGAGCGGAAAGAGCAGATTTGACAGGTGATAAAGTTATTTCCTCAGTTGATATTAAATACCAGTCGCGATATCTTTCCCGCTATAAGCTGAATACTACTTATTTTATCCGCAACCGGCTGGGCACTCCCGGCACGGATTATCAAAAAAAGGCAGCCCGGCTTTGTTTAAGGTCAGTTACCAAATTAGGCGCAGACTTAAAAGAAGATACACCACCTTATATATTTGATTACTATGTAGGCTCTACTACCTCCGCAGATGACTATGTGCCTTTACCTTTTTCATATGCAAAAGATATCTGGGGATTTTATAATGGAGACTTTACCAAAGATTATAATAATAATAATCTTACTCAGTTAGATAAAGACCCAAGGCTATTGAACCATAAAGAGGCCCAGGGGCTTTGCTTCTTAAGAGCCGGTAGTTCCAATATTGTGATCAATCCCAAAAACGGTTATGCAAAAAATGGTTTACTAAGGCAGATTATTTATCCTACCGGGGGAACACTCTCATACGAATACGAGCAGAATTACGGCAAGCTAACAACAGGAGGTGCTGAGCAGATGGTAGGCGGAGTGCATGTATCTAAAACTATTTCCACAGACGGAAACTATTCAAACGGCTGTGGAACGCCCATTACAACCAAATATGATTATGTTGTAAACGGTTCCGGAAGTGCCTCTTCTTTGTGGGGACTTGAAACGCCCAGAACAACAATAGTTTCACGCAATCAATAT
This sequence comes from Agriterribacter sp., assembly GCA_047601125.1. Taxonomy (GTDB): domain Bacteria; phylum Bacteroidota; class Bacteroidia; order Chitinophagales; family Chitinophagaceae; genus Agriterribacter. Next base: position 106,228 of record JASGJY010000002.1, on the reverse strand, counting down.
GCCCCCGAGCATAAATATTATAAGTGGAAGCCCTGGTCTTCAGATTGTGGAGGGCTGTTTGGTTGCTGCGGCTATACTTACCAATACCCGGGAATATTATCAATGAACCAGGCAATTAGTCTGACAGATTTTCAACACATAATGGAAACAATTGCACCGGTTTTGGGTATAGTATCAATGGTGAGTACCGTTATTGATGTGGTTAGCCTTTTTTGCGCCAGTACCGGCTGGCTTGCCTGGGTTTCTGTTATTGTAGAAATAGTGGGGGGGTTGGTAACATTGGGTATAAGTTGTTTAAGCAACAGGAGTAGTGATGATGAATCTACCGCATATTTTAATGCCGATTTAAATGGCGCTGCTCCTTTGCCCGGGCAGTTTAAACGAGTCGAGGTCACGGAAGGATCGGGAACCATAGGCAAAACGGTGCATGAGTTTACAAGTTCGGATGATTATGCCGTTTGGTACAGCACTAATCCATCTCTTGCGGCAAAGCAACGTTTTGCTCCCTGGGCCTACGGCTTACCTAAATTAATAACAATATTAGATGCTTCGGGGAATAAGGTTAAGGAAACAAGAAATATTTACAATTTTAATTATGCTAAAACGACTATATTATGTGGTGCGGAAATTTTAACGTTCGCAGGTGAAGGTTCGTCCAAACAAAAGGGCGATAATAATATGGAAGACGATTATGCTTCCGTATGCAAGGTTTCCACTAAATGTTTTGTAAAGCATTCACATTCCAAAAATAATATTGACTGGGCAAATCCCTCTGTTTACAATGCTGTTTACACTACTTCCGCTACCGATGCTGATATACTGGTAGACAGTTATAACTTCTACACCGGCAGAACCTTGCTGGATTCGGTTAATGAAAGAATATATAAGCAAAACAGCAATACGCAATATCTTGAAACAACTACTCGGTATTATTACAATGCTTTAAGTAACTATGATATTAACACCATCATTACGGTTCAGAGCAATGGAGACAAGAATACCAAAACAATAAAATATGCCAATGATTATTGTTGCATGCCTATAAGCAATGCGATGTCTGGCGCGAATATGGTTTCTGTGCCTGTTGAAACAAAATTATGGGTAGCTAAATATGGAGGGGCATCGAGGTATTTGAGCGAGACCGTAACAGAATTTACCCAATTAGCCAATGGTGATATACAACCGCTCCAAATTTTGGAGCAACGTTTCGCTCAACCTGCTTCAAGCCTTACAGAGTATGGAGGACCAGGCACTTCTGTCACTAATTATAAAATAATACAAACCTTCCTGTATGATGCCGCCTACAATTTGGCCGGATTAAAGGATGAAGGTGGCCGTGTAATAAGCAATATATATGATTATGATGATAAGTATGTGGTTGCTTCTGTTATAAATGCTGATCCGGCAACGGATAAATGCGCTTATACCAGCTTTGAAACAGGCGCCCTGGGCAAATGGACGCTAACAGGAGCAACTGCATACGCTTCCGGCAGCTATGCAACAGGTGCAAGATCGTTTACTTTATCTTCCGGCAAAAGCTTTTCAACCACGTTAACTACCACCAAGGCCTATACGGTTTCTTTCTGGGCATCTGCTGCTATGACAGTTGCAGGGGGAGCCACACTCTCCAAAACCGGGCCGTTGTACAATGGGTTTACCTACTATGAATATGATATTGCAGCAGGCACATCAGCAGTTACTGTATCAGGCTCAGGCAATATTGACGAGCTTAGGGCTTGTCCAAAAACATCAAGAATGCGTACGGTTACCTACGATCCTTTGATCGGGAAAACCTCGGAATGTGATGAAAACAACAGGATAACCTATTACGAATATGATAATCTTGGAAGGCTGCAATTCATTAAAGATGAGAGCAGGAATATTGTAAAGATGTATGAGTACAATAATATCTCTCCCAATAAGCAAACCGGTTGCCCTACTACATACTATAGCCGAATGACCTCGGAAAGATTTACAAAAAATTCATGCGGGGCTAACTATCTTGGCTCTGAAGTGATATTTACCATCCCCGCCAATAAATATACCTCTGATATCAGTCAGGAAGATGCAGACCTTAAAGCAGAGCAGGATTTATTAACCAATGGGCAAACTTATGCAAATAACAATGGAACCTGCACACAAATATTTTATAATACCGCGCAAACAGGTTCATATACTACTCAAACCTGCAATACAGGGTATAAGGGCAATACAGTAGTATATACAGTGCCTTCAAATACGTATTCATCACTTATAAGCGTTGCCGATGCTAACGCAAAAGCGCAAAAGGAAATAGCAGCAAACGGGCAGGCAAACGCCAATAAAAACCCTTCATGCAGCATTGATACATCCGCAAACTGGATAGCTGATCCTGATCAAGCCGGTGCATATTGCCTTACCGTTAACGGGCAGTTGCCGGCGCATCGGTTTTTGCTTTTTAAAGACCTTAATCCCAACAGCCCAACCTATAATCAAACACAATGGCACGACATAGGCCCCCAAAGCGAATGCCCTGCGAATACCTATTTCAGCGCGCAGCGCAGCCAGGTGTTTACACGCAATAATTGTGGCGCAGGATATACAGGAGGCAGCGTTACCTATACAGTGCCGCCAGGAAAATACAGCTCCACCACCAGCCAGGCCGCGGCAGACCAGTTAGCTATAAATGATATCAACGCAAACGGACAGAATTATGCTAATACTAATGGTACATGTACTTCTTCTGCCGTAAGCTGTTCTTTTACCTGGAGTTCTTCATTAACGCCCGTTGGTGCATATGAAATCACATCAGTAGGTTCAACAGTAAATTTTATACTCAGGTTTTATTCATCAAGCGGGTTTGGAGGAGGTTCTGTAGCTAGTATAAGCAGTACTACCTGTCGTCCGTCCGGAACTCGTACCGTTGTTGTAACAGAGTCCGGGCGAACATGGAATGTTACCATTAGTTCATCCGGAGATATATATGCTGCATTAACCGGGGGAACTGCCGCCGGTCCCAATGTAGCAGTGTCATTAACAGGCAGCTATACTAAATAAAATGATCAACACGCATAAATATCAACAAATGAAAAGCGTTCAATATATTGTTCGATTATTTAGCTTGTCACTTGGGTTGTTGGCCATTTCTTTAACCGGAAAAAGCCAATCCCTCAATCCCGGTCATTCCATCGGCCCGGTAAATGGTGTATACCATTACAGTGCTGCCCAAACTCCGGCCCAACTCGTAGAAATAAGACCTGTGGCTATTTTAGGTATTAATTACGCTTATCAATGGTTTTCCTGTTCCACACCTGAGGGAACTTACGTTGCTATAGGAAGTGCATCAGCAACAAGTTATAATCCCCCAATACTCACTCAAACTACCTATTATAAAAGAAGAACACTGGTAACTATTCCCATATTGGGAGGACTTACTTTTACAGTCTGGTCAAATGCAGTAAAATTAAGCCTGGTTTCCGCTAACTGGGAAGACCGTAATTATGTACGCGAACATAATGTTTTAAAAACCGGTGTTACTACCTGGCAGGCGGTTGACCAGTTGGCCATAGGCGATAAGCTGCAAACCACTACTTATCTCGACGGGCTTGGCCGGTCTGTTCAAAAAGTAAGCCGCGAAACCGCCACGCCTGTAGATGGCGTGACCTTATGGGGAGACCAGGTGCAGTTTTCTACTTATGATATTATGGGGCGCCATATATACAGTTACCTGCCGTTTTCAACATCCACTTCATCAGGTAAATATAAAACAACCGTTACTACGGAGCAGCCCCAGTATTATACGAACAATTACAATGAAACCAACGCTTTTTCATCTGTTGCGTATGATAACAGCCCGCTTAACAGGCCTACAACAGTTCGTGAACCAGGCACCGCCTGGTCAGCCAAAACCAATACGGTTCAGTATGAAATGAATGAAACCGCTGAAGATGTGAAGATCTTTGGAGTGGATTATGTGCAGGGTAACCCGCCCGTATACAGGGGTGCATATACCGGGTATACGTTGTTTAAAAACGTGTATAAGGATGTAAATGCAAAAATGGTAGTTGAATATACCAATAAGTCCGGCCAGCTTATCCTTAAAAAGGTGCAGATTGATGATGCCCCGGGTACAGCGCATACCGGCTGGGCATGTACCTATTATGTGTACGATGATTTCGGGTTACTTCGTTACCAGCTGCAACCCGAAGCAGTAAAATATCTCGATGCCAACAGCTGGTCGTTTGCCGGAACAAACGGAACAACCGTGCTCAATGAGCTTTGCTTCCAGTATAATTATGATGATAAGGGCAGGATGACCTGGAAAAAAGCGCCCGGCGCGCAGCCGTTGAAAATGTTATACGACAAGCGCGACCGCGTGGTATTTATGCAGGATGGCAACCAGGCTGCAATGCCCACTCCCCAATGGACGGCTACATTATACGATGAGCTTGACCGCCCGGTAATGAGCCTGCTCTACAACACCACCAAAACAGCAACAGCCTTACAAACAGACATCAATAATGCGGCAGCCGTAACCGCGGTCTCTGTTTCTAATCCCGCCAATTCCGGAGGTGGTACTGTTGCCGTCAGCACTTCACTCAATCCTGTCGCCATTGCCGACCTTAATAATACCACGGTAACAACAGTTGTAAAATATATTTTTTACGATAATTACGGTTTTGCCGGCATAAAAACCTTTAATACGGGATATACCAACCTTTCCGCCTACAGCACTTCAGACCCCAACGTAATGCCCATTGCTACCACCAAACGGGTTACCAATATGGCAACCGGCGCCAGAACCAGGGTGCTGGGCACTACCACGTTTTTATCTTCCACCACTTATTATGACGAAAAAGGACGCGCCATACAAACCCTGGAAGATAATATGAAATCAGGCGCGGATATAACCACGCTGCAATATCATTTTGATGGCAGGGTGCTAAGCACCTGCAGCGACCATACTACCGGCGGCACGGGCTACACCAACTTTAAAACCCTCACCAAAAATATATTCGATAAGCTGGGCAGGGTAACCTCCATTCAAAAGCAATATGGCAGCAATGCGTTCAAAACCATAGCGGCTTATAAGTATGATGATATGGGCAGGCTGAAAAACAAGAAGCTCAGTCCTGATTATACCAATCCTTTAACCGGCCTGCCCGGCATGGAGTCGCTTGATTACAGCTTCAATATCCATAACCAGGTTACCGGCATTAATAAAGATTACGCGCTCAAGGGAGGCACATACAATAAATGGAGCCATTATTTTGGTATGTACCTGGGGTATGATAACAAGGATAATGTATTTACAAAAGCAGAGCTGAACGGGCAGGTAACCGGTATACTATGGAACAGCCAGGGCGACGACGCGCAGCGCAGGTATAATTATGTATACGATAATGCCGGGCGGCTTACCAATGCCAGGTATACGGAAAGAGCATACACCACAGATGGCTGGGCCGCCACAAAAATGGATTTTACCGTGGGCGGCAACGGCGGTAAAATAGCCTACGACCTTAACGGCAACCTGAAAGAAATGATGCAGTATGGCGTAATGCCCGGCACCGCAACACCGCTGGTAATAGATAACCTTTTTTACCGGTATAATGATTACTCCAATAAGCTGAAACGTATTGACGACCTGATGAGCGCTACCGCGCAGAACGGTAAATCAGGCGATTTTAAAGACGGCGCCAATGGTACAAACGGCACCAATGATTATGTGTATGATAACAATGGCAATATAGTAGTAGATCTTAATAAAAACCTGCAAAGCGCCAACGGAGGCAGCGCCGGCAGCAACGGGGTTGTGTACAATTACCTTGATAAGCCGGAGATCATCCGCATAGTAGGCAAAGGCACCATTAAAATAGTATACAGTGCGGATGGTGAAAAGCTGCAACGGGTATTCATTCCCGAAGCCGGCGGCACATCTACCATTACCACATATATCAACGAATTTGTTTACCAGGAAACCAGCACCACGCTCACAGCCTCTTCACTACCGCCGTTTGCAGGTACAGGGCTTGCGCTTACTTTCATAAATTTTGAAGAAGGTCGCATAAGGGTAATGACGCCCGTAAGCAGCAGCAACGGCAGCGATTTGCTCAGCATCAGCGGTAACATAACGCTGCCCAACAGTAAGCAGGGCTCGTTTGATTATTATATAAGAGATTACCAGGAGAACGTGCGCATGATACTGACCGAAGAAGTAGTTACCGGTTACAGTACCGCTACCATGGAAACCGCGAGGGCCTCTGCCGAAACACCGGTTTTCGGTCAGCCGGGCGCGGCTAATGAAGTTACCACCACCCGCTTTGCAAAGCCCACGGGCTGGACAAATAATACCAGTGCCTCCGTAAGCCGTATTGGCAACCTTGCCGGTAAAACCATTGGCCCCAATACCCTGCAAAGGGTTATGGCGGGCGACCGCATCAGCGCGCAGGTAAGCTATTATTTTGCCGGTGCACCGGGCAGCAGCAATACCAGCATGGTAAGCAATGTGCTGGCCAGCCTTATTACCTCACTCAGCAATGGCGGCGCCACAGGCGGGCTGGTAAAAGCCGGTGCCACAGGCATTAACAGCCAGCTTGCGGCTTCCGCGCCCTTTGCAACGGCGGTGGCGCCGGCGGGCAGCGGCGGCACAGCGCCGCAGGCCTACCTTACCATGCTGTTTTTTGATGAGCGCTTTAACCTTGTTTCGGTAACCGATGGCGGCGTGGTGCAGGCGCAGGTAGCCTCCACATGGAGCACCTCCACAGCGCCGCTGGTACTTGCCAACATAAAAGTGCCCCGCAACGGCTATGTATACGTATATGTGAGCAACCGCAGCGACCAGCATGTATATTTTGATGATTTTAAAGTATCTGCCACCGCCGGCAATATCATTGAAGAAAACCACTACTATGCATTTGGTATGCGTATAGCTGCCATCAGCAGCAAGAAGCTGGGGAACGTGAATGAGGGGGTGCTGCAAAATAATTACCAGTACCAGGGCGCTTTTAGTGAAATGGATGAGGATATAGGCTGGAATGATTTTCCGCTGCGTAACTATGACCCGCAAACAGGCAGGTGGATACAACAGGATCCATACCAGCAATTTGCCAGCCCTTATGTTGGTATGGGTAATGACCCTGCTAATCTGATTGACCCAAGCGGTGGCATAGGCATACCCTGCCCCGGCACTTCAGTTTTGGCCATAGCATTTATGAAAGCCGGCGAGTGGCTTGCAAATGGAATATCAACAATAAGTACCATAAGTTCGTGGGTAGGTATAGCTTCAACTGCTACGCTCGTTGGGGTTGATGTGTTTAACAGGAGTGTGCAGTTTAAGATAGTGAATACACAGCTAAGTGGGAATGTGACGATGCAGGTGGGAGCAAGCAGTGTAGGTTCTGATAATGCTGATGATATTGATATTACTACAGATTGGAAACCATTATATAAAGAAGATTTGAAAAGATATTATAAAGATAAATACGGAACTGGCGGTTCTGAGAACGATTTAGGATCGGAGTTTGAGAATATCTATGAAGATTACATAGACGCCAATCCAGTACTTGAGTATGTGACTAACATTAAAAGATATAACGGCCCTCCGTTCAAAGGTGGAGATAGAAATTCAAAGCCAGATTTTGTAGGTGATTCATATATTATTGGTGAGCAAATAAAAATTCTGAAATATACAGATTGGTTTGAACTGAAACAGAAAAATGGAGGACTTTATCTTTCGTCAAATGATGATCAAATCAAAGGGCACATAGATAATTTGAGAAGGGCGGCACAGCACTTGTACATACAATATGCAAGATTGCATTTTCAAGCTAAATTTTATTTGATCACGACTGCAGATGTAGGAGGTTCAATAAGTATGTCAAGATACGCTAGAAGCCAAAAGGTCTTTTTTGAACATACTCATGCTGAATATAGAATTTTTAAAGGGAAATGGCAGTTTAGATTTATTAAACTTGTTTCACGATAGATTTGATATAATTATTATTAAAATAATTAAAATATTTATGTGTAGTTATAGAGCCACTTTTTGTTGGTTTGTTCTATTAATTTTGCTCATAACAAATGTTTGGGCCATGGAATTTGATACAACTAAATATGTAGTTTCGACAACACGGGAATGTATTAAATATATCGAAGCTAATGGAGTAACACTTGAGGATGACAATTCTCAGTATTCTATCAATAGTAAAAGCGGGCTGGTTTATATGTTACCCAACAATGAAGTTGTTTTAATTCCTACTAATCTTGATCCCGAGTATCCAGGCATTATATTTAAAGAGAAATCATATTTTTTAAATTGTGTCCATAAGGATTTTTTCCCTATTGATGAAGATAAAATGACATGGTTAGAAAAAAATAATTCTAGGGTTATTCATTTTCAAGAATTTCCTTCTTTCTATAGTAATGTTGTTGAGCAACAACTTAATATAAAGTATCCACTGACAAAATTAGTAGAAATGGAAAAAGGATTTGAGAAGTTAAAATTAGTTTTGAAAACAGGCAGTAAAAAAGCTTGGGATCCTTCTTTTCAAGAGGTTGTTTATTGTTTTGGTTTTTCAATTATTGATTATTTGATGTCAACTCATGATTATCAACTTAGATTTGAAAAAAGCTATGAAAACTATAATCCATATAGTTATCCATTTTTGTTTAAAAATGGCATTAAGATAAATATTTTATCCAAGCTATTCCGTTATATTGAATCGGATAATAAAAACTCGTTTACGATTTTCCTTAGAAATGTTGAACTAAATTCTACAGAAACAGGTTCTTAATCCCCATTAGAACATGTATATGAACTACTGATGGTGCTATACTGGAGGCTTATCTTCATAATTTAAAGAGTTCTTTGACGACGGGGATCTGAACTGGTATGATTACGGATTCAGGAATTATGATCCGCAGATAGGGAAATTCATACAAATGGATCCGTTGGCAGATGGTAATTCAGATTTCAGTCCGTATTCCTATGCAGCCAATGACCCGATAGGGAATATTGATTACCTGGGGCTTGATCCTATATCTGCACTGTCTACAACAGCCGAAACGGCAATTACACTGAGTACGGTTACGATCACTGCCGTGAAGGCAACATCAACAGCCATCTCAACAGTGAGCCTGGCCAGCAAAATCATCAGTATTACCAGCATTACATTGCAGGTGGCAAATACGGCTTGTAATCTTATAAACAGCAGTATTACTACGAGTGGTGTTGGAAGCGTAGATCCCGGAAGACGTTTTGCAATTGAATCAAGAGGATTTAATCATGCATTTAGGTCGGCATTAACGCTTGGTATGTCTGAGTGGTTTACAAGTGATCCTCTGAAGGACTATAGTACTGATCAGGAAAAACTGTGGTATTTACAGGGGAGATTAAAGGGGGATGCGGCAGCGGCGGCATTTAGTTTAGCTGAGACAGATGTTGGTACAGGAGGATTAGTAACTACGGGTGCTACAGGCGTTGGTGCAGTGGTAAGTGGGGGAGTTATAGCACATGGGATGGCAGTTTCAATAAAGACTGGTATAGATATAGCACTTACCTGGGAGAAGATTTATAAATTAAATATGGCGGGGAGCAGTGGGTCGCTTTCTAAATCATACAAGTCTCCAAGTAATAATTCAAGTTCAGCAAAGACAAAATATCATAAAGATTTTTCAACAAAGAATACCAAAAACTATAGTGCATATTTTAAATCTGAAAGAGAAGCCAGGAATTTAGCAAGAACTAAACTTGGAAAAAATCCGGTCGAGGTTGAACCAAATAAATGGAGGAGTGCTGATGGGAAATGGCAGTATCGTGCTAAACCAGGAGATATTAAAGACAAACATATACATTTGGAGGAAATAAATCCTTTTACAGGAGAAATATTACAAAACTATCATTTAAGATGGAAGTGAGACAAATTACTATAGATACAAAAATTAGTCTAAAAGACTTTGGAGACCAATTGCAATTTAAGTTGGCTCTTAATCAAGAAATTAGTATTGCTATCTGTTTGGAGTTCTTACTATTAAAAGAGAATCTTATAAATTCAGTAGGGTTAAATTTCAAGAACTCTTTTATCATACTTAAACTAAGCAAAGATCAATATTCATATTGTGATAAAACTGACTTTGGAAGAGGACTTTTGAAAGGGCAAATTTCAATTAATAACCTTGATTATATTTTACACTACATTTTGAAATATTATAGGGATGGAATTGCTGAAACTGAACACATTGACATTGATTTTTTGAATGATAATGGAAAAGAATTAACACTTACAATTAGTTTTGAAAGGTATCATGAGTATTCAGCAGAAGAAATAAGGAAAATATTGAAATAACCTTTCTTCCTATAGTCCAAGTATATGAGTAAATGCAATAAAGCATGCTGCAAATACTCAGGTAGCAGGCGCAAGCGTCTCGCCACAAGTGTTCGAAACCTATCAGGCAGAACTAAATAGATGCGGAGCATTGTCAGGATTTCCACCGCAAAGAATAACTACGGCTTTCATAATTTCTGTTTCGAGTTCCAGTTCAAATTTCAACTTTGCAATCTTGAAGCCTTTTATCCTGTTTATTTTTTTATAAGCAATAATGAGGATAGCCAGTATCATAGTCATGTAAATCATTACTTTGATGCCGTTAATATTTCTTGATACCAGGTGATTTACGTTTAGATGCTGCTTGATAAATTTGAAAAATACCTCTATTTCCCAGCGTTGCCTGTACCATGCTGCTATCATGTAGGCATCCTCATCTATAATATTGGTTACAAAGCAAATTGGCTCTCCACTTTTGTTTATAACAGCTTTGATTACCCGGTATATGTGCGCTGTTGCTTTATCTTTTTTATTTATGAGGTAACCTGTTTCATCGCTGATGATAGTAACTGTGCTGCTTTCTGACTTTGCACCCACTTTAGTTTGGGTGATCGTTTTACACCTTATGTTTGGGTTAGCCCGGCTCACAAACCATTTTTGGCTATTGGTAAACTTGTCGAACGATTCCCTTGATTGTAAACCCCTGTCAAAAACAACTACATCATTTTTAATGCAATCTGTATCGTTAATAACTTCGGTAAGTGCAAGTTCTTCGCTTACGTATGACTGAGCCGTAAAAACTTTTACCGATGAAGGTATACTTCCCTTAAGGTTGACACTATACTTTACAAAACGTTTGTCACTTGTGCCGTTTTCCATCCCGATCGAAAACAGCTTAGCGGCTAATGCTACATATGTGCTATCTGTTTTGGATAAAGCCTTTTCTTCTTTCAGTTCCTTGTTGTAAATAAGAAATATTTGTTCAAAGAGTTTTGCAAAATAATCTGCATTTATTGTGCAAATACGATCTCTTATCGAATTGTACTTCCCTTCTAATATATCATAACCCGTGAATGACTTGAATTGTGCTGATTGTAAAAAAGCCTCCATCACACGCAAACTTGGCTTCGAGGTGTTCAACATTGAAAACAATATTAATTTGAAGATAACCTCACCAGACAGTTTCTTAACCTGCGTATCTACCTTTGTCTCTGCTGATAGTTCTTCAAATATCTCTTCTGGTATTAATCCTATAAGTTCTTTTGCCGTCATTAGGCAAAATTAAACCCAAATAGGTTTCGAACACTTGTGGCGTCTCGCTTGTGCCGTTAACACCAGATAGTTGTAATTAATTTCAGAGGCCGGTTAATAGTTTGTAAATATAAGTTTGGCGATAATAATAATCTTTATTTTATCTGTTTTGCAGTAGGATGAGCGGCACAAGCGAGACGCTTGCGCCTGGGTGGGGAGGTAAGCGGTACTATAAATTAATTTTATGTTGACAAAATATGTTTTTACTTGGTTAAAATATTCGAGTATTTATTTTATAGCAATTATGCTTTTTAACAATTGCGTAAATAGGACTATTTTAATCAAACCACTTCACCCATATGAGTATAGACAAAATGATACCATCATTGACGGTCAGAAAATTAGTAACGGTCTGGCAAAGTATTATTTTATTGAAAACTATTCTCATGATTCATTGAAGATTAAACAAGTTGAGCAATTTGTATTTAGGCATTTACCAGAAAATTATAAAAAGTATGAATATTTCAATGTCATAATCTATCGTAAAACAAATGTTTTAAATGATAAGTATAGAGATAGCGAACAAGATGAGTTGGCATGGCATGATAAAGATCAACTTTTTGACTTTATATGGTATAATGGAAAATATTCAAGATATTTTGAGTATAAGGATGGAGATTGTTTAAATTGTCCCGAACTAGACATAAGATGACCCCCCATATAGCGCAAGCATATTCACTCATGAAATAAAGCCTGTTAAAAATACTCAAGGCACCATATAGTCCAAGCATATGAACTAATGAGATAGAGCGTGTTGCAAATACTCGGGTAGCAGGCGCAAGCGTCTCGCCACAAGTGTTCGAAACCTTTGAAAAATCCCGAAGGGATGTTATTATTATAGAAAAGTTCATTGAATTTTTAAAGGCAAACCTCGAAGAGGTGACATTAGCACTATGTCAGCCCTTCGGGATTTTAGCTTATTTGATATGCCTTTTCTATAATAATGCCAGCCTTTCAGGCTTGACTTCATTAATGTATTCAGGTTTCGAATATTTCTGGCGTCTCGCTTGTGCCGTTAACACCAGATAGTTGTAATTAATTTCAGAGGCCGGTTAATAGTTTGTAAATATAAGTTTGGCGATAATGATAAGCTTTATTTTATCTGTTTTGCAGTAGCATGAGCGGCACAAGCGAGACGCCACAAGTGTTCGAAACCTATTTGGGTTTAATTTTGCCTAATGACGGCAAAAGAACTTATAGGATTAATACCAGAAGAGATATTTGAAGAACTATCAGCAGAGACAAAGGTAGATACGCAGGTTAAGAAACTGTCTGGTGAGGTTATCTTCAAATTAATATTGTTTTCAATGTTGAACACCTCGAAGCCAAGTTTGCGTGTGATGGAGGCTTTTTTACAATCAGCACAATTCAAGTCATTCACGGGTTATGATATATTAGAAGGGAAGTACAATTCGATAAGAGATCGTATTTGCACAATAAATGCAGATTATTTTGCAAAACTCTTTGAACAAATATTTCTTATTTACAAAGGAACTGAAAGAAGAAAAGGCTTTATCCAAAACAGATAGCACATATGTAGCATTAGCCGCTAAGCTGTTTTCGATCGGGATGGAAAACGGCACAAGTGACAAACGTTTTGTAAAGTATAGTGTCAACCTTAAGGGAAGTATACCTTCATCGGTAAAAGTTTTTACGGCTCAGTCATACGTAAGCGAAGAACTTGCACTTACCGAAGTTATTAACGATACAGATTGCATTAAAAATGATGTAGTTGTTTTTGACAGGGGTTTACAATCAAGGGAATCGTTCGACAAGTTTACCAATAGCCAAAAATGGTTTGTGAGCCGGGCTAACCCAAACATAAGGTGTAAAACGATCACCCAAACTAAAGTGGGTGCAAAGTCAGAAAGCAGCACAGTTACTATCATCAGCGATGAAACAGGTTACCTCATAAATAAAAAAGATAAAGCAACAGCGCACATATACCGGGTAATCAAAGCTGTTATAAACAAAAGTGGAGAGCCAATTTGCTTTGTAACCAATATTATAGATGAGGATGCCTACATGATAGCAGCATGGTACAGGCAACGCTGGGAAATAGAGGTATTTTTCAAATTTATCAAGCAGCATCTAAACGTAAATCACCTGGTATCAAGAAATATTAACGGCATCAAAGTAATGATTTACATGACTATGATACTGGCTATCCTCATTATTGCTTATAAAAAAATAAACAGGATAAAAGGCTTCAAGATTGCAAAGTTGAAATTTGAACTGGAACTCGAAACAGAAATTATGAAAGCCGTAGTTATTCTTTGCGGTGGAAATCCTGACAATGCTCCGCATCTATTTAGTTCTGCCTGATAGGTTTCGAACACTTGTGGCGTCTCGCTTGTGCCGTTAACACCAGATAGTTGTAATTAATTTCAGAGGCCGGTTAATAGTTTGTAAATATAAGTTTGGCGATAATGATAATCTTTATTTTATCTGTTTTGCAGTAGCATGAGCGGCACAAGCGAGACGCTTGCGCCTGGGTGGGGGGGAAGAGTTTTGGGTACCTTTGCCCGTTACTAAAAGGCCAAAGCCGAATCCGCAAATGGTACCTCAGTCTTTTATTGACAAAGTTAGAGATGCAACCGGGTTAAGTGGTGCAGCTTTGTTAATGTATCTGATAATTTCTGAAGGTTCTAGAGTTATATTTCCCCCTAGGAATTTAGTGCCGGTTTTATAATTTTAAATTATATTAAATTAATGTCATTCAAAAAATTACTTGCTGAATTCGATAGTGTTCTCAAAGAATTTAACCCCTTAGAATACAATAAGCTCTTAGCACCCTTTTCTCCTAAAGAAACAGAGCTAAAGTTAATAAATGAATTAGGAATCAACGATTCAAACTTTAAGGATTTTTTCAGTTGGAAAAATGGTGAAGAAGAAGATTCTTATTGTGAAATAATGGAATATGGTGGACCAATGTCTATTGATGCTATAAAAGAAACGATTTCTAATTATTTCCACTTCGAACCGATGCTTATTCCTTTTATCAGTGAGGGGGAGCAAATGTTGTTGTTTAATAAGAAGAATGGAAGGAATTACGGAAAAATCTATCTTTATTCAGTCCCTGAATTATATATTGAGCATCCAATTAGTTATTATGATTCTTTTGAGTCGATGATATCGACTACAATTACTGCCTACAAAAAAAAAATATACAGCTATGACTTTAGTAAGAAAAAGTTGCGATACGACTATGATGAATTACATCGCCATATAAAAGAAATGAATCCTAATTCGGAGTTTTGGAAAAATCATAATCCTTTACGTTCAGAGGACTGGTATGAAATATAATCTCCTGTGCCAAGTCATTACCCAGAGCTGGCGCAGGTCTGCGATGGCGTAGTGTGTTGGCTGACCTGCTGCCTAAGCGTTACTTATTTCGCTATAATTCGCCCCAATCAGGCGCAAGGTTGTAAATACTCAGGTAGCAGGCGCAAGATACCCAATATAGTCCAAGCACGTGGACTAATGAGATAGGGAGTGTTGCAAATAGTCAAGTAGCAGGCGCGTCCGCTTGTGCCGTTAAATATAAGAGCGATAAAACAAACTGATTAGTGCAGGCGCAGGTAGCTTTAAGCTGGAGCACTTTCTTCTACGCAGAGTGAGGTTCTCCGCAGCGTCTGCCCGTGAATAGCCTGTGTGCAGGCAGGCGACGCTGCGGTAGGCGGGGAAAGCATAATTAAAACTGCTGCCATATAAAAGAAGTAAGTTAAAAGAAAGAGAGACGATGAGGATGCCTCGCAGAGTCCAGCCAATACACATGGCTTGGAGTTGAGGCTCTGCGGAGAACCAAATGGTTTGATAAAAAGTATGAGGAGTTTTTAGAAAGATATCCTGAATATAAAAAATGAATTTCATTATCGGTGGGTGCCTTCGTCTGCTGAAAATATAATGTAGCCGCGTAACCCCCTTGGCAGATAAATTATATGAATATAATTCTTTTAACAAAACAATACCGGCTTTATATTTTGCATACCATAGCAGCTACGCTACTACATTCCTGTAATTCGAAAATGCCCCAAATTATTCATATGGATTTTCTGGATTCGCAGACTACATTATATCGCGATTCAACAAGAGCAGATTCAATTAAGTTCACCACATTTTATTATTTTGTTGACGAAAGCTATAAAAGGAATATTAATAATTCGTCAATAGAAAAATTTATTGCTACTGATTCGTTGTTACGGAAAACAATAGCAAAAAAGCTACAGGTTTTTACCGTTCTTTTTTATAAAAAATCTGAAATGACAAAAAGATTAAAGGATAGCAAATCCGGTAATCTTTTAACTTATTGTAATGATGATATTTTATTAGAACGAATATGGAAGGCTGGAGCTTTAGATACAACTTTTTATTATGATAATGGTGAAATTATCGGATCCGAGAATATTAAAAATGTTAGGGTTGAGTAGGCGGTCCGGATTTTGAAAAAAAATATTTTCTTCGCGAACAAGTTTCGCTGGATTTGAAATTCATTAGCCAATCACATGCCTGTAGAAAGCATAATCCTCATATAACGAAGGAATATTCTCCATTGCTGCCGTTGCCGGTATTGTGCATGGGGTAGTATATTGGATTGATTTTATTTACCCGGAAAGAGTAGCTTGAATGGCACAAGCGAGAAGCCCCGCACCTGGTTGGGGACTATAGCCTTGAGGTTGACGATAGAGGAAACAGTATTGTTTTCGGATTAAAATATGAGCGGGGGATATAGCTGGCAGGGAGCATATGCTTCAAGGCTGTCGGTTTCAGGTTTTTGTATAGCTTCAGTATTGGCAGATGACACAGAGTTGTTAGCAAATAACTATCTTCAATGCCGCAAAATTGCAGCACTTTTATGAAAAGGATCATCACAATCGGCTTAATTGTTTTTTTGTTATCCTGTAATTCAACACCATCATCTGACAGTAATGCTCCTTCAGGAAATATACCTGCAGCGCAATCCGGAGAACAGGCCGGGGGTGACGCTTACCGGTTCAGGTTAAATCCTCAGGATAAATCAACTTATCGTTATATGCTTTATAACGATTCGGAAATTACCATGGAAGTAAATGGTAATGAAACAAACAGCACCAATAATGCTGCAGCAGAAACAAGCTACACTGTAAATAAAGACAGCACAGATAATTTAATATTCAGTATTCGTTATGATAAGATAACTATCCACACGAAAAAAGGCAATACTGAAACCTATGCTGATGCAGACAATGCAGCACTATCAACAAATCCTGTAGATAAAATGCTGGCTATTTTAAAGCAGGCGGATATAACTGCTATAGTTGGTTTGAACGGAGAAGTGAAAAATATAAAAGGGTATAAAGAGCTGGGAGATAAAATGACTGCCGGATTTGCAGCCAATGATATATATGGAAAAAACGCGGCGCGCAGCCAGTGGGAGAAATTAATTGGAGGGAATATTTTTCAGGGAGGCATTGATAAACTTTTTAACACGCTTCCTGATTCAACGGTAAAGCCCGGGGATTCGTGGTCTGCAACATCAAAGCAGAGTGGCGAAATTCCTGTAAAAATCCAATCAGTATTTACTTTAAAAAAAATTGAAAATAACATTGCCATAATTCAATCTGCCGGCGATATAATAAGCATTGATGCTGCGCCGGGAAATGAACTGGCAAATATTAAAGGCGATATAAAAGGAACGCAGAAGGGAACTATGGAATTAAATATTAAAACAGGCATGATCATTAAAAATGATATCTCCACCAAAATTGAAGGAACAATACAATCAATGGGTGTAGACGTGCCTGTTTCAATTAAAAATGTTATAAGGATCAGGCAAATAAAATGAAAACAATATTTCGCCTGTTAAAATTACTGTTTCACCAGCCTGATCAGTTTCTGGTTCTTTCCATCATTATACGTCAACCAATATACTCCCGGTGCTAATGAAGCAAGGGCATTAAATGATATTTGCTGATAAACACCTGATTGCACATCAACATATTTCACCAACACTCTTTTTCCGCCGGCATCGTATAAAACCAATGTTGCTCTTGATGTTTGCGGAGGGTTTGCTATGATATTAAATGCGGAAGTAAATGGAACAGGGTATGCTTTGATCCATTCCCTGCCTAATATTTGTTTGTTGATCTCTTCATTCCGTATACTTTGTAAAAAGTTATACGCAATACGCATATTGGGTATACCATATCCTTTTTTATCGTCGGGGGTATTATATTGATTAGCGCTTTTTCTTACAGCATCTAAAATCTCCAGATTGGTACGTTCGGGAAATGCCTGCCACAGGCAGGTTACCAATCCCGCAAAATTAGGGTTGGATAATGAAGTGCCGCTATATGCATTGGTAGGGTTGCCGTCTAAGCCTGCTACTACAGTATTAGAGCCAACAGACACAACATCAGGTTTTACTCTGCCGTCTGACGATGGCCCGTAACTGGAAAAATCAGATGCATTGCCTGAAACATTTACAGAGCCAACAGCCAATACGTTTTCCCCATCAGCAGGTGTGGCTATATAATGCCATGAGCTGTTACCGGAGTTGCCTGCGCTTGCACTGACGAACATTCCTTTTTTAAAAGCATATTCCGCGCCCTTTGCACAGATGGTTGTTTTACCATTCATATCTGCATAGGTATAATCAAGCGCAGGATTATCAAATGTGGTATAGCCTAATGATGTTGTTATCAGGTCAACGCCAAGACTATCGGCCATTTCTGCGGCCGCAACCCAGTTCTGTTCTTCAACAGGGTATTCGGTGCCTGCATCTTCCGTTCTGAATAAATAAAATTTTGCTTTAGGCGCTGTGCCAACCATTACGCCGGGCTTGTTGGCTGCTATGGTTGAAAAGCAGAGCATACCATGTGCGTTTTCCTCAATTACACTGGTTTTATTTGCCACAAAATCCCATGTGCCCAGTACCTGGTTATTGATGCGCACGCTGTCAAAAAGCGGATTGGTATCGTAGTGGTAAAATCCTGCGTCAAGCACGGCAATTGTCATTCCTTCTCCCCTGAAATTATTGTTATGAAGAAATTCGCCTTCGTGTATATTGATCTGCGCATAAGCGTTACCGTAATTGTAGTAATTATCGCCACCCTGTATCTTATTTATTTTTTTTGCAGGAGATGTTTCCTGCAGGTTGTTCTTTTCTTCATACTTACTTCCGCTTTTCCTGGGTGCAATTCCTGCAGTGTTTTTTACAAAAGAAAACTGGCTGATTTTGTTCAGCGCATTATTATCCGTGGTTTGTATCAGCACCTGGTTCAGCCATTTTGATACATTCAGGATAGTTACAGCACCTGTATTACGGATACTGTCGAGGTAAGCGGGGTTAACGGGAAGGTCTGTACTGTCTATGCTGATATCTTGTTTTTCTCTTCTGGCAATTGCTTTGCCAGATAAAAAGGCTGACGGATTATTAAGTGAGTAAGGGTTGTTGTTTTTATCTTTTAATACAATAATATATTTTGAAAACTGAGCCTGTGCGCCGGGCGAAAGGAACAACAGTGAAAGGATAAGTATTATGATTATTTTATTCATAGGATTTAATTATGTTCCATCATGGTAAGTTTAATACCATACCCGTTGTAGGAATAAGGTGTGATGGTATCACATATCGCGTACCCGTTTTTGGTTGCTGCCAGAGAGTCGCAGTCTAATCCAACCGGGCAGGGGGTATTTATGGGTTCGCCGGGAATAATCATTCTGCAGTTCATTAGCGTAAGGTCAACCACGTATACCCAGTGTATAAAATCTTTGTATATAAGCCCTATATCCTTGCCATACACTTCTACACTATAGGTACTGTCTGCATAGCTTGCCGGGTATGCAACCGGGTTGCCGGTTGACTGATCCTGCTGCAAAACAGTAACGGTATTTTCAATTGTTGTTCCATTTACAGCATAAGGCTGTTCCGCATTTTGGTAAGTATAGTTCCATTTAAAATAAAAGTCATAGGGAGATTCCGAAGTGCTGCTGCTGTTTTCGGTTGTGCCAGTAAAAATATAACTGTTGCCTTCCCAGTAATAATCATTTTTTACAGGTGTAACAAGTTTTATGAACCGGAGATTATTTTCAACATATTCTACTGCGTTTGGCAAAACGGTAACCATAAATGTGGCGTTATCCTGCCAGGGGGTATCACCATCCAGGTCCCTTATCATCCGGCGTATTCGAAAACCCGGGCGGCCAAGGTTATCAGTTATAGCCGCGTCAATAGAATCTTTTACCTGGTAACTATGCACCTCCCTGTCGCGGTCGAAATTGGTGAACACCACAGAATCAAGCCTGTATTGTATATATTTTCCAACTGCGGCAGGATAATAAGCGGAAGAAGAAACCGGTGTATAGCTGTCTGTTTGCTTTTTGCAAAAAGGCAATGTGCTTATAAGAAGCAAAGCAGCAAAAGGAAGAATATATTTCCTGGTAGAAGTCATAAGTATTAAATGTCTGTGGTCTATGAGTTGTCAGCAGTGGTTAAACCTGCAAGGTTTGCAGCGCTGCAATCCCGCCCGGGTAAACCTTACAGGGCTTAAACCGGCCAGACAGTTCATAGCTAACGCTTTTTACTGAATATTATTGCCCAAAAAGGCTTTGTTTTACAGGTAGTTATAACATTACAAGCTTACCATTACTGCCGCATAATCACACCACCGCCTATTACATCGTCGCCTTCGTAAAATACAGCGCTTTGCCCGGGTGCAATGCCCTTAACCTGCTCATAAAAATGTACGGCAATTCCGTTGGCATGGTTGTGTAAATTTGAAAAAGCGCCTTTATCCTTATACCGTATCCTGGTAACAGCCTCCATCCCATTACCTATTCCATCATATTTAAGCCAGTTCAGTTTGCTTACGATCATTTCCTGCCGGTTCAGGTCTTCTTCTTCACCCAATACAACAGTATTTGTTTCAGGGATGATCTGCGTAACATAAGCGGGTTTGCCCAGCGCAATATCCAGACCCTTACGCTGACCGATAGTATAAAAAGGATAGCCTTTATGCTGCCCGATTATTTTGCCGGAAGTATCAACAAAATTCCCGCCGGTTACGCGTTCTTCCAATCCATCAACCCTGCGTTTTAAAAAACCACGATAATCATTGTCAGGAACAAAACATATCTCGTAGCTTTCGCTCTTTTTTGCCAGCTCAGGATACCCGTAATCCAGCGCCATCTGCCGGATCTCTGTTTTGCGGTATTTACCAAGCGGGAATAATGTGCGGCTCAGCAAGTCCTGCTGCAGTCCCCACAGCACATAGCTCTGGTCTTTTAATTCATCCAGCCCTTTGCTTATGTAGAACCTGCCATTGGTGTGCTGGTGAATATTACCATAATGCCCGGTGGCAATAAAATCGCAACCCAGCGCATCAGCGCGTTTTAAAAGCGCCCGCCATTTAATATGCGTATTGCACATTACGCAGGGGTTAGGGGTACGCCCCGCAAGATAT
Organism: Agriterribacter sp.; assembly: GCA_047601125.1. Classification (GTDB taxonomy): domain Bacteria; phylum Bacteroidota; class Bacteroidia; order Chitinophagales; family Chitinophagaceae; genus Agriterribacter. The sequence goes on along the minus strand of JASGJY010000002.1, from coordinate 85,173 downwards.
TCTTCAACAAAATTTTCAATTACCGCATCGCCAAATTCGCTGCGTATATCTAAAATAAAGTGAGGAAATCCATGTTCAACAGCGGCCATGCGGGCATCATTAAAGCTGTCAACATTACAGCAGCCGGTTTCTTTTTTACTGCTGCCGGCGCTGGCATAATCCCATGTTTTCATGGTGATGCCCACTACTTCATATCCTTCATCATTCAGCATAAGTGCCGCTACAGTACTGTCTATACCGCCACTCATTGCCACCAATACTTTTCCTTTACGGCTCATAATGCTACATTTTCAGCCGGCAAAAATACGGAGAAAAAGCGGAAGGTAAAAGGTGAAGGAATATTAGGGTGCAATCCAAATCGCAGAACAGGCGACAGCAATACTATAAACCTCGAACTACAAACCATATAATACAATGCTACAAAACCAATTTTGCAATCCTGCCATCCTTACCTGCTAAAAAAACAGTTTTACCTTTTTTGGCTTTGCGGCAAACGTGAAAGCTTTCCCTGCTGATCAGCTGCCAGTTCATTCCCCCATCGCCTGAAATATCAACGCCGGAAGTGCCACAGGTAATTAATTGTTTGTCTGAAATATATTCCACACAACTTCTGTATCCATGCGGGGGCGTTTGAGGATTTTTCCAGGTTAACCCTCCGTCATCTGTAACAGCGCAGTTCTGTACTGCAAGAGTATCAGCCCTGAAATCACCCCCAACTGTAATCATATGTTTTGCAGGTTTTCTTTTTTTGTTATTATATACTGCCAGCGAATTTGCCCCTGTAGTTTCTTTTCCCTGCATAAGTGGCAAATCAATTTTATGGTCACGTAAAAAAAGTCTCGCCTTAGTGCCACCGGTTACAAAAGCCGCTTCAGATAAAGAGATAGTACGGATATTTGTTCCGCTTGATGCAAACATAGCCTCGCCGGTTTCACCAACCGGGAGATTATTTTCCGGTAAAGCCTGCCAGCTGTCACCGCCATCAAATGTTCTCGCTACAAATATTTTTCCGTTCACAGGGTCGCCAATAACAATACCGCTTTTTTCATTCCAGAATTCCATTGCATCAAGAAACATATCCTTACGATCATCAATAAAAACTTTTTGCCAGTTATTGCCACCGTCATGCGTTTTAAGTATATATGCAGGCGCTGCTATAGCCATTATTATAGCGGTTTCTGCATCAAAGGCTTCAATATCCCTGAAATCGGTCTTTTCAAATTCCGGCACCTGCATCCATTGCCATGTTTTGCCGCTATCAATTGATCGTGCCACCATTCCGTTACTGCCGCTTGCCCATATTATTTTATCATCTGCTACACTCAGTCCTCTTATTGAGATGGATTGCCTTGAGGTAAGCAAAGTTATTTTCTGGGCATTTGCAATAATTATATAAAAAGAGAAAAGGCACAGCATGCATGTTTTTTTTCTCATATTATTTGCTTTTATTTTTTTGAATGTAACAATTTCCTTTAAGTTATTGGCAGCATATAATTTTTTATCTTGCAGCGCTTATGCGAAAATATGTAGATGAATACCGACACAAGGGATTACGCAAACAATTAATAGATTCACTGCGCACAAAAGGAATTACAGATGAAAAGGTTTTGCAGGCAATGAATAATACGCCCCGACATTTTTTTATGGATCTTGCTTTAGACCGGATCGCTTATGAAGACCGTGCATTTCCCATTGCAAAAGAACAAACTATTTCTCAGCCATATACTGTTGCTTACCAAACTCAATTGCTGGAGGTAAGACCATTTGATAAGATACTCGAAATAGGTACGGGGAGTACTTACCAGGCATGCGTGCTGGCACAGTTAGGCGCTCAGGTATATACCATTGAAAGACAGAAAATCATTTTCGATCTCAATAAAAATTTTGAGTACGCAAAGAAGTTTCCATCCATTAAATTTTTTTATGGTGATGGTTTTGAAGGTTTGCCAACCTTTGCCCCGTTTGATAAAATTATTATCACCGCTGCTGCCAAAACAATACCGCCTAAATTAGTTGAACAACTTAAACCGGGTGGTATAATGGTGATTCCTGTTGATGAAGGAAAATCGCAGCGTATGCTTCGGATAACAAAAAAGCAGGATGGAACAATAGCTGAAGAAAAATTTGATCTGTTTACATTTGTTCGTATGGAACACGGAAAAGAAATGCACTGAGCCCCACGGTTTCTGTAATTCATTTTTTGCGCTCATCTTTACAAAGTCACCAACTCAAACAACACCTATGTACGAAGTGTATTTTGAGCATTTTAATAAAAAAGTTCCGCTTACAGAAGCGGAGCAATCACTTATTAAAAGCCGCCTGGCGGTAAAAAAGATCCGGAAAAAGCAATACTTGCTGCAGGAGGGAGACGTATGCAAAACCATTGCTTTTGTAGAAAGGGGTTTATTAAGATCGTACACTGTAGACGAAAATGGGGGAGAACATATTATGCAGTTTGCCGTGGAAGGCTGGTTCATTTCTGACCTGTACAGCTTTCTTACAGGAGAGCCGGCTACCTATAATATAGAAGCGGTAGAAGATACAGAACTGGTAATGATCAATAAATCGGCATATGATGAGCTGCTGGCAAAATGTGCCAAATATGAAAAATTTTCGAGGATATTGATTACCGGCGCTTATATAGCCCTGCAAAAAAGGATCAATTCATTAATGAGTTTTACCCTGGAAGAACGCTATGAAACTTTTATAAAACAATATCCTGAAATAGCCCGGCGCGTGCCGCAGCATATGATCGCTTCTTATATTGGCCTTACTCCTGAAACATTAAGCCGGGTACGCAAAAGGATAGCTGCTAATAAATAGTATCCTCTAATATCTTGACCAAAATCAATAGTTTTTCTTGTTTGTAAACAATGGATGAACGCATTGTGGCATACTAATTTTGCCTTGTTAAAAAAAGAGAGAAAATGAAGACAAAGCAAACCATAGCAATAATTGGCGCATCAGGCAATATGGGTTCAGCTATTGCCAAAGGCCTGTCAAAGGGTAATTACCGGTTACTGTTATATACCGAAAACACCGATAAAGTACAGCATATCATTAAAGAAATTCATGCAGTAAATCCTTCCGCAGATGTGGAGGCTATGCCATGTTCAATGCACGCCTCCTGGGAGGCTGATATTATTATTATTGCCGTTCCGTATAATGCTGAAAAAAATATTGCAGAAAAAATAAAGGAAGTTGCTAACCAGAAAATTGTTATAAGCATTGCAAATCCTTTAAACAATACATTTAACGGTTTGGTTACAGCGCCTGATACCAGTGCGGCCGAAGAACTTCAGCAATTACTCCCTGATGCAAAAGTGGTAAAAGCTTTTAATACAACGTTCGCCGCTGATTTTTCTTCGCCCGTTATTGATGGTAAAAAAGCAGACGCTTTTATTGCAGGCAATGATGAAGAAGCCCTGGAAACCGTTGCTGCACTGGTAAACACAATAGGTTTTAACCCGGTTATAGCCGGGGAGCTTTCCGTAAGCAGAACACTTGAAAATATGCAGTTATTGCTTATTCAGCTTGGTTTAAAATACAATTACAATTGGCATGCAGGTTGGAAAATTTTGCACAATTAATATTCAATAATTATTCATTCAAACATTTATTAAAACACAAATCATGAAAAAAATTGTTCTTATTGCAACGGCTTTTCTTGCGTTAACAGCTTTTACAACTTTAAGCGGAATATGGAAAAATGACCCTCCGCATTCACAACTGGTATTTACCGTTACGCATCTTGGTGTTTCAGATGTATCCGGCACTTTTAATGATTTTGAGGTAACCGTACAATCAGCCAGGCCTGATTTCAGCGATGCTGTATTTGAACTGACCGCTAAAACCGCTTCTATAGATACGCGCGTGCAGCAGCGGAATGACCACCTTAAAAGCCCTGATTTTTTTGATGTGGCACAATACCCGGCCATTACCTTTAAAAGCACTGCTATTAAGCCTGCCGGCAAAAACAGTTATAAATTAACAGGAGATTTAACCATTCACGGTATTACCAAAGAAGTAACCATGGATTTATTATACAGGGGCACCATTGAAAACCCAATGAGCAAAAAGCCAACAGCAGGCTTCCAGCTGACAGGTTCCATTAAACGCTCGGATTTTCATGTAGGCGACAAATTCCCTGCCCCTATGGTTAGTGATGAAGTACGCATTAAGGCAGACGGAGAGTTTGCACAATAAAAATATTAACCTAAAATATTAAATATGAAAGTAGCATTGATAGGCGCTTCAGGATTTGTAGGTACCGCGGTATTGCATGAACTGGTGCAAAGAGGATATACTGTAACAGCTATTGCACGTAATCCCGAAAAAGTAGGTAAGGCAGCAGGTGTAACTGCGGTAAAAGCAGATGTGCTGGATGTAAAACAACTGGCAGAGATATTGAAAGGGCACGATGCTGTGATCAGCACATATAATGCCGGCTGGACAAATCCCGATTTGTATAGCGCTTTTCTGAAAGGCGCAAAAGCAATACAGGAGGCCGTAAAAGCATCAGGTGTAAAAAGAATTATTGTAGTAGGTGGTGCGGGAAGCTTATTTATAGCTCCGGGAGTACAATTGATTGATACGCCCCAGTTCCCGGCAGAATGGAAACCCGGAGCGCTGGCAGCAAGGGATTATCTTACCTATATAAAGAATGAACAAGCTTTGGACTGGACATTTTTAAGCCCCGCAATTGAAATGCACCAGGGAACATCCGGTGTAAGAAAGGGGCATTACAGAACAGGTAAAGATGAGCCGGTATTTGATGAAAATGGTAAAAGCATTATTTCTGTAGAAGACACAGCCGTTGCTATAGCAGATGAACTTGAACATCCAAGGCATATTAAAGAAAGGTTCACTATTGCATATTAAAACAGCGATCAGCGGATTTTACAATGCGCCGGAAACATTTTATAAAAACAATTATTGCAGGAGTAGCAGGTATGACAACACTATCAGCTTTTAACCGGTTTACATCCGGGCTTAAAGAACAGGAGCAGTTGATGCCCGTATTATTTATCGGGCATGGCTCTCCTATGAATGGTATTGAGGATAACGAATTTTCAGCAAGATGGAAAACGATGGCAAAAGATATTCCAACGCCTTCGGCAGTGCTTGTAGTGTCGGCCCATTGGTTTACCAACGGCACAAAAATTACCGCGATGGATTTCCCTGTAACCATACATGATTTTGGAGGATTTCCACAGACACTTTTTGATGTGCAGTATAACGCGCCAGGTAACCCTTTACTGGCAAAAGAAACTGCTGAGTTGCTCCAATCTGCACATGTAGAACTGAATCACGACTGGGGGTTAGACCACGGCGCATGGACTGTGATCAGGCACATGTACCCCGACGCCAATATACCGGTGCTGCAATTAAGTATTGACTATACGAAAGCGCCCCAATACCATTATGAACTTGCCAAAGAATTATATGCACTGCGCAAGAAAGGCGTTTTAATTATTGGCAGTGGTAATATGGTGCATAACCTGCGTATGATTGCCTGGGATAAAATGGATGTTCCCGGTTTTGGATACGACTGGGCATTACAGATGAATGATACATTCAAAAACCTCATTGCTGCCGGAGATCATCAGCAACTTATTAAATATGAAACTTTAGGAACAGCAGCAAAGTTTGCTATACCTACACCAGAGCATTACCTGCCATTGCTGTATACACTGGGTTTAAAAGGCAGTAAAGACAGTGTGTCGTTTTTTAATGATAAAGCAGTGGCAGGCTCTCTTACTATGACATCGGTAAAATTTGCTAACTAAGGAATATTAATTGTGTTTTACATGAGAAAACATCCGCATTTCAGCAGGAGCTGAGTGCAAAACAAGGGTTACTTCTGTAACTCTTGTTTTATTTTCGGGTTATAACTTCTTTGCCCGGCATAAAAGCAAAAGCCATTGAAATTTTGTCAATGGCTTTTTGATATTTTTTGTTTAAGCGTTGAACAATGCTATTGGTTCATATCATCATTACCTTCTCCGATACTCCTGTTGTTTTTTCTTTTGAATAGTGATACATCAAACTTACCGAAGCGATAGGAAAAGTTTACACGTACAATCCGCCAGTCTCTTCTTCTCCACATATCCTGAATAAAATAACTGTTTTCGGAATGGGCAGAATATTTACGGGTTTTGAAAAGATCATTTACACTGAGGGTGATCGCCGCTCTTTTATCTTTCATAAATTCCTTACGAACGGCCAGGTCTATACCATAATTAGGGTTGATATATCCTTGTGAAGCGCCACTGGCTCCGCCAAAGAAACCACCTCCGCCACCGCCACGTCTTCCGCCACCGCCGCCCTGCGGCACCAGCGTTTTTGATTGATAATCGCCGGAAAGCTGAATAGTAAAGTTAGATGGCAACTTAAAGTTGAAATTCATCTTCCCAAAAAACGCCCACCTGTCATTTACACCTAATGCTGAATCTAAACCGCTATTGTCAATCCTTGCATTATAAAAATTTAGATTGGTAGTAACATCAGCCCATTTTGCAAGCGGGTTTTTAGAAGTAAGCTCAAGACCGTAAGACCGGCTGGAGTTTGCATTTATATATGAGATTACCATTGCTGAATCAATCTTTCCATCGGGCAACGGCACATTATACTGGCGGCTTTGATACTGAGTAATAAGATTGTTGGTGTGTTTAAAGTAAACAGAGGTAAGCAGGCTATGACCTGCGCCTAATGATTGGGTATAGTTAAGCTCAAATGAATTGGTGAATTCTGGTCTTAATCCCGGGTTACCTACACTTATATTCAGCAGGTCAGACACATCGTAAAAAGGGATCAGCTGCCAAAAATTAGGACGGTTAATTCTGCGGGAATAATTAAGCTGCAAATCCTGTCCGGGGTTAAAGCTTTTTGTAAGAAACACGCTTGGAAAAAACTGCAATGGGTATTTGTTTGAAAACTGTTCTCCCGTACTTATTAATGTTCCTTTGTAATTTGAGCTTTCCACACGCAAGCCCAACTGGTAAGTAAACGATTCGCCCATTTTATTGGAATAGGTTGAATATGCCGCATATACCTGGTCGTTATATTTATAATTTGTGCTGGCAGATGGAATTACAATGTATTGCCCGATATTATAATCATAAGACAGGTTTTCAGAAATCGTTTTTGTATTTCTGATAGCGGCACGTATACCTGTTTCCAGTTTGCCTTTTGAAACAGGCGTTACAAAATCTGTTTGCACCGTCCAGTTTTTGCTGGTGCCGGAACCATTCAGCAATTGCAATCCGGGATTAGGCAGCTTAGCGCCATTATCGTCGTAATAAGTAGTTGTATAGCTACCTGTATTAGAATTTTTATTTGCATTAAAATTAATATCCGCCGTCAGTTCCCTTCCTGATTTTGGAAACAGATGTTTAAACCCTATAGCAGGTTCGTAGCTGTCAAATTTTCTTTTCGTGTCGGTTTGCCTGATGGCATTTTGTGTTTTAACGGGCGTGGAAAGTGTGTCTATATGAATATTATCGCTCTGCGCTGTATTAAATTGTCCATGAGGCGAAGTAAAGGATACTGTCAGCGTGTTGCGGTTATCCATAAAATAATCAAACCCAACCCGGCCAAATATGAACTGGCCTTTATTAGTACTGTTGCTCGACTGATTAAGAATAGTATTTTCCGATTTATCGGCATATATATTTTCACGATAGGTATTGCCTTCGCTTATGCTTTTACGTTGATTAAAATTAAGCCCGGCAAAAAAATTCACTTTACCCTGTTTAATATTGATATCTCCGCCAAGATTTACCCTTGCACGGGAATCTATGCCGGCCCTTATATTACCGTTATAGCCGGCTTTGCGGTTCTTTTTCAGGATTACATTAAGAATACCCGCGGTGCCGCCGGAAGCATCAAACTTAGCAGAAGGGTTAGTTATGATCTCCACGCTTTCAATAGCGTCAGCCGGAAGCTGATCAAGCGTCATGGTAGTTGGTCTGCCGTCCACAAAAATGGTTGGAGAAGCGTTTCTCAACGTTACGTTCCCGTCAATATCAACATTCACACCAGGAACGTTTTTCATTATTTCTGTGGCTGTTTGCCCGGTAGTTACAATATTCTTATCTACATTAAATATTTTTCTGTCTACTCCCATCTGGAACATAGGTTTGGAAGCAACAACTTTTACTTCGCTTAACTGCTGTACATCAGCAGTCATTTTAATATTGCCCAGGTCTTTATCAAGCGCATCCATAGGGTTAGCTGCTCCCTGAAGATTAAATCCAACAGTTGTATCAATAGGTGTATAACCAATAGCAGTAATTAAAAGCCTGAATGTTCCCCGAACGGGTAAATTTTCAAGACTAAAATTTCCTTTTGAAGTAGTTAACTGGCCTGCTACAGACACATCTTTTTGTTTGCCGGTAGCAGAATCCCGCCTTGATTGCATTAACTGAACTGATGCTGCATCAATACCTTTATTATTTGCTACATCCACAATTTTGCCATAAAATCTCCCTGCATTCATCCCTCCGCCTCCCTGTCTTCCTCCCATTGGCCTGTTTTGAGATAATACGGCAAAAGCACTCAGCACAAAAAAAGAAAGTAGTAAATATTTTTTCATCAGGCAAAATTGCAAATACAAATGGAGGTTTCAAAGCTATTTAAGTTAATGAACGTTAAAGGTATTCAGGCTTTTATACAACATTAATTTTATTCAGGAAAGTAGCGTTTTAGCCTGGGTGCATTTCAAATTTTCGCGTCGGAAGCGGGCGGAGAGAATCAACCGGCGAAAATCTGGAATGCGCCCTTTTGCTTCGCTTAATGTGTTATTAATGAAGGAATATGCAAGGATAATTAAAGAAGCTTTACCTAAATTTTGCCTCAATCAGTTTTTCATCTATTTTTGCAGCCTCATAATGGTGGCTATAGCTCAGTTGGTTAGAGCATCAGATTGTGGTTCTGAGGGTCGCCGGTTCGAACCCGGTTAGCCACCCGGCTTAAAGCGGTAATTTTTACCGCTTTTTTATTTCCTTCTCCGTTCATATATTGTTACAGGAAATTAGTATTCATGATATTGCCGTTCGTGAATATTTACAAATCCTTAGCTAACGGATTTGCATTTCCGGCAACAATACAGTATTATTTCCGTTATTTTTGAGTATGCAAAAAGTGTTGAAGCTTATGTTTAATAAAAAAACTTTGCCTTTCCTGCTGGTTATTATTATAGCAGGCGTCTTCGTAGCGTTTCAAACAAATGGACTTGGTAATCCGCCTACGAAATATGAAAAGATACTCAGACAGGTTGGAATGATGCTTGAACAGGGCCATTACAGCCCTAAAAAAATTGATGATGCCTTTTCAAAAGAGGTATTTAAAAAATACCTCGAATCAATTGATCCTGAAAAGCAATTATTTCTTCAGTCTGATCTTGATCAGCTAAAAAAATATGAAGATAAAATTGACGATGAAATTCACGGCGCGCCTTTGCAGTCATTTTACGCAATAGAGGAAGTATACAATAAACGCCTGCAGGAATATCTTTCTTCTTACAAAGAGATTCTTGCAAAGCCATTTGATTTTACTACTAATGAAACACTGGTAGATGATAAAGACAAATCAAATTTCCCCGCTAATGAAAAGGAACGTAAGGAGATATGGCGTAAGAGGTTAAAATACCAGGCGCTGGTTCGTTATGCTGATCTTATTGCTGCTAATGAAAAAAATAAAGGATCCAAAGAAAAAGTACACACAGATGCCGATATGGAAAAAGAAGCGAGAGAAAAAGTACTTCAGGCTACAGACAGGATAGCGGAACGTTTAAAGACCAGGTTTACGGAAGAAGACAGGTTTAACTATTTGGCCAATACGATTACTTCGTGCATGGATCCGCATACCACATTTTTCCCCCCGCTTGAAAAAAGATCTTTTGATGAACAAATGAGCGGCAGGTTTTATGGTATAGGCGCTTCCCTTCGTCAGGAAGACGGAAATATTAAGATCATGACATTGGTTACCGGCAGCCCCGCATGGAAATCAGGAGAAGTTCAGGTTGGAGATATTATCAGCAAAGTGGGACAGGCGGAAGAAGAGCCGCAGGATATGACGGGTTACGATACCGAGGATGCAGTAAAAATAATACGTGGCAAAAAAGGTACTGTAGTAAAGCTTACCCTCAAAAAATCTGATGGGAGCACAAAGGTGGTTGCGCTTGTAAGGGATGAAATAAAACTTGAAGAAACATTTGCCCGGAGTGCTATTGTTAATGAAGGAAGTCGTAAGATCGGTTACATATACCTCCCCGAATTTTATGCAGACTGGGAACAACCAAATGGCGCAAGATGTGCAGAGGATGTAGCCAATGAAATTAAAAAGCTGAAATCAGAAAATATTGACGGTATTATTATGGATCTGCGTAACAATGGCGGCGGTTCATTGTTTGATGTAGTGCAAATGGTAGGATTGTTTATTGATGAAGGCCCTATTGTTCAGGTAAAAGACAGGGATGGTAATCCGTCTGTTTTAAAAGATAAAGATAAAGGTGTATTATATGATGGGCCTTTGGCCGTGATGGTAAATGAATTCAGCGCTTCCGCTTCAGAGATTTTCGCGGCTGCCATCCAGGATTATCATAGGGGGATAATAATAGGCAGCACATCTACTTACGGAAAAGGGACTGTGCAGAGAAATATAGGTTTGGATGGAGGCAGAAGCTTATTGCCCGGAACAGGAGATGATGCAAACCTTGGAACAGTGAAACTTACTTTGCAGAAGTTCTACAGGATCAATGGCGGGTCTACACAATTAAAAGGAGTAACGCCTGATATTGTAATTCCAGACCAGTATGAATACTTTAAGCTGCGCGAAAAAGATAACCCTGATGCATTAAAATGGGATGAGATCACAAAAGCCAAATATACACCCTGGAGCACAAGCTCATCTGTACAATCTATCAGTAAAGTTGAAGAAGAAAGAATAAACAACAATAGTGTATTCAATGAAATAAAAAAGAACACTGAGCTGTTGTCAAAATTGAATGATGGTGTATATACCCTTAACCTGAAAAAATACCAGGAAGAGCAGAAAGAGATCAAGACCATTGCCAGGCAAATTGAGTCTCTCATGAAAACAGATAAAGAAAACCCTGTAGAACTAATAGAACAGGATGTTACAAAGGTTGCTTCTGATACTGCCAAACTGGAACGTCAGAAATCATGGCTTAAAGGACTTAAGACTGATATTTACCTGAATGAAACCGTAAATATCATGAACAATATTATAAGCCAGAATGCTATTGCAAAATCTAAGTAAACGATAGGATAAAATTATTTTATACATGGGCTGTCTTTTAAAGACAGCCTTTTTTATATGGCAAAATCTTTTACATTTTAAAGTTGCTTGTTTGTAAAAGTGTTGTTATTGTTGTGAAATATATAAGCGGTGTAAGATCGCAGGCATATTTATATACATTTGTGCAAAATAAAACCTATGGTCAAAAATATTTCAGGAAAAAAATATGTGCTTTTGCTAATGCTCATTGCATGTGTTACGCTTGCGCAGGCACAGCTAAATCTAAACGAAAAATTACCACTGGATACAAGCATTACTATTGGCAAATTACCAAATGGATTAACATACTATATTAAATCGAATAAAAAACCTGAACAAAAGGTTGAGCTCAGGTTAGTAGTTAATGCCGGCTCTATTAACGAAACAGATGATCAGAGCGGGCTTGCGCATATGGCTGAGCACATGGCTTTTAATGGCACAAAAAATTTTAAAAAAAATGACATCATTTCATTTCTGCAGGATATTGGCGTAGGCTTCGGCAGTGATCTTAATGCCAATACCGGTTTTGATCGTACTATATATATCCTTCCTGTGCCTACAGATAAAAAGGAGAATATAGAAAAAGGATTCAGAGTTCTTGAAGACTGGGCGCATAATGTTACGTACCTCAGTGATGATATTGATAATGAGCGCGCCATTATTTTAGAAGAAAGCAGGCTTGGAAAGGGCGCTGAAGACAGGATATTTAAACAGGTTTATCCAAGACAAATGAAAGGCTCTTTATATGGCGACAGGCTGCCGATCGGGAAAGACAGTATTATTAAAACTTTTAAGCATGATGCCATTAGAAAATATTACAGAGACTGGTATCGCCCGGATTTAATGGCTGTAATTGTAGTTGGTGATATTACAAAGCAGCAGGCCGAGACAATGATAAAAAAACATTTTAGCGGTTTATCAAATCCTGTTAACGCACCCGAGAGAAAATATGCTGATGTTCCTGCTTACACCTCAAGCGACGCTATGGTTGTAACAGATAAAGAAGCTACCACCTACGATGCGGTAATAGAATATCCTGCTTATAAAATTGCCGCTCCTGTTACTGTAGGAGAATATGCGCAATATCTTGCAAAATCATTATTTACGGGCATGCTCAACAAAAGATTACAGGAGCTGACGCAACAGGAAAATCCGCCTTTTGTTTATGCGGGCACGCAGTTTGGCGGTTACACAAGAGGATACGAGAATTTTGAAGTATATACTGGCTCAGGTGATAAAGCGCCCGTCGGTGCTGTTAAAGCAACGATGGAAGAGATTGAAAAAGTAAAAAGATTTGGTTTTACAGAGCCGGAACTGGAGAGAGCAAAGAAAAATATTTTAGCCGCCTATGAACGTGCCTATAATGACAGGAATAAAACAGAATCCGCTTCATTTGTTGAAGAATACATTAATCATTTTTTGGAGCAGTCTCCCATACCCGGCATTGCATCAGAGTATGAACTGGTAAAGCAAATTGTGCCTGCTATTACTTTGGCAGATGTAAATAAAGTGGCAGACAGGATAAAAAATCAGCAAAATATTTTTGCCTATATCTCCGGACCGGAAGAAGCTAATGTAAAATTGCCCGCTCCTGCTGATTTGCTTAATACTATTGCTGCGGCTGAAAAAGCAGATGTAAAGCCTTATGAAGAAAAAACAATAGCTGCTGATCTGCTTGCGAAAAAACCAACCGCGGGTAAAGTAACAGCTACCAAAACCAATGCAGCATTAGGCACTACTGAACTTACACTGTCAAATGGTATAACAGTTACACTTAAACAAACTGATTTTAAGGATAATGAAATTTTAATGGGCGCTTCAAGGTATGGCGGTACCAGTAATTATGGACTTGCCGACAGGTATAATGCCACATATGTAAACAACGTGATAGGCTCAATGGGCTATGGTAATTTTTCGCCGGTTGACCTGCAGAAAGTTTTAGCCGGCAGATCGATATCTGCATCGCCATTTATCAGTTCAACTACAGAAGGTATTAATGGTAGCTCTACGGTAAAAGATCTTGAAACTATGTTTCAGCTTGCATACCTGAAATTAACAAGCCCAAGAAAGGATACATCTTTATTTAAATCATTTGTGCAGAAAAACAAAGCGCAGTTGGCAATGCTTAGTGCAAACCCCGAGGCCGTGTTTTTTGATACCACTGTAAAAACGCTGTATAATAATAGCCCGCTTGCTCCTATCAACGTTCCTAAACCATCGTATTTTGACAGTATAAACCTTGACAGAGCAATTGAAATATACAAAGAGAGATTGGGTGATGTAAGCGGAATGCATTTTGTTTTTACAGGCAGCTTTAAGCAGGAAGATATTATACCACTGATTGAAATATATATAGCAAGTTTACCTGCCGGCGATAAGAAGTTTAATTATGCAGATAAAAAATTAAGACCTGTTACAGGAAAGAAAAACCTGACAGTGTATAAAGGGCAGGAGCAAAAAAGCATGGTAATTATATTTTATACCGGCGAAGTGCCATACAGCGAAGACCTGGCTTTTAAAGCAAATGCAATAAGCGAAGTTTTAAATATCAGGATTATTGAAGAATTAAGAGAAAAGATACAGGGCATTTATGGCGGCGGCATTTTTGGAGAGGTAAATAAAGTGCCTTATAATAACTATCGTTTTATTGCGCAATTGCCTTGCGGCCCTGAGAAAGTAGATACGTTAATAAAGGCTTTACAGAAAGAGATAAATGATCTTGTTAAGAATGGTCCTTCTGTACAGAACCTTAATAAAGTAAAACAGCAATGGAGAGAATCGTATAAAGAGCAGATAAAACAAAACGGCCCATGGCTTCAGCATTTACTTTCTTTAAAAACGGAAGGAGATGATATAACCCGGTTTACAAAATTTGATACATATGTTGATAGACTTACGGTAAAAGATGTGCAGGATGCTGCTAAGCTTTTCTTTAATGGAAAAAATCAGTTTACTGCTGTATTAATGCCTGATAAGAAATAAGATTACATTATTTAAATAAATCAGTCGTTAAAGCCGGAGGCATGATAATCACAGATTATCATGCCTCCGGCATATTACCCGTAACCATACACGGTTGCGTTCCGGTTTTTGCAGGTTGGTGGAAATACCAGCCAGAGCATGGGCCGTGGGCGGTGCCCCACCACCACTTCCGGAGCAAAAATTTGGAATGCACCCACCGTGCATTGATGTATGAATATTCTTTTTATATTTAATGCTCAATCACAAATTATTCTTCCATGCGCAGAAAAGATTTTATTAAAAGCAGTTTACTAAGTGCTGCGGCATTTACGATTGTGCCACGCCATGTATTAGGAGGCAGAGGATATATCGCTCCTAATGATCATATTAATCTTGGATTTATAGGAACAGGGAAGCAGGCGAGAGGTTTATTGAAGGGAATGTCGAAACTTGCAGAAACCGTAACAGTTGCTGTATGTGATGTAGATAAAAATAAACTTGAACTTTTTGCAGGGCTTGCAAAAACAGAAAATGCGGCAAAAAAAGCAGCAGCGGTAACATCGTTTGCGCATTACCGGGAGTTGCTTCAAAGAAAAGATATAGATGCTGTTGTGGTAGCCACGCCAGATCACTGGCATGCCCAGATAGCTATTGATGCAGCTAAGGCAGGTAAAGATATTTATTGTGAAAAGCCCCTCGCACTTACAATTGCTGAAGGGAGGGCAATGGTAAAAGCGGTAAGAAAATATAAACGGATCCTTCAAACAGGCAGTATGCAGCGCTCTCAATATAATTTCAGGCAGGCGAGCGAATTGGTGTGCAATGGTTATATTGGCGAGATAAAAGAAATCAACGTATCGGTTGGTGAGCCGGTAAAACAATGCGATCTTCCCTCAATGCCCACTCCCGAATATTTAGATTGGGATATGTGGATCGGTCCTTCTA
The DNA here is from genome assembly GCA_047601125.1 of Agriterribacter sp. Classification (GTDB taxonomy): domain Bacteria; phylum Bacteroidota; class Bacteroidia; order Chitinophagales; family Chitinophagaceae; genus Agriterribacter. Next base: position 69,966 of record JASGJY010000002.1, on the reverse strand, counting down.
TGTATCGCGGGTATCATCCAAAATTATCGCCTCCTATTGAAGACGACTCGTGGGCAATGTGGCGCAGCTACAGTGGCTTTGGCGGCGGATACATTACAGACTGGGGGGCACATATGTTTGATATTGTACAATGGGCGCTTGATATGGATGCTTCCGGGCCTATTGCTTTTATTCCTCCGCCTTCCAGCCCGGGAGCCGTAAACGGGCTTTCGTATAAATATGCTAATGGTATTATTGTTAATCATAAGGCCTGGGGAGAAAATAATGCCATACAATTTATTGGAAGCAAGGGTGTATTGGAAGTATCGAGGTCTTTTATCCGCTCAAAGCCTGATAATATTGCCACATTGCAAATTAAGCCTGCAGACAAAAGAGTATACTTTAGTGATAATCATCACCAGGATTGGATTAATGCTATTAAAAAAAGAACCTTACCTGTTGCAGATGTAGAGATTGGGCACCGTACCGCTACAATTTGTAATGCCGTGAATATTGCATACGAATTACAACGACCCTTAAGATGGGATCCGGTAAAAGAAAAATTTGATGATGAATATGCAAATATTATGATCTCACGCCCGTTCAGAGCACCCTGGAATTTTAATGATTTTTAAAAATTGTATAGAGGATATTAATAGTGCAAAGCTTTAAATAAATGTTTTGCACTATTCATTAAATCCTCCAAATCCTTTCCGGGTAATTCACCTGTATCAAAAACAGCCCGTGACCCGGCACAGCAAAATCAGCTTTTGTGCAATCGCGGCTTTCAATGATCTTTTTAAAATTGTCAACGGTAATTTTCCCTCTTGCCACCTGTAGCATGGTGCCAGTTAGTCCTCTTACCATGCCACGCAAAAAACGATTGGCTTTTACATGATATACCAGGCAGTCATCTTCCTTTATCCAACGGCTTTCCAGTATATGGCAAATAAATGTTTTTACCTGTGTATTACGTTTTGAAAAGCTGGCAAAATCTGTATAGCTTAAGATAGCAGTGGCTGCCTCATGCAACTTTTCTTCATCAATGATATAGGGAAAGAAATAAGAACGATCGGTTATAAAAGGATTTTTTTTCCCGGTTACGTAATATTTATATTCCCTGTTTTCCGCATCAAAGCGGCAATGGGCTTCACTATTAACTTCCTGTATGCTTTTAATAGCAATATCCCTCGGCAGCAGTGCATTCAGGTTATAAATATTTTTTTGCTGAATAAGAAACGGAACATCCGCATGAAAATAGTTTTGCAATGCATGCACACCCGCATCTGTACGCGAAGAACCCGTAAGTGGTATATGTTCTTTGTAAAAAACAGCTAATGCTTTTTGAACTTCAGATTGTATGGTCAATACATTATCCTGCACCTGGAAACCGGCATAGTTATTTCCTTTATAGGCAACCTCAATAAAATATCGGTGCATTAGTATGTTCTGTTAATTGAATGCGGCAAATCTAAACAATCTGTAATTATGGAGTAGCAGGTATTAATATACGGATGGTATCTTTTGTGCCGTCTGTAAGCTCATCTATATAAATCAACTCTATACCATCGTTGCTTTTTCGCTGTAGCGTTCTTTTAATATTAGATGATCTGACAATAGATTTCTTCTCAACCGGCAACCATGTTCCGGGTGGTGTATTGGTGGTTGGCTGTGCTTTTGTGATATTGTTATCCTGCTTTGTTGCGGGAACTGTTGTTTTTGCAATTACATTACTATCCGGCTTTGCGATTATTTTTTCTTCTTTCTTTATTTCCGGTTTTTTATCCGTTACAACCAATGCCGCGCTGTCGGTATCTTTCTTTCCGGTTTTAATTATTGCGCTGCTATCTATTTTAGCCTGCGCTTTATCCTCTTTCTTTGCCACGGAAGCTATCAATGCATTCACTGTATCTTTTTTTGTAGGCTTATTTATTATAACACTGTTATCTGGTTTAAGCGAAGCCTTAATTTCTTTCTTGTCTGCTTTTGCTATGGTACTGCTGCTATCAGCTTTTTCACTTATTTTTTCATCTTTCTTCACTTCCGCTTTTTTATCAACTGCTGCAACCAAAGCATTGATGGAATCTTTATTTATTTTTACTTCAGCAGGCAGGCTATCCTTTTTAGCTGCAGTTTTTTCTTCTTTCTTTAATCCAGGTTGCTTATCTGCTACAGCAATCAATGTATTTACAGAATCTTTTTTAACTGCTTTTGCAATATTATTTAAAGAGTCGCCGGGTTTGGGAATAATAACAGGTTGCTGCCTGATGGTGGGGTCGTTTACTACCTGTGCAAGCATAGCAGAAAACGGATCATCGCTTATTACGCCTGTCGCTTTTTTTTCCTGCGCGGCAGTTAGTCTTGTATTTGCTGATTCCACTTTTATACCGGCAATATTTTTCCCCTGCTTAAGTATGCTGAGTTCAATTGCTTTACTGTTGGATGTTCTTAAAATATATACCTGGTCGGTTTCGGCGGTAGCACAGTTAAATTTCCATTCAACCCCGGCCTTTTCAGGAAAGCCGATAAAAAACTCGCAGGAGCCGCCCGATAAATTGGATAAAACAATATCTCCGTTTCCGGAAGATTCCAAAACCCGTGAACCATATTTAACGTAAAATGGTTGATTATCTTCCGACTGAATGTATATATAATAATTTCCCTGCGCCCATAACTGGAACATCATCATATTAATGAACAAAGCGAATATCCACTTCCGCATTATCGGGGAATTATTTTATCTGACAAAACTATCATGCTGCAAAACTACTTTAAAACAATTTTAGCATGCCATTCATATAAAAAAACTATTATTTACTGGCGCAAAAGTATTTTTGCACTCTATAAATCGTAAGAAATATCGGTATTATTGTGTTATAAAGTATTGACTAACAAATTATTTATCGCTTATACGCGTATTTTGCCGTTTTTTCGTTTACCATAAGCTTCAGCGTTTATTGTGTTTAATAACAATGTGCTGCTTATGAAGGTCACTAATTTAAAAATAAAATCAAATAGTGTGAGAAACATTTTAAGATTACTTTTTGTCCTGATGCTGCCTGTTGTTGTTTTTGCCCAATCAGCAACAGATTCTGTTTACCGGGCTGTTCCGGAAAAAATCAATGATCTTGTTCATACCAAGCTTGAGGCAAGGTTTGATTACGAAAAATCATACATGTATGGCAAGGTATGGATAACCCTTACCCCTCATTTTTACAGTGTGGATTCGCTTACGCTTGATGCTAAAGGTATGGATATTAAAGCCGTGGGTATAGTTAAAGGAACTGTAACCGCCCCTGCTAAATATACTTACGATGGTCAGAAAATTTATATAAAGCTGGATAAAATATATCAGAGAGGACAACAGTACAAAGTATATATAGCCTATACTGCCAAACCGGAAGAGCTGGAAAAGGGCGGTGGCAGCGCGGCTATAAAAGATAACAAGGGTATATATTTTATTAATCCAAAAGGTGAAGATAAAGAAAAGCCAACCCAGATATGGACGCAGGGTGAAACAGAAAGCACTTCTGTATGGTGCCCTACTATTGATAAGCCTAATCAAAAATGCACGCAGGAATTTTTTCTTATTGTACCTGCAAAATATGTCAGCCTGAGCAATGGCAAATTGCTTCAGCAACAAAAAAATGCTGACGGCACAAGAACGGATTACTGGAAAATGGATCTTCCTCATTCACCTTATTTATTCTTTATTGGTATAGGCGATTATGCAGTAGTTAAAGACATGTATAAGGGCAAGGAGGTAAGTTATTATGTGGAAAAAGAATATACTGCTGTAGCAAAAAAGATATTTGGCAACACGCCTGAAATGATTTCCTTCTTCGAGAAATTAACCGGAGTGAATTATCCCTGGCCAAAATATTCGCAGATGACCGCGAGAGATTATGTAAGCGGCGCTATGGAAAATACTACTGCAACCCTTCATCAGGAAAGTGCGCAGCAGGATTCGCGGCAGTTGCTTGACGGCAATGAATGGGAATCAACCATTGCGCATGAGCTTTTTCACCATTGGTTTGGAGATTATGTTACTGCAAAAAGCTGGAGCAATTTAACGGTAAATGAATCCTTCGCTAATTTCAGCCAGGTACTTTGGGATGAATTTAAATATGGTAAAGACGCGGGAGATGCTGAGAACTATAAGAACATGCAGCAATATCTCGGTAGCAAGGAAGATGCGAAGAAAAACCTGGTTCGCTTCTATTATAAAGACAGGGAAGATATGTTTGACCTTGTAAGCTATCAAAAGGGTGGAAGAATATTAAATATGTTAAGGAACTTTTTAGGCGAAGATGCTTTTTACAAAGGATTGAATTTGTACCTGAATACTTATAAGCTCGGCAATGCAGATGCTAACCAGTTGCGCCTGGCGCTTGAAGAGGTGAGCGGGAAAGACCTGAACTGGTTTTTCAATCAATGGTATTTCAGTAACGGGCACCCTAAATTAAATATTACGTATTCATACGATAGCGGTAATAAAACCGCGGCGGTAAATGTTAAGCAAACACAATCTAACCCTGCATTTACCCTGCCTGTTGCCATTGACATTTATGCAGATGGCAAAAAAGTGCGTCATGATGTTTGGATTACAGAAAAAGATCAAACATTTACTTTTCCTTCAGCGTCTCAGCCATATCTTATAAATTTTGATGGGGATAAAATACTGCTAACTGAAAAAACAGAGGCGGGAAAATCGCTGGCCAATTATATTTTCCAGTATAAAAATGCCGGCTCTTATGTAGACAGAAGAGAAGCTATTGCCGCCTGTGCTGCAGCGCAGGATAGCGCTTTGGCTATTGACCTGTTAAAAACCGCCTTAAGAGATAAATATTTTGAGTTAAGGTCTTTTGCCATTAACTCCCTTGATTTAAAAAAAGATGCGGTAAAACAGGCTGTTGAAACAACCATATTTGATTTGGCTAAAGGAGATGTAAAGCCAACCGTAAAAGCTGATGCTTTAATGGCATTAGGGGCATACGACAAGCAAATATACACTGACCTGATCCGCAGAAGTGTAAATGATTCATCTTACAGCGTTGCCGGTGCAGCATTAACCGTGCTATCAAATATTGACAGTGCAGCAGCATACAACGATGCGAAGAAGCTTTCTCAATCAACGGCAAGAGGCAAACTTTCTCAGGCTATATGTAATGCATTTGCCATCGGAGGAAAAGAAGAAGATGTGGATTATGTAATGAATATATATAACAGGCTTCCGCTGAGCGATGAAAAATTCGAGCTTTCACAAATGATCGCTTATTATGCTATACAATTAAAAAATACTGATAAAGTGAAGAAGATAGTAGACGGGTTGGTATCTTTCAGGGAAGACCTTCCTTCCATATATAAAAATAATCTTGCTCCTTACATTAATAATGTGTTGCTGAAATCAATTGCCAATCAAAAAATGGCATTGAAAAATGTTTCTCCTGATGCGGCTGCGCTGCAGCAGCAGATTGATTATATAAATGAAAAGATAAAATAGGCTATTAAAAACAGCTTCTCTGCAGCGCCTGCCCGTTAATAAGCCTTTGTGCCGGCAGGCGGCTGCTGTAGGCTGGGAATGAAAGATTGTACCCATGGCAGGGCTTCCGGCCGGAACGGGCGTTTTCATCTTTCTTTCATTAATGCCCATTTCATTGCCCGTTTTTAAATTTATGCTTTGTAGCTTTATTTATTGCCTCAGTCCGGTTTTGCACATGCAGTTTTTCGTAAATGCGGTGTATATGTTGCTTAACCGTACCGTTACTTATAGAAAGCCTTTCAGCAATTTCTTTATACAACAGTCCATTAGCAAGTAGCTCAAGTACTTCATTTTCACGTTGGCTCAATATTTCAATACTTTCCATTTCTTTTTCTCCTTCCCTGAAAATGTTGACAAGCCTTCTTGCAATATTACCACTCATGGGCGAGCCGCCATTGTACAATTCTTTCAGCGCATCAGCCATCTGGCTAAGCCCGCTGTTTTTCAACAGGTACCCTGAAGCGCCGGCTTTCAGCGCTTCAAATACTTTTTCATCCGTTTCGTATATGGTAAACATCATGAACTGCGTGGAAGGACAGCTTCGTTTCACCTGGCGTATGCATGTTATACCATCCATTTCCGGAAGGCTGATATCCATAATAACAATATCGGGTTTAAGCCTTGGAATATCGTATAACGCTTCCTCTGCGGTGCTGAATGTATCCAGCACAGTAAGCTCCTTATCCAGGCTAAAGAAATTTTTCAAACCTGTTCTTACTTCTTCAAGATCTTCTACAATTGCTATGGTTATGCTCATATCTTTTCAAATTAAACATTGCGGTTATAATGTAAAATAGAACATTGGTTATACAGGAAAAGGTATCTTAAACTGTACCCGGGTCCCGTCATTATCACTGATGTTCATTTCACCTTTTATATCAGAAATACGTTTGCGCATATTGTAAAGCCCGTTACCGGTTTTTTTAATCTCCGTTTCATTAAAGCCCGCCCCGTTATCATGGATAATAATATGTAAAATATCTTCGCAGGTTATATGCATCTTTACCTGGGTTGCGTGAGCATGCTTAACGATGTTGTGCAATGCTTCTTTAACCGCGAGAAAAACATTGCGCCTGTATTCCCCGCTCAGCACAGCTTCAGGTATTTTACCGGGAACCGGCATGATACATTGAATATTGTTTTGCGATAAATATTCAACGGCATAGGCTCTTGTATAGGTGACCAGATCCGGCAGCGTATCGTTCTTTTGATTCAACGCCCATACGATCTCCCCCATTTTATCAATCATTTCATGCGCGTACCATCGCATTTTGCCCAGCTCCTCTTCAATGGGTTGCTGCATTCCTTTTTTTAACCCGATAGTTTCACTTAAAAACCTGATCCTCGACAGCCCGGCTCCCAGGTCATCATGCATATCTGTAGCGATCCTGTTTCTTTCCTGTTCAATGGCTGACTGCTTTTCCAGTAATGCTTTTTGCTTTTCCCATTTCCCGGAATAATAGGAATGTATAACAGTTCCGGCTACAGCGAGAAATATAATACCCGCGATTGACCTGAACCACCATGTTTGCCACCAGGGCTTATTGATTTGAATTTGTAATGTTGTAAATGAATTGCTTTTATTGCCGTCCGCCGGGGAGGCTGTTGCATTAAATGTATAACTGCCTGGTGGCAGCCCAGAATAATTGATCACAAAATCCCTTTCAGCGGTTTGCCAGCCTGTATCAATCCCTTTCAATTGGTAGTAAATTTTACTTTTTCCTCTTTCCATAAAATCTATTACGCCTGATTGTATGGTAATATTATTACCGGTATAGGGCAATTGTATGGTTGAAATATAACTGATGTTCCTGTCGCCCGGCAGCGAAATATTATTTACCAGCAGATCTTTTATATAAAACGAAGGAGCAGAAGCCGCCGGGGTTGCGGCAGCCGGCTTTATTATATCGAAGCCGTTTACGCCCCCAAAATACATTTTATTATTGGATGAGCGCAAACATGCTTTCGCATTGTATTCATACCCCTGTAAACCATCTGAAGGCGTAAATATATTGAACGTCCGTGTTGCAGGATTAAGCATGGAGAGCCCCTTATTGGTGCTTATCCAGATCATCCCGGATTCGTCCTGTAAAAGCGCGTATACATAATTGTTACTTAACCCATCATCTGTAGTATAGTGATGAATAACATTTAAGCCGGCATCGGCTTCAAGCAGCCCTTTCAACGTTCCGATCCAGTATCTTTTTTTATGCTGATCGTATAAAACATAAGTGATAAGAAAAGATAAAATATCTTTTTTTATTTCAAACCAATTGCCATTTTTTATTTCGAAAATTTTCTGACTGCCCTCCCACAGTGATACAAATAATAAGTTATTTATAAAGGCAGTATAAAAAACATGCTTATTACCGGGAAAATCCCGTTGCCGGGCGGTATCAGCTTTCTTTTTCAATTCAAACAATCCGTGAGACTTTGTTGCAATGAGCCAGCTGTCATTTGCAAAATCAGTGATCTGTTCAATATAGGGATCATAGATAGATTGACCTGCATTTCCGGTAAAATGGATTTTGTATGCGGCAAAAGTCTGCCTGTTCAACCGGCACATTCCTCTTTCTGTTCCGATCAGCGCTTGATTGTCTTCTTTCACCATAAAGCGTATAAAGTCAAAAGGCAGCCCCGGCACATTTTTTTGTGTAATGGATGAAAAAGCTTTTTGTTCCGGATCAAATATATTGATCCCGCCTCCCTGGGTGGCGATCCATACCTGCTTTTGCTCATCTTCAAAAAAGCAGCGCACTATATTATTGGTAAGATTATTTTTCGGGGAGGAGTTTTCCCGGAAATGCTCAAACCTGTTACCCGGTATCAACTGGTCAATTCCGTTCGTAGCTATGCCAGCCCAAACCGTTCCATCGTTATCACAGTAAATTGTATTGATCTTATTATCGTTGATGGAGCTTTGCCGGTCATTGTTTTTATTGAACCGTAAAAAGTTTCTCTCGTTGGATACCATGAACATTCCATATTCCTCAGTTCCTATCCATATGTTATGATAAATGTCCGTAGCGAGAGCAGTGACTTTGTGTAAAGGTTGGGCGTTTAGCGCTTTTATATGGCGGATATTGTTTGCTCCCTGCATGTTCCATTCCATGTACCCATCATTTGTTCCGATGATCATCAGTTGCTTTTGATCGTCGTATACAACGGTATTTATTTTTTGTGTGGCAAACCAGGTGGAAGTATCTCCCGTATTCAGATCAATCTGTAAAAGACCATACTCTGCAGGCATCCATAAAATATTTCTTTTATTGTCGAGCCAGTTATGGGTGGCAGATAAATAATCATCGTGCCAGGAAATATTATTGCAGATCACTCTTTTTTTCAGGTTGCGGATGCTGAAAGCAGTTAGCTGCCCGCCGATATCGTAGCAGATCACTTCACCGGCAGAAGCTGCCAGCGGTATAAAATAATGCTGTGAAGTTTTTTTTACTTCAGGCAGGAAAAAAATAGTTGAATCTGCTACAGGATCATACCTGTTGAGTCCATCCCCGGATCCTATCCAGATATTATGCAGTGAATCTTCCACCAGCCCGGTTGTTTCCGCACCTCTTATCGCATTTCTTTTTTCAGGAAAGGAATAAAAATTTTTGAAGTTTTTCCCGTCAAACCGGTTTAGCCCTTCATAGGAAGTGATCCACAAAAATCCTCTTTTATCTTTTAGTATTTTTTGATTGATGCCCTGCGAAAGCCCGTCCTCCACTCCCCAATGCTGAATGCGGTAATCCTGGCTGAACGCTGCCGTAGCGTACAATACAAGCAGTATGCAGCAGTGGTAACGCATCCTTAAATGTAATGCTTAAATTGCAATAATGATCTGCTTTTACTGCCTGCTGATCTTAAGGGCATATATGCCTGCATCTGTAATAATTTTTAACCAGTAAATGCCCGGCGGTAATAAAGAAAGAGAAATATGGTTTGCCTGGCGCTGCCTTACCGATAATTGCTTTCCCGCTACATCTGTTAGCTGTACCTGCCTGATCTTTTCATTGCTGTTCCTCAATACAATTTGCATATCATTGCCCGTAGGGTTAGGATACACTTTTATTCCATTGCTACCAGCCACGCTTATCTTAACCACTGTGCTGTAAACAAATTTTCCATCGGCATCCAACTGTTTTAAGCGGTAATAACTGTTTCCTCCTGCAGGCGGGTGATGCTCAAAAGAATAGCTGTTCTCCCCGGGAGTATTCCTGGAAGCTACCGAGCCGATCTTCATAAAAGTGACCGCGTCTTTACTCCATTCCACATCAAAGCTTTTGGTATTGATTTCATTGCTGGTTTTCCATTGCAATGCAACCGCATCACCATGATTATTTGCAGTAAAAGAAATAAAGTGGAGCGGAAGTATGCTGAGGTTGCCCATATAGGTCATCAGTTCCGAAAAACTGCTGATGCTGAATTCCATATACCAGTCGTTTGTACCGAATGGCGCAATCGTTGGCACTATACTGGTCAGTTGACTGGCAGGGGTAATATTTTCATTGGTAACTTCAAGGTCAACGGGTGAGCCTGCGCTTCCTTTTTTCTTCAGGATCTTTAAATCGGCCAATGAAGCTGCCGGATAACCATTATTCTGTAAATACCAAAGCATATTGCTCAATTCGGTATTGGTGAAATACAGCCTGAGCAAAACAGGTTGCGCGAGGGTTGGTGCCGGGTTGGGCTCTATATAAAAATTCCGGTCGAGGAATAAAGCTGTTGAACCGTTAATAACGGCGCTGCGCAAACTGCTCCCCATCCCGTCTGTAATCCTTACGCCCCAGCATACCTGTTGCAGGTCATTGCCTTGTGGGTTAATAGAAAAAACAACATTGCCATTGTCGTCTTTTGCATCAATCCAGTTATTACCGGTCATATCGCTGCAGCCTTGTGCATCGGCCACTTCAAAATCTCCGGGTGTTGTTCTTACAATACATGCGGGATCCGTAATATCAAGGTCAAATGTATTGGATACCCGCCCGCACCTGTCCATTATTTGTACATCATATAACCCCTGTGGTATATTACTAAATGTGTCTGAAAACTGGTATACAAAGCTTCCTGTATTTTTTGGCCTGATACCGTATTGATAAGGTTTCAACTTTGTTCCGGTGTTTATTACAAAATTTTTGCTGCATGAAGGCTGGCCCGGCAAAACGCTCACTGAATTAATAACAGGGGGCGCAAACGATAGGTTAATATATTGGGTCACACTGCTGTCTCCGCACTGGTCTTTTATTTTAAAGTAATATATGCCCGGCGTTGCAAGACCATTGAATACGCTGTCATCCTGGTAAGTGTATTGTGTTTGTCCCGGGGCTAATATTCCATACCGGAGCGGGTAAGTTCCGGTAAACCTTGTAACCACTGCAGTATAGGAGCAGGAGTCTGCAGCCAGGTTGGTATATATTACAGATATTCTCGGTAATCCCCCGCCGAGGCGCACAAACACAATATCTGACAAGATACCGCAGGCGTCTTTAACCTGCAGATCATAATCACCGGGCCCGAGCCCGGAAAAAGTAGCATTGTTCCCGAAAGCTATGACCGGGCGAATGGTCGTCATTGTATCGGTATGCTTACCAATGCCATAAGTGAAAGGAGGCGTTCCCAGCGTGGCGATGCTGCCTGAAGTGTACAGGCGGATCAAGCCGTTATTGCAGGTGGTTGGTTCTGCGATGAAAGGAGAAGCTTCTATTCTTAACCTGAAGCCGCCTGATGTGGCCACCCTGCCACAAAAATCCGTCACCCTTACCATATAATTGGTATTGGGAAGAATATTGTTGATATCAGCCCCTAGTGCTTCTGCGGCAGCAACCGTATAGTCTGCGTCAGTTGTTTTTTTATACTCAATTCTATAGGGAGGACGGCCACCGGGTAAAATGCCGGGATAAACATATAAATAATCATCGCCCGAACCGCATGCATTGCCCCATGAAGTGGAAGCGCTTACGGAACTACCAAATGGCGGCATTGTATTCCATGTAGCCGGGTTGACTGTAACGCCGGCAGAAATAAACTCCTGTGTACTTACCTCATCTCTCACCCTTAACCTGTAAAGCGTGGCAGTGTTAATATCGCTGGGTGTGATGATGATATAGTTACCGCTACTTACCCAAACCTGCGAAGTAACCAAAACCCAGTTGGTACCCACCTGTTTTTCGTAGTAAAGCGTTGCGGGATTCGTATTGCCTGTTCCCCAAACGGGACCGCCTATCAGCGTTGCGCCTCCGCATCCCTGTATATTCACCAGGGAGGAGCCTTGCACCTGGGCATTACTGTTATAACAAAAAACCAGGTAACTTATCAATATAAATATTCTTTTCATGACTACAGGCTTTAATCCCGTTAAATGTATATAGCCCTGGCAGCTTTGGCAATAGAACAAAAGTTATATGGCTAATGAAATATCAATGTCGTTTCCTTAACAAGGCATAGCGTTTTTAATGGCAGGCTGTTGATTGCCTCAAGCCGGTCCCGCCATTTGGCGGGATAACCGGAAAGCCGCTGCTTTTTGTCTTTTGAAAAAATATGCTCCGAATTTTTTCAATCCCGCCTTTGGCGGGACCAGACAAAAAGAGGCGGTTTATCCGGTTACTGGTAACAGTGCGATAAATCTCTGCGTTGCTGATAATTTAAAAGTTTTATGATGATTCTTATGCTAAAGGAAACGACATTGAATGAAATATTGCCATTAAAAGACATAATTGTGCGCGGAGATTTTCTTTAACGTGCTTATAATGGCTGAACAGTATAGCTTATATAAGGGTGATAACTTTGATGTGTTTGCGTGGTGGATTGCATAAGCGGAAAATAAAACTTCAACACTCCATCAGGAATTTTAATAGGTGCGCCATTAAAGTCTCCGCCACGAATATAGGTGAGCGGTCCCCCGGGGTTGCAGCTATTGGTAATTCTCCATCTTGGCGCCGCGGTATTGTCGTTTGTCATGTCAACCTCTACCATATCATTATAAGCATCGCTACCCAGCGATTCCCTGAAAACCCTTCCTTTTGCAGATGTGAAGTGTGTCATCCCATAGGTTTCAGGAATAAATTCATGAAGAAAACAACCTTTATAGAAAAAAGGATCAGGGATGGATCCGGGGGCATGGTTTTCGATATCGGTGGCGAACACAACGCTGTCGGGTTTTGCGTCAGGCGATACGTGTATTATCATGCTCACGCTATCCACATACCTGAGCCCGGGCACACCAACGCACGTGTCCTTTCGTACCTTAACGTAACGGAAATTTTTTTTCCTCCCCGGTTATTTTAATCCGCTTCGGTAATACTACTTTATTAAAGACTATTTCCTGGCCCATTATCTTTGCCTTCCAGGTAAAACCGGTAAGCTGTGCCTGTGCGGAAACAACGGAAGGAGAGGGAACTTTTTCCGGAGCGGTATAGGTTGTGATGGTTGCATTTCCGTTAAGAATAGTTCCAACGGCCCCATTTCCACCTTTTACTTTATTTACAGACCATTCTGCATTAAAAGGCGTTGGGAGAGGCAGGGGCGGCAAATCTTCGTCCCCGGGAGTAGGATTGTCAGGTTTTAACGCTGTGCCTGCATCCGGCGCTCCGGTAACAGTTAATGCCAGGGATTTTTTTATTTTCACTGACAAATTGCCTCCCGGTGTAATTGCCAGCCTGGATAATTTAGACCAGTCGGTAAAATGTTTTGCTTTTACTGAAATGGTTTTTGCCACCGTATCAATATTTGCCGATGGGATGCGATACCATATACCGCTTCCATCCTGGAAAGCAATACCCAATAATTCCGAAAGGCTGCCGTCTGTTTCTTCATCGGTATACTTAAAGCTAATGGTAACAGGATTGGGAAATGTTATTCCTGAGGGTAATAACCGGTAAGCATTCAACCCGCCCGGGCAATTATTGGTGATGGGCTGTATGCTGAATGGCGTATTGACGTTAACAGCGCCGGGTGGTATGGTTACATCAATTTTTCGATCGGCAGAACTGATACTGCCCCCCGCAGCGCCGATTTCTTTGGTTACGGCATCGCCATCAGGTGTACCTACCGGTGTAATTGCCGGCAGGTCATTATTAATTTGTTGTGATGGATTTTTTTTACACGCTGCTGATACCAGCATTAGTATGGTAAATAAATATATTCCTCTTTTCATACCCGGTAATTGTTTTAGGCAACTAACTTACTTTGTGAATAAACCCGGAACAATAGAACAAAAGTTAGTGGTAAATGGGCTGCTCGGGGAACTTGAAAATATACATCAGGGCTGTCCGATGTCGGGTACCTGATCTTTTTGAAGTATTCGTTTTCAGGCTTTCTGCTTTGCTTTTGCCGCCGGTTCTTTTTTCTTTACATAAGTTCCATCAAAAGCGCATTTAATGCCGCGGTAATTGCCGCAGGCCTGCACTTCGCTGAGCGTAACTTTATTACCGGAAAAGCTAAGCTGCAATATACAGGGATCTCCAACCTGCCGGAACTGTGCGATATTAGGTTTAATCAGCATGGCTTCACCTTTAAGTTCCCCGGTACATTCATCTTTCCCTTTTTCAAAGTGTATGAAAAAGAGTAATCTCTTTTCGTTACGCCCATCTCTGACCGAAATAAAATTTTTCTTATTCAAAACATAGTCGCCGGAAAGCTTATGTTTTTTAGCAAAGGTGTCAATAGGATTATACACTTCTTTAGGAACCACTACTTCGTTCGATTCAATTTTTATTAAGGTAAATACGCCCACATTATTGTATACATAAGCATTGAGCTTATACAGGTTTTGCCCGTCAGGCGCTTTTCGTCTTTCTGAAATTGTGATCGTTAATTTTTTATCTATACTGCCTGTAACTGACTTGTTACGATCAGGATTATTCTTAACCAGCGGCATTGCCGCTTTAAAAACATTATCCTTATCAAAGCAGAGGATATAGCCTACCTGCTTTTCTGCAGTAGCGGCTTTGACTATAACATAAGTTTCTTTATTCTTATCGGTTACTTTTCCCAGCGCATATAATTTAGGAAAGGTCTTTTGTCCGTAGTCTTTATTCAGCACAGAGTCGGGAATGAACTGCTTAAATATTTTTTCGCTGATGAGCAGGGAATCCGGCAGCCTTTTATTTATCTGGGTATCTGCAATACTATACGGCAAAGAAATTTCCTGGAAGAACCCGATAAAATCTTCAACACTTACCGGCTCTTTTCCTGATAAATCCTTTTTCTTGCTCTTGCAGGCTGTAAAACATACCAATACTACCAGGAAAATGCCTATTAATTTTTGCATAAAGCTATGTTTCGGGTGTAAAATATCAATTTTTTGTTATTGATGTTCTGATAAGGCAAAACAAATACCAATCACATAATTTTGCTTATTAAAAATTATTTTTTAGGTTTGTCTAAAAATAAATTTAGATATAGTGAATTATTCTGTAAGTGAGGAGAATTATATAAAAGCTGTTTATAACCTGAACGGTAATAAACAACCGGTAAGCACAAATGCACTGGCGGAAATTTTGGATACAAAACCCGCATCAGTTACGGATATGCTGAAAAAGCTGAAAGCAAAAAAACTGATCGTTTATGAACCATACCAGGGATGCAGGCTCAGTACAGAAGGTGTGAAAGTGGCCTTAAATATTGTACGAAGGCATCGCTTATGGGAATATTTTCTTGCAGAAAAATTAAAATTTGATTGGAACGAAGTACATGCAGTTGCCGAGGAATTAGAGCATGTGAGCAGTTCAAAACTTATTGAGCGGCTGGATGAGTATCTTGGTTTTCCCAGGTTTGATCCGCATGGAGATCCTATTCCCGATCATGAAGGCAAAATGCAAATGCTAAAGCAGGTAAAGCTTACCCAGCTTCCGCTGCACACTCCGGCTAAAGTAAGCGGGCTTACGGACCAGTCAACAGATATGCTGGAATTGCTGAAACATAGAAAAATAAGTATTGGTACAGATGTGGAAATAAACAGAAAATTCGGTTTTGATCATTCCGTTGAAATTAAAATTCCGGATAACCCATTATTCATTATCAGTGAGCAGGCGGCTCAGCATATTTTGGTACATCATGAATAGTAATACACATTCAGACGCGTCTTTAAGTGAAGTGCATGGCAGCATAGATACTACTGCCGCGCAAAATAAACCCTGGTGGAAACGTATGCTGGCATTTATTGGCCCGGCATACCTTGTAGGCGTAGGCTATATGGACCCCGGCAACTGGGCTACAGACCTTGCAGGCGGCAGCAAATTTGGCTATACGCTGATATGGGTTTTACTGATGAGTAACCTGATGGCGCTGCTATTGCAGAGCTTATCTGCAAGGCTTGGCATAGTAAGAGGGCGCGATTTGGCCCAGGCTAACAGGGAAACATACCCGAAGCGCGTAAATTTTATTTTATACATACTGGCAGAAATTGCTATTGCCGCTACTGACCTTGCCGAGGTATTGGGTATGGCTATCGGGCTTCACCTGCTTACAGGCATACCATTAATATGGGGTGTTTGCATAACAGTGCTGGATACTTTTTTATTATTGTTTTTGCAGAGAATGGGTATGAGAGTAATGGAGGCATTTATCATTGCACTGGTAGGCATCATTAGTATTTCATTCTTAATAGAAATTATACTCGCCAAACCAAACCTGGCTGAAGTTGCTACAGGCTTTGTGCCGCGCATTCCCAATAGCGAGGCTTTATACATTGCCATTGGTATTATCGGGGCCACTGTTATGCCGCATAACTTATACCTGCATTCATCATTAGTGCAAACACGCAAAATTAAGCGCGATGAAAAAAGTATAAAGTATGCTTTAAAAATGAGTGTTATTGATAGTACCATTGCACTCAACCTGGCATTTTTAGTAAATGCGGCTATACTGGTTTTAGCTGCTGCAACTTTTTTTAAATCAGGCAGAACAGAAGTAGCGCAACTGGAAGAAGCGCACCAGTTATTATCTCCTTTGCTTGGCACAAACCTGGCGTCTACCTTATTTGCTATTGCTCTCATAGCGGCCGGGCAAAGCTCCACCGTTACAGGCACGCTTGCAGGGCAGATTGTAATGGAAGGTTATTTGCGGTTACGTATTAACCCTTTGCTGCGTCGTTTGATTACAAGATTAATAGCTATTGTCCCGGCGCTGATTGTTATAAGCATATATGGAGATAAGGAATTGGATGCTTTGCTTATTCTCAGCCAGGTAATATTGAGTTTGCAGTTAGGCTTTGCCGTTATACCGCTTATACATTTTGTGAGCGATAAAAAAACAATGGGTGTATTTGCCATTAAGCCGCTAACAAAAATTTTTGCATGGATAATTGCCGTATTGCTGGTATACCTTAATATAAGAATGGTTGGCGAAGAAGTCTGGACGCTTTTTACAGGATCAGGTAATTGGTTCTGGAAGATAATTATTATAGCCGCTGTTATTTTTTTTGTAGGCTTATTATTATATGTAAGTCTGCATCCCTTTTTCGCAAAATACCAGAAACGGTCTCCGGCTACCATTCACCCTGAGGCAACAGGCAGCCTTGAATTGTCTATCCCAACATTTGAAAAAATTGGCATTGCGCTCGACTTTAGCGATAATGATAAAAAACTGATTTCTTATGCTATTGCCCAGGGTAATGCCCATGCCACTTATGTATTGATGCACGTGGTAGAAAGCGTTTCAGCAAAAATGCTGAAACATGAAAGCGACGACTTTGAAACAAAGGAAGACAAAAAACGGCTGGAACATTATAAGAAGATGCTTGTTGAATCAGGCTATAAAGCTGAAACGCAAATCGGGTTTGATAAACGGTCGGATGAAATAGTAAGAATGGCAAAAGAAACCAATTGCGAAATGCTTGTTATGGGCGCTCACGGGCATAAAGGCGTTGAAGACTTTATTCATGGCGAAACTGTAGATGCAGTAAGGCACCGCATTAAAATACCTGTACTGATCGTAAATGTGTAAAGGGTAACATATTCGCTCCGGCAGGATATACATATAAGCACAGTATTCTGCTTACAATATTTTCTTCCGGGTTGTCCTCTATAATGCTCTCAAAGCACAAGTACCAGTAGCATATAACCTCATGTGCGGCTACTACTTGTGCTTTTATATTTTATGTAATTTTCGGATCGGCTTTTGAACCGCTGCCACCTTTAGCAACACTTCTTGTTGATGATTTAACAGCAAGTGTTGTTGCTTTTTTTTCTGTATTCTTTTTCACACCGGATCCTGATTTTTTTTTAGAATCATCTTTTTTCATACCTGGTATTTATTTTTTTTACGATAATACTTTATAACTAATACTGAAGATACTATTCCCATGCAACAAATTACCCACCATATATTTGCTGAGATTGAATTTTTAGGTAAAAGACTAACAGGATCGCTTTTCCCTATTAAGACCATATTGGCCCAATAATAAGGCAATAATTTTTCATCACTATTACCTTCCATAAAATTCAATTTTGCCTTTTGTAATGCTTCGTCTTTTCGAAAGCCGTCAGAAAGAAATTTATTAAATTTATCGGATATCTGGTAAATAGCATTTTCATCCGCTTTCCATAAAGTAGCTGAAACAGCAGGAATACCTGCAGAAGCAAATCCTCTTGCAAGACTATATATTCCCTCACCTGTTTCATTTCTGCCTACATTAGTTTGGCATGCGCTTAATATCACAAGTTGTGTAGCAGGGTGATTCAACAATTGTAGCTCAGAGAGATTAATCACTGAATCCTGCATATATAGCACAGGTTCGTTATTTACAGTATCTGCAAGAGCGTGAGAAAACACGCTCACAATATTGTAATCGGATATTTTCGAGAGAAAAGAATTCCTTGTAGCCTTATTACTCTCCAGCAATAACATATTATTATAATGATCCGCTGATTTTTGCAGAGCTATCGCGGCGTTTTTTAGATCCGGAATATTTAGATTTCGTTTAAAAGAAACTGGCGCAAAACCTATGAAATTTGCCCTGGCATTACGATTTGACATTTTTTTAAGGAGGAATGAGGCCGAATATACATAGCTGAATGTGTAATCATATAATAAAAATTGCCTTCCATTTTGCCTTTTGCTCAATACTTCAAAAGGAATAAGAGAATTGTCTTGCGAAATAATAATATGACCAGGTGCAACATTTAATATAGCAAACAATATATTATACAATTTATACGAAAGAGCTGCAAAGCCGTCATAATCATTATTGAGTCTTTGTTTGTTTGAACAATAGTTCATCAGCAACTTCAAATCGCTTGTACGAAATTGCTGATGATCGGGCTTGAATATTTTAGCATTATTCTCATTTACTATAAGAATATATAGCACTGTATCTTCAATAAAATAATGAATAAAGGTTTCTTTGTTTTGAGCCAATCTTTCCTGTAAAACATTTAATGTTGGAGTATCATCATCATATTTGTATTTATAATACGCCGGATATTTTTGTTCAAGTGTTTTTACAAACCGTTCAAATTCGTCTTTAATCTCCAAAAACTTTAAATGATTTTTATCGTAATCAGCATCATGGATATTCATTTGCATTTTTGCTTCTACCAACCGTAATTTAAAAGCCTGTTCTTTAAGATTTTCCGCTTCAGGAAGACGGATGGATGCGGCAGATTCATTTAGTTTGTCATTCAGCAAAACGGCCCTGCTTTTTTCCATAAAGTAAAATGCATGACTTACATCCCCGGCCAAGTAACATGCTTCCAAAATATTCTCAAAAAACCTTCTCGTTTCGTTTCTCCAATAAAGCTTACTATTCTCACCTGTCTGTTCCCGTCTTGCTTCCGTAATAGCTGAATCCATCAACATCCCTGTTCCAATACATGCATCCAGGTATTCTGTTTTGTTAGTTGATTTAAATAACTGAAGAAGTAATTTGGTTTTATTGCCAAGTATTACAAAAAGCAAATCGGTATTGCCGATGGAGCTGAGTTTTTGTAAAGTCGGATTTTTTTGGATTGATGTTTCATGAATTCCAAATATCCCCAATGCCTGCTGATAATATTCCACACTACGTTTGTAGCCGGTGATAGAGCCTTGTAAAAAAAACACTTCTCCCAGGTTAGCATATCCTTTGCATAAACGCTCTGCATCTTCTGCTCTTTTTGCATACAACAATGTTTTTTTGTAATTATCTATTGCTTTTGCATAATCCTTTCTTTTTAAATAAAAATTACCCAGGTCGGTAAAATCATCTGCTATTTGTTGAAAATCTCCTGTAGAAGTTCTGTATTGAATGCATTTTGCAAAGAATGCTATTGCCTCATTATATTGGAGACGTTCTCCCTGCAACAAGGCTCGTGTTTTAGCTTCGGAAGCTAATTCGAAATTATCTTTTAGCATTAAAGCATATTTCTTTGCAGAATCAACGTCTGCAAATGCATCATTTATTTTCTTTAAGTAAAGATTAGACTGTGCTCTTTGATTATAAAATTGCATTACAAGGTCCATCCGGTTCGACCTGGCAGCAATAGCAATCCCTCTTGTGCAATCTTCAATACATTTCTGATAATCCCCTAACCGCAAGCTTAATAAGACCTTTCCCATGTAGCATTCCTGAGCAATAGGATTAAAGAGTTTTTTATCATCATTATTAATAATAGCGCTATCATAATAGCTGTATGCACTTTTATATAACTTAATTGTTTTGTAAAAAATGGCAAGATTTACGTAGCTGTTAATAGCGAAATACCGGCTACAATTTTTATTTCCTGAGTTATTAATTTGTATAGCTCTGCTTGTATATTCAATTGCTTCCTGGGTTGGAATCATGTGGTTTACCTGGAAGTTGAGCGCGCCAATTCGATGTAATAATCTTGCATACACTGAATCTTGAGGCAATTTATTTTCAAGAAAAGATTCTTTTAATTTTTGACACTCGAATAATTTTTCAGCAATGGAAAGTTGGTCAGTTGATTCAATTGCAATAATCTTTTTCCAAATTGACAGAGATGTTACGCTTTGAGCTTTGAGCGCATTATTACTGCATAAAAATCCGAAGGCGGCTATAAACCAAAGTTTTAATAAAGACGCCCGGCTATATTTACTTATAAACCTCATATAAAACGAACACCTTATTTTCTGATGATTCTTAATCCTCTATCTTCAAAACCCCTTATTAATTTTCTTCCTTTCAGGATACTGCTATTATTTTCACGCAGTATTACTCTGCCTTCATTAATCATTCCCAATAAAGCCTTGTCATTTTGCAGAAAAGAACTGGCAGGAAGTTGCTGAAGTATATTGAAAATGCTATCTCTCGTTTTAAAATCTATTGGTGTTGAAGAATTCAACAGTTGTTTATACCCATAAAAATAAGCAGCCATTTTGCCGGCAGCGATAGGCGCTGCAAAAGAAGATCCGGCTATTGTGAAATTACTGTTAGGATCAACAGGATTAATAAAGCCAAAATGACTTGAATCAATATGATCAGCATCAACTCCAAGTTGAACTATTAAAGATGAATAATTCTGATTAGGACTTACTACTCTTCCATTTCCCGGATTTCCTACAGTTGTTACAGGAATAATATTGGGCAGGGAGGCTGCTAAAGATGCAGGATAAAAATTTATTTTGTCAAGTGTTCTTATATTTTCATCATCTTTCATCTTATTACCTGCAGCACATACTAATAGGATATTCTTTTTTGTAAGATAAATATTGATAAAATTACTGAGCAATTCCGATGTTGTTGTATCGCCTATCTGTTCTCCATTTTTGTACATATTTTTTGATTCATAAAACCCAAAACTGGCATTTATTATACTTGCCCCGCTATTGCTGGCATATGCAAATCCGCATAAAATTGTGTACAGGTCAGCTTGTCCATCTGCGTTAAAAACCTTTACAGGAAGTACGTTTACTTTTGTTTTCTGGTATTGTTGAACTTCATTAATTATAAACCTGGAAACAATAGTGCCATGCAGCCCTTTATTATCTTCCACCCAATTATTATTCCAGGAAAAAAAATTCCAACCATTTGTGGCCCCGGAAATGCAAGGTGCGTCTGGAAGAGTATTTACTAAATAGCCTTGAAACAAACCCGGTTCAAGTCCTGTATCAAACACCGCAAGCGTTATTGAATCCAGGTAGGTATTAACGGGTATATCCCGACTGGCAGTAGAGACGGCAGGTAAAGTATCAAACCCTATGCTTTTATTAGTTGTGAAATATAAAAAATCATTTTCTCCTGAAAGCTTGGGTTCTCCCTTACTGGTACTTCCGCCCTTAGCCACTTCTCCATTAATAAACGCCTCAACCCCGCTTCCTTCCAACATCAGCAAAGTAGAATCACAACTACCACAAACTGAAATAATTTTTAATGCTGAATCCTTATGTTTAACAATTGCCGTATCAAGAAATGTATTGAACGCTTCTCTGCTTGTACCAGGCTTGATGAATACAATTAATTGCTTTTCGGGAGTGGGCGATAGTACAGCTCCTTTTTGATCAGAAAGATAGGTTGTCCAGTCAGGTGTTTTTTTTGTTTGTTCAAAGCAGCCTTTACAACCAAAAATTACAATAACCGGTAAAAGAAAAATGTATTTCAGCTTATGCAATAACGAAATACGCTGTATGCTACCCCTCATAGAAGTTAATTTTATTTTGTACAATTGATATTATATAATACAAAACTCCTGTTTCAAACAAAACAGGAATTACTACTTCATTCTGCAAGGGAGGTGATATATTAGGTATTAACTTAAAACATGATAAGCACGATCTATCTTTCTCGTTTCACTTCTCACCATTCGCCATTCACCTATTTCCATTTCTTCAACCACTCTTCTGCCTGCGCGTTTCCTTCAGTCTTCTCATTAACCACCTGCTCCAGTATTTGCTTTGCCGTATCCTTATCACCACTCTGATTTCTTTGTAATAATGTAAGCGCTTTCAGGAATAATCCATCATTACTGAACAAATGCTTTTTTGCAGCCAGCTCATCAAAACTTGATAATGCTTTATCATAGTTTTTAGTGAGTAAATACGCAAGTCCTTTATACTTCAATACGTAATTGTCTTCAGGATGATTTTTGTAAAGCCCTTCAAATATCTGTAATGCTTTCTGGTAATCTTTATCATTATATGCCGCCATTCCCATCTGTAAAGAATCCTGAACACCATCCATTGTTAAACTTAAATGCGTTAGTTCTTCCTTCACATATTTATCTGCCAGTTGAGCCGGGTTATTTGAAGATTGAAAGAAAGCAAAATAAGCTGCGAGAATTAATACAAGCCCTGCCGCGACAGCCATCGCCATTCGCACAAAATTATTCTTCTTATGCATCTGAACAACCGGTGCTTCAGCTTTGAAATACTTTGCATTTAAATTTTGCAAAGTATGCTTCAAAGCCTGTTCCTGATCTTTGTATTTTTCCGCATTTGCCATATCTTTCTCAATCGTTCTGTACATGTTGAACAGGGTATTAAGCTCAGCGTCTGTTAACAATTCTTTTTCAAAGCGCATGCTTTCTTCGGGGGGCAGGTTTCCGCTCAGGTAGTTTTCAATCAACTCAATTTTGTTGTTCATAAGATTACCATTTCAATGAATTAAATTTAGGAGACTCTTTTACCATTGATATCAACTTTGCCATGCATTCCGATTTCTTTTTTCGGGCATAGGCATAGGTAACATTTAGTTTTTTTGCTACCTCGTCCATTGATATGCCGCTCCAGCTCAGTCTCAAAAGGTTTTTACAACTTTCGCCCATCAGTGCCAGCTTTTCTGCCAGCAGGTTGCTGCGCTCCTGTTGTAAAACACAATCTTCCGCCAGCCTGAAGTTATCTTCTCCTATATAATTAAATCCTTCAGTATCGGTATTTGTTACCTTTTGCGTCTTCCTTTTATTTAATATATTAAGCCACTTATTTTTACATATCAGGTACAAAAAAGCCTCCATAGGGCAGGTAAGCACAAAATCACCTGTTTTTGCTTTGTTGTATATAGAAAGCAGGGCATCCTGGAAGATATCAGCGGCATCGGTTTCGCTGCCATTATTCTGAAGGATCATCCATTTTATTTTGCCTGAAAATTTTTTGTAAAGCTCTTCCAGTACCGTTGCATCGTTCTGCACCAATGCGGTTACATATTTCTGATCAGGATGTTGCATTTAGTCTGATGTATTTATTCCAAAAAAGTTCTTCAAACAGGGGTAGCAAAATTCGGAAGGACGGATATATAACTGCGAGTTATTAAAAACTACAGACAAAAAAAGCCAAAATTTACGATATAGATGGAATATTTATTTAAACATACATAGAAATACAGGGGTTCTCATGCATACAGTTCCGGCAGATATGGTGATATAACGGGTGCGTCATTATATTTACGGAATAAAAATTGCCGCTTAAATTAGCGGCTTTTTTTATTGGCGGTGAGTTTTGAACAACAAAATAGTAAGTGATAAGTGGTAAGATGTTACAGCCTTCTTTGGTTACAAGTTTCAGGTTTTGGATGTTGATGCTCACAACTAACCGCTCAAAGCCCACCACTATTTTATCGACAACTCAAACATGCTTTCGTCTTCCATAAAACCTTCCAGGTCGTCGCCAACAACACATTCGCCAACACCTGCGGGTGTTCCGGTGAAAATAATATCGCCAATATTCAATGAAAAATAGTTGGAGATATATGCAACGATATAATCGAAATTGAATATCATTTGTCCTGAATTACCCTGCTGCACAAGCTCTTTGTTTTTATAAAGGCAGAAGTTGATATTATTTTTCTTTGTTTCAGGCGTGATATCAACCCATTTGCCTATAACAGTTGAGTTGTCCCAGGCCTTTGCTTTTTCCCAGGGCAACCCGTTTTCCTTTAGTTCATTCTGAATATCCCTGGCGGTAAAATCAATACCAACAGTTACTCCATTGTAGTATTTGGAGGCATGTTTTTCCTGGATGTATTTACCATTTTTGCTGATGCGTAGTACGAGTTCTACCTCAGAGTGCAGTTCGTTGGTGAATTCGGGATAATAAAACGGTGTGTGTGGTTGAAGCAATGCACTTTTAGGCTTCATAAAAATAACCGGTTCTAAAGGCACCTGATTTCCCAATTCCTTTGCATGATCTACATAATTACGGCCGATACAGAATATTTTCATACTTCAAAAGAGTTCACTAGGTTTAAATAAATTTATACCAAGGTTATGAACGTTAGTTTCCAAAAAGATCCGAGGTTTTATCACGGAAAGTGGATGGGGATTTTAACAATAAGTGAGACGCTAATTTAATGCAAACAAATTGAATCTTATACACTTAAACTATTTTTTTAGCTAATGTCATACTGCTTATTTATTGTCTGCCTGCTTAAACTCCATAGTGTTCACCTGGTTCATTGTTCGCTCTAGCCCTGTAACAAATACATTTTCAATCACTTCAACGCTTTTTTCAATTTTTTGTTCTACAATTTCCACCTCTTCGGGCAACCATTTTCCCAGCACAAAATCAACCTGCATTCCTTTAGGAAAATCATTTCCTATGCCAAATCTTAGCCGTGGATACTTGTCTGTACCCAAAACCTGCTGAATATCTGCCAGCCCGTTATGCCCTGCCGCGCTACCGCTGCCGCGTAACCGCAGTTTACTAAGCGGCAGAGCAAGCTCATCTACAATTACCAGGGAGTGTTCAAGGGCTATCTTTTCCTTATCCAACCAATATTTAAAAGCTTTACCGCTTAAATTCATATAGGTGGTTGGTTTAATGCAGATATAATATTTACCCTTCCATTTTACCTCGGCTACATCTGCCAGCCGGTCGCTCCTGAAAGAGGCATTGTGTTTTTGCACAAAACTATCCACTACATCAAAGCCAATATTATGCCTTGTATGTGCATATTCTGAACCGGGATTTCCCAGGCCGACAACCAAAAATTTAGACATAAATAAATAGTTGTAACAAAAAACCCAATCCTCAAAAAAGGATTGGGCGCGGTATTGAATGAGCTTATCTTATTTTTTTGCTGCCGGAGCTGCTTTAGCAGGAGCTGCCGCACCTTTTGCAGGAGCCGCACCTTTAGCTGCCGGAGCCGCTGCAGATTCTTCCTGTTTCAGCTGGCGCGTCATAACCACAGAGGCAATAGGAATACGGGGTGAGTTCAATACTTCATAATTTTCTGCCACCACATCTTCAACCCTGATATTACCATTTACTTCCAGGTCGGTTAAGTCTACCTCAATATTTTCTTTTAAATACTTAGGGTATGTTTTCACCTTTAATGATTTCATTTTGGTTACTAACTTACCGCCAGCTTTCACACCGGCAGCAGCCCCTGTAAATTTTAAAGGAATATCAGCTATTACCTGCCTGTCATCAATCAACTGTAAAAAGTCTACGTGACTAAGTGCATTGGAAACCGTATCGAACTGTATATCTTTTAATATACAATTATACGCCTGACCATCAACTGTAATGTTTGCAAGCTGAAACTCCGGTGTGTATACTAACGATTTAAAAGCCAGTACAGGAGCCTGGAAATTCA
The DNA here is from genome assembly GCA_047601125.1 of Agriterribacter sp. Taxonomy (GTDB): domain Bacteria; phylum Bacteroidota; class Bacteroidia; order Chitinophagales; family Chitinophagaceae; genus Agriterribacter. The sequence continues at coordinate 43,984 of JASGJY010000002.1, read as the reverse complement.
GCTCTTTTGTACCGCCATAAATTACACCAGGCACCAACCCCTGAGAGCGGAGCTGCCGGGTGGCTTTCTTCCCGGTTCCGGTCCTCAGTTGTCCTTCGATTGTAATTGTTTTCATGTTTATTTCAAATTTAAATTTTACTTGTTCCTGCGCTGGCTATGTATAAACAAGCTTGTTATACTCTGGTTGTGATATGCATTTTTTATAGCTATCGCAAACAAATCAGCAACGCTCAGCACTTTGATCTTATCTGAATGTTCTCTTAGCGGAAGTGTATCGCAAACCACCATTTCTTCCAGCACACTGTTTTCAATATTTACATACGCATTACCGCTTAAAACGGGATGCGTACATAATGCTCTTACACTTCTTGCACCTTTTTCTTTAAGCAACCCCGCGGCTTTTGCGAGTGTCCCACCAGTATCGCATATATCATCAATAAGAACTACATTTCTATCTGTTACATCTCCTATTACCACCATGCTCGAAATCTCATTTGCTCTTTTGCGATGCTTATCGCAGATCACCATTTCGGCATTAAAATAACTGGCAATTTCACGTATCCTGTTCGCACTTCCCACGTCGGGGGCGGCAAAGGTAAGGTTTTCGAGGTTAAGTTGCTCAATATATGGAATGAAAATAGCTGAGCTGTCCAGGTGATCTACGGGAATATCAAAATACCCCTGTATCTGGGGCGCATGCAGGTCCATGGTAATTACCCTGTCTGCACCTGCCGCCGTTAACAGGTTGGCTACCAGCTTGCTGCCTATCGCAACCCTGGGTTTATCTTTCCTGTCCTGGCGGGCATAGCCGTAATAAGGTAACACTGCTATTATTTTATAGGCTGAAGCACGGCGTGCTGCATCTATCATAAGCAATAGTTCCATAATATTATCTGCCGGAGAAAAGGTACTCTGTATCAGGAAGACATAATCACCCCTGATACTTTCCAGGAAAGTAGGTTGAATTTCACCATCGCTGAAGCGCTGTATACTTATTTTTCCCAAAGGCTCTCCAAACCTTTGTGCAATTTTTTCTGCCAGATAACGGGAGCCGGTGCCTGAAAATAATTTCGCCCTTGGTTGCATATGTGGTGGATAAGCGGCGAAGATAAAAAGAAGGATTTAGTAGGCATAAAAAATATTATTGTACTTTTTAAAAGATGAGTAAGCTATTTTTTGAATGAGATTAGATTATAATATTAAAACCTCCGTGACGATTAATTTATATGCTTTATGGTTTGCACAAACTGTGTTATATTTAGTTTTATGAATATTGCATTACTAAGACTGGTTTGTATTGTGCAGTTTGCCTTGTGCGGATATATGGCAGTAAGCAGTTTCGTATATATATTTGATACTCCGGGGTGGCATAGTTATATGAGCTTTGCAGCCTTTTGTCTCATTATTTACCTGGTATCCTTTATTCTGCAGATTATTTATAAAAATTATCCTGACGTTCCACTTTCCATTAGTCAGAAATCTTGTTTTAACTGGCTTTTTATACTGAATTTTTTTATGCTGTCTGTTTTGTTATCGTATAATATTAATGATATTAAATTAACAATCGGCTTTACCAGGCAGGATATTGCTTTTACAGGCAGCATTTTTTATGCCGGGGTCTTATTGCACATGCTTATAACTATATTCCAGGTATATATATTGGTAAATATGGTAAAACTCCGCCGCGCACTAAACAGGAACTTTGAGAAAAAATCTTTAGACCTGGATATTTTGGGAAGTTAAGAGTGTTGTTTTCAATTCTGATCATACAGACCTGCCCAAATTTGTGAAATAAACCCAAAGGACAGTTATTATTTTTATCCTGCGAAAAGTTAGCAGCCTGAAGCATTTTAAGTGTTGAAATAATTTGTTTGAATACTTTCAAATTACAGTATTCATTAATTAACACACGTTTTACCTCAATTTACAAAAGAGCATAAGCTCGGGAAATTGCCCGGGCACTAAAAGGGTAGGTAAATACTCAAAAATTATTTTATTTTTTTAGGTCAATGTTAAAAATTTGTTATATTGCACAATCGATTGTTTTACAAAATATGAGAATTATGTTATCCAAAACCTTATACTGCTTAATCGAAAGGCAACAGTTATGCTGTGTTGCAAACAAAAGTTCCAATAAATATTCTCCCCCTGAAGTTAACCGTGAGCCACATATAAACTTTTATAAGTTATAATGTGAAATATGTAATACCGGCTCATATATGCTTCGTATGCTGATGCCGCCTCAATTGAATTCTTATCAGAATTACATAGGCCTTTTTTAATCATTTAAAATCAATTAAACCATGCTTGCAAAACTAAAACATGCAAAAGGCGTAGCCTTATTATTATGCATGCTGCTTTCGGGAAATTTCCTGTTCGCACAGGGAAAAAAAATCTCCGGTAAAGTAACCAATAGTGCGAGTGGCCAACCCATACAGGGGGCAACCATCAACATTAAAGGTTCAACCACAGGCACCGTTTCAGACGCTGAAGGTGCTTTTACCATTACAGTGCCCAATGAAAAATCCGTTCTTATCATTACTTCGGTAGGATTTGATCCTGTTGAAATTTCTGCTGAAGGAAGAGATATGATAAGCATTGGACTAAAAGAAAAACAAGGTTCTCTTGAAGAAGTGGTTGTAACAGGCTATACCTCTCAAAAAAAGAAAGATCTAACTGGAGCCGTGTCTGTTGTAGACGTATCTCAGATGAAAGCACAACCTGTAGCAAGCCCCGTTGAGGCATTACAGGGAAAAGCAACCGGTGTACATATTATCAATGATGGCGCTCCTGGATCTACTCCGCAGATCAGGATTCGTGGTTTCAGCACCATTAATAATAACGACCCGCTTTTTGTTATCGACGGTGTGCCTTTTGAAGGTAAGCTGAGCTGGCTGAACCAGAATGATATTGAAAGCATGCAGGTATTGAAAGATGCTTCTTCTGCTTCAATATATGGTGCAAGAGCGAATAATGGTGTTGTGATCATTACTACTAAAAAGGGTAAAAATGGCGCTCCTCCACGGGTAACATTTGATACCTATGTAGGTACACAGGTGCCGCGCAGGGAAACATTCCCCAAAATGATGAACCCATCACAGTTTGCCGACTATCTGTATGCATCATTTAATAATTTAAACGACCCTGCCCAGGCGCCTGGCAAAGGAAGCACAACAGGTACAAACTATGGCACGGGTTCTACCCCTGTTTTGCCTGAATATTTATTGGCGGGTACAAAAACCGGTCATGATGTTACGGCTGCGGATGCTGACATGAGCAAGTATAATTATACCCGGGATGCATCTAAATTTTACCAGATTACCAAAGCTAACCAGCAGGGTACAGACTGGTTCAGGGAAATTACTACTACTGCGCCAATGCAAAACTATATGCTGAGTGTGAGCGGTGGGGGACAGTCATCAAATTATGCTGTTTCCGGCAGTTATATGAATCAGCAGGGTACTGTTAAGTATACGGGTTTTGAGCGGTATACATTCCGGGCAAACACCAACTTTTCTATGTTTGAGAATAAAGTAAGGATTGGAGAAAACTTTCAGTTTGCCAGAACCCGTTCAAATGGGGTTGGTGTTAACGTAAATACTTCGGGTGATTACCAGGGCGAAGGTTCTGCGCTTGGATTTGCATACAGAATTCAAACCATTATTCCTGTATACGATGAAGGAGGAAATTTTGCAGGAACAAGAGGGGATAAGTTAGGTAATGCCCAAAACCCTATGGCCATTTTGTATAGAGCAAAAGACAACTATACAATGAGCAATACCTTGCTGGGTAACGTCTATGCGGAAGTTGATATTCTTAAAGGATTAGTATTCAGAACAAGTTTTGGCTTGCGGTATGAAAACTGGAATTCTTTCAGTGCAAACTATCCAAATCCTGAGCATTCGGAAGGTAGCATCACCAGCAATTCAATGAGTGAAACTTATGGTTTAAATAACGACTGGACATGGACGAATACATTGAATTATAAAAGATCTTTTGGTAAGCACGCTATCAATTTATTAGCAGGTACCGAAGCGATCAAAACAAAGTATCGTTTTTTGAGTGGCGGCAGAAACGACTTCTTTATTCTTGGTAATCTTGATTACTATTACCTGGATGCAGGTTCTTCCAATATCAGCAATAGCAGTAATGGATCTTTGAGCTCGTTGTATTCATTGTTTGGAAAAGTTGAATATAATTTTGACAGCAAATACATATTAACAGGAACATTGAGAAGAGACGGTTCTTCCAATTTTGGACCTGAACATAAATATGGCACTTTCCCGGCTATCGGTGCCGCATGGCGTATTTCCGGAGAGAATTTTATGGAAAGTGCAAGCTGGATCAATGATTTGAAATTAAGGGTTGGTTATGGTGTTACCGGTAATCAGCGTATACCGGCATTTAACTACCTGCCACGCTATAGTTCTTCACAGGCAGCTTCATACTATCCAATTACCGGTTCTTTGGTATCTGGTGTATGGCAGAGCAACTACGATAATCCCGCTATCAAATGGGAAGAGTTAAGCTCATTGAATGTTGGTCTGGACTTCAGCCTGTTTAACAACTCCATTGATGGTAGCTTCGAATGGTATAACCGCGATACAAAAGATATGCTTTATCCCGTACCTCAACCATCAGCAGCTGTTGGGCAGGGTAGTGCACCTTTTATAAATGTTGGTACCATGAATAATAAAGGTGTAGAGTTAACCCTGAACTATCATTATAATAAACCAAACGCCAATAACTTTACTTTTGATTTTGGTGTTAATTTCTCAAAGAATATTAATGAAGTTACTTACCTCGCTCCTTCAGTTCCTGAACAACCATATTTAGGCTATAGAAACTTAACTGTATCTATATTAAAACCCGGACAACCATTTGGTGCTTTTTATGGATACAAAATGATCGGGATTTACCAGGATGCATCTGAACTTGCTTCAGGTTATACCGGCGCAAGAATCGGTGGTCCAAAATATGCTGATGTTTCCGGTGCTAATGGTAAACCAGATGGAAAAATCGATGCCTTTGACCGTACTATCATCGGAAGTCCGCATCCTGATTTTATCTATTCATTCAGCCTGAATGCAACATTTAAAAACTTTGATATAGTAATGTTCTTTAATGGCTCTCAGGGCAATGACTTGTATGAAGTAACACGTCAGTTTACTGACTTTGGTTTGTTCGGTGGTGCAATTTCAACAAGATTGTTGGATGCATGGAGCCCCACCAAAAAAGACAGCAAAATTCCTTCACCTTATGCTAACCGTGCTGCTTTTGAAATGAATTCCAATTCATATTATATACAGGATGGTAGCTTTTTCAGAATGAGAAACCTCCAGATTGGATACACATTTGGTGAAAAAGTATTAGGTAATTACATTAAAAGCCTGAGGGCTTATGTAAGTGCAACAAACTTATTTACTATTACTAAATATACTGGCATGGATCCTGAAGTAAGCCAGTTGAGCAGTACCTTTTCCGCTCCTGGTGTGGATAGTGGTATCTATCCTGTTTCAAGACAATATCTGGTTGGTTTATCTGTTACATTTTAATAATGATCAGAAGGTATTATTAATACTAAAAGCATTTCAAATATGAATAAGTTTAAAATTTTTACAGTCGCAATAGCGGTATCCTTAACAGGATTATCCTCTTGTAAACAAAGCTTTCTTGAGCTATCACCTCAGGGTCAGTTAACAGGAAGTCAATTGAATTCTACTGACGGCGTTGAACAAATATTAATAGGAGCATATGGTATGTTAAATGGGAACAGAAGCGGTACTTGGGGCAATTATGTTTCTGCCCCAAGCCAATGGCTATTAGGCGAGGTAACGGCTGACAATGCACATAAAGGCAGTACGGCTACAGATATTACAACCATGACAGATCTAGAAAAAATGGTTCCAACAAGTACTAATGATCAGTTGGAAACACTCTGGATAAGGTGTTATGAAGGAGTATTGAGCTGTAACAGCGTGTTAAAGGCTTTAGCTACTTTACAAGCCGGAAATGGTGCAAAATTTGATGATAACAGAGCCAAAGAAATACAGGCAGAGGCGAGATTCCTGAGAGCACATTATTACTTCCTCTTAAGAAGGGTTTTTGTAAAGGTTCCTTATGTTGATGAAACAACTTCTACTGCAGATGCTGGCGTAAAACCTAACGATACAGATATATATCCGCAAATTCAGGCTGATCTTGAATTTGCGGTAGCAACTCTTCCGGACGCTAAACCTAAGGGGGAAGTAGGCAGAATAAATAAAAAAATAGCACAGGCGTACTTAGGTAAGGTATTGTTATATCAGAATAAGCATTCTGAAGCGCTTCCTTTGTTTCAGTCTGTAATGACTGCTTCAGGTGACCTTGTGAGTATGCCATTTGAAAATAACTTTCAAACAGAAACTGAAAATGGTCCGGAAGCTGTGTTCCAGGTTCAGCATGCTATAAGCGGATCTGTTAGTGATAACGCTAACGTGGGTGATATGCTGGGCGGTTATTATGGTAGCGCACCGGTAACCTGCTGCGGGTTCTATCAACCTACTATCGACCTGGTAAATGCTTTTAAGGTTGATGCCAATGGGTTGCCTATGCTGGATAATTCCTATAGAACTAATCCTTATATCTCCGATTTGCAATCTCCGGGTGATAAATCAAGTTATGTACTTGATAAAAGCATCAAATTCGATCCGCGTATCGATTATACAGTAGCCAGGAGAGGCGTTAAGTTCAGGGATTGGGGAGTTATGCCAGGAGATGGTTGGATCAGAGATCCGGCATTCAGCGGACCTTTTCTTGCACAAAAGCATACTATCAATAAATCTGCTTTTGGTACGCAAACCTTAGCGGGTTCTGAATATGTTACAGGATTGAATGTAAATATTATGCGTCTCGCTGATGTATATTTAATGGCAGCAGAGTGCTATATAGACGCAGGCAATCTTGATGAAGCGAGGAAACTTGTAAATAAGGTTCGCGAAAGAGCATCCAAGCTTACACATAAGCAAGCTGCTGATGGCACAGAAGCTGCCAGTTATCAAATTGGTCAATATCCATCATTCCCTGATGAAGCGTATGCTTTAAAAGCAGTTCAGTTTGAGCGCAGGCTGGAGTTAGCTTTGGAAGGGCATAGATTTTATGACCTTGTACGTTGGGGAATTTTGAAACAGGTTAAAGAAAGTTATTCTGCTTTTGAATCAACTTATCTGCCTGCTTATGGTAATATAGTTGTTAATGCTTATAACAACTATTTTCCGATACCTCAAACCCAGATTGACAGAAGTTTGGGTAATGTGAAACAGAATGATGGGTACTAAGTAAGATGTGAGATATAACGTATAAAAAGCGTAAGGTGCAGGGCTTACTGCACCTTACGCTTTTTCTTGTATGTATCCTTATACTTTACACCCTCTACCCACCAACTTCCCTCTTACCCGTCCCTCTTCGCCTTATTCCTTTCTCTTCCTATCTTTGCGCACTAAAATTTTATTATGGCTGATGTAGTTGGTGAAGTATCGTCTTTCTTTAAAAGCTGGCGAAAAGAATCGCCTGAGGTAATATATACCCTGAGGCAGGCCGGGAGTAACCGGCAATACTTTCGTGCAAATGCTGAGGATGGCTCATACATCATTACCTATAACCCTAACAATGTTGTAGAGAATAATGCCTTTATAGAATTTTCGAAACACTTTTTTAAAAACAATCTTGCTGTTCCGCAAATTCTTTTTACCGATGCCGGAAAGACGATGTATATACAAACGGATTTCGGTGATGTGTCTTTGTTTGATATACTTCGTAAGGAAGGATCTTCTGACCGGGTGAAAGCATTGTATAAAAAATCTTTTGTACAGCTTGCTAAATTGCAGATTGAAGGTGGCAGGGGGTTAGATTACAGCAATTGCATTGCTACAAGATCTTTTGATAAGCAGGCAATATACTCCGACCTGCTTTACTTTCTCTATTACTTTATTCGTGCACTTGATCTGCCTTACGATAAAAATTTATTGCTGAATGATTTTGAGATACTAAGTAGCTACCTGATGCAGGAAGACGCAAAGTATTTTATGCACAGAGATTGCCAGAGCAGGAACGTAATGGTGAAAGATGAAGAAGTGTATTTTATAGACTACCAGGGAGGAATGCAGGGGGCGCTTCAATATGATGTTGCTTCAATGCTATGGCAGTCGCGGGCTGCTTTACCACACGAATGGAAAGATGAACTGGTAAACTATTATTTTGATGAAGTAAATACATTGCTTAACAACAAACTGAACAGGAAGGATTTTTTAGACAGTTACGATGGTTTTGTATTAATACGGATGCTGCAAACACTGGGCGCTTACGGCTTTCGCGGGCTTTTTGAAAGAAAGCAAACTTTTATTACAAGCATCCCTTCCGGTTTAAAGCAACTGAAATGGTTTCTGCAAAATAAAAAAATCCCTATCCGTTTACCTGAGCTGCAAAAAGTATTATGGGCAATTGTGGATGATGAGATCATTAAAAGGTATGAAACACCGATGGCCGGCGCGGATTGTCCTTTAATAGTTCATATTAACAGCTTTTCCTATCGTAAAGGCATACCCGAAGATACCGGAGAGAATGGAGGTGGCTTTGTTTTTGATTGCAGGGGAATTTTCAATCCCGGCAGATTTGAAGCGTATAAAAAACTAACCGGTCGCGATAAGGAAGTGCAGGAATTTTTATTACATAAAAGCGAGATGCCTTCTTTTTTGCAATATGTATTTGGCATAGTAGATATATCTGTGGCAGATTATATAAAACGCAGCTTTAAAAACCTGTCAGTAAATTTTGGTTGCACAGGTGGTCAGCACCGCAGTGTATTTGCTGCTGATAACCTTGCCCGGCATCTTAAAGAGAAGTTTGGTGTTAAGGTTGAATTGCATCATTTGGAGCAGGAAGCTAAAAACTGGGTGAATGGATAAACAAAAAAAAATGATTGGGCGTGAGTTGAATACTGCCATGATATTCGCTGCAGGCTTAGGTACAAGACTTAAACCCTGGACAGAACATCATCCTAAAGCACTGGCGATTGTAAATGGCAAACCGCTGTTGCAGCGCAATATTGAATACCTGAAAAGCTTTGGTATTAACAACCTTGTAATCAATGTTCATCATTTTGCTGAACAGGTTATTTCTTTCCTGGAGAAGCATAACAACTTTGGTAGTACGATACGGGTATCTCACGAAAAAGAAGAAGCGCTGGAAACCGGGGGTGGGTTAAAATATGCCGAACCGCTTTTGCAAAATGCAAAACGCTTTCTTATTATTAACGCAGATATTCTTACTGACCTCAATATTAACGAAATGCTGCAATTTCATTTGCAGCATGAGCCGCTGGCTACGCTTGCAGTTACGAACCGTTCTTCGTCGCGATGTTTTTTGTTTGATGAACATCATCGTTTATGCGGGTGGCAGAATAATAAAACAGGGGAGGAGCGGATTGCTGTAATCTCTCCGCTGAATATACCAATGGCATTTAGCGGTATTCATATTATTGATCAAAACATCTTTTCATTGATTACTGAAACAGGAAAATTTTCAATGGTAGATCTTTATCTCCGGCTTTGTAAAGATCATACTGTTATTGGGTATGATCATTCCAATGATATTTTGGTTGATGTAGGCAAGCCGGAATCAATCGCGGTAGCGGAAAAATATTTTTTGTAATGAGCGGTCAGTTAGCGGTCAGGAGTCAGCGGTCAGGAGTCAGCTATCAGCCGTCAGCCGCTCTAAAACCTATAAGGTTTGCCGGGCTGCATCGCGGCGCTGCAAACCTTATAGGTTTACTACAGATCGCCCAAAGCTGATACCTGAAAGCTGATACCTCATAATGCATCCACCCATAAAACATATCATACACAATCAAACGCTATGGCTTTCCGGCCAAAGGGCAATTTTTTGGGAAGAAGAAAAAGCGCTTGTTCTTGCTGATCTGCATTTTGGAAAAACCGGTCATTTCAGGAAAGCCGGTATCGGTGTTCCTCAAACAGTGTATAAAGAAGATCTGCAGCGACTAATTACATTGATACAATTTTTTAAACCATTGCAGTTAATTGTGGTTGGTGATATGTTCCACAGCAAATCAAATATTGAGCATGAGTTATTTGAAAGATGGCGAAATGATTTACCGCTGGTAGAGGTACATCTTGTAAAAGGAAACCATGATATACTGCATAAAGATTGGTATCAAAAAGCTGCAATAAAAGTGCATGACCGGCAATTAAATATCAGGGATTTTGTTTTTTTACATGATGCCTCAGATGTTGAAGATATGCATTCCGGCAAATATTTTTTTTTCGGGCATATCCACCCAGGCATCCGAATAGGAGGTATAGCAAGGCAGGCTTTACATTTTCCATGTTTTCATTTTGAGGAAAGGAGCTGTACTTTGCCTGCATTCAGCAAGTTTACAGGTATGATAAACGTGAGGCGAAATACTGCCGATAAAATTTTTGCGATTGCAGAAGGAAGAGTGTTTGAGATATAATTTTTAGCTTTCTCCTTCTTCCACACTTTCATCTTCAGCGTTCTTCAGCACAACGTTTGACATGCGCCTCAGCGGGTTTGAGCGGTTGTGTGCATATTCTGACCTTTGATATAATACATCTATTGCAGTATATATTGATTGACGTAATGAGGCTTCATCACCCTTGTTTTTGCCGGCTATATCAAAAGCTGTTCCGTGGTCTGGTGATGTTCTTACAACGGGCAAGCCGGCGGTGTAATTTATTCCTTCGCCGGATGCTAATGATTTGAAGGGTATCAATCCCTGATCGTGGTACATGGCTAATACCGCATCAAATTTTTCATAGCTGCCGCGGGCAAAAAAAGCATCTGCACTGTATGGTCCGAACGCGAGTATGTTATTTTGTTTTGCCTCTTTAACTGCAGGCTTTATTTGCTCTTCTTCTTCTTTGCCTATCAGTCCTTCATCGCCTGCATGCGGGTTTAGGCCTAACACAGCGATCTTAGGTTTATCTATTCCAAAATCTTTTTGCAGGCTTTCTTTCAGCAGCACCAGTTTTTTCAGAATGGTCTGCCTGGTAACGGCAGCCGCAACTTCTTTTACCGGAATATGTTCAGAAAGTAATCCAACCCGCATATTATCGGCACACATCAACATCAGTACATCATCAACTCCAAAAAAATTTTTGAGATAAGGTGTATGTCCGCTGAATGAAAATTCAGGCGACTGTACATTTTTTTTGTGGATAGGCGCTGTAACCAATCCCTGAATATTTCCTGCTTTTAGCGCCTGTGTTGCTGATTGGAGAGATTTAACTGCATATTTACCGCCGGTATCAGTAAACTGCCCCGGTGTTATGTTTACCTCTTCTTCCCAGCAGTTAAAAACATTGATCTGCCTGGGATAAGGCCTGGCAATATCTTTAAGATTCTGAAAATTAAAATTTATTTCCGGTAATGTTTTCCGGTAAAAATTGATCACTTTATTAGAAGCAAAAATTACCGGGGTGCACAGATCCAACAAACGGCTATCTGATAATGTTTTTATGATCAGCTCTATCCCTATGCCATTCAGGTCGCCACAGGAAATACCAATTACCGGTTTGTCATTTTGATTTGACATAATTAAAATGTTGAGCTGCGAATGTACACTTTTGTAGCGCTATTTCGTACTTTTAAGCCATCAATGTATACGTTAAAAAAATCATTAGGGCAGCACTTTTTGAGGGATGAGAATATGGTGCTGAAGATCATAGCCGCGCTTAAAGAAAATCATTTTCAACAGCTTTTAGAAATAGGCCCGGGAGGGGGAGCGCTTACCAAACATCTTATTAATATACCCGGCATAGATTTTAAAGCCGTTGAGCTGGATGATGAAAAAGTAACTTTTCTTGAAACCACTTATCCTTACCTGAAAGGAAAGGTCATTCACAACAGTATACTGGATATTGATCAGCCGTTTGAAGGAAAGTTTATGGTAATAGGCAATTTTCCATACAATATATCCTCCCAGATACTTTTTAAAATACTGGATTGGAAAGATAATGTTGAAGTAGTTATTGGCATGTTTCAAAAAGAAGTGGCGCAGCGTGTGGCGGCAAAACATGGTAATAAAACTTATGGTATTTTAAGCGTGTTGATACAGGCTTTTTTTGATGTGGAATATCTGTTTGAAGTACATGAAAACTGCTTTACCCCTCCTCCCAAAGTTAAAAGTGCGGTCATAAGGCTTACTCCCAAAAAAGCGGCGTTGCATATTCCGGATGATACAAAATTTTTCAGGCTGGTAAAAACTGCGTTTAACCAGCGCCGTAAGATGCTTCGCAATGCCGTAAAAGGTTTGTTTGATGAACAAACGCTGGCGCAGCCTGTATTTAATAAACGTGCCGAACAGTTGAGTATAGATGATTTCGTATCCTTGCAGCATTTAATGAATTAACAGAACAAAATATATCTCCTTAAACTTTATGAAGAAAGCAATTGTTACCGCAAAAGTGCATCAATACCTGATAGATACTTTGGAGCAGAAAGAATATACTGTTGTATATAAGCCGCAAATAACTTATAATGAACTGGCAGAGGAAATAAGCGATGCTCATGGATTAATTGTTACCACCCGCCTTAAGATTGACCGTGCAATGATTGATAAAGCGCCTGCGCTAAAATGGATTGGGAGATTAGGCAGTGGTATGGAGCTGATTGATGTGGCTTATGCGGAAAGCAAAGGTATTCAATGTGAGAGCAGCCCTGAAGGAAACAGGAACGCGGTGGGGGAGCAAACTCTTGGTGTTTTGCTTTGCCTGATGAATAAAATATGCTCCGGTAGCAGAGAAGTTGCTGAAGGTAAATGGATAAGAGATGCAAACCGCGGTACCGAACTAACAGGGAGAACAGTAGGTATAATCGGCTTTGGAAATGCAGGAGGTGCTTTTGCCAAATTGCTATCTTCTTTTGATGTAGAGATACTGGCGTATGATAAATATAAATTTGGATTTGCGGATGGCAAAGTGCATGAAGCGGCACCAGAGCAGATAGCCCGTTATGCTGATGTGATCAGTATGCATGTGCCGCTAACAGATGAAACTTTTCACATGGCAAATGACGCCTTCTTTAGCGCGCTGGAAAATAAACCTTATTTTCTAAATGCGTGTCGTGGTAAGGTGCATGATACAGCGGCAGTGATCAATGCGTTGAAAAATGGTAAAATAGCGGGGGCGGGATTGGACGTGCTGGAGAACGAAAAGCTTGATACATATACTGAATCAGAAAAAGAACAGCTCAGCTGGCTTACATCGCAGTCCAATGTTATTATTACACCACATATAGCCGGTTATAGTCATGAAGCTTTTTTTAAAATGGCAAAAGTAGTATTGGACAAGCTTCATTTATGATAATTGAAGTGCTGGTTTGGCAACATTTTATGACTTAATAGTTTGTTTCATTCATTTTTTTATTACTTTTGTTTTAACAATTAAATGCAACGCTTCGGGGTGAAAACCTGGAGCGTTGTTATTTTTTACTTTTTTATAACCAAAAAGAAGTCAGCCATGAGCGAAGTAATGTATGTTACCCAGGAGACTTTGGAGCAATTGAAGGCCGAGTTACAAAAAATGAAAGCAGTTGACAGACCTGCTGCTTCAAGGGCGATTGCTGAAGCCCGGGAAAAGGGCGATTTAAAAGAAAATGCAGAATACGATGCGGCTAAAGAGGCGCAGGGAATGCTTGAAGCAAGAATTGCCAAACTGGAAGGTGATTTGGCCAATGTTCGTATTCTTGAAATTGACAGCATTGATACCAGCAAGGTGAGTATACTTACCAAAGTAACCTTAACAAACCTGAATACTAAAAAGAAGGTTACTTACCAGGTAGTTTCAGAAAAAGAAGCTGATCTGAAATCAGGAAAAATTTCTGTTACATCTCCGATAGGACAGGGAATTTTGGGTAAGCAAATTGGTGATGTTGCAGAAGTTAAAGCGCCTGCCGGGTTACTCAAATTTAAAATTGAAGATATAGCTGTATAAAAGTTGATGTACAAAATTTTCACTGGCGGCTGAATAGCCGCCTTTTTTATTGATATTACTTACCGCTGTTTAATTATTTTTGTTGTTATGACTATATTCTCAAAAATCATAGCAGGCGAAATTCCTTCTTACAAAATTGCTGAAAACGATAAATGTTATGCCTTTCTTGACATATTTCCCATGGTGAAAGGGCATACGCTTGTTGTACCCAAAGCAGAAGTTGATAATTTATTTGATCTGCCGGCAGACGATCTTGCTGAATTAATGTTGTTTGCCCAACCAATAGCAAAAGCTATTGAAAAATCGTTTGATTGTAACCGTTGCGGTATAAGTGTAGTTGGATTGGAAGTGCCGCATGCGCATATGCATCTTATCCCGATCAACAGTGCAGATGATTTGAATTTTACAAGAGCAAAGCTGAAATTATCACCAGAGGTATTAAAGGAAACACAGGAGAAAATTATATCAAATTTATAGCAGCTGGTTTTACCTTCTACCCTAAATCCTTCACCTTCCATCCTCCACCTCACTCGCCTTATTTTCCCGCTACTCTGCCCGGGTTATTCGTTACAAATTGTTCCCAGGTAGCTTTTTTTGTTCTTTTTGCAGGAGCTGAAGTTTTATTGCTGATTGGTGAGCTTAGCTGGAAGTGATGACAAATTGCTACCGCCAGCGCATCTGAGGCATCCAAATATTTAGGAGAATGTGTAATATTAGCGATTCGCTGAAGCATTTCCCATACCTGGTTTTTATCTGCATTACCATTGCCGGTAATAGATTGTTTAACCTTTCTGGGCGAATATTCCGTAACCGGTATGCCGCTTTGCATTGCTACCGCAATAGCCACGCCCTGGGCACGGCCAAGCTTCAGCATACTTTGCACGTTTTTACCAAAAAATGGCGCTTCAATAGCAAACTGGTGTGGCTGGTATTTACTTATTAATGCCTGTACCTGGCGGTGAATGATAGATAGTCTTTCATAATTATCTTTTTTTGCCGGCAGTTTAACCACATCCATTTCCAATAATTCAATCTTTGATGCGTTTACACAGATAACTCCATAGCCCATTACAAGTGTTCCGGGGTCAATACCTAAAATTATCTGGCTGTTTTGCAAAAGCTGGTTTTTAAATGAAGGTTACAAACAAAAATATCAAAATTTTCCTCAATGTAGTATTAGGTCCCGCATTGTTCGCCTGGATTGTATACTCAATATATCAGCAGATAGCATATCAACCTGATCTGCAGCTATCAGTACAATATGTAAAACAAGCGCTTTTTGGACCGTTTGCCTGGAAATTATTGCTGGTGCTTTTTCTTATGTTGGTGAATTGGATGATTGAGGCGTGGAAATGGCGGGTATTGATGAAGTCTTTGCAATGCATGTCTTTGAGCAAATCCTTTAAAAGTGTGCTGGCAGGTGTTTCCTTAGGATTGAGTACACCAAACAGAGTTGGTGAATACGGAGGCCGCATGTTATACATATATGAAGAGGTAAGATTAAAATCAGTATCCCTGTCTTTATTGGGTAACATGAGCCAGTTGATTATTACATTGCTGCTGGGATGTGCAGGATTATTTATTAAAAAAGAAATTGTTTATACAGCGTGTGAAGGTTATAACATTTCCTACAACTGGTTTATTATTTTCAGCTGGATAGCTGTTGTTACAACAATATTGGTAATGGTATTTTATTTTAGATTTGGCTGGATTATAAGTGTGGTTATTCCTGTACGCCATATTAATAAATGGCTTACAAAAATGAATGGCTTGCATGGTGTGAGTGTTACAATTTTGTTAAGAGTGCTGGCTTTATCTGCTGTGCGGTATATTGTATTCGTCTGCCAATATATATTGATGCTTCAACTGATGCATGTTGACCTTAATATAACAGATGCATTCTGGTTGATAACTGTATTATATCTTATATTAGCAGTTATTCCAAGTGTAACGCTGCTTGAGCTGGGAATGAGAGGAATGATTGCTGTATTGCTGTTTGAAGGGTTCAGTGAAAATACATTGGGCATATATGCAGCGTCGGCAGGAATATGGTTTATCAATCTTATTATACCTGCCATAGCCGGCGGTTTATTAATACCAGGATTAAAATTATTTAACAAGCCATGAGGCAAAAATTATTGATATCGTTTTTATTGATCACAGTCAGCATTCGACTGAATGCCGGCGCTGATTTTTGTGGTATAAGGAATTCCTGTTTCTCTTCGGGCGAAAAAATAATTTTGAAAGTTTATTATAACGCGCTGGGATTGTATGTGGATGCAGGAACAGCCACGTTTACCACAACGCTGGAAAATTATAATGGTAAGCCGGTTTATCATGCGGTGGGAGAGGGTTTTTCAAATAGTTCTTATGATTGGATATTTAAGGTAAGAGATAAGTATGAAACGTATATGGATACTACAACGCTTAAGCCCTACCGTTTTATCAGGAACGTGGAAGAAGGAAAATATAAGAAGCATGAAAATGCCAGCTTTAACCATGAAGCTAATAGTGTGGTAACCACAAAAGGTGTATTTAAAACACCCGATTGCGTGCAGGATGTAATAAGCGCAGTTTATTATGCCCGTAATATTAATTTTGATAGCTATGCAGTGAATGATAAAATAAACCTGAATGTGTTTCTTGATGATGAAATTCATAATATCTATGTCCGGTACATGGGTAAAGAAACCATCAAGACCCGATATGGAAAATTCCGCGCAATAAAATTCAAGCCTCTGCTTATTAAAGGCAGTATGTTTGAAGGGGGGGAAAAAATGACAGTGTGGGTTAGTGACGATGCTAACCATTTACCCCTGCGCATAGAAAGTGAAATAGTGGTAGGCAGTGTAAAAGTTGATATGATGGGCTACCGCAATTTGAGATACCCGCTGAGCTCGATGATAAAGTTTAGATGAGGATATTTGAGATTTGAGATTTGAAATTGCTGCATCAAAGCCAGTATCAAGTTTATTGAGTTGATTGGTATTTCACAATAAACCTTCACCAATTAAATATATTACGCTACCTGCAATTACGGTATTAGTTACTTGGTTTGTAACAATTAATTAGAGTAGGAAAGTTTAATAGACAAAGCAAATGCGAGATAACATAAGTTTCCTACACTTGTTAAGCTCAACCTCAAATCTCAAATCTCAAATTTCAAATTTCAAATTTTTCATTTCTTCGGTTCTTCCAGTATCTGTATTTCCACCAACCGAAAATCAATTTCCTGGCCTTCGCTCTGCAAGGCGATAAACCCTGATTTAAGGAGCTTACCGTCAATTTTTATTTTAGGATCATAGCGGTTGGCAACACCTCCGCCGATTTGTGGTTTGGAATATTGAAGTACGGTATCTCCATTAATAATATGAGTGATGAGTGAATCACCTAATACTATTGCTTCGGCTCTTACCCATTGATCACCATCATACGTTTTTGAAGCAGATTCTATACAATGCCTTGGATCAATTTTCCCCTCGTAAACAACATCTGTGCCCGGCGAACACATATTACCTGTAGGGCGGGGATTGCCGTCTCCAAGCCCTCCTAAAAATTGCATTTCTACAGAAATGGGCCAGTCCTGTTCCTTTGGCATGGTGCGTGGATCCTGTGAATGCAGCATAACACCACTGTTCCTGATCGTATACCCCGGAGCATCTTTACGCCATATACCTGTAAACCTGTATTCCACCACAAGATGATAATAAGAGTAAGGCGTTTTAAAAAAAAGATGCCCGTACTGTTCATTAAATTTATCGTATTGATCATAACGCACTTTGATCATTCCATCTTCCACGCGAAATGTATTGCCATAATTTTCTCCCACTTCGTGATGATGGATTTTTACGATCCAGTCATTGATATCTTTCCCGTTAAATAATGGTATCCAATCAGCTTTATTGGCATCTGTTTGTGAAAAGCTACGCAGGCTTACAAGCCCGATAGCCAAACAGGTTACTATTTTTTTCATGAAGCGTAATTTTTTATTATTGTTCTTTCCCCGGTCCATACAATGGTCTGCCGTTTCTTGTGCCATTATGTTTTCCATTGTCCACTGTTATGCTGCCATTTACTATTATATATTTAAACCCTGTGGAATATGCATGTGGCTTTTCAAAAGTGGCATTGTCCTGCACTGTATTTTCATTAAAGATAACAATGTCGGCAAACATGCCCGCTCTGATCAGCCCGCGCCCATTCAGTTGAAATTTTTGAGCCGGAAGAGATGTCATTCTTCTTACAGCTTCTTCTAAATTGATCACTTTTTCATCACGAACATACCTGGCAAGCACTCTTGCATTGGTTCCATACCCGCGTGGATGGGGCACTCCTTCGCCAAATACGCGGATGGAAGCATCGCTTGCAAACATGTTGAAAGGATATCGCATGATATGTTTTACATCATCTTCACTCATACCATGAAAAACAGCGCCGGCGCCGCCGTTCAGCATAATATCAATTACTGCTTCCGCTTCCTGTTTTGCTTTATGTTTTCTGCCTTTTGCCAGGTTGATCTGTTCAATACTTTTACCATTACAGGTGCTGTCTGGTTTATAGCTGGCCACAACAGCATAGCTGAAATGCTTAAGCTTTCGCTTTTTCAGTTTGGCGAGCATGTAATCAATCACATATTTTTTTATTTCCGGTCTTTGCAGGCGTGCCACAATGGAGTCCTGCCCGTCAGCTAAAATTTCATCGGGCAGCAATGTGCTGATAGAAGTGCTGCTGGCTGTATAAGGATACTGATCAATGGTTACATCAATACCTTCCTGCCTTGCTTTTTCAATCATTGGAAGCGTGACGGCGCTTCTTCCCCAGTTTTGCTGGCCGCTTACTTTGAAGTGTGAAATTTCAACAGGCATATGGGCTTCCCGCCCGATATTTACAGCTTCATCAATGGCATCGGTTACTTTATCGCCTTCATCTCTTATGTGTGATGCATATACGCCATTATATTTCGCGACAGCTCTAGCGAGGCTTAATACCTCGGATGTTTTACTATAAGTGCCGGGTATATATATCAATCCTGTTGATAACCCTACGGCGCCATCTTTCATCGCTTTTTCCACAAGCGTTTCCATCTTTTGCAATTCTTCAGGAGAAGCATCGCGATTGGCGCGTCCCATAATAGCTTTCCTTACATCATTATGGCCTATAAGCGAAGCAACGTTGATGGATAAGCGAAGGGAATCGAGAAAATCAAAATATCTTGCCATATCTACATTTGACGCGCCGCAGTTGCCTGCTACAACTGTGGTAACGCCATCATAAATAAAACTTTCAGCGCCCGGCGCTTTTGCTTCATCTCCTTCAATATGTGTATGCACATCAATAAAACCGGGAGCAATGATCAGTCCGGATGCATAAATTATTTTGGGAGAGGTAAAATTCAGCGATTTCCCTACGCTGATGATCTTATCCGCTTTTATAGCAACATCTCCATAATACCAGTTGTTGCCGGTGCCGTT
Source organism: Agriterribacter sp. (assembly GCA_047601125.1). GTDB lineage: Bacteria > Bacteroidota > Bacteroidia > Chitinophagales > Chitinophagaceae > Agriterribacter. Next base: position 24,507 of record JASGJY010000002.1, on the reverse strand, counting down.
AATAATTTTCCCGTTTTTAATAAGTATATCACATTGCTCCTGCGCAGAGATAAAAGCGGGAAAAAAGGAGAGCAAAAAAACTATTTTTTTAAACATAGGAACGAAAACTATTTTATTTCATCGAGTTTAAAGGTGTCTTTTACCCGGATGCCTTTTTCTGTCATGGCAAGTGTGCAGCATTCATACAATGGGTCGTGCTCAAAAAAGAGAATGAAATTATTTTGCAGCGCTTCCTGCAGGAAAGCTTTCTTTTCCTGCAATGTAGTTAAGGGAAACATATCATAAGCCATTACATACGGAATGGGTATATGCCCGGTTGAAGGCAAGAGGTCGGCCATATATACGATTGTTCTTCCTTTATAATTTATCTGCGGCAGCATCATGCCTTTGGTGTGGCCGTTTACAAAGCGTATGCTTATGTTTTCGGTGAAGGATATATCTTCAATCACTTCAATCATTTTCAGTTTGCCGCTATCCTGTATCGGTTGTATATTTTCTTTCAGAAAAGATGCTTTTTCCCTGTCGTTTGGTTTAATGGCCCATTGCCAGTGCTGCTCATTGCTCCAGTAGGTGGCGTTTTTAAAGGCAGGCACCATTTTATTGTTTTCTATCACAATAGCGCCGCCCACATGGTCAAAGTGAAGATGCGTTAAAAAGACATCAGTAATATCATTACGGTGAAACCCGAATTTTGCAAGCGATTTATCCAGCGAATCATCTCCATGTAAATAATAATGACCGAAAAATTTTGCATCCTGTTTATTGCCTACGCCTGTGTCAACAAGAATTAACCTGTTATCATCTTCAATCAAAAGGCAACGCAAAGCCCATGTACATAAGTTGTTTTCATCTGCCGGGTTAAGTTTGTTCCAGATGCTTTTAGGAACCACACCAAACATTGCGCCGCCGTCTAATTTAAAAAAACCGGTATTGATAGAATACAATTTCATGATGTAAATGTAAAATTCAATAGTGTTTATTAGCTATCGAATTTACTATATAATGTGTTATGGAGAGTGATGTAATGTATTAAAAGTATGGACTGCAATCGTCCTTTCGATCCCGCGTTCATGAAGATTAGAATGAATGAATGTAGCGACGGGAGAGCACTTTTCTCACCGAAGGTAAATCTGCCAGGCGGTAATGCAAAAGTTGAGCATTAGTACAAATGCCCGGCAGATTTCTCCCTCGCGTAAGAGTGTTTATTACTCGAATCCCCGTGTTGCCTAGTTATAATGACATCATTATGGATGAATTGAAAATCATGTTTCCTGCGTTGCGCCGTGTGTATAATGATTTAGCATTACAACAAATACTTTTTATAGAATAGCACACGGAATACATGGGTGATACTGATAAACACCGATACATTCCGTAAATATCCGCCATATCCGTTTTATCCGTGTTCCATTCTGCGTATTGGGCATGCCCCAAGTTATTTTACATAACCCCTGATATATTTCCTGCCACGAATTCCGGTGTTCGCACCGGCGAAACAGGATTTGCTACACAAAGAGCCACAAAGCATACACAAAGTTACACAGAGCGATTTATTATTCTTTGTGGCTCTTTGTGTAGCCTTCGTGTACCTCTGTGAAATAACCAGTAAATAATCCAACCGGTAAGCCGGGAACTTATAAGCTGTAACCGGCATCCTGCCGCATAGCGGCTAACTGTTTGTAGAATGAAAGAAAATGTCATCCTTATATTTTTCCTGAATCAGGTTTGGTACTCGGAATGACGGATAGCCTGTATCTTATCTCGGCTTGATCCAGTCTTCAGGATTAAGATATTTGGGCTTATCACCAACCACTACATTCACTACAAATAACACCTTGCCAATACCATCTTCATCTTCCGATTCGGCAGCTCTGCCTATAACCTGGCCAAGCTTAACTTCGCTGCCTTTGCTTACCGGTATGCCGGTAAGATTATAATAGGTGGTTAAATATTTACCATGTCTGATGGTTACGGCGGAAACCTCACCAAAATTGTGAACGGAAGATACGGTTCCTTCGTATACAGCTTTTACAGAAGCGCCAATATCAGTTTGAATATATATACCGATATTATCTTCATATAATGTAGTTCCTTCAATTTTGTGTCTTCCAAACTGCCCGGTTATTTCTCCTTTACTTACCGGCCATGGTAATTTTCTCCTGTTGTTTTCAAAGCCCATCGATACTGCTGTTACTTCAGGCGTATTCTCAAGTGTGCTGGTCGACCTGTTTTTGGCTGCAGAAGCTGTTGTTGCGGAAGTATTACCCGATGCTTTATTGGCAGTAGCGGCTTTTGCAGCAGCTTCGCGTTTCGCTTTCTCTGCTCTTTCAGCTTCCATGATCTCTCTTTTTATTATCGCCGCAATAGAACTCTTAATATTATTTTCCAGCTTCTTTTTTGTGGTAAGCTGTTTATCCAGTTCTTTTTCTTTTTGTTTTAGCTGGGATAAAACAACATCCTTTTCTTTCTTCTCATCTTCCAGTTTTTTCATCTGGGCACTCTGCTCTGTCAGTGTTTTAGCTTTTAGGTCTTTATTCTCTGCAAGTGTTACATTTTTCTGTTCCAGCAACACATGTGTCCTGGTAATATTATCTACCTGTTTTTCCCGGTAGTCCCTGTATGATTTGAGATAGGTTACACGCTTAATGGCATCGTTAAAACTTACCGCGGAAAAAATAAAATTGAGCATATCATAGCTGCTCCTGTTTTTATAAGCGTATTCTATTGTTTTAGCGTATTGCTGTTTCAATGTATCCAGCTCTTTGGTAAGCCTGTATATTTCCCGGTTGTTGGTAAAAATATCTTCATCTATCAGCCGAACCTGCCTGTTAATGGTTTCTATAATGGCATCTCTTTTTCTGATAAGGTTACGTATGCGGGCTAACTGATCAAGGCTTTCTTTCTTGCTTTTTTTAACTGAGTTCTGAGATTGCCTTAATTCTTCAATTTCTTTCTGAATCTGTTTTCGCTGGCTTTCAAGTTCATCTTTTGTTTGGGAGTGCGTTGGGGTTGCCCAGGCGGCAAATAATATAACAAGGATGATTGAAACAAGATTTCGCATGCCAGAATTTTTATTGAATAAAGGGTGTTCTGCAAATAACGATACTAAATAAACAGGATTGTATTGTTTATTGTTAAAATTATTTCACTTTATAGTTCTTAGGTATGTTAAATGGAAAATTTAACGGTTTATCAAACTCAGGCTGTTTGATGTTAAGACTTATTTCAAGCCTTGTTTTTTCAGCAACGGCAATCTTGCGATCTCCCGAAAATAATTTCCCGTCTATAATTGTATAATCACTATAGGTAAAATCCGCCGTTCTGTTGCGGGTGGCGTCTACATCGTCCAGCTTACTATGCAGTATGGCGAAATCATTCTTACGCATAGTAAGCAACTGTTTAAAAATGCTGTCTGCCGTAGATAAAGAAATAGAGCCTTCTGTTTCTTTATACATCAATACATTGGTGCTGTCAAGAAAAACAGGATTGCCCACAATAATATCCTGAAGGGTAAAAAAATCAACTGGTAATTTTATAAGCTCTTTTATATAGCTTACGGATTGAAATTGCGCCTCCTTATCAAGGCTGTTGCGGATTTTCACACTATCAGGCGTAATATATACCCGGAATGCTTCAATACCCAGCGCTGCTATGATAGATATCCATATCACACTGTCCTTCTGTATTCTTACAAATGCATTAAAGTCATAATTCCTTTGCTTACTATCCTTATAATCCACCTTGATCTTTGAGGAAAATGTTTTGAAATCTATATGATTCGAACGGATCTTCTCAAAAGCGGTATGTACCAATTTTGCGGAGTCAGATTCAGCAGGATTTACCAGCAAGGTAATAGTAGTATCTTTTTTTGTCATGGCTGACTGCAGTTTTTTTGAAGTGCGGCAGCTATAAACAGTTACGGATAATATTAGTATGGCGCCAATGGTCTTTACATGCATCTGCTTCTTATTAATTTTTACCCGTATGGCCGAAACCGCCTTCATTACGGGTTGTTACGCTTATCATATCAACGGTCTCCCATGCGCATTGCTCAACCTGCTGAATAACCAGCTGGGCAACCCTGTCACCTGGTAAAATAGTCTGGGGCTCGTTGGACAGGTTGATCAAAATAACTTTTACTTCGCCGCGGTAATCCGCATCTATGGTTCCCGGAGTGTTAAGGCATGTAATACCCTGCTTAACGGCTAAGCCGCTACGGGGGCGAACCTGCACTTCATATCCTTCGGGAATTTCCATGAACAATCCCGTAGGTATTAAAGCTCTTTCAAGTGGTTGTAAGGTTACCGGCGCAGCAAGATGCGCTCTTACATCCATTCCTGATGCACCTGTTGTGGCATAAGAAGGCAATGGATTATTGGACTGGTTAATAACTTTTATTATTACTGGCATTGGGCAAAAATAAGGGTTTGGATTGGTTTAAGCTATCAGCGGTCAGCAGTGGGCTTTTCAGCTCATAGCTCACCCATTAACTTTTTCTTTGCTTAAGAAACAGGATGCTTGTGCTCTCAGGGATGAGAGCTGAAAGCTGACTGCTGATACCTATTCCCCCTTTTTCAGCAGCACACTCGCATACGCCATCAGGCCTTCTTCGCGACCGGCAAATCCCATTCTCTCTGTAGTGGTTGCCTTTACAGAAACATCCTGCGGTGTTAAATGTAAAATGTTTGCAATTACGTTACGCATCTGCTCTACATAGGGCTTTATTTTAGGCGCTTCAAGGCAAAGAGTGGAATCAATATTCACTATATCATATCCTTCTTTTCTTATCAGCTCAAAAGTTTTTTCAAGTAATATTTTACTGTCAATATCTTTAAATGCTGCGGAAGTGTTGGGAAAATGTACGCCGATATCTCCCAAACATAAAGCGCCCAGCATAGCATCGCAGATGGCATGGAGCAATACATCGGCATCGCTGTGTCCCAGCGAACCTTTATAATGTGGTATTTCAACGCCGCCTATCCATAATTTTCTTCCTTCAGTCAATTGATGAAAATCTACGCCTGATCCAATTCTATATGACATGTATTGTTGGTTTTGGGCTAAGATAAATAAAAACAAAACCCCGGCAGAGAATAGCTGCCGGGATATAAAAATATGTTTAGCGTGTAACTGAAATAATGGAGAATTAATGATTATGCGCTACCCATAGCCCACTGCTCATAGCTTATTAATTAAAATGCTATTTTATTCGTACTTCCTGTTTCTTCTGCATCAGCGCCAAGATTAAACAGCAGGCTGAAGCGAAGCGTATTGGAAAGCGGGTTCCTGTTAACGCCGTTACCTGAAGGCAGGAGATAAGAAAAGTTCAATCCGAAAATATTATAATTGATGCCAACGCCCATGGTAAAATAGCTTCTTTTACCCATGCTTCTTGTATCAGCATAATAACCTGCACGCAATGCAAACTGATCATTATATACATATTCAGCACCTGCTGCATAAGACATGGCATTATTGCTGAAAGATTTCATCCAGCCGGAAACAACGCCATCACTATTATATTTATCAAAGTCTTCCTGGGTAGCATCCTGGCCCGGAGGGGCAGGTACCAGTAATTTATTCAATTCAGCATTAAGGCTTATTTTATGCACTTCGTTGGTAACCCAGGTATGACCAACACCAACACCAAAGTTAGCAGGTATGAAATTTTTCTGGGTTGCATCAGAAGTATACCCGATTTTTCCACCGAGGTTGCTGAAGGCAGCGCCAATATTCCATCCCTGTCCTTCTTCATTAGCACCATTATAATAAATACCAACATCACCTGCAACAGTGTTCCCCGCTTTATAGGCATTTGCGCCCGGGGCATTACCTGCAAGATTGGAATAGATATATCTTAATGCAACACCTAATGATAATTTATCCGAAAGTTTGCGTGAATACCCCATGTCCAGTCCGAATTCTCTTGGCCTGCCCTGGTTCAGATCATTACCCAGCGCATCGGTAAATTGTATATTACCCAGGCTGAAATAACGAAGGGAGGCTGAAATAGCCTGCTGTTCATCAAACTTATAATACCCCGCTAATGATGCGAGAAAAACATCAGATAATCCAAGATCTTTAAGCCATGGAGTATAAGTTAAACCAACACCGCTATTGGTTTTAGCAAACGGATATTTGGCTACATTGTAAAACTGGGAATTAATATCAGCGGAAGTAGATATGCCCATATCTCCCATACCACCGGCACGTGCGTCAGGAGAAATTCTTAAAAACGGAACCGCTGTAGTTACTATATTAATCTTGTCAGCATCCTGGGCGAAACCATGCGATGATATTCCCACAAGCAGCAAACCCGCAAGACAAAATCTCTTCAATGAGTGTGTCATTAGAAATAGTATTTATTGAAAATGAATAATGAGTAGCATTCTATTCAATATTCGGATAGCTTTTAATGTGATAAAATTCAAGCTGCAAAGTAAAGTCGTTTTGGTATTCCGGTATCTTTTTTGTAACTGTTAAAATACAAAAAATCTCTGCCCTTCAATCAATTATAGTACCATTTTTGAAATACCATCAGCAAAGAAACGGGTTTAACCCTAATATTATTGTTTATTGCATGGTTTTCACCACTTTGGTTGAAAAAAGCAAAGTTTAGCATTTAATAAACATAAAAACTCATTATACATCTGTACTTATTTTTATAAAGTGTTTAAATTGCGCACTGTTTAGCGTTAAAGACCGTATATATTAGTCGTATATACAGTCTTAAATGCAATAATCAGATTATAATACCCGTTATCTTTTTTAGTTTAAATCCAGCAAAAATGCAAAGACTACTGAAAGCTAAGAATCTTGTGCTCTTACCGGCGGCGGTTATGCTGCTGTTCAGTTCATGTAAAAATGGGCTGTTTGGTAAGAAAAAACATGAAAAATCCGATGTGACCGGATGGAACTACAATGACAAAAACATGGGTGGTTTCAACGTGTCTAAGGAAAAAGAACAAGGAACCGGACCCGGTCTCGTATTTGTTCAGGGTGGTACATTCACAATGGGTGCCACACAGGAAGATGTAATGGGTGAATGGAATAACATTCCGCGCCGTGTTACCGTATCTTCTTTCTACATTGATAAAACCGAAGTTGCCAACGTTCACTACCGTGAATATCTTCACTGGCTCGAAGCGGTGTTTGATGATCCTCAGTATGCACAGGTGCTTGAATCTGCTAAACCGGATACCCTGGTTTGGAGGGAAGAGCTGGCATATAATGAGCCATTGGTTGAATACTATTTCCGCCACCCTTCTTATAATAACTATCCTGTGGTTGGAGTTAGCTGGAAGCAGGCAAATGATTTTTGCTTGTGGCGCAGTGACAGGGTAAACGAAAGAATACTTGTTGAAAAAGGGTATATTAATAAAAACCAGTTAAAGACTTTGCAGGGTCAGGGCCAGGAAAACTTTAATACCCAGGCTTACCTTAAAGATCTTTATCAACCCCAGCCTGGCAAGCCTAAAAAAAATCCTTTAATGGATGCTAACGGCAGACCAAGAACAAAAGTAAATTTTGAAGATGGTTATATGTTGCCAAACTACAGGCTCCCTACAGAAGCTGAGTGGGAATATGCAGCATACGGTTATATATCACAGAACCCCAAGCCAAAGAAAAAATCTAATGGCACGGGTGAAGAAGTTGTAAAAGAAAAGCAGGTTTACTCATGGAGCCAGAATGTAAACGGGCTCAGAGATAGCCGTCACGGAAGCTGGCAGGGTAAATTCCTTGCAAACTTCAAACGTGGTAGCGGTGATATGATGGGTGTTGCCGGCGGATTGAATGATAATGCTTCAATCCCTGGCCCTGTAGATGCTTTTTATCCCAATGGTTTCGGTTTATATAATATGTCCGGAAACGTTAATGAGTGGGTATCCGATGTATATCGCCCTCTTTCTAACATTGATAATGATGATTTTAACCCTTATCGTGGTAATAAGTTTGAAAAGTTCAAAAAGAATGAAAGCAATGAATACGAAAGAGACAGCCTCGGCAGGGTAGTAAAAGTAGATGTTACTGACGAAGAAAGTAAAAACCGCCGCAATTATCAGCGTGGTAATGTAATCAACTTTGTTGATGGTGATTCTGCTTCACAGGTTACATACGGTTACGGTATGACCACCCTGATCAGCGACCATTCAAGAGTAATTAAAGGTGGAAGCTGGAACGACCGTGCATACTGGTTAAGCCCTGGCACACGCCGTTTCCTTGATGAAACACAAGGTAGCAGTACTGTAGGTTTCCGTTGTGCTATGGACCGCGTAGGCAGCCAGGAAGGAAATGGATTTAAGCCTGGTAATAACTGGAGCAAACGCAGACAAAATTCCCGCAAATCGTAAGATCAGTAGTCTTAATGTTATATACACAGGCTGTCTCAAAAAGGCAGCCTGTTTTTATTTGTTTGTAGTTTATAGTTTGCGAAACCACAAACTATAAATCACAAATTATTAAAATCCATTTTTTTTAGCTTTTTTTACTAAAATTGTTAGTGTTAATAAGTTTATCTATATCTTTACATTCAACAATTAATTTTACCAATCTAAAACCTCATACTTTATGTCTGCAAATACTGAAAAGCTGAAAGCGCTTAAGCTAACCATTGACAAAATCGAAAAAGACTTCGGTAAAGGAAGTGTAATGATGATGAATGAAAAGGGAGAACAGCAACTGGAAGTTGTATCTACAGGTTCTATCGGACTTGATACAGCACTGGGTGTTGGTGGTGTTCCCAAAGGACGGATAGTAGAAATATACGGACCTGAATCAACCGGTAAAACAACCATTGCCATACATATTATTGCGGAGGCACAGAAAAAAGGCGGTGTATGCGCTATCATAGATGCAGAGCATGCATTTGATAGCAACTATGCGCAAAAACTCGGCGTTGATGTAGATAATTTATTGATCTCTCAACCGGATTATGGTGAGCAGGGTTTGGAAATAGCAGACCGCCTGATCCTTTCTGGCGCACTTGATGTAGTGGTGATAGATTCTGTTGCTGCGCTTGTGCCTAAAGGTGAACTGGAGGGAGAAATGGGTGATAGCAAAATGGGATTGCAGGCAAGGCTGATGTCGCAGGCATTACGTAAACTCACTGCCACCATCAGCAAAACAAATACTGTATGTATTTTCATCAACCAGTTAAGAGAAAAAATTGGTGTAATGTTCGGTAACCCCGAGACTACTACCGGTGGTAATGCGCTTAAGTTTTATGCTTCTGTAAGATTAGATATCCGCCGTATGGCACAGATAAAAGATGGGGATGAAGCAATAGGAAACCGCGTAAAAGTAAAAGTGGTAAAAAATAAAGTAGCGCCCCCTTTCAGGGCTGCTGAATTTGATATTGTATTTGGTGAAGGTATTTCTAAAGTAGGTGAGATTATTGATATGGGTGTTGAAATGAACATCATCCAAAAAAGTGGAAGTTGGTATAGCTATAACAGCGATAAGCTCGGGCAGGGAAGAGATTCGGTTAAGCAATTATTGCTCGACAATCCTGAACTGGCAAATGAAATAGAAGCTAAGATAAGAGAGAAGATTAAAGAAGACCAGGCAGCGTAAATAGAAGAGTAGGGTGTAGGGCGTAAGTCATTGCCATATGCCTTATTTTTTATTGAGGAGTTTCTGTCTTTTCCCCTATACCTTACGCTCTATACCTTTTACTTTCTACCTTCTTCCTCCCACCTTTTAATTAGCTTTGTCGCCGTAAAATATACGCAGGCATGATAAACTCCCGTATTTTAAAGAAAAGGAAAAGGATAGCATTGGTGGCGCACGACCATAAAAAAAAGGATTTAATTGAATGGGCAATATTCAACAAAACAATACTTGCAAAGCACGAACTTATTGCTACAGGTACTACAGGAAAATTGCTGGAAGAAAACCTTGACAGGCCTGTAAAGCAAATGTTGAGTGGACCGTTAGGAGGAGATCAGCAAATCGGCGCGATGATCGCACAGGGAGAAATTGATGTACTTATTTTCTTTTGGGATCCTATGGAAGCGCAGCCCCACGACCCCGATGTAAAAGCATTGCTTCGGCTTGCTATAGTATGGAATATTCCCGTTGCCAATGACAGGGCAACCTCAGATTTTTTGATGACATCCCCTTTAATGCACGATGAATATGAAGCATTTATTCCTGACTATAGCGGCTATATAAAACGAACTGTATAAATTATGCAGGTTAGCTTACGTGCATGGAGGAAAAACGACCGCGAGGTTTTGGCAACACTTGCCAATAATATTAAAATATGGAATAATGTACGTGACAGGCTACCTTACCCATATACATTGCAAAATGCAGATGAATTTATACGCTATTGCATTACGCCTGAAGTGCCCTTTGTATTGGCCATAGAAGCAGATGGAAAACTGTCCGGTTGCATAGGGCTGGAAATGCAGGAAGACGTTACCCGTATCAGCGCCGAAATTGGATATTGGATAGGAGAACCCTTTTGGGGCAGGGGAGTAGCAACAAAAGCAGTAGCACTTATGATGAATTATGTGACTGAACATTTTTCTTCATTGGTTCGCATATACGCTAAAATATTTGAGTACAATACCACATCTATGAAAGTGCTTGAAAAGAATGGATTTCACCTGGAATGTATTCACCGGAAAGCTGTAGAAAAAAATAATAAAATATGGGATGAATATGTATGGGTAAAATTCACTGATGAGAGGAAGTGATGAATGCACAATGATTCAGCCTGGACCACAAGGTACTTAATAGCTGCAGCAACGATAATATTTGCAGATTATAGTGGATGTGACATTTCCAGGTGCAGCGCACCGAATATTAAGCACACATGTGTCGGATTAATATTACGCCGCTCTGCGGCTTTCTCTATGTTGTTTTGCTATACTACAAAATTACGGTGCGTTGCCCCTGAATCGCGCTGCTTTAAAAACAATATAAGGACAGGCTACAGTTGTCATGTATAACGGGTTTTGCTGGTGTGCAGCTGGATAGAAACATTCATACGGTGCAGCAGCTTCACCTCCTTTCCTGAAATCATTTTCTCTCAGATCATCTATATATGCTTTGGCTAATTGCTGCGCATTTTTTTGATTTACTAATGCGATAGCATAACACACCCATCCGGTTGGTGTGCCCCAGTATGCACCGTTTTGATATTCATTTTTGCGGGACAGCGAAATTTCCCATGCTGTTTTCTCATTATAATCATCCGTAGTAAGTATATGCCTGATGTTTCCTTTATATGCCAGTGTGCCTTTTTCATAAGCATCTGATAAGGCCTGGCATGCTTTGGTAAGATCATTTTCTTCCAAAACATGAAGCCAGGCAGCATACGCAGTTGACCATATATCCGCCTGCTTGCTTTTTCCTGTTGAAGCACGCAGCATACCTCTTTCATCTGCAAAAATTAAAGGCAAAGCTTTTTTAATGGATGCCGCAATTTGTTTGTATTGATTTGCTTTTAATGATTGATGGATCTTTTCAAATAATTCAGCCAGTTCGTTGGCTGCCTGATATTTTAATAGAGAAGCAAAGCAAAGATCGCCTGTAATTTCTTCCGCGTCCCTGAATCCAAAATCTACCCCTCTGAAAGCATCGTTGGTAGTTACAATATAATTATCTGTCCGGGCAGGAGGAACCTTAAATGCGATCTCTAACCGGTCTGTCAAGCGGGTTCCATTGATTTCTTTGTTGAGTAAACCAACATCTGAAGTTGTTTTTACATAATAATATGCCATGTGAACAAAATAAAACTGGTCGCAATAAGGAGGAGTCATTCCGAATTGTTTTGTACCCTGTTCTTCATAGCTATATGTGCCGGGATAATAAATAGGCAAACTGTTATCAATACGTATGTGATCAGCAATGGCCCCTTGTGGAATGAGGCTTCCGTTTTTCGTGATCCATGTTTGGTCGCATTGCGCAGACGCAGTAAGCAAAAGCATGTGCTTTTGTTCTTTAGCTGTAATAAAACCTGTTTCTAACGCCATAGCGTAATCTCTTATCCAGAATGACGGATAAGCATTTCTGCCGCCAGGCCTTATCAAAACGCCACCGGTATTATTTGCGCCAAATGAAGGAATAGCCTGCCCCGGAAAAATTCTGGAACTGTCTATAACTGCTTTTGTAATAGATTTTAAAAAAAGCAAATCATCATTGCTGACAAGTGCTTGTTTTTGCTGTGAGAAACAAAACGCATGAACAAGTATGCTGAAAGTAAGAATGGCAATACGAATCATACCTGATTTTAGTATACAATATAGTCCTTAAAAAATATAGTCATGCAGGGCGTACATAAATAATAAAATATCAGTATTACGGGTATACACTGTTAAGAAATGCAGAATTCCCTTTTCTTAGAAAATATAGCAGTAAATTGCTGCTATAAATGGATATATATGCAGAAAATAGAATTGACTAATAATCAATACAAGCTATTATTACAACTTGCGTTTCTTGGTGTAGAGGTAATAGATAATGCAGCGTTAGGAGACAATGAAAGTGATGATGAAGAATCTCAATTAATGAATGAGGCAACTGATCTTGAACATTTTTTAATTGCACACTATAAGAAATTTGGCGTAAAAGATATAGTTGAAATGAATGAAGAGGAGGATGAAATGGCGTACAAACCGGAATTTTTAGAGGAGTGTAAGTTTATTGCTAATAGTGCTTTTATGAATAAGGCAGCGGAAATAGCCTCTTTTCAAATGGGACTCAGGGATTTTAAGGAAGCAAACGGAGAAGAAGCGCTGGAACATATTTCCCCGGAAAAAGGTGTAGACAACTTAATGAGCTATTCATCAAAATATCTGGAAGAAATCTTTGAGAAAGGGTTTGCTAATTTTTACCTGCGCAATTCAACACCTTCAAAAATTATTACATTTTCGTAAGCCTTAAGTTTCTGTCATGCCTTTCAAATTACATTCATCATACACGCCCTCCGGCGATCAGCCGGAGGCAATACGCCAACTTACAGAAGGAATATTGCAGGGAGAAAAACATCAGACATTACTTGGCGTTACCGGTTCCGGAAAAACATTCACCATGGCGAATGTCATTCAGCATGTACAACGCCCAACCTTAGTGCTTACGCATAATAAAACGCTGGTGGCGCAATTGTATGGCGAGTTTAAACAATTTTTTCCTGATAATGCGGTAGGTTATTTTGTTTCTTATTATGATTATTATCAACCAGAGGCATATATAGCTGTAAGTGATACTTATATAGAAAAAGATCTTTCTATAAATGAAGAATTAGATAAACTCCGTTTACAGGCAACTGCTCAATTATTAAGCGGCCGGAGAGATATTATTGTTGTCGCGTCAGTAAGTTGTATTTATGGTATTGGTAATCCTGCTGAATTTGAAAACGGCATTATCCGCATTCATACAAACCAGGTGATCAGCCGCCAGGGTTTTTTGCATGCGCTGGTCAATTCATTGTATTCCCGCAGCCAGGGGGATTTTAACAGGGGCACATTCCGTGTGAACGGAGATACGGTTGATATCAATCTTCCCTATATGGATTTCGGTTACCGCATCAGTTTTTTTGGTGATGAAATTGAAACGATAGAAACACTGGAGATCAGCAGTGGTAAAAGAATTTCCGCTGTTGATAACGCGGCTATATTCCCTGCTAATTTATACCTCGCACCAAAAGATATGCTGCAGCAGGTATTGTATGAAATACAGGATGAGATGGGCCGGCAGGTAGATTATTTTAAAAGCTCCGGAAAATATATTGAAGCACAGCGTCTGAGTGAAAGAGTAAACTACGATGTAGAAATGATCCGTGAACTTGGCTATTGCAATGGTGTTGAAAACTATTCCCGTTTTTTTGATCGGCGTGAACCCGGCACAAGGCCATTCTGTCTGCTTGATTATTTCCCTAAAGATTTTTTATGCGTGATTGATGAGAGCCATCAAACCATTCCGCAAATAAGTGGTATGTATGGTGGCGACAGGAGCAGGAAACTGGTGTTGGTAGATTATGGTTTCCGGTTACCGTCTGCATTAGATAACAGGCCATTGAATTTTCATGAATTTGAGAACATGCTGAATCAAACGGTATATGTATCCGCTACCCCCGGAGATTATGAACTGGAAAAAACAGGTGGCGTTGTGGTTGAGCAGGTGGTGCGCCCAACCGGACTGCTTGATCCCCCGATTGAAATACGTCCAAGTGTGAACCAGATTGATGACCTGCTGGATGAAATTGATAAGCGTGTTACAAAGGGCGATCGTGTGCTGGTAACAACCTTAACCAAACGAATGGCTGAAGAAATGGATAAATACCTGCATCGTATCAATATCAAATCAAAATATATACATAGCGAAGTAGATACACTTGAACGTGTAGAAATTTTAAGACAGCTCCGGTTAGGTGAGATAGATGTATTGGTTGGGGTAAACTTATTACGGGAAGGGCTTGATCTTCCGGAAGTATCATTAGTTGCGATACTTGATGCTGATAAAGAAGGCTTTTTACGTAATGAAAAATCGCTGACACAAACGGCCGGCCGTGCTGCCCGCAATGTTGATGGTCTGGTAATTTTCTATGCTGATAAAATGACAGACAGTATGCAGCGCACTATTGATGAAACCAACCGGCGCCGTGAAAAACAGGTAGCATATAATATTGAACATAATATTACGCCAACTACGGTAAAAAAATCAAAAGACCAGGTATTTGCACAAACCTCTGTACTGGATATTAAAGGCTATGATACCAGTAAGCCTTATGCATTAGCACCTGATGAGGATTTGGTAACCGTTGCCGCTGAAGACCAGGAAGAATACCAGACTGTTCCTAAAATGGAAAAAGCCATCGCGAAAATTAAGAAAGAAATGGAAAAAGCCGCGAGAGACCTTGATTTTATGGAAGCGGCAAGATTAAGGGACGAAATGTTTGCCATGCAGAAAAAACTGGAGGCAATGAAGCAGTAGTAATTAATTTTCCCTGGAAAATTAATATATTCATTGCATGGTAATTATAGCGCTATACAACTTAAAGGGAGGTGTAGGTAAAACCGCTTCCTGCGTAAATTTTGCATATCTCGCCGCAAAAGATGGTTATAAAACATTATTGTGGGATATTGACCCGCAAGGTTCTACAAGCTTTTATTACCAGGCAAAAAGCAAACATAAAGGCGGTATAAAAAAAATGGTTGAAAAAGATGCTGATCTTGAAGACGCTGTCATGGCTACCGATCATGAAAATCTTGATATTATCCCCGCAGATATCTCCATCAAAAGTTTTGATATAATGATGGAAGAATTGAAGTTTTCAAAAAAGCGGTTAAAAAGCTTGTTGCAACCATTTAATAAACAATACGATTTTGTGTTCCTTGACTGTCCTCCGGGATTTTCTGTTTTGTCGGAAAATATTTTTAATGCTTCTGATATAGTATTGATGCCTGTAATTCCTACTACACTTTCTATAAGAACCTATGAAATGACGAAAGAATATTTCAGGGAAAAAGATATTGATCTTTCAAAGATGATGTGCTTTTTTACCATGGCCGATCTGCGAAAAAATATGCATAATGAAATAATGGAAACACTATACAAAGACAAAAAATTTTTTGAGAATTATATACCCTATCTTTCCGATGTGGAAAAGATGGGCGTGCATAAGGCGCCATTGGAAGCATTTGCAAAATCAGGCTATGCCGCAAAATGCTACAGAGATTTGTGGGAGGAGATAAAGGAAGGAGTGCTGGAGTAAAATAAAAGCCTATCCCGACCTTTCTAAGGCCTGCCTGCCGGTAGGTATGTGAAGGATAGCACAAGTGGAAGATACACGCCTTATTAGAGATATGCAGCACCGCTCCCTTTCTCTTGGAAAAGGAGAAAAAGAGATAGGCAGCAGGATTTGTTAATATTTTTTTATGGAAAGACACATCACATCATGGTATAGCCCGGCGCTGTTTAAAGAAATGCCGGTGGTTACTTACGGGCATTATGGATTTGCATTACTGCTCGTGCCAACTGCAGCAGCGGATTACCTTGAGTATGAGCGCTTTCAGCTTATTGATTCACTCGCACCATTTATTGATGCCGGAAAGATAAAAGTGTTTTCCATCAACAGCATTAATACTGAAAGCTGGATGAACAATGATATGGAAGGCGCACATAAAGCTATCCGCCAGAATCAGTTTAATGAATATGTTTTTAATGAGGTCATTCCTTTTATTAAAAACAATACCTCGTGGGATACACCGGTGATTGTGAGTGGCGCTTCATTCGGCGCATTACATTCCATGAATTTATTTTTAAAACGCCCTGATCTCTTTAATGGTGTAATTGCCATGAGTGGTGTATATGATCTCACCGAATATACCAAAGGTTATTATGATGAACAGGTATATTATAATTCACCGATACACTATATTCCTAACCTCACCGACAATTGGTATCTCGATAATATCCGCAATGGAAAAATAATTATGGCCACCGGCAGCGGCGCTTACGAAGATCCGCAGGCAAACCGGAGGTTTTCTGAAGTATTATGGAACAAAGGGATCTGGCATGAACTGGATATCTGGGGAGAGGACGTCACACACGATTGGCCAACCTGGCGTAAAATGCTGCCGCATTTTATTGGCAGCAGGTTTTAACAATCCTGCCGTATATAATCTGTGAATATTATTATGTAATTACCTAATCCTCAAAACTTTCTTCATCTGTTTTACTTCTATAATATTTAGGTGATTTGCCATTTCTTTTTTTAAACAACTTGGAAAAATAAAATACTGATTCAAAACCCGTTTGCTGAGCAATTTCGTTAATAGTTAATGTTGTTGTTTCCAGTAAATATTTTGCCCTGGTTAACCTTAGATTTAATACAAATTGATTAGGCGGCTCGCCTGTAAGACGTTTAAACTCTTTTCTGAAAGAAGAGTAACCCATTGGTAATTCGCGGGCCATTTTTTCAAGATCAATATGCTTTTCCAAAGATTCCTGTAATAAAAATTTTGCTTTTTCTATCAATCGCCCTATTGGTGATTTTTCCGTTTCATTACTTAATGATACAGAATATAAATATCCCAGTATCTGCAGCGTAATGCCAGAACTTATTTGCTGATAGCCCGATGGAGCAGTATGCACGGTTTCAATAAGCTTTTGAAAAAGATTTAATAGTTCAGATGATAAGCCTACTTTAATGAAAGGGTATTTAACATTGAAAAAATCATTTCGCATCAGGTCATTGGCATAATTGCCGTTAAAGCCTATCCAGTATTCATCCCAGCCAGAATTGTCATTAGGTTTATAGCGGTGCCATACACCTGCATGCAAAAACATGCAGGTGCCTTCCGTAATTTCAATAGGGTCTGAAAATTCTGATTCAAAAATACCGCCACCCCTTGACACATATATTAATTGATGCCCGCGCAAAATGCGTCCTTTACTCCATGAGAATGTATGCGTAGACGGATGTTCGTAATTTTTGGGGTAATTCTGATGAGGGTATACTTTTGAGAAACCCGCTGTATCTATATATAGCCCCCATTTTTCTTCTGCGAGCGTACCGCTCATGTACTTGCAGTAATCGTTCATATGACATCAAGCATTTAATAAACCGGCAATCAAAATATGTCAAAAGGTACAAAAAGAAAATATTTTATCCATTTTTTTAGGCCTGCCTGCTGGATAAATTTGTTTGTATAAATACTATCCTGTCTCTACAAAAAATACATAGACTATTAAAACAAACAGAATGCTGCATGTTTAAAGTTGGACTGACAAGAGATTTTTTAACACCGGAAGGAATACTCACATATACGGATATGGGATTAGATATTCTTGATAAAGTCCCGGATATAAAATATGAGTTTTTAGAAAAGTGGGAGTCTCCTTTGCAGCCCGAAACACTGCAGCAATATGATGCTATTATTTCTTTATCGCCGGCTTATACTGGCGGAAGTTTTAAGAATGTAACACGATTAAAAGCAATATGCAGGTTTGGCGTGGGCTACGATATGGTTGATGTGGATGCATGCAGCAAAGCAAATGTAATTGTAACGATTACAAGAGGTGCAGTAAATTATTCAGTTGCAGAAGCTATTATTGCCTGGATGCTGGCGCTTTCTCACAAGCTGGTTGCAAAAAATAAATTGGTAAGAGAGGGAAAATGGCTGGAAAGAAACCAATACACCGGGAGTGAATTGCGTGAAAAAATATTGGGCGTAATTGGGTTTGGCGGCATCGGTGGACAGCTCACACAAATGCTCAAGGTTTTCAATATGCAGCAACCGCTGGTATATGATCCATATATCAGTGAGGAAAAAGCAGTTGCTCTCGGTGTTAAAAAAGCAGATCTGCAAACTTTATTGCAAAATGCTGATTTTATATCTGTCAATTGCCCGTTAACGCCTGAAACAAAAAACCTTGTTGATGAAGAGGAATTGGCATTAGTAAAAGAATCTGCATTTATCATTAATACGGCAAGAGGAGGTATAATCAATGAACAGGCCCTGATAAATACGCTCACCAATAAAAAAATAGCGGGATATGCAACAGATGTTTTTGAAAAAGAACCTGTAATTGAAAGCCATCCGTTTTTTGCTATGGATAATGTATTGATGGCGCCTCATTGCATAGCATGGACCAATGAACTTTTCAGGGAGATTGGGCGCATGGCCTGCACACAGGTGGTACAGGTGGCACAGGGAAAAATCCCTGATCATGTTTTAAATACTGACATTACAGATCAATGGTATTCAGAAAAAATAAAATAATCATTTATGAGTTCCAATCATACTACTATAGCAAAATACCAGCATTATATCAATGGGGATTTTGTTGATTCCTTATCTTCCGGCGATTACATTGATGTGCTTGATCCCTGTACAGAAGAAGTAATAGCAGTAGTGCCCAGAGGCGGCCAAAAAGAGGCAGACGCAGCAATAGATGCTGCTGTGGCTGCGCAGCATGAGTGGAGTTTATTACCATCTGTAGTTCGTGCTAATTATCTCAAGGCAATGGCGAATGTGATCAGGGAAAACAGGGTGATGCTTGCAGAAACATTGGCAAGAGAACAGGCAAAAGTAAAAGGACTGGCCCAGGTTGAAATTGATGTTACTGCTGAGTATTACGACTACTATGCAGGGTTTGCACGTGCCTATGAAGGAGAGATCATACAAAGCGACCGCCCGGGTGAACAGATTTTTTTACATAAACTACCCATTGGTGTGGTAGTGGGCATATGCCCCTGGAATTTTCCTTTTTTTGTAATGGCTCGCAAAGTAGCGCCGTCTTTATTAACCGGTAATACTATTGTTGTTAAAGTAAGCGAAGAAGCGCCGTTGACCTGTTTGGCATTCACAAAATTATTAGATAAAGTAAATCTGCCTAAAGGCGTATTGAATGTGGTTTGCGGATATGGAAGCGAAATAGGTGAAGCGCTTACCAATAATAAAAACGTAGGCATTATCAGTCTAACAGGCAGTGTTGATTCCGGGCATAAAGTAATGGCTGCCGCTGCAAAGAATATTACTAAAGTTTCACTGGAGCTGGGAGGTAAAGCACCGGCTATTGTTTGCAGGGATGCTGATATGGAAGTAGCGGTAAAAGCAATTGTTGCGTCCAGGGTTATTTATAGCGGGCAGGTATGTAATTGCGCTGAGCGTGTGTATGTAGAAGAAGCGGTATATGATGAGTTTTTAGAAAAATTAACTGCTGCAATGAAAGCAGTAAAAGTAGGTAATGCATCCAACGATAGCAATATAGATATGAGCGCACAAATTAACCGGAAGCAGTTGGATAAAATTGATGGAATGGTAGTGCGGGCTCAATCTGCAGGAGCTAAGATAGTAATAGGAGGAAAAAAATCTACCGCATTCGGCAAAGGATATTTTTACGAGCCTACCATTATTGTTGATGTAAAACAAGACGCGGAGATTATGCAGAAAGAAGTGTTCGGCCCTGTATTGCCTGTTATGAAAGTAAAAGACTTTGATGAAGCGCTGAAACATGCTAATGACAGTGAATACGGGCTTACTTCTGCCGTATACACCAGGGATATCAACAAGATGTTGCGGGCAACCAAAGAATTGAAATTTGGAGAAGTTTATTTTAACCGTGAAAATTTTGAGGCTATCCAGGGATTTCATGCCGGCTGGCGTAAATCCGGAATAGGCGGCGCAGACGGAAAACATGGACTTGAAGAATATTTGCAAACTAAAACGGTGTATATTCAACAAACAGTGTAACCCATATTCCTAAACGATTGTATTCACGCCAAATCAAAATTTATGAGATCGTCACTATTCCTTATTTCCTCATTGTGTACCACATATTTTAGCAGCACCACAAAACTGAAAAGATATGCATTGTGCTGCATATTACTGTTCATGCTGCCTGCAATGCTGTTTAGTAAAGATATTGTGGTAAAAACCGAAAGCAATAAAATGGTTGAGATAACACTTACTGCTTCCGGTGATTATAAAGACCCATTCAATGAAGTTGAATTGGATGCAATATTTACTGAGCCGTCCGGTAAGCAATTAAAGGTGCCCGCTTTTTGGGATGGTGGTAAAGTTTGGAAAATCAGGTATGCATCACCGTTAGAAGGAACGCACAGCTTTACGACTGCCTGTTCTAAAAATGAAGATAATGGTTTGAATAATGTAAAAGGTAAAGTTGAGATCAAAAAGTATAAAGGGAGCAATCCGCTATTACAGCGTGGCGCAGTAAGGATTGCTGATGATAAAAGACATTTTGCATACGGAGACGGTACGCCGTTTTTCTGGATGGGCGATACATGGTGGATGGGCTTAACCAAAAGACTGGTATGGCCGGATGATGTTAAAAAACTTGCGGACGACAGGATAAAGAAAGGATTTAATGTAGTGCAGATTGTGGCAGGGCTTTACCCTGATATGCCGGCATTTGATCCGCGTGGAGAAAACGAAGCGGGTTTTCCCTGGGAAGCTGACTATGCCGGTATCAGGCCTGCTTACTTTGACGCCGCCGATAAAAAAATTATGTATCTGGCTGAGCAGGGCATCACTCCTTGTATAGTTGGTGCATGGGGATATCACCTGCCATGGTTGGGCGTTGATAAAATGAAACAACATTGGCGTTATCTTATTGCAAGATGGGGCGCTTTACCTGTAGTATGGTGTGCTGCAGGAGAAATTACCATGCCGTTTTATCTTTCACAAACAAAAGATGCAGATAGAGAATGGCTGAAAACTGAGTGGACCAATGTGATAAGATATATGAAAGAAACTGATCCTTTCAAAAGAACAGTCACTGCTCATCCTTCCAGAACGGCAAGAGAATCGCTGACTGATCCTGCTCTTCTTGATTTTGATATGCATCAGAGCGGGCACGGTTCCGGACCTGCTAAACAATCTGCGCTTGCACTTGAAGGATGGCGTACGCAACCTGTAATGCCGGTAATGAGTGGAGAATCCCGGTATGAGGCACTGGCAATCCCAAAGCCGCTTCCCGCTGAAGCACCCCGCGGTGCTTTTTGGGCTCATACTGTAAACAGCGGATTAGCGGGACATACTTACGGCGCTAATGGCATCTGGCAACTCAATGGGATTGATAAGCCTTATGGTAATTCACCGGGTGGCAATAATTGGGGAATTACGCCATGGAACGAAGCGATGCAATTACCGGGCTCTACACAAATCGGAGCAGCAAGAAAGCTGATAGAATCAATCCCCGGCTGGAATAGCTTTCAGCCACAACCGGAGATGATCACTCAATGGTCTGCAAAGGATACAGCAGTATTAGCAGTTACTGCCGGTAACCAATCGGCACTAGCTTATCTGCCTTCACCCGGAACTATTACGATTACACTTCCTGTATCTGACCAGCAATACAAAGCATGCTGGTTTAATCCAATTACTGTAATCAGGGAAAAAGAATTTGCAATAACAACAGACGCTTCAGGAAAATTTGCGGCCACTTCTCCCGAAACTAAACAGGATTGGGTATTGGTACTTACAAAAAACTAATTAAAACATTTTAACAGATACATTACTCAGTAGGCTTGTCCCGTTTCTTCCAAATCCCTGAACCATTTAAAAGATAAACACTATTTGTATGCAAAAAAGATTTATTGATAAAACTGTTTGGATAAGTGGCGCCGCACAGGGCATTGGCAGGGGCATTGCAGAATTTTTTGCAGAAGAAGGCGCTAATGTGGCTGTTATCGACATAAAAGAACAAGAAGGAAAAAACGTGGCTGAATGTATAAAATCAAAAGGAGGTAATGCTGTATTTTTTTTTTGTGACCTTAATGTAGAAGCATTAATACGCAAATCAATTGAAGATACCGTGGCCATTTTTGGCGGATTGCATATTATTATAAATAACGGGGCGATCAATATGGTAAAAAGCCTCCATGAATACAGCACCGCAGAATGGGATCAACAGTTGAATATTAATTTAAAAGCGATTTTTTTAAGTTTTAAATATGCTTATCCATACCTGAAAAAGAATATTGCCAGCAGTATCATTAACATAGGATCGGTAAGCAGTTTTGTTGGTCAGGCAAGAACGCCTGGTTATATTGCTGCAAAAGGTGCAGTGATGATGCTTACCAAATCTATGGCAATTGATTATGCATCTGATGGTATAAGGTGTAATACAGTTTGCCCGGGTATAACGGACACGCCTATGCTAAGAGAACACATGGGTGGCGAGTCTGAAATTGCTGAGCGATTGCATCGGGTACCAATAGGGCGTATTTTACAACCACGTGAAATTGCCAGCAGTGTTGCATACCTGTGCAGCGATGATTCATCAGGCATTACCGGAACCAGTTTAACAATTGATGGCGGATATCTTGCCACTGCTGAATGGGAGGGAGGGCTTTCATGATGAAAAAGATAAAAATATCCTGCGCTGATTTTACCTTTCCGCTTTTGCCGCACGACAAAGCTTTAGACCTTATAGCAATGTTGGAATGTGAAGGAGTAGATATCGGGTTGTTTACCGGAAGATCGCATATACAGGCTGAAGGCGAGTTTTCAGCGCTGGAAAAAAATGCAAAGCTGCTGCACAAAAAAGCGTCTGATCGCGGGTTAATGATTGCTGACATTTATTTACAGCTTGATAACGACCTGGCTAAGTTTGCCATTAACCATCCGGATGTAAATAAAAGAAGGTTTGCGAGAGCGCAATTTTTGAAGTTGATAGAATATGCACAATATGCGCAGGCAGAACATATCACTTGTTTGCCGGGTATGGCATTTCCTGAAATTGAATCACCTGAAGATTCCGTACAAAGAAGTTATGAAGAATTGAACTGGCGCGTAGAGCAGGCAGGTAAAACCAATCTCTCTTTTTCTGTTGAAGCACACGTAGGCTCCCCATATACAAAACCTGCGGATGTATTAACATTGGTAAAGTCGGTGCCGGGTCTTCATATCACACTCGATTACACGCATTTTATCAGGAATGGTTATTCCCAGCAGGAAACAGAGATATTACTTCCTTATGCCAATCATTTTCATGCCCGTGGTGCAAAAGCCGGAAGGTTACAGTCATCAGTAGCCGAAAATATTATTGATTATGGAAAAATTGTACAGCAACTTAAAGCAGGCAATTTTAAAGGTTGGATAGGATTAGAATATATATGGATCAAATGGGAGCAATGCAATGAAGCAGATACTTTGTCTGAAACTATTTTACTGAGAGATATTATCTTAAAAAGCATTCAAAAATAAATCCATAATGAAAACAGCCGCCCTGGAACTGATGCGAAAAAAACTATCTGCTCAACAGGCAGTATACGGCTTATGGATAACACTTGAATCGCCATCCATTGCCGAGATAGCTGTGCATTGCGGATTAGACTGGATAGTGATTGATGCAGAGCACGGACACCTGGATTGGCATAATATTACAGAACATATAAGAGCAGCTGTGCGCAGCAATACAGTTGTATTGGTAAGAATCTCTCATATAGACGAAGGTATTATTAAACGTGTATTGGATATTGGTGCAGATGGTATAGTAGTGCCGCATGTTGAAACTGTTGATGACTGGAATAAAGTGCTTGCTTATGCACGGTATCCTCCCAACGGTATACGTGGTATTGGTGCAGAACGCGCAACAAAATGGGGAAGCGCATTTGCCCAACATGTTGCTGATGCTGACAAACACCTGATGATGATTCCCATTATTGAATCGGTAAAAGGAGGTAAAAACATTGATGAGATCATCGGAGCAGATAATACTGAAATAATTTTCTTCGGGCCTGCTGACTATTCCGCATCAGCAGGATATGCCGGCGAATGGGAGGGCAAAGGAATTACGGAAACCATTAATGATTTAAAAGATAAAATTATCGCCGCCGGTAAAAATTGCGGTGTGATGATACGCTCAAAAGAAGACAGGGATCACAGGTATAAGCAGGGGTTTCGTATGCTCGCTATCGGAACAGATGCAGGGCTTCTTTTAAAAACAATTAATTCTTTTCTCTGATTATTTTATGAGTATACAATAAACTATGACTTCCGGTTCTGCAGACGGAAGATTGGAAAT
>JASGJY010000001.1:0-1696540 GCA_047601125.1 Agriterribacter sp. | reverse complement strand
GTAAGCGGGCGATTTTAATTCGCAAAAAAGATTTGTAATAAAATAGGAAAGATTTTTTTTTTTAATCAGCTTAAATAAGGAGAATCAATGCAGACCCGTGTTTCATTTGTTTTAAAAAAATGAGCAGTATGAAAATTATTATCCATAATACATTTATACCTGCATATTGACAGCTATATCAGTAAGCTAAGATGTAAATTTGTTAGATGGGTTGTTTAAGGGAATATTCCTAACTCCGCATAGCTGGTTCCCACTTTATTTATTGCAACCACATAAGCGGCTGTTCGCATATCGGGTATAGCAGGATTGTTTTTCCATACATCAACAATCTCCCGTGTTGCGCCGATCATTGTTTCTTCCAGACCGCTATATACCAGGTCTGCCTCATCTGCTCCATGCATAATGGATTCCCGCTCACCCGGTGGTACCTGCTTACCGGTTAGTTCCTCTATTTGTTCCAAAATTTTACTGTTAAGATTTTCAGTAAATCTTTTTTCCATTCGGCCATAGCGTACGTGGCTAAGGTTTTTAAGCCACTCAAAATAACTTACGGTTACACCGCCTGCATTAAGATACATATCCGGAACAACCAAAATCCCTTTTTTGATAAACACTTCATCTGCTTCAGGCGTGAGCGGGCCATTAGCAGCTTCACCAATGATCTTTGCTTTTATACGGGGGGCATTCTCTCCATTGATCACGTTTTCCAGAGCAGCAGGTATTAATATATCACATTCCATCTCCAGTGCATCTGCAGAGAACAAAATATTTTCGGCCCCTGGAAAATTAAGAATGGTACCTTCTTTTTTCCGGTGTTGAAAAACCTCTTCTTCATTTAATCCTCCGGGATTATAAATAGCGCCTTCCATTTCTGCAAGAGCTATTACTGTTGCTCCTCCTTCTCTAAAAAATTTTGCTGCATGGTATCCTACATTTCCCAATCCCTGTACTATTACTTTTTTACCTTTTATGCCTGTAGACAAACCAACTTTTGCCATCAGGTCGGGCATACGGCATATCTCTCGTATACCATAAAAAACACCTAAGCCTGTAGCTTCCCGTCTTCCACGCACACCTCCCTGGGTAACAGGTTTTCCCGTAACGCAGGCTAATGCATCAATTTCACCCGGCTTCATGCTTGTGTATGTATCTACTATCCACGACATTTCTTTTTCTCCTGTACCATAATCCGGAGCAGGCACATCAGTTCCTGGTCCAATAAAATTTTTCTTGATCAATTCGTGGGTATAACGCCTTGTAATTTTTTCCAGCTCGTAGGGTGTATATTTTTTAGGATCTATATTTATCCCTCCTTTAGCGCCGCCAAACGGCACGTTCACGATCGCGCATTTATACGTCATAAGCGCGGCAAGCGCCATTACTTCATCAAGGTTTACCGTTGTGGCAAAACGTATACCTCCTTTGCAGGGTGTTTTATGATGGGAGTGTTGAACTCGGTAAGCTTTGATCACTTCAATCTTATCACCAATCTTCACGGGAAAATGCATCCTGTACACAGAGTTACATTGTTTGATCTGTTCCAGTAAGCCCGGATCCCAGTTGGTGAATTTTGCTGCTTTATCAAAACTTGCCGAAACGGCATCGAAGAAACTGTATTCCTGTTGAGCAGACATATGAAGGCTTTTAAAAGTTTATCGTCAGCAAATAAACACGCAGGAGGCAACAATTATTGCTTGCCCTTCTCTTTTTCAAGCCTGCTTATCTTCCTGTCTAAATTGATAAGGAAAACAAACAAGCCGAAAAGAATTACAGCGAGTACGGCAACAACTACATAAATTTTTCCATTGGCGCGCATACCATCAGCCATTTCCACCTCGGTTTGCGCAAAAGATGAGCATGCACTAAAAAACAATACGCTAAAAAGAAAAGCTTTTTTCCGTAAAAACTTAAACATGTAAAAGGTTTTTATCTTCAATTTTACGAATGCGAACAGTAAGGGAGCTGATCCAGATACCCAGTATAATAAAACCCGGAACAGCAGCAGGCCAAAAAATCAATCTCATCCGTGCATCCATATCTCTCGGGTCTGCACCAGGGTTGCCTATTCCACCCGGATGCAGGGATTCCATCATGCGGGGAATGATCCATAATGCCGGTAATAGCATTGCAAATGCAAATATGTTATACACTGCGCCTACTCTTGCCCGTTTGTCAATATCTGTTATGGAATTTCTCAAAACAAAATAGGCTGCATATATTAACAGCGCTATAGCGGCGCCAACCTGCTTAATATCGTTACTCCACGGTTTGCCCCAGGTATATTTAGCCCATATAGCACCGGTAATAATGCCAAGCGCACCGTATAACATTCCCGTAGCTGCATATGAAGTGGCTTTAATATCACTGAGCATATCTGGCTTTCTCAAAAACCGGATGGAATGATATACGGATATGCCACACAATACCATCATGCCAAACCACATGGGTACGTGATAGTAAATATTCCGGATTGTTTCATTAAGAATGGCTTTACGGGGTACATCCATTAAAAGACCGCCAAGCAAAACGTAAGATAGTAAAGCAATACAGAGTAATTTCCACCAGGATAATTTCATCCCATTGAATTTATTATAGCGACAAACCTACATCAATTTAATGAATGAGCAATGCTGTTTAATCTTTCCATAAAAAGGGAAAGAGAATAACAGCCATTATGATAACCAGTAAATCTAATCCTGAAAGCAGCCAGATCATATCTGATAAGGCAGTTTCTTTAAATGTTTCTCCAAATCCTGCTTTTGAAATACGCATTAATAAAAGCAGTTGTGGTATAATGATAGGGAAGCCCATAATAGCCATCAGCGAGGCCTGTTGCTGGGCTTTTGCAGCAATGGCAGCCAGCATGGTAAATACAAGGCTTAGACTTACCGAGCCCAGGCATACAATACCAAAAAAATGAAAGAAATTTATAAGCGGGCTACCGATCATCAATATAAAAAGCCCAAGACTTACCAGGCTCATAATAAGCATGATGATTAAATTATACAGTAATTTGGCGATGATGAAGTTGCCCGGGCTGGCAATGGTATAAAAATAAAGCATTCTTCCCCGGTTTTCCTGCAAAAAACTTTTAGCAACAGCATTAACACAAATAAATAATTGAATCATCCAGAATAATCCATTCCATACATCTGTTTCGGGCTGCTGAATGGCAAGATACAAAACAAATACAGTAGAGGCAATATACAATAGTACACCATAAAAAGTATACTGCTGCCGTAATTCAAGCAACAGATCTTTTTTAAGCAAAGCAAAAATCCGGGTGATTGCATTCATATAATAATACCTGTTATCTTATCCTTCCAGGTTATAACAATACCTGCAGCGGGGTTCGTAAATATCTTTTTCGCCTAAAACCACCTGGTCTTTATGTGTACTTTTTCGCCATGAATAACTGGCAATATTGCCACATTTCACACATATGGCATGTAGTTTTGTTATATACTCAGCCACCGCTAATAAATTAGGCATTTGCCCGAACGGTTTTCCTGTATAATCCATATCTAATCCTGCAACAATTACCCTGATGCCGCTTAAAGCAAGCTCATTGCAAACCGCTGTTATATTATCATCAAAAAACTGAGCTTCATCTATTCCAACAACATCCACATCTTTGCTCATTAATAATATACTGGCTGAGTTATCAACCGGTGTTGAAATGATGGAGTTTTCATCGTGGGATACAATTTCTTTTTCCCTGAAACGTGTATCAACAGAAGGTTTGAAAATTTCCACTTTCATATTAGCTATGCGTGCACGTTTCAGCCTGCGGATGAGTTCTTCTGTTTTACCGCTGAACATAGAGCCGCAGATCACTTCAATCCAGCCTCTTCTTTCTCCTTTTATATGGGGCTCTGTAAACATTTATAATAATTTTATGGCAAGGTGTTTGTAACTTCACCACACTTTTTAATGGTACTCTAATCAATACCGCTCAAAAATACCATATTCAATGGAACGAATCGGGGTTTTGATAAACAAATTGCAGGAACTTCACCAGGAAAAAGCGCCTCCTGATCAGTTGATGCATGTATTACAAATGCTGCAGACAGAAGTGTTTTTGCTGAAACAGCAGGCGGGTGCAGGCAGTCGCAGGAAAATTGCAGTAGTGATGCCGGCTAATATCTCAACTAAAGTAATTGATGAAGAAATGGCAGTACCTGAGGATCTTATTAAGGTAAAAGTGGAAGAGGTAAAAATTCAGGAGCAACCAGATGACAATTTTTTCGCTGAAAATAAAAAAGAAATAAAGCCAGTTACACAAAATTCTTTTAATGTTTTTGAAGAAGTGCCCACCTTATCACATCAACCCAAAGTAAAAGAGCTGAATGAGGTGATAGGGAAGGAGAGCACGTCGTTAAATGATAAATTATTTGAGCAGAAAAGAGAGATCGGTGAAAAGTTTAATGATGAACCACTAAAGGATCTGAAGAAAGCTATTGGTGTAAACGACAGATTTATTTTTATTACAGAACTGTTCAGGGGTGATGAGGCCATGTATGAGCGTTCACTAAAAACCATCAACCATTTTACCATATATCCCGAAGCTGAATTCTGGATACAGCGGGAGTTGAAACTTAAATTAGGGTGGCTTGAAGATCATGTGCTGGTAAAGCAGTTTGATCAGTTGGTTCGCAGGAGGTTTTTATAGATATAATTCAATATCAGACTGGTAGCTCCGGCGTTTTTATAAACATATTCTTTTGCAGCATTACTGCTTCTTTTTAATTCTTCCTCGTTTGTCCAGAGATTGTTTAATTCTTTTTCAAGCTCCAGGGCATTTTCAATGCTGATAGCTCCCCCGGCATCTATCATTTCTTCCGCTTCATAATTTTTTTTGAAAAAGGGGCCGAAAAATACAGGCTTACCATACACAGCAGCTTCAAGAATATTGTGAAGCCCCCCGTCAGAAAAACCTCCGCCTACATACGCTATATCTGCATAGGCATACAGGCGTGAAAGCATGCCGATATTGTCTATGATCAGGGTGTTAATAATATTATCATCATATAAGTTTTTTGATCCACTCTCCGCAACACTTAATGCAGAATAAAGGATTGAGTTGGGAAATTCTTTTTGAAGGTCAAGCACATTTTCACGGTCTACTTCATGCGGGGCAATTATGAATTTTATATCAGTTTTTATTTTGGCATAATGTATCAGCACTTCTTCATCGTCAGTCCATGTGCTGCCTGCAACAATTACCCTGTGTTGTCCGCAAAATTTTTTAACCAACGGGATGTCTTCAAATTTACCGGCTATGCTTATTACCCTGTCAAACCGGGTGTCGCCGGAAATGCTTACATTTTGTATAAAGCCCATTTCATGCAGTATCTGTTCAGATTCCCTTGTTTGTACAAAAATGTGTGTAAATGCATTGAATAATCTTTTGCGGTAATGGTTGTACGCGTTTTTAAATATTCCTTTTTTCCTGAGATTTGCTGAAACCAGCAATAAAGGAATGTTTCTTCTTTTTAGTTCCTCCAGGTAGTTTAGCCAGAATTCATACCTGATCCATAAAACCATGGTTGGCTGTATATGGCTAATGAACTTTTTAGCATTTGCCGGGGTATCTATGGGCAAATAACATATAAGGTCAGCTCCTTTATAATTTTTTGCTATTTCATAACCCGAGGGTGAAAAAAAACTAATGATAATATAACAATCGGGGTATTGCTTTTTTAAATCTTCAATCAAAGGCCGTCCCTGTTCAAATTCTCCAAGCGATGAGGCATGCATCCAGACTTTAATAGCCTTGTCACCGGCAGATTTCTGCAGTTCAGCCTCCAGTTCCGTAAAAAAATTTTTTCTGCCTTTTACCCATAGCCTGGCTTTGGTATTCCATATAGTTGCCAGTTTAATAGATAAATGATAAATTCTAACAAAGAGATTATAAAATATGGTAATCACTATCAATATTTAAAATATGATACAAAACTAATGTGTATTGAACAACCAACGCATATTTTACTATTTTTGCAGCCATTTTATCAAACACCACGATTTTATGACTCCCATTCAGATGGTTGATTTGCAAAAGCAGTATAAGCATATTAAAACAGATGTAGATGCTGCCATTCATAGCGTATTGGATAGTTGTGCGTTCATTAACGGAAAACCTGTACAGGATTTTGCAGCAAACCTGGCAGAATACCTGGATGTTAAACACGTAATTCCCTGCGCGAATGGAACAGACGCGCTCCAGATAGCATTAATGGCTTTGGGATTACAACCGGGGGATGAAGTTATAACCCCATCTTTTACATATATAGCTACTACCGAAGTAATTGCACTGCTGCAATTGAAACCTGTATTTGTTGAAGTTGATCCTAAAACCTTTTGTATTGACCCTGCTGCTCTTGAAAAAGCAATAACTGGTAAAACAAAGGCAATTGTTCCTGTGCACCTGTATGGTCAAACAGCCAATATGGAAGATATCATGAAAATTGCCGGTAAACATAATTTATTTGTAGTTGAAGATAACGCCCAGGCCATAGGTGCTGATTTTACTTTTTCTGATGGTACTAAAAAGAAGTCCGGAACCATTGGAACTATAGGATGTACATCTTTTTTTCCTTCAAAGAATCTTGGATGTTACGGAGATGGCGGCGCTATTTTTACCGATGATGATAAGTTAGCTGGTCAATTAAAGATGATCGCTAACCATGGACAGAGTGCAAGATATTATCATGATGTAGTTGGTTGTAACTCCAGGCTTGATACATTGCAGGCTGCAATTTTAAATGTAAAGCTTAAAAAGCTTGACGAATATATTGCTGCAAGGCAAAAGGCTGCGCAATATTATACAAAAGCATTTGCCGGTAATGCAAAGATCACTACTCCCTATATAGCATCATATACCAATCACGTATTTCATCAATATACACTTATACTGGAGGGCGTTGACAGGAATGGTTTAAATACATTTCTGGCAGAACATAATATTCCTTCTATGATTTATTATCCTGTACCGGCCCACCGCCAAAAAATGTTTGCTTCATTCGGCGGCAACGATTTCAATTTGCCTGTAACAGATTGGCTTACTCAAAGAGTTATTTCACTTCCTATTCATACTGAACTGGAAGAGGAACAATTGGCCTTTATTACATCGAAAGTTTTAGCGTATATAAATAAATAAATTAAAAAAATGAAAATAGCAGTTGTAGGCACAGGCTACGTTGGATTAGTTACAGGAACATGCTTTGCGGAAACCGGAAATACTGTTACCTGTATTGATATAGATATTAATAAAGTGAATAAACTTTCAAGTGGTGAAATAACCATTTTTGAACCGGGTTTAGAAAAAATATTTCTTAGAAATTTAAAAGAAAAAAGGCTTGATTTCACTACCAATCTTGCTGATGGCGTAAAAGACGCGCAAATTATTTTTTTAGCATTGCCTACACCGCCTGGCGAAGACGGCTCTGCAGACCTTAAATATGTGCTTGGGGTAGCCGGAGATTTAGGAAAAATTATACAGCCGGATCAATACAAAGTAATTGTAGATAAAAGTACGGTTCCGGTTGGTACAGCCGAAAAAGTAACGAATGCTATAACAGAGAGCTCAAAAAAAATATTGCCTGCAGGCAAAGATTTAGGTGCTGCCGGGGCATTTGATGTAGTATCAAATCCTGAATTTTTGCGCGAAGGTGTTGCGGTGGATGATTTTATGAAGCCGGACAGGGTAGTGATAGGAACAACATCTGAAAAAGCAAAAAAATTAATGCTTGACCTTTATGCCCCCTTTGTAAGGCAGGGCAACCCGATAATTTTTATGGATGTGCGTTCTGCAGAACTGACCAAATATGCGGCCAATTCATTTCTTGCCATGAAGATATCCTTCATGAATGAAATTGCCCAGTTATGTGAGCGGTTAGATGCTGATGTGGATATGGTGAGAAAAGGGATAGGAAGCGATGAAAGAATTGGAAAGCGGTTTTTGTTTCCCGGTATAGGTTACGGCGGAAGCTGTTTTCCTAAAGATGTTCAGGCTTTGGTTAACAGCTCAAATGAAATAAAATATGAGTTTAAGATTTTGAATGCTGTGATGGATGTGAATGAAAAACAAAGGCTTCATCTTATTCCAAAGATCAAACAATATTTTAATAATGATATAAAAGGAAAAAAAATTGCATTATGGGGTTTAGCCTTTAAACCCAATACAGATGACATACGTGAAGCTCCTGCCTTATATATTATTGATGAGCTGTTAAAAGAAGGTGCAGCTATTACAGCTTATGATCCTGAGGCAATGCCTAATGTTAAGCGGCTGATCGGAGATAAAATAGACTATGCAGACAATCAATACGATTGTTTAACAGAGGCAGATGCGCTTGTTATCGCTACTGAGTGGAATGAATTTCGTACACCGGATTTTTCGAGAATAATACAGGGATTAAAAAATAAAGCGATTTTTGACGGTAGAAATTTATTTGATGTTCAAGTCCTGCGCGACCTCGGATTCCAATACGAGAGCATAGGTCGCAGTGCTTCAATACAATTTAAATAAAGTTACATGAACAGGAAACGAGTTTTAATTACCGGCGCTGCAGGTTTTTTAGGATCTCACTTATGTAATCGCTTTATTAAAGATGGCTACCATGTTATAGGAATGGACAACTTTATCACAGGTGATGTAAGGAATATTGAAAATCTTTTTCCCTTAGAAAACTTTGAATTTTATCATCACGATGTTTCAAAGTTTATTCATATACCCGGAAACCTGGATTATATTCTTCACTTTGCTTCACCGGCAAGCCCCATAGATTATTTAAAGATCCCTATTCAAACACTTAAAGTAGGCTCTTTGGGCACACATAATTGTCTTGGTCTTGCAAAAGTAAAACAAGCACGCATACTGGTTGCTTCTACATCCGAAGTGTATGGTGATCCGCTTGTGCACCCCCAAAATGAAGATTACTGGGGAAATGTAAATCCTGTAGGCCCACGTGGAGTATATGACGAAGCAAAAAGGTTCCAGGAAGCTATCGTCATGGCATATCATACTTTTCATGGTGTAGAAACAAGGATTGTGCGCATTTTTAATACTTACGGGCCGCGTATGCGTTTAAACGACGGCAGAGCTTTACCTGCTTTTATCGGCCAGGCATTGCGTGGTGAGGACTTAACTGTATTTGGCGATGGCTCGCAAACGCGGTCATTTTGCTATGTTGATGATTTAATAGATGGTATTTGCAGGCTTTTATACAGCGATTATGAGCAACCGGTAAATATCGGCAACCCTGATGAGATCAGCCTGAAAGCCTTTGCAGAAGAAATAATAAAACTTACCGGCATCAATCAGAAAATTGTTTGTAAACCGTTACCTACTGACGATCCAAAGCAAAGACAGCCTGATATTTCCAGGGCAAAAAGTATATTAAACTGGGAGCCTAAAGTAGGGCGGTCAGAAGGACTGAAAATAACGTATGAATATTTTAAATCCTTACCCAAAGAAGAACTGTATAAACAACCTAAGGAATTTAAAAGGTAATTAAGTATGCTTATATACGAAGATATTATTAATAAAAAGGCAAAATTAGCAGTAATTGGACTAGGATACGTTGGGCTTCCTATTGCCCTTGAGTTTGCAAAAAGGGTAAGTGTTATTGGTTTTGATATCAATGCAAAACGTATTGAAATGATGAGAAATGGCATAGATCCGAGTAATGAACTTGAATCTGCCGCATTTGAAGGTTGCAATATTCATTTTACAAATTCGCTGGACGAATTAAGGGAAGCCAGGTTTTTTATTGTAGCTGTGCCCACACCGGTAGATGAACATAATGTACCCGATCTGATACCGGTAAAAAGAGCTTCTGAAACAATAGGGAAAGTGATAAAAAAAGGTGATTATGTTGTATACGAATCTACGGTGTACCCTGGCTGTACCGAAGAAGATTGTCTTCCTATTATTGAAGAATTAAGCGGTCTTAAAGTAAATGAAGATTTTAAATTGGGTTATTCACCGGAGCGTATTAACCCGGGGGATAAAGAACATACGCTTGCTAAGATCATTAAAGTGGTTTCAGGCTCCGATGCAATATCTGCAGAAGAGATTGCTAAAACCTACGAGGTAGTAGTGAAAGCAGGTATACACAGGGCATCATCTATAAAAGTAGCCGAAGCCGCAAAAATTATTGAAAATACCCAACGCGATTTAAACATAGCATTAATGAATGAGCTTTCCATCATTTTTGATATGGCTGGTATTAACACTTATGAAGTACTTGAAGCTGCCGGAACAAAATGGAATTTTTTGAAATTTCAACCTGGTTTGGTTGGTGGTCACTGCATAGGAGTCGATCCTTATTATCTTACGTATAAGTCGAGTGAGCTGGGATACGAATCACGGGTAATACTTGCAGGCAGGGTTATCAATGATGAGATGCCTTTGTATGTTGCCAAAAAAGTAGTGCAGCATATTATAAAAAATGCAAAAGAAGCTACAGGTGCAAGAGTATTGGTAATGGGTGCAACGTTTAAAGAGAACGTAAGTGATATAAGAAATTCAAAGATAATAGACATGATCCGCGAGCTT
Organism: Agriterribacter sp.; assembly: GCA_047601125.1. GTDB lineage: Bacteria > Bacteroidota > Bacteroidia > Chitinophagales > Chitinophagaceae > Agriterribacter. Next base: position 1,685,979 of record JASGJY010000001.1, on the reverse strand, counting down.
AGGGCTTTTTCTCTGAATGTTGATATTGTTGATCCGCTGGCAGATAATGATGAATTGCAGCATGAATACGGATTTCCGCTTTCGCCCGCTATAGGAAAAAATTATGATGCTGTGATTTTAGGTGTATCGCATAACGAATACAGAAATCTCACAGAAGACTATTTGCTCTCCATTACAAATCCCAATGCTATTTTTGCTGATCTGAAAGGTTTGTATAGAAATAAATTAACACAATTGAAATATTGGAGTTTATAATGAAAAAGTACAGTAAGGTTATTGCAATAACAGGTGGTGCCGGCTTTATAGGCTCTCATGTTGTACGCCTTTTTGCAACAAAATATCCCGATTATCTCATTGTAAATATTGATGCGCTTACTTATGCCGGTAATCCTGAAAATTTACGCGATATAGATGGTAATTCGAATTACATATTTGAACATGCTGATATATGCGATGAGCAAAAGATTGAAGAACTCTTTTCCAGGCATCAGTTTGATGCTGTTATTCATCTTGCTGCAGAAAGCCATGTTGACCGTTCTATAATGGATCCGCTCGCTTTTGTAAAAACCAATGTTTTGGGAACAGGCATTCTATTGAATGCCTGCCGTAAGCACTGGAAGGATAATGCTGATGATAAGCACCTGTTTTATCATGTATCTACTGATGAAGTATATGGTTCATTAGGTGAAACAGGATTTTTTACAGAGGAAACACCGTATGATCCAAGATCTCCGTATTCTGCATCCAAAGCCTCTTCAGATCATTTGGTAATGGCTTATTATCACACGTATCATATGCCGGTAGTGCTTTCCAATTGCTCAAATAATTATGGTTCTCACCATTTTCCTGAAAAGCTTATTCCTTTAATGATCAATAACATTAAAAATAATAAGCCGCTCCCGGTGTATGGAAAAGGTGATAATGTTAGAGATTGGTTATGGGTGGAAGATCATGCAAGAGCAATCGACCTGATTTTTCATAAAGGAAGAAGAGGAGAGAAATATAATATAGGTGGTTTTAATGAATGGAAAAATATTGATCTGGTACATCTTCTTTGTGATATCATGGATGAAAAGCTGGGGCGTGGAAAAGGTACTTCGGTAAAACTCATTACCTATGTAAAAGATCGCATGGGGCATGATCTGCGGTATGCCATTGACGCCTCTAAACTGAATAATGAACTGGGTTGGAAACCTTCGCTTCAGTTTGAGGAAGGATTAAGAAAAACAGTGGATTGGTATCTGCAAAATGAAGAATGGGTAGATCACGTTACTTCCGGGCAGTATCAGCAATATTATTCAGAGCAATATAACAAAAGGTAAAATATCTCGTATTCATTTTAGAATTTATATTATGCCATTCACTAAAACAGGGATTCCGGGATTGGTGCTGTTTCAGCCGAAAATTTTTGAAGATAGCAGAGGATATTTTTTTGAAAGTTATAATAAGGAAACTTTTTCGACAGAAGGGTTAGCATACAACTGGGTTCAGGATAACGAGTCATATTCAGGCTATGGTGTAATACGTGGTTTGCATTTCCAGAATAATCCCAAGGCACAAGCTAAATTAATTCGTGCGCTGGAAGGAAAAATTTATGATGTTGCTGTAGATATACGCAAAGGGTCACCAACATTTGGTAAATGGTTTGGGGTGGAGCTTTCTGCCGAAAATAAATTACAATTATTAATCCCCAAAGGTTTTGCACATGGCTTTTCTGTATTAAGCGAAACAGCTAAAGTGTTGTATAAATGCGATAATTTATATGATAAGAATGCTGAAGGTGGAATTATGTATAATGATGGGAGTTTGAATATTGACTGGAAAATCCCGGTTGACAAAAGTATTATATCTGATAAAGATTTGCATCACCCTTTACTAAAGGATTGCAATACTCAATTTATATTTGAAGGATAGCAATGAGCCGGTTAAAGATATTAGTTACAGGTTCTTCAGGACAATTAGGGAAATGCATACAGGAAATATCTTCGCAATTTACTGTATACGATTTTTACTTTTATTCCCGCCCGGTGTTTGTGCTTGATGATGCTGAAACAATGGAAGCTGTATTTGCATCAATCAATCCTGATGTATGTATTAACTGCGCTGCATATACTGCTGTTGATAAAGCAGAAACAGAAAAAGAAACTGCATATAACATCAATGCCGGTGGTGTTGGGATATTGGCTTCATTATGTAAACAATATCAAACAAAGTTTATCCATATTTCTACAGATTATGTTTTTAACGGCAACGCTTCTGCAGCATATAAAGAAAGCGATCCCGTTGATCCGGTTAACACATACGGCGCGTCCAAAGCAGAAGGGGAGAGGTTGGCCATGCAAAACAATCCTGCATCCGTAATTATCCGCACTTCGTGGGTATATAGTTTATATGGAAAGAATTTTGTGAAAACGATGATCAGCCTGATGGATCAAAGAGATAAGATCAACGTAGTTAATGATCAAACAGGATCTCCTACTTATGCTATTGATCTTGCGCATGCGATACTCCACATTATAGCGCATACCGAATGGGTGCCAGGCATTTATCATTACAGCAATAAGGGGCCAATAAGCTGGTATGAATTTGCGGTTGGTATTCAGCAAAAAATAAACAGCAACTGTGAGGTAAACCCTATTCCAACATCTTCATACCCCACACCTGCAAAAAGACCTGTGTTCTCTGTACTGGATTCTTCAAAAATTGAAACTATTTATGGAATTGATATTCCTTTTTGGAAGGATAGCCTGGATGATTGCTTACACAATTATAATTCTGCAAGGAACTGACCATTAATAAACTGGGCAACCACGGGTAGTTGTTGCGTGCTGTTGTATACTTCAAGCTGCCTGTCGGCGCCTGTGCCTTTTTCAATTATTCTTTGCACATTTGCCAGCCGGTGGCGCGATCCTAAATTATCTACTATATCGTCTACAAAATCCAGCAGCTCATAAATCAATACTCTTGTATTTACTTCTTCTTCTTTTCCAAAGTCAATTAAATGGCCATCCAGCCCATACCGGCTGGCACGCCATTTATTTTCGTTTACCAATGCCCGTGAATACTGGATAAAGTTCATGTTTTCCATACGCAGCTTATATAGCTTGGCGCAGATAGCCTGGAACAAAGCGGTAATGGCAATGGTTTCATCTACGGTCAGCGGTACATCGCAAATACGGAATTCCACGGTGTTGAAAAACGGGTGAACCCTTAAATCCCACCATATTTTTTTTGCGTTATCAATACAGTTTGTTTTTATCAGGAGGTTTACATAGTTGTCATAAGCCTCTATACTCTCAAAAAAATCCGGTATGCCGGTACGGGGGAATTTATCAAATACTTTTGTGCGGAATGATTTAAAGCCTGTAAACCTGCCTTCCCAAAAAGGCGAATTTGTGCTTAATGCAAAAACATGCGGCAGAAAATAACGTGCGGAATTTGCAATGTGAACAGCCATCTTCCGGCTTTCCATGCCCACATGCACGTGTAAGCCAAAAATCAGGTTGCTTCTTGCAGCATCCTGCATTTCATTCACTATTTCATGATAGCGTATATTATCTGTAATCAGCTGGCTTTCCCACGCGCTGAAGGGGTGTGTGCCAGCCGCGCCCATCGCCAGTCCAAGCCCGCCTGCTATTTCAGCTATGGTTTTTCGTAAAAGAGAAACATCATTATGAGCAGCGTCAACATCTTCACAAATATCAGTACCTACTTCCACTACTGCCTGGTGCATTTCAGCTTTTACTTTGTCTTTTATCATTTTCTGTCCCTCAGAAACAATCTTCTGCTCATGACTTTTCAATTCAAAGGTATGAGGGTCTATTACCATATACTCTTCCTCAACTCCTACTGTGAATTGCTTATAATTCAGATTAGCCATATGGGTCGTTATTAGGTATTTATATTGTTATGATCAAACTAAAGGTAATTTATCAGCGCTTTTTTTTACGTACTCTCCCCAGGTAAGATTGTCAAGGTCTTCTTTATAGTTTACAGCCCGCTCAATAGCGTAATTGGCCGCGGTTTCAACTACCCATTCAAAGTTTTCTTCGCCTACGCTTGTCCGCTCGGCATCCGGTGCAGGGTTGCAAAAATCTATTGCATAGGGCACGCCGTTCCTCACGGCTAATTCAACAGTGTTGAAATCGTAACCGAGATATTTATTAATGCGCAAAACAATATCTTCCATCTGCCGGTATCTTTCAGGCGATGGTTTAAAATTACTTTCATAGCGCAGGTGATGAGGGTTTCTTGGTTCGTAAGGCATAATGCGCACATATTTACCACCAATACAATAACAGCGGTAATATTCTTCAAAAACAATTTCTTCCTGCAGCAGCATTACCAACTGTCCGGTTTCGCCATGCTTGTCAAAAAAATCTTCAATGCTGTCGAGCCGGTATACGTTTTTCCAGCCGCCGCCTGCAAAAGGTTTCATATAAGCCGGAAAACCAACATACCTGAAAATACCTTCCCAATCCAGCGGATAAGTAAGGTTCGAAAACGATTCATCAGAAGTGTCTGTTGGTAATTCTCTTGAAGGTAAAATAACGGTTTTAGGAACCGGTACCTCGATTTTTGTGGCCAGCGCATTATTAAAAAATTTTTCATCAGCGCTCCACCAGAATGGATTATTAATAACAGCGGTTCCGCTTATAGCCGCGTTTTTAAGAAACGCCCGGTAAAATGGCACATCCTGCGATATCCGGTCTACAATAACCGCATAGCCGCTCGGTTCGCCCTGAATTACTTTATCAATACTTACTGGTTCGGCAATAATGCCATCCGGATTTTTACTATTGATCCTTTCAACAAATGCTTTGGGAAAAGATCTTTCTTTTCCATGCAGTATTCCTATTTTCTTCATATTTCATATTTAAGCCGGTTTTCAGGCGGCTGGTTAGAACAAATGGTAATAAATAGTAAGATAAGCAATTAATAATTCTGCCCAATTAAATCTGTTTTAATCTGTTATATTCTTTAATTTACCCTGTTCAGATACATTTTTCTTGTGATCTTTCCGTTATATTTTAAGTTTGTATTTTTTGATATGATAGACAATATAGCCATACCTGTAGAAAATTATACCTTTCAGTCTGCCTTTTTAAAAAGAGAAGTAAAGATGGACTTTTTTCTTCCTAATAATATTGTGGAAGGAAAAACAAGTTTGTTATTAATAAATGACGGGCAGGATATGGAAACGCTCGGCCTTGCTGAAATACTCTCAGGTCTTTACAAAACCAATGAAATAGAGGAAATTTTATGTGTTGGGATACATTGTGGTGAGGATCGCAAGAACGAATATGGAACTGCTTATATTCCTGATTTTAAAGGGCGCGGAGCAAAGGCGGCTTTATACGGCCGGTTTATTTTTCGGGAGTTATTACCTTTCATCCACAGGCAAACCGGGGTAACGTCTTTTAAAGATAAATCCTTTGCGGGATTTTCGTTAGGCGGCCTGTCTGCTATGGATATAGTTTGGAATCATCCCACTGAGTTTGTAAATGTTGGTGTTTTCAGCGGCTCACTCTGGTGGCGAACCAAAGCGCTTGATGATGGTTATATAGAAGAAACTGATCGTATTATGCATGCGCAGATAAGGAAAGGAACTTATTACCCCTGGCTGAAATTCTTTTTCGAAACCGGCACGCAGGATGAAACGGCTGACAGGAATAATAATGGCATTATTGATTCTATTGATGATACCCTCGGGTTAATAGAAGAGCTTAAGCTTAAAGGATATAGTTTAGGGAAGGATATAGTTTATCTTGAATTAACCGATGGGAAACATGATGTGCCAACCTGGGCTAAAGCAATGCCATATTTTCTAAAGTGGGGCTGGGGTAAGAAGTCATAGTTATATAAGATCAGCTACTGTCTTTTTTTCAAGTATTCTTAATGTTGCATCGCGTGCCAGTATAAGCGTATCGCGCAGGGCACAATTCTTTTCGTCGCAGTTTTTACATCGTTCATAAAAGTTGAGGCTTACACAGGGCAATAGCGCTATCGGCCCATCCAGTAGCCGCATTATGCGGGCTAATGTAATGTCTGCAGGGCGTTCTTTAAAAAAATAACCGCCGCCTTTACCCTTTTTACTGTCGAGAATGCCTACATTTTTAAGCTCCAGCAGAATATTTTCCAGGAATTTAAGCGGTATTTTTTTCTTACGGGCAATTTCGGCAATAAGTATAGGCCCGTTTTTCTCAGCCTGCGCCATATACATCAGCGCCTTAAATGCGTATTGGGTTTTTTTAGAAAGCATACGGCAATATAACAGGATTTATGTAAATGTAGAAATTCAGGTATTTATTTCCAATATACATTGTTTGGCCGAATATGCAGCAATGAATGCACAATCCTGCCGGTTGGTATTTTCAATGATAAAAATATTCATGTATTTGTGGCATTAATGAGAGTATCTTTATTGTTTGAGAGTGGTGAATATGCAGAAGTAAACAGCATAAGCAAACAGGAAGGAGACAGCGTAAGCAAGTTCTCATCTCAAATTTCAAATTTTAAATCTCCACATGAACTATATCACTAAAAGAAGTATAGATTCTCTTGGTTACAATTTTATAGCGCCCGAATATCTGCCGGAAGGTAAAGATGAATATCACCTGCGCAACATTCAAAACAGGAGCGGTATTGATTACCGCGAACTTACCGCATGGGAGATTGAAGTGCTGGTGCGCAACAGGAATACTTCTGACAACTGGAATAAAATATTGGTGTCAGATGCTTTTAATCCCGAGCTGGTAAAGAACTGTAAATTTTTTGGATTGGTAAGGATAGGAAAGTTGGAAGCCTGCTTTCTTGAATACCATAACCTCCGCATGCCTGTAGGTTTATATAACAGTACCATTATCAGTTGCGATTTTGGTGATAATGTTGTTGTAGATAACGTTAACTACCTCTCACATTATATTATTGGCAGCGAAGTTATACTTGTTAATATCAGCGAACTGGCAACAACAAGCGCCGCCAAGTTTGGAAATGGTATTATTAAAGATGGAGAACCTGAAAGTATCCGTATCTGGCTGGAGATATGTAATGAGAATGGCGGAAGGAAAGTAATTCCTTTTACAAGAATGTTGCCCGGTGATGCCTGGTTATGGTCAAAATACAGGGATGACGAAACGATGCTTGAAAAATTCAAGGCTTTTACACAGGCAGAATACGATGTGCAAAGAGGATATTATGGTAAAATAGGCGACAGAACAATTATAAAGAATACTAATATTATTAAGGATGTATGGATTGGTTCAGACGCTTATATAAAGGGCGCCAATAAACTGAAAAACCTTACAGTTAACTCATCCGCTGAAGCGCCTTCGCAAATTGGTGAAGGTTGCGAAATGGTAAATGGTGTGATGGGCTTAGGGTGCAAAGCATTTTATGGCGTAAAAGCTATCCGGTTCATAATGGCATCACATTCACAATTGAAATATGGTGCAAGGCTGATCAACTCTTATCTCGGTAATAATTCAACTATATCTTGTTGTGAAGTGTTGAATTCTTTGATATTTCCTTCGCATGAGCAACACCATAATAATTCTTTTTTATGTGCGGCTACGGTTATGGGACAAAGTAATATGGCAGCCGGGGCCACAATAGGATCCAATCATAATTCAAGAAGCCCGGATGGTGAATTGATCGCCGGAAGAGGATTTTGGCCAGGCTTATGTGTAAGCCTCAAGCATAATTCAAAGTTTGCCTCATTCAATATACTTGCCAAAGGAGATTACCCTGCCGAGCTGAATATACCTGTTCCTTTTGCTTTGATCAGTAATGATGTGGCAAATGACCAGTTGGTGATAATGCCGGCATACTGGTTTATGTATAATTTGTATGCAATAGCAAGAAACGGGTGGAAATATAATGACAGGGATGCAAGAATAGAAAAAGAACAGCGGTTGGAATTTGATGCGCTGGCGCCTGACAGTATTAATGAAATGGTGAAGGCAATTGATCTTTTATGCCTGTATACCGGTAAAGCATATGCAAAAAAAACGGGGAATACAGGTAAGCAGGATAGCTTGTATATTAAAACCGGCAAAAAATTATTGGATGCAAATGATCCTGTTGTTGATACATTGGAAATTCTGGGAGAAGGATTTGAAAACAGTGACAGGAAGATACTTATCATTAAGGTACAGCAGGCTTATACTATTTTTCTTGACCTGATAACATATTACACAACCGGTCAGTTGATCAATTATATACAGGCTGATAATATCGGCAGTTTTTCTTCATTAAAAAGAAAACTGCATTTTACCACCAGAATGAAAGACTGGCTTAATGTGGGAGGCCAGTTAATTCCCGCTGTAGAAGTAATGAAATTCAGAAAACAGGTGCATGCAGGAAAAATAAAGAGCTGGGACGATGTACATCAATTTTATAAGATACAGGGTGAATTGTATGATGAATATAAATTAGCGCATGCACTGGCAAGTTGGTCGGCAATATCAGGAATATCCGGCAAAAGATTTAATGCCGGCTGTTTTAAAGATTTATTGGCTGCTGCTGTTCGTACAAAAGAATGGCTGACAAAAGGCATATACGAGTCCCGCGAAAAAGATTATACCAATCCTTTCAGGCTTATGGTATTTGATAATAAAGAAGAGATGGAAAAAGTATGGGGCAGGCTGGAAGATAACAGTTTTATTAACCTGCAGAAAAAGGAATTAAAAGATTTTAAGAAAACGGTGAATCGTCTTATGGCTGATTTCAGGTTATAATATTTTTTTCATTACAAAGTCATTCATAAAATAACCGTTGCCAATATTAATATCTTCTTCTTTGATAATGCTGAAGCCCAGTTTTTCATAAAAGCTTTTGGCTTTATTGTGGCGGTTTACATTAAGCTCAAGGGAGGTGGCGCCCAGCGGAGTGATATTACTGATAATGTATTCGATCATTTTTTTCCCTAAACCCGAGCCCTGCATTACCGGCAGCACATAAATTTTATGCAGCCTGTAATGGCTGCTGGCTGATGCATTTGTAAGAGAATAGGAGGCAAATCCCACGGCCGCTTCATTATGGTATGCTATAATAAAAGTATGCTGCTTCTGCATTATTTGTTCATTAAGGGATGATGGGCTGTACATCATCTCCAGCATGTAATCCATTTGATCAGTTGTTAATATTGCAGCATAAGTTTGAGGCCATACCTTAAGGGAAAGCTCCCTTATCAAAATAATATCTTCTTTGCCGGCTTTTCTGAATGTGATCATAACTGGATAGAGCTGTTTTTTCCGCAAGTTGAAGTAATTCAAACAAATAATCAATTAAATCAGGCGAATAATAAACAGCTGTTTTGCTATTGATACCGGGCAGGTAATTTTAGCATACGATCAATATATGATTGAAAATATTACCCCCTTTTAGTTTTTAACCCTTTGATTTTTCTAACTACAAAGTAAAAATTATATGAAGCCTTTACTACTGAGTTTCGCATTAAGCTTTGGGCTGCTGATAGCAGCAGCCCAAATTAACGAAGTGCTCAATAATAAGTCTGTTATTGACCTTACAACTGCAGGTATGAGCAAAAAAATTATTATCAGCAAAATAGAAAGCTCTTTCTGCAAGTTTACTACGGATACAAAGTCGCTGATAGCGCTTAAAAAAGCAGGAGTGGAAGAAGATGTTATCAATGCCATGGTAGAAAAGATGTCTGCAAAACCTGCAGCAACCAGCACGGTTGCAAAAACCAATCCGTCTACCGGTACTTCAACTGCTGCTACATCTACAGTGAGTAAAGATGCGGAAGCCTATGCCACATCAGCTTCTTCATCAAAAGCCATAGCACTGATGAAACAGGAGGGGAGTGGTATATATTATTACCAGGCGTCGGAAGGTAAAATATACGAGCTGGAAGCTACTGTGTTTTCGCAGGCCAAGAATAACAGTTGGGCAACCGCACTGAGCTATGGATTTGCAAAATCAAGTAAAGTAATGTCGGTAAGCGGATCGGAAGCCAATGTACAGTTTAAGAATACCGGCCCGGTATTCTATTTTTATTTTGATCCGGAAAATAAAAGTTTAAATGCTCAGGCGCCAACCTGGTTTGCAAGTGTAAGCAGCCCGAATGAGTTTTTGCTGATAAAATTTGAAAATAAGAAGGTAAAAAATTCAAGAGCGGTTACAACCGCATCTGCTAATGCTTATGAGCAGGCGCAGGGAATAGACGACAGGTTTAAAACGTCTTTTAAATTTAAAAGACTGGAAAAAGGTATTTACGAAATATATTTTGAAAAGCCTTTGGAAGCAGGTGAGTATGGCTTTATGTATGCAGGAGCAACGGCAACCAATGGGGGATCAAGCCCGCGCGTTTATGATTTTGGCATAAAATAAGCTATTTGTATTTTTGCAACTGGATTATTTAATTGAAAAAAAATTATAATTATGAAAAAAGTATTCATGTATGCATCGGTAGTAGTTATTGCTTCGTTAGGTTTTTCAAACGCAAGCGCCCAGGAAGGAAGTAATTATAAAAGTGGTATAGGTGTGCGTCTTGGTGCAGGATACTATGATTTTGTATCCGCTTCATATAAAACTTTTATTACAACACCAGGAGCATTGGAATTAAACCTTGGATTCAGACCACATACTTATTACTACTACAATTCAGGTTATAATCAGTTTCATTTATCATTTTCGGCAGCTTATCAGCATCATTTTCCTATTAAGCCGGTTGAAGGATTGCAATGGTTTGTAGGTGGTGGTTTGATAGCTTATAATACTTTTTCAAGCAATGAGGATTATAAAGGTTTTGGACTGGGATTATTTCCTACAGGAGGTGCTGATTATAAATTTGCAAATATCCCGCTGAATGTCAGCGTTGATTTTCGCCCTACGATAGCTTTGGTAAAACCGGATTACTATTATTATTCTTCTTTTACAGCTAATAACGTAGGTATTTCTGCACGCTATACTTTCAGATAATAACACAAGCATAATATCCCGTAAAAGGAGGGCTAACATACAGTCCTCCTTTTTTCATTTCATAATTTCTGCTATTTTTTTTGTAAGATTTAACATTGGCTGTTTTTTGAAATTGGAATAATCTTGATCATTGAAATTTGGTTGACTTTGTAACAGATAAAACCCTTTAACAAAAACTGCTTAATCTCTATGCCGGAGTGTATATTTCAAAGCGATTCCGCTTGCTGGAAAGAATTAAAACAAGGTAATCCCGAGGCGTTGGGCTACCTGTATGATACGTATATTGACCGCCTTTTTCACACTGCTTTTAAAATGACTGATAACAGGGAACTGGCCAAGGATGCTTTACAGGAAGTGTTTATTGAAATCTGGCACTACCGCAATAGCATAGGCGAAGTAAATCACTCTCATAGTTATCTTGCCAAAGTATTAAAAAGCATTATTCTTAAAAAGGTTAAAACAAAAATGGTGATCAATGCTTTGTCTGATAATGAGCACGGCACTGATCATGATGATAATATAGAACAGTCTATTATTATGGCCGACCTTGCAACAGAACAAAAAAGCCGTTTGTACAAAGCATTATCACAACTCACCAACAGGCAAAAGCAGGTGGTTAAGCTTCGTTTTTTTGAAGGACTTACCTATGAGCAGATAGCTGTTAAATTAAGTATGAATTATCAGTCAGTAAATAATCTTGCTTTCCGTGCCATGCTTAACCTGAGAAAGCAAATGCAGCCGGTTGTAACGGTAATAGCAATAATGATGTTACTGTTTTAAATATTTTCCCCTGGAATTTTCTAATAAAGCAAACCCGCCAACTAATCCCGGCGGGTTTTATTTTGGTGCATTTCAAATTTTCGTAGTAGATACTACAACTACGGCAGATCTGCATGTACCGGCATAACAAGCCACCTTAGTGTTGCATTCGGCGTTAATGCTATTATTAAACACTTATACTATTATTTAAAATACATTCTTCTGCCTGTCATGCCGGGGCACGAGGCATCTGCACAAGATTACTATACACGCGAAAATTTGAAATGCGCCTTTTATTTTTTTTTGATATTTCAAAGTAGTGGTAATTTGTATAAATAATAAATGACAAAGTCATCATAATTTTTGCTATCCTTTTTATAATAATTAACATTTGTTAGCAATGCCATTTTAAATAAAATTGAGGTTTAATTTAAACAGGCGATTGCAATCAGTGAGCGGTTTAGGATAAGAGGTGTGTTGAGGTATTGATACCAGGCATTCAATCGACTTCATTTCATAAGTTATGCTTTTATGAAATCTGCCAGTGCTGAACACCTGAATCTATTATTAATGTTTTTTTGAAAAATTTTAATATTTAACCAAAACTCAACCGTTTGCTCATGAAAAGAACATTTCAAAAGTCTTTACTAATTCTACTATCAGTTTCAGCATTCCTTTTTTCAGCCTGCAAAAAGGATGAAGCTCCTAAAGAAGACTATGCAGCAATTAAAAAAGGCTGGGTAACCGGCACATGGAAGCAAAAAGATATTACCCTGGGTGTATCTACTTCTGTAAAAGTGGGTGGCACTAAAATTCCATTGAATGCAGGCAGCAGTATGCTGGATGATCCCACTATTAATTCCCTGCTGGTAGCCGCTGCAGGGGCAAATCCGTTTTTATTTACCCGGAATAACATATATACTTTTGCCGCTGATGGTACTTATGCCGTGGAGGGAGCTAATGATTACTCTATTGCTTTTTCCCTGCCTGTTGCGGGCAAATCAGGCAAGTGGGATACAGAAGTGTACAGCTCAGTGCTGGCATTATTTCCTTCAACAGATACCAGAGACCCGCACTGGATAAATAATATTACAGCCACAACATTAAATCTTGCAATCACGATCAATTTACCAGGACTGGGCGATGTTCCCATGAATCTTTTGCTTGAAAAACAGTAAAAAGTATATAATCTCAACTTGAAAACAAATTCTTTCCATTAAACTAATTAATTGTTATGAGGACTTGTTGTTTTATCACCAGGTTATCCCTTTTCTTTAGCATGATGCTATTTTTAAGTTTTAACGTAATCGCGGGCGACTTTACCGTACGTGGCTCGGTAACAGATGAAAACGGACCTGTTGCCGGAGTTACTGTTGCCGAAAAAGGGACTAAAAATGCTACCACCACTGATGGGAGTGGTAACTTTTCGTTGAATGTAAAAAATACAAACAGCATTCTTGTATTTACATATGTAGGTTATAAAACGGTGGAAGTTGCTGTAGCCGGCCGCTCAAATATTACTGTAACCATTGAAAATACAGGGCAGGAGCTTTCAGGTGTGGTAGTTACTGCACTTGGTATAACAAGGGCTAAAAAATCGCTTGGTTATTCTGTTGAAGAAGTGGCTGGTAAAGAAATGAACCGTGTTGCGCAGGAGAATGTATTGAATGCGATGTCTGGTAAAGTAGCCGGTGTAACCATCAATCAAACCGGCGGGGCAGGCTCTTCGGTAAGCATGCTCATTCGTGGCGCTACCTCACTGAGCAGCGATAACCAACCGCTTTTTGTGATTGACGGTGTGCCTATTGCTAACACATTAAATAACGTGTCGCAGGTAGGTAACGATAACCGCGTAGATTATGGAAATGCTATTGCAGGTATTAATCCTGATGATATTGAAAATATTTCCATCCTTAAAGGTCCCAGCGCTGCGGCTCTGTATGGTTCACGTGCCGGCAATGGCGTTGTGCTTATTACAACAAAGTCTGGCAAAGGAGTTAAAAAGCCAACAATAAATTTTATTTCTAATACTGTTTTTGATAAACCGTATAAGTTCCTGAACTGGCAAACAAAATATGCCAGTGGTGTTTTCCCCGCCATACCGGTTTCTATTTCAGGTAATTTATTTACTGATCCATTGGGCGTGGGCGATCCAAGGTTTAACCCCGACTATGTGATCATTGATGAGTCTGGCGGTGCCGGCGGCCCTGAACTGGATAAAGGCTATAATGCTATTCAATGGAATAGTCCATTAGATGAAAACGGTAACCAGATTGCCATACCACTTGTTTCTTATAAAAACAATGTAAAGAATTTTGTGCAAACAGGCATTACAACTACCAACGGTATTTCATTGGCTAATAATAATGAAAACATCAATTACCGCATTTCATTATCTAATATGCGTAACCGTGGTATTGTTCCCAATTCTGATCTGTTTCGTAACACGCTTAATATAAACTCTTCGCTCAAAGTCAGCAAAAATTTCAGGTTAAGCACTAATATAGATTTCAGCAGAAATAATTCCAATAACCGCCCTGCCGGCGAAAGAGGTGCTAATCCTTTGCAATGGGCTTATGCAGTTTCTGCCAATACTAATATTATGGACCTGAAAGATTATTGGGTACCCGGGCAGGAAGGGCTTGCCGTAAGATCTCAGCATCCAAGCTTTAATAACCCCTGGTTCCTGGCATACGAAGTAAACAATTCTTTTGTAAGAGACAGGGTTTATGGAAATCTTAAAGCTGACTGGCAGCTTACCAGGGGCTTAAGCCTGATGCTAAGGTATGGATTGGATACTTATGATGAGAAAAGAGAAACCAAAATGGCGAATGGTTATACCAATGATCCGCTGGGTGCTTACGGTATAACTAATATTAAAAGCTTCGAAAGCAATGCTGAGTTTCTTTTAAACTATAAAAAAGAGTTAGGCGATTTCTCCATATCCGCTTCTGTAGGAGGAAACAGCCGCTATAATAATGGTGGCAGTGAAAGAACTGCAACAAAAAATGGAACCGGCCTTATAGTTCCCGGCGTTTATACAATACAAAATATACTGCCTGCCAACCTGGATTTTAGTAATTACAGGTATGAGAAACAGGTAAATAGTATATATGAAATGGCAACAATTGGTTTTAAGGATATGGTATATCTTGATGTGAGTGGCCGTACTGACTGGTCGAGTACTTTGCCAGGGGCTAAAGGATACTTTTATCCATCGGCTTCTTTAAGCCTTTTGGTGAATGAAATGATGGGCATAAGATCTGATAAGATCAATTTAATTAAACTGCGCGGTGGTTATGCCCAGGCGGGTAATGATGCAGGCGCTTACCAGTTAAAGCAGGTTTTAAATAATGCCGGCACATGGGATAATGTTCCGCGTTTAACTACTTCCGGTACGTTATTAAATGCCAACCTGCTACCTGAATCGGCAACTTCATATGAGATGGGGCTTGATGTGAATTTGTTTAAGAACAGGTTGCGTTTTGCAGGTACCTATTACAGTGTAGATAACAAAAATCAGATATTCAGCACAGGGTTACCACCATCAAGTGGTGCAAGCTATAAAAATATCAATGCGGGCTTATTAAGAAGCACAGGTATTGAATTAACATTAGGCGGCACGCCGGTGTTAACTAAAAACTGGAGGTGGGATGTAAGCGTGAATCTTACCCGCAACCGTACTAAAGTGATGGAGCTGGCAGACGAGATGCCATATTTTACTTACTGGTCTGATGCTAAAGGTGGCGCATACACATTTTTAGGAGAAGAAGTTGGAGATATATATGGTAACAAGCTTCGTGTGGTAGAAGACAAAGCTTCACCATATTATGGCTATCCATTGCTTGATAATGGCAATGAAGATGGTGCAAAATGGGTTCAGCTTGATGCATTGGCAACGCGCAATAAAATCGGCAATTTCAACCCGAGGTTTATAATGGGTGCTCAAACCACCATCAGTTGGAAGAACTGGACGTTGAGCATGACTTTTGACTGGAGAAACGGCGGGCAGTTTGTATCTCAAACCTACAGGTATGGTATAGAAGATGGAAGGGCATCAAGCCAGTTCAATAATTTTATAGATCCTGGTACTATGTCAGGTAAGGAGTTGCGTGATTATCTTGTAGCGCATGAGGATGAATTGATCAAAGTACATAACGGTCGTTTTTTACGCGTGGGCTGGCCTTTCGCCTGAGCGTGCCAGTTACCCTGTTATTATTGGCGGTTATAACCTGCCTTATGGCGGCTTGTTCGCTCCGGGAGTATATGCTACAGGATGGGATGCTAACGGAAATCCTACCGGGTATGCAGAAAACCTTGGTGAAAATATTCTTGGCCTGGATGATCCGAATAATCCCAATAAAACCATCCCTATGCTTTACGCGGTAAGCAACCCATGGGAATTTATGGAACCAACATTATATTCTGCATCTTATATCAAATTAAGAGAATTGTCACTTACATATGCATTACCGGCTTCGCTTGTAAGAGCAATTAAAATGCAGGATATAAGTTTCTCTGTTTACAGCCGCAATATTATTTTATGGACTAAAGCCAAGATTGGAATTGATCCTGAAAACGCTTATCAGCCTACCACAGGAGTGCAGGGTGGTATACAGTTTAAGCAGGGTATAGAAAGGTATAATGTTACTCCCTGGTCAATACCGGTAGGCGTTAAATTGAATATCACATTTTAATCTTTTGGTTGAAAACCTAAATTAAGCGATTATGAAAAAAATATATATAGTAACAGTGCTGGTTCTTTCAGTATTCAGTTTTTCGTGCAAAAAACATCTTATTGAATTGAACGAAAATCCTAATGGCGCAGATCCTGCAACAACAAATCCTAACCTTGTTCTTTCAACGGTTTTATCTGAATCCGGAAGAGCATTTGTTTCACTTGGCTACGGAGATATTGCAGGTGTAATGCAACATACTCAAAAAGATGGCTGGGGAGGAGGACATAATAACTATGACTGGGGCAACAGCAACAGTTGGACAGGGTATTATGATATTTTAAGAAACAACCAGTTTGTGCTTGATAAAGCGGTGGCGTCAGGCTATCCGCTTCATCAGGGTATTTCATTAGTGATGAAAAGCCTGATATTTGGTCTTGTAACTGATTTATGGGGAGATGTTCCTTATTCAAAAGCGCTGAAAGCAGATTTAGGCGGAGCAGAAAATACTTTTCCTTCATTTGATGCCCAGCAAAGTGTTTACGATAGTATTTTATCCAATCTCAGTACTGCAAATAACCTGTTATCGGAAAGCCAGTTTAACAGCTCAACCGGCGATGCAGATATATATTACAATGGGGATGCGTTAAAGTGGAGGAAGTTTGCTAACTCCCTTGCGTTGCGATACTATATGCGCTTGTCTGAAAAATTGCCTGATGTAGCTAAATCCGGCATTGAGAAGATTGTTGCAGATCCTGATAAATATCCAATCATTACGAGTGTTAATGATGAGCCAACCATGACTTTTCCTGGCAACAGTGATGCGGATTCATGGCCGTCTTATGCTATTCCGCAATCAGACAGCAGTAATTTCCGTCGTATTAAAATGTGTAATACACTTGTTCAGGCAATGGTTGAAAGAAATGATCCGCGTCTTGCTTTGTGGGCGGCTCCGGTAAAAGTTTCTATCTATCTTGATGAAAGTTTATCCGGAAGTGTTGATCGTACAGTATCTGATACTGTAATAGATGGCGTGCTGAGAAGCAGGGTAAGAGTAATCTCTCCAACATTTTTATCATCAAAAGTTTTAACGGTTAATGATATTAATCAAAATCCATTTTATGTTGGATTACCGGTTGCGCTTAATGCACCTCAAACCTATAACTTAAGCCCCGACCCGCAGCAGTCGTCTAAAAATCCACATGTATCTTGGGTGAATGACAGGTTTTCAAAAGGCGATGCTAATGGAACAAAGGTGAGATTAATAACCGCTGCAGAAGTGAATTTTATTCTTGCAGAAGCTGCGCAAAAAGGGTGGAATGCGGGTGATGCAGAAGCACGTTATAATGCAGCCATTACTGCATCATTTACGGCGTGGGGTATTGCGGCGCAGGCTCCGGCTTATCTTGGCGGATCTGAAGTGGCATACGATGGGACGCAGGAGCAGATCATTACACAAAAATGGATTGCCAGCTGGAGCATGGCAACAGAAGCATGGTTTGACTGGCGCAGGACGGGATATCCTGAACTACATGGTGTTCAGGGACGTACTGTAGCGCCTGAATTGCCATTACGTTTTTATTACCCG
Organism: Agriterribacter sp.; assembly: GCA_047601125.1. Taxonomy (GTDB): domain Bacteria; phylum Bacteroidota; class Bacteroidia; order Chitinophagales; family Chitinophagaceae; genus Agriterribacter. Next base: position 1,668,012 of record JASGJY010000001.1, on the reverse strand, counting down.
ATTGAAGAGCGAAATCTGAATAACAGTAATGTGGAAGCAGCCAACAAAACATTGGAAAGCACACAGTATTCTAATTTTGGAGGTAACGGATCGCAAAACAGTCCATGGTCCAGGCCTTGGGTGACAAAAGGAACAGGTAAGCCGTGGTAGTTTAAGGTTAAAGGTATAGGGTTTAGGGTTAGATGGTGAAAGCGAGGCCTTATGCCCTCCACCTTATACCCTCCACCTCAAAACCCAAATAAGATGAATAAAAAAGTATTTGTTTATTTTTTCTGTATAATTGGTTTCATCCCTTATACCCAAGCCCAAACCTTCAAAGCCGCAGCCGCAGTAAGGGTCATCACTCCTGATCCTTTACTGCCGGTTTCCGGCGGTATAGGCACACCAAAGCCTGCTACGGTAAAGCAGGGAGATTTATTTGTACGGGCTATTGTTTTTGAAAAAGGAAAAACAAGAATAGCTATTGTAAATGTTGACAACCTGGGGTGGCCTTCAGTGTTAGGAAATAAATCAAGGGCTTTAATTAAAGGAATTTCTCCCGAAAACATTTTAATAGGAGCAACGCATACACATAGTGCACCTGATGCTTATGGTTTCCCGGATGAAAACGGAAAATCTTATGCAGACATTAAATATCTCAACTGGTGTGTGCAGCAAATTGCCGATGCTGTTAATGAAGCAGTGGTTAAACTCGAACCTGCTGCGCTTAAAATTGCTGTGGCTGAAGCCAAAGGGAAAATTTCTTATAACTATTATGCCCCGCAATTGTTCGATCCGCGCTGTGGTGTTATACAAGCTATAGCAACAGGTGGAAAGAATAATGGTAAGCCTATTGCCACACTGGTTAACTACGCGGTTCACCCGGAGGTAATCGGATCGAGGCAGGGTATTTTAAGTCCTGATTTATGCGGCCCTTTATACGACAGGATTGAATCAAAAGGAGGAGGTGTTGCCGTTTTTATGAATAGTGCGCAGGGCGGAATGGTAACCGCTGATAACAGGCTTGAAAATGGCGGAGAAGCGAATGACTGGAAAGAGTGCATCCGCATAGGGGAGCTGCTGGCCGATGAAGCGCTGCGTATTGTGCAGGATGCGCCTGTTCAGCAAAATCCTGATATTTATTGTACTTCAAAAAAAATCAGTTTTCCTATTGATGCAGATATTATGAAATATATTTTAACGCACTCGCCTTTAAACCTTGCTGCAAATAACAGCAGTGTGGATTCTGCAACTACGCAGATTAATTTGCTCAATATTGGCGACGCGCAGGTGCTCACCGTACCCGGCGAAGCATTGCCTAATATCGGCTACTATGTAAAACGGAACATGAAAACAAAAAAACCGTTTTTATTTGGTTTGACAAATGATGCCTTTGGTTATATGCTTACCAGAGTAGATTTTAACAGCTTTAAAAGATACGAGTATGTGAGCAAAACCAGCCTGGGTGAAAATACCGGCGATATATATATAGATGAAGCGTTGAAAATGGTTAAAGAAAATCCGGCGCCGGGCGAAGGGGGGAAGAAATAAGTGGAGGGAAATTACAGGTCACGGGTTACAGGTGTTTAAACAAAAGCCTGTTGCAAAATTTCCGGCAGCCTGAAACCTGAAACTTGCAACCTGAAACCGGCAACACTAAAAGTTCACAGCCGATAGCTCAAAAAACTTAAACAAAAAATACAGATGAAAAAAGTACTATTAGCTTGTTTGGTAATTGTATATGTTCATATAACATTTGCTCAACCTGCCGTAACACCTTCAACAGCTTTGCAGCATTACCTCAATAACGGGGATGCCACTTTTAACTGGGAAATAAAAGATACTTATGATATAGGAGATACTAAAGCTTATGTATTATTGCTCACTTCGCAAAAGTGGAGAGATATTATATGGCGTCATCAGCTCACTATATTGGTTCCAAAAGAAAATAAATATGATGGCGCTTTATTGTTTATAACAGGCGGCTCTGTTAAAGATGGTATGCCCAATTGGACAGATCGCAATGAGAAGCTGCATATAAGAATGGCTGAAGTAGCAAATAAGAATAAAGCGATCGTTGCAGTGATACGACAGACTCCTAATCAACCCTTGTTTGATGATCTTACAGAAGACGCATTAATATCATTTACGCTTCATAACTTTAAAAAAGACGGCGACTATTCATGGCCGTTACTTTTTCCAATGGTGAAAAGCGCGGTAAAGGCAATGGATGCTGTGCAGCAGTTTTCAGCAAAGCAATTAAGCCATGCTGTAAACAGGTTTGTGATAACCGGCGCTTCAAAAAGAGGATGGACAACCTGGCTTACCGGCGCAAATGATAAAAGAGCACAGGCAATTGCGCCAATGGTTATTGACGTACTGAATATGCCTGTCAGTCTTGATTACCAGATCAGAGCTTTTGGTGAATATAGTGTACAGATAGAAGATTATGTAAAATTGGGTATACCTCAAACAGCAAAAACCGAAAGTGGTATGGCTGTTAGTACGATGGTTGATCCTTACTCTTATAGAAAAACCTTAACCATGCCTAAACTGATCTTTATGGGCACCAATGATGAATACTGGGTGGTAGATAATATTAAAAATTATCTTGACAGTATTCCGGGCAAAAATCTTTTACATTATGTGCCCAATGCCGGTCATGATCTTGGCGGTGGTAAACAGGCTACTGAAGCATTAAGTGCATTTTTAGGAACAACCTTACAGGGCGCTGCATATCCTGCTTGTGAATGGATAACTTCTGTTTCAAAAAAGAACGTAAAGCTTACTATAAAAGCCACAAAAGATGAACTGACTGATGTTATAATATGGCATGCTGATTCTCCTGATACAGATTTCCGCAATGATAAGTGGACCAGTACAGATTTGAATATATCAGGAAAAGATAAATTAAAAATCACGCAGGCTTTACCCGCATCCGGCTTTCGCGCATTTTATGTTGACCTGAAATACAAAGATATTAATGGCGGCACATACACTGTAAGCACACGTGTATTTATGACAGATACGAAGCAGGTGTTGTAAGAGGTATTAGGTATCAGCTATTGGAATCGGTAAAAGATGGCAATGCATAGTTTCAAATTTCAAATCTCAAATTTGAAATCATTGCCTATCTTTCCTCCTAAATACCTGCTATGCTCATACCTATAGGCGATGATAATTCAGACAGGACACTTACGCCATATATAAATTATATTTTAATAGCGCTGAATATTCTGGCGTTTATTTTTCTGCAGGCAGGTGGAACAAATCTTTATTTTACCTATGCTTTTTCTACAGTGCCGGCAGAAATCATTACGGGCACTGATATTATTACGCAGCCACAGTTAATTATTGATCCTAATACCGGGCGTGAATTTGAGATGCCCGGTTTACAGCCTACGCCTGTATCCGTGTATTTTACTTTGCTCACTTCAATGTTTATGCATGGAGGATGGGCGCATCTTGCAGGTAATATGCTTTACCTGTGGATATTCGGAGATAATATTGAAAACAGGATCGGTCATTTCAGATATCTCGTATTTTACCTGCTTTGCGGGGTAATAGCTTCATTGAGCCATGTATTTTCTACATTAATGCTTCATCAAAACTCATTAGTACCAAGCTTAGGCGCTTCTGGCGCCATATCTGGTGTTTTAGGTGCATATCTTTTATTATTCCCTACACGCAGGGTGCATGCCTTTTTCTTTATTTTCAGGGTTTCTGTGCCTGCTGTTCTTGCGCTTGGTTTATGGATTGCATTTCAGGTAACAAGTGGATTGGGCATGCTGGGTGGCGAAGAATCAGGCGGCGTGGCTTATGCAGCGCATATTGGCGGATTTATAGCAGGCTTTTTACTCATTAAGTTATTTGATCCCGTAAAAATAACGGTTGCTAAAGAACCATATATTACACGTGTGCGACGATAAAATAATTAACTGCTCATTATGAAAACGTGACCTGCAACCTGTAACCTGCAACATCCGAAAATTTTAAAGTCCTATGAAATATTATCTCTCATCATCTGATCATTTTTACCGAAATTGGCGCAAATTTTATTTGTGAGGAAAGTTGCCGCAATTTTCATTTTTCTTTTCGGTTGTTTGATGGCTTCGGCTCAAACAGACTCGTCTCATTTGCGTATATCATTAATTACCTGCGGGCCTGGCGAAGACCTGTATTCCATTTGGGGGCATAGCGCCATACGCGTTACTGACACTACCACACATTCTGACCGCGTTTATAACTATGGCACTTTTGATTTTAATGATCCGGATTTCTATATCAAATTCGTAAGAGGTGGTGAACAGATGCAGTATTTTCTTTCAGTAGAAAGCTTTGAGTCTTTCTTAGAAAGTTATATTGAGGAAAGAAGAAGTATAACTGAACAACTGCTTGATTTATCAGGACAGGAAAAACTGGATTTGTATAAAGCTTTAATGATCAATGCAAAAAAGGAAAACAGGTTTTACCGTTATGATTTCTTGTTTGATAACTGCGCCACCCGCATAAGGGATATTATAAGAAATCATTCCGACACTGGTTTAGTAATACACCGGATACTTGATAAACCAAAAACATTCCGTGAATTGATACATGTTGATTTGAACCGGACCGGTATGTACTGGAGTAAATTTGGCATAGATATTTTATTGGGATCAAGGCTGGACAGAATAGCTCAGAATGAGCAAACAATGTTCCTGCCCGTGTATCTCGCCAAAGGGTTTGACAGTACATATTTTCAATCAAAATATCTCGTAAAAAGTAAGGATGAATTATACCAGTCATCATTGGCAGAAAGTGATATTTCTTTTTTCACCCCATTTGTTGCGCTTACCATATTATTGTTATTGTTTATCGTTTTTGCAGCACTGAAAAATAAAGCTGTTTTAACTTCGCTTGATTTTTTATTATTCCTGTCAACCGGTTTGTTGGGTATATTATTGATTTTAATGTGGACAGCAACCGATCATGCATTATGTAAAGACAATTATAATTTATTATGGGCATTACCATTTCATGCAATAGCGGCGTTTTTTCTCCGCAGTAAGAAAAATTGGATAAAAAAATACTGGCTCGCTACTGCTGTAATAAACATATTAATCCTGGTTACGTGGTTTTTTCTCCCACAGCAGTTAAATAACGGGCTTCTTCCGCTTATTATATTACTTACATGGCGCAGCTATGCTTTATATAAAATGTGATATTGCTGTAAATCATAAACCCTGCTAGGTGCATTCCTTATTTTCATATATAGGTACCACTGATAAAGCAGATGCCCCGTGCCCCGGCATGGCAAGGCGCAAAGCAGTGTTCAGGGTTAGTGGTATTGCTATTGTTGAACATTTTTAATACTGTTCAATATACATTCTCCTGCCTGTCATGCCGGGGCACGGGGCATCTGTGCAAGATTACCATACATGCGAAAAGTTGGAATGCGTTCCTTCTGCTTACAATATTTTTCAGTAAATTGAATAGGGATAATGAGAAGTAAGCGGTAAATGGTAAGAAGTAAGTAGCAATAAGCGGTTGCCCATAACTGACTGCTAGTAGCTAACCCCTCATAGCTTTAAATATGTCTGACAAGTACATCAATTATAATAATTGCAATATCTGTTACCGTAAAACCGGCAGGGGGCCTTATGCTGTATTAATTCATGGTTTTGGTGAGGATGGCAATATATGGAAATACCAGGAAGCTTTTCTTCAAAATCACTATACGCTTATCATTCCTGATATTCCGGGAAGTGGAAAATCTGTAGTAATGGATCAGGGAGACATCAAAGATGCAAAGCTTATTGAAACATACGCTGATATTATAAAAAAGATTATTGATATTGAGCTTGTTGAAACCTGTGCTGTAATTGGTCACAGCATGGGCGGTTATATTGCATTAGCTTTTGCAGAAAAATTTCCGGAGAAATTAAGCAGCCTGGGATTATTTCATTCAACCGCATATGCAGATTCAACAGAAAAAAAAGATGCTCGCAGGAAAGGTGTTGCTTTTATACAAAAGCATGGCGCTCATGAATTTTTAAAACAATCTATTCCTAATTTGTTTGGAGATGCATTTAAACAATCTCATCCGGGGCAGATAGAACAGCTTATTGAAGCTTCAGGCAACTTTAGCAAAGAAGCGCTCGTACAATATTATAAGGCGATGATGGAAAGACCGGACAGAATTGATATACTTAAAAAAGTTTCAAAACCTGTACTGTTTATTATAGGTGAGGATGATAAAAGCGTATATTTACAAGACAGCCTCAGTCAATGTTATCTCCCTGGTAAATCCCTCATTAATATCTATCCCGACATAGCCCATATGGGTATGTGGGAAGCGAAAGACCAAGCCAATGCTACCGTGATGAAATTCCTCAATTATTCATCAGATGCCGTATGTAGCTAAATACTGGTTATTGTCTGCTTTCTGCCTGTGTATAGCAATTTCGCTCTCAGCGCGCCATATTACAGGAGGAGAATTATCCTATAAATTTATATCAGGTTCAGGTTTTGATAATAAATATGAAATAACATTAAAGCTTTATCGCGATTGTTTTTCCAATGGTGCTCAGCTGGACGGTTCTGCATTTATTACGATCTATAAAAAATCTGCAGCCGGCCAACCTCAAATATTCAAAACGTATGAGGTAAATATGACTGTTAGAAACACACTAACGCTGAAAAACCCCGGAAAATGTATTGATAACCCGCCGGCTGTGTGCTACGAAGTAGGAATATATACTGTTGTTGTTACGCTTCCGGCAGAACCTGCAGGGTATGCCATTGGCTACCAGCGCTGCTGCCGTATTGAAGATATGTCGAATGTAAGCGGTTCCGGCCAGGTGGGTGCAACATACAGCGCGGAAATACCGGGTAGTAATATTTCTGCCGATGCGCCCAAAAATTCAAGCCCTGTTTTTGCAGCAAAAGATACCACAGTAGTATGCGAGGATAATTATTTTTTATATGATTTTAGTGCGTGGGACGCTGACGGGGATTCTCTTTCTTATGTATTTTGTTCAGCATATTCTGGTGGTAGTTCTAATAACCCTCAACCTCAGGTTGCAAATCCTCCACCTTATGCGCCCGTTCCGTATTCCTTTGGTTTTGGAGCTTCATCTCCCATGGGGACCAACGTAAAAATTGATAATAAAACAGGCATTGTAACAGGTATAGCTCCATCTGCGGGTATTTATGTAATGACGGTTTGTGTAAATGAGTTCCGAAAAGGTGTGCTGATAAATGTGCACAGAAAAGATATCCAGATTAAAGTAGCCCCATGTACTATAGCCGCTGCGGCGCTTGATCCGGTATATATTACGTGTGATGGTTTCACACTTTCATTTCAGAATAAAAGCAATAGTAATCTTATCAAAACCTATTACTGGGATTTTGGTGTTCCAAACAGCACAAGCGATACATCTACTGCTGCCCGGCCTTCTTTTACATATGCAGATACAGGAACTTATAAAGTTATGCTCATTACAAACCGGAATGAAGAGTGCTCTGATACTGCTTTTGCCTTGGCAAAAGTATATCCCGGTTTTTTTCCCGGATTTATGTTTAGTGAAGGATGCAAAAATGTACCCATCTATTTTACTGATACTACTAAAACAAAATATGGTGTTGTAGATAGTTGGAAATGGAATTTTGGTGTCCGTTCGTTAGATAACGATACATCTTCTCTTAAAAATCCCTCGTATACTTTTGCTGATTCCGGTACTTACCAGGTAGCCCTTACCGTAACCAACAGTAAAGGCTGTGAAAAAACTACGTATACGAATCTCGTTGTCAGAAGCAGGCCTTTATTGGCTGTGCCGCACGATACCCTGATGTGTGATATAGATACTATTTCACTTACTGCAACAGGGCCGCCCGGTACGTACACATGGTCTCCATCTTATAACATTGATCCGCTAACAGGCAACACAGTTAAAGTAAGTCCCGATATAACTACTACCTATACGGTCAACCTAACAACAGTGCCTGGCTGTACTTCAACAGATACCATTCGTGTGAACGTGGTAAATTATGTTACATTGGAAGCAGGTGAAGGTTTTACCATGTGCTTAACGGACACAGTTATGCTAACACCTTTCAGCAATGGATTGAAATATGTGTGGACACCTGCGGAAACATTGAATGATCCGGGCGTAAAGAATCCTTTTGCCACACCCGTAAATAAAAATACGTTATATACTGTTACAGCCTATATAGGCAAATGTTTTGCTACAGATAATATAAATGTTACGGCTATACCTTATCCGGATGTACGTACCATTTCAGATACTTCTGTGTGTTATGGAGACCCGGTGCACTTATATGCAGAAGGGGGAGCTTATTATACGTGGACACCTGCTGTTGCTATTAATAATTTCAGGATACCTGATCCTGTAGTAAGTCCGCCTGTTACTACTACATATACCGTTAGCGTAACGGATACATTAGGTTGCCCAAAGCCAACAATAAAAGATGTATTGGTACGTGTAATTCCTCCTGTGCCTGCTTTTGCAGGCAATGATACCGCAGTTGTGCTTGAGCAACCGCTGCAGTTGCAGGCAACAGGCGCGGAGTTTTATAAATGGAATCCCGGCGCTTATCTGAGTGATACAAGTATATCAAATCCAATAGCGGTATTTGACTCTGAAGTTGGAGAATTCCATACCTATAGTGTAAAAGTAAGTACGCCTGAAGGCTGTTTTGCATACGATACCATTAATGTTCGTGTATTCAGAACAATGCCTGATATATTTGTTGCAGATGCTTTTACCCCTAATGGTGATTATCTTAACGATGTGTTTCATGCATACCCGGTAGGCATAAAACAGTTTGATTATTTGCGGATCTTTAATCGCTGGGGACAGCTCATGTTCTCAACAACAAATCCTGAAGAGGGGTGGGATGGCAGGCACAATGGCAGAGAACAGGCTTCTGATACTTTTGTGTGGATGGTAAGTGGTACGGATTACCTGGGAAAAAAAATATTAAAAAAAGGTACGTTGGTTTTGATGCGATAGGAAGGTAGAATTATTTTCTCTCGTACTTCCAGTTTCTTGATTTTCCTTCCTTTAACCAATCAATCATTGTTTCAATACGTTTATTGCGCGTAGGTGCCGTTTTTGCTTCGGTTATCCATTGCATATATTCTTTGCGATGGCTCGGGGCAAAAGCATTAAAAACTTCCAGCGCTTTTTTATTTTTCTGTAAAGCTTTTTGCACATCATCGGGAACTTCAAAGGGTGTTGCCGCTGTTGTTCTTGCTTTGGGCGGGAGTTGCACTCCGTCTTCATTCAGTTTGGCTGCCTGCCTTATATAAGCTGTAAATATTTTGTCTGAAGGAAGGTCTTTAAGAGAAATGATCTTATTAAAATGTCCCATTGATGCCTTTTCGCCGATATGAAGAATTTTCTCCGGATCTTTCATGATCGATGCTTTCCAAAACCCGAATGCACAATGCTGTTTGAACGCGGCCATACTACATAATATAGCGCCCTTATATTCAAAATGCGGAAACCCCCATTTAATTGTTTCTTCAACATCAGGACAGGCTTTATGTACCACTGTTCTTATATGCTGCAGAACCGGCTGCGCAAATGGTTGCGCTTTGGCTATATACGTATCAATACGTTTATCAGTAGTTGGCATACCATTAATTTATTCTTTAAAGATACTTTGATTAATACCGGAAATACACGAATATTTTTTCGTGCATTATAACCCCTGTCCTAATGCAAAGTGCTGCTTCAATGTTTCATATAAAGCACAGAATTTCTCAAACTGCTTATTATAAGTATTATGCTGCTCTGTTACAGGCTCAAATATCTTATCTCCGGCATCTGCTTTATTATGCGTTATTTCTTTTGTCAAGCCCGTTGCATACATTCCCAGTTGAATAGCGCCTATCGCAGATGCATCAGCAACATCTGATACAATAACTTTCTTATTAAAAATATCCGAGATCATCTGCACCCAGAAATCTGATTTTGTAAAACCACCGCTTACATAAATGGTATTGATATCCTTATTACTTTTTGCGATTTCACAAAACACATCATATAATCCAAAACCTATTCCTTCAAACACTGCACGCACAAAATGCATTTTATTGTGAAGGCTGTTTATTCCAAAAAAAACGCCCCGCGCCAATGCATTCCATACCGGCGCACGCTCGCCCTGCAGGTAAGGCAGAAAGATCAGTCCTTCAGCGCCTGCTTGTACAGTTGCAGCTTTCTCAACGAGGGCTTCGTAATTATCACCTTCAGCGCTATCTGCAAAATTTTGTGCATACCACTGCAATACATTACCGCCGTTATTTACAGCACCTCCCTTTACATATAAATTTTTTAATACCGGGTAGCAGAACAATGCCGGCTTTTCATTCAACAGTGGTTGAGAAAGCGTAATACGTACCGCTCCGCTGGTGCCGATGGTGAGCGTAGCTTCATTTTCTTCAAAAACACCGCTGCCAATATTGGCAAAGCAACCATCACTTGAGCCGATAATAAAGGGAATGCTTTTTTGTAAGCCAAACTCCTCAATATATTTTTTATCCAAAGCAGTTTCCATATGTGTCACCGGCACAATTTCAGAAAGCTTATCCCCGGTTATACCGGCAATATCCAATGCTGTTTTACTCCATTGCAGGTTATGAATATGCTGCATTCCTGTTGCCGCGGCTATGGAATGATCAATTATATATTTACCAAACCATTTAAAAAAAAGGTATTCTTTAATTGAAATGAACTTTGCTGCCTGGTTAAATGCTTCAGGTACTTCTTCTTTCAGCCAGCGTATTTTACATAAGGGTAAGGAGGGATGAACCGGCACTGCCACTTCCTGATAAAAAGCTTTTTCATCAATCTTTGCTTTTATTGCTGCTGCCTGTTGCTCACTCCGGGTATCTCCCCATAAAATGGCATTTGTTAGTGGCACAGCATTTTCATCAACCGCAATAATGCTGTGCATTGCCGAGCTGAAACAAACTCCTTTAATATCTGAAACCGGCAGTATAGCAAATGCATTTTTGAGCAACTTGTTAACAGATTGTAAAACAAGTTCAGGGTCCTGTTCAATTTTTTTATCAGACAGCTGCATGACCGGGCAGGCACAACTCTGGTTTAACAAAATCTCTCCTTTATCATCCCCTGCAACAAGCTTAATATTAGTAGTGCCAATATCAACACCAATAATTATTGCCATCAATTATATTTTTTCAAATATAGACTATCATTATTTCTGATCCCGGGTAAAAATTCAGCAGGATTGGTTTTGATTATCTGATAATGTACTACATTTAGGCACACTTTTAAAGAACGTTTAATTCAATTTTGACATGGGAGATTTCCAGATTAAAAAAAGCGCCAAAAAGTATGATGTAGTGATTGTTGGATCCGGTGCGGGTGGCGGTATGGCTGCCTATATTTTAGCAAAAGCAGGAGTAAAAGTTTGCCTGCTCGAAGCAGGTGTTTTGTTTGACCCTAAAAAAGATGTTACACAATTCAAATGGCCTTATGAATCTCCACGCAGGGGAGCCAGCACCGATTTTCGCCCTTTCGGCGATTTTGATGCCTGCTATGGTGGCTGGGAAATTGACGGTGAGCCATATACGAAAGCTTCCGGCACACAATGGGATTGGTTTCGGGCGCGCATGATGGGTGGCCGCACCAACCACTGGGGTCGCATCTCACTCCGTTTCGGACCAAAAGATTTTAAAAGAAAAAGTATTGACGGGCTTGGTGAAGATTGGCCGATAAGCTATGACGATATAAAACCTTTTTACGACAGGGTAGATAAACTGATAGGCGTATTTGGCACCAATGAAGGTCTGGAAAATGACCCCGACGGTTTTTTTCTGCCTCCTCCCAAACCAAGGTTACATGAACTTTTTATAAGAGATGCAGCCACAAAAGCAAATGTGCGTATTATACCAGGCCGCCTTTCAATGCTTACCAAACCGCTGCCTGATAATAAAGACAGGGGCAATTGTGTTTTCTGCGGGCAGTGCGGAAGGTCCTGCCAGTTTTATGCGGATTTCACTTCAGGCTCAGTGCTGGTGAATCCAGCTTTAGCTACAGGCAATATTGATGTTGTTGCCAATGCTATGGCGCGTGAAGTGCTTACAGACGAAAACGGCAAAGCAACAGGTGTTTCTTATGTAAGCAAAGAAGATATGAATGAATACCAGGTTGACGCAAGAGTGGTAATTCTTGCCGCCAGTGCGTGCGAATCTTCAAGGCTGATGCTTAATTCAAAATCAAAAGCACATCCCAACGGAATTTCTAATTCAAGTGATGTGGTTGGCCGTTACCTGCACGATTCAACAGGCGCCGCGCTTGGCGGATACCTGCCTAAGCTTTTCGGAAGGAAAAGGTATAATGAAGATGGTGTAGGTGGTATGCACGTATACTCACCCTGGTGGGGCGATAATAAAAAACTCGATTTCCCCCGTGGCTATCATATTGAATATTGGGGTGGTATGGGCATGCCGGCCTACGGTTTTGGAATGGGTATACAGAGCCAGAATGGCGACTATCCGGTGAATGGCAAAAAGAAAGAAGCCGGCGGATACGGCGCTTCACTTAAAGAAGATCAACGCTTTTTTTACGGCGCCGGCGTGGGCATGGCAGGGCGGGGAGAAGCAGTGCCCCGCTTTGAAAACCGTTGTGAAATTGATCCGAATGTGGTTGACAAATATGGTATACCTGTTTTGCGCTTTAATGTAAAGTGGAGCGACTATGAAAGAAAACAGGCCAAGCATATGATTGAAACCTTTAAAGAGATCATGCATAATATGGGTGCTGTAATTACCTGGGGAGGAAATGTTGGACCGGAAAATGATTATGGTTTGGAAAGCCCCGGCAAAATCATTCACGAAGGCGGTACTGCAAGAATGGGCAGCGATCCTAAAACATCAGCGCTCAACAAATGGAACCAGGCGCATGAGTGTAAAAATTTATTTGTGGTTGATGGCGCCGCATTTACATCGCAGGCTGATAAAAATATTACATGGACAATTCTTGCATTGTCCATGCGTGCTTCAGAGTATATTATTGACGAAATGAAAAAACAAAATCTCTGATCTCATTTCAACAAAACAACATTGTTCATTTTAAAAAATATTTAAAAATGGATAGAAGAAAATATTTAAAGATAATAGGCGTAGGTTCTTTGTCATCTTCTGTTTTATTAGATGCCTGTAAACTTTCTGATAAAAAAACACCGGAAAATACTTCAGCTACTCCGGCAGCCGGGTCGGCTGATGCCGCTGCGGGACCTGCCAGGCAACCGCAGGAAATTGAACAGTACAAAAATATTATAGCTACCACTTTCTTTACAGAACATGAAATGGCTACTATCGCCATCCTGTCTGATATTATTATACCCAAAGATGATGTAAGTGGCAGCGCTACAGATGCAAAAGTGCCTGACTTTATTGAGTTTATTGTAAAAGATATGCCGCATTACCAGGTACCTGTGCGCGGTGGCTTAAGATGGCTCGACAGGGAAAGCCAGGTACGTTTTCAAAAAAATTTTAAAGATTGCGAAAGCGCTCAAAGAATACAGATTGTGGATGATATCGCATATCCCAGGAAAGCAAAACCTTCCATGTCGCAGGGTGTTTCTTTTTTCAATACAATGAGAGACCTTGTGTGCACCGGCTTTTACACTGCTGAAATAGGAATAAAAGATATCGGGTATGCCGGCAACCAGCCTAACCAATGGAATGGCGTTCCGGATGATGTGCTGAAGCAATATGGTATAGCTTACACAGAAAAGGATATGAAAGAGTGCGCTTCATATACATAACAGCAATTAACTGTGAAACGATAGGCAGTAGGATGAAGAATAGAGAAAATCAGCGCATCTCACGTTTGTCGTTTCACGTTAGCACCATGTATATAATTCACAATACTATTTGTTTCAGCTATCAAAAACATTTACTATGGCAAAACATCTGTTATTTTTTTTCGCAGTAATTATATTCTTTTCATGCAGCAAAAAATATAATCCTGCTAATACACCTTTCGCTATCTACCATCCCATTTTGGAGGATGATGTTCGCAAACTGGAAAAAGGTGTTACAACAAGCTCAGACGTAATAAAAATTTTCGGACAACCTGCAAAAAACAGTATTAGCGACAGGGGAGACAGATATGTGTACGGATATTTAGGCGATACGCTTACTGTTAATATTGACAGCAGCCAGACTATAAGTAGTTTCCTGTTTCGCCCGGCAGTATTTGAGCCTGTTTCAGGCAATCCTGATAATATGAACAGGAATATTAAAGAAAGCAAGGTAAGAAAAATAGAAACCTACAATACCCATCGCGGGCAACTGGATGCATGGTTCAGACCGGCAAATAAAAAAGAAACCAACCAGCAAAGAAACCGGTATACATATATAAGGCATAACGGTACATTAATAGTATATACGCTGAATAATTATGAAGACCGTGTGCTCAGCTATACTTTTGAACCAAAATAACGGCAATGTATAACCGCAGCATTTGCCATGGATGCATTTAAATACAATAAATGAAAAAAATCGCATTAATATACACTGCGCTCCTTTTGACTTGCAATGTATTTGCCCAACAAACGGGAAAGGTTATTGAACAAAATACTATCGGCAGTAAAATTTTGGGTAGAAGCGTAAAATATACTATCTATTTTCCACCGGATTATGATCATTCTCAAAGAACTTATCCCGTGGTTTACCTGCTGCATGGTTATACGGATGATAATACGGGATGGCTGCAGTTTGGAGAAATAAACCGCTATGCTGACAAAGCGATACTTGACGGCACAATTCCGCCGATGATCATTGTAATGCCTAATGGCGATTCGAGCTGGTATATCAATTCGTATGATGGTAAAGAAAAATATGAAGATTTTTTTGTGAAGGAATTTGTACCAGGGATAGAGAAACAATACCGTATAAAAAGTGAAAAACGATTCAGGGGTATTGCCGGCTTGTCAATGGGTGGCTATGGAACCATGATATACGCATTGAAATATCCTGAGTTATTTGCCGCGGCCGCGCCTTTGAGCGCGGGTATTTTTGGTGATGAAGAGATGACAATGATGCCTGAATCGCAATGGAACAACATCTTTGCGCCGTTATTTGGTAAAGACTTAAAAGGTAAAGACAGGCTGAACAAAGCCTGGTATGATAATTCTGTTTTAAGCATTATTGAGAAGAAAAATGGTGCCGACCTCAACAAAGTTCGTTATTGGATTGATTGTGGTGATGATGATTTTTTGTTTAACGGAAATTCCCTGTTGCATATAGCGCTGAAAAAGAAATTAGTTAAGCACGAATATCGCGTTCGCGATGGCGGGCATACATGGGAATACTGGCGCACCGGTATAACAGACGCGCTTAAATTTATTGGAGAAAGCTTTCACCAGTAATGACGCGATTATCCACTTCAGTGCTTTATGCTATATTGATGGTATACATTTTGCTGACATCATTTTCAGCTAAAAATAATATACAAAAAATTCAGCTTACAGGCTCAGCGCAGGGTACAACCTGGCATATTACCTATTATGCGAAAGATAGTATTGTTAGCAAAAAACAGGTAGACAGTATACTTAATAAACTAGACAGCTCGCTTTCCATTTATAAAAATTATTCGCTCATCAGTCGCTTTAACAGGGCAAAAAAAGGCATTACTATAGATGATCATTTTGCTGTTGTTGTAAACAAATCAATTGAAGTTTGGAAAACATCCGGCGGCTTATTTGATATTACTGTAATGCCGTTGGTTCAGGCCTGGGGTTTTGGAACAAAAGACGTGCATCAATACCCCGATTCAGCAAAAATAAAGCTGTTGCTGAAATGCACCGGTACTGATAAAATAACGCTTCGTAATAAATATCTCTCTAAAAAAAAATCCTGTATAACCATTGATATAAATGGCATAGCCCAGGGTTATAGTGTAGATGTGGTTGCTGATTTTTTTGAGAAAAATGATATTTATAATTACCTCGTGGAAATTGGTGGTGAAATACGTGTTAAAGGCAGAAAACTGCCGGAAAATGAGAAAATGAAAATTGGTATTGAGGCGCCTGGTGATTATGATGAGACAACACCTTCCATTCTGCAAAAAATTGTTACGCTTGAAGATGGCGCTATTACCACATCTGGCAGCTATCGAAAATACCATGAAAGCAAAGGGAAAAAATTCAGTCATACTATAAGCCCTAAAACAGGTTTTCCTGTACAAAATGAATTGATCAGCGTAACGGTTTTTGCCGGTGATGCTATGACAGCAGACGCCTACGACAATGTATTACTAGCAATGGGGCTTACAGAAGCGATGGGATTTATAGAAAAAAGAAATGATATGAGCGCGTATTTTATCTATAAAAAGCCAGATGGCAGTATAGCAGATACCGCAAGTACAAGGTTTATGAAACTGATCAGCGAATAATGCTAATGGTCATATGTAATTCTCCTTAAATTTCATCGTGCGTTGAGTATGCAATATTCTTACGGTTCATTTCATGTTCTTAATTTGTTTTATTTTTTATTTGTGTTGCAAATCTTAACGTATTTCCAAAAGGGTCATTTACATAAAACTCCCGTAACCCCCAGGTTTGGTCTATCGGGTTGTTATGAACCGGGGAATCTGGGTTGTTGGGAATAATCAAGCCCCGGTCAATGTACTTTTTAAATAAAGCGTCCACATTATCTACCATTACAATTATAGCCACCCGTGGCGTTCCGTCAATACTGGAAAGCAATATTTCGGCACTGTTGTTACTTAGCGTTACCACCCATTCATCATCAGCTTCCTCGGGGTATTTCAAAGTGAAATCAAGCACCTTCGTATAAAAAGCAATGGCTTCTTTTAAATCGTTGCAGCGAATTAGTGGAATTATTTTCATACTCAGTTGGAATTTAATGAATATTGGGTACTCCTTCGTACAATAGCAAACGTAATACGTCAGCGTCTCTCAGGTGCCAGCTTCCCCAGGAAACAGGAGTGTCACCATTTGCATCCTTTACAGAAGGTTCAGCACCGGCTTTCAATAACAGTTGGATAATGGCGATGCTGCCGTATGCTGCAGCTCTGTGCAGCGGAGTTTCTCCTTTAAGATAAGCATCACGCATAAAGCAAAGTGTTGGCTTACCTGCTAATGTTTTTTTGTTTACGTCTGTACCTGCCGCTATTAAAACTTTTACAATTTCGGCTCTATCCTCCATCTCATTTGTTTTACTGATGGTATAATGCAATGCATTTTCTCCTGTATCTTTAAAAGTGAAATTTGCGTCTTCGCCTTTATTCAATAACCATTTTACTGAATTTACTTTTCCATTGTAAGCAGCATTACACAGTAAGTTGGCTTGATCAAAAGTTATTTTAGCTCCCAGATCATAAAATAAATCAAGGGCTTTAATATTACCTTCCCATGCAGCAGTAAACATTGCAAAATTACCCCGGGAATTAGTGTAATTTATATCTGCTCCCTGTTTAATTAATTTTTCAGCAGTTGCTAAATCACCGTCTGAAACTGCCCGTAACATTTGGTCATTTAAATCTTTCATTTCTTAGGTTTTATTAATTTCAATATTTTACCGGTATTTTGCAAATTTGCTTTTATTGATTAATTGACGCAGTAATCCGGAAGCCGATGCAGCCATCCGCTGAATCGGGAGCAATCGCATATCTTTTATAAACCGTACAATGAATTGCCCAATTATGGTGGCACCCGCCACGCAGCACCCTTTCCGGTCCTTCTGCCCCGCACGGCTTACCATTGACGGGTATAACGCAGGTATCATTTTGAAAAAAATCTTCGCACCATTCCCATACATTGCCGCTCATATCATGAATACCCAATTGGTTTGGCGCTTTTTGCCCTACATCATGTGTTTCCGTTCCTTTTTCAGTATTTTTTATTTTGTGCAGCATGTTTATGTCTGTAATTTTTCCTGCGTTCATTTCATACCAGCCTGCTTCGTTCAAATCGTTGCTGCCGCTAAATTGAAAATCGTCTTTCCAATGTATGCCGCCTCTTGCAGCATATTCCCATTCTGCTTCTGATGGTAAACGGAAAGTCAAATCAATATCCGTTTTAAATTTCTCCCCTGCAACGGAATTAAGTTTATCCAAAAAACCGCCGCTTTGTGTAATGTCGTTGAAGGAAACACACTCAACGGGCCTGCCTTGTCCATTGAAATGTGATGGATTGCTGCCTGCAATATAATTCCAAAGCTGTTGTGTTATTGGATATTTTGAAATAAAGAAGTCATTGATATGGATGTTTGCCTTTTTATCGCTACCAAACAAATAGGTTGTGTCTTCTGTGCCTTTTACGAATACCATGGGGAAATTGTAATTGATTTCAGGAAAGTAAATATCAAAATCTGCCATGTTGTAAAATTTTGAAAGTCTGCTAAAGCAATCCACATTACCCAGTAACTCCATGTTAGCGGTAGTACATTACTTTGTCATAGAGCTGTTTCAATTGAGTATCACCGAACCCATAAATACTTTCTCTGTCCCAAAACTCTTTAAACACTCTATGGAAGTCTGTCGATACATTTTTTATAATGTCTTCAATAACTTTTTCAGGTCTGCCATTTGTGCCATCTTTTGGGAAACGGTCAATATGCGCTTTTACTACTTCCTGCAAGTATGGAAAAGAAAAAGATTGATTTTTTGCAAGACGACTTAATTCTTCAAAGTTATTGTCTTTATAGGCTGCCCATAATTCTTGACCTGATTGTAAATCAGCACTGCTTAAAAAAATCCTATCAGCAAAACATGCCTGAAGCTGACCTGGATCAGCCAATCCGAATCCATTCCAAAAATGTTTTTTGTTTCTGCTTAAATAGGAAGTATAAACAGCATAAACCTTTTTCTTTATCGGCAAACTGTTAATAATTGAAATAACGAACCACATATTTACCTGGCAAAACAAGTCATACTCAAACCAAAGGTTGAATTCGGAATTATCAGTCGCCTCCATTATTTTTTTAAATTCATCAGCAACTTTGTTGTGATACTCAGGTTCTGTTAATTCCATGTACTTAGCTCTTGATTGCCAAAAGTCTTGAAGATTGTCACCTGACAAATCTCCATCTATAAGACTTTCTCTTACTACAACTACATCGCCTTCAATTTTAGTATCCGGAAAGCTGTAAGCAAGAGAATCTCCATTTAAAATATTGTAAACCATAATTGTAATGTTTTTGTATTACCGCTATCAGTTTTCTTTGGTAAATATCGCTTCGCCCTGTGGCCGCCTGATGATCATTTGCTTTTTTGCTGTATCAAATTCAACTGTAACGCCGGGGGCAAGGTTGAATTTACCAGGTGCTATAGCTTCCAGCGGTATGGTCGATCCGCCATTCTCAATGGCAATGGTTTTACCGGTTTTGATCACCGTCATCTTTGCAGGTTTACCGGCTATTACATAAACTCCCACATATTGGTCTAAGAGTTCCTGGTCCACTTCCAGCACTTCAAAAGTAGGAACCTCGTATGGTTTGTTCCAATAAATATCGAAAACACCGGCAATAATATCCTTCACAGGATAGATCTTTGCGTTGGTGGTATAAGCCATTGCTAGTTTTTCCGCAGGCTCATAAGCCAGCCATGAACCAGAAACGTTGCTGCCACCGGTATGACCATATAACGTATGGCCTGCAAAAGAGAAAGGTTCCATACCCATACCTTCCCCGTCGCGCATGGTTTTCATTTGATCAAGGCTGCTTTTTGAGATCAGCTTCCCATCAAACAGGGCCTGAATAAATTTGCACATATCCGTTGGGGTAGAAATGATAGCGCCGGCACCTGCCGGGATACTCAGATTTATTTCAGGCACTTCTTTCCAGGAGCCCAAATACCGGTAAGAAAGGCTTTCGTCAGCATCCACATTTGTATTACCTAAACCCAGGTAGGTGTTGTTGAGCCCGATCTTATCAGTGATCCGTTGCCTGAGTATTTCCTGGTAGGGTTTACCATCAACTTTTTCTAAAATATAACCTAGCAATACATAGCCAGTATTACTATAAGAATGCAGGCTGTCGGGTTCAAATAAAGGTTTTCCTTTGGCAATTGCAACAACTACTTCCTCATGGGTTTTAGGCTTCGCTCTCCAGCCGGCATCCACAGTAAAATCGGGAATGCCACTGCGGTGTGAAAGAATATGAGCAATGGTGATCCTGCCTGCATTTGGAACCTGCGGAAAGAATTGATCCAAATGGTCCGTTAACTTTAATTTCCCCTCTTCAACCAACTGAAAGATCATTACAGCGGTATAAGTCTTGGTAATGGAAGCAATGCGGTATTTGCTATCCTCAGTCAGGGGTTTCTTTAGTGTTTCGGTAATCTGTCCATAACCAAACGAGCGGGAGTAAAGGATTTCTCCGTTTTTGGCGATAGTAATACTGCCCATGCCTTTATTCTTTTCAAGAAGGCGGTCAAACAACAGGTCGAGCCTGGCTTTATCCAGCATCTGAGCGTTTCCTTCAATATACAGCGCCAGCAACATTATAGCCACAAAGAATATTTTAAAGTTCATTATCAGGTCTTTGGTATTAAAATTAAAAGCACTTTGAAATACAAAGTAAATTAATAGTATTAAAATCACAAACTTTTTTCAACTTTTTCCTTGAAGCGTTATTAATTTTATTGGTCAGCGTTAATTCGGAACAAGGTACTTTTGAAAAAGTTTGGGCGTAATAATCTCAACCGGCACAAAATTTTCTACCGTCCTCATTTCTTTCAGTAATTGTCATTTCAGAAAGGTTATTCTGCAACAGTTGTAATTGAATAATTATGGTGTTACAGCATTCGCTATCGTTGCGTGATCAGTGGAAGACAAACATACCCCGCGGCAGAAGCTTTTATAGTATAATGTCCATATTGAACCATTTCACGCGGGCTATCAGTTATTCTACTTTCCCCGCAATGCTAACAGATGCAAATATGCAGCCACATGTATTAAACAAAATAAAAATTTAATTGTAAATATCTTCATGATTGTGATATGCCATCACCCGGAATACCTAAAAACTTTTACCTTTAATAATGATCTCGCTTACAGAAGAAAACTATCTTAAAGCATTATACAGGCTATCTGAGGAAAAATCGGCGATCGTGGTTAAGGATATCGCCGAAACACTTGGCATTAAAATGCCTACCGTTAACAGCATGATGAAAAAGCTCGCGGACAAAAAATTCATCAGGTATGAAAAATACAGGGCGATAGAACTTACTGATAAAGGCAGGAAACAGGCATTACACATTTTACGTAAACACAGGCTTACAGAATTATTTTTATCGCAGGTCATGGGATTAGGGTGGGAAGAAGTACATGACATTGCTGAACAGATTGAACATATTCAGTCTGACCGTTTTTTTAACCGCGTTGATGAAATGCTTGGTTATCCTCAGTTTGATCCGCATGGAGAACCGATCCCGGACGCAACCGGAAAATTACCCGTTTACAAATCTTTTCCTTTGTCAGAAGGACAAATCAATAAGATATATAAGCTTACGGGGGTAGCAAATCATGACGCATCGTTTCTGCAGTTCCTGGATTCATTGGGGCTTGAGCTTGGATCGGGCATTGAAATAAAAGAAATACTTGAATTTGATAGATCGATGAGCGTAAAGCTCAATAACAAAACCAAAACTATCTTCAGCAATACAGTTAGCCGTAATCTTTTGGTTATGTAAAAATACTTAAATTGCATACAGATGTAAGGGAGGAAAGCGCTATTGATCTGCTTCACGGTTGTTTGATTACCTGCTATTTTCACTTCAATGATTTACCTCCTGCAAGTTTTTTAATGTAAAGAAGGAGTTAATATGTTAGGATATCATTTTTCACTATATGATCCCAATGACGGAGGCAAAACAAAGTTTGAGCAATTGCTCGATTTGTTTATGCAATTACTTACGTATACCAGTGGCGATGTAAGCGAAGCGTTAAACTGGTTAACGCAATTAGACAAACAATACGGATTCACAAATAATGAATATGGATTGGGAGATTTTATTGATGAATTGAAAGAGAAAGGATATTTAGACGAGAATAAACAGAATGGTGAAATTCATATTACGCCTAAAACTGAAAAAAGTATTCGTAAAAAAAGTCTTGAAGAAATTTTTGGCAGGCTAAAGAAAACAAAACAAGGTGATCACCGTACTTACAAGCCTGGCCAGGGTGATGAAATAAACCCTGAAACACGCCCTTACCAGTTTGGCGATATGCTTGAGCAGATAGATTTTGTAAGCTCTATCAGGAATGCGCAGATCAATCATGGCGTAGATGGTTTGCAGATGCATGAAGATGATCTTGAAATAAGAGAAACGGATTTTAAATCACAAACATCAACGGTATTGATGATTGATATTTCGCACTCCATGATATTATACGGAGAAGACCGTATTACACCTGCAAAAAAAGTGGCAATGGCATTGAGCGAGCTCATCACCACAAAATATCCAAAAGATACGCTGGATATAGTGGTATTTGGTAATGATGCATGGCCAATTGAAATTAAAGATATTCCTTACCTGCAGGTAGGACCTTACCATACCAATACCGTAGCAGGACTTGAACTGGCAATGGATATTTTACGGAGAAGAAAAAATCCGAATAAGCAGATATTTATGATCACTGACGGAAAGCCCACCTGCCTGAAAATAGGTAAGAAATATTATAAAAACAGTTTTGGGCTTGACAGAAAAGTAATTAACCGCTGCATTAATCTTGCGGCGCAATGTAAAAAATTAAAAATCCCTATCACTACGTTTATGATTGCTACCGACCCTTACCTGCAGAAATTTGTGCAGGAGTTTACGGAGACCAATCATGGCAAAGCATATTTTGCCTCGCTCGATGATTTGGGAGCATTTATCTTTAAGGATTTTGAATCAGGGAAAAGAAAAACGGTTTATTAGAAATTTAAAGGGTAGGGTAGGAGGGAAAGGGTAGAAGGCGTGGAGATAAGGCATGCATTATCTCCACCTTCCAAACAAATACAAAAACAATTGAATACAGCAGCACAAAGAAAACAGCAAATGAACATTAAAAATATAAACACATTAGGCGAATTAAAAGCATCGGGATATAAAGGCAAAACAGTTAAAGAAGAAATAAGGAACAACCTTGTAAAAAAATTACAACAGGGTGAAACAACTTTCCCGGGAATTGTGGGTTATGAAGACAGTGTGATCCCTGATACGGAAAGGGCATTATTATCACGCCATAATATTTTATTTCTCGGGTTACGCGGGCAGGCAAAAACACGTATGGCAAGACAGATGGTTGATCTGCTGGATGAATATATTCCTGTTATAGCCGGAAGCGAGATCAATGATAATCCTCTGAATCCGCTGTCAAAATCATCTATAGACCTGATAGCTGAAAAAGGAGACAGCACGTCGGTTGAATGGTTGCACCGCAGTGCACGCTATGGTGAAAAACTGGCAACACCGGATGTTAGTGTTGCTGACCTTATCGGAGATATCGACCCGATCAAAGCAGCTAATCTAAAGCTTAATTTTGCTGATGAAAGAGTGATCCATTATGGTATTATCCCGAGAAGCAACCGCGGCATTTTTGTGATTAATGAATTGCCCGACCTGCAGGCAAGGATACAGGTAGCATTATTCAATATTTTACAGGAAGGAGATATACAGATACGCGGATTTAAATTGCGCCTTGCACTTGATATATTGTTTGTGTTTACCGCTAACCCCGAAGACTATACGAACAGGGGCTCTATAGTAACGCCGCTAAAAGACCGTATAGAAAGCCAGATACTCACACATTATCCTAAAAATATAGATGACTCACTTTCTATTACAGAACAGGAAGCCGATATTATTGAAGAGCAAACAGAAAAAGTAAAGATCAGTGACCTGGTGAAACGCATGATAGAACAGGTAGCTTTTGAAGCAAGAGCCAGCGAACTTGTTGATCAGAAAAGTGGTGTTTCTGCACGTTTGCCAATAGCTGCTTATGAAAACGCAGTAAGTGCCGCAGAACGGAGAGCCATAATCAATAAAGAAAAAGAAACCCAGGTCTGGATATCTGATCTAACAGGTATTATTCCTTCAGTAACGGGCAAAGTAGAACTGGTTTATGAGGGAGAGCAGGAAGGACCTTACCAGGTAGCGTTTAATCTGCTGAATAAATCTATACGTACTTTATTTATACAATACTTTCCCAACCCGGATTCGCTTAAAAAAGACGGCCGCAAAAAAAGGAAAAGGAAGAAGAGTATAATAACCCGTATCGCCCCATCATAAATTGGTTTGATAAAGGCAATTCGTTAGACATTTTATTTAATGTAAAAGATAAAGAAAAGGTACAACTGCTATACCAGGTAGAGGGTTTATATGCGCTGGTTAAAAAAAATTTTCCTCATGCCAATGAAAAAGAGAATGCATTGCTGATGGAATTGATATTGCATGGTTTATCATCTTATTCTTTGATCAGCAAAAAAGTACTGGATGGCAAAATTGAATTTAAAGACCTGATGGGCTCCATGCTGAACATGGGAAATATCGGAAGAGAAAGTTCATCGTTTGATGAGGAAGAGGGATTTGACCAGGAGGGATATTAAAATTAAATTGTAATTAATTAATCCGGGAGATTAGTTTTTTTGTAAAATTTAATTGAAATCAAACGTTAGATATTTCGCTTATATCCTGTCCGAATTGCAGTATGTAACCGTTGTTGTCATAAATGGCAAACTCCCGCATTTTCCAATCAAAGTTTTTAATTTCGTAACAAATTTTTGCTTTGCCTTTAAGGGCGTTCCATAATTTATCAACATCATCGGTATTGAAATAAAAACTTCCGGTAAAGACCGGCTTATCAAAAGGAGCGTGTTCATTTGGTTTTGCCAGCATAATTTCTACTTCGTCTTTGTGCAAGGATGCCCAACCCCATTCGTCATTTCTTTCGCCAGGATTGAAGCCTAAAATTTTTGTATAAAATGATATAGTTTCATCAAGCTTATCAGACCAAAGTATTGGTCTAAGTCCTTTTAGCTTCATATCAATCTTTGTTTTGGCTTTATTTGTTAAGGCTTTTACTTATTCTTTACACACCTGAAGCCCAGGTTATTGCTGCCGCTGCTTACTTCGCCCTTGCCGCGGCTGCCGGCTTTATAACGTATACAATATTCATCACTGCATAAAAATGAACCACCACGTTGTACCCTTTTTATAGCGCCCGGTTCATCAGGATCAAAGCTGTCTGGCGGACCTTTTGGATTATCCAAAGTACCGGTTTTATAATAATCAGGGCGGTAATAATCCGAACACCATTCCCATACATTGCCATTCATATCATATAACCCATAACTATCTGCGGCAAATGTTTTTACAGGTGCTACTCCGGCATAGCCATCTTCTTTGTTATTACCACCGGGAAAATGTCCCTGAAAAATATTTGCCGCCCATTTGCCTCCGGGCTTTAATTCATTGCCCCAATAATAATCGCTATAATTTTTTCCGCCACGTGCGGCAAATTCCCATTCCGCTTCTGTGGGCAACCGCTTGCCTGCCCATGTGGCGTAAGCAGCAGCATCTTCATAGCAAACATGCACAACAGGTTCATTCATCCGGTTTTTTATGGAACTTCCCGGACCTTCAGGCTGCTGCCAGTTGGCATAATGTATATAGCGCCACCATTGTAAAGGATCGTTTAAATTTACTTTATGTGAGGGCGGACTGAACACCGCTGAACCGGGCACTAATTTATCAGCAGGCACACCGGGAAAATCTGCAGGGTTTAAAGGGCGTTCAGCAACAGTTTTGTACCCTGTTGCTTTTGCAAAAGCAGCAAACTGAGCATTGGTTACTTCATGTTCGTCCATCCAAAAGCCATTCACTTTTACTTTGTGTATAGGTTGTGCATCAGGAAAAGCGTTACTGCCCATTTCAAATTCACCTCCGGGTATCCATACCATTTTTACACTGTCCTTTCCTTTGCCAACAGCTACTGGCTCGTTGTTTTGCATAACAGCAGCAAGCCGGGATGGGGGAGCAATACAATCAACCGTACTGTCGTTTACGTGATTGTTGTCAACAATTTTTCTATGTTGCTGTTTGCATGATAATAAAATATATGCGGTTGTAAATAATCCTAAGTATATAATAACGTTTCCTCCTTTCATCAATCTCGGATTTTTAATCTCAAATTTCTAATTCGCCATTATTTTCAACGCGTCTTCATCTTTATATGCAATAATCAATTTTTGCAAAGATGTTTTTAAACTGCTGATCAGCTTCGCGTATTTTTTATCGTTGTAAATATTATGCAGCTCATGAGGATCTTTTTCCAGGTCAAATAATTCCCATGTAGCAATGCCACCATAAAAGCGTATCAGCTTATATTTCTCCGTACGTATGCCAAAGTGCGGGTATACATGGTGCGGTTGCGGAAACTCATAATAATGATAGTACATTTCCTTACGCCAGCTTGCAGGCGCTTTTTGCGAAGTTAAAAGTGGTACAATGGAAACGCCCTGTATATCATCCGGAATTTTTACACCTGCCATATCAAGTATAGTAGGTGCCCAGTCAATGCCGAGTGTAAATTTATCTATTACTGTTCCGGGTTTAATTACACCCGGATAGCGCATTACAAAAGCGGTTCTCAATGATTCTTCATACATAAAACGTTTATCAAACCAGCCATGCTCGCCCATGTAAAATCCCTGGTCTGAGGCGTAAATAATGATGGTATTTTCTGAGAGCCCGTTTTGGTCAACATAGTCGAGTATGCGGCCGATATTCCTGTCTAACGAATGCGCTGTAGCTAAATAATCTTTCAGGTAGCGCTGGTATTTCCATTCCACCAATGCTTTGCCACTTAATTTTTTTTCATCAAATTCTTTGCTCACTTTTCCTTCGTAGTAGTCATAATATGCTTTCCGCTGTTCGGGAGTAAACCGTCTGAATAACCAGTCTTTTTCATAATCAACATGCACTTTCAGGTCTTCCTTCAGGCGCATGGTTTTGTCAATGGTCATGTCTTGTTTCTCGGCGGCAAGCCTTCCGTCATAATTATCATAGAATGTTGGGGGTAACGGAAAATTGATGCTGTCGTATATGCCCAGATCCTGTATATCAGGAAACCATTCTCTGTGCGTAGCTTTTTGCCCCACAACAAGAAAAAAAGGTTTTGATTTATCCCTGTTGTTTAACCAGTCTACAGATAAGTTTGTGGTAATATCCGTAACATATCCGTTATACCGCGTGGTATCTTTTTTACCATCCACAAAATCCGGATTATAATAACTGCCCTGTCCGGGTAAAACATTGCAATAGTCTAATCCATTCGGAATGGCGCCAAGATGCATTTTACCAATCCATGCGGTTTGATAACCATTTTGCTGTAGCAGTTCAGGGAAAACCTGCTGGTTAATGTCAAAACTTTTTTCATTAAGCTTATAACCATTAATATGGCTGTATTTGCCGGTAAGCAAACAAGCCCTGCTTGGCCCACAAATGGAATTGGTGATAAAAGTGTTTTTGAAAATTGCCCCCGAACTTACGATCCTGTCAATATTGGGCGTTTGAACCAGCTTATTTCCATAAGCACTAATAGTTTGGTATGCGTGATCATCTGAAAAGATGAAAATAATATTGGGATTGGATGTTTTTTGATATTTTGTCTGAGCCTGCAGGTTTGAATATACAGCTTGTGCAAGCAATAGCAAAATCAAAAAAGAGGACTTTATTTTCATATTCGTAATACTTGATAATGCAATTTATAAAAGATTAAACTATAAGAATCTCTTCGGGCTGATTTTGAAGCGGCAAATATATACAAAATAGTCTACTTTGCAGGTAGACTAAACATTGAACCCGGAATTCCTTTTATAATAATATCATTTTTCAGTACACGGACTAACGCTGCATCAACTCGTTTTCTTATAATTAAACACGGCCCAGCTATTCAGTACAATGGCAAATATGCCCAGTTTAATTATATGCGGCAATACGTCCTTAAAGTCACTCCCTTTTAAAACTATCATTCTTATCAGTTCTATTAAATACGCGGCTGGATTAAATTTAGCAATAGTTTGTGCCCAGCCGGGCATGCTGTCTATGGAAGTATACAGTCCTCCCATTAAAATAAATATCATCATAAAGAAAAACATAACCAGCATTGCCTGCTGTTGTGTTTCGCAGAAAGTGGAAATAAGTAAACCGAAACCCAGAATTGCCAGAAGGTACATAGAAATGCAGGTGTAAAGCACCAGCAAATTTCCGGCAGGCACTATACCGTAAATTACCCATGCAACCAATAAGCCGATGGTAAAAATTACATTTCCCAATACCCAAAAAGGAATTAGCTTGCCTATAACGAAATGATATTTTTTGATAGGCGTTACATTGATCTGCTCTATGGTGCCGGACTCTTTTTCTTTAACGATATTTAAAGCCGATAAAAATCCGCCAACCATTGTAACCAATATAGCGAGTATACCGGGCACCATAAAATAGTGATAGTTCATTAAAGGATTAAACCAGTTGGATGAAGGAACATCAATTACCGGGATAGGATTAAACCGTGTTATTGTTACAAGTTTCTCTCTTAATTCCACGTTGTAATCACGCACTATACCTGCAAGATAAGCACCTCCTAAATTTGCCTTTGTACCGTTGATGGCATTTACTGCAATAAATACTTTTGCTTTATCTTCTTTAATTAGATCTTTTTCAAAATGTACAGGTATTTCCAGTATTATATCTGCTTTATCTTTTTCAATAAGGGCAAACGCTTCTTTGAAAGATTGATTATAACCGGCAAAACGGAAATAATCAGATGCAGTTATCTTAGAAATAAGCTGCCTTGAATAACCTGAATGATCGTGGTCAACCACGGAAATATTAATATTCTTTACTTCATAATCCGCGGCAAGCGGCATAACAATCAACTGTATAACAGGCATAACAAAAATCATTGCCCGTATAGACTTGTTTCTTATTATTTGCAAAAACTCTTTTTGCAGCAGAAATAATATTGTTCTCATTGATCTGTTGTTAGGCAAGTCTTATTTTAAAGCTTTTCAGGCTTACCAGTAAAAAGAATAATGTCATTCCGGTTAAAATCAATACTTCCTTCCATATAGATAATAGTCCCAGCCCTTTTATCATTACCGCCTTTATGATAATATTGAACCATTTTGCCGGCACGATATTAGAAACAGCCTGCAACGGTAGTGGCATATTCTCTATAGGGAACATAAAGCCACTCAGCATTAAAGAAGGTAACAACATGCCCATAAGCGATATCATCATGGCAGCCTGTTGCGTAGTTGTTTTAATAGAGATAAATATGCCGAGGCTGAGGCAGGTAATGATATATAATGTGCTTACGGCAAGCAACAGAAATATATTTCCATTGATGGGCAATTCAAGCAGCCATACGCTCATAACAAGTATGATGATAATATCTATAAATGACAAAAGCAGGTAAGGAACAGCTTTTGAAAGTATTACCAGGAACGGCTTGAATGGTGATACCAGCAATACTTCCATCGTTCCGGTTTCTTTTTCACGTACAATTGAAATTGCCGTCATTAAAACACATAGTAGCATTAAAACCAAAGCCATTACACCCGGCACCATGGAATGAACACTTTTTTGCTGCGGATTATAGAGCATTCTTGTTTCCGCGGTTATAGTATAAGGTATTGTAATTGCGGCATTTAATTCTGATTGAAAATCCTGCACTATAGCATTGGTATAATTGGTAAGTGTAGTGGCGATATTAGGATCTGAGGCATCAGCAATAACCTGTACCTGTGCTGTATGTCCCTGCAAAAGATTGTTGTAAAACCCCGCCGGGATAATAAGAGCCATTTTTATTTTCCCCTGCTTAAATGATGCTTCAACCTGCTCGTGGCTTAATATGGCTTTTTCTATATCAAAGTATTTGCTGGCTTCAAGTTTATTGATAAGCTTTTGAGACGCAATATCGCCTGCCTGGTCCATTACAACCATTCTTGAATTTTTTACCTCATTCGACAATGCAAAGCCGAATATCAGGATCTGTATTACCGGCATGCCAAAAAGGATCAGCAGGGTTTTCCTGTCGCGCAATACGTGATAAAACTCTTTACGTACAAATGTCAAAAACTGTTTCATCTGCTTTATTTACATTGTGCTATTCATCCCTTTTAGCGCCTCTTGCCAGTTGATAAAACACATCATCCATTGATGCTGCAGCAAATTTCTTTTTAAGGTTGGCAGGACTGTCCAGCGCTTTAATGCTGCCATCTACCATTATAGAAATTCTGTTGCAGTATTCCGCTTCATCCATATAATGTGTGGTTACAAAAATGGTTACGCCGGCATTTGCTGCTTCATATATCATTTCCCAAAATTGCCGTCTTGTAACAGGATCTACACCCCCGGTAGGCTCATCTAAAAAAACAATTTTAGGTTCGTGCAGCAAGGCTACGGAAAATGATAATTTTTGTTTCCAGCCTAATGGTAATTCAGCTACGAGTTTCTTTGCTTCCTGCTGCAGTCCCAGCTCATCGATTAGTTGCTCACTCTTTAATTTTATTTGTGTGTTTTTCAATCCATATATCCCTCCAAAAAAGCGGATGTTTTCAAGAATGGTCAGGTCTTCATACAATGAAAATTTCTGGCTCATATAGCCGATACTCTGCTTGATCTTTTCCGTTTGCCTGTATATGTCAAACCCGGCAATTACAGCTTTACCCGATGTTGGCTTTGATAACCCGCACAACATGCGCATGGCTGTTGTTTTGCCCGCGCCGTTAGCGCCAAGAAAACCAAATATTTCTCCCTTGCTTACTGCAAAGCTTATCTCATTTACCGCGATAAAGTCACCGAATTTTTTTGTGAGCTTTTCTGTTTGTATAACGGTATCGCTCATACTAATTTTTAAGTAGTTTAATAAAGCAATCCTCGATAGTAACAATGGCTGGCGCAATGGAAATCCCTGTTAATCCTTCCTTTTCCAGGAACGGTTTGAAATCACGCGGTGTCTCTCTTTCAAAAGATATATGGGCATATTCTCCAAACGCATAACTGTTAAGCGCTTTTGTATATCGCTTCAATGCCTTCAGCAGAAGGTACATATTATCAGCCTTCACTTCAACCAGCGTATCTCCATAATTACTGATAATATTTACCGGTGTTTCAACTGATAATATTTTACCGGATTGTATCAGCGCAATGCGGTCGCACATATTGGCTTCGTCCATATAAGGGGTAGAAACAATAATTGTAATAGCCTGCGCTTTCAGCCGTTTCAGCATTTCCCAAAACTCTTTTCTTGAAACAGGGTCAACACCTGTTGTTGGTTCGTCCAAAAACAAAACAGACGGTTTGTGTATCAGCGCGCAGCATAATGCCAGCTTCTGCTTCATGCCTCCTGACAGTTTTCCTGCCCGGCGATCTTTGAATTTTTCAATCTGTATGTATATATCTTTTACTAGGTCGTAATTCTCTGCTATGGTAGTACCAAATAAAGTCGCAAAGAAGTTCAGGTTTTCTTCTACGGTAAGGTCCTGGTAAAGCGAAAATTTTCCCGGCATATAACCTGCCCTGTTTCGTATCTGTTTATAATCTTTCACTATATCAAATCCATCTACTGTTGCACTGCCCCCATCAGGCAAAAGCAAGGTGGTAAGCATTCTGAAAATGCTTGTTTTGCCGGCGCCGTCTGGCCCTATCAATCCAAATATTTCCCCTTTGTTTACAAAGAAGGATGCATGATCAACTGCAATCAGTTTTTCCTTTCCATATACTTTTGTTATATCTTTTACTTCAACTGAATACATCGTATTGCTTTAATAGAAGAAATTTATTTGGCTTTCAGCCATCATGCCCAACCCCTAAACCACAAACCTTAAGCCCTCTGCCTTCTACAATTTCACGTCAGCGTACATGCCTATCTTTAAAAATCCATCGTTAACTATGCGTATTTTAATGGCATATACCAGGTTGGCACGTTCATCTTTTGTTTGAATTGTTTTAGGTGTAAACTCTGCCTTATCGCTTATCCATTCAATAATGCCTTCATAATTTTTGTATTTATCTTTTCCGTCATCAGCAAGCACTATTACTTTCTGGTTCAGTTTGATTCCGGGAAGCTGATCGCCGGTAATATATGCCCGTAAAATAATTGTGCTCAGGTCAGCTATTTTATATAGTGCTTTTCCCGTGGTTGCCATTTCATTTGTTTCTGCGTATTTGGCAAGCACAGTTCCCTTTGTTTCATTTATTATCCTGCTTTTATTTAACTGATCCTGCACCTGTTCAATCTGCGCTATTAATGGCAGCGCGTCGCTTTTTAAACCAGAAGTTTGCGTAAGCAATACGGATACCTGGGCGGCATCCTGATTTTGTATCACCTGCAATTGCTTTTCTGTTTCTTCAACCTGAGCGTTAATATCATCAAGCTGTTTGGTTGTTGCAGCGTCAGCCTTTACCAGGTTCTGCACTCTTACCTGTTCTCTTTTTAAATTATTTAATCTTACCTGTGTTACTGCCAGTTGTTGTTTGTAATAATTGGTTTGCGCGTTTATATCGGGCAGCCTGCTGCCCGTAGCTTTTATCTGTGCCTCAAGCTGCTTTTTGCGGAGCGCTAATTGTGTGCTGTCAATATAACCAACCTCAGTACCGGCTGCTATTTCCTGTCCTTCTTTTACATTAAATACCTTTATCACTCCTGTGGCTTCTGCTGATACAATAGTTTCTACTGCTTCAAAAGTTCCCGAAGCGTCAAATTTATTGTTATTATTGCTGCATGATGAAATGATCACCATACACACGAAAGGCGCCAGCCGGTTTGCAGCAGAAAAGTTTTTTCTGTGCTTTTGTATTTTGATGTTACGCAGTTTCATATTATGTGTGCTTGATTAAGTTATAATAATATCAGTTCCCGGTATTCCATTTTATACTGTACTGTGTAAGCAGTAATTGTATTTCGTGTAATGCTTTACTCTGCTTTGCCTGGTCTTCAGCATTGAGCTCCCGGATAAAATCACTACTTGTAATTACACCATTTTCCAATTGTGCCGCCGCGGCGCTTTTTACATTTGTTCTTAACGTGATAATTTCATCATCCGTTTGCAAAAGCGATGTCCATTTGTCTGCCTCGGCAGATTGTTGTTTGCCCGTGAGATTAGTGTTGAAGAGAAAAGTTTCTTTTTGCAGCTCAATTGTTTGACGCTTCAAATCGATAATTGACTTTTCTCTCCTGGCAGTATAAAAATTGCCTAACGACCAGTTTAATCTTACGCCCCCAAGATAATAAGGTTCAAATTTATTGCTGAGCATATTCAGTGCAGGTCTTCCTGCGCCACCTTGTGCAAACAATCCAAGCTTCGGTAAATTTTTTGCCGTTATAAGGTTTTGCTGCGCATTGAGTAATTTGATTTGTTGCTGGTACAGGCTTAGCTCGGGTCTGTGTATATCCGGCGGGGCAAGCATTGGTTCCGGTTTTTCCAGTATGGTGTTTTCATTTATGTTTTGGCCGGTAAATAAACCCAGCATTGAGGTATATGCTTTACGCATAGCGGAGAGCTCTATCGCTCTTTGATCGTTTTTTATCATTTCCGCTTTAAGCACGTCTGCATTGCTTCTCAATGCTGTACCGTTTGCAACTGATGCCGCTGTTTTCTTTAATGCTGCTTCAATATCTTTATTCGTAATACTGTTTTGTTTAAGCTGTTCGTCTATTAACAGTATGCCGAAGAAAAGCTGGTTGATCCTGTCATTCAGCTTATACAATTCTACTTCAAGGGTTTGCTCTTCCACCGCAGAGCCCGCATCCTGTATTTTTTTTTGTTGTTTAATTACGCCGCCGTCAAAAATGATTTGGGTAATCTCCCCGTATAATTTATACTGGTCTTTGCTTATTTCCGGTATATCTATTCCCTGGATTTTTACAGGCACCTGTGTTACCTCCGATTGATAAGTAGCCTGACCGTTAATATTTAGCTGAGGCAGGTAGCCTGCAGCGATATTGGAAATAGTATACTGGTTGGCCTTTTTTATAAGGTCGTGCTGTTTTGTAACAGGATATTGCTGACGCGCCAGTTGATAACAGGTTTCGATATTAAGCGTCTGTGCTTGTGAGAATGCATATATTATAAACACAAAAGAACATAGGATCATCTTTTTCATAAACGTGTATCTTTAATGTGTTGTTTAATCATTTGATTAATATTTGTTCAAAAAAATTATTTTGTGCCCAGCATTGATTTTATCCATATTGGAAGTAGTTGCTTTCTTTCTTCCATCATAGCTGCAAAACCTTTTTCATTGAGTACGCCTACAGACTGCAAAACCGGCTTTGTTATGAAAGGGAAGATGATCATGCCGAGCATGGAAACAATAAAATGCAGGGGTTGAACACCTGGTTGTTCTTCTCTCAATTGCTGCACAAAATGAGAGGACTGCAATAATTTCCCTGCCTGCATTTTTTTAAACATACCTGTATTGTTCCTTATTTCGCTCAAAACAAAAATCGGCATATCCGGGTTTTGCAAAAGCATATCAATATACTTCGAGGTAACCTGTTCAATCTTTTCATTAAGATTGGTATGCTGATCAAGCAATACAGGCGTTATAATGCCAAAGAACTGTTGCATCTTCTCCTGCATTATCATCTCAAATAACTTTTCTTTACTTCTGAAATAATAATTCAGCAGTGCGAGATTGATGCCTGCAGCCTCAGCAATATCCCTGGTGCGTGTGGCCGCATATCCTTTTTGCGTAAACACCTTTCTTGCTGCTTCCCTGATTTTTTCTTCGGTGGAAATAATTTTTTTATCAGCTTTTGCTTTTGCCATGCATTTGTTTAACAAAGGCAAAGTTAAAAACAGTTTTCAGAATTAAACAGATATTTTAATCATTTGATTAAAATATCTGGTTTATCATCTATAATGGTAATTTAATACCGGCATAAAAAAACGGCGCATTTATTGTGCGCCGTTTAATACTTTATTTGAGTGTTAAGAAACCATCATCGCTTTCTTCCTCAACCATTCTTCCTTGCCTATGCCTTCAAACACATGTTTTTCGCTATGGTAAGATGATCGTACCAGTGGGCCGCTCTCCACATAATCAAATCCCATATCATAACCGGCTTCTGTATACTCGTTAAATTCATCAGGATGCACAAAGCGGTGCACCGGCAAATGCTTGCGTGTTGGCTGCAGGTATTGCCCGATAGTAATCACATCCACGCCGTTTGCACGAAGATCATGCATGGTTTGCAATACTTCTTCTTTTGTTTCGCCCAGGCCAAGCATAATACCTGATTTGGTGCGCATACCTTGTTCTTTAAGATATTTCAGTACTTCCATGCTGCGCCAGTATTTTGCCTGTATACGCACCTGGCGCGTCATGCGCTCAACTGTTTCTATATTGTGAGAGACCACTTCCGGCGCTGCATCAACAATGCGCTGAACATTTTCTTTTTCTCCTTTAAAATCAGGAACCAATGTTTCAAGTGTAGTATCAGGATTTAAAGCTTTTACCGCCTTAATAGCATTGTACCAGATAATGCTTCCTCCGTCTTTTATCTCATCCCTGTCAACAGAAGTAATAACCGCATGCTTAACTTTCATCAGGTAAATCGCTTCGGCTACGCGCTGGGGTTCATCCCAGTCAACAGCATCCGGCCTGCCGGTTGCAACCGCGCAAAATCCGCAACTGCGGGTACATATATTGCCAAGAATCATGAAGGTAGCAGTGCCTGCTCCCCAGCATTCGCCCATATTAGGGCAGTTGCCACTTTCGCAGATGGTATGCAGCTTATGTGTATCTACTAAATTTCTTACGTTTTTATAACTTTCGCCAATCGGCAGCTTTACTCTAAGCCAATCTGGTTTTTTAGGCCGTGGCTCCGCATCGGTTGTTGTTGCACATCCACTCATAGTTAAAAAATTACTTTGCAATATGCAAATTTAACAGTCTTACTTCCGTTTGCCAAATAAGAAGGAAACATAGGCATTGAAGAAGAATTTTCGCGACGGGCTATATACCATTTGCTGAACATCTTTAAAATAATATTCAACGTTTAAGCCGCCTTCAATGGCTGATACTACCGTATTAAACCTGTTATAGTCAAATCGTATGGCAGTTTTTGCATGAAGCCCGGGGGTAAGTTTCATTTCATTCCAGCCCTTGGTTAACCCCCCGCCGCCAATAATTCCTTCCTGTCCTAAAAATAGCAGGCTGTCGGCGGAGTCATATTTTACGTATTTGCTACCATTATTTCCGTCCGGCACTTCCATATAGTATGGCCTTAGTAAACCCAGCGATAATCCGCCGGCGCCTATTCCATATACCGAAACGCCATTTTTATTTCCTTTACCTCCAATTAAAATTTGTTGTCCCATAGCTCCTTTTAACTGGTAGAAAATATTTTTCTTGCCATACACGAAAGGCGTACCAAAAAAAATAAAGCCACCCCCGCCATCTACTGACCGGCTTTGCTTGTCTTCTTTACGATGCTTTTTTTCGTTGAATTCAATTTGGTAAATGGTGGCACGGGTTACTGAGTTTGATTTTCCGAATTCATAAGATATTCCCCATCCGTCAGTATTTAATTTTATTCCAAAGGCATTTTGTTTGCGGAATGAGGGCACGCCTTCTTCTTCAAGCCTCATTATCTGGTTCATCTTTTCTCTCTTTTGCCTTTTTTTATTGTCTTTAGTTTTCTCCGGGTTGTCTTGCTGGCTATAGCCGGCAAATGTAAAACTGGCGAATACAATAACCGCAATGATTTTTTTCACCTGTAATGATTTATGTGTTCTTTAAACGTAAATTTAAACAAAAATAATACAATGACTTCAACAGTAGTGTACGAAGGAAATTTGCGTACGGTTTGTACCCATCTGAAATCCGGAACTGTAATTGAAACAGATGCTCCCCTCGATAACCAGGGACTTGCAGAACGTTTTTCACCTACAGATTTGGTAGCAACAGCGCTTGGAAGCTGCATGCTTACTATAATGGGTATAAAAGCAAGAGATATGAATGTTGATATAAGGGATATAAAAATAGAAATTGAAAAGATAATGGCCGCCGATCCCCGGCGGATTTCAGGTATAAATTTAACATTTTATTTTCCTGAAGGACCTGACCTCACAGATAAGGAAAAAATAATACTTGAAAGAGCTGCGCATACCTGTCCGGTAGCGTATAGTATACATCCTGATATAAAAGTGAATACTGTATTTAACTGGCAGAATGCAGGGGCATTGCAATAGTAAAGCGGCAGATACATAATGGTGTGAAGTAAAATATTAAATGTGAGATGTTATACCTTTCACGTTTGAAGGCTGTTTAAAGTAGCAATATGGTGAAATGCTAAATGTGAGATTTTGCTTTTCTCGTTCCATCTCTTTTCTACTGTAACGATCGTTTAAGTATAGCAGCGCCTATAGCACAGTTGAGACATTTTTTTTGAAGGCAATATGCTTTAGTCAGCTGTATAAGCGATTGGGAATCAGCAGCAGTAATATTTTGAATATTAAGTTGTTCCCACTGCCTGGTAATATTGTTGTTTTCAGGGGAAATATCTTCAAGCCATTGCAGGGCTTTATTTTTATATACCTGTTCCTTGTGTATGTGCCCGTAAGCGAAAACGATTGGAATGATCGTATTGATCAGTATATTATCAATCATCTGCTTTCCCAATGTTTTTTCTTTGTAAGTAGTAGTATCATCAAATCTGTAATGATAATGCCAGTAATCATTAGCTGTTACCTGTAAAAGCTTTACAACCTCTTTTACTGAAGTAGCTGCTTTTACCTGCGAAAATAAATGCAGCGAGCTGTTGATAAGCATTGCCAGTTGTGCCAGGCGTATAGTTGGAAAATTGCCGGGGCGCATACGCAAAAAATGTACCGGCTCATATACTGGTGTAAAATTGTATTTCTTTTTATAAAACTTAAATTCTTTTTGCAACATTTTAGGATAAGATTCCCGGAAGTTACTGTTTAATAAACCTGCCTGCCCGAGCAGGAATGATTCGAGCTGATGAATTTGTCCTTTATGTTTAGCAAGTATATTAACCGGGATGGAACGCGCAATGGCTTCGAATGCATTACTGTTAACCGGATTGCCAAAGTTCCTTGCGATCAGCCACCAGAAAACCTCTTCCCAATGTGCAGTGGTTTGTGCAAGAAATCCTGCAACAGCTTCGGTTTTTCTTTGCATACGTTCTGTAACCAGTCTTGTTTTCCAGCTATTCCATACTATTGCAGGCACAGGCGAAAGGCTATTTTCACAGGGAATAATTTTTTGAGTATAGATTAATTCTTCGTAGCGCTGCAACAAAACTTTAGGCACTTTATCATTCAGCGATAATGCAGGTATCGTTTGTCCTTTTGCATCGTAAATATCCTCATCATGTTCCCACACAACATGAAGAATGATGTTGCCATAATTTTTATCATCATTATGCCTGTGCATTTTCCAGTCTGATGCTTTTACATGCAAT
Organism: Agriterribacter sp.; assembly: GCA_047601125.1. GTDB lineage: Bacteria > Bacteroidota > Bacteroidia > Chitinophagales > Chitinophagaceae > Agriterribacter. Next base: position 1,629,537 of record JASGJY010000001.1, on the reverse strand, counting down.
TCTATATTCCCCGCCCATTTTGTATTGGCTATTGATATAATGGCTTCTAAAAAATCGGGTCCCTGGTTAGTATTAAACTGACCGGGATAAGAGATGGATAACCGGTCACCTGAAGCGGTATGCAGATCAGTTTTATTAAAGTACTGCATTTGCCAGATAAATTGCAGCAGGCGTTCTGTCATAGATTGTAGTTGTGGTGTTGATAGTATAGAACTAATTTACGGAGAAATGTTTGAAAAACCTCTTCTTTGTATTCCTCTCTGCAACGGAGAGGCACCGGGGGTGAGGGCATTTTTAAATTCCCCCCAATTCCCTAACTACCCTGCTAACGGGCAATCCCATTACATTATAAAAATCACCATTGATTTTTTCAATACCTATAACGCCTATCCATTCCTGTATGGCATAAGCGCCGGCCTTATCATAAGGGTTGTAGTTATCAACATAAAATTCAATTTGAGCATTGGTTAATGGATGAAACCAAACTTCTGTTGTATCGGCAAAGCGTATTGTTTTATCGCCAGATGTAATAATAACTCCTGTAATCACCATATGTTTTTTACCGGATAGCGTTTGAAGTAAATGAATCGCATCATTCCTGTCTTTGGGCTTACCGATAACATCATTATTACATACGACAATAGTATCTGCCGTAATTACAGGTGTGACCGGAGCATACATTTTAAATTGATCTGAATTTCTGACTGCTATGTTTTTCTGTTCAGCAATATAAATAGCAATTTCCGCAGGCAATAAACCCGCAGGATAACTTTCATCAGTTGATTGTACAATAATATCAAAATCTATTGCAGCCCATTGAAGGAGTTGTTTTCGCCTGGGTGATTGAGATGCGAGAATAACTTTGGTCATTAGCGATATAATTTGAAAAAAATCATGGATAAGATGCCTGTCAGCATTACAAATTTTACAGCGCCGCTCAGGTAGCCGAAGTCAGCGGCAACGGTGGCGGCATATAATTTTCTTGTTATCCATAATAAGGGTAGAATAATAAGTACCACACAATAAAGAACACTCCACCACCAACCAAGATAAACAGCGTATATCTGTATGGCTACCAGAGCGCCGGTTAATGCCATCAGCCATACACCTGTAAATACTTTTGCAACAGGTATACCCCAGGCAATTGGCATAGTGCGGCAGCCAAATCGTGCATCTCCTTCCATGTCTTCCATGTCTTTTATCACTTCTCTTATAATAGAAATTACAAAAGCAAATCCACCATATAAAAATGCTAACCGCATGATCCTGCGATGAGCACCTTCATTTAAGGGCGTTGAAATCTGCCATGCTTCCAGGCTGTTTGAAGAAAGGTGATCTATAAAAAAAAATATGATCAGTACTACCCATGCCGTAAGCAGCGAAATAATAATATTGCCTGATAATATTTTCTTCTTGAAGGTGGTAGAATAAACCCATAACAGCAGCACACAAACGATGTTTGAAAATCCTATCCACCAGTTTTTGGTAACATATGAAACATAAAACCCAACAATAATACCTGCAGCTGAAAAAAGCCAATGCAATAGGATCGCCCAGCGCCTGGGAATGACTTTTTCCACCACAATTCTGCCTGGTTTATTCACCTGGTCAATGTTCAGGTCAAAATAGTCGTTTATAATATAGCCGCCTGCCGCAATGAATACTGATGATAACACAATTAAGGCCAGCAGTATCAGCTCGTCAGGGTAAAATATTTCGGGATGAATAGACGGTGAAACAATACAGAAATAAAACAGAAACTGGGTAACGGCAATGAAAATCAGGTTGGGGTATCTTACCAGCCTCAAAAATGCTTTCAGTTTCATGGCGTGAAGATAGTTGCAGAACTATAAATTCTGAAATGAAAAAAGTTAAACAATATCTTCTTTATTGTATTTCGTGTAATAATCAATAATAAGCTGCGAAAATTCCTGGTAAAGCCGGCGCAGCACAGGATAATTTTCTAAAATTGAAACATGTTTTTGAATAGTGGCAATATCTCCTCTCCTGGCGCCCGGTTTGTAATAACGGAGGTTCATTATATTGCAATCGTTGTACTGTTTCGGTTAATAAAGGCAGCAGCAGTGTGAAATCTATATGTTCTTTTTCACAAAATTCATTGGTGAGTGTATATAAGTAATTGGTGAAGTTATTGACTACTACCGCGCCAACATGTATTTTCTGCCGCATTTCATCATCTGCATACGCTACCCTGCCAGATAAGGTAAGTGCAAATTTTTCTATCTGCATAATCGTTTCTTCAGTATTTCCATCAATTAAAAAGGGCATTTCGGGAATAGTTTCCCTTTGTGCTGATAAGCTTTGTAAAGGGTATAATACGCCAAAGGAACGCGCTGACCTTTCCAACGCGTTTTTTGAAATTGCACCCGCTGTATGAACAACAATTCCATTATCAATTAATAATTGAGATGCTACTTCGGGTATCGCGTCATCTGATACCGCTATAATATATATATCTGCATCCGGTCTTACAGCAGAAAAATAATTATTGCTGCCGGCTCCAAGCATATCAGCAAGTGCATAGGCACGGTCAATATTTCTGCTGATAACCTGCAAAATAGTATGTCCGGCCGCTTTTATTTTTCTACCTAAAACATTGGCAACATTTCCTGTTCCTATGATTACTATTTTCATAACGTGAATATAAAGGATAAACTGCAGTAATTTCGGCATTTGACAATTGGGTCGGGTATGAAGATTACGCAGAAAATAGCATTGGGATATACAGCCAGGAAATTGCAACTGCTGTCTGCGGTTTCAACAAAAAAAGCCGCAGCTGAAGCATTTAAGCTTTTTTGTACCCCACAAAAAAGGGTTCTGAAAAGATCATCTCCGGTTATTGATAAGGCTGAAGTAGTTACGGTAAAATCAGACGGGCTTAATATATATGGATATCGTTGGAACCATTCCGCACATAAAAAAGTATTGATTGCCCATGGGTTTGAATCGTCTGCCGTGAATTTTGAAGGGTTTGTGCCACTGCTTACAAAGAAAGGATATGAAGTGATTGCTTTTGATGCGCCTGCGCATGGTTTAAGCCAAGGTAACCAGATCATGCTCCCTTTATATAAAAATATGCTTAACGCGGTTTTTAAGGAGTTTGGACCATTTGATGCGTATATAGCCCATTCACTGGGCGGACTGGCAGTTGCACATTTTTTACAAGGCATTCCTCACGATCAGGATACAAAACTTGTGCTGGTAGCGCCTGCAACAGAAATAACATCTGTGATGGATCGTTTTTTCCGGTTGCTCAAACTAAACGACAGGGTAAGGCAGGCTTTTAATAAGTTGAGTGCGGATACAACAGGTATCAGTCCCACTGAAGCATCTGTGCTTCCAACATTAATAAATATACAGGCAGATATTTTATGGCTGCACGATACAGAAGATGATATAACGCCTTACCGGGATGTTGAAAAAATAAAAGCAACTGATTTCCCGGGAATTAAGTTTATTATCAGCAGCGGTTTGGGGCATCGTAAAATATACCGTGATGCACGATCGGTAAAAGCTATTCTGGACTTTATATAAATTGCGTTTTTTTTGTTTTTAAAGGTTTACGCTAATATTGCAGCAATTTTAATGGAAAACCTGCCTTATTATATCATTTTTATAATCAGGGCGTTTAAGCAGTACAATGGCAAAAAATTTATTGATAGTTGAATCTCCGGCAAAGGCCAAAACGATCGAAAAGATCCTCGGAAAAGATTTTGAGGTAAAGAGTTGCTATGGCCATATCCGCGACCTTGAGAAGAATGATATGGGCATTGATGTGGCCAATCATTTCAAGCCGCGCTATATTATTCCGGAAGAAAAGGAAAGGGTTGTGAAAGAACTAAAAGGGCTGGCAAAAAAGAGTGATGAAGTATGGCTGGCAACGGATGAGGACCGTGAAGGGGAAGCCATCAGCTGGCATTTATGTGAGGTATTGGGGCTTGACCCTGCAACCACTAAACGTATAGTATTTCACGAAATAACGAAGCCTGCAATACAATCCGCCGTGCAAAACCCGCGGGTATTGGATATGAACCTGGTAAACGCGCAGCAGGCAAGGCGTATACTCGACAGGATTGTTGGCTTTGAGCTTTCACCGGTGCTCTGGCGAAAAATGAGCATGCGCAATAATCTTAGTGCAGGAAGAGTGCAAAGCGTTGCCGTTCGGTTGATTGCTGAAAGAGAAAGAGAGATCAACGCTTTTAATACTACAGGCACATTTAAAATAGAGGCATTACTTGATGCGAAAGACATCAGCGATAAAACAGTAACCTTTAAAGCAGAAGGCAGCCGCTATAATGCTGAAAAAGATGCTAATGATTTTTTAAATAGCTGCATTGGCGCAACTTATACGGTAAGAGATGTGCAGGTTAAGCCTGCAAAAAAATCTCCCGCCGCCCCGTTCACCACTTCTACTTTACAACAGGAAGCCTCAAGAAAATTAGGATATTCTGTAAGCCGTACCATGCTATTGGCGCAGAAGCTGTATGAGAATGGTTATATAAGTTACATGCGTACAGATAGCGTGAACCTGAGCGATACGGCGCTGAATGATATTACTGCGAGAATAAAATCTCAGTACGGCAGTGAATACGTGCAGGTACGTAAGTATAAAAATAAAAATGAATCTGCACAGGAGGCGCATGAAGCCATCAGACCAACGGCAATGGATAGACTAAGTGTAGATGATGCCGATGCCCGCCGGTTATATGAGCTGATATGGAAAAGAACTATTGCCAGCCAGATGGCAGATGCGGAGTTGGAAAAAACCATCGCGAAAATTAATATCTCCACCAATAAAGAAGACCTTACAGCCCAAGGAGAAGTATTGAAATTTGAAGGATTTCTGAAAGCGTACAGAGAAGATATTGATGATGAAGATATTGAAGATGAGACACAGGCAGGCATGTTGCCGCCATTAGTGCCGGGCCAAAAAGTAGGCTTTAAAGAGATGAAGGCGATAGAAAGATTTTCGAGACCTTCTCCGCGTTTTACAGAGGCTTCACTGGTAAAAAAATTAGAAGAACTGGGTATAGGCCGGCCTTCCACCTATGCGCCAACCATTTCAACGATTTTAAAAAGAGGATATGTTGAAAAGAGAGATAAAGAAGGCGTGAGGCGTGATTACAGGGTGCTGGTATTACAAAATGATAAGGTTTCCAAAATAACAGAGCACGAAACAACCGGCGCTGAAAAAGCAAAGCTGTTTCCTACTGACCTGGGATTGGTGGTTACTGATTTCCTGAAACAGTATTTTGATGATATAATGGATTATGGTTTTACCGCCAGGATTGAAGAAGAGTTTGATGAAGTGGCTCAGGGAAAAATGAAGTGGAATAAAATGCTGGATGATTTTTACACGCCATTTAAGAAAGATGTAGATAATACGATTGAAACTGCGGAGCGGATAAAAGGGGAGAGGGAGTTAGGTAAAGATCCTGAAAGCGGCAAACCTGTTGTTGCACGCATGGGGCGTTATGGCCCGATGGTACAAATAGGCACAACCGATGATGAGGAAAAACCGAGGTTTGCCAAGCTGCAGGCTGGCCAAAGTATAGAAACAATAACTTTTGAAGAAGCGCTTGACTTGTTTAAAATCCAGGGCGCTTTGGGTGAACATGAGGGTAAAGAAGTGTCTGTAGGCGTGGGAAGATTTGGGCCATATGTAAAATGGGGAGATGATTTTATTTCTGTGCCAAGAGGAACGGATCTTACAACCGTTGATATAGACAAAGCTGTTGGCTTTATAGAAGCAAAGAAAGTTGCAGATGCGCCTGTGGGTACTTATGAAGGCAAGCCCATTACAAAAGGCTCTGGCCGCTTTGGTCCTTTTATTAAATGGGATGGTATTTTCATAAATGTGCCACGCAGGTATAATTTTGAAAAGCTTACCCAGGCAGATATGAATGAGCTGATTGAAGCTAAAATGGAGAAAGAAAGCAACCGCTATATTCAGCGCTGGGAAGCTGAAAAAATATCTGTAGAAAATGCAAGATGGGGTCCAATCATAAAATTCGGCAAGAAAATAGTGAAGCTTCCTAAAAAGGCCGATAATACAAAGTACAGCGCTGAAGACCTGCAGCAAGTCTCGCTGGAAGAAGTAAAGCAGTTTATTGAAGCAGAAATACCCGGCGCATTTGCCAAAAAAGAAAAGAAGCCTAAAGCTGCCGCTAAAGCAGCACCTAAAAAGGCTGCCGCAAAAGCAAAGAAAAAGTAACATGGCAGGATTTGAGATTTGAATCTCAAATTGTTGTTATTTTTGAATTATGCTTAAAACCATACAGATACTCTTTTCAACATTCAGGCTTGCATGGCAGGAGTTGAAAAGTAATAAACTGCGTACATTTCTCTCCCTGTTCGGAGTAACTATCGGCATATTCTGTATTATAGGCGTTTTAACTACTGTTGACAGTCTTGAAAGAAATATCAAAGACGGCATTAATGCTTTAGGTTCAAATACTATTTACATAGATAAATGGGATTACGGCGCAGGCGGCGACGGTGATTATCCATGGTGGAAATATGTGAAACGCCCCGAGCCGAAGTATGAAGAAATGCGCATGATAAAAGCTAAGACGAATGCTATTGAAAACATTGCATTCACCTTAAGTACAGGTGGGCAAAATGTAATTAACGGAAAGGATATGATTCAGAATGTGAACATATATGGCGTATCTGAAGAGTTCAATGCTATTCAACCGTTTGAAATACAGTTCGGGCGTTATCTTACGCTTTCTGATATGGACAGAGGTACAGCAAGTGCTGTAATGGGCTATGAAAATGCAGCAAAACTTTTTGGTAATGCTGAAAAAGCCGTTGGTAATACTATTACGCTTAAGAATAAAAGAATTAATATAGTTGGAGTGATAAAGAAGCAGGGTAAAAGTTCCCTGGTAGGCGGATGGAATTTTGATGATTGTATTATTCTGCCTTACAGGTTTTTCAGAACAATTTTTGAAGAAAAATATTCTCAGCCTAATATACTGGTACAGGGAAAGCCAAATGTTACCACAGAAGCGTTTAAAGATGAATTGCGGGGGAATATCCGGGCTATTCACAGGCTAAGCCCGGGCACAGAAGATGACTTTGCTTTAAATGCGGTTAGTGATTTCAGTGATAATATTTCAAAGCTTTTTTCCAGCATAAAATTAGGCGGCTGGCTTATTGGTCTGTTAAGCCTGATAGTTGGTGCATTTGGTATTGCCAATATTATGTTTGTAACAGTGCGTGAACGAACACCAATTATAGGTTTGAAAAAAGCAATAGGCGCCAAGAAAAGAATTATTCTCTCTGAATTTCTGCTGGAGTCTGCATTTATTTGTTTTATAGGCGGAGCCATTGGGCTTTTGCTGGTGTTTATACTGGCAAAAGTTTTAAGTGGGCCACTTAATTTTAATGTTTACATATCCTATAATATACTTGGAGTAGCCGTTTCAATTTGTATTATAATAGGCATACTTGCCGGTATTATTCCCGCCACCATTGCTGCAAGAATGGATCCGGTGGTTGCCATACGTTCAAAATAGTTTGAATGTATAAGGGCTTACCCTTAAATTTTAAGAAAATGTTATACTATAATACGATTTCCTTCGTTAGAGTATTAGACATATTAAATCATTTCTTAAAATTATCCTATGATAAAATTTGTCTATATAGCATCATTGTCTATTACATCCTTTCTTCTTTTTATTTTTTCAAAAGATAAGGAAGAAATAGAATGCAACAACACGGCCAGAGGTAAAGTTGAGATAATACAGGATTCATCGCACAGCTTTCTCGGCGTTATAACCGATGAAAATAAAATATTTTATCCATCTTCAATGGCAAACGAAGTAGTACTGGCGGTTGGTCAAAAAGTTGTGATATGTTATGCCGTGGATTCTTCGTCATACAAATCAGAAGCTCATCCAATTCCGGTTTATATCGGATCAATCAGTTATCTCAGCAAATAAACGCGCACCTGTTCAATAAATTAAGTGTTACCTTCGCCTCATGCTGCAATCAAGGGCTGGGGTTACTATTCTTGCTATCGAGTCTTCCTGCGATGAAACTTCCGCGAGTATCTGTTCCGATGGTAAAATACTTTCTAATATTATCGCTACTCAAAAAATTCATGAGCAGTACGGTGGTGTAATTCCTGAACTGGCATCAAGGGCACATATGCAGAACATTGTGCCGGTTGTAGATGCGGCAGTAAAAAAAGCAGACTGCCAACTTGCAGATTTAAATGCCATAGCATTTACCCAATCTCCCGGTTTAATTGGTTCTTTGCTGGTAGGCGCACAATTTGCCAGATCGCTGGCGCTTGCACTTAATGTGCCGGTTATACCTGTGCATCACATGCAGGCGCATGTGTTAGCCAATCTAATTGAAGCGCCTGCACCGGAGTTTCCATTTCTTTGTCTTACGGTAAGCGGCGGACATACGCAGATTGTTGTATGCAATGCACCAGGTGATATGCAGGTAATTGGTGAAACTATTGATGATGCTGCCGGCGAGGCTTTTGATAAATCTGCAAAGTTGCTTGGCTTGCCTTATCCCGGCGGCCCATTGATTGATAAGTATGCAAAGGAAGGAAATCCATTACGTTTTAAATTTCCGGAACCGCAGATAGCGGACCTCGATTTTAGCTTCAGCGGATTAAAAACCGCCATTTTATATTTTCTGAAGAATGCCGGGCAAAGCATGATTTTTAAAGAAGCGTTTACTGCAACAGAAAGTGAGCAGGCTGCATTTATTCAGGCAAATATGAACGATATCTGCGCATCTGTTCAACACCGCATCATTACAATATTGCTTAATAAATTAAATAAGGCTGTAAGCAAAACCGGCATTACAAATATTTGTCTGGCAGGAGGTGTTTCTGCCAACAGTGGTTTGCGTAATGCATTTAAAAAGATTGGCGAAGAAAAAGGCTGGCAAACATATATACCTTCATTTGAATACTGCACAGATAATGCTGCTATGATCGCCATAACAGCGTACTATAAATATCTTTCCGGGAGCTACTCACCCGATTTAGCCGTTAGCGCAAGCGCAAAATCCGACTGGTAAAACAATGCATTTATACAAATGCCTGTTTATGTCCTGTTGCCTTATCAATTGCTTTAATAAAATCTTCTATTGAACAATCTTTTGCTATGCAGGCTGAAGCTCCTCCGGCAATCAGCGCATTTTTTAAAAGAAGATTTTCTGCATCTGTAGTAACTATCAGCCTGCTTTCAGGGCATGCTTGTTTTAATGTGGAGAGCAATTGGAAATTCTTGCCGGAAAGATCAGCGATATCGAAAATAATAATATCCCAGTTTTGCCGGCTCGCATTGTCTGCAAGTTTAATTGCTGAATCAACTTCAGTTATTCCGGAAAAGGGAAACCTGCTTCTGAGAATTTCATTTATGCCTTTGCGGTAAATAGCATAATCATCCTTCAATAAAATATTGTACATACGGATAAGGGTTAAAAAATTAAAAAATGAAAAGGATGAAGGCTTATTACTGAAAAATGCGACAGAAAATGAAATTTCTTTCTGGTTTAAAGGGAATAAACTGAAGTGGTTTCTCAGTCATTTTCTGTCGCATTAATTAAAGCAATGATTTAACTGGACGGTAAAATTACATTGCAGTTCTTGCTCAGGTATTGGATTTCTGTTAGTGTTTTCAGGTTTAGCCTTAGTTTTTCAGATCTTAGGATTTAGAAATCGGGATTTGTTACACAAAGAAACGCCGAAGTATTTTTATAAAAAATAGTAACAGATACTATTATACCGTCATTTTTAAACTACAGTATAGAAAAACTACTATGGTTATTGTTTAGTAATCAGATAATATTGTAAAGGAAAGGTAAAATAAGCCGCTATAAATCAATTTGCTGAATTAAAATTAGGGTTAATGTGGTTGCTGTAAATCTTGAAAATGCACGTAGAAGTACTCTTAAAATGGAACGGGAGTAAATAAGATTGCTGAAGCATTTATCTAAAAATGTTTGCTGTATCTGGTGTTTCTTCTATAGTCATTATAGTTAAGGCTTTTCGTTGATTTATGAGCATTTATAACATGTTTGTTTATTTGAGATTGCAGGCCATACACAATTTTTATCGGAATTTGCTCGTGAGACACGTGCCACGGCGGATGTATTAATATCTTGCCATACTTACTTCTAATTTACTATTTGCATAGAGGAAAGTCTACCCAACCTTCATTCGGAACTTTTTTATTTATTAAACATATTGGAACCTCTCTATCTAGATAAAAAAGAGGGTATGTTGTTGGATTTGCCTTTAGATTGATCCGAAAAATTTTTAAAAAATATTTTAATGTTTTCTTTTAGTCCTCAATCCCGAGAATGTGCATGTGAATATAGAAGATGATTTCCAAATAATCTATATCATTTTGAAGGTTAATATAAAGTCAGTAATACAAAAAGCTTTATTACAAAGGGCATTTTTCGTGATAATTGATCAACTCAATAGCTGCTTTTTCAAAGGTAAAACCTTTATAATGCTGCGTTACCTCATCCAGCACGGCATCTATTTCCTGCGTGGTATTCAACACAACCAGCTTTTGCCTGAACTCTTTAATACCAGGCAGGCCTTTCAGGTAATTGGCATAGTGGCGGCGCATTTCCAGTATACCCACCACAGGTCCTTTCCACTCTACAGACTTATATAAATGCTTGCGGCAGACTGCTATACGTTCTTCCAGCGTTGGAGGGGCAGCATATTCACCGGTTTTGCAGTAATGCTTAATTTCATTAAATATCCAGGGATAACCTATAGCGGCGCGTCCTATCATAATGCCGTCTACGCCATATCTGTTTTTATATTCGACAGCTTTTTCCGGAGAATCGATATCTCCGTTTCCAAAAATTGGTATATGAATGCGCGGGTTGCTTTTAATTTTACCGATAAGCGTCCAGTCTGCGGAGCCTTTATACATTTGGGTGCGCGTGCGGCCATGTATTGCCAGGGCTTTAATACCTACGTCCTGCAAACGTTCCGCAACTTCTTCAATATTGCGGGTATTGTCATCCCAGCCAAGCCTTGTTTTTACGGTAACGGGTAAGCGGGTAGATCTTACAACAGCATCCGTTAAACGAACCATCAGGTCGATATCTTTCAATACACCTGCCCCTGCGCCTTTCAGTGCTACTTTTTTTACGGGGCAGCCAAAGTTAATGTCAAGTAAATCGGGGTTGGTTACATCCACAATCTTAGCGGCCAGAGAAAGGCTTTCTTCATCTCCTCCAAATATTTGTATACCTATAGGGCGCTCATAATCGAAAATATCAAGTTTCTTGCGGCTTTTAATAGCATCTCTTATCAGCCCTTCACTCGAAATAAACTCCGTATACATCAGGTCAGCACCATTGTCTTTACATACTGCACGGAACGGTGGATCGCTTACATCCTCCATCGGAGCAAGTAACAGCGGAAAATCAGGGAGTTGTATATTGCCTATAGAAACCATAGTGTAAAAATGGTTGGCAAAGGTACGGGTGATTGTTGAGAAATCGAAAGTGCGAAGGTAGAAGGAGTAGAAGGTGTAAGGCGGAAGGTATAAGTTGTAGGGTTTAGGGCTGAGGGGTGTCAACAACAACATGTGATAATACGGGGGCAGCACACCCAAATATTTGTAGTGGTGCAAAATTACGTGGAGCCAGCTGCAGCGCGGCGAAATATTAATCTGCTGTATTTGTTTTTTAATATTGCGGTGCGCTGCACCTGACAATGCTACATTCATACAGCGCTACAAATATTATGCTGCGCTGCAGCTATTTAAGCGCCTGGCACATAGTATGAATAAAGCAAACCGTATGTACAGATAGTTTCCGGCCGGCAGATAGGAATGCTGCATCCAACCCGTAACCTAAAACCAGATATCTCAAACTCTAAACCTTCTCCTTTATCTCCCAAACCAAAGCGCTTGCGCCAAGTATAGCAGCGTCAGCTTCTTTCAGTTCACTGAAAATCAGTTTTACTTTATTCTGAAAGATAGGAAGCAGGTTTTCTTCCATATGTTTTTGTGTGGGCTTAAGAATAAGATCTCCGGCTTTGGTCATTCCACCGAATAATATAATAGCCTCCGGTGAAGAAAACATAACGAAGTTGGAAAGTGCCAGGCCTAATATCTGCCCGGTATATTCATATACTTCTTTAGCAATAGCGTCTCCCTGTATGGCGCAATCATATACTATGCGTGAATCAATAGCATCCAAAGGATAGTTTCGTAACAAGCTATCCTGGTCAGGTCTTTGCTCAAGAAATTCTCTTGCGGTATACGCCACACCGGTAGCAGAGGCATAACTTTCCAAAGAGCCTTTCATATTTGTGCCGGGGTGCAGGCGCCCGTCGGGAATTATGGTGGTATGCCCGAGTTCGCCGGCAAATCCGTCATGCCCGTAAATTAAATGGCCATTAGCCACAATACCGCTGCCTACACCCGTTCCTAGAGTTATCATTATAAAATCCTTCATGCCTTTGGCTGCGCCATACATCATTTCACCAACTGCAGCGGCATTGGCATCATTAGTTAAAGCGGCAGGCACGCCAAATTTTTCGGTTATTAATTTAGCAAGCGGAATAATGCCTTTCCATATCAGGTTGGGCGCATATTCAATAGTACCGCTGTAATAATTGCCATTCGGCGCGCCTATTCCAATACCTTTTATATTTTCAATACCGCCAACCTGCAGAATGGCAGGCTGCAGGGCTTCATGCAATTCCTGTATATAATCTTCAATATCCTGGTGTTTTCTGCTTGAAATAGCTCCACGGTAAAGTGTATCTCCTCTGTGATCTACTATGCCAAAAACGGTGTTTGTTCCTCCAATATCGATGCCTATTGCATACTGCTGCTGCTTCATACTTTCTATGGTTAATTTATTGTTGTATGGGTGAATTTAGAATAAGTGATAAATTTAATGCCCGCCACCGCCTTCTATAGAGCTGTAATCTATTCCCTGCGATTTGAGCACAGATTTTACCCTGAAGGCATAGAACGCAAGATAAGCAAAACAAATAACCGGAATAATATAAGAATGGTGGATTCCTATGGCAGGAAGGTCTGCTAATTTTCCCTGCAATGGCGGAATGATGGCACCGCCGAGTATCATCATTACTAAAAACGCGGAACCCTGTGCAGTGTATTTACCTAATCCCGCTATAGCCAGCGAAAATATACTCGGCCACATGATAGAGCAGAATAATCCTCCGCTTAAAAATGCATATGTCGCGGTTTGCCCTGTGGTAAACAACCCGATAAGCATTGCGGCAACACCCAGTCCACCAAATATCATAAGCGTTTCAGCAGGTTTTTCTTTCCCAAGAAAGAAACCGGCTATCTGTATAAGCACAACTCCTGCATAAGCATATAACGGTGTGAAATTATTTCCTGCAACCAGATTAGCAGCAATTACAACACCAAAAGCGATATAAGGAACTATAATGAATAATATAGTACGCATAGATTTGGTTGGATTAAATACCGTTATGGCTCCCGTCCACCTGCCGATCATTAAACTACCCCAATACATTGAAATAAATGGTGCAAGATCATTTTCACTGTATCCTCCAAAATCAGGATGTTTTAAAAGTTCGCCAAGATTACTCTGGATAGTTACCTCAACACCTACATACATAAAAATAGCAAGCATGCCCAAAATCAATTGAGGATATTTCATTGCGCCCCAACCTGATGAATTTTTTTGTGCACCGGCGTTAGCGCCAAAAAAGCCAATGATCATAACCAGCAATCCTGCTACAAGCAGCCACATATTGCGTAAGCTTACATCGTGACTTAATTTTTCATTGGGTGCCAGCCCCCGGTAACTGGCGAAAATAATCCCAAAAACAATTGTCATTACTACGGTGATAGCTATAAGCAGCCACATTGCTTTTGGCGCAGGTTCAAAGCTGTCTTCTTCTTTTACGTTTGGCAATTTTTTACTTGTACGGAAAAGTATGGCAGATAAAAGAAATAATACGCCCACTACAATATATAGTGTGTTCATTGATGTAATAGAAGCGTTGGCAATATCTGTTTGATCTGCGGTTGCTTTACCAAAAAGCGCTAATGCTACAATGATAGGGCCTATTGTTGTGCCGAATGAATTAACACCACCGGTAAGGTTAAGTCTGTGTGAACCTGTTGAAGGATCGCCCAGAGCGATGGCAAATGGATTGGCTGAAGTTTGTTGCAGTGAAAAGCCTAAACCAATAATAAATAATGATACCAGTATACCTGCAAACCCGCCAAAATTAAAAGAAAGTAACATGAATAATGCGCCTGCAGCACTGGTAAGCAAACCATATATTATACCGGTTTTCATACCCCAGTGATTCATAATATCTTTATTTTTTGCTGCAGAAGCAACAAACAATGCAAGCGCGCCTACATAGTAGGCTCCATAAAAGGCAAAGTCGATCAACTGGCTTTGAAACTGGTCTAAATGAAAATAATGTTTGCAAAACGGTATGAAGATACCATTGCCGGCAGCAATAAATCCCCAAAAAAAGAAAACAATGACAAGCGTACTTAAAGCGCCGTAATTAGTAGGTTGCTTTTGATGAGCCATTTTAAATTGGTTAGAATGATAAATATAGGAAGTGGCGGTGAAATTAAAGCATAACAATCGTTTGCAGCAAAAAAAATATAAATCTCCCTGCTATTACCGTATTTCTTTATTAAGTTCGGGAAATTTTAATCAAACATGTCTAATTCTGATCTCCTTACTCAACTTGAACCCAAACAACAAAAAAGCTCTTTAGGCCCGTTGCTTATTATCGGTGCATTGTTTTTTATTTTCGGATTTGTAACATGGGCAAACAGCACATTAATACCTTATCTCGGTATAGCATGTGAGCTTACGCCTGATGAAGCCGTTTTAGTAACATTTGCATTTTATATTTCTTATGCTGTAATGGCATTCCCTTCTTCATGGGTGTTAAAATTAACCGGTTTTAAAAAAGGGATGATGGTTGGACTGGCTGTAATGGCCGCAGGCGCATTATTATTTATTCCTGCAGCCAACAGCCGTATGTTCGGCATGTTTTTATTTGCATTGTTTGTAATTGGCACAGGACTGGCACTTTTGCAAACTGCTTCAAATCCATATATAACTATTCTTGGCCCTATTGAAAGTGCAGCAAAGCGTATTAGCGTAATGGGAATATGTAATAAGTGTGCCGGTGCATTGGCTCCGCTGATTTTAGGAGCTATAGTGCTAAAAGATTCAGAAGCTTTAAAAACAAAATTATTAACAATGGATGCAACACAGAAAGCTGCAGAGCTTGATATGCTGGCATCCCGTGTAATAATGCCTTATGTCATTATAGCAATCGTATTAATATTGCTCGCCCTGTTCATATATTTCTCTCATCTTCCCGAAGTAAAGGCAGAAGGTGAAGATGGAGCAGAAACATCAGGTGTGAAATCGAGAGAAAGCATTTTCAGCTATCCTTATTTGTGGTTAGGATTTATATCTATCTTTTTATATGTAGGGGTTGAAGTAATGGCTGGTGATATTATTCAATTATATGGTAATTCAATAGGTATAAGTCTTGATGTGGCAAAACATTTTACCACATATACTATGATAGGTATGCTTGCTGGTTATATTATCGGAATTATTACTATTCCGAAATTTATTTCTCAATCATCTGTACTTAAATTATCTGCTATTTTAGGCATATTATTTACGCTTGGCGCAATATTTACCAGTGGCTATACCTCTGTGTTATTTATAGCATTACTTGGTTTTGCAAATGCACTTATATGGCCTGCGGTATGGCCATTGACTATAGACGGACTGGGCAAATTCACTAAAACAGGGTCGGCCTTATTAATAGTTGGTATTGCCGGCGGAGGTATTTTACCTAAAATATGGGCAGGGCTTGGCGAAATGCCAAATATCGGATATCAGCAGGCATTCTGGATTATGGTGCCCTGTTATCTTTTTATTTTATATTTTGCTATCTCCGGCCATAAAGCCGGGAAAACAGTGAAGGCTTCATAGTGATAGCGCTATGTTAAGTATTTAATTCATCATATCTTTCTGAAGAGTGAAAGGATGAATTTGAACGATTCACATTTCTCGTCTCACACTGCATACCGCACTAACAATAAATTTCTCTATAATAGCAGAAGGTCAAAAGAGTAAAAGTTCCTTTTTTGACCTTTCTTTTTTATCAGTTAAACGAAGTTGCGACAATGCATCATCTATTATTCCAATAATTTTTTTCTGTAATGATTGTATAAATAAAAAACCTTCCTATATTCAATTAACGAATGCTCACCTAATCATATAAGATGGAAATTATTCATGTAAGTGCAGAATGTTATCCTGTAGCAAAGGCCGGTGGTTTAGGAGATGTAGTGGGAGCCTTGCCAAAATATCAAAACGAACTTGGGCATATTGCCAAAGTTGTAATGCCTATGTACAAAACCAGGTTCCTCAATAATAATGCGTGGGATGTTGTTCATAAAGGCAGATCAAATATCGGAGATTACTGGTTCGACTATACTATTATAAAAGAACAGACCAATAAGCTCGGCTTTGATCTTTATTTAGTGGATATTAACGGCTTGCTCGACAGGGAAAAAGTATACGGCTATGATGATGATACGGAAAGATTCACCGCCTTCCAGGTTGCAGTGGTAGACTGGATATCGGTTTGGGCGCATCATCCTGATATTATTCATGTACATGACCATCACACAGGGTTTATTCCTTTTATTATTAAGTATTGTTACAAGTACCAGCATCTGCAAAATATACGCACTGTTTTAACCATTCATAATGCGCAATACCAGGGCGCAATGGGTTGGGAAAAAAGTTACCTGCTTCCGCCATGGGATAGCTGGAAATGGGGCATGCTCGACTGGCAGAATAATATTAACCCGTTGGCATCTGCCATAAAATGCGCATGGAAAGTTACTACAGTAAGCAAAAGTTATCTCGAAGAAATGCGTGAATCCGCTAACGGGCTTGAAGCATTGTTTGAATATGAAAGGGGAAAATGCTCTGGTATATTAAACGGTATTGATGTCGATGTGTGGGATCCTGCTACTGATACTTATATTGAAAATCATTACAACATAGAAACAGTAGCAGGGGGAAAGCAACAAAGCAAAAAATTACTTTGCGAAAGGTTTAATCTTGATATAGAAAAACCATTGATCGTATTTATCGGCAGGCTGGTAGGGGAGAAAGGTGCAGATATTTTACCCGCTGCTATTGCTGACAGCTTTTATTATATAGGAAGAAAGATGAACTTCCTGATCCTGGGAAGTGGTTTTCCGGAAGTAGAAGCACAGTTAAACGGGTTACAAAGATTATCGCAGGGAGATTACAGTGTGTTTATTGGTTATAATGAAGCGCTGAGCCATTTAATGTATGCCGGTGCGGATTTTTTGCTGATGCCTTCGAGGGTTGAGCCGTGCGGGTTAAATCAAATGTATTCCATGCGGTATGGTACAATACCAATGGTGAGAAGAACCGGCGGGCTAAAAGATACAGTAGTTGATTACGGTGAAAAAGATGGTTATGGTATTGTGTACAATTGGGCTGCGGTTGGTGATATTACACAAGGCGTATGGCGCGCTGTTCAATTGTATGAAGATAAAGAACGGGTACAGGAGGTGAGAGAAAAAATGATGAATATAGATTTTAGCTGGCAGCAAAGTGTAAAACAATATATCGCGCTCTACGAATCTGTATTGCCGCAGGAAGAAGCGCCAAAAACAAGGGAATCAAAAGCCGAAGAACCGGTTGAAGAAAAAAGTATTTAGATAAATTAATAATTCACCATAATCAATTTTCTACCATGAAAAAAAGCGTGATTGCTGTTATATTAGGAGGAGGAGCCGGAACGCGTTTATCGCCCCTTACTGCAACCAGGAGTAAACCCGCTGTACCTATTGCCGGTAAATACCGACTGGTGGACATCCCTATCTCCAACTGCCTTAATTCCGATATCGGCAGAATGTTCGTGCTTACCCAATTCAATTCAGCTTCACTTAACAAGCATATTAAAAACACCTACTACTTCAGCCGGTTTAGTAAAGCGTTTGTAGATATTATTGCTGCGGAGCAAACCCCTGATAACCCAGGTTGGTTTCAGGGTACTGCAGATGCGGTTCGCCAGTCATTACGCCACCTGCAGCAACAGGAATTTGATTATGTGCTGATATTATCGGGTGATCAGTTGTATCAAATGGATTTCAGCGAAATGCTGGATAGCCATGTGGAAAAAGGTGCCGATATTTCCATTGCAACAATACCTGTTGGTTCAAGAGAAGCACCGGAGTTTGGTATATTAAAATCGAACGAGGAAAATATTATCACCTCTTTTATTGAAAAACCTAAAAAAGAACTGTTGCCTGAATGGATAAGCGACACCGGAGAAGAAATGCAGAAAGCGGGCAGGATATATCTCGCTTCAATGGGGATATATATTTTTAACAGGAAATTATTGTTTGATCTGTTGCTTGATACCTATAAGGATGCTACTGATTTTGGTAAAGAAATTATTCCGAATTCAATCAGCACGCACAAAGTAGCAAGCTATCAATATGATGGATACTGGACTGATATCGGTAATATCTATTCATTTTTCGAAGCAAATATTTCGCTGACGGAAGATATTCCACAGTTTAATTTATTTGACAGTCAGCAAGCCATCTATACACGTCCGCGTATGTTACCACCTGCAAAAGTAAGTGGCACAACACTGGAGAAAACCATTCTTGCCGAAGGCTGTATTATCAATGCATCACGTGTTGAAAAAAGTGTAATGGGTATACGTTCGCGTATTGGCTATGGCACCACTATAGTAAGTACCTATATCATGGGGTGCGACTATTATGAAACCCTTGAAGATATGAACAATGCTTCTGAAAGAGGGTTGCCGCAACTTGGTATTGGTGAAAGATGCTATATACGTAATGCCATTATTGATAAAAATTGCAGGATTGGTAATGATGTGCGTATTAACGGTGGCAGCCACCTGCAGGATTCAGATCACCCCTTATATACTATTAAAGATGGTATTGTAGTGGTAAAGAAAGGGGCTATACTGCCGGATGGGTTTGTGATATAGTTTGTGAATAATAGCGTTCAGCTATCAGCAGTCAGCTATGGGCTTTGAGGCGCGCGAAGTGGCAGGCTGGCGATAATTGTTGCTCCGGCAAATGTGTTTCATTACGCAGTATATTAATTTTTTTGCAGGATAGCGAAAGCTATCCTGCTTGTTATTTAAAACGATAGTTATGGCAGGTGGAAACAATACTTCCGCTAAACAGGAACTGATACCCAAACCCGCGTTAAGTTACCGGCAGATATTCAATATGAGTTTTGGGTTTCTGGGTATCCAGTTTGCGTTTGCATTACAAAATGGGAATGCTTCACGCATACTCAGAACATTTGGTGCAGATGTGGAACATCTTTCCTGGTTTTGGCTGGCTGCTCCGCTGGTGGGCATGATTGTTCAACCTGTAGTAGGACATTACAGCGACAGAACATGGAATCGCCTGGGAAGAAGAAAACCTTTTTTTCTTGCAGGCGCAATACTTTCTTCCATAGCGCTTTGCCTGATGCCCAATGCGTCTTTATTTACTGCAATAGCGCCGGCATTACTGGTAGGAGCAAGTATGCTGATGATCATGGATGCCTGTTTTAATCTTGCCATGGAACCTTTTCGTGCATTGGTAGCTGATAATCTTCCTGATTCACAACGAACCACAGGATTTTCTGTTCAAACATTTTTAATTGGAGTTGGTGCAGTAGTGGGTTCTGCATTTCCGTTTATACTTACCAAATGGTTTGGTGTGCATAACACTGCTGCAGATGGCGTGGTAGCAGAAAATGTAAAATGGTCATTTTATATTGGTGCTATAGTATTCATTGGTGCTATACTGGTTACTATTTTCGGAACAAAAGAATATGCTCCTGCTGAATATGAAAAATATCATGGTAAGCCTGATGATGCGGATGCACATCATGGGTTAGGACATATATTTAAAGACTTTGCCCGGATGCCCAAAACGATGAAACAATTAGGGTTGGTGCAATTCTTTAGCTGGTTTGCATTGTTTGGCATGTGGGTATTTACAAATGATGCGGTTGCAACACATACCTATGGTTTATCAATAAATGATAAAAGTTCTGATACATACAGGAGCGCCGGCGATTGGGTTGGTTTATTATTCAGTGTATACAATGGTGTTTCCGCCGTGTATGCATTACTGTTACCCTTTATTGCCGCTAAAATTGGCCGAAAACTTACGCATGCTTTTTCCCTGATTTGCGGTGGCATTGGTTTGATCGCCATTTATTTTATTTCCGATCCGGATTTATTAATAATACCCATGATAGGTGTAGGTATAGCATGGGCAAGCATACTGGCGATGCCTTACGTAATATTATCCGGCTCTATCCCCGCAGGAAAGATGGGAATTTATATGGGCATCTTCAATTTTTTTATTACCATACCCCAGCTTGTAAATGGTATTATCGGCGGGCCAATAGTGAAACATATATACAACAATCAGCCGGTTTATGCATTGGTTATGTCTGGTATATTTATGTTGTGTGCCGCTGTTAGTGTGATATACGTGTATGACCCCGGTGAGGTGAAGAAGCATACATAAAAATAAAAACGACCAGATAATCCCGGTCATTTTTATTTTTATGATTGGTTATTGTTTTACAAACCTTGTTATCAATCTTTCGCCGTTATCAATCACACTGATTAAATACACACCTTTGGCAAGCGCATTGATATTTATTTTGTGGTTAGCGGTTTGAGCACCGAGCTTTTGTTCCAGCACTTTTTTACCACCTGCATCAATAATTTGAACAATAGCATTGTTGCCTGTTGCCTTTTTATATGTAAGATTAATCACACTGCCTGCAGGGTTAGGGCTTACCTTTAATAAAGCGGTATTGCTTAAACGTATGCTTACTGTTTTGCTGTAATCAGTATTACCATCAATATCATTTTGTTTTAAGCGATAATAGACAGTACCCGTTTTTAACTGGTCAATGTTTTTATCTGTAAAGCTATAGCTATGTTTGCCCGTATTATTTTTAGCTGCAACATTGCCAATGGTTGTAAAGTGGACACCATCAATACTTTTTTTAACAGCAAAATCTTTGGTATTGATTTCATTTTTCGGTTATCCATTGCAGTAATGCATCACTGCCTTTTTGTATAACTGTAAAATCAAAAAACTGCAGAGGCAGTGCTTCAAAAGTTCTGTTGGAGAAGTAGAAGGTAGAGAAAGAGCTCACAGAAGCTTTCAGTACATAGCCGAACTCATAATCTTCGTACGTAGTAGGTATAGGTAAGGCACTGGTGATAAGCGCGCCTGAACATGCATCAGTACTTTTAAAAATAGCAAGATCGCTGATATCAGTAATGGCCGAAGCAGGATCGGCTTTCAATGCTTCAAACTCAGCTTTTGTAATATAGAGCCGGAGTTCAACAGGATCAGCGATGATGGTATTTTGCGGGGTAATGGTGATATTACGATCAAGATAAGGATGTCCCATACCATCTTTTCGGATAGCACCATTGTGGATATAAACTTCAATATTAATTGTTCCCAGGTTGTTTTCATTAGGTTGTATTTCGTTAAGTACATCGCCTTTGCTATCGGTAACGGGTACCCATTGATTATTGCTGGAGGCATCTATCGTAATAGCATCAAAAGTAGTGCAAACGCCGGTTGTAAACAATGATACCGGAGCCGGTACAGACTGGAAGCCATTATAAAGTAAATTATCTCCCAGATTGAATTTATCAGCAAACGAATTGGTTAACGGATTCCACCGAAACAGATGTCTGAAGCCGTCTGAATGAAACATGATTCCATAAAAATCATTATTGAATAAAGTAAGATAGCTAAATTCACCCACAAACATGTCATTAGCAGCGAGATCCTGCTTTTTTGTATACCCGTTTCCGGTTCCTTCAGGATCCCATTCAAAAATAACGCCTTTATCGTCTAAGCCTCCGATCTGGGTTAATCCATAAAATTTTCCATCTTTTTCAATTAACGATCCTGAAGGCATTATTCCATCCGCTGTGGTATTAAAAGTATACCTGGTAGCTAAATTATCTGTTTCAGGATCCCATTCAAAAAGAATTCCCCCTGACAAGTTACCGACATTGCCGGCTAAGCCATAAAATTTATTATTGAATAATGTTAAATGCTGTTTAGCATAGTAATAGGTATTAACATCCATCCCCAGATCTTTTTTTTGAGTAACAATATTTGCCGAAATATCCCATTCATAAATTGATTCTCCGGCTAAGAAATATAAATTGCCGTCTTTTTCTGTAAACCCTCCCGCAGGGTATCCGGGGACATAATTTGTTTTGGTTATTGTTTGGGTGGTCGAGTCCCATTCAAATAATCTATACCCCAAAAAAGTATCACCGTCAGATTCGTCATCCATTTCATTTACACCATAAATTTTATCTGCAATCTTTAGCAGCCTGATCACGGGATTTACAATTACTCTTTCGTGAGGTGGAATAGGGATTTTTCCGGAAAAATTATCCTCAGCCAGCATCGGATTATAAGTATAAAGCGCCCAATCGTAAGAGTTGACTTCATAAAAAATTCCATTGTATAATTTTAGCTCAACCGGGTCAGCGCGCCTGGCAAATGACAATGCCTGCGATTAGGCAAATCGTAATCGTAAATGTTTTTTTCATGCGAGTTAATATTAAGATAAGAAGATAATTACAGGATAAATTGAATATGAGAGGAATTCGATAGGAAGAAAATTAAATATGCAAAACGAAGATATATTATTTACTCTTATTGAGTTCTGTTACGCAGCGCTTTCGCTTTTACAATAACGTTTATGCTGCAAAAAAAGTCACTTAGTTAAGCAATGACTTAAGTTTTATAAAGGAATTGAGATTGTCTTAATTTTTTTTAAAAAGAAACACCTGACCCTGTCAGGGTAGCAGCACATCACATCAGTAATCTTTCATTTTTTGATTTGCTTACCAATGTAGTTTATAAGGTACTCAATTCATTAATTTAAAATATCACAAGTCCTAATACTATTTTAAGCATATTTAGATGAATTTGTCCTGGTTAAGCTTTCTTTTATGTCATAAATTCAGGCTGAACCCCTATCTTTGCCCCCAATTTTTAAATTTTTGTAAAAGGTTACTTGTATGCAACTGAAAGGTTTGGTTACCGTTTTTGCGACTTTGTTGATTGCCATTTCCCTTTACCAACTGCATTTTACCTGGGCGGTTCACAACCACGAAGGAAAGATGGAAGCTAAAGCCCAGAACTGGGTTAACAGCAATTTCAGCGGAGCTTCCCAGGAAGCTAAAGATTCTGCTTATAATGCGCGCTTAAAGCGTTTGTTAGATAGTACAAAATCAACAACTGTTACTTATGGTATAGGTGGTGCTACCAGTTATGAAAAAGCAAAAGAACAGGAATTAAGCCTTGGGCTTGATTTACAGGGTGGCATGAGTGTAACGCTTGAAGTAGAATTGCAGGATTTATTGAAATCAATATCTAATAATCCCAAAGATCCTTCTTTAAACAAAGCGCTTGAATTAGCATCACAGCGCAAGGGTACAACCGATGCTGATTTTATTGCTTTATTTGCCCAGGCATATAAAGAAGTTAATCCTTCAGGAGCATTATCAGGCTTATTTGCCAATGCAGGTCAAAGAAATATCAAGCTTGAAGATTCTGACGCGCAGGTTATTTCAAAACTGAGAACAATGGCTGGTGAAGCCTTTCAGAATACTTTCCGCGTATTAACAAAACGTATCGACCAGTTCGGTGTAGCTCAACCTAATATTAATCCTGATCCCCGTAAAGGAACCATCAGCGTGGAACTGGCGGGTGTAAAAGATGATCCTGAAAGAGTACGTAAAATATTACAGGCAACCGCTAACCTTCAGTTCTGGGAAGTATATAACGGCAGCGAGCTTCAATCTTCTTTTTTACAGGCTGAAGATATGCTGAAAAAATCTGGTGGATCGCATATTTCAAAAAGTGCAGATACAACTGTAAAAACAGTTGATACCACGCAAACTGCATCAGGAGCAAAAGACACCACTCAAACACTTTCTTTAGGCGATCTGAATAAAAAAGATACTGCGGCTGCAGCAACTACAGCTGCTGCTACGGCTACCCCTACAAATACTATTATCGGGTTATTACAGGGAGCTCAGCAGGGAGAAGCGGCGCTTGCTTATGTTGCTACAAAAGATACTGCATTACTTAGCACAAATCTCGAAACAGCAAAGGATATTTTTCCTGCTGATGTGAAGTTTGCATATGGTATTGCACCTAAAACAGAAACAGGCCGCGCTTCTTTTGTGCCTTTATATGCATTGAAACTGCGCGAAGGTGATAAAGCACCGCTTGAAGGTAATGATGTGGAAGAATCAATGATCTCTTACGATGAGAGAAGCAGACCTGCGGTATCTCTCCGCATGACAAAACAGGGCACTAAAAAATGGGGCGATCTTACCAGCGCCAATGTAAATAAGCCAATTGCTATTGTGCTTGATAATGTGGTGTATTCTGCACCTAATGTAATCAACCCTATTCTTGATGGTAACTCCCAGATATCCGGTAGCTTCAGCGTTGAAGAAGCATCTGACCTTGCTAATATTTTACAATCTGGTCAGTTAGCTGCACCTGCAAGAATTGTGCAGGAACAAATGGTTGGTCCTACTTTAGGGGCTGAAGCCGTTAAAGGCGGTGCAATGTCATTCATTATTTCATTTATAGTAATTTTTGCACTCATGCTGTTGTATTATAATACCAGCGGCTGGGTAGCGAACATCACATTAATATTAAACCTGCTTTTCACCATCGGCGTGTTAGCCGGGCTTGGCGCTACTTTAACTTCTGCAAGTATAGCAGCGTTGGTATTGGCAATTGGTATGGCAGTAGATACCAATGTGATCATTTTTGAGCGTATTAAAGAAGAAATTACCTGGGGTAGAAGTTATGCAACCGCCGTTGATCACGGTTATAACCGTTCGCTTCCGCCAATTTTGGATGCGCACGTAACTACTCTACTTACCGCAATTATTTTGTATATGTTTGGTATGGGGCCAATCAAAGGTTTTGCAACAACACAGATCATTGCTGTTGTGCTTAACCTGTTTTGTGGTATCCTTATCGCGAGACTGGTATCTGAGTGGTGGACAAATAAAAAAGGACGTCACTTTGAATACTTTACAAAGCTTTCCAAAGCCATATTCAAAAAAGCGCATTTCAAATTTGTGGAAGCCCGCAAGGTAGCATACGGAATATCTGTGGTGGTGTTATTGCTTGGCATTGGTTCTTTCTTTTATGGATTTGATGAAGGTGTTGAGTATAAAGGCGGGCGTAGCTATACTGTGCATTTTGATCAGCCGCAAAAAGAATCTGCCGTTAAAGATGCGCTGCATGCTCCTCTTGGTGAGTTCCCGGTTGTAAAAACAGTAGGTAATAACCGTACGCTTAACATTACAACATCTTTCCAAAAAGAAAATCCTTCACGCACTGCAGATTCATTGGTAGAGATGACTGTATTTAACGGGTTGAAGCCTTTTCTTGCTGAAGGAACAACACATGCGGAATTCAAAAAGAAATATTTACAAAGTTCGCAAAGTGTGCAGCCTTCCATTTCAGAAGACCTGAAACGTGGCGCTGTTACTGCAACTATTGTATCTATCATACTTATCTTCCTGTATATCTTTATTCGCTTTCGCGATTGGAGATTTTCTTTGGGAACCATTATTTCACTGGTGCACGACGTATTTGTAACACTGGCAGTATTCTCCTTCCTGCGTCATATAATGCCTTTCCCGCTTGAAATAGACCAGCACTTTATTGCTGCTATTTTAACGGTGGTTGGCTTCTCAATGAATGATACAGTAATTGTGTTTGACCGTATTCGTGAATACAGTAAAACAATGCATGGAGAAAGCAAATCAAAGATCATCAACGCTGCCATCAATGATACGCTCAGCCGTACCATTATGACTTCGGTAACAGTATTGATAGTAGTATTGGTATTATTTATTTTTGGTGGTGAAGTAACAAGAGGATTCTCTTTCGCGATGCTGATAGGTGTGATCACCGGTATTTATTCATCAATATTTGTAGCTGCGCCAATACTTGTTGATTTTGCAAAAGACAAGCCATTGGGTAAATTAACGCCTGAAGAGATCAAAGCAAGATCGAAAGCTAAATCTACAGCAGCAACTACTCCCAAGGCAGCACAACATTCTTAACTGATAGTTTGATTATTATAAACCCCGGCGCCTTTTGCCGGGGTTTTTTAATAGTATTTGTTCATGCGAAGTTACACTGCGGGCGAATTTAAGATTACCTAAAGTCTGCTACCTTTGCCTATTAGTAATTTTTTTATACAGAAAATAATTGTTTTTGTTTCGGCACGAATTATACATGAACCGGTGTTTGCAACTGGCAGCATTGGCTGCCGGCAATACAGCGCCTAATCCAATGGTGGGAGCAGTGCTGGTGCATGAAGGAAGAATAATAGGAGAGGGATATCATAAGGTATATGGACAACCGCATGCGGAAGTGAATTGCATTGCATCCGTTAATAAAAAAGATGAAGATCGTATTATCAAAAGTATAATGTATGTTTCCCTGGAACCATGCGCTCACTTTGGCAAAACTCCTCCCTGTGCAGATCTTATCATAAGGCATAGCATACCAACGGTTGTTATTGGCTGCCGCGACCCGTTTACTGAAGTAGATGGTAAAGGCATAGAAAAGCTGAAAGCTGCCGGTATAGAAGTAATAGCTAATGTGCTTGAAGAGGAATGTAAAGCCCTTAACAGGCGGTTCTTTACATTTCATACAAAGCATCGCCCGTATATTATTCTTAAATGGGCGCAAAGCAACGATGGTATTATTGGGAATGCGGGCGATAACCGCCTTCATATCAGTAACGCATACACGAACAGGCTGGTGCATAAATGGCGCAGTGAAGAAGCTGCTATTTTGGTTGGTACTAATACTGCACTGCTGGATGATCCATCACTCACCGTAAGGCTATGGCCAGGAAAAGACCCGGTAAGGCTGGTGCTTGATCTGGAGCTGCGTTTGCCGCATCACCTGCATTTATTTGATAATGCCGTAACAACAATTGTTTTTAACAGGATACAAAATACTATTGAATCATTTAACGATATAAAAAACGGGGAAAATAAAACATGGTATTACCAGATTACCAGTGACGTAAGTATTGTTCATCAAATCATAAATGCATTATATCATCTGCGTATTCAGAGTGTATTAATTGAAGGGGGAGCAAAGCTGCTGCAGTCTTTTATAGATGAAGGAATGTGGGATGAAGCCAGAGTTATTACAAATGAAAATTTAGAAGCAGGTGAAGGCATTAGAGCTCCGGCGCTTAGCTCTTTTCATTCAATACAGAACGAGCATTTATTTTCTGACCGGGTAGTTTATTATTCAAACAATCAATCTCTTCCGCTTTGATATACCTGGTTGGCAGCATTATATGCTCAACATACCTTACACTTTTTTTTAAATTAGCACAGCGGTTTGGCTGGAGTACAATACAGGTAATTGTTTCAAACTATATAACCTGTGTAATTACCGGCAGCGTCATCCGGCAACAGATTCCACTTACATCATCCTTTAATGCAGATTGGTTTGGCTGGGCACTGGCTATGGGCATAAGTTTTATTCTTCTGTTCAATGTTATTGGATTTGCAACGCAGCGTATAGGCATTGCCGTTACGGTAACGGCATATAAACTCTCGCTTGTTATTCCTTTTCTGTTTTCTGTTTATTTATATAAGGAAGGGGTGGATATTTTAAAGATAGCAGGGGTATTGCTGGCGCTTGCTGCAGTAGTGCTCACCAGCTATAAAAACAGCGATGCCGGAAATAAACCTGCTTTACCAAAACTATTGTTGATAATAGTGCCTGCTGTTATTTTTACCTGGAGCGGATTGCTTGATACAGCTATTAAATTTGTGGAATCAAGGTTTTTGAATACGAATAATAATGACGAATATCTTGTGACGGCATTTGCTGCCGCGGCCTGCATTGGTATTGCCATACTCTCTTTTATAATTATAAGCGGTCGTGAAAGGCTCTCCTTACGATCGCTTGTGGCAGGTATAGCCCTGGGGATTCCTAATTATTTTTCTATATGGTGCCTTATAAAGGCGTTGAAAATAAACCCCGGTAAGAGCGCTGTTATACTAACTGTTAATAATATCGCGATAGTTTTACTGAGTGCATGTGCCGCAGGAGTTATTTTCAAAGAGAAACTTATATTATTGAATTGGTTGGGCATTGCAATTGCCTTAATATCCATTTTATTAATTTCAGGAATTTTGATGAGATAAGAATTATATATTTGAACGAAATGAAGCATGCTGATTTTTATTATACTGTTGAGCAAAGGAGTGTAGCTGAATATAAAGACAAAGGGAGTCGTTTTATTGCAGTTGTACTTCCTTTTACCACTACAGATGAGTTTAAATCAAATCTTGAGTCAATAAAAAAGGAATATCCCAAAGCATCTCATTATTGCTTTGCTTATCGTATAGGGCTTGATGGAAACCTGTTCAGGGTGAGTGATGACGGAGAGCCTTCAGGAACAGCCGGTAAACCTATTTTCGGAGTTATTGAAAGCCGGCAGTTAACGGATGTGCTGATAGTGGTAGTGCGGTATTTTGGCGGCACATTACTTGGGGTGCCGGGGCTCATCAATGCGTATCGTTCTGCTGCAGCACTGGCGCTGCAAACCGTGCCGGTTATTCAAAAGCAGGTCGAGAAAAAATATCATCTTCATTTTGATTATACCATTATGAATGATATTATGAAAATATGCAAACAGTATAATTGCAGTGTGTTAAAACAGGATGTTCAATTGTTTTGTGATATGCAAATTGGTATACCTAAAAACCGGCTTGATGAAGTGTTGTTTAAATTGGAGGATATACGTGGAATAGAAATAACTGTTGCAAAATAAAAGCCCGGACAATCTGCCCGGGCTATATCTGAAAGTGAACAATTGCATTTAACGATGATATTGCAGCATCCACTCATACATATTCATATTGTTTTCTTTATATGCCGGATCTGTTGCTTTTGTCCATGCATCGTGCTTTCCTGTAGGCCAAATGGTCATCTTGGCCTTTGGGTTTGGGTTATACCCGTTAATCAGTGTAATATAATCTTTCGTAATCTGAACCGGCGCCTGGTCATCATCTGCATTATGAAATGCCCATACCGGTAAATTAGCGGAAGCAATTGCTTTGGCTTTATAATCGGTGGCACCTGTAGAGCCGCATATAGGGGCTATTGCAGCGAGCAAAGTTGGATACTTCCAGCCTGAATTCCATGTAAGTCCTCCACCCAGACTTAAGCCTGAAAGATAAATTCTTGTGGTATCTATCCTGTAGTGTGCCACAGCATATTTAATTACAGCGTACACATCTTCTACGGTGGTTGTGCCTTTAGTTTGTGGCGAAAAAACAATAAAAGAAAAATTTTTTCCGCCTACATTAAAATTTGCAGGGAACTTTTTATTGTTAAGTAATTTAGGAACTGCATTTTTTAGTACTAAGGGCAGGTCAGTAGTGCCGTTACCCATTTCTCCTGATCCATGCAAAAATACAAGCAGGGGATAGCGTTTCGAAGTTGAATCATATCTTGCAGGCAATGCCCTGTAAAATCCCAGGCAGTTATCAGTAATTTTCTGGCTTATTGCAACTTGTACAGGTGGGGCTGTTTCTATAATCTCAACATCAGGTTTGGTTTGGGGATTAACAGTTAGTTCTCCCGTTTGTTCTTTAGATATTTCAACAGCTTCTTTTTTACAGGAAAATACAAGGGTTGACAATAAAATTGTATAAAACAATTTTATAATTGTTCGCTTCATAAAGTATCAGATTTTAGTTTAAAGGTTCTGTGCCACTTTAATCAAATCTGATGCCGCTAAGCAATAACAAATGTGAAAATTATTCTTCCATTTCTTTTCTTATATCGTCTGAAATGGTTACCAGCACTTTATCGATGCGGTGTCCATCCATATCGGCAATTTCAAATGTAAAGCCCCGCCATTCCAAAGTGTCGCCGGTTCGGGGAATGCGCTCCAGTTGATGTAAGATAAAACCTGCGAGAGTGTCAAATTCCTGCTCCCCTTCATTCATCCATTCTGTTTTCCTGAAAGTGCTTAAAAAATCATAAAATGGAAGTTGCCCGTCAACGAAATAGCTACCATCTTCTCTTTCCTTTATTTCGTAATCTTCAATATCATCTACCTGTGGAATTTCACCAACTATCGCTTCAAGAATGTCGTTTAGCGTGATCATACCTAAAAGGCTGCCGTATTCATCAACTACGAAACAGCAATGTATTTTTGTTTCCTTAAACCTTTCCAGTACCTGGTAGGCGGTATTGTTTTCCGGAACAAACAATGTGGGTTGCATTATTTCTTTAAGTATGGCTGTATTTTCATGTATATACAGATCTTTGATTGACACCACACCTTTTATGTTATCAATATTTCCATCGCAAACGGGGTAAACGGAATGTGGTTCAACAACAATTTTTTCTTTAATTATTTCTTCATTCTTTTCAAGATCAAACCACACAATATCATTACGGTGGGTCATAAGCGAAGTAATATTTCTGTCTCCGAGATGAAATACACGTTCTATAATTTCCTGTTCCGCTTCTTCAATGGTTCCCTGTTCGGTTCCTTCACTTATAATGGCTTTTATTTCTTCTTCTGTAACCTGGTTATCTTTTGGTTTTATGTTAAAGAGCTTTACAGTAAGATATGTAGATTTACTAAGCAGCCATACAAAAGGGTATGTGAGTTTGCTGAGAAAACTCATTGGTCGTGCAACAAGTTTGGCGATTGTTTCAGGACGTGATAACCCTATTCGTTTTGGTACCAGTTCTCCTAAAACCAAAGTGAAATACGTAACTACCACAACAATGATAGTGGTTGCGGCAACACTTGAATATGGACGTATAAAATCATACCGGCTCAGAAAGTCGATTAATTTAGTTTTTAATGCTTCTCCTGAATAGATACCCGTTAATATACCTATAAGCGTAATACCTATCTGCACTGTTGAAAGGAATGTATCAGGTCTTTCTGCAAGTTCAAGTGCATCTTTAGCGCTTTTATCTCCTTTAGACGCCTGAGATTCTAACCTCGCTTTGCGTGCAGAAACCAAAGCGATCTCAGCCATGGAAAAAATGCCATTCAATAATATCAATCCCAGTATTATCAGAATTTCAACCATAGTGTTATGAAGTTAAGCTAAAGAACCAAAACCCACTCTTTTATTAAATATAGTGCCGGTTAAATAACCAACAGTACAGCCAAGCAATGTGCCACAAATAATATCAACAGGGTAATGAACGCCAATATAAACCTGCGCATAGCAAATAACAACAGCCCACAAAAACAAAAGCCATCTCCATTTTAAAGGAATAAACAACAAGGTTTTAAAAGAAAACATAGCCAGTCCAAAATGGTTGGATGCATGTGAGGAAGGAAAGCTCCATCTGCCGCCGCAGCCCACGAGTGAACGAACAGCATCTGCAAGCAACGGATCAGCACAGGGGCGTATTCTGCCTGCCAGTGGTTTTATAACAGCGCTGCTAAACATGTCAGTTATAGCAAATGTGATCAGGAAGAAACAAATCCAGCCAAATCCTTTCCATTTATAATTTTGCAGCATAAATACCACAGCAAAAAGATATAACGGCGCCCATGTGTACTGGTTTCGCATTAATGGAAAAAACCAATCAAAAAACTGGTTATGCCACTCCCCGTTTATCTTGGAAAAAAGCGCTATGTCGTAATGAATAAGCTTATCCATGCAGATTGTGATTAGATATCAGGGCGCATGTAGTTATGAAAAATCCATGCAAAGCCGGGCAGGTACAAATGATTATTGCGTGGTTATTGGATCGGTGATAATCCGGCATGAAAGAAAAAAATTGTTTGGCAAATGTAATACTTTCTGGCTTCTTGGCTTAAATCTTGTGCCACAATGTGAACACTGGGCCTTCTTTTAAAATTTTAAGCTAATTTCGCACCTCAAAATTTATTTGAAACGTGGCATTGATCAAGAGTATTTCCGGTATACGCGGTACTATAGGCGGTAAGCCTGGGTTAACCTTATCTCCTCTGGATATTGTAAAATTTACTGCAGCGTACGGTACCTGGCTAATTAACAAAACAGGCAGCCGCAAGGTAGTAATAGGAAGAGATGGCAGAATAAGCGGGCCTTTAGTTCGCGATATAGCAGTAAGCACACTCAGCGCATTGGGTATAGATGTTGTTGATTTGGGACTGAGCACTACCCCTACCGTTGAGATGGCAGTTACAATGGAAAACGCAGGTGGCGGTATAATTTTAACAGCAAGCCATAATCCGAAAGAATGGAACGCATTGAAGCTGCTTAATGCCAAAGGAGAATTTATTTCGGGTGATGATGGCCGTGAGGTGCTGGAAATAGCTGCCGCTGAAAATTTCGATTTTGTTACTGTGGATAAGCTGGGCACTGTAAAAGAAGATGATTCTTTTATGGCAAAGCACATTGAAGCGATACTTGCGTTGCCTTTGGTGGATACTGAAGTTATTAAAAAACGGAAGTTTAAAATAGTAGTAGATGCTATTAATAGCACCGGCGCTGTATTTGTGCCTGCATTGTTAGAGGCATTGGGTGTAAATGCCAAAGATATTACAGTCATCAATAGTGAGGTGCATGGCAGGTTTGCTCATAACCCTGAACCGCTTCCTGAAAATCTTGTTGAATTAAGCACTACCGTTAAAAAATTAGGGGCTGATCTTGGAATAGCAGTAGATCCTGATGTTGACAGGCTTTGTTTTGTTTGTGAAGATGGCAGCATGTTTGGAGAAGAATATACCCTGGTAGCGGTTGCTGACTATGTGTTGAGCAAAAGGCCGGGTAACACGGTAAGCAATATGTCTTCTACCCGTGCTTTAAAAGATGTTACTTTAAAACATAGCGGTGAGTATTATCCCAGCGCAGTTGGTGAAGTTAACGTTGTAACACGTATGAAAGAAGTGAGCGCTGTTATTGGCGGTGAAGGTAACGGTGGAATAATATTGCCTGAGCTTCATTATGGACGGGATGCATTGGCTGGTATAGCATTGTTTCTTACGCATCTTGCCAATACACAAAAAAGCATAAAACAATTAAGAGGCACGTATCCTGATTATTTTATCAGCAAAAACAAAATTGAACTTGAGCACGATGTTGATGTAAAAGGCGTTTTTGAGAAGATAAAAACAAAGTATAAAAGCCACCCGGTAAATACAGAAGACGGATTAAAAATTGAATTTGATAATGACTGGGTTCACCTGCGCACCAGCAATACGGAGCCTATTATACGCATATATGCCGAAAGCAATTTTGAATCAACTGCTAATAATATAGCACTAAGGCTTATGCGTGATATTAAAGAATTGAAATAGCCTGCCATAGTTTTTGGTATATAATATTCTACTGTGGAAAAAAGAATCTACTTTGATAATGCGGCTACTACCGCTTTAAGTAATGATGTGCTTGAAGCAATGTTGCCTTATATGAGGGAAAAATTTGGTAATCCATCCTCAATATATTCATACGGCAGAGAAAGCAGGCTTGCCATTGAAAATGCGAGAAAATCAGTAGCCAGGATTTTGAATGCTCATCCTGCGGAAATATTTTTTACTAGCGGTGGAACAGAAAGTTCTAATACGGCAATAACTGCTTCTGTAAGGGATTTAGGTTGTACAAGGATCATTACTTCTCCCGTGGAGCATCACGCTGTACTGCACACCGTGGAATATTTGCGGAACAGGGGAGAAGCCGAACTCGTTTTTGTGAAATTATTACCTGATGGTCATATTGATACAGACCATCTTGAGCAATTGCTTGCGGACAGCCAGGCCAAAACATTGGTGACTTTAATGCACGGCAACAATGAGATTGGAAATGTGCTTGATTTACATGCCGTGGGAAATTTATGCAAATTATATGGTGCAATATTTCATTCTGACACGGTGCAAACTGTTGGGCATTATCCTTTTGATCTGCGCAATACTCCTGTACATTTTATAACAGGCGGAGCACATAAGTTTCATGGTCCAAAAGGTGTGGGATTATTGTATATAAATGAAAACGTAAGAATACACCCTTATATACATGGTGGATCGCAGGAAAGGAATATGAGAGCAGGTACCGAGAATTTATACGGTATTGTGGGTTTTGCCAAAGCGTTGGAACTGGCTACGGCTAATTATCAGAACGATAGCGCAGCAATAAAGTCATTAAAGCTGTACATGGCTGACAAACTAAAGCAAAATATAAAAGATATTTCCTTTAACGGAGATGTGTTTGGTAAGAGCTTGTATACAGTGCTGAATGTTTCTTTTCCGAAAACGGAAAAATCAGAAATGTTGTTATTCAATCTCGACATCAATAACATTTGCGCCTCAGGTGGAAGTGCCTGCACCAGTGGAGCCGACCAGGGCTCTCATGTAATAAGGGCTATCAATAATAACCCCAATAAAATATCGGTTCGGTTTTCTTTCTCAAAAAATAATACAAAAGAAGAAATAGATGTAGTGGTTGAAAAGCTGAAGGAATTGATTTGAGTATCTGCATTTTAAATTTTCGCTTGCAGAGCATATCTTTTTGCCTGTCAGAAAGTACAAGTTGCGAAAATCTTAAAGGAAAATATCTGCATTTATTATGAAAGTAAAACGGGACAAAAGTGAAAAACCCACGATTGTCCCGTAACGTTGGCCTACCTGGATTCGAACCAAGACAAACAGAACCAAAATCTGTCGTACTACCATTATACTATAGGCCAATACCTGCTATAAAAGCGGTCGCAAAAATAGTTACTTGGAGGGTTTAAACCAAATTTGATTATTATAATACCTTAACGAGATAATAATTTTTTTTCCCTTTTTGTATCAATACATATGTATTGTGCAAAAGATCATCAGTATTAATTTTACGGGCTATGTCGCTTACCTTTTCCCTGTTGACGCTCACGCCACCACTTTGCACCGTTTTCCTGGCTTCGCCTTTGCTCGGAAAAATACCGGTCTCAGCAAGAAAAGAAACAATATCTACTCCATCACTGATCTTTGCTTTGGAATAATCAAACTTAACCACTCCTTCCATATTTTCAAGATCATCGGCGCTTAATGTTTCAACCGATGCAGATTGCTGTGAAAATAATTTTTCAGTGGTTTCTATCGCTTCCTTTAATCCATCTTCACCATGCACAAAAACAGTTACTTCTTTAGCCAGTGTTTTTTGTAATTGTCTTGCTCCCGGGTTCTGGCTATGCTGTTCAATTAAACCGGTAATTGTTTCAGGTGTTAAAAACGTAAATATTTTAATCCATCTTTCGGCATCTTTATCTGAAGCGTTCAGCCAAAACTGG
Organism: Agriterribacter sp.; assembly: GCA_047601125.1. Classification (GTDB taxonomy): domain Bacteria; phylum Bacteroidota; class Bacteroidia; order Chitinophagales; family Chitinophagaceae; genus Agriterribacter. The sequence goes on along the minus strand of JASGJY010000001.1, from coordinate 1,594,030 downwards.
TAGAACTGGTAAGGGCTTGTTCTTTCAGCATTCAGCCACACATTTCCTTTTTCTGTTTTTCCAAACTTGCCGCCATCTGCTTTGGTAATTAAAGGACAGGTAAATGCAAACGCCTCACTATTGGCTTTTCTTCTTATCAATTCTGTACCCGTAGTAATGTTTCCCCACTGATCGCTTCCTCCCATCTGGAGCTTACATTGTTTATTTGTATATAACCAATAGTAATCATATCCCTGCATCAACTGGTAAGCAAACTCTGTATAGCTGATGCCTGTGTCGCCTTCAATACGTTTCTTTACACTATCCTTTGCCATCATATAATTAACGGTAATGTGTTTACCGGTATCACGCAAAAATTCAATAAACCCTATTTTGCTGAACCAATCGTAATTATTCACCAGTTCAGCGCCATTAGCCTTTAAAGTATCAAAATCAAGATGTTTTTCCAGTTGTTTTCTTATGCCGGCTACATTTATCTTTAGTTGCTCTTCACTTAAAAGATTTCTTTCTTCACTTTTTCCACTTGGGTCGCCAATCATGCCGGTAGCGCCACCAATAAGCGCAATGGGTTTGTGCCCGTTTTTTTGTAAATGAACAAGTAATAAGATCGGCACAAGGCTTCCTATATGCAGGCTGTCGGCAGTAGGGTCAAAACCAATGTATCCCGTGGTTATTTCCTTTTTTAACTGTTCTTCTGTGCCCGGCATAATATCCTGCAGCATACCACGCCATTTTAACTCTTCTATCAGCGTCATTTTATCAATTTTGCGCAAAAGTAAGGTTAGTTTGCCAAGGGTGTTTAAAAAGGCAATATTTTAAGGGGGTCAACGTTCTAAAGTCTTGAATTTTAATGTTCTGCTAAAAAAATACCTAAGTATATTTGTAAAAGATTGTCGATCAGACGACTGTTAGGGGCAGGCAAAATATTGCTTACAGGAAAATTGATTTGATGAAACATTTTTTGTTGAGTATAGCTATCATTTGCCTGTTGGCAATTGCAGATAATGCTAATGCCCAGTTCAGGAAATATTCCAACGAATTTTTAAATATAGGAGCAGGTGCAAGAGGCTTGGGAATGGGTGGCGCCCAGGTTGCTTCAACCAGCGATGGTAATGCCGGTTACTGGAACCCGGCGGGTCTCACTAATATTAAAGATCATCCTGTTGTAAATTTTATGCATGCTGAATATTTTTCAGGCATAGGCAAATATGATTATGGCAGCATTGCAATACCACTGAGTGATAAAAAACGCACCATTGCGCTTTCATTATTAAGGTTTGGGGTAGACGATATTCCCAATACCCTTTATTTAGTAGAGCCTGATGGTTCTATCAATTACAATAATATCCGTTCATTTTCATCCGCTGATTATGCATTCCTGTTTTCTTATGCACAAACGCTAAAACAAAAAGGCAGCAGGCTTATCAGTTTCGGTGCAAATGCAAAAGTAATATACCGCAATGTTGGAACTTTTGCCAAAGCCTGGGGTTTTGGATTGGATGCCGGTGTACAAATACAGGATAAGAGATGGAAGCTGGGCATCGCTGCTAAAGATATCACCACAACTTTTAATGCGTGGAGTTTTACTTTTACAGATGAGGAAAAAGAAGTATTGTACCTGACAAACAATGAAATTCCGGTAAAATCAACAGAGCTTACTGCGCCCAGGCTGGTTTTAGGTGGTGCATATGATTTTAAGCTTTCTAAAAATTTCAATCTTTTAGCGGAAGCAAATTTTGATCTCACCTTTGATGGTAAGCGCAATGTGGTAATAAGTGCTGACCCGGTAAGTGTAGATCCAAGAGCAGGTGTGGAGCTGGGGTACAAAAATTTAATTTTTGTTCGTGGGGGCATTTACAATTTTCAAAAAGCATTATACGATGGCGATACGCTCAATCAAAAAAAGGTATGGATATACCAGCCAAGCCTGGGTGCAGGTTTTAAATTAAAACATCTTGCCATTGATTACGCGTTTACAAATCTTGCCAACCAGTCAAATCCACTGTACACTCATATATTTTCCATACGTGTTGATTTAGTGAAATCAGACAAAAAGAAAACCGGAAAAAAATAGACCCATGAAAAAGTTATTACTCATTATATGCATACTTACCTGTTATATAGCCAGGGCGCAGTATAACAATGAGTGGATTGATTATAATAAAACCTATTATAAATTCCCGGTTGGCAAAAATGCGCTTACCCGTATTTCGCAGCCGGTGCTGCAATCTATAGGATTAGCAAATACGCCTGCGGAGCAATTTCAATTATGGAGAAACGGTATGCAGGTACCGGTATATACTTCTGTAGCTTCAGGTATTTTAGGAAGTTCAGATTATATAGAGTTTTGGGGAGAAATGAATGATGGTAAAGCTGATGCAGGTTTATATCCTAATATTAATTTTCAGTTGTGTGATAAATGGAGCCTTGAAACAGATACTGCCTCTTATTTTCTTACCGTAAACCCTGCAGGCAATAATTTAAGGTTGACCAGTGAAGTAAACAATGTTGCAGCTAATGTATTGCCCGCCGAGCAGTATTTTATGCATACCGAGGGCAGGTATTTTAAGGATAAAATAAATTCAGGATGGGCGCAGATTGTTACAGAGTATGTATATTCTTCTGTTTACGACAGGGGAGAAGGTTATACCAGCAATGATATTTACCCTGGTGCACCACTGGCGGAAACAATGGCTAATTTATATCCTTATATCAGCGGGCCCAATGCTACTTTTACTGTAACAGCAGTGGGTAATGCCGCCAATAACCGTAACATAGTTGCCAAAGTAAATGGCACTACATTGGTTAATGTAGCTATGGATGCGTTTTACGATCAGCGGCAACAAGCTACATTTCCTGCCAGCTCGCTAAGCAGTGGCTCAGCTAATGTAGAAATTTCAAATACTTCCGTAAATCCTAACGACAGGATGGTGATTGGAAAGTATGAAATAACTTACCCGCGTCAATTCAATTTTGGCGATAATACAAATTTCCCTTTTGAGCTTTCTGCAAATGCAAGTGGAAACTATTTGCGAATAAACTTTAATTACGGAGCTGCTGCGCCAATACTATACGATTTAACCAATTACAAAAGATATACAGGAGCAATTGATGAACCTGGTATAGTTAAGTTCGCGCTTTTACCATCAAATCAAAAAAGAAAGTTGGTATTGGTTAGCCAGGCGGGCAGTAATATAGTTATGGTTACCGGCCTGAAGGCAAGAAATTTTGTAAATTATGCACAAGCGGCTAACCAGGGCGATTACCTTATTATCAGCAATGCTTTACTTTATACAGGAGCAAATGGTAACGCGGTGGAGGCATACCGCCAATACAGGAGCTCTTCCGCCGGTGGAGGGTACTCAGCTAAAATATACGATATTGACCAGCTTACAGACCAGTTTGCCTATGGCATTAAACGACATCCTTTTGCCATTAAAAAGTTTCTCAAATATGCAAGAACAACTTTCAGTAATGCGCCCAGGTATGTTTTTTTGATAGGGAAAGGCGTTTCGTATGTACAGGCAAAAAGTAACGAAAGCAATGCGTTGCTTGATAAGTTGAATCTTGTTCCACCATATGGTTATCCGGCATCTGATAATTTATATGCGTCAAATGATTATGAAACGCTTGGTTTGATACCTATAGGAAGACTATCTGCTGTGAGTGCCAATGAGGTAGAAATCTACCTGAATAAGATAAAAGAATATGAAGCTGTGGTAGTAAATGCTCCTCAAACAGTAGATGGGCGGGCATGGATGAAAAATATTGTACATGCTATTGGGGGAGGAAGCGCTGAATTGAGTAAAGAGATTGGCGGCTATATGAATGGTTTAAAGCAAATCATTGAGGATACATTATATGGCGCTAATGTTGAAAGCTTTAGTAAAACATCGGCAGTAGCTACCCAGTTAACGTCAGAACAATTAGAAAAGCTCTTTGCAGAGGGTATTGGTATTGTTAATTATTTCGGGCATTCATCATCTACTACCACTGAATTCAATATTGATGATCCATACGCATATCAAAACCAGGGAAAATATCCATTGTTCCTTGTTAATGGCTGCCTGGCCGGGGATATTTTCAATTTTGAGACTGGGCGGCTATCAACAATAATCACATTATCTGAAAAATATTTACTTGCTAATGAAAGAGGCGCAATAGGATTTATTGCCAGTACCCATTTTGGAATTGTGAACTATTTGAATATTTATTTAAATGGATTGTATAAAGCAATGTCGGGAAAAAAATACGGAGCCTCTTTGGGTGAAACGCTTGAAGAGTCATTCCGGTATTTATTGAATGCTGCGCCCGGGGATTACCTGGCAAGATTACATGCGGAAGAAGTTACGTTAAATGGAGATCCGGCTGTGAAATTTTATACTCAGCATTTGCCCGATTATACTGTGGATGATAAAAATGTTTCTGCTCCGTCTACGGTTTCGGCTATTGAAAACAACTTCACACTAAAAATTAAATATCTGAATATTGGACGAGCTGTATCAGATTCATTTACATTAGAAGTTAAGCGGCAACTTCCAAATGGTACCACAAATGTCATTTTCAAGCAAAAAGTTACTGGTAACAAGTTTATAGATAGCCTTAGTTTGACCATTCCCACAAACCCCACTGTTTCAAAAGGAGAAAATAAATTTATCATTACTTTGGATAGCGATAATCAGATTCAGGAAGTATCTGAAACAAATAATACATTAATAAAATCAGTATTTATTCTGGAAGATGAGTTAAAACCTGTTTCACCATATATCTATGCGATTGTTAACAAACCGGATATTACATTTTATGCATATGCTACCCAGTTATCAAGATCAATAAATAGCTATATAATGGAGATTGATACTACAGAATTATTCAATTCTCCTTTAAAGCAAACTATTACTAAGAACGGAGTTGGAGGCATTATAGATTTTAAACCTAATATCAATTATGCAAATGGTAGCGTTTATTATTGGCGTACAAGCAGTTCTGGCGGTAGCGGTGTTTGGAATAATTCCTCATTTCTTTATAATACTCAACTTACGCCCGGCTATAATCAATCTCATTATTTTCAACATGGCAATAATACTTATGATTCTATACAGTTGAAGGATGACAGGAAATTTCATTTTAATGAAAGGGCTGTTACCATTAGAGCTAAAGTGGGAGTTTATCCCTTTTACGTAGATGGTGCAATTAATATAAGCAGAAATGAAGAAGTTATCTCAAGCTGGACATGCGAATTCAATACACTGCAAATTATTGTATTCGATCCATATACTTCAAAGCCCTGGAAGAATTATAATGTGTCAGCTACTGAAGGCAGGTATGGAAGTAGGCCTATATGTCACTTACCGCCTTATAGTTTTAGTTATTTGTTTGGCGATTCATCACAGAGAAGAAAGGCGATGCAATTTCTTGATTTGATACCGGATGGAAGTAAAGTAATAATGTATTGGGTTGGAGTTGGCCAGGATACATGGATAGCTGCGAATAGTTCATTTATTGACGATTGGAAAGCCGATACCGCTCATCTTGGCTCAAATAACTCTTTATATCACAAAATAAAGCAATTAGGATTAACACAGATCGATAGCTTCACCAAAAACATTCCATTCTTATTTTTCTTCGAAAAAGGAAATACCGATCCGATATATCAAAATGTAGGCACAACTCCATCTGATTATATTGTTGAAAATTTCTCGCTTACTGAGCATTTAGAAAACGGTAGTATTGAGTCGCCATGGTTTGGACCTTCATTAAAATGGAACGAATTGCATTGGGACGGTAATAACATTGATAATTCAGCTGCTGATGTAAATACATTGCAGGTTTACGGGAAAGACTATGCTAACGAAGAAAAATTGATCACAACAATATATGCTGCAAAAGATACTTCATTGAGTTTTATTGATAGTAAGCAGTATCCTTTTTTAAAATTAAAATTGCTTACAAAAGATAGCGTATATGCAACACCATATCAATTAAAATTTTGGAGACTGAATGGCGAGCTTCCTCCTGAAGGATCGTTGGCGCCCAACGTGTTGTTGCAAATGGCTGATACGGTAGAGTTAGGACAAAAATTGAAATTTGCTGTTGCATTTAAAAATATTAGTGATCTCAACTTCGATAGTTTAAAAATTAAAGTCACTATCACTGATAAAAATAATGTACCGCATATTATCTACCTGCCAAAAGGAAAACCTTTAGTTTCCGGAGATACACTATCTGTTTATTATGAAATAAGCACAGAGAATTACCCTGGTCTTAATACATTATATATTGATTTTAATACAGATGATGATCAGCCGGAACAATATCATTTTAATAATTTCCTTTTGCAGAATTTTTATGTTAGAACTGATGAAATAAATCCATTGCTGGATGTAACAATAGATGGGATACATATTCTTAATAATGATATTATTTCTTCTAAACCGCACATCTTAATAAAGTTAAAAGATGAAAACCGGTTTATAGCATTGGATGATACTTCTTTAATTAAAGTGCAGGTGAAATATCCCGGCGGGATGCTAAAAACCTTTAATTTTAACTCTGATACACTTCGTTTTACCCCGGCTGTTATTGGTCAGGGAAGTTCAGATAATACTGCCACAATTGATTTTAATCCCAACTTTTTTGAAGACGGAGACTACCAGCTTATTGTATCTGGCAGAGATAAAAGCGGTAATACCGCCGGAGCATCTCAGTATACCGTTGCTTTTAAGATCATCAATAAGCCGATGATATCAAATATGTTTAATTATCCGAACCCATTCACAACGTCTACAGCTTTTGTTTTTACGTTGACAGGCAGCGCAGTACCTCAAAATTTGCGTATACAGATACTTACTATTACTGGGAAAATAGTGAGGGAAATTACAAAGCAGGAGTTAGGTACTATTAGAATAGGTAGAAATATAACTGACTTTAAATGGGACGGTACAGATCAATTTGGACAAAAATTGGCGAACGGTATTTATTTATACCGGGTAATAACAAATTTAAATGGCAAATCACTTGATAAGTATAAAACTGAAGGTGATAATACTGATCAGTATTTTAATAAAGGGTATGGGAAAATGTATTTGATGCGATAAAACTGCTAATTACTTGTTTTTTTGAATAGAGGAGAGGATAGTAATCCATATTTATTTAACATGTAGATCAAAGTATTGTATAATACTCCCAAGCCATATTTTATACTGCGTTTAAAATTTATTGAAGATGCTTCAGGAAAATAGCGGGCAGGGCAAGATATTTCGCCTATTGTGAATCCATTATACAATATTTGTGTAATTATCTGGTTATCAAATATAAAATCATTATTATTGGCATTATAATTAATACTTAGTAAAACATCTTTTGAATAAGCACGATAACCGGTATGATATTCTGACAGCTTTTGATTTAATAGTAAGTTTTGTATAAAAGTAAGGACCCTGTTAAAAAAAAATTTATATACCGGCATTCCGTTTTTGACTGCATTTTTCCCTAAAATTCTCGATCCCATTACAACAGGATATAGCCCTTTCGCAATTATTTGTGCCATAGGATAAATAAGCTTGGGATCATATTGATAGTCGGGATGAAGCATTACTATAATATCTGCATTAATGGATAGAGCTTTGTTGTAGCAAGTTTTTTGATTAGCCCCATAACCCAAATTTTTGGAATGTTTTATAACATGTTTGATGCCTAACTGCATTGCTAAATTACTTGTGTTATCTATACTACCATCATCTACCAAAATAATATCATCAACAATGTCGGAGGGGATATCATGTATGGTTTTTGATAAAGTTTTATAAGCATTATATGCGGGTAATACAACAACTATTTTTTTTCTTTCGATCATATCCGGTTAATGTGTGAAATTACAGGAATTTAAATTTTAAAAAGTTATAAAATATATTTGTATATACTATGTATAAAAATCTGCTTAGATCAAAAACTGTAATATTATTTTTTATAATTTACTTGGTCTTATTTATACTAACCTGCAAAAATGGATTTTTTTGGGATACTACACATTTGGCTTCAAGACAAGCCTGGTGGTTTTACGATAATAATTTTAAATACTTTTTTATTCCTTCATCCTTTGATAGTGGTCATCCTCCCTTTTTTGCTATGTTGCTTGCTTTATTATGGCATTTATTTGGTGTGAGTTTGCTGGTAAGCCACCTAATGATGCTGCCGTTTATTTTACTGTTAATCTGTGAAGTAATAATTATCTCTAAACATTATTTTGCAAAGGAGTATTTATATCCTTCAGCAATAATTCTTTTTAATCCAATAGTTTTAGCTCAGTCTACATTAGTAAGTCCGGATATAGTATTATTGAGCTTTTTTTATTTAACGCTTAATTCAATTTTGAAGAAGAAATATGTATTAGTTATTCTTGGAAGCATTATCCTATGTGCCGTTAGTATGAGGGGCATGATAACTGCAACAATACTGTGTTTGTTTATTTTGATTTCAAATCGTGGTTCTTTAAAAGATATTATTCGCTGGGGGTTACTTTTTTTCCCGGGATTTATGGTTGCAGCAACTTTTCTTTTGTTGCATTATGTTAATACAGGTTGGGTTGGACATCACCCTAATTCACCCTGGGCACCATCTTTTGAGCAAGTAGACATCAAGGGATTTTTCAGAAATATTGTTGTTTTTGCATATAGAATGATTGATATGGGGATGCTTTCATTATGGGTATTATTGGGCATTGCCGTTGTTAAGACTAAAAAAACTTTTTTACTCAAAAAAGAAACTGCTGAACTTTTAATACTCTCAATGCTAATCTTCATTATAACTATAATGCCTCAATTTTTTTATACTCATTTACTAATGCATAGATATCTTTTATCTTTTATAGGAATATTTTCTTTAGTTTTCTTCTCTTATTGTAATCAAAACCTTCCTTTAATTCTAACAAAGAAATTTTCATCGTTGGCAATAATTGTACTTCTGTCAGGTAATTTATGGATCTACCCTGACGCAATTGCAAAAGGATGGGATGCTACATTAGGTCATTTGCCCTATTATTCCCTTAGACATAAAGCCTTGTTATTTATTAAAGAACATCAAATTCCTTTGAGTAGTATTAGTGCTGCTTTTCCGTATGATATGGAAGACAAATATATTGACTTGAAAAACGATATGAACAAATTTTCCGATCTTCCACCTGAAAAAGCTCCATATGTTCTGTATTCAAATGTTGCCAATCAATATTCAGATGATCAATTGAGAATACTTAAGACCACATTTAAACCCGTTGGTATATTTGGCAAATGGCCGATAAGATTTGTTCTGTATAAAAACTCTGCTTATTAATACAGTATATGCATTCATATTCAAAATTTATACTAAATAAGTCTAATAACTTTAGCTTAATCCGGCATATTGCAGCGCTCTTTGTATTAATAAGTCATTCATATGATCTGTTAGGTAAATCCGGTGAGGAACCTTTATCAATTTTATCAAATAATTTTTTTTCTTTTAGCCGTATTGGATTAATAGTCTTTTTTTTTATAAGTGGATTCCTGGTAACGCAAAGTTTGGTGACTTCTAAAAATATAGTACATTTTTTATGGAAAAGGATATTAAGAATTTACCCGGCTTTAATAATATTAATTATTCTGACAGTATTTGTATTGGGTACTTTATTTACCACGTTTCCTTTGTCAGTATACTTTGCATCTTCTCAAACCTGGCAATATTTTGTTGGAGGAATATCTCTGATAAAATTGAGATTTTATTTGCCCGGAGTATTTAATGGCGAAGGAGTTAATGGCTCTTTGTGGAGTTTACCGATAGAGTTCAGGTTATATTTGATGCTCGTATTAGTATATTTTATTGCCGGCTTTAAACGTGATATTCTTATATCCTTGGTTATAATTTTGATTGTTTTTCTTTTTTTTGTTGGCGTTCAAAAGTATTTATCTGTCCCAAAATGGTTAGGTATATATATATATTGGGGACTATATTTTTTCACCGGGTCTCTTGTCTATTTCCTGAAAAATAAAATCAAACTGAATTTTCTGATTTTTTTTTGTTTTGTTATATTTTATTTTTTTCCCGGGAAGTTAGCTATTTTGGGTAGGCTTAGCGAGCTACTCATTATTTGTTATGGTTGCTTGCTGGTGGGCTTTCGTATACCTTCTTTTAAGAGCTTGTTTTTTTCTGAAAATGATTATTCGTATTCAATATATATTTATGCTTATCCAATTCAGCAGGCAATAATTTATGTATCTGGCAGGGATAATATTTCTCCGGTGTGTTTAATGTTTTTAACAATAATAATTCTGATTCCATTTTGCTGGATGTCGTGGAACTATATTGAAAAGCCTGCTTTAAGAATGAAAGATATTTTTTTAAAAAAAAGCGATTCAATTCCAAAGAGGTTATGAAATACGGAAGAAAAAGATAGAAATTTTGTAAGAATATTTACACATTAAACCTGAAATGCATAATATCTCCATCTTCCACCACATAATCTTTTCCCTGTACAGCGAGTTTTCCTGCATCGCGACAGGCGGCTTCTGATTTGTAATGAATAAAATCAGCGTACTTTATAACTTCGGCGCGGATAAAACCTTTTTCAAAATCACTATGTATTACACCGGCAGCCTGGGGCGCAAGCATGCCTTTGGTAATCGTCCAGGCGCGTACTTCCTGAACGCCGGCGGTAAAATAGGTATATAAATGCAGCAGGCGATAAGTAGATTGGATAAGCCTTGCCACACCGCTTTCCTTTAGTCCCATATCTTCCAGGAACATCTGCCTGTCTTCATAACTCTCCATTACGGCTATTTCACTTTCAATAGCAGCGCTTATCAGTAATATTTCTGCGTCTTCATCTTTTACCAGCTCTTTTACGGCTTCCGTATGCTTATTACCGGATACTACACTTTTTTCATCCACATTACATACATAAATAACCGGTTTTATGGTAAGCAGGAAAAGATCAGCAAAAAACTTTTCCTTGTCTTCTTTGCTCACTGCAAACGATCTGGCGTTTTTTCCCTGTTCTAAATGTTTCTTCAGCTCCTGCAATATCTCCAGACCTCTAATCTGCTCTTTATCTCCGCTGGTGCGGGTAGATTTTTCTGATTTACTGATCTTTTTCTCCACGCTGTCAAGATCTTTCAACTGCAGCTCCGTATCAATAATTTCTTTATCTCTAACAGGGTTTACATTACCATCAACATGAATTACGTTATCATCGTCAAAGCAGCGTAGTACGTGAATGATGGCATCTGTGGCGCGGATATTTCCCAAAAACTGGTTACCCAATCCCTCACCTTTGCTGGCTCCTTTTACAAGTCCGGCTATATCTACAATCTCTACTGTTGTAGGCACTACTTTATTCGGTTTAACCAGCTTTTCAAGTTCAATCAGCCTGTCGTCGGGCACGGTTATAACACCCACATTGGGTTCTATAGTACAAAACGGAAAATTGGCAGCCTGTGCTTTGGCGCTGCTGAGCGCGTTAAATAAAGTTGATTTTCCTACATTGGGCAACCCCACAATACCTGCTTGTAATGCCATAATAATTCCTTTAAGGGTAATTTTTGAGGCGGCAAAGGTAACATTACACAAGAGATTTAAAAAACAATGCGGAAACATTTTGTGCGTTTACCTTTTAGCAATTAACTTCAACTATGACATTGACTTATATATGGCTGGCATTTTTTCTGCTGGCGTTCGCCGTTGCCTTTGTGAAATGGGCATTTTTAGGTGATCAGCAGATATTACCGGCTTTGGTAGAAGGTATTTTCAAAGCCGCCAATGACGGCTTCGATATTTCACTTAAGCTGGTAGGGGTAATGGCTTTATTCCTGGGTTTTATGAGCATAGGGGAGAAGGCAGGCGCTATTCGTTTTTTATCAAGAATTGTAAGCCCTTTCTTTTCAAAGTTATTTCCCGATATACCTAAAAACCATCCGGCAACCGGGCAGATGATGATGAACTTTTCCGCCAATCTTTTAGGATTGGATAATGCCGCCACTCCTTTTGGTATAAAAGCGATGCAGAGCCTGCAGGAGCTTAATCCAAATAAAGATACTGCCAGTAATGCGCAAATCATGTTTATGGCTTTGCATGCCAGCGGGCTCACCATAATACCGGTAAGCATTATTGCCATGAGAGCTTCCATGAAAATTCCTGCGGCTAACCCAACAGATATTTTTGTGCCCTGCATGATCGTAACCTTTGTAGCAACACTGGCTGCATTGACCATCATGTCGTTCAAACAAAAAATAAATTTGTTGCAGCCGGTGTTGCTGGGCTGGATACTTGGCTTGTCTGCGCTGATTGGTTTGCTGGTTTGGTACCTTACCACGCTTGATAAGGAAACGTTGAAATTATTCTCCAATACTTTAAGCAGCGGGTTGATCTTGCTGATCTTCCTTTTATTCTTACTTGGGGGCTTACGCAAAAAAATAAATATGTTTGAAGCGTTTGTTGATGGCGCAAAAGGTGGTTTTGAAGTGGCTATACGCATAATACCTTATTTAATCGCTATGTTGATTGCGATAAGCGTTTTGCGTAATTCAGGCGTGTTTACATATCTTATAGATGGATTGAGATATCTTTTTGGGTTAACGGGTATGAATACCGATTTTGTTGAAGCCCTGCCTACCGCTTTAATGAAACCTTTAAGTGGCGCCGGTGCAAGAGGTATGATGGTAACAGCCATGGAAACTTATGGAACTGATTCTTTTATCGGAAGATTGTCATGTATTTTCCAGGGAACAAGTGATACTACTTTTTATGTTATCGCTGTTTATTTTGGCGCTGTTTCGGTTAAGAATACCCGTTACGCTATTCCGGCAATGTTGTTAGCGGATTTAGTAGGGATTATTACCGCGATATTCGTGGGGTATTTGTTTTTTCATTAATGAAAGCCCACTTGTTTCTTTTACTACGGTTTCAATTTTACTATTTTGCCTTCTTTCATTATCACCAGCACAGAGTTCTTTTGCTTTTTGAACTCAATGAGTTTTTCGTAAGCTTTATCGAGACCCAGTAGAATTTTATTGAATAACTCATTTTGTTTATCAGATGTGATCATAATATTTTTTTATTTTACTAAACGTAAATTCGTTTACTATCGTAAGAGGCTCATTAATTTTTTTTCTTCCTATCAGTTCATATTTCCCCTGGGAATTATCAAAGATCATTGCTCCATCAACTATTGGCAAATAAATGTCGAACAAATTTCTGACACCCTTTACATATCTCCGTTCAATTACATCAGGTTCTATATTATGTCCGCCTTCTGCAACCCTTGTTTTTACCCGTTCTTTTGCCAAATCAATATTTTGTAGCCAGAAAAAAAGTAACGTTACGGTATAACCTTTTTGTCTAGCCTCAACAATTCTATACTTGTAACTTCTTGTGGCTAATGTTGTTTCAAAAGCAAAGCTTTCATCACTCTTTAGTAATTCATCAATTCTGTGCAACATAATTCTTCCTGCTTCAAAAGCTACTTTTTCGGGTTGAAATGGCGACAAGCCTTTTGCAATTTCGTCAGTTAACAAACTCCCTGCATTCAAGTATTTCAGGTAAGATGGTAAAAGAAGCGGTAGTTTTTCCCGCGCCATTACAACCCGCAATAATGTAAAGATTTTTGTCCGTCACATTGCGAATGTATTAAATATTTGCGGTCGCTCAACTCCGGGTAATTACGTGGGTGTATTTCAAATTCATCCTGCTCCGCGGCGCAACAAAAGCAGTATAACCCACATTGAAAATGAAATCATTAAAATAGGTGTATATATAATTTTCGCGAATGATAATATAGAACAGATGCCTCGGTATGACAGCAGCGGTGCGTTGTTCAGCATTGATACAAATGCCTGGCAATAGTAACATAGTTCGACATTGCACCGTAGCCTGTCACCCCGAGTAAACCATTAGTGGAACAAAAGCGCTTTGAAAATGACATTGTGAGGAGTGGCTTAGCATTGCTAAAATCGCTAATTTCAAAAGAGGTAATTTATGGCAGCGTAGCAGTTCCTTCAGTTAGTGATTTTTACCTGACCTCGAGTTTTGCTTCAAGGAAAAGCATAGCACTTTTTGGTGATACTTCTTTTTAGTTGAAAGAAGTATTCCCGTATGGCAGGATGCCCTTTAATACCAGCTTTCTTTGAGCCATAAATTACCTTATTAAATAAACAGTAATAAGTAAAATTATGGAAAAGGTTACAGTATTTGAAACGGTTTATGAACATGCAGCGGGCATTGATATAGGGGCTGAAAAGATCTTTGTATCGGTAGATGGCAGAGAGGTAGAAAGCTTTGATACGTTTACTTCCGGCTATTACCAATGTATAGAGTACCTGCATCAAAAGGGAATTACCGATGTGGCAATGGAAGCTACCGGAGTTTATTGGGTAGCCCTATACGCTATGCTTGAAAGTTGTGGTTTTCGGGTATGCCTGGTAAACCCCAAAGAGACCAGGCAGGTTAAAGGAAGAAAAACAGATGTGAAAGATTGCCAGTGGATACAAAAACTCTTTAGTGCAAATATCCTTCGGCAGAGTTTTATTCCTGAGATCAATTATATGGAAGTGCGGCAGTTGGTAAGAGAGCGATTGGATATTATTGAGATGGGCAGCACATATGTAAATAAGATGCAGAAATGCCTTGAGTTGATGAATATTAAGCTCAAAGAAGTGATCAGCCAAATACATGGAGCCAGTGGAATAAAAATAATAAAAGCTATTATCAAGGGTCATCGGGATGGTCAATATTTGTTAAGCCTGTGTGATAAACGGATCAGGGAAAAGAAAGCAGTGTTGGTGTTAAAGGCCCTGGAAGGTAACTATAATGATACCTATTTATTTATGCTGGAACAAAATCTGCATATGTGGGAGATACACCAGCAGCAGGTAACAGTAATAGATAAGCGTATAGAAGAGCTGTTGCAAAAGATGACCAAAGAAAAACAAGCGGCAGAATTAAAGGGCAGCCCCAAACCCATCCGTCATCACGCACCCCAAATAGAAGGACTGCACGGAATGCTTATTCAGCTATACGGCGTAAGCATGAGTAGTATTTCAGGGATAAACGATTATACCCTTTTGAGGCTTATGGGAGAAACCGGAACAGACATGAGCCGTTTTCCAAGTGAAGACCATTTTGTAAGTTGGTGCAGTTTATCGCCCAAACATCATCAAAGTGGCAGGGTCAAAAAACGGGTAAAAGGAACAAAATGTAATAAAGCGGGTCAGATATTTAAAGAGGTGGCCCAGGCATTACTCAATAGTAAGCATATAGCTATCGGAAGTTTTATGCGTAAGCTAAGAGCAAAGAAAGACTCAGCTATCGCTATTAAAGCAGGTGCCAGGAAATTAGCCATTGCATATTACAATGCTCTTACCAAAGGAATAGAGTATGTAGAACAGGGAACGAAAAAATATGAAGAACAAATTAAACAAAGGGAAAAAGCTTCCTTATTTAAACTTGCCAAAAAGCACAACTTCGAACTTGTTGAAAAACAGGCTGTAGCTTAAGTGTCATTGGCAGGTACGAGGGGTCTGCTGTAGCAGTAGTACCTATATGCGAAAATCTGAAATACACCCAATTACGCTCAATTCAGATTAACCTGCCTGTCTTTTGCATACTTTACGCTATATCCAAACCGTATCTTCCTCGTTTCGCCGGGCGCAAGTTTAAGTTGCCAGCTTAAAACACCGGTTTCTTTGTTTACTGAAGCGCCGCCATCTTCTGTTAGTGCCGCTTCTATATCTTTATTGGTAGATAAGGGATATTGATCTTTCAGGGTGATCTCCACCGTATCTTTCTTGTTGTTTTTAACGGCAATTTCATAAGTAAACTTTTGAAGTTTATTGTTGCCTAAAAATTTTACACTGCTGTAGTCTGCCAGTTTTTCTTTTTTTACTACAACCCTTTTATCTCTGCCGAGTGTGAGGTTCAGTGTGTCAAGTGTAGAATTGGGGTCAACAAACGACTTGCCTACGTAAGTACCTTCAAAAATAATATTGGTATCGCCAGGTACAAGATTTAACTTTTCCCACTCTGCAACATCTGCCAGCAGGTATGCATCTTTATCAAGCCTTGGAACAGCGTAAAACTTATAACCGGCATTAACAGCATATTCTTTCAGTACAGCCGTTTGCGCCTTACCGTTAGTAGGCACATCAAAAGGAATATCTATATCAAAAGTTACATTTAGTTCATTATCGCTTACAGTTACATAATCTCCCAACCCTTCTTTTAAGGCAACTACAATAGCTCCGCCGGAAGCTCTTGATCCATATAGGGCAGTTGCGGCATCGGCCTTTAAAACATCCATTTTTTTAATGGCTATTTTATTGATTTTTGAAAATTCCTGCTTTGTCATTTCCGCGCCGTTTACAATATATATGGGCGCTTTTTCTTCTATTGTTCTGTCTGTGTTGCTGTTTGTGCTATAACCAACCACTACCACTTCATCTAAATTGCTAATACTATTTATACCGCGGATCTGTACACCCGCAGCTTTTCCTGCGAGTGATTGCTCTAAAACAGTTACCGGGTTTATATACGCAAGAAACCAGGTATTCAATACCGGCGCATTACCCCACTGGTTAGGTACTGAAGTAGAAAGTGAGAGTTTTACCTTTTTCCAGTCAATACCTGTTGTTTGGCTGATTTTCGATTTGTATACTACTTTCAACGGACTTTTAATATCGTCAACCCGAATATCGTAATAAGGTGTCCAGTATGCATTAGGAGTGATATACGATACAACAAAATCATACTTACCACTCACAGCTACGGATAGTTGCAAACTTATACGTCCTTCATTTTTGGTATTCTTCTTTTCTTCTTCCATTAACTGGTTGTTTATTTTGGCAAGCAGCGCATTCCATTTTTTTTGCTTTTCCTGTTGTTGTTTCAGTTCCTGCTGTAATTCATTAGATTTGGTTTTATAATAATCCATCAGTTTCATTAATTCAGCTACACTCAATCCTGTTTGAGCCCCTTTAATATCCTTATTGGTTTTTAATACGTCAAGAAGCTCATTAATGGTAGTTACCTGCACTTTTATTTTTTCAATTTCATCAGTCACGTGTTCCGCTGAGTCTTTCAATTGTCGCATTTTTTGATTCTCTGCCGGCATTACCATATAGTTGTTAGAAAACTCAATGCCCATCAGCGTAACTGCTGCGGGGCAATTTACCTGTATGCTGTTAATATCTATGGTATTGCTGATGCCTTCAATGATCAGTTCAGTTGAACCTTGTGTTAATTGAGCGCTGGCATTGTGCAGCATTTCTGCTCCATTCCGGTAAACGGTAACTGTTTTAAGCGATGAGGAAATTTTAAGCGGTTCTTCAGTTGCAACAGCAAAACCGGCAATTAAAAGAAAGGCTGCCAAGCAGCTTGTTTTTGTATACATAAAAAGGCTTTCCACACCAGATGCGGAAAGCCTTTGAATTACATAAACTGCTGATAGCGCATAGCTGAAAGCTGACAGCCATCAGCCCTAATCAAATATCTTATTCATCCTGTCAATAACCACTTTTAATCTATCCCTGTCGCCGCCAGGTACTTCGGCAGAAGCCCAGCCATTATAGCCAATTTTTTGCAGCGCATCAATAATCACCGGCCAATTATTATCTCCTTCCATTAATTCCACATCAAATCCTTTCCATAATCCTTCTTCGTTCATCTTTTTCCGGCTATATTCTTTTACATCAAGCTTCATGATGCGCTTGTTCAATATTTCTATCCACTGCTCCGGCCAGCCGTATCTCAAAATATTACCTATATCAAAATACCAGCCAACAAGCGGGTGGTTTATCTCGTCAACATATTTTGCCGCTTCAAGCGGGCTGATCAAAAAATTATTCCACACATTTTCTATCGCTATTTTAATACCTGTTTTCTCGGCATGAGGGATCAGCTTTCTGATCTGCTCCTGTGTGCGTTTGTAAGCATCCGCATAATTTATCTTATCGTTCACCACACCTGCAACCAGTAGTACCGTTGTGCCGCCATACATTTTACAATCGTTCAACGACTGAATAACGGTATTAAAACATTTGTCTCTTACGGCAGGATCCGGAGAGGAGAGGGGTGATTTCCAGTGTTCGGAGTTAACCACACCCGGTATCAGTAATCCTGTTTTATCTCTCGCGGCTAAAATTTCTTTATGATCATAATTATGGGGTGAGCTGAATTCCACACCATCATAACCCAACTCTTTCAGCATTTTAAATTTATCCATAACAGACATTTCACCCTTCACCATTTCAATCTTCAAACTTTTTTTAATTTTTGGTTTGAAAGAATTTTTCTGCTCTAATGCTGTTGCCGGAAAACCAATAGTGGCGCCTGCAGCAATAAGGCTGCTGTTTTTGATAAATGTTCTTCTTTGCATAAGGTTATTTGAATGGCGTGATGCCGGGTTTGGCCACTTCTGTTACAGGAATGGCAAGATCAAATGTATAGCTGTCAGTAGACGGCCCTAATATTTCTTTACTGTTCATTGCTTCATCCCAGGTTATTTTTTTGCCGGTATAAGCTACCATTCTTCCCATTATAGCGATCATGGAGCTTAATGCCACATCTTCTCCCTGGCTAATGGTATTACCCTTACGTATAGCCGCAAATAATTCGTTGTGTTCTGTCTGGTACATATCATTATTCTGTCCACTGTATGTCCACTGTTTTTTGCCCGTGTTGATCTGGTGAATATTAGCCGCACAATCAACCAGGGCTCTTCCTTTTGTTCCCCATGATTCTACCGCATAACTTCTCTCGCATCCTTCCTGCTGGCGCGACATATGAAAGCCTTTGGCGCCATTGGCAAATTCGTATGTTATCGCAAAGTGATCAAAGATATTACCGTTCTTTTCACCTACTCTTACCTGCCTTCCCCCGGTGCCTACTGCACTTATAGGTAGCTGATTGCCAAAAGCCCAACTCATCATATCTATACTGTGTACAGCTTGTTCTACTATATGATCTCCTGACAGCCAGTTGAACAGCGGCCAGTTACGCAACTGCCACTCAGCATTATCTAACCTGGGAGCTTCAAACTGGTATGTGCGGTATGTATCTCCGGTGTTATACGTATTGTATACAGTCAGTACATCGCCGATTGCTCCATCATTAATTTTTCCAAAAGTGGCTCTTTTTGGCTCATGAAAGCGCCAGCAAAAACCGGAAACAATACTCACATTTTTTGCTTTGGCCTTTTTAGCAGCTTCCAGTACTCTTTTTATTCCCGCTGCATCAACTGCTACAGGCTTTTCGCAAAAAATATGTTTGCCTGCTTCAACAGCAGCTTCAAGATGCAAGGGACGAAACGCAGGGGTAGTGGCAAGTATCACCACATCAACACCTGAATCCAGCACTTTTTTATAGGCATCAAAACCAATGTACTGATGCTCGGGGCTTACATTAGCTTTATCGCCATGTAATTCTTTAAGATTAGTTAATGATTTTTGCAGCCTGTCCTGGAAAAGGTCAGCCATTGCATGAAGCACAACATTCGGGTCGGCATTTAATGCCTGGTTTGCAGCGCCGGATCCCCTGCCTCCACAGCCAATTAAACCTACTTTAAGGGTATCGGCATTTATATTTTTTGAAACTGTTTTTGCCTGGATAATGTTAAATGGCAGGGCACTGGCTGTTACTGCCATTCCCGAAAGCTTAAGAAAGGCTCTTCTCTTCTGATTGCTCATGGCTTACAATTATTTTTAGGTGAAACGCAATATAAAATTTTATTCGGGAATATGCATCCTGTATCTGAACTGTATAGATTAAACAGAAGAAGTATTAACACATAGGCTATATTAATATACTGATGCTGCGGGAACAGCATCAGCATGCGCAAACGATTGAGTGTATCCCTGTTTTGCAGAAAAGAGTTCTGTTGTTTTTTGCTGTTGTTGTAAAGATTGGTAGAGCCCGAGCAGTGACCATCCATTGCCGGGATTGCGCCTGATATCGCCCCTGTAAATTTTTTCTGCTTTAGCCGGTTGCTGTATTTGCAATAACAATGCTCCAAGATACTGCCTCGCCGGAAGCATCCATATTTTAGGTTCTGTATACAATAGTTGGTCTTCGGTTTTTATTGCCTTTGTAAATTCTTTTATTGCTGCGGAGTAATTTTTTTGTTCAGAAAATATTGTTGCTGCCAGAATATGTTCAGCAATTGAGGCACATTCAAAAGGGCTGCTCATATATGGCGTGAATGGAATGCGAAGTATTGTGTCTTGTTTTTCAAGCTTTAGCTGTTCAAGGCATTTTTCTGCTTCAGGAATATTTGTTGATCTCGCATAAGCCATCCCTCTTGCAAAGTCCCTGATAATTTTTGCGTAGTTCCAATCATTGGCAATGTACGTACCGTCATCCAGGATGCTTTGCCATTTTCCCGATCTTATCATTGGAAAATAAGGGAACATGTAAAGGTATTGTTGATATGTATTTCGTGCATCAGGGTTTACATGGCTGCGGCATTCAACAGCTTTTTCCATTGCTATTGTATACATTCCGCCACTCAGCGCGCAATAAGCGCTTACCGCATCATAATGTGGTACGTGTACAGATTGAATTAATCCTTTTGTAAGATTACTGTATTGTACAACACTGCTGTCTGCTTTTTGATTAACATCTACTCCCTCCATATAATATCCGCTTCGTTCATATTCATGACTTGCCATATGAACCATATGTGCAACCGAAGGGAATAGCTTTTTTAAGGAATCAGCATTTTGCAGCGCCACGCCGGGCTGATGTGAAGCTTCTGTAAGATGAATAAAATAATGTAATGCGGCAGGATGATGCGGATCTTCGCTCAATATATTTCTGGTATATTGAATTAGTTCCATAGTCCAGGGCTTAGGTTCGCCGTTGTTGTACCAAAAATCCCATGGATGGATCAACATCATTGCATCGGTATATAAAGCTTTTATATCATTATCACTGCTGTAGCGGTTGATCAATTGTTTTAATGCAGCAGCATAGGCAGTATTATGTACTTTTCTATCTGCATCATCCATATCAGATTTGTCGTAACGCCTGTTCATTGCGGCTATAAGGTCTTTTTCCCTTTCTGTGGCTGTTGAAGCGTAATTATTCATAAGATTAATAATACTGAAAATATTTTTATCCATTGTATACAGGTGACCAAAATTATAAGGTGGGCCTTTAGCTAAAGCCTGCCCCCAGTAAGCCATAGCGCAACTACTGTCAAATCTGGCTGCCTCTTTAAAGGAAGCCATAGCTTCACGCGGATGATAGCTGTAATACATTGTGAGCCCCTGGTTAAAATATGCCTGGGCGCTGTCGCTGTTGGTAGTTATTGTATAAGAATGGTTTCCCCAACCAGGAAGAAGTGTAATGTATTTGCCATTTTCGTCCGGGAGTATCACGTTATAGTTTGCAGGTCCGCAACTTATACTGCCTGATATATTTGATTGAACGGTTGCAACAGCATAGCGGTTATTAAAAGACCTTTTTTGTATAATTACTGTGAAAAACAGGGCAACGGGTAAAAAAATAAATAACCATTTTTTCATAGCGCTGTTTTTCTTAAATATAGTTTTTTTAGAGGAGATTTTCTATGAAAATGAGCAGGCCGCTGTTGATTAGTTCATGGAAAGTGTTTGGCGTATCTTTTTTATTTTACCAATTCACCTTTAAGCCGTAACAGCTCTGTTTCGGAAAGCTTGGTATTGTAGCGTGCGGCAATCAGGCGGTCATAAGCATCTTCAAGACTTTTTTGCGCTTCGCGTAGTTCAAGAAAGGTAGATACGCCGAGCTTAAAACGTTCGAGTGCGATGGTTACATTTTCTTTTGCGAGTTGAATGTTTTCTTCTTCCAGCTTTAATAAACTCACCTGGTATTGATAATTGTAAAAGCCTGCTTTAACCAGCACATCAACTGTGTTTTTTTGTTGTTTTAATGCGATTTCCTGGTAGGCAACATCCAGTTGTGCCTGTTTGATGTTACGGTTAACATTCATATAATTAAGTACAGGTACAGAAGCCGTAAAACCAAAATTGAAACCTTTGTTGCTGCTGAAAATAGCAGCATAGGGGTTTATATTATTGTAATTATTGTTTTGCGTGAAATTGTATGCAGATCCAAAAGAAATAACAGGCCAGCGTGTAGCCTTTACTTCTTTAAGCATTATCCTGGAGATGTCAACGTTTTTAAGCGCCAGCAAAATGGCCGGGCTGGTAGATTGTATATTATTCTGGATGTTTTCAATGGTCATATCGTCTTTTATGGGAATACTGTCCGAAACTTCAAACGGCTCAGGTAATTGCATACCTGTTAATTGATTGAGCTGCTCTTTCGATTGCGCCATTATTGATTGTTGTTGCAGCCGTGTTGCTTTTTGAGCATTAAGGTCAACTTTTGCCTGCAACAATTCGGGCTTGGTACCTAAGCCCACTGATAATTTTCTGTCGGCTAATTTTACTCTTTCTTCGTTAATAGACATTTGCTCATCAATAGCCTTTAATTGTTGTTTTTGGCGAACGATTATATAATAAGCGTTAATAACAGCAGCCGTTGAGTTTATTACCTGGTTTTTTAAGTTGATCTGGCCGAGGGCGAATAGCTCATTGATTCTGTCTCTGGTGGCAAATATTTTTAACCCGTCAAATAGAACAAGGTTTAAATTAATTGCAGCACTAAGATTTCTGGACCTGATGCCTTTGCCTTCTACTTCAGGTCTTCCGTCAAATTCCTGTTTCTGTGCAGATGTGGTTTGTGTTCTTCCGAGCGTTCCGTTCACTGTTGGCAAAAAGCCTCCGAAAATATATTTCTTGTCGATAGCGGCAGCTGCAGAATCATTTTCTGCCAGTAAAATATCATAATTGTTTTTTAAGGCAGCCGCAATCGCTTCTTCCAGTGTGATCATCTGCTGCGATCTTGCAATACCGGTGCAAAAAACAAAAACTGTAATAAAGCTGAAAATTCTTTTTCCACTCATAAAGGTCATGCTCTTTTTTCTTCCGTAAAATATTCGTCAATATGGCTTTCATGTTTTCTTGCAGAAAGAAAACTATACATGGCCGGAATTACAAACAATGTTAGTACCAGCGAAAAAATAATACCACCCACAATTACAATACCCAATGGAATACGGCTGGTTGATGCTGCGCCTATAGACATCGCAATTGGTAAAGCTCCAAGCGCCATGGCAAGGCTTGTCATTAAAATTGGCCTTAACCTGGCTACTGCTGCTTCTACGACCGCCTGCCCTTTTGATAATCCGGCAATCTGTTTCTGATTGGCAAATTCCACTATCAGGATACCGTTTTTGGTTACAAGGCCGATCAGCATGATCATCCCGATCTGTGAAAATATATTAAGTGTTAAATTAAAGATCCATAGTGATAATACAGCGCCCGCTATAGCAAGCGGAACGGTAAACATTATAATAAAAGGATCAATAAAGCTTTCAAATTGCGCGGCAAGCACTAAAAATATTAGCAGCAAGGCAAGTACAAAAGCAAACATCGTATTGCCTGAACTTTCGGCAAAATCTCTTGAGGAACCTGACAGGGAAGTAGCGAAAGTATCATCAAGCATTTTATCAGCAATGCCCTGCATGGCTTTAATACCTTCTCCAAGTGTTCTGCCTTCTGCAAGTCCTGCGGAAATAGTTGCGGACTTATACCTGTTAAAGTGATAAATAGTAGGAGGCGTTGTACTTTCTTCAACGTTCACAAGATTATCTAAAGAAATGCTTTCATTCCTGCTGTTGCGCACATAAATATTGCGAAGGTCGGTTGGATTATTTCTGTCATCCCGCGGCACCTGGCCGATTACCTGGTATTGCTTTCCATCTTTTGTAAAATAGCCGAGCCTCCTGTTACTATATGCTAATTGCAAAGCCTCAGAAACTGCATCAATACTTACGCCGAGTGCACTGGCTTTTATGCGGTCAACCGTTACCGATAGTTCGGGTTTATTAAATTTCAGATCAATATCCACGCCCTGAAAAACCGGGTTTTTACTAGCCTCTTCCAAAAATTTGGGCAACATTTCCGTGAGCTTGTCAAAATTGTTGTTTTGTATAACAAACTGCACAGGCAGACCTCCTCTGCGGTTAACCGAAATAGTTTGCTCCTGTATAGCAAAAGCCCTTCCTTCAGAAAACTTGGGCAGGTTTCTGTTCACCATATCAACGATCTGTTGTTGCGATCTTGTGCGTTGATTGGGATCAACCAGCATCACACGAACAAAACCTGTATTTACAGAACCTGCACCGGAAAAGCCCGGAGCTGTTACTGTAAGAGCAGACTTCAATCCCTGCACAGAATCCATTACAAACCCGGTGAGCTTATCTATAAATTGATCTGTATACTCAAAAGAAGAACCTTCGGGCATAGTAACCTGCAGCCTGAACTGGTTTCTGTCTTCCATCGGAGCAAGCTCAGATTTAAGATCTTTGCCTATGCCCCAGATTATACCACCGCAAATTGCAATAACAACAAGCGCCAGCCATTTAAATTTCATAAAAGTTGAGAGCAAACGGTGGTAGCCGTTTTCCATTCCCCTGAAAAATGGTTCTGTTTTACGGTAAAACCATCCATGCTTATGAACGGTTTTGGTCATTTTTACATTCAGCACCGGTGTAATAGTGAGCGATACAAAAGCTGAAACCAATACTGCGCCTGCTACCACTATGCCAAACTCGCGGAAAAGCCTGCCCACAAAACCCTGTAAAAAAATAATGGGTAAGAATATTACGGCAAGTGTGATAGATGTTGCAATAACCGCGAAATATATTTCTTTGGAACCTTCCAGTGCGGCCTGCCACTTGTTCATGCCCTGCTCCATTTTTTTATAAATATTCTCTGTTACCACAATACCATCATCAACCACAAGCCCTGTTGCAAGCACAATACCTAACAGGCTGAGCACATTTATAGTGAACCCGGACAGGTACATTATGAAAAACGCGGCTATCAGAGAAACAGGAATGTCTATTAATGGACGTATAGCAATGATCCAGTCACGAAAGAAGAAATAGATAATTAAAACTACCAGTATAACGGCAATGATCAAGGTTTCTTCAACCTCTGTAATAGACCGCTTAATAAAAACGGTTTGATCCAGCGCTATATCAAGCTTAATATCATCAGGTATTTCTTTTTTTAACTGTTCAAATCTTTTATAAAATTCATCTGCAATGGCAACGTAGTTTGAACCCGGCTGCGGAATTAACGCGAGGGCGATCATTGGCACGCCATTCAGCTTTAATACAGTTTCTTCATTTTCGGGACCGAGCACCGCTTCGCCAACATCTTTTAAACGTACTATGCTGGTGCCGGTGCTCCTGATGATAATATTATTAAACTCTTCTTCTGTAGTAAGCCTGCCAAAAGTGCGAACCGTTAGTTCTGTATTGTCACCGGCGATTTTTCCGGAGGGCAATTCTATGTTTTCCCTGTTGAGCGCTGTTTGTACATCGCTGAATGTAAGCCCATATGAATTTAGTTTGGATGGGTCAAACCATATACGCATCGCGTATTTTTTCTCGCCCCATATTTGTAAACCACTTACACCCGATATGGTTTGTAATCTTTCCTGCAGAACATTGGTGGCATATTCCGTTATCTGCAACTGGTTCCGGGTATTGCTTTGTACCGTCATGGAAATGATGGCATCGGAACTGGCATCAGCTTTAGTAACCACGGGGGGCGCATCAAGGTCTTTAGGTAGATTGCGTTGTGCCTGCGATGCTTTGTCACGAACATCGTTTGCGGCAGTTTCAAGATCAATACCTAAATCAAATTCTACCGTAATATTGCTTGTTCCCTGGCTGCTTGAAGAAGTAAGGTTTTTAATACCCGGTACGCCATTAATAGATTTCTCTAATGGTTCAGTAATCTGCGATTCAATAATATCTGCATTGGCGCCCGCATAACTGGTGCGTACGTTAATAATGGGAGGGTCAATGGCGGGATAATCTCTTACCCCCAGGAATGTAAAACCTATTATTCCAAACACTACAATAAGAATGCTTGAAACGGTAGCCAGTACCGGCCTTCTCAAACTCAATTCTGAGATATTCATTATTTTACTTTACTAAGTTCTACCTGGGAATTTGGTTTTACTGCCATTAATCCGCTTATAAGCACGGTATCGCCTAAACTAACGCCAGTGAGCACCTGCACATAAGCCGAATCTCTGATACCGGTGGTTACCTGCACAAAACTAGGCGCACCTCCTTTATATACTATTACCTGCTTGCCGCGCGAAAGAGGTATTACCGCCTGGGTAGGAATGATGATCGCATTGTCATTTTTATCCAGATCAAGATCAACCTTTGCGAAAGCACCTGGCACAAGCACCGGATCATTGCCTTTAACTATTCCTTTTACTGTAAGGCTTCTTGTATTAGCGTCAATAAAATATTCTGTTGCAAGCACGGTAGATAAAAATTTTTTATCAGTGCCATCAATGCTAAAGGATATTTGCTTGCCCGGCTTAAAAAGGTTACTGTATTTTTCAGGAACGGTAAATTCCAGTTTCAGTTGATTTACCTGGCGGATGGTAGCAATAATATCAGTAGGTGAAACATAGGCGCCCAGGCTTACATTTCTTAAACCTATTCTTCCATCATAAGGCGCTCTTATTTCAGTTTTGCCAATGCTAACCTTTACCAGTTGTATATCAGCTTTATTATTGTTTACCTGCAACTGGCTCAGGTCTACTTCCTGCTGGCTTATACCCTGAATTTTCAACAGCTCGTTATAACGTTCAACGGTTTTTTCATTGATGGCCAATTGTACTTCCAGCTTTTTTAACTGGGCCTGCAGGTCTTCATCAAATAATTTAACAAGCAAAGTACCCTTTTTTACAAAGCTCCCTTCACTAAAATTAATGCTAACTACGCGTCCTGAAATTTCAGGGCGGATATCTGTTCCTTCTGCAGGTGCAAGGGAACCTGCCACCTGTATATCTTCACTGATAGGGCGTGCTTTTACAACATATGCATCGGCTTGTACAGGGCGATTTCGGGGTGGGGCGGGTTGGGCTGTTGCGGGCTTCTCTTCTTTTTTTTGAGAGCAGGCAAACAAACTGGCAATACCTATAAATAATGGTAAGTATAACTTTCTCATCAACCGCGAAACTAATACAATTTGCAGATGAAAAGCCTGTTTAAAGGGGTTTAGTGTAGGTTAATTAATGTTAAATCCTCACCTCCTTCTCCCTCTCCGTGCAATGGAAAGGGAGCGGTGCAGCAGAATAATCCCAAACTTTTTGTTCTTCCCCACCATCTACAAAATATATCCGGGCAAACGTTTCCCAATTTGCACATTTTCATATGCTTATATTTCCACACTCTCCAAATATTCTCAGCCTCCCACGCTCGCATTCCATCAGCATGCTCTGAATTTAGGCACCCCTCTCCCCGGAGTGGAGAGGGGTCGGGGGTGAGGGACTACTCCGTCCGCAGTGCCTTCACCGGGTTAGCCTGAGCGGTTTTTAAACATTGCATTATAATAAATGTAAACGCCCCGCCAAATACAAACAGCATTACAAACAAATAGGTGTCTATACGCTGTGGCATACGATATGCGAAATTCTGCAGCCAGTAACTGGTAGCATAATACGCCAGTGGCCATGCTATAATATTTGCAATTAATATGAGCCATGCGTAATCTTTAAGAAAAAGCGTTATTATATTTTTGACTGAAGCGCCGAGAACCTTTCGTACAGCTATCTCTTTATTTCTCTTAACTAGCGTAAAGGCCACAACGCCAAAAATACCCATAAATACAATGATGAGGTTAAGTACGGTTGCTGTTTGTGTTGCTTTTTTTAACTGCAATTCAGATTGATACAGCTTCTGAAATTTTTCGTCCATAAAAAAATATTCGAAAGGGGCGCCGGGAGACAGTGCTGCCCATTTTTCTTTTATGTCGTCAATTGTTTTATGTATATCAGAGGAGTTGAGCTTAATAGTAAGAAAACGATACGACAGCATATCTTTTGTATGCATAAAAGCCAGCGGGTCAATTTTTTCATGAAGGCTTGAGTAGTTAAAATCCTTTACCACACCTGCTACGGTGAATATGGTATTGTTAAATGAAGGAACTTTTACCTGCTGCCCGGGCGCTTTTAATATGTCAATTCCCAGTGCTTTGGCGGCAGATTCGTTCAATACAATTTGTGCAGGTATATGCCCATTCTTGCCATCGTTAAAAAAAATTCCGGATAAAAGCTGCAATCCGAATGTTTTAGCATAATGTTCGTCAGCCGAAGTTGTGGCTATCAAATACGGCTGACCTGAAGATGCGCCAACTGGCATCATGCCTATTGTATTTGGTGGTTTTCTATCAGGTATTTCAAATGCAATACTCGCATCATGCACACCTTTCAAAGTAAGTAATCCATTTCTTATCGTTTCCATTTTAGCTACGCCTGCAGAATCCCATTGCTTTGGAAAAGCAGTGGCTACCAGCAACTGCTCTTTATTATATCCCAGGTCTTTTTTGAAAAAATAAGTAACCTGGTCAGATACATTTAACGCACTGATGAATATTACAATAGCCAGTGTGAACTGAACAATAAGCAAGGCTTTGCGTAAAGTAAGTCCACCCTTTGCAGCGTCTATCTTGCCTTTAACTGCATTTATGGTATCAGCAGCGCTAAGAACAAATGCAGGATATATACCGGCAATAAAGCCTACGATAATAACCAGTGTTGTTAACAATAATATTCTGTAATTGTCAAATTTCCATACCGGCGATAAAGGTGTATTTAGCATGGATGAAAAATATGGGCGCAACAATTCATATAATATGAAAGAGAATAAAGCGGACAGGAAAGTAAGTAATAATGATTCTGTGAGATGTTGTATGATCAGTTGCTTTCTCTCCCCGCCAAATACTTTCCTCAGCCCTATCTCCTTAATGCGGTATGAAGAAGTGCCGATATTAATATTAATGAAGTTGATCACTGCCATCGCTATAATAAATATTACCACTAGTGATAGTGTGAATATCATTTTCTGAACGGCGCCATTATTTGATTTTATGTAATAATCTTTTACAGCAGCGAGTTCTACCGTGAGATTTTTATTAATGTCTGCAGAAGCATATTTGGCAAGCACTTGTTTTATTGGCGCAGTAAGATCTTTTGGCTGCACGCCTTTTTGTAATTCAATCGCGCCTATTTCGTATATCTGCGCCCAATTATCTGCAGGATCACCGCCGGGATAATACCGGTTTCCAACGGTTGGCACGAAAACACTATATTCATCTCCCAGAATATCAAGTACTGAATTATAGGGCTTATTTTTTAAGACTGCGGAAACAGTATAAACCTGCTTTTCATTATTAACGCCCTGTACGCTGAGTGTTTGTCCAACAGCATCTTTCCGTCCAAAGAGTTTCAGTGCAAAGGATTCTGTAATTATAGCCGAACTGTTATTGGTGAAAGGCTGCTGTGGATTGCCATATAATAATGCCAATCCATACATGTTCACGAAACTGGTATCACCAATAGCTATATTTTCTTTAAAGTAATTATCTCCTGCTGAAACCACATTGGTAACCGGGTTATACCTGTAATAATCAGCTACAAGTCCCGGATATTCATTTCGCAATGTTTGTGCTAATGGGCCAAGTGTAGTAATATCCAATCCCATTTCTTTTACTTTCCAGTCGCTTCTGATAATATATTGCTGTTCTACATTTCGGATGTCTGCATTCACCTGTTTTTCATGAAGGATATACTCGCCAATTAACATGGCAAATGTGATACCTATCCCCAGGCATAAAATATTAATGATGGAAAACAGCTTGTGTTTTGTAAGATGTCTTACCGCAATTTTGAAATAATTCCTCAACATAAATGAGATTGGATATTATCTTGGAAAATATTATTTCAGGTATAAAGATATTCTTCCACTGCCGGCGCTAACGCTTACCGGTATTCCGCCTCCGTTCAATGTGCCTACCATTTTATCATTATCCTGTTTTCCACTAAAATTGTTTACCCTGTCTGTTGAAATTTTATTGCCGTGCAAATCAAGATCAACACCTTTATTACCGGGCATATTTAAAGTAATATTGCCACCTGAATTGTCTATTCTGGCGTACTTACCAAATTCTTTTATTTCTACATTAATATTGCCGCCGCTGGTAGCGGTTTCAAAGCTGCAAGACAATTGTTTAAGATCAATGCTACCTCCGGAAGTTTTCGCAAGTAATTCACCCTGTATATTGTCGCCATTCAGTGAGCCGCCGCTTGTTCCGATATTTATTTTTCCATCAAGATTTTGAAACCGTACTGATCCGCCCGAAGTATGGAGTTTAAGTGTGCCTTTTGAATCTGCGGCAGAAATGCTTCCACCACTGGTAGACATATCTATATTGCCTTCGGCATTTTTCAGCGAAATACTTCCGCCCGATGTTTTGCCATATATATTTCCGCTTACGGTGCTTACCTGCAGGCTGCCTCCACTTGTGGCAAAATCCTGGGTGCCGGTAATATTTTCTATAGCAATGCTTCCTCCGCTTGTAGAAAGCTTGCTGTCAATCTTATTGCCGGTATAAATTTTAAAGGATATACTTAATCCTTTTTTCCAGTTGGTGATCTTGTTTTTTTGTTTTGCCACGGCAACCAGCTCATTGTTTTTGACATCAATGTCAAGCGTATAATTTTCATTAAGCCTTTGCTGAAGTTCTTCTTTGCTGAGCTTATCGCTGCTGTTGCCGGCACGCACATATACTTCAATTCTTGGATCAGAACTATTGCCTGTTAAGCTGATAGAGCCGCCTGAGGTTTCTGCACGTACATTTTTTAATGCCTGGCTGCCAAGAGATTTTGTAATAAAAGGTTCTTTATCAGATTGCGCATTTAGGCCAAGGGAGATTATAGCTAATGCTAAAAACAAACTTATTTTTTTCATATTTATATTTATTAAAGTGTTTAAATTAAATCCTCTCTCTTCTTCTCTCTCTGGGAGGGAGCGATACTATAGAATAAATTCAATCTAATATCTACCACATTATGCACATATTGCCACATTTCCACACTTTCACATTCCTACATTCCTCAAACATTTTTGGTCTACCTATCTTACATTTCACCCAACCTGCTTTGAACCTGAGCACCCCTCTCCACCCCGTGAAAAGGGGCAGGGGGTGAGGGCTTACTCCGTCCGCAACGCCTTTACCGGGTTTGCTACCGCTGCCTGTATAGCACGGATACTGACTGTACACAGCGCAATAACAACAGCTATAACCCCTGCCGATACCAATACCCATCCCTGTATGTGTATGCGGTAGGGAAAATCCTGCAGCCATTTATGCATTGCCCACCAGGCCACCGGTATAGCTATTATTATGGCTATACCTACAAGCTTTAAAAAATCTGATGATAACATTGCTACAATACCAGGAACGGTTGCGCCCAGCACTTTACGAATGCCTATTTCCTTCGTACGCTGAGCAGCGGTAAATGTTACAAGCCCGAATAACCCCAGGCAGGCGATTACTACAGCCAGTATAGCGAATATCAGGGCTATCTCGCCTTGTTTTTCTTCCGCCTTATATTGTTTCGCAAAATTCTGATCAAGAAAATGGTAGGTTGCCTGGTTGGTTTTATCAAAGCGGTTATACACTGCTGTTATATATGCCAGTCCTTCCGCTGTTTTTCCTTTAGCGATCTTTACATATAAATTATCTTCTGCCGGGGCGGAAGGCGGCATAACCATTACAAGAGGCTCAATGGTATGCTGTAATGAATAAGTATGAAAATCTCTGATCACACCTACTATTGTTCTCTCAATAGTTGTTCCATCACCATCTATAGAAAATTGCAGTCTCTTGCCGGTTGCATTTTTCCATCCTAATTTTTTCATCAGCGTTTCATTGATCAATGCCGATCCATATTTGTCTGATGGATTTTCTATAGAAAAATTTCTCCCCTGCAAGAGTTTAATATCCATGGTAGGAATAAAATCAGCATCAATCATTAATTCCTGTGCAAGTGTTGTTGCTGTTGAAAATCCTCCTCCTTCTTTTTCAAAGCGATAGCCCATGCCACCAAGATCATTATTGCCTATAGGATTACCGGCGGCAGCAACGCCTTCTATCACCGGGTTTTGAAGTAACTGGTTTTTTATGGCAGAAACCTGCGTGCGTACATTCCTGTCGTCAATATGAAAAGTTAATACCTGGTCTTTATTAAAGCCGAGATCAGTATTTTTTACATAATTCAATTGCTGATAAATAATAATAGCAGCAGCTATCATTATTACTGTTATCACAAATTGTAATACCACCAATGATTTTCTAAACAATATGCTTCCTGCCATATTACCCATTTGCCCTTTCAATGCCGGAATTGTTTTAAAACGGGAAAGAAAAAAAGAAGGATATATACCACTTACCGCACCAATTAATATTGAAAAAACAATAAGGCTTATAACTGTTGCATAAATTCCAAAATGGTTTACAGATAATTTTTTTTCGGTGAGATCATTGAAAAATGGTAATAAGAGTTGCACGAGCAGCGCGGCAATAACAGCCGATATGCATGTAATAAGGATCGCTTCAGTCATAAACATCCCTGCTATATTCTTCTTTTCCGAACCTATTACTTTGCGAACGCCAATTTCTTTAAGGCGGGTAGAAGACCGTGCCGTAGAGAGGTTCATATAGTTGATGATAGCGATGATCAGTATCAGCGCGGCGATAGCCATAAACATATACACCCGGTTAATATTACCATTTGGGCTCACCTCAAACTCAAGGTTAGAATGCAGGTGAATAGAAGTAAGCGGTTGCAATTCCATTTTGTAATCGTCAACCCTCATTATTTTCTGTATGGTTTCTTTTGCAAATGCCGGAAGCTTTGATTGCAGTAATTTGTAGTCAGTGCCTTTTTTCAACAGCAGGTAAGTGTATATGCTGAAGTTCTGCCAGTTGTCATCGCCGTAATCAGCAGGCATTGCACGTACTGCACTAAAGCGTAAATGTGAATTTTCAGGTATGTCTTTTATTATGCCGGTAACAACCGCGGGAAATTTTCCATCGAAAATGATGGTTTGGTTAAAGCCTTTTTCTGCAGTGCCGAAAATTTTATTTGCCAGGCTTTCTGTAATTACAATTGATTCAGGTGAACTTAATCCTGTAGCTGCATTGCCATATAAAAAATCATATGTAAAGATTTTCAGTAAGGATTTATCTGCAAAAAAAATATCTTCCTGTTTGATCTTTTTTTCATTGTAGGTAATAATGCCTCCGCCTTCAAGATCTATTCTTGCGGCATCCTCAATTTCAGGGAACCTGTTTTTAAGTGCTGCAGCAAACGGAGGCGAAGTATTTGCCTGCCTGATCTCATTGTTATTCCATCTTGCCTGTTGCGTAACACGCATAATTCTGCCGGCATTTGCATTAAACTTATCATAGCTCCACTCATCACCAATATACAAGCTGATCAGCCAGAAAGCCGTAAGCCCTAATGCCAAGCCGGTTATATTGATGACCGAATATATCTTATGGCGTGTTATATTGCGCCAGGCAGTTTTAATATAGTTCCTAAGCATGTCGAGAACGCAAATTTTTATTTGCTTTAAAAGTTAGCCCAATGCGTATGCCAATATACAATAACCTGATTTGTAATAATTTAAAAACGAATTGAGTTATACAACTGTCCGTTATCGAACACGTGATGTGCGCAGGAGGACACTATCATTAATGAGCTGCTGACAGAAGGGCAAAATGGCCAGGGCAATTGAAGAATTATTATATATTTCCTCTTCTTTATTGTATGGAGTAGTTCTGAATCTATGATTTATTTATTCTTCCCCATTCAACAGTTCCCTTTCCACTTCCTCCATCTGTACAATATCCCAGGCTTCGCTTTCAGTGGGGGTATAATTTAAAATATCCAGCAAATCAGCATTCTTAAACGCATCTTTCACTGTTTGCTGCAATCCGCAGATCACGAAAGAATGCCCTTCTTCATAGGCTTTTTGTTGCTCACCGGCTATAAAAACAGCCACATCCGGGTCAATTTTTTCTACAGGTGCCAGGTTCAGAACTATATGTTTAACATGATTTTCTGTAACTTCATTCAACTTTTTGCGTATTTCTTCTGTCATATTAGCAGATATTGAGGGCTGATTTATCGTTATGACATGAAATTTTTCCTTGGTATCTATTTTGACATTCATAAACGAGTTCTTTTTGATAGATTGATTTTTATGAGCAATGAGTTTACCGCTATTCATTCTTGCCTGAATATGTAAAATGGTGTTTAAAGTTAACCGGTTCCCTTTTTCTGATTTGGAACCTTCAAAATCTTTAGTTGTCTACATATTGTGTTCAGCACAATAATTCACACACCTTCAATGTTCTATTTATCAGAAGTCAAAATTATTCGTTATTATTGTACAGATCACTTTTAAAATGTATTAAATGGATAATAATTTTTCTACCCAGGTAAAAGAGATCATTTCTTTCAGCAGGGAGGAAGCTTTGAGGTTGGGAAATGATTTTATTGGAACAGAGCATTTGTTATTGGGATTGATCAGGGAGGGGGAAAATATGGCGGTTAAGATTTTGAAGAACCTGAATGTTGACCTTTATGAACTTCGTAAAGAAGTAGAACTGGCGGTTAAAGACAAAACCGGAAAGAATATAGCTAATATTAACAGCCTGCCTTTAACCAAACAAGCCGAAAAAGTTATAAGGGTTACAGTTCTGGAAGCCAAAGCGCTGAAAAGCCCCACTGTAGAAACCGAACACCTGATGCTTTCGATTTTAAAAAACAAGGAGAATATTGCTACTCAGATTTTAAATCAGTTTGATGTAGATTATGACCTCTTTAAAAACGAATTAGGTATGGTTAAAAGCAATGATGTACGCAGCGAATATACTGATGATGCGGATGATGATTTTGATGATGAAAAGAAAAGCTATCAGCAGAAATCAAAATCACAGGCGGCAAATGCAAAAAGTAAAACGCCTGTATTGGATAATTTCGGCCGTGATATTACCCGCCTGGCAGAAATGGGCACCTTAGATCCGATTGTAGGCAGGGAAGAAGAAATTGAAAGAGTATCGCAAATACTTTCACGCCGTAAAAAGAATAACCCTATTCTTATTGGTGAGCCTGGTGTTGGTAAAACAGCCATCGTTGAAGGACTAGCTTTAAGAATAGTGCAAAGAAAAGTATCAAGAGTATTGTTTGATAAAAGAGTGGTTTCATTAGATCTTGCAGCGCTGGTAGCCGGTACAAAATACCGTGGCCAGTTTGAAGAAAGAATGAAAGCGATTATGAACGAGCTTGAGAAAAACCGTGATGTAATTTTATTCATAGATGAAATTCACACCATTGTAGGTGCAGGCGGTGCCAGCGGCTCTCTTGATGCATCTAATATATTTAAGCCTGCGCTTGCCCGTGGTGAACTGCAGTGCATTGGTGCCTCCACGCTTGATGAGTATCGCATGTATATTGAAAAAGATGGTGCGCTCGACAGAAGGTTCCAGAAAGTATTGGTTGATCCGCCAAGCGTGGATGAAACCATACAGATACTGCAGAACATCAAGCCTAAATATGAAGACTATCACAACGTAACATATTCTGAAGACGCTATCGAAGCTTGTGTAAAACTCAGCGACCGCTATGTTACCGACAGGCTTTTACCCGATAAGGCTATTGATGTGATGGATGAAGTGGGAGCAAGAGTGCATTTGAAAAACATTAATGTTCCTAACGAAATAGTAGAACTGGAAAAAAAGATTGAAGATATTAAGCAGGAAAAAAACAAGGTGGTAAAAAGCCAGCGTTTTGAAGAAGCTGCTTCTTTAAGAGATAATGAAAAGCGTTTGCAGGAAGATCTTGAAAAAGCGAAAGCGCATTGGGAAGAAGAAAGCAAACACAAACGTTATCCTATAGACGAGGAAGCTATTGCTGAAGTAGTGAGTATGATGACCGGTATTCCTGTAAAGAGAATGGTGCAGGCTGAAACAGAAAAACTGCGTAGAATGGCAGACGATCTGAAAGGCGCAGTTATCGGTCAGGATGAAGCTATTTCGAAAGTAGTTAAAGCTATTCAGCGTAACCGCGTGGGTTTAAAAGATCCTAAAAAGCCAATTGGTACATTTATATTCTTAGGCCCTACAGGGGTTGGTAAAACCGAGCTGGCACGGGCACTGGCTAAATATATGTTCGATTCTGAAGATGCGCTGATTCGTATTGACATGAGTGAATATATGGAGAAATTTACCGTAAGCCGTTTGATTGGTGCACCTCCCGGGTATGTGGGTTATGAAGAAGGTGGCCAGTTAACAGAGCGTGTTCGCCGCAAACCATACAGCGTGGTATTGCTGGATGAAATTGAAAAAGCGCATCCTGATATTTATAATATTTTACTACAGGTATTGGACGACGGGCAGTTGACCGACGGATTAGGCAGGAAAGTGGATTTCAAGAATACATTGATCATCATGACATCCAACATTGGCGTACGCCAGTTAAAGGATTTTGGCGAGGGTGTAGGTTTTGCAACTGCTGCACGTCAGCAAAGCGCTGATGAAAATAATAAAGCGGTTATTGAAAAAGCATTGAAGCGTACATTCAGCCCTGAGTTTTTAAACAGGATTGATGATGTAATGATATTTAATTCGCTCACGCAGGATCATATCTTCCAGATTATTGATATATTGATGAAAGGTGTAATGAAACGTTTGAGCAGTCTTGGATTTTCACTTGAGCTTACAGAAGAAGCCAAGAAGTTCATTTCAGAAAAGGGATATGATCAGCAGTTTGGAGCACGACCGTTGCACAGGGCAATACAAAAGTATCTTGAAGATCCGCTTGCAGAAGAGATATTGAATATGAATGTAAAGGCGGGTGATGTATTGATCGCCGATCTTAACGCCGATAAATCGCAGTTAACGTTTACGTTAAAAGGCGAAGGCAAAAAAGAAAAATCCGAAGCTTAGTTTTTGAATAGAAAAAATAAGAGAGGTTGTCTGAATAAGACAGCCTCTTTTTTTTGAATAAATTGTATTGTGTTTATGGTTTGTGGTTTATAGTTTGTTGTTTACAGCTTATAACCGGTCGGTAACCCCAAACCATAAACTACAAACCACAAACTCCCTCCCTTCTTTTTTTCGCATACTATACCTATTTTGCACCGGCATTCATGAAAAAAATTATTATTACCATAGATGGCTGGTCATCCTGCGGAAAAAGCACGCTGGCAAAGCAATTGGCAAAAGAACTGAACTACGTATATATTGATAGCGGGGCCATGTATCGTGCTATCACGCTATACTTTTTACGCAATTCCGTTGACTGGAAAAAAGAAAAAGCTGTAAAAGAAGCTTTGGAAAACATACAACTTGAATTCAGAACAAACGATGTAACCAAGAAAACAGAGATATATCTGAATAATGAAAACGTAGAATATATTATTCGCGATCTTGTGGTTGCGGAAAAAGTAAGTGAGGTAGCAGCTATAAAGCCGGTTCGTGATTTTGCGGTTGCACAACAGCGTAAAATGGGAGAGCGGAAAGGCATAGTAATAGATGGCAGAGATATAGGTACGGTTGTTTTTCCAGGCGCGGAATTGAAAATATTTATGACTGCTGATAATGCCATAAGGGTGGAACGACGTTTTAAGGAGCTTTATGCACAAAATCCTAATATCACGATAGAAGAAGTAAAGAATAATCTCGAAATGCGAGATTATATAGATTCGCACCGTGAAGTGAGCCCCTTGCGGCAGGCTGAAGATGCACTGGTACTTGACAACTCTAATATTACTGAAGAACAACAATTGAAAAAAGCGCTGGAGTGGGTAAAGGATAGAGTTTGAGCGTCTTCAGACCATTACAATAGATTTTTTTTTTGGTGGAAAAAAATGAAATTTATTACTTGCAATGCGCACGGAGATTTTATGGAATTTCATTATTTTCCCGCTGCAGGAAACCAATCGCCTTTGTCATATCATCATGCAATACCCTGTCTTCCGTAT
Source organism: Agriterribacter sp. (assembly GCA_047601125.1). GTDB lineage: Bacteria > Bacteroidota > Bacteroidia > Chitinophagales > Chitinophagaceae > Agriterribacter. The sequence goes on along the minus strand of JASGJY010000001.1, from coordinate 1,556,037 downwards.
TAAAAGAAACTTCTTTCCTGAATTTGCTGATGATATTTTCAACCGTACCAGAGCTTTTCAGGGGCCGCCTGAATTCTAATGCCTGGGCAGCGCTCAATAATTCAATAGCTAAAACCTTTTCTACATTCTGAACAATGCGTAAACATTTTGTAGCGGCATTAGCGCCCATGCTCACATGGTCTTCCTGGTTATTTGATGATGATATGGAATCTACGGAAGCGGGTGTGCATAGCTGTTTGTTTTCACTTACAATACCTGCGGCAGTATACTGTGGTATCATAAAGCCGGAGTTAAGCCCTGGATCTTTTACTAAAAACATAGGCAACCCTTTTTGCCCGCTTATAAGCTGATAAATTCTTCTTTCAGAAATATTAGAAAGCTCACTCATTGCGATACTTAAAAAATCCAAAGCCAGCGCCAATGGCTGTCCGTGAAAGTTTCCACCACTTAATATTTTATCATCATCCGGAAATATATTCGGATTATCAGTAACCGAATTGATCTCCATGAGAAAAACACTTTTTACATACTCAAATGTATCCATCGTTGCACCGTGCACCTGAGGCACGCACCTGAAGGAATAAGGATCCTGTACCGCCTTGTTTTTATGAAACGCAATTTCGCTTCCCTGTAAATATTTTCTTATTGTTCGGGCAACGGCAACCTGACCGGTGTGAGGTCGTATTTCCTGTATTTTTTCATCAAAAGGTTCAGGCGAACAATCAAACGCATCGAAAGAAATAGCGGTAATAATATTTGCCCAGCGGATCAACCGGTCGCATTGTACCAAAATATACATACCATACGCCGACATAAATTGTGTGCCATTGATCAGCGCAAGCCCTTCTTTGCTTTGCAAGTGTACGGGTTGCCAGTCTTTTTCTTTCCAAACAGCGGCTGTTGTTTTCTTTTCACCATTATACCAAACTTCACCAAGTCCAATCAGGGGCAAACTCATGTGGCTTAATGGTGCAAGGTCTCCGGAAGCACCAAGAGAACCTTGCGTGTAAATAACAGGCAATATGTTTTCATTATGCATTTCCGTCAGCCGCTTCACTGTGTCAATCTGCACACCTGAGTATCCATAACTCAACGATTTTATTTTTAAGGCCAGCATGAGTTTTACAATAGTGTGCGGCACTTCTTCACCCATGCCACAAGCATGAGACATGAGCAGGTTTGCCTGCAACTGTTCAACCTGTTCCCCGTTTATTTTTACATTTTGCAAAAAGCCAAAGCCGGTATTGATGCCATAATACAACTTATCCGTTTGTTGCATCAATTCATCAAGGTATTCCCTGCATTTTACAATGCGTTCATGCGCATCAAAAGTGATGGATACATCCTGGTTGTACGCAATAAGATTTTTTACCTGGTCAAAATCTACGGGATTTCTGTCAAGCGGGAGATAGTTGTAACTCATATTGCAAAAGTAATGAAAAGCAATCCGCCTTAATTGCCCGGAGTGTACTTCAAATTTTCGTATATAGGTACTACAGCTACAGTAGATGCCTCGTGCCTCGGCATGACAGACGAAGAATGTATATTGAACAACAGTACTAGTGTTCAACAATGGCACTAATACTCAACACAGCACTACTGTTTGTCATGCCGAGGCACGAGGCATCTACTCTATATTACCATGTACGCGAAAATTTGAAATGCATCCTTGCCCTGACCGTAAGGCTAAGAAGTTTTCATTACTTCAACTTCATATCAGTAATAATTCCCTGTATACGTTTATCTAATTCAGCATTTACTTTGTCATAATCAGCAGTATTTGCCAGTTGGGTATTTACGCTGAAGTAAAATTTAATTTTTGGTTCGGTGCCTGAAGGGCGTGCGGAAATTTTGCTTCCATCTTCCAGTATAAACTGCAATACATTCGACTTTGGTAATTTAATTTCCCACTCCTTGCCGGTTTGCAGGTTCCTGCCTTTTTTCAATTCATAATCCAGTAATTCAACCACCGGGGAACCGTTAATTGTTTTAGGCGGATTGTCGCGGTAAGATTGCATCATTTCTGCAATTTCTTCCTGGCCGCGCATACCTTTTTTGGTAATTGATATAAGGCTTTCTTTAAAGAAGCCATACTTCACATACAACTCAACCAATTGTTCAAAAAGGCTCTTGCCGTTTTCTTTTGCATAAGCAGCCATCTCACACAAGATAGCTACAGCGCTCACCGCATCTTTATCTCTTAATTTAGAGCCAACCAACAAGCCATAGCTTTCTTCACCACCAATAATATAATCTTCCACACCTTCTTTTTCTTTAATCAGCTCCGCTATCCATTTAAAACCGGTGAGCACATTGTAACACTTTACACCATTTTCTTTGGCGAAGTGATCAATCATATCCGTGGTTACAATAGTTTTCACCACCATATCATTTGGCTTGGCAATACCTTTCGATTTGCGGGCTTCTATCAGGTAGCTGAAAGCAAGCAGGGCGGTTTGATTGCCATTTACCAGCAGCCATTCTCCCTTTGTATCCTTGATAGCAATGCCAACCCTGTCTGCGTCAGGATCTGTGCCCAACAAAATATCCGCATCAATTGCTTTGGCTTTATTTAAACCAATGCTCATGGCTTCGCTTTCTTCTGGGTTGGGATATACCACCGTTGGGAAATTGCCATCTGGTTCTGCCTGTTCTTCCACGATCGTTACATTAGTAAATCCGTATCGTTTCAATAACTCAGGTACAAGCTTTATACCTGTACCATGAATAGGTGTATATACAATTTTCAGATCGTGCTGTTTGGCAATTACATCAGGATATACGCTTAAACCTTTAGCCATTTGCAAGTATGCTTCATCAACATCTTTACCAATTAAAGTGATCCTGCTTTCGCCGCCGCTCCATTTCACATCGTCTATAGAAGCGATTTTATCTACCTCTGCAATCACATTTTTATCGTGGGGAGGTACCAATTGACCGCCATCATTCCAGTATGCTTTATAGCCATTATATTCTTTAGGATTGTGTGATGCTGTACATACAACACCGCCCTGGCAACCCAGGTGGCGGATAGCAAAAGACAGTTCAGGTGTTGGCCGCAGCGCTTCAAACAAAAAAACTTTAATGCCGTTTGCTGCCATTACGTTGGCAGTTATTTCTGCAAACTGGCGGCTGTTGTTGCGGCTGTCGTGCGCAATAGCCACACGAATTTCACCGCCGGGATATGTTTTGTTGAGATAATTGGCAAACCCCTGCGTAGCCATACCGATAGTGTATTTATTAACACGATTGGTACCTACGCCCATGATCCCTCTTAATCCACCGGTACCAAATTCAAGGTTACGGTAAAAAGCATCTGTAAGCTCATCAGGGTTTTCTGCCTGTATTTTTTTTAGTGCTGCTTTGGTAGCTTCATCAAAACTTCCGGTTAACCAGGTGTCTATTCTTTCTTTTATTTTAGCATCCATATTGTTTTGTATTATTATTTGCAATCATTTTTTTGTTGTCCGAATATCGGCTAAATAAGTAAAAAAGCAAACTATTCTAACCAGGCGCCGGTTATTTTTTCATTATTGTCAACTTCCACAAAAATATGTTCCTGCAAAGTTGTTGCTACAGCAAAGCCAATATAATCCGTATGCACGGGGAAAGTCTTATGTGTTCTGTCAACAAGGGCGAGCGTCTGTATTTTTTTGGGTTGATCTTTTAAGAAAGGTTGCAATGCGTACAGCATGGTTTTTCCGCTATTGGCCACATCATCCATCACAATTACAACCACGTTATCAAAGTTTGGAGTTTTGCTCAACGTAATGTTGCGTGGAAATCTTTTATCATCAATTTCCATTTCTATAATATCAATTTCGCCTTTAAATATAGCCGAAAGCAAAGTTTTTAGCCGCTTTGCAATCACCACACCATTTTCTTTTATTCCTGCAAACAATAATTTCTCTTCGCCAACATTGCGTTCCGCTATTTCATACGCCATACGTTGAAGCTTTTTTGCTACCTGCGCCTCTGTTAAAATATAGTTTTTCATCCTCCGTTATTAATCTTGCCAAAACTAAGTGGTATTACTGAATAAAACAATTCGTACTAAACATCTTATCTTAGCGTTACATCCACTGAAATGATGCAGTTTATTCCGCAAATACTGTTTATTATTATTGCTGTTGCAGCAATTGGTCTTTTTGCCAAAAGACTGTTACAGATACGCAGTAATGTTTTGATTGGAAAGGATGCTGACTATACCGATCAACCCGCCCTGAGATGGAAGAATTTGTTTTTACTGGCTTTCGGTCAAAAAAAAATGTTCCGGAATCCGCTTGTGGCTGTACTTCATTTTTTTGTGTATGCCGGCTTTTTGATCATTAATATTGAAGTGCTGGAAATAGTGCTGGATGGTATATTGGATACACACCGTTTATTTGCCCCGGTATTAGGAAGTTTATATACCTTTTTGATTGATGCGTTCGAAATACTGGCAGTATCGGTAATAATAGCGTGTACTGTTTTTTTAATAAGAAGAAATATATTAAAACTAAAACGTTTTATCAGCCACGATCTTGATGGCTGGCCACGCAGTGATGCCAATTACATATTAATAACTGAAATTGTATTGATGTGTTTATTTCTTACCATGAACACATCAGACCTGATTTTACAATCGCGGGGTTATGGTCATTATGCAGAACATAATACCGGGCAATTTGTTGTTTCTGGTTTACTCACTCCTATATTTTCGGGGCTGAGTGATGGAACACTTGCAGCAATAGAGCGTGCCTGTTGGTGGCTGCATATACTCGGCATTTTTGCTTTCATGAATTATCTCCCTTATTCCAAGCATTTGCATATAGCGCTGGCTTTTCCCAATGCCTATTATGCTAGATTATTGCCTAAGGGCGAAATGATCAACATGCCGGCTATACAAAATGAAGTATTGTATGCCATGCAACCCGGCCAGGCACCTCCTGCCGACCCTAACGCTCCGCCACCTAAGTTTGGTGCTAAAGATGTGTTTGACCTGAGCTGGAAAAATTTGCTGGATGCGTATTCCTGTACAGAATGTGGAAGATGTTCCGCGGCTTGTCCTGCTAATATTACCGGTAAGGCATTATCGCCGAGAAAGATCATGATGGATACCAGAGACCGGTTAGAAGAGGTTGGAAAGAATATTGCTACAAATAGCAGCTTTAAAGATGATGGCAAAACTTTGTTGCACCATTACATTTCCATAGAAGAATTGCGTGCCTGCACTACGTGTAATGCCTGTGTGGAAGAATGTCCTGTTAGTATCAGTCCGCTGGAAATTATATTAGAGCTGCGCCGTTCGCTGATAATGGAAGAAAGTAACGCGCCGCAGGAATGGAATGTAATGTTCTCCAATATTGAAAATAATTTTGCGCCGTGGAAGTTTAGCCCGGATGACAGGGATAAATGGGTGGAGGGTTGAGTTTTATTGTTAATGGTTGATTGTTTGTGGTAGATATTGGTTTTTGAGTACCGAAGGCTGACAGTTATTGATCTATGATAATAAAACAGCCGCTTTAAAAAACAATATAAGAAGATAAGTGTTTTTACTAAGGGTTTATACGATTTTTGTGTCTACTCTGTAAACCTTGTGAAAATGATAAAAGTTGCTATTGTGGATGATCATCCGGCAGTCAGGCATGCCTGGATGCTATTTTTAAGCACCGATCAAACCCTGAAGATTGTAGGTGTTTTCAGTAGCGGAACTGAAATGATTGAAAAGCTTGCCGAAGTGAATCCTGATGTTATACTTATGGATATCAGTATGCCGGGTATGTCTGGCATAGAAGCTACAAAAAAAATTGTGCTTCTTAATGCAGATGTAAAGATCATAGCCGTATCCACCCATACTTCTTCAATTTATAAAAAAGAAATGATTGATGCCGGTGCAAAGGGCTTTGTATCAAAATACGCGGTTTCAGAACAATTGCTGCAAGCAATTAAAGAAGTATATCAGGGAAACATTTATATCGGCGAAGAAATATAGAAATTTTTAATCATTAAAGTTAATAGTCAAAGCATCAATCCTGGCTTCCTGGTTATAGAAACCTGCAAGTTTCCTGATGATATTTTCTACCATTGCATCCGGGCAGGAAGCGCCGCTGGTTATTAACACTTTTACAGGTTGCTTACCAGGCAAAAAGCCTTTGGTTAACAACTCCGTTTTTGTATGAAAATTATAATAGAGGATCTCTTCCGGAGATAAAATCTTTTCCTCACTTTCAATAAAGAAAGTTGGTAATACCGTTTCGCATAATTCTACCAGGTGCGATGTGTTTGAACTGTTATACCCGCCTACTACTATGGCTATATCTGCTTTTGTATCTGCAAGCATCCCGGTTACAGCAGTTTGATTATCGTTAGTGGCATAACACAAAGTATCTCTTGTATCAGCAAAGCGTTCCCCCGCATTTTTTTCGTCAAGCACATAATAACGGATCATGAGATCCTTTAAGTAATCCGCTATACTCTGTGTATCGCTGGCTAACATGGTAGTTTGGTTAACAACGCCTATACGTTGTAAATCTTTCAGTGGATCAAAGCCTTTAGAATATCTTCCTTTAAATTCAACTTCAAAATCATCTGCACTTTTTTCTCCGGTAATATATTTTCCTAATGCAATTGCTTCTTCCATATCATTTACCACAACAGCAGGTGCACCAGCAGCGCTATGCGAAAAGGTTGCACGGGTTTCTTCGTGCTTTGGTTTACCGTGAATAATGATTGAATATCCTTTTTGCGCTATCTGCTCCGCACGATTCCATACTTTTTCAACAAAGGGACAGGTAGTATTATATTTTTTTACACTGATACCAATATCCAGTAATTTTTTTTCAATAGCCAGCGTAGTACCAAATGCGGGAATAATCACAATATCATCTGCTGTCAACGAGTCAAAAGAAATCAATTGTTTTCCGTATGTATCCTGCAAAAATTTAATTCCTTTTTCCTGCAGGTCTTCATTTACATGAGGATTATGGATCATCTCACTCAATAAAAAAATCCTTTTGCCCGGGTTTTCTTCCACCGTGCGAAAAGCAATTTCAATAGCGTTTTCAACTCCATAGCAAAACCCAAAATGACGTGCAAGATATATCTGTAACGGACCTAAATCGAGAAAGGTTGGCGTAAAGTCCTTTTTCATTTTATCCTGCTGCTTTCTGAACTTTTTTATAGCAGAGATCAAAGGGCTTCTATATATGATGGGAACATTAAATTGCTTCATTCCGGTGCGAAATTAGGAAGATTAAATCAGGATAAGAACATCTGGTTCATTCCAAATTTTCGCGTGCGCCGTGGTTGTGTCTCAATTATAGCTGTTAACTTCAGGAACCTGAATGCTAAAATTTCCAAAACATCCTTTATAATATATCGGTACATCCGCCACTTGAAAAAATCTGTATCTTCCCTCATAATAAAAAATAGAAATAAATATGGGCGGAAATGGTATTACAAACCTGTTTAAGCGGGTAGAATGGAGTTACAATACAAATATTTATGAGGTTAACTTTCGCCAATACACCAAAGAAGGCACTTTTAACGCATTTTTAAAGGAGTTGCCCCGCCTGAAAGCTATGGGTGTACAAACGCTTTGGATAATGCCAATACAGCCCATTGCTAAAGAAAAAATGAAGGGAACAATGGGTAGCTATTACGCCTGTTCTGATTATACTGAGGTTAACCCTGAATTTGGAACCCTTGATGATTTTAAAAACTTTGTAAAAGAAGCTCATAAAACCGGCTTTAAGGTAATTCTGGACTGGGTTGCCAATCACACAGGCTGGGATCATATATGGACGAAAACCAATCCCAATTTTTATAAAAGAAATATAGATGGCAGCTTTATGGCAGCTTCAGGCATGGATGATATTATTGAACTGAATTATGATAATCCTAAAATGGTTCAGGCAATGATTGAGGCAATGAAATACTGGATCACAACCTGCGATATTGATGGTTTCCGCTGTGACCTTGCTTCATGGGTTGAGTTACATTTTTGGCAAAAGGCAAGGCCGGAGCTTGAAAAAGTAAAACCACTTTTCTGGCTGGGGGAATTTGATGCTATTGAAAATCCGGATTATATGGAAGTATTTGATGCAGCATATGCATGGAAATGGATGCATGCTACTGAAGATTTTTATAAACGCAATAGAAATGCACAGGTTTTAAAAGACTTGTTGCAGCAATATGAGAAAATTTATCCGCCAGATACAACTGGTTTGTACTTTACTTCCAACCATGATGAGAACAGCTGGAATGGCACTGAGTTTGAAAAGTATGGAGATATGGCTTTGGCACTGGCAGTTTTAAGCTTTACATGGAATGGTATTCCACTTATATACAGCGGTCAGGAAATGCCAAATCATAAAAGGTTAATGTTTTTTGATAAAGATGTTATTGAGTGGAACGGCAAATATGAACTGGCGGATTTTTATAAAACATTGCTGAAATTACATTCAGAACATCCGGCTTTGGCTGCCGGAAGCCCACTTGTGCAAACAAGCATTTTAACTATCCCGTCTGATAATGATATACTTGCCTACCTGAGAACGTACGGTAAAAATAATGTGCTGGTATTTTTAAACCTGTCGCCCTATCCCTCAACCATACAACCTGAACTAAATATTACCACACCAATGAAAGAACTTTTTACCGGTGAATCAAAGAGTTTTATCAATAATAAAACGGTATCTCTGTCGCAATGGGGCTATAAAGTGTATGTGAATTAATTCAGCGCTCTTCTATAATGGTAACCTGTTGTAGAAGGGCGGGAGAGTGATCATACAACATTTTTATAAAGCCGGCTCCATACCTGGCATAATATGGTAAAATGTTTTCTACCCTTTCCTGCAAACTGTTATTGGGAAAAAGATGAGATTTCAGCTTTACTATTTGCGCCTGCTGATCATGGTGCTTTCTTTTTTCAGCCCTGAGCAATTTCTTTTCTAAATTTTTCAACTGCTTTTCGGCCCTGTTTTTCAATGCGTCAACGTGTTGCTCTAGCGTAATATCTATAGTTATGCTCACCTTTTTGATTTGATCATAAATATCAGCCAAAGCAGTGATTTCTTTTTCAATAGATAATTGCTGATAGCTTTGTGCCCTAACCAATGTGCTGAATATAACATTAACATCTTCAAATAAAAGTTCATCGTTTATCTGAAGCCTGCCTGCCAGTTCAGCCATTTTTTCTTCTATGATCAGGAAAGAATTTCTCAGCACTAAGGCGGGAAACGGAATATTGTAATGAGTGAACATATCTTTCAGCTCAAGCCAGTATGCAATTTCAGAACCGCCGCCAATAAAAGCGATGTTGGGTAAAATGGTCTCCTGGTAAAGTCCGCGCAGTACAACATTGGGGCTGAACCTTTGAGGATTGTTCTCCAGCTCTTTTTCTATTTCTTCTTTCGTAAAGTATAGTTCTGTATTATTTATGCGAAACCCGTTTCCATCCTGAACAATCCGTTCACGCAAATTATCTTTCATATAAAACAGGTTAATATCCCTGGGATTTACCTGTATATGATATTTTTCTGATAGTTGTTGCGTTGTTGTTTCTACAATAGTTTTAGGCGTGTGGTTAACCAGGTCGTCCTTAAAAACAGGTATCATCTGTTTTTTTAGTACAGGCGTATCTGCTATTAAAACAATCACTCCATATTCCTTAAAAAAGAAATCAACCAGCTTTAAAGTAGCTTCCTGTATGGTTGCAGACTTTAAATATGCTTCTTTTAATGCAGCAATTAATGCAGGTCCGTGCTCAAAGATAGATAGCTGTCCATTGATCTTTTCTATGATATCAGCCATGCCTTTGGTATGCATTCTGCCCACTGCGCCGGTTTGAGTGGTTTGCCAGGTAAGCCTGTCGCCATTTAAATTAATATGATTTAATTCTTCAAGATCATTATCCTCGCTGCCCATATAATAAACCGGCACAAAGTTATTCTCCGGATATTTACTCTTTAATTCAGCTGCTATTTTTACTGTATGAAGTATTTTATATATAAAGTATAAATATCCGGTAAAAATGTTAGGCTGGTGTGCTGTACAAATGGTAAATGTGTTTTCAAGAGATAATTGCTGAATGTTTTCTAAAACCTTTTCTGATGTATCAGTATTATTATATTGCTCTGTAAGGGCTTTAACAAGTAATGCACGATTCACACGGCTGTTCCCTTTGTCCATTATGGCATTATGTAAGCCCTTCAGGTCAGGAGAATGACTATAGAAATTTTTTAAAAAAGCATTTTGATCAATGTAATCTGTAACCAAATGTGAGAAAGCCTTTGTTTTTTCGTGTCTTATTCCCCTTGAAGTATAATTCATGACATTATTGAAAATAAAAGCAAATGTATAGAAAACAAAAAAGCCACTTCAATTTTAACATTGAAGCAGCTTATATTCATGTTGTAGTTTGTCATTTATCTATATCCAACCATTCCTGAGTTGGCTTTACAGCCGCCTCTGGAAGACGTACAGGATGTAAATGTGGCTCCGATTGCGATTACGAGCATAATTACAGCAATAACTTTTTTCATTTTGTAAGTTTTAGGTAGTAATAATTTGTTCCAAGCACGGCGCTCGTAGGAGTAGGAAATAATCTCAATTTTTCAAAGGGAGGTTTGGATTTACTACCAATAAGGAGTACTGCAAAGAAACAAACCATATGCCAAAGCAACAAGTTAATATTCTATTTACGTTATGTCAACCAAAACGATGATTTGAATAATATTTTGTTTTTCAATATTTTGCAGAATAAAGCACATAGTTTGCCTTCATTGAATTTAACATTCCTCAACAATAATATTACAATCAGTTAAAACACAAAAGGTAAAGTCATAAGAATTTCCGAAGTTTGCCAAGTTTATTCTAACATTATAATATGCCATTGCAACTTACTCGTCCGGTAGCCTTTATTGATTTAGAAACCACAGGTGTAAACCTTGCCACAGATCGCATTGTAGAAATTGCCATTGTAAAACAATCTGCTGATAATACAAGGGTGGTTAAAAGAAAGCTCATTAATCCCCAGATGCCTATTCCGAAAGGTGCGTCCGACGTTCATGGCATTACGGATGATATGGTAAAAGATGCTCCGGCTTTTAAACAGGTGGCCAATGAAATCAGGCAGTTTCTTGATAATTGCGATCTGGCAGGTTATAATTCCAATCGCTTTGATATACCATTACTGGTGGAAGAGTTTTTGAGAGCAGGATTGGATTTTGATGTAACCGACAGGCATTTGCTGGATGTTCAAAAGGTGTATCACATGATGGAACCCCGCACTTTAAGCGCCGCTTATAAATTCTATTGTGACAAAAGCCTCGAGAACGCGCACAGCGCAGAGGCGGATGCACAGGCAACCTGTGAAATACTGGAATCCCAGCTCGAAAAGTACCCCCAGCTAGGCTCTTCTATAGAATCTGTAATGAAGTTTACCGGCAGTGAACCAATTGTGGATTTTGCACGCAGGTTTGTGATGGAAAATGGTGTAGAAATCTTTAATTTCGGCAAGCATAAAGGCAAAAAAGTAGTAGATGTGCTGAAATTAGAACCACAATATTACGACTGGATGATGAAGGGAGATTTTGCTATGCATACAAAGCAGAAGCTGACGGAGATTTTAAACAGAACCCTGTTAAAGAAAGCGTAAAACATATTTCAGCAAATAAGCATCAAGTAATTTTATAGTATAAAAAAAGTTATATCCTTTGGAAAAACTAGTAATTATACCGACTTATAATGAGAGTGAAAACATAAAGCTTATCCTGCTGGCTGTAATGGATATGCAGCTTGGCTTTCATGTGCTTGTAGTGGATGATAGTTCTCCCGACGGAACAGCTGATGCTGTAAGAGCATTGCAACCGCTTTATCCCGGGCAAATATTTCTTGAGGTAAGAAAAGGAAAGCAGGGCCTTGGTACCGCATATATTCATGGTTTTAAGTGGGCGCTCGAAAAGGGATATAAATACATTTTTGAGATGGATGCGGATTTTTCGCATGATCCTGCCGACCTTGAACGTTTATATAAAGCAAGCCGTGCCGGCGGAGATGTTGTAGTAGGTTCAAGATATGTGAAAGGCGGCAATACAGAAAACTGGGGATTTGAAAGAAACATACTTTCAAAAGGCGGAGCATTATATACAAGATTAATTACCTGGATGCCGGTTAAAGATCCTACTGCCGGTTTTGTTTGCTATAAAAGAGAAGTACTGGAAACGATCAATTTTGATGAGATCAATTTTGTTGGATATGCATTCCAGATAGAAATGAAATTTGCCGCGTGGAAACTCGGATTTAAAATAGTTGAAGTTCCTATAACATTTATTGACAGGAAATTCGGAGCTTCCAAAATGAATAAAAATATTGTGAAAGAAGGGATTTTGGGAGTATTAAAAATACAATGGCAGAGCTTGTTTAAAAACTATCGCCGCAAAGTGCGCAATAGTTATGTAGAAATTTCTTCAAAGGCTCCTGCGGAAGCCCTGAACTAAAGAATAATAATTATTCAATATCATATTGCTTGTTCATTGAACTCCTTCTTGAAGAATTAATTGCAATTATATATTTCCATTTTTTCGCAAAGTTTACAGGCATTTTCAGCTAATTCATCATTTTTTTGCAGAATGATTCTATTACGGAATTACTTTGATTGCTATTGCTGTATTTTTACAGCATATAGATTATACAGAAGCCCGGGAATAAGAATGGCTTCATTACAAATGATGAGCATGAAAAAAATAGTTTTCTTCCTTTTTCTCCTGACAAATGCAACAATTTACGCCCAAAAGAAACCACTGGATCATACTGTATATGATAGCTGGCAAAGCATCGGCGAAAAAAAGATCAGCAATAATGGCAAGTGGATTGCTTATGTAATTAATGTGCAGGAAGGTGACGGCAACCTCGTGATCCAGTCTACAGATGCAAGTTATAAAAATATTATACCACGGGGATACAATATCACTATCACACCCGATAGCCGTTTTGTTATTTTTAAAATAAAACCACCTTACGCAGATACCCGCCAGGCGCAGATAAAAAAGAAAAAGCCGGAGGAATTTCCCAAAGACTCGCTGGCGCTAATGGAACTGGGAAAAGACAGCATTACAAAAGTAGCAAGAGTAAGATCATATCAGGTTCCTAAGAAAAATGCACAGTGGGTTGCCTGGCAATTAGAAAAAACTTTGGCTGATACAGCGAAGAAGAAACCTGTTGATTCGCTTGCATTAAAAATTGATTCTACCAGGAAAAATACACCGGCGCCCACATCCGAACAGGCAAAAAAGCGACAAAAAATTACTAATCCGCCGGCTATGAAAGATTTTACTGAAAATGATTATGCTGATGATGATAAGGATGGCGATAATAGTAAAGTTGAAGAGGGCACGGCACTATCCATATATAATCTTAATACCAATGCGGCAGAAATAGTGCAGTTTGTAAATGAATATTCGTGGAGCAAAACCGGCAATATACTACTCATAGAAACCACCCGCAATAAAAAAGATAGTTTGAGCAAGGCAATAGTGCAAATTTTCAGAACTGCGGAAAACAGGTTTGATACTATTGCAAAAGGCGGCAATGATTTTAAAAATTTTGCAATAGATGAAGCCGGTGCGCAAATTGCTTTTGTGGCGGAGCGTGACAGCAGCGCAAAATCCATACAGAAATTTTATAAGCTGTGGTACTGGAAAAACGGACAGGACAGTGCCATAATACTTGCTGATAAAAATATAGCCGGTATGCCTATTGGCTGGGGCATAAGTGAAAATGCTGCATTAAAATTCAGCAAATCCGGTAAAAGGTTATTTGCCGGTTCGGCTCCGATACAGCCACCTAAAGACACTACGCTTGTTGATATTGACCTGGTAAAGGTGGATATATGGAATTACAAAGATGATTACCTGCAAACAATGCAGCTAAAAAATCTTGACAGGGAATTAAAGAGAAATTATCTCGCAGTAATTAACCTGGATAATAAGCGGTTTGTACAACTTGCCGATGAAGAAATTCCGGTGGTGCAAACAGACGCGGATGGAGATGCGGATATTTTTGCCGGTATAACGGATGTAAATAAACGAATTGCTATGCAGTGGGAGGGCAATACGTTAAAAGATGTATACAGTGTAAAAGCTGATGATGGTAGAAGACAATTGGTTAAGAAAGATATAGATGGACAAATAGGAATGTCGCCCGGCGGCAAATATATTTTTTGGTATGATGCTAAGGCAAAAGCATATTTCACCTGGAAGAATGGAACCTTGAAAAATATTACAGCTAAAATCCCGGTTAAACTTTACCAGGAAGATTTTGATATGCCTACAACGCCTTCGCCTTATGGCATAACGGATTGGACGCAAAGTGATCTTGCCGTTTTGATCTATGATCGTTTTGATGTTTGGCAGGTTGATCCTGCCGACGTAATAGCACCGGTGAATATTACTAAAACAGGCAGAAAAAGCCTGACAAGATACAGGTATATACAAACGGATGAAGACGAACAGTTTGTAACGCCCTCCCGGGAATTACTGTTTTACACTTTTAACGAAACCAATAAAAATTCAGGGCTGGCAAAACTGAATTTTGTAAGCGATGGGAAGCTTGACCCGGTATTTAGTGGGGCTTTCCTGATTGACAGGAATATATTGAAAGCGGCAGATTCTAACGTATATGCCTATACGAAAGAAACATATACCGCATCTCCTGATTTATATACCAATGCAAACTGGAATAGAGAAATAAAGCTGAGTGCTATAAACCCGCAGCAGGCTGAATACAATTGGGGTACAGCAGAATTGTTTAAGTGGAAAGCTTACAATGGTAAAGATGCTACGGGTATTGTATACAAGCCGGAAAACTATGATCCCAAGAAGAAATATCCTGCCATCTGTTATTTCTATGAAAAGCTGAGCGAAGGGTTGTTTCAGTATATACCGCCTGCGCCAACCCCAAGTCGTTTGAATATTCCATTTTTTGTGAGCAGGGGTTATATTGTTTTTGTACCTGATATTTCATATACGGATGGCTACCCCGGCAGAAGTGCTTACAATTATATAGTAAGCGGCGCAAGGGCATTGGTAAAAAAAGGATGGGTTGACAGTACACGCATTGGCTTGCAGGGACAAAGCTGGGGTGGTTATCAAACTGCTTATCTCATTACACAAACAAAACTGTTTAAGGCCGCCTGGGCCGGAGCGCCTGTTGCTAATATGACCAGCGCATACGGCGGTATACGATGGGAGAGTGGTATGAACCGCCAGTTTCAATATGAAAGAACGCAAAGCCGTATTGGCGCAACACTTTGGGAAAAGCCCCAGTTGTACATACAGAATTCTCCACTGTTCTATCTTCCAAAAGTTACAACGCCATTGGTAATAATGCATAATGATAATGATGGCGCAGTACCCTGGTACCAGGGAATAGAATTATTTACAGGACTAAGACGCTTAGGTAAACCTGTTTGGTTGTTAAATTATAACGGGGAAGCGCATAATCTTATGCAACGCAAAAACAGGAAGGATATACAGATACGCGAACAACAATTTTTTGACTGGTTGCTGAAAGATGAAAAACCAACACAATGGTTAAGAGAAGGAGTGCCTGCAACAATGAAAGGAAAAATTTGGGGATTGGAATAGGACTGATAGCTGTCAGGTATCAGCTATCAGGATAAGATTTTAAAAGCGGCTTACATAAAATAGATTTTTAAAGCACTGTCAGCTCAAAGCTCACGGCTGATCACTGACAGAAAAAAAACAAAAATGAACGCTAAACAGGCAGCAGCATTTAGAGCAGTAAGTTATATTAAAGATGGAATGATCGTAGGGCTTGGTACAGGATCAACCGCGTATTGGGCTATTCAATATCTTGGTGAACGTGTACAACAAGGTTTAAAAGTAACTGCGGTAGCTACTTCTGACGAAACGGAAAGATTAGCAAGAGATGTTAATATTGATGTGCAGCCATTAGACCAGGTAGACATACTGGATATTGACATTGACGGCGCTGATGAAGTAGATAAAAACCTTAATCTTATTAAAGGGGGCGGCGGCGCCTTGCTGCGTGAAAAAATTGTAGCAGTTGCAAGCAGGATGTTTATTGTAATTGCAGATGAAAGTAAATTGGTTGAAACCTTAGGTAAATTTCCCCTGCCGGTTGAAATAATTCCTTTTGGTTATACACACACTGCAAAAAAACTTGCAGCCTTAGGTTGTAAACCTGTATTGCGTGTTAAGGAGGAAAAGACTTTTATAACCGATAACAGCAATTATATTTTAGATTGTTATTTTAATGTGATTGCAGATCCTGCCGGATTGCAGCAACAGATCAATGCTATTGCCGGGGTGGTTGAAAGCGGGTTGTTTGTAAAAGTAGCATCAAAAGTTATTGTTGGTTCTGCAGATGGAACGGTGAAAGAGATTGGATAACAAGGGTAGCTGCTCTTAGCTAAGATTTTGGTTAACGGAGCAAGACAAGTTCTTGCTCCGTTGTATTAGTTATAAATCTGCTTTTATTTAATAATAAGTTGTTGGGACGACAGGTTATCGCCATTTTTTATCACAACAAAATAGACGCCTTTTGCAAGTCCTCCAATATTCAATTTTACCTGTTTTTGGCCTTTTGTGTTTCTGCCTTTAGTAATAAGTGCCTGGTTAACATTATATACTGAAACCTCATAACTTAAGTCTTCGTCTTTAGCCATTTTTCCCTCAGGCGAATTTTCATCTTTTACCGCTGTTATGGTTACATAATCATTTGCCGGGTTAGGTGAAAGGAGGTATCCATAGCCGCCGGAGCTTACCGTAAAGGAAACCGTTCTGCTGGTTGCGCCGCAACTGCCGGTTCCGCTCATATAAAAATTCGCGCTTTGCCCTGAGGATAGGTTCATGGTAAGAATTTTGCCAGAGCTGTTGTAGTACCATGTTCCGGAGCCGGAGGTTCGGGTGCAGCTTATGGATGTTGAGCCCGGAAGTGTTAAATCTACATCAGCAGTACCGGCTTTTATAAAATTAACTGTATTCATTTCTTTATTAGCCTGCCCGGTCTGCCTTATTGTACCGCCAATGCCTGAAGCTGCTACTGTAATATTTACATTTTCAGTATAAACGACGTTGCATACATTTCTTGTAAGGGTTAAAACTCCAGCTCCATTATAGCCTGGACTTACTGTGACTTGGTTGGTTCCCTGTCCTGAAATAACATTGAGTTTTCCGTTGGCTGACTATGTGTATGTTGTGCCGGCAGTTGCGGTAACAGTAAAGGTACGGTTAGAGTAACTGCACCATGTACTAAAATCACCGGTTATGGCAGGAGGCACCAACGCTGAAATATTTGTGGTGTTAGTTGTCACTGCTCCTGTATTATTTGGGTCAAGCCAGTTGCTTAATCTCGTTGCATTAGTACCGCCGCCTGCCCACGAAAGATCGAAACGTCCGTATTCTCCTATTGCGGGTATTTGTGTAGTACACCAGCAA
The DNA here is from genome assembly GCA_047601125.1 of Agriterribacter sp. Classification (GTDB taxonomy): domain Bacteria; phylum Bacteroidota; class Bacteroidia; order Chitinophagales; family Chitinophagaceae; genus Agriterribacter. The sequence goes on along the minus strand of JASGJY010000001.1, from coordinate 1,538,572 downwards.
GCATTAGTGCCAGGATTTCCGCAAATATTATTTTGATTGCCGTGAAGCTGACCGACAACCCTGTGATCTTGATTAAATAAGGCGGCTCCGGAAGAGCCATGTTGCACAATACCTTGATTATAGGTTACCCGCCAGTGATTTGCAACCGCAGAAGGGCATGGATTACCGGGTTCATTCCACGTTACAGCAACAGCGGCTGTATTAAACGTACTTATCTTCATCAAATCGCCTCTGGGATGATGTAAAGATGCACCGGCACCAGGTGCAACGGCAGTTCTTGACCAACCGGCATATCTTATACCAGAATTGGATGCCGGTGTCTGATTCATCTCGACCAATGCAAAATCCAGCTCACAATTATTTGCTCTTAATGTACATCCGTTAAATTGAACATCTTCCCTAAATGTTCCATTGGTAGCACAAGTATTACTCCAAGTCTGATATTGAAAGACCCAATTATTTAGAGATCCTACAAGGCAATGATTTGCCGTTAAAACATACGGTCTATTTGTATTACAAGTATTCATTACCAACGTGCCAGTACATTCTTCCTCACCATCAACTACAATTAGCGCAACCGAGTTTCGTTCATTTTCCCATCCGTTTCCTGCTGCACAAATGGCATTAATATTACAGGTTGCAGAAGCTCCAGGATTTCCAGAAAAGGAGCCTCCTGTCTCTTTATATCCAAATAATATTTTGTTGGCAGTAAGAGCGATCTCATTTTTTTCAGGTGTGGGTACAGTTAATACAATTGTTAATTGATTACCTTGATATACTCTTGTAGCCCATATGTTCTTTTCGTTATTTTCATTAAATGTGATACTGTCAGTTAATTCATTTTTTGTATAGATGCTTAGTACCGTATTTTTAGATAAAATAAATTTGCTGAACTGGACAGATATATTCAATGCATCTTCTGCTAAAATCAAAAGACTATATATAGTATTCCCATTGTCTTCTATTATTTTAGCTTGCTTTAAAATATCAATATCAACAGTCTTGGATATTGCAAACTGATTGGAATAGTTAGCTTGGCTTTTCCCCTCTGATACCTTCTTTTCAGCTAACTTATCAGGAGCTGAAATCCGAAGGGCTACGAGATTTTCGCCTTTTTTTATAAGTGAACTGGGGATTTCTTTATCATATATTTTTGTCTTTACCTGCGCAATTGACAAAGAAACAATAAGAAAAAAAAGAGGTAGCAGTAGTAGTGATTTGAGAATTTTCATACAATTATTATTTATATGGATGAAGAAAATAAATGAATTGTAATCCAACGCCATAAGCTGTCAGCCATTTTGACTTGTATTGAGAAGGTTTTTCGGGAACGTCACCATTAGAGAAGGCATCATCTAAAGCCCATATGCTGACAATCGGTAAATTGATTACTGGGCCTAAATCAATTCTTTTCCCCAAGCGTTTGTTCATTGCCAGATATAAATCTAAAGTAGCAGATGCATTTCTATTTTCGTGGCGTATATATTTATTATTCTGCGGTCCCGTAGGATAGTCTTGCTTAATCCTGTAATACTGTGCAAAAGAATAGAAATCGGTGATACCTACTCCCCCTGATAAAGAAAATCCATTTTTCAATGGAAATACTCTTTCGATGCTTGCAGAAATTGTCAGTGTATGATACCAATACTTATTGGTAGAAAAAGTTATAAGTAAAGGGCTTGGATAGTCTATAACCCTTGAACCTGCATCTCCAAACCTACCTTCCGCATTAATTTTATTGAAAGAAAGTCTGTAATATCCTACTCCAAACTTCACCCTCATTTTATCCGAAATTCCAAAACCATATGCAACTAAAACTCCGTAACTTTCCCCTTGTATATTGATCTTCTTTGCGGCAGTCGAATTAATGTTATAATCAAACTTTGGATATTTATCGTACCTAAAATATGGTTGAATTTCAATGGAAGGGCTGATTTTTTGGGCACATACTGAGAAAGAAATAAGTAGAAGTGTAAATGACAACACAAGTGTTTTCATAAACTGATTTTTAGGTTTTAAAATTATACCCCTCCGTAGTCTTTCTTTTCTGTGAAATTTAAAGCCATGCTTTGGGGGCGTTTTCAATATGGTGAGAATTAAATTGAGGTTAGCGTTGCATGAATCAACGAAATCCGATGGAAGTCATTCAGAGAGCATTTGCGAAGCACTCCGGATACAGTATATCTCATCATTTGTTCGTAAGCTGCATAGTTTAAAAATTGTAGATAACTAAAGAAAAAACAAATGAATTTCTAATTCAGCACCATAGGTTCATTTCAAAAACAATATTATCTGAGAGCGTTTCAATATGTGCGAGAATTAAATTGAAGGAAACGTTGCATGGAATGCCTGTAATACTGTCTGCATGTTAAATGTAAATATATTTTTAAATTTAAATGCAGGTTTTTATTAATAGTAGAAAATATAATGGCTTATATACAGCCAATTATACAGGGTTATATTTACTTAATCATTCCCCCCACAGGCAGCCCGCTTGGAACCCTGGCGGGGATCTTCCTGTCATAGCCATCATCATTCAGCGTATTCATAAACTCAACTATCGCGTCAATATTTTTGAACTCTACTTTAACCATTTTGGCCAGGGAATCAAGATTATCCTGCGTTACACTTTTGTTGGGTGGTGGTTTTCCCCGCAGGTCTTCATAAAATAACATTACATTATCCAGTGTTTGAATTTTTCCACTGTGCATATATGGCCTTGTTACCCGTAAATTGCGCAGTGTTGGCGTTCTGAAAGCATGCGTATTATTATAACCTGAATCAGGTACCAGGTTTTTCTCATTTTCCTGCACGCCCAGTACATGCAATTTAAAATCAGACAGCATTGGCCCGCTATGGCATCTTGCACAACCTGCTTTGATAAATTCTTTCATACCATCCAGCTCCCTTGCTGATAAGGCATTTTTCTCTCCCCGCATATATTTATCAAACCTTGAATTATTGGCAACCAGTGAACGCTCAAACGCAGCAAGTGCTTTTGTAATATATGCTATTGTAACCGTTTCACATTCAGGAAAATTCTTTTTGAACAATTGTTTATACTCCGGGATCTTATCTACCCGCTTTGCAACCTCATTTGCTATGCTGTCTTCCTTAACAGAATGACCACGCATTTCTTCTAAAGTTTTTACGGGAAATGCTGCCTGCTCTTCCAGCCTTTTGCCCGCAGATCCCAAAACATCGGAGCTTCTTCAGGTATATAATTTCCATCATTATCAATACCATTAAATGCTACATTCAATAATGATTGAGCATTACGTTTAGTGAAAGGAATATCATTATGCTTATTGAAAGTTCTGCGCTCGCCTAATCCTTTCCCATTTACGCCAATTGGTAATTCAAGGCTTTCCGCATAGCCAAATTCAGGATGATGGCAGGTAGCACAGGCTACATCTTTACCGCCTGATAAAATGGGATCGTAAAAAAGCAACCGGCCTAATTCAATTTTTTCCGGGGTTGACGGATTGTCTTTTGGAGATTTATATTCAAGCGGTAATGCATCGATTTTCCCAAAATCATCTGCAACGCTTTTAGATTTAACAGGTTTGCCTTCTTCCTTTGGAGACTTGCACCCATCAACAATAATCGTAAAACCAGCAACCAATAAAACAATCGTTAATACTATTCTCAACATCTCTCTCAATATATATGCAAAAGTTCTTCTGAAAAACTATGTAAATGTAATTTATTCAGGATAATTGGCCGATAAAGCATATGGCAAACACAAATTGCAACTTAGTAAATTATTTTTTTATGATTGAAGTCATATGCAATTATAAAATTGCTGTAAATTGAAGTTATGGTCCATACAAAGAAGCTCATAACAGAAAACCAAAATACATTATGAAAAGATTGCTTTGCTTAATCGTTATTCCTTTTTTCTCAACATTACTTTATGGTCAATTAAGGATAAGTGCTGATAAACATTACTTTTTGACCAAAGATGGCAAACCTTTTTTCTGGCTGGGAGATACAGCATGGGAATTATTTCATCGCTTAACAAAAGAGGAAGCTATTACTTATTTGCAGAACAGGGCAAATAAAGGGTATAATGTTGTTCAGGCTGTAGCGCTTGCAGAGCTTGACGGATTAAATACGCCAAATGTATATAGTGAAAAACCTTTGATTGATAATGATCCTGCAAAGCCGAATGAAGCATATTTCAGGCATATTGATTTTATTATTAATGAAGCGGGGAAAAGAGGTATATACATTGCATTGTTACCAAGCTGGGGTGATAAATGGAAAAAAGATAAATGGGGAATAGGCCCGGAAATATTTACGCCGGAAAATGCAAAACGTTTTGGGGTGTGGATAGCAAAGCGATATGCTAAAACGGCTAATATAATCTGGATTTTGGGAGGAGACAGAAGACCTGATACTGATACGCATTTTGCTATTATCAGGGCGATGGCAGAAGGCGTGAGAAGTGTTGACGGCGGCAGCCATTTGCTCACTTTTCATCCGCCCGGAGCAGCAAGCTCCTATAATTATTTTGCTGAGGATGATTGGATAGATTTTCACATGTCGCAAACAGGGCACAGGGTTGCAAGCCCGGATTATAAAACTAACATACAGGCATACACGCTATCTAAATTGCGTCCGCATGTAGTAGGCGAACCTAACTATGAAGATCACCCCAACGATTTTAACCCGGTGCAAAAAGGCTGGATGGATGATTTTGATACCCGTGAAGCTGCATACTGGAATATGCTTTCAGGTGGCGCGGGGCATACTTACGGTAACCACAACATCTGGCAGATGTATACCGAAGAAAGAGTGCCGGTTAACAATGTCCGCACCCATTGGAAAACAGCGATGGATCATCCGGGCGCTTTTCAATTAGGTTATATGCGCAGGATGTTTGAAAAAAGACCCTGGCAAAAATTAGTATTAGATCAAAGCGCTATTGCGGGTGAAAATCCCGAAGACGTTGAATATAAAGTGGCTGCTGTATCATCAGATAAAGATTTTATGATGCTGTATATTCCTTACGGTCAAAAAACAACTGTGCTTACCTCGAAACTTTCTGCAACAAAAATAAGGGGCTGGTGGTTTAATCCCAGGGATGGCAGAACAATATCTCTTGGAGAATTTGAAAATACAGGAACAAAAGAATTTATACCAACTTCGGTTGGCCGTGGCAGTGACTGGGTGCTTGTGCTGGATGATGCTGCAAAAAAATATCCTGCACCAAATGGATTATTGTAGAAACGATACATGCATCGCCTCTATCTTGTTTGTTGATTATCTTTTACCCTTTGTAATAAAGCAGAAAGCTTTTTAACTACTTGCGGATGCTTTTCGGCAAGATTATTTTTCTCACCAATGTCTTCAGACAGATCATATAATTGCGCTTTCGGTAAATTGCCAAGCTCAATATTCACCTGCTTGTTTATTGCCGGGCCATCATTAGGTTCTATATATTTCCACTTGCCTTTAATAACAGATAGTGTATTCGCATGTTCAATTACATATTTCCTGTTTTTATCCGATCTTCCAAGCAGTACATCCAACGCATTAAAACTGTCGCCGGCTTCACCGGCAGTTAATTGCTGACCGGTTAATGCGGCAAAGCAGGAGAGAAGATCAACCTGGCTGAACAAGACATTACTGGTTTTACCAGCCTTAATGCTCTTATTCCATTTCACAATAAACGGAACTCTTGTGCCTGCATCAAATGCGCTGTATTTGCCTCCGCGTAATGGGCCTGAAGGAGCATGGCCATTGAGCTTAATTACAGCGCTGTCAGCGTATCCATCATCAACCACCGGGCCGTTATCGCTGCTGAAAATGATCATGGTATTATCAGATATTCCCAGGCTGTCTAATACCCTTTGCACTTGCCCAACCGTTGCATCCAACTGGAGAATAACATCGCCTCTTGTACCTAAACCACTTTTATTTTTAAACCTGTCGTGGGGAACCCGGGGAACATGCACATCATGCGTGGTAAGCATCAGGAAAAACGGTTTTGTTTTATTAGAAGCGATAAATGCGGTTGATTTTTCTATCAGCTTATCTGCTATATCATCATCGTTCCAGAGGGCGGCTTTGCCACCTGTCATATAACCTATACGGCTGATGCCGTTGATTATCGTTTGATCATGACCGTGAGACGGGCGTAGTTTTAATAATTCAGGATGCTCTTTGCCAGTAGGCCAATCCCCAACTTTTTCCTTATAGCTCACTGTAACAGGGTCGGCAGGATCAAGATTGGCTACGCGATGATTTTCTACGTATACACAAGGAACCCTGTCAACTGTAGCCGGAAGGATAAATGAATAATCAAAACCCAACTCGTTTGGACCGGGTTTAATTTCCCCGTTCCAATCCGGACCTCCTGCACCACCCAGGCCAAGATGCCACTTGCCGACAATAGCCGTTGCATAGCCAGCCTTTTTTAGTATTGATGGTAAGGTTATTTTATCAACAGGTATAATTAATGAAGCATTACCGGGCGCTATACCTGTGCCCTGTTTACGCCAGGCATATACACCGGTTATAATTGAAAAGCGGGATGGTGTGCAGGTAGCGGAAGTAGCATGCGCATTGGTGAAGCGTATACCATTTGCCGCGAGCTTATCTATATTACCTGTTTTAATTTTTGTTGCACCATAACAGCTTAAATCTCCATATCCAAGATCATCAGCATAAATAACAATAATATTTGGGCGCTGTTGCGCTGCTGATATATATACGGACATTATCAGAAATAATAACAGCTTACAAACTTTCCCGCTCATGATGTGGTCTTTAAAACTTAATAAGAGATAAATGTAAATGTAAAAATGGTTTAAGTAATTAACAAAGCTTTTATAAACCTGCAGGCTTTTGTATAATCTTATACAGCAATTACTAACTTTTAAACTTGAATGATTATGAAAAAGATTTTTACACTTATGCTTTCAGTTGCTTTGGTTTCTGTTGCTTTTGCGCAGCACGGTAATAATGATTTTTACAGGGGAAAACAATACGATCATGGCAAGCGTGGCTATTCAAATAATTTTGATATGCAACGCAGGAATGATATGATCGCGAAAGTGAATTATGAGTTTGATCAACGGATTTATTGGGTAAAGGAAAGTCGCATGCGCCTGCGTGATAAAAGAAGAGAGATCAACAGGCTTGAAGATGAAAGGAGAGACCGCATTCGCATGATATACGCCCGTTTTGATAAAAAAGGGCCTAATCCTCACTGGAAAGATGGTTATGTAATTCACTAAATACCCATTCCCGGATATAAGCAAAGGGCTGCCTGATTTGGCAGCCTTTTATTTTGAAGATATTTATTCAAGCTTATGCAATTTTTTTCTCTGCTGCTTCAATCTTTGGGCTATGTTTCCATAGGGTAGGAGAATTTACCGGCTGACTGGTAATGATTGCCTTATTTCTTAAATGTCTTTTTAAAAGATGCGTATACGGGCAATCCTGGAAGTTGACGAGGTATACTTCGCTAGGCGCTTCCGCTGAGCCACCAAGCCCTAATATAAAGAAATCCGGAGTGCCATTCCTGCCTGCAATGAATGTAAAACTATTTGAGATCAAACTATAATGATGCCTGCATTCAAGATGAAATTCAAATCCTGTTGCATTATCTCTCAGCTTTAAAACCTTACGATCAATCACGGTATATAAGCCCGGCGGAAATAAATTATTCAATACAAATTTTTCGAACTGTTCTGTCTTGCGAGGGTTATCAGGAATTACAAACCTGTTGTATTCCGGCTGGGGAGGAATTATCGCTACCATAGGGTATAGGGTTCGGGTAGATAAGAAAACTATTTAGAAGAAGTGTTATTGTTACAACAATAAAATAAATTGAAAATTTAACCGGGATCAAATAGATGGTCATATCTCGCCCGGCAGATATCTCACTCGTGTAAAAACGATGACAGCATAATCCCCGTGTTGCTTGTTCAATATGACGCAAACCTCAGCCGTCATTCCGATCCCGCCTGTACGTCGTAATTAATTAAAGGAAGTTACGGCGGGAGAGAAATCCGTTGGGCAATAGTACAAAACTTGGGCATTAGTACCCAAGCCCGGCAGATATCTCACTCGTGTAAAAACGATGACAGCATAATCCCCGTGTTGCTTGTTCAATATGACGCAAACCTCAGCCGTCATTCCGATCCCGCCTGTACGTCGTAATTAATTAAAGGAAGTTACGGCGGGAGAGAAATCCGTTGGGCAATAGTACAAAACTTGGGCATTAGTACCCAAGCCCGGCAGATATCTCACTCGTGTAAAAACGATGATAGCATAATCTCCGTGTTGCTTGTTCGATATGACGCAAACCAATGATCTTTCTCTAACTATATTTGCAGCCCAATTAAAGTTTAATAACAATGGTAAAAAAAGTGTTGGCAGAACTCGCCGCAGGCAGAATAAAATTTGCAGATGTTTTGGCAATTATAGACGAGCAATATACACATAAGCCTGCTGCTTTTAAAAATGGAACACAATACAACAATGCTACAGAAAACCAGGGAAGCGCAAGAGTATTGTATTTTGCATACCTGCATGAGTTAAGCAAAGAAGAAACACTTAGTTTATTTGCGGAACATTACCAGGATGTTTTAGATAATCCCGGCGCAACCAATCACCAGAACATCCGCCAGTTTATAAAGAATGGATGGAGCAGAGTTGAATTTGAAGGAACAGCCTTATCTCCAAAATAGCTTTGTAAATTATATAACACTATTGTATATCCTAAAATAAAGACGATTGACCGCCTGGTTTATCCGGCACTTTTAAATCCAGTTTAAACACCCGGTTTATTTCTTTTATGAAATGCGCAGCAAGCAAGGGAGATTCCTTTTCTATATTCTGGTGCACAAAAAAATATAATTTTTGAAGCCCTGCTTTGCGCCATTTGGCAATACGTACAATCCAATCATCAAGTCTTGTAATGTCTGATGAATGATTAGCGCCTACATAGCGAATAAACGCTGAGGGAGTTGTTAGTCGCATATGCAGCATATCCCTTCGCCCAGCGGTATCAACAACAATATTTGTCATGCGCAGCTTTTCCAGCAAATCGCCAAATGCTTTGCTCACTTTTTTATCGTTGAACCATGCTTCGTTACGTACTTCCACCGCAAGCGGAATTCCTTTAGGAAAATCTTCTAAAACAGATTTTAAACGGTCAAAATCTTTTGGCGCAAAATTATCATGCAGTTGCAGGAATGCCATGCCAAGCTTTTCTTCAAAATTGCTGATAGCATTACAAAAATTTTCCACTGGTTCCTGCACATTAATAAGCCTGCGGTAATGTGTAATCAAATCTGTAACCTTGGGAAAAAATTTAAACCTTTCAGGTGTTTTGTTTTTCCAGGTTTCTACCTGCTTAACATCAGGCATTTTATAAAAAGTGGCATTCAGCTCAATACAGTTGAACTGCCGTGAATAATAACTTAATTCGTCCTTTGTACCTCTTGGATAAAAACCTTTCAGATCACTCCTGTTCCATTTGGCGCAACCAACATATACTTCAAAAGGTTTATCATCTTTAAATGATTTTAAGAGTGCCGTAGTTTCCGGCGCGTCTTTCGGTAGAGTGAAATCAACTTTTCCGGGATTGGATACTTTTCCAAATTGCATAGCAGATATTTTAGGAACAAAGTAAGAAATCCTTTGCAGGTTTCTGTAGTATTCAACCGGATTTGACGATATATGAATTTTCAGAAAAAACTAAACCGTTATGATCAGATCACCTGAAATCCATAAGCATAAGGATCGTCTTCCGGGTCAATTGAAATGGTATTATACCCATAAATTCTTGCCCATCCTTCAATACTTGGACGTATAGAAGGTTTACCATGTAAATTCAGCTCTTCTTCAATTCTGCCAATAAATTTTGATCCGATAATGCTTTCATGAATAAATTCATCTCCTTTCTTTAGTTTTCCTTTGGCATACCATTGCGCCATGCGGGCAGATGTGCCGGTGCCACAAGGACTTCTGTCTATTGCCTTATCTCCATAAAATACTGCGTTCCTGGCAGTGGATGTTTTATCTAATACTGCGCCTGTCCATAAAATATGCGAACATCCGTTTATTGTTGGATCGTCGGGATGAACAAAGCTGTATTTTTCATTAATATATTTACGCAATGCTCTTGCCCAGGCAATCAGTTTATCAGCCGTATAATGCTCAAGTCCCTTAAAATTTTTTTGCACATCAACTATGGCATAAAAATTCCCCCCGTATGATACATCAATTACGAGCTCTCCCAATTCAGGGCATTCAGCTGTTAATTCTTCGGCAGCAAGATATGCCGGTACGTTGGTAAGCTTTACCGATTTTACTTTCTTTTCTTCCTGTGTATATTCAATTTTTACCAACCCTGCAGGAGCTTCCATTCTTATTGTGCCGGGTATTTGAGGTGTTATTAATCCTTCCTCCACCGCAATAGTAATGGTACCGATCGTTCCATGCCCGCACATTGGTAAACAGCCGCTGGTTTCTATAAACAACACAGCAACATCGTTTGCCGGATCATGCGGTGCATACAGTATACTGCCGCTCATCATATCATGCCCACGTGGCTCAAACATCAAGCCTTTTCTTATCCAGTCATATTCTTTTAAAAAGTGTTGTCTTTTTTCACTCATATTATTACCCCGTAACACCGGGCCGCCGCCTGCTACAAGCCTGACAGGATTTCCACAGGTGTGCGCATCAATGCAAAAAAAAGTCTTCTTCATCCGGATATGTTTGAAATTTTGTGTTTATAACCTGGTATGTAAAGCACGGATGTTAAACGTTAACCCCAAAAATTATAAACTACAAACTATAAACTACAAAACTGTTTTGCTGTATTCGTTATTTACAATACGCCAAATATTTAAAGGATTACTGTTTTTTAAAGCTTCAGGCAACATTTCATCTTTAAATCCCTGAAAACATACCGGCCTTACCCAACGTTTGATAGCTGTTGTACCTACCGATGTATACCTGGCGTCTGTTGTTGAAGGAAACGGACCGCCATGCACCATGCTTGCGCAAACCTCTACACCTGTTGGAACATCGTTCAAAATAATTCTGCCTGCTAATGTTTGTTGTAACTGTATAATATCAGCATGCGCGGCTATATCTTCATCTGTTGCCATAATAGTTGTGGTTAGCTGGCCTTTGAGTGTAGTGAGCGCCGCTATCAATTGTGCTTTGCTATCGCATGTAATTACAAGAGAGTAAGGTCCGAATACTTCTTCGCGTAAATGCGGGTTTTGCAAAAAGTTTTCGGCGGAAACGCTGGCAATAGTCGGATAAGCTTCTCCATCTGCCGGTTGCCGGGCAGATTGCCCGACTTTTTGAATACCTTTTTGAGCCAGCGCTTCATTTAAACCCCTGGCAAATGATTCCTGTATTCCTTTATGCAACATTTTTTGCGGAATAATTGCTTCAATTTCTTTTCCCAGTAAAGAAAGAAAACTATCGAGCCCCTTGCTTTTTACTGCCAGCAAGAGGCCGGGGTTCGTACAAAATTGCCCCATTCCCAAAGTAACAGAAGCGGCATAGGTTTTAGCCAGGGCTTCTGCATTTTTTTCTAAAGTATCAGGCAAAAAAACAACAGGATTGATGCTGCTCATTTCTGCAAAAACGGGTATTGGTCTTTCTCTTTCGTTTGCCAGTTTCCACAAAGCCATTCCACCGCTAAGCGAACCGGTAAAACCTACCCCGGTAGTTTCTGGGTGCTGTACAAGCGCTTTACCTACTGTGCTGCCAGAACCTAAAACGTGTTGCACGGTATATTCCGGCACACGCGCTATTGCTATCGCATTTTTAATGGCATTAAAAACCTTTGTTGATGTTTCTGCATGAGCGGAATGTCCTTTAATAACAACAGCAGAGCCTGAAGCCAGCGCACTGGCTGTGTCGCCGCCGGCTGTGGAAAATGCAAAAGGAAAATTGCTTGCTCCAAAAACAACAACAGGCCCGATTGGTAATAACATTTTTCTTGTATCCGGCTTTGGCGGAGTTCTTTGCTTATCTGCCGTATCTATAGCTGCTTCAACCCAGCTTCCTTCTGTAATTAAATTTGCAAACAGCTTTAATTGATTTGTTGTACGGGTAAGTTCACCATTCAATCGCGGCAGCGGCAGGTTGGTCTCTTTATTGGCAATTTCCACAAGGGAAGCTCTTTCATTTTCCAGTTGTACAGCAATCTCATTTAAAAAATCAGCTTTAGCGCCAGGCGTTAAAAGCGCATATTTTTTATGCGCCCCGGCCGCATTTTGCATTACAATATCAATGTCGTTCATTATCGGTAATAATTTTTAAGGCACTGCAAGATAGTTATATCGTATATAACAGAGCTATTGGAAATTAACTATATACTCAAATATTTTGTTGTGTTTTTTATGATACAATACATATGCATTTACTTTAATTTCGCACCATGAAATTAGATATACTGGCAATAGCTGTACACCCTGATGATGTGGAATTAGGTTGTTCGGGTGTATTAATGATGGAAAAAAAGAATGGTAAAACTACCGGAGTATTAGACTTAACACGTGGAGAACTGGGTACAAGAGGCAGCGCGGAAACGCGTGATGAGGAAGCCGCCGCCGCCGCCGTAATTATGGAGCTTGATGTAAGAGAAAATCTTGGAATGGCAGATGGCTTTTTCAAAAATGATGAAGCACATCAAAGACTACTTATTAAATATATACGCAAATACCGCCCTGAGATAGTTTTATCCAATGCGTTAAACGACAGGCATCCTGATCATGGGCGTGCCGGTCATCTTATTAAAGATGCCTGCTTTTTGAGCGGGCTGAGGAAAATTGAAACAACAGATGACAATGGCGATATGCAGCAACATTGGAGACCTAAATATGTATTTCATTATATCCAGGACAGGTATTATGAGCCGGACTTTGTATATGATATAACGGATGTGTTTGACAGGAAAATCCAATCTATTAAAGCATACAGTTCCCAGTTTCATTCAACGGATTATAACAGCAATGAGCCCCAAACTTATATTTCAACGCCTGAATTTCTGAGCTCCATTATTGGACGCCAGGCTATGTTTGGAAAAATGATTGGTGTATCTTATGCAGAAGGTTTCAGAACCGAAAAAATGATTGGTATAAATAACCTTGACAGCTTTATACAAAAAGATACCTGATGAAGCCAAGCCTGGATAATTTTACGGGTTATTATCAAACAGGAAATGCTTTCCACTATTTTTTCTTTATCATCCACATTGGCTTTTGCTTTAATATTTTGCTGTGAATTTTACATTCTTCAATATGTGCGCCGGGTAAGTAACCGATGCTCATCAAAAATTCATTTACAATTTCTCCGCCCGTAAACCTGAGGGTTTGCTTAAATAATTTTACCCATTCTTCTTTTGTTTTGGGATGATGATGCTCAAGCCATTTTTCAAATGACCCGAATTGCTTTTGTAGCTGCAAAATCGTTTTCGCGTTTTCGATAGCTGCATTTATTTTTAAACGGTTGCGGATAATGCCTGCATCATTTAACAACCGCTCTCTGTCTTTTTCTGTATATAAAGCAATTTTTTTAATATTGAAATTACTATATGCTTTCCTGAAGCTTTTTTCTTTTTTAAGTATTGTTTCCCAGCTTAATCCTGCCTGGTTTATTTCCATTATCAATCTTCCGAATAATTCATTATCATCATGAATGGGAAAACCGTAATGAAGATCGTGGTAGTTTTTGTGCAATATTTTGCGATCTTCCGTCATTGTCTCAATAGCTTTGCAGTACGACATAGTATTAATTATACTGGTTTGTAAAATAAAAAAGAAAGATAAGAACAATTGGGTCCATTCCAAATTTTCGCGCCGGAAGTGCAGGGATTTCGGTTTTAAAAAAATATTTTAATCTCAAAAGAGAAATGTCTATTAATCAGGCAATAAAAAAGAGCTATTAAAAAATTGAGATTGCTTCGCCTGCATATCAACCTGATATTTATAAATGATTGAGGCGGGCCCGCAAAAAGGGCAGGGGACTGAATAATTATAAACTTTGATTCAGTGCTGATAGCAAAATATAAACACTCTCGCGTCTTTGCGAATCCGCACGCATGAAAATTTGAATTACAGGTATGTTGCAGTGGATGAAAGCAATTTCATACAACTTTTATAATGGAAATTGCCTTAGGAGTTTTCTAAAAGCGAAATTCTTGGCCGGAAGTTAGCGGTAAGACGCCGCCCACGGTGCACACTCTGGTTGATGGAGATACCATGCAGCGAAAATTTGGAATGTATCCAAACAATTAATTGTAGTTGTTATCAACAGCTTAAATCATTATTTTAGCACCTGCGTTAAGCAATTAATATCTTATTGATCTTCCTTTAAACCAGATACACCTTTATATCTTTCCCTGAAAACTGTGCAACCTTAGACAAAAGCACTTTGACCCGGTAAATATTCCTTACGCTTAATTGATTATTATGGCGGGCACGTTAACTTGTTTTGTAATAACAGGTTTTGGTAAGAAAGCTGATTTATTAACGCAGCGCACACTTGATATGGACCTGGTATACAAAAAAATGCTCAAACCGGTTTGTGATGAATTTAAGGATCCGCAAATTGATTGTTTCAGGGCATGTGATAAATTATATACCGGAACGATAGATTCTTTTATGTACCGGTGGATATTCGAGGCTGATATAGCTATAGCGGATATCAGCACTTTAAATCCCAATGCTATTTATGAACTGGGAGTAAGATATGCGCTGAAGCCTTACTCCACCATTGTTATTTCAGAAGATCAATTGAAGTTTCCTTTTGATTTTAACCATGTGCTCATACATACCTATAAGCATGGTGGAAATGATATAGATGAACAGTCAATAAAAGAATTTTCAAACAAGTTAAGACAACTGGTAACCGGGATCATTCCTCAGCTCCAGGAAAAAGATGCTAATGACAGCCCGGTATACGATTATCTTAAAGCCGATATTGCTCCTCCAAGATCTAAAAAGAAAAAGCAAATAAAAAATGAATGGGATACAACACTGGTAAAGGTTATTAAAAGCAGCAATGTTAAAAATATTGCAGAACGAAACCTGCTCAATAAAGTTTCGCAGGACCAGGTTACACAAATTTTTGATGCCACGACTACCGGTAATGATGCAGCTGCCGGTTCTGCCAATAAAGATATACTGAAGGAAATGTATCGCGTTGCGTTTGATAAAACGGGGCTTAAAAAGAGATCTGTGGATACTTATGGCCCTTACCAGGGATTGTTTGATAATATAGGTGAAGTAGGTTTTGCAAATACTTCTTTTCTTATACAAAGCCTTTCTAAAGAGGTGAATGCTCAAAAAGCAAAAGGAATGGATGAAAAGAGCATATCTGTTTTGCCTGAAGTATCAGGTATTTTAAATGATCTTAAGCAAAGTTTGTCTGAAAAAAAACTTTCTTTAGCCCAGCTGCTTGAAAAAGCCGAGGAGGCGAAAAACAACAATCGCCTCAGGGAGTCGCTTGCATATTTTGCACTTGCGTTGGATCTTGATGCCACCAATATTTTCATCATACAGCGCATAGTGCTTTTGACCTATAAATTAGAAAGCCCGGATAGATTAACAGCATGCAAGCTGGCAGAGCAATTGCTTAAAGACCATTTACGCCCTGATGAAGTGGTTGATGTGGAAACATTAGGACTGGCAGGAGCTATATATAAAAGACTGGCAGAAGTAGAAAATGAAAAGGAAAACATCAGTAAGTCGCTCAGGTATTATGGAAAGGGTTTTCTTATATCCAACGACTATTATAATGGAATCAATTGTGCCTTTATGTATATCCTGCGGGCTTCTAAAACAAGAGATAAAATGGAACGTACAGCAGATTATGTTGGCGCGCAGAAAGTATGGAAAGATGTAATTGATATTTGCGATGCGGCAATAAAAAAAAGTGATGAAGGAAACACCGCTAAAGACATGGTATGGATATTACAATCAAAAGCCCAGGCGTTGCTTGGGCTTAATGGTGGCAGGATCAATAAGAATATTTCTGGATTATTGTCACAGATAGCAGTTTTAGACAACCAGTTTTCAAAAGAAACATTTGAAAAGCAAAATAAAAAACTGATAGATCTTGTAGCGCTGGTTCAAAGCAAACTATAGTCAGAGCACTTTAAACCTTTCAGGAAAATGCGCTTCTTTTACACTGGTTGCGGTAGTGATCCCGTCAACATCGGCGCCATTGGCAGCAGCAATTTCTCCTAACTTATACAGGTCAAAGCGACTGTCGGCGTTGCTCATTTCTACAAGATCATCAACCTGGCTGCCGGTATAAGTCTTGTTGGTTAACGCTTTAAGCGTTGGCGCGTCAATCCATAAATTATACCGCAAATAAGTAAGCAATCCTTTTTTCTGTTCCTCTCCTGTAATACAATCATTACTTAGATCTCCTGTTTCGCCATCAATAGACCACGGCGTTGCACAATTGGAGAGCCATTGGAGTATAGCCTGGTTATGCCAACTGGCATCCTGCATCAGCATATCAGGTATTTGCTGCGCCCAGTTAAGCAAATGTTGCTCTGTAACTTTTTGTGGAATTTTACTCCACCGGCTCATACCAGTCCCCACCGATACTAAGAAAATATTATCCGCTCCCGGCTTCCATCCAAAAGGGAAACCTTTCAGTGTTGCGATCATCAATAGCTGCAGAGAAGGGTTATTAGCCATACTTACACCGCCATCAACAAATGCCGCGGTTTTTAAGCCTCCGCCTACATTTATAATTTGTGGCAGAAAATATGTTGGTGCTGCTGCGCTGGCGCGTACTGCCTTCCAAAGCAATATATCTTTATTTGTTCCAAATTCGGAATTATAATATTTGCCTTTGGGATGATTGATCAGCGGCCAAACACTATTGGTATCTGCACGTTTGGCTACAATGCAAAGCCCTGTTTTTATTTTATCACTTCCAAGCGTTATATCGCCAAATACATTTTTCAATTCTTTTTCAAGCGGTGCTGCATCGTATTGGGCTTTAATAAATTTTTTTATGGTGAAGAGGTTCCACCATTTATATTTCTGATCAAATATTTTGCCACCAAGGTCAAGATACATTTGCGTGATCTCATCAACCGATTTCCCTATTGCCAGGCAGGAGGCTATAATGGAACCAGTACTTGTTCCCCCAATCAGATCAAAATAATCGCACAAACGAAAATCAGGGTTGTTGCCATGCTGTTTACGCAACAGGTCTTCTATTCTTTTTAAATACCCGAGCGTTAATGCGCCGCGTATGCCGCCGCCATCAAGTGCGAGTATGCGTTTGGGCGAGCCCGGAGCGAAATGCTGTTGAAGCGTCATTTTATTAAGTTTGTTTCGTATGGAAATGTAAATAAGCCAGCTTTTTAATTGAGCCTGCATTGGCTGCTAACTGCGGCAATTTATCATAGCTTTAGCGGGTTATTCCCGGAAGATAAGGCAGTAATAAAACCCAGGTTTGATAAGTTTGGAATACGCTTTAACAGGGTCGGGACACTAAAGTATGATTAATTAATTGTTTATGCAATAGGAACAAGGATTTCACTTACTGATGCAAATTACAAATACGCTTCGCCCGTCATCTTATGTTGCGTAAGCAACCGGGACTGAACTGTGTTTCAATACCTTTTTTGTCAAAACAACTGAAAATTGAACGCAGTTCATTTCGACTGAGCAACACAGGGGTTGTAGTATAATCTATAATCACTCTTACGCGATGGAGAAATCTGACAGGCTTTGGCACTAATACTCAGCATATGCATTTGCAAGCAAGAATGCGCATTATTGTATATGTGATATAAGCTTTTCAGCTGCCGCTTTTATTTGTACCCAGTCTTTATCCATTTCCGCCGGGGAAAGTAAATCGAAAGATATAAAATTATGTCTTGTAATCCTCCCAAGACTACGGAAGGGCTGCCCGGCTTTCCATGTAGCATTTGCAAAACGTTCAAACAGCTTTTTATCAGTAATAGCAAGACTGTCGGTTACTATATTATGCAAAACCTTTGACGGCAGCGCATTTTTGGCGGTGGCAAGATAACTTAATCCGCATTCCAGCGCATAAAATCCTGCAATATTTACAGCGATTTTTTCATCAAGCACACTTTTGTTTTGAGTAGCAGTATCTTCTCCGGGCTTTAAAAAAGGTGGTATTGTTTTGCGAAGTGTGGTATAGTAAACTGCTTCAGCATTTGCAGCTACATCAAATGCAAATTGTTTGTCTTGTAATAATACGCTTATCCTTTGCAGTTGTTGTGATACAGAAGAATCTTTTACATCCATCATTTTTTGACGTAACAATTTTGCCGTAGCCAGTATATGGTCATAGTCTTTCTGTACTTCATCTTCAGGTAAAAAGGCTGCAGAAATAAATACAGGTCTTTTAATCCGTTCAAGCCCGCGAAAAGGTTGTCCTGCCTTCCATGTGGCATTTGCAAAGCGATTAAGTATTAATACCTGCGCACTGTCAAGCCTGTTATCGATTATTTTATCCAGCCAGTTCACAGGCGTTCCATTATATATTTCCATCAGTAAGCCGATGCCACATTCAATTGCATATAGTGGCGCTATGCCCGTTGCTATTTTTTCATCTTTAATATTTTTTTTAACCTGTGCCGTATCAATGCCTCCGGCAGTAAATGAAGGCACAGGTTGCTTTTCCGCAGTATAATATGCAGCATCCAGTGCTTCAGCCATTGTTCTTGTAAAATCGCTATCCTGGAGCAGGTGGCTGATCCGGCTGAGCTGTGTTTTCATTTGTTCTTTGTCCGGCATATCTTTTTGTTTCTGTTCAGCGCATGAAAGAGCAGTGAATAATTGCATAACAGCAATGGATAAGATCAAATTAAATTTCATGACATTTCAATTTAATCCTAATCTACCCAAAATAACGGAATTGTTGTGTTTCTTATTTGCTATCTCTTCATTAATTTGCCTTTCTCTCCATAAATTTATTTAAGAGGTTTTAGACATGCAATACAGGATTTTAGGTAAAACGGAACTACAGGTATCAGTATTAGGTTTTGGCGTATCGCCTGTTGGCAATGTATTTGAGCCGGTAGAAGAAAGTGAGGCGATCAATGCTTTACATTATGGGATAGATAACGGTATTAATTTTTTTGATGTTGCCCCTTTTTATGGTGATACCCTTGCTGAAACAAGACTGGGAAAAGCACTGAAAGGGAAAAGGCAGAACATAATTCTTGCCACTAAATGTTGCCGTTATATTGATCATTTTGATTTTTCGTATAACCGCGTAATCAGGGGTATTGATGAATCGCTGCAACGGTTACAAACGGATTATGTTGACCTGTTTCAATTGCATGATATTGAGTTTGGCTCTGAAGAGCAGGTGATGCAGGAAGCCATGCCTGCAATCATGAAAATAAAGGAAAGTGGTAAGGCAAGATTTGTTGGTATAACCGGCTTGCCGGTAAGATATCTTGCACATATAGCACGCCAGGCAAATATTGATACCGTTTTATCGTGGGCGCATTTTAATTTGCTGGAAGATGAGATTAATGATGAGCTTGTTCCGCTTTCAAAAAAAAGAGGGTTTGGATTGATGAATGCTGCGCCTTTTCTGCAGCGTATACTCACGGATGCGCCTTTACCCGGATGGCATAGGTCGCCGCAGGCATTAAAAGATATACAGCCTGTGCTGCTGGCATTGTGCAAAAAATACGGTTTGTCTTTAAGCGATGTAGCGTTAGCTTACGCGGTATCTCATCCCGCTATTGCCACTACTATTGCAGGCATGTGCGAAGTGAAAACCGTAAGTAAAAATATTAAAGCGGCAGATATAGCAATACCACCCGATTTGCTGAATGAGATTAACATAATAGTAGCGCCGGTAAAAAACCAGATGTGGTTTGAAGGGCGCGAAGAAAATAACATTCCCAAAAAACAGGTATAATGAAAGCATTGGTGTTAACAGCCCCGGGCAAAACAGAGATCAGGGATATTGAAAAACCAGTACCCGCAGATGATGAGGTATTATTGAAGATTGGTGCGGTTGGTTTTTGCGGCGGCGATTTAAACGGCTTCCTCGGTTTGTTTGAATTGCAGGAATATCCTAATGTGCTTGGCCATGAAGTAGGAGCGGTAATTGAAAGTGCAGGAAAAAATGTGCCAGCGGAATTTCAGGCAGGCATAAAGGTTACACTGAATCCTTACCTGAATTGCGGCAAATGTATTGCCTGCCGCAAAGACAAACCAAACGCGTGCATTGATAATAAAACTATGGGCGTAAGGCGACCGGGCGCTATGACTGAATATATCACTATTGACTGGCGAAAGCTGCATGCGTCCGATAAGCTATCATTACAGGAACTGGCATTAACAGAACCGTTAACCGTAGGTTTTCACGCGGTAGACAGGGGAGGGGTAGCGGCAAAAGACAAAGTGCTGGTGATAGGCTGCGGTATTGTTGGGCTTGGCGCTATTGCCGGTGCGCTGCATCGCGGTGCAGAAGTATACGCACTGGATGTAAGCGATTATAAAACCGGCATAGCAAAAAAAGTTGGCGTAAAAGCTGCCATTAACGGCGCTATGCAGGATGTTGCGGCGGCAATTGCTGATTTAACAAACGGCGACGGCCCTGATGTGGTGATAGAAGCAGTAGGAAGTTATGATACATATAAACTTGCGGTTGACCTTGTGAGTTATACCGGCAGGGTAGTATATATTGGTTATGGCAAAAAGCCTGTAGACTATAATACCGGCACATTTGTGCGCAAGGAAATTGAAATTTTCGGGTCGAGGAATTGCCTGGGAGATTTTCCTGAAGTGATACGATACCTTGAATCAGGAAAATTTCCGGTGGAAGCTGTTATTTCAAAAACAGTTTCCCTGCAGGATTCTGGTGACGCATTGAAACGCTGGGCGGAAGACCGGGGAAATATTACCAAGATAATGGTTGATCTTTCTATATAAATTCAATTCTTGAGTTGTTTTTTTGACGGGATTCACCCCTAAGTTGTCGTTTTTACACAGTATTAAATTTTGTTGGGAACTCTAATTTTACATTGTCAATACAATGCTTATAACTAATATAATGGTATGAAAAGTTTTCTCAACACACGCAATATGCTTAAATTAATGTTACCGTTAATTGCTGTTGCGTTGGTAGCATCTCAGTCAAATGGACAACAAATCAAACCTTCCAGCAGTGGTTACGCGCCTGTTAATGGGATTAAAGTATATTACGAAGTATATGGAGAGGGAAATCCTATAGTCTTGCTACACGGTGCTTTTTATACCATTGATTTGAACTGGAGTGAATTAATCCCCCGATTGTCAAAAACCAGGAAAGTAATTGCCATTGAATTGCAGGGACACGGACACTCTCCCTATTCAGACAGACAACTATCAATTAAAACTTTAGCAAGTGATGTAGAAATACTAATGGATTACCTGAAAATAGACAGCGCTGATATTGCAGGATATAGTATGGGTGGTTCTGTGGCTTATCAATTTGCCGTGCAAAGTCCTAAGCGGTTAAAAAAATTAGTGATTATTTCTTCTACTTATAAAACTGATGGCTGGCTGCCTGTAGTAAACGGCGCGTTTAAGGATTTTAAGCCTGAATTTTTTGATAATACACCATTACAAACAGCATATGATGCAGTAGCGCCTGATAAAACAAAATGGAGAAAATTTTTAACGCAAATGTTTGTTTTTGCCAAAGAGCCATTTAA
The DNA here is from genome assembly GCA_047601125.1 of Agriterribacter sp. Taxonomy (GTDB): domain Bacteria; phylum Bacteroidota; class Bacteroidia; order Chitinophagales; family Chitinophagaceae; genus Agriterribacter. The sequence continues at coordinate 1,516,863 of JASGJY010000001.1, read as the reverse complement.
TGTAGGAGATTCCAATATTGCAAAAATATCTGCCCCTGTATTACTTATATCAGGAGATAATGACGGACTGGATAAAATTGAGTTGATGAAGACATATAAATTGCTGGGAGGCGGTGTTTCAGACCTGCAGCCAATGCCGCAATCACAATTAGCCATTGTGCCTTCACAAAATCACGTTGCCCTGATGATGCAGACTACAACCATTTTGACCTGCCTGAACAATTTTTTAAAATGACCTGAGGAACTTTGTATCAAATAAAAATTGCAATGAAGGTATACTGATGTTTATGGATTGACGATCTGCCGAAATCCTGTAACTCGCAGTCCATAACCGCTGCCAATTGGAAATATATTGTTGTAGTTAGGTACAAAAGCTGATGGCTATTCATCCAGCCCGAACAGAATTTAGGTTTACAAATAGCTGATATTAAAGTGTTCTGCCCAATTTACATAAAGCCCAATGTCAGTGGCAAATGGCTTTCAGTCGCCTTTGTCTGTTATTGCCGGGCGTGCAAATGTGCTTGCCCTGTGCTGCTGCTTTATTTTCGTGCAATTTCAGTCGGTGCATAACCAAACTGTTTTTTAAACGCAAACGAAAAATGAGATAAATCTTCAAAGCCTAAGTCAAGATAAATTTCAGTTGGTTTTTTATTCTTTTTATCAATGAGAAAATGTGCTTCTTCAAGTCGTTTCCGCACTAACCAACGATTTGGTGTATCGTTAAAAATTTCTTTGAAGTCTCTTTTAAAAGCTGACAAACTTCGCCCTGCCATATATGCAAAGCGTTGTATGCTTACATTGAACCTGAAATTCTTATTCATAAATGCTTCTAAATTTATTTTTTCGGGTATGCCGTAATCAAAAAGTATTCCTGCCAGTTCGGGTTGGTTACACAGTAAGATGATAAGCAATTCTTCTCGTTTTACGTCTGCAAAAATCTTGTCAATTTTGCCCGAACGTTCGTAATAGGGTGTAAGTGACTGAATGAAATTTGGTATCAGTTCGCTTTTGGTCAATTTCAAAAAAGCTTTTTCTGACTGGAATTTTGACTCGATAGTCATCGGGGTTGTTTTATGCTTTTGCTGAAATTTTTTAAGAAACACCTCATCAAAAATGATAACTACTTTTTCAAATTCGTTTTCTGTTTTTTCCTTGTTGTATCTCGCCAAACGGTTTTTAATAACCAGACAATATTCGCCTGCATCGAGTACCTGTTTCCTGTTGCCGTCATAGCCGTTTATTTTTCCTTTTGCCAAATACAAGAAGAAATGCTCTGCAATAAATTGTTCCGGCGAAATTTCGGGTCCGATATAACAGGATTTTATTTCAGTTGCTCTCATTGTTAACTACTTTATATTTCTCCACCATTGTTTAAATAATTGTGTACTGTCGTTTAATCTTACAGTTTCGCCAATCATTGGCGTAGCCAACCTGTAAGATTTTGATTTCGATAATTCGCTTATCTGTTTCAATGGCTCGTCCCAGGTGTGTTTTGCCAATGTAAATTTGGAGTGATGAACAGGAAGCAAATTTTTTGCTTTCAATTCTGTTGTTGCTAATGCAACTTCTTCCGGCAATTCGTGAACAGACTGCCAGGCCTTGTTGTACTGTCCGCACTCCATAATTGCCCAATCAACCGGTTTGTATTTTTCGGCAATTCTTTTAAAACGATCATCATATCCACCGTCCCCGCTATAATATATGTTTAGCGCCGGTGATTGAATGAAAAACGAAAGCCACAAACTTTGTCCTGTTTTAAATCCTCTGCCCGAACTGTGGTGAGTTTGCTCGGCATAAATAAAGAAACCGGGTTTAATTGCTGTAATATCGCCCCAATCTTTTTCTAAGATCTGTTGTGGCGTATACCCCCATTTTTCGTAATGGGCACCTGCACCCAATCCGCAAATCACAAACTTCACTTTTGGTTGTAATGCTTTTACTGTTTCGTAATCCAAATGGTCGTAATGATCGTGTGATAAAAGCATATAATCAATATCAGGCATATTATCTACGGTATAAATATCACTGCCTTTGTAAGATTTTACACCCCAGGGTAAAGGCGAAGCCTTACCACTGAAAACCGGGTCAACCAAAATTTTTAAGCCTTCGAGCTGTAAAAAGAATGATGAATGTCCAAACCAGACTATGGTGTTGCTGTCTGTTGGAATGGTCTTTAAATTTGTTTTGACGGAAGGCAAACTATCAATGGGTTCTCTGTTCGGGTAATCTTTGAAAAGCGTTTTATAAACCTCGCCCCAAAAGCTGTAACCCTCGCCAATAATGGGTTTTTCTACAATATTTCTGAACCTGCCATTTTTATAATTGGGCGATTTTTTCACTAATTCCAATCTTGCACCTTTGGGCAGTGCTCCAAATTGCGGTTGACGCATATAGAAAAATATTGTTATTGAAATTATTGCTACGATAGCAAATAAAATTATCATTGTTCGTTTTAGTATTTTCGAAAATCGTTTCATTGTTTAGCTGCTTGGTTAATGTCTTTTACTTCCAAAATGTTTTTAGAAAAACCTTCTGTGGCAATGTTTATCATTGCTTTTCCAATATCCCGGATAGTGGAAGACGGAAATAAAATGCTTAACACGGGAAATAAAATTTTATGTGCCAAACGATTGCTGCCATTAAGGTGTTGTTGACCCTTTGTCGGTTTCATCAGTGCCGGGCGAAAATGAAATGCTTTTTTTGAAAACATTTTTGTCAATTCATTTTCCGTTTTTCCTTTCACTCTTGCCCACATTACTTTCCCCTTTCCGGTGTTGTCGGTGCTTCTGCCTGAAACGAAATTGAATGTAATGTCTGGATTTAATCGTTTCAGCACATTTGCAAAATGAATAGTGGTATCGTAGGTGAGCTTTGTATATCCGGCTTCCGTCATTCCTGCCGAAGTTTTTCCTGCGCAATAAAAACAAGCGTCATAGTCTTTTAAATTTTCAGCATAATTTTCTATTTCAAAAAAATCAGCTACAAGCAACTGTTTCAATTTCGGATTTTTAATTCCACAAGGTTTTCTTGAAATGCTCAACACTTCTGAAACCTTGTTGTTTTGCAGGCATTCCAATAAAACGCCTTCGCCTACCATTCCTGTTGCACCTGTAATAATTACTTTCATTGTCTCATCATTAAATGTTCCCGAACTTAATCATACTTTTTACACTTTCAATCACGGCTTCTTCGTTTGTTGCGATTGGTTTCCAACCTAAAATTTTCTTTGCCTTTTCGTTACTGGCGTTGCGACTTGTTTTAAGCATAGAAGCTACATTTTTTAGTTTCGGGCTGAACAAACCGCCAACCTTAATAATCCAGTCAGGCGCTTTTTTAGTGGAAACATTTTGAGTTACTTCAGGCATTTTTTCTTTTAGTAAAACTGCGATCTCCGGTAAAGACATTTTTCCGCCTGCCAACCCTAAAAAACGTTGTCCGTTTGCGTTTGGATTTGTCATTGCACGAATGTGCAAATCAGCAACGTCCCGAACGTCAATGATATTCATATACAAATTCGGAACGGCTTTCATTTTGCCGTCCAATAAGTTTTTCAAAAGTTCAAAACCGCTTGACAAATCTTTGCCCAATGCGGGGCCAAAAATTGCTGTCGGATTGATCGTCGCAAACTCCAAATTTCCGCCTTCTTTGTTTATGAAATCCCAGGCTGCTTTTTCCGCCAACACTTTTGATTTGTTGTAAAATGACAAGCCTTTTTCGTTCGGATCTGTCCATTCATTTTCTGTTATTGGTGTGTCCGGGTCTTTGTGGCTGTAACCAATCGCACCGAAGTTTGAAGTCATTACAACCCGCTTCACACCTGCATTTCGTGAAGCTTTCAAAACCCGTAAAGCTCCATCCACTGCAGGACGTATCATTTCTTTTTCGTCTTTCGGTATTGCAAGAAAAATGGGTGATGCAACGTGTAAAACGTAAGTGCAATCTTTCACGGCTTCGCCCCAATGATTGTCTTTGGTTAAATCGGCAGCAATAAATGTCAGATTATCTTCGCTGCTACCTTTGGAGATGTCAACCGAAGTGATACCGCCATTTTTCAGCATTTCAAGCACTTCGTCTTTCCTTTTTAAATCGCGGACTGTTGTTTTTACTTTATAACCTTTTTGTAAGAGTTGCAAAATGCAATGCACGCCAACAAAACCTGTCCCGCCTGTTACTAAAACTGTTTCTTCACTTTCCATCGTCTAAATTTTACATTGCAAAGGTGAGTATAAAATTTTCAATCAGCTTTGTTGAAAAGTCCAAAGTTGTTTTGTTGAAAAGTCCAGATTGTTTGAGAGGCGGATGGGCTTGAATTGCAACCGGAAGTACTGTCTGGTATTCATAATACCCGATGAATGGCAGGAAGCAGACCATGTATTCTTTTGGTACCACAAACGCATCTGGAAAGATCTTACGTGTTGTAAAAACCAGATTAAAGGATTACCGGGCATTTAGAGGTACAATATCCCTGGCCAATATAAAGATGTCTGTTGGAATCAATTTTATTAACTGCTTAAGCAACTGGATGGTAAACAGGCAAGCCGATGCCGGGCGTTGAATTACATGATCAACCAAATATTGTTTTTAAGAAAAGAGCTGCCTGAGATCAACAACGGCATCCGTAAAATGATGCGTGATCTACCCGGTATCGGTTCTCTAACCGTCGCCAGCATACTGGCAATCAATTCCTGAAAGAATTTCCATATCTCGAAAATCATTTCAAGGATTTATACCCGCAATAAATCGCTTGTTATATTTCTTTTGCTGAAAAAAATTATTGTTCGTATATATCAATTGTACTATCGTCGCACTATTGTCGTCAAATTAAAGAAATTATTTATGTTGTAAAGAACATATCATCATGAAAACTTATCAATAAATCATCTTGGCAGATTTCCCGATTTCGTAATTAGCATAGTTTAACTTGATTTTACTTTTGCACTTCTTTAACAACAGATGATTTTTTTACCAAAAGAGTGATGCAATGTTTAAACAAAAGTTTATCAGATTTTCTATTTCCTTAATTTTTGCTGTAATGTTCTTCGCAGTATTTACAGCACAGGTTATTGCTCAAACAAGACAAACAGGAGTAATTGAAGGCAGAGTACTGAATGCTGACCATCAGCCTGAAGAAAATGTAATAGTAGTACTGACCCCGTCAGGAAAACAAACCATGTCTGACGATAATGGTTATTTCGAATTCAGGAATATCCCTTATGGGCAATATACCATTTCAGTTAAGTCACTGGGCGTAAATGCGCAGCCTGTTTTTGTTGAACTGAATACTGAAAAAATTTCTGTAGGCGAAATTCAATTGCAGGAAGATGCAAAAGTGCTGGAGAAAGTGATCGTGTCAACTTCTTATCGTCATGTAAATAAAAACAGTGTTCAGGTGGCGAGGCTGCCACTTAACTATATTGAGAATCCGCAGAATTATGCGGTTGTTCCCAAAGAGTTGCTTCAAACGCAATTGGTAACCACTACAGAACAGGCATTGATCAATATCCCCGGTGTGAGCAACCTTTCTATTGCCGGAGGAAGCGGTGGTTCAACGCTCACATTTAAATCACGCGGATTTTCCAGCGGCTCTATTATGTACCGCAATGGTGTATCTACAGGATACGTTTCGCTTACCGACCTGTTTAATGTAGACAGGATTGAAGCCATTAAAGGACCTTCAGCCACATTGTTTGGGGGAAACCAGGGCGCTTCTTATGGCGGAGTATACAATCTGCTCACCAAAAAACCATTGGAAGTAAAACGTGGTGAAGTTTCTTTTACAACAGGCAGCTATGAAATGGCAAGAACAACGATTGATTATAATACACCTTTAAATGAAGACAAAACAGCGTTGTTGAGAGTTGATGCCATGTATGATAGCAGGAATACATTTCAGCAGCTTGCCCAAAGTTCTGTAGGCTTTGCGCCGTCATTGCTGATAAAAGCCAACGACAGGCTGACTTTACATTTTGACGCTTATTATTACAGAAGTGCGCGTCCCATTTATCTTTTTGGATTTACCCCGCCCCCGGGTGGCACAGGAGGCAACAGTACTTATGCCGGCAACGTTAAGGATTTAGACCTGGATCCTAAAAACGCTTATTTCAATGCTGACTTTAACAGCAAGCAGCAAACATGGGCTGTTACCGGGCAGGCGGAATATAAACTGTCTGACAAATGGCTTTCTCAAACCAATTATTCAATAGCCAGGAGCAATAACAATACAAAATACATTTCCCTGCTGGCAAACAAAGCTTCTACTGCAGATACCACTGTTATTACCCGGAACATTTTGGATCTGCCTTACAGTCAACTATACACGCAACAATTCCAGCAAAATTTTATCGGCGATTTCAAGATCGGTAATATGCGCAACAGGTTACTGGTAGGGATCGACTATTTCAGAACTGATGTAGCTTCATTCAGGGGCTCTGTTGCTTACGACAAAGTTCAGATTACAGCTACGCCGGCACAGTTACTGATAAGAGAAGCTAAGGTTGACAGCCTTACTGTAAGGGCAAATTATAGTGGTGGAAGAGATATTAACGACAGCTATGGCGCTTATGTTTCGGAAGTGCTTAATATTACAGACAGGTTACTTTTAATGGCAAGCCTGCGCATCAACAGGTTTGTGGCGGTAAGCGGCGATTATAAGCAAACTTCTTATTCACCCAAGCTCGGCATTTCTTATGAACTAATTGAAAACGCGCTTTCCGTATATGGCAATTATAATAATGGATATAACAATGTAAACTATACCGATTCTCTGGGCAGATTGCTAAAACCGCAATATGCTAACCAGTTGGAAGGTGGTGTTAAGTTCAATATATTACAACATCGGTTAACCGGCACCGTTAGCGTGTATAATATTAAAGTTACCAATATTGCAAGATCGGTGCCGGGCACTATTTATTATGTGCAGGACAATACCCAGAAAAGCCGTGGAATAGACATAGATATTCTTGCCAATCCTGTTGCGGGTATGAATATCGCGCTGGGATATGGCTATAACGACATACGGTATACTGCCGATAAAGGCAATGTTGGGTTTTTAGGTAACAGGGTTGAGAGTGCGCCCTATCACGCCGGGAATATCTGGGGTACTTACCAGTTTACCTCCGGAAAACTAAAAGGTTTTGGTATAGGCGCAGGCGGCAACGGGCAAAGCGATTCGTACGCCAACAACCTTAATACTATTACGCTGGATGGGTTTTTCGTATATGGAGCAAGCCTGTTTTACAATACCCTTAAATTCAGGATCAGCGCCAAAATAGATAATATTGCCAATAAGAAATACTATACTTATAATTCCTGGTTGTTTCCCGGTCAACCCAGGATGCTGGCATTTAATATTACTTACCGGTTTTAATCACACAAATATTTTAGTATAAGCACAACTGCGGTTGTGCTTATACTATTTAAACGAAGTAGTGTATGAATAAAGGAAAAGGAAAATCGCTGTTTAGCAGGATCAATGCCTGGCTGCACTTGTGGCTTGGCATTTTTTCCGGTATCATCCTGGTTTTTGTTGCGCTAACCGGAACCATTATCGTTTATTGTGATGAAATTATTGACTGGTATGCCGGAAAATCGCTATATGTGACAGAGGTGAAACCACAACGTCTGCCTGCAGAAACCCTGATAGCCAATGTCAATAAAGCTTATCCACAGGCTAAGCTATCGGAAATATCAGTATATAAAGATCCGGAAAGAACAGTACGTTTTCGTGTTTTTGCTAAAGGAAAAGGGCTTGCTTTTGTATATGCTGATCCATACACCGGTGAAGTGTTAAAATACGACCGCACTGCCAACTTTTTTTATATAACGGCACACCTTCATGCATCTTTTTTATGGCATGGTCCGGGCAGTTGGATTGTGGATATTGCCACCATCATTTTTTTGATTGAACTTATTTCCGGCATTATACTCTGGTGGCCTGCAAAATGGAATAAGCATACCCGTAACGCCAGCTTCAAGATTAAATGGAATGCAAAATTTAAAAGAGTTAATTATGATTTGCATAATGTATTAGGGTTTTATTCTTCCATCCTTGCGCTTATACTGACCATCACAGGTTTGCTCATCGCTTTTCACCCGCTTGCAGAATCTACCGTTAAACTTTTGGGAGGTGATCCTGACCATGAAAAATGGGAGAAGGAATTGCCAAAGGCCGATTTTACGAAGAATGCTATAGCAATGAATACAACTTTTGAAAAAGAATTTAACAGATACCCTGATCAAAAAGGCGGACGAATATGGTTGTACAATGCTGATTCATCTGGTTACTTTGTTGTAAATACAGGTACAAAACTAGGTTTGAAAAGTGCAGAAAATTCCCGTCTTGCATTCATAGATAAATATACCGGCGAAGATATCAATATACCGGCTAAGGGATTGAAAGGAGAATATATTGAAAACTATGTATGGCAACTGCATATGGGCACCTGGATGGGACAGGTTGGCAAATTATTTACCTTCCTCTGCGGTCTTATTTGTACTTCACTACCTATAACCGGCTTTTTAATATGGTGGCACAGGGGCAGAAAGAAAAAGAAACCGGTCAGGAAAATTATTCCCAGAAACCAGGAAGCCGGAGTGCCTGCTTAATGTAACAGCCGGTTACTGTTATTATACCTGGTGTGGCATATACGGATATCTTGCGGGGTCTGCAATGGTTTGCTTTGTAAAAAATAAGGATCCAGTTGGCTTATCAATGCTTTAAGCTCATTAAATTCTGTGTGAGTAATGGTATAGTTTTCATCGTAGCGCGATCTCGAATATGCCTGCTGTAATTTATGCAGCAGTACTTTTTCTCTGTTAACCGTAATCCAATCATACAATGCTTCATGCACAAGACTGGTATATGCTACCAGTCTTTCAATATTATCAGAGCGGAAATCCAAGCCTGTAGCGGACTTCAAAATACTATGCAAACCCAGTTCGGCAGCCTGGTGCAGTAAAAAGCCGGCTGACCTGTAATGTTCTCTTATGTGGAAAAGTTCCGCGCCCGCCATAAACTGGCGATACATATCATAACCCTTAGCCAGTATTGATTCCTTTTTTTCGCTCCGCTCAGCTACTGAACTGTATTTTTTGGTTTGAAAACGAACTGACCTGTATAAGCATTCCGCGCTGCTTAGTATCCGGCATACAAAAGGATTCCCTTCCTGTGCGAGTTTTTCAAAAACAGTGGTTTCCTTAATAATTAGCGTAACCGGTATTATCCTGCGGCAGCGGGCTTCTGTTTTATCTAACCATTCGTGCATAGGTATATTATCGAGCGGCGCTACTATAAGTACATATACATGGACAGGCGTTGGATCTTGCATTGCTGCAGGTGTATGGTAAATGCTCTGCAAAGTATGCCGCGCGTTACGGTTGCCCAATAAATAAATCGCTTCTGGCGTAATGATCTTATGAATGGCGCCTGTTAGCTGCTGCAGTATTTCAGTTGTATTGGTGTTCATCATAATTGTTTTACTTATTGAATGATTATCTTAATCCTTTACACAAATTAAAGACCAGGCGATATTCCCATACACAGCAACGCCTATTTTTCTCCGGATTATTTTTCAGGCCTCCCGCGTTCTAATAAGTCGGCAGATCAAAACAAATGGTTGCGGGTATAACATCAGAAATTTTGAAAAGAAAAAAAGCAAAATGGAATTATAAGAGATAAGCTAATTACCAGATGCCGGAATACTTATAAATGTTATTGATAAATTATTTCAACAATGATGATTTGATTTCTGTACACTAACGTAGATTTGAATAAAGAAAAGACAATGCGTAAAAGCTCGCCGGGTACCAGTTGGTACACAATGCGGTAAGTCTTCTATTTAAATTGAACAATGAAATCAGCAGTTACCATAGCATTAGTGCCGGAAATAAAAAAGGGGCCCTGGGTATTTTGGAATGATATTGAAGCTGGCATGCAAAAAGCTTCTGCCTTGGGTTTTGACGCGGTTGAATTATTCACAGTATCGGGTATGGCCTTTGAGCCTGATTATATTGATCAATTAACGAGGCGATACAATATTAATGTATGCGCTGTCGGTACAGGCGCAGGGAAGGTAGTAAATGGTTTAACCCTTACAGATCCAAATATATCAATACGAAAAAAAGCTGTTGCATACATTAGTGAAATGATCAGATTTGGCGCGGCATTTAATGCGCCGGCAATCATTGGTTCTATGCAGGGAAATACAACGCCGGGCGCAGACCAGGAAGACTCATTGCAATGGCTAACTGAAGCGCTTAATATTTTAGCTGAAAAAGCATACATAGCCGGGGTGAATATTATTTATGAACCATTAAACCGTTATGAAACCAATTTGTTTAACCGGTTATCTGATGCTGTTGCGTTTATACAAAAGCTGGAGTGGAATAATGTAAAATTGCTGGCTGATCTGTTTCATATGAATATAGAGGAGGCTTCTGTTGCATCAAGTATTGAAAAATGCGGTGAATATATCGGGCATATTCATTTTGCTGATAGTAACAGGATGGCTATTGGCTTTGGCCATACCGCTATGGATGAAGTGGCATGCGCGGTAAAAAAAATCAATTATAAAAATTACATCTCGGCTGAAATATTTCCTTTACCTGACAGCGATACTGCCGCCCTACAAACAATAACAGCTTTCAAAAAATGGTTTAAATAAACGGTATGAAAAAATTTTGTCTTACGCTTGATCTGGTTAACGATGAAAAAAGTATTGCTGAGTATGAAGATTGGCATAAACCCGGTGTTGGATGGAAAGAAGTGCGGCAAAATGACCTGGATTCAGGAATAATTAATATAGAAATTTACCGTACAGGCAACAGGATGTTCATGATTTTGGAAACCACCGATGATTTTACTTTTGAGCATAAAAGAGCACTTGATGCTGACTGCGCTAAAGTATTGGAGTGGGAAGCGTTGATGTGGAAATACCAGCAGGCAATACCCTGGGCAAAGCCTGGGGAAAAATGGGTATTGATGGATAAAATTTTTCAATTTGATAAGGAGTAATAGCTATGATATTTTCCAGTCAATAGGTTCCTGTCCCTGCTTAATCAGGTAATTATTTGTTTTGGAAAAATGTTTACAACCAAAAAAGCCGTTATGAGCGGAAAGAGGTGAGGGGTGCGCGGCTTTTAAAACATGATGCCTTGTTTCATCAATCAATACCTGTTTTTCCTGCGCAAATTTTCCCCAAAGCAGGAACACAACACCTGATTTTTGTTCAACCACTTTTTTAATAACCGCATCGGTAAATATTGCCCAACCTATTTTAGAGTGGCTGAATGGCTCATTCGCTCTTACTGTTAATGCTGCATTCAAAAGCAATACGCCTTGTTGCGCCCAATAGGTAAGATTTCCTTTTTTGAAAGGCATTTCCACACCAATATCAGATTGAATTTCTTTGTAGATGTTTATTAATGATGGGGGAGGAGGAACGCCGTCCTGAACAGAAAAGCAAAGGCCATGAGCCTGCCCTGGTCCATGGTAAGGGTCCTGGCCGATAATAACAGCTTTTACATTTGCAAAAGGCGTTTGCTGAAATGCGTTAAATATCAATGGACCAGGGGGATAGATTGTTTTACCTGCCAAACGCTCTGTTTTCAGAAAAAAAACAATTTGTTCAAAGTATGGCTTTGCAAATTCATCTTTCAAAACCTCTTTCCAGCTTGATTCTATCTTTACATCCATATAGCTCTAATTAGAGTTTGGATGCAAACTAAAAAAAATTATCTTTGCAACCTCAAAAAAGGTCCGGTAGCTCAGTTGGATAGAGCATCAGCCTTCTAAGCTGAGGGTCATTGGTTCGAATCCAATCCGGATCACCAGGTGGGGCGACGTCAAAAATATGATTTAGCCCCATTTTTATTTTAGATAATCAGGAAACCGGGATAGTACCGGCATTACAGAAACAGTCGGCAGTTTTTTTGCCGGATTGGATTTACGCTATCAAAACAATTTTACAACAGTAGAGTCCGCGGCATCTTCATTCTTCCTTGTTTGCTCTTTTTTCTTTTTCAGATTTTCAGGATCAAATTCGGTTCTGAAGGAAATACTTCCTCCTGCGCGGTTGCGCTTACCTGTAGTAGAGAGTGCATCAAAATTACTTCTGTAAAAACAACTTACCCTGAATTTACCGTCGGGTGTGATTTTGTATTCGGCGGTAACATCAGGCAAAAAAAGGAAACTCGTATTTTGAGCATTGAGCGCAGCCTGGGAGCCACTGCTTACAAAATTAAAATCGCTTCCAAAAGTTATAACAAGCTTATCATTCAGTAAAGATTTTATAAACTGCAGGCTAACATTATCGCGTGTAAGGTTAACCGTATTGCCTAAACCTGTTCCTGTACCGGTTGGATCTATGGAAGCCCTTGTGTAACTAAAATTTACACTAAGGCTTGGATCTTTGAAAAGCCCATACAACAAGGTCTTAAGTGAGCTGCTCAGGTACCCGGAGATATATTCCGTAATAGTATTGAATGCAAAAGTAGTTGCATCAGTTTGTTGAACATTATACTGCCCGATAGGAGCAAAACTTTTAAATACAATAAGATATGCAACCTGCTTATTCTTTTCATTGTCGTCATTGTTTATACGTTGTAAATCTCCCAGCAGGCGCTGACTGTTTCTCACATCACTGTTCCCCGGCAGGCTTATATCAAAGCGTATATCCGGTTTGCCAAGTGAACCTGTAAGCGTACATAAAACATCTACATCTGTTCTTTCTCCTCTTAGGCGGGTCACTTCCGGGTCAGTGGTTTGTCCTTGTTGCGAATATAAAGAGCTTAGTTTTACATCAGTAGCTGCATATTTAGCTTTCAGATTTATTTCTGCCTGGTATGGGTCTCCGTCCCATCGTATATAGCTACCTTCATCCGGCATTAAAACAAATGGCTTTTTAAATATTTCCTGGAAGCTGAATCTGTAATATCCTTTGTCAATGGTGTATTTGCCATTAATGGTGAAGGGAGCATTTGTTCCGGTTCTCATTCTTAAATTACCATTACCGGTCGCTTCAATAATATCACCGGTAACTTCATCAAGAACCATATACATTTTGGTGAAATTATTAGCCGTAAGATTCAGATCAACATTTATTTCAGATGCCAGCCCACTTAATGAATCAAGATTCATCTCTCTTCCATACTTCTTCCAGATAATATAGTCTGCACTTGCACTCTCCTTTGATGAAGAGGAAGTGATGAATATGCTTGAACTATCTACTGGCTCACCGGTTATGGACATGCGCATATCATAATCCGGGCCACGCAGCCTGAAATTAGCTTTTCCTACGGCTTTGCCGTAAAATGTGCTATTGTCGGTTCGCGTAGTATTCAGTAATAATAACCTGTTTGTATTAATATTGATATTATATACGAAATCCTTAAAATTGTTATGTTCCAGATCACCCGTTAGAATTGCCGCATTAGCCGGCGTTTTCGCACTATGGTGAAGTGTGTCATGTAATGTAGTTGTACCAAAATCAATTTTTCCGGGAGAAAATATAATGGTGGCGCTATCTATGGTATAATAGCATTGTGTGTATTTTACCCTGAGACCCGCATCTTTGAGTTGAATGGTGCCTATATATTCCGGGCTGTTCACATTGCCGATCATGCGAAGATTTCCTGTTGCTTTTCCTTTCATATCTCCAAATACTATACTCAAATACTGTTCAAGGAAATGAATATTGGTTTTATCAAAATTTGCGCCGGCATTGATCTGGTGATGTAATGAATCTGAAGCATCATAGGAACCGGCAATACTGAAATCGTAATTGGGGTTACTTGAGATTGCTTCATAAGTAGCTTTTTTATTCCTGTCATCCCAGGCTCCTGTAATATCAACTACTCCAATCGAATCATTTTCCAGGCGGAATTGCTCAGCTTTCAGGTTGGCGGATATATACATATTGCGGAATGCATCTTCAAATACAACAGACCCTGTAGCAATACCTTCAAGTTTTGGTTGTTTGGCAATAAATGGCATAAAGTCGCCAATGTTTATTTTCTTTAATTCTACTACTATATCATCCCATGTGCCTACATCTGAATGGCGGGTTACTACCGATACCTCCTGTTCACCATTACTGAATTTTACATTTTTAGCATCAACATAAGTTTTACTCAGTGTCAATTCTCCGCCATCATCTATTTTCCAGGTTTTGTCATTTAATACAATGCTTGATGGATCAAGATGGATTTTAACACCATCCTGCAGGTTGGTGATCACTGCAGATAGTTTTGCATCATTAATAGTTTGTGTTGCAGCAGTGCTGATATTTAGTTGGGAAACATTATTGGCGGAGGCAATGGTGATCTTACTTCCGGGAAACTGGAGGCTGTCGTTAACAATAGTATTGCCGATAACGCCGGTTACCTTCAGGCTGTCCATATTGCCTAATCCGGTTAGCCGGAAATCCTGAACGCCTATGTTTTTATAGGAGGCGTATGGTATCATGGCACTGATAGCCATTAAGTTTGTTTGTGAATTTAAAGATCCTACTATAGTGCTGTTATTAAATCCTTTCAAAGCGGGATTAATCAGTGTTAAATACTGGTCAATATTTTTTACATCGAGCTGAAAAAGAAAGTTTTGATCATTAATAGGTTTTTTGGGAGGAGGAATATAAGCAGGATAGTACTTATTTAAAAACTGTTTTACAACATCCGGTAATTCCCTGATTGTGAAATTCCCCATCAGGAATGCTGAAGCCTCAGTGTTACGCAGTTGCAATATTTTTTGCTTGTCTATTTCGTGGGAGCTTAATGTTAATGTATCAAATACAAAAGTTTGATTGCTTTTTGTTACAGCCACATCATACAGGGAAACCGTTCCTAAAAAGTTATCAATATTATCTCCTTTAAAATTCATGTCGAATTTCCCTATCACATTCATATCTGCAGCAGTAAATCCCAAAGTCTGCAGATTGCTTCTTTGTATATCTGCAAAAAAATTAAATTCAGGCTTATCTCCGGTAAAATTAATATCGCCATTCAGGTCAATGATCAAATTAGGGTCTTTGGCGTTTACTACGCCTTTAAACATTTTTTTCTGCATCCTTCCTTTTACGGCTATATCCTGGTAATCGTAATTGTTGAATTGCAGTTGAGAAAATTTTCCGTCTAATTCCGCATCAAGTGAAGATGAGCTGAAACCTGTTCCTTTAACATCACCTGTAAATGAAACCAGTCCCAGATTATGCTGGCCAACTAATTTACCTACATTGAATTTATTAGTTGAAATTTTACCTGAATATCTTACGGCCCCCGCGGAAGGTATCTTCATATTAATGTCGGAGGTAATAGAGCCAAGATTGGTTTGTATTGTGCCGTATGTAACAAAATCGCGGAGAAAGCCGGTAAAATTTCCTTTAAAATGCAGGTCAGTTATCTGGCTGATATCCGGCTCTGTAATTTCCTTAAGCGAAGGCACTATGGCAACAACATCGCTGTAATTCGTTCTGAAATCACTGGCCCTGAAATCAATATAAGTAGAGTCTATATCAGGTAAGCCATTCATTTTTAAATTACCGTTAAGCCTGGTGCTTCTGCCGGCTTCTACAACAAAATCATTTGCTTTAAGATTATCAATAGTTCCTGTTACATCTCCGTCTATTCTAATAAGTTTCTTCCATGATTTCAGTTCGGGCGCAAAGTAGGCTATGTCATTCGTGTGAACATTGCTGTTATAGAATCTGCCGTCAAGGCGAACATTGCTGATGAAAGATTGCATGTCGTCATCAAAATCATTGTAACGCATGGAGTAATATCTCCGGAGATGGCTGTATGGTGTTTTAATATCAAGTTTGTCAAAGATCATTGCACCAGGCTCCATCCTGAATTGAGCCGTTAGCTCATTAACTGTAAATCCTGATCTTTCTTTTGTGTTCAGTTTTATATCGGCCGAAAGTGTATCGTGGTTAAGCGCCACTTTTTTAAAGTTGCCATTAATGGCAAAGAAATGAATATGGCTGTCATCAAAATAATCATAGATTGCCCGCTGTGTTTTTCTATCGCTTTTAAACGCGCCGTTGGCAATATTCATTTGCTTTACGGCAATATCCCAGCCATCTTCGTTAAAAGCAACCGGCAACGAATCCATTTTATTTTTAAAAGCCGCAAGCCTGGGATTTTTAGGGCGCAAGGCCGGGTAGTCATATATCGCAAAAACAGGTTCGTCTATATTAAGATCATTAACATGAATAAGTTTTTGCTGAAAATTGATTTTGTCTGCCGTTAAATTAAGCTCTTTTAAATAAAGCATAAGGTCCTGTCCCCGCCATTCATCTATTCTTTTAAAGCTGATATTTTTTAAATCAACTTTATCTAACAGCAATGCAAACTGCTTTTTCTTTTTTCCGGTTGAGGGGCTTGAAAAATAATCAACCAGAAATTCATAATTCCATACCGAGTCTGTACGATGCATATTTACAATCGCATCTTCAATCCCTATATATTTAATTTCTGCCTGGTCTTTTACAAAAAACCAATCGGTAATATTTACTTTTATTTTCCCTGCATATAGCAGTGTGTCTTTTTTATTCTGATCCCGGATGTATACACCTTCCAGGTTCATTGTATTAAAAAGCGCGAAATTTACATGCCGGATAGACACTTCCGTTTCCAGGTCTTTAGATAGTTGAGTTGCTGCTATTTTTACAAGGAAATTTTGAAAGAAAGTAGTGTTGATCAATACTGCCATCAAAACTATCAGGAACAGTAATGACAGCAGCGCTGTTTTTAATATTTTGAATACAGTTTTCAGGCTGGAGAATTAAGTGTAAAAATAAGTAAATCAAACTGATGGACAAATTCAATGCCGGCAGCAAATTGTAATTTTTACATTTCTGAAACAGCACTATTGCCGCTTTTTACATTATCGTTAACTTACCGCAAATTATTGTAATGAAGTATATTGTTTGGGCTTGCCTGTTTTTAGGAACTTTTGAAGGATTTGGACAGGCGAAAACCAAGAAATCAGACATTGTATTGGTGGTACATGGCGGTGCAGGCACAATATTAAAAAGCCAGATGACCCCGGAACTGGAAAAGGCATATATTGACGGATTAAGTGAGGCTTTAAAAAATGGGTACAGCATACTTGAAAAAGGCGGAACTTCTCTTGACGCGGTAGAAGCTGCTGTGAAGATACTGGAAGACAATCCGTTATTTAATGCCGGCAAGGGCGCGGTGTTTACAAATGAAGGCAAAAATGAACTGGACGCCTCCATTATGAATGGGAAAACACTGGCTGCCGGAGCTGTTGCCGGAGTTACAACGGTAAAAAATCCTATAACTGCTGCAAGGGCAGTAATGGAAAAAAGTAACCATGTGATGATGACCGGGGCGGGCGCTGATAAATTTGCCGCGCAGGCTGGTTTGGAAATTGTTGACCCTTCTTATTTTTTTACGGAGCAAAGATGGAAAGCGCTGGAGGAAGTGAAAAAAGAAGATTCTCTGAAAACAGAATTGGATCATTCCGGTAAAAAAGGATCATCATACCATTTCACAAATAAAGATTCCAAGTTCGGAACGGTGGGCGCAGTAGCGCTGGATCAATCCGGAAACCTCGCCGCAGCCACAAGCACAGGCGGCATGACAAATAAACGCTTTGGAAGGGTAGGAGACTCGCCCATTATTGGCGCAGGTACTTATGCCAATAACTATACCTGCGCCATCAGTTGCACCGGTTGGGGAGAGTATTATATCCGGCTGGTAATGGCAAAAACCATCAGCGATATGATGGAGTTTGGAAAAATACCCTTAAAAAATGCTGCTGATGAAATGGTGATGAAACGTCTGCCGGCACTCGGCGGTGATGGCGGGCTTATAGCGGTGGACAGTAAGGGTAATATTGCCATGCCTTTTAATACGGAGGGGATGTACAGGGGATTTATGAAGGATGGAAAAGTGGTGGTGAAGATTTATAAGGAGTGAGTGGATGTGAAGGAAATGATGAACCTGGCTGTAGTAGTACTATTATACTGACGTTGCGTCGCACTCTTCAACTTCCCGTTCTCTATGGAATAATGATCAGTAACCTGTAGATATTATTGTTGCTTTTGGGATTACATATACACAGTAAGTTCATTATTTACTGTTTTACAACTTCTCCGGAAAGAAAAATCCCGCACTCAATGTAATCATTCTCGGCCCGATCTTAGGCGCTAAATCATCATTCACAATACTGCCTAACCCTAATGCATAACCGCCGGTAACAAACCACTTATCTTTTAGCTGGTAACCAATTTTACCAACAAGGTTCATCTCAAATCTGCCATAAGCGGTATTGGCAAATTTCATTGGTGTTTTTCTTTCTTTTCCATTCAAAAAATTTTTTTTATCCGTACCTGCAACAGCAACTGAAACAGAAGGCCCGAACTGGAAGAATATGCCCTCGCCATTATTCCTGGTATCAAATTGTAGCAACGCGGGAATTTCAATGTAGTGTATATTTAATATATTATTCGCTACAGAATCGCGAAGCGCATTATTGTATCGTACAGTAAATCCTTTTAAGCTATATAGCAATTGAGGAACGAAGTACAGATTCTTATCGAAAGGAACTTTCAGAAAAGCGCCAACATGAAAACCACATCCGGGCTTTACCGGAACTACAGGACCTTCAAAAACTTTTACTCTTGCACCTGTTTGTTGTAAACCTCCCAAAACGCCATAGGATACCTGTGCGCCTGCATATAAACTACAAAATAAAACAGCAGAACTAAGAAGTATCTTTTTCATGAAGGTTCTACAAAATTTGCGCAAAAGTAATGGATTGGCGCAAAGTGGGCGAATAATATAATCTTAATTGGATTTTTGGTTCATTGTTTTATTAAAATCATCGGATTTTCCTTTCTCTATTGAGAGGCTTTTCCATTTTTCTCCTCTAAGCATTTTGCCGATATAAATGATCTGCCCTACATGATGGGGGTAATGCGCCAGTTGCCTGTTAACAGCGTCTATCACAATTAATGGTTCGCTGCGTATATAAATGGTTTTTAAAAGATCGTTTTCTTCCAGCTTTTCCAAGGCATCTAAAAAGCAATTCCATCCCTTTTGCCACATGTGCAATAATTCTTTTTTGCTGTAATGCTGATCGTTAAATTCAGTATCACGGTTTCTCCAGCTTTTTTCTCCGTCTTCTGTTAAGAAATTCGTCCACCGGCTTAGCATATTGCCACTCATATGCTGAATAATAACAGCCAGGCTGTTAGATGATTCATTTGGCTGGTAATAAAAATCCTCTTCTTCCAATTGAGCAAAGGTCTTATCTGCCAGCTCCCTGTAATATTTCACCCTTTTTATTGCTGATTGCAGAAATATTTTTGAAAACGTTTCCATAATGATGACTGATTAAATAAGTATTCTTGGATGAGTGTGTCTCTGGTTTAAATCTTATTATCTTATTCCTCCCACTTTAATGTTTTTTGATAATGCTTTAAAAACTTATCATAGTTTTCGGTAAAACGTACTTTTATGATGTTCAGATTGATTGAGGATGTATTTACATACTTTATCAATATCAGCTTTTGAAACTGAAAATGCTGATGCCGATTGCTGTCAGGCGAATGTTCCTGTACATAGTTTTTTCGTTTATGAATGTTGAATTTTTCCTGTAATAGAAGCAAGAACAGCTTTAGAAATTTTAAGGGAACGTGATATCAGAAAATGTATATGTTCTGGATTAGCATATATACTATACATTCGTAAATTATTATTTTTAAAGATTGTAATATTCTATTTTCATGATTAACGACTTAATAAAGTAATAAGATAAGTGTATGTTTAAGTGTTGTTACTAAGATAATAAGGTTTTTTCAAATCACCTTTAATAGTGAGCAGAGGCGAACCTGAAAGTATATGCAAATGCCGGTAATATGCTCTATATATTTTCCCCGGAATTTTTCAATGATCCGCTCTGTTTTCAGTTGTCAAATAAAATGAGAAGATTGCAGGCTTCTGTTTTTGTGATTAACGGTTCAATAAGCTGCTTTTGAAGTTTACTTTAATACAAATTCACCTGGAAATTTTATGAGTAAGTAAAAAAAGCTATTGAATAAGCTAAAACTTCTATGGGGTGTTGAAAATATCTATTCTTGCATTATGTTTTTCTTACTAATGATTTAAGCAGCTTTGTATCGTTAACCAAAAGCGATACCTCATCGTTCAATATTATTATTTTATTCCTCCCACTTTAATGTTTTCTGGTGAAATTTAACGCCTGACTAATCTTTAGATAAAATGTATACTATCGCACCTGCATTGAAAAATTATTATCTCATTTATTTTTAGAAAGAAATTACAATCAAAAACCTTTTGCTGTAGCGGGTTTTGCTTGCTTCTGCAAGCTTGCTGCCCGTAGACAGAAGGCTGTGAAGAGACTGTATCCGTTAAAGGTGGATGAAGCGATAATTGAATTTCAAATACCTGTTCATATTTATCTGCAATAATGATTACTAATGATTAACGCACAACTGTATGCTGATAATTATTTGCAGAAATACTTTCAAGATCTAATCTTATTACCTTAGTAATTAAGCTGTCTCATAGCACCCAACCTTATTATCTTATTCTTCCAAAAGTATTTATCTTCATTAAGCTAAAAATTATTTATCGGTTATGAAAAGAATCTTTATCTACGCTTTACTCACCTGTGTAATTTGGGGAATAATATCTTGCGGTGGAAATGGGAAAAAAGCCGGATCGGCGCAAAATGATAGTGATACTTCAATCACTTCCCTTATTACAGGAAAATATTTTGATACTGCCATAAGCGTTTTAGCCTCCGATGAATTTGAAGGCAGAAAGCCTTTTACTTCGGGAGAAGAAAAAACTATAAGCTATCTCGAGACGCAATATAAAAATCTTGGGCTGCAGCCCGGTAATGGCAGTAGTTTTTTCCAGGGAGTACCAATGGTTGAAATAACATCCCAACCTTCTGCCAGGCTTTCCATCTCAGGTGCAAAGGGCAAAGTGGAGTTGAAATATCTTGATGATTTTGTGGCTGCCACCCGCCGTATACAAGACAGGGTAAAAATTGAGGCCGCTGAAATGGTTTTTGCAGGTTATGGTATTGTGGCGCCGGAATTTGGCTGGAATGATTATGCCGGGCTGGATGTAAAAGGTAAAGTGGTATTGGTTTTGGTAAACGATCCTGGCTTTTTCGACAGCAGCCTTTTTAAAGGCAAAACAATGACATACTACGGAAGATGGACTTATAAATTTGAAGAAGCAGCCAGGCAGGGCGCGGCAGGTATCATGATCATTCATGATGATAAGCCGGCGAGCTATGGCTGGAATGTTGTTCGCGGAAGTTGGTCAAAATCAAGGTTGTATTTGCAGGCAGAAGATAATAATATGTCGCGTGCAGAGATGGAGGGGTGGATCACTATATCTTCAGCTAAAAAAATATTCTCTCTGGCAGGCATTCCCGATACTGTTATGAAAGCTGCCGCAAAGAAAAATTTTAAAGCCGTGCCGCTTGGGTTAAAAACATCAGTTATTATCAACAGCACTTTCAAAAAGTCTGCCTCTAAAAATGTGCTGGCACTTCTACCGGGAACAGCACAAAAAGACGAGTATATCATTTACACAGCTCATTGGGATCATTTTGGCAAAGGTGAACCCGTAAATGGTGACTCAATATATAACGGAGCTGCTGATAATGCATCCGGCACTGCCGCCCTGCTTGAAATTGCAAAAGCTTTTACACAGCTTAAAGAAAAGCCTCAGCGCTCAGTGTTATTCCTGACGGTTACAGCGGAGGAACAGGGATTATTGGGGTCGGAATATTATGCAAAGCACCCGGTTTATCCCCCCGAAAAAACAGTGGCAGATATTAATATAGATGTATTACAACCGTTCGGTAAAATGAAAGATATTGTGGTGGTTGGTAAAGGCCAATCTGAGTTAGATGAATATATTGAAGCCGCAGCTAAAAAACAAGGCAGATATACAAGAGGGGAACCTGATCCATCAGGCGGCTGGTATTTCAGATCTGATCATTTCAATTTTGCTAAAATTGGAATTCCCTCACTGTATGTTGAAAATGGAAGTGTATCTGTTGAACATGGAGAAGCCTGGGGCGAAGCGGAAAAAGAAAAATACAATAATGAAAGATACCACAGCCCTGCAGATGAGTATAGTAAATCATGGGATTTATCTGGTATTATAGATGATATGCGTTTACTCTTTTACGTTGGTTACAAACTTAGCAACGAAAAAAAATTTCCTGAATGGAAAACAGGCTCTGAGTTTAAAGCCATCAGGGAAAAATAAATTTCCACAATACAACTTCGATACCTGAAAATACGACTCACTTTAAAACATAAGGTCATGCTTGAAAACTTATTAGATCTCGTAAAACAACATGCAGGCAGTTCAATTATTAATAATCCTGCCATACCCAATGATCGCAATGAAGAAGCGATTGCTGAAACTACAAATTCTATTGCCGGCGGGCTTCAGGGATTGCTTTCGCAGGGTGGTGGATTAAAAGATGTATTGAAAATGTTTGGCGGGCAGGACAGCGGAACTGCAACGAATAATATCAGCCAGCAATTATCAGGCGGCGTTATTCAAAACCTGATGGACAAATTTGGATTGGATAAAGGCGCTGCCGGTAGTATTGCAGGTAGCCTTATCCCTTCGGTGTTAAGTAACCTGGTAAGCAAAACCAACGACCCAGGTGATAATAGTTTTAATATCCAGAATATTTTCAACTCATTATCAGGTGGGCAAACTTCAAATATGAATATTGCCGGTTTATTATCAAAAGTACAGGGTGGTGGGCTTGATCTTGATGGGGATGGCGATACCGACCTGCAGGATCTTATGGTTGTTTTTTCGAAAAGCGGCGGTGGCAGCATATTAGATAAAGTGAAAGGGTTGTTTGGTAATTAATAATATATTTGCGCTTTAATTTTTTAAGAGGGAATAATCAATTATTCCCTTTTTTTATTGATAGTTTAAAAATACAGCGCTATGGCTTGGTTTATATTGATAATTGCAGGGTTGTTTGAAGTTGCTTTTACAACATGCTTAAAAATGAGCGACAACTTTAAGCACCTGTGGTGGAGTGTTGGCTTTTTTGTTTCTATTACAATTAGCTTTTTGCTGCTTAATAAAGCCATTCAAACTATTCCAATTGGCACAAGCTATGCCGTATGGACAGGTATAGGCGCTGTTGGATCTGTAATAGTAGGTATTGCTCTTTTTAAAGAGCCTGCTTCTTTCTGGAGAATGTTTTTTATTTTTCTGCTGATTGCATCTATCGTTGGGCTTAAAATTGCAACTGCGGAAGAAAGTTGAAGTGGATTAAAGTTTCCTGAGTTGTTTTATTTTTTCGAGGTATTCCACATCAACCTGGTCTTTTTTTCTGTTCACTATTTTTTTATTTTGGATAAGATGGTTGATATGAAGGAAGGGAATATTTACATCTTCAATGCTTACAATATTGCTCATATTATAGCATTCCGAAAATGACAATGCCTCAAGTCCCTTCATCTCCGTCATAATATCCAGCACTATACCTGCAGCATGAAAACTTGTCCACCCGGGAAGAAACTGCATGGTTTCGATAGACGGGAAATCACCATAATTAAGCTCTTTGAAAGCATTGCGCAGGTTGATCCTGTTTTCCGGAGTATCTTCTAGCCACATATCAATATCATCAGTATTGCGATTATAGCCATAAAAGCGGGTAGCTAAACCGCCTACCATAATAAACCGAACATTGTTATTATTTAATTTCCGCCAGAAATCAATAAGGTCTTCATCCATTACATCCATAACCAGAAATATTATGATTGTAAATTATTGAAGTTTATTAAACATAGCATTGCGGCGTATCATGCGGGTAAAGCTCATTAATTTTTCAATTGGAGGAGCATCAGCATCTTTTAGTAATCTCTGGTCTTCTGATTCAAAAACAAAACCAGTAGCATTTTTTGCTGAAGAAGCAGTATACATAACATCAGGTTCATTAACCTGCTCCGGGTGGTTATCGTTGGTATATTGCTTATTTACCGACATACCACAAAATTACACTTTTTTGTGTGTTTTGCAATGCTGGCGTACATTTCAAATTCATCCTGCTCCGCGGCGCAACAAAAGCAGTATACCCCATATTTATAATGAAATCATTAAAATAGGTGTATATATAATTCGCTAATAACCCTCTGCGTCATCATCGCCTCTTTTATCAGCAATGGCTTCAAAGGTATATGTAGCATTTGTTTTGCCTTTTTGTATTTTTATCAATTCCGTCCTTCCTATATGACCGCGTTTTTCAACAGTATATCCCATTGTCTTAAGCGAATCAATAACAGGTTCCGGAAAATCTTTTTCAAAAAATACCACATCCGGCATCCATTGATGGTGAAACTTAGGCTTGTATACCGCGTCTTCAGCGCTAAGCCCAAATTCAGTTATATTAAGTATAGATTGAAAAACAGAAGTAGGTATGGTTGTTCCACCTGGTGTACCAACTACCATAAAAGGTTGATTATTTTTTAAAACTATGGTAGGCGTCATTGAGCTGAGCATACGTTTGCCGGGTTGTATAGCATTGGCTTCAGTGCCCAAGGCGCCATACATATTAGGCACTCCGGGTTTTACGCTAAAATCATCCATCTCATTATTGAGAAAAAATCCCGCACCACCCACTACTGTTCTGCTGCCATAACCACCATTAAGTGTGGTGGTTACTGCAACCATATTACCCCATTTATCAACTACTGAAAGATGCGTGGTTTCTTCACTCTCTTTAGGGATAATGCCTGCCTTTGTTTGCTGGCTGCTACCAGCTTTACAAGGTAAATAATCTTTCATCCTTTCTTTTGCATAAGCATCGCTTGTAAGTATTCCAACCGGCACTTTTACAAAGTCGGCATCGCCCAGGTATTCTGCCCTGTCGGCATAAGAGCGCCGTTCAGCTTCTATCATTAATTGAATGGCAGCGGCAGAGTGAAACCCCATTGCCCCTATATTTTTATCTTCAATCATTTTTAAGCATTGCTGCAAAATAATACCACCACT
The DNA here is from genome assembly GCA_047601125.1 of Agriterribacter sp. Classification (GTDB taxonomy): domain Bacteria; phylum Bacteroidota; class Bacteroidia; order Chitinophagales; family Chitinophagaceae; genus Agriterribacter. The sequence goes on along the minus strand of JASGJY010000001.1, from coordinate 1,491,819 downwards.
GCTTGGCAGGGGCATAGATATTATTTGATAATCTTTATAGTTAAATACAACAGGTTTTCGTGTAGCTGCCTCATAATTTTTTAAATCTTCAGCCGAAATAATCCCATTGGCTCTTTTCATTTCCTCAACAATCAGTTTTGCTGTTTCGCCTTCGTAAAACCCTTTTTTACCTTCATCTCGTATGCGCGTTAATGTTAGTGCCAGGTCTTTTTGCAAAAGCGTATCTCCTGCATTCCAGCCCGTTTGTTTTTGAAAGACATTTGGCTGAGTGTTCAATGCTTTTAAATCGGCTTGTATACTATTCAGATCAGCCGCCTCGGCCTCAGTTACAGCAAATCCATTTTGTGCAAGTTCAATTGCAGGTTGAATTAATTGTTTGAAAGGCAGCTTAGCATATCGCATGGCAGCAAATAACCCGGCAACAGTTCCCGGAATGCCTGCGGCAAGATGTCCGTTCTGGCTTTTATTCAAAAGCGGATTACCTGCGCTATCTAGATACATATCTCTTGATGCTTTGCCGGGCGCTTTTTCACGGTAATCTACAGCAATATTTTCTCCATTGGTTGTTCTTGCCACCATAAAACCTCCGCCTCCGATATTTCCTGCACCGGGGTATACTACCGCCAGCGTCAGTTGTGTGGCAATAGCAGCATCAAAAGCATTTCCACCCTGTTTTAATATTTCAGCGCCAACCATGCTTGCAAGCGGATGCGCGGATACTACTGCGCCATTTGAAACCGTAATTTTTTTCTGGATAGTATAGGTATACGGATTAACGGATAATACACCTGCATCTTTTTTAGTGATATATTTACAGGAATATGTTATGATGAGTAGCGTTGAAACAAAAAAATATTTCTTCATCAGATATAATTAATATCGGAAGTTACGTAAAGAATTTTTTACGAAACAACCCTTTGAGCGCCGTTTCTCCTTAAATTGCCGCATAAAAAATGCGGCATGAGTAAGCGGATTGTTATTTTATCTTTTTTACTAATTTCTTTTTTTTCTATTACAGCACAGGTTCAATCTCCGGATAGTTTTTTGGGATACAAGCTAGGCACAAGGTATACACCGCATTTTAAGGTTGTAAATTATTTCAACTATCTCGCAGATAAATTACCGGCTACCGTAAAGATTCAGCAATACGGCGAAACCAATGAAGGGCGGCCTTTAATGGTTGCATTTGTATCAACACAGGAAAATATTCAGAACCTTGAGAATATCAGGAAGAACAATTTGCGGCTGGCAAATATGGTTTTGGATAAAATGGCGCCGATAGAGAACACACCTATAATCGTTTGGCTGAGTTATAATGTACATGGCAATGAAACTTCTTCTTCCGAAGCTGCTATGAAAACGATATACGATCTTGTAAACCCGGATAATGCTTCTACAAAAGAATGGCTGAAAAATACGGTGGTGGTAATTGACCCCTGTATTAATCCTGATGGACGCGACCGTTATGTAAACTGGTTTAACAGTGTTGTGGGCAAAAATTATAATCCGCGCCTTGATGCAAGAGAACATCGTGAACCATGGCCGGGTGGCAGAACAAATCATTACAACTTTGATTTGAACCGCGACTGGGCATGGCAAACACAGGTGGAAAGCCAGCAACGGCTGAAGCTATACCGCCAGTGGCTGCCGCAGATACACGTAGATTATCATGAACAGGGTATAAATAACCCCTATTATTTTGCTCCGGCCGCACAACCATATCATGAAATTATTACACCGTGGCAGCGTGAATTTCAATTGAGCATCGGTAAGAATAATGCAAAATATTTTGACCAGAACGGCTGGCTGTTTTTTACCAAAGAAATATTTGACCTTTATTACCCTTCTTATGGAGATACCTACCCGATATATAATGGCGCGATTGGTATGACATACGAACAGGGAGGCGGACCTGCCGGTGGGCTGGGCGTTTACAAACAGGAAGGAGATACACTAACACTCCAAGACCGCATCGCTCATCATTATACAACAGCAATGAGCACTATTGAAATTTCTTCTAAAAACGCAGATAAACTTATAAAGTCTTTCCGTAAGTTTTTTAATGACGCGGTTACAACGGGTACAGGTACGTATAAAACTTTCGTGATTAAAAGCATACCAGGTACAGCTCAAAATATTAATGCTTTGCTGGAACTTCTTGATAAAAATGGTATACAGTATGCTTCAGGGTCGGGCACTGCCAAAGGATATAATTATTTTACCGGTAAGGATGAAACTTTCGCTATTGGCAAAGAAGATGTGGTAATCAGCGCTGTTCAACCTAATTCCACATTAGTAAGCGTATTGTTTGAGCCCAAAACCCTATTAGTTGATTCTGCCACGTATGATATTACAGCATGGTCGTTACCGTTTATTTACGGCGTAAATACATTTGCTGTAAAGGAAAAAATTAATGCAACCGGCGCTTATCCGCAACCTCAGAAAATAAATAATGTTTCAGCAGAAACTTATGGATATGTAATTCCGTGGGAAGGAATGCAAAGTGCTAAAGCAGTGTCAGCACTTATACAGCAGGGCGTTAAACTAAGGTTTGCTTCAAACGGATTTGAGGTGAATGGTAAAGCATTTAAGCCGGGGTCTGTTATTGTGCTTAAAACTGCTAACAATGCGGTGAAAGACAGTATATGGAATATTGTAACAAGGGTTTGCAATGAACAACAGGTTGCTGCATTCCCGGTAAATACCGGCTTTGTAGATAAGGGTTATGATTTTGGCAGCTCTAATGTTCGCTATTTAAAACCGCCCAAGGTGGCTATGCTTACCGGTGATGGAACGGGTTCAAATGCAGCAGGAGAAGTATGGTTTTTTCTTGAAAGAGAATTGAATTATCCTGTAACGCTGATCAATATAAATGATTTGGCAAGAGCGCAATGGAATGATATTGATGTATTGATAATGCCAGATGGAAATTATGCAGCACTAAATGAAAAAGGGCGTTTTGATAACATAAAAGAATGGGTAAACAAAGGTGGAAAAATTATTGCATTGGAAAATGCGGTGGCGTTCCTTGCAAAAATGGATATGGGGTTGAAATTTAAAAAAGATGAGGATTCTTCTGACAGAAAAGATCCTTATGCTCCACTGAAAAAATTTGGTGATTATGAACGTGACTATATTTCTTCCACAACACCAGGTTCTATATTAAAAGTACAATTAGATAACAGCCACCCGCTGGCATTTGGCTATCCGGATTACTACTATACTTTAAAGATGGATGATAACGTGTATGAATTTATTAATGAAGGTTGGAACGTGGGTGTAATTAAGAAAGACAATATTGTTGCAGGCTTTGTGGGTGCAAAACTTAAAAAGAAGCTGAACGACGGGCTGATATTCGGCGTTCAGGATGTAAACCGGGGAAATATTGTTTACCTCGCAGATAATGTATTGTTCAGGAATTTCTGGCAGAATGGTAAACTCCTGTTCTGTAATGCCTTATTTATGGTAGGCAGGTAAGCAACATATTATTACCTTTGCGCCCCGATGAAATATACAGCAGAAATCAACAAGCGGAAAACCTTCGCTATCATATCTCACCCCGATGCGGGTAAAACAACACTTACGGAAAAGCTTTTGCTTTTCGGTGGCGCTATTCAAACAGCAGGAGCTGTAAAAAGTAATAAAATAAAGAAACATGCTACCAGCGACTTTATGGAAATTGAAAAGCAGCGTGGTATATCTGTTGCAACAAGCGTGATGACCTTTGAATATGAAGGAAAGCTGATCAATCTGTTGGACACTCCCGGCCACAAAGATTTTGCTGAAGATACCTATAGAACACTTACCGCGGTAGATAGTGTAATACTTGTAGTTGATAGTGTGAATGGGGTAGAGGAACAAACAAGAAGGCTGATGGAAGTATGCCGTATGCGCGATACACCCGTTATTGTTTTTATCAATAAGATGGACCGTGATGGTAAGCTGCCTTTTGATCTGCTGGAAGAAATAGAAAAGGAACTACATATACAATTGCATCCTATGACCTGGCCAATAAATAATGGTAAAGAGTTTAAGGGTGTATATAACCTGCACGATAAAAACCTGCTGTTATTTACGGCAAACACCAAGGCAAACGATGAAGATGTTGTGCATATCACTGATCTGTCTGACGATGCATTAGTAGAGAGAGTAGGAGAGAAGGATGCAGATCAACTGAGAGAAGATGTTGAATTAATTGACGGAGTATATGGAGAATTGAATGCAGACGCCTACCTGAAAGGCAAAACCGCTCCTGTATTTTTTGGTAGTGCGGTAAATAATTTTGGGGTAAAGGAAATGCTGGATACCTTTATCGGGATTGCGCCATCTCCTTTATGTCGCCCGACCTCAATTGGTGAAAATTGCCCGGAAGAAGAAAAATTTAGCGGTTTTATTTTTAAAATACATGCCAATCTTGATCCGAAACATAGAGACAGAATAGCTTTTTTAAGAGTATGTTCCGGAAAATTTGAACGCAATAAATATTATCACCATGTTCGTCTTGATAAAGACGTTCGTTTCAGCAATCCATATTCATTTCTCGCACGGCAGAAAGATGTAATTGAAGAAGCTTATCCCGGTGATGTGGTAGGTCTGTTTGATACCGGAAATTTTAAAATCGGCGATACACTTACCGAAGGTGCAGATTTTTATTTTACAGGTATCCCAAGTTTCTCTCCGGAGTTGTTTAAAGAGGTAGTTAATAAGGACCCGATGAAAACAAAGCAACTGGAAAAAGGTTTGCTGCAATTGACGGATGAAGGTGTTGCGCAATTATTTACGCAACATGGCGGCAATCGTAAAATCATTGGGTGTGTAGGTGATCTTCAGTTTGAAGTAATACAATACCGCTTACTGCAGGAATATGGCGCATCTGTTCAGTTTAATACACTGCCTTTTTATAAAGCCTGCTGGATCACTTCAGACGATAAAAAGACGCTGGATGATTTCACCCGGTTTAAAACCGGCAATGTGGTGATTGATAAGGATGGTCAACTGGTATATCTTGCCCAAAGCGAATGGTTCCTGAATACGGAAATAGCCAACAATCCCGCTATCACTTTCCATTTTTCAAGCGAGATACATAAATCGTAAAGCTGATCAATAAACAAGTGCCTTCAATCGTAACGGAATGAAGAAATTTTTCAATCCATATAATTTCTTTTTTTTAATCATTGTATTGAATGCGTTGTCATGCAGCTCTTCCACCAATACAGAAGCAATCAAAATAGTCCGTCAAAAAGACCAGGAATATAAGCCTGCCACAGCAGCGGACTATAACAATAGTTTTGCTACGCTTATTAAGGAAGATATACAGTATATTGATCTTATGATAGAAGATGACGCGATGGTTGAAATGTATTACAAAACCGGAGCCGGTATGCCGGATTACATAGAAGAAATAAAAACATATCTCAAAACCAAAAGAAATGGGATAAAAGTCATTGCAGTCGAAAATTTCCCGGAAAATATTGTACCTGTTGGGAAATTATATATACAAGATACCGGCGATCACAGGTATGTGTTGTATGCGTTTTGACAGATTCTGATACACATTGTTGTAAAGAACAAGTTAAAAGATATATTTGCTTATAAATGCAGCATTCTGTTTATTGTTGTAGATGCTTTTAAGCATCTCCTGCCGTGTATTAATATTTTCCAAAGTAAAATTTTTTGTGAACAATAGTTTAACCTGGCGCCGAAACCCATTTTCATTTTCTACAACCTCGCAAATATCTTCCAGCCCGCTTCCAGCAACCATCATGCTGTTTACAATACAATGCCTGCCACAAAACAAAGCATGCAGCAGCTTTAGCTTTATACCGGTATTGCTGAAAGACGGTAGCACGTTTACCTGCGCATTTTTAATTAACTCCTCCATTTGAAATTCCGACGGGTTGGCTATAATAGTTATGTGATCGTATTTTTCAACAGCAGTAATAATTTGTGATGAAGGGTTTTTGCCCGCAATTATTAGTGGTATATCAATATTTGAAAATACATTTTCAATAAGCCATAATGCCGCTTCCTGGTTTTCGTTTACAGATAAATTACCGTGATATAAACAATACGTTCCTGTACCAGCTATCGCAGTAACTTCATTCCACGGTATAAAAACCGGCATGTATTGTGCATCAGTAACACCAAACAATGCTTTATACACTTTTGCATCGTTGGCAGAAACCGTCAGCGTTATATCCGCTTTTTTAGCCACTTTTGGTTCATATTCCCGCAGCAATCTTGTTTCATTTATATAATATGCCTGTTTGAAAAATGATTTTTCTTTTTGGGCAAGCTGGCGGTAATATTCAAATTCAATATTATGCGCCCGCAATATCACTTTCCTGTTCTGCAGGCTATTCCGGTAAAGTAAGTAAGTGCAATGTATACCTTCCAGTAAAACCGGGTAATTATCTTTTTCAAGATTTTGCTTAAGGGTTTTATCGTTTCGGGAGCTGACTATATATGGCAGTTCCAGGGAAAAAGCAGCAATTCCTTTTTTACGTTTGTAATAATATACCGATTCACAATATTGATTCAGTATGGTCTGTTCTCCCCGGCCATACTCAAAGCAGTGCAGGTGAATAAATATACCTTCTTCTTTCAGGGATTTAATTTTATAAAAAAGATCATATACTCCTCCATAATCAGCAGGATAGGGTACATCAAGACAAACTATGTGTAAATGCCGGTTCAAAATTTACCAGAGTTTGTTATAGATATTTAATAATTTATTCTCCTCATTTTCCCAATTGTATACTCTGCCCGCCTCAAAGCAATTTTGCCTGAGCCTGTTATAGAAATGCTCGTCACAAAGCCTGTTATACGCTTCAGCAATACTTCCAGGTGTCAGGCTGTCAATCAATACCGCCACTTCAAATTGCTGATTTACTTTTTTGTATTCAGGGTAGTTCATCGTTATCTGCGGAACGCCTGCCTGTATATAGTCAAAGAATTTATTTGCCAGTGAATAATATTGGTTCAGCCCTGTATTTTCAATAAGATTGATCCCGATATAAGCGCCGGCAGTTATCACACTCAATTCTTCCGGTTTCTTCATGCCCATCAAAATTACTTTTTGCTCCACTCCATGCCCGGTGATCAATGCTTTTAGTTTTGACATGTAGTTACCATTTCCATAAACATATATCCTGGTATTGATTAATTGCATGGCAGGTATAAGATATTCAAATCCTCTTGCTTCATTAACCGCACCCTGGTAAAGCATATCTCTATTAACCGCCACCGCGGTAAGTATAGATTTCCGGCGGATAGGCATATTCCTGATCACTTCAAATGCTGTTCCGTATCTTTTTTTAAATTCATCGGCAATGGCTTGAGAAACAGTATAAGCTGCGGGAAATTTTGGAACAAATTTTTTTTCAATGCCAAGCCAGAACTTTTGGATAGGAGGGCGGGTAACAATTTCTTTCATTTCCGTAAAAAGCTCATGTGCGTCATATATTCTTTTAGCTTTTTTAAGTTTTGAAATAAAATAACAAGGTACAATTGTGTCAAGATCTACCGCGCATATTGCATCCATCTTTTTAAAAAGAAGAAAAAAGAAAAGTTTTATAGTAAATTCAGCATAATAAATTTTGCCTGCAGTAAACCGGCAATACAGTCTATGCTGCTCGTATGGCTGTGGTTGAAGTGGTACAGATCGTTTTATGCTTTTGCCTATCAATACTACTTTGTAACCATTTTCGGCCAGTGAACGGCAGATGCGTTGCATGCGCTGATCAAAAGAGAGATCACTGATTACAGTAAAGTATATTGTTTTCAATAAGAAATGGTATAAAGCATGGCAAAAGTATAACCAGGCAACTAAAAATGCCTGTAAATTATTGTTTATTAAAATCTTTTATTACAATTGTATACACAAATCAAAATTGCATTATGGAAAATTATTTGAACTCGCTTGAACAGGCTCCGGTTAAACCTATACGACCGACTTTCCTTACTGTATTATGTATTTTAACTTTTATTGGTAGTGGTTATGGCATATTCAGCGGTATTACCGGTTATTTTACGGCTGATACAGCAGCGGGTGTAACCCAGGCTGCGATGGAAGACGCAAAAGACGAGATTGCAGGTTCCGGTTCAGATGCCGGAACAAAAATGGCCGAAAAAATGTTATCTGGCATGAGCGAGATGCTAAACCCGGAAAATCTTAAGAAAAATGCTTTATTCACGCTTATAGCTTCTATTCTCACCCTTATAGGAGCCATTCTAATGTTTCAGCTGAAAAAGCCTGGGTTTTGGATTTATGTTCTGGGAACAATAATATCTGTTGCAGCGCCTTTTGCCATTTTTGGGGCGGGTAATCTTCTTTCAATGGGAATGGCTTTGTTTGCTGCATTTATAGGCATCTTGTTTGTTATATTGTACGCTTTAAATCTCAAGTATCTAAAATAGCCTTGTAATAAAATTTAAAAAGGGCTGACGGCATCATGCGTTTCAGCCCTTTTTTGTTAAAAATAAATTCCCTTTTTTCTCATATTTTATTACCTTTGCGCCCAAATAAGTAGAATATAACATTTTGGATGTTTTAAAAAAATTGAGATGCCAACATTAGTATCAGAACAAAAAGCAAAAGTTTTCGCAGATTTCGGTGGCAATGCTGCCAACACAGGTTCAATTGAAGGGCAAATTGCCTTGCTTACCGAGCGCATTAATCACATATCCAAGCACCTCCAGGGCAATAAAAAGGACTTTTCTTCAAACAGGGGACTTTTACAGTTAGTGGGTGAGCGTAAAAGATTGCTTACTTACCTGAGCAAACATAACCTCACCGGATACCGCGAACTGATTGAAAAACTGGGTATCAGAAAATAAGAATTAAAACAAATTATACCTATTCCCAACTTTTGGTTGGGAATAGTAATTTTATAGCTGCTTCATTTTTACTCACACTGCTTACGGTATTCGGTAATATTTCTCCTGCATTATAAATAATATATGCCGTAGGCTTAAAAGCAAATATTTATGCTCTCTCAACCAATTAATGTATCATTTGATCTCGGTGGAGGTCGTATGGTATCTATCGAAACGGGTAAGCTTGCCCGCCAGGCAGACGGTTCAGTTACCGTTCGCCAGGGAAATTGTATTTTATTAGCTACAGTTGTAGCAAACAAAGAACCAAAGCCAGGACAGGATTTCTTTCCGCTTAGTGTGGATTATATGGAAAAGTTTTCTTCTGCCGGAAGAATACCTGGTTCATTTTTTAAACGTGAAGGTAAATTAAGCGATTACGAAGTGTTGGTAAGCCGCCTGGTTGACCGTGCATTACGCCCTTTATTTCCTGAAGACTATTATTGTGAGGTTCAAGTAATTATAACACTTATTTCAAGTGATAGTGAAGTTATGCCGGACGCTCTAGCCTGTCTTGCAGCTTCTGCCGCGCTTGCGGTTTCTGATATTCCCATCAAAGAAATTATTTCTGAAGTACGTGTGGCAAGAGTAGAAGGAGAATACATTGTGAACCCTTCAAGAACACAGCTCGGAAATGCCGATATGGATTTTATTATTGGCGCAACTGAAAAGAACCTGATGATGGTGGAAGGTGAATCAAAAGAATGCAGTGAAGAGGATTTAGTAAAAGCTTTGGAAATTGCTCATGAGGCTATTAAAATACAGATCAAAACTCAGCAAGAATTAAGAGATAAAAAAGGTGTAACAGCCAAACGCGAATATGAAAAGCCTGTGGTTAAAGAAGAATTACTTGAAAAAGTGAAAGCATTTGCTGCACAGAAGATATATGAAATTTCTAAATCAGGCACTGCAAAGCATGAAAGAAGCGACGCGTATTCAGCGCTTAAAGATGAACTGCTGCTGACACTTGGCGAAGAGCCGGCTGAAGAAGATGTGAAGCTGACAAAAAAATACTATGATGATCTGCAGTGGGAAACAGTGCGGAACATGATCCTTGACGACAGAACAAGGCTTGATGGCAGAAAGCTTGATGAAGTGCGACCCCTCACAATGGAAACAGATATTCTGCCAACACCACACGGATCTGCATTATTTACAAGAGGTGAAACTCAATCACTTACAACGGTTACTTTAGGTACTCCTTTAGATGAATTGTTGGTTGAAAGCGCTGCAAAATCAGACTATACCAAGTTTATTCTCCATTATAATTTTCCTCCATTCTCAACCGGCGAGATCAAGTTTTTAAGAGCTCCGGGCCGCAGGGAAGTTGGTCACGGTAACCTGGCCATGCGTTCTTTAAAGCAAATGATGCCTGGTAACGAATATCCTTATACTGTACGTGTGGTGAGTGATATCCTGGAATCAAACGGTTCCTCCTCTATGGCTACGGTATGCGCCGGTTCGCTGGCCCTAATGGATGCAGGCGTGCCTGTTCCCAAGCATGTGAGTGGCGTAGCAATGGGATTGATTACAAGAGCTTCCGATAACAAATACGCTATTCTTACTGATATTCTTGGTGATGAAGACCATTTGGGTGATATGGACTTTAAGGTAACCGGAACCCGCGAAGGTATTTGCGGAGTGCAGATGGATATCAAGATAGATGGCTTAAGTATGGAAACCATGCGTGAAGCATTGGAGCAGGCTCGTAATGGCCGCCTGCATATTCTTGATGCCATGTATAATTGTGTTAGCGCAGCCCGTGAGGAGGTTAAACCTCATGCGCCAAGAATGGAAAAACTCTTTATTGATAAAGAATTTATTGGTGCTGTTATAGGGCCCCAGGGTAAGGTTATACAGGAAATTCAGCGTACTACCGGCACAACTATTAATATTGAAGAGGTCGGTACCGTAGGAGAAGTAAGTATATTCTCGCCTGCTAAAGAAGGACTTGATAAAGCTGTAGCATGGATTAAAGGTATAGTGGCTGTACCCGCAGTAGGAGAAGTGTATGAAGCAACTGTAAAAGGTATTAAAGAATTCGGCGCTTTTGTTGAATTCCTCCCTGGTAAGCAGGGTTTGCTTCATATTAGTGAAATAAGCTGGAAGCGTTTGGAAAATATGGATGGTATTTTCAAGGAAGGTGATATGGTAAAGGTAAAGCTGATTGGCGTAGATCATAAAACCGGTAAGTTTAAACTGAGCCGGAAAGCATTGATGCCGAAACCGGAAATGGCACAACGACCAAGGCCGGAAAACAGGGAACCTGAAGCAGGCAATAATTAAAACTCTTATTAAAAAATAAAAAGCCAATCTATCTAAAAGATTGGCTTTTTTAATGTTATATTATGCTAAATGAAGTTTATATAGAGATATGCATTGAGGTAGATGATCCTGAAACAAATAATTTGTTGATAGCTGAATTAAATGAAAGTATGAATATTACCGGCGCTGAAGAACTATCAGGGATGCTGAAACTCTATATAAAAGAAGAGGATTTTGATGAAAATTTATTTAAAAAAATAATTGAGATAAATAATATAAAATATTATAAATCAAATATTAATAATAAAAATTGGAATGAAGAATGGGAAAAAGCTTATGATCCGGTTGTTGCAGGAGATGTCGGCATAAGAGCTGACTTTCATGCCCGGAATGAAAATATTAAATATGATATAGTAATTACTCCGAAAATGAGTTTCGGAACAGGTCATCATGCAACCACATCAATGATGGTTGAGGCAATCGTTGATTTTAACCCGGCCGGTAAAAAGGTGATAGATTTCGGAACGGGTACAGGAGTACTGGCAATTCTTGCCCATAAAATGCATTCGCGGAAAGTTCTGGCAATTGATAATGATGACTGGAGTATAGAAAATGCCGCTGAAAATTTTCAAAAGAATGATTGCTCTTCCATACAATTAGAGAAAAAAGATCATTTTCCTGTTGGAACTTATGATATGATCCTTGCCAATATTAACCTGAATATAGTAGAGGATAATATGTTGGCAATGGCGGAAAGCCTTGGTGAAAATGGTATTTTACTGGTAAGTGGAATTCTTGTAAACGATCTTAACGAAATTTTGAGAATATCTGATCAAAACGGGCTGAAGCTTAAAAAGAAATCAGAAAAAAATAATTGGCTTTGTATTGCGTTTAAAAAAGAAGATGCCGAATAAGGAAGTAATGTGCAAAAAAATTATATTTGTAATTCAACTTCAACCTGATATCTAAATGAATGAACTTACCTTAATAATATTGGCTTACCTGATAGGGTCAGTTCCTACTGCCGTATGGGTAAGCAAGTGGTTTTTTAATATTGACATCCGGGATTATGGCAGCGGCAATTCAGGCGCCACCAATACCTTCAGAATTCTTGGTTCCAAATGGGGTAGTATAGTTATGCTGGTAGATATGCTCAAAGGCTTTTTGGCTGTAAAGCTGGCTTTTCTTCTTCCATTTTATGTTACTGATGAATTTGCAAGAACCAATTTCCAGATCGGCCTTGGGTTATGCGCTGTGCTGGGGCATATATACCCCGTGTGGGCGCAATTCAGAGGAGGTAAGGGCGTTGCTACTTTATTTGGATTAGTACTCGGCATATCTCCATGGACAGCATTATGCTGTGTAGGTATTTTTTTGCTCGTCCTGTTTTTAACGCGGTTTGTTTCACTTAGCTCTATACTGGCAAGTTTGGCTTTCCCCATTTTTATACTCGTTATATTTAATGTAGATAATCATGCCTATCGCATATTCGCAGTAGCCGTTGCATTACTGGTGATTTTAACGCACCAAAAAAATATTTCCCGCTTATTAAGGGGAAGTGAGAGTAAGGCTTCTATTTTTAAATACCGTGATAGAAGAAAATCAAGGCGTTCAGGCGATTTAGGTTAATTTCTGCTACAACCTTTTTGCATTTCCTCCCGTCTTTTTGGTACAACAATTGAAATACGTTTGTTGATTATTCAAAAAATAAACTTATGAATATTAGATCCCTCTTTGTGTTTTCTCTATTTGGCTTTGGCATAGTTGCGTGTAAGCAAAATGCCATTACAGGCAGAAGCCAATTACAATTGTTACCGGAATCAGAATTGCAGAGTATGGCAAAAACCCAATATCAGTCTTTCCTTGCTGAAAATAAAATAGTGAACACTACTGTAAGCAAGGATGCGGAAATGGTTAAGCGTGTAGGTGCAAGAATTTCAAAAGCTATAACTGAATATTATACTAAAGAGAATAAGGGCAATATTTTAGATGGGTATCAATGGGAATTTAATCTTGTAGATTCAAAAGAAGTAAATGCCTGGTGTATGCCCGGTGGTAAAGTGGTTGTATATACCGGTATATTGCCTGTAACGCAAAATGAAGCTGCTTTAGCCGTGGTTATGGGACATGAAATTGCGCATGCCATTGCTCAGCATGGCAATGAAAGGATGAGCCAGGAGTTGCTTGCACAAGGATTAGGAACCGTAGGCAGTGTATTGACATCCGGGAATGCCACTGTAAATAATATCTTTAATACGGTATATGCGCCCGGCGCGCAGGTAGGCGTTTTACTTCCTAATTCACGCAAACAGGAGCTGGAAGCTGATCACTTCGGATTAATCTTTGCTGCTATGGCGGGTTACAACCCTAATGAGGCAGTAGCTTTCTGGCAGCGCATGGCACAGGCATCCGGCGGACAAAAACCACCGGAGTTTTTAAGTACACACCCATCTGATGAAACCCGTATTCAAAAAGTAAAGCAGTATGCAGAAGAGGCAATGAAGTATTATAAACCAATGAAATAGGATATTTAATACAGAGTTAATATAGTATGTTTTGAAAACGGAGTACCTTTCTCCGTTTTTTTATTGGGGAAAACTTGTAGGAAAAGGATAAAAACATTACTTTTGCAACTCTTTTTGCAATCTAAAAAATTCTGTTGAAGCATGATGCAGACTATGTTTGAAAAACTTCAACTTTCTGAAGAAAAGAATCTTTTAATTCAAGGTTTACCATCCTCCATCGAAAAGCAATTTGCAAAAATTTCATTTGCAAAAAATGTTACGCCACTGCTAAAAACAAGGCGGATAGATTTTGCGCTTGTGTTTGCCATCAACCAAACACAGTTGAATGGGATTTTAAAAGAAGTAATTCCGGCGCTGGATGAAGGCGGAAAGCTTTGGGTAGCCTATCCAAAAACCACATCCAAAATAGTTAGTGATCTTAACAGGGATTGCAGTTGGCAATTGCTGAACCAGAGTGGTTTTGAAAGTGAGCACCAGGTAACGCTTGACCACGTGTGGACAGCTCAGAAATTCAAAAAACCCTGCCAGGTTAAAGTACTGAAAACATCTGTAAAGGAAGAGACTGCTGCAATATTATCTGGTATTGATAATAAAGCAAGAACAGTTACACCTCCTGCAGATTTTCAAACCCAGCTTAACAAGAATAAAAAAGCGGCAGCTTTTTTTGATACACTTTCCTTTACCAACAAAAAGGAGTATATGAAGTGGGTTGCCGGGTATGATAAAGCTGAGCGTCATAATAAAATTCTTTCAGCAGTAAAATGTCTGACTGAACAAAAAAGAAATCCCGCCTAAGATTTGAAATTAAATTCGGTATAAAAGAACAGCCGTTGTAATTGTACAACGGCTGTTCTTTTATAAACTGTCTGATCATGATTATTGCGGATCTTTGCTGATGTTATAAGTATATAATCCTTCGAATCCCGGGTAGAACCCATCAAATTTCACAGAAGCACCTGATTTCTGAACTTCAGTATTTAATTCCTCCACGCTTGCTACCGGTTTATCATTCACTCTTAAAATTACAAATCCGTCTTTCATTCTTGTTTGTCCATCAATAAGCCCGTTCTGGTTTATTTTCTTAACTACCACACCACCGCTTTGTCCATATTCGCCTGCTTTCTTTTTATCAAGGGTTACAAAGTCAGCACCAAATTCATCGAGCGCAGATACTTTAACGATATCGTATGTGCCTGTTTTATTTTTAAGCGTAACGTTTGCAGATCCTTCTTTCCCGTCTCTCAGGTAATTAACAGTTATTTTATCGCCCGGTTTAAACCTTGCTATCTGCTCTACCATTTCATTGCCGGAAATTACCGGGAAACCATTTACTTTGGTAATATAATCACCTGCTTTTATACCGGCAGCAGCAGCAGCGCCGTCTTTAGGCACTTCTCTGACATATACCCCTAATCCTGTCTTATATCCTACTTTTTCCTTTTCTGAATCCGGCGCTTCATCTGGCAGGTAGCTGATACCAAGATAAGCTCTTTGTACTGTGCCGAATTGTATAAGATCGTTTACGATCTTTTTTACAATATTTACAGGAATAGCATAAGAATAACCTGCATAAGAACCTGTAGGAGAAGCAATGGCAGAGTTAATACCGATCAACTCACCTTTAAGATTAACCAACGCGCCTCCGCTGTTACCCTGATTTACAGCAGCATCTGTTTGTATATATGATTCAATAGGCGCCTGACTTTTACGGCTGTTCAAACCTAATGTTCTTCCTTTAGCGCTTATAATGCCTGCCGTAACAGTAGTTTCAAGATTTAAAGGATACCCGATTGCCAATGCCCATTGACCAACCTGTACCTCGTCAGAATTTCCATATAAAAGAAAAGGAAGACTTTTTGCCTCAATTTTAAGTACGGCAAGATCACTGCTTGGGTCTGCGCCAATTACTTTAGCTGTATAAGATGTTTTATTGCTAAGCCCCACTTTTATTTCGCTGGCACCATCAATTACGTGATTATTGGTTATGATGTATCCATCCTGGCTCACTACCACGCCAGAACCGGAAGCTCTTTGGGGAACAGCGCGCATTTGCCCGCCACCGCCAAAAAAGTCATCAAAAAAATCATCAGGCACTAGCCCCTGGAATGGATTACTGCGGCGGGGAAGATTGTTGCTTGCCTGCTCCCTGCCAATAACCGTGGTTATATGTACTACCGTGGGAAGTGCTGCTTTAGCGGGTTGCACAAAATCAACCAAATCGCCGGGAACATTATTGTTACTGTCAAACATACCGGCATAATTCGCAGGAACTTTTATTCCGTCCTGGATTGCCACAGGTTTTGAATTGAAATGATTGTAACCATACATTACTCCGAGGGATGTTAACCCGCTTATAAGTATGGTAAACACAACTTGCCTGATTTTCATTGCTTATAGAGATTTATTTGTAAACTAAATGTAGAAATACTTCTTTAAATCCTCATCAAATGCTATGCCTTTATAACACAAAACGTTAAAAGCTGATAAACTGGCATTTTCAACATTTTGCTTTAACAAATGATTAGGAGCTATAGCTTATTTTTAACCCTATGAAATTACGATTGTATTCGTAATGGAAATGTTAATGCTTGTCTACTCAAGAGCATACTTTTTAAACCTGGTTAATTAGCGACTAAGTCATTTAAAAAACGCATGGTATCTATTCCATCAGCATAATCCGTTAAGCCCGGTTGCTGGGTAGAGCCAAATGGTATTTTTTCCGTTCCGGCAATGCATTGAATTTCTTCAGGGTTTAGTGATTGATATATTTCATCCTTATTACTATAAAACCGGTAGTGCAACTGGCTGATGGGCGAAAAAGGAGATATATTTTCTGACAGGATAATAGAGCCATTTGTCATGTAAAATTTTTGATTGATGATATGCATTGCCAGGTTATAGTCGTAGTTGTGCTTATACTTATGATTTTCGATGAGGCGATCATATTTTTTGAATACCTCTAAAAGAGGAATGAAGTCATAATTTTCCGGCACAAATATCTGGGTAACATTCCGGCATCCCAATCCAAAATACATATATACATCATCAGAAAGTTTCTCAAGGTCTTTTTTTGTTTCACTACCTGTAAGTATGGCAACGGAGGTTCTGTTTTTTCTTATAATATGAGGATACTTTTTAAAATAATATTCAAAATATCTGGCTGAATTATTTGAGCCCGTAGCTATATAGGCAGCACAACCCTTTAATATCTCCTTGTATTCAACAGTTGCCGCTACATTTTTTTCAAACTGAACAAGTTTATCAGTGAGATGTTTTAATAAAATATTATCCTTGGCCGACAGCTTTATTGTTTGTATGTGGCCTGCGGCAAACACGCATAAAAAATCGTGAAATCCAACCAGTGGTATATTGCCGGCCATGGTAATGCCAACATTGATCATTGCTTTATTTTCGAATGGTATTTTATACGAGGCCACCCATTCCGATAATTTTTCTTCATCCAGTAAATGGTTGCAGATATTTTGAATGGCAGCTGTAATAAATTCAGGTGTAAACCATGCATTTTGCCGGCTGTTTGTTGAACTATTACCCATTCTTCATCATCGCCAAGCATATATTGCTTTAGCAACTGTAACGCAGCCAGCCTTTGTTTTAAATTCAGCATAAATATTTATTCAGATGTGATTATCTTTGGCCTGCAAATCTAATTGCAAAATATTACCCGTAAAATTGTAAATAAGTATGGCAATAAAAATAACAGATGAATGTATTAATTGCGGGGCTTGTGAACCTGAATGTCCCAACAATGCGATTTATGAAGGAGGAGTTGAATGGGCGCTTGCAGATGGTACTACTGTAAAAGGGAGCTTCACGTTAATGGATGGTACTACTATCGATGCGAATGAACGCTTTTCACCTATAAGTGTGGATACTTATTATATTGTTCCAAATAAATGTACTGAATGCCAGGGATTTCATGAAGAGCCTCAATGCGCGGCAGTTTGTCCGGTAGATTGTTGCGTGCCGGATGAAATGTACCAGGAAACTGTTGAGGAATTAATGGCAAAGAAAGAAAAATTACATTTGTAAAATTTAGATAAACAGTTTAACTTTAGATTCATAAGATTGTTTGTTAACGAATATCTTTCAATTTTCTAACAATGATGCTCAGGCATCATAAATCAGGCGGGTGATATTTCCCGTTGTGGGTGAAGGTAAAATTCCTTCACCCTTATTTTTTAATACAATAATTCCTATGCTGAAAATTGCTTTTTTACCTGCATTGTTATTCATTATTATCACATCATGCATTAATACGCCCAGGTTTAAAAATGATGAAAAAAGAATTGAGGCATTGAATAGCATGCAGCAGGCTGATATAGATTTTTCGAACCGGTCGAAAGAAGCCGGAATGAAAAAAGCATTTCTTGAATATATGGATGAGGAAGGGGTTATGCTCCGTCCGCAGCGGATGCCGGTTATTGGAGCGGCTGCGGTTGACCTTATTAGTTCTCTAAACGATTCTTCGCTTATATTAACCTGGCATCCTATTGGTGCAAATATGTCAAAAGCGGCTGATCTTGGATATACTTATGGTATATATACTATGCAGATGGGTGACGCTACTTATAAAGGCACTTATGTTACTATATGGCAAAAGCAGGAAGATGGGAGCTGGAAGTTTTTGCTTGACTCCGGCAATGAAGGAACAGGGGAGTAGTATATGCAGGAAGCTGTTATGAATGAACAGCAAAAAGTTGTTTCTTTGCATGCAAAAAATTATTAACATACATGAAACCCAATATCGCATTTGTTACAGGAGGTTACTCTGGTGAATCAGTAATATCGTATAAAAGTGCTGTTACAATTGAAAAAAATATTGACCATGAAAAGTATAATGTTTATACCATTGATATAACAACCAATGGCTGGTTTTATAAAAATGGCAATGATAAAGCGGAAGTGGATAAAAATGATTTCAGCATAATAGTAAAAGATAAAAAGATCACCTTTGACGCGGTATTGATCGGTATACACGGCACCCCGGGGGAAGATGGCAAATTGCAGGGGTATTTTGATCTGATGAACCTTCCATATACATCATGCGATGCGGCTATATCTGCACTTACATTTAATAAGCGTTATACAGTTGCGGTTGCTGCATTCAGCGGCATCAATGTTGCCCGCTCAGTTGTGTTAATAAAAGATCAGTTTGAAAGTGCTGATGAAGCGGTGAAAGATCTTCAATTTCCAGTGTTTGTTAAACCCAATAATGGTGGTTCCAGTATTGGCATGTCAAAAGTAAACCAACATTCAGAAGAGTTAGGAAAAGCTGTAGCCAAAGCTTTTAATGAGGATGACCAGGTATTGATAGAAGAATTTATTGAGGGCCGGGAATTTACAATAGGCGTATTTAAATCAAATAACAAAATAATAACGCTGCCTATTACTGAAGTAATCAGTAAAAAGGATTTTTTTGATTATGAAGCAAAATATACAGCGGGTATGGCTAACGAAATAACCCCGGCTGAAGTTTCAGAAGATATTGCAGAACAGGTTAGAGAAACAGCAAAAAAAGTATATAAAATTTTTAATTGCAGAGGGGTTGTGAGAATGGATTTTATATACAATGATGATAAAAAAGTTCCGTTTTTGCTTGAAATAAATACCGTGCCGGGGCAAAGTGAAGCAAGTATAGTACCTAAGCAGGTAAAAGCAATGGGATGGACATTAAAAGATCTGTACACATCACTAATAGAAGAAGCTTTAGGAAGTAGCAGGCAATAAAAGCGTTGATTTTAAAAACCGGTTTTGGAAGTGTAGCTTTATTAAGATATTTAAGGTATGTTTAAAATAATCACCGATCGTCCGCTTTGGGCAAATATATTGATAGCACTGGGAATACTAATACTTATATTTTTTCTATTCCTTCAATCGCTTAAATACTTTACACATCATGGGTCGTATCTGAAAGTGCCTGATGTAAATAATAAGAATATTAAAGAGGCAACTGCATTATTAAATAAGGAAGGTTTCGAAGTGTTGGTTCAGGATTCTGTATATTATGATTCTATTCCTCCGCTTGCAGTAGTAAAGCAATTTCCAGAGCCGGACGCTTCTGTTAAAGTGAACCGTACGGTATATTTAACTATAAACAGAGCGGTTCCACCGGAAATTGAAATGCCCAATCTGGTTGGTATGAGCTTTCGTAATGCAGAACTTGAACTTAAATCAAGGGGTCTGAAATTGGGCGATACTACGTACCAGCCTGATATTGCAAAAAATGCGGTTCTGGATCAGCTGTATAAAAATGCATCAATACGACCAGGTACAAAAATTACCATGGGCAATACTATTTCTCTGGTACTTGGCGCAGGTGTTGGAAGTGAAGAATTACCGGTGCCGGATCTTTTTTCTATGAGCTATGAGGAAGCTACTGCTTTGTTAGAGGCAAATAAAATTATGCTGGGCAGTGTGGTGCAGGATGGAAATGTGCAGGATACCAGCGCAGCATTTGTTTTTCGTCAGCAACCTCCACGGTTTAATGATGACGGAACGATGAACAGAATACGCCAGGGACAAATGATAGATATCTGGATAACCCCGGAAAAACCCTTGAAAAGAGCAGTAGACAGTACCGGCAAACAACAAGGCCAGTCAACGGGCAGTAATGAGTATTAGTTATTCAACATCACAACAAAACACAATTGTATGCAAACAATTACAGCAGAAGAATTAAACAAGAGGTTAGCCACAGGAGAAAAAATCAATCTTTTAGATGTACGCGAGCCGCAGGAAAACGCAGAGTTTAATATCGGCGGTATCTTGTTGCCTTTAGGCAAAATCAAAATGATGGATACTACCGGAATAGATAATTTAAAATCTGAAGAAATAATTTGTTACTGCAGAAGTGGTAACAGAAGCGGTCAAGCCTGTTTATTATTGGAGTCGATGGGTTTTAATAATGTGAAGAATCTTACAGGCGGAATGCTTGAGTGGCAGCAAAAGTTCTAACCTGTTTTAAGTTAACATATGATATTAAAATAATAATAGAAATCAATTTATTAATTAAAAAGTTGAAAATAAGCATTAAATAAATTAAAATAAATAAAAATATAAAATCCAATATAAATGTTTAAAAACTTGGTTAATCTGAATTTTTTTATAATCTTTGTGCCGGTTATAGTTTTTCTTCTGCTCTAGCCATTAAACATCCCAATTTCCTTTCCTCCAGTATCAATATGTTTAAGCCAAGAAAGCTTTGACAGATTTAAACTTTCCTAACTTCCAGTGTTGTATTTAAAACCATTATCGCATTTCCCTAAGCCTGACAAATACTGTACTGAAGTATGAAAATTTTAACAAACAGACCTTTTATTGTTCCCCGCTGGATTATACTTGTTGCGGATACTGTTATATCAACCGCATCTTTTGTATTATCTTATTTTATTTTGCAGGAATTTCGTTTCCCTCTTTTAATCCGCGGTCACTTTTTTATGTATGCCGGATTATTTGTTGTTACATCGGTTAGCGTATTTTACACAATGAGGATATACAGGGGGTTGATTAGATATTCTAACAGCAAAGATATGTTCAGGATTTTTTCTGCTGTTCTGGCTGTTAGCCTGATTTATCCGATAGTGTCTGAATTAATAGCAATCAGGTTATATCATATTGCCCGCCTGGATATGCCAACGCTCCTGATGCTCAACTTTTTTATCAGTTCTTCTTTACTTATAATGCTGAGAACTTCAATAAAAGAAGTATATATACTAGCAAAAGGAAGTGCTTTAACTGATGTAAAAAGAGTATTAATTTATGGATCAGATCAACATGCCATTTTAATAAAACAGGCTATTGAAGCAGCTAATGATGGTAAAGTTATTGTGAGCGGATTTATTCAATACGGTGGTAAAAAGATCAACAGTAATATTGAACAAAAAAGAGTGTATCATACCCGTGAATTAGCTGATCTGCATAAAAAATTTAATATTGACAAAGTAATACTTCCTAATAACCTTTCCAACAATATTGATATAAGGAGAATTATTGACCAGTGTCTTAATTTAGGAATTCAGGTACAAACTGTTCCTCCATCTGAACAATGGGTAAGCGGCAAGCTTAATATGGGACAAATGCAGGATCTGAGAATTGAGGATCTCTTACCCCGTAAGCCTATCGAAATAAATAACCAGTTGGTTTCAAAAGAAATTTTTGGGAAAAGGGTGCTTATAACCGGCGCTGCAGGTTCAATAGGATCCGAAATTGCCAGGCAGGTAATGTCTTATAATCCTGAAATGGTGGTATTATGTGACCAGGCTGAGTCTCCGCTGCATGAAATACAACTTGAATTAGAAGAAGGTTATCCTGCAACAAAAATTAAAACGTTTATTGCAAGTATCAGAAATCTGCGCAGGATGATCATTCCATTCAAAGAATATCGTCCTCATATCGTTTTTCATGCTGCTGCATATAAGCATGTTCCTATGATGGAAAAATATCCTGAGGAAGCAATTCTTACTAATGTTATGGGAACCCGTAACATGGCAGATCTTTCAGTTTGCTTTGGTGTTGAGAAATTTGTGATGATATCTACCGATAAGGCAGTTAACCCTACCAATATCATGGGCGCTTCCAAAAGAATTGCGGAAACTTACGTTCAGTCTTTAAACAATGCTTCTTTTAATCCTCCTTCTACTGAATTGCTTTCTGGTTTGTTGAGAGATGGTGATGATGAAGCTATAAGTGTTGCAAATAATAAAACCCGGTTTATCACCACCAGATTCGGAAATGTATTAGGATCAAACGGATCTGTTATTCCACGTTTTCGTTCACAGATACAAAATGGAGGCCCAATAACGGTTACACATCCTGAAATTACAAGATATTTTATGACCATTCCCGAAGCTGTTCAACTGGTATTGGAAGCTGCAACTATGGGCAATGGCGGCGAGATATATGTATTTGACATGGGACAACCTGTTAAAATAGCTGATCTCGCTAAAAATATGATTAAGCTGGCAGGATTGGTTCCGGATAAAGATATCAATATAGTTTATACAGGTTTAAGACCAGGCGAAAAACTTTATGAAGAATTGTTGAATGAGAAAGAGAAAACCCTGCCAACGCATCATGAAAAAATAAAAATTGCCAAAGTGGTTTCCAGGTCTTACAAAGATGTTTTGAATGATATAGAAAATCTTACAGAATTATGTAAACAGGGAGATCATTTTAAGCTGGTTGGCAAAATGAAACTTATCGTACCGGAGTTTATTAGTAATAATTCTGAATTTGCAAAGCTTGATGATGTGAAAACCAGAAAGAAAGTGCTTTTTGTTCCGGCATTTAGTGAAACTATTCATGTACGTAATTAATTTAATAAATACAATAAAATACATTCAAATAAAGCGAATCATTTATGATTCGCTTTATTAATTTAAGCTATTATATTTTGTTCAGTCAATTATTTTACCTGTAAATTTTCCGGGTTATTGCAATGATAAATATATAATACAGATTCCTCATCTTCTGGTATAAAATAACACAGTAATCTTCCATCGGTAATATTTATGTAGAATGGATTATTTGTAACAATTACGCCTTTACCGGTATATTCGCTTAAAGATAACTGTAACCCAGCCTCATACGTTTGTGTATCTATCAATTCCAGCCCACCTAATTTTATAGATTCACCTTTTGCGTTTTTATAGCTACGCAGTCCGGCGCAGATCATTTTTCCATTTCCCGCATAATTGCAATCCTGAAAATCAATGTAAAAATGTGGATTTATATCTCCCTTTTGATGCAATAGAATTGCACTTGTTTTATTACGGGTATTATTTATTTTCCATTTATAAAATACCCTGCTGCCCCAGTTCATGCCAATAAGTTCATTAGCATCGCTGTTATAAGCAACAGCGCCAATAGCATCTGGAATTGTGGTAATTAAAGTAGCTTGCATGGTTTCAGGATTCACGCGGTAAATCATCGATTTACCAAAGGGACGATACTCGCAAACAGGAGCCCAGATATACTTTCCATCAAAATCAATCCCCCCGGGGTGATATACAGCATCTTTTCCCAATCGTATACTGTCTACCAGTTTTCCATTTTCATTGAATTTAAACAGGTAACCAATTCCATCACCATTGTCACGATCAAAGCCATCTTTAGGAGATGCATATTTCTGTGGCCAACGGTTAACCTTAACCGAAGTAAGATAAAAATAATTGCCCGCCTTGGTAAGCCCCTGGGTATGGCAGGTATTAAAGTTCAGCGGAATACTATCTGTAAGATGCCATAAAGGCTGGGATTGGATATTGCTTAAATATTGAACAATGGTTGATTGTTCTTTCTGCTGCGCAGAAAGTGCATATACCTGAAATATTACAGCATATAATATTGCCAAATACTTTGGTCGTATTGTAATTATCATAAATTAATACTTAAAGCTGAAAGTTATCATTTTTATAATTGCCTGCCGGAGTAATAGAAACCAAGTCGTTGACGAAATATTAAATTATGCATTTTGCTCCCTAATTTGCAGGTAATATTACTGACTGTATGAGCCACCACAGGAAATATTTCCAAAATCCCTACTTGTTTCTGTTACAGGTATGCTGGCATTATGCTGGTAAAATGCGTTTTAAATATGCTATTATTTACAGCGCCTTCGCATTAAGCAATCTTGTGCAGGCAGCGTTACCTGTTATCTGGGGAGTATACATCAATGATCTGCAGCAAAACGGCACTGATGCCTTGCGGCGTACATGGATGTATGCGCTTGTATACCTCGGGGTAAAACTTGCAGACTGGAGCTTTCACGGCCCTGCACGTATAGTGGAACGAAAGCTTGCCTTCTTTATCGCGAAAAACTTTATGGAAGAGTATTATCATAAAGTGTTGCAATTGCCCGTAAAATGGCAGCAGGATCATCACTCAGGTGAAATTATTAACCGCATACGCAAAGCGTATGAATCTATCAGGAATTTTTTTGAGCGTGGATTCGAATATGTACATACGCTTGCCAAGTTTTTTATTTCATTTGCGGCAATGCTGTATTTCTCGCCACTATTCGGAGCGGTAGCTGTACTGCTGGGTATAATAGTCATCTTCACCATCTTTCAGTTTGATAAACCATATATTAAAACGCTGGAGGAAGTAAATGAAGAAGAGCATAAAGTTTCTGCGTCTTTATTTGATAGCTTATCAAATGTGGTTACGGTAATTACATTGCGTTTGCAAAGCCGGTTGCAACATACTTTAATTGGCCGCATTATGGCAGTGTGGCCGCCTTTCCGCAAAAATGTATCTATTAATGAATGGAAATGGTTTGTAACAGATATGCTGGTTGCATTAATATATGTGATGATATTGATAGGATAAGTGTGGCAAAACTGGCAGCCGGGCCAGGTAATGCTGCTTGGGGGGTTAGTTACATTAATGGGATATGTAGAGCGGTTTACGAGCGTGTTTCACAACGTGGCATATTTATATACGGATGTTGTAAAAGATGCAACCAATGTAAGAACTGCTTTTATTATCAGCAAAGCATACGATCAGCATCATTTACCTGAAGATGATACCGCTTTACCCGTAAACTGGAAAAGTATTGAAATCAAAAATTTATCTTTTTCTCATAAAGGCAATGAAGATTTTTTGCCTGCTGATATAAATACAGAGAAAATTGCCGGACTTCATAACATTCATTTAATATTACAAAGAGGCAAAAGAATTGCGCTGATAGGGGAGAGTGGCAGTGGAAAAAGCACCTTACTTGCAGTTTTACGTGGCTTATATCCTGCTGGGCAAAGTGCATCTATAAGTATAGATGGGATAAAACAACCCGGTGGTGTTAATATGATAGCATCTCATGTAACATTATTTCCGCAGGAGCCTGAAATATTTGAAAATACTATTGAATACAATATAACCCTTGCTGTTAATTACAGCAATGCTGAAATTGAAAGTATTTGTAGTGCTGTTCAGTTTTGGGAAGTGGTAAAACAATTACCGAAAGGACTAGAAAGTAATATTGCAGAAAAAGGTGTAAACCTTTCGGGTGGGCAAAAGCAGCGATTAGCTTTGGCAAGAGGGATGCTTGCCGCAAAGGATAGTGATATTATATTACTGGATGAACCTACCAGCAGCGTTGATGCCAAAACAGAATTGAAAATTTATGAACACATGTTTGCTGAGTTTAAAAACAAAGCGGTAGTGTCTGCCTTGCATCGATTGCACCTGTTGAAATATTTTGATCATATCTGTGTAATGGACGGTGGATATATTGTAGCTGAAGGCAGCCTTGAATATCTTTTAAGCAACAGTGAAATATTTAAAGAACTGTGGAAACACCAGCAGATTTCCTGAAAATGAAAACGCTGCACCGTTATAAAATTTCACAGCAGATTTGTATAAAAGATGGTTAAATAAAAATGAGATGAATTTGTAATTTGCTATTTCTACCATATTTGCCAAAACAAAATATTTAACCAATGAAAAGAAAATTCTACTTCACAATGCTGTCTGCTTTTGTTGCTATTATCATTGATCATGCACAGGCGCAAATAAGTACTGGCACAGGTATGGCTGGTTTTAGCTTTAATTACAGTACAGGTAAAAGCCAAACCAGCAATGGTACAATCACAAATAAGAGCTCAATTGCCGGAATATATCCATCCTATGGATATTTTATTAAACAAAACTTTGTGATTGGTGCAGGACTTACTTTTTATAATACAAAATATGAAAACGGAGCTTCTGCTAATGAACTTACGCTGCAAAAGCGCAACGGATATGGCTTGAATATTTTTGCACGTCAATACAAAAACCTTGGAAGTTCTGGTTTTTATCTTTTTCTGCAGGGGGCTGCAGGCACAGATATATTCAAAGGGGAATATAAATGGCAAAGTTCGCTATCAGGTATCACTACAAACAGAAAAGAAAAAGCCTCAAACATTCAATTGGGGCTATCTCCCGGTATTTCCTATGCAGTTACACCTATGTTTCACATTGAAACCGGGTTAAATAATTTATTTTATGCAATGTATAATAACACAAAAACAGATTATGTGAGTGATCCTTCTTCAAATACAAAGTCAAATAGTTTTAATGTTGGCGCCAATATTGGAACAAACACAGAATGGTCAATAGGAGCACGGCTTTTATTGGGAAGAAGGAAATAGCTGGTATATAAATAGTTCGTTTTTTGCGCCAGTATACTAATACCAAAAAATTTTCATTAATGAGCAAGTAAAAATGCCGCCTGGTAAAAGGCGGCATTTTTACTTGCTCATTTGTCAACAAATATATTTCCTGGAACAACTATTGTATAGTGCTCCAAACCTTAGCAATATCAGGGTTAATTACAATTTCTGTTCTCCTGTTTTGCGCACGGCCACCGGAAGTACTATTATCTGCAACCGGGTCAAATTCACCTTTTCCTGATGCTACAAGCCGGGTAGGGGCAATATTATATTTTTTTGTGAGAATACGCACAACGCTGTTTGCTCTTTGCGTACTCAAACCCCAATTATCATTATTACTTCTTCTGAAAGGCTTGTCATCTGTTCCGCCAACAATATTTACCACAAGGTCTGGATAATCATTTAAAACTTTAGCCAATGCATCCAGCGCTTTTTTTCCTTTGGCATTTACAACAGCACTGCCACTGGGATATAAAAGCCCGCTTAGCATTTCTATTCTTATTTTACCATTTTCAAGTTTTACTTCACCGCCATCAGCCAAAAAATCTTTTAACTCTTCAGACAGCCGGTTCCGCAGCGCATCCATTTTTTGCTGTTCTTCAGTTAAAAGTGTTTTAGTTTTTGATAACTCAGTTTTCGCAGTTTCAAATTCTGTTTTTGAATTTTGTAAAGCGTCATTTGCGGCTTTAAGCGCATCCTGTCCGGCTTTCACGCTATCTTCCAGGCTGCCTTTTAATTTAAGCAGGTCTGCATTTGCAGTACTTAATGAATCTATTCTTGCTGTAGCAGCTCTCATTTTTTTACTGGGTCCGCAGGATGTAAAGATCAAAGAGCCGCCAATAACTAATAATGTAACATAAGTTCTTACCATAATCATTATTTAAAGTATGTACTAATATGAACTATTACTTACTTAAACAAAATAGATGCCGAACAAGTCAATACATGGATTTAATCGCATTAAGCAGAAAGACTGCCCTAAAAAGAGAAAGGAATTTGAAAATTATCTATTTAACATAATATAAATTATAGGAAAAATATCGCTCTTAAAAAAGAAGTGATCTATAACGGGATTTTATCCCAGCTCAATCACCGTAATCTCCGGTAATATCCCAACGCGTCCCGGATAGCCGATAAAACCGTATCCACGGTTAACATATAATTTTTGAGCAGCCTCCTCATATAATCCTGCCCATTGCTTATATACATATTGTACAGGGCTCCATTTAAAGCCGGGCACTTCTACGCCAAACTGCATGCCGTGTGTGTGTCCTGCAAGCATCAGGTCAATATCTTTATATTCAGTTCTTACCTGAGCGTCCCAATGACTGGGATCATGGCTCATCAAAATTTTAAATGAATATTTTTCTGTGCCGGCATATGCCTGGTCTAGCTTACCGTATTTTGGAAAGTTTGCTTTTGCTCCCCAGTTTTCTATACCGAGTAATGCGATCTGTTGCCCATTCTTTTCTAATGCCACATGTTCATTCATCAGCAACCGCCAGCCCATATCCTTTTGCATTTGCTTTAACCGCTCAAGGTTTTGCACTTTGGCTTCTGCGCTTGGCCATGTACGGTAGTCGCCATAATCATGATTACCCAGGGTGCTGAATACGCCCATTGGAGCGCTTAGTTTTGAAAACACATCTGTATAATCGTTCATCTCATCTGCATGATCGTTCACCAGGTCGCCGGTAAATAAAATGATATCCGCTTTCTGTTTCATGATCATATCTATGCCATGCGCTACCGCTTTTTTATCTGTAAAGCTGCCGGAATGCACATCAGAGATATGAATGATCTTCAGCCCTTTAAATGCTTCGGGAAGATTGGGAAAATTAAGCTGAACTGTTTTTAGATCGTAACGGTATTTATTACGAAATCCCCATAGCAGTGTACCAAACAAACCTCCTCCTATACCCAAACCCAGCCAGCTCATAAATACTGAACGTGAAATGCCGGCAGCTTTAAATGGTTCACCGTGAACATACTGGTAAAACAATTTCCCTCCTGCCCATTGCAATATTCTTCGCAGATCATCTACAATTAAAAAAACTACGGTTACCGCCTTAGACAAAAACAACCCGATAAGAATCGAAATAAAATAAGTGCGCAATGCTTTGGGCCAACTTTCAATATTAATATACGGCATTATCAGCAGGGTTATAACTGCCGCAGCACTAAAAAGCCAGTATACTCCAAAAACTATAAGCTTTACTTTAGGAGAAGCATGTTGCATTACTACTTTCAGGGCCTGGAAAACATACAGGTCGATCAGCAACATGATTATGATTAAAATCCATGAACCGGAAAAACGACGCATATATTAATTTGAAATTTGAGATTTCTGATTTGAGATTGATAAATCGCTTAAAATTTTATGAACTCATCCAGTTGATCATTGATTGCTCTTAATGTAGCCGGATCTTCTATATTATAATCGGTATTAAATAATTTATTCACTACAGATATTGGAAGTTTATTGTGGTATACATGCATCTTTAAATAATGCAGCACACCTGTTAAATGTTCCATTCCTCTTAAATTTCCTGCCCTTCCGGTAGATACACCGGTAAGCAACGCTTTTTTGCCCCACCATACTTTTTCAATAGTGGTATTATCCATCATTGCTTTCAGCACACCAGGAAAACTGCCATTATATTCCGGCGTAACAAAAATAAATTTGGTAGTAGGTATTAATACTTCTTTCTCTAATTTAACCAATGCTTCGCTTCTGTTAATTACGTCAAGATTTTCAAGTGTAATAAATTTCGGCTCGATGCCTTTTGCTTTTAAAATATTTTCATATTGTCTTGCCACTCTTATAGTATTACTCCCCGGCCGGTTAGTGCCTGAAATAATGGTGTATATATCTGACTGCATGTATCTGTAATGAATTGTTCCTTTTAATTTTAAGCCGAAACAGTATTTTTGCCCGGACTATGGTTGTACACGGGATTCTGCAAAGATAACCCTGTTTGAACCATCAGTTATCAAATATAAAATCATACTATGCATTTTACATCATACGGGCATTCCTGCTTTTCCGTAATAATAAAGAATAAAAAAATCCTTTTCGATCCTTTTATCACGTATAATGAACTGGCTAAAGGAATTGATGTGGCATCTGTTGAAGCGGATTATATATTTCTTTCTCACGGGCATGAAGATCATATAGCCGACTGTGTTGCAATTGCCACGCGAACCGGCGCCAAAGTGGTTTGCAGCTTCGAAATTCATGTATGGCTTAACAGGCAGGGCGTAACCAATACCCACCCCATGAATACAGGCGGTAAATGGAGCTTTGATTTTGGCGTGGTAAAATGTGTAACTGCCCATCATTCAAGCGGACTTCCCGATGGTACATACGGCGGCAACCCGATGGGATTTATTTTTACCAGCGAAGAAGGTAATTTTTACTATAGTGGTGATACGGCACTTACTTTGGATATGCAACTGATACCTCAATACACTGCCCTTAATTTTGCAGTATTACCTATTGGTGACAATTTTACCATGGATGCCGCGGATGCCGTTCAGGCAGCAAAATTTATTCAATGCCGCAAAATAATCGGCGTTCATTATGATACATTCGGTTATATAAAGATTGATCACGAAGCGGCGAAGCAATTGTTTGCCGGCGAGGGATTGCAATTATACCTGCTTTCACCAGGCGAATCTATCGAATTATAGTAAACCTCTTTATATATTGTACATAATATCTGGCAAAAAACACCCGATAAAAGGCTACATTTGCCCATTGGCAATCATAACATATTAAGTTTTATATTAGTATAAGTATATCCGTTTTATAAATTATGGCAAGAATAATAGGTATAGCCAATCAAAAAGGCGGTGTGGGAAAAACAACCACGGCTATAAATTTAGCCGCGAGTTTTGCGGTGCTTGAAAAGAAAACGCTTCTTGTAGATGCTGATCCACAGGCGAATAGTACAACCGGTACCGGCTTCGATTTGCACAACATCCAGAAAAGTTTGTATGACTGCATGGTAAATGATGTGCCGGCGCGGGATGTTATCCTGAAATCAGAAATTCCTTTCCTTGATGTGATGCCTTCACATATTGACCTGGTAGGTGCGGAAATTGAAATGATCAATTACCCCAACCGCGAAAATGTGCTGAAGCATATTCTCGAGCCGGTTAAAAACGACTACGATTTTATTGTGATAGATTGCTCACCTTCTTTAGGATTGATCACTGTAAATGCTTTAACTGCCGCCGATAGCGTGGTTGTGCCTGTGCAAACAGAATTTTTTGCCCTTGAAGGGTTAGGAAAATTGCTCAATACTATAAAAATTGTGCAGAGCAGGTTAAACCCTGAACTCGTAATAGAAGGTATTTTGATGACAATGTACGACGGGCGCCTGCGGCTTTGTAACCAGGTTGTAAATGAAGTGCGCCAGCATTTTGAAGAAATGGTTTTTGATACTATCATACACCGCAATACCAGATTAAGTGAAGCGCCCAGTGTTGGCAAGCCCGCTATTTTATATGATGCGGAAAGCAAGGGTTCCATCAACTATCTCAATCTTGCCAAAGAAATATTGCAGCGCAATAATATGACCCAGATACCACAGGAAGAAAGAATTTTAACTCTTGACAATGAGCACACCCAATAATAAAAAGGATGCCCTCGGAAAAGGCATCCGCTCTCTTTTGCAAAGCATTGATTCAGATCTGAAAACAAGTGGCGGAGAACATCTTAAATCAGGTGTTGTAGAAAAAGCTACAACTACCTTGCGTATTCCGGTTGAACAGATTGAACCCAATCCCAAACAACCGCGCCGCGATTTTGACGAAAAAGCTTTACAGGAATTAGCAGAATCAATAAAGCTGCATGATATTATTCAGCCGCTTACCGTTGCCAAAATTGCCGGCGCTGAAAAATACAGGTTGATTGCAGGTGAAAGAAGATGGAGAGCCTCAAAGCTTGCCGGCATTAAAGATGTGCCGGTATATATACGCCAGGCAAACGACCAGCAATTGCTTGAGCTGGCCCTGCTCGAAAATTTACAAAGAGAAAATCTTAACTCCATAGAAATTGCGCTTAGCTATAAGCGTATGATGGAAGAACTGGCTTACACACAGGAACAGGTAGCCGAAAGAATGGGTAAAGAAAGAAGCACTGTTACTAATTATATACGTTTATTAAAACTGCCACCGGATATACAGGTTGCCGTTCGTAATAACGTGATCAGTATGGGGCATGCCCGCGCCATAATTAATGTAGATAATGTAGAGCAGCAGTTGTACATTTTTAATGAGATAAAAAACAAAGGGCTTTCTGTAAGGCAAACTGAAGACCTGGTAAGAAATCTTTACAAAAATGCGCCTGTTAAAAAATCGGTAAAAGCCACGCTGGCCGCACCGTTCAAAAAAATAGAAGATAACTTGGCCTCTCATTACGGCACCCGTGTAAAAATGCAGCATAGCAAAAAGGGAAACGGCTCTATAACCATAGAATATTTTTCGGTGCAGGAGCTTAATGCTATTCTTGAAAAAATGCAGGTGTCTGCCGGATGAGTAACTGCAATTATGCGTAGCTATTATTTCCTACTTAGTTGTTTTTTTTTCTTAACAACCGGTCGTGTAAACGCGCAGCTGGATAGTTTGCCTGTATCCCGTGATACATTACCCAAAGTTACTGCTGATACGTTACATAAAGACAGTGTGATTGTTACTCATGCTCCATCTATTAAAAGTGACAGCCTCGCAAAGCTAAAAATAGATACTGCAAAAAAAGTAAGCCCGGCAAGAAGAGCAGCTATATTATCTGCTATTTTGCCAGGTGCAGGCCAGGCATATAACAAAAAGTACTGGAAAATGCCGATTGTGTATGGAGCGCTTGCCATACCGGTATATACATTTACAGATAATCTGAAATGGTTTAACCGGACAAGATTTGCTTACAATACATTATTTAAAATGATGCATGCACCCTATGATAGCTCTGGTTACAAAGATGTTTACCCCCAACTCAAACCATTTGTAGATGCGAGAGACCAGGCAGGATTAAAAAACTATCGCAATGAGTTCAGAAAAAACGTTGACTATTCCGTACTTGCATTTATTGCATTATGGGGATTGCAAGTGATGGATGCAGCCGTTGACGGGCATCTTAGAGATTTTAATGTAAGTGATGATCTTAGCATACAGTTAAAACCCGGCCTCTCCCCTATGGCAAATACTGCCGGGCTGAGCATTGTATTCAATATTGGCAAAAATCATATAGCGTCTACCTCACCGCCGCGCCGCAAAACGCCTATATTTGCCAACTAAAAATACAGGGATGAAAATAGCTTTGATAGGTTATGGAAAAATGGGTCATGCCATTGAAGAAATTGCGCTGCAACGCAATCATGAAATCGTGCTGAAAATTTCAATTGATAACCTTGAAGATAATACTGTAGAGCATATCCGGAAAGCTGATGTGGCTATTGAATTTACAGGCCCCGAAAGTGCATTTGAAAATATCAATAAATGTTTTGAGGCAGGTGTGCCGGTGGTGAGCGGCTCAACGGGGTGGCTTAAGCAATACGAAGAAGCCGTTTGGAATTGTAAAGAACAAAACGCCGCTTTTTTATATGCCAGCAATTTCAGCATTGGCGTAAATATTTTTTTTGAGATAAATAAAAAACTTGCAAAGCTGATGGCTTCGCAGGCCGAGTATGAGCCAATATTAGAAGAAATACATCATACCCAGAAGCTTGATGCGCCAAGTGGTACAGCTATTACACTGGCAGAGCAGATACTGGAAGTAAGCCCCTTTAAAAAGCAATGGGTACTGAATAAAGCAGACAAGAAAACTGACCTGGTTATTGAAAGCAAACGTATAGATCCGGCGGCAGGCACACATATCATTAACTATAGATCTGCCATAGATGATATTGAAATAAAACATACAGCCCATAACCGCTCAGGATTTGCATTGGGCGCTGTTTTAGCTGCTGAATTTATTTATGGAAGAAAAGGGGTTTTTAATATGCAGGATGTGCTGGGTTTGTAACAGTGATTGATTTTCTTCCTGTTACTACAGGTGTAGAAAACAATTTCTCAGTAAATCAATGCTTTTTTTTACCCGCAAAATTTTTTTCCCCGGCTTCTACCTTAATTTCCAGTTTATTTTCATCCGGGGGCTTTGGGCAGGAATAACCGGCGCTGTAAGCACAGTATGGGTTATACGCTTTATTAAAATCAATAATCACAGTATCGTTTTTAAACTCCTTTACCGAAAGATCAATATACCTCCCGCCTGTGTAAGTATCTTCGCCGTTTGTTTTATCAGTAAAAGGTAAAAACAAATAATCAGCATATTGTGAGTTACCGGATAAGGCAGTGCTTTTGTATACGGTTAACCTCATGGCCTTGCCTTTAAGCAAGAATTTTAACAATGCATACCGGGTATACTCGCTACCATTTCCACTGAATACAGGCATTATAAAGCCAGGAGCAGAGGGTAAAATTTCAACCTTCGCTACTATATTGTATGTACTGTCGGCATCATAAAAGCGCAGCAATTTCAGATCTGATCTGCTTAATGGTGAATGTTTGTCTTTCAAAAATTCCGCGGCATATGTTTTACGGTGTGTAGTCAACTGCGCGCTGTAATCCTGCCCAAGACTCCGCAAGCTTATTATCAATATTAAAACCAGGAAATACTTCATAATTCCGGTGCTTTTTTTAATTGCCCAAGTTAGGTATTATACAGTATTAAAGATTAACAGCCATTGGTATTCCCCATAAGTCTTTTAAATCAAATCTTATAAAAATTTATATAAGTTATGTAAATTGATTCATGTTCCTCTCCTATCGCTCATACCAAAAAGAATTACTGGATAACGATCATATTCCGTTTGACGACATCAAACAAAATATGCAGGAGCTGGATTTTATCAATACCTGGCTGGGGGGACACAGCATTACGATAGCAGGTTTGAAAAAAATACTTTCTGCGCAAAAAGACAAAAATATAGTATATAATATTTGCGAGATAGGATGCGGCGGCGGAGATAACCTTATTGCTCTGGATAAATGGGCTAAAAAAAAAGGCTATATCATTAATTTGCTGGGCATTGATAAAAAAAGAGAATGCATTGATTTTGCAAGGGAGAAAATAAATAGCAAAAGATTTAAATGGATAAACAGCAGCTATGAAGAAGCTGACTTTGGCGATTCAAAACCCGATATTATTTTTTCCTCCTTATTCTGCCACCATTTTACAGATGAAGAACTTATACATATGATGCGTTGGATGCACCGCAACAGCAAAACCGGTTTTTTTATCAACGATCTTCACCGCCATTTTTTAGCTTTTTTTTCCATAAAAGGGTTAACAAAATTATTTTCAAAAAGCTATCTTGTAAGGCATGATGCCCCCTTGTCTGTTGCAAGAGGATTTACCAAAAAAGAATGGGTCCGCATCATGCAACAGTCAGGCATACAACATTACTCAATTGAATGGAAATGGGCTTTTCGCTGGCTGATAACAATAAAATGATACAACAGCAAACATATGATGTAGCCATTATTGGAGGCGGACTGGCAGGTTTATGTCTTTCCATCCAGCTTTCCCGGCAGGGGCATAAGGTAATTGTATTTGAAAAAGAAAAATATCCCTTTCATAAAGTTTGCGGAGAGTATATCAGTTTTGAATGCTGGAATTTTCTGGAGGAACTGGGTGTTCCTTTAAGCGATTGGGAACTGCCTCATATTATGCAGCTTACTGTTTCATCACCATCTGGCAAAACTATTGAGCACAGGCTACCGCTTGGTGGCTTTGGCATCAGCCGGTATAAGCTGGATGCATATCTTGCAAATCTGAGCACAAGTGTTGGCGCTAAAATAATAGAAGAAACAAAGATCGATAATATCTGGTTTAACAACTCCAGCTTTCATGTGCAGTACGGCAATGAAATGTATAAGGCAAAACAGGTATGCGGAACTTTTGGCAAACGAAGTAATCTTGATGTAAAAATGAAAAGAAGCTTTGTGCAGAAGAAGCCGAATAAGTTCAATAATTATATAGGTGTTAAATATCACATCAAAACAAACTTTCCCTCAAACCGTATAGCATTGCATAATTTTGAAGACGGGTATTGCGGTATTTCAAAAATAGAAGATGATAAATATTGTCTTTGTTATCTTACCACCGCTAAAAACCTGAAACGTTGTAATAATTCAATACAGGAACTGGAAAGAAAAGTACTTCGCAAAAATCCGCACCTTGATAAAATATTCAGGGAATCTGAATTTTTATACAATTCTCCGGAAACCATAGCACAGATCAGCTTTGATAAAAAAACGCAACTAGAACATCATATACTTATGATTGGCGATGCTGCCGGTATGATTGCACCGCTGTGTGGCAACGGTATGAGCATGGCTATGCATGGCAGTAAAATAGCTTTTGAACAGATACATCCTTTTTTACTGGGAAAAATAAACAGAGACGAAATGGAGAAATCCTACCAGGACAAATGGAATGAACATTTTAGAACACGGCTTACAGCAGGTCGGTTAATACAGGGTATGTTTGGAAAAAGATGGATCACCAATTCATTTATTAATGCGCTGAACCCTTTTCCTAATATGGTGGAAAAACTCATCAGGCAAACACATGGCCAGCCTTTTTAAATTACAGATTTGAAATTTGAGATTGAAAACAATTATCATTTTTTCACATTCCCTATCTCTTACTATTCATTACAGGTTCAGGCTTGCTCATCTAATAAACAATAAACTATGAATCACAAACAATAGCCAACTAGCTTCTTATTACTTACCACTCCCTATTATCCCCATCTTCTTCATCAAAAAAGAAGCATTCTTATTTCTTGCAATGCCTTTACGGAGCTTGTAATCAAAATGCAATTCGTCGTTTTCAATAATGCTTTCAAAACACCAATTATTGATTGATCCTTTATGATCATTTTCCAGCGAGGCCAGCATAAGGTCATGCGTGGCAAAAAGCGTAATACAATTGTATTGTATAAGCTGCAGAATAAATTGTTCTGAACCATGGGTTTTATCTTCTGAGTTGGTTCCGCGGAGAATTTCATCAATCAATACAAGGTATGGCTTGCCTGTTTGCAGTTCATGAATGATCTGCTGCAACTTTTTCAGTTCAGCCATAAAATAAGAAGTATGTTCCTGCAGCGAATCGCTTACCCGGATAGAAGTTAACAGTTGCATTGGTGAAAACGAAAACGACGCCGCGCATACCGGCGCTCCGCAGTGCGCTAATATAAGGTTCACGCCCAACGTTCGTAAAAAAGTAGTTTTACCCGACATGTTTGAACCTGTAACCAATAACAGTTTATCAGGTTTACCGGCTTCAAAATCGTTGGCTATTCTTTCTGTTGCAGGTATAAGCGGGTGGGCTACCTGTTTGGTTTCTATTGATAAAGCATCTGTCGCTAATAATAAAGGATAAGCGAAATTTTCGTTATTAAAAGCAAAGCCTGCAAATGCATTTAAACTTTCTATTTCACCAACAGTATGAAGCCATTCATTAAAATGTGCTTTGTTTTTTGCTTTCCATTTTTCAAGCTCAAGTATACACTGCAGATCATACAATATAATGCTGTTTAGCAATACATTTACCAGCAGGTTAAGCCGTTGATCGAACATGGAAGATAGTTTCGCCAGTGCCTTAATTGCCTTGTGCGCCTGACCCGCAGATTTTTGTAAACGTTGCAGCAAACCTGCATTCCTGCTATCTGCATTGAAGAATGTTCTTAAAATGTCGGCGTATTGGTCAAGCACAGCCTGCTTTTTCCCGATCAATGCATGTTGCTTATGGATATATTTTGCATTACGCCCTGTTATCAGCCATCCCAACCCTACCCCGGCTAATAAATATAATACCTGCCCATTAGCTATATACAGCAAAAGAAAAAAAGTATTGTATACGGGCAAGATCCAGCGAAGCGCCTGGAGCCATCTTCTTTTATACAACAATTCTCCTTCGTTTAGCCACGCTTCAAGATTATTCAGGTTCCCTTCTTCTTCCTTCCGCATTAGACCGTAAGCGGTTACCAGTTGGCGCATATCAGCCTGGGGTGCAAAAGCATCAACTGCCTGCTGTCTTTCTTTAATATCATTAATATGTTGCGGAGGAGATATTAGCAAATTTGCCAGATGTGACCGACCGTGAGAAGTACTGTTCCTGTTCAACAGGTGAAATAATGACCCCGGGCCAAAAATATCAAGATCAGCGGCATAACCCTCTCCGGTTGAAAACGCTTTGCCATCATCCATTTTATTGGGTGCGCTATTGATAACACCCAGTTCATTTTCATTTACAAACAACAATTTTTCATGGAGGGTTTTCTGCTCATTCAGGCGAATAGCGTGCTTTACCAAAAAAATAAAAAGTAGCAATAATAGAATGGCAGCAATTGCCGGTAAAATATGGAAATGTTGTATGAAAAAATAAACAGATATGGCAAGTGCCGCAAACGCTGCCACCCGGTAGATCGCAGATAAAACAAGTTGCTTTTTAAAAGAGTCAATTAACCTGGTATAGTGCCTGATCCTTTCTTCGTAAAATGTTTGTTTAGTCATCATTGCATCCCGCCTTATATGAAGATTGAATTAAATGAATATTGCAGCGGACGGGAACTTTTCTCACCTAAAGTAAACCTGTTAGATTATATTAAGCATTAGTACAATTGCCCGGCAGATTTTTTCCTCGCGTAAGTACGATTAAACTATAGTTCCCGTGTTGCCGGTCAGGATGACGATACCTGTAAATATCGTGTCATTGGCAAAGGACTATATTATGTCCAGTGCCTTCACAAAAAAGTAACCGATAAAAGGAATGACAACAGTAATAAAATTCCCGGCAAATGCATACACTACAAAAAACATCACAACAGATAGTAAAAACAATATCCAGAAAAGTCCTTTTGATTTATTGCTTGCGGAATCCATACCTTTTGTAAAATTTCCGGCAAATATAGCAATGATTTCTTTTGTTTGAAAGATATTGGGAAAAATTGCCTTACTCATCTATTTTTATCGTCATACATATATATTTTCAATAGCTTAGCCGTATGGTCAAAATCCATTTTTATATACGCTTCAGTACCAGGTTCGGACAGTCGCTGCTGCTTTCAGGCAATATTCCGCAATTAGGGAACAACAATCCTGCATCAGCGGTTACCATGCAATATCTGAATGAAAACTTCTGGTTATACTCCCTTGATATAGAGAACACCGATGAATTGCCTAACACAATTACGTATAAATATCTTTTTAAAAATACTGATGGATATATAGCGGAAGAATGGGATGATAATAAAACCATAAATCTCAAACAAATTTCAACACCTGAAATAAGTGTAACGGATACCTGGAATTTTGCAGGGCAGGCAGAGAATGCTTATTATACCGCTCCTTTTGAACAGGTATTATTACCCAGGGTGAAAAATACCACGAAGCTTCAACCTTATAACGGCAGCACACATTTATTTAAAGTAAAAGCGCCCGTGCTTAAAAAAGATGAAGTTGTATGTATTTTAGGAAGCACACGCGAACTGGGTAACTGGAATATAGAAAAAGCTATTTTACTTCAAAAGGAAAATGAATGGTGGGCAATTAAAACAGATCTTTCAGGAGCTGATTTTTATATTGCTTATAAGTATGGCATTTATAATACGAAGGAGAAAGCTTTTGTGCGCTATGAAGAAGGTGACAATCGCCTGATGTATAACAATAACGGACAAACGAAGTTCAGCATACTGCACGACGGATTTATACATTTCAACACACACAAATGGCGCGGCGCGGGTGTTGCCATCCCGGTATTCAGCCTGCGCAGCAATAACAGCCTGGGCACCGGCGAATTTACTGATCTTAAACTACTTGTTGACTGGGCTAAAAAAAACGGCATGCATCTTATACAGCTGCTGCCGGTAAACGATACAACGGATACCAATACCTGGAAAGATTCATATCCCTACAATGCTGTTTCTGCTTTTGCATTGCATCCGCTATACCTTAACATTGAGCAAATTACACCCGAAGAAAATACTGAACTTTTAAAAAAGATTAAAGAAAAAGCCAAACAGTTAAACAAAAAAAAGGATGTTGATTATGAAGCAGTGTTATCGTTCAAGTGGAAAGCAATAAAAGAAGTATATAAATCGCAGAAGAAAGATTTTTTTCAGCAAAAAGATTACAGGAAATTTTTTGAAGCAAATAAGCAATGGTTACTGCCTTATGCGGTGTACAGTTACCTGAGAGATAAAAATTCAAAGGGTAAAGACAAAACCATACCTTATACTGACTGGGCAGAGCATACGGTATTTAATGCCCCGGCAATTGAAGCGCTGGCAAACCCAGTACACAAACACTTTGATGGCATAGGTATTTATTATTTTGTACAATATTATTTGCATTTACAGTTAAAGGCTGCTACTGATTATGCACACAAAAACGGCATTATTGTAAAAGGTGATATACCTATTGGTGTAAGCCGCAACAGTTGCGATGCATGGATGGAGCCGGAACTCTTTCACATGGATATGCAGGCCGGCGCACCACCGGACGATTTTGCAGTGCGCGGGCAAAACTGGGGCTTCCCAACCTATAACTGGGAGCGCATGAAAGAAAATAATTTTGCATGGTGGCGCAGGCGCTTCTCGCAAATGAGTGAATATTTCGATGCATTCCGTATTGACCATATACTCGGATTTTTCAGGATATGGAGCGTGCCAACGCATGCAGTTGAAGGCCTGATGGGACATTTTGTTCCTGCGACCCCGGTTCATATTAATGAGTTTGCCAAAAGTGGAATTTCGTTTGAATACAGCAGATTTTGCCGACCGTATATAACTGATGCAGTACTTGAAGAATTATTTGGCGATAAGAAAAACCTGTTGAAAGCATTCCTCGATGAATATACAGATGGCACTTATGCTCTTAAAAAAGAATATACTACGCAGAAGCAGGTAGAGGAATATTTCGCCTCTGCCGGAGGCATAACCGAAGATAATGTAATGTTGCAATCTGCCTTATTCTCGCTTATAGCTAACATTATTTTATTTGAAGCTGAAGGTTCAGACAGGCAAAATTTTCATTTCAGGATTGATATAGAAAATACATCATCTTTCAGGTATTTTGATCAACAAACACAATCTGCGTTGAAAGCTTTATATATTGATTATTTCTACAGAAGGCAGGATGATTTTTGGGCAAAAGAAGCGCTGGAAAAACTACCTGCATTGAAAAAAAGCACCAATATGCTTATTTGTGGAGAAGACCTTGGAATGGTGCCTGGTTGTGTTCCGGAAATAATGCGCATATTAGGTTTACTTAGCCTGGAAATTCAACGCATGCCCAAACAACCCGGGCGTGAATTTTTCGATCCTGCGTCGGCGCCATATCTTTCTGTTATCACCCCTTCTACTCACGATATGAGTACCATCAGGGCGTGGTGGGAAGAGAACAGAGAGAAAACACAACGTTTTTTTAATAATGAAATGCTGCATCCCGGCACAGCGCCATATTATTGCGAGCCGTGGATTGACAAAGCAATTATTATACAACATTTATATTCTCCTGCCATGTGGAGCATATTTCAATTGCAGGACCTGATGGGCATTGATATTAAAATACGGAGAGAAAATCCTAAAGAAGAACGCATCAATGACCCGTCGGTAGCGCGGTATTACTGGCGCTATCGGATGCATATTCCGCTGGAACAATTACTGAAAGAAGATGATCTGAACAGTGAATTGTCAAGCTATATACAATCCAGCGGAAGGAATGAAAAGTGATAATATAATTTTCTTACAAATCAAGTTGATCCAATGCCAATTAAAATACGCTACTGGAAAATAAATTTAAAGTTCAGGTACCCTTTCACCATTTCAAAAGGAACAAAAACACATCAGCCCGCATTAATAGTTGAATTAGATTTCAACGGAATAAAAGGTTATGGCGAAGCGCCTGCAATAGCCTATTATAATATTCCTGTTGAAAAAATGATTGAAGATATTGAGCATAAGAAAAAATTCATTGAGCAATTTTCGTTTACTCACCCTGATCGTTACTGGCATTATCTGCATCATCTTTTTCCAGACAATCACTTTTTGGTTGCTGCACTGGATATTGCCGCCTGGGATATTTTCGGCAAGCTGAAACAGCAGCCATTATATAAGCTATGGCAAACAGGGATGGCAACCGCTCCTCTTACAGATTATACCATCGGCATTGATACCATAGATAACATGGTTGACAAGATGAAAGAAAAGCCCTGGCCGATATATAAAATAAAGCTGGGCACAAAAGAAGATATTCCCATAATGGAAGCATTGAGAAAAAATTCTGACGCTGTTTTCAGGGTAGATGCCAATGCAGGATGGAAGCTTGATGAAGCACTTGAAATATTACCGGTATTGAAAGATTTGAATGTAGAACTGGTTGAACAACCACTGGCAAAAGATGATTGGGATGGCATGAAAGTATTGCATGAAAAATCTCCGCTCCCTCTTTTTGCGGATGAGAGTTGTGTATACGCATCTGATGTAAGAAAATGTCACGGATTTTTTCATGGCATAAATATTAAACTTACCAAATGCAGCGGCATAACGCCTGCTTTAAGCATGATAAAAGAAGCCAGGCAATCCGGCATGAAAATAATGCTTGGATGTATGAATGAAAGTACCGTTGGCTCAGCAGCCATTGTGCACCTGGCACCACAGGTGGATTGCATAGACGCAGATGGACCTTTATTACTGGAAGAAGATATAGCGACAGGATTGATATATGATTTTGGGAAAATTACTCCTTCGGAAAATACCGGTTTGGGTATAGTAATAAACGAAGAAAAGCTTTAATTGATAATGCCAGATAAAAAAGCACCTGGTAAATTTTACCGGGCGCTTTTTTATCTGGCATTCATAAGAAAATACTTTTACCGGCCTGTAGCATCAACTCACATCAATTATAACCCGGATTTTGTATAATAGATCTGTTACTGTTATCAATTTCCTGCTGCGGATAAGGCAACAGGTTATGCGTGGCAGGAACAAAAGTCCGCTTTGGCTTATACGTACCTTCTGCAGGTAATGCATTGTACACCTCAGCAGCCAGTCCCCATCTCACCAGGTCAAAGTGCCGGTCGCCACCTTCAAATGCCAGTTCCATTTTTCTTTCATACATCAGGTCGTTAAAAGTTGGTGCAGCTATAGGATCAAGTCCTGCCCTTTCTCTTACCAGGTTGAAAGATGTAGCTGCTGCTGCAACCGCTGTTGTTCTGTTTTGTGGTCCACCTCCATTCAGGTTCATGATTGCTTCTGTATGTAAAAGTAAAATATCAGCATATCTTAATGCAGGTACGTTTAAGCCGGCAGCCCACCCGGTATAGCTTTGCGCATACGGCTGCATAAATTTTATACAAACCACTTCTGATTGATTGTTGGGAGCTATAAGTGTAGCGGTAATGCCATTATAGGTAACCTTATCTACATTACGTTTGGCTACCGTAGCGCTTTTTCTTTTGTCACCAGCCTGATAGGTGTTGTAGAAAGCATTAGTAGCGCTTACCAGGCGCCAGCCCTCTCCTACAGGTTCATGATTATCGGGCTGTGTATCACCCCATACATTGTTTGGCAAATACAGAATAGGCGTAATAGGATATGAATTAAGCCTGGCTCCCAGCACCCACAGCATTTCGCTTTCGTTATCATGCTCTAATGTAAACAGGTTGCTGTATACAGGATATAAATTATGTTTACCGGAGCTGATCACTTTTTCAGCTGCATCTTTACAATCCTGCCACCTTTCGAGGTATGCATATACTTTTGCCAGTAATCCCCAGGCTGCTCCCTGTCCGGGGCGGCCTTCTTCATGGTCAAATGCCAGTTGGGTGGTAGCGCTTTTTAAACTTGTTTCAATAACGGTCCAAACCTGGTCTGCTGTTGCGCGTGTTAATGCAGCTTCAGTATTAGCAGGATCATAAATGGGCACACCACCATACCTGATCACTTCCTGAAAATAAGCAAAGGCCAGCAGGAAATTCGCTTCGCCCAAAATGCGCGTTTTCTGTGCTTCATTCATTTCAATATTGGGCACATTATATAAAACGTCATTAGCTCTTTTAATTACCTGGTAATACGATTTGTAACTGTTAAGGCTAAGATCATTTTCGGTATTCTGCACAGCCCTGAACTCCGCCATCGCGATAAAATCGGAGTAATTGTCATTCATATATCCTATATCGCTGAATGCCTCCATGCCACACCATTCTTCACCACCCAATGCCTCTTCAGCCTGTAGTGGAGTATAAATGCCGCCCAGCGCAGATTCAGCCTGATCTGCTGTTTTCCAGAATACCGCGTCTGTAAATTCATGCGGTTCTTTATTGAGAAAATCTTTTGAGCAAGCCGTTAAAAGGCTTACCATCAATATATATACTGTATACTTCTTCATAGCAAAAAATTAAAAATTAAAGTTTATTCCCAGGATATATGCTTTTGCCTGCGGATATGCTCCCCTGTCAACGCCATACATATTGGCATTCACGCCTACGTCAGAGCCAATTTCAGGATCAAAGCCTGAATATCTGGTGATGGTGATGAGGTTCTGGAA
Source organism: Agriterribacter sp. (assembly GCA_047601125.1). Classification (GTDB taxonomy): domain Bacteria; phylum Bacteroidota; class Bacteroidia; order Chitinophagales; family Chitinophagaceae; genus Agriterribacter. Next base: position 1,447,370 of record JASGJY010000001.1, on the reverse strand, counting down.
AGTAAGAAACACCCTCAGCTTTGAAATGTTGGGCCCCAGTAAGCTGTTATTAAACGTATATCCGAAGGATAAATATTTCATGCGTAAAAAGCTTCCGTCTTCTATATAAAAAGTACTGTAAGTGTGATTATTATTAAGGTCTTTAATTGAAACACGCGGAATATCCGTATTGGTATGATCCGGCGTCCATCTGTCTAATATATCCACACTGTTATTATAGCCGGTGCCCTGCATTAGTTTACCGCCAAGTGTTAACCCGTTAAATATTTTATTACCCTGGCTTCCGCTCCACATCATATTCATATCAAAACCACCATAATTCAATGAGGTGTTTAATGAATACGTGAACTGTGGAAAACTGTTACCGCCATTAACGCGGTCATCGGCGCTTATTACGCCATCCCCATTTGTATCCTGGAATTTTAAATCTCCGGGAACAGCGGCAGGCTGAATTTTATCACCGTTCTTATCTACATAATTATCAATTTCACTTTGTGTTTGAAATATGCCCATTGATTGCAGCACATAGAAATGCCCTAATGCTTCACCTTCTGCCATTCTGCCTACAAATGTATTCTTGTAATCGGATGTAAATATTTGGTTAGCGCCGGTTACCCCAAGCGTCTCCAGCTTGTTTTTAACTGTGGCTATATTGGCTGTAATTTCATAGCCCAGTTTACCCTTCCCTGCATCCCTGAAAGTAGCGCTGAACTCAAATCCTTTATTAGATACCACACCTGCATTTTGAAAAGGGGCTGTGTTCACACCATATGATGACACCAGGGGTACCCGCACGAGAATGTCAGTGGTTTTTTTGTTGTAATAATCTACACTTGCAATTAACCTGTTGCGCATAAAACCCAGATCAAGGCCTATGTCTGTTTGTGTAGTTACTTCCCATTTGATAGTGGTATTGGCCATGCGGCTTTGGGCTAAAGCAGTAAAGGCTTCACCATTTAAAGTAGGAGATTCAACGCTGCCAACCGTGCTATAAAATTGATAGTTGGGTATTTTGTCGTTACCTAACTGCCCCCAGCTTCCCCTGATCTTAAATTCAGATACAACATTATCCAGTGACTTGAAAAAATTTTCTTTTGAAACTCTCCAACCGGCAGAAACAGAAGGGAAGGTACCCCAACGATATTCAGGAGCGAATTTTGAAGAGCCATCACGGCGAATATTACCGGCAAGCAAATATTTATCTTCAAATGCATAACTAATTCTTCCAAAATACCCTACCAGCGAATAATCATCTGCGCTGCCGCCTACATGATTGGGAAATGAACCGGCATTGTTGAAATACCGGAGCGCTGCATCCTGGTTGCTGAAATCGTTAGCTGTTCCGCTTGTTGTCCAGTCATTATACCCGGCTTCAGACGACATACCAATAAGCGCTGAAACATGGTGCTTACCAAAGTTTTTATCAAACGTAAGTGTGTTGTTCCATATCCATGTATTGTTCGTCCTAAACTCTTCCGATAAAGAATTTTTTTGGTTAAGCCCTCTGCCTCCACCTTGTGCAATGGCTACAAAATTTTTGTTTTTGAAATAACCAAGGCTATAAGCGAAATCTGTTTTGGCAGTAAACATGCCGAGGAACTTATATTCGAGGTAGGCATTTCCGCCTAAGCCCAGGTTTTTGTTCCTGTTGTTCCTGCTATTGAGCGATGCCACCGGGTTAGGGAAATCACCGGAAGGTGTGCCATAAATATTGTTTGCTTTATCTGTATATACCGGTATATTTCTAAAGTTGAACAGCGCTGAACTTAATACCCCATCATACGCGCCGCGAAACTCTCCCGCTTTTTGATCGGTTACTACAGCATAAATATTTTCACCGAAAGTTAAATTTTTAAACAATTCGTGCTGGCTGTTAATCCGCACATTATACCGTTTAAAATTGGTGCCCATTACAATACCGTTGTTATCCAGATATCCTAAACTAAATGAATAATTAGAACGGCTTGATCCGCCTCTTATCGCCAGGTCATGGCTGGAAATATAAGCAGGCTTTAATACTTCCTTAAACCAGTCTGTTCTGGTAGTATCATTGTATGGATTTTTATAATAATTCCACACAGCATCTGCAGGATCAGTGCCGTCATTGGTCAATGCTTCCTTATGGATCACATTTCTCTCTGCTGCATTTAAAGCCTCAGGCATTTTCCATGCCTGTTGAAAACCCTGACTGGTGTTATACGAAATACTTGTTTTCTGATCTCTCCTTCCCTTCTTAGTAGTTACGATTACCACACCATTAGCGCCACGGGATCCATATATTGCTGCAGAAGCAGCATCTTTTAATACAGAAATGCTTTCTATATCTGCAGGATTTAAACCATTAATATCTCCTGAGATTATACCATCTACCACATACAGCGGGCTGTTATCGTTAATAGAATTGGAGCCTCTCACACGTATTTCAACACCTTCTCCCGGTGCGCCGGAATTTTGCATAACGGTTACGCCAGCCGCACGCCCCTGTAACGCGTGTGATGCGGATTGATTGATGCCCTGGTTTACATCCGAAGCTTTAATGGTGGAAATAGCGCCGGTAACATCTACTTTCTTTTGCGTGCCGTAACCGATCACCACTATTTCTTCTGCTGTAGTTTCTTTAGAAGACAGCACAATGTTTACCGGGCTGCTTCCCGTAACTGCTACTTCTTTTGTTTCATATCCCACAGATGATATAACAAGCGTAACCCTGCTCTGCGAAGTTTGCAACCTGAAATTACCGGACGCATCAGAGCTAACACCTGTATTAGCGCCTTTAATTACAACAGATGCGCCGGATACAGGCTCTCCTTTATCATTCACTATCCGCCCGGTAATATCTATTGCTTTGGGTACTTCTGGAGTTTTCTGCTGAACAATTGTCTTTCTTCTGAGGATGATCGTTTTATCATCAATAACAAAATCAAGCCCTTCAGGAGTTATACATTTTTCAAGCGCTTCGCGAATGGTTGCATCCTTCAATGAAATATCAATACGCTTATCTCCGCGCAATATTTCATCTGAATACAAAAAATGGTAGCCTGACTGTTTCTGAATTTCTTTGAGCACTTTTGATATAGGAACATTTTTCAAAGAAAGGTTTATTTCCTGTGAATAAGCCTTTCCATCAACACGGAGACAAACCGCCATGATCAAAAAAGCGGTAAATTTCATTACCCGTATTGCACGCAGTAGTCTGCTCTTTGAAGAGCGGATTGGAATAGAAGATCGATCCATAACCTTGTTAGTTTTGTTTACATTAATTTTAGGGATAACACAATCTTTATAATGATCAGGGCAGAACAGTTATTCTCCCTTTTTCGATCCGGAAATGAACTTCATTGGTCAGCTCCAGCTTTCTCAGCAGTTGCGATACATTCACAAACCGGCTGAGCTCTCCGGTAAAGTGCAGGTCACCTTCACGTTCAAAAACCACATCAACATCATACCATCTTTCTACCTGCCGCATTATTGTTTTAATATCTGCACTGTTAAAAGAAAACTTCCCGTTTTTCCATGCTACGGCTTCTTCAACATCTGCATCAGTGATCAATTGAAAATTACCAGTATTGTTCAGTTTAGCCTGTTGTCCCGGCTTTATGAGTTTTGAGTTTTCTCCACTGCTTACTTTCAATGAGCCTTTCAGTAAAGTTGTGTTGATGGAGGCTTCATCATCATAAGCCATCACATTAAAATTGGTACCCAGCACATTCACATACATATTTCTTACTTTTACCCGGAAAGGCTTAAGCGCATTATGAGCTACTTCAAAATAAGCTTCGCCGGTTATTTCCACTTCCCGCAAACTATCCCTGAATTCAGTAGGGAACTTTAAAGCAGAAGAAGCATTCAGCCAAACCATAGAACCATCAGCCAGTACTACCTGATACTGTCCTCCTCTTGGTGTGGTAATGGTATTGTATACAATTATTTTATTATTGTCTCCGCTTTTTCCTTTTTGGTATTTTAACTGTCCGTCATCCAGTTTTATCACTTTTGTATTGCCCTGTATACCGAGCTGCCCGTTTGAGCTGCTGTCTAAAACAATAGTGGAGCCGTCACCCAATGTAAGCATGGCTTTGGTGCCACCTGGTGAAACATCTTTAACGGCCTTTATCTCCGCAACTTTCTGTATAGTTTTTTTTTCGCTGCTGCTATTGGCGATAAAATAATACAGCAGGCATGATACGCTTACCAGCGAAACCATTACAGCCGCTCTTAATAACACTGACTGCCTTTTATGTTTCGTGACCATACGTTCGTAAACAATATAGTCGTCCAGCCTGCTTTTTATTCTTTTACCAATATTGTTTTCTGTTTCTTCTGAAAGCATAACCATTTCTTCCGGAGAAAAAGTATAATACCATTCATCCAGCATGGCCTTTTCTTCCATAGTAATGGAACCGTCCAGGCTTTTTTGAATAAGGGCTTGTATATATTCGGGCACATGCTTCATGTAAAAGTATAGTGTCATGAATATGACACAGCACCTATGAATGGGAAAATATTTTTACCGGTTGGAGGTATTTAAAGTACAAGCTGTTAGAAATTGTTGCAGATTACAGGTTGCCGGTACGTAAGTGTGTCTGCCTGCAACCTGCAACCTGTCTTACAACAGCATCATCAACATCTTCTTCATAGAAAAACGCAGGCGATGGAGAGCTTTGTTGATCTGGTTTTCAACCGTTTTTGAAGTAATATTCATTTCCAGGGCAATTTCTTTATTTGTCATACCCTTTTCACGGCTATATTTAAAAATCATTTTGCACTTCTCCGGTAAGATGTCCACTTCTCTTGCTATAAATTCGAGTAGATATTTATTGTGCAATGAATTTTCCGGTTCAAATGTTATACCAGGATCTGAGGGAGCATATCGTTGCGCATGAGCATTTTTGCGAATTACTTTAAATACAAGATAGCGGGTAGAGGATGCCAGGTAGTGCTGAAGAGAATGTATATCCGCTTTTTTTCTGTTTTTCCAGAGACTGGCAAAAACATCATGTATAATATCTTCAGCGGTATGTGTGTTTCTGAGACGAGATGACGCTATACTGAAAAGTATTTTCCAATACCTGTTATACACTTCATTAAAAGCCTGCCCGTCATCTATTTTTAGTAGAGTGAGCAAGTCATCATCGGTATATAACTGATAATTCTGCATCAGTTTTGGTTGTATGCGGCTTTTATAATTTATATAAAACGCCACTAAATACTTTTAAATCTAAGGTGAAAATTTTTTTTGGTGTAATTTCATTTAGCCAGGCGCGCCTATACTAAAGAACGGGGTGTATATTTAATGGTATAACAAAATTAAGCATTGCCATTTCAACAGTTTTTTGTTTAATATTTCCTTATTATGAATTTTTTACTTCACCGCGAAATACCCATATTGAAATACAAAGTAATAAACATTCTTTTCTTTCTTGCCGGTAGAAAATTTCAAACGTTTGCAATTTTTGTATGCAGCATCTTTCACCTGCACGCACAAACCGGTAAAACTATGCTGCATCAAAACTACCGGCTGATCGCACATCGCGGAGGCATCGTTGACAGTACGAATGCTGAAAACAGCTTACCTGCTATGCAGGCCGCAGCAAAAAAAGGTTATACAATGGTGGAAATTGATTTACGGCTAACCAAAGACAGTGTACTGATCATTCAGCATGACGCCGGCTTTAAAAGATATTATGGCAATGACAGCCTGGTTACTGCAATGACATGGAAAGAAATCAGCAGGTTGAGGAGTGATAAAAACAACAGCAAGGTTTTAAGCTTTGAAGAAGCCTTGCAATTTTGCAGCGGAAAATTAGAAGTGATGATTGACAATAAAATAGCTGGGAATGATACCGTTTTGTTCTCTAAGGTAATTGCCCTTTTAAAAAAGTATAACCTGGATAAAAATGCTTTAATGATAGGTACTGAAGTTTCTACACCATTTTTTACAGGCAAAATAAAGTTGAGTTGTACGCGCAAACAGTTAGAAGAAAATATGCGAAAGCCCGGCTATAGCCCGGCTCATTATTATCTTTTTGGCGCTGATCTTACAAAAGAAGATGTTATATGGGCAAAGAGAAATAATATAACGGCAGTAGGCGTAGTGAATGAATGGCGTTATAAAAGAACTAATGCAGGCAAAGATGATATACAAAAAGATATACAAAGATTAAAAGATACCGGCTTGCAGTATTTCCAGATTGACTCGCAGTATCAACCCTTTTTTACAGAACCGGCTCAGGTTAATTAGGCTTTTTCTTCTTTTTGGCAGGGGCTAACATTCGTATTACAACAGGTATTACAAAAAGGAACATTCTTCCCCAGGCAGGCCATATACAGGTTAGCAGCAATGAAACCAGGAATACCACCGGTATTGCCATTGCCCTCTGCTTTGCCGCAACCTGGCTTTTTTTATCCGGAACGTACTCTGCAATTCCATTTTTTTCATTGTAGATATAATTCAGCAAAACATAATTCATTACGCCCGTAAAGCAGATATTGATTACATATACCGCGTATGGTGCAACAAGGTGAATGTGTGCTTCTGTTGAATATTCGCTATAAACTGCTGTTGAAAAAGGCATCAGCACAATTGAAAACAGGAAAATAAGATTCAGCCATATCAGTTTCGGAGTATAGTTAATTACATAGCCGAACATTTTATGATGAATAAACCAATATAAGCCGATAATAAAAAAGCTTACTGCGAATCCCATAAATTTAGGAAGCAACTGCAGCAATGCGCGGAAAAAATCTCCGTCTGTCGCATCATGAGCAATTTCAGGCACTTTTATTTCTATGATCAGAAGCGTGATAGCTATCGCAAAAACAGCATCTGTAAAAAGGATGATCCGGTCTATCTGGAAATCCTTTCTGTCCGGGTGGTGGTTTTCCATGCTTTCTTTCATGCAAAATGAATTATGCAGTAAAATAAAGAAAAAAAGCTATGTATCCATTTTTGCAATTTCACTTGTTTCAACATACATTTAATTTCTCAAAGCAATTATTACAATGGCTCGTATATTCTTTACCGTTATTCTTTGCATTTTAATCTGCAACAATACCCAGGCCCAGTCAACAGATCCTTCACATTATGTTCCTGCTGACAAAAAATTGTCTGCACAATGGCTGCAGTCGCTCTGGAACAATGAAAGAAAAGTGTATAAGGGAAATGAATTAACTACTATCGGCATGCCTTGCGGCGGCATTGCCGCCGGTCAATTATATGTTCGTGGCGATGGTACGCTTGCCAACTGGTGGATTGCAAATAATGCATATAATACCGGCTATGGTATTGACTGGTTGCTGAATTTTGATACGCCACTTGGCCCATGGAAAGTATGCTATCAAACTTTTGAACCCTTAAGCTATATTGATCAGGGATTTGCCGTAAGCATTAAGCAGGGAGATAAAACCACTGTAAAAAATCTCAGCAAAAAAGATTTTGATGATATCTCATTCATTGGTGAATACCCGGTTGCATTTATTAACTATTCATCAAAGCCCGACCCGTTACCACTTAAGGTAAGCTCAACGGTATATTCTCCTTTTATTCCTTTAAATGCAAAAGAATCCGCTACACCGGGTACTGTTCTCCGTTATACTTTAAAAAATATTTCTGCAGAAAAAATGCAGGTTACACTCACAGGCTGGCTGCAAAATCTTGTATGCATAGATTTGAAAGACCAGGCAACCGGCAACCTCCGGAATAATGTAGTGAAAAGTGGTGGTATGACATCTGTTGTAATGGATATGGTGAAAACGGATCACCAGGATACAACTGAAGAGAGGTCAATTATATTCCAGGATTTTGAATCCGGTACCTACGGTAAGTGGAAGGTAGAGGGCAATGCATTTGGAAAAGGCCCCGTAACAAATGCAAATGCTTTAAATGATAAGGTTAATGGACAGGTTGGTAATTTTCTCATTAACTCCAAACTGACAAACTATGGCGACAGTGGCACAGGCAGGCTCACTTCTCCTGTATTCACGATTAAAGAAGATTTTATCAACTTTAAACTCGGCGGCGGACCTTATCGCGGTAAAACATGTATCAATCTTGTTATTAAGAATAAAGTAATCAAAACTGCTACAGGCAACAGTGAAGAGCTGCTTCGTTATGTAAGCTGGAATGTAAAAGAATGGAAAGGTCAAAAGGCTTATCTCGAAATAATAGATAATGAAACAGGCAGTTGGGGGCATATCAATCTTGATGAAATATCATTCAGCAACCGTACTGCTATGGAAAAATTCTTCCCGGATAATCATCCTTATTATGGAAATATAAGCCTGAGCGTTATGGATAACGGTGGCTTTGCCAGCGCGGAATATGGCGGAATGAATACATCTGCAAAAAACACATTAACTGCTTTAAAACCCATAGGCGAAAAACTGGTTGGTGCTGCAGGCACAACGATAGAGCTGCAGCCGGGCGAATCAAAAGATATCAGCTTTTTACTTACCTGGTATTTCCCTAACCGTCCTCTGCAATATGGTGAAGGCGGTAACTGGAACATGCCGGTACCTACTGACGGACCTGCTATCGGTAATATGTATGCGAACTGGTATAACAGTTCGCTTGATGTTGCCAGCTGGTTGCAAAATAATATGGAGCGGCTGAGTGTAGCCACCTTTAATTTTCACGATGCTTATTATAATAATACTACCCTGCCCTATTGGCTTGCGCAGCGAATAATGATGCCGGTATCTACATTAGCAACAGAAACCTGCCAGTGGTGGTCGAACGATAAATTCTGGGCGTGGGAAGGGGTGGGCTCATGCGTAGGCACCTGCACGCATGTGTGGAATTATGAACATGCTTTATCAAGATTATTTCCTGAGCTGGAAAGAAATATAAGAGAGAAAACAGATTATAGTACCTCGTTTCAGCCGGATGGAGGCGTACAGGCGCGGAATGGCTGGGGCGGCATATTGATTGACGGCCATGCCGGCGCTATATTAAAAGCCTACCGCGAACACCTTGTGTCAAACAATAATTATTTTCTTGCAAGAAACTGGGAGAAAATAAAGAAAGCAACAGAATTTATTATTAATGAAGATGCCAACGCAGATGGCCTTATTGAAAAAGAACAGGCTAACACCTATGATATTGCCTTTTATGGAGCAAATACCTACGTTGGAGGCTTGTACCTTGCTGCCTTAAAAGCATCTGGTAAAATGGCATTGCTGATGAAAGATTCCGTATTTGCAAAACGCTGCGATAGCATTTTTGCCAATGGAACCAGGCAAAGTGACAAGCTATGGAATGGAGAATATTTTGTTCAGGATGTTGATTTAACTAAACATCCAAATTTCCAATATGCAAGCGGCTGTTTAAGCGACCAGATGTTTGGTCAAACCTGGGCGCATCTTGTTAACCTTGGGTATATATATCCTGAGGAGAAAGTAAAAACAACGTTGCAATCCATCTGGAAATACAATTGGGCGCCTGATGTGAGTGTGCAAACAAAAATGCATAAGCCTGAAAGAATATATGCAGATGCCGGGGAACCGGGACTGCTGATTGCCACCTGGCCAAAAAGCAGGCATATGGGCGAAGCGGGTGTGCGTTACCGGGATGAGGTATGGACAGGCATTGAATACCAGGTTGCTACCAACATGATATACGAAGGAATGATTGATGAAGGGCTTTCGCTTGTAAAAGCTATACATGAACGTTACCGGCCGGAAAAACATAATCCCTGGAATGAAATTGAGTGCGGCGACCACTATGCCCGCGCTTTGGCATCATGGGGTATATTGCTGGCGCTTGAAGATTTTTACTATAACGGTCCCGCAAAAACCATATCCTTCAAACCAAAAATTCAGAAAAACAATTTTAAAGGCTTTTTTACGGCAAGCGAAGGATGGGGCACAATTGAGCAGAAAAGAAATGCCGGCACGCAAACAAATATTATAACCCCTGCATATGGTTCTATCCTGCTTAAAAATTTTTCGGTGGAAGTACCGGCAGAAGCTAAAAAAGTTACTTTATCATTAAACGGAAAAGAGATACCGGTTGTAGTTTCTCAAAAGGGAAATGTGTTGTCTGTTAATTTTGAAGAGATACAGGTAGATGCTAAACAAAATGTGATACTGACGGTGCAGATGTAAAACGCATTCATTGATATAAAGTTGAACGTTTTTACCATTGCTGAATGTTGATACGCAGTTTGTCATCCCGACGCAAAAGGATCCGTAGGAGCGTAATACCATTATCCAAACCAGAACGAAGGTCGGTACAGATGCTTAGTACCTCAGTATAACAGCCCGCGGTGGCACGCAGGTCGCAGTGCATTGATCAGCATTGATATGATAGGCGAATGTTGATACCGCAGCCTGTCATCCTACGGCTTAACTATTAATACCGAAGGTACATTAGATAACCATACACTCTGCGTTTCCACGGCCTTGTTCCAACTGTCAAGACTGATCAGCATCACATCCTGCTTTTGCAGAAACTCTTTTTCCATGCGACGGTCGTTGTGCAGTATAATTTGCCGCGGCGCAATTTTTTCAATCATCTGTATAGTTTCCCTCATTTCAGGATTTTGATCAATTACACCTGTAGCATCAAGTATAATTATTGTAGCATTGCTGTTATGAATAAGTTTTTGCGCATAAATCAGCAGAAAGCTATCACTTATTGAAAATACAGGAAGAAAAACATTTTCCACTTTCTTCATGTCTTTATCAATAAATATTCCCAATGGGATTTTTGATGACCTGATAATATTTTTTACACGATCATCAAAAAAAGAATTATCAAAAAAACTTTCTTTACCTGTTATAGTATCAAACAGTTTTTCCGGATTTATGATTTTATTGGTAAATCCGAGTACGCGCCCAAGCAATGTACCTTCAAACACAGAATTACCCATACCGATAAGCAGCATATCAAAGTTGCCTTCCTGCGAAATATCTATAATATCACTTTCTACTGCGGCAGATGGACGAAACATGGTAACAACAGGTTGATTCAATATGCCTGCTTCCTGCTTTACAGGTTCAAAACTTTCTTTTTCATACTCTGCTTCGTTGTATTGATTAAGATCATTGCTCGGTGAAAGATGCAGCATGGTAACACTTGATACTCCAACCGATCTTCTTACAAAAGCATTTGCAAGCCGCAATAAAGCCACGCCTTTTAGGGGGCTGCTGAATGCAATAAGAATATTGTAACTGCTCAACTGCAAGGATGTAACAATCGCTTCTTTTTTTTCTGGTAAAAATCTATTTATAATATCAAGCGCGGGGCCAGTCATAAATGTTGTTGCGAGCGCCATAAGCACAAGCATTGCAAATATTTCCGGGCTCAGTACACCAAGATCGTAACCAATGTTAAGCACCACCAGTTCCATAAGCCCACGGGTATTCATCAATGCGCCAATTAACAGGCTGTCTCTCCAACTCTGACCTACAAATTTTGCGGCAATAGCACTTCCTAAAAACTTGCCGGCCACGGCTACACCAATAATCAGTAAACATACCTTCCATAAATACGGTTCATTCAATAAACCAATTTGCGTTCTCAAACCAGTAAACACAAAAAACAATGGTAACAATAACACAACAGAAACATCCTCAACTTTTTCAATAAATATACTTCTGAACCCGGTGTTGGCCGGCATAATAACACCAGCCATAAAAGCTCCGAATAATGCATGTATGCCTATTACTTCAGTGGCATAAGAAGATATTACAAGTGTTACAAAAAATATCGCTACTATCGGCTTACTGAAAGATTCTTTATCTGCATATTTATCACCCACTCTTTTAAAAAATGGCTGTACTATTTTCAGCATTATTAACACATATACCACTGCCATAAGAATAGTATATAAAGCGCTCAGCACTGTTCCTGCTTTCACAACCGCAATCACCGCTGCCAGTAAACACCAGGCTGTAATATCATCGGCGGCTGCACATGTAATGGCAATAGTGCCTAACCGTGTTTTGGTAAGCCCCCGTTCCTGCACAATTCTTGCCAGTACCGGAAAAGCAGTAATGCTCATAGCTATACCAATAAACAAAGAGAAAGAAAGAAATTTTACATTGTCGGGAGCAAAATTAGCATACACGAAATATGCAAGTGTTATACCTAAAGCAAAAGGAAAAATGATGCTGGCATGGCTGATCACTACGGCGTCCTTTGCTTTGTTTTTCAATACTTTCAAATCGAGCTCCATGCCTATTACAAACATGAACAGTATCAAACCTATCTGGCTAAGGAACTGAAGATTACCAAGCGATTTTGCAGGAAACAAAAAAGAAGAAAACTCAGGAAAATACATTCCAACAAATGAAGGACCCAGAAATATGCCTGCTGCTATTTCTCCTATTACAGTAGGTTGTCTTATTTTTTTACAAAACCAGCCGAATATTCTGGCCACAAGAATTATGGTAATGACCTGCAGCAGCAATATTGCAAGCGGATGTTTTACATTTTCCATAAATGTATTAGCAAACTGATCCCATGTGGAAGCTGATATCTGCGGCACAAAATTAGTTACCTTGTCAGTTTCTAACCCGATACCCCGGTCTATTACAAAATATATAATCAGTGAAAAAACAATAATGGTTATAGCATAAAAGCTTAAATTTTTATACTTCATTCTGTAATATTTCTTATCAAAAAATGTTATTCAAAAAAGTCCAGCTCAGCAATCGTCAGGTTTTTTCCATCGCCGGTTACAGCTGTTGATGCCACCCTAATGTAACGGGTATGTACAGGTAATGCAAAATAGTGGGTACGTGTTACCGGATCATTAACAAGATTTCCGAATTCAAAATTTTCCGCATCCTTCCAGTTTTGCCCATCGGCGCTGATCTTAATAATACCTTTTGCCAGCAATCCATTGGGAGATTGTGTCTGCGGTGTATAGGCAAATGCTTTGATAGTATATTCTTTTCCGAGATCAATAGTTATAAAATGCTCCGTCCCGCCATCGTCGGATTGCCAGTATGTTCTTGCATTTTCATCAAATGCGAAAACGGCTTTATGCCTTGCGGTTTCACCATTGCTGCCTTTCAACTTCCAGTTTTGCTTTATAATACCAAAAGTCTTTTCAGCAACCGGGCCTTTTTCTCCATTATTATAAGCAACTGCCTTAACTACACCCTTTTCTATGCTAAACGGTGCTGTAAATTTTGGTGAAGATCGCATTGGTTCGCTTCCATCAACAGTATAAAAAATTTGGTATCCCGTATTAATGTTCTTTGCCGCGTTTTCACCATTAGAATTCCATGCAAAAGCCTGTAATTTTGGCTCAATAGTTATCTGTCCGTCTATGCTTCTTGTAAACTGCAACTGCGGGGGATGTGTTTTATAATAAAAAGCGGCAACATTACTTATGGCAGGCGTATATCTTGACTCCAATATCCTGATCCTGAATTTAGCTGATGTAACTTCCGGAAATCTTAAAATTCTTTTGTAGCCGATATTCGTTGCTTCGGCTACCTGCTTCCAGTCGTCATCAATCCACGCATCTACAGCATGCTTCTCTACCCGTTCGCTATGCGTTGCTACCGCTTCCTGCAGCATTATCCTGTTAATGGTTACCGGTTTTGCTGTGCTGATAATTATTTCAGGCTTGTTTTTATCAATTAAAATAAAATCCTGCATATTATCATTCAGTACCTGCTGCGGGCCTTTGGCGTTTTTAAAAAGATTATTGCCATAGGTTTCTTTAATGCGTTTGCCCACTTCAAGCAATACAGTATAATCTGTTGAAGAAAATTTTCCATCCCTGTTGGGGGGAATATTCAATAAGAAAGTAGAATTACCGCCAACCGAGCGTTCATAAATATCAAATACATCATCAGCGCTTCTTACCTGCTGGCGTTCATCATCCCGGTAAAACCAGCCTTCGCGTATAGAAGTATTGGTTTCTGCCTGCTGATAATGCAAAAATTTTGCTTTGTATAAATCTTCCCTGCTGCCCAATGATGAGTCTGTTAAGTCAGCAAAACTATTCATTGTATTTGGGTCTTGCTGGTAAGGAATAATATTCCATTCTGTATTTCTTGTTCTGCCTGCTTCATTGCCACACCAGCGTATATCCTGCTTACCAAAAATAACAGCCCTCGGCGCTAATGTATTAATGAGTTTTTTCCATGCGAGGTAATTATATCTTTGTCCGCCTTTGGTTTTAGGATGGGCGCCATCAAACCAAACTTCGTCTATTGGCCCATATTCCGTCAGCAGCTCAAACAACTGGTTCATGAAATATTCATTGTAATCATCTACCTCTGCTTCAAATGTTTTTTTATTGGCAAATGGCCTGCCCGCTATAGTGCGTGGAATGGTTCTTTTGGTATATTTGCTCAGGTTGCCATATAAACCGTCCGGGCTTTCTATCTGGTACAGATCAGCTGGCGATAAATATATACCGACCTTCAATCCATATTTTTTACAGGAATTTACCAGTTCCCTGAATATATCTCCTTTACCATCTTTATATCCGGTAGACATAATGCCGTGTTTTGTATAGCGGCTCTGCCATAATACAAAACCATCGTGATGTTTGGCTGTGATGATCACCATCTTCATACCGGCGGCTTTCATTGCTTCGCACCATTGATCGGTATGCAACTCTTTTAAATCAAATATCTTAGGGTCTTCCATACCACTGCCCCACTCCATTCTTGTAAAAGTATTAGGCCCAAAATGAATAAACGCAATAAACTCATTACGAAGCGCTGCATATTGATTGGTCGTTGGCACTACATGCGCAGCTTTAAGAATAATTTTTTCCTTAGCATCAGAAGGATCGACGGGTATTGTATTTTTTACAGCCATTGTATTGCCTGCAACCTGTCCAAATACCGGAACAATAAATAATATCAATGATACAAAAACAACATACTTCAATGTACAGATCATGAAACCTTAGGTTTATTTAGATGAAAGCTGACAGTTGTAACCGGGTAAAGATATTTAAATATTAGACTGAAAGCATTGACGATTTTTAGATAGCTGTGAACTATCAGCCACAAGCCCTCAATTATAGGCTATAAGCTAATAGCTGATGGCCCATAACCCAACCATAAGTTCCCTTTTTCGTAACCCTATTTCCCGATATGATACACATCTTTCAGATTTTACCCTCAACTTCGCGCCGTATGGGAACATTTCAAATTTTCATATGTAGGTACTACAGCTACGATAGATGCCTTTTTGCCCGGCATGACCGCAGTGCTGTGTTCGGCGTTAGTACTATTGTTAAACATTGGTACTGCTGTTCACATACATTTCTACGTCTGTCATTATAAGGTACGAGCCATCTGCACAAAATTCCATACACGCGAAAATTTGAAATACACCCAGCCGGATTTTTGTAATAGCTCAACAATTTATGTTGTTGCTATACTTTATTTGCCGTGGCTGATTTAATATGATTGTTTTGAATACTGCTTTACTATGACATTAAAAAATGATATCATGCGGATATGTTTTAAGCCCGTTCTCATTGTTGCCTGTGTATTATTTACCTTACCAATATTAATGGCTCAAACCGGCAGCAGGAACAGTTTTGTTGTTACAGGAAAAATCATTGATTCAACCACGCATAGTCCTGTAATGTATGCTACCATCACATTATTGAAACAGGATTCTGCTGTCAGTTCAGCTTACTCTGGCGAAGAAGGCACATTCAGCATACAGGTGCAGCAGGCCGGCGCGTATACTTTAGAAATAACATCTGTCGGCTATGATGTTCGGCATGTTGATATCAACCTTAATGCAGCAGATAATTCATTTGGGGCAGGAAATATTCTCCTGGTAAAATCTGCTAAAAGCCTGCAGGAAATAACCGTTACCGGCAGAAGAAAACTTATCGAGTTGCGCCCGGGTATGCTTATTTATAATGCAGAAAACGATTTGTCTGTTAAAGGCGGCACCGCAGCAGACGTATTGCGCAAAGCGCCTGTTTTAAATGTAGACGCGCAGGGCAATGTAAGCCTGCGTGGCAGCCGTAACTTAAAAATACTTATTGATGGCAAATATTCAGGGCAAATAGCCCGCAGCCCTGCGGATGCATTAAATATGATGCCTGCCAATATTATTAAATCCGTAGAAGTGATCACAACCCCTTCGGCAAAATATGATGCTGAAGGCGCGGCAGGTGTAATAAACATTATCACGAAAAAGAGCCGGCAAAGTGTAAGCGGAGCGCTGGAATTGGGCGCAAGCAATCTTGAGCAGGTTTTTAATCCGCGCATTGCCGTTAACAGCAACAAATGGAGCATGAGTGTGCATGGCCACCTGCATAGGTTAAGGCGTAAGGAAGCCTATGCTGCAAACCGCATACAATATAATAATGGCTCGCCATCACTGTTGCTGGATCAGGAGATGAGCAGCGATAATGCAGCACCACACGGCTCAGGAGATATTGCCGTTACCTATGCTGCAGATTCAACCACAGAAATAAGCTTTGGGGCAAATGTTTGGTTTGGTAATTGGCCGCAGGATAATAATATTTTTACCACGATGCACCAACCCGGCGGCAGTATTACAGAACAGTATAAACAAACTACTGATGCTGCAGAAAAATATGTTGGCGCTGATCTGAATCTCGCCTACAGCAAAAAATTTAAAAAGCCCGGCCAGGAAATTACATTGCTTGCCCAGTTCTCTCCTAACAAAAGCCGCGACCCATACCATATGTGGCAGGTTGATAACCACAGTAACCAGTTGTACCAGGAATTAAATAATAATTTAGCCAAAAGCCGCGAATGGACATTGCAGGCAGATTATCTTCACCCTTTTTCAAACAACGGCGTTTTTACATTAGAAAGCGGTTTGAAAATGATCATCAGGAATGCATCAAGCCGGTATAATGTTACCGCCGCGGAAAACCAGGAAGCACTACAACCTGTCCCATCCCGCTCTGATGTTTTTACATACAGCCAGAATGTTTGGGCAGGCTATAGTATGCTGAAAGCAAACCTTAAAAAGAACTGGTATGCAGAGGCAGGCGTACGCCTTGAGCTGACTTCTTTTAACGGAAATATTGAGCAGGCGGCAACAAAGTTTGATAATCATTTTACCAACCTTATTCCTTCGGCAACGGTATCAAAAAAAATAAATGACAATCAAACATTTTCACTGAGCTATACGCAAAGGCTTACCCGCCCGTATATATGGGACCTTAACCCTAATATTAATGCCAGCGATCCCAAAAATATATCAACAGGCAACCCTGATCTGAAACCTGAAATAGCACACCAGGCTGAATTTACTTATGGCTTCTATCCAACATCCGCTTTCTTTTTAAATACAGCGCTGTTCTGGAAACAAACCAATAATGCTATTGTGCAATTTACATCAGTAGATAATAATGGTACTGCCATTACTCAAAAGCAAAATCTTGCCGCCAATAAAACATATGGGTTAAACCTTTCGGCAATGGCCACCCTAACCGATTGGTGGAGCACAAACGGAAACCTGAACCTTGAATATCTCGATTACAGCAGCAATGCGCTGCAGGTTTTAAGCAAAGGCTGGGCAACGCATGTTAACCTCAATACCACCTTCAAGCTTCCCAATCATTTTTCTATACAGGCTTTTGGGGAAATTAATACCCGTAAAATAATGCTCCAGGGTTACGAATCCTTTATTTACTATTACAGCATGGCATGCAAAAAGGAATTTCCGGCAAAAAAGATTTCTTTTACGCTTGCACTAACTAACCCCTTTTCTAACTATATACCGCAAACCCGGGTAATTCAAACACCGCAGTTTTATTACGCCCTGCAAAACAGGTATTATAACAGAGCTGTTAAGCTAACGGTTAACTGGGAGTTTGGCGGGTTATTCAACCAGCAAAAAACCAAAAGAATAAATAACGAAGATGTACAGGGCTTGCCCAAAGGGTAAATTTTATTGTGCATAAATGTGTAAAATATTTATGGCAGCGGTACGGGTTTTGTGTTATATTTATTAAAGTTAAAACCTAAAGACATGATGAAGTTGCTTGTCGCCGTACTTATTTTTACCTCCTGCACATTTAAAAGTGCGCTTAATAAGGAACCGTATACTTCTCTACCTTCATATCCCGTTTCAAAAAATATAGAAGAAGCCTGGAAAAGTACCCTGGCATTTTTCAACAGTAAAAATATACCGGTTGTACATGCGGAAAAGTCCAGTGAATATATCATTACCGCGCCGGTGACGGTGCAATGTGGTAATGAATCTGACAGCAACGCCGATGTAATTATACCTGATGCCGGCAGTCTTCCTGCAACAGTTACAGCCAGGTATAAAGTAAAAGTAACCCAGGTGTATGGCCAAACCACATTAATCCCAACGTTAGAAGATATTCACACCGGCGATCAAGGCCATACTGCAAAATCAACCGGCAAGCTGGAGAAAATGCTGAGCGAGTATGTGAATAAATGATTTTTTTTACTGAGCTGCATCGCTGCTATCATCGTTCCTTGCGTCGCACACTTCACCGTTCTGTTCTTTATTCAGCAATTACACAGTTAACCATCCATTCATAATATCATTTTTTAATAGTACACTCTCAGTTAAACGCCATAAATTGCAACCATGTCAACACAAAATTTATCGGCGGGCGCACGCTTTAAAAAAGCAATGAATGAAGAAAGCCCTTTACAAATTGTTGGAACAATAAATGCTAATCACGCTTTACTTGCTACACAATCCGGGTTCAAAGCAATCTATCTTTCAGGCGGTGGCGTTGCTGCAGGCTCGTTGGGCATCCCCGATCTTGGTATTACCACACTCGAAGATGTGTTAACAGATATTATCCGAATAACAAATGTTACTGATACGCCCCTGCTTGTAGATGTGGATACAGGATTCGGTCCTTCTGCCTTTAATGTGGCAAGAACAGTTAAATCACTTATTAAGGCCGGTGCAGGCGCATTACATATAGAAGACCAGGTGGGTGCCAAACGCTGTGGTCATCGCCCGGGAAAAGAAATTGTAAGCAAAGAAGAAATGGTTGACAGAATTAAAGCCGCTGCTGATGCAAGAACAGACCAGGATTTTGTGATTGGTGCAAGAACAGATGCTTTAGCTAACGAAGGTTTGGAGAAGGCGCTGGAAAGAGCTGTAGCTTATAAAGAAGCAGGCGCCGATTTTATTTTTGCGGAAGCGGTGAAAGAATTAAACCAGTATGGCGCATTTGTGAAAGCCACCGGCATTCCGGTACTTGCCAATATAACCGAGTTTGGCATGACGCCAATGTGGACTGTTGAAGAATTAAAAAATGCAGGGGTTGGATTGATATTATATCCGCTGTCCGCCTTCAGGGCTGCCAATAAAGCCGCATTGAATGTTTTCAATACCATAAGAAAGGAAGGAACGCAAAAAAATGTGCTTGATACTATGCAAACGAGAGCAGAATTATATGACAGTATAGGATATCATGCCTTTGAACAAAAACTCGATTCCCTTTTCTCAAAGCATAAATCATAATATATGAGCACAGATAATATAGTTGCAGGTTTTAAACCTAAAAAAAGTGTAGTACTGTCGGGAGTTGCAGCAGGTAATACAGCACTTTGTACAGTTGGTAAAAGTGGCAATGATTTACACTACCGTGGCTATGATATACTTGATCTTGCTGAAAAAGCAGATTTTGAAGAAACCGCATATCTGCTTATTCACGGCAGCCTGCCTACAGAAGCACAGTTTACAGCATATAAAAATAAATTACGTTCACTCCGCGGATTACCGGCTGTAGCTAAAAGTATACTGGAGCAAATTCCCGCGGCGGCACACCCGATGGATGTGCTGCGCACCTATACATCTGCCTTAGGCAGCATAGCTCCTGAAAAAGAAGATCATAATCAGGCAGGAGCAAAAGATATTGCTGATAAATTATTAGCCTCATATAGTTCAGCGTTATTATACTGGTATCATTTTTCGCACAATGGAAAAAAAATAGAAACTGAAACAGATGACGATAGTATCGGCGCACATTTTCTGCATCTGCTGCATGGAAAAAAAGCACCCGAAAGCTGGCAGAAAGCCATGCAGGTATCTTTGAATTTATATGCCGAACATGAATTTAATGCTTCCACTTTCACGGCAAGAGTTATTGCAGGTACCGGCTCTGACATATATTCTGCCGTGACCGGCGCTATCGGCGCCCTGCGCGGTCCAAAGCACGGTGGCGCAAACGAAGTTGCATACGATATACAGAGCAGGTATACTTCACCGGAAGATGCTGCTGCTGATATTAAAGCAAGGCTTGAAAGAAAAGAAGTGATCATCGGCTTCGGTCACCCTGTTTATACCGTTTCTGATCCAAGAAATAAAGTGATCAAAGAAGTTGCGCATAAACTCTCTGAAGAAGCAGGAGATACCTTATTATACCGTATTGCGGAAAAGCTGGAATCGCTGATGTGGGATGAAAAAAAAATGTTTCCTAACCTTGATTGGTTTTCTGCAGTATCTTACCATTTAATGGGAGTACCCACGCTTTTCTTTACACCGCTGTTTGTAATAGCGCGTGTTACCGGCTGGAGTGCGCATATTATTGAACAACGACAGGATGGTAAGATCATCCGGCCAAGTGCAAATTATACGGGACCGGAAAACAGGGAATTTATCGAGAGAGGGAAAAGGATTTGAAATTTGAGATTTTAAATTTGAGATTATTGGAGGCTTGCAAGATGATTAACAGGATCATTTTTTTTGTTTTAATTTTCTGTATCTCTTTCTTTTTACAAACGTTGCATTTCAAATTTCAAATTTCAAATCTTATATCTTTGCCACCGCAACAGTCAAATTTCAAATCTCAAATTTCAAATCATCATGTCTTCCCGTATTTCCAATGAACGTCCGCCTGTAGATAAAGTAATCAGTGATATTGCAGATTATGTATTGAACTATGAGATAAAAAATGAACTGGCATGGCAAACTGCCCATTACTGTTTGCTCGATACATTGGGATGTGGTTTTGAAGCATTAACATATCCTGCCTGTACTAAATTACTTGGCCCCATTGTTCCAGGCACTATAGTTCCCAACGGTGCAAAAGTACCAGGCACAACTTACCAGCTTGACCCGGTACAGGCGGCGTTTAATATCGGCGCGATCATTCGCTGGCTCGACTTTAACGATACCTGGCTTGCTGCAGAATGGGGACATCCCTCTGATAATCTTGGCGGCATACTGGCAACGGCAGACTGGCTGAGCAGAACAGCTATTGCTAATGGTAAACAACCTTTAACCATGAAAGTTGTATTGGATGGCATGATACGTGCACATGAAATACAGGGTGTACTGGCATTAGAAAATTCATTTAACCGCGTAGGTTTAGATCATGTATTATTGGTAAAGCTTGCATCAACCGCAGTTGTTGGCAAACTGATCGGGCTTACAAGAGATGAACTGATCAATGCCATATCGCTTGCATTTGTTGACGGGCACTCACTGCGCACCTACAGGCACTCACCCAATACCGGCAGCCGCAAATCCTGGGCAGCAGGCGATGCTACTTCCCGTGCAGTAAGGTTAACATTAATAGCAAAGACAGGTGAAATGGGTTACCCTTCTGTGCTCACTGCGAAAACATGGGGATTTTATGATGTATTGTTCAAAGGCAATGCGTTTAAATTTCAACGGGATTATGGCTCCTATGTAATGGAAAATGTGTTATTCAAAATTTCTTTCCCTGCAGAGTTTCACTCGCAAACCGCGGTTGAAGCTGCTATGACGCTTCATCACCTGCTGAAGTCAATGAACAAAACGGTGGAAGATATTAAGTCATTACGTATACGCACACATGAAGCCGCAATACGCATTATAGATAAAAAAGGTCCGTTGCACAATCCGGCAGACAGGGATCACTGTATTCAATACATGATTGCTGTGCCATTAATTTACGGCAGGCTTACCGCTGCGGATTATGAAGACAATATAGCCTCTGATCCGCGCATTGATATTTTGCGTCATAAAATGTATACTGAAGAAAATATTCAGTTCACAAAAGATTACCACGACCCGGAAAAACGTTCTATTGCCAATGCATTAACTATTGAATTTAATGATGGAACCAAACTTGATGAAGTGGTAGTTGAGTATCCTATCGGGCATAAACGCCGCCGCGATCAGGGCATACCTGTACTGATTGAAAAATATAAAACCAACCTGGCAAGAATATTCTCATCCAAACAACAGCAAACCATTTATAATGCTTCTATTGATTTCAATAAATTAATAGCATTGCCGGTGAATGAGTTTGTTGATATGATGGTTTAAAACATGGCTCAATAAAAAATCCCGTTATTGCGATGACGGGATTTTTTATTGTCTTTAGTAGTTTATTATAAATGCTTCAGCACCTCCTCTCCCATCGCGCTGGTGCCTAAAACCTTATCAGCGGGTGTTTGCGCATCTGCTATGTCTCTTGTACGGAACCCGGCTTTTAATACTTTATCTACTGCACTGATAATTGTTTCAGATTCTGCTTTCATTCCAAAAGAAATATCGAGCAATAAAGCAGCAGATAATATGGATGCTAAAGGATTGGCAACTCCTTTACCGGTGATATCATGCGCTGAACCATGAATAGGCTCATATACACCGGTGCCATCCCCAATGGATGCAGAAGCCAGCATACCCATTGAACCGGCTATTTGCGATGCTTCATCTGTTAATATATCTCCAAACAAATTGGCGGTTACCACTACATCAAAACGGCGGGGATCTTTGATCAGGATCATAGCAGCCGCATCAACAAACTGGTGCTCCACTTCAATATCAGGATAATCAAGTGCTACTTTTTGCACTACTTCACGCCACAGGCGGGAAGTTTCCAATACATTGGCCTTATCAACAGAGCACAATTTTTTTCTTCTTGTTCTGGAGGCTTCAAATGCTTTGCGGGTAATACGTTCTACTTCGTAACGGCTATATTCCGCTAAATCAAAAGCGGTATCGCCATTATTCTTTCTTCCTTTTTCACCAAAATATATATCGCCGGTAAGCTCCCTGAAAAATAGTATATCAGCGCCTTTCAATACTTCAGGTTTTATGCTTGAAGCACTTAGTAATTCATCAAATAATTTTATCGGGCGGAGATTAGCATATAAACCAAGTTGTTTACGCATTTTCAGTAAACCCTGTTCCGGCCTTACTTTAGCCGTAGGATCATTATCATATTTTGGATGACCCACCGCTCCGAATAATATTGCATCCGATTTTTTCATTTTTGCCAGCGTTTCATCGGGCAAAGGATTTCCGGTTGCTTCAATAGCTACGTGCCCTATCAATGCTTCATCATAGCTAAATGTATGACCAAACTTTGCCGCTATCTTGTCCAGTACTTTTTTACCAACTGCTGTTACTTCCTGTCCTATTCCATCGCCAGGAACAATGAGAATGTTTTTTGTTGCCATTTTGAATTATTACAAGTTGAAAGTTTTGAGTTGCAGGTTACAGGTTTCAGGTTGCAAGTTTCAGGTTAACCCTGCGCTGGAAACTCGTTCCAATTATTTTCAACCCAATCTATAAAACTGTTTATCTGCCTGCTAAGTTTTGAATAGTTATATTTTAAATTTTCATATTTTTCGTCATCAACAAACGATGCTGTTTCAAAAAGAAAATCAAGATGTTCTATCGTTTCATCACATTCCGACTGTGCATAGGTTAGAAATCGTAAAAAAATCAGCTTTGTATTTCTTTCTGCCATACCCCTCAACAATTGCCGCCGATATTGCTTTTGAAGAGCGCCTGATTTGGCTACCCTCTTCATATAACTCAAATTTAGGAAGCATCAAACTCAACTGATGTACTTTTACAGCAAGTTGATGCGCTTCTTTGTAAATGTTTAAATCACGGTAGCTTTTCATGGTTGCAAGTTATCGGTTGCGGGTTTCAAGTTTCAGGTTATAAAGTACGCCAACTCATTAACAGTTTGTGCTGTAAGTACCTGCAACCTGCAACCTGTAACAATTCAATCAACAGCTTTATACCTGAAATAATTTTACATCATATTCAACATCTTCTGCGTTGCTTTTATCGCTGATACCGTCTGGTCGCTGTCAAGCCCGCGGGTTTTAAACTCTTTACTATTATGCCGCCAGGTAATTACAGTTTCGCATAACGCATCACTTTTGCCACCCGGAGGAATCCTTACCGTATAATCAGTTAAAAGCGGTAGTTCCTGCTTTCTCTGTTTATATACTTTTTTTAAGGCGTTCATAAAGGCATCATATTGTCCATCGCCCTGTGCATGCTCTTCGTAAGCATCACCATACACGGTAACTCTTACTGTTGCGGAAGGATGCATACTCTTTGAATGTGTGAGCACATAATTGTCGATGCTCACTTTATCTTCAATAGCATTATCCAGTATATCAGAAATAATATAAGGAAGATCTGCCTGTGTCACTACTTCTTTTCTATCTCCGAGTTCAATAATCCGCTGTGTTACTTTCTTCAGATCTTTGTCAGACAGTTGTATGCCCAATTGCTGAAGGTTATTTTCAATATTGGCTTTGCCGCTTGTTTTGCCCAATGCATATTTGCGCTGGCGGCCAAAACGCTCCGGCATCAAATCACTGAAGTACAATTTATTTTTCTTATCACCATCTGCATGTATGCCCGCGGTTTGCGTAAATACATTCTCTCCCACAACAGGTTTGTTAACGGGAATGCGAAAACCTGAAAAAGTTTCTACAAGTTTGCTTACGGTATATAATGACTTTTCAACAACGGAGGTTCTAACGCCCGGCATAAAATCATTTAAAACAGCTACGGCGCTGGCAAGCGGCGCATTGCCTGCTCTTTCTCCCATACCATTTACGGTAAGATGCAAACCATGTGCCCCGGCTCTTACTGCTTCCAATACATTGGCAGTACCGAGATCATAATCATTATGTCCGTGAAAATCAAAATGTATATTGGGATAACGTTGCGTAATTCCGGATACAAATTCATACACCTCCGAAGGAATAAGAATGCCTAAGGTATCGGGCAACATTATCCTTTTTACCGGCTGTTTGGCAATAAAGTCTAAATACTGAAATACATACTCCTTAGAATGCCGCATACCATTGCTCCAGTCTTCAAGATATACATTGGTTTCAATGCCTTTCTTTTTACCCAGCGCAATAACTGCCGCTATATCTGCAAAATGCTGTTCGGGCTTTTTCTTTAATTGATGAGTAAGATGATTGAGCGATCCTTTTGTTAACAGGTTCATCACTTTAGCGCCGGCTTTTTGCATCCATTCAATAGATGTGTCACCATCAACAAAAGTGAGCACTTCAACTTTATGTAGAAGATTATTTGCTTTAGCCCAGGTAGTAATTTTTTTTACTGCGTCAAATTCACCTTCCGAAACACGGGCAGAAGCAATTTCAATACGATCAACCTTTACTTCTGTAAGTAATAACTGGGCTATTGTTAATTTTTCTGAGGCAGAAAAAGATACACCACTGGTTTGTTCACCATCACGCAGGGTTGTATCCATTATTTCAATATACGAAGCCTCTCCTCCAGCCCCTCTCTTAAGAAGAGGAGTATTAGAACCTGTTTTATCTTGAGAAGTCATCTTTATTGTAAGGCATTTAATAAGCCCTTCCCTTTGGGAAGGATTGGGATGGGCTTTTAGTACAAACTTTTTTCAGCAAAAGCTGTGATATCTTTTTTCATTGCCTGCAGGTAATCAATATCATCATAACCATTCATCAGGTTATGCTTTTTATAACCGTTTATATCAAATTTTTCGGTTTCGCCTGTAGCCAAAATAGTGATGGATTGTTCAGGAAGATTTATTTCTATCTCTGTGCCTGGATCAGATTCGATGGCTTTGAATATTTTATCCAGAAATCCTTCACTAACCGTTACCGGCAGTATACCGATATTCAAAGAATTACCTTTAAATATATCAGCAAAAAAGCTGGATACTACCGCACGAAACCCATAATCGTATATTGCCCATGCAGCATGTTCACGACTGCTGCCACTGCCAAAATTTTTTCCTCCAATTAAGATCTTACCGGAATAGATAGGATTGTTCAGCACAAAATCTTTCTTTGGAGTATCATCACTATTATATCTCCAGTCGCGGAAAAGATTATCACCAAAGCCCTTTCTTTCTGTTGCTTTTAAAAAACGTGCAGGAATGATCTGGTCTGTATCTACATTTTCAATCGGCATCGGAACCGCTGTGCTTGTTAATACTGTGAATTTATCGTAAGCCATAAAACAATTTCTGATTTCTGATTTGAGATTTGAAATTACTGAAAGCTGATTGCAATAGCCTTCAGTCCTACGCCTCACTTAACAGTTCCCTCGGATCCGTTACCACCCCGGTAACCGCCACTGCCGCAGCCACATAAGGGCTTGCCAGCAATGTACGCGCGCCAGGACCCTGGCGGCCTTCAAAGTTTCTGTTACTCGTACTTACCGCGTATTTTCCTGCAGGAATTTTATCATCATTCATTGCAAGACAGGCAGAGCAGCCGGGTTGCCTCAATTCAAAACCCGCTTCATTCAAAATATCTAAAATACCTTCTTCTTTTATCTGTGCTTCCACAATATGAGAGCCGGGCACTAACCATGCGGTAATATTATCCGCTTTTTTCCTGCCTTTCACCACTTTGGCAAATGCACGAAAATCTTCAATACGCCCGTTGGTACAGCTTCCTAAAAACACATAATCTATTTTTTTACCGATCAATGGCTGCCCTTCCTGGAAGTCCATATATGCCAGGGATTTTTTGTAAGAAGCTTCACCATCCTTAACCTCGGTAGCTTTAGGAATGGAATGTGTAATGCCGGTTCCCAAGCCCGGGTTGGTACCATATGTTATCTGTGGTTCAATATCTGCAGCATCAAAAACCAGTTCTTTATCAAATGTAGCGCCGGCATCAGTCTTTAATGTTTTCCAGTAAGCCAGTGCCTTATCCCATGCTTCACCTTCAGGCGCTTTATCCCTGCCCTTTACATAATTGAAAGTTGTTTCATCAGGGGCTATCATACCACCACGGGCGCCCATTTCAATACTCATGTTACAAACCGTCATGCGGCCTTCCATACTCATGTTTTCAAAAACCTCGCCGGCGTATTCGCAAAAATAGCCCGTTGCACCACTCGCCGTAATCTGGGAGATCATGTATAAAGCCACATCTTTCGGCAAAACGCCTTTACCAAGTTTACCATTAATAACAATGCGCATTTTCTTTGGCTTAGGCTGCATGATACATTGCGATGCAAGCACCATTTCTACTTCTGAAGTACCAATACCAAATGCAATACAACCAAAAGCGCCATGCGTAGATGTATGTGAATCGCCGCAAACAATAGTCATACCCGGCAGGGTAATGCCATTTTCAGGGCCTACCACATGTACAATACCATTTTTAGGACTGCCGAGCGCCCAAATGGAAATACCATATTTTTCAGCATTGCTGGAAAGCGCAGCCAACTGTTTTGCAGAAAGCGGGTCTTTAACCGGCTGATCCTGGTTGATGGTTGGCGTATTATGATCTGCTGTGGCAAATGTGCGCTGCGGATATAAAACCGAAATACCGCGGTTTTCAATACCGAGGAAAGCCACGGGGCTGGTAACCTCGTGAATAAAATGACGGTCAATGAACAACACATCTGGCCCGTCAGGAATACTTTTTACCACATGTGCATCCCAAACTTTATCAAACAAGGATGTTGGCTTGTTACTCATAGCTGAAAAATTTTAAGAGAGGCGCAAATTTCCTAAATATTAACCGAATAATAATATTTTATTTGGTCTATTTAGGCTTTGCAGCGTTAAAATTCAGCGTAAAGCTAACAATTGTTTGTGTTTTAAAGGCGAAAATCCCAATACCCATATCGCCCGCAAAAACAACTCCACGCTCGCTCAATATCATTTTTCATGTTAATGATTTTCATCCCGTAAACATTTCCCTGAAAATCCTTATCTTAACCTTCAAACACCGTTGCATGAAAAGCGCTAACCTGCTTATCTGTTTTCTTTGCTTAGCTATATACTCCCAATCACAAAATGCCCGGGCGCCGGTAGTTGCCTGGTACACTTCTTCCGGGGCTTACAGCAAAAATTTTTCAGACGCGTTTTCTATCAACAATAATATTGCAGCGCTTGCGGCGGTAAAAAGCTTTAGCGCCGCAGTATATGGTGAGAAAAGATTTATGCTTGCAGCGCTGGGGCTTTATTCAACCGTTCTTGCTACAGCAACTCCGTCAGGAAATTTCTCTTTATCTGCCAATTATTATGGATATAATGCATATAATGAGTCAGAAATATCCGTAGGCTATGGCAGAAAGCTGAGCGAAAAAGTTGATATAGGCGTTAAATTCAATTACTTCAGCCTGCGCATTCCTTCTTATGGCAAAGCATCGGCTTATAATTTTGATGCAGGCGCTGTTTTCCATATCACGGAGCAATTGCACTCCGGCATTAATATTTACAATCCGCTGGGCAGTAAATTAGGAAGGCATACAGCAGAAAAACTGATGCCTGTATATAAGGCGGGACTAGGATATGATTTTTCAGTTTATCTTTTCAGCGGCGTAGAAGTAATAAAAGAACAAGG
This sequence comes from Agriterribacter sp., assembly GCA_047601125.1. Classification (GTDB taxonomy): domain Bacteria; phylum Bacteroidota; class Bacteroidia; order Chitinophagales; family Chitinophagaceae; genus Agriterribacter. The sequence goes on along the minus strand of JASGJY010000001.1, from coordinate 1,418,837 downwards.
CGGCACAACGGGCATTCATGCTTCTTTTCAATACAAACCCATTACAGCGCTTTTTGCAAGAGGAGGTATTGTTACTTCCAGTCACTTATGGTATGCGGGCATAGGTTATTTATTTAAAGAATTACGGGTAGATGTTACCATTAGTATGCACCGTCAACTCGGTATTTCGCCTGGTATTTTATTGCTGTATACTATTAAAAAACAGGAAAAGGAATGAAGCGTCTGTTTATTATAATATGCCTGTTTTTAGATGTAGAAGTATATGCGCAAACACAGCCGGCTACCGGCATGGAACAACAACTTGAAAATATAACGGAACAAAATGAAGATGCAGAAACAACAGATGATAGCTGGATACAGCAAATGGAAAATTTCAAAAGGCATCCATTAAACCTTAATACTGCCTCAGTAAATGATCTGCAGGATATGCAAATACTGACCCCGCTGCAGATAGAAAGCTTTATCACCTATAGAAAATTACTGGGAAAGCTTATCAGCATATATGAACTGCAGGCGGTGCCGGAATGGGATATACCAACCATACAAAAATTACTCCCCTATATTACCATAACAAATGCTGCTACCATAGCAGAAGATTTTAGAAACAGGCTGAAAAAGGGAGATCATAGTATTTTATTGCGTTATTCAATTACGCCCGAACAAAGTGATGGTTATTCGGCAAAAGATTCCGGGCAAAGTTATTATGCAGGCGACCCTTCGCGAATGACGATACGATATAAATATCAATACAAAAATTTGCTGCAATACGGAATAACAGCAGGAAAAGATGCCGGTGAAACTTTTTTTAACGGAAGCTCTAAGTATGGTTTTGACTTTTATTCCTTTCATTTTTTTGCCAGAAATATTGGTATTATTAAATCTGTTGCGCTGGGTGACTATACCGTAAATATGGGGCAGGGATTGATTTACTGGCAAGGCCTGGCATTTGGCAAAGGTGGAGATGCGGTAAATATAAAACGGCAATCGGCAGTATTAAAACCCTATAACTCTTCAGGCTACTATTATTTTAACAGGGGTGCGGCAATAACTGCCGGTATTAAACAATGGCAGGCTACCGGTTTCTTTTCTTTGCGAAAATTAGATGCCAATCTTACCAGCACAGATACACTTTCTGAAGATATTGCTTCTTCCATTCATGTATCAGGTTATCACAGAACGCAGGGAGAAATTGAAGATAAAAGCAGTCTGCAGCTCATTAGCTACGGCGGCAATGTTAAGTATATGAACAATAAATGGCAGATAGGACTGAACGCTGTGCAATATCAATTCAATACTATTATTCAAAAAAAAGAAGTGCTTTATAATCTTTATGCTTTCTCCGGCAAAAGCTGGTTGAATTACAGTGCCGATTATAGTTTTACTTACCATAACCTTCACTTTTTTGGAGAAACGGCTTTTGATAAAAATAACAATATGGCTGCGATAAATGGTTTGCTGGTTAGCGCAGATCGTAAAGTTGATATGATGTTTCTCTACAGGAATATCTCCGCAAAGTATCAATCGCTGTATGGCAACGCATTTACGGTAAATACTTTACCAACCAATGAAAAAGGTTTATATGCCGGTATAAACATCCGACCGGTGTATAAAATAAAAATAAATGCATACACCGATCTGTTTTCTTTTCCCTGGCTCAAATACCGGGTTGACGCGCCATCTCGGGGACAGGAATACTTTATACAATGTATTTATACACCTTCAAAACAGGCAGAAGTTTCTACAAGATATCGCTCAATGAATAAAGCTATCAATAATAAATCAGCAACCAACGCATTAAATGAGGTCGCCAACTTTTCAAACCGCTCATGGCGCACGCAAATCAATTACCAGTTAAATACGGTGTGGAGCATCCGTCAGCGATTTGAGTTATTATGGTATACAAAAGAAAATGAAGACCCGGAAAAAGGTTTTCTCAGCTTTTTTGATATTTTTTTTAAGCCAAAAATGAATAAGCTGGGTATGAATGCCAGATTACAATATTTTGAAAGTGATAGTTATAATTCCCGGTTATACGCTTATGAAAATGATGTGCTATTCTATTATGCTGTGCCGGTGTTTTATGATAAAGGCGTGCGGTATTATCTCAATATCAAATACAATATTTTAAAATCCGCAAGCGTATGGATAAAATGGGGACAATCCATTTATAGTAATAAAACCAGCATTGGCAGCGGCTTGGATGAAATTACGGGTAACAAAAAATCAGAGATAAGGATATTGTTATCGGCTGATTTTTAAGAGAAGAACAGATTTTTATATAGTTTTGATTGCACTCATCTGTTCTATACATTTGCACAAACTTCCATCATGGCAGATCAACAACAACCGAACCAGTTAAATATAGAAATTTCAGAAGAAGTAGCTGAAGGAATATATGCAAATCTTGCTATCATTACACATAGCCACGCTGAATTTGTAGTGGATTTTGTAAACGTGATGCCCGGTACGCCCAAGAGCAAAGTAAAATCAAGAATAATACTCACCCCGCAACACGCCAAGCGTTTTATGAAAGCGCTTATTGATAATGTAAAACGTTTTGAAGCAGCCAACGGCGCAATACAGGATATTGAAGAAATACAAATACCAATGAATTTTGGAGGGCCTACAGCACAAGCGTAGGAGATTAAAGAATTTGTATACGGTATTTTAAATAAAGTAGGTTGTATTCAGAACTGAAGCTTTCCTTTTTTTTAGTGGTTATAATGTAACAGCAGCATTATCAATTACCTTTCCTTTTTCGGTACGGATCGTTCTTGCAGGAAATTTACTTATGACCCTGTAATCATGTGTTGCCATTACAATTGCGGTTCCAAAATCCCTGGAAATATGAAAAAGCAATTGCATGATCTCATCAGAAGTTTCGGGATCAAGATTTCCTGTTGGCTCATCAGCAAGTATTAATTTGGGAGAATTTAATAAAGCACGTGCTACATCCACACGCTGCTGCTCCCCTCCTGATAATTCAAAGGGGAATTTGAAACCTTTTGTTTTCAATCCCACTTTGTCCAATACATCTGATATTTTATCCTCAATAAGCTTTTCATCTTTCCAGCCGGTAGCTCTTAAAACAAACTTAAGGTTATCATGTACATTTCTATCTGTCAGCAATTGAAAGTCCTGAAAAACAATACCAAGATTTCTCCTCAGAAAAGGGATTTTTTTCCAATCCATATCCCTTAATTTATATCCAACAACTGAGCCTTCGCCTTCTCTCAATTTTAATTCGCCATATAAAGTTTTTAAGAGGCTTGACTTACCTGTTCCTGTTTTACCCACCAGGTACACAAATTCACCCCTGCTTACACTAATATTTACATCCTGTAAAATAAGGGACTGTCCCTGGTAAATATTCGCATGTTCAAGTTCCAAAATAGTTTCAGCCATAATTATATTATCTCAAATAATTAAAATAATAAAGAACGCCTTGCAAAGAACGTATAGTTTCCGCGAAGATGATACAGAAAAATGCTTTTTTTTAAAATTATATCATCCTGATCGTTATTACTTTCGAAGAGTAATTTTTAATACCACATCATCTGCTGTAACAAACAGGGTATTTTTTGATTCATTAAATACACAATTGGAGCAGGAACGACCATATATCTTTATTAAACCGAGCAGTTTACCCTGTGACGAAATAATATTTATACCATCAGGACCTGCGCTAAAGATATTGCCGGCATCATCCAATTTAAAGCCATCTGGTCCCTGCTTAACTTCGGCTTTGCTTTTTAAAGGTATTGCATCCAGTAAAACACCGCCGCTTAATATTTTTCCGTTGTCATCAAGCTTATACGCATACCATGCCGGCTTTTTATCATCGCTGCTGGCTATGTATAGTGTTTTTTCGTCGGAAGATAGCGCTAATCCGTTAGGGCGAGGTATTGAATCAATCAGCAATGCTACTTTTCCATTTGAGATTTTGTACACACCTTCAAACTTTAAATCTCTTTCCGGATCAAGCTCACCTTCCGGTAAGCCATATATAGGATCAGTAAAATAAATATTGTTTTTGCTGTCGGTAATAAGATCGTTGGGACTATTGAACCGTCTGCTATTATAGCCTTTAGCCAACGCTGTATACATTGCGGCAGGTGAATCAAGTGCTGCATCCATTTGCGCTACCTGGCGGTTACCGGATTGGCATAGTAATAACTTCCCTTTTCTATCCAGTGCCAGCCCGTTGGAGCCTGTTTCTCCTTTACGGGGCGCTGCATCTGTATACCCTGAAGGTGTAAGATAAACAGTGCTCATCGTGTCTCCTTCCTGCCATTGGTATATTTTATTTTGAGGCACATCCGAAAAAATTAATTTCTTAAGAGAAGCTATCCAAAGCGGTCCTTCACTCCAGTCAAATCCTCTTCCGATTATTTCCGCTGTCGCCCCAGTATCTACCAATGAAGGCTTTGTTTTATCATACCATTCTATTTTCATGAGTGTATTTTTATGTACACTAACGGTATCGGATACTGTAGCTTTATTTTCAGCAGGCTGATCGCAGGCAATAATACTCCAGCAAAAAACCAAAGCTGTAAGAAGATATTTCATATATATGACCTTTTTTAAACATGATATATTGTTAAGTTTTCACGGTTGTCTGTTATGCACTCATTACATCCAAACCTTCCACGCTACGCCTCACACCTCACTCTACTACCATTCTGCTATACTTCCATCTTTATGGTGCCACACAGGATTTTTCCAGTTATGCCCCAGCTTTGCCATTTCTATAACATGCGCCTCGTTTATAGTAATGCCTAACCCCGGCCGGAAGGGATCTTTACAAACCCGTTTTCATAGCTGAACACAGATTTATCAGTAAGATAATCCAGCAAATCGCTGCCCTGGTTATAATGAATGCCGAGACTTTGTTCCTGTATAAATACATTATGGCAAGTGGCATCAACCTGCAAGCATGCTGCTAAAGCAATAGGGCCGAGCGGGCAATGCGGTGCTGCCGCCACATCAAATGCTTCAGCCATAGATATTATTTTCTTACACTCTGTTATACCACCGGCATGCGACAGATCGGGTTGTATTATGTCAACATATCCTTCTTTCAATAAGTCTTTAAACTGCCAGCGGCTGAACATTCTTTCGCCTGTAGCAATAGGTATTGATGTGTGTTGTGCAATTTCCTTCAATGCTTCATTGTTTTCCGGTAACACTGGTTCCTCAATAAACATAGGGTGAAGCGGCTCTAACGCTTTCGCTAAAACTTTTGCCATGGGTTTATGTACCCTTCCATGAAAATCAATGCCTATTCCAATGGATTTATTTGTTGCCTCACTTATAGCCGAAACACGCTTCAATACTTCTTCAACTTTTGCAAAAGAATCAATATACTGCAGCTCTTCAGTAGCATTCATTTTAATTGCCGTAAACCCCGCATTTGCCGCGGCTTTTGCCGCCTCGGCCACATCTGCAGGCCGGTCGCCCCCTATCCATGAGTATATTTTTATGGAATCCCGGGCTCTTCCGCCCATCAACTGGTAAACAGGAGCGTTAAAAAATTTTCCTTTTATATCCCATAGTGCCTGGTCAATGCCCGCAATAGCGCTCATCAGGATCGGCCCGCCGCGATAAAACCCTGCCCGGTACATCATGTTCCAATGATCTTCAATATGCATGGGGTCTTTGCCTATAAGATATTCCATCAACTCCTGTACAGCAGCTTTTACCGTAGCTGCACGCCCTTCAATAACAGGCTCTCCCCAGCCGGTTATGCCCTCATCTGTTTCAATTTTTAAAAACAACCAGCGCGGCGGCACCTGGTAAAGTGAATAGTTCCTGATTTTCATAACAATCAATATAATATTAAGCCTGGCCCGGCAGGTTTAGCGTAATAATAAAAATAGTACCCTTGCCTAATATGCTTTCCACATTAATGCTACCCTTATGACTAAGAATAATATTTTCAGTATTGGTTAGCCCAAGCCCGGTTCCCTTTGCTTTTCTGCTATAATAAGGTTCAAAAAGTTTACCCAGCGCTTCAGTATCCATACCAGCGCCATTATCTGCAATCTCTATATAACATTTTTTTTGTTTGGCATAAGTTTTTATTGTCAGCAGGCCTTTATCAGATTCCATAGCTTCAATTGCATTAACGATTATATTAAGAAAAGCGATCTTGATTTTTTCCTGGTCAACTACAAGATCACAAATCTCTGTACCGTATTGCTTTATAACCTGTATGCCATTCAGCATTATCCTGTCTTCTGCCAGCAGCAAAGCTTCATCAAGTAATTTGTTAATAGAAATAGCCTGTGATTTTAGTTCTATAAACCTGGTAGAATCTAGTAGTTCTGTAATCAGGGAATTAATTCTCTGGCTATTCCGGATGATCATATCGTAAAATATAATACGATCTTCTTCTCCCAAATCCTGTTCAGACCTTAGCTGATCAACAGAAAGGTTAATATTAGTTAATGGATTTCTTACTTCATGAGCAATGGTTCTTGCAATACGCCCTGTTGCTGTAAATTTTTCAAGACGCCGCATTTCAATAAGCTCCCGGTTGGCCTTGTCCAGATCTTCCACTCTTTTTTCAAGCTCCTCCCGGTATTCTTCAGTTTTCTGATCGGCAAGTCTTCTTGCTTTATTTTCAGTTATATAAGTAATAAACCCGAGTATGAATAACAATACTGCTATTATTAAAGAAGCAGTTATAATTACATTTAATGTTCTGTACTGATGCTGCAGTTCTTTACTGTTCTTATCCAAGATTTCTTCTTCAGCGTTCTGCATTGTAATGATCACGTTTCTCAAACTGTCCATCACTGTTTTGCCATATTCCTCATTTGCCAGTAAGCTGTCTGTTAATACATGATTATTATTTTGCAGGGCGGTAATATTACTGTCAATAACAGAAAATTTTTTATCAAGCAGAGCCTTGGCTTTTTTCATCAGTTGCTTTTGCCTGGGATTATCTGTTATATTGGAATCCAGGTTATATAGCAAAGAATTAGAAGCATTACGGCTTTGGTAATATGGGTTTAACGCGTTTCTTTCTTTGGTAAGAAAATACCGGGTAGATCCAATTTCGGCATCTTTCATCAAAGAAATAAAATCATTAAACTTGGTAATAACAATGTTTGTTTTTTGAAAAGATTGAGATTGCTTATCTGCCTGCACGTTATAATACAGGGTCAGCAAATATGAAAAAAGTAAAATAACAAAAGCCGAACCATATCCAACACGTATACGTTTATCTATTCTGAATTTTTTTATTATACGCTTCATGATTACCTGTGTTCTCGTCAAACAAGATATTGCCTGCCATGCAAAATAAGCAATAATTAATCGTTAAATCATTCAGGCACGAGATATTATAACCTGCAAATAACCAAATATGGCACTTCAATTGTTCGCAGAAACAAGTGCTGATATTAGCAGGGAAAAGCAATTTTATTTTTGTAACTTTAAACAAAGCCTCTACTATGATCAAGCCAACATCCTTCCGGCTTCCACAATATATTGTAGACAAAGTATCGCGTCTAATGGATATACTTAAGAGTGAGAAACAGAAATATGAAATAGCTTCGATATCGGTTAAGGATAAACAGTTAAGAGACAGTATAAGCTGGCTTGCGCAGGAGAGTAACCAATATATTTGTGAACTTACTTCGCAATTAAAATCGATAGGCGCAGTAGTTGCAATTGATGCTGAAGAAAACAATCAGTCATCATCATCTGCTCCTCCTGTTTTTACGGAAACTCAACTTTCTTCAAATGTCATTCAATTCTGTAAAGACAGTGAAAAAATGATCATCAGTGCTTACAGGGTAGTTTTAAATGAGCCATATCTTGTAGAAGGGTTAAGAACACTTATAAGGCAACAATTGAATGGCATTATGTATGCTTTTCTGCAATTAAAGCTATTGTATAAATTAAAATCGGAGATTTGATAAAGAGACCATCTTTAAAAAGAAAAGGTCTTCTGTAGACACAGATGACCTCTAACGATTGCTTGCCATATGAAAATTCTTAAACTTCCTGTTATATTTGTCTCCGCTTTGCCGCTCTTCTTCTTAAATTCTTATGCTATCAGCGTTTGACGATGTAAAAGTAATACACGGAATTAAGGCATGCAAACCAAGTTGTTCGTATTTTTATTATGTCAAAGGGCTCATAAAAACCATACAACCCTTTGCAGCACTGTATTTCATCATGAAATACCTATGATGTCCAACAAACTAAGCTTACACAGGGCACATTAGTTTCTTAATTTTAAAAAAAAATAATTATGATTCAGGTAAAAGGCTATGCAGCTCAAACACCGGAAAGCAACCTGGCCCCATGGAGCTTTCAAAGAAGGGATGTTGGACCAAATGATGTTCAGTTTGATATTTTATATTGTGGCGTATGTCATAGTGATCTCCACCAGATACGCAACGATTGGTTTAAAGGTATTTTTCCAATGGTGCCCGGTCATGAAATAATAGGCAGGGTTGTTAAAGTTGGTAGTAATGTAAAAAAATTTAAATTGGGAGACCTGGCTGCCGTGGGGTGCCAGGTAGATAGTTGCCGTGAATGTGAAAATTGTAAAGAGGGGCTGGAAAACTATTGCCTGAATGGAAATTCGCAAACTTATAACGGGCTGGAACAGGATAAAAAGACACCTACCTATGGAGGTTATTCCAATACAATTGTGGTGAATGAGCATTTTGTTTTGCATGTGAGTGATAAACTAAATCTTCCTGCTGTAGCGTCACTGTTATGTGCGGGTATTACTACATGGTCGCCATTGCGCCATTGGAAGGTGGGCAAAGGACACAAACTGGCAGTACTGGGCCTGGGAGGGCTGGGACATATGGGTGTTAAATTTGGTAAAGCTTTTGGTGCTGAGGTAACTGTATTGAGCACATCTGCCCGTAAGGAAGCTGATGCAATGAAATTAGGCGCGCATCATTTTGTTGTAACTACTGATAAAGAACAGGTAAAAAAAGTGAAAGGCTCGTTTGATTTTATATTAGACACCGTAAGCGCAGAACATTACCTTGTATTTTATCTTGATATGCTAAAAACCAATGGCGTGCATATTTGCGTAGGCGCTCCCTCCCAGCCTTATACATTATCTCCTTTTCCACTTATAGTTGGCCGCAAAAGTATAGTTGGCTCTGGTAATGGCGGCATTCCGGAAACACAGGAAATGCTTGACTTTTGTGCAGAACATAATATAGTTTCGGATATTGAAATGATAGAAATGAAAGATATTCATAAGGCATACGAAAGAATGCTTAAAGGAGATGTACGTTACAGGTTTGTGATTGATATGGCGTCGCTTTAAGATTATATGCAGCAATTTGTTATACAGATATTATAAAATCAAAAACCCCTGCGTAATACTATTATCACGCAGGGGTTTTCCTGACAGAAAAGATTTCCTGTTAAAGTTGGTCAAAAAACAACCTGTTATTTTGCTTTAGCAACTGGCTCTTCTTCTTTCATTTCCACAACATCAGCAACAGTGCCTTCTCCAACATGGCATTGACCTTTAAAGGTAACCGTCGGCTCAACCTGCAGCTTGCCGGCACTTATATTACCTTTAATAATTGCTTTGCCTCTGAGGTTTAATAGATCTTTAATAAGAATTTTACCGGTTATTTTACCCAAAATATCGGCTTGCTGGCCTTCAACATCTCCTTCAATCACACCTTCGGCGCCAATCAGCACCTTTGCCGAACCTGAAATATTGCCTTTAAGCGTACCGTCAATGCGTATATCGCCATTACTTATAATATCACCCCTGATTATTGTACCTGCTCCAATAAGGCTTGTGCTTGAGGAAGATGGGTTAATTTCAATGTCAGATCTGGATTTTGATGAAAACATAGCTATTGGTTTTTAGTGAATTAATCTTCGGTTTTATCTTCCTTAGGAATGGTTAACTGGGTTGTATCTGTAATGATTGCTGTAGTATTTCCTTTTAACACATTTTGAATATTCTCAAAGTATTTATCTCTGTATTTCATTTCCTGCTGTAACGAATCAACCTGCATCTTCAATGTTATCAGCTCCCTCCTTTCCGACCCTGTTCCATAGCCCGGCACATAATACCTGAGCGGTGTAAATACCAGCAAAGCAACGGTTAAACCTACCAGTAACACAAAAATTGTGCACAAAGTAATATAAACGCTTAATCTCGAAAGCCTCAGCGTAACAACCTCCTCATAGGTATCATCATTCATTATCACCATTCTGTACCTGTTCCTGAGCCGTTGAAGCGTTGCGTCTGCGTCGAATATTTTTGCCATTATCAGTTATTTCTGTTAAAAATAACCACTTTGACCAAGTTGTAAGAACTTATACTTGAAAAAATGTACAATTGAAATAATTTCGCTGAAAATTAGTTTATTATACTACCGAACTACAACTTCATGTCCTATCGTAAAGAAGCTTTAACGACATTGTTTCTCTTTTTATTTTGTTGTGGTTTTATTTCATCTGCAGTAGCACAAAAAGATGCCACGCTGGATGTAAAAAAACCCGAGAAATATGAGAAACGTATATTAGGTTCGGATAAAACCTTTACTACCAAATATACCATTCCACGCAGGCTGCTCCAAAGCATGAGCACACATTATAACTTCTTTTTTAACGGAGAGATCAAACTGAACGATGTTATTGCAGGAGCCAAGCAGGCCTTCAGAGATGACTTTACAGAGCTGTTGCCTTTTTACAATTACACTATTGAAGCTACTGCTGCCCAAAAAACCGAGCTTGATTCTGTGCTGCAAAAGTGTAATGCTGCCATTCTACTGCACGATTTAAGAAACGAGTGGATAGACGATATGTATTTCCTGATGGGCAAAGCATATTTTTTTAAAAACCAGATGGATTCTGCAGGTATAACTTTCCAATATCTCAACTACTATTTTCAACCTAAAAAAGAGGAAGAGCTTGGATTTAAAAAATTTGTTGGCAGCAATTTAAATGACGAGGGTAGTGTATATGATATTTCTACAAAAGAAAAAAGAGGTGTTGTTCAAAAAGTTTTTAGTGAACCACCCAGGCGTAACGATGCATTGATATGGCTGGTTAGAACCTATATTGAAGACAGCGCTTACGGCGAAGCCTCCGGCTTAATTCAAACTTTAAAGAGAGATCAGCTTATGCCGGAAAGGCTCAAGCCCTTTTTTGAAGAAATGCAGGCATACTGGTTTTACAAACACAATATGTGGGACAGCGCAGCTATACACCTTATTCCTGCATTAGAAAATGCGGAAAACAGCGCCGAAAAAGCACGAGGAGAATATTTAACAGGGCAACTGTTTGCCCTGGCCAAAAATAAAACAGAAGCCAATAAATATTTTGATCTGAGCATCAAACATGCTATTGACCCGGTAATGATGGTATATGCAAGGCTTAATCAAATTAAACTGGCGAATGGGAATGATGACAAAAAAGTTATTGAAGATAATATACGGGAACTGCTGAAAATGGCTAAGCGTGACAGGTATTATAATTACCGCAGCATCATTTATTATATGGCGGCCCAAATGGAAATGGAGCGGGATAATTTTGATGGAGCAACAACCTGGTTGCTCAAAAGTGTAACCTATAACCCGGAAGACCTTACACAGAAAAATCGTTCATACCTCTATCTCGGAGATATTGCTTTTGAACATAAACAATATGAACTTGCCGCAAAGGCTTATGACAGTCTTGATGCTGGCAGCCCGCTTATTAAAAACCCGGAAGAAATCGGCCAAAGAAAAGCGGGTTTAGCTGAAGTAATTTCAAGACTGAAAACAATATCCACACAGGATAGTCTCCAAAAAATTGCCGCCATGCCTGAGGCAGAAAGAGAAAAATTTTTAAAAGCTGCGGTAAAACGGTTAGGCAAAGAAAGGGGTCTTAAAGAAACTGATTCTACCAGCTTCAGCTCTAATAATCCTTATGCTAATAAAGGCGCCGGTGATATGTTTGCAGCTAATGGAAAAGGAGATTGGTATTTTTATAATAACTCTTTAAAGTCAAAAGGTTTTTCAACGTTCAGGAGCACATGGGGCACCAGGCCCAACGTTGATAACTGGCGGCGTATTACCGATGTATCAGCGCAGTCAAAATCGCCCAATATTAATCCCGGAGCAAGCCCCGTGCCGCTTGATCAGAAAGAAGAAAAACTTACCGACATCAGTTATGATGGATTACTTAAAACGCTGCCGCTTACACCTGAAGCATTAACTGCTTCTAACGATTCTATTGAAAACGCGCTCTTTTCACTTGGTAAAATATTTAAAGATAAGTTTGAGGATTATACTGAAGCTATTAAAAAATATGAAGATCTTTTAAACAGATATCCTAATACCCCTTACCAGGAAGAAGCCATTTTTGATTTGAATTACTGTTATACCAAGTTGAATCTTCCGGTTAAGGCAAAACAATACAGGGAATTATTAGCTAAAAACTTTCAGCAAAGCAAATACCTGCGGTTTATTGATGACCCCAAGTCCGCACAGGAAAGCATTAATAAGCTGCAAAACGATGCTACTAAAAATTATGAAAGGATATATAACCTGTTTCTTGAAGGGAATTTTGAACAGGCCGTTATTGAAAAAATAAAAGCAGACAGCTTATTTGGCAATGTGTATTGGACACAACAGTTGTTATACATCGAATCTATTTATTACATTAAACAACGCGATGACAGCTCTGCTATAAATGCTTTGAGAAATCTTATAAAGATCAACGCCGAATCGGGCATGGCTAAAAAAGCTGAAAACATTATTGATGTTTTAAGAAGACGTGCTTCTATTGAAAAATATCTTACAGATTTGAATATTGAACGTGCCACTGAAGATTCTACCATATTACCTGAAGAAAAAAAGCTTGAAAAGATTGCTGAAAAGCAACCGGAGCCGCAGTTAAAAACGCCGGGAAAGGAACAGGTAGCGCAGCGTAAGCCGGAACCCAAAACTACGGACATAACAGCGCCCAAAGAAACCGCTGTAAGGCCTGTAATAGATTCATCCCTGCTCAAAAAACCTGTTGTTAAACAATCTGGATTCACTTATAATCCCAGCGAGTCACATTTTGTTGCTATTGTACTGAATAAGGTAGATGTGGTATATGTTAACGAAGTAAGAAATGCATTCAGCAGGTATAACCGGGAGTCATACAGGGCACAACCCATAGAAATGAGCATAGAGACTTTAGATGATAATAACAAGCTTGTTTTAATGTCGGATTTTGCAGATGCTGCGGCAGCGCTCGAATATGTTGAAAGAACAAAAAAAGTAGCAGGCGCCCAGATTGTGCCCTGGTTGGCTGCCGACAAATACTATTTAACTATAATTTCACCGGCTAATCTTGAAGTTTTGAGAACAAATAAGAATCTTGATATTTATAAGAATTTTGTGCAGTCAAACTATCCGGGGCAATAAGAGCGCTTTTCAAATCTTCGTGTGTATGGTAATCTTGTGCAGATGCTTCATGCCTCGGCATGACAGGCAGGAGGATATATGTTAAACAGTAGTACAAATGTTCAACAATAGCATTAATGCTGAATATTGCGCTGCCGTTTTTCACGCCGAGGCACGAGGCATCTACCGCAGAAGTGGTACCTATATACAAAAATTTGGATTGCACCCGACAATAGCAGTACGATTAACAATGAAATTATGCACGAAATTTGCAAACATATTTTCTATATATAGTTGATATTTTTAAATAATTAATTACAGCTATGGCTAAAGCAAAAAAATATTTGTGGAGGATTTTCTTTATAGCATTAGGATGTGGCATTTTATTTATCCTCCTTATAAGCTGGGGGGTATTTGGAAAACTGCCTTCTCTTTCTGAGTTGGAAAATCCATCCATATTATCTGCTTCGGAAGTACTTGCCAGGGATGGAAGATTGATGGGAAAATATTATATAACCGACAGAACAAATGTTCCCTATAAAGATATTTCACCCAATGTACTGAACGCACTTGTTGCTACGGAAGACGAGCGTTTTTACGAGCATTCAGGTATTGACGGGCGAAGCCTTGCCAGGGCAGTATTTTATTTTGGCAGTGAAGGAGGTGCAAGTACTATTACACAACAGTTGGCAAAAAATATGCTTGGACAGGGCAGTAAAAACAAACTATCCAGGATGATTGAGAAGCTGAAAGAAATGATTGTTGCTATTAAACTGGAAAGAAATTTTACCAAGGAAGAAATAATTGCGTTATACCTGAATACTGTTGAATACAGCGACCACGTATATGGCATAAGGAACGCTTCAAGAACATTTTTTCAGAAAGAGCCTGACAGGTTGAGCGTTGCGGAATCAGCCGTTTTGATCGGGATGCTTAAAGCTACCGGCACTTATAATCCCAGAACGAACCCCAAGCAATCATTAGACAGGAGAAATACCGTAATTGACCAGATGGTAAGGAACAATTACATAACTGCTGCCGAGGCTGCTAAAATAAAGCCTGCGATCATTGACCTGAAATACGAAAAAATGACGCAGAATACCAACCTGGCCCCATATTTTATTGATGTTTTACGCAATGATTTGAGGAAGTGGTGCAAAGAACATAAAAATCCTAAAACCGGCGAACCGTATGATATTTACAAAGATGGATTAAAAATTTATACAACCATTGATCCCCGCATGCAATTATATGCTGAAATGGCCGTGGCGCGGCATATGCCCAATCTTCAAAAAGTGTTTGACAGCCAGAAAAATATTAAAGATGGCAGTGTGTGGAAAACAAAAGAAGGTAAAGCTGTTCTTGAAAACGCCATGAAATCGAGTGACCGCTGGCAAAAAATGGAAGATGATGATATTAAAGAGGCAGATATACGCAAGGCATTTAATGAAAAAACACAAATGAAAGTATTTGCCTGGAACAGCAAGCGGGAAAAGGATACCGTTATGTCTCCCCTTGACTCTATCAAATACTGTAAACAAATGCTGCAGGCATCTTTTGTAATAACTGATCCGCTTACAGGCGAAGTAAGAGCATGGGTTGGTGGCATTGATTTTAAAACCTATAAATACGATCATGCCAACTATTCAACCAAAAGGCAGGTAGGTTCTACGTTTAAACCTATATTATACACACTTGCTATCATGAACGGCTATACGCCTGAAACACCTATTCCGCTTGACCCTGTTAATCTTGGCGGAAAGATGATAGCAGATAAAAAATATTCAGGAACACGCCCGTTGAGTTATTGTCTTGCAGCTTCAATAAATACAGCCGCTGCCAAATTAATGAACGAAATAGGGGTAAACAGAACTGTTGAATTTGCACACCAGGCGGGTATTCAGAGTAAAATACCTCCCTATCCTTCCATTGCGCTTGGCGCTGCTGATCTTTCCCTGCTGGAAATGGTGGGCGCATATAGCATGTATCCTGCCGGTGGAATGCATACGGATCCAATTTATATTTCAAGAATTGAGGATCGAAACGGTAATGTACTCGAAGCTTTCAATACCACACATAAAGAAGTGATCAGCGAAGCTGACGCTTATATTATGACCAGAATGATGCAGGGTGTAGTAGATTTTGGTACGGGTAAATCTATGCGGAGCGCATATAACATAACAAGCGAAGTGGCAGGTAAAACAGGTACTACCAACAATAATGCTGATGGATGGTTTATGGGATTTACGCCTCAGTTATTAGGCGGTGTATGGGTTGGAGCCGACGATCCGATATTGCGTATTTCAAATAACTATGTAGGACAGGGTGCCCAGATGGCGATGCCTATATGGGCGTATTTTTTTCAGGAAATATACAAGGATAAAACGCTGGGTATTGATCCGAAACAAAGATTTGTAGTGCCGGCAAGCATCAAGAGCGAAATGATACAGGATTGGAGTGAACCGGCAACAGATACTCCTTTTGTTGAAGGCGAAAATGCAGGGCAGAGCGAATCTAACCAGTATATTGACGTTCCCGTTAGTGATGGCAGGGAAAAGGTTCCTACAGAATCCAAACTTACTTCAGAAGAAGAAAGAATAAAAATGGAAGCGCAGGGCAATAAAAAAGAAGAAAAGAAAACTGATTCTTCAACAGGCGAGAAGAAAAAGGGATTTTTTAAGCGACTGTTTGGAAAAAAAGATAAAAATTAGCTGGAACAGTTAAAAACAATGTTTTATCGTAATTGCCCGGGCATAATTATATTATTCTCCTGCTGCTTAATTGCCGCTTGCACTTATTCTGCTAAAAGCAGCCGGCGCCTGTTAAAAGAGGCTGAAGCAAATGCGCCATACGATGCTATAGTTGTTCCAGGCATTAAATTTGAAAACAACCGATGGGATACCGTTATGAAGGGACGGGTATACTGGTCAAAATTTCTGTTTGACAAAGGTATTGCCAAGAATATTATATACTCCGGCGCGGCAGTATATACTCCATATTATGAGGCGGAAATAATGGCTATGTATGCTGAAGCCATCGGTATTCCCAAAGCAAATATTTATACAGAAACCAAAGCCGAGCACAGCACTGAAAATATATACTACGGGTATAAAAAAGCTTTGCAGCTTGGTTTTAAAAAAGTAGCGCTGGCATCAGACCCTTTTCAAACAAAAATGCTCAGGAAATTTATTCGCAAAAAGGTTAGTAAGGATGTTGCTGTAATTCCTTTTGTAATTGATACTTTAAAAATGTTGCAGCCGGCAATGATCACTCCTTCTATTCCTTATGAAAAAGCATTTAAGCAGGATTTTATTTCAATAAAGAAAAGAGACAGTTTTTGGCACCGGTTCCGCGGTACCATCAGGGGAAATATAGATACAACGGCGTACCGCCATGAGTTAAAGTGAATTCCCGGAAACGAAGCCATGTTATCATCAATGTGAGCATCCGCAACCATGGCCGCAGCTTCCGTCTCCTTTATGTTCGTGATGATGCGTATGCGCATTATGTACATGCCCGTGCGAAATTTCCTCTGCACTGGCTTCGCGGATATTTTTAATCATTACAGCAAATGCTAATGTTCTGCCGGCAAAGGGATGATTGCCGTCTAAAATAATTTTATCACCATCAATATCTGTAACAATCAACTCCTGCCCGTCAGAAGCCTGAACCATAGAACCTAACTGTAAACTATCTGCTCCTTCAGGAAACTGCTGACGGCTGACTTCATATACGAGTTCTGGATTAAATTCTCCATAAGCTTCACCGGGCGTAAGCACTACTTTCTTTTCTTCGGCTATTTTTAAACCTGTGAGTGCGTCTTCAAGTCCTGTGAGAATATTACCATGACCATGCAGGTATTCAAGCGGTTCAAATTCCAGATTGCCATCAACAATATTTCCGGCTTCATCACTGGCGCTGTATTGAATACTTACTACTTTATCTTTTTCAACAACCATATTTTTATTTTTTATTGTGTTACTGTAAAGTTGAGCTTCTTTGCAAGCCAGCTTTGTTTTACGGGAATGATCCAGTTTTGTTCAAGCTCCTGTTTTGTTTGTGCTGTATTATTAAAATACAGTGTATCCGGCTGAACAAAACCATTTTCGGCCGCATACTGAATTTGAGATAAAGGCAGTAATTCTATTTTATCATTTTTTATAAAAGCCAGTAATTGCCTGTTGAACAGAGTGATGTTGAATCGTTGCTCCAAATCTTTTATTACTCTTACAGAGCTATCAGTACTGCAGCCGCTGACACCGGTTTGTGTTTCATCAGCCATCAGTATAACAAACTGCCCGTAAAATATTGTTGTAAATCCCTTTACCGCAGCACCATGTGCATTCCATTTTTCAACAAATTCATTCAATATTTCTTCGGCTGCCAATACTTCAGAAAACATAAACTTCCTGTTTGCCTGGTAAATCCATACCCGGGAGGAGGGATCAAAACCTTCAGGAAGTAATTGTTGATAGTGTAAATCCATTCTGCAAAAATACGGAAAGGATTGGAATATGTATGTTGCGGCGGGAGATGAATCCGATTAACGTAATACCTGTACTTAATTTGATTAATCATTGCTGAGTGTGACGCCTCTGATTTTAATGCGGGGTAGCTGTGCATGTGTAGATTATTATCGCTTCAGGCGATATTGTTAAAAGCGAAATGCCTATGTCCCGTTTCGATATGGCGATACACTACGCCTGTATACATTAACAATTCCGGCATTACAAGTATCATAGCTGCGCTGCAAACTATCAAAATATTTACAGACTGTTCGGCGGTGGAGTTCCGGGTTTTCGTTCAATTTCTACCAGTTCCGCTTTTCTCATTTCATCACTGTTATACAAACCTTTTCCAAGTAATTTAAGGTCATTATTCGAAAAAGTTTCAATGCGGTTAAGGTCAAATTCATTTAAAAATACATCGCTCACATTCCAGGCACTTAGCCTGCCCCGGTAAAATGTCACTTCATCTTTGGCTACTTCAGCCACCCTGAAATACCTTACAGTACGGTTATTACCATAATCCGTATACCTGATCTTGTATATATCGCCGGTGCGGGGCTGACTGAGTAATAATTCAATGCTCTCCTTTCTTTCTTTATTTACATAACGAATGTAAAAGAACAGGAATAAGCCTATGGCCAGCGCGAGAATCAGTATGTTTTTTCCGTAACGCAAAAGATTTGAAATTTGAAATTTGAGATTTCCAGGTTTTATCCCATTGTATATGTAACAGTGCTTCTACTTTACACCTTCTACCCTACACCTTCTACCTTCTACCCTACACCACTTTCCCTAACTATTCCATAGCCATTGCCACCAGTTCTGCAATATCCAGCACTTTGGTCTGCTCTTCTTTTTCTTTACTTTTTACACCATCCGTAAGCATGGTATTACAAAAGGGGCAGGCAGCAGCAATAACCGATGGGTTAACGCTTAAAGCTTCATCGGTTCTTTCTGTGTTTATTCTTATCGTTCCCTTTTCTTCTTCCTTGAACATTTGTGCGCCACCGGCGCCACAGCATAAACCTTTACTTTTGCAGCGCTTCATTTCAACCAGCTCGCCATCCAAAGCCTCAAGCACTTTTCTTGGCGCTTCGTATATATTATTGGCACGCCCTAAATAGCAACTATCATGATACGTGATCCGCTTTCCCTTAAAGCTCCCCTCCTCTTTCATCTTTATCTTTCCTTCATCAATCAATTGCTGCAGGAATGTAGCATGATGTATTACTTCATAATTGCCTCCTAATTCCGGGTATTCATTTTTAAGTGTATTGAAACAATGCGGACAGGCAGTTACTATTTTTTTGATGTTATAATTATTCAGTAGCTGTATATTCTGGTAAGCCATCATCTGGAACAGGAATTCATTACCGGCTCTGCGTGCAGGATCCCCGGTACAAGCTTCTTCTTTACCCAAAACAGCATATTTAATACCTGTTTTATTGAGAATAGCCGCAAACGCCTTAGTTATTTTTTGCGCACGCTGATCAAAGCTGCCGGCACAACCTACCCAAAAAAGGATTTCAGGATTCTCCTGGTTTGCAAATAATTCTGCCATTACCGGAACATGCATAGGCAATAATTTGTTTCAAAGCTAAACGAAATTTATTACTATCCTATTGCAACGGCGAAAGCTGCACCAATTAATGAAGTATTATCTTAAAATTATTTCCTTTAGTTTAAAGAATATATTAACAAATAGAAAAATATCTTTGTTTAAATCAATAATTATGAAAATATTTTTTACAAGCATTCTTCTCCTGTTTGTAAATCTAACCTTTGCCCAGCAGTATAAACCCATTGACGAAGGCTCAGAAGTTAAATTCAAGATCAAAAACTTTGGCGTAAATGTGAGTGGAACATTTTCCGGGCTAAAGGGAAAAATAGCATTTCACCCTGATAATTTAAATACTTCCGAATTTGAAGTAACCGTTGATACTAAAACCATCAACACCGGTATAGTTCAACGCGATAATCATTTAAGGCAGGATGAATATTTTGATGCGGAAAAATACCCGCAGATACATTTTGTTTCCACAAAAATTACCACAAGCACCGATAAAGATTATCTGTTTGTATTTGGAAAACTTACCATTAAAGGTGTGACCAAAGAAATTTCTTTCCCCTTTAAAGCAACTGCCAAAGGCGATGACTATTTATTTGAAGGAGAATTTAAAATTAACCGCAGAGATTATACTGTTGGTGGCGGAAGTATTACCATGGCAGATGATCTGACGGTGAATTTAAGTGTGATGGGGAAAAAGGAATAATATTAGGGATTTGTTATTTATAGTTTATAGTTTGAAGTTAAGCTTTTTCATCCCCGGCGGTTTAGACTATATTAAATTTTAATACAGGTGCAGGTAATGCGGAAATATTATCAGCTATAGTTCAATGCAATATCCAGCACCTGCTGCATAGTTTTTACGTAATGAAATTTGATTCCTTTAATATAATCAGAGTTGATTTCCTGAACGTCTTTTTCATTTTGCCAACAGAGGATAACCTCCTTCATACCTGCTCTTTTAGCAGCCAGAACTTTTTCCTTGATCCCGCCTACCGGCAATACCTGCCCACGCAAAGTTATTTCGCCTGTCATAGCAACATACGGTTTAACCTTTTTTCCTGCAATAGCTGAAGCAATAGCAGTCATCATGGTAATTCCGGCACTTGGCCCATCTTTAGGAACAGCTCCTTCAGGCACATGAACATGGATATTTTTTTTCTGAAATATTTCAGGATCAATACCATATTTTTTGGCGTTTGCCTGCAGGTACGTAACTGCGGAAATAGCGCTTTCCTTCATTACATTACCAAGATTACCGGTCAATTTCAATTCACCTTTTCCTTCGCTCAGGCTGGTTTCAATAAATAAAATATCGCCCCCTACATAAGTCCAGGCTAGTCCTACAGCCACACCAGGCATATTTGCAACCTTGTATAAGTCATTGCTGTATCTCGGTTTACCTAAAATTTTTTGTATGTCTTTTTCGGTAATTGTCGGCTTTAATTTTTCTTTTATGGCATATTCTTTTGCCATTGCCCGCATTATTGATGCGAGCTGCCTGTCTAATTCGCGGACACCACTTTCGCGGGTATAATCTTCAATTACTTTTGTCAAAACCGGGTCGCTTATTTTGATGGGTACATTTTTAAGGCCATGCATTTCCCTTTGCTTGGGCACGAGGTGGCGCTTTGCTATCTGTACTTTTTCTTCAACTGCATAGCCGTTAAGGTCAATTATTTCAAGTCGGTCACGAAGCGCAGGCTGTATATTCTGCAAATCGTTGGCTGTAGCTATAAACAGCACTTTGCTTAAATCATATTCCAGTTCGAGATAGTTATCGTAAAAAGTATGATTTTGCTCCGGGTCAAGTACTTCCAGCAATGCAGAAGAAGGATCTCCGTGAAAATCTTTTCCTACTTTATCTATCTCATCTAATATAATAACCGGGTTTGACGATTTTACTTTACGGATAGATTGAATGATACGGCCGGGCATAGCGCCTATATAGGTTTTCCTGTGCCCGCGTATTTCACTCTCATCTCTTAGTCCACCAAGGCTTAACCTTACATATTTCCTGTTCAATGCAGATGCTATGCTCCTGCCCAGGGATGTTTTACCAATACCCGGGGGACCTACAAAACAAAGAATCGGGCTTTTCATGTCTCCTTTTAATTTCAATACCGCGAGATACTCCAAAAGTCTTTCTTTAATCTTGTTCATGCCGTAATGGTCGCGGTCTAATATCCTTTTTGCTTTATTTAAATCATAGGAGTCAATAGTACCTTCTTCCCACGGTAGTTCAAGCATCAGATCGAGGTGATTATATACTACAGAGTAATCAGGAGTTGATGCATGCATGCGCTCAAGCTTAGCGATGCCTTTATTGAACAATTCTTTTGCAGTTTCCGGCCATTTCTTTGTTTCGGCCTTCTTTTGCATTTCCCTGATCTCACGCTCGTTTGAATCTCCGCCTAACTCTTCTTTAATACTTTTTAACTGTTGCTGTAAAAAGTATTCTTTCTGCTGTTTATCTAATTCTGTTTTTGTTTTATTCGTAAGCTGATTTTTTAATTCGGCAAATTGTAACTCCCTGTTGAGCAAATGCATCAGCTTTTCGGCTCTTATTTTAATATCATTTATTTCAAGAAGCTCCTGTTTCTCTTTCAGGTCTATATTAATATTACTGCTCACAAAATGGATAAGAAATGCAGGGTTCTCAATATTCTTGAGTATTACAGAAGCTTCAGAAGGCATATTAGGTGAAAGCAGTATGATCTGTGAAGCGAGGTCTTTAATAGAACTTACGGTAGCGGCAAAATGCTGATCTTCTTCAAGATTTATTTTTTCTTCTTCAAGCAGTTTAATTGTAGCTCTGAAGTAAGGTTCTTCAGTTGTGATCGTTTCTACACTAAACCTCTTGCGGCCCTGTATTATAATGGTAGTGCCTCCATCAGGCATTTTTATAAGCTTGATAATTTTTGCAACAGTCCCGATAATTTCCAGGTCTTTTATTAATGGCTCTTCTACAGTACTGTCTTTTTGCGCTACAACACCTACCAATTTGTCAGCTTTATATGCATCATTTACAGCTTTAACCGACCTGTCCCGGCCTACGGTAATGGGAATAACCACTCCGGGAAAAAGCACGGTATTGCGCAAAGGCAATAAAGCAATTTCAGATGGAATAACTACTTCATCGGCATTTTCTGAGTCATCTTCATTCAAAGGAATAATGGGCATAAACTCCATTTCGTCTTCCGGTCTTACAAATAATTCTTTTGATTTCATGTTATTTTTTTCTCGGTCAATATGACATTCTTTTAACGAAAAACAGGGTTAAAATATGTGGACTATATATTTGTCAACTTTAATGCCAGTAAAAAGCAAAAATCCGGACGTTTGCCCGGATTTTGATAAAGAAAAGATTTTATCATTACAATGCAAAGCCAACGCCAAGCTGTACAGTCTGGCTTTTCCACTTATCCTGGCTATCAATATCGTTGATATTTGTTAAGCCAACACCATAACGTCCATATACTCTTAGTCTTAAGATATTGATCTGTGCACCTGCCAGCATGGAAAAATCTCCATCTGTAAATGCATCACGCCCGTTTTCAAGAAACTTTTTTTGTTTGTTCATTAATATGCCAAACTGCGGGCCAGCCTGGAAAGTAAGAAAAGAAACAGGGCGGAATGAAAGTAAAAGGGGGACGCTGAGATAATTTAGTTTTACATCTTTTAATTCATCGGAAGAAATTTTGTAGATATCTTCAAACTGGGTAGACGAAGAAGTATTTGTTTGACTGAACATTACTTCGGGTTGTATTCCCCATTTTGATGAAAACATTATTTCAGGCGCTACGGCAAGGTGGTACCCTAACTTGTATTCATCTTTAAAAGATTTACCATCAATTTTGCCCATATTAGCGCCGGCATGCAGTGCAAGCCTTATGCCCTGGGCAGATGATGAATTTGCAATAAATAAAGCAAGGGTAATTGCTACAGAAGATAATAAGATACGTTTCATGTTGGAGGTTTTATGATCTGAAAATATAACAAGTTTAAGACCATATCGTTACCATTTTCAGAGTAATTTGTTAAGCAAAATACAGGGAAATGTTATTGTTGCTTTTTCAAACTATCATACATTCTGACCTCATACAACCGTAATCAAAATTTAAATCCAACAGTAAGCAACACATTCCCGATAGTGCTGTTAACCTTTGCTACATTAAATTCGTTGTCAACTAACCTGTAAGGATAATATGCATCTTTGATGATCTGGTGAATATAAGCAAGATCAACAAACATGCCTTTATTGCGCCAGCCTAATCCGCCACTGATATTCATCCGGCTGCCGTTAGTAACATCTGCTGCGTTACCAAAATAATTGTTCGTGTATGGATTACCGTAATATCCAAAGCCGGCCCTCACCATTAATGTTTCAAATTTCAACTCTCCTCCTATCCTTAGATTTACAGTGCTTTTAAAAACATTGTCGATAGTATTGTTCAAATCAGAAAAATATGACTTATCATCCTGGTTGCTGTTATCCTGGGCATTAAAAGAAGAACCTTTGTAGGATACATATTCTACATCGGCGCTTATAAATCCTTTTTGTGCTTTTACGTCACCTTGTGCACCAAAAAGATAGGCAAGCCCTGCACCAATGCGCATGGGTGTTCTATAGCGGTAATTGTATTCTCCGGGATATCCGTCAGTAAGATCTGTTGAATTTTTAGAGAGTACACCGGCATAATTTTCTGTGTCTGCAGTAAGCGATCCTGTATAAGTATCTTTAAAAGAATACCAGGAAGGGCTGTGAAAGTTTAATCCTACACGCAAAGCATCAACGGGTTTAAAAATAATACCAAGTTTTACAGACGCACCTACACCATTTGTTCTTAAATATTCTTCAGCTTCAAAGTAATTAAAATAATTATCTGTTGCAGAGGTAGCATCCTCCTCACGAAAAGTACTTGTGCGTGTAAATGTCAGCGTGTTGATATTTAACGAACCTCCAATATAAAATACATCGTTATAATTAGCTCCGAGGCCAATGCTAAAGTCAGATACACCACCACTGGTATTTATAACCTGACGCTGCTTTAATCCGGTACCCACAGAAGCATTGCTAAAATAACCGGCAACATTTCCATTGGCGTCTGCTATTGTATCAACTAAATATGTCCAGTATGCTAAACTTGCTGAAGAAGGGAAATCATTTTCTGCCGATACCATATCAACAGGATTTCCATTATTGTAAAGCTGTTCAAGGTATTTTTCAGAGAAAGAGCTTTGGTTGTTGTTGCCTTGAAGTAATACGCGGTTATTAAAATTTGCCGTTTTACTGATGGCAATACCAACACTCACATTTTTCCAATTGCTGTTCCTGGTAGAAGGTATGCCCCATACAACACCTACCGGCCCATAATTAAACCCGCTTTTTGAATCTGTTGCAGATGAGCCGCGATAAGATGTTTTATTATTTGCAAAAGAAAAGCCGGGACTGAGCACCAATTCGCTGGTTTTGTACATGCCGAGCCCTGCCGGGTTGGTATATAAAGCCGTAATATCACCACCCAGTGCTGTTACTGCGCCTCCTATTGATTGCGCCCTTGCTGTACCCTGCGGCGTTAACCAAGAATATCGTATGGCATCTGCGGGTTCCTGTGCAAATAAAACTGAACCGGTTAAAATAAAGCCTAACGTTACTATTACTCTCATTTTTCAAGATATTTTATGCAACTATAGAAAAAAACTTAGCTATACTAAAAAGAGCGGCTTACCGCTCTTAATTTATTTCAAAAATCAAACTTGTAAATGGTACAGGTATTATTACTGTCTTCCGGGACGGGAAGGAGCGCTTCCTCCGCCACCACCACCGCTGCTCCTGCTGCTGCCAGATGATGAGCTTGGCGTATAGCTTGGAGAAGAGCTACTGCTTCTTGGTGAATCATAATTTCTTGAAGGTCTGCTGTCATTACCTGAGCTGTATGTAGACCTGCGTGGGCTTGTTGTGCCTGACGATCTGCCCGGATTTACATAATTGTTATCATTACTTCTGAATACTCTTCTGGGAGTATTAGTGTTATTATTAATGCTGCTGTTATTATTGGTTCCGTAACTTCCCAAATTATATGTTCTGGGCCTGTATGAATTTGCAGGACGTGTTACACTTCCTTTTCCACCACCCGGGTAATAATAGCCTCCGCCATAATATGGATTATAAAATGAATTATATGGGTTGTAGAAGCTATTCCAACCCCCATATAACCCACCCCAGCCAATACCTAAGCCCCAACCACTACCATAATAAGGAGAGTACATTGAATATGGAGAATAGAATGAGTAAGGATTGTAGCCATACCCTAATCCATATCCGCCAAAACCTCCGTAATAAGGAGAATACATCGCATCATACATAGCGTAATTATCAAATGCAGACCACATTGAGCGGTTTCTCACCTTCATACGCAGGTAATTATCATCGCTGTTGTATGCTGAACGGTCTTGTTCTGTCTGAACATTCACGTATTCATCACTTCCATTTTGAGCATAGTTTTCATCTTCATCATCAGATGAAGCCGTTCTCATTTGCGGAGCAGGTGAATAATATATATCATCCGGTGTTTGGCCTGATTTATACATAGTTGAGCAGCTACCCAAACCTATAAGCGCAACACCTAAAAGTAAAATTCTTGACTTCATGATAAGAGGGTTTTTAACATTTACACTATGAAGTTACTACATTTGCGCAATTCATGTGTTAATATATTCAAAATAGTTGTTCATATACATTTAAAAAATACTATATGAAACTGATTTGAATTTTTATAAATTCTCAAAACAAATCAACGGTAAGCATTATTGTATGAGCAAAGAAATTACGGCAAGAGCACAAGATTACTCGCAATGGTATAATGATCTGATCATAAAAGGAGAATTGGCTGATTATTCAGCGGTAAGAGGATGTATGGTAATTAAACCTTATGGCTTTGCCTTATGGGAAAATATGCGGGATCAATTAGATAAAATGTTTAAGGATACAGGGCACGTAAATGCTTACTTCCCATTATTCGTACCCAAAAGCTTATTTGAAGCTGAAGAAAAGAATGCTGAAGGATTTGCAAAAGAATGTGCTATTGTAACACATTACCGCCTGAAAAATGATCCTGCCAAAAAGGGAAAGCTGATGGTTGACCCTGAGGCAAAGCTGGAGGAAGAGCTGGTTATACGCCCAACAAGTGAGGCTATTATATGGAATACTTATAAAACATGGATCCAGTCTTACCGAGATTTACCTATTCTTGTAAACCAATGGGCTAACGTTGTTCGATGGGAGATGCGTACCCGTTTGTTTTTACGTACTGCTGAATTTTTATGGCAGGAAGGACATACTGCACATGCAACATCGCAGGAAGCAGTGGAGGAGGCGGTTCGTATGCTGAATGTGTACGCCGACTTTGTTGAAAACTGGATGGCTTTACCTGTTATTAAAGGTGTGAAAACGCCTAATGAAAGATTTGCCGGCGCCGTAGATACCTATTGTATTGAGGCTTTGATGCAGGATGGTAAGGCATTGCAGGCAGGAACTTCTCATTTTCTTGGTCAGAACTTTGCAAAGGCATTTGATGTTCAGTTTTTGACCAAAGAAAATAAGCAGGAGTTTGTTTGGGCAACATCGTGGGGGGTATCAACAAGGTTGATTGGCGCGTTGGTTATGGCGCATAGTGATGATGAAGGATTGGTATTGCCTCCTAAAATTGCTCCCTTGCAGGTTGTAATTGTACCAATTTACAAAGGCGAAGAACAAAAAAGACTCATAGATTCGAGGGTTAAGGATTTAATGCATGAGCTTAAATTAGCCGGTATCAGAGTTAAATATGATGACAATGACAACTCCCGCCCGGGTTGGAAATTTGCCGAGTATGAAAAGAAAGGCGTGCCGGTGCGCATAGCAATAGGCACAAGAGATATTGAAAATAATACCGTAGAAATAGCGAGAAGGGACACCAGGGAGAAAAGTTCTATAAGTATGGATAATCTATCTGAACAAATATTTAATTTGTTGCAGCAGATACAGCAGGAAATGTTTGACAGGGCAAAAAAATTCCGGGATGAAAGCATAACACCTGCCGGTACCTGGGATGAATTTGCGGATTTGATAGCAAATAAAGGAGGGTTTATTTCAGCGCACTGGGATGGCACCGGTGAAACGGAAGAAAAAATAAAGGAGTTGACAAAAGCTACTATCCGCTGTATACCTTTAGATGTGCAGGAAGAAGCAGGTACCTGCATATTAACAGGCAAACCGAGCAATAAGCGGGTGTTATTTGCGCAGGCATATTAATCCATGTAAATACAAATTCAATTGCAAGTACTATTGTTTGCTGAATGGATTAGCTGGTTAGAGCGAAATATGCTTCGATGCCCTTCAGTAAAATATTTAAATATGCAATGCCCCGGATGTGGTATGCAAAGGAGTTTTATTGCCCTTGTGAAGGGAGATTTATCGGACTCTATCCAGTTGTACCCCGCTTTACTTCCGGTTTTTATTTTGTTGATATTTAGTTTCTTTCATTTCATTTACCGGTTTTCATTTGGTACAAAAGTTATTATTGGATTACAGGTTATTGTGGTGGCGCTGGTAGTTGCTCATTACCTTTTTAAAATATTTCACCATCAAATAGTTATTTAAATGCAGGACACTTCACTATTTGCGCCGCAGTCGCAACAACCACTGCCCAATGCATCTGCCGTACTGGCTTTAGGTATTGTCTCCATTGTAGGATGCTGTTGTTATGGGATTCCGGGTGTGATATGCGCGATAGTAGCATTAGTGCTGTATGGCAAAGATGCAAAGCTGTATTTTGAAAATCCCGAGCTATATACGGCCTCATCATACAATAACCTTAAAACAGGGCGGATATGTGCTATTATTGGCTTAATCCCATCCATACTCTTTTTACTGTTTCTCATCTTCGCGATAGTTACCGCAGGATTTTCCATGCTGACCAACCCACAGGATTTTTTTGAAAGAATATAAAATCAGGGGAAAATTTTAAAATTTGGACAAATGACCGTATATTTGGGACATAATACGAAATGAAATGGCAAAGAAGAAAAATCCCCCGATACATTCAGCAAGCATGGTAGAAGAACCAGCAGCCATTTATTATACTGCAACTGCCCCTTCAATGTTACAAAATTTTATATCCCGGTCTATCCATTTATTAGGCATGTCCGGTTTTCCATCTTTTTC
Source organism: Agriterribacter sp. (assembly GCA_047601125.1). Lineage (GTDB taxonomy): Bacteria > Bacteroidota > Bacteroidia > Chitinophagales > Chitinophagaceae > Agriterribacter. The sequence goes on along the minus strand of JASGJY010000001.1, from coordinate 1,390,166 downwards.
AAAAGTTAATAATTCTACTGATTTCATTTCAGTAATAAGAAACGGTATTCCTAAAAAGGCTCTTGATAACCTTATGGATAATACAGGCATTACTGTACCCGAAATCACAAAAATTATCAGAACCTCAGATCGCACATTAAGAAGATATGCAGCTACTCAAAAATTAAATCCTGAACAGTCAGAAAGGTTAATAGAGTTAGCAAAACTGTATAGCCGTGGCGAAGAAGTATTTGGCAGTATGGAAGGCTTTAAAACCTGGATGGATAGTTCCGTAATGGCGCTTGATAATAAAAAACCCAAAGATTTTCTTGATACTTCAATAGGCATTGATTTATTAATGAACGAGCTTGGAAGAATAGAGCACGGAATTTTTGCATAATGAGAAAGGTTTACCGCATCAGCAAATGCATGTATATAGACGACCTGAAAGGAACCGGGGCTGCGGCATTTGCAGGGCGCTGGCATAGCAAAGGAACACACATATTGTATACAGCTAATTCCCCATCGCTGGCTCTGCTTGAAAGTGTTGTGCATATGGCAAAAATTCCGCTGATTGATTACTGCATGATTTGCCTCGAAATTCCGGATGATAAAATTGGTAAAACAGGTATTAAAGACCTGCCGAACAACTGGTATTTTAATCCTGCGCCGGGCGCACTGGGAATGGTGGGTGATAATTTTATCAGGCAAAACGAATACTTCGCGTTGGAAGTACCCTCGGTTGTTATGCCTGAGGAGCCCAACCTTTTACTTAATCCAAACCACACCGATTTTTCTAAAGTAAAAGTCGTTTACAGGAGAACTATTCCTATAGATCCACGCTTTTTCTCAAAATGAGGTATACTAACTTTTAGCAGTCTTCCTGCTTTGTGTAATATATTCTGATGGTAATTTTCCGAATTCTTTTTTAAAGAATTTAGTGAAATATTTAGGATTACTAAAGCCCACCTCATAGGCAATTTCAGATACACTCATCTGTGTTTTTTCCATTAACTGCGCTGCACGTTTCATTCGTATAATACGTATAAAATCCAAAGGTGCTTTGCCGGTAAGCGAGAGCAGTTTTTTGTATAGTGCAACACGGCTCATGAATAAAGCCCTGCTTAAATCCTCTACAGAGAATTCAGTTTCAGATATATTTTTCTCCACTATTTCAACTGCCTGTTCAATAAATTTTTCATCAACAGGAGTGGCGCTGATTTCCTTGGGATTTATTTCAATTTGCTTCTGAAATAATTTCCGCATAGACTCCTGCTGGGCCAATAAGCTTTTTATGCGGGATTGTAACATTTCAAAACTGAAAGGCTTTGTTATATAATCTACTGCACCGGTATTTAAACCTTCTAATTTCTGATCATCCGCTACACGGGCAGTTAGTAATATAACAGGTATATGAGAAGTATTGGGATCTGTTTTTATCTTTTTCAATAATTCAATGCCATCCATTTCCGGCATCATTACATCGCTGATGATCATGTCAGGCTGCAGTTCCTGCGCCTTTCTCCAACCTTCTTTTCCATTCACCGCCTGATATACTGTATAATTATTTCTGAGGTTGTCCTGAATATAAAACCGTATATCATCATTATCTTCAATGATCAAAATGCTTTTTTTCCGGCTTGTTGTGTGACCGGTTTCTTCTTCGGCTGCCTGTACTAAAGTTTCTTCAGCTTCAATGTTATTTATATGAGATGAATGCGTAAATAAAGCCGTTAATGGCAGCAGCACTGTAAATGTAGTTCCCTCTCCTACTATACTGTCAACCTTAACATCTCCACCATGCAGTTTGGCAAATTCCCTTGAGATGGCTAAACCGATACCACTACCCTGGTTTAGCATATTGCCCGGTACATCATGCTGAAAAAAACGTTCAAATATTTTTTCTTTGGTTTCTTCTGGTATACCAATACCGCTATCAGAAACTTTTATCTCAAGTATTTTTTTAGCATACGCATCATCTGATACATTTATATGCACACTAATTTTACCATTCTCCCTTGTAAACTTAAATGCATTTGACAGAAGGTTAAACATTATTCGTTCTATCTTATCTGCATCAAAGGACATCTCAACCGATTCCACTGCAGAATAAAAAGTAAAGTTGATATTCTTTTTTTCAGCGAGATCAGTAAATGAAAACGTAAGCTCCTTAAGAAAACCAATGATATCTCCCATTGAAGGTTGTAATCTCAGTTCCTTCATCTCAAGCTTACGAAAATCAAGTAATTGATTAACTAACCCAAGTAATCTTTTCGCGTTACGGTGTATAAGCTGATACTGCTTTTTATGAACATCTTCGCCGGGATCTTTCATCAGCTTTTCTACCGGCGTAAGTATAAGTGAAATAGGGGTTCTGAACTCATGACTGACATTGGTAAAAAATTTCAGTTTCATCATATCCAGTTCATGAATGCGCTCTGCTTCTTTTTGTTGCTGCGCTATTCTGAAACGCATATTAGCTCTTTGAATGGTAAGCCGCCTGGCTAAAAGTAAAATACCGGTTGCAGCAACAATATACAGCAGAAATGCAGGTATTGTTTTCCAGAACGGCGGTAGTATATTTATTTGTAAAGTTGTTGCTTCTGCAATACCTGCGGGATCGTCATTATCGGGTCTTATCTTTAAAATATATTTGCCGGGATCAATATTAGTATATGTTATTGTTCGTTGGCGCCCATCTGTAGAAAGCCATTCTTTATTGAACCCTTCAAGCATATACCTGAACTTATTTTTGGGCGACATACCTATTCCAAGGGCTGAAAAAGAAATGGAAAAAACGTTTTGATTATACTTCAGTGTAATTTCTTTTGTTTCTGTAATAGCTTCGGAAAGTATTTCGTGCCCGTTTACTTTTTTAAAAGGTTCTACAGATTGGTTGAATATATGCAAACCGGTGAATACTACTTTCGGATGTTCATTTGCAGAAGGAAATTTTGCAGGCAGAAATATATTAAACCCATAAGGCCCGCCAAAAGCAAGTTCTCCTGATCTTAATTTATAAGCAGCTTTATCATTAAATTCTCTTCCCTGCAAACCGTTCGATTCATCATAATTAATGAACCGCATAGTAATATTCCCTTCTTTATCGGCATTTACAATACCATTGCTTAACCCGTTAGGAGTTCCTATCCATAAATTATGAGCATCATCTTCCAATATGGTAAGTATGGTATTATCGGGCAGTCCATTTTCTTTTCTGAATACCGTAAATTTTTTCTTTTCAGTATCTAACACATTTAATCCTTCGCGGGTGCCGGCCCATATCCTGCCACGGCTATCCTGCAAAATGGACATTACATTGTTATTGCTTAAAGACAAAGGATCTTTATCATCGTGACCATAATATCGAAATGCTCCTGATCTTTTATCCATTACATCAATACCATTGGAAGTTGCCAGCCATAGGTTATTTTCTTTGTCTTCAATAATTACTGAAATATAATTTGAATGAAGCGATCGGTTTTCTACATCAAAATGCCGGAAGGTTTGCGTAGTTCTGTCAAATAAATTCATTCCACTGGTTAAGGTCCCAATCCAAAGGTTTTTATCAGTATCTTCAAATATTTCCCATATGCTGTCGTCGGATATACTGCTTGTATCTGCCACGTTATGCCTGAAGTGTATAAATTTTTCACCATCATAACAATTCAATCCTCCATAATATGTTCCTACCCATAATTTATTCTCATGATCAATGCATAAACTAACTACAACATCACTGCTGATGCTGTTTATGTTTTTAGGATCGTGCCGGAAACTTTTAAATTTTCCTGATCGCCTGTCATAGTACAAAAGCCCCCCGCCATTTGTTCCTATCCACAGGTTACCGTCTTTATCTTCAACAAACTTATTCACGTCTTCAAAAGGCAAACTGTTGGGATCGGATATTTTATGTTTGAATAAGCTAAATAAAGCTAACTGACTGCTGTAATAATTAATACCCTGCTTAAAAGTGCCTAACCATATTACTCCGGCATTATCTTTATAAATACTCCATATACTGTTTTGAGATATGCTCGTATGATCTTCTGCATCGTTCATCAGGTATTGTACCTGCATGTTTTTCTTTTCAATAATATTTACGCCACCATGGTCAGTACCTATCCATATTCTACCATCATTACCTTGTACAATACCGGAAACAATATTTGAGTTTAGCTGCATACCGGCAGTTTCTTTAGAAAAGTAATGAAGCGTATTGGAAGAAGGTTTAAAATAGTAAATGCCGCCATGTGTTATGGATAGCGGAACTGTAATCCATAACTCGTTATCTTTATCAATAAACAGGAAATAATTTTCATTTTTACCTTCATTTCTTGTTTGTAACTCAGTTGATAGGAAACTTACTTTACCCGAAGTATTATCAATTTTTTCAATAACTCCATTGCGGTGAATAATCCATATGTTATTGTCAAGGTCGGGCGCTAACATGGTAACATCATTGGCAGATATTCCAGTTGCGGTTTCAGCTTGATTGAGAACTTTTACAGATTTGCTGGTTGCAGGAGAATATTTATATACCCCGACCAGGTTCTGGTACACAAACCAGAAATCTCCTTTTTTATCTTTTAAAATAAATGTTACGTTTCCGGCAGGAAGGGAAAGGGAAGCGAGATACTGCTGATCGTTCCGGATGAAGGATTCGGTTTTAGGATCGTATATATTATTACCGTTCCTTGTTACAATCCACAATTTCCTGTCGGGTAGTTCAAAAATATTGCTGATATAGTTATCGCTCAAGGTAGTAGTATCAAGCAGATCATTCCTGAATACTTTAAAGTCATAGCCGTCAAACCTGTTCAACCCCGACATGGTGCCAAACCACATAAACCCCCTATTATCTTTAAAAATGGTATTTACCTGGTTATGCGAAAGCCCTTGCCGCACATCAAGGTGCATAAACTGATATTCATTTTTTTGTGAATATCCACACAAGCAGCAAAAAAGCAAACAAGTAATAAGATGGATGGATTTCCTTAACATAATGGCAAATCAAGGGCTACATGCAATAATAATTAAAATACTTAAGCTGACCTTTTAAACTACCATAACTATTGCTCAAACTTTATAACAATCAATACCAGTTAACATTCTGTACCCTATAAATAAACAAATACACCCCTTAAGCAGAACATTTGAACACCCTTTCTTAAACATTTGACTCCCCTGCTTTTTTGATCGTGTTGTTAGTTTTAGGGTACCAATTTTCTTGTTTTCTTGTAACCGAAACGATTGCTGAATGTTGTTTTGCATAAAGAAAAATATTTATATTGTAACAGCATGTGTTTATCCCTTCCTTTTTGCATGCAATTCCCGGCAGGAACTAATTACATTAGATGATGGCTTTATCATTAAACTTAAACAGGCAGCTCCGGGTGATGCATCTTCAATAAGATTAACAGCCATCACCCCAAAAATTATTCGTGTAACAGCTACCGGCGCAGCGGAATTTTCAACAACTGAAAGTCTTATGCGGGACCATTTAAAACTGCCCACAGTTTCCTGGACTGAACAACATAATGCCACTGAAGCAATTTTAAAAACAAATAGTATATCAGCAACTGTTTCTTTTGCTACCGGTGAAGTAGTTTTTAAAGACAGCAGTGGAAATATTATTCTGCAGGAAAAGACAGGTGGCGGAAAAACAATTACCCCGGTTAAAATTGATGAGAAATCATTGTACCAGGTGAGCCAGGTATTTGAATCGCCAACAGAAGAGGCCTTTTATGGCTTGGGGCAGCAGCAAGCCGGCATGATCAATTATAAAAATAAGGATGTTGATCTGACCCAATATAATTCCACCGTATCCGTACCCTTTCTTGTTTCGTCTCGTAAATATGGATTATTGTGGGATAATTACTCCATTACTTCGTTTGGCGATAACCGTAAGAAACAAGAACTTTCTTCTTTATCACTTACAGGATCAGATGGCGAATCAAAAGGGTTGACTGCTACATACAGCCATAGAACAGACAGCAGTAAAATATTTGTAAAACAACAGGAAGATAAAATTGATTATGCTTTTCTTCCTTCATTAAAAAATATTCCTGCCGGCTTCCCGATGGATAAAGGAAAAGTAAAATGGGAAGGATATATAAGCACCGACACTTCCGGCGAGCATAAATTTTATCTTTCGGCATCAGGCTATATTAAATACTGGCTTGACGGAAAATTGCTGCTGGATAAATGGCGCGAAGGATGGAATCCCGGGCCTTCATTTTTTGCCGTTCAACTCGAAAAAGGAAAAAAGTATCCCATTAAAATAGAATGGATACCGGAATCAACGCAGGCTTTTGTTTCGTTGAAATGGCTCAGCCCTGATCCCTCTCTTGCAAACAAAATGGCTATTTCATCTGAAGCTGCAGAAGCAATAGATTATTATTTTGTTTATGGTGAAACTGCAGATGATGTCATCAGCGGTTACCGTGAATTAACAGGTAAAGCTCCTATTGTTCCTAAATGGGCTTTAGGTTTCTGGCAAAGCCGCGAACGTTATAAAACCCAGGCGGAAATTGAAAATACGGTGGCTGAATTCAGGAAAAGAAAAATCGGACTGGATAATATCGTGCTCGACTGGAGTTACTGGAAGGAGGACGCCTGGGGCAGCCAGGAATTTGACTCAACCAGGTTTCCTGATCCGGATGGAATGATCAAAAAATTGCATGATGAGTATAATGCTCATTTTATGATATCTGTTTGGCCTAAGTTTTACGAAGGTATTGAGACTTATAAATTATTTGATAAAAACAACTGGCTCTATAAACAAAATATAAAAGACCAAACCCGCGATTGGATAGGTAAAGGATATGTATCTACTTTTTATGATGCCTACAACGCGGATGCGAGAAAAGGGTTTTGGAATTTGCTTAATTCAAAATTATTCAGCAAAGGCGTTGATGCATGGTGGTTAGATGCAACAGAACCCGATATTCTTTCTAATGCAACTATCGAAAAGCGTAAAGCATTAATGAACCCTACAGCGCTCGGGCCTGCCACGCAATACTTTAATGGTTATGCACTTCAAAACGCTAAAGGCATTTATGAAGGGCAAAGGCAAACCAATAATAATCAGCGTGTGTTTATTCTTACCCGTTCGGCTTATGCCGGTATGCAACGTTATGGTACAGCAACGTGGAGCGGTGATATAGCTGCAAGATTTGATGAACTGGAAAGACAGATACCTGCGGGGATTAATTTTTCATTATCCGGATTACCATACTGGACAACAGATATAGGAGGATTTTTTGTAGAAGATAAATACGATAAACCTGATCCTAAAGGTGAAGCACTTGAAGAATGGAGAGAATTGAATACAAGATGGTACCAGTTTGGTGCATTCTGCCCTTTGTTCAGATCGCACGGCCAGTATCCTTATCGTGAAATATATAATATAGCACCGGCAGATCATCCTGCGTATAAGAGTATGCTGTATTACAACCAGCTTCGTTACCGCCTGATGCCATATATCTATTCAATGGCAGGAAATATTTACCACAGCAACTATACACTGATGCGTGGTCTGATCATGGATTTTGCATCTGACCCTAACGTAAAGAATATTGGTGATCAATATATGTTCGGTTCATCTATACTGGTAAACCCGGTATACAAACCACATGCGGTAGAAAGAAAATTGTATTTACCGGCAGGCCAGGGTTGGTATGATATGTATACCGGAAAATATAATGAAGGCGGTCAGTATATTGATGCCGCAGCGCCGTATGAAAGAATGCCATTATTTGTAAAAGAGGGTTCTATCATTCCTGTTGGCCAGGATATTCAACATACCAACGATATCAATACAGATAAAATCACCTTATATATTTATACAGGACGCGATGCCAGCTTTAATTTGTATGAGGACGAAGGCGTGAATTACAATTATGAAAAAGGTGCGTTCTGCAATATTCCCATTAGCTACAAAGAAGCGAGTCAAACCCTTACCATCGGTAAATGCACCGGAGACTTTAAAGGCATATCTAAAAATAAAATTTTCAGAATAGTATGGATAGATAAGGACAAGAAGACAAACATTGATTTTTCAGCCCAGGCTGATACAGCCATATCCTATAACGGGAACGAGCAAACGATAAAAATGAACATCAAATATTAATCATCTACATTTTAAAACCATAATTGCACGCATATGAACAAAAACAAAACGGCGGCTAAAGTGAGAGCTCTGTTATGTTCTCTTTTGGCGCTACTGCTTATTACAAATGTACATGCCCAGCAAGGAGGTGCCCGAAAAATTACCGGCACAGTTAAAGACAACCAGGGTAATCCGGTACAAGGGGCTTCTGTAGAAGTAAAAGAAACCAAAGCTGTAACTGTAACTGATCAGTTTGGGGTATTTACCCTCCAGGTTACCTCTAATGCAAAAACCCTGATCATTAGCTCCGTTGGTATGATTACGCGGGAAATAAATATCAGCTCTTCTTCCTTGATTGAAGTAAGAATGGAGCAGTTGGCTCAAAAACTTGATGAAGTTGTTGTTATAGGATATGGTACTGCCAAACGCGCTAATTTAACATCAGCACAAACAACGGTTTCTGCTAAGGATATAGATAAAACCATTAACACTACTATTGAACAAGCTATTCAGGGGCGTGCCGCCGGCGTATATATTACTCAAAACAGTGGTCAGCCAGGCGGAGGTATTTCTGTTAATATAAGAGGGGTTAGTACTGTTAATGGAACAACCGAACCTCTGTATGTTATTGATGGGGTACAGGTAATGGGCGAAAGTATTTCTTTTGGTGCACAAAGCTCAACTAATCCTATAGCCGGCCTTAATCCTTCCGATATACAGGACATCCAACTTTTGCAAGGTCCTTCTGCTACAGCAATATATGGATCACGCGCCACCAACGGTGTAATACTCATTACAACCAAAAGAGGCAAATCAGGCCAGGCTAAACTTGAATATAATTTTTTGTACAGCGTACAAACACCACCTAAACATCTCGAGGTAATGAACCTGCAACAGTACGCGCAGATGGTGAAAGAAATGCGTGCTATAGTAGGTGGTGAAGTTCCGCAGGAATTTCTTGATCCTTCGCTTCTTGGAAAAGGAACAGACTGGCAATCAGAATTATTTAATAATGCTCCTATGAGTAAACACGCTCTCAGCATGAGCGGGGGTAATGATAAAACAACATATTATATGTCTGGCGAGTATCTTGATCAGGATGGTATTGCTATTGGTTCCGGTTTTAAAAGATATTCTTTCAGGGTGAATCTTGACAATAAACCGAGAGAATGGATAACATTAGGCGCCAACCTTAACTTCAACCAAACAGATGAAATTCTGACTACGAGCCAGGAAAATGTTATTTCAAACGCTATCAGGTTAACACCCCAGATACCGGTAAAAAATATTGACGGAACATGGGGCGGCGGCGATATAAACAATGGCGCTAATCAATTCGCCCCCGTGAACCCTATTGCGATAGCGAATATGACCACTAATAATTATGTTAGAAGGCAATTTCTGGGAGGGCTGAATCTTGGGATAAATATTACCAAAGGATTAGTTTTCAGATCTTCATTTAATGCTAATGTAGGATACCAAAACTCTACATACTATATTCCGCAATATAAAATTGGTTGGGCTGTTAATGACAGACCAACCTTAACCAATGGTAACAATTTTAATACATACTGGAACTGGAACCAGATGCTTGATTATAACAGAACATTTGGTAAGCATAGCGTGGGACTGATGCTGACACACGAAGCCCAGGAATCCCGTTGGAAAAATGTGAGTTCATCCCGTACCGGATTTTTAACGAATGACATACTTGATTTGAATGCAGGTGATGAAACAACAGCTACCAACTCCGGTGGCTCAGGTGTATGGGGAATGGAATCATACTTAGGAAGGTTAAGCTATAATTTTGACAGCCGGTATATATTGAATGCTACCATTCGCCGAGACGGCTCTGCAAATTTTGGTGAAAATAATAAGATCGGCTACTTTCCATCATTATCAGTTGCATGGCGTCTTTCACAAGAGCCCTTCTTCAAAGTACCTTTCATAAGCGAGTTTAAATTAAGATTTGAAACAGGAGTTACAGGTAACCAGGGTGGTGGCGCATTTATATACTCACCAATGATTGCCGGTGCTACACCCACAGGCACAGGATTTTTACCCGGGAGATACAAAAATCCGGACTTGAAATGGGAGGAAACCAAAACCAACAACTTTGGTTTAAACCTTGGCTTTGCCAATAACAGAATTCAGTTAGAGTTTGACTATTATATTAAGCATACAAATAACCTGTTAATGCCGAATCCTTTGCCATGGTATATGGGCACCAATGGTACAGGCTCTGTAGAATCACCTTATATCAATGTGGGCGATATACAAACAAAAGGCTGGGGTGCTACGCTTATTACAACAAACATTGCTAATAAAAATTTTAAATGGGAAACCAACTTCAATATTTCCGCATTTAAAAGCACCATTGAAAGATTCTATTCTGATGCAGCACTTATTAATAGAACATCCTGGTGGCTGGGTGACTGGACACAACGTTCCGTTGTAGGGCAAGCTCCATGGTTATTCAGAGGGTATATTGAAGAAGGGTTATTTACAAGCATTGAAGAAATTGAAAAAAGCCCGGTTCCGGTTGACAATAATGGCAATAGATTACCAATTGATCAAACCAGCGGGCTTTGGGTTGGTGATGTTAAGTTCAAAGACATCAGTGGTCCTGATGGTACACCTGACGGTAAAATTGATGTGTATGATGAAACTTTCATCGGAAATCCCTGGCCCAAATTATTTGCCGGATTTACTAATACATTTTCATATAAAAATTTTGATTTGAGCATTCTTTTAACTGGTACTTATGGAAATGATATATACAACTACCTGGCAAGAGTTAATTCTAACCCTAATAACACCAATGTGAGTCAGAACCTTTTGATCAAAGCAATGGAATACGCCAGGCCTACTGAAGTAAATGGAGTAGTGCAGCTTGAAAACCCGGGAACTGATGTTGCACGCATTTCTTATGGTCCGAATGGCAACTATACCCGCCATACAAATAAATGGGTTGAAGATGGTTCTTATATCAGGATCAAAAACATAACACTTTCATATAACCTTTCACAGGATTTTTTAAACAGGCAGCGATTTATAAAAGGGGCAAGATTCTCAATAAGCGCTCAAAACATTTACACATTAACCCGTTACAAAGGATTTGATCCCGAAGTCGGCGCTTATGTTGGACGTGATGCAAGCGCTTCTAATCAGGCTATAGGGCTTGATTATGGCAGATATCCGCTTACTCCGGTAATTTCTTTAAGCTTAGGTGTAAACTTTTAAAATGCCACTCATGAAAAAAACAATTAAAATATATACATACGCTGCATGCATGATAACTGTTTTCTTTACTGCATGTTCCAAAGATTTTCTTATCAAGCCACCTACCGACGCTATTACCGATGGTAATTTTTATAAAACAGATGACCAGGTATTAGCTGCTACCGCATTATTATACAGCAAGGTTTGGTTTGATTATAATGATAAAGCCTCTTACAATCTTGGTGACTTCAGAGGTGGTACCGCTTTCTCTGCATGGAATGACAGAGGTAATGTACTATTTAATACAACCGGAAACACACCTGAAAATGGTGCCGCATGGCGTTCTTTTTTTATTGTGGTGGGGCAATCAAATCTCGCCATTCAGAATATTAATACTTATGCCGGTGCAGAAGTATCTGAAAGCGTTAAAAAGATGGCGATTGCTGAAGCGAGATTTATGAGGGCTTTAGCTTACCGGTTTCTTGTGATGAATTGGGGAGAGGTGCCTGTTATTGAAAACAACCTTACCTTACTGGCAGATACGAGTGTTACAAGGAATACTATTCCAAGCATCTGGAAGTTTTTAACCAAAGAAATGCGGTCAATTGCTGAAGATCTTCCGGAAACACCTTTACGTCCGGGTCGTTTAACAAGATGGTCTGCTGAGGGAATGTTGGCAAGATTTTATTTAACAAGAGCTGGTGTTGAAAGCAGCGGTGGTGCAAGAAACCAGGTTTTTCTTGACAGTGCCAGGTATTTTTCAGAAAGAGTAATTAAAAACAGCGGCGCAGCTTTATTGAGCAACTATGCTAACCTGTTTTTATTTCCTTATGATAACAACGCTGAATCATTGTTTTCTCTACAGTGGGTATATTCCGGTCCTACCGCATGGGGCACACAAAATTCAACACCTGCTTACCTTGCTTATAGCCCGGATATTGCGAACGGCGATGGATGGGGAGGCGACAAAGGCGCAACGTGGTGGATGATCAGTATGTATGATGGATTTAATGAAACATCTGATGGAAAATTAAAAGGAAGAACACTTGATCAGCGATTAAAAGCCACATTTATGCTGCCCGGAGCTTCATATCCTGAAATAACACAAACTATAACAGGTGGAAAGCAAAAATTAATTTACCCTTTTACCGGAACAGATAATAATTTTTTGGCTATCAAAAAATATGTAACCGGCAAAGCTGAAGATGTGGGCGGCGCTTCTGCAAGCCAGCGCTACGGAAATGATACTTATATGTTGCGTCTTGCAGAAATGTATCTGATTTATGCAGAGGCAGTTTTGGGTAACAATACTCAAACAACAGATGCAAGCGCACTGGAGTATTTTAATAAAGTTCATATGAGGGCTGGGTTACCTGCATTTGAAGACCCGATTACTATAGATGTAATATTAAAGGAAAGATTTAAAGAATTTGCAATGGAAGGTATGGCGTGGTACGACCTGGTTTCATTGCATTATTACGATCCTCAGAAAGCATACAACGTTTTGAGTACTCAGGACAGGGGGCTGTTTTTTACAGAACCTGATCAGTTTCCTAATCCAACGCAATGGACTTTCACCAAAACTTCCTGGTTTAGTGAAAGAAATATTACTGCTAACTCCGGAAATTTCCGTCTACCTATACCTGATGCAGAATTAAGCCAGGCTCCCAATCTGCTGAAACCTGCAACGGAATATCAACAATAACCTGTACATCAAATAATTTACAATGAAATCAATACAAACCTTAATAGCCTTTACAGCAGTATTTCTGATTGCATCTGTATTTACAGCCTGCAATAAGGAAACGCTTCCTAATAATGGCGATCCACGCATACGTTATATACGAATTACCAAGCCAGAATCTGCAGATTCTTTAATTGTGGGCGCATACCAGAGCAACCTGATAGCCATTGTTGGAGAAAATCTTCAAAATGCTAAAGAAATATGGTTTAATGATCAGAAGGCCTTTTTAACGCCTACATATATTACCAATACAACTATACTGGTAAGTGTTCCCAGTCAAATTCCTGTTGAGATCACTAATAAACTGAAAATCATTTTTTCAGACGGTAAAGAATTATTACATGATTTTACAGTAGAAATCAGTGAGCCTCTTATTACGAGTATGAATTGTGAGTATGTGCCCGAAGGAGGAACAGCCGTGATACGTGGTGATTATTTTTATGCGCCTGTTAAAGTAACTTTTACCGGTGGTGTTGAAGGTGAAGTAACAGGTATTGCCGATGATATGTTAAGTGTTGTTGTTCCCGCCGGAGCAGAGCCAGGGCCAATTACTATTACAACCAATTTTGGAGAAACTAAATCGGATTTCTGGTTCAGGGATAACAGGAATATTTTTATAAGCAGTGATCCTTTTACCGGTTGGTGGAATTCATCTTTTGTGGTTTCTAATCCCGGTAGCGATGATCCTCCCGCTATTAATGGTAACTATTTCAGGGTAAATAAAGCTATCAGTTCATGGAACTGGCTGGAGGCAGCTGGTGGACCACCGAGTGCAATGGGGTCTATAAGCAAAAATATTCCTGATGAGGCTATATTGAAACCAGAAGATTATAATCTGAAATTTGAACTGAATACACAAAAACCTTACAACAATAACATGATAAAATTGAATGTAGGGTTGGCAAGTGACTTCAATAACAATCAATACTTATGGGCGCCCCCGTATGATACTCATGGCGAATGGCAAACAGTGGTAATTCCTTTTGAAGTAATTGCAGAAAGTTACGGTGCACCATTAACTGTTAGTCCTGATGGTTATTACACGAGGGTTTTATTTCATGGTGCGGGAGACCTTGATTGTGATATGTCTTTCGATAACTTCAGGATAGTTCCCAAAGTACTCAAATAATTCATTACAGAGCTACGGTATGCCGTTAACAGTTTACCATGCTCTTATTAAACTTATAAAATATGAAACTGATACATATCCAACGATTATTAACTGGTATTTTCTTAATAGTATCATTGGGCATATTTGAATCCTGCAAGAAAGAGGAGAAAAAATCGGACATAATAGAATTATTGAGTTTCGGACCGTCTGGCATAAAGCATGGTGAGGATATTGTTTTTATAGGCAATAACCTTGATAAGGTAACGGCCGTAGAAATGGCAAACATTACTATTGAACAGAAAGATTTTAAAGAGCAGACTTTTGAAAAGATTGTGTTAACAGTACCAGAGCTGGCAGGATCAGGGAAAGTTATTTTAAAAACGCCACAAGGTGATATTACTTCAAAAGCGCCAATCAATTTTGAAGTGCCGGTAGTAATAAGCGAAGTGCCTTTAAAAGCAAAACCGGGAGAGAATATAACACTGAAGGGTGAATACATGAACTGGATAACAGAAATACGTTTTGAGAAGGATGTTGTTGTGACAGAATTTGTAAGTAAATCATTATCTGAGCTTGTAGTAACAGTTCCTCTTACTGCCCAAACGGGCAAGTTAATTATATCAACTTCAGGTACCGAACCTCTTGAAATTGAAACAGAAGATGCACTGGAATTAACACTTCCAACATTCGCGAAATTTGCTCCTAACCCTGTTGAACGTGGCGATAATATTACTATTAGCGGGGAAAATCTTGATCTTGTTGAAGGCGTTTTATTTAAAGGATTAATTGCTCCTGTTACAAATTTTGTAAGTAAAACAGCTACAGAAATTGTTGTTACAGTGCCTGAAGAAGCTAATAAAGGAAATATTACCCTGGTGCCTTATTCAAAAGTGCCGGTGGAATCATCAGCGGCTTTAGAATTAATCGGCGATCTGCCTCCATTAGCGCCATTGGCAATAGTTTTTTATGATGATGCGATGGCAAATGGCTGGCAGAAATGGGGAGGCTGGGGAGGCGGATCTTCCGATATAGCCAATAACGATAATGTAAGAGATGGTGAGAAATCCATTAAAGTAACATTTGGCGGTGACTGGGGCGGCGCATTACAAATGGGTGGTGGAAATTCATCAACATCGGGTAAGACCTATGTTGTATTCTCCATATTCGGAACAACAGGTACAGGCGATAAAGAATTAAACGTATTAATAGCAGGCAAAGAAAAAATTGTAAAGATTGTGGAAGGTGAATGGACTGAATTTCTTGTACCGCTAACAGATATTGCTTCGCCGGCAAGTATTAATGAATTTACGCTGCAGGACAGAGGATGGAGCGGAACGATCTATATTGACCACATCGGATTAAGATAACGAAAAACCAGATAGAACTTTTCACACACTTTATAAGACCTGCATATATTATCACGCAGGTCTTATTTTTAAACCTCTTTCTAAGCTAATGACTGTATTCAGTATAAAATATCTTATTCTTTCAACATGCATCTCAGCTATACTGACGCTGTCCTGCAAAAAGAATAATACTCCTAACGTTGATCCAGAGCAACCGCCAGGCGGAACAGATACCATGGTTGTTCGGCCGGTTGCAGATCCTGCTGTTGCAAATACAATAGATTTTTTTATGAGCGACTGGCAGGCAAAAACATTTACTGCGCCGGAATATACTGAAGTGGCAATTCTGAATACGGCTACCACTAATATTGTAACAGTAGATGCATCGTCCATCATTACTAAAATACCAACAGCCATTACCGGGCATAATGCCAATACCTGGATGACGCCGATGGTAGATCAGCCTCTATTCATGAATCATATTACTAACCTGAAGCCACATGTTATCCGTTGCCGGCCGGCAGCGCAAGTGATATATATTTCTGGAATCGCCCACAGGACTCACCTCCGGCAGATGCGCCTTCACAATTGATGAATGCAGGCGGCACTTTACAAAATTCGGGATACTGGTACGGAAAGATAAATAACAACTGGAGCGCCAGCACTGATCAGTATTACGAAATGCGCCGGCAAAGCGGCAATAGCGAAGGAGTGATAACTATTAATTACGGATACGCACGTTATGGCACAAGTAGCGATCCCGTTGCAGCAGCGGCACATCTTGCCGCTGATTGGGTAAGGTATGATAACGGCAGAACAAAATACTGGGAAATAGGTAATGAAAGTTATGGTGACTGGGAAGCGGGTTACCGTATTGATGTTTCCAAAAATAAAGACGGCCAGCCGGAATATTTAACAGGCAAATTATACGCTCAGCATTTTAAAGTATTTGCAGATTCCATGCGCAAGGCTGCAACTGAAATTGGCAAAACCATTTACATTGGCGCTGTAACATACGAAGCGGCTACAGAAGCCTGGCAAACCAATACGGTAAAAACATGGAATCAAACCATGATACCAGAATTGAATGGCACTAATGACTATTATATAGTGCACAATTATTTCACTCCGTATGAAACAAATTCAAATGCAAAGGATATACTGAATGCTGCACTTACTGTTCCTGCAACGATGATGAATTTTGTTACCTCGCAAATACAAGCTTACGGAGGTGCTGTAAAGCCTGTTGCCTTAACAGAATGGAATATGTTTGCTACGGGATCGAAACAGCAGGTATCAAATATCAGCGGGTTATTTGCAACAATTATATTGGGAGAAACAATGAAAAACAAATACGGATTGGCCGCAAGATGGGATTTACTGAACGGCTGGAACAACGGCAATGATCATGGTTTATTCAGTGATGGAGGCGAGCCTGATATAGCTAAGTGGACACCCCGCCCCTCTTTTTACTATATGTATTTTTTTCAAAAATTACTGGGCGACCGGTTAGTGCCGGTAAGTATAGCCGGCAGCAGTGATATTAAAGCATATGCT
Organism: Agriterribacter sp.; assembly: GCA_047601125.1. Lineage (GTDB taxonomy): Bacteria > Bacteroidota > Bacteroidia > Chitinophagales > Chitinophagaceae > Agriterribacter. Next base: position 1,373,094 of record JASGJY010000001.1, on the reverse strand, counting down.
TCCACTTTCAGCTCGGGACAGATCAACACAACACTTATAAATACCGGTACCACACCTGTAACAGTTGAATTAAAATGGAAAAACTTTAAACCGGGAAGCAGGTTTTACTGGTATAGCCTTGTAGGCGGTAATGATAACGGAGAATTTTCAAGGAAGGTAAGTGTAAATGATAAAGGTACAACACATGAAGCAGGCGGGCCTGAGGATTATACTGCCATTAAAGCAAATGCCGCCTCAACAGCTAACGGAGTAAAAGTAACTGTTCCTGCACGCGGGGCAGTAATATTAGCAGTAGACAAAAAATAATACATGAAAAGCAATTTGCTCATACTGTTTTTATTTATTACAACAGTTACTTGTTATGCGCAAGCGCCTGCCATTGTTTTAAACCAGTGCGGATTTTATCCTGCCGGGCCAAAGATTGCCGTGGTTACCCATTCACCCACATCTGAAAATTTTTATATTCTTACGGCTGATAAAAAAGATACCGTTTACAGGGCCATGCTTCAGGCACCCATTCAATCGGCTTATTCATCTGCTATAAACCGCATCGCGGATTTTTCAAACTTTAAAAAAACAGGAAGATTTGTAGTTTGCGTAAAAGGTATTCCGCTCTCTCCTGCTTTTACTATACAGAAAAATGTGTTTAATACAGTAAGTATCGCTTCACTAAAAGCATTTTATTATCAACGCTCTGATATTATACTTGAAGAAAAATATGCCGGTAAATGGAAACGCCCTGCGGGACATCCCGACACCACTGTTTTAATCCACCATTCTGCTGCCTCAGCTAAAAAAGCTGCCGGGTATGTGATTGCTTCGCCGGGAGGCTGGTACGATGCAGGAGATTATAATAAATACATCGTAAACAGTGGTATTACCATGGGAACATTAATGTCTGCATACGAAGACTTTCCTGGTTACTATCAGGCCCTTCCCATAAATATTCCGGAAACAGGGAATGGAGTGCCCGATATATTAAATGAAGTATTGTATAATCTTCGCTGGATGCTTACCATGCAGGATAAAAATGATGGGGGCATATACCATAAGTGTACCAATGCTTCTTTTGACGGAAGGGTAATGCCCGGAGTAACAAAAGCACCAAGATACGTAGTGCAAAAAAGTACGGCAGCCACGCTTGATTTTGTAGCAGTGATGGCACAGGCAGCGCGTGTTTATAAAAAATTTGAATCAAAGTTTCCCGGGTTAACTGATAGTTGTATAAAAGCAGCAGAATCTGCGTGGCAGTGGTCTGTAAATAATCCGGCTGTAGTGTATAACCAGGAGGAAATGAATAAACATTTTCTCCCGGTTATCAGTACCGGTGCCTATGGCGATAAAAGCCTGTCGGATGAATGGTTTTGGGCAGCAGTAGAACTGAGCGCAACAACTGGTAATACATCATATTTAAACATTAGTCATGTTCCTTCAAACGCCGATATTTCTATTCCTGCCTGGAACAAAGTAGATATGCTGGGTGTATATACAGCATTAAAGCATTCATCTGTATTTACAGGCAGCAAACTAAACACTGCCAAATTACTGAGTGATATGCTTGCCTTTGCCAATAAATTAACATCAGGTGGTAATGCTGCTTTTAAAACGGTAATGGGCCAATCGCCTCGTGACTTTGTTTGGGGAAGCAATGCCGTTGCCATGAACCAAAGTATGTTTTTATTAAAAGCATACCTGCTCACAGGAAATAAAAAATACGTTGAAGCTGCTATTTCTAACCTGGATTATGTTTTAGGAAGAAACGCGACAGGTTATTGTTTTATAACCGGCGTTGGACACAAATCTCCGCTTCATATTCATCATCGTCCATCCCAGGCAGATGGTATTGATGAACCTGTTCCCGGTTTACTGGCCGGTGGACCTAACCCCGGAAAACAGGATAAATGTCATTATCAATTTACAGAAGTTGAAACTTCTTACACAGATGAGGAATGTTCATATGCATCTAATGAAATAGCCATTAACTGGAATGCGCCATTGGTGTATGTAGCAGGCGGCATCAACGCCTTGCAATAATGCGCTTATATACCCGACCTCCCTTTGGAATAAAAAAATTTTAGCCCGGCCTGTGAAAAAGCATGAATAATCTAACAATCTAAAACTGTAATTTGTTATGAGAAAAAAACTAACGATCTCGTCAATGATGGTGGTGATACTTTTGTATCTCATCCCGGTTCAGCAGGCATTTGCACAAAATGAACTGAACATTCATGGTAAAGTAACAGGCCCGGGCGGAACCGGACTGGCTGGTGCTACCATAAAAATAAAAGGAAGCTCTACGGTATCATTAACAGACGAAAATGGAAATTTTTCTATTCGGATCCCTAAATCAAACACATCCATTATCATTTCTTATGTTGGCTACATAGACAAAGAAGTAGTGGTTAGAAATCCTGATCAGCTTGTATCTGTATCGCTTGAACCGGCTATTACAGGGCTTGAGGAAGTGGTAGTAATTGGCTATGGTACGGCTAAGCGCAAAGAAGTTGCCGGAGCTGTAAGTGTGGTTAATGCAAAAGAGGCTGGCGCCAACACTTCAACCAACCCTTCTCAATTACTAATAGGAAAAGCTGCGGGCGTTCAGGTGGTACAGTCTAACGGAACACCAGGCGCCGATGCGCAGATTATTGTACGTGGTACAGGGTCATTTACCAGTGTTGACCCCTTGTATGTTATTGATGGGATACAGGGTGATAAAAATCTTTTTAATACCCTTAGTTCCCAGGATATAGAAAATATTACCGTACTTAAAGACGCCTCTTCCACCGCCATCTATGGCGCCGCTGCGGCAAACGGCGTGGTAATTGTTACTACCAAAAAAGGGCGTTCCGGCACTCCGAGAGTTTCTGTTTTATCGCAATGGGGTGTGGCGCAGGCCTGGCGCAAACTGGATGTGTTAAATGCAGCACAGTATATTGATGCGTTAAAGGATTTTGCAGCAACCGGCAATAACACTTTACCTGCAAAGTTTAACACACAGGATGTGCTGGTTGACAGAGTTGACTGGCAAAAGGAAATATTTCAAAAAGGACTGGTTTCTGAAAATAATGTGAACATAAATGGAGGTAGTGATAAAGTGGTTTATAATCTTTCGCTTGGTTATATCACGCAGCAGTCTACTATTAAAGATCTAACGAATAAAAGAATAAATGCACGGTTTTCTCTTGAAGAAACATTAGGACGTTTCAAATTCGGGCAAACCCTAAACATCAGGCAGACTACCACTACTGGTTTATTAACCAATGTTATTTCTGCTATTGGGTATGCCCCATATAAACCTGTTTATGATGAATCTGTTTTAGGAGGCTATTCTATTGTTACTAACGTTGATGATTTCAGCAATGTAAATAACCCGCTCCAGGAAATAAATGTGAAAACACAAAAGAACAAAGAGTATCTTTTTTTTCCACAATTATATGGAGAAGTCAACCTGATTAAAGGGCTTAAATTCCGCAGCCAGCTATCTGCAACCATTGGTGGCGGAAGAAATGTTGGATATCAGTATCCCTATACTGCATCCAATAACCTTGGTTTTTCAAGACAAGCCACCCAATCATATAATGATTACTCATATTACACATTTGAAAATTATTTTTCTTACGACAAAAAGTTTGGACTGCATACCATATCTGCCACATTAGGCAACAGCTATCTCAGCTCAGGTAATACCGCCAGCCTGAGCGGCTTGGGTTCAAACATTCCTAATGATAATATTCAGAACATCAGTGTAGCATCTACACAAACGGTTAACGGTTCAAGCTATAATTATGCGCGCCCATCTGTTATCTCCTATTTTGCGCGTATAAATTATAGCTTTGATGATAAGTATATTCTTACAGCAAGCTTCAGGCGTGACGGAGCCTCAAACTTTGGTGCCAACAACAGGTTCGGAAACTTTCCCGGAGCCGGTCTTGCATGGCGTTTCAGCAATGAAGATTTTATAAATACCGCGTTGCCTTTTTTATCTGAAGGAAAGATACGTGTTGGCTGGGGACGCACAGGTAATAATAATATTCCTAACTTTCTTACTTCGCCGCTCACATTTGCAGGAAACCCAACCGGTAACCTCGTATACTCTTTTGGTACCAACGAAGCTTTTGTGCCAGGTACAACAGTGAGCACATTAGCCAATCCTGATTTAAGATGGGAGCAAACTGATCAAACAGATGTAGGATTAGATCTTGGTTTTTTAAATAATAAACTAAACATTACGGTTGACTGGTATAAAAGAAAAAGTAGCGGCTTATTGGTTTCAGTGCCTATTCCTTCAAGCTCAGGTATTGGTCTGAGCGGTGTGCAATCGAGCAAAACCGTAAACGCTGCTGACGCACAAAATACAGGTATTGAATTTCAGGTAGGATATGCCGACAAAACTTCAAAAGACTTTAGCTATAATGTGAGCATAAATGCAGCATTTAATAAAAACGAAGTATTATCACTGGGCAGCGAATTTGCTGCACCTATTCAGGCTGGCGCATTTGATCAGTTATCTGCATTTACCTATACTGCAGCCGGTTCAGCCATTGGCGCTTTTTATGGATACAGGCTGGATAAAGTAGCTTCAACCCAGGCAGAAATAGATGCGCTGAATGCCAAAACCGGCACTCCCGCAACAGAATACCAGGAAGGATTAAAGCCAGGAGATTTTATTTTTAAAGACCTGGATGGTGATAATAAGGTTACATCTGCCGACCAGGAAATATTAGGTAACCCTATTCCAAAAGTGGTATATGGATTTAATGCCGGAGTCAGCTTCAAAAATTTTGATCTTAATATAGTATTTTCCGGGGTAAGTGGTCTGAAACTTTTAAATGCAACCCGTTTTAATACATTGATTATGGCAACAGGTCATAATGCAACAACCGCTATTCTTGACAGATGGCGCCAGTCTGGTGACGTTGCCTCTTTACCCAGGCTTGGTCAAAACGCTAATTCAAGCGGCAATCTCCGCGCTTCAGACTGGTGGCTGGAAGATGGCAGCTATGCCCGCTTAAGAAATCTTACTATTGGTTACACGTTTAACCAGGAAAAACTGAGCGGTTTTATTAATGGAAGTTTTAAAAATATAAGGGTATACGTTGCGGCCCAAAACTTATTTACTATCACCAAATATACAGGGTATGATCCTGAAGTAATGGTACAAAGCGGTCAGTCTTTTATCTTCAACAGGGGAATTGATGATGGGCAAATACCCCAGCCAAGGACATTTCTTGCCGGTATTCAATTAGGATTCTAATGCACTTTTCTTAACACTAAAAATATTTTTATGAAATATATTATTCGCTTATCGCTGGCAGTTACCTTTATTGCTACGGGGCTATCCTGCAAAAAATCGTTGCTCGAAATTGAAAGCCAGGGCGCTTATTCGTTTGAAACCTATTTTAACAACAGCGATGCACTTAACCAGGCAACTGTGGCAACGTATGCTACTTTATTGCATAATGGTCTCTGGGCCAGGGAATACTATTTTATTTTTGACCTGACAGGCTATGAAGCAAAAAGAACCAACAATATGCAGGGGGATCTTGCTCAATTAGCAGCATATACTTTCGGAACAAATCAACCCCAGATAGCAGACCTTTGGAGAAGCTTATACCGCATGATTTTCAGAGCAAATATCGTAATAGACAGAGCGACAGCCTGGAATCCGACTGATGCAGATGATCAGAATAAGGTAAAACAATATATAGCTGAAGCTAAATTTCTGCGCGCTTATAGTTATTTTAATATTGCAACGCTGTGGGGCGATGCACCTTTGATTACCGACTACCAAAGTATGGTAAATAATAATTACCCCGAACGTTCCTCCGCAGAAAGCATTTGGGCGGCTGTAGAAACTGATTTGAAAGATGCCCAGGCAGATTTACCTGTTAGTTATACAAGTGCAGATTTAGGAAGAGCGACCAAGGGCGCAGCAACTGCTTTGTTGGGCAAGATATATTTATACCAGAAAAAATGGGGTGATGCAAGAACAGAATTATTGAAACTGACACAAGCCCCTTACACTTATGCGCTCGACCCATCTTATGATCATCTTTTCAGTACAACCAATCAAACCAGCCCTGAAAATATATTTCAGGTAATTAATGGCGAGTGGACAGACTGGGGTATTGGCAATCAGTATTATGTTTTTGGCGGGCAGGAAACCTGGGGCGGTAAAGCTACCCATTCGGACAGGGCCCAGGAATACGGCTTCAATGACTGGAACAATGTATATATTACTAATGCTGCAGTAAAGGCATTTACATATCCTAACCCTGCAGGAGGTGGTAACTATACTGACCCCAGGGCTAAATCAACTTTTTATGGAAACGCAGCCAGCGGTGGCGCCACCGTATACTGCGAGCAGTGCGACGATGGACCGGTTACTTTTCCATTTAATACCGATGATGAACAGGGAGGTTATAAATGGAAAAAATACCAGTACTACAATTTAGTAAAAACCTATGGCGGTCCTGCCAGTTCAATCAATGCCCAGGTAATACGCTATGCAGATGTATTGCTGATGTTAGCGGAAACCTACATTCAGGAATCTAATACAGGTGCAGAACCGCTGGGTTATATTAATGATGTGAGAACAAGAGCAGGTGCCGTTAAATACACTACATTGGGAGACCAGGCATCTGCAATGAATATCCTGATTCGTGAAAGACAGTTAGAACTATGTGGCGAGCAATCACGCTATTTTGATTTAATACGCTGGGGAATAGCCAAACAAACTATCAATGCTGAAAGGGCTGCCGAACCGGGCGACGGGACACAGCCTTTTCAGGATAAGCACGTACTATTCCCTATACCTGATGTAGAAAAAAATTATAATCCTAATGTTGCTGCAGAAGTAAATAACGACTGGAATTAATAAATCCATGACTACTAAATTATCTAAAAAGAGCCGCGTTTTTCTCGGCTCTTTTTAGGTAATAATATCCCGGGCTTCAATACACTCCGGTTCATCACTATGGATTAGGCTGATAAAGTTTTTTCTAAACAAATTTATCTGATTTACTTTGCGTTATTTATGAGCGCTAGATTTTCAGAGGCATTTCTCATTTTTATGATGATCTGTATATGTGGCCGGGGTCAGTCTTCTTTGCACGGAAAAATATTTGACAGGGGATATGACCGGGTAGTAATTGCGGCAACCGTAAAAAATGTTAATACCAATGCCATATCAATAAGCGATATGGGAGGTAATTATAAGATACCGGCTGCCTTAGGCGACAGAATTATTTTTTCGTCAGTAAGCTATATTGCTGATACAATTATCGTAAAACAATCAATGTTAACTGATGGTCTGGATATCTATCTTTTTCAAAATATCATTCAGCTTGAAGATGTTGATGTTGGCGGGTTAAGCAAATACCAGGTAGATTCTATAAGCAGGGCAGAAGAATTTGCGGATGTATTGGGAACGTCAAAAAGCAAACTGGTTGGCGGTAAAGGCAATACGCCAACGGATGGCGTAGGCGTTACATTCAGCCCGATCAGCCGGTTCTCAAAAAAGGAGAAACAACAGCGCAGGTTTAAGAAAACATTTTATCAGCAGGAGCAGGAATATTATATAGATTCAAAATTCCCGTATCAGTATATCTCACACATAACAGGTCTGAAGGGCGATTCGTTACAAACGTTTATGCTGAATTACAGGCCTACTTATAAATTTTGCAGGGCAAGTGATAAAGCTGCTATGCTGGTGTATATAAATGATAAATACAGGGAGTTTACGAATAAAACAGCTCCGCCACAAGACAAGAGTTCCAGCCCGTTGCGCAAAAAAGATGATAAAAATAATTAGTTAGTCTTTGACTATTGCCGCTTTTTTACTGGTTTTTCTGTAATAAAGGTAGATGCCCGCAATAATCAACATATAACATACAAAATTGTATAAATCATGATGGTTGATATTGCCGATAAACTTCAGGCTTTTTTTCCACGGTTTGAGGTTATGCGCAATACCGTATAAAAGTAATGCTATGCGAAAACAGTTCAATAGCCACATTAACACAATACCTCCTACTGAATATAATATTTTTCGACCAATACTCATTTTATGAGCGAGTATAAACGCTAACCAAAAACTGTATATTCCCAGTCCTATGCATTGCCATTTTACGTATACTCCCCTGTGTATTGATGAAACTAACAGTGCATCTCCTTTTATATAATTCTCTACGCCCATCAGCTCTCCAATATAACCTGACATATGAGTGAGTGATGAAATTGACCAGCTTACATAATTATAATGTGTAGCTATATATGCATTGTACGATTTGCTTTCAGGCGAAACAAGCTCTACAAAAAAATGATTGGCATAATAAAACGCCAAAAACATACCGATGAACTTTGCCAGGAATCCCAGATCTATATACTGGTTTACAGACTTTATATTCTGTATTACACTTTTTGCCGTCATATTTTTTCCATTGGTTACTAAATAAATACAAATACCAGTCGCATACAGGTATATTGTAGCGACCGGTATTTATTTGCAGCATGTTATAGCCCCTGCAATTATTTCACTTCCGGTTCCTGTTGATTTTTTTTTCTTTTGTCATACGCTTTTTTAGCGCCATATGCCACGCCAGCGGCTACCAGCAGGCTTACGCCACCATCAATAGGCACTTCCGAATCAGGATCTCCGCCCGGATCGGGCTGCGCTTTTAACGATGGTGCATAGCCTAATGCACATACTAAAATTACTGCTGTAAGAAAAGTTTTTAGTTTCATGTGGTAAAATTTGAGATTTGAAATTTGAAATTTTTGGTTTATAGTTTATCGTTTTTGGGTTTAAGGTACAGGGAGTACGCTGCTGCCTTACTTCCTGTACCTTCTGCCTTATACCCTCCGCTCCTACCTCTTTAATATCTTAATTACTGTCCGGCTATCCTGGCCTGTTATCTTCATCTGGTATATGCCTGCCGGCAGGTTTCTTCCGATGTTTATCTGCTGGTTGAATGTGCCGTTGTTAAGCTGCATCATCCTGCTATATACTATTTGCCCTGTTGCACTCAGCAGCTCTGCTTTGTACATACCTGCCTTAATATTATCAAACTGAAGGTTGATATTACCATTTGCCGCTACAGGATTAGGATAGGCTCTTATAGCTGCCCTGCCTGCAATACCTGGTATCAATCCTTTCCTGTTCACTATTATCACGCTGAACCTGTCTGCCGCTGATGATCTGCTGTCGCCGCTTACCTGGAAGAATACCTGTGATGTTGCTGTTAAGCTGATCTCGGTATTTGTTTGCAGGTAATTATCTGTCAGTGTTACTGATTCTGCTCCTGATAATTCTATCGGGCTGAACTCAAGCATATACGAAGCTGCTGATGTATTGGTGAGGTTCAGCCTCAAAGTGTCTGATGATTGTATCAGGTTTCTCCTGTCTACCATCAGTGACTGACCTTTTCTTATGATAGCAAGGTTCTCCATTACATTATCTGCTTTCAATGCATCCATATTATCTATTTCATCGGAGAAGCTGGTGCTGTAAGATGCAAATACTTCATCCAGTACGCCTCTTTGTGAACCATCAGCTGCCTGGAGGTTTATTCTCAGTCCTATCGCATGCTTAGCCGGTGCAAATACCAGCCCTTCGCTGATGGATGGCTGCTGATCGCTTACGCCTGATTGTACCCTGGATACATTATCTGTACCTGCATTTGTTTTATCTGATTCTTTTATTACCAGGTTGCCTGCTATGCCGGTTGACTGTACCAGAAATGACTGACCACTCTGTATATACTGGCTTTCGGGGCTAACCGAAGCAGGAGTGATATCATAGCCTGTGCCATTATAGCTGATGTTTACATACGCGCCTACACCATTGGCGCCGCCCATTTTTGGATCCCACACATAAAAGCCATTGTGTACATTGCTCCTGGTAATGGTTGCAAAGTTAATGGGCGATGCAAACGGGTTGGCTACCGCTGTAAAGCCTGTGGCTGCTACAGGTATGGTTTGGTTACCGGTTAACAGTGGTCCTGTGGCGCGAAGCGTGGTATTGTTTGCAGGCACATTGCTGCCCTGCATGGTTATGCTCCTGTCGCCTCTTACAAACAACATGTAGGGTATGTTGGCAACTTTAGCTGCATGTGTGCTGGTTACCACCTGCAGGGCTCCTGCTGCTGTAAAGCTCTTCAGCGATGAGGTGCTTTGCCCGAGTATATTCTGATCAAAGCCATTGGCTACTGAACCTACGGTTACATAAGTGCCATAGCCCGGTGCAGGGTTGGGATTGGGGGATGCTGTGGTTACGCCTTCCTGCCATGCCTGGTTTATGGTTTGAGTGCCGCCTACAGGTGCGTTCATCAGTCTCCATGCCCTTCTTGCAGGTATATATCTTTCGACCGTTACATTGCCTGATATAGTGCCCAGTACAGGCGCTACTCTTGCCGTGCCGGCTACTGTGCTCTTTAATGTTAATTTACCTCCTGTATTTAATGCACCGCTGGTTATGGTGAGCACATCGTATACTGCAAGTGCTGTGCCTATGGTTGCTGCGCTGCCGGTGCCTGTGCGGTTAAGGGTAAAGGCTTTTAACATGCCGCCGCCGCCGGTGAAGTTGATATTGCCGAAGTTGCCGCCACCGGTGCCTGCTATTACAAGGATTGAGGTGGCTGAACCGGTTAGGGTACCCGAACCTGTTAGCGTGGTGAGTGATAAGCTGTACCCGTTTATTTTCAGCTGGCTGCCTGATGGATTAACCAGTGTGCCGAGCACGGTCCAGTTGCCCGTCATGGTATAATTACCGGCGCGGTTGGCAAGGTTAAAGGTTTTGCCTGCCCCGAAATCGGTTGGGTTGGCGCCGCTGCCATCAGGGTTTATACCCCAGCTCAGCACATTGTGGAGATCGCCGGTGGACTTGGAGTAATAAGCGTCAGGCAGTGGTGGGCAGGTAACCAGGTAGTCATTATTGATACCCGCTTTTTGACCGGAAGGAGGATTGCCGATTGTAATTGGAGATAAAGGATAACCTGAAAGTGAGAAAGTAGCTGTGATTGAATAATCAAAACCACTTAACCCGGTATTTATTCCAATTACAGCCGGATCTACATTAAAACAATAAGAAGAATCTGTGCCATGCGATATCAGCGAAGGGCTGTTGACAGTTTTAACAAGTGTGTTATTTTGATAAATGTTTAATGTCAGTGTTGTATAACCAAGGGTTTTAACACCATTATTATCAAGATAAGGCAAAAGATATTTTACACATATCTGCCCTTCTCCGCAGGAACTTACTTTATCTGTATTTAACCTTGTGCTTCCTGTTTGTGGATCGCCGGGATCAGCAATTGGGCAGGAAGAAGTAAACATATTGTCTATATAAGTATAGCCATAGTGGCCACCCTGTCCACAATCTTTATTTGTAAATACAATTGTAACAGTTTTACCTACGTATGCTGAAAGGTTAACCTGGGCTTTGCTCCAGTCTCTATAAGCAATATTTCCATTATTTGCAGATTTAAAAAAAGGATTAGAAGCATCAGAAACTACGATATTCATTCCATTGCCAAGATCACAAACATTTGGCAGCTCTAAACCGGTTGCACAATCATAAGCCCTCACACTAAATGCCGGTTGTTGCTGATAAGTATGATTAGGATCCTGGAAAACTACAGCATACCAAAAATTTAATATTGTTTCTGAAGCATCCACAACCAACGTCTTTGCTATTGCCTCTGCTCCATAACCGGTTACAGCATTACCCAGCCTTAAAGCCTGGTTACCACCGTTAGAAGGAACCATTGGAATGCCTACAACAGGATCTGTTCCTTTACTTACGATAGTTTGCCTTGCAGTACCAGAATTATAAGCCCCGGAGGAAAAGCCACTGGTAAAATAGGATGAATTGCTAACATCCACATCAAGTCCTCCATACCAGTAACCATAAGCGCCAGACCATTGATCCTGATCAAGCCCGGACTCAAAATCGCCATTACTGCAATATGGTCTCACTTTGCCACATGCGTCTAATGAACCTACACCCACCCTTTGCGAAACAGTAGATTTTTTTTCAAAAAAATCTTTACTGATATCAAAAAAATTGTTGAAGCTTATTTCAGGGCTCTTGATTTTATTATAAAATTCCTGAGCTGCTTTAAGCGTTTGCGTGTTGGTGCTGTTTTGCGAATAGCTGACCGATACGGAAAGTAAAAAAGCTGATAAGAAAAAAAACACGTAAAGACCGGATAGAATCAGTACAGATTTTTTTTGCCGGCAGGCTGAGATGTGCACAGTATCTTTTTTCTCTTTGAAGAGAAAAAAAGATGAATCGTTAAATTGGGACATACACGTTATAGTTTGGGTTAAGATATCTGTATAATGTCGATTATGCCTATCTCTTTCTTACAATATTCGGTGTATTAAATTGGCCTTAAAGCGAGGATAAAAGATTTTGCCTTCAAAGGAAGTTTGTAATGAAAAATAGTATTCAAAAGAAAAGGTTCAAATGAGGTACTAACAACTAATCTATAACCATTCTTTAACAAAAAAAAATTTTTTATATGATTTTTCAGCAGTAATATATTTCTTTATCATTTTTATTATCATATATCATTTAATCAATTCATTTCTTCCATCCAATTTCCAGTCATTATCAAAAAAACCAACAGCTTCAATAGCATTGCTGCCTTCTTTCAGCATATTTAACCTGAAAATCATAAAGTCGGGGAAGCCGCTGCCCCCCGCAAAATACTGATTAGCATTTGCAGCTTTCATTCCTTTCAGCCCGGTGCCGCTGATAACAGCAACAGAATTGATATCAGTGTTTTTGATCGGATACACAAAATATGCTGCTATATCATCTCCTTCATAAATTTTTTTGCCAATTGTAATTTTATTTCTTTCTACCTGTATTGGAGCATCCCTCAATAATAATTGCCATACGCTATTGGTTTGTGCGTTTCCAAAAAGTATCACATTGCACCCCTGGTATGTGCTTAAATTATATGCTTTATCCGGAATAATATCTACTGCGCCATTACCACGGTAATACCACGACTCAGCATCAAATACCGCTTTATTATATGCCCACTCATTCTCGGCTTTACTTCCCTTTGTGCCATATACAAATACCATTCTATGATTAAATCCTTCTTTAAAAGTTCCGTAGCGCAAAGGGTTTTTTTCTGAAAGCGACGGAGCTTTTCCTATACTCCATGTATCGTTATTGTTTACCAGGAATATTTCATCTGCTGCACTGGTTGTAGTATAAGAAATTTTATTTACACTATCGATTACAATTTGTACGGCAGCGTTATTGCCAAATTGAGTAAGCGATAATTTTAACAGGCGTATATTTTTTGTTGAACCTGTTATCTTTTTTTGTTTAATATCCCTGGTTAGTTGTATGCGGCTGAATTGCAGCGGATACTCCTGTTGCAAAATAGTTGCCCATCTGAATGTAGCAGATATGCCCGGACTTGAGGTTTTAAAATCAATATTATTAACAGCGCTGTCGTGTAATAACGTATGCACATTAAAGAAGTTGAAAAGCGGCGGCCAATCAACACTTTCATTACTGAACCAATGGCTTCCGCCCGGGTATTCCTTATAGGCAAAATCAGTATGAAATCCGCCCAGCACTTTGCGCATCTGTCTTGCATACTCAACAGAAACTGTTCTGTCTGAATCGCCATGAAAGATATATACGCCCAGCGGCCTGTAATTTTCTGCCAGCTTTATTACATCGCTCTGATTACCTGCACGCAATAATATTTGCTCGGCTTGTGAAGAAGTGGTATCAGGAATTTTTCCATCATGAGAACCATAATCTTTTAATGTGGGGTAGCCGGCACTTGGAGCAATTGCCGCCCATTTATCAGGATATGTTGCGCCCAGGAACCATGTGCCGTGCCCGCCCATTGAATGGCCGGTAAGGTATATTCGCGCTGGATCGGGGTTAAATTTATTTTTTGCACGGGTTAATACTTCCATTGCATCTAAGCGTCCCCAGTCTTCCCAGTTAAAACCGCGTGGTCTGCGATTGGTTGCGGCTACCAGCGTTCCCCAATCTTTGGGCCTATATGCCCTTGCCTGCCCGATAGCTTCCACTCCGGCGCCATGCACAGAAAGAAAAAGCGCGGCATTAGTTTTATCTGACGAGGATTGAGGAGTTACCGCATAGTATTGCAAGCTTCCATCTATTTCACTAATAAACGTATTACTGTATTGTTCACCTGCTGGCACTGCTTCCAGTTTTGTACTGCTATTATCTATAATAATATTTTTATGTATCAGGTTTATATCAACCTGGTAATTTCCTTTCTCTTTTATGGATGAAGCATCAAAATTAAAAATCACTTTTCGTGTAGTCATTGCCGGTATAACAGGCAATATGGTTTCTGTTTTATTGTTATTGACTGAAGCTGTCATTTTCAGGTCAGCAACAGGTTTGGAAGTATTATTCACCACAACAACTGCTCCTTTCAGCGTGGAATTATTTTCCTCAAGGCTTATTACAGGTATTGTTGGATCATCTGTATTTAAAAAGATTGCTTTAGCCGGAAATGAGAGAGAAACTGTTGTTCCGAACCCTGTTCGGATATAAAATTCATTTACTCCTTTTTTTAGCGTTACCGGAATATGCAACCATCCTGAAGCATAAAGATCGCCGGCATGCGGTGCGCTGTTTACATACACTGCATTGGTTCCTTTGGTATTTAGTATTGCGTTTTTCTGCTTGTCTGAAACATAGGTAATGTACAAATAACTATTATTTGCAAACATGCGGCCGGGTATACGGAAGCGGTGGAGACTATCTGTAATTACTTCTTTCCACAACAACTGCTGTCCGCTATCCCCTGCGGCAAATACAATTCCGTTCTCCGGTTTTTGCAATGTTCCCGAATATAACCGGTACGCTAATAAATCAGTATACAAAGCTTCACGGCCATATTTGTGCACGCCGCTTACTGATAAACCTTTTTCAAAATAAACAGTATCCTGCGCCCGGGCTGCTGCAATTATCAGCATAGTAAATGCAAATAATACAAATGCCTGTTTCATATATTAATTTAATATTGGGGTAAAGATAAGTATAGATATTATTCAGGAATTTCGCTTTTAAAATAACGTTTCATACTTCAAAAAGTAAGTCAATTAGGTAAGCAATAACCTGTCGTAACTAACAGCACTTATTTTATTACCTTATGCTTTTATTTTTACAAACGGGTAACGGGCACCGGCGCAATAAGATAATAAGGTAGTGTGTGTATGTCGCGTGTATATTATGAAGGTAATAAGGCCGGCAACGCTCAATATAATTACGCTTCAACAGTATACACGATTTACCAGACGATTATCAGCTTATTGTTCATCTTCTCCTTGCGAAAATTTGAGTTGCACCTTAGATTTTTCTAAAAGCGAAATACCTGTAGATATTATTGAGAGAAGAATGGCAAAATAATTTCAGGTAAACCGGATATAGTCATCAGCGATACATCAGCTGTTCGCGTTCGGCAATATTTGCAGTTAAATATTTTTTCAGGAAAAATTTTTGTTCCTCACTTCTTTTAAGGAGGTTATCGAGCTTTAATTGAAGCGCCGAAGTATTGTACTGGTAATTTTCTACAATTAATCCAATTTTACTGATTCTGCTTTTTGCCCGGGTAATTAATTCATTAATGGGATCCAGCATTTTCTCTATTTCCTTGTCAGTTTTTGCCGGTATGAATTTATTGTTTCTATAGTTTACAAATGCATTGAAAAGCGTAGCCGCGTTATTTAAATCTGCCACAGCTGCATTATATAAGTTCATGTTTTCTTCTTCAGCTATAATCACTATTTGCATCCTGTTATAGCTTTGCCATATCCGGAGCAGCTCTTTATCAGTATTCATTTGTTTCATTCGTCTTTCTATTGCCATATATTGCTGAAGCGTATCTGATGCAAGAAATGCCGTAATAGAATCTTTATAATTGAAAACGGCGTTATCTTTTGTGCGTTTATATCCCACAGGTTTTTCCATCAGTTGCCACATAGGGTCAAAAGGGATATGCGATGAAATAAATTGTGAAGCGGTTCCGAGAAAATAGTTATTACGAGATGGAAGTCCGGCATCCCAGGTAGGATCACATAAATACCAATCATTATTCAGGTATACGGCACACCAGCTATGCGCAGCGTTTTTACCGGTAGCTGCTGCAGGTGCATAACCATGTATTACAAAAGAAGGAATATCCATTCTGGCGGCAAGATCAGCAAACAAAACAGCAAAATTTTCACAAACCCCTTTTCTTCTTCTTAGTGTGGCGGCAACCTTCGCTTCATAATCAAGATTATTGAAATAATAGGAACTATCGTAATCATATTTTATATGAGAAGCAACCCAATTATAAGCCGCCTGCAATTGGTCTGCTTTGTTTTTATAAAGCGACTGGAAATACATTGCCAGCGAAGCGGCGGATTCATCAATAGTTGCCCTCTTCAGGGAAATAACAGGTGTTACAGATATGCAATCTGCATTTAATGATTGTGCGTGCGGCATTGGTTCTAAAACCAGCATCATACAACATATCAGCACAAAGGGTTTCATATCCTAAATTTAATAAAAAAGGTCACCATTTTTATGATGACCTTGTGATATTAAGATAAAATTTATTACTTCAATTTAGCCAACGCGTCTTTAATGCGTGCCAGAGCTTTTTCAATATTCGTCATGCTGTTAGCAAAAGAAATGCGGATGCAGGTTGGTTCGCCAAACGCGCTTCCTGTTACCGTTGATACATGAGCTGTATTCAGGAGGTACATGCAAAGATCATCGGCATTCGCTATAACTGCATCTCCATCTTTTTTTCCGAAATAGGCATTAACTTTTGGGAACACATAAAAAGCGCCATCCGGAACTGCGCATTCAACACCAGGGATTTCTTTCAGCAGATCCAGTATCCTCTTACGGCGTTCAGTAAACGCTTTCAACATTTCATGAGATGGTGTGAGATCGCCGGTGAGCGCGTCAATAGCGGCACGCTGTGTAATAGAACAGGTAGCGCTTGTTAACTGTCCCTGTAGCTTTTCACATCCTTTTACAATTACAGGATCAGCAGCTATATATCCCAGGCGCCAGCCGGTCATAGCAAAACCTTTGCTTAAACCATTTACAATAATCACCCTGTCTTTTATTTCAGGAAACTGCGCTATACTTTCGTGCTTTCCGTTATAGTTGATATACTCGTATATCTCATCGGAAATAATAAGAACATCAGGATGCTTTTTAAATACTTCAGCCAATCCTTTCAATTCTTCTTTGGTATATACAGAACCGGAAGGGTTGCAAGGCGAAGAAAACATGAACAACTTTGTTTTGGGCGTTATTGCTTTTTCAAGCTGCTCAGGCGTGATCTTATAATTGCTTTCAATAGACGATTGAATAAATACAGGCTTACCATCTGCCAGCCGAACGAGCTCAGAATAGGTAACCCAGAAAGGTGTTGGAATAATAACTTCATCACCAATATCAACAATGGCTAAAATAACATTAGCCAGGCTCTGCTTGGCGCCTGTTGATGCAAGTATATTTTCCGGCTTATAGTCAAGATTATTATCACGTTTTAATTTTACGCAAACCGCTTCGCGCAGATCAGCATAACCTGCTACCGGTGTATAATGGCTGTAGTTATCATCAATCGCTTTTTTTCCTGAAGCTTTAACATGCTCAGGCGTATCAAAATCAGGTTCACCAAGACTTAAATCAATTACATCTATACCTTTGGCTCTTAATTCACGGCCAAGCTTAGCCATTTTCAATGTTTCAGGCTCATTGAACTTTTGTAAACGGGAAGAAAGTTTCATTTAATGACAATATTTTAATGTTACTGGTTTTAAAAAAGCCAGCAAAGCTACGTAAAAATGCAATCAGCTAATATATGCAGTAGTAAACTATGTATTTGTTGTGAGAAGTTAAGGGTGAAATGTGAGATTCCCGTCTTTCACCCTTAACCATACTCCCCCCTTATATATACTGGTTAATAATATTTTCCAGCCATTCCTGCTTACCGCTGGTTTGTTTTGGCTCACCATTTTCAGCAGCATAATTCCTGAGATCTTCAAGGCTTAATTTGCCTGTTTCAAAGTCTTTTCCTTTACCGCTGTCAAAAGAAGCATATCGATCTTTCCTGAATTTTTTATAAGGAGATTCCTGCAGAATGTTATCAGCTATGATCAATGCCCTTGCAAAAGCATCCATACCACCTATATGCGCATGAAAAATATCCTCAAGGTCAGTAGAATTGCGTCTTGTTTTAGCATCAAAGTTCACACCGCCACCGGCAAAACCGCCTGCTTCAAGAACGATAAGTAAACACTCTGCCAACTCATTCAGATTAACAGGAAACTGGTCAGTATCCCAGCCATTCTGATAATCCCCGCGGTTGGCATCCATACTGCCAAGCATGCCGTTATCAGCTGCTACCTGCAGCTCGTGCTGGAAGGTATGACCGGCAAGTGTTGCGTGGTTTACTTCAAGATTCAGCTTAAAATCTTTATCCAAACCATACTGACGCAAAAAACCGATAACAGTAGCGCTGTCGTAATCGTATTGATGCTTAGTTGGCTCACAGGGTTTTGGCTCTATAAAGAATGTGCCCTTAAAACCATTTTTACGTGCATAGTCGCGGGCAATAGTAAGGAACTGGCCGAGATGATCGATCTCACGTTTCATATCTGTATTGAGCAAAGTCATATAACCTTCTCTCCCACCCCAGAAAACATAATTTTCACCATTAAGTGCTATCGTTGCGTCTATGGCATTTTTAACCTGAGCACCGGCATATGCTACAGACGCGAAATCAGGATTGGTAGATGCGCCGTTCATATAGCGTGGGTTAGAAAACACGTTAGCTGTACCCCAAAGTAATTTAACGCCGCTGGCTTTCTGTTTTTCTTTCAAATAGGCAACTATCGCTTTTACATTGCTTTCATATTCAGCAAGCGAATTGCCTTCATCAACCAGGTCAATATCGTGAAAGCAATAATAAGGCACGCCTAATTTGGTAATAAATTCAAACGCTGCATCCGCTTTATCTTTTGCTCTTTGAACAGCATTTGCATTTTCATCCCAGGGAAATTTTTTGGTGCCAGGCCCAAATGGATCAGCACCGGTGCCACAGAATGTATGCCAGTATGCAACCGCAAAGCGAAAATGATCTTTCATTGATTTGCCTGCCACTACCCTGTTCTCATCGTACCACTTATAAGCAAGCGGATTGTCTGACTGCCGGCCCTCGTATTTAATTTTTCCTATGCCGGGAAAGTACTCCCTGTTACCTGTAATAATGCTCATATTGTTAGAAGATTTTTTTGAACAAATAATCGTTACTCCGAATTTTAAAAGGGGGCTAAAGGTAATATATAAAAGTTGAAAAATATGGCCGTTTTGCGGGCTTTTGAAAAGATACGTGTAAAAATGACAATTATTGTGACTGAGGCGGAGAGTTATGGCTATTGTTTAGCACTACGGGCAGTACGTAACAACCCACCATTCAATGTTGTTTCCTTAAGCTTAAGAAGCATCATAAAACTTTTAATTGTCGGTGATGCAGATAATTATCGCATTGTTACCGTTATACGGATAAGTAGTGGTGTTTCTGATACGAAACCCACGACAGGTATATTAAAACATCAATGCATCGGGTAATATTACGCCGCTCTGCGGCTTGCTTTAATTGTTGCCTTGCTGCAAAGATTACGGTATATTGTCGGTGTTAAAAGTATTTATGGCATGGGGCAATCAATAACCTAATCTTGAAAAGTGCTATGCTTTACTAAGAAAACAACATTGATTCACTATTATCTATTCTTTCTTTACCAGCACTACCCTGTTGCGGTCGGCTTTGTATATCTGGTCGTAGAATTTTACAAGATCGTTATAATCTGAGGCTGGAAATTCGCCACTAAAGTTTTCATATCGCCTGTAATAAAAGAGTTTATCAGATTTCATCTCTACCGCACTTAAATACTTTCCAAACTTACACTCAATTTTTACAGTAGCCGGCAAAGCCTCCGGCTGATAGCCGGAAGGCAAAGTCAGTTCTGTTGTATCAACTTCGGTATATTCATTTTTGATAGATACGGGATATTTTCTTGCATCTGCAGTTTTTAATTTTAAAGACAGCCTGCTTATAACATTGGGATAAATAAACAAACGCCTGCCGGTTATAGAAGCATAGTTAAGTGCCTTTATTTCCAGTTCTTCATCTATGGCAGGTATAGAGGATTTGTCTTCTCTATAACCAAACCGTGTTACATCATAATGCGGCAGATCAATTTGTTCTTTCAGGTATTCCAATTGTTTTTCACGGGAAAGATCATTGATAAGATGATGAAGATTATCCTGCTCAATTGCTTTATATGTAGTATTGATCTTTGTAATTAATTGCCCGTCTTCTGCAATGCTGCCTGCGGTCTTCCTGCTTTGAACATTCTGCGATAGTG
Organism: Agriterribacter sp.; assembly: GCA_047601125.1. GTDB lineage: Bacteria > Bacteroidota > Bacteroidia > Chitinophagales > Chitinophagaceae > Agriterribacter. The sequence goes on along the minus strand of JASGJY010000001.1, from coordinate 1,352,643 downwards.
TATACTGTGGAGTTCTTACCAGCTTACCGCCGGTTTCGTCTATGATTAAAACAGGCCTGTTAGCGGTAAATGAGCTTAAATAGCCTGAAGGCAGTGTTTGACTTGTACACTCCAACCATACCGTATCGTTTTGCAAAGGCACGCACAGTATAGCATGATTAAACTGATTGCTTGGAAAATCTTCTCTTAAATAATTGCTGTTTCTTCCAGCCTTTACTAAAGTATAGCATGATTTTATGCCAGCCTCTTTTAGCAGGGAATACATGTAATTTGAAAGTGCTTTACAATCCCCATACTTTTTTACAGCCACATAATTTGCATCAAAAGTTTGCCATCCGCCTATACCTAACTGAATGCTTATATACCGGGTATTCTGCTGCATATATTTGTAAAGGATACTTATTTTTTCCTTTGTATTGCTTACGCCATCTGTTAACTGGTGCACAGTTTGTTTTATATTATCAGGCAGTTTATCCCTGCCTGCATTAAGGGTATACATAAATTCTCCAAACCCCTTCCATGTAGTCATATCGCCTGAATATTTTTCCAGTTGAAATTTTGCGGGAGCCAGGTAGACCATTGGAGCGATATAATCCCATGAAGGATAAGCATACTCGAGCTCAATAGCGTCAAAATTTTTTAATTCCCAGCGATATAGCTTTTTGCTTTTCTCAGACTGAATTACGGGCTCACTCTTATAATTAAAAGCCTTATAACGAAAAGTAAAATCGGCTGGTACAACAACCGTAAGAGCACTTTGCACTACAGCTATTTTTTCGTTATCCACAGGATCCCATGCCGGGAAAAAAAAACTCCCATTGTATACTACCTCAGTTTCATATTCTACGGTATATGGATATAACCGATGATAAAAACCATGTACTTTAATGCGATTATCATCTGCGAGACTTACATCGCTTGTTCCGCTCAAATCTTTAATATCTGATTTTTTAAGGCTTTTAATTTTAGTACCCGACGCATCGTATAATGTACCTTCAATACTTTTTATTTCACGCAGTTTATCATAATACTCATATACCATCGCATATCTGTCACCTTTTTCATTAAGAATAGTGAGCACATATTTATGATACAGCCTCGATTTTGTTGCATCAATAATTTCGAATCTCATTTCTTCACTCCTTTTTACCACATCCGCGTTCTTCATCAATGCTTCGGGTATCCTGCTTACCGCATAATCTCCGTCACCGGCAAAACAATTAAGAGTAATAATTGTAATCGCTATAAACTGAATAAAAAAATTTCTCGTAAACATTGATTATTTTTTCTTTTTTAATACAATAGGTTCAGCATGCTTTTTTACTACATAGCTAAAAAATTCGCGCAGGTCATTGTATTCTTCTGGCTCATAATAGGAGCGGTTAAGCTTCAGCCGTGAGCGCAACCGGATAGCTTCCGGTGTTTTATCTATGATATATTCAAAAAAGCCATCGGTATCGCCAAAATTCACTTTGGTTGATTTCGGCAGGTCTTCTACAGTATAATCTGCCGGCAGGTCAAGATTAAAAATATAAGTTTCATCAAAAACATAAGGCATCTCTACAGGATAAAGTCGCTCAGCAGATTTGAAATAATTTTCTTTATATCCTTCACTCATCATGGGGCTGAAATAGATGATATCTTCGTCCTGCTTCATTGTAAAATCATATTCCACTTTTATTGCCTGATCCAATTCTTTAAGGTTTTCAACTTTTTTATCCGCTAATTCCATCTCACCAGTATACGAAGCCTGAATATTTTTAAAGAAAGTTTCTTCTCCTTTATCTTTTATTTTGGATCTTGTATTTAATGATTCATAATAACCCATATTTGATGTAAAATGCCCCGCCCATTCTCCGGGTTTATCGCTTCGTATAAAAACAGTAATCAGCTTTTTTTCATTTAAAGAATCAGGATTAAAATATACAGCCTTTGCTATATCCGGAAAAATTGCTCTTGCATGTCCATTATAACATTCATCTGAAAGGTGATTAAATCCAAGTGAAGGGTTAGTGGCATCAAGATTATAAGTTTTGTCATTTATGGTAACACCACATATTACATAATTAAATCTGTCAATCAGCGGGTATATTTCATTTGTGTAACCATGCCCCCTTGTACTCAACAGTACAGGATAAGCATCTATATCTTCATGCTTAAGCATGGCAGCCAGCAAAATATTTATATCGGCTACATAACCGTTTTTGTTTTTATCAGTTGTCTTAAGAGAAGTTGATAACAATATTCCCCTTTTGCCTGTGCAGGTAAACCTGTCCCGAACATAAGCATATATTTTACGTGTTTTTTCAAGTTTATCGCTGACACCTTGAGTTAATGGCTTTAACTCATCATCAAGCCAGTTATTACTTTTAGTTAGCGAAGCTCCAAAATCTTCATTTTTCATCAGCAGCGTTGCTAATTTACTCCAGTTTCCCATTACATCTTCTACTGGCTGCTCAGGAAACCTGTATTGTGAAAGCTGAAATTCAACTTTAGAAATGTGATTATGTATGGATGAAGTAAAACTTTCTTCTTTAAGCGCGGGCACATTACGTGCAATCCATTTATGCCAGGCAACGCTTGCAGATATATTGGTATGGCTTGTACTGCCCGCGGTACCGCTCCTCGATATATTGTAAGCACTACGCGAATTTTCTACAGAATGCTCTAAAGGAAAATGCCCCTGTGATAAAAAAACATAATTAAAAAACTCAGGCATTCTTACCTCATACTGGCTCCATAAAACCGGGTAATTGCCCTGAAACTCCCATGGCTGGAGGTTCTGTAAAAAGTCAGATACTAAATTATAACTATACTCAATGATGCAGCCTTCTTTTACACCCGGAAGTGTAAACTTCACCTTCATATAGTTCTTATCATATTTATCCTTAAAAACGGACTTCTTATCAAGCTCAGTTTCTATTACTTTACCGCCTTCTAATGTGTATGTAACCGCTTTTATATTCTGTACTTTCTCTTCTCTTTGTCCGGAGAAATATAATGGAATCTCCACATTAGCAGCATCCATACCGTTTTTATTTATAATTTTAATACGGGTGTGCCTTTTATAATCCAAAGAAAACCAACCATCATTGTTTCCCTCAAACTCTGAACTGCCGATATCTGCAATTACCACGGCCGGGGCTCCGGTGTCATATTTATATTTTGAAAGATCAAAATCAGCGGGAGTAATTTTTCCGAACTTTACATTCAGTTTATCCTGAGCAATAAGGTAATTTTGTGAAAGGCTAAACAGCACAATCAAGGGCAGGAGGTGTTTAATCTTCATGATTAATAGTTTAAGGTTGTAATGCGAAGATATATTTTTTGTGATCGATTATTTTTTTTTCTTGAATACGCTTGGAAATTCAAATATTATTAAACAGATAGCAACGCAATCCGGCTTTGATTATTGCGGTATTGCCAGGGCGTTACCATTAGACGAAGACGCCCGGCGCCTGGAAGCATGGCTTAATAAAGGCTATAATGGCAATATGCAATATATGGAAAAACATTTTGAACTAAGGGTAAACCCCCGGAAATTAGTGCCAGGTGCGAAGTCTGTTATTACTTTGTTGCTTAATTATTATCCTGGGCATGCTTCATCAGCCGGGGGTGATATTCCTAAAATTTCAAAATACGCCTGGGGTAATGACTATCATGAAGTAATAAAAACTAAGCTCAGATTTTTTATTGATGAAATAAAATCACGTATAGGCGATGTGAATGGAAGGGGATTTGTAGATTCAGCTCCTGTTCTTGAAAGAACATGGGCGCAACGCAGTGGTTTAGGCTGGATAGGAAAAAACGGGAACCTCATCAATAAGCAATCCGGGTCTTTCTTTTTTATTGCTACGCTTATTATTGACCTCGAGCTGGAATACGATGATCCTTTGGCTAAAGACTTTTGCGGATCATGCACTAAATGTGTTGAAGCCTGCCCTACAGACGCTATTATGGACAATCGGGTAGTTGATGGCAGCAAATGTATTTCGTATTATACTATTGAGCTAAAAGACAGCCTTATACCCGAAATTATGCAGGGCAAATTTGACAACTGGATGTTCGGCTGTGACGTTTGCCAGGATGTTTGCCCCTGGAATCGCTTTAGCTCGCCAACCACAGAAACGCAGTTTACGCCTATACCCGAAATTCTCGACTTCTCTAAAAAAGACTGGGAAGAACTGAGCGAAGAAAGCTTCAAAAAAATATTTAAACATTCCCCTTTAAAACGATCAAAATTCCAGGGTATAAAAAGGAATTTGAAATTTATTAGTAAAGACTAATCGAAGAAAACATTAATGCCTGTAATTAATCATTAAGCACTTCATAAAGAATTTAATAACTTCACAACTCATGTGAATTTCTAAATTTTTATGAAACAAGTAGTAATTGTATCAGCAGTTCGTACGCCTGTCGGGAGTTTTGGAGGGAGCTTAAAAGATATTTCAGCAACAAAGCTTGGTGCTATAGCTATAAGAGGAGCACTGGAAAAAGCAGCCGTAAAACCTGAAGATGTGAAGGAAGTGTTGATGGGCTGTGTAATACAGGCAAATCTCGGGCAGGCGCCGGCAAGGCAGGCGGCTAAATTTGCGGGATTACCAAATGATGTGGTTTGCACTACTATTAATAAAGTTTGTGCAAGCGGTATGAAGTCAATTGCTTTGGCCGCACAAAGTATAATGCTGGGAGATGCGGATATAGTGGTAGCCGGTGGTATGGAAAGCATGAGCAATATTCCTTTTTATGCTGATAGTGTAAGATGGGGAAATAAATATGGTAATACAACCCTGATAGATGGTTTGGCAAAAGACGGGCTAATGGATGTGTATGATGGTAAAGCAATGGGGCTTGCAGCCGAATTATGCGCGGGCGAATGCGGCATCAGCAGGAAAGAGCAGGATGAATTTGCTATTGAAAGTTATAGGCGCAGTCAGTCCGCGTGGGAAAAAGGTTTGTTTGAAAATGAAATCATTCCTGTTGAGATACCGCAACGCAAAGGCAATCCCATAGTATTTGTTAAAGATGAAGAACCTTATAATGTAAAGTTTGAAAAGATCTCTACGCTCAATGCTTCTTTTCAAAAAGACGGTACCGTTACTGCTGCCAATGCTTCTACATTAAATGATGGTGCTGCCGCACTGGTATTAATGAGTAAAGAAAAAGCCGAGCAACTGGGAGTTAAACCTGTTGCTGCAATACTTTCTTATGCTGATGCAGAGCAAGCGCCCGAATGGTTTACTACAACGCCTGCCATAGCAGTGCCAAAGGCTGTTGCAAAAGCAGGGCTTAAAATGGAAGATATTGATTACTGGGAATTGAATGAGGCATTCTCCGTAGTTGGTATTGAAAACAGCAGGCGGATGAAGCTTGATCCTGCAAAAGTGAATGTGCATGGTGGCGCGGTATCTATTGGTCACCCGTTGGGGGCAAGCGGAGCAAGAATAATTGTTACACTTATAAATGTGCTTAAAGCCAATAAAGCAAAGTATGGCGCTGCCGGTATTTGCAACGGCGGTGGTGGTGCAAGCGCTATGGTTATAGAATATACCGGAAGCTGATTTTATTGCCGGCAACACCGGGTACGTGTTTACCCTTATCTTTTCTGTTTGGGGAAATAATATAATATTTGCTCCGTTATACAACCTGTTTTCATTTATTTACAGTTTCAACCATAAAGCTTTATGAAAAAAATATTTTTATTGGCCCTGTTTTCTATTTCATTTACGTTTGGCTTTTCGCAAAGTTTTATGCATGGCGCAGGTGCGGGTGTATTTGTTGCAAAGCCTTCAAATACCGACGCAAACGCCGCCTTTGTGCTTACGTATTCTCCACGGGTAAATTTTGTGGAAACAGACGCGCTTTCTGTTTCTATAGGCGTTCCTTTTAGTATCGGTTTTTCAGGCAGCTATAATTATGATTACAATAGTTATTACGGAGGCTCGGAAACCAATACACTAAATTTTATGTTCAACGCGCCGGCAATTATTAATTTAAATGTTGGCGCAGGCTCAACAAAAGAAAATGAACAGAGATTCGGCTTTTTTGTTGGGGGCGGATTTGGTTATCATTACGGCACTTATGCGCAAAAAAACATTGACGGAGATTATATTAGCTATGAAGAGAAATATGGCGGCTCTTATGGCCCTGCAGGCAATATAGGGCTGCGTTTTGCGGTAGGCAGTCATCAAAAAAATATAGAAGCAAGACTATCATACATGAAAGCTATCAGCGAAAGTAAAACAGCGATATATGGAGTAGCAGCGTTGTTTAATTTTTAGGTAAAATTAAAAAACTTCAGCCATCATACATCTTGCGCTGCCGCCGCCATTGGTTTCAATGGTGGTTAGGGGCACATGAACTACAGGGTTGAATTTTTCTAATTTCTTTACCTGAGCTTTTGTTAATGAATTATAAGCCTGCGATGACATCACCAGGAATTGCTCTCCTTTGGTATTCCGCACCTGCAGCATATTACCTGCAAAATGTTTCACCTGGCTGAATTTGATAGCAATGATCTCTTTACCTGTCAAACTGATGGTTCTCTTAAGATCATCTGCTTGTTTTTTGTTTCTAATGCTTTCCAGGCAAACTACCACATACCTGTCTGCCGCACACATCATTACATTGGTATGATAAATTGGTATATTATTTTCATCGGTTGCCGTAAAAACAACCGGCAAATAGCTCATTTGCCTGCAAAAATCATCAAGCACGTCAATATCGGTTCTTGGCGATAAACAGGCGTAGGCAATCCTGTTTACCCGGTCGAGCACCATGCTTCCCGTTCCTTCAAGAAATTTATTTTCTTCTTCGTAATGCGTGAGGTTGATTATCTTTTCAATGTTGTATTTACGCTTCAGCATTTGTATCAGCGCGGGTTTACGCTCAAATCTCCTGTTATTGGCATACATGGGATAGAGACAAATGGCATGCCCGTGAAAAGATATCCAGTTGTTAGGAAAAATTGAATCTGGTGTATTAGGGAAAGGCGTGTCTTTTATAACTGTTACATCAACATTATGCATTTGCAGTGTAAATACAAAATTTTCAAATTCTTTCAGCGCTTTTTGCTGGGCATTATCAGCCTTACCTTCAACCTGGAAAGTATTGTTCACCGCGGTTTCAGCATTAAAACTGAAATTAACCGGTTGAATCATTAATATATGTGAAGTTGATTGCATTAACCAATTAGGTTCATTATGAATTAGTGTATTCGTGGCATATCTGTTACAATTCATCACGCAGCAAAGGCATGCTCATACAATGAAACCCGCCGCGGGCACGGGATAATTCAGCAGACGGAAATAATATCAATGTATCTTTTATATCATCAACAACCACATCTCCCTTTTCTATACTGTTAATTATTTCTTTAACCCCGGTTACTGTAAATCCGTGTTCTTTAAAAGCCTCTGCCGTTTTATTGTTACGGTCATATCCCAATACCACGCTTTCTTTCAAAGCAAGCAGGTTACAGGAATCCGTCCATTGTTCCCTCACATCAAACGGAAACTGGTTATTGCCGGAGTATATAAAAGATATCCTGTTTTTACAGCCCAAATCATTTTTACTTACATCAGTAAGCAGGTCTTCCAGGTTGTCAAAATATACCGGCTCCGATATTTTATTTTTATGAAACTGGGTAATAGCCAGTCCATCTTCTTTACCGTTTAATTCAAGTATACGCTGTACCGGGTCTGAATTTTCATGCCGGATGGTTTTGCGGGAAAAGTTTCCAAGCATCACCCACATATCTTTTTTTACCTGGGTAAATATAGTATCAATGTGCATGTAATCTCTCTTACGTGGAATTTTAATCACGCTTACTTTTTTCATAAGATTTTTCTCAAAAATAATTTTTATTACCTGCTGGGCGGCTTCCATACTCGTTCGTTCACTCACGCCAATCAGCAAATGATTTTTGCTTACAACCATCACATCACCACCTTCAAGCGTCACACGTCTGTCGTCTGAATCAGGCATTAGAAAGTGCCGGTGAATATCTTCCAGCTCAATTACTTTATGCTGGTAACTTGCAAAAAGCCGGTGATTAAAAAAAATGTATTTGGTTAATAATGCTTCCCTGATCCGTGCGGCCCTGGCAGGTTTATTTAATATAATATGATCTTTAACAACAATGCCTATATCTCTTGTGAAAATAAGATTGGGGACCGGCGGAAAAATCATTGTTTTATCAGGCAGGCTGCCCGTAATAAATACCTTTGCCAGTTGCAGCGGTTGCAAATTCAGCAGATCTTTTTGAATGAGGTAGGAGCAATTTTCTATAGCACATACACTTGCTACCAGCTTCGCTTTGATTGTTTCATCTTCAAGAATATCAGAAAGTAAACTTTGCCATTCCACCACTTTGTCTGATTTAAAAAAATCAGCATGCTCAGGCTTATAAAAACTCCTGCCTTTTTTTGCATCATCAATAATATTAAGCCTGCCTTTTATCTTTTTTTCATCAAGAAAGTATAAGAGCAGTTTAGTATAATAATCATATTCATCCCTGCGTATGGTTTCAAGATGAACGATATCTTCAAAAAGCCAGTCCTGCGCTTTTGAGGGAACAACTTTCCCGAGCCCGCCATCCGGAGTATGCACTAATACTCTTCTAAGTGTTCCTATTTCAGAAGTGACATTAATATCGGGTATGTTTTTATTATTGGCCATATACTGTAAAAGTAAATATTTAAGCATGCAGAAAAAATATTAGCAACCGTTGAATATATCTTAACATTTTATTTTAAACATTCAGGAATAATATTTGTCTGAGATTAATGTGTAACAAAATGCTGCACATTTACGTAAAACCAAAAATGAATTATTATGAAAAGGCTATTTTTACTTCTTTCACTCCCGGTGTTTATATTTTCATCCTGCAAAAAAGAAGTTACAGAAGTTAAACAGGTAGACCAGGCATTTTCCGCAGTATATACTATTAATGCCTCAGACTGGAAAACTACCAACAATGGTCAATCTTATTCTGCTGAGCTGGATGTGCCCGAATTGGATAATGTAATATACCAGGATGGAGCCGTTCTTGTATATCTTTCATTCAGCGGAACCTCATATTACGAAGCGCTTCCACAGGTATTCGACGGCATTACTTATGGCGCTGTTCACGGCTCAGGGTATGTAAGTATAGATATGAGTGCGATAGACGGGGCAAATATTAATCCTCCCGGTCAGCCTGTTTCTGCAAAAATTATTTTAATAGATGCTACCAGGTTAGCGATGAAAAAAGATGTAAACCTGAAAGATATACAGGCGGTAGAAAAAGCATTTAATATTAAGAACTAACACATTGTTCTGTAATAAGAAAAAGCCGCCTTGCCGGGCGGCTTAATTTTTATACCTAATCACTAATTCACAATAGCCAGCGCAATGCCATCATGGTATTTACTGCCCACTGTTTGAATAATGGTGGCGGTTACACTGGTTGTTTCGGATAATAGCTTTATAAATTTTTGAACTCCTTTTACGTCTTTATCATCTGTATGCTCATCAAGAATTTGCGCTTCGCGTACCACATTATCAACAATAATCAATGTGCCAGACTTTGATAATTGCAAAGCCCATTTAAAATATTCAGCATAAGGTTCTTTATCCGCGTCAATAAAAATCACATCAAACGGGCCGGTATTTTCCGCTTTTATTTTTGGCAGTTCTTCCAGTGCATTACCTATGCGAACAGTAACGCTCTCAGCTAATCCCGCTTTTGCAATATTGGCTTTTGCCACCTCAGCATGATGCTGATCAATTTCAAGGGAGGTCAATTTTCCTCCCGTATTAAGCGCTCTGCCAAGCCAGATAGTGCTATATCCGCCAAGCGTGCCTATTTCTAAAATTTTTGAAGGATTACGGAGTTTAGCAAGTATATGTAAGAATTTTCCCTGGTTTTGCGAAATGCTTATCTGCGGAAGTCCGTTATCAATAATTGCTTTTCTGGTAAATACAAGTGCATCGTCTTCCTGTGCAAAAAGCCGGTCAATAAAATTATCAACTGAACCAAAAATATCATTACTCATAATCGAAAAATATTGCTCCGAAGATAAGTACTTTTTGAAAAGTGGATTAAGCTCTTTCTTCAACGGGTGCATTCCAGATGTTCGTGTGTATGATAATCATGTGCAGCTGCCTCGTTTCTTGGCATAACAAGCAGGAGAATTTGTGTTGAACAGTAGTACAAATGTTCAACAATAGCACTAATGCCGAACACTGCACTGCCGTTTGTCATGCCGAGAAACGAGGCAGCTGCCGTAGCAGGAGTACCTATGTGCGAAAATTATATACCCCAACATAGAAAATTGCTGCAGATGCGCAAATCAAATCTGTGCATCTGCGCTAAAAAAGGTATACGCTGTGTTTTGCGGACGCGCCTGCAGGGCTAATTTGGAATGCACACTTCTTCAACGGGTCAGGAATAACTTATCTGCAGGTATGAGTTGTTTTGTTATTCCCGGGCCTTTATAAAATGCATCCAGCCAGTAGCCGCCGTCTGCATTAAAAAATTCTATGCGTATCGGGTGTTTGCCGGCATCAAGCGTAATTTCGCCAGTTGCTTCTTTCACACCATGATCGCCATCATTGTTTACTACTTTCTTATCATTAATGTATAATGCGCTGCCGTCATCTGACTGTGTGTAAAATTTATATTCACCCGCCACATCAATTTGAATATAACCGGTAAATACAAGACCAAAACAACTATTGTCTTTGCTTAATAAGCTGTCGGTGAGTTTGGTATCAATAAAAAACTCATTGCTGCTCCATCGCTTTGCAGGAGGCAGCTTATTAAACAAAGGCAGCTGCTTCCAGCCGGCGCCTTTGTAAAAAGTAACCGATAAACCGGAATTAATCTCCGGTTTCAATACCCTGAAATACGCCGTGCTTACTGCACTTTCATTACCATTATTATCAAAAGATTTTGCCTGCACAACGGTTGTACTGTCAACGGTAAACGGCGCTTTGTATACCGGGGAACTACTATCAGGCACACTGCCATTCAGCGTATAATGTATAGTACTGTTTTCCGCCCAGGTTTTCATGCTCACTTTTGCGGGTTCATTAATATATAAGCCGCCGGCCTGCTGGTATAAATTTCGTTTAGGGTATATTGTTGGTGTTGCTATTGTTTCTTTTCCTTTCCACAAATTAGCGGGTTCATCAAAACCTTCAAATGCAGGTTTAACTGGCCTGCCTATCCACGCATAAGGTGGTATGAGATGGAAAGCGAAAGCAATAGTAGCTGCAAGATCATACGTGTATACCTGCTGCTGAATTTTATACCCGTGCTTAATGTCTTTACCATACAATATCATAGCAATTTCACCTTCTTCCGGGGTTGGACCACCATGGCCTTTACCAATACCGCCATGATCGGCAGTTATTATCACGAGTGTATTTTGATCAATGCCTGCATCTTTAATACTCTTTAAAATTTCTTTTACCAATGAGTCTGTTTTGCTCACCGCAGCATAGTATGCAGGTGTGCCATGCCCATCATGATGACCTGCATGATCCACGTGATCAAAATGCACAAAGCCAAATGTTGGTTTCTTTTCCTTAATATATTTTGTAAAGTCGGCAGCGGTAGAATCTTCTGTGGAAAAATGCTTATTATAATTTACCGCTTTCTTTTCAAACAGCCTTCCAAAGCCAGCCCAGTGATATACTGCTCCAATTTCAGCATCAGGTTTCTGGCTGCGGATCAAGCTGAATATGGTAGGGAAAATACCCTCTTCTCCTGCAACAACCGGCGGCAGTGAATGTTCCTCTCTTTCCCAATCATTATTTATAACACCATGCTGTTCCGGCCCTGCGCCCATGATCATCGATGCCCAGTTCTGGCTGCTCGCGGTAGTCAGTACAGTTCTCACATTCCATTTTACCGCGCCGTTGGCAATCATGCTATCCATAATTGGTGTTTCAGCATTTCGTATTCCATCAGGGCTTAATCCATCCACGCCAATTACAATTACATGCTTAATGCCTTGCGGAAATTTTTGGGTTGAATTGTTTTGGCAGCCCCAGATTAAGATTGAAACTAATAACAGCGGTAAAAAATTTTTTTTCATGCTTATGATTTTAAATGATGGAAATGCTTTGCACAGGAAGCAAACTAAACTTCTCGTATGAAGAAAAGGTTAAGAAATACTAATCAAAAAGTTAAGTAATATTAAAGATAGGGAAGAGCAATGAGATTTCGAATTTTTAATTTTCCTGTGAAGAAATGTGGATACTATTGAGGCGCTTTGTTACTATACCGAACAATATTAAGTATAGCAACAGGTGGTATAAAGCGCTGTTCATTTTCGGGCTGCCTGTGAATCCTGTCTACAACATTCATTCCTTCCACTACTTTACCAAACGCCGCATAGCCCTGCCCATCGTGGTTATTTGCGCCTCCATAATCAAAGCCCGGTTCATCTTCCACGCAAATAAAAAACTCCGAGGTGGCAGTGCCCGGTTCATTTCTAGCCATAGAAATAATGCCGCGGGTATGCAGTATACCTGTTTTGCTGGTAGGCTCATGTGGAATGGGTTTGAATTTCTCTTTTGAATCAGGATTTGCCTGCCATATGCCACCCTGTATTAAATAAGAATGTGGCGCTCCGGTAACCTGGTTATCATCACGCAACACGCGGTAAAAGGAAGTGTTCTTAAAATATCCCGAATCAATATTCTGAAGAAAAGCAGCGACCGTAAGTGGCGCTTTTTCCGGGTATAGTTCTACTTTAATATCACCGAATTTTGTTTGAATGATCACCACAGGGTTGTCGTAATTTTTTTCGGATGTACAACTGTATATGCCTGTACATATAACTGCCAAGTAAATAGTAATGATGGCAAAATATATCTTTTTAAAACCTGGATACCTGTTTTTCATGTCGCAAATGTATTGAGTTTGTTACTTAAATTAACCGGGTAAAAACGCTGACAACTTCTTATTTTTAAGGTAAGATTGCGTGTGTAATAATTGAGGCATCTGTATAACCCTACCTGAGATTAATTGTATTCAACTGAAAAACTTATGAAACTTATTATTTCTTTTCTGCCTGCATTCCTGCTGTCATGTGGATATTTGGAAGATCATAACGGGGATAAAAATAATAGCACGGATAAAAATTTTGATGTTAATCCCGTTGAAATTTTAAAAGACCATCAAACATGGTATAATTATACCTATTACAATATTTCTCTATCACAGGATTTTATAGGGTTAAATACCGATTCTTCCATAATTGATAAGAGCAGATTTTTGAATAGCCTGTTAAACGATAATACCATTGCATTAAAAGTAAAGCTGCATAACGGAATACCTGTTTACAAATTATATCCACTCGGTTCAGTAACCGGCGAAATCGCTTCTCAATCGCAACATCTGGCGGAGATGGAAATAAAAAACTATCAAATGGAAGGCAAACCTGTACCGTCCTTTAATTTCACGGATATAAACGGCATGCATTACAGCAATACTTCCACCAAAGGAAAAACCATTGTTTTGAAATGCTGGTTCATTGGCTGTGTTGCATGTGTTAAAGAATTCCCTGAATGCAATAAACTGGTTAAAGAATACGCCAATAAAAATAATATTGTTTTTATAAGCCTTGCTATTGATAAGAAAAAAGAGCTTACCGCTTTTTTGCAAAAAGAGCCGCTTTCTTATGCAACAGTTCCAGAAGCAGGAAGTTATATCTCCGACAGCCTGAACATCATAGCTTCTCCTACTCATTTGATAATAGACAAGAACGGTATAATCAGGAAAGTGGTTAATTCACTGGAAGAATTAAAGCCATTTTTAAAAAGGGAAGTGGAAAATGAATCATAGCTATTGCAGAACGAACATCTTTATAACACTTTCAGGAACTATATATGCTGCATATCACTACTTTAAATACTTGCAGATATACTTATCTTTAATCCTTTCATTAAAGAATATTTTAACTTTAATGCATGGAACTGATCTTCGGAACAATAGCCGCCCTACTGCCTATTATCAACCCTTTCAGTACAGCGCCAATGTTTATATCGCTTACGGAAGGATACAGTAATGCGGAACGGAATAACCAGGCTAAGAAAGGTGTAATATATATGACCTGTATATTACTGGTGTTCCTGATAGCAGGCACATTCATTATGAATTTTTTTGGGCTTTCGCTGCCCGGCATGCGCATTGCCGGCGGCATATTAGTTTCAGGTGTGGGCATGGGCATGTTAAAACCTAAAGACAGTGAGCATACTGACGCGGAAAGAGCGGAAGCGGTTGCCAAAAGAGATATTTCGTTTACACCGCTTGCTATGCCAAGCCTCAGCGGACCCGGCGCTATTTCTGTAGTTATTGGTATGAGCTCAGTAGCCAAAGGTGCGTTAACGGACTATGTATATATAGCCTTAGGCATACTGGTAGTAGCGGCAATTGTATATCTCACACTGCGTTCATCAAACAGGCTGGTAACATTATTAGGTGTAAACGGCCTGCATGCCATGACGAAAATCATGGGCTTTATTATTCTTTGTGTTGGTGTGCAGTTTATTGTTACCGGTGTGCTGGGAGTGCTGACAGGCGAAGAGGTAAGAACGTTTATACAGTCTTTTGGGCACAAATAAGATAAGATTACTTTGAAATTTTCAGATAGCGAACTAATAATTGATTAAAATAGTGAATCATTTAGTTTCAGTTGGGAGGTAGCGTGAGAAAGTTGCATGGGGAGTCAGGCAATAAAAAAGATTTATGGGAGGCGAGATTGCTTCGCCCGCATATTAACCTGGTATTTATAAATAGTTGCGGCGGGTGAAGCAATCTCTTGCAGTTTTCATAATGGCGGTTGCGTTAGTTTTTTTTAAGCGAAATCTCCGGAAAATAAGATCGTTGCATGAGTAATGTGAAAAATACAAGTGAAGGATGTTTTCTCATTTCACCTTCTCCCTTCTTTCCATTATCTCCCTCCATGTAGTAATAATAATCCCTTCTTTTTCCAGGTTCTTTTTAAACTGTGGATCCATCATTGCCAGCATATCTCCTTTTCTTCGTGTGCCCGAGCCCGAAATATGCTGAAAAATTTCAGAAGGATTGGTGCAATGCATCAGCACCATTGTTAGTCCGGGCTTTAGCGAAGCAATAGTTTCGGAATATTTTCTTGTGTAAAATGCCTGTAATGTTTTATCAGATTTTTTAGCTTCTTCAGGTATATCCCAGTTTCCACTATTGTTATGCAAATCATCCAGTACGGGCAAGCCTGCATTCCAAACCATTTTGCCGATGGCTTCTGCCCTATTTAATATTGCCGGCGCTTTCAACTCCATACCTTCTTTCCATTTGCCCGCTTTTTGTAATTCCTTTTTCTGCCGGTCAATATAATCAGCACGCAGGTAAGTATTGTGCCCGGCTGGTAACATGACCGGAATTTTCTTTTCAATGCCAAGCTTTATATACTTTTCCAGGAATGCTTCGGAAGCAAATAATGTTCCCATATGTGAATCCATATGCGTTGGCATAAAGCCCATGGTAATTGCCCGGTCTAATTGAGCTCTTATTTCCTTATCTACTTCTTCAGGCGAAGCATGTTGCACCACATCTTCAGCTTCATGCCACATAGCGCCTTCCTCATCTACCAGGCCTGGTGTTGCAGGTTTTCCCATCAACGGCGGCCAACGGTAATTATTCCATTCTGATGTAAGGGTAAGATGCAATCCGCCATCATGCTTAGGATTTGCTTTGATATACTTTACCACCTGTGGAACCCAGGGGCATGGTATCATTACACTGAAAGAGGATGCAACACCTTTATCAATAGCGTTCTTTACTCCTTCGTTTGAATCAAAAGACATACCTGCATCATCTACATGCAGCACAATTACCCTTGCTCCTTTAGGCCAGCCGAGCTTTTCGGCATAAGTGGGTTCCTGGGCTGATGATATTGTGGTTATTAACAGGGCTGATAAAAGAAGAAAAAAGTATTTCATAATGGTGAGATATTGTAAAAAAGAGGATACAGGTGGGGATAAATACTCATATCTGTACCTGAACAGGTTTAATTAAGATAATCCATTGCAAAATATATCCGGCACCATCATTATAATACCTTCTTTATCCGGCTATGTATTTCCTGCCATATAGTATTCCTTAACAGTGGTGTATCTTCAAATTCATCAGGCATTATTTCATTAAAAGCACCATCAATAAAACTGAATCGCTGGGGATTTTGAAGTGGTGTTATATCAGCATCTATATGCACGTAATAGGTGATTTCCGCAGGAGTTTGTTGTTTTACCACCAACGCCTTAACGGAATTTCCTTTAAAGAGAAATGTTATTTCAAAATGCTCCATAGCTGGTTAATTGTTATTTGGATCCTTTACTGTACTATCTATTCTTAATGTATCTTTTGGAGGAGTAGCAGGTGCTGTAGGTAAATTTCCTTTAATACTATCCACGTCTGTTCGGGTTGCAGAACCACTGCAACTTCCCAGTATATAACACATAAAAATTACAATCAGGCAGGATCTCATTTTGAGTATTTATATATACCATATCATAAACCCTGCCTGTTTTTAACTGTGTTTATATCCTGCTATTCTTCTTTCACCAGCTTCTTTTCCAGTTCCTCCAGCGATACACCTTTGGTTTCGGGCATAGCTGTTAGTACCCAAATTAACTGCAACACCATCATAAATGCGAAGAAGGCAAAAATAGGCCATGGATTCTGACCGAAAATGCCTTTATTCTTGTCAAGGAATACAGGTACAAGAAGTGTAATGAGAGCCGCGAAAACCCAGTGTACGCTTGCTCCGAAGGATTGTCCTAACGCACGTATTTTATTAGGGAAAATTTCTGAAATAAATACCCATATCACCGCACCTTGTCCCATTGCATGTGAGGCAACAAATAACAGCAGCGAAAAAAGAAGAAATCCTGCACCGGCTTCGGCTTTAAAAGCATACGCTACCATTGCAAGACTGATAATATATCCAAAAGAGCCAATGAGCAACAGCATTCTTCTGCCAACCCTGTCAATAAGATATAAACCTACAAAAGTGAAAATAAGATTGGTGCCTCCTATTGCTATTGAATTTAAAAGGGATTCTTTAGACGCCAGCCCTGCACGTTCAAGAATTTCGGGAGCGTAGTATAGAATAAAATTTATTCCTGACCACTGGTTAAAGAATGCCACCATAAATGCAAGCCAGATGATCTTACTATATTTCGCGCTGAAAAACCCCTGCCTGCCAGACTGCGTTTCATGTTGTAAACTTTTTGAAACCAATGCCGCTTCTTCGTCCGGGTTTTCAATACCAAGATATTTCATTACGCCAATTGCAGCAGCATTATCTTTTTTTCTTGCAATCAACCAGCGCGGGCTCTCAGGAATTTTAATCACCATCAGCGTATATATAATTGAAGGAACTGCCATAATACCCAACATCCACCGCCAATCATTATCGCCGCCAACGCCTTCAAAAAAATAGTTTGAGAGATATGCTATTAAAATACCAAGTACAATATTAAACTGGTACATAGCTCCAAGCCGGCCTCTTGTTGCAGGTGTGGATATTTCTGAAATATAGGTAGGCGCAGCTACTGAAGAAACGCCAATACCTACCCCTCCGATAAACCTGAAAAATGAAAATGTATATGGATCCTGCGCCAGAGCAGATCCGATAGCGGAAATAGAAAATAACATTCCTATCCAGAATAATATTTTTTTACGCCCATATTTTTCTGTTGGCACGCCGCCAAATATTGAACCGATTACTGTACCCCACAATGCCATTGACATGATAAAGAATCCATGAAACAAAGGGGAAGATGGCCACAGCTCTTTTATGGGAAGATTAGCGCCTGATATAACAACAGTATCAAATCCAAATATAAATCCGGCAAGTGCTGCAATCAATGAAATACCAAATAAACTAACACCACTTTTTGCGGCTGGAGCATCGTTAGAGGACAGTTGCATGTTTTTTTGTGATGAATATAGTGGTTTTTTGGGATTATGTTGAAATTGCGTATTTCAGGAATATTGCTATTATTCATCATTGATATTTAACCCGGCATTACCCTACAGCCTGTCATTCGACTAAAAGAGGAATCTTTTGAAGCGTAATACATATGGACAATTATGACAAAGGACAATTCAGACGCTTCGTGCTTCAGCATAACAGGCTGTAGTGGTGTGCATTATTGACATAATCCCTGAATACTTCATTACCGCGCATTGAACATAAACGCAGGTTTAATATTCACCATTATATATGCCCAGTTATTATTTTTTTGAGCGTCCATAATATTTTTTACACCGGCTGATGCCAAAGAAGCTGTACTAAAAAAATGACTATACCCGGCTTCAAAGCCGATGATTTTAGTAAGACTATAACTTGCTACTATATCTGCCTCAGTTCCGAAATTTTTAGAGATATCATTCCCTGCATTATCGTACACTGCGGCTGCACTAAAGAACTTGTGTACATCTCCGGATAATTGCAACCCCCCGGAAGGTTTATACTTTACTTTGATGTAGTAATCTGTAAGACCTTTATTACCAAAAGCACTGCCTGCATAAAAATAATCCATCAATCCCCAAAACTTATGTGGCGTTCCATACAACGGATCAAATGCATGACTGGTATTCCCTGATGTTCCGCCCGTTGTGTAATCAATACCTGGACCGACACTCCATTTTTTATCTACATTGTATAACAGGTTAGCTGACAGCAACGCTGCGGAAAGTTTTTGTCCGGCTGAAGTGTGACCAGCCTGGTAATATGCAGAAGCGGTAATAGCTGTTTTGCCAAAATCATTCATCGTATAAAAGCCTGTTGTAAACCTGCTCCATGCACCATTATCCCAGCTTTTAACAGGAACATTGTTTTCTATATTGATATGATATTTATTAAACTGATCACTGAAAAGCAGGACCGACACATTTCCGTTTTTATATTTCCTGTTGGCATAAATATATTCTAAGCTTTTATATATGCTGCCGGCATTGGTATTGCCGGCATAATTACCGGCGGGTGTTTGATTATACTTTGTGTCGCTGGCATTTTCTTTATTTTGATTATAGGCAAACCCGCCATGTAACACCCACCCAGACGAGTTAAACTGGATTACCGCGGCATCATGCCGGCGTGCCTGCTGCAGCCAGTCGAGATTACCAATAAGCCGCTGATCATCATATATCAGCTCCTGCCGGCCAAGTTTTAATGCAAGATTATACCGCCTGTTGGCGGTATCCGTTAACCCTATTTCAGCCCATGCTTCATGTATCATCATACCATTATTATCCTGGGTGGTTGTTCGGTTTATGGTAGATGCATCCTGACCCCAAACACGTACATCCTGCACCGTTAGCCCTAATTTTAACCTGTAAGTATTAAACCCGGCGCTTAGCCTTGTACGTTGTGAAGTAAAAAATGCGGGATCTGAGTTTTTGGGCAAAGGAGCGCCCTGCCCGTCACGCAATTCAGTTCGTGTACGCAATTGAGCAGACAGGCTAACCTGTGCAGTTGTTTTGATATGACATACCAGCAATAATATTATGCAGTATATGCCGCTTAATGTTAGTTTCATATAAATTGTATTGAATAAAGATTCCCCTATGCGCATTTTTTATAAAAAGTGCACCATGTTTTTTCGATAAAATAAGAGATGATTTTTTTTAGACTATGCTACTTTTTGTAACGTATTTAATTCGGTTTTTGCCTGGCGGCCATAAGTATAATATATAGCCATGCCGGTAAAGAGCAACCCTCCTACTATATTTCCCGCGGTAACAATAAGCTGGTTATACAGCCACCAGTCAGCAATAGATACTTTTGCACCAAAAAGCATTCCGGCGGGAATAACAAACATATTTACTACAGCATGCTCGTATCCTAGCGCAAAGAATATAAAAATGGGAATTCCTGCTGCAAGGATTTTTCCAAGTGTTGATTTAGATGTCATAGCCATTACCACTCCCATACAAACCATCCAGTTGCAAAGAATGGCTTTCACAAATGCAGCAAATAAGCCGGGGGCTCCGTGTTGCGCATAACCAATCGTTTTCTTTTCTGCAACAGTAACCAGCATCTGGTCTATAGCGCCAACTGATGCGATTGTTCCTACTTCTGAAGCTGCCGCCCAATACAATACCGCGTATAGCAGGCTGCCGATGAGATTACCCAAAAACACTAATGACAGGTTTTTAAGCATTGTTGACCTGCTTATTTTCTTTTCAAAATAAGCAAGGGGTATTAATGCAAAACTTCCTGTTACCAGTTCCAACCCCAGAATAACAATGATAACAAACCCGACAGGAAAAACAATTGCGCCGGTTAATGCAACTTTGGTTTGCGTAACTGCCGCATATGCCAGTGTTACAGAAATGGCAAGCAAGGCGCCGGAAAGCATTCCGCGTATTAAAAGATCTTTTATACCTAATGAAGCTTTTGTTACAGCAGCATTGAGCATATTGCCTGCTACTTCTTTTGGAGTTACATAGTCCATACAGTTGATTTTAAGTGTTGGTTATTGAAATAAAGAGAAGTAATGAAATGATATTAAACTACTGGTAATGCATCAACGCAGATATACACATTCCCGTTCTCAACTTTTACGGGATATGTTTTTATGCTGCATTCATCTCCGCTCAGGCATTCACCCGTTGTTAATGAAAAAGTTTTTTTATGAAAAGGACAGGCAACTTTAGGCTCATCATTTTTTGTGCCTATCATGCCGCGGCTCAGCGCCATTTGTTTTTTATGCGGGCACTCATTTTGTGTAGCATACCATTCACTACGGCGTGTAAAATAGAAAAGCGCAATTTGCTCATCTCCATATTTTATACATACGCCTCCATTTTCCACCACATCTTCTACACGGCAGGCGGCAAACCAATGAGCATTTTGTACAGCAGTGTCATTTTGTTTTATCATACTTGCAGAATTGTAATTGTAAAAAATGGCAGGCAATCGTATAGCTGCTTACTTCCAGTTGGCAGCTTTTTTCTGATCCCTTAAAATATCAAATTTTACAGTAGGATCTTTTTCTCCCGGGGCATTTATAAAGTGATTAAACCGTTTTCTTATTTCAGGTGTTTCTATGGCTACTTTCCATTCACACTCATAAGCATCTACCAGTCCCTGCATTTCCTGTTCCCATTGCCCGGCCATTCCAAGACTGTCATTTACCACCACATTACGCAGGTAATTAATGCCACCTTCCATTTTATTAAGCCAGGCAGCGGTGCGGGTAAGCGGATCTGCAGTGCGTATATAAAACATAAGAAACCGGTCAATATATTTAATACAAGTTTCACTGTCAACATCTGTTGCCAGCAGCAATGCATGCTGTGGTTTACTTCCCCCGTTTCCACATACATATAAGTTCCATCCTTTTTCTGTAGCGATAATACCAAAGTCTTTACTCTGCGCTTCAGCACATTCTCTTATGCAACCAGACACAGCAGATTTGATTTTATGCGGCGCCCGCAATCCGCGATACCTTTCTTCTACCTGTATAGCAAAGCTTACACTATCCTGCAATCCAAACCTGCACCAGGTGCTGCCTACACAACTTTTAACCGTACGCAACGCCTTACCATAGGCATGACCGCTTTCAAAACCCGCCGCAATCAATTCACTCCATATTAAGGGCAGATCACTTACATGCGCGCCAAACAAATCAATACGCTGTCCCCCGGTTATTTTGGTATACAAGCCATATTTCTGCGCCACCTGCCCGATAACGATCAGCTTTTCAGGTGTAATTTCTCCACCCGGTATACGGGGCACAACGGAGTATGTACCACCTCTCTGAATATTGGCAAGAAAACGATCATTGCTATCCTGTGAAGTATCATTGCCTTTTTTAAGCACCATCTCGTTCCACAAACTTGCCAGTATTGATGAGATGGCAGGCTTGCACACCTCGCATCCGTCGCCTTTACCTAATTGATCAAGCACATCATCATATGTTTTTAATTCATGCAGCTTCACCAGGTCAAACAATTCCTGGCGGCTGTAGCCAAAATGTTCGCATAATACATTCCTGATGTATTTACCCTGCTGCTTCATGGTATATACCATCAGGTCTTTAACCATTGGCAAACAACCACCACAACCTGTACCAGCCTTTGTACATTTTTTTATAGCGTCCACAGTTTCGTAACCCTGTTCACTTACAGCTTTACAAATAGCCGCCTTATCAACACTTTCGCAACTGCATATCAATGCATCATCAGGCAGTGCTACTATACCTGCGCCTTCTTCTTTTTTACGCTCACGGGTGGGCAAGATCAGATCTTCAGGATCGGGTGGAAGGATGAGCTTGTTTTTGCAGGTTTGTAATAAAATATTGTATTGTGCCGCATCTCCCACCAAAACACCGCCGAGCAGGTATTTACCATCGGCAGATACATTCATTCTTTTGTAAATACCTTTAGCAGTATCTCTTAAAATGATATTGCGCACATTATCACCATTGGCAAAGGGATCGCCAAAGCTTGCCACATCTGTGCCCACAAGTTTTAATTTTGTGCTCATATCAAAGCCGGTAAATGATTTTGTTTTTACAGCAGCGTTTGAATGCATGCGACAGATTTCATTTACTGCTACTTCCGCCATTTCATAACCCGGCGCTATCAACCCATAAATCATTTCATTATATAAAGCACATTCGCCTATGGCATAAATAAACTCATCGCTGGTTTGCATAAAATCATTTACCACAATACCACCATTCATTCCTGTTTCCAAACCACATTCAGCGGCCAGTTCGCCACGGGGTTTAATACCTGCAGAAACCACGAGTATATCAGTTTGCAAAGATGTTCCATCGGTGAATTGCATGCCTGTTATATATTCATCACCGGATATTTTAGCAGTATTTTTATTGGTATGAATATTCAAACCGATATTGGTTAATGTAGCAGCCAGCATTTCCGCGCCAGCTTCATCGAGTTGCCTGGGCATCAGCCGTGGCGCAAACTCAATTACATCTGGATTTTCAATACCGAGATCAAGCAATGCTTTGGCGGCTTCCAGTCCAAGCAATCCACCACCTATCACCGCGCCGCGTTTTGCTTTTTTTGCGTAAGATTTAATGAGATGCAGATCTTCAACAGTACGATACAGGAATACGCCATCTTTTTCAATACCATCTATACGGGGGATAAAAGGCGATGAGCCTGTAGCCATCACCAGAATATCATAATGCAAGACATAACCCTTAAAAGTTTGCAGTAGTTTTATGGAATTCCTGATATATTGCACAGGATCGCCCAGATGAAGCTGAATTCCATTTTGCTTGTACCACGAAGCCGGGGCAAGCGTTAAGTCATCAACAGTTTTACCACTAAAAAAATCGCTGAGGTGTACCCTGTCGTAGGCCGGGTATTGCTCTTCTCCAAAAACAATAATTTCAAGACCAGGTAATTTCTTTGCTATTAGTTTTTCACAAAACTTATAACCTACCATGCCATTTCCAACAACAACTACTTTCATATTATGATTTTAAGTGTCAGGAAAAATGGCAAGCAATCAAATTATAAATAATAATATATTAATTTTTTGTTCATTAATCAGTCAAATTATTAATCATAAATGATCAATTAATGAATTATAAAATAAAAATATATTGTAAATATAACAGTATTTAACTTTAAATTTTATAATTTTACTGAAAAAATATTACATATATATATTAATAATATTAAAATGTCAAACCTGATTTTAGTTGGCGCAGGACCTGGAGACCCGGATTTAATAACATTAAAAGCCATAAAAGTATTGCAGGAAGCAGATGTGGTTTTATATGATGCTTTGGCAAATGAGGCGCTGCTTCAATATGCAACTAAGGCTGCTGTAAAACAATTTGTGGGCAAAAGATTTGGTTGCCATGCACTGAGTCAATCAGAAATCAATCATCTTATTATTGATTTTGGAAAGCGCCATCATAATATAGTACGCTTAAAAGGAGGAGATCCTTTTGTGTTTGGAAGAGCGCATGAAGAAATTATTGCCGCTACTGAGGCCGGTATGGATGTAGCCATTGTTCCGGGAATTACCAGCGCTATCGCTGTTCCTGCTTCTAAAATGATACCGGTAACCTGCAGGGGAATTAATGAAAGCTTTTGGGTTGTAACCGGCACTACCCAAACAGGCGATATTTCTAAAGATATTTACCTGGCTGCCCAATCATCTGCTACGGTAATTATATTGATGGCCATGAGCAAGCTCGAAACCATTACAGAAATATTTGCCCAATACGGCAAAGCGGATACCGCCGCTGCAATTATTCAGAATGGTACATTACCGAATGAAAAAATGGTAACCGGTAAGGTAAAAGATATTTATTTCAGGGCACAGCACGCGGAACTGGAAAATCCCGCTATTATTATTATTGGTAATGTGGTAAATTTGCATACGCTTGCTGTAAAGCAATATGTACAACAACACTCAGCATTATCTGTTCGCTTTTAGGAAAACACAAAGGCTATAGTATTATTCTTCAAAGAAGTAACTCAAATTACAGAAACTATAATAGATCGCTTCATCCGCCACAACATACCTTTAATTCAATTTTCATGCCCGGGGGACGCAATGGCTATCAGTTTGCGTCATATTGAACGAGCAGGATTGTACTATCATCTTTTTTACGCGAGTGAAATATCTGCCGGGCTTGGGTGCTAATGATCAACATTTGTACTACAGCCCAACGTATTTCTCATCCGCCGCAACATACTTTTAATTCACTCTTCACAAGGGCGGATTCGAAATACGGCTGCCGGTTTGCAATTTATCATCACTACTATATTAAAGTGTATTACTATTCAACCTATTTGCATTGCAACCAAGCTCAATTTCGTCATAAGCCTTCTTTTATCTCTTAACATAACATGTATTTGCCTTTTGAGATTAAAAGATTTTTTAAAAGCGAAATCCCTGCTTATCAGCTCCCTTTTACCCAAAATTGTTTCCTAGTCTTTATCTTTATCTCAATGAAAACTGAGAAAGGACATTATGACGCCACGCAATCTTTTATTTACAGAAAATGTTTAAAAGAATGGTGGCCGGCGCTTGATACCAACCGCAGGATCATACATTATAAAAAAGGAGAAACGCTTTTTAAAGAAGGTGATACTGTGGAAGGTGTTTTTTTTATGCTGAACGGAGTAGTGAAAGTGCATAAGCACTGGACAGATGATAAAGAACTGATTGTACGATTTGCTGCGGAAGATGATATTTTAGGGCACAGGGGACTCTCTACACATTCAACCACCTACCCTATTACTGCAACCGCGTTATCAGATGCCACAATACTTTTTTTAATGCTTGATTTTTTTCGGGTAACCCTTACCGTAAATACCGGCTTCATGTATGATTTCATGATGTTTTTTGCCGACGAGCTGCTGTTGTCGGAACAAAGAATGCGGAATCTGGCGCATATGCAGGTTAAAGGAAGGGTTGCCAGGGCTCTATTGGTAATAAAAGATAAATTCGGAAAAGATGAGGATGGATATATGCGTTTTGCGATAAGCCGGCAGGATATTGCTGCATATACCGGCGCTGCATATGAAACAGTATATAAGCTGCTTACAGAATTTACAGAGTCAGGTTATATAAAAACGGATGGCAAACGTATCGCTATTCTTAATAACGATGCTTTACTGCAACTAACGAAGTAATACATGCTTTATGTGGTCAAAAAAGCTATTTTGCCGCCTGGTAGGTTTAAATGATCTTAATCATTTTCAACAATAGCTTTTATTATTCCTGATGCCGGATCAAGCCATTGTTCAAATACAGCTTTTACTTCTCCGAATTTTACCCTGTGCGTAATAAATGCAAGCGGATCAATTGCTTTGTTGCTGATGCATTGGATCACAAATTCAAAATCCTGCTTTGTAGCATTGCGGCTGCTCATTAATGTAGACTCTCTTTTATGAAATTCCGGATGACTGAAAATAAGCTCATTTTTTTGTAATCCGATCAATATATACATGCCGCCGTGTGCAAGATATTGCAATGCGTTATTAATGGCAGCCTGGCTGCCGGTGGCATCAAAAATAACCGTTGGCATGTCGCCTGAAGTAATATTCTGTAAACGCTGCGTTACATTTTCGGTTGACGCATTAATGGTATGCTCAACATTCAATTGTTCACGGCAAAATTTTAGTCTGCCTTCATTCATATCAGTAACAATAACATTAGCGCCTGCAATTTTTGCAAACGCTATAGTGCCCAAACCAATAGGTCCGGCGCCTGATATCAATACAAATTCTCCCGGTTTTATATCAGCAAGCCTTACAGCATGTGCGCCAATGGCCAGTGGTTCTACAAGCGCAAGCTCATCATAACCCAGCCCATTGCTTTTTAAAAGCAGGTCATTAGGTATTGATATGAGATCTGTCATTCCACCATCTGTGTGCACACCAATAACCTGTATTGAAGAACAGCAATTTGTTTTACCATTCCTGCATGCAATACATTTTTTACAACTCAGGTAGGGAATAAAAGTGAGTGGTTCTCCGGGGGAAAAGCCAGTATCATCATCTGATATAACAAATTCCGCGGCAAGTTCATGTCCCAGAATTCTGGGATAATTGAAGTAAGGTTGCGTACCCCGATAAGCGTGCAGGTCAGTACCACAAATGCCAATACGCTTAATTTTAATAATGCTGTATCCGGGCTTTAATTGTGGCACTTCAATTTGTGTATACTCAAATTCACCGGGCTTTAAACATACCAATGCTTTCATGCCCGCAATATTACATCAAACAATTAAACGAATATTGTGCATTATCAAATCATGATCTGCCAGATATACCTTGCGCCCCATTTACCCCAGCGTTTCAGGCTGCTCTGCACCGTTTTTTCCATGCCTTTATAATCAGTGGTTTTACCTTTTTTAGGAGGGGCAATGGCCGTTTCTTTTATTTCAGCTAACTCAACTTTTGTAGCATACCAACTGGTGTATAAGCGGGGAATAACCACGCCCAATATCATACCCGGCAATCCGTTAAAAGATTCAGGACCACCCGGCGCTACAATTTCATCTGTGTAAAAAGCAACAACAAAAACAGAATCCATGATCACTGTGGTAGCCCTGCGGCATTCAAAACCAGCTATTTTCCTGGTGTCATTTGTAATACGCCACTTGTATTTTTTCAGGCTGTCCTGAATTAAAAATGATTCGTCAAATACCTGCTTGGCAGCAGTAGTATGTGCAGCATTAAAGTCCGAATAGATGATATTATCATTTGCCGGTGGTTCTCCGAACGGAGTAGGTTTATCGTTGCTTTCACGTCCGGGTTCATATCTTGCTTTACCATCAGAAAAAAGCAGATTAAAATAAGTATGCTTATTTTCCGGGATCTGCTTTTTCATCGTGTTTATCCAGTCCATATCTTCTTCATCAACAGACGACATTAATTGCTTATGCTGATTAACTGTTTTTTCAAACTCAATTTTTCCTTTAAGAATAAATTGAGCACCGGCAAATTGGACAGAGCCGATGCATACACATATTATAAGGCAAATACTTTTCATAACTGTCGATTTATGGTTTTTTCACTTCAGCGTTATTCTTTGTAAAGTTCCAGGTAAAGCTCAGCATCCAGAATCTGCGCAATGTTGTGTAGGTATTTTCG
This sequence comes from Agriterribacter sp., assembly GCA_047601125.1. GTDB lineage: Bacteria > Bacteroidota > Bacteroidia > Chitinophagales > Chitinophagaceae > Agriterribacter. Next base: position 1,325,000 of record JASGJY010000001.1, on the reverse strand, counting down.
CTCACGAAATTGCTTTGAATATCTCTTCTGAAACCTATATTCTGATTAAGAATATCATTGATAGAAAATTTCAAAGCACATGTTTCTTTAAACAATCTTTTACTTATTGATGCATTCCATTGTAATACATTCCGGTTTTGATCAAACACACTGGTTGCCTGCCGCACATTAAAATCCGCGTCAGTATTAAAATCGAACTTATAAGGCAATGCGATATAAATATCTGCATTATATGATTGCGTCCAGTACCGGGTTTTCACATCTTCTCTTATAGAAGAAACAGAAGTATTATAATTTACATTTCCTCTTAAGCTTATGCCCAGTTTATTTTCAATAGAATAATATGTATTTAAGCCTAAACCGTAATTAGTGTTATTGGTAATGTTCTGCACTTCATTTACAAAATTGATAAACCTGCTGCCATTAGCCTGGAAATTAAGCCCGACTCTTGTTTTAATGGGGGCAATTTTCATATTATACCCCATATACGACCAGTAATTATAAGTAGTGCCTGCATTTACGGATTGATACACCCTGCGCCCCTGTTTATCAACAGTATTGCTGTTTGTAATAGTATTATCGGTAAGATTAAAGCTCGCGTTTACATACATACCTCTTTCTTTAAGCACTTTGTAGTCATTAAAGAACATAAAGAACCGGTGGTTAAATGCGGGAGAAATATCAGGATTACCAATGAAAACATTCAGCGGATCATTATTTTCAGGAACCGGCTGAATCTGCTGAATAGTTGGCTGCTGTGTGCTTCCGTTATAACTTAAAGACAGCATTGTTTGCGGTTTAAAATTATACCTGAAATTTACTTTCGGAAAAAGATTGACCCGATTATAGCGAACGGTAGAATCTTTACGGTTATCAATCTGGCGGTAAGCCTGGTTAACCACATCGCCTCCAAAAGAAAAATTATATTTTTTCTTGGCTATACGGTATGCTACGCCTCCGGCATTTGTGTTGATAAGAAAATCATAATCATTGGTAAGCAAACTGTCTAATTTATCATATTTACCATCGTCATAGTTGTACGTTGTTCTGTCTGCGCTGCTGGTTGTGTTTGAGTAGCCGTAATTTACTTCCAGGAAATTATTCTTTCCCAAAGGTTCGGTATAGGTTACTTTGGCGTTTAATGTGAACAACTTGCTGTGGTTATATTTTCTTTGATTGATGGTATCAACCTGGTAAATATCTCCATTAGTATTATAATAATCATTAACGGCATCAAGATATCCTTCTGAATCATTATCGTTGAATTTTTGTTCAACACGAGCCGAAATGGTTCTTCCTACTTTTTTAAATTTCTTCCGCCATAATATACTGCTGTTGAATGATGCTTCATCTGACTCCGAAGATGTATTACGATGGCTTTGGTTTACAGGTTGTGATTTATCGTTTAATGCTTCTGAATAAAAATTGCTGTTATTCTCGGCCTTCCCCTTGTAACCATTAAAGGTAAATTTTAAAGAGGATGATGAATCGAGTTGTATTTCATATTTTCCGCTTAATGTATTGCGCAGGCGTTGTGAAAAATTATTATTCCTCTGGTTCATGTAATATAATGTATCAGGAAGAATATACTGTGTTTTGGTTTGGTCAATACCGTTTATATTAAGCTTTTTATACAGGTAGCTTACATTAAAATTATTCTTGTCTTCATTCCATTTGTTAGAAAAATGAGCGCCGCCGGTCCATGCCTGCGGTAACCCGTTGCCATTAAAATAAAAATCATTGCTGTTGCCAAAGGAATAGAAAAAGCCACTGTTCTCATCAAACTCTATATCATCATCTTCACCACCATATTTTCTGTTATCTTCCCAGTTCAAACCAGTCTGCCCGGTGTTCGACATTGTACCAAACACTGCAATCTTCCTTTTTCCTTTAAAGAAATTGATCATCGCTTCATTGTTATACTTATCTTTTAAGCCTCCGCCGGCGCTCACTTTTCCGAAATAGCCATTTTTCTTATCTTCTTTTAATTTGAGGTTGATGGTTTTTGTTTTCTCTCCATCATCAATGCCTGTAAATGCTGCCTGGTCGCTTTTTTTATCAAACACCTGTACTTTGTCAACGGCATCTGCCCTTATATTACGTGTAGCAACGGTAGGGTCATCACTGAAAAACTCTTCTCCATCAACCAGCACTTTCTGCACTTCCTGTCCCTGCGCTACTATCTTTCCGTTTTTATCAACCTGTATACCCGGCAACACTTTAAGCAAATCTTCGGCAGTAGCATTAGGGCGAACATTAAAACTATCTGCTGTAAATTCTGTAGTATCTCCTTTAATTCTCATGGCATTATTCTGCCTTATCACAATTTCTTTAAGCAAGGTGGCTTTATTGATGAGATTTATATTTCCAACAGCAAGCGGCTTACCTGCTTCCAGTTGAATGTCATCCACATAATCCGCAAAAGAAGGGTAAGATATCATCAGCAGAAATTTTCCTTCAGGTAAATTATGTAAATTAAAATTCCCTGATTTATCTGTACGGGTAAATTTAAGAAAGGTAGAATCGGATTTGTTGATTACGGCAACAACAGCATACTGGAGTTTTTTGTTGTTAGTGGTATCGGTAACGGTGCCGGTTATAGATGCGTCTTGCGCTTTAATGCATTGCATACAGCATATGGCAAGCAATAAGCAGGTTATTGGTTTGAGCATTTGTGGTTAAAGCATTGGTTGAAGGTGTAAAAGTGTAATAAATACTACCCAAATAAATATTTATGGTGATAATATTACGTTAAAAAATATCTGTTCTGCATCATATCGTGTATGATGCAAACCAATACTATTTTCCATAAATGAAATTAAAAAATGTGATGAACGAGAATATACTGTGACGAAATTCAATTTTTATACTGCAGCAACCGGGTGAGGACATTGTATTATTGAATACCAAAAACTGATTCAGGAAAATATAAAAATGACATGAGTACACCAATCGCCCCTACGGAACGAAAAACGAGTTGCAATTTTGCTACAGACCAGATGCCCCTCCGAAATAATTAAATAACGTTTACCGGGTGGCGTTACTTTTACCGGGAAACACGGAGATTGATTGTGTAAGGTTCCGAACCTTTATAGTAAGGGAAAAATGGCAATATAGTGCAGACGCCTCGTGCCCCGGCATGACAAGCCGTAGAGCTATGTTGAGCGTCAGTACTATTGTTGAACACTGGTACTATTGTTCAATATATATTCTTCCGCCTGTCATGCCGGGGCACGAGACATCTGCCATAGCTGTTATACCTGCATGCGAAAATTGGAATATATCTGAGATATCAGGATAGTATCTTTATATACTGCTGCATTTCTTCTTTAGTACCTACAGTAATCCTTGACCACTTGCCTTCTTCTTCATATATACCTGTTCCCAGGATATTGTTGCGCTTCAGCAAATCAAAGTAATCTTTTTTATAATCGGCCAATGTAAAATAAATGAAGTTGGTATTGGAGGGAATACACCTGATATTCAGTTTCTCCATTTCTGCTATAGTATATTTTCTTACCTCATGAATTTTAGCGTAAGTTTCCTTTACAAATTTTTCATCTTTTAAAGATGCAATAGCCGCCGCAACTGACGGTACACTACAACTGCCGTTTACCCAGGTAGTAACCTGGCTTACATCGTCTATAGTATCCTTATGCGCAAGCGCGTATCCAACTCTTGCTCCGGCCATACCGTAAATTTTGGAAAATGTTTTTGCAATGATAATGTTCCTGTATTCTGATAACAGGCTGCATAAAGATGGTTGTTCCGTAAAATCTATATAAGCCTCATCTACCAGCACCAATGTTTTTTCTGAAACTTTTTTTACAAATTCAACCAGTTTATCTCTTTCTAACATTGTACCTGTAGGATTATTGGGATTGCATATATACACCAGTTTAGTATCATCCTGTATAGCAGCCATCATTGCGGGCAAATCAATTTTTTTATCTGTAGTTAGCGGAACTGTTATTTTTTTAAAACCGGTTTTCTCAATCATATTAGCCCAAAAAGCAAATGTTGGCATAGGTATAACAAAGCTGCCACCCTTAAATGCAGAATAGCGTGCAACGATATCAAGTATTTCAGTTGAGCCTGCGCCCATCAAAACATTTTCACCGGTAAGGTTATATTTTTGTGCAATTGCCGACACCAATTCATTCGTGCGGACGCCACCATACCTGTTGCTTTCCATCAAATGATCAGCCATTGCCTTACGTGCCATTGGTGATGGACCATAAGGGTTTTCATTGGAAGATAAACGGATAGGCTTATCATCAATAAATTCATTGCTCATTAATAGGGAGGGAGCGGCAATGATTTCCAGTCTGGAAACGGTTAAGCCGGCTACGCCTAAACCAATTTGTTTCAGCCAGCTTCTTCTGTTTGAGCTCATAATTGCAGCGTTTAAAATTATTTGGAAAAGTGCAGGCAATAAGTCGTGAAAATACAAGTATTGTTACATACCGGTATAAATTTACTTTATAAAGTATGTCCCTCCAACTTTCTCCTTTGGAAGGGAGCGGTATTGTACAATAAAACCCTCACCCTCCTTCTCCTTCTCCATGCAATGGCGAGGAAGCGGTGCTACAGTGCAAAGCCAGGCAATATCACTACCGCATCGACTATAAAATATAGCCAGGCAGGTAGCCGCCCCAAAAATAACCAGCACTTTCCAGAAAAGACCTGCAAGAAACGTGAAACTTGTAACCTGTAACCACACCAGATTCCGCCACACTTAAGCGGACTTTACTTTTAATGGAAGCGAAAAATGAAAAGTTGACCCCTTTCCCGGCTCACTTGTTACCCCGATTGTACCGCGACTGCGTTTTATAATTTCAGAAGCTATATATAATCCTATACCAAATCCGGGATAAGTTTTTGTGTTTTTATTTGGCACCCTGTAAAACCTTTCAAATATTTTAGCCTGGTCTTTTTTTGAGATACCTATACCATTGTCTTTAATCGTAACTATTACCTCATTGTCTGTAATTTCACTCTTTACATCTATAATATTTGAAGACGGAGAATATTTAACCGCGTTATTAATAAGATTGGCTATCACCTGTCTTACCCTGTCTTTATCCGCATAAATGAATGCCGGTTGCTTATAGTCATAATTTATCACAAACCCAGGGTTTATCATTCTTTTTTCTTCCATTGTTTCTGAGAGGAATTTATTCAGATCAAAATCCTCTTCTTCAAAAACAAGGTTTCCAAGTTTTATTTTCGACAGGTCAAGCAGTTCAGAAATAAGTTTATTTAACCGGACGGTTTGTTTATCAATAACATTTAATGACGTAATAAGGAAATTATCTCCGCTGTTTTCATACTTTGACTGTAGTAGCTGCGTGTATCCTTTCAGCGAAGTAACCGGTGTTTTTAATTCATGGCTTGCCATACTGATGAAATAATCTTTTTGCTGGTCTATTTCTTTTATATCGTGTATATCAGTACTGGTACCTACCCACATTTGTATCACACCATCAGCATCACGCTGCGGAATAGCCCTGCTGAGCTGCCACCTGTATTCCCCGTCGAACCTTCTGAACCGGTGTTCAAAAATAAAATCCTCACCCGTTGAAACCGAATGTTGCCACAGTCTTGAATTTTCCTGTTGTTCATCGGAGTGAACTATCTTTAACAAACCGTCTCCGTGAAGATCCTGAAAACTTAACCCACTATAATCATACACGGCGCTGTTATAATAATTGATACTTCCTTTTTCATCACTTGTCCATATCAATTGAGGCATTGAATCTGCAAGCAGCCTGAATTTTTGCTCCCGTTCTTCTAATTCCTGCTCATAAAATTTATCTTCGGTTATATCGCGGAGAATACCGATAATTTTAGAAGGCACCCCTTCTTCATAAAAGACTTTTCCCTGCAGCCGTATCCACCGTAAAATACCATCTCCCCTGATGATCCGGGCCTCATAAGTATAGATACCCGTTATCATCGCCTGCTCAAAAGCTTTTTCTACTACTTCTTTCAGATCTTTTGGATGAACCTGTGATCGCAGTTGCTGATGGGTAATTTCCGATGATGGTTCGAGCCCGAATATTTCCTTAAGCCGCGGTGAGTAAATAAGATGCCTGGTTTTTAGATCCAGATCCCAGGTCGCCAGCTCCGCTGACTCCAGTGCAATGCGTAATCTTTCTTCAGCATCTTCTACTTTTTTCCTTGCTTCCACTTTTTCCGTTACATCATTTACAGTTATCATTATTGCTGAAACGCGCCCGTTTGTTTCGAATAAGGGAGCATATTCAAAATCAAGATAAAATTTGCTCATACCATCATTGCCCATTATATACGCAACAGATTCAACTTCCTGGTGCGGCTTACCGGAGGTAAACACTTTTTTCAGCAGCTCAGGGTATTTCTGTTCAACTAATTCAGGAAAAGCATCTGTTATCTTCTTTCCGATAACATCTTCTTCTTTGCGTCTCCATATTTTCTCATACATTACTTTATTCGCCATTTCTATCACAAAATCTTCACCCCGGAATATCGTCATGGGTATAGGAGATTGCATAATAAAATTCCTGAACTGTTTTTCGCTTTCAGCAAGCGCATGCCGGGCGTTTACAGAAGAAGTAACATCTGTAGCAATAACGATAATCCCGGTAATAGTATCATTTTCCTCGCGCAATGGTTGATAAACAAAGTTAAAATACATCAGTTCTGACTTGCCGTAACGGTTAATTGTTACGGGGAATTCATAACCATAATAGGGAACTCCTGTTTTTAATACCTGCGCCAGCAATCCACCTACCGACTCTTTAACTTCAGGCAGGGAATCAAATAATGGTTTATCAATAAAATCAGCTTCTTTCCTGTCTATCAGTTCCAGGTATTTGTCATTGGCAAGTTCTACAGTAAAATTTTCGCCACGTAATATGGTTATGCCAACCGGCGCCTGTTTTACAGTATTACGGAACTTCTTTTCCCTGTCACCTACTTCATGAAACAAACGCAAGAGCGCTGTTTCAGATTTCTTTTGTTCATGTATATTAGTAAATGTACCTATCCATTTTTCTATCTGCCCTTTCTCATTTCGCGTCGGCAAACCATTCGCAAAAAACCATTCATATTCCCCGGTTTTATTTTTAAGCCTTACTTCCGTTTTATATATATCACCCGTTTTGAGCGATGCATTCCATATTTCAAGAACATAATTGATATCTTCCGGATGTACCATCCTGGTAAAGGTCTTTTCATCATAGGGATCAAGCCCTGTAAATGCCTTCCACCGTTTAGAAGCAAAAGTTTGTTTGCCATCCTTGTCTGTTGTCCATACCAGTGCAGGCAGCGAATCAGCCATCTCCCTAAAATCTCTTCCTATCTCTTCCAGCTTCCTGGTAGCAACTACTTTATCTGTTATATCCTGTATTATTCCACTAAACCTGTACGCCATTCCTTTATCATCAAAAAAAGCTCTTCCTTTTGCAAGCAGATGCCTTAAAATACCAGACTGAGGCTCAATTATAGCATATTCTGTTTCAAAATTTCCGCCCGAAACACCATTCAGTGCCTGCTGAATGGAATTGATCACACGCTCCCTGTCTTCTTCAATTATTCTTTTTAATGCGAAGTCAAGATCAATTTCATTATTGGATGGAAATCCGGCCCACTCCTTTAAGAGATCATTGCATACTAATTTTCCCGTTACGGGATTCAGATCCCATGTTCCCAAATCGGCAGCATCGATAGCAAAAGCTAACTCATTCCGGCTCTCATTAATCTGGCGGAATGCTTGTACTTCTTTTGTTGTTTCACTACAGGTAACCAAAACACCCGCAGGGTTTGCAGCAATTTCATCATATACCGGGCTGTAGCTGAAAGTCCAGTATACATCTTCTATCTTACCATTTCTATATATAGGAATCAATTGGTTTTCACTCCAGGTAGCTTCTCCTTTGTTTAATACCTGGTCAATAAGCGGTTTAATGATATGCCATATTTCCGCCCATGCTTCTTTAGCCGGTTTACCCAGAATTCCGGGATGTTTGCCATTTATCCCAAGGCTGGGACGGTATGCATCATTATAAAAACAAATTAACTCCTTACCCCACCATAAAAACATGGGAAATTTGGAGTTGAGTAAAATATTCAACGTTGTGCGCAAACTTTGCGGCCATTGTTGCGGATTGCCCACAGGAGTTTCTTCCCATTTTTTTTCACGGATGAGTTTTCCCATCTCACCGCCGCCGGATAAAAAATGTTTTTGTGCGCTGATATCTTCCTGGGATTTCATTAAAATAACTTTAGTCAAAATTCCTGTTGCCAAGGCCTTGTATTCCTCAAATATATTGGTTTGCTTTTAAAAAAATTATTCCGGCCGCCAGGGTGCATTCAAATTTTCGTATGTAGGTATGACAGCTATGGCAGATGCCTCGTGCCCCGGCATGACAAACCTTATTGCTGTGTTGGGCGTGAGTGCTATTGTTGAATATTGGTACAATTGTCCAATATACATTCTTCTGCTGTCATGCCGGGGCACGAGGCATCTGTACAATATAGCCATATACACGAAAATTCGAATTACACCCGTCCGCTATACGGGCATATTTCAATCTGGTATTATTGTAGCTTTGCAGATCATTTTACAAAACAATCCATAACGACTGCTTGCAAAGATTAAACCAAATGAAGCAGTTACAATTATCTATACTTGACCTTGCAATAGTTATTGAAGGGGGAAATGCAAATTCAGCCGTACAAAGAACAGTGGAAGCGGCCCGGCATGCGGAAAAACTGGGTTTTAAACGGGTTTGGCTGGCAGAACATCATAATATGGAAAATATTGCCAGTTCAGCCACATCAGTCCTGATCGGGCATGTGGCAGGCAAAACAAATCATATACGTGTTGGCTCTGGCGGTATTATGCTGCCTAATCATTCGCCGCTTGCTATTGCCGAACAGTTTGGCACGCTTGAGAGCTTGTATCCCGGAAGGATTGACCTTGGACTTGGGAGAGCGCCCGGCACAGACCAGCTTACTGCAATGGCATTGAGAAGAAGCAATGACGCGGTATACAATTTCCCGGCAGAGATCCGCCAGTTGCAAACCTATTTCAGTAAAGAAAACCAACAGTCACACGTACGCGCTTTTCCGGGGGAAGGCTCGGATATTCCTATCTGGGTTTTAGGATCCAGCACCGACAGCGCATACCTTGCTGCTGATATGGGATTGCCTTATGCTTTTGCCGCGCATTTTGCACCGGCGCAATTCAGAACAGCCATAAATATTTACAGGAGCCATTTTAAGCCTTCGGCTCAATTACAACAACCTTATATATTAGCCTGCGTAAATGTTATTGCAGCAGATACAGATAAGCAGGCACATTTTCTCGCTACCAGTCTTTTCAGGATGTTTACAGGCATTGTTACCAATATGCGCAGGCCCATGCAACCACCGGTAGCATCAATGGAGCCTTACTGGAACGAGGAAATAAAAGCTGCGCTCTCACAAATGTTGGCCTGCACATTTATAGGAGGTAAAGAAAAAGTAAAAGAAGAGCTGCATGCATTTGTTGAAGAAACACAAATTGATGAGCTTATGACCACAACCAATATTTACGATGAAGGAGCGAGGTTGTATTCGATGGATATATTGAAGGAGGTGGTGAGTGGGTAGTTTCCTCACCCCCGGCTCCTCTCCGCACGGCGGAGAGGAGAGCCCAAATTCAAATCAGGTTGATAATATAGCGAGAGGGGGAGGTTGAAAATCTAAAAGTGTGATGAATATTAAGCGCTTTGTTTGGATGCGTTTTATTGTTGATGTGGTAGTTATAAAGGAGCAATAGACAAATAATATAGCATCGTATTTATTCGACATTAGTTTTTATCCAGGTAATAACTTTATCCACCATCAGGTTCTCAATGGTACTATGTGTTACAGCAATCCCCTGTATATTTTGCCTGGTTAAATCAATGTTTTCAATTATAGTATCAGCAGAAACTGCAACAGTTTGCATTCCATATGAGCGTAACGGGAAATTAGGAATGCTTTGATAAACATTGATATTCTTTTTGACGTTGTGTGGAATTGTACGGTCAATCTTATGCGACCAGGGTCCGTTAGCAACATCTGTAGTAATCAACAGGTTAATATTCAGTGCAGACTGCAGCAGTCTCGACAATTGCAGTACTACATCTCCTCCTTTACTGTAACCATACAGTATAACATATGGGGTATTGCTTTTAGAGGATAAGTAGTTAAACAACTTCTTTAACGAACTCCCAAAATCAAGAAAGTAGTTGTAATTAATAATAACTACTTCATCAAAGCTTTCATGTATTGCTTTATAAATATGCTTTGTGCCTTTTGATATTCCCCGCATACCTGAAAACAGGTCAGATCCTCCTACAAGCACTGCGATTTTTTCACTCATAAAATTCCACCGGTTTATGCTTCTAAAATACACTTCCTCAACATATTCAACGCATATATCGCCGCCATTTCAATATTCCTTTCCCTGTCATAACGAAAATGGAATTTTTCAGCTATTATATGACTGCGGCTGCCGGCAGCTATCCAAACTGTACCAACCGGTTTATCAGCCGTGCCGCCACCAGGGCCCATAATGCCCGACGTTGCAACTGCGTAATCAGTATGCATTGCAGCCAACACGCCGGCAACCATTTGCCTCACGGTTGCTTCGCTTACCGCGCCGTCTGTAAGCAATGTTTCATGCTGCACATGCAGCACATTTTCTTTTACCTCGTTGGCATAACTCACAACGCTGCCTTTAAAATAATCAGACGAACCGGCAAAAGAAGTGATCAGGTGCGCTATATAACCGCCGGTACAACTTTCTGCCGTTGAAACCGTAGCTTTCTTTTCATTCAAAAGTTTGCCTATAACTTTAGCCAGGGGTATATCTTCATCTACTACCAGCCACTCCTTTACGTATATTTTTAATGCATTAAAAGATGCATTCAGTTGCTGTTGCAGTCTTTCATTATTGCTGTCGCTACCGGTAATGCGTAAACGCACCATGCCATAGTTGGGTAAATAAGCAAGCTTGAAATTTAAAGGCAGCGCGTTTTCCCAATCCTGTATTTTTTCAGCTATGAAAGATTCGCCAATACCCGCGGTAAGCAAAGTGCGGTGATCAATAAACGGGAATGTAAAATGCGCTTGTAGTTTGGGAATTATATAATCCGTCATCATGCCTTTCATTTCATGCGGCACGCCGGGCATGCTCACTATTATTCTGCCGTCTTTTTCAAACCACATTCCGGGAGCTGTGCCTCTTTTGTTGGGTATTACAGTGCATACATCAGGCACTTCTGCCTGCTTTATATTCCGCTCTATCATCGGGCGGTTAAGCCTGGTAAATATCTGCTGTACATTCTCCAAAGCGCCTTTGTCTACTACCAGCTTGCCGGCAAAATATTCCGCCAGCACGGGTTTGGTGATATCATCTGCTGTGGGACCCAGTCCTCCTGTTATTAAAATAATAGCTGCATCCTTCATTTCTGTATTCAACGCATTTACAATTTCTTCTTTATTATCTCCCACAGATATTCTTCTCCGTAACCAGATACCTGCTTTATTCAGCTCCTGCGCTATCCATGCACTGTTGGTATCTACCACCTGGCCTATCAATAATTCATCTCCTATGGTTATGATTGAGGCATATATTGCGGGAATACTGTTGTTGTTTGATGATGAAATTTTTTCCATTGTTTTATTTTGGGCAGTCATTAGCGGTTGGTTATCAGCTATGGCTGGCTACATTTAATATTTTAATCTTCGTTTATTACCTTCATTTATAAAAGAATAAAATTAATTGTTTGTGGTCAGCTGCTAAATATTATTTGCAATGAGATTAAAGGTTTCAGTTATTGCATGTTTATTATATATCGTGTATGCACCTGCAGATATATCAGCCCAAATTGTTTCAAAAAAAATAGAAGCGGCTTTTGCACAATTTGAAAAGGATCCACAGCTGGCCAATGCCATCAGCTCATTATATGTTATTGAAGATAAAACCGGTGCAGTTGTATTCGACAGGAACAGCAGGATTGGTTTAGCGCCGGCATCAACCCAAAAAACCATTACCAGCATAAGCGCTTATGAATTGCTTGGTAAAACGTTCAGCTATTCCACAATTTTCTATATCGATAGTGAAAATCTTTATATCGCTCCTTCAGGCGATCCAACTTTAGGCAGCTTTCACTGGGAAAATACCAAACCGGTAAATGTATTGCAGAGAATAGCAGCAGCATTGCAGCATAAAAAAATCACAAATATTTATATTGACAGCAGCAATTATGAGCCGGGAAATATCCCCGATGGCTGGATGTGGCAGGATATAGGCAATTATTATGGTGCGGGGCCGGAAAAACTCACCTGGCGCGAAAACCAATTTGATATTCTCCTGAAATCAGGCAGTAAAATCGGCGACCCGGTCAGCATTGCAACCACTGTGCCTGCTGCGCTTTATCAATATAAACTGCAATCTTTTGTTACTTCGGCACGCACGGGGAGCGGCGACAATGCCTATATTTATTTTCCGGTCAATAGCAATGAAGGCATTATTAAAGGAACTATACCGGTTAATGAAAAAGGATTTTCTATTTCCGGGGCTTTACCTTCCGGTGCTGCGCAATTTGTATTTGAATTAAAAGATACTTTAACCAGATTGAATATTTTATTGCCAGCTACATCAAACAAAAATTCATTTGCAGCTTTTCCCCCAAATATTACTCCTGCTCATACAGAAGCCTCTCCCCCACTCGATTCTATTATTTTCTGGTTGAACCGGAAGAGTGTAAATCTTTATGCAGAAGCACTGATCAAAACAATAGGCCTGATCAAAAAAGGATATAGCAGTACAGATAACGGGCTTGATGTTTTAAAAGATTACTGGAAAGAAAAAGGCATCAACCCGACAGAATTGAATATGTTTGATGGCTCCGGGCTTTCTCCTTTAAACAGAACTACCACCCATGCGCAGGTGCAGTTATTGAAATATGCAAAACAACAACCATGGTTCTCTTCTTTTTACGAATCACTGCCTTTATATAATGGAATGAAAATGAAAAGCGGCACCATCACCAACGTAAAAGGTTTTACCGGATATCACACTTCCGCTTCCGGTAAAACGTATATATTTTCTTTCCTGGTTAATAATTATAACGGATCAGCAACCGCGCTGGTGAAGAAGATGTATAAGGTGTTGGATGAGATGAAGTAATTGGAGATTTGAAATTGGGAAGAGCAAGCAGGATTTTGAATTATAGATATATCGTGGTATAGGCTACAAATTACAAACAATTACAAGCTACAAATCGTGGTATAGGCTACAAATTACAAACAATTACAAGCTACAAAATCATAAACTACAAATCTAAAACACAACCTGCCACTCATACGCCCATCTCAAATTTCAAATCTCCAATTTCAAATTCTCCTACTTTCCCATCACCCCGTCCACGCTGGCTTTGCCGGGACCTACCAATAATATTCCGAGAAATATTGCGAGGAACAAAGCAGCCTTTTCTCCCTGGGTAAAAATAGCATTTCCATGCGCTTTAAATAAAGCAACCGCCATTGCAATTACAAGCGGCATCACCGTAAATCGTGTAAATAATCCAATCATTACAAAAATAGAACAAAAGAACTCAGCGAAAATTACCATCGAAAGCGATACCGTGCTTCCCAAACCGAGAAAGTTTATGAAATTATTTTTCTTCTCAGCAAAATGAATGAGCTTATCATAGCCATGCGGTATCATCATCAGTCCTGCAGTAACACGTAATACAAATAAAGCAATGTTAAAAGCCCAGTCGGTATAACCTGTAGATAAAAGCCGTTTCATTATTTAATTTTCCGCAAAAATAGGCGATACAAACCTTTTATCCACACCATTATAAAACTGATCTGCACAAAAAAATTGTTAGTAGTATCTTAGCGCGGTTTTTACTTTAAGAAAATTGTAACAAAAGAGAGAGGAACTTCGTGCAACGCATGGTTTGATATTTGCGTTTGCCAGTTAACCCATTACACAATTATGCAAAAACGTTTTATTTTAACCGGCATTGCTTTAGCATCTTTTTTTGCAGGAGCAAATGCACAGCAAAGTGCCATCCATACCGACCCGGATGCGGCATACCAACAAGCAAAAGAATATTTTCAGAAAGAACAGTTCAGCCTGGCTTACCCGGTTTTCAGGGAACTCAGCCTGGCCATGCGTTCTACTGATAAAAGCAATAACGGAATTGTATACGATGATATACATTTTTATACTATTGCCTGCCGCCTGCTGCAAAACGAAAGTGTTGCCGCTGATGCTGCTATAAACTTTATGCGGGTAAATCATAATCCTTCGCTGAAAGAAAGAATGAGTTTTTACCTTGCAGAGTATTATTTCAGAAAAAATGATCTGCGTAACGCGCTTGCATATTACGAGCAAACCGGTACTGGTAATTTAAGCAACCGGCAGGTGGCTGATATGAAGTTTCATCAGGGTTACGCTTATTTTTCCATGGATAAATATGACAAAGCAGCTCCCCTGCTGGAAGCAATAGCTAAAAATAATTCCGACCCTAACTATAAGGATGCCAATTATTATTATGGCATGATCGCCTATTCTAAAAAGAATTATAAAGAAGCGCAGGCTGCATTTCAGAAAATAGAAAATGACGCTTATTACAGAAATATCGTTCCGGTGTATGTTGCCAATATATATTACATGCAGGGACAAAAAGATAAGGCATTAAGCTATGGAGAAGAATCGCTTAATAAACCCCAGAACAAAAAAGATGCTTCAATGGAAGAGCTGGTTGGGCATGGTCTTTTTGAAAAAGGAGATTATGCAAAAGCATTGCCGCATCTTGAATCTTATGTAAACAAATCAAAAAAAGTCAGTCGCGAAACATTATATGAATTAAGCTATAGCTACTACAAGGCAAACAACTTACCCAAAGCGGTTGAAGGATTAAAGCAGCTTAGCGGGGGTGAAGATTCGCTTAGCCAGAATGCCATGTATATATTAGGAGATGCTTATCTTAAACTTGGAGATAAAGCCAATGCAAGGAATGCCTTTTCTTTTGGCGCTACAAATAATGTAAATCTTTCCCAACGTGAGGTTTCAAAATTCAACTACGCAAAACTTTCCTACGAATTAGGCTACCAGGATATAGCGCTGAATGAATTCCGGAAATTTCTTGATGAATATCCGAACTCAACCTATCAGAAAGAAGCAGCAGAAATTGCCGCAGGACTTCTTGCCAATACCAATAATTACCGCGAAGCGCTGAATATACTGGAGAAAATACAATCGCCTTCAGATGCCATCAGAAAAATGTATCCCAGGGTATTATATGGCAGGGCGATGGAACTGATAAACGACCAGGATCTGAACGGCGCGAAAGCGTTACTGGATAAAGCATTGAAAGACCCCAACAATGCCCCGGTTATATCTTATGTAAACTTCTGGCAGGGCGAAATTGCTTATCGCCAGAACCGGCTTGATGATGCGATCCGCTTTTATAATGATTATCTCAGCAATCCCGGAACACCATCAGGTGAAGTGAGCGCAACGAATGCAAAATATAATCTTGGATATTGCTATTATCGTAAAGAAAATTACAGGCAGGCGGTAAACTTTTTTGACCAGGTTAAAAATTCAGCGTTGAATGCAAAACCGGTTGAGCAGGATGCGTATATCCGCGCTGCCGATTGCTATTATATGAACAAAGAATTTACGAAAGCAAGATCAATGTATGGTACTGTGATCAGTAACTCATGGCCGTCTGCAGACTATGCGACTTTCCAGACAGCGATGGTTGCCGGCGTAAACAGTTCAAATGAAAAAATAAATCTTTTAAAAAGTTTTGATAAGAAGTTCCCTGCTTCTATGCTGATACCGGATGCTAATCTTGAAATAGCTAAAACATATCTTGCAGACGAAAAGTACCGGGATGCCGTTCCTTATTTAAATAATGTGCTCAACGCGCCGGTTGCAGGTAATTTAAAACCTGAAGCGCAACTGAAGCTTGGTCTGAGTTATTATAATCTTGATAATAATAATGAAGCGCTTAACCAGTTTAAAAAACTGGTATCACAATTTCCCAACTCACCCGAAGCTGAAGAAGCCATTGAAAACGCAAAGGCTATTTATACCGCGGAAGGAAGAACAGAGGAATATGTAAATTTCATGAAAAGCGTAGGCCGGTCAGTAACGGTGAATGAAGAAGAAAACCTTACCTATAAAGCAGCGGAAAATAAATATATAGACAGGGATTATAATGCAGCATTTACTGCGCTTAGTACTTACCTGACTAAGTTTCCTGACGGAGCTCATGCCATTGACGCGTGGTTTTTAAGAAGCGAAATTTATAACCAGCGTAAAGACTGGAAAAATGCTTCGGCAGGGTATGCAGAAGTAGCAGACCTCGGGCCGAGCAAGTATGCGGAAATGGCTGCTTCTACTGCCGGCAGAATATATTATTTTGAACTGCAGGACTATCCTAAAGCCGAGCAATATTTCACAAAGCTTAAAGAACTGGCAGCAGGTGGCGAAAACCGCCTGGAAGCAATGAGAGGCTTATTACGCAGCCAGTATCAGCAGAAAAAATGGTCGGATGCGGTACCTAACGCACAGGAATTACTGAAAGAAAAAAATATAAGCGTAGACGATAAGGTGCTGGCATATATGGTAACAGCGAGAAGCCTGCAGGATAAAGGCCAATACACTGAAGCAATACAAAATTTCAGGAATGTGGTGAACATTAATAAAGCTTCGTTTGCCGCTGAGGCAAGGTATGAAATAGCAAACGCGTACCTGCAGCTTAATGATTTGAAGAATGCGGATAAAGCGGCATTTGAAACCATTAATAAATCCGGCTCATACGATTACTGGATCACCAAAGCGTATATTTTACTGGGTGATATTTATTTAAAAGAAAAAGATTATTTCAATGCAAAAGCAACATTGCAGAGTGTGGTTGACAACAGCAAAATAACAGAACTGAAGAACGAAGCAAGCGACAAATTGCAAAAAGTAATTACTGAAGAAAAGACAGACAGCAAGATCGGCGGCTGATAATAAAACCACGTTTAATGCTTATCAAAAAAATGATCAAAATGCAAACAAGAATATATATTACCAGGTTTTCCATAATCATAAGTGGTATTTTATTTTCATATACATCCGCAAAGGCGCAGGAGCCTTCAAAAAAACAAACTATTGAAATCACTTCATCTTTTAAACCAACTTTAAAGGATGCTGCAAAAATCAATTTTAATGCGGCACCGCCTGTGCCGGATTCAGCCAGGCCTAAATTCAAATATACTATACCGGTAAACAGCCTTGCCCTTGCTTATCAGCCGGCTGCTGTTACTCCGGCAGTATTAAATATTGATTCGACCGGAAGCTGGACTGCAACCAATTTTATAAAACTTGGTTATGGTAACTTTCAAACACCATATGCACAGGTAGGATTAACGCTTGATAATAAGCCTAACTCTTCACTCAATATACTCGGTCACTATATTTCATCAAAAGGAAGCGCCGTTCCAAGACAGCAATACACTGATGCAGGCGCGAGTGCCTATGGGAGCACTATAAATGCCAATAACCAGGAGTTGTACGGTAAGTTAGGGTTGAGCAATAAAGCATACTATCTCTACGGATATGATCAAACTGCATACAACTATAACAAGAATGAATTATTGCAGCGTTTCTTAGGTGTTGACGCAAATATTGGTTTCAGAAATATTGACCCTACCGGTTTTGGACTATTATATCATCCTGATGTGAAGGTTTCATTCTTCAACGACAACCACAGCAACAGGGAATTTAATATTGTAGGCGATGTGCCTCTTGAAAAAAGAATAAGTGATGAGCTGAGTATTAAACTTGGTATTAATGCAGACTATACGCAATATTCGCCTAAGTCAGCACAGGCTGTCAATAATTTTATTTTTACTGTTCCCATTGCTATTAAGTTCAAAAATGAATCGCTTAGTATACATGGAGGCGCCATTCCATCATGGGATAATTCAAACTTTAAGCTGTTGCCTGATCTGATGGCTGATGTAAAACTCAGTGGCGAAGAGGCCATACTTCAATTTGGCTGGTTAATGCATTATGATAAGGGTTCTTACCAAAGATGGGCATCTTTAAATCCATACATTGCACCTCCTACAACACTGTTCAATACAAGGATAAATGAAACCTATGGTGGTTTAAGAGGTACTTTTCTTGAGAAGTTTTTCTACAACGCCAAAGTAGGATTGGTACAGTTTTACAATATGCCGCTTTTTGTAAATGATTATGCAATAAATGCTTTAAGCGATGGAAAAACATTTGTAGCATTAAAAGAAGATAAATTAAGCGCTTTCCAGATACATGGAGAAGCAGGTGTGGTACAGGCAGAAGATTTTTCGTTGTCGGCAAAATTCAACTGGCTGATGTTTGGCAAACAAAAAACGCAGCAGCAACCCTGGGGAATTGTACCGAGAGAACTCAGCGCAGCGCTGCGCTGGAGAATTTTAAAAGATCTCTGGTTTAAATCTGATCTTTTCTTTTTTGAGGGAGCAAAATATATGAACAGGAACTTAGGATCAGAAACCGCGAGAAGCCCGGTTGATCTGAACGCAGGCCTTGAATTTCGCGTAACAAAGCAATTCAACCTTTGGTTGCAGGCAAATAATATATTCAACAACACTTACCAGCGCTGGAACCAATATGAAGTATACGGCTTTAATATAATGGGCGGAATAGTATTCAACTTTGACAGTTTTACAAAGCCCTTGACAAAACAGTAAAGTAAAACAGCAATAATTTTAAAACGGGCTGCATATATTGCAGCCTGTTTTATTTGTTGTGGTATGTTCTGTGAGCAAAACCTGGTTTCCATGCATATTTAAATCGGTAGGAGTTGAATGAATTATACTATTCAATTTGAAAACAACGCTATATCCGAACCGCTTACGCCTTGAGATAATAACATAGCAATCGTATATTTAAATAGTTTTGTAAGTACTACATCATTTCATCTATGGTATTGCGCAATGCCGATATTAAAGACTTAGAACGTGCTGCCGCGGACAATCATCGCCAACTATTTTGTACAGGCACTACAATAAATGCCGGTGAGGTATATTCGCTGGATGGACTTACTTACACTTATACCAGCCCTGCACTTGAAGCCAGTGTGGCTTTTCCGGAAATGGATGAAATGAATGCCGGAAAGCAGTTAGACCAGATGATGAAATATTATGGCAGGCGCAAAGCTCTGAATGTGGGATGCTGGTCATTAGTTCCATCTCAACCTTTGGATTTAGGTGTGAGGCTCCTGGCACGAGGCTTTCAGCCGGGATGGCAACCCTGCTGGATGGCAGCTGATCTTAAAGCTGTATCCAATCATAATCCAATACCCACTGGCATATCTATACAACAGGATAATGAATCTCACATAGCCGGTATAAAAGATCTTCCTTATAACCAGGAAGACGGTTATCTGTCAACTACTTTATTGCGTAAGCACCCTGAAACAGCCCGGCGGCTGGTTGCAATTGCTGATACAAAAATTGTTGGACAATGTTGCATTTTCTTCAGTACAGGCGCGCTTGGTGTAGCCGGTATATACAACGTAGGTGTAATACCATCCATGAGGAATAAAGGTATTGGCAGATCTCTGGTACTGGCTGCATGCATACTGGCAAAAGAAGGAAGATACGAATATGCTACACTTAATGCCAATCATACAGGGCGGCCTGTTTATGAAAAAGCAGGATTTGAATTTCTTGGTTATGGCATTACCTGGTGGCTGATAGGGGAAAATTATTTTATAAATCCTCCATCTGCAAACATAGTTGCGTTAGCAGAAGCCGTAGGCCGGGGTGATATAGCAATGCTTAATAATTTATATTCGTTTTTAGATCCTGCTGATCTGAACAAACCACTTTCTAATGGCATGACGCTTATTCAGCTTGCCGCGGAATGCAATCAGCCCGGCACGGCAATGTGGTTAATTGATCATGGCGCTGCTTATACAGTGCTGGATGCATGGAATTTTAAGTGGAAAGAAAAGGTAGATGATTTAATAGCCCGTCATCCTGCTGAAATAAACCGGTTATATTATAGCTGGAACGGAACGCTGATGCATATTGCAGCACAACGAAATGATATTGAACTTGCAAAATTGGCCCTCTCGTCCGGTATTGACCTGGCTATCTGTGATACCGATTATCAGGGTAATGCGCTTGGCTGGGCAATTCACTTCAACAGGCCGGAAATAATTAAACTCATACAGGAAAGAAGTAAATAAACTTTTTACATACCACGCGAGTTAATAACATAAGTGCTGACTTTTAATCAAACCGGCTTAATACAATTACTGCTAAAGGGCTCAATGCTACCTGAGTTTCTCTGTAAAAAAATCAATCGTGCGTTTCCAGGCTAAATCAGCGGCTTCTTTATCATACCGTGGTGTAGTATCATTATTAAAGCCATGATTGGCTTTCGGGTACATATACATCGTGTATGCTTTATTGTTAGCTTTCAGCGCGGCTTCGTAAGCTGGCCAACCTTCATTAATGCGTGTGTCTAATTCACCATAATGAATTAATAATGGCGCTTTTATATCCGGCACTTCTTCTGCAGGAGGTTGCCCGCCATAAAAAGGAACCGCAGCCGCCAGACCGGGCATTCGCACTGCCATCATGTTGGCTATCCATCCGCCAAAACAAAAGCCTACCACGCCAACTTTACCATTGCAGAATTCATAGCTTATCAAATATTCCGCAGCCGCGATAAAATCTTCCAGCATTTCATTACGATTGCGTTTGCTTTGCATTTCACGACCTGCATCATCATTACCGGGGTATCCGCCTAAAGGACTTAACGCGTCCGGCGATAAACTTACAAAACCCGCAAGAGCCGCTCTCCTGCCCACATCAGCAATATGAGGATTTAATCCCCTGTTTTCATGCACTACTACTATGCCACCCAATTTCTTTTTATTATCCTTTGGCATGCATAATAAAGCTTTGATAGATCCTCCCCCTTTTGGCGATGGATAATAAATATAGGTTTCTGTAATTCTCGGATCATCAGCTCTTACCTGGATCGCGTCTTTATAATCAGGCATTAAATAGCTCATTAGTGCAGGCACTGTAAGGCCTCCTGCTGCATATAATGAAAGCTTTTGCACAAAATCAAGTCTTGTGATCCGGTTGTGTGCATAATCATCATAGAGATCAAAAACTTCCTGTTTGATTTCTTCTTTTTTGGGAGTGCTCATATGCTCTTTTGTAAAATTTAAAATGGCAGCTTCGTTTAATTTCCCGGCATTCAATACAGTAATCTACAAAAAAATATTTTCTTTCCGGTTTTTTATAAACAATCCAAATGCAGATCCAATTCTTCGTGATGGTAAAATGCTATATAGAATCGTTTTCAGAAATACAGGAAAATATTTGCTAAAATGTTTTCGTAAATAGTGTTGCCGCATTATTAATAAAATAAGGCAGCCTGTTTTTATATATTTTCCATGCCTGCACAGCAGGCATACCCAACAATATTATTAAAAAAAGAAGATACTGTTCCCAATACTACAGGCTCTCTGGAAACATCTAACCACAGAACCATTTATAAATATATTCATGCAGAAGGTATACAAAACGCTCAACTGGTAATGGGCTTAACCATTCTTTAAAAAGGAAGTGTATAGAACACTATGCCCGCCCATACACATACCCGGAAAATGGAAGCATATTTTTATTTTGATGTGCCGGAAGACCAGGTAGTATTTCATTTAATGGGCGAACCTCAGCAAAAAAGGCATATTGTTGTGCAAATCACGAAGCGATGGTACCTCCTCCATGGTTAATATACAGCGGGTGCGGGACATCAACTACCGCTTTATCTGGGATATGGGCGGAGAAAATTATACATATACAGATATGGATGCAGTATATATTAATGTACTCCGATAATGAATTGATTGTTATTTCAAGCCTGTATATCTTACTTATGTGATTGAACAATCCATGAATTTTTCTGCAACTGTTATTATAAAATAGCATTGAAAACCAATCTGATACTATTCTTACCAAAAGGAAAAAGCTAATGTTTAACAATTTTGTCAAAAAAATATTTGCAGAATAAAAATTGGTGCGTAATTTTGTTTAACAATTTTGTCAAACAATAAAGTAAAATGGCAGTTAAAGACAGTGTTACAGAACAGCAGATAAAAGAAGCTGCGAAAAAGCTCTTCTTTAAGGAAGGCAGGTTTAAAGCCACCACGCAGGAGATTGCAGATGCCGCCGGTGTAAACAGAACATTGGTGAATTATTATTTCCGCTCAAGAGACGTGTTGTTTGATGAGGTGCTCAAGGATGCAAAAGCAGCCATGACCAACCGCCTGAAAAGCTCTGTAGGAGAAGAAAATATTCCTTTCCGGGTAAGGATTGAAAGATTTGTGGATGTTATGATTGAAAACGCTTTTACTTACCCCTATATAGATGTATACCTGGTGTCACGCATGAATGATGATATAAATCACCAGAATGATGTATTGGCAGATATGAAGAAGAATGAAGAATTGAAGCGTTTTTTAAAATTGATAGAGGACGAGATGGACAAAGGGACTATTGAAAAAATGCCCCCGGTGCAGTTCCTGCTCAATCTTTTATCATTGCTTACTTACCCGGTTATAGTGCAGCCCTTGTTTAAAAAAGTATTGCATTTCAGTGACAGGCAGTATCAGCAAATGCTGAAAGACCGGAAAGAGATCATTTTAAAAATGCTTTTGAAATAAATTTTTTTATCTAAGATTTGACAATTTTGTTAAACTATTATTTTAAATAATAATGTAAATATAGTGAGAGCGCTGAAAAACATATATCAGTTATTGAATGAAAAATTTAAGTATTCACAAATGAAAAAAACAAAACTGCTGGTTGCTGTTTGTGCCGGAATATTAACGGGCAATGTAGTGACAGCACAGGAAACACTAACGCTTCAACAGGCGCTGAAATTTGCTATTGAGCATAAGGCCGAAGCGCAGAAAGCAAGACTGGAAGTAGAAAACGCACAGTATTTAATTGATGAAGTTAAGGGAAGCGCCTTACCACAGGTGAGCGGCTCCGGTACTTTAACCTATAACCCAATGTTACAGAAAAGTGCGTTACCGGGCGAAATTATTGGTAAGCCTGGAGAAACCGTGATGGTAGCTTTTGGGCAAAAATGGCAATCTAATGCAGTATTAAGTGTTAATCAGCAACTTTTTAACCAATCGATTTTTACAGGGTTAAAAGCTGCCAGAACAACCAAAGCGTTTTATCAAATTAATAAAACACTTACAGACGAGCAGTTAATAGAAAAAGTAGCTGACGCGTATTACCAGGTTTTCCAGTTGCAGCAGCAGTTGCAGACCGTGCAAACCAACCTCGATAATACAACAAAAACACAAAGAATTATCAGTGGTTTGGTTGATGCAGGGCTTTCAAAAAAAATTGACCTGGATCGTATTGTTGTTGCTGTAAACAATCTTGAAGCAGCTAAACAGCAAATGGTAAACTCCCTGCAACTTTCAGAAAATGCATTGAAGTTTGCTATTGGCATGGAAATGGACCAGGCAATTATTTTACCTGCCGAAACATTTGAAGTAAATGCAGCTATACTCACTGATCAACCGGATGTATTAAACAGAACAGAAATAAAGCTCCTTTCTGTACAGTCGGATTTACTACAGCTAAATAAGAAGGCCAATGCAGCTGCATATTACCCAAGCTTATCATTTACAGGAAACCTGGGTTACCTGGGTATGGGGCCATATTTCCCTGTATTCAACAGCAGCTCAAAGGTAAACTGGTCAGGCTTTTCCGGACTTGGGCTTAACCTTTCAATACCTATATTTAATGGCGGTACTACCAAAGCAAAGATCAACCAGGCGAATATTGATATTAAGAAATTAGACGCGGAAATTAATGATACAAAGCTGGCTTTAGCATTAGCAAGCGAAAATGCAAAATCGCAGATAAAAAACAGCCTGCTCACTGTAAACACCAACAAGCGCAATATCTCTCTTGCAAAAGATGTGCTGGATAATACACAAAATAATTATAAAAACGGGCTGGCTACGTTAACCGATTTGTTGGATGCAGAGAAAGCCTACGCAGATGCGCAAAACAATTTAACCATTTCATTACTCAGTTATAAAGTAGCCGAAATACAATTGATAAAAGCAAACGGGAATCTAAAATCATTACTCAACTAACAAATAACCGGTAGTAATTGCAAAGCTTACCAGCAAATATTTGCAAATTATTTTAATACATCAAAACAACAACAAAACATAAAAAAAATGAAAAATAAAAAAACTTCTGTGGTGCGGATCATTGTTACAGTGGCGGTAATTGTAGCAGTGTTAGCAAGTATTCAGTTTCAGTTAGGCAAAAATCAGGCAGCCAATAAAGCAGCTACTGATGAAGTGGCTAAAAAAAATACCGCGGTATCTGTTCGTATTGACACTGCCAGGTTGAAAAATGTTGATATGAGCTATTCAGCTAATGGAACATTTATCCCCAAGCAGGAAGTTATTGTAGGCGCTGAAGTTGCCGGCAGGGTAGCTTCAGTATTAGTAAAAGAAGGCGATTATGTACGTTCCGGACAAACCTTAGCTGTTGTAGTGGGCGATAAGCAAAACGTTTCGGTTGCTAATGCCACCGCCAACCTTAATAATGCTAAAGCAGACCTTGACAGATTTGAAAATGCCTTTACTACGGGTGGTGTTACCAAACAGCAATTGGACGGAGCACGCCTGCAATATGAAACTGCGAAAAATAATGTAAAAACAGCACAGATAGCAGCAGGCGATGTTTCAATTAAAACTTCAGTTGCCGGCATTGTGAATTCAAGAAAGATAGAACCAGGAAGTTATGTAAATACGGGCACAGCTGCATTTGAAGTAGTAAATATCAGCACCTTAAAATTAAAAGTAAATGTGGATGAGAAGAATATAGGCGGGCTTAAAGTTGGGCAAACAGTGGATTTGCTGGTAAGCATTATTCCCGACAAAAAATTTTCAGGTAAGATTACATTCATCGCTCCTAAGGCAGACGCGAACCTGAACTTTCCTGTAGAGATAGAAATTTCCAATCCTAAAAATGAGTTGCGTGCAGGCATGTATGGCACGGCAAAATTTGGAGAAGGTATATCTGCTGATGCACTGGTAGTACCGCGCACCGCATTTGTGGGCAGTGTAAGCGATAACAAAATATTTGTGGTAAAGGATGACAAAGCAGTTGAAACGAAAGTGCAGAGCGGCAGAAGTTTTGGAGATAATATTGAAGTATTGTCCGGGCTGAACGCAGGTGATAAGGTGATCACTTCAGGACAGATAAACTTATTTGATCAAACACCGGTGCAGATAATTAAATAAATAAAGTAATAATGAAAATAACTGAAATATCTATTAAACGCCCCAGTATAATAATCGTATTGTTTATTATACTCACCCTGGGTGGTATCTTTTCTTACACCCGCCTGGGTTATGAGCTGGTACCAAAGTTTGAGGTAAACGTACTTACCATACAAACTATTTATCCCGGAGCATCACCATCAGAAGTAGAAAACTCCGTTACAAAAAAGTTAGAAGACGCGGTATCATCGCTGGAGAGTATTAAGAAAATGGAATCAAAATCAATGGAAAATGTGTCATTGATCATGATCACGCTGAATACCGGAGCGGATGTGAACTTTCTTTTAACAGATGCCCAACGTAAAATAAACGCGGTGCTGAATGATTTGCCGGATGATGTGGAAACACCCAGCCTGTCTAAGTTTTCGCTCGATGATGTTGCGATTATGAGTTTGGCGGTTACATCTAACCTTACTGAAAAAGAATTGTATGATCTGTTAGATAAAAAAATACAACCTGTATTTGCCCGTATTAACGGAGTAGCAAAGGTAGATATGATTGGCGGAGAGGAGAGAGAAATTCAGATCAGCGTAGATCCTGTAAAATTGCAGGGATACGGCTTGTCTATTACACAGGTACAGCAGGTAGTGGCAACGTCTAACCTCGATTTTCCTACCGGTAATGTAAGTACAAGAAATAACCGTACTACTATCCGTTTGGCGGGTAAAGTAAATTCTATTGATCAGCTCAGAAACCTGCCTATCACTACACCTTCCGGTGCTATTGTGTTTTTGAAAGATGTAGCCGATGTGCAGGATGGCATTAAGGATATTGAGAAGATAGCCCGTGTTGACCAGCAGAATACTATTTTGTTACAGGTCTTTAAACAATCTGATGCAAATGCAGTTGAAGTATCCAAACAGGTAAGAGCTACTATTGATCAGGTTCAAAAAGACTATGCCGGCAACAATATTCAGCTGGATGTTGCAAATGACTCATCCTCATTTACACTTAATGCAGCCAATAATGTGATGCATGATTTGGTGATTGCGATTGTGTTGGTGGGTTTGATCATGTTATTCTTTCTGCATAGTTTACGTAATGCAGCTATTACTATGGTTGCTATTCCACTTTCTTTGATCGCCACATTTATTGGTTTGTTACTGATGGGATATACTCTTAACCTTATGTCGCTGCTTGGTTTATCGCTGGTGGTTGGTATATTGGTAGATGATGCCATTGTGGTAATTGAAAATATTCACCGGCACATGGAGATGGGTAAGAATAAGGTGCGTGCTGCTTTTGATGGCGCAAAGGAAATTGGTTTTACGGTTTCTGCTATTACCCTTGTAATTGTGGTGGTATTTTTACCTATCGCTATGTCAACAGGATTGGTGGCAAATATTCTGGCGCAGTTTTGCGTAACTGTAATTATTTCTACGCTCTTATCATTGCTCGTATCTTTTACTGTTGTACCCTGGTTGTATTCCCGCTTTGGTAAGCTGGAGTTGATCAGTTCAAAATCAATTCTGGGTAAATTGATTCACGGCTTTGAAAAAGGGCTGACAAAATTCACAAACCGGATATCAGGCATTTTAAGCTGGTCACTGCGTTCAAAGCTCAATAAAATATTGACGTTGGCAGTGGCAATAGTATTACTGTTCGCGTCATTTTCCCTGGTTGGAAAAGGGTATATAGGATCGGATTTCTTTCCGGGTGTAGACAGGGGAGAGTTTTATGTACAGTTTGAATTACCCAAAGATGCTTCTTTGGAAAGAACCAATGAAGTAACACAAAGAGCGGAAGCATATATTGCTGCCAGGCCCGAAGTAAAAGATATGATCACTACCGTTGGGCAGGCATCAGACGGACTGATATCTGTAGGCGGCTCACGATATAAAGCTGAGATTCTTGTAAAACTGAAAAAAGATTACAAAGAGAGCTCCAAAGTATACTCAGCTGTTTTAAAAAGAGAGTTAGAAAATATATTGGTAGATGCAAAAATTAAAACAGTGAACGTGGGTATCATGGGTGCAGAACAATCGCCCTTGCAGTTAACGGTAATTGGCTCTAATGTAGAAGATGCCCAGGCATTTGCTGAAGAAGCAGCTGCGGAGTTAAGAAAAATACCAGGAGCAACCGGTGTTAAATTAACTTCTGAAGCGGGTAATCCTGAAATCAGTGTGAAAGTGGATAGAGAAAAGATGACATCTCTCGGATTAAATATTGCATCTGTAGGCGCTTTAATGCAAACTTCTTTTTCAGGTAATACCGATAATAAATATCGTGCTGGTGAAAATGAGTATGATATAAATATCAAGTTCAATGAAACAGGCCGCGCCGGAATTGACGATGTTAAAAATCTGAAGTTCATCAGTAATAATGGCACCCCCATTTTATTAAGCCAGTTTGCAGATGTTGAATATAGTTCAGGACCTACTTTATTAGAACGCAGAGATAAATCTCCTGCCGTATCTATACAGGGTCAGGTAATCGGCAGACCCCTTGGCTCTGTAGCACAAGAGTGGGAAAATGAATTTTCCAAATTGCAAAAAAAACCCGGTGTTTCTTATATATGGGGTGGCAATATGGAAAATCAGAAAGAAGGTTTTGGTACACTGGGTGTTGCTTTAATAGCATCCGTACTTTTGGTATACCTGGTGATGGTAGCTTTATACGATAGTTTCTCTACACCGTTTATTGTAATATTTTCAGTGCCATTATCATTTATAGGCGCATTGTTATTACTTGCCTTAACCAACCAGTCTTTAAACATCTTTACCATATTAGGGATTATTATGTTGATCGGCCTGGTAACCAAAAATGCTATCCTGCTGGTTGATTTTGCCAATCACAGAAAAGCCGAAGGTGATAGTACTTTTGACGCGTTAATTTCGGCTAACCATGCCCGTTTACGCCCGATACTGATGACTACCATTGCGATGGTAATTGGTATGATTCCTATTGCAGTGGCTACAGGTGATGGTGCAGATATGAACAGAGGATTGGCGATCGTTATTATAGGCGGTTTGTTATCTTCTCTCTTCCTCACACTCGTAGTAGTACCTGTGGTGTATTCTATTTTTGATGGATTTCAGAAAAGATTCGGTAAAAAGAAAAAAGTTGATTATGCAAAAGAAATGCAGGCTTCATATGCGCCATTAAAATATCATAATACTCATACGCATGAGGTGCAGGAAATAGCAGACTTTTCTAATAACTGATAACACCTAAGTAATAGTTTATGCATTGCCCATAGCAGGCTCATCTGCTATGGGCTTTTTATAAAATCATACAACTATACAATGGCGATATATTGATATTAAAGTATGTCAGGTTGTGAAATTCATTCGTCCATTCGTGGCAATAGCTGTAGTTTAGTAAACAATATAAACGTGTAATTATATTATAGCTATAATTTTAAAAAATGATTTTAAACAACAAGATTGGCATAACACTTTCAGGAGGAGGTTTTAGAGGAATAGCTCACCTGGGCATATTAAAATACATGTTTGAACAAGGCATTAAACCGGATATGATTTCCGGCGCGAGCGTTGGCTCATTAATTGGTGCATTCATAGCGCAGGGATATATGCCTGACGAAATTCTGCAGTTCAGTAAAAAAGAAAAGCTATTTACCTATTCTGATTTCTTTACCAGCAGGGGCGGCTTGTTCAGTACTATAGTTTTTGAAAAGCTCATAAAAAAGTACATTCCGCATGACAGCTTTGAAAAACTGAAAATACCATTATTCGTGTCAGTTACTGACATCACACATGCGGAATCAATAATATTCGCAGAAGGCTCACTGTCATTTGCCGTGAAATCATCCTGTTGTTTTCCATTAGTTTTTCAACCTGTATTCTATAAGGATAATACTTATCTCTGCGATGGCGGGCTTTTAAATAATTTTCCGGTAGAACAGCTTCGTTCCCTCTGCAACAAAGTAATAGGTGTAAATGTTGACCCGATCAGCACTTTGGAAGGCCCCCTGGGCTATAAAATAATGATTGCACGCATTATCAGAATGACCACGGCACTAAAAGCCGTTAACTCAAAACACCTTTGTGATATATACCTGCAGCCTGATGAACTAAATAACTATAGCACATTTGAAACAAAAAAGATTGATGCCATATTTCAGTTGGGGTACGAATATGCAAAAGGGTTTAAAAAAGATTTTTTGGCACTCAAAAAATACGGGTATGGCGATATTAAGTAGTCACCTGTTGTATTTCTGTTGCAATCAATCAAACATAAGTGCAACAAAAAGGGAGATAAAATCTCCCCGATATGTATATGCAAAAATATAAGATCATCCGGCAAACATATTAAATAAGTCCATCACTCTCTATTTTAAACTCGCGTAGTTTACTTTGATTATTATCTTTCCATCTAAACTCATTATTCTTTTCAAAATATTTGGGATATTTATTTTTGTATTTCTCGGAGACTTTATTTTTCTGTTTTTTATTATTGATATACAGATCACCATCTTTTATTTCAATTTCAAAAGGTTCATTTTGTTTTATCAGGCCATCTTTTTCCAGGTCAGCTTTAAAGAGCTTTAATTCGTCTAGCTTAACTTTCGCCTCTCTTAATTTAACTCCGGCTTTACGCATATTAAGATCTAAATCGTTTTTCATTGCAAACTCCATCTGTTTTCTGCCCCGCTCCAGGTTTAGCCGGCTCAATTCCAGTTGCCTGTTTGCGTTTGCCAGCATCCGATGCTGCTGCTGCATCATTTTTTTGTTGATCATATTATAGTCAATATTCGCCTGCACATCCGCAAGTATTTTTTGACGCGACCTGTACATATCCTGCCAGCCGGCTTCGTCAAGCGCTTTACGGTAACTGTCTTTCACATAATTATCATAATCCTTTCCCAGTTCTCTTTTAAGCCGTTGCATACTGTGTTCCACTTCACGCATAGCTTGCTCAACCGCCTGCATGTTTACTCTGCTATCCTCCATATGCCTATTGTCAATGGAGATTCGTGGCAATCTTTTTTTGGGAGGTACCGTATCTGTTGTTGTTTGGGTATTGCGGGGGTATCCCCGAAAGGAATCGCCATCATTGCCGGAAAAGGCTAATGCAAAAATTGTTATTGAACTAAAAAACATCATAAGGAAAACGCGTGTACTTAATGCATAACGTATCATGTGTGAAGTTTTAAGTTATATAATTACGATAAATTTCGTATAAAAATACGATTATTTTCGTAATTGCAAAATCCATCTTCATATTTGTCTATATTTTTTACGCTTTATTCAACATTTAACATATCATCAAAGTCCGGAAGTATTATTTTGCAGCACTGTATATCTTTGCCATAAATATCTATCTCATGAAAAAGTGTATATCACTACTTATTATTGCCGGTTTTGTAATAACGCAACACGCAATTGCCCAGGAGGAAGACCAGGAACCGGTGCATAAAGGTTTTGATAAATCAAAATTATTTTTTGGCGGAAACTTTGGGTTAGGATTTGGTACCAACACTTCGGTGAATGTATCTCCGCAGGTAGGTTACAGGTTCAATGATTATTTAGCTGCAGGCGCTGGCGTGAATTTTAATTATTATAGTTATAAATATTATAATTATGATGGTTCCGGCCTTTATAGAGAAAGTTTAGGATACACAGGATTTAATGTTTTTGGGCGTATTTATCCTATAAAATTTATATTATTACAAGCACAGCCCGAATTAAATTATAGCTGGGGTTCAAGAAAGTTTTATGATGGATCCGAAAAACAGAAATTAGCAGGGCAATTCACTCCATCACTGTTAATAGGCGGTGGCGCTGCAATACCAATGGGAGGAAGGAATGGCGCCTTATTATTAATGTTGCAGTATGATATTTTACAACAGGAACGTTCTCCCTATGGAAACAGACCATTTTTTTCAATGGGTTATAATTTCTAATCCCGATAACTTACATCTATTAAACCAGTGCAGGGCAGGGTTCTTTTTTCTGCACTACTTTGTATAGCAAGCTGAATAATGCGGATAGTATTGTAACCGTGTTCCGGCTTTTGTTTTACCGGTTTACCATTTACTATAGTATCATAAAGATCAAGATAATAACCGGCATAACTTCCTTTGAGTGAAGGATAAGGCTCTTTAATAATTTCACCATTCACTTCAGTATGCAGCAATCCATACGTATCTTCCTTTTCTGCACCCCAGTCCTCCCCTGCCGGTGGTTCCCCGGCTCTTAGTTTTGCTTCCTGCGGATCTTCACCGTATTTAATAAATGAACCTTTTGTACCATGGATCATATACCTGGGGCCCTGCTCACGGAAAAGCATACCCGCATGAAGTATTACTTTATTGAACCCGTAATCAAGCCAGATATTGAAGTAATCATCAACACGGGCATGTGGCCTTTGCATGCGTATATCCGCGGTTATATACTTTGGTAACCCAAAGAAATATAAGGCCTGGTCAATAATGTGCGCACCAAGATCATATAAAATACCGCTACCTGGTAAGGGAGCTTCGCGCCAGGCAGCTGGTCTTTCTTCTGCACGGTAACGATCATAATGCGCTTCAAATTCGTGCACATCACCAAGTAATTTATTATCCAGAATTTGTTTTATTGTTCTGAAATCGCTCACATATCTTCTGTTTTGGTATACGCTCAGTACTTTACCGCTTTTCGCTGCTATATTTATTAATTGTTCTGCTTCTTCAATAGTGTTGGTAAAAGGCTTTTCAAGCACAACATGCTTACCTGCCTCCAAAGCCATTTTGGTATAAGGAAAATGTGTATCGTTAGGTGTGGTAATAACAACAAGATCAATATCCGGGTCACTCACCATTTCTTCAATGGTTCGCACAATTTTAGCCTGCGGAAACTGAGTTTTTGCTTCGTTTCCTTTGCGCTGCAGAATACTTACCAGCTCATATTGCCCGGGCAAAGTTGTTATAAAAGGAAGATGAAAAACTTTTGCAGAAATGCCAAAGCCTACAACGCCTGCCCTTATTTTTTGCTTAACCATAATAATGTTTTTGAATGAAGATAAAGGGAAAATAAAAGCGTTTAAAATGGGTGCATTCCTGATTTTCGCATATAAGGCATCTGCGCGAAATTACCATACACGCAAAGATTGGAAATGCGACCTTTTAAACAGCAAAGCGCTTATTCTAATTCAACAATGCCACAAGCTTTTTCTCATTAAGAATAATGATCTCCCCGGCATGTATTTCAATCAGTTTCTCTGATTTAAAATCACTTAAAGTTCTGATAAGAGACTCTGTTGCTGTACCGGCAATATTCGCAAGATCTTCTCTTGATATCTGGATTGAAAATTTATCAGTATGGGCTTTTTTATACTTCTGCTGCAAAGTTATCAGCGCATCGGCAACTCTTTTACGCAATGAATTGTACGCAAGTCCCAGTAACTGTTCTTCTTTTTCCGCAACATTTTTTGCAAGCAGTTTTATAAACTTTTGCATTACTTCCTTATTACTATCTATTAATCCCCTGAAATCTTCAACAGGAATAATCGCTACATCTGCTTCACTGATAGCTTCCGCCGTTTCTTTATATGCAGATCCCTCAAGCATGGCAACGTAGCCAATAAATTCCCCCTCGCCATGTAAGCCTACAGTAAATTCCTTTCCGTCTCCATTTGTTTTAAATGTTTTAATCTTACCTTTTTCAATGTAGTATAGTTTATTGGGGTGATTACCTTCTGAATATATAACCTGCTTTTTTTTGTAATGATTGATATGCCTGTCTTTTGTAAGATTTTCCAACGCCTTTTTTCCGCCTGCTTCATGCAGCATCTGCTGCATGCCGTCAGCATTCAGTTCAAAATTCTTTTTAAGGAGGTTCACTTTATTCAGCCTGCTTTCAATTGCGCTCAGCAATTCAATATCGGTAAAAGGCTTTGTTACATAATCGTCGGCCCCCATTTCCATTCCCTTCCTGAAATCGCCACGTTCTGCTTTAGCTGTTAAAAAAATAAAAGGTATACCTTTCAATTCAGGATTAATATTCAGTAAATGTAGTACACCATATCCATCCAATACAGGCATCATTACATCGCACACTATCAGATCCGGCTTATTGGTAAGCGCTTTCTCCACTCCTGCTTTACCATTTTCAGCAGTTTCAACTTTGTAACCGCCAAGTTCCAGTATCTCTGCTGTATTTTCTCTTATGTCGTCGTTATCTTCTATTAAAAGTATCCGTTTCATGCCGGCAGTTCATCATTTTTAAAAGTTATTGTAAACGCAGTGCCTTTCTCCAGCCTGCTTTCGCATTTAATATCACCATTCATTAGTTCAACATATTTTCCTACAATGTGTAATCCTAAACCGGTGCCCTGTATGTTTGTGGCATTTTTAGCCCTGAAAAAACGTTCAAATAAATGTTTCTGATCTTCAATGGAAATACCCATACCATAATCTTTCACCCCGAATATAATATAATCTGCATTTACGCTGCTTTTTACTTCAATTTTCCCATCTTCAGGAGAAAATTTTATAGCATTTGACAGAAGGTTCATAAAGATATTCCTGAGCAAAGTCATATCAAGATATACATTGGTATCTCCTTCGTGATTATATATAAAATACTGTGTTTTTTTAGCTATCCCCTGCATTTCGCTGCATATATTCGTGATCAGCTCTTTTACATTGAAATTGCTGTAGTGCGTTACAATTTTTCCATCCTCTATTTTACCTATAGAGAGAAATTCATTAAGGATATCGGTAAGGTTATTTACAGACGACTTGATACGCAATATGTGCCTGTCTCTTTTTTCCTGTTCTTCGGTTTGGGTATATTTTGCCACCAGTGATGCAGAAGACAAGATAGTACTTAACGGTGTACGGAATTCATGCGACGCCATAGAGACAAAACGACTTTTTAAATCACTCAGCTCTTTTTCTTTATTCAGCGCCTGCGCCAATTCATCTTTAGATTCCTCGAGCTCTTTCATTGCCTGCTCCAGTTGGCTTGTACGTAACACAACCTTCTGCTCAAGCTCATCATTTAATTTTTCAATTTTCAGGTTAACTGCCTCAAGCTCTTTCTTTTGCTGCAATAGTTCGGCTTCAATTTGCTTTCTCCTGGTAATATCATTTATAAACGCGATAATAAAAGTAGCGTCATGACTCTTGTAAGTACTTAAACTGACTTCTACATTAAATTCTTCGCCATTTTTTTTAATGCCAAACAGGTCCATTCCCAAACCCATTGGCCTGGGCTGTGGATGAGCTGCATAATTATCGCGGTAGCCTACATGATTATGATGAAATCTTTGTGGAATGAGTACTTCGATATTCTTCCCGGTTAATTCAGCAACATCGTTATATTCAAATTGTTTTAAAAGAAAATTGTTTACAAGTATGATCTCCCCTTTTTGGTTAACAATTAAAATACCCAATGAAACATGTTGAAAAAGGGCATCAAATTTCTCTTTTTCATTTAATAATTCTATTTGCGCAGAAGCCATATCGGGAAATATCTTTTGGTAAAAATAGCATCCTTATTTCAAATAAAACCAGCCGGGCGGCAGGGACTTCGCTTTTAAAATGATATTTTAATCTCTAAAGACAAATATCCATTAGTTAATCAATAAAAAGTTTTGTAAAGGAATTGAGATTCCGCAAATTGAGATTACCTTAAATTTTTAAAAAAAGCGAAACCCCTGCAACCGTTACCTATTATAAAACAGCACATCTTCATTTGTACATTCATAAACTTTTGTTATTTTGAACCATAGGCATGTACTTTTGTACACCGGCAGCCGTCTATGGTTTGTAAAACACTGCAAATTGAAAAAACTTTTACTTTTTCCCCTCCTTATATTTCATACCGTGATTTTTGCCCAAAAAATCGACAGTATATATTTCAATCTCTATACTGACAGCTTAAAAAAAGGCACTTACAATTATATTAATGTTGAAGGAAAATTGGCAAACGGCAGCATCCGCCCGCTAGACAGCACTCAATTGTCATTTATAAGCTCCTATAGTAAATTTTCCGGGAACAGCTTGTGGATACCTTTTGAAGCTGATGAAGAGAAAGTAAATATAACAGTTATCCTGAAAAGCAATTCCAACAAAGTGATTTATAAAACCATTTATATCAAAAAGAAGAAGGAAGATTCACAACTGAAAACAGTTGAGGAAATACTTGCTGATCCTCCCAAAACAAAATCAAAGAAACAACATTAATGAAACCAACCATATCCATTGAGTATTGCCCCAAATGCGGCTGGATGTTACGCGCAGCTTATATGGCGCAGGAACTGTTGACCACTTTTTCTGATGATGTTAAAGCTGTTTCACTCATTCCTTCTGAAATAAGCGGGCGCTATACCATAAGCATAAACGAACAAATTGTTTTTGACAGGAAAAGAGAAGGAAGATTCCCGGAAATAAAAGAGCTGAAGCAATTGGTGAGAGATATCATAAATCCAGGTAAAGACCTCGGACATTCAGACAAAAAATAATCTTACGAAACAGAAAAATACCTGTACAGGTAATACGTCGCCCACCCGGAAAATACAATAATAATTATCCAAACCCAGGAGGGGATACTTTGTGGTGTTTCACTACCTTCAATCAAAAAAGATTTCTGATCGCCTTTTCCGTATGCATTGATCATTAAAGGTAATACTCCGTCAACTATTGCATTTTCTTTGATTCCTTCAACTGCTATAGCCGGTCCGTTACGAACAATAAAAGAGATCTTGCGTATACCCTCTTTGCCGGAAGGATCCCTGCTCACTATCTTCAGCACATGTTCCCCATCCGTTAATTTACGTGTGTCAAGCTCAAAACTAACGGGAGATAATACTTCTGCTACTGGTTTAGTATCATTATCAATAAAAATATATATGGTACTGTTATCCTTCATAGTATTCGTTGTTTAAAATAACCCGTTTGATATGTTTCTCAGATCGCTCTCCGGGATATATTATCCACTTTAGAAAATAAAAAGCTGATGCAGCAACTATCACTACTGCTGAGTATACAATAAGATAATCCCAGCGGCTTTCAGGTGCAGTCCCATGCGTTAGGCCTTTTAATACTGCCGGCTGGTTGCGCTCGCAAACTTCACAGGCAAGTATTTTACAAACAGAAACAAGTGGCAGAAAAATACAGCATACGGTCTTTTTCATTCTTTTGAAATTTTAAGTTGAATGGCTTCCATGATTTTTTTTACTTCTTCAGGCGTTACTTCACTTCCTTTATTTCCCCAGCTATTGCGTTCATAGTTCACAATGGCTGCCACTTCATTTTCAGTGAATGCCATATTAGTACCTACAGGTGGCATTACGCCATATCCGGGATCGGCATCATAGCCATTCATTATAATATCTATATACAATTGGAGATTATCGCCTGTCACAACCGGGCTTCCTTTTAAAGAAGGGAATGCCCCGGGTAAGCCTTCACCGTTTGCCTGGTGACAGGCCTGGCAATTAGCAGCAAATAGTTCCTTACCATTTACTGTATTTGTATTATCACTATTTCCGGGTAATTGTTTTCGTGTTTGTTTGTACAAAAATTCCGGCGCATTTTTCCCATCAGGCAGTGCTGCCTGTTTTAAATACTGGAGATAAGCAACTAAATAAACGGCATCCTTATCAGCCACCACTTTGCTTTCTTTATCCTGCAAATAGGATGATGGCACATTAACTACAACATCATGCGCCGATATTTTTTTCTTTATGGTAAACAACCATGGATAAGCAGGCATTACAGATTCCTTTACCACAATTCTTGGATTGAACAAATGAACAAGATGCCAGTCTTGAGAAGGCTGGCGGTTACCGATATTTGTAAGATCAGGCCCGGTACGCTCTGTGCCCATAAGCGTTGCTGTATTCCGCCAGAAATCCGTCCGGCGGATATTTGCATAATCTGCTGCAATTCCCGGCCTGCTGCCCCACACTTTATCCATGTCTACATTTCGCACCTGCTGTGTGTGGCAGGCAACACAACCATTGGCAATAAATACAGCTTTACCTTTTATTACATCATCTCCTGGTTCAACTGCACCGGCAAGTGGTTTATTCTTATTCTGATTGTATATGGCCGGCATAACGGCTACAACCAATGTAAGTGTTACAAACATGATTGCTGCCGTGCCAAATAGTTTTCTATGATTATCAAAAAATTCCATTATTCTTATTTCACAGATGGTTATATAATGTAGTATATCCGGTTGAAAGATTTTGCTTTAATTGATCTATCGCTGTTTCCCTGATATCTGTTTCCGTCCTTCGCGCAATCATTTTATACATATTATAAGCAAAGAACAAATGTGATAACCACATAAGGCTGCCTCCTATAGCACGCCATAGCCAGTAAGGCGCCATCATGGTTACGCTTTCCATAAAAGGTTTACCATTCATCCACAATAATCCTTTAAGGGTTCCGCCATACATCAGAGGAATAGTGTAAAACAACATTCCGATCAATGCGAGCCAAAAGTGCGCACCTATAGTAATTTGCGGAGCTTCCTTACCTGTAAGCCTGGGCACTACGGCATAAATACATGCCCAGAGAAAAAAGCAGATAATGCCATACATGGTAAGATGTGAATGCGCCACTGTAAAATCAGTAAAATGCCAAAGTAAATTGGTATAACGGAAGGCTTCGGCAGTGCCCTGCATTGAGCCTGTAAAATAAAAAACAGTACCCACCAGGAAGAAGGGAAGCGTATAGCTGTCCTTCACTTTATACCATGCCCCTTTAAACGTCATTAAAAAATTGGTTGTGCCGGCAATTACCGGTATTGCCATACCTGCACTACCTACTATTGCTACAGTTTGCAGCCACCAGGGTATAGAACTGAACACAAAATGATGTGTGCCGATCAGTGTATAAAACAATATCTGCGTCCAGAAAGCAAGCACCCCCAAACTGTAGGAATAAATAGGCTTGTTTAACTGTTGCGGAAGAAAATAATATACTATGCCAAGCGTAAATAACATAAACCACATACCTACACCCTGGTGCATGTAGTAACCCTGTATAATAGTTTCGCCTAACCCATTTTGCCAGTAAGGAATATAAGCTGCAAGAGAAATGATAACAGTAAAAATAATAGCAGAAACCATATACCAGTTAGAAATATAAATTTCCCTGGTTGTTCGTGATGCAATTGTTTTAATATAATTAATAAGAGACAATGCCAATGCAACACCGAACAGCAGCATAACCGGCCAAATGTATTCTCTGTATTCTCCACCTCCGTTATTTATGCCTGCCATCAAACATATTGACCCTATGAGCACACAGGCATTAATACAATAAAGTGCATACCAGCCCAGCCTGATGCTATATAATTTAACATTACTTACCCTCGGCACTATGTAATAACCGAGCCCAAGCATACCAAGTGAAGCCCAACCCCAAAAAACCGAATTGGTGTGCACCGGTCGCAATTTTCCAAAACTAAGCCAGCTGGATTGATCAATATCAGGAGCTACAAACTTGATACCTACATATTCGCCTACAGTAGTTCCAAACAACAACCAGAATGTAGCACATCCCAAATACCATAAAACCAATCTCGATAGCGCCGGATCAATATTAGGACGGGGCAGCGCTTTCTTCTTGATAGCAACAATTGGCAAACCAGGTTCCTGGTTTATATTTAATAACCCTTTTGAATCTTCAGGAGGTTCATTACCGGATAATTCATTATTGGTTAATGTATATTCCAGGGCTGCTTTTCTTTCCTTAAGCGTTTGGGTTAATTCTTCATCAGTAAGTGTTTGCAGGTATTGGGCAAACTTAGCAGCCTCCTGTAAATTAAGATTGTTTTTATGTTGATTAATGAGCTTATTCAGTCTTACAATAAACAGTAAAACAGCTGCAATAATGGGAATTAAAACAAGGATAATAGTAATAATAATTCCTCCTTGTGACAGGAGTTCACCTTTCTCCGTCATTGGCTGAGCTGTAAGATTATTTGCAGAACCTGTAATAAGAACAGAAAGCAAAAACATTAAGGAACTTTGTCTTCCTGTTTTCTTCCAGGCCTTGTATTTAATAACCGTTTCAATTTGTTTACCAGTAAGCTTATGCATATGCGCCCTGAAGACTTTACTGTCACCTTTCTGCTGTAGCTCACGGCGTTTTTTCTGCAGCATTGATACCTTTTTCTTTAAGACCAAAACAGCAGCAAGCAAAAAAAACAACATTGCAAATATGCATCCTGTTTGCAAGTGGGCAGAGCTCAGGGTAAACCCGGACGGCCTCATCTCCTGTCCATTTACGTTGCCATATACTACCAACAGGAGAAGGCTTATTATAAATTTCGATTTCATATTAAAGATATTAATACCTTTTTATCTTTTATTGGGTTAAAAAATTTATCGCTTGAGAAAAGCAAGGCTGCTTTCAAGCGCTTCGGTAAATGCTCCTACTTTTGCCTTATCCAACATTATATATAACTGCTTCCGTAATCTTTTAAACTCGTGGTGTATGGGGCATGGCTCTGCCTCTGAACATTGCTTTAAGCCCAAACCACAACCCTGGAATACTTTATCGCCATCAATGGCTTTAACAACATCAGCTATTGACTGTTTCATAGAAACTTTATCCAGGTAAAACCCTCCGTTAGGGCCCTTAACAGACTGAACGATACCCTTCCTGCTTAAATCCTGCAATATTTTAGCAATAAAATGTTCAGGAGAATCTATTCCCTTTGCTATTTCTTTTATTCCTACTCTCTCTCCTTCTTTTGTTTTCTGCGCTATAAATATTGTTGCTCTTATGGCGTATTCACATGTTTTTGAAAACATCTTTTTATTTTACTGAACAAATTTACCGGTTAATTAAATATCGTCTTTTGTTATCACTCAATTTTTTATCTCTGCAATTGTTCCGGTTTACGCTACAGCAAACTGTTACAGACATTATTTCAAAATCCCAATTGAGCTCTGCCTTCTTCTGTCAGCATTTCAAAATTCCACCTGGGCTCAAAAGTCAGGTTAATATTTATTGTACGCCCCGGAAATGCTATTTCCAGCGCATTACGTACTCCGTTTGTTATTGCTTCCCCCATCGGACAATGCGGAGTTGATAATGTCATTGTTACTGTTATATTATTTTCTCCGTCAAAGTCTGTTTCATATATTAATCCAAGATCTATTACATTCACAAAAAGCTCCGGATCTATTACATTATATAAAGCCTGTTGCGCTTTGATCTTTTCGTTGGCATAAGGCTGCGACAATGAAACGATCATGACAAAAGCGTTTTTTTGTGCAAGAATACCTTCATAACATTAAATAAATATATAGTTGCCAACAGCAGCCAAAATACAGACGCAACCTGTACAATAATTGTGTTATTAATTAATATACCTGCTGCAAGTAATACTATTGCTGTTATAAAAATGCGAAACTGCCATTGAACCAATGCTTCGCTGTACAGGTTTTTAGGAAGCGGTATTTTAGCTTTCCCGGAAAGATTTTTATAATGCCTGTTCCAAACAATAAATGGCAAGGTTTTAAATGTTTTTCCAAGAATGAGCCCTGTAATCCATCCCATAAATAAAAACACTCCATATACAATACCCCAGCGGGAATCGTTGGCATATAAAACAAAAGGTATCAGCAATATTGCAATAACAAGGCTTATAAAAGAAAGAAATGTTTGCTTCATCTGGATATCAGCTTTTTTCCGTACGCGGTTACGAAATGCATCATAAAGATATAGCAACCAGCAGGCAATACCTGCAGCAACAAGAACTGCATAAACAAACATTCTTGGTGCGGGTATTTCAAAAAAATATCCATCACACAAAAAAAGCAATAGTCCTGCATTCTGAAGTATAAAAGCATATAGTAGTAATTTTTCCTTATCTGATTTACCAAGTAAAAACATCGGAACAAGTTTACTGCTTACACCGGTAATTAATTGAAGAAACCATCCTGCCAGACCTGCATGGGCATGAAGCTTAAGAAGTTCGAGGTGATTTTTTGTAAAAAAAATATACCGGAGA
Organism: Agriterribacter sp.; assembly: GCA_047601125.1. Taxonomy (GTDB): domain Bacteria; phylum Bacteroidota; class Bacteroidia; order Chitinophagales; family Chitinophagaceae; genus Agriterribacter. The sequence continues at coordinate 1,283,620 of JASGJY010000001.1, read as the reverse complement.
TTAATGGCAAGCAACAAACCAATTAAAGTAGTGAGTGATAACCAGAAAGCAGAGGAAAAAAGAAACAACCGTACAACAGAATAATGAATAAAAACACTGCCTGTAAATGCGGTATTAATGAAATAAGCTAAAGCAGACAATACAACCAGCACTCCCCCGCTGATCATTAACCACCCGGTCTGCATGTTCCAGAAAGCATATGCAAGCAATATTATTCCTGTAGTTAAAAAATACAAGCTTACTGAAGCCAGTACAGGGCTATATAAATCGCGTTCACAAATCACGGGCAATAATTGATGTGCTGCTCCCATAATGATCATTGTGCCCCATCCCAAAGCAGCCATATGTACAATAGCCAGTAAATGGGGGTTAAAATGATGTTGTGTAAGGCTGCCAGGATCAGCCATCAATAAAAGACAAAGCAACCAAAAAACAAAGGCTCCCGTTGCATAAAAAGGGAGTACAACTTTATCTGGTGGAGCAATTCCTGTATTAATATTTGACATAACAATTATTACCTGTAACCAGAAAACTTTATGCTTTTTTGAATATTATCATTTTTACATTTCCTTCGGCAATGGTATGTATATGCACCTCGTAGTTTTTATCAGCGAGCTCTTCCAGTAAATATACAGGTACGCGTTTATGATGCACGTAGAGCATACTATCCTGAGGTAACTTATTCAACTCCTGCAATATAACCTGCATAGGCTGCGGCATCTCAAGGTGCCGCACATCAGTCTCTATTACCTGTTTTTCAGAAAACCGCTTATATATTGTTTCAAAAGAATCAATATCATCAACTGATACAGTAGCGTTTGCCTCTTTATTTGCAATTCCATTTTTCTTTTTTAGAAAATAAGTGTGAAATTCATCAGGGCTTATGGTTTCAACATAACTGCTTTCTGCTTTTTCCTGTTCCAATAAATGAATCAGCGGGGTAGGTATAAAACTGTTAATAATACACAATATTTCCCCGGGCGCTATTTCCTTAAGCCTGTTAAGTATCTCTTTTAAAGGATCAGTACCTGATTCAATAACAGGACGAACATCGTATCTCGTAATACATGCTGCATCTGCCTGCTGCAGCCATTCCGGCTTATACTGTTCTTCGCTAATACCAATTGGCGACGGCTTATAATTAAAACCCAGCGGAGTAAGCGCATTTACAATATCTTCAACTTTACATCCACCCATTTTTGCAGCCTCAAGTATTGTTACGCGGGGTGCCATTATTTTTCTGAGGATAGGATTTTTTAAACGCTGAAAAGGTTTTGCTACCCCTGCAATAGCATCAATGCAGCTCTTATTTGCCTTTATTAATGCTGATATTTTAGTATCGTTGCTAAAGCTCATGATATTTTCCATATCCCATCCTTATTTACATATATTTGTTGTATTAGGCCTTTATTATAAAGCAGCGGCCTTTGGAAATAAAATATTATTCTCCAGGTGCAGGCACTGCTTCAGATCATCTTCCAGTTCCAGTAGTTTTTTATATAAATAGGTATAAGAATTACATGCTTCTTCCGGCAGGGCGTACCCATTTGTTATCTTCCGGAAATATGCAAGATCTTCTGCCATAATATAGTGTTCCTTTTGCAATAAAAGGATAGATTGTGTTATCAGTTCCTCCTCATATACTACCGGTATTGAGGAGTCTTTTTTCTTGCCGGCTTTCTGTCTTATTACCGGGAAAAAAGTCTTCTCTTCTTTATTGATATGCACCAGCAGGTTTTGCAAAAAAGCAGGAACAGATTGTAGTAACCGGTATAGCTCAGGGTGTTGGTTACCATGCCTGTTGGCAACTTTCTCTGTTAATCCGCAGATGGTTTCAATATTTTCTCTTATATATTGATAATGTGTGTTGCTGATATAATCGGTTAAAAATTCCGGGGACCATTTTGCAATATCCTGGGATGCAGTAAGCGGTTGATTGCCGGCATTTTCTAATGCAATTTTTAATTCTTCTTCCGTTATTCCGGCCTCAGCGGTAGCCTGCGCCAGCGTTTTATTTCCACCACAGCTATAATCAATTCCCTTTGCCTTAAATATAGCAGCTTTGCGCATATCCTTGGCCGCAATCTCTCCAATGGTTTCTTCTCCCGGCATATCTGTTAGCTTCGCTATTTTTACCTGCCACCTTTGAGGACCCTGCAAAATATATTCCCAGCTAAATATATTCCCACGTTCTCCAAGTAATTGATAATACAGTGGTTTGGGATCGTGATCATTGTCAATCACAAAACTTTCGCCACTATTTAAAGCATCAAAGTATTTAAAGATGGTAGGGTGTTTAAGTTTTGGCTCTATCCGGGTTACATCTAATATTTCTGCTGTGATCATAGTGTATTATTTAAAATGTATTCAGGAATGTAAATACAAAATTAAGGATAATAAAAATAATAAAAGATATTTTTATCTTTTATTATTTTATGCGAATAGTTGCATAAAATATTGAACAAGCTCTTCAGAAAATGGATAACCTGGAAATTACTGGGGTGCATTTCAGATTTTCGCGAATTGGGCAATCATATGCAGATGCCTCGTGCCTCGGCATGACAGCAGCAGTGCGTTGTTCAGCATTGATACAAATGCCTGTCAATAGTAACATGGTTCGGCATTGCACCGCAGTCTGTCACCCCGAGTAAACCATTAGTGGAACAAAAGCGCTTTGAAAATGACATTGTGAGGAGTGGCTTAGCATTGCTAAAATCGCTAATTTCAAAAGAGGTAATTTATGGCAGCGTAGCAGTTCCTTCAGTTAGTGATTTTTACCTGACCTCGAGTTTTGCTTCAAGGAAAAGCATAGCACTTTTTGGTGATACTTCTTTTTAGTTGAAAGAAGTATTCCCGTATGGCAGGATGCCCTTTAATACCAGCTTTCTTTGAGCCATAAATTACCTTATTAAATAAACAGTAATAAGTAAAATTATGGAAAAGGTTACAGTATTTGAAACGGTTTATGAACATGCAGCGGGCATTGATATAGGGGCTGAAAAGATCTTTGTATCGGTAGATGGCAGAGAGGTAGAAAGCTTTGATACGTTTACTTCCGGCTATTACCAATGTATAGAGTACCTGCATCAAAAGGGAATTACCGATGTGGCAATGGAAGCTACCGGAGTTTATTGGGTAGCCCTATACGCTATGCTTGAAAGTTGTGGTTTTCGGGTATGCCTGGTAAACCCCAAAGAGACCAGGCAGGTTAAAGGAAGAAAAACAGATGTGAAAGATTGCCAGTGGATACAAAAACTCTTTAGTGCAAATATCCTTCGGCAGAGTTTTATTCCTGAGATCAATTATATGGAAGTGCGGCAGTTGGTAAGAGAGCGATTGGATATTATTGAGATGGGCAGCACATATGTAAATAAGATGCAGAAATGCCTTGAGTTGATGAATATTAAGCTCAAAGAAGTGATCAGCCAAATACATGGAGCCAGTGGAATAAAAATAATAAAAGCTATTATCAAGGGTCATCGGGATGGTCAATATTTGTTAAGCCTGTGTGATAAACGGATCAGGGAAAAGAAAGCAGCGTTGGTGTTAAAGGCCCTGGAAGGTAACTATAATGATACCTATTTATTTATGCTGGAACAAAATCTGCATATGTGGGAGATACACCAGCAGCAGGTAACAGTAATAGATAAGCGTATAGAAGAGCTGTTGCAAAAGATGACCAAAGAAAAACAAGCGGCAGAATTAAAGGGCAGCCCCAAACCCATCCGTCATCACGCACCCCAAATAGAAGGACTGCACGGAATGCTTATTCAGCTATACGGCGTAAGCATGAGTAGTATTTCAGGGATAAACGATTATACCCTTTTGAGGCTTATGGGAGAAACCGGAACAGACATGAGCCGTTTTCCAAGTGAAGACCATTTTGTAAGTTGGTGCAGTTTATCGCCCAAACATCATCAAAGTGGCAGGGTCAAAAAACGGGTAAAAGGAACAAAATGTAATAAAGCGGGTCAGATATTTAAAGAGGTGGCCCAGGCATTACTCAATAGTAAGCATATAGCTATCGGAAGTTTTATGCGTAAGCTAAGAGCAAAGAAAGACTCAGCTATCGCTATTAAAGCAGGTGCCAGGAAATTAGCCATTGCATATTACAATGCTCTTACCAAAGGAATAGAGTATGTAGAACAGGGAACGAAAAAATATGAAGAACAAATTAAACAAAGGGAAAAAGCTTCCTTATTTAAACTTGCCAAAAAGCACAACTTCGAACTTGTTGAAAAACAGGCTGTAGCTTAAGTGTCATTGGCAGGTACGAGGGGTCTGCTGTAGCAGTAGTACCTATATGCGAAAATCTGAAATACACCCAATATATTCTCCAGATTACACCTGCATTTTTATTTTTTTATTTTCGATATATACGGGCCAAACACAGCTTTTACAGGCATATCCGGAGTACTGTCATCCAAAATAATTACATAATATTCCTTACCTCCGGGCATTACCCTCACTACAATATGCCCCTGCAAACTTTTGTAAGAACGATCAATAAGTGTACCTATCACATACCTGTTTGCATCAAGCATGTTTGTGGTAAAGAGGTCTCTGGGTTCTTTGTACAGGTAAGGAGTAGTCAGCCTGCGCAAAACTTCCTCTCCCGGATGATCTGAAGACCATGATTGTTGTAACCATACCCTGGGCTTAAATGTTTTCACCTGAAACTCATTTACTGCATCCCTGTTGCCATGATGGTCAAGCGTTGCCACATCAACCTCTCCTGTCACTTTTGCAACCGGCGTTTCTATATCTTTCCATTCCGCATCGCCATAAGAAACAATACCACCGCAATCTCCCCCGCTATAGTAGGTAAATGCTCCATAGTGTATTACAAACACCAGGCTTAAACCGTTTTCACCTGGCCATGTAGACGGGTTAGCTGTATCAACAGGTGGAAAAAACTCCGTTACGGCGGAATCTTTTCCGTTCCATATCAACCCATTTGCTTTAATGTTCTGCACATAAAATTCCGGGTATTTAACAGGTGTATGCTTCATTGAAACCTGTGTACGGCTCCCTGCTTTCAATCTTCCAACCTTCATACCCCGCTGTTGTTGGGTTTCTGTAAAAGCAAAATAATTTTGCATGGTCCTTGCAAAATTTATTTCGCCGCTGTTTTTATCTGCCTGTAACACCTTCATATTAAAAGGGTAATTATAATCGGGATAACCTCTGTCCAGCAGGTATTGAATAGGTATAAGCTCACCTACACCTGTTATTCCTGTAAGACTATATTTACCGGTAACAGACAATTTTGCGCCGGGATACCAACTTCCGAAATGGTCGTCATGAAAATGTGATATAGCGGCATAATCAATTGTTGTTTTCTCCTTTAAAGGAGCCACTTTCTGAATATAATGTACTATCCATTCATAAGGCCTCCTGCTGTAATCAGGACGCATACGGGCATTTCTCGGTGTAAAGGCCCTTTCATCCGTAGGATTTATTTCACCGGCATCAAAAAGCATCGTTGTGCCATCAGGAAAAATATAAAAAGCAGCATCGCCCCAACCTGTATTAATGTGATGCAGATCGAGCATTCCTTCCTTCCAGGAAGGCAATGACTGACCTGGTACCGCAACCTGTGCATTCAAATTGCTATATACCAGGAATAATGACAATGCAGCAAGCAAATTCCGGAAAATAAATTGCATAAATAACTATTGAAGTATCTAAAATACAATATCCTTACATTATATTTCAACAAAGGGGTACAACGATATTGTGTAATATTGCCTGCGTAAAGCCGTTATTTTACCGATGCATTTTGCCAGAATTATTTTAATATACTGTTGTGTACTCGCGTCTTCGCATGTGCTGGCGCAAAAAAAAACTGCCACCGTTTATGGCAAGGTTGTAGACGAGAATGAGCATCCGCTAAGTAAAGTATCAGTAACCATTCTCGGCAGGCAAGCCGGCATTGCCAGTTCAGATTCAGGAACATTTATCATACAGGTGCCTGCCGGAAAAGCGATAGCACTGGTATTTTCATCATCCGGCTTTTACACTGTTCAAAGAAATTTTTACCTGAATGCGGATGAAGAGGAAAAAATCACTATCCGGTTAAGCAAAAGCGCCAAACAACTGCAGGAGATCATAATAAAAGATGACAGGAAAAGAAAAGAAGCCGGGCTTGTAAGAATTAATCCTAAGTATGCGCTCACTGTTCCTTCCGCTACAGGCGGCGTTGAAAGCCTTATTAAAATTTTAGTGGGCAGCAATAACGAGCTTTCTTCTCAGTATAATGTAAGAGGTGGTAATTACGATGAAAACCTGATCTACATAAATGACTTTGAAATCTTCAGGCCATACCTGGTAAGAAGCGGGCAGCAGGAAGGGTTGAGTTTTATTAATCCTGAATTAACCGGCGGTATCAATTTTTATAACGGCGGATTCCAGCCGAGGTACGGAGATAAGATGAGCAGTGTTTTAGATATTCAGTACCGGAAGCCAAAATCATTCGGGGGCTCTGCGTATATTAGTTTGCTGGAACAGGGATTTCATATTGAAGGCATTTCTAAAAAAGAAAAGTTCACCTATCTCATAGGCGTGCGCAACCGCTCAAACAGGAACCTGCTCAGCTCCCAGGAAACAAAAGGGAATTATATTCCTTCTTCATCAGATATACAGGCATTACTTACATATAAGCTGAATGATGTATGGCAGTTTGAAATGCTGGGTAATTTTTCTCAAACAAAATTTACATTGATCCCTGAAGAAGCAAAACTCACTTCATCCGTGCTATCTCCTTTGTTCAGCGCAAACCTCGGTCTGGATATATATTTCCAGGGAAAAGAAAAAGACAGGTATACCACATCAATGATCGGCTTTGCAGCGACTCAGCAGCTCAGCAAAAAAATAAAATTAAAATGGCTTGTCAGCAGGATTGAAAACAATGAACAGGAGCTGTATGACATTTGGGGGGCTTACCTGTTTGGCGAAAGAAGCTTTGACAAAAGCAGTGCAGACTTCGGCTCAATTATCAATCCGCTGGGTGCAGGCGTTTTTATGAATCATGCCCGCAATAAACTCAATATTGCAAACTGGAATATATCTCACAAAGGCACATGGGATAACGGCAGGCATTATATACAATGGGGATTGACCGCTGAAAAAACGCTCATCAATGATCACCTTAACGAATGGGAGGCGCAGGACTCTGCCGGGTATAATCTCCCCTATCCGCCCGGTGATCAATTACGGCTAAGCAAAGTAACCCGGTCTTCCGCTGATCTTGATATTAATAAACTATCAGGTTATGTGCAGGATAATATCGCGTTTGGAAGTGAAGAAAACTTTACCCTGCAGGGGGGCGTAAGATTTAACTACAATTCGTTAAATAAAGAATTTCTTATTTCGCCGCGTTTACAGGCATCATGGTTGCCAAATACAAAAAAAGACTGGGCTTTTAAGTTAGCTGTTGGTGCTTATCATCAACCGCCGTTTTACAGGGAATTAAGAAGCTATGATGGTAAAGTAAATACAAATGTAAAAGCGCAAAAAAGCTGGCAGGCCGTAATTGGCGCAGACTATAATTTTAAAGCATGGAACCGTCCGTCGCGATTTACTATAGAAACCTATTACAAGCACATGTGGGATGTTGATCCTTATGATATAGACAATGTTCGCATACGTTATTTTGGCAATAATAACGCTAAAACATACGCCACGGGATTAGAACTTCGCCTTTTCAGCGAATTGGTAAAAGATGCGGAAAGCTGGGTTAGCATTGGTTTAATGAAAACAATGGAGAAGATTGATGATTTCTATTATTACCGCTATAAAAATGCGGAGGGGGAATTCATCAGCTCCGAAACAGCAAACCAGGTTGTAACAGATAGTGTTCGCTTTGATAAAGGATGGGTACGCAGGCCTACTGACCGGTTGCTCACTTTTGGTATGTTTTTCCAGGACTACCTGAGCACCAACAAAAATTTTAAAGTACACCTGAATATGATTTATGGAACAAATATGCCGTACAATATTCCGGGTAGTGTGCGTTACAGAAATGCGCTGGTAATAGAGCCGTATATGCGTGCAGATATTGGGTTCAGCGCTTTACTGCTTGATAGTGATAAAGGCACAAGAAAAAGTCATAATCCTTTCAGAAAATTTGATAACATTTGGGCCAGCCTCGAAATATTTAATCTTTTAGACAGGGCAAATACCATTTCGTATATGTTCATTAAAGATTTTTCAAATACGGTATATACTATTCCCAATCGCTTAACACCGCGGTTACTCAATCTGAAAATATTAGCAAGATTTTAAATAATTTCCACATCTGTTAATAAGTAATTATTGGTTATTTCAAATGCTATTCATTAAATTTGGTCAGATGGATGTGTTAGTCTGTACAATTATTTGAAAACCTAAAATCAAAACTCATTGACAGAAACAATTATTAACCTGGAAACCGTTAATCCTATAGAATTTTTTGGTGTAAATAACGGTAAGTTAGATATTCTTAAGAAAAAGTTTCCTCTCTTAAAAATTTTAAGTCGCGGCACCCAGATAAAGCTGAGTGGCGCCCCGGACCAAATAGGTCAGGCTAAAGAAAAAATAGAATTACTTATACAGTACCTGGAAAGAAACGGGAATGTGAGTGAGAACTATTTTGAACAGATACTTGGCGGAGATGACGCTGAAACTGTTGACAACTTTGTGGAGCGAAACCCTAATGATGTATTGGTATTTGGCCCTAACGGCAAAAGTGTGAGAGCAAGAACTGCCAATCAAAAAAGAATGGTTACCGCCGCTGATAAGAATGATATTGTATTTGCTATAGGGCCCGCGGGCACAGGTAAAACCTATACTGCAGTGGCACTCGCAGTTCGCGCATTAAAAAACAAATCTGTTAAAAAGATCATTCTTACACGCCCCGCTGTTGAAGCCGGCGAAAGCCTTGGTTTTTTACCCGGGGATCTTAAGGAAAAAATTGACCCTTACCTGCGCCCATTGTATGACGCGCTGGATGATATGATACCAGCTGATAAATTAGGGTATTATATGAGTACGCGTGTTATTGAAATTGCACCGCTTGCATATATGCGTGGGCGTACGCTGGATAATGCTTTTATTATTCTTGATGAAGCGCAGAACGCTACTGACCTCCAGATAAAAATGTTTCTAACGCGTATCGGCGCCAATGCAAAAGCCATCATTACCGGCGATCTTACGCAGGTAGACTTACCCAAGCACCAAAAAAGCGGCCTGGAAAAAGCAACCCGTATATTGAGGAATATTGACGGCATTACACACATTGAACTCGATGAAGACGATGTGGTACGCCATAAGCTGGTAAAAGCGATCATTAAAGCATACGATAAGGATTTTGAAAGACAGCAGGAGTATTTCAATAATCAACAAAATCAAAGACCACAAGGTTCCTGATAATACTCATAATAAACTGTACAGGCACGTATACCCGATCTTAGAAAAGATATTGTATATACGTGCCTGTTGTTTTAAATAATTACCTCGATAAAATTGCCACAATGAAAACACATACTACTAATTATATCAACACTTTTATTTTAACAGCGGACGATTGCCCGTCTCCATTTGGTGAAATACCTCCGGTAAAAAAAGACAAAAGAACTGTAGCAAATATGCAGTTTGATATCCTGAGCAAAAACCCCTACAGGTATACTTCAGATGATGTTTTGTTCCGGGTGTTTGCAGATAAAAATGAATTAACTAAAAGCGAATTGAAGAAAAGCAGGGAAGAATTTTTCTCCAAAGGCCAACCTTGCTTCCGTGCTTCTCCCCTCACAAAAAGATATGGCTGGGGTGTGCACTGCAATGAACATGGCAAAATGGCAATATATGGTTGCGAAACCGGGGAATACCAAAAATATGCAGGCGACAAAAATCTTACTATTATTAAGGCAATGAAAGCTGCAAGATAGTTTCTTCTGCTACGGGTGCATTCCAAATTTTCGCGCCGGGAGTTGGCGGTGAAACACCGCCCACGGTGCACGTCCTGGTTGGTATCTCACCAACCAGCGAAAATCCGGAATGCACCTTCTGTTACTTTTACAATTCCCGGTTAAAGCTTTCCCATACCTTTGCGCCCATGATAAAGGTTTATTTAAAACAGAAGATCAGCAACCGTATTCTGAACGGGCATCCCTGGATTTTTAATAATGAAGTAAAAACGATTGATGGAGATGCGCAGGGCGGCGAAACAGCAGAAGTATATACACACGACAAAAAATTTATAGGAAAAGGATATATCAATCCAAAATCGCAAATTATTGTTCGCCTCCTAACCCGCAACAGGCAGGAAGAAATTAATGAAGATTTTTTTTATACGCGTTTGGCAGAAGCCTGGAAATACCGGCAGCAGATTGGTTATGTTGAAAACTGCCGCTTAATTTTTGGGGAGGCTGACCAGATGCCGCAGCTCATCATTGATAAATTCAACGATTATTTTGTTATTCAAACCCTTGCATTAGGTATTGATATATGGAAACCCGCCATTGCAAAAGCGTTGCAGAAAATATTTTCGCCCAAAGGCATTTATGAGCGTAATGATGTGCCCGTGCGTGAACTGGAAGGATTAACACAGCAAAAAGGGTTTTTGACTGAACCTTTTGATACCAATATTATCATCAACGAAAATGGTTTAAAATTTCATGTTGATATAATGAATGGGCAAAAGACCGGGTATTTTTTAGACCAGCAGGATAACCGCAGAGCTATTCAGCATATAGTAAAAGGCGCTGATGTGCTGGGCGCATTTTGTTATACAGGCACTTTTGAAATTCATGCGGCGCATTATGGTGCAAAGTCGGTATTGGGACTTGATATTTCTGAGAACGCCTGTACACAGGCAACAAAAAACGCCGCATTGAATGGCTATGAAAACATCTGCCGCTTTCAATGTATCAATGCTTTTGACGCATTGAAGGCATGGGCAAAAGAAGGAAAACAATATGATGTGGTGATGCTTGACCCGCCTTCGTTTACAAAAACCCGTGAGAATATTCAGAAAGCGATAACTGGTTACAAAGAAATTAACCTTCGCGGCATGAAGCTCGTAAAGCCCGGCGGTTTCCTGGTAACTTCCAGTTGCACTAATCTTGTACAGCCTGATCTGTTTCTTGAAATAATTGGTATGGCAGCAAAAGATGCAAGGCGCAAATTGCGACAGGTAGCCTTCCAGGCACAGTCATCCGACCACCCTATTATACCGGGCATGGAGAATACTAATTACCTGAAGTTTTTGATTGTGCAGGTGAGTTAATTTGAAAATTATGGAATTTGAAAATTTTGGGGGAAAGAATGTGGAAGTGTGGAAATATGAAAGTGTGGGAATGAATTTGAAATATGAATACAAATTGCGCATATTGATTATCGCCGTTATCGTAATCTAATAAATCATTAGATGGAGTTCAGAACCTATCTCGTAAATACCAATAAGTCAGCGCTCTCTAATACTACTTTGGCGGGGTTTATATTGCTCTTACTTTCCGTTTTCTTTTGGTCTTTTGAAGCGCTTAATGATATTGCCCTCTTCATAACATTTATCGGCATATTATTTTCAGCAATCGGCTTTTTTACGAATAAGCAGGAAGTACCCGTAACCGAAGCAGATAAAATATTATTGAGAATACTTGATAGCGGCATAGAAGTCAAATCACGGTTTTATCCATTTTCAGAAATAAAGAACCTGTACTTTTTTTATCATTCCTTTTACAGTCAGTCGCCGTATGGATATTATTTTGAAAATGCCGGGTATATAGAATTCGGAACATCGAATAGAATTAAATTTAAATGCGGAAATACAGAGATCAATGAATTATTCTGCCTTACAGATATGGGGCACGCTAATCTTTTTTTTCAAACCCTGAATTATCTGAAAGACCAGGGACTACATTTTGAAATGGAATTCAGACCTTTCAGACGAACCGGCAGGGATTTCTAAATAGCAATGTATCTTTGTATAGCAATACGCTAAAAAGAAGCAATCTTTTGCGCTTTCAACAATTGATATCTGCTTAGATTCTTCTAAAGTGGCTGAAAGGAGTTGCTTCTCCTTTTATGCAATCCCTGCTTATTCCGCATCTATACGAATCATAACAAAGTACCTGAAGAAGAAACTGTAATTTTGATTACCCTCAAAAAGACAATTATGCATTTGAAACACATTGCTTTATGCTCAATAATATGTTTAGCTTTCTTACACCTAAAAAGTCAAACCCGCATGAACCCTTATGATAGCGCCTGGAAAAAAATAGACAATTTAATTAACAAGGATGGATTAGTTAAAACTGCGTTGGAAGAAGTTGACAAAATATATGTTAAAGCCAAAAAAGAAAAAAACAATCCGCAGCTTATAAAAGCATTGGTATATCAGTTAAACCTCGGCACTACCACTGAAAATGCTGAAACAGTACAGATTCAAAAAATAGAAAAAGAAATTGCAGGAGCAGGTGAACCAGCCAGCCGGATACTGCAATCCATTTCCGCAGAAATGTACTGGCACTATTTTCAGAATAACCGTTGGAAATTTTACAACAGAACAAATACCACTAATTTCAACAAAGAAGATATCGCCACCTGGACATTGGACGACCTGCATAAAAAAATAAGCGGGCTATATCTTGCTTCTTTACAAAATGAACCTCTGCTGCAAAAAACATTGCTTGCAGATTTTGAAGCGGTAATAATAAAAGGTAATAATACCCGGAAGCTTCGCCCCACTTTATACGATTTACTGGCACACAGGGCGCTGGATTATTTTGAGAATGATGAAAGAGATATCACCAAACCGGCTTATGCATTTACCATTAATGATGATGCGGCTTTTGAAACAACGGCTGATTTTGTTCAACATAAATTCATTACAAAAGATACCGCCGCGCTGCAATACAAAGCATTGCTGATATACCAGCAGTTACTTGCTTTTCACAAAAATGATGCATCGCCGGAAGCTTTGATTGATATAGAAGCAAGAAGACTTGCATTTGTACACGAGCATGGCGTAATGCCAGAGAAAGAAGCCTTGTATGAAAAGGCTTTAAAACAACTCGCAGCGCAATATGAAAAAGCTCCGGCTGTTTCACAGTTGTGGGCCGCATTGGCACAATACTACTATAACAAAGGAAATAATGATGAAGTCAATAACAACATTGACAGCACAGCATTGAAAACCGCAAAGGATATTTGTGAAAGAACAATTAAAAATTTTCCGAAAACAGAAGGCGCGGCGGATTGCCATAACCTGATGAACAATATACTTCGTAAATCAATAGAATTGTTTACGGAAAAAGTAAATGTGCCGGGAGAAGCATTCCGCACACTGGTAAAATATAAAAATCTTGATGCTGCTTATTTCAGGGTTGTGCCTGTAAGCAAAGCTTTTAAAAACGATTTACAAAACAGGTATGAAGATATATACTGGAAAAAACTGGCAGCACAATCTGCAACAAAAGAATGGAAGCAGGATTTGCCTGCTACGGATGATTACCTGCAGCATGCTGCCGAAATAAAAATAGATGCATTACCCGTTGGCGAATATGCTTTGCTTACCAGCGCCGGTAAAAATTTCAGTATTGACAATAACTTACTGGCAGTACAGTTTTTTTATGTATCTGCCATAAGTTATATAGGCAACCAGGAAGCATATTTTGCTCTGCACAGGAACACAGGCAAACCGCTTGCTTCGGCAACGGTGCAGGTATGGACATCCAAATATGATTATACCGACAGGAAAAACAAATTGCAGAAAGGAGAATTGTTGACTGCTGATAAGAACGGTTATTTTCAGTTGCCGGCAAGAGGCAGGGAAGACAGAAATATCCGCCTGGAAATTAACTGGCAGAAAGATCATCTTTTTATGGATGATTACCAGTATATATACAATCGCTATGACGCATATAACACCAATTCAATAAGCAAAGAAGCATTTGAAAAGCAAAACAGCCAGGTATTCTTTTTTACCGACCGGAGCATATACCGCCCGGGGCAAACACTTTATTTTAAAGCCATAGCCGTTACAAAAAATTGGGAAAGCAGGAAGGCAATGCTTCTTGAACAAAAATTAATGACGGTAATATTGAGAGATGCCAATCAGCAGGTGATTGATTCGTTACCGCTTACCTCAGGCGATTATGGTTCAATACATGGGCAATTCAGGCTGCCGCAAAATACACTGAATGGCAATTTCACGCTTTCCGTACGGGAATATACGAGTGGCTATGCTAATATTTCTGTTGAAGAATATAAACGTCCTAAATTTTTTGTAGAGCTCAACAAGCCCAAAGGCAGTTTTCGGGTAAACGATACCGTTAGTATTACCGGCGCCGCAAAAGCTTATGCCGGTAATAATATAGATGGCGCTACGGTTTCTTACAGGATATCCAGGCAGGCAAGGTTTATTTATCCCTGGTTGTTTTACAGGCGCCCGATGCCGAATGTGCCTGCTATGGAAATTACCAGCGGCACAACAACCACTGATGCCAATGGAAATTTCAAGCTTGATTTTTCAGCTATTCCTGATCTCAGCATTGATAAAAAGCTCGACCCTGTATTTGATTATTCCGTGCAGGTAGATATTACCGATATCAATGGCGAAACCAGGAGCGAAACTTCGGTTATACCTGTTGGTTATAAATCAATGGTACTGAATATTGATCTGCCAGGCTCTCCCATAGCAACAGACAGCCTGAAAAATATTTTTGTAGGCAGCGCTAACCTGTCGGGAGAACCGGAAAAACTGAATGCAACAGTAAAGGTATATCCCTTGCAGTCGCCGCAACGGTTGATCAGGGAAAGGTATTGGGATAAACCCGACAAATTTATTTTCAGCGAGGCTGAATACATAAAACATTTTCCGCATGATGAGTATAAGGATGAATCAGACTATCACAACTGGACAAGATCAAAAAGCATTTACACCGACACTTTAACAACCAATCAAAAATTTCAAATCTCAAATTTCAAATTTACCTCTGGCTGGTATGCCGTAGAGGCAACTGCAACCGACAAAGATAACAACGAAATCAAAGCCATAGCTTATGTTCAGTTGTACGATCCGCAATCAAAAACTATTCCTGTGCCGCAATATAGCTGGTATGCAAATGAAAAAACAAATGTTCAGCCTGGCGAAACTGCCGGTTTCATAACAGGTAGCGCGGCGCCGGATATTTACCTTATACAACAAACAGACAAGCGCATCCGCGAACAGGTAGTACCATTAAACCAGGGTAACCAGGAAAATAACAGCGCATTATCTTACCAGTATTTCAATATAAACAATGAAAAGAAAAACTTCAGCATACCGGTTACTGAAGAAGACAGAGGCGGGTTTGGCATCACACAAATATTTGTGAAAGACAACCGCGTTTACATTAATAATAATATCATTTCCGTACCGTGGACAAACAAACAGCTTACTGTTAACCTGTCAACATTCAGAGAAAAAATGGAACCCGGCAGCGGGGAAAAATGGCAGGTAAAAATAAGCGGTAGTAAAGGAGAAAAAGTAGCAGCGGAAATGCTGGCATCCATGTATGATGCATCCTTAGATCAGTTTAAGCCGCACCGTTGGGTTGTGCCCAATATTTGGCCGCAATATTATACCTATAATAATTGGGATGGCAGGCAATCGTTTACTGATATACAGTCTGAGGAAAGAAATACATTTCCGGTTGATAATGTATATTATGAGAAGAGTTATGACAGGTTGATAGCAATAGAAGCCCGGAGATATGCAATGGCTATGATGAAAAAAGAGTCCGCACCGAGTGCAGCCGGAGCGCCCAGAAGATACTATGATAATAGTAATGCTAATGCCGCTGAAGCAGTAGAAGAAGAGAGTGCAGATTCTGCAACAGTAAAAAGAGCTTTGACAGGAGCATCTGTTACGGTAAAAACAGAAGATTCCCCTAATGGAAATAGTCAAACAACCACCCGTAAAAACTTCAATGAAACCGCCTTCTTCTTCCCTGACCTTAAAACCGATGAAGCCGGCAATATCGCTTTCAGCTTTACCATGCCCGAAGCGCTTACCCAATGGAAGATGACGGCTATTGCGCATAGTAAGGAACTTGCGTTCGGTTATGCGCAACAGTTAGCTGTTACGCAAAAAGAACTGATGGTGCAAACAAATGCACCGCGTTTTGTAAGAGAAAAAGACAGTATGGCTTTCAGCGCTAAAATTGTGAATATAGGCGATAAGCCCCTGAACGGTTTTGCGAAATTGGAGCTGGTTGACGTGGCAACGCTTCAACCGGTTGATCATTTATTTAACAATGCTGTGCCGGTAAAAGAATTTACGGTTGCTGCGGGGCAAAGCACGCCGGTTCAATTTCTGATCAGCGTGCCGCAAAACTTTAATACGGCATTGCAATACCGCATTACCGCCACTACCAATAGTGGCGATGGTAAAGCCTTGTCTGACGGAGAAGAAAATATACTGCCGGTGCTGACAAACCAAATGCTGGTTACCGAAGCGCTGCCGCTGAATATGCGCGGCAGCGGGGTCAAAAATTTCACCTTTGAAAAATTGCTCAAATCAGGCTTAAGCCATTCGCAAAAAAATTTCGGGTTAACGGTTGAGTATACTTCAAATCCGGCATGGTATGCGGTGCAGGCATTGCCTTATCTTACCGAATTTCCTTATGAATGCGCAGAACAAACATTCAATAGATTTTATGCCAATATGCTCGCCACTACTATTGCCAACAGCGCACCACGCATAAAAGCTGTTTTTACCAAATGGCTTGCTGATTCTGCCGGCAATAAAGGATTGGCTTCCGCACTTGAAAAAAATGAGGAATTAAAAAGCGTTGTATTACAGGAAACTCCCTGGCTGATACAGGCAAAAAGCGAAACAGAACAAAAGAGAAATATTGCCATGCTTTTTGATATGGTGCGCATGAGCAATGAGGCTGCTTCTAATTTTAATAAGCTGAAAGATATGCAGACCTCCAACGGTGGCTTTGTATGGTTTAAGGGTGGAAGAGATGACCGTTTTATTACACAGTATATTGTAACAGGTATCGGTCATCTTCAAAAATTACATGCATTGCCTGCAGAAAGAATGAATGAGTGGAAGCAGGTAGTATCACAGGCATTAGTATATACTGACAACAGGATAAAGGAGGAGTATGATCAGCTTATTAAAACAAAAGCAAAGCTTAAAGAAAACAACCTGAGTAATACCGCCATTCAGTATTTGTATATGCGGAGTTTTTATATTGATAATAAGGTAATAGGCACTGCTGCTACAGCGTATACTTACTATATGGACCAGGCAAAAAAATACTGGCTTAAACAAAGCAGGTATATGCAGGGCATGATAGCGCTGACTTTATTCAGATCCGGGGATATTAAAATAGCGAATGCAATCATTGCTTCATTAAAAGAGCATGCGGTTACGCAGGAAGAATTGGGTATGTACTGGAAGGATATCCGCGGCGGGTATTACTGGTACCAGGCGCCCATTGAAACACAATCATTACTGATTGAAGCATTCAGTGAAATAACAAAAGACCGCCAGGCAGTGAATGATATGAAACTGTGGCTGCTGAAGCAAAAGCAAACGCAACATTGGGGCAATACAAAAGCAACCGCGGAAGCTTGTTACGCTTTGCTTCTGCAGGGCGGCGACTGGCTGGCAAATGGACCACAGGTATCTGTTACCCTGGGAAAAACAACCGTATCAAATGCTGACAATGCGGAAGCCGGCACAGGCTATTTCAAAACAAGTATTCCAACGGCAGCTATAACATCGGAAATGGGTAATATAAAAGTAGCTGTTAGTGCTTCCGCCAAACAAACATCAGGCAGTTGGGGTGCGGTATACTGGCAGTATTTTGAAGACCTTGACAAGATCACACCGCCCTCAGGAGAAACAATGCCTTTGCAATTAAAGAAGCAATTGTTCATACAGAAAAATACAGACCGCGGACCTGTGCTGGAACCGGTAAATAATAATGCACATCTTAAAGTTGGCGATAAATTAATTGTTCGTATAGAACTGCGTGCAGACAGGGATATGGAATATGTACACATGAAAGATATGAGAGCAGCAGGCACAGAACCGGTTAATGTATTAAGTTCCTTTAAATGGCAGGGAGGTTTGGGATATTATGAAAGCACAAAAGACGCATCAACCAATTTTTTCTTTAGCTGGTTATCAAAAGGTACTTACATTTTTGAATACCCGCTGTTTATTACCCACGAAGGAAATTTTTCTTCAGGTGTTGCAACTATACAATGTATGTATGCCCCTGAATTTATTTCGCATTCAGAAGGCGTGAGGATAGTGGTGAGGTGAGGCGAAGGCTGCCAGGCATCAGTATTCGCTTTCAAAACAGACAGTATTTATGTCTATACCTGAACCTTGTTGTTACATCTTGCACAATTGTTGGCAGATATTTTGATAAATGCTATAGACATAATCAAAACAATTATGAAAGTACTTGGAATCATTCTGATAGTTGCAGGTATTGCAATGTTCATCTTCCGCGGGTTTAGTTTTACAAAAGAAAAAGAGCTTGTTGATCTTGGACCTGTAGAGTTGAACACAAAGGAAAAGAAAAGTGTTACCTGGCCATCTTACGCGGCAGGGATAGCTGTAGTAGCAGGCGTAATAGTATTGTTTGCAGGCCGAAAGAAATAATTTATATACCCGGCGATAATCTGTACCCTATATTTCTGTATAATCTTACCGTAAGTAAGCAGATATTTGCCGTATGTATTTATATAAGGCAAATACAATTAAAGCCTGGTTAGGCAGGTTTGGCATTGACGGTTTCCTGGTTGGTATTATTTGTGTTATAATACTTGCGTATTTCTTTCCCCAACCGGGAATTATAATCCGCCTTTTTCACTGGAGCAGGTTACAGGCTATGGTGTTTCTGTTATTTTTTTCTTTTACGGGTTGAGGCTGAATGTAAAAAAACTTGCAGTTGAATTAATGAACTGGCGGATGCATATTATTGTTCAGTTAACAACATTTATTATTTTTCCTGCTATAGCTTTATTAGTTAAACCGTTTTTTGAAATTGACTCACTATTATGGCTTGGAATTTTTTACCTGTGCACACTTCCCTCTACCGTATCATCATCAGTAGTAATGGTATCTATTGCTGACGGAAATGTTCCTGCAGCAATATTTAATGCAAGCATTTCTACATTGCTGGGCGTTTTTATTACCCCTTTATGGATGATACCTTTTATTACAGAAAAAGTAATGTATACAGATACTTCATCAATCATATTAAAGTTGGTTGTGCAGGTGGTAGTGCCTGTTTGTTGTGGATTAGTACTTCATAAATATGGTGGTGCATTTGCTGAAAAACATAAAAAACGTCTCAGGCTTTTTGACCAGTCAGTAATTCTGCTGATCATCTATACTTCATTTTGCCACTCCTTTTATAACCGGGCTTTTGAAGCGTTCAGCATCTCTACATTATTGTATATATGCGCAGGCATGTCTGCTCTTTTTTTTGTTGTATATTATTTAACCATGTTTATATGCAGGCGTTTTAAGTTTGTACAAAAAGATTGTACCACTGTAATATTCTGCGGCTCAAAAAAATCGCTGGTGCATGGCACGGTTATGTCTAAAGTTTTATTTTCTTCAACACTACCGGTTAGCATAATTTTGCTTCCTGCTATGATTTATCATTCTTTGCAACTGATATTTGTGGGAATAATAGCGCAAAAATTACGCAGAAGCAAGGAACAGGTAATAAAATAAATTTTCAGCTATGACTTTTGATGAACTTATTCAGTTGGCCATTTTTACCGCATCAGGTTTTTTGATGGGCTTGTTTGTGCAAAAACTAATTGTACCGCAATTAAACAAATTTGCAAAAAAAAGTAAGTGGTCGGGGGATGATCTGATCATACGCATTATATCAAAATGGGTTATTCCGTGGTTTACAGTGCTGGGTATTTATTTAGGATGGAAGAGAATTGAAATGGATGAAAAATATCATCACTGGCTTGAAAATAGTATAACTATTTTCTACATTTTTTCTGCCACCATAATATTGTCTCAAATCCTTTCCGGGTTAACCGCTATAAAAGATGCGAGGTCAGGCAAAATATCATCCTCATCATCTATTGTTGGAAATATTGTTAAAGTTATTGTTTATTGTCTTGGTTTACTGATGATCCTGCAGTCGGTAGGTATAAAAATCACTCCTATTCTCACAGCTCTTGGTGTTGGGGGCCTGGCTGTAGCACTTGCCCTGCAGGATACGCTTTCCAATTTATTTGCAGGTATCCAGATTGTATCCACTAAAAAAATAAATACAGGCGATTATATAAAATTAGATTCAGGACAGGAAGGATTTGTGGAAGATGTAAACTGGAGATATACTTCGGTAAGAGTAGGCGCTAATAGTATATTCATTGTTCCCAATTCAAAAATGGCCAGCCTTATTGTAACCAATTTCGATTACCCAAACAGGGAGTTTGTATTTGACATTGCCGTGGGAGTTGACTACAACAGTAATCTTGACCATGTGGAACGTATTACCATTGAAGTAATAAAAGATTTGCAGGAAACAATGAGCGAATGTGTTCCTGATTTTGATCCTTTCATCCGGTTCCAGCAATTTGGCGCCAGCAGTATTGATTTGAAAGCTTTTATCAGAGTAAGAGAATTCGGCAGCCAGTTCATCGTAAAACATGAGTTTATAAAAAGGCTTAAAAAAAAGTACGAAGAAGAGGGCATTAACATTCCTTACCCGGTGCGAACGTTATACATCAACAAGCAAAATGATCCGGATATTAATAAACACCAGCAGAACGATAATTCCTGAATATAAACCTTGAAAAAATATGACAGTGATCAGCTAATTGGTAATCTGTGTTATAACGCTTCAATAAAAATATCCTTATAATAAACTTCAGCTTTTCCTCCTCCGTGTATCTGCAAACCTATCAGCCCGGATTGAGGTATAGTTGTATCAGGCTCTGTATAATCCGCTGTTTTATGACCGTTCAAAAAAATGGTGATATGGCCATTATCTGATCTTACTTCATAATCATTCCAGTCATCGCGTTTTAAAATTCTTTTTAAAAGCACCGTATCCATAGGGGTGAGTGTTTTATTCCTTCTTGATTCATCGTATAAGCTTCCCCAGTAACCATCGCCCAAATCAGCCTGGTAACCTTTCATTTCATTAGGAGGGTCAGTTAACCTTACACTATGAAACTGTACGCCTGTATTAACAAATCCCTCTTTGCCGATCAGCTTAAACTTCAGCTTTAAATTAAAATTGGAGAATTTTTTTGTAGTAACTAAAAAATCATTTTCAGGAATAGTCCTGTCAAAGTATCCTCCCACAATACTGCCATCCTGTATGCGCCAGGTTTTTACAGTATCACCTTCCCAACCATTAAAATTGTATCCATTAAATAATTTAACCGCTTTTTTTTGTGCAGAAATATTAATAGAAAAAAATGCAAGTAATATGATGCAACTGCAGATACGTTTAATAAAATACATAAAAAAATCATTGAGTGTTCTTTCAAAGATAGAAAGTATACTCAATGAATGAATAATAATTTAATATTCATTTATGAAAAAAGGTTTATTATCAGTAAGGAGATGTAACCAACAAATATACTATTGCGAGCAGGGAAACAGCGCCAATTATCAATACCGCCCATTCAAGTTTATTATCGGTTATATGCTGCATCTTTAATGCTTGTGTTGTATCGTTTTCAAAAGAAAAACTAGTACTTCCTTCATCCTGTGCACTCCTGTGTTCTGGCAAAACAACATAACTCTTGTTGATGGCAGGAACTTCATTTTCCATGTTCACCGCCGGGGTAATAGCAACCGGTAATTCGTTTGCAGCATCTCTTACCTGCACATGCACAATATTCCTGGAAGTATTTGATTTGATGGTACGTATCCGCGTATTATCTATCGAAGGCTTTAACGCTACAATGTGACGTATATATTTCTCGGAGATTTCCAACGAATCATAATCATATACACCATCTGATCCTGTTTTTGCAAGTGCGGGCGCACTCGAAATATTAACCACTTTCTGAGCCGGGTTATCTATTACAGCATTATTAAAATTTTCTGTAGAAGGAATATAAGCCGCAAGATCTTTTATTTCGGAAGGATATCTCCAGGCGCTGCTTTTTCTTTCTATCCATACAAGATCAAATGGTTTTAGTCCCATTTGTTGTAACTCCTCAAGGGAATATGGGCCCGTTTGCCTGTTGTTCCGCAATAACAAATACTCTTTCATGAATGTTGTAGTTTATGATCTAAAGCTCAATGGGCATATTTCAGAGGAAATGGATGATCCAAAGCATTAGTCCGGATACAGACATTCGTAGGAAAGGATTTATTGGGTTAAAGTAGAAGTTGTGCGGGGTTGCACAAAGTTATCAGAGTATTTTAAATAAAAGAACAGTTTACCATGATTTTCGATAAACTGTTCTCTAAGTTATTACATAAAACTGAGCATTTAAAATACCTGCTTATTTTTTAGATTATTTTATAATTTAAGCTGGTTAAGAGGTAACTAATAAAAACGATAAACCAGCATTATCCGGATTTTAATTTATTTCCGGATAGAGAAGCCTGAGCCGGAAGGCTGGTCTTTCTTTTTGACCTTGACATTTATAACAGTTGTAAATTGTTGATGATCAGCAACTGTCTCAGCAGTATCCAACTTTTGCTTTTCTCCTATAAGGTTATAGTTTATAGCTTCTGATACATTACCAGCTTCTTCAGATGTATTCCAATCTGAGTCTGCCGATACACTCATGCTGCCTCCATACCTGTTTGCATTATCAGCAGCTACCAGGTACTCATATCCTTCAGGAATATCTGAAGTGAAAGCATCCGGCTCGTTGATATATGATATATTCATCTTTTTATAATCCAGGTCAATATTATATTCCCTGAAATACCTGATTTGCTTTTCCTTAGCATTGTTTACAAGTGACGCATAGGTAAGCTCAGCTTTTGGTGCAAATTGTCTTAGCTCATCTAACTCAGATGGATACTTCCAGGTAATGCTTTCATCTTTTATCCAGATCAAATCAAATTTTTCAAGGCGCATTTGCTTTAAACAATCAACGGAGTAGGGTCCTGACTCAACATTGTTTCTTAGTAATAGATACATTTTCATGATTACAGATTTTAGTGAATTCCATTTCTTAAACCGTAAGTGAAATTACTCATGAAACTGACATAAGAAACATGTAATCGGCCAGTGAAGGTTATTTTTCGACCAAAAAAATATGTGGTATTATATACTAAAACGCGAATTATCTTTTGAAAAAAAAGTAACCTGAAGTATCCATCCAAAAAATGCAACCGCTAATGCGCCTATTGCGTTCAGCCACAAGAAACTCAGGTCTATTACCTTATTTTCATTTAAAATAAATAATGCTACAACCAATATTTCACCTGCAATAGCACCCCAGAAAACAGCATTGCTTTTTATTTTCTTTCCATAAAAAGCCACAAGAAATACTCCAAGTATAACGCCATAAAAAAGCGAGCCTAAAATATTAACCGCTTCAATCAGGCTGTTACCAATATTATAAGCAAACTGTGCTACTATTATACAGAATATGCCCCATGCTATGGTATATCTCCTCGACACACTATAATCTTTTGCTTCATCCATGTTTTTATTAATGAATTTTTTATGAATGTCTACTATAGTGCTTGATGATAATGAGTTTAATGCCGCCGCAATACTTCCCCATGAAGAAATAAATATTACTGCGATCAATAATCCTATTAACCCTTTAGGTAAATAATCTAAAACAAATCTCAGGAAGATATAGTTGGTATCGTTAGAGTCTCCGCCCACTTCGGGCTTACCAATAATAACTGTTACAGCTTTACGCAAGCTGTCTCTTTGCCGGTTCACCATTGCCAACTCCTTTTTTATACCGGAATCGTCCACATTCTGCACAGCCATTGTGCGGGCAAGGTGTGTCTTTTTAGTTTCGAGTAAATTATATTGTTGCTGTATGATTTGTAAACTGTCTTTATATACTGTTTTATCTATTTTAGATATCTGCGCTTCATTAAAAAATAATGGAGCCTTATTGAACTGGTAAAAAGCAAAAATTAAAACCCCTAATAATAATATAAAAAACTGCATGGGTACTTTTACCAGGCCATTCATTAATAAACCAAGCCTGCTTTCTTTTATTGATTTAGCCGTTAAATACCTGCCTACCTGGCTTTGATCCGTTCCGAAATAAGACAATGCAAGAAAAAAACCGCCAATAATACCACTTAGCAAGTTATACCTGTCGCGCCAGTCAAATCCATTACCGTTTTCAAAACCGGTTGTTATAACATTTGTTCTTCCTTCCGCGCCGCTAACTTTTAACGCGTCTAAAAAGCTTATACCATCAGGCAAATATTTCACTACAAGATAACCGGCAATAAAAAGGCTTACGAATATGATGATGATCTGCAACTGTTGCGTATATGCAACTGACCTGGCGCCGCCCATTGCTGTATAAATTATCAGTAAGCCACCCATAAAAATATTTGTCCAGTAAATATTCCAGCCAAGCAGGGATGATAAAATAATTGACGGAGCATATATACTTATGCCTGTTGATAAACCACGCTGAAGCAAGAATAAAAAAGAGGTGAGTGTTCTTGTTTTTACATCAAACCGCTTTTCAAGAAATTCATAAGCGGTATATAAACGTGTTTTATGAAAGATAGGAACAAAGGTTATACAAAGCACGATCATTGCCAGCGGCAAACCAAAATAATATTGCACAAAGCGCATACCATCAGTATATGCCTGGCCTGGCGCTGAAAGAAAAGTTATGGCGCTTGCCTGGGTTCCCATTATACTAAACAATACAATGTACCAGGGCATTTCCCTGTTGCTCAGAAAATAGCCATCCAGGTTTTTGGTTGACTGGCTTTTATATACCCCGTAAAATATAATGCCGGCAAGTGTTATGATGAGTACTGCCCAATCGAAATAGCTCATGCGAAATATTTAGTAAAGTAGATGAAGAAAATGATCTGCAATACAAGTGCTATTATAACAGCAGCATACCAACCACTCCATTTCCGGAATAAAGGAGGACGTTCATCTGGCTGCATATCGTTTGTTTTATTTAAATGATTTGCGCAATAAAAGCGCTACTATTATTCCCAATAAAATACCTATACCAATTTTTTTAAACACCAGGGTTACTAATACCCCCAGACCCACGCCTATTATAATTCCTACGCCTGAGTTTTTATTTATATCATCTTTTTTTTGCTGTGCCATTTACTTTCTTAAGATTTGGGTTTGCTATGATATTTGCAAAAAGCCTGTATGCGCCTCCAACCCCTGCAGGCAATTGCCTGAAAAAAACCAACCCTGTATATATAAACCGGCCTTTACCATAATTGGTGGCAATAAGGCTGCCTGCCTGCTCTTCTTCGCCAGGATCTTTCATGCTAAAAATGGTTTTGTATTCTTTAGGAAAATCATCTGCAAAATAAATTCCCCTTTCCTGTATCCATCCATCAAAGTCTTTTTGTGTTATTTTGTTTGGCCAATTGAGCAATATATTACCGGGATCAATAAAATTTACAGTAGCTTTTTCATCAGTCACCCTTCCTCTTGATATTGTAAACGGATATGGACCCATCTGGGCTTTAACCGGCCCAATATAATTACTGGTATTATATTGCACTACCAGGTTTCCGCCATCTTCTACATATTTCATCAGCTTATCATAAACATTGTTAAGCCAGTCATGCACATTATAAGCTCTTACGCCTGCAATAATTGCATCGTACTGTTTCAGGTCGGCTGTTGCTATTTCTTTCTCGCCTAAAAAGCTTATATCGTACCCCATATCCTGTAATGCTTCCGGAACTTTATCGCCTGCCCCGGTAATGTATCCTATTTTCTTTCCGGCAGTTATTATTTCTTCATCAATTACTTTCACCTTATTAAGATAGAAGTAGGTGATAGAAGGTATATGCGGATACTCAATCTTTCTTAATGTATAACTCTGATAAGGATATTTATACGGCGCTTTCAGGTCGGTATAAAAAAGCAGTTCTTTCCCATTTGTTTTCTTTAGTATATCTGCCGTATTAAGGATATAATTATTGGTATTGTTTTTTTGAACAGACAATGACGAATCAATATATACCTGGTTCTGCACTCGTTTAGCTCCATTATATTCGTATTGATAATATCTGGCGTTTGCCTTTTGTATATCAGTAAACGATGTGATACTCAATTTTATGGGAGAAGCAGGGTTATTGTTAAGCCTGGTAAACACAAAACGTGGCGCTTCCATTAACGACAAGGCCGGAACAATATATACAGGCTGGTATATCTCGCCGTTAACAGGATCAGTGTATTTATACTGTACCGGTTTTGAAAAAATAAAAAACTGGTTATCTATTTCTACAGATAATGCAATATTGTAAGCCGGCTCATTTTCAGGTCTGCCTATAAGCTTTTGGTCATCCACTACAAAATGTGCATCATTCAATCCTTTTTCAAGCCAGTAGGGTTGTGAATAATTAGCATTTACTGGCACGAAAATATTTTTGGTATAGCTGATCAATTGATTTTCGCGCAACGTATCGGGCAGGTTATAATTAAACGGACGAATAGCATTTCCGGAAATTTTTACATTACTCCTGTTAATAACATTTAAGGTTATGCGAAGTGAGTCGCCGGCAACAGCGTACGGTGTATTGGTAACAGCTTCAAAATAGAGTCCGGAACAGGCTTCTATCAAAGCCGATATTTCCTGTAATTTTTTTCCTTTTTGTAAAGGAGATAATATCTCTTCACCACTTCCCATGATCAACTGGTATAGCTGCACCAAACCATGCACAGACTTTTCAGGATGCTCGTATGAAAAATTGCTGATCAGGCTATCCAGCAAGCCCGATGCTTTTATATAAACCGCGGATGTTATTTTTCCATTTTTAGCCCATGTTGTAACAATATTATCCATCAGGTCTGCTGTTGCTGTATCTCCGGCAGTAAATGAAAAATATTCCCATGCTTCACCCCGTTGTGCCGGCACACCAAAACCCTGGCTTTTATGCTGGCTCCTGCTTTCCGCTGCTATTTCCCCATAACTTTTGCCAAGTAAAGTATTGAAGCCGCCCACATTTATTTTAAGCTGGTTTTCGCTTTGTGTATTTTGTCCTCCAAAATTGAATGTATTCCAGAAAATACGTTTGGTTTTCCAGGCAGTAACACCATCTTTTAATTGCTCAGGAAATACAGCAGGATCGGCCGCCGCAGTAAAAGCTTCCTGTGCTAAAACCGCAGATGCGGAATGATGCCCGTGTCCTGCGCGGCTATCCGGCGGAAATCGTGTGATAATAACATCAGGTTGAAAGCTTCTAATCACCCATACCACATCGCTTAAGATAAACTGCTTATTCCATCTCTCCAGCGCTTCTTCTGTATGCTTTGAAAAACCAAAATCGTAAGCCCGGCTGAAGAACTGCTCCGCGCCGTCTATTCTTCTTGCTGCCAATAATTCCTGGGTGCGGATAAGCCCAAGTTCAATACCCTGCTCATCGCCAATCAGGTTTTGCCCGCCATCTCCTCTTGTTAAGCTGAGATAACCGGTGCGATATAATTTTTCATTTGCGAGATAAGCCAGCAATCTCGTATTCTCATCATCAGGATGAGCCGCTATATATAATACATTGCCCGTTACTTTCAGTTTTTTTAACCGCAGCAGTATATCTGCGCTGTTTAAGGCACCAGGGGTTTGCGCATAAATTGTAAATGAAATAATAGAGAAAAGAAGGGTAAAGCTTTTTTTCATGTAGTTTACCTTTGTTTATGCAGTTAATATTTAATAAAAGCAACCCAATATAGCATATTATATACTGCCACACGCTTTAAGGCAGCACTTTACTTTTACGTCAGGCGAATGCACACATGATCAGTATTGAAAAATAAAAATATAGCACCGGAAATGAGAGATGCCGGTGCAGTTATAACTTTATTTTAACTCCCATTTTGTATCGGTAAGATTGTATATCTCCTGTATATCATGAAGGATCTTTTCAAAATCAAGTTTCAAATCTTTCAGTAGGCCGGTTTTTAAATCAAAAACCCACCCATACACTTTTGGATAACCATGATCCGCATATTCCTGCTGTACACTGGCAAGTTTAATTACATTGATGCATTGTTCCTGAACATTAAGTTCTACCAGCCGGTTATAACGTTCATGTTCATCTTTAATAGCATTCAGTTCTTCTTTATGCAGCCGGTATACATCGCGGATATTTCTGAGCCAGGGATTAAGTATACCCATATCCTTTGCCTGCATAGCTGCTTTTACACCACCACAGTTGTAATGTCCGCAAACAATAATATATTTAACTTTCAGGTATCTTACAGCATAGTTGATTACCGACATCACATTCAAATCAATTGAGCACACCAGGTTGGCTACATTGCGATGCACAAACACTTCGCCTGGCTCAAGCCCCATTATTTCGTTTGCCGGCACACGGCTGTCGCTGCAGCCTATGTATAAGTAATCAGGCGTTTGATCTTGTGATAACTTTTCCAGGAAATCAGCATCAGTAGAAATTTTTGATGCCACCCATTGTTTGTTATTTTCAAATATCTGTTCGTAGGAAACCATGGGCTTATAATTATTTTGTGTTAATTCAATCAATTTATACCGGGATATTATCCCCTATACCTTACACCTCACTCCCCTCACCATCTCTCCTATTGTAAGTTATGAAAAACTTTCTGTACATCTTCGTCCTGCTCCAGTTTGTCAATAAGTTTAAGTACATCCTGTGCCTGCTCTTCCGGTAACTGAACAGTAGTTGTTGGTATCCATTCAAGTTCCGAGCTTATAGGAGCAATATTTTTTTCTTCAAGTGCTTTTTGCATATTCCCAAAGTCAGTAAAGCCACAACGAACAACCAATACTTCTTCGCCATTTTCACCTGTGCCTTCGCCTAATTCTTCAAGTCCGTAATCAATCAATTCCAATTCAAGATCTTCTGCATTTAAACCTTCTGGCTTTAACTTAAACACCCCCATTTTTTTAAACTGAAAAGCAACGCTTCCACTATTGCCCAATGCTCCACCGCCTTTATTAAAATGGCTTTTTACATTTGCCACTGTTCTGACATGATTATCCGTTGCTGTTTCTACAAGCACAGCCACGCCGTGCGGGGCATATCCTTCATATAAGATCTCATCATAGCTTTCCATTTCCTTGCCCTGCGCTCTTTTAATAGCAGCTTCTACCCTGTCTTTGGGCATGTTAACGCTTTTGGCGTTTTGAAAACAGCGGCGCAATGCAGGGTTGGTATTCGGATCAGGGCCACCAGCTTTTACAGCAATAGCGATTTCTTTACCAATACGGGTAAATTGTTTTGCCATTCTGTCCCAGCGGGCAAACATGGTTGACTTACGTACTTCAAAAATTCTTCCCATTATTCAAAAATTAAATTCAGGTTATCAGTTCGGGGAGGCAAATGTAATGAATTTGAAAATGGAGCAATTTGAAAATTTGAAAATGCCCCTCACCCCCAGCCCCTCTACATCCCGAAGTTTCGGGAGTGGAGGATGCTTAAATTCAAATCAGGTTGACCAATTTCGTGAGGGAAGGTTGAAAATCTAAAAGCGTGACGAATACTTAAACGCTTTGCATGGTTTTGCTTTGTAGCTGATGTGGTAATTAATATAGTTTGGAGTTATTCTACAGCACCGTTCCTCTCCATTGCATGGAGAGGGAAAGAGAGTGAGAGCCTTATCCAAACAGATCACTGCTTAAATACCTGTCGCCCCTGTCGCAGGCAATAAATACAATTATACCCGATTTAATTTCTTCGCTCAGTTTTATTGCTGCATATGCGGCACCACCGCTGCTCATTCCGGCAAATACACCTTCCTCCTTTGCTAACCTGCGGGTATAAGTAACTGCATCAGCCTGCGAAACATCAATTACCCTGTCTACTCTTTCGGGCTCAAATATTTTAGGAACATATTCTTTCGGCCATCTTCTTATACCGGGAATGGAAGATTCTTCCGTTGGCTGACAACCTACTATTTGTATTTGTGGATTTTTTTCTTTCAAAAAACGCGAGCAGCCCATAATAGTGCCTGTTGTACCCATTGAGCTTACAAAATGTGTAATATTTCCTTCAGTATCTTTCCAGATTTCAGGTGCGGTGGTCTTATAATGAGCCAGGTAATTATCCGGATTTGAAAACTGGTTCAGTAAAAATGCTTCTCCTTTGGCAGCCTTTACTTCAGCATAATCGCGGCATGCTTCTATACTCTCAAGCAAAGTAACTTTAGCGCCAAACGCTTCCATTGTTAACACACGCTCACGGGTAGACGAAGCAGGCATTACCAGTTCCGCCTCCATATTAAAAAGGCTTGCAGCCAATGCAATAGCTATACCTGTATTACCGCTTGTTGCTTCCACTAACCTTGTATTCCTGTTGATGTCCCCCCGTTCCAGCGCAGCTTTTATCATATTAAAAGCAGGGCGGTCTTTTACACTGCCCCCGGGATTATTTCCTTCCAGCTTTGCAAATATTTTTACGTTGGGATTTGTATTCAGCTTTTGCAATTCCACCATTGGTGTATTACCAATCGTATCGGCTATAAGCGCCATAATCTAATAACTTTTTAATTTTCTTTCTTCAATTATTATTTCTGAATTATGATATACCAGCGATCCCGGCTTAACACTGCTGGTGAGCCAAACATTGCCACCGATTATACTGTTTCTTCCTATAACAGTATTACCGCCCAGCACAGTTGCATTGGAATAAATGATCACATTATCTTCAATGGTAGGATGCCTTTTAGTGGAAGCCATACTCTTATCAACACTTAATGCACCAAGTGTTACACCCTGGTATAATTTTACATGATCACCAATAATGGCGGTTTCTCCAATAACGATACCTGTGCCATGGTCAACGTAAAAATGCTCTCCTATTACAGCCCCGGGATGAATATCAATACCGGTTTTGGAATGAGCGTGCTCCGTAAGTATTCTTGGTAAAAGTGGTATATCAAGTGTAAGCAGCAAATGCGCGATCCTGTAAAAACATAAAGCATAAAAACCCGGGTATGCCCGTATGATCTCAAATTCGCTTTTTGCAGCAGGATCACCATTAAGGATGGCAGATACATCCGTATTTAAAATTTTATACAATTCGGGCACTGATTTAAAAAAATCTTCAGCCACTTTATCAATATCGCAGTTGCAGCATGCTTTGGTAGCCCGCAGCATTATGGCAAGCTCGCTTTGCAATACTTTAAATGCAGCCTCTATCTCTTGTGTACTTTTTTTGTTGTTGTCTGATAATTCCGGGTATAAAAGACAAATAAGGCGTGATGCCCAATCCGAGATTACACTGTTTGGCGGAACATCTTCCAGCATTTGCTGTTTGTCAAAAATCCGCTGCGCTAATTCTTTATTCATGTGTGTGTTCAGCCCGGCACAAACCAACCATTAGTTTTGGCTTTGCCAGATTTAATGTGCAAAGTAAATATAATTATACCGGATGTAAATACAGTCCGGCAAAAAAGGTGCAATCCTGATTTTCACAAGCAGGAGATGAACAACAAGGTGATAATCTGGTATCACCTGATAAATCGTATATAGTAATTATATTGGGAGTTGATGATCTTATTACTTTCATAACAATACACGCGCCATATACACTTCCCTTACATACTTCCGTTAAACTATTGAACTTTTATCCGGAACGAAAATTCGAAATGTAACCGGTTAAAACTTTCATCACTATTTTAACAAATTCACTATTTTATAATGAGGTATAAATAAACCTGGCGATAGAGTATATTAAAAAAGCTGCCATAAAATGACAGCTTTTTTAATAAGTATTTGAGTTAATACTATTTTATTACGCCACAGCCAATTCTTGAACCTGCATTACCGGTTGGCTGGGTGGTATAATCATCTACCCCGCCATGCACTATAATTGCTTTACCAAGAATATTTTTGTCAGGAGTTCCGCCTAAAGACCACAAGTCAGTTTCCATAGTTAACGTGCCTTTTCCTTTAGCATCTAATTTCACATTGCCGATATCGCCTAAATGAAAACTGGCGCTGCCCCATTTGCCATGCTGCGCATTGGTTGGATTCCAGTGACCATGGGTTGCTTTTCCATTATCGCCGCAATCGCCATGTTCATGAATATGAACTGCTACACTTTTACCGGCTTTAGAAGGCACTTCTATTTCCAATTGCATTTTTACTTTACCATTATCCAACGCATCAAATTTTGCTTTACCATTTACTACCGTGTCTGTATAAGTTGCCGCTATTATCACTTCAGCCTGCTTTACCAACGGAACAGTTGCAGGAACGCTGTCTGTAGCCGCGGCATGATCATGTGCAGGCATATTTTGAGTACTGTCTACAGTAGTTGCGGCAGAATCTGCAGCAGCTTCAGAGCCAGAACCGCCACCGCAGGAAAAAAAGAAAATACTTGCAGGCAAAACGATTGTACTGAAAAGTACAGATCTGCCATTTACGCTTAATTTCATGATTGTAATTTTTAATATAGAAATGTTGAATGGTAGCAAAACTACAAAAACCTTACCCAGAATATAAAAACTTGTTTTGCGGCATCCGGAATAATAATATTTTCTTTTTGAGGAATTTTATCACCATTTTGATGCATAGAATGGAACAGGCATGGAACAGATAACAATGGAAAATCCGTACCTCTCCGTATAAGTATAACCATATTCACTATTTTTGGGTACTTTTCAGATTTTCGCATGTATTGCAATCTTGTGCAGATGCCTCGCGCCCCGGCATAGCAAACTGCAGTGCTGCAGGGACGCGAGACTTCTACCGTAGTTATAGTACTTACATACGAAAATTTGAAATGCACCCGATTTTTCTATTCGCTCATTCTACGTTATTTTCGCGGAAATTTTTTTGAACCATGAACTTGCATGAATACCAGGCTAAAGAGCTACTCAAGAAATTCAATGTTCCTGTACAGGACGGCATACCTGTAGACACTGCCGAAAAAGCTGAAGAAGCTTACAAACAATTGAAGGTACAATATGGTAACAGTTTCGCGGTGGTGAAAGCCCAGATACATGCAGGCGGACGCGGTAAAGGAAAAATACAGGGAACCGAACAGCGTGGTGTTGCCGTTGGCAAAAGCGCTGAAGATATTAAAACCATCGCCGGCAATATTATCGGTGGTACACTGGTAACCATACAAACCGGTCCTGCAGGTAAGCTGGTTAGTAAAGTATTGGTTGCCCAGGATGTATACTATCCGGGACCCAATCCTGTAAAGGAATTTTATCTTTCCATTTTGCTTGATCGCGGCAAAGGGCAAAATGTGATCATGTACAGCACCGAGGGCGGTATGGACATTGAGCAGGTTGCGCACGATACGCCTGATAAAATATTTAAAGAATGGGTTCATCCTTCGGGCGGATTGCTTGGCTTCCAGGCAAGAAAGATCGCTTTTAACCTGGGGCTGAGTGGCGAAGCGTTTAAAAATTGCGTGAAGTTTGTTACCAATCTTTATAAAGCATATGTTGACCTGGATTGCAGCATGCTTGAAATTAACCCGCTGTTTAAAACGAGTGATGACAAAATAATAGCTGTTGATTGTAAAATGAATCTTGATGACAACGCGTTGATGCGTCATACCGATCTTGAAGCATTACGCGATGTTAGTGAAGAAGATCCCACAGAAGTGGAAGCGCATAAATACAACCTGAACTTTATTAAGCTTGATGGAAACGTTGGTTGCATGGTTAATGGCGCAGGGTTGGCTATGGCTACTATGGATATGATCAAATTGAGCGGTGGCGAACCTGCTAATTTTCTTGATGTGGGCGGCACAGCTAATGCTCAGACAGTTGAAGCCGGATTTCGTATTATTCTGAAAGACCCTAAAGTAAAAGCGATACTCATCAATATCTTTGGTGGTATTGTTCGTTGTGACCGTGTGGCCCAGGGTGTTATTGATGCTTATAATTCTATTGGCGATATTAAAGTGCCTATTATTGTTCGTTTGCAGGGCACAAACGCTGAAGAAGCTAAAAAATTAATTGAAGAAAGCGGGCTGAAAGTACAATCAGCCATCTTATTGAGCGAAGCTGCATCTTTGGTAAACAAAGCAGTTAGCGCTTAAATAATTACCCCGATGAAACAAGAAGGTGAAGGAATGATTTTCTTTCACCTTTTTTATTACCGTATATTTAAGGTTATGATGATAAACCGGTTTAATACTATACTTTTTGTTGCGTTATCGCTGTTCGTGTTTTGTTCCTGCAGGAAAGTGAAAGAGCAAACCGATCAACTCTATTCAAGGCATTTGCAGCGGCAGGTGAAACTCACTATCATCAATACGCCCATCCCGGCCGACAAATCCAAGACAAACCTCATTATTTTTAATGATGGGCAGCTATTGGATGATATAGGTATGAAGGAAATAGTAGCGGATCTATATTCCGGCAAAAAAATCAATCCTGTTGTAATT
Organism: Agriterribacter sp.; assembly: GCA_047601125.1. GTDB lineage: Bacteria > Bacteroidota > Bacteroidia > Chitinophagales > Chitinophagaceae > Agriterribacter. The sequence goes on along the minus strand of JASGJY010000001.1, from coordinate 1,249,089 downwards.
GTGGGTGTGTATGCTGATAACCGCCTGCAGGAATATGGTATTTCTGATCATGCAAAGTCCGGAAGGGCGGGAAGCAAAGCAGACCACTATGCAGCTTTTATTGATAATGAACTTTATCCTTACGCCAAGAAAAATGCCGGCGTTAGAAAGTTCAATACAGTTACCATGGCAGGTTTTGGCGCAGGCGCTTTATCCGCGCTTGATATAGCATGGGATAATGCGGATAAAATTTCAAAAGCAGGTATATTTTCAGGCGCGTTTTCAAGAAAAGAAAATACGGCAGACACCACAGCTAAAGGAGAAATGTATGAGAAAATAAAAGCATCCCGAAAAAGACCTAAAACACAATATTGGCTTTATGCAGGTAAAACCGGCAATGCCGAAATAAAAAATGATGATGCCATTGATATAGAAGCTAATACCAACACATTGATACAATTACTCGGTAATAAAAGTTTTATAAATGTTGCTGACATTGTTTATCAAAAAGGCAATGCAAATAATATCGCTTCATGGAAACTTGTTATGCATGATTTTTTGGAGTGGGCAATCGGCCAATAAATCCCTTACCAGATATGAGTAATATCATGCCCGGCATTGATGTGAAGCATCTTCATTTGCTTTTACCGGGAGTTTGTTGTATGTATCTTTATACAGGATCATAACAATTAAAATCATACGCTTCAAAACCTTTTCTTTCCCGCCGGTGCATCTTCGCTACATCATTGGGATTATATCAGCAAGCGCGGTAGCGCTTAATGACAATATATCCCTATCATCTACACCCAACTTTATCCGGTAACCGTCGCAAACCAAATTACATCAACCTTAAAAAATTAAAATGAAAAAAATTACATTCTGGCTTATCGTTTTGACAAGTATATTATCTGCATCAACTTTTTCAGGATGTAAAAAAGTTTGGGATTACGTTAAACAACATCCTGACGGAACAGCAAGCAATTGCAGCATAGAGCGGGTTACCTTTTCTTTCTTCCCGGAATATTCATTACCTTCTGAAGGAGATAAGCCCCTTAACGATACATTGAATATTACATATAATACTGAGGGTAATCCGGTAAGCATGAAATATACTTCTTCCAGGTATCCGGAAATTGATCCGGTAGATGTATTCAGCTCAGACCATTTATTAAGATACGACAGCAAAAACAGGTTAGTGGTATTTCTTCAAAATGTTTCGGACAATGTTAGAAGCGACTGGGCAGTTTGCATACTTTGGCATAAGTATACTTATGTAAATAACAATCTTATTACAGATAGCATTTTTCCTTACGGATCGGGCAACTACCTGGTCAGCGACCGGCCTGAAGGAGGCGTTGCACCTTATACCATTGTTGAAATTACGCTTGATAACTACGGGCGAATTATAAAAACCTCAACATGGAATACAAAGGATCCGGCCCGGGTTGAAAAAGCGTATACCTATGATGCATCAGGTAACCTGGTTAAACCCGGCGTTACTTACAGCAACAAAACCAATATCAAACAAACCAATAAAGTATGGATGTTTCTGGCAGGGGATTATAGTGTGAATGCGCCGGCAGGAGAGGCGCTTGCGTATAACAGCAACAATTTACCTGTGCTGTATAGAAAAAGAGTACCTTTTTTTGCCGAACCTTATTTAACACCTGATGATTCACAGGCAAAGATTTATTATAACTGTAAATAGGTTTTGAATAAATGCTAATCATACACTCAGCCTTATTACGCTGCTTGCTGTTAACAAGGTTGCTTTGTTACAATTCTTGCTTTTGAAGTTACATATAAGCAAAACAAAAAAGGTCCGTTTCCGGACCTTTTTTGTTTTGCAATAAGAATTATTTCGAAACCGTCTTTTTCTTTTTTTCTTCCTTAACTTCTTTTTCCTTCGGTGGTTCATTTCTAAATACAACGGTATTGTCAAACACATCTACCAGCACCGGGCTTGATTTATCTATATCGCCTGCGAGTATTCTTTTACTCAACTGGTTAATAATTTCTTTTTGAATTAACCTTTTAAGAGGTCTTGCACCAAACTGCGGATCGTAACCATTATCTGCAAGATAATCTATAGCATAATCTGTAAACTCAAGTTCAATGCCATTGTTTGCCAGCAGATCTTTAAGCTGGTTAAGCTGTATATTAATAATACCGCGGATTTCTTTCTTCATCAAAGGCTGGAACATGATCACGTCATCAATACGGTTCAAAAATTCAGGACGAATAGTTTGCTTCAGCATATTCATCACTTCAACTTTTGTACGCTCAACCACTTCTTCTTTATTGGCTTCGGTAACATTTTCAAAATTATCCTGTATCACCTGGCTGCCCATATTGCTGGTCATGATGATAATAGTGTTTTTGAAATTCACAACCCTGCCTTTATTATCAGTCAGGCGTCCGTCATCCAATACCTGTAATAATATATTGAATACATCAGGATGTGCTTTTTCAATTTCATCCAGCAATACCACGCTGTATGGTTTGCGTCTAACCGCTTCCGTCAGCTGCCCGCCTTCGTCATACCCCACATACCCGGGAGGTGCGCCCACCAAACGGCTTACAGAATGTTTTTCCTGGTATTCACTCATATCAATACGAGTCATCATGTTCTCATCATCAAACAGGTAGCCTGCTAATGCTTTAGCAAGCTCTGTTTTACCTACACCGGTAGTACCGAGAAATATAAATGAGCCTATTGGTTTTTTGGGATCATTTAACCCTGCCCTGCTCCTGCGTATCGCGTCAGCTACTGCTTCAATTGCTTCATCCTGACCTACAACGCGTTTGTGCAGCTCGTCTTCAAGATTCAATAATTTTTCCTTCTCGCTTTGCAGCATTTTTGTTACGGGTATGCCGGTAGATTTAGCTACGGCATATGCAATATCTTCCGCATCTACTTCTTCTTTTAATAATCTTTTTTCTGGCGCCACTTCATTAAGCTCTGCGGTATATTTATTAATGTTCTCTTCCGCTTCCTTTACTTTACCATAGCGTATTTCAGCCACACGACCGTAGTCTCCGTTGCGCTCTGCTTTTTCTGCTTCCAATTTCAACGCTTCTATTTCAGCCTTAGCTGCCTGTATCTTTTCTACCAGCTCTTTTTCCTGTTGCCATTTGGCTTTGAGCGTATCTCTTTCTACGCTTAATACAGAAATTTCTTTAGCCAGCTCTTTTAACTTCGCTTCATCATTTTCGCGTTTGATGGCTTCGCGCTCAATTTCCAATTGCCGTATTTGCCTTTCTAACTGGTCCAGTTCTTCCGGCATGGAATTCATTTCCAAACGAAGTCTTGCAGCGCTTTCGTCAATCAGGTCAATGGCTTTATCAGGCAGAAAACGATCAGCGATATAACGGTTGGATAATTCAACAGCCGCGATGATCGCTTCATCTTTGATGCGCACATGGTGGTGTGTTTCGTAGCGGTCTTTAATGCCCCGCAAAATAGAAATAGCATCTTCCACACTCGGTTCATCAATCATTACTTTCTGAAACCTTCTTTCCAGCGCCTTATCTTTTTCAAAATATTTTTGATATTCATTCAGCGTTGTTGCGCCAATTGCTCTCAATTCACCACGGGCTAAAGCAGGTTTCAGAATATTAGCCGCATCCATAGCGCCCTCACCGCCGCCGGCGCCAACAAGCGTATGTATCTCATCAATAAACAAAATAACCTCTCCTTCACTCTTCGCCACTTCGTTTACCACACCTTTCAAACGTTCTTCAAATTCGCCTTTATATTTTGCACCGGCAATCAGTTGCCCCATATCCAGTGCGTATATGGTTTTGCTTTTCAAATTTTCGGGCACATCCCCGTTAATAATGCGCATCGCGATTCCTTCTGCTATAGCAGTTTTACCAACACCAGGTTCGCCAACCAGCATTGGGTTATTTTTATTGCGGCGCGAAAGTATATGCAGTGTTCTTCGTATTTCTTCATCGCGGCCAATTACAGGGTCAAGCTTGCCCTGTCTTGCCAGTTCATTTAAATTTTTGGCATATTTACTTAACACATTAAACTGTGTTTCCTGCGTTTGAGAATTTATAGTTGAGCCTTTACGAAGATCTTTAATAGCTGCTATCAATCCTTTTTCAGTCAGCCCTGCATCCTTCAATAATTTAGCGGTATTATCATTGCCCTGCAAAATAGCGAGCAGCAAATGTTCAACACTTACAAATTCATCGCCGAATGTTTTCAGCAATGAGCCTGCGCGGAGAATAATATTATTCATATCCCTGCTTATAGCCTGTGCAGGTTCTCCCGACGAAACTTTTGGAAGTTTATTAATGCTTTCATCCAGCTTTGACTCTACAAAGTTTACATTCACATTATTCTTCTTCAACAAAAACTCTATAGGAGAATCATCATCGCTGAGCAGGGCCTTCAGCAAATGTTCACTTTCAATGTTCGCGTTGCGGTCATCAAAAGCTATCTGCTGTGCTTTGGCGATAGCTTCCTGCGCTTTAATAGTGAAATTATTAAGATTCATATTTTAAGTTTTCCTTTATCTGTTTTAAAATAACTTTACTCATTGCAGCAAAATATAATCCAAAGAAACACAGTAGAAAATATGTCATATAAATTTAAATCAATCTGCCTGAATTTCAGTATTTTATTAAGTTTTATGCTATTATTACAGGCGGGGTTTTCCCAATCAAATTTTTCCGGCGTTGATGATTTTATCGAAAAAAATAAAAAAGCGCTTGGCGGTGAAGTGATAGCGCTTGTTTGGAAAGATGGTAAAGTGGTGTATCGCAAAGAAACAAGTGAAGATTTTAACAGCAAAACACCGGTGGCAATCGGCGCCAGCGGTCAATGGCTTACGGCTGCACTGGCAATGACTTATGTTGATGAAAACAAACTTACCCTTGATACCAGAGTGAATAAGCTAATCCCCATTCTTGCCAAATATATGAAAGGATATATCACTTTGAAGCAATCCCTTACTCACACCACCGGGCTTGAAGGCGAAAAAACAGGTATTGGAAAATTAGCGCCTAAGCTGAAATTTGAATCGTTGGAAGAAGAAATGGAACATTTTGCCAAAAAGAAGGAGATTGTGACAAACCCGGGAACCGAGTTTTTTTATAGTAATGTGGGAATGGATATTGCGGGACGGATGATGGAAGTGGTAAGCAAAAAAACATTTGACAGGATCATAGCTGAAAAAATACTTCGCCCGCTGAAAATGAGGAATACTACTTTTTTTAATGATAATATGTCGGTAAACCCTTCCACAAGCGCACAAACCACGGCTAACGACTATATTAATTTTTTGGCAATGCTGCTGAACAATGGCACATTTGAAGGTAAAAAAATACTGAGCGATAAAGCCATTGAAGAATTAAGCAGCCCGCAGTTTGCTGAACTACCGGTTAAGTATACCCCAAAAGGCACAGAAGGTTTGCATTATAGTTTTGGCGCATGGCTGATGGAAGAAGAAAGCGGAAAAGGAACAGTAATGGCAAGCCCCTCGCTTGGAGGCACCTGGCCGTTTATTGATAAGAAAAATAACTACGCGGCTATATTACTGGTAAAGCCGGGTTCCGGCCCGGAAGGCAAAGAAATATATACTAAATTTAAAGCTGCGGTTGATGAGGCTTTGGGTAGTGGGCGGTGAGCGATGGGCTGTGGGCTATTAAAAAGATTTTTTATTATTATGAACCCGGCTGCATTACAACTATCAACATTGTTGCGTCGCACACTTCAACTGCAACGCTATTATCAGCATAATGCAGCATCACTAACTGCTCTTAATGTTCCTTAACTTCTTAATGGTTTTATACAACTTTAATTATCTCATAGCCATAAAATGAAAATCTTTTCCGCCGCGCAAATAAAATTATGGGATGAATATACCATGCAGCATGAGCCTGTAAGTTCTTTAGATTTAATGGAACGTGCAGCCACAAAATGCGCTGATTGGATTACTCAACATACAGATCGCAATAAAAAAATAATTATCTATTGCGGTCCGGGTAATAATGGCGGCGACGGTTTGGTAATCGCCAGGATTTTACTGCTCCGGGGAAGAAATGTGCAGGTGTATTTTTTAGAAGGATCACAGTCCCCGGATTTCAAAACCAATTTTGAACGGTTATTGCAACATAATATTTCACCTGTATTATTATCATCCCCGGATTTATTTCCGGAGCATACAGAGGAGGATATCATTATTGATGCGCTTTTCGGCTACGGGTTAAACAGGCCACTATCAGGCATAACCGAAGTTTTAGTGCATCATATCAATCAATCCAAAGCAAGTGTTATATCCGTTGATATTCCGAGCGGATTATTCGCCGACATAAGTTCCCAAGGCAATACTATTGTGCAGGCGGCATATACATTGACTTTCCAGTTGATGAAACTTGCTTTTTTGCTCCCGGAAAATGCCCTGTGGATTGGAGAACCAACAGTATTGGATATAGGCCTGCATCCGGATTTTTATCATAATACGGAAGCTGCATTTGAAATAACATCTCACAAAACAATCCATGCATATTATACACCCAGGAAAAAATTCTCACACAAAGGCACTTATGGTAATGCCGCACTTATTGCCGGCAGCTACGGAATGATGGGTGCAACTGTTTTAGGCGCACAATCCTGCATGAGAAGCGGTGCGGGTAAGCTTACCTGTTATATTCCGGAATGTGGTTATATTATTATGCAATCCACTGTGCCGGAGGCTATGTGCGTAACAGATGAAAACAAAACACACCACACCGATCTTCAGTTAAAAGGAAAGTATGATGTATATGCCATAGGACCAGGTATTGGCCAAAACGAAGCAACTGCGACTGTTCTTCAAATATTATTACAGCAAAAGCCTGCGAGGCTTATTATTGACGCCGATGGATTAAATATACTGGCAGCTCACCCGGAATTACTGAAAATGCTTCCGGCAAACACCATACTCACCCCCCACCCTAAAGAATTTGAAAAGCTTTTTGGCAAAACTGAAAATGAGTTCGACCGGCTGCAACTGGCTTTGGAAAAAGCGAAAACTTTAAAAGTATATATCGTATTAAAGGGTTATTATTCTTTTATTGCTACGCCTTCAGGCAAGGGTTACTTCAATTCAACCGGAAATCCCGGCATGGCAACCGCCGGCAGCGGCGATGTGCTTACAGGTATATTGCTCGGGTTATATGCGCAAACCCAGGATGCGGAAAAGGTGGTATTGACCGGGGTTTTCCTTCATGGGCTGGCCGGCGATATGGCGGCAGCAGAAAAAACCGAAGAAGCGCTTATAGCCGCAGATATATCCGGCTGCCTTCCGCAGGCATGGCAAATCATTAAAAACCCTGATTATTTTCCGCAAATGGACTAATTAGGCTTTAAACCCCTATTTTTGCCCCCCAAAAAACTCATAAATCAGAACTTAACGATTATGGACAAATTGTTCTACCTCGTGCCCGCAATGGGACTTCTTGGATTGCTCTATACTTACGTAAAATTCAACTGGGTTTCTAAACAGGATGCCGGCTCAGACCGCATGAAAGAAATCAGCAATTATATTGCTGAAGGTGCAATGGCATTTTTAAAAGCCGAATGGAAAATCCTTGGCTATTTCGTGGTAATTGTAGCTATTCTTTTAGGCGTAATGGCCCAGGCAAATCCTCATTCACACTGGTCTATAGCTATTGCGTTTGTAGTAGGTGCGGTATTCAGCGCTACTGCCGGTTATATAGGCATGCGCATAGCAACAAAAAGCAATGTACGTACTGCACAGGCTGCTAAAACCAGTTTGTCTAAGGCATTATCGGTTTCATTTACCGGCGGTTCTGTAATGGGATTGGGTGTTGCAGGACTTGCAGTACTAGGCTTAGGTAGTGTATTTATTATTTTATATATGCAGTTTGTTGGCAGCTATACTGCCGGCACACAGGAATATTCAGACGCTATGCTTAAAGCTATTGAAGTATTAACAGGCTTTTCTCTTGGCGCTGAAAGTATTGCGTTATTTGCCCGCGTGGGTGGCGGTATTTATACCAAGGCTGCCGACGTAGGCGCTGACCTGGTAGGTAAAGTAGAAGCAGGAATACCTGAAGATGACCCCCGTAACCCTGCAACCATAGCAGATAACGTGGGCGATAACGTAGGCGATGTTGCCGGCATGGGTGCGGATCTTTTCGGTTCTTATGTAGCTACCGTGTTGGCAACAATGGTATTAGGACAGGAAACGCAGTCTACAGATAATTTTGGCGGACTTGCACCAATATTACTGCCTATGCTCATTGCTGCGGCAGGTATTATATTCTCTATAGTGGGTACCTGGTTTGTTCGTGTAAGCGATGCGGCAGGTATAAATACAGATAATGTGCAGAAAGCATTAAACCTCGGTAACTGGGGCTCTATTGTGCTTACGGCGCTTGTATCAATCGGTTTAGTATATTATATTTTACCCGAAACTATGACACTCCGTGGTCATGACTTTACTAAATGGGGGGTATTGGGAGCGATAGCAGTTGGTTTGGTTGTAGGCGCTTTAATGAGCATCATAACTGAATATTATACGGCAATGGGTAAACGCCCTGTATTGTCTATCATCAAACAATCATCTACCGGCCATGCTACAAATGTGATTGGTGGTTTAGCAATTGGTATGGAATCTACCTTTTTACCAATATTAGTATTGGCAGGCGGTATATGGGGTTCTTATGAATTTGCTGGTTTGTACGGTGTGGCAATTGCTGCAGCAGGTATGATGGCAACTACCGCAATGCAACTGGCTATCGACGCGTTTGGTCCTATTGCTGATAATGCAGGCGGTATTGCCGAAATGAGTGAGCTGCCTAAAGAAGTTCGTGAAAAAACAGATGTTTTAGATGCAGTTGGTAATACAACAGCAGCTACAGGTAAAGGTTTTGCAATTGCTTCTGCGGCTTTAACAGCACTCGCATTATTCGCTGCGTTTGTTGGGGTTGCGGGTATTGAAGGCATTGATATCTATAAAGCAAAAGTACTGGCTTCTCTTTTTATAGGCGGTATGGTGCCATTCATCTTTTCATCGCTGGCTATTCGTGCGGTTGGCGAAGCTGCCATGAGTATGGTAGAAGAAGTTCGCCGCCAGTTCCGTACCATTCCTGGTATTATGGAAGGAAAAGGAAAACCTGAGTATGATAAATGCGTGGCTATTTCCACTGAAGCATCTATTAAAAAAATGATGCTGCCCGGCGCGATTGCTATCATTTCGCCATTAATCATCGGGTTTTTATTAGGTCCTGAAGCATTGGGAGGCTTTTTAGCAGGTGCAACTGTAAGTGGCGTACTGATGGGCATGTTCCAGAATAATGCCGGTGGCGCATGGGATAATGCAAAGAAATCATTTGAAAAAGGTGTTGAGATAAACGGTGAAACCTATTACAAAAAATCAGAGCCGCATAAAGCATCTGTAACCGGCGATACTGTGGGAGATCCTTTTAAAGATACTTCCGGTCCTTCAATGAACATTCTTATTAAGCTGATGTCTATTGTATCGTTGGTAATTGCACCCACGTTAGCACAAATGTTTGGTACAAAAGATCATGCGGCGGTTAAGAAGAATAAGATTGAGCTGGTGAGTAAGATGGAGAAGAGCGAAAAAGCAGATAAATAAGTACAAATAAAATTATATAGATCAGACAAAAGGCACGGTACGTAGTACGGTGCCTTTTTTATAAAATAAAAAAGGGCCTGCATAGAAATGCCGCCCCGTTTTAAAATCCAATATCCTATGAAAAACCGTTGCAAAGATATTCTTTATATGTTTGCGCACAAACTGTATTCGATGAAAATTCCTGATCTAAAAACCGGAAATACTGTCCGACGGATAATCTGTAATTAAATACTACCTTAGTTCAATTATATGTTTAATATTCTATACAAATATTTAATTCAAAACAGGTCTGTTGCATTACCCGGATTGGGTACACTTGTATTGCAGAAAGTTCCTTCAATCAGCAATTTTTCGGACCATGTTATATTACCACCGTCTTACAAAATCATATTTGACGATACACAGGACACTCCTTCAAAAAACCTGTTTCAGTACATCACATCGCAAACAGGCATAGCCGAGTGGGAAGCTATCAAACAATTGAACGATTTTTCCTTCGATATAAAAAACAGTTTGAAAGAAGGGAAAAAAATTACCTGGAAAAAAGTGGGTGAGTTCAGTATGGAGGATAATGGTATTACCATGATGGAGTGTGCTAAAATAGAATATGATTTTATGGAACCTGTGCCTGCGGTAAGAGTAATAAGAAATAATGTTAATCATACCATACTTCGCGGAGATGTTGAGGTTAGTGAAAGCTTTTTCAGGCACCAGGAAACAGAAGCAATTGCAACAATAAGAAACAGAAAATGGTGGATAGGAGCAATCATACTCGGAGCCGTTGCGCTACTTTTAATTTTTCTATACTTATATAATAACGGATTTACGGTAAACGATTTTTTTAACACTTCAAAACCCTTAATTAAAGAAGCCCCGGCTACATACCAGTAGCAGCAACCGGGACTATCTTTCTTTAATATGATTATTGGGTAATAAACGCAACAATTTTCCCCAGTTACATACCCTCCTTACCTTCCGGCCCTTCTGTTCCGGCAAAAGCTTTTTCTATTTTATGCATAAGATTTGACACAGGACCCTGCATTTTATTTGTACGGTCATCAAGGCTGTTATCATCTAATATTTCGCCTGCACCAATAGCCGCAGGCAGGTGTGATAAAATATTTGTTCTTTGCTCTGTAAACAAATTTTTTACTGCGGCGCCGGTTGGATCACTTAAATTTTCTTTAATTAATTGAACTGTATTCTCAAAAACGTTGTCCAGTTTTGCACTTGCTTCATTATTTGAAATTCCGGCATACCTGGCAACTTTTGTAATAAATTCCTCACTGTTTGTACCAAACACCTCTTCACGCCAATTATTCGCAAATCCCATGTTTAAAATATAGGCTGCATGCTGCTCATCTCTTGTATATTTATACAACCCAATCAATGTTGCGGGTATAGCCGCCTGCGAAAGCTTATCGGCATATACTTGTGCATCAGCAACAATATCCTGAGTGTTTGGGTCTATTTTGGGCAGTGCAGATATCCCATCGCGCTGCGCTAATGTTTGGATCAGATCGAGTGCCATAGCATTTGTTTTACTATATGCTTATTGCAAAATCATACCAAAAAAACAACAATAACTATCTCAAACTCAATTAATATAATTTACACAAAAAAGCTTCACCTGTTGTGAAGCTTTTAATATTACGGAGAAACAATGATATTTAAGCACCCAAAGCCTGCTTTGCAAAAAGCACACATTTTCTAACTTCCTTCACGGCATCAGAACCTTCGGGTATTTTGTATTCCAGTTCTATAGAAACGGGTATTTTATATTTCTTTTCTTTTAACAGGTTAAGTATGGCAGGTATAGGTGTATTGCCTTCTCCCCAGGGCAAATTATCGCCGCCATTTTCTTTTGTTTTACGGTCTTTTAAATGCATGGAAGTAATGCGGTCATGTTTTGCCTGTATAAGTGCCAGTAATGTTTCTGATGTATTATTTCCGCCGGCGGCTATATAATGCCCGCAATCAAGATTCATAGAATTATATGGAGATTGACTCAATGCAGTATCCCATGCAGTATCGGTAGCCTGGGTATGCGCATGATACCCTATATATACTTTATGTTTAGCTGCGAGTGTACCTAACCGTTGGGAATGCGCAGGATCTTTAGGCAGCTCAACAGTAACTGAATTTGCACCCAGGGCTTTCGCTGCTTTTAATGCATATTCAATTTCCGCATCAGTATTATTAGGATTTAATGCGCCGGGCTTAAAAGCATAAATGCTAACCCCGGCTTTTTCAAACATCTTACGGATCTCTTTAAATTTTTCCATTGATGCCGAAGTACGCCACGCTGCAACCTTTGTTTTATCTTCCGGAATACCGGCATATTTTTCCGGCGCTTCACCCATCAGCTCTACAGCGCTTACGCCACTATCAACAATAAACTGAAGTAACTGGTGAATATCATGCGGCATGCTGCGGTATGAATAGGTTATTACACCTACCTGCACGCCGGCGAATTTTGAATTTGGTTTATCAGGCAGTAACAATCCTTTTGAAAAAACAGCTCCAGAAGCAAACAGACCCAATGAAGCCATTGAGCCTTTCAATAAAAATGAACGCCGTGAAGCATTAAATGATTTATCTTTTTGTACAGGCATAAAATGAACTTTTAAATGAACAGGGTTACTAAGATATGCTTTGTAAACGAAAATAAAATAACATGCAAAAGTTTATCCAGCCCGGCAAACTAATGGTTTATTTAAAGCATTTAAAGCAAGCCTAACATATAGCGGAACGCATTTTGATAAGATATCCTTAACCAATATAAAATACAATGCCTTTTAATGTAAAACTTTATTATACAAATGCTGTTTTATGCATTATTATATTTTTAACACAGTCATGTGCTAAAAACGAAAATAACGGAAGCAACAATAATGATACTACGCAGGTGGGCACATTACCACCTGTGGAAACTAATTCGCCAAATACAAATTACAGTGCTGCATTTAGCGGACAAACACGGATAGCAGGCATTAAAACCGGCGCTGCATATAAAGTTGAAAACATTCAGCGTAATTTAAACAGCCCATGGGCAATTGTGCCTTTACCTGACGGCAGATTGCTTATAACAGAAAAAGCCGGGACTATGAAAATATTTTCTGCTTCGGGGCAACTGGAAAAAACCGTAACAGGATTGCCTGTTGTAGATGCGGGTGGTCAGGGAGGTTTGCTGGATGCAGCTCCTGATCCTGATTTCAGCAACAACCGGGTTTTATACTGGTCGTTTTCTGAAACCCAGGCAGGAGGCGGCAACCTTATGGCATTAGCCAAAGGAATATTATCTGCCAATGAAACAACAATAGAAAATGCATCAGTAATATTTCGCGCAACGCCCAAATTAACAAACAGTAATCTTCACTATGGCTCAAGAATAGCGTTTAGCATTGATGGTAATTTATTTGTGAGCACAGGCGAAAGATCAGTAATGGAAGGGCGCGTACAGGCACAACGACTGAATTCAAACCTTGGAAAAATTTTCAGGCTGACAAAAGATGGAGAACCGGCTGCGGGTAATCCGTTTGCTGAAGATGATAATGCAAATCCTGAAATATATGCTTATGGAATACGTAATCCGCAGGGGCTTGCCATTCACCCCGTAACCGGCGATTTATGGGAAGCAGAATTTGGACCCCGCGGCGGAGATGAAGTAAACATCATCAAAGCCGGGAAAAATTATGGATGGCCAACAATTACGTACGGCATTGAATACAGCGGTGCAACTATCGGACAAGGCATTACCCAAAAAGACGGGATGGAACAACCGGTTTATTATTGGGATCCTGTTGTATCGCCAAGTGGTATTACATTTTATACCGGCGATGCTATACCCGAATGGAAAAACAATTTATTTCTTGGTGCATTAAGCGGTAAGCATATAGTTAGGCTTGTAATAGATGCAAATAATAAAGTGGTAGCCGAAGAAAGATTAATGGCTGACAAGAATGAACGGGTAAGAGATATCGCAAACCACCCAAATGGAAGCTTATACGCTGTTACTGACGAAGGAAATTTGTACAGGATCGGGATGTAGGAATGAGGTTGCAAGTTGCAGGTCGCAGGTTACAAGTTGCAGGTTTCAGGTTACAGGTTACAGGACAAGTGTCCGAAATCTGGATACATCAATACAATCAAGCCTGAAAGGCTGACATTATTATAGAAAAGGCATATCAAATAAGCTAAAATCCCGAAGGGATGACATAGCGCTGATGTCACATCTTCGGGGTTTGCCTTTAAAAATTCAATGAACTTTCTATAATCATAACATCCCGTCGGGATTTTTCAAAAGTTTCGAACACTTGTAGTTGGCAATGCGAAAGCCGAAACACCTACTTCTTACCACTTTCCTTTCATTCATTTCTTCCCTTCTCTCCGGGATATAACTGTTGAACAATATCGCTCTGCCATACTTTTTTTGTTTCAGCATTTATAACAGATAACCTTCCTGTGAATGCTGCCCCGGTGTCTACATTCCAGACATTTGCGGCATGCATCGGCATATTGCTTTTGAAATTAATGGTTGGCGTATGACCGATGAATATTTCGTCAAAAAGCTTTAATCGTTTTGGATATAATACAGAATCCTTGTCTAAATTTTTATCCATAGTTATGGCTACTTCCCATAATGTTCTGTCCCAGTAAAAATTGCTCTCATAACTTTCCATAGCCGGGCCATGCATAGATGAAAATCCCGCATGTACAAACAACCTGTTCTCTTCATCAATATAATAGTTCTGCATCCTGTCAAAAAAGTCAAGATGACACTGCTTTTCCTGTATGCTTATATCTTTATATGCAGCAACCGTAGACCTGCCGCCATGTTGCAGCCAGTAAGGATTTGGATATTCACCTTTGAGCCATGCCTGACACCATACGTCATGATTTCCTTTTAGAAAAACACAGTTGCACATAGTGCTTAATTCATCAAGGTAGGTTATAACTCCAGGCGATTCAGACCAGCCATCAACATAATCACCAAGAAATATGAGTAAATCATCCTTCCTGAAATCAATTACTGTAATCACTTGTTGTAGTGCTTTAAGCGCACCGTGTATATCACCTACAACAAAAGTTTGAGCCATCTGAACATTATATTATGAATAACAATATGAATATAATCCTTTTTTAAAATTTTGATCTTAAACGTACTATTCAAAAAATCAATATTATTAACGTCGCAATTATACAGGATAGTGCAGGACGGTTATATTTATTATACCGGCAATAAGTGAGAAAGGTGTTAGTCGTTTAAAAAGAACACAATACTTAATTAGTTTAAACATATATTTATAGCCTACAAAAGGATTGCACACATGAATACCCGACACTCAAAAACATTGATCCAATATTTTGTTTTGATTTTTCTTATAACTGCATTGCTCTCTTCATGCGGTTCAAAGGATTCGGCATCTTTAAAAATTAAGAAAGGAATACATATAGCTTTAGTTGGTAACAATCTTGGCTCACGAATGATCAATTACGATTATTTCGAAACCGAAATGCAGATACGCTATCCCGACAGCATGTTGTATTTCCGAAATTTTTGTGACGGCGGTAATACACCCGGATTCAGGCCACATGCAGCACGTAATGAGCCCTGGGCTTTTCCCGGGGCAGAAAAATTTCAAACCGAACTGGCTAAGAACTCCGACAGCCAGGGATTTTTTGATTCACCTGATCAGTGGCTTTCACGACACAAACCGGATATCATCATTGCGTTTTTCGGGTATAATGAATCTTTCCAGGCAAAAGAAGGATTAGATAATTACAAAGCTGAGCTAGACGCTTTTATTAAACACACATTAAGTCAGCATTATAAAGGAGATTCTTCACGTGCTCAGTTAGTAATTGTTTCACCAATCGCTTTTGAAAATCTTACGGCTACATATGATCTTCCTGACGGGAAAAAAGAAAATGAAAATCTTAAGCTGTATGCTGACGGAATGAAACAGGTGGCTGATGCAAACGGAGTATTATACGTTGATGTTTTTACGCCAACCAAAAAATGGTTTGATGATGCAAAAGAGTATTTAACAATAGATGGCTCACAACTAAATGAAGAAGGTTATAAAAAATTCGGAGTGCTGCTGGCAGATGAAATTTTTGGCAAAACACAGCCTGTTGCCGAAGCAAATAAAAAATTAGTATACGATGCCGTGATGGAAAAAAACTGGATGTGGCATAATGATTATAAAATTCCCAATGGCGTGCACGTATATGGCAGGCGCTACAATCCTTTTGGCCCTGATAACTACCCTGCTGAAATTGAAAAGATCCGACAGATGACTGCCATTCGCGACACAGCAATATGGAAGGCATTGAAAGGTGAAAAAATGGATGTTGCCGCTGCGGATAAAAATACAAGAATATTACCTCCTGTGACTACCAATTATAATCCTGAACAAAACGGAAGCCTTA
This sequence comes from Agriterribacter sp., assembly GCA_047601125.1. Classification (GTDB taxonomy): domain Bacteria; phylum Bacteroidota; class Bacteroidia; order Chitinophagales; family Chitinophagaceae; genus Agriterribacter. Next base: position 1,233,055 of record JASGJY010000001.1, on the reverse strand, counting down.
CCTATTTATCAGGAGCAGAAGCAGTGAAAAAGCTCAAAGTGCCGCCCGGCTATAAAATTGAATTGTTTGCATCAGAAGAAAAATTCCCTGACCTGGCCAAGCCAATGCAAATGTCGTTTGATAATAAAGGCAGGCTTTGGGTTGCAACCATGCCAAGTTACCCTCATTATAAGCCGGGAGATACAAAGCCTAATGATAAGATCATTATACTGGAAGATACTGACAACGATGGAAAAGCGGATACCCTAAAGGTTTTTGCAGATCATCTTCATTTGCCGGTTGGTTTTGAAATTGCTCCTGAAGGTGTGTACGTATCGCAGGGCACAAATTTTAAGCTGCTGAAAGATACAGACGGAGATGATAAAGCTGATAAAGTTGAGATATTACTAAGCGGTTTTGACGATCATGATACGCATCATAATATACACGCCTTCACTACAGATCCGTCAGGCGCTATATATATGGGAGAAGGAGTATTTCTTCACACCAATGTAGAAACTTCGTATGGACCCGTGCGTGGTACCAACGGCGGCTTTTACAGGTATGCGCCACAGTTGCATAAACTGGAACGCACTGCACAACTTTCTATTCCTAACCCCTGGGGCATTGCATTTGATGAATGGGGCCAGCCTTTTTTTGCAGAAACTTCCGGGCCTGATGTACGATGGATGTTGCCCGGCACGGTATTGCCAAGATATGGAGAAGCAACACATAAATCATTTAACCTGATAGAAGAAGCGCACAGGGTACGCCCTACATCGGGATTGGAATTTGTATCAAGCCGCCATTTCCCCGATGAAGTACAGGGTGATTTGCTTATAAATAATACCATAGGATTTTTAGGCACAAAAGAACATGTGATTGAAGACAGCGGCACAGGATATAAAAGCCATCACCGGGTAGACCTGATCGTTAGTGAAGACAGAAATTTCCGGCCGGTAGATATGGAATTTGCACCAGATGGCTCACTATATGTAATTGACTGGCATAATATATTGATCGGGCACATGCAGCATAATGCAAGAGACCCATTGCGTGACCATATGCACGGAAGAGTATACCGGCTTACCTACCCTTCAAGACCGCTGGTTACCCCCGCAAAAGTTGCAGGCGCAAGTGTTGATGAACTGCTGGATAATCTCAGGTTGCCTGAATACCGCACCCGCTACAGAACAAGGAGAGAACTAAGAGGAAGAGATGCTAATGAGGTTTTACCCAAATTAACCAAATGGGTAGATGCGCTTGATAAAAATGATCCGCGCTATGAACATAACATGCTTGAAGCGCTGTGGGTTAGCTGGGGTGCAAATAAAGTAGACCAAACCTTATTACGCCGGTTGCTGAAAGCGAAAGATTACCGCGTAAGGTCTGCTGCGGTTATGGTTGTACGTTATACCGGTCACCAGGTAAAAGACCAGGCAGATTTATTAATGCAGGCTGCACAGGATGAAAACAGCAGGGTTAGGTTAATGGCTATAGTTGCCGCATCATGGATAGGTAAAGAAAAAGGATTGCCTGTACTGGCAGAAGCCTCAAAAGAACCGTTGGACGAATGGATGATACATGCTTATGATGCCGCTGTAGCTCATTTAAAAGGGCAGTTGGTTGAAGAAAAGAAACAGGAAGATGTTTTATCATCATTAAAAGGAAATGACCTGGAATTATTTAAGAAAGGAAAAGAAATTTATGCAAGAGAAGGTTTCTGCGCTACCTGCCATCAGCCTGATGGAAAAGGATTACAGGCTTCTGGTTTCCCTCCTTTAAAAAATTCGAAATGGGTAACCGGTAATGAAGACCGCCTCATTAAAATCGCTTTAAAAGGCATGCTTGGTCCAATAGAAGTTAATGGAACAAAATACCCCGGACAGGTTCCTATGACTCCTTTTGAAGGTTTATTGAATGATGACGAAATGGCTGCGGTATTAACCTATGTGCGCAACTCATTTGGAAACCAGGCTACGCCAATACAGGCAGAAAAAGTAAAAAAAGTAAGAGCAGAGATACAGGCTAAAAAAGACTTCTATTCTCCTGAAAAAATATTACAGGAACATCCTTTGGAAAAATAAGGTAAGATTAGTCCCTGGTTTGATTATAAATTTTATAACGCCCGGAAACAGCCGGTGTAATTGCCGGACTGTTTTCTGGCTGGTGACTATTTTTGTGCATATCAAAACGTTCTACACGCATGGTTATGATTTCCGCGATTTTGATCTATAATCTCAAAACAACGAAAGTTGCCGGTATGATACAATTGTAACCCGCTTTTCAAATATACTGTTCCTTATAATAGCTGGCTCAACCCTGAAAACAGGTGTTTCATTATACCGTGAGGCAACAGTAACTTTTACATCGCCGGCTTTTTCTGTAAACATGCGTTCAACAAGCTCAGGGCTGTTATTGTTCTTAGATAAATGAGCAAGGATAAGGTGACTTAGTTGCGCACCTTTGTATTGCATGAATAATTCCAGCGCCTGCCTGTTTGATAAATGCCCCTCTCCCCCGCTTATTCTTTTTTTCAAATGCCAGGGATAAGAACCTTTCATCAGCATATCTTCACAATAATTTGATTCCAAAAATACCGCGTGACATTCTTTGAAATAACGAACAATGTTATTGCAGGCATTACCTATATCAGTAAACACACCAACATTCACCGCTCCGTCTGAGATAAAAAAGCTATGCGGGTCGCAGGCATCATGACATTTTGCGAAAGCAGTAATACGCAGATTGCCAATCGTAGCAACCTGTTCGTGAGTAAAATCACGCAAATATTCATTATCAATGGGAATAGCAGCAGCGGTATGGGTTGCTTTTGTAATAAAAACAGGCAGTTGAAATTTTTTTGAAAGTCCTGCCACACCTGTTATATGGTCACCATGTTCATGAGAAATAAAAATAGCTTTAACGCGGCTCATAAGTAAGCCTAGTCTTTTCATTCTCTTTTCTGTTTCCCTGCATGAAATGCCGGCGTCAACTAATACAGCTTCGTCATCATTGCCTACATAATAACAATTGCCATTGCTGCCCGAGTTAAGAGAAGTGATATAAAGCGCCATAACACTTCAAAATTAAGGATATGCCGTGAATACACAGGCCAGATACCAGGCATACACGAATATTATAATTTAGAGAGCATATATATTATACAAAAGAGGTTGCCTTACAGACAACCTCTCATATAAATTAAACAATAGAGATATTATTAGTGTGCTGCCACAGGCGCTCCGCCTGGTTGCTTTACATTCTTCTGCCAGAAGAAGAAAATGATAAACAACACAATCAATATTGCAGGGAAAGCTACCATTTTGGCAAGCGTAGCCTGTCCTGCTGCAAGTTCAAGCTGATCACCGGTTAACCCGGTTGAAGACAATGCCGCTTTACTATTATCAATCCAGCTTCCGATAAAAGGTTGCCATATAGCTGTAGAAAACATGCCTACTCCTCCTATAATTGACATGCCAAGCGCTCCGCTTAAAGGAACACGTTGTGCAACCGCGCCAACCATTGTTGGCCAGAAAAAGCAAACACCTATGGCAAAAAAGATAGCGGCTACATACGCCATGCCACCTGTAACAGTGCTGAACAGGTATATACCGATTGCGGTAAAAATAGCTCCCATTAACAATACTCCTGTTTGGCCCAACGCATGTGTAACCGGGCCTCCAAAAAACCTTCCAACAGCCATTAATCCTGTAACCAAAGCTAGAATCAACATCGGGCTTGCACCACTCTTACTCATGATCATTCCCACCCATTGTTGCGGGCCGAATTCTGAAATAGCGGTAAGTGACATGGCAACAAACAGGAAAATAAAAGTTAGTGTAGCCATTGCTTTAAGGTTTTCAGCAATAGAAGTAGTGCCCTGTAATTTAGGTTTGGGAAATGCTTTGCCGAAAAATAATATAGCGTAGATAATAGTAGGAATCATGGTTACCCACATTTGCGCCTGCCAGCTCATACCATTATCTGTCATAAACTTAGATATAAGGCTACCAATTACAATACCACCAGGAAACCACATATGAAACCTGTTCAGCATTTTACTCATTTTATCGCCGGAATACATATCCGCGATCATAGGATTACAGGCAGCTTCAGTACAACCATTACCAAAGCCGATAAATAATGTTGACACAAGCAAAACTTCATAACTACCCGCAAAAATGGTGGTTAAGATGCCGATGGTATGCATTATAAACGCGACCTGCATAATGAGCTTTGGTCCAATTTTATAATACAACAATCCACCAAGGATCATGGAAATAGGGAAACCTAAAAAAAACATCTGGTTGATAAATCCCAGTTGTGTTGCAGTTAACCCGAATCGTTCTCCAACCTGTGACAGGATACCTGCACGGATAGAGAAGGTGAAAGCAGTCGTGATGAGGGCAAAGCAGCTACCGTTAAACAGGGCAGACTTGTTAACGTTTTCGTTCATTAATATTAGTTTAGATGGTTAAAAGAATTGGTTCTTTATAAAACATTGTGGAAATATAATGAAAATATCCACGTATGATTTACGGAGAGTAAAAATTTTATTCAGGATACTGCGCATTTTGACTTTTTCGCTCCCTCAAAATATTTATGGGCAGGACAGCACAGGAGAGTGCTCATCCCAAATTTACGCGCCGGAAGCGGACGGTGAGATACCACCCACGGCGCACGCCCTTGTTGGTATCTCCACTAAGCAGCGAAAATTTGGAATGCACCTGCGCAGGATGAGCATTTGAATTTATTATATTTATTTAATGAGCATCAAAAATATCCTGTTTGTCGCTCTCAACACCTTATTAAGCCGTATTTACCCCCTCTTTATCACTTGAACGATGACTACATTTGTATTGCTGATATAGATTATAAAAATCAGATCGTCTCAACTAAACATGCTGTTTTTATGAAAAAAGTTTTAAAAATTATTGGCGTAGTACTACTGCTTGTTGTCGCCTTCGTTTTAATTGCCGGTTTGTTCATGTCAAAGTCATACCACTACGAAAAATCCATTACCATTAATGCTCCAAAAGATAAAGTATGGAGTTTGGTGAATAATTTTCATGGGCAAGACAGATGGAGCCCCTGGAAAGATGGCGATCCTAACATACAGATCAGCTATGAAGGCCAGGATGGCACTGAGGGAGCTATGTACAAATGGAAAGGCAATAAGGAAGTGGGTAGCGGCGAACAAACCATTACAAAATTAGAACTCATGTCGCGTGTAAATTCACATGTTCATTTTATTGAGCCATTTGATGGAGAAGCTGAGACCTTCATCACGCTCGATGATGCGGGCAGCAACAGTACAAAAGTTACCTGGGGCTTCGACACAAAATATTCATATCCGATGAATACAATGCTGTTATTTATGAATATGGATAAGATGATGGGCGAGCAGTATACCAAAGGGTTGAACAGGTTGAAAAATTTAGCAGAAGCGGATTAGAGCCGGTTAAAAACAGTTTCGCAAATTTTGTACAGCGCCTGGTACACCGCTAGGCTGTCCGCCCATGCAGGCGGCATCTGTGATCCTCATATTCTTTGATTGCAAAATTTAAAATACAGTAATTGATATTGTGTTACCTTTGCAACCGATATATGGAGTAAAATTTCCTGTTAAGCACTTTTGTTGCTCCACTTCTACAAACAAAGTTTTCAATCATTCCATGTCTTTTTCCTGGTATCAAAACATTTCACCACTTAATATTGTTATTATGGTTGAAGTATTTAAAACAAATGTAACACTGCGCAGCCAGGCCGATATGTTACTGGAAGAAATTCACGCTTCTTTCAAAACCTATAAGGCCAATTTCGACCTGGCTGATTGTGATAATATTTTGCGCGTAATGAGTATGGATGAACTCATAGAACCCGCGCAGCTGATCAGAATATTAAATAAATATGGCTTTGAAGCTGAGGTCTTGCCTGATATAATCATGTATTCCGCCTCATGAAAAATCAATAAAAAGAGGCTGCCTTGAGGCAGTCGGTTAATCTATTAAATCTGTCAACCTATTTTAGGGCTATGCATGAAGATATGTATCCATTTATGAAATTTTCAAACCTCTTTTTTATTTTTCATTACATCCGCTAAGCGGGAGGTTCATCATCAAGCACATATAGTGTTATTCCTGCGTTGATGCTAACAAGCAAACATTAGTTGTGTCGCTCCATCAGGTATAAGGATTTACCGGCGTATACTCCGCCGTGGTACACGTCTCTCCATATCCGTTAAGCTATTTTTTATTTGTAAAGATTCATACTGAGTTTATTTATTTTTAATGAACTTATCAGCAAATTTTTGGAAAGCAGCAAAATCACCATTGATCTTATGTTTCTTTTTGGTATTAACGCCAATGCTGCTTCCGGCAATCAATCCTGTGGGAAAACTCAAAACTGCTACATATACACCTCCCTCTCCAAACAGTGCCGGAGCAAAGCCGATGCTTCCACCAATTCCTAATCCCTTAAGAAAGCCAGATTTACTCCTGGTTTTAATGATAGTAATATTTGCATAATGAACTTTTTCGAGAGAAGGCGTTTCTTGTTTTCTGAAATCTTTTCTGCGTCCGCGAAATAGTAAAAGGGAGCTGTCGGTACGTCCTGCCAATATACCCTTTTGCATTTTAACTTCTGTAGTATAAACCCATACCCAGTCGGGTTTTTTATTTTTCACCATATCGTTTTGAGCCGATATTTTTAAAGAAATAATGCCGATAAAAAGGATAAATATCATTTGCTTCATAATTAATTTTTTACAGTTATTGATCGGGTCAGCTAATTTTCAAAAGCCGATGACTACCATGGCAGATATTTGCCTTTTTACCATACTAACAGGCAGATGCAAAGCCGGACTTTGATATTTCAAATATAATTTTGCTTTTCGTTTATGCTTTCCCGAAACGATATACAAGGGAACACTTGCTGCTATCAAAGCCATTCCTCCATACCCCATGGCAGGAAGGCTTCCGTAATCTTTATACCCGGTATCAAATAAATGGCTTAGGCTTGCTAATGTAAGCCCTGCACCTACTGCCGCCGCTATTACACCGGCGCTGCTTAAGACTATGCCCGTTACTAACTCTGTGCTTTCTTTTTATACATAAGATCCGCAACAGCAGAATCTGCCAACGGCTATGCATCTGGCCGGTTAATACCGGAAACATCCATAGCTAACAGCAATATGAATGAAATGAAAATTAAATTCTTTTTATTCATTTTATTATTTTTAAATATTACTGATCATGAGTATTCAAAATTCTAAAATCACTTTATTAACACAAGCCTTTCCTGTTTAATTATTTGTTGTGTTTGCAATCGAACTACATAAGTTCCGGCAGGCAGGTTTGATGTATTTATTTCTACTTGCTGCGATACGTTTTTTTCAGCGTATCCTTTAAAAATTGGTAGAACATAGCTTCCATTAATATCATAGAGCACAATGGTAATCTTTCCTGTTGTTGCAGGCCTAAATGCTATGGTTGTGTTACGCGAGGCAGGATTTGGAAATATTTTTATTCCGGCATTGGCTGATACCTGGTCCGTTTGTTTTATTGCTGGTTTATCTACCGGATGTACCGCCGGTTTTTGACATGCGCCAAGCCACGCACCTTTATTAATCTGAACTGCTGCTGCTTTGCGGTCTACACACATATGGTGACCTTTGAAACAAATAACTATTTTATCTTCTTTACTGTTTTTATTGCCACATGTAAACTCCGGCAGAGATTCATAAAGCGCTTTTGCAACATTGTAGAGGTTAGCGCCGTAATAATTGGTAAGAATAGCTATTGTCATTTTTTTATCTGGCTGATAAAACATTACTGAGCGATAACCAGGCGCCCGGCCGTCATGGCCTATAAAAATATCCGTTGCACTGATCCTTGTGGTTCTGAATATTCCGTAACCCAGGAAATCGCCGTCATCATCGGGAGTAGTGGAAATAGAATTGATGAGTGTGTTAAATGTAGACCGGCTGGTTGCCCTGCTGCCAAATAAAGCATTCCCCCATTTAGCCATATCACCTGCATTAGAAACAATGGCTCCGCCTGTGAAGGCCAGGGAAACGATGCCGGTAAAAGGAAATACTGAAACATTGGTATAGGCATCGGGAAAAGTTGGCTGACCTGTTAGCTGAAAGATAGAATTGAAAGGGCTAAGGTTATCGTGAGGTGATGCCAGCCTGGCTCCCATCCACAATGGCTCTCTTTCACCAAGGAACGTGGCGTTTAAATGAAGTGGTTTAAAAAACCTTTTTCGGAAATGCCGCTCAACCGGTATACCCGTTGCGGCTTCAATAATGGCGCCCAGGATAATATAATTGGTACTTGAGTACCGGCGTTCGGTACCAGGTACGGTAACCTGGTGAACAAAACTGAGCATTTCAACAGGCGTCCACACATGGGTGGGCTGATATGCAACAGCGATCTGCAGTTGAAGTTCGTCTGTATAGTTTGAATAACCGCTTTCATGGGCAAGCAACTGCCGAATAGTAACAGTATTGTTCAAACCTGGATTAACCTGGCTTAACGGCAGAAACTTACTTACCGGATCCTCAAGACTAAAAGCTCCTTCTTTTGCCAACTCAAGCACCAGTGCTGAAGTAAAGGTTTTGGTTACGCTGTATATTCTTGAAAGCGTAGTACCGGTAAATCGGGTGCCGCCGGGCAAAAGGTTGTTCTGTTTGTCCACATTACGGGCAGCATACCCGGTAACTCCGCTCCAGGAAGCAAGTCCATCCACATCAATGGCAACAGACATGCCACCTACGTAAGGATTGGAGGGGTTGTTTTGAAAACTATCAATAACAAATTGGAGCCGGGCTTTGGCAGAGTGAGAGAAACCCTGGCATATTGCCGAATAGCCGGTTAATACCGGCAAAATAAGCGCCAGCCAAATTCTGGCAGTTAAACCGGAAGTTTGAATTTTCATGACCTAGCAGTTTTGATAAATAGGAAAATGTCAGTATTGTATACAAATTAATTCCCTGAATACACCTACGCAACAGGAAGTTTGCAGCATGAGGCTTTGAGTTAACAATTTTATTGTTTAACTTAATATATGAGAATGGGAGAAATAGAAAACCTTCTTAATCCTGTTGTTCACCAATTATGTAAATCTGCAGATCACAAAAAGCCAATGGTTAGCACTACGTCCTTTACGCAAGCATATGCAGGTTGCTAATACACGGGGGCGATTTAAATATTGGTTATGAGAAAAAATCTTATCCCTGAAACGTTAATAAAATCAAAAGAGGTGTATTAAGCGAGCGTTGCTCAAAGTTGTTCGGTTGAAAGCTTTAGAATACAAGGTCTATGCGATTATGAGTATAGTAAATTCGTTTTTGAATTTCAAAAAAGATGGCGATGAATCCTATACTTTTCCAGCATTTTACGGACTATTAATAAAGTAACGCCATGTTACGTTGCCTATTTCTTTTATTGGCTTTAGTTCTACAAAAAAATCTTTGTTATACACAACCAGTCATTTCTATTAACGGGGATAAAGGAATTGTCAATATCAGTCAGAAGATTCTCCTCCTGGCGGATACATCGGATACACTTTCTTTTAATGAAGTTATATCGGAACCCTATGGGAATAAATTTATTCCGGGCACACAAAAATACCTTAAGCCAGGACCGCAGATCTTTACGCTATGGTGCCATTTTAAGGTGTACAGCCCGGTAAGCCAAAAATTGGTAATCTTTTTTAATAATGCAGCAAGGGCGGATCTTTATTTTATAAAAAACAATGAGGTATTACATAAAACTTTATCGCTTCAGCAACCTTTTCATCAAAGAGATTTTTCCTCAAATAAAACGGCTTTTTTAATTGATGTTCCCAAAGACAGTATTCAAGATTATTATCTGCAATTAAAAATGAATAGCGGTGCTGAATTTCCGCTAATGATGTACACAATAAGTGCCTGGATCGGGAATGAACATGTAAACTCAATTCTGGAAGGCGCCTACATTGGCTGTATGGTTATTATGATTCTATATAATTTTTTTATTTATTTTACTATAAGAGACAAATCTTACCTTTTTTACATACTGTATGTTGCTTTTATGACATTGACAAATATGCATTTAAAAGGTTTGGCATTCGAATTTCTATGGAATAGCGCTCCGTCTCTAAATGATTTTGTAAATATTACCGCATGCCTCGGCGGTATTTTTGCGATCTTATTCACTGCGTCATTTCTACACATTTCTCAATATGCCCGCTTTTTACGGCCTGTTTTTGCGGGAATCATTGGAGGTTATTTTATTACTATAATTTTCATTACACTTCAAAAGACCTTTATCGGATTTATTTTAACCGAATGGGTATCTTTTATAATGTCTGTTACTCTTTTCGCCGCAGGACTAATTGTTTACAAAAAAGGATATAAGCCCGCTATATATTACCTTGTTGCGTGGACATCGCTGCTGATATGTATAGTCATTTTTGTTCTTAAGGAATATAATATATTGTCTTACAATAATTTTACCGCAAATTCATTACTGGTCGGGTCTGCAATCGAAGCAATGCTACTGTCACTTGCATTGGCTAACAGAATAAGCGACTATAAAAAAGGAAAAGAAAAAGCACAACTGGAAACGCTCGTATCATTAGAGGAAAACCGTAAATTGATTGTAAATCAAAATATCTTACTTGAAAAAAAAGTGGAGGAACGTACAGCTCAGTTAACGAGAAGTAATTATGAACTAACAAAATCCTTTAAAAGATTAAAGGACACTCAATCTCAGCTTCTGAAATCTCAAACAGAAAAACTAAAGGTCAATTATCATAAAAAGCTATTAGAGCTTGAGGCAAAGGCACTTCAGGCACAGATGAATCCTCATTTTATTTTTAATTGCCTTAATTCAATTAAAGCTTTGATCCAGGAAAATGAAAATGAGAAATCGGTTGTTTATCTCACTACCTTCTCAAAGCTCATCCGCACTTTATTCAACAATGCAGCCAAAAGGGAAATCTCATTGCATGACGAAATTGAAACCTGCAAACTCTATCTCCGATTGGAAGCAATGCGGTTTGACGAAAAGCTTTCATATACAGTGGCTATGGATAATAATGTTGATCTGAAATCGATTTATGTTCCGGCGCTGATCATTCAGCCATTTATTGAAAATGCCATCTGGCATGGCATTATACCCAAAGAAGAAGGTGGTGCTGTACAAATAACCGTGATGAAAGAAAACGACACGGTTAAGATCATGGTAGAGGATAACGGTATTGGCAGAGTGGCATCCCGGCAGAATAAATCTGTGAGCGGTCCAGCTCATCAGTCAAAAGGAATAAACCTTACGCAGTCACGCTTAGAGCTGGATAATCTGTTACGGCAGCGGAAAGCCAAACTGGAAATCATTGACAAAATGGATGAAAAAGGCATGGCTGAAGGTACCACTATCGTTATCACACTGGCAGAAGAGTCCTGACCCCGTCTTTCTTTTTAAGATCAATAGTTTCATTGATGAATTAAAAAACCTTTGCCAGATACAATGAGCCACTCATAAGATAGATGAACCGAAGAGACAGAAAGATACGGAGACTTATATTGGATTGAAAGTTCAGCCGCGGTTTGCCTCTCCGGTTACGGAAAATTAATCGGTGCCGGATCGAAACTCAAACAGAACATATACAAATAACTATTTTTTCCCTTTCAGTTTGTAACCGACTTTAAAACCAAAGTAATTGCTTTTGATCGTGCCATCATCAGAAGAACCGCCCGGTAACAGGTTGGATAAACCCATGTTATAATTAAGGGCTATCAGGAAGCCGCCCGGAGTTTCAATGCCCGTTAAAAAGTTGGCACCAAAATCCAGCGCTCTCAGGTCATGCTCATCGGGGTTATTGCCAAATTTATAAGTATAGGTAGTGTTGACACCATTATCCTTTTCCTTTTCTTTACCGGACAGCGCATATGCAATAGATGGACCAGCCCCTACAAAAAATCGTAGCTTTTGCATTTCCGGTTTATAAAGAAAATTAAGCGGAAGCTCAATATAATTAAGCATGAGTTTGCTTTCATAATTCATATCCTTTATTTCACTTTTTGCTCCTTTTTGCACATAATTCAATGCCGGCTGAAAACTGAAATTTTCCGATAGGGCCACATTGACAAATATGCCAGCGGTAAAGCCAATCTTACTGTCTGCAGATACAGCAATACTTTCTGCTTTGATTCGCATATTGGCCAACGATACACCGCCGGTAATACCAAAGCTTGTTTTCTGGCAAAAAACCGTTGCGGATAAAGTACAATAAACTACTATGAAAAACACTGATAAATTTCTCATACATTAAAGTTTTATTTTTAAATGCCTACTCCTGTCGCTTTTCGGCAATGGCGTCCCGTAATTTAAAGAGTTTACGGGATTCACTCTAAATATGCTTTGGAGAGTTACGGTGTTGCCTTACTTCCCGAACATTTTAGCTAAATTATTTCGTGATGATACTATTTTCAATGGTTACTTAACCTTTGCAAGTTTTGATTTGACAGTTTAATTGTAACACTAATCCGTTGGCAACGGCGACAATATTATTTTAAAAGATGTATTGCTGAGCTGCAAAAACGTAATTACAGAACACTGTTAAGCCGTATGGGATAGTTATTAAGTCATTCTGCTCATCTGCAATACAATATGCCAATATTCTGAAAACTGTTTTACATTTATAAACAAAACGGGATCCATTGAAACGGCATAGTACAGAGATGGATCCTTTTTTCAAGGAGTATTCAAATGATTAAAGCCATTATTCTTGATGATGAACAGCATTGTGTAAAATCATTGTTGAATGACCTGCATCAAAATTGCCCTTCTGTAGAAATTATTGACACCTGTTATTCGGCAAAGGAAGGCATCATGTCCATAAAGAAAAATCATCCCGAGCTTGTTTTCCTTGATGTTGAAATGCCCTGGATGAATGGTTTTGAAATGCTGGAGGTGCTGGGCGATGTGAATTTCTCCATCATTTTTACAACCGCACATGATGAGTTTGCTGCCAAAGCTTTTCGCATAAGTGCTGTTGATTACCTGTTGAAACCAATAGATGCCAATGATCTGAAAGCGGCTGTTAAAAAAGCCGAACAGAAACTGCAGCAACCTGAAAATATTCATATTGAGAACCTGCTCCGGAATATTAAGATACCATCTGCACAACAAAAAATAGCGCTGCCATATAAAGACGGATATGAATTTGTGGAAGTGGGGCATATTATTTATTGCCAGGCAGAGGGAGCATATACAAAAGTTTTTATTAATAACAGGAAATATATTTTGGTGTCGAAAACCCTGGGGGATATTGAAGAATTGTTACCGGCTGACCTGTTTCAGCGTATACATCATTCAACTGTGGTTAATCTTGGATTTATCACTCATTTTGTTCGCACGGATGGCGGCTACGTTAAAATGCAAACCGGCGAGCAATTTCCGGTTTCTAAATCGAAAAAAGAAGCCCTGAAAGAGCGTTTGGGATTGAATAAGAATTAGCACTGATTCGGTAGTGTTCCTCTGTGTTAAGCCAAAACGCCCCCGGCGCTATGTTAAAGGTGGGGGATGAAAGGCAAAGCATCATAGAGGGTTCGTTCAGGTTATCCTTTTATTGCAATAAAAAAGGGCCGACCTTTTGGGTCAGCTCCGTTAACGGGTGGTTTATCATCAGGGACATATAAGGTTACTCCTGCTTTGATGCTATTGGGCGAACATTGGTTGTGCCGCCACCATCAAGCGTAAGGCTTACAGGTTTATTGGTTTTCCAGTTGCCCCTTGTAAAATCAGGCACTTCTACTGAAGAAGATTTTTTTGCTACTGATGCTTCACTCAAAGGTGCAATTGAGCTCCACAATGCACCGTCATAAACATCCTGGTCGAGCGGCAGACCGTTACGCAGGCAATCGATCAATCTCCAGTCCATCATAAAATCCATACCGCCGTGCCCGCCTATTTGTTTTGCTATTTCGCCCACTCGCCTGGCAATTGGTGGTGTATATTTCGTATACAAAGCTTCCAGCTCTTCAGGTTTTATCCATTCGTGGCCAAACGCTATTCGTGCCGGTTCAGGATATTTAGCGGCAATACCTTTTGTACCGCTCAATAAATGAATACGGGAATATGGTCGTGGCGAAGTAACATCATGCTGTAGCATAATGGTTTTGCCTTTATTAGTTTTAATAATCGTGGTATTGATATTTCCGCGGTAAGGTTGGCCTACAAATTCATTATAAAAAGCCGGATCCTCTTTTGCTTTTTGCCTGGCCGTTTCTCCCATCATAAAATCTGCGGAAGACATCGCAACAAGATGATCCATTTTATCGCCACGGTTAATATCAAGGCACTGGGCTATCGGGCCTAAACCGTGTGTAGGGTATAGATTACCGTTACGTGAAGCATTTTCGCGAAGCCGCCACATATCTGAGTAACCACCTTTTTTAAAATTTGATTCAAGAAGGTCGTGGAGGTAAGCGCCTTCAGCATGTATTAATTCTCCAAACATTCCGCTGCGGGCCATGTTCAGTGTAAGTAGTTCAAAGAAATCGTAACAGCAGTTTTCAAGCATCATACAATGCTTTTTTGTGCTTTCAGATGTTTCTACCAATTGCCAGCACTGATCAAGTGTAACCGCGACAGGGACTTCAGAAGCGGCATGCTTTCCATGCTTCATGGCATATACGGCCATGGGAGTGTGTAAGCTCCAGGGCGTACAAATATAGATCAGGTCAAGATCATTGCTTTCACACATCGCTCTCCATCCGTCCTCGCCGGTATATTCTTTTGCTTTAGCCAATCCTTTATCTGCAAGAATTTTTTGCCCAACCTCAATTCTCTCAGGTCTCTTATCGCATAGCGCTTTTATTTCCACACCATCAATAAATGATATTCTGTTAACAGCACCGGGACCTCTGTTGCCTAATCCCACAAAACCAATCCTCACTTTATCAATTTTAGGCGCAGCGTAACCGCTCATATTAAAGCCTGCGGGCAGGTTGTGATTATTGGTTGATGCTTCAGAAGAAAGCGGGATATTTGAAACAAGCGCACCTGTACCTAATGTAATATTGCGGATGAAACTTCTTCTACCCGGCATAGCAAATAATAGATTAATAATGTGGAAAATGAATTATTTACTAATATCAGCATTTACAACCACACAACAAAAAGTAAATTGCGCAATCGTTTGAATTTGTGTGGGCGATGAGCAATGGGCTATCAGTGGTTAGCTATCAGGTTAATGAAGACACAATGTGCAACTTATAACTTGTAACCTCCATTACTCTTTTGCACAAAAATAGCGGATCAACTAAATTAGCTGCATGAAATACAATCTTGAAGTAATAGCTTTCGATATACAATCCGTAATTGCAGCAGGTAATACAGGAGCATACCGGATTGAATTATGTGATAACCCGCGAGAAGGTGGAACCACAGCTTCTTACGGTATGATTAAAACCGCAAGAGAAAAAACAAGCCTGCAACTCTATCCCATTATTCGTCCGCGCGGCGGGGATTTTTTATATAGTGATGAAGCATTTGAAATAATGAAGCGGGATATTTTGCTTTGCAAAGAATTACAGTGCGATGGTGTGGTGATAGGTTTATTGCATGCAGACGGCAGTGTAGATAAAAGCAGAACCAGGCAGTTGGTAGAAGCAGCTTATCCACTCGGCGTAACTTTTCACCGTGCTTTTGATCGTGTTGCTAACCCGTTTGAAGCGTTGGAAGATGTGATAAATTGCGGCTGCGAACGTATTTTAACCAGCGGCTTAAAACCCACTGCCCCCGAAGGTGCTGATACAATAGCCGAACTTGTGCGGCAAAGCAACGACAGGATCAGCATTATGCCAGGCTCAGGTGTAAGGGCAGATAATATTTTTAATCTTGCCAAACAAACACAGGCTTTTGAATTTCATTCTTCAGCCAGGATCAATATACCTTCTGCAATGGAATATATTAATACAGGCATGAACGAATCGCTCGAATCAACAGGATTGAATACAGATGAAGTAAAAAAAATGGTACAGGAATTGGATAAACTTAATGAAGTGTTGTAGATTTTTTACCACAGCACAAATACAAATATTTCTTACGATCCAATCCTTATAAACTAAACTGATATATCCGGAGGTCTTTATTTACCACTTACCTCATATTACTTACCCCGTACCCTTTACCACCAAACCCGGCATGAAATTGTGTTACATAATATCCATTATTCTAAAACTATGGACTTAAGATCAGCTTATCCCTACTGGATGTTACGCAATGGCATCATTAATACATATCCCTCATTAACTGAAAATATTACCACGGAAGTTACGGTAATAGGGGGTGGCATTACAGGTGCGCTTGTTGCCTGGCATTTATGCAATGCAGGTTTAGAAACCGTTGTTGTTGACAAGCGCCACATAGGCATGGGCAGCACCGCGGCAAGCACTGCTATGCTGCAATATGAAATTGATGTTCCGTTATATAAACTGGTAAAGCTTGTTGGTGAACAATCCGCGATTGAAAGCTATAAGGTAAGTTATCAGTCTATAGCTGACATTAAAGACATTGCGTCAAAAATGAATGCTGACCTTGAATTTAAAATGAGACCCAGCCTCCAGTTCGCGTCTTTTAAAAAAGATGTGCCCGGTATGCAAAAAGAAATTGAGCTCAGGAAAAAAGCAGGTATTAAAACAGAATGGCTTGATGAAAAGATGCTGCATGAAACTTTCGGCATTGGAAAAAGTGGCGCTATATTTTCCAATCGTGCGGCCCAGGTTGATCCATATGCGCTTACTCACGCTTTACTGGAACAAAGCATCCGCAAGGGGGCAAACGTATACGATCATACAGAAATAGAAAAGATCACCTATACGCCCCCGGGCGTTACATTACGCACAACAGAAAAAAGGGTAATAAGAAGCCGCTGTATCGTAATTGCCTGCGGCTATGAATCGCAAAAATACATTCCACGTAAAGTACAGGAGTTAAAAAGCACCTATGCTGCTATAAGTGAGCCTTTGAACAGGAATGACCTCTGGTATAAAAACGCGCTGATATGGGAAACCGCTACTCCTTATATCTATTGCCGGGTAACCAGCGACAACCGTGTAATACTTGGCGGTAAAGATGATAACAAACAACCCGCTGCAAGAGACAAAGCCCTGTCTTTAAAAACACGTTTGCTTACGCAAGAATTTCATAAACTTTTTCCCCATATTATTTTCAAACCCGATTTTAAATGGGCTGGCTATTTCGCTTCCACCAAAGACGGTTTGCCATACATAGGTATGATACCTCAACGGCCCCGTACT
Source organism: Agriterribacter sp. (assembly GCA_047601125.1). GTDB lineage: Bacteria > Bacteroidota > Bacteroidia > Chitinophagales > Chitinophagaceae > Agriterribacter. The sequence continues at coordinate 1,215,762 of JASGJY010000001.1, read as the reverse complement.
TATTTTGCTTTAGGTTTTGGTGGCAATGGCATTACATTCAGCGTAATTGCCGCTCAAATAATACGTGATATGCTTACCGGGAAAAAGAATGATCATGAAAAGCTTTTTTCATTTAACCGCTAACCAAAAAAATATTTTTTATTGGTCGGTTTTTGAGGGTTTTTTATTTTTGCAATACTAATCTCTCTACCTGTTTTTAAGATCAATATCCTCTATTTGATTTTGATTGGAGGTAACATGAAAAAGGAGAAACTTTTATATAATAAGGAAAGGCAGGATCATTTCTTTGCTCTTTTACGCTCGGAAGCAAACGACATTGTAGCAAAGACTTCTTCTAAGCACAGAAACGAGATAGTGTTAAAAGCATTTTTATTTCCGGCTTTGTATTTTAGCTGCTGGATAGTTGCTATGTTATACGGTGCTGAAATTTCTGCCATATTGTTTACAGGTTACTTCGCTATGGGCTTGCTGGTTGTAGTAAACTATCTTAATGTTGTGCACGATGCCGTGCACAATACCATTTTTAAAAGCCGACGCCTGAATGAATTATATGTTTACCTGTTTGATATTATGGGCGCCAATAGTTTTATCTGGAAAACACGGCATGTATTATTTCACCATAATTATCCCAATGTAAACGGCTGGGATACGGATATAGACCAGAGTGCACTGGTAAAAATTGTTCCCCGGGCGCCTGCATCAAAGCTGCATAAATATCAGCATATTTACCTGCCGTTCATCTATCCTTTATTTTTATTTAACTGGCTGCTCATAAGAGATTTTAAAGACTTTTTCAGCCGGCAACGCATCGTTCATAAAAAAATTGATATCCCTTTTATTGAATACCTGAAGCTGTTCTTCTTCAAAGGATTATTTTTTACCTACATGCTCCTGCTCCCGGTGTTTGTTTTTCATATTGCCTGGAAAAAAGCAGTGGTGGCTTTTGTGCTTATGATATTTACAGCCAGCATTGCCGCGCTTACGGTATTGCTCCCGCCTCATGCCAATACAGGTTCTGAATTTCCTGAGCCTGATAAAAACAGGAAGCTGCCTCATGGCTGGTTTATGCACATGCTCAAAACCACCAATGACGTGAATGGCGAAAACTGGCTTACCCGTTTTATGTTAGGTAATTTCAATTATCATATCGTCCACCATCTGTTTCCCAATATTCATCATAGCTATTACCCGCAAATAACGGAAAAGCTTAAACAAATTTCAATAGAGAATAACCTCCCTTACCGGAGTTATTCCATCGGAACATCTTTAAAAATGCACTATCAACTGCTTAAAAAAAACAGCAGTGATTTTAATATCTGGGAAGAAGATATGTGAAAAAGCTGTCACGTATCATCAGCTGACAGCTGATGCCTGATAGCTACTTCCTTTTCGTATATTGCGGCATACAACATTAATACGTGACAAAAAAAATTACTATCAACATCGGCGTGGTAGGTTTAGGGTTGATGGGGTGCAGCATCACCACCTGCCTGCTGATCGCCGGGCATAAAGTAATAGCGGTAGCGCCAATATCCGCAGATCTGCTGCTTGCAAAAAAGCGCATCACTGCCCATCTTAAAAGATCATTCAAGGAAAAGCTGGTTGAAAAGCAGCCCGGCGATTACCTTAAAAATTTAATCATTACCGAAAACTATGGCGACCTCAAAAAATGCAGGCTGGTAATTGAATGTACCATTGAAAACATGGAGATCAAAAAAGCGGTGTATAAAAAAATTGAAGATGTTATTGCTCCAACTGCTTTAATGACAAGCAATACTTCAGCTATCCCTATCAGTTTGCTGCAGGAACAAACCACACGTCCTGAAAGATTTTTCGGACTGCATTGGGCAGAGCCATCGCATACCACCCGTTTTCTCGAGATCATCTGCGGCAATAAAAGCGATATTAAGAAGGGAGAATATTTATATAAGCTCTCCCATAACTGGGGCAAAGAACCAACGCTTGTTCGCAAAGATATACGCGGGTTTATCACCAACCGGGTCATGTATGCAGCTTATCGCGAAGCCATATCGCTTGTAGAAAACGGCTATGCCACTGTTGAAGATGTTGACCGTGCCTGCAGAAATAACGCCGGTTACTGGATGACACTTGTTGGTGTGTTCCGCTGGATGGATCTTACCGGCGTGCCTGCATATCACACTGTAATGAAAGATTTATTCCCTACACTAAATAATGATACAGCAGTTCCCAAACTCATTGATGATATTGTAAAGCAGGGTGGAAAAGGTGTTGCAAATGCAAAAGGTTTTCACAAGTATACACATGAGGAAGCCAGGTTGTGGGAAGAAACATTTACCAATTTCAGCTATGAAATAAGAGCGCTTGCGCTTAAATACCCCGAAGACATTGTAAAGAAAAAGTTAGCAGCAAGAAAAAAAGCACAAAAGGAAAAGCAAACAAAATAATATGTTGATCATTGACGCCCATCTCGATCTTTCAATGAATGCCCTTGAATGGAACAGGGATCTTAAAAGAACAGCGGCAGATATAAGAGCAAGAGAAAAAGAGCTTACTGATAAAGTTGATCGTGGCAAAGGCACTGTTTCCTTACCTGAGTTAAGAAAAGGAAAAATAGGATTGGTGGTTGCTACGCAGATAGCAAGATTTGTTGCAGAAGACAGCAAATTACCCGGCTGGCATTCACCCGAGCAGGCATGGGCGCAAACGCAGGGGCAACTCGCCTGGTACAAGGCAATGGAAACAGAGGGTGAGATGATACAGGTAACCAATCTAGATCAGTTAGAGCATCATATTCAACTCTGGAATAACAATACTGTGCCCGATGAAAATAAGCCTGTTGGTTTTATTCTCAGTCTTGAAGGAGCGGATTCTCTTGTACACCTCTCCTATCTTGAAAAAGCCTGGCAAAATGGATTGCGTGCGCTTGGGCCTGCCCATTACGGACCCGGAAGATATTCGCCCGGCACAGGTATGGAAGGCCCGCTGACACATGCAGGTATTGATTTGCTGAAAAAAATGGAGGAGCTGAATATTATTCTTGATATCACGCATCTCACGGATGAAGCATTTACGCAGGCTGTTGATATATTTAAAGGGCATATATGGGCAAGCCATCACAACTGCAGGGAATTGGTGCCACACCAGCGGCAATTAACCGATGAACAGATAAAAATATTAATTGAAAGGGATGCTGTAATTGGTGGCGTGCTCGATACATGGATGCTGATGCCCGGTTGGATACGCGGCAGTCATGATCCCAAAAAAGAAAATATTACGCTTACCACTTTGATTGATCATTATGATCACATTTGCCAGATCGCGGGCAACAGCAATCATATTGCCATCGGCAGCGATCTTGATGGCATGTTCGGGCTTGAACAATCGCCTTGTGATATTGATACGATAGCGGATATTCAGCAATTAAAAGGATTGCTTTCCAAACGCGGTTATGCTCAAACCGACATTGAAAATATTTTTCATGGCAACTGGCTGAGATTTTTGCGCAAGGCCTGGAAGAAATAAAACATATACCTCGCGGCAATCGGAAGGATGGTTAAAGTATTTCAGGGATTTTGCATTTAAAAGATATTTTAATCTCAAAAGAGAAATATCCATTAGTCAGGCAATAAAAAAAGGTTTATTAGGAAATTGAGATTGCTTGCCCGCATATCAACCTGATATTTATAATAGTTAAAGCGGGCTGGCATAGACGTGCGAAAGGTTGAATAGTTATACATTTTGATTCAGTGCCCATAGCAAAATACAAACACGCTCTCCATCATTGCGAACCCGCCTGAATGAAATTTGAATTAAAGGTATATTGCGGCGGGTGAAGCAATCTTATGAAACTTTCATAATGGAGATCGACTTAGATTTTTCCTAAAAGCGAAATCCCTGGAAAGTATTTGGCTTTATTATGAGTATTGAATCAAAGCATATAATTGATCAACTTCTCTTTGGTCATTGCGCGCCGCATAATCAAACTTGCAACATTAGCCTGGTTCGCAGCAAAGCAATCCCGAATTATATTCGTGAAATTACTTTACCCGCATGGTGTGATCCTACTTTATTTTACCAGTAATGGTATACGGCTTATCTGAACCACCCGCCATGCGTTGTAAACTGTTTTGATGATAAACAGAAACATTATCACCATCAAAACGGCAGTATATATAATCCGTATGCGGACTTTCAGTATACCGTATACTAAGCATCAGCGTATTTTGATCCTGCCACGTATATGCGCCTGCTACTTTAAAAGAAGTAAATCCTGCAAGCCTGTTTTGCGCAACCGAGGTTAATGACGGCATAGATTGAAGAAAAGCTGTCTCTCCTGTGACCCATTTTCCGTTGCCGCATATAAATGAATATGCTTTACCGCCGGAGGTTACCGTATAAGTGCAGGTATTATTCTTAAAGAGAAAAGATATTTTATCAGCAAGCTTTGTGGAATCATTCATCTCAAAAGTTTTGCCTGATATTCTGGATGCTACAGAAGGATTTACCGATGCCGCAGGCGCTGCTATAGAAAGTGCTGCGAGCTTTTTTCCAATATCAACATTGCTCTTCTCTCCCACTGCCGATATGCCGGGCAATAAATATTGCCAAACCATATCTAGTATGCTTTGCATATTCGCAGTTTCGCTGGTTATTGCAATTACAGCATCCTGGTCCGGCATCACAATGATATACTGCCCAAAAGCGCCGTCTGCACGAAAAGCATTATTTCTGCAACGCCAGAACTGGTAACAATAACCTTGTGCCCAATCGCTTTTTGCTTTAAGCGTTAAAGCGGTATCAGGCGCATTTTTAATTTTAAATGTCGTGGCTTCTTCAATCCAGTCTGCAGGCAGGATTTGTTTGCCGTTCCATTTTCCTTTTTGCAAATACAATTGCCCGAATTTTGCCATATCCTCTGTTTTCAATCGCAGGCCCCAGCCACCGGAGTTAATGTGTTGCGGATTTTCTTCCCAGTCAATCCCTGTAATACTTAATGGCTGAAATAATCTCGGCGTAAGATAGTCGAGTATTTTTTCGCCTGTTGTTTTTTGCACAATAGCAGAAAGCATAAATGTGGCTGCAGAGTTGTAGAGAAATTTTGTGCCAGGCGTATCTGATATTGGAGTATTTAAAAAAGCTTTTATCCAATCAGGTTGTATCATAACCGATCTTGTAGGATCAGGATTTTGTCCTGCCGACATGGTAATCAGATCTTTTACCGTTAATGAGGCCGGCAAGCCTGCAACCGTATCAGGTTTTATCAGTTCCGGAAAAAAAGAAATCACCTTATCATTAAGGGAAAACTTTCCCTCGCTAACGGCAAAGCCTACTGCAGTAGATGTAAAACTTTTACTTACAGAGTACATCGTATGCTTAAGCGCAGGTCTATATGGATTCCACCAACCTTCCGCTATTACCTTACCATGCCGCAAAAACATAAAGCTGTGAAACTCATTATTACTTTTTCCCGCAGCATCAATAAAACTATTTATTGCAATTGATGAAACGCCTTCAGCCTCAGGCTTGCTTCTCGGCAATGAAGCAACTGATGGCTGAGCATAAATGCTGATTTGAAAAACCAGGCAAACAGCAATAAATAAACCCGGAAGATTTTTTCTGTATGGCATATAGTAAGATTGAAAATGGAATTTAGTGCAAATTTGCCAAAACGGCCGGAAAGGTGGTTACGGGCATTAAATTCAAAACTGTTGCTAAAGCGGTTACAGGTTACAGCTCGCAAACCTTAACTTGCAACCTGAACTTCAAACCAAAATAACATGTCTTCAACCAATCACTCCTCAACCGAACAGGGAGATAATAATATCAGCGCACTCCGTAAAACATATACCGCGTCTCTGGACGATAACACACGGCACTGGATAAATGAAGACGCGAAATATTTCCTGCACCAGGCGCTTTCAACGCCGGTAATGAACGTATTATCCAAAACGTCAGGCGCATATATTTACGATCTCAGTGGCAATAAGTACCTCGACCTGCACGGCAATGGTGTGCACAATGCAGGCTTTTCAAACCCCGAAATTATAACAGCCGTAATTCAACAGTTGCAAAATGAATTAGCGTTTACTCCCCGCCGTTATACCAATATACCGGCTGTAGAACTTGCAAAAAAACTGGTAGAAATTACACCCCCTGGTCTTGACAGGGTATTGTTTTGCCCGGGAGGTTCTGAAGCTATAGAAATGGCGATTGCCCTTGCCAAACAGGTAACCGGGAGGTGGAAAACCATTTCCTATTGGGATTCTTATCATGGCAATGGATTCCAGGCTTCTACTGTAGGCGGGGAAGAACATTTTACCAATGGCCAGGGACCTATGGTTCCCGGCGCATTTCATATTGAGTTTCCTAACTATTACAGGAACCCCTGGGGATTTACAGACACAAGAGCCATTGACGAAGAGTATATCCGGCAACTAACGAACATCCTTAAACGAAATCCTGATGTAGCCGCTATTATTGCGGAACCAATATCAGCGACACCGGTTGTGCCTTCCCGTTATTACTGGCAGCGTATACGGGAGATTTGTGATGATTATGGCATACTGCTCATATTTGATGAAATTATAGAAGGTTTTGGCCGTACTGGCAAATGGTTCGCCAGTGAGCATTACATTACTCCGGATATACTGGTGCTTGGAAAATCCTTGGGCGGCGGTATACTTCCGCTGGCAGGAATAGTTACTAAAGACAAATACAATATTCTTCAGCACAGGTCAATCGGTCATTTTACGCACGAGAAAAACCCGTTGAGCTGCACTGCAGGACTTGCGGCTATTAATTATATAGAAAAAAATAACCTGGTAGAAAATTCGGCGGCTTTGGGTGACTACCTGATAGCTGAATTAAATAAACTTAAACAGCGTTTTCCCATTATCGGCAATGTAGCAGGAAAAGGTTTGCATATAGGCGTCGATCTTGTTAAAGATAACAGTACAAAAAAAAGAGCTGAACAGGCAGCAGAGAAAGTGATGTATCATTGTCTGAATAATGGTGTTGCATTTAAAGTAATTGAAGGCAATATCATTACGATGCGACCATCATTAGTGATTACAAAAGAAGACTGCGATAAAATTGCAGACAGTTTATCAAAAGCATTTGCTATAATATAAATTTCAACTGCTACGATTTTGTACAGACTAATGCACAATGCCCAATAAAGAACCGACACCTGAATGGTGCGACGCAACAGAAGATGATAGCAGCACAGGCGTTGGCCTCATTATAATTTCTCCTTATTTGCAGCTATTCCATCAACCCCGCCCTGCGCAACAACGCTTCAGGGTTAGGTTTACGCCCCCTGAAAGTAAGATATAATTCCATGGGGTCTTCAGTGCCGCCTTTGCTTAACAGCGTTTTGAACCTGGCAGCAGTAGCCGCATCAAAAATGCCCTGTTCTTTAAAGGCTTCAAATGCATCGGCATCCAATACTTCAGACCATTTATAGCTGTAATAGCCTGCCGCGTATCCGCCTGCAAAAACATGAGAGAAAGAAGGGCTTAAAGCCGTGCCTTCTATATTGGGATATAAAACTGTTTGTTGTATGGTTGCTTTTTCAAAAGCTTCTATGTTATCTTCATTGCTAAACCGGTTGCTGTGATATGCCATATCTAATATACCAAAAGACAGTTGGCGCAATGTCTGGTAGCCTTCCATAAAACTGGCTGATGCCGCTATCTTATCAATTTTTTCTTCAGGCAGCAATGCTCCTGTCTGGTAATGTTTGGCAAATGTAGCCAGGAAAGATTTTTCATAACAATAGTTTTCCATGAACTGCGAAGGCAGCTCCACAAAATCCCAGTATACGCTGGTGCCGCTCAGGCTTTCATACACCGTATCAGCCAGTATGCCGTGCAGCGCATGTCCAAACTCGTGAAACAAAGTAGTGACTTCATTAAAAGTCAACAGGGATGGCATGTCGCCATTAGGACGGGAAAAGTTTCCCACCATGCTTATATGCGGGCGGTGATTTATACCATTTTTAATGAACTGTCCTCTGAAAGATGTCATCCACGCACCGGCCCTTTTGCCTTTACGTGGAAACCAGTCGGTATACAGCAAAGCTTTATGCGTCCCGTTTTCCAGCACTTCATACACTTCAACCTCAGGATGATAAACAGCTATATCACTCCGTTTTTTAAAATGCAGGCCATATAGCTTGCCGGCAGCATCAAAAGCCGCCTGCTGTATCATTGGCAATGAAAAATATGGTTTGATCTCTTCTTCAGAATAATTATACTTTGTTTCCCTTAACTTTTCGGCATAGTAACTATGATCATAAGCCATTAATTCATTGATGCCATCAGCCGCCGCCACGCTTTTTAACTGCTCAATATCTTTTATTGCAAAAGGTTTTGCTTTTTGCAGGAGATCGTTCAAAAAATCTGTAACCATTGCAGAAGAAGACGCCATTCGTTCCTGTAAAACAAAATCGGCATGTGTGGCAAAACCTAGTACATTTGCCCGCTCCTGTCTTAATGCAACTATTCTTTTTACTATGGCTTCATTGTTGCATTCATTATTTCCAAAAGCTTTCCGTGCATTGGCAAGATATAACTCCTTTCTTAGCTCCCTGTTAGCCGCATAGGTCATAAAAGGAACATAACTGGGAAACTGTAAGGTAAACACCCATCCTTCAAGGCTGCGGGAGCCGGCTTCAGCAGCCGCCATTTGCAAAATAGAATCAGGAAGCCCGCGCAATTCTTCTTTATTGGTAATATGTAAAAAATAATTATTGGTTTCCTGCAAAACATGCTGCGAAAATTTTACCGTCAGATTTGCAAGCTCCTGGTCAATACTGCGCAACTTTCCTTTTTGCACGGCAGAAAGCAATGCGCCGTTACGTACAAAGCGTTTATAAGTTTTATCAAGCAGCCGGTTTTCTTCCGGCGTAAGGCTGAATGTATCGCGCTTATCATACACAGCTTTTATACGATGGAATAATTTTTCATTCAGGGTAATATCATTTCCAAATGCGGCAAGCAATGGTGATACTATTGCTTTTGTTTTTTCAAGGATATCGTTCGTTTCTGCAGAAGTGAGATTGAAAAAAGTGGCGGAAGCAAGGCTCAATGACCTGCCTGACTTTTCCAATGCAGCAACAGTGTTTTCAAAATCAGGTGACGCTGTATTATCAGCAATCGCATCCACTTCATTCCGCGCAGCGGCAATGGCTTGTTTTATCTCCTGTTCGTATGCTTCTGAAGGAATACTGTTAAAAGGAATGGATTCAGAAGGAGTATTGAAAGTTTGAGAAAAAATTGTGCTCATTATTTTTATTTAATTGCAGGCGCAAATATACTGCAAGCAGCGTGTTATTATGCAGAAGGTATGTTAAAGCAATTACAGCATAAAACATTCTCCAAAAACAATAAAATAAATTTGCGCAGTTAAATAACTGCATATATATTTGCAGTCAAATAGCTGCATAATGGATTTAAGAAGAGATATTTTCCAGGCAATAGCCGATCCTACGCGCCGTACGATCATTACACTTTTAGCCTCCCATGCCATGACACCCGGCGCTATTGCCGCAAATTTTGACTCAACAAGACAAACTATTTCCAAGCACATACAAATACTTACCGAATGTGAACTGCTTACCCAGCAACAAAACGGCAGGGAGATATATTATCATCTTAATCCTAAAAAAATGAAAGTAATAGCTGATTTCATTGAGCCTTTCCGCAGTATGTGGGATGACAGGTTTAATAAACTGGAAACGATAATGAAGCAATACAAGACAAAAAAATAAAGCCGTATGGAACGAAAAACAAAAGTACATGCCGAAGAAGGCACGCAGGACATACTGATAACAAGGGAATTTGATCTTCCCGTTGAATTATTGTTTAAAGCATATACCGAACCTGTTATTGTTGCACAATGGATGGGAACCAAAGTGTTGAAAATGGAAAGCAAAAAACATGGTGCTTACGAATTTGAAACTACAGATCCGCAGGGAAATGTATTGTTCAGCGCACACGGCACTATACATGATATCATTCCTGATCAAAAGATCATACGCACTTTTGAAATGGCGAATGCCGGTTTTGACGTGCAAACTGAGTTTATCCTTTTTGAAGCGTTGACTGATGATACCAGTAAACTCACTATACAATCAGTGTTTCGCTCTGCTGCGTGCAGGGATGCACAATTAAAATTACCCTTTGCCTGGGGCATTAATATGGCGCATGACAGGCTTCAGCAAATTACAAAAGCTTTAAAATAACGTATATGACTAAACGAAATAAAATAATTTACTGGATCGCTACTGCCTGGCTTTCGTTGGGCATGACTTCTACCGGGGTAGTACAATTATTGAGATTGAAAGATGAAACAGATATGATGCATCATCTCGGTTATCCGGTTTATATACTGACTATACTCGGTATCTGGAAAATTTTAGGTGTGATTGCTGTATTGATCCCTGCTTTCCCGGTACTTAAAGAATGGGCATATGCCGGTTTCTTTTTCACAATGTCAGGCGCTGCATTTTCTCATGCAGCCGTTGGAGACAGCGGTAAAGAATTTTTTGGCCCGGTATTGTTGATTATACTGACTGTAATATCCTGGTATTTCAGACCTTTAAGCAGGAAACCGGTTTTAAACCCTGCCACATGAAAGTATGATAACATATAAACAAAGCATATGAATCCAAAAGTAGATTTCTATTTTGAAGACAATGAAAGATGGCAAAAGGAAATTAAGCTGATGAGAACCATCGCTCTTGATTGCGGGCTTGAAGAAGTATTGAAGTGGGGTTGCCCCTGTTATCAATACAATGGCGCCAATATTGTTTTGATACATGTATTTAAAGAATATTGCGCCTTCCTGTTTTTTAAAGGCGCACTCATAAAAGATGAAAAAGGCATACTGATACAACAAACCCAAAATGTACAATCTGCAAGGCAGGTTCGTTTTACAGATGTAAAAGAAATTGAAAAGCAGAAAAAAGCCCTGAAAGCATATATCTATCAGGCTATTGAAATAGAAAAAGCCGGTCTAAAAGTAAAACTTAAGAAAACATCAGACTATAAAATTCCTGAAGAATTTCAAACGCAGCTAAATAAAAAAGCCACGCTAAAAAAGGCATTTGAATCCCTGACTCCCGGCCGGCAACGCGCCTATCTCTTTTATTTTTCCCAGGCTAAACAATCCAAAACCCGCTCAGAGCGGGTGCAGAAATATATTCCTAAAATACTTGAAGGAAAGGGATTGGATGATTAATTGTCTTCACGCAATCAGGCGAAGGTTATAAGAAAAAAGAAAGTATCCCCACCGGATTTATTAATTTCAATAACAGTAAACAAACTATGAAATCTGACAATACACTTGCCGCTCCGCAGATTAAAGAGCTGCTGACGATACTAAAAACTCGTTTTGAAAAAAATAAGAACCGGCATAAAGTCATTGAGTGGAATAAGGTGCTGGCAAAACTTGAAGTGAACACTGAAAAGTTGTGGTCGCTGAACGAAATGGAAATGACCGGCGGAGAACCTGATGTGGTTGGGTATGATAAAAAAACAGGTGAATATATTTTTTTCGACTGTGCTGCAGAAACGCCTAAGGGTCGCAGAAGCATTTGCTACGATGCAGAGGCCCTCGCTTCACGAAAAGAGCATAAACCGGCACACAGCGCTGCAGGGATGGCAGGCGAAATGGGTATACATATTTTAACTGAAGAACAATATCGTGAACTGCAACAGCTTGGCGCGTTCGATTTAAAAACTTCCAGTTGGATACTTACTCCCTCTCCAGTCCGAAAACTCGGTGGCGCTTTGTTTTGTGACCGTCGTTATGATACTGTATTTACCTACCATAACGGAGCGGAATCGTATTATGCTGCAAGAGGGTTCAGGGGAGTGCTGAAAGTGTAAACTTAATGCCACAAATTCGCTAATGGATCATATTAAAATTCCGTGGCTGTCATTAACCTAAATACTTTTTCAAATGGATATCAGAGATACTGAAAAGAGATTTCTGGAAGAATTAGATTATACCCCAAAAATTAATCCTCCAATAAAAAAATTACCGATTTTTTTAAAAATACTTTTTTGGATTGTCGCGATCGGCTCTACTATATTGATACTCATAAAATCAGCGTTCAGATAATCATGATAATTAAAACCAATGCAGCCCGCATACTTGATAAGTTGAATATTTCATACGAGCTCAGAACTTACGAGGTTGATATGGATGAACACCAGAGTGCCGTTAATGTAGCCGAAGTTATTGGTATCGCCCCGGAAAAGATATACAAAACACTTGTGCTAAAAGGGCAGCAAGACCCGTATATAGTTGCCGTTATTCCCGGCAATGCCAATCTTGATTTAAAGAAAATCGCTAAAGCTTCCGGCAATAAGCACTGTGAAATGTTGCCGGTGAAAGACCTGCAATCCATAACAGGTTATATACGCGGCGGCTGTTCTCCTATCGGAATGAGAAAACAGTTTCCTACTTTTATAGAAGAGTTATCAACGTTAGAAGATGTTATTGTAATAAGTGCCGGGAAAAAAGGCTTGCAAATCGTAATAGCCCCGGCAGACCTTGCAAAAGCTATTGATGTTTCTTTTACCGATTTAATAGCATAATACTATGTTTTATTGAACTAAAATGCAGTAGTGCTACCTTTACTCTTCGGCATTATTTGCAATTATCTCTTACTCGGCTCTTTTAAAATCAAGGTCCTGGAAATCGTAGCTGAAATCTGTCAAAGGAGAGATGGCTTTCATCGTTAAGCCAACCGTTTTCCCTGATTCATCTAATATAAAGCTGGCAAAAGCATCGGCATCCATGCTGCGGTCATTCCACTTCACTACAAAAGTATTTCCTTTGTAATAGAACATTTCGCCGGTTAGTTTGTATGAACGTTTTGAATCAAACCAGGGCTTACCATTTTTTATCGAGATCACCACATCCCCAAACCAGGCATCTTTATACGTGCCGGCATAAGTATTAAAATCGATCTTTTCTTTTGCAGATTGCTGCATAGTTTTTATATCATACCATATAGAATCCGTTAATTGTTTGGCAGATGCCAATTGCTTTTGCCTGTTAGCGGAATATTCTGCAACTCTGTCTGTCCCTTTTATACCAAAATAACTGTCTTTAATCTGGTTAGTAATAGAAGTAAATGCGCCGCCTTCCTGCTGGTTGGTCAAAACAATAATACCCAAATTCAATTCAGGAAACATAGTGATCTGCGTTACAACTCCTGCAAGCCCGCCGGTATGCGTAATTCTTTTATATCCTTTTTCATCACTCATAAAAAATCCAAGACCATAAGCAGTGAAATGAGTATTGTATGCGCCGGTCGCTCCCACGGGAATAATGGTTTGCGGCGAAGTTATTTCCCGGTAAATTTTTTCTGAAAACAGTTGCCTGCTCAAATTCTCTCCATATTTTCCTTTGTTTAACCATAACTGTACCCATTTGCACAGGTCAGTTATATTTGAGTTTAACCCGCCGGCTGCTGCACCAAGCCTGAAAATATTCCTGCCAATTACCTCTACTTTTCCATCAACCGGTGCGTGACCGTCAATAATATTAGTTTTATCTTTTACCCTGTTGTACGATGTAGCGGTTTTCGTCATGCCTATTATATCAATAATATTTTGCTGCACAAAATCATCCCAGCTTTTACCGGTTACGCGGGCTACCACTTCACCGGCAATAATATACAGGTTGTTGTCATAATCATACTTTGAACGAAAACCTGAAACAGGTTTAAGATAGCGGAGATTATGAATAATATCTTTCAGGTCAAAGTTGGAGGAGTCAGGAAATATCATCAGGTCGCCCGCGCCCAATCCCAAACCGCTGTGGTGTGTAAGCAGGTCGCGAATGGTAAACTCCTCTGTAACATAAGGATCATACAATTTAAATTCAGGAATATAATCCCGTACCTTATCATCCCATTTAATTTTTCCCTGGTCAACTAATAAACCCAGTGCCGTGGCAGTAAATGCTTTACTGTTAGATGCTATGCCGAATAAAGTATTTTCATCCGTTTTTTGTTTTGTATTAAGTGAACTTACGCCGTAACCCTTCGCATGCACTACTTTTCCATCTTTAATAATACCCACCGCTATGCCAGGCACATCAAACGCCTTCATCGAACGTTCCACAAGCTCGTCTATAGCTTTGGCGGCAAGCTGGCTGTAAGTGTTTATTGAAACACAAATAAGCATACAAACAGAAAGAATAATACGCATACAAATATTTTAAATAAAAATACAACAAACGCGCTGCTAAGAATATCAGAATATCATAGCTCAGAAAAATATAATTTTTGCACTTAGCTATAATATAACCCTGCCTGCAGGCAGGTATTGAGCTTTACTTGCCACAGTTTATCCCGTACTTTAGTCAGGAGTCGCTTGTGCTTCAGTAATTAACTCAGCATTATTGAATATATTCTATGAAATATGGCAGTAATGCTATTAGGTACTTGCAGGAACAACAGCATGTAAGATTTTACCCTCACGCAGGCAAATACAATGGAGCATTTTATAAAAAACTATTCACAGAAAGCTCAGTCCAAAGCAAGTATTAAAACCTGTAAAACAAGAAAATAAATGTTACTATAAATCTCTTTTTTTATTGATCCGGAAACATAACCCCCATGTTACAGCCAGCAAAACAAGGGTATATAAAATATGTATATTGCTTTGTGCAACTACCGTCTTCCATTCATTCTCATCTTTAATAAACCATCTTGGAAAAGGGATAAGTCTGTCAGAAATTTCCAGGGGCAAATATTCTCCATAACCATTTGCATATTTCTTACCCAACTGTACCAATAATGGCTCCAGCGGAAAATAATAGAAAAGAAAAATACCAAGCGCTATGAACGCCTTTCGTACGAGGAAGGCGATGAATAATGCAAGAGATAACTGTGAAAACTGTTGCAGAAAAAAAAGTCCTATATATTTTGTGCCTTCCCACGCGTTTCCTGTTTTTTGACCGGAATTAATAGTGCCAATTATAAAGGCTGTTATTGCATAGAGTATTGTAATGATCAATGTTATTATAATCACATCGATCATTTTACTCATCATAAAATCATTACGGCTCCATCCATCTATAATATTTTGCCGGTTTGTTTTATAACTGTACTCATTGGTAATAAACATTATTACCACAATGGCAGGAAGAAACACAAATAAAGAGGAAATAAAAGCTACTGTTTGCCAGGCATCCGGAAATGTGAACGGGTTGGGTAACATTGCTAATATCATACCCATATTGTTATCATTCAACTGGTCCTTATAACCATTCACATAAATAGCATAATTCATTCCGGGATATGATAATGAAACAATTCCCAGCATCCACCAGAAAGCAGGGTATTTTTTTATCTTAAGCCATTCTGTCCGCAAGAGTTTCAGCATAAAATAGTATTGAAAAAATCAGCATTTTTTTTAGTCGTTGGTTAATTCAAAAAACCTCGTCTCCAATCGCTTTTTCTTTAGTAAAAGATGATTGAGCACGACACCTTTCTTAAAGCAAAAACTGTTAATCTCATCCAGTTTTGCGGTTCCTTTAGGAAGAAATAATTGTATGAAATTCATTTCCTTATTAATACTTATGCGATTCCCTACCGGCCCTATTATACCTGCAAGCAAATCCAGATCAGCTGCACTTAGCTCTACTACATCTTCATCCTGCAATATCTCATTCACTTCCCCTGTAGTTAATAATTCTCCTGATTTAAGTATAGCTACATGAGTGCAAACTTTTTCCACTTCATCCAATAAATGACTTGCCATTATTATAGTATGTCCGGAATGACACAATTCAATTATCAGCGAACGTATCTCAGCAATACCTACGGGGTCAAGTCCATTGGTAGGCTCATCTAATACCAGCACTTTAGGATCGCCTAATAACGTTGCCGCAATTGCCAGGCGTTGCTTCATACCAAGGCTATAGGTTTTAAAGCGGCTTTTACGGCGTTCGTATAACTTAACTTTTTTTAATACACGATCAATATCGGCGTCATCTCCCCTGCCGCTGATACTTTGTGTAACTTTTAAATTATCAATCGCAGACAAATAATGGTAAAAATTGGGTGTTTCTAACAGCGAGCCTATTTTTTTTCGTTGCTCCGGCGAGCCAGGCTGACCGAACCATAAAAAGTTTCCGTTATTTGCCTTCAGCACATCAAGAATAATACTCAGCAAAGTTGTTTTACCACTTCCATTAGGGCCTAATACTCCAAATACACTACCACGGGGAACAGTAAAAGAAATATTGTTTAAGGCTCGTACCTTACCATAAAATTTTGTTATGCCTGATAACGAGAGAACTGGTTGCATCAATACTGTTTTAATATAAAAAAGTGCTTTGAGTTACAAAGTAAATATAAAATTTTAATCTTTTTAAACTTTTTTTATAATTATTCCTGTTGTATACATAACGCGGCCATGCGCTGCGATATCAATTTATATATCGCAACATTTAAGGCAATATAAATGCTTCTTTGTGCAAATATTTTGTCGGTAATTGGGAAAACAGCTTAACCGTGAAAAGCAGATGAGACAATTTTGCCCGTTTTATGAACAAGAGGCAGAATTTGCTGTATGCAGTAGCTAGAGAACCGGTTGGCGATAAGTTTTATAAAAAAAACTACAAAAGGCACATTTATTTCCTCAATACAATTTCAGAACCTCTTATTCCCAGGTCATCAAAAGTATAGTTCTGAAAATGCTTATCAAGCTTTGTGGCAGCGAGCTTTTTCTTATCTTCTTCACTGGGTAAAAAAGGAACTTCTTTTACAACTTCAAACCCGGACTGGTTAATTATTCTCATATAATCCGAATGCCTCATCCGGTTTTGATAATGCAAAGAAGGATTATATTTTTTCCAATCCTGTTCAGAATACTGAAGAAAATTATAAATTGAAATACTCTTATCAAAATATGACCAATGATCTTTGTAATCAATCTTTACTGAAAGAATTCCACCTTTATTTAATATGCGATGACATTCTTTTAAAATAAGTAAGTTATCGTTTTCAGGAATGTGCTCCATAGTCACAGAGGATGACATAAAGTCAAAAGTATTATCCTCAAACCTTGTCGCTCTTGCATCTTGCGGAGCCTCATATTTTAATTGAAACGTATCGTCTAAATATTTTAATATTTTTTTAGAAGGTGCCTCTGCAAATTTTTTTCCTGAAATATCAAAAGGAAGCACTGATGAATTTTGTTTGAATTTTTTGATAGAATCCTGTATCAATTCAGGAATAATCAATTTTCTGATATCAACGCAATAAATCTCAAAATCCAGGAAGCTCATTGCCAGAGGAATTACCAGGGTCCAGCCGGCGCCAAACTCATAGTACCGGTTGCTAAAATCTTTGAGTTGATTGTATTGTTTAAAATTATTATGATGATTAACCGCATCACCTACCTTTTCCAAAAACCTTTTATTTGAGCTGGGTAATGATTTTGAAACATATCGTTGAAACAAATAATTGAGTTTTTCTCCTTCAGGAACGGCAGAAAAAAACCGCTGCAAATAACATTTATATTTAAAATTCATTACAGGTATTTAAATTTTTAAGTAAAACTATTTTATAAATATATAACAATATTTAAATCATCAGATACAGACTATGCGCATTCCATAATTAAGGTCAGTTGCGTTTTACTCTTATTTCAGAAGCTGAAAAATTTTCTGTAAAACTCAATAGAACGCAATTTCTCTATATTTATTTTCCCGTTCCGCTTTTAACAACAAAACTGCTACTCCTGGTTTATAATTATTTCACCTTCCAAACTTTTTTTTCAATACGCTCAATGCATCTGTAAAACTTGCCTGCGATAAATCGGGTCCTTTCTTTTCTTGTCGCTTTTGAGACGGGTTATTACTTCTTTGCCCGTTACGTGCTGGCATTTCCTGTGTTTGCTTAATAGATAATGCTATACGCTTTCGTACCATATCTACTTCCAGCACTTTTACCTTTACCTGGTCGTTAAGTTTTAAAGCCTCATTAGGGTCATCAATAAACTTGTGTGTTATTTCAGAAATATGCACCAGTCCATCCTGCTTAACACCAATATCTACAAAAGCGCCAAAGCGGGTAATATTGGTAATAATGCCCGGCACTATCATGCCTGCCTGCACATCGTCTATCGAGTAAATATTCGCAAACTCAAATTGCTGCAGCTCACTTCGCGGATCAAGCCCGGGCTTTTGCAGTTCTTTTAAAATATCATTAATCGTATGCTCTCCAAACTGCCCGCTGATATATTGTCTGGCATGAATGTTTTTTACTACAGTTTCATTGCCAATAAGCGACTGAACTTCCATTTTATTATCTGCAGCCATTTTTTGAACCAAAGCATATGCTTCAGGATGTACAGCACTTGTGTCAAGCGGGTTATTGCCTCCTTTTATTTTTAAAAACCCGGCACATTGCTCATATGCTTTTCCACCCAGGCGCGGCACTTTTAATAACTGGCTCCTGTCAGTAAATCCACCATTTTCATTGCGGTATTTAATAATATTATCAGCAAGCGTGCTGCCGATGCCACTTACATACGACAGCAGATGTTTGCTTGCCGTATTCAGGTTAACCCCCACCTGGTTAACGCAGCTTACCACTGTTTGATCAAGCCGCTCTTTTAGCCTGAACTGGTTCACATCATGTTGATATTGACCAACGCCAATACTTTTAGGATCAATTTTTACCAATTCCGCCAGCGGATCCATTAAACGTCTGCCTATACTAATTGCCCCGCGTACTGTAATATCCTGGTCAGGAAATTCCTCCCTTGCGGTTTCCGATGCCGAGTATACAGAAGCACCATCTTCGTTCACTAAAAATACAGGTAGCCCCAGACTAAGCTTTTTAATAAACTGTTCTGTTTCTCTCCCTGCTGTGCCATCACCAATAGCAAATGCTTCTATGCGGTATTCATCAACCAGATGCCGGATAGTATATTCTGAGCTTTGCAGTTTTCCCGGTTCGTGTATATATATCAAATCATTTTTTTTCAATTCACCTTTCTCATCCAAACAAACCACCTTACAACCGGTTCGGTAACCGGGGTCTATAGCCAACACTCTCCTCCCGCCTAAGGGCGCACTCAGCAATAACTGCTTTAGGTTTTCTGCAAAAACATTTATTGCTTCTTCATCAGCTTTCTGCTTAAGCATTGTTCTGAACTCCGTTTCCAGCGCAGGTTGCAGCAAACGGCGATAGGAATCTTTTACTGCCTTCTTTATATGTGTGCTGCTTTCGCTCATACCTTTTACATATAATCCTTCAATCATGGAGAGCGCAGTTTCTTCTGCAGGTTCTATGGCAATGCGCAAAATGCCTTCCATAAAACCACGCAATACAGCAAGCGCACGATGAGATGGTACTTTTAACACAGGTTCGCTGTAATCAAAATAATCTTTGAATTTAATACCCTCGGCTTCTTTTTCACTAATAACTTTACTGCCAAGCAGCGCTTTATCTTCAAATAGCTTTCTCATTTTAGCACGTACCTGCGCATCTTCATTAATTTGCTCGGCGATAATATCTCTTGCGCCTTGCAAAGCTTCTTCAGCGGTTTTTACTTTATCACTAATAAAAGTGCCGGCATAATTATTAATGTCTTCATTCCTTTGCTCCAGCAAAAAAACAGAAAGCGGCTCTAATCCATTTTCTCTTGCCGTTTGCGCCTTTGTTTTTCTTTTCGGCTTATATGGGAGATAAATATCTTCAAGTTCGGAAAGTGTTTGGGCAGCATCGAGCTTTGCCTGTAGCGCTTCTGTCATTTTTCCCTGTTCAGAAATTGATTTTTCTATCGCTGTTTTTCTTTCTGCAAATGCTTTTAAAGACTTTAGTTCGTCTTCTATGCCCTGCACAGCTACTTCATCTAAAGCTCCTGTTTTATCTTTTCGGTACCTTGCTATAAAAGGGATGGTAGCGCCTTCGTCCAATAAAGAAATAACTGTTTCTACCTGCTGTGGTTTGATGGATAATTTATCCGCTATTAAAAATGCAAATGCTTTCATACGGCCGCGAAACTAAGGAGATGTTTTGAAATAAAAATTTGGAAAATAAAAACTCCCGGCACATTAGCCCGGGAGTTTCTGTTGATATATTGAGTAAAGATTGCCGGATTTATTTTGATCCGCCTATTTTGAAAAATACCCCCACATCAAAGGTCCAGAACTTATCGGTTGGTTTTGCATCTATGTCACTATTCACACCCGGAACGGTAATATTATTCTTATCGCCTGATCCAAATAAGAAGTTATATCCCGCCTGCCCGAATATACCAACGGGTCCAAGCTCCACATTTACACCTGCTCTTGGAGCAGCTCCGAAAAAAGTCTTCTTATCGCTGGTATTATAATATGAACTACTACCGTTATTTTGAGTAATGGTCAATACATATTGCCTGAAATAAGCACCAACATCTGCACCTATATAAGGGCGCACCGGAGCTTTACCGAAATAATAATCAAGCGATCCGGTAACAGGCACAATAGTATTTCCCTGGGCCATCTTATAATTGTTTCCCCCAAAATTAATATCACTGGTTTTTACATTTTTTGGGTAACCTCTTGCAGCAACACCAATTGCAAATTTATCAGCAACCAGAAATTTAACATGACCACCAAAACCCCATTGAGAGCTTCCCGTGCCTTCAAGTCTTCCCCCGTTAACACCAATCTGAACCTGGCTTTGTGCTGATGAAGAAAGTAAACTAAGTGAAGTAAGCGCAACAACAAAAAACAACATGTTCTTCAGTTTCATAAGTAAGTAATTTAAGATTGTTAAAGTTATAATTCACTGAATATTAAAATGAAAACTATGCCAAAAAGATGTTACAAATCCCTGGTACACATAACAAAGCAGCGTTTATAAATTGTTAATGCAGAAAGTATATAATTAAAAAGACAGGAAAGGGAAAATACATTTCCGTTGTGAGGTAATAATTCCTCATCAATTATAATTTTCTTCTTTGTATTTCTTTTTTTATCAATCCGAGTTCGCGGCCTGTTTGTCCTGCTACAGAACTGTTTTCCTGAGCGCGTCTCATTAAATAAGGAATAACGTCTTTTATTGGTCCAAACGGGAGATATTTACTTACAGAACAGCCTGCTTTAGCAAGATTGAAAGTTATATTATCACTCATGCCGTACAATTGCGAAAAATGTATATGTGGATGATTGAGCGGAAGTGCTTTTTTTAACAATAGCTCTACTGCAAGCAGATTGCTGTATTCGTTATGCGAAGCAACAATAAGCGCAATCTTATCAAGATGTGCAATGCAAAAAGTAAGGCCTGTATTATAATCCTCATCAGTTGCCTGCTTATTGGGCTGTATCGGTGAAGTATAACCCATTTCTTCTGCACGTTTTCTTTCCTTTTCCATATATGCGCCACGCACCAGCTTAGCGCCAAGTATAAATTGTTTTAATTCGGCGGCTTCAAGAGAATCCTTTAAAAATTTTAGCCGGTCGTGACGATATAACTGGATAGTATTGTATACAACAGGATGGGTTTTATTAAACTTTTCCATCATCAGTATTGTTATCACGTCTACAGGATCCTGTATCCATGTCTCCTCCGCATCAACCAACACACCTATACTTTTTTCAGCAGCGGTTTTACAAATCTTTTCCATCCGGTTTTGCACCCGCTCCCACTCTTTCTTTTCTTCATCTGTTAAAGTATTTACTGCCTGAGCGTAGCGTTTCATTAATGAGCCATGGTGGTCTGATACAGATGAATCCAGTTTTTCCAGCAAACCAAATCTTGCAAACCCGGTAACCTTTATACTCATGAATGGAATATTAGGTTGCGTTGCAGCATAATCAATCACCCTGATGAATTCATTCATAGAATGATCAAAAGCCTCTTCTCCGTAATCGCCGCCTTCAACACCATAATCAAGTATAACTCCTACATGATATTCGCCTAACTTTTTTGCAACCTTCGCTGTTTCTTCCAGCGTTTCCCCGCCAACAAACTGGTCAAAAATAGTATTGCGGATAATACCCTTTATGGGCAATCCGGCTTTTATAGCCCAGGGCGTAACAGCGGTTCCTAATTTTACGAGTGATGCATAGCCCATTGAAGAGAAGAGAAACCTGGCTTTTTTCAGCGCAGCATTACTTTTATATTCAAACGCGTTTTCAGTATTATCAAATGAAACAGGAAGAGACCTATCCATACCGGAGCTTTCTTTAAGCCCCAAAAGTAAGTAACAGACTAATATGCATTGGTGAATAAATTTACCTGTTTTGCTCATTTCTTTACTTATTTTGCCAAACCTATTGCACATAATATGAAAATAAAGCAAACAGACATATACAAATTCAGCATTCCCATGCATCCCTTTACCATTGCTACGGGCACAATGCATTATGCCCAGAATATTTTTATAAGAATATATACCGATGAAGGAATATATGGTGTTGGAGAATGTTCTGCTTTTCCCATGATCGTTGGTGAAACACAAGCTACCTGTTTTGAGATGGCAAAAGACTTTGCTGCTATATGGAAGGGTAAAAACGCGTTGGATACAAACGAACGGATGAATGAGCTACATGCTTTTACTGCCTGTAACAGCACTATTAAAAGTGCTTTTGATATGGCGTTGTATGATATAGCTGCTAAAAAAAACAATCAGCCGTTGTATGCATTTTTGGGTGGCAATAAAAAAAGTATGGAAACTGATCTTACCATTGGTATTGATACACCGGGAGCAATGGCTCAAACCGCTGTTGAATATAAAAATAAAGGTGTGTATATCATAAAGGTAAAACTGGGAAAAGATCCGGATGAGGATATTGAACGGATCAAACAGATAAGAAACGCTATTGGCAATGAAATACGGTTACGTATAGATGCTAACCAGGGCTGGACGAAGGATGGAGCTTTACATGCGCTGACTGAATTGGGTAAATATAATATTCAGTTTTGTGAGCAGCCAATGCGCAGGTATAACGACCATTACCTGCCACAATTGCATAAAGTTTCGCCAATACCTGTAATGGCAGATGAAAGCGTATTTGATCACCATGATGCTGAACGTTTGATTGCAGCCAATGCATGCAGCTACGTTAATATTAAATTCGCGAAAAGCGGGGGTATATTGGAGGCAGAAAAAATCAATACTGTTTGTGAGAAAAACAATATTCCCTGTATGATGGGGGGTATGCTGGAAAGCAGGGTGGCTTTAACCGCGTTTGCGCACTTTGCCGCTGCACGAAATAATATTCAGTTTTACGATATGGATACCTGTATGCTTGGTCATAAAACAGACCCCGTAAAAGGCGGCGTTCGGTATAACGGCTTTATGGTTGAATTACCCGGCGGCATTGGCATTGGTGCGGATGCGGATGATGCGTTTTTGGAAGGGTTGGAAAGTGCGAAAGTGTGAAAATGAGGAGCCACAGATATTTATTTGCAGTGCATGTATATTTTTTATGAACTTAGCTATAGTGGCACTATGAAGTTTCATCGCACACTTCAACAGCAATGCTACCATCAATATTTATACCGGCAAGAACTAAATCAGGCGTTCATTGATAATATTCCGCCGCTCTGCGGCTTGTTGTATGTTATTTTGCTATGCTACAAAGATCAGCGGTGCGCTGCTCCCTGATTGCATTACCGGGCGTATTTAAAATTTTCAATCCTCCACGTTTCAGATTTCTCCCTCACCCAGGCCCTTCTCTGCTGCGCGGAAAGCTTCAATTTACGGCAGTTTTAAAAACAGTAAGAACGACAACCTGAAAATAAAAAGAACCAGAAAATATGAAAGCCGAAAAATG
This sequence comes from Agriterribacter sp., assembly GCA_047601125.1. Taxonomy (GTDB): domain Bacteria; phylum Bacteroidota; class Bacteroidia; order Chitinophagales; family Chitinophagaceae; genus Agriterribacter. The sequence goes on along the minus strand of JASGJY010000001.1, from coordinate 1,191,969 downwards.
GTTAAATGCTTGCCTGGTTATATTTTTATAGCTGATGTGGCAGCGATAATGCCTGGCTTTGCGCTACAGCACCGCTTCCTCGCCATTGCATGGCGAGGAAGAATAAGGGTAAGGTATACTTGCGTATACAAGATACCTTTAAAGAGGCAGGTGACCAGCCTGTTTTTCATCTATCTTTGCGCAAATTTCAGTATGGAAGTAAAATCAAAAAAGGCAAGTGAATCGTTAATACAGATGACGGAACTTGTGCTACCGAATGATACAAATGTTTTTGGAAATTTAATGGGAGGCCGGTTAATGTATTGGATGGACATAGCCGCTGCATTGTCGGCGCAAAAACATGCCAATGCGCCTGTTGTAACAGCATCTGTTGATAATATCTCTTTTGAAGCGCCTATAAAGCTTGGTAATGCAGTTTATATACATGCAAAAGTTACAAGAGCATTCACCAGCTCAATGGAAGTGCATATGGAGGTTTGGGGTGAAGATCTTAAAAACCAGCATAAGTATAAAAGTAATGAAGCTTATTACACTTTTGTAGCTTTGAATGCTGAGGGAAAAGCATCGCCCGTGCCTCAACTTATACCTGAAACAGAAAAAGAACAAAAGTTGTATGAAGGCGCTATCCGCAGAAGACAATTAAGATTAATACTGGGCGGAAAAATGAAACCTAATGACGCAGCGGAACTAAAAGCGCTCTTTACAAACTAGTCTTATCCTATATTGTTCAAAACATGTTACTTCGGAATATTCGGATTATAAAAAATGATAACTGTAAAGAAGCATAAGGCTTTACGCAAAGAAACACACGAAGCCGATAATTTATCATGCAAATCCTTTGCGAGCCTCTGCGATAATCTTCGCGATCTTTTACGGTTAAAATATTCAAAAAATATATACCTGATTAAAATCTTATTATAGGCTAAGAATTTTGCCCCTTAACAAAATTAGCACGTATTCAATGCGCTTAATCGAAATGCCATGTGCCCACGTTTCACATCTCACGATTGACGACAGCCTCATCCCCGCTCTTCCCATATGCAAGCCAAATGCACAATGGTTTGAACGCTTTTTTGCATATCCTGTATACTTACATACTCATGTTTGCCATGAAAAGCCATCTCGCCCGTAAATATATTGGGACATGGTAAACCCATAAACGATAAACGCGATCCATCGGTTCCGCCTCTTGCACTGCCGGGCTTGGGTTCAATACCTGCACGTTTTATAGCCTCAATAGCAAACTCCCTTACGTGAGGATGATCATTGAGTATTTCTTTCATATTGCGGTATTGTTCTTTAACCCGTACGGTTGCCGTGGCACCGGGAAATTTTTTTATGGTTTCGTCAACGTGTTGTTGCAGCAGCAATTCATATTCACCCAGCTTTGTAGTATTAAAATCCCTGATAATAAACTGAACATTTACCTGCTCCGCGACACCGCTTATATTCACCGGGTGAACAAAGCCTTCCCTGCCGGATGTTGTTTCAGGAGATAAGCCGTTTTTGGGAAGTCCTTCAACAAAAGCTGCAGCAACTTTAACTGCATTCACCAGTTTATCTTTTGCATAGCCGGGATGTGCGCTTACACCTGAAAACGTAACCGTAAAACTATCTGCTGAAAAAGTTTCATCTTCAAAACTGCCGAGTTCTCCGGCATCAAGTGTATAAGCAAGATCAGCGCCTAATTTTTCCAGATTCACCTTATCTACTCCCCTGCCTATCTCTTCATCGGGGGTAAACAATATTTTTACAGTGCCGTGTTTTATTTCGGGATGTGTAACCAAATATTGCACCATATCCATAATTACCGCTACGCCTGCTTTATCATCAGCGCCTAATAATGTGGTGCCGGAAGCGGTAATAATATCATCACCAGTTTTTTCCTTCAGGTATGGATGGTCGTTAGTAGTAATGATTTGTGCCGGATCATCAGGCAATGCAATATCTCTTCCATCATAATTGCTGTGTATGACTGGCTTTACGCCGTTACCGCTGCAATCCGGCGATGTATCAACATGAGCGCAAAAACAAATAACCGGTACCTTTTTTTCAGTGTTTGACGGAATTGTGGCATATACATATCCATATTCATCCAGTTCAGCGTCTGTTATTCCTAACTCCAGTAATTCATTTACAAGAATACCGGAAAGACTTTTTTGTTTTTCAGTTGAAGGATATACTAGCGACGCAGGGTCAGATTGCGTATCAACCTGCACATAACGAATAAACCGATCAGCAACACTATAATCATAATGTTCAAACATGCCGTACTGTATTTATAAAATCAAAATATTTGATACCCGGGTGCATAAAGCACAAATATGATAATCGGGAATACTGTAAATATAATCCATACAGCTATCACAACAATTTTATGCTGCAATGTCATATCTTTTTCAGCAGCACCTCTTAACAGCTTTTGAACATATACCATAACAGGCCCTTCATCATCCGAAATCTCATTTTCATCATAATCTTTCAAAGAAGGCACTCTCCTGATGATGCACTTTCGTATATACATGTATTCCTCATCACTCAAATCTTCATATGATTTGTTATACGGAACAGATGATCTGTCAAGATCGTTATATATCCTGTTCTGCATTATCTGCGCTCTGAGCCTTGTTACAATAAGCCAAACAACAATCAGTATAAAATAATTACGTGTAACAAGGGCAAAATAAAATAAAGCTATACCCGATGCAACAAGAAATAAGGGCTGAATGATCCTGTTTGTACCTGAAGAAAGATTTTCAATTAATTGGCCGCCATCCAGCGGGCTTACAGGCAAAAGATTAAATATATTCAGCAGAACAAACATTAAAGAAAGGTGATAGTAAAAAATCTGTTGATTATACTTAAACATTACAAACAGTAATATTCCTGTTATAATACCAGGTAAGGGCCCTGCCAACAGCGTAATTATTCTTTGCTTTTGGGATATAATGCCTGGCCTGCCTGAAACAAAAGCTCCCAGAAAAGGCACAAAAAATAATTGTACATCTTTATATTTAAAATATTTCATGGCTATAAAATGCCCTGCTTCATGTACAATCATTACCACTACTAACAACAATACCCACTTAATTTTCTGATGGAATAAAAAGTAATAGATGCCTACATACAAAACAAGGCTAAGAGACGCTTTCAACCAAATAGCTTTGGCCTCGGGTATTTCTTCTGGCACCGGTTTTTTATTAACTACTATATTACCTGCATCCATCACTGATTATTTCTACCTAATTATAGGGTATATAATTCAAATTAAAAAATTAGTTGTTATCTTGTAATGTTTTCAATCTCACCTTTTATGTAAACCAAATTGATATGCTTTTCTGCCGGTTGAATTACATTTATTATTGTATTACCATTTTGCTATGAAAATAAAATCTGAAAAAAGTAAACCCCAATCATTTTCAAACAAAGAGATCGATTTTATCCTGGCGTCCATTACCACCGGTATAGCGCGATTGGATGCAAAATATAACTTCAGCTATGTAAATCAAACTTTCAGTAAAATAGTAAAATATAATGCAGAAGAATTACTCCAAAAGAATTTCTCGTTGTTACTCAACCCCGGCACAAGCATGGCAAATCAATTCTCAGCATTTTTTCAGGTAACAGAAAAAAATGAGCAAAAGTTTCTCAATATTGTTACTCAATCTGGTGAAAACATATCCTGCAATGCGCAGGTGAATGACTTTTCGGATGATGACGGGAATGTTTTTTTTGTAGTATTGATTGAAGATGCCACTCAAAAGATTGCTGAAGAGAAAATGCTGAAAGAAAATCTCCTGAGGTACAATCTTTTAAATAAGGCAACAAAGGAGGGGCTTTGGGATTGGAATATGAGCAGCAGGGAATTGTATTATAACAATAATATAAAGCTGTTGTTTGGTTATGATGAAGTTGATATGAAAGAAGGTTTTGAATGGTGGAAATCGAATATACATTATGAAGACAAGCAGAAAGTTTTAGACAAGCTGAATAAGTCCATGCAGGAGCGGGATATTGAGAGTATTCACAATGAATACAGGTTTTTATGTAAAGATGGCTCATATAAAGTTATTGCAGATTGGTTTTCTATTTTAAGAGGCTCCGATGGAAAACCCTTCAGACTGATAGTGTCAATGCAGGATCGTACGGAACAGCGTGATTTGGAAAAGCAACTTACTGAAAAAGAAATAATTTATAGAAGGCAGTTAGCAAGAACCGTTATGGATACACAGGAAAGTGAACGGCGCAAACTTGCCGAAGAGCTGCATGATAATGTTAACCAGCTATTGGGAGTGGTTAAGCTATATATTGAGCATTCAATCACAAATGACAATATAAGAGAAGGCTTGCTGAAAAAAAGTAATGAATACATTGATAAAGCCATTGTTGAATTAAGAAATTTATCAAAAAATCTTGCCCCGCCCCTGCTTAAAGAACTTGGCCTGGAGCATTCGGTAAATAGCCTTGCAGATGTAATTGCAGGAGTGCAGGATATCAACATTACTGTAGATATGCTGGATTTTGACCAGGCTGGATTAACTGAAAGCCACATGCTGATGCTGTACAGGATCATACAGGAACAGCTTAATAATATAACAAAACACTCTAAAGCAAAAAATGCAAGTATCATAATCAGGAAACCTGATGCAAAAGTACAGCTTAGTATTATTGATGATGGCATTGGTGTTAACCTTTCTGAAAACAACCAGGGACTGGGGTTACGCAACATCAGGAACCGTATTGAACTGTACCAGGGAAATGTGGAAATGATTTCTTCGCCCGGTAATGGATTTACGCTAAAAGTTGAATTTGAAATTTAGTTACCCGGCAATAATACTTTTTATATATTTCCTGAAAATTTTCAATGAAATCGTTTTATACTATTCTCCTGCTACTGCTTTCAAATTCATTTATGACATTGGCATGGTATGGGCACCTCAAATTTTTTGGCAAAGAAACGAGTCATGCAACTACCTCTATGTGGCTAATTATTTTGGTTAGCTGGGGAATAGCTTTTTTTGAATATTGTTTCCAGGTGCCTGCAAACAGGATAGGCTCAGATCAGTTGGGTGGTCCTTTCTCATTGCTTCAGTTAAAGGTATTGCAGGAAATAATTACGCTGGTTGTATTTGTTATTTTTTCAAAGATCGTTTTCAAAAATTTAACTTTAACAGTTAACCACCTTATAGGCTGTGTACTTCTGGTAGGCGCTGTATATTTTATCTTTAAAAAATAAAGACGAATAAAATTACTTTAGAAAAATATTTAGGAGGCAATGAATAAAGCTGTAAAAAGCGCTGATAAGCAAAATTGGTTGAACCGGCAACACGCTATAGCAAAACTGCTGATATGTATTGCATTTGCTATGGGCATACCATTTTTATTTATTGAGGCAGATAGTGCATCGCGTATAATGATTGGCTGGGATGTTTTTTGCTTTTGTTTACTGATATTGTACTGGCTGTCTTTCTTTACTACACCACACACACAAATCCGTAAGCAGGCAGCTCAGGATGATCCGAGCCGGATAATTATTTTTATTATAGTACTGGTTTGTTCTGCTGCAAGTATGCTGGCTATTATATTACTGCTTACGGCAAAAAACGAAACAAGCTCGGAAAAAGCATTGCATGTGCCACTCGCGTTAGCCGGAATGATCCTTTCATGGATAACAGTACACACACTGTTTACTGCGCGGTATGCGCATATGTATTATGGCAACCGCGAAGGTAACCCTGATAGTCACCAGGGCGGGCTTGATTTTCCCAATGATCAGTTGCCAGACTTCCTTGATTTTGCCTATTTTTCCTTTGTGATCGGCATGACTTTCCAGGTATCGGATGTGGACATATCTTCAAAGAAGCTACGCAGACTTGCTTTACTGCATGGCTTTATTTCTTTTATCTATAATACAATTATAGTGGCACTCACCATTAATATAATTGCGGGTTTGAAAGACTGATCTCTTTCCATATTCAACCAACCACTTCTTCTTTGCTCAGTTTACTATAGCTTTCAGTGAGTTTTTTCTGTGTTTCATAAGGCACAACAGCGTATTCGTAAAAGCGTTTGGTGAATTTAGCTCTTCCCTGTGTAAGCGAACGCAGTGTAGAGGAATAATCATTCATTTCAGCAAGCGGCACTTTAGCAATTACTTTTGTGAAATTTCCTTCCACATTAATGCCTTCAATAATTGCCCTGCGTGTTTGAAGATCACCAATAACTGACCCTGTTATGTTCTCCGGGCAAAGTATTTCTACATATTCTATCGGCTCAAGCAATTGTGGCGCTGATAACTGAAATGCATTTTTAAAAGCCATAAGGCCCGCTATTTTAAACGAAATATCATTACTATCTACAGGATGCATACGCCCGTCAAATACGGAAACCCGTATATCCCTTACATGAGAACCTGTTAACGGGCCTTCCTGCATTTTTTCCATCACACCCTTTAATACAGATGGTAAAAACCGCTGATCAATAGCACCGCCAACGATGCAGTTGTAAAAAGCCAGTTTACCGCCCCAGGGCAGTTCCTGCACTTCCCTGCCACGAACATTTAAGCCTTGCGGATCGGGCATGTTCTCATACCACGGCTCAATACGCATATGCACTTCTCCAAACTGTCCTGCGCCACCTGATTGTTTTTTATGCCTGTATATTGCTTCAGCAGCAGTCTGAATGGTTTCCCTGTATGGAATGCGCGGCTCGGTAAAAGTTACATCAACTTTATACTGATGCAGTAATTTCCATTTAATTACCGCAAGGTGCATATCGCCCTGGCAATGCAATATTGTTTGCTTTAACTCCTGCGAAACTTCAACTATAATAGTCGGGTCTTCTTCCCTTAGCTGATGAAGTGCTGAAGCAAGTTTCTCCTCCTCTCCTTTTTTATGGCTGCTTATGGCAATGCTCATATTAGCAGGAGGAAAAGCAATAGGCTGCAGTTCATAATGACTGTTTTTTTCGTGCAAAGTATTATTTACATGAGTGTTCTTAAGCTTTAATGTAGCCCCTATATCACCAGCGCTCAGTTCATTTACATTAATACGTTTATTGCCTTCTACCACGTAAAGCTGGTTGATTTTTTCATAAGCGCCTGTAGTTTCATTAATAAGTTCCATTCCTGTTTTTAAGGTACCTGAAAAAACTTTAAGAAAAGACAAATCGCCCACATGAGATTCTGACACGGATTTAAATACAAATGCACAAACCGGCGACGCGGCATCGCAGGAAACAGGCTCGCCCTTCACAGATATCTGGGTGGGCATTTCATTGGCGCTGGGGCAAACATTATCAATAAATCCCATCAATCTTCCACTACCCATATTTCTTTCTGCCGAAAGGCAGAATAAAGGAAACAGGTCATGATTGATCATTGCTTTTTTCATTCCTGTTTTTATATCGTCTTCATCAAGTTCTCCTTTCTCAAAATATTTTTCCATTAAAGTTTCATCATTGCCGGCAACCGCTTCTATAAGCTCTTTATGCAACTGGTCAGCCTTTTCACGTTCACTATCAGGAATTGGCAGCTTCTCAGGTTTGCCTCCTGCATCCTTAAATTTATACATTGTCATTCTCAGCACATCAATAATACAATGAAAACCTTCTCCCTGCTGAAAGGGGTATTGTATGACGGTGATTTTATTACCGAAATGCTGTTTTGCTTCCTGTACGGTTGCATCAAAATCGGCAGCTTCATTATCAAGGTGATTAACCGCGAATATCATAGGTGTTCTAAATTGCTCGGTATATTGCCAGATGATATCTGTTCCAACTTCAACCCCCATTGCAGCATTCAGCAACATTATAGCAGTATCGGCTACACGAAGCGCAGATAATACCTCCCCTGAAAAATCGTCGTAGCCGGGAGTATCAATAATATTAATTTTATATCCTCTCCATTTGGTATGCATAAGCTTTGAAAAAATGGTATTACCTCTTTCCTGCTCTAATTCATGGTAATCACCAACAGTATTTTTTTCAGCAATGGTTCCCCTGCGGGTAATTAAACCGGCTTCAAAAAGTAAACATTCTGCAAGCGCCGTTTTACCGGAGCCTGCATGCCCAAGTAGTACTATGTTTTTTACATGGGATGTGTCGAACTCGGCAGCCATGGCAAATAATTTTAATCGTTATAAAATAGTTGAACAAGGACATGAAAATCCCTTTCGCAGTATCTGTGTACTGCGATGTAAAATGCAAAAAAGGAGTTTTATGAATAGCTTATAAGAAATTGCCGGAAGTCATGTTTAAGCTCCTGCAATGTACGCTGCAAATCATAATAATCCTCTGCAATTCTTTCATGCTCCGACAGCATAATGTCATCACCGGGCGGTTGCAGGGCACACATTTTAGCATACATTTTTATTGATTGCTTAACATCATGAATGTTGGAGAGTTGGATATCAAACTGGTTTTGATAATGTTCAACAGCTTTCAGCGATTCTTTACTGGTGATGTGGGCTGATGCTTCCTGAAGCTCATTTTTCATTCTGTTGAATTCTTCGCGTTGTGAACGTAATGCTTCTCTCCAGGCATTACATTCCTCTGTAAGCTGATCGATGTCTGTTGTAGTAACCATGGGCATACAATTTTAAAAGTGAAGTAATAAATGAATTGTTCCAAAGCCATGGGGCGGATGCTGTATGTAGCATTTTAAAAATACGAAGAATACCTTAATATACCATAGTTATGTGCAAAAAAAACATCCGACAGGGAATCCCCGTCGGATGGGTTGTTGTCCACCAGATTCGCGAAAAAACTTTATTGGGTTACCAGCGGAAGAATTACCCTGTTGTTATCAAGCACACATTCTACAAAATACAATCCTTTGGCATATCCCGTCATATTTATATCATTAACAGCATTTGATATTTCCCTGGTTATCAATCTTCTTCCTATCCTGTCGTATACTGTCATTTTTATAGGTTCAGGCGGTAATTTAGACAATACAAGCTTGGTTTGTCCTGTACTTGGGTTAGGTGTTATTTTCAGCCGTATATCACCCAGATAAAAATCTCCTGCGGGTACAAACCAGTAGTCAGCAGATCTTCCTGAACATGCTAAAGCTGTATTTGTAACTACCACTGAGTAAACGCCGTAGCCTCTTGCTTTATATTTTTGATTTGTTGCACCAGGAATCAATATACCATCTTTATACCATTGATAAGTATCAGCCTGGGTGCAAATCAATTCTAGACCTGATTGCGTAATAACCGGTGAAGGAAGGTTACCCATGGTAACATTAACAGCATCTGTTACAGGGCTTCCACAACCATTAGCTACCGTTACGCTGTAAATATTACTTGAAGAAACAGTGATGGTGCGTGTAGTCTCACCTGTGCTCCAGGTGTATGTTGCCCCGGTATATTCACCGGCATCAAGTATCAGGCTATTGCCAAAGCATACATTTATATCATCTCCCAGGTTAACCGGCACCGGAGCAGCGATCAATGCAATATTGATAGAATCTTCTCCTGTACAACCCAAATAATCAACAGCTACTTTGTAAGTTCCAGCCTTATCAACTGTATTTGTCTGGAATGATGTACCGTTATTCCACAGATATATTGCACCCGGGTGCCCTGCATCAAGGGTAATGTTTGAACCGGCGCATATTGCCGTATCATTGCCAAGGTTTACCGGTAATGCTGAGCTAACATAAACAGTTTTAGTGCCTGTGCCTGTACATGTTCCCCTCGTAACAGTTACTGTATACACAGTAGCAGGATCATCAGGGCTGACAGTAACGGTTTGAGATGTTGCATTACCCGCATTACTGCTCCATAAATAGGTTGCGCCCGGGTAGTTGCCCGCATCAAGTGTTACACTGTTTAAAGGACATATAGTCGTATCATTGCCAAGCTGAATATTCAGCGTGCCAGAAACGGTTACCTGTATAGTATCTGTAGCCTTGCATAAGCCATTGCTAACTTCTACAGCATAAGTGCCTGATGTGTTTACACTGATAGCTTGGCTTGTCGCACCTGTGCTCCATGCGTATGTTGAGCCGGGATTTCCTGCATCAAGCACAAGACTGCTTCCGGAACACAAAGTAGTATCGTTGCCGAGATTTACAGCAATAGTTGCACCGGTGAAAATTATTGTTTGTTTTATAGTATCTTTTGCAGGCGCACTTGTTGATACTATCAATGTTACAGTATATGTGCCGGGGGCACTGTATGTATGAGTTACAGATTGATTAACGCCGCTTATTATTGTTCCATCCCCAAAATCCCATGCACGGTTATTAACTGCCCCTGAGCATACATCTGAATTTTCTGTTACACTTAATTCAAATGGCCCGCATGTACCGTCTCCTGCCTTGGTGTAAGTGAATGATGCAGTTACAGCCTTTTTAGGGCGCAGTACAATTGTATCTGATGCCGTACAACCATTTTTAGTTACACTCACCCAATACGTGCCTGCACCGGTGGCAGCGGTTTTCTGATTCTTCTCCCAAATATAGGCAGCTGGATTATACGTGCTTCCCCACTGATAGGTAGCACCTGTCACACCTGCATCCAACAGCATATATCCTCCGCAATAATCCTTATCGGGCCCTAAATCAACTATTAGTGCAGGGCTCACATTTACCTGTCTGGCATCTGTGCCTTCACAACCAGCAGCATTTTTTACCACAACGCTGTAATTCGTGCTTACTGTTGGGTTAACGGTGATCAATCGCGTTGTCTCCCCGTTGCTCCATGTGTAACTTGCTCCCGGACCTGCATCAAGTGTTATGCTGTTGCCCGAACAAATAGTAGTATCATTGCCGAGATTTACATTAACTGCAGCCGCTACATTTATCTGTCTGGCATCTGTTCCTTCACAACCAGCAGCATTTTTTACAACAACGCTGTAATTCGTGCTTACTGTTGGGCTAACGGTGATCAATCGCGTTGTCTCCCCGTTGCTCCATGTATAACTTGCTCCCGGACCTGCATCAAGTGTTATGCTCTTGCCCGTACAAATAGTAGTGTCATTGCCGAGATTTACATTAACTGTAGCCGTTACATTTACCTGTATAGCATCTGTGCCTTCACAACCAACGGCATTTTTTACAATAACGCTGTAATTTGTGCTTACTGTTGGGCTAACGGTGATCAATTGCGTTGTCTCCCCGTTGCTCCATGTATAACTTGCTCCCGGGCCGGCATCAAGTGTTATACTGTTGCCTGTACAAATAGTAGTATCGTTGCCGAGATTTACAGCAATAGTTGCACCGGTGAAAGTTATTGTTTGTTTTATAGTATCTTTTGCAGGCGCACTTGTTGATACTATCAATGTTACAGTATATGTACCGGGGGCACTGTATGTATGAGTTACAGATTGATTAACGCCGCTTATTATTGTTCCATCCCCAAAATCCCATGCACGGTTATTAACTGCCCCTGAGCATACATCTGAATTTTCTGTTACACTTAATTCAAATGGCCCGCATGTACCGTCTCCTGCCTTGGTGTAAGTGAATGATGCAGTTACAGCCTTTTTAGGATGCAATACAATTGTATCTGATGCCGTACAACCATTTTTAGTTACACTCACCCAATACGTGCCTGCACCGGTGGCAGCGGTTTTCTGATTCTTCTCCCAAATATAGGCAGCTGGATTATACGTGCTTCCCCACTGATAGGTAGCACCTGTCACACCTGCATCTAACAGCACATATCCTCCGCAGTAATATTTGTCGGGCCCTAAATCAACTATTAGTGCAGGGTTCACATTTACTGTAACAGTTCCTGTTACAGCAACACCACATTTTGTTTTAGTAACGGTATATGTTTGCGTAGAAGCCGGGCTTGCTGTTGGATTATAAACAGAAGCACTGCTTAAGCCTGTTGCAGGACTCCAAATATATGTTGCGCCTGGTTCATTACCTGCGTCTAACTGAACGCTATTGCCTGAGCAAATCGTTTTATCACCGCCAAAATTAACAGGTGCAGGCCCAGGTGTAGGATTAGGTAGCGTGATAGTTATCGTCTGGTCATCTGAATGACCTTCATCATCTTCTACATACATCCATATATCATAACTTCCACCCGTTGCAAAAGTATGAACCGGATTGCTTTCATCATAGTATCCGTTTCCATCTACGTCCCATTCTATATATGTAATACTATTGCCTGGATCACACATATATGAGCTATCAAAAAATTGCACCTGTACATTGCCGCAAGTGCTTAATATTTTATACCCAATCTTAGGTGTTAATGCAGGCGAAGCAGTTACTTTTAATGTATCTGTTGTAACACAAGTGCCGTTCGTCACCTTCGCCCAAAAGGTATTTACTCCTGCTACAGGAGTAAAATTACAAGTGTAAGTTGTTACTGCACTTTTGGGTGGGCCCCAGTTATATACATATCCTCCTACAGATTCTGTAACTAATGTTATTGTGGGAGTAGAACCTTCACATACTGAATAGTCCGGGCCAAAATCAAAAACCGGTTTTCTGTATACAGTAACGAAATCAGTTTTTGTTTCTGTTTTTGTTGCACCGCCCTGGGTAGTAACAGTTAAACTTACTGTATAATATTGAAACGCAGGAGAAGGATTTGCAAATGTATGGTTAGAACTTGCACCGGTACCCAAAGGACTACCATCGCCAAAATTCCAACTATAGCTAACAATAGGATCACCAGCATCACTGGTAGACGTGCTGGTAAATTGTACACTCAAAGGCCCACAGCCAGATGTTATACTGGCAGTGAAATTTGCGACTAAAGCTAACGAGTTCCTCCCGTCTTTATTCCCTGCCTGTGAATTGACATATATCAACAGCAGTAAGGGCAGAAACAGTATAATTCGCTTCATAGGAAATTATTCTAGTTATTCGAGGATATAGACAACAGGGAGTATAACGTATAACATATTTTTAAATTGTTGCAAACCACCCTTTTAAAAAAAATCATTACTAATAGACTTATACATACTAACTTGGCTTTTGATATAACTATAGTTTGTGATAACACAACATACCATAGATCAAATTCTTTCGCGCATTGATATAATTGATATTGTAGGAAGTTTTGTGAAATTGAAAAAAAGAGGAACAAACTATCTTGGGTTATGCCCTTTCCATAACGAAAAAACACCTTCGTTTACCGTTTCTCCTGCCAAAGAAATCTATAAATGTTTTGGTTGTGGCAAAAGCGGTAATACCATCAGCTTTTTGATGGAGCATGAAAAGTATAGTTATGCAGAGGCCTTACGCTGGCTGGCAAGCCGCTATAATGTTGAGATTGAAGAAACAGAAGTAAGTCCTGAAATAAAAGCTTTACATCAGACTGCTGACAGTCTTTATATCATTAACAGTTTTGCGCAAAAGCATTTTGCTGATTCATTATTACATTCAGAAGAAGGACAGGATGTAGCGTTAAGCTATTTATACGAAAGAGGATTTGATAAAGATATTATTGAAAAATTCCAGTTGGGATATTGCGATCAGCAACGCGATTCCTTCGCAAAAGCAGCCGTTGCTGCACAATACAATCCTGAATATCTGCAAAAAACAGGTTTGGTTGTGATGAGGGATGAACAACTGATTGATAACTACAGGGGGCGCATAATATTTCCTGTTCATAATCAAACCGGCAAAATACTGGGCTTTGGAGCAAGGGTAATAGGCAAAGCAGACAGGGCGCCGAAATATATTAACACACCCGAAAACGAAATATACGTTAAGAGTAAAATATTATACGGATCATATTTTGCCAGGCAGGCCATTGACAAAGCTGACGAATGTTTACTGGTAGAGGGTTACACAGATGTAATATCCTTACATCAGGCTGGTATAGAAAATGTTGTTGCAAGTGGCGGAACATCATTAACACCCGACCAGCTAAGGCTGATAAAAAAATACACTAATAATCTTACGATTATATATGATGGTGATAATGCTGGTATAAAAGCCGCCCTGCGCGGATTAGACCTTGCACTTGAAGAAGGGTTGAATGTTCAGCTCGTTTTAATTCCGGATAATGAGGATCCTGACAGCTATGTAAAAAAGGTAGGAAAAGAAGCATTCAGACAGTTTGTTTCAGATAATAAAAAAGATATTATTCTTTTTCAGCTTGAAGTTTCTTTAAAAGATGCTGAAAATGACCCGGTAAAGAAATCAGCAGTTGTAAGCCGCATAGCAGAAACGATATCACGTTTAAACAAAACAGAAGACTTTACAAGGCAGCAGGATTATATACGCAAAAGCGCAGGACTGCTTAAAATTGATGAACAGGGTTTATATGCTTTGGTAAACAAATTCATCAGGGATAAAGTAACAAAGCAGGAAAATAAACTGCAGTCCCGGGAAGATGAGCATGCAAATTTTAGTGATACGCCCCCGGTTGACGAAGATATGCTCAATCTTTTGAATAAGGATGAGTTAGTAGAACGTAATATAGTGAGGGCCTTGCTGGAGTTTGGTAACTACACCTGGTCTGATGATCAAAAAGTATATCAATATATTTTTAATGAGTTCGGGGAAAATGGCTTATACGAACTTATTGATAATAAGCAAATGCTGCTCATTATTGAAACTTACCAGCAGTGGATAAAAAACGGAATTGATGTTAACATGAGAAACTTTCTGTATCACGAAAATATTGAGCTAAGCACAATGGTTGTAGGGTTAATGGATACTAAGTATGAACTGAGCCCTAACTGGAAGGAGCATTACGATGGGCCTTTGCCTACACGAGAACAGTTATATAAAGAAGAGATTTTATCTACATTGCACTATCTAAAACTCAGGAAAATAAAAAGATTAATGGAAGAAAACCTGCTTGACCTGGAAAAAACACACTCACCTGAAGAACAATTAACACTCTTGCAAACACACCAGCATTTAAAACAACTGAAAGTGGAACTTACAAAAGCGCATGGCACGGTGATATTCAAATAAATTATGTTAATTCTCCTTCTAAATCATAATCATAGGCTTTTGTAATACGCACGTTTACAAATTCGCCAACAGGTAGTTTTTTATCAGCATTAATGATCACTTCATTATCTACTTCCACAGAATCAAACTCCGTGCGGGCTAAATAACGGCCTGCTTCTTTTTTATCAATAATTACTTTAAACTCCTGCCCTACCTTTTCCTGGTTTTTTTCATAACTGATCTCCTGCTGCACTTCCATAATTTCCTGTGCTCTTCTCTCCTTTTCTTCATTGGGAACATTATCAGCTAAAGCATGCGCAAACGTTCCTTCTTCATGCGAATAGGTAAATATACCAACCCTGTCAAACCTGTGCTGTTGTAAAAATGATTTTACATCTTCAACGTCTTTTTCTGTTTCGCCGGGAAAACCTGTAATTAATGTGGTACGCAAACAAATGCCGGGAATACGGCTTTTTATTTCTCCTATCAGATCATCCATTTCTGACTTCGTAATCTGCCTGCGCATAGCCTTCAGCATATTATCGCTGGCATGCTGCAATGGCATATCAAGGTAGTTGCAGATGTTTGACCGCTCTTTCATCACATCGATGATCTCCAAAGGAAATTTTGAAGGATATGCGTAATGCAAACGTATCCACTCCAACCCTTTTACATCAGCCAATGCGTGCAATAAACGAGGCAGGTCCCTCTTTTTATAAATATCCAGACCGTAATAGGTAAGTTCCTGCGCTATCAGCATTATTTCTTTTACTCCATTCTTCACCAACCCTTCCGCTTCGGTAACCAGCTGCTCAACCGGCTTGCTCACATGCTGCCCACGCATTAAAGGAATAGCGCAGAAAGAGCAGGTACGATTACACCCCTCAGATATTTTCATATAAGCATAATGCTTAGGAGTGCTTAATAATCTTTCCCCAAGGAGCTCTGTTTTATAATCCGCATTAAATTGTTTCAGCATCAAAGGAAGCTCAAGGGTGCCGAACCAGGCATCCACTTCCGGAATTTCTTCTTCCAGGTTTTCCCGGTATCTTTCGCTCAGGCAACCGGTAACGTATACTTTGTCAAGCCTGCCTTTCTTCTTCAATTCTACATGATCCAGGATAGTATTTATTGATTCTTCTTTAGCCTTATCAATAAAACCACAGGTATTAATCACAACTATATTATGATCTGACTTTTTGCTTTCATGCACTACAGCTATATCATTTGCTTTAAGCTGACCGCTGAGCACTTCACTATCTACCACATTCTTGCTGCATCCAAGCGTGATAATATTAACCTTATCTTTCCTGAGCGTTCTTGTTTTCATCAGGCGGCAAAATTAAGTATTTAAATGGGGTTTCAGATAAAGCTTACAATCTTTAAAATACCCGGCATATATTGTAGTATATAAAAAAACCGGAGAAATTATCTCCGGCTTCTCTCTCTCTGATGCGTTGCGCTATACTTTAATATCCCTTTACCATAAACACACAATCCTGTATCTTTTTTACCTGTTGCGGCCTGTCGATATTTTTTACAGAAGAAGCCGCAGGTAATTTAATGTGTAAATTGTTGCTGTCTTTTTTAAGATCATCAAGTGCTTTAAATATATTCTTCGCTTTTATGGCAAATACAACACCTTCCGCGGTTGTTTGCCTTGTACTTAGTATTCCAATTACCTCACCGTTTTTATTGATTACGGGTCCGCCGCTATTACCAGGGTTTGCCGAAACAGAAATCTGGCAGGTAAGCGAATCTCCTTTGTAACCTGTTTTAGCACTCAAATAGCCTTCACCATATACAATCTCATCTTTAGGATAACCCAGCGTAAATATGGGCTCTGCCAGATCTCCGCCGGCGCTTTTTGTAATAGCATAGGGCAATGCAGCTAATGGTTTGAAAAGATTATCATCAATTTTAAGAATAGCTATATCAAGACTATCATCAGAAAAAATTTTTCTGGCGCTTAATTCTACGCCGGACTGGCTTTGTACACTTACCCTTTCAGCCTTACTAATTACGTGTGCATTAGTTACCAAATATCCTCTCGTATCAATTAAAAAACCTGTTCCTCCAAACTTAGCAGGCTCGCCGGGTATTTCAATCTTGTTTTTTACATCACTAAGCTCACGGCGTGTATGATTCTGGTTTTTCTCCAGTATATCAATCTTTCTTCCAAGATTTTCAATCTGTGCTTTATCAGTTTTGGGCGCCAAAGAATTAACAACCGCACTTATCACAAGCGCTGTAATGCCTGCTATAGATGCAGCTACTGCTATCGTTCTTTTTGAGCGGTTCCATAATTGAACCACCTTGCTTTTACCGGCATAAGGCTTAATATTTCCTTCGGCAGAAAGTTGCTCATGCACTTCATTTAAAGAAGCACGGAATTTTTTATCTTCATTAAACCGTTCCATCTGGTTAATAAAGAAATGTTGCTCTACAACTTTCTGATCCACGTCGGGATTTGTTCTACGCAACTCTTTGAACAATATTTTTTCCTCCTCTGTCATTTCACCCTGGAGGTAACGTTCAATCATTTCCAGCAAACGAATGTCATCCATTTTTGTTACCGTTTTTATATTGTGCAAAAAACAATTTCTTCAACCGCATCAGGCATTTGTACTTCTGGTTCTTGGCATTATCTGCATTGGTATAACCAAAAGCTTCTGATATTTCATGCATGTTTTGCTTGTGTATATAATATGCTTCAAGCAAACTTTTGCAGGGTTCTCCAATATTTATCATCGCATGTTCCATCATACTAAATTCATCATCTCTTTTTTCATGCAATGAAATATCTTCTTCAACATGTACCGTTTCTTCTATTCCGTTTGCCAGCAATTCAAACCGGTTATTCTTCTGCAGTCGCTTAAGCCAAAGCCGCTTACTCACGGAATAGAGGTAAGTTTTTATCTGGCAGTTCAACTCAAATACCCCGGATTTTGCCTTTTCGTATAATACGATCAATGCTTCCTGAAAAATATCTTTAGCGTCATCTTCCGAACCATTATTATTGATAATAAGGTGTTGAATTACAACGAAATTATCCTTATAAATGGTTTCAATAGCACCTTTCTCATTGAGAGCCAACCCTTTAATCAATTCTTGTTCTTTCAGATTAGTGTTCACCGGCTTGTATAATTAATACGGAAATAACTTATTTGGTAACCCAAAGTTGGGTAAAAAATATTTTTAAAAAAATCTGGGTTACCTTTTTTACCCATCTGGTATTAAGATTAAATTTCATTATCAAACTATTCAAAAACTATTAAGAATGAAAAAGTTATTGGTTATTTTAGCAATAGGCGCTTTCGCAGCTTGTAATAATGCATCTGAAACTCCGGTTGAAGCCGCTGCTGAAGCTGCTGTAGATAGCGCAAAAGCTGCTGGTGAAGCTGCTGTAGACAGCGCAAAAGCAACTGTAGATAGCACAAAAGCTGCGGTAGGTGCTGCTGTTGACAGTGCAAAAGCTGCTGCTGATTCTCTGAAAAAATAAGCGCAAGCTTCTTTATACGATTTTTCATATGGCAAGCAATCGTTGAGGCCACTCTTTTCAAAGGGTGGCATTTTTTTTTGGAAAAAAAGTTATACAAAAAAAATTTCTATTTATTTTTAGTACTACATTTGCTGCGCAATGAAAATCTCAAGAGCATACCGTTTCTTTTATTTTTACTTCTACTTTACCGGTAGACCGGGATTGCTTTTGTTGAAAAAATAGAAACAAACTAGTTCGACATAAGAATCCCGGCAAAAGCCGGGATTTTTTTATGACATCTACTACATGTTTCGCATTTAAATAATTTATGAGCAATATTAAATCGGCTAAACTAACAGAGATTAACAGTGTTGCGGCAACAAATGGCTTGCAACATAAAACCCGGACTAAACCTTCGTCAATAGCTATTCAGGGTTTTGAAGGAAGTTTTCACCAGGTAGCAGCAAGGCATTTTTTTGGAAAGGATGTAGAAGTAATTTGTTGCAATACTTTTAAAGAAGTTATCAAAACCGCTTCCGGCAAAAAACTAAGTGATGGCGGTATGATGGCGATAGAAAACTCCATCGCCGGAAGTATTCTCCCAAACTATAATCTTCTTCAAAAAAGCAAACTTAAAATAACCGGTGAGGTTTACCTGCACATCCGCCAGAACTTAATGGTTAACCCGGGTGTAACGCTTGAAGATATAAAAGAGGTACACTCCCACCCTATGGCACTTCAGCAATGCCTTGAATTTTTGGATAAATATAACTGGAAACTGGTTGAAACAGAAGATACTGCGCTTAGTGCAAAACATCTTCACCAGCATAAAAGCAAACATATTGCGGCCATTGCCAGCGAGCTTGCCGCGCAATTATTTGAACTTGATATCATAGGCCCTGATATTCACACACAATCTAATAACTATACCCGCTTTCTTGTGTTACAGCATGAAGATCTTGCGGAAGTAATTGAAAACGCCAACAAGGCTTCCGTAAATTTTCATACCGACCATTCAAGAGGAAGTCTGGCAAAAGTGCTTACCCAAATTGCAGATGGCGGTATCAACCTCAGCAAACTGCAGAGTTTCCCTATTCCCGGTTCAGATTTCAGGTATTCATTTCATGCTGATATGGAATTTGATTCTCTTGATCAGTTTTACAGCGTTATCCGTGATATAAAAAAAACAACAGAAGATCTGAAGATATACGGTGTGTATAAAAAGGGTGAGCATATCTCTTAACAACAGCAGCATTTATAAATTAAAATATTACTAAGCAAATGATTGCAACGGCAAAACGATTAGAAGGTATAGGAGAATACTATTTTTCTCAAAAGCTCAGGGAAATTGATGAACTGAATAAACAGGGAAAACAAATTATCAACCTGGGCATCGGAAGCCCCGATCAGCCTCCGCACCCTGATGTAATAAAGGTATTGCAGGAAGAAAGCGCTAAACCTAACGTTCATGCATACCAGAATTATAAAGGCTCACCAATACTCAGAAAAGCTATCGCGGAGTGGTATGAAAAATGGTATCATGTTTTACTTAACCCTGAAACAGAAATATTGCCGCTGATCGGGAGCAAAGAGGGTATAATGCACATCTGCATGACCTATATTAACGAGGGCGATAATGTATATGTGCCCAACCCCGGCTATCCTACTTACAGAAGCGCCGCTAAATTAGCCGGAGGCAATATTGTTGAATATACTTTGGAGGAAAAGAATAACTGGAAACCTGATTTCAAATCATTGAAAGCGCAGATCAAAAGTTCTTCCGGCCGCAGAAGCCCATTGTTTTTTGTGAATTACCCGCATATGCCGACAGGGCAATTACCTACAAAAGAATTTTTTGAAGAATTAATACACTTCGCGAAAGAAGCTAATGTGTTGCTGGTACATGATAATCCATATAGTTTTATTCTTAACGACAATCCCTTAAGCATATTAAGTATTGAAGGTGCTAAAGATATAGCTGTAGAATTAAATTCTTTAAGCAAATCTCAAAATATGGCAGGCTGGCGCGTAGGCATGATATGCGGCGCCAAAGAAAGAATTGATGAAATTATAAAATTTAAGAGTAATATGGACAGTGGTATGTTTTTGCCGGTTCAGCTTGCTGCTGCAAAAGCGCTGGGTTTGGGTAAAAACTGGTATGATGATGTGAATGCAGTATATAAAAAGCGCAGGGAAAAAGTATTTGAATTGCTCACATTACTCAATTGTAATTTTTCTGAAATGCAGGCCGGTATGTTTGTTTGGGCAGCTATACCTGATGATTATAAAGATGGATTTACCCTTAGTGATGAAGTATTGTATAATGCCAATGTATTTATTACGCCGGGAGGCATTTTTGGAAGCGCCGGTAATAATTATATCCGTGTAAGCCTCTGCGGCAGCGAAGAAAAAATAACGGAGAGCATTGAAAGAATTAAAGCATCCCGGAAAGGAAAATAACAAACCATGTTTCAAACAATTACAATAGTAGGTGTTGGTTTAATCAGCGGTTCACTAAGTCTTATTTTAAAAGATAAAGGACTTGCCAAACATGTTATTGGCGTGAGCCGCACCGAAAGCAGTATTAAAAAAGCGCTGGAATTAGGTATTATAGATGAAGCGCTGCCCCTGGAAGAAGCAGTAAAAAAGAGCGACCTGGTGTATGTGGCTATACCTGTTGATGCTACTATCCCGATGATGCAGCGTATAATGGATTTAGTGACAGATAAGCAAATTGTTGTAGACGCAGGCTCAACAAAACAGGCCTTATGCGAAGCGCTCTCCCATCACCCCATGCGGCGCAGGTTTGTGGCATCTCACCCCATGTGGGGTACGGAATACAGCGGGCCGGAAGCAGCAGTTCGCGAAGCGTTTGCAGGGCGTACCTGTGTAATATGTGAAAGAGAAAAAAGTGATAAAGATGCCGTTGAAACGGTAGAAAAAATATACAAAGAACTGGGAATGCGTGTTACCTACATGGATCCGGTGAGCCATGATATGCACGCCGCCTATATAAGCCACATATCACATATCACCTCTTTTGCATTGGCTAACACAGTGTTGGAAAAAGAAAAAGAAGATAATGCCATTTTTGAATTAGCCGGTGGTGGTTTTGAAAGCACTGTTCGTTTGGCAAAAAGCAGTCCGGCAATGTGGTTGCCTATCTTCAAACAAAATAAGGAACATGTACTTGATGTACTAAACGAACATATTACCCAATTAAGAAAGTTTAAAAGTTGCCTTGAAAAAGAGAATTATGAATATCTGCAGGAACTGATGGAAAGCGCTAATAAAATCAACAGAATTATTAAATAAGATGATATTTCCCCTCTATAAAAAGCTAAATAATAAGGATTATCAGCCAAATGAGGGTTATCTTTGCGAAAATTTTTTTATTATATGATGACATTTGAAGGGTTAGGTTTGGATGAGAAGTTGGTTCAGGCTACAGATGCCCTGGGTTTTACAAACCCCACTCCTATACAGGAAAAGGCAATACCGGTATTATTAAGCGGCACTAAAGACCTGGTAGGATTAGCACAAACAGGTACAGGCAAAACAGCAGCTTTCGGATTACCATTGCTGCAATTGATTAACGAAAAAGAAAGATTTCCCCAGGCATTGATCGTTTGCCCTACCAGAGAGCTTTGCCTGCAGATCGTGAACGAAATAGAATTATTCAAAAAATTCATGCCCGGCATGCATGTAGTGGCTGTATATGGCGGTGCTTCTATAGGGGCGCAAATAAGAGACTTAAAAAGAGGCGTGCAGATTGTGGTAGCAACACCCGGCAGGTTAATAGATCTTATTGAAAGAAAAGCCATCAATCTTGAACAGATAAAATACGTGGTACTGGACGAAGCTGATGAAATGCTGAATATGGGTTTCCAGGATGATATTGAATTCATTCTGCAAAACACTCCCAACCGGCAAAGCACCTGGTTATTCAGTGCAACAATGCCACCGGAAATACGCAGAGTAAGTAAAAAATACATGCAGCAGCCTGTTGAGGTTACGGTTGGTAAAGTAAATACAGCTAATAAAAATATTGATCACCAGTACTATATTACGAGTGCCCAGCACCGTTATGAAACGCTGAAAAGATTAATAGATTTCAATCCAGGTATTTACGGTATCATCTTTACCCGCACAAAGGCAGATGCACAAAATATTGCAGAAAAATTAACGAGAGAAGGATATGATATTGATGCATTGCATGGCGATCTTACCCAGCAGCAAAGGGATAAGGTGATGGGTGAATTCAGAGAGAAGACATTACAATTACTGATAGCTACAGATGTAGCAGCAAGGGGTATAGATGTGCAAGGCATTACGCATGTTATCAACTATGAATTACCTGATGATGTAGAAGTATACACGCATCGCAGCGGAAGAACGGGCAGAGCTGGTAATACAGGAATATGTATGTCGATTATACATAGCCGCGAGATTGGTAAAATACGCCAGATTGAAAGAATAGTACAGGTTCCTTTCCATAAATTGGAAATACCCGGGGGCAAAGATGTATGCCGCAAGCAGTTTTATCATTTTATGGATAACCTGCTTCAACTGGATATTGATGATAGCAGCTATGAGCCTTATATTCCGATGCTGGAAGAAAAATTTGCCAATGTGAGCAAAGAAGAAATTTTAAAAAGACTGGCAGCCCAGGAATTCAAACGGTTTTTAAAATACTATGAAAACGCTGAAGATCTTAATGTAAGAGAAAGGGTAAGAGAAGTGAGGGGCAGAGAAGAAAAATCAGGATACGACAGGCGCGACAGGAGAGATTCCGGACGAAGCAGGGAATATTCCTCAGGAAATAGCAGGGGCGGTGATTATGCAAAGTTATTTGTAAATCTGGGCACAAAGGACGGTTTTTACAAAGCCAGTTTCTTACAGTTTATTCTTGATATGAGCGATTTGAGAAAAGAAGTGCTTGGCAGAGTAGATATGAAAGAAATGAATAGCTGGATCGAGATAGATAAAAAAGCAGCGGGACAAATGATCCGCGCCATTGATGGTAAAAAATACAAAGGCAGAAGCATCAGGATGAATGATGCAGACAGCAGAAGATAATTTAACAAATTATATAAATTTTTAAAACACTACAAAAAATCACACTATATGCAAGCGGTTGAAAAAAATGCCAAAGAAGTTGTACTGGAGAAATTGAATAAAAAGCCATTGATTATTTCAGGCCCGTGCAGCGCTGAAACAGAAGCACAGGTAATTGAAACTGCTCAACGTTTGGCTAACACAGGTAAAGTGGATATGCTGAGAGCCGGCATATGGAAACCACGCACAAGACCAGGAAGCTTTGAAGGTATTGGTACAAAAGGACTGCCCTGGTTGCAACAGGCAAAAAAATTAACCGGACTGCCAACTACTGTAGAAGTAGCTACAGCAAAACAAACAGAAGATGCTTTGCACTTTGATGTTGATATGCTTTGGATTGGCGCACGTACTACCGTAAACCCGTTCAGTGTGCAGGAAGTAGCAGATGCTTTACGTGGCGCTGACGTTCCTGTTTTAATAAAAAATCCCATTAACCCCGACCTTGAACTTTGGACCGGCGCAGTTGAGCGAGTGGCAAAAGCAGGCATTAAAAAAATCGGTTTGATACATCGTGGATTCAGCTCCTACGGCAATACGGATTACCGCAATGCGCCTATGTGGCATTTGGCTATTGAAATGAAACGCCGCAATCCTGAGCTGATCATGATCAATGATCCTTCTCACATTTGCGGACGCAGGGATATTTTACTGGAAGTGGCTCAAAAAGCTATTGACCTTGACTATGATGGTTTGATGATCGAGAGCCATATTGACCCGGATAATGCATGGAGCGATGCCAAGCAGCAGGTTACTCCTGAGAAATTAGCTGAAATGCTTGACGCAATTGTCTGGAGAAAGGAAGATGTAAATTCAGAAGCTTTTCATGCTGCACTTGAAAAACTCCGCCAGCAGATCAACCACCTTGATGATGAAATGATGCAGTTGCTCAGCCAGCGTATGAAACTGGCAGAAAAGATCGGTCAATATAAAAAGGAGAATAATATCACTATTCTTCAAACATCCCGCTGGAATGAAATACTGGAAAGAGCTTTTGTAAGAGGAGAAAAAATCGGGTTAAGCAAAGAATTCATCACCAAGTATTTTGACGCGGTGCATATGGAGTCTATCAATCACCAGAACAAGATCATGAACGCCTGATCCTTCTCAGGAAAAGCAAGAGAACATGCAGGCGGGAAAGTATTCCTACATTTATGTACATGCTATATGGACAACCATTAACAGGCAGGCTTTACTAAGCGCTATCGTACGCAAAGTATTGTTCCCTTTTTTAAAACAGCATGTATTGTCAAAAGGAATACAATTGCTGTCTGCAAACGGCGTTCAGGATCACATACATGTTGTTATAAAATTAACGCCGCACCAGTCTGTAGCAGAGGTTGTAAAACAGCTTAAAGCTGATTCGGCAGAATGGATAAATAAAAACAAGCTCCTTAACACTGTTTTTGACTGGGATGATAGCTTTTACGCGTATTCTGTCAGCCCGTCTACCGTAGATAAGTCTATAGAATACATTAACCGGCAGGAAGAATATCATCAAACAAAAACACTGGATGAAGAACTGGCAGCATTTGAGAAAATGGTGCTGCAGGTGAATACATAAGGAGTAATAGTAATTGTAATCGTGCAGGATCATGAGACGTGAGATGATAAAGGTGAACTATTGAATATGTAACCTTAAACGAAAAACAACACACCATAAACAACAAACGATAAACCAGCATAACTTGATCACAGAAACATATTCTTTCAGTAAAGCTTCTACAACGTATTATTTTGATGCAACATTTACACAGTTAAAAAAGATAGTTGACATCAAATCTGCCATTATCATTACCGATGAAAACCTGTTTAAAGCACATCCTGATAAGTTTAAAAACTGGAATACGATTGTACTGAAATCCGGCGAGCAATATAAAGTTCAGGCAACTGTTGACACTATTATTGAGCAGATGCTTGAAATGGAAGCAGACCGGAAAACAACATTGGTTGGTATTGGTGGCGGTGTAATTACAGATATTACAGGGTATGTAGCCTCTGTCTACATGCGTGGTATTCCGTTTGGGTTTGTGCCAACATCTGTTCTTGCAATGGTTGATGCAAGCATAGGAGGAAAAAATGGGATAGATGTAGGTGTATATAAAAACATGATAGGCATTATCCGCCAGCCTTCATTTATCCTGCACGATTTAAAGCTGCTTGATTCGTTACCCTTATCTGAATGGCAGAATGGCTTTGCAGAAATTATCAAGCACGCCGCTATAAAAGATGCCGCAATGTTTGCCGAGCTTGAAAAAAATACCATTGAAGATTTCAGAAAAGATAAAAATAAAATGGCTTCGCTTATTCATCGCAATGCGCTTATTAAAATTAAAATAGTGCAGAAAGATGAATTTGAAAAAGCTGATAGAAAATTATTGAACTACGGACATACACTTGGTCATGCATTAGAAAATCAATACGAACTTTCTCATGGCCAGGCAATTTCAATCGGCATGACCTATGCAGCTGAAATATCTGCAAAATTGCGTGGCTTTAAACAAACAGAAAGAATAGTAACCGCTCTTGAAAAATACGGGTTACCTACTTACGCTGAATTTGATAAAAAGAAAGCGATTGAAGTATTGAAGATGGATAAGAAAAGAGTAAGAAAAGAAATGAATTATATACTGCTGGAGAAAATAGGTAAGGGTATAATTGAACCCATACCGTTAACCAAATTAGACAAAATAATAATGGCATTATAATATGATCGCTACTATACAGCCATCAGCACTTTCAGGAAAAATACAGGCGCCGACGTCAAAAAGCTCAATGCAGCGGGCATGTGCCGCGGCATTGATACACCGGGGCGAAACAATTATCCGCAATGCCGGTCATTCCAATGATGATAAAGCAGCGCTGGGTATTATTGCAGCTTCGGGTGCTGTAATACAGCATATATCTGCCAACGAAATTGAAGTAAATAGTTCCGCTAAAAATGTACCCTCCGGTGTGAATTGCGGCGAAAGTGGTTTAGGCATACGCATGTTCGCTCCGCTGATCGCTTTAAACCACACTCCCGTTACCATCAGCGGTGAGGGTAGTTTGCTTACCCGCCCAATGGATTTTTTTGATGAAGTTTTCCCGCAGCTGGGCATTAAAGTTGAGTCGAATAAAGGTAAGCTTCCCATAACCCTAACGGGTCCGCTTCAACCCAAAAACATTACCATAGATGGTTCATTAAGCTCACAGTTTCTTACGGGCCTTTTAATGGCTTATGCTGCTGCAGACGCATCTGATGCAACCATAACTGTAACCAATCTCAAGAGCAGACCATATATTGATCTCACCTTAAAAGTGATGGAAGCTTTTGGAATGAAGGTTCCGGTAAATAACAATTACGAATATTTCTATTTTGAAAAGAAAGAAATAAATAAACCGGGAAAAATAATCTATACCGTTGAAGGAGATTGGAGTGGCGGGGCATTTCTTTTGGTTGCCGGCGCTATTGCAGGTAATATTGAAGTGATAGGGTTATCTGAAACATCAACCCAGGCAGATAAAAAGATACTGGAAGCACTGCGGGATGCAGGTGCCGGAATGGAAATCAATGGCGATCACATCTGCTTATCACCGCAGCCCTTAAAAGCCTTTAGTTTTGATGCTACAGATTGCCCTGACCTGTTTCCGCCCCTGGTTGCTTTAGCAGCATATTGCAATGGCACAACAACAATAAAAGGTGTGAGCCGGCTTGCGCATAAGGAAAGCAACCGTGGGCTAACACTGCAGGAAGAATTTGGTAAGATGGGATTGACTGTTGAATTGAATGGCGATATTATGCTGGTGCATGGCGGAAAAGCATTGATCGGCGCAAAAGTACATTCAAGGCATGATCATCGTATAGCAATGGCCTGCGCTGTAGCCGCGCTTAAAGCGGATGGCGTTACTGTTATAGAAGACGCGGAAGCAGTAAACAAATCATATCCCGACTTTTATGAAGATATAAAACAACTGGGAGCAGGCGTGATAGTTCATCACCCGGCAAACATTGTACATTAATTTTTTGCAAGTATACATTACTGTTATATGAACTCATTCGGCAGATTTTTTCGCATCAATATATTTGGTGAATCCCACGGAGAAAGTGTAGGTATTTCCATAGACGGTTGCCCTGCAGGGCTATCGCTTAAGGTGGATGACTTTCTCGCAGATATAGAAAGAAGAAAAGGCGGTACACAAAAGGGTACAACGCCAAGGCAGGAATCTGATTTGCCTATATTCAAAAGTGGCATATTTAACAATACCACTACCGGTGCGCCGATCACTATTTTGTTTGAAAACAATAATACAAGATCAGGCGACTACCAGAAACAACGCTCCGTACCACGTCCCGGCCATGCCGATTTTGTAGCGCAAAAAAAGTTTGGCGGCTTTGAAGATTACAGGGGTGGCGGTCATTTCAGCGGAAGATTAACAGTGGCGTTGGTTGCTGCCGGCGTAATAGCTAAAAAATTATTAGCCCGGGTTGCAAATATTAACGTAGCCGCTGCCATTCTCGAAATTGGTGGCGAAAAAGATATGGAAGCAGGATTGCAAAAAGCCATTGATGCCAAAGACAGCATTGGCGGTATTGTTGAATGCCGAGTTAACGGATTACCTGTTGGGTTGGGAGAACCTTTCTTCGATTCCGCAGAATCATTGTTAAGTCATGCAGTGTTTGCCATACCCGCTGTAAGAGGAATTGAATTCGGAACCGGCTTTGCCGCCGCGAAAATGTTCGGCGTTGAGCATAATGATGCCATAGCAGATATGAGTGGTAAAACAACAACCAATCATGCAGGAGGCATTGTTGGCGGTATTACCAATGGCAATGAGCTTGTTTTTCGTATTGCTATCAAACCTACATCAAGCACACCGAAAACACAACACACACTTAACTGGGAAACCGGAGAGGTGGAAGATTTTTCTGTAAAAGGCCGCCATGATCTTTGCATTGCTTTAAGAGTACCTGTTGTGCTTGAGGCTGTAACCGCTTTTGTGCTTTGCGATTTGATGATGGCAGAGCAAAAGATTAAACGTATATTGTAGTTTCATTTTTTACGAACGATTGCTATGGCACTTATTTACCACATTACAACCCAGCCTCAATGGGATGCTGCTAAAGAAACAGGATATTATGTATCTCCATCATTAAAGGAAGAAGGTTTTATACACTGCAGTGAAGACAGGCAAATTCCCGATGTTTTAAACAGGTATTTTTCCGGTAAAAAAAATCTTGTAAAGCTCTCCATTGATACTGATAAGTTAACCAGCCAATTGATCTATGATTGGTCTAATGCAATTGAAGATACATTTCCGCACATATATGGTCCAATCAATCTGGAGGCTATTTCCAATGCAGAGAAAATTTAGTGCGATCTTACTTTAAAATGCCCGAATAACAAACACATGGTTGATATATGTTTATTGATGTTTAAACACTTCAATAAGTATTGTTGATGTATGTTATAAAGTGATGCTAAGTGTTTCTTTTTAGTAGATGTAATGCGTCTTTCTACAAACAAGATAGTAATTTTACTTTCCCATTGCGGGATAATACTAATTCGATCACGACCTAAAAACACATTGTATGAAAAGTTTATTAATCATTACAGGTATTATCCTTTTATCCTTCCAGATTAACCGAATCATTGTAAACAATTCTGAAGCTGTGTCAACCGCTTCTGAAGTAAAAGTTTTAGGTGATAAATATATAACCCGGGAAGATTTGCCGGAAATTGCCCCTGTTTACAGGTCTGCCAAATCCATTAAAAATGAAGCCTCGGTTGCTGAGAATGCAGCGATAAAGACTGTAGCTGTTGTAAAAGTAGAAAAGAGCGTTGCAACAAACATAAAACAGTCTTTATCATCTAAAGAGCATAACAATAATTTCAGAATGTTACACAGGCTGATAAAGCAATCCGGGAATTATCTCGCTTTATCTACGGTGCAATTCAATTCGAATGAACACAATGCGCTTGATAGTGAATCATTCCAGTCTGTAATGGCTTTTGCTGATAAACTTGTATTTGATGAAACACTGAAAGTGAGTATTGCCGGTTTTACAGATAATAAAGGAACTGCCGAATATAATGAGCAACTTTCTTTATTGCGGGCAGAAGATGTGAGAAAATATTTTGTGGAGTTAGGCGTAAAAGAAAACCAGATCATGATATCAGCAAACGGCGTTTTCGATCCGGTTGCCTCAAATAGCACAATAGAAGGCAGGGCGCAAAACAGGAGAGTTGAGATGGTGCTTATTCAATAAATTCAACTAATTATATTCAGGACGGGAATATATATTTTTACAGCGGTGAAAAGGAAAAGGTGAAAAATCCCTTGACTTTTCACCTTTCTTTTTAAAGATATCCCAGGTAAATTATAACACCAGCATTGCATCGCCGTAACTAAAGAACCTGTATTTATCTTTTATAGCTTTTTTATAAGCTTCCATGGCAAGATCATAACCGGCAAAAGCGCAGGTCATAATAAGCAGGCTTGTTTTAGGCAGGTGAAAATTAGTAATAAGCGAATCTGCAATAGAAAAGTTATACGGAGGATGAATAAAAGTGTTTGTCCATCCCTCAGAAGGCTTCAATAATTTTTCTGCCGTAAAAGATGATTCCAGTGCACGCATGGTGGTAGTACCCACCGAGCAAATTCTTTTACCTGATGTTCTTGCCTTATTTACTATAGCGCAGGCCTTATCTTCAATACGATAATATTCCGCGTCCATTTTATGCTTACTCAGATCTTCTACTTCAATAGGACGAAAAGTCCCTAATCCTGTATGCAGGGTAACTTCGGCAAAACGGATACCCTTAATTTCAAGGCGTTTAATCAATTCAATACTGAAATGCAAACCGGCAGTAGGAGCAGCTACAGCACCTTCGTGCTTTGCATAAACCGTTTGATAACGTTCTCTGTCTTCTTCATCAGGCTTGCGTTTGATGTATTTAGGCAAAGGTGTTTCGCCTAAAGTATTTAAAACGGTTTTAAACTCTTCATCAGTACCGTCAAAAAGAAAACGTATGGTACGTCCACGTGAGGTAGTATTATCAATTACTTCAGCAACAAGATCTTCTGATTCTCCGAAATATAATTTATTACCTACCCTTATTTTACGGGCAGGGTCAACAATAACATCCCAGAGTTTATTCTGGTGATTTAATTCGCGGAGCAAAAATACTTCTATTTTAGCACCTGTTTTTTCCTTACGCCCATACATACGTGCCGGAAATACTTTGGTATTGTTTACTACAAAAACATCTTTATCATCAAAATAATCAAGTATATCGCGGAAGTGCTTGTTTTCAATATTGCCTGTATCACGATGCACAACCATCATACGTGCATCTTCTCTTTTTTTAGCCGGATGCTGAGCGATTAAATTAAGCGGAAGGTCGAAACGGAATTGCGAAAGTTT
Source organism: Agriterribacter sp. (assembly GCA_047601125.1). Classification (GTDB taxonomy): domain Bacteria; phylum Bacteroidota; class Bacteroidia; order Chitinophagales; family Chitinophagaceae; genus Agriterribacter. The sequence goes on along the minus strand of JASGJY010000001.1, from coordinate 1,161,084 downwards.
CATTTGGATGTATATTATTTGTTTACAGTCACATGAAACTTGCCCATAAAAGCGGGGAGGAAATCTTGCCGGAACCTGATCTTACGGTACCAGGTTTCATGTAAATAGCTGTTTTTACAGCGTGCAAAGGTAAGGGATAATATTTATTCATAGATAATTTTTATTGCTTTTAGGAGCTAATTAATATTTTGCGGTGCTGATTATATCCAACTAGTTATTCATGAATAAGTTTTGGGAAATTCCTGCTCACAGCCTGTTACTTATCTACACCAGTATCCACAACGGCGCCTACTTTTACGTGGGCTTTGCTATGTGGCTGATTAAAGGAAATGCTCAATAACGATATACAACTCACAGGTCTCCTCAAAGTAAAAGTCAGCGCCGTTGTGGATACGATGCCACACCGGCATGAGGTGAAATGTCATACACTAAATGCATTTGATCATTTATAGTGAAATGTTAATCTCAAAAATTAAAGGTCTTATCCACTTTTGCCAAGCACCTCAAAATATTAATTATCCCTTTTAGGGAATATAAGTGACCAGCAGGGAGGTTCTGCGCTCAAGCATCTGGTTAACCAGCATTTTATTGATTGCTGACATTAATCTAACAAGAGCCACCTCCATTGGTCGGGGTTAACAAGCTTTGGTACAATGCTAACCCATGTTTAGAATTGTAGAGCTTTTGTATAAAAGTTGAACAGTACACTGCTGCCTGTCACCCCGAGGCACGAGGGGGCTGTTGTATCTTATTCGTCATTCAATGCCCTTGGGAACAGCAGCTATCAACGCCCGGGTATATTCATTTTGGGGATTATTGTAAACAGCTTCCGCATTACCGGTTTCTATTATTTTACCCTTATACATAACCATTATTTTATCGCTGATATATTTTATAACAGAAAGATCATGCGAAATAAAAAGCATCGAAAATCCAAATGCTGCTTTCAGATCATTTAAAAGATTAAGCACCTGCGCCTGCACGCTCACATCAAGCGCTGAAACCGATTCATCACAAATAATAAAAGATGGATTTAATACCAATGCTCTTGCAATACCTACCCGCTGGCGCTGCCCCCCGCTGAATTCGTGTGGGTAATGATCATAATGCTCCGGCTTTAATCCTACGCGAAGCAGCATATCAACCACCATATTTTTTCGTTCAGTATTATTACTGCCTATATTATGTACCGCAAGCACTTCCCTAATCGCGTTACCAACCGTTACCCGCGGGTTCAGCGATGAATAAGGGTCCTGGAAAATGATCTGTATATCTTTTCTCTTTTGCCGGAGTGACGCGCTACTGAGCGAAAGCAGATTTTCTCCCTTGTAATACATTGAGCCTGATGTTGGCTCAACAAGCCTTAGTAAACTTCTTCCAAGTGTTGTTTTACCACAACCTGACTCTCCTACCAATCCCAATGTTTCTCCGGGCTGAATAGTAAAGCTTACATCATCAACAGCTTTAATAAAAGCGCCTGGTTTATTTTTTACCGGGAACCAAACTTTGATGTGCTGTGCTTCCAGCAGGGGCTTAATACCTGTTTTATGTAAGGCAGGTGTTGTAGCGGGCCCGGCATTTACAGTTACCGCTTGATGTTCATTGTTCATAAAATCACTTACAACAGGCAACCGTTTGCTTTTAGGATGCATTGCCGGCCGGCAGGCTAATAAGGCTTTGGTATAGGGATGCTGCGGGTTTTTGAAAAGGTTCTGTACGGTATTTTGTTCAACAATGCTTCCCTTGTACATCACAATAACCCGGTCTGCTATTTCTGCTACCAACCCTAAATCATGGCTGATAAAAATAACTGCTATCTCTTTCTCAGCCTGCAGTTCTTTTATCAGTTGCAGTATATTTTTTTGAACTGTTACATCCAGCGCTGTTGTAGGTTCATCGGCAATAAGCAATGCCGGCTCACAACTCACTGCCATCGCTATCATCACCCGCTGCTTTTGCCCGCCGCTCAGCTCATGCGGATAACGGTTATATATAACCGGAGGATCGGGCAGTTTTACTTTTTCAAATAACGCGATTGTTTTTCTTTTTGCCGCTGCCCGGCTAAGTTTCTGGTGTATACGGATAGCTTCAGTAACCTGGTGACCACATGTAAATAAAGGATTAAGCGAGGTCATCGGCTCCTGGAAGATCATAGATACAATATTACCCCTCATTTGCTGCAGCCGCTTACCAGAAACAAGCAACGTATCAACCTCACCCATATCCTGCGTATAGATAAGAATTTTACCACTACTGTACAGCGCCGGTGGCGAAGATAATAGCTGCAGCACAGATAAAGCTGTTACGGATTTACCGGACCCTGATTCTCCCACCACTGCTACTATTTCTCCCCTGCTTACCGTAAAAGACACCTGCTGCACCGCATGGGTTGCAGTGCTTTCATTTATGAAGTCTATAGCTAAATTTTGTATGGATAACAGTGGCGCTGACAACTAAGGCTGTATTTTATTGACATTCTTTATATGCAGGGATTGAGAAGGAGTTGGATAATAAGCCATACATACAGCGCAGTTCTCCTGCTGTGGCGCATTATCTATTTCAAAAGTAAATTCATCTCCTTCCTTTATATCTTCTTTTCCAAAGCTGCAGCGGTTGGCTACTGAAAAGGATTGTTTGAATGTTTGATTTCTTTTTTCATCCTTCCAGTCTGTGGCAGTTTTAGAAGCATCAATATTACCCGAAACCACTGCTACCACATAATGCGCACAAAGCTCACTTACCACTAATTTACCACGGAGAGTATTGCTGTTAAGCTTATTTGAACTACTACAGGCATTCAAGCCTGCTGTCAGCAGAAGCAAATACAGGTATTTCATAACTATAGTTTAAAATCTTAGATGCCGCACGGTCAATCCATCATTAATTAATTGCTTCAAAGAATCAATACCTATTTTAATATGATTCTCTACATATCCTGACGTCACTTTTTTATCACTCTCCGCAGTTTTAACGCCTTCCGGTATCATTGGCTGGTCGCTTACCAGCAATAATGCACCTGTGGGAATTTTGTTATAGAAACCAACTGAAAAAATAGTAGCAGTTTCCATATCAATAGCATAAGCTCTTATACGCTGCAGGTATGTCTTAAATTCTTCATCATGCTCCCATACTCTCCTGTTGGTGGTATATACTGTTCCTGTCCAGTAATCAACGCCGTAATCACGTATGGTGGTAGATGTTGCTTTTTGCAAAGCAAATGCAGGCAATGCAGGCACTTCGGGGGGGAAATAATCATTAGAAGTGCCCTCGCCTCTTATGGCTGCTATCGGCAAAATAAGATCGCCTATCTTATTTCTTTTTTTCAACCCGCCGCACTTGCCTAAAAAAAGTACTGCTTTGGGTTCTATAGCGGTAAGCAAGTCCATTATGGTTGCGGCGCCGGGGCTGCCCATTCCAAAATTGATGATGGTAATACCATCGGCAGTGGCGCATTGCATAGGCTTATCTTTACCAACAACAGCTACCTTATGCCACTTTGCAAAAAGCCCTACATAATTGCTGAAGTTGGTAAGCAAAATGTATTTGCCAAAGTTTTTTAATTTTTCACCTGTATATCTTGGCAGCCAGTTCTGAACAATATCTTCTTTTGTATGCATACTCCTTTATTTAGCTAATTTAGCAAATTCATTATTAGTCATGATAAAAATCGAATATCCTGAACACAGGTATAAGATTGAACTAAGGGATAACAGGGAAATGATATTTGATATTGTTCGCAAACTTTGGGTTAACCTGACACCTGAAGAATGGGTAAGACAAAACTTCCTGCAATACCTTATAGAGGTAAAACAATATCCGCCATCATTGATCAGTGTAGAAAAAGAAATATACCTGGGCGAATTAAAAAAAAGATGCGATATAGTTATCTATAACAGGACTGGGAAACCTTATCTTATGGTTGAATGCAAAGCAATGGATGTGGACTTGAGCACAAAAACCATTGACCAGGTGTTGAGGTATAATATTTCAATACCGGTCAACTATCTTATCATCACCAATGGTTCATATTGTTTTGCATTTGAACGTGCAAACGAAAAATTTGCTGAATTGTATGATATCCCGTTATGGAAAGATTAGCCGAATATTAACTGCTCGTCCCTGTCCTCAACCGGTATTTCGCGTATAAACTGAATGTACTTTTCTGGTTCAACAGTACTATATACGCCATAGGCATCTACCAGGTAGCCGATTGTTTTGTCAGAAGTTTCTATAAGAAAAAGTATGGATTCATCGTCAGGATTTGAATCACCCTCAAAACGATATGTTTTTATGATAGTAAGATCAGAGGGTTGAAAAAATGCCTGCTCGTCTATAGTAAGCCCTTTGTCTGTCATTTTAAATTCATCTCCGTGCCCTCTTTCTTCAAGCGTATTTATCACTTCGCTTAAAGTTGTCATCTGTCTTTTTTCAGCCGCCATATAATTATGTATTTATAGTTGAATATAAATCTACATTAATTTTCAACCTGTTTCTGTGTTTCGTAATCCTTAATCTTATTATAAAGCGTTTTTCTGTCTATTTTAAGTATTTCGGCGGCTTTTGTCTTATTATAATTAACCTGTTTTAGTACACGTAATATAGTTTCATATTCTGCCTGTGAGGCCGCTTCTTTTAAATCCGGCGCCTTTAACGGGGCGCTGGAAAAGGGTGCATGTTGCGGCTCTGCAGGTCTTTCGTAGATATCAGAAGGCTGAATAATTTCCTGCGGAAGAACAGAAGCATTGATAAGAGGTGTACTGGTAAGCAATGCAGCCCTCCTGATCACATTTCTGAACTCCCTTAAATTACCGGGCCAGGGGTATTTTTCAAATAGTTCCAGTACTTCCGGTTCAAATCCTTCTATTTCTTTTCCTAATTCAACGCATGCTTTTTTAAGAAAGAAATCTGCGAACGGAAGCACATCATCTTTCCTGTCTCTCAACGCGGGAATGTGAATAGAAAATTCATTAAAGCGATGAAAGAGATCTTCCCTGAACCTGCCTTTGCGGTAAGCCTCCTGCAGGTTTTCATTAGAAGCGACAATGATCCTGATATCGAGGCTCATTTCTTTTGTGCCTCCTACCCTTTTGAATTTACGCTCCTGTATAACCCGCAACAGCGCGGCCTGCACATCTACAGGAAGATTGGCTACTTCATCAAGAAAAAGCGTTCCGCCATTGGCCATTTCAAAATGCCCTTCCTTATCATTAATAGCACCGGTAAAAGACCCTTTCATGTGCCCGAAAAGTTCACTGCCCGCTAACTCTTTAGATAATGTTCCGCAATCCAGCGCTATAAATGGTTTACCATTCCTGTTGCTGTACTGATGTATTGTTTTACCAATTACCTCTTTACCTGTACCGCTTTCTCCATATAAAATAACACTATAGGGAGTTGGTGCTACCAGTTTTATCTGCTTATAAAGCTCTTTGGTTGAGGGATCTTTTCCTACAAGGTAATCATCATCAGGTTTTGCAATTCCTGTTTTTACTCTTGCAGAAGTACTACCTCCTGCAGCGGCTGCAGCATTGCGTTCGCTGGCCTGTTCCTGCGACTTTTTAATTACACTTAAAACCTCATCCGGAATAAGCGGCTTGGTTATATAATCAAAGGCTCCCTGTTTAATAATATCAACCGCTGTTTTGATATCAGAATAACCGGTAATGATAATTACTGTAGCGGTAGGTTTTACAGATTTTATTTCACGAAGTACATCGTATCCTTCCTTATCACCCAAACGAAAATCGCACAATACAATATCATAGGGATTTTCTTTAAACTTTGCTATGCCGGAATTTCCATTATACGCAGTATCCGTCTCAAATCCTTTTCTCTGTAAAAACCTGCTTAACAAGGTGCACATATCCATATCATCATCTATAATTAATATTCTTTCAGCCATTGGAGTATATTTTGGTATTAAGCAATAATAATATTTTTAAGCAAAAGTAGAATTCAATTTAAATTTTAAACAGGTTCTAACGGGTGCGTTTCAAATTTTCACGCCGGAAGCGGGTGGTGAGCCACCGCCACTCTGGTTTGTGTTTCTGCCCACCTGCGAAAATTATGCACCTGTCACCTGTTCTAACTATTTAAAGAGCCACCTTTTTCAGGTGGCTCTTTTATTAACAGACCGTCCATGTATAATAAGTTGAAATAAGCAGATGCTGATTATTCATTAATAATCAATATGTATATAAAATCCTGCCATTAAATTTTCGCCTCAATTGTGTTCTTATTAAATAATACTGTAGATGTAAATAAACATAGTGAGCAATTATTTGCCCATATTATATAAATCGATATATAAACCTGATTTTCTCAACTTGTGGAACATATTGCTCAATATTATCATGCAGTCTGTTTTGTAAATATTGATATTTTGAATGTTAAAGCCTTGTCTGCACTGCATTTGAGCCTTATAATAATTATTGGCAAAGTATTTTAACATATACTCCTAAACTCATCAATCATCCTTTTAAATTTTCACTTATGGGTAATTTGTTATACGTTATAGCCGTGATATTAGTAATTGCATGGGCTATAGGATTTCTTGGATATCATGCCGGCGGTATTATTCATATCCTCCTTGTAATAGCTGTAATCGCTATTCTGCTACGATTAATCAGAGGCGCCGCGTAATGAATACCTTTTTTATAACTAACTAAAATTATTATTATGGAAAGCTGGAAACTAAAGCTCAAAGGAAACTGGAACGATGTAAAAGGCAAGGTTAAAAAAGCCTATGCGGATCTTACTGAAGATGACCTTTTATACGAAGAAGGAAAAGACGATGAACTTTTAGGAAGAATACAAAAGAAGGTTGGCAAAACCAAGGAAGAAGTGAAAAGCTGGATAGAAAGTTTATAATCCGGAGAGCTGATTTTAAATGAAAAGGTTATCGTGATATAAGCGGTAACCTTTTTTAATACTTTGGGGCTGATATTTTGTTATATTTAAATCATTACACCACCACATGCTGCCACTTCAAAATAAAATTAAAAAAGCAACTGCTACTCCAAAAGGAAAAATCATTTTCAGTATTGTTGTTCTTATAATTGCCGGCGCTGTTTCCGTAGCCATTATATACTGGAATGCTATAAAAAAGGCCTTTATACGGGAGAAAGTAAGTCTGGCAGTTCGGGATAAAAGTAACAGGCTATACAGCATCCATTATGATGATATGGAATTAGATGAAGTGGCCGGTTTCCTGTTTATTAAAAATCTCTCCCTTGATTATGATACGGTACAATATAAGGCACTTCAAAATAAAGATATTCCGGGTACACTGTTACGGTTTACCATTCCGTCAATTGAAGTGGCGGGAGTGCAAACACCTCAGGCGCTGATAACAAAGGAAATTATCGGGCGTAAAGTTGAAATAAAAGAACCTGTAATTGATATCATTTATACGCGCCGCGGAAATGATTCTACCAAAGCAATGCCAACCGAAGAAGTATACCGGCAGATACTGGGTGATCTTAATTTAATTAAGATAGATACCTTTTTGATTACAGGAGCTAAAATAATAACAAGAGATATGAAAACCGGTGAGCAAAAACTGCTGCTGATGGATACATATCTTGAGTTACGCAATGTTGCCATTGACAGTATCTCCAATAAGGATACGTCGCGGATCCTTTTTTCAAAACACATGTTGCTTAATAGCGCAAAATTATCATGGACGTCAAAAAACAAGCTCTATCGTTATTCTCTTGACAGCATAACATTAAACTCCGACAACAACCGTGTATCTGCTCGAAGTTTTAAAATTATTCCCCAGCTTGACGAAATTAAATTCGCACAAAAGAAAGTATTCCAGGCAGACAGGTATGATATTGTATTAAATGATATTAGCGTTGAAAAACTTAATTTTCTCTCTTTGTTTAAAGAAAAAATTTATGCGGAAAGCGTTAGTATTCATCATTCAAACATAAAAATATACCGGGATATGACGCGGAAGCCTGATGGCAAAAGCAGGTTAGGCACGTATCCGCAACAAAGAATTGCGCAAATTCCTATTCCGGTTTCTATTGGAAAACTGGCTTTAATGAACAGCTATGTAGAGTATAAAGAGAAAGGCAGAATAATGCAAAAAATTGGAAAAGTAATTTTTGCAGACCTGAATGGAACTTTTTTAAATATCAGCAATGAAGGTGCAGATAATAAACAAAACGCCTTAACCGCAAATATCAATGCAAATTTCCTGCGCCGGTACCGGGTAAAAACTACGTGGAGCTTTTATCTGAATAATAAAAGAGGAAGATTTGATGTATCAGGCCAATTAGGTTCACTTGATGCAACAGGGCTGAATCAACTGCTGGAGCCACTGGGCGGCGTTAAAATAAACAAGGGCAGGATCAACCAGCTTTCTTTTAATCTTAAGGCCGATAACTATAGCATGAAAGGCCCTGTAAAATTTTTGTATAATGATTTAAAAGTATCTGTTTTAAAGAAGGACGAAGAAACAAAAGAGCTGAAAAAAAACAAACTGGTAAGCATAGGCGCCAATATGCTGATATATGATGATAATCCTTCGAAAAACAAACCATTACGTATAGGCGAAGCTGATTTTAAGAGAGATACTACGCGGTCTATGTTTCATATGTGCTGGAAAACACTCATGGATGGAATTAAATCGGCTGTGGTTAAGAATTAAATAAAGTTCGTCTACCCTGTTGCCGTATTCCTGTAGAAACTCCTGTTTCCTAAGCGAAAAATTTATTTGTAACGCTTCTAATTCTATATCTTCAAGATTAAAATTATTTTTTTTAAAATATGTATATAATGCGGTCAATCAGCTTTGCCCTTGGTTTCCTGTTTCTTTTATCCTTTCATACCAAAGCGCAAAAAAATTCATGGAACAATTTATTTGATGGTAAAACACTTAACGGCTGGAGACAGATGGGCGGTAAGGCCAAATACGAAATTGAAAAAGGATCAATTGCAGGTATAACCGTACCATCAACGCCTAATAGCTTTTTGGTAACAGAAAAAGAATATGAAGATTTTGTTTTGGAATTGGATGTGTTGATACCTGACACAACTACAAACTCAGGTATACAATTCAGGAGCCATTTTAACCCGGAAGCCAATAATGGGCAGGGGCGTGTATATGGCTTTCAATATGAGCTTGACGGTTCATCAAGAGCATGGACAGGCGGCATTTATGACGAAGGAAGAAGAGGATGGTTATATCCTTTAGATCTTAATTCTGCTGCTAAAAAGGCGTATAAGCGTGGTGTATTTAATCATGTGAAAATTGAATGCAGGAGTAATACTATTAAAACATGGGTAAATGGTATTCCGGCATCTTACCTTGTTGACACTGCTGATACAAAAGGGTTTATTGCATTGCAGGTTCATTCTATTGGAAATGATGAGAAAAAGGCAGGAAAGAAAATTTACTGGAAAAATATTCGTATCACGGAAAATTTTAAGGATAGTCCTTTTCCTCAAAATGTATATGTGTTGAATTTTACGCCCAATACATTAACTGAATCAGAAAAACAAAACGGTTGGAAACTATTATTTAACGGGGTTAATGCAGAGGGATGGAAAGGCGCCTATAAGCCCGGTTTCCCGGAAAAAGGCTGGAAGATTGAGAACGGGGTTATTACTGTGCTTTCTTCACAGGGACAGGAATCAAATAATGGCGGGGATATCGTTACTGTTGATCAATTCAGTGCTTTTGACCTTTCCTTTGATTTTAAACTTACAACCGGGGCTAATAGTGGTGTAAAATATTTTGTAACGCTTTCTGAAAATAATACCGGTTCGGCCATTGGTTTGGAATACCAGGTGCTGGATGATAAAGTTCATCCGGATGCGAAAAAAGGAGTGAATGGTAATCGTACGCTTGCTTCACTCTATGATCTTATCACTGCAAAAAAGCCCGGTAATGCATTACATGCCATTGGCGAATGGAACAAAGGAAGAATTATAGTGTACCCTGATAATCATGTTGAACATTATCTCAACGGGCAAAAAGTACTGGAATATGTAAGAGGTTCAGAAGCATTCAGGGCGCTTGTAGCCGTAAGTAAGTACCAAAAATGGCCAAACTTTGGCGAGGCTAAGCAGGGACATTTATTATTACAGGATCATGGCGATGAAGTGAGCTTCAGAAGTATTAAGATAAAAGTGCTACAGTAAACTCTCAAACGTACATGAAACTTTTCATTCATAAAATACACAAAGGATGAATAAAAAATTTCCATGAAAGTTCCCCCTGGCTAAAAAACAATAATAAATATTCAAGAGAAATAAAATTTTGTTAACAGCAAATCCTGGAACAGGGTTTGAAATTACTCGTACTATTAAATTAGAAAAATTATGAGTAAACATTTGAAATCTATGAGTTTGTTATTGGTAGCCGCTTTTATATTTGCCTCCTGCAGTAAAAAAGACAATCCTACAAATAATGATTTATTTGTAGGTACATATAAAGGCAAGATCAGTTATGTAAAAGAGGGAGAAAATAAATCCACAGATGATGGAAAAGTTACCGTTGTAAAAGTAGGCAGCAACTACAATTTTGTATTCTCTGATGCCATTCCTGATTTAACAGGCGTACAGTTTAAAGCGGATGGTGATAACGCTGTTGTTTCTGTTGGTGATAATTCAGCGCAGATAATCCGCCTTACCGCAAGCACACTTCTTATGGCTTATACTAAAGACGGCGCTGTTTGGACTGCGGATTGTACCCGCTGATATTTATTTGTATTACCAGGTAAAACATACCCTGGCACAAAAAAAGAGGCGCTTTGAAAAACGCCTCTTTTTGTATAGCCTTTACATTGCCGGAAAACTATATGGTATTATATCAGCCTTTACGCAATAATATTTTTTTACTTTGAAAATCGTTGGCGGCATTTAATATTTCTATAAGCTTCGGCCATTTATCAGCGCGTTCAAACGCATTATTATACACCTTGGTTATTTTCAGCTTTACCGTATTTCCTTCCTGTTTAGCGTCAGCAATAAAACTACCGGTTTGATTAGTTGTATTTACAGCCAATTTATCCAGCCCTTCAGCCTTATAACCCTGCGGAATTTCAAAGCTTATGATATATTCAAATGTACGGGCACAGGGCATATATATATCCACGCTTCTTTCCAGTTGCTCCGGCTTTAGTTGCAACTGCCCTCCTATGAGCCTGCCCATATCAACAATGTAATTATTGCCGCCGCGTTTTATCCATCCTTCAATAGTAAATTGAGTGGAGTAAATAAAATCAGGTTTAGTATGGCGCAAACCCATATTATCTATTTTGTAAGATGTAACATCTTTGGGCTTTGTATCAAACTCCCCGGAAATTTCACTGATAAACCTGTCTTTCCATTCACTGCGCGCTTTTGCAAAAGCTGCAGTATATTCATCGGCGAGCGATCTGTTTCTCCTGCTGTCAGCAAATTCCTCCATGAATGATTCTTTAACGCCAAGTGCTTTTCTTTCTTCTTCGTAATAATCTTCAAACAACAATAAATGCCGCTGTGCACTCTGCCGCATCTGCCCTCGTAAAACAGTTTTCCTTGCTATTTTAAGTTCTTCCATATTGTCTGAAACCGCAACCTTAAGGTTTTCCGTTTGCACATTTTGCTTTGCTAACGATTTACCTATATTCTGCATTGCTTCATCATCAAGCCGTATTGAAGATTTGGTAAATCCTTTTACCACAACTGTAGGATTTTGCTGGCCTTCGTACTCAGCAGGTATATAGTTACAATTGGTAAAAACACCCTCGGCGCTCATATATACAGGGTTGTCTTTTGTTGTTTTAATGATATACTCAAAATCATCTGCCAGCATCACCTGTTTTGTATCAGGGCCATAAACGGATGTTGCCAGTATAATTTCATTATTAATACCAAGCTTATCAAGAATAAGACTTAGCAACAACAGAAATTTCTTTTTATTAGGAGCCTGGTAATTCCGCTCTAAGCCAACATTTATTTTATCGGTAGCATCTACCTTGTAAAAAGCTATATACCTGAATGCATAGTAAATATAATACGGTAAGCTGTCTTTAGGCAGATCATCCTGCCTGCGCATGCGCTTAATCATAGACTTTATTTCGCCAGAAAGCCCTTCTGCTACCAAACCAAGCTGACTTCCGTAAAAATCTTCTTTCATATCAACTTTTACATCTTCAATAATTTGCTGGTAGGGTTGATTACGATATACTTCTCCCTCTTTTCTTTTTATTTTTCTCGGTCCGCCAACGCGTATGTTTAAACGGAGTATAGGCAATTGCCTTGCAGAAGACATCCAAAGATCAACCGGTGATTTGGCTATATTCTGATATTCCGCATCAAGGATATTATCACCATCCGTATCTTTTTTTACTTTAAATTCAGGCGCGCCATTCATTGCCCTGTATTCTACTGCACAGGTAGCTCCCACTTCGCAATGCACAGAATAATGCATAATGGGTTTATCATCACCAAATATAAAAAGATAAGGTTCTGTTCTGTATCCTACCGCTTCTTCTTCCTGCCGGCTTACAAAATAATCTATAATATCTCCCACTTCCAGTCCTGATACAGCTACTTTACTTTGTTTTTCATCATCATCATTTTTTATCATCACCTCCTCATTCACATCTATTTCTTTTATAGTGCCATCAGGCTTTATAATACGAATGCCTAATATGGTAACACGTCCTTTAAGATTTCTGGAAAAGAATTTTGCAAGCCGCTTGGATTTCTGGTAGCTGAACTCAGAAAACTCTTCAAGCGTAGCTTTATCATTTATCTTCACCATCTCCCGGTAAGTGTTGGTAAAGTATATCTCTTTATACTTAGCAGCCGTAATAACAAGAAATTTGAACTTGGTTTTACTAATGGCTTTTATTTCCTGGTGACGGGCAATTACTACGCCTGATTCATTAGCAAATGCAGCAGGAATTGTTCTGATGTTAAACGCGGGAATGTTCCATCCCCATACCTCTTTTCTTACTTCCTCCACTCTTTTCTTATATTCCGCTTCCGTTTGCGCAGCGCTGTGCTGAAATATTACAAACAGAAAGACAAGCAGGCTCAGGGTATATTTGTATTGCATGAATAGAATATTATGAGATGAAAGTTTATTTTTTTGTAAGAATCACCTGTTCGTTATACCGCTTTTTTAACTGTGAAATACCTGCATTCCATTTTTCAAAAGCTGTTTTGCGCAAACGGGTTTCTTTTATAGTTATTTCTTTGCGGTAAACCAGTTTTCCGCCAATGGTTTTATAGTTTATTTTAAAGCTGTATGCAGGCTCTTCAATATTTAATCCTTCAGGGAGCTGATTGATTTTATACCCGTCAGGAATTGTCAATTCAGTTTCATAAATAAGATACTTTTTATAAGGAAAAACCAGGTCAGTAGCTCTTTTGCTTATATCAATGTCCGAATTATCCATATCTTTTCTGAAGTCAAGATCTATATACAGTTCATCACCAAAGCCCGAAACGGCATCCTTATGATCGAGTTGATAATTGATATTGAGCGTATTGTCTCTTTCGTTAAGATCAGAAGTTTGTAGTTGCGTGATCGCATATTTCTGATTACCTTCCGCAAGGTAATTCTGCAAGGCAGTCGCAAGTTTATCCTTTTTTAAACTATGTATGCGTGTAAGCAACCATTCTTTACTTTCTCCTCCCATTTTATGCAATACATCTCCTTTTAAATTATTACCGTCTATACGAACAATCCTTTTTTCAAAATCTATATTTTGTTCGGTAGAACGCAGCGGCACTTTCTCAAGCATATATTTTTCTCCGTCTTCAATCATCACCTGCCTGCCCTGTATGCGCTCGGCATACTGATCAAAGCCGATATATGTTTCTGTTGCATCCAGAAAATAGAGCTTTCCTTTATAGCGTAATGCGCAGATCATATGATTATCTACCGAAAGAGATGGTGTGGAATAATCATATGCAATATGATTGGTACCTATCCAGCATAACCTTGCATCAAAACCTGCAGCCTGCAAAAGTTCTTTGGTAAGATTAGCCATGCCTTTACAATCACCATATTTCTTTTTCAATACTTCCTGTGCCTTTTCAGGCTTAAAGCCCGCGATACCATCTTCAAAAGCTATATACCTTATATTGTCCTGTACATAATGAAATATTGCTTTCACTTTTGCTGTATCATTAGTAATACCTTTTGTTATCTCTGCAGCTTTTTCCTTAATGGCGGCGGCATCATTACCAATCTGTAATACCAGATGACGGTACCATGCATATTGATCAGCAACAGTATTGAAATATGTTATTTTCTTTCCTTTTACGTCAGCAGAGCGGGTTAAAACCAGCAGGTGCGGGTATATATAAGAAGGTCCCGGGCTACGGGGCTCATTTTTCCTGGCTTCTAACTGATCCATAGTATAAGTGTATATAACAACATTATCCTTCATTTCAGTTTGCCTTTTAATCTTGTATCCTTCAAAATTCATTTCCTTTATATCTATATCCATCCACTGTGGAACAGTGAAAATTACCTGTTTACTTTCTATCTTAAAAGATTCCGGGAAATAAATGGTGCTGAAGTAGCGGGGATCATTAATAGTCTTGCTTATCTGCACTTCGCTTTGTGAGCCTTTTTTCTCCAGGGGCAACTGAAAATAACAGATCCTTGCATCAGAATAAAAAATATTTTCGACGGAATAATATTCATATACGGGCTTAATGAGCCGGTTCTTTTTTCCATCGATGAAAATGTTCACTTCATTGATGGTTGACTGATCATCATAAAACTCAACATAAGGCAGGTCTGTGCGATAACCATCGCATCTGAAAATTGTATTTGTCTGCTCATTTATGATTACAGGGTTATCTGCATTTCCATATGCAAATTCATATCGCTCGGTTTTGCTTTTAATAACAACATTATTATCGTCTATAAATGCAGTATGCAACTTGCCGGGCATGCCATAAGCAAGGCTGTACAAAAAATTCAGCAATAGCGCCGGTGCCAAGAGTTTCCCTATAGATTTATTCATGGGTTAAAGGTTGTCAATAATCAATGTTAACTCAATATTATCTGAAAAAACAATGCGGATAAAACTATTGAATATTTTTTGAGAAATGAACGAACAGATATTTTTAAATAGTATTTACCAATTTTGAATGGAGAAATTGTGGATCCGAAACAAAAAAAGCGATAAGAAATTTCTTAACGCCTTTCAACTATTTTTCTGAATGATTATTTAGCGGCCTTCGCTTCACCAACAGTCTTTTTAAATAACATCACATACCCGCATAAATTTTTCTTTTGCATGCTGTTTACCTGCAGGGGTTTTATCATGTGATACTCCGAAACCTTAGGTATATATGAATAGCTGATAACATTACCATCTACATCTCCCCATCTCTTTTTCTGATATACCACCTGCTTTTCGCTATAATCATACATGCGTACTTCGTATGTATTTGATTTCACATCGCCAATAAAAACAAACTGGTACCAGGTGCCTTCGCTCATAGGAACAATAATAGGAATTTCATATTCACTCTCCATAGTTATGGAAGCTTCACGCAATACTGTAAATCCGCCACCCGCCAATAAGTGCTTAACACTGTCTGCCTGCTTCTGAATAGACACATTATCGCAAGGGCTGATCCTTATCACATTATCGTCCTGAGACAGGGCAGGAATACTGAGCGAAGTGAAAAAAAACAAAGCGGCTATATAAAAAACTACTTTTTTCATTTAAAACAGTTTTACAGGGTTGGGTAATCGCTTTGACTTATATCAACAGTATTAACTGGTGTTTAAGTGCATTAGCTTATACCTTTTATCAACGCAAATTTGCTGCCTAAATTATTTTCGGTTAAAATAAATAGCATCTGCCTGTTGGGTTGGGCATAGTACCAGGTCGTTAATACAAACATGTGCAGGCAATGTTGTACAATAGTATATCACATCTGCCACATCCCGGCCTGTGAGCGGTTGCAAACCATTGTATACAGATTTTGCTTTTTCTTCATCTCCATTAAAACGAACAAGGGAAAACTCCGTTTCCGCGGCGCCCGGATTTACAGAAGTTACTTTAATACCATGGCGTAACAGATCAATTCTCATCCCTTTAGATATAGCATCAACTGCAAATTTGCTGGCACAATACACATTTCCTTTATCATATACTTCTTTTCCCGCCACAGAGCCAAGATTTATTATATGCCCCCCTGTTGGTATTAAAAAGGGAATTACTGCTTTTGATACATACAGCAAACCTTTAACGTTGGTGTCCATCATTGTATCCCAGTCATCCATATTTCCTTCATCAATATAATCCCTGCCAAGGGCAAGTCCCGCATTATTTATTAAAATGTTAATCTTTTTCCACGCTTCGTCTATTGATTGAATTTTTTCAAAAACATCTTTCCTGTTGCGCACATCAAAAGCAAGCGTTAATACATTAATGTTATATTGCTTTTCCAATGCTGCTTTCAAAGATTGCAGCCTGTCTTCTCTTCTTCCATTGATAATTACATTATATCCTTCTTTTGCAAATTTTTCTGCACATGCTTTTCCGAAACCTGATGTAGCGCCGGTTATAAAAACAATTTTGCTCATTTTTTTAAATTATTGCTGTAAAGATAAGCCACACTAACTATCACTAATAATTTCAGTGTAACAACCAGGCTATTTCACAGAGGTACACAAAGAATACACAAAATTGTACAAAGCAGGTTCGTTTTAATTTTTCGCATATAGGTGCCAGCGCTTCTGCAGATACCTCTTTCCTCGGCATGACAGGTAGCAGTGCAGTGTTCGGCGTAGTATTATTTTTGAACATTTGCACTAATGTTCAACACACATTCTCCTGTCTGTCATGCCGAGGCACGAGGCATCTGCGCAAGATTACCGTACACGTTCAGATTTGCAATGTGCTCAAGTAAAATACCAATTCATAATTCCTTATTTTTGAAAAACTATTGAGCTATACACATAAAGAACCATAACATATATGTCAAATATTCTGATCATTGATGATGAAAAAGCAATCCGTAAAACTTTAGGTGAAATACTTTCTTATGAGGGATATAAAATAGACGAGGCAGGCGACGGAGAAGAAGGTTTGAAAAAGTTTAAAGAAAAAAATTACGATGTTGTATTGTGCGATATTAAAATGCCCAAGCTGGATGGCATTGAGTTTTTAGATAAAGTTGCCGAAATAAATCCTGATGTTCCGGTTATTATGATTTCAGGGCATGGTACTATTGAAACAGCCGTTGAAGCGGTAAAAAAAGGGGCTTATGATTATGTATCAAAGCCTCCGGATCTGAACCGCCTGCTGATAACGATACGCAATGCTATGGATAAAACCAATCTTGTAACCGAAACAAAGGTGCTGCGGAGAAAAGTAACAAAGGTTGAAGAAATGATAGGAGAATCGGCGCCAATCGTAAAAATAAAAGAGACGATTGACAAGGTGGCGCCTACGGACGCCAGGGTAATGATCATGGGTGAAAATGGCGTGGGAAAAGAATTGGTTGCCCGCTGGATACATGAAAAAAGTAATCGCTCCAAAGGCCCTTTAATTGAGGTAAACTGTGCTGCTATTCCAAGCGAATTAATAGAAAGCGAATTATTCGGTCATGAAAAAGGTTCATTTACATCAGCCGTAAAACAACGTATTGGAAAATTTGAACAGGCACATGGCGGAACGCTGTTTCTTGATGAAATTGGCGATATGAGCCTTAATGCGCAGGCAAAAGTATTAAGGGCGCTTCAGGAAGGAAAAATTACCAGGGTTGGCGGCGATAAAGATATCAGTGTGGATGTTCGTGTAATTGCCGCAACCAATAAAGACTTATTGCAGGAAGTGGATGAAAAACAATTCCGCCTCGACTTGTACCACCGCCTGAGTGTCATTATTATTCATGTGCCTTCATTAAATGACCGCAGGGATGATATCCCGCTGCTGGTTGATAAATTCTTAGCTGATATCTGCACAGAATATGGTGTTCCTAAAAAAGAAATTGAGGGCGATGCCATGAAGGCTTTGCAGGATAATAATTGGACGGGCAATATCAGGGAACTGCGAAATGTTGTTGAACGCCTTGTTATTTTGTCTGGAAAAAGTATTAAAGAAGAAGATGTGACCAGTTATGTGATTCCAAGGAAATGATGGAAATGAAAACGGTGTATTGTATATGCGGACTAGGCGCAGATGAGCGGATTTTCAGTAAGCTTACCTGGCAGCCTGATACAGACGTGCATTATATACAATGGCTTGTGCCGGAAAAAGATGAAGGACTTGAAACGTATGCCAAAAGAATGGCTGCACAAATTACCTGCACAGGCGATTTCACTCTGATTGGTGTTTCTTTTGGTGGCATTATGGCTATTGAAATTACCCGTATTATGCCGGTAAAAAAGCTGATCCTGATCTCCAGTATAGAAACACATCATCAGCTACCCACCTGGATGAAGCTTTGTGGTAAACTTAGATTATACCGGTTGATACCCACAGGAGTATTGCACGATATTCGCCCGTTAAAATTATTTGAGCCCATTGAAAATTATTTTCTCGGCTCATATACGCAGGATCAAAAAGTGCTTGCCCGTGAATTCAGGAAAAATGTAAATCCTTATTATTTAAAGTGGTCAATCAGACAGATACTCCATTGGAAAAATGAACGCGTTATCAAAAATTTCTACCACATTCACGGTACAGCAGACAGAATTTTCCCCATCAAAAAAATAAAACCAACGCATAGTATTGAAGCAGGAAGACATTTTATGCTGTACCATAAGCCGGAGGAAGTATCAGAGGTGCTTAAGAAAATTATTTAAATATTACCGGGCTAATGGCAATATGTTTTCTTTAACAAATTTAGAGAAGCAGGGCTGTAACATTTTATCATATTCCCCTACTTATAGCCATGATAAATATTTATACTATTTTTGGCAACTTTTTAATATAACGTTTCAACAATGGGCTTGATCATTTTTATTGTTTGTACTATTGGTTTTCATATTGGCTTATATGGCATGTTTAAAAAAGCCGGTATTGAACCCTGGAAAGCGCTTGTTCCTTATTATAACACCTGGGAGATGGTGCAGAAAATGCCGTTAAAGAAATACTGGTTCTTTCTCCAGTTCATCCCCATCGTAGGGCAATTTATTTCTATCTGGATATATATAAAGTTCGTAGAGCATTTTGGCCGTTTTTCAGTGTTGCATCACGCGGCGGCGGTATTTCTTCCGTTTATATATTTTCCCTATCTGGGTTTTTCAAAAAATGAAAGGTATGCCGGCAACGCGGTAGTAAAAAATTATAAAAAATCTTCAGCACGGGAATGGATAGACGCAGGTGTGTTTGCGGTTGTTGCGGCTACCATTATCCGCACTTTTATTTTTGAAGCTTATGTAATACCTACAGGCAGTATGGAAAAGACGCTGCTGGTAAATGATTTTCTGTTTGTAAGTAAACTGAGCTATGGACCAAGGCTTCCCAATACACCGCTTGCCATACCATTTGTGCATCACACAGCTCCTGTTATCAATACAAAATCTTACCTGGAATGGATAAAATTGCCTTACAAAAGGTTATGGTCAAGCCCTATAGAACGTAATGATGTAGTAGTATTTAATTACCCTGTTGGAGATACTGTTGTTGGCGAATATCAATCCAACAAAAACTATTATGACCTGCTTCGCGAAGACTATAAAGGAAACAGGCAGGCTATTCTCGACAGAGATGATATTATTGTGAGGCCGGTAGATAAAAGAGAGAATTTTATCAAACGCTGTGTTGGTATTCCGGGCGATACCATCCAATTGAAAGAAGCTGTTTTATATATTAACGGGTCTCCCGCTTATGTTCCACCACATTCAGCTACTTATTATGATATTCAAACAAAAGGAGTTGTATTAGATGAAGAAATATTGAAAACTGAATATAATGTAGAAACTGATTATGAAAGAGGCCAGTTTATGGATCAGGGAAATGGAATGTATATCATCGATCTTACGGCAGAAGAAGCTGAGCGCCTGAGTAAGCAACCCTATATACAAAGTGTTACCAAAAAAATAATAAGGCCGGTTAATCCTGCTGTGTTTCCACAGGATACTGTGCATCACAAATGGAGCGAAGATTTTTATGGTCCTGTATGGATTCCGAAAAAGGGATCTGCCATAACATTAACACCGGAAAACATTTCAATTTACAGGCGGGTAATAAATGTGTATGAAGGCAATACACTGGAGGAAAAGGATGGCAAGTTCATCATCAACGGACAGGAAACCAAACAGTATATTTTTAAAATGGATTATTTCTGGCTGATGGGTGATAACCGACATAACTCACAGGATTCAAGGTTCTGGGGTTTTGTACCGGAAGATCATGTAGTAGGACGTGCTTCTTTAATATGGTTTAGCTGGGATAAAGGACCAAGATGGAACAGGTTGTTCAGATCAATCAAATAATCATTAATCAACAGCATTGTAATGCCCGCAGAAAAAACGCATATTATAGCTTTGAGCTATTCAGTATTTGAATCTGTTGAGGCATTAACTGAAAGTGATAAAGCGCTCCTGCTGGAAGCCCGCAATGCTACCAGTGATGCCTATGCGCCTTACTCAATGTTTCATGTTGGCGCGGCAGCGTTACTGTATAACAGTGAAATAGTAAAAGGTTCCAACCAGGAAAACGCTTCCTCACCTGCAGGGCTATGTGCGGAAAGGGTATTGCTATCTGCAATTTCTTCTTTTTATCCTAAAACGGCTATTGATACTATTGCTATCAGCTATTTTAATAAAAAAAACAATAAAAGCGAAAGACCTGTAGCGCCATGCGGCATCTGCCGGCAAAGTATTTTAGAGTATCAGCTGCAGCAGCAAAAACCAATCAGGCTGATACTTGCCGGAATGGAAGGAGAAATATATACTATTGAAAATATAGCTGACCTCCTGCCCTTTTCTTTTTCCGGATCTGATATGTTGTGATCAATCACGGTTAGTTGTAGTACCGGTACCGTATTCCAATATTATATTTGTAACCGCATAGCCAACACAGGTGAGGATTAACCCGGTTTTCATATCTTTTTCAGTCAGCACATCATTCTTGCTCATGATCACCTCACCGCTTACACATTTTGCCACGCAGGCAGAACACCTTCCGCCTTTGCAGCTATATGGTAAAGCAATATGCTGATCGAGCGCTGATTGAAGAATGGTTTTAGGATACTGCGTTTCAAACGAGACATGCTGCTGCAAAATGGTAACCTTAGCAGGTTGCGGATTTATGATCAGTGGCGGAGCCGGCGGCTTATCTATAACAAAATGTTCTTTCCTTATTTGTTTACCATTAAATCCCATAAGCGTAATAGTGAACTGACACATGCGCATAAAAGGTTCCGGCCCACAAATAAAAAAAGAGGTCTTCGCAGGATCATATCTTAAGTAACCGGGAATTAACAGCTCTAATTTTTCATTATTCAATCTTCGGTAAAAAACATCTTCCTGATCTGAGCTCCTGAAATCGAGCCAACGGAATTTTATTGGAAATTCATTTGCAATCTTTTCTATTTCGCTTCTGAAAATAGTAGTTTGAACCGACCTGTTCTGATACATCAGCACAACTGCATTAGCGTTTCTTTTAAATAACAGTTCTTTTATCAAAGCTATCACGGGCGTTATACCACTGCCTGCCGCAAGTAATACCACATTTTCTTTTTCATAGCTTCCTTCATTCAGTATAAACATACCAGAAGGTGCAAGCGCCTCTACTATATCTCCAACAAAATAATGATCAATCAAATGCCGCGAAATCTCTCCATTATATACACGCTTTACGCTTATCTGCAGCTTTTCATTCACTCCCGGTGTTGATGATATGGAGTATGAACGCCTTACCTCACGGTTGTTTATTATAAAAATCAGGGTTAGAAATTGCCCGGCCTTGTAATAAATGTCATTGCCTTCAATATCTTCCAGCACAAAACTATAAGCTTCTGTAGTTTCAGGAATAATATCAATAATACGTAACTGTAAAATCTTTTCCATTTTTTTAAACTGATTACAAATTAACAGCATCAAATTTATAAAACCCGATTATCATTGCGCAGCATACCCCGTCACAGCGGAATGAATCATTGCTTCGTGGTTCTTTGTGTAAATCTTTGTGCCGCTTTGTGTTAAAATCCTGCTACAGATATTATTGCCAGAATTTGATGTCAGCCCGCCTCCGCCATTTAAGCAAGTTTAAATTATCTTTGATTCATGGCAGAAGACTTAATAATATCATCCGGTACAAAAGCAGAACAGTATGAAAGGCTACTGCCGCAAATAAAAGCATTAATTGAAGGAGAACCAGACCTTATAGCGAATCTCGCGAATATTACAGGGGCATTAAAAGAACAATTCGGCTGGCTTTGGACAGGCTTTTATATTGTAAAGCAGGATGAATTGGTATTAGGCCCTTTCCAGGGCCCGGTTGCGTGTACCCGTATCCGCAAGGGTAAAGGCGTTTGCGGCAGCAGCTGGCAAAATGCAGCAACGATCATTGTTCCTGACGTTGAAAAATTTCCCGGGCATATAGCCTGCAGCAGTTTATCCAAATCAGAAATTGTAATCCCTGTTATAAGAAACAATACGGTTGTAGCCATACTGGATGTGGACAGCGCGGCATTAAATACATTTGACAGAACAGATCAATTTTACTTAGAAAAAACAATTGACATGATTGAGTGGTTATACCGCTGATGGCTGATGGCTGAAAGCAAATACCCGGACTGCCGCCCATTTTTATGATAATATTAAATTAGTGGCATATTTTTATATACAATTGAAAGCATTGTATGAATAATCTGCCACTTACCGTAAAACGGTCAATCGAACTGCTGGGTATATGCCTGCTGCTTGCCATATTATCTGTAGCCAGTGATATTATAATGCCATTACTGATGGCTTTTTTTGTTAGCCTTGTGTTGTTGCCCGTTTACCGTTTTTTTCTTAAAATAAAAATACCGGAAGTTATAGCCATTGTATTAAGCATACTTACCGCTTCTCTGGTAATATTGGGGATCGCAACCCTGCTTTCTTTTCAGATCGCAAGCCTGGTTCGGGAATTTCCACAAATAGAGAAAAATATTAACCAGCATTGGACAACGCTCAGCTCATGGATCGAAAAAAAGTTCGAAGTAAGTGCATCCAAACAATTGTCTGTGCTAAACGAACAAAGTTCAAAGCTTCTGAATAATGCAGGCTCTTATCTTAGCGGAGCGGCAGTAACGTTAACAGGCGTTTTTGTTTTTGTAGGTCTTGTTCCTATTTATGTTTTCCTTTTATTGTTTTATAAAAACCTTTTATTGCGTTTTGTATTTCTCTGGTTCCGGCAGGAAGATCACCCGCAGGTAGAATCAGCATTACGCGGCACAGAAGTAATTATTAAAAGCTACCTTTTTGGTTTACTTATACAAATAACCTACATGACCATACTGTTGGGAACGATACTGATGTTGCTTGGAATAAAACATGCGTGGTTGATCGCTATTATTTTTGCAGTGCTTAATCTTATCCCCTATGTAGGAGCTTTGATCGGTAATATAATCGGTGTTTTATTAACGCTTTCTTCTTCAAATCAACTATCGCAGGTGTTGCTTGTATTAGGCGTTATTGCAGTAGTACAGTTTCTAGACAATAATATTTTAATGCCACGCATTGTTGGATCAAAAGTAAAAATAAACGCATTGGTTAGTATTATAGCGGTTATAGTAGGTGGAACAATAGCGGGCATATCGGGAATGTTCCTTTCACTGCCGCTTGTAGCCATTTTCAAGATCATGTTTGATCACTCCACAGGTTTTAAACATTGGGGGTTTTTGCTTGGGGACGAAGGCCAGGATTAAGCCCTATGACCAATCCTGTTGTACGGCTGAGAAATAAACATGTACGGAAAGCAGATGAAACTAACGAAAGTAACCAGATAAAGGGCGATGAATAAAATGGTTGATTCCCCTTTTTTAAAACGGTCTCTCATCTGCAGAAGGTCCATATATAGATGGCACTGCAATATCATTTAGCCTCATATATACCGTAAGTTGCCCGCGGTGATGCACCATATGATTGATAGTAGATTCAATCTGCTCTCTTTTGGAAGCACTGAAAACAACCTGTCCGTTACGCTTCAAATAAAAAGTTTCTTCCAACGCGTTTTCTTTAATACCGAGTAAAGCATTTTTAGCATCTTTAATATTTTCATCAAAATGAGCAACAAGATCCGCTGCGTTAGTAGCTTTAAAATGAGGATATGTCATAAAATCAATTTCTGAATCATTGATCATAACAGTGATCCACTTAGGAATTTCAGCTACCAACAGGGCAAGATAACCTAAAGGCATTGATTTTTCGTGAGGCTTATATTCAAATAAATTTTCGGGAATTCTTTCAAGGCATTTACGTGTTGCAGTCGTTTCTGCTTCCAGTTCTTTTGCAAACGCTTTACCAAAAGTAATATCATCCATAAAATAAATTTTTATAAAGCTGTTGCAAAAATGTTACCACATTTTGAAATTGAACGACCACTATTCTATTCTCAAATTTTTTACAGGATTTGCCAGCGCAGATTTTATACTCTGAAAAGCCACTGTAAAAATTGCTATCAGGAAAGTTAAAGTACCTGCCAGCAGGAAAACATCTGCACCCATATTAATTTTATATTGAAAGTCCATCAGCCATTTTTGCATAACATACCATGCCAGGGGAAAGGCAATAACCAATGCTATACCAACAGGTTTTAAAAAATTGCTGACCAATAATGTAAGAATATTTGATACAGACGCGCCTAATACTTTGCGCACACCAATTTCTTTGGTACGTTGTTCTGCCGTGAATGCCGCTAAACCAAACAAACCAAGACATGAAATAAAAATGGCAAGAAAAGCAAAGATGTTGGACAGCTTACTTACTACCTGTTCGCTTCTGTATAATTTTTCGAATTCAAGATCAGAAAACTGATAAGTAAATGGAAATTTAGGATTAACAGCTTTACATAGTCTTTCTAAACCGTTAATAGCTTCTTTCGTTTCTCCGGGTTTTGTGCGCACCAGTATTGTTCCCCAACTCCAGTTTTCATCTACATGCAATATGAGCGGCTCTATAGCCTGGTGCATAGAATTGAAATGAAAATCCTTTAATACTCCTATGATTTTTCCGGGATGGTTTCCCCAGGTTATCGTTTGCCCAACCGGGTTTTCAAATCCCATTTTTTGAACTGCGGTTTCATTTACAATAAAATTGGTGGAATCCAAACCAAACTCCTTTGAAAAATCTCTTCCTTCTTTTAAAGATAGTTTCAATGTTTTTATGAAGTCATATCCAACTATACCATCAGCAAATGAAACAGTAAGATCAGGAGCTTTACCCGGCCAGCCGATACTGGTATTATGATGTTCAATCACGGTTGGCGAATTTCTCATTTTGGAAATACTCATAATACCAGGCAGCCGTTGGGCTTCTTCTTTAAAGGCAGGATACCTGTCTGCAAGACTGCCTTCTATAGGAATATAGATAAGATTCTCCCTGTCGTAACCAAGGTTTTTACTTTGTATATAATTCATCTGGCGGTAAATAACTATCATTCCCACAATAAGCAATACAGATAATGAAAACTGAAACACTACTAATCCCTGCCTGAAAAGCACCGGAGCCCAACCAAATTTTAATTTTCCTTTCAACACTTTTAACGGGTTAAGCGAAGAAAGGAATAATGCAGGATAGCTGCCTGCAATTAATCCAGTGGCTGATAATAAACCCAGCATGGATAACCAGAAAAAAGGATTTGTTACGGGTAATGTTAACTGCTTTCCGGTTAAACTGTTGAAAACAGGAAGCATCAATACTGCAATTAAAAGGGCGGTTGTTATAGAAAAAAAAGTGATCAATAATGCCTCACCAAAAAATTGCCATATCAGCCACCACCGCATGGCGCCAATTACTTTACGCAGCCCTATCTCCTTAGCACGTTTCCCGGAACGGGCTGTTGCAAGGTTCATAAAATTTATACAGGCAATAATCAAGATGAATACGGCGATGATAGTAAACAACCTCACATATCCAATTCTGCCTCCGTTAATATATCCGTCTTTGAAATTGGAATGCAGGTATTTTTGATGGAATGGTTGTAATGCCAGCTGAACGTAAAAGCTTTTATTTTTTTCAGTATAGTTATAAATAAAATCCTTGATTTTAGCTTCTACCTTATTGTCTGCTGCCCCTTCTTTCAATTGAACATACGTTGCCGGAGAAGTATTACCCCAGTTATTTACCCATTTATTTTGTTTCACAAAAACCTGCCATGGCAATAAAAAATCAAATTGAAAACTGGAGTTTGCAGGCAGGTTTTCAAATACAGCAGAGACAGCATATTCAGCCTTAGTATCAATCAAAACTGTTTTATTGATAGCATTATCTACGCTCCCGAAAAACTGCTCGGCCATTTTACGGGAAATTGCAATATTATCAGGCGATTGTAACGATGATTGCGCTTTGCCACGGAGCAATGGAAAACTGAACATGCTGAAAAAATCGGGACCGGCAAAAAAGCCCGGCATTTTAATAATTTTACCATTGGCTTCTGCAGTACTTAAAGTACCGGGTGCAACAACATATTCAAAACCCGATGTATATTGTATTTCAGGAATATTTCTCTTCAACTCATCTGCCAGTAGCCCCTGCGTTGAATAACCTGCATCCACTTTACCATCATAAAAATTTCTTTCATATACCTGGAATAATTTTCCCCCGTTCTTATGAAAGTTATCAATACTCTTTTCATCGTGCACCCACAAAAAAATAAGCATACTGCAAGCCAAACCCAATGCTAATCCTGTAATGTTAATGGCAGAAAAAGCTTTGTTCCTGGTAAGATTTCTCCAGGCTATTTTAAAATAACTCCTGATCATGTCAATAAAATATATCAGAATCAATATGAATAATATGCCAATTATCCAAAGGTTTGGAGGTCAAATATTTGCGGGGAGTATTATAACTTATGATGTTCGATTTTGATACAATATGCGCATGATATTGATACAAATTGTATCGTCCTGAAAACACAGGATAATTATTGATTTTTCTTCTTTGCTTTAAACATTTCCAGCATCCTGTCTGTAACCACAAAGCCTCCCACAACATTCAGCGTTCCTAATATTACAGCAAGAAAACCAAATACCAGTGCGAGGTAATTACCAGGCTCCGCTTTGCCCATTACAATAATGGCTCCGATAATCACTACGCCATGTATGGCATTAGCACCACTCATTAAAGGTGTATGCAAAACTGAAGGAACATGGCCAATAACTTCTATCCCTACAAAAACCATCAATACTGCTATGTAGATGATCTGTTGATTGGCTGATATCCATAATAATATATCGTGCATATTTATAAGTTTAAGCCTGATGTAATGATGCCGGCATAATTAAAACCACAATACTAACTACTGATAAGGGCTTTTATTCTTTCATTAACTACATCTCCCCTATGCGTAATACAGGCGCCTTTTACCAGTTCATCCTCAAAGTTCAATTGAATATTTCCATCCTTATCCAAAAGCAACAATAAAAAATTCATCACGTTTTTACCATAAAGTTTACTTGCATCAAACGGCATAGTTGATGGCAGGTTAGAATCGCCAATAATAGTTACACCATTATACTTTACCGTTTCATTATTTTTTGTGAAAGGCGTATTGCCACCTGTTACCGCAGCTATATCAACAATTACGGAACCATTGCGCATAGTTTTCAGCATTTCTTCGGTAATGAGTATTGGCGCTCTTTTCCCGGGTATTTGCGCGGTAGTAATAACAATATCTGCTTTTGCTACACTCTCTGCAATTTTTAATTGTTGCTTTTGTTTGTATTCCTCTGTTTGATCAACTGCGTAGCCACCTGCCGCGCTTGCGTCTGCAGCGCCTGCTACTTCAATAAATTTTGCACCAAGGCTCATCACCTCTTCCCTTACCGCCGGTCTTGTATCAAACACGTCTACCACAGCACCTAACCTGCGTGCGGTTGCAACAGCCTGTAAGCCTGCAACACCTGCACCTAATATTAAAACCTTTGCCGGCGCTATACTACCTGCGGCTGTCATAAACATCGGGAAATACCTGCCGTATATATTCGCGGCTGTTAAAACCGCTTTATAACCTGCAATATTTGCCTGGCTGCTCAACACATCCATACTTTGTGCACGGGTAGTGCGGGGCAGCATATCTATACTGCATAATGTTGTAATAGCGGCAGCATAATTTTTCATTAATGCAGTATTATATAAAGGCTGATACACGCCAACCATCAATACTTCATTTTTCAGCCCTGCAATTTCTTCCGGTGAAAGATTATGGATAGATAAAATGATATCTGCCTGCAACAATAATTCTTTGCGGGATACTACACGTACGTTTTTAAAAGTATACGCCTCATTATCTGCAAAAGCATTTATACCTGCTCCATCCTCAACCCAAACTTCTATATTCTTTTGCTGCAAAACGGCTGCCTGATCAGGTAAGAATGATACCCTGTTTTCGCCCTGAGGTTCTTTAAGTATACCTGCAATCATAAAATGAATGTAAGGATTTTTTGGGAAGCTTTCAGCCATTACCTGACTGCTGATACCTGATAGTGATACCTATTTAAAACCTTACCACAAACTCCTGCTTTGCTTTAAAATCTTTTGAGATAAGCACGATGCCAATAAAAAACAAATCAATACTGCATGTTATAACATCTGAATTTTTTATTTCCTTCCAGGCATCTTCCATCTCTTGGCTCCAGTGAATATCATCAAAAATTATAATAGAACTATTATGCAGATAAGGAAGCAACTGGTTAAAATATCGCAGCGTTGGTTCTTTGCGGTGGTTACCATCAATAAAAGCAAAGTCAACTTTATTTATTTTTCTGAGCGCCGGCAGAAAAGTATTATCAAAATTTCCTTTTATCAGCTGTATATTTTGTAAGCCAGCTTTATTGAAATACGCCCGGGCACGCTCCGCAATTGCATCTGCTCCTTCAAAACTATATACGGCCGCCTCTCGGTTAGCTGATGCCAAATAAGCCGTTGTAATGCCCAGCGAAGTTCCCAGTTCAATAATTGTTTTGGGCTGGTAATAATTCACCATCCTGAAAAGCAGCTGCGCATACTTCCGGGATTTCAGCGACCATTTCGCTATATCGCTGATCTTTCTCTTTTTTTGCTGCATTACCGAAGAACCGGCGCCCAAGTCCTGCACTTCTATTACATCATCGCTGTGCAGCCATTGTCCGCGCATATACTCAATATTGCTGAACGCGTAAAAATTGCGCCTGTCGTTTAGCACATTAGTTATAAAATCAAATACAAAAGGAGAATGTACACCATGCCCTTTGCCATTGGCAGCAGTAATATAATAGTGAACATATTTTAAGGCGAGCTGAAATTTGTTATACATGCAGAAACTATGGTAAGCCATTTTTCCTTACCCATGTTTGAAATGAATAAGCATAAGCATGCTTTTCATCAGCAGGAAAATCCAGTTGATAAATTTTCTTCCATTGGTTTTCATCAAAGGCAGGAAAAAACACATCACCCTCCAACACCGCATGAACTCTTGTAATGTATATCTTATCCGCTTTAGGTAAAAATGCCTGGTATATCTGTTGACCACCGGCTATAAAAACCTCTTTGCAATCTTTTTCTGCTGCTTTTGCCAGTGCTTCATCCGTGCTGTATACATGTTCAGCATTTTTACCTTCGGGTATGCTTAACTGTTGCCTGCTCACTACTATATTATACCTGCCGGGCAAAGGTTCTGAGCCAAACGATTCATAAGTTTTTCTGCCCATAATTACCGGCATCGCCCATGTAGTGTTTTTAAAAAACTTCATATCATTAGGCAAATGCCAGAGTAAGTCATTGTTTTTACCAATGGCATTATTTTCAGCAGCGGCAACAATTAAAGATATGATCATAATGTAATTCTTTGAGCAGTCAGCTTTGAGCTTTTTTGGGCTGCCACCATAAACTACAAACCTCAAACCACAAATCTCTATCCACACCTCTTCTGCCAATCGCAAACCTGTCCGCCGGGACGGATTTCAAATCTCAAATCTCAAATCTCCTCACACCGCCACGGGCGCTTTTATTGCCGGGTGAAACTCGTAATGCTCCAGCTTAAAATCTTCATAAGTAAAATCAAAAATATTTTTCACTTCAGGATTAATACGCATTACAGGCAACGCATAAGGAATACGCGTTAACTGAAGCCTTGCCTGCTCAATATGATTATTATACAAATGCACATCGCCGAAGGTGTGCACAAAATCTCCCGGTTCAAGATCACAAACCTGCGCTACCATCATTGTTAGCAATGCGTATGATGCGATATTAAAAGGTACACCCAAAAACACGTCTGCCGAACGTTGATATAGCTGGCAGGATAATCTTGGCTTACCACCCTGCGCAGGTTCAGCCACATAAAACTGGAACATATTGTGGCAGGGCATCAACGCCATTTTAGGAAGATCAGCCACATTCCATGCGCTTACGATCAACCTTCTGCTGTCAGGGTTATTTTTTATCTGGTCAATCACATCAGTTATCTGGTCAATCACCATACCGTCAGCGCCTTCCCAACTGCGCCATTGTTTTCCGTAAACTGGCCCAAGATCGCCATTTTCATCCGCCCATTCATTCCAGATACTCACGCCATGATCAGTAAGATACCTGGTATTAGTATCACCCTTCAAAAACCAAAGCAGTTCGTATACTATACTTTTAAGATGCAGTTTTTTTGTAGTCACCAGCGGAAACCCTTTACTAAGATCAAACCGCATCTGGTATCCGAAACAACTGATCGTACCCGTACCGGTTCTGTCGTGCTTTTGCACACCGGCATCCATAATATGCTGAAGTAAATCAAGATATTGCTGCATGAGCGCAAGTTACATTAAAAGGCTAAAGGTATAAAGTGAAGGGTGAAAGGCATTTTAAAAACACACAAAATGTGCATTGATAGTGGATATTTTTTTGTTACCGGCAGCAGTACTTATAGCATCGTTCCTTGCCACGCTCGCTTGTGCAGTATGACATTGAGCAGCTTTTATTGAAGCGCAGTCCAGGTTCCAAACCTTATATGAAATTCGGCAGTTAAGAGCGAATAATAACAATAATAGCATTAATAAATTAAGTCGACTTTATACTTTTATGCTTTAATGATGTTTTGCCTAAGCCTTTTATAAGGCTTTGAGGCAAAAGAAATAAAATTATTATGAAGCACTTTTTTCAGGAATTGTTTGAATACAGTCATCATTACAACCAAAAACTGGCAGATATTTTTAATGATACCCGGGAAAAAGTATCAGAAAAATCTGTTCAGCTTTTTTCACATATACTTAATGCGCATCAGATATGGAATAACAGGATAGCATTAAAGCAGGAAGTTTATAGTGTATGGCAAACACACCAAATCAAAAACTTCGGAGATATTGATAAAAACAATTTTGAACATTCATTATATATACTTAACACTTCCGATTTTAATATTACAATCGGCTATCGCACTTCAAAAGGACTGGTATTTAATAACAGTGTCAGAGATATACTTTTTCATATTATAAATCATTCCACGTATCACCGGGCACAAATTGCCACTGAATTCAGGAATTCCGGTATAGAACCATTAGTTACGGATTATATTTTCTTTAAAAGATAAAATGGCAATGTTCAGGCAAACTGGGTGCATCCAAATTCATCCTGCTCCGCGGCGCAACAAAAGCAGTATACCCCACATTGAAAATGAAATCATTAAAATAGGTGTATATATAACTTTCTCAGGTGGTGACCTGCTTACCAGATAGCCGCCCTGTGCACATATCTTTATTTATTCGGGCTTCTCTGCATACGAGATGTTTATTAGCTGCAGCGCAGCGATAAAATTTGTAGCACGATAATAGATTCGGCAATTTCAGGTGCAGCGCACCGAAATATTAAAATAAAAAAATAATATTACGCCGCTCTGCGGCTTGTTCTACATCGTTTTGCAGTGCTACAAATATCACGGTGCGCTGCACCTGTATTACGCCTTGATATTAGACAGGTACGAGGCATCTGCACTATATTACCATATACGTGAAAATTTGAAATGCATCGGGCAAACTGTTTTCCTCACTATTTTACTACTTTTGAACAATCTTATCAATTATTGCAATTATGAACCGGATGCTTGTTTTGCTGCTGTTTACTTTCTCTACTGCCCACGCGCAGCAAACCATTAAAATATTAAGCTATAATATTTTTCATGGTGAGCAGGCTTATAAAAAAGGAGAACCTAATATTGATAGCGTTGCAGGGCTCATTAATAAATACAAACCCGATCTTGCTGCCTTTCAGGAAGTAGACAGCGCTACCGGCAGAATTGAAAAAATTTATACCACCCGTATTGATTTTATAAGCGAGTTGGCGAAAAGAACAAACATGCATGGCTTTTTCGGCAAAGCAATGGATTATGACGGCGGCGGTTATGGCGAAGGTTTGCTAACCAACAAACCCGCAAAAGCAACAGTAAAAATTCTGCCCACACCCAAAGGTGGCGAACCGCGTGCATTGATCTATATTGATTACCCGTTGCCGAAAAAGAAAAAAATTGTTTTTGCAGGTACGCATCTTTGCCACCAGTATGAAGAGAACAGGATAGCGCAGGTAAATGAAATAAATAAAACTTTTGAGAAAGCTAAAACACCTGTAATACTTTGCGGTGATTTAAATTTTTCACCCGATAAAGAACCTTACCGTATATTATCAACCGCCTGGTACGACGCGGCTGTTGTAAAAGGCGATCCGCAACTTACTTTTTCTGCGGACAATCCGAGAGTACGTATTGATTATGGCTGGCTGAAAAAAGGACATACATTCAAAGTATTGGATGTGCAGGTACTTCCTTACAGCTACTCAGATCACAAACCGGTATTAATTACATTAGAAATACAATGATCAGGCATGAAAATCTATTCTCTTTTTATTTGCGCTGCAATAATGATATTGCATAACGGCTGCTCACACACTAAAAAAACAGCAAATTCAAACATGGGCTTTGCTAAAAATATAGTAGTAGCGCACAGGGGCGCATGGAAGAAAAATAATCTTCCTGAAAATTCCATAGCATCGCTGCGGGAAGCTGTGCGCATTGGTTGTGCGGGCTCGGAATTTGATGTGCATCTTACAGCTGATGATACATTGATCGTGAATCACGATGATAAATATGCAGGTAAGAAAATTGAAGAAAACACATATGCTTCGCTTGCAGAAACCAAATTATCGAACGGTGAAACCATACCTACCGCAAGAGCATACCTCCTGGCCGGTATGCAGCAACACACTACAAAACTTGTTTTTGAAATAAAACCCTCAACTATAAGTAAAGAACGGGGGCAGGTTCTTGCAAAGAAATGCGTTGAATTAGTAAAAGAACTAAAGGCTGAGCCCTGGGTAATGTATATCAGCTTTGATTATGATATTGTAAAAAAAGTGCTGGAGCTGCAACCCGGTGCCAATGTAGCTTATCTTAATGGTGAAAAATCTCCCGCACTGTTAAAAGCTGATAATGTTCCGGGGTTGGATTATCATTATAATGTATTCAAAAAAAATCCGGGATGGGTGACTGAAGCAAAGCAAAATAAAGTAGAGCTGAATGTTTGGACAGTTAACAGCGCAGAAGATATGAAATGGTTTATTGACCAGAAGTTTGACTATATTACCACAAATGAACCTGAGCTGTTGTTTGAGTTGCTGAAGAAGTAAATTACCGGCTTAGGCATTGTGACCAATATCACTGATCATTCAATGCAAAATCTCAATCTTGCAGAAAATTCACAAGGTTATAAATGGATAACGATAAATCAATAGGCATCACTATTTGGGTAAGCCGCCTGTTACGCTGGGGACTTGGAGTTCTGTTTATTGCAATTGGCATTATGTATTTTAACCGGGATGGCTGGCCGGCAATTCTCTTCGGTGCTGCTATGATTATAACAGGTTTTTTCCGTCCTAAGCGTTGTATTGGCAATTCCTGCAATTTGCCCGCAACTCCCAAAAAATAATGTACTGCTGATAACCAGGACAATCTCTATTGCAGCAGCTAAAAGAAATTGCTGAATACATCATCATAAACGAGCAACACAGGGACTTTACTATTATCGTTTTTACGCGAGTGAGATATCTGCCGTGCTTTGACGCTAATGCTCAACTTTTGTACTATTGCCCAACAGATTTACCTTCGGTGAGAAAAATTCTATCCCTCCACAACATATTTTTAGTTCAATCTTCATGAGGGCGGAATTATAATGATATCATTACGATGAATTGAAAATCAGGTTTTTTTTTAACAGTTTCTTTTATATACCGGGTAGCGCCTATGGGGTGCATCATCGAAACAATAACCAGTTATCTACAAACAGATTTTGCCTATGGCCCAGCAAGGAAAGCATGAAGTGGGAACATTTTATCCGGATATTACAGGCGCCGTGTTCCTTTGGAACTTTTTTCTCCCACCCCACCCCTGTTTGTCGCACAATATTGCCGTTTTGCCGCTTTTAGATATACAGATTTTTTATATCAGGATACTTTTGACATGGTAAATGATTCATTTCATTAAGCATTAAAATGAATGACGGCATGAAGAAGTTTCTGATAATATTAATTGCGGCAATAACATTAAGTGCCGGTATACATGCGCAGGACAGCACTTTGCAGAACCTGCCTGCCCAATGGAACCTGCAGGATTGTATTGAATATGCTAAGAAAAATAATATACAGATCAACAGCCTGCGCCTGAATACCAGTTCTGCAGAGCAGGACGTTTTACAGGCAAAAGCTGCAAGATATCCTTCTGTATCCGCATCGCTCTCTCAATCGTTTGTGAATGGTAAAAAAACAGATGTGGTTGTGGGCGGATTATCCTCCCAGGCAAATTTTTCAGGCAATTATGGCATCAATTCTTCTGTAACACTTTATAATGGCGGTTACATTAATAACAATATAACAGCAAAGCAAATTTCGCTTCAATCTGCCAACCTCAGCGTGCAGGAAGCACAGAACGATATTACGCTGAATATTACAGAATCATTCCTGAATATTTTGCTGGCACAGGAAACCATTAAATACCTTGAAGATGTATTGGTCACTTCCAAAGCGCAGTTGCAGCAAGGGCAACAGCGCTATGATGCCGGTGGTATTTCCAAAAAAGATTTTTTGCAGTTTGAAGCGCAAACAGCAAGCGATGAATATAATCTTGTTAACGCGCAGAATAATTACCGGCAGAATGTATTGACGTTGAAACAAACGCTCCAGCTTCCATCTGCCTATGATTTTAAAATAGAAGTGCCTGATAGTATCAGCGTGCAGGAAATGATACCGAACCTTGCTGCCGCACAGGACGCAGCGCTTTCCACCAGGCCTGAAGTAAAAAACAGTGAACTGGGTATTGATCTTGCAAAAACCAGCTTGTTGTTAGCAAAGTCAGGAACATTACCCACCATAAGCCTTGGTGCTAACCTTGCCAGCGGGTATGCTAATCTTAGCCCTGATAATAAATATTTTACACAGATCAATAATAACTTTTATCAATCATTAGGCTTAACTGTAGGCATTCCCATCTATAGCAGGAGAGTGAATAAAACGAATATAGAAAAATCAAAAATTGCTATTGAACAGGCAAAGCTGTCGCTGGCAGATACCAAACTTAATTTAAATACACAGGTAGAGCAGGCGTATATTAACGTACAAAACAGGCAGGCACAGTATACAGCCGCAGAAAAGCAGATGAAAGCCACGCAGGACACCTATGATATTACTAACGAACAGTTACGGTTAGGCGCAGTAAATATGGTGGAGCTGCTGCAACAGAAAAATCTATACGTGCAGGCGCTGCAATCGTATATACAGGCAAAGTACAGTGCTATACTTTATAACAAAATATACAATTTCTATACAGGCGTTCCTGTATCATTTTAATAAGATCGTTGAATATAAAACGCACAAGCAATGAAAAAAAAGACATGGATCATTTTAATAGTGATAGCTGCGCTGCTTGCAGCAGGTGTGTGGTTCTGGAAATTCAGGGATGAAGGCAGTGTGGTGATATTACAAACCGAACAACCACATATCGGAACTCTGAGCAATTCAGTAACAGCAACGGGAACTATTCAGCCTGTAGATACTGTGGCTGTAGGTACGCAGGTATCAGGCACCATTAAAAATGTATATGCCGACTTTAACTCCACTGTAAAAAAAGGACAGTTGTTGGCGCAACTTGATAAATCATTGCTTGAAGCGCAGGTGCAGCAAATCACAGCCAGCCTGCAGCAGGCAAAAGCAAACGCTATATATCAGAAAAGTAATTTTGAACGCCAGGAACAATTATTTAAAGTTGGCGCCATCAGCAGAGCCGATTATGAAACAGCGTTATATCAATACACATCCGGCAATGATAATGTTAATGGAATTGTTGCGCAACTGTCATCAGCAAAAAAAAATCTTTCATTTGCAGATATATACTCACCCATTGATGGAACTATATTATCCCGTAGCGTAAGCGAAGGACAAACAGTGGCAGCGAGCTTTAGTACGCCAACATTATTCAGCATTGCAAAAGACCTCACTAAAATGCAGGTGCAGGCTTCGGTAGACGAAGCCGATATAGGCAACGTGAAAAAAGGGCAAAGAGTAACATTTACCGTTGATGCGTTTCCGGAAGACTCTTTCCAGGGTACAGTACTTGAAGTAAGGTTAAAACCCACTACATCTTCAAATGTGGTAAACTATACCACTATTATTGACGCGCCCAATGCTGATATGAAATTAAAGCCAGGTATGACGGCTAACATAAGTATTTATACAAAAGAAGTGCCTGACGCATTGATCATTTCCGCAAAAGCTTTACAATTTCAGCCGGATTCTGTACTTGAAAAAATATACAAAGTACAAGGAGGCAGAATAGAGCGACCGCATGATAAACCAATGCATAAAGGAAATGAAAAACCAGATAATGCCCCGGCAATGCATGCAGATAGTACCATGAAAACAAACAATGGATTGGTATG
Organism: Agriterribacter sp.; assembly: GCA_047601125.1. GTDB lineage: Bacteria > Bacteroidota > Bacteroidia > Chitinophagales > Chitinophagaceae > Agriterribacter. Next base: position 1,124,004 of record JASGJY010000001.1, on the reverse strand, counting down.
GATTAAAAAAGATACCAGCATCATTGCGCAACCGGTTATAACCGGCATGAATGATGAAACCGAAGTGCAGGTATTGTCTGGGCTTAATGAAAATGATACAGTGGTAACAGGTTACCAGCAGTTATCAAAAACTGAAGCAAAAAAGAAAGGAACAGCTTCCAGCCCGTTTATGCCTAAGCGCCCGGGGGGAAATAACAGGAGAAATAATCCGGGGCCACCTCCGGGGGGATAGGCAATGGGCGGTGAGCAATGAGCTATGGGCTGTGGGCAATAGTAAACAGGCAATGTTGCATCGCATTCACCATTCACTTTTCACTAACAGATAACACTGAAAATTATGGCAAACGCAATTCTTGATATACAGCATTTAAAAAGAGAATTCAAAATGGGCAGCGAAACGGTTCGTGCTTTAAGAGGCGTATCCTTTAATGTGCAACCAGGGGAGTTTGTAACAATAATGGGCAGCAGCGGTTCCGGCAAAACAACATTGCTTAATATTTTGGGTTGCCTTGATAAGCCTACAGACGGGGATTATTTGCTGGATGCTGTGAATGTAAAAAATTTGTCGCGCAATGAATTAGCAAGGCTGCGCAACAGAAAAATTGGTTTCGTATTTCAATCGTATAATTTACTGGCACGCACATCCGCTTTAGAAAATGTGGAGCTTCCGCTACTGTATAATTCCGCTATTTCTTCGCATGAAAGAAGGGAAAAAGCAATAAAAGCATTGCAAGCGGTTAAGCTTGCAGACAGGATGGACCATCTTCCCAACCAGCTATCTGGCGGACAGCAGCAGCGTGTGGCCATAGCAAGGGCATTGGTAAATGAGCCGGTAATGATATTAGCTGATGAAGCAACAGGCAACCTTGATACAAGAACTTCTTATGAAATTATGTGGCTGATGCAGGAACTGAATACACAGCAGGGAAAAACAATAGTGTTTGTAACCCACGAACCCGATATTGCAGCATTCAGCAGCAGAACAGTAACGCTAAAGGATGGGCATGTAGTAAAAGACAGTAAGAATGAAAATATAAGATCTGCAAAGGAAGCGCTGGAAAGCCTGCCGGTGAATGACGATTATTAAAATGAAGTAACATGAATGTATTTAATCTTTTCAGGATAGCATGGAAAGCGCTGGTAAGAAATAAGCTCAGGGCATTTCTTACCATGCTTGGTATTATTATAGGTGTTGCTTCTGTAATTACTATGGTGGCAATAGGTGAAGGCTCCAAGCAAAGCATACGCGATCAGTTATCCGGCATGGGCTCTAATATGATCAATATACGCCCGAGCAGCAATGTTACTGTTGGAGGGGGCGCTAGGCTTGGCGCATCAGGTTTGCAAACATTAAAAGTTGAAGATGTTGATGCTATAAAGGAAAAAGTGAATTTTATTACAGCGGTTTCTCCCGGGCTGCAGGCAAGCGGGCAGGTAATAAATGGCGCATTGAACTGGCCAACAACCATACAGGGCGTTTCGCCGGATTACCTTCCCGTTATACGGGAATGGAAAATTAAAGATGGATTAAACTTTACAGAAGAAGACGTGAAGACGATGGCTAAGGTTTGTGTGATTGGGCAAACTATTGTAGAAAATGTTTTTGCAAGCGGGCAAAATCCTGTCGGGCAAACCATTCGTTTCGGAAAAATCCCATTAAAAGTAATTGGTGTGCTTGCAGAAAAAGGAGAAAATACTTTTGGGCAGGACCAGGACGATATTATTATAGCGCCATATACAACCGTACAAAAAAGAATACTGGCGGTACCATTTGTGCAAACAATTTACGCGTCTGCAGTAAATGAGCAAAGCTCTGATACCGCAACAAAAGAAATTACTGCAGTATTGCGCAAGCAGCATAAATTAAAAGCATCTGATGAAGATGATTTTTCAATACGTACACAGGCGGAATTGATCAGCACCATCAGTTCAACAAGCGAATTACTTACAGTATTACTGGCAGCAATTGCAGGCATTTCGCTTGTAGTGGGCGGTATCGGCATTATGAACATCATGTACGTTTCAGTAACGGAACGTACAAAGGAAATCGGGCTTCGCATGTCTATAGGCGCGAGAGGGATTGATATACTATTACAGTTTTTGGTGGAAGCGATTTTAATAAGCATTACAGGTGGTATTATTGGGGTGGCGTTGGGAATAGGCTCAGCAGAATTGGTGAATGTATTTATGCAATGGCCGATATTAATATCAGAATCATCTATCATATTGTCATTTATGGTGTGTGCCGTAACAGGTGTGTTTTTTGGATATTACCCGGCGCAAAAAGCAGCAAGATTAGATCCAATAGAAGCTTTGAGATATGAGTAGTCAAAAGGTAACAGTAAAAAAGGTTTACTTTCCGGTGCGTTAAGTATTACGGTAGATGCCTCGTGCCCCGGCATGACAGGCAGAAGAATGTCTGTTGAACAATTCTACCAATGTTCAACAATAGCGCTAACGCCGAACACAGCACCACGGTTTGACATGCCGGGGCACGAGGCATCTGCACTAAATTGCCATACACGCAAAAATTTGAAATGCAGCCGGTACCATGGTACGTGTCTCACGCACCAGCATTAAGAAGGTAACAGTAAAAAAGATAGCCTGAAACGTGAAAAGGCAGAAGTAAATAGCATAAAAAATATATTTTGCAAAAATGAAAATGGGTTGGATAAATAAAAGCTGGGTGAAAGTGATTTTCCATATAGCTGCCTGGATCATTGTGTTCTCTCTCCCGTTTTTATTACGGCGCTACCCGGCTGTTGACACTCCCAAAGACCCGGATGAAAGAGGTTTTTTTCTTGTTAATAATCTTACAGCGCTACTATGGATCGGTGTTTTTTATTTTAACGCCTATATATTAACGCCGGTATTCATTTACAATAAAAAGTACCTGTATTATCTTTTGATCATCCTGGGGCTATTCATGGTTATAATGATTATTCATTCCTGGTTATTTACATCATTAATTACCGGCAGGGGGTTTTTATTATCAAGATCTATAGGGTTTAATATTCCGCCTTTTATGCTGGCAATTGCCGTAAGTACGGCATACCGCATGATCATTGATAAAAACAAAACCGACAAATTATTACAACAAAAGCAGGAGGAAAATTTTAAGTCGGAGCTTTCATTTCTTCGTTCGCAGGTAAGTCCGCATTTTATGTTCAATGTGCTGAATAATATTCTGGCTTTGGCACGCTTAAAAAGCGATCAGTTGGAACCTACTATATTCAAACTTTCTACTTTAATGAGATATATGCTGTATGAAACAGATGAAGAAAGGGTTTCATTACAAAAGGAGATTGATTACCTGAACAGTTATATTGATTTGCAGAAACAGCGTGTAGGCGGCAAGATTAAGCTTGATGTGCATATTCCTCAGGCAGAAGTGCACCAGGAGATAGCTCCTATGCTGTTGATACCTTTTATTGAAAACGCGTTTAAACATGGTGCAGGACATATTAAAAACGCGCAGATCTACATCAATATGAGCGTAGAGCATGATACACTTAACTTTATTGTCCGGAACAGGTATGATGCTTCTGAAACAAATGAAAGCAAAGACAAAACTTCGGGCATTGGACTTACCAACGTAATGCGCAGGCTTAACTTATTGTATAAAGAAAAGCATAACCTGCTTATTACAAAAGAAGATGGCTGGTTTGTAGTATCATTACAAATAAATCTTGTATAAATGCTGAAATGTATAGCAGTAGATGATGAACCGCTGGCTTTGCAACTGATGCAGGATTATATCAGCAAAGTGCCTTACCTGCACCTGGTAACAACATGCGGCGATGCCTTTGAAGCTAACCAGGTATTGCAGGAGCAGGAAATTGATCTTGTATTTATTGATATACAAATGCCGGGCTTAACCGGCCTGCAGTTCATAAAAAGCATTTCGCATAAGCCTATGTTTATTCTGGTAACAGCCTACGAAAAATTTGCTTTGGAAAGTTATGATCTGAATGTGGTTGACTACCTTTTAAAACCTGTCGAACTTTCCCGATTTATACAGGCATGCAATAAAGCCAATGAGCTATACCAGCTAAAGCATAAACAACCGGATGCGGGCAGTGATTACTTTTTTCTGAACGTAGATTACAGTATGGTAAAAATAATGTTCAGTGATATTATGTGGGTAGAAGGCTTACGGGATTACCTGAGAATTCACCTTGTTGCTCCTGCAAAACCACTTATCGCCAGGATAAGCATGAAAGCTATAGAAGAAGAGCTGCCACAGTCAAAATTTATACGTATACATAAATCATTCATCGTTTCATCAGATCATATTACCGCCGTTAAAAAGAACAGCGTATTTGTGGGTGATATGGAATTACCGGTTGGGGAAACGTATAAAGAGGTAGTGGAAGTGATCACGGGGAAAAGAAAATAAAAAAAATACCATACGCTCACCCTGCCTTAACATTTGCATGTACAAGATAAATCTTAAAAATAACAGGTTATATTGCATTGCCAATATGAAACAATTATGAGAAAGATTATCCTTTTTGCTTTAACTACGATCAGCATATTAGCTTTTGTACTAACAGGTTGTAAAAAAGAAGCAAATAATACTGGCGATACTGAGTACTATCTAAAATTTAAAATAAACGGTAGCTGGGTATTGTGGACGAACGCTGTAGCAGAACTGGGTGCAGACCTTGATGATGCTACTAAAACGAACTTTGCTTTTCAGGGAACAAGCGATGATATGCGGGAAAGCTTTGGTATAAGCCTGCAGGTTGACGGCACTTCATTAACCGAGGGCACTTACAGTTCAGCTGATTATTTTATGCCGGGTGGTTATTCCGTTACCAGGAACAGTTCAACCAGCTGGTATGATTTATCTGACAGTGAACCGCTATCCAAATATTATATAACGCTTACCGTTATGGAACCCGGGGCAATAAAAGGCAGCTTTACCGGCAACTTTTTTGTGAATACGGATGATGAGAATGATAAAGTTGCTATTACTGAAGGAGAGTTTTATTTGAAGAGATTGAGATAAAGCCCATTAAATTCATACCTGCTTCGCCACAATGTCTCCTCCCGGCCTTGTGTTTAGCCGGGACGTTGTGCGTTTTGCAATCCGGTTTCTAATACAACAGCATAACTTGTAACCTCGAACTCGCCTTCACAGGGTTTCCAATCAAATGACAATTCTCAAACATTATGCAATTTATTATTTTGTTTTCGCAACAATTCTATATTTGGTTCCCAATCAGGCGCAAGGTTGCAAATACTCAGGTACCAGGCGCAAGCGTCTCGCTTGTGCCGCTCATGCTACCTATTCCGGATAAATAAATCAATACAATATACTACCACAAAACTGATAAAATAAAGTTTATCATTATCGCCAAACTTATATTTACGACTCATGATTAAATGTAAAAACTATTAGCCGGCTTCTGAAATTAATTACAGGTATCAGGTATTAACGGCACAAGCGAGACGCCACAAGTGTTCGAAACCTATTTGGGTTTAATTTTGCCTAATGACGGCAAAAGAACTTATAGGATTAATACCAGAAGAGATATTTGAAGAACTATCAGCAGAGACAAAGGTAGATACGCAGGTTAAGAAACTGTCTGGTGAGGTTATCTTCAAATTAATATTGTTTTCAATGTTGAACACCTCGAAGCCAAGTTTGCGTGTGATGGAGGCTTTTTTACAATCAGCACAATTCAAGTCATTCACGGGTTATGATATATTAGAAGGGAAGTACAATTCGATAAGAGATCGTATTTGCACAATAAATGCAGATTATTTTGCAAAACTCTTTGAACAAATATTTCTTATTTACAACAAGGAACTGAAAGAAGAAAAGGCTTTATCCAAAACAGATAGCACATATGTAGCATTAGCCGCTAAGCTGTTTTCGATCGGGATGGAAAACGGCACAAGTGACAAACGTTTTGTAAAGTATAGTGTCAACCTTAAGGGAAGTATACCTTCATCGGTAAAAGTTTTTACGGCTCAGTCATACGTAAGCGAAGAACTTGCACTTACCGAAGTTATTAACGATACAGATTGCATTAAAAATGATGTAGTTGTTTTTGACAGGGGTTTACAATCAAGGGAATCGTTCGACAAGTTTACCAATAGCCAAAAATGGTTTGTGAGCCGGGCTAACCCAAACATAAGGTGTAAAACGATCACCCAAACTAAAGTGGGTGCAAAGTCAGAAAGCAGCACAGTTACTATCATCAGCGATGAAACAGGTTACCTCATAAATAAAAAAGATAAAGCAACAGCGCACATATACCGGGTAATCAAAGCTGTTATAAACAAAAGTGGAGAGCCAATTTGCTTTGTAACCAATATTATAGATGAGGATGCCTACATGATAGCAGCATGGTACAGGCAACGCTGGGAAATAGAGGTATTTTTCAAATTTATCAAGCAGCATCTAAACGTAAATCACCTGGTATCAAGAAATATTAACGGCATCAAAGTAATGATTTACATGACTATGATACTGGCTATCCTCATTATTGCTTATAAAAAAATAAACAGGATAAAAGGCTTCAAGATTGCAAAGTTGAAATTTGAACTGGAACTCGAAACAGAAATTATGAAAGCCGTAGTTATTCTTTGCGGTGGAAATCCTGACAATGCTCCGCATCTATTTAGTTCTGCCTGATAGGTTTCGAACACTTGTGGCGAGACGCTTGCGCCTGGTACTGAACTGGCTGCACAGCTCAATACAAAAGGGCCGGTAGTGGGCCGCTACGAACGTGATGAGATGAAGCCGTCTATTGAAGCTGCCGCCAACATGGCTAAGATCCTGGAAGTGTCTTTGGACTGGCTCGTGGGTAATACCGATACCGAACTCAACACCGCTACGCTTAACCGCATACTGGATATTGATAAACTCTCCCAAAAAGACAAGGAACTCGTTTTTGAGTTCCTCGATTCCTTTATCGCTAATCGCAAAATTAAAAAAGCACTTACCTAAAAGATTAAAGCCCGGCAAAACGCCGGGCTGTTATATTTTTGCTGCATTATTAAGCAAGTAACGCTAAAGCACAAAGTTTGACTTTACACAACTCATTACTCATTGCTACAAGACCTGCCTATGATCAGCTAAATGGGCTTATTTTAGATAAGCCATATTCCTGATAATGATTTTCATATTTTTTGACATCATCATAACCATTTAGTTCAATAATTATTATTTTAATTTTATTCGATGTCAAATTGTTTTGCCCATTAGGTATTGAACTTGAAGGAGCGTAGATAAATAATGAGTCTGTGCTTTTTCTGTAATAAACCTCAGAAGTATAAAAAATTATTTCTTTTTTACTATCGTAATTATTCGCTATGTCAATTGGTGAAAAAGAAACACGAACTTCTTCATGATCGCTAGAAATGCCCCATACTCTTGCCCGAAAATAAATCTTGACATTAACATCGTTAAAATCAACTACGTAATCTTTGGACGATTCATTATTTATGATATCAGAAGTATCATTAAAAGGATAAACAAAATAGAAATAATAAACGATTCCTATAAGGACACTTATAACTATCGCTATAATTACAAATTTCTTCATTTCTATCTTCGTGTTGTTCTATTAATCCTCGGTTACCTGTTTTACCCACCCATCTCTACTCATCCGATACTGATACATTTGCTCTCCCCAGGCAGGAGCTGTTCCAAATGATAGTTTACCTCGAAAAATAGCTTTCATTTGATCGGTAGTAAGCTTTTTCCCTTGAGATTCCATTACGTGCAATGCACCAGCTAATTTTTGAAATTTCTCAAATGAAATGTGTACTCCAAAATAACTTCCTGCTGCCGCATTATATCCTGCTAAGAAGTTTCCTGCTGAACGAGATGTGGCATACTTGCCATTTAGTAAGGCTCCTACATTCTTATAGTCTTTTTTTATATCGAATAAAGCCCCGCCTTTCGAATTAGCTGCAATTTCTTTTAAGTCCATCTTTTTGGCTTTATCGTGCATGGATTGGATAATGGGGTCAAAAGATTTGCCAAATTGTATTACAGTTTCAGTCAACACTTTACCAGTCTCAGGACTTATAAACTCATCCCAATATTCAGTTTCTCCCATCCGCTCACCTTTTCCGCCTGTTGAATTTGTTTCTTTTCTTTCTTGATCAACTTGTTCTTTTGTAGTGGCTTCTTCATGTTTATATACACCCAGATCGCCGTCATTATACACCGCGATAACTTTCCCTTTCTCATCAGTATGTGTTGATGTAACTCCCCTTCCATCAGGGTCTAACAACGTAATAGGATTATTTAAAGCATAATTATATGGAGAATAAGAGATATACTCATCTGCTAACGGATCCACCGCATGCCACCTCCCTATCTGGTTATCATACATCCTCGCTCCGTAATCCAACCATTCTAACCCTGAACCATCTGAGAACTCCTGGCGTTGCTCCTCTTTGCCGTTGTATTTATAGCGGTTTGTTGGTGCATTGTTTAAAGCCTTTGACGATATTCCCGCCATAGTAAGTCCGAACGGATAATAATGCGTCTCCTCCAGTATAGCTCCCCTGGTATGCACTACCTGAAGGTTGTCAAAGAACACATTCACAGGTCTTTCGTTGCTCACGTAAATATAGACGTATCCGTTTTTAGGTGCTGTTTTATTTGTAAGGTCAGCATGCGTTTTAACAACGCTGTTGCTCCCCACCTTGCTGAACCTGCTGCCGGCTACGTTAAACTGCTCATCAAATAATAAATGCAAGAACTTTCAAGCTTTTTTGGAAATTAAGTCTTAGCAAGCTTTCAAGCGTATTTTGAATATCATTTACCATCAGGCAAGTAATTATCACAATAGTGTTATCTTTAAAAACTAGCTTACAATAGCGATATTCACCAAAAGCATACCAGCCGGCATTATACTTACCACCCCCAAATGAACTAATTAGTTCAGAAGAAATTATATCACTAAATTGTTTTTCTATAACAAATCCTTTTTTCCGATATACAATTGTCTGAGTTAATTTATCAATCGTTAAGATTGCGTCTGAGTTCGCATACAAGTATTGCAAATGAAGGATGATTGCTGGTAAAATATCAAAAATAAAGAAAAACAAAAAAATATAGATATATAAATGTTGAAGTTGCAGTCCATAAAAATAGAAGTAGATAATTGCTAAGCCGCTATATTTTATCAATCCTGCTGAAGCAACAAAAAATTGTTGTTTTAAAGTTATGTGATATTTATTTATCATTTTATCGAAATAATTTGCCGCTGCGTAAGCTTTTCTCAATATTATCAATATGATTGATATAATTCGTTGTTGCTTCTTTTACTTTAGGATAACTATCATAAAAAAACTCACCACTGGAGAACGTAAAACCTACAACAATACCAACAACAGTTCCTACAACTGGCACTTCTGAACCCACAATAGCTCCATATATCATGGGTGCAAAGAATGCAGCTGCGCTTCCTGTAGCCCGATAAGCAAAACGTGCTCCACTAATCTCACCGCTATTATATGCATTTGTATTTACCATCAAATCAAGTCCAAAAGCCATGCCTCCAGCAATATTAGTTGCCTTGAGTAAATTATTATACTGAACTGCAGTTGCCGCAATTTTTATAGTACCATTGGTGGTTTTAACAATCATTAGTCCTTGGGTGCTTACCATTTCTTTAGCATATTCAAACTCAATACTTAAATAATCTGCTTTTTCAAAGATTTTATTTAATTGTTTAAGCTGTTCGTTTGTAAACCCATTTTTTGATGGTTTCTCCGGATCACCGCTTGACTCACTATCGTTCTGCTTAGTTTCAGTGTTTTGGGCCATTGCTTCCTCAAATGAATGAGGCACAAACTTTTCCCAAAAATTTATATTTGCAACATGTGCCTGCATTTCTTCTTCCTCTCTAATTTCTTCATGTTTCGGTTGTAAATCAATCGGGCTCATCCCATCAGGATCAATAAATCTTAATGGATTATCAAATGCATAATTGTAAGGAGAAAAGCGCCGCATTTGATCTGTAAGTGGATCTATTGTATGGAAGCGTCCAATCTGTGCATCATACATCCTTGCTCCGAAGTCTAACCATTCTAAACCAGAGCCGTCAGAGAACTCCTTTCTCTGTTCTTCCTTGCCATTGTACTTATACCTATTCTCCGCTACCCCATTCAACGCCTTGGATGATATCCCTGCCATCGTCAGTCCGAACGGATAATAATGTGTCTCCTCCAGAATAGCACCCCTGGTATGTATCACCTGCAGGTTGTCAAAGAACACGTTCACAGGGCTTTCGTTGCTCACGTAAATATACACATATCCATTCTTTGGCGCTGTTTTATTTGTAAGGTCTGTATGCGTTTTAACAACACTGTTGCTGCCTACTTTACTGAACCCGCTGGCTGCCACCCTGAACTGCTCATCAAAAAAGATATAGTTGATATAGGCTTTCGGCACTGCAGGCGCTCCTGCCGCATCAGTGGTCTGGTTGCCAAGCAAAGTACTAATGCCCGATGTTACATTACTGATGCCATTGAGCTGCGATGCCGTTACACCACCATGCGCCGCCGCTGCCGTGCCACCGGTGGGGCCGCCTAACAGCCCGGTTAATATATCCAGCACCGGTATAGCGCTGTTGGCGCCTGTGCCGCCGGTATTGTTGGTAAAATAATAGCTCCTGCCAAAGATATCTATCCTGTCGCCTGCCATTACTTTTAAGGTAATGCCAAGACCGGTTTTGTTGGTGCCGCTGTTGAGCTTATAGAGCTTGGCGCTGTTAGCCGTGGTATTACTGTTGGGGTTATTGTTTGCAGGCGGGTTGCCATTGTGGTTGGGGTAATCTGTTATGCCGGTGGCAGTACTCTTGTCTGCTATATAAGCGCTGTTGATGGTATAATAGTCTTTTTCTTTATACACGGCATTGGGCACTCCATCGGTGCTTATGCTTCCTTCCAGGGTAGCAGCAGGATAAATATCCTGCTTATACTCATCTGTCAGCACCATTCTTGTATTGCCCAAATGGTCTTTAATAAAATAATCATACACAAAGCCCGTGGGTGTATTGGGTGTGGAGGCATTGTTGTACTGCGGTCTTATCCTGCCTTCTTCCATCGGTGCAAACAACAGGCGGTTGGCATAATCAGGGGTATTGGGGTCTGCAGGTGAGGTGGTTTTGCTTTCGTATACATAGCCGCCAAGGTATAAGGTGGTGGTGGTAATGGTGTGGTTGCCATTGGCGGCTGAGGGGCTTTCGATGGTTAGTTTTTTCAGCTTGTTGCCAAGGTCGTCATGAACATAATCTATCTCGCCTTTGGCAGTGTATATGGCTTTGGGAAGCTCTGAGCTGCGCCAGTAGGCAATATCTGTTATGCCTTTGTTTTTGTCTGATTTAAGGCTGCCCGTGGCATTGTAGCTGTAATCTGCTGTGCCGGCTGCATTGCTGCCATCTTTAAAATCGCCCAGCTTGCCATTATCTCCTCCTGCTGTTTCATCTACCCTTTCAAGCATATTGCTCGCATTGCCTGTCTTATAGATGTAGGCAAGATTATCAATATATCCAGAGCTGTTCAGCCGCATGCCCATGCGCTTGTATTTTGTTATATTGCCGTTCAGGTCGTATTCAATGCCGTCTTCCGAATAATTTACCCCTGCGGTTGTACCAAATAACGCTGTTGCACCGCTGCCTGACTCATACTGACCAAAGGCTGCTGCCGTAAGCCGGCTGGCGGCATCGTAGGTGAAGTTATACTTCCTGCGCTGCTGGTCGCCTTCACTCTTCCACAGCATGGCGCCTATATTGCCATTGTATTGTTTGCTGCCATTGCTGCCGAGGGAGGGGTCTTTTTCATAGCCCAGCTCCAGGGCAAAATAACGGTCGCTGTTGGTAGCGGCATTGGTATAATCTTTATTAACGCTCAGCAGCCACCCTCTTATATTATACTGGTAGTCCTGCACAGAGAGTATGCCCGAAGTATAGTTGCCCGATGCATCCCGCTTGTTGCCCATGGTTTTGTTCTTCAGCTGCCCCAGGGCGTCGTACTGGTTTTTGTTTACGGATGTCCATACCGCAGGCAGCGCATTGCTGCTTACCAGCGTATGCTGTATTTTCTTCCTGGTTTCTGCTGCCCGCCCAAGATCATCATAGCTGATATCGGTGAGGGTAATGCCGGTTTGGGCATTGCTGCCTGCCAGCTGTTGTTTCTGCACCACGCGTATGGGCTGACCAACCCAGTTGTACTGCGTGGTGGTAATATCTGTGCCGCCGGTTATATTGGTGCTTTTGGTTTGTATTACCCTGCCTTTATCATCGTATATGTTTACAACATGATAATAATCGGATGTGCCGTATATGGCTACCTTCATCCAGGTAACTAATCCCTTTGTCTGGGTTGATTTTAGCGGCTGTTGGGCATATAGCGGTGATGTGTTGTACGTAGTATTGATATAGGTGGCGCTGGTATAGGTATTGTCAAGGTCTGCTGTAAGCCCTGTGCCGGAGGGCAGGGTTTCATAATCATCGTAGCCCCACTGGGTGAGCATGGACCAGGTAGTGCTGCCGGGGGGTGCGCTTGCCGCAAAGGGGTATGCGGTGCTGTTGTATGCATCGGCAAGGTGCTGCTTAAAGGTTTTATTAGCAGGGGTGTTTATATATAACCCGCGTATAACGGGGCGGTTCAGCTCATCGTAGTGGGTGGTGGTCCACGCGTTTATTGATGCGTCTCTTTGTTTGCCATCCTGGGTCATTACCAGCCTGTCTCTTGCATCGTACACCATATACTGCGCATTTGCCTGGGTTACGCCCGGTACTTTTTTCATGATCATGCGGCTGCGCTGGTCATACTCATAGCAAAAAAAATATTCATTGAGCAAAGCGGGGGTTACCACCCACACGCTCAGGAGCAGCCGTTGCACGGCTTCGGGCTGAATAACCCAGCACAGGTTGCCAAGATCGTTATACACATAAATGGTGCTGAGCCACCCGGTATAGTTTTTCCCTTCTCCGTTATCGTCTGCACTGGTAAGCTGCACTTTTTTTAACAGTATCCTGCCTTCCTTGTCTTTAAATTCTATAACCTGCCTGTCGTCTTCGTCTATGGTAATGGTTTTATACAGCTCGCCGGCAGGGTATGTGCCGTATACTTCAAATTCCGTCCAGTCGCCGGGGGCTGCGGCGGCAACTTTTACTCTCCATTTTTTTACATTATCTGTCAGTGTGTTTACGTAATACTTTATGCGCACATTTTTCTTTAAGGCTTCTGTGCTGCCGCTTTCGCTGCCTACCCAGCCGGCGCCAGGAGCATAGGTATTATCTACCCGGTTCAGCGGCGATGGCTCGTAACTGGTTTTGCTGTATGCCCAGTTGAGGCTGTTTGCTCCTACACTGGTCTCCCCGGTTTGACCGGACAACTGAGCATTATAGAACGCTACCTGCTGCTGAAAGGGGTTGAGCTTGAACTTGCCATCGTTTTTTGTTGCATCTGTTGCCGTTGATGCAAAGGGAAGATATTTATACTGCTCCCTGCCGAACTCATCATATACCACGGGGCTTACCATATCAACCGCTGTGCCTCCTGTGGGGTATGAGCCTTGTTTTATTACCGTTTGCAGGGGTCTGCCCAGCCCGTCAAAGTATTGCGTGGTTTGCTGTACATCGCGCAGTGGCCTGGTGGTGAGCGTGGTGGCGTTCTGCTCAGGGGCACGGGCGTCCCAGGTGCGGATATAGTTTACCGTGGTGCTGCCGGGATAGGCAGAGGGTATGGGGTTGGGTGTTTGGGAAAAAGCAACCACCGGCAATACCGGTAACAGCACGATTGCAATCCTGCTGAGTAAATTGTATATATAGCGTGTATGCATCACAGTCAGCTTTATTGGTTATAAGGTTTTTGGTACTGGTAGTCCATGGTTTTGATCACGTTACCATCTTTGTCTTTTATGGCTTTAAGTCTTCCAAAACTATCATATAAGTATGTAATGGTTCTGCCGGCCGGGTCGGTAATACTGGATACTCCAACCAGTGGTGCATATGTATAAGTTGTCACCATCGCATTCGGCAAAGCCGACCTAAAATCTGAATTTAATCCTGACGGCAGTGCCAATAAACTTGCATATGTAGCATTTTCTATTTTTGCTGTTGGCAAAGTCTTATCGGTGTTCCAAACTATTGAAACAGGTATACCATTTCTGGAGGTATATTGTAGAATATTCCCCTTATCATCATATTTATCAATTGTAATTGATTTTTCTTCTGCATTTGATCCATTTTGATCATAAATAAACTGGGGCAATAATGTTGGGGCATCATTCACCGACCCAAATACAATCCTTTGTTTTGTAGTTAATTTCACTCCATTATACCTTTCCGCAACAACGGGGGAACCTGTATTGTGAGCATTAATCATATAATTATCTACATAGGAATTTATTTTTAAATCCAGGGGGTAATAATAGTTGGAAATAAGAGTCTCTCCTTTACTATTTGTTTTTGTCGTTGTCTTGTTGCTTCCCTCAGAATTATATGTATATGTTTCACTTTCGGTTGCCGTACCAGTTGTAGAATAATATTTTGTCGTTAAAGAAGAAAGCTTATTAAATTCAGCAAGAATAGGTGTTGCATAATATGAATATTTACTTCTTGTTTCTAGCGTACCACCTGCAGATTCATATGGATCTATATTCCCCCGAAAATTTGTGATAATTTTTAATCCATAGTAGTAATTTATAGCAGAGAACAGATTTGAATAAGTATAAGATTTTTCACTCAGCAGTATCCCTGTATTGTCAAAAACTTTCTCTTTTGTAATAAATCCATTTTTTAAATTAACTACCGGCTGCTCAAACAAAGCAGATGTTGAATTTGTAATATTCTCATACTCATAAGAGGTCGTACCATTATTTTCTGATGAGCTTTCATTCATTTCTTTTACATCTACCTTTCCATATCCGATTGGATTGCCGGCCTGTTTAATAAATCTTGAATTAATTGAAACTTCATAATAGCCTGATGGAGTTTCGAGGAAGCTAGGACATGGGCAATTGCTGCGAGAATTGGTACACATAAAACTCCATGTTTGTTTTGCTATTAATGGAACAAAATCATTTAACAATTTACCATCAGAATATGTATATTTTTTTCTTTGCGCCAGTGTCCCGGTCTGCTGAAAACTCCTGATTTCCCTGATGCGCATACCACATTGTACACTTTCAGTAATATCAACACCTGTATCATCGTAAAAAGTTACGTGGGAACTAACCCCGGCAGTACTTGCAAACAGGGAGTTATTTAGGTTATCAGGAAAATATGTGACTACCTGGTAATTTAAATATGGATTGGGGTCTGGATCGAAGGCAACACTGATATCCTCAACCCACCTTTTACCACCATCGGCAATAAAATCAGCATTTAATACGGTACTCAAATCCCACTGTTTGATTATTGTAATTTGTGGGGATCCATTAACAAATTTGAATTTCTGAAATCTAATGTAACAACCTCCCATCTGTGCATAGGTTAAAGGAGTTACTCCGTTATAGTTCCCTTTTCCATTAAGTATAGCATTTTCAAAGTGTACAGTAACTCTTTTACTTAATTTAAACTGAACATTATTCTGACTTGCGGGCACTATAGAATTATCTATTGCATCGTAGCTTTTAAAAACCGGAGAAGATTGATTCGGAATAAATTTGTTTATAAAAGTATTAGGCTCGTAGCCGAATTCTGTATATCCGCCAGTTGGATATGTTATTTTATTTAAAAGATAAGCTCCGGCTTTTGCATTGTCCGCATACCGGTTTGCAAGAGGATAATTATAAGCAAAAAGGACGTTGTTGGTTTGGGATTTGTAGATATAAGGATAGTCAAAATATCGAAGATCCGGAAGGAGATTAGCGTTGGGAGCGCCATTGTAATAACCCCACATATCTTTTGCAAAGGAAATTCTTGCCGCCATTGTTACGGAAGTATTATACTCAAAACGAAACGGAGGCATAGTACGGACAGGAAGACTGCTTTCATCATATCCAACCTCTTTTAATGAGTCCAATTTTAGTCTCTTACCTAATGCATCATAGGCTGGAGTTGTTAACGTTACTATTGACGAAGCAGGCTTTCCAATATCGTTATAAGGAAAATAGCTGTAATAAAATTCAAAAGATTTTACTTTTTTGGTTGTCGCCCTGGAAATGATATCTATAGAGCTAAGTTTTTTTAATGGCGTGCTTCCATCTGTCAGCACATCCTGTCTATCTGTAAGGTTAAATTCAATAATTGCGTTAGCAGTTGTAATTTTTTTTAAAATTTTTACATCCGCTTTAGTTTGCTGATGACGAACACCTTCATATACCGGAGCATCAAAAGCAACTGTATGAACTACTGAACTTTCAGAGAATTCATAACCTAATTGAACTGCATTTGAGTATTCAAATTGTACATCTGTACCATTTATGTAATAAATTGAAGTGAGTTTATACGTTCGCCCGGAAGTTTCACTCATATACGGATTCATATAACCATAGTCATAGATAGCTTCTATCGCTCCAAAAACATATCTGGTGCCATCGATTGTAGTTGCCTGAATGGACGTTTCCGAGTTGAATTCGAAGAAAATTTCCTGTGTTTTATTAATTATTACCACTTGTTTGGTCTCAGGATTTATATAAAAGCTGCCTGAAACCCCACCGAACTGAAAATGGTATATATCCGGATCTCCATTTCCTAACTGAAGGTTTCCTATAATTCCGGCGTCATCACTATTTGACGGAGCGCTTGGAGGAAAAGTGTATGGAACTAAGCAGATACCATTCATACAATTCGTAGGACATTGCCAATTGTAAAATGCAAATCCTAATTGATTAAGTACTTTGTACTGGCCTAATACACCCAAATTGCTTAATCTTTGCTTAAAATTGGTATATGCCGTGCTTCCTGTTGATGCTAAATTGTTGTCTACATAGTCTCGTTTACCCCTCACTTCTTGAATTATTGTTCCTGCTGGCGATAAATCCCAACCAAGTCCGACCCAGGTTGCCTGTTCCTCTACCTTAATCCCCGAATTATGATATCTAAGGGTGATAGGGATATTAGCATTGCCAACATTGATGGAATAGAGGGGAACACTGATATCTGTCGTTCCCGTATAATTACTCACCGGTATATCTCCGAATTTCCCTATCAAAGCCGCTTCGGGAGATGTTGGAAAGTTTAAAGCAGGTGGTTTTTGCTGTGATTCTACTAAGGTAACTATACACAAGTGCATGAGGATACAAATAATGAATCTTCGAACTACTGAAACAATAAGTTTACTCACTGTCCTTTATTTTTTTAAATGAATATTATTTTAGATTACAACCCCCACCCCACTCTCCACACAATTGCCGGCGTAGGAGGCACATGTTTATTATGTAAAAAATCATACAGCACCTGCATGCTTCCCTCCACCTTCTTTCCCTTCTTCAAGGGCGAGTTCATGCTGTATTTTTTTGTAAGCCCTGCAAGCGCACTCTTTGTCCAGTTGCTGTAGTTCTTAAATACTGCAAGACTTTCAACGGTTCTTGTGTAAGTCATTTCTGCACCGGCGGTAAACCACAGGCTTGCCATAAACCGGCTGCCGGTTTTAAACAGGTCTGGCGCTTTCCATTCGGTATAGGTTCTAAACCCTATACCTTCTGCCGTAAGCCTTACCTGCTTCCAGTCTTTACCCCAGCCTATTTTGCCGCTTAGTCCTATACCTATAATGCTTTTATCTGTCAGCTTATAGCCTGCTGTTAATGCAACATCTGTTGTAACAGGAAAGTAATTGGTTGCTCTTTGGGTTTGAAAGTTTGTTCCAAGCTCTATCCGCTTCAAAAATGATTTTGTCTTTTGCTGGTTGGGCTTAAAGTCAGGCATCACCATATCACTGCTGCCACCGCCATTAATACCTAATTGTTGCAGCTTGTCTTTCAGCTTGCTCAGCTCACCATGTGCCTGCTGCATCTGCTGTTGCAGGTATTGGGAGGGATTGGCATTCGCTCCATTGGTGGCAGGTATGGCTAATTGCTGTTGCAATACCTGTTGCACATCTGCTCTTGTCTGTAAGCCGGATAATGCTTGCGTGGTGCCGTAGTTATCCTGGGCAGGGAATAGTGATGCCAGCATACTGTACTTACTGAAAAACTTTGAGAAAGCTGGCATAGTTTGCAGGGTAGAAAGTATTTTCCGTACCAGCTTATCCGGGTCGTTCAGTATCTCTTTATACTCCTTAACCTGCTGACTGTAGTAATACACATCCTGCTGGTATTTGCCAAAGCATTTACTTACACTTTGTGGCAGGTTGGTATAAGAGCCAAGCAGTTGTTGTAGCTGTTGCTGCCGCTCCTGAAGACAGCTTTGAATATCGCCTGCTTCTTTTAATTTGCTTTGCAACTGGTTTGCCTGGTTAAGGGAGCTGCCAAGCTTCTGCCTTATATCCTTTGTTTTGGAAACAATATTTACCGCATCTTTTAAAAAGGCAAGTGAGCCCTGCAGCGAATCAAGCCCTGCCATATATTCACCGGAAGTAAGCTTATCAAATTTGCCGGTGGCGCCATTGAGCTTTTGAGAGAGGGATTCATACCTTTCTTTAACATCACCGAATATTTCAGCGGCCTTTGATGAATCAATTGCAGCGATTTGTTTTTTTAATTTTTTTTCCTGTTTGGAGAGAGTGTTTAAATACTTATTGGTTTGTTTAGTGAGCTGCCTGTCGAGGGAATTGATTTTATTGTAAACGCTGCTGGTGTATTTGCCGGGTATGTTTATAACTGAGTCAGTATTACGCTCTTGTGCGTGTAATAGCAGTAAGTGCAGGGTGAATACAACAGTTAAAAAATATCTCATGCAGTGTTGAACGACCGGTGTTTTCCAAATCGTTGTACGAAAGTTGAAAAAAAAGAAATAAGATCAAAATAATTTAAGAGAATTATTGTGCATTTGAATAAATTGTACATAATAGGTAGGCGTTGTAATGTAAAATACTTATATTACAATAAGCAAAAACACTTTAGCCTGTTTTGTATTAAACGAACTGTTGGAAAATCAGGAAGAAAGCCTTTGCTTCATCGCCTCATACAAAATTATACCAGCGGCTACGGAAACATTAAAGGAGTCAAAATTGCCGGCAATAGGAATAGTAAATTTCTGATCGGCAGATTTGCTTAAAAAATGCTGCACTCCTTTTTCTTCATTACCCATTATAACGCAGCAGGGTTGTGTAAAATCAGTATCAAACACTTTTTGAGCTGCATTCATCTCAGCGGTAAATACGCTTATACCATTTAAATGAAGCGTATCAACCGCATGTGCAAGGCTGTTTACTCTTGATATATACATATACTCCAGTGCGCCGGCAGAAGACTTCATCGTTTCTTCATTCAATGCGCCTACTCCTTTATCGGGAATAATTATTCCGTGAGCCCCGCAGCATACTGCGGTTCTGGCTATAGCGCCGATATTCCGGACATCGGTTACGCCGTCTAACATAATAAACAAAGGCGCCTCTCCTTTGCTCACAGCAAAATCAATAACCTGCTGCAGGTGTGTATACGAAATAAGCGCCGCAATGGCAACAACACCCTGGTGATTGGCTTTGGTAAAACTGTTTAGCTTTTCAACCGGCACCATCTGAATGGGAACATTATTTGTTCTTGCCAGTTGCTTAATCTCCTGCACATTGTCACCGGTAATATTTTTGAACATAAAAATCTTATCAATAGCACGCCCGCCCTGCAGCGCTTCTATCAATGGTTGCCGCCCTATTATTAATGAAGATTTTTTCAAAAACTATATCAGTTTTTTATCGAGAAGATAATTCAATTTTAAAATTGCAGCAACAGAAATCGCGTCTGTTATTTCACCATTCACTGCCATTTCAAAAACCTGTGCAAAAGGTATTTTTTTTATGGTAAGCTGTTCTGTCTCTTCCGGCTGCGGCGCGTGCTGAGATAATGTTCTTGCCACATATACTGTAGCCTTTTCATCAGTAACGGAATTTGACAGGTCTATTTCTAATATTTTATCCCACCGTTCTGCTTTTAACCCTGTTTCTTCCAGCAATTCCCGCCGGGCTGATAGTAAAGGATCAACATTTAGCTCGCCTCCGCCTTCAGGAATTTCCCAACTGTATTTGTTTACGGGAAAACGGTATTGTCCTACAAGCCATGTATTATATGCTTCGTCCAATGGCACGATGCCAACGGCCCTGTTCTTAAAAAATACCTTACCGTATATACCTTTTCCTCCTGATGGATTAATAACATTATATTCTTTCAAATTAATCCACGGATTATCATAGACGTTACGTTCATCCAAAATCTTCCAGGGATTGTTTTGTTCTTCCATATTGCAAAAATAATCCCGTAGGCTTTAGCTGCGGGATTATTAAAATAAATTTAAAAAAATTACTTTAAGCCAAATGCTTTCTTCACTTCCTTCACTTTATCCAGCTTTTCCCAGGTAAATAATTCAACTTTTACCTTTTTTGTTTTGCCGTCTGGCGAAGTGAAAGTTTTTGTTACTGTTTCCGGCTTACGGCCCATATGTCCGTAAGCTGCTGTTTCGCCATAAATGGGATTGCGGAGCTTTAACCTTTTTTCAATAAAATAAGGACGCATATCAAATATTTCTTCTACAACCTTCCCTATTTCTCCATCTGTTAAAGCAACATTTGATGTGCCGAAGGTTTTTACATTAATGCTTGTTGGCTTTGCAACGCCAATAGCATAAGATACCTGTACCAACACTTCTTTTGCAACACCGGCGGCTACAAGATTTTTAGCTATATGCCTTGTTGCATAAGCTGCCGAACGGTCAACCTTAGAAGGATCTTTACCACTGAAAGCACCGCCCCCATGGGCACCTTTACCGCCATAAGTATCTACAATGATCTTTCTACCTGTTAAACCGGTATCGCCATGCGGGCCACCAATCACAAATTTTCCGGTAGGGTTAATGTGATATTTAATATCCTTGTTAAACAGCTTTGCGTATTTCTTATACTTTTCTTTTACTCGGGGAATAAGAATATTGATGATATCCTTTTTTATTTTCTCCAGCATCTTAGCCTCTGTGTCAAAATCATCATGCTGTGTAGATACTACTATCGCGTCGATCCTTACCGGTTTATTATTATCATCATATTCAAGTGTTACCTGGCTTTTAGCATCAGGTCTTAAATACTTTATTTGTTTATTCTCTCTTCTCAGCGCAGATAATTCAATCAATATTTTATGTGCCAGATCCAAAGCCAGCGGCATATAATCATTGGTTTCATCTGTGGCATAACCAAACATCATACCCTGATCGCCTGCACCCTGGTCTTCTTTATTTTTTTTGTCAACACCCTGGTTAATATCAGCAGATTGCTCGTGAATGGCAGACAGCACACCACAGGAATGTGCTTCAAACATATACTCACTTTTGGTATACCCTATTTTCCTGATCACCCCACGGGCAATTTCCTGTACATCGAGATATGCTTTAGATTTTACTTCACCTGCCAATACAACCTGGCCTGTTGTAACCAGTGTTTCACACGCAACTTTACTGTTAGGATCAAAAGCAAGAAAGTTATCAATTATAGCATCGGATATCTGGTCGGCTACTTTATCCGGATGCCCTTCAGATACGCTTTCGGAAGTAAACAAATAAGGCATATTGAAAACAAATTTTAAAAGGTTAATGTTAAGCAGACTATGTATCAGTCTGCCTTAAAATGGCGCAAAGATAATGGTAGACTTCTTAAATTTTGGAATAAATTATCCGCAGCACCATTTTATGGTTAGTGCCGGAGCCGCCGCCAATAACAGCCCTGCCTTTCGCGATCTTTGAATTGATGAGAAAACCGGTTTGAACCTTGTCAATAATACCTCCTGCCTCCCTGGGATAAACATAATATGCTAAGGCAGTTCTTGGTGCATATAAGCGTAACGGATAATTTGTTGTTTGCAGGGTAGCTATTTCCTGTACATGCCTGGTTACATTAAAAAAGTAACGGTTATCTTTCAAATAACCACCAAAGGTTTGATAATCATACCCCGAGGTTGAGGAATAAATAAAATCGCTGCCAATAGTGAGGAACCTGTTATTAGCACTGTCAATCATATCCAAAAAGAGATAATCAGGACTTGAATAAATAAGATTATCCGGAGGTGAATCTGCAGGCTCAAAAGACAGTTCTGCCCGGTGAACAATACGGTTAGACATACCTGTGAGGCCGGGTATACGTAATATAGCATACGACCCGGGGGTTGATTGAATATATACTTTTTCCGCATCTGTTACGCCTGTAGTTGCAGAAAGGCCTGCATAACCGCCTGAAGGTGTTCTTTTTATAAGGTTAGCTGCACGAGCTCTTATAGTGCTGGATGCATATAAAATAAATTCTGTTGAAACAGTATCGACAACGCCGTTTTTGTATCTCCTGTAATAAAAAGTAAGCTTTGTATTTTCACTGCCCAGATCAAAATAAGCCAATGCGGTTTTTGCCGGGGACGATGCATCAACTTTTAATGCAAGCCCGTTAAAAGCCTTCTGAAATGCCGAGTCTCTGTTTGAAGCTGTAGGATAAACCGTAGTATCATAACCGGCAAAACGCAAGCCCAAAGCCGGATCAAGCTTGATGCGCATTTGATTTTCAATAATGGTAGTATCGCCTTTTACAACAATGGTTTTAGGATCGTTGAGTGTCAAAAAACTAACAGTGCTGCTGCCTAATTCAGTGCCTGTTGTATTAAACTCAGGATGCTGTATCAAATACCCAAGCGTATCTTTAAATGAAGTATCTGCTATTTCATATACGTTAATTTTTTGAATGGCATTACTATCGGCATACAAGCCTGCATACGCCAAACCGAGCACAACGGAATCCATTCCAACTATACTATCAACAGATGTAAAGGGATTAGCTGCTGCTGAAGCCGGCACAACAGATAAATAGATCTGCGCTTCTGTTTTGCCAAATTCAGGGTCATTTTCAATAATTCCCAACACATTATTACTAAAGGGATTCAGCCTCGACGAATCATTGAATAAATAATTATCCGCATATACCCGCAGGGTAGTATCAAAAGTATTAACGTTATCAACAATTGGTAAAAGATCAGTGCCTATATCGGTAGGGGTAATTTTAGTGCAACCTGTATATATAAATCCAGACAGAAGAACTCCTGTCGCTAACAGCAGAAATTTCGACTTCACGTATATAGTTTAATAGAGCGTTATAATGTATCTACAGCATCAATTACGATAACGAAAATTCGTTTACCTAATTAATTACTTCTGTGCAAGGTCGTTATACAATTGTAAATAGTCTGTTAAATCTGAATCTTCCTTAAAAGGCAATACTTTCTTGCCTTTTACTTTACCAAACTCCTCCAGTAATTTTTTTTCAACCTTTGCTGCGCCAAATGTTATGGCATCGGCAAACGTTGCACCGCCTCTGAACATAGCGGTATTGTTATTATCCTTAAATGGCTCAAGTTCCTTTTCCCTGATGGATGCATGTATCGCAGCCTTCTTCACAAAATCAGGACCTATTTTTTCTTTAAAAGTGTTTTGTCCTATAGTAAAAATCACTTTGCTGTTACTGAAAACCGGTTCTTTTTTATAAGCGGTTTTTAAATACATAGGTATTAAACCTGTCATCCAGCCGCTGCAATGAATAATATCGGGAGGCCAACCGAATTTCTTTACTGTTTCAAGGGCGCCTTTGCAATAAAAAATGGTGCGCAGCCAGTTATCGGCAAACCATTTTTCATTTTCATCTGTAAAAACAAATTTTCGTTTAAAGAGATCTTCGTTTTCAAGAAAGTATATCTGTAACCTGGCATTGGGTAAGGATGCCACCTTAATTTGCAGGGGAAAATCTTCATTGTCTACAGTTACATTAATACCGGAAAGTCTGACAACCTCATGCAACCTGTGCCTTCTTTCATTAATTACACCAAAACGCGGCATAATGCAACGAACTTCAAATCCATTATCGTTTGATTTTATCGCCAGCTTATTTACTGTTTCACAGAACTCTGTAAGTTCAAGGTAGGGAGACATTTCGTTAGCAATAAATAGAATTCGTTTCTTTGTAGACATTTTCCGTTTTTTGTTAAGTTAATATTAAGGAAATGTATAAGGTGCGCAAAGGTACGATTTTTTAGCTTACCTCTGCCCTACCCATACTAATTACACTCTTTTGATGATATTATGTTTATTTTCAAAAAATCCGGCGATCTCCGTAAATACTTAAAAACACAGGAAAAACAGGGACTTTCTATAGGTTTTGTACCTACAATGGGGGCTTTGCACGAAGGACATGTATCCCTGATTAAAGCGGCTGAAAGCAACAGCGGTATTACGGCAGCCAGCATATTTGTTAACCCGACTCAGTTTAATGATCCCAAAGATTTTAAGCTTTACCCCAGAACGATTGAAAAAGATATCTATATGCTGGAGAAAGCAGGTTGCGACATACTGTACCTGCCTGAAGTAAATGAGTTGTACCCGGATGGTTTGCCAGCCAATGAACAATACGACCTGGGTTACCTTGAAACGGTGTTAGACGGAAAATACCCGGCCATTTCCAGGGTGTATGCCAGGTAGTAAGCCGGCTGATGAACGTGGTACAACCCCGTAAGCTTTACCTGGGGCAGAAAGATTACCAGCAATGCATGGTTATTAAAAAGCTGTTATCAATAACCGGTTCAAAAGCTGAGATTGTTATTTGCCCGACATTAAGAGAGCAGGATGGCCTGGCCATGAGCAGCAGGAATATGCGGCTAACAAAAGAACAGCGGGCAAATGCAACTGGTATATTTAAAACCCTGATATATTTAAAAGATAATATAAAAAATTCATGGGCTGAACTGAAAAAAAACGCCGGTGAAATGCTGGCTGGTCACAACCTTGTGCCCGATTATATTGAAATTGCCGATGCAGATACCCTTGAGCTTTTGGATACTGTACAAAATCAAAACCAGGTAGTAGTGTTAATAGCTGCATATATGGGTGAAGTAAGGTTGATTGATAATATGATTATACCACTTAATTTTGCGCCTTATGGAAATTGAAATACTTAAATCAAAGATTCACAGGGCAGTTATAACAGAAGCAAACCTGAATTATGTAGGCAGCCTTACGTTAGATGAAGACCTGATGGATGCTGCTAACCTTATTGAGAATGAAAAAGTTCAGATCGTAAATGTAAACAATGGTTCACGCATTGAAACATACCTGATAAAAGGAAGAAGAGGATCAGGTGTTTGCTGCCTGAACGGGCCTGCCGCACGGCAGGGAGCTGTTGGTGATACTGTTATTATTATCTCTTATGCCACAATGGATTTTGAAGAAGCCAAAAGTTTTAAACCACGCATCATATTTCCTAAGGATAACAACCGGTTATAAAATGCCCGGCGCGCAGATATGACAAGAAAAAAACTGCTCAATGCACTCCAGTATATTTTCTTTTTGGGGCTTGGGGTATTTTTATTGTGGTTAAGCGCACGAAGCCTCTCACCTGAAAACAGGCAACAGTTGGTCATCTCTCTGAAAGGCGCCAATTACCTGCTTGTAGTACTGCCTATGTTAATATTGCTGCTGGCACATTACACACGTGCCTTAAGGTGGAAGATACTTATTCAACCGCTTGGCTATGTTCCTTCTTCAATAAACACATTTTTTGCAACAATGCTTGGGTATTTTTTTAACATGATGGTGCCCAGGCTCGGGGAGGTGATGAAATGCACAATGCTGGCCAGGTATGAAAAAATTCCTGCGGATAAACTGATCGGCACAATGGTAACAGAACGGATAGTAGATGCCTTGTGTCTTTTAATTGTATTTGCAATAACGATCATTACTCAATTTGATATTATTAGCGGTTACACCTCCGCAAAACTTTCTATAATATTATATGATGCTGAAGGCAATTTAAAATTGTTCAAAATTGCATTGATTCTCCTGGTTTCAGGCACGCTGGTTTTGCTGTTTGCCTGGATATTGAAAAGAAACGCTTCATCGCCTGCTGTAAAAAAAATATCTTCTGTACTTAAAGGCATTTGGGCAGGTATAACAAGTATAGCCCGTCTCAAAAACAAATGGCTTTTTATTGCCCAGTCTATATTGATATGGGTACTATATATATTAAGTGTAAAAGCCGGGTTTTACACTATGCAGGAGGTAAAGCACCTTGATATAGGCGCCTGTTTTTCTATTATAAGTTTAGGAAGCGTGGCAATGATAGCCACACCCGGCGGTATTGGCGCCTACCAGTATTTTATACAGGAATTATTACCATTATATGGAATAGCAAAAGGCCCTGCATTGGGTTTTGGATGGATATTATGGCTGGCGCAAACCGGCATCGCTATATTCGGAGGATTAATATGCTTAATTTTGCTGCCATTAGTAAACCGGAATAAACATGAAATATCCCGAGCTGATAAAAAACAAAATATTAACACCTGATGCAGCTAAGCACCAGGCAAAACGATGGAAACTGCTCAATAAAAAAATCGTTTTTACCAACGGTTGCTTTGATATACTTCACCAGGGGCATATTGCCATACTTTCCCAGGCTGCAGAGTCAGGAGATGTTTTAGTGGTAGGTGTAAATTCAGATGCTTCCGTAAAAAGGCTGAAAGGTGAAGACCGCCCTGTTAATGATGAATCTTTCCGTGCATTAATGCTCGCATCACTTACTATAATAGACGCTGTAGTTTTATTTGAAGAAGATACGCCGCTTAATCTCATCAATCTTTTAGAACCCGATGTGCTGCTTAAAGGTGGCGATTATAGCATAGATAAAATTGTTGGTTCAGAAGAAGTTATTAAAAACGGCGGCGAAGTAAAAATTGTTCCTTTTGTAAACGGGTACTCTACTACTGCCCTTATAAAAAAAATACAGCAATTATAATACTATAGAAAACTTAACATTGAGCTATCTCTTTCGTGGCTATATTTACTTATGAAAGGTAAAGAGTAAATGGTGTAAGGTGTAAGGTAAAGATCATTCACATCTCCTGTATCACATCTCTCTTTTTTACCAATCACATCGTTAGTTTGATTTTACAATAATATATGCCGGTAGCTAAGAGAAAAACAATTGTTCGTGATATAAGCTGGTTAGCATTTAATGGAAGAGTACTGCAGGAAGCCGCAGATCCCACCGTACCATTAAAAGAGCGCATTAAATTCCTTGGAATATTTTCTAATAACCTCGATGAATTTTTCAGGGTACGTGTAGCCGCATTGAAGCGCATGCTTGGCGCCGGCAAAAAGCTGCGCATGCACCTGGAGCAGCAACCGCAAAAGATCCTTGATAATATACAGGATATTGTGCTTGAACAACAAAACGAATTTGACCGCATCTGGAAAAACATATTTAATGAACTGAAAAAGCAAAACATATTTCTTGTTACCGAAAAACAATTAAACAACGAGCAAAAAAAATATGTTCGCGATTTCTTTGAAGAAGAAGTTTCACCCGCTACCATTCCGCTGATGATCGAGGATATTCACGATCTTCCGTACATGCGTGAAAAAGCCATTTTCCTGGCAGTAGTAATGAGCAGCAAAAACGCATCTTTAAAAAAGAAGTATGCTCTGATAGAAGTGCCAACCCGCCTTATGTCACGGTTTGTTTTATTGCCCTCCAAGCCGGGTGAACATTATATTATGTTGCTGGAAGATGTAATAAGATTTTCTTTACCTCAGATATTTTCATTTTTGGGTTATGATAAATATGAAGGATATGTAATTAAAGTTACCCGCGATGCGGAGTTTGATATTGATACAGATCTGGATGTGACATATACTCAGAAAATTGAAAAAGGATTAAAAAGCAGGAAAAAGGGTAAGCCGGTGCGTTTTTTATACGACAGGGAGATAGATGCCGGGCTGCTTAAATATCTTGTCCATCGTTTTCATCTTACGCAAAAAGATGCCATTATTCCGGGAGGGCGTATTCATAACTTCCGGCATTTTATGGACTTTCCTTCATCTGTATTTTCTGAAAAAAGCCAACGGAGAAAACCTATACCGCATGCCACGCTGGGAAATGTGCAACGGGTAACGGATATCGTGCTTAAGAAAGATATTATGCTTCACTTCCCCTATCAGTCTTTCAGTTCACTCATTAATTTATTGCGCGAGGCAGCAATGGATCCACATGTGTTTGAAATAAAGATCACCGCATACAGGCTTGCACCGGCTTCAAAAATCATTAACGCATTGATAAATGCTAAACGAAATGGCAAAAAAGTAACAGTAATGCTTGAGCTGCGTGCCCGCTTTGATGAAGAAGCCAATCTTGAATGGAAAGAAAGGCTGGAAGAAGAAGGTGTAAAAGTATTGTTAGGAGTGCCGGATATGAAAGTACATGCCAAGGTTTGTATAATAAAAAGAAAGCAGGGAAGCAAGATCATTCAATACGGCTTTGTAAGCACCGGTAATTTTAATGGAAAAACAGCAAGACTTTATGGCGATCACTGCCTGCTGACGGCTGATAAGGATATAATGGCTGACATTAACCGGATATTTAATTACCTGCAGCAGCCGAGAATGGGTTATCATTATTTAAAAGAATGTAAAACCCTGCTCGTCAGCCCCGAGTCTATGCGCAGGCAAATTATTTCTCTTATTAATAATGAAATAAAAAATGCAAAACACAAAAAGCCGGCAGCCATTACTATTAAAATGAATTCCTTATCTGATGAACAGCTCATTTTCAAATTATATGAAGCTGCTACAGCAGGTGTAGAAATAAAAATGATAATACGCGGCATTTGCTGTATGTTAACTGAAAATAAAAAATTTAAAAAAGAAGTAATCGCTGTAAGTATAATAGACGAATATCTTGAACATGCCAGGGTGATGATCTTTCATAATGAAGGAAAAGAAAAAGTATATATATCTTCGGCTGACTGGATGGTAAGAAATCTAGATCACAGGGTGGAAGCGGCGGTACAAATAAAAGACCCCAAAATAATTGCTGAGCTAAAGGACATTTTGAATATACAGCTTAATGATAATGTAAAGGCGCGTATACTTGACAATAAGCTTACCAATAGTTATATAAGAACCAAAGGAAAAAAAATACGCTCACAAATTGAAACATATAACTACCTGATGCGGAAAACCATTGTATAACCTGCCAGGGTCAATGCCGGCGGCATATTCATGAAACGTGAAATTGTGAAACGTGAGCATTTCATTTTTCTACCCGGCATATGCCAGGGATTTCACTTTTAAAAATCCTCAATAATCCCCATTGCAGCGGCTACATGAAATTGCTGAGGGCATCGTCATACGGACGAGCAACACGGGAATTGTAATATAATCGCTTTTATGCGAGTGAGATATCTGCCGGGCTTTGGCGTGAATGCTCAACTTTTATACTATAGATCAAGAGATTTCTCTCCCGCCGCGAAATACTTTTAATTCAATCTTCAAGAGAGCAGGATCGAAATGACGGAGGAGAGTGTTCATAAACCTTCTTTAATCGTTTAATATAACAGGTATTTGTCTTATGAGATTAAAATATCTTTTAAAAGCGAAATCCCTGTATTTCGGGCTACATTGAAATATATTTTATAATATTGACACGTTTATCCATTTCTTATTCAAAACAAACCATTTTAATGAGTGTTAATAAAGAGGTTAAACGGATCACTACCAATACCCTGCATAAAATGAAAGCAAACGGCGAGAAGATTGCCATGCTTACCGCTTATGATTATTCTTTTGCAAAGCTTTTTGACAATGCCGGCGTGGATGTTTTGCTGGTGGGTGATTCAGCAAGCAATGTAATGGCAGGACATGAAACAACCCTGCCAATTACCTTAGATCAAATGATCTATCATGCTTCTTCGGTGGTTAGAGGTGTCAGCAGGTCTCTTGTTGTAGTTGATTTACCATTTGGTACTTACCAGGGCAATTCTAAAGAAGCGCTCAGCTCCACTATAAGGATCATGAAAGAAACCGGCGCTCATGCTATTAAATTAGAAGGTGGCGAAGAAGTTCTTGAATCAATCAAAAGAATTCTTTCCGCCGGCGTTCCCGTAATGGGACATCTCGGGTTAACCCCACAATCTATTTATAAATTCGGCACCTATACAGTTCGTGCTAAAGAAGAAGCGGAAGCCGAAAAGCTCGAAAGAGATGCCAGGCTCCTTGAAGAAGCCGGGTGCTTTGCTATCGTGCTCGAAAAAATTCCAGCTGCTTTGGCCAAAAGGGTAACCGAAAGTTTGCATATTCCTACTATTGGTATTGGCGCAGGCAACGGCTGCGACGGGCAGGTACTGGTAATGCATGATATGTTGGGTATTACAACTGAATTCAAACCTCGTTTTCTGCGTCAGTATCTAAACCTGCACGAGTCTATAAACGGGGCTGTTCAGCAATATGTTTCAGATGTAAAGAACAGTGATTTTCCTAATGACAGCGAACAATATTGATGCTTACTTTACTTCAGACCTCACATCTGCATCAAGTATGTCATATAATGTAAGACCTGTAGTTTCCTGTCTTAACTTAACATATAAGCTAAGGCAATCAGTAGCTACCGCTATTCTCGCATTTACTTTTATGGCATCAAAAAACTGAGCTTTCATTTGCTTTTTTTCCTGTGTAATTTGTCTTTCTGCTACTTTATATCCCTTGCCCATATCACCATTATTTGTTTTTTCTGCCAGAACAGCTACATTAGAAAATTGGGCATTAGCATTTTGCAGTTCCATTATTTCACAAACGCAAATCCTGTCTGTTTGCCTGTTCTTCAATTTTTCAAGCAATGCTTCAGCTTTACCTGCATTTCCACCCAGGAAGTTTACAGATGCTCTAACCATTTTAGCAAGATCAAACTGGTGTGGACGAACAACATCATCGCCTGCTTTAACAGATAATGTGCTTAATAAAAAAAAGATAACACTCAAAGAACAAAACCGGGTACGTAAAAAACTTTTCATTTTTGTTGATTTAATCAAGTTAACAATACGCGGTTTCATAGAAGGTTGGAACCTGATTAAAATCTATGGGGTTGTTCAGAGCGATTTGGAGGGAGCAAAGAGCTATAAAAAGAAAAAACCTGTTTTGCAGGTTTATCATTTTTAGGGTTGGAATCTTTGACAAGACAAAAGTTGAAAAAAATTATGTAACCACATAATTATTCATCGTAAAATTTGCAGGATTAAACGTTTAATAACATAAGATAATGATATCAATCAATAATATAAGATATACTTTACTATAAAGTATTATGGTAAGTTGTACGCCATTGATACTACGTTATATTATCATATGGCAATTACCTCGGAATATTATAATCCGTAACCGCCGCAAAAAGATGCAGTCAGCAGTTAGTTATCAGCTATAGGTTGCCACACAAAATATCAACTTTTGAGAGTGCGTGTCTTGTGAACAATCATATCTCAAAGCTACCTGCTCACCGCCTTTACGTATATTGCAATAAAATATACCACATGCTGGATTTTATAGGAAAGCTTAAAATCAGTTCTGTAAACCAGGGGATTTCTACCGGGCAGTATTGGATAGGATCTTCGGGGCAGATCATCCCATCTTACTCGCCTGTTGACGGAGCATTAATAGCAAACGTATACCTGGCAGATGATGCCGGTTATGAAACAGTGGTAAAAAAGGCAAATGAAGCGTTTGCAGAATGGAGAACCTGGACTGCTCCTAAACGCGGAGAAATTGTAAGGCAGATTGGTGAAAAGTTGCGTGAACATAAAGAGGCATTAGGTTATCTTGTTTCGTATGAAATGGGTAAAAGCCTGCAGGAAGGCATGGGCGAAGTACAGGAAATGATTGATATATGCGATTTCGCGGTAGGATTATCAAGGCAACTGTATGGATTATCAATGCACAGCGAAAGACCCGGTCACAGGATGTACGAACAATGGCATCCGCTTGGCGTAGTTGGTATCATTTCCGCCTTTAATTTTCCGGTAGCCGTATGGAGCTGGAACGCTATGTTAGCCTGGGTTTGTGGCAATGCCTGCATATGGAAACCTTCTGAAAAAACACCTTTATGCGCAATTGCCTGTCAGCATATTGTAGCCGATGTATTTAAGAAGAATAATGTGCCGGAGGGAGTTAGCTGCCTGATCATTGGCAATAAATTTATTGGCGAAAAGATGGCTTACGATACCCGTATACCATTAATATCTGCAACCGGCTCAACAAGCATGGGAAAAGCGGTAGCAACAGCAGTTGCTTCAAGACTTGGTAAAAGCCTGCTGGAACTTGGCGGTAATAATGCCATCATAATTTCTTCAGAGGCAGATATTGACATCGCCATTATAGCCAGCGTTTTTGGCGCGGTAGGCACCGCAGGGCAAAGATGCACAACCACCCGGAGATTGATCATCCATGAAAAAATATATAACCAGTTTAAAAACAAGCTTGTTAAAGCATATGAACAATTAAAGATCGGCAACCCGTTATTACAAGAAAACCACGTTGGTCCATTGATAGACAAAGATGCTGTTACCGCATATTTGAACGCTATTGCTCAATGTAAACAGCAAGGCGGCAGGTTTTTAATTGAAGGCGGTGTTTTAGAAGGTAATGATTATCAAAGTGGGTGTTATGTTATTCCATGTGTAGCCGAAGTAACACCAGATATTCCCATCGTCAGCCATGAAACCTTTGCGCCCATTCTCTATATTCTTAAATATGCTAACCTTAATGAAGCTATTGCTATTCAGAACAATGTGCCCCAGGGACTTTCTTCGGCAATGATGACATTAAATTTGAGAGAAGCTGAGCTGTTTCTTTCTGCTGCGGGCAGTGACTGCGGAATAGCCAATATCAATATAGGAACCAGCGGTGCTGAGATTGGTGGCGCTTTTGGTGGCGAAAAAGAAACCGGTGGCGGAAGAGAAAGCGGAAGCGATGCCTGGAAAAATTATATGAGGCGGCAAACCAATACTATCAACTGGTCATCCGGTCTTCCACTGGCGCAGGGAATTGTATTTAATATATAAATATAAGCTGTCAGTCTTCGGCTATCAGCTATTAGTTCTAAGGGTTATATTCCGTGTTAATGCAAGGAAAGGTAAACCCACAACTTACAACCAACGCCTGGGAACTGAAAACTAATCCCTTTTTTTAATAATTTTTTTGTTAAAAAAGCTATAAATGAGTAAGTTATTAACATGTTCCCCGTGAAACGTGAATATCTTTTTTTGGAAAATAGTTATGCACATGGATTTGCAATCAGCCGTCAGATATCAGCTTTCCGTCTTTAAACTGGAGTAGGATTCTCTTTCAAAGTTGCCACGGTATTTTTTATTTATTCAGGCTCTCCTTTTCATACAAACTGCTAAACAACTGAAGCATAGCAATAACATTTGTAGCACCATAGTGATATAGCAATTTCAGGTGCACCGCACTATAAATATTAAAAACCAAATGTATCTGGCTGATATTAAGCCGGGCTGAAGCAGAAAGCAATGAGCTGTCACCCGGCTTTCAGAAAAAACGTTTTAATTACAATCATCTGTTCCCGTTCATTTCAGCCTCTTTACTCTCCCACCCGCTTTCAACCTTTCTCCTCAGGGTCTTTCTCCCTGAGCCACAATAATATTACCATATTTTAAGCGTTATATCTGCCTGAATAGTATCATTTATCCTTTGAAACTAACCCGTAGTATGAAAAAGATATACTTCTTTATCTGTGTCAATATTTTGGTATTCAATTCATTACAAGCTCAAATTAAAATTGGGATTGGAGGTGGTGTCCACCAGGCTTCCGTTACAGAAAAGAACAGTTTAACAGGTTGGGACAAAAATTACAAAAACTATTTTTCGGCATTAAGCGGATTTCATGCAGGCATTTTTGCTGAAATTCCTATTGATAAAAAGGGAAATTTTGCTATTCTTCCTTCTTTGCAATATACTAACAAAGGCAGAAAATTTGCCCGCTCATATGATTCTACCAAATCTTTTAACAGTGATACATCTGCTATTCTTTCAAACTGGAAAACAAATTATATAGAATTACCGGTTAATCTTATTTATAAACTTCCGATTACTCAAAAAGTAAATTTCATAATCGGAGCCGGCGGATATGCTTCATACTTATTAAATAGTAAAACTTCTTACGATATATATAATGCCTCCGGTGAGCATCAGTTTTATAATAACAAGCTTGCCTACGGCGACCAGGTAAAAACATACAATAAAATAGATTACGGCATTAATGCTGTGGCGGGATTGGATTTTAATGACCGCATTCTATTTACTATTAACTACAGCAAAGGGCTTGCTGATTTTTATAAAGCAGATTATGACGCTTCATTTAAGCATCAAACAATAGGAGCAACAGCAGTAGTTTGGCTTACAAAATCAAAAACCGCAAAAACAAAAGCTGCCGCACAGGATAGTGACGGCGACGGAGTGCCTGATAAAGTTGACCAATGCTCAGGAGAAAATGGAACAGCTGCTACTAATGGTTGCCCCGATAAAGACAGCGATGGCATACCTGATAAAGAAGACAAATGCCCTGAAGTGGCAGGCTTAAGCAAATACGGTGGATGCCCTGCACCAGACCAGGATAAAGATGGCGTGCCGGATGAACAGGATAAATGTGCAGATATAGCCGGACTTGCAAAATACGATGGATGCCCGGCACCTGATACAGATAATGATGGTGTGAATGATGATGAAGATAGCTGTCCGGGTATAGTAGGTCTTCCTAAATATAATGGATGTCCCGCACCGGATACAGACAAAGATGGAATAAATGACGATGAAGATAAATGCCCTTTTAAACCAGGAACTAAAGACAATAAAGGATGCCCGGTAATTGAGAAAAACATGGTTGATGAAATAAACAAAGCTGCTAAGAATATACTATTTGATGTAAACAGCGATAATATTAAAGTAACTTCATATCCGGCGCTTGACAAAATTGCTGACATCATGCTCAACAATACAGAATTAAAATTAGATATCGAAGGTCACACAGACAATACCGGTTCTATACGTCACAACCAGGTATTATCAGGCAAGCGTGCATTAGCTATCAAGATGTACCTAGTTAAAAAAGGTGTATCTCACGAGCGGATGACAGCATCAGGTTTTGGATCTGAGCATCCGATCGCTGATAATAATACCGAAGCGGGAAGAGCAAAGAACAGGCGTGTTGCCTTTAAGGTTACATACTAACTATCACGCATAAACGAAATAATAAAATATCCCCCGCTGCCTGCGGGGATATTTTATTATTATTGGAAGGCTTATCATCTGGTAATATCATTACAGCACTCTTGCATTTTACAAACCTGCTTTCTATTTTTGTTTTGCCAATCACTCCTCTGATCTTCCGGTTTTACAGAATAAACAGTATTTGCTTTCAGGATTTTCCACAGGATAGAAATTTAAACCTTCTACCGAATCACTACAACTGATCATCCAATATTTAAAGCTCTTTGTCGAAATGTGATGTCCGGATTAAGTGTTTGCAATAATAACACTAAGTGTTTTTCCGTTTTTATATCGTGATGAACACTACACAAATATGGAAAGCAGAACAAATATTAAGTGTTTGTCGCAATATTACTAAGTGTTTTTACGTTAATAGAATAACCGGGTTATCCGCCCCCTTTGTAAACTAAAAAAGTTCATTTTATGAGAAAGATAGATGCCGTACTTCTTTCCGCGCTAATTATCTATGATTACAGTGCCCAATCGCTGGTAAACAGTGATACCATAAGCCTGGGACATTCTTTTGTGAGTAATAGTATTACCGAAGACAGATTAGCAAATGCTGATTTCTCTTTTACTCCTGACTTTACGAATTCAAATTCCATAGTAAGAGGTGCCAGGAAGATAAGCCCGGAAGATATTAATGAAAAGAATATAACTTTTCATGAGTTAGCAAAAGTTAATCCGGTTACTGCTTCTATAGCATCGACCAATATTAATACTGAGCGTGCTGATATATCTATAAATATAGCGATGCCTGCTGATGCGGAGATAGATGCTCCTGAAACGTTTACCGCACAGGAGGAATCAGTTAATACAAATGTAATAGATTATGCGGCGGCAGTATCAAATACAGACAAGATAAACACGCAGGTAGCAACGGAAGCTGATTTATCAACTTTTGATGCTGATAATGATGGCACATATGATGTAGAAGATAAGTGCCCGGGTGTAGCTGGTGTAGCAAGATTTGAAGGTTGCCCGGTGCCTGACAGCGATGCGGATGGTATTAATGATGAGGAAGACAGGTGCCCGCTTGAAAAAGGAACTGACGGGAATTATGGCTGCCCGGTAGCTGTTAATGAAACCATAATTGCTGAACCTGCTGCCCAAACCGGAATAATTGCAGAAAAAGAAATTGCGGCAACAAGAAATAACCAGTTCATTTTTATGGTAGGTTTTAATAAAGAGAACAAAATTTTATCTAGTGAAGATTTTAATATAGTACTCCAGCTTACAGACATCCTGGTACGTACTCCAAATGCAAAGATTGAAATTGAAGGTGTTATAAATGCTAATATTACTTTACCACAAACACCGGTTGAATTGCTGGGTAATTATTTTAAAGATTTGGGTGTTTCTGAAAGCCAGATCATCATTAAAAAACAGGCAAAAGAGCTTAAACAGACAAATGAAGGAATAAGCAAAGTGGAAATGAGAATAAAGCTCTAGTTTAGTTAATTATATTTTAAAATGTCAGGGAAAGAAACCCTGGCATTTTTTTTTGCATCTTACTATTTTTGCAAATTGTGTTAACCGGTAGTTCTAGAAAAAATTTTTTATTCAATTTTGTTATTTAAAAAAAATCAATACATGAAGAAAACAAGCCTGATAGTTGTTAGTGGTATCTTGTTTTTTAACATTGCTTCTTCGCAAACCGCTGTAAAAGATGTGCCTTACGGATGGCATTTAATGAGCAAACAAAAAGATGGATATTATGGTATAGATGTAGAAAGAGCTTATACTGAATTATTAAAAGGGAAGAAAAGCACGCCTGTTATTGTGGCCGTTATAGATTCCGGTGTAGATACTACACATGAGGATCTCAAAAAAGTTTTGTGGCATAACCCCAAAGAAATTCCCGGCAATGGAATAGATGACGATAATAATGGATATATTGATGATGTTTATGGATGGAATTTTTTAGGTGGCAAAGATGGAAGGAATGTAAACAAGGATTCTTATGAAGCTGCCAGGGTTTATTATAAGCTAAAGAAAAAATATGGAGATAAAATACCGGCTGATTCCACTTTAACACCCGAACAAAAAAGTGAAATAGCCTTATATAAAGTGGTAAAATCCAGGATAGAAGGCGATGCAAAAGAAGCCAATTTGAATGTTATGTTCCTGAAAAACATTGTAGAAAAAATGCCGTGGGCGGATAGTGTTTTGCAGGTGGCAATGAAAAAACAGGAATATACCGGTGACGATCTGGCACAATTTAAACCTATGTCTACCGATGAAAGTAAAGCTAAAAGTACACTCTCTGCCTTATTCCTCGGCTTTCAGGTTAATGAAATGACTAATAAAAAATTAATTGAAATTACAAATGAGTTCTATGGCGGTGAAAAAGCAAAGGCGGATGCTGCTTTACAAGAACCTGAAGATTACCGTGGAGAAATAGTAAAAGACAATTATGACGATATTAATGACAGGTTTTACGGTAATAATGATGTTATGGCAGGCACACCCATGCACGGAACACATGTGGCTGGTATTATAGGCGCAGTTCGTAACAATGGAATTGGTATGAACGGAGTTGCAGACAATGTGCGTATAATGACGATAAGAGCTGTGCCAGATGGGGATGAGCATGATAAGGATATTGCCAATGCAATAAGATATGCTGTTGATAATGGGGCAAGAGTAGTAAATATGAGCTTTGGTAAAAGTATCTCTCCCCAGAAAAATTGGGTAGACGATGCTGTAAAATATGCAGAATCAAAAGACGTATTATTGGTACATGCTGCAGGAAATGACGCTAAAGATGTGGATATAAATGACAATTTCCCCAATAATTATTATAACAACGATACTGCAACCAAAGCAACAAACTGGGTAACAGTTGGCGCCAGCGGTGATCCGGCTGCAGGTGGTTTAACGGCTTCCTTTTCCAATTACGGTAAAAGGTCTGTTGATGTTTTTGCACCAGGTGTAAAAATTTATTCTACTTTGCCTGGTGGTAATGATTATGGTAATTTGCAGGGTACCAGCATGGCTAGCCCGGTAGTAGCAGGTATGGCAGCATTATTGATGTCGTATTTCCCTGACCTTACTGCTCAGCAAATTAAATCTGTTATTGAGCAATCAACCACTAAAATAAACGATCTGAAAGTTAAAAAGCCCGGAACAGATGAAGACGTGAATATGTCCGAGCTAAGTACAACCGGGGGTATTATTAATGCATATGCCGCAGTAAAATTGGCCGAAACGTTATCCTCTTCACAAAAGAAACAACCGGAAACAGTACTGCCTAAAGCGAAAATGAAGAGTACAAAGAAAGGTTAACAAATAAGTATATAAGGAACTGAAGCGGCGGACCGTATCCGTCGCTTTTTTTACTCCTGCCCTACTTAAAATTATCCTCCCATCTTCTTTATACATTTTAAAATATCTGCTCCCTTTTCCAAAACCGGGCTGAAAATATCTCCCCTTTTTTCAACTCTTTTGGGAAGAGAATTAATATCGAACTGTGAGGGATGTAACCCTTTTTTTACTTCATTCCAATCCAGCGGGGCGGAAACCGTAGCGCCTTTTTTGGGGCGGACACTGTATGCACTTGCAATAGTTTGTCCTTTCCGGTTTTGCAGATAATCTATATAAATATTTTTATTGCCTCGTTTTTTCAGGTTGCGCTCTAATGTTGTGAAATCCGGCAGCATCTCGGTTACCCGCATTGCTGTGAGATGCGCAAAAGTTTTTACCTGCTCATAATCATACTTATTTGCCATTGGCACAAAAACATGCAGGCCTGATGCGCCGGAAGTTTTGCAATAAGATTTTACGCCACATTCATCAAGCACCTGTTTTGTTGCCTGTGCCACTTCAATTACCTGCTCAAAAGTATTTTTTTCAGAAGGGTCAATATCAATGATCATATAGGTTGGCTTTTCCAGGCTCTTTATTGTACTGTTCCAGGGGTTCATTTCAATACAACCGAGATTGGCGAGGTAAAGTAATGTGGCTTTGTTATTACAAACGATATAATCAATATTTTTCTGGTTGCTTTCTGAAAATATTTCAACAGACGAAACCCAGTCCGGCGCTTCATCTCCCGCATCTTTATGGTAAAAGCTGCTCCCTTTTATTCCATTCGGAAAACGGTTCAAACTTTCAGCACGGTCTTTCAGGTAAGGCAAAATATATTTTGCCATTTTATCATAATATTTAATTAAATCACCTTTAGTATAGCCTTCATCCGGCCAATATATTTTTTGCTGATTGGTGAGCTTTACTTCATGCTTATCAATAAGCACTATTTTATCATCAATATCCGAAGCGGATTTTTTTGCAGCTTTTGATTTTGCATGTGCAGGTGAGGATATTTTTTTACCTGCTGCTTTTGCTTTTTTTGTTGGAGCCATTGTTTTTTCTTTTTCCGGAATTATAACTTGCCTGGCAGGCTTATCTATTCTTAAGCCCATAAAAACCGGGTGCCTGAAAATATGATCTTCCGTAAGTTCGGTAAACTTAATATTGCAAACCAGTTTGGGTTGGACCCAGGTGGCAGGCATATTCGTTTTTGGCGTTATCTCAAATGGCGATGTTTTTCTTACAAGCGGTTTTAGTTTGTTGTATACTTCCGTTAATGTTTCTTGGTCAAAGCCTGTGCCTGTATGCCCGGCA
The DNA here is from genome assembly GCA_047601125.1 of Agriterribacter sp. GTDB lineage: Bacteria > Bacteroidota > Bacteroidia > Chitinophagales > Chitinophagaceae > Agriterribacter. Next base: position 1,084,174 of record JASGJY010000001.1, on the reverse strand, counting down.
TATATAAGTTTCCCATTTTTATACCTGCCCAAAATCAGTGCGCCAAATTTTTTTCTTGACCCGCGGGGTTCGGTAAACCCGGCAATAACCACTTCCTCTGTTTGGTGATGTTTTATTTTCAGCCAGTCTTTACTGCGTGTATTTTCAGTATAAGGCGCTGAGGCCCGTTTTGCAATAATACCCTCAAGGTTTTTCTTTCTCGCCGCCTCAAAAAAGTCAATACCATCCTTTTGAATATGATCGCAATATTTTACAAAATCATTTTCTGTCAATGCTTCTTTCAACAGCTCTTTGCGCTCCAGCGTTGATAAAGATTCGGTGCTATGCCCGTTGAGGTATAACAAATCAAATACATGATACACCAGCGGTATGGCAGGATTATCGCCAAAATGTTGAAGCGTTTGAAAGTCTGGCAAATTTTTATCATTATAAGCAACGATCTCACCATCTATGATCATTGTATGTTTTTGATCCTGCAGCGCTTCGGTTATGGTAAAATACTTTTCTGCTAATGATAATCCGTTACGTGAATACAATCTGAAATCTTTTCCAATCTCTGCAATCGCCCTGTACCCGTCCCATTTAATTTCAAAAAGCCAGTCTGCATTATTAAAAGGATCAGCGCCCGGGCTTGCCAGCATAGGATGTATGTATTGCTTAAACTTTCTTTCGCCGGATAAATGCGCTGCGTAATTTTTTACCCTTTTTGTTGCTTCAGGGGCTTTTTTTTTTACGGCAGCCCCTCTGCCTCCGGTAGCTTTGCCGGCTTCTTTTACCAGCACCGCTTTTGTTACTTTAGATGTTTTACTGGTGAGTTTTTCAGCATCGTATTTTGCATCAACCGCGTATTCATCATTATGCTTTATTAGTAGCCATGCATTTCCTGTATCTGCTGTTTTCATTTTCACCAGCGCAAATTCTCCCTTCAGCTTTTTTCCGTGTAATATGAATTTTAAAGAGCCGCTTTTCAATTCTGCCAGCAAAACAGTTTCATCTTTTTTTTGTGAACTTTTCTGCAATGCTTCATAAGTTCCTTCATCCCATATCTCCACCTCTCCTGCCCCATAATTACCTTTCGGAATAGTTCCTTCAAAAGTCCTGTAATCATAAGGATGATCTTCTACCATCATTGCAAGCCTTTTATCTGCCGGATTCATTGAAGGGCCTTTCGGCACAGCCCAGCTTTTTAATACGCCTTCCATCTCCAGCCTGAAATCGTAATGCAGCCTTGATGCAGCATGCCGCTGCACTACAAATCTCAGGGCTTTACTTCCCTTTTTAATTTTACCGGAAGGTTCCGCGGTCGACTTAAAATTTCTCTTCTTTTTATATGTTGCTAAACCCGTCATAAATTAAGAAGCTTTCTTTTTGGTGAGACTGGCTTTTAACTGTTCCATTAAATCATCTGTTTTAAGATGTGCCACACGCAATTCAGGAGTAACCACTTTTTTACCTTTTGCTTTAGCTTCAATGATCTTCATCAGTTTGGCAGCATAGGTATTCTTATATGCGGCGATATTGAATTTTTCGGATAACTGGTTAATTAATGAAACTGCCATTTTCAGCTCAGCCGGTTTAATGGTTCTTTTAGGAACAGAAAGTTCCGTGGTTTTCCGTATCTCCGACTGGTAGCGAATCCGCTGAAACAGAATTATATTTTCGTAAGGTCTCAATATTCCCAGCACCTCCCTGTTGCGCATTACAAAAGTGCCCACCCCGCACATTTTAGTTTTCTTAAGCGATTCAACAAGCAATGTATATGCAGCTTCCCCATTTTTTTGCGGCTCCAGGAAATAAGGCGTTTCAAAATAAATACTGTCAATTTCTTCTTCCTTCACAAAACTATCTATTGCCAGCAGCTTTGATTTTTCGGGTATGGCCTTCTCAAAGTCTTTATCATCAAGCACCACATATTTGCCTTTGTAATCATAAGCTTTTACAATATTGGCCCATGCTACCTCCCTACCTGTTTTTTCATTTACTCTTTTAAATTTGATATTGCTGTGATCTTTTTTATCGAGCATATCAAGGTCGAGATTACTCTCCTCAGTAGCGGCATATAGTTTTACAGGAATATTTACCAGCCCGAAGCCGATGGCGCCCGTCCATATTGCTTTCATAACTAAATTTAAATTTTATACAGCAAGTAAAACAAAATTGATACCAGTTAGCGCTATCAGCACACCGGAGAGGATAAGTAAAACGTGCCGGCGAAAACACCTGGCATGGCTTAACGTTATTTTATCCCGGCAGCCTTCACCCTCACACTTTGTACCTTCTCCCTTCCCACCTTCCGAACATGCGGCTATCACCTTCATTACCCTCCCGGCAACATTTCCGGCTGTACGCTGCAAGTCCGGTACAGAACCGATACACAAAGCTTCACCGTGCTTTCTGCTTCCATCCGGCAGCCATTGAGCAGAAGAATATCATTCAGCAGGGGCGCGTACCACAGCACAACTCAGGTGCAGCGCACTATAATTTTTGTAGCACGGCAAAATAATCTAGAAAATGAGCCGCAGAGCGGCGTAATATTTTAACCCTACTCATTTATGTTTTAATATTTCGGTGCGCTGCACCTGAAAATACCAACGCTACTATAATGCTACAAAAATTATCGCTGCGCTGCAGCTATTTTTCATTGCAGCGTTTTGTAAGTCTTATTCTTAAGGAGCGGGGGGTTCTCCGCGGAGTTTCACCTGCGGGCTATGAATGTTAGCAGAACTTTGCGGTAGGCAGGGTAACCGGCAACTATAAATGATATGCATGCTTGTCTGTAACTTCTGAAGCATATTAACTTTTCAAAAAAAGAGAGAGGCGATCTGCAAAGACGCCTCTCTTTTTTTTTGAAAAATCCCCCGTTTTTGATATAAGCTTTTTATTTCTTTTTAAAACTCCCGATGGTAGTTGCTTTCTGATCTACACGAAATTTAATACTCACTCCATTTGCGCTTATTGTTGAATCTTTGCTTACATTAACATTTGCATACACTAATAATGTATCAGATTTAATGGCATACTTTACTCCACTTGCTGCTGAAGATGTAATTTCTTGTCCATCTATTTCCAGTCCCTGGAAAACGGAACCATCAGGAAAGTATAAGGAATCGGTTCCGATCTTCTGGTATTTTCCTGAAGCGCTATATGGATCTATGTCAAAATCAAATGGTATTTTTTCTTCTTCATTATAAAGTCCCTTGTATGATACATAAGCGGTATCTGAAAGGGTATAACCCATGTTGGTTACCGTAAAATTATTCGTAGCAAAAGCAAGGGTACCTCTATTATTTATAGATGTTGTTTTATAAGCAGTTACAGCCACAAGCGGAATACCGGAAACAGAGCCGGTAGCAGTAGATGATACATCCATATACAAATTAAGAAAACTCCAATTGCCTTCCAAAGGCACAGGATTGTTGCCGTTATTGTTATTTCCGCCGCTGTTATTGATCGTATCAACCGACATTTCCTTTTGACAGGAAAAGAAAACCATAGCAATAAAGGGCAGGATGAATATTTTTTTCATTTTACAAATAAACTGTTTAGCAAATATACGGCTATGAAGTGAAGATGGTTTGGCAGAAAGCAGGCATTTTTTAACTAAAAAGCCCTGCAGGAGCAATGTCCTTACAGGGCTTTTGATCCATTTGTTTGTAAGCTAATCTTTAAGATTCAGGTATTTTTTAACTGCATTATAGTCGTTCCAATCTACCGCCGAAGCTTTACGTCCTACGGCTGTGCTACCCGGAATAACGATATAGCGATATTGCCAGGCTTTATCCCCATTATTATTTGTAAAAGTTGAGGCATCATCAGTTGAATAAAAATTGATTTCCCCCACTCCAAAATAAAGATTGATATTCAGTACCCCGGTTAAAGCATATAAGTCTGTAATTGGCAGGGCAAAAACAGCCGGGCTCGCCGCAGTACCTGCGTTTAAGTACACCTTAATATCTCCTGTATTTAAAACCTCGTCAAGTATCAATGGTGCATCAAGTGTGGCAGACCAGGCCAGTGTATCCAAAACTCCGTTGGTAGTAGTTGTTTCCGGATCAAATGTTACATCTTTCCAGTCAGAATAAAAAACATTGGCAGGATCACCCTGATCTCCCTTATCACCTTTAGCTCCCTGCGCTCCTGTTTCGCCCTGCGGTCCCTGTGGTCCTTCTTTTGAGCAGGATGAAAATGATATTAAAACTGCCAGCAAAATTGCGGCAAGTGATTGCAGCGTCAATTTTTTCATAAAGTAATTTTTGGTTTGTTTATAATATTAAAAATAATAAATAAATAGCTATCCCTATTCACCGGGTAGCTGCAATCTGTAAGGTTATTCAAAAAATATACGACCCATTTATTTAGATATACCAGCAATTTTTTTCCATCAATGAATAGCGCAATTATTTATGGCGCAAACCAATGGATCCATGCCCTGGCATTGGAAACGCTTACCATATCATATTCATCTTCGCTTATCTGCACCAGGTAATATCCATTGCTTTCCAGCATTTTTGTCGCTGTATTCACATAGGGGTCAATCGCATCATCCGGAATATCTCCAAGATCGCCCAAATAGCTTCCAAAACGTATACGTCCGTCAGCGGTAAATGTTGGCGCACGGAAGGCGGTACCAAAACTTAAAGTCAGTGTACCATCTTCATCCATAAGATAGCCCGCAAGGTCATAAGTAATACCACTGCTGGTTCCAAACTTTGGAAAGAAACTTAATGCTACAAAGTTTTCTATCCCTGTAAGCCCATACGCATCATCCACACCATCCACATGAAATCCTGTAAGAGATACCCAGTATCCATCTTCATCTACCATACGCTGCCACCAACGGCGGGGAGCTTCCGTATCAAGTACCTGGGGTTTTATTACTCCCTTTATTGAAGCGTTGGTGCCATTACCAACATTACCATTAATGGTTTGAGTAGCATTAGACCATACAGGATCAAAAAAACCATTGACCAATGTTGTACCTGCAGGAAATGGTTGCGCAAATTCAATTCCGTTTAAACCAAAATATATTTTAGTTGTAAAAGAATTCGCGTTGCCCTGGTCATCCGTCCAGGTAATAATAGCCGTTCTTGTGTTAAGATTTATATTAAGATCATACGGTTTTCCGCCAACGGTGAATTGTTTAAAATACTGTAGTATTTTATTAAAAATATTTTGAAACAGGTTCACATTAAATTCTCCTGTTGTATAACCTTCTTCTTCCTGCTGTGTTGCTTTAACCAGCATTGCTTTGCTGCCATTAACCCTTCCGGTTAGTTGTATGGTATCAACGCCGGAAGAATCGTTAAAGAAAAATTCAAAATCAGATAAAAGCCCTTGCCCCCAAATGCCATTATTTACCGCCGGTACCGGGTCTGCAAGCACGTGAACATAAGAGTATGTATCAAAAATAAGACTGGGTTGCTGCAATGCTTTTAAACGGTAACTGCTTTCTTTGAGGGTAACCGCTGAAGCAGAATCAAAGTCAGATACCATTTGTACCCTGTTATCACTATTAAACTTTACATAAAAGCCATAAGCGCCACCACCCGCCGGCTCTATAATCATCCTCCAGCCATACCGGGCTCCGCTTAATTGCTCCTGGTATGCGCTCAGTTTTTTTGATAAGCGCTCATCCGTAGATTCGCTGAACAAATGATCATCTTCTTTACGGCAGGATGATATTGTTGCAACCAGTAAAACAATATATATAATCAGCTTCCTCATAATATTTGAATAATAAGTCGTTTCTTAATAAAGTAATGTATTTACTGCCGATCTTACTTTTTGCTGCAATACTGCAAAATCTATATTCCAGGCCTGTTTATAATAGTTTATTACAATAGATCGCTTGGCTCTCAGTCTTGCAATAGCCTGGTCTTTTGTTGTACCCCTGTCAGAAATACCGTCGGGAATAGAGGCAAGCATTTCTTCAAACCAGGCATCACCGTTTACCAGCAGGTGTGATATCATTTCTACAAAATCATCATCAATAGTATTCATGGAGTAGGAAGTAATAAATCCATCACGCAAAGCTTCTTCATCAGTATAATCCTGCCAGTTGGATGTAATAAGGCTCGGATTCAAATTTCTGAAATCGGTTGGGTATAATATATTCTGATGCAGAATATGGCCGAACTCATGATGAATAGTAAGAAACATTTCTTTGATCCAGAAGCTGTCTGCCACATTATAATCTGCCATTCCTTTTACTTTGGTGTAGTTAATGGCTAGCAGGATAATTTTTTTACCACCTTCAGCAACCCCAAGTTTTATAGCACCGCTTTCTTCAAGGGCGGGGCTGCCAACCATATAAATGATTTTGGGAGAAATTTTATTGAAAAACTCAGGAGACGCAACATTGGTATATGGATTGATCCATGTTTTGCGTACCGCGCTTAATATAGGAGTAACGTATTCTTCTTTGGGAGGAACGGTTATATAGGTGATATCGCCAATATCTTCAAAAGCATCCCATTTGTATTTTACAGAAATATTGTATGGTGTAATGAGAGAATCATTGATCCATTTATCTATATTTCCTTCAGCCCAGGTTCCCCCGCCAAGGTCAACAATATTGTCTGCTTCCGAAGGATCAAAATTTTCTTTTACGCAGGAAGAATTGACCGCCACAAAAAACAACAACGAAAAATATACTACTGTTTTTTTCATATAATACATTAATTATCTGTTCAAATCCGTAATTCCCGAAAGTTTTACACCATCAGGTAATTTTAACTGGCGGAGCTTATCATCTGGTCCAATTTCCAAAGTATTGGTAACTGCGCCCCCGGCGCCAATAAAGTCATGCGTTACGGTAATGCCATATCGCAGTATATCAAACCAGCGCATTCCTTCATGCACAAACTCAAGGCGCCTCAATTCAAGAATGTATTTAACGAGGGCATCCTGTATGTTTAGCGTATTATTATAATGCAGCCTTATTTTGCTTTGCGTTAAAGCCATGCCTGCGGGCATACTGCCGGGAGTAACCCCTGTAAGCCTTGTGCTCAAAAAAGTATTCAGATCGCCTATAGCACCATTATAATTACCGAGATAAGCATTGGCTTCGGCCTTATTAAATAAAACCTCTTCTGTTGTAAAAAGACAAATCGTTCCATACGGAAGCCCGAAATCGGAAGTGGGATTATCAAGCGCAAAATCAGTATAATTCAATTTAGGAACAGCAGGGTTTTTTTGTGAACCTACAAATCCGGTAATATATGACCACTCGCCACCTGTAACTTCTAACGGCTCATCAAATACGTCGCTCATAATAGCGGGTGTGAGTGCATACCGGTATCTTACATAATTAAGCCCGTAATTATAAAAAGAAGAAGGCGTTACCAATAACAGGTTGGCAGGCTCGGTAGTTTTTTGATATTCTGCAGGCAGATTATTAATACCATAGGTTTGATAGGTTGTATTCCAGGGGCGAAGATTGGGTAAAACATCCGGTACTGAGGCACTTGCATATTGTACCGCTTTTTCATAATCCTTTTTATACAAATAAAATCTTGATGCAAAAGCATTGGCGGCAGAGCGGGTGAAATGATAACGGGGAACCTTATACGAAGCATCATCAAGCAGCGGTAGTCCTTCTAACAGGTCTTTTTCAATATTTTCATATACTTCTGCCACAGTGCCGCGACTGTATTGTTTGTTAACAACAGTTTCAGGTTCTGTTACATACGGCACGCCCGGGTTTGAAGCACCAGTGGCTGCATCATAAGGTTTGGCATAAAATGTAACCAGCATAAAATGTGCATATGCTCTTGCAACCAAAGCTTCACCCCGCTGGCTTTCATAATTTTCCGGTTTATCTGCTTCGTTGCAGGCCTGTAAAGCCTCATTAGCCGCGGCAATAGCAGTATAGCAGGCATGCCAGTAATAATCTGGCGAATCCTGCTCGGCATTGGAAACATTCTCAAACGCGTAAGGCGCCGAGTTAGTAACATCAGCTTCGCCTGATCCTTTATCGCCGGCATTGTCAGACATTGCTTCTGCAAATGGCATATAATTACCCAAAGGATAAGCACTGGCAAGCAGTTGCGAAACTTTTGCCGGATCGGTAAGCTTGGCACGGTTATCCGGTTCTTTTTCAAGATACTTATTGCATGAGCTCATCAGCATGAGCAGCAATAAATAAAAACCAGGTGTATACTTCATAATATCTTAATTATAATCCAACTTTTAATGATAATGTTATTTGCTTTTGCACAGGCTGGGCAACGCCACCGGCATTAAAAAATTCCGGATCCTGGCCTTTTAATTTCTTATCTGAATAAATCAACCACGGATTTATAGCCGCGGCAGTTACCGAAACCGTTTTAAAGAAATTAGTTTTTTGCAGTATTGCCGCGGGTAACTGGTAAGAAAGCGATACTGTTTTTAAACGGATAAAATCTCCTCGGGCTATTCTTTCTGTTGAATAATTATAGTTATTATAGGGATAATTGAATGATGTTGAATTAACGAGTATATACTGGTAATAATCCATAATGGATGGAATATTTGTTGTGTTCTGATCACCCGGCATCACCCACCTGTCGTAAAACTCTTTAGGGGTAGCATCCCATTCAGAATAATTGTTTTTGAAAGCAGGAGCAAGTCTTATTTTATTGCCCAACTGGTATGTAATAAATATGTTCAGCGAAAAAGCTTTGTATGTAAAAGTATTATTAAACCCTCCGGTTATAACAGGATCTATTGGTCCTTCAAATTTCAAATTCCTGATGCTGTCAGACTGCATGAATACAGCGGAGGAAGTTTTTCCTTCTTCGTTAATAAATTCAGGCACACCGGTAGTTGCATTTAAGCCCGAAAATTTTATAGAAAATAATCCGTTTACGGGGTAACCCTGGAGATTACCGCCTTCCTGCTTTACAAGATCAAATATCTGTGGCAGATATTCTGAATTGGTGATCTTTGTAGTATTATATCCAAAAGTGAGGTTTACTTTCCAGTTCCAGTTTTTTCTTACTATGGGCTGACCACCTAACAATAATTCCGCTCCCTGTGAAACCAGGTCTGCATAATTAGCATTTTTTTCATATTCACCACCAATGCCCGAAGTGCGTATTGTACCAATCAAATCAAAGCTTCTGCGGTGGTACACATCAATACTTGTAGTAAGCCTGTTATTAAAAAGCCCTGCATCAATACCTATATTTGCTGTATAATTTTTTTCCCAGGTTAAATTTGTATTGGCGAGGTTATCTATGTATATGGTTGTTTCTACATCAGAAATATATGGACGATGTATGTTTTTATTTCGCAAAACTATATTGGAGTTGGTTGCTGGTCCCATGCTTGCGGTTAGCCCGTAACTGGCTCTGAGCTTTAAATAATTAACCGCCTCAACATCCTGCAAAAAACCTTCTTCATTTATGTTCCATGCGCCGCCAAAACTCCAGGTAGGCAACCACCTTGCCTGGCGGGAAGAGCCCAAACGATTAGAGCCATCGTACCTTATTGTGCCATAAAAGTTATACTTATTATTATATGTATACTGGGCATTAAAATAAAAAGCAGCAAAACGGTCAAACTCTTTACTCATTCCATAATACGGATAATTTTGCTCGATCATTTGTTTGAGGATTTGAAAATCCGGAGTTGCAGTTCCTCCGTTATCATACTGGTAGCCATAACCGTTAGATGAAGCATTCTGGCGGTCTGCATATTTTATTTGCTGGCCCAGCAGCAGGTTCAGGTCATGTTCATCATCCATACCAAATTTTCTTGCATAGTTTAAGCTGTTGCGCACATCAAAATTCAGCAGTTGATCTTCCACCCTGTTATAAAAACCGCCATAAGGCAATACCACCACTTTTTCAGCGCTCGGGTTTTCCGGATCCTGGTATAAGAACGGATTATTTTTTCTTATTTCTGAAGTGCCGGCGGCACGGTAAGCGTTAGCCATATTGGCATTTTCGGTTACCTCGTGCTCACGTGTAGAACGCACATACCGTAAAGCCCCGATAAATTCATAACGCAGGTGAGGGGTGAATTTATAAGTGGCTTCTCCTTGCAGTTTAAGATCAATTACATTAATCTTAAGCTTGTTATTTTCAAGCTCGGTAAGCACATTAAAGGGCGCAAAATTCCTGGTAAAATATTCTCTTTCTCCGTTTTCATCAAAAGCCGTAACAGACCTGTTGGTATTCAATGCAAAGCTGAATGGATTGATATCAAAATTCCTGTCATAGGCTCCGGTAACGGCATTGGCTGTTCTTGATACCGTGCCCGGCGCTTCCTGCTGCCGGTATGAACCTGTTGTTAAAAAACCCGCGGAAAACTTATCAGAAAAAGTATAGTTATTCCTGAAGTTTAATGTATAACGTTTTACATTATCTGCCAGCGTCCAGCCATTATCGTTATAAAAACTTGTAGAGAAAAAAGATTGCAACCTTTCTGTTCCGGAAGAAATACTCAGTGAATGTTCCTGTATGAAGGACTGGCGGAATAATATATCAAACCAATCAGTATTTGCTTTTGCATAGCGCAGCAGGTATTGGCGTTTGGCCTCCTGCGTATTAGGCATAGCAAAGCTTCCATCGGGAAGTACTTCATTTATAAGATCATAATATTTTCCATACACCCCGTAATTACCATTTTTTAATACATTAGTTGTAAGCCAGCCTTTCCGGTCAAGCTCCGATAAAACAGACATCTGCTGAGCCGAGTTCATAATATTATAATCTGCATACTGCGGCTTGAACTGGGTGCTGTAGTTTCCGGTGTAGTTCACTACCTGCCGCCCGGCGCGGCCTTTTTTAGTAGTGATAACAACAACCCCGTTCATCGCCCTGGCGCCATATAGCGCGGTAGCGGCAGCATCTTTTAATATGTCGAAACTTTCAATATCATTAACATTAATACCCGCAACAGATGAACCGAGCAATGTAGTGGGATCTCCACTTGAAAGCTGGTCGTTGGAAATATTAACGATATCTTCCAGCACAACCCCGTCCACAACCCATAACGGCTTATTTTCACCATTAATGGATGTAGCGCCACGTATGCGTATTTTGGGAGCCGCACCAAAAGTTCCTGATACATTTTGCACAGAAACACCGGCTGCTCTTCCTTCAAGCATCCGGCTTACATCTGCCACACCATCTATTTTTACATCAGCTGCTTTGAGTGAGGCGGCAGCTCCTGAAAATTTCTTTTTATCAAGATTCTGAAACCCTGTTATTATTACTTCTGATAATGCGCCTTCTGTTTTTGTTAAAGTAACAGCTAAAAATTTTTCTCCTTTGTAAACAATAGTTTTAGGCGCTTTGCCAATAAAAGTAAAAGATAACTGATCGCCTACTTCGGCACCAATAGCAAATTCACCGGCGGCATTTGAAGTAGTTCCTTTACGTGTTCTTACATTTTCAATGGATACCCCGCTGAGCGCAACGTTTTCATCAGCATCACTTACCCTACCCCTTACCGTTATGGTATCCTGAACATGCATGTTTACCGGCGGATATACGGGTTTTGAAGGTTTTGCCGCAATACCGGTATTAAGAAAAAAAAGAATTGTAAGTAATAATATACCCGGTAACCGAAGAATACAGGCAGGAGCTTTAAGGCAATTCCTCATATCAGTAGTTTAAATATGCTTTTAACAGGACAACGTTTATAACCAAAATGTTGTTGAAAAAAGTAACTTTTTTTTAGAATTATACGAAGTTAAGGGTAAGAAGGTTTAAAAAATTTTCTGAGAGTGCTAAGTATGTTACCTTTGCATGGCTTTTTTTAGTATTTCTTGCTCCTGATAGATTGTTGATTTCATTATCTTATATATTTAAAATAAAATATTAATAAGATTGAGGCCATTAAATGATTCATTACTTATTTTCGCGGCTTCTTAAAACATTTTAAAAACAATAAATAATTATATAATGAAAAAATACAGAGCCGGGGTTTTATATGGCGATGAACTGGAAGCGCTTTATAATGATGCACTGCATAACCAGTTTGCATTACCGGCAGTAAACACTATTGGCACCAATACGATTAACGCCGTTCTTGAAACAGCGGCAAAAGTTAACTCTCCCGTAATCATACAATTTTCAAATGGCGGCGCGCAGTTCATAGCCGGTAAGGGAATGCCTAATGAAAACCTGCAGGCAAATATATCCGGTGCTGTTTCAGGTGCGTTGCATATTCATAATGTAGCCAAATATTATGGAGTGCCTGTTGTGCTGCATACTGATCATGCTGCAAAAAAATGGTTGCCCTGGATAAGCGGGCTGTTAGATGCCGGCGAACAATATTATAAAGAAAAAGGCCAGCCTTTATTCAGCTCTCACATGCTTGATTTAAGTGAAGAGCCTATTGAAGAGAATATTGAAACATCTGTAAAATTCTTTAAAAGAATGCAGCCACTCGGTATGAGCATAGAAATAGAGCTTGGCGTAACCGGAGGTGAAGAAGACGGTGTGGACAACAGCGATGTTGAAAATGATAAACTATATACACAACCTCAGCATGTGGCATATGCCTACACAGAGCTTGGTAAAATAGGTAAACTGTTTACTATTGCCGCTGCTTTTGGCAATGTGCATGGTGTTTACAAACCGGGTAATGTGGAATTGCGCCCGGTTATTTTACACAACAGCCAGGTATATATTCAGAATGAATTTAAAACTGCTGATAAGCCTGTTTACTTTGTATTTCATGGAGGAAGCGGTTCACCACAGCACCAGATACGCGAAGCAATTGGCTATGGCGCAATAAAAATGAATATTGATACTGATATGCAGTGGGCATTTTGGGATGGTGTGCTTCAATACTATAAAAAGAATGAAGGATACCTGCAGGGTCAATTAGGAAATCCTGAAGGAGAAGACAAACCCAATAAAAAATATTATGATCCGCGTGTATGGCTGCGCAAAGGCGAAGAAACTTTTGTAAAACGCCTTGAAGTTGCGTTTGAAGATTTGAATTGCATCAACAGGAACGCGTAATAACATTCTGCTAAGATAATTCTCACAGAGCTGCATTTAAGCAGCTCTTTTTTATTTACAGATATTACTTCAAACTTTTAGCCACCGGCGCAGGAAGAAAAGCTTTCGCATTTCCGCCATTCCTTATCACATCTCTAACCAGAGTTGATGCTACTGAAGTATATTGAGGAAGACAGGTAAGAAAAATAGTTTCTATATCGGGAGACAGGCTTCTGTTCATATCTGCAATAGCCTTTTCATATTCAAAATCGTTTACGTAACGTATGCCTCTTAAAATAAAATTCGCACTGTGCTTTTTACAGCAATCCACTGTTAATCCTTCATATACCACAGCCTGTACTTTTTTCTCATTTTTGAAAATCTCATTAATCCATTTCAACCGTTGCTCTTCAGAAAACATGGCTGTTTTATTGGCATTTCTGCCGATACCTATAATTAGCTTATCAAATAAATTAAGCGACCGGTTAATAATATCAAGGTGCCCGATGGTAATGGGGTCAAAAGTTCCGGGGAAAAGCGCAATACGTTTCATGAGGAGATTTGAATTTAATGGTTTGGGTTTGTGGTTTGTGGTTTAACATTAAACTATAAACCATAAATTATCAACTCTCTTTCCTTCCCCCTCCTGCCAGCAAATACAATACTGCCATTCGCGTAGCTACCCCGTTCTCTACCTGCTGTAAGATAATTGATTGTTTTGAATCTGCAACATCGCTGTCTAATTCCACCCCACGGTTAATTGGCCCGGGATGCATAATAACGATTTCCTTATCCAGGCTATCCAGCATCTTTTTATTGATGCCGTAAGCAAGATTATATTCTCTCAGTGAAGAAAAAAGTACCTGGTTCTGCCTTTCCAGCTGAATGCGCAGCACATTAGCCACATCGCACCATTCTAATGCTTTTCTCACATTGTATTCAACGCGTATATCAAATGCCTTTTGCATATATGGAGAGATCAGGGTGGGCGGACCTGCAACCATTACTTCAGCGCCCATTTTTTTAAGCAGATAGATATTGCTCAGCGCTACCCTCGAATGCATGATATCGCCGATAATAGCCACCTTCAAACCTTCCAGTTTACCCTTTTTCTCACGCATGGAAAAAGCATCCAGCAATGCCTGGGTAGGATGTTCGTTTATACCATCTCCTGCATTTACAATTGCCGCAGGAATATGTTTTGCAAGAAAGTGAGGCGCTCCGCTGGCACTATGCCGCATCACCACCATATCCACCTTCATAGAAAGAATGTTGTTTACTGTATCTAGCAAAGTTTCACCTTTGGAAACCGAGGAGCCGCTTGCCGTAAAATTAATGGTATCGGCGCTGAGCCGCTTTTCAGCCAGTTCAAACGAAATGCGTGTTCGGGTAGAACTTTCGTAAAAAAGATTGACAATGGTAACATCCCGCAGTGTGGGCACTTTTTTAATAGGGCGCTGTAAAACTTCCTTAAATTGGGCTGCGGTATCTAAAATGAGTTGAATATCCTGTGGCTGGAGGTCTCTAATGCCTAACAGATGTTTTGTACTGAGTTGCATTAGGATGCGAAATTAGCTGTTGGGCACTAAAGTTCAAAAGAGAATATTACTTGAATTTAAAATTATTTTTTATTACCTTTGCGACCCCAAATCAGGAATTGTACCGGTTTGGTATTGCCCCAAAGGCTCCATAAGTGTTTCGTCTGTTCGAAGCCGCCCCTCGGGTATAACACATAATAATTTAAACAATGCCAAAGGTTAAAACCAATTCAAGCGCAAAGAAAAGGTTTAAAGTTACCGCAACAGGCAAGATTACCCACCAAAAATCTTTCCGTCGTCACCTGCTGACAAAAAAATCTAAAAAACGTAAACGCGCTATGAACGTGGATGGCGAAGTAAACAAAGCTAACCTCCATTTTGTAAAACGTTTATTGCGTTTAAAGTAAACTTCCGCTTTTTAAAAGCGAATTATTACAAAACAGTTGATGTGCGTTAACGCGTACTCACGTAAAACTTATAATCATGCCTCGTTCAGTAAATTCCGTAGCTTCCAAAGCTCGCAGAAAAAGAATATTAAAAGCCGCCAAGGGCTATTATGGCAAACGTAAAAATGTATTGACCGTTGCCAAAAACGTAGTAGAAAAAGGTTTAACATACAAATATGTAGGTCGTAAATTAAAGAAAAGAGAATACCGTGCTTTGTGGATTGCCCGTATTAACGCCGCAGTTCGCGAAGAGGGTTTAACCTATTCTGAATTCATTCACAAACTGAATGTAAAGGGCGTTGGGCTTGATCGCAAAGTATTGGCTGATCTTGCCATGAATGAGCCGGAAAGCTTTAAAAAGCTGGTTGCATCCGTTAAATAAACCATACAAAGGCTGGGTTAATTGAACATTTTCGCCAGATACCAGATAACATTAAACCGGTAGTGAAAAAATCACGACCGGTTTTTTATTGCATATATCTCAAAAAACTACATTTGCAAATCATTTTTGCTCACCATCATCAACAGGCATCTTTTAAACATGAATAAATCATACACCGATCTTGTCAAACAAACCTTTTATTTTCCCCAGGAAGGCTTTGATGTACAGGATGGTTACCTGCGGTTCAACGGACTGGATCTGAAAGCCCTTATAGACAAATACGGAACGCCGCTAAAGCTTACCTATCTGCCTAAAATAGGTATGCAGATAAACAAGGCGAAACAAATGTTTAAAGAAGCCTTTAAAAAGCATCGATATGAGGGAAAATATTTTTACTGCTATTGCACCAAGAGCTCGCATTTTTCTTTTGTGGTAGAAGAAGCACTTAAGCATGATATTCATCTTGAAACTTCTTATGCTTATGATATTGAGATCATCAACCGATTATACGAAAGAAGAAAAATAACCAAGGATATACATATTATCTGTAACGGGTTTAAGCAAAAAGGTTATACATCCCGCATTGCACGCCTGCTGAACAGTGGCTTTAAAAATGTTATTCCTGTTTTAGATAACAAAGATGAGTTGGAGGCTTACCGCAGATCTGTAAAAGTGCCTTTTAAACTGGGCATACGTGTTGCCGCCGAAGAAGAACCTACATTTCCTTTTTACACCTCACGCTTAGGCATACGCGCCAGGGATATACTGGAATATTATGTAGATAAGATTGAAGGAAATGAAGAGAAATTCCAGTTAAAAATGCTGCATATTTTTTTAAATAAAGGCATTAAGGATGATATATATTACTGGAGTGAATTGAACAAGATCATTCACCTGTACTGCCAGTTAAAGAAAATATGCCCCGAGCTTGATTCTATCAATATCGGCGGCGGCTTCCCGATAAAACACTCTCTTGGTTTTGAATATGATTACCAGTTCATGATCAATGAGATTGTAAGAAATATTAAAAATGCCTGCAAAAAAGCCAAGGTGCCGATGCCAAATATTTATACTGAATTTGGCAGCTTTACCGTAGGTGAAAGTATGGCGCATATATACAGCGTGGTTGGGCAAAAAGTACAAAACGACCGTGAGACATGGTATATGATCGATTCTTCTTTTATTACTACACTGCCTGATACCTGGGGCATTGGTGAACGTTTTTTATTATTGCCCATCAATAAATGGGATGAGGAGTACCAACGTGTAGTATTAGGCGGAATGACCTGCGACAGCCATGACTATTACGATTCAGAAGAACATATCAATGAAGTATTTCTTCCTAAAATAACCAATGGCGAGCCGCTTATTCTCGGCTTTTTCCATACTGGTGCTTACCAGGATCAGATCAGCGGATACGGCGGAATTAAACACTGCCTTATCCCCTCACCCAAGCATGTGATTGTAGAGTATGATAAGAATGGCAAACTGGTAGACTGGCTCTATGCAAAGGAACAATCCGCGCAGAGTATGCTTAAGATACTGGGATATATTAAGTAACATCTCTTCATACATTTCTAAATAGCCGGCTGATTGCCGGCTATTTCATTTTATACAACCGTAAAATTCTTTTGAAAAAATAAAACTAAAAAAATAGTTGTATAACTAAAACATTAGTTATATTTTTGAATCAAGAATACAACCAATATGAAGCCTTTAACCAAAGCCGAAGAACAAATTATGCAAAGCTTGTGGAAGCTTGAAAAAGCTTTTCTGCGCGAACTGGTAGATGCACAACCTAATCCTAAACCCCATCAGAATACGGTGGCTACCATTCTAAAAATTTTAATTGAAAAAGAATTTGTGGGTGTGGAAGTATTTGGGCGCATGCATCAATACCATCCGCTCATCAGTAAAGATGCTTATTCAAAAGCCACTATTAAAAATATAGTGAAGAGCTATTTTGAAGGCTCTTTTAGTAATGCGGTTTCTTTTATGATTAAAGAAAACAACCTGAGCGTTGAAGACCTTGAGCTTTTACTGAAAGAACTAAAAAAACAAGGCAAATAAAAATCCTGCATTAACCTAAACTGTTTAATATGCTTGCAATTGCATACTATGTGTTGAAAGTAATTATCTGCTCCGGTATTTTATTCGGGTATTACCGTTTAGCCCTGCATAACAAGGTATTTCACCGGTGGAACAGGTTTTACCTGCTCAGCGCTGTCATCATAAGCTTGCTTATTCCTATTATCAAAATCAATATCCTGCACGACCCTTCACAAGATACCAGCCAGGTGATCAAGCTGCTGAATGTTGTAACAACCGGTGATGAAATTATTATAGAAGCAAATGCAGGAAGCAAACATGTTATAAGTAATGAAGTTCTGATCATTGGTTTGTACACAATAGTGAGCCTGGTTTTATTGTATATATTGCTCCGCACGCTATACAGCTTATCAAAACTCATAAAAAATAGCGCGTCACAATTTATATACGGCGTTCGTCTGGTTAATACAGACACTAAAGGAACACCTTTCTCTTTTTTCAGTAATATTTTCTGGAACAGTAAGCTTGATATAGACTCAGCTACCGGTGAAAAAATATTTAAACATGAGCTGGCGCATGTGCAGGAAAAGCACAGTGCCGATAAACTATTCATAAATATTGTGATGATATTTTTCTGGTGTAATCCCTTTTTCTGGCTGATACGCCGCGAAATGAATATGATACATGAGTTTATTGCTGACAGCAAAGCGGTTGAAGACAACGATACCAGCACATTAGCAGCAATGATCATTCAGGCTGCTTATCCCCAGCATAGTTTTGGGCTTACCAGCAGTTTTTTTTCATCATCCATAAAAAGAAGAATACTTATGTTAACTAAAATGCAAAACCCGGGTGTACATTATATCAGCAGGGTGCTGGTATTGCCGCTGCTAACCATTGTTTTTGTTGCGTTTACTATTAAAACCAAACGCATTAAGCCTGCTGAAGAACTGGTTGCTAATATTACACTTGAAAAAAACATTACAGTTGTTATTGATGCCGGCCATGGTGGAGAAGAGCCAGGTGCAAAAGCGCTGGATGGTACATGGGAAAAAGATCTTACGCTTGCCATCGCAAAAAAAGTAAAAGCGCTGAATATAAACCCTTCTATAAAAATATTATTAACAAGAGAGAATGATGTGTATCAGAATATAAGGGATAAAGTAGATTGGACTGTAAAACAGAAACCGGATGCATTTATTTCAATACATATAAACGCAAACCCGGAAAAGAACAGATCGGGCTTTGAGATTAATATTGGCAAAGAACAAGGCAAATATGAGTCAGGAACAAGAATATTAGGTAGTATCTTATCTTCAGAAATTAACAATACCTATACAGTATTCCCAGAATTACTTCAAGGAAATGTGAACATCAATAGAAAAGGCGTTTGGGTGTTAGATGCTCCTCAGATAAACTACCCCGCATTATTGATCCATTGCGGATATCTCACTAATGAAAAAGATCTCGCATTTATACAGAATACTGCCAACCAGGAAAAAATTGCCCGAAACATTTTAAATGCTATTGCCAGGTACGCAAAAGCGAGAGAAGAAAATGCAATTACACAAACTTCTTCCGGAGACTCTCAACCTCCTTATTTTGCAAAATCAAAAAGTAAAGAAAATATTTTTAATACTATTGCTGTTGATACAGTTCAGCCTAAAATAAAATCAATTGATTTTACAATAGATGATAGGATAATTGTGATTTACAACGATAATAGGGCCGTAAAGATGACGAGAAAAGAGGCTATTAACAAAGGTATAATCAATAATGATTTTAGTGTTTCAACACAAGCATCTCAGTTAATGAAGAGTGGCAGAATTATATATGTTTTAAACGGAGAAGAAACCTCAAAGGAAAAATTGGATAAGGTTGATCCAACTGATATTGCAACAATAAACATGATAGAAAGCAAGGATAAGAAAGCTAACATTCTTTATGTTGTAACGAAAAATGGTGAGTTAAAATATAAAGACAGAACCACAATACAAGAAGTTGAGTTAGATGAGTTGAGAATAATTGCACTTAGCCCAAAAAGAAAGGACAAAGTTGAGATTAATGAAGTTGCGCTTTCCGAAGATGATATGATCCATGAAGGTGTAGAAAAAGAAGCCACATTTCCAGGTGGTAATGGAGAATGGACAAAATATATTTCAAGAGAAATAAACCGTTATATAGATACCCTTCAGAGAGCGGGAAAAACCGGAACCTGCGTTGCTCAGTTTATTGTTGGCAGAGATGGTACCATTTCCAATGTTGAAGCATTAACTTTAGAGGGCACAAAATTTTCAGAGGTGATAGTTGATGCTATAGCCAATGGCCCCAAATGGAATCCCGCAATGCAAAATGGCAAAAAAGTAAGAGCTTACAGGAAACAGCCGGTTACTTTCCAGATAAGTGATAATTAACTTCATAAAAAAATCCCCTCACTTTAAAGTGAGGGGATCCAAATAATCTAACAGAAAAGAAATTATTTCTTGGCGTATTTCTTATTGAACTTATCAATACGACCTGCTGTGTCAACCAACATCTTCTGACCGGTAAAGAACGGATGAGAAGTACTTGAAATTTCCAGTTTGATCAGCGGATACTCATTTCCGTCTTCCCACTTGATCGTTTCTTTAGAATGTGCTGTAGAACGGGTTAAAAAGGTAGTACCGTTACTCATGTCTTTGAAAACTACGAACTTGTAGCTCTGCGGATGGATACCTTGTTTCATGATTATCAATGTTTTAAGGTCGCACGGATTTTGCCGTGCTGTTAAAAAGAGGTGCAAAGGTAATGGGTGATTATTTAAAATGCAAATTATGTTTTGGATAGCGGGGTGCAGGTTTCGGATTGCAAGTTCCAGGTTTTCCTTACACCCTATACTTTCCACCAGATACCTGATAGCCGATAGCTCATTTCGCTTTCTTCCCTGCCCGCAAATTCAGCATTTCCACAAAAACGGAGAATGCCATTGCAAAGTATATATACCCTTTAGGGATATGTTGTTCCAAACCTTCTGCAATCAATGAAACGCCTATCAGCAATAAAAATGAAAGCGCCAGCATTTTTACTGTGGGATGCGTATTTACAAATTTGCTTATTGCTTCTGAAGAAACCAGCATAATAAGTACTGCTATCACAACTGCGGCTATCATTATTTCAATATGCTCTGCCATGCCCACCGCGGTAATTACTGAGTCAAGTGAGAATACAATATCCAGCAACATTATCTCTATCACCACTTTACTGAACGATAAAGGCTTGCGTGATTTAAATGACTCTTCTTCATTTCCTTCCAGCTTTTCATGAATTTCTGTAGTGCTTTTATATATCAAAAACAAGCCTCCCACTATCAAAATGATATCCCTGCCGGAAATAGCCAGTTTCTCATGCCATTCTCCTTCATGTATGCCTATCCATTCTCCAATATTAAACAAAGGCGAAACCAGCGTCATGATCCAGCTTATGGAAAGCAAAAGCAATATTCGCGTAATCATAGCCAGGCTTAACCCCCAGCGCCTTGCGCTTTTTTGTTTTTCCTGCGGCAACTTGCCCGACAGGATGGAAATAAAAACCATATTGTCTATTCCCAAAACAATTTCTAACACAGTAAGTGTTAAAAGAGATATCCACGCCTCAGGGCTGGTTAACCATTCCATATCATAAAAAAATAAAAGGTCAACAATCAGGCAGCATTCGTAGCAAAATCAATAATATCAGTTTCTTTCTAAAAACTATGCATTCAAACTTTGTGGTAATTTGATTTGTTTAAGCTGAAACAAAAACTCTTCCAATCCTGCTTTTTTCCGTTCATCCATCACATAATTAATATTGTATTTATAATACTGGTGCAAATCAAAAAGATTGAAGGCACTATCGCGAACGATCTGCTCAATATTTTCCAGCCCTAACGCATTAGCCGCATTAAAAGCGTCAACAAAACCGGCCGGCAGCGTTTTATTGGCAATCCATGCGGCAAAAACAAAACCCAGCCCGGTATAATCCTTCCATGCTTCACCCAGATCATAGATATAGGTTGATTGCCTGCGTTGCTCAAAAGCCCGGTCGCCTATTACAACTCCGGCAGTTGTGCCGGTTATCCGGTGCCTGTACTCCTCCCCTGTTGCATCTTCAAATTCAGGTTCAATTTTCCAGTACCGTTTCAGCAAAATTTTAGCAAGCATAACCGAAGTGCGGGACTGGTAATCGAGCAACACTTTTTGTATCCTGTCTACAGGCACTTCACTAAACAGGCAAACCGTAGCTACGGGGCCATCGCAGCCTATACAATAATCAGATACTATATGATGCTCTTTAAGATGCGGGATTATGGCCACGGGCACAATACCTGCATCCACCTCATCCATAACCAGCATTTGCGCAAGCTTCGCCGGAAAAGTCTCTATTATTTCTATATCATTTATAACAGGTGAATGTTGTATACCATATAATAACGGTTTTACATTCAGGTAATTAATAACACCAAGGCGTATTTTTCTTTGCATTATCTCTACTGTTTACACAAGTAATCATGTATTACGCCAGGGATTTCGCTTAAAAAAAATCTAAGGCATCTCAATTCCCTCACAGACTTTCTTTTGTTGCTTAACTAACAGATATTTGTCTCTTGAGATTAAAATATCTTTTAAAAGCGAAATCCCTGTATGTGACGGACACTCCTTCACTAAATTCAACTTTTTCGTGTAGGTTTGCCCGCAAAAGTAGGGCAACCGTTTATTATTATTCAATATTTATTGTATGGATTTATCAGCGCTTACAGCTATTTCACCTATTGATGGAAGATATCGCAGCCAGGTTCAGCATTTAGACCAGTATTTTTCGGAATATGCCCTGATACGCTACCGAATTTTAATTGAGATTGAATATTTTATAGCCCTTGCTGATAAAAAGTTCTTTAAGCTGACAACGCCGCAGGTTAAATCATTAAAAACAATATATACCGATTTTACCCCTGAAAAAGCCACTGAAATAAAAGAAATTGAAAAAACTACCAACCACGATGTAAAGGCTGTTGAATACTACATTAAAAAGCAGCTTGATGCGCTCAATCTTTCCGCTATAAAAGAATGGGTGCATTTCGGGTTAACCTCTCAGGATATAAATAATACTTCTATTCCATTGCTATGGAAAGAATCGCTGGAAAATGAATATTACCCGGCTATTGCCAACCTTATACTCCAATTAAAAAAATCGGCTGCAGACTGGAAGGATATTTCAATGCTGGCGCGTACACACGGGCAGCCGGCTTCGCCTACCCGTTTGGGTAAGGAAATAATGGTGTTTGCAGAAAGGCTCGATCAGCAGTTGCAGTTACTCCAAACCATTCCGTATTCATGCAAATTCGGTGGCGCTACCGGTAATTTTAATGCGCACCATGTTGCCTATCCTAAAACAGACTGGATAGCATTTGCCAATTATTTCTGCAATAATGTGCTAGGCCTGCAACGCCAGCAATTCACTACACAAATTGAACATTATGATAACCTTGCCGCTCATTTTGACGGCATCAAAAGAATAAACAATATACTCATTGATTTTTGCCGCGATATATGGACGTATGTTTCAATGGAATACTTTAAACAAAAAGTAAAGAAAGGCGAAGTAGGCTCATCTGCCATGCCGCATAAAGTAAACCCTATTGATTTTGAAAATGCCGAAGGGAATTTCGGTATTGCCAATGCCCTGCTTGAGCATCTCTCAGCCAAGTTACCTGTTTCAAGATTACAACGCGACCTCACCGATTCAACCGTATTAAGAAATATAGGTGTGCCGTTTGCACATACAATACTCGCGTTAAAATCTATTGACAAAGGATTAGGGAAATTATTGCTAAACGAAACCCGGATCAAACAAGACCTTGACGATAACTGGGCAGTGGTAGCCGAAGCCATTCAAACTATTTTAAGAAGAGAAAACTATCCCAATCCATACGAAGCTTTAAAAGAATTAACCCGCGGCGCTGAAGGTATCAATCAAAAAACAATGCACAGGTTTATTGATACACTAAATGTTTCCGCCGCATTAAAGAAAACATTAAAAGCCATTACGCCGCATAATTATACAGGCACAAATAATAAGTATTAACTTTTTGTACTTAGCTGCACAACTACTATGAAGCTGCTGTTGCCACGCTCGCTTGTACTGCGATACTACTATTCAGCTTTGTTCAGGCATTTAATTTTATACAGGCAGCCGGCATTGCATACTTTGAAAAAACACCGTACATTTTTGAACAGGCAGTGTATCAAAAGCGGACGGCTTGCAAATGGAGCGTTTAATTATTTGCCTGGTTAATAACAAATTACAGAGCTGGCATTTTTTTAGCCATAGCTTCATACAAATACTTTCCATCCGGCAGCCAAAACCTGTATCATGTATGAATTTCAATCCATATGCAGAAAAAAAATAGCCCTGGTAATTTCCAATATTGGCTCAGGAGGCGATGTAAGAATATATGCCGGTAAAATTATCCTTACTGAAAAGGCACGTTATTATTTTGTAAACAGTACAGAGGATTGGGAAATTGAAATAGAACGAGACATCATCAAAAAACTCAAACCGGTACGACAGCAATCAAAAGAGATTATGCTTGGAGCTGATTACTTTTTTTCAATGGAAATAACAGAGCTTAAATCTTCACTTTTTTTACAATCACTGATAAATGCATAGCGCGAAATTATATACATATAATCCCGCATATTTCAAATCGCACAATATTCCTTTACAAGAATCAAACCTTATGACGTTAGGAAAAAACCGTGAAACTTAAACCTGACCTTATTACATTATTAAATCTCATTTCAATGATTGACAGATACAAACTTAAATCATCTGCTATAATAAGCTAATAAGGTTGTACAATTATTAGACCTGTGTTACTAAGGTTTTAAGAAGGCTTTATTACAAGCTATCTTCTTTTATATCAGAATATAGGTTAAGTACTTGGGCATATTGCATGTTTTGCGGGCTTGCGCCTGTCTTGCTAATCCGGAACGCGCCCTTTCGGATATCATTCAAAACTTATACTCTTTTCAAAATAAAACCCTTCCCGTTCTCAAAAAAAAGTTGCTCCGTAAATCTTTCAATGTCAAAATCCCGGGGAAGCGATACCAGCTCTTTGTTAGCACGGGCATATGGTACGAATTTATTCCTGAAAGACTTTTTCAATGTATTGATATCCACTACCGTCATACAGCAACGTACGGGGTTGATCAAGCCGTCAAAGTCAGAACCAATGCATATCTGCGTTAAAGCCTGCTGTATATCGTAATCCCCTGCATCCTGCACTACCTTTATAAAGTGCAGCACATGCGACATAAAATGGCATAGATGATAGTCAGCCAGGGCAGGGTTCACCTCCCCTCCTTCCAGCACTTCCTGCATGGTTATGCAATTAAAATCGTTCACTTTGCTTCCGATCTTTCTTTTGGTAAGGTATACGTCCTTCTCGGCATTGGATATGTATTCTTCTTCGAAAGCAAAATCATCCATTGCCGCAGGACGCCCGTCAGGCTCAGTATATCCCAAGATTCTTTTATCGAGGTTTAATCCTATCATTCCACCTGACCGCACTATTGCCATTATATCCTCATCATACAAATTAATGCTGCTTGGATTAAATGCCGTCGTTAATCCATTAAGCGTATTATATATTTTCCGCTTAGCCCAAAGTATATAGCTGTATTCCTTTCCTCTTTCTTTTTTAAAATCCATCATGTAGTCAGGAATGTCTTTATACGACAAACCGGTAAACCCTGCGTGTGTGCAGATCAAAGGCTGATTGATTGGTAAAAAGTCCGGACGGCTTCTTATGTCTTCTATAAGCATTCTTCTTGATGCAAGACTAAGATGTTTTACATCTATCATTATCTTTCGTTCATAACAGTGCCGTATAATCGCTAAACCATCTTCAGCAATACGATTACCGGTAGGTCTGAAATCTTCATTAGCAATAAACTGTATACCATAAGCATGATTGCAGAAAGGATATTGCTCAAGATGCGTTACGTTAACGGAAACAAGCGGGTATTTATCCGCAATTTCATCCAGGTTTCGGATAATCTCATCTTTTGTTACTTTATGCTTATCCAATGTGGAGGAAAGTGAATGACATCCTTCCACACTGAATATTACATAAATTGAAGATTTATCTCCGGGATCATAAGGCGTTTGCTTTGAAAGCACTTTTACTTTTTTATCAGTGATCCCGAACCGCTCTGCATTTAATAACACCTGTATATCTTCCTGTACCAGGTCAGGATAAGGTTTAAATGTTTCGTCGTTAATTTTTTTTAAGCGAGCGGGATTAAGATAGGTTTGCAGGGACCCTTCTGCCTGCTTTAAGATAAGCTTGTTATTCGTCATACCCCGCTCAGGCACAAATATGGCAGCGCAAATTATATCGGGCCCATCTGTATTCAACTGAAACAAATTTGACTGGGAACCGAGGATGTAAGGAAATTCTGTGCACCAGCGAAGGAGCCAATGGATTTTTGTTACATCAATATTAACCCAGGGGCTTGTTTTAGCATTTTCCTCGGAAAACATGCATTTTAAGGTGGGGTGCACGTGAAAATCAAATAGTGGCATAACCATTATTTTAAATGAAGAAGTACAGGTTTACCAAAAGAAAGGAGTAAATAATGCAGATCAAAAGTTTACCGGGGGTACCGGGATAGTTTATCAGGTATTATGTTAAGGTAAAAAAATAAATATTCATTTGCAAGTATAAAATAAAAAAGCGTTGCAGGTGCAGGGATTTCGCTTTTTAGAAAACCTAAGGCAAATTGCAGCAGCTACAGGAGATTGCTTCACCTGCCGTAATATGCCCTCAATCCAAATCTTCATGCTGGCGGGTTCGCAATGACGACCAGAGTGTTTATATTTTACTATCAGTACTGAATCAAAGTGTATGACTATTCAACCTATCGCTGTCATTGCGATCCCGCCTCAACCACTTATTAATATCAGGTTGATATGCGGGAGAAGCAATCTCCATTCCTTTATAGACCTTTTTTATTACTTAACTATATAGCTATCTGCCTTTTGATATTAAAATATCTTTTTAAAAACGAAACTTCTGGTTGCAGGTTTCTCAGCATCAACCTCTCACAATATTCTTTTAAATCATTTCCTGAATTGAAAATCATTTTCTATATTTGATATCATTTTGATATCATTTTAAATAATTGTTTATGGAAAAGATCGTTCGCCCCGTATCAGGATATATGGCTCTGCTGTCAGCCGTTATCCTGGTGATTGCAGCTGCATTTTTATTTTACTATGGCGCTCATACCAACACAGGCTTTATTATCTTTTTAGGAGTGCTGTTGCTGCTAAGCGCAATATTCCTGTCGGCAGGCATTATCATTGTAAGTCCCAATCACTCCAATGTGCTTACCTTTTTTGGAAAGTATGTAGGCACAGTTAAAGAAAATGGGTTACTGTTTGTAAACCCCCTTTTCAAAAAACAGAAAATATCACTTCGTTCGGAGAACCTGGAAAGCTCAAAACTTAAAGTGAATGATAAACTCGGTAACCCTATTGAAATTGCAGCGGTGATAGTTTGGCAGGTAAATAATACTTACCGTGCCGCATTTGATGTGGAAGATTATAATCATTATGTGAAAGTGCAGAGCGAAGCAGCGGTAAGGCATTTGGCAACCAGCTTTCCCTACGACCAGTTTGAAGATGAAACGGCCACAATTACCCTGCGCGATGGTGGCAACAAAGTAAATGAAATACTTGAACAGGAATTAAATGAAAGACTTTCTCCCGCAGGTATATTAGTGAAAGAAGCAAGGATAAGCCACCTGGCTTATGCCGCGGAAATAGCCGGAGCTATGCTGCAAAGACAACAGGCTACAGCAATTGTTGCAGCAAGGTCAAAAATTGTAGAAGGTGCGGTAGGCATGGTTGAAATGGCGTTGGAACTGCTTTCAAAAAAAGATATTGTAAATCTTGATGAAGAAAAGAAGGCAGCCATGGTTAGCAACCTGATGGTTGTATTGTGCGGTGAAAAAGCTGCAACACCTATTTTAAATACAGGAACATTATATCAATAAACATGCGTGTTAAACAACCATCAGGTGAAATACTGTTCAGAGAAACCCAATACTTCAGGCAAACCTGGATATGGGTGTTACTGATTTCCTCTGCTTTAATTTCATTGGCGCCTGTTGTGATTTTAAGCATTACTACAGCATCGCAGCAAACACCTGCTCCTGTTTGGACAATACCTCTTATCTTAGGTATTAACCTCATAAACCTGGGATGTTTTTATTTTACCAGGTTGGAAACCATCATAACTACCGAAGGCATATATTACCGCTGGATTCCCTGGTTTAGCAAATACAGGTTTTTGAGTAAAATAAGTATCAGAGAAGTCAAGGTATTAAAATATCCATATTTGAAATATGGATATCACAAAAGAAAAGGATTTGGAGCAGTACATAATACCGGGGGCAACAAAGGGTTCAGAGTAGCGCTTAAAAATGGAAAGATGTTTTACCTGGGTTCACAAAAAATCAACACGGTTACGAATATCCTGGATAAAAATTATGCCGAGGTATACCGGTATTCTTCTAATTAAAATCCATACCAGTGAAGGGTAAAAAAAATTTTGTATTACGTATTGATGATGAAGTGTATAAAGCACTTGAGAAATGGGCTGGTGATGAATTCAGAAGCGTAAACGGGCAGATAGAATGGATCATTGATAAAGCGCTGAAAGATTCAGGAAGAAAAAAAACAGAAACGAAATTTTCAGCAAAAGGAAAATAAAAAGGCAGTTTATCCTGCCTTTTCTTTATTTCTCGGGGAATAATTTATCATCCATTTCACTCCAAACTTATCTGTAAAACTTCCATAATAATCACCCCAGAACTGATCTGCCAAAGGCATTTCTACCACGCCTCCTGCTGAGAGCCCATTAAATAAACGATCCGCTTCTTCTCTTGAGTCAGGGAAAATAGAAATATGGTTATTATTTCCCTGGATCAACTTATGCCCCATAGATGGAACGGTATCAGAAGCCATCAAAAGATCATCTCCAACCGGTAACGCAATATGCATCACCCGTCCTTTTTCATCTGCCGGCAGACTTTCACAACCCGGCGCATCACCTATCTTATGTATACCACCAACAAATTCGCCACCAAAAACAGATTTGTAAAAATTAAAAGCTTCTTCAGCTTTACCATCAAAATTTAAGTAAGGATTTAACTTTGGCATGATAATACTATTTGAAATTGTGATTAATAAAAGAATTGTTCAGAAACAATTTTCCCATTTTTTACTTTATATAATCCTATCTCCTCCATATTAACACGCTTTCCATCTTTACCTGTATAATCCATAGTCATAAAACAGGTGAAATAATCACCAGCAACAACAGGCTTATCAGTAGTACCGCCATGCATTTCACTGATCATTTCATTCCATTTTTTCCCCTTTTCTTCCATTTCTTTTAACCCGTTAGCTTTTGACCAATCGGAACCAGGCGCTTCTTCGCTGGTGGCATCAATGCTATAAAGCTCTGCATAGATTTTATCAAATGCACCCGTTTGCATGTAATCATAAAATTTACTGGCTACTTCTTGCGTTGTCATAATTTTATTTTTTTTTGGTTTAAAAATATACTGGTTAAACGTTTCCCTGAAAAATGGGCGCCCGTTTTTTTGTTCTTATAAAAATCATTGCAATAGCTGTTGTTATCACGCCCATTACAAGCGAAGCAATGGTGCTTTGTTCAGCATAATTTTTATAGTTGAAATACGCCTCCGCTGCTTCTTTGGTTTTATGATATCCCGTTTTCAATGAATATTCAATTACATTAGGAAAATATTCCGGCGTAATAACATAAGATATCGCCCACTGCGTTAAAGGGCTGAGCAAAGCGATGACTACAGAAATGATCACACCTGAAATCAATCCCTGCATATAGGTCATTTGCCCCTGGTAGTAATTTTTCTTTTTATCTTTTAAAGCAAGCACCATTACTATTACAGCAGGAATGGCATACAGATTAGTAAGGTACATATGCTTATCAATATTTTTATCATGAAGCCCGGCCAACTTTTCAAGCAGCATCCACAATAACGACATAATAACAAAAATAACAGCCCATTTGATTTCAATGCGATACTTTTTCATATATGCTGTGATTTAATTGAAAATCAGTTATTCAAAAAGTATTGAACCTGCGCCACTGTAAAATCAATAAGTTCTTTATTTACTTTTCCATTTTCATTTGCCATCATATAGCTCCCGTGTCCCGAAGGGAAGATCATCAACCTTGAACCGGCAACCAAGCTATGCATCTCTGCAATATGACTCGCTTTCATCACATCATTATCTCCTGCAATAAACAAAACAGGCAATTGAATGGAACGAAGCATACTATCGTCCCAATCATTAAAATGAATCATGCGCTGACTGTCTTTCTCAAACATATTTTGCAGCTTACCCGGATCAGGATTTAATCTGAGAAAATTATCTTTCAAATATTGAGGCATATGAGCAATGGTTGCGTCAGCCATTCTTTCAAAAAAACCATCTATCATTCCGTTACGTTTGGTAACACCTGACGCAGCAATGACCTTATCCGCTCTGCCGGGAAACAGGTATGCGATCAGCAATACAGTTGTAGCACCGTTACTGAACCCCCAGAATGATGCTTTAACAATATCAAGCTGGTCCAACACCGCTATGATGTCTTTTGCATCCTGCTCAAAAGTTTCCGGAATATCACGATGCTCTGATTTACCATGATTCTGCAAATCTATTGCGATAAGTGTATATTGCCCGCTCATTCTTTGAATCACTTCACTGTAATCAAATTGCAGGTCACTTCCGCCACCATGAATCAATACTAAAGGCTTTCCTTCACCATGGATTTCGTAATACAGGTTTATACCATTGGCTTTTTTATATCCGCTTTCCCTCGCTTGCATCATTAGTATTTTAAATTTTCATCTACATCGTATCTCATTGCCTCGTAGCCAAGCATTCTGCGCATCAGCCCCATCTGTCCACATAAATAATCTGCCCTGCCTATGCTCATTCCTGTAAAATTCAATATATTTTCTTCAAAAAAAAGCACATCCATGCCTATGGGAAATTTTTTCTCCAATTGTTCATCAGTTGCTGCCAGCAATTTTTGATATACTAACGGAGAAATTTTATGGAAGCTTTCCTTTAACTGCTGCAAAGAAGGATAGCTTAATCTTTCATCCAGTGCTTTTGCCTGGAAGAATAAGGAACTGTATGGATCTTCCTCCCTCAGCCCAAGTACCCAGCCCAAACTATAACGGGTATTCACAAAATTCCCGGCCATCCACACTACATGATTGGTTTTTCCATCAATTCTTTTAAGCGCATTTTGTTCTGAAATGCCATCCAGCACGTTTAAAAAGGTTTGAGAATGCCAACGATAGGCCGGGATAACAATATTCAGTTGCTTTGATTCGGGAGTATCCATGTTGTTTGATTGTATATTTTATAATTATTTTAGCCGCTTCATCAAGTTGTTGTTGCCGGAGTTATTAATGCTCATCCGGGCTTATTCTGAATTAACATATTTTATCGCTATCTCTCCATTAGCGAATTGCTTCGTTTGTTCAACATGCAACTTCTGCTTTTGATTTGTTTCTTTAAAAAGAGGAATACCTTTTCCAAACCTTACGGGATTAACAAAAATCCAGTATTCATCAATGAGATTATATTCCATTAACTGCCGGGCGACATATGGATTTCCAAAAATTATGATCGCTTTACCACCTTCTGATTTCAGTTGTTTAACATGTTGAATGATATCTTTACGCAAAATTTCCGTCTTTTCTTCAGCAACATCTTCCATAGTTTTTGAGACCACAATTTTGTCTGCTGAATTATACCAATCCGAATAATCGCACACTGCCTTTGAAGCTCCCGGTTGCTTACCTGCCACCGGCCAAAATGTATTCAACATGATATAAGTGATTCTTCCAGATAAAATGGTGTCGCCTTGTTTGGAAATTTCAGTTACAAATACAAGATTTTCGTCACCGGGCTCAAAATCTTCAAGCCCCCCATTTTGATTAGCCACAAATCCATCAAGTGAAATATGCGCTATTAAAATTATTTTTTTCATATCCCTGGCCTTTTTTGAAATTAAAGACAGCTGCATGCAATGCTGCTCTTATAAAAACTGGTGTGCATGCCGGAAGATTCTTAATATTTATTCACTCCTGATTTATTTAATCAGTTCGTCCTGCTCTACATATTCTTTAAACCGCTGTAAAACAGATTGGCAAAATTCCTGCTGCATTTCATTTGGCACTAATTTTTCAGGCTCAAAGCTTTCCCGCACAATAGTATTCTGATCAATCTGTTGAAATTCTATTACAGATTTTCTTCCATCATCCTGCGTATATTTTATATACTGCAATGGAATTACTTCATCATATTTTCCTTTATGATCAAAACCTTCCCGGCCATCCTTTGTTTCCATCCTGAAAAAAAATCTGCCGCCATCTTCTACTTTATTTTCTACGATCGGGCAACACCAGTTATCAAAAGGTATATTCCATTGTTTGATATCCGCAGGAGTAATCCATTTTTCCCAAACAATATCCAATGGCCTGCCCACTAAAACTGTTGCTACAAGATTACCTGGTTTCATTATCTTAAGATTTATTTCATTGAGTGCAGTCCGATAGTGTTTCCTTCAGTATCGGCAACAATGGAACAAAATCCATATTCACCTATTGGCATTTTAGGATTGCAAACCTTACCTCCGGCTGCCTTTATACGCCCCTGCTCCACAGCGCAATCTTCGCAGGCAAAATAGATAATGATATTATTGCCACCGACTTTCATACCATCCATTTTTACAAGTGCGCCCGGGGTTCCATATCCTTCTATGTTTCCGGGAAAAGCTCTCATTTGCATAGACTGATTGGCAGGATCTGACATCTGCTCCAGCTTTGTTTTAAAAACAGATTCATAAAATTTAGCAGCTCTATCCATATCATCTACATAAATTTCGAACCAGCCTACCGGGTTTGATGCTTTATTCTCCATTATTTTAATTTTTATATGTGAAGAAAAATGAACTATTATAAAACATCTGCAGAGGTATTTAACCTCCTTTTGATGTTATTAATTTGATTGAGGTGGCGCCTGGTATGCACACAGATAAACACCAACCATTCATATCGGGTAAAATATCCCATAAAGGGAAACTCTATATCCAGGCTCAATGCTGTCAAATCTTTTTCAGCAGTCATTTTCAGAAGGTTGGTTTTATTCTTTTCCAAGTGTTTAATTAATGCTGATTTATTATGTGGAGGCAATCCAGGATACACACGCGGAGCAGCTTCTGTTTTTTGCTCCATATTCAAAAAAATGTTTTTAAGTTCAGCAACATTTTCATCATATGGCCTGTCCGTTTCCGCAATCTGATCGTCCAGTATACTTTTGCTGCAAAGAACGATGTGATCTGCAACCTGCCCTATCGTCCAGCTATGCTCAAATGGAATTTCATTCAAAATATTATCATCAATATTATTTAGTGATAGAATGACGCCGTCAAATACAGCCTGTATTTCTGTATCGATATTATTAATTGTCATAAAACTCCGGTTTGATTATCTGTTCCCATTCAAAAATAATGCAGCAATATGCCAGTTCCTCTTGTCATTTGGCAAGTATTATACTGAATGTTTTATTTAAATGTTATTCTTGCCATTTGGCAAGTTGAAGAAGCTATATCTGCTCCTGCAGGTGCTGCAATACCGCTATGAGTTGTTGCCGGGTATTGGGTTCTATACTGTTTTCTGAGGTAATTTTTCCTTTAACACCATTAATCAACAGGCATGTTTCATCAGTAAATAATGCACCCAGCGTTTTCATTACCAGCCTAATTTCTTCAAATGATTTTCTGCCATCTGCAGATGCTACAATAATTGCCAAAGGCTTTTCAGAAAATACAGTGGAAGCAACACACCACTCCAGTAAATTTTTTAAGCCGGCAGGTATACTAAAAATATATTCGGGGCTGGAGATAAGAATTGCATCTGAATCTTGTATTTTTTTACGTACATTTTCAATAACAGCAGGTGTATTTTCCAGCGTTTGCACCGCATCAAAATGCGGCAAAGCTTTAAGCTCATCAAATATTTCAAAATGAAAAATCCCTGAAAAATATTCTGCCAGAAACTTCACCAGCTTAATATTAGAAGAATGAGGCTGCGCACTACCGATAATGGCAAAAATATTTTTCATTGCTTATTTTAGGCAGTTATATCTTTCCTGATGCGGCTGAGCGAAGTGTCTGTAACGCCTAGATAGGAAGCAATTTGTTTGAGCGGCGCATGTTGTATGATCTGTGGTTTTTGTTGTAATAGTTTCAAATAACGGGTAGTAGCCGTTTCCATTATCATATCCAGCGACCGCTGTTTAACTACAAACAATTGGGTAGTGAACCACAATCTGCCCCATTCAATGAAACCAGGCAAACGATGGAATAATTGTTGAAAATCATTAAACTCAATTTTCCATAAAACACAATCGGTTAATGCCTGTAAGCTTTCCTGCGAGGGTGTGCGCTGAAAAAGAGAAGTAGGTACTATAACAAGATCATTATCTGTAAAAAAGTCGGTTGTAATTTCATCACCATTATAGTTATAAACAAAAGCCCTGATCAATCCATGCTGCAGGATATAATATTCATCAGCAACGCGACCTTCTTTCAGAATAATATCCCCCTTTGCAAATGTTACCTGTTGATGAATAGCGGCTATAGCTTCCAGATCCTCTGCCGATAAAAGCGGATGCTGATAGATTGTTTTAAACAGAGTGTCCATTGTAAAGCAAAATAATTTAGTTTGTAGTTTTTGGTCGAAGTTTAAGGTACTCAATGTACAAACCTGCTGAACCTGAAACCTGCAACCTGTAACTGTAAGGTGGAAGGTATTGGGCGTAAGGTTTAAGAAAAACCTGAAACTTGCAACCTGTAACATCTTACAGCTTCTCCATTGTCAGATAGCGATCCCTGAATTTTTCAGTCTGCATTCTTGTATCTACGTTTATATGCAACACTTCTGCAGGTCTGCCGGGTACAACGGAATTCCATTGTGGCACACCTAATCCATTAGGGTTGCCTGTTTTGATAAAATTTTCAAAATAAGATTGCAATATCTGAGATACCAGGAAATCATCCGGCTGCCAGTCAAACACACGGTTAGTACCCAGGTTACCCATGGCATATTCTATTTCCGCTGAATGAACCGCACCGGTAGCCACAGGTGCAGTTGGATTTTCCCTGGTAGCAGGGCGCGGGTGCTCATAATAATAACGGTAAACCTTACCCGCGTCTGTTCTGGCATGTATATCGCTCCAGCGCCAGGTGCTGAAACCTATAAACCTGTCTGAAGCCAGACCGGTTGCAACAGCCTTTACCTCTTCATCATTGACTGGATTGTATACTGCCAATACTTCCGCAGCTTTTGCACCATACAATTGCTGCACAGCTTTTATATAATTATCCTTAGTTGGTTCTTCTTTCCCCAGAATACTTTTCCAGTTACCTTCTTCCGAATTCCAGCCAACCATTAAGGGCACTTTTGACTGCTGTTTGCCCAGATAAATATCCACCGGAGATTTTGGGAAAAAATAACCATCTATAACGGCGCCGCCTGAACGAAATTTTTTAGTGGCATTCAATACCTGTTGTGCAGTAAGCTTTCGCAACCCGGCAAGCGTTTTAACAGCAAGCGAATCCGCAAATTGTTTGCCCTGCTGTTCTGCCTCTGCTAATGTAAGTATTGGTCTTGTTCCAAGCAACGAACCACTTTCTCCTATTGCTCCGGCAATAATATCACGTGAAAGTGGCGAAGCCATTTGAGCACTTACAGAGAAAGAGCCTGCAGACTCCCCGGCTATTGTAATTTTTCCAGGATCACCGCCAAAAGCACTGATATTCTGCTGTACCCATTTTAAGGCAGCGACCTGGTCTAAAAAACCGTAATTCCCGGATGCCATATGAGGAGATTCTTTCGTAAGTTCAGGATGCGAAAAGAAACCAAAAACAGATAACCTGTAATTTACAGTAACGGTTACAATACCTCTGCGTGCCATGCTTTCACCGTCATAACGATATTCCGAGCCATCACCGGCAACTAGTCCGCCACCATAAAAATATACCATCACCGGCAGTTTATTCTCCACCCCTTTTGCCGGCGTCCATACATTCAGGTATAAACAATCTTCGCTTACGCCGTCAGACCGGAAATTCATGTCGCTGAACAGCGGATGCTGCATTGCTCTCGGTCCGAAACGATCTGCTTTTCTTATACCGCTCCATGGCTTTACAGGTTGCGGTTCGCGCCAGCGCAGATCACCAACCGGCGGTTGTGCAAAAGGAACACCCTTAAATATTATTATTCCGGAAGCATTAACACCTTCAAGTATACCATCTTTAATTTTTACCTGCAATGCAATGCTGCTGCCATTTGTTTGCGCCATTAAAATTGAAGTATATACAGTGAGAGAAAGTAATATGATTACTTTTTTCATAGAAACAATTTATCGTTGACGGAGCATGGTGCAAGATAGGAAAAAGGTAATGATTGGCCCGGTGTTGGGAGTATTTCAGGTCTTCACAAATATATTCTACTTCCTGGTGCTGTCATGCATCAGAAACTGCAAGTGTAATCTGTTAAAACAAGTCATGCAGAAATTATATTTATATTCGGCAATATAACAGTGTTGGAATACACCTGTTAATATTAAGGATTATATCGGGAAATAAAATTTTGAACTTGAAATTTGTAACAATATCAGATACACATGGCAAACATAACAAACTTCTTCTTCCAAAGGGAGATGTACTTATTCATGCCGGCGATGTGTCAATGATGGGGAAAGAATCAGAAATTGAAGATTTTATGAATTGGTTCAAAGCACAGGATTTTAAATATAAAATCATGGTGGCCGGTAATCATGATTTTCTCTTTGAAAGAGCGCCCCAGTATCTTATTGAAAAGATTATTCCTGAAAATATTATTTACCTCAATGATAGCAGGGTAACTATTGATGAAATTAAAATTTGGGGCTCCCCGGTCACACCATGGTTCTTTAATTGGGCATTTAACAGGCATCGAGGTGAGGAAATTAACAAGCACTGGAAATTGATACGTTCCGGAACAGATATTGTGATCA
Source organism: Agriterribacter sp. (assembly GCA_047601125.1). Taxonomy (GTDB): domain Bacteria; phylum Bacteroidota; class Bacteroidia; order Chitinophagales; family Chitinophagaceae; genus Agriterribacter. Next base: position 1,047,600 of record JASGJY010000001.1, on the reverse strand, counting down.
CTCATGGACCTGTGTTTGGAATATTGGATAAAACTCAAACCGGAGAGCATGTTGGCTGTAAAGACCTATTAAATAAAGTAAATGAAATTAAGCCCAAAGTTTATATTGGCGGGCATATTCACGAAGGCTATGGGATTATTAAAAAAGCCGGGAGCACATTCATTAACGTAAGTGTGGTTAACGTAAAATATGAGGTAGCAAATAAGCCAGTTGTATTTAATGGTAACGATAGATTTTGCTGCCGTTATTGGTGTTGTGCGTAGCTTATTGCGCTTCGGTTTCACCAACAATGGGGGCAAAAAGCATAACTGCGATAGTTGTTGTATATGAGTCAAATACATTTAGGACTTTTAATGATGGCAATGCTGGAACTGGTTCAAATAGAGAACGAAAAGACTCAGATGTAAAAATGCTTACAAACACATATTAAGATACATTATGGAACATAGATTTGTAACTAGGTTTCATTGTTCCCTAACATCATTGTTTTTCATGTCTTTTGGGTGTGGGTATTTGGATAATGATAAAACCGAATATAAAAAAGAGATCACTCAAAATATTAGTATTCAAAAGCAGGAAAATGATAATTCAAATAATATAATATTTGAAGAAGCCAATAATGTATCCGCTGTTATTTTAAACAATTGTCTTAAAGTTTATTATGATTCATTGGATAAGAAAATATATGTTGAAGCATCCTCAAATAAAGTAGATAAAGATTATTGGCAGGTAAACATTTTAAATTTATCGGTTAAATATGTTTTTGAAGCCACACAAAAAAAGGTTATTACGAAAAAATATTTTGACGAGAAGACAAAAAATATTTTAATGAAATGGGAATTGGAAAAATAAAATGGTAACGATAGATTTAATTATTGAATCGCCGGATTAAGATTATTATTTATCTTCCTGTAACAGGCATATTTATGAATATCAGAACTATAACAATCACCGACAATATACTTCTTGCCAATATGATAAGAGTTGTATTTGAAGAATTTAATGCTCCGAAATGCGGCTCCGTATATTCAGATAAAACAACAGATCATTTGTTTGAGTTATTCCAAAAAGAAAAATCTATTTTATGGGTAGCTGAAATGGATAGAGAAATTATTGGTTGTTGTGGCATTTATCCAACAGAAGGTTTACCTGGTCAATGTGTCGAATTGGTAAAATTTTATCTCTCTGCACACGCAAGAGGTAAAGGCATAGGTAAAGCATTAATGCAAAAAAGTATTGAATCCGCTAAGCAATTTGGTTACTCAACAATATATCTTGAAAGTTTCCCGGCTTTTTCTGACGCATTGGGCATATATGAAAAGCAGGGGTTTATAAAACTGGATAAACCTTTAGGCAAGTCCGGCCATACGTCCTGTAATATCTGGATGATCAAGAAAATATAAATATTCAACAGCGTAAATATAACAGGCTGTAATTAATACCAGCTTAGCCCTTGACGATCCTCATTTCATATGATATTCTACATGAAATCATTCCTTAACACTAAACTTATAATCTCCGCCGCCAACTTCCTGTTCCTCATGCCCCGGCAGTATAATTGTTGCACGGCTTGTTACGGGAATAGTAATTTTTACAGAAATAGTTTTACCATTACGCACCCAGCTGCTTTTTATCAAACCATATTGCGACATATAACCGGCATCAACAAAATCAAGGCCGCTGATAAATGAAGGTTTAATAATTATTTTTTTAAAAGCCGGTGTATCTTCAGCAGCATTTATTCCTGCAAGGGTTTTGTACATCCAGGCTGATATAGCGCCCATTGAAGGATGATTGCGCGAAGCATCACCGATATTGCGGTTCACATCCCAGGTTTCGAATAAGCTGGTGGCATTGAAATTTTTTATCCAGTAGCCCCACGAAGGCAGAGTTTCTTTTGTAACCATTTTATATACCGATTCGGCATAACCGAAATCTGATAATACTTCAGGGACGATCAGGCTACCTATAAATCCAAAATCAAGGCCGTAATTATTTGCCGCAAGCGTATCGTTAAGGTTTTTTGCAAGTTGATTACGGTATTGCTCAGGCGCAATATTCATATACAATGGCAGCGCATAGGATAACTGTGTTTTATTGCCGTATGATATCTGCACCGGATCAAAAAAATATTTATTGATGGAGTCTTTGATCTTCACTGCTTTTTCTTCATATCGCTTCGCCTCACTTTCCTTACCGAGTATATTTGCCATTTTTGCCATCAGTATATTATCATTATAATAATAGCAGGACACCATAAAATCAACAGGTGTAATGGCTTTATAATATAACCAGTCTCCAAGCCCCTTGGTCAATAATCCCTTTTCATTTTCTGCAGTTGCAGCAAATTCAAGATACTTTTTAGCAGTAGTATAAATATTCTTCATGCTCTCTTCATCACCCGAATATTTATACAGCAATGAGGGAACGATAAAAATAGCTGCATCCCATATTCGGCCGCCCACTCTGAATTCCATTTCCACGAGGTAGGCACAATGCCCGGCACATCGCCATCCGCCGATTGCGCATCTATCATATCTTTTACCCATTTGGCATATATATTTCTCGAATCATAGTTTATCATGCCTGCTTCCTGTACCATAAAGCCGTCTGCCATCCAGCCATTTTTTTCGCGGGTAGGGCAATCTGTTGGCAGCCCGAATAAATTACTCAGGTAAGAATTTTTGCAGATGGCATAAATATCGTTCAGTAATGGATTAGAGCAATTAAACCAGGCTTGTTCCTTTACATCGCTATGCATTTTTAAAGCCTGCAATTTTACATCTGCAATCGCTATTGGCTTATCAGAAGTAAGCTCTATATACTGGAACCCATGATAAGTAAAGGGTGGAATAAAAGTTTCAGTTCCCCCTCCTTTCAAAATATAAATATCAGATTGTATCACTTCCCTGGCATTACGCGGACGAAGATGCATGCTGATATTGCGCTGATCAATATTTCCATCCTCATATCGCATTTCAGCATGCCTCAATTTAACCTGTGTGCCTTTAGCTCCTTTTATTTGCAAAAAAGGAACGCCTGCAAAATTCTGCCCCATATCAAAAACGTAACAGGTATCATTTATCTTTTTAACATTAACAGCATTAATAGTATCAGCAGTTGTTGCCGAGGGTATAATATGCGCTTCAATAACGGGAGCAGTTGCTTTTGTTAACGTTGCGCGCTTCCATAATGCATCATTAAAGTTTACTGTATTCCATCCTTTTTGCTCAAGGCGTGCATCGTATGTGGCGCCTATATGTATATTATCAAACAGCAACGGACCGGTTGATGTTTTCCAGGTATCATCCGATTTTATAATATCCTTACTACCATCTTTATAGGCAACATGTATTTCACAAATCATTTGCGGACGTTTGCGCCAGGGCGCCTGATGAAAATTCCATACGGTAGGCGTTTGTTCATTGAACCAACCGTTTCCTAATTGCACGCCTATGCAATTTTTTCCTGTTTTAAGCAAGGAAGATATGTTGTAAGTCATATATAAAACGCGCTTTCCGTAATCAGTAAAACCCGGGTCAAGACTATTTTTTGTTAGTGATTTTCCATTAAAAGAAAGCGTAGCATATCCCAATCCGCTGATATAGCATCTTGCAGAAGCTATAGGTTTCTTTATATCAAAAACTTTACGGAACATTGGAGAAGGAGAATAGGTAGTGTCGTATTCATCTGTTATCCATGAAGCCGTCCAATCAGACGAAGACAATTTCCCCGTTTCAAACCAGCTTTCTCTTGAAACGCTTCCACCGTTATTCAGCCATACCTCCAGCTTCCACCAGTATTTTGTGTGTGGCATTAATTTATTGCCGTTATAATATACCAATTGATCACCTGAGTTTTTTATCCCGGAATGCCACATGTCTGCATTATCCGCCTGTAATTTATCTTTTGATGAAGCCACCACAATATTATAAGCAACCTGCCTGGCAGCGTTGTATGGAGATGTTATCTGCCACATTAAGCGTGGATTTTGCAGCCCGATGCTCAATGGCGTTTCAATATATTCGCATTTCATAGATGAAATGCTTTTTTGAGAGAACGTATATTGCACAGAAAATACCAGCATTAAAGCGGCAAGCATAATTTTTAAAAACCTGTTACACATGGCTTAAAATATCTTTAATAGAAGAAAATCATACAGCAGCAAATTAACTGATAAAGCATTTAATCTGAAATATTTTTATATGCAAACAATAGGAAGTACTAACAAAAAAAGGTTTACAACATAAACATTGTAAACCTTTTTGCTAAGTGTGAGGGAACAAATCTGACCATTTGTTCCATACATTTCAGCACTCATCTCATCCAAAAACCGAATGCTTCAACTGCTGATGTAAAGTAGCAATGAAATATTATCCGGCGTAGCACAAAAGTGTTTTTCTGTCTTTATTTAGTTAGATTGTTTTTTATAGCATGCTACTATAGGTGCGGCTATAAACTTATAAATAGCTCAGCCACCATTTCTCTTTATGATTATTTTTATACTGATCATACCATTTGCATAACGGGTACAAAATAATTACCACCAGTATCCAGGTAATATACACGCCGGGTAATGAAAATCCCTCACCAGGTTTAATAAACTTAAAAGGCAAGCCCGGAATGCCCGCCATACCTTCTGCAACTGAATGACCCCTCAATAAATATGCAGCAACAGATAGCGCATGAAGCAGATAAAAATGAATAATGTAGTAAAAAAAGGGAACTCTCCCGAAAACAATCATGATGCGGGCTAACCAGCCATTTGTTTTTGCAAACGCAAGAAAAACAAATGCTGTTCCTATTGTAAGACATAAATAAAGCAGTGATGGCGGATATTTCTGCACATTTACAAATGACAATACAGTAAAAAGACTGTTGGGTTGCACTGTCCAGGGAACAGGATCTCCATATATATTGATGAAGCGTAATACAATAAAAAAAGCCAGAATACCAATGCCTGCTCTAAACAAAACAGTATTACGCTTTTTCAGATCAAAAGCAGTAAAGATTTTACCGGAACAATAACCAAGCATCATTAATCCTATCCACGGAAGAAGGGGATAAAAAATTCCAAGCAAATGATTATTCCATAAAGGCACAACCGTTTGTTTATGCAGTAAATACCACCAAAAAGGCAAATCGGCCCCTGCATTCTTTTCCGCAAAATCGAGCAGGTTATGCCCACATACAATTAAAATTCCTGCAGCAAGCAACAAACTATACGGCAACCAGATAGCGAGCCCCAGTATAATCATGCTTATTCCTATTGCCCATATTACCTGCAACACAATAAACCCATAATGAATATCGCCGGTAATACCCAATGTAACAACAAATACCTCTATTAAAACCAGCCAGGCACCACGGGTGATCAAAAACCGGCACAGTTCACTTTTCGATTTCCGCATACTTAATAACCATGCGGACATGCCTGAAAGGAATACAAAAACCGGGGCGCAAAAATGTGTGATCCACCGGGTAAAAAATAAGAATGCCGATGTATTAGCCAGGTCGAGCGGATCACCTGTAAAAGCCTCTTTATGAAAAAGATCTCTTGTATGATCAAGCGCCATGATGATCATTACAAGCCCTCTGAGCAGATCTACAGATGTAATTCTTTTTTTTTCTGCAGTTAATATCGGTTGCATATTATGGATGCCCTGTACGGCATTATTCAAAAGTACTTATCTTCTAAAAAAATTTATATAATATGCAAAAGAAATTACAGGAGTATGGCAATAGCAGATGCTTTAATTGAAAGCAGCGGGTAAAAGATGATGATGCATTGGGCAATTTTGATCAGGCTATACCTATTATCCCTAAATAATCCATAATAAGAATAGAAAAGAAAAATATTATAAATAAGACCAGCAGCATTTCAAATATTCTTTTCAGGTTATTTTTCATTACCGAACGTATAAGTATAGCCGCAGTAATATGAATTAAAATACCCAGGGAAAAAACAGACAGGCCGAGAAATAAAAATTGGCCAAATGTAAACGCTGCAATAAAAAAACCTGCCAGCATCAGCAGGCTGCCTGTAATTTTTAAAGGAGAATTAAGATACTTAACCATAGGATACGACTGTATGATTTAAACGATGCCTGTTATCCAAAATTATTAAACAACAGGTGTCATGTGTTAAAACCACACAAAGTATTCACAGTAATTTACCTAAGGCTAAAATGCAGTAAAGAGATAAATTATTTACCAAATTCCCCTGTCCACACAGCCTCTTTATTAAACAGGTTGATGCCGCTGTCTGAATCGGTACAGGCAAACATGCCGGTCCATTCATCATTAAGGTCAAAACAGTTATATGTTTTACCATCAGCAGAAACCATATAACCCGTCCATTTACCTTTAACATCAAAGTTTAAAATCACCATCTGGTCTCCCCAGACAGCATAACCTGTTAGCCTGTCGTTTTTATCATACATATAGTATCCTACCCAGTTACCATTCATAACAGGGTTTAAGCTAAGCGTGCGCAAAGGGTTGATCACTTCATTATAGTGAGGATTTACTTTTGTATTCAGCTTAGGATTAATAAGCGCGTTACTACCGGGGTTAATAGCCGCATTTGAATAGGGATTCAGGTTCCAGTTGAACTGGGGATTTATCTTCAGATTTTTTTCAGGGCTTATTCTTTCATTTGAGCCCGGGCTGAGCGTTTTGTTTAAAGCAGGGTTACGGTTAGCTGGGATCTGTTGAGCATAACAAACATTCAGTAATAAACAGGCAACTAATACTACGGGTAAAATAAGTTTCATGCGCACAATTTTAAATTGGGGTACTATTACCACATAGGATATTAAATGAAGGCAAAAAGGTTGCAACAGGTATTGAATTATTTATTAAAACAGCAGCGTAAATTCTAAAAAAGAAATTAAAAAAATGCCGCAGCTAAAAACTGCGGCAATATACATTAATCAATATAATTAATGGTGCAAAAACCTTATAAAGTTTTAAGCACGCTGTTCATATTTCTCACAGCATCGGCAGATTTAGCGAACAATGCCTTTTCGTCATCATTCAAATTAAAATCTACTATTTTTTCCCAGCCGTTTTTACCTATAATTACCGGTACACCAAGACAAATATCTTTCTGTCCATATTCTCCGTCAAGATAAACACAGCAGGGCATTAATCTTTTTTCATCTCTTACAATACTTTTCACAAGGTCGGCGCCGGATGCACCGGGCGCATACCAGGCTGAGGTACCAATCAATCCCGTTAACGTTGCGCCACCTACCATTGTATCAGCCGCAACTTTTTTAAGCGCTGCTTCGCTTAAATACGAGCTAACCGGTGTGCCCTGGTATGTTGCAAGCCTTGTAAGCGGTATCATTGTTGTATCGCCATGGCCGCCTATAACAACGCCTTTAAGATCGTTGGGAGACGCAGGAATAGCCTGGCTGAGATAGTATTTAAACCTTGAACTGTCCAGCACACCACCCATACCAATTACCCTGTTCTTTGGCAATCCGCTGGATGTGAGCGCCAGGTACGTCATCGTATCCATAGGGTTACTGATGATGATGATGATAGCATCAGGAGAATGTTGCAATATGTTTTGTGTAACATTTTTTACAATACCGGCATTAATACCGATCAGTTCTTCACGCGTCATGCCCGGTTTGCGGGGAATACCTGAAGTTATTAATACTACACTGCTGCCTTTTGTTTTGGAATAATCATTAGTTACACCGGTAATTTTTGTGTCAAATCCCAGTAAAGTTGTGGTTTGCATCATGTCAATCGACTTTCCTTCAGCTAAACCTTCTTTAATATCCAATAAAACCAATTCTTCGCAAAGTGCTGCCCTGGCAATATTATCTGCACATGTTGCGCCAACGGCACCTGCGCCTACAACCGTTACTTTCATTGTTACTATGTGTTTTAAGTATTATAAAAATTTAAGGCAAAATAAACTATTTAACATACTCCAGCAAATCATCCATTTTAGCGGCTCCTTCAAATGTTTTGATAAGCTCGTATTTCTTATCGTATATGGCGATAAAAGGAAACATCTTCAGCTTAAAATAACCGGTAAAAAAGAATTTCGGATCATAGCCCACTATAATATTATTATAATTTTTCAGGTCGTATTTATCGTAAAACTTTCGCGTTTTATCGAAAGCTATCGGTGTCACCATCAAAATTTGTGTACGTTTGAACTTACCAATATTGGCCTTGATCATTTCAGTTTCGTGCTGGCAATGCTCGCAATCCGGGCTAAAAACCATAACCAGGGTTTTCTTGTTTTTGGGCAGGTCTTTTTTGGTATACCAGGTAGCGCTATCCGGCAAAAGCACTGAAAACTGTGGCAAAGGAAAATAGGTATAGGCGGGTGCTGTACTGTCTTTTTGGGCAAAGGAATGGCTTGATACCATCAGTAAGGTTATAAACACAAACAAGCACTTCATTGACTGAATTTTTTTGTTTGAAGATAAGATGTAATATGAAACCGGCAAGTTAACGGCATGTTGTTAAAAAAATGCTGATATAAATATGATTTTAACATAGTTACGCAACAATATGTAGATTTGTATCGTCGTTTTTTATCATGAACAACCCGGATAAGGGTTAAAATACAGTATGATGAAAAAAGTTTGCTTATTCACATTTTCAGTTTTACTGGTGCTTGCCGCAACAGCGCAAAAATCAGCTAAAGCTGCGCCCGCCAGTAATAGCGCGGAAATATTACTCCTGAAAGAAACCAAATACGACTTTGGAAAAATACCACAGGGCAAACCGGTTAAACACATTTTTGAAGTAGTAAATACAACCAAAGAACCATTGCAGATTGAAAACGTGCAGGCTTCCTGCGGTTGTACTACCCCGGAATGGGACCACACACCTATAGCGCCGGGTGCAACAAAACAAATAACTGTTGGTTATAATGCCGCAATGGGTGGCCCTTTCGAAAAAACAATCACCGTTTTTTATGATTCCGGCAAAACAAAGCAGTTTATAATTAAAGGTGAAGTTTGGCAAACACCTGCCGAAGCTGCACCTGCCAATGCGAGTGTTCAATTATTAAAAAATATAAATTAATACTATAAAAATGAAAAAACTACTCTTTACGCTAGTAGCAATTGCCGTTACATCATGGGCAGTAGCGCAAAACACAGACGGAAAGGTTAAAGCCGAAGATCTGATCAGTTTTAAAGAAAAGAAACATGACTTTGGCAAAATTAAACAAGGCACCCCGGTTACTTATGATTTTGCATTTAATAATATCAGCGATAAACCTGTTATAATAGAAAATGCATGGGCTTCCTGTGGTTGCACTACGCCAACAAAACCTGAGCAACCCATTGCCAAAGGAAAAAGCAATGTAATTAAAGCCGGTTTTAATGCAGCAGCAGCAGGCACCTTTGATAAAACCGTTTTTGTAAAAGTTCAGGGAGTTGATATTCCGCTGGAACTTAAAATAACAGGTGAAGTACTGAATGCAGACGCTTACACAAAATACGTTGCTGAAAAGAAAGATAATAAAGGAAGCAGGTAATAATTCAGCAGCTGCTGCTTTGCAGTTCAAATTTACCTGAACTGCACCGCCCTTGCAGGTTGTATTCTCCTGCTTACCATTGTGGGAATAAGTAATGTGAGCGTGCAAACAATAATAGTTCCTGTTACTACAACTGCTACCTGCCACCAGATTATTTTTACAGGCACAACAGTCATATAATACGCATTTTCATCCCAAAAGGAAAGAAAATGCGTTTTTGTTTGTATCCAGCAAACACCAAGGCCAACTATCAGCCCGATGAATGTGCCCGCAAAAGCTATTATAGCGCCCTGCACAGTGAATATCTTCTGCACTGTCCAGTCTGTTGCGCCAACCGTTTTCAGCACGCCTATCATGCGTGTGCGCTCCAGTACAATAATAATAAGACAGGTAATGAGATTAATAACAGCAATCACGATCATTACTCCTAAAACAACATACCCGTTTATATCCTGCAGCTTTAGCCAGTCAAATATATTGGGATAAATATCTTTTATGGTTTTACTCCCCCACTCTCCCGGCAAAGTTTCAAATATCCTGTTGTTCACTTCATCCATTTTATGGTAATCATCCAGGAAAATTTCATAACCGCCTATTTCACCTTTAGTCCAGTCGTTAAGTTTTTGTATAAGTTGTATATCACCTATAGCATACAATTTATCATACTCTTCCATATAAGTTTTATACAAACCAACAACAGTCAGCTTATCAGGTCTTGGCTTTTTTTCTTCTCCCTTAAAAAAATAGATCAGTATTTTATCACCAACTTTCAGCTCCAGCTGCTTTGCAGTATATTCGGAAATGACCACATCCCTGCTGTAAGTGGTATCATTAAAATTTATCCAGCGCCCCTGCGTGAGAAATTGTTGCATGGCACTGAAATCATAATCTCTTCCTACTCCCTTAAACAGCACACCTTCTATAGCATTATCTGTTTTGAGAATGGCATACTTTGTGGCAAAGGACTGAATATGTTTAACGCCCGGGGTTTTTGCAATGGCATTTGCAATAGTATCATTGGGCGTTATGGGAGATTCTTCAGCAATCGCGGCTTTATACTGTTCGTAATGCTGCAGGCGCAGGTGCCCCGAAAAGCTGAATATTTTTTCACTCACCGTCTGCTGGTAGCCGTTTAGAAATGCTAATGTTAAAATCATTACTGCCACGCTGATGGCTGTTGCGGTTATAGCTAAACGCAATATTGTCCTGGAAAAAAAACGTTGCTTGTTGAATACTATTCTTCTTGCTATAAATGAGGCTATATTCAATTCCCGTATTTTACTAAATTGTGAAGATAATTGAAATAGCGATGTATAAACGATACTTTTCAATAATGCTTTTTGGTTTTACTTTTTTTTCAGTTAAAACATTAAAAGCACAACGGGAGCCTGATAAGATTTTTATGAACAATATTAAAACCGTAATGCTTACGCAGTACGGCAATCAACTCTCCTACCCTGTTATCAGGTTAAACGGCAGCGATATACTGCAACTGGATTTTGACGACATGGATGCCGATATAAAAAGCTATTATTATAATGTTGAATTACGCAATGCAGACTGGTCTGCCGTGCAAATGAGTTATTTTGATTACGCCAAAGGTTACACCAACCAGCGCATTACCACTTACCGCAGCGCTGCGCAGGTGCTTACACGATACACACATTACCAGCTTAGTTTTCCCAACAGGGATATTATGCCAACCAAAGCCGGCAACTATGTACTTAAAGTTTTTCTTAACGGAGATACTTCAAAGCTTGCATTCACCAAACGCTTTGTAGTATACCAGCAGCTTATCAGTGTATCCGCCCAGATACAGCAACCATTCAATCAGCAATTATTCAGGAGCCATCAAAAAATTCAACTGTCGGTTAATTCGGGTACATTAAATGTAAGTTACCCTCAGCAGCAGATCAAAGTTGTTATTCTTCAGAACTATCGCTGGGATAACTGCATTCAAAACATAAAGCCCACCATAATAAGAGGCAATGCTTACGAGTATAATGCAGAAACAGATTGTTTATTTCCCGCAATGCGGGAATGGCGCTGGCTTGATTTAACCAGTTTTCGTTTATTAAGCGACCGGGTACGCAGGCAACAAAATACCAATACCGCTTATGACCTGTATGTAATTCCGGATGTATCCCGCAACACCCAGCGCTATGTATATTATAAAGACTATAATGGTGCTTACGCGGCTGTTAATAACGAAAATGTTAATCCCTACTGGAACGCGGATTATGCTACTGTTCATTTTACTTATGTACCGCCGGATAATATGCCCTACTCAAAAAACAACCTGTATATTATCGGTCAAATAACCAACTATGGCAAAGATGAAGATGCAAAGCTGAAATGGAATGAAGAGAAAAGACAGTATGAAACCACGCTTTTTTTAAAACAGGGTTATTATGATTATGTATATGGTTTGGGAGAGTCTTCTGCCAATAATATTAAATTCCTCACTACAGAAACCGAAGGCAATATCTGGGAAACTGAAAACCAGTATACCATCCTCGTTTATTACAGGGACCTGGGTGGCAGGTACGATCAGTTATTGAGTGTATCGTCTATTAATTCAATACAAAATCGTCCGGGACAGTTTTAGAGTTTTACCCTGTTGACATATTTCTTCGCATCCAAGTACAGAAAATGGTAACTAAAAAGATCAATAGGAACCAGATAGACAATTTCTGCAAATAATTACATGCTCTTTTTTAAATGCTCATCTGTGGCAGACACATTCTTATTGTAAAGCAAAAAGTAAACAAATCCCTTTGATCTGGCGTATTCAATTTTATAACTATTCCTGATAATACCTGCCCGCAGCTACACAAAGAGCCACGAAGTATTCACAAAGTTCCACAGAACGTTTTATTATTCTTTGTGGAGCTTTGTGCATGCTTTGTGTGCCTCTGTGAATTGAGTGTATCGTCTATTAATTCAATACAAAATCGTCCGGGACAGTTTTAGAGTTTTACCCTGTTGACATATTTCTTCGCATCCAAGTACAGAAAATAGTAACTAAAAAGATCAATAGGAACCAGATAGACAATTTCTGCAAATAATTGCATGCTCTTTTTAAATGCTCATCTGCGGCAGATACATTCTTATTGTAAAGCAAAAAGTAAACAAATCCCTTTGATCTGGCGTATTCAATTTTATAACTATTCCTGATAATACCTGCCCGCAGCTACACAAAGAGCCACGAAGTATTCACAAAGTTCCACAGAACGTTTTATTATTCTTTGTGGAGCTTTGTGCATGCTTTGTGTGCCTCTGTGAATTGAGTGTATCGTCTATTAATTCAATACAAAATCGTCCGGGACAGTTTTAGAGTTTTACCCTGTTGACATATTTCTTCGCATCCAAGTACAGAAAATAGTAACTAAAAAGATCAATAGGAACCAGATAGACAATTTCTGCAAATAATTGCATGCTCTTTTTAAATGCTCATCTGCGGCAGATACATTCTTATTGTAAAGCAAAAAGTAAACAAATCCCTTTGATCTGGCGTATTCAATTTTATAACTATTCCTGATAATACCTGCCCGCAGCTACACAAAGAGCCACGAAGTATTCACAAAGTTCCACAGAACGTTTTATTATTCTTTGTGGAGCTTTGTGCATGCTTTGTGTGCCTCTGTGAAATAACCAGGTTGTTACACTATAACCTATTCGTAATAATGAGTGTGATTGTTGGCCAAAAGTGTAATAAAAAGTAAATCAATAGTAGTTTTTATTACTGCGCCTGCTGAAATTTATACACCAGGCTTAAAGCAACATTTCTTGTTTTTTGAGGGTTTACGGTGCTCCATCCGCCGGCATAACCTTTGTTGGTAATATTATTTAAGTTAAAGCCAATGCGGAACTTGCCGGCATCATAAAATACACTGCCGTTTAAAGACGTATATGATGGTATTAGAAAATTTCCTGTAGCTGAGAGGTTTATAGTATTGTATTCACCTACATAATTTCCACCAAAGCCAATGCCCAAACCATTCAACCTGGTATTTAAAATTTTATAGGTAATCCAGAAATTGGCTAAGTTAGGAGAACCTGCATCTAACGGTCTTTTGCCTACTTCAAACCATGATGTAGGCGCATCTTCTCCATCCAGTATTTTACTGTCGTTGTAAGCATATCCCAATATAATATTCAAACCTTGCACAGGGCTGGTTTGTATATCAACTTCAAAACCTTTATTTCTTTGCTTACCGCCCTGGAAGGTATTATATGGATTGGCAGGATCTGTAATTACCACATCATCTACAGTTATATTGTAATAGCTTATGGTAGCATTTAACCTGTCTTTTATCAGGTTTGTTTTTATTCCGGCTTCCAGCTGGTTGGCATGTTCCGGCCTGAAATTCTTTATCTCGCCTGTTGGGTTACCATCTTCATCTGATACTGCTCCCGGCGCAACATTGGTAAAGCCATTCATATAATTTACAAATAACGCTACCTGGTTTTTAACAGGCTGGTAATTAATGCCAAATTTTGGAGATAAAGTAGTTTGCCCAAACTCGCTGTTCTTAAAATGATCTACCCTGAGGCTTGCCATAGCAGAGAGTTGCGGGAGAATATTAAAAACATCCGACACATAAGCGCTGTAAGCTTTATCCTTGGGCTCCCAGGGATAAGGCGTTGTATTAGCAAGCAAAGCATCTACAGAAGGCCTGGTGAGATTTGTTTGGTTGGGCAGATCACGATAGTTAACCTCACCCTGTAAGTTAACGTTATGTATTTTAGCATACCCTGTTCCACCTGAAGAAGTTTTTCTGTCAAAATAATCTAAACCAAAAAGCACCCTGTTCCTGAAAGAACCGATTTTAAAATCTCCGGTAAAATTTTGCTGAATATCGGTAGTATTGGTTGTGGAATTTGTTTTTGTAACCCATAATCCGAAATCACGGAAGCCGTCCTGGTTATCGTACAAATAGGTATAGTACCCGTTTGAATTTGCCTGTCCGTTTGAGAGTACTGTTTGCGAAGTCCAGTTATCAGATAATTTATAGATCATCTGTGCCTGTACATTGTAACGGGGAGATTTAATAGAAAGGTCGTTACTGGTAAGTGATAACTTCCTGTTATAATTCAAATCAGCCAGGTTTTTAAACTGCAAAGGAGTCTCCCTGCCTAAAAAGATCATTAACGGGTTTGTTTTTTCTTCCTGCATAAATTCTGAAACAATTAAAAACGAAAGCCGGTCTGATGCCTTATAAGATAAGGTTGGTGCGAAAAAAAACGATTTCCTGAAACCCTGATCCTGGAAACTGTTTTCGCTTTGAAAAGCTGTGTTAACACGAACTATTACGGAATTATCTTTAGCCAGCGGTGTATTTATATCTGCCGTAAAACGGCTCAGCCCAAAACTGCCCCCGGTATATCCCACTTCTCCGCCAAAATGATCGTATGGTTTTTTAGTAACATTATTTACCAGCCCGCCATAGCTTATTACCGGTGAGCCAAATAATGTTCCGGAAGGTCCTTTTATTACTTCAATTCTTTCGAGGTTGGCAGGGTCTAAATTGCCGTTGGTTAAACCGGGCAAACCATTCAGCATGGTGAGCTGCGATTCAAATCCGCGTATAGAAAAATAAGAACCGCCATCTCCGTCACGTCCGGTGGATTCCCAAAGCCTGAAAATACCGGGAACATTTTTTAACGCATCATCATAGCTGGTGATGGCCTGCTGTTTAAGCAAATCAGCCGACACAATATTATACACCTGCGGATTTTCAAGATTTTTGAGCGGCATCTTAGCCACATATTCACTGCTTGTTTTAATGCGGTTGGAAGATATGATCACTTCACGCAACTCGTTTTCATTTTCCCTTAATTCAAAATCAACGGTCAGTGTTTCGCCAGCCAATAATTTCACGGCTGTTTCCTTAGTTTCTAATCCTATATATGATGTTGTTACAATATAATCACCAGCTATTATATTCCTGATTTCGTAATGCCCCTGCCTGTTTGCAACAGTTCCTTTACTGGTTCCTTTTAATATTACGGAAACTGATTCAGCTGGTTTTCCGTCTGAAGTACGAATGGTACCTTTGATAATGCCATTTTGAGCAAATAAACTAATGCCAGATAACAGAGATGTAACTAAAAGCCATAGTTTCATTGATAATTAAATTTGGGCGCAAAAGTATCACTACCGCGCTGGTAATATTATCGAAACACGAAATAAAATTGTCGAAAAAGGGAATTTTATTGAACGAAATTGAATTGAAGAAGCACAAAGGCACAAGGTAGAAGGTTTAAGGCGGAGGCTGACCCTCCCACAGCCATTGCACATCCAAAAGCCGGTAGCCGATAGCTCAAAACGGGTATCCTATACCAAACTGAAATGTTGGTGTTCGCATATTTCTTTTTATAAACCATCCGTCATCAGTTGGTTTTATATATGCATCAGAAGCATACAAAGGATCTTTAAGCCGCCAGCCCAGATCAAACCTCAGCAGAAAATACCGGAAATCCAGTCGTAGTCCTGCTCCTCCTGCAACAGCAATATCAGCATACAGCCTGTTCGCATTAAACACACCATACTTAAATTCAGGATCGGCAGATTTCCTGATCCACACATTTCCTATATCGGTAAATAAAGCGCCTTTCAGCCAATACCCGTATACCGGAAAAATATCAAACCTGTATTCAATATTCGCCTCAAGCTGTATATCTGCATAGCGATCATCGAATCTCTTTTCCACCAGGGTTGTATCGTTGTAACTTCTCACCCTCAGTGTATCATAAAATATACTTGAGCCGGGGCCTAATTTGCGTAGCCGCCACCCGCGCATACTATTAGGCCCGCCGGCAAAAAACTGCCTGAAGAATGGCAAACTGATATCATTATCATTCCTGCTCTCAGTTTTAAATCCAACACCGTAACCTGCAAAAAAACGAAAAGCCCATGATGTTTTTGAACGGGTGAGATAATGCCTGTAATCAGCGCTTAGCTTTATAAAACGGTACAGATCCTGCAATGCTTTACCCGGCGCCGTTAAATTTTTAAAAAGTTCTCCTAATATTAATCCCGACTCTTCGCCATAAACCCTTATAATTCCAAAGCTCCTGGGATTAGCCGGGTTCAATCTTCGGGTATACGTTGCATTTATACCTATGATCAGTCCGTCATTATAGGAGTATCTTAATAAAGGATAATCATCAAGCAGTTGCTGAAAGCCTTCTCCTTTGTCATAAATGCGTGTATACTCTATATTGGGAAATCTCACCTGCCATCCTGCATCAGCGTTTCTTTGAAACTCGTAGCCGATATAAGCATTAACTGTATTGATCTTATAATATTTATATCTGTCAATATAAGACCCGTCAAGGGTTATAAAGCTTTTTGCATTGATCAGGTTTTTTTCATCCCTTATTTTAAACGGTGTAAGCAGGTATGGAAAAATAAGTTTATTGCTCAGGCTTATTTCCGATGATAATATTTTACTGAAATCCGTAAATTCAATTCCTGTTCTCAGCGTATTTTGTAATTGAAGCGCCTGCTTTGCAACGTTCCTGTTTTTTAACTGAAAATTTATTGCCAGTCCTTTATTGCCTGCATTGTACAATTGATTCTGGGCCGACAAAATACTTGAACCTTCAAAATCAATGCTGAAAGCATATTTTTTTGCAGGCACCATTCTTATATAAAAATCCGCAAGAGCCTCACCAAGTGAATCGCGCGGGCGACTGACAATATTTACGTTCTGCCACGCTTCAATACGGTTAAAGTTCAACAGGGTTTTATTATAGTTGGATACCCGGTATAAATCTCCCGGCTTAAGTGCGACACGTTTTACAAGAAATGAGGGTTTAAACAGATCATACCTGTTGTATATCCTGTAATCGCCTTTCTTTATCATTTTGATATCCCTTCTTCCTCCCTGCATAAGCTCTACCGGTTCATCAGGAAATATACTTACGTTCCCAATTTTATACAACGTAGTGATAGCAGAATCCTTAACAGGCACCTGCAATATATTAACGCTGATCTTAGGATCCTGTATTCTTTTTTGCGCTTCAACCTGCAGGCGGATAAACTCAAAAGGATCAGCGGTAGGATCAATCAGCGAAATATCAACGGTATCAAGTTCAGCTTTGATCATTTCGCGATTAATACGGAAATAACCATTATCCCTGAAAATGTCAACAAGCCGGTTTAATTCATCATCTACCAATTGCCGGTTGAAGTCGTTGGATTTTTTTAGCAAAGATCCTTTACTGCTGTTCATTGCAAGTTGCTGCAAAACTGTATCGCGAAATAAATAGGTTATGGTATCAATATGAAAAAGCCTGTTGGTATTTACACTATACACAACTTTCATTCTAAGCTGATCAGGCTTATCTTCAACAGTATCAATCTTGCTCCAGTCTGCTTTTACCTCGCTGCGGAAATAGCCTATATTATGAAGCAGGTTAGTCATATTCAGTACAGACTGCTTTACATAGTTGCTGTCGAAAACAGGCGGTTTATTTAAAACTGAACGTATAAACCAACTGCTTTTAAACTGGGGTTTCACGCTGTCTTCTATCTGTGTTTCCAGCCTTGTCCTGAGTGCTTTCTTATCAGCCGGTATATCCTTTCCGGTAAATTCTATTTCGTTGGCAAAAACAAAAGGTTTGTTGGATTTATATTTCCTTACTATAGTGCATGAAGAGAAAAGCAAAAGAATAAAAAAGAAATGTAAAAAAAAAGAAGGACGTATTTTCGTTGGTGAAACAGACATAAATTGTAATAAGGTGCTCAGCAAATCCAGGGTCAAATATATTCAAACTTTATTCCATAAAAAATTCAGAGATGAGGAGAAGCGTTTTATAGCAGAAGGTCCCAAAATTATTAACGAATTTTTACTTAAATCTCCAGGGGCGATTTACGAAATTTTTGCAAAAGAAGAGTGGATTCAATCAAACGGTAATTTGATTCATAATATTCATGATGCTAAACTTATTTCAGTAACTGATGATGATCTGAGAAAAATATCCGGGCTACCCTCTCCTAATCAGGTACTGGCGATCATTGATAAGCAGGAAGACATTTTTCCTGAGGTTTCCGGAAATGAAAATATTTTAATGCTGGATGAAATACAGGACCCTGGTAATATGGGCACCATCATCCGTATAGCTGATTGGTTCGGCATTAATAAAATAGTGTGCAGCAAAACCTGCGCCGATATTTACAATCCCAAAGTTATTCAATCAACAATGGGCAGCGTTTTGCGCGTAAAGGTTTTATATACCGACCTTTTAAGCTGGTGCAAAAATCATGCTTTCCTGCCCGTATATGCTGCTACATTACATGGAAAATCGATTTATGAAATAACAAATATCACCCCTGGTATAATTTTGATGGGCAATGAATCAAAGGGCATCAGGCCTGAATTACTTGCATTAAGCACATCTGATATTACTATTCCACGTATTGGCGAAGCTGAATCTCTGAATGCCGCAGTTGCTACAGGAATAATACTGTCTCATTTCACTCAAAAAAAAGGTTAGTTAACTTATTTGTTAAACGCTCCTTTTAAGTTAAGATTTAAGTATTACTGATTAAAAAGCGAAACATTTAAAACCCGCCGCTGTTTTACCTTTGTAAAAAAATATTTTATGGCTGTACAATGGAAAGGCGTGTTTCCCGCATTAACCACCAAGTTTACTTCAAATGATGCATTAGATCTTCCTTTATTTGAAAAAAACCTCGAAGCCCAGATTGAAGCAGGTGTGAGCGGCATTATTTTAGGCGGCACACTGGGCGAAGCCAGTGTACTTACCATAGAAGAAAAAGAAACACTTGTAAAATTTGCTATTGATAAAATTAAAGGACGTATACCAGTTGTATTAAATATTGCTGAAGGAGCAACACGCGAAGCTGTTAACCAGGCTGCGCTTGCACGTAAGTGGGGCGCAGATGGGTTGATGTTGTTACCTCCGATGCGTTATAAGAGTGATCACAGGGAAACTGTAACTTATTTTACAACTGTTGCCAACTCAACTGATCTGCCTTTAATGTTGTACAACAACCCGCACGACTATAAAATTGAGATCACGCTTGATATGTTTGATGAACTGGTGCCGGTAAAAAATATTGAAGCAGTAAAAGAATCAACAAGAGATGTTACCAACGTAACACGTATGTTAAACCGTTTTGGCGATCGTTACAAAATTCTTTGTGGTGTTGATACAATTACGTTTGAAGAGCTGGCAGCAGGCGCCGACGGACTTGTAGCGGGTTTGGTTTGTGCTTTTCCTGCAGAAACCGTAGCAATATACAACCTTATAAAATCAGAAAGATATGCTGAAGCGCTGGCTTTATACCGCTGGTTTATGCCATTGCTTGAGCTTGATATTCATCCCAAACTTGTACAGTATATTAAACTTGCAGAATCAAGAGTTGGATTGGGTAGTGAATATGTCAGAGCGCCGAGGTTGCAGCTTGCAGGCAAAGAGAGAGAGCAGGTGCTTGCTACTATTGATAAAGCTTTGGCCAGCAGACCTGTATTGCCGGAAGATGCGTTAGCAACGGTGTAAAGATTATTATTATAGCTATATAAACATAGTAAATGGTATAGGTGCTTATGCAAGCCGGCATAATGCACCTGTATTTTTTACAGGCATTATCAATAGGCACACAAGCAAAACTTAACAATAGGCTAAATCCGGACCTTACGGGTGTATTTAAAATTTTAGCTGGTAGTGTCTCACCGCCCGCTTCCTGCACGAAAATTTGGAATGCACCCATGCTCCAGACTTTATTCCTGATATTCTTTTTCCTTCTTACATTCGGTTTTTAAACAGCTATGATTAAAAATATTTTTGGAAGGATATGGGCAGCATGGGGAGCTATCATTTTCATATTAACCCTACTGATAGTTATTATACCAATCTGGCTTACCAATTATATAAAAGAACCCGGAGGCACAGAAATTTTTCGCCGTATATCAAAGTTATGGATGCAGGTATTTATTTTTTTGATTGGCTGCAGATTAATTATAAGAGGCAAAGAACATTTTATTAAAGGACAAAACTATATTGTAGCCAGCAACCATAACTCATATATGGATGTTCCGCTTACAACACCATTTATTCCCGGGCCTAATAAAACTATTGCTAAAGCAGAACTGGCAAAAGTTCCTTTGTTCGGAACAATATATAAACGCGGTTCGATATTAGTTGACAGAAAAAGTGAGCGCAGCAGAAAAGAAAGCTTTGGAAAAATGAAAGCAGTGCTTGACGCCGGTATGCACATGTGTATTTATCCGGAAGGAACCCGTAACCGCACCAATGAACCTTTAAAATCATTTCACGACGGAGCTTTTAAGCTTGCTATTGACACAGGCAAACCCATCATTCCTGTTTTATTATTTAATACCAAAAAAGTTTTACCTGGCAGCAGTAAGCCATTTTATTTATGGCCTGCAAAAATGGAAATGCATTTTCTTGCTGCCATCCATGTTCAGCCGGAAGATACCGTAACATCTCTCAGGGAAAAGGTTTTTCAAATAATGTATAGCTTTTGCGAAGCAAAAATGAAAACCGGTATCGTAAGCAATTAATGAATTGATATATAATTTCTGGTTTAAGCTGTTTTAATTATACCGGGTTATCTGCAATAAAAAACCCATCCTTTCT
Organism: Agriterribacter sp.; assembly: GCA_047601125.1. Classification (GTDB taxonomy): domain Bacteria; phylum Bacteroidota; class Bacteroidia; order Chitinophagales; family Chitinophagaceae; genus Agriterribacter. The sequence goes on along the minus strand of JASGJY010000001.1, from coordinate 1,026,443 downwards.
TTAATAAAAAAGATGAGTTTTCTGTTAGCAAAAAAAGGTCTTTACATAAATATTGGATACATAGGTTGGGTTGTTTTTTCATGTGGTTTCAAAAGAAGCATACATCACCCCGAACTACTTTTCCTTAATTCAAAACTGTATTTTTCCAGGAGGGATATACTTTCAAAGGTTGTAGTTCCCGGAGGGAATTTTGCAGCTATCAGCGAATTTTTGTCTTCAGGACAAATAAAAATTTGGTCTTTACATAAATACTGAATAACGGGTGGTTGTTCTCTCATGATGGTTCCGGAAATTGCATGATTTTTCTCTGAACTACTTTATAGTTTAAAATAGTACTCTTTACCGGAGATTATTATTTGTGTAAAAGGAAATGATGTCTCACGTTAAGCCAGCGCTGCTTAATACCCAAAGTCTCTGAACATCAATTTTAAAGGGGGCCGGATAAGGTTTTTATTAATTGTGAGAATAACCAGGTTTATTAACACATCTGGATTAAAACTGCATTCGGTTATATTTGACGCGGGCTGATATTAAATGGTTGCATAAACAATTAATATTTATAAATATTTTTTACCCTGAGAATGCCATCTTTTTAAACCATCTGAATGATACAGTGTGTTATAAAAAAAGCCGGTCATTCTTTTAATAACCGGCTTTTATAATAAAGAGAGAATACTATTCAGGCAAAACAGGCCCATAATGCAGCTTGCCGCTCATTTGTCTTTTTTGGGGATAAAGTACTTCATGCGCAGTTTCATAACCCTCATCTGATACTTTTGTCAGCATACGATGTTCCTTCATTCGTCTTGTAAGATACACCAGGATACCTGTTGCAGCACCAATTGCAGCAGCTATCAATAAATCATTCCTGTTTATTTTCTTCATACCAAATTATTTTATACAATATACCCAATTATTTTGAACAATGTTTCAAAATATATGCCATGAGATGTTAATTTATGAAGTGTTATCATATATATTATCCATTTCTATGCTCTATTTCAGAGCAAAAACAGTATTTATTTCAAACTTGATTTTTATTTTTTTGAAATCGACCCCGGAACCTCCTGCAATATTTTCCCCTGCATTTACCTGATTTCTCATTAAGGCGTTTGAAGCAAGATCAAAATTTTGAAATGGCATTTCGTTTTTTTCCAATGGTTCCTGAATCGAGATTGCCTCTCCTATTTTTTCTCCTACAGCTTCAGCCAGGTAGTCTGCTTTATCACGGGAAGCTTTTATAGCCTGAATTTTTAATTGCTTCCTGTACGTTTCCATTTTGCTGTGCGATGTTTTTGCGATAAAAAAATTTTGTGTTGCTTCATCATCAAGCTTTTCAATTAAAGCCTCAACCAATTTTGTATTGTTAAATTTTACCAGGTAGCTGATGGAAGCCGTCATATCCGGGGCTTTTCGCTTTTTGTATAACCAATATAAACGATCCATTCCCTGGTATGAAGCAATACTTATGGACGAATCGGAAACACCTATACTTTTACAAGCGTTAAGAAATTTAACCCTAATTGTTTCAATATCTATTTTACCGGAACCCCTTTTTTCATATTCCCGGAGATCAACCTGCACAAAAATCTCATCAGGAATTATTTCCATTTCCGCACTGCCCGTAACAGTTATTGTTTTAGGATAGGGATTTATGTAAGAAGGAGTATTGGTTTGGCTGATAGCCATAAAAGAGATAATAAATACGGTCAAAATAGTTAAGAGCATTTTTTTCATGATCATAATTTTGAGTTTGATGCAAATTTTATGACCATTACACGGTATTAACCGTTATACATACAGCACTTAACAAAGTTTTTGCAAATAACCTATATTGTGCCTTAAACTGAGGTTATAATATTATATGGCATCATTGCAGGAAAGGTTAAAGAATATAAATATCGTCAGGAAATTCGTGTATGTAATTATCGGTAGCTTATCCTATCCGGGTCTTGCCATTATCAATCGTATAAAAATAACCGGAACAGAACACATCAAAGACCTGCCCCCGGGAAATGTACTTTTTGTTAGCAATCATCAAACCTATTTTATGGATGTGATTGCCTTTCTCCATATTTTCTGCGCAGTAAAATGGCGTAAACAAAATAAACTTGGCGTTCCTTATTACCTGCTTAATCCGTTTACAAGGGTATATTTTGTTTCCGCCGAAGATACCATGAAAAAAACCTTTATGACCAAACTGATGGCAATGGCAGGGGCGCTTACTGTAAAGCGTACATGGGTTGAAGAAGATAAAGCGGTTAGAAAGGGGCTAAACTTATCTGACTCAAAAAAAATATTAACCGCGCTTAAAGATAACTGGGTAATTACATTTCCTCAGGGAACCACAACCCCGTTTGCCCCGGGAAGAAAAGGAACTGCTTTTTTAGTAAAACAAAGTAAAGCAATCGTAATACCTATTGTTATAAAAAATTTCAACATAGCTTTTCACAAAAAGAGCCTGAAGCTGATGAAAAAAGGTACTACAATTTCGGTTAATATTAAACCACCCATGCAAATCAATTACGATGACAGCCTGGATGATATACTCTCGCAAATTATGAATGCTATAGAGCAGAGTGAGGGATATAGGATATAGGGTATATGGTGAAGGCCTTACACCTTCTACTTTTCCTGCTTCTCCGCCTCCATATAACTCTCCGTTGGCTCACAGGTACAAACAAGGTTTCTGTCTCCGTAAGTATTGTTTATGCGTGAAACACTTGGCCAAAATTTATTCTGCGCAACGTATGCTAAAGGGAAAGCAGCTTCCTGCCTTGTGTAAGAATTTGTCCATTCATCAGCGCAAACTACCTGCATGGTATGTGGTGCATTATGCAACGGGTTATCGGTTTTATCGCTTTTTCCTTCTTCAATAGCTTTAATCTCATGGTATATGCTTATCATGGCTTCACAAAAACGATCCAGCTCGGCTTTATCTTCACTTTCAGTCGGTTCAATCATAATAGTGCCCGGAACCGGAAAGCCCATAGTGGGCGCATGAAATCCATAATCCATCAAACGTTTTGCAACATCTTCCGCCTCAACGCCTGTTGTACTTTTAAATGGACGCAGATCCAGTATAAACTCATGCGCGCAGGTGCCATTAGCTCCTAAATACAGTATGTCGTAATATTTTTCAAGTCTTGCACGCATATAGTTGGCATTAAGAATAGCGTATTCCGTAGCACCCTTAATACCTTCCGCCCCCAGCAATCTTATATAACCATAGCTGATTAATAAAATAGATGCCGACCCATAAGGTGCAGCGCTTACTGCATGATGATGTGCTTTTGTATTACCGGTTGCTGCATCATTATTTACATGCGATGGCAGGTGATCTGTAAGATGATCTTTTACGCAAATCGGCCCCATGCCAGGGCCACCGCCACCATGTGGTATAGCAAAAGTTTTATGCAGGTTAAGATGGCATACATCTGCACCTATGCTTCCTGGCGAGGTCAATCCGCATTGTGCGTTCATATTCGCACCATCCATATATACCTGTCCGCCATTGTCATGCACTATCTTACATATCTCTTTTATCGTTTCTTCAAAAACACCATGTGTTGAAGGATAGGTTACCATCAAAGCAGCCAATACATCTTTGTATTGCTCTGCCTTAGCTTTTAAATCAGCTACATCAATATGACCTTCACTATCGCTTTTTACCACTACCACTTTTAAGCCTGCCAATACTGCTGAAGCAGGATTGGTACCATGTGCTGAAATAGGTATTAAAACAACATTGCGTTTTTCCTGTCCCCGAGCTTTATGGTAATTTTTAATGGTCAGCAAGCCTGCATACTCACCCTGTGCGCCACTGTTAGGCTGCAGGCTGCATGCGTCAAAACCGGTAATAGCACAGAGGTAACCGCTCAATTTATCTATGATGTATTTATATCCTTTGGTTTGTGTTGCAGGAGCAAACGGATGAATATTGGCAAATTCAGGCCAGCTGACAGGTACCATTTCTGTTGCTGCATTCAGCTTCATTGTACAGCTTCCCAACGAAATCATAGATGTTATAAGGGACAGATCCTTGTTTTCAAGAAACCGGATATACCGCATCATTTCACTCTCGCTGTGGTGTGTATTGAAAACCTGGTGTGTGAGGTATGTTGACTTACGAACCAGTGCCGCGGGAATATTATCAGCATAATCATCTTCTTCAAACCCAACAGCAACACCTGTTTGACCTGACACTTCGCCAAATACATACAGTACATCAAGAATATCTTTCTGCGAAGTAGTCTCATCAATTGTAATTCCTATATACCTGTCATCAAAATACCTGAAATTTATTTCCTGTGCTTCTGCAACAGCTTTTAACGCAGTTATATTGCTCACCCTGATTTTCAGGGTATCAAAAAAGTTGTCATTCTCATTTACATATCCCATTTCATCCAATGCACCAGACAATGTTTTAGCAAGTATAGTAATACGGGTTGCAATCTGTTTTAATCTTTTCGGGCCATGATATACAGCATACATGGCAGCCATATTTGCCAGCAATGCCTGCGCTGTACAAATATTGGAAGTAGCTTTTTCTCTTTTAATATGCTGCTCTCTTGTTTGCAGCGCCATTCTTAAAGCACGGTTGCCTTTTGCATCTATACTTATACCGATAATACGTCCCGGCATTCCTCTTTTAAATTCTTCTTTTGTGGCAAAAAACGCGGCATGCGGTCCGCCATAGCCAAGCGGCACACCAAAGCGCTGCGCCGAGCCTATTGCCACATCAGCGCCAAGATCGCCTGGGGACGCAAGCAAAGTAAGCGCAAGCAGGTCTGTTGCCATTACAACATAAGCATTCGCTGCATGTACATCTGTTATAAAACTCCGGTAATCTTCAATGCTCCCATTATTATTGGGATATTGAACAATAGCGCCAAAAAACGTTTCATCTATATCAGCATTCTTATAATTGCCAAACACCAGTTCAATACCAATTGGTAATGCGCGGGTAATAATAACGTCTGTAGTTTGCGGAAAGATAGCATTATCTACAAAAAACTTAGGCCTGGTTGCTTTATCAGCTTTATTTACATGATGAAAAAGCATTGACATTGCCTCAGCGGCAGCAGTTGCTTCATCAAGCAACGATGCATTACTGAAAGGAAGCCCTGTAAGATCGGTAACAAGGGTTTGAAAGTTCAACAAGCTTTCCAGCCGGCCCTGTGATATTTCAGCCTGGTAAGGTGTATACTGAGTATACCATCCCGGGTTTTCAAAAATATTTCTAAGAATTACAGACGGCGTAATAGTGCCATAGTAGCCTTGCCCGATATATGATTTGAATACTTTGTTTTGTTGCGCCACCTCTTTTAAATCCTGCAGGTATTCATATTCATTCTGCGCTTCAGGCAAAGCCAGCGTATGATGAAATAATATAGATGAGGGAACGGTTTTCTTTATCAGTTCTTCTATAGACGATATCTGCATCATCTCCAGCATCTCTCTTGTTTCAGAAGCACTAGGACCTATATGACGGGAAAGAAACTCATTTGCCTGTGACTCAAATACGTTCATAATGAATACTGCGATTGTAAGGGTGTAAAAAGATGCGCAAAGTTACGATAATGCAACTGATTAATAAAAGCTTGCAGGCAGTATGAAAAACAATGTGGATAAGCTGTTGTTATTGAAAGGGGTGAAAGGTGGAAGGTATAGGGTGAAAGGTAGTGGAGAATAGGCTGAAGCCAGGCGGTAAGGCATAACCATTACTCTGAAACTCATCACTTACGGCTTACCACTTTACTGTACCCTACCCCGTATTCTTCTTCGTATATTCCATCCTCTTCTTTCCGCATTTCTTCGCTGGTAAGGCGGCTGCCATCGTGGCTCCAGCCGGGCGGTCCGAATATATAACCCATTTTTTCCCGCCAGCCAATATCCGTTCTTTTCAGGTCATTCAGTATACTTTTCCATTCATGAAAAATAATATTGCCCCAGCTTTCTTTTTCAAGCGGTTTGGTTAGCCCGTATTTAATGGGCTGATAGGCTTTTTCAGGAAGTTCGGACTGAAATGTGCCAAACATCTTATCCCAGATGATAAGGAACATCCCCATATTCTTATCAAGATACCTGGGATTGGAAGCATGATGTACCCTGTGGTGCGAAGGTGTTACAAGTATATATTCGAGCCACCCCATTTTTTTAACCAGTTCGGTGTGCACAAAAATACCCCATATCTGTGTGGCAGAATATATAAACACAATATCAAGTGCTTTAAAACCCATCAGCGCAAGAGGAATAAAATAAATAAACCGGTATAAAGGCTGAAAAACGGAAGAACGGAAACCCACAGTAAAATTGAGCTGCTCCGACGAATGATGCGTTACATGCACCGCCCAGAACAATCTTATTTCATGATCAAAGCGATGGAGCCAGTAATACAAGAAATCTTCAAGCAAAAGCAACATTATCCAATACATAATCACATTATGGAATGCAATAACATGATGACGATAAAAATAATCAAGGATTAAAATATACACACCGCGAAACATAAGGTCTATCGCGCTGTTCACGATCATCAGGTATACATTGGTAACGGTATCTTTCCAGGTATATAATTTTTGATGCCTGTAGTTACTCAGTAATACTTCAATACCGATAATCAATATATAAACAGGTGTGCTTACAAGTATTAATATCTGTTCTCTTAGTGAATCCATATGCTGTTATGCTGCAAAGATAACTGTTGTGCATTAATAGTTATGTAACTTGCAGTCTGGTTTTCTGCCGTTCAACTAAATTATGAGCAACCATAAAAAAGACATATCGCCATTTACTTCCGGTGAATGGAAAGACAAATCGTGGCAAAAAAAAGCTGCTGATCAGCAGAAAACCTATGCTCATTTTTTGCACAAGCCCGACAAAAACAAAATATTAAAGCGCCTGCCTGATTTGCATGAAGCAGCATTTGAACAAATTGATTGTCTCAAATGTGCGGCTTGTTGTAAAAATTATTCTCCCCGGTTTAAAACGCCTGATATTAAACGTATAAGTAAACATCTGAAATTAAAAGAAAGCACTTTTATAGACACTTACCTGCGGCTTGATGAGGATGGAGACTATGTTACCAAACAAAGCCCATGTCCCTTTTTAGGTGCAGATAATTATTGTAGTATATATGACCAACGCCCTTCTGATTGCGAGCGCTTTCCATATACTGATGAGGATGTATTACTTAACCGCCCGAAAATTACTTTGAAAAATTCCACGTTTTGCCCGGCAGTTTTTTACGTAATGGAACGACTTTTAGCGCTGAAATGATTAAATTTGTGACTAAGCCTTGTTTAAATGCTTTATCGATAAAGCTGTGTGCCCTGTCAAGGTGTTCGTATTAAAATTTCCAAAGGATTTCAGATCAAATGTTGTTGACCGGTAAAGGCTACCGTTTTTTTTAACATACAAAAAAAAGTAATATTCAGCCAATGGGGCATCTACCAAAATTAATAGCAGATTTAGCGCTCATTTTAGCGGCCGGTGCAATTGTCACGCTTTTGTTCCGCCGTATTAAACAGCCATTAGTACTTGGCTATATTATTGCCGGTTTTCTGGTTGGCCCGCATGTATCTATTGTACCTACCATTATTGATAATGAAAACGTAAAAACGCTTGCAGAAATCGGGGTAATATTTTTACTGTTCAGTCTCGGGCTTGAATTTAGCTTTAAAAAACTGCTCAGGGTTGGCGGCGCAGCTTCTATAACCGCTATTGTAGAGATCGTAGCCATACTTGTTTTAGGATATTTTGTGGGCAGGTGGATGAACTGGTCCGTAATGGACAGTATGTTCCTGGGAGGTTTACTGGCAAGCTCATCAACTACCATTATTATACGTGCATTTGATGAGCTGGGTGTAAAAAGAAAACAGTTTGCAGGCATTGTATTTGGCGTATTGATAGTGGAGGATATTGTAGTGATCCTACTCATGGTTTTATTATCTACCATGGCAGTGAGCCAGCAATTTGACGGAGCGGAAATGGTCTCCTCCATTTTAAGGCTGCTTTTTTTCCTGGCAGTTTGGTTTATGGCAGGTATATTTTTATTACCCAGTTTTTTACGGCTTACAAAAAAATTGCTTGATGAAGAAACGCTGCTGATCCTTTCAATAGGCTTATGCCTGGGCATGGTTGTGCTGGCAACACAAATTGGTTTCTCAGCCGAATTAGGCGCGTTTGTAATGGGTTCGATTTTAGCCGAAACAACATCTGCAGAAAAAATTGAACATTTATTTAAACCGGTTAAAGATCTTTTCGGTTCAATCTTTTTTGTTTCTGTTGGTATGATGATTGACCCTGCAGCTATGGTAGAACACCGGTGGGCAATATTATGGGTAACACTGCTGACTATTTTTGGTAAAATGATCAGCACTACTATAGGCGCCTTATTATCAGGACAGCCCCTCAGGCAATCCATACAGGTAGGTATGAGCATGGCGCAGATCGGTGAGTTTGCTTTTATAGTTGCCACACTTGGCATTACACTGGGCGTTACCAGCGACTTTTTGTTTCCCGTAGCAGTTGGCGTATCGGCAATCACCACGTTTACTACACCGTATTTCATAAAATTTTCTGAGCCATTTTATAATTTCATCAGCCGCCTGATACCACCCCGGTTATTAAACATACTGAATCGCTATTCTACAGGCGCTCAAAACATACAGGCAGAAAGCGAATGGAAAATTGTATTGCGTTCTTATGCCACAATTGTTGGAGCAAATGCTATTATCATTATCGCGATCATGTTGCTGGCAGTTACTTTTTTCCTTCCATTTTTAAATGAACGGTTTGAAAATTTAGCACTCAGCAAACTATTGTTTCTTGTTATAACTTTTGCCGCCATAGCCCCGTTTATGTGGGCATTAATGGCCCGTAAGCCCCATAATTCCGCTTATACTACATTATGGCTCGATAAAAAATACAACCACGGCCCATTGCTTGTGCTGGAAGTTTGCCGTGTAATTATAGCAGTATTACTGGTAGGCTTTTTGGTTGACCGTATTTACTCCGGCACCATTGCATTTTTAGTGGTAATACCTGTTGCCATAATCGTATTATTCTTTTTCTCAAAAAGAATACAGGGATTTTACAACAGGTTGCACAGCCGCTTTATAGATAATCTGAATGAAAGAGAAAGGGAAGCCCAGAGCGCTAATGGTGATCCTAATTCTTCATTTTCACCATGGGATGCTCACCTTGCAGACTTTACTATTAATCAAAACGCACCTTTTATCGGTGTGCCGCTGCAGGAGCTGTCATGGCGTGAGCAATACGGCATAAACATCGCTTTTATTAAACGCGGAGAAAAAATTATTTACGCGCCAAGCGCACAGGAAAGATTATACCCTCTGGATGATATTGGCGTTATAGGTACAGATGAACAACTGCAAACATTTAAGCCGGTTATTGATGCCGCTGAAGAGCCTTCAGGCACACAGGCAGAAGACACCGACAATATTGCTCTTCAAAAAATTTTGGTAGACGAGCATACCAAACTAAAGGGAATGACGATAAGGCAATCTGGCATCCGTGAAAAAACAAGCGGGCTTGTGGTGGGTATTGAAAGAGATGGAAAACGGATTTTAAACCCTGACTCACACACGATATTTGAATGGAATGATATTATATGGATTGTAGGCGACAGGAGAAAGATACAGGATCTGGTAAAGGATTGAAGAGTTTATTTCTGCAAAATATACTCCGGTGCAATGCGTGTGGACGTTATGCGCAAACTGCGCGGAGAATTATCAGGCTTTCCGTCTCACATAAAGAAATTTTAAAATTCCAGTTTTGTTTTTGCGCTTTGCTGAAACATTTGTTACAGCAAAGAAGCGCTATGCCTACCGACAGCTACCCTGTACGCACAAGTACATATATAATACCACATTACAATACACGTGCAGCGCACGTTAATATTTGTAGCACAGCAAAATGACAGGGAGTAAGCCGCAGAGCGGCGAAATATTAATCTGGACCTGTATAAAAATATCCTCTCTGATTTGTCTGTATCAATTCTCAAAAAGCCCTATATTCATTCAGGATTTTTCATCAAACTTCATCTATCCATAACTGTTATTGAATGAAACTACTAACGCTTTTTGCTGCTGTCTTAATTAGCTTTTCTGCGTGCAACCCGAAACATAAGGACATTGGTAAAATAAATCACCTGAAACTGATTGCAGATGACAACGGACAAACCATTGCTTTATATAAAGAAGGCGTTGCTGAACCAATAATGGTGCAGCATGCAGAAAATGATTTCAGACCATATATTCATCCTATTACTGCGCCGGACGGAAAAGCTGTATTAACAGAGTTCAGCCCGGGGCATCACAAACATCAGACAGGATTATACTGGGGATTTACAAAAGTGAATGGCAGAGATTATTTTCATCATCCCGCCGACAGTTACTGGAAAAAAGTTTCTGCGGATATTATACAGCAGGATGGCGAAGAGGTAAAATGGCAAACCGTGTATGATATACTTGATGAAAAAGGAAATGCTATTATGCGGCAAACGCAAAACTGGGCAATGACACAGGACAGCAGTAAATATTTTTTATCGCTTGAATGGAAAGGTGAAGCAAAAACTGATGTTACCATTGGCAAATACGATTATGGCGGGTTGTTTCTCCGTATGCCCTGGAAAGAAGGCATGAAAGCTGAAGTGATTAATGCCGCAAGACAAAAAAATGAAAAAGCTGAAGGGCAACGCGCCATGTGGGTTGATGTTGGTATGCAGGTAGAGGGCAGGAATGATATGGCGCATATCGCCATATTTGATCATCCTGAAAACAGGAACTACCCGCAACGCTGGCGGGTTGACGGACAATTTGGGATTGGTCCTGCTACCGCAAGAGATAGCAATATTATTATTAAAAAAGGAGAAACCGAAACATATAAGCATCGCCTGATGATATATACCGGGTCATTCAACGACAGAGATGTATCGGACGCATGGGGAAAATATACGGGTAAAACTTCTTTGTATTCCACAACAGAATTATGGCAAATGGCACAGCAGGAAGCGCTGAGCGCAAAATTTTTAACGCCTGATGAAGCGGTTGCTGCCATGACATTGAATGATGGTAATAAAGTAAATGTATGGGCCTCCGAGCCTATGATGACACAACCGATGGCGTTTTGCTGGGATGACCGCGGACGGTTATGGATAGCTGAAAATAAAGATTATGAATCAAGAGGAACCGGTTTTTCGAATGCAGGCGATAGCAGAATAATTATTTTGGAAGATACCAATCATGATGGGAAAGCTGATACCCGTAAAGTTTTCATGGAGGGTATAGCATTTCCGTCAGCTTTAGCTGTTGGCTTTGATGGTGTGTTTGTTGGCGCTCCGCCAAATTTGCTTTTTATTCCTGACAGAAATCATGATGATATAGCTGATAAGGATATTGAGGTGAGACTAACGGGATGGGGTATACGCGATCGACATGAAACATTAAACAGCTTTCATTGGGGGCCGGATGGCTGGTTATATGGCTGCCAGGGATTTGCTACACCATCCAAAGTAAGAAAACCAAAAGGTAAAGGGAAAATTTACAGGCATAAAGATCCGTTTCCTGAAAATATACTGGAAGGTGAAGGTGTAGATATCAATGGTGGTGTATGGCGCTATCATCCCACAAAAGATAAATTTGAAGTGGTAGCACATGGGTTCAGTAACCCCTGGGGAATCGATTATGATGCAAAAGGGCAATTGTTCATCAGCGCCTGTGTAATACCGCATATGTGGCACGTAATACCAGGCGGTATATATCACCGCCAGGGCGGGCAACATTTTAACCCGTTTGTATATGATGATATAAAAACCATCACCGATCATAGTCATCGCTCTGCGCATGGAGGAGCAAGAATATACCAGTCTGATGCATTTCCTGCTGTTGACAGGGGGAGAATATTTATGTGCAATATTCATGAGCATGCGGTGCTGTCTGATATATTGGAAAAAAAAGGCTCAGGATTTGTTGCACATCACGGCGAAGATTTTATGATGGCTAATAATGGTCAGTGGGTGGGCTTTAGTATGGAAGTTGGGCCTGACGGTGGTATATATGCGCTTGACTGGCACGATGCTGATATATGCGGACAAACAGTTAAGAATTCGGAAACAGGAAGGATATTCAGGATAATGCCTGCAAAATCAGCAGCAGAAAACTGGGATGGAAGATACGGTGATCTTTCCAGGCTAACAGATGTGCAGCTGGCGCAGTTGCAAACGAACGGGAGCGATTGGCATGCACGCAGAGCGCGTGTAATACTGCAGGGAAGAACAGTAAAGAAAATATTAGATAAAGCTGCTTACAATAAGTTGATTGAAATATATACTTCATCGCCAAATGCTGATCACCGCCTGCATGCTATGTGGACATTGTATGTAACAAAAAGCATTACAGCTGATATGTTGATGAAAGCTTTGGATGATAAAGATGAATACATCAGATCATGGGCAATACAATTTTTGGGTGAAGATGGAAATATGCCTGAGTCAGCATCGGTAAAAATTATCGCGATGGCGCAGAAAGATGCATCACCTGTGGTGCGTTTATATCTTGCTTCGGCAATACAGCGTATTGATAAAGAAACAGGGTGGAAACTAGCAGAAGCATTAACAAAACATGCTGAAGACCAGGGCGATCATAATCTGCCCAAAATGATATGGTTTGGTTTTGAAAAGATGGTGAACGAAGATCCGAAGCGGGCCTTGAATATTGCTGCTAATTCAAATATTCCGCTGATCACCACTTTTACTGCACGCAGAATTGTTGACGCTAATACTATAGAAGATTTGGTAGCAGTAATAAACACACAACCTGCTTCGCTTAATAATTTGTTGGAAGGCATGCTTGCCGGCATGGAGGGGCGGGTTGATCTGAAATCACCATCCAACTGGAAAAATGTATATACCGCTTTAAAAAACAGGAACAACACATCGTCACAACTTGCAGACGATATTAATGCGTTATTTGACGATGCTGAAGCGGCAAAGATTTCGCTCGGTATTTTAAGTGATAAAAAGAATACGGCTGAGCAACGTGTAAAAGCGTTAAAGGCATTATCTGCACAACAACGAAAGGAACTGATACCATTGCTGGAGGGATTGCTGAACGAGCCGCAGATGAAGACAGAAACTATACGGGCAATAGCAGCATTTAATAATAATGGGCTTGGCAATATGCTTATGTCGAAGTATAATAATTTAAATGAAGAAGAAAAGGCGCAGGCAGTGAATACACTTTCCTCCCGGCCGGCTTATGGATGGATATTGGCACAGGCAATTAAAAACAATACAATACCGCGCAAAGATATTCCGGCAAACGTGGCAAGACAGTTGCGCCGGGTAGTGGGCAGCGGCTTTGTAGAAATCTGGGGGCCAATTGATGACAAACCAGCCAACAGTAAAGAATATGAAAAATATAAATCGCTTGTAGCGGGCCAACATGCAAAAACGCCTGATATTAATAATGGGCAAATTGTATTTTCAAAAACCTGCGCTACCTGTCATACGCTTTTTGGTAAAGGCGGCAAAATAGGTCCTGATCTTACCGGCAGCAACCGCTCCAATATTGATTACCTGCTTGCTAATATATTAGACCCCAGCGGTGATATACAGGACGCGTATAAAATGCTGGTGATAACCACAAGAGACGGAAGAACATTCTCCGGCAATCTTGTTTCGGAAAACGACAGGCAGATAACTATACGTGTTGTTGGGCAGGATGATGTGGTGCTGAATAAATCTTCCATACAATCCCGGGAGGTAATGAATACATCCATGATGCCTCAGGGCCTGCTGAATAATCTGAGCGACCAGGAAGTGGCTGATCTGCTGGGCTATTTGATGAAGGGAAAAGGATAAAATAAATATATCTCAATCATTGCATGGCATGATTGAGATATATTATAAGCGGCTTACACCAAAACAATACGGCTGCTTAATCATTAACAACCAATTGTTCATCAATTACCTGTTTGAAAATATTTTTTGGCAAAGCGCCGGGTTGCATCATTGGCTGGCCCTGCGCCGGAATAAAAAGAAAGGTGGGTATACTTTGTATGCCAAATACGGCTGATAACTCTTCCTCTTTTTCCGTATTTACTTTGTAAATTATAAGCCTGCCTTCATACTCGGTAGATAATTCTTCTAATACCGGGGCAACCATTTTACAAGGTCCGCACCAGTCTGCATAAAAATCAATAATGGCAGGCAGGGTTCCTTTATATTTCCATTCCTTTTCTAATTCATAATTAAAAATATTGTCTTTAAAGTCCTGTGTACTTAATTGAATTGTTGCCATTACATTTTTTATTAAAAGTACTTATACTTATTTATATGGAATGTAATTCTTATCACACTTCCCCAATAAGCTACTTTATTTCTTTTGCCATTTTTTTAAAAACCACCAATGCTTCAGGATTTTTAACAGCTCCTTCATTTACTGATTTTCCCATTAATATTTTTTTTACCGGCATTTCCATTTTTTTACCACTGATGGTATAGGGCAGATCTTTTACTTCAATAATTTCATCCGGTACGTGCCGGGGAGAATAGGTTGTACGTAGTGTAGTTTTTATTAACGACTTTATTTCTTCATCCAGCAAAACACCATCTTTCATTACTACAAATAAAGGCATATAATCGCCGCCGCCGGGCAATTCTATATTCACTATCAGGCTATCTTTTACCTTATCTACTGCATCAACAGCGCGATAAATTTCAGCAGTTCCTATACGCACGCCCTGCCGGTTAAGTGTTGCATCTGATCTTCCTGAAATTACCACGCCATCCCGGGGTGTTATCTTTAGCCAATCGCCATGCCGCCATATACCGGGATATGTTTCAAAATAACTGGCATTATATTTTTCAAAATCCGGATCATTCCAAAAGTATACGGGCATAGAAGGCATTGGTTTAGTTATTACCATCTCCCCCACTTCATCTTTTACTGGGTTGCCTTCTTCGTCAAAAGCATACATACTGCAGCCTAAGGCCCTTCCCTGTATTTCGCCTTCATATACATTACGCCAGGGCACACCGCCTACAAACGCGGTGCATACATCTGTTCCACCACTCATACTGCATAACCAAATATCTTTCTTTATATTTTCATATACATAGTCGAAGCCTTCAGACGGCAATGGAGAACCGGTAGAACTTATAGAACGTAAAGCTGATAAATCAAAATGCTCACGGGTATGTATACCCGCTTTTTTACAAGCCATAATATATGGAGCGCTTGTACCAAAATGATGTAGCCCGGTTTGTTCTGCCATCTTCCATAACACGTTCATATCAGGATAACCCGGGCTTCCGTCGTATAATACAATAGTAGCGCCTGCAAGCAATGCGCCATGCAGGTAGTTCCACATCATCCAGCCTGTGGTAGTAAACCAAAAGAATTTTTCGCCTGGTTTAACATCATTATGAAACCACAGATATTTATAGTGCTCCAGCAAAACCCCGCCATGACTATGCGTAATGGCTTTGGGTATACCTGTAGTGCCTGAAGAATACAATATCCAGACAGGATGCTCAAATGGCACCGGCCTAAAATGCAACCCATCACAAGGTGCTTGCATTATCACATTCCAGTTAATAAATTCAGCACTTTCTTCTGAAATGGCAGATTGCAGATATGGAATAAGAATAAGCTTTTCAACACTGGGTATTGCGGCTTTTATTTGCTTTATGGCATCCAGCCGGCTAAAGGCTTTGCCATTATATGAATATCCATCTGCGGCAATTAAAATTCTGGGTTCTATTTGTTTAAAACGTTCAATCACGCTCTCCACACCAAAATCAGGCGAGCAACTGCTCCAAACGGCGCCTGTGGCCATTGTAGCCAGCAATGCTACAGATGCTTCCGGAATATTAGGAAGATAACCCACTATTCTGTCTCCTGGTTTAATATTTTGTGCAATAAGATAAGATTGTAATGCGGCTGTATCTTTCTTCAACATTTCCCAGCTGACAGAAGTTAATAGCTGTTGCTCTGATTGAAATATTATTGCCGGGTATTCACTATTTGCATTTCTGAAAACATGTTCCGCGTAGTTTAGTGTGCCACCCTCAAACCACTTTGTATGTGGCATGGCATCATCGCTCATTACTATACTATATGGGTGGTGCCAGGCAATATCAAAATGCTCAGTTATGCTCTTCCAGAACAAGTCAGGATGCTGAACCGTCCATTCCCATAACATTTTATAGTCATTGCATTTTACACCATAATGAACAGCAAGCCATTTTGCATAATAGCTCAAATTTGAATGTTCTTTCCATTCTGCAGATGGTGTCCATAAAACAACAGGCTCCATACTACTTCAATTTTATTTTACCATTTTCCAGCAATAACGTTTAAGCTTACCCGAAAAATCGAAAGGCGTTGTTGCTGCGGTAATATCTTTTATTGCTGAACAATGTATATTTTCTTTATCCAGTATAAACTTTGTGAAATTAGTGCTGAAATATAAAATGCCTCCCGGCGACATGGCATATAGCACATTGCTTATCAGTTCCACATGATCTCTCTGTATGTCGAGAAAGTCATCCTTCATTTTTTTACTATTGCTGAATGTGGGCGGATCCATTATCACCAGGTCGAACATATCGGGTTTCAGTTCCTGCAGGTATTGCTTTACATCAGCATTGTCAAAATGAAAGGCGGTATCATTAAAGCCATTCAATACCATATTTTCTTCGGCCCAGGTCAGATATGTTCTGGAGAGATCAACCGTAGTGACTGAGGTAGCGCCTCCTGCCGCGGTATATACACTGAAAGAACCTGTATATGCAAAAAGATTCAACACCCTCTTTCCTGCTGCTTCCTGTCTTACCATTGCTCTTGTTACCCGGTGATCCAGGAACAAACCGGTATCTAAATAATCAGATAAGTTTACTTTAAACTTTAACCCGGCTTCCTCCACAACAAAATATTCTTTTTCTTCGCTTACTTTCTGGTATTGGCCCAACCTGCCTTGTTTACGCTGTCTTTGTTTTACATAAATCTTATCCTGCGGCACAAGCAATATTTTTTCAACTACAGCTAACGCGGTATCAAGCCATTGTTCATGCTCCCCGTCACTCATACCATGCCTGCGGCGGTATTCCGCAATATATAATTTGTCTTCATAAAAATCAATGCTCATAGGAAATTCCGGCAGATCGTGATCATACACCCTGTAACAGGTAATGCCCTGGCGTTTTGCCTGCTTATAAACATGTTTGAACACTTTGATCAGCCTGTTCTCAAACATTTGTAACTTATCCGTAGAAATTGCCGGTTGCATGACTCAAACGTACATGAAATTTTTCATTCATAAAATACACAAAGGGTGAATGAAAAATTTCATGAAGTTCCTCATGGCAAAAAAATAATAAATAAATATTCAATGTTATTAAAATTATACATCTGCAAGATCAAAAAATTGCCCTTAGCGATGCCCTGCCTATATGCACTGTATTTGATGCAGCAGCCTTTCTTCCCTCATACTGAAAGTTTAATTCAAGATAAGAGGTGAGCCGTTTGGTGAGATCAACCGTCCACAAAAAATTTTTGCCCGGCAGCAGCGCATCAAGCATGATATAGGAAACCGAAGTATTGGCGCTGTTTGTATTAGCAGGATCACTGTATTTTATCTGGCTGTAAGTAAATTTTCCCGTAACGGAAGTACTTGAAACCACATTATACTTTACCTCGCTTATCAATGAATGTATGGTTGCTTTTTGCGTAGAATCAGTATTGGTTTTATCATCAAATTTATACCCCAGCAATATCCTGAAATTGGTATTGCGGGTAAAGGAAATTCTTGGCTCCACTCCTACTCCTTCAATATTGTAATTCCGGTTGTCGAAGTTTGGCGTTATTAAGCTGGTCAGCCCTTTCTTTCCCATTAATTCCAGCAAAAGGCTGCGGGTCATATTCCACCTGCTTTTTATATTCCATTCATTAACCTTCCTGCTTTCGTATCCGTAAGTAAGAAAAGCCTTATTATCATTCCTGATATTATTAAGGTCTAACCCCCATACACTACTGGAACGGTTAAACGAAAATGAATTGCTGAATACTTTATTTAAAATGATGAGTGAAGTATCTGATAAAGCTGTTGAGAACGGATTAAAACTTAAACTGCCGGACATTTCTTTTTTATATACCTGTAAAGAGCTTTGAAAATATAACCTGGTAAGTAATTTTTGAAACCTGTTCGCTTGTGCCGCGTTAATAGCAGCACGCGGGTTAATAATAAAGCTGTAATTAAACTGCAGGTAATTGGCTTTTATATATTCATTGGTTGGCGTAAATATGCGTATATATTTTGCCTGGTCTTTAAACTGCGATATTTCGAACTCGTTCAATTGTTGTATGCCATCATTGTTATAATCAATCCATGTATACTCCCCCTGTCCGGCAGGCACTTCCACATAGGTAAAATTTCTTTTCTGCTCCTGCCCTGTTCCTACTTCATACAATACATTTCCGTTAATTAGTCCTTTAAATTCGTTAATAAGATATTCTGTACGGCCAAGTATGGTTTCCTCCGCCTTGCGGGTTGGGTTTACTTTATTATCCAGTATATCTAAATTCCTGTAAGTAATATTCACGCGCAACTGATGTTTTTCACTTTTCATCAACTCCGTGTACGCGTTAATGTTATTACTCCTGTCTGACCTCAGCAATTTTCCCTGGTAAGGATAGCTGTCGCTTCTTGTAAAATACGTAACGCCCCATTTATTAGGTTTACTAACAGGTGATTTTATATACACCTGCCATATATCAAAAGCAAAGCTTGCAACATTTAATGAATCTGATTGCTTATACTTAGAAAAATTTCTTTCAAGTGTATAACCCGTCCCAATCCTATGATTGCCTAAAGAAGGAAAATCTTTAGATACATCCAGCACAGGTTTCAGGTAATACCCTTTCTGATCTGAAAGATTAAAACTGGTAATGTTCAGCTGGTTATTGAAATGCCAGTTGCCATAATCCGATCTTTGCAGAATACCATTTCTTACACCGCTGTATCCATCACTGCGCTGGTAGTTTTCAAACTTATATTGAACTGTATTACCAGATTTGCCGTTTAGCTGTGCAGCGATTTTAAAAAGATTTTCTGTTGCGGCATTTACCGTTATCGGCAAGCCCCAGTCGCGGTAAAACTCTACGGTTCTTAAACGTTCAATCGGCTTAAACCTGTTCTGCACCCATTCGTAGCTTAACTGCGATGTAAGCGTTATATCCTTTGTTGAATTTTTAATTGGCCTTATATCTGTCAATGCAAATTTTGCAGCATAACCAATATCATCGCTTTTATTTCTTGAAGAAAAGCTATTGATATTATAATTACTCAGCGCAAGGTCCGTGCTGATGACGGTTTTATCTGATAAAGCATAATCCGCACCTATAGTTACCAGTTGCTGCTTTTTAGGAGCTATCAATAAAATTACAGGTTCATAATTTCCACGGGGGTTATTATTTTCATCGGGCGAGACCCATTTAAATACTTTTCCGTTAACGGCATTGGTTTCATCAGGCACATAATTACCTCTTCCTGCACCTACTTCGGTAAAGGCAAGGCTGTACAGTTGATCTTCCTTTGTGGCTGCGTATACAAATACTGAATCATGCATGGTATTGTTATATATGGTATCAGCTCTCTTATATAATACTTTATTGGTCGCGAAGGTATCAAGCGACTGTGAAGGGTATAAAGCATTTTGCACACTATCGCCGATATCTGCCAAAAATTGCTTTTGTTTTGTATCAAGCGTTTGATTAATGGGAGAATTTTTTGCATCGGCGTTAGAATAAGCGGCAAGGCGAACTTTAAGCTTTTTACCTATAGCGGCTTCGTCAAAAAAATATAATTGAGAATTAAGATAATTCCTGTCTGCATATCCAAACTCTACCTGTATACGGCTGTCTTTAGTGATCATTCGCTTAGGCGTGAATGTTACCTCAGCTGTATTATAATTGATCACATAATCCTGGTCTTCGCCACGCTGCAACAGCTCGCCATCAATATATACTCTTTCAGTTCCTGCCAGTACTATAAAAAAAAGTTCGTTGTTGGGTCCCTGCAAACGGTATGGACCCTGGTTGCCTTCCGCTCCCTGAAAAACATTTCTTGTATATTTTCCTTTTGCTATTGCCCCACTTACCAAAAAATGATTTTTGACAGATGGGCTTACACTTGTTTCCTGCTCAAAGGCCGCGCCCTGCAAACGCGAATAATAATTCAGAAAATAGTTTTGCTGCTGCCGTATATCAATATCGCCTATATCAAAATGCCATCCGTTTTTTTTGAATTGAATAAAAACCTTATCAAACTCATTCAGGTTTTGGGTATTGCCATCCGGCTGAATTGGTATATTACTATCCGTAATTGCCGCGGCAATTTGTATACTATCTGCAAGGTAGCCGCTCATCTGGAGGTTAAGTGTTGAATTCAATACCACATCCTGCTGGTTGCCGAAAGAAAGCCCACGTCCGAAACTTCCATTATAATTTACATTACCAAAATCAAAAATAGAGTTTTGGGAAGCGTTGACGCCAAGGTCGGCGCCTGCAAAAAAATTGTTTTTAATACTATCAAACTTCATGCGCTGGTAAGTAGTATGAAAACTGCCGGGAAATACACGGTAAAAAACAAGAAGACTGTCTGCAGCGGGCTTTTGTTTCCAGGTAAGCCGGGCATTAAAATAGTCAAGTATATATGCTTCCTGTGGAATTCCTGCGATTTTAAAACTGCCGGGCACTATGCTCAGCGTATCAAACCTGATTGTATCTGTTACGGGAGAAATGATCTTTTTCCTGAGATTGGACAGCGAAGGATTTTGCTGGGTAAGCCCCCATTGAACACCCATTAAGCACAACCATATCAAAAGCATCCGGTTTTTCAATCCTTCCTTTTTTGTATGAATGCCTAAAGTTAGAATTTATTGTATATCAATGAGAAAAAAGGGGAAATGTAAGAAATGGATTGAGGTTGAAAACCGCTATCGGGATATTTTGGCTTGATTGCAGGGCAGGCAGAAAGCAAACTGGCTTGCAATTATAACGGTGGCAAATAATTCGCTATAATCATTTTACTTTTTAAAGCTAAATTTATAATATAATACTACTATATGGCTTTAGCAAAATCTTTGGACAAAGAATTTTTTGGGGAATGAAGCAACACCCGTTGAAATTTAGATATTGATCTTTGAATGCTTCTTTGTATCCTTCATTGTTACATATACAATCAGTGAAATAAATATAGCAAAGGTTACATACCAGTAAAAATAAAATTCATGCCCATTTTTTTTAAACCAAAGCGCTATAAATTCAGCGGTGCCGCCAAAGATAGCTGTAGTTAATGCATAAGGTAACCCTACCCCAAGCGCCCTTACCTCCGCTGGAAATAATTCTGCTTTTACCACTGCGTTAATAGAAGTATAACCGCTCACAATAATCAGCCCTGCCATGATCAGTAAAAATGCATGGAACATAGTTTGTGTATTGCCTATTGCCGTTAGCAGCGGCACAGTACATATTGTGCCGGCTATACCAAAAGCCATCAGCAATGGTCTTCTGCCAATTTTGTCAGATAATAATCCAAACACGGGCTGCAGCAAAGCGAATAAAAAAAGCGAACAAAAAGATATGATAGTACTTTGATTAATGGTAAGGTGCACAGTATTCACCAAAAATTTTTGCATGTATATGGAATAGGTATAAAACGCTATTGTGCCGCCAAGTGTTAATCCTATAACCAATGCAATAGCGCGGGGATGTTTCAAAAGCTCAGAAATATTTCCCCGGTTTTTATGTTGCTCCGCATTTTCGGTAAATGAAGATGTTTCATCAAGATTGCTCCGGATGTACAATGCAACAACTGCCAGCAAAGCGCCGATTACAAAGGGAATGCGCCAGCCCCAGGCATGAAGCTGCTGTTCTGTAAGCAAGAGCTTTTGCAGTATGATCTGAACACCAAGCGCTACTAATTGTCCGCCTATTAATGTTACATATTGAAAGCTTGAATAAAACCCGCGCCTGTTACTGGTTGCCATTTCGCTTAAATAAGTGGCTGAAGTACCATACTCCCCTCCTACGCTTAACCCCTGCAGCATGCGGGCAATAAATAAAATTACCGGAGCTGCTACACCAATAGTACGGTATGCAGGCGTGCAGGCAATAAGCAAAGCGCCAAAGGACATCAGGAGAATGGATAATGTCATTGCTTTTTTTCTTCCGGTTCTGTCGGCGATTCTTCCGAATAACCAGCCACCAACAGGCCGCATTAAAAAGCCAACAGCGAAAATACCGGCGGCGTTCAGTAACTGTGCCGTACGATCTGCCTGCGGAAAAAAAGCCGGGGAGAAATACAATGCGAATGCAGAATAAGCATACCAGTCGTACCACTCAACAAGGTTGCCGATTGAGCCGCCGGTAATGGCTTTTATTCTTTTCTTTATATCCGCATGATTGGGCGCAACAGTGTTAAACATACCAGGAAATGTAAATGCCGGTTTGATTTGTGTTCAAATATATGTAGCAAATAAGATTCAGCAGATAAATAAATAAAAAAGCCTGGCAGTTGATTACCAGGCTGACGAAATGATTACTGCAGATGTATCTCTAACTTTTTCGATACTGCAGGCAATACCTGCACACTGAAATATTGTTTTATAAATACCTTACATAAGTAAATATTATGCGGCTGATTTATTAACTCCGCAAAGATGCAGGTATTCCTTCATTGTTATTTTACCCTCCATCAGATAAATATACAATACATCAAGGTCTATTTTTTTGCTCTCCAGTTTATTCACCATTTCTTCATCAAAGCTCAGATCTTTAATAATTGTTTCCATATTATAAAATTTAACATCATGATTGCGGATATCGCAATCAAACTCTTGCATATACGAAAAGCAAACGCGGAAACACTCAATATGAAGCAATCAAAAAAATTATGGCTGAAGCAAAAGAGAAAGTAAACCTGTAAGCGGATAAATTACCCTGTATTAACGATGCGCCGCAAAGCGCTAGTACGCAATTGAAATGCAAAGATAATAAAAATTTTATTGGTAGTTCATAAAAAAAGAAGCGCATTCAATCAACTCTCCAAAGATTTTTTATTTGCGACCGATAATCAGGCACAAAGCATATTTTTAAATATGAAAAATTTAAATGCACCCAAGACGGCATAATAATAATATGAGGTTAACGTATGCAACCCTAAATCAAGGAAAAAAAATTTTACCGGGTATCATCTATTTTGCTTCACCGCTTATTATTCTTCTATGGTAATTGATTTGACCGATATGATAGTTTAAATGGTTGAGCAGGTGCAGTAAAAAATAAGTGGTATTTGTTTTTTCATCGAGTATCGGCAGCGGATAATCATTTTGCAAATCATTTTTTGAAAGCTGCTCTAAAGTATCTGTAACAACTGCACGCGTTGTTTCAATATCTTCCAGTAATTTACTTCTTGGTACATTCTTAACCCTGAATTCAGCGTCGCGGTTACGCACATAACCTGAATCACCCAAAACCGCTCCTATAAAATGTTGCAGGTTGCCGGTAAGGTGCAGGCAAAGATTACCTCCGCTATTGGCGATGCCTTCTTTTACCTGCCACAATAGCTCATCTTTAGAATATAGCGTAATTTCTTCTTTTAATTTGTCAAGGTCTTTCTGAAAAAGTAGAATAAGATGTAAGGTGATCATAAAGATTTTTTCATTGATATTATGCGAGATTATGAACGCAATATCTGCATTTAAATTATAAAATATTTTTTTTGTATTTGGCGGGTTTTATTTTCTTGCAAAAATAGCAAAGAAAGAAAAAATAATAATTTTCCGATAACACGCATTTTAAGTTTTCTGAAATTAGCTGTGCATTTATCAACCGGAAAGTATAAGGCTAAAATCTGAAATGCCCTTTTTATTAAGTTTTCCAGAAATCATAATAGTTATACCACTGCACCGGGTATAATCTTATTTTTTCTTCCATCTCATATGTAAATTCTTCCAGCATTTTTTGCATGGCTGCCTGCTTGTTGCTATAATCGTATGTTCGTATATCTGTAGAATAAAAGTGATAATGCGTTGTTTTTTCTTTCATAGCAAACACAAAACATACAGGCACTTTAAACTGAGCTGCTATTATAAAAGGCCCGGCAGGAAATTTAGCAGGAGCGCCAAGAAAATTGACTTCCATTATGCGATTGCCTTCCATAAAACGATCGGCGTGCATACAAACCAGTTCATTATTTTTAAAGGCCTGGTCTATTTCATAAATATGGGAAAGGTCATTTTTAATTACGATGATATTGGCATTTCTACCGCCTGTTACTGAATTGAGATAATCTTTGATCTTTTGATGTTCACCATCAAACATTACTATATTGATCTTTGTATTCAGCCTTTCCAGCAAATGTCCCGCAGCCTCCCAGTTACCTACATGCGAGCTTAATAACAAACCGCCCTTTTGCATCTTCACTATTTCATGCAAATGCGCTTCACCGTCAAAATCAAATGTAAATTGTTTTTCGCCACCGCTCATGATGGCTATTTTATCAATAAGGCTTTGACCAAAAGCATAATAATTCCTGTATAAAGCCTGTAAAGATTTCAGGTAACCATACCCCAGTCTTTGCCTGAAATAGAATAGTATATGCCCGGACGACTTCCACGCGAACAAAAAATAATAGCAGGATACAAAACGAAGGAGTATATATGCCGGGCGTACACCCAGCTTTTGCAGTACAGTAATGAAAATGCGGTAACCTGATTTATTACCGGTAGATTTTCCCTGCCAGGAAGGCATCAGGCGGTTTCTTTAGAATTTACACGGGAGATAACATAGTTATAAAAATCGTTGAACGTAACAATGCCGTTAAAATCTTCGGGTTTTACTTTAAAAGAAAAATTACTTTCTATAACTACAACGAGGTCAATATAATCAAGGCTGTCTAATTCAAGCACTTCTTTAAGATTACCTTCAGGGGTAATACCGGATTCATTCACCTCAAATTCTTCAGCAAGGAAATGATTTATCTTCTCAATGATTTGTTCATTCTGTTTCATAAGCATCTCTATTTACTCCACTTTTTAACGATCAGCGTTGAATTGGTTCCTCCAAAGCCAAAAGAGTTCGACAAAAGTACGTTTATATCCTTTTCCGTAGTTGTTTTTACAATATTCAATTTGGCTGAGTCTTCGTCAGGGTTTTCAAAATTAATATTCGGCGCCATAAAATCATTGTGCATCATCAACAAAGAATACACAATTTCACTTGCACCCGCCATCCAGCATTCATGCCCCGTCATTGATTTGGTGGAGCTGACAGGCGTTTGCGCCGCTCCAAAAACTTCTGCTATAGCCTTTGCCTCGCTGGCGTCTCCCGCAGGAGTTGAGGTAGCATGTGCATTGATATAATCGATATCCTTAGCCTGCAAACCTGCATCTCTAAGCGCCATTTCCAAAGATCTTACAGGTCCGCTCACTGTAGGGTTAGATATATGCTCTCCGTTTGAAGAAAACCCATACCCTATCACTTCACCCAAAATATTCGCTCCCCTTGCCAGTGCTGAATCCAGTGATTCCAAAATCACCGTTGCTCCGCCGCCGCTTGGTATCAGTCCATCCCTGTTGCGGTCAAAAGGACGGGAAGCCTTCTGAGGCTCCGTCTCATGCACAGAAAACGCAGATAACGCGTCAAAATTACCCATGGAGTAAGCATTTATTTCCTGCGCTCCGCCGGCAACAATCCTGTCCTGCAGACCTGTTTTTATAAAATGATACCCTAAACCTATAGCGTGAGAGCCGCTGGCACAAGCAGCGCTGATGGTAAAATTCACTCCCTTCAACCTGAAAATGGTTGAAAGATTCATGGTGATGGTCGAATTGAGCGTTTGAAAAACAGAAGCCGACCCTAAAAGCATCGTATCTTTTTTCTCCCTTAAAACATCTATGGCGTCAATAACAGGTTTTGCCGAACTGTCGTTACCATAGAGTATCCCCATTTCATTACGGTCAATATAATCCTGGTCAATGCCAGCTTGTTGCAAAGCTTCAAGCGTAGCCATATATGCATACTCACCCTGCTCAGGAAGCATTATCCTTGCACGCCTGTCTAATAAACCTTTTAATGCAGGTCTGCCCACATAGCCCGTAAGCCCGGAACGGTAGCCCATTTCTTTACGCACAGGGTCAAGAATAATGCCCGACTTACCAGCGTATAAAGCGGCCTTTACCTCATCGAGATTTTTCCCTATGCAGGAGTAAATACCAATACCTGTTATGACTACGCGCCTGTACATTGTACATATAAATTAAAAAAAGAAAGCCTCACCCTCTTATCCCTCAAGCCTATCGCTCCTTCTCCTTTCCTGTCTCTCCTCTCCGAATGAAAGAAGGCGTTACTACATCTCATTAATGAGCTTTATATCTGCCACATCAGCAACCCTCACAAATCATCAAACGCCCGGCCTTTACAATTCTCCAACATCCCGGGAGATTAGGCACCCCTCTCTCCTTGGGAGAGAGGGACGGGGTGAGGGGCTTTAACTATACATCCCCCCATTTATCGACAACACCTCTCCAGTAATATATCCTGCTTCCGGCGATGCAAAAAATGCAACCGCATGTGCTACTTCTTCAGGTTCGCCAAAGCGGTTTACGGGAATCAGCATTTTCAATTGCTTTTCATCCAAACCTTCCGTCATGTCGGTTTTAATAAAGCCCG
This sequence comes from Agriterribacter sp., assembly GCA_047601125.1. Taxonomy (GTDB): domain Bacteria; phylum Bacteroidota; class Bacteroidia; order Chitinophagales; family Chitinophagaceae; genus Agriterribacter. The sequence goes on along the minus strand of JASGJY010000001.1, from coordinate 999,681 downwards.
GGGCAATGGCATTAACTGTAATATTTCTTTTTCCTACCTCCTGTGCCAATGCTTTGGTTGCTGCAATTACGCCACCTTTTGCGGCAGAATAATTGGTTTGTCCGGGTAAACCTTTTAAGCCGGATAATGAAACGATATTGATGATCCTTCCATAGCGCTTCATCAGCATATTTTGTATAATAAGGCGGGTAACATTAAAGAAGCCGCCCAGGCTTGTATTCAATACATTATCCCATTGCTCATCTTTCATCCACATTAATAACACATCATCTTTAATACCGGCATTATTTACCAATACTTCAAGTGTATTATCTTTATTTTCCTCTATCCATTTACCCAATATTTCACTTACCTGCACGCGGTCTGATACATCAAATTTCATCAGCATTCCATCACCATCTCTTTCTTTTATCAGCTCCAGTGTTTTTTCCGCCTCCGACTGGTTGCCCTTATAATTGACCAGCACGTAATAACCCATGGCGGCAAGCTTTATACAAACAGCTCTTCCAATACCCCTTGACCCTCCTGTTACTAATGCACATTTCATTTATAAGATAAAATTTGTTGTAAAATAATGTTTTTAAATAAAAAATCCGGTGCAGGCAATTATGCAAAGGCAGCAATATCGTTTTCTATAAAATAATTTTTCACTTTTTCCATTTCGCGATAGCGCGGTTTATCTTCAACAAACTTCGGGAATATACTTCTAACGGTATCGTACATTGTTTTTGTTGCAGGCGAGAGCTTTGAAGCGCAATCCAAAAAATCTATTGCCTGCAATATAGTTACCATCTGTATAGATAATACTTCAAAAGCATTGTCAATTACTTTTTTTGTGATCAATGCCGCATTGCACCCCATGCTCACTATATCCTGATTGTCGTTATTGTTAGGGATGCTGTGCACATACATAGGGAATGATAGCGTTTGATTTTCTGCTACGGTAGATGTAGCGGTGAATTGCATACCCTGCATACCGAAATTAAAACCAAGCACACCAAGATTCACAAATGGCGGGAACTTCTCATTCAGCTTGGTATTCAGCAAATAATTTAACTGGCGTTCAGATAACATGGAGAGCTTGGTGATGGCGGTTTTTAATTTATCCATCTCAAGCGATACATAATCGCCGTGGAAATTTCCGCCATGAAAAATATTATGATTCTTATGATCAACAACAGGATTATCGTTTACTGAATTTAATTCGTCAACTACTACAGTTTCGGCATTAACTATTGTATCATATATCGGCCCCAATACCTGCGTTACACAACGGAGAGAATAATACTCCTGCACCTTATCTTCAAAAACATCGTGTTTTATATTTTCCGGATTATATAAATGCTCCGACCTGCTGCGGATAAGTTTGCTGTCTTTGAGCAAACCGCGGAGCATTGCAGCAATTTTATTTTGCCCTTTATGTTTTTTTACAACATTTAATTCATGTGAGAAATGATCATCATACGCTTCTACCACTTCATTCGTCATGGCAGAAAGCAATACCGAAAATTGCAGCAACTTTTTGGCATGTATAATATTAAGTAAGCCGATGCCCGTCATGGCAGATGTGCCGTTTAGTATTGCCAGCCCCTCACGTATGTGAATGGAAAGCGGTTTAATATTATATTGTTTGAAGATCGCCTCGGTTGATTGCGGTTTACCATCTACTATTACTTCACCCTCACCAATTAACACCAGGGCAAGGTGAGCCAGTTGTACCAGGTCACCACTGGCGCCTACTCCGCCATGTTCAAATACGCAAGGTGTTATGTTATGATTAATGAGCGCTGTAAGTACTTCTACGGTTTCGGGATGCACACCGGAATATCCTTGTGAAAGACTGTTAAGCCTTGCCACCATTAATGCCTTTACCAGTGCAGGTTCAAGGTATTTGCCGCTGCCGGAGCTGTGACTGCGGATAAGATTATATTGCAGTTGCAGCACATTTTCTGCACTAACCTTGTATTGAGCCATCGGGCCAAAACCGGTATTAATGCCATATATCAGTTTCTGGTCAGAAAAATGTTCCAGGAAACGGAAGTTGGCTTCCATTTTCTCAAGGGCTTTACTGTCTACTCCTACCTTTCCGTTTTTAATAACAATCTCTGAAAAATCATTTAAAGAAAGCGTACTGGCTCCAACATTTGTCATTGAAAGAAATTATAATCTGTTAACTTACAAACGACCGCAAAAAAAATAAATAAAGCTAAATGTATCAAATATTTCTAAAAACGCCCATCATTGACAGATATGAGGTTTTACATTTATCCAAATAATTGGTAAAAAATTTAAGGTAGTCCAATTCTACAAAGCCAATAGTTTATAAATGATAGACACAATAAATGGCAATTACAAATTAAAACCTATGAAGTTTGCTTCTCTTCTATCGCGCAAACCTCATAGGTTACATATTTGACTTACGAACAAAATTATCTTTCTCGCAAAATTAATATGAATGCATAAGATAGTCGTCCATGAATAGTCCAAAAAAAATAGTACAATCATCTCTGAAGTTTTCCTTAATGTAAACTCTATCATAAATTTTTTCATCAAGGAAATTTACATTCAGTTTTGTAACGTGAAAACCAATTTGTATTTTTTGCTCAATATTATCCATAAATATATTTTCAACAATTTCAAGATTGGAAAAATCTAAACATCCCGGCAAGTGAGCTTCCGGAAAATTTGGTTTTCCTAAGATAGCAGTATAAGAAAAGTAATAAGGCATTAGAAGGCTTAAATGGAAAATATGGGCTATAGATGACGAAAAGCTTTCTTTGATTATAAATGTTCGACACCTATGCATGTAAGGTATCATGGTAAAATCGTAGGCAAGGAAGATTCCGGGTGATTTTAAACTTAATAAAAAATTATTGTATAATACCTTTGTCGCTTCAGCATTAAATTTTACCTTTTCAATCCTGTACTTATATTCACGAGTATTTTCGTATAGATTTTCGAACGGATGCACATCCATAGGATAATATTCCTTCAATGTCTTTTTTATTGATATCAACTCATCAATTGCCAGCTTTGACAACATATAAGTAATATGGATTTAAAAGGTAAATAATTCAACAACCTTCCACAGCTTTTGCAGGCGCTGGAGTAGGTGAAGTACTTGCCGCTGGAAGTTTGGTAGCGGATCCGCTAAATAACGATTTCATCCAAAAATTAATTCTCTCCAGCCAATAAGCTGCTACATTCTCATCACTTGCACTTGGATTCTTTCGTCCATAATAAACCGCATCTACTTCCGCACGTCTAACCGCCCTTGCAGCATTTGCAGCAGCATTTGCCGAGGAATAGTAATCACCACTGAGTCTTGTAATAGGCATGCCAAAATATATTACAGGCAATGAAACAAATCTGCTTTTTACTCCTTTCACAGAAGAAATATAGTTAAAATGAATACCCGATACCCCTGCTTGTTGCCACCCGCCGCCGTCAGTATCCGCAGAAACAATTTTGCTGAATGTAAAACTTTGCGGACAAGGACTATTTACCTCAATAATTTCATTTCTCCTTGAATCACCTCCGCCAGTCCTACCACAATCACCGCTCGACTTTGTGGTACATTCAGTATAAAGATATTGTGAAGACGCAAGATCTCCATCAATATAAGTATTAAGAAATAAGTCATAACAACTAACTTCTAGTTTTCCACAACCATCGGTTCTATTAGATACAGATGATTCTACAGGCACCTCAAAAGAAAACTCATTCTCTTTAAAGAAATCTTCAGTCTTGGAATTCGTAACTATCGAGTTATGCTGTGGTAACTCTTTTTGACAAGAATACAAAAATAAGATAGCCAACAGGCTTAAATACTTTTTCATGATTAGCATAATTTAGTTAGATTAAAAAATAAATAACATTGAAAGCTAAGAATAATTTTTGAATTATTATTCAAAGTATCATGTAAAAAGTTAACCTTATATATTCAATCGCCGGTCAATAAATTTCACCGGCTTACGGCTTGTTTCAGGAAACTGCAACTTCTGCATTTCTTCAGGCAATATGTATTTAATATGAGGAGATACCCGGAGTTTCGCCTGCAGGTAAGCTCTGATCTGGTGATCGCATTCTTCCGTATTTCTTGCCGGAACAAGGTATAACAGCACTTCGTCAGTGCCAATTTCATTGGAATATACTTCAGCCACGTACTCTCTCACTTCTGCCATACCATTCAGCAATTCAAAAAGCGCAGGGGCAAAAAGCGTAGTTCCTTTAAACTTGATCATTTGCTTTTTACGGCCAATCACCGGTGAAAGCCGTAAGGTATTGCGCCCGCATTTACATGGCTCATCAAAAGCTATGCATATATCGCCGGTTTTGTAGCGCAGCAAAGGCATCGCTTCTACCCCCAAACTGGTAACGGTAACTTCACCGGGAGTGCCGGGAGGGACAGGTTGATTATTTTCATCCAGCAGCTCTATAATAATAAGCTCAGGCTGATGATGACCACCATTGCCTTCACCACACTCCGTAAAAGCAGTTTGCATTTCGGTAGAAGCATAGGTTGAATAAAGCTTTATATTCCAGTGCTCCGAAATTTTTCTACCCAGCACATTTAAGGAAAAGTTTGTATTACGGACATTCTCCCCAATACAAATAGCTTTTTGTACGGAAGTTTTATTTATATCTATATTATGTTCCGCTGCAAACTGAATAAGCTTTACAATAAATGAAGGAACAGCAACAATCGTTGTTGGTTTCAGCCGGACAATGGTTTCCCATTGCAAAGAGGGCACTCCCGGACCAACTCTTACTACTCCCGCGCCCAGTTTTCGTATACCGGAATAATAGGCCATTCCGGCCATAAACTGGCGGTCGAGCGTAAGCATGAGTTGAAAGATATCATCCGGTTTGCTGTCGGCACAAATAAAAGAGCGATACTCATTATAAGCAAGACGTTGCAAATCATTTTCAGTTAGTGCAATCGTTACGGGGCTGCCCAGTGTTCCGGAAGTGGAAGTATATTCAATGATCCTGTTTTTAGCTACGCATAAAAAATCATCGTTATTGTGCTGCAGGTCTTCCTTATTGGTAACCGGCAGCAATATCAGGTCGTTTACAGATCGTATTGCGGCAATATCAATATTCTTATCCTCAAACAATCTTTTATAATAGGGAGAATGCGTATTGATATATTGCAGCATTTCACCCAGCTTTTTATTTTGCATTGTGCTGATAGCGTTCTTATCCTGAAAAGCTGATCGGGGTGAATACATTATACCGGGCTATTGGTTTAATAAGTGCGAATGTAAAATTTTATGAGGATAGTGAAGGCTTCAATTTAAAGGCAAGTTATTACACTAATCCATCAACAGTAAACCAGTACCAAAGCTAAAATTTCAAATAAATGTTTTACACATCAATAATAACAAAAATATTATTAATTTTAAACTTTCCATTTCTATAGCTCTTAAATACTAACCTATGAGCGAAGCGTTAAAAACAATCTTAGTAAAGAAAATGTTCGTAAAACATGCCTTGGAGCAATATAGAAAAATGATGAAACTAAGCAGTATGGATTATGAAAAAGAGATAAATGAACTCCTTGAACAATTGCAAATCTTAACCAAAATAGAAAAGGAGCTGGCAAAGAAAAAATAAACGCCCCATTGATTTCTTTTAAAACAATTTTATGAAACTTGAAAATGAACTTAAAAAGCTAAAAAAGCATATTGGTAAACCGGGCAAGGATTTTGACACACAATTGCAAAAAATAAAAGAGACTTTCACAACTAAGAAAGATATTGATCGAATTGATGAATTTATAAGAGAAGGGCTTTCAACGTTAACAGATGATCTGAAAAAACTTAATGAAACATTATCTGTCAGGGAGCAGTTGAAAAATATATCACAGATTGTTTCCATGTCATATATTTCTGAAAAATATTTTAATAAAAAAAGTCAGTGGCTGTATCAGCGAATAAATGGCAATATTGTTAACGGCAAACCTGCATCTTTTAAGCAGAATGAAATAGTAAAACTCAATAAAGCTTTTAAAGATATAAGCAAAAAAGTTGGTTCTGTTAGAGTAGTACTTCCTGAGTAATCAGGATGCTACTACGAAACGGTTGATATTTTATCAAATCGTGAAGCAAAAATCTCCTAAAACACCTCCACTTTCCACGCCCGCTCAAAAACACCGCCTGCCTCAAGCCGGTTAATGCCCTCCTTTTGTGTGATATCCTGGTTGGTATTCACACTATCGGCAATTCCGCACCAGGGTTCTATACAGACAAAATCGGCATCTTTTGCCGCCCATATACCCATAAAAGGAAAGCCCGGAAATCGAAAATCAAACCCCTTACCCGTTTTATCAGATTTCAGACTAACCGCCTTTGACTTTAAATGCTTAAATACAAGTGCATCTTTATAAAACAATGATTTGATAAGCGACAGCTTTTTGCCGGACAACAATGGAACCGGTTGTTCTTTTATCAACCCGTCTTTTGAAATGGGCCAGCGGCCGGCATCTTCATCTTTTTCAAATTCCAGGTAATAATCATCATAAGCCGTACCTTCTGCAATAGGCACTTTAAAAGCGGGGTGTGCGCCAACTGAAAAATACATAGGTCCGGTACCTCCATTTATTACATAATAAGTAACAGACAGGCTCTTGCTCCGAAGCGTATAAGTAATATAAAACCTGAATGAAAATGGAAATTTTTGTAATGTTCCCGTGTCCGAAACCAGTGAAAAAGTAACACTGCTCTCCGTTTTATCTGCCACTGTAAACGGCATTTCTCTTGCAAAACCATGCCTGCTGAGATGGTATGCTTTCCCTTCATAATAATAAGTGTCGTTTTTTAGCGTGCCCACAATAGGAAAAAGCACGGGCGAATGTTTTCCCCAAAAAGCCGGATCGCCGCCCCACATATATTCGGTATGGGTAATCTTATCGTATAAACTTGTAAGCTCTGCACCTTTCGGGTTTACAGCTATTTTAAGGTTTTCATTTTCGATAAATTCCATAAATGCATTTTTTCAGCTAAGTAAATGTAGGGCATTATTGCCTTCGCAAAATAAAAGGTCAATAATACTTAGGCAGGGTATAAAACCCAGTTTTTCCTCAAAAACCTGTTGATAAACCGGAGTTGAACCGGCAAAACTATCAAGGGCCCGGGGCAATATCTTATTCCTCATATCTACTGTTCCAGGCTCATCATATACTTTTTTATACTCATTTGTGAAAACAATTTCAACCGGCGCTTTTAGCTGTTTTAAAACCCATTGCATGAGGTCAATATTAAAATCCCACAAAAATGTATAATGCCTGTTATAAAAAGTTTCAAAGTCATCTTTATAAAATTCGAACCACGGAGAATGGTTATAAGCAGAGGTTATACTTCGCCAGTGAACATTCTGCCATTTTTGCAGGTTATCAATTTTAATATTCCGTACTATCTCATCAGAATTACGACCGCCGACAACCGGAACACTCAAATCAATCTTTCCATTTCCACCGGCAATAGAACAACGGTTCCTGAAACTCATTTTTTCCCACCGTTCACATTGTTCTATATTAATATATTTATACTTTATTAAATTTTTATAATAAATAACATTTCCTAAATATTGTAAATCAATTAATAACATTAATTATTTATAATTTTATTTGAATAATTTCTAAGGAGTAGCATGAACAGGCAAAAAATTGAATTTATTCTTTAAATAAATGAATATTAAATATAAAATAAAATCATTTAAACACTTGGTTAATAATTTAAAATAAAAAATTTTATATACTAAATTTTTGATCATGAGTATTTTCTAAAATTTTCATCAGGTTAATACTATAAAACTAATATTTTTAGTGGCAAATTAGCTAAGATTTAACCCTTCTCTTTTCTACATCTTTTAAACAGAAGCAATAAATTGCAGTTCCAAATCTTTATATGAACAAAAAATTAATATCTCCTCTCCTGTTATTTTTGCTAACAGCAGGCTCGTTTTCATGCAGACAAATTGTCGCCCCGGAGTATGTTGCTATAGACAATATTCAATTTGGCGGGCAGAATTTTTCGAAAGCAGTTTTATCTGCAGATGTGAAATTGTATAATCCCAATAAATCAGATCTTACCTTCAAATCTGGTAGTCTTGACATTTATGTTGACAACCGTTTGCTGGGTCATACGGAATTAGATTCAACCATTCATATTGCTAAACTGGATACCTTCACAGTACCTATTGCCGTAAATCTGAACATGGGAAATGTTTTGGGAAATGCGCTTTCCCTGGGTTTAAAAGACTCGGTTTTGATACGTTTGGATGGAAATGTGAAAGTAGGAAGGTCAGGCGTTTTTATCAGCAGACCGGTAAAATATGAGCAGAAAGAGAAATTGGATTTGCTGGGGTGGTGAGATTGGAGATTTGAGGTTGGAAATTTTAGATTGCAGGTTGGAAGTTTGTGGTTTATAGTTTGTGGTTTCGGATTTTCCTTACACCTTCCACCTTATGCTTGCTGAAGACTAATTGCTGATTACTGATACCTGACTGCTGATAGCAAAAAAAAGAAAAGCTCCCGGCTCGTACATTAGGATAGAGGATCAGGAGCTTTCATAGGATGGTTAGTCAATAGAAATTGGATAAAACGTGCTCTTCAACAGGATGATTGGATTTTTCAGGTTTTCCACAGAATAAAATAGCTCAAATATTTCAATCAGATAAGGTTTAAAAACAATAAGCTATCTGAAATTTGCTCAATATTAATTGCAGATATATAACGCATATCTTACGATAAATTGCATGAGCCTTTATCTTTTTTTGTAAAAAGTTTGATTTACAATGAGTTTTATTACAATATTTCAAATTTACCGGTAATGGTTATTGTATATGAATGGCGAGTTGTACCTCTTAAAAACAAGCTTATACCCCTGTAAATAAAAATTATCCTGTTTTTTAAAAATCAATAACCTGCGGGCTGTAGTTGTAATTAATATCGCAGCGGATTTCTCCTTCGCTTCCAGATATAGTTGCGAACGTTTACCCAAAAAGCAATGAACATATATATTATGATAGGCGAACCCATTGTGAGCAGGGAAATATAGATAAAGTGTTTGCGGATAACAGTATTGGCTATGCCTATCTTTTCACCAATGTAGGAGCATACTCCAAACACCTGCCATTCTACAAACTGCTTAAATCTGTTCATAATGCAAAATTATAAAAAATAAATAACGGGTTTATTACCTGCTTGTTATTAAAGCCGTTATTTTTCGATAAATTCGCACGGATTTTCACGTCAGGATGCAATTCCTGCCCACTACACGGCGATTGATAGGTCCAACTAAATCAATAAATCTTAAATAATATAATCTATGGTTTTCGATCTTGATCTCATTAAAAAAACCTACGAAGCAATGCCCGGAAAGATTGAGGCGGCACGTAAACTAACCGGTACTCCCCTCACGCTTGCAGAAAAAATATTATATGCTCACTTATTTGAACCCGCTACAAGACCATACGAAAGAGGTAAAGATTATGTTGATTTTGCGCCGGATCGTGTTGCCATGCAGGACGCAACCGCGCAAATGGCATTATTGCAATTTATGACAGCCGGCAGAAATAAAGTAGCCGTTCCTTCTACCGTACATTGTGATCACCTTATACAGGCAAAAGTTGGCGCTGCACAGGATCTGGCAACCGCAATTGATGTTAATAAAGAGGTATATGATTTCCTTTCTTCTATTTCTAACAAATATGGTATCGGTTTCTGGAAAGCCGGTGCAGGCATTATTCACCAGGTGGTTTTAGAAAACTATGCTTTTCCCGGTGGTATGATGATTGGTACTGACTCACACACGCCTAACGCAGGCGGTTTGGGTATGGTTGCCATTGGTGTTGGCGGCGCTGATGCTGTGGATGTAATGGCAGGTCTTGCATGGGAACTTAAAATGCCTAAGCTCATCGGCGTTAAATTAACAGGCAAGCTCAGCGGCTGGGCGTCTGCAAAAGATGTAATTCTTAAAGTAGCAGGTATACTTACCGTAAAAGGTGGTACCGGTGCTATTGTTGAATATTTTGGTGAAGGTGCGGACAGCTTAAGCGCTACCGGTAAAGCTACAATCTGTAATATGGGTGCTGAAATAGGTGCTACCTGCTCTGTTTTTGCATACGATGAAAAGATGGCCGCTTATCTTAAAGCTACAGAAAGAGCGGAGGTTGCAGCACTTGCTGACGGTATTAAAGAACATCTGCGCCCGGATGCCGAAGTATACGCCAACCCTGAAAAATATTACGACCAGTTAATTGAAATTAATTTAGATGAACTGGAACCTTATGTAAATGGTCCGTTCACTCCGGATCTGGCATGGCCCATCAGCAAATTTGCAGAAGCTGTAAAAGCCAATCAATGGCCGGAAAGACTGGAAGTGGCATTAATCGGTTCATGTACCAATTCTTCTTATGAAGATATCAGCCGTTCAGCTTCTCTCGCTAAACAGGCAGTTGATAAAAATCTTAAAACAAGAGCTGAATTTACCATCACTCCCGGTAGTGAGCTGGTAAGGTATACTATTGAAAAAGATGGTTTCCTTAAGACTTTTGACAAAATAGGCGGTGTTGTACTGGCAAACGCCTGTGGACCTTGTATTGGTCAATGGGCAAGACATATAGATGATCCCAACCGAAAAAACTCTATTATTACTTCTTTTAACAGGAACTTTGCAAAGCGTAATGATGGTTTGGCAAGCACACATGCATTTGTTGCTTCGCCTGAAATAGTAACCGCATTTGCAATAGCAGGTGATCTTACTTTCAATCCTTTAAAAGATAAATTGAAAAACGAGAATGGCGAAGAGGTAATGCTTGATGAACCGACAGGCGTTGAATTGCCGCCCAAAGGGTTTTCAGTTGATGATCCGGGCTACCAGGCTCCGGCAAAAGACGGAAGCAAAGTACAGGTAATTGTTAATCCGGATTCACAGCGTTTGCAATTATTATCGCCTTTTACTCCATGGGAAGGCACTGACCTGAAAGGATTAAAGCTGCTGATAAAAGCGAAAGGAAAATGTACTACTGACCATATATCAATGGCTGGTCCCTGGCTGAAATTCCGTGGTCATTTGGATAATATCAGCAACAATATGCTGATTGGCGCTATCAATTTTTACAATGATAAAACCGATACGGTAAAGAACCAGTTGACCGGCGAATATGGAGCGGTACCTGCTACCGCAAGAACATATAAAGCAGCAGGTGTAGGCAGTATAGTGGTGGGTGATGAAAATTATGGTGAAGGTTCAAGCCGTGAGCATGCGGCTATGGAACCACGCCACCTGGGTGTAAGGGCAATATTGGTTAGAAGCTTTGCACGGATACATGAAACCAACCTGAAAAAGCAGGGTATGCTGGCGCTTACTTTTGCCAATAAAGAAGATTATGAAAAAGTGCAGGAAGATGACAGCATTGATATACTTGGCCTGACAACTTTCGCACCCGGTAAACCTTTAACCGTTGTGCTGCATCACAAAGACGGCACTTCAGATACCATTACTGTAAATCATACCTATAATGATCAGCAGATCCAATGGTTTAAAGAAGGTGGCGCATTAAACCTGATAAGAAAACAATTTGCAAAATAATTGCGGTTAGTAAATCAGAAAAGGTCCTGGCTGTTGCCGGGACTTTTTGTTCTGGTGATGTTACGAAGATGACCACGAATGCCCGAATATTATTTGAACCGGTGTTTCACGCCGGCAACCTAAAGAAGCAAAGTGCGCAAAGAAAAACGCCGTTACGCTGCGAACGCCGCGGGAAAATATAATAACAATGTGAATTCGCAAATATTCTCTTACCTGTGCAGCCCTCTCCGCTTTAAATATTCCAGCAATGCTTTCGGCAAATCTGTTTGAATGACATTAGTATACCTGAGTTGTAATAATGCATCAAAGCCTGCATCTTTCTTTTCCAATTCCATCTTATCATATTTATTCAGCGCATTCATCCAGAGCCTTTTTCCTTTAGTACGAATAATACTCATAAGCGAATCTGTATAAAATTTATCATCCGCATGAATAACGGGCACAGGCATTGTTAATTGAAAAATACTATCCACGTCGGCCTTGCTGTATGCACGCGTCATAAATTGCAGATAGGGATTTGTTTTAAATAGCAAATCAGCATCTTTATAATCGTACAGGAAAAACAAACATTGAAATTCTATCTTCTTCTTTCTCATGATCTTTAATGTTGACTTTGCAGCCCTCTCACCTTCTGCCTTATAATCTATGTCAAGCATAACATTTCCCTTCACCAGCTTCAGCATTTCCTTAAACGTGGGTATTTTTTCATTCGTGGGTTTTCCATTGTGGAGCAGGCGAAATTTTTTAAGTTGCTTCCATGTCATTGCTTCAACAAGCCCCTTGCCTGTAGTGGTACGATCAACTGTTTTATCATGCATTATGATCAGCACTCCATCTTTTGTTTCCCGCACATCCAGCTCAACAATGTCCACCCCCATTGCTATCATCTCTTTTACAGCAGCTGTTGAGTTTTCAGGATTGTTTTCGCTCTGCGCCCTGTGTGAGGCTACCAGTATTCTAGCAGGTTGATTATGAAAATCGTTGAGAATGCTGTCTAAGTTTGATTGAGATGCAGCCAAAAAACTCCCATGTATCCCAATAACCAAAAAAAGAAACCGGAGGATTATTTTCATTATCCATTTGTTTTAAATACAAAAAGCAACGGAATATTATTACACATCAGAGACAAAAAAAATGTGCCAATACTGACTAAACGCTAAGCGTTTATGCTTAAATCAAATGATTTTTGAGCAGGTTGTATACTATGGATATATTTATACGTTAACTTTAAATTTAAAACCTTAACCTGCACAATAGTACCAATTGTTAAACACTTAGCTCTAATGACCCTTAAACCATTACTTTTTCTGAGCAATTATTTTACTAAACGTTTCCTTTGGGTTACTACGTGCATATTATGCATGTTCACCCCGGCCTACAGTCAGTTACAGGCAGGTTTTTCATCCGATAAGGAGGGAGGTTGCCCGCCCTTTTCTGTTCAGTTTATAAATAATACATCCGGTGCATCAGCTAATGCCATTTACCAGTGGAATTTTGGCAATAACAACACAAGTGAGCTAAAAAATGCGGCGGCTATATTTACAGAAGAAAAAGTATATACAGTTACACTAACGGTTACAGATGGCGGAAACACCAGTACTTATCAAAAGCAAATAACAGGGTTTAAAAATCCGGAGCCTGATTTTACTGTCGTATCAGATAAAGGCTGCATACCCGCAAGTATACAATTTGTAAGCAAGTCAACAGCAGGCAGCGGTACAATTACAGATTATTACTGGGACTTTGGTGATGGTAACACGCAACAGGCATACAGCGACAATATATCACACACATATATGACGTTGATGAAGCCGACAGTTAACCTTACTGTTACCAACAATTATGGCTGCCATGCTACTATTGAAAAAAAAGAAATCGCTACTATTCTTCCTTCTATGCAGGCTTCATTTACAGCCAGCCGCGATATACTTTGCAAAGAAACAGAATCCGTACAATTTACCAATACCAGTTCAGGCCCGGGCACGCTAACTTATTCCTGGGATTTTGGTGATGCAAATACATCTGCCGCAACAAACCCCGGCCATTCCTTCAATAAAAAAGGAATTTATACAGTAAGCCTGACGGTGAAAAATAATGATGGCTGCTCAGTTACAAACACCAAAAGCGATTTTGTGAATGTAGCCAGCTATAAGGCAGGCATCAGTGTGCCTGCTGCAGTATGCCAAGATCAATACGCAAATTTAAGCGCCACAAGTAATCCAACGCCATCTGCTTATGCATGGTATGTAAACGATCAGCCGGACCAAACATGGTATAGCAGCTACAACCGCTATTTTTACGACACAGGTAAATACGAAATTAAACTCATTAATACATTTGGCAATTGTACCGATACCGCAACAGCTACATTACAGGTGAGACCTGCCATTCGACCTACAGGCTTTACAGCGCAGCTGCAAAATGCCTGCGGCGCTCCCGCAACGGTAAAATTTAACGATACCACCGCTGGGGCAGTGCAATGGAACTGGAAATTTACCAATGATTATAATTCTCCGGGGTCCTCATTAAAATCGCCCTCTTATACTTATACAAATAACGGGGGTTATATTATTTCTTTAACTGTAACCAATGAATATGGGTGCAGCAACAGCATCAGCCAATATGTTGATGTAAACCCGCCAACAGTATATATTGCCAACAAGCTCGATTTTTCTGAAGACCACTACCGCTGTGGCTATTTGAAAATACAGATGTATGCGCCCAACAGCTCTGATACCATTACCAGCTATAAATGGAATTTTGGGGACGGCACAACCTCTGCTGAAGCAGAGCCTGTGCATGAATACACCAGGGCCGGTAACTATAATGTATCTCTTGAATTTACATTAAAAAACGGGTGTAAAGGTACCAGCACGGTGTTAGGTTTTTCTGTTTACCAGAAGCCAAAAGCTGATTTTACCCTTCATTCTGGCACAACTATATGCGGTAATACACCGGTAGTTTATACCTATACCGGCGGCAGCGTCTACACCAATCTTGCATGGCAGCCTGAGGGGAATTATAATTATGTACATGATCCTTTTATGGGTAATTACGGCGTACAGTATAATGAAGAAGGCGTGTATGATGTTGCGTTAACGGTATATAATGGTAATTGCCAGGATACCATTACAAAATCAAAATATGTTACGGTTAAATTACCTTTTCCTAAAATAGCAGAGTATAAAACAAGCTGTGAAGGAACACGCGGAAAAGTATTGTTTACCCAATCTTCTGTAGGCGCCACCTCCGTAAGCTGGAATTTTGGTGATGGTAAAAGCCAGGCCTTCAACTCCAGCGAACCTGCAGTAGAACATGAATATACAAAAACAGGCACATATAAAATTGTGCTTACGGCAACCAACGGTCAATGCAGCGTGCGTGACTCCACCTATGCTAATATTTTATTAAAACAAAAACCCAATATCAGCCTTACTCCCAACAATATCTGCAGTAATATACCGGTTAATTATACCGCATCAGGTTATGAAAGCAATCCTTACTACAACGGCATATACGATGGCTATTATATAAAAAGATGGGAATATAGTGATGGTAGTGAATTTGACGGAACATATACCAGGGATTATAACAACAACTATGTATGGACAACATCTGCTAAAGGCACACTTACTTCCAACTCACCTAAAAGCAGCCAGATACGGCTTATTACAACTTCTTCAGGTTTTGGCTGTGACGATACTACTTCTTTTGCAGCCATTATATTTAAAGGAGCTGCACCTGCATTTGATATAATAAAAGACAGCGTATGCTATAATACTGCACCAATACGGCTAAAAGATGCTTCCGTTGCAGTTAACAATACCATCACCCAATGGAACTGGAATTTTGGAGATGGAAAAACGGAGGCCCGTAACGCCGGGGGAGAAATTGCACATCAGTATGATAACCCGGGCACTTATAACATAGTGCTTACCATAACTGACCAGGGAGGGTGCAGCAGTAGTACGCCGTCATATAATAAACAGGTAACGATAAAAGGTCCAAAAGCTGATTTTACCATGTCTAACGGCAATAATGTACCGTTAAATACTTCTGTAATATTTTATAACAACAGCAATATATATGGCACAGAAAATATACAGTATGAGTGGAATTTTGGAGATGGAAGCCCGGTAAGCAATGATAATACACCTATGCATACCTATCCGCAGCCCGGCACATATACTATATTGCTAAAAGCTACAGATATAGCTACCGGCTGCAGTTCCGAAACAAAGCAAACATTAACTGTAAGATATTTTAACTCTGCATTTCAATTCTCAAAATCGTTTATTACACCAGGAGGATGTGCGCCCGCCGTTGTAAATTTTCAAAACACTTCTTACGATTATACTAAGATCATCTGGGATTTTGGCGATGGAAGCGCTCTGCTGCAGGATGTAAACTATCCCAGCCATGTATATAAAGAACCGGGGGTGTATGAAGTTATCTTATCAGTATATGGTTACAACGGATTAAAAGGACAGTATAAAGACACGATTAATATATTGAAGCCGGCAGCTTCATTAACTGCCGCTCCTTCAGAAATATGCATTGGTCAGCAGGTACAATTAAAATCCGGTGGACTAAATATTACAAATTATACCTGGGATATGGGAGACGGCAATATCAAAGTTTCACAAGACAGTGTTTATACATACAGCTATACTGCATCAGGCACATTCACACCACAGCTATTGATTACAGATGCCAGTGGCTGCACGCAACTTGCTGCAGGTAATGATAAAGTTAAAGTGCGCCCGCAACCCGTATTAACTATCACCCCTAAACAACCTGTAATATGTAAAGATAAACAGGTGCAGCTAACGGCAACAGCGCAAAACATTATTCAGTATGCCTGGAGCGCAGCTGACGGGATCAGCGATCTGAACATAGCCAACCCTGTTGTGCAACCCACCGCCAGCACCGAATACAGGTTGCAGGTTAAAGATGATATTGGCTGCTTGGCTGAAGCAAAAATAGCCGTAACTGTAGTTCAACCTGAAATACTTAAAGTTCCTGCTGATACCGGTATTTGCTATGGGCAGGAAGTAAAACTGATTACAAGTGGCGTTACCAAATACCAGTGGATAAAAAATACAACCGGGCTTAGTAATAGCCTGATTCCTGACCCTGTTGCAAAACCTCTTATAAATACAACATATACAATAACAGGCGGAGATGCTCATGGTTGTTTTCCCGACACCGCCGATATACAGGTTTTGGTATATGATCTGCCACATGTAACCGCGCCCGCCGATGAGGAAATAGTAGCAGGCAATCAGATACGCCTTATATCCAAAAGCAGCCCTGATGTGGTAAGCTGGCAATGGAGCCCTGCAAATTATCTCAATTGTACCAATTGCGCAGACCCCGTAGCAGTACCATTAGCAACTACCACATATAATATAACCGTAACCAACGCAAATGGTTGCAAGGCGTCTGATGAAGTGTTGATAAAAATGCAGTGTGATGAAGCCAAAGTATTTATTCCGAATGCATTTACTCCTGATGGTGATGGTGTAAACGATGTTTTCAGGATACTTGGTATTTCATACGTTAAGCATTTAACCATATATAACAGGTATGGTAAAAAAGTTTTTGAACGCAGCAATTTTATCGGGATGGATAAAAATCTTGCATGGGACGGAACGGTAAATGGTATTCCCCAGCAAACAGACACCTATGTATATTTTGTAGAAATGCAATGCGAAACCGGAGGTGTATTTACAAGAAAAGGAACCGTTACATTAATAAGATAAAGTTATTATCTTACCGCTCCAAATACAATGGGTACATTTTAAATTTCCGATGGTGGTGAAAACGTCAGCAAGGATATGCTCCTTATACGGTATTTCACCGGCCACTTCCGGCGCAAAAATTTGAAAGGCACCCAAATACAATTTATTGCTGTATGAAACGATTCCCAGGATCTTCATTTTATTTGTCTCTGTTAATAATCATACTTATGTCATGTAATCAACCCGAAAAAAAAGAAGTTGATAATAGTGCTGTGCCGCAAAAAGGCAGCTACGCTTACGATGCAGCCTTCCTTAAAAAATATTTAAAACATATAGTTGAACTTAAAAATAATGAAGGAGCACGTGTTTTGGTGACAGGAGATTACCAGGCACGTGTAATGACCAGTTCCGCAAGTAATGATACAGGTAACAGCTTTGGCTGGTTAAATTACGATCTTATCGCTTCACAAAAATTTAAACCGCAGTTTCACGCGGTTGGCGGTGAAGAACGCTTCTGGATAGGTCCCGAAGGCGGCCAATATTCTTTCTACTTTAAAAAAGGAGATGCATTTAATATTAAACATTGGCAGGTACCGCCTGTTATTGATACCATTGCCTATAATGTAACAACTGAAGACAGCAGCAGTGTAACATTTTCTCAACAGGCTACGGTAAATAATTACAGCGGCACTCCATTTAAAGTTGAAATTACAAGGTCAATACAATTGCTCGATCAGAGTTCATTGGAAAAGCATTTAAAAACACATGTGCCCGCAGGTATAAAATGGGTAGCTTATGAAACAAATAATAATATAAAAAATACGGGAGATAAGGAATGGAAAAAAGAAACTGGGTTATTATCCATCTGGCTGCTTGGCATGTTCACCCCGTCTGACGAAACGGTAACCGTTGTGCCTTTCAAAAATATTCCCGACGCAAAAAAATATATTACAGATAATTATTTCGGTAAAATACCGGAAGATCGTTTACTCGTTAGCGATAGTGCCTTACTATTGCGCTGCGATGGTAAACACCGCAGCAAGCTCGGGCTATCGCCTGTAATTGCCAAACCTGTTGCAGGCAGCTTTGATTTTAAAAGAAATATTCTTACCATTATATTATTTACTGTAGATACTGAAGGCGCGTATGTAAATTCCAAATGGGAAATGCAAAAAGAACCCTATAAAGGAGATGTGGTAAATGCCTATAATGATGGACCACTGGAAGATGGATCACAATTAGGGCCTTTCTATGAATTGGAGTCTTCATCTTCCGCTTTACCTTTAAAACCAGGCGAAACACAGCAATACAAACAGGTAACCTGCCATTTTGAAGGCGACTATAAAGGACTGGAGCAACTGGCCCAGCAACTGCTCGGTGTAAAACTGGAGAGTATTAAAATGAAATAATACGCTCTTTATTATAACAATAATAAAATATATTACTGAAAAAAATACCGATGAGATTATATAAGACTTCCGGCGGAATTATTGTAGAAATGAGCAATGCGTTCTATAAAACAAATGAAGACTTTGACGCGCTGGTAAACAGGGACAACCTGTACAGTTACTTATCATCTGCCGGAAAACTTACAACAATCGCGGCGGGGAATGCCAAACAACTGATACAATCCTCATTGCTGCCACCTGTCGGCTCGCAGGAAGTTTGGCCGCAGGCGTAACTTATTTACGCAGCCGCGATGCACGTATGGAAGAGTCCAA
This sequence comes from Agriterribacter sp., assembly GCA_047601125.1. Taxonomy (GTDB): domain Bacteria; phylum Bacteroidota; class Bacteroidia; order Chitinophagales; family Chitinophagaceae; genus Agriterribacter. Next base: position 980,619 of record JASGJY010000001.1, on the reverse strand, counting down.
ACAATCAGGCGGCGCTACATTTTATGACAAAGTATATGTTGCAGAAAGGCCTGAGTTATTTTTTAAATCACTTCCGCATCGCGTTGCAGGCCACGAACAGGAAGTGTATATAAGAAAAGATTCCAAATGGGATGTGCCGGAACCGGAACTTACTTTATACATCAACTCAAAAGGAAATATACAAGCTTATACTATTGGCAATGATATGAGCTCAAGGAGCATTGAAGGAGAAAACCCGCTTTATCTTCCGCAGGCTAAAACATACGAAAGAAGCGCGGCACTTGGTCCCTGTTTGTATATTCCTGAACAGCCCATCAATCCTGATACAAATATTCACATGGTGATCAACAGGAATGGTAAATCAACTTTTGAAGGCACTATTAAAATCAGCCAGATGAAAAGAACATTGCCTGAGCTGGCAGGATTTCTTTTCAGGGAAATGGATTTTCCGGTGGGCAGCTTTTTAATGACGGGAACCTGCCTCGTGCCGGATAATGATTTTACCTTACAACCCGGGGATAGTGTAAGCATTTCAATTGATGAAATTGGAACACTGACAAATAAGGTAGTTTACCGGCCGGTTAAATAGTGCATGTTGAACATGAGATGTGAGATATAAAAGTTTATTTCACATCTCACGTCTCGCGATAATATAATAATCATATCTTGACTGACCGCTGATACAGATTTCTTTCCTTCCAAAGTAAAAATTTATTTAACTATTACCGAATCCTGGTTATCTCTGTAAGGAGGTAACCTGAAATCAAACACATTCTTTTCCTTATTTACCAGCGATACAGAAACTGCGTTTATTTTTGCCGGCGACAATATTTCGAAAGTAAATGAATCCCTTATGCTGTATTCAGGTTTTTCGCCTTCGCATACTCTTAAAATACCAGGGTGAATAAAGCTGTACTCAAACACATTTTTTCCATTTGCATCTTTAAACTGAATAATAAAAGGTTTGCTTTTATCTCCGTTCTCAAAGGGTACTCTTCCCTGCCGTATAGCACGGCTGCCGGGCACTATACTAAATGCACCATCTTTGTAAGATACCGTTATTGATTCATGAGCATTATTTGAATCATTAAAATAATCTGATTTAAAACTGCCCTTCAAACTGTCAAGCTTTGCCAGTTCCTTATCAATATTTTTTGTTTTAGACTGCTTATTTCCTGTGCATGAAAAAATAAAGCAGGAAACCATCAGAAGAATGAAAATATATTTCATAACAATAAATTTAAGTTTGTTTGCAATTATTCGCCACCGGCCCTGCGAAGAATAGAATACAATATCCTGTCACGGCAGGGTCTTTCGTAAGGATGCATATTTGTGCCTGAAGACTCCATAACACAAGATGCAGGGCAAAGTTTATACCATCCGCTCGTGCCCATCTGGTGGGCATCCGCAGAAGTCATGCCACGGCCGGCTGCCGCGTTTTGACAAGCCGATAAGCTACTCCAGTTGTTAGGCAATTCGCTTTCCTGCCAGTGTACGCCGCCTCCGTATTCATCAGCAAGCCGGTAAAAATTATGGCCGCTTTCATGCAGCAAAGTACCTTTTACATAATGTTCCGCGGAAAATAATAACTTATCCGGCTCCGCAAAATCCCTGATATCTCTGTTGTGCAGAATAACCTTGCCCTGGGCAAAACTTAACTGATCCCAGTTTGATGGTATTTCATGATCCCTTGTTTCGGTATCATAATCGTGCGCATGACCGGTAAAAGGATTAATAAAGAAATTATAGCTGTTCCTGAACCTCCGGATATAATCCTCACCATGAAACACTTCGTCAATATCAACTTTTACGGCATTGTAAAAGGTATTAATATTCATATCTGTGTCTGGTATAAAAACCAGGTTCAGCACATTATTAATATCACCCACTATATATACCGGTGCCGGTTGATTGCTTACAGGGTACGGGCGTGTTGCAAACTTAATATCATGGGTGTAATGCTTATCATTACCATATACTTCAAACCGATAATTAACTATCCTGTTAGATGCATATCCACCGCTTTTCACAAACTGTATGGGGAAGCCGGGATTATTCCATTCCTGTAATAATACCGTAGCTGATGTGCCGGTTACAGCACCTGAAGCATTGATCGTTTGCACGGTTTCATACAGCTTTACATTCTCAACATTCCCGTCTGTTTTCTTTAATGAAAAAGTTACATTTTCTCCCGAACCAGGATAGATGGGCGAATGTATCGCGAATGTTTCAGGATCAGGTTTACAGGAGAATAAAGAAAGCATTGCTATTACTGCGCACAGTTGCAGTAATATCTTTTTATCCAGGTAAAACATAGCTTTAAAATTTAGTATCAGAAATTTTATTCCATTAAGAGTGTTGAATACAGGTTCCTGCATTTCAGGAACCATCTCTCTGTACTATAATCATCTGCCCGGATAAATTGTTACCTTTTGCCTGTAGCGCGGGCCAAACACAAGAGAAGTTATTAAAGGAAAGATTGAAGTTGAATTATCATAGTACCGGCATTTACCAGCTTCCGCCGGCGCCACCGCCACCAAAGCTGCCGCCGCCAAAGCCACCAAATCCGCCTCCTCCTGAGCTGCCACCGCCGCTCCAACCGCCACCGCTATGGGAACCACCACCACCTGAAGGGAACCACCATACGGGGGGAATACCACCATCTCTGTAACCTCGGCGGCTCATAAAAGAACCACCGCCGCCTCCACCTCTGCGCGAAATGATCATTACAATAATGAAGATAATAATAAGCACTACAAATACAGGCACGCCTTTAGCAGAATTTCCTCTGTCTGCATAACCTTTGGGTGGTATATATTCCCCTGCGGCGGCCTTCATTATAGAAGTAGTGCCTTCATCTATGCCGCGGTAAAAATCATTACCCCTGAAGTTGGGGAGAATATCATTATCAACAATCTGTTTGCAGGTAATATCAGGCAAAGCACCTTCCAGCCCGTAGCCGGGCGCAATAAAAACTTTCCTGTCGTCTTTTGCAATCAGGAAAACAACACCATTATTGAATTGCTTATTGCCTACACCCCATTTGCGCCCTAATGCGGTTGCATAATCATAAGGGTCGTAATCATCCAGGGTTTTTATAATAACAACAGCTATCTGGTTAGAGGTAGTGTCATCATAATTTTTAAGCTTATGTTCAAGCATTTCCTGCTGCAACTGCGTAAGCGTTCCGGTAAAATCATTTACCAGTTTGGGAGGATTGGGTGCAGCGGGAATAATTTTATCTATCTGGGCGTAACTGCCAAGAGAAATAAAAACTAATATGACGAGTAAAAACTTCTTCATTACAATCTAATAATGCCCATCCAGCTATTTTCCAAACACTATTTCATCAGGCAGCTCATTTTTATCGGTATGCGCGTCAAAGGGAAAATGTTCATGCAGGGCAGCTCCTACTTCAGTTACAATCTGTATAATACCCTCACAAAAATGCGCCGCGTTAAATTCACTTAAAATGTGTTTTACTTCCTCATTCCAAAATGTATCTCCCACTTTTTTATGAATACCTTCATCTCCAAAAATGGCTAACTGGTGATCCCTGATCGCTACATATAAAAGCACTCCATTGCGCAATTCCGTCTTTTCCATCTTCAATCCATAAAACAATTCAACTGCGCGGTCAACAGGGTCAACAAAACGGCAATGACTTTCTATATAAATACGTATTTCACCGCTGGTAAGCCGTTCGGCTTCCCGTATTGCTGCAACAATACGCTGGTTTTCTTCCGGAGAAAAAAAATGTTTTATTCTTGAAGAAAATAATCCCATCTGGTGTAGATGATCAATTTAAAATTTTACTTCAGGAGCTTTATCAGAACCGGGTTCTGCAGCGAAGTATCCTTTTTCTTTAAAACCGAACATGCCTGCAAAAAGCGCATTCGGGAACGATTTAACTACAGTATTGTATTGCTGTACTGATGTATTAAAATCATTACGGGATACTTTAATCCTGTTCTCTGTCCCCTCCAGTTGTGCCTGAAGGTTGAGGAAGTTCTGATTGGCTTTTAACTCAGGATATCTTTCCACGCTAACAAGCAAACGGCTCAAAGCCCCGCTCAGTTCTCCCTGTGCCTGTTGAAACTGTGCAAGCTTTTCAGGTGTAAGATCTCCTGCATCAATATTTACTGAAGTGGCTTTAGCTCTTGCTTCTATTACTTTAGTAAGCGTTTCCTGCTCAAAATTAGCAGCGCCTTTTACCGTATTTACCAGGTTTGGTATCAGGTCTGCGCGACGCTGGTATTCACTCTGCACATTACCCCATTTGCCTTTTACATCCTGGTCGAGACCAACCATTTTATTATAGCCTGAGCAGCCGCAACCACCCAATAATAATATTGCACCAATAATTACAATCAAAATAATACTTTTTGATTTCATACGTGTAGCTTTTAAATTTTAGTAAAAATACGTAACCTCACATATCAGCAAAACTTATTTTGTATTCTGAAAAAAGTCGCCCGCCAGTAATCCTATTTCTTCTTTCGATAATTTTTCTTTGCCTGATGCTACTACTATCCTGTAGCGGAATGTAACAGATTGTCCCTGTTTTAAAGAAAGATTAAGCGTTTCTTTTCCTTTACTGAATACTTTTTGCCCCAGTGGGTTAGCGGCAAAAAGCCCATAGCCCCTTGCATGCCAGTAAGTAGGGTAGCCGGGATTGCGCGGATGATCTATAATAACGACACTCGCAGTATCCTCTCCTATCTTCCCATATAACATACACCATTGTGCACGGGTAGCCCACACGCTGTCGCCTGTAATACCTTCGCTGGTGATATAATTACCTGAAGGCGCTTTATCCGCGCTGGCATCTACCACAGTTACATTGCCTTTATCATCTTTAAAAGTTTTTTTCTCGTTTGAGGGAAGTTCCAGTTCATGGGCCACACGCAAACCAAGCATACCGTCTTTAATATCCGGCATAGCTACTGCTGTTTTAGCGGTAAGCGTGGTAATCCTGTCAATGATCCTTTTGTTGTCGTCTGCTTTAAATAAGTAAGTGGTGGTTTCATCAAGCAATACCTGCTTTTTTTGATTCTCCCATGTGGCAGCTATTTTTATCTGACCTTCCTTACCGCCTTTTGCTTTCAGTATTTCCTTGGTTCTTATCCAGCCATATTTATCTTTTTTATCTGCAGGAATAGCATAGGAATTATTCCAGAAATCAAGGCCATTCACGCTTTCATAATTCAGCCATAAACCTGTATGATGTGGATGATCTGTAGGTTCATTAGGGCGGGGTTTAAAAGGGAAACCACGGGTTACCAGCTGACCATCAGGTGCATATATTGGATAGAGAAAATGTTTTTCCAATGTATCAGTATATATTAATTCGGTAAATGGTTTGCCATTAACAGTAACCGTAATTTTTTTATCTGCCTCCACAGGTGTTACCTCAATATTTAAAAGAGATTTTTTTGACTGAGCAAATAATACATTTGATGCTGACATGAATGCCATAAAAAAAGACAAGCCAAAAAAGAAATGGTTTCTTCTCATAATTAAACGTTTATAAATTAGTATCCTTATATTCAGTTTCGCTCTAATTAAATATCTTTAAAGTTACGGGATAGATAAAGCTACTATACTTTCATTAATACTCAACAAAAGAAGTTTGTCATGAAAAATTCAAGAAGAGCATTTATTAAAAAAAGCGCTATGACCGGCGTAGCTACTTATGTGGGTGCACTGGGGCTGAGCGCCCAAAGTTATCGCAGAATAATAGGTGCCAATGATCGCGTGAACGTTGGTGTTATAGGATATTCAGACCGCTTCAGAGGAGCATTGCTGCCATCATTTTTAAAGCTGCAGAAAGAATTGAATTTTGATATGACAGCCCTTGCCGACTTATGGAATAAACGAAGAACAGACGGACAGGCTTTTTTAAAGGGAAAGCTTAATCATGATATTGCAGTTTATCCTAATGATGAAGCATTGCTTGCTTCAAAAGATGTTGACGCTGTTTTTATCAGCACCGCAGATTTTCAGCATGCCCTGCATACGGTTGCTGCTGTTAAAGCCGGTAAGGATACTTACACAGAAAAACCACTGGCAGAAACAATGGAAGATGCACGTGCAGTACTGAAAGCTGTAAATGAAAGTGGAAAAATAGTGCAGATAGGCTCGCAAAGGAGAAGTGGCGCTACATATAAAGCAGCATACGATTTTATAAACCAGGGAAAATTTGGACCAATAGTAATGGTTGAGCTGATATGGAACGTAAACCAGCCCGGCCGCTGGCGCAGACCGGATGTGGTGCCTTTATTGAAAGAAAGCGATACTGACTGGAAAAGATTTTTGCTGAACAGACCTGTGGAAAATTTTGACCCGAGAAAATACCTTGAGTTCCGTTTGTTCTGGCCGTATTCATCAGGCATACCAGGGCAATGGATGTGCCACCAGATTGATACCGTACACTGGTTTGCTAATCTTCCCCACCCGAGAAGCGTTGCAGTAAACGGCGGCATATACTCCTGGAAAGACGGCCGGAAAAACGCTGATACACTTACTGCTGTTTTTGATTACGGGCCGTTGAATGATTCATCAACAGGTTTCCAGGTTATATTCAGTTCCCGCATGAACAATGCTGCGGGTGATGTGAAAGAAATATATTACTCAAATGGCGGTACCTTAAATCTCGATACTAATAAAATAACTCCCGAAGGCGGATTAACAGAAAAATATGCGAAGGCAATGGATATGCAGGCAAACCTGCTGCCTGAAATGTCGCTGAATGAAATGGCAGCCAAAGTAACAACAGACGCCAATACCGGTGGAGATGATCTAACGGTGGCGCATGTACGCAATTGGATGGAATGTGTGCGCAGTCGTAAGAAGCCCAATGCACCTATAGAAGCAGGATACAATCACGCTAAAGCAGTAATTATGTCGAACGCTGCATTCAGGACCGGGCAAAAAGTAACCTTTGACGAAAAAACGCAGGAAGTAATGGCTGGAGGAAAAGCGTTCAAATATTAGAAGAAGATGAAAGGTTAAAGGTGTAGGACCTAAAGTTGCCCTATACCTTACACCATTCACCCTAAACCTTATATACCATGAAGTACAATATTTTTTTTCTGTTATTATTTGCATGTTGTTTTCAGCAGCTTAATGCGCAAACAACGTATGCAGAAAAATTAGGTTATCCCAAGGGTGCAAAGGTTGTCATTCTGCATGTGGATGATATGGGCATGTCTTACGAATCAAATGCAGGCGGCATAGAAGCTATGACAAAAGGCGTAGCCAATTCATGCAGTGTAATGATGCCCTGCCCCTGGGTACCGGGTTTTGTGCATTATATGAAAGAGCATCCCGGCATAGATGCAGGACTACACCTTACACTTACTTCTGAATGGAAAGATTACCGCTGGGGACCGCTTACAGGTAAACCCGCTTCTCCCGGGTTGGCAGATGCCGAAGGCGCAATGTGGCGCAGTGTAGGTGATGTGGTACAACATGCAACACCGGATGAAGTTGAAGCTGAAATAAGAGCACAGGTAGAACGTGCAAAAACAATGGGCTTTGAACCTACCCATCTTGATTCTCACATGGGCACTTTGTTTGCAACGCCGGCATTTGCAGAACGGTATATTAAAGTAGGCATTGATTATAAAATACCGGTGATGTTTCCCGGCGGACATAACACGCTGATTACAGAAGAAATGAAAAGCACACCTCAGCTATTGGCTAAAGCAAGGGAAGCAGGCACAATATTATGGAATGCAGGTTTGCCTGTGCTTGATGATCTATATGCTGATAGCTATAGCTGGAAATTACCTGAAGGGGTTGAAGCATCTGATGATAATCTCCGGAAAATGAAAACAAAAAAATATATTGACATAATAAAGTCTCTCAAGCCGGGCGTTACAATGATCATCATGCATTGTACTCATATTACTGAAGTTTTTTCTCACATCTCCGACTCAGGCCCCACGCGTAAAGGAGATTTACTCGCTATGGCGGACCCCGAATTTAAAAAAGCCCTGCAAAAAGAAGGCATTGTATTAACTACGTGGAGGGAATTAAAAGAGAGAAGAGATAAGGTGCATTGATTTGTTTGTCCCTCACCCCCGGATTCTCTCTACATAGTGCCCAGGGAAGCCCAATCCAAATCAGGTTGATAAATATAGTGCGGGGAAGGATAAAAATCTAAAAGTTTTGATGAATATTAAACGCTTTGTTTGATTTTTTTTGTAGCTGATGTGGCAGCAGATACAGTTTGGAATTATTCTGCAGCACTATCCCTCGCCTTTGCAAGGCTCCCTGTAACATATCTTTATATTATTGAAGCTGTGCTGCATACGAGATGTTTAAATAGCTGAAGCGCAGCGGTAATATTTGTAGCACTGTAGTGAATGAGGTGTTTCCAGGTGCAGCACACCGTAATATTAAAATATAAATATACCAGATTAATATTAGCCGCTCTGCGGATAACTTTGCAAGGAAAAGGATAAGATGGTGAAGACCTTAACTGAACTTCAAATATTGGGTCACACTTGCACACAATAGTAATTATAAACTCATGTGTCAAAATAGCCGTCGCCGGGCAGGTTTAATTTTTCACGATTGATCACCGTATGTACCTGCGCGAAATCCATGACAGATTAAATTTGAGCGAAAGAAAAACAGCCTTCACAAATGCAAAATTTTTGGCGTCTGGCGCGTGAGAGGTAAAATAAATCTTTCCATTATGTATGTTTTTTACGTATTGAAAAGAGTGCGCTGCCGGGTCAATATTATTTCTGTATAAGATATAGCTCATAGGTTATAGCGTACATAAAAACTTATATCGAAAATATATACATACTCGTAGGTTGACAATTTTTTTCGATGAATGTACTTACTTTTAAGGTAGATATATTGTTTCTCCCGTTGCTGTTTGAAATTTTTTATTTAAGAAAAATCAATAAAAATGAAAGTTTTTTTTGCAACCACTTTGTTTTATTTCCTCTTTTTTGTTGATTATGTGCAACAAAAGCCCATTTTGCTTAAGCATGTAACTGTTATTGACGGTAATGGTGGCAAACCGGTTGCAGATGTAGATATATTGATAAAAGGAGACAGCTTTGCCGGAATAGGAAGCAGGTTAGAAGCTGAGGGTACTGTTGTAAAAGATATGACGGGAAAAACAATTATGCCGGTTTTAATCAGCGGGCACAGTCACACGGGTAATATTACCGGCACACAAAGCAATGCTGCTAATTACACAAGAGATAATTTACTGCATCATTTAAAACGCTATGAGCAATATGGTGTTGGCGCTTTATTATGCATGGGCACCGACCGGCCACTTATTTTTAACGGGTTCAGAGATTCCTCTGTTGCAGGCTTACTACCTGGCGCAAGAATGTATTCAGCTGGTTTTGGATTTGGCATGCCTGGCAATCCGCCTGCCGCTGCATTTGGCATAAATCACATATTTACTTCCGGCTCCGATCCTGAAATTGCAAAACAAATTACTACACTCGCCAGGCTTAAGCCTTCGTTTGTAAAAATCTGGGTAGATGATTTTGGCGGATCAAACAAAAAAATGCCTGAAGATATTTACAGGGCAATCATAGAAGAAGCGCACAAACATAAACTGCGTGTGGCTTCTCATGTATATTATCTTGAAGACGCGCATAAGCTGATTGATGCAGGCGTGGACGTTTTAGCGCATAGCATAAGAGATAAAGAGGTGGATGATGCTTTGCTGAAAAAAATGAAGGAGAAAAATATTATTTACATTCCAACACTTACGAGGGAAGTATTTGAATTTATTTACGCGGAAAATCCTGTATGGTTACATGATGACTTCTTTAAAAACGCGCTTGAGCCTGCCGTATATGAAATGCTTACTTCGCCGCAATATACCAACAATATAAAGCAATCAGCAGGATATCTGAGAAATAAACGGGGACTTGAAATAGCCATTAAAAATCTTAAAAAAATATATGATGCCGGTATAATGGTGGTAATGGGCACAGACTCCGGAGCAACTCCTGCCAGAGCCGAGGGCTTTGCAGAACATCTTGAACTGGAACTTATGGTAAGCGCCGGGCTTACGCCATTGCAGACAATCACTATTTCAACTAAAAATGCCGCTAAATTTTTGAGTTGTGATAAGGACTATGGCACCATTGAAACCGGCAGGAAAGCTGACTTTATTGTATTATCCGGCAATCCTGAAAAAAATATTCTTAATACGCGGGATATTGAAATGGTATGGAAAAATGGAAAAGAAGTAAAATAGCAAGGTTAAACTATGCAGCAATATACCATTTACCATTATCGTCTTTTGCATAACTGAAACCATTACTCATTACATGCAACTCGCGGTTATACTTACTGCTGAAATAGCTGCTTTTTTCATACACACGAATACCATTATTCTCTCTTGTTAAATAACTTATAAGAGCGGTTAATGTAGGCTGGATATCGTGCAGCCATTCTTCTTCTCCTTCTTTTACAAATGCCTGGCTCATAGTTAACATATATATGGTGAGAGGTGAAAAGCATATGGAGGAAGGCGGACGATGAACGGACTTATGCCCTACTTCTGCCTTCCATCTTTATCTAATAGTCCGAATAAGGTGTTGCTGTCATCAATATGATATCCGATTTGGAAACATTTTTCTGGTATTCCGGTCTTGCGGATAATGCTTTCCATTCGGCGTCATTGCGGAAAGTATCCCAATGCGTATCCCTGTCTTTCATGCTTTCAAAGCTTGTCATATACATCAGGTTTGGCATACGGCTTCCTGCAATCACTTCTGCATAAAACACCCCATTAAAGTTCAGTCTTTTAAACAGGGGCACTTCAGCACCTTCGTTAAACATGTGTACCTTGTTGCGGTATATTTTTTCAGTATGTCCTTCGTAGCTCCTTAACTCATATACATGTTCGGCTTTGGGAGAATTAAGCTTAGGCAACTGCATTACAGGTGCTTTTGTAAAAGCCTTCAGTAAGATTGATTCATACCTTGTATATGGTGGTGCTGTATAAGGCGCATTAATATAATCGCTGCCGGCTTTAACATATTCCGGCCCCTTTTCCATTTGCTGGGTAAGGTTAATCATCTGGTCTGTTGACTTAAATGGAAGAATTACATACAAGCGTTTATCCGCTGCCGTATCGTTACTTAAAGGTTTAAATACACCTACGCTTTTAATACCCGCTTTATGAGCTGCAGGTATAAATGCTTTTTCATAATACGTGTCAAGTATATTTTCCTGGTCTTTAGTATTAAAATGATATACTTTTATTTCATAAAACTCCTGTTTTTGCTGAGCATTAAGAAAGCCGATCGTTAAGCAAAATAAGGCAGCTAATAGCACTACTCTTTGAAACATAAAATGAAAATTTTCTTTTAAAACTAAGCATTTTTAAAAATTGCATGAATATTTAAACTTAGCGGGGGTACGTTCCAAGATTTTCGCTGGTTGGTGTATCCTCTAAACAAGGCGTGCGACGTGTACGATATAACCCACTTCCGGCGCAAAAATTTGAAATACACCGTTTAGCGGAATTTGATAATAATACTACTTTCCGCTCACCAACTCATACGAATGGTCTATCCATTCTTTTAGCAATTTTGTTGAAACAGAACCATCTATTACAATGGTATTCCAGTGCTTTTTATTCATATGATAGCCCGGTAATACGCAGTTATATTCTTCTCTTAATTCTTCTGCTTTTTGGGGATTACATTTTACATTGAATTGAGTTGGATCAGCATCAAGTGAAAGTAACAGAAACATTTTCCCACGGATTTTAAAAACAACGGTATCCGGACCGAATGGCTGATACTCTTCGGCATCTTTTCTTGAAAGACAATATGCGCGGATTTGTTCTACGTTCATTTGTATTTTGGGCAAAGATAAACAGGATCATTTGTAACCAACCGCACACATTTTTAATTTTTTAAGCTTTAAATTTGTGCTGACGCTTAACAGCAATATTATGGCAAGTTTTAGTGAATTAATAAATGGAGACAAACCCGTATTGGTAGATTTTTTTGCTACATGGTGCGGGCCTTGTAAGGTAATGGCGCCGATGCTTGAAAAAGTAAAAGCCGCCATTGGTGACACTGCCACGATCATAAAAATAGATGTTGATAAAAATCCAGCAGCAGCAAATACTTACCAGGTCCAGGGAGTACCTACACTCATTCTATTTAAACAGGGTAAAATATTATGGCGTCAATCAGGAGTTATGCCTGTTGATGAAATAGAAAAAATAATTCGTCATTATAGTTCATAACTTTCTGAAGAATATATTGACCGTGGTTGCAAATTGTAATTTCCCTGTTTATTAAGCACAGCATTTTATAAATATCTTATTTCCGCTTCCGGCTGAATGCTGCGTTTCTTTACTTTTTGCTGAGGCTTTTGTTCCTGGTACGTTAGTATACCGGCAGAAGCTGTTGCAATTGCAACAATTGTGGAAATATGAAAAATCATAAAGCTGTCATCTGCGCTAGCCCTTTCAGGCATCATATAGCTGTAAATAACTGTAATAATGGAGGTAGCATATTCAAATAGCAAAGCGTAATAAACATACTGGTAAGAGGTATGCGATTCACTTAATGAATTTTTCCTGGAGTAACTGATTATTGTCCATACAACATAATACAACACAAGCAGCACACCTCCAAACACAATTACAGTTTCAACCCCGTTCATAAATCCCGAAACAATTGAAGCGCCTATTTCAACACATAATAATGGAATTAAAATTTTTCTCAAGCTTTTCTTTATCCCATCTATTTGAGTTGTGGAATATAAGATGAAAAGCATAAAAGGAATATCCGCAAGATTATATAAACGCTCAATAATGTTTAAAGCTATTGACTGTTTGATTACTTCTGCAGAACAAACAATATTAACCAGCCCGGCCCAACACCAGTACAGCCCAAACCAAACCAATATTTTATGCCGCATAAGCCCTCTTAACCAAAGAAGTAATATTGGTATAAAAAAAGAAACAGCCGCAAAAAGAGATGCAAACTGGTATAAGGCAAAAGACATATTTACAAATATTAGATTTTAAACTAAAGCGGAAAATCCTCCTTCTTATTGCTGTAATCTTGCATACATAGGAATAATACTCCTGATGCTAATTGCAGAAATTACTTAATCAGAAAACTTCTATATGATAGTTTCCACATCTCTGTACACTTATTCAGCTCACATTTAATCAATTAAAAAAATGGTAACCGGCATATTAACAAACATCAAATGATTTTGTTACCCCATACGGAATAAATTACCGGATATTTTGCAGATGACAGGACGAATGTAATTATGGGCTACTTTTATTGCGGTAAGAAGCTCAATTAAATCACCGCCGGATGAAACAACAATTTCCTGGAAATAATAATAGAAGATCCGTTATAATATTATTTTGTATTGCGTTATGCATAAGGCTGTTCGCGGCAAATGATCAGCTCATAGAAAAATATTATTCAATAGCTTTATATAGTAATATCAGCATCTTTTTCAGATTTATTTTTGGCTGGATACCATTTAGCGCAGGCGATGTACTATATATTTCTGCTATTTTATATTGCATCCGGAAATGTATAACACTCACAAAATATATCAGGAACAAAAGTGTAGGGGCAATTTTTAAAAGAGCATACCTGTTTGGAATGCTTGGAAAAATATTGATGCTCTATATTATTTTCAATATACTATGGGGGTTGAATTACGACCGCAGTGGCATAAGATCACAGTTAAAACTTGAAGAACAGAAATATTCAAAGGAAGCGCTTGAAGAAATTAACATGATGTTGATTGATAAGGTTAACGCCTGCAAAACAGGATCAGTAAATCAAAACATCTCGTACTCAACACCCGCTGATGTTTTCAAAAAAACATACGGCATATATCAGCAGGCATCTGTACAATATCCTTTTCTGCAATATAAATACAAATCAGTCAAATCATCTTTTTTTGGAACTATTGGCAACTATCTTGGTTTTTCCGGTTACTACAATCCATTTACCGGCGAAGCACAGGTAAACACTACCATTCCAGCTTTTCTGCAACCGTATGTTTGTTGTCACGAAGTGGCGCACCAGTTGGGGTACGCTAAAGAAAACGAAGCCAATTTTGTGGGATATATAGTGGCAACCTCGTCAGACGATTCACTATTTATGTATTCTGCATATTTGGATATTTTCCTTTATGCCAACAGAAATTTGTGGAGAACAGATTCTACTTCCGCTAAGCAATTTTCGGAACAGCTTAGCCCGGAGGTAAAAAAAGATATTAAAACCATGAAGGATTTCTACCGCAGTTTTCAGAATCCTGTTGAGCCTTATATAACCTGGGCATACGGTAAGTATCTACAGTCAAACAGACAACCATCCGGCATGCTTTCTTACAGCGAAGTAATCGGAGATATTATCGCTTATCATAAAAAATACGGGAGAATTGAGGGGAAGTAGGGAGAAGGGTTTGTGGTTTGTGGTTGCAGGTTTCAGGTTACAGGTTACAGGTTGCAGATTGCAGGCACACATTTTTACGATTTCAGCTATCAGCAATATCTTACACCATATACCTTACACCATATACCTTACACCTGATAGGCTGACACCTGACCGCTCCCCTAACACTCACTTAATCCCAAAGGAATATTAATAGCAAGCCCGCCTTCGGCTGTTTCCTTGTATTTATGATTCATATCAACCGCGGTATCCCACATTGTTTTTATTACAGCATCAAGAGATACTTTAGCAAAATCCGGTGTGCTTTGTAAAGCAAGCTGGGAAGCTGTAATGGCTTTTATCGCTCCCATTGTATTTCTTTCTATACAGGGCACCTGAACCAAACCGGCAATAGGATCGCATGTTAAACCGAGGTGATGCTCCATGGCTATTTCAGCAGCCATAAGCGACTGTTTTTGCGTACCGGCCATAGCTTCTGTTAATGCGCCAGCCGCCATTGCAGATGATACCCCAATCTCAGCCTGGCAACCTCCCATAGCAGCAGAAATAGTAGCGCCTTTCTTAAAAATACTTCCTATTTCGGAAGCGGTAAGTAAAAAGTTTACGATAGCATCTTCGTTATCACCATCGCCAAAAATAATATAATACATCAGCACTGCAGGTATTACACCTGCGGCACCATTGGTTGGAGCGGTAACTACTCTTCCGAATGAAGCATTCTGTTCATTTACCGCAAGCGCAAAACAGCTTACCCAGTCAAGCGTATATTTAAACCCGTTACCACCTTCCCGTATACCGTTTTTCCAGCTATCAAAACCATTATATATTTTATTGCCCAATAATTTTTTATTGAGTGCAGAAGCACGGCGTTTTACAAACAACCCTCCGGGTAAAATACCCCCCTCATGACAACCTCTATAAATACAATCCCGCATTGTATGAAATATCCGCATCACTCCATTCCTGGTTTCTTTTTCAGGTCGCCAGGCGTTTTCGTTTTCCAGCACCACTTCGTGTATGCTTAGCCCGGTTTTCATACACCAATGCAAAAGATCAGATGCTGTATTAACAGGAAAAGGTAATGTAACAGCACTTCTGTTCATCTTCTCCTCTCCCTCCTGCTTTACAAAGCCGCCGCCAATTGAATAATAGGTTTCAGATATTTTTTCGCTGTTGCCCAACTCAACCAAAAAACTAACTGCGTTAGGATGGTAAGGCAATGATTCCTGCATTAGAAATACTATATCGGTATAAGGATCAAAGCTGATATTTTTAATGCCGCCAAGCTTTATCTTTTTGCTTAAAGCAATATTATTAATGCGCTCATTAATATCTTCCACTGCAAAGATTTCAGGATCTTCTCCGCATAACCCTAATTGTATGGCTATATCAGTACCATGTCCTTTACCTGTTTTTGCAAGTGATCCGTATAGTAAAACAGTCAGTCTTACAACAGCAGCTAACTGGTTATTGTTTTTTAATTTATTTATAAACGATTGTGCGGCACGCCAGGGCCCTAAAGTATGCGAGCTGGAAGGCCCTATGCCAATCTTAAACATATCAAATACAGATATAGCTTCGTGAGGCACAAAAAATTTTATATAAAGATAAAAGCTTTGGTACATATGGTAATGCGCCAAAGCTTCTCAAAAAAATCAAAATAAAAAATCTTATTGCATTGCTACTAATTCCACATCAAAAATCAAAATAGCATTAGGCGGAATTACTACAACCGTATTGCCATTCTGATCTGTTCTGGTAGCGCCAACACTTCCATACGCAAGGCTTGGAGGGATATACAACCTGATTTTCCCCCCTGTAGTTATATGCTTTAATCCTGCTATCCATCCTGGTATTAAACCACCCAGTCTCAATGCAATAGGAGTGCCATCGGTTTTATCAAATACACTGTCTGTGGTTAATTTACCGGCATAGTTAATACTTATTGTAGAACAAACATCGGGCACAACAGTTCCCGTTCCTGCCTGCTCAATAATATAATACACCCCGGAACTATCTTTAAGCGCATTGGTAATTCCTTTACCTTCAAGATATTCCTTTACTTTCAGTGCCTCAGCATCGGGCGCCTTAATGGTAGTTTCCTTATAAGGGCAGCCATTACCGTCTGCCTTCAAACAAGAATAAAAAGAAATTGTAACCGCACTTAAAACACAAAACATCAATAATTTTTTCATAACCTTTAAATAACTTTATACGCAATGATACACCACAAAAATAAAACGTTGCATCATCCCCCGTTTTTAGCACTATTTTTCTTTACTGCCTTTTAACTCTTTATACCGCTGCTCGTTCATATCCCAGCGGTGCTTTTTGTTGAATATTGCAAAAAATGAAGCTATGAGCAATACAGCAATAATTAATATAACCGGATTAAGCTGCGCATTGGCAACCATAGTTGCCCTTTTATCCCATCCCGAAAAAAGGTTCAGCAGAATAGGTAAGGTAAAGATCATTCCCAGGGGAAGCCCAATGAGTAACTGCCGCCAGGTTTTCTTCTCTTTTTCCCTGTTTGCCTCCCAAAAGATCATAAAATCCTTTTCTTCGTCAGTCATTTTGCATTAATTGCCAGCAAATATACTGTGTTGGCAGGAAGTTGCAGGTTTCTGCTTGCAGGATGTACATACAATAATCACTATTCACCATCCTATTGTCCAATCAGGGATTTCGCTTTTAAAGAGATATTTAATCTTAAAAGACAAATATTTATTATGTTATTAATAAAAGAAGTCTGTTAAAAAATTGAGATTGCCTTAAATTTTTTATAAAAGCGACATTCCTGGTTGCCCAATGCCTATTGCTATTGATAAGAATTAGTTTTCGTAACTTGCCGCCTTTAAAGCCAATTATCGTTAAACCATAAAGTTTTTACATTGAAAATTGCTCACTTATTAGCGCAATACCTGTACCAGAACAAGAAGATGCAATTGCAGGGCATCGGAGAATTTTCTCTAGATAACTTTTATGAGAATCCTTTTGAAAACGAAAAAGGAAAAAGTAAGGTTCCCGAAAACGCCATTCGTTTTACCGCCGATAAGAAATGCCGGGAAGATAGCGGGCTGGTTGAATTTATTTCTGCCAATACAAAAAAAATAAAGCCGTTAGCCGCCTCCGACCTGGAAGATTTTCTAAATATTGGCAAACAGCTCCTGAATGTAAGTAAGCAATTTTATATTGAGGGATTGGGCACCCTGATATTAAATGACAGGGGTAGCCTTGAATTTTTACAGGGCAATGAAATTTTTGTTTCTCCGGCAGTTGACGAAAATATTCACACAAAAGCAAAGCCCAAAAAAGAAGAACAACATGAAGATCTTGATTTTGAAAAAAATTACCCCGGCAACAGGTCTTCGGGAAATACATTAAAAAAAGCCGTGGTAGCAATAGCTTTTGCCGCCGGACTATTTATTATCGGCTGGATTGGATGGTATTTTTTTAAGCAATGGCAAAATGATAAAAAAGCAACTCAAACCAATCTTGAAAATATACAACCGGTATTACCCGCCGCCACTCCGCAAACAGATTCACTTACTGCGGCTAAACCGGCTACTGACTCATTGAATGCAGTGGCAACTGCTGACACAGCCAATTCTTATAATGTAATTATTGAAACTGCCAATAAAGCAAGAGCATTATACAGGAGCGGTGAACTTAGAAAGATTGGATATGCAGTTGAACTCAACACTGCAGATTCAGTTACTTTTAACATATATACTACTATTAAGGGATCCATATCAGACAGCAGTAAAGTGCTTGATTCCATTTCAAGATTTTTTGGCAGAAAAGCCAGGATAGCTTCAAAATAAAAGCATGAAACGTATTACGTTCATCTTACTCGGTTGTTATGGAATTGCTGCTGGGTTGAATATTATTTTATTTTTTACCGGCAATGAACCCTTGAGGTTTTTCACCAAAGTTTTATTAATGCCTTTGTTGCTGTTTGCCTTAGCAGCAGAAACAGGTTTAAAAACAAATTATATCAAACTATTCGCGGCTGCATTGTTTTTTTCATGGCTGGGAGATATTGCATTGCGATGGGAAACATGGTTTATTCAGGGGCTCATAGCATTTTTAACAGCACATATATGCTACCTGGCGTTTATGCTGCGAATAAAAGGTCTAAAAGGATTACTACAGTTTCAACCATTATTCGGATTACCGGTGCTGGTATACCTGGTAATATTACTATTTGTGTTGAACGATTACCTTGAGCAATTGAAGATACCGGTATATGTGTATGGCACTGTTATCTGCGCTGTTTGGCTATACTCCATAAATCTGTTCTGGAAAACGGATAAAAGAATTGCGGCGCTGTTATGTTTCGGCTCTTCACAATTTGTAATGTCTGATTCTTTACTGGCTGTTCATAAATTTATTTATCCTTTTGAGATTTTACCGCCGCTCGTAATGCTCACCTATTGTTCCGCACAGTTTTTACTTACATCTGGCGCAATGCAATACAGCAGGCTTATAGGAAAATAAGCAAATCTCAGCGTAGATCAGTTATATTATCATTCCGCGTGCTTTCCTTCTCCAATCATTATTAAGGCAAATACGGCGTAATTAATAATATCGTAATAATTGGCATCTATTCCTTCGCTTATAATGGTTTGCCCCTGGTTTGCCAGTATTTGTTTTATGCGCAGCAATTTTGACAAAATAAGATCCGTATAGCTTTGCTGGCTCATCTCCCGCCATGCTTCACCGTAATCATGATTTTTATTCAGCATCAGCGAACGCGCCTTTTCTATTGTTTCATCATATAACCGCTCAACAACCGGCACATCCAGTTCCTGTATTTCATCCTCTTTCATATCCAGTTGAATCAAACCAATAACAGCATAGTTAAGTATGCCTTTAAATTCAGAGGTGATGCTGTCGCCTATTTTAGCAATTTTATTTTCCTGCAGTGTGCGGATGCGCTTTGCTTTAATATATATCTGGTCAGCAATTGAAATAGTGCGCAATACCCGCCATGAAGTTCCGTAATCTGCTGTTTTCTTTAAAAATATATCCCTGCTTTCTTTTACTGCCTTATCATATTGCTGTAATGTATTCATTGCTTCACTTGGTTTTATACCGGATGAACTTATTTTTGCTGATTATATACTTTTCAAAAATAAGCCGAAAAGCAATAATGTATACATTAAACTGCAAAGGCAAACTTCTTGTTATTGATAAGCCTGTTGTAATGGGTGTTATCAATATTACACCCGATTCATTTTATGAAGGCAGCCGCAAACAAAACTTGGAGGATATTGTGCAGGTTGCAGCCCAAATGCTTGCTGAAGGCGCTTCCATTCTTGATATTGGCGGGCAAAGCACCAGGCCGGGAAGCGAACGGCTAAATGCTGAGCAGGAAAAGCAGCGTGTGATTCCTGCAATAGAAGCGATTATTGCCGCATATCCTGAGGCAGTCATTTCTGTTGATACTTACAGCGCGGCAGTTGCTGAAAAAGCTGTGCAGTCCGGTGCTGCAATTATTAATGACATCAGCAGCGGAGATATGGATGAGGCGATGCTGCATACTGTTGCAAATCTTAAAGTGCCCTATATCTGTATGCATATGCAGGGCACGCCTGCGAGTATGCAAAAAAACCCGCAGTATACTGATGTAACAGCACAGGTATCAGACTATCTGGTGCGGAAAGCTGATGCGTGCAAACGGGCAGGCATAAACGATATTATTATTGACCCGGGATTCGGTTTTGGAAAAACCATTGAACATAATTTTATCCTCCTCCGGCAGCTAAGTGCATTTAAAATATTGAACTGCCCGGTGCTGGCAGGTTTGTCAAGAAAATCAACTGTATATAAAACTTTAGGTATAACTGCTGAAAATGCATTAAACGGAACAACAGTACTTAATACAATAGCCCTGATGAACGGAGCGGATATTTTACGCGTGCACGATGTAAAAGCGGCAATGGAAGTCATCACGCTTTTCAAAAAATACAGCTTAAGGTGAATTGATCTGCACAAGCAATGCAAAATAAAAGCCCCGCACACCTTAGCGGGGCTTTTGTAATTTCATATGCAGCTACCAAAATTCCTACTGGTTTTTCTTTTTTGCCGGAGGAGTTAATGGTCTGATCACTCTTTTTTTAGTAGTATCCAACTGAACCTGGGGAGCAGGCTGAACAGGTTTGGGAGCATCTAATACATCTAATATCTCTACATCAAATATCAGGTTGCTGTTGGGCTTAATTTTACCTGAACCCTGCGAACCATATCCTAAAACAGATGGTATATATATAGTGCCTTTTGCGCCTTTACCCATTTGCTTTAAGCCATCTTCAAAACCCTTTATTGAACCACCTTGTCCTAAGGTAACATTATAAGGTTCTGTATGGCGGAAAGTTGAATCGATATTGCTGTCAAACGGAGTGCCATCAAGCAACTTACCTGTATATTTTACCACAAGCGTTTGCCCGTCTTTAGGCAGTTCACCACCGGCTTGTTTAATATCAACATAAGTTCCTTCCGTTGTTTTGGCAGGCTTCAGGTTATTCTTGGCAAAATATTCTTCCAGGGTTTTTTCATCTTTTATTTTTTGGCCAATAGCGCGGATAGAATCTTCTCTCATAAATGCTGTTCTCTCTTTCATGAAATCTTCCTGGGCATTCTCCGTTTTAAGTATGCCCAGCACCTTGAAGGTGGTAGAAAGATATTCTCCCTTTTTAAATCCTGCCGGCATCATGCCCATACCGCCTTTAAAAATGCTGTCTGTAAGTATACGGGTAATAATACTGTCCCCAACTTTAACCTGTTTAAATATTTCAAAATATTCTTTAGGAAGCTGCATGCTGTCTATAGGCTGATATTGAGGGAGCTGCCCATAGGTATCTTTCATTAAAGAATCTTTATATTTCTGGGCGAAATTAAATTTCATCACTTCACCGTAGGCAATTGTTTTACCATTTCCTGAGCTGATGATTTTGTACTCCATCCCGTTCTTTAGTTTTTTAAAAGAACTGTTTCCTTTATTGCAGGACATCATAAGGTTCCCCAGTGCAATCGCTCCTAAAACCCATATTGCTTTTTTCATAATTAAAATTGATTATAGTAATTGTGTTGCGTTTTCTTTTATAGCGTTTTTAAATACCTGTACGGTTTTTTGCAGTGAATCAGCGCTTTTTCCACCGGAAGCGTTAAAATGTCCTCCCCCATTAAAATATGTACGCGCAAAGGTATTTACATCAAAATTACCTTTGCTCCGGAACGACCATTTTCTTTCTTCATCCCTGTCAATAACCAACCCCGCCAGCTTTATTCCCTGTATGGATAAAGGATAATTTACCAAACCTTCTGTATCACCGGTTCGCACATTAAATTTCAACAAATCAGATTTTGGTATAGCTATTAATGCCGCGTTATATTCATAAAACACCTCCATCCTGTATAATAAAACGTGCCCGAGAAAACGAAGCCTGTCTTCAAGAAAATTATCATAAAGATTTTCGTGAACAATGGAATGTTGCAAGCCATTCTTTTTCAGTTCGGCCACCATATGGTGAACGTCTGATGAGGTGGCCGGAAACCGGAATGAACCTGTATCACCAATAATACCCGCATACAGGCAGGAAGCTATATCCTGGTTAATAAGATTTGTATTACCTGAGCCAACTATAAAGTCGTAAACCATTTCGCAGGTAGAGCTTTTAGAAGTAAGGCTTATACCATAATCAAAAGACGCTGTTTCAGGCTGTTCATGATGGTCAATTAAAATTTTAATACATTGCAGCTCTTTAAGCTTTTGAGCCATGTGCTTGGTTCTGTGCATTGCATTAAAATCAAGGCAAAACAGCCAATCAGCAGTATCCAGTATTGATAAAGCTTTCTCTTTAGCTGCTTCAAAATCAATTACGCTTCTGCAGCCCGGCATCCACTTTAAAAAATCGGGCCAATTGGTGGGAGATATTACAGTAATATTATGCCCAAACCGGGATAAAAAACCCGCCAATGCCAGAGATGAGCCCATAGCATCCGGATCAGGCTTTTGATGCATGGTAATTACAATTCTGCGGGGGGTAGATAATAATGGATAGATCTCCTGGATGGGCTTCATAAAAGGCGCAAAAATCATTTATAATACCCATTCAGTCAAATATTTTTTCCGGTATAAACAGATGCAGGGCTTATAAGGACGTTAATTACGCAAATATCAATATGCTAATTATTAACCGAAACAGTACCTTTGCTGCCCAAAAGAAAAAATATGAGCAATAGAACATTTACCATGATTAAGCCTGACGCATTTGCTAATGGTCATTCAGGAGCTATTATAGACAGAATTATAAAAGCAGGCTTTAAAATTGTGGCATTAAAACTTACATCGCTATCTGCTGAAAAAGCCGGAGAATTTTACGCGGTACACAAGCAGCGCCCTTTTTATGGAGAACTCGTAGAATTTATGAGCAGCGGACCTATTATTGCAGCTATTTTAGAAAAAAACAATGCGGTAGAGGATTTCAGGAAACTGATCGGCGCAACAGATCCTGCAAAAGCAGATGAAGGCACCATACGTAAGGTTTTTGCTGAAAACCTGGGCAGAAATGCTATTCATGGCAGTGATAGTGATGATAATGCCTTTATAGAAGGCAACTTTTTCTTTTCCGGGCTGGAAAAGATTTAAGAGTTTCTATTTAAAAAATAAATAAACCGGCGAAAAAAATTCCGGTTTAAGACCGGTTTTTAAAATTTGGCATAATCTTAGTTATATTATAAATATCTTTCTCAAGGGTTTAGGGTTGAAACTAAAGGGGGCTCATTTCCATGGGCCTCAATTTTTTTATATAGGTATATGATACAGTTCAATATTATTTTCTCCCTTTCGGCAAACTGTTGTCAGTTACCTGTAACAACCTGATGCTATGTTATAGCTATATGCTTTTCAGTACGTAAAATTCTGTTCAATATATTTTCTTGCCTGGGCTTGTGTCATTGCCGAAAAGTTGCGGTAACGATGATGAACGTCTATGATTTCTGCTAATGCGGCAGCAACCAGGTCTTTATTCTCCCAGGTTTTCAGATGCGCTGTTACAATCTCAATACAACCTTTTTTATATGCTATTTGACCAATAACGTGAACCAGGGTATTCCGCACTCTCGCTGTTTTATCGTGTTGCAACGTTTGCAAAAGAGGCAAAATGTCCAGAGGATATTTTCTTCCACGAAGTTCTATCCCATGACAAATTTCCCGCCTGATCTCTTTGTCTTCGTGATGCAAATATTTTTTAGCCCATTCCAAAACAGGTTTGGGATTTATTTCCCCCATCTTTTTTATAGAACCAATTACAGCATTTCTTATTGAGTGATGTTTATCAGATAATCCTGTGTCAAAAAAATATTCAACAATTTCAAAATGCTTCTTACCTATTTCTCCTGCTGAATTAATAACAGTTTGCCGAACTCTGAAATCTTTGTTTTTAAGTAATTTTTGTAAACAAGCAATGATTTCAGATTGCAATCCTTCGTTTCCGGAATACAATTTTCCGATTGACAGGTATGCAGATTTTCTGATGTAGGTATCTTCATCTGAAAAATACCTGACTAGTTTTTGTATTTTGGAATCAGTCAAATCTTTACAAATATCAGCTTTGATCTTATTGACTAATCCTGCCCGCTCCTGCCTGTTTAAATCATAAAATTTCATTAGGGATGCACCTTGTGGTATAGCTTTTTATTATTTTTTAATGTTACGCAAATTAAATAAAAAGGCTACGAAAGTTGAATACGATTTTTACATCAGTAACAATATATTAAACCTATGATGAGTTCTGAGCCACAGCATATACCAGTCATTCTGAAACTGCTGTTCAGCTTTACCTGCAGGAAAGTTTTACATTCCGGGTATTGACAACAGAAGCATCGGTTGTGCTTTCAGCGCCGGAAAATAAATAAGCCCGGCATATACAGTGCAATAGCATCATTCAATAAAATAGCAAATCTCTTTATAATTCAATTTTATTGTTATCCGGCTTCAGTGCGGAAGCTTTTCCCTGAAGTAGCCATAAGTCCATGTTCCGGCAATGGCACTAAGGAGTACAACGATAACTACAAATGCCCCTGTTCCTATTTGCGCAAATAAAGGTCCCGGGCAGGCGCCTGTCATTGCCCATCCTAAACCAAATAATAAACCTCCGTATACCTGCCCCTTATTAAATTTTTTTGAATGAAAAGCGATCTCTTCTCCGTATATGGTTTTAATATTGAACTTTTTTATAAGCCAAATTGAAATCATTCCTACTACTATCGCGCTACCTATTATTCCGTACATGTGAAAACTTTGCAACCGGAACATTTCCTGCATCCTGAACCATGAAATAATTTCTGCTTTTACAAATACAATTCCAAATACCACACCCACAATCATGTATTTAAAATTATACCACCAGGGATGAACTTTGCGAGATTCATTTACACATATGGTATCAAGTGATCTTACTTCAAAATCTGTATTATCTGCTATAACGTCAGCTTCTGCAACGGGTTGCAGTACGGGTGGAATATGTTGAGGCATTGCTTGCATTTATATTTTTTACAGTTACAATAATTACAATTTCATAATAACCGGCAGGATAAGATTTGCCATTAAAAACCCTCCTGCCATAAACATTATTGTTGCAACAAGAGATGGCCATTGAAGATCACTCAATCCCATAATGGAGTGGCCGGAAGTGCAGCCACCTGCATATCTTGAGCCAAACCCTACCAGAAAACCTCCGCCCGCCAATAAAATTAAACCACGTACCGTAAATAAGTTTTCAAAACTGAATATCTGTTCAGGTATCATATTGCTGTAATCGGTAATGCCATAGCCGCTTATTTCAGCTACAAGGTTTGGGTTAACTTTTACAGGTTCGGGATTGGCTAATAATTGTGAAGCGATAATTGCTCCCACAAATATTCCTCCTGCAAAAAAGAAATTCCAGGTTTCTTTTTTCCAATCGTACTTAAAAAACTTAATATCAGCAGGGAAACATGCAGCGCAGGCATGTCGTAAATTTGCTGAAATGCCAAAATGTTTATTGCCAAGTATCAGGAGTGTGGGAACGATCAGCCCAATTATTGGACCAGCTACATACCAGGGCCAGGGCTGTTTTAAAAACTCCATCATTTTATTTCTATGTTTTGCGTTAACAATTTTACGTATGCATACGTATCGTAGCGATCTCCTCCTTTATTATACCACTTCCTCAAATGTTGTTTCTTCTTCAGCATTTTTTTGCGGTGCCTTTTTTAGCAGGGCGAGTATTTACGCTACATCCGTTAATGCCGCAACAACCGATATTCATTACTCCCATTATCAATAAAAGCCCTCCAGCTATACCAAAAATAAAATTATGATCTTTAAATGTAAATACCAATGCCGCTATTCCCATTCCAGCCCTGAGAACACGCATAAAACTCCATCCTGTAGTTAACAATGCTTTCATCAATTATGCTGTTTTATAATTCAGGGTTTGCCATGCACCGCCGTTATAACATTCCACTCCTGCTAATGCAAGCATACTCTTTGCAATGCCGCTCCTGTTGCCGCTGCGACAGCAGGTAATAACAGGCTTATCCTTTTTCTTTAACTCCGCCGCCCTGCTTTTTACTTCATCAAGCGGAATATTTATAGCACCCTTAATATGCCCGCTCCTGAATTCCGCTGCTGTTCTTACATCTACAATTACAGCGCCCCGGCTCAGCAACGCCTTATAATCAACAGCGCTACCGCCGCCAAATAATTTTTTAATTACTCCTAACATATTTACCAGTTATTAAATCATTTACAATAAGGTTGATGGACAAACATAATCCGTAATTTTAAAGCGATTGCTTTCTTTAATTGCCTTAAATCCGCCTCTTACGTCAACCAGGTTATCAAATCCTCTTGCCCGCATTATTGAGTTAAATATCATAGAGCGATATCCCCCGGCGCAATGCACATAGTAGATTTTATTTTTGTCTATCATGCTCATAGAATCATTAATAAAATCAAGCGGTGCATTTTCTGCATCTGCTATATGTTCACTAAGGTATTCACTGTTTTTACGTACGTCAAGTATGGGCAATGAAACATCTTTTGCCTGAAGCTCAGCCAGTTCATCTGCGCTAATGCTTTTAATTTCATCAACTTCCTTACCGGCTTTTTTCCATGATTCAAATCCTCCCTGCAGGTAACCGATCACATAATCATATCCAACCCTGCTTAAGCGCGTCACTACTTCTTCTTCTGTGCCCGGCTCGCAAATGAGTAATATTTCCTGTTTGATATCAGGTATCATTGCGCCTACCCAGGGAGCAAATGACCCTTCAAGGCCTATATTAATTGAATTAGGAATAAATCCTTTCGCAAATTCCTGCGCATCTCTTACATCAAGCATTAAAGCACCGGTATCATTAGCAGCGGCTTCAAAAGCATCTGGCAACATTGCGTGCAAACCTCTTTCCAATACTTTATCAATGCTTTCATATCCCTGTATATTCATCATAACATTGAGCGGAAAATATGCAGGTGGCTCAACAAGCCCTGTCGTTACTTCCTTAATAAACTCTTCTTTCGTCATACCGGCACGTAATGCATAATTGGTTTTCTTCTGGTGCCCAAGTGTATCCGTAGTTTCTTTACTCATATTTTTACCACAAGCGCTGCCTGCACCGTGTGCCGGATACACAATAATATCATCTGCCAGCGGCATAATTTTATTTCTTAATGAATCAAATAAATAGCCGGCAAGTTTTTCCTGCGTTAAATCAGCTTTTACTTTTTGTGCAAGATCAGGGCGGCCTACATCACCAATAAATAAAGTATCTCCACTAAACAAACCTGCCTCTTTACCATTTTCGTCTTTCAATAAATAGCAGGTGCTTTCCATTGTATGACCCGGAGTATGTAAAACTTTAATAGAGGCTTTACCAACCTTTAATTCCTCACCGTCCTTTGCCGCGTAAAAATCAAATGCAGGCTTTGCATTAGGCCCGTATACAACAGGCGCACCTGTTTTTTTAGAAAGATCCAGATGACCAGATACAAAATCTGCATGAAAATGTGTTTCTAAAACATATTTTATTTTGGCTTTGCTGCGCTCAGCCCTGTCAATATAGGGCTGCACTTCGCGTAAGGGATCAATGATCACAGCCTCTCCGTTACTTTCAATATAATAAGCACCCTGTGCCAAACATCCTGTATATATCTGTTCTATTTTCATTGCTATAATTTTTTATGATAATACAAATATCCGACAGTTTTATTCAAACATGTATGACATTAGTTACACTCAATAATTTTGAAGTTAATATGAATTTTTATTGCTAATGACCTCCGCTTGCACCGGGAAGAAATAATTCTTTCACTATAATATAAATGCCCATTATCAGTACAAACCAGCCAAATCCTTTTTTAAGGCTACCTGCTAATACTTTGCCGCTTAATTTATTTCCTATAAATATACCAACAATGGCAAGCCCCGTTACTGTTAAAAGCAGCGACCAATTCATAGCTTCTTTACCAGGATTGCCAGTAAAGCCAATTAATGAATTTACCGCTATAATAAGCAACGATGTACCTACAGCCTGCTGCATGGGTAATTTACTAAGTAATACCAACGCCGGAATAATTAAGAAGCCGCCACCGGCGCCAACCAATCCTGTTAACGTGCCTATAACCACACCTTCAATCAATATTAAGGGATAATTAAATTTCTGTTCACCTCTTTCTTCAGGTTCTTTTTTACCTCTTATCATAGATACTGATGCAAATACCATAAGCACAGCAAAAAGTATCATCATTAATAATGATTTTGTTACAATCATCCCCCCTGCCGTAAATATATTTTCAGGTATTGCCGGAATAATGAAAGCCCTGGTAGCATATACCGCTGCAATAGAAGGAATGCCAAAAATAAGCGCTGTTTTCAGATCAACTTGACCAAGCTTGTATTTGGGATAACTACCTACAAGACTTGTTGAACCAACAATAAAAAGCGAATATGCCGTTGCAATAACAGGCTGAACCCGGAATAAATAAACCAGTACCGGCACAGTAAGAATAGACCCTCCCCCTCCTATTAAGCCTAACGATATGCCTATAAGCAACGATGCTACATAACCCGCTATTTCCATACTGTCCTATAATTTATACAGCAAAAATGGCAGGTGTAAATCGCGTTATCGGTGACTATGGTTACTTACCAATATTTAATTGAATAAATTTTTTAAAAAAAATAAATGAAAATTAATCTTTTATCCACTCAAAAGAATTCCTGTTGATAATGATCCAGCCGTTTCTTTCCATTTTTTTCATCAGTCTGCTGATCACTTCTCTTGATGAATTAAGGTCCGTTGCTATTTCCTGGTGTGTGAGCTTTACCGTTTTGCCAAATTGCTTTACCTGCTTTTTGAGATAGAACTCAAGACGTTCATCCATATTTTTAAAAGCAATTTCATTGATGGTTTTCAGCAGCTCTTCATAACGGGAGCGATAGGTTTTAATTACAAAATAATGCCAGCTCTTGTATTTGCTCAACCATTTATCCATATATTCCAGGGGAATGGTAAGTAGTGTTACATCTGTCATTGCTTTAGCTGTTACCTGGCTTTTTTCCTGCTGGTAAGTACAAATCATAGATACTGCGCATGCCTGGCCCTGCTGCAGGTTATACATAAAGAACTCATTGCCTTCAGCATCTTCCTGGTATAGCTTTACAATACCGTCCAATACAAGCATAGTTGACCGAATGGTTTGTCCAGCCTTTAGCAAAGTTGTTCCTGCAGGTATTTCCTTTATGTCTCCATATTGCATCAGTTCTTCGTACAAACCTTCCTCAAGATTTGGAAAAAGCTCGTGAATTTCTTTTTGATCATTCATAGTGCGATATCCGGTTTTATTTTGGGGCATAAAACAAATATTACTTTATTAAAATTACAATGTTTAACCGCCAGATCTCAACAACAATCTCAGCATAATGAAATTTCCATTCATCTTGAAAAACATTTTTCCGTTCATAATTCAATGTGGCAAAACTAAAAAATCATTTCGCAACGATAAGACATCATCAATATCCTTTTCCCTTTTGGTCCGCCAGACGATAAAATTAACTGCTCTTTCCCAGTACTTCCAACATCAAAAAAATGAAAGTTTTAATAATTTCATTGTCAGTATACCGACGATCATAAAATTGCTTTGACATTACGGTTGGTTAATGCTGAAACAGGCAAAATAACCTGTGCAGATATACATTTAAGTGATAATTGTCACCTTACACCTGGAGATAAAAATTTATTGTTCCTGCTCAGGTATTTAACAGGTATACACATATGATCAAAATATAAAACAATTCATAAGTATTTATGCATTTGCAAGGTTAGTACTACAATGTCTACAAATATCATAATGGAGTTTAATTTATAAATCAACAGCTATTGCTGATCATATATTTGATTAGCGCAGCGGTATGGGTAAACGGACATTGCTATCCGTATTTTGCCAAAAGCATTGATCTAAAAAAATCCTTCACTTATCCTGATTTTGAAAAAAACGAAGTAGTTGGAATGTCTGCCCTGGTATTATTGATAATTACCTGTATCTGGATAACTACAATCCGGTATTGCAATAAAGCAATGTTTTCCTTTATAAGATATGGAGGAACATAAATTAGTCCGGGAATTGTATTTTGTAAAACTATAAGGCGCCGGATAAAAAAACTATCCATGGCTTAGAGAAAGTCAGCTTTTTGTTTACAATAATACAATGTAGTTTATTTGCTTAATACAAAGCAATAAAGAAGCACGGGAAGTTTATCAACACTTTTCCAATGCCTGAACAATATCTGCTATTATATCTCCGCAATATTCAAGTCCAACTGAAATTCGTATAAGCCCTGGCGTAATACTAACAGATGCCTGCTCTTCCTTACTTAATTTTGAATGTGTTGTTGATGCAGGATGAGAAGCGATACTACGGCTGTCGCCCAAATTAGAAGTAAGTGAAAGCATTTTCAAAGCGTCCATAAATTTCTTACCACTTTCTACACCACCTTTCAAATCAAAAGTAACCAGTCCGCCACCTCTCGTCATCTGCTTTTTGGCAATATTGTACATGGGGTGTGATGGATGTGTCGGGTATTTGATCCAGTTCAGTTTTGGATGACCATCCAGTGCCTTAACCAAGGCTTCAGCATTATCACAATGGCGCTGTATACGTACGTCCAACGTTTCAAGGCTTTTGGTTAATACCCACGCGTTAAATGGTGATAAAGAAGGGCCTGTATTTCTGCAGAATAAATATAAATCGCGAATTAATTCTTTTTTACCAACTACTATACCGCCTAATACCCTGCCCTGCCCGTCAAGCCACTTGGTAGCAGAATGCAGCACAAGGTCTGCACCATAATCAATTGGTTTTTGCAAAACAGGTGTGGCAAAACAATTATCAACCACCAGCATTACATTATGCTTTTTGGCCAAAGCGCCAAGCCACTCCATATCCACTATATCCAGCCCCGGGTTAGTGGGTGTTTCTACATAAATCATTTTAGTATTAGGCTTAATCAAAGCTTCCCAGGTTTCCGGCATTTTAATATCAGCATAGCTGTATTCAATTTTCCAGCGATGCAAATATTTGGTAACAATAGTATGCGTGGAGCCGAATACAGAGCTGCAGCTCAGCAGGTGATCACCAGCGCTTAAAAAAGCCATAAAGGTTCCGAATATAGCGCTCATACCGGAAGCGGTGGCAAAGCCTGCTTCCGCTCCTTCTAACATACACATTTTATCAATAAACTCCTGCACCGTAGGATTGCTGAAACGGCTGTAAATATTATTATCATTCTCTTCAGCAAAAGCCGCCCGCATTTCTTCAGCATTCTCAAAACAAAAACTCGATGTTAAAAATAACGGTGTGCTGTGCTCCATTTCATCCGTACGCGGACTTTGTATACGCACAGCCTGCGTATTAGGATGTAAACTCATGCTCAAAATAAATTTGTTTGCTGCTCTTGTTATTATTACCTGGCAAATTACAGATCAACAGGTGTTCCGTTAACCACAACTTTCCATATCAGTTTTGCGCCGGCTCTGCGTAAGGTTTCTGCTACAGAGCAATATTTATTCATTGATAATTCTACTGCACGCAAGGCTTTGGCAGGATCTATTTCACCTGTAAGATCAAAAGTAATTTCCACATCAGTCCACAAAGAGGGTTCTTTGCCCTGCTCTCTTTCTCCGTCAACATTTATAGAAAACCCCTTAATATCCTGTTTTTGCTTTTTTAAAATACTCACTACATCCACCGCGCTGCAACCGCCCAAACCGGCAAGCAATAATTGCATAGGACGAAATCCTTTACCGTCTCCGCCCTGTTCAACCGGAATATCAATAGAAAGTGTATTACCTCCTGCATCTGCAGCAAAAAACCCATAATCATTATGAGTGCGGTGTAATTGCATTAATGGCATTGCTTAAAATTTGAGCGCAAAGATACGAAGCAATTGCGATTATTAAGTATAGTGCATAAAGAAGGGCGGCTGTTTTCAGCCGCCCGGGTCTTTCCTCATGAATAAGCGTTATGCTAAATCAAATCTGTCAAGGTTCATTACTTTGTTCCATGCCGCAACAAAATCTTTCACAAATTTTTCTTTTCCATCTGCGCTGCCATATACTTCTGCTATTGCTCTCAATTCCGCGTTAGAACCAAAAACCAGGTCTGCGCGTGTAGCAGTCCATTTAACATTGCCCGTGCTGCGATCAAAGCCCTGGTATAATTCCCTGTCGTCGGTTGCCGCCTTCCATGCAATATTCATATCAAGCAGGTTCACAAAAAAGTCATTCGTAAGTTGCCCCGGACGATCAGTAAATATTCCATGAGAAGAACCATCATAGTTAGTATTTAGTGCGCGCATACCGCCAGTTAATACCGTCAGTTCGGGAGCGGTAAGCGTTAATAATTGTGCTTTATCTATCAACAGCTCTTCAGTTAACACAGGTGATTTGGCTTTGCGGTAGTTGCGTAAACCATCTGCAAAAGGTTCAAGATAGCCTATAGATTCCACATCAGTTTGCTCTTGTGAAGCATCCATACGTCCTGGTGTGAATGGTACAGCAATATTGCTACCGGCATCTTTCGCAGCTTTTTCAACAGCGGCGCAACCACCCAATACTATTAAATCTGCCAGTGAAACTTTTTTGCCATCCTTTTGTATGCCATTAAATTCTTTCTGGATGTTTTCCAATACCGTCAGCACCTTATTAAGCTGCACCGGGTTGTTTACCATCCATTGCTTTTGTGGGGCAAGGCGTATACGTGCGCCATTAGCGCCACCACGTTTATCAGAACCACGAAAAGTTGAAGCGGAAGCCCATGCAACAGACACCAGTTGGGAAACGGTTAAACCGGACGCCAAAATTTTAGATTTCAACACAGCGATATCATTCGCGTCAACCAGTTTATGATCAACTGCGGGAATAGGATCCTGCCAGATCAATATTTCTTCAGGCACGTCAGCTCCCAGATAACGGGTGCGCGGCCCCATATCGCGATGTGTTAATTTAAACCATGCACGTGCAAACGCGTCAGCAAACTGATCAGGATTTTCAAGAAACCGTCTTGAAATTTTTTCAAATCCAGGATCCATTCTTAAAGAAAGATCGGTTGTGAGCATAGTGGGTCTATGCTTTTTGTTTGCATCAAATGCGTCAGGAATAATATTATCCGCATCTTTTGCCACCCATTGATGCGCACCGGCAGGGCTCTTTGTAAGCTCCCATTCAAAGCCAAACAGGTTTTCGAAAAAGTTATTGCTCCATTTTGTCGGGGTGGTTGTCCATATCACTTCCAGTCCGCTGGTTATGGCATCAGCGCCTACCCCCGACCGGTAGCTGCTCTTCCATCCTAAGCCCTGCAGTTCAAGATCAGCGGCTTCAGGCTCCTTACCCACATGATCTGCAGGAGCGGCGCCATGTGTTTTACCAAAGCTGTGACCACCGGCTATGAGGGCAACAGTTTCTTCATCATTCATTGCCATACGGCCAAAAGTATCGCGGATATCTTTTGCAGCAGCAACGGGATCCGGATTTCCATCCGGTCCTTCAGGGTTCACATATATTAATCCCATCTGCACAGCAGCAAGTGGTTTTTCGAGATTACGTGAATGTATTTTACCATCGGCATCATCATCAGATACCAGCACTCCATGATTTTCTACCACTCCCTCAGAACCTTTTGCATAACGTACATCACCGCCCAGCCAGGTTTTTTCATCGCCCCAGTATACAAGCTCATCAGATTCCCATGCATCTTCACGCCCGCCTGCAAAACCAAAGGTTTTAAAGCCCATCGATTCCAGCGCTACATTGCCTGTGAGTATGAGAAGATCTGCCCAGGAAATTTTGTTGCCATATTTTTGCTTGATAGGCCACAACAAGCGGCGAGCTTTATCAAGACTCACATTATCGGGCCAACTGTTCAGCGGCGCAAAGCGCTGTAATCCCTGTCCTGCACCACCACGACCATCACCTACGCGATATGTGCCGGCACTGTGCCAGGCCATACGAATAAATAAACCTCCATAGTGACCAAAATCCGCAGGCCACCAGGGTTGGGAGTCCGTCATAAGTGCATGCAGATCTTTTTTTACGGCTTCAAGATCAAGACTCTTAAATGCTTCTGCGTAATTAAAATCTTTATCCATCGGGTTTGATAAAGCAGAATGCTGACGAAGAATGTTTACTCTTAGTTGGTTAGGCCACCAATCCCTGTTTTTAGTTCCGCCACCGCCAACATTACTCTTCATGCTCCCGTTATGAAACGGGCATTTGCTGATGTCTTTTGAATCATTTGCCATTGTAAGAAATTTATCTGGTTAAGTATTATTTATAAAGACACGCTACAAAAGCGTTAAAAAAATCATGCGGCTTGTTTACCCGCCTGAGCATTTCCTGACAAACTTATGACATTTAGGATATAAATAAAATTGATTAATTCTATAAGTATATAGAACAAACCTATTGAATCCTGCCGTGATATTTGTTTAAACTAACTATAGCTAATGTGAAAGAATAGAAGGTCTGAAAGATGCATATTTTAAGTTATATGCATGAATTAATTCAGGTATTATTTATCCGCATCTAAGCAGCAAACAGTATGTTCCACATATATCATATTGCCGGGTAGATGTAATAATTGATGCTCAAAGTGATGACAGTTTTATACAAACGCGCTGAAACCCGTAATGGCCCTGCCTACAATCAGCGAATTTATTTCTTTTGTTCCTTCATAGGAATATATCGCTTCAGCATCAGCTACAAAACGCGCAACATTATGATCAAGCAGTATACCATTGCCGCCCATCACTTCTCTTGCCCTGCTTACAATATCACGCGTACGCAATGAGCAAAATACTTTCGCAAGCGAAGCATGCTCGTCTTTCAGCAAGCCATCATCCTGCAGTTCAGACAAGCGGTATACCATTGCCTGCATAGCTGTAAGATTTGACAACATTTCCACCAAATGATTCTGTATAAGCTGGAATGAAGCGATAGGTTTACCAAACTGTTTACGTTTGCGTGTATAATCCAATGCGTTTTCATAAGCGCCCCTGGCACAGCCAACCGCCATCCAGGCTACACCGGCACGGGTCATTTGCAATATCTTAGCCGTATCCTTAAATGAATTAGCGCCGGGCAGCCTGTCATTTTCCTGCACAACGCAATCAGTAAGTGTTATCAAACCGTTCTGCACAATGCGCAATGCCATCTTGCCTTTTATCTTTTCAACCATCATGCCGGGTGTATCTTTCCTTACAATAAATCCTTTTACTTCTCCATCATCTATATCTCTCGCCCATATAATAATCAGGTCGGCAAAGGTGGCATTGCCAATCCATTTTTTTTGGCCGTTCAGTATCCAGCCGCTTTTTGTTCGTTTAACCGTGGTAGTTAGTCCGCCGGCAGCGCCAGAGCCAACTTCCGGCTCTGTTAATCCAAATGCTCCGATCTTTTTCAGTTCATGCATGGCAGGCAGCCATTCCTGCTTTTGCTCCTCAGAGCCGCACATATAAACAGAGCCCATTGCCAACCCGCTCTGCACACCAAAAAAGGTGGCGATAGACGCATCTATCCTCCCCATTTCCATTGCAATAATTCCCTCCATTAAAAAAGATTTACCGGGGCAACCATACCCCTGGTAGGTTACTCCGCACAAACCCAGCTCAGCGAATTTTGGTATCACTTCAAAAGGAAAATCATCATGCAGCCAGTAATTATTTACAATAGGTTTAATCTCTCTTTCCATAAATTCACGTACCCGCAGCTGCAAGGCTTTATCTTCATCATTCAGCCGCAGGTGCAGCTCATAAAAATCGCCGTTTATTTCAGGTAATTCCTTTTTCTTTCTGTCCTCACCATCCAGCATCTTCATCAGCATTTTCAGTTGCTTATCATCCAGCTTCGAAAAACCTTCCATTACTTTTTGCAGGTCTACCTTTTGTGAAAGCTTTGCTAACTGATCAAAATCTATACTCTTTAAAAGATTAAATGTGCTTTTGATTTTTGAAAATGTTCCTGCCATAGCGTATCGTTTTCAGTTGTTTGTTAAAGATAATACCTGGATTGTTTACACCGGAGATATGCCAATAATACTTTACGCAAATTTTTTCAGGAAAGGGTTAGGAATAGTATATCCTGAATACATTAAAAATAAACCTCACAGTCTTTGTAAGCTGCGAGGTTTAAAAAAACGTTTGAGATAACCTTACAATGGAATTCTTACTCCGGCATTGATAAAAACTGATCTTGATTTACCTACATCCACCTGTGATATATCTTTTTGAACATTGGTAAGCGACCATTCATATTTCGCTTCCACAAAAACAATAGTAATATCCAACCCTGCCCCGGCGAATACGCCAAAGGCTGCATTTTTGAAATCATCCTTGTTCCAATTTTTTGCTTTCGCATCCGTAAGTATAAAAGCAGATGCTCCTCCAAATGCTCTTAACCCAACCAGTGATTTTTCATTTCCTAAAAGATTGAATCCAACGGAAACAGGGATTCTAAAACCACTTACATCAAACTTCACATCATCAGAATTGGTATTTTCTGTAACATACTCGGTAGTTTTCTTTACCCAGAAAATCCCTGGTTCTATATATACTTTTTTACCGAAAGCTACAGACCCTCCAAGCTGGTAACCAGCTTTTGATTTGTATTTTCCTGTATTAGGGTCTTTTGAAAAATCAGTAAAATTTAACCCAACCGAAGGCTTAATTGCTATTTGTGCATTAATAGCAGTAAAGGGAAAAAATAAAGCTGCCAAAGCCGATAAGATATACTTCATAAAGTTTGGTTTTCAATTATTAATGCTGCTGCATTAACAGCTGTTGTTAATAAATTATTTGAACAATATAAACAGGTTAACACTCAGGGGCATAAAGAAGGTATACGGAAAAATTAAGGAAGCATCGTAAAACTCATTAAGATTTGGATAACTGCACATTAAACACAGGAAATAGCAAAAATATGCAGGAAGAAATTATATAATAAGCGCACTTATGCAAAAGTACTGTTTAGGTAAATCAGTCCCAATTTTATCCGGCAAATTTTTAAATACCTTTTATTGTATAACATCACCAAAAGAATAATCTAAATTGTAGATTAAATAATCAGCAGCATGAAGAAAACCAGTTTCATCCTTTCTTTTTATGTACTTACATTTTATTACGGCAATGCACAGGTTGAGCTATGCCAGGGCGCTTATTTTACAGAAGAGCAGGGCAAGGCTTTTTTGGATAACCATGTTCCTGCATCATTAAACAAGTGGCAGCAAAGAGCAGCGTATATACGCAATAATATGAGAGAAGGGATGGAGTTAGAAAAAATGCCCGCTAAGCCAACTTCAAAACCAATTATTAATGGTAAAAGAATAATGGACGGCTACTCTATAGAAAATGTAGCATTTGAAAGCCTGCCGGGGTTTTATGTAACAGGCAATTTGTATCGTCCGCTGAAAAAGCAGAAAAAATATGCAGGTATTTTATGCCCGCATGGCCATGGCAATAATCCTGAAGGAAGATTTCGTGAGCAAACTCAAAAACGCTGCGGCACGCTTGCCCGCATGGGCGCCATTGTATTTGTATGGGATATGATCGGGCAGGGTGATTCAAAACAATGCGAACATAAAATGCCTAAGGGCGTAAAGCTTCAAACCATCAACAGTATCCGTTCTTTAGATTTTTTATTATCGCTGCCGGAAGTTGATTCCTCACTGGTAGGTATAACCGGAGAATCAGGTGGCGGTACGCAAACATTTATTTTAGCTGCGCTTGATCCGAGAGTAAAGGTTGCTGTGCCAACAGTAATGGTGTCCTCCTATTTTTTTGGCGGCTGCACCTGCGAAAGTGGCATGCCTATTCATAAAAAAGGAGATTTTCAAACCAATAATGTAGAAATAGCGGCGCTTACCGCGCCAAGGCCAATGCTGCTTATATCTGATGGCGGCGACTGGACAAAGCATACTCCTGAAGTAGAATATCCATTCATGCAAAAAATATATCAATTATACAATAGCAGGGAGAATGTTTCGCTGGTACATCTTGCAGATGAAAAGCATGATTACGGGCCTTCAAAGCGCAAGGCTATGTACGTTTTTATGGCTGAAAAGCTCGGGCTTAATTTAAAAGCAGTTCAAAACGCCTCTGGAAATATTGATGAAAATCCTGTAAAAGTGCTGGAGCAGAAAGACCTGGAAGTATTTAATGCATCCAGTCCGCGCCCCTCCAATGCCGTTTTGGGTGATGAAGCAGTGATCAGCCTATTGGATGCCAGGTAATACTAAGTTGAACGGCAAACGTGAAATAACAAACGTGGTATCTCAGGTTATTTGCCTCTCTTCTTACATACAGATATTAAACAAAATGCATCCAACGAATAAATTCATCTGAAATCCGCAACCTGCGCAACCATTTATGCTATTGAACCGTAATATTATGCGTAAAGTTTTCAGGCAAATTTGGAACTAACAAATCTTATAGAGGGTTGTGTTGGCAATGACGAAAAGTGCCAAAAGGTATTTTATGAAAAATACCTCGGGTTTGTATTAAAAACTGTTTACAGGTATGTGAGTACTTACGAATCGGCAAATGAAGTGAGCAATGACGCCTTTATAAAAATTTTTAAGTCGTTTGTAAAGTTTGATTATAAAAATGCCACAAACCCTGAAATGTTGCTGATGGCCTGGATGCGCAGAATTGTTGTTAATACCGCGATAGATTATTTACGGGTAAGCCAGGCGCAGAAACGATATCAGCCACTTACAGAGCTTAACGAAAATCATACAGAAAAAGTAATAGTCAGTTCCGACGAAAAAGTAGTGTATAAGGAGTTGATTGAACTAATTAAAAAGCTTAGCCCGTCTTACAGGGCAGTATTTAATATGTATGTGATTGATGGATACACCCACCAGGAAATATCAAAAGCATTAGGCATTTCCGTAGGAACGTCAAAATCGAATCTTGCGAGAGCAAGAGCAATTTTACAAAAATACCTTGTAAAAGATAATAAGGATAACGTGCTATGTTTGACATGAAGAATGACGATATGGATGAACTTTTCCGCAAAGCAGCGGAAAATTATGAGGTGGATACCAGCAAGGCTTCCGGGTGGGATGCTGTGAATAAAGCATTGCGTAATGCTGATGGGTTTAATATAGAAAAACAGGGTAAAGAAAAAAAGAAACGCAGATTTTTCTTCTGGTGGTTTTTGCTCTTACCAGCTTTGTTTGCAGGATATTATACCTGGAAAAAAACCGGCGCAACTAACAAAGAAGATATTATAGCAAAAACGGAATCTGCAAAAGCAACAAAAGATACGAATGAGAGACCTGTTACAAAATCTTCTGAAAATACTATTATCAATAAATTATCAGCAGATACGGAAGAATATTCTTTAAACGAATCCCCGGGTAACAGAAGTACTATTATTGAAAAAGATGAAAATAAAAATGCCCTGGCTGAAAATAATATTATTTCCAACAAAAAAAATAGAACGGAA
This sequence comes from Agriterribacter sp., assembly GCA_047601125.1. Lineage (GTDB taxonomy): Bacteria > Bacteroidota > Bacteroidia > Chitinophagales > Chitinophagaceae > Agriterribacter. Next base: position 941,119 of record JASGJY010000001.1, on the reverse strand, counting down.
AACAACCCTGCATCAAACTTTATCGAACATAAGGAAAACAGTCAGGATCATGAGGCGGTATTAAATAACGGAGAAAGAAGTGTTACTGAAAAAAACAGTACAACCAAAAACGGAGGAGCTATTACTTCGGCAAACACACACCATAACCGGCTTAAAAAAAACAAAAAAACTTTTGATAATAACAACCCACGTAAGCCGGACGTAGTAGACAGAGAGAACAATACAAACAATAAAGCAATCGTACAGTATTTAAATAATAATAATAAGCAGAACAAGCAGACGAATAATATTGGCATAAGCAGACCAGATGGAGACTCCAGTAAAACTATTACCGGAAGCTTTCAATATGTATTTACAGATCATGATGGCAAGATGCTTCCGGTAATATCTTTTGAGGGAAAAATTTCCGGAATGGCTCCGGGTATTAAAGGTTTAAATGCAGGTAATGCTGATAGTTCTGCAAAGCAAAATAAAAATAAGACAGACAAAAAATATCAGCATTATTTTTATGCAGCCGCTGTGGTTGCCCCGGATTTAAGCTCAGTTAAATTTCAGCGCATAGCCGGAACCGGTAGTAGCACAGGCCTGTTATTGGGTTATCGCCTGAATAATCACTGGCATATTGAAACAGGAGCTTTATGGGAGAAAAAGATATATTGCACGGAAGGAAAATATTTTGATAAAAGTAAGCTGTCTCCCTATTTAAGAGACGTGGAAATAATGAATGCTGACGGTAATTGTTATATGATCACCATACCATTGAATGTAAGGTATAACATATTAACAGGTAAAAATAGTAATTGGTTTATAGCAACCGGGATGTCGTCATATCTGATGAACAAAGAATATTATGATTTTACATATCGCCATCCAGGAGGGCAGCCAATGACAAAGGGATATGAGTATAAGACAGCAGAAAAAAACTGGATGACTGTTATCAATCTGAACCTGGGATATGAACGAACTTTTTTGAAAACTTTCAATTTTAGGATAGAGCCATATTTCAGACTTCCTGTTTCCGGAGTTGGTACAGGAAATCTTTCCCTGACGAGTGGTGGCATATACATTGGTATAGGAAAAAAATTCTGATCAACATTTATTTAAAAACTGATGCGAAAAAAACTAATCATTTTTTTGGCAGGGGCCATATTATGCCTTGGTTTTGCCTGGTACTGGTATAACAAACCCAGGGAAGGAGTCTCATCAAAGTCAGCAGATACAAGGGTAACTGCATTGCGATTATATGAAGCGTTTAGTAACAATGAAAGCGAAGCAAATAAAACTTACTTAAATAAAGTTGTTGAAGTAAAAGGAGTAGTGGATGATCTTACTGATTCCGGAGAAGATATAATACTTACACTGGGTCCACAGACATCAGGTGGCGGTATAAGTTGCAGGTTCTCCCCCGGAAAAGAGGTAACTGAAAAAAATATTACAACAGGACAGGAGATAACAGTTAAGGGCAGGTGTACAGGATTTAATATGGATGTTAATCTTACTGATTGTGTAATTGTAAAATAAATATAGTATGGGAAAAAAGGTATTATACACAGGAATTATCGCGATAGCTATTCTTTGGATAAGCGCATGTTCAAAAGATTCGGAAGACGAGTTTGCAACCGGCCAATGCAATACCGATAATATGAAATACAGCACGGATATACTGCCGATCATTCAAATAAACTGTTATGGTTGTCACGGTAATGGTACTGTTACAAACGGGATTGACCTGGACGGATATACAAAACTTAAAATTCAGGCAGACAACGGAAACCTTACCGGGGCCATATCTCATGCAGCAGGATATACACCGATGCCGTACAATGCGCCAAAACTTTCTGATTGTGATATAAACAAAATAAAATCTTGGGTGCAAAATGGTGCACCAAATAATTGAGCATTCTGGAAGATGTGATCGTGTGATGTTGCGTGCAGAAGTCTTAGTTCATGAGAGATTGCTTTATCCGTGGCTACATTCATCATTCATCTCATGTTTCACTCTGGCGGGTTTGCAATACGGCGGGGTATGTTGGTCTTACTGTAAGTGGTAAAACAAAGTGTTTCTATACTTTTTAAAAATAGTGAGATGACTGGCGATGAACATTTAAATATGTTGATACCTTAAAATAATTTATCATGAAGAAGCAACTATTCATCCTGTTGTTCATGTGCACAGGATTAGCCACAAATGCACAACTATACATCACCAAAACCGGTTTTGCAGGTTTTTATTCAAAAACACCGCTTGAAGATATTAAGGCAGAAAACAACCAGGTTGTGGCAATGATTGATACTGAAAAAAAACAGATTGCTTTTTCAATGCTTCTCAAAAGCTTCACTTTCAGGAAAGAGCTGATGCAGGAACATTTTAATGAGAATTATGTAGAAAGTGATAAATATCCAAGAGCTGTTTTTAAAGGAAGTTTTACAGGCACTGTAGATCTGCAAAAGCAACAAGTATACAATATACAGGTAGAAGGCACTATAACATTGCACGGAGTAGATAAGAAAATCTCAGTACCTGCTACAATTGAAATGAGCAACGGAGTCTTATCAGGTGTGGCCAAATTTCAACTTGCCCCACAGGATTTCAATATCAAAATTCCTTCTTTAGTAAGTGATAAAATAGCAAAACTTATTGATGTGGAAATTAAAGTTGAATGCAATCCTAAAAAATAAATTGTATGTCAAATCAAAAACCAACTACATTATTATTAGTACTTTTTTCCTGCAACGCAATTTTTTCACAGGATTCAAGCCTGCTGAAGATGATAGAAGATTCTTTACAAACGGGTCAGAAAAACATATATGTAACAGGCACTTTCAAAGGCATACATATCATTAACCTGCATTCGGTTGAAGCACCTGCAAAAAAAGAATTGGTTTTTATGATCATGCACCGTTTTGGAAAAATAAATGACGGAGCGTATCAATTTTTCGGATTAGACAATGCTACCATGCGCATGGGTTTTGATTACGGGCTCACAAACAGGTTTGCCATAGGTATCGGCAGGAGCACATTCGAAAAAACTTATGACGGATATATAAAAGCAAAGCTATTCAGGCAAACGGATGGTTCAGACAAAATACCTATTTCTGCTACCGCATTGCTTGGCATTGCATATACAACATTGAAATATGCTGACAAGCCTTATATGAATGCAAAGTACCGAACGCAGTATACAGCACAACTTTTATTAGCAAGAAAAATAAACAGGAATTTATCTGTGCAACTTTCACCCACATGGTTACATTATAATCTTGTTGCTGCGGCTGCCGATAAAAACGACCTGTTTGCTTTAGGAATGGGCGCAAGAATGAAAATAACCAAAAGAGCAAGCATCAATATCGAATACAATTACCTGCCTGCCGACCAGGTAAAATCTTTGAAAGTATACAATTCATTAAGCGCAGGTTTTGATATTGAAACAGGCGGGCACGTTTTCCAGGTGCATGTAACAAATTCGCAGGGTATGGTTGAGCCACTCTATATCGGACGCACAACCGGCAGTTGGGGTAAAGGGGATATTTATTTCGGTTTCAATATTTCCCGGTCATTCAAATTTGGAAAGAAGTAAGAACTATTCATCAATAATAAAACTATAACATGGAACGCAGGAAATTTTTAACTGAAATGGGACAGGTTACAGCGGCTGTTTGCTCAACAGGCTTTTTAGCATCCTGTTCCAAATCAGATGACAACTCAAATCCTGATCCCGGTGGCGGAGGAGGCAGTGGAAGCACAAAGCTTACTGCAAATCTTGCTACTGAACTTACATCTGTAGGCAGTTCAAAAGTAAGCGGTAATGTAATAGTGGTCAGAACGGCTACCGGCAATACATCATCATCATTCTCAGCTCTTAGTCTTATTTGCACACACCAGCAATGTACTGTTGCCTATGATGCCGCAGATAATGATTTTAAATGCCCCTGTCATGGAAGTGAGTATAGCATTTCAGGAGCAGTTACTCAAGGCCCCGCTACAGTAGCACTTACTAAATACGCAGTATCTGTAAACGGCAATACGCTTACCGTAAGTTAATATTAACTATGCCTGGAAACAAGATCCCTTGTTTAGCTGACGAAATAAATAGTAATCAGCATAAACGGGGATCTCCTTTAACCAAATCTTGTTTCTCCTCCGTATTTTTGCGCTCAATTTTAACGGGGCATGCAAAAAAAAGTTTTGGTTGTAAAGCTTGGAACTGCGGTTATAACCGATAAAGAAGGGAAAACAGACAAGGCAATTATCAAAAAGATAGCAGCACAGATAGTTGCCTTGAGCGATACATATAATATTGTATTGGTTTCAAGCGGCGCGGTTGGTGCCGGTAAATCTTTCTTCCCCGGCTATAAGGGATTTATTACCGAAAGAAAAGCCGCAGCTGCCGTAGGCAACCCCATGCTTATTCAATTATACCACAAGCATTTTTCAAAATACAATATTCCTGTGGCACAGGCTTTATGTGAGCGCCATCACTTCTCCAACCGCAAACAGTTCCTGCAGCTAAAAGAAACTTTTCATGAATTCTGGCAAAATAACATTCTGCCGGTAGTAAATGAAAATGACCTGGTAAGTAATATTGAATTGAAGTTTTCTGATAATGATGAGCTGGCTACCCTTATCGCCATCAGCTTTAATGCTGATACACTTATCATTTGCACTTCTGTAGGCGGCTTGCTTGATCACGATAAAAAAGTAATTCCGCTGGTTGAAAAATTTGATAAATCTATTTTCAATTATGTAAGTAAAGAAAGAAGCAGCCTGGGTTTAGGCGGCATGTTATCCAAGCTTACATCAACAAAGCTTGCAGTATCGCTAGGTATAAAAGTGATCATCTGCGGCCTGGCAGGTACATCACCTCTTAAGGATGCAGTTAAACAAAAAACAGGCACAACATTTTTACCACGACCGTCTAACTTAAAAGCAAGACAAAAATGGCTGGCAAGCGGTTCAATCACCATCGGCAGCATTTATATAGATAAGGGTGCTTCAAAGGCATTGCTGGGCAGGAAAAGCTTACTTACTGTTGGTATAAAAAAAGTAAACGGTAATTTCGTTTCCGGCGAAGTAATTCAGTTGATGGATGAAGATGATGCTATTATAGGCGTTGCCAAAGTAAAGTTGAGCAGTACGGAAATTGTGAAACAAATAGCACAAAAAAATATTATTGCAGCTCATGCTGATGATATAGTGACTTTTTAAAATGATGTAATGAGTGATGTATTAAACTTAATAAAGAAAACATATAATGCCGCTCCGGAATTACGTGCGTTGGAAGACAGGCAGTTGAAAAAGCTATTGCTCATGCTTGCGGATGAACTTGAAGCACAGCAAAAATTTTTATTGAAGGCTAACGAAAAAGATGTAGCAAAGCAAAAGCCTGGTGATCCTAAAACAGATCGCCTGAGGCTTGATGAAAAAAGGATCAGGAGTATTGCCAACAGTATACGTAAAGTGAGCAGGCTGCCTAACCCTTCAGATAAAATTATTGAAAGAAAAAAATTACCGAACGGTTTGTTGCTTGAAAAAAGAACGGTACCATTAGGCGTGGTAGGCGCCATTTTTGAATCAAGGCCAAATGTAACGTTTGATATTGCCGCACTTTGTCTTCGAAGTGGAAACGCCAGTATATTGAAAGGTAGTGTTGAAGCGGAACAAACCAATCTGGCTGCCATCCGGTTAATACATAGTGTGCTCAAAAAAAATAAGCTTCCTGCGGAAATAGTAATGCTGTTGCCTGCAGCACGTGCATCGGTAGATGAGTTATTTACTGCCGGCAAATATATTGATGTATTGATTCCACGCGGATCTGAAAGCCTTATCAACTATGTTCGCAAGAACAGCCAGGTACCCGTGATTGAAACGGGCGCAGGCGTTTGTCATGTATATGTAGAGCAAAAGGCGGATATTGCTAAAGCAGTAAAGATCGTAACAAATGCCAAAGTATCCAGGCCATCTGTTTGCAATGCAATGGATACCGTGATAGTGGATAAAGTTATAGCTGCTGACTTTTTACTGCTATTAAAAGAAGAACTTGGAAAATATGAAGTGGAAATCTTTGCTGACGAACCTTCTTTTAAAATATTAAAGGGATACAACCATCTGCAAAAAGCAACTGCTGAAGATTTCAGCAGGGAATTTTTAGATTTGAAATGCGCGGTAAAAGTGGTGAAAGGTATTGATGAAGCGCTTACGCATATCCGTGAGCATTCTACCAAACATTCTGAATCTATTGTTACCGAAGATAAAAAGAACGCGGAATTATTTTTGAAGGAAGTAGATGCTGCGGCGGTATATCATAATGCGTCTACCCGCTTTACGGATGGTGAAGAGTTTGGACTCGGGGCGGAAATAGGCATCTCTACACAAAAGCTGCATGCGAGGGGTCCTTTCGCGCTGGAAAAATTAGTTACGGAAAAATGGATATTAAGGGGAAATGGGCAGGTGAGATAGTTGTAAGTGATAAGACGTAAGGAAGCAGGAGTAAGCTATCAGCCTTCAGGTATCAGGTTTTGGAGATGCTGACAGCAATTGCAATAGCTGATAGCTGAAGGCTAATACCTGAAACCTGTAATAACCTTAACCCTTACACCCTATGCCTTATACCTGTACCTTTTATTAAAACAAAAGCTTAATAATGCAACTCAACAAATCAACACTCGCACAAATCAGTAACCCGGGTATACAAAAACCAGTAAATGAGATATTTGATTTACCGGAAAAGGTTTTACAATTTGGTACAGGTGTGTTGCTGCGCGGATTACCTGATTATTTTATTGATAAAGCCAATAAGAAAAATGTTTTTAACGGAAGAGTTGTTGTGGTTAAATCTACCGATACCGGCGGAGTTGACGCATTTGACACACAGGACGGATTATATACGATCTGCGTTCAGGGTCTGGAAAACGGTAAGCAAACAGAAGAAACTTTAATTAATGCTGCCATAAGCCGGGTATTGTCTGCCAAATCTCAATGGAAAGAAATTCTGGACTGTGCGCACAATGCTGAAATAAATATCATCATTTCAAATACCACCGAAGTAGGGATAACTTTGGTTGAAGAAGATATACACCAGGCACCGCCGGCCTCTTTTCCTGCAAAGCTGCTTGCTTTTTTGCACAAAAGATATGAAGTATGCGGCGGAGAAGCGGAAGGCGGTTGTGTGATCATACCAACCGAACTGATTGTTGGGAACGGCGATAAGCTCAAATCAATTTTATTGCAACTCTCCACTTATAATAAACTGGAGCAAGGCTTTGTGGAATGGCTTCAGTTTGCCAATACATTCTGCAATTCATTGGTAGACCGTATTGTGCCCGGTAAGCCCGCAGCAGGTGTTAAAGAAAAGTTTGAAAAAACAATGGGCTATACAGATGACCTGTTGATTATTTGTGAACCTTACCGCCTTTGGGCAATTGAAGGCGATGACAGGGTAAGAAAAATTTTATCGTTTAATGAAGTAGATAATGGTATTATTATAGCGCCTGATATTGAAAAATACAGGGAGCTTAAGCTGAGATTACTAAACGGAACGCATACACTAAGCTGCGGTTTGGCATACCTGTCTGGTTTTACATTTGTAAGGGAAAGCATGGCGGATAAAACATTCAGTGCATTTGTACGCGAGCTTATGCTGAAGGATATAGCCCCCGCAATACCTGCCAATGTAGCTGATGATGAAGCCGAAAGTTTCGGTAACCAGGTGCTTGACAGGTTTGCAAATCCTTTTTTAAATCATCAATGGATCAGTATTACCATGCAGTACACTTCAAAAATGAAGATGCGGGTAATACCGGTGCTGCTGCGTTATTTTGCTGTTTACAATACAGTTCCGCAGTATATAGCCAAAGGTTTTGCAGCATATATACTGTTTATGAAAGTCGTAAAAAAGAACGGCAATATATATGAAGGCGAACTTAACGGCAATGCCTACCCGATAAATGACGATAAAGCAGACTATTTTTATGAGTTATGGCAAAAGCATGGTGAAGCGCATATAGTAAGAGATGTGCTGAGTGATATAACATTATGGGATGCTGATTTATCAACGCTCCCCGGATTTGCGGAGGCCGTGCAGAGTAGTTTTGAGAAGCTGCTGAAAAAGTAAGTTCATATTAGTTACTGATATTCACGGTTAATCTCAACTTATTAAAATCAGCAGGTTCTAATAATTTCATTAACCGTAATTCTCTAACTTTATAGGTATGGAAAAAGACATCGTTAAAAAATATACAAACGGCGAAATAACAATAGTATGGCAGCCGTCGGTTTGCATACATTCTACCATATGCTGGAAACAGGCTACAGGATTACCCGGTGTTTTTAATCCAAAGATCCGCCCATGGATAAATATGGAAGGAGGAAGCAGCATGCAAATTGAAGAACAGGTGAAAAAATGCCCGAGCGGCGCTTTAAGTTCTTACTATAATAATCAGGAACAACAAGACAGCAATATAACTACCGATACAAAAATTGAAGTAATGCCCGATGGTCCGCTGCTGGTGTATGGTAATATTATCATCAAGGATAAATCCGGTGAAGAAGCCCGCAAATCAAAAGTTACCGCGCTGTGCCGTTGCGGGCATTCGCTCAATAAACTCTATTGCGACGGCTCGCATATAAAACAATCATTCAAAGGGTAAAATTCAACCAAACATTTTTTGTATCCCTTCTTTAAAAGATACAGGTTTATATCCCAATTCCTTTTCTGCCTTATCAATAATAAAGCCTGTTTTCAATGGCCGCCGGGCAGGTTGTGTAAACGTATCGGCAGTAACTTTTTCCATTAATGATTTATCAAGCCCAAAATAATCTGCCACCTGTATAGCCATTTCGTAAGGTGTAAATACTTCTTTGCCTGAAATATTAAAAATACCTTTAGCATTTTGTTGCGCTATTAATAATATGCCTTTGGAAAGGTCTTCTACATAAGTGGGCGTTCTTACCTGGTCGTTCACCACTTTTATATGATTTCCTTTCTCAAGATTATCCTTAACCCATGTTACCACATTACTGCGTGTTCCGGAAAGAATATTTCCATATACCAATACCGTACGCACTATAGCCCAGTTTATTTTACTGTTTTGTATAATGTCTTCTGCAGCCAGTTTACTTTCACCATAATAATTAACCGGCGAAGGTATATCATCCTCAATATATGGTCCGCTATCTCCGCTAAATATAAAATCGGTGGATACAAATATTAAATGGGCGCCCAACTTTTCAGCCGCCGCCGCAATATCAGCCGTCGCGGTAATATTAATATCCCTGCATTCATCTTTATTCAACTCACATGCATCGGGTTGGGCCATAGCCGCGGCATGAATAATAATTGCCGGCTTTATAGTAAAAAGATATTGCTGCACGGCCTCCTTATCACGGATATCAACAGATGTATAGCCGTAATCCACTCCTTCATACTCAGGCAGCCTGCTAGTGCCACGGTTTGTAGCAAAAACCCCGAAACCTGCTTTTGCCATATCTCTTATTAAATACTGTCCTAATAATCCGTTTGCCCCGGTAATAACAACTTTTAATTTACTCATGTATACGTGCTAAAAGGCACAAATTACAAAATCATTAAACCTATAATCTAAAATTGGGAAATGATTGTAATTGTGTATTTTTGGCGCTTCTTAAAAAGAGGTTATTTTCAAAAATTGCAATTGCCCTTTGAATGATTTTTAATCATTTGAGACAAGCTTTAAACGAATGAAAAAGAAAGTTACTAAAATCGGGGTATTAACTTCGGGCGGAGATGCACCGGGCATGAATGCAGCAATAAGAGCAGTAGTACGCACAGGTAATTATTACGGACTTGAGGTATTTGGCATTGTACGTGGTTACCAGGGTATGATTGACAATGATATGTATAAAATGGAAAACCGCAGCGTTGCCAATATTATTCAGCGCGGAGGCACCATTTTAAAAACGGCCCGCTGCAAAGAATTTTTTGAACCTGAAGGCAGAAAAAAAGCATACGAGAATTTAAAGAAATTAGGTGTTGACGGGCTGGTGGTAATCGGAGGTGACGGCTCTTTTCGCGGCGCGCAAAAATTTTCATCGGAATTTGACATCCCTTGCATTGGTTTACCCGGTACTATAGATAAAGATATGGCGGGAACCGATTTTACCATTGGTTTTGATACTGCTGTAAATACCGCTGTAGAAGCTATTGATAAAATACGCGATACCGCTGATGCGCACGACAGGCTTTTTATAATTGAAGTAATGGGACGTGATTCAGGCTATATCGCTCTTCATAGTGGTGTTGCCACCGGTGCGGAAAATATACTTATTCCCGAACATAAAACGGATATAGAAGAACTCATCAGCTCATTACAGGAAAAAGAAAGAAGAAAAAAGCTGGTGAACCTTTTAGTAGTTGCAGAGGGCGACGACTTTGGCGGCGGCAATGAAGTAGCCAAACTGGTAAAACAAAAATTACCTAATGCTGATATTAAAGTATGCATACTCGGCCACATTCAACGTGGCGGCGCGCCATCATGCCTCGACAGGCTGATTGCAAGCAGGCTTGGATATGCAGCTGTTGAAACACTTATACAAGGCGACAAAGTAAATACCATGATTGGTATTGTAAATAACCAGTTACATTATACACCATTGGATCAGGCAGTAAAAGAAACACAAACCATCGATCCCGAATGGCTGAAAATCGTGAAAATACTGGCATCATAATACTATATTCCGAACCTTTTTTAAAGATTTCAGATTTTAATATAAAAGAATAATATGTCGAAAAACATTTCCAAATATCTGCATGAAGACATGGATAAGCAAGCTGGTCTTGAACATGCTTTTCATCGCACAAAGATTGTTGCAACGGTTGGCCCTTCTTGTGATACATATGAAAAGCTGCTGGAACTTACCAAAGCCGGTGTAAATGTGTTCCGTTTGAATTTTTCGCACGGCGATCATGCAGATAAATTAAAGATAATAAACCATATCCGCCAGATCAACTCTACCGAACCCTATAATATTTCCATACTTGGAGATCTGCAGGGACCTAAATTAAGAGTAGGAGAAATTGAGGGTGGATCAATGCCATTGAAACCCGGCGATATTCTCACTTTTACCAATGAAAAATGTATTGGCACAAAAGAGAAGATATATGTTTCCTACCCTGACCTTGCCAAAGATGTGGAAATCGGTAACAAAATTTTGATTGATGATGGTAAGATTGAAGTAAAGGTAGTAGAAGTTACCAAGACAAATGATGTAAAAGTAGAAGTTACCATGCCTGGTATTTTACTTCCCAAAAAAGGAGTAAACCTGCCTGATACTAAAATATCGCTTCCTGCATTAACACCTAAAGATCTGGCAGATCTCGACTTTATGATAGAACATAAAGTGGATTGGATAGCCCTTTCTTTTGTAAGAAGGGTTGATGACCTTAAAATTTTAAAAGGAATACTACAGGAAAATAAGAGCAAGAGCAAGGTAATGGCAAAAATAGAAATGCCTGAAGCCATTGTTAATCTTCGCGAAATAATTTTGGAATCTGACGGCGTGATGGTAGCACGTGGTGACCTGGGTGTTGAGCTTCCTGTTGAGCAGGTGCCGTTGATACAAAAAGATATAGTACGTAAATGCATCCATCGTGGTAAGCCGGTAATTGTGGCTACGCAAATGATGGAAAGCATGATTGATCGTATTAAACCTAACCGCAGCGAAATTACCGATGTTGCCAATGCCGTACTGGATGGCGCAGATGCGGTGATGCTGAGTGGTGAAACAGCGACAGGGCAGCATCCTGTGCTGGTGGTTGAAACCATGCGTAAAATCATTCTTGAAGTGGAAAGAAAAGAATACAACTATAACCGGGAAGATGATTTGAAGCCGCAACCTCACTCTCCTTCTTTCCATAGTGATGCTATCTGCTACAATGCATGTAAAATAGCCCGGGATGTTAATGCAGAAGCGCTAATTGCCATGACGCAAAGTGGTTACACCGCATGGGTGGTGAGCAGCTACCGGCCAAAATCATCTTTGTATATTTTTACTAAAGAAAGGTCACTGGTAAACCAGCTAAGCCTTAGCTGGGGTGTGCGCGCCTTCTTTTATGATGAAGAAGAAAACATTGACCAGATCATATATGATATGATACAGATTTTAAAAGGAAGAGGATTTCTTAAAACAGGCGATACTGTAGTAAATACAGGCAGCATACCCGTACACCTGCATTTACCTACCAACCTGCTTAAAATTACTAAAGTAGACTAAACCGGGTAATAACACTATGTCTGAAAGGAAACAGGAAGCTGTTTCCTTTTTTGTTGCATTTAATCCCTGTATTTGCATGGCAGCATTTTTGTTATTTATAGGATACATATTACCGTTATGAAATGGCATACAGGCTGTTCAGGATTTTATTACAGGGAGTGGAAGGATATTTTTTATCCTAAAGGACTGGCTCAAAAAAACTGGTTTGCTTACTATGCTGCCAGGTATAATTCCATTGAATTGAATGGAACTTTTTATAAAATGCCTGTGGCAGAAAATCTGCAAAAGTGGTATGACGCCAGCCCGGAAAATTTCAGCTTTTGTGTAAAGGCACCCCGCCTGGTTACCCACTATAAACAATTGAAAGATTGTGAAACTATACTGGATGAATTCTATAACATTATACAAAACGGGTTGCAGGAAAAATTAGCACTGATACTTTTTCAGTTCCCGCCTTCATTTTCTTACTCAGATGAGCGGCTGCAGCTCATTATTAAAGCATTATCGCAAAGGGTTAAAAAAACGGTGGTTGAATTCAGGGATGCAGGCTGGTGGCGCAGCGATGTATACGAGGTGTTGGGCAGGCATGATATTATATTTTCCGGCATAAGCCATCCTTCCCTGCCGGATGATGTGATCATCAATAACAAAATTGCGTACTACAGATTTCACGGCGTGCCAAAGCTGTACTATTCAAAATATGATGAACAATTTATTAAAGCAATTGCAAACAAATTAACCAGCCACAAAACGCTGAAAGAGGTGTTTATCTACTTCAACAATACTGCCACAGCAGCGGCCATTGAAAATATCAACTGGCTTAACACCTGGCTTAAAAAGGAAACTAAGTGAAGTATTGCGTCAATGTGAGGATTACATTCTACAATATTGTAAATACAAGAATGTTATTTGCAAAGAGCAGCCAGCATTTTAATGGCACAAATTTTTATGCATAACTGTTAAAACATGTATTATGGCAAAGTATTCAAAAAAATCTCAAAGCAAAGTAAAAAGAGCAATGGAAGAAATGAAAGAAGGTACATTGCGCAGCGGTAAAAGCGGCAAAAAAGTAACCAACCCCAAGCAAGCTATAGCCATCGGGCTTTCTGAAGCAAGAAAAGAAGGTGCAAAAGTGCCGAAAGCACCTGCAAAAAAAACGGCAAAAAAGAAAGTTGCTAAGAAAGCAGCGCCTAAAAAAGCAGCAAAAAAAACGGCAAAAAAGAAATAATAGCTGCCACCAAATTTAAATTGTCGTTGTACTGTTAGCCTTTAAAGCCGCAGTTGTCCACCCTATGTGGAAAAAAATAAAGCAGCAATGTCTTCCTGAAAGCGATATTTATTTGCGCAATGCCGCTACAATAAAAGCGGATTTCATTCGTCTTATAACTAACAGCTTTACATCTTATGGAAGAAACCCGCGAAATATCGGCTTTAATGACACTGATAGATGACCCAGACAAAGATGTGTTTGAAACAGTTAGCGACAGGATCATCAGCTATGGTAAACTTATTATCCCTAATCTTGAACATTTATGGGAGAATACTCCTGATGAGAATGTGCAGGAGAAAATTGAGCTCCTCATTCACAGGTTGCATTACCAGGATCTGCAACAGGAATTTTCCGAATTTACAAAAGCAGGCGCACAGGACCTGATTGCCGGCGCACTGCTCGTGTCGAGATACCAATACCCCGACCTTATAAATACAGCTGTTTACCAGGAAATAGAAAAGATCAGGCGCAATATATGGCTTGAGCTAAACAGTTACCTTACTGCGCTGGAACAGATCAATATTTTAAATCGCATTTTTTTTACCTATCACAAGTATAAAGGTGTAGAAATATCCTACCAGCATCATGAAGAATTCTTACTGAATAAAGTTATTGAAACTAAAAGAGGCAATTCCATCATAAACGGTGTTATATACCAGGTGCTTTGCCAAATGCTTGATATACCGGTTAAGGTAATTAAAATCCCACGTCAGTACCTGCTTGCATATTTTGATACTTCGTATGAATATTTTAATCCGCAGAAAGAAACAACCACCGGTATTCATTTTTATATAGATCCGATGAACGGACATATATACACTCAGAAAGATGTAGATAATTATTTCAAAAAAATATCGGTTCCGGAAAATCCTTTATTTTTTAAGCCTATGTCTAACAAAGCCATCATACAATTTTTGTGCGAAGAGTTCGCCAAATGCTTTGAAGAAGAGTCTGTGCAATATAAACAAACAGAATTACTCACGCTCGCAGGCATTCTTGCATCTGTATAATATAATATGAACAGGAAGGCTTCACGATTACTTGCAGGCATTGCGCTATTAGTGATCGTTCTTCTTGTATGGCAATATTACCCCGTTACAAGGCAGCATAACGATGTTACTCATGATGAAGGCTTCAACAGGGATCTCACTCCCGTTATTTACACCAAACACGCGAGATGCCGAATGGGCTGCAGGCATATTGATGAAGACGAGGTAAAACAAATACTACGTAGCGGAACGATCAATTATAAAAAAAGCCAGCTAAACTCGAAACCTGATCCCAAATACGCTTTAGAAGGTTATACCGGCGATAATCAGCATGTGCGCATTATATTCGCACCCTCGCAGCGTGGCATGGTGGTAATTACCGTTATTGATGTAAGTGAAGAATGGCAGTGTGATTGTAAGTAGGGAAATGGGGTGAAAGGCGGAGGGTGGAAGGAAGAAGGTATAGGGTGGAGGGCCTAAGGTACGAGGTTTGCGTTTGTAGTTATGGTACGCTTTAGCACCTCACATTTCATGCTTAATGTAACAATAGTATGTTATTGACTGCTCTGCCGATCAAAACAAAAAATAGTTTCAAACAAACACATGAAAGCGGCTCTGAAAATTTTATTATTCCTGTATAATATATATGCGTTGCTCCTGTTCATTGGATTAATGCTTGTTATCTTTCCTTTTGTAATTATTGCATCTTTTTTAAACCCTGTATTTAGCGGAAATATTATTTACCGGTTATGTATGTTGTGGGCAGATATATGGTTCCCGCTTGTTGGCATATTTCACAAAAATTATTATGAAACACCGCACAACAAAAAGAAAGCATACATATTTGTAACCAATCATATTTCCTATCTTGATGCGGCTATCATAGTGAAAACATTCAGGCAACCTTTAAGACCGTTAGGCAAAGTGGAAATGACAAAAGTGCCTGTATTCGGTTACATCTATAAAAATGCTATCGTAACTGTTGACAGGGATAATGCCTCAGACAGATCGAACAGTGTAAAAAAATTGATCAGTGTTTTGCAAAAAAGTATATCTATTTTAATTTTTCCGGAAGGAACATTTAATGAAACCGGTGAACCGCTTAAATCATTTTATGATGGCGCTTGCCGCATTGCTATTGAAACACAAACTCCCATTAAACCCGTTTTATTCCTGGATGCCTATGACAGGATGCCATACAAGGGATTTCTGACACTTAATCCCGGAAAAAGCAGGTCAGTATTTTTAGAAGAAATTCCTGTTGACGGATTGACCATCAGCGATCTTCCTGGGCTAAAGCATAAAGTGTTTTTGATAATGGAAAAGAAACTGATAGATTATAAAGCAAGTTGGATAAGAAGGTGAGGCTGTTTGTGGTTTGTGGTTTAAAGTTTTTGGTTTGTAGTTTGTGGTTATGTCGCCCTTCCACCCTACACCTTTCACCTTTCACCTTTTACCTTCTACCCTACACCTTCCACCTTCTGCTCTAAGCCTTAAAAAATTCCACAGCCAGTTCATATCCCTTCAAACCTAATCCTGCTATGGTGCCCCTGCTTTTGGCAGATATGTGAGATATCTTCCTGAAATCTTCTCTTGCATGCACATTGGAAATATGCACTTCTATCACCGGCGTTTTAATAGATGCTATCGCATCACCTATCGCTACTGATGTATGCGTATATCCACCGGGATTTATAATAATACCATCAAAATCAAAGCCAACGCGCTGCAGCTCATTGATCAATTCTCCTTCTACATTACTTTGAAAATAGCTGAAACTGATGCCGGGATATTTCTTTTTTAACTCTGAGTAGAATTGCTCAAAAGTCTGACTACCGTATATGCCCGGTTCTCTTGTGCCGAGTAAGTTTAAATTAGGCCCGTTAATGATGGCTATTTTCATTTTTCAGTAGTTGATAAATCAAAAGTGTTAAGCTATCGGCGGTCAGGTATCAGGTTTCAGGTATCAGCTGTCAGGTTTTAGCCGACAACTGGGATTTCACATATAGTTTCTTTATAGTTTATTCATCCCAACGTTACACTTTACGCCCTATACCTTACACCCTACACCTTACTCCCTAAACCTTCCCCTTAATTCTTCATCATTGCTATAAACTCATCAAACAGGTATCTGCTGTCGTGTGGGCCCGGTGTTGACTCAGGATGATATTGCACGGAAAATGCAGGTTTACCTTTTATGCGGATACCTTCTATGGAATCATCATTCAGGTTCACATGTGTAATTTCAACCCTGTCAGATTTTTTTACAGCTTCCGGATCAACACCAAAACCATGATTCTGTGTAGTGATCTCGCTTCTGCCTGTAACCAGGTTTTTTACCGGGTGGTTCAATCCGCGGTGACCGTGGTGCATTTTAAAAGTAGGAATATCATTAGCCAGTGCCAGCAACTGGTGACCAAGACAGATACCAAAAAGCGGTTTATCTTTTTTAAGAATTTCCTTTACTGTTTTTACAGCATAGTCCATTGGCGCGGGGTCGCCGGGACCATTGGAAATAAAATAACCATGCGGGTTAAAATCCTCTGTTTCTTTCAGTGGTGTTTTTGCGGGATATACTCTTATATGCGCCCCTCTTTCAGCAAGGCTTGTCAATATATTTTTCTTTACGCCGAAATCATATACAGCAATCCTTACGGAAGAATGTGGGTTTCCTACTTCATATACTTCTTTTGTAGAAACGGTTGAAGCCAGTTCAAGTCCATCCATTGAAGGCACTTTATCCAATTGCTTTTTCAACTCATTTACATCAGTAATTTCTGATGAGATAATGCAGTTCATTGCGCCGGCAGTGCGTATATGCGCTACCAGTGCCCGGGTATCAACCTGGTGAATAGCAACAATATTTTGTGATTCAAGGTATTGCTGCAAAGAATTATCTGCCTGGAGACGGCTGTACCTTTCTTCAAGATTGCGGGCAATCAGTCCTCTGATCTTCACTGAATTGCTCTCTACATCAGCGGCTTTAACGCCATAGTTGCCAATATGTACCGCATTCATTATAATTACCTGCCCGTAATAGCTGGGGTCGGTAAATACTTCCTGGTAACCCGTCATACCAGTATTAAAACAAATTTCACCGGTAGTTGTACCAATTTTTCCAAATGCTTCCCCACGAAATACATTTCCATCTTCAAGCAGGAGTATAGCTTCGCGTTTTTGAGTATCAGGCATGTAAACAAAAATTTTGCAAAGAAAAGCAATTTGAGCGGTTTTGCAAGAGGTAATTTGTACACAGGTTATTAAAACAAAAAAAGGCAACACCAGATCGATGCTACCTTTTACAATATAAGATATTCTGCTACTCGGGTTTTGCTTCTTCAGCAGCCTCTGTTGAAGAGGCTTCAGGTTTTACTTCAGCAGCGGTTTCTTCTTTTGCTTCTGCTTTCTTTTTACCACCACCTGCACGGCGTGTACGCTTGGTTGTGCCGGTTGCAGCTTTTTCTGTGCCTTTACCGTATACTTCATTAAAGTCAACCAGTTCAATTAAAGCCGTTTCAGCATTATCACCAATACGTTTTCCTAATTTAATGATGCGGGTATAACCACCGGGTCGACCTGCAACTTTAGGAGCAATTACAGTGAATAATTCTTTTACTGCTTCCTTGTTATTCAAAGCGCTGAACACCAAACGATGGTTGTGGCTGATCTGCTCTTTGTTCTCGTTCTTCTTTGTTTTGGTAATAAGCGGCTCTACAAACACTCTTAAAGCTTTAGCTTTTGCAAGTGTAGTTACGATACGTTTGTTTACCAGTAATGCATTGGCTAAATTGCTTAACAGCGCTTTTCTGTGCGATGCTGTTCTGCCAAGATTGTTGATTTTGTCTCCGTGACGCATGACTGTTTAATTTGAGATCTGAAATTTCAAATTTGAAATATCGGATCAGTTAATAATACCTGCTGTACCGTTGTCAGGGATTTACAGCCGGCTCTGTGCTTCCGCAACAGATTATGTGAAAAATTTAAATCTTCGTTTGGTGTTGCAGGTTTCAGGTTAATTTTAAGCAACAGGTCTGTAGTTTGAAAACTTGTAACCTGTAACTTGAAACCTGTAACTTACCACTAAAACTCATCCTTATCCAATCCCAGCTTTTGCAGATCCATTCCGAAGTGCAGGCTTCTTTCACCCAGTACCTGCTCAATTTCAGCCAGTGATTTTTGACCGAAGTTGCGGAACTTCATCAGGTCTTCCTGTTCGTATTGCACAAGCTCGCTCAAGCTATTGATTTTAGCAGCTTTTAAGCAGTTGAATGCACGAACGCTCAGGTCGAGATCTTCCAACGGTGTTTTCAATACTTTACGTAACTGAAGCACCTGCTCATCAACCACATCATCTTTCTTTTCTTCTTTGCTGTCAAATGTAATGTTCTCGTCAGTAATGATCATTAAGTGCTGAATAAGTATACGTGAAGCCTGTTTAACCGCTTCTTCAGGATGAATGGTACCGTCTGTAGTTACATCCATCAACAGTTTTTCGTAGTCTGTTCTTTGTTCAACACGGAAATTTTCAATGCCGTATTTTACATTTTTAATAGGAGTGAAAATGGCATCAGTAGGAATGTATCCGAATGGCGCGTCTTTCACTTTATTATCTTCAGAAGGAACATAACCACGTCCTTTTCCGATAGTGATCTCTATATTCAGCTTGGCAGAAGGATCTAAGGTGCAGATCAGTAATTCAGGATTCATTACCTGGAATGAACCTGTTGCTTCACCGATATTAGCGGCAGTAAATTCACTTTTTCCTTTTATAGAGATCGTGAGCTTTTCCTGGTTAATATCTGTATCCAATATTTTTTTGAAACGAACCTGCTTCAGGTTTAATATAATTTCTGTAACATCTTCGGTTACTCCTTTCAGAGTAGCGAATTCATGTTCAGCGCCCTCAATAAAAATTCCAATGATAGCGTATCCTTCGAGAGAGTTCAATAAAACCCTGCGGAGCGCGTTACCAATAGTAACACCATAACCCGGCTCTAACGGACGGAATTCAAAAGATGCTTCAAATTCAGTAGCTTTTTGAAGAATGATCTTGTCCGGCTTTTGGAAATTTAAAATGGCCATATTTAAATTTCAGTTTTAAGTTTTTATACCGCCTAAGGCGGTACGCGTTAATAATAGAATCAACTATTGTTACCTCACATTTGCGTGAAGATGAGAATCATTATTTAGAATACAACTCTACGATAAGCTGTTCCTTAATATTTTCAGGAACACTTTCTCTTTCAGGATAAGTAATAAATGTACCTGTAAGTTCAGTTTCGTTCCAATCCAACCAGTTGAACTTAGGATTTTTACCACGCACCTGGCTTGTAACAGCAGTGTTGCCTGCGCTCTTTTCTTTCAGGCTGATGATATCACCTGCTTTCAATCTGAAAGAAGGAATATTCACCACTTCGCCATTTACAGTTACGTGTTTGTGCGCAACCAATTGTCTTGCTGCAGGGCGTGAAGGAGCTATACCAAGACGGAAAACGGTATTATCCAATCTTGCTTCAAGCAATTTAATAAGGTTTTCGCCGGTAACACCACCAAGGCGTGAAGCTTCTTCAAATGTTTTGCGGAACTGGCGCTCTAATAAACCGTAGGTATATTTAGCCTTTTGCTTTTCCTTTAACTGAAGTGCGTATTCTCCCGGAGCTTTACGTTTTTTAGAAGGTCCGTGCTGACCCGGAGGGTTACTGTTTTTGGTAAGGTATTTACCGTTACCGAGAATAGGTTCACCGAAAATGCGGGAAATTCTTGTTTTTGGGCCTGTGTAACGTGCCATAATTATTAATTTGATTTTTTAATTAAAGATGCCCGATCATTAAAAATCTAAAATCAATCGAACACCTGGTTTATTTCAAATTTGAAATTTAAAATTTCAAATTATTATACTCTTCTTTTCTTGGGAGGGCGGCAGCCATTGTGTGGCAGCGGAGTTACATCCTTGATCATGTTCACTTCAATACCACTGTTAGCGATTGCGCGGATAGCGCCTTCACGCCCGGCGCCTGGTCCTTTTACAAATACATCAACTCTTTTTAAACCGGCTTCAAGTGCAACTCTTGCAGCATCTGAAGCAGCCATTTGTGCAGCGTATGGTGTATTCTTTTTAGAACCTTTGAAACCCATTTTACCGGCGCTGCTCCAACTGATCACCTGCCCGTTTTTGTTTGTTAAGCTTACAATAATGTTATTGAAGCTTGCTGTTACGTGAGCATCACCGTAAGAGTCAACTTTTACAATTCTTTTTTTAGCAGCGGCTTTTGCGCTGTTTTGCTGTGCTTTAGCCATAATACCTGAGGTAGTCTTTTAAATGTTTATTATACAAAAAACAAATTGCCCCTCCCCGGGAAGTAAACCGGATCCGGTGGCAATAAGTATATTATTACTTCTTGGTTGCCTTTTTCTTACCGGCAACTGTTTTACGTTTACCTTTACGTGTACGTGAATTTGTACGGGTACGCTGTCCGCGAAGCGGTAATCCCTTACGGTGGCGTAAACCGCGGTAGCATGCAATATCAAGCAAACGTTTGATGCTCATCTGAACTTCAGAACGCAACTGACCTTCTACCTTAAATTCATTGGTGATGATATTACGAATAGCATTCAACTCATCATCATTCCACTGATTAACTTTTTTATCGTGGCTGATACCAGCCTTGTCTAATATGTACTGAGCAGTAGAACGGCCAATACCGAAAATATAGGTTAACCCTATTTCTCCTCTTTTATTTTTTGGTAAATCAACACCGGCAATACGAGCCATATTTTGTATTTGAAATTTGAAATTTAAAATTTGAAACGATTATCCCTGGCGCTGTTTAAAACGGGGATTCTTTTTGTTGATAACAAACAACACGCCTTTTCTCCTCACGATCTTGCAATCTGCGCTGCGTTTTTTAATGGATGCTCTTACTCTCATCTTATTTGCGTTTTAACGTTATAATATTATTTGTATCTGAAAATGATTCGTCCCCTGCTCAGATCATAAGGGCTCATTTCAACGCCCACTTTATCGCCTGGCAAAATACGGATGTAATTCATTCTCATTTTTCCGGAGATGGTAGCCAGTATTTCGTGACCGTTTTCTAATTTCACCTTGAACATTGCATTGGACAAGGCTTCTAAAATTATTCCATCCTGTTTAATGAGTGTCTGTTTTGCCATACCGTTTTTGGGTGCGCAAAGATACGATTATATTGTTGATTATTACAAAAAAAGCGTAAATTTTCCCCATTTGTTGGGGAAAACCTATGTATAACCTGAATTTGCGGCTGCAAAGTTAAGACAATTCCAGGTGAAAATTGGTCATGGAGTGATAATGATTCTGCAACTGGTGTAAAAATATCGGACCTTTGATATCCCGGTGTTCATCCCTGTAAATCAGGTGAATATGATCAGTATTGGCAGCATCGGGAAACTGCAGGATAAAGGGCCCCTTTACAAAAGCCCTGCCTGTTCCCATTATTACAGGATCGCTGGATTCTATAAATCCTAACGTTGGGAGGCTGTCTACCGTAAAAAGTACCGGACTGAGATCCTCCGTATCATACCAAAATTCCTGGTCGCCATGAGAAACCAGCGCTTTTCTTTCTTCCCGGTCTACCTGTATTACCTCCCCGGTATTGATTACATCTTCAAAACGTGCATTTACAATATCTCCGTTTTTAACTTCAGAAATTTTGATCATAATAGCAATATTTAGCGTTTGTCATGGAAATGTAAGAAAAAAATGGGAAAAAAGCAGTGGGGCATTAAAATTTGATAGCTCCGCGATCTAAATTTTTCCAAAAAACTTTTCCGTAACGGGATATTTGTAATTTTAAAGCAGTCATTATTTTTTTCGTCTTTGACAAATTACCTTTTTGCTTAAACTTATGAATTATCTTTTCAATCTCTTCTCGTCCATCTACCCATTATCGGAAGGGCTTCAAGATGCCCTGATTAAGTTATTAAAAACTAAGGACGTTCCTAAAAAATCTTTTTTATTAAGAAAAGGACATGTTTGTAATGATATTTTCTTTATTGAAAAAGGTCTGTTTCGATGTTATTATAATGCAAATGGAAAAGAAATCTGCTCCTGGTTTATGAAAGAAAATGATATTATAATATCTGTTGAAAGTTTTTTCAGAAGAACGGCAAGTAATGAGGACATACAGTCTATTGAAGATTCTATAGTGCATTATATCAGTCATAGTGAATTAGACTATTTGTATAAAAACTTCCCGGAGTTTAATATTATGGGCAGGGTGTTAACAGAAAATTATTATACGCTTAGTGAACAAAGATTATATTCGATGCGTTCGCAAAAAGCAGTGGAAAGATTTGAATATTTGCGAACGCATTTTCCTGAAATCATTCGGCGGGTTCCATCTGGCTATATAGCCTCATATCTTGGGATCACTATTGAAACATTAAGCAGAATAAAAAAAAATAAATAGTATTTACCGTCACCACCAAACTTGTTTATTATTCTGATATGTAAAAATTCTTTCAAGGTTTTTTTTGCCTGCTATATTAACCAGGCGCAATAATGCGTTTTGAGGAACATTTGAAAAAGTAATTAAAGAATCTCTAAGGCATTTTTTTTTGCCTAATGAAATCCATTGGCTTCTCTCGTCTAATAGAAAAAGTTCATAAACATTCTGTTGTTGCACGTAAGATTTTTCTCCGGCATTAGTTTTTTCTAAAACAATATGTTTAATATTTTCTTTGGTTGGTCCTATATAGTTTAACTTCCCATCTTCATCTACTAATAATATTTTGTTTAAAAGAGCAAATCCGGTTCTGTCTGGCACAGCTATACGATAAATCATTGGGTATCCCATTTTTTTAAATTCAGCCTTTTTGTTTTCAATTTTGCCCCA
Organism: Agriterribacter sp.; assembly: GCA_047601125.1. Lineage (GTDB taxonomy): Bacteria > Bacteroidota > Bacteroidia > Chitinophagales > Chitinophagaceae > Agriterribacter. The sequence continues at coordinate 917,740 of JASGJY010000001.1, read as the reverse complement.
GAATGCAGGCTGCCACTGCCCATAATTATATACACATATATAAGCAAAATCAGGTAAAATTAGCGTATCTATTAAAACATTTATATCAACGGTTTTAGTATGTTCCTCGGTAACATCAATCCAATGATTATTCATTAAATATGGCAACATAAAATTCTCTCTGTCTACAAAAAGAGATACTGAGTCATTCCAATAATTTTGTTTTTTAAAGCTTAATCTAAATACTTTTGTTGGTCTTTCAAATTCTCTTCCACTTGCCGTACGCATTTTGTTTTTCCCGTCCCAAAAAACTTCGCTGGTATGGGAACCGTTCTTTGATCCCCATACCGGCACAATATCAACGGCTGCAGGAATACCAAGAGAGCGAAGAATATAAACATTCAATATTGAAGTCTCACTACAACTTCCCTTGCCAATACATAACAATTCACTCAATGATGGATATTGAGTTAATTTAACAAAAAAGTCTGAATACTTATACCATTTTCCCGCATCATCTACAACGATACGATAATATAGCTCATTAGGATCAATTGCATATATATCCGCAGAATCGTATTGATACCTCTTTAAAGCAACATCTATAGAATCCTTATACTTAGAAAAAAAATATTGTCTCCACTCTTGCGGATATTCCTGAAATACTTTGTACGGCAACAAATAATTCAAAAAAATATTTTTTGGAATATTTTTACACCAGGGGTATTTATTCCAACTGTTTATGGCATATTTTATATTATTTTTCAAATATATCGCAGTAACTATTTGTGTATCTGGAACAACACACATTTCATAATCTAACTTTTTTTTACCCATAAAGGATAACAGACTCGCTTCGGATTTAAACTCGTCCAGAGATAATTCAATTTCTTTGAAATGGTCGTCATAGAAATTCACTTTATCGCTCATAATATCCTTCATATTTTCCTTCAGAAATATTGCAGATTCACGCTCAATAGAATCTTTGATATTTTTCGAATACTCATTAATTATGGCATCAAAAGCACCGCCTTTTCTATAGTAATTGCAACAATACAACATGGATAAAATGATTCCCCATAGTATAATTTTTTTTCGCATTCTATTAATTCCAGAAGTTGTATTCATTTTACTTCATTTAATAAAATATTCATTTCATTCTTAATTAAACTAATCCTATCGGATGAGACTTTTACAGGCATGTACAAAATATTCTCCGCTAACTTTTTTGCGCTGCCGCTATCTCCTGTACTGAGGTATAATTTTACCAATTCATATTTTGGAGTGAATTTGTAAGGAGCGATATAGCATAAGTTTTTAGCTTCGTCAATTGCAGCAAGAGTATCGGCACATCTTAATTTAGCTTGCATAGCAATATTGAAAGTCCTTTCGGAAATATAGAACGCTTTACTCCTTTCTATTAAGTCTATGCTCTTTTTATATTTTCCTATGCCATAAAGTTTTTCACCGAAATCAAGCAAAAATTTTCCGTTTGTATTTTGATAATCAAGGAGACTATCATATTTCCGTTCAATTTGGTGCGGCAGCAATGTATAATCTTCTCTAAGCATTTCCCATATCCGCTCATGCTTGTAATAATTAAATGTTTTAAAAAAAGCCGATAAGACCAGGACATTCAAAAGCAATAAGAAAAAGACAGATGACCCCTTCCTCATTCTAACAAAAGAACTTCTATTTAGGGTATTACCTATTGAAGATAAAATGGCGATAATTATGGCAAAAAGAAATAAAATCGAATTGCAATGTAAAGGATACGAAGTAAGACTCCCTAATACAATTGAAGCTAATGATAGTTTTAGCAAAAAGGATAGCTTACAAGTACGCTCTACTCTTGTTCTAAGCGCACAAAAAAGAATAAATATAAAAATACCAAACCCCAGTAAGCCTGTTTCAATAAAGATTTGCAAAAATTCATTATAAGCTATCTTGGTTTCATCTATATGCAATAATTGCTTTGGTAAAATATCTTTAGAAGCTACATATTCAATCTGCCAAAGAGGATATTGATAGGAAAAATTGCCTACACCAATACCAGCAAACACGTTATCAAAACTTCTTACTATGCTAACTTTCCAAATAAACAATCTACCTAAAGACGAACCTTCTTTCCAGAAATACAGAACGTATCCTGTTAATATCACGCTAATAACAAACATGATAGTGGAAAAAAAATTAGCTTTTAGAAGAGATATAATTTTTTTTGTTTCATTTTTTTTCTTATGCCATATTAGTACTGTTAACGAGAATGAAAAAATCAATAAAGCTGTTCGGGATTTGGCTACCAAAAGAAGCCCAAATACAAATACTGATATTAAGCAGATCAATATTGTACGTAATGAAGAAGAAACAAATAAACACAAATAGAAAGAATATAAGAACAACGGAAAACAGACACACAAATAAATAGAATATATGCCAGAATTTTCCAGGCTTCCGGTTATTAATAAAGAGCTCTGCTCAAAGTCATGCCCAGCTTGCAGCAGTTGTCTTAAGCCCATATATAGCTCCCACAAGAAGGAAACGGAAAAAATTATGGGAATATAATAATTCAATACCCATCCATTAGAAAACCTGGCAATTACAAAAGCTAATGCCGTAATGATTAATGCGGCGAAGTATTCATTATTCAAACTTTCTGAAGACTCATCAATGTATACATATAGCAAAGCTATGCTCAGCAAACATAGAATAACACAATCTGTTATTGTTAATTTAACCCTATCTCCTGATACTATAAGTAATAGAATAAAGAGAAAAGAAATTCCTAAAGCGACCGGAAGAATTGAATAATGTGGTGTTATTTCGATAGAAAAGTTATAACTAAAAATACTATGAAATAAGAAGATGTATAATCCAAAGGTTAGTGCAGCGGCTGCAAACAAATTTTTAATATGTGCAATGATTTGCATATAATTTATTCCGACTGTTGCTCATATATTATTTAAATCAACGCGAACCGAAGCTTACATAAGATTGAAAGTCAGGAAATAACGGTAGCCTCCCTGGTTTAAAACGATCCATGATAAAAGTTTATGTGTTCCGACTTCAAACAACAAGGTGCCAATTGGGTGTTCAGGGTGCCGTTTATCAAAGTACGTAAGCGTGTATGGTGTACAATCTTCAAGATCTCCGCCAGACCCGTAAGGTTCAAAAAAGGTTGTATCTGCTTTAAAAAACCTGGTAGGTACGGCATCTAAATTGCTTAGCCCTACAGAATCAACAAAACGGATCAACATAATAAATAAACCGTCGAACCATTGTGTTCTCTCCCTGATATGAACTATGGAGGTATCACTTAAAACGTTATCAAAGTATATAAATTCTTTAAAAATCAACCCTCTTCTGGCTGTATCATACCTTTCATTCTGAATATACTCACAAAGAGATTTCATTTTTTTATAGTATTCCGCCTCATCTTTTGTCCAATTGTTGGATTGAGCACTGAGCGTTCCAATATGTGCATTGACCAATAGAAAAACAAGGATTACTTTTATTGAGGCAGGGATATATTTTTTCATTTTATAATATTTTATTAATGATGCCCAACAAAAATCAGATACTCCAATCTATCCACACCGGAAACGAATTGATAATAGAAAGCACCGTCAATGATCAACCGCCATGATAAAATCCTAATTGGAGAGCCGGGATATTGCATACCCCGGGGAATAAACAAAATATAAGATATAACATCATCTGGCTTCGATTTGTTAAAAAGCACAAAAGTGTTATCCCGCTGATAATCGGCTAAATGTTCATAAATAAACTTATCTTTTGAAAACCGTAAAGGTTTAATACCTATGTTATTAATGTTGTTTTTAAATTTTTCATAAATAAGGTTCCTAAAAGAATATATCTGTTCCCTGCATTTAGATATGAGAGAGTCAATCTGTGAAATACTATCTATTTTGCCAATGACAATATATTCATGTAAAATATTTGCAATATTGGAAGAATCTGCAACAAAAAGATTCCGATTTTTAATTTTTTCAACCTCAGCTCCTTCTTCCGAGGAAACAGTTAACCAGGAAGAATCTGCAAATGGTGTTGTCAGTGATCGGACAAATTCATAAAACAGAATCTCACAGTTGTGCCCTTCCCCAATCTTCGTTCATTTAAAAGTACAAAAATGAAGTACTTTTAAAATACAATTATGAAGAAGACAAGATTTACTGAAACTCAAATCGTTAAAGCTATCCAGGAGCATGAAAATGGTCGGGAAGCTAAAGACATTTGTAGAGATTTAGGTATAACTACCGCTGCATTTTACAAATGGAGACAGCGCTATGGGGGATTAGATGCCAACGAACTCAAAAGGGTTAAGGAATTAGAAGATGAGAATGCCCGTCTTAAAAAAATGTTTGCCAATTTGAGCTTAGTGCACGAAGCATTAAAAGATGCTGTAGCAAAAAAGCTATAACGTCTGATGAAAAAAACTGCTTGGCTGACTACATGGTGCAAATGCACGGAGTCAGCCAGCGTCAGGCGTGTAAAGCAGTTGGGATAGCCAGAAGTAGTCATCAATATAAACCAGTTGAAAAAAACGACAAGGATGTGATTTATGCCTTGCAGCAATTGACAGAAGATCATCCGGCTATAGGCTTTTGGCAGTGTTACCACAGGTTGAGACTTCGCGGTCATAAATGGAATCATAAAAAAATATACCGGGTGTATACTCGTATGCAACTTAATATAAGGCGCAGACGCAGGAAACGCCTGCCTGCCAGAGTTAAACAAAATCTGTATCAACCATCAAAGCCTAATGAGGTGTGGAGTATTGACTTTATGACTGATAGCTTTTGGAATGGTCGCAGGTTCCGCATGTTAAACATTATTGATGACTACAACAGAGAATTACTACATATCGAAGTTGATTTATCGTTACCCTCGATGAGAGTCATAAGAGTATTGGAATACCTCGAAGAATTTCACGGGTTACCATCTACGATCAGAGTGGATAACGGTCCTGAATTCATTTCTCATAAATTGGATGAATGGTGTAGGAAAAAAAATATCAGATTGTCTTTCATTCAGCCAGGAGAACCGACTCAAAATGCATATATCGAACGCGTAAATGGGAGCATTAGACGAGAGCTTCTCGATGCATATATATTTTATTCAATGAAAGATATTCGTGAAAAAGTTGAAGACTGGATGCACGATTACAATCATAACAGACCTCATGAAGCACTAGGCAATATTCCGCCAATAAAATTTAAACTGATGCAAAACAAAAACAGTCAGCATTATCCACAAATGGCGAACGCAAATCCGGCAAAAATTGAAGAGAGCCATTTCGTGGATAATGCGGTACATTTATGAACTCAAACATCAAACTTTTAAATGGCCCAGATTTATGGGAAGGGCACACAGTTTTGCTCATACTCCGATTTATTTTCCTGAGCAAACAACGTATTGGAGAAAAAAAAACTACTACCCAGTAAAAACGCATATATATACTTCATTGAATAATATTTAAATATAGTTATTGACAATTTCCGGTTCTTCCTACAGGCATTTTATTATTACTATTCATATCATCTCTCGAAATAGAAACAGCTCTGCCGCCATTTTGGGCGCTAACTACAACGTTGTTTAACGCCCTGATATCTTCACCCAAATTTCCAGGATTGCATCCGTTAAAAATCCACAGGTTTGTTTTTGTTGATGGCAAATGAATATTTATTTGGTCTAACTGATCAATAACAAAAGATGAACAATTATAAGAATTCAAATTATAGTTTACGGATCTATAAATTGATATATTGCACCAAACGAATGAACTCCGCGGGAGTGGCAGACATTTTAATAGAAACACTATATGGCATATTAGAATCGTCTCCATACAAGGACTGATCTGTAGCACTACCGGGTTTAGCAAAATCCTTTGGATAAAATCCTATATTTCTAATTATTTTGGTTCCATCAGGATTTATTTGTTCCAGCGTAAAATAGGTATGTCCAACCTGATGCTCTGCACTAGTGTTTACAACTCCTCTAGTTCCTGGTTTAGGCTGATTAACATTTACAGTGATTGAATATGTTGCTCTAACATTTAAGGAGTAACATTTCAATTCCTTGTTTATATCAATTATCGGTCGGTCTGGCCCGGTAAAAGTCGGGGCTTGAGTAACAGTGGATGGTGGTATATAAGAACTACCGCCACCTGAAGGCAAAGGAGTTGTTGTATAGGAATATTGATAGGAAGGACTTTGGTTGAAATAATAGTACATACTATAATATGTTACAGGAGTATTATTTTTTACCGCGACTATTGTAACATTAGGAAGCCAGGTATAGCCATCTCCATCAACTTCTCTTAAAGACACACCCTGACCAATAGAATTTGAAAAAAGAACTTTTCCACTGGCATCATATTGAAATGTTCTTACCTTCTTTACTCCTTTCTTATTCGAAACCATTTTCGCAACTTTACCTTCCACATAAAAAATCTCATTTTCAATACTACCGTCAAAGCTCCTTGAGCTTAAAGAAGAGCTTGTAACATTCAGCCAATTTCCCAAAAATTTGCCGTCCAGTTTACTAACTATGACCTGCTCATTCTTCGTTTTATCTTTTTGCCCAAAAGTTATTATAGCTATCTCCTGATTAGCAGGTATATTTTCGCCAACACTGAAATCCAATTTTTCAAAATCATTTTCCGAGAGTGTAGACTGCAGATATGATATAGCATCTTTAACAAAAGCATTTTGAATATTATCTGACTGTATCGTTTCATTTTTCTTACAACCGTAATAAAATGTAATGCTGCCTGCGAGGAAAATAAAAAATAAAATGGTGTTCTTCATAAATTAATTTTTGTAAAAATATAATGAAGACCCACTACTAGTTTTGACAATTGTCAAATAATTTCTGGTTTCCAGGATTTCCAACTTTAAGAAAGTTGGAAATCCTGGAAACCCTCCACTTCATCACTTCTCCGCTCCCCTACCTGCTGGCGCCACATGGCATAATATAACCCGCGCTTTTCTACCAGGAAATCATGTGTTCCTACTTCCACAATCTTCCCTTTCTCCAATACATATATCGTATCGGCATGCATAATGGTTGAAAGCCGGTGCGCAATAAGAACGGTAATCGGGTCACGTTGTTCGGAGATCTGTTTTATGGTTGTGGTGATGGCTTCTTCCGTAAGCGAATCCAACGCGGAAGTAGCTTCATCAAAAATCAGCAGCCGGGGATGGCGCAGTAAAGCGCGGGCAATAGCAATACGTTGCTTTTCTCCGCCGGAAAGTTTCATACCTCCTTCTCCAAGCATAGTATCAATTCCTTTTTCAGAACGGTTTAATAAAGCTTCGCATGACGCCTGGTGCAGCGCATGAATTATTTCTTCATCTGTTGCATCTGGCTTTACAAACAGCAGGTTCTCTTTTATCGTTCCGTAAAACAATTGTGTTTCCTGTGTTACAAACCCTATCTGTCTGCGCATTTCATTATAGCGCATATCCGATGCCGGCACATTATTAAAAAATATTTCACCTGAAACAGGGCGGTATAACCCAACGAGCAATTTTACCAATGTAGATTTTCCCGAACCGGATGGGCCCACAAATGCAATGGTATCCCCGCTTTTAACCATAAATGATATATGATCAATCGCATTAATTGAAGCAGTACTATGACGAAACACCACATCATTGAACTGTAAAGAATCCAGCACGCCGATAGCAACAGGTTCTTCCGGCCGTTTTTCTACCGGCTTTTGCATAAGCTTATCAAAACTGAGAATAGACGCTTCAGCTTCCCTATAGGATAAAATAATATTTCCAAGATCCTGCAGCGGACCGAATATAGTAGTGGATATAAACTGCATACTGATCAACTCGCCTGTTGTAAGCACATGCCTGAATATGAGCCACAATAAAATAAAAAGTATGGACTGACGGAGAAGCGTAAGCGCAGAACTTTGCAGGAAGCTGAGCATCCGCACTTTTTTTACCTTGGCTATTTCAAGATCAAATATTTTTTGGGTATGTTCTCTTAGCCTGCGTATTTCCTGGAAGGTTAACCCAAGACTTTTTACCAGCTCTATATTGCGCAACGATTCGGTGATAGCGCCGGACATCTGGTTGGTCTCCCTGTTAATAGAACGCTGCAATGTTTTTATTTTCTTGCTCAGCAATCCGGTTAATCCACCCAATACAACAATGCCAATGATAAATACAGGTATCAGCAACCAGTGTTTGGTAATGGCATACCATATTAAAAACCCAACGCCAATAAGTGATGAAAAAAGAATATTGATAAATGAGTTGATGAATCGCTCAGTATCTGTGCGTACTTTTTGCAGTGTTGATAATGTTTCACCGCTTCTTTGCAATTCAAATTCCTGGTAAGAAAGCCGAAGCGTTTGCCTGAGCCCGTCATTGAAAATCTGCATGCCGAATTTTTGCACTACCAGCCTTGTAATATATTCCTGGAAGCTTTTTACAAGCCTTGAAATTAGTGCTATAGCTACAGCAATCACAAGCCAGAAAACCACACCATTCACTAATTCTTTTTCGGTTTTATCACCGGGATTATTCGCATATTCATCAATGATCTTTCCGAATATTATAGGATCAATTAAAGTGAGCAACTGTGCAATGCCAGCCAATACAAGCGAAAAAATAATAAGCCATTTATGCGGTTGCAGATACCGCCATAGTATTTTCATATACTTAAAGATAATGACAACCCATCAGACAGGGATTTCCCTTTTAGAAAAAATTTAAAGCTATCTCCATCAGGAAAATTGCATGAGATTGCTTCAACCGCCGCACCATACCTTTAATTCATCTTTCATGCGGGCGAAGCAATCTTAATTTTTTAATTGACCTTTTTTATTGCCTAATTAATGGCTATTTATCTTTTGAGATTAAAATATTTTTTTAAAGCGAAATCCCTGGCCTGTCAAAGCTATCAACAGGATTTTTGATTTGTTCTTTCTATCTTTCCTGTTTAATTTCATACAATGCTATTCCTGATCATTGCGGCCGCAGTAGTACTTATTATATATCTCTTCTTTCAACAAACTTCGTTTGGAGAATTACCTTCAGGAAAAAGACTTGAAAGAATAAGAAAATCTCCCAACTACAAAAACAATAGTTTCCAGAATATTTCTGAAACGAGAACCATGCAACCGGGGGTATCTATTCCTAAGATCACTAAAGAAATGTTTTTTACCAGGCATCCGAATCGTTCACCACACAAGGCGCTGCCATTTATTAAGCCGTCTTACTTTCTGCAGCCCGAAGATATGCCTGAAATAACATGGTTCGGGCATTCTTCTTATTTGCTGCAGGTTGATGGCGTTAATATTCTGGTGGATCCTGTATTCAGCGAAAGAGTGTCGCCTGTTTCTTATGCAGGCTCTAAAGCTTTTGAAGGCAGCAATGTGTTCAGTGTAGATGATTTGCCGGGTATTGATATTATTGTTATTACCCATGATCATTACGATCATCTTGATTATACTGTTATAAAAAAACTAAAGAATTATGTGCCGTTGTTCATTACTTCACTCGGCGTTGGCGCACACCTGGAATACTGGGGAGTTCCTGCTAAAAAAATAGTTGAGCTCGACTGGTGGGGAAGTTATGCTACCAAGGAAGGCTTGGAGTTTATCGCTACACCTGCAAGGCATTTTTCAGGAAGAACATTTAGCAGGAATAAAACGCTGTGGTCTTCATTTGTGTTAATCTCAAAAAACAATAAAATTTTCATTGGTGGAGATTCAGGTTATGATACACATTTTACCACTATCGGAGAAAAATACGGACCATTTGATATTGCTATTTTAGAAAACGGTCAATACAATGAAATGTGGCCCAATATTCACATGTTTCCTGAAGAAACTGTTCAGGCTGCTATAGATTTAAAAGCAAAAACATTATTACCTGTTCACTGGGCAAAATTTTCATTATCCACGCATACCTGGCACGATCCGATTGACCGCATTACGAAAGCGGCAAATGCAGCAGGAGTTAATATTATTCATCCTTCATTAGGAGAAAGGATCCCGATCAACAGTACTGCTTCTGACCAATGGTGGTTAGGCAGATGGTAGGATGGATATAATAGTGAGTGGTAACAGGTAAGTTTACCTTTCACTTCTTCCTCAGCAACACTTGCTCCGCACCCGGAAATTCCTTCGGTACTTTTTGCGTAACCTTGCCTGTGGCAACCCATTCCGTTCCTCGTTTCAAATACGTTATAAAACCTATGCATTGCTGTGATTCATCGGCATGTCCTAATGTTGTATGAAATATCCTGCCTTTGCCATAAGTAATCGTCATCATCATTGGCTCATCTCTGCCTGTTCCTCTTTGTTCTTTCGCGCTGTATGCCGTAGCAAGTACTGTCATGTTTTCCGCAGGTCCGCGTAAACGGTCATACAGTTCATCTGCACTGTGCATCCATACTTCAGGCATGCCTTTCGTTATAGGATGATTCTTATCTCTTGTAACAATTTTAAACGGATGGAATTTTCCATGACTTCCGCCAACGCCTGCAGTATCGTCTCTTACTAATTTACCGGTACTATCATAATATACATATGGACCATCTTTTTCACTCCTGTTGCCCCAGCCTCCTATGCCGATCATCTTATTATATGCCAGCCATTCCGGAAAAGCATTGTCTGCCGCATGAACAGATACTACGCCGCCGCCATTAGATACAAATGCTTCAAACGCATCATTGGTTTCCTTAGTCCAGCCTTTACCATTATAGTTCAGCAATACTACTTTGTATTTACTGAAATCAGGTTTAAACGTCTCCATTGATGCATCTGCCGGCGGAGTTGTTGTCACGTCAACTGTAAAAAGCCCTGTTTCTTCAAGATAGCCTTTCATCATTTGCGTTGTTCTCGGCCAATTATCATGGTTATTCTGACCATCAATGATCAACACTTTTATTTTATCTTTCTTTTGTGCAGATGCATTATGCCCAAGAGAGATCGTGAGCATACAGAGTAAAAATAATTTGATCAGTTTCATGCTTAAAATGTATTTGATAATTTACGTGATATTCCTGTCAACGCCGCTTATTCAATCATATAGATACGGCTCATTGCTGTAAGCGAGTTTCCTGATATTTTCTATAACCTGTTTTAAATATCCTTTCCAGAATAGTTTAGCAAATAGCCAGTTCAATGGATACAGTAATAATGCATCAGAATACAAGTGGTATGTATAATCAATTTGAATTTTACCGGGATTTAATGCTGTGGTTCTCCACTCTCCAACAAATTTATAAAATCCAAGCATCCACGACTGAAAATCGCTGACCTCTATTTTCCAATACCTGTTTTCTACTCTTTCTATCACTTTATCAACAGAAACGAAGCCACCTTTTTGTGTCCAGGATTTAGCGGCATATACCTTTTTGGCGGAGCCGGGCTTACCCCAATCATCATCATCTGAACTATGTGTAATTTTGGGCATAATCCCGTATCCTGTATGAACTTTAGAAATATCGCACAACATCGGGGTTTTAAACGCCCTTTCTAAACTACACTCATAAATAGCAGAAGTTTTAACAATGAATTTCATCTTATTTCCACTGTTTGTTGCCTGGCAATCCAGTGTTGAAGTTTAATAGTTTCACAGCATTATTATTTCGTCACTATCAATACTCCCCGCATCATTAAATAATGTCCCGGATAAGTACATACAAAAGGATATTTTCCCGGCTTATCCGGTGCCGTAAAAAATATCGTTTCGGTTTCTGATGGCCCTAATAATTTTGTATGAAACAATACATCCGGTAAATCGGGCACATACCATGCTTTTTCCCCGTTCAATCCAAGCTTCATGGCCGCTTCACCAACTTTATCTGCAGCGCCGGGTTTTGTGATAACTATATTGTGCAGCATATCATCATTGTTATTAAATACCAGCTTTACTTTTGCGTTAGCTTTAACTGTAATTGTTTCCAAATCATATTTTAAGCCGGGTACAGTGCCTAATTTCACAGTGCGTTCAGCTCCGTTTTTCCATGCGGCAGGTTGTTTAATTACATGCTTTCCTGTGGCTGCTGCAGCTACTTTTTTTATTGAATCCGCATTGGTTTTCTTACCTGCCATTGCCATATGATCATGCTGCATAACTGTCTTCACTTTATTATCATCAGTAATAACAAGCTTATCACCATCAGGAATTTGATTAAGTGTGTAATAACCTACATGATGCAATAATGTATTTTTATCGGCAGATACAATACCTTCTGTTTTTATTTCATGGATATAACCTAACTTAAGACTATCTACCACAAGTCTCACCTTTAAACGATCCGGTGATACTTCAATAGCCTTAACAGGGCAACTTCCCTGGTTGATTACAGGGCTGCCATAGTTATGATGATATTGATAGGTAAAGTTTCCGATCGCGTAAGAAGCTACATCTTTAGCAGATTTTACATCTACAGGTTGCGTAAAAGATATTTCGAAACCATCCGGTCTTGCTTCAATTGTTTTCATTTCAAAAGGTGTTTTACCATTCCAAACCATGCGTTGCAAACCATACAGGTCTCTTCCGGTAGAGCCCCAGCCGCGGGAAGTCATACCAACAAACATACTTCCGTCAGAGCCCCAGTTAAGGCGCAGAATGCCTGATGAAAATCCCTCGCGAAATGGAAATACCGCACCCTGATATACCCCTTTTATTTTTTCAAGATATACACGCATGATCTTGCTTTGGCCCTGGTCGCCCACAAAAAGTTGTCCTTCAAAAGGTCCCATCTTTCCCTGGCTTTCATAGCTGATAATACCGGATGTGGAAATACCGAGGATAGTATGCGGAAACCAGACAGAAGGAGGCTTTAATCCGGGAACTCTTTTTGCCACATCATATTTAGGTTCGTTTGTATCAGGTATGTCTGATTTCTTCAACTTTACATTCGATTCCGGCAATCCCGACCATACAAGGCTTGCAGGATTACCAACAAAATCTCCTTCAGCTACATGCGTAATGCTGCCGGAGCCCACCCAGTCTCCCTGGTTTTCCGAATAAAAAATATCGCCTTTATCATTCAGCGCAAACCCTGCTGGAGAACGCATGCCTGCGGCAAAAGGCCTCATTTTACCGTCTGGTGATATTTTGATCATCCAGCCATGCCATTTAGATAAACTTTCTCCATGATCATATACCCATCCAAGATTTAAAGTAATGATCATATTTCCCTGTTTATCCAAAACAGGGCCATAAGAAAATTCATGGTAATTGCCGGCTAACGGCCATGTATATACGGTTTCATATTCATCTGCCTCACCATCGCCATCATGATCGCGGAGGCGGGTAAGTTCTGCGCGCTGCACTGCATAGATATCCCCGTTTATATAATTTAACCCCAGCACTTCATGCATGCCTTGTGCAAACAATTTATACTGAGGCTTTAATCCATCTTTCATGTACGGGTTGGTAATAATCCAAACTTCTCCCCTGCGCGTTGAAACGGCCAGCGCATCATTGGGTAAAAAAGTCATACCACCCACTTCAAGAATAATATCATCAGGAATGGGAACAGTAACGATATCATAAAAATCTTCTTCTTTCTGAACATGAACAGTATCTGTTTTGTCCTGCGCTTTAATAGTAAGGCTTATGGAAATAAGCAGGAAACAGAAAATGCTTTTTATAGAAATATGTATGCTTGAATATTTGATTATCATCTTAATAAAATTACCAGGTAATAGAATAGGTTACAGGGTCTGCAGATGTTACAGGAATAAGCAATTCCTGTAAGCCGCCTATCTGCCGTATTACAGGTTTTAATTTTTCACTGATGCTGATGTAGTAAGATTTATCATCTATCACAAATATTTCTTTACTCACTTTATCTATTTGTTTGGCGCTGATGACCCTGCAATACAAATTTGAAACTGGCGCGGCAACAGTTATTGTTCTTGTTATGCCAGAGGCATCAGGCACAGATACTTTATCTGTTACAGCTATATTATTCAACTCATATTTAAAAGTTGGATAACGATTTTCATCAAGTGTATAGCCTTTGTTATGCATATCGTCAAATGCAACAGAATCCGGCCAGGCAGTAGTTTGAAAATCATTGAGCGTGGTAATAGCAGGCGCATCAGACAATACGATTACACTTCCCAAAGGAACAATGCGCTGGTAAGGTTCACCGCGTTCATACCAAAGATCAGTGGCGTCAGCAAATTGCCCTCTCCACACCTGGAACAATCCTCCGGTTTTCATATCATAAGAATAATTTACCTGATTAGGATTTGCCACAGATATACCATGTGTAAGCATTTTATTTTTGTAGTTGAGAAAACTGCGCAGCAGATAGGGGCGCGTACCGGCATTAACAATAATTGGTGTGGGCAAATCTCTTCTTCGCCCTTTCGTATTATTAGTTTGCGCCGCTGTATTGGTTGATTGAAACCTTTTGTACCTGATATTGCGAAATGCTATATTACCATGGTCGCCCTGTATCATTACAGGGCCCATTGGTTTTTCATCAGCAAATGCAGAAGAACGTGTTGGTCCTGTAACTTCTGCCTGTTGCTGCACCAATACACCGTTAAGATAAATTTCTTCAAAGCGTGCGTTTTCAATCTTCACGCCTTTATCGTCAAACCGCGGTGCCCTGAATTTTATTTTAATGTGCTGCCACAATCCCGGCGCCCTTGCAACATTGGTAAATGGCGCTATACCTTCATATCCCTTCTCTCCTGCCCTGTTATCATCCCAGCGCTGGTATATGCCGCCGCAGTCAACATAAGTTGGGCGGAGTTTTTGCCAGCTATCAAACAATTGCACTTCATACCTGCCTTGCAGGTAAATTCCGGAGTTGGATTGTTTTGCCATCATAAAATCCAGTTCAAGTTCAACATCGCCAAATTCTTCTTTGGTTATAAGATGAGATTTGTTTTTAGCTGATACAATATTTACAATTGCGCCTGTGCCGGGCAAAGCTTTCATGTAACTTTCCTTATTAATATCGGCTTCTGCATTGGAAGCGGTTGTCCAGTTAGGTCCGGAAGTGCTGAAAGCATTTAAACTGGTGAGATCAATGTTGATAAAATCGTTCGTTTGGGCGTAACTGTTACTACACAACAGAACAGTAACCCCCAGGGATAGCAGGATCTTTTTTGCGGTCATTGTAATTAGTGATTATGAAGAAAAGATGAAGATATGTTTTCAGATGAAAATTGCAAATTATGATTTGGGAGTATTTTAAATTATTCCAGCGGGATAGCTGTAATTTTTTTACACAAAGAACCACAAAGGCTTACACAAAGTTTCACAAAGGCAATGATCCGGAAGCCACAGGTGCCACCCCTTTTATCCAAACATCATTTTTCCAGCAGCCTCTTATCAACCGCACCCCTGAATTTACTTGAGCCTAATTTTACATTCCCCGGTTCTATAAGCATATCCTTCTGCTCACGGCCTGAAATTCTTGAAAACGATCCGGAACTGATATAATGTAATGCGCTGGCGAGACAGTTTTCGTCCACATCACCCCAGTTGTTTTCCAATCCGTCACTCACCGCAGCATCAGGCTGTAATCCGTTAAAATAATTTCCTTCACCATTTTTATTTACGCTCCTGAACGATACAGGAAATACATACCAGTTGCCCGCAGATAAAGGAAAGAAGCCGACAGGCTTACCATGAGAAGCACGACCAACGAGCTTAACATCCATATATGGTTTCAGGCTGTTTATCAATAATTCACTTGCTGATGCCGTATTTTTTGTTGTAATAAAGAAGATACGGGACAGATTCAAGCTCCCCTTCTTTACGTAATTTATAGTAGTATCATATACACTGCTATACTTAGCGTTAAATTGTTCCTTCAGCATTACGCCGCTGTTACCCGAAGAAGGAACGAGATAATTTGCCAGTTCATTTTGCAACTCTACGTAGCCGCCGCCATTGTACCGAAGATCAACGATCATATCCGTTATACCTGCACTGCTGAATTTATTGAACAAAGTATTCAACCTGCTTTTTATGTTTGACACACTGCCCAGAAAAGAATTATACACCAGATAGCCTACTTTGTTTCCGCCAACATTGTATATACTATCCAGCAGAATAGGCTCTTCCTTGTATGTTGCAGCCGTTAGCGTTATAGTAGTATCGGTATTGTCAGGACGATGGAAACTAAAAGTTCCTGTATTGCTATTTTGTATAGCGTTGGCTATGCGGTTTATATTTGATGAAGTTGTGTCAATAGTAGTATTGCCATTAATGGAAGTAAATCTCCAGCTCCTTTTTATACCCGCATTTCCTGCCGGCGAAGCAGGTTCAACATACGATACACGCAGATCGTTTACATCGTTAAAGAAAATACCAAGCCCAAAATCACCGCTTATTCCTGAGCTTATATCATCCCATTCTTTTTTAGTTGCTGCAAAACTCCACCTGTCAACAGGACCGGTAAAACCGGGCTCCGTACTATATGCCCTGAGCGCAACCATTACAGCATTGGGATCGTTATAGCTCCGCGCATTAAAATTTGAAGGAAGATTTTGATTCCACAGGTATAACTCCTGCGTATATAACCAGGCTGAGTCTTTTGCTAAATTTTCGATACCTGCACCATCATCTTTTTTACACGAAACAAAAATGCCGGATATAAAAAGCAAAAGCACAACAAAGCATAATATCTTTTTACTGGCTACTCTCAACATTGAATAAGATTTTATTAAAAATATCAAATATGATGCTCATATAAAAAATCACTGCACGTATTAACAACCTCTTATAAAGTTTATATACGTTATGGTGAAAGTATAGTTGGCTTTACCTGGCAATATCTACGGTACAATTTATCCACTCTCCATCAAAAGCAGCATTGTATTTTTTATAGAAATTAATAGCAGGTTCATTCCACTCCAGCACCTGCCAGGCTATACGATTAAATCCCTTTTGCCGGGCTTCCTCAAATAATCTTTCAAAAAGCAGATTGCCTATGCCTTTTCCACGCATGGCATTGGTTACTAAAATATCTTCAAGATACATTGCCTGTCCCTTCCATGTTGAATACCTGATATAATACAAAGCAAATCCCACAACCACATTATCAACCTCAGCAACAAAAGCCCACCACACAGGATTTTTTCCAAAGCCGCTTTCTTCAAAATGCTGCATCGTTACCGTTACTTCCTGCGGAGCACGCTCATATAATGCAAGCTCTTTAACCAGTTCTAATAATGCCGGGCAATCTTCTTTTAACGCAGGTCTTATTGTGATATTCATATTCTTTTTACTGAGTATTTTTTATTTCTTCTTCGTTGCCCTGAATGTTCCATTGGGTTGAATAAAATTCATCGCTTCAACTTCTCCTTTATCATTCAGCAGGAACTTAACACTATACCCTGACAGTATTTTCAATTTAAATTCCTCATTACCTACAGGTACTGTTTCGTATTCCGGTTGCCCCGGCACGAATACATATAATACCGAATTATTTTTTACATACACTTTTGCAGTCATTCCTCCCAATACATATTCTCCTTCATACTTCTTCAGTGTTTCTGCGGCTACAGGCAAAGGTTTAGGCACTTTTTTAAATACAAAAGCCGGAAGCCCGAATTGCAGTTCCGTTTCAAGCGCTTCAATTTCACCGAGCTTATTTATTACAAACTGTACGGCAAAATTACTTTGATCACTGGTATCAATTCCATAACGTTTATCTGCATCATACAAATAAAACACATCGTAAGTAGAATGTTTTAACCAGTAGGTTTTGTTTTTGAGCAAAATAAAAAGAGAATCATTTTTAGAAACGATATCAATCGTACCATATCCATTATATGAATACAATCCTTCGTAATCTTTTGTTTTATGCGTTGGCGGCGCGTATGTAATGTTAGCCTTTGATTTTATTTTATCTTCCTCCTTCTGGCTCTCCTGGTTTTTAGCTTTATCTTTCAGCCTGAGCGCATTCCAGTCTTTGCGCGGAAGTTTCAGCATCCTGTCAGCCACAATTTTTTGCACAAGCGAAGGAACCGGAGACGCGTTTTGATTGATCAAAACAATAATGCCAATACTATCCGAAGGATAAAAACTGGTAACAGCGCTGAACCCGTCAATATTTCCGCCGTGCGAAACACAATAATGGCCCCGGTAGGATTGTAAAAACCAGCCAAGACCGTAAGTAGCAAAATGTATATCGGGGTTTTCAGCGGTTGGCAAAGCGCCGGAAATACTTACCTGAGAGCTGATAGCGTCAGTAATATAATTTTCAGGCAGCACCTTTCTGCCGTTATATTCGCCTTTATTTATCCAGGTTTTTACCCAATTGGCCATTTCATTTACACTACTGTTTATACTTCCTGCCGGGCCCATTCCTCCAACATCATAATAATCCATTTCCCTGATGATGCTGTCTTTAAATAATCCGTACCCTTTTGCAGCATCTTCATTTTTTCTTAATTCATCTATATAGCATGTAGCGTTTTTCATATCAAGCGAATCGAAAAACTTTTCTTTTATAAGTTGCTCCCATTTTTTGCCATATAGTTTTTCAGCCAAAACGCCCTGTGCAGCGAACATAAAATTATTATACTGCCATATTTCCCTCACTGAAGCAGTAGGCTGAAAATAGCGGATATTATATATGGAACTGTCTCTGGTTGTTGGAAACAAATACCAGGAAAAATCATGGCGCGGCAACCCGGTCCTGTGACACATCATATCGCGGGCAGTAATAGAATTATCCATCACATCATTATAAAACTTCAGTTCAGGCAAATATGTTCTTACAGGTTTATCAAATTCAATTTTCCCTTCCTTGCGAAGCAATCCCAATAACGATGCGGTAAACGCCTTGGTGCATGAGCCTATAGCAAATAAAGTATTAGGCGTGACGGGTAACTTTTTTTCAATATCCCGATAGCCGAAACCTTTGCTGTAAATGGTTTTATTTTTTTCTACTATAGCAACAGCAAAGCCGGCAGCGTTCCAGTCTTTAAGCAATTTTTCAAGCTCTGTTTCCAGTCCGTCCAGTCTTTTATCAATTTGTGATGCTTTTTTTTGAGAAAAAGAGAAGAATGATAAAAAAAGCAGCGGTAAAACCAGGGAGTATTTAAGCATAGAGGTAAATATTTAAATAAGATACAGTACCATTGGGAAGGTATAAAAGTATGCATAAACCTATAAATTCCGTACCCTTGCAACATCTTTGAGAGCCGCCGAAACAAACTTAAAACTTCAACCTGTTTCGCAGTAATGCAATCTCTGTCCCGAGATCCCCGGGAAAACTTATATACTCACAATACACCCTCAATAACCACCACAATCTCTCCCTTTACGCTTTTGGCAATAAAGTGATCACAAACTTCGCGCAAGGTTCCGCGTTTGTTTTCTTCAAACATTTTGGTAAGCTCCCTGCTTACGCAGCATTGACGTTCCGCGCCAAAATACTGAATACATTCCTCTAATGTTTTTACCAGCCGCATAGGCGATTCATAAAATACAATAGTGCGTTCCTCTTCAGCGAGTTTCTTAAACAAAGTCTGACGTCCCTTCTTTAACGGCAAAAAACCTTCAAAACAAAAACGGTTAATAGGCAATCCACTGTTTACCAATGCAGGAACAAAAGCCGTAGCGCCGGGTAAACATTCTACCTTAATATTTCTTTTTACACATTCCCTTACCAGTAAAAAAGCAGGATCAGAAATGCCCGGAGTGCCGGCATCGGTGAGCAATGCCATTGTTTTTCCTGCCTGCAACTGATCAGCAAGGTGAGATACAATTTTATGTTCATTATGCTGGTGATAAGGTGTAACCGGCTTCTGAATATTATAATGCTTAAGCAGCAGCGAGGAGGTTCTCGTATCTTCTGCAAGTATAAGCTCAACCTTCTTTAAGGTTTCTACCGCCCTGAAGGTAAAATCGGCCAGGTTGCCAATGGGTGTAGGAACAATATAAAGCATTACCAGGTCAGTTCACCGTTATTTCAAAATATTCCATTACCTGGTTGGCCAGTAATTTTTGCGAAGCTTCTTCTGCTATCTTTTTAGCTTCTTCTTCAGAAGCGGCTTCAACCTGCAGTGTAATATGCTTGCCGATACGTACATCTTCAACGCCTTTTAAACCTAAATTGCTTAACCCGCTCATTACGGCTTTACCCTGTGGATCAAGTAGTTCTTTTAAGGGCATTACGTTAATATTAACCGCGTATGTCATGATGCTGTTTTATTTTTAAGCGGCAAAGATAGCAGAATGTAGGCTATAAAAATAAACGGAACTGCCAGCCATTTGAATAAAATTACCAATACTACAGCTATTGCCAGCAGCAACCATTTTGCGCTGTTATTTTTGAAAGAATAATC
Organism: Agriterribacter sp.; assembly: GCA_047601125.1. Taxonomy (GTDB): domain Bacteria; phylum Bacteroidota; class Bacteroidia; order Chitinophagales; family Chitinophagaceae; genus Agriterribacter. Next base: position 897,429 of record JASGJY010000001.1, on the reverse strand, counting down.
TTTGAATTTGAGGCTCATAATGGGAATATTGGAAACCATCAGGTAACTGAGCAAAATAACTATGCCATACCACAACCACTTATTTAAAAGCAGGTTAATTACAATGTCTGTACTGTTATGCCAGAATATCAGCGGAAAAGACGCTATCAATAAACCAACTGCTGGCGTAGGCACACCCCTGAAATGATAGGCTTGGGTTTCATCTAAATTAAACTTCGCCAGTCGCCATGCAGCAGCCATCGGTATCAGTAATGCAGGCAACACCCATATTACAGAAGCATTAAGCCCGTCTTCTTCTCTTGCTATAGAGAGTCGTAAAAACTGGTAAATGATCATTCCGGGCGCTACGCCAAAGCTTACCACATCGCTAAGGGAATCTAATTGTTTGCCCATTTCAGAAGTAACGTTTAACAGCCGCGCCACAAAACCATCTAAAAAATCTACCACGCCTGCCAAACCAATAAATAAAGATGCCATAAATATCTGCTCCGGCATGCTCAGCATCTGCGATCCTTCTTCTGTATTGAATAATACTACCCCGGTTTGTAGTACGCTGATAATAGCCATGCAGCCAAACGCCAGGTTAAACAATGTAAAGAGGTTGGGAATATGTTTCATCTGTAGTAGTAGTTTAAAAAATATACTGCGCTAATTAACGTTTCATCAAAGTTTCTATTTCATCAACAGTGACAGGAATTTTCTTCATCAGATCTTTATTGCCGTGCTTTGTGACCCAGAAATTATTTTCAATACGGATACCCATATGTTCTTCTTCAATATAAATACCAGGCTCAACAGTAAATACCATTCCTTCTTTTATAGGTTCTGTTCTTGTGCCCAGATCATGTACATCTATACCAAGATGATGTGAAATACCATGATACAGATACTTACGATAAGCCTTGTTATCCCTGTCTTCATTTTTCACATCCGATTTTTTTAATAAACCAATTTTAATAAATTGTTTTGTTGCCTCCTCCCCTACTTTGTCAGTATATGCAAGAATTGAAATACCAGGTTTAAGGATTGATGCAGCATATTTATGCAAATGCAGGCAGGCATTGTATACCTCCTTCTGCCGCTTTGTAAATTTTCCGCTTACCGGAACGGTGCGTGTAAGATCAGCGCAATAACCGCCGTATTCTGCGCCAAAATCCATTAGTATCAGCTCTCCGGCTTTACATTCTTCGTTATTGGATACATAATGCAGCGTTCTTGCCCTGTCGCCACTGGCAATAATAGAACCATAAGCCGGGCCGGTTGCCCTGTTAATCAGAAATTCATGTAATATTTCAGCTTCAATTTCATACTCCATCACACCAGGCCGGATAAAAGAAAGCAGTCTGCGGAATGCTTTTTCCGTAATATCCATAGCCTTTTGCATCACCTCAATTTCAAGTGGTGTTTTTATTGCACGCAGTTCTTTTAAAATTTTAGCGCTGCGCATATATTTATGGAGGGGGTATTGCCGGCGCATTTCTTTAGCATAACGATAATCTCTAACCGCTACTTTGTTCGCTTTGCGGTCATTTTCATTTGTATTAAGATATATGGCATCAGCAAGATGGATAAGTGGTTGAAGAAATCCTTCCAAAGCGTCAAGCCATATAATTGTTGAAATGCCTGATATTTCCTGCGCTTCTTTTGCCCTCAATCTTTTGCCATCCCATTTTTCTTTCAGCTCATTAGGGCGCACCAGCACTAATACCTCTCTGTATTTTTTATCCGGATTATCAGGAAATAAGATCAGCATAGAATCTTCCTGCATAATTCCGGTAAGCCAGTACAGGTCGGAATTTTGTTTAAAAGGATAAAGCGCGTCTCCATTCGTTGGCAGCTCATCATTACTGTTGAATATAGCAATGGCATTTTTCTCCATTTTTGCCACAAACCGCTTTCTGTTGGTAATAAATATCTCTGGATTTAACGGCAGGTATTTCATCGTAAACAACTTTATTCAATTGAATAATAATGCAATATCTGTATAATATGGCGGCTGGCAAAAAAGGATGGCCCGGAAGGGTCTCCTGCCATTAAAACAGGAAATCTCTGTAACTAAAAGAGCCTGCATTTTTGCATTGCACTTTTTATAGTATTTATATTTGTTCCCCGTCTCTTCTTTAATATTATCGTTTTTTTAAAAGCATATTATGAGGCTATTTTCCATTTCAATAAAAAAACTATATTGTATGATAATGCTGCTGTCAGCAGCTTCATTATTGCAGGCACAAACAGGAACTAAAGCTGAGCCTGTGCGCTATGCAGGCGGTGTTACTATTGATCCCTCCGTACATGAAGGAAGATTGCGGTATGCTATTGGTACAGAGAGCATACAGGTAATGCGTGCCAACAGAAAGCATACCAAAATTGCTACTGATTCAGGATGGACATATAATCATGCACCTAATCTTGCATACTGGAATGGAATTTTTTTTTATCAATACCTCAGCAATCCGGTTGATGAGCATATTGCGCCGGGACAAACATTAATAGCTACTTCTACTGATGGCAGAACCTGGAATACGCCGCAAATCATTTTTCCACCTTATACAGCGCCTGCAGGTGTAAAAATTCCGGAAGGATATAATGGTTATATGATGCACCAGCGCATGGGGTTTTATGTTGCACCTAACGGCCGTTTACTCACGCTTGCTTTTTACGGGCATACAGAAGATCCTTTCCAGGAGGGTGGTATCGGGCGTGTGGTAAGAGAAGTTTATAAAGATGGAAAATTCAGTGATATATTTTTTATAAAATACGAAAGTCATTCGCAATGGAATGAAAGCAATACTGCTTTTCCTTTTTTCACTTCTGCCAAAGATACCGGCTTTGTATCTGCCTGTAATGCATTACTGAAAGACAGGTTAAAAACATTGCAATGGCGCGACGAAGATGATGACGGTGATACACTGTATGCTGAAAACAGGAACGATGATCATCTGTCAGCGCTTTCTTATTTCCACAGAAAAGATGGCAAAGTTGTAATGCTTTGGAAGAAATCTAAAGCCGCATTATCAGATGATGAAGGCAAAACATTTGCACCGGTAAAAGTACCAACGCTTATTATGAGCGGCGGCAAAAACTGGGGACAGCGAACGGAAGACGGGCGGTACGCAATGTGCTATAATCCGATTGAATCTTCCGAATATCGTTACCCGCTTATTATCGTTTCCGGCAATGATGGGGTGATCTTTGATGATATGCTGCTCGTTCAGGGTGAAGTACCGCCAAGGAGATTTTACGGAAGATGGAAAGATTTTGGACCCTGTTATATGCGCGGCATTCCGGAAGGGGAAGGTAACCCGCCGGGAAACGATATGTGGCTTGCATATAGCATGAATAAAGAAGATATGTGGATAAGCCGCATACAAATTCCTGTTACATATAAAGTAGCTGAACCGGTTAATGACAATTTCAATTCATTATTTCCAGGCGGATCTGTAAAAGACTGGAACATCTATTCTCCTGAATGGGCGCCCGTTTCTATTGCTGATTTTCCGGGAAAGGGTAATAATAGTTTAAAGCTTAGCGACGAAGATCCGTACGACTATGCAAGAGCCATAAGAGTATTTAAAGAAACACAACACGCCGATTTACAGTTTCGTTTATACGCAGATCAAAATAGCAACGGAGAATTATCTATTGATATTACCGATCAGTTTGGCAACAGACCGGTATCCGTAAACTTCAACGCCAACAAAGAGATAACCATTACCAATGGCAGTGATACAAAAGTTGTTCAACAATATCGTCCCGGCCAATGGTATGATATTCATCTTGTCATCAATGCATCACTTAACGGTAGTTACAACGTATATATTGACGGGAATAAGATAGCTGCAAATCTTGCTTTAGCAGAAGCTGTCAAATCAGTGGAACGCATTTCTTTTCGCACAGGGCCATACAGAAATTTTCCAACGCGAACAACACCCAATGAAATACCTGAACCTCCTTTACCGGGTGCAGATGAAAAAGTACAGAAAGCGGTATTTTATATTGATGATGTGAAATTAAATGGCAAATAACATTTATGGTCACTTAAAAATACAATGAAAAATATTTTTTATTTTTGAAATTAAAATATGAAAAAAAACCTATTGCTCCTTCTGTGCCTAAGCATTTTTTTTACTTCTTCCTGTAAAAAAGATGACACCACTAACACACCAACAAAATCAGTGGAGGAACTATTAACTGCAGAAACATGGAAGGTAGATGAATTAAGGCTAAATAACGGGGATAATCCTACACAGTATTATTATAAAAGAGGCGGGTTGGCAAACACAGATAACCGCGACTCTGATTCTTTAAAATTTAATACAGACAAAACAGGTTTATATTATTATCAGGGAGTTCAATATACTACTAATTGGGAGTTTACAAATTCAGATAAATCAAGGCTTACTCTTATTGTTAATTATACGGTTCCGGAAACTGTTTATTGGGAAAACATAAATGTTTCTGATGATTATCTGCGCTATGCTCAATACTCACTTTCAACTTCTAAAAACTATGTAGCCACAGTAACAAGAATACCAAATTAATTATCATTTTTCTAAGGATTTAAAAAGAGGCAGGCTTAAAAATGTAAAGTAACCTCTTTTTATAAGATACATGAAAAAGTTGTTGACTTGTTTAACTACTGTAATATACTAACTTCGTTTTTATCTCTCTATAACCCAGGATTTTGTTATAATGAAATACATTACAATCTGCGCAGCATTTTTATTCATAGCAATAAAAATAAGTTGCGCACAAACACAATTATACCTGGCTCCTGATGGAAATGATAAAAATAAAGGAACAATAAACAGTCCCTTTAAAACATTGCAACATGCCATTGAAAATGCGTATTTGCATACCGGCAAAAATATTACCATTAATATGCGCGGGGGCGTTTATCATATCGGGAATACCATAACAATAACCGCAGAAGAATGTAAAGCCGCTGCTTTGCAAATAATGAATTATAAAGATGAAGCTGTAACTATCAGCGCTGGCAAACCACTTAGCCTAAAATGGAAGCGTTGGAAAAATGGAATATATGTAACTGAAGTGCCCGCTGGTATAGCGTTTGAAAGATTATATGTAAATAATATACTTCAGCCACTTGCGCGTTATCCAAATTATGATTCATCTGCAAGAGTATTTCACGGTACTGCTGCCGATGCCATTGCACCGGAAAAGGTAAAGAAATGGAAAAACACGGCTGGCGGTTATATACACGCTTTGCATGCACATGAATGGGGTGGATTTCATTATCGTATAACCGGAGCTGATAGTGCAGGAAATTTGCAGATGGAAGGTGGATGGCAGAATAACCGCCCTGATAAAATGCATGAACAATACCGTTTTGTTGAAAATATTTTTGAAGAGTTGGATGCACCGGGTGAATGGTGGCTCGACAAAAGCAATAACCTGCTGTATTATTATCCACCCAAAACAGTTGATATCACAAAAGCAACAATCGTAGTTGCTCAATTAAAAAACAGTATTGAACTAACAGGAACTGAAACAAAGCCTTTAAAAAACATCAGCATCTCAGGTATTCATTTCACGCACAATGAAAGAAGCTTTATGGATACCAGGGAACCGCTGCTACGCAGCGACTGGACTATATACAGGGGCGGCGTTATATTAATGGATGGAGCTGAACATTGCAAAATTTCTGACTGCGTTTTTGAAGGTGTTGGCGGCAACGCCATAATGATAAGTAATTATAATAAATATGACACCATCACCGGTTGTCATATCTACAATACAGGGGCAAATGCCGTTTGTTTCATAGGCGATACAAAAGCAGTACGCTCTCCTTCTTTTGGTTATGAAAATTTTGTTCTGTATAACTTACTCGATAAAACACCAGGACCGCAAATGAATAATTTTCCGCAGCAATGTATTGTTACGGATAACCTTTTTCATGACCTGGGCGATATTGAAAAGCAGGCAACCGGCGTGCAGATACAGGTAGCAGCAGAAATTACGGTTAGTCATAACAGTATTTATCAAACTTCCAGGGCTGGAATTAATATTGGTGATGGCGCATTCGGTGGCCATATCATTGAGTTCAACGATGTATTTAATACAGTGAGAGAAACCGGAGATCATGGCTCATTCAACTCTTGGGGCCGCGACAGGTATTGGGCACCGGACAGGAAGTATATGGATAGCCTGGCTGCAGCACATCCTGAGCTGATTTTACTTGATGCTCAAAAGCAAACCATCATTCGCAACAACAGGTTCCGCTGCGACCATGGATGGGATATTGATCTTGATGATGGTTCTTCCAACTATCATATTTATAATAATCTTTGTTTAAACGGAGGCTTGAAACTGAGAGAAGGTTTTTACCGCGTAGTTGAGAACAATATTATGATAAACAATTCTTTTCATCCGCATGTTTGGTTTAAAAACAGTAGTGATGTGTTTGAAAGAAATATCGTGATGAAAAAATACGCGCCGATACAAGTGAGCTACTGGGGTAATAAAGTGGACTACAATTTATTTCCTGATACCGCAGCGCTGCATAATGCACAATCAGCAGGAACAGATAAAAACAGCATAGCAGGCGATCCGCTGTTTATAAATCCGGCTAAGGGCGATTATACTGTAGCAGCAGGTTCTCCTGCGTTAAAAATTGGCTTTAAAAATTTTGAGATGAATGCATTTGGTGTACAGAAAGCCGCTCTCAAAAAAATAGCGCAACAACCACAGATACCGGTGCTCATAACCGGTGCAGGGCTTTCAGACAAATCTGTTGCTGTTAAATTTTTAGGAGGCACAATCAAATCTGTAGACGGATTGGGCGACCGCTCCGCTTATGGACTTCCGGATGAAACCGGCGTGATTATTTTATCTGCGGGAAATAATACTTTACTCTCACATTCAGGTTTACAGGATAAAGATGTGATCCGAACCGCTGATAGTAAAATCATCATTGATGTAAAACAACTGATGGATATTTATCAAACCTTAAACCGGACTGGGCGCATACCTGTAACAATTATACGACACCAGCAGGTAATCAATATTGAACTAAAGACAAAATAAATATCTATATAGATTTATTAACAAATAAATTACAATTAACAACTATATATTTAATTTGTTAGAAATTCGTGGAAAAAAATTGTTATTAACAATTAAAAAAACGTGTTTATACAGCACTGATTGCCTCAAAAATTTTTGAGCAAAATAAACTCACATATCTTTGCGCGAATTATGATAATTAAAGCAAGGATTTTATTTTTTAAAATTAAATAAAGACTGTTTGATAAATAAGATGTATGATTAGCCTTGAAAAAAAGATTTGCATTGCGGGTGCGGGTGGTTTAGGAAGAGAAGTATTTAGTTATATTCTGGATGAGCTTGCTCCTAAAGGAATTAATGCTGAAGATCATATTTGTTTTATGCAAAGTGATGATCATATCAGGGAAACGCGAATTATGGGGATTAATGTAATACCATTATCTAATTTTAATCCATCCACCCACAATGTTGTAGTTGCCATCGGCAATCCTCAGGTTCGCAAAAAATTTGTAGAAAAATTACCTCCGGATACTAAATATACAAGTATAATTCATCCAAGCGTAATAATATATAAGTGGGTAGATATTGATGAAGGATGCATCATTATGGCCGGTTCGATCATTTCATGTAATGTTAAAATGGGAAAGCATATTCATTTAAATGCTGCTACCACTATAGGACATGATTGCATATTAGGTGATTACTTTACTACTGCCCCGGCAGTAAACATAAGTGGAAGTTGCTTAATTGGCGAATGTGTTTACTTTGGCACTAACGCTGCGGTTAAACAAGGAATAACGGTGCGTGATAATGTTACAATAGGTATGGGGGGTATTGTTGTAAAAAATATTACCGAAGAGGGTGTGTATACCGGAGTTCCTGCAACAAAGCAGGCTGCAGGCTGAATGCATAATTTCGTTGGAAATTTCCGGGAAGAATTGTATAAACCTATCTTTTTTTCTTAAAATTTTTAACTGATTCACTGCCATTGCTGTTACTATAAATCAGCAGGCAAAAATGATATGGTTTTATTTTTTTTGCAGAAGATCGAGTAATTTTTTATCCAGCTTGTGCCCGTACCAATCTTTATACTCCACATCTTCCCTGCGTGAATCAATAATACCAAAATCACCGATGAAATTCCAGAGTGCATACCCGATTCCTGCATGAGCTAATATATCCAATACATCGCCAAACCATGCAAGAAAAACCTCATGCGGCGTTTTATTCCAGCAACCACATTCACCACAGTGTATTCCCACTCCTTGCTGCATTATGTCTGTCCATGGTTTATAAAAACTTTCCAGCATTTGCCTGCTCAGGTATTGATTGCCTACCTGCCCGGGCCACTTCGGTTCTGGCAGATTATCAATATCTTTATTTGCCCAGGGCGCTTTGTAGTGAGAAATCGCTCCTGGATAGTATCCTCTGCAGCTCTGCGCTATATTAAGATCAATAATTTCAGGTATCGGTTTTGTACCTACCTGGTTCCCATCCGCTATTACAAGATGATCCGGATTTTCTTTACGTATAGCTTCAGAAGCCCGCATAGCCACTTTACGATATACATCACCGGGCACAGCGGATGATCTGGAATGCTGATCGTTCATATCTTCACGCATTGCAGGTTCATTTACAAGATCAAAACTTATTTTTTTACTGGATACATGCTTAAACTTTTTCGCCCACATATTCCAGTGAAAACAAAAAGCCTCCTGAGCTTCATCATCTTTCCACAGATTATAAGGCTCATAAAATCCTGCATTAATGCAATAACCTGGCGCACGATGAAGATTAAGACTTACATGCATTGAATATTTATGTGCCAGCATCACCAATGCACCAATTCTATCTACAGCTTCATTGCTTATCTTATATACATCACCGGGTGTAATATTTTTTGTTCTGTCTATATCCAGGTAATAAGGATAAGCAATCGGTATGCGAACAAAATCAAAACCCCAGTCATGCATCCATTTAAAATGCTCTTCTGTTGTTAGGTTTTTATTACTGGCAGGTAAGGGAGCAAAAAAATCAAGAAGGTTAAATCCTTTCCACGCGGGTAAAGAATTTTTCACGGTATTCAGTGCCGGTGCTGCAAATGTTTTTCCAAGAGTAACAGATGCGGCAGCCAATCCAACATTCCTGATAAAAATTTTCCTTTTCATATATTATGTATTCCCGGTTAGGTTAATTTAATAAAACAAAATAATACTTATGTTATAACCGATTGTAAAAAATATAAAATATCCTCCTAATAATTCCTGAACGTTCTGGTCCGGTTTATTTTCAGGTCGCGCAGCATGCCTGATTTGGGAAAGATGGATATATTGAAAGAACGCCATGGCCCGAATGGGGTAACGTTTATAGACATCTGCCAGCAATGCATCTCCCGGGTGATATACATACTGAATGATGGTATTTTTAATGTACGGAAATCAAAATATCCGTTTGCACCCATCTTCCATTTTTCGGTAAGGCTAAAATCTCCGTTGAACTGAAGACTGGATGAAAAATTGGTTTTGTATGTATAGCTCAGCGAGTCTGTTTGTAATGTTTTACTAAAGCTCAGCGAGTATGAAACATTTACCGACCAGGGAATATTAAAATCGACAAATTCAGAAGGATTTCTTCTTATATAATCCATCTGCGACTGCATTTCATCTGCAGTCAGATTATCGTAGTTATCGTATTGATCCTCCACTTTTTTATCCTTCTTATCGTCTTTAGGTTTGCTTTTAAAACTGGTAGATACAGCAAGACTTCCAGTTGTAATTCTTCCTAAAGAAAATTTTTCTCCTGACCATGCATATTTATTCACCCTGTATCCATACCGGTCTGTTTGGTAAGGATCAATATTTGCGCTTGCAGTAATGTTTATTTTTTCAAACAACGTGCTTCTGGCGTAGATGTTAAAATTGGAAAGGTTAAATGAATCTGCAAGCAGGTTATAACTGCTAGTTATACCAAACCCGTCTATAATTTTTACTTTTTTCACGCCTTCATCTTCAGTTTGTTCATCTCCGGAGGTAGCGGTATCTCTTTTATTCTTCACTTTCATTTCAAGAAAGTTATCAATACCAAACCCGATACTCCCTGATCTGCCGTAACCAAATGAGCCATAGGTTGATCCGTCAAATTGCGACAACATTGCGTGGTGCCCCAGACTGTCTATTTGCGTATTGCGATAATATGACTGAGACAGATCCGGCTTATACCCTATACTTAATTGTGGCCGCATTGTATGCCGTATTGCCTGTATTTTGGCATCTTTGTTTTTCATGGTAAGCGTTCCAAACATGGACGTACTGAAAGACACAGACATTGAAATATCCCGCGCGGTAAAAAAGCCTTTTTCAATTTGCTTGCTTACAGTGTTGGTAGAATCTACCCATTGCCGATGCAGCTTTTGGGAATACCATCTTTCCTGGTAACTGAAGCCCGGTGATATTTGTATAGGACCAAGCTGTGGCAATGCAAGTGTTATTGGTATATTATGCTGCGCCCCGTATTGAAAAGTATCTATCAGTTGCCTGAAGCTAAAAGCAGTGTCATAAAACATAGCCTGCCCTCTTACACTACCTGTATATCCTATTCCTAATTTCTGGTACCACTTTCCTGATCCTACCATTTCTTTTGGTTGCAACGGATATAATGTAGTTACATTAAAATTTATATCAGGCAGGTTAAGATTAACCGTTTTATTCAATGTATTCTGCGAGTGGTTCAGGTTTACAGATAAATTATAAGGTTTGCCTACCCATGATTTCTGATACGAAATAGAAGAGCTCAACTGGTTGGTAAAAGCAAGCGGCTGACTATAGCTGTAGTTTGAGCTATTGGTTTGGTTTACATAAGCGTTGGTGGTATTATATTTTGCATACGAGCTCGACATAGTATTTACGCTTGCCGAAAAACTTACGCCGGGCCGTGCCTTGCTATCCGTTCTATGGCTCCAGTTCAATGAATAGCTCTTTGTTTTATTATAATCAGGATCACCTTTGAACCCGGTATGCATATTTTGATAACTGAAATTCAGGGAGCCATTATATTTATACCTCACCCGGTATGTTGGCGATATGTTCAGTCGCCAGCTCCCATAAGAATAAATATCAGCCCTTGTAGTTACATCGAAATTATCGCTGATCACTTTATAGTAACCTAATCCTTCAAGGCCAACACCCAGGGTTTCTATAACAGTAAATTGCGGCGGCAAAATACCGGATTGCCTCCCCTGCTTCATCGGGAACATTCCAAAGGGTAATATAACAGGTAATACAGGAACGTTTTCAAACTCTACACCTACAGGCCCGGTAACCGCCACTTTCTTAGTTATATATTTTATTCTTTTAGACCTGAAAGCAAAGTGCGGCGTATCATAATTACAGGTAGTAAAGCGGCCTTTATATGCATATATTGTTTGCGCATCTACCTTTTTTACCACTTCCGCAAAATTATACAGTTCGGCCTGTTGAAAATAACTGCTGTGCGAAAGGCCCTTCTGTGTTTTAAAATTAAATTCCAGGCTGTCGCTTTCTGTAACAATATCAGCCTGAACAAGCTTTGCCTGAGCTATCACTTTACCGGCAGTATCAAGCCTCATCCGCGCTTTTACAATATTAGTCTGCTGATCAAAAACTATTTCAGGGGCCGTAAGATTAATGTCTTTATACTTTACATCTGTTTCACCGTATAAAAAAAGTTTTTTCCCCGTCACATCCAATATCATTGAATCCTTTGCCTTATAATCTATCGGACCATCAATAGAATCTTTAGACATTTTTACGCTGAATGTATCAACCACTTTTCGTTTAGCCGAGTCTGTTAGTGGCAAACCAAGACTATCCCGTAAAATACTTGTATCTCCATCTATAGCCGTATCTTTAGACAGAGGTAAACTGTCTGTAATTTTTTTTGCCGGTATTGTATCTTTTGAAGGCTGAATGGTATCAGCGATAGCTGTTAAATTATTGTAAAAAGGAAAATTACTTTTGCTTTTTGCCCATGCATTATACGTTATTGCAATGGTAAGCAGCAGTAAGGTTGAGATAAATATATAATTTCGCTTAAATTTGCGATGTTTATTCTTCATACATTCAACAAGAAACAAAAATAGCCATATTACAGGTAAGAAAACGTGAAGAACTGATTTGAATTACTAACCCTGATAAATTTTAACAACGAGATGCACAAAAAACTATTTGTATCATCTTTCTTTATTCTGCTCTCCCTGTTATCTTATAACGCTTCGCTGGCACAAAAGAGCCGTATTAAAACAATTATTGTTGATGCGGGTCATGGAGGAAGAGAGCCGGGTGCAAGAGGCGCTTATTCTACCGAAGCGCAAATAACGCTGGCGCTTTCCCTTAAAGTGGCGGCATTGCTTGAGAAAGAGCTTCCCGACACAAAAATCATTCAAAGCCGTACTACAGATGTATTTCAGCCCGTAACTGAAAAAGCGGCTTTTGCCAATCAGAATAAGGGAGATTTATTTGTGTGCATACATGTAAATGCTGCACCGCCTATCCGTCATTCACAAATTACCGGTTACAGAAACAAAGTGTATTATACAGGAAAAGGCAAAAACAAGAAGAAACATACCCAAAAAGAACCTGTTTACAAGGTTTGGTATACTCCAAACCCCCGGTATGGCACAGGCACTTATGTTTGGGCTGCAGACAGAGACGATAACAAAGCCAGCGCAATGAGTGAGCGCTTTGAATCGGAAGCTGAAGTAAGTGATGAAGTACCCGACCCCAATACTCCAGAAGGGCTTATTGCAAGCCGCCTGTGGGTACAAAAATATTTTAAGAACAGTGTTCGCCTTGCCAGCATGATAGAGAATGAATTTGTAAAAATCGGCCGCAAAAGCGATGGTGTGCTGCAACGCAATGAAAAAGGGATTTGGGTGTTGCAGGCAACCAATATGCCCGCTGTATTAATTGAAACCGGGTTTATTACCAATAAGGAAGAAGAAGATTTTCTTAACAGCGAGGAAGGACAGGAACAGATGTCTGCAGCTATTGTAAGAGCTGTTGTAAATTTTAAAAATTTAATGGATAGTTCAAGAGGTGGTACGGCAACAGATAATTCTTCTGCAAATCCGGCTCCGGCAAAAACAAAAAATACGGCTACTGCAGTATCCGCCACAAAATCTCCTGATAGCAAACCCCGGCCCGGAAAGTGATCGCACTTTGATGTAATACCCTATTTTTGCATTGAAAGTGTTGATTTTGAATAATAAATAAACGGTATAAATCGTTCATCCCGGAGTTTTATGTGAGTATTATATAATCAATATGGCCGGGATGCAGGCAGGGAAACCTGTTTTAAATTAAAACGAATAGGATGAAAGTCTCTAATGAAACCAAAGTAGGTGCACTAACTGCTATTGCTATTACTTTACTGATACTCGGATTTAATTTTTTGAAAGGCAAATCAGTGCTTGAAAAAACTTTTCACCTGTATGCAAGGTTTACCGATGTAGAAGGACTTGCGGTATCCAATTCTGTTATGATCAACGGTCTGCCCGTTGGTAAAGTATATAAAATTGAAGAAGCAGATAGAAATCTTACAGGCATTATTGTAACAATTAATCTTACCAAAAATATCAATATCCCTCAAAATTCACTGGCATATATTTCATCCAGTTTACTGGGCAATACAACACTTAATGTAAAGCTTGGCAATGAGCAGGTATATGCAAAAAACGGTGATACGCTTACAACTAATATTTCGCCCGGGCTGCTGGAAGAAGTTACCGGAAGGCTTGACCCTACCCTGGTAAAAGTAAATGCTGCATTACAATCAATGGATTCTGTGCTTAAGCTTATAGGCGGCGCCCTTGATGCCAATGCTCAGAAAAACTTTCAGAATATACTTGCCAATCTTGCTGTATCAACCGGACATCTTACTAATTTATTGAACGCGCAAAGCGGCGCACTTGCTCAAACCTTATCAAATGCAAGTGCATTTACAGGTAATCTTAAAAAGAATAATGATACCATTACGCAAATTTTCTCCAACCTTAATGCTACCACAACCAAGTTAGCAAACCTGGAACTGGAACAGACTTTAACAAAATTGCAGAATGTTGCCGGCGAACTTAATACTACCTTGAACAAAATAAACACTAATGACGGTACATTAGGTTTGCTGATGAACGATAAGAAACTGTATACAAATCTTACCTCTGCGTCGAACAGTCTTAATGTGCTATTGCAGGATTTCAGGATCCATCCGCGCCGGTATACCGGTGGATTGGTTTTTGGAAAAAAAGACAAATCAGCGCCGTTAATGACCCCGATGCCCGATACCTTAAGTACTGTACCGGTTGATAAAAAGAAGTGATGAACACATTAAGGAGGATAGGATTATCTGCATTATTTAGTATAATCATATTATTTGCGGATGCGCAACAAAAGTCTTTGACCACCCCTGCGCCGCCCCCAACGCCGCAGGATACTACAAAAAATATCCACCTCATACGCTCCAATATTTTACGGTTTGAGCAAAAAGATTCTACGGAACTACAAGTGCTGGTAGGCGATGTGATATTGCAACAAGGCAAAACACTTTTTTACGGGGATAGTATAGTGATGGATAAAACCAGGAACGTGATTGAAGTTTTCGGCAATATCCACATTAATGATTCAGACAGCGTAAATGTATATTCACAATACCTTATATACTATGGCAATACCAAAATCGCCAACCTGAAAAAATCAGTTAAGCTTACAGATGGCAAGGCAACCCTTACCACAGAGGAATTAGAATATGATCTTAATACTAAAACCGGCACTTATTTTAATGGCGGTAAAATTGTAAATGGTTCGTCTATCCTTACCAGTAAGGAAGGCTATTATTATGCAGATACGAAAGATGCTTACTTTAAAAAAAACGTGAAAATGGTTGATCCTAATTATACAATGGCAACAGATACACTTTTGTATAATACGGAAACACAAATAGCTACATTTGTGGCACCCACCACAATCAATGACGGAAAATCAATTATACGAACCTCGGATGGCTCGTATGACATGAACAGGGGACTGGCAAATTTTGGAAGCCGCCCCACAATAGAAGACAGCACCCAGTTTATTACTGCAGATAGTATTGCTTTTGATAAAAACACCGGTGAAGGTTTTGCAAGAGGAAATTTTGTATACCGGGATACAGCGCAGGGAGTAACGGTACTGGCTGAACGAAGTATGTTTAACCGCGACACAAAAACATTCCTTGCAACCGAAAAGCCATTAATGATCATTAAGCAGGACCAGGATTCCCTGTTTCTTACAGCAGATACTTTATACTCCGGCATACGCCTGGACACTACATACGTGCAGGATTCTTTAACCATAGCGCAAACTACCAAATCAGATATTAAAAGCAATATGCCTGATTCCGCAAGGATGGATATTAATAAACCGTTGCCCAATACGCTACGGGATAATATAGGAGGGAAACCTGCTATAGGAGCACAACCTGGCGCAAGGCGGCTGCCGGCAGGCAAAAAACCGGGAGACATTGCTTCCCCGCCACCTTCAGATCCTAAAAAAGATATGCTGCCTCCGCCAGATACATCAAAAGCCATTGCAACTATTGAGAGCCCAATAAAAGATTCTGCGCTTGCAATACCTAAACCAATAAACGACAGCACTAATACAGACAGCTTAGCAAGGGTTGTTGCCTTGAATAAAACTGCGGCGGATAGTATATTAAAAAGAGATTCTGTTCGCCGGCAGGATTCTATTAAGGCAATGGCTGCAAGAAAAATAGACAGGGTTGACAGTATTCGTTTTTTTGTGGCCTACCATCACGTAAAAATGTTTGAAGATTCGATGCAGGCAGTTTGCGACAGTATGTTTTTCTCCGGTAGAGATTCTATTTTCCGGTTGTATAACGATCCCATCGTATGGTCAAAAGAAAGCCAGATATCAGGAGACACTATACATCTTTACACAAAAAATAAAAAACCTGAACGGGTTGAGGTTTGGGAGAATGCTTTCAGCATAAGCAAAAGCAACGACCAGTTTTATAACCAGCTAAAGGGTAATACTATCAATGGTTTTTTTAAAGAAGGGGAAATAGAACATATACGCGCCAAAGGCAGCGCTGAAAGCTTATATTACCTGCAGGATGATGACAGTGCGTACACCGGCGCTAATTATGCCAAGGCTGACCTGATCAATTTATACTTTGCCAAAAAAGAACTGGATAAAATTTCCTGGATAAATGATGTGGAAGGCGGATTCTACCCTGTAAACCAGGTACCTGAAGAGCGGCAACGTTTCAGAAATTTTAAGTGGCAGGAAGCAAGAAGACCTAAGACAAGGGCTGAATTGTATCAGTAACAATGCTGTTATATAACCCATAAAACTGTTTCCCTATAGCGTCATAATTATATTTTTCCCTTGCTGCTTCAGCAATAGCATGCCTGTTAAACAAACCATAATTCTCTATCATATCAATCATTGCGTTCACAAGTTGATCTTCATTTTCCGATTTTACCAAAATACCATTTGTCTGATCAATGGCTTCGGGTATGCCCGCAACATCAGTAGCAATAACAGGTACCCCGCAGCAAAGTGCTTCAATTATTACACAGGGAAAATTTTCGTAGCGGCTGAACATTACAAGTGCGGAAGCGCTTTGTATACGCTGCGCAACACGGGCATTACTAAGCTCACCTTTTAAAGTTACAAAGGAAGTTAACCCCATATCATCAATATATTGCTGCATGATATCATCAGCATTTCCTATCAATTCCAGTTCCCAATCCTGCCTGATGCTCTTAAGTTTTGTGCAGGCATTCAGGATGCCTGTAGTATTCTTTTGGTAGCTCATTACGGAAATATGAATAAACCGGAACTTTACCGGCAAAGCTGCGGGCTTATAAAAAAAATATCCGGTGTTTACAACATTATGAATTACACGTACGGGTTTTAACGCAAACAGTTTTTGTATAATATCGCCGTCATGCCGTGATACCGACGTTACCGCAATTGCATTCCGAAAAACAGATCTCACATTTTTACGAAACCAGGCAGACCTGTTTCTAAATGCATCCGGTGGCCCCGGTATATATGTAGCGGAATGTTCAGAAACAATATATGGAATGCCCCATTTTCGTTGAATCCATTGGGCAATAATGCCTGCCTTCACAGGCACGTGCACATGAACCAAATCTGGCAAACCATTCTTTTGAAAATGTGATCTTATAACAGCACGATATGTTTTAAAATATATCCAGTTGTAAAAAAGTTTATCCAGAATTTTTATCCCGGTTCGCAGAAATTTGAAATACATCCTCAGCTCTCTGACGTTTTCATTTATTATTTCCTCCCTGTCGTATTGTGGTATTGCGATGGTCTCTCCGTGTTGCTCAACATATATTACAGATACCTCAGAAAATTTTGACACGGCAATAGCATGGCGTTGTACAAAATCTCCTTCAAGCGGAGAAATTTTGTTAGGATACCAACTTGCCAGCCAAAGTATTTTCATATTAATACAAAAAAATTAAGATCGCTTCAGGAATCTGTCAACGATCATTTGTTTTATTTTGCTGATATCGGCTATGCTTATACTATAAAATCTTGCTGCTGATATATTTGCACTCTTAGTAAACCAGTAAGTAAGAAAAAAATGATATACCAGGTATCCTGCGCTGCTAACTATTGCGGCGCCTTTAATACCATATTCCGGGGTAATAATAAAATTGCCCGATACAATCACTAAAAGCGCTATCAGCAGGGCCGCAATATTAATATTGATCTTTTTAACTCCGGCATAATATGCAGCAACCGGATATAGCATTGTTAATGCTAATATGCCCGGGATGAGTAAAAGAAAAGGAATATACATTTCATTGAAAGTTTTCCCAAAAACAAAAGGAAACAGCCAATACCCGCAAGCTGCCAACACCAGGCAAATAGCGAGATAAAGCAATAATAAAAATCTGGAAACAATCGCTATTTTTTTAGCAATATCCTTTTCCATTGCATTAACTATTGAGGGAAAAACCGCGCTGGCAATAATTGAAGGCAAAATAAAAAGTGTTTGTGCCAGTTTTGATACCTGTATATAATTTCCCAATGCTGTCGCAGAACAATAATATTCAACAAACCAGTAATCAATTCTATATACAAGAAAGAAAAGAAAATTTGCAACAAACGCGGCCATACTATACTTTGCAATTTTTGCAAGATCATTTTTTACCGGTAAATGAAAAGACACCGGTTTACCATATTTTGCATAAAACAATACGGCCGTTAATACACCTTGCAATAAAAAGCCCGCAAAATAAATATTAATGTACATTCCAAAACTGAATAATTTTCCATTGGATAAAGGCACCAATACAATAAGCGCTGTATTTACCAATGCAAGTACCATATTTGGCAACGCAAAATTTTTTTTGGCATAAAAAGCGGCAGTAAAAAAATTAACGAGCATGCAACCACCAACGTAACAAACCGCCGGAAAAAACTGCTGGGAATATGATGATGGGAGAAAACCAAAGTATATACATACATTTAAAACAATAAATACAGTTACCGTTGAGAGCAACGTCCACCATGCCGAAAAATTGGCAAGCCTTATCACCGGCATCCCTCCCGAAGCAGTGTAATATGCTACTCCAGACTCCATGCTCAGGCTTGAGATAGTTACGATAAGTGCAAAACTATTGGTAACAAAATAAATAAGCCCGCTATACGATGCTTCGTAATAACGGGCTATCATAATATTCAGCAGCAGCACAGAAGCGAAGTATATACCCCTCCACAGTACACTTTGATATATAAGGCTGCGAAGTTTCATGGATTAGTTCAGGGCGTCGATAATCTGCGTGAAATCTGCGGCGATCAGCGAAGCTCCTCCAACCAGTCCTCCATCTACATCCGGTTTTGAAAATATTTCCTTAGCGTTGCTGCCTTTTACACTACCGCCGTATAATATAGGAACAATATCAGCAATTTCCTTACCATATTGCGTTGCCAGCACAGCTCTTAAATGCTGGTGCATTTCCTGCGCCTGGTCGGCAGTGGCGGTCTTTCCTGTTCCTATGGCCCATATAGGTTCATAAGCAATCACAATTTTTGACAGCTGATCTGCAGATAAATGAAAAAGACTTTCTTTTAATTGCTGTTCCACAAAGCTGTTTTGTGTTCCAGCCTCACGAATGCTCAATGGCTCTCCGCAGCAAAAAATGGGTGTTAGCCCGTAACTCAATGCCATATCCACTTTGTGTGCAAGCAATCCATTGGATTCAGAAAAATATTCTCTTCTTTCAGAGTGCCCCAATACAACATATTCCACACCCAGGGAATGGATCATTTCCGCAGAAGTTTCCCCGGTATAAGCGCCTGATTTTTTATCGGAGCAGTTTTGCGCCGCCACAAAATAATTAGGATGACTGCTTACCTTACTTTGTGCAAGGGCGAGATACGGAAACGGAACAGCGAACACTACTTTCTGATGATCTGAAAGTTGTTTGGACTGCTGCAGCAGGTTATTTAATAATTCTTCTGCCTGCGTAATCGTAAGATTCATTTTCCAGTTGGCGGCGGCTATTTGTTGTCTCATTATAGTATTGTTTTGTATAAATATTTTAAAATGGCTGTTTCCTTTTCCGTTAATGTTTGATGTTTCAGTTTTTTCCAGTTATTAATATGCTGCAATGCTTTTTCGAAAATATACCGGTCATTCACTCCCCAGGTAAAATCCGGAATATATTTAGCGCTTAATCCTTCCCCAAAAATATTACAGGCTACGCCTGCAAATGTAGCAGTATTCAGTGAAGTATTGATAGCGGTTCTCGTATAATCTCCCATCATTACACCACATTTTAATCCTGCATTAATAAGCTCATTCCCCGGAAATAATTTAATAATATCGCCTGCATTGTTTTTTATATTAGAATTGGAAGTGCCGGCTCCCAGGTTGCACCACTCTCCTATTACCGAATCGCCAAGATATCCATGATGTGCTTTATTGGAATAGCCCATCATAATACTGTTTTTTATTTCTCCGCCTGCCTGACAAAACGGACCAATGGTAGTTGCTCCGTATATAGTTGTTCCCATTTTAAGTACAGCAGACTCGCCTGATGCAAACGCGCCCCTGATCATGCTCCCTTCCATAATAGTTGTATTGCGGCCAATATATACCGGGCCGGCAGAGGCATTAATAATACAGTGTTCCACTATTGCGCCATCTTCAATAAAAATATTTTCAGGAGATACCATCTTATTAGTATCAGAAATTTTTTTTGATTGTCTGCCACCAGTTATTAATTGAAAATCGAAACGTATTGCAGCATCATTATACTGAAACAGATGCCATGGGTAGCTGACATGTATTCCATCATCTTTAAGTTCAGTGGCTTTATTAAATTTTAAATTTTCGATGTCCGCTAAATGAACAACTTTTTCCTGTTCCGCCCAAAAGGCAACAGCAGTATCATCATGCACAATCGCCTCATCACATCGCAATTCCTCCAGCATTACCAGCAATGAGCTACAGGGAAGTATTGCGGCATTTATAAAAAGCTTTTTCCCTGGTTTGAGCGTTTTCGCATTGCTGATATATTCCGCTGTAAATGTTTCCACTTTCTTCCCGGCTATATATTGCCATCTTTCTTTGGCAGTTAATATGCCAAAACGAATATCCGCTACAGCCCGTGTTTGTGTAAAGGGATAGAGCAATCCTCTTTGAGGAATATCAAACAAAACGATATCTGCCTTTTTTAGCATACGCTCAAAGATCAGTTATCAGTAACAATTTCCAAAATAGTATTATGTGCCGTTTTATTTTTCCTCTTCGTGATATACATCTTCAGTATTTATGTCCCAAAGATTGCTTTTATCTTTTCGTCCTTCACGAAGATTTTTTACAGCAGCCATTGCTGTAAGCATGCTGTGATCAGAATTATTGTATTTATGCATACCATTCCGCCCAATCAAAAACAGATTATCAATACCATCAAGAAAATTCCTCACTATATTGAAATTACTGTAACCACCAAAATAAGAAGGATAAGCTTTCTTTACTTTTGCCACAAATATGTCTTTTACATCAGCTTCCATAATTAATCCTACCTGTTCCATTTCCGCTGTTGCTTTTGCAGCAATAGCATGGTCATCCATATTCCAAAATGCGTCTGTTTCATTACAAAAATATTCCACCCCAATCCATATGTCACCGGCATTTTTTACCATATAGGGGCTCCAGTTATGAAAGAATTGCACCCGGCCTGCATTAATATCAGCATCCTGTATATATATCCAATTGTCTGTAAAACATCCTTCTTTTTCCGCAATATTAAGTTTGGATGCAAGAATACCAACAATAAGGAAATCCCTGTATTCAAGTGAACAGGCAGCATGCATTATCTGTGCAGGCACTACAATATTTCTCATTCCTTCAATCAATGTTTTAACAGGCATGGTTGAGAAAAAATAATCGCCGTGTGATATTTCTTCAACGCCTGTTATACTGTCCTGTATTGTTACGCTTTGCACTTGCAACTGCTCATTAAAATTCAAACCGGTAACAGTCTTATTAAATAGTATACGCCCTCCTCTTTTTTCAATCTCCTTAGCTACGGTTTCCCACATTTGCCCCGGTCCATACTTTGGATATAAAAACTGCTCTATAAGGCTTGTGCTTGTTTTTTTTTGCTGCAGGGTTTTATCTGTATTGAAAAGCGAGCCTATAGCATGCATCAGCACTTTGGTTACACTAAGGTCTTTTATACGCTGACGCCCCCAGGTGGCAGGTAATTGATTGCACGGAACACCCCATACCTTTTCAGTATAATCCTTAAAAAAAGTTCGATATAGCTCTTTGCCAAAGCGATTGATAAAAAAATCTTCCAAAGATTTTTCTTTCCTGCGGGGAGCAATCTTAGCAATAAAATAGGAAAACCCGATCCTGATCATTTTTGTAAATCCCAGGTTACGGATTGTTTCACTATTCAACTGAAGCGGGTAATCAAAAAATTTATGCTGGTAGTAGATCCTTGATTTCCGTGGGCGTATCATCATTACATTATCATTAGCCGAAGGCTTATCAGCAGGCGATAATACAGTTGTTTTATTTTGATAAGTAATTTCAACAGCCTGACCGGTAGTATTTTCGATTGGTAAAAATTGCAGCCACCAATCAATTACCTCTGCAGATTTTGAAAAAAATCTGTGACCGCCAATATCAATTTTATTGCCTTTATAATCTATCGTTTTAGAAAGCCCACCTGCCTGGCTATCACATTCTAATACAATGGGCACAATATCCGTTGTGGTCAACAGCTCATATGCGGCTGTTAAACCGGCAGGACCCGCGCCTATTATTATCGCTTTGCTTTTACGCTCCATTTATGCAACCCTCAATTTTTTGTTCCCCATATCTGATTCTGAAAATGTGAAACTCAACAACAAAAACGCTGCCAGCCATATATACTCTCCCATTGTATGTTCCATCCGAATAGCCGGCACATTAATTATATTAAGAACCAATCCTGCAAAAATGAGTGTATACGATAACCATTTTTTTGAAGAAAAAATCATACCTGATACCAACAATGGCATCAGCCATTGAACAGTATAATACTGATGCCTGTATACAGGAGAAAATAAATCCGAAATCATGTATAAGCAATATCCAAAAATTGAAATATTTATAATTGGAACGGTTCCCCAGTTCTTTGTATACCACGCAAAAATCACGAAGGCAGTTATTATTAAAAAAAATGAACTTCCGAATAAAAAAGCAGGCGATAACCTTATATAAAATATATTATCTATTAAAACAAAAAAATTGCCGTTCTCAGAATAGCCAACATACGAATATTGTTCAACAGCATCATCCATCGCCTTCATATTTAAGCCTTCCCATTCATTATACTCAGGCGATTTGGCTTCTTCTTTAAAAACCATTTTTTGTCCCGAGTGAAATTTTACGTGCTCCTTAACACTTTTAAAATAAGATTGCCACAAATGCCTTTCACTGCTGTTACCAACATTATATAATAAAAAACCTGCTACAGGCAACAGGAATATCAATTTAGTTCGAACACTAAACATTCCCGCAATAATCAAAAATGGTAAAAAAGCAAAAATAAAATTAGGACGAATCAAAATAAGTGTTATACAAATAACACCGCAAACAAAAGCATAAGGCAATTGTTTAAACTTTCTGAAAAAATAAAAGAAAAGAAAAAAAAGAAATGGCATAAACATATAGAGCTGCCCTGTTACTGTCATAGATTTCCATGTTTCCGTAAAAAGAAATGCAACTGAAAGTGCAATAATCATTAAGCGGTTCAGTAAGTTTCTTGCGAGATATATTGACAAAAGAGTCATAATAAAAAGAAAAACATATTGCAATTGAAGCCAAAATACTTTTATAGTACGCTGTGAAAAATCGGCTATCGGATATAATAGTTCATGAAAAAAAGGACTGGCGGTGATATTTGAAACATATAGAGAATCAAAATTATTAGGATCATAGTATCTTAATCCATCTTCTTTCTTCCACTCATAAAAATAAGGGTCTCTGCCGTCTTTTTGCAGCCTGGCACCTACAACCCTGTTGCGCAAATCAGCAGTAGATATTTTTAATAAATTTAAATCCCTGTTAAATGATTTCCATATGCAAAAAGCAGCAACCAAAATAGCTATCCCTGATATAACAGTCTTCATCAATTAATCAACTTTCTTTTTCTCCACATAAAAATTCCTGTCTACCGAAAATTCAGTAACCGGTTGCTTCACCTTCAGCGTTTTCCATTTTTGTGTTGGCTTTATCCAGTATTCTTTATCGCCGGCTTTAACCTTTAAAGGCAGGTTAAATCCATTTATACAATTAGTCCAGCGATAGGAAACTTTCTTTCTTTCAACTTTATATTCAAGCACCGGTATTTGAACAGTATTCAGGTATTGATCAAATACTTTTGAAAAATCGAAGCCCGCTTCCCGGCTGATATATTGCTTTATGTCTGAACCATCTACGGTTTTATGATAAAATGCCTCATTTAAACCTCTTAATATCTTCCTGAATTTTTCATCATCATTGATCACCTGGCGGATAGTGTGAATCATATTCCCACCTTTATAATACATATCGCCTGATCCCTCCTGGTTAACGCCATAAGGGCCCTGCACCGGAAACTTATTCTGTATCCTGCTTCTTGTGCCTATTACATAATCATTGCCTGCTTCTTTTCCAAATTCGCAGGTTACAAAAATTGTTTCTGAATAATTTGTAAAGCTTTCATGCACCCACATATCTGCAACATCATTGGAGGTTATATTATTACCAAACCATTCATGCCCGCTTTCATGCACAATAATAAAGTCCCATTCTAAGCCCCAGCCTGTGCCTGATAAATCTGTTCCTCTGTATCCATTACCAAAATTATTTCCATACGCCACTGCGCTCTGGTGTTCCATACCCAAATGCGGCGCTTCAACCAGCTTATACCCATCTTCATAAAACGGGTAAGGTCCAAACCAGTGCTCAAAACATTTCAGCATTTTAGCAGCCTGCTTAAATTGTTCTTTCGCTTTATCAAGATTATAATCCAGCACCCAATAATCGCAATCCAGCTTTCCTTTTTCACCTGCAAAATCTTCGTGCCAGTGTACATACTTGCCTATATAAGGAATGATATTATAATTATTGATAGGATTGGTAACCGCCCAGGTATATGCTGCCGTTCCATCACCGTTTTTTGTTGCATTTCTCAACCTGCCATTCGATATTGCAACCAATGTATCAGGAATGATCATGGTAAGTGAAGCGCTGTCCGGTTCATCACTCTGGTGATCTTTACAGGGATACCAAACGCTTGCTCCAAGTCCCTGGCATGCTACGCTGATCCACGGGTTACCATTTTTATCTTTGCTCCATATTAAACCGCCATCCCACGGCGGGCGAATAGCAGGCCGGGGAATACCGTGATAATATACCGTAATATTTTTTACCGTTTTTATTTCCTGGTTTTGAGGTATGCTTACAAAATATGCATTTCCATCTCTGCGAAACGTGAGCGACCTGCTATCAAGTACAACACTATCTATATCCAGTCCAACCTGCAGATCAACCTGCATTTCTTTAGCGGGTGCTGACAAGACCTCGTAAGAAATAATATTCTTTCCGGCTATGCTACGCCTATTAAAATCAAAGCTGCAGGTCAAATCATATTTCGTAACATTCCACCAGCTTCTTTCAGGTGTTATAGTACCTCTGAGCGTATCGGCATGGGTAAACTCAGTTGGCTGATGTGTTAGTTGAGAAAAAATCTGAACCGAACAAAAGGAAAGCAGTAATAAAACCGCGACAGACTTTATTTTTTGCACTATACAAACGATTTAAGCGCTAAATTTAACACGATTTACGAATACCGCAGATAAATATATGGTGATAAACCCCAAAGTTCCTTTAAACGGCAAGTATCCAGATTCGCATACCCGTGCATTTTACCTAACTCCTTCCATAATAATGTTGCTGATAACCTGCATGATCATGTTATTGGCAGGTTGCAAAACCAAGCATGCTAATACACAAAAAATATTTCGCTATAACCAATCTGAAGGTATAGCTTCATTAGATCCTGCTTTTGCAAAAAACCAATCCATTATGTGGGCTACACACCAGCTATACAATACACTGGTGGAAGTGGATGAAAATATGCAGATCCGTCCTTCTTTGTGTAAAGGCTGGGAAATATCTGCCGATCGTTTGACATATACCTTCCACCTCCGGCATGATATATACTTTCACGACAATGCAGCTTTTACTTCCGGCAAAGGAAGAAAAATGATAGCCGGAGATGTAGCTTTTAGCCTGAACAGGATCATTGATAAGCAAACAGCGTCGCCCGGCGCATGGATATTTAATAACAGGGTTGATCCGGCAAACGCGTTCACCCCGTTAAATGATTCTACTTTTCAATTAAAACTCATAAAGCCTTTCAATCCCATACTGAATATACTTAGTATGCAATATTGTTCTATAGTTCCTCACGAAGCAGTGGAAAAATATAGCAATGCATTCAGAAGAAATCCCTGTGGAACCGGGCCTTTTAAATTCACGCTTTGGGAAGAAGGACAGTTATTGCTCATGTCGAAAAACGAACATTATTTTGAGAAAGACAGTGCCGGAAAGGCATTGCCATATCTTGATGGCATTAAAGTTTCTTTTTTAGACAGCAAGGCTACAGAGTTCCTTGAGTTTACACAAGGCAAGCTTGATTTCGTAAATGATATTGACGCATCATTTAAAGACGAAGTGCTGACCAAAAAAGGAGAACTGAGAAAGGAATGGAAAGGCAAAGCGGTTTTAAGCAAGCATACTTTTTTAAATACCGAATACCTCGGCATTCTTGCCGATACCAATAATCCGTTATTAAAAAATAGCCCACTCAGGTTAAAAAAAGTACGGCAGGCAATTAATTACGGTATTGACAGAAGCAAAATGATCATGTATTTACGCAATTCATTAGGTATACCTGCAACGGGCGGCTTTATTCCGGCAGGATTACCTTCTTTTAACACACAAAGCTGGGGATATAATTATGACATTGTAAGATCTGCACAACTGCTGAAAGAAGCAGGCTTTCCTCAAGGTAAAGGTCTGCCGGAATTCACACTGCTGACAATACCTGTATATGCAGAGCTGGGCAGTTTTGTTGCTAAACAACTGGAAGATATTGGTGTGAACGTGCAGGTTGAAGTAGTACAAAAAAGCTTATTGCTTGAACAAACAGCCAAATCAAAAGCATTGTTTTTCCGCGGAAGCTGGATGGCGGATTATCCCGACGCGGAAAATTATCTCAGTGTGTTTTATGGAAAAAACCCTGCACCGCCTAACTATACAAGGTATAAAAATCCTGCATACGATAAGTTATATGAACAGGCTTTAACGGAAGACAACGATAGCCTGCGGTATAAAATGTATTATGAAATGGATAAAATGATTGTTGCAGACGCGGTTGTTGTGCCTTTGTGGTATGATATGGTTGTGCGCCTGGTACAGCCCCATGTTCGTAACTTTGTGCCCAATAGTTTAAACCTGCTTGAGCTGAGAAGAGTATCTATAGGAAGTGAAAAGTAAAAGGCGGAGAGAGGTAGGCAGAAGAAGGCCGGAAAGTATAGACAACATGAAGGCGTCTTGCATCCTGCAACCTGAAACTGTAAACAGTACTTATAGCTCAGGGCTGACAGCCATGGCTAACCAGCACTTTAATATTATCATCATGAATACAGATCCCCGTTATCCCATAGGTGAATATGAACCACAGCCTTTTTCTGCACAAACAAAAGAAGTTTGGCTGACTGATATAAAATTTCTGCCACAGCTTCTTGAAAATGCTGTATTGAATCTTGATGAAAAGCAATTACAAACTCCTTACCGCGATGGCGGCTGGACTGTTCAGCAACTGGTACACCATGTTGCTGACAGTCACATAAATGCTTATTGCAGGTTTAAACTGGGCATCACAGAAGATCACCCTTCTATAAAACCTTATGAAGAAAAACTCTGGGCAAATCTGCAAGATAATCACCTGCCCATCAATATATCCGTTACCCTTTTGCACGCATTGCACAGCAGGCTATATGATTTATTGTGCAGCATAGATGATAACACATGGAACAGAACAGTGTTTCATCCTGAAAGCAACAAAACAATGTCGCTATGGTATTTGTTAGGCAGTTATGTATGGCATGGCAAACATCATGTGGCTCATATAACATCTCTCAGGCAAAAAATGAACTGGTTATAAAATAATTATTTATGAAAGAGCTTAGCTGGAAAGTATTATCATCATCCTATTTGTTTAAAGATTTATGGTTTACGGTTAGAAAAGATAAATGCGTAACGCCTGAAGGCACCATCGTTGATCCCTATTATGTATATGAATTTCCAACCTGGGTAACCGTAGTGGCGCTAACGGAAGACAATAACGTTATTATGGTAAGACAGTATCGCCACGCACTCGGTGAAACACTGATGGAGATACCGGGAGGCTGTGTTGATGACACCGATACATCATTAGAAGAAGCTGCTGCACGTGAATTGCTGGAAGAAACCGGTTATATATGCAATCAATACGATTACCTGGGTAAAATATCAGCCAATCCTTCTACCAACAACAATATCATGCATATGTATCTTGCCCGCAATGGTAAAAAGGTTAAAGAGCAGGAGCTAGATCATAATGAGGAAATAGAAGTATATCTTTTAACGATTGATGAAATAAAAGCATTATTGAAAAGCAACCAGGTATTACAGGCGATGCATACTACCTGTTTATTTTATGCATTGAATAAATTAGGAGAAATGAGCTATTGATAAAAGAAGAAAGCATCAAGTTTTTATATCGTATACGGCTTTCGCCTTTTACTTTACTTAACCCGATGCTTTCGTGAGAAATTTCTTTCCTTTTACAGAATTCTATTCCTCTTTGTCATCATCTTTCCGTTTCCGGATTTTTGATAACGTTTGTTCTATAAAGATAGCATTCACTATGTATTGTTTCCAAATTTTCCGCATATTTGATATACACTCAGTACGCACATAGTTATACACATATTTTACCTGCAACAAAAACCATATACTACGAATGAAAATTGCATATATAGTTTATAGCGGCGCCGTAAAGTACTTACCGGCAAACAATTTTAATGAAATTGAAGATCTGTTACCATTTCTGCAACATAAAGGGTTAAACATAACTGCCGAAATTTGGGACAACCCCGCAGTAGATTGGAAAAAATATGATGTAATGCTTTTAAAAACGCCCTGGGATTATCATGAAAAATATACACAGTTCATAACATGGCTTGATAAAACAGAATCACTTGGCATTAAAATGTTTAATGATTTCCATTTAGTAAGATGGAATATGGATAAGCATTACCTTGAAACAATAGCAGGGACAGGTTTGCCTGTTATTCCATCTATATTTCTTAATAAGGGATGGAATGGAGAACTGTCATCGCTGTTTAAAAAATTGCAGGCAACTAAACTGATCATAAAGCCATGTATAAGTGGTGGTTCAAAAAATACGATTGTAATATATAGTAATACTATAGCAGATCAGGCGGATAACATTTTGTCGTTATTATCACAGGGTGATTTTATTGCCCAGCCACTAATGCCGCAGATTGAAGAAGGTGAATGGTCTTTTATATTTTTTAACGGCCGGCATAGTCATACAGTTATCAAGAAGCCGAAAGCCGGCGACTTCAGGGTACAACAAATTTATGGAGGAACAATAGTGCCGGTTAACCCCGGGCAAGCACTTATTAAAAGCGCAGAAGCCTATGTGCAACAATTTGCGGGAGACGCTTTATATGCAAGAGTAGATGGCATAATGGTTAATGGACACTTTATATTGATGGAACTGGAGCTGATAGAACCATTTCTATATCTTTCGTATGGCAACGGTGCTGTAGAAAATTATTATACAGCACTAATAGCAAAGTTGAAAAAATAACAGCACCGCAAAGGCCTCCTTCAATCTGTAAAGAAGCCTTTGCAGATACCTGGTTTATGCTGTTACTGCTGCACTGTAAGCAGGTATGCGATCAGCGCATTATATTCATCCTGCGAAAGAATAGTACCGAACTGATCCGGCATTAAAGTATATTTTGATGCCTTTCTTTCCGCTACATCTTTTTTGGCTACAGAAAACTCTTTGCCTGATGCGTCTGCATATATAGTTGCAGCGCCTTCTTCACGCCTGAATAAACCCGTCAATACTTTGCCGTCTTTCAATTTAATATTATAACTGCGGAATGACTCAGAGATATTCCTGTTGGGATCAAGTATTTTTTCAGACAAAGACTGCACACCCCATTTGCCTACACTGTTCAATTGCGGGCCGATCATTCCACCGCCATCATCACCTATGCTATGGCATGGCGAACAACTTCTCGTGAACACGGTTCTGCCAACCGCAGGTGATGGTGCTGGTTTTGCTGCATGAAATGCTGCTACTCTTTCTGAAATCAATGCCTGTCTTTCCTTGCTCACATCTTCAAGATTAGCAGTGAGATCTTTAAGTAATGCCTGCTGTTTTACTGAAATATTCAAATTCAACCGCTCTTCTACTTTTGGTTGCATCAGCACCCTGGCAAATATTTCTCCCCTTCTTACTTTCTCAAATAAAAGATCTTTACCCACACTTGTACCTGCAAGCGCAACCGCTATGCTTTGCTGTAATTCAGGCTCAGGATTTTTTATACCCGCGAGTATTTTAGCTGAAGCCGTTTCTGTAAATTCTCCCAACGTATTAACGATATCTCTTTTAAAATCAATACCGGTTCCGGCATTTTGAATAAGCGTTCCTGCCAATGCCGCATTTTTATTCATATCAAGCCTAAGTAAAGCACGGAGAGCGGTTGTTCTTACATCATTTTTATTGGCAGTATCTTTTGCAATTTCAACCAGCTTTGGCGCCACAGCCTGCAACTTATATTTTCCGGCCATATCCATTGCAAATTTTTGTTTATTTATCTGCAAACCATCACCTTCAACCTTGCTGCCTTTTATATTATCCAAAACTTTGGTCGCCATTTTTTTTCCCCATTCATTGAACCGGGCTGTTTCTTTTCCTCCTCTTCGTACTATACCATCCTGTATACTTTTAAAAATAGTATAATCAAGATCGGTGTCTTTACTTCCCTTTTCTGTTCCCGCAGTAATCACAGCATTGAGCTGTGCATCGGGTATAAACCTCGCTATATGCATAAACACTTTCGGGAACTCTTCTTTAGATACATCGTTTGCCTTTATATAATTATACAGGAACGTAGCTGAAGCTGGCGTTTGCACCCCAACAAGCACAGTAGCCAACACAGCCGCGTCTTCATTTTTCCACTGCCTCGCTGCCATCTCGTTCATCAAAAATTCATGCCTTAATAAGTTACGCAGGCAAAGCCGTATGGTATAGATCATATGTGTATCAAAATCTTCCACCTTCTTCCTGAAAGCGATCAGCCTGTCTACAGCATCAGCATTTACATACCTGCCCATCAGCTCCACCGCAGCCCTGCGCACATGTACATCCTTATCATCAAGCGCAGCCGTTATTAACGGATATAACGCCGCTGAAGTATCTTTCTGCTCACTTAATACGCGCATAGTATGCAATCGTATAACAGCATCAGCGTGAGTAGCCGAAGTTTTTATAATATCACCTGATAAGGCATTCAGCCTGTGCAGCACCCATAAACTGTACACGTACTCACTGGTGGTGGCAACATCTTTCTTTTGCAGTATTGCTTTTGCAGGTTCAATTGCATCTTTGCCTATCCTGCCGGCAATCTGGTTAGCAGCTTCCATCCTTATTTTAATATTATCAGCGTTTAATGCGGCAAAAAGTTCTTTTGCAGTAGCTGTTGTCAGATCCTGTTTTTTATTGGATTGCCCCTTGTAGGTAATCCGCCATATTCTTCCTCTTATCCTGTCACGTTTAGGATGATCAAGCGGCACTTCATAATGACCGATAATGCTGTTATAAAAATCCGCAATGTAGATAGCGCCATCGGGCCCAAGCTTTACATCTACCGGCCTGAACCAGGGATCCTCGCTCAATACAAAATCAGCTTCGCGTTTACCTACAGGTGTTGATCCTTTGAATGTAAATGAGTTCCTGTATACTCTTGATGCTACCACATCACCCATAAACAGGTTCTTACGATATGCTTCAGGAAATAATACATCTGCATAGTAGGCAAGTCCGGCTAAAGCGGTAGCTTCATTTTCAAAAGGCTTCATATCGGGCGCAAAACCCATTCCTTCTTCTTTACCCCATTGAGAATAATCACCACCCCTGATCAATTGATATAGGGGCGAAGTATGACAGTCTGTGGAATACAGGTAACCCAACTCATCAAATGCAAGCCCAAACGGGTTGATCCTTCCTGCAGTATGATGCTCTATGCGGCTGCCGTCTGCTTTGAAACGAATGGTATTACCTGAAACCAGGTGAATGCTGTCGCCATCCGCGCCTGCAACATTTGACCTGTTGGTGAAGCCATGACATCCATATATCCAGCCATCATATCCCTCTGTAAAATTATTCACCATGCCATGCGTGTCTTTATATTCAAACGGGCCAAACAGCCTTTGCTGGCTTTCTGGTTTTCCATCGCCATCTGCATCTGTAAAATGCATCACATTGGGAATGGAGTATGCAACCGCACCATCTTTTACAGGCAAAATACCAATAGGTATATTCAATGTATCGTCAAAGTGAATGAACTTATCTGCCTTACCATCGTTATCAGTATCTTCAAGTATGCTCAGCCTGTCTTTTCCTTTGCCGGGAACGGCGGCAAAGGGATACTCGAACGATTGTGTAACCCACATTCTTCCTTTGGCATCAAATGCAAAATTGATAGGCTTGCCTATATCAGGTTCTGAAGCGTATAATTGAATTTCAAAGCCTTCAGGCAATTTAAATCCCTTACGTTCTTCTTCGGGAGTGCGGGCAACAGTAGAACGTATATGTTCATTAAATTTTGAACCGCTGTAGAGGGAATCTGGTTTGTCAACCGATGTTTCGTTTGTCCTGTTATTACAGGCACTATTCAGCAGGAAGCAGCATATGGCAGAAGCCGCAATAATTCTTTTTACATTCATAATGAATAAATCCGGTTTTAGCAATCATTTATCAATAAGCGATGAATATAAATTGAAAAACCGCAACAGCAAAGAATTTGCTTTACAGAATAATTAAAAAATAAATATCTCCCATGCCAGTACACAGAACATTATATTATAAATCGAACAGAATGCACACCCGGTGCGGCATTGAGCGTATATGCATAAGTCACGCATTCCGGAGTAGTATATATGAAGGCAGCAGCATACTACAGGATAGTTAAAATAAAATCGCTGGTAATACGTAAGTACTTTTCAAGATTATCAAAAATAAAAAAGAGTAATTTCATACCCTCAGAAGGGTAGATTTGCATTATGGCGCTCCGACTATTTTAATCGCTCCAATACGCCTTTACGCTTTACGATATTTTTATAATCCCACTGAATATCCCTGGCTTTGGCAAGCCATCTTTTTAAATCTTTTTTATTGATTTGATCTGCTGAAGTATAACGTGCTTCCGCAGCTTTAAAACTGCCCTCTTTATGTAAAGTTGCTTCATCAAATGATTGCCCGCTCCAGAAAAGCAGCCTCACGCTGTTTTTTAGTTTGCTGTAACCCACTACAGGATTCCCTTCCAAAAACCAAACAGGATGAGCATGCCATATTTTATTCTCCGCTTCCGGAAGCCCTTTATTAATTTCCTGTACAAGCAGATCACAAATGGCTTTGTCAACCTCTGGTTGGGCATTATTATATTCCTGAACATCTTTATTCACAAAATGATGTTTGCCGGTTTATGTATTGCGACTGAATATCTGTTGTAAGATACAAATAATGCCGCGATGATTGCGCAGATAAAAGAGGGATATATCACTTTTTAAACATGGAAAAAAGCAATCCACCCATAATCGCACCGTACACACTGCTATTTAAAGGCTTTGAGGTAATAGGGCATGTGCCGGAAGTGCAACCAACAAATTTCCAGTATAAAAGTCCCCCAACGGCGCCGGCAATTATGCCCACGATAACCAGTAAATTTTTCTTTAAAAGCCTACTCATTTGTATTGTTCATTTTAATTTTCCACATGCCTCTAAATTCACCTATTTTATAACCTGTTGCTTTGTCAGCGGGATAATGTTGATTAATAACCACCAGCGCATCCGGCGCTATGTCCACCTCCTTACTGCCATGGCAATTAAGGCATGCGGGCATTGCTATAATGATAGCCTTATAATAATACATATTATTATCACTATCCTTCATAACAAGATGTTTTTTTACAGCAAGTGTATCTGTAATTATTGCTTTCAGCTTTTGCCATGCTAAACTATCGCCGGGTGTTTGTATTGCATTGGCGGAATTCCGGTTTTTATCGCTTACCCTTGCAATACCTGCTTGTACTACTGCTGCAACAGAATCCGTAAGTGGAATTGCCCTTTCATTACAAAACGAAACGGCGCCTGCAATACCTTCGGTTTGAATAGCCTGCATAACATTTGAGACTAATATGCGCTGTGCTATAGCTGTTAAGCTGTCGCCTTCCTGCAAATACAACTCACCATTTTTATCAGCCACACCGGTATCAGCATTATGGCAGGCTATTACAAAAAAAACAGTCAGGAAATACATGCCTGTTTTAAAGATTATTTTAACTATACCTGCCATAATGAATAAACTTGTTGTTCAACCCATTCAAAAATCAATTATTCTTTTTCTTACAGGTATTTATACCCAATAGTACATACAAAGGGCAAAAATTCATAAAAGAAGTAATAACAAAAATAATAGCCGCCATTCCCAGCACAATGGCCAGGGTACCCGAAATAATATGCTCAAAATACAAAACAGCAATAACAGCAGCAACAAAAATGCGGATTGCTTTATCAATTGAACCCATGTTCTTTTTCATAGCAGGAAATATTTGATTTTTAAAACAAAGCTATAAGGTGATTTCTTCCGTTCAGCTACTTTTATTACAATACTACTGAAATACAGGTTCGGTCTTTGGCTTTAGTGTAATAACTGTTTTAATTGAATTTGTTACAAGGCAGGCAGATTTTGCCTTTTCCAGTACATGGTTGAGCTTTTCTGTATCTGCCAAAGCATTTATTAATTTCACTCCAGGCTCAATTATTGCATGAGATATCTGGTACTTGTTTTCTGTCATTTCCAATTTACAGGTTGTTTTACACTCAAAACTTTCCAAAGCCAGCTTAAAATTTTCTGCAATAGCAAGAAATGTAGCCATATAACAACTGTTAATAGAAGCAGCGTATAAATGTTCAGGAGACCAGATACCGGGAACTCCTCCCGAAAATTCAGGTGGAGTCGCACAGGTAATATTATCATTTATTCCTGGTGCAGATAGCTGCCCTATCTTACCCTCTTTCCATTTTACATTTACTTCATAATAATGTTCATGGTTTGCCATATTATTTTAGATTGAGGTAAATAATATATTCATCAATACGTACCAAAAACCATCTGATGTTATTGACAACACAAAGCTTAGACAGAATAATAAACTGTAAGGTTACTTAAGTCACATAAGGATAATTTTATTTCCTAACTGCAAGATGTGCTGGTCTTCCAATTGCTTCAGTAACTACAACCTCGGCAATTCCCAATTCCTTAGCCGATTGTTCATGAGATTTGCACAGCTTTAATTCCGGTTAACAGCGCTTTTTATTAAGCTATGAAAGCAAGCGCTCATCAATTTTTTTGAAAGCAATAGTGCTTACGAGGTGAAAAAATATAAACAAGCCGCTACTCTTATATACTACTGCTGCCGGAAAACCCTTCTGAAAACCATATTTATACAAATCTTCAATAAGCCCGGAAGAAGCTTTTAGCTGCATTATTCGCTGAAGATGTTCTCACCGCAGACACGCAATTATAAAGTAATTAACATGATTTTTAATGCCAGAATTCATTAATCGACTATTTTTGCCGATTTGTTTCAGGAACATTATTTCAGCATTGCAACAAAAAGGAATATATTTTTTTACGTTTCTTTTTCTTTGCGGCCGCCTGGTTGCACAGGATTCCGTACAAAATCATATTGACAATGCCGGTTATTCTCAAAAAGATATTGTAGACTGCTTTCGCCAATGGTTCAATTTTAAACCTTCGTCCGAAACTGAAAGCATAATGCCCGGAGATAAAATGGTTGTATCCGTTTTACCTGCAGCAGGATATACATTGCAAACAAGACTGGCAGCAATCCTGAGTGGTAACCTGGCCTTTTATACAAGTAATGATACCGGGGCAAAATTGTCTGTAGTAAACGCCAATATCACTTATACGCAAAACAAGCAATTTACCGTTCCGGTTCAGCTTAATGTATGGCTGCCCGGTAATGAATGGAATCTTACAGGCGATTGGCGCTTTATGAAATACCCTCAAAGTACATTTGGTCTTGGCAGCAATGCGGGCATTACCAATGAAACACCTATGGATTATCACTATATCCGGGTATACCAGCATATTCTAAAAAAAATTACGCCATATTTCTCCGCCGGTGTTGGATATGATTTAGATTATCACTGGAACATTTCCGAATCCTTACCTCATAATGATCATATATCAGATTATGCAAAGTACGGTGCTGCTGAAAAAAGTGTTTCTTCGGGATTTGCATTAAACATGGTGTATGACAGCCGTAAAAATATTATCAACCCGGCACAGGGGTTTTTGGCCAATGTAAATATGAGAAACAATGTTCAGTGGCTGGGAAGCAATGTAAACTGGCAATCATTGATAATTGATGTGCGAAAATATATAAGCCTGCCCGGCATAAAACATAACCTATTGGCGATATGGAGCTATAACTGGCTTATAGTTGGAGGCAAGCCACCTTATCTCGACCTTCCATCAACAGGATGGGATGGATATAACAATACCGGAAGAGGATTTATCCAGGGGCGTTTTCGTGGCGATAAGATGCTCTATCTCGAATCTGAATACCGGTTCGACATTACAAATAATGGATTACTGGGTGCCGTTGTTTTTGCTAATGCAGAAACTTTTTCCGCTATGTCGAAATCTTCATTACAGGCAATACAACCCGGTGCAGGCGCAGGTATCCGTGTAAAACTCAATAAAAAATCGAATACTAATATAGCCATAGATTATGGCTTTGGCACTCAGGGGTCGAAAGGATTGTTTGTGAATATCGGGGAAGTATTTTAGTGCTAAGCTATAGCAATATTATTTTTGCATGGAGCACATTACTCTCAATTCAGATTTATTTCTTTCCGATTTCGGGAAAAACGGGTGCTGATATTTTGATTGCCTATAAGATTTCCCTTATCATCAAAATGTGCCCTTACAACAAATATTCCCTTGTCCCATTTATACCGGCGTATTTTCATATCAACTGGTCTTGACCGGTAACCTTCGCCCAGTATTTTTTTATACCCGTCAAGATTTGTATGATTTAATTTTTTCCGCAGATAAGAAAATTTTAAAAACTGGATACAGGCGTAAACAATGATTAAAGCACCTGAAGTAATGAGGATAAAGTTCGTCAATTCCATACATATCAAATTTGTAGGTACACTATATTTCGTATGGCAGGTACTGCAATTTACCCAAAATTGGCTTCACTAATCTTATTGTTTTTTAAAAAGGATGTTAACATGCGGGGTAACATTTAACGCACCCGGAGGATTTTTAGTCGGTCCTTCATACTAATTTCCTGAAGGCACCGTTATTAATCAGAATATAAAAATACCATATGATAATTTTTACGTCTACTAAATTAAAACGAAAGCCATGACAACAATCACCAACCTGCAACAGATCCTTTCTATTTCTTCTACCCTCACTAAAGAAAATTATACTGATAATATAAGGGCATTACAGCTTACCATCCCGGCAAGACTTAAGAAACTTATTGCCATTTCAGAGCAAACTCCATTAAATAGCGAAATGTATAGCCTTTTACATGAAAATGTGATTTCCTCATATAAAGAATTACTTATGGAAATCATGAGTTTTAACAACAAGCCAGATCAATCAAAAGCAAAAGAGCTGATGAATTGGGTTCGTTGCGAAATTGAGATGGGAATGCTGTTTATGGAAGGTGTTTACAGGTATTCATACCGCTATCATGATTAGCATTTTAATTCAAACGCTATTCTCTACTTTTATCCTTTTTAACCCGAAGCCTTCTTTTTCCATAATGCAGGATATCGTTTTGATATTTCCGGCGCTTATTTCACCTGTAAAATTTGCCGACCGTGGTAAAGAGAAAGCAAGCCCAAATGTTTCTGCCATACAGGCAAAACACTCTCCTTCGCCAAAAGGAAGAATAACAGACTCCAGGCTTTGCATTATACCTGCATACAGAGGAAGCGAGGCAATGCCGCCTTTTATATATACGTAATTATTATCGTGCTGTATTTCGTTGCATACATTAGACGGAACAGCTATATCAACAATAATAGCGCCTTTATTTATATGTTCTTTCTGCAATAATGCATTTGTATCGTTAGTGCCGGTAAAAATAATATCAGCGCTACTGATTGCTTCATGACAAAGCAGGTTTGTTACAATAATATCATCGCTTAACCAGGCAATAAGTTCCTCAAACCTTGTATCAATATCGCAGGTATTAACCAGCGTTATTATTTTCTTTGCAAGCTCACTGCTTCCTGACGCTTTGCGCAGGAATGAGCGGTAATGATGCCATGTATCATTATCTTTTTCAAGAGCATGCCTGTAAACAAGAATAAGCTTTTGTGCATGTTGTATCATTTCTTCAGCTATAGAAGAAATGATATTGCCCTTTGCTCCTACCAGGCAAACAGAAGGCTTCGGTCCGTTTGGGTTTTTCTCTTTGTATTGCTGAAGTGCTGCCTGCATGGCAAGTATCGCTGTATAAGTATTGCCTGTTGTAAGCGTGGCATGTGGCGAATACAGGTGCATTCCATTTTTTGTAATGATACTTGTAAACTGGCCTAAGCCAATGCTTTTAGCATTTTTCTGGTTTGCAAGATTAACAGCATCCTGTATTTTTTTTACCCATTCGTGCCTGCTGCCCCGACGCAGTAAATGAAAAAAAGACAGGCTTGTCAGCGGTATGCCCAGGAATACTACAGGAATTGTTGTACCCTCAGCATTTGTGAGCGTATCAGTATGATAAATAGTAAATTGCTGGTAAATGCTTAATTCTTCCAGCATTGCTGTTAAAGTCTGTTCATCATAATCATCTATTAGATCAACTATACGGCGGATATGCACATTATCAATCGGATGGCAAATAAATACTGCGGCATTTTCTGGAAATTCATTGTACTTCACAGCCGGGGAAAGATGTTTTAAAACAACAGTGCCCGGAAAATTGAGTAGGTGGCCAAACAGGTAATTTAAATCCTGGCTTTCAATTGCATTAAAGAGTTTACTGAAACCGTTTATCAAAAAGCAGGCATCATCTTCAGAAAATTGTATGGAAGGCTGAATACGGAATGACAAGGAATTTGAAAGAGTCGGCAAAATCCTGATCCGCTCCCTGTTTAATAATACAGAAGCAATCCAGTATCCCAGCAGGCCAATATCTTTAAGAAATTTAGTGATAAAAGAATTGTGCAGCCTGTCCTCATTAAGTTCTATAGCACACATCAGGCCTTTTCCTCTTATGTCAGCCACATACCCGGGAAAAATATCTTTCAAAACCGACAACTGCCTGAATAACCAATCTTCCTTTATATGCGCTGTTATATTATTTTCTTCAAATACTTTCAAAAAAAGTAACGCTGCTTTACTGCTGAATGCATCCCCAGCGAAACTTGATGAATGAAATTGAAAAAAGTTTGGCGTATACATTCTATCCGAACAACATAAGGCGCTAAGCTTGGCAATGCCTGCGCCGAGCGCTTTACCAAAACAATAAATATCTGCGATAAGTATTTTCCGGTCAAGACAGGAAAAATAACCGGTTCTGTAAAGACCACATTGAATTTCATCGGAAATAACAGGTAGCCCCCATGTTTTTTTGAGTTCACTTACCTCTGATAATAATGTATCACTCAAGTGCAATACCCCTGCCTCCCCCTGAACCGGCTCTATAAATAAACCTATAACAGGCAGGTATTTTTTCTCAATGATTTTATCCGTCTTTTCATCAATAATGAAGTATATAACAGCATTTTCTTCTGCATTCTTTTTTAATACTTCCGCATCTTTTGGCAACGTCAGCGATTTTAAAGCAGCCGGGAAAGTATTTTTCAACCGGGTATTACTCATAACAGATAAAGCCCCTAATGTTTTTCCATGAAAGCTTCCTTCCAAATGCGCGACAGCCGGTGCTGCATCTGTTAGCTTTAACTGGCCGGTAAAAAATTTTATTTCATCAGCACATGCATTTTTCTTTTCAAGATAATTAATGGAATAGTATATTTCCTGCCGGATAAGATCAATCTTTCTTTCATACTGAAGCCAGCAAAGCTTTATTGCGACTTCAATAATTTCAGCTCCACTGTTTGCATACTCCACATGCCAGCCTTTAACCCCTGTTTGTGCTTCAGTAAGCTCAGCCAGCTTTTGTGATAATTTGGTTTTACCCGGTTGGCAGCTTGCCTGTACAAAACAAGGCTCATTAAATGAATGTAATAGTGTTTGAACAGACGGGTTATTATGCCCAAGCAGATTGATACCATAGGAGCCAACCATATCCAGCACATTTACTTTAATACCATCTTCATCCGTATAAGTTAACCAATCTCCCTGACCGGATTCATAATATTTATCTATCTTCAGAAACCGGAGCATGCGGTCCAACTCGTGCGCTGACTGTTTCTCCTTTGTATACATCGGATTGTTTTTTGAATACATTAAACATGGGAATTTTTATATGAGGGAATATCCATGGATTAAGTTTTTTCAAAATAGCGTGGATTAAAGGTTTTCTGCTCCTTACATAAATAAACCTATCTTCTGTGCAGGCGCCTATACGTTGCTTTGGATAATACGAAGTTTGACCAAGTACTATTTTTTCACACCTGTTTTCTATAGAGATATCAATCAATACATTAAGCAAATTATGATAGCTGTCAAATGCATCTTTATCATACTTTTTTCCTGTCCATAAAAAATTTAGTGCCCCGTTGTAAATAGTAAACGCAAACACACAGATTATCTCTCCACTATACACAAATGCAATAAGCTTTAATTCATCTGCCAGCGCTGTAAACACGTTTTCAAAAAAGGCCTCATTCAGTGTTTCGAGTTTTACAGCAGCTCTCGACATCACACTTAAATAGTATGTATAAAATTCCTTTCCGCTGATTTCTTCCCTGCTAACGTACCTGATAACAGGTTTGCCTGCAGTAAATAATGCTGAACTGTTATTTGAAACAACAGGAATTTCCATTCCTGCTTTTTTCAGCGATGCAATGATTTGCCTCCTGAAATTATGCCTCATGCTTTTCAAATAATCATTGTATGTATCATGCCTGACTGGCATCCATGTTGAGGGAATGCTATAACCACGAAAATATCCCTGTTGAAGTAAAGTATCTGAATATTGCAGATCGCCAGGCAAAAGTTCTTTAAATATTAAGGTATCGGCTCTTGCTTTTGCTGCTATGCTTTCCATAGCTTCAGCAACGGCCTTATATACATCTGTAGCGGCATACGGCATTGCCTGTATATTTTTATGCGCCGCTGATACAGGGGTGCCGCAAAAAAGCACCCGCACTTTAAAAATATGCGGAAGCATTTTTTTTATCAGCTTTGTTACAGATTGTACATTTATAAACAAATCAAGATTGATAGTAAAAGCGCTCAACACGGCTGTACCCACCATGCGATCCTCATCTTTTATAACCAGGAAATACATATCAGCATCTTCTACACGGGCTTTTTGCAATGCTTTGAGAAAACGATGTGTATGAAAAAGCTCTGCCTCCCGGTTTAGAGAATCCCATGTATACGGATCAATAGCTTCTATATCATCATATATTTCTGTTTTCATACAGCTTCAAGCGCAGCAATACGGTTTTGCAATGGCTGTTCCCTGAAATTTTTAAATGACGTATGCTGGAATTTATCTTCATATGTAAGTCCTGGTACGGTTCTGCCTTTGTACGTTGCAATCGCTATTTCCTTAGGACTGTGATGTGTATGTGCAAAATAGAACTGGCGGCCAATTTTTAATCCGCCTATAATAATATTCCAGTAATCCTTGTGCCATATAGTTGGCAATGTTCTGAAAGTATTCTTCTGCGCTCTCCTGAAATTCATAATCGTTTTCCAGTACAGGTAGAGCAATTGCCGGTAGTATGCTTTCAGCGGCATTTTGGTGGGCATGAGCTGATGCGATAAATCAAATAAACCATGCGCATCAACGGGTACCGTTAATGCATTTTTTTGCGCTTCATAATCCATCGCCCCGGGCAACGGTGTGGCAGGAGATATATTTACGTAATATAATTTGGCGTCTTCAATAAATTGCCAAAGCCTGTTCCAGTCTTTCTTTTCGTAACTGGCGCCGGGAATCAGTGATCCATAAGTATCTACCTGGTATTTTCTCAGCATTTCTATAGCTGCCCTGTTGTAATGCGCCGGCGATTGCTTGTTCATATGTTTGAGCTCATCGTCTGTTACGGCATCCAATCCAATGAATACGGCTCTTAATCCCAGCTCTGCCCATTCCTTAATGACGTCTTCATTCTCAGCAATAAAATCTGCACGCGCATAGCATAAATAATGTTTTTCAATTTTATGTTCACGGATAAGGTCAGCCAGTTTTCGCAACCTGCTTTTATTAATAAGAAAGATATCATCAACAATATAAACATCTTTAGCTTTAATGGTTAACAACTCTTCAATAATAGATTCAGGAGATCTGCTATAGGGCATGCCATCAGTTATTCTCCAGGTAAAACAAAAATTGCAACGATACCAGCAGCCCCATGTTGTTTTGATGGTAGCAACCGGTTTATGCATGAGGTAATAATATCTATGAGCAAGATGACTGACAAGTTCCCTTCTCGGTAAAGGAAGCGTATCAGCAGGCGGCATATATTTTCGTTGTGCTGTTTTTACAAGTAACCCATCCTCTACAGGAATAGCAATACCGGGAACTTCTATTAAGGGCTGCTTATTATCCAGCGCATCTATTATTTCCGCAAGCAGCAATGTGCCATCACCTATGCCGATAATATCTACAGCAGCATCTGCAAAATCTTCGGGGTTTAATGTGGCGTGCACACCACCTGCTACGGTAATTATATTTTTATCCAGATACTTAATTTCCCTGAATAGCTTTATTACTTCGTTAGTGCCGGATTTATAACAACTGCTTACCACAACATCAGGCTTAAACGTTCTTACCCTGTTCAAAAATCCTTTTTCAACCAGGTGGTCAAATATCATAACCTCATGGTGCAGCAGTTCCGCGGCAATATATTCAAGCTCCAGCGGCTCACATATCATAATATGTTTCAACCCTATTGTATGCTTTGGCACCGGTGGACGAACCAATAAAATTTTCATATCAGTTCAAAGTTTTTTAGCGTGATTAATATGGGTTTATGGGGTTTTAATGTTGAGCCGGATTCCGGTAGCGGTACTTCATCATCTTCAAGTTCAAAATCAAATTGCTGAACAAATGATGCTAATGTAAGCACAAGCATTGGGGTAGCGATGTACCGTCCTATACAGGTATGCCTTCCTGCACCAAAAGGGATATAGCTGTATTTTAATGGCGCTGCTTCAAAACGCTCCGGTATAAAATCAAGCGGAGCCCTCCAATAAGCAGGGTTGCGGTGAAGCGCATAACTACTAATAAAAACAGATGCTCCTTTATGTATTGTAACGCCATTTATATAATCATCTTCAAGTGCATCACGAGCTATTGTATGACTCGGAGAATATAATCGCAATCCTTCTTTAACAACATAGTCAGCATATACAAGATCATTTAAATGATCTGCCCTAACAGGATTGCCACCGGTTACATTCAAAATATCTGCACGCAAACAATCCAGCTTATCGCGGTTTTTTGCAAGAAGATATATGATCCACCCCAACCCCACCGCTGCTGTTTCAGTTCCTGCGCCCAGGTAAACGATCAGTTCACTGCGGAGTTCTTTTATGAATGATGCCGAGCCGGCGTGATTTGATTTCTCAATAAGTATATCAACCAGCTTTTCAATATCACCTGTTGAGTTTGTTCTGTTTTCAAATATATCTATTGCAAGGTTTTCAAAAAAAATAAGGCTGCTATCATATCTCCTGTCCTTACCGGAAAAATGCGATAAAAAAGGCCGCCAGGGATATTTGGAACGCCACAGTATATGCTTTTGTCCTGCACCAACAAGTGATGCTATGGTTGCACAAATAGCCTTGTTTTCATACCCGAATAATGCCTGAAGCAAGATGGCTACATTCATTTCAGCAAAAAGAGCAATAAT
Organism: Agriterribacter sp.; assembly: GCA_047601125.1. Classification (GTDB taxonomy): domain Bacteria; phylum Bacteroidota; class Bacteroidia; order Chitinophagales; family Chitinophagaceae; genus Agriterribacter. The sequence continues at coordinate 853,361 of JASGJY010000001.1, read as the reverse complement.
ATCAACTGTTGAATTTTCATAGGCTTTCCATTGGTGCAGATAGTTATGAATATCAGCATTTATATTAAACAGGTATGTAGTTGTTTTGGCATTACCCAGCGCTTTTGCGTGAAGTTTCCTCATCAGCAACCATTCATCTCCTTCCAATGTACCAAGTGCGTTACCAATAATTGCCTTGAGCTGTTGCCAGTAATACCTGCTCTTTACATAATTGATTTCGTTTCTTAGCAGTATATGCTGCAACACATCAGCATTGGCAACGGCCAATATTTCATGACCAGGAACTTTTACTTCAAAAAAATCGCCATAGGCATCCATTTTTTCAGCTATGAATACAGAAGTGTTTTTTATGAAAGCAGGGAAAAGATAATAAGGTGTAGACCTGATATTATTATATGATGCTGGTTCGGCTGCTTGCATATAAGCTTGCTTGTTTAAACAATTCCGGGAGTGATACCACGATTAATATGATTGCGGTAAACCATATTTGTTCCTAATACAAACAACCGCATAAATGGACTTAATCCTGCATCATTCCCGCTTAATCTTTTATAAATATTTTTTACGGAATACAGCTTTTTATACAAGTCCCAATAGCCACGCTGCAAGCGTTCTGCCGTCATATTTTTGGGATGAAATACTGCAGAGCCGCCAACATACTTTTGAATATCATAATCAAAAATGCGGCCCTGTTCTTCTAACTGCCTGTACATAGGCGTGCCCGGCACAGGCGTAAGTATATACATGCGTGGCAGAGCGATTTTATTTTTCATTAAAAATTCAAAAGTTTTTTCAAACACAGTTTCATTATCACCATCTAAGCCAAGTATCATTTCGGTTGATATTTCAATGCCGTGTTTTTTAATATTCAAAAAAGCCTTTTCATAATTATGCGGTTCATTCCACTCCTTTTCCACATGTTCAAGACTTTCAGGATTAATGGTTTCTACACCAAAGGAAAGAATACGGCAGCCGCTTTTGTATGCAAGCGCAAGCATGTCATCATTTTTGGCAATATGAAGACTGCACTGGCTAACCCAAATAATATTTTCGGGGATCAGCGCTGTCCATAATTCTTTACAATAATTAAAGTCAACACCTATATTATCATCAATAAAAGCGATATACCTGCTGCCTGACGCTTTTGCCGCTCGTACATCCCTTATCACCTGCTCAACAGGCCGCTTACGATAGCTGCGTTTAAAAAATTCTGATATAGAACAGAATGTACAGGGAAAAGGGCAGCCCCGCGTAGCCTGCACCGGGCGCCAGAATCCATAATATTTTAAATTAAAAGCATTATAGTCAGGAGGAGGAAATGATTTAACATCCGGCACATGGGTCATCGTATATGTTTCCTTTACCTCACCTGCGAGGTAATCATCAAGAAAACGCGGCCATACATCTTCTGATTCGCCGTTTACAATAACATCCGCATGCTGCCTCGTCCATGAATCATCAAACAAAGAAATAGCGATACCACCCATTACTACCAGCGAACCCTTTTTTCTGAATATATCAGCTATCTGATAGCCTCTTACAACACCGGCGCCCCCCATACCAGTAAGTCCAACAATATCCCATTGCTCATTCCAGGGAATAGGTTCGGATGTTTCTGAAACAACTCTTACTTCAAAATGGTCTTTAGGAGTAACTGCGCTTAATTGGAGTAATGTTAGCCCGGGCAAATAGGTTTTGCGCTGAACAATGGGTTTTCCATTGTTGTCCAGCCCCGTGGGGCTTATTAAAAGAATCCGTTTTTTCTTCATACCCGCTATTTTGAACTCCAGATTCCTCACTTAAGCTACAAACTTTCCACGCAAATAGCAAATATTATTTTTAATTGTAATGAATATAAAACAAGAAATTGTAAAACTTCCACAGCAGCATGATAAAAGATATTAGTATAGCATTGACACAGTTTTATTATTTTTAATTAAGACAGGCACGATGGAAATTATAGAAGTTACCAATAAAAGCTTGCTGAATCTCTTCCTGGATGCTCCGGGAAACATCCTGAAAAACTATTCTCATTACATAGCTCCCATCCTGTCGAACGTAAAGGACACGCTGAGCATAAAAAAAAATCCAATGTGGCAGGTTGCCGAAAGAAAACTTTTTGTTGCATTAAAAAAAGGTAAAGCAGCAGGGACAATCGCAGCCATTTATCACTCCCAACATAAACAGTATAACCCTGAAGATGCCGTTTATTTTGGATATCTCCATTTTGAAGACGATCCGGAATTATTACATGAGCTTGTAAGCGTTGTAAAAAAATTTGCTTCGGAAAAAAAAGTAAACACATTAATAGGGCCGCTCAATCCCAGCCTTAATTATGAACTGGGTATTCTTACTGAAGGCTTTGATAGCGATCCCTTTTTTATGATGAATTATAATCCCCCTTACTACCCTGCTTTAATAGAAAAAGAAGGAGGAAAAGTCGCGATGGAATTCCTGGCATATAATTACCGGCAGGGAATAAAAACGGATAAAATAGAAAGAGTGAGCGGGCTGTTAAAAAAAAGGTACGACATCAGCATTGAAAACATCAATTTCAAAAAATTTGAAGCCGAAGCGAATCAACTCTGTGACGTATACAATGATGCTTTTGAAACGCATTTTGGATTTGTACCTTTTTCCGAAAAAGAATTTCTCTTTATGGCAAAAGCATTGAAACAGATATTAAATCCTCAACTATTGTTTAAAGTTAAGCTCAAAGGGTGTACAGCAGGATTTATGCTTACCATCCCCAACATAAACCCGGCAGTCAAAAAATTACATAAGGGCAGGTTAACGCCGTGGGGCGTTATAAAATTTATTTACAGGCTAAGAAAAATTGATTCGGCCAAGGTGATGCTTGTGGCCATCCGTAAGCGCTACCAGGAACTCGGGTTGGGGAGCATATTATATAATGAAATGAATGCAAGAACAAAAAAGACAGGATACCTGCAGGGAGAAATCAGTTGGATTGCAGGGGAAAATAATAAGATGCAAAAAATTACAGAAAGCATTGGAGCGGAGCCTTATAAAAAATATGTTGTTTACCGGTTTGACGTATAAACGAACTATATTTCTACATCACGGCCGATGCTGTTAATCTCTTCTTCCGATATATAATTCTTTTTGATACGCACAATATAAATGAGCACCAGAGGATATAATATTGGCAATGCGTTTAACACCAGCAAATAGCTATAACTTATATTGGGAACTAATTCTCTCACTATAAATTGAAAAGCAAAAATCATTACTAGGGTAATGATGTATGCTACCGCAAATAAGCGATAAACAGTTTTAAAAAGATATACAATAAAAGCGGCAACCACAGCCAAAACAAGCAACTGAATAAAAAGCGTCATATTACGTGATAGCATGCCCGTAATATTAGAAAAGGTAATTACCAATGAAGAGCATACAAACAAATATATCAGCCTGACTCCCTTTCCATAATTTTGTTTTAAATCTTTTGCAATAAATAAAAATAAAGACAGAAAAAGCAATTGTCCAATTACATCGGCAATAATGGCAATAGTATACGATGCATAATAATAATTACATAGTAAGCTCAGCAACCGGAACATGAATGAAAGTATTCCTACTATTGTAAATATTTTGATTATACGTTCAGACATTCAATATACTAAGTTTTATATTCCTTTCACCCTTCTTATAAAACCAGAAACGCTTTCCCTGTTCATATTCTTAAACCGTCCCCTTTGTATTACCAGCTGATTACCTTCAGGTTTATTGAGCAAATAATGGAATGCAAATCTTGCGGAAGGATCCTGCCAGCCGATCTGACCAAACCTTAATACATTCAGCACCAACGTATCACTCCATTTTTCTACAGTATAGTAACCGGATGAAAAACGGATCAGTTTCAATGCATCATTTTTGTCAGTAACATTGTTTAGCAGGCTGTCATTTCTCTTCACATTATTAAAAACAATTTCGCCTGTTTTATCAAATACTGACCTGTAGCCAACTTTATATCCATCCTCCTGCTTAACCACCACATACCACAATAAACTGTTTAAAATAGTTGGCGTAGTAAAATATCCTTCCGAAACAATATGCTGCCGGTTCAAAGTATTTGCTACTACCTGCTCTACTTTCATCTTATTTGTGAAGGCATAGGTTGTGTATATAGTAGTGAGCGCAATAGCGCATACAGCAATTTTTTTTCGGTGTACGTATTTACTTTTTGCCAGCAATAACCATACAAAAGCAATCAACGGCCCTATAGAAAACAACGGATCAGCTACAAAAATCAGGTTGAAGGAAAACCTTGTATTATTAAACGGGTAAAACAATTCAGTGCCATATGCATTAAATGTATCAATAAAAATATGCACAACCATATTTATCGAAAAAAGTAGCACAAATGTTTGTTTCGCAGCATTATGCCGCCGGAATATTTTACCCGCTATCCATGCCAATAACAAACTCACCACTATTACAAACAATATGGAGTGTGTTAGCGAGCGGTGGGCCACAATATCATCTACTTCATTCATCCATGCACTACCAATTGCATCTATGTCAGGTATACTTTGAGCAACAGCGCCTAACAGCATTGCTTTTTTACCAAGTTGTTTACCGGCGATTAACTCACCAATACAGACGCCCAAAGCTATGTGTGTAAGAGAATCCAAAATGCAATATTTGTTGCCAAACGTACATGAAATTTTCCGTTCACAAGATGGATGCATTTCAAATTTTCGCGTATATGGTAATATAGTGCAGATGCCTCGTGCCTCGGCATAACAGCAGCAGTGCGTTGTTCAGCATTGATACAAATGCCTGGCAATAGTAACATAGTTCGGCATTGCACCGCAGCCTGTCACCCCGGGGCACGATGGGTCTGACATAGCCGTAGTACCTACATACAGAAATTTGAAATGCACCCCATAAAATCACATAAAGAATGAATAAAAATTTGCTTGAAGTTCTTCTGCAAAATATAAAATTTCAAAAACCTTCTGTAGAAACAGAAGGTCTCAATTAAACCAATGCTTGCAACATGGTTTATCGATTGTTTACACTCTTTATTAAAAAAGGTCAAAGGAAGAAACTTTTCCTTTGACCTTATCCGAAATACAAAATCTATATTACCCTTGCTGTCCTTCCTTTTACTGCATCTGCATACCATTCTGCATACCTTCCTGCTGGCTCTTCATATTCTGACGCTTAAAAAGCGACATATCTATTTTGCCAAAGCGGTAACTAACGGTCAGGCGTACCATCTGCGGATTATTGAGCCTGTAATAATATTGCTCAAAACCAATACCCCTGGAATACTGATCAGTTTTACGGCTGCGGAATATATCATTAAAGCTAAGCGTTGCTGCTGCGGCGTTATCTTTCAGGAATGTTTTTTTGATGGCCAGATCAATACCGTAAAATGCTTTGATATAACCCTGCGATGCACTTTGCGCCTGCGACATTGGAGGACCAAATTGCTGCGCTGTATTTACCGGCAGGTTCGTTTTACTTTGGTAATCAGCAGAAAGCTGGATGCTAAAATTAGCAGGCAGTTTAAAATTATTATTGAATTTTCCAAACATGCTCCACATCGCATCCTGCGATGTGCCGGAGACATTATCCGTATTGATTTTTGAGTTATAAATATTAATGTTCAAAGTTATATCCCACCAGGGTGTAAGCTTATTAATGGAGGTAATTTCGGAACCGTAAGAAATTGCTGAATTAGCATTTACATAAGTGCTGATATAATCCTGCTTACCAGATATTTCGTTCACTGCAGTATCATAATACCTGGTGATAAGATCTGTAGTATGTTTATAATATATAGTAGCCAGTAACGAATTGCTTCCCTTGAAAGTTTTACTATAAGAAAATTCGGCGGAATATGTAAATTCAGGCACAAGATCAGGATTACCTTTTGTGATATTTAAACTATCCGTATAATCAGTATATGGAATTAGCTGGAAGAAATTTGGGCGATTGACGCGGCGCGTTACGCTGAATTGCAGTTCCTGCTTGTTCTCCAGCTTCTGACTGAGAAATAAAGAAGGAAACAGGCTGACAGGATAATTATTCTTGAACTTTTGACCTGTATTCAACAGATCTCCCTTATAATTCGAACTCTCAGCACGCAAGCCTATTTTATATCCAAAATTTGATTTAATACTGCTGGCAAAAGAAACATAAGCTGCATACACACCGCTGGTGTTTTTATAATTGGTGCTGGCGTTTGATAATTTAATATAGTCCGCTGCACCAGGATATTTAATAAGGTTTTCATTATTATTTTCCGTTTTATTGATCTGCATCCTTAACCCGGTTTCCAGTTTTGTTGAGCCCGCAAATGGTCTTACATAATCTGTTTGAATAGTCATAAAGCCCATTTTACCATCACCCAGGTTTTTCTGAATTTGTGTTCCGGCAATTGTTTTGTCACTGTTGTAATAATTGGTAGTATACAATCCATTTCCCTCATTTTTCCCGTTGAACATATTGAAATCGGCAGTCCATTCTTCACCCTGTCTCTTAAAGTTGTGTTTTATACCGCCCTGGAAACCCAATGCATTAAACTCCCTGCTTGACTGGGATATCCGTTCAGACAACCTGCTGATGGTTTCATCCTGTAAAACACTGTCTGTTCTGATATCAATGGTTTCGCCGGGTTTGAATTTGCCATGCACACGTATCACACTTGCTGAAATAGTAGTGCGGTTCGAAACAAAATAATCAAGCCCTGCTTTTCCAAATAAAAATCCTCCTTTTGTTTTATTAAGATTATCCTGGAAAATATTTACCGGTATATCCCCAAAGTTATACCTGTCAACGGTTCCGGTAGTTCTGTTTCTCATCTGGTTGCTCATTAATGCAGCCGAAAAATTAAACTTATCCTGCCGCAGGTTAATATTTCCGCCCAGGTTCCAGCCACCCCTCCTGTCTATGCCGGCCATTATATTTCCGTTATACCCTGATTTTTTGTTTTTCTTCAATACAATATTCAATATACCCGCATTACCGCCAGATGCATCATATTTTGCAGAAGGATTGGTAATAACTTCCACGCTTTCTATAGCATCAGCAGGTATCTGGTCGAGTGACAATGTAGAAGGACGCCCATCAACATATATCTGTGGCGCTGCATTACGGAGCTTTACATTACCATCAATATCAACCTGCACAGAGGGAACATTACGCATTACATCTACCGCGGTACCGCCTGCAGTAACAATATTCTTTTCTACATTAAATGTTTTTTTATCAATATCCATCTGCATCATTGGTTTGGTAGCGGTAACCACCACTGTTTCCAACTGCTTTGCATCTGATTGTAACTTGATATCGCCAAGATCCCTGTCAAAATTGCCGCCCATTGCAAGGTTATTAAACTCCTGCTCAAATACTTTATATCCTACTGCAGAAATTTTTAATTTCAATTTCCCCATTACGGGTAATTCTTCCAGGCTGAATTCCCCATTGTTTTTAGTAGTCATGCCTTTCAGCAATACTTCCTTATTTTTTTTGGAAGCAGAATCCATTTTATTTACAAGAAGCAAAACAGATGCTTCGGCAACACCTTTGCCATCTGCATCTATAATTTTACCATACAAATGACCAATATTAGCAGGCTTTGCGCCGCCGCGTGGCATCTGCCCGCCAGGCATTTGTGCTACCGCAAATAACCCATTCATTAATAAAACCAGGAGTAATAACTTTTTCATGTAATTAACTTTAAACTGGATGCAAAATAAATCTGCAAAAACCTATCTGCTATATAAATGAGATGAGATTGAAAAAAACAGCGACAAACGGAAAAATCAGCTTATGAAACCGGTGATAGAAGTAACAGCATCGCGGTAATTACTGCTGATGGGCAATTCAGTTTGGCCGAGAAAAATGGAGTTTTTACGAACTGCCGTTATATATTTTTTTGAGATAATATAAGAACGGTGAATGCGAATAAACTGAACAGCCGGCAGCATATCTTCAATATTTTTCATACCCATTCTTACAATCAGGGGTTTGTTGGTACTGTGCAGGTTTATTTTCAGGTAATCTTTAAGGCCTTCTATCCAGGTAATATCTGATAAAACTATTTTTATAAGGCTGTAATCCGCGTTTACGAAAATATAGTCAAGCTGCGCAGCGGTTGCCGATTTTGCTTTTTCTTTAAGCTGGTGCAGCTCCCACGCTTTGTTGCACGATTTTATAAACCTGTCTAACGATACCGGTTTTACGAGGTAATCTACCACATCAAGATTAAATCCTTCCAGCGCGTATTTTTCATACGCGGTTATCATGATCACCATTGGTTTTTGCACAAGACTTTGTAAAAATTGCAAGCCTGTAAGCCGTGGCATCTGAATATCAAGAAATATCAGGTCAATCTGCTTTTCCTGCAAAACTTTCATAGCTTCCACCGGGTTATTACAGGTGGCAGTCAGCTCCAAAAACGGCACTTTGCTGATATTATCTTCCAATAATTCAAGCGCAAGCGGTTCATCATCTATTGCAAGGCAACGAAGCATAATTTATAATGGTCTAAAGTGTAAGACAGATGGCATTTTTGCTAATGCAAATTCAATGTAAGCAACACCGAAAACCAACCGTCTTTTTTTTCAATCTGCAAAACATGATTATGATTATATAATAAATCCAGGCGTCGCTGTACATTCACCAGTCCTATTCCCGATGTTTTATCTTTTACTTCTTCCGGCAGCTCACTATACCTGTTTTTAACGTAAAAGAACAATACATTCTTTTCTACTTTTAAATCTACAATAATGTGCGCATTTTCCACAAAGCCCGTTCCATGTTTAATTGCGTTTTCTACAAAAGGTATCAACAGCATTGGCTCAATAGCATAAGGCTGCGAGGGTTCCTGTAAAGTAATATTGAACAGAACGTTGCTTCCAAAACGCTGCCGCTGAAGATCAATATAACTTTCGAGATATTCAATTTCCTTATCCAGTTGTACAGTCTCTTCATCGGCTTCATAAACAGTGTATCTTATAAGTGATGACAGCTTGATAAGAGAAGGCTCTAAAAGATCAGATTTTTTTCTTGCCAGCGCCACCATATTGTTCAGCACATTAAACATAAAATGAGGGCTTGCCTGTGAACGAAGCAGTGATAATTCAGTTTTTAGGTTTTCATTTTCCCTGTCTTTTGCAAGACTATCTGCTTTTGTTTTATCAGTAATAAGGCGGTAAGCCATACTGCTGGCTGCAAAAAAAAGAAACAGCAGGAATGCGAAAATAATATGTGGGCGCCATTGAATAGTTTTATTGGGATATAAATAGTGAAATGAAATTGCCTGGGCTATCACTATTATGCCATATGAAACAATCAGCGCTGCAATAAACCTTCCGTATAAATTTTTATTTAAAAGCCGGGGAATTAATAACAAAGCATTAAAATAAAAAAACGATATCCAAACCACATTGCTGATAATATACGAGAATATATCTTTTGAAGAAGTCTCTTTGGTTGTATCGGCTTTATCGTGCCGTAATAAAAAAGGAAGTGAAAACAAACCTATCCAGATAAGAGCATGTATCAATACTACCCATCCCCTTTTTGTATACCAAACTGATTTCATGCCGGAAAAGTAGCAACTAATCCTCAGTATAAAGCAGGCTGGGAAAAATGCTGCGATAAACCGGGAATTTTTTGATACGAATTCTTACGGAAGCTTTTGCGCCAGGTATAAATACCGGGTTGGCTGGTGGTGCTGCCATATAGCAAACGGGCCGGTATCCGGTTTATACGCTGAATAATAGTCACTGTCTGCATAAAGCACAATGGCATTTCCGGTTCTCACATAATAGTTGCTCTTATAATATTCAGGAAGGCTGAAGGAAGGCAACTGTTTTTCTACAGCTTTTGAAACCATTTTTCCAAGGTATCGCTGGTAATTTTTTTGGGCCTTTTTACTTGGCTTACTAAGCCGGTTATACACATGCCTTAAAACAAGATTTTTAGGAAATTTTTGCTTTTTAATAATTGCCTTTGCATTTGTAAACGGATTTACGTCTGTAAAATCATCAACCGTTTGAACGGAAAACGGCACATCAGGCACCCAGTCTGCCGTATTCACAACATTAAACGCCCATCCTCCGCTGTTCATATTTTCATAGGCGTAGGCAAAAAATAAATTTCCCGGTTTAGGAGCGGCGCTGCAATAAGTTTTAAAGGTTATGTCTGCAGGCAGCTTTTGTTGCTGCTGCAAACTGTGTAAATAAGCATTCAATAAATAAGTGATACCTCCGCCCTGGCTGTGACCGGTTAAAATAAAATCTTTTATACCTGCTTTATAACAGGAATCGATTTTATGCACAACCCCGGATGACATATATGCCATTGCAACAAACCACCCCACATGTACTGCGGCATTTGGATTATCCGTCAGCTCATAATCAAAAATGAGGTTAGTATCTAACTCCAGCTGACCTTTAGCCGGGATCATTGCAGCATAAAAATTAGCCAAAAAACTCGCATCCGTTGCAATAGTGCCTCTTGAAGCAATAAGCGCTACTGGCTTTTCATTATTCATCCATAAATCCCAGGTATTATCAAAAGCAATTTTAGAAGAGCGATAAACAAGGTGATAATGTTCAGGAGAAGCAATGACGGTATCGCCGGCCCACTTTGCAGTGTCTATATGCACTTTCTGATTAATTTTTAAAGTTTCAATGTATTCCAGCTTATCAAACCCTGGCTGCAAATGTTGGCCGGATACCCGGCAAACAATGCAGCATAAACATATATATAGAATGAATGCAATTTTTGAAAAACTCATATAAAACGCTTAAAGTAAGTCCAACTTGCAACAAAGATGAGACAAAACGATGTTACAACAATGTGCTTAAAGCCTGTCAAATAGAAAATTATCATGATTATTTTTTATTAACATTGATAAATACTGAGTATTTCTACGATAGAAAAAACCTTACTACATCCTTAAATTGCGCCCTACTTCAAAAGGGTTTAGGGATAAACCTTACGGGGCTCCATTTCAATGGAGCCTTTTTGTTTTCGTGTACAGGTTAAAATGACTGTATTTTTGATGATAAAACATATTACATTATGTTATCTGCCGAAATATTACCGCTGGCAAAAACGCTCTGGGATTATCACCACATGAACCACGAACTGAAAAAATCAGATTGCATACTTGCGTTGGGCAGTCATGATATAAGAGTGGCTGACAGGGCTGCGGAATTATACCTGCATGGGTTTGCTCCGCTGATCATTTTCTCGGGGGGGCTCGGAAATCTCACCAGTGATATATGGACTGTTCCCGAAGCAGACCAGTTTGCTGCGATAGCTAAAAAAAGAGGCGTTTCGGCAAAAGATATTCTTATCGAAAACAAATCAACCAACACAGGTGAGAACATCATCTTCTCGCAAAAAATTTTAAAGGAGAACGGGCTGGATCCACAAACTTTTATAGTAGTGCAAAAGCCCTACATGGAAAGAAGAAGCTATGCCACATTCAAGCGACATTGGCCTGATAAAGATTTGCTGGTTACTTCTCCCCAATATACTTTTGAAACCTACCCAACAGAAGATATACCGGTAGAAAAAGTAATAAACATTATGGTTGGTGATCTGCAGCGGATTAAAATCTATCCGGCAAAAGGCTTTCAGATACCGATGGATATACCCGAGGATGTATGGCAGGCTTATGAAAAGCTGATTGCAGCAGGGTTTGATAAACATTTGGCGCGTTAAAGTATAAGACAGGGATGTGTAAAGTGTTTTGATTTTACTATCAGCATTGAATTAAAAGTATATAACAATTATTGTGCGGTATAGCAACCTCAATCCTGTTTCTTCTGAGAGATTGCTTCGCCCGCCGCCGCAGCATACCTTCAATTCAATCTTCATGCGGGCGTCCTCGCAAAGACAGCGGGTGTATTTGTATTTGCTGTTAACACAAATCAAAGTGTTTAATTATTCGATCCCCTTTTCGTCATTGCACTCCCGTACATGCGGGAAAAGCGATTTCAATCCCGGTAAACTATATAGATCGCTTACCGTATAGTATCAGTTTGTATATTGTCGCTGATTAATTTTTGCTTCATAAGGCTGATGTAACATACATCCGGGGACAATATCACCCACAGACATTTCTGATACTGTATCCGGTTGAGACACTTCCCGGTAATCTGCATCTCCTTCAAAATATTGTCCATCCCAGCTTCCCTGGTCGGTGTTTACTGCTCCTTTTGAATAATAGAATAATGTATCTGTGCAAAACTTGTTTTGAGATAAAACATTGTAAGCTGCCGTGTCAATAACAATATATATATGACTGAAAGAAGTGGCAGGGGTATTTGTTTGTTGTGCCTGCAAAATATTCCAGGTAAAACAAGCAAATATTAAAACAAGCTTTTTAAAATATACCATACCTGAATTTTTCATGAAAATACTATTGCCGATTTTAAATGCAATAGTACCTTTATATTCCTGATCAATATCATCCGTACAAATGATATTATTACGCCGCCGCTATCGCAAACATCTTTAGCTTGCAACCTTTAAAATAATTATTATGGAAGATATAAAAAACAAAATCGCGTTGGTTACAGGCGCAGGTTCCGGTATAGGAAAAGCTGTTGCTGAACTATATGCCAAACTTGGCGCAAAAGTAGTGGTGAGTGACGTTAACGAAGTGCACGGACAGGAAGTAGTTGCACAAATTAAATCTGCCGGGGGCGAAGCTGTATTTATTAAAGCTGATGTAAGCGATGCGGCTGCGTGTGAAACTTTGATTGCAGATACGGTAAAGCAATACGGAAGCCTGGATATTGCATGTAATAATGCAGGCATTGGCGGTGAAGCAAACTTTATTGCAGATATGAGCATTGAAGGCTGGAATAAGGTTATTGCTGTTAATCTCAGCAGTGTATTTTATTGCATGAAATACGAGCTGCAGCAAATGCTGAAACAGGAAAAAGGAGCAATAGTAAATATGGCTTCTATTTTAGGGCAGGTTGGTTTTGCTACTGCATCAGGGTATGTTGCCGCAAAGCATGGCGTAGTAGGCTTAACGCAAAATGCGGCAATAGAATACGCGGCAAAAGGGATACGTACCAATGCTGTAGGCCCGGCATTCATTAATACGCCATTACTGGATAATATGGATGCCGCTGCAAAACAAATGCTTGTTTCCCTACATCCCACCGGTCGTTTGGGAGAAGCAAACGAAGTTGCCGAACTGGTAGCATGGCTGAGCTCCGATAAAGCATCTTTCGTTAATGGAAGCTATTATGCTATAGACGGCGGTTATCTTTCAAAATAAATTATAGAAAATACATAGAATGAATTATAGTTATGTAAGCGCGGAAGATGCAGTAAAAATCATAAAATCCGGCAACCGTGTTTTTATACATGGTAGTGCTGCAACGCCTGTACTATTGGTGCAGGCATTGCAAAAGAGACATTTAGAGCTGAAGGAGGTGGAACTGGTTAGTATCACCAATATCGGCCCGATTGATTTTAACCACCCTGATTACAGGAAAAGCTTTTTCTTTAATTCCTTATTTGTTTCAGCTAATACCCGCGCTGTTGCCAACAGCGAGGCTGGTGACTATGTGCCTATTTTTTTAAGCCAGATACCACAGTTGTTCAGGAAAAATATATTGCCTGTTGATGTAGCGCTTATACAGGTTTCTCCTCCTGATAAGCATGGGTATTGTTCGCTCGGAACTTCAGTAGATATTGCTGCGGCAGCGGTTGAAACAGCTAAGCATGTAATAGCACAGGTTAATCCGAATATGCCGCGGACTTTGGGAGATGGCATTGTGCATGTTAATGAAATTGACACGCTGGTATTCTGTGACACACTGTTGCCGGAGGTTAATTACGCTTCCGGTTCCTCACCTGTTAGTGAGCAGATTGGCAGCAATGTAGCCTCGCTTATTGAAGATGGCGCCACCCTGCAAATGGGTATTGGCACCATTCCCGACCAGGTATTGAAAAATCTGGATGGTCATAAAAACCTGGGCATACATACTGAAATGTTTTCAGATGGTGTTATACCGCTGCTGGAGAAAGGCATTATTAATAACAGTAAAAAAAAGATCAATACAGGGCTTTCCGTTACCAGTTTTTTGCTCGGTACAAAAAAATTGTACGATTTTGTAGATAATAACCCATCATTACTGGTATTGGATATTGGCTATGTAAATGATACACGCAGCATCAGGCAAAACCCTAAAGCTACAGCAATAAACAGCGCTATAGAAATTGATATTACCGGCCAGGTTTGTGCTGATTCAATCGGCACATATCAATACTCCGGTATTGGCGGGCAAATGGATTTTATGCACGGCGCGTCATTATCAGACGAGGGAAAACCTATTATCGCAATGCCATCTGTTACCTCAAAAGGTGTATCGCGCATTGTTCCGTTTTTAAAAGAAGGCGCCGGGGTAGTAACTACCCGCGGGCACATACACTGGGTAGTTACGGAATATGGTATTGTAAATTTGTTTGGAAAGAACCTGCGGCAAAGAGCTAAAGCGCTTATCAGCATTGCACATCCTGATCATCGTGAAACACTGGAAAAAGCAATGCATGCAAGATTTCATACTTCATCCTGATAACATTCATCATTTGTATTGATGCAGATCATATATACTTATTGCAACAACGAATAATTTTGATTATTATGGTAGGCAAATTAACAGAAATACAGATTGACGAATTGCTGGAAAGGCAATTAGTTGGTCGGGTCGGTTGCAGGTTCAACAACAAAATATATGTTGTGCCGATCAGTTACGCGTATGAGAGCAACAGTATATATGCGCATACATACGAAGGAATGAAAATTGATGCTATGCGTGCAGACCCCGAAGTTTGTTTTGAAGTAGATGATTATGGAGATATGGCAAACTGGCAAAGTGTGATTGCCTGGGGAAGGTATGAAGAAATTACTGATCCCGCAGACCGCATTGCAGCCATACAAATCTTATTGCGCCGGAATTTACCAATGAGATCGAGTGAAACCACTCATATTGGTAAGCACTGGCCTTTTTATGCCGATAACGAAACTATAGACGGGATAATTTTCCGTATTGTGATCACAGAAAAAAATGGCAGGTACGAAAGTTATAGCAATTCGGCTAAGATAAGCGGTTAAGTAATTTTGTTTTCCTGCCGCATTACAATAACTATGTACCTGGAGCTTTTAACCTGCCTGACTCAGGAAACAGCTGAGAGAAAAAATATTAATATGCTACTGCAGCATACATCTTTCCTCCAAATGCAGAATTAAATTCTCCCAGCTTTTCTGTTTTTTCATAACCGGTTTTAATTAACAGGGTTTTAAGACTATTGAAATTTATGGGAAAAGGAACCCATTGATTAGCGGAACTCGTATCGTACTCCACTATCAATAGTTTTTTGTTGCCTGGAAAATATTGCACTGCTTTTTCCAGGAAAACATTTTTTTCTTTTACATAATGCAATGCGTTCGCCATTAATATTCCATCCAGTAATGGAAGTTGCAACATATCTTTTTCAAAATTTGCTTTTTCAAAATTGATTTTAATATTGTTCCGGTATGGGGTTAAATATTGCTGAACAGCATCTATAGCATAGATAGTGGTGCCGGCTTGCAGGCATTCTGCCAGTGCATAGGTAAATGTTCCTGTTCCGCAGCCAAAATCGGCCCAGGTTTGAGGAATGGTACTATCAATCGCCCTGCTTATTAAATTAGTTGCATCAGAAATTTTCATGTTGCAATTTAGCAGGAGAAACTGATCCGTTAATATGTATTCTTACTTTACCGAAAAGCTATATACCGTGGTATGGTGAAATTTTTCTTCCGGCTTTAGTATTGTATCAGGAAATGATGGCTGGTTAGGTGAATCAGGATAGTGCTGGGTTTCAAGGCAAAGCCCTGCATGCTTATTATAAATTGCATCACGTGGTGTGTGTTTTAAGCTTCCGTTTAAAAAATTGCCGGTGTATAGCTGCACACCGGGTTGCGTGGTTGCTACCTGCATATAGCGTCCGCTTTTTGCATGATAAAGTGATCCGATGTTTTTCAGTATGCCGGTTTCATTATCCAATACAAAGTTGTGATCATAACCCGGTTGAATATCAGCAATGTCTTTACCTACCTTTTTTGCGGTGGTAAAATCAAGCGGCGTGTTTTTTACATCAGGCAGGCGTCCTGTGGGTATAAGGTTATCATCGGCTTCTGTATAGCGTGTGGCCGTAAGCGTTAGCTCATGGTCAAGAATATCTGCATCGGCGCCGCCTGATAAATTGAAATAAGCATGATTGGTAAAATTAACAGGCGTGGCGGCATCCGTAGTTGCGGTATAATCTATTTTTATGGCATTGTTGTTTGTTAGCTGATATACTACATCTATAGTGAGGTTGCCGGGAAACCCCTCCTCCCCATCCGGACTGAAATAAGATAATTTTATGCTGTTATTATCTTCCTGCTCAATCGCGTTCCACACAACCTTGTCATACCCTTTTAATCCTCCATGTAATGTATTGCCATTATTATTTGGCGCAAGTTTATATTCAATATCATTCAGCGTAAAAGATGCATTTGCTATGCGGTTAGCATATCTCCCTACGAGGCAGCCAAAGCAGGGATTATCTTTTTGTAAAAATCCTTCAAGCGAATCGAATGTCAGCACCACATTTTCAAACACATTATTTTTATCAGGAACATTAATGCTTACTATCGTTCCACCATAATTGGTGATCTGTACCGTCATTCCGTTTTTATTGGTAAGCGTGTATAACATCACATCCTTTCCGTCAACACTTCCCCAGTTTATTATGCCTGTCTTTTTGCTCATAATAGTAATTGTTTTAAGCGAGGCGTGAAGTTATGGTAAATGTACATACGCTGTCTAAAATATTACTCCTTAAACAACATCCATTGCAGACCTTTTATGAATGAAGGTATTTGTGTATCCATGTGATCAAGGTTTGAGTACATCTCAGTTCTAAGTTGTATTGCATTTTTCTTTTGCAGCGATGTTTGCAGCGACGAAAATACATTTGCTGTAGACCATGCGGATGTATCGGCAGGATTATCTTCAAGCCCACCTGAACTTATATAGGCTTTGATGTTTTTACTGTTGCTTTCTGTTTTTTCCAGGTTGGTTAGAATATAATTGTTATTATAATGTGTGGAGGGGCTTGCAGCAATATATCCTGAAAACAGGTTTTGATGAGATGACAATTGATGATACAGGCTATATAGCGCAAAATATCCGCCAAGAGAATGTCCCATTAAAATCCGGTTGTGTTTGTCCGTATGATAGACACTATCCACAATCCCAGTTAATTGCTCCCTGAAAAAGTTGATAAATTTATCTGCACCTCCGCTCGTAGCCATTTCATATTCCGGTATAGCTAAAGGGTAAGTATAATCTCTGTTTCTTAATGAGTCCATAGTATCAAAATCTTTATACCCCACACCCACAAGAATGATTTTTGGTAATAACCCAACTTCTGAGTATTTATCTTCTAAAACACGATATATATCGAAATAAAGATTTGCATCAAGAACAAAAACCACGGGGTAAGTAGTATCTCGCTGATAGTAGTCATTAGGTAAATGAACATTTACAAAAAAAGAATCCTGTACTGATGAAGCATATATTTGATGTTTAAAATTGAATTGATCAATATCAGCACGGTATACATCTTTTTTCAAGCTTTGTATACAACCAAAAGCAAATAAAAATAAAATGGACGAGAGATAAAATTTAATCATAGCGAGTGTTTAGCCAATATTATGGTTATACATTTTAACCTGTTTTGACGGCGCGTTAATTATTTGCCAAATCCGTAAAGTATTTTAAAAAACACACAAATGTTGTTGACGAGTCACATTGTATCATAATCATACTTTTACTGTATCAAAAGCGTACAGTTTTAAAAATTGTAAGATTTTAAAAAATTGACTTTCAATCAATTGAAGGTGTGGCATTGATTTTTATATAATGCAGTCGATATTGAATTTATAAACCGTATTTTTCTCTCATCTATATAAAAAAAGAAAATGATTGAGCTCAGGAACATTTCAAAAACAGTGAACATTGGCGGTGCCAAAACGTATATTTTAAGAGATGTCAATTGTAAAATAAATGAAGGTGAATTTGTTTCAATTATGGGGCCATCCGGCTCCGGAAAATCAACATTGCTCAATATTATAGGCATGCTTGATGATCCTACAGAAGGGTATCATTATTTTATGGGAGAAGCCGTGCACCTGCTTAAAGAAAAGCAACGCTCGCAGCTATATAAAAAATATATCGGCTTTGTATTCCAGGCATATCATCTTATTGATGAATTAACCGTGTATGAAAATATAGAAACACCGCTTATTTACCAGGATATGAAATCTTCTGAGCGTAAAGCTGTTGTGGCAGATATACTCGACCGTTTTCAGATTGTGGGAAAAAAAGATCTGTTCCCTACCCAGCTTTCCGGCGGACAGCAGCAGTTGGTTGGTATAGCACGGGCACTGGTAGCAAAACCAAAACTGATTCTGGCAGACGAACCAACAGGGAATCTTAATTCAAAACAGGGAGACGATATTATGAAGCTTTTCAGAAAGCTGAATAAAGAAGACGGCGTGACCATTATACAGGTTACACACTCTGAAAAGAACGCGGAATACGGATCAAGAATTATTAACCTGCTCGATGGAAAAATTGAAGAACCGGCATAAAGACTTTGAGATATAAATTATGGAAGCAATGCAAGCATTAATAAAAAAAACAGCTATTGGATTGGCAATAGTTCTTTTCGCTCTTAAAGGAATTTCTCAAACGGATACAACAGCCGCTGCAACACTCACCCTCAAACAATGTGTTGACAGGGCTTTGACCAACAATATACCTGTTAAACAAACCGGGTTACTGGCAGATGCGGCAAAAGCAGACTGGCAGCAGGCTAAAGCAAATTTATTACCAGATATAAACGGCAGCTGGGGTTATGGCTGGAACCAGGGGCGCGCCATTGACCCTTTTACAAATACATACATCAACCAGCAGTTTGCATCTTCCAACGTTGGCGTGAATGCAGGTATAACATTATTCAGCGGATTGCAATTACAAAATCTTATTAAACAAACAGGCTATGCTTACAGAGCCAGTGAAATGGAATGGCAGCAGTCAAAGGATAAACTTACGCTTGATGTTATACTGGCTTATTTAACCGTTTTAAATAATGAAGATACCTGGCGCATCATGTCGGAACAAATGGAAGTAACCCGCAGGCAGGTAGAACGAATGGAAGTATTGATTGAAAAAGGTGTAAATGGAAGTTATATGCTTTCTGATTTAAAAGGCCAGATGGCAAGTGATGAAATAAATACTATCAATACCTATAATGCGTTGCAAACCGCTATACTGCAATTATCCCAACTGATGAATATCCCGTATAATAAAAATATACAGTTGGAAAGAATATCAGAAGGTGCATTGCTTGAGGTATATCCTGCAACAGCAGAACAGGTATATACGTCCTCTTTGGAAAACCTTGCACAGGTGAAAGCCGTTGATTTAAGAGCAAAGAGCGCCGCTAAAAGTTTGTCAGTTGCAAAAAGCGGCTATTACCCCTCGCTTCGCTTAAATGGAAGCCTGAACAGTAATTATTCCAGTGTATCAAATTCGCTTTCACCAACAACAGTTACTGAAGTGGAAACAGGCGATTATGTAACGATCAACAATATTAAAAATCCTGTGCTGACACAACAGCAAAATTACTCGCCTCAAAAAATATCTTATAATACACAAATGAAAAATAATGTGGGTACTTATGTTGGGCTGAGCTTGAATATCCCCATCTTTAATAATCTTCGTGTAACCACCAACGTTAAAAAAGCAAGATTAAACTCCCGCTATGCTGCTTACGAAGCTGAACAAACAAGGGTTGTTTTAAAGCAGAACATTGAAAAAGCGCACCAGGACATGATATCCGCTTACGATAAATACAAAGCATTGCTGGAGCAGGTGAACCAGTATAAAGAGTCATTCAGGTCTGCCGAAATACGCTTTAACCTGGGCACGATTGTTTCTACAGAATACCTGATCACTAAAAATAATTATGACCGGGCAAGGCTTAACCTCACCCAAACCTGGTATGAATATATTTTCCGCACACGAATACTGGATTTTTACCAGGGAAAACTCAGTTTATAATAAACAACAAACAATGGCATAATTTCCTGTAAATCTGTTTAGCAAATGCTAAATTAGGTTAATCATCAACTTTTTTGCTTTTAACGGTTTGCATAATATACCAGTACTGTATAATTTTACGTTGTAATAATATCCTTGTAAATACTAAAATTTTAATCCATGAAAACTCAAGCATTAAGAGCTCATCAGACAGTTGAAATCCCTACCTGGAAATTAGTAGCTAAATTAGGTTTACTGGCAGCATTTTGTATGGGAATATGCTATGCTTTTGCATTGGGAGTATCATCGCTGGCAACAATGTTTTAAAGGGCTAAAAATTAATTGTTATACCTCCGTAATAATTACGCCCGGGGGCAGGGTTGTAAAATCTGTTTCCACCAGCGTTTATATCGTTCCCGAGGCTATACAACTGATTTAATGCATTGTCTATACCTGCAAAAAGGTTAAAAGACAATGCATTAATCTTTTTAAGCCAACCCAATCTTGCAGAAAGCAGCCTGTATGGCATGGCAAAAACAGTATTATCATCAAGCAAAGGCAGCTTTGAAGTATATGCAAAAGAAGAAAACAGGTATATACCAGGCGCTGTTCTAACATCTATACCAGCCGTATATATATTCTTTGCCACCCCGGTTAAAGCATTGCCGGAATAATCTTTATCATTTACCTGGTACTGCGTAAACCTGAAATCATTCAGTGTTGCACTGCCTGAAAGCCGGAGCGAATATATAAATCCAGTATTGCGCTGAATAACCATATAACCGCCGGAAAATTCCAAACCTTTTTGATCTGTTCCCCCGGCATTTATAAAATACTCCGCACCGTTATCACCGGTTCTGCGCACAATTGCATTCCGAAGCTTAAACCGGTAAGCCACTATATCAAACTGCAATCTGCTGTCAGCCGTTTTTCCTCTGAAACCAACCTCATAATTCCAGCCATATTCAGGTTTAAGATTGGTATAGATACTTCCTTCAGAAGGTCTCACTTCTGCAATGGAAGGAGGAGAAAAACCTTTGCTTACAGAAGAAAACAGCGAAAGATTTTTGGTGATGCGGTATAATGCTGCAAACCGAGGCAATAATTGTTCATCCAATATCTTTTTCTTTTTTGTATCGTCCGCATCCGTCAGGCGCTGGTAATGGTATGTAAAGAAATCAGTACTTGCGCCTGCCTGCAACTGAACCTTCTCTCCTACCTGCCACTCACCTTGTATAAAAGGATAAACCTGCCTGGCGCCTATCTTATCTTTATACTGCACCTTATCCGCAACGCCACCTTTATTATCATAATTATTAATTATAGCATAATTATATTGCCATTCAGCACCGGCGGTTATTTTAATATCATGAATGCCAAAGACCTTATTATACGTAAATTTTGTACGTATACCAACATTGGTTTCATACCGCTTTTCATAATTCAGGATGAACGGATTTTTAAAATCAGTATAGGAGAAAGTAACTGACGTGGTATTACTCCAGTTTGAATTAAATATATGCTGGTGACTCAACCCCGCAAAAGGCGTTTTATTATAAATGGCTGCTTTTTGTTCTTTTGCGCCCGCAATCACCGGCGTTGATGATGTTGATGGCCTTGCCTGCCTGGGATTAGCATTCATTTGCTGAAGCGTTAATCCGCCGGGAGTCTGATAATACAGGTCCGCATACATCAATATCCAGGATAATCTATCTTTTTCAGATAATTGCGCTATACCATTCCATTGCATTACATCTCTTCTTAACCGGCTGTTCTCCCTGTATCCGTCTGCCTGCATATGGCTTTGCGTAAATGAAGAACTGATTTTTTTACCGGTATATTTCCATTGCAGATTTTCTCCAAACAAACCATAAGAGCCTCCGCTCACCTGGGCCTGAAATTGATGAGGATTGGCATTTTGTCCATCTTTATCAAGCTCATTTTCGTTGCTATGTAAAATGATCACACCGCCGGTATTTGCACCATACATGCTGCTGCCAGGTCCTTTTAAAACCTCCATCTGACCGATAGTATTTTGATCAACAAGATTGAAATAAGTATTGCCGCCGGCGTCGGTAAAAGGAATATCATTCCAGTAAACTTTAATATTACGCACCCCAAAAGGAGAACGTAAGAGGCTGCCTCGTATGCTTAACCGGTAACTTCCCGGTGAGCGTTCTTCCATTCTTACTCCGGGCAACATATTAATGGCGGGTAACATAGAAACAGTAGAAAACTTTTGCAGATCACGTGAAGTAATTACACCTGCTGATACCGGTGTTTCGAGCAGCTTACGGTTTGTTTCAAATCCCTGTATCACTATTTCTGAAAGAGCGGGGATAGTATCGGGTACTGCGCTTTGCGCAAATGTTCCGGTAACAAAAAACAGGAATAATATAAAAAAACTGATCTTCATTGCAATTGAATAAAGGTATTCAAAAAAATTTCTTAATATAACTAAACTACTTAATGGTTTTAAAAAAGGAGGTTAATCATTAAGGAATTAAGAAAGTTAAGAAAAAGCTTTTTGATTACCAGACGATCAGCTTTTCAATCAGCCCTGAAAGTAATTAAAAACCTATACTATAAATATCTGAGTAGTATATCAATCTTTTCTTTCTGTTCATTGAATTAAAAGTGAAATTCAGGTAGGTGTCAAAATCTATGTTCTTCATATTTTCAAACGTAAACAGAGTTAGCTTTAAATTATTCAGGTTAAGCGATTTCAGGTAAAAACTTTTTGCCTGCAATGCATTCATCATGCCAAATGGCATTATAGCAGATGAATCTGGTGATGCGAATATCGTCCATTGAATATTATCGAGGTTCCAGGTGGTGGAATAATAAGCGGGAGCGGTATTTAAAAACTGAACAGCAAATTTATCGTACGAAGAAGAAGTGATGTTATAATTTGATTTATCCGGAAGGTTAAGCACAGTTCTCACAGAATCACCATAACTAAAATGAGAAACTCCCTGGCTATTACCAAAAACACTCAGGGTTAATTGATAGGTTTGAAAATATTTTCCCGGATATAAGAGATCTGCATTAACCGTATTATTGTGTACAATAGCTGGGCTATTGTATAAATAGTTTACACTGAAAATATCCGTAGAATCTACAAGTCCCAACAAGTCGACATATGCAATATTATAGTCCTTTATTCCCTGAAATTTCACCTGTACTGCTGTATCCATTTTCTGTATGTTTATAGTATCAGGATTTTTTGCGGGATAATTTAAGCTGTAAAGCCCGGATGAAGGCAGCAATAAATAAACCGGCGTATTTGCACATTTATAATATTCTGCATTAATAGTTGCTTCTGAATAACTCAAAAAATAGCCGGAGCCAAGATATGAGGCGTACGAATTTAAGTATGGCATCCCCGTGGTATGAGGAACATTATTGTATGTGAGCGTTGAGGAAACTAAATTTCCGGGATTCAGATCCATTCTATGACCGAGCCCAAAGCTTAATGTATCCCATTGATTTGGGTTCACTCCTTTGTATGTTTGAATTTCATATTTAGATAGCTGCTTATTGTATCCAATGGTTGTTACATTAACCCTGCTTTCCGGTGATTTGAAACTTAATGGGGTACTGGTGTTGATATCCGTTACCGTATCCAAAAGTATTTTCCCGTTAGAAGTGCTGATTATTAATTCATACTTACTGTTAAAAGCATCCGGATGTTTGGGATAATAAGGCTTTAAATTATAGCTTATTAAATTTTCCTGAGGCCCGGGAATATTAATTACATTATCTGTTTTAGAGCATGAAATGTTAGTGATAAAGACTATTACAGCTAACGCTGTAAAGCAAGCAATTTTCATAAGATTGGTTTTTTACGTTAATTATACGATGCGCAGTATATAAATACTGAAACATTAGAATGTTTTGCTATCGATGCGCGTTAATCTAACCAGGTAATAACGGGAAAACTCATGAAATTATTAAAGATGCCTGCAAGAAAAATCCCGAAGTTTTTACTTCGGGATAATATTGCTGTAATAATTTTTACCAAAATCAATTACTATAAATCCATATAAGTTTATTTTTTCAAATACATAACTTCTTTTACCAGCTTTACAGTTCTCGGCACATCCGGCAAATATGCTGCTACCAGGTTTGGCGCATAGTGCATTGGTGCATCCGCGCTGGTAATTCTGCGTACGGGGGCGTCAAGGTAATCAAACCCTTCTTTCTGTATCCTGTAAGCCAGCTCAGAAGAAACAGATGCGAAAGGCCATTGCTCTTCAACAATCACCAGCCTGTTTGTTTTTTTTACTGATTCCAGTACAGTAAGCCAGTCGAGCGGGCGGATGGTACGCAAATCAATAACTTCAGCGCTGATATTTTCTTTTGCCAGTTCTTCAGCAGCGCCTAAAGCAACCTTCATCATTTTATTGAAAGATACAATAGTTACATCGCTGCCCGCACGTTTAATATCAGCTTTACCTATCGGAATAAGATATTCTTCTTCAGGAACTTCACCTTTATCGCCATACATCACTTCACTTTCCATAAAAATAACGGGGTCATCGTCGCGGATAGCGCTTTTTAAAAGCCCTTTTGCGTCATAAGGATTTGAAACAGAAATTACTTTAAGACCGGGTATATTAGCGTACAGGCTTTCAAAAGCGGTAGAGTGCTGTGCGCCTAACTGACCTGCGGAACCGTTTGGCCCACGAAATACGATAGGGCAACCAACCTGTCCCCCACTCATTGCCAGCATTTTAGAAGCGGTATTGAGAATTTGGTCGAGTGGCAGCACCGCAAAGTTCCATGTCATATATTCCACTATAGGACGCAGGCCATTTTGAGCAGATCCTACAGCTACTGCCGTAAAGCCTAACTCTGAGATGGGTGTATCAATTACTCTTTTTGGTCCAAATTCATCTAACATCCCCTGGCTCACTTTATAAGCGCCATTGTATTCTGCTACTTCTTCTCCCATCAAATAAACACGTTCATCACGACGCATTTCTTCGCTCATTGCCTCACGAAGTGCTTCACGAAATTGTATTACACGATTTGCCATGCTGTATTCCTGGTTTTGAGGAGAGCAAAAATATTGGAACTGCGGCAGATAACCAAAAACAAGAGAAACGTGGGAAATTTGGAAATGTGAGAATGTGGAAGAGTGAAAATGTAAAATATAAAAACACAGCAATATAGTAATCGGAAAACATTTAGTCCGGTTATATTATATTAATGATGTGGAAAAATCTAAAGAATGGGTTTGCTCTGCAGCACCCTCCCTTGCCATCGTATGGAGAGGAATAAGAAATGAGGTTACTCTTCTGTTTCCTCCTCGGTTTCATAATCACCAAAAGCTGTAAATAATTTTTTAGCCTGGTAAATATTACGGTTGTATTTATTGCCAAGAATAATTACGGTAGCGGAATCTTTGATCAGGCGGGCAAACACGGTGTTATTACCATGCCACCAACCATTATGAAAGATGATTTTATCGTTATTGGGATATTCCAGCATACGCCAGCCTAATCCATAATTTTTAATGCCCTTCTTTTCATAACTATACCCTTTGTAGGCAGAATCGAGTGTTGCCTGCTTAAACATATTACCATAGCTAAGCGCAGTTTCCCATTTCAGCAGATCGCGAACAGTACTATAGATATTCTTATCTCCATATACAGCATCTAAAAATGTAAATGCTTCCTGCTTATTTTTATAATTATACGATGGTAAAGACCTGGCGGAATCAGACATGGTAAACACATAACTGTTCGTCATGCCAAGCGGGGCAAAAAAGTTTTCGTAAATGAATTGAGGATAAGGTATGCCGCTCACTTTTTCAATGATCAATGCAAGTAATGCATAGTTGGTATTACAATAATGAAATGAACGATCAGGAGCGCCAACCTGCAGGTTTTTCTTTTTTTCAACCAAAAATTGTAATACATCCTGGTTGGTTACAATTTTCCTTTTATCCCAGCCTAACTGCTCCATTACATGCACATAATTAGGCAACCCGCTTCTATGATTCAGTAAAGTTTTAATTGTTATTCCTTTATAAGGAAAGCCGGTGAGGTAAGCTGACACCTCATCATTAATCTGCAGCTTTCCTTCTTCCCACAACTTCAGGGTAGCCATTGCCGTAAAGGTTTTGGATACAGATGCAAGGTGAAGCGCACTATTTTCCGTGAGCGCATCTTTTTGGTCTAAATGGCCATAGCCGCTATATTTTTCAAAAATGATCTCACCTTTTTTTGCTACGAGAAACTCTCCGTTAAAATGACTTTTTTCAAGAATATCTTCATAAAACTCCTGTGCGGCGCTGTAATATCTTGCCAATTCCGCTTTAGAAATACTGGAGTCAACGGCAATATTTAAAGAATCAGCCGGTGGCGGACCCGTTACCTGCTTGTTTTTATCAATCGTGGTATAATAGCACCCGGATAGGAAGAAACAAAAAATAATAATATGGATAAATGAATAGCTTCTCATTGGATTTATGTCGAAAAAACGTAAAAAGACAATAAGTTAGTATTTTTGCGCCAATTTTAAATAAAAATATGACTGACAAAAAACGGACCAGTTATCCCAAAGAAAAAATTAACATTTTATTGCTTGAAAACATAAGTGATCTTGCTGTTCAGAATTTTAAAAAAGCCGGATATACTTCTATAAAAAAAATAACAGGAGCATTACCAGAAGAAGAGCTGATAAAAGCCGTGAAGGATGTGCATATGCTGGGTATTCGTTCCAAATCTCAAATTACACCTGCCATATTAAATGCTGCTCCAAAATTGCAGGCCATAGGCTGTTTCTGTATCGGCGTTAACCAGGTGAATTTAAATAAAGCAACTGAACAGGGAGTCTCAGTTTTTAATGCTCCTTATTCAAATACAAGATCAGTAGCGGAACTGGTAATAGGACTATCGGTTATGCTCATACGCCGTATTCCTGACAAGAACAAAGCAGCCCACGAAGGCAAATGGATGAAAGATGCAAAAGGCAGCTATGAACTTCGCGGCAAAACATTAGGTATTATTGGATATGGTAATATAGGTGCGCAGGTAAGTGTACTGGCAGAAGCTTTTGGCATGAAAGTGATTTTTTATGACATTGTTACAAGATTACCACTTGGTAATGCCCAGGCAAGAAAGAGCATTAAAGAAGTAGTATCAGAAGCCGATATTATAACCCTGCATGTGCCCGAAACAGCGCAAACCAAAAATCTTATATCTGCGGCTATTATAAAACATTTTAAACAAGGCAGCATACTTATTAATTATGCAAGAGGTGAAGTGGTTGACCTTGATGCATTAAGCGCTGCTTTAAAAAGCGGCCAGCTTTCCGGCGCAGCAATTGATGTATATCCCATTGAGCCTGAAAAAAATGGCGATACATTTACAACGCCTCTTCAAAATCTTCCGAATGTTATATTAACGCCGCATATCGGTGGATCTACCGAAGAAGCGCAGGCAAATATCGGTGAAGATGTAAGCATGAAGCTGATCAATTTTCTTGAAACCGGTATAACAACAGGTTCACATACCGTTCCTGAACTGGCTTTGCCACTGCAGGAAGGTGCGCACCGCATCTTACATATTCACAAAAACGTGCCGGGTGTGCTTTCACAGATCAATACGCAATTATCATCGCACCACATCAACATTTTAGGACAATACCTTAAAACCAATGATGAAATAGGTTACGTTGTGCTTGATGTTGATAAGCATCTTTCAAAAGAAGCAATGGAATTGCTGAAGGATATCAAAGAGACGATCAAGGTAAGAATGTTGTATTAGTGCCGGGTCAAACGTGAAATGTGAAAATTATCGTTCTCCCTCTCACTTATCACGAAAGTATGCAGACATTATTTGATTGACTCTTCGCTAATAAAGTCAAGATAGTTTTTTGAGTGTATTACAGAAAACGGAACATTCGGATATGCTTTTGCAAATGCAACCGGGATTTTTGCTTTATCCTGTTTCCATTTAAACTCATAAGCGCTGATTGCGGCATTCTGTTCTTCTACCAGGTCAATTTCCTGCTGGTCGTATGTACGCCAGAGTTTAAAACTACACTTTGAAGAATGTTTGCATATGGATAGTATTGGACTGGTTTAAACGGGTTCGGGACCCTGTAATGATTTGCAAAAAAGATAACATGGTAGTACGCCCGGGGTTTCCAACCTTTGGAAGGTTGGAAACCCTGAACGATAAATAATATAACTCCTTTCTTATTGCTTCACAAAGCGTTTAACCAATCTTGCATCCTTATCAATTAACGTAAGTATATAAGCGCCTTTAGCCAGGTGAACAATATTAATGGTATGTACGCCTGTGCCTGTGGAAATACTTTGCTCAGCCACTTTTTTACCACTTATATCTGTAATCTGCACCAAAGCTTTGCCATTGTTGCCTGATACCCTGTACCGTAAGCTGATAATATTGGCAGCCGGGTTAGGGCTGATTGTAAATAATGCCTGCTCAGGAAGCAGTACACTTACTATTTTACTGTATTCAGATTTTTGATCTAGGTCTACCTGTTTCAAACGATAATACAATTTTAATGAGCCTGCCCCAATTGCTGTTTCATCTGTGAATGAATAATGCTTAAGCGTATTGCTGTTACCGGATGCAGCCACTTTACCAACAGGTATAAATGACGTCCCGTTTTCGCTGCGTTCAACAATAAAATACGCTGCGTTTTGTTCTGAAGCAGTTTTCCAATCCAGTACAACAACGTCATTGGTATACGTTGCACCAAAATTCAATAAGTCTACTGGCAATGTTGATGAAACTTCAAACTCCCAAAAATTATCATGACTCCAGCGGCCATTGGCATCCAAAGAGCGGATAGCAAGCACATGATCTCCTGCTGTTAAGGCGCCGGAGTTTACATGTAGCTGAATATCGTTGAGAGCAGTTCCTGCTGTTATTGTTACGGGAATGGCATTTCCGTAACCGGGATCAGTATCAATATAATACTCCACATGCACAATATTTCCCTGCGAACCCGGGCCCTCCAGGTTATCATAAGGCTTTACAATAAGCCAGCGGTTATCATGGCTCCAGTTACCATTGGCATCGCGGGCTCTTAAACCTACTATATGAACACCATGCGACAATGAGGTTGGGTTAATATTAAACGCCTGGTTAACGAGGTTGGTACCTGGTGATATGGCAATTGCAGTTCCGTTGCCATATCCCGGATCGGTATCAATATAATATTCCACACGGGTAATATTGACCAGCGAACCAGGACCTTCAAGATTTGTATAAGGCTTTATAATGAGCCAGCGATAATCATAACTCCACTTCCCATCGGCATCCACAGCGCGGAGGCTTACAATATGCACGCCCGGATTAAGTATGGCTGGATTAATACTGAATGTTTGATCAGCTATATTGTTCGAAGCAGGTATTGTTATGGCGGTACCATTTCCATATCCGGGATCAGCATCTATAAAATATTCAACCCTTGTTATATTGGGCTGACTGAACGCTGAAAAGCAGAACAGGCACATACACCACCATCCATGCTTTGAAAAAAATCTTTTCATGGTAATTTGTATTGATGGTGATGTTAATTATTACTCTTTACACTAAAGGTAATGGTATAGGGATT
Source organism: Agriterribacter sp. (assembly GCA_047601125.1). Lineage (GTDB taxonomy): Bacteria > Bacteroidota > Bacteroidia > Chitinophagales > Chitinophagaceae > Agriterribacter. Next base: position 823,602 of record JASGJY010000001.1, on the reverse strand, counting down.
GGTTGTTGCCGTGCGGCTTGGCGCGGTAAGCTTATAAAACACCGGTATGGATGGAATGCCTGATAAACGGTAAGGATTTGTGCCTCCGAACATACCGCAATCAGTGCCTCCGGAACCCGCACCAATAGCCGGGCTGCCGGCTTTTAGTTGCCACTGACCATCGGTACTGTTGCCGGTAGAACCAACAAAAACATTTGACATATCTACACTAAACTGATTGCCTGTTCCACCAGTAATATTATGCGAACCTTCATTAAAATCAAACAAATTATTCTCAAATAATGTACCTGCAGCTCCGGTGAAGGAAGTTCCCTGGCAAATATTGTTTTTGAAATAAATGCTAGCGCCTGTTAAATCTACTCCACCTACTATTACACAATTACTTACCTGTCCGTTACTGCCAGGCGTTAAGTTTTGTAATATAAAATAACTGATATGGCAATTTTCAACTCGCAGATTTAAAAAACGACCTGTTCCACCGTTGGCCGCCGGATATACTTGCGCAGAATACGACTGAATAATTTGCCAGTTTGAACAATCAGAACTGGTTGTAGAATACAGATACAGGTTATAACAGCGTCGTACCACAACATCATTAACTTCTTCTGATACATTTAAAAAAAACTGGCCGCCTTCGCCTAATCCCTCAAAATGGCTTCCGGAGCTTCCTGAATTAAGTGAGATATTAAGTTGCAATGTTCCTGTTATTAACTGCAGCCCAGTATTAGCATCACTCCCTGATAAAAAATAACCGTACCCCATATATATCAATCGCTTACTGGCATTACCAGTATAATTAGTGCCCGGGTAAAACAAAAGCGTATCTCCCGTAGCTGCGGCATCATGGGCGGTTTGAAAATCTGCATAATCCGTACCCGTTACCTGCGGGCCTGTATAGCCTACCCGCAAAATTTTGGCGTAAGTAACAGATGATAAACATAAGAAACAAATGGAAAGCAGTGTGTAAAGTTTGTAGTTCATATATAGATGGTTTAAGTTTTAAAATAAAATATAAGCATGGTTAAAAGGGTTCGGAAGCCGGCATAGTAATAGAATTTTCAATCTTCCAGAGATTAGAAACCCTGCATTTATTTAACAGGTATTTTATTAAACTTCCCTGTCACATTATTGGCATAAGGAAAACCATTGGGTCTTTCACAGCCCGCATCAAACCCAAGTTGAAAAGTACCGGTTGCTTTACCGTCTTCAATTTTATCAATTTTTATATAGGAGTCTTTTACATTTGCACCATTCCCGCCTAAATGGATATCGGACCTGTATTTTTGCTTGCCGGAAGCATTAATATGACTATAGAAAACATAGCCCCATGATGTTTCATACGACAGTTTCACTCCGTCTCTGAAGCCGGCGCAATTGTATTCTTTGCCGGCCTCCAGTTTTCCTGTCGCGCCACCAATCCATACCGATGAAATGGCAAAGTTATCGTGCCCTTTTTCATCGTAGGTACTATCACATAAATTCCAGGAGTTCGTCCTGTTCTTATGATTCTTAAGGTTATAGTTAGAAAATATTAAATTAAAAGATGTAGTATCTCCTGCAACAGATATATCAAAGCCACCGATAGTTGCAGTACTAACAACCATCATTTGAGGGTTACCGGTTGACCCCCCGTCCGATTCAGCATAATATGCGATGTAAGAGGTATTGGCATCGGGAATTATATCGGGGGTTTCGGAATCAGGGTTATCAGTATCTGTTTTATCTTCTTTTCCGCAGCTAAAATTGCTCAACAAACTGATGATAAGAAAAGTTGCAACGATCAGGTAAAACCCGGAAGTGATAGATTTCATTAATGCGTGTTTATGATTTAAAACATTGAGGCGATTACTTCATGATATTAAAACCTGCATATTATATAAAACAGAAACAGGGTTTATTGTCTTACTATTTTTTATTGCACCACCACCTTCCTTATCCTGTACCCGTCAATCACATATAAAACCCCATCACCTCCCGAAACCATTCCATCTAGCCCTGCAAATTTTATATCGCTGTTTGTGCCATCCTGAAAAGCCCTTTCTCCGGTGCCTGCAACCGTTATCACATTGTTGTTTTTATCTATGAGCCTTATCCTGTTATTGCCTCTGTCTGCAACAAACAGGTCACCCCCGGTATCTTCCGCAAGACCAACAATATTCCGAAATCTTGCATCGGTTCCTTTACCATCCTTATAGTCTCTTTCACTTGAGCCTGCTATAGTGGTTTCTGTGCCGGAAGGAGATAAATAGCGTATTCTGGTATCAGCCCAGCCGCCCAGGTATATTCCCCCTTTTTTGGCCGGCGTCATGGCGTCAATATCTAAATCAGCATTTCCATCGCCTAACACAGTGGTAACAGTACCGCCGGCTGAAATTTTCCGTAGCCTTTTATTATTTTCGTCAAAAACATATACATCTCCGTTTAGCGTATCTACTGTTATAACAGTTGCTCCATCGTATAACGCCTCAGCTAACGCGCCATCCTTATAGCCCGGGGTAAAGCTGCCGGTATATTTTGCAATGGTATTATTGGTAAGATTTATTTTACGTATAAAATATTGTTCTGCGAGAAACATCTCGTTATTTTGGTTGATGGCTAATCCGTGGGGAGCAAATAATTTTGTTGTGGAGACCGGACCATCTGCAATATCACTCCATTGTGTAGCTACTCCACTTGCATATGTACTTACGGTACCATCTTTCAATATTTTTCTTATCCAGTAATGTTCATCTGCATCTGTAACATATACATTTCCCGGCTTATCAATACATATTTGCCAGAGAAAACTGAACTGAGCCTGGTTTCCTGCACCATCTCTATACCCTTGCGTGCCATCCCCCGCCAGGGTTGTGGCGGTGGCTGTATAGGTAAATGTAAAACCCGGGCCGCTTATGGTTTTATTGCCGGTGGTGGTAATTGATACAGCACCGCTGCCTGCCAGTGTTGGTACTTTAACTGATAGCTGTGTTGCCGACACCGCAATTACCTCGGCTTTTTTTCCATTAATTTTTACCGTATCGCTATTGGTAAAATTGCTACCGTTAATGGTAACAACTGTATTGAATACACCGTTATCGGGGCTGATGGATGTTATTACAGGAGGATTATTAGCAGGCGGGGGATCGTTGTTTTTATCGCAGCCCTGCAAAGTGGGCAGCGTGATAGCAAATAGTACGAGGTAATGGTTAATGCTTTCTGTTATACGATTGATTGTTTGATACATTTAACAGTGTTTTTTATTAAAAATTCAGTTTAAACTGCATGGTATTAAAAGGCACTTTCATTGTACCGTGTGTTTCATTGCCATTCGCATCAGTTTCGCTATAATCCATGTTTGTTTTTCCGGGAGAATAGTCAAAAGCCAGCCCAAGCCTGCCCCAGCGGATAGTACAGCCAAAACCGGGCTTTATACAAATCAGGAAATATTTCACTTTAGCATCTTCCCTGTCATCAAATGTTACAAAGCCGCGTGCATCTTCATTATACCCCATCAAATAAGTATAAGCACCGGCAGACACCTGCGCCCTAAGCTCTATTACTAATTTTTGAACAGGATTAATAGCGACAACAGGCCCAAGCCTGGAAGCGATGGAACCGATAAACGGTGTGGTTCCTCCGCCTCCAAAAGGTAGTATTCCTGCAATGTCAGCGTCCGGCTTACCAACAGCTTCGGCATAATTTTTCCAATTTTTCTTAACAGGATTATATGATAAAGAAATGATCGTCCAGTCAAGTCCGGCATTTACTTTTCTTTCCCTGGTTCTTTTCAGGAAATAAAAAACATGCCCTGTTTCTAATACAAAACCAATTCCGGCGCCCAGGTTGCCATTCATTATATTATCTTTTGAAGAAAGCAGCGCGTCAAGATTATTGCCAAGCATATTAACTCCCACCCTGGTATATTTTGTTTTAAAAGGCGTTTTCCAGGGTTTTGCAACAGCACTGTCTGTTTGGGCAAAAGAAGCGTTCAGGGAGAAAACAAAGAGGCAGATAGACATTAAACAAAAGCGTACCATATGACTATATTACAAGTGTAGTAAACCACATATATTTCAATAGTACGGCGGCAGGTACTTCAGAAGATATTGCTTTTGTTTTACCAAAACTACTCACCTGCTTCAAATCTCCTTGCAGGAATAACCCTCAAATCCCATCAGGAAAAACCATGAAACCTTTCATGTTTTCCCCTTGGTAATCTTCAGTACCTTTAACATTTACTACTGATAATAAATGACTACCGTAGCCATTGCAGATGATCATAAAATATTCTGTGATTCGCTGGAATCGCTCATCAATGCTTTTGATGCATGTAAGGTTATATGGACGGCACAGGATGGCGAGAAGGCCATAAAAATATTGCAACAAGAAAATAACCTGCCTGATATATTATTGCTTGACATCAATATGCCCGGGAAAAACGGCATTGAGGTAGCGGAATGGATGTTTCAACAAAAATTGCCGGTACATATTTTAGCGCTTACTATGGAGAATGACGACAACAGCATTATTAAAATGCTGCAATACGGCGTTAAAGGTTATTTGCTTAAAAGTGTAAGCGCGGATGAATTGCAGAATGCACTGCAAAGCATTGTGAAATATGGTTACTATTATACGCCGCATGTTACCAGGCAAATCGGCAATTTTATAGCTCATAAAAACAGCGAGCCTGTTCCTGTTTTGAAAGACAGGGAAAAGGAATTGCTGCAATATATGTGCACAGATCTTAGCTATATGGAAATATCAGAAAAAATGTTTTTAAGTGAATCAACGGTAGACTCCTACCGCGCCAAACTATTTGAAAAATTCAATGTAAAAAACCGTATCGGCTTGTTATTAAAAGCCAATAGCATGGGATTGATCAGGCTTTAATCGGTTTTCTTTGGAATGGCTATTGTAATACACGCTCCTTTGCCAGCCGCAGACTTAATGTCAAAATTTCCTTTCAGGTAATTTACCCGGCTTTCAATATTGCTTAACCCCAATGTATCTTCTTTTATATGTGAAGGATCAAATCCTTTTCCATCATCTTTTACAGTCAGCGTTATGGCTCCGTCCGGTGTTTCAATAGCTGCAAAAATACAGCAAGCCTTACTATGTTTAGCCGCATTTAATACCAGCTCGCACATGATCCTGTATACATTAAGCTGTACATCTTTATGAACAGCGGCGGTAATGCTGTGCTGAAACTTAACAGGTATTTTATATACTTCCTGAAGATCGCTGAAATACCTGGAAAGAGAAACGATCAGCCCCTCCGATGATAACCCTTTTGGCATTAACTGATGCGAGATATTCCTTATCTCTGCCATAGAACCATCCAGGATATCTTCGGTTTTTGCTACGAGTTGCCCGGGCAAGCCATCCTGCGATTTTGATGTGATTAACTGAAAATTTATTTTGAGCGCGGCCAGCATTGGTCCGATACTATCATGTAATTCTCCGGCAATTCTACGCCGTTCATTATCCTGTACCCCTATCAATTGCGCAAGCGTTCTGGAATGATCTTCTTCCAGTTGCACAACGTGACGGGCAATACGCCTCCTGTCTTCCCAGATATTTAAAAAGGTAGCATAGGTAAGCACCATCATTTCAGCGATGCTTGCAAGCAGCATGCCGTGATCATTTAAAAAAGTATTATGGAAAACACCCGAGTTGGACAACACCTGCTGAACCGACATCAGCACCATTATACCCATTGCCAGCAAAAATAACCGTGCAGCAGCGCTTTTTTCAAACAACCGCTTCAACACAAATAATATTCCTAAAAATGATATTATAAAATAGGTATGCCATATAAGATTAAACAGCGTTGGAACATATGCTCCTTTTGATATGAAAAAATATACAACAAAAGAAGCAATTAATATTATACCAGGTTGCGTAATATACTTCAGAATGCTGCTGCCGTATTTATCAGTTTTAATATCCCGGTTAAACAATACCCGCAAAAGACAGCAGAAAGAAAGTAATCCGCAACAAATAGATAGTGGCTTTATAATACCGTTAAGCTCCGGCAGGCTATAATAAAACAGCGGATACAAATACCCGTAGTGCGACAATATCCATACTGCAATGCAGATAACATACAGGGTATAATAACCTAACGCTTTATTTCTGAAAATAAACCAGACTGATACTACTGAGATTATAATAAGAAACACAACGCCAAGGTAAAACCATATCAACCGGTCAAATGACGAGTAAAGTTTATCAAGCTCAGCTGTTGTCATTATTTGGTAACCTACATTCACATTCTTACCCTGGTCCTGAAATACTGCCAGGTAATAACACAGGCTATCGTTTACATTAACCGGCATGGTATGCCACACATATTTCCTGCCCGTATTGTAAGGCACCATATTCCCGCCGGTATACTTTTCCTCTTTTACTCCTGTTTTTGAGAGCGCATATAATAATACCGTATCAATGCTGGTGTTATCAACAGATAAAACATATTCCTCGTTTGTGGAAATGACTGCAATTTTAATTATCACATAACACCATTTTTTATGGGTAATTAATCCAAAATTTATTTTTTGCCCATTATATGGAGTATAATGATATACTGAAGGAATTATATGAATAGCACCAGGAGATAATGCTGAAGAAAAACTATATACGCTATCCCGCAACAATTGCTTTTGCGCAGCAGAAGCGGCGGCTAAACAAGAAAATAGTATAATAATAATGACAGCTTTGGTGGCACTCATACGGGTTATATTATATTACAACCTTGGCCACGGACTAATGGTCAGCCTTACATAAATATTGGTATCTGCGGTATAAAGCTATACAACACTTTCCTAAAACTCAAATTCCCTCTTTCCTATATTCCATCTTACACCTGTAGAAAAGAAAAACTCGGTTTGGTTCGGGTGCCCCTGCACGTTATAGCTTCGATTGGCAACACTCACATCTATAAATAAATTTTGTAACAACTCATATGAAGCTGAAAAAGATGCAAGCAGTGATTTTACAGGAACTCCCGTACCAATAAAAAATCCGTAATCACGCGGTCGGCTATCATAGCTCCGGAAAATATCGCCACCCATATTTACACCGGCAGAATCAAGCCCTTTATAACTGTACATCAGTTTGCCGGTGAGATATAATTTGCGTAATGGCTGGTATTTTAAAAAAGCAATATATTCCCTGAAGTTTGCTCCTAAAGGATGCGCCAACTCAGTATTATAATGTGTAAATGCAGTACTGCTGTCATTATGTGTATACATAAACGGCCTGACTATATTAACTTCTGCCTGTAAATCAAGATTCCTAACGCCAAGTACATCAATATATTTACCCCCAAGCTGCAATGCCTGCTTATTCCACCAACTGCCACTGCCGTAATTTTTAATATCCTTAAACACAAACTCTCCTATAACAAGATTGCCATACAACTGAAGGGTTTTGAACAGGTTTGATTTAACATCAATACCAATAGTTGCTTTTGAATTACCGCTGCCTAACTGCATTTCAACAGCACGGTAAAAAATAATCGGGTTAAAATAACTTAACTCAATACCATTTCTTCCATTATATATCACGTTTTCGTAAACACCCACATTTAGCCAGCGCGCCAGCTGAACACTCAGGTGATGAAATGCCATATAATTTTTATATCGCACAGTATCCCTGTTTGGTAAGGGATTGAATGGAGCGATCAATTCAGCATACACACTTTTGTATGCAAACTTCCGCAGCTGAACATCCATTTGCAGGTAGAGAAAATTATTGCTGAAATCACTCAACAAAAGGCTACGGTACCCGTTCCCAATAAATAGTTTATCATATCCAAAACGGAAATGGATAAATTTTGAAGCCGCGAAATCTATACCGCCTCTTGCATCAATATAATCATATCCTCCTTTTGTTAAAAATTTAAAATAGCCGGCATTAGGAATACCAATACGCCTGTTTACATATTGCTCCACATACATAGGGTCTCTTTCCTGGTTTTCGGTGATATAAGTGTAAAAGCCAAGTTTTTTACCAATATTACCACGCACTGTAATGCCGCGTGTATTAGTATATAGCGCTTTATCAACTTCCGAAGATTTACCTGCCTGTAAATTCAATACAGGATCTATGATCAATGTAAAATCCCTGCTGTAGGTTTCATATAAATGTGCAGGTGTTCTGAAAAAAGTGTTCCATATTGGCTTATTAACACGAAAAGAATCTCCGAATGGTTTAGTCCATTCGGCGTTATTCATCAATACACTCCTTATATTGTAACGGTCAACATCAGATAACTGATCTGATATTACACCAGCCTTATCCAATGAGTCAATGTATTCCACCCTTTCAGTATACAGCTTCCTGCTATAAGGCTTAATAGCAGAAAAAGAAAGTACAGAATCGTTTTGCAATTTAATATCAAGCCTGTCCAACAACTGGTATTGTTTATTACCGAGCGAAATCCGGTCTGACTGGCTAAATGCAGCAATACTTAATAATAGAAAAAAAGCAAACAAAAATGGCTTTGCAATAAGCATGTTTTTTCTAAGCATACAGAGGTTAATATTATCAAAGATAAGATTGTGATAATAAATGTGTTCTCCATATTAACGTAATATTTACGCAAATATTAAATATAACCCGGTAAGAGCATATCTTTAAATACCCTGGCGCATTCTGATTATTAAGGTCTATGCTATATTCGTAATCTGCATCCATCGTAAAAACCCATCCCCCAACCATTACCTGATTATATTTTCAAGCAGCGCGCTATATCCGGCTCCAACAGGAATAGAAGTATTGTCTATCCAAACAGAATTTTTATCTATACGGGTAACACGTTTATTGGCTATAATATAAGAACGATGTACACGGGTAAATTTAGATGCGGGCAACAATGATTCCGCCTCATTCATAGTAAGGCGGGCAAGCAATTTTTGACCGGTACATATAAAATGGAGATAGTTACCCGCGCTTTGCACATATAGCAATTCATTCAGCAAAATCCTTACCTGCTCGTAGCCGCTTTTAATAAAAACAGATTCATCTTTTACATCTTCTGCATCAGCCCTGTTTTTTAATCTTGCCAGTTCATTCGCTTTATTGGCTGCTTTTAAAAACCTTGCAAGCGAAAACGGTTTCAGCAGATAATCTACCGCATCTAATTCAAAGCTTTCCACTGCATGTTCGCTGTAAGCAGTGGTAAAAATAACCATTGGTGGCTGCGGCACAGATTTCAACCATTCAATGCCCGTTATATCGGGCATTTTAATATCAAGAAAAATAAGGTCAATCTTTTCTTTTTGTAAATAAGTGAGCGCTTCAAACGCATTGGTAAAGCATGCTTTTAATTCAATAAAAGGAACTTTGGCTGAAAGGGATTTCACTACTTCCAGCGCAATAGGCTCATCATCTATAGCAATGGCTTTGAGCATGAATATTCCTGCCTGAATTATTTAATGAAGCGCCGCTTCCAGTTCTTTATATAAAACCTCACGGTCTCCCGGACGTTTTGCATTTGGTTTTATCATTTTTCCGGTTTTATCAAACAGCACAAATGTCGGGTATAAATTTGTGTGTCCGCCTTCTTTTTCAATTTCTTTCCACAACGGTGCTATTTCATTATTGTCAAGCCGGTAATGTTCTCCTTCAAGTGCAAACAAATGTAGCATCTCTTTCCACAGATCTTGTTTTGATGGTTTGTCCATATCAATATAAATAAAAACAATATCCCTGTCTGCAAATCTCTTTTTTAATTCAGGTACATAGTTCATTTCAATTCGGCATGGGCCGCACCAGGTTCCCCATATATCTACGTAAATTACTTTTCCCTTATGAAGTTTAGTCAACTCACTGAATGAACTTATTTTCTTTTCTTCATGAACGATTATTTTACTATTGTTCAATTGCATTCTCTTTATTTTCTGAAGTTCATTTAATTCAGCATGCGCCATTGGCAGATATTTGCTTCGGGGAAAATAATATTGTAAAGTATCCATCAGCATTAAGCCGGCAGAGAGCTCTTTACTGTCGCAACTTTCAATAATCCTGTTAAACAATATTTTATCACGTACGGAAGCAGGTATATTATTTTTTGCGTACAGCCAGTTCAGTATATATCGTTCTCCGTATTTTTCAACCTGTTGCGACACTTCATTGAAAGGCATTCCGAATATTTGCTGCATGCGCCGGGCGATTGCCGTGGAATCTGTCCGAACATCTTTAGCAGCATTTATCATGCTGTAACGTATCAGATATTCAATAGACATATTAGCAAAGGTGCCGGACACTAATGTGTTACTGTCGGGAACGGGTTCAAACTCCATCACCTTCCGTAAAAAAACTTCCTGGTCTTTATTATTGACTGCCCGCATATAATAACCTGCTAAATCATATAAATAACATTGATTGGAGTAATGCACCTCGCTTAATAATATACTTTGTAATGACTCAGGAATATTTGCTGATGCAATCAAATTGGTTATGTCAGTATATTGCCGCTGCAATACATCGAGGATATTTTTTTGCAGATCGTCAACCGGCATTTTTGCATTTGCTTCATCTGCTTTATCTTTCATAAAAAAAGGCTGATCACCAATTTTCAGCCGAAATAATAATTCATTTTCCGCAGCAGCAAGTCCTGTTAGTTTTATGGCATCAATGCCCCGCATCCCATCAAACACAAGATGTAAACTTCTTCCCGGGCTTAACAACAACCTTCTTTCATAGCCTTCATACTTCAGCAAAGCAAAAACAGGGTAAGGAAGCTGAATGCGCTGGTTGAATTGCCCATCCTTATTAAGCTTAATGTCAACAAGCTGATCGCGATAATGTGCTCCTGCATATAACAGGTATAACTTCAAAAATTTTTCTTTGGCATTTTTTTGCTGGCCGGAAATAATACACTCTCCGGCAAAAGCTTTTAACCCGGCAATACCAATAAAGAAGACAAACAGAATTTTCTTCATACACAAAATATAATGTGACTATTTGCAATAGCATGGTAACTATACCGGAGCGTACTGATATTACTATGTAAATCCAATCCTTACTAATTCCTGTTAAAATACAATAACCTGCTTTTCAACTGCTCCCAGAACTGGCGTACCTTACCCGGGTTTTGTTTCCACCTGCCGAATTCTTCTTCCGCCTGTTTTCTTCTCAACTCATTTATTTCATGCATTACATCGGCCTGCAATTGTTTGTCAGTAGTAAGGGCAGTTTCATAAAAAGATCTTTCTACTTCTTTCAGTGCGGCTCTTTCTGTTTGCCACAATAGCTTTTTTTGCTGCACGGCGTCCTGTACCTTTTCTTCATATAATCCTGATGGCATCATGAGCTTGGTGAGCAACGGCATCAATTCGATCATCATGATCAGCATAATAACCAGGCGGTACCTGTATTTAACGGGTGGATGAACAATCATCAGGTCATCCAGGGTTTCAATCCTGGTTAAAAAACCATCGGTCAATCCTTTATCAAATTCGGTTATGCGCTGCTGTATGATCGCTTCGGTGGCTTTTTCTTTTGCAAGAGCGCTGTCGAGCGCCGGCTGTACACTGCGCCTCCATGTAATCAAATCTTCTTCTGATTTCAGGTAAGCCATTTTCTTAACCCTTGCAATAGTATACTCGCCGATTTTGCCAGAACCGCCGGTGCCGTCTGTTTCCCTGATATAAGCATTTTTCAGGTCTGATATTTCCTGTTCTTTTAATTTTTGCTCATTGCGTATTCTGTCAATTTCAGTTTTTGCCTGTTGAAGTGTTACCGCGTTTTCATCACGCACCTGCTTTGTATAAGCAGCAATCTTCTTTTCTTTCACTACAGGCAGATGCGCGTCAATGTCTTTTTCAAACAACATTAAAACAACGGGCTGTGAAATAAAGAACCCGATAGTAAGCGCCAGCAATAATCTTAATGAAAGCGACAGCCATTTATTTTTGCCACCGTTGCTGTTTAAGCCTGCTATTAACCCCCTGTCTATAGTAAGTATAACAAAGCCAAAGAAAACAGCTGCAGGAAGTATGATCAGTATATCATCAAACAAAGTAGAAAAAAAATAACCCCATGCTAAGGTGGCGAACAGCCATGTTGCCATAACAGTATAACCAATTACAGTGTAGCGAAATTTATCCGGGCCGCAATCTTTCATTAATGAAGCATCCGCCGCCGCCATCCACCAAAGCGTTTTATCCCATGAGGATGGTTCAGGTTCAGGGCTTAATGGTGAGGTGAATAAAGTATTCTGTTGCTGTGGATCTGATTTGTAGTTCATGTTGATGTGGGTATAAAAGTGATAAACGTTGTTTTACATTCTCCAGCCCGATACCCGACCTGTTTTTTTCAGGATCGGTTTCTTTTCTGGAATGAACGCTGTTATAAACATCAAAATAAAGGTGTTCAGTATCGCATGAAATGTTAATTCTTATCCATGATTTTTCCTGCAGGCTGATACCGTGCTTAAATGCATTTTCTATAAAAGGAATTAACAACATAGGCGCTATCTCATGATGACATTGTTCTGTTTTGGATGTGAAAGAAATGTCAATGTCTGGTGAAATTTGCGTGCGTAACTTTTGCAATTCAATATAATTTGTAAGATATGTAAGCTCTTTGCGAAGCGGGATCTTATCTTGTTGGTTTTCTTCCAGCATAAACCGCATCATATCACCAAGCTTTTGCACGCCTTCGGCTGTACGGTCTGCGCTTTCCTGTAAGGCAGTTCCATAAATAGTGTTGAGCGCATTAAATAAAAAATGGGGATTTATTTGTGACCGCAGGAATTGCAGATCAGCCGCGGTTTTACCAAGATCTTTCTGAAGATTTAACATTTCAGACAGTTTTTCTTTTTGCAGTGCATAGAGCAGCCATGAAAGAGGAGTGGCAATGAACAATAATACTGCGAGCAGAAAAAACAGGATGACCGGTGAAGAATCATTGCTGCCTAGTGAAAAAAGTATCCATCCCGACAGGGAAAGTACAACCGGAGCAATAAACAATTGCGGAATAACCTTTTTAAAGGAAAAAGTATTTTTGTGCTGCCTGGGAAATATCCAGTAAATATTAATAAAGCAAATGATTATTGCCGGCAACACGAAGAATACATAAAATATTGCCCAGCCGTCATTTCGTAACAATCCGAAATTAAGCAGCAGAAAAAAGCCGGAGATATATGCAAATGCAGTTGCGGTAATATTATTGACCAGCATTACCCGGAACAGCCGGTTGCCATTTTCTTTTGATATAGATTTGATCAGCAGTTCGCGTATATAGGCATATATTCCATAGCATATAACAATCATACCGGTTATTGAAAAACTATATTGCAGTGAAATACGCCTGAGGGGTACGCCGGAATTTTGCAGTAAAGTATAAATATTGATCCTGTAATAGGAAACAGCGTATATGCCGAGCAGCGTAAGCCAGATAAATATTCCGGTGATGACAGCCAGTATAAAAAATCTTCTTTTCAGAATAAGCACCGGAATTACATACAGGTTAAGCAGAAGGTAAAAAGCATATAAAGCAAAGGCGGGAATGAGTTTTGGGAAAATATAATAGTAATAATAGCGGGTCGCCAGGTTATTATAGCCTGCGCCAACGCGTTCTGCCATTTCCTCTCTTGAAACAGCTATATTAATATTAAAAAAGTAAAGAAAGAGAAAACAGGCAACAACTGTTACAAAAATAATTTCCTGCTGCCGCCAGCGTACCTTCATTTATGAAATAGTTTTTGCAAGAATATAGCAGGCAAAGAGATTGTTATTGATAAATGTGATGAAATATGGTTTTGGAGGGATGAAATGAAAGAATAGAAAGTATGGGTATTTCAAATTCCATCATCGGTTCGATTAAAAGTATTTGCAGGCAATAGCAAAGGGCAACCCGACCCAAATTTCAATTCCATCATCTGCCCGCTCAATAATTTTGTAAATAGCCGCGCTTAAAGGGTACTGGTAGTTGACGGGAATAATACTTTCCTTAAAAGAAGATATAAGAACAAGGCGAAATCGCATAACGGCAATGCAATATTTAATGGTTGAAACAATAACAGGTTTAACTAAGCGGGAGTACAACAAATGATAGAGGACGGATAACTATTTCAATAAAAATAATAAAAATGCAGCTAAACACATATTTTAATTTCTCAACTCCAGGGATTTCACTTTTAGAAAAATCCTGAGGCAATACTCATTATGAAAGTTGCAAGAAATTGCTTTTCCCGCCGCAACATACTTTTAATGCAGGTTTCCTGCGGGCGGGTTCTCAATCACGCTTACCGGTTTGCGTCATATTGAACGAGCAACACGAGGATTGCACTATCACCGTTTTTACGCGAGTGAAATATCTGCCGGGCATTGTTACGAATGATCAACTTTTGTATTAATGCCCAACGGATTCCTGTCCCGCCGTAAGATACTTTTAATGCAGTCTTCATGAGGCGGGTTCGGAATGACGGCTGAGGGTGTTTATGCATTTTCTTTTATCCTTAACATAACAGGTATTTTTCTTTTGAAATTAAAACATCTTTTTAAAAGCTAACTCCCTGTTCTCAATACTCTATTAGTACTCGTATGTATTACTATTACCATGGTATACCTAATGCACAATCAACTCGCTTTTTAAAACCACGTTTTCGTAAGGAATGGTTTGGTCTGATTTTGTATTCAGCAATTTGAACAACAGTTCGGTTGCGCGGGTTCCCTGCTCGTATGGAAATTGCTCAACAGATGCTATGGGCGGATAATCCAGGTAGCTTGTAATAGGCCAGTTGGCATAACTAACCACACTGATATCTTTATTGATCTTCATTTTCTTTTTCTTGGCATGCTGAATGGCATCCAAAGCAACAGTATCGTTAAAAGCCAGTATTGCGGTAGGTTTATTTTTCAGGCTTAATAATTTTTCCAGGGCCTGCGTGGTCGATTCTTTAGACAGATCGGTAGTGGCTATCAGCGATTCCTGGAAAGGAATTTTGTTGCGCTTGTGCGCTTCAATATATCCATCTAATCTTTCATTTTTAATATTGAGCGATAGAGGACCTTGTATAAAGCCTATCCGCTGATGCCCTTTTTTGAGCAACAACTCAACAGCATCAATAGTACTGTAATATAAGCTGCACCACACAGAATGAATGTCCGGCACATTAGGCACACGATCAAAAAAAACAACCGGTATTTTATATTTATCAAGTTGCTCAAAATGTTCAATAGAGCCGGTTTGTTTTGAAATAGAAACCAGCAGCCCGTCAACACGATGCCTGCGCATGGTTTCAACAATTTTTTTCTCACGTTCCAGGTCGTCATGACTTTGACCTATCAGCACATTATAGTTATTTTTAAACGCAAGCTCTTCTACCCCATTGATCGCCAGCGAAAAATATTCTTCCATCAGGTTGGGTAATATAAGTCCTATCGTAAAAGTTTTACCCTGCTTGAATTGTATAGCGGTTTGGTTAGGCTCATAATTCATTTCCGCTGCAAGCTTCTGCACCTGCATCTTTGTTCTTAATCCTATGCTGGGGTGATCGTGCAATGCCCTTGATACAGTGGAAATTGATATGTTCAGCTTACGGGCTATCTCTTTTATAGTAGGTACTTTCTCACTCATAATATGAAGGTAAAACATAATTGATTTGCATGAAACAAATAGGAGTGCATTTAAAAATTGTCGCAGGCTGGTGGAAAACCTGCCTGCCGGACAGCTACCCTGTACACACAAACAGGCATTTTTAATACGGATAATACTCCCATAGCAACCCCGGTGCAGCGCACCGTGATATTTGTAGCACGGCAAAACAATATGAAATAAGCCGCAGAGCGGCGTAATATTAATCTGGAATATTTATATTTTAATATTACGATGCATTGCACCTGGAAGTACCTCATCCACTATAGTGCTGCAAATATTACCGCTGCCTGCAGCTGTTTAAACATCTCATATACAGCGCAGCCTTATAAAGATATGTATACAAGGTAGCTGTCCGGCAGGCAGACAGCAGCCAGAGCATGCGCCATGGTCAGCGTTTCTCCCCACCGGCGTAAAATTTGGAATGCACCGACAAATAGTGCAATCGTTTGCCGGCATATATTCAATCTAAAACATGTAGTTTTAGCACCAACAGAAACTGGTAGTGATGAAAAATTTATTGGGCATTTTCGCCATTTGCATATATACTGTAGCTTCAGCACAAAACGGCCAACCTGCCGCTACTGCATTTGCTGAGCCTTTTATTCCATCGCCCCGGGCTGCAGAGAGCTGGGCAAAAATGACCGGCACCACCGAGGTGAGCTTTGCCAGTAGTGATCAACGCTATGCCAAAGATGTAATGCCGCAATCTCATCTGCAAAAAACATGGACATCCACCGCATGGAAGGGAGAAAAAGTGCATACACAAATACTGGTATGGACAAAGCAGGATATTTCCGGCATCACTTATACATTAACCGAATTAAAGAATGACAAAAACAAAGCTATACCCCCCGGTAATATACAGGCAGGCTTTGTTCGCTATGTTATTACTGATGAATTTGCAGGTGGTTGCGGCTACCGTAAACCACAGGACTTTGATTCATCTATCGTTGCAGATGCTATAGATACCGTTTCTCAAATTGCATTGAACGCTAAAAATGTTCAACCACTTTGGTTAACGGTTGATGTGCCTGCTGATGCAGAGCCAGGCAAATATTCCGGTTCCGTAAAAATCAATGCAGGAAGAGCATATACGCTAAACTATAATATTATTGTAAAAGATCGCGTATTGCCTCCGCCTGCTGAATGGAAATTCGATCTTGACCTCTGGCAACATCCCGCGGCTATTGCCCGTGTGCACAATGTTGAACTGTGGAGTGATGAACATTTTGAGTATATGCGTTCCTATTATACCATGCTTGCAAAAGCAGGGCAAAAATGCATTACTGCAAGTATTATGAACGAGCCCTGGGGGCATCAAACGTATGATGATTTTCCCGGCCTTATACAATGGATAAAGCAAAAAGACGGCTCATGGAGATATGACTATACGGTATTTGATAAATACATTGCTTTTGTAATGGACTGTGGCATTAAACAACGCATCAATTGTTACAGTATGGTACCCTGGGCATTGTCATTCAGCTATTTTGATGAAGCCTCAGGTAAAGACACTGTATTAAAAACCGAAACAGGCACAGCAGTATATAACCTGCACTGGACGAATATGCTGAGAGATTTTACGCAACACCTTAAAGTAAAAAATTGGTTTGACATTACCACCATCGCGATGGATGAACGCCCTATGAAATCAATGCAAATGGTAATAAGCATACTTAAAACCGTTGATAAAAACTGGAAGATCGCGCTTGCCGGCAATTATCATCCGCAAATAGAAAAATACATTTACGACTATTGCATCGCCTCTAATCTTACTTTTCCTGATGCTGTGTTGAAAAAACGTATTGCCGAAGGAAAACCGAGCACGTATTATACCTGCTGCACGGAAAACTATCCCAATGGTTTTACCTTTTCCCCTCCTGCCGAGCATGTTTGGATTGGCTGGTACGCCGCTGCCAAAGGTTTTACAGGTTATTTAAGATGGGCATATAACAGTTGGGTGGCAAACCCATTAACAGATTCCCGGTTTAAGGCATGGCCTGCCGGAGATACCTACCAGGTTTACCCCGGGCCAAGAACTTCAATACGTTTTGAAAAACTGATTGAAGGCATACAGGACTTTGAGAAAATCAGGATTTTGCGTGATGAATATACCAGGTCAGGTAATACTGTTGCTTTAAATAAATTAGAAACGGCTTTAAGACTTTTTGATATTCAAAAACTGAAAACTATTCCCGCGCAACAAATGGTTGATGAAGCTAAAGCAATATTGAACGAATAATAATTACGGAAAAGATATACAACCCCATTCTAACTCAATACATTTTATGATAAGAAATTTGATGCTGCTTATTTCATTTTTGTATGTTGTGACCGGCAAACTGAGCGCACAGCAAAATTTACCGGTCTGGCAGAAAACCAGTGAAAAAAAAACAACAACTGACTGGCTGATATCTCCCGTTTCGCAAAAAGCAGGCGCATGGATAAGCGCAGATAAAAAAGACATCATTTTATACAATGGTTTGGTGAAACGTGTATTCAGGTTAACACCTGGTGTTGCATGTTATGATTATCAGAATATGATCAACGGTCAGCAATTGCTGCGTGCAGTAAAAGCAGAAGCCCGCATAACCATCAATGGCAGGGATTATAATGTTGGCGGATTATACGGACAAGAAGAGCAGGCCTATTTTTTACCGGAATGGCTGCCGCAGCTTACCGAAAATCAATCCGGCTTTTATTTAAAAGAATATAGTGTGGGCAATATTCCGGAATATGTGAAATGGAAACCCGGAACATGGTGGGCAACGCATACAAAAAAAGGCGATGGTAAAATGCTGAGCTTTATCTACAATAATACATTACCTGAATTAGCCGGACTAACCGTTACCATTAACTACGAAATATATGATAATGCTCCTTTAATAGTAAAATGGCTAAGCATAAAAAACAACGGAGCAACCACACTTAAAATAAACCGTGTGGTGAATGAGATTTTAGCCATAGTAGAAGAAGAAAGCGCCGTGGTAGGCACGCCGGAAGAAATGAAAAAGCAACATGGCATATATGTAGAAACCAATTATGCTTTTAACAATGCGATGCGTTACGATATAAGCGATCAAACCACGCATTGGAAAACCGACAGTTCCTATACCTCGCAGGTAAACTACAATTACCAAACGCCCTGCCTGCTGGAAATATACCCGGAAAAAGCACCAGGCATTGAGCTGCAACCTGGAGAAACATTTACATCTGTTCGAACACACGAACTTTTAATGGATAGTTACGACAGGGAAAGAAGAGGACTGGCAATAAGAAAAATGTATCGTACGGTGGCACCGTGGGTAACCGGAAACCCGGTATTTATGCATCTTGTCAGCAAAAATGATGATGAAGTATATACCGCTATTGATCAATGCGCGGCTACGGGGTATGAAGCGCTGATATTGAGCTTTGGCAGTCATTTGAATATGGAAGATTCATCTGCAGCTAATCTTTCAAAATGGAAAGAGCTGGCAGATTATGCGCATAGCAAAAACATTAAGATAGGCGGATACTCCTTATTCAGCAGCCGCCGTATAGACGACGAAACAGATGTAATTGATCCCAAAACGGGCAAGCCGGGGGGCGCTTTTTTTGGTAATGCGCCCTGCTTTGGCAGCAAATGGGGATTGGCATACCGGGACAAGATCAAACTGTTTTTTACCAGAACCGGTTTTAATATATGGGAGAATGACGGGCCTTATCCGGGAGATGTGTGCGCATCAACAACACACCCCGGGCATAAAGGTTTAGATGACAGTCAATGGCGGCAAATGGAAATACAAAAAGAATTATACCGGTGGCTGAACGAAAGAGATGTATACATCAATGCACCTGATTGGTATTTTTTGGATGGCACACACAAAATAGCGATCGGCTACCGCGAAGTGAATTTTTCTTTGCCGCGAGAAAATCAAAAAATATTGAACCGCCAGAATATTTATGACGGCTTGTGGGAAAAAACGCCATCAATGAGCTGGGGATTTGTGCCGCTTACCAAATACCAGGGCGGCGGACCGGAAGCAATACTTGAACCATTGCATGATCATTTGAAAGATTATGAACAACTAATGATGCAATACTATGGTGCAGGCGTGCAGGCTTGTTATCGCGGTCCGAGATTGTATGATACGGATGCCACCAAACAAACGGTTATCAATGTAGTAAGCTGGTATAAAAAGTACAGGGATATTCTTAATGCTGATATTATTCACCTCAGGCGCGCTGATGGCAGGGATTGGGATGGTATTATGCACGTAAACCCCCAACTGCCGATCAAAGGTTTGATTATGTTGTATAATCCTTTAAAAGAAAAAATTACCCGCACTATTCAACTGCCATTGTATTATACCGGTCTTACGCAAACGGCTACCCTAAATAAAGAAGGAAAGCAAAAACAGGCAGTGCAGCTTAATGAAAAGCATGAAGCTGCATTTACATTTACGCTGGAGCCGGAAAGCTATACATGGTATTTAATTAAATAACCCGGGTCATTTGTTTAACAACCCGGGTTTTGAGAAACTTAAATCTGCATGCGCAGTCTGATCAAAACATCACTTACATTTATATTCAACTTTCACATTCTGGTTTTCATATCCACTTTCACTGTTCTGAGATTCGAAAGGATAGGATTGCTGTGTGAATATTGGTAAAAAACCGGAATTAAACTTTACAGGAAGCTGGTTTGAATTGAATTGAGTTGCATAACCTGTTGGCGTATTTACGCTATAATCACGTGCAACAAACATAAGTACCTTATTTGTTTGAAATATACTTTTTTTGCTGGTATATGTTACCCCTGGTTTCACCAGGTTGCCGGATGCATCATAGCTATAATTAGTATCCCCGTATTTAATTATCCGCCCCCAATTATCCAATGTTATTAAAATTTCTCTTCCTTCTTTTATATCTACCTCCAAATCGTCACCAAATTGTGTAGCTTTTGCATAAGTAAATATTGAGTCTACAACCTGGGTGGCATTAATGTATGTATACTTATGTAAAAATAAACCTCCTATTGTATTCTCATCATAATATATTCCATCTTCAGCAAATCCCAAAACCCGCCCCTGACTATCATAAACAAAAGCATAGTTAATAGAAGGAAATGCATCTACAGTATATCCATATTTTGTAGACGCATAATCTACAGACGTTAACTGTCCTTTAGTGTTGTACTTAAAATTGGCTGTATCATTAAAAATAAAAATCTCTAAATCCTGAGGATTAACATATCGCTCAGTAAAATAAATTTTTTCAATCCTGCAATTATCTGCTGTTCCATTGGGATGATCTTTTACATAATCCCATACTTTTTTACAGCCTGGTAAAGTAGCCAACGTAAATACGGCAATCGCTAAAAACAAAATTTTCCTCATTTGTAATTTTTTTAAAGGTTGATAAATAAAGAGGATGCTCGGACTTTAAACCGGGTAACTTATCACAGATATTGAGAGCGTAGAAATAAGGATGAAAGGATTTTGGGTTATTGGAATAGAAGAAATGTAAATTAAATCCGGGTATTCATGAACACTGTAAATGATGTTGCAAATATAATTTTTTTTCGTTTCAAAATATATTTTCAACAAAACGTATCAGGTATTTCGCTTTTAAATTGAATAATTATACAAATTTCCTTAATGCAGGTAGTAAAATATCAACCCTATCCGTATTTCGACTGAGCAACACGGGATTGTAGTATAATCACTCTTACGCGAGTGAGATATCTGCCGGGCCTGGTGCTAATGCTCAACTTTTGTGCCACTGCCCAACGGATTTACCTTCGGTGAGAATAGTTCTCTCCCGCCGCAACATACTTTTAATTCAGTCTTCATAAGACCGGGATTATAATAACATCATTATGGATGAATTGAAAATCATGTTTCCTGCGTTGCGCCGTGTGTATAATGATTTAGCATTACAACAAATACTTTTTATAGAATAGCACACGGAATACATGGGTGATACTGATAAACACCGATACATTCCGTAAATATCCGCCATATCTGTTTTATCCGTGTTCCATTCTGCGTATTGGGCATCCCCCAAGTTATTTTTACATAACCCCTGATATATTTCCTGCCACGAATTCCGGTGTTCGCACCGGCGAAACAGGATTTGATACACAAAGAGCCACAAAGCATACACAAAGTTACACAGAGCGATTTATTATTCTTTGTGGCTCTTTGTGTAGCCTTCGTATACCTCTGTGAAATAACCAGTAAATAATCCAACCGGTAAGCCGGGAACTTATAAGCTGTAACCGGCATCCTGCCGCATAGCGGCTAACTGTTTGTAGAATGAAAGAAAATGTCATCCTTATATTTTTCCTGAATCAGGTTTGGTACTCGGAATGACGATACCGCAATCGTTGTTTCTAAAAGCGAAATCCCTGCAAAACGTGTTGGGTATTGTCAAAATGGAAAATATCCCGATATTAATTGTAATGCCCAAAGAGATTATACCTATTCCCTGCCGTATAAACATATATTGATTTCATTTTTTTGCTTTAGGTTTGTCGCCTGCTTATGGCTACAGCTTCAAATAATATTGATCTCAGGGTTTCTCTTTCTTACAGCCAGATCATTACAATTGCCTTACCTATTTCTGCATCACTGCTTGTGCCTCAAATTAATTTTATTACCAACAATATATTTCTTTCAGGCCTGGGCGAAAAAGAACTTGGCGCCGCAGGCATAACAGGTGTGTTTTACCTGATTTTCGGAGGTATAGGGTTTGGGCTGAACAACGCATTGCAGGCACTTATTTCACGGCGCGCAGGCGAAAACAGGGTCAATGATATCGGCAGGATTTTTTCACAAGGCATATTTATAGCATTGGGTATTGCAGCAATAGGCATTGCCATTACTTATTTTTTAGCGCCTGTTATATTCCGTTATACCATTCATTCGCAGGAAACCTATAAAATGTGTATTGATTTTTTGCGTATCAGGATATGGGGTCTTCCATTCTTGTATCTCTACCAAATGCGAAATGCCTTACTGGTTGGCACTAATAACAGCCGCTATCTTATTACAGGCACGCTTGCCGAAGCAGTATCTAATATCTTTTTCGATTATACACTTATTTACGGGCATTGGGGATTTCCGGTGCTTGGTTTTAACGGGGCGGCTATTGCATCAATCATCGCGGAGTTTCTCGGTATGTTTGTTGTATTTGCCGTTATTCACGCAAAAAAGTTTCACAAAACATTTCACCTGTACAGTTATTTTCGTATCGACAAACCATCCGCCAAACTGATATTGGTGCAGTCATCGCCGCTTATCCTGCAATATGCCATCAGCATAATAAGCTGGGAGTTTTTTTACATCATGATTGAGCATCACGGGCAAAGGGATCTTGCGATCTCTAACACTATGCGTAATATCTTCGGTTTCTTCGGGGTATTTACCTGGGCTTTTGCGGCAACAAGCAATACCATGGTAAGCAATATTATAGGGCAGGGACTAAAAGAAAAAGTCATTCCGCTTATCAATAAAATAGTACATATCAGCACCGGGCTTGCTATTCTCATCTGCGTTTTTCTCAACCTGTTTCCGGAACTGTTTTTATCTATTTACGGGAGAGATGAAGCTTTTATACAAGCAGCTATTCCGGTATTGCGCGTAGTATCAACCGCATTAATTATCATGTCGTTTTCTACAGTATGGCTCAATGCCGTTACCGGCACAGGAAATACTTTGATCAATCTTTCTATAGAATTTATTGCCATAACAGCTTACAGTATTTACACATGGCTGGTACTTGAAAAATTCAATTTGCCGATTACCTGGGGCTGGGCATCTGAATGGCTGTACTGGATCATCATGTTTACTTTTTCCTGGTTGTATATTAAAAGTGGAAAATGGAAATCAAAAACAATATAGAAGAAATTAATTTTTGAGCCCGGCGTCTGTGCTACTATTGAGCTTTCGTTGCGTCGCACTCGTGTACTGCAATAATACACTGCGGCAATGTTCATCAGTAAAATAAAAATCAAAATACCATATAAAAAAAGCCGGCAACTTTTACAGTTGCCGGCTTTGCAATTATCAGCAATAATGCCTTATTATCTTTTTATTGTTTGCTCCATGTATTATTACCACTATTTGAATCAGGAAATGCGTTATCCGGGTCAATCACAACCTTTGTAACTTCTTCGGTTGTTGGTAATTTTGTAACCCATGTGGCATTATTCTGCCATACTTCAACAGGCAATGTTTTTCGTGCGGTTTTCCCATTTGCTGTTGTATATTCAATAACTACAGGCATTGCCATCTGTCCGTTATTTTCTAATGTTATCAATGCGCCCTGTTTAAAATCTCCATTCAGGTATTCTACTTTTGTTACCGCCTGGTCTAATGCATAACTGTTTAAAAATACACCTCTCCAAAACCAGGAAAGGTCTTCACCCGCGCCATTTTCTATACTACGGAAAAAATCCCATGGCGTTGGATGCCTGAATGCCCAGTCGCTGGTATATTTTCTGAAAGCATAATCAAACCTGTCAACGCCTAATACATATTCACGAAGTAAACCTAAAGCATAGCCCGGCTTCATATACAGCAGGTTCCCTATATTCCTTTCTTTCATGCCATCAGGTGTGTTGTAGATAGATTCCATTTGTGGTCCGAACATATAAGAAGTCTGGTGCGCATCTCTTGCAGGGCGCTTGTATTCACCATTATTAAAATCGCCCGCCGAAATATTATTGATGAACGTATTGAACCCTTCATCCATCCAGCCGTATCTTCTTTCATTGCTGCCTACTATCATCGGGTACCAGGTGTGTCCAAACTCATGATCTGTAACACCCCACAATCCTGCATTCGTAGCTTTTGACCCGCAAAATACTATGCCCGGGTATTCCATGCCACCCACATTGCTTGCCACGTTTACAGCGGCAGGATAAGGAAACTCATACCATCTTTTAGAATAATTTTCAATGGAAGTTTTTGTATACTCTGTAGATCTTGCCCAGGCGTTTTTCCCGTCTGACTCAACAGGGTATACAGACATTGCCAATGCTTTTTTGCCACTCGGTAAATTTATTTTAGCGGCATCCCATATAAATGCTTTCGATGCTGCCCATGCAAAATCTCTTGAATTGGTAATTTTAAATTTCCAGGTAAGCGATGGTTTTGAAGGACGTGATTTGGCATCCGTTACTTCATTAGCGCCCCTGATGATAACTGTTTTATCACTTTCTTTTGCCTGATTATAGCGTTGCAATTGCTGGGCAGTCATTACATCAGCCGGATTAAGCAATTCGCCTGAGCCAACAACGATCATGGAAGACGGCGCTGTTATATTCACATTAAAATCTCCATACTCAAGATAAAATTCGCTCGCTCCCAGGTAAGGATCGGTATTCCAGCCGCGCACATCATCAAACACGCACATACGCGGATACCATTGTGCTACAGCAAAGATGTCGCCGTTCTTTGTATTAAGAATACCCGTTCTGTCGGCGCCATATTGCGGGATAGTATATGAAAATTCAATTTTCAATTTCAACTCTCCTCCTTTAGCAGCAACAGGATTTGCAAGGCGAACCTGCATACGTGTATCAGTTACCAAATAATCCGCATTGGCTTCAGATGAACCACTGACCAGTTTTACTGAAGCCAGCTTAAACCCACCTTTAAATGTGCTGTTAGCATCTCCATAGCGGCTGCGGCCGGTTGGCGGCATTTTAGCCTGCCCTCTGGAAGAATCGTTAAATAAATTCTGATCGAGCTGCAGCCAGATATATGGCAGGTTTTGAGGACTGTTATTCCTGTATGTTAATACTACCGTACCCTTTACCTCGCTTTTAGCATCATCAAGGCTGGCATCAATGGCATAATCCGCTTTGTTCTGCCAGTATGCCGGGCCGGGCTCGCCGTTGGCTGCACGGTATTCATTACCGTTATTGGTATAAAATAACGGGGAAAATAAATTGTGATAATCATAGCTGGTAATAGGGGTTGGGGTTTGGGCTGATCCCATTTGCACAGATAGTAACAGCACGAGTCCTGTTATTGTTTTTCTCATGATATATTGATGTTTTTAATGGATGTGTACTTTAAATAAAGCCCATCCGGCGTTAAAAATAAATGGCTAAAATAAATAAAGCAGGGATGCTTCGGTTTTTTATTTTATGAATGGCTCGTTATTATTACTGGAGAGAAGCAAGCAACGCTTTTCCCTCAGCTTTTAACCCCATGTCATCCTCAGTACGTGGCGGAAGCTTTATCATTTTATTGAGCACTTCAATCGCTTTATCCGTACGATGAAATTTTATATAAGCGTTGGCAAGATCAAGATAATCAACCATAATAAAAGGATCAGTTGCACGGGCTTTTTCAAAATTTATAATAGCATCATCTAAAGAAGCTTTAGGCATACCGCCAAATAACAGCTTCACTGCAGCCTTATCTGCTACATTCATCTGTGTCATCTCAAAATTCCATTTGCCAGATATATACAAAGCCCTTGCATGATCAGGATTGATAAGTATAGCTGAATCTGAATAATTTTTCATATCCCGTAAATAGCGTGCCCGTTCTTTTCCTCCGGTAATTGTTGCAAACCGCATGGCGGTTACAGCTACAGCATAATTGGCATCTGCATCATCGTGACCGGCTTTTAATGCTGCAAGCGCAAAGGTTTTAGCTATTTCAAACTGAGCGCTCCTTTGCTTTTCATCTTTTAACCTGTTGCCGATCCTTCCGGTAAGCTCTGCCGATTTCCAGAGTGCTTTTACATTTTCCGGTTGCACAGCCAGTATATCTTTATACTTATTCAATGCATCCGTTTCTTTTAAATCCCGTTCATGCTTTTCGGCTTCTTTCATAAGCGCGTCAACATCCTGCGCATATATTATACAGGCAAAAGCCAAAGCCATAAACGATAAAATGGCATACTTCATCTATTCATATTTTTTATGAAAACTTACTTCAGTTTGACCCTGAAAATTAAGCATGGGCGGATTAACTTTTCTAACAGAAACGTTAATTTCGCAAATAACAGGAAATTGAGCCTTTGATTGCAGGGCAATATCCATAGCGATGGTTTCCAGCAGCGGCTCGGGTATGCTCATACGCTTTTTTACGAGATTATAAAGCGTGGCGTAATTTATGGTTTGATTGAGTTGGGTTATTATGTCTGCCGGCTCCTCAAACCAGGCATCAAGATTCACCTCAAAATCATTTCCCGTTTTCTTTTCCTCTTCATACAATCCATGATAGGCATGAAATTTTAATTGATGAAGGGAGATTTTGATCATCTGCTGAATATTTGATGGTTATAGCAATATTATGCTGCCATGTTGAAAGCAGCCCGGTAATTACCGACCGGTCAGATAAAAACTATAGTATTGCAAAGTAAACGAATAGTTTACTATAATAAGAAGGGCTAATTAATATTTTGAGGTGCTGGGCAAAAGTAGATAAGACCTTTAATTTTTGAGATTAACATTTCACTATAAATGATCAAATGCATTTAGTTTATGATATTTCACCTCATGCCGGTGTGGCATCGTATCCACAACGGCGCTGACTTTTACTTTGAGGAGACCTGTGAGCTGTATATCGTTATTGAGCATTTCCTTTAATCAGCCACATAGCAAAGCCCACGTAAAAGTAGGCGCCTAACGTGGATACTGGTGTAGATAAGTAACAGGCTGTAAGCAAGGATTTCCCAAAACTTATTCATGAATAAGTAGTTGGATATAATCAGCCTCAAAATATTAATTAGCCTAAGAAGCCGATTGTTATAAACAACTAAGGTAAGCCCTGCGATTTACTGAGGAATAATAAAAAAGGGGTTACTATTAAAGCAACCCCGGCAATATATTTCATAAAGCTATTTTTCGGGAGGCGGCGGGGGAAGTGTAACCTTGCTTTCCGGATGAGCCTTACCATTATGGCAGGTAATACAGGTAACAGCAGGAGCATTCCCCTCTCCTTCCTTATTGAAATTAAAATACTTTTTATTGATTTTAGAAGTCATTTTCATCATGCTTCTTGCTATATTTTTCTCATCCTTTTCATCACTTCCGAAATCAAGCTTTTTAGGATCCGTTTTTGACTGAGCGTGGCAGAAATTACATTTTACACCCAAAGACACATTAAACTCCTTCATGATCTTTGACAACTCTTCGTGGTCAATATTCTTTGGTAATACTTTAAGATTGGGCTTTGGTTTATCCTGCGTAGTAGCAGAAGCCCCAACAATCAGAATGGCGAGCAGACCAATGCCTGCATAAAGTTTCCTTTTGTGCAATTGAAACATAGAAGTGGAATTTGCATGTTAAAATATAAATTTCCTGATTACATACCAATTTTATTTTTTTGCAATCACCTAATATATAAAAATGGCAAAAGAAAAAATACTCGTTATAGGAGCATCCGGGCAGATTGGTGTTGAGCTAACCCTGGCTTTAAGAAAAATATACGGCGATGCGCAGGTTGTTGCCTCTGACCTTCGGGAAGAAAACAGTTTATTGAAGGGAACCGGTCCTTATGTTTCGCTTGATGTGATGAATAAAGAAATGTTGCATGTGCAGGTGATCCGCCAGAATATTACGCAGGTATATTTACTGGCAGCCATACTTTCAGCAACAGGTGAAAAAAATCCGGGACTTGCGTGGCATTTGAATACGCAAAGCCTGCTGAATGTTCTGGATATTGCAAGAGAAGAAAGCCTGCATAAAGTTTATTGGCCAAGCAGCATAGCTGTATTCGGGCCTACATCGCCAAAACAGCTTTGCCCGCAGCAAACCATTATTGAGCCAACAACAGTATATGGCATCAGTAAATATGCAGGTGAGTTTTGGTGCAAGTATTATAATCAGCGTTTTGGCGTAGACGTTAGAAGCCTTCGCTATCCGGGCCTGATCAGCTATAAATCGGCCCCTGGCGGAGGAACTACTGATTATGCGGTAGAAATTTTTCATGAAGCACTGGAAGAAAAGAAATACACTTCTTTTCTTGATGAAAATACGTATTTACCTATGATGTATATGCCGGATGCTATTAAAGCTACTATTGAATTAATGGAAGCTGATGCAAGCAAAATTTCCGTGCGCACTTCGTATAATCTTGCAGCTATCAGTTTTTCTCCAAAAGAAATTGCCACAGAAATTAAAAAGTATATACCGGATTTTACTATTAACTATAAACCTGATTACCGGCAGCAGATTGCTGATAGCTGGCCGCAGAGTATTGATGACAGCATAGCAAGAAAAGACTGGGGCTGGCAGCATGAATATGATCTCAGCAGAATGACAGAGGATATGTTAAATAACCTGAAATCCTTATAATTCGGATACACGCTGCATCATACCTGGCTATATTGCACAATATTATGAAAGGAATTTTATTTACAGCAACAGCATTATTAGTAAGCAGCTTCCTCTTTGCACAACAGGATAATACTTTACTACCTGGCGGGCAATGGAGAGGTATATTATCAAGATCAGATGGCAAAGAGATCGTAATAAATTTTGAAGTAAAAGATAGTTTTCAGAAAAAAAGAATGTTTATAACAAATGCTGCTGAAAGATTAGCTGTGGATGATATAACTTTTAAAGGTGATTCGGTTATAATCATATTGCCTTTTTTTGACTCCCAGTTCCGTTTAATTTCCAATAACAGAAACCAACTTGCAGGAGAATGGATAAAACGTTTGGCTGACAGAAATGTAGTAATACCTTTTACAGCTACACATAATGAAAATTACAGGTATAAGGTGTCAGCTACAGCTACTCCGGTAAATATCACCGGCCGCTGGGCGGCAACATTTTCTGACAGTGCAGGCACAAAATCATCATCTAACGTAGGTGTGTTTGAGCAAAATGGAAATAAACTCACAGGGTCATTTTTAACGGTGAGCGGCGACTACCGCTATCTTGAAGGAGTTGTAGATGGTGATTCGCTTAAACTAAGCGGGTTTGATGGCGGATACGCGCTCTTGTTTACTGCAAAAATAAATGATGATAAAACTATAAGCGGCGGAAGGTTTTATTCCGGCGCAGGGCCGGGATGGCAGGTATGGAGCGCCGAAAAAAATAATAATGCGGCTTTGCCGGAAACCACGTCTCTTTTAAAATCAGGTGTTTCTCCCAAAGTTGCTTTTACGTTTAAAGATGTGAATGGGAAACCTGTTTCATTCAGCGATAAGCAATTTAAAAACAAGGTTGTTATTCTGCAGGTATCCGGCACATGGTGCCCCAATTGTATGGATGAAACAAGATTTTTAAACGAGGTTTACGAAAAATATAAATCTAAAGGCGTTGAAATTATTGCGCTCCTGTATGAAAGAACAGAAGATTTTTCGCGTTCGCAGGCAGCGGCAAAAAACTTCATAAAAAGACTTAACGTAGGATATCCTGTTTTAATTACACCGGTAGCGGTTGGTGATCCGCAAAGAGTGGAAAAAACATTGCCACAGCTTGAAAGAATCCCGGCTTTTCCAACGGCTATTTTTGTTGACCGTAAAGGAGAAATACAAAAAATTCATATAGGCTTTAGCGGACCTGGTACCGGCGAAGCAGAGTATAGCAGGCAAAAAGAGGAGTATATACATATCATTGAAATGCTGTTAAGTAAATAGCTGCATAATATAAAAAGAGCCTTATTATTTCAGCAGCCTGTATCCAAAACAAGCTTCTATATTAAAAGCCCTGAACCTGCCATTGTACCGGTTACGGCCGGCTTCAACAAAATCATTACTACTGTTTGCTAAAACTTCTGAGCGCATATCATCTCCTTCCGGAAAAGAAAATGATACTTTATTGTTTGACAAGCCTGCCCCTATGCTGAAATCAAACAGGCATCTTTTATCTTTTCCAAATAAGGTTTGCATGCCTGTTCTGCCCATCAGATACCACTCCCTATTATGCGTATTATAAGACTGCCACCTTTGATAGGTTTGATCGTTTTCGTAAAAATAACGCCATTGAGAGAACCTGGTGGTTACCCGCTTATTACCGTAAGATACCGAGAGATACGGCCAGGCCTTTGATCTGCTGTTGATAAGTCTGTTTCCTGCAATGTAATAGCGAAGCTCATGCCTCAGCCGCATTCCGCTGGTTGCAGTTTGCTCATAGCCATAATCGCCATAAATATAATCTGCCGCAAAACGCACTGAAAAAGAAGGATGAAAACGATATTCCGCACCTGCTGAAGCGCTTATGTCACTATCCCAAAGCGATAAGGGCGTTACCGATATCGGCCAGCTGTGCAACAATGCCGGCTTATTATTTTTTTGTGCATTTAAACTGAAAAAAGATAAAACAACTAAAACTGTAAAAAAATATTTCTTCATTACTGCGCGGATCATTTTGTTATTTCGGATAATACTACCGGGTTTGCCGGAGCGCTTATATCATACAATACCATACCTCCTTCTATCATACAAATAAGCACATCATCTACCGGAATACAATCAAAAAAAGTATACCCTTTTTTAGTAGCAACCTGCCTGGGGTTGGCTCCATCCTGTACATTAAATATACCCATACCTGCCGCACCATCACATACATACAAATAATTATTATGCAGCCCCAGTCCATGAGGATTACTCATATCCTGCTCATATACCCTGGATGGCGACTCCACTCCTGCGCTTACATCATACACATATAAAGCATTAATATTACCATCACAATTACTACCTGTTCTAACAGTTACATAAGCATATTTATCATCTGCCACCACAGGGTCACAGGCACGTATATGCGAAGCTGCACCTTCAACAAGCGGCCGCTCTGGATTACTGATGGAAATAACATACATGGCAGTTGTAGAGCCAATAAACAGCTTATCCTTCCATGGAAAAATGGTTTCGATGCTGTTATTCCAGCCAAGCTGCATGGAATTTACTAATTCTGGTTCTGCAGGGTTCTGAAGACTGAAAGTATGTAATTCATCTCCGTCTACCACATACAGGTGACCGCTGGAAATGGTAAACCTTGCAGTTGATCCTCCCTTACCTGTAGTTGAAGAGCTTCTGTTGCTTTCTTTTTCGCAACCTATAGCAGCAACCAGAATAAATACCGATATATACAGATATTGCAGTTTCATTTTAGTATTTGCATTTTGGTGAGTAAATTTTTTTCTTCGTCCAGCCGATAACCATTCCTTTTGAGGGATCAACACATTCAAAATAACCAGTTTCGGGCGGCGTTACTGTTGATACTAATGTAAATGCATTTTCAATATACTTTGTTACGGCAATATTTTCCGGTGAGCTGATATCAAGCACCAGCAAATCATTATAAGTGTTGGTATAAAGTGAATTGTTCAGAATACTTATTTCCTGTGCGCCGGATATTGGTATAAATCCTTTTCTCACAGGCTTGGAAGGTTCCGCAATAGATATTACGTGAATGCCTTTCCCATTTTCTACCTGGTATAAAAGTTTATCCTTTACATAAATTTTTCCTGCATTTTCAATAGGCTGAGGCTGTTGAAAACTGATAGCCGATGGCTTTGTTTTTTCAGCATACACAGGCACGTAGCCGTCGGTTTCTTTGGGAGGCGGTGGATCTACCGTGCAGGAAGAAATACAGAGCATACATATAAAGGGAGTAAGCTTTCTGATCATAACAGCATGTTTTTAGGTTATAAAAACCGGTTGAATAGCTGACAAGAAAAGTTGAACAAGCATTGCATATGCATTAATTTATTTTTTGATGAGGCAAAAAATGAACAATTTCATAACATGCCAATGAATGAAGGATATACGATTGTGCAAACCGAAAGGTTGGAAACAACGGTAATTTGAAGCTGTCTTGCTAATATATTTCTACCCGGGTCAATAATTTTCCGGGAAAGTTGCCGGTAACTTTACCATTTATATATACAACCTTACCATTAACCCAAACCTTACTGACACCTTCGGATAATGCCTGGGAATTACCGATTGTTGACTTATCAGCTATAGTTTCAGGATTAAACAGAACAAGGTCGGCATAATAGTAGCGTTGCAACAATCCGCGGTTACGGATACCGGTTTGAGCAGCTGCAAGCGCTGTCATTTTATAGATAGCAGTTTCAAGTGGCATGATCTTTTCTTCCCTCACATATTTCCCAAGCACCCGTGTAAAAGCACCATATCCCCTGGGATGTCCGCCATCGCCGCCATCAGAGCATATATTAGTATAATTCCAGCGAAGAAAATTCCTTATATCAGTTTCACTCATTGAAACACCTACAATGGCTGCACCGGTATTTTTTTCCTGCGCAGTACGAATAATACGGATCAGGGCATCAGCAGCAGTTTCCTGTTTCATTGCACCTATTGCATCAAGCGTTTTACCTTCTATAGTTGTATCAGCCGGGAAACGGGTAATTACAGAACCAGCCGGATCTATCAATTGGGTAACAGCAAATTCAGCGCTTGCCCGGTTATCAAAATCCTTTTTTGGAAAAAGCACTCTTGGTGTTGATGACCACATGATATAAGGATAGCAATCTGCGGTTATATTAATGCCTCCTGCACGTGCCTGTTCAAGCCTTGATAATATGTCAACCGATTTCCCCCATTTACCACGCATGGCAATCTTTATATGCGATACCTGTACCGGAATCTTTGCTTCGCGGCCTATCTCAATAATTTCTTCAATGGCATTTTCAATTTGCACATCTTCACTGCGTATATGACTGATGTAACGCCCACCGGCAGCCGAAGCAACCTTGGCCATTTCTACCACTTCCGCCTTCGGTGCATAAAATTCTTCCTCATATTCAAGGCCTGTTGATAAGCCGAGGGAGCCCTTTTTGATTTCACCTGCCAGCATTTCTTTCATCACATTCAACTCTTCTGCAGTTGCGGCACGATTGGTTTGTGCTTTCATTGCTGATTCACGTAATGTTCCAAAACCTGTGTAGGTTGCCACATTCACCGCAACAGGTCTTTTTTTGAAAAACGCTGTTAGTGTATCAATCATTTCAGATCCTCCGTCCTGTCCGCTTATGATAGTGGTAATTCCCTGACTTACCGCGGCAACAGCTCCCGGCTTTTCTTCCAGGCTTCCTGCAAGATGGCTGTGACTATCAATAAATCCCGGAGAAAGCACCTGGCCTTCACCATCAGTAACCGCTTCACCCGGAAATGGTTGCAGCCTGTCTCCTGAATCATAAATATGATCATCAACAATACGCAGATTGCCAATGCGTGCGGCAGAGCCGGTACCATCTGCCAGCCTTACATTTGTTATGATTTCTGTTTGTGGCAATTTATAGGGTTGACCGGAGAGAATTTTCCGGATAAGATGTATCGCTGTTCCGTTAGCTCCATTAGTTAAAGCGATCATGGTTTTTCTTTGTGCTGGTATTCTTTCTATATAGGTGCGAAATCCTGCCCAACCACCTGAATGAGCAATAGTATCACCTGTAATCATCCAGCCAAAACCATAGTCTGTGCCATCACCATTATTAAGCTTTCCGGCTTTAAAAGCTTCTTCAAGCGTAACCCTTTTTACTAATTTTTCAGTGTAAAGCGCCTGGTCCCATTTGTACAGGTCAGCGGCAGTAGCATATACATTGCCATCTCCAACAATCCCGTCAAAAGCAACCAGGTCATCAATTATTGGCCGATTATTTTCATAATGAAAACCGAAAACACGTGAGGAAGGATATGATTTTAATTTGAGATGATAGATATAGGTATTTTTCAGCCCTAATGGCTCAGCGATTCTTTCATCAAAAAAAACTTCGCAAGGTTTGCCAGATTGTTTGGCAATAACAGATGCCAGCGTAGTATAATTTGTATTGCAATATTTAAACCG
This sequence comes from Agriterribacter sp., assembly GCA_047601125.1. Taxonomy (GTDB): domain Bacteria; phylum Bacteroidota; class Bacteroidia; order Chitinophagales; family Chitinophagaceae; genus Agriterribacter. Next base: position 789,230 of record JASGJY010000001.1, on the reverse strand, counting down.
CTCACCGGGCTTAAAAACAAGCGCCGGCTTATATTGAGCAAACATATTCAAAGCGGAAATATTATCAAGTGTATCAATCAAGGTCATATACTTTGATGCAAGCTCAAAATATTCAGGCAGACCAGACGTGTGATTCATGAGTTGCCGTACTGTTATTTCATTATAAGGAAAATTTTGCAGGTAATATTGCACAGGCTTATCATAATCAAGTTTTCCTTCTTCATGAAGCATCATTGCCATCATGGTAAAAAATTGTTTTGATACAGAAGCAAGATTAAAGCTTGATACCGGGGTAAGTTTATGCCCGGCCGTATCGGCAATGCCAAACTGTTTATGGTAAATGATCTTCCCTTTTTCTGCAATAAGCACTGACCCGTTAAATTGTTGCCGCTCATACAAATATTGCAATACAGCATCTATTGTATCAACCTGCTTTTTCCATTGTGCCTGCACAAATATTGGTAACAGGCAGATTAAAACAATTAATTTTCTCATAGCTGAATAAAGGTGCTTTGTTTAACGCGATGAAGAACGATCATGCTGCTTACCACAGACACGATGGGAATTTTAGCCATTTTCATCAGGAAGCTGTCATACTCTTTAATATCTTTTACAATAACCTTAAGCTGGTAATCAACAGTACCCGCAAGATGAAAACATTCAAGCACCTGCGGCATACCGGCTACCATCTTCTCAAAAGCCGCGATGTTCTTTGGGGTATACTCTTCCATATGCAGGTTAAGCAAAACCACCTGCGCTCTGTCTACTTTTTCGGTATCAATAATTGCGCGGTAACCAATAATAACACCCTCTTTCTCCAGTTTTTTTATTCGTTCATGAACGGGCGTAGTAGTTAAAGACAAGCGATCTGCTATATCCCTGATGGTGAGCATCGCATTTTCCTGCAAAAGATTCAGTATATGCTTATCAATATCGTCTGGCATAATATGCTATTCCATTTCTCTAAATTAGCATATTATTCTATTTTTGGTTTAGAATAAAGAAAAATTCATGAAAAAAGCTATTGTTTTGACCAACGGCTTGCTTGCTACCGAAGATGCAAAGACCGCACACGGGCTTATACGTGAAAGCAACCGGTATACTATAGCCGGACTGGTAGATGCTTTACATGCAGGCCGGGATGCGGGTGAAATACTGGATGGGCGTTACCGGAATATACCCGTATTTGCAACAGTAGCCGAAGCTGTAGCGGCGATGCAGCCAGCTTATTGCATTGTGGGCGTAGCCACTTCCGGCGGCATTTTTCCCGGGGCGTTACTGGGTGAGGTAAAAGAAGCCATGGAACTGGGGCTATCCATAGTAAATGGGTTACATGATCTGTTAAGCGATCATGAGGATATAGTAGCGCTTGCTAAAACAAAAGGCATAACGTTAACGGATATACGAAAGCCGAAAAAAATGAAAGAGCTTCATTTCTGGTCAGGTGATATTTTATCACTTACCACACCTGTAATTGCCGTACTTGGAACAGACTGCGGCCTTGGCAAACGCACCACAACCCGTTTTTTAATGCATGCCTGCAATGCCGCCGGTATAAAAGCGGAAATGATCTATACCGGGCAAACCGGTTGGTTACAGGGAGGCAAATATGGCTTTGTGCTTGATGCCACACCAAATGATTTTGTTTCGGGAGAACTGGAACATGCTCTATTAAGCTGTGCCAAAGAAACAGGTGCGGAAATTATTTTTATAGAAGGACAGGCAGCGCTACGCAATCCCAGCGGACCATGCGGCGCTGAAATATTGATTTCGGGCTGCGCAAAATCGGTAGTGTTGTTACATTCGCCCAAAAGGGAATATTATGATTTTAAGCCTTCATTGGGAAAAATACATTCCCTGTCTTCTGAAATTGAACTGGTAGAAAAATATGGTTCAAAAGTCATTGCCATAGCACTGAATACCGAGCACTGTGAACTTGCAGAAGCAGAACAGTTTCAAAAAAAATATGAAACCGAACTTGGGTTACCGGTATTACTTCCCTTAGAAAAAGGGGTTACAACACTTGTGCCGGTGCTTGTTTCTTTGGTGAACAACAGTAAAATATCAATATGAAGATCATAAAGGCAAACGCGTTTATCAAAAACCTGCGGTTGAAAAAGCCATATACTATTGCAAGGCAGCGGATTGAAGATGTAGAAAATGTTTTTCTTGAAATAAAACTTGAAAATGGAATAACAGGCATAGGCGCTGCCAACCCTGAGTTTGAAGTTGTAGGCGAATCTCCGGCAGATACCCTTGCCAACCTGGAAAAGGAAATATTGCCCTGGTTAACAGGCAAGGATATACGAAGCTTTAATAGCCTGATTGATGCTGTTGATACTATGTTTCCGCATAAGCCCGGTACATTAGCCTGCACAGATATAGCCCTTCACGATGCCTTCGGAAAATTTATTGACATACCTGTAGCAGATTTCTATGGAAGACAGCATTCTGCTTTACCTACTTCTGTTACTATTGGCATTTTAGATATACAGCACACACTTGAAGAAGCGGCTGCATTTAAAGCGCTTGGTTTTCGCATCCTGAAACTAAAAACAGGGCTGAGCCCTGAAGAAGATGCTGAAAAAGTGATTAAGCTCCGTGAAAAATTCGGCGATCATTTCACTATCAGGGTTGATGCTAATACCGGTTATACGCTGGAGCAACTGGAGCATTTTATTTACCTCATCCATAAGCAGCCTGTTGAATTAATTGAACAACCTTTAGCACCAGGCCTTGATAGCGCTCTTGAAAACCTTTCTTTTTCCACCCGGAAGCTCCTTGCTGCAGATGAATCGCTGAAAGATGCAGCAACAGCATTTGAGCTATGCAAATCCGGCCGGTACGGCATTTACAATATTAAATTGATGAAATGCGGTGGCATTAAGGGCGCGTTCAAAATTGCGGCAGTAGCAGAACCCGCAGGCGCAGAGCTTTTTTGGGGTTGCAATGATGAAAGCATTGTTAGTATAACTGCCGCGCTGCATGCCGCATTTTCGTGTAAGCATACCCGTTACATAGATCTTGACGGCAGTTTTGATCTGGCAGAAGATATTGTAAAAAGCGGCTTCATGGTAAAAGAGGGCATGATGTCAATTACAAATGCACCGGGATTAGGCTTAATAAAAAATAATATTTTACATTAGAGGCTCTAAACCATAACTCAATGTCTTTACAAAAAAAACCTTTGCTTGTTGAAGACTGGGCAGTAGTTGTGCTCGGTTTTCTGATTATTATTGCGGCTATTTCGGGATTTCACTTTGCTGCGCCATCTTATGGATGGTCTTCAACCGAAAAATTATTTGGTACTGTATTATCAGCAAACAATCTTTCCAGCATCGGCATTCAGTTTTTGATTGCCTTTATTACCGTAATACTTGGCGCATGGCTAACAGGTAAGAACATACGAAAAATGATAATTGTATTCATCGTGGTTTTTGCGCTGAGTATATTTGCCCTCGTTATATCAGGAAGCAATTTTGCCAAGGATTATAACCTGGAGGCGGTAATATTCAGCCTGGTGGTGGGATTGGTTGTTGGTAATCTTGTAAAATTACCGGAATGGTTCAGGGAAACGCTGACAACAGAAATGTTCGTAAAAATCGGGCTGGTGCTTTTAGGTACATCCGTACTGTTCTCAGATGTGCTTAAAACCGGCTCAAAGGGTTTGATACAGGCGATTGTAGTTGTTATTTCCGTTTGGTATTTTGCTTATTGGATAAGTAAAAAAATGAGAGTGGATGATGAGTTGGGCATTATGATGGCAAGCGCGGTTTCTATTTGTGGTGTTTCCGCAGCTATTGCAACCTCAGGCGCTATTAAGGGAGATTCAAAAAAACTGAGCTATGTGGTTTCAATGGTATTGCTCACTGCTATTCCTATGATGATATTTATGCCTGTGATAGCGAACGCGTTTCAATTTCCTGAAGCAGTAACCGGCGCATGGCTCGGCGGCACCATTGATACTACCGGTGCTGTTGCCGCATCAGGCACGCTGGTAGGTGATGAAGCTTTAAAAGTGAGTACCATCGTAAAATTTTCCCAGAATGTATTATTGGGCATCGCGGCATTTGCTATTTCTGTTTACTGGACTGTTACTAAAAAAGAAAACGTAACCGGGGTTGATCAAAAACCTACGCTTTCTATTATATGGGAACGGTTTCCCAAATTTGTGATAGGCTTTATTGCAGCATCAGTATTGTTCTCTTTTTTCATCAGCCAGGAAACCATTGCTGCTGTAAAAGACCCTTTAAAAAATATGCAGACTTTATGGTTCGTACTTGCATTTACAAGCATAGGGCTTGAAACCAATTTTAAAGAATTATTCCGTAAGAATAATGCCATTGCGTTCGGCGCTTTTTTGATTGCACAATTGTTTAATATCATCATTACGCTGATCATTGCATTTATGTTATTTAAATAAACAGTATCTCCGGCACATAACGATCTCTTGATATAACACAATGGTTTTGTATTTGATTAATCTATAATTTCACATTATATACCACTTCGTTTTATGGATACCCGCAGAGAATTTATCAAGAAAGCAGCGCTCCTTTCCGGAGGTTCAGGATTATTAGGAGGCTTACCCGAATCCATTCAGAAAGCATTTGCCATTGACCCCAAAGCGGGTTCAACCTATCTTGACGCAGAGCATATTGTTTTCCTGATGCAGGAAAACCGCTCGTTCGATCACTGTTATGGAACACTGCAAGGTGTAAGAGGATATAATGATCCACGGGCTATAACACTTCCCGATAAAAATAAAGTATGGGCTCAAACCAATGCAAAAGGCGAAACTTATGCGCCTTTCAGGTTAAATATACGAGACAGCAAATCCACCTGGCTTGGTTCACTGCCGCACTCGTGGGATAATATGGTTGATGCGAGGAATGAAGGTAAACATGATAAATGGCTTGACGCCAAACGTTCAGGCCGTAAAGAATGTAAGGATATGCCGCTCACTATGGGTTTCTATAACCGGGAAGATATCCCTTTTTACTATGCGCTGGCTGACGCGTTTACCGTGTGCGACCAGCATTTTTGTTCTTCGCTTACAGGCACTACGCCCAACAGGTTATATTTCTGGACCGGCACTATACGCGAAAAACATGATGAAAATATAATCGCTAATGTGTACAACTCTGATGTTACCTATAACAGGGAGGCATCATGGAAAACCTTTCCTGAATATCTTGAAGAAAACAATATTCCCTGGAAAATATACCAGAATGAAGTAAGCATAGAAACCGGCTTTGAAGGAGAAGAAGAAGACTGGCTGGCAAATTTTACCGATAACCCTATTGAGTGGTTTAAGCAATTCAACATCCGTTTCTCGCACGGCCACATGAAATTTTTACCCAAAGCCGCTAAAATATTACCGGAAGCAATAGCAAAACTTGAAGAAAAAATAAGATCACTGCCCGAAGGCAATAGTGAATTGCCAAAACTGCAACGCGAATTAAAGCAAAGACAGGCGCAATGGGAGTATGTGAAAGACGCAATGCAGAAATATACGCCTGAAAATTTTGAGAAACTTTCAACCCGCGAAAAAAACCTTCATAACAAAGCATTTTCCGATAACAGGAACGATCCCGAATACCGGGAACTTACATCTATTACTTATGATGATAATGGCACGCAAAGAACCATGCAGCTACCGAAAAGTGATGTACTGTTTCAGTTCAGGGAAGATGTAAAAAGCGGCAAGCTGCCTACGGTATCATGGGTGGTAGCGCCTTCAAATTTTTCTGATCACCCGGGTTCACCATGGTATGGCGCGTGGTATCTGAGTGAGGTTATTGATATCCTTACACAAAATCCGGAAGTGTGGAAGAAAACAATATTCATCCTGAATTATGATGAAAACGATGGTTACTTTGATCATGTACCACCGTTCGTACCGCCAAATCCTTATAAAGAAAACAGTGGAAAGGTTTCAGCAGGCATTGTTACTAAAACCGATTATGTAAGCAAGGAACAAACCTGGATGAAAACAAAACCCGCTGATGAGGATGACAGAGAAAGCCCTATTGGATTAGGGTTCAGGGTTCCGTTGGTTATTGCCTCACCGTGGACACGCGGTGGATGGGTTTGCTCAGAAGTATTTGATCTCACTTCGCCCATACAATTCATGGAACATTTTCTTTCGCACAAAACAGGAAAGAAAATTGAATCAGCGGAAGTTACCAGCTGGAGAAGGGCAGTAAGCGGAAATCTTACATCTGCATTCAGACCATATAATGGTGAAAAGATACCTGCGCCAACACCGGTGGAAAGAATACCTTTTTTGGAAAGTATACACAAAGCGCAATTCAAAGCGCTGCCTTCGGGGTATAAATTATTAACCAATGAAGAAGTAAAGCAGATCAATACAGACAGGTTTGCTTCACTTGTAATGCCGCAGCAGGAAAAAGGCACACGCTCGTCATGCGCTTTGCCCTACCAGCTATATGCAGAAGGTAAATTAAGCACCGATAAAAAATCATTTAAGATAAAGCTTGACGCAAAGAATGAAGTTTTTGGAACGAAAGCTATCGGCTCGCCGTTTAATATTTATGCGCCCGGCACAAATATATTACCGAGAAATTACGCGGTACTTGCGGGGGACAGTTTAACGGATGAATGGAGTATTGATAAAGATTATCACCTGCAGGTATATGGGCCAAACGGCTTTTTCCGAGAATTTAAAGGCACGGTAAACGACCCTTTATTAGATGTATCATGTGAATATGAATCATCACCTGCCGGCAAAAAAAATCTCACCGGTAAAATTGCTTTAAGGTTAAAAAATAATTCGAAGCAGTCATTAACTATTGAAGTACCTGATAACGCTTATAAAAGCAGAACACAAACAAAAATTTTAAGTGCAGGTTCACAGGCAGGCATTACCATTGATACAGCTAAATACCAGGGCTGGTACGACTTTAGCGTGAAAATAAAAGGCAACAATGATTTTGAAAAACGCTATGCAGGAAGGGTTGAAACCGGTAAATCGAGCATAAGCGACCCCGTGATGGGCAGAATGGTGTAGGGAAAATAATAAGACGATCATTTTATTTCGTGGTTCTTTGTGTAAGCCTTTGTGCAGCTTTGTGAAAAAACCTTTAGGGTTTGGCTTTAATTGAAAATGCAGGTATTGTTGCGTATATAACTGATTGAATGATCTCTCTGTGGTTCTTTATGTAAACCTTTGCGCAACTTTGTGAAACAGATTATAGAGCTGACCGAAGATACCTATTGTTCCCTCCCTGCCCCCGGCAGCCTGCTTTTCAACCATTTAATTTGCCCATTATGGTTTGATTCATGTTCACATACATGAAACCATTTACAATAATTATTGGTAGGCTTGTCATCAAAAAAGTGTGGATCAACCTGCATCAGCCATTTATCATCCCGTTTGCCAAATTCCATTAATGTTTTCTCCCTTGTTTTTTTGAGTATGTCAAGATAAAAATCCAGGTCATGCCCTTTTATGTTTTTCCGACCTTCATCCCCAAGATTCATTGCAGCTTCCCATTGCTTTTTTTCTGCATCATTGTAATCTGTTCTTCCTTCAAAAGTGTTTGCCTGGTAAAATGCTTCTGTTGCAGCAAGATGCAAAAGCATAGCACCTATGGTATTTGCCTTTTCATCAAATAAAAAATCAAGCTGTTCCTGCTTCATTCCCTTTACTGAATACAGCATAGTATCCCTCATCCAGTTCATCATTGAAACCAGTGTGCCTATTTGCGGAGAATAGCCTTCCTTCGGCCCAACAATATGCAAACTGTCATCAGGCAATACAGGTGCAGCAGTAGTTGTAAAAGGCAGTATAGACATTGTTGAAAACGTAACTGTAGCCCTGACTGTAGTTTGCAGAAACTTACGCCTGCCGGAAATTACACGCTTCATAAAAAATAGCTTTATAGATAAAATGATGTTACGAGAGAATTCGCTCACTCAACGCTTTCACTATTGCTTCTTTACCGCAGTTAACATGCAGCTTGCTGTATATATTCTTGAGATGTGAACGGGCAGTATCAAAAGATATACCCAGTTCGGCACCTATCATTTTACTGCTGTAACCCCTTGTAAGAAATTGCAACACTTCCAGTTCTCTTGCAGTAAGCTGGTATTGATTGGCTTTCATCTTACTGCGATCAAAACTGCTTAACACTTTCCGGGCTATGGATGGGGACATTGGTGCTCCGCCCTCTACTACTTCTTTTATGGCAGAAAACAAGCGCTCCGGTGAAACTTTTTTTAGCAGGTAACCATTTGCGCCGGCACAAAGACAGTTGAATAATTTTTCATCATCTTCAAAAACAGTATACATAATTACAGCGGTATGCGGAGAAGCTTCCTTAACCATGCTCACGCCCCTAATACCATTTTCTCCGGGCATATCAATATCCATCAATACAACATCGGGTTTAAACAGTCGGGCTACATTGGCTGCGTCATTGCAATTATTATAATCCGCAACAACTTTATATTCGCCTGAATTACCCAGTAAAAAGACAAGCGACTCCCTCAGGCGTTCGTTATCTTCAAATATTACAACATTGATGCTCATCAAAACGAATTTAAACAGACTATTCAAAAAAACCATCACTCATTTGAGTAGGCAATCTTATTATTATTATACAGGAACCTCTACATCAATATTACTCCCATCCGGGCCAGATGTAAATACAATCTCACCTCTCCATCTTTCAATACGCGTTTTCATATTTTTTAACCCGTTCCTATGTGTTGTTCTGGAAGTATCAAATCCAACTCCGTTATCTTTAATCTGCAAATGAAGCATGTTTCCGTTCAAAAAAACCTTTACAGTAAAGCACGTAGCATGCGAGTGTTTGTAAATATTATTCAACGCTTCTTTATATACCAGGTAAATATCTCTCCGCTGTTCAATATTTATTTTTTTTGAAGCAAATCCTTCCTCAAAATCCAATTCGCACCTGATATTCTCTTTCGCTTCAAATAATTCCGCCGCGTACCGGCGCATTCGTGCAATTATTTCTTCAAGAGTATCATTTTTTGTATCCACACTCCATATAATATCATCAAGTGCCTGTCCCGAAGCAGTTACTTCTTCACTGATCCTGTTCAAATACTTGTTGGCTTCTCCGGGATGATCTATTTTTTTTTGAGTGATGGCAGTAAGCATATTAATATTCGACAAAGCTGATCCTATTTCATCATGAAGATCCGTAGCAATGCGGTTACGTACCAACTGTACCTGCAGCAGTTGATTTATTCTATACCGGTATACACCATATAATGCTGCAGATAAAGCAGCCACAATCATCAATATAAACCACCATGTTTTCCAGAACGGCGGATTGATAATGATAGACATTGAGGTTATTTCACTCTCAATATCCGACCCAGGAATAGAAGCCTTTACTTTAAAAATGTATTTTCCCGGTGGCAGATTGGTATATGTTGCAAAGTTTTGATCGTTGGCTTTAATCCACCGCTTGTCATAACCGGTCATTTGATAATAATAGCTATACCTGCCCGAGGATGTAAAATCAAGCACAGAAAACCTGAACGTAAGAGAGCGATATTGATGAGATAATACCAGTTGCTTTTTAAAAGTAAGTGTTGTATCTTTTTGCAGACCCACATTATCTACAACAATATTTGTTATAGCAACTTTTGTATGCTTTGCTGTTTCAGAAAAATGCTGTGGCTTAAAAAAATTCAACCCGTTTATTCCTCCAAAAAACAAGGTGCCATCAGGGGCTTTAAAAAAGGCGCCGGTATTAAATTCATTTCCCTGTAATCCGTCAGACATTTTAAATACCCGAAATAATGATTGGTTATGATCTTTCTTAGGTGCAGGTAAATTAAAACTACAGATACCTTTGTTTGTACTTATCCATAAATTATTAAACTCATCATCCAGTATCCCATATACGGTACTGTTAGGTAATCCTTCCTGCTCGGTATAGGAAGATAATTGTGTGGTATTAATATTATAAGACAATAACCCGTTGCCCAATGTACCAATCCATATAACGGGATATTTGAATAATATGCTCTTTAATACTATGGGAATGCCCAGTTGCCCTGATACATCTACAGATGTTTTTGAAAAAGAATGATCAAACAGGTTAAAGAAATTAATGATCCCGTTTTCGCGGCCGATCAATAATATACTATCGTTCATTTTTGAAATAACACGAATAGCTCCGTTATAAGCAGAATCATGACCCGCAGGCGGGAGTATATTTTCTAAAAGACCTTTATCCTTATCTATCAACATTAAAAGCCCGGTTTGTGTTCCGCACCATATTTTATGATCTGCTTCTTTTGTAATGCACCATATCGTATTATCGGGAATATTTAAAGAAGATACAGCCTGGGGATGCAACCATTTTTTTTGCGTTCGGTTCTTTGTATCAAACAGCAATAATCCATTTCCCTGCGTGCCAACCCAAATGTAGTCATCATCAGCCGAAAGAGAAACAATCCTGTTGGAGTTACTTACCTCTTTATTAAAAGAAGAGAGAAAGTAAGTTTGATACTTTTTTCTTTTTACATCAATAGAGGTAAAACCACCGCTACTGGTACCAACCCAAACTATTCCATCTTCATCAACTGTAATAGATCGTATCGGTGCAACGGAAATATCTGCCGGAACATTGCTGTTAGAAACCAGGTTGAAGTTATTAATCTGCTGACTGTAATAACTTACACCTCCTCCATCTGTGCCCAGCCATATGCTTCCCTGCTTATCCCTGTATATTTCAAGCACATCATTAAACCCAATAGAATAAACATTGGCTTTATTATTTAAAAACTGTTGCGTGGCAGAATCATTTATATTATGCACAAACAGTCCTTTGCCATAGGTGCCTACCCATAACATGTTGTTCTCATCGGCAAGCAAAGATTCAACAACAAGCGAAGTTGATTGCAATTCAAAATTTTTCAGTCCCCTGAATGCAGTAAAATCACCGGTATTTTTTTGTTTTATAAAAAGCCCGTTCCCAAAACTTCCGGCCCATATATTTCCTGCCTTGTCTTGTGTTATACTGCTAAAAGATAAATGCGGGGATGATGGAGAAACTGATGACAAAAAATGCTTTTTAAATACACCTTCTGATGAATAGAGCAATAATCCGTCTCCTGTAGCACACCATATATTTTGTTGAGCATCTTCATAAATATTATTAACACATCGTACAGCATTATTGCCTGGTACAGGTTCTTTTAATTGCCGGGCCTGCCGGGCGCCATATTTAAAACATATTAAACCTTCATTTTGAGTACCCAGCCAGATATCGCCCTTTGAATCACGCAACATAGTACTAAGCTTTGGAAGAACGAAATCTGTTCCCGGCAGTATTTCAACAGGGGTGGTTTGATAATTAAACAGATCAAAACTTTCCAGCTTGCCATTAGTAGTTATAAGCCACAGCACTCTGTCCGATATGGAAATTATTTTACCCAATCTCCTGTCGTTCGATGTGGTCTTATCATCAAATGTTTTTGGCAGTGAAAAAAAATCTTTACCATCATATCTATTTAGTCCATCCTGTGTGGCAAACCATAAAAAACCGGTTTTATCTTCTACTATAGAAATAACGCTGTTTTGGGAAAGCCCGTCATTAATAGTTAAATTTCTGAAGAGAAAAGAAGAAGACTGCTGGGCTATTGAATGCTGTACAAAGCAGTAAAAAGAAAGTATGATCAATAGCCGCGTCATAAAAGAATTTGCATTAAGGTAGGAAGTTTCAGGCAAAACAAGCTTCCTGAAGCCTATCCTTCCAACTACTCCAATCAATATATATCTATATCAACGAGCGTCATCTCCACCTGTCAGCAGCTACCCTGTATACACATGTCTTCATTTTCATGCTGCACTACATACAAAGTGTTTAAATAGCGGCAGCGCAGCGGTAATCTTTGTAGCTCTATAGGTATGATATTTCAGGTGCAGCGCACCGTAATATTAAACCATAAATACATTCAGATTAATATTACGCCGCTCTGCGGCTTGCTTATGTTGTTTGCTATACTACAAATATAAGGTGCGCTGCACCTGTTTTGTGCTGTGATATTATCAGTATTAGAAGTATACACTTGTGTACACAGGGTAGCAGCCGGCAGGCAGGCGCACGAAGAAGAACAGTGCTGCAGCATATATCCAAACGCCATATCTTCCACATCAACATTGAGCAATTCAAGGCCTAATGTTTTATATTCTCACATTTTAAAATTTCCACATTCCTACCCCGCCGTTGACTCTCTTACGATCAATTCAGATGGTAAAACAATATGCCTGGATGGGAATGCTTCCGATGATTGCAAATAATCCGTAAATATTTTTGCCGCTTCAATGCCTATCTGTCGCCCGGGGCGGGCAACCGATGTAAGCGAAGGATATATATAAGCAGATATAGGCGCATTATCAAACCCCGCCACAGCTATATCTCCCGGTATGTTCAATCCTTTATCACGAATAACCTTCATTGCGCCAATAGCTACCTGATCGTTTACACCAAAAATAGCATCAGGCAATTCAGGCAAATTCATTAACCTTGTAACAGGCTCTATAGCACTCTCCACCTTAAAGTTTGTATTCAATATTAATTCTTCTTCAACGGGCAGGTCATGCTTTTTTAAGCATTCTATATAGCCGCGCAGCCTTTCTTCTGCCACAGCCATACCATTCGGGCCTTTCAGGTGTGCTATTCTTTTTCTTCCTGTTTTTATAAGATGTTCCACCGCTTTAAATGCGCCATGATAATCATCGATAATAACACTCCCCGTTGCAAAGCCTTCATATTCCCTGTCAATAAAAATCAGTGGTATACTTCTTTTTTTTATTTGCTCAAGATGCTCATAGTGCCCTGAGTCATAAGTTTCCTGCGATATGGAAAGGAAAATACCTTCTACCCTGTTGGAAAGCAATTTTTCTACATATTCTGATTCGAGCAGGTACTGTTCGTTGGTAACACAAATATTAAGCGTGTATCCCAAAGGTTGTAGTACAGATTCAACACCTTCTATAATAGCAGATTCATGATAATTATTGATGGTAGGCACAATTACCCCGATTGTTGCTGTTTTTTTATTCAGCAAGCTCAATGATACCTGGTTGCGCTGATAACCTACTTTTTGCGCATACTCCTGCAAATTACGCCGGGTATCTTCATTAATAGAAGGATGGTTATTTAAAGCTCTGGATACGGTAGATGGAGAACATTTAAACTTTTTTGCTATATCTTTTATCGTAACCGGTTTATTCATAAAGTTCAAGGGTGGAAATCGTTCCCAATTTCCGTTATTTTTTCTTACTTAAAAAATTTCAAACGTTTGCGAATGGTATATGTCTGTTAAATAAAATTATAATGTTAAGTTTACCGGATACAAAACAGTGTACATGTCTCAACGATCATTGCTTGTTAAACCAGCCACAAACGGCAGTATTTACCACAATCTTACTGCCGAGCAGGCCGGCTGGGAATACCTGAATTTTGAGGCGCGGACGTTAAAGCCAGACGAATCTTTTACACAATTCACAGCGGAAAATGAATATTGCATTGTGCTGCTTGGCGGGAACTTTAAAGTAACTTCAGACAAAGGAAATTGGGAAACTACCAGTGGACGCAAGGATGTTTTCAGCGGTATAGCACATACCCTGTATCTTCCCCGAAGAACAAATTTTACTTTAACAGCTACAAAAGATAATACAGACATCGCTATCTGTTGGGTAGCTACGAATGAGGACCATCCTGCATATCTTAAGCAACCGGAAGAAGCGGCGATTGAATTTCGTGGTGGCGATAATGCCAACCGCCAGATCAATAGTTTATTACAGCCGGGTTTCGACTGTCATAAAATTGTATGTGTAGAAGTATATACTCCTTCAGGCAACTGGAGCTCCTACCCTGCTCACAAACACGATGTTCGGAAATTGGATACCAATGGTAATTTGCTGGAAGCAGATTTGGAAGAAATCTATTTTTATAAAATAGATAAACCTAACGGCTTTGCCATACAACAGGTATATAATGACGACCGCTCTTTAGATGAAGTTATCAAAGTGCATAATAATGAAGCAGTGTTGGTGCCGGAAGGATATCATCCTGTTGTTGCAGGGCATGGCTATAATGTATATTACCTTAACTTCCTGGCAGGCAGTGATCAGTCGCTCGCCAATACTCCTGACCCGCAACAGGAATGGATATTCGGCACATGGAATGGCCAAGATCCGAGATTGCCAATGGTGACGGCGGAGATGAATAAAGAAAAGGTGTAAGATATAGGGTATAAGGTGTAGAGAGGAATGAAGAAAAAAAGAAAAAAAGAAATACATAGCAGGGATAAGCAGCCCAAGGTAATGTGCTGATAGCTGAAAGCTGATTGCCAATAGCTGTTAGCCATTTCAAATCTCAAATCTCAAATTTCCAATGATTAAAAAATACGATCTGCTTACTATAGGGCGTTCTTCCATTGACCTCTATTCCGCTAATGTGGGAAGCCCGTTTGTTGATATTAAGGCTTTCAATGCTTTTGTTGGAGGTTGCCCTACCAATATAGCGGTAGGTGCTACAAGGCTTGGTTTAAAAACCGCTATCCTTACGGGTATTGGCAACGACCAGGTAGGTGCATTCATCAAAAACTTTCTGCAGCAGGAAAAAGTAGTAACTGATTTTATACCAACTATCACGGGTACCCGAAGTTCTGCGGTAATACTGGGCATTGAGCCACCCGACAGGTTTCCGCTGGTATACTACCGCGACAACTGTGCGGATATCCATCTCAATCTTGATCATATAAACAATATACCCTTTGCTGATTTTAAAGCAGCAGTGTTTTCCGGAACAGCGTTCAGCAAAGATCCAAGCCGCACTGCCATGTTCTACGCGTTGGAAGTGGCACAAAAAAACAGAGTAACAAAATTACTCGACCTTGACTTTCGTGCAGACCAATGGGACGATCCGCGTTCATTTGGTGTGGTGATCAGGACCTTGCTGCCGCAATTCAATATTATTATTGGTACGGAAGAAGAAATACTGGCCGCCTGTCTTACTGATATCAGCCAGGTATCCATTAAGCACCAGCAGATATCAGCGCCGGAAATAAAAGGAAATATTGAAAAAGCTATTCAACACATAGTTGATACAGGCGTGGATACGCTGATCGTGAAAAGAGGAAAAGAAGGCGCTTCCATTTTTGAAAAAGGAAAAGCAGAAGTAAAAGTACCCGGATTTCCTGTAGAAGTATTAAATGTATTAGGAGCCGGCGACGCGTTTGCTGGAGGATTTTCTTATGGTTACCTGAACGGATGGGATTTATACAAAAGCGTACGCATGGGCAATGCCTGCGGGGCAATTATTGTAACAAGAGAAGGATGTGCCAACTTTATGCCAACGCTGGAAGAAGTAATGGCGTTTACAGGTGAGAGAGGAGGGATTTAAAATTTGGAATTTGACATTTGAAATTTGAGATTCAGTAGAAGTTAAAGTCTGTAAATTTCATCATCTCTTATGATAAAGATTGTGATTTGTGATATTATAGAAGGTAAAGGTCTATAAAGTTCATCATCACTTATTACTTGGTTCAACATTTTAAAATCATCATATTATAATTATGCTGTTACAAACAACAAAGCATTTCGCAATAAAACATTTCAAATCTCAAATTTCAAATCTTAAATTTCGCCATGCACAAATTACAAAACTACATTAACGGGCAGTGGATAGCCGGTAGCGCAACAGATTACTGGAACGTAGTAAACCCTGCCAGCCAGGAAGTGATGGCATTGGTACCTGCAGGCACTGCCGCAGATGTTGACGCTGCGGTAAAATCCTCAGAAGCCGCTTTTGCAACATGGAAAAGAATACCTGCGGGCAAGCGGATACAATACCTTTTTCAGCTAAAAAGATTGCTCGAAGAAAATATTGATGAGCTGTCACGTACCATTACGCTGGAATCGGGCAAAACCTATGTGGAAGCAAAAGCTGAATGGGTGCGTGCTATAGAAAACGTAGAAAATGCCTGCGGCATACCTGCCTTAATGCAGGGTGATTTTTCAGAAGATATCGCCACCGGTATTGATGAATATATGATACGTCAGCCGCTGGGCGTTTGCGCCTGCATCGCTCCGTTTAACTTTCCCGGCATGATACCTTTCTGGTTTCTTCCTTATGCTATTGCCTGCGGCAATACTTTTATCATCAAGCCTTCTGAAAAAGTTCCGCTAACCATGACAAAAGTGATGGAACTGGTGCATAAGCTTGATCTTCCTGCAGGTGTAATTAATATGGTGCATGGTGGAAAAATAATTGTGGATGGTTTGCTTGATCACCCGGGCATTAAGGCCATCAGTTTTGTAGGTTCGTCTAATGTTGCCCGTTATGTATACGGCAGAGGCGCTGCAAACGGCAAAAGAGTGCAGGCGCAGGGTGGTGCCAAAAACCCTGTGATCATATTGCCCGACGCTGATATTGACATGACTACCCAGATTGTGGTGGATAGCGTATATGGTTGCGCGGGGCAACGTTGCCTCGCCGCATCAACCATTATTACTGTTGGCGATCATACTGCCATTACCGAAAGCCTGGTTGAGGGCGCTAAGAAAAGAACTACAGGTTTTGGATTAGATGAATCGGTACTAATGGGACCGGTTATCAGCCCGGAAAGTAAAACACGCATTAATCGTTTAATAGAAAAAGGTATTGGCGAGGGCGGTAAGGTATTGGTAGATGGCCGCAACGCGAAAATATCCGGCTACGAAAGAGGCAATTTCATTCAGCCGACTATTATAGAAGGATTGCCGCTTAATGGTGAATTAGCAGGCACAGAAATTTTTGGGCCGGTAATGAGTCTTATGCATATCAATACAATTGATGATGCTATAGCGTATGTTAATGCTAATAAATACGGGAATATGGCTTGCGTATTTACAAGCAGTGGTTTACATGCACGTAAATTCAGGAATGAAGCAGATGCGGGTAATATCGGTATAAATATAGGCGTTGCCGCACCGGTAGCGCAGTTCCCTTTCAGTGGCTGGAAAGAAAGTTTTTTCGGCGACCTGCATGGACAGGGTAAACACGCAGTTGAATTTTTCACCCAAACCAAAGTAGTGATTGAAAGGTGGCTGAAAGAATGGACGAGGAAGTTTTAATGTGGAAATGTGAAATTTGAAAATGGGTCGAAGCTTTAACTACAAACAATAAACAATAAACTAATTATGTCCCGTAAACTAAAAACAGGCATTATCGGCCTTGGAAGAATCGGGCAGATTCATCTGGCAAATTTATTATATCATACACCCCAGGCGGAAGTTATTATTGCTTCTGATGTATCAGAAGCAGCGCATGCCGCTGCTAAAAAAGCAGGTGTTACCACTACTACCAGTGCGGAAGAAGTGATCAATCATCCTGATGTTGAAGCCGTGGTTATTTGCGCACCAACACCACAGCATGTGCCCTATACTATCGCTGCTGCACAGGCGCAGAAGCATGTGTTTTGCGAAAAACCGTTAGATGTAACCATACCCGCCATCTTATCTGCTCAAAAAGCTGTAAAAGATAATGATGTAAAACTTATGCTTGGGTTTAACCGCCGTTTTGATCCAAACTTTGCACGTGTAAGAACACTCGTAACCAATGGCAGCATCGGCAATCCGCATATTGTAAAGGTCACCAGCCGCGACCCTGCTCCTCCTCCATTGGAATATGTAAAAATTTCAGGAGGATTATTTCTTGATATGACTATTCATGACTTTGACATGGCACGGTATATTACCGGTAGCGAGGTAAACGAAGTATATGTAAAAGGTGACGCGCTGGTTGATCCGCGCATCAAACAGTATAATGATATTGATACAGCTGTTATCGTGCTCACCTTTGCCAATAGCGCAATTGGCATAATTGATAACAGCCGCAAAGCAGTATATGGTTATGATCAGCGGTTGGAAGTATTCGGTTCAAAAGGAATGGCAAAGGCAGAGAACAATACGCCAGACAATGTAATTCAGTTTGATGATAAGAGTGGGCAGTCTGCATTACCATTACACTTCTTTCTTGAGCGATATGAAAAAGCTTATCAATCCTGCATCCAGGCTTTTGTTGATTGCGTGCTGAATGATAAACCATCGCCTGTTGATGCGCATGATGGTTTAATGGCAACTGTAGTCGGACTTGCAGCAGGTATTTCCCTGAAAGAAGGTCGCCCGGTTAAAATTGAAGAGGTATATAAAAAGTCTTAATTTGACATTGAATCATTCAGGTATATTTTAAAGCGCTCAACCCCCTTTCCCTGCCTGCCGGTAAGCAGAAAAAGGGACTTGGGTGAGGCGAAAGAAGCGGAAAAACGCTAACATTAATATTTAGTATAGCATCTCCCAAAACTAAACAACTAACGATGAATCAATCAGGCTTGCACACACTGGACTACATTGTTTTTGCTTTTTACTTAATTATTATTGCGCTGTATGGCTACTGGATATATAAAAAGAAAACCAACAAATCAGATACCGCTTCAGGCTTTTTCCTGGCGGAAGGTTCGCTGACATTCTGGGCTATAGGAGCATCACTCATCGCTTCCAATATCTCTGCGGAGCATTTTATCGGCATGTCAGGTTCCGGTTTTGCTATAGGGCTTGCCATATCGTCTTACGAATGGATGGCAGCAGCGGCATTGATAGTTGTAGCCATCTTCTTCTTACCTGTGTATTTAAAAAATCATATATACACTATGCCGCAGTTTTTGCGACAGCGGTATAACCGAGGCGTTGCAACTACTATGGCGGTATTCTGGTTATTACTATATGTTTTTGTAAATCTTACTTCTATCATTTACCTGGGCGCTTTAGCGCTGGAAGTAACAGCAGGAATAAATTTCACCGCAGCAGTTATAGCCTTATCACTCTTTGCCATTATCATTACCATTGGCGGAATGAAAGTGATTGGCTATACAGACGTAATACAGGTAATAGTGCTGGTGGTTGGCGGTTTGCTCACTACTTACCTCGCGCTTGATCTTGTTGCAAAACAATTCGGAAATAGTTCTGTATTGAGTGCATTTTCTACTTTAACCAAAGAGGCAGATTCACATTTCCATATGGTGATCAAAGAAGACAATCCATACTACAAAGACCTGCCTGGCTTAAGTGTGATCATCGGCGCTATGTGGATCAATAATCTTGCTTATTGGGGATGCAACCAGTATATCATTCAACGTACGCTCGGCGCAGATCTCAATACCGCTCGCAAAGGAATTTTATTTGCGGCATTTTTGAAACTGCTCGTTCCGCTGATTGTTGTTATTCCCGGCATAGCCGCTTATGTTTTGCATCAAAACGGCATGTTCCAGAAAGAAATGGTTGACGCTGCCGGCATTGTAAAGCCAGATCGTGCATACCCTGTTTTGCTGGATTTACTGCCCAGTGGTTTAAAAGGTGTTGCCTTCGCCGCGTTGACCGCAGCCATTGTAGCATCGCTTGCAGGTAAAGCCAATAGTATCTCTACCATCTTTACTTTGGATATATATAAACTGTATTTCAACCCCAAAGCTTCAGAAAAACATTTGATCCGTGTGGGAAGAGCGGCAGTTTGGATTTCCATGTTAATTGCTGCACTCATTGCACCGCAGTTACGCGTGCTCGAACAAGCTTACCAGTTCATCCAGGAATATTCGAGCTTCATAACTCCCGGTGTTTTGGCCATTTTCGTTTTTGGAATGTTCTGGAAAAAAGCTACTGCTAATGCCGCATTAATCACCGCATTGTTAACTATACCTTTATCAACATTGTTTAAATTCTGGATACCCGAAGTACCTTTTTTAAACAGAATGGGATTTGTATTTCTTGTATTGTGCGTGGTGATGATTGGTGTAAGCCTGCTTACACCACGAAAAGAAACAACAGAAGAAATGAGAATAGCATTACCATCATTCAGTCTCAGCCGCTCGTTTGTTATAGGCGCAACAATTATTTGCGGCATATTGGTGGCACTGTACTCGGTGTTTTGGTAAAACTGTTTAATGTTTATGGTTTATAGTTTGTAGTTGCAACAACCATAAACCATAAACTATAAATTATAAACTTAATGCTACTAACAACCAAACAACTTTTTTCCAAATGCTACGGCAGCTATGCAATAGCGGCGGTGAATGTATTTTTCATGGAAGAAATACACGGGCTGTTTGCTGCCGCGGAGCAAGCCAAAGCCCCTTTTATAATACAAACAACGCCTTTTGCGCGTGATTATGCCAACGCGAAGATGTTGCTGGCAATGATCAAAACCGCGGCTGAGATTTACCCAGATACGGTATATGCCGTTCATCTTGATCATGGCTATGAATTACCTATTTGGGATGCCATTGAAAGCGGTGGTTATACCTCAGTAATGATTGATGCATCGCACGATGATTTTGAAAAGAATATTGAAAGAACAAAAGCTGTAGTGCAGAAAGCGCATGAAAAAGACATTAGTGTAGAAGCAGAACTGGGTGTGCTGGCAGGTGTGGAAGACGATCTCACAGTGCAGGAAAGCCATTCTTTCTATACCAACCCTTCAGATGTTGAACGGTTTGTTCAGCTTACCGGTTGTGATAGTTTAGCTATTGCCGTTGGAACAAGTCATGGCGCATATAAATTTTCGGGCGGACAGGGATTGCAATTACAGATATTAAAAGAAATACAGGAAAGGTTGCCACGCTTTCCGCTGGTATTACATGGCGGCTCTAATGTAAGCGAAGAAGTAGTGACAAGAATAAACGCCGCCGGCGGAAAAATTAAAACTGGTGCAAAAGGCGTGCAGGACGATGAGCTAAAAAAAGCGATAGCTTTAGGTATATGCAAAGTGAATATTGCAACTGATATGCGGTTGGTATGGACAATGGTAAACCGGGAATTTTTTCGTGACAAGCCCGAAGAGTTTGCGCCAACAACACCCGGAAAAATATTTATGGAAACCTATAAGGAATTTATAATAAAGAAATTTGAGCTGATGGGAGCTGTGGGAAAAAGTTTAGAGTTTATAGTTTGAGGTTTATAGTTGTGAAACTCCGCGCCTGTCGACAAGCACGGAGTTTCACAAAGGCTTAATGTAAAAATGCCCCTCACCCTCTGTCCCTCTCCGCGATGAGAGGAAGGAGTAGGGCAAGACTTTAATAATGATTCTTTGAAAAGCGAGGGCTGTGCCGGATCTCTTCTCCTTTGGGAAGGCGGGAGGGCTGCTCTCCATAAAAACAATTTCAGATGAAAAAAAGATTAACCGTTGCACAGGCAACAATCGCATTTCTGAAAAATCAGTATGTAGAACGCGATGGCGTTGAACAACCATTTTTTGCCGGGTGCTTTGGTATATTCGGCCATGGGAATGTTGCAGGTTTAGGACAGGCCCTGCAGGAAAATCCTGACTTCCGTTACTATCAATGCCGCAATGAGCAAAGTATGGTGCATACCGCCGTTGCTTATTCCAAAGTAAAAAACAGGCTCAGCACGTTTGTATGTACAACATCTATTGGGCCAGGTGCCACAAACATGATCACCGGCGCGGCACTGGCTACCATTAACCGCATTCCGGTATTATTATTACCCGGCGATATTTTCGCCACCCGCGAACCCGCACCGGTATTACAGCAATTAGAGAGCGCAACTACACAGGATATTTCTGTAAATGATTGTTTTAAACCGGTATCAAAATACTGGGACAGGATCAATCGCCCGGAGCAATTGATATACGCGTTACCTGAAGTAATGCGGGTACTCACCTCCCCTGCCGAAACCGGCGCGGTAACCTTATCCATGCCACAGGATGTGCAGACACATGCCTATGATTTTCCTGCTGAACTGTTTGCAAAAAGAGTATGGCATATACCACGTTCACGACCTGACACTACTCTTCTTAAAAAAGCAGCAGAATGGATACAAACCTCCAGGCAACCTGTTATTGTTGCCGGCGGTGGCACAATATACAGCGGCGCTACCGAAGTATTGCACAGCTTTGCATCGCAAACCGGTATACCTGTTGGCGAAACATTTGCCGGAAAAGGCGCTGTAATGTATAATGAACCGTATAGTATTGGCGGGCTTGGTGCAACAGGCACTAAATATGCGATTGATATTGCTAATGAAGCTGACCTCGTTATTGGTATAGGTACCCGCTATAGTGATTTCACTACCGCATCCAAATCACTATTCAAAAATCCTGAAGTCAAATTCATTAATATTAATGTAAATGAATTTGACGCATATAAACATAATGCCCTGCCGCTTACCGGCGATGCCAAAACCACGCTTGATGAATTGCTTTTCCTGTTAAGCGAATATAAAGTAGCAGACAGCTACCGTAAACGTATAGCCGAAATAAATAAGAACTGGGATGATGAAGTAACGGAGATTTATGCCACAGGCAATGGTACTAAACCACCGATTGACCAGGCTGTAGTAATTGGAACGCTTAATAATTTTATGAATAAGGAAGATATTATGATCAATGCTTCCGGCAGCGCCCCCGGCGATTTGCATAAATTATGGCGCGCCACAAGCCCCAAAAACTTTCACCTGGAGTATGGTTATTCAACAATGGGCTATGAAATTGCCGCCGGGCTTGGAGCAAAAATGGCAGCCCCGGAAAGGCAGGTATATGTAATATGCGGCGATGGCGGTTACCTGATGAACAATAGCGAGATTGTTACTGCTGTGCAGGAAGGTATTCACTTCACTATATTATTACTTAACAATAATGGCTTTGCGAGTATCGGCGGCTTAAGCGAAAGCATCGGCAGCGAAAGGTTCGGTACAAAATATTTGTATCGTGAAGAAAACACAGGGCAGTTATCCGGTAATGTTTTACCGGTTGACCTTGCAAAGAATGCGGAGAGCCTTGGCGCAGTAGTGATCAAAGCCACAGATGCAAAATCACTGCAGGATGCATTGAAACAATCGTGTTCGGAAAAGCGGATTACTATAATCTATATCGAAACACATTTACATCGCACGGTAAAAGGTTATCATGCCTGGTGGGAAGTACCGGTGGCGGAAGTATCTACTTCAGCTACCGTACAAAAAGCCTATGA
This sequence comes from Agriterribacter sp., assembly GCA_047601125.1. Taxonomy (GTDB): domain Bacteria; phylum Bacteroidota; class Bacteroidia; order Chitinophagales; family Chitinophagaceae; genus Agriterribacter. Next base: position 766,190 of record JASGJY010000001.1, on the reverse strand, counting down.
AACGTATAAAGAAAATAAGAAGCAGCAGAGAATATTTTTATAGTTTCAGGTTACAAGGTTTGTGGTTTATGGTTTGTGGTTTGTAGCTTTCCGTTGCACACAAATCATAACAACAAACTATAAACTACAAATCACAAACGCCGATTGCGATTTCATCCAAATTTCAAATCTCAAATCTCAAATCTCTAATTACCACATGAACTTCGAAAACATACAACTCGGTATTGCACCTATCAACTGGACAAACGATGATATGCCTGAGCTCGGCGCTGAAAATACTTTTGAACAATGCATCAGCGAGATGGCATTGGCAGGATATACAGGCTGCGAAGTAGGCAACAAATTTCCGCGCAATGTACATGAGCTGAAAAAAGCGCTTGTATTGCGCGGCCTGCGTATATGCAACCAGTGGAACAGCTATGAACTTACCACAAAATCTCTGGAAGAGAACAAAAAGAACTTTACTCAGCTTCTTGATTTTCTTGAGGCGATGGGCGCTAAAGTAATTGGTGGTGGTGAAACAGGCAATAGCTGCCAGGGTAAAAAAGATGTGCCGGTGCTGGAAGGCAAGGGAATGCTTTTTACAGAAAATGACTGGAAGAAGTTTACGTACGGACTGAATGAACTCGGGAAGATAGCAAGAGACCGTGGTATGAAATTATCTTTCCACCATCACATGGGTACCTGTATACAAACCGCGGCAGAAACAGAAAGAATGCTGAATGAGACCGATCCGGAAAATGTGTACCTTAATTATGACTGCGGGCATTTTTATTTTGCAGGAGAAGATCCGGTTATCTGCCTGGAAAAATTTATTTCACGCACTGCGCATATACATTTAAAAGATATCCGCCCGAAAGTATTGCAGAAAGTAAAGGATAACCGCATGAGCTTTTTAGATGCAGTAAGAGATGGGGTTTTTACCGTGCCCGGCGATGAGGAAGGATGCATCAATTTCCCCGCATTGTTTGAAATCATAAAATCCTCCGGCTATACCGGCTGGATGGTGGTAGAAGCAGAACAGGATCCTGCAAAAGCGAATCCTTTTGAATATGCTTTAAAAGCAAGGGAGTATATTAAAAGGCTGACAGGATTATAACGCTGTGTCGCAAGAGGCGGCAATAACGCTGCGCGTGGCGTCTTTGTCACGCACAGCACAATATAATTCAATTAGCTATATGCGTTAATTACAACAAATACCCCAACCAGCATTTGTTATGCATTTGAAAGTGAAAGGAAAGAAGAACCTCCCGAATATTATTATCGTCTATGGCAAATTTTGAATTAAAAGTATCCCATTTATTATTGCCTGGTTCTTTCCTCTTCGAGCGCTTTAGCGTATTTTTTTATAAGTGCAGCATAGTGTGAGGCAGATTTAGTACAATATTGTTGATTCGTTGCCCTGTCAATTACGCAAAGATTCTGGGAAGATGTGTAGGAATGACTTGAACCGGCCTGCATTCTTTGGTTGTATTCGGGCTTGAGAACATACTTATATTCTTCACCAACAGGATATTTCTCAAGCTCTCTGAATTGAATGATTTTATATTTACCTGAATAATTATTAGAAAAATATTTTTCTGCATACCGGTTCCAGGAACGCGACTGACTGATGATTAACAGCGTACCTTTATAACCATTAAAATCAGGGGGTATCTGATGTTTTGCTACAGTCATAGAACCTTTAGATGGTGAACTGGCAATCGCCATCACAAAAAATAGCCCAATGATTGCCAGAGAAATGACATGTTTAGTTGTTGTTTGCATGTATTTGTTTTTTTTGAAGTGTTACGTAAACTGCTGCAAGAGATGAAACGAAATAGCAGATCAGGTCAAATATATCTCCTGTACCATTTAGATATCCCTGCCATTGGAGGTATTCAAACATACTACCTGCTGCCATTGCAATCAAGAGCCAAAACAAGTGAACTTTTCCCTGCCATATGATCAGTAAACAGGATGTCAGGGCAAAAGCCCACAATCCATCCGGAACATAATTCCGGACGAATCCGTAATTTTTATCAGGTAGTAAAATATATAAAAGAGTTCCGGCAACAAGAGGTAATATGACGGTAAGGATCAGGGGTTTTAAATTCGACATCTTATATTCAATATGAGTTGAATTGAAAGGAGCATTAATTGCACTGCCTGCAATTGATTATCATCCTTTGTACAGCAAAAAAAGGAAAACATAACATACTGGTAATTCATTTATGATAATGGCTGAATAAAGGTGTAAACCACCTAAATACATTTAGGGTCATCAAAGATTGGAAAGTTTATCAAACTTATACAATTTTTTGTTTCTCAAGCCTTATAACAGATGTAATATTTTTTTGTGCAAACGCTGTAAAAGTATAAGAGGAAAATGAATTTACTACAGAAACGCCCATCTCCTCGTAAAAGGAAACTAACGGTTACTTTTGATATTTCAGTATATACCCTTTATATCCACAAGCCCAACCTTTATTCGGATCAGCAAAATATATTTCAATTACTCTTGCATCATTATTTGTCGCACTCAAACTGACTTCTGTTGTAAAATGCAGACCTCCGTCAATAGTTTTGTATATCTTTTTATCTCCAGAGACATATCCACTTTCCGGAGAAAAAAAATGTGTATCCACAAATCCGCTTACACCACCTTTTATAATTCCCCAGGTTGACCCGCCATCAATTGTTTTCAAAACCTGAGAACCATTACCGGTATAGCCAATCATATCACCGGTAAAGAAAAGACTATTCAAACCAAATTTTACCTTTCCGCTATCGAGGAACTGCCAGCTATTTCCTCCATCTTGTGTGTTATACACTCCCACTTCTGCCAGATTTCTTCCGGCGATTGCCCATCCTTCAAACTCATTAATGAAATGAACAGTGCGGTATAGTCTTTCATTATAAACTGGAAAACTATATATTTTTTGCCAATTCTTTCCCGCATCAGATGTCTTCCAGAGATCATATCCAATTGCATATGCAACTGTTGGATTGATACAAAATATTTCATTAAGCTGTTTATCCTGTAACGTTATACTATCAAATGATGCCCCTGCATTGTTGGAGTAATAAATCGTTTGGGGGTAGCCAATAGCCATAATATTCTGAGGGCTGCCCATGCTTACATTGAAAACCTGGAATTTTGTATTCACGACAGCATTCCATGTATCGCCGAAATCATCTGACTTCAGGATTTCATGTCCTCCGGCCAAAAATCCGGTATTTTCTGAAAACCAGATATCACTTGTTTGTCTGCCCTCACCAATTGCAACCTTTTTCCATCCAACCCCCAGGGAGTCTACATTTTGTACAGGAGGAGGATCATCATTTTGTTTCGTGCAGGATATCAGGATTAATAAAAAGAATACAACGTTGATTATCGGATTTTTGATCATATGTAAGGTTGTTATACAAAATAACCAGCTTTTCTACAATGAACGATTGGCCCCTATGGTGCAAATGCAGGTGTAAATGCCTCGCACCTCCCACAGCTTTGCAATAATATATATTATTTTTAAGTTTGGGGCATTAAAGTTCTATATGAACATCTCAAAACTAACAGACTATCAATTATATGTTATAATTCAAAATTCAGCGATTGATAAAGATATTCGAAACCTTGCAAATAATGAGTTCAACAAGAGAAACCTTAGCATACCTCATATTAAAGAAATAATATCAAAACACGAGTCACAATTAAAACCTCCCGAGCAGAAATCTTTAAAGATTGAGTATAAGATTTTATTAATAATTTTTCCGTTCTTTTTACCAATCCAAAGCATTTTTGCCGGAAAACTGCTGGTCAAAGGTGAAAAGCAAAAGTGGAAAGAATATTGGCTTTATATTTCAATAGGTTATTTAATTTGGACAATAATTATTATTTGTTTTGCAAGATTATTTCCTCCTGCTTTAAGATAAAATAGCATGACGAATACGCCACAGCTCTGAATAAAAACATCTCTGATTCTATAAAAATTCCTTTAGTCGTAGTACCTTAGTGCCGCCGTACGAATCGTAAAATGATTGCAAACATTTTACGATCACTACACTATCTGAAAACTATTTTGAATGAAATTTATTTACCTTCTTTTAATTGTAGCAGTATTTTCGAACCAATATAGTTATTCACAGGACTGGAAAATATTTCCTTATACGCCTGCCGGAAGTAAGGTTTCTTTTCCAAAGGATGAGGGGCGGCACAGCGCAGAACCTGTGGAATGGTGGTATAATTCGGGACAGCTTAAAGGAGTTAATTCCGGCAAGACCTATAGTTATATGCTGACTTATTTTTACTTTCCGGCAAGCGGTTTTGATGGTTTCAGAATATTGAATATCGAAGATGATGCCACAGGAAAAGTTTATGAAGAAACAAGACCGCTTAAGTATACCACCCTGTCTACCACACACCTTGATATTCAGGCGGCAGTTTATAACAGGGCTAATGAAAGCTGGAGTAATAAAACAGATGGGAATGGCAACTTAATCCCTTTTGAATATACCATCAAGGCAGCTTCGGCAACCGGCGGATTAAATTTGGATTGTAAAAGTTTAAAACGCCCATTATTACCGGGTGATGATGGTTATCTTAACCAGGGCACTGATAATTACACTTACTATTATTCTCAAACCCGAAATGCCGTTACCGGAAAATTAACCCTGAACGGAATTACCGAAGACGTGACCGGCACGTGCTGGATTGACAGGCAATACGGAGATTTCAACCCGTTTTCCGGAGAAAGATATGAATGGTTCCAGTTGCAGTTATCAAACGGTATGGATGTAAACCTATGGAATATTTTTACTGTTGAAAATACAGTGCCTGACAATGAAAAATACCGGATACTGGCTGCATATGTTGATGAATCTACCCAATACACCATAAGCGATTTTACAATTGAGCGCTTGGCCTATAACTGGATGCCCGACAGCGCTATGTGCTATTCAGCCAAATGGAGACTGACTTCTGCAAAAAACAATCTCGATTTAACGATCACATCAAATAACAGTAATAGTGAAATCACATTACCTTTCAGGTTTTTTGAAGGAGCTACAACCATTACCGGAACAGTAAACGGGCAGGCAGTTACAGGAATTGGCTTTGCCGAACTGTTGCATGCTTATGAACATCCGGCGATTGCTATTAAAAAACCCGCCGGTGAAATATTTAATGCAGCTTCTCCTATTTCATGGCAATTGCTGAATCCGGATGAAGGGCGCCCGGTAACATACGATATTGAATACAGCGTAAATAACAAAGTAAGTTTTACACCAATTGCACAGGGAATAAAGGATACTTTTTATCTATGGAATAATTCCAGCCTTTCTGATGGTGATAGTATTTGGTTTAAAATTACTGCCAGTTCAATTGACGGAAGGTTAAAGGGTATTGCTGTTAGCACATTTCCATCAGCCGTTATGCCAGACAATGCTGATAATTTACAGGTAAAATTGTTTCCTAATCCTGTAAGTAGCGATTTATTTTTACAACCTGGCTTACCTGCCAATACTATACAAGGTAAAATCATTGATGTTAACGGACGGGTAATTCGTGTAATACCGGGTAATTTGCTTTCAACTAAGATTGATGTAAGATTTTTACCCACCGGAATATACTTCCTCAAATTATACTTACCGGAACGTGCTGTAGTATTAAAGTTTGTGAAGAGATAGCAGCCAGGTATCAGCTATCAGCGATTAGCAGGCTTGACAAGACACCTGTCTATTTATGACAGGACACAAGCACCTTACACCTGATACCTAACCCCTGATAAATATCATTATTTTCCTTGATGGCAGTCATTCCGGTACAGGATGGAGTTCTTCACTTTTGCAGGAAAAATCATATACACTATCGTATCGAACCCTACCATAAAAACCACCTGCTATCACTGCGGCGAGCAATGCGAAGAAATAATTATTGCTGATGACAGGAATTTTTGCTGCGAAGGGTGCAAACAGGTATACCTGTTGCTGAACGAAAACAACCTGTGCAGCTATTATAATTTTGATAAGAATCCCGGCATTAAGGCAAAGGGGAAATTTGTTTCGGAAAAATTTGCCTATCTCGATGATGCATCTGTTATCAGGAAATTAGTGCAATTCAGTAATGATACGCAAACCAACGCTGTATTCAGCCTGCCGCAAATGCACTGCTCTTCCTGCATTTTTTTATTGGAAAACCTGCATCGCATTAATGGAAGCATTATAAAATCACAGGCAAATTTTCAGCGTAAAGAAGTTTTTGTAATTTTTGATCATAGCAAAATATCGCTTCGCAAAGTGGTTGAGTTGCTTGCCTTTATTGGCTACGAACCTTATATAAGCCTTAATGATACCAAAACAAAAAAAGAAGTTCGCTTCAATAAAAAAAGGATTTACAAAATAGGCGTAGCCGGGTTTTGTTTCTCCAACATAATGATGCTGAGCTTTCCGGAATATTTTTCTTCAGGCAATATTGAACAGCATGGGCTTAAAGAAACATTTACCTGGCTGAATTTCGGATTATCGCTTCCTGTATTATTTTTTTCTGCCGGCGGCTTTTTTGTTTCCGCTTGGAAAGGGCTACAGCAAAAATTTCTGAATATTGATGCGCCGATAGCTTTGGCAATACTGGTAACATACGGCAGAAGTTACTACGAAATAATTTCAGGAACCGGGGCCGGCTATCTTGATTCAGGAACAGGCATTGTTTTTTTTATGTTGATAGGCCGCTGGTTCCAGGATAAAACCTATGATTCATTTTCTTTTGACCGCGATTATCTTTCTTATTTTCCCTTAGGCGTAACCGTTATAAAAGAACAACAGGAAAAAAATATTCCGGTAACACAAATAAAAAAGGGAGATCATATTATTATACGCCACGAAGAAATGATACCTGCAGATGCTGTATTATTAAAAGGTGAAGCCAATGTGGATTACAGTTTTGTGAGTGGCGAAAATACGCCACTGCAAAAAAGAAAAGGCGAGCTGATATATGCCGGAGGTAAGCAGGTAGGAGGAATGATAGAACTGGAAGTAGTAAATGAAACTTCGCAGAGCTATATTACACAATTGTGGAATAACGATATTTTTTCAGACAAGAAAAATGCGGACAGATCATTTGTTCACCCGTGGAGCAGGTATTTTACACTGGCGTTATTCACTGTTGCCATAAGCACTGCAGTATACTGGTGGATAAACGATCCTTCTAAAATTTTGCCGGCTGTTACGTCGGTCTTAATTGTAGCATGCCCATGTTCCTTATTACTTGCCGCTACATTTACGCATGGTAACATGCTTCGTATTTTCGGTAAAAATAAATTGTATTTAAAAAATGCTTCGGTTATTGAGGCAATGGCTGAAATAGATACCGTGGTATTTGATAAAACGGGAACACTTACACAAAACAATATATCCAGCGTAATATATGAAGGCGCCCGGTTAATGCCAGGTGAATTGAGAGCGATAAAAACTGTTGCAAAGCAATCTTCACATCCGTTAAGTAAAGCAATAGCCGGCGCTATCAATGATATTGGCATTCAATATGCTGCTATTACATCTTTCAGAGAATACAGAGGCAAGGGCATTGAAGCACTGGTTGATGGAATACCTGTTAGATTAGGCAACACTGATTTTATAAGGTCCGGTGGGATTAATCACCCTCTCACAGTTGCGGGGCCGCACGTACATGTGGTGTTGAATAATATTTATCTCGGTGTATATAAAATCGGTAATCAGTACAGGGAGGGATTGGACCAGATGTCAGCCGGATTAACCAATAGCAAATATGAGCAGCATATATTATCGGGAGATAACAATACAGAGAAAAACAACCTGGAAAAAATATTTACCGGCAATATTAAAATGAATTTTGAGGAGCAACCACAGCAAAAGCTGGAATATATACAACAATTGCAGTTGCGGCATAAGCAGGTTATGATGCTTGGCGATGGCTTGAACGATGCCGGAGCCTTAAAACAAAGTAACGTGGGAATAGCGGTGAGCGAAAATCATAGTCAGTTCACTCCTGCCAGTGATGCTATACTGGATGGAAGCAATGTTCATCTCACCGGGAAATTCCTGGAATATGCACGCTCCGGCAAAAAAATCGTTACCGCTATTTTTATTGTATCCATTCTGTATAATATTGTAGGATTATCTTTTGCTACACAGGCATTGCTATCTCCGATGGTTGCCGCTATCTTAATGCCCGCAAGCAGCATCAGCATTGTTATACTGGCTGCAGTGCTTTCATCTGCAAGCGCAAATATGAAGGGTCTGTAGGGGCTGACAACTGTCAGTTATCAGCAGAGGATTTTTGCAGATTTGCGGATTTCAGGTTGCAGGTATAGGCAGAAGTATTTAAGACCTGATGTTATCTCTTCGGGATTTAGCTTTTATAAAGAATCTAAGGCTATCTCAATTTCCTTATAAAGCTTGTTTTATTGCTTATCCAATGAACATTTGTTTTTTAAGATTAAAATACTTTTTAAAAGTAAAATCCTGGTTACCTCCGCAGGATTTTTCAATGGTTTTGAACCATTTGCAGAAACAGGTTGGCTGCTGATGGTTAGAGTCGGCTGCTGACCGCCGATAGCTTTCAGCTTTAACTCGCTACAATCTTAATCTGCATTACTGTTGAAATACTTAATGCCCGTTGTTTGGCAAGCACAGCCTTATCTCCTTCAAATAACTCATCTACTGTTTGAAGAAACAATGTTTCCCATCTTTTGAAATGTTCTTTTGTAAGTGGGAACATTTTATTAAGATGCTGGTGGATCATCATTGGATTGCCTGCATATCCACCAGTAAAGAACAGGATATTTTCCCAAAAATCGAACATAACAGGAAGATGCTTCACCCAATTTACTTTTGCTATGTCATTAAAGATATATCCGATAGTATCATCTGCTTTTACTTTATCATAAAAGCTTGTCACCAATAGCTCAATATCCTCACGGGTTTTGATATCTTTTTTCATATATCTTCCTGCTTTATAAATACGCTAATAATTTTTCGCCGCAGTGTTCCTCGATCAACGGAAACAATACCCGCTCTTCTTTACGAACATGAGCTTCAAGCATTTTGCCCAATTCATCAAGCGCTGCTATTTTATCATCTGCTGCTTTCAATTCTATAAAACCATTTTTTAGTGCTTCATGTTCTCTAACTATTTCTTTCGACAGCGCGTCAATCTCCTCATTTACATTTTTCACTTTTTCAAGTATTGCTTCTTCCCTGCCGAAGTGTTCTGTAAGATGTGCATAGAAAAAATCAATCGCATAAACAATCTTTCCTTCAGTATCTACCGGCATTCCTTTATATGCCGGGGCTCCTCTTTTCATTACCTGGGCCAGGATCAATGCTCCATGATGCTCTCTTGAAAGGGGCGCCAGCGCTTCATGTCTTTTCATTTATATTGATTTTATACAGCTTATAAATCTTTATGATTAAACTTTCGTACGGATAACCATCCCGGTAAAATAATCCACAACAGCAATACCAGCAAACTTGTTACCATCCCGGTAGTAGTTCCGAAAAAATCTTTAAATATGGCTCCGGTATAGCCCATCATCGCGGATATATCCATTTTAAGCAATACCAGTATACGGCTTAATCCTATAGGGTTGAGTGTAGTAATGCCAACCATCACTTTTTCAAGCGGGTAATCGGCAAACTGAAAAAGAATAAATAATACAATGCCGTCAAACAATAATGAAAAATACAACCATAATAATATTACTGTTCCTATACCTCTTGCCTTGTCTCTTATTTTTACCGCGGCAAGCAGCGCAATAGCAACAAATATTATGGTGAGTAAACCCCCAGATATTATTAACATAATACCCGTTGCGCTTGCTTCGTATAATAATACAGGTATGCCCACGCCAATAAAAAAAGCAGTTACGAGCGAAAATGCCAACCCGCCAAACATACTTAACCAGATGGTTTTTCTTTTAAGCGGCTGGCTGACCAGTAATTCTAAAAATTCAGCACTGTTGTAAATATAAATGGCAGCAAATAATATGCTTACCATCGGCACAATGATCAATACAACATTCAGTAAGCTTAAAATGCCTTTGGCGCTGCTGTCTTCAAGATTAAAAATACTTAACGATAATGCCAGCAGAAACATAGTATATGCCAGCATTATTTTATTCCGGAGAATATCTATAATAACATATTTCAGGATCTTTCTCATCTTACTTTCCTTTAAGCATTACGGTTGCTATGGCTTTAGATAACTTTTCCTGCCCGGTATCTGCACGGAGCGCTTCAATTTTTTTATGAAAGATCAGCTTACCATCCTGCAGGTATATTACCTGCGATACCAGGTCATCAAGCTCACTTAATATATGAGAAGTGATAAGTATCAGTTTGCCCTTTGCTTTTTCAGCAACAATTTTTTCTTTTAAAATTTCAGCAGCAACAGGATCGAGCCCTGCGGTTGGCTCATCAAGTATCAAAACCTCCGGGTTAAAAAGAAATGCAAGTGAAGCGCTTACTTTCTGCCTGGTGCCCCCGCTCAGTGTGCGCATGCGTTTATCATATAACTTATCCAGTTCAAATTTATTTACCAGCTCTTCATCCAACGGTAAGGTTTTGCGATTTCTTATATCTTTCATCATATCCATTAACTGGCCTATACTCATATTATCAGGATAGCGGCCTATCTGCGGCATATAGCCAATCTTTGAGCGATATTCCCAATTATGTAAAATATTTTTTCCGTTAAAAGTAATAAATCCGCTATCACACAAAACCATTCCCAGTATTGCTTTGATAAACGTTGTTTTGCCGCTGCCGTTCGGTCCGATCAATGCGATGCATTCACCCTTGTTGCAGCTTACGCTTACATTATCAAGCGCTTTAAGCCTGCCGAATTTTTTATTGATATTATTAGCGATAATCATAATTGTAGAGCCTTCATCATAGGATGTTCATCTTTCAAATTTTCGGGCGTAAGACTAGGGATCACTTTTTCAGATTTGTCCATCAGCGACACCATCATACTATGAAATAAAATCACAGCAGGAGGATTTCGTTCCACGATCATACTATACATACTTACCGGCCGGTATGGAATATCGCCGATATTATCCCTGTTCAGATCATAGCCCTCATATTTGTCCCAATAATTATTATTAAACCTGTTGAGAACTAAAGAGCCGTTAGTGCCTACATCAAAAATATTTCCTAAAAAATTATTGTATTCCAGCACTACTTCCGAACAACTTGCCTGTATCTTAAACGCCCATCCATTGTTTTTAAAAATATTTCTTTTTACATAAACCCTGTTAGCGCCTTCCGCATATATAGCCGAAGTATTTTTTTCAAAATGATTCCCTTCTATATAACTGTCATTTATTTCTTTCAGTAATATGCCGTAAGCGGCATCGCCCCAGTTTTCCTGAAAGAAGTTATTAAACATTCTTACACCTTTCGAAAACATTACTGCAACGCCTGCACCGTTGTTTTGAAAAATGTTATTGATATAGGCATCATCATTACTGAACATAAAATGAAGCCCATAGCGAAGATTTTTAAAAGACTGGTTACGCCATATAACCGAATTAGTTACAAACTCAAAATAAATCCCGTCTCTGTGCCCGGTAACAGTATTGCCTATGATCTGCATGCTGTCACTCTTCCAGCAATGAATACCATTGCCACTTGACTGTTCGGTTTTTGCAAACGCAGTAAGTGTGTTATTTTTAATAAGGCATCGTATTCCGTACTGGGAATATATTCCGAAAAAAGCGTCTTTTATAATATTGTCAATAACAGATACATTGCGGCTGTTGTAAATTTTTATGGCAGCATAATCAACAATACTTGAAACAGCAGTATGCTGCAGTATAAAACCTTCTACAGTTACATTGTCTGATTTTACAGAAATATTCTCATATTTTTTCTCAGCGTCCAGTACCGGGCGGTTAATTCCTCGTAATACTATTGATTTATTGATAACCAGGTTTTTTTCATAGTATATACCTCCATCCACAAGCACTGTATCACCCATACGGGCTGCACCAACGGCGGCGGTTACAGATGTATACTGATGCTGTATGCCTACTTTAATTACGCCGGCATATGATGATAATAAGGAAACATAACTCAATATGAATAATATAACTTTCATTGGCTTACCTGCTGCCAGGTTACTTCGGCAGCTCCTAACTGAGATACCATTTTAGCTAAACTATCTTTATTTGCAAACGCTACTATATCTCCATTCATAGGTGCATGTATTGAACCTCCCTTCAGCAAAAAAGCTTCACCGGATGTTACCAGGTTATGGGGAGCGGAAAAATCACTCAGGTATACCTGTTGAACATCTTTTTCATCCACTGCTTTATCTTTTATAAATGATACGAGGCATGTAATATCATCAAACTTGTATATTTTTCCCTTCTGCGTTACAATTTCAGCAGCATATTTAATATCACTGATACTCATTTTACAATGGCTGCAGTTGTCTCTGCCCGCTGTAATAGCTTCAGGACCAGTATTGCAACTGCTGAATAACAGTATAAATAATACAACAGTAGTTGCATATGCTACCGCAGAAGATTTTACTGCTTTAATTTTTCGCCATTCAATAATAACAGCCATCAACAACAGTACGCCGGCACCTATAAAAAGCCATCCTCCTGTATCAGGAATAGAATATGCGCCAAAATTTAATAGCTGTTTAAACCCTATTAAGGGAGGTTGGTATGCCATACCTGGCACTTTAATTGCCGCGTCAGGATCAAGATTGTGCCCATAATCGTATTCCCATTTCCAGAAATCATACATTGCCAAAACACCGAACAATACAAATAATCCGAATGCAATATAGAGCACTCTCCGTTTGTTTACCAATACCGTCAGTACGAACAATACCGCAAAAAATATAATTGCGTAAGGCAGGATTTTAAACTCAAAAAAATCTTCATTATGCAGTGTCTTCATGCCTATATAGTGATTAAGCCCGTTTATAATATCAACATTTCCTCTTAATCCGTTAGCATAGATTTTTAAATTAAGTCCTTCGGGATATTGCGGGGCATTTAGATCAATGCGCCAGATAGGTGTAAACAGCACAACTATTAAGCCTGCTGCTGCCAGCAGCAATAATAATTTGGTTGCATTGCCCAGATTTTTTTTCATTATATAAAAATTTTAGATACCCTTACCGCTGTGCTCAACAACAATAAGTCCGTTATTTTTTTGCAGGAGGCAGCAATACCTGGTCAATTACATGAATTATTCCGTTAGATGCCGGAACAGAAGTAATGATATGCGCACTGCCATTCAACGTAACCTTTCCGTCTTTTACGCTTACAGTTACATTATCGCCGTTTACCATACCCAGGGATTGCCCGTCGGATAAATTTTCTGCCTTAATAGCTGACACTGTAACGTGGTACTGTAGTATATTCTCCAGGTCAGCTTTTTTATCTTCTTTCATTAAACCTTCTACAGTACCCGCAGGCAACTTATTAAACGCATCATTAGTAGGGGCAAATACGGTAAACGGACCTGCATTTGATAATGAAGTGACCAGTTTTGCCTGTTTAAGCGCAGCCACCAGCGTGGTATGATCTTTAGAGGCAATGGCAACTTTTACAACATCTTTTGCAGATTCATCATCTTTTACTGCTTCCTGGCCGCCTGCGGATGTTTCAGCCTGTGCAACATTATCTGTTGCTGCTGCATTGTCAGCACCATTATTACATGACAGTATGCCCAGGAGCATTAAGATGGCAAAGATTGTTATATACTTTTTCATAAAAAATATTTAGGGGTTAACATAAAGGGGCTGGTACCAGGTACTTTTACTTTATATCTTAACATACGTTGGCAAAAGCACTTTGATCCATAATAATCATTTTATTAAGGCCAGCCGGTTTACATTGCATAATGTTTACCGGCTGGTCTGGTATTTTATTTTGCAGCACTGCTATCAGCCTGCGGTATGTTTTTTCCGGTGCTGAAGGTAAGCGGCACATTACTGCCGGCAGGAGATATCCTGAGATATCCGGACATTTCCTGATGCAAAGCACTACAGAAGTCAGTACAATAGAATGGGAAAATACCTTGTTTCTCCGCTATCCATTTTAAAGTTTGTGTTTCTCCCGGCATTATTAGCAGTTCAGCATTATTAGCTCCTTTTACTGCAAAACCATGTGGCACATCCCAGTCCTGCTCCAGGTTGGTTACATGGAAGTATACTTCATCCCCAACTTTAATGCCCTCTATATTATCCGGAGAAAAGTGGGAACGAATGCAAGTCATATATACATGCACTTTATTTCCTTCACGCACTACCTTGGTTGCACCTTCACCTTTTGAAACATAAGGATTAACATTTTCATCAATCTTAAAAAACTTAACTGAATTGTTTTTAATTACATCTGCAGACACAGACTGGGCATAGTGTGGTTCACCAATGGTTGGATAATCAAGCAGCAACTGCATTTTATCGCCGCTTATATCATATAATTGTGCGCTCTGCGCTAATTCCGGGCCTGTAGGCAGATAACGGTCTTTGGTAATTTTATTATAAGCGACCAGATATTTACCATTAGGTTTTTTACTATCTCCGCCGGGTATCATTAAATGCCCTACGGAATAATAAGTGGGAACCCTGTCAATTACCTTGAGGTCTTTAAGCCCCCATTTTACTACCTCACTTGATACAAAGAAAGTAGTATACGCATTTCCCCTGCCATCAAATTCTGTATGCAAAGGTCCGAGACCGGGTTTTTGTACTTCCCCATGAAGTGCGGCTTCATACTTAATAACAGGTATACCATCGTATTCCCCGTCAAATGCTTTATCGGCTATTGCTTTTTGAAATTTATCAAAGCTAAATACAGGAATCAATGCTGCAAGCTTACCGCTTCCTACAATATACTCTCCTGTAGGATCTACATCACAACCATGCGGAGATTTAGGGCAGGGAATAAAGTAACAGATATCTTTCAGCTCTTTTGAATCAAGCACTATAACTTCATTCCTGATTTCGGAAGCAGCACTATGCGATTTTTCGTTGTACGTATTATGCGCATATTTTACAGCTACCTTTTTTCCTTTACCTGCTTTAAGGTATTCTTCCGCTTTTTTCCAGTTAACGGCCATAATAAAATCTTTATCTCTTTGTGAAGCATTTACTTCAAGCAAAGTATTAGCCTGCTCTGTATTATAGCAGCTAAAGAAAAACCATCCATGAGACTTTCCTTTACCTGCATGGCTAAGATCGAAGTTTATACCAGGGCATTGGATCTGGAAAGCGATATCCATTTTACCATCTTCCTTACCTACACTGATAAAACTTATATATCCTTTAAAGTTTTGCTTGTAGGTGTTAATAGGCACATCTCCGTTTGCATTATCCGGGGGAACACTGAATCTTGTACCTGCAACCACGTACTCAGTATTTTCTGTAATGAAAGGCGAACTGTGATTACCTGCGCTGTTAGGCAATTCTATAATCTCATGCGTACGGAAGGTAGTAAGATCAACCCTTGCCACACGGGGAGTATTATTGCCATTTACAAAAATCCAGCGCCCGTCAATCTCTCCGTTTGTTTGGGATAGTTCAGTATGATGCAGATCATCCCAGGGTACAAAGCCGTGAGAAGTGTTGAGCATTGGTTTTGTTTCTTCGCTGTATCCATATCCTTTTTCAGGATCAACAGAAAACACCGGGACCACTCTTAGCAATCGTCCGCTGGGCAAGCCATAAACACTTAGCTGGCCGCTAAAACCTCCGGAAACAAAATTGTAAAATTCATCATACTTGCCGGGTGCTACATATACTTTAGATGCAGCATCAGCATTTACGGCAGTGCCGGCATTTTTAGGTTTGCAGGAAAAATATACTGTTACTGCCATAAGCATCATTGTGATCAGCAGTAACGATTTCATACGTTTCATAAAAGATTTTTTATTTATTACTTAAATGGGTTATTTCCGTTCTTGTTGTTTATTTTACGCCATCGTTTTTGCGCATGAATTCGTAAAGAGACCTGGCTTCATCGTCACTTAAATTCTGGTTAGGCATGCGCACTAAGCATATTTCCAATTGTGCCTGTGCTTTCGGATCTTTGTTAAGCATCTCATCTGTATTGGTAACAAAATTCATTATCCACTCGGCAGTATGTCTGCCGGTAACGCCCTTCCATCCGGGTCCTACAAGTTTCTCTTCAGAAAGTTTATGGCAGCTACCGCATTTTACACCGTACACTTTCTCGCCATTATCGGCCATTGCGGCATCCAGGGAAGCACTTACTTCAACCTTAGTGAATTTCCCTTCTCCCCTGTTGGGGTCATAAGATGGATTACCATTTTCAGCTTTTGCATCAGCAGTATTGGTTTTCGGCGTTTCTGCGCTATTATTCTGTCCGCCGCCTCCACAGGCTGCGAAGAATATGGCGGCGAAAAGCAGCATCAACAGTTTTTTCATAATCAATGTTTTTTGTGTTTGATATAATTTGAATACACAATTTTACGTAGACAACACTTGCTTATTTATGCGTATAATCATAGTTTTGCAAACGGTAAGGCACAAACGCAGTTTTAAGTTATATACATGATGATAATCATAGTGCCGGCTTTCCAGAATCATATACCAACAATACAAGCACAAATAGTTTTGACATTTAATACCAAACTATATGATGATTGATATTGACATATTGCTTACACTAGGAGCTACTTACAAAAAAGTAGCCGCAGGAGAAGTAATATATAATGAGGGTAGCATCTGCTCTTTTTACCATCAACTTATAAGTGGAAGTGTACGTTGGGTAAACATTGATGATAACGGTAATGAGTTCATTCAAAATATGATTGAGCCCGGGGAGTGCTTTGGAGAAATACCTCTTTTTGATGAAGGAGTCTATGCAGCAAGTGCTATTGCTGATACTGAGTCTGTTATTATAAGACTGCATAAATCACTGTTCTACCAGCTTCTTGCTGAAAAGCCTGATATTCATATGGCTTTCAGCAAGACAATAAGTGAGCGGCTTCGGTTTAAATTTATTCTGCTGAAAGAGCTCGCCCACCACGATCCCGAAAAAAGTATAAATACATTACTTACCTATTTAAAGAAAAATAAAAAGAACATTTGCACCATATGTAATAAGGTTAATCTTACAAGGCAACAAATTGCAAACATGACCGGTTTGCGTGTAGAAACAGTAATACGCACCATGCGGCATTTACATGAAAAAGGGGAACTGGTGATCGATAAGGGGAAAGTGTATTTTTAATGAGCAGGTGAAAAGTTGCAAGTTTTAAGTTTCAGATTGTGCATGGCAGGTTCTACCAACAACCGATAGTTCACCGCCATATGATCTCAATCACAATAAAAGTCTTTCTGCATAACTTACTTTGCCCCGCATGAATACTACGCAGTTTACTATACATCGTTATACAAAGCTGGCATTATTGAATTTACTACTTGTTGCACTGGCGGGTCTTATACTCAGGTACAAAATCCTTTTTTCACTTCCCTTTATTGACCAAAAACATTTACTGCACGGGCATTCTCATTTTGCATTTTCAGGATGGGTTACGCATGTATTGATGTTATTGCTCGTTCAGTATATTTCAAAGCAAAAAGGTGAAGCCGTTTTCAAAAAATATAAATGGATAATCAATGCCAACCTCATTACAGCATACGGTATGCTGATCAGTTTTCCCATACAGGGTTATGGCTTATACTCTATTATTTTTTCAACACTATCCATTTTTGTTTCTTACGTATTTGCATATACGTTCTGGAAAGATCTAAACAGTTTACCGGAAAAAAGCATAAGCCATTGGTGGATAAAAGCAGCGCTGCTCTTCAATATACTTTCTTCTGCAGGAGCATTTTCACTGGCATTTATGATGGCAACAAAAACTATTCATCAAAACTGGTACCTGGCGGCAGTATATTTCTTTCTGCATTTTCAATACAACGGCTGGTTCTTTTTTGCCTGTATGGGCTTAGCATCTGCTACATTTTTATATAGTATTCCTGCGCCTGTTCAAAAAAAAATATTCTGGCTGTTTGCGGCCGCCTGCATTCCGGCTTATGTATTATCGGCTTTATGGTTGCCTATCCCCCAATGGAGTTTTACGCTTGTAATATTAGCTGCTTTCAGCCAGGTGGGGGGTTGGATAATAATAATACAGCACATAAAAAAACGGTACACAGAAATAAAAACACTTATTCCCAAAGATGCATTATGGCTGTTTGTACTTTCAGGCATAGCATTAACCATTAAATTATTATTACAGTTAGGCTCTGTTATACCATCATTAAGCCAGCTTGCTTTCGGATTCCGCCCGATTGTGATAGGATATCTGCACCTGATATTGCTTGGTGTAATCACACTTTTCCTGCTTGCATTTATGATGGTTGAAAAAAATATACAGATCAACCCATTGACTTTAGCTGCTGTAAAAATTTTTACTGCCGGTGTTATTATAAATGAGCTTCTTTTAATGTTGCAGGGTATTGCAGCTATCGGTTTTATTGCACTTCCTTATATTAATGAGTGTTTGCTGGGTGCTGCATTCATACTTGTATCCGGTATGCTGTTGTTAAATATCAGTCAAAGAAAGATAAGCTGATTCCAGTCATAAAATAATATTTGTTAAGTATACAACTTTACAAAAATTATTTATCATCATGAACATACAACAACAAACGCTGGCATCAATTGCAGTTGAGCATTATCAATTTGTGCCTGTTCTCGAAAAATACCATCTTGATTTTTGTTGCGGAGGAAAGCAAACCCTTGCAGAAGCCTGTAATGAAAGAGGACTGAATGTAACAGAAATAATAAAAGAGCTCGAAACTTCGGCTATGCAGGATCAAAAAGTTTTTGTTGATTTTTCAGACATGAACGCGGAACAACTGATCAGGTATATACTCATAAAACATCATTTTTATACCCGCCAGTCAATGCCTGTTATTGAAGCGCATTTAACCAAAGTAGCTGCAAAGCATGGCGACAGATTTCCTTATATGAGAACAGTAAATGAGCTTTTCTCCTATTTAAAAAATGATATGTACCAGCATATGCAGAAAGAGGAAATGGTATTATTTCCCAGGATCAAGGAGATTGCCTCTTCCCTTAACAATAAAACCAATACAAATAAACAACAGGGATACATAAGTAATCCTGTTGCCATGATGGTGCACGAGCATGATGAAGCCGGCGCTATAATGGAACAAATAAGAATACTGACCAATGATTATGCCGTACCCGAAGGCACATGCAATACATTCAAAATAACCTTAGAGGAATTAAAAGCCTTTGAAGAAGATCTGCACAAGCATGTGCATCTTGAAAATAATCTGCTCTTTCCTATGGCAGAAACGATGATTAAGCAGTCTGCCGCTCTGTCAAATTAGTTTCAGCATAAATCCGTTCCATTGATGTATTGATTGCGCCAAACAAAAACCCTCAAATTGTTTTTTGGGGGTTTATTCTTTCAGAGATCACTCAAATACAAAATATAAACCCAAACAAATAAACAATATAGCTACCGAAGTAAGCCCGAATAATATAATATGGTATAGTTCAGGTATTGGATTGGTAATAGAAAGCACGCAGCTCACAAAACCCAGGAAAGCGCCGACCCCTGCACAAACAAAACCATTAAACCTGCGCCCGGCATAACGTGCCTTTTTATATTCCCGAATATAAGCGGCGATGGTTTCTTCAGATAAACCTTCTTTGCCTAACTGCGCTTCAACCTCATCGGGTGAAAGTTTTGCTTCGATCCATAGCCGGATCAGGGAAGCATCTACAGGCATTATCTTTTTCATAGCAATCGTTTTTAAATTATTTACAGGAGCTTATATACAGGAGAAAAATAATTCATTTTAATTTATTGTACCGCCAGAACTGATTTTAATCATATTTTCCGTTGACAGCTATCAATTTTTAACACACCGGTGACAAATACTTTTGTCGCATCAAAATTTCCACTGGTGAGTGCATTATTCTTACTAATAGGTATCAGCATAGTAGTTGCCGGCGCTTTTCTTACCGCTTTTTTATGGAGTGTAAAAAACGGGCAGTATGATGACGACTATACTCCTTCCGTAAGAATGCTTTTTGATGATGAGCTCTCCAATGATGATTCAACTTCTACCGAACAAAAAATCCAAAACAAGTAAATTTATATGCAGGCAGAAAAATTTTATTACGACAACCGGATTGTAAAAAACTTTGCGTACGCCACCATACTATGGGGCGCAGTTGGTATGCTGGCAGGTTTATGGGCTTCTCTTCAACTCATATTCCCTTCGCTCAACATTACGCAATATGGCTCATTCGGAAGATTGAGGCCCCTGCACACCAACGCTGTAATTTTTGCCTTTGTGGGCAACGGTATTTTTATGGGTGTGTACTACTCTTTGCAGCGCTTGTGCAAAGCAAGAATGTTTAGCGATACATTGAGCAAGATCCACTTCTGGGGCTGGCAGCTTATTATTGTTGCCGCGGCCATCACGCTCCCTATGGGGTATACTACCAGCAAGGAATACGCGGAACTGGAATGGCCGATTGATATTGCCATTACACTTATATGGGTTGTGTTTGGCTGGAATATGTTTGGCACTATTATTAAAAGAAGAGAGAAGCACCTGTATGTTGCCATCTGGTTTTATATAGCAACATTTGTTACAGTGGCAATGCTGCATATTGTAAACTCTTTTGAACTGCCTGTCTCGTTTATGAAGAGCTATAGCTGGTATGCAGGCGTGCAGGATGCGTTAGTGCAATGGTGGTACGGGCACAATGCTGTTGCATTTTTCCTTACTACCCCTTATCTCGGGCTGATGTATTATTTTCTGCCTAAGGCGGCTAACAGGCCTGTTTACTCTTACAAACTCTCTATTATACATTTCTGGTCTTTAATATTCCTGTATATATGGGCTGGTCCTCACCACTTATTATATACTGCTTTACCAAACTGGGCGCAATCGCTTGGTGTGGTATTCTCATTCATGCTCATCTTCCCAAGCTGGGGTGGTATGATCAATGGTTTGCTTACACTCCGCGGCGCATGGGACAGGGTGAGAGATGATGTGATTTTAAAGTTCATGGTGGTTGCAGTTACATCATATGGCATGGCAACCTTTGAAGGCCCGATGCTTTCATTAAAGAACGTAAACGCTATTGCGCATTTTACCGACTGGATTATTGCTCACGTACATGTTGGCGCTTTGGGCTGGAATGGTATGCTTACGTTTGGTATACTTTACTGGCTTATACCAAGAATTTTCAACACTCCGTTGTATTCTAAAAAACTAGCCAACAATCATTTCTGGCTTGGCACACTCGGTATAATATTTTACGCGGTGCCGTTATACTGGGCTGGTTTTACTCAGAGCAGTATGTGGAAACAGTTTACAGAAGCAGGCATCCTTAAATATTCCTTCCTCGAAACTGTTACTTATCTTAAACCATTTTACATGATGCGCTCATTTGGTGGAGCATTATATTTGATTGGTGTCTTCATCATGTTCTATAATGTGTATAAAACCGTTAAGTCAGGCAGGCTTGTTGCAGATGAACCTGCGGAGGCAGCGCCACTTCAAAAAGAATATGTAAAACATGCCGGTGAACACTGGCACAGATGGATTGAAAGAAAACCGGTGCAAATGATGATCCTGAGTTTGATAGTAGTGATTATTGGCGGTGTTATTGAAATGATACCAACCTTCCTGGTAAAATCGAATGTGCCAACCATTACTTCTGTTAAACCATATACCCCGCTTGAATTACAGGGTCGTGATATTTATGTAAGAGAAGGTTGTTATACCTGCCACTCGCAAATGGTACGTCCATTCCGCAGCGAAACAGAAAGATATGGCGAGTACTCCAAAGCAGGTGAGTTTGTATATGATCACCCATTCCAATGGGGAAGCAAACGCACCGGCCCGGATTTGGCGAGAGAAGGTGCCGGCAACCTTAAGAAAAGCGACGGATGGCATTTCCGACACCTGAGGGAGCCATCATCCATGAGTGAAGGATCTATTATGCCTGCTTACCCTGGATTAATAGAAAACAAACTCGATACAGCGACTACGCCTGCCAAGATCAGGGCAATGATAAAGCTGGGAGTGCCTTACGAAAAAGAATATCCGGCAATAGCCAATAAGGATCTGCTTATACAGGCGCAGGGCATATCTGGCAATTTAAAATCAGATAGTATTAAGATAGGGCCTGACAGAGAAATAATAGCTGTGATTGCTTACCTGCAGCGGCTTGGTACCGATATATCAAAATCTGAAAACGCTAAAAACTAATCACCATGTTCAAATTCATAAAACAATACGCGGAGAAGATGCATGACGCTAATATATATCCCATGATCTCTCTCATTATTTTTTTCCTGTTTTTTGTTGTGCTGCTGGTGCTGGTAAAAAAGATGAAGAAAGAGAGTGTGGAGCGCTTGTCAAACATACCGCTCGATTCAGAAGAGATAACTAACTCAACCCTGTAAACAAAATTTATGAACCGTTTTACATCCATAAAGAAAAAGCTATTCAGCACTTTAATATTGCTGAGCGCGATATTACCTGCTATTGCTCAAGAAGCCGCAACCACCACTGCACCAGAAGAAAAAAGCAACCTGCTGGCTATTTTGCTAATCATTACAACCATTGTACTTGCATTTGTAATATGGGGTATGGGGCAGGTATTGATAAGCGTTAGTAAGCTGGCGCTTGAAAAATACAAAAACAGCGGCAAGCTGTTAAGCGCAATATTCATTATTGCCTTGTCTGTAACCTCTCAAACCGTTTTTGCACAAGCTGCCGAAACAGTTACAGCCGTTGCTGACACTACTAATTATGGTGGTTTAACAGCAGGTGCTTTTTACGCATTTGCCGCAGTGATTTCTATTGAAGTAGCGGCTATATTATTTCTTGCATTTTCCATACGCCGCGTTTTCCAGGAATTGCTTCCTGAAAAGGCCAAAGCACCTGCCAAAAGCTCCAGGTTCGGTGAATGGTGGTCATCACTTGATAAAAAAGTATTTACCAAGGCTGTAGCTGTAGAAAAAGAAGCGGACATTTTAATTGATCATAATTATGATGGTATACAGGAGCTTGATAACTCATTACCCCCGTGGTGGAAATATGGTTTTTATGCAACCATTTTTGTTGCCATTTTCTATTTAGGTTATTACCATGCATTCGGTGTAGGTAAAAACCCAACACAGGAATATCTGGCTGAAATGGAAAAGGCCAGAGTGGAGAAAGAAGCGTATGAGGCTAACAATAAAGACAAAGTAGACGAAAATAATATACCAATTGCAGACGCATCAGGTATAGCGGCCGGAAAAGAAATTTATGCGAATAAATGCTGGCCGTGCCATGGCAAAGCCGGTGAAGGTGGTGCAGGCCCGAATTTAACTGATGACTATTGGCTGCATAAAGGATCGCTCAATGATATTTATCACAGTATAAAAGTTGGATATCCTGATAAGGGAATGCAATCCTGGGCAAAAGAATTTACCCCTGTACAAATGAGTTATATAGCAAGTTATATTAAAACATTGCATGGCACTAACCCTCCCGGCGCAAAGGCTCCGCAGGGAGATTTATTTACAGAACAGGGAGCGGTTCCGGGAGGACCTGCACCTGCTGCTGATTCAGCCGCAACTGTAAAATAGCATCAAAATGCGCCATTCACAAATACTAACCTTTATAATCAGAGTACCTGAACCGTAAGCAATGACAGAAGAAGAAATGATAATACATGATGAAAAAGGCTCATTCAGAGATTCGGTAGCAACCATTACCAAAGATGGCAGCAGGAATTATATATATCCTAAAAAGCCTAAGGGTATATTATATTCCTTACGCACCAAATTCAGCATTGTATATCTCATCATTTTCTTTGCGCTCCCATTTATAAAGGTAAATGGTGAACCATTGCTGATGTTAAATGTACTGGAAAGAAAGTTTATCATCTTCGGATTGATATTCTGGCCGCAGGACTTTTTTATTTTCGGGATTGCTATGCTCACGTTTATTGTATTCATTGTTTTGTTTACGGTGATTTACGGTCGTGTATTCTGCGGGTGGGCGTGCCCGCAAACCATTTTCATGGAAATGGTTTTTCGCAAAATTGAATATTGGATTGATGGCGATGCTGCACAACAACGCCAGCTAAAAGCAATGCCCTGGAACAGCACAAAAATTAAAAAGAGAGCAATTAAGTTTATTGCCTTCTTTTTGTTATCGTTCATTATTGCCAACTTTTTTCTTGCTTACTTAATAAGCATGGATAAGCTGCTTGAATATATACAAACACCATCTGCGCATATCGGCACGCTGATATCATTACTAGCTTTTACCACTGTTTTCTTTTTTGTATACTGGTGGTTCAGAGAGCAGGTCTGTATTGTAGTATGTCCTTACGGCAGGTTGCAGGGAGTATTGCTTGATAAAAATTCTATTGTTGTTGCTTACGATTATAAACGCGGAGAACCAAGAGGAAAACTTTCAAAAAAAGATAAAAGAGAACCTCACGATTGTAAATGTGTCGACTGTAAGAATGATGGCGCATGCAAAAGCCTTGAGGAAAAAGCCGCCCCTGTTGTTGTGCCCGCTAAAGGAGATTGTATTGATTGTACGGCCTGTGTAAGAGTATGCCCCACAGGTATTGATATACGCAATGGCACTCAACTTGAATGCGTGAACTGCACTGCATGTATCGATGCCTGCGATGCCATTATGACAAGCATTAACAAACCAACAGGGCTGATCAGGTACGCTTCTGAAAAAAGTATTAATGATGGTGTACAGTTAAAATTCACCAGGCGTATAAAAGCATATAGTGTTGTTTTATTTTTATTGCTGAGCCTGCTGGTTGTACTTATAGCAACCCGAACAGACCTCGACGCCAGGCTTATGCGTACCGCCGGTATGACCTATACTTCATTGCCCGATGGCAGAATAGCCAATCTTTATAACCTGAAATTAGCCAACAAAACACACAAGGATATTCCTTTTGAATTAAAGCTGGAAGATGTAAAGGGGGAAATCACCCCGGTAGGCAGCGGAACAACAATAGTAAAAAAAGAAGATTATGCTAACCTGCAGTTCTTTGTAAAGCTCAACAGGAAAGATGTAACAAGCTGGAAGAAGGTAATACATATAGGACTGTATCAAAACGGTAAAAAATTAAAAACCATTGAAGCAAAATTTATCGGGCCGGAGGTATATGAATAGTAAAGCTATAAGGTTTGCATTGCTGCAACGCAGCCCGGCAAACCTTATAGCTTTATAAGCCGGCCGGAAACCAGAAACCTGAAACTCAAAACTTACAACTATGAACTGGGGATATAAAATACTGATCGTTTATCTTGCTTTTGTAGCAGGAATAGTAGTACTGGTGTTTAAATCATCTAACGAAAAAATTGATCTTGTAACGCCTGACTATTATGCAAAGGAGCTGAAGCACCAGGATAAAATTGACGCTATCAGAAGAACCAATGCGTTGTCGTCAAAAGTAAAATTTGAGGTAGTAAACAATACATTGATCATTACCTTGCCGGCGGAGTTTAATGAAAAAGACCTGACCGGTGAGATATTCTTATACCGCCCTTCGGATAATGGTAAGGATATTAAAAAAAATTTCACCACCAGCAACAGCACCACAACCATAGCATTGCCTTCGGGTATAAACGGCGCTTATAACCTGCAGGTAAGTTGGGATAATGCAGGGAGGGAATATTATTTTGAAGAAAAATTATTCCTGTAATCAACAAATAAACCGTATGTTAGAAACAGCCATAGCAGCATTTACCATTGGAGTGATAGGAAGCTTTCATTGTGTTGGCATGTGCGGACCTTTGGCGCTGTCGTTACCATTAAAAGACGACAGCCTGTATTCAAAATTTACCGGCTCATTATTATACAATAGCGGAAGAATTGTAACCTATTCATTATTTGGATTAGTGATGGGCAGCATCGGGCATAGTATGTCTCTTTTAGGTTTTCAACAGGTATTATCCATTACCGCAGGCGCTATTATTTTATTGCTGGTGATATTACCCAGATTTTTTCCATCCACATTTACCGGAAAAAACATCCCTGCTGCATTCTTTGAAAAGATCAGGAAAACATTTGGCAAATTATTCTTCAAAAAAAATCAATCTACTCTTTTTGCAATAGGTTTTTTAAACGGATTACTGCCTTGCGGGCTGGTATACCTTGCCTTGGCCGGCGCTACAGCCACAGGCAATATAGCAAAGTCAGTAATATTTATGGCAGCTTTTGGTGCAGGCACTTTACCGGTAATGTGGACTATTGCATTCTGGGGAAATTATATTAATGTAAACATAAGGCAACGTATACGCAGCATTTATCCATATATGATGATGCTGATGGCATGCCTGCTGATTTTAAGGGGTATGGGTTTAGGGATTCCCTATATAAGCCCGGCCCAAGATATGGTAAGTAAAAAAATAACCTGTGAGCCTAACCACCAATAATACAAATCTTTAAAAGCACGATACCAATTGCTTAATGATCTGTCATATAACAAAGAAAAAATAAGCCAGGCGGTCAGTGAATGTGTAGCCTGGCTTACCTCGCTCAACTTACTTAAAGATGAGAGCAATGCACTTAAAACCACGTTGAGCGAAGTACTGGATAATAATACTACCGATAAAGAACTGATTGTTGAAGCGGAGATCTTTCATAACCTCATTATTGAACGGGACGAATACATAAAGGATATTGCTATTGACGTTAAACGCCAGGAAAAAAAATTCAAAGACATATCTTCAAAAAATATTGACAGACACTGGCAAAAACAGCAACAAAAACTTCGCAATGAAGTTATCTACCTTGAAAAAGATTTTGCCAGAATGAGAGAGGATTTTTACAGGAAATTTTTGAAAAAAGTGTAACAAGTACTTTATACAGGCAGATAGCAGAGATCTATCAGGCAAAGGTAAAGAATTTATAAGCTTATATTCTCGTTACATTAACTGCCACATCCAGCTTATGCTTACCGCTGCTGAGTATAACGCCTTTAAGCGGGGTAACATCAGTATAATCCCTGCCCCATGCAATAGTGATGTGCTGAAAAGAAGGTATTTGATTATTTGTAGGATCGAAATCTACCCACCCCGTACCGGGAATAAATATTGAAAACCATGCATGGCTTGCATCAGCGCCGGTAAGTTTTGACGCTCCATCCGCGGTTACTGTTTCAATATAGCCGCTCACATATCTTGCAGGCAGTCCCAGCGATCTTATACAGGCAATAGCGAGGTGGGCAAAATCCTGGCAAACGCCGCGACGTTTTTTCATCACCTCAGCTACCGGCGTTGCAATGGTAGTAAACCCCGGCGTATAACGGAAGTCAGTGTATATCCGTTGCATAAGATCATTAGCGCTGTCAAACAAAGCCCTGCCGGGCGTGAAAGATACTAATGCATATTCTTTAATATCATCATTAAAGGTAGTCATTGGCGTTTCGGCTATATATTGCCGTATTTCCGCGTTTTCAGGCATGGGTCCTGAGATATTCTTTTTAGCCTCTTCCCAGGCAACACTCTCAAAAAAATTAAATTGTATGGCTTTGGTATTCGTATTTTCTATAAATGAAGTTATGGTTACCGCGAGCTTTTTATGCTCCTGCTGTATAGCAAAATACGTAGCCTTATTACCAAAAAAATCTTCGTACTCATTAATGATATCCGGAAGCGGCGAAATATCCAGTTGCGTTTTATGACATATCTGGGTCGCAGTTGATCTCGGTTTTAACAGGGCAAGGTTATGGCAAAGGCTCACCGGTTCATTATATTGGTAAATAGTAGTGTGTGTAACCTTATAGTGCATTGAATAAAATTAAAATGATTCTGCCGTAAACAATTGCTTTTGCTTTTGCGCATGCTTAAAATAGAACTTGGATACCGCGCCTGTAATACTAAATAACAGGTCGTATAATTTTTCTAAAAATTCATCAAGCAATTTAAACTGTGTTCCCGTTTCATCAGTGGTAGATAATTGTTCCCTGTTGGCTAACTTTAGCAGGGTATATGCTTCAAATATAAACCGTTCGTGCGGCTGCAAAGAAAAACCATCCTGCAGTTTGGGTAAATTGCTCAAATATGCTTTCAGCCTGTCAAGCTGGTAAATAATAGAACGCGGATTATTCGGATCAAGCAACATCAGCTCAAGCACTAATGCATGCTGAATATGTACGCGGTATTTGTACCGGTAATTCACCAGTGTTTCATTACTTTTTAAAACAGCTTCCTGCAGGTTATAGTCAACCTGCTCATCATGTTTATTAACCATTGTAGATCGCAGCATACTTGTAAGCAGCATGCATTGTTCAATCTTTCGCCCCATATCAAGCATTGTCCATCCCTGCTCGCGGGAAATGCTTTCCCTGTTCAACCCGATAAATGCTACCATCGATGTAATGACGCTATCCAGCACATTCAGCGCTCTTATATGCGTGATATCTGAAGTATATGTACCCTTCAATACATTTTCCATGCTCCATATCACCCGCCATGTATCAGTTGACCAGTGATCGCGTTCTGCATATACCACCCTGCAAAAAAGCCTGAAATTATATAGGAGGCTTCCGCTTCTTTGTTCATCAAACAAAATACTATTCAGTTCACTCCATGGATTAGCGAATTTTTTTTCAGCATCCTCCAAAAAACCCGGATAAGTAACCGTATAATGCGTAAGCGCTTCCAGCAAATGCTGTTCCGTTTCTATATCATTTCGCTGGCTATGCCTGTTGCCTTCTGTAATAAACTGCATCACGGTCCGTAAAAACCTTGCTGTGCCCAATACACGCTCGGCATATCTTCCTACCCAAAAAAGATTTTCTGCTGTTCTGCTTGTAATATCTCCTTTTTTTGATGCAATAACCTCTATCTGATCTTTAGGCATAACAGTTCTATGCTCATCTTCAGGCGCTATTACCCATGTATCTTTACTTATGCTGCCCAGTTGGTTTGAGATCAGGAAATTATTATTGGGCGCCGTTCTTGTAAGCCCTCCGGATAAAGCAGTATAACTATAACTGTTGCTGGTTAAATATGTTCTGAACAAAGCAGTGCGGGGTTCTATTTTACCGTTAATAAATGAGGGAGTGGTAGTAATGGAAATTTTTTCCTGCCCTACATATAAGTAAGGGTGCGCCTTTATGGACTGCTTAAGATCATCAAGCTGTTTTTCAGTAAGCGAGGCGCAGTCAACAGAGGTGCTAGCCCTTGATACTTTATGTATTTTTTTTATTACGAGCGATTGAATATTATCAAGCACATATTGCATTTCCTTAGGTTGCCCGCACCACCACGAGGCTATGCTTGGTAAAACAAGGTCCTGGTTTAAAAAATACCGCGACATGCTTTGCATAAAAGGCATTAGCCCCGGGTTTTCCAGTATACCACTGCCCAAAGGATTAGCGATGCTTACATTCCCGCTGCGCACAGCCTGCATAAGGCCGGGCACACCAAGCTTTGAATCATCTTTGAGTTCAAGAGGGTCACAAAAGCTGTCGTCTACCCTGCGCAGTATAACATCTACTTTTTCCAGGCCTCCCAGTGTTTTTAACCACACATGATTATCTATTACCATCAGGTCATCACCCTGCACGAGTGTGAAACCCATGTAAGTAGAAAGATAGGAATGCTCAAAATAAGTTTCGTTAGACGGTCCCGGCGTAAGAATTACAATACGCGTATCCTGTTTTTTTACAGGCGCAATTTCGTGTAGCGATTGACGTAAGGTTTCAAAATAAGATGATAAATGTCTTACCTGTAAACCACTAAACAGCTCAGGCAGAACCCGCGCCATAGTGATGCGGTTTTCCAAAGCATAGCCTGAGCCGGAGGGCGCCTGCGTTCTGTCGTTCAATACCCAAACGCTGCCGTTGGTGCTGCGTGCAAGATCTGCGGAATATAAAATAAGGCTGTGACGATGCAATTGTTTTACACCGGCACATTGCCGCAAAAAGCCAATGTGGTTGTATATGAGCTCCGCGGGAAGAATACCATTTTTGATCAATCTTCTTTCACCATAAATATCTTTTAAAATCAGGTTGAGCAACTCTGCCCGCTGCACCAGTCCTGATTCTATGGTTGTCCATTCTGCTTTATCAATCAGGTAAGGAATAATATCAAGATTCCAGGGACGGTTAAGTCCGGAAGGATCACCGTAAATATTATAGGTAACACCATTCTCCCGCAGCATTCTGAAAATATCCTGCCTTCTGACTTCTATATCTGATGAGCTAAAGCCTGATAATGCATTAAAAAAAGTATTCCAGTGAAGCTGAAGGTTAATATCTTTTCCTACAGATTCGGCATAGGTATAGTTCGGATTGAGCAAATGTTCAATTGAAAATGTTTCAGGGGTGTTTGCAGTCATGAGTTCCGGCTTGTCGAGTTGGTTTAATAAGATGCATTTCAAATTTCCGTATGCAGGTACAACAGCTACAGTAGATGCCTCGTACCTCGGCATGACAGGCGGAAGAATATATCTTGAACAATAGTACCAGTGTTTAACAATAGTACTGATGCTCAACACAGCACTACGGCTTGTCATGCCTAGACATGAGGCATCTGCACTATATTGCCATACATGCGAAAATTTGAAATGCGCCCGTTTAATATGCAGGGTAAAAATACTTAATTACGCGTAATAGTTTTTAAGATACCATCCACATACTTTAAAAATAGTATAATTGCACCCTGTTTGTAAATTATAACGACGATATACATGAAATATTCTCAATGGACAGGCGTAGCTGTGGCAGTACTGGTGATGGTAGCATGCTACCTGCCGTGGATGGAAATTCCAACCCTGCAAAAAATAGTTACAGGCATGGACAATGCAGGCACAAATCTTGGTAAACCGGCCAAGCTGCATCTTATATTCTGTGTTATTGCCATAGCGTTTTACCTTATTCCCAAAGTATGGGCAAAAAGAGCGAATATTATATTTTGCGCATTGGGTGTGGCATGGGCGGCAAGAAATTTTTTATTATATGCCCGTTGCGAAATGGGAACCTGCCCGGAAAGAAAATACGGATTGTATATAGTTTTATTCGGATCTGTAATTATGCTGTTAGCTGCGCTGTTTCCTGATTTGAAAGTAGCGGAGAAAAAAGAGGGGTGAATGGAAAATAACATACCAAATCATCAAACTACAAATGGCTATATACAGAAGAAGCTTTGTTATTAAGAATTCATCCCAACAAATAATAGCTCAATAGAATTCCGGAGTGCATTTCAAATTTTCGCATGTATGACAATATAGTGCAGATGCCTCGTGCCTCGGCATGACAAGCCGTAGTGCTGTGTTGAGCATCAGTACTATTGTTCAAGATATATTCTTCCGCCTGTCATGCTGAGGCAACTACCGTAGCAATAGTACGTGCATATAAAAAACTTGGAAATACAGCCGAATTCCGTTGCCCCTGGTATTACATACTTTTGTTGGCCGCTGCCTTATTTATTAATGAATACCGGATAAATATTATCACCCATATAATTTGTCAAAGGAGTTTGCAATTGTCCCTCCGTCCGCATTATGTATATTTGAGATGCAACGTTTGGATTTCTATTCGATGAGAACAGCAGGTAATTACTATCTTTAGTCCACACAGGATTTTCGTCTCTTAAAGGTGTGTCCGTTAATCGTTTGTTTTCTGTTCCGTTTGAATTAATTATAAAAATGTCCGGACTTCCATTTTCAAAAGAAACATAAGCTAATTTGTCACTATTAGGTGACCAAACAGGATTGGAATTACCATCTCTTGGAAATCCTGTATCAAAATACTTTGAAGATACAGTAAATGTTATTTGCTTTAAATTACTACCATCGGAATTCATCACAAATATTTGTGAGCCATTCCAGTCATTAGATGTAACTGAAATCATATTCCCGTCTGGTGAAATTTTAGGATATCCAAATGAGTTGCCTTGAGGAGTTAGTAATTGCTTACTGCTCCCGTTAATATTCATTTTATAAATACCAGTCCAGGCATTATTTGAAGAAGAATATGCTATTGAATTGTTGTCAGGAAAATATTGTGGTGAAAAATTATCATTTTGATCTGTCAATTTTATTTCATCTGTACCGTCTGTTTTAATCGTATAAACGTTATAATTACCGCCAACATCGTTATCATTTTTTACAAAAGCAATTCTGTTGTCGTCTGGTGACCAGGCCGGACTGCCGCAAAACTGTTTCCCCCTGGATAAAAACTTTTGGTTCTTACCATCAATGTCAATTATATATAAATTGTAATAAAAATTATTGTCGTAAGTAGTAAATGTTATTTTTGTTCCATTATTTGAGAGTACGGGGGAAGAGCACTGAACCAAACTGTTTGAAATCGCTCTTTGATTTGTTCCGTCAGCATTCATTAAAAACATTTGCCAGTCGGCACTATTCGGAATTCTTCTCGAAATGAAAAGAACTTCTCCTTTTGCATTAATCGGCGTCATGTCAACAACAGCCTCCTTTTTACACGAGAACAAAATAATAAGTGTAGCAAAAAGAGAAATGTATTTTTTCATAAAAGCAATTTTAAAAATGACAACTGGCGATTAGTAGACGTTGCATCCTGCTTACAAAAAAGGTTTTGTGCAGGTTTGGGAATTAGCATTCTGCCCGGCAATTTAAAATATTTTGATGAAGTTAAGTACAAAAGTGAACAGCAATTCGTCTGTCGAAAATAAAGCCGGAATTACAATACAACTACCAGAATTTATTCCGTCTGCCACGCTTGCACAAAATCTGGTAGTGGCTACTTTGTTAATCAAATTCTTTATAAATTTATTTCGTTTTTTCAATAACCCATTTGTCGCCTTTATATTTTCTACGAGCAATATATCCGGTTGGCATATCTGCAATTTCAAAAAGGGTACTGTCAATTTTTGTGATTTGTCCAAGCCCAACGACTTTTGCAACTTTAGAAAAATCGTCAAAGTTGTCGTCACTAAAAAACTGCCAAACGCCATCGTCTTCGTCATGATGAACTTCAGTTATTTCTTTATTGTCAGTTATGACAAATTTAGTCGTGAATATAGCGGTATTGTCAGCCTCTTTAAATTTTTTTTGTGTCATTGGTTTTGAAGTATCCGGTTTTTGTTCTGTAGGTTTAGATGAATTGTCATTATTTATCGTGTTATTTGAGCAAGAAATTAGTGTTGCCAGCGCTAATAGTCTAAAAGAAAATCTCAATATCATCTGTCTTGTTTGGCTATAATAGAAGACGTGTCTAAAAGTAGTACACAGTTATAAATATACGAACCTCCCCATTCCTCTCAAAAAACATCTCATCATGTATTCCTTACTTTCTTAAATAGTTATCCTTTAATAATGCCTGCATCTTAACAAATTATTTTAACGCAAATACGCATAAAACTGATTGCAATCATTTATGAATATGGAGTTGCTTCAGGGCTATTTACAATGTACTAACCGACAACGTATATAAACTCCGCAGCACCATAACTACGGAATTTATATATCGCTTGTCAGGGCTTCACAGGAGGACAATCATTTCTGTCTTTATATCCCAATGCCAGCGCCACGCCTAGTGAGAAGCTGTAATAATTATCTTTTTTTGCAGGATTGGCTGAACGGCTGAAACCATCCAGGTAATCGGTAGACATTAACCTGTAATTTGTTTCTGCCTGAACAGCCAATTTTGGTGAAATATAATATTTCAGTCCTGCGCCCACGGGTATTACGGGTAGTGATACGGGGGTACGATGCGCAATGTCTGTTGCAAGCCCTGCGCCTGTTGTTTCTGCATCAAAATATTCGGCATTATACCGGCTGTAATCTCTTTGTATATTAAGAAGTGAAATGCCTGCTCCTGCAAAAATATACGGCGCAAATCCACGCCTTTGCTCAACAGCGTTTTTCCTTAAAATATCCCAAACCAGCAAACCTGTAAATTCAGTAACCGGTGCGGTAAATTTAAAATTGCGTTGTTGCCGGTATGCCGGTGTGCTGTATTTTGAATCATCACCCCCCAGCGAACCAAAAGAAAAATTTGCCCGTACAGAAAAAGACCTGTTTAAAAGATAAGCTGCATGAAAGCCAAACTGCGGTCTCATGGTAACATATGAACCTAGATCGCCGCGGGAAAGATCACCGGTATAAATAAATGCGCCGCCATTTATACCCGCTTCAAAACGATGGGTATATATCTGCGCATAAATAAAAAAATATTGAAAAGAAAGTAATGGCGTAATTACCATTATTTTTTTTGATATAGCATTCATCTGCAGTTTTCCTGTTTAGTAAGAAATAAGGAACGTGTAGAATTCTACTATACCATTAAAGTTTTTAGTTAAACAAAGCTTCTCAAAAGCAAGGAGATATACGGTTGTCGGTAAATTGAGGGTGGTGTATTCAGAAACTATTATTGCTACAATAATACTATGAAAATAGTGCCACAGGTTGGGTAAGGCTGTTAAATATTTCACTATTTTTTGGGAGAGAACTGATAGTAAACTACAAATACTCTTCACGTATTCGACCCATCTTACAAAAACTGAACTAAAGGTATCTTGCGGCGGGAGAAAAATCCGTTAGGCAGTAGTACAAAACTTGAGCATTAGTAATAAAGCCCGGCGGGTTTCTCCTTCGCGCCAAAACGATAATAGTAAAGTCTCCGTGTTGCTCAGTCGAAATGACGATGCACTCAGTCGTCATTTCGAATCCCGCCCGCATGAAGTTTGAGTTAAAAGTATGTTGCGGCGGGTGAGAAATCTATTGGCCAGTAGTACAAAACTTGAGCATTAGTAACAAAGCCAGGCGGATTTCTCCTTCGCGCCAAAACGATGATAGTAAAGTCTCCGTGTTGCTCAGTCGAAATGACGATGCACTCAGTCGTCATTTCGAATCCCGCCCGCATGAAGTTTGAGTTAAAAGTATGTTGCGGCGGGTGAGCAATCCATTGGGCAGTAGTACAAAACTTGAGCATTAGTAACAAAGCCAGGCGGATCTCTCCTTCGCGCCAAAACGATGATAGTAAAGTCTCCGTGTTGCCCGTTTGAGATGACGCATAACCGCGAACCTCATTTCGAATCCCGCATCATGAAGATTAAATTAAAAGCATGTCACGGCGCGGTTGAAATACCTCACCTGTTACGTCTAAATACGTCCGTTTAAAAAATTCCGTTTATATTGCGGCAATTTTTAAGGAAAATTCCCATCATGACGTCATTTACGAATTATAAGGTGCCTTATACACCTGATGAAAGGTACACCAAAAGAGTAGCCTATTTTTCAATGGAGTTCGCTATTCACCAACCGCTTAAAATTTACAGCGGCGGACTTGGATTTTTAGCCGGCTCTCACATGCGCAGCGCTTATGAGTTAAAACAAAACCTGGTAGGCGTTGGTATTTTATGGAAATACGGGTATTACGACCAGGCGCGCAACCAGGATCAGACATTACAGGTGCAGTGGAATGAGAAAATTTATAATTTTCTCGAAGATCATAATATAAAATTCCAGATCAATATTCACGATCACCCGGTTTGGGTTAAAGCATATTATCTTAATCCTGATACTTTTAAAAGCGCCCCTATATTTTTATTAAGCACCGATCTCCCTGAAAACGATTATATCTCCCAAACAATAACTCATCGTTTATACGATGCCAATGTTGCTACCAAAGTAGCGCAGTTTATTTTGCTGGGTGTTGGCGGTGCAAAGCTTATGGATGAATTAGGATTTGATCCGCAGGTATATCATTTAAATGAAGCGCATGGTTTTTCCGCTGCCTTCTATCTCTATAAAAAGTTCGGCAATAAAGAAGATGTAAGAAAAAGACTTGTATTTACCACGCATACTCCCGAAGAGGCAGGCAATGAAAAGCATGATATATACTTATGCCAGAAGATGAGTTATTTCTGCGGGATGCCGCTTGATGAAGTGCGCAAGCTGACAGGCATATACGATGATCAGTTCAATCATTCGCTGGCAGCATTGCGTTTTGCGCGTTTAGCCAATGGCGTTAGTGAGCTGCATGGTCATGTAAGCAGGGCTATGTGGGGTAAATATGAAGGTATTTGTTCCATCATTCATATTACCAATTCACAAAACTTCAGGTATTGGGCAGACAAGCAATTGTATTACGCTGCTGAAGAAAATAACGAAGATAATTTTATAGACAGGAAATGGTTTCTGAAAAAACGCTCTTTTGACACTGTTGCTGATCAAACAGGAAAATTATTTGATCCTAATGTGCTCACCATTGTATGGGCGAGAAGATTTGCCGGTTACAAAAGAGCTGATTTAATTACAAGAGATAAACAACGGTTTGAAGCTTTACTGGCAAACCAGAAATATCCTGTTCAGATAATTTGGGCAGGTAAGCCATACCCTGTTGATTATCCCGCCATCAGCGATTTTAATTACCTGGTAAACCTCAGCAAAAACTACAGGAATGTAGCAGTTTGTATCGGCTATGAATTAGCGTTGAGCAAACGCCTGAAGCAGGCTGCAGATATCTGGTTGAACAATCCCCGTGTGCCACGCGAAGCTTCCGGAACAAGCGGCATGACGGCAGCAATGAATGGCGCCGTGAATTTCTCTACTGATGATGGATGGATACCTGAATTTATTCATAATGGTCATAATGGTTTTGTAATTCCTAAAGCTGATTATGCTAATATGAGTGTGCACGACCAGGATGAATATGACCTCAGGAAACTGTATGAAATACTGGAAGGTGATATTCTTCCCCTGTATTATGAGCGCCCTGATTTGTGGAGACAGATCATGAAAAACGGCATGAAGGATGTCCGGTTCCGCTTTGAATCGGGCAGGATGGCTGACGAATATTATCGCCTGTTGTATAATGCAATATAATGGATGCATATAAAAAATCTCCTGAAGTACGTTGGGCTGATCTTGATCCCAACTTCCATATGCTGCACTCCAGGTATTACGACCTGGGCGCTTATGTAAGAATGTGCTTTTTAACAGAGCAGGGACTAAGCCTTGAGGTAATGGCTGAACATAAAATGGGACCAATCCTTTTTCGGGAGGAATGTGTTTTTAAACGCGAAATAAAATTTGGCGACAAATTAGATATTACGCTTCATATGCTGAAAGCACGTAAAGACGGCTCGCGCTGGACTATGCAGCATCACATTTATATAAATGATGAAACACTTGCCGCGGTTATTACAGTAGATGGCGCATGGATAAATACAGAACGCCGGCGGCTCGCAACACCTCCCCCGAACTTTGCCGAAATATTTGACAGGATACCCAAAGCTGAAGGGTTTGAATGGCAGTAAGTATGATTGAGCTTATTAAAGGAGATATTACCAAACTCTCAACAGATGCTGTTGTAAACGCTGCCAATACATCTCTGCTTGGCGGTGGTGGAGTTGACGGCGCCATTCACAGAGCCGGCGGCAAAGCTATACTGGAAGAATGTATTGCTATACGAAACAGACAGGGCGGTTGCGAAGTTGGAGAAGCGGTAATAACAACGGCAGGTAATCTCCCCTCAAAATTTGTAATACATACTGTTGGACCTGTTTGGCATGGAGGTAATAAGAATGAAGATGCATTATTAGCCGCTGCCTATACAAACAGCCTCTCACTTGCAGCTAAATATAATATTACAACGATCGCTTTTCCTAATATAAGCACAGGCATTTATCATTTTCCTAAGCAAAGCGCAGCTGCAATTGCAATAGATACTGTCAGAAATTTTATGTTAACGCCAGGCACTATTAATAAAGTGATTTTTGTTTGTTTTGATGATGAGAACCATAACATATACAAAACTATGCTGGGTATATAAACAGGGCTTATAAAAACCATTGATAACACACAACAGTATACTAAGCTCCAGCACTGCCTTATGCCATATACAATTTAAATCACAAAGAGGCACAAAGGTTTACACAAAGAGACACAAAGATACCAGGGCAAATCACGGCAATTTTTTGATTTCAAATACTTAAGAGAAACTACCAGGAATTTAACCAATTAAGGATAAACTTAATTACCTTAACTTCTTAATGTTTTATGGTACCACCAATACTCAAACAATCCATACATGAAAAAAAACATATTTCTTTTATTATGCTTATTCATCAGTTCAATTGTTTTTTCGCAGGAAGAAAAAATAGCGTACCGTATAGATAGTGTTATGAAGAAATACGATATGGTTGGCGTATCTGTAGCGGTGGTAAAAAAAGGAGACCTGATATATACCCGTTCTTACGGATTAAAGAATATTGAAACCCAAACATCACTGAAAGAAACGGATATTTTCAGGATAGCATCCATATCAAAATCATTTTCCGCCACGTCTATTATGCAGTTGGTTGAAGCAAAAAAATTATCGCTGGATGATGATGTGAGCAATCTAATAGGATTTAAAGTGCGCAATCCAAAATTCCCCGACAAAGTGATCACCCTGAAAATGCTTTTATCCCACACATCAAGCCTTAATGATTCAGAAGGGTATTTTACGCTTGATGTTATCAATCCCGAAAAAAATACGAATTGGGGAAAATGCTATAGTGATTATGCTCCCGGAGCAGATTACAGATACTGCAACCTTAATTTTAATATAGTGGGCACTATTATTGAACGCACAAGCGGCCAGCGTTTTGATAAATATGTGAAAGAGCATATCCTTGATCCGTTAGGTTTATATGGGGGCTACCAGGTTGGCACCTTAGATTCTTCAAAATTTGTTACGCTATATGAATATGATTCCGCCACTCAAAAATTTACCGCTGCTCCAATGGCATATAACCCGCGCACTACAGAGATTGAACAATACGTTATGGGATATAGCACACCGGTTTTTTCTCCTACCGGCGGCATGAAAATTTCAGCTACAGATCTTGCAAAATATATGACAATGCACATGTATTCCGGAAATTATAAAGGTGTAAGAATTATAAAAAAGAAAAGTTCACGAATTATGCAAACGCCGGTATCAAGCGGAGAAGAAGGCTATGGGCTGGCATTACACAAAACCCAAAAAGTTATTGCAGGCAAAATACTAACAGGGCACACCGGGTCAGCATATGGGTTATATAGTATGATGTTTTTTGAACCGAAAGAAAAATTTGGAATAGTTGCCATTACCAATGGATGCAACCCGGTATATGTGAATGACTTTAACCAGCCGCTGAGGGCAGTGGTAAATGTATTGTATGAAGAACTGATAAAATAAGTTTATACCGCAGTAAAAATCCGGCATAAAAAATGAGCGGTAGAAAATTGATTTCCACCGTTCATTTTTTGTAAAAGGAATTTTTATCTTACTATGTTAGCTTTGATACTGGAGCCGGTTTTTAGGTATTACCTGCACGATGTATTGCCCTTTAACCAGCTTTGAAATTTCTTCCAAATAGTATTACCTGCTGCAAACTATTGCTGTTTAACTGCAACCCCAACCTATCGACAATTCTCACCTGTGTTGTTCCTGCCACCTGCTTAGGAATTTCAATACGCATCAGATTTATATCACATGTAACGGAATTAGGATACGCTTTTAATCATGATGAAGCTCCAAATAAAACAGCTTCTATTTCTTGTAAATAATCTTGCCCGAGCTGAGTATTAACAATTAAAAGACAATTACAAATCGTAGGTTTTTCATCATGACAAATTTCGGTCTATTAATTATTGACCAACACATTCCGGGAAAAACCTTGATGACGTTCATGAAGCTGGGTCCTGCCTGAAAATCAGGTAGCCGGGAAACAGTAATGTATCTACTTTTTTTAAGTATATATGACCAGTTGTAGGAAGGCACAGCGCTACATATCAATTTTCGGGCTAAATTGTGATTAAATTTTCAACCGGAACAATCCTTAGTAACCAGTATTTTGGTTTACCGGAAAAACCAGTACAAATATGACGCGAACGATTGCCCGACAACGCTGGGTGAGGCTGATTCCCATTGCGTTTATTACCTATAGCCTTGCATATCTTGATAGGGCAAATTTTGGGTT
The DNA here is from genome assembly GCA_047601125.1 of Agriterribacter sp. GTDB lineage: Bacteria > Bacteroidota > Bacteroidia > Chitinophagales > Chitinophagaceae > Agriterribacter. The sequence continues at coordinate 726,194 of JASGJY010000001.1, read as the reverse complement.
TGCCGCCGCAGGAGGTATGGCCAAAGATCTTCGTATCACAGCTGCAATGTCTTCTTTACTGAGCTCTTTGTTCTTTCTCGGCTATTTTTTCTTCCAGATACCTGGTGCATTATATGCCGCCAATAAAAGCGCGAAAAAACTGATCTTCTGGTCGCTGATATTATGGGGAGGGCTGGCAACTGCAACAGGGATGATAAGTAACGTGAATTTTTTAATTGTTATTCGTTTTGCGCTTGGCGTTGTGGAAAGTGCGGTTATGCCTGCCATGATCATTTTTCTCAGCCGCTGGTTTACAAAAGCGGAAAGATCAAGAGCCAATACTTTCTTAATTCTCGGGAACCCAGTTACCATTTTATGGATGTCTATTGTATCAGGCTATCTTATCAAATCTGTTGGCTGGCGCTGGATGTTTATTATAGAAGGCATACCCGCCATTGTATGGGCTTTTTTTTGGTGGAAGCTTGTTGCAGATAAGCCCCGCAATGCGAAATGGTTAAGCAATGAAGAAAAAGATGCACTGGAAAAAAAGCTGCAGCAGGAACAACAAGGCATTAAACCTGTTAAGAATTACGCAGAAGCATTCAAATCAAAAACAGTAATACTATTAAGTCTTCAGTATGCACTTTGGAGCATTGGCGTATATGGCTTTGTAATGTGGTTGCCTTCTATTATCAATGCAGCGCCCAACAGCGATATAGTTACTACAGGCTGGTTATCTTCTGTTCCTTTTCTTTTAGCTGCTATTTCAATGCTGGTTGCTTCCTGGTTTTCTGATAAAATGCTTACCCGTAAAGTTTTCGTGTGGCCATTCCTGTTAGCAGGCGCTATCGCTTTTTATGCTTCATATCTTGTTGGAGAAAATAATTTCTGGCTGTCGTTTACATTGCTGGTAATAGCCGGTGGCGCTATGTATGCGCCTTACGGGCCATTCTTTGCTGCCATAACAGAAATGTTACCCGGGAACGTATCGGCCGGAGCTGTTGCGCTTATTAACAGCTTTGGTGCGTTAGGGTCATTTGCCGGCTCATACCTTGTAGGCTATCTCAATGGCACAACAGGCGGCTTCAGCGCTTCGTATATTTTTATGGCAGGCTCGTTATTATTGTCAGCGATTATTACCATTATAGCACTAAAAAAAGAAAAGGCTGCTTAACAGAAGTTTTCAATTTTTCTCAACATTAACTTACACCGGTAGATGAAATGGGGTGTGCAGGAATTGCAGATCCCTCCTTTACTTATAATGACATCATTACGATGAATTGAAAATCAAGCTTTGTTTTTACTAACTTTTTTTGTATGTCACTGGTAGCGCCTATGGCGTATAATTGAAACAATAACCAGTTTATCTACAAACAGATTGTGCCGATGGTACAGAAAAGAATGCGACCAAGCTGGAAAGTGAACAGGCAATTGTGCATTGTGAAATGAATATTTCTGAAAGCTGATTGCTGAGGGTTGATAGCCTATTCCATCCTGCCACGTAATGGTTACCCGTTTGTAGTAAGAATACCAGCGCTTTTATTTACTCCTGTCAGGTGCTGCCCTGTGCATAACAATGATGAACATTGCACAACAACCCGTCATGCCAATCCAAGGAGGCATCTATATTTCTAATGACTGAAAAGTTCTTTATACGAAAAACCAGGATGCACCCGCTTAAGGGTGCAAAAATATTTATGGAATAATATAGAAAACGCTTGTATTACTCCTGCCGCTTTTTCACAAAATCCTGCTGGAGTTTATCCAGAGCTTTTATATAGCCGCTATTATCAAAAAATACAGATGGTTTATAACCATTACCGGGCTTATACTTTGTATGTAAATTAAACTGGCTTGCATGAGATGCTAACCATATATCAAATTTTAATTTCTTCATAGCGTTTAAAGTATAAGCATAATCTTTTTCAATAACGGGATATGCAGTTACCTCTGAGAATTTTCTGTTGATGATTATGGAAGGCATATTCGCGATCAATACCACATAAGATCTTTTTTTATCTTTTGTAGTAAGCATATAACTGCATGATCCTTTTGTATGCCCCGGGTGATGCAGCAGGGTAATTGCTGTATTACCCAATTTAATGACAGCATTATCTTCAAGCAAGCTGTCAGGAATTACCGGCTCAAAACTTATACCCAGTCTGCCCAATTCATAATCTGTGGCGCCTCCGGATTCAAGCACATCCGTTTCCGCCTTATCAGCCCAGAATTTTGCGCCCGTTTCTTTTTTTATGGCAGCCATCGCGCCAAGATGATCAAAATGCGCCTGGGTGGTAAGCAGTATTTTTATATCGCTGAACCTGAAACCAAGGTCAGCAATATTTTGCTTAATCAGAGATAAAGAACCTGCTAACCCTGTATTAATAAGAATATTTCCTTTGCCGGTAACAATAAGATAAGATGCAAGATCATATGTTCCTACATAATATACATCGCCTGCAATCCTGAAAGGTTTAAATGGTTTAGACCATTCTTCAGGATTATGCTTTGGTTCATTAGCTGTTTGAGCATATAACTGATCATTTAATAAAAGCAAAAAAGCAATTGTAACAATAAGCGTTCTTTTCATCATAAAATTCAATTAATGTAACGCAAACTTCCGTTACAAAATTAATATAATTTATATCCGGGGAACAGATACCGCAAATCCATCAGGTATACCCGGCAATTATCCATTGGCTATCTGTCATTGCCCTTTCCTCGTTCTCATCGTGAGAAATTGTTTTGGTTTCTGAAGGGAGTATTGTGATCTCAGCTCCGTTTATTTTGTACTTTAACGTATGTCCATTGCTATCAGCAGCAATCTGGCGTCCTTCCAATTAATATTTCCCGTTTTGCAAAGTATTGCGCATACTCCCGGCTTATTGCAGCCTGGCTAATATACAAGGCCCGGAGTTGAAACGCTGGCAGAGCCTTCACCCTCTGCAAAAAGGAAAAGCGCTGTAATGTTAATATAATAAAGGGCATATACTTATTTCTGATCCGTCACTTCGGCTATCCATGACTGGTATTTGGCATAAAGCCGCTGCACAATATCTGGGTGTTTATTTGCTTCGTTGATGCGTTCAGTGCTATCGGTTTTCATATTTACCAGCATAAATCCGTCGGCAGTAAGTTCACTTTTTTCACTTTCAAACGGGCTATGCAATAATTTCCAATCGCCTTCTATTACAGCCCATTGAGGATTATCTTTCGCACCCTGGCTTTGCCAGTAAAATTCCGGGTGAGGGCTCAATACTGTGGCTGATGCTATAACATGCTTCAGGCTTTTACCATCCAGTTTTCTTTGAGGTAAGCTGATATTGCAATAGTCTGCCAGTGTGGGAAACCAATCTATATTAGCAGCAAACTGGTTACGCACTTCATTTTCAGGTACATGCCCTTTCCAACTGATGATAGCAGGCACTCTTACACCACCCTCAAACAAACTGAATTTAGAACCGCGTAAATTTCCTGCTGAGCCACCACCGCCAAAAGTTCTTTCCTCTCTTGAAAAGCCCTGGTCTGACTGAAAAACTACAATAGTATTATCTGTTAATCCTAACTCATCCAGCTTTTTTAGAACCAATCCTATTTTTTCATCCATGGTAGATATAAATGCCGCGTACATTTTTCGTGGAGAAGGAAGATCTTTATAATAATCCAGCCACTTCTTTTCACCCTGCAAAGGATAGTGTGGAATATTAATGGCAAAGTATATAAAGAAAGCATTGTTTTTATTTTCAACAAGAAATTTATTGGTTTCACTCACCATCAGGTCAGGAAAAAACTTTCCGGGCTCCCATATTTCTTTGCCATTGCGCCAGAGGTCGTGGCGATTAGGTCCGTTCCAGTAGAAATAGTGTGAATAATTATCAATACATCCGCCCATAAACCCAAATGAGTAATCAAAGCCCTGTGCGTTTGGCATAGTTTCAGGTGTGTATCCTATATGCCATTTGCCGATATGTGCAGTTATATATCCGGCAGATTTAAACAGCTCGCTCATAGTAAATTGTTCGGCAGGCATTCCTGCTTCACCTTCCTTAGAAGAAGCCATTGCCGGAAGTCCCGCTCTTTGCGGGTAGCGACCTGTAAGCAATGAAGCCCGGGATGGCGAACATATAGGTGATGCGGAATAAAAATGCGTGAACCGCACCCCTTTGCGGGCAAGCTTATCAAGATTTGGCGTTACCAGATCAGCAGAGCCATAAATATTGAGGTCATTAGCACCCTGGTCATCAGTATAAATAACAATTACATTAGGACGTTTTGAATTTGTTTGGGACAAAGAGATTTGCTGCCATAAGCATATAGCAACAACCGCGAATGAAAATTTTTTATACATGGTAAGATTATATTTTCAGGCTAAAATCAGTCCTGTTGTATCAGTATATCGTTCAAAGATAATTATGATCAGGAGAAAACAACGTAGGCTTTTACAAACCATTAAAAGGTTAAGGTATATTAAGACTTTCTGCTTATTTCCCTTATACTTATTTATAAGAATCAATAGTAAAGCAAAAGTATTTACTTAAAAGATATTAACTGAATATTAATTCAGGCATGATATTTCTCATCTGTTGTTTTGATTGATTTCAGTAATTACGCAGTTGCAAAAGCTTTTTTTTACAATGGAATTTTAAATATATAACTGACACAGGTAAAAATTTTAGTATGAAAAAAATATTGGTCCCTACCGATTTTTCAGCATGTGCAAATAATGCATTAAACCTGGCTGTGCAAATTGCAAAATTGCTTTCATTAGATATAGCACTGGTGCATACTATTGAAAGCGATGCAGGCATATATATGGATTATATGGGTACTCAAAGAGAACGTGAAGATCAGATGCTGCGTGAAGCCGGGCAGAAACTGCAACTACTGGAAAATGTAATTCGCGAAACAGAAAAAGTATCTGTTGAAGCACGGCTCTCCACAGGCACTGTAAAAGAAAATATCCTGGCTTCAGTTAAAGATATAAAAGCTGATTTAATTGTGATGGGTACAATGGGAACTGCCGGCGGAATTGGAGAAAAATTATGGGGAACCAAAACAGCAGCCATTACAGGAAGCAGCCCCGTACCTGTTATTGCCGTGCCATATAGTTATAGCTGGAGTGAGCCGCGTGAAATGCTTTTTGCAACCAATCGTTTTGAAAAAAACCAACAGTTGCTGGAACCGCTTTTTGAAATTGCAAACTTATTTAACAGTTGTATACATACCGTTGTATTTACAGATGAAGATAGTGCCGGCGGATTTGATTTTGTTGACAACAGCAGGGGATTAGATGACTATAAATATTTTCTGGCGCAAACATTTCCGGATCAAAAAATCATAACAGCACATATTTCCGGAAGCAGGTTTGAAGATACACTACAGCAATATATTACAAGCAATAATATAGGAATGATAGCCATGATCAGCCAGCAACGAAGCTTCCTGAGCAGGCTTATCCATCCCAGTACCACAAGAAGTATGGCATACCATGCAACCATTCCTTTGCTTATTATTCCTGATCAGCATTAATACAAAGTAGAAAACCTTAATTTCTTTGTATCATGCTTCTTAAAGAAAATAAAATAATAATGCAGCAATACAGGGGATATTGAACGATCACTGCGAGGTTGGGAAAAGCGCTCTTATTGCAAGAGCCCGCTTTCCTACTCATTGCTCTGCAAAGGAAACCAACCACTTAACATTTTCAAATTTTACGCCGTCAACTTCTGCATAAGGATCAGCAAAAATATTGATTGGCGGCCCTTTTTGAGCTGGCGATAGAATCACATCACGCCCATGAGACAGGGTAAGATATACATTACTCAAAGAACCAAAAAGGTAATCGCGGAGTTCAGGGTGCTTATCTGCTTCCGATGCATCAATCGTTATCCAACCAGGCTTACCAGCATAAAAGCGTGCCCAGCAGTGCCAGTCTTTTACAGTTCCGCTTCCTGTGCCTTTTTTGAGAGGCAGCTCAAAAACATGATCAGCAGGAATTCCTGCGTATCTGCATACACCGATAAAAACAGAATGATAGTCAGAACAATCACCCGTTTTGCTATTGCATGCCCATAGTACATCACCTATGCCTGCCCCGGGTGCCTTATAGTCATACACCATATTATCAATCAGGTAATCGTATGTTTTTCTTGCTGCTGCAATAGGATCTCCGGGTAACTGCAATTGTTGATACAACTTTTCAACAGGACCCTTTAATGGAATAAGCCGGTTATCCGTGAGATAAATATGCATGTTGTTGTTAACCGGCTTTGCACCGGTTGACTGAATATTTTTGGCTTCGGGTACATTTTTTTCATTCAACGCTAACTGATAACGAAGTACTACTTTCAGAGTGTCATTTGGATTGGCCTTTGTTATATTGACCTGCTTATATAATATTTGGTTGTTGTATTTGGTATCCTTTGTAAGCTGTCCTGTAGATTGATCTCCTGGCAAAAGTTGTACAGTCTGCCGTTCATCAGAGGCAGCAACAGGTATCCACCATCTTACTTCCTTTGCTCCTTCAGGCAGATTAGTGATATAAGCTGTATACGTTAATGAGATGTACCGGGTAGTATCGGCAATTGCATTGTTTATACAGAACAACATTGCCATAAGAGTCAACAATTTCATAATTGCAGTTTATAGTCAACGTAAATAATACACAATGTAAAAAATAAACAGCAGAAATGAAGAAGGCTGCAGAGGCTCGCCGCCATTACATTCATTCAATTTCTACAGGCTGTATTAATGCGGCTTCCGGTATTCTTCCTGGCAATATGTAGCTCACTTATTCAAAATTCTTTGAGGTTTGTTTGTTGTGTAATAGCAATTCGTGAGAGAATAACCACAACGGGTACGGTTTCAGCATTTACCGCCAGGTCTCGTGTATCACAAGACTTAAAACAGTGGTGATATTTTGTTTATACTGATTTGACCGCAACTATCTTGCTGGCTTAATTGAAAGGACAGTATAATCCTCAGTATTCCGGGGAAACGATAAATCCACCAAGACGTTTGAATTATTACGTTGATGTTTTACTGAAAGTACAAGTAAGAAATTTTCGCTTGTTTGGAGATAATATGCTGGACTTAAGCAGTTTTTTTTATATTCCGTATTTTATATCTTTCTCATACAATGCATTGTATCAAATTTGAACACTGTTCGTCCGGTATTGATACATTAGTTTTCTTTAACAACTTGTAACGCTATTGATTCTCACTGAAATATGCAATGGCACGCTTTCGGAAAGTTATTGGCATGTCAGCAATTGACTGGTAACAACGGGTAGAAGGAAGTTTTTAAAAGTAATAATCCCTGATCCGTTGCGTAAGCAGGCTGACAGAATATTATAAACAATAAAACTAAAAAATTATGAACCACTTTGTAAGAACAATCACAACCGGGGTAATGGCTGCATTCATGTTTATATCAGCCCCCGCTATGCCGGCAAAAGCTTTTAACGAAACACCTGTTGGTAAAAGCCAGGTAACTGAAGAAACAAAATCCTTTGACATTAAAATAGTACAACGCAGGAACACAGAATCCATAGTACTTTATATATTAAAGCAGGGAGGGAAAAAGCTTTCCGTCGAACTATATTCACCAAACGGAGCTCTTATTGAAAAACATGTGGCCGGTAAAAAAGAAACAAATCTAACCCGGTTTTATAATTTCGCTAATGCTGATGAAGGTATATATGTGTTCAAAATATCAGATGGCGATAAAGAAATAATCAGGAAAGTAACGCTTAGCCGTTTTACAACTGCAGCAACCACCCAGATCATCTTACCGTAATACAAAAGCGAACCAGGTTTTATTACAAAGAAATAATTCATTTAATCAAAAAAAATATTTTATGTCACGGATTATCACATCACTCACGTTTATTTTTATCGGAGCATTAGTTCTGTTCTTTAATCCTGCTACTGCCGGTGAAGATAATACAGCGCCCTGGTATAATTTTAAAAGAACAACAGCATACGAACAGCCTTTCAGGATGGAACTGAAGAAGAAAAAAGAAGGGTTAGGCATACAATTACTATTACTTAAAACTGAAGGGGAAAAGGTTTGGGTACATCTGTTAGATCCTGACGGAGTACAGATCAGTAGCTTCATGAACAAAAATTCAAGCAGGGTAGTCCGCGATTTTAATTTTAATGAAGCCGATGCCGGTATTTACACTTTTGAAATATTTGATAAAAATCAAAAAATAAGATCTCAGTTTGAAATAAAGCAATCATCCGAGAGTGTCGTTACACGTATCGTAGTTGAATAACCGGTAACTATCATATGTAAGAAAACGCCACGGGAAACCGTGGTGTTTGTTTTTACTATCTATTGTGGGAGTTGTATGAAGCCCCATTGTTTACATACATTACTATCTTATTGAACAGTATTGCTGTTTACAATACCACCACGGGTTCAGCTTAAGAAGTATTTATACCAGTGTTAAGTTAATTGTGAAAAGTCAGACAGCAAACGTTAAAATATCTCCCCTGCCTGACGGTAAGCTAGCATTACGTTCATTTCTCACGAATGTATGCGATATATAGTCTTAACATTATACTATTCCAGGCACACATTATATTTTACTATAACATTCGTGGAATATTTTGTGCAATGTGCAGGGTTACGGTTAATGGTATTTTATCTTACACTGTATTTTTTAAAAAACCAAACTTTCAACCAATCCGCAGTAAGTATATACAACATTACAATGCCAAGCATTACTCCCAGGTTCAGCAGTGATAAATGAACAAATCCTATGTTGTGGGCAAAAGATAAATAAGGAAGCGCAAATGTGATAATCACCGCTATAACAGTAAGGAGAACCAAAGGTTGGGATGGACTGCTCTTAAAGAAATTTTTGTGTGTTCTGATAATAAAAAGGATCAGAAGTTCTGTGATAACAGATTCTATAAACCAGCCTGTTTGAAAAGTTGATTCCTTTACTTTAAGTATATATAGTAAAATCAAAAAAGTAATAATGTCGAATAATGTACTGTGAATACCAAAAATAATTGTATACCTGCGGATCAGTTTCATATTCCACCTGCCAGGTGTCTCTATAAACTCTGCATCCACTGTGTCTGACGGAATAGCCAGGTATGGGAAATCAGTAATAAAATTGGTAAGTAAAATTTGCTTTGGCAGCATAGGCAAAAAGGGTAATACAAGTGATGCTATTGCCATGCTGATCATATTTCCGAAAGTAGAGCCGGTGCTGATATAAAGATACTTCATTGTATTGGCAAAGGTCTTTCGGCCTTCTTTAATTCCCTCTGCCAGTACTGTAAGATCTTTCTCCATCAAAACAAAGTCTGCAGCTTCCCGTGCAACATCTGCTGCATTATCCACAGATATGCCTACGTCTGCTGCATTAATTGCCGAAACATCATTTATACCATCCCCCATGTAGCCAACCGTAAAGGATGCTTTCAGTGCCAGGATCAGCTTTTCCTTTTGCTGAGGCTCCATCTCAGCAAAAATGTGTACAGGTTTTACTTTTTCCGGCAGGTCTTCAGTTGTGATCTGCGCTAATTCCTCCCCGGTGATGATGGAAGGATTATTAATGCCAAGCTTTTGTGCGATAGAACGGGCAATATTCCGGTTGTCTCCCGTAATAATTTTAATGCCCACTGCCAGGCTCTTCAATTCAGCAATCACGCCTGTTATTCCATTCTTTACAGGGTCCTGCAATAAAACAAATCCTGCAAAAACCATTTCTGATTCTTCTGATATCGCAGACGCGGCCCTGCTCATTTCCTTATAGGCTACACCAATAACACGCAAACCATTATTGCCAAATTTTACAAACAAATCATTCAGGCGTTTTTTTTCGTTCACCATATTAACGGGTGTGCCACTGCCTAAGCGTACTTTATTGCAACAGTTCAACAACTCTCTGAACGCACCTTTGGTAATGAGGTAATGTTTATCGCCTGAATAAATAGAGATACTCAAACGCTTCCGTTGAAAATCGTATGGGAACTCGCCGGTTTTGGCAGCCTGCAATTGAGGTTTTGCAGGCATTTTCTTCAACGCTTCATCAATAGGATTGGAGTATCCCGATTCAAAACAGGCATTCCAGTAAGCCAGTTCTCTCACAAATTCGTCAGCTTCTCCTGCACCATTTAAAATTTCCGCAACTTCAATTATACCTTCAGTGATCGTTCCGGTTTTATCAGTGCAGAGCAGATCTATTTCACCCAGGTTTTGTATGGCGTTCAATTTGTTTACCAGCACCTTTTTAGCAAACATACGTTTTGCGCCGGCACTCATGGCTATTGTAGTAACCGCAGGCAATAGCTCAGGCGCCATCCCAACGGCGAGGGCTAATGCAAAAAGTCCGGATTCCAGGATGCTTTTTCCTGTAAGCAAATTTACCAGTAAAATAAAAGAAGCCAGCGCCAGGGTGATCTTCATTAATAAGAACCCAAAATGCTTTATTCCTTTTTCAAAGGAGGTTTCTACCTCGGAAGAAACACTTTTCGTGATCTTCCTGAATATTGTATCCTTTCCTGTATAAATAACCAGTGCTTTACCACTGCCACTTACCACACTGGTACCTTGCCAAAGGCTATTGGCACGGTGTATTAATTCGGTATGTTCATCAAGAATGCCCGGTTCTTTGGCAGCAGGGTACGATTCGCCGGTAAGACTTGCTTCATTGATAAATAATTGATTCGATTCAAGCACCAGGCAATCGGCGGGGATCATATCGCCTGCGTGAAGTATTAAAACATCCCCCGGAACAATAGTAGCAGAAGGCACTTCAACAGCTTTGTTATCTCTCAGCACGGTACATTTAAGAGCAATCAGCGATTGCAGTTTCTCCAGCACTTTGCCGGCATTTCTCTCCTGAAAAAAGCTCATCAGCCCCGAAGACAAAACGATGAACAGAATGATCAGCACATCTGATGTTTCGCCCAGGAATGCCGATAATATTACCGCGCCAATCAAAAGCAGCATCAGCGGGCTTTTGAACTGGTTCAAAAACAAATGGAGGTCTTTGGTAAGCGACCCCGGGTTGCTTATATGCTGATTAAGCGTTTTATATTTATTATATGCATCAGTTTCACTAAGACCTTTATCAGAGCTTTGTAACTGTTGAAACCAAAATGTGGCATCGTATTCCCAGAAATTTAGAGATGGCTTTATTTCCTGCATGAAAATGAAATTAAAAATATTCCTATGCAATAAGGAAAAATATTCGGTATTGACTTGTTAAATGCTGTATTTAGTATTGTTACTCCTGCTTGTGATTCCGAAGGCATCGCATATGTGTTTAACCTAACACGATTTTACATGCTGTGAATCTGCCGGGTTATGGTGCAAATAAATGAACATAGTACAAAAGCCGGACAGATTTACCTTCGGTGAGAAAAACTCTCCCTAACAAAAGTTGTATATAAAATATAGTGCTTGTGTTAATCCGGTTGAAAGGACGGCACATGCTTCGTCATTTCTATCCCGCCTGTAGACTGTATTGAATTAATGCATATTACGGCGGGAGAGAACTTTTCTCACCGAAGGTAAATCTGTCGGGAAATGATTTGAAGCTGAATGGATATTTCTTAAAAAAAATTTCATGATGTAAGGTGATAATTCTACCTTTTTGAACACTAATAATAAAATGGAATGATGGAGCACGAAAGTTTAGTTGAATTATATAGGGAAGTCTTTCCCGAAGCAGCGCGTTTAATAAAACGTTTGGGTGGAAACCTGGAAGAAGCGAATGATGCTTTTCATGATGCGTTATTGATATATCTTGAAAGAGAATCAAAAGGCACATTGCAAATCCATACTTCAGCAAAAGCATATTTGCTGGGCACTGCTAAAATACTTTGGCTTCATTCCAAAAATAAATATTTCGATCCGTTGCCACAAGATGTTGAAGCATTTGTTGATGAAGAAAATGAAGCTGCAGATGAAGAAAAAAATATTTTTCACTACTTATTGTTGGCAGGACAAAAATGTTTACACATACTCAAAGCATTTTATTACGATAATCTTTCGCTTCAACAAATCGCTGCAGGTTTCGGTTTCAATGGCATTCGTTCGGCCACAGTACAAAAACATAAATGCATTGAAAAAATCCGCACAGCGCTAAAAAAAAGAAATGTATATGAGGAACGATTTAATTGAAATAGAGCAGATAGAAAAATATCTATCGCATCAAATGAGCGGCGAAAAGAAAGCACAATTTGAAACACGCATGCTTCTTGACAGTTCGCTGTTTGAAAAAGTAGAAGCACAAAGAAATGTCCATAAACTTATCCGGATCTTTTCACGCAGGCAACAAAGAAATAAGCTGGAATTAATTTATCAGCAACTGCTGCGTGAACCTGCTTTCGCACAACAACTAAAAAACATTTTTGCCTGATATGATCATCCCCACAGTATTAGACAGTACCACAAGAGGCGCTTACGATATTTATAGCCTTTTGCTAAAAGAAAGAATTGTTTTTTTAGGCACTGCCATTGAAGAAAATATGGCGAATCTTGTAGTAGCACAACTTCTTTACCTCGATAGTGAAAGCCACGAGCCGATTATGCTATACATCAATAGTCCCGGTGGCGTTGTGTATTCAGGTTTTGCTATTTATGATACCATACGAAAATTAAAATCACCTGTATCAACTGTTGCAGTTGGTTTTTGCGGAAGCATGGCAACCGTTTTACTTACAGCAGGCGCCAAAGGACAACGTTATGCGCTTCCTTATGCTACTGTGCACATGCATCCTACAGGTGGTGGTGCAAAAGGTTATACCGAAGATGTTCGCATTGCCTACAAAGAACAGGAGCGATTACAAAACCAGATATTTTACCTGATCGGCAAATGTTCAGGACACAGCAAAGATGAAATTGAAGAGATGTTTCGCCGCGACCATTTTTTTAATGCTGTTGAAGCAAAAGAGTATGGCCTGGTTGATGAAGTATTAGGCGATACAGATGATCTGATCAGCATAGAAGATGTCAAATGCAACATTCAATTTCAAGCGGGTAAAAACAGGGAGATGATCGGGTTTAAAAGAGAATAGTTATTACCTCACAGGCATATCATCATAAGTGCTTCCGTTAAGTATGCTTCCTGTTTTCCTTTTGTTAGTACCACCCCGGCCGCCATAGTTTCGCTCACGAACCACAAAGCCGCAGGTCAAAACGCTTCTCTCAAATCTTTTAAAAAGTTGTACTCCTTTATATCAAATTCCCGGTAAAGCTGGCGGACTTTGAAGAATGCAAAAAGTACGCATAAAGAGACAAACATACCTTCAGCACCTGCGCGAGGGCGGATGGGATATTGGGACTGGGATGCTGAGATTATGAGATAAGGGGGAAGAAATGTGGAGAAGAAGGAGATTTTTATGGGCTGGGCTGTGTTGCTACTATTAAGCTGTGGTTGCGTCGCACTCTTGTACGTTCGGGGTGCTATTGGGCATTGGGCAACGGCGTTTGAAAAATTCAATCTTACATATATGTATAGCGTTTATATAGCAGGAAAAATGAAACCGGATTTTAATCAGTTTTATTTTTTCTTTTTCAGTGCGGCGCGGATCTTTTTTACAAAGCTTACAGGCATTTCGGCAATATCAGCTACCTGCTTATCCGAAAGCCCCAGCTTGATGATCAGGTTTTCAATAACCTCCTGCTTGCCTTTTTCTATTCCTTTCTCCATACCCTTTTCAATACCTTTTTCAAAAACCTCTTCACGTTCTATTTTTTTTATGGTTTCTATAATACCCATGGTAATTGTTCCTCCTGTTAATTGTTCAATTTGGTTATCAAATTTACGGTTTATTTCCTCGTTTCCAACATAGATAAAGTTTTTCAAAAAAAGCAGCAGCCTCTTTATCTTGTTATGGCTGAATTTTTTGCTTTGTATCAACGCACGGGCTACCGTCAGCCGGTGGTCAGCTAACTCTTCTTCAGGCACTTTGCCCTGCAACAGCACTTTTTGCGCCGCCAGCACGATCAGGGCAAACGGGTTGTCCATCGTCAGCAGTTCCGCTTCGGAATGGTCGAATATGTGATACGCATTATAGCGGTAAGTAATTTCAGTCCCCATAAATGTTTTATGAAAGGTATCCGGATGCTGCTGCCGCTTACTGCCTGTAAATATGGCTAAAGCGGTTATATCCACCCCGTAGCGGTCGTATATCCTGTACCAGTACTGGAACATACGTTTGGGAAAGCCTTTCGTGCTGCCGCCCTGGATCTCAATATGCACCAGTATCCATTCTTCCTTCCCGTTTTTCAGGAATGTTTTTACTAACATGTCTACAAACCTGCTTCCTCCCTGCTTTTTAAGCTCGGGGAACAGTTCGGTCAGTTCCTTATCAAGAAATACAAAACCTTTACGGAAGTCAAACACTTTATCTGCATCCGGAAAACAAAAACGAAGCAGGTAAGGGAAAAGCTCTTCAAAAGCGGCTTTTAAAAGAGCATCGTCTTTTTTGCGCGGCATGGTATTGCTCCGGTTAGCTATAGGTTTTTTATGCATAGCAGGAATGGTGTAGTATGCTATATTAAAACAATTCGAATGTAATGTTTTAATATGAAAAAGACCCGGGCGCGATAATAGTAATTTAAGCAATGCTGCCAGCCTTGGCCTGCAAGATCAATATAGCAGGGCTAATTATTATAGCGGAATAAGTAACGTATAGGCATCAGGTCGGCCAGTACACAATAGCTTTGGTACAGACCTGCGCGGGGGCGGGAGTGAGATGATCTATTGCTGCTCCGTTCTGTAAAACATTTGGTGTTATCAAAAAACTTCTTACCTTGAAGGTGCTTTTTTAATCCTTCCATCTTTTGACTGCCTGCCCGACTGCGTTATTCAGGCGGGCCTGCCACAACCCGAACCCAATTTCAAAAATTTTAGTGGCTTTAAAAACATACGCCGATATTAGCCGAGGCTGGAATGTATTTGTATATGCATGATCTTACAGGAAATCGCAAAAAATGGAGCAAGTGGCTAGGAGTGGTGAAACCATATTTGATTACCTGTATACAAACGCTTATGAATATTTATGCTTATCTCTAATGTTTTAGAATTCTAACAGTTCCTTGGAATAACATAGGTACAACGTTGATGGTAATGCTATAACACAACCACCAAACCAAAATTAACTAATATGGACAACAAGATTCTTAAAGGGTATTTGACTGATTTCAAATCAGAATTTAATTTTGCAGAAAATATAAAAGAGGACACTCTTTTCGAACACTTTAGCAATTATTGCATTTTATCCAAAGTTCATCCAGAAGCTTTTTATAATGATAGTTTTAAAATCGAAGAAATAAATGTAGGCGGAGGAAATGACACGGGAATTGATGGTGTAGCAATTGTGGTTAATGAGCATATTGTTACAACGAAAGAAGAGATCGATAGCTTAAAAAATCTTTTCCAGCGGTTAGACGTAAAATTCATTTTTATACAAGCCAAAACTTCATCTGAATTTAAATCGAGCGATATTGGGAACTTCATCTTTGGTGTAAAAGATTTTTTTAAAGATAGACCAACTCTAAAAACAAATGAAGATATACAGCATTTAAGAGAATTAAAGGAATATATCTATACGCAAAGTATATTGATGGAGGAGTCGCCAATTTGTGAATTACACTATATCACAACAGGAAAATGGGTAAATGACCAAAATGTGGCTGGGCGTATTGATTCTGACATAGCGGAATTAAAAAATAAAGGGATATTTCAAATTGTAAATTTTTTCCCAGTTGATGCTGAACACATAGAAAGAATATATAAAGAAATTAAGAATAAGGTTACAAAGGAAATCAACTTTGACAAAAACACGCCATTACCAAGAATCGAAGGAGTTAAAGAGGCTTACATAGGAATTTTACCTGTTAGCGAATATTTTAATTTAATCACAGATTCGGAAGGCAAAATGCAAAGAACTCTTTTTTACGATAATGTTCGAGATTTTTTAGGGCTAAATCCCGTTAATAAAGAAATTCAGGATACTGTTAGAGATAAGGGAAAGCAACTAAAATTTCCCATTTTTAATAACGGAGTAACAATAGTTGCAAAGAGTTTAAATAAAGTTGGTACATATTTTAAAGTAAAAGATTTTCAAGTTGTAAATGGTTGTCAAACGAGTAACATCCTCTTCAATAACAGAGCTCATTTAGATTTAGCAAATACTTTAGTGCCTATAAAACTTATCATTACTGATAATCAAGAAGTGATTAATGATATCATTAAGGCAACAAATAGACAAACTGAAGTAAAAACAGAAGCTTTTGAATCCTTAAAGGATTATCATAAAAAACTTCAAATCTTTTATGACAC
This sequence comes from Agriterribacter sp., assembly GCA_047601125.1. GTDB lineage: Bacteria > Bacteroidota > Bacteroidia > Chitinophagales > Chitinophagaceae > Agriterribacter. Next base: position 709,896 of record JASGJY010000001.1, on the reverse strand, counting down.
ATTTCCAAAAGAAACAAAACTTTACTATGAGAGGCGTCCAAGGGAGTATGACACAATATTCCCACCAATTCCACGAACAAAAATAATTACGCTTCCTGCACAAATCAATGCGGTAATTTCAATGTTTTGGAACGAACCACAGAGTACTCACCGATACTATGGCGAACTACTTAAGGCATATTCAGGAAAATTATTTCAAGACGACCATAATCCATACGTTTACTATGTAAGCAGTTTATGTCTTTGTAAAGTTGACTTATTAATTAAGCAAAATTTTATTCCATCTTATTATAGGCATTATAAATATCATTTGCTTACAGCATTTAGGATTTTAGTTAGTGGTTTTAACTATCCAAAGTTTAATAGTAAAGACATGACTAAATATTGTGAAGATATATATATAAAATTGCTTGATGAAAAAGCAACCAAAGCTTTAGTATGTACAGCGACAGAATGTGTTACAAAAGCTGCCGAACAATTTAGCAAAAAGCATGGACAAAGAAATATAAATGACTATAAAAGACTACGGGACTTCACTTATGAATTAATTGAGCAAGCAAAAAAATTAGATCCTGTTTTTCATGCTCCTAGAAAGAACTATCCCTAGCTTTTGCCCTGCAAACCTATATCTGTTATTCAGGAATAAGTTGGATGCATGCTTTACAATCTTAGTTGTTAAAAAAGAAAAATTAACATAAACTATTTTTATTTAATTTGAGCCTTGATGAATTTAACAGATAATAAGATAGAGATGATGAATACTTCTGAAATTATCTCGCAACCACAATTGGTTAAAAGATTCTACTTTCTCGACTATTTTTATATCTTACTTGAAAGTTGTGAGAAATTCAGCAACAAGGAGGAGGTATTTTCACATTTCAAGGTTTTAAAAATCATTAATCAGCTTGGCGAATCGCGTTATAGAAGGCTTACTCAAGATGAAGAAAGCGATTTATCAGTAGTACAATTAAGAAGATTTAAATATTCATTTGAACAAGTTATAATAGAATCAACAAATTATGGGCTTTTAAAAGAAGATCGAAATGAGTTACTTCTAACGGATCTTGGGAAAGAGATTTTATCTGTAGGGCGCAGTAATAAGCGAAAATTTGATATTAAGATATTTACACTAATGGAAGCTAAATACTTCGCATTCTATCAGCTTATTAAACATTGTTACAAGACCAATAAGGCCAAAAATGGATTATTGATTTTTCCGATTTACTCACCGTTAAAACTTGGATTTGAGAAATCTCAATTCAAAAAAAATAAAGCAGTTTTTGAATATACCGAAAAATTACAAAAGAAATTAGAACAGGATATCAAAGAATATTTAAACACAACAATAAGTTTAAAAGACGCTCTAACAACATTAAATAATACGTTGATTTCAGAGAATTTAATTACGTCAAACTTAGAGGAAGCTTTTGAGATAAAAAATTTCAATAAAATTACCAGAAGAATAAGAACATATTGGCTAAACTTTTTTTTAAAAAACATCTATGACTATCAGTACTCCTTTGATGCATTCAATATTTGGGTTGAGCGTGGAAAACAAATTGGAATTCTAAACTCTACAGAATTTTACCCAAATTTTGATGGAAGACTTGTATATCCTACATCGATTATTGTAAAAGACGCAAAAAATACAGACTTTACTGAAATTTTCTCTTATGTGACTGAGGAATCTTTATACCTACATCTTCCTACCTGGGAGAAAGTAGACAGTCAAATGAGAAAAGTTAATCAGGATGAATTCGTTCAGAATTTAATAGAAGCATATTTTGATTTAAGAAAATCCAGAGGTACACATTTTATTAGATTACTTGATGTAAGAGAAAAAGTTTGTTATCGAATGAGAATTCCAAATTATTTATTTGATGAGTGTTTGGAAAAAACATACTTAATGAATATTCGTGGAGAAATGGATGCTCAAATATCCTTGGAAGCCGATCGCTTACCGCACGAAACAAACGCAATGTATTTAAAGAGAGAACCTGTATTAGTTCATGGAAAGTATAAAAATATAATAGCAATCGATTATAAAAAGCAAAGATTATGAGTAATATACTTAGAAAGCCCACTTCAGTTAATGAAGAATCTAAAGGCAGATATGAAAAATTTAATCTTAAAGAGAACCCTTTCCCTTCAACACCTGCCATTAATAAACTAAATAAAGACATAAGATATAATGGCAAAATATATGAGTCCAAAATTCGTGAATCAGAATTTAAAAAAATTGAAACTGATTTTTTAAAAGTCTCTCAAAACGACCCCAATCATATAAGGCTCGGGTTTATAATTGACGATTCATACGTTGGAAGAGGCAATGGCAAATCTGCCTTCTCACTAGAACTAATGAGGAGAATTAATAGAGAAAATCTTTTGGATATCTCTGAAGGAGTAAATAAATGTTTTTGTGTACATATCTCTCCTGAACCTAGCGGAAGAACTAAATCGTTTTATAGCTTGGTAGATTTAATGTTTGAAGGAATTTTATCCTTGCATTATATAAACTATTGCCTTGCAGTATTAAGACTTGAGGCTATAATTTCCGCTAGGCCGGATTTTAAAATAGAGGATGCTTTTTCTAACGATGAGGAATTAGTAGCAAAATTAAATTCAAGAGAATGGTTCGAAGATGAAAATATTGAGATTGCTCCATTAACTTCAAGTATATATTTTTCAAATCAGCATATATCAAAAACAAGTCCAGACTTCCCCTTAGTTAAAGACAAGAAATCTTATTTTCAGTTTAGGGTTTCGACTGAAGAGGAATTTAAAAACTACTACTACCAAATCCTTAAAAAAGGGAAAGAGCGCATTGATTTCTTCTATAATGATCTTGTTCTTCTATTTAAAGCCGCTGGTTTTAACGGAGCATATTTCATAATTGATGATTTTGAAAGGATTCCAGATTTTCAAAGTGACCGTGCAAAAAGAGATTTTGCATTAGAATTAAGGACTAATTTTTTTGATGGTATTTCCGAGAATGCTAAATCCGGTTTTTACAATTTACTTCTTATTCTTCATGCCGGCGTACCAAGGCTTATTGAAAAAGCTTGGAGCGATACAGGAATGGAAAGACGAAGCCCTCTTTCAGCAGACAATTTAGTGTCTCGTCATGTAGTTATTTTTAATAAGTTAAACGTTGATCATGCAGAGCTCTTATTAAAAAGATATCTGGAAGAGTATAGAATTAATCCCCAACAAGAGAATGAGTTATTCCCTTTCACGAAAGAGGCAATATCAATTATAAGTGAAAAAGCAGAATTGAATGCCGCAAGTATATTGGAGAAAGCCCATAGTTTTTTAGAAAAAGCTGTAGAATCAAATAAGGATATTGTTGATGAAGAATTTGTCAACCAGATACTTGGAGAAAAAAAGGAAGAAAAAAGTGATATAGTTTCAAAGCCTGACGACGACAAATCCGTTAATCTCTTTGATAAAGCATCAGATTTATGATTTCGCATTGTTTGAATATAAATGAGTACCATGATATTATTCGAGTAAACCTTTTGGGAGGTAAAAAGTCAGGCGATTATGAATATGTTCATGAAATTTTTGAAAGTTGCCATTATTGGGAAAATAAAGTTATTGGTTACAATTATTTTCTGTCATTATTATTAGAACGATTAATAAAACAATACGAAATAAGTAGCGATTTAATTGACAAAGTATACCAAATAAAAGAGCAAGCAAATTTTGATATACAAGAGTTTGTGGAAGATTTTTTAGAAAAACTTTTTACGTCAAATATTTATAATCCGGATATAACAATCGAAGAAATGCTTATAGATTTTCAAAATGACTTGAATGGATAAAATTTACGTACTTGATACTTGCGCGATAATCTCATATTTTAATCAAGTTTTTTTAGAAAACAGTACAATTTCTGGAAAAACACTAAGTATTATGAAGAGAGCGTTTGATAGTGGAGTTGGGAAAATGATTATTCCGAGTATAGTTTTTATTGAATTATATTATTTGTTCGCAGATAATCGTGAGATGACAAAAAGAATATACTATGATGTTTTTTATAAAATAAAAGAACTTGACAATTTTCATATTCATTCTTTAGATAAAGAAGTTTTAAATGAATTTATTTCCATAGACAATTTTTTAGATAATGAAAAGTTTGATAATCACGATAAACAAATTTTAGCAACTGCCATTGTGATGAATTGTACTTTGATTACTTCCGATAGCAGGATCAAAGCATATAATGATCGAAGGAAAAAAGTTGATATCTTAAATTAATTGTAGTTGCTAATATTTGATCTGACAGCTTAGGATTTTTAGGTTGTTCACCCGTCTTTAAATTTACAAATATTTTATCCACTAAAAAATTTGCTGCGATATGTCGCAGAGAGCGTCTCCGCAAATTTTTTGTGGATAAAGCTTCAGGAATGCTCTTCAGCTTTTGAATACAATTGATCTATTCGTTTTTCTTTAGCCAGTTCTTTGCTGTCGAGCCAGGTTTGCATAGGTGTTTTTCCGAAGCAATAACGACCGCTGTGAGATCTTCGGTTGTTATAATACTCAAGCCAGTCGTCAAGGTCTTGCTGCATTATTTCCAAAGAATCGTACATTTTTTTGCGAAAGGCTATCGCATAAAACTCCTCTTGTATTGTACGGTGGAAACGCTCACAGATGCCATTTGTCTGTGGACTTTTTGCCTTCGTCTTTGTATGATCGATGTCTTCTATGGTAAGATACAGTTGATATTCATGGTGCTCTCTTGCTCCACAGTACTCCGTTCCTCGATCTGTTAATATTCGCAATAGATCCACTTCCTGGCTTTGATAAAAAGGCAGCACTTTATCGTTAAGCATGTCTGCTGCTATCAGCGCATTCTTACGGTCATACAGTTTCGCAAAAGCCACTCTTGTATAAGTATCAATAAAGGTTTGCTGATAGATTTTACCGACTCCTTTTATATAGCCAACATAATAGCTGTCTTGAGAGCCCAAATATCCAGGATGGTGCGTTTCTATTTCTCCACGACTTTCCTGCTCTTCTTTTTTGCGTTCCAGGGCGGCTACCTGGGTATCCGTAAGAATCATCCCGTCCTGAGCTACCTTGGCTTCCAGTGCTTTTAAGCGCTTCTGCATGGTCTCAAGATCATGCCGGAGCCATACACAACGGATGCCTGCAGGCGATACACTGATCCCCCTTTTTTTGAGTTCGTTACTTGCCCGGGCTTGTCCCTGTTCCGGATGTTCTATGGCATAAGCAACAACTGATTGCTCATCTGGTTCTGCTATCCGGTTCTTTAATATCGGCTTACTACGACTGATCTCTTTGAGTGCCAGTTCTCCGCCATCTTCATAAAGTTTTTGGAATCTGTAGAAACTGTCTCTGCTGTAGCCCATTACTTTGCAGGCTTCAGAAACATTGCCGAGCTTCTCGGCTAACTTCAATAAACCCATCTTGGGTTGAATGAGCTTTTGCGTTGTTGTCATCTTTTTAATCGTTTACAGTTATTAAATTTACTAATAACTGTCAGATTAAATCTAAACTTCTACAAATTAATAGAAAATAAATCCGATTCTGGCATAGGTTCCGTATCATTGCCTTGTGTCTAGCAGCCCTACTGTGTTGCTGTTTTTCCGAATGATAAATATCTTTTCCACCAGTAGTGATCATAATCAGGTTGCATTTGCTTATGCTATTTGCGGGTATTTGTATCCAACAATTAAGATATCAAAGTGGTTTCAATTGTTTTTTCGGTGGGTAGTTGACACTCTCCGATAGAGAAAATTAATGAATGCCATTGACTTCAATCCTCAAAATCAAAATCAAAATCCAGCAGCTTTTTAGGGTGAATACCTAAACCTTTAGCAAGTTCAAGTATGGTTAGCATTTGTGCATTGATTTGACCCTTTTCAATTTTGCTGATTTTACTGTGATCAACACTACATAGTTGAGCTAGTTTTCTATAACTTAAATTTTTCCGTTTTCGGAAAGTAGCCAGCTTATTTCCCAATTCCGATAGAAATTTATCAGCAAGATTTTTATCCATGCTCAAATATTTGCTGTAAGGTGAGAATAGTTTAAAAAAATATTGTGGTCTTTTTAGGCTACAATCAAATATTTGTCCTTATATTCGCAATAGAAATTATTTTAGCGATTACTTCATAAGATCATTTGAAGCATTCGCTTTGAGTCTCGTTCCGAAAACTGGTAATTTTTGAACACACGAGATGATAAGTAGAATGCCCATGCTACGGCGTGGGCTCTCTTATTCGTGTGTGGGTATACCAGTACCTCGGAACGGTAAGTTGAGCGCCACGCCTTTTTGTGCGGGTGCCAGCCTAAAACTTTTTGTTATGAACAACGCCGTTGCCACACCTGCGCAAAGCACCAACATCCATTTTAGCGAAACCCAATGGCTGCAGGCCCTGTTCCTGCAGATAGAGAGATCTATCACCAACTTTCCGGCGTAATACCGTCGCAGCAAGACCTGTGAGGTTTTCTAAAGCCGCATAGGCGTGTTCATTGTATTCCTATCAAAAACAATTACCATGTCAAACACCCGCAAACACTGCAAAGACCCGTTTACAACCCAATGCTGGCTGTACGAATGCATTACAGACCCTTACCAGGTAATCGCCCACTTCTTTGCCGAAGCCCATGTGCACCACTTTCGCGGGCTCATCAAAAAGCTGGTGTGCCACGCCAGCGGAGCAGGTGTGTACAAAGGAGATTCGCCTGCTGATATACTTTTATACAGCAAGCTTATCCGCTCACTTATAAAAGCCGCCCATGTTTTGAGGCATAAAAAACACAGCACGGTTACCATTAAAAAAGAAGAGCTCTTTAATAAAAAATACTATTGCAGCCATTATACCAGTGCCGATGTGTGGGAGGAGCTTCCGCGCTACATGTCTGAAAAAGAATATAGTGATCCCTGCCGGGTATTTCAACAGTTTTTCAGCTACCGGTCGCTCAATAGCTGGCTGCAATGCTGGGATCAGGTAGTGGAAAATGCATTTTGCAGTGATACCACTTCTATAAAAGCCCCGCTAACAGTCTGCACCCATTTGATAAAGCTGGTAGAAGCCGCGCACCTGGTGGATGTAAGGGAGGTAACGCATGTAGGGGAATGTGTAAAGAAGGGCAGGGTGTTATCAGCTACTTAAAAGGTAGGACAAAAGTTGAGCATTAGTACCAAAGCCCAACAGACCTGCCTGCCGCAGGCTGGTATCTCACTCGCGGAAAAGCGATTATACCACAATCCTCGTGTTGCTCGTTCGATATGACGGCACACGCATCGTCATTTCGATCCCGCCTCCGGGTTGTAATGAATTAAACGACTATTGCGGCGGGAGAGAACTTTTCTCACCGAAGGTAAATCTGTTAGGCAGTAGTGCGAAAGATGAACATTAGTGCCAAAGCCTGGCAGACCTGCCTGCCGCAGGCTGGTATCTCGCTCGCGGAAAACGATTATACGACGATCTCCGTGTTGCTCGTTGGATATGACGGTGGTTCTATTTAAAAATATAGATGAAATGGAAGACAAAAGCATAGGAACATTTGTTTATTTTAGCGCATACTATGTTTTGTATGAAATCAACCCCGGGACTATTTACACTTTTTATCATACTATTTATTGCGGCGTGTAGTAAACATGAACAGGAGCAGCATATTGATAACAATATACCTTATACAGCTTCGGTCATCTGGAAAACAGCAGGTGTTGCAGGACAGGTAACAGATCAAAAAAATGTACCTGTGCAAGGGGCTATGGTCTCTTTTGGAAACAAGTCTGTTATGTCAGACATAAACGGGTATTTCCACTTTAGTCAGTCTTCTTTTAATACAAATGAGGCGTTTGTATCAGTTAAAAAGACCGGATATTTTAATGGTAGCAGAACATTTCTTCCGAGATCAGGAAGTAACAACTATCTCAAAATTCAACTATTGGAATCTACAATAGCCGGAACAGTAAATGGCGTAGATGGTGGTCGGATAAGCTTATCGAACGGAGTAGTGATTGATCTGCCCGCCAATGGAATTTCTGATAGTGAGAATAAAAATTATGCAGGAAAGGTGACGGTGTCTGCAGCTTATATAGATCCTACGCACACAAACTTTAGCGAACAGATGCCCGGAGATTTAAGAGGACTTAATGCGGCTTCGCAGCAAAGGTTATTAAAAAGCTTTGGGATGATAGCTGTAGAGCTGAGATCATCCTCGGATAAGCTGTTGAAGATCAGGAATGGTTATCAGGCAAAGCTTGAGTTCCCTGTACCAGTGGCATTAATTGCTTCTGCCCCGTCAGAAATTCCATTGTGGTTTTTTGATGAAAATTCCGGAATGTGGAAGGAGGAGGGTAAAGCCGACAGGCAGGGTACAAAATACGTCGGGATGGTCAGCCATTTCAGCTTCTGGAACGTTGATGAACCTTCAGAATTTATAAAGCTTAACCTGAAAGTTGTTAACCGCGAAAACAAACCGGTTTCGGGAGCAAAAACAAAAATTACAGGTTTGAACGGCATCTCGGCGTACGACTTTACTGATAATCTGGGCTATGTAGACGGGTTTGTACCCAGGGATCAGCCGCTTCTTATGGAGGTATTCGACAACTGTGGCAAAGTAGTTTTTAGTAAAGATCTGGGAACGCTATCGTCAGATGCCGATCTTGGCACTATACAATTAAGCTCCGGAGAAATTTCTCTTCAAACCATTTCCGGAAAAGTGATTGATTGCAACGGCTATCCACTGACGTCCGGCACAGTGCAGATAATATTGGATGAAAATCATTTTGAATTTACGGCAGTACATGACGGAGACTTTAGTGCCACTTTTCTTAATTGTAATTCCGGCAACATTGTTCAGCTTTTGGCTATTGATGAAGGAACGATGCAGAGAGGCAGTCCGGTATCAATGCAATTAACAGGTACCGAAACTGAAGTGGGAACGCTGGAAGCCTGCGGTGTTGCCTTACCCCCTTTTGTAAAGATCTTCATTGACGGCGTTGAACAGTTGTCCTCCAGTACGGTTTTTGGAGGAGGTGTTGAATCTGACGAGGGATTCGGAGACAATTCGGTTCCCTTAGCAATTTTCAAAGGAGATACTACTTTCGGCGCCCGAAATAAAGAGGGGTTAGAGCTACTTATTAAAGTATTTGACCCGGTGAATTTACCGGACTCAGCTACTCTTATTTCTATAAGTGATGACGATAGAAGTATAACAAGTATCAGAGATATTATATGGTACCAGGCTACCGATCAATACAACAGGATGGTAAAGCTTTACAGCTTTGGTGACTATGGGAAAATAATCCAGGGAGATTTTGCGGGAAAGTTTGCTAAGCTAAAGGGTTGTTGTCCTGATTCTGTTCCGCTGGACACCGTTACAATACAGGGGAGTTTCCGGATCAAAAATGTTGATCCCTGGTGGCCAAATTAGGGTTTATATAAATGCACGAACTCCGCAGTGGTTCTTGTCTCTGGTAACCACCTCTTCTCTTTTGACTATAAACAAATGTGATCACCGCTTTAAGTCTTGTGAGTCACGAGCCCTGGCGGTAGATACTGAAACTTCCCATCGTGGTTATTATACCACAACTCACAACGCATGTGGGTAAATGTGTAAAGAATAGCAGGTCATTATCAGTTACTTAAAGGTATTATAATAAAAGAAAGTTGATGAGGGAATTGAGATTCCGTTTCCCATAGGTATGGTAACATAATGACCGTGTGGTCAAAAAATTACTACCTTTACCTTAGTGTTAGCGGTAAAATACAAACACTCTCGCCGTCATTTCGATCCCGCCGCTGGTTGTAATGAATTAAAAGCATCTTGCGGCGGGAGAGAAATCTGCCCGGCAGTAGTGCAACAGATGAGCATTATTACCAAAGCCCGGCAGATATCTCCCTCGCGGAAAGGCGATTATACCACAATCTCCGTGTTGCTCGTTCGATATGACGGCACACGCATCGTCATTTCGATCCCGCCGCTGGTTGTAATGAATTAAAGGTATCTTGCGGCGGGAGAGAAATCTGCCCGGCAGTAGTGCAACAGATGAGCATTATTACCAAAGCCAAGCAGGTTTCTCCCTCGCAAAAGTTACATTGGGCTATAGTACTCGTGTTGGTTTGGTCGAAATGAAGGAACCAACAGACATCAGAAAATATATCTCACCAGTGCGGATATACAACTTCCGGTATTCTTCCCGGTAATGCATAACTTACCTCATTTACAAAATTGTTTGGATTTTTGTTTGTTGCGATAGTGATTTATGAGAGAACAACTACGGCAGAAAGGTTTCAACATCTACCCCAGGGCTCGTGCCTCATGAGACTTAAGACGGGTACATTTGTTTATAACCAGAAGATAAGATATGATTTGTGAGATCCGAACCACGGCGGAAGCCGCACCAGGCTAAAGTCTGCCTAATTTTGTAAAATCTCCAAAAGTTTTTTAGGGTCTTGCCGATTGTCCCAGAATGCAGAGATTATTATTTGAGTGTCTGTAACTTTATAATAAATACTGAAATGTTTTAACGAGGCAACCCGGGTGTCTGCAAAATCTGACGGCTTGCAGATGTAGGGATTTTTTGCAATCTGTTCGGCTTTTTCTGAAACCAGGCGAACAAGCTTCCTGGAATATGCATTGGATTTGTTTCGCTTAACCCAATACTCCAAAATCCCTGAGAATTGAATATCGGCTGTTTTTGTCCAAACTACATTTCGTTTAGCCATTCGAGGTTTCTTTTATTCATTGCTTCTTGCGAAATCAGCCTTCCGTTTTTAATGTCATCTTCGCTCATTTCCAGCATCAGCTTTTGTTCAGGTGTTGTTTCTACAATATCTGCCACCGAGTTACTTGAAGTTATCAACTGGTCAAGCGCCTGCAAAAATTCTTTGTTTTGGATAGTAAGAATCTTATCTATCAAACCTTTGCGTATATCATAAACTGTTGCCATTTTTTTTCTTTTTTGATACTGTAAATTTAATAAATTTTATTTTTAATACATATTTATCAGTAGATCGCCCAATAGCCTCACAACCCTTGAATCTCAAGAGCTAATTATAATATCTTTGTATTGGTCGTTCATCAATAATTGCATCCGTCTATTGATGGTAACTGGATGAAAATATATTTTACCAATGCGGATATACGACCTCCGGTGTTTTTCATGGTAATGCATAACTCATTCCATTTACAAAATACTTTGGTAATGGTTCGTGAGCGAAACTATGGCGGGGGAAAGACAGACTGTCTTGTTCTAAAATAGCAGACCGATTCCAACTATTTCTATCTTCTACTTAGCAAAATATATTCGCCTATACAACCTCAATTCTTTCTTTTTGAAACAGTTTTTTCAGCTCTTTGTACCGTTGTTCTTTGGCTATGGTAATAGTAAGCTTACCTTGTTCACAAATTATATCTACCACATGACCTATTTCAAAACCGGTGTCTTGCAGCCATTTGCCATATAAGCTTAGTGTAGGAAATTGAACAGCTCGCTGTCCTGTAGAACGGCTGGAAGTTTTAGTGCACACGGTAATGCGCCTTACAGGCTCGGTGTTACATGATTTTAGTGCTTGCATAAGTCATTTCTGTTTTGTTACCACAAAGCAACGTGGGTGTTTTTGCGTATATAACTTGTACAATGAATATTTTAGATACCGGTACAGGATATTTTACTTATTTTTATCCAGGCTGTTTTATGTTAGAAAAATTTAAATTTGACCCATGCAAATACCAACTAATACGGACAAGAAAATACACGAAGGCCGCAATGTAAAACGCTTTCGCGAGATGCTGGGCATAAAGCAGGAAGGCCTTGCTCTGGAACTGGGTGATGACTGGAACCAAAAGAAAATCTCCTTGCTGGAACAGAAGGAAACGATTGAGCCTGCCCTGCTACAACAGATCTCCACCGTCCTGAAAATACCGGTGGAGGCTTTCCAGAATTTTGATGATGAACAGGGCATCAACAACATTGTCGCCAATACCTTTAATGAATCTGCTTACTTTGCTGGTCATTCTGCTACATTCAATGTTAATCCTATTCAGGAAATTAAAAAATTACACGAGGAAAAAATTGCTTTGTTGGAGCGTATGTTGAAAGAAAAGGATGAGATGATGGTAAAGCTAGAAAGATTGATGGAGAGGAAATAGATCAGGAATAAAACTACTGCTATTCTTTATTATCAACTTGCGCCTCCATTACACAAACGAGACCCTCGCATCTGTCTGCTGTCAGAGCAGGAGTTGTATTTCATGATTGTTTTAGCATGACTATAGAACTTAATCTAAATAAATATTACAAATAGTCAGCTTCAAAATGGAATTAAAAAAATATAAGAAAGAAAACAGGCATTATTATAAGCTATTGTATAACAATAGAATAATAGCTTATAAAGGTATTCAAGATAGGCGAGGGGCATACCACTTTGAAAATCCAGAAGTAATAGACAAAGAGACTATATATAATCTTAAAAAATCGAAAGCACTCAGTCCTATAAGTTTAGTTCTCTATGACACCGATATACTTTCGGAACTTAACATCTGCCTTTTCAGTCTGACAATCTCGAAAAATATTGAGTTCAATTTCTCAATTTTTGCCTGTGACATATTAAACAAGTATAAAGTTTTACCTCACCAATATCTTAAATCTATAATGGAACAGATAGAAAAAAGCGAAAATTTTAGAATTGATGAGAATAATAATAGTTTGAATTACAGTGGTTATCCAGAAGATTTGAACAATATGATTCTATGTTTCAAGTATTCATTTTCCTCTGATAATATATTTCAGGAAGAATTAATAAAAATAAAAAGTAGACTTAAAAAAATTATCAATAATGCTAAGCTAACAATTAATGGATTCACTTGGAAGCAATATTATGAAACAAATGAATTAGCCTTTACAAATAAAGTTCTTCTTCCCTTATTTCGAAAGATGAAATTTCATAACATTAAATTTAATCATGGAGTTAATGAATTTGGAAGGGATATAGTTTTTACTGAAACAAATTTATTTGGTGGAGTCTATTATTATGGAGTTCAGGTTAAAGCTGGAAACATTAGCGGCAAAATAAATTCAGAAATTGATAAGATTATTGGGCAAATTGAAGATGCTTTCAAGTTACCGTATAATCCAATCGAATCAAAATCTGAGCAATATATTTCCATTTTAATAATTGCCTGTAGTGGCTATTTTTCTGAGAATGCAAAGCATAAAATACTACATAAAACTCCTAAAGGTTTAACGGGATCTATCTTATTCTTCGATAGGGACAAAATACTAGAACTAGTTTCAAAGTTTTGGTAATCATTCAAAAGCTTTCAACTAAATATAAAGACCTCGCTTATTCAGTATTAAGAGACTACCTCTCTTGCCGAATATGCGCTTCCAGCCGCAGTAATTCGTGTCTCACGAGCCTTAAAAATGGTGGTCAAATTTGTTTATAGTCAGAAGAGGTGTTTCGTGAGACACGAACCACGGCGAAAGCGAGACACGAACCACAGCGAAGGAAAAACTATCAATTAATTATCTTTTTCCAAATATTCTACTCCAGAGTAATCTATTACAAACCTTTTCCCATCTCGTTCAACAAAACTTAATTTATTTGTCCTCTCTAAAATGGAGTCATATTTAACAGTTACAACTTCGTCCCCTTTACTATCTATAAAGCCATACTTATTGCCAAAATTGACTTCCGCGTATCCAAATACAAAATCTCCTACCCAGTCATAAATAAGTGGACATACCTTCTGGCCATTTACATTATAGAATCCGTACTTTCCATAATATTCGCCATATTTATAATCGCCAACACTAACAGATAAAAAGCCGTCGACACAATTTTTAATTCGCGTAAACTGAGGATGTATAATCTCAATTCCATATTGGTCAATAAAGCCCCAAACACTATTTAATTCCACACTTGCTCCTTCACGATAAGAACGTATACTGCTATATATAAAGGGGGTCAATTCTTTAAAATCTCTACTCAAAAGTGCGTATCTCATATTCCCATATATCATTTTTCCAACAACAGCAAATTCAGGATTTAAAAATCCAATTATATCGTCATATTTAAATTCTGAAACTTCTTCTCCTTCTAAATTTATGAAACCCCATTTATTATTTTTTTTAAATGCGTAAAAATCATTAAGAAATCCACTTATATTTTTATAATCAATAGTCAATGTATGACCTAAATCTCCTTCATTCATGTTAGAAAGAATTTTTAATTTATTTAATTTTCTATCAATAAGAAAAATATCTCTGTGCTTTCTTGTAATCGCTATTGCTCGATCTTTATAAAACGAACTAATAAAACTATACTGAGAAGTTGAAAATAATTTTTCTCCGTTGAATCCTATTCCTTCATAATGATTTTCTCCTCCAATTAATATGAAATCATCCTGCACCTCTATCGATGAAATGTAACGAGATGGTTCGACAATTTGGAACCCTGTAATGTCAATTAATCCGGAATAATATTTTGAAACAAATAAATTATCATCCTTGTCTCCATAAAGTAACTTTTCCATATCATATCCATATTCTCCAGCTATCATCACTTTAACAAATCCCTCAGTTAACTTATTATATTCTTCATAACCATAAAGGGTAATCTCTATTCCATGTTTGTTTATAAACCTCCATTGATTATCTCTTCTAACAGCAGCGATTCCATCCTGAAACGGGTCAATTTCCGAGTAATTATGCTTTAAGTTTAATTCAAGCCCGTTTACGTCAACATAAAACCATTTATTCTTTTGCTTACCTCTTGCAAACCCTTCCTGAAAAAAATCTAAATACTCATATTCACTGTATCCATTGATTTTAGATGATACACTATCAAAAAAAGAGTATTTACCATTCTTCTTTAAATACGGAATTTTCATTTTACAAAAAATATTATGCCAAGATTATGGAAAATAATGCATGTTTCTAAACAAAAGTATTTAATTTCTCCGCCAAGGCTCGTGTCTCACAAGACTTAACAAAGTGTATTACTTTAATAAATAATTAAGGAAAAATGTTTTTGAGGCTAAATGTGATTTGCGAAACACGAACCACGGCGAAGAGATTGAATTTCCTAAACGCCCTTGCCCAATGCCCAACAGAGCCATGAACCCTGAAGTGTGCGACGCAACAGACGATGATAGTAGCACCACAGCCCGGCCCATAAAATCTCCTTGGTTTACACATTTATTCCCGAAAGCTGTTAAACCTATAAGGTTTGCCGGGCTAAATTGCCGCGCTGCAAACCTTATAGGTTTTTATAAACATCCCATTATCGCAGTCTATATCCCAGTCCGTTTTCGTAGTTTTGCGCCTTCCTATACTTATACAACGATACATGGAAACAACAGTTGAAATAGCCCAGAAACTGGGACTTCGCCCCGATGAATTCGAGATGATAAAAAAGATATTAGGCCGCACACCAAATTTTACGGAGTTGAGCGCCTACTCCGTAATGTGGAGCGAGCATTGCAGCTATAAAAATTCTATTAAGTGGCTGAAAACGCTTCCCCGCGAGGGCGCGAAGCTGCTGGTGAAAGCCGGCGAGGAAAACGCGGGGCTTGCCGATATCGGCGACGGCTGGGGCGTGGTGTTTAAAATTGAAAGCCATAACCACCCTTCTGCCATTGAGCCTTTCCAGGGTGCGGCAACCGGCGTGGGGGGTATTCACCGCGATATTTTTACGATGGGCGCACGCCCGATAGCGGCGCTGAATTCGCTGCGCTTCGGCAACCTCAGCGAAGAAAAAACGCAGCACCTGATGAATGGTATTGTGCATGGCATTGGTCATTATGGCAACTGCTTTGGCGTGCCTACCGTGGGCGGCGAGATTTATTTTGAGGACTGCTATCATACCAACCCGCTGGTGAACGCCATGAGCGTGGGGGTGGTTAAAGCGGGACAAACCGTGAGCGCTACCGCTGAAGGCAAAGGCAACCCGGTATTTATTGTGGGTTCCGCAACGGGCAAGGATGGTATGGGCGGCGCGGCATTTGCGTCGGCAGATATTACGGAAAGCAGCGTGGAAGACCTGCCTGCGGTGCAGGTGGGCGACCCCTTCCAGGAGAAAAAATTGCTGGAAGCTTGTTTAGAACTGATACCGAAAGGTGCATTGGTGGGTATGCAGGATATGGGCGCCGCGGGTATTATATGTTCTACCGCGGAAACCAGCGCCAAGGGCGGGGTGGGTATGCGCATTGACCTGGATAAAGTGCCGATGCGCCAGGCGAATATGAAAGCGTGGGAACTGCTGTTGAGTGAAAGCCAGGAGCGGATGCTGATGATCGTGAAAAAGGGTCGCGAAAAAGAAGTGCTGGAAGTATTTGAAAAATGGGATCTGCCCTGCTCGCAGATCGGTGAAGTAACGGATGGCGGCATGCTGCAGTTTTATATGCATGGTGAGCTGGAAGCGGAACTGCCTGCAGAGAGCCTGGTGTTGGGCGGCGGCGCACCGGTGTATGAAAGGGAATACAGGGAGCCGAAATATTTCGCGGAGATCAAAAAGTTTGACCCGGCAAGCATACCTGTTCCGAAGGACCTGAAAGCGGTGGCGGAGAAAATAATCACTATCCCTAATATAGCGTCCAAGCGCTGGATATATACACAGTACGACAGCATGGTGGGCACGGGCAATACATCAACCAATGCGCCAAGTGATGCGCAGATCGTGAAAGTGAAGGGCACGAAAAAGGGTTTGGCGGTTACGGTTGACTGTAACAGTCGCTATGTATTTGCTGACCCGTTTGTGGGTTGTATGATAGCAGTGAGTGAAGCGGCAAGGAATATTGTGGTTAGTGGTGGTGTGCCGCTGGGTGTGACCAACTGCCTGAACTTTGGTAATCCTTACGACCCGGAAGTGTATTACCAGTTTGTATATGCTATTAAGGGCATGGGCGAGGCTTGTAAGAAATTCGATACGCCTGTTACGGGTGGTAATGTGAGCTTTTATAACCAGCATCCCGGCGGTGCGGTATATCCTACACCTACAATAGGTATGGTAGGTTTGCTGGAAGATATTGACGGGAAAATGACGCTTGATTTCAAGCAGGCGGGCGATGCTATTTATTTACTGGGTGAGGTGAATGATGATATCAATTCGAGTGAATATATACACAAGCTGCACAAGGTGGAATATTCTCCTGTGCCGCATTTTGACCTGGAAGAGGAATATCGTTTACAGCAGACCGTTAGTAAGCTGATCGGCAGCAAAGCCATTGCTTCCGCGCATGACCTGAGCGAGGGTGGTTTGTTTGTTACGCTTTGTGAAAGCGGGTTTAATAATGATTTAGGATTTAAAGCAACTACTTCAACTAAAGTAAGGCCGGATGCTTTCTGGTTTGGAGAATCGCAAAGCCGTGTAGCGGTAAGCGTGAGTGCGGATAACATTACTGCGTTTGAAAAGATAGTGAAGGAAAGCGGTGTGCCATTTGCTAAAGTGGGTGAGGTTACGGATGGTGAGGTGATGGTTGACGGTGCATCATGGGGTGATATTGGGGAATGGAAGGAGAAATATGATGAGGCTATTGAAAAATATATGCAATATGAAGAGCAGCATATATAGACAGAGGCAAACCTATGAATAGGGAAGCCATTAATGGCTTCCCTATTCATAGGTTTGCGAATCACAATTGCGCCGCCCTTAAGGGCGGCGCAATTCAATTAATAAGATTATGGCTAAATATTATATACCCGGAATTGTTACAACTATAACAGTATTGCTTTTTTCTTGTAATGGCAATGCTGATAAACCCTCAAATGCTTCAGGTAAAACTGCGGAATTAATATTACTGGAAAAGCAGGTAGCTGCGCGCCCGGATTCTGTGGGATTGCGCTACCAGTTGATGAATGAGCTGCTGAAAAATAATTTATTTGCTGAAGCGATAGCCCAGAATGATACTTTGCTAAAGGAAGATAGTGCCAACGCTGTTTTCTGGTACAGGCGCGGCGCTATCCAGTTGAATAAGGGTGATACAACTGCTGCTATTACTTCCCTGCAAACAGCCGTGCAAAAAGAGCCGATGTTCATGGAGCCGCTGCTGGATATTGCTTCGGTATATGCAGTGCGGTCTGACAGTAATGCGATCACTGCTACGAATAAAGTAATTCAACTTACGCCTGACCCTAAATTAAAATCCGAGGCGAGATTTATCCAGGGTTTATATTACTCTAATATTAATGACAAGGCTAAAGCGCTTGCAAGCTTTGATGAGTGTATAAAGAATGATTATACCTTTTTGGATGCGTATGTGGAGAAAGGATTGTTGTTGTATGATTCAAAAGACTATAAAGCTGCACTGGATGTATTTGAACAGTCCATACAGGTGAGCAATACTTTTGCCGAAGGCTATTATAATGCAGGCAGATGTGAAGAGGCGTTGGGGAATAAAGAGGAAGCAATTGCTTATTATCAAAAAGCGCTTGGGTTAGATAAGAGCCTGAGTGGCGCGGCGGAGGGATTGAAGAGGCTTAAGTAAAAGTCCTGCACCTGCCCAAAGAAAAAAATATATACACTGCAAAACAGAAAGGCTTTTAATACGACGAATCCAGATTACTGTTCGCCTTTTCATTCGCTTCTATTTCTGCAAATGATGAAAGTAAATCAGGCTTATTCTTCTTTACGCAAACATTATGTTCGTAATGCGCGGCAGGCTTACCGTCTTTTGTTCTCACCGTCCAGCCGTCGGTATCATAATATACGTCTTTCTTTCCCAGGTTGATCATGGGTTCAATCGCAATGACCAATCCTTCTTTCATTTTTAAACCGGTACCTCTTTTTCCAAAATTCGGCACCTGCGGATCTTCGTGCAAATGCCTGCCCAAACCATGCCCCACAAGCTCTCTTACAACGCCATAGCCATACTGGCGCTCTGTATACTCCTGCACAGCAAAAGCAATATCACCAATCCTGTTGCCGGCTATAGCTTTTTCTACTCCTTTATATAATGATTCTTTGGTAACACGCAGTAACTTTTTCACATCGTCGGGAATAGCACCTAACGCAAATGTATAGGCACTATCACCGTGATAACCGTTCATGAACACACCCAGGTCAACCGAAACAATATCCCCATCCTTTAATTCAACATTATTAGGAAATCCATGCACTACGGCATCGTTAACGGAAATGCAACTTGTGAAAGGAAAGCCTTTATAATTTTTAAAAGAAGGCACTGCGCCATTATCCCGGATAAATTTCTCTGCCATTGCATCTACCTGCAATGTAGTGATGCCGGGCTTTAAAAATTTTGCCACCTCAGCTAAGGTGGCACTAACTAATAAACTACTTTTCCGGATCAGCTCGATCTCTTCATTCGTTTTATAATAAACCATGATATCGTTATAAGGAAACAGGAGAAGAAGTTTGTCTTCCCTGTATACGTCCGCTTTTCATCAATCCATCATATTGACGCATGAGCAGATGCGTTTCTATTTGTTGTAATGTATCAAGTATAACACCAACCATGATCAGCAGCGATGTACCACCAAAAAATGTGGAGAACTGTGGTGTAACACCTGCCCTTTGAGCAAGCCCCGGTAATATACCTACCACTGCAAGAAATACGGCGCCAGGCAATGTTATACGGTCCATTATCTGGCCAATATAATCAGTTGTTGGCTGACCGGGCTTAACACCCGGAATAAAGCCATTGCTTTGTTTGAGACTGTCTGAAATTTGCTTGGGGTTAAATATTAACGCTGTATATAAGAAGGTAAATGCAATTACCATTACCGCATATATGATCATATACCACACGTTACTGTGGTCTGAAAATATTCTTGCAATACCCTGTCCTGATTCAAGAGAAGTGAACGAAAACAATGTTGGCAAGAACATGATCGCCTGTGCAAAGATGATCGGCATTACACCTGCCGCATTCACTTTTAAAGGGAGAAACTGCCTTGCACCGGTAAATTGCCTGTTACCAACAATTTGCTTTGCATAGTTTACAGGTATTTTTCTTACTCCCTGCACCAATATGATCAGGCCAAGAATGATAGCGATCAATACAGCTATTTCAATCAGGAAGAAGATCAAACCCCCACCGCCTCTAACATTTTTTGCAGCAAACTCCTGCATAAAAGATTGTGGAAGGCGGGCAAGAATTCCCACCATTATGATGATAGAAGTACCGTTACCCAGACCTTTATCCTGAATTTTTTCACCCAGCCACATTACGAATAATGTGCCTGCAGTAAGAATAATTACAGTTGATATCCAGAAATAAGGCTGGTATGCCGGAATAAGCGCATCCCTGTTTTGATTGGTAAGATATGCTACAAAAGTACCTGCCTGTAATAAGGTTACCAAAGCGGTAAGATACCTGGTCCATTGATTGATCTTCTTTCTGCCACTATCACCTTCTTTCTGTATTTTTTGCATAGATGGAACCAGGATGGTCATCAACTGCATAAAGATAGAAGCGGAGATATATGGCATGATACCTAATGCAAGAATAGATGCATTGGAAAATGCACCACCTGCAAAAGTATCAAACAGGCCTAAAAGACCTTTTTGAGAATTTTGTGAGAAAGTATTAAGCTTATTAGGGTCGATACCTGGTAATACAATATGAGCACCTAAGCGATAGATAAATATAAGCAATAGTGTTACAAGTATCTTGCTCCTCAGTTCTTCAATAGTCCAGATATTCTTCAGTGTCTGAATGAATTTCTTCACGAATAGTGTATTTTAGTTTGGCCCAAAATGAAAGTAACGCACGTTAAATGCGTTACGCAAGGTAAGGAAAATTACTTTACTAACTCAATACTTCCGCCGGCAGCTTCAATAGCAGATTTTGCTTTTTCGCTTACAGCGTTTACTTTGAAAGTAAGTTTGGCTTTTAATTCACCATTGCCAAGAATCTTCACAATATCGGCGCTTTTGATCAGCCCGTTTACATACAGTGTTTCAGCAGAAACTTCCTGTAAATTATATTTTTGTGACAATTGTTCAATCTGACCAAGGTTGAATACTGCGTATTCAACACGATGCGGGTTTTTGAAACCTCGCTTGGGTAAACGACGCTGAATAGGCATCTGACCACCTTCGTGCGCCATTTTAGACTTATAACCTGTTCTTGATTGCTGACCTTTGTTACCTTTTGTAGATGTACCGCCATGGCCTGATGCTTCACCACGACCAAGACGTTTTTCTTTATGAGTTGCTCCTTTTGCGGGTCTTAACTGATGCAGTTTCATTGTTTATCTTTTTTTACTCAACGCCCGGAAAACTTCGGGCTCGCTTTAATAATTAAAAATTCCAGATTTGAAATTTCAAATTTCAAATTACTTCACTTCCTCAACCTTAACCAGGTGATTAACTTTTGTAACCATACCGAGTATCTGGGGAGTAGCTTCAACTTCTACAGTTGCGTTTAATTTTTTCAGACCAAGCGCTTCAATTGTTTTTTTCTGACGCTCAGACCTGTCAATTACGCTTTTTACCTGTGTTATTTTAATCTTTGCCATGATGTTATCCGTTAAATACTTTTTTAAGAGCTATCCTTCTTTCTTTTGAAACAACAACCGGTTCGCGCAACAAGCCCAATGCCTTAAAAGTTGCTTTTACCACGTTGTGAGGATTAGCAGAACCAAGAGATTTAGCCAAAACGTCTGTAATACCGGCGCTTTCCAAAACAGCACGCATGCTTCCTCCGGCTATCACACCGGTACCATGGGCGGCTGGTTTGATAAGCACTTTAGCAGCACCTTCTTTTGCCCACTGATCGTGAGGAATAGTTCCTTTCATTACAGGCACTTTTATCAGGTTTTTCTTGGCATCATCAATGCCTTTTGAAATAGCCTGCTGAACTTCTTTAGCCTTTCCCAAACCATGACCAACCACTCCGTTCTCGTTACCTACAACTACCAATGCAGAAAAGCTGAAAGCACGCCCGCCCTTGGTTGTTTTTACCACACGGTTAATCGCAACCACTTTTTCCTTAAACTCTATTTCACCGGCTTTTACCTTGTTTAAATTTACTTTTGACATTATAATACTTGTTATTGGTATTTATGATTTGTTATCTCCAGCATTAGAGTGTTAATCCACCTTCACGTGCACCTTCTGCCACAGCTTTAATACGACCATGATACAGGTAACCGCCACGATCAAATACTACGGTTGTAATACCGGCAGCTATTGCTTTTGCAGCTATTGCCTTACCAACCAAACCGCTCAACTCTACCTTAGGAGCTTTTTGTGCTTTAATATCTTTATCTTTTGTTGAAGCAGACAAAATAGTTTCGCCTTTCTCATCATTGATAAGCTGGGCATATATATCAGTATTGCTTCTGAATATTGATAATCTCGGCCTTTGCGCCGTACCAGATACTGTTTTGCGGATGTTGTACCTGATCTTTTGTCTCCTGATAACTTTTGCGTCCATGTTTCTTTATTTTTCCTTCCGATTCTGCCGGAAGTAATATTAAAATTATTTACCAGCAGCTTTACCAGCTTTACGACGGAGCTGCTCACCAGCGTATTTAACACCTTTACCTTTGTATGGCTCAGGCTTACGAAGACTACGTAATTTTGCCGCCACCTGGCCAAGCAATTGTTTATCTGTTCCTTCCAGTGTAATAGTTGGGTTCTGACCTTTTTCCTGGGCAGTAGCTACTTTCAATTCTTTAGGCACTTCAAACATAATATTGTGAGAATATCCCAAAGTAAGATCAAGCATATTACCCTGGTTAGAAGCTTTAAAACCCACACCCACCAGCTCTAACTGCTTTTTATAACCATCAGTTACACCTTTAACCAGGTTTGCTGTTAATGCACGATACAAACCATGCAATGCACGATGCCTGATCTGGTCAGTAGGGCGTGTGAAATTCACTTCGCCATCTTTCACTTCTACTTTAATATCGCGGTCTATTGCCTGCTTTAATTCACCTTTAGGACCTTTAACAGTGATCACGTTATCGCTTCCTACTGTAACAGTAACTCCTGAAGGAACTGTAACCGGTTGTTTACCTATACGAGACATAATAATTTGAAATTTAAAATTTGATATTTATTGTTACCGGCTGAAGGTGTTCAGCTCCGTATAGAGAGCTTAAATTATCGATCAGCCCTTTTCTTTCTTAATTAAGAAATATAGCAAAGTACCTCGCCACCTACATTCTGTAATTTCGCCTGCTTATCCGTCATCACACCTTTAGAAGTGCTCACTATAGCAATACCCAAGCCATTCATCACTCTTTTAAATTCTGCAGGTTTTGAATACTGACGTAAACCCGGGCGGCTGATCCTTTCCAAAGACCTGATAGCAGGTTGTTTTGTCTGGGCATCATATTTCAACGCGATCTTGATCACGCCCTGTTTGTTATCATCTTCAAACTTATATTTCAGAATGTAACCCTGATCGTACAGTATCTCTGTAATACGCTTTTTTAGATTAGAAGCGGGAATTTCCACAATACGATGTCCAGCCATCTGGGCGTTACGCACTCTTGTGAGAAAATCTGCAATAGGATCTGTTACCATTTTTATGAATTAATCTGTTGAAAATTTAATTTATCGAATTTCAAATCTGAAATTTCAAATCTGAAATTTACCAGCTTGCCTTTTTTACGCCTGGTATTATACCATTTAAAGCCATATCACGAAAAGCTACCCTTGATAATCCGAAATAACGGATATAGCCTCTTGGGCGGCCTGATACCTGGCAACGGTTTTTCAAACGAACTTTTGATGAGTTTTTAGGTAACGCATCAAGCGCTTTCCAATCGCCCGCGGCTTTTAAAGCAGCACGCTTTTCAGCATAAAGTTCTACCAGGTGTTCTCTTTTTCTTTGTCTGGCTTTTACTGATTCTTTTGCCATATTGTTTTAATTCAGATTATTGATTGTCATTCCGGTTTTATACCGGAGTGATAATTATGTTGATTAATCTTTTTTAGTGTTTCTGAAAGGCATACCCAATTCCTTCAGCAGTTCATACGCTTCTTCGTTGGTGTTAGCTGAAGTAACAAAGGTTATATCAAGACCCGTGATCTTATTTACTTTATCAATATCTATCTCAGGAAATATGATCTGCTCAGTGATACCTAAAGTGTAGTTTCCACGACCATCAAATGCTTTTTCATTAATGCCCTTAAAATCACGCACACGAGGCAGTGAAGCAGCAATAAGGCGATCAAGAAACTCATACATTTTTACACCACGCAATGTTACCCTTGCACCAATAGGCACTCCTTTACGTAATTTAAAGTTTGATATATCTTTTTTAGATGTAGTTGCCACCGCTTTCTGACCAGTGATAGTACCAAGTTCTTCAACTGCAATATCAACCAGTTTTTTATCGTTTACAGCTCCGTTAACACCGCGGTTAATACAAATTTTTTCCAACGCAGGAACCTGCATTACACTTTTGTAAGCAAAGCGTTTCATCAATGCCGGTACAACATCTTTTTTGTACTTATCGGCTAACCTTGGAGTATATTTTGTAGTGCTCATCTTTTCAACTTTTAATTTCGTCAGGTATCGTAAAGGATACCAAAATTATTTTAGATTGTTGCGCCTGACTTTTTAGACACGCGAACTAATTTGCCGGTTTCCCTGGTGCGCTTTACTTTGGCAGCTTCACCTTTTTTTGCATCCCACAGCTTCACATTACTAATGTGAATAGGCGCTTCTTTTTTTACAAGACCACCCTTGGTATTTTGCGCGGATGGCTTTGTGTGACGGGTAATGATATTTGCTCCTTCAACTACTACACGTTCTTTTTCAGGAAACACTTCCAGAACCTTACGTGGTTTTTTAACATCTTTATCATCACCGGCAATGATCACTACTGAATCACCTTTTTTAATGTTAAACTTGGGTTTAAATCTTGTGCTCATTTTTATTTCGCTTTTGACTGTCAGCTTTCAGCTATCAGCCGATTAAATTTATATTCCATAACGCTAATAGCCGAACGCTAATAGCTGAATGCTCTATAATACTTCTGGTGCAAGAGATATAATTTTCATATATCCTTTATCACGAAGCTCTCTCGCTACGGGTCCGAAGATACGTGTGCCGCGAGGCTCATCGGCCTGGTTAAGCAACACTACAGCGTTATCATCAAACCTGATATAAGAGCCGTCTTTACGACGTAACTTATTTTTTGTACGAACGATCACCGCTTTGGTAACAGTTCCTTTTTTTATACCGCCGGCAGGAATGGCGTCTTTTACCGTAACTACTATTTTATCGCCAATCTTTGCGTAATCCTGACCGCTGTTTCCCAGCACACGAATACAAAGCACTTCTTTAGCACCGCTGTTGTCTGCTACGTTTAACCTGCTTTCTTGCTGAATCATCTTTTTTGTTATTTGAAATTTGATATTTGAAATCTGAAATTTGGATCGATATAAATGTCCACAATGTGTAACATATCAAATCTCAAATCTTAAATCTCAAATCAGAAATAATTTATTTCGCTTTTTCTACTACTTCTACCAGGCGCCAGCGTTTTGTTTTACTCAACGGGCGGGATTCCATAATTTTTACGGTATCACCTATGCCACACTCGTTCTTTTCATCATGAGCATGGAATTTGGTAGTTTTTTTCACGAATTTACCGTAGATAGGGTGCTTTACTTTTGTTTCAATTTCTACGGTAACAGTCTTTTCCATCCTGTTACTGGTAACCACCCCGATCTTTGTTTTACGCAAATTTCTTTCAGCCATTGTATTAGCTTTTAGCTTTTTTCTTTAATTCTGTTTTTAATCTCGCGATATCTCTACGCAATAATTGAATGCTCATTGGATTTTCCAATGGAGAAGTTGAATGCGCGAATTTTAATTTCTTAAGACGCACTTCATCTTCCTTTATGCGAGCCTGCAAATCAGCCTCATTCAATCCACCCAGGCTACTTAAAAACTCAGATTTCTTTGACATTTCTTATCTGTTTGAAAATTAAGAACATTAAATATTATGCACCTGCATAGTCACGGCGGATGATAAACTGTGTTTTGATCGGCAATTTAGCCGCAGCCAGTTCCATCGCTTCTTTTGCTACCTGAACAGGTACTCCATCAGCTTCAAAAATGATGCGACCTGGTTCTACCACAGCAGCCCAGAACTCAGGGTTACCTTTACCTTTACCCATTCTCACTTCGGCCGGCTTACGTGTAATTGGTTTGTCAGGAAAAATGCGGATCCAAACATTACCCTCACGTTTCATGGCACGTGTCATTGCCTGACGTGCTGATTCAATCTGGCGGTTGGTAAGCCATATCGGCTCTAAAGCCTTTAACGCAAACGAACCAAAAGATATAGTTGCACCACGCTTAGCCACTTCTCTGATCCTTCCTTTCTGTGCTTTTCTGTGTTTTGTTCTCTTTGGCTGTAACATTATATTACAATTTGAAAATTTTAAATATTATTCTTTAACCTTACACCCTAAACCTTTCA
Organism: Agriterribacter sp.; assembly: GCA_047601125.1. Lineage (GTDB taxonomy): Bacteria > Bacteroidota > Bacteroidia > Chitinophagales > Chitinophagaceae > Agriterribacter. The sequence goes on along the minus strand of JASGJY010000001.1, from coordinate 683,492 downwards.
CCTCTTTTTTATCTCCTGTCTCCACCCCTTCTGTCTCCGCCTCTTCTGTCACCACCTCTCCTGTCTCCTCTGTCTCCACCACCTCTTCTGTCATCTCTCCTGTCTTCTCTTCTGCCTTCACCTACACCTGCTTCACCTTTATTACCTTCAATGATGTTAGGATTAAGATCACGCTTGCTTAATACTTCACCTTTACATATCCACACTTTAATACCAATCTTTCCGTAAACAGTTAATGCAAATACATTGGCGTAGTCAATTTCCATACGGAAAGTATGTAATGGAACACGTCCTTGTTTGATCTCTTCTGTACGGGCAATTTCAGCGCCACCCAAACGTCCGCTAACTTTGATCTTTATACCTTCAGCGCCCATACGAAGCGCAGAAGCTATTGCCAGTTTGATGGCGCGTTTGTAGTTAATACGGTTTTCTATCTGGCGGGCAATGGTATCACCCACGATATTTGCATCAAGCTCAGGGCGGCGAACCTGCAGAATGTTGATCTGCACATCTTCCTTACCGGTAAGCTTTTTCAATTCTTCTTTAATATGGTCAACTTCTCCACCACCTTTACCAATGATGATACCAGGCTTTGAAGTATGTATGGTAACGATCAGCTTGTTCAGCGTACGCTCAATTACGATTTTTGAAATACCGCCTTTATTGATACGGGCGTTCAGGTAAGTCCTGATCTTATTGTCTTCAATCAGTTTCTTAGAAAAATCCTTTTTGTTTCCGTACCAGTTGCTTTCCCAACCACGGATGATACCTAACCTGTTACCAATTGGATTTGCTTTCTGACCCATGTTTATTATTTGAATATTTTCACTTTTATTTCTGGTCAACAATTACTGTTACATGATTGCTGCGCTTACGAACCCTGTAAGCTCTTCCCTGTGGTGCGGGTAACATTCTTTTTAATACTCTGCCACCGTCAACAAAAACGGTTTTTACCAGCAATGCACTGTCAGCTGCGCTTTTACCTTCGTTCTTCTGCTCCCAGTTGCTAACTGCGCTTCTTACTAGTTTGTAAAGAGGCGTAGAAGAATGCTGTGGATGATGTTCCAATATTGCCAAAGCCTTCTCTACATCCATGCCGCGGATAACATCTGCCAGCAGGCGCATTTTGCGCGGGGATGTAGGATAGTTTCTGAGTTTAGCTACTGCTTCCATTTTTTATAGTTTCTGGTTACAGGTTACATTGTTACATGCAGCCCGCAACTGTTTATTATGCTATTTTCTTGCTTGAGTGTCCTTTAAAGTTCCTTGTTGGTGCAAACTCACCTAATTTATGACCAACCATAAACTCCGTTACATATACCGGAATAAACTTATTGCCATTGTGCACCGCAAAAGTGTTTCCAACAAAATCCGGTGTAATAGTGGAACGGCGGCTCCATGTTTTGATAACACCTTTTTTTGTTTTGCCCTCATTCATAGCCAGTACTTTCTTTTCAAGGTAGTCTGCTACGTAAGGACCTTTTTTAATTGAACGAGCCATAATCTATATTTCTGATTTGAAATTTGAGATTTAAAATTGTTGATCTGCTTATTTCTTTACCTATCACCTACCACTATTTTGTAAGCTTCTTTCCGTTTTTACGCTGGATAATCAGTTTATCAGAACCTTTATGCTTACGTGTTTTTAACCCTTTGGCATATTTACCGGTTCTTGATCTTGGGTGACCGCCTGAAGCCCTTCCTTCACCACCACCCATCGGGTGATCAACAGGGTTCATTGCAACACCACGGGTACGTGGGCGAACACCTTTCCAACGATTCACACCTGCTTTACCGGCTCTTTCCAAACTATGATCGCTGTTGCTTACCACGCCAACTGTAGCGTAGCAGTTGATCAAAATTTTTCTTAGCTCACCACTTGGCATTTTTAATACACCATATTTTTCTTCTTTGTTGCTTAACTGTGCAGAAGAACCGGCGCTGCGCACCAGTTTACCACCCTGACCAGGTTGTAATTCTATATTGTGCACGTTAGTACCAAGCGGCATATTTTTTAATTGCAAGGCATTTCCCACTTCAGGAGCAACACTGTCGCCACTTACTACAGTAGCGCCAACCTGTAATCCCTGCGGAGCAATGATGTATCTTTTTTCTCCGTCGGCATAGCTTAATAAAGCAATAAATGCTGTACGGTTTGGATCGTATTCTATTGATAATACAGTTGCGTTAATACCTTTCTTTTCTCTCTTAAAATCAACTACACGGTATTTCTTTTTATGACCACCGCCGATATATCTCATTGCACGGCGACCCTGTGCGTTACGTCCGCCGGTACCTGATTTCTTTTCAAGCAGGCTTTTTTCAGGAGTGTCGGTAGTAATTTCAGCGTATGAATTTCCTATTCTCCAACGTGTTCCTGCTGTAACCGGTTTATACTTTTTTACTGCCATTGTTTATTCTTTTTTGCGAATTTTTCAGCTTCGCTAACTATAATAATTTAATTTCTTATAAGCTGCCGTACAGATCGATGTTTTCACCTTCTGCTACAGTTACATAAGCTTTTTTGAAAGCTGGTTTACGACCAGAGATCACTCCTGCTTTTGTAAACCTTGATTTGCTTTTGCTGGGAGCTACAACGGTGTTCACGTTTACTACGTTTACGCCGTAAAACTCTTCGACAGCCTTTTTAATTTCAAGCTTATTAGATTTGCGACCTACGCGAAAAGCATAGGTATTTCTTTTTTCAGAAAGCTTGTTGCTTTTTTCGCTGATAATAGGTTTTATAAGAACCTCTGCTAATTTCATCTGTATCTAATTTGAAAATTTTAATTTATGCTTCTGCCTGTGCTTCTTCTTCTGAAAAGATCTTTGCTGCGTTTTCAGTCAATACCAACACATCACTATTCACAATGTCGTAAGTATTGATATCTGCCAGCAATACACCCAATACTGTAGGAATATTGCGAAGGCTCAACTGCACGTTCTCATTATAATCTGGCAATACGAACAATGTTCTTTTTTCTGCCAGGTTCAGATTTTTGATTATGCTTGCGGCATCTTTTGTTTTAGGAGAGTCAAGCTTTAAATCTTCAACTATTACTATTGCATTTTCTTTTGCTTTATAAGAAAGCGCAGAAATTTTTGCAAGGTCTTTTACTTTACGGTTAAGTTTAATATCGTAGCTGTGTGGTTTAGGACCAAATACAGTACCACCACCTTTATATAAAGGATTACGGATATTACCTTTACGGGCACCGCCGGTTCCTTTTTGACGATGCAGTTTGCGGCTTGCACCATGTACTTCAGCACGGGTTTTCACTTTGTGCGTTCCCTGGCGTTGTGCCGCTAAAAATTGTTTAACGGAAAGATAGATCACATGATCATTCGGCTCAATTCCGAAAATATCATCAGGCAACTCAGCAGTACGACCTGTTTTTTTCCCTTCCTTATTTAAAATATCTACTTGCATTGTATAAAAATTTTGCCGGTACACAGCTTAACCGTGTACCGGCAGTGACATTACTTTTGAATTAAAACAATTGAACCATTATATCCGGGAACCGCCCCACTCACAAGGATGTAATTCTTTTCAGGGAAAAGCTTTACGACCTTCAATCCTTTCACCTTCACCCTGTCGGCGCCCATACGGCCCGCCATGCGCATACCTTTAAATACACGAGACGCGTCGGAAGAGTTACCAATTGACCCCGGAGCTCTCTGACGGTCGTGCTGACCATGTGATTGCTCACCCACACCATGGAAACCATGACGTTTTACAACGCCCTGGAAACCTTTACCTTTTGTAGTACCAACTACATCAACTTTATCGCCTTCAGCAAAAATGTCGAGTGTAACTGTTTCACCAATATTTTTTTCGAGAGAAAAATCGCGGAATTCCTTTACGAATTTTTTAGCGGGAGTATTTGATTTTGCATAATGACCAGCCTCAGCTTTTGTAGTGTGCTTGTCGTTTTTATCACCAAAACCTAATTGAACAGAACTGTAACCGTCGGTTTCTTTTGTTTTAACCTGCGTAACTACGCAGGGACCAGCTTCAATAATAGTAACGGCTGTTTGCTTGCCGTCGGCAGGATTGAAGATGCTGGTCATCCCGATTTTTTTACCAATAATACCTTTCATTGTTGTGTATTTATACCCTTTTAAGTTTAAGAGACAGATGGATATAAATTATCCATGCTTCAATCCCCGTTTGCCACCGACCTTTTCCCGTATTTCTCCTTGCGAAAGAGGAAGTACCAGTGGTAAACTAACCTCGAAGGGCTAGTTCATATTTAATTCTCAAAATACCGGAACCAATGTTATTGGTTTTTCTCCGGTTGTTCCAGCGCTGCTTTATTCCTTTTTACAGGCTTTGGCAGATAGAGTATAGTAAGAACTAATTTCTTTTTGTTTGCCCCGACATGCGGGGACTTTACTTTTACGCTTTGATCTCAACATCCACACCACTCGGCAAATCCAACTTACTCAGCGCATCTACTGTGCGTGAAGAGGAAGTATAAATATCCAGCAAACGCTTGTGTGTAGCTAACTGGAACTGTTCACGACTCTTTTTGTTTACGTGGGGTGAACGCAATACCGTAAATATTTTCTTTTGGGTAGGTAAAGGAATAGGACCTGTTACCACCGCGCCGGTACCGCGTACAGTTTTTACGATCTTTTCAGCAGATTTATCTACCAGGTTATGATCGTAGCTCTGTAATTTTATTCTGATTCTTTGAGACATACCGTAAAGTACCCTTTTGATTTTGGGAGTGCAAAGGTATGTGTCTGATTATTTATTGCCAAATAGTTGGGAAAGAATTTTTTAAAATTTACCTGTTTGAGGCGGTCAGCTTTCAGCAATCAGCTTTTAGCCTTTGAATAAAACCTGTTACAAAAACCTGTAGGCTATGAATATTTTATTAAATTTGAATATGTTTTACATTATTAACCAGCAAAACAGCAACCATGCAACTCACCGTTATCCAATCAAAAATACATACTATCAGGGGAGAACGCGTAATACTTGATTTTGATATTTTCGAACTATACCAGGTAGAAACAAAAATTTTAAACCAGGCGGTTAAAAGAAATATTGACCGTTTTCCTATAGATTTTATGTTCCAGTTAACAGAAACAGAATGGGATAACTTGAGGTCACAATTTGTGACTTCAAGTTGGGGTGGAATGCCTTTACAGAACATGGCATTACCATGCTGGCCAGCGTGCTAAAAAGCGAAAAAGCTGTACAAATGAATATTGCAGTAGTGAGGGCTTTTATCGCATTACGGGAATCTGTCTTACAATATAAGGAGTTAAACAAAAAATTGTTTGAGATAGAGCAATCCACCCAAAAGCATTTTAAAGATATTTATGAAGTGCTCAATTATTTGATTGATAAAAAGCAGAAGGAGGAGGATTTTAGCAAGCGGCAAAGAATTGGGTTTAAGAAATAATTAAGCGTTGCCGGCCATCAGTATTGCAACGAAGATTTCCTGATGGAAATCAACTGGTTAAGGGTAATATTTTTTTAATAATGCGTGCCCTGGCTTAATTTTGGTTCAGCACTTTGTCATAAAAATTCAGGTTTATGCTACCAGACAGTACCACCAGGTTCAGCAACCGCGTTGAAAATTATATAAAATACCGCCCGGGGTATCCCGAAGAAGTGATAAACTGGCTGAAGGAAAAATATTCGCTCCCGGCATCCGCAATAATAGCAGATATTGGTTCAGGAACCGGTATTTTATCTGAACTCTTTTTACAAAAAGGATATACAGTATATGGGGTAGAACCAAATGCTCCCATGCGTGATGCTTCCGTTCATTTACTAAAAGATTACCCGGAGTTTAAAGCTATAGATGGCACGGCAGAAGCTACTACCCTGCCAGGTAAAAGTGCAGATGCTATAGTTGCCGGACAGGCATTCCATTGGTTTGACCGTAACAAAACGAAAGAGGAATTTATACGTATACTGAAACCGGGAGGCATTGTTGTACTGGTATGGAATGAGAGATTAACAGGCTCGCCATTTGAAAAAGAGTATGACCAGCTGATTGGTGCACATGGAAAGGACTATGTAAAGGTTGATCACCGTAATATTAATAATGAGCAGGTAAAAGCATTCTTTTATCCGAAAACATGTGAACTAAAAGTATTTTCCAACCAGCAGGTTTTTGATTTTGAAGGACTGAAAGGCAGGTTGCTTTCTTCCTCTTATATGCCTGCAGAAGGTGATGAAGGATATACTGCCATGATAGATGACCTGCAAAAATTATTCAATAAATTCCATAGTAACGGTTTTATTACTATTCATTACCACACCAAAGTGTATTCAGGGGTATTTAAATAAACAGTATAGTTTTTCCTGATTGCATTAACCTTTACCAGGCTAAACAGGAATCTGTATCTCCATTGAGCAACCATTGTCCGGACTACTGGTAATTTTCGCTTTTCCGTCAAAAGATTCTACGCGGTTAATAATATTGGAAAGACCAATACCATTTACCTTTTTTACGGTATCAAACCCTTTACCATCATCCGTAATAATCACAGTCAATATTCCTCCGTGTATCTCTATAATAATATCCACTAACATGGCATCAGCGTGTTTCAGAATATTATTCAATTGTTCCTGGATAATGCGGTACAGGTTTATCTTCAGCTCATCTTTTATCGCATCATCGTCTATACCATATACCAGGTTTATCGTTACGGGTGAAATCAATTGTATTTTCTTCACAATCTCCAAAATCAGTTCCTGGAGATTAACATCACTCAATGGCATCACCTGCCGGTGTGTCAATGCTCTCATTTCGTAAATAGCGTTATCAACAAGCTCAATAGCATTACCGATATGCAGTTTGGCATCTTTTTCTTTGCTGCTGGCAAATGTGAGCGATAATTTTATGCCTGTCAATATCTGGTTCACATTATCGTGCAACTCCCTGCCCAGCCTGTTTCGCTCTTTCTCTTCTGCTTTCAGCATAGCCCGCATAATCTTTTTTTGCTCATGCTCTCTTTGTTCAAGTATCCGTTTCTGCAACAACTTATTCTGGGTTACATCAATTAGTGTTCCTATAACAGCAGGCTTTCCATTAATAATAGTGCTGCATCCGAAAATTTCAACATTCACAGCCTGACCATTTTTCTTATGTCCTACCATTTCATATCGTGCTCCTCTGGTTGCCGTAGAAAATTTATCTTCCATATAATGTGCCACATCATCCTGGGTGCTCAATGCATGGAGTATATCCGTAGCATGGTTATCCATATCTGATGCGGAATAACCGAATATTGCCGCGAACTGCGGATTTACATAAGTAAACTTTTTGTCCCTTATAATATATACACCTGCTAACGACTGTTCCACCAATGCCCTGAATCTGCCCTCCGCTTCGCGAAGCTTGTTTTCTGCATTTTTCCTGATGGTAATATCTCTTATAAACAACTGGTAACTATTGTCCGGCAACTTTTTGCCATTTATTTCTGCAGGAAAAGTTGTTTCATCGCTTTTCCTGCACTCTATTTCAATCACTGCTTCCTGCACATTATCAAAAAATTCAAGGCTATTTATGCCATTGTTTTCAGCCTGAAGATGCCGCAGGCTTTTGGTCAGGAATTCATGCACGGTATAGCCAAAAAGATTCTCTGCACTGAGGTTTACACGCTCAATGCTGCCTTTAGCATCAAACAAAATAATTGCATCTGTTGCCTGTTCAAAAAGCTGCTGATACTTATTTCTGCTTTCTGTTATTTTTTCCTTTGCCTGCTGGTTTATCAAAACATTCTGTGCTACAAGTTTTTTTATCAGGGCTTCGTTAAGCGCATCCTGCTTATCAATTATTCTTTTAATAGCAAAGCAACATCCGTTCAATAAAAAACATGCTACAAAGGCACGCATCCGGTATACTTCCGGTACATCTTTTTTTACTGTGCCCACCAATTCTTTTACACCAAAAAAATTGAACACCACATCACAAAAAACAATCAACAGTGTAGGCAGTAGTAAAATAATCACAAAGTCTCTCATATTGGATGTGCCCAGGAGGTAGGGAACAGCCGTTAAGCTTAGTAAAAAAAGATATACGCTGGTAAATTCAGAGGTAAGCAAATAACCTCCGTTTCGTAATCCGTGCATGGTATACAACCCTATAGTAACAAGCGGCGGCAGCCAGCTTACAAAAAAAATAGCCAGCCGCATTTTTCCGTAATAATTACAGATCACAGGGATCAGCGTAAATCCTATAGCAATTAAAAAATCAACATTTTCGCTATTGTTGATGTTAGAATCAGGAACAGTTATAGAAATTATGAACCGGATAAGAATGATCAATAACAAACCCGTGATGGTAATCACTCCGAAATACTTAATAATCCTCGCGTTTCGGTTATGCTTCCGCCTCGTGTCATACTCGAGATCAATGTCCGGCTCATTTAGCATATTGCTAATATTTAAATTTCTATAAGAAGGATACTACAAATATATAGTCGTAGAAGAATAAAACAATCCTGCCCCGGCGGCAACCAGGATATAACAGAAAGTTCTCCTATTATAAGATAAGTAGATAATCTTATCGTTTCGAGGGAATACTAAAAGTGAAATAATTAGGCTGGTTCAAACATGAGCGGTACAGCAAACACATTATATAAAAAAAAGCTTCTCCTGTTGTAGCAGGAGAAGCTTTTATAGTGAGTTAGCCCCGTATTATTGCTTTACGCCGTTGCCGGACACGCCATTACTGCTGTGATTTTTTTGAACCAGAATCGTTGTCTCTCCCTGATCACTTTTGTTTTCTTTGTTTACTGGTGCATCGGCGTAGTAGTCTGGCATTACAGGCTGCCTGTCGCCTGCTAAAAATCCTACCCTTAAAAACGAGGATTCGTGTCTCCTGGTTATTTCCTGCAGTCTTTGCGCAGCCTTGTATGCATTTATTTTTCCGAAATCATAATCGTTCTTCAGTTCCTGCAATTCTATTTTATACATAATACCTGATGAAGACCTGCGGGCAAAATCAAATGTTTTGTCTAAGAGTACTACAAGCCCGGGAATTCCTGCTACTATTGCCAGCCAGATATTATTGATAAAAATTTGCTGACCAGAGGCTACCATAATTGCCGAAGCGAAGCTTGCAATAATGGAAACCCATAAAATTATATGCGCCAGGCTGGAATCGCGGCTGATAGATTTTACGCGTTTTTGTAATTCTTTGTTGATCTCCGATTCGAAAGATTGGGTGGCTTTATTTGTGTCCATAGAAACTATATTTATTGCTTGTGAAATTTTTTTAGATAACATAATGAATGTCATTTTCCAGACATTAAAGCATCAGCTTTTACACCAGTATTACATAACAACAATTCTATAGTTTTTGCAGGTAATGGGTTCAGGTACTCAGAAGAATATTCAGATTGGAGATGATAAAAGTAAACCGTTCCGGCGAATAAAAGAGACCTGTGTGATCATTTGAGATAGAAATTACCAATTGATAATTGTTTAACAAATTAATCTATATCCTCCTTAAGCTGTTTTTCAGAAGATTTTTTTGCAACATAGAATTGCAAAACATTGTATAAGTGTTTTACAATCTCGTTAATCCAAATCCTACAAATGCAAAAACACATGCAATACAAAACATGATAAGCGCAGTTTTAATACCTGGGAAATTTTGAGATCGAACATTTTCATCTTCAATATTTGCTTTAAGTTTAAGAGCTAACCAAAATCCTATCGTGCCATCATATATTCCCAATATACCATTTGCAAGCAATGCAATTAGCAGCCCATATTGTTTAGATAAAATATATGCTACCCCTATATATACAATCAATGAAAAAATGCTGAGAAACACATATTTGAATTTAAACTTACGTGAAGAAAAGCGCCAATCGTATCAATGCATGTGATAAAACCTAAACCCGATAAAAACACAAACAACATATGATTAGGAGACATGAAATTTGAATTAATGAAAACAAAATATTATTACAACTCGCAAAGCCAAGGATAAAAATGTACTAATGGTTATTAGTAAATCATCTTTTTGTTAAAAACCCGGACACAATCGCATCTACCTCTAAGCGATAGCTGTAAAAAGCTTCATAAACGCTATATGCCCATTTGCGCACAATCTCTCTGCACTCTTCCTCGGTTGTTACTTCTAAAAGATCAGCAGTGGTTATTTTACCCCTTTCACTTCTACATGGAGGAGAAAGACAAGTCCTTCGATCTCGTTTATACTTATTAACAGCATTGCTCAATAAAGGTGTGAGCATATAATTCCATTGAACTTCTTTCTCAAATATCAAAACCAATCTGGAGAAATGAATATAATTATTCCATGGGCCATGAAGTTCGTAATGCTGTAATGCCATAGCGTCCACACTTAAAAAGCGGGTGGTATAATTTGAAGTATTATTATAATCGAGTATTTCGGCGATGTGATTCGTATTATTATAACATTCAAATACTCCCCCTGAAACAGGAGCTCCACAAAACTGGCATGGACCAATATCTTTTAATTCGACCCCATTCTTAGTAGCATAACTTTGCCAATTCTGCATAATGTTCTATTTAAAAAAATACCAGCGACCTCTCATACATACTATACTATTCTCAAAGCCGGTGATTAAAATATAACCATCCTTAACTATTAAGATAGGAAATAATATTATTAAGATTAAAACTGTCTTATTAAAACAATAATTATTTTGGGTGATATCAGGTATGTAATAGTTTATCAGTTTTCAATTGCTTTGTAGGATCAATCACCAGCCACAATAACCCGCCGGCTATCATTACAGCGCCAACTAAAAACAATGGCTGGTTAAAATTATTGGTAGCATCGGCAATCTTTCCAAATAAAAGCGACATAATAAAAGCACCCATCTGCCCGAAAAAATTCATGGCGCCGGTAACGGTGCCGGTATTGTTTCTTCCTATATCTGCACATACTGCATAAGATACCATTACGCCAAAAGCGAAACAGCCATTAGCGGCAATAAGGCATATAACAGAAACCATGTTTTGCGGAACAACAGCCGCTATAAAAATCAGCAACCCGCAACAACATAATCCTGTTAGTCCTACAAAACGGCGACCGAATTTCAATCCTTTTTTCTTTGGCAGCCAGTCACTAATAAATCCACCTGTGAGAAAGCCGCTTATGCCCACAGAGAATAAAATAAACGTAATTATTTTCATATTGTTCTCGGAAAAATGTCTTCCTTCCTGCAGGTAGAGCGGCATCCATGCTACAAAAAAGTAATTGCTCCACTGGCAGCAAAAGTACATCAGCATTAAAGCCCATAAAGTGCGGTTGCGGAAAATAATCTTCCATGAAACAAGATGCTGTTCCGATGAAAAACGGCGATTGCTTTCAATCAACTGTAATTCTTTGGGAGAAATATTTTTCATCTGCGCAGGAAAATCACGGAACCATTTATAACAAACCCACACCCATATTACTCCAATGAAAGCATTTACAAAAAAGGGCATCCGCCAGCCATAATGCACCGCCAGCGGAACAATAATGAGCGGCGCAACAGCTGACCCTATCTGCGAACCGATACCTACCCAGGTAAGTGAGCGGCCGGTTTCCTGTGCCGGGAACCATCTTGATACTACCAGTAACGCGTTAGGATAAGTGCCGGATTCTCCCATCCCAAAAAGAAAACGGATCAAGAGCAAAAGTATAAGCCCGTTAACCATTCCTGTTAGTGCTGTGCATAGCGACCAGAATAAAACAATGCGAATAAAAACAGCACGCGGACCGATGCGGTCTCCTAACATTCCCGATGGAATTTCAAACAACGCATATGCTAAAGTAAAAGCAGCGAGTACCCAGCCAAATTGTTCATTATTGAGCTGCAGGTCGGCCTTTAGTCTTACACCAACAAGAGAAATACAGATACGATCGAGATATGTAAGTGTTGTTAAAGAACATAGCAATATTAAAACCCTGTAGCGATATGGCATGTTGCAAGAATATATTTCTTTCAACTGAAACTAATTATTTGTGATGATTAAGATAAGTAATCACTGGAAAAAAGAAGTTTTATCTAATAAGCGTTATATAACCCGTTTGCTGTCTTAAAGCACCATCTTCAGTAACATAGCTACAAAAAAAAGCAAAAGTTCCAGAGGGTTGTGGTATATTTTTGTAAGTACCGTCCCATTTTGTTCCGATCTCTTTCGTTTCAAAAATCAATTCTCCAAATCTATTATATATTTTAAAGCTAAGGCTTTCGATGTGGCATCCATTTACAAGAGGTCCTATGGTTTCATTTTTTCCATCATTATTAGGTGTAAAAGCTGAAGGAATATTTACACATTTTTCCGGCATACTACATGCTTTTACTTGTATAATACTCGTATCGATAATCAGGCAGTTATTATTATCTATGATACTCACGTATACTTGCTGATTACTATTTGCTTTTACAACGGACGACAAGCTTTGTGCCGGAACACTCCATTGGATACTTTCCGCCTTATCTATATCACCTACAAGCATCAATGGAACTGTTTCATAATAACAAACCGTTGTATCTGAGGGCGATATGTGTATTTGAGTGGCAGGCGCATACTTTATTTGTACATCTTTTTTATACACGCAGTTAAAAGCGTCTCTAATATACAGATTATGTATACCAGGCTCAATATTTGAAAGCACAGAAGATGCAACAAAATTTGTACTATCTGTTGAATAACTATAAGGACTTGATCCTCCCGCCACAGCATTAATTATTACAATACCCTTTGTTTCACCACAATAAGCTTGTTTTAATGTTAGGTCTGCTGATGTAATTCCCTCTATATTTTCAATAACAACATCTTCCTTTTTCAAAACACATCCATTTGCATCTTTAACAAACAAATTGTAATTACCAGCTTTTAAACTATCTATTATACCTCCTACAAAGGTTATGCTGTCCACAGAAAAGGCATAAGGAGCTTTGCCTCCGGCTATGTTCATTATTTGTATAAATCCTAATCCTTGCTCACAATGATCTTTACTATTATTAAATACAATATTTGTTGGTCCGAGGGCCTGAGGAATTATTACTGATTTCAACATAGCACAACCTGCCGCGTCTGTAACCACCAGTTCATACACCGCGGGAGAAAGCGCTGTGAAATCTCCTGTATTATTATTTCCAATACCAGTTAATGTATATTGATAAGGAGCTACTCCGCCTTGCACACTTTCAATATGAAGTTCACCAGTATTACCGATGCAACCACTTTCCCTGATATTGTGCACAGCATCTACCGGCGCGGTTATTCTAGTAACATAAGAAGTATCATTAAAAATACAGCCATTGGCATCTTTGATATAAATGATATAATTACCCGAATCTAGCCGGTTAAATTGCTGAGAAGAATTGTAATCTGTTCCATTAAGTGAATAACTATAGGGAGCAGTTCCGCCCTGAACATCACTAATTCTAATTATTCCATTGGATTTATTACAATTTTCAGGAATGATTTCCGAAGTAACAGCAGAAATACTCCCAGGGGGATTGGGAACTGTAACGATCACCTTTTTAGAGAGATTGTTGGCATCGGTAACTTTTACCCAATAATTTCCAGGACATAACCCAGAAACTGATGCAGTTGAAGCACCGGTACTCCATTCGTAGGTAAACGGTGCTTTACCGCACTGCAAGGTTACTTCTGCCGTTCCATCACAATTGCATCCCGATGGCGTAATCACAGGGGTGGTTACTAAAAGCTCAGAAGATTTGAGCTTGAGTAATAAAGAGGATTTTCCGTTAGAAACATAACAACAGAAATCGTCATAATAAGCACCATCCCCAGGATCAGTTAGTTGAGGATTTTTTGAAGAATAGCCATTGAGCTGATTGCCAAATACATATATTACATCTCCATTAATATCAACAGACATTTCGTTATAATCATAATACTCCGCAACCCAATCAACTAAAGAAAGATAACTAAAGATTCCGTTATGCTCCATAGTGGCAAAAATAGGTCCTGTAGCATTTGGGTATCGTTGTGCTGATCCATCATAAAAAAAGCTTCCTTCGCATGCGGTATTTAATGTGGGAAAGCCACTATAAAAGTCATTCATTACACCCAATAATTGAAAGTGGTCGTAATGGGGGTCATAATTAATTTTTTGCCAGAAGTGCATTCGTGAAGTATTCACCTTTGTATTAAATACCATATTTGTAGCAGCATCAAACTTAATAATTTTCCAGTCCGCCACTATATATACATTAGAACTATCATCAACAGTGATATCAGAAAAAGTGAACATTGCGGGAATCCTTGTTGACCATGTCATTTTCCTTGCTGCATTGAATCTTGTTACGACTGATGCATAAGCTGTATCATTTAAATAACCGCCGGCATCAACTAAAGGGTAGTTTGTAGACCTTACCCTTCCTCCCATATAAATATTCCCAAGTTTATCCGTGCACACCCTTGCGTTAAAGTCCCATGAATCACCTTGTAACCGGGTAGACCACACTAAATTGCAACTAGCATCAAACTGTGAGATGAATAATACATCGCTAGTGGCTTGTTGAGGGGTAGTAAAATAAGCACCTCCCCCCGGATCAGTAGTTGGGAAACCATATACTTCAGAATTACCCGTTACATATATATTACCATTAGTGTCGAAACTCATATCGGTTGGAAATGTGCTGAAATCAGCATAATATGAAGACCAAAGTAGTATACCGGCATTGGAAAACTTCGCTATAAAATGTTTTTTAATTATCTCATCATAATAGCCTCCATTATTTAATAATGGAACAAATGGATTTTCAATTGGGTCGTTAACATTTCCATCTTTTTGCATACCTACCGCTATAATATTCCCTATATTGTCAATCGTCATTACATTAGCTGCGGTACAGTTGCCAAAATAAGTTGACCACAATAATTGTCCCCCTGGTGCAAATTTGGAAATGATCATTGAGCCGTTGGAAATGCTGGTAAATTCCTGGTAGTAAGCACCTCCTCCGGGATTCTTTGTAGGAAATGGGGCACCTGTTGAAGCTGATAACTGCAAAAAAATGTTCCCAGCCGCGTCTGTTTCCACATCTTTTGCCTCCAGAGATAAAAAATTTAATTGATCAGTGGTTGTAAGATAAGTTAACCAGAAAATAGATGGATCTATTATAAGTGTTTGGTTATGATCGTATGCTGATACATTAAAATGCAGAAGATTTTTTTTAAGTGCATACTCTACCGCTACTTCATTGTTATTTTCTTTTAAATAAGAATATGGATTTTTCTCGCTTATTATACCTGTTTTCGTTCTTCCGCTAATCTCATTATTGAATAGTGAAATTTTTGCGTTATTTGAATATTTAAGGGCTATCCTTGCCGGATCTGCGCCAGGGTGTACTATAAAATCATATTTCAATAATGCGGGATTAATTTCATCATCTTTTATATATATTTTCCAATCAATTCCCGGATATACATTTTTTATAAGAATCTCCTCCTGAAGTTCTACGGCATTATTAATCAGAGAAGAAGAATCTAAATATAAATTGAACAGAGGCGAGTTTTGTTTAGTTTTAGTAAGAATATTGTCTCTGAGAACTGATGCATTTTTCAAAACAATATCAATTCTTTCTAATTCATAGGTAATGATGGATAGTGAATCTGCAGGTATCATATTTCCTCCTGTCCGCAGTCGTGTATCTAATGGTTTTTTTTTTACATTTTTTGGAGTAGCAAAAAGAACAGAAAGTCCATATTGAGTAACAAACACCTGTTGTCCACTGATATTTGCCTGGTACAAAACATAATCAACAGGTTTATTGTTAAGGTCTTTTACCTGACCTATATTTTTAAGAAACCCATTTTGGGGGGTGCTTTTTGAATAGAGAGCGGAAGAAGACAAAACTTGTGAAGTAACAGGCTGCGATAACAATCCGGATAAAAGCAACCAATACAATATTCTCATAAGCTGGTTAAGATTGAGGTATATATACCAGGAAATACAACACTTTTATGATACACTAAATTGTTGCAATATAACTTAA
This sequence comes from Agriterribacter sp., assembly GCA_047601125.1. Classification (GTDB taxonomy): domain Bacteria; phylum Bacteroidota; class Bacteroidia; order Chitinophagales; family Chitinophagaceae; genus Agriterribacter. Next base: position 667,502 of record JASGJY010000001.1, on the reverse strand, counting down.
TCGTATTATAATTTTCAGATGTAGATTATTAATTATCAAAAACCAAATAAATGCACCACCTTATTATTAATAAACAGTTACCTGCTGATTAAAACCATATCACTTGACTACATCCGAACAAAATCCAACAAAACAATATTTTCCCCTTTACAAAAAGTTATCAACGAAAACAAATCACGTAACATAAACTGCTACATTTACTGCCTGTTTTTATATACATTATAACACGATGGTAACTTCAGCATTGTATACTACTTATTACTCCTCTCCTATTGGCTTATTGGAAATAAGGGCCGATGAAGAAACTGTAAATGCGATATTATTTGTAAATACATGGAAGGGGCCAAAACTGGATGCATCATCATTGAAACCCAATCCTGAAAGAAATATAATTGCTGAACGTTGCATGCAACAGTTAAGCGAATATTTTGAAGGGAAAAGAATGATATTTGACTTTCCATTCAGGCAGGATGGAACAACTTTTCAAACAAAAGTATGGAATGCGCTTTTGGATATACCTTTTGGCAAAACCATATCTTATCTAACACTGTCAAAACGAACCGGTGATGTAAAGGCAATAAGAGCTGTTGGTACCACCAATGGAAAAAATCAGTTGTGCATTGTTGTTCCCTGTCATCGTGTAATTGGCGCCAATGGCAGCCTTGTAGGATATGGTGGTGATCTCTGGCGAAAAAAATGGCTGCTTGATCATGAAGCAAAATTTGCCAATGGGGTACAAACGCTGGGTGGATGGTAAAAGCTATCAGCAGTTAGCTATTAGCTTTCAGTGTCTTGTCTTACTATAAATTTTGTGCAGTGGCAAACTATAGATAATAACCCAAAACCACAAACGAATAATTTCAAATTGCAAATTTCAAATTCTCCATGCCTTCATCAAAACAAGCCGCACTAGGCTTCATTTTCGTAACGCTTCTTATTGATACTATTGGTTTTGGCATTATAATACCTGTTATGCCAAAACTCATAGAGCAGCTTATTCATGGCAATCTCAGTGATGCATCGCGCTGGGGTGGATGGCTCACTTTTGCATTCGCCATTATGCAATTTATATTTGCGCCGGTATTGGGCAATCTCAGTGATAAATACGGGAGAAGACCGGTATTGTTATTTTCATTATTCGGTTTTGGTCTCGACTATCTGCTACTTGCAATTGCGCCAAACATCGGCTGGCTGTTTGTAGGCAGAATTATTGCAGGCATCACAGGCGCCAGCTTTACAACTGCTGCTGCCTATATCGCAGACATAAGCTCTCATGAAGACCGTGCAAAAAACTTCGGAATGATAGGAGCAGCATTTGGATTAGGGTTTATTATAGGCCCGGTAATCGGCGGTTTATTAGGTAGTGTTGGCCCGAGAGTTCCATTTATCGCGGCAGCTATACTAACATTGCTCAACTGGTTATACGGATATTTTGTTTTGCCTGAATCTTTAGACAAAAATAACAGACGTTCGTTTTCCTGGAAACGTGCAAATCCTGTTGGCTCTTTATTACACCTGCGTAAATATCCGGCATTAAGCGGACTTATTATTTCCCTGATGCTTGTTTATATAGCTGTGCATTCAGTACAAAGCACCTGGGCATTTTTTAATATGGAGAAATTTAAATGGGATGAAAAGATGGTAGGCATTTCACTTGGAATTGTTGGCCTGCTCGTGGGCTTGGTACAGGGTGGTTTAATAAGAATAGTGAATCCTAAACTTGGCAATGAAAAAAGTATTTACGTAGGTCTTGCTTTGTATACTATTGGTTTACTCTTATTTGCTTTTGCTACCCAAAGCTGGATGATGCTGGTATTCCTGGTACCCTATTGTCTTGGCGGTATTGGAGGCCCCGCATTACAGGCTGTTATTTCAAATCATGTGCCGGCAAATGAGCAGGGCGAATTACAGGGCGCATTAACCAGCATGATGAGTTTTACCACTATCATTGGTCCGCCATTAATGACAAACCTGTTCGCATATTTTACCGGCAAGTCCGCACCGGTATATTTTCCCGGTGCTCCATTTTTACTGGGAGCATTTATGATGCTGATAAGCACCATCCTGGTTTACCGAATGTTTAAAACCGAAAAAATGGCAGCAAGATGATTGTCAGCTTATCATGAGTATGAAATTCAAATTTTTTTCTCTATGATTCTCTTAATCAAACGAGACTATTAACGATTGAATAAATTTTATGAAACCTATAGTTCAGATTTCTCTTGATCTTACTAATATTGACGAAGCACTTGAAACCGCCGCGCTTGCTATGCGTGCCGGTGTAGACTGGCTTGAAGCAGGCACTCCACTCATACTTGCAGAAGGATTACATGGTGTAAAAAAATTAAGAGAAGCTTTTCCCGGAGTTCCCATTGTAGCCGACCTTAAAACAATGGATGGCGGATACCTCGAAGCTGAGATGATGGCTAAAGCCGGCGCTACACATGTGGTAGTTATGGCAAGAGCGCATGAAGAAACCATTAAATGTGTGGTTAATGCCGGAAAAGATTTTGGCGCTAAAGTAATGGGAGATAATCTTGGTTGTCCTGATATGGTTGCTGCGGCCAGATGGCTGGAAGATTTAGGATGCGATTATGTAATCCATCATATAGGATATGACGAACGCAGAGGTTTAGCAGCACAGGGAAAAAGAATGCCAAGCCCGCTTGATCAATTAAAGCAGGTAGTTGATGCCGTTAGTATACCTGTACAGGCTGTTGGGGGATTAACATTAGAACAGGCCATCCGCTGCCCTGAATATGGTGCACCTTTAGTAGTATTAGGCGCACCACTCACTATAGATGCAGATGCATTTAAAACCGCAGACGGCGATCTTGAAAGTTCGCTCAGGCTTATATGTGAGAAAATACATGCGTATGAGATGCCGTGAGCTATGGGCGATGAGCTATCAGCTAAATATTTATGGTTTGTGGTTTTGGATTTATAGTTGACCGCAAATCCGAAACTATAAACTATAAACGACAAACAATAAATAACTACATATGAAATCTGCAGCAGTTGTAAACTACGCGCCGGAAAAAGGATCAGTTGAAATACGCGAAATAGAAAAACCTGAAATAGGAGAAGAAGATGTACTGCTCGAAGTTGCCAATGTAGGTGTTTGCGGCAGCGATTTACATCAATGGACTGCCGACCACAGTTGGCCGGTAAATTACCCTGTTATACTCGGGCATGAATTTGGCGGGCATATTGTTGCACTTGGCAGTCGTGTTACCGGGTGGAAAGAAGGCGACCGCGTGGTTAGTGAAACAGCAGCAGTAATTAATCCGAACAGCCCGATGACGAGAAGCGGGCTGTATAATCTTGATCCCGGCCGCAAAGGCTTTGGCTATGGTGTAAATGGCGCCATGACAAAATATGTGCGTGTACCCGCCCGCTGTTTGCATAAAGTTCCCGATCAGCTTGCATTTGAACAAGCCTGTTTAACAGAACCCTGCTGCGTTGCATTTAATGCAGTGGTAGAAAATGCAAGACTAAAACCCGGCGACAGAGTAATTGTTCTTGGCCCCGGTACTATAGGCATTTTATGCGCGGCAATGGCAAGATTATGCGGCGCGGAAGTAGCTGTAGTTGGATTAGAAGCCGATCGCAACCGTATTGAAATTGCAAAGCAATATGGCTGTGAAGGAATTATCGGAGATGCAACGCCCTGGGCTACAGCAAGAGATGGTATGGGCGCAGATTGTGTAATTGATGCCGCGGGTGCAAGCATTACTTTAAAAATGGCATTACAATTAGTACGCCCCAAAGGCACCATATCAAAAGTAGGCTGGGGGCCTCAGCCATTGAATTTCTCGCTTGATCCGCTAGTGCAAAAAAATGTAACACTGCAGGGAAGTTTCAGTCATAATTGGCCAATTTGGGAAAGAGTGATTGCATTACTGGCAAGTGGTCAGTTGGATGTAAAACCAATTATTGGCGGCGTTTGGCCGGTAACCGAATGGCATGAGGCATTTGAAAAAATGCACAAAGGCGAGGTGGTGAAGAGTGTGTTGAAACCAGTGTAGGTTTGTGGTTTATGGTTTGAGGTTTATGGTTCATAAACCTCAAACCATAAGCTTTAAACCATAACTTTAAACTTTTTTATGCGCTTAAAAAATAAAGTAATCATCGTTACCGGTAGTTGCACCGGCATTGGCAAAGCCATAGCTATCCGCGCAGCATCAGAGGGTGCTAAAGTTGTGGTGCATGGCCTTGAAAAAGAATGGGGCGAAGAAGTTGTGACTGAACTGGGCAGTAATAATGCGGTTCTATTAATTGAAGATATTACAAATGAAGGAGCAGCGCAGCGTTTGGTTGATCTTGCTATCAAATCATTTGGTAAGCTTGATGCTATAGTAAATAATGCCGCTATAGTAACATCTTCAAACCTGCATAGTACTGATGCGGCTTTATTGCGCAAGGTGATTGAAGTGAATACTATTGCGCCGTTCAGTTTAATAAAAGCGGCATTGCCACACTTAAAAGCACAAAAAGGAAGCGTATTAAATATAGGTTCGGTAAATGCATACAGTGGGGAACCAAATCTCTTTGCATATAGTGTATCTAAGGGCGCTTTGATGACATTAACGCATAATCTTGGTGATACACTGTTCCGTGAAGAAGGAGTAAGAGTTAACCAGATTAATCCGGGTTGGGTGCTTACCGAAAATGAAACTATCCGCAAGAAACAGCATGGACTGGCGGAAGACTGGTATAAAGATCTGCCACCGGTATATGCGCCTGCCAGAAGGATAATCCGGCCTGCTGAAATAGCAGCGGCAGCAATGTATTTTTTATCAGATGAAAGCGGCCCTGTGAGCGGACAGGTGTTAACCGTTGAACAGTATCCATCCAACAGCAGAAATCCGCCTAAGGACACTACTACTATTCACTAAGTAAAACGCCTATGGTATTGCAATTCAGACATCGCTTTTTAAACAAAATATCAGATGTTTGAATTTCCTGTAGAAAAACTCCTATCTTAGGAAATCCGTATGCCTTATTAAACCGACATTTGATTGCATTCTTTATTTTAGCTTAGCCAAATGTATCTTCGCTTACTCAACCAAAACATGAGCAGTGAAAAAAAACTGCTTCATTCTATTTCAAAAGCTGATGAATCAGCATTTGAGGTTTTGTTCAATGCACATAAAAATGATGTATATAATATAGCGTACAAGTTTACTCATTGCAATATATTGGCTGAAGAAATCGTGCAGGAATCCTTTATGATCATTTGGCAAAGACGGGAAAAACTTCCTGGTATAGATAATTTTAAGGCATATTTAATTACCATCACCAAACATATTATATATAAATTGCTTAAAGAAAAAGCAAAAAAAGCTATTGCCGGGTCTGCTGATAAAAACACAGCAATACCATCTAATGCCGAAACACTTTTACTTGAAAAAGAATACGTAGATATTTTGCAAAAGGCGGTAAGCCGTTTACCTCAACAACAGCAAAAAGTATATTTGCTGGTTAAAGAAAATGGATTAAAAAGAGAAGAAGTAGCTAATATGCTGAATGTAGCGCCTGATACGGTAAAATTTCATTTAGCCCAGGCAATGAAGAGCATACGGGCATACTGTTCTATGTACTTAAGCGCGCAATTTTTTCTGATTATACAAGCTGTTATTTCATTTTGTTGATTTTTTTTCTTTACACCCTACCCGTTTCCTTTTAATATTACTCTATTTAACAGCATACATTACATCATTTCATTTTTTATGCCCAAATTCCGTTTGGAATATTTATTCACGCTTTATATGCAGAAAAAAATCAGTCCTGATGAACACAGGGAACTGATGCAACTCATTGCTGACTCCGGCAATGAAGACCAGATAATGGATATTATTGAAGATTTTGCAGAATATCCCTCTAACGATAACGTGTTAAGCCAGGAGTTATCAGATAAAATATTGAACAGCATTTTACCCAACAGGAATAAAGAAACAGTAACAATAAAACATAAAAAAAGATCTCGGTTCGTGATGCAGGTTGCAGCAGCATGCCTTATTGTTATAAGTTTATTGGGAATATGGTTTAAAATAAACCACCATCAAAATGCGACTGCGCCACTTAATAACCATCAGGTTGTGCAAATACACCCTGGTGGTAATAAAGCATTTTTAACCCTTGATGACGGCACTGTGATTAATCTCAACGAAATGGAATATGGAGCAGCGCCTTCTGATAGTAATATTACAGTTGAGAAAAATAATGGGATATTAATTTATAAAAATATAACCAGCAGGGAAAGCAATGCAAAATATAATAAGCTTACTACTCCAAGAGGAGGACAGTTTCAGGTATTGTTGCCTGATGGCACAAAAGTTTGGTTGAATGCTGCCTCTTCTATCCGCTACCCTGTTGCTTTTTCAGCAAAGGAAAGAGTGGTAGAACTAACAGGAGAAGCTTTTTTTAAAGTAAAGAAACTATACAAAAAAGATAAGACCGGCCGCATTCCTTTTAAAATCAATGTAACATCTTCTTCCGGAGATAATGCCGTTATACAGGTATTAGGAACCTCCTTTAATGTTAGCGCTTACGAAAACGAAAACATGTTTAAAATATCACTGAAACATGGCTCCGTTAAAGTAGAAAAAGGAAATAAAACACAATTACTTAACCCGGGAGAAGAGGCTGAAGTATACACCGACAATCACATTAACCTGGTAAAAAACGCAGATATAGAACAAGCCACAGCATGGAAAAATGGCACTTTCCTGTTTGAAAATGAAGACATCAGAAGCATTATGAAACAAGTAGGCAGGTGGTATGATGTAGATGTTATTTATATGGGTCAATATCCAGCCGCAAGATTTGACGGCAAAATCAGCCGTAATGCTGACATTTCAGAAATGCTGAAAATTTTGAAGTTAAGCGGTGTACAATTTACTGTTACAGATAAAACCATACTGGTACAATAACCATATTACATCACACTTAAAATTATAAGAGCATATAGAAAAAAAAACAATTACTAAAAAACTAACGATTTGCCTACCAGATAATGAATGTATTTGGTAAAAAAAGCCAGCAATGTTGAAGGCATCACTGGCCAAGTGGCAAAAATTTGTCTGTGCATCAAACAATTTTTATCACCCAATTCACAAAATTATGAATTTTTCTGTCAGGCACAAGCTTATGTGGCGTGCCAAAAAAAACCTTTCTAAACTGCTTTTGATCATGAAATTATCCATCGCACTGCTTTTATACTGTACCGTTCAGGTTCATGCAGAAAGCTTTGCTCAAAAAATTACAATAAACAAGAAAAACATTAAGCTTACTGATGTATTTAAAAGCATTGAACAGCAATCTGATTATTTATTTTTCTACAACCGCGCATTAATTAAGAATGCCGGTACTTTAAACATAAAACTCCAGAATGCTACCATTGAGGAGGCACTTGAAGCATGTTTGAAAGAAAAACATCTCAGTTATTCTATTGTAAAGAATACTATTGTTATTCAGCAATTGAACGACGATAATATTAGTCTTTCAGAATCTGATATAGCTAATGATCCTCCCCCTGTTGAAATACGGGGTAAGGTGGTAGATAAGAACGGGCTGCCACTTGAAGGCGCTTCTGTAACAGTTGCTGGTACATCAAAAGGTACCACAACCAATAAAGACGGTGTTTTTGCCATTACTGTAGACTCAGATAAGAGAGCACAACTGGTGATCTCCATCGTAGGATTTAAAACCCAAACAATAGATGCCAAAAATAATATCACTATCACTCTTGAAGACTCAGTTGAAGGATTGAGTGATATTGTTGTAGTAGGTTATGGTACTGCAAAGAAAAGCGACCTGGTTGGTTCGGTTGCGCAAATTAAAGCCGACAAGCTGGTTGACCGTCCTATTGCCAACGTGGGAAATGGCTTACAGGGAAAGATCGCGGGTGTGCAGGTAGTTAACCAGGGAGCCGGTGTTCCGGGTGGTAAACCCATGATCAGGATCCGTGGTACCAACTCAATTAATACCAGTAGCGACCCTCTGTTTGTAGTTGATGGTATTATTGGCGTTGCCAACGCGCTGTCTACGTTAAACCCAGAAGATATAGTGGCAATGGAAGTTTTGAAAGACGCTTCTGCAACTGCAATATACGGGGCACGCGGTGCAAATGGTGTGATTATGATCACTACAAAAAGAGGTGTGAACGGTAAAACACAGGTTGACTACAGTGGCAGCGTTTCACGTAATGTATTACAGCGCCATCTGTATGCTATGGATGCAGATCAATTAATGTATGTGTACGAACAGGCAATGGCAAATGGTGATAAATATGGCACTATTAACCGTGCTAAAGATTTTCGCGGAGCTACCGCTTCAGGTATTTCTTATTCTGAAATGCCGTGGCTGTTTGAAAAAGTTAATAAAGGCGACTATAAAATAGACCTGATTGGTAAAGACGGCAATTACTATAAACCCATTTATAATACCAATTGGGAAGAGCTTGCTTTTAAACCCTCTACTTCTAATAGCCACCACGTTGATATAAGAGGTGGCGGAGAGAATGCTAAATACTCTGCTTCTTTAGGCTATACCGATCAGCGCGGCTTAATGACAAAATCATGGTTTAAAAGATATACCGGCAGAATTACCGGTGATGTAAAAATTACCAAGTGGCTCGATATGAGCACCAATATCTCATATGCACGCAGCCAGGAAACCAACGATGATGGTATTACCCGCTCAACGGCTGAGGTTTGGAGCATTTTGCCTGTACAATATCCCAACGATCCAAATATTGGCATTTACGCCAACAGGTGGGGCACCAACTCCGATTTTAATGTGGGTGAACAATGGTACAATATCGTATTCAGAAGATCGCAGATATTCGCGTTCACCAATCGTGATCAGACTACAGGGAGCATTGCATTGAATGCAAAAATCACTCCTGACCTGAGCCTTAAAACCGATTTCTCTGTTGACTATAATGCTTATAAGTATAACGGCTACAGCGGAAAATTATATGGCGGTAACGGAACAGCTACTATTAACACACAAAACACTTTTTACTGGCAAAACCAATACTACCTCAACTACGATAAAAAAGTGGGTGACGCCCATAAGATCAATGCCATGCTGGGATTAGCATGGACTAAATACTATTGGGAAAATCTGAACACTTCAAACTCTGTGTTCTTCTCTAACTTTTATGAGTACCATAATATCGGGGCAGGTGCGCAAACACGCCCGGTGCCATCCAGCAGTGATGGTGAAAGCTCACTTAACTCATACTTTGCAAGAGTTAATTATACTTACAAAAACAAATATTTGCTCACAGCAACAGGCCGTATAGATGGTTCCTCCAAATTCGGTACTAACAGCAAATATGGCTTTTTCCCATCAGCGGGTGTAGCCTGGAGAGTTTCCCAGGAAAAATTTTTGGAAGATGTTAAAGGCATAAGCGAGTTAAAGTTGAGAGCCAGTATGGGTAAAACAGGTAACCAGGAAATTGGTAGCTATGTATCTCAAACTTATGTTGGCGTAGGTAGTGTGGTACTGGGAGGCTCTTCTCAAACAGGTATTTATCCCAGCCAGATGGGTAATCCTGACCTGAAATGGGAATCAACCACGCAGTATGATGGAGGTCTTGAATTAGGCGTGCTTGATGGCAGGATAAACCTCACACTGGATTATTATTATAAAGTAACCAAAGACATGTTGCTTGATGTGCCTTTGCCACGTTCTACCACAACAGGCACAGCCAAAATGAACTATGGTTCTGTTGAAAATAAAGGCTGGGAAATTGGCTTGGGCGCTGCAATAATTGACGGTGCAAACTTTAAATGGAATACAGACATTTCTGTAAGCCTTAACCAGAACAAGATACTGGCATTAGGGCCAACCGGCGCGCCCATATATGTGCAAACCGGTGCAGGTAACGGTACTTCAATATTAAAAGTAGGAGAACCTATTGGTGCATTTTTCGGGCTTACACGGCTGGGTACGTACAGCACAGAAGAAGCTTCTCTTGCTGCACGTTACGGTATGCTGCCCGGCGATCTGAAATTTCTTGACAGGAACGATGATGGTAAGATCGACCTGTATTCAGACGGTGGCATTATCGGTTACTCATTCCCGAAAGTATTGGGTGGTTTTAATAACTATTTTAAATACAAAAGATTTGACGCGAGCCTGAATATCCAGTTTGTTTCCGGCGTTAATAAAGCTTTTGTGCACGAATCCGCAGAAGACAGGCAATTGGTGTCAGGTGGTTTGAACAGCACATTACAGGCATGGCGTCCAACCGCTCAAAACACTATGATAGCACAGATGCGGCCAGGCAATGGCGGTGCATATTATCAATCTTATCCCGATACGCACATGATCAGCGACGCTTCATTTATAAGAGGTGGTTCTGCAACCATTGGCTATTCTTTCCCTGTGCAGGCATGGAAAATGCAAAAGATAAGGGCTTATATATCCGCGGCTAATTTCTTCTTAATTACCAATGTTGAAGGATACGATCCTGAAGGCAGCTCGCTGGATAAACAGTATTCACTGGTGCCGAACGTGGATAAATACCAGTATCCCAATCCTTCTATCTACAGCTTCGGTGTTAATGTTAGTTTCTAATTCTTAAAGCGTATTATCATGTATTCAAATAAAAGAATCATTCAATTTTTTAAATACCAGGCAATACTTACCCTTATTGTAATAATGACGGGTAGTTGTAAAAAGTTCCTGGAAGAAGTGCCTACCGGCAACATGACAGATCAAACTGTTTTCACTACAGCCCAGGAAGGCGCAGCACTTATTGTAGGACCTTATCGCTCCTTGGCATCATGGACAGGCGGTGCCGACGACTGGGGTAACTATCTGCCGGCCACATTGGAATATCCAACCGGTAAAGCTTATACATCCGATACCCATGTGCAGATTTGGAAATTTCAAACCAACCAGATATCAGGTGATTTATTGGGAGACTTCAACAATCAGTGGAATAACTGGTACCAGGGCGTGAGAGATTGTAACTTTTCTATTGCTAAAATACCAGGAATAACCGAATGGTCTGACGCAGAAATTCAAAGTGCATTAGCCGAAGTAAGAACACTCAGGGCCTGGTATTATTTTTGTCTTGTTCGCTATTTTGGCGATGTGCCTTTAACTACAACTGTAGTAAGCACACTCGACAGCGTTCAGTTACCCCGCGCTTCTCTTAAACAGATATATGATGAAGTGATCATACCTGATCTTGAATTTGCGGTTAGCAGCCCCCTGGCTGATGCCCGTTCAAGCAACGGAAGGGTTACCAAACATGTGGCCCGGGCTATACTGGCTGATGTATATTTAACCTGTGCCGGTTATCCTTACCAGGAAGTAGCCACTGCTCCTGAAAAAAACTGGTGTGTTGATGGATCATGGTCTGCAAGTACATACCCTGTAAATTCAGCTTCAGCCAAAGACTTTTTGAAAAAGGCACAAACCAACCTGAATGTATTGTATGGAGCATATACGCTTGGCACCTATGATGATCTTCATGATCCTGCTAAAAACAATAGTGGTGAAGCTATCTTCCAGGCGCAGTATTTAAGCGGTGTAACTAACAATAGTATAATTCCGGCGGCATTACCTGGTCTCAGCCACGTATCTATGTTTGGAGATGAGTATGGAACTTTCATTCCAAGTACTCCTTATTTTAAATCTTACGACCCTGCCGATAAGCGTATACAGGACAGACAAATGTTTTACTTTTCCGATACCAAGTCTACTAAATATGATCCTTCCCAGGGTCCTGCAGATAAATTTGGTATGGCCTACCTGTATAAATTTTACGATCAGAGTGCCATTAAAGTAACCGGCCAGTCAGGATTAAACTGGAGCTTCTATCGTTATGCAGACATATTGCTGATGCTTACCGAGGTAAACTGGACATTAAGATCGCTGGGAGAAGGAGTGAGCGATGATGATATGATAAAAGGTATAAACCTGGTTAGAGCAAGAGCCCTCCTGCCTGCTTACAGGGCTACAGATATAAATCTCCTCGCAATAATGAGCGAGCGTGCTTACGAACTGGTATTTGAAAACAAAATGCTGTGGGATCAGCGCCGCACCCGTATGTGTTTGGTTGATGGAGAAGGACAGTTCGCAGCAATAGAATCTTTCTTTGGCCATCGTCCTGTTGATTTCAGTTTTGAATTTGGACCAATGAATTTACTTTCTCCTATTTCGGGTACTGAAATTATCAATAACGCGCAGTGCATGCAAAACTTTGGATACCTGCCAAAACAATCTGGTCAGTAAACAAATTGAGTATTTATAATTATCATACAATGAAGACATACATAAAAAATATATTCATGATAGCAGCGGCAGCTTCTTTGTGGAGTTGCACCAAGCAGCCGTATTATGAAATACCAACAGACGAAAATGGTAATGTTGTTATAACAGGCGTTGCTAAAACAACTTCTGATGGTATTACTACGCTTGATGATGGCTTTACCGTAACCTCATACCTGCCCAATGCCAAAAACGGCGATGTAATGAAGGTTGAATTATTGCAATTACAAACACCATCCGGCGGTGGAGCGCAACAATTATTACCTATGGCGGGTACACAAAAAGAAGTAACGCTGGGTAGTAATTTAACTGCCGTGGTAAGTTATACCAGGGCTGAAGCAAAGCTGAACAACGCAGGTGATTATGTTACGGTCACATTTTCCGGAAAAACAGATGCGGCTACTTTCAGGGTTAACCTTAAAGATGCGACAACGATATCTAACCCGCAGTATAATGGAAAAGATGTAGATGTGATCAGAACCGCCGGCACTGCAAGCTTTAAAGCAACTGTTGCTCCCGCTTCCGGAGCTTATGCCGGAAACGTAGTTGTAAAAAAGAAGAATGGTACAAATGAGGCATGGCAATCAGCAGGCACCTTCTCCCCTTCTGATCCTATACCTGTTTCAGGTGATGATTTTGCTGTTGGTAAAGATACCATGATCTATTCATTTGTAACTACGCAGGGAACATATACTAACGAGGTAATTAAAACCATAGTAGCCAGCAATCCTTATTTCTTTTTAAAGAAATCAGGTATACTCAGTACAACTAATGATGGGTTTAATTTACTCACTGGTGCGGCAGTTGCTTCAGGCAATGCAAATGCAGTAATTACACTGGGCGCTAATCTTGCCATAACCCAGGGCGCCGCATGGGCAACAGGTGGTAAAGGCATTAGTTTTGTTCCCTCTGCCACAACCACCTACAACCTTAACAGTGTAAATGATGCCAAAGCAGAATTCGCGGCAGGCTCGCCTGCTACCAGTATTGATCCTTCTGCAGGCTCAGGAGTGTATGTGTTTAAACTGGTAAATGGCGGCACAGCATCTGATGTAATATATGGTATGCTGAAAGTAACCAAACTTACGCCAGGCGCTTCCGCAGAGTTTGAATACAGAATAGGTAATTTATATGCGCACAATAGTGTGATACAATAATCCGGGTATTATAAACCATTGAGAAATTAAGAGATCAACAAAAACGTTAATTAACCTTAATTTCTTAATGGTTTTTTTTAAATAATACCTGCATATTGAGTAGCTTGTAAAATACGATGTCTCACGACAATAAAAAATCACTCTCAATTTTGATTGCTTAAACAAATACTTATGTCGAAAAAACTATTCAAATCCCGCAGAAGCTTCATAAAAAATACCGCTATGGGCGCAGCGGGTTTTATGATCGTGCCCCGCAATGTTTTAGGTAAAGGTTATATAGCGCCAAGTGACAAACTAATCATTGCCGGTGTTGGAGCCGGTGGTAAAGGCCGCTCCGACATTGCTAATTTTTACAAAAGCGGAAAAGCTGAAATTGGTTTTTTGTGTGATGTTGATGATCGCATGGCTGAGGAATCAAGAAAAAATTTTCCTAAAGCCAAATATTATAAAGACTGGAGAGAACTGTTTGATAAGGAAGCTAAATCTTTTGACGCGGTTTCCGTTTCAACACCCGACCATACACACGCTGTAGTAGCCATGGCTGCCATGCGCAGAAAAAAACATGTGTATGTTCAAAAGCCATTAACGCATGATATTTACGAAGCGCGCATGCTTACTGAAGCGGCGGATAAATACAAAGTGGTTACGCAAATGGGCAACCAGGGTTCTTCCGGCGATGGTGTGCGCCAGATGCAGGAATGGTATGATGCCGGTATAATAGGCGATGTTGATAAAGTATATATTTTTACTAACAGGCCAATATGGCCGCAGGGCATTCCCTGGCCAACCGATAAACCTGCGGTGCCCGCGGGATTGGATTGGGATCTTTGGTTGGGCACAGCTCCTCAGAAAGATTATGTTGATGGATTAATTCCCGGAAGCTGGCGTGGCTGGTGGGATTATGGTACCGGCGCGTTGGGAGATCTTGGCTGCCACCTGATGGAAGCGCCTTTCAGAATACTCGGTATTCAATATGCTCTGGATGTGCAGGCATCTGTTACCAGTGTGTTTACCGCATTTGGCAAGCGTGGTTATTTTCCGGATAGTTTCCCGCCCTCAAGCCATGCAACCCTCACTTTCCCTAAAACAAGTAAAACTAAAGGACAGGTAATTATGCATTGGATGGATGGTGGTATAAAACCTGAGCGTCCTGAAGAATTGGGCCCTGACGAAGTATTTGGTGATGGCAACAGCGGAATACTGTTTATAGGCTCAAAAGGAAAAATGATGGCAAGCGAATATGCAGCCAACCCACGTTTATTGCCACTTAAGAGAAATGAAGAAGTAAAAGTTCCCCAAACCATTAAGCGTGTGCCAGGCAGTGCCGATGGTCACTATGCGCAATGGGTAGAAGGTTGTATTGCAGGATACGGCAATATGGAACTCAGCTCTCCATTCTCCAAAGCCGGTCCGCTTACTGAAGCTATATTAATGGCAAATCTTGGTATAAGAGCTGCAGACACACCTAAGCCAAGAGCAAACGGAAGAGGCAATGATTATCCTGGTGCAAATATGAAGTTACTTTGGGATTATAAAAATATGAAAGTAACCAACCTTGATGAAGTAAATCAATTTGTAAAAAGAGAATATCGCAAAGGCTGGACACTCGATTTTTAATACTTTTGAAGTCCCGCACAAAAAAATGCGGGACTCTTTTTTTCTTTCATTTAAAACTATATCGTGAAAAATTATATTCTTATCGCAGCTATAACAATGCTTGCCGCATGCAGCAATAAAAAAATAAATGGCAGTAATGGTAATTCTGGCAACGGAGAGTGGATCAGCCTCTTTGATGGTAAATCAATGGATGGCTGGAAAGAAAGCGAAGGACCTTCCTTTAGTCTTGAGAACGGTGCTATAAAAGTTGCCGGCAAACGTTCTCACCTGTATTATGACGGACCTGTACAAAACCATGAGTTCAAAAATTTTGAGATCAAAATGCAGGTAATGACAAAGCCCAACTCAAATTCGGGCGTTTATTTTCATACCAGATTTCAGCAAAAGGGTTTTCCTGATGATGGATTTGAAGTGCAGGTAAATAATTCTCACAAAGACTGGAAAAGAACTGCCGGTTTATATGATATTAAAGACACTGCTGCTACTTTTGTAAAAGATGACGAATGGTTTGAATTGGGTATAAGAGTAGAAGGGAAGCATGTTATTACTAAAATAAACGGGCAAACTATTATTGACTGGACAGAGCCTGAAAATGCTGTTGCACCTAAAGGCCATCCCGGCAGGTTAATAAAACCCGGCACATTTGCCTTACAGGCGCATGATCCAAACAGTATTGTATACTTTAAAGATATTTATGTAAAGCCGTTGCCATAACGATCTGTCGGCTATCAGCCGTTAGCTATGAGCTTTGGGCGTTGGGATTTGAGATTTACAAGGGGTAGAGGTTAGAAAAGCTTCTGCCCTTTAATTTGCAATGTGGTAATGCGGAGCAATATGGAAATATGAGAATGTGAAAATGCGGGAAATGGCAAACACGCTTCCTCGTCATTTAAATCCTGCCTGTACGTTGCGTTTAATTAAAGTATCCTGCGGCAGGAGAGCACTTTTCTCACCGAAGGTGAATCCGTTGGGATACCGTGTAAAAGTTGAGCAGTAGTACCAAAGCCCGGCAGATATCTCTCCCGCGCCAAAACGATGAGAGTAAAACCCCGTGTTGCTCGTTCGACATAGTGATGCCTCAGCTATTTCCTATAACTTTTGCAAATTGAGATTGCCTTAGATATTCTAAAAGCGAAATCCCGTCTTTTCACTATTGCACTCTTATTATTCCTTTCATTGTTTGCCAGTGCCCGGGAAATGTGCACACAAACGGATAGTCGCCCGGCTTTTTGGGCGCGTTAAAATCAAGGCGGTAACTTTTGCCGCTCTGTATTAATGGGGTTGAAAACAAAACTTCAGGTATTGATGGAACAAAACTTTTTTCATAGCCATTTTTTTGTGCAGCCATCGCGTCAGCAGCTTTGCCCACTTTTTCCATGCTCCCGGGTTTGCCTATAACAATATTATGCGGCATGCCATCAGGATTTTCAAATATCAATGTTATCGCTTCGCCAGCCTTAACAACAATCTCTTCTTTATTAAAAATCATTTTTGCAGGCACTGTGCTTATCGCAATAACTGTTCTGCCTGGTATTACCAAAGCCTTTTTTTCCAGCTGCTGTTGCTGCACTTCCGCCGGCTTCACAATATTATTTTTAAACCTTTTTACTGCAACAACATCTTTCAATGCATCATACTCATTATCAGTCAACCCAACCCTGTTGTATTTTTTCCATTGCGGATCTTCCCTGATAAAGCCCGGCGCTTCCATAGCCTTTGTATCGGCAACAGCGCCTAAAAGGAAGTTGGCGGCGGCGGTATCATCAGAAAGAAAATTTTTATCCTTCCTGAACACTTCAATCCATACAGGCTTTAACTGCCTGAACGATTCTTTTAAGGCATAATCAATATAATAATCAACCGGCTTTTTAAGCGTTGCCAGCAGGGCTTTTACAGCAGTTTCTGTATTAAAATAGCTCAGCGAAATAATGGACTGTAGTCTCACTTTAGGGGAGCTGTCTTCTGACATGCGGATCAATCGCTGCTCAACATCCGGCAATATATCTTTCCAGTAAAACATTACCCTTGTTGCGGCAGCGCGTATATGTTCATCCCTGCTTTTTAATAATTCATCAAGCAGATTTTTTTCAGGCTGGCTGAATTGCTGGTAAATCCACAGCGCTTCCAGTTTATACTGCTCATGCTCCCTATCATTTATATTGAGCGCCTTTATCCATTTTTGTAATGCAGGCAATACCTGGTTTGCCGGCCACTGCCGGAGTTGCGTGCGTGCGGTATACCTGTGCCTGTCTTCATATACTTTTAACTGGTCGAGCAACTGCTCAAGACTCATTGCTGAAAAGTCAACAGGTTTCAATAAATCTCTTCCTTTGTAAGTTATACGCCATATTCTGCCATGCGTATGATCGCGCAGTGTATCACGCAAAGCTCTTTCACCATGGCTGATGATAGGATTATACCAATCTGCCACATACAAAGCGCCGTCGGGTCCAAAGCGCAGGTCAACCGGTCGGAAATCAGGATCCTTTGCCTGTAGCAGCGGTTCAGTTTCATGCCCCACAATTCCGCTTCCATCTCCGGTTATGCGATGCTGCTTTACACCCAGGAAACCAATGAATGTATTAAAAAGCACATTGCCCTGCACTCCATCCGGAAACTGGCGGCTTGATATTATTTCAGTGCCACAGGTTTTGGGTTTTACATTAGTGGTAAGAAAATCTTTCATACCGGCATGCTTACCGGGATAATCAATGGCAACAGTGAGCGGTGGTGCAAAATAATTCATACCGGTTGAAACATCGCTGATGATCTCGGTACCATTGCGTGTAAACACATGCCCCCAGGGATTGGCATAACCGTAAGAAACATGCGTTTCAAGCTTTTGTGTTAGCGGCTCGTAACGAAAAGTAGTGCCATAATCATTTCTTACAGGTCCATACGGTGTTTCAACCTGTGTATGCAAAAACGTGCCCATATGCCAATACAATGCTCCGTCAGGTCCCCATGTGAATGTATTTAGTGTATGATGAATATCCTCCGTTCCAAAACCATGCAATACAATTTCTTTCCGGTCAGCTTTTCCATCGCCATCTATATCTTTCATAAACCAAAGATTAGGCGGCTGACTTACATATACACCACCGTTACCAAATTCAAAACTATTGGGCATATATAAACTATCTGCAAATACAGTTTGCTTGTCTGCTTCACCATCGCCGTCCGTATCTTCAAGTATCAGTATTTTATCATCAGGCGGTGCACCGGGCAAATATTGCGGGTAGGAAGCCATATCCGCCACCCATAGCCTTCCTTTTGTATCAAACACTATCTTTACCGGGTTTGTAAGATCAAAATCCGCTTCAGAAGCAAAAAGGTTTGCCTGGTATCCTTGTGGCAGTGAAATAATATTTGCATCAGGCTTTTTTAATTTTGATTTATCAAGAGGAATAAATTGTACAGTATCTTTAATAATAGCATTTGCTTTAGCCAGGTTTTCCGGTACATCCTGTTTTGCACAATCCCAAACCACACTATCCAACCTGTTTACCATGCCGGCAAGCTTAGCCAGCTCCCCGGGATATGAAATTGGCCCGCCAGCAGGCTGCACCCAGGGTTCTTTACGCCTGCCAACAATATATTCACTGTTTACTGCACGGTATAAGTAAAAAAACTGCTGGTTCTTCTGATCTATTATTTTTTTCAGATGGCGGCTGTATTGATCATCTTTCCAGCCTGCTACAGACAGTCCCAATGCTGCAGCCATCATTTCACTCACCGCCTTATAGCCTTTTTCATTCAGATGAATACCATTGATTGTCATGGAATCTGTACTTTCTTCAAGCTTTCGGGTAGCATCAAACAAATCAATAAATGGTATATTCATTTCATCGCTCACAGCCTGCATTGCTTTTACATACAATGCAAGATTTTTATTGTGAGCAGCCGGGTCTGGTAAAAAGCCGCCAAGCTTTTCATGCGCAACGGGTGAAACAAGAATGAGTTGCGGATTATTCACTCCATCAAATTTCTGCTCACGCAGGTGATGAAGATATTTTGCCAGTTGTTCCTTAAATGATTGCAGGCTGTCTTTGCCTTTAAACGCTTCATTTAATCCGTAACAGGCAAAAATGATCTGCGCTTTCTGCCGGGCAAGGTATTCATCCGGCGAAGGAAAGTTCATTGGGCGCGACTGCATATTGATTTCATCAGCGCTCCAGCCCAGGTTTCTTACCACAAGGTTTTTGTCAGGAAAACTACTGTATAGCAGAGGTTCAAAATAATTATAATACTGTAAGCGCTCTGCAAAAGTATTTCCTATAAAAACAATATGACTGCCTGCAACGGGGTCTAATATATGCACAGGCTTTTTCTTTTGCGAACAACTTGCGGCAAACAGCACGCCGATAAGTAATAAAAGGGGGAATACGCGGGTTTTGAATATACTGGTCACAACAATGTTTTTATTCATATTCATGCAAGCCTGGCTGCCTAAGTTAACCAATCATAAGTATTAACTATCCTGCTCTATCATTGCTGATAATAAAGTTATTTGAGAAAAACATATCTTTCTTTTACCCGTATCTTGCATTATCAAATAAGCTATGCTCAGGCTTCCCATATATCTTGATAATAATGCAACCACACCCATTGATCCGGCGGTGCTTGATGCAATGATGCCTTACCTCACCAACCAGTTTGGTAATGCCGCAAGCAGAAACCATAGTTTTGGCTGGGTGGCGGAGGAAGCAGTTACCCTTGCGAGAGAACAGGTTGCAGCATTAACAGGTGCAGACAGCAGCGAAATCGTTTTTACTTCCGGCGCTACAGAAGCTGTTAATCTTGCCATTAAAGGAGTATTTGAAATGTATGGAGACAACGGCAAACACATTATTACCTGCGCTACTGAACATAAAGCAGTGCTTGATACCTGCAGGCATATTGAAAAAAAAGGAGCGGAAATAACCATACTACCTGTTCAGCAAAATGGCATTATTGATATAGGCGCCATTAAAAGATCTATACGAAAAGATACCCTGCTCATTACCGTTATGTACGCCAACAACGAGACTGGTGTAATACAGCCTATACGTGATATCGGCGCTATTGCGAAAGAGAACAATATTTTGTTTTTTACTGATGCTACGCAGGCTGCCGGAAAAACACCTATTCATGTTATTGAAGATAATATTGACCTCCTCTGCCTTTCCGCACATAAAATATATGGGCCCAAAGGTGTTGGCGCTTTGTATGTAAGAAGAAAAAACCCGCGTGTAAGACTATCAGCTCAAATAGACGGTGGCGGTCATGAAAAAGGATTGCGCAGCGGTACGCTGAATGTACCGGGCATTGCAGCATTAGGAAAAGCAGCCGAACTATGCCGGTTGCAAATGCAGGAAGAAGCGTTGCATATAAAAAAGCTGAGGGATAAGCTTGAAGATACACTGCTTAACATTGGAGGGATAACCGTAAATGGCGATACAGTTGATCGCTTACCTAATGTAACCAATCTTTCATTCAATAATATAAAAGGAAACCAGTTACTCGCTGCTATTACCAAAACTATTGCTGTTTCATCCGGCTCTGCCTGCACATCTGCTAATCCCGGGCCCTCGCATGTGTTAAAAGCAATGGGTGTTACAGATGAATCCGCAAAGAACTCCATACGTTTTGGGTTGGGAAGATTTACAACTGAGGAAGAGATTGAATATGCGATTGAAGAAGTGAGCAGGATAGTGAATAGGCAATCAATATCGTTTCCTTAAGAATGCATAATTTCTTTAAGGTTAAATTGTTAATTGCCGCGATCCGCCACCCTGCATATCAAATGGATAATTTTCAATACCAATAATATCAAAGCGTAACACAGGTACGCTGCAACTGTATTGTGGCGGGGTATTACCAGTATTAGAAATATATACCCGTGAATACAGTGTAGCTAACTGAAAAGTGGGCTTGGAAAGCGAGAAGGAGGGACAGGCTTTTAAACAAACCCAAACTCATCACCATCAAACAATCCCTTATCACTTAATTTCAAATGCGGGATAACCAGCAATGCCATAAACGATAAAGTCATAAATGGAGAAGACAATGTTGACCCTAAAGATTTTGCCGCCTTATCAATGGTTGAATATTTTTCCGCTATTTCATATCCATCTTCGTCACTCATTAACCCCGCTACCGGAAGGGGCAATATTATATGCTGACCGGGTGAATACAAACTGACACCCCCTTTTTTTTCAACGATCATATTTACCGCTTCGCAGATGCTTTCATCACTTGTGCCTAC
Organism: Agriterribacter sp.; assembly: GCA_047601125.1. Taxonomy (GTDB): domain Bacteria; phylum Bacteroidota; class Bacteroidia; order Chitinophagales; family Chitinophagaceae; genus Agriterribacter. The sequence goes on along the minus strand of JASGJY010000001.1, from coordinate 646,184 downwards.
CGCTACTATATTATGACTATCATGCGCAACAGAAGATGCAATAGCACCCTGCTTTAATCCAAAATTTTTAATAAAAGCAATGGCTGCCGGTGCATTTGCATAGCGGTTAACCACCACAATTTTTAAAATATCATTATCTATATCAATTGCCGCCGGCGCCTGTATTTGTAATTTGCTGGTGATGAGCTGCCCGTTAAGTGCTTCCATTATTAAACTATGGCTGCCTGCCTTGTCGGTTACTGCAAAATCAGCCGGCACTTTCTTATTACAGGAAAAATTATTGATCCGCCTTTTGACATCCGAATCAGGAAGCCCGATTAAGGTTTTCCCGTTTTCCGCTACAAGCTCACCACGAATATATGTCTGCAATACTTTAAAATTCACCAGGTCTTCTACAACTATAAAATCGGCATCATCTCCTTCTCTCAAAAAACCCGTTTCCAATTTGTAGTGAAGCACAGGGTTTATGCAGGCTGCCCGCAATACATTAAATATATCAATACCTTTTGCAACAGCCCGTGCACAGAGTTGATCAATATGTCCTTCAACCAGGCTGTCCGGGTGCTTATCATCACTGCAAAACATCATGCGTTCAGAATGATCATTCAGCAAATCAACCAGGGCTTCAAAATTTTTGGCTGCGCTTCCCTCTCTTATTAAAATATGCATTCCATGTTTCAGCTTACCAAGCGCTTCTTCTTTTGTAAAACATTCATGATCTGTTGATATGCCCGCGTCAATATATTGTTGTACCAATTCACCTGTTAACCCTGGTGCATGGCCATCAACAGGCTTGTGTAATTTATGCGCTGCAGCAATCTTTGCCATTACCTCCGGATCTTTATGCAACACTCCCGGAAAGTTCATCATCTCACTCAGGTATTTGATCTCATCCATTTCCAGCAGTTTTGAAACATCCCCTGCATTCAATTCCGCACCTGCCGTTTCAAATATAGTAGCAGGCACACAGCTCGGTGCACCAAAGTAAAATTTAAAAGGAACTTTCTTTCCGTCTTCAATCATATATTGTACGCCAGCCATACCGCATACATTTGCTATTTCATGCGGATCGCTTACCGTAGCAACCGTGCCATGCACAACGGCAAGCCTGGCAAATTGCGATGGGATGAGCATGGAGCTTTCAATATGCACATGAGCATCGATGAACCCGGGAATGATAAACGGGAGATTATCTTCATTCCACGGTTCACCATCTGTTATTTTTATTGATCTTATCCGGCCGGCTTCCCAACTGATAATACCGGTATATATCTTTTTTTGCAGGATATCTGCAATCCGGCCCCTGATTTGCTTATTCATGATACACTTTATTACACTTAAGTTATTTGGCTGCCTGAAAATTATGAATAAAGGAAAGCCTTATTTTTGGCACACAAAATAAAAAACAAAGAAATGACACAATCAAAAATGATTAAGTTGCTGACTTTTTTTTGCATGATAGTATCTTTTTCTCATGCTCAGACCGTTGATGAGATTCAACAAAAATACATTACAGCTTTAGGAGGCAAATCCAAACTTTCTGCACTCAAAAATATTTACCAGGAAGCCGATATGGAAATTATGGGCATGGTAATGCCTGCAAAACTATGGATAGTATACAAAACCGCTATGCGCCAGGAAGTTGATATACAAGGACAGAAGATAGCAACATTTGTAGGAAAAAATGGCGGATGGACAATCAACCCGATGATGGGCTCTACTGATGCCCAGCCTCTGCCGGAGGACGCTATAAATAGTTACTTAGGCATGCTTGACCCCGGCGGTGAGCTAGGGTCTTTTAAAGAAAATGGGTATACTGCTACGTTTGAAGGCAAAGAAGCCGTAAATGCCAGCGATGCATATAAGCTTAAGCTGATAAAAGATTCATCAGAGACTATTCTTTATATAGATGTAAAAACCAATCTTGTTACCAAAAGCATTACCAAGGCTAACGCCGGCGGGCAGAATATTGAGGTAACAACACTTTTCTCAAATTACAAAACAAGCCCGGAAGGTTATACATTTCCTTATTCTCTTACCATCAATAATCCAATGATCGGGGAGATTAAATCTACCGTTACAAAACTTGATATAAATAAGCCTGTAGATGTAGCTGAACTGGAAAAGAAAAACTGATCTGGATATTCAAAAAATATAAAGCGGGCAGGATCAAAGTTGATTCTGCCCGCTTTATTTATGATGCCTGCCTGTGCTGATTTGTATTGTGGGTATATTGAACCAGTTTTTTGTGCAGCTCTTCGGGCTTAAACGGCTTTGGCATATAGTCATTAAACCCTTTACTCAATAAATCTTCCTTTATATTTTCATAAGTGGCTGCCGTAAATGCTATAATAGGTATTTCCGGGTGTGTTTTCCGGATAGCTGCTACTGTTTGAGCGCCATCCATTTCCGGCATTTCAAGGTCTACCAGTAAAACGTCAGGTTTATTTTCATTACTATAAAACAGTTCAACAGCCCTGGCGCCGTTTTCAGCTTCAATTACCTCTATATTCCATTTTTGCAAAAACCGTTTTGCTACAATCATATTTATCGGATTGTCTTCTGCAAGTAAAACAGTGATGCCATCAAGACCGGAAAGCGATTTAAGCCTGTCTTCATCAACATAAGATTTTTGCTTTCTCGTCATTTTAAAATTCAGTGTAAAATAGAAACAGCTTCCTGCGTTAATATTGCTGTCAACATGCAGTTCGCCTCCCATCTGATCGATAATTTTTTTACTGATAGCGAGGCCAAGCCCTGTTCCTCCAAACTTTCTTGTTGTTTCAATATCTGCCTGCATAAAACTTTCAAATATCTGCCTGATCTTATTTTGAGGTATACCGATTCCGGTATCAGTAATAGCAAAATGCACATCTGTGCTGTTGCTTTTTGTATTTTTCAATTTCACCTCGATGCCTATTGTGCCTTTCTCCGTAAATTTTAAAGCATTAGCCAGTAAATTGTTCATTACCTGGTGCAGGCGTGTTTCATCGCCGTATATTTCTATATCAGACAGGCTATCGATATCAATTTTAAATCCAAGATTTTTTGAAGAAACAGGCGCGGTAAAAGAGCTCACAATTTTTTGCATAAATGCTTTAAGATTAAAAGGAGCATTTTCAATTTCCATTTTGCCCGCCTCTATCTTGCTGAAATCAAGAATATCATTTACCAGTTGCATCATATGCTCAGAAGAGTATTTAAGCACTTCAAAGCTCTGGCGCTGGCTTGGCAGGTATTCTTCCTGCAAAACAAGATTGGTTGTGCCGATAATCGCATTGAGCGGCGTTCTTAACTCATGACTCATATTCGACAAAAACCTTGATTTTACCTGTGCCGCTTTTTCTGCTTTCTCTTTCGCCTTCAGTATTTCAAACTCCGCAATTTTAATCTCGGTTATATCAAGAATACTGATCTTACAATAATTAAATTCGCTGTGTGAAAATGGCACAATATTTACATAAGCAAAAAAAGGCGTGTTATCATTCCTGAAAAAATCCATATTACCGTACCAGGGTGATTTTTTTGTAAACTGCTGTTTTGCCTGAACCATGATATGTTCTTCCATTTTATCGCCAAGCAAATCCTTTGCAGGAGTTCCGATAATTTCATCTTTCTTCTTATAGTTAAATATCTCAATCGCTCTTTTATTACAGTCTGTTATAATCAGGCTGTTTACATCCACAATAAATAACCCATCGAGCGATGTATTATACATAGTATCCTTAAATCTTTTTTCATCAAGAATTTTATACTCGTTCTTTTCAAGTGTCTTTAATATATAATATGTAAAGGAAGCGGTGAGCACAAGCGACAAGCTCAGGTTAAGGCTGAATAACCCGCTATACTGTTCATTGCTTATGGTTTGAATAGTGCTTACATAAGGCGACAGTATAAATATCATAGCTGCCGTAATAAAAGTTACAATGGCGGTCATTATCAACTCTTCGTAATCCTTAGTTATATCAATCACAAATATCAAAGCCAGCAAAAATGGAAAGTAATACATGTGTTCCCCGGCACGCAAGCCTTCCACATAACTAATACCAAACAGGTAAAGATTAAGCGTAATAATGCCCAACGCTTTAGCAAAACCCCTTTTACCGTCTTTATTAAGAAAATAACTTACAGCTAATAATAAAATGGAAGTAAGGTTAAGGGAAATACTTATATACAACCCATGCAAAAAATTAAGTAATACCGAAATAAGGTTGACGCCAATACCAAAAAAGATAAAGATTATGAGCCTTTGAACACTTTTATTTTCCTCGTGGCTTTTGGCAGGATCCATGCCACTATTGAAAATACCATAGAAAAAAGATACTAATCTGTCTAAAATGTTCGTTTTCATAACCGAGATATTGGTTTGGTTACATATAAGTATGCAATCAATTAGAAGATTAAACGACTTAGTTTATTACAAATTGTGATATGCACAATACAGAAAATAAAATAATGTTTGCCTTTTCCGAAGACCTGGATACTGCTTTTCTCCGGGACTTGTATGGCGATGACTTACAGCAGGCTGAAATGGTTTTTGAATCTTCTGCCCAGCAAATAAAAACAGAAATTGTACTTGCTCAGGCAAGGTTTCATGACGGTGATTTACAGGGGTTGAAAAAGGTTATTCATAAAATGAAACCGTTGTTTGGCTACATAGGCATGAATGAGGTAATGGAAGAATTTGCCGCTTTTGAAAAAGTATGCCTGGAAGAAAAAACAGCAGTGAATATTGAACAAAAGTTTCAATACATACTTATTACCACACAACAGAGTTTATTAAAAATAGAAAAAGAAGTAAAGCGTTTGAAACAATTCAATACCCAATATCTATGAAGTATCAAAGTATTATCGTTGAAGACCTCCAGGTTGCAGCGGAGTTTCTAAGGAAATTCTGTGAAAAATCCGGGGTGATAGATGTAGTTCAACATTTTCTTAATGCGGAAGATGCATTACAGTTTTTAAAAGACAATGTTGTAGATCTTATATTCCTTGATGTGGAAATGCCGGGAGCTAGTGGATTTGAGCTGCTGGATCAACTGGTATACACACCCCAGGTAATACTTACTACTTCAAAAACAGAATACGCTTACAGCGCCTTTCAATATAACGTTACCGATTACCTGAAAAAGCCTTTTACGTATCAGCGCTTTCTTGAAGCTGTACAAAAAGTAAGCAAAAAATCAGAGCAGGCTAACGGTAATTCAGAGCAGGATCACCTGTTTATAAAATCAGATGGCAAGCTTATCCGCCTGCATAATGATGATATTTTGTTTATTGAAAGCATGGGTGACTATGTAAAATTTATTACCCCTGCAAAAAAATATATCACCCATAATACCATAAAAAACCTTGAAACCAAAGTAAATCCACAGGTTTTTATGAAAGTACATCGTTCCTATATTGTAAACTTTACCAAGATCAACGATATACAGGAAAATGTGCTCTTCATCAATGGTAATATGATACCTATCAGCAAAACTCACAAATCAGGCGTAATGCAAAAGATCAATATTATATAGCATAATTCACAATCTCTGTTATCATTTGTCAACTGTGTGTAATGGCTGGCAAATGATTTTTTTTATTTATCGAAGGTGTAAGCCCGGAAATCGAAGACAATAGCATTACTGTCGAAATAAGTTTAAAAGCAGCAATATCCGGTGCATCTTTGTATTGTCAAACGCGATAATCCAATCCTGCTGAAAGATCAGAAAAACCAATACCTTTTGAAAGCTGAAATCCGGATCTTATAAAACCAGTTATTCATCCAATATTCAGAAAAGCAGCAAACCAGTATCCGTTAAAACCGAAACCAATCCTTTGAAAAAGCTAACCCCCGAAAACAGAAGTTATTCCGCAATTTTTAAGCCTAACCTTCCCCATTGCACTAACCTCTGAAGAAATTCAAAACATTCAAAGCCACGTCAAAAGCGTGGCTTTCATTTCTTTATACCATTATTCATTTCTTCCACTACCTCTCTTATCGGTTTATTATTGATCATTACATCTTTAACAACAGCATCGCCGTTTAAAATGCTAACCACAGCATATGTTTTTTGTGTTGAATCGATCGCGCTTTCCCTGTATATTCCCTCTGCCTTTACCGCTTTAAATTCATCCATATAAAATTCAGTAAAAGGATAGTTTATCATCACCCTGGCAGAATCATGTTCCATCCTGTTTATATAATTAATGCCTGCCTTCACATAATCTGCGGTATTTGCCGGTTTATGTTTAACCAACTGACGCACTTTAGCAAAGCCATCCTTATCCACATCGAGTAATACATATACTTCCGGGTCATAATTTTCTATAGCAGAATCAAGCTGCGCAGTTGTAAAACTGCTTGCCTCAAAGTTCAGCGTAATATATCTTCCTTTAAACGGATGTGCAGGATCAACAGGTTCGGTACGGAAATTAAAAAGCTTACCGCTTCTCAATACATTTTCTTTTTGCAAGATCATTCTTGCAGGCACAGCCCATTGAGCTATTAAAGTGATCACAAATATTATCAACAATATCTTTTTCATAATTTTATTTTAGCCTGTGATTATTATCCTTTCAGTTCCTTCCGCTTTTTCACCATCAGGTAATTGGCAACAAAAAAACCAATGCCGGTAGCAAGAAAGAATAATCCCCGCCATACAAAAGGGATCTGATCATCAAAAAACCTGAACATTGCCAGCAAAGCGATTATGGTTAGCCCGAAATTTAAAATGCCCAGGTGATCTGTTATTGCGCCTTTTCTTATAAAAAATACAGCTACAAACAGTATCCATGCATTTATGATCAGTGTGCCAAACTGCGGATTACCATGCGCCACCAATAACAGCAAAAAAAGCAGCATGCCGGAAAATCCCATCGGGTCAAAAATAACTTTACTTACCCGTTTGTAATGATGCATAACAATCAACCATATTGCTATCAGCAGCATTGCAAAACTGAGATAGAAAAACGGGGCATAAAAGAATTCAGCTTTTCCCGTTTTATCATAGTAGGGATGTAATATGCTTGTCCATATACCTTCAAAGCTCCAGAAGAAAAGAATAAATAATATACCTAAAGCGCCTATGCTTAAAAAGGGATTCGCGAATAAGCGGTTATCCTCAAATGCTTCCGATCTGCCTGCCAGGTAAAAAACGCAGAACATTGCTATATAAGCACAGGACACCCATTCAGGGCTGTTATAACTGCTTTCTGAAAATGCACCAAGCGCAATGGTTAAAGAAAGTGTGATCATCCACGCAAGCAGAATAAAGCGATTACTATCCTTCCTGTTTTTCCAGTATAGATAAAAATGCGGACCTATCAAAGCAAGCAATCCTATATAGTAATAAGGTATACTGTTAGTTCTTGAGTATCCAAAATATCCTACCTCACATGCATACCAGGTAATACCGCCAATGTATAACAATGCAGTTACAGCAGACGGCATAATATAAACAAGCGGTATAGCCAGCAACATCCATACGAGCAAAAAGCTGCTCAGCTCCCCGGAAATATTATAGGTTTGAGAGATGAGGGAGATACACGAGGCAATGCCAAAAAATAAAACAACCGCGCTTGTTTCTTTCCATGCAATGCTATTTTTTTGTTTGAGCAACGTATATATGCATAAGCCCTGCCCCAATAGCAATGGCAGGAAAGCAATAATGGTTTTTGAGAAACGCCCAAGCTCATCCCAGTTATGCGCTATTACCAGTATTATACCAAGGCTTGCAAGCAAAGCGCCAAGCACATTTACAATAATGGGAAAACGATTGGGCTTTTCAGCCGCCTTATTCTGATAATAGTGAAGAATATGCTGCGCAGTTCCGGCAGATATTATATTTGCCTGAACCAGCTCGTCAAGGTCTTTTACAAAGGTTTTATTCATACATACAAATAATGTTATATAAACCTACAAAAAATTATATAACGGCAGGATAAATTAAGGATTGCCTTACTCCATGCATTATCTTTAAAGAAACAAGTACGCAATGAAATATGTCATTATTATTTCAGCAATACTTTTGCATAGTATACACAGTATTGGCCAGGCAACACAAAAGCCACCATTACATGGCAAACACTGGATGGCAATTACCGGCAAGCCATTGGCAGCAACAGCCGGCGCGGCCATTTTTCAAAAAGGTGGTAATGCGGTTGATGCCGCATGCGCAATGCTTGCTGCCACATGCACTATGTGGGATGTGCTGAGTTGGGGCGGAGAGACACAAGCGCTTATTTACAATCCAAAAACAGGACAGGTAACCGGCATTAATGCACTTGGCGTTGCCCCAACAGGAGCAACACCTGAGTTCTTTAAAAATAAAGGAATGAATTTTCCTCCTGAATATGGTCCGCTTGCAGCAGTTACTCCGGGTACACCAGGCGGGTTATGCACCCTGCTTGCAGAATATGGCACAATGAGTTTAAAAGAAGTATTGGCGCCTGCCATGCAAATGGCAGCAGGTTATGCTATTGACGCGCAAACGGCTAACAGCATTGAGCGTAATAAAAAACTGATAAAGGACTGGCCTTATTCAGCTAAAATTTTTTTACCCCATTTGGGTGAAAACCGTGAAGCTGCTGAGCCCGGGGAAATATTTGTACAGCATGACCTGTTGCAAACTTTACAAAAAATGGTTGCTGCAGAGCAGCAGGCACTGAAGCAAAAGAAAAGTCGTAAAGAAGCAATATACGCCGCATACAACAGGTTTTACAAAGGTGATATAGCGCAGGAATTTGTAAGGGGCTGCCAGGAGCAGGGCGGTTTGATCACCATGAATGATCTTGCACAATGGAAGGTAAAGACAGAAGAGCCGCTTAAAGTAAATTATAAAGGTATTGATGTATATAAATTGTCGCAATGGACACAAGGTCCCGCTATGCTGCAGGCGCTTAACATTCTTGAAAATTTTGACCTGAAAAGCATGGGTTATAACTCAGCGAACTATATACACACCATTTGCCAGGCAATGCATTATGCTTTTGCCGACAGAGATTTTTATTATGGCGACCCTGCTTTTCCGCCACAGGAGCCTGTAACAGGACTACTTTCCAAAGCGTATGCAAAAACAAGAGCCGGCTTAATTTCCCCTCTTAAAAATGATGCAACAGCAGGCCCCGGCGATCCTTATCCTTTTGAAGGAAAAACAAATCCTTATTTATCATTATTAAAGCAACGTGGATTTACGCCTGATTCAATCAATAAAAAATCGCCCGGCGCATTGCCTGCTCATGATGCCGTAAGCGCTTCTTTTTTAAGAAATGAAATAATAGATGACGCATATATGGACAGGATGTGGAGGGGCACTACTTCTGTTGAAGCTGCCGATGAAGAAGGCTGGGTAGTATCTATTACACCGAGCGGAGGCTGGATACCCGCCTGCATTGCAGGTAACACAGGTATTGGTATGAGCCAGCGGATGCAGAGCTTTGTTTGCGACAGTACGCTCAACCCTTTTAATGTAGTGGAACCGGGCAAACGGCCGAGGGTAACGTTAACGCCTACCCTCGCTTTGAAAGATGGCAAACCATTTTTATCTTTTGCAGTGCAGGGTGGGGATACGCAGGATCAGAACTTATTGCAGTTCTTTTTGAACATAGTAGAATTTGGAATGACAGTGCAGGAGGCAACCGAAGCGCCTAATGTAAATACCAACCAGCTATGGCTGTCATTAGGCGGCACAACCAATGCCGACAGAAGCCCGAGAGCAGGCAGTATTATTTTAAGCGCTGATATACCCGACTGGGTAAGAAAAGAACTGATACAAAAAGGATATAAAATTACCAACGGGCAAAGAACATCCGGCCCTATTAATGCTATATACTTTGACCGGAAACACAAAACACTATGGGGCGGCAGCAGTAATAATGGAGAAGATTATGGAATTGGATGGTAAATCCTAATAGTAGAAAAAACGGCTCAGCTTTAACTGAAAAAATGGTGAGAAGTGAATACTTCACTCCTCACCAACACACCGTAAACCAGAAAATTTTATAGTGTAAGATTATCTTTCAATAGTTTTCCATCAGCATCAAACAAAAGTATTTTCTTCTGCACGCTTGACTTAGCCACATGTATTTTATATTCTTTTTTATCATCCGGCAATTCAACCTCGTATGCTGTTTTTGTTTCCCAATCTGTATATTTACTTTTACTGAATCCATCTTTTACAGCGGCAGGAAGCTCATCCGCATTCAACTCTTTTTCCGTACCCTGCCACTCTCCCTTTTTATTAAACCTTGCTTCCAGTTTGTCGCCGTTCAATTCAAAAGTAGCCGCAAAAGCACTGAGCTTATCTTTCCATTCCACATTTTTAGCATCACCATATTTTTCAGAAAATGCATTGGTAACTTCAGCAGGTATCTTTCTTACCTGTGCATTTGCAGTGTACATTAAACCGGCGCATATAACCAACATTCCTAAGAATATCTTTTTCATAAATTGTATTTATTCTTTATAGAATGCAATTTCGTGCCAGTTAGGATTGCATGTAGAAAAAAGTTTATAAAAATTTCTTAATAATCTATACTTATATTTATTCAAATATCTCACCCCATGGTATACCCTCATTTTAAATTGTACAAACGACAGGATATTTTAAGCATTACCCGGTTACGACGGTTTGAAACCAGGGTTGGAGAATGCATCCAGCATTTACCAGACAAACCTTTGGCAGAAGCCCTGGCTCAGTCAAAAGCGCAATATGTTATTGTAGGCATACCTGAAGATATTGGGGTAAGAGCCAATTATGGTGTGGGGGGAACAGAAACAATATGGCTCCCTTTTTTGCAGGCTCTGTGTAATATGCAAAGCACTGATGCATTTACGGGAGAAGAAATACTATTACCAGGTTATTTTGATTTCAGCGATGTTAAATCCCTTATCACAGCCAATGCTAAAAATCAGGATGAACTGATTGATGCCTGCAGGCATGCTGTTGCTAACATTATAGATAATGAAGTAGAAGAACTGGTGAAAGTGATCAGCTCGGCAGGTAAAATACCAATTGTTATAGGAGGAGGGCACAATAATGCCTACCCGCTGATTAAAGGTGCTGCCAAAGGATTACAAAAAGCAGGAAAACAACCCGGCGCGGCCATTAATGTTATTAATGCATGCGCTCACTCCGGTTACCGCATTGCAGAAGGGAGACATAGTGGTAATAGTTTTCGTTACGCTGTGGAAGAAGGCTTTCTTAAAAAATATGCCGTTATTGGTTTACAGGAAAACTATAACAGCCAGCGTGTGATGGATGATTTATACAGCAATATACATATTCAGTATACCACTTTTGAAGATATAAGCCTGCGCGAAAAGCTCAATTTCAGACAGGCAATAGTTCAGGCAATATCTTTTACGGAAGAAGCTTTTACCGGTATTGAATTGGACATGGATTGTATTGAGCAAACACTTACCAGCGCATTAAGCCCGTCGGGTTTTACTGCTTTGCAGGCGAGGCAGTACATTAATTTCACAGCATACTACCCCAATATAGCTTACCTGCATATTTGCGAAGGGGCAGCACAGTTGACGAATGGTCTGTCGAATGCTTTTGCTGCAAAGCTGGTAAGCGAACTGGTGAATGATTTTATAAAAGTGAACAGAAAGTCGTAAGTATTACCCAGGAAAGATTTTTTTAATGGCATCGTATTAAAAAGTTCACATTTTACTTACTTTATTTCTACCAGGATATGCTTTTCTTTAACATGCAAGGCTATAACTATTTTTCCCTCACATAAATTTCCTTATTCAGCCTGTTTACATCAGTACCTTCAATTTTTTCAATGCCGGTTTGGGTGAGTGTATCATTACCAATGTTAATAGTAAATGTAAAATCATTGCCTTCCCACTGCCTGTCGCTGCAATATTCAAGATGCTCTGTATACAGGCTGTCTTTTAAAGAATAACGCCCGCCACCTGCGGAAAATGCTGCAAGGGAATCTTTGCTTTTATTTACATCATGCAATAAAAAAGCAAAATGACTGTCATTAATGATCTTAATAAAAGATTTATTACCACTATAATCTGTTACGGTGGTGTCTCCTTTATCAACAACAATTCCTTTCAGCAATTTCCATGTGCCCTGCAGCGGTAATGCTTGTTTTTGCACTCCTTCCTTTACCGTGGTTTGCGTATTGCAGCTAAATATAAATATGCATGCTGTTGTTATACAAATAAAGATACTTTTATAGCGAATGTGCATATGCATTGATTTTAATTTTGAGGAACACCGGCTTTATATAATACTGTTCTTGTGTCAGTGGTAATAGTGTAAGATTCAGAAGCTCCGGCTATTGCAGATTCTCCATGTGATAAATGTATGGTTTGACTACCATTCGTGATGATCGCTTCTCCTTCTGTTACCAAAATAATTTCAATTGAAAAAGCGGTATGGGTATATTTTTCATCTTTACCCAATTCTATTTTACTTGCTATAAAATCCGGTACAGGGCAATGATAAAAAGTTTCGGCTCCCTTTTTTTCTCCATCCATTATATCGGCAACAATACCTTCAAACAAAGTATGTGTCAATAATTCCGGTACGTCAATATGCTTGGGGGTTAATCCGCCGCGCAGTACATTATCGGAATTTGACATCAGCTCAATATTCTGCCCTTCCAGGTATGCATGCGGCACGCCTGCACCCTGGAATATTGCCTGGCCGGGATGCAGTTGCAGGATATTAAAAAAATAAATAGAGAAAATACCACGATCTATATTGGTATATCTGTCATCACTATCGGGCAATGTTTTACATGCCCAATATGCCGGTTCTGCTTTTGATAACTGATTCGTTTTATAAGCTGCCTCCGATCTTTTAAGTAAAGGCGCCAGCATGCTGTCTACCTCAGTTTGCGGCAATTCCATCACATATTTATACAAACCGAAATAGCCTTCTTTATCAAAAATGGGCACTAAAGTGCTGAATTCGGAAACTTCGCTTAAGGTTTGCCGTAATAAGGTTTTTTCTTTGAAGCCATGCAACAGCCAGAACTCACTTAAAGCCACCATTACTTCCGGCTTATGGTTATCATCTTTATAATTGCGGTGTGATGCGGTGATCGGGATGCCTGCTTCATTTTCTCTTGCATATCCCTTCACAGCTTCTGCTTTAGAAGGATGCACCTGTATGGAAAGCATATCTTTTACATCAAGCACTTTAAACAAATAGGGTAAACTGCCAAATGTTTTCGCAACTTTATCTCCCAGCCATTTGGGTTTATCTTCTTCTATAAGTTTGTTCAACGGTGTAGTATGGTCTTTATCCCATTCCACCTGCGACGGGCTGCTTGTATGTGCACCCATCCAATATTCAGCAAATGGTTTGTATTCCGGATTTTCTATGCCTAACAATTTTGGCAGATAGGTATAGCCGCCCCACGCATAATGTTGAACTTTTCCTTTTAGTTTGAACATCTGATTTTGTTGTTTAAATATTTTTAACGTATCAATAATGAAGGTATAATAATAATTGAAGGTTGGAAATTTAAAAAATCTTCGATAGCCGGCAAATTAATTCCTGCAATGTTTTACTGTTCCTCAAAATATTTCGTTTCCTCTGCAAAATCGAGGTAAGGATATGCCCGGGTAAGGTTTTGTATCTTATCAAGGTTTGATTGCAAAAACTGTTTATGTGCAGTGGAAACGGGATTGAATGGTCTGTGCCTGAACGCAGTATTTATTTTCTGAATCTCCTTCATAAGTGTGTATACAGACGGATCAATACAGGCGGCTGTAAATTTTTCCCAAACATATTGCGTAGCGAAATAATTGGGATGCACCATGTCTTCCGCGAAAAAACGATAGTCGCGCAAATCATCCAGCACAAGTTCATAAGCGGGAAAATAAAACAGCCTGTCAAATTTTTCCACAAGCTGGTGAACGCATTGAATCAATACTGCCTTGCTTTTATTATTTTCAACAAAGCCATCTCTTATATGCCGCACCGGGCTAATGGTGAAAATGATCTTTATACGAGGGTTAAAAAACGACAAACGATATATCATTTCATCAAGTCCCGCTAAAATCTCCTCAACGCTCAATAATCTTTTATTGAATTTATCCGTAGGTACCTTATGGCAATTGGCTACAATATTACTGCTCCTGTTTTCAGGATAATGCAGCCCGCCTGCATCACCTGTCCATTCATATCCAAATGCTGAACCAAGCGTAATGATCAGCCAGTCTGCAGTTTTAAGAAATTCGTGTGCGTATACCTGTGAGTAATTGATCCCGTCAAGTACCTTTTGTGCATCCGGATTGGAGAACCTGCTATGGTGATCCCAGCTATGCCAGCTCTCATTGAAATAAAAAAGCGCTGCTTCGGTATATGTTTGTTTTTCTATGTATGATATAACGGAAGATGTTATACTTGAAGGATTGAAAAGAATACCATTAGGGTTACTTAGTATATTGAATTTAGCGTCGGAAAGATATTTGGCAATATGCTCTGTAAAGCATGAGCCAGTAAGCATAATTTTTTGATTGTGCAGAATGCGCTGCAAAAAAGGCTTTACCTCAAATTCAAGTCTGAAATCCATGTGTTTATCTGAAGATTGATTGTGCAATGGTAATACTTTCCTGCAAAGCCTGTTCATCAAGCCGCAGTGGTTTACCAGCTTTTGAAAAATATGCGATCAGTTGTTCCGTATCCATATTGCCTACAAGGTCATCATCAGCCATCGGGCATCCGCCAATGCCCATCAGCGCGCCGTCAAAACGGACGCAACCTGCTTTAAATGCGGCATCTATTTTTGCAGTGCGGTTCAATGGTGTGGAATGCAGATGCACACCGGTTTCTACAGCAGGAAATTTTTCAATAACTGATTTTGTTACACTGTAAACCTGCTCAGGCGTTGCCAACCCGACAGTATCTGCAAGTGACACGATCTTTACGTCGAGTGCTGTTATCTTTTCTATCCAGTGTAATACTATACTTTCATTATATACATCACCGTAAGGATTGCCGAACCCCATTGATATATATACGATAAGTTGCTTACCGCGGGCAACACATTTTTCCTTTATGGCGGCTACACGATGTAATGAATCAGCAATTGTGCTGTTGGTATTCCGCAACTGGAATGTTTCTGAAATGGAAAAAGGAAAGCCTATAAATGAAATGATATTATGCTTAAATGCTTCATCAGCGCCGCGTTCGTTGGCGATAATTGCAAGTAACTTTGTTTTGCTGCCTGATAAATCAAGCTTATCCGTAACCTCATGCGTATCTGCCATTTGCGGTATGGCTTTGGCTGAAACAAAACTACCGAAGTCTATTGTGTCGAAACCGACTTTCAGTAACGCATTAATATACTTTACCTTTTCTTTCGTAGGAATAAAATGAGCCCAGCCCTGCATTGCATCGCGGGGACATTCAATTAATCTGATTACTGATTTACTATTTTCCATATTTCAATGCAAATTAAAGAAAGCGCGCCAGCATTCTTATACTTTATTCCCATCCGGTAATTGCATATCTGTGATTTTATTTGTATTTTTTAGTTCCTGAAATGGTTTTGCTTTATGAATAGTATTCTTTCTGTGTTTGTATTTGTCTTATGTTTTTTTGATCTGCAGCGCAGGGTGCATGAGGACGGTATTGCACAAACGCTTAAATATGATATTATCAGGTCTGGCAAAGTTGTGGGCACAATGGATGCTTCAATGATAAAAAACAATACCAACGTAGAATACATGACCGAATCGAAAATTAATATGACAATGCTGGTATCTGTTGATGTATACAACAAAGTTTCAGGATTATTTGTAAATGGTGTTTTGCATAAAGGCGGTATTACAAGAAAAGTGAACGGCAGTACAAAAGCTAATGTGCAGATAACGCTTGATAAGGGAAAATATCTCATAAATGAATCAGGTAATGTCAGCTCTATGCAGGCTGTAATTAAATATACAACAGCATGCCTGATGTTTACTGAACCGGTAAACAATAAACAGGTTTTTTCAGAAGTATTCAGGAAATTCCTGGAAATAAAAAAATTGTCAGAGCATAAATATGCTCTCCGGATGCCCGATGGCTACCAGAATATTTATACCTATAAAGATGGTTATTGTATAGAGGCGGATGTAAGATCTTCCATAGCCGATCTTACCATACGGTTAAGAAAATAAAATTTCTTACATAAAATAATGCTGTTTTTTTCGGCATTTCAATACATTTGCACCCCTGTTTGTCTCCGTAGCTCAGTTGGTAGAGCAATTGACTCTTAATCAATGGGTCCAGAGTTCGAGTCTCTGCGGGGACACAAAAGAAGCCGCTGTTATGCGGCTTTTTCTTTTATAACTATATTTTTTTAAGCGCAGAGCCTTTATGCGCAGCAATATGATCTGTTTTACTGCTTTTGATCTCGTATTGCGGATCATCTTTCGTGGCGTGATGTGTATAGCCTTTGTAGTTGAAATCTTCTGTATGAATTTTTATGATAGTTCCTGAAACAAATCCTGCTTCGGAATTCCAGCTCACTTTATCGCCTACCTTAAATTTTGCTGCCATAATAAAAATCTTTATGAGGTAAATAAATCTTCGTCATAATAATACACATGATCGCCAACCACACGTGCAGGTGTAGTATAAGGATGTTCTTCGGCCTTATCTTCAGCCATTATATGCAACACCCTCCAGCCTTTTGCCTTTAAATAATCAGATACCATAGAACGATGGCATCGCCACCACACTGCTTCTGAGCACATATAAGCGGTGAGTTGTTTTAATGCTACCGTTTCAAGTTTTGTAATGGCTTTTTCAAATGCAGCAGTTTCCATATAATCGGCATAACCACGAAAAGAAATGTTTCGCCATTTATTGTTTTTTGAATGCTGCTGCACTTTTCTTCTCCCTCCCAGGTCTTCAATATGTATATAGGCTATATCTTTCTCATTTAATGATTTTTCAAGATTTTCTTTATTGAACTGCGGATATTTATTAGAGCCGGGAAAACGCCGTACATCTGCCAGCGTTTTAATATTGAATGACTGAAGCATGGCAAGAAATACATTTATGCTGTGCGTGGAATGCCCTATTGTATAAATAATATTTTTGCCGGGAATATTCATATATGACAAAAGCAATTCAGCACGTGAAGTTACTTATACCTTACCACTTATTGCCTTACACTTTTATTCATTCACATCTTTGCCATCTTTTAGTTTTTGCAGCATAGCTTCCACACTTGTTTTATTCAGGTTGTCGGGAGCAAGGGGTAATGCCCGGGTGGCATATTTCAATGCTTTTTTATAGTCTCCTAATGCAGAATATCCTCTTGCTAATCCAACTAATGTGGTAAACTGGTTTGGATTTTTATCGTAGTTGGCTTTAAGAATATTAAACGCTTCCTGCGGCTTTTTTTGTGCCAGCAACTGGCGCCCGTATTGATGCACCTGTACAACAGTTCCCAGGGGCAATGCTTTTTTCATAATAGCATCTGCTTCCTGGGCTCTTCCTAATTTTTCGAGCACCATTGCTTTGGTAACCCAGGGTGTAAAAACTCCGTTTCCTCCAAAATTCGTGCTTGTCGCGCTGTCTGTCCACAACAATGCTTCATCAAGATTGGTATTATTTTGTACGCACCATTGAGCAGCCTGGTTCCAGCTTTCCCAGATAAAGCCCCTGGAGCTCCGCAGCTCTTTTCTGAAAGAAGCAATCTGATCCATGATATAATCTGTTTCAATCACGAATGGAATGGCCAGCTTTTCCCATTGCAGTTCAACTGTTGCACTGTTGGCTGCCTGGTTTACAAATTCATACTTCAGCCATTCCACATTCTTGTCGAGTGTTACAGGCTTCACCTTTACCCTTAATGCATCTTCCTTTTCATTATAATAATAATGCCCCCAGGAGCTTGAATTCTTCGAAAATATCAATGTGCATTCGTCAGGCGCATAGGCTATAAAAAAGCCATATGTACCTGCCGGTATAGGTGCTCCTTCTATCTTAACATCATTAGAAAATGTGATGATGGTGTTTTCATTTGCGCCGGCACGCCAGGGTGCAGATTTACTGCTTCCAAATCCCGGGTCTGTAAAGCCTGCAGGCACCAGCTGCCCCCATATTTTTCCTCCCCGGCCTTTAACTCCTGGTCTGCTATAGTTTATGGTTACTTCTGTTAAACCTATCTGTTCAGCAACAGTGGCTTTTTTATTTCCACCGCTCGGTGCTGTTGTTAAAGGTATTTGCGCGGTTATGGTTTGATGAAAAATAAGGATAGTAAAGATGAATATTATTTGTCTCATGGCAATAGTTATTGGTTATAACAAAATACTTAACAAACGGGTTGTTTAAAATTTATTATTACCAGCGAACAGAAGCAATGATGAAACGCAAAAGGAAAGGATGTGAGGAGTGGTAAACGTTTACCGTTATAGTCTTAACCAAGATACCCGCCCATTTCCACTTTATATTGCTCCGCAATAGCTTTTGCTTCTTCGGCAAAATTTTCACTTTCTCCGGCGAATATCACAGCCCTTGAAGCATTTACCAATATACCGCAATCAGTATTCATTGCCTTTTCAGAAATTTCTCTTAAACTGCCGCCCTGGAAACCTACACCAGGCACAAGAAAAAAATGATCAGGTAATATTTGCCTTATGTTGATAAATTCATCTGCCTGTGTGGCGCCAACAACAAACATGAGATTGTCAGGCGTTCCCCATTTTGAAACAGTTCTCAAAACCTTCTCGTATAATTTTTCGCCTGCCGTTTGCTGCAATTCAAAATCAGCTGCGCCTTTGTTGGATGTAAGCCCAAGTACAATTGTCCATTTACCTGGGTATTCCAGGAAAGGGCGCACACTATCTTCACCCATATACGGCGCTACGGTAATGGCATCAAAGTTTAGTGTTTCAAAAAACGCTTTTGCATATTGCGAAGAGGTATTACCGATATCGCCCCGCTTGGCATCTGCAATTTTAAAATGCGTGGGAGGGATATAGTTAGCGGTTTTCTCCATCGTTTCCCAGCCCCTCACGCCAAGACTTTCATAAAAAGCCGTATTGATTTTATAGCTCACACAAAAATCTTTGGTAGCATCAATGATCTGCCTGTTGAATTCAAACACAGGGTCTGCAGCCGATAAAAGATGCTTCGGTATTTTCGTAATATCACTATCTAACCCAACACATAAATAAGATCCTTTTCTTTTGATTTGCGCTATAAGTTCTTTTCTGGTCATGATTGTTTGTTGTTTGTGGTTTGTTGTTTATAGTTAGAATAATGGCTGTATAGCCAAACCAGGCTACAACCATAAACTAAAAACCATAAACTAAAAACCCCTCTTCTCCATCTCCTCCGCTATGCCAATTGCTCCCGGAGCTTTGCTCTCTTTAAGCTGGTGAATAATATTTTTATAAGATTCAGCGTCCCTGTTCTGGCTCAGCTTAAATGTATTTTGTAATTCCGATACCTCAATTTCAAATCCAATAATAGCTTTTAGTTGTTTTGCTATATATTCTTCCGGCATTTTTTCATACAGTGCCGCAGAATGAGGATTGTTTTCATACTGCATTGTGGTGCGTTGCAATATATTGCGCAGGCTGTCTTCATCTAAAAAATTAATCTTTCCCTTTGCCTGCACACTCATATAATTCCAGGTAGAGGCCACCTGCGGGTTTGTATACCAGCTTGCACTAACATAACTATGTGCCCCGGTAAAAAGCACCAGCACATCAGGGTTTTGTTCCAATGCCCGGTGGTGGTCTGTTTTGCGCTGTATATGTCCTGTCAGTATAAGGCTGCCGTTCCGCTCTTCAATTAAGAAAGGCACCTGTGTGGCAACAGGTTTGTTATCCGTATTGCAGGCGCACAATACAGCAAATGAATTTTGCCTGATAAAATCCATTACAACCGCCGGGTCATTTTCCCGGAAATATTTGGGACTATACATAAGCAAACATTAAACAACCACTTCAACAATTTTTGTGGGGCTTATGCTGGCATTGCGCATGGCTATGCTACGCACCGTATGACCCGCAAAATCCCAGAATGCTTTCTTTGTAATTTCATCATCGCTCATCATCACCGGCACACCGATATCGCCACCTTCTCTTATACCCTGAACAATAGGTATTTGCCCCAGGAAAGGAATATCAAATTCATCAGCCATTTTTTTACCTCCTTCTTTACCAAAAATATAATATTTGTTTTCCGGTAATTCGGCAGGTGTAAACCAGCTCATATTTTCTACTATGCCTATTATCGGCACTTTTATCTGCGTCTGCCCAAACATGGCAATAGCTTTTTTTGCATCAGCTAATGCAACCGGCTGGGGCGTGGTTACCACAACTACTCCTGTTACCGGCACGGTTTGCACCAGCGTTAAATGAATATCACCGGTGCCCGGCGGCATATCGATCACTAAATAATCAAGATTTCCCCATTCCACATCTGTTACAAACTGACGTATAGCGCTGCTTGCCATTGGCCCTCGCCAAACAATCGCCTGCTTTTCATCAACCAGCAAACCAATGCTCATCAGCTTAATGCCGAATTTTTCAAGCGGAATGATAATCCCTTTGCCATTATTATCCTTCATTAAAGGGCGCTCACCTCTTACGCCAAACATAATAGGGGCGCTGGGTCCATATATATCCGCGTCCATCAGCCCAACGCTTGCGCCGCCTTCTGCCAGTGCCAGCGCAAGGTTAGTGGCAACGGTGGATTTGCCTACGCCTCCCTTGCCACTCACTACCGCGATGATATTTTTTACCCCGGGCAGAACCGCATCATTTCCTTTACGTGCGCTATTGGTATTAGCGGTAAATTTTATATGAACATCAGCATTCTTATTCACCAGCAGGCGCACAGCGTTTATGCAGGCATTTTTGATCACATCCTTCAGCGGGCATGCCGGCGTGGTAAGCACTACGGTAAAAAAAACCTTATCTCCTTCTATTACAATGTCTTTCACCATATTAAGCGTTACCAGGTCTTTGCCAAGATCAGGCTCAATAACATTACTGAGCGCTTTAAGTATATCACTTTCTGTCATCTACCGAACTTTTTGTTAAAAGATATTAGTTGGCGGCAAAGTTAACCCCATAAATCCTTACTTTGTTTTTTTAGTAAGTTCAAGTATTATTGCAAACCCATTAATGTGAGAATGAAATATTTTTTACGATACGCTTTTTTTATTACTTTCCTTTTACCTGTAGCTGCCAAAGCACAGTTTGAATCATTAAAAGATTCGGTGGTTCAGCTTTATGGTATTGTGATGACGCACGACAGCCTTAAAGGCATACCCGGTGTTACCGTTATGGTAAACGGCCGCGGAACGGTTACCAATGATCAGGGCGTGTTTTCTATTGTAGTATTAAAAGGTGATGAAGTAAAGTTTTCTCACGTATCGTACAGAACAGAATCAACCAGGATACCTACAGATTTGCCGGGCAATCATTATAACATGGTAAAGCTCATGACGGAGGATACAGTTTATCTTCCAACTGCCATTATTAAACCACGCCCAACCCGTGAGCAGTTTGAGCGTGATTTTGTAAATAATGAAGTGCCCGATGATGGTATTGAAATAGCGCGGCAAAATCTCAGTGAATCTAAAAGGGCGGCATTGGCCCGTATACTGCCCCGCGACGGAACAGAAGCTGCTAACTATGCGCTTACCAAAAGTGCCCAGAGCTATTACTATAATGGTCAGGCTCCTCCCATGAATATTTTTAACCCCTTTGCGTGGAACGAGTTTATCAAAGCCTGGAAGCGCGGTGATTTTAAGAAAAAGAATTAGCTTTTTCGTATAGTATATCAGCTATATAGCATTTCATCTTTAACCAGTTATTTACTTTTCTTATTGATAGTACGTACCAGCCATGGCAATGTGAGCCCTTGCCCTATCAGTGAAAAAAGCACAACTACTATGGAAATGAAAATAACATCCTCACGCATTGGAAAAGGCTGATCATTTTCTAATGTTGCCGGAAGCCCTATTGCAATTGCAAGCGAAACTATACCGCGCATTCCCGACCAGGAAATGATCAAACTTGTTTTGCTGTCATATAATGCCTCTTCACTTACTTTGCGTTTACCCTGAAAAGCGCGCAGCAAACTGAGCTGCTGCCAGTAAACTCTTCCCAGCCTTATAACAAAGGCTACTATCGTAATAATTGCTGCATACCCAACGTACGACCAAAGTTTAGCGGAGTCTATTTTTTTAAGAACAATTGGAAATTGTAAACCTATCAGAATAAAAATTAAACCATTAAGTAAAAAAATAATAATCTCCCAAAAATTCCGCGACTGCTCTTTTAATCTGTCGGGGAATTTTTCCCTCGTTAACCAGGACATGCTTAAACCCAAAACTACAACGGCAATTACACCCGAAACTTTAAAATGCTCTGCTATAAGGTAAGTAACAAATGGCATCAGTAACATCAGGCTTATAACAAACATATCGTTACTTCTGAAATATCTTAATACATATGCCAGCAGCCGGCTTATGATAAAGCCTGTTATAAAACCGCCACCAAGTACAGCAATAAAGTTAAGAGCTGCCTTCCACCAGAAGAAAGCGGCGCCTGTAACGGCTGCTACTGCAAAACGATAAGCAACAAGTGCAGAAGCATCGTTTACAAGGCTTTCTCCTTCTAAAATTGTTGTAGTCTTATGTGATAAGCCAAGCCCTTTAGTAATGCCGATAGCTGCAACAGCATCCGTTGCAGAAAGTATAGCACCCAACACAAAAGAAACGGGCCAGGTCATACCCGGTATAAGAAAATGTGCCACAACAGCTATACCGGCAGTGGTCATAAATACAAGGCCGACAGCCAGCGCACTGATGGTATTCATATTTGTTTTAAAATCTTTAAACGATATATTAAATGCGGCATCGTATAATAAAGGCGGCAAAAAAATCAGCATTATTACTTCAGGGCTTAATTCCATTTCAGGAGTTGACGGTATCAGACCTATGGCAATTCCCACAAGTATCAGCAAAACCGGAACAGGAATTTTATTTTTTTCCGCAATGGCAGACGCGCTGATCATTAATGCCATTATGATTAATATGATCGTATAATTATTCATCAGGTTTGTTTAAAGCAGAGCTATAAGATCAAAAATATATAAAAGCTGTATTTAAATATCAGGGTTTGTACTAATATCACTGCAAATAATTATTACTTTCCGGCAGCAAAAAAATCTTTCCCTTCGGCGTGGGAAAAAATCAATCCCGTTCGTGTATATAATGTTATCTGCCTGTAAAGGCAAGAATTATATTATAAAATCATTACATGAACGATTACCTCAGCAGGGTTTCGACACTCATTATAAAACATCTTGAAGGCGCCGAACTTACGCAACCGGAGCAGTTAGAGCTAAATGCATGGCTGGAGGGTTCTCCTCAAAACAAAGCGCTGTTTTCCCGGTTAGCTGATCCGGCTTATGTGCGAGAGGCATTACAGAAGATGCACAGCTACGATACTGAAGACGGCTGGCAAAAAATACAGGCGGCATTTACCACACAAACAGGCGTAAGTAATATTCAGCGCTCTTACAGCCGCAGATATTGGGTGGCTGCCGCGGCTATATTGGTTGCGATTACCAGCGCGGCTTTACTATATATATACTTTCCCGGAAAAACAACGCCTGTAGCCACAACAAACATTGCGCATCCTGCAAAAGATATTCCTGCACCTGCTATATCAAAAGCTACCATCACATTACAAAATGGTAAACGCTTAGCCGTAGACAGCCTCGCCATTGGAACGACTGCCTTGCAGGAAGAAACAGCTATTCAAAAAACGGCTGACGGACATATAATATATGCAGGTAAAAATGCATCAACCACTGAAATATATTTTAATACACTCAGCAATCCACGTGGCAGCAGCGTAATACAGCTTACATTAAGCGATGGAACCAAAGTTTGGTTGAACGTGGAAAGCGAGATCCGCTACCCTGTTGCTTTTACCGGCACATCAAGAGAAGTGGAGATGAAAGGCGAAGCCTATTTTGAAGTAGCAAAAGACGCTGCAAAACCTTTTATGGTAAAATCAAATGGCACAACCGTGCAGGTAACGGGCACGCATTTTAATATAAATGCCTATACCGATGAAGCATCTTTAAATGTAAGCCTGTTGGAAGGCGGCGTAAAAGTTTCCAAAGATAATAATATGGTTGTATTAGCTCCAGGCGAACAGGCGCAGGTTGGCGGCAATATTAAAATAGATGCACATGCAGATATGGAGCAGGTAATGGCATGGAAGAACGGATCATTCAGCTTTAAGGGTGAAGATATTTATGCTACCATGCGCCAGCTCAGCAGGTGGTACAATGTGAATATACAATTTAAAGAAGCGGTTTCCGAAAAATTTTATGGAGATATTTCAAGACAAAAAAACATTTCAAGTGTATTAAAAATGCTTGAAACAACCGGTAGCGTTCATTTTAAAACGATAGGAAATATGATTGAGGTATATAAATAGGCGTAAGGCTAAGGCTATAAGGCGTAGGGTAAAACAGCCTTCTTCCTTACACCCTACACCTTTTACCTTCACCCTACAAAAAAAGGCCGCTTCGTGTGCGAGACGAAACGGCCAGTATGTAAGGATAAAATAACAAAAAAGCATATCTGGCAAGACTGCTTATTATTAAACCCAAACTGTACAAATGTATGAAATTATGGAAGCTGACGAGGGCTCCGTATAAGGACAGCCCGCTTGTTACCCAAACCTGGCGTATTATGAAATTGATTGTGATTTTTATGATCTCCGGATGTCTTACCGCCGCTGCAAACGGTTTTGGGCAGATGGTGAACATTTCTGAAAAGAACATTTCTCTTGAAAAAGTTTTTCGTCTTATTAAAAAGCAAACAGGTTATTCGTTTTTATATACGGAAACACAGTTGCAAAGCTTTAAAAGAGTAAGCATTGATATTAAAAATGCCGAACTGGAAAAAGCATTACAGGTATGCTTCGCCAATCAACTTTTTACTTACAGCATTGTTGAAAAAACAATTGTTGTAAAAAGCATTACACATACTGATGTACAACAACAGGGGCTTGCTGTTGAAATAACAGGACGGGTAACGGACCCGGCGGCAATCCACTCTCCGGGGCATCTGTACGCGTTAAGGGCAATACAGGGGGTGCCAGCACCGCCGCTGATGGCAGCTTCTCTTTAAATGTATCGCAAACTGAATTTGTACTGGTAGTTTCTTATGTTGATTATGAAACAAAAGAGATTATGGTTAAAAACCAGTCTTCTTTGCAAATTGTTTTAAAGAAAAAAGACAGTGAGCTGAACGAAGTGGTGGTAGTTGGTTATGGTTCACAAAAGAAAAAGGATGTAACAGGAAGCCTCGCTACCATCTCATCAAAAGATCTTGATAACCGCAGCAATTCCCAATTTGGATACTCTATAGAAGGCAAAGCTGCCGGTGTGCAGGTGGTTCGTTCATCCGGTCAGCCGCAGGCAGGCTTTTCTATCCGCATCAGGGGTACATCATCCATCACTGCGGGCAGCGATCCTTTATATATTGTTGATGGTGTGCCAATGGAAGGCATCAATGACATTAATCCTTCAGACATTGAAAATATTACGATACTTAAAGATGCTTCTTCCGCAGCTATATATGGTAACCGAGGTGCCAACGGGGTAGTGTTGGTTACTAC
The DNA here is from genome assembly GCA_047601125.1 of Agriterribacter sp. GTDB lineage: Bacteria > Bacteroidota > Bacteroidia > Chitinophagales > Chitinophagaceae > Agriterribacter. Next base: position 620,557 of record JASGJY010000001.1, on the reverse strand, counting down.
TAAAAGAGGAAAAAACCAGAAGCTGAAATTAAGCTTCAACACTTCACTTACTATGTCAAAACCATGGAAAAAAATGGATGTATTGAACAGCACACAATTCAGGGAACTCGTTACTGAAATTGGCGCAACAACAGATTGGAATAAATATAACGCCAATACCAACTGGCAGGATGAAACATTCAGGAACGCCCTTTCCCAGAATTACCAATTGTCGGCAACAGGCGGTAATAAATCTACTTCCTATTATGTATCCGGCGCTGTGGTTAATCAAAAGGGCATCATATTAAATAATAGTGTGAAAAGGGCAACTTTTAAAGCAAATGTTGATCAGCAGATCACAAAGTTCTTAAAAGCAGGCGCCAGCTTTGGTTATAGTAATTGGAACGACAGGGATGTTCCTGAAAATTACACCAATGGTGTAATAGCAAGATTAATTACTACGGCACCGATTATTGGAATCAGGGATTTGGATAATCCTGCCATGTATGCGAGAAGTCCTTTTTTAAATGATATTGAAAACCCGGTTTCTACCGTATATCAGCCCGATCATACTTATAAAAGTAACCGGTATAGCGGAAATGTTTACCTGGAAGCGGAAGTAATAAAAGGCTTAAAGTTGAAAAGCCTTTTTGGTGTTGAACACATGAATGGCAGGTATATCTCTTTCCAGGATACGGTGCAAACAAGATACGGAAGAACCATGCATGGGCTGGCCTGGGATAATAAATATAAATTCACTAACTGGATATCAGAGAATACCATCAACTATAATACAAAAATTAAAGATCATAGTATAACCGCTTTAGCAGGCTTTATTATATCAAGACAAAAAAATGATAACCTTTACAGAAGCTCGGTAAATTTCAGCAACGCCAAAGAAGGTGACCAGTCTGTAGAAGCCGGTGCGGTGCAGGCAATACCTTCAAAAGATATCAACACTATTTCTTCTGTAGCGTTTATTGGCAGGCTTAACTATAATTACAAAGACAAATATTATCTCACTACCAATTTCCGCCGGGATGGTTCAGGAAGATTTGCACCGGGCAATAAATGGGGCAGCTTTCCCTCTTTCTCAGCCGGATGGAGAGTTTCTGAAGAAAATTTTTTCCACAAAAATGACAAATTTATTTCTGAGCTGAAACTCCGTGCCGGCTGGGGTATGGTGGGTAATGACGCAGTGCCTGTTAATTCAAGATTCGGCATTGTAGATACCAGCAGTTCAAAATATCTTATCAACAACCAGGTAGTATCTGCTTATGTACCGGGGTCTTTGGAAAATATTGATTTAACCTGGGAAAAAACACAGCAAATAGATATAGGTCTTGACCTGGGCTTGTTCAGTAACCGCTTATTAATAACCGCGGATTATTATAATAAGAAAACAACCAACATGCTGCTGGCCGTACCAATTCCTACCAGCACAGGGTATGGTATAGCATGGCAAAACGCCGGAAGCCTGCGCAACAAAGGGTTTGAATTTTCATTCAATTCAAAAAATATTGTGCATAATAATTTTAAATGGAACACTGATTTTAATATTTCTTTCAACAGGAATAAAGTGTTGAATATCGTAGGCACACAACTGGTTGTTGGCTTTATTAATCCCGCGGGTTCCGATTACAATACTGCGATGGTTAAAGAAGGTGAACCGCTGGGTTCTTTTTATGGAAAAACATCACTCGGCGTTGACCCTGCCACAGGCAAAATTAAATTTCTTCAAACTGCGGATGGTTCAGCGGATAGTGTTGGCATTATTGGTTACGCCAATCCAAAATTCACCTACGGTTTTACCAATTCCATCACCTGGAAAAATTTCTCTCTTGATATTTTCTTACAGGGTGTGAGCGGCAATAAAGTGATGAATGCCACGCGTATTCTTTCCGAATCAATGGCTTTGGCCATCAATCAATCCGCTACTGTATTAAACAGGTGGAAAAATCCTGGCGATATTACTGATATGCCGGGTGTTTCACCCAATAACTGGGATAATTCATACCCATCATCAAGATATATTGAAAATGGTAGTTACCTGCGTTTGAAATCGCTCACACTGGGTTATAAATTACCTGAAACTGTTATCAATAAGATTAAGATGAGCCGTTGTTTTATTTATCTCACCGCGGAAAACCTGCTCACGTTCACAAAGTACAGCGGCTACGATCCGGAGCTTAGCGCTTTCAGTTCAAAAGGCAGTTCCACTACCGACCAGAACGCCGCACCGGGTATTGACTGGGGCACTTATCCCCAATCAAGAGATTTCATTCTCGGTATAAACATTTCTTTTTAACCTGAATAAAACAGCAAATAATGAAACAATATGCTTTTAAATATATAATAGTGCTGCTGGGTTTGCTGCCGTTTATATCATGCGAAAAATTTTTGGATGATAAACCTCAAACTGCGCTTACTACCGGTAACGCCTACACTACAGCAAATGATATTGAGAGCGCGCTTTCAGGCTGCTACAATGCTTTTTATGGCAGCGATTATTATCAATGGGAAAATGTAATGCTAAGCGATGTACGATCAGATAACGCGTACCCGGGCGGTTATAACGAAGAAAGCTTTTACGATTATGACAGGTTTATTTTACCTGCAACCAATACGCACAGCTATGCTCACTGGCAAACTTTTTACAGAAGTATAGCGCGTTGCAATATTTTACTTACCAAGATAACGGAAGTAACTGATGCTGCGCTTACAGAGGAAAGAAGAAAACAGATCATAGGAGAAACGAGTTTCCTTCGGGCATTTCATTACTATCAATTGGTGAAATTATACGGTGGTGTTCCGCTGGAATTAGAATCAAATACCGCAGACCCGGAGAAAACAAGAAAGCTCCGTTCAACAGAAAAAGAAGTGTATGACCAAATAGTAAAAGACCTTGAAACCGCTTTGGAAAACCTGCCTGATCATTTTAACGGAGCCTCCGGTTCGGGTACTGAAAACACACCTGCCGTAAATAAAGTAAGAGCAACCAAAGGCGCAGTGAACGCGCTACTTGCAAAGGTTTGGGCACAAAGAAGCGACAGGGATTACAGCAAAGTATTGCAGTACTGCGATGCGGTGATCAATAGTCCTGAAGGGTATCAACTCATGAGTAGTTACGCGGATGTATTCGATGGCGATCATGATTTTAATGCAGAATCCATACTGGAGATTCCGTATGACGAAGGAACAGCAAGCGTTTCCTGCTGGGGTGTGCAACTCTTTCTTGCGCCTGAAGATGGGTGGCAAAAATATTGCGTGCCTTCAAAAGACCTGGTAAACGCATATGATGCGGCAGGCGATATGCAAAGAAAAGACGCTAATATTTTATTTCTTACAAGAGATGTGAACGGCGACCCCATCAGTTGGGCGGATGAAAACTGGAATCCCTGCCAGGATCCTGACACACCTGTTCCTTTTAACTATAAGCAAAAGCATCCTGCAGGATGGGCGAGCGGTGATAATTTTTATTTGCTGCGGCTTGCAGATATTATTTTGCTGAAAGCGGAAGCACAAAATGAAACCGGGAGCCCGGCTGATGCGGCCAGCACACTCAACCTGGTGAGAACCCGCGCCGGCCTGCCTGCTATATCAGGCACATCGCAGGCGCAAATGAAAGAAGCCATTTTACTGGAAAGGCGCCTTGAATTAGCCTTTGAGGGTCACCGTTGGGATGACCTGGTAAGAGCCGGGGTAGCCACTACCGTTATGCAGGCATTAAATGAGTATACTTATAGCTGCCCGGATGGTGTGCAAGGTGCACCTGAAAAAATGGATTATTCCAATTGCACACAACAGCGTTGGGTATTGCCCATACCACAGGTAGAGATTGATGCTAATCCTAATCTTACACAAAACCCGGGATATTAAATGTGCTTATAAAAATCTTGCAAATTCAACATGCAAATTGATTAAAAGATATTGTGGAGAAAATTAATTAATTTATGAGGGAGGAAATTAATTGTGTTAAACCAATAAGGATTGCAGCGCTGCAATCCTTATTGGTTTTTACGTTATTTTTTTGAAGAAATATTTTTTTCCCTGTTTTATCCCGCCATATGGCTTTTGGAAGAGTCCAATAATTGCAGGGAACTTCTACACATATAAAATAATATTTGCCCCAGATGTATTCAAAACGAATTTCTTTTTGTAGAACATCTGCCTATACTTTGCCGGTCAATATGGTTTGTGTTATACCACTGTGCCATTACGTTGATGAACAGTCTTATTAAAAACTATTTTTGTAGACCCTGGCAAGATCGCATCACTGCAACTCCTTCAAAAAAAATTTTATGCCCACTGATAAAATAATTGTCTGCTATTTTAAGCCCAGGAAAGTTTTTCGCCGGCATTATTTCTATTTTTGTGTATAAACTGTTTCCTAAGAAGTGTACATAATTTTCTTACCGGATACATCTACGACCGCAATCAGAGTGATCTTTATTCTTATAATTGCTATTCCTCCAGGTCTGCAATTACAATTTTTTTCATCTTCATCAAAGCTTCCATTGCATGCCCGGATTTTTGCTTGTCAATGCTGTTCAACAGTTCAGGTAGTTTTTCTGGCACAATCTGCCAGCTTATACCAAATTTATCTTTAAGCCATCCACACATACTTTCCTGTCCGCCATTGTTTATAAGATTATTCCAGTAGTAATCTGTTTCTTCCTGGTCTGCTGTGTTCACCACCAGAGAAATACCTTCGTCAAAATTGAATGGATGATTTAATGAGCTATCCATGCATGCCATAGTGTAACTATTAATGCTGAACTGTGCATGTTGTACGTTGCCGGGCACATCTTCACCGGTTTCACCATATTCTAATATGCCTTCTGTTTTTGAATTTGGAAAAAGTGCAGTATAAAAGCTGATCGCTTCTTTTGCTTTGCCATTTTGTTTGTTAACAAACATAAGCGTAGGGGTAAAATACTGGTCGGTATCACCTTTTTCGCCGGTATATAATTGCCAGGTAACTCCAAATTTATCACGTACCCAGCCATATTTTTTACTGAACGGATAACTATTTAAAGGCATCAGGGCAATACCTTCTTCAGCTAAACGGTCATATAGCCTTATAGTTTCATTTTCGTCCTGATTCGCTATTAAAAAAGAAACAGAGGCATTAGGTGCAAATTGTGAACCACCGTTCAGGAACATCATTTTTTGTCCGTTGATGTTCAGCATTTGTACCAAACCACTATCAACTGTAACAGAAGTGCCCGGAAAAACGCTGCAATAAAATGCCGCGGCTTCTTTGCCATTATTATTAAACCAAATACAGGGATAGATAACATTGTTCATTATGTTATTTTTTGGTTACTTTAAAGATAATGCATTAATGAACTACAACCCGTATCCGAAATCCATTTTACACAGGCAACACCGTGTAATAGCAGGACGACCATCACCTGTATGTTTTAATCAGTTATAAAACCATACCTGTTATAAATATCTTTTGCCGGTTTACTTTTAATAAAATTCATAAAATCCTTCGCGGCTTCTTTATGCAGTGCTTGTTTTAATATTCCTGCCATATAAATAGCGGTAATATTTTCTTTATCGGGAATGGTAATCATTTCAATGGGATGATTAATCATTTTCTGATAAAACGCTTCGGAATACCAAACAGGCCCGGCGTCGCTCTGTTTATATAAAATACGCATGGGGGTTTGCCTGTGATGAATTTGAGTAAGGTAAGTACTGCTATCGTTTACCTTAGTTTGCATAATCATATTGCGCAAAGGCTCGCCGCCGGCTTTTATATATGCTTCTTCAATACGTTTACCAATACCTTCCCACGCTGGGTTAGGCATACTCACTTTTATATCCTTTCTGCCCAGATCTTTCAATCCTTTAATTTTTTTAGGATTGCCTTTTTGTACCATAATTGCCAGCTTGTTATAAGCATATATTGCGGTATCGGTAAGCCAATCTGCCATTTGCACAAAACGCGCCCTGCCGGCGGTATACACATCGGGCTGCAACGTAATACGCATATTACCTATGGTTATTGATCCGCCTTCTATCTGGTTGGCTAAAATGCCGGGTGGCAATGTTTCTGCAAACACACGTTGATATTCTGGATAAGCTTTCTTAAAGGCAATAAGCAACTCATCAATGCACATAAACTGATTGCCTGCAAAAAAAATAACCAATTGCGGGTCATTAATATCACCATACAGATCCGGCACATTATCAATACCAGGAACGGTGAACATTACTTTGCTTTCCGGCGGCATGTTCCAGGGCGGATCGAACCGGTGATCCTGGGCATATACGTGCACAAATGCAAAAAGTATAATAATAAGTATATTAATTTTTTTCATTGTTATTTTTTGGGTGCAAGGGTGAGTTACAAGTTGCAGACTTTCAACTACGGCTTAATTACCGCCCATCCTTCCGCCTGCCTGATAATGAGCTCGCCATTTCCACTGGGCACTACGGCTATAAAATCATATAATTGATCACGACTGATTTTTCTTTCACGCAACGTATTATTGCATTGTGCTATTATTATGCCTTTTTCTGCCAATGCTTTTAAATCATTTTCATATTTGCTGCCTTTAAGGTAAGCTTCTGTGCCGCCGGCGAAGGCGATCAGTTCAATTTCAATTTTTCCTTCCAGCCGGGGATCTGTGAGTGCGTTATTGAGATTACGTAGTACTTTTTCAATCACTTTGGGATCATTATTGTCTAACTGGTAAATGGCGTGATATTTTTTTTGTGTGGCCTTTGCGCCGGTAAATGCCGCATTTTTTTCAAGACTGGTTTGCGCCGCGGCCGCAACAGTCACCAGGCAAAGCAGAAGCAGTGATAACGATAACTTTTTCATTCGTGTAATATTAATGGTATTATTTATTGGTGAAGATGAAGCATGATAGCATATGTGCAGCGTGTTTGTTTTTTTTCGCATAGCAGCACAGGCGATGAACGAAATGCTTCGCAACGATGTCGTCCGCAGTGGTGAGGCCCGGTCTCCCGTTACTTTGTTTTTTGTACATCCTTAATCGGTTTAAAAGGCCCAAACTTATGCTGCTGTTCTGAAAAATAATCTGCATAAGGTCCAAAGGGAAAATCAACAGGCTTTTGAGCAAGATCATGCCAGTCTGCACTTTGATCTTTGTGCGGTCTTGCCTGGCTGTTTACAAAAGCTGCCACATCCCAGGCCTCTTCATCGCTGAGCGTGGTATGATGATAGTCTGCACCGAATGGCATATTATTTTTTACAAAACCCGCAAAGCTGCTGATGCGGTATAAGCCGGCGCCATCGTTATAGCTATGTTCTCCCCACAGCGGCGGATATATATAACCCGACGCATCATTATTCGCTTGTCCGTTACCGTTAGCGCCGTGGCAACTCTGGCAATTCGCTGTATATATCAATCGTCCATTATCCGGGCTGGCTGCCCTGTCTAAATAAGGAAGTTTCATCAAACTCGTGCCACCTTTTTCTACACCCTTCGGTATGCCGTCTCCCAGCCATTTTATATAGGCGTATATTGCCTGCATTTCATGTGTGCTGCTGTCTATTTTTGTGCCATCCAGGCTGCGTTCCAGGCAGTCATTAATCCGGTCATATATGGTTTGTATACCACTATTCCTTGCCCTGAATTTGGGGTAAGTGGAATAAACTTTCCCGAAATTATTTCCGTAAGGCAGCGTAGCGGCATCAAGGTGACAATTCTGGCAGTTCATACCATTGGTTATCTGTGCTACAACTCCTTTAGGACCCAAATAATGAGCAGTATTGACAATAAGCTCGCGTCCGTACCAAATCAACCTGCCACTATCCGTTTTCGTTAGAATCTGGTATTTACCCCAGCCACGCCACATGGTATCGGCAGCTTCTGAAGGGAACAGTGTGTTTATTCTTGCTTCTTGATATTTCCTGTTTTTATAGGCGGCAATATTATCGCGTGCTATTACAATGCCCGCCGCCATAAATAATAATACCGGAAACCAATGTGTTTTCATTCTTTGCAAGTTAATTTGTTTCTGCTTCAATATAAGCGGCATTATGTATAAGATAACGGGAAAGGCAATACACAAAGCCGCATACCATTAATACTCTTAACTGTATTAAAGTTAGAGAAACATATAGCGACAATGCCCAAATTAAAAACAGCAAAAAAATAAGCGTACTTAAACTGGTGAGCAGGGTTACCATACTTTTGAAGCGGTTATCCTTTGCGGGGAGTAGTATATTTTTTGCCATATAGATGCTTTGTTTGTGATGTAAAGTTGCTGTATGGCTGCCGGTAAAAGAAATTGCTAATAGTGATGTTCCATTACCTGAAGTTATAATGGCGGGCAAATTTCATAAACAGGTCTGCAAGCGATTCGGGCTGACCGTGCTGCTGTATAAAATAAAAATCACGGTCTATATGAAGATTTTTTACTTCTACTACAGTACACAATTTGTTTTTCAGTTCATTAGAAATAGCGTGTATGGAAAGGAATGCCATCGCATCTGAATTCAGCAGGTACCGTTTTATACTTTCTGTGCTTCCTAACTGCATTTCCACTTTCAGCTGTGATATTTTTATTCCCAAAGGTTTTAATGCATGTGCCATTACTTCAAGTGTACCGGAACCAGGTTCCCGCAGCAATAAAGGAATTTTCAGCAATTCCTCCGGTCTGATCATTCCTTTTTTAGCAAGCGTGTGATGACTGCTGGCAATAAGCACTAATTCGTCTTTTACAAATGTGGTATACCTGAAAAGGTTGCTTTTTGATTTGCCCTCTATTATACCGAGGTCGATTTTTTTGTTTTGCAGATCATGTTCAACCTGCTCTGTATTACCGGTTGTAAGTGTAACTTTTGTATCGCTGAATTTTTTATGAAAAGCTGCTAATACCGGGGGCAGTACATATTGTGCAACTGTAGTGCTGGCGCCAATCCTTATTTTACCTGATTGTTTTTGCGTGATGGTATTCAGCTCAAATTCAAGATTACGGTATATGCTGAAAATCTGCCCGGTATGCTGTAGCAGGGTTTCTCCAGCCGGAGTTAATTTTATTTTGGTTCCGTTTCGCTCAAAAAGTTTTATTTTAAAGTAACTTTCTATTTCGTGTATGTGTTTGGTAACTGCCGGTTGTGTTATAAATAATTCTTCAGCGGTTTTTGTGAAATTAAGCCGCTGCGCAACTGTATGAAAAACTTTAAGCCTGAAATCGAACATACGCTGATCTCTTTTGAGTGTACCTGTAAAGCTATAAGAATATATCAAAACTGGTATGAAATATTAATTGTGCATCTTTAAATAATATAATGCATATCGCTAAAAATAAAGCTACCGAAACAGATAAAAGTGTAATTGCTTTTATTACTAAATCTGCCGATACCGGTCAAAAACGAAAAGACAGCTTTGAGCTATTGGAATTGATGGAAAGCGTTTCTATGGAAAAGGGTTTCCAACCTTCCAAATGTTGGAAACCCTGCAGCTAAATCTGATCATGGTATTAAAAGTAAAAGTATCTGCGATATATCTCAAAATAGTTGAATGACAACAACATTTCATGCTGCTGCCCAAACCAGTAAGGTATTTATTGATAACGACAAGGTAAAAGTAACTGAATACATAAGCAGGCCCGGCGAAGATGTATGCGGAAAAGGGCTGCACAAGCACCCGGATCACCTTACTATTTTACTTACCGATGCTAAAGTAAAAGCAACAAATAGCCGTGGTGAATCCAGGATTGAGATTTTTAATGCAGGGAAACATTTGTGCACCGTTAATGCAAACAGGAAACAGCAAAACTTTCCTGGCGAGAGTGTGTTTTGGGCTAAGGGAGAAGAACATGAAGTAACGAATGTTTCAGGCAAACCGCTTCGGTTTTATATTGTGGAGACCAAATAAGCGCTAAGAAGCTGCTTAAAAACGATTGCGGGGATTTTTTGATATAATGATTGCGTACGCTTTTAGCCACGAATCACACTCATTATCCCGAATAATTCCTGTATAACAACCTGGTTATTTCACAGAGGTACACGAAGGCTACACAAAGCGCCACAAAGAATAATAAAACGCTCTGTGTAACTTTGTGCATGCTTTGTGGCGCTTTGTGTAGCAAATCCTGTTCCGCCGCTGCGAACACCGGAATTTTTGGCAGGAAATATATCAAGGGTTATTTAAAAAAATAATTTTAAACAGCTTCTAATATTTTTTCTAAAAGCGAAATCCTTGTGAAAACCTGTCCGGTATACTGCAAAAGTGTTTCTTCCGCCGGTGTTAGTTTTATTTTGGTACTGTTTCGCTCAAAAAGTTTTACTTTAAAGTAATCTTATTTGAGTATTTAATAATAATTCATTATGGCTAAAAATAAAACCACCGAAACAGATAAAAGTGTAATTGATTTTATTACTAAATCTGCAGATACCGGTCAAAAGCAAAAAGACAGTTTTGAGCTATTGGAATTAATGGAAAAAGCTTCGGGATTTAAACCAAAAATGTGGGGACCTTCTATTATTGGTTTTGGCAGCTATCATTACAAATATGACAGCGGTCATGAAGGAGATGCGCCGCTGATAGGATTCTCTCCGCGCAAAGCGGCTATTTCTTTATATGTATTTACGGGAGCAAAAGAGCATGAGCATCTGCTGAAAGATTTAGGAAAATTCAAAATGGGTAAGGCCTGTATTTATGTAAAGCAGTTATCAGATATAAATACAAAATCATTAACGGCACTAATGAAAAACAATATAGCGTTCCTGCAAAGCAAATACGGAAAAAAATAAAAATAAAATTTTTTACGCTTACTTTAAAATCTCGGTATAGGGCATTGTGTAGAACGTAAGTTCTGATTGTACTGGCCATAAAATCCATTATACAATAATGCGAACTCTGACGCTCCATACATATTATTATAATTTTTGAGCGAAGACATGGTAGCGTCATAACTAAACATCAGCCGTACTGATTTCCACTGAAAACCAAGCATAGGAACAGCGGCATCACCATAACGGTAATACAACCCGGCTATTAATTGTGTTTCTCCGTCGCCGGACAAGTTATAGTTAGCATGTAAACCCAATGTAAGTTCTCTTGCTTTTGCCTGGGTTGTAAAATATGCGCCGGGGCTAACAATAACCCTGTCGTTTATTTTTATCATTGCATCAGCAAAAGCTATATACCGTTTGGCTATTGTATTGTCGTATACTTCGCCGGTGTTGGGATCAAAGCCTGTTGAAAAAAAAGATTCCTTTGGAGAATTTACATGATGCACTGATACACCTGCATGCATATAAACATTATCTGAGGGAAAGTAGGCATAATTCAAACCCACCTGCACATCAAGATAATTAATACTGGTAGCTGCAAAATTTTCACCACTTGGCGCGCCGGCATCAAAAAATTTTCCATTCCATTGATTGTCGTAAGTAAATTTTGTAACATCCACTCTTTTATTTGCCCATCCAATATTAAAACCCGCCGAAAGCAGGCCGGTGCTGCCCAGCATCTGGTGATATGCCGCGGAGCCATAAACTTTTGTTGAAGTGAGGTTACCGCTCCCGGCAACATCACGGAGAATAGCGCCTCCTAAGCCAACCCAGCCTGATTCAAACCTGTCGCGGAATGCCTGTGCATCTCCAAACACACTTATGGTTTTGAACTGGGCGGGAATACTTGTCCATTGCTGCCTGTAGTTTGCACCAAGGCGATAATCATTTTCCGGTAAAAAACCGGTGTTGGCAGGATTAGTTGTAAGTGGTGAATTAAAAAATTGCGAGAAATGAATATCCTGCGCATTAACCAGCATTATTGTTGAAAACAATAACAGCAAAGTTGCCGCACACCTGCGCAACAAAGTATGTTGATGATAGCGGTTCAGCAAAATGCATTTGCACATTGCACCGCGTTTATTATTTGCAGAAGTATAAACCTGTAGCATAAGCACATCCTCCATTTTTTGTAGCCTCATTCAGTTAATTTCAGAACAGGTAATGTATTTTTTACAGGTTGCAGTAATAAAATTACACTATCTAAGCAACGTTATATCTCCTTTTTTGGTTGCTTTTGTTCCATCTGTAAATTCCACTTCCAGGGTATACGCATAAGCATCCATAGGCTGTAAAGCCCCGTTGAATTTTCCATCCCATCCCTGGCTTTTATCTGTTGTTTGAAATACCAGTTGTCCCCAGCGATTGTATATCCTGAACATCATTTTTGCAATAGCGTACCCTCTTACATATGCGCGGTCATTCACTCCATCTCCATTAGGTGAAAATGCAGTTGGTACAGCTATCAGTGGTGATACGATAGCAGATACAGGATTGTATGCGGTATCAGTGCATCCGTATTGATTATATGCAATCAGGGAAACATCAAAAGTGCCGGTTGAGTTATACTGGTGGCTCGGGTTTGGCAGGTTCGAAGTATCGCCATCACCAAAGTTCCACCGGTAACGTATAGCATTAACTGAAGTATTGGTAAAAGTTGTTTGTATATTTTCCTGGGGTTGAACCGGGCTGAACGTAAATCCTGCTGTCGGGCTATCGTAAACATTAATGGAATGAGAAACAGAATCAATAATATTACAGGTCATTGAATCAACTACCACCAGCTTTATGGTATAATTGCCGGGTGCAGTATATTCATGCGTGGGTGCAAACTCATCCACCACAGGCGATCCATCTCCAAAATACCAGTAAAAATGCTGCCCCGCTTCTGATGTGTTGGTAAATGTTGTTATATGCGGGGCACAACCATCCGTTCCTTCAAATGCTGCTTTTACATTCGGCGCCACACGCATTATTATCTTAAGAGTATCCGGGCCGTTACAATAACTTGTGTCGGTGAGTATCAGGCTTACATTATACGTACCGGCTGAAGGAAATTCGTGGGTAACACTTTCCGTTCCTGCAAGCAACGGTGTGGATCCGTCACCAAAATCCCAGGTAAAAGAATCTGCCTTAAATGGCTTGCCGGCCGGCGCTACAGAAGTGTTGACAAACCTGTACCTTAAGCTTTCACATGGTGGCAACTTGGTATAGGTAGCTCCCAGTACCGCCCTGTCCTGGCGCACACGAATGTTGGTATAAGATGTATCGCTGATAATGCACTTGCTAGAGTCAACAGAAATAAGCGTTACCAGGTAATCACCTATCTGGTTATAAGTATTGGAACTTGCAGCTGTTGTTGTTGTATCCTTGTTGCCATCTCCAAAATCCCAGAAATATAAGGTACCTTTTCGCAGCGTATCAAGAAAGTCAACCTGTAAAGGAACACAACCATACGATTTATAAGGTATGCCATCTACTTCAGGTCTTACGCCATTGGTTACACCGGAAAAGTCCATATCTATTTTTACCGCGGCAAGATTGCATTCATCCGGAGCGCCGGATGTTGGGCTCCAGACTCCCGGCGATGTTGGATAACGCAGCCCTGTGCCACCAATAAAGCATGCAGCGCATATAGCCTGGTAAATAATACCATTTTGATCAAACCTGCTTGTTCCTCCATCCACATGATCCTGGTAGCCGCCGTATAATCCATAAAAAGAACCAAACAGGATATCAGCAGCATCTTTTTTCAAAACAAAAAAGTAAAAATCTCTGCCATCAGTTCTGCAGCCATTAGGTAATACATTACAATTTTTAGTAGGCATCCCTGTAGTTCCGGCGGTAAAAAACGCGTCGGTTGCACCTGCACGTGGAGAACCTCCCCAACCTGAGACGTATACGTTTTCACATTTATCTACAGAAAAAGCAACGGGTGAAATATTATAATTAATAGCGCCGCTGCCATATACCGTAGAATATACCGTTGCAGACAAATCCTGCTGCATCTTCACAATAAATTGTTTTGACCCGGGATTGCTGTATATGCCTGAAGGCGTAACCGGCCAACTGCCGAGTGTGACCCCTGTTATATATGGAAATCCTTTTAAATCTATTTTTAAACCATAAACAGCATCCATTTTATCGGTGCCTACATAAGTGGTTTTTTGAAGCACACCACTGCTGTTGAAAATGGTTACAAATCCATCCGCGTTTCCTCCACGGTAAGTACTGGCTATTACGCCTGATGCCGGCACTCCGGGCAGGTTGCTGCTTTTGGTAGAACCTCCCACATATATATTTCCGTTAACAGGGTTTAAAGCAAGCACAAACATTCCATCATCATCTGAACCGCCAAATAATGTGCTGAAAAGAACATTGTTTACATCCGGTGCTAATTTCATTAATACACCATCCTGCTTGCCTGCAAGTGCTGCCTGCGAAGCGCCGGTAGTTGTTGGAAAACCAGTTGACTGGGTACAGGAAGCTATATAAATATTATCACTGCCGTCAACAATTACTTCACTTCTTGAATCATCTCCATAAAATACATAAAGGCTGGAAGGCCCCTGCCTGTCTGTTTTGATATTTACACCGTCTGTGCCTGTGCCGCCAATGCGTTTAGATCCTATTAGTGCCGTTCCTGTTGCATTGAGTTTTGTAACCACTATATCCTGTCCGCCACATGCGCCATATTTATTGCCTGCCGGAAATAAAGGATAACTTTTGTCGCCATCCACTACGGAATTTGTTCTGCCAAGTATTACCAGGTTGCCTCCGCTGTCTTCAATAAGACTATGTGGCTGGTCTGCCCCGCTACCACCTATGTAAGTAGCATATAACCGCTGTTTCCCGGATCCGTTCAGCTTCAGGATACCAATATCAACTGCCGCTACACCGGAGCCTGAGCCTGCATAAGTAGTTTGAAATGCCCCCGTAGAAACAGGAAAGCCGTTGGCGAAAACAATACCGCCGGTATACATGCTGCCATCGGCGCCATAAGTAGCCGTATATCCCCATTGACTGGCCCTGCTTCCGGTAAATGTTGCAAAAATTAATGTCGGGTCTATTATTAACGTTTTTGAAGCATCATAATTCCTGATCCTGAATTTAACAGTATTATTTGCCAGTGTATATTTTACATTAACTTCTTTTCTTCCCGCGCTTTCATCCGGTTGGTAGGAATATGGCGAAAGCTCTTTTACATCATTAACAGAAGTTTTTATGATGAGCTGCTGGTTTTTGATCTGCAGCTGATCAGCTCCGTCATACTTCATTACTATTTTTCCGGCATCAGCGCCGGGATAAACGATGATATCATACTTTAACCGATCGCCCTGTGCATAATAGCGCACGTCTATGCCAGGGTACATATCTTTATATGTTACAGCCTGGTAAATTTTACAGTTTGATGCCCATTTAGACTGATCATCTCCAATAAAATAATTTTCGTAAGAGGTTATGGGTTTTTCAGCAATGATTTCTGGATTTGGATTGCTGCCAACAAATGTCATGCTATATGCATGGGAGCGAAGTACAATAGTGGAAGAATCTTTACCCCCGCCTGTTGCCGGGCGTGGATAAGCTTTACGGCTGCTGATATTATTGGTAGCAGCGCCTCCCGTGTGATCATGACCCTGCTCAAGCAATTCATGCAGATCTTCCTCATTGTGCATTAATACGGTAAAACCATTTTGCCGCAAAAAGAAAGCGCCGTTTGATATCTCACCTTTAAACAACACTGCTTTATCCCACTGTCCCTTATTTTCTGTAAACTCAACAGCTTGCTGTGCTATGCTGAATTGATAACTAAAAAGGATAGTGAAAAAGAAAAGTATATGAAATGCGGATTTCAGGTTTTTACTCATGATTATAAAAATCGGATTTTACAGCGAAATTACCCCTGCAATAAACAAATTACGATATCTTACTCCAGGAGGTTTGTCCTTTTTGGTGCTGCAGGTAAGCTTTTAACTTCAAATTAACTGGAAAAGACAAGTCAGGGTCATCACTTAATAATATTTCAGCATGTTTTCTGGCTAAATCTACCAAATGTTTATCCTGCACTATGCTTGCCAGCTTAAAGTTAAGCATTCCGCTCTGACGCGTACCTTCAATATCTCCCGGGCCTCTCAGCTCCAGGTCTTTTTCCGCAATAACAAAACCATCATTGGTGGCGCACATCATTTTCAAGCGCTCTCTCGCATCAGCAGTTAATTTGGTTCCGGTAAGTAAAATGCAATAGCTTTTTTCTGCTCCCCTGCCCACCCTGCCACGTAACTGGTGCAATTGAGACAGCCCGAACTTTTCAGCGCTTTCAATAACCATCACACTTGCATTCGGAACATTTACACCAACTTCAATTACCGTTGTAGATACCATGATGTGAGTATCTCTTTGCACAAAACGTTGCATGTTGGCTTCTTTTTGTTCAGCATTCATTTTACCATGCACCATACTTATCCAATAGGCAGGCTCAGGAAAATATGCTTTCACATTTTCATAACCTTTCATCAGGTTTTCATAATTCACTTTCTCACTTTCTTCAATCAATGGAAATATAATATATGCCTGCCTGCCTTTTGCTATTTCCGCTTTTATAAAATCCATTACCTGCGGGCGTGCATTTTCATAGCGATGCACGGTAGTAATAGGTTGCCTGCCGGGAGGAAGCTCATCCATTACACTATAATCAAGATCACCATAAGCCGTCATGGCAAGCGTTCTGGGTATAGGTGTTGCTGTCATAACCAGCACATGCGGAGGTACATGATTTTTCTCCCATAATTTGGCGCGTTGCGCTACACCAAACCTGTGTTGTTCATCCACCACTGCCAGTCCAAGATTTTTAAACTGAACAGTATCTTCAATCAGGGCATGCGTTCCCGTTAGTATATGTATTTCTCCTGATAATGTTTTAGCAAGCAGCTTTCTCCGCTCAGCTTTGGGTGTTGAACCGGTAAGTATTGCTATCTGTACCGGCATATCCTTCAGTAATTCGCTTAAAGCCGTGTAATGCTGCTGCGCAAGAATTTCCGTAGGCGCCATTATACAGCTTTGATAGCCATTATCTGCCGCGAGCAACATACTGAGTAATGCAACAATAGTTTTGCCGCTGCCCACATCTCCCTGCAGCAGGCGGTTCATCTGTATGCCTCTGGCTGTATCCTGCCGTATTTCTTTCAATACTCTTTTTTGAGCGCCTGTAAGTTCAAAAGGTAAATATTGTTTGTAGAAGGTATTGAAAAGATGACCCACTGCCTCAAATGTAATGCCCTTTGTAAAACGATGCCTGTTGGAGCGTATAAGCCCTAATCTTACCTGCGCTAAAAAAAGCTCTTCAAATTTCAGCCGCTCCAATGCTTGTTCATGAATGGCAGGGTCGGTGGGGAAATGAATATTCAGATATGCATTATAGCGTGGTAACAGTTGCAGGCCTGCAACAATACTATCAGGAATATTTTCCGGCAGATCTTTTTCGCTTAATAAACCAACAAGCGTATATACCAGCCTGCCTATCTGCCTGCCGTTTAATCCTCTTGCTTTTAATTTTTCTGTTGCGGGATAGATGGGTTCAAGAAATGGTCTCCCTTCTGTTTTTTCTGTGGCAAGCACATCCATTTCAGGATGTGTTATCTGGGGATTGCCCATAAAGAAAGACAGTTTGCCAAAAACGATATATGACTGGCCAACCTGTATATTTTTTTGTATCCAGCTTATGCCCTGGAACCAGGTGAGCTCTAGCGAACCGGTATCATCTCTTAATTCTGCAACAAGCCGCTTTCCCCTTTTTTCTCCCAGTATTTCGCATGAAATGATCCTGCCTGCTACCTGTATATATTCCATGTCAGGCGTTATCTGTCTGATTTTTTTTATCTCGGTTTTATCAATATGGCGATAGGGAAAATGCTCCAGCAGATCCCTGAAAGTGAAAATGTTTAATTCTTTTTTCAAGAGGTCAGCTCTTAGCGGCCCCACACCTTTAAGATATTCAATGGGGTTAGATAATATGGAATTGTCTTTGGTTATGCCGTTTTTCTTTATCAGCAAAAATAAAGAAAGCAGGATAGCGGAATGCCTGTTAAGTAATAATAAAAATATTCATTCTGTTGCATCAATACTCCGCACAGCCGCTCCCGGCAATTTATTTAAAATCTACCTCTGATTGTTTTATGATTTCTTCGCTGAAGGCTAATTGCTGATAGCCCATACCTCCCTACACGTACAACACATCCACCAGTTTTAAATGACTACTAAAAGTATATACCCGGGGCACTCCTGTTGGAATATTTATTTCGGATATATGGGCAGCATCTATATTTTCGAGATACATCATTAATGCCCGTAAGGAATTACCATGCGCCACAATTAAAACATTCTTGTCTGTAATTAATAAAGGTTCTATTTCATGCTGATAAAAGGGAATAACCCTTGCAGCGGTTTCCTTCAAACTTTCACCCCCGGGTGGCTGTATATCATAACTTCTCCGCCATATTTCTATTTGCCCGGCACCATATTTTTTTGCCATTTCCGTTTTGTTCAATCCCTGCAGCTCACCATAGCTTCTTTCATTTAGCGCGGCAGATCTTGTAACCGGTATCTGTGTTTCACCAATTTCTTCCAGCACTATATCAAGCGTTTGCTGCGCTCGTGAAAGCATAGAAGTAAATGCATGATCAAATACAATATGTTTTAATTTCTGCCCGGCTAAATGAGCTTCAGTAATACCGGTTTCGGTTAACGGCACATCCATTATACCGGTAAACCTGTTTTCAAGGTTCCATTGCGATTGCCCGTGGCGAATAATTACTAATAAAGACATAAGCAAATATTGGAAAACAAATATACCCTGATATTATGACAGTGCAGCACATCTTCGCTTCAATAAAAGCAGCACAATAATATGAAGATGAATTGAGCATAGTCCCCGATGCATCAGAGTGAAACAACAGGGATTTCGCTTTTAGAAAAAATCTAAGGTAATCTCCATTATGAAAGTTACAAGAGACTGTTTCGCCCGCCGCAACACATTTAATTAAAATTTCCTGCGGCCGGGTTCGCAAAAACGGGCGAGAGTGTTTGCGTCATATCGAACGAGCAGCACGGAGACTTTACTATCATCGTTCTTACGCGAGTGAGATATCTGCCGGGCCTGGTGCTAATGCTCAACTTTTGTGCCACTGCCCAACGGATTTACCTTCGGTGAGAAAAGTTCTCACCCGCCGAAACATACTTTTAATTCAGTCTTCATAAGAGCGGGATTATAATGACATCATTATGGATGAATTGAAAATCATGTTTCCTGCGTTGCGCCGTGTGTATAATGATTTAGCATTACAACAAATACTTTTTATAGAATAGCACACGGAATACATGGGTGATACTGATAAACACCGATACATTCCGTAAATATCCGCCATATCCGTTTTATCCGTGTTCCATTCTGCGTATTGGGCATGCCCCAAGTTATTTTACATAACCCCTGATATATTTCCTGCCACGAATTCCGGTGTTCGCACCGGCGAAACAGGATTTGATACACAAAGCGCCACAAAGCATGCACAAAGTTACACAGAGCGTTTTATTATTCTTTGTGGCTCTTTGTGTAGCCTTCGTGTACCTCTGTGAAATAACCAGTAAATAATCCAACCGGTAAGCCGGGAACTTATAAGCTGTAACCGGCATCCTGCCGCATAGCGGCTAACTGTTTGTAGAATGAAAGAAAATGTCATCCTTATATTTTTCCTGAATCAGGTTTGGTACTCGAAATGACGGAGAAGCGCGTTTGTATTTTGCTATCAGCGCTGAATCAAAGTGTATAACTATTCAACCTCCTGCCATATTTGCGATCCCGCCTCAACCATTTATAAATATCAGGTTGATATGCGGGCGAAGCAACCTTAATTTTTTTATAGACCTTTTCTATTGTCTGACTAATGGATATTTCTCTTTTGAGATTAAAATATTTTTTAAAAGCGGAATTCATAGGTGAAACAAGTAAAAATGCCATGTGCACTATAATTGACATCAAAATAAAAATGTTCTCTTCGTTTATACCTGGTATCGCCACAAAACATTTGCCCGTTTTACCACTAACCATTAATTTAGTTCAGAAAACTTCTCGCCATATGCAGGATGATATACTCATACAGATCAGTAATAAAATAAAAGAAAGCAGGAAGGCTCAGAAAAAAACCGTGCAGGAACTGGCTACTGAAGCACAGGTGAGCAAGGGCCTGATCTCACAAATTGAGAACAACCGGACTGTTCCCTCGTTGCCTGTGCTCATGAATATTGTGCTTGCGCTTAATATTGATCTGAAAGATTTTTTTGAAGATATCAGTCATAATAAAGAAGCCAAACAAAAAATCATTATAAAAACACAGAAAGATTACCAGGCTTTTGAAAAAGAACCTGCCAAAGGTTTCAAATACAAAAGAATACTTACACGCAATATGGACGGCGGTCCTGTAGACACCATTTTACTGGAACTGAAAAAGGGCGCTAAAAGAACGCACATGATCAAAACCGATGCTTATGAATATAAATATGTGATTAAAGGAAAAGTAGAATACCTGATTGAGAATGAAACCTATTTACTTAATGAAGGAGATTCACTTTTTTTTGATGGAAGATTGCCGCATAAACCGGCTAATGTAGGCGCGGAAGATGCCCTGATGCTCGTTATTTATTACTTCATAACAGATAACTGACAGTGGTTTTCCACATTACAAAAACTTAATAACATTATTTCGGGTAAATGTTTACATTTGCTATATTAAATTTAGTATTTATAAACATTAACCAATGACAGCTATTTCTACCAAACCTTTTTCAGCCAATAATATCAGCTATGCTCCTGCTGCCAAACCAATTGTTGTAATATGCATTGATGGGTCGGCAGATGAATATCTTGATATTACCGCGGCGAACGGCAGGTTGCCTCATTTGCAGCAAATGAGCAAATCCGGTTTCAGAGGTATGGTAAGAGGTGCTTTGCCATCGTTTACCAATGTAAATAATTCTTCTATCGTCACAGGTGTATCTCCTGCAGTGCATGGCATCAGCGGCAACTTTTTTTATGATGCTGCAAAAGACCAGGAAGTAATGATGAACTCATCTGAATACCTGCGTGCGGAAACCATATTGGCTGCCGCTGCCAACGCGGGCAGAAAAGTTGCGGTGGTTACCGCGAAAGAAAAACTGCGGGATATTCTTTCTCATAAACTCAATGGCATCGCTTTCTCTGCAGAAAAAGCGAACCTCGCTCAAAAAGCCACTCACGGAATAGATGATGTAGAAAATATTGTGGGACATAAAACACCTGCTATTTACAGCGCTGATGCCAGTTTATTTGTATTACGTGCGGGTGTGGCACTGATCAAAAAAGGGCTGGCTGATTTCCTGTATTTATCGCTTACCGATTATATGCAGCATACTTATGCCCCTGAAGCAGAAGAATCACTGGCATTTTACGAAGCAATGGACGAGGCAATTGGCGAACTGGTTGCTGCCGGCGCTATTGTTGGCGCAACCGCAGACCACGGCATGAACGCGAAAGTGAAAGCCGATGGTACGCCCAATGTAATTTTTGTGGAAGAAATTCTTGAAGCAAGATTTGGAGATGGTTTCAGAGTGATCTGTCCTATTACTGATCCTTATGTAAAGCATCATGGTGCATTAGGATCGTATGTAGTAGTACATATAAATAATAAAGACATTATACCAGATGTGAAAACCTGGCTTTCCTTACAGGCGGGTATAACCGAAGTTCATGACAAATCTACCGCAACCCGCCTGCTGGAACAGCCTGAAGACAGGATTGGCGACCTGGTAGTGCTTTCAGCAAGAGATGTAGTGGTTGGGCGCCGCCCGAAAGACCACGATATTTCCGCGCTTGATGGTACACTGCGTTCTCATGGCGGCAGGTATGAAGAGATGGTTCCTTTGATCATCTCTCACCCCATTAATAAAAAATACCGGATGAAAGCAAGCGGCGATCCAAGAAATTTTGATGTGTTTGATTTTACCATTAACGGAACAAACCCTTAATGTAAGGCGCGAGACGTGAGATAAACGCTCTTTTCTCAAATTTCAAATCTCAAATCTAATCTTCCATACATGAATCTTACATCTTACGTAGCAGGCAAGGCTATTACATCAGGCAAAATACTGGAAGTAAAAAGCCCATACGATAATCGTGTAGTCGGCACCGTTACTTTAGCCAATGCCACACATTCCGCCGAAGCTATTGAAGCAGGTTTAAAAGGAGGCAAAAAGCTAAATCGTTACGACAGGTTCAGCATCCTGGATAAAGCGAGGCAGTTGCTGATAGAACGTAAAGAAATTTTTGCACAAACCATCAGCGCGGAGTCTGGCTTAGCCATAAGAGAAGCCCGTTATGAAACCGGCCGCGCACATGATGTATTATTCTTTGCCGCTATGGAAGCGTTGAAAGATGACGGGCAAATATTTTCCTGCGATATTTCCCCGCAGGGCAAGGCAAGAAAAATTTTCACGACAAGAGAAGCGCTGTCGCTTGCAGTTTGTATTACACCATTTAACCACCCGCTTAACCAGGTTGCGCATAAACTGGCGCCTGCATTAGCGGTGGGCACCCCGGTAATTTTAAAGCCTTCGGAAAAAACGCCCCTTACCGCTATACTGCTTACGGAATTATTGTATGAAGCAGGACTACCGCATTATATGCTCAGCACCTTGCTGGGACCAACAGCGGAAGTTGCGGAAGTATTGGTTAAAGATCCACGGGTTGATATAGTATCATTTACCGGCAGTGTACCTGTTGGCAAAAAAATTGCCGCTACAGCTGGCTATAAAAAAGTAATTCTTGAACTGGGCGGCAATGATCCTGTGATCATAATGGAAGATGCCGATATGGATACCGCAGTATATCTTGCCGCAGAAGGTTCGTTCCGCAACAGCGGTCAACGTTGCACAGCAGTAAAAAGGATTTTAGTGCATGAAAAAATAGCAGACGAGTTCACAAAGAAATTTATTGAAAAGGCAAAAGAATATACCTGCGGTGACCCTGCCGATCCTGAAACTAAAGTAGGTACCGTAATTGATGAAGGCGCTGCAATATACCTTGAAAACGTAGTGAATAAATCAGTAGAGCAGGGCGCTAAAGTGGTATTAGGCGGCAAACGCAAAGGCGCATTAATGGAACCTACAGTTATTGTTGATGTGCCACGAAACGCAGATATGGTAGTACATGAATCTTTCGGGCCCCTCGCTCCCATCCTTACTTTTAAAGATATTGATGATGCCATAGCATTGTCGAACTCTACCGCATACGGGCTTTCTTCAGGCATTGTTACCAATAATATGAACTATGCACTGCGTTTTATTAAAGAGTTGAAAGTTGGTACAGTAAACATAAATGAAGTACCGGGCTACCGTATTGAAAGCTCCCCGTTTGGCGGCATAAAAGATTCAGGGCTTGGTATAAAAGAAGGAGTAATTGAAGCAATGAAATGTTTCACGTTTGTGAAGACTTTTTCGTTGCCGTGGTAGTTCGTGTTTAATATTTCACGCAGCGCTCACGGCGGAGCGGCGATAAGATGCATTTCCGCCGCGTACGCTGCCCCGTTGTAAACGCCGCGTGAAACACCTTCATTGATGTAATCAGCGCCATTGCTACTACCGGCATCGTTGCCTGCCTGTCCGGTAGCTATCCTGTATACACACCTTATTTATGCAGGCTGCGCTGCACTTGTATTGTCCCTCACCCCCAACCCCTCTCCGCGCAGCGGAGAGGGGAGCTCAAATTCAAATCAGGTTGACGAATTGCGTGAGGGGGAGTAATTTTCAGCATTTTGTGGAACAGTAATAAATAATAACTTAAGCAAATGCTTCAAACATCCGGTAAAGATGCAGACGTAATAATTGTTGGTGGCGGCATTTTCGGCTGTGCCATTGCTTATTACTATACACGAAATAACCCCGGAAAAAAAATAATGGTGCTGGAACGCAATGAACTTTGCAATGCCGCAACCAGCAGGGCAGCCGCGCTGATCACCAAAATAAGAGCTAAGAAACATTTTATCCCGCTCTCGCTTGAAACATACAAAGTAATACCGGAGCTTGAAAAATTATTGGGAGAAAGCATGCATGTAAAGTATCAGGGTGTGCTGCACATAGCATCCTCACCCGAACGCATAGCCGAACTTGATACGCTGATGCAAACCGCCGCGGAATATAATGAACCGGCAGGTTATATAACTGCAGCGCAGGTATCTGAATTATCACCCTGGCTTAAAACGGATGAGATTGAAAAAGCAGGCTTCATTCCCGGTGAAGCATACTGCGACCCATACCTGCTTGGTACTTTTTTTGGCAGGGCTGCAGCAAAGCAGGGTGCAATAATAAAGCAGGGCGTTGAAGTATATAACCTGCTTGCTGATAAAAATACCATTACCGGTGTTGAATGCAGCGAAGGAAAATTATATGCCGGTAAAGTAATTATCGCCAGCGGCGCATGGGCGCCGGTTTTAGCAGCACAGGCAGGCATAGGGTTACCAATGGCGCCGGTAAGAAGCCAGTATTGGATTACAGAGCGGCATGATATGTTTCCCGGCAAATCTCCTATTGTTATACTGCCTGATGTGCAGGCCTATGCCAGGCCGGAAAGCGGAAGTCTTTTATTCGGTATAAGAGAGAAAAAATCATTTTACGCATCTCCTGAAAATATCCCGGCTGACATCAGCAACTTTTCGTTTAGCCCCGACCGTGGCATGCATGATCTTTCTGAAGTAATAGAAAACCTTGCCCGTTTCTTTCCTGCTGTATATGATATCGGTCTCAAATACTATATCGCGGGCTTTTCTGCATACACACCGGATAATAATCTTAGCATGGGCATACCCACAGGTGTAAATAACCTGCTGCTTGCCACCGGATGTGTAGGCGCCGGTATATCAGTATGCGGTGGCGTTGGCTTAGCCTTTGCCGAACTTGCTGCGGGCAAACCCAACCCGTTCGATTTCTCACCATTCAGCATTGAACGCTTTGGAAAGATTGATGCTTTCAGCGAGGAGTGGCTGGAACGTTGCGCGGCAGCAAGGGGGATCAAGAGAAGCGGGTGAAAAAAAATTCCAGTGGGAATATTGCAAGTTTAAAAAAACATTTCTACATTTAGTATATCCAATCTATCTACATCTTCTGATATACCTAACCCCGTCGCCGCTGTGTAAATCACTTCTCATACATAACGAAGCATTCAGGTTATTAAACATGGTAACATGAAATTGTATTTGCGAAAGTTTTAAAGTGGCAAACAATATTTATACAGATTTGAAAAATAAGATAATAACAACAAAAAGCGAAAGTTTGAGGAGATGAAAACTTTCGGATATTTTTGAGTTGTGTGCCATTTTAAGACAACCAAAACTTAGAGTATGTCAAAAAATATTATAGTTCTTCTTGACGGAACTTGGAATGACAGTATTCAACGTAAAACTGGCACTAATATCAATGCTCTCAAATTATCAATTGCAAAAGAAAATCAATATAAAACATATTATGTAGGTGTAGGTGAAAGTGTTGGCAAGTTAAATCGAGTACTTTGGGGAATTTCTGGTAAGGGGGTTTTTAACGCAGCAAGAAAGGCTTGGGAAGACATCTGTAATAATTATGAAGATGGTGATAAAATTTACATTTTTGGCTTTAGTCGAGGTGCATTTGCAGCCAGACATCTTGCTGGTATGATTGTGCGACACGGACTAAAAGGTTGGCAGGGCACACTTGAAGAAGAGTTTGAAGACTATATCGTTAACTGTAAAAAAGATTGTGAAGTCGTTAGAAAAGAAGTTCATTTTCTTGGTTTGTTTGATTGCGTTCCAGGAAACTATTTATATCTCTTACGAGATAGAAGTTTTCATCTCAATTCGACAAAACTTGAAAAAGGCATTCTAAATTTTCGGCATGCTGTTTCAATAAACGAAAGAAGATACTCATTTCGCCCAATTTTATTTGAAAAAGGAGAGCAACAAAGTTTTGCTCAACATTGGTTTCCTGGTTATCATAGTGACGTAGGGGGGAATAAAGACAATTCTTTAGGCTTGTCAAGTTTTAGCCTTTGGTGGATGATTAGAGAAGCTTACGGACTTGGGCTAAACTTTAATAACATTGAATGCCCAAGACATTTAGCTGGTAATAATTTAGGTGTCATTATTAATGTTAATCCAGAGGAAAAACCAACTTGCTCTGACTACTTTACAACAAAACTTGGCATTAGGTGGGACAGACAAAAAAGAGAAAAAGAAAACTTACCAGACGAACAATTCGCTTTTGAAAATCTTGACATTTGTCCGAGATGCGGCAATCAAATGTTTGATGTTCTTTCGACTGACTACGGAAAGATGAGGTTGAGAAGAATGGGGTTTAAATTTTGACGCGCAACAAAACGGCACACAACATGGGGTTTTGTGCAAGTGTGGCTGGACGTTGTAAGCATCAGCAATAAACCGCTGTTCTGCTTCAGTCCGGGCTTGACGTTCTTTGTTCGGCTTTAGAATTAAACCTGTACTTTTTAGTTCATCAATGAGCAGCGGTTCGGGCAGACGGAATGCTAATACCACACCTGCACAAAGCCCTGTTCGTTGTACGCAACGTGTTGGCGAACTTAATAATAAACAGGCGACTTTTTATAAAGAAGATTTGTTAAGATTGAACCGGTTATTCAAAGACTTTTTAAATAATCATTTAAACAATTAATATATGACAAATTTAACTGCATCTGACCTTGCAAAGGTCACAAAAAAAAATTCTGACAAAGTTACACTTGGTGGTCAGGTGATGGCAAAAATGGTTTATAAATGTCAAGAAGATGACATTAACGGAACAGTAATGATTTGCGGAGTCAATGACAAGCCAGTTGGAAGTATTACATACAACGACCAATCCGGCACTAAAACATTAGACATAAATCTAACGCCACATTTGTCGCCTGGTGCTGACTACAAGTTAACTGTTGCTGCGGCTGTCACAGACTTGATGAGCTGGCATACGGACGCAGAATTTACTTTAACGCAGGATGGTCAAGTAATAATTCAGCGGGTCTACAAAGGCGATGGCAAATGGCAAGTTCATGTAGAAGAATGGACCTTAAGATATCTTCCATAAATAACGAACCAAAATAAATGGCTTGACATTATCTCAATTACCCTTATCAAAAATGAACTTTAGAAATGGGCTCTGACTGCTGCGTACAACATGGGTATTTGCAAAAGCTGGGCTGACGGAAGCCGTGTTTCAACTTTTTGTTTTTCAATTTAGCTTCATATCGGGCAGGACGTTAGTAATTTAGCTTTAGAATATGTCATCAACTTTTTATCATTATTCAGCAGCAGTTAGCCGGGGCGGACGGAATACTATTACCCCCACTTCGGCAAGCCCTGTTCGTTGGCTGCAATGCGTTTGGCGATTCAAGAATAATTAAAGAACCTTAATAGAAATAAGAATGGGAAGAAAAGCTATATATCATCTTGGTACTATAGATTATATTTCTGGCGAGAATCCATTTAAAAAATTAAGTCTGTATTTTGATAAAATAGTTGTACCATTTAATGAATTTAAAGAACTGGCTAATAGCTATAGGGTCAACTTACCAGATTTTAATAATCAATTATCATCATATCTTACAGAAATCGAATTTCTAAATGAGAATGGTTTAATCGAATATTATGATGTAGAAGATGTGGAAAAGCAAATACCTATAGCAGCTGAAAAAAATCCAGATATTAAACGATTAGCCGTCAACCAATTTTTGTTTGCAGAGTCTATAACTGACGAAAGAATCGAAAATGACTATAAAAGTATCAGTGCGAATCCTAAAGCATTCGGCTATTTACCTGAATCTTTACAAGACGAAAACTGGAAAGATTTATACAAATTATCTTTAGTTAATCAAGCAAATCATCTCAGGTCACAAGTAGTTGCGTTAATATTTTCTGAATCAAGTCATGCAGATACTTTTATTGCGGTGATACCCCAAGAGCTTCAAACTTCATCGGCTAATACCACTCAACACTTAGTAACTGAATTTATTTTACGAAAGCTACCTGAACCATCTTTCTCTACTTCTTGGGAGCAAATTATTGATTTCCGTAGTGACCCTGATGTTAGAAATAAGTATCTATCGCTAATTACATGGATTAATAAAGGGGCGACAACCGAAGCTAATCTCAAGCATTTTTTCGACGAGTATGAATATTTATATAGTGAGTATATGAAATCTTTCAATCTCCACAAAATGCAATACAATGATTCATTTCTTTCAGTTTTTATAAATTCAGTAGACAATTTCACATCATCAGCTATTAAAGGTCGATTTTTATCTGCATTAAAAGGGTTACTTAGTTTTCGAGAGAAAAGGATAGAAATGTTAGAAGCAGAAACAAAGCTTATCGGACGAGAAATCTCCTATATTTTTCATGCTACTGAAAAATTCGGAAAATAATTTTAACTCCGTTGGTGTTAAGCAAAGGCAATGCGTTCCAGCCTCACCAGCACGATGAACATTTGAGTGACTCTTAACGCTGTTATTGGCATTGAGCACGAGACATCTGCACAAGTTTGTCATATACGCGAAAACTTGAAATGTACCCAATATTGGTAGCGCCTAAAGTATAACGTATATTAGCGTGAACACAGGACATAGCTGCCCTCTCTATGGCGACAATTCTTTACATCATATTACTTTTGACGACTTTGGGTTTTCCACTTATTTTCTTCCTCAGTTACTTTAAAACAATTGAAAAAAAGACGCAACGCATAATTGAGCAACTGCCAACAAACACTAAAGGGCAATTTTTAAATACAACAGTTTGGTTTAAAGGGTTTGATATGATGAAGAAAAAAAAGTTCTTCATCATTGGCCCGATGAAAGCATTGTATTCATTCAATATAGCAGACCTTTACGCTTTAGATGACAAATTAATTGTGGTTGGAAAAACAAAAATGTTGGGCAGAACAAGAATGTTATCTCCTTTTGCAATTTGTTGGGTTGACACGTGTTTTATAATTTAAACTATGAAATCATTTATTTTGACAGTTTTACTATTTTCAACGCTTTCCTCAAAAGAGCAAGATCAATTAAGACAAATAGATCACCTGCTCGATTCCATTTTCCCCAAAGACAAGCCTGGTATTGCAGTGGCAATTGTGCAGGATGGCAAAACTATATTCTCCAATGGCTATGGCTTATCTGACATCATTAGCAAAAGCAAAATAACAGCAACTACTAATTTCAATATTGCTTCACTAACCAAGCAGTTCACCGCAGCGGGTATGCTTTACCTGCAGGGAAAAAAAATGCTGGACATCAACCAGACCATTGATCATTATTTTCCTGACATGAACAGGAATGTATCTGAAAAAGTAACACTCCGCCAATTGCTCACGCACAGCTCCGGTATTACAGACCACTATGATTTTGTGCATGTTGAAAAAGGCAAGCATGGCTATGCCCGGCAGGTATATGAAGCTATCAAAAACAAAGACAGTTATTTTACTCCGGGCGGTTCGTTCCGGTACAGCAATACAGCTTATTGCCTGGCAGGACTTGTACTGGAAAAAATCAGCGGGAAAACTTATAAAGATTTCATCAGGCAGACTTTTTTTGTACCGCTTGTCATGAACCACAGCACAGCCTGGAACGAACAGGAAAAGATTCACAATGCAGCTACAGGCTATGATAAGGACAGCGCCACAGGGCGATTTATAAAATCGCAGGCCGAAGAACATGTCTTTTTTTCAACAGAAGGTGATGGTGCAATTTACACTTCCGTTAAAGACTATGTAAAATGGTTTAAAAGCCTGCAACAGGCTTCCATATTAAACCGGCAGGATATTGCACAGGCCCGCTCTATACAAAATCCTGTTCCGGGCAAAAGCGGAGTGGGATATGGATACGGCTGGTTTGTAAATACACGGCAGCAACCCGCTTATATTTATCATAGTGGTGGTAATGGCGGATTCAGAACCTATAGCTTTTCTATCCCGGAATTAAATTATCTCGTAGTGATATTTGCCAACAGAAGCGATATCAATATTGAGCAGGTGGTTGTACAGATCAACCAGATATTATTTCCGGATTTACCACCGTTGGTTCCGGTGGAGATATTGACGTCATGATTTAATATAACCATGCCAATTAACATCATTCCGAGTACCACATCATGAAGTTTGAATTAAAAGCAGCTCGTGGCGGGAGAGGAATCCGTTGGGCAGCATTACAAAAGTTGAGCATTAGCACAAAGCCCTGGCAGATCTCTCACTCGCGTAAGAACGATGATAGCAAAGTCCCCGTGTTGCTCGTTCGGGATGACGTAACCGGCATCCACATTTGCAGGCTATCTCCTTTACCCAATTTTGTAAATTGGAAAAACAATCAGAAAAAATTTTATAGCATTATACTTCCACTTACAAAGAGGAAAATAATAATACAATTAGGCGTATATTCAAATGCTTAATAAAAAAACAGCAAGCCATGAATATCAAAAAACTATTTGCACATTTTCTCGTCCTCGGTCTTTTATCACTGCAGTTGCAGGGGCAAACAACCAACCTGCCTGTTCGCATAATAGTAATAGGCGCTCACCCGGATGATTGTGACCTTGATGCAGGTGGCACGGCTATTTTATTTTCGCAGATGGGATGTGCTGTTAAGTTTTTATCTGTTACCAATGGCGATGCGGGACACCAAACCGAAGGTGGCGGCGCATTAGCGAAAAGAAGGGCGAACGAAGCAAAGGAAGCCGGCAAACGTTTTGGTGTAGTGTATGACATTCTTGATAATCATGACGGAGAACTGGAACCCAGGCTCGCAGTGCGTTTACAGATCATCCGCAAAATAAGAGAATGGAACGCGGATATTGTAATTGCTCCCAGGCCCAATGATTATCACCCCGATCACCGTTATACCGGGGTGTTAGTGCAGGATGCAGCTTATATGGTGGGTGTACCCAATGTGGCGCCGGACGTAGCACCATTAAAAAAGAACCCGGTATTTTTATATTCCTACGATCATTTTAAAAAGCCTAACCTGTTCACGCCTGATATTGCTGTAGATATTACTGCCGTTTACGATAAAAAAATACATGCATTAGATGCGCATGTTTCTCAGTTTTATGAATGGCTGCCGTGGATAGGCGGCTATGCAGACAAAATACCTGCAGAAGCCGCTGAACGGGAAAAATGGCTGTCAAGGTGGTATGACCGCCCTTTACAACCGGAAATAAGAGCTGCCTTGGA
Source organism: Agriterribacter sp. (assembly GCA_047601125.1). Taxonomy (GTDB): domain Bacteria; phylum Bacteroidota; class Bacteroidia; order Chitinophagales; family Chitinophagaceae; genus Agriterribacter. The sequence continues at coordinate 589,515 of JASGJY010000001.1, read as the reverse complement.
GAAATATTATGGCAAACAGAAAGCGGCTGCGGCCAAATACGCAGAAGCGTTTGAAATATGCGAATACGGCACTCAGCCGGATGAAACAACTATTAAAAAATTATTTCCGATGCTTGGGCGGTAGTTTATAACTAATGATTTCCGCAGGTGCAGTAATTATTTTCATTTATTTTCCCAGCTTCATTTTCCCTGCTTTTATTTCAGCAGGCGTTGGTGTTTGCTTCCACGAATTATTATATGGTTTAAAAGATGCCTTATCAAACAATTGCTGCAATGCTATTTTTCCATCTATATACTCAGCCAGTGCTGTAAATATTTTTTTTTGTTCTTTTTTCAGAATAAGCAAACACGCATTGGTTCCGGCCTTGGCTGCTATAGGCACCCCGCCGCCGAGCTCAGCCCAATGCCCGCCGAGTAAAAGATTTTTTACCGGTGTTTGATAGTGGGCAATCTTATCCTGCATATTTTTTCTGCCGGGCTTTGCCCCCATCATAGTGCCGTTTTTATTGCCGGTATAACGGTAATGGGTAACCGGCGTTGCCACATCATAAAAAAGAATATGGGAATGTAAGGTTGGCGCTATAGCTTTTTCCACCCTGCTGATTATTATCTCAGCCATTTCCTTTTTAAGATCCCGATAGGCTTCGTTCCGTATATATTCGCCCTTTTCGTTGCGCATAGTGAGCCAGTTGTTTTTATAATCCATTACAGCGGGCATAAATAAAGTCAGCGTACCACAGCCTTCGGGTGCTAATGATTTATCGCGGCAGGATGGTGGAAGAATGGTTATTTCCGCGGTGTGCGGGTCGCCATTATTATGTGCATCAAAAGGACTGTTCTCATCAACCAGATGAACAAGCTCCTCACTAAAACCCAAAGATTCAACCGTACAATCAAGCGCTATGGAAATGGTTAATGAAGAAGTGTATAATTCGGCCGTTCTGAGCTTATGCTTTAGCTTTTCAGGAATAACATGAGCGGGCAGCATTCTTTCGTATAATGCTTCTATATCACATGCCGCTACTACATATTTGCTGCTGATTTGCCTTACTTCTCCTCTGCGGTTTATTTTTACACCCGTACAAACATTATCATTCACCAGTATCTCTTCAACACAGCATTGGGTTATTACATGATTATTGTAATATTCAACAATATGCTGCAACCACATAGGAATTACCTGCCCTCCGCCTTTGGGCGGGCACTGAAAATCATTGGCATAAGACCAGCCTATAGGTACCATACAACCAATCAGCTCTGTTTCTGAGGCAAAAATTTCATGCAGCCTTTTGTCTTTAAAAAATTTGTTCAACCCTTTTTTTAATCCCCGCTCCCCGCTATAAGTTACAAAGGGTATAAACGGCATTATTACTTTAAGCTGGTTTATCTTGCTCAATATCTTTCCGGGAAAACCCATCGTCTCTTCAGACCTGAATATGCTGCTTAGCTTATTAAGAGAAGCGCCGATCCTTTTTGCGCACCGGAAAAAGCGCATCAACCCTTCTTTTTCATGCGGAAAATCATTGATGAGCCGGTCACGTAATTCATCAGGATTGTTGGTCAAAAGATAATCAAAACCATTGCCCTTATATCTTCGTGTACGCTCCAGCGTTATAGCCTTAGGAAAGTCGTCTCCCAATACCCTGAATATTTTTGTTACAGCGCCCTGCTCATTATACTGGTTTAACCAATGTATAGCCGTATCAAATATAAAATCTTTTCGCCTGAACCCGGCAAGGTAGCCGCCTGCATGAGGCTCTTTTTCGAAAATGCAAACAGAGAACCCGCATTTGCTTAATAATGCGCCGGCTGTCAGCCCACCTATACCGGCGCCTACTATAATTACATCATAAAACTCGTTAAAGGATTTCCCGGGCTGTTTCATTGCAGGAAATTACTAAACGGTTTTGAAAGGAAGGAGATTAAAAAGAAATTTGTTTATACCGTCTTCCTGCAAGGCATCCAGGCCCTTATCATACCGAAGTCAATTGTAGCCCGGCTATTGCACCCTCTTGTTACCTGCTATTGTGAAGCAAGTTCGCCAGATATACTCTTCTTTATATTTCAAATCACACAATATTTCTTTACATAAATTAAACCCTGCCTGTCCGGCAGACAACCTTATGACCTCAGTAGCAAAACCTGAAGATTAACCCAACCTTATTACATTTCATTTTAATGATTTGCAGGTACTAACTTTATGCATCTTATAATTGAAGCTAATAAGATTGTACCACTATTAGCAATGTGTTACTAAGGCTTTAAAAAAACTTTACAAGCTGCCTTCTCTGATATAAGAGATATTGTATTGGGCGCTCTGGTGTATATCCGTTGCTTTGCAGGTCCGCGTGCTTTGTTGAACTCAAATGCATCCTCCCATGTTCACATAGTATTCACTTTAATGCGCATTCCTGTCCACTCCCTGTCTTTGCAACATCCACCCGGGGTATTCTGAAGGAAGCCTGCTTACTTCATCTAATTTTTGCTGCTCTTCTTTTGTAAAAGTTATATCAACCGCTTTCAGGTTATCCTCTAACTGATCTGCTTTTTTAGCGCCAATAATTACTGTAGTAACCACAGGCTGATGCAATAACCATGCAATGGCAAGCTGCGCAACAGAAACATTTTTTTCTTTTGCCATTACATGCAACACATCAATAATATCAAAAGCTCTTTCTTTATTCACAGGGGGAAAATCAAATGCAATTCTCCTTGAGCCCTGCTCTGTTTCCCCGCTTCGTGTATACTTACCGCTCAAAAATCCGCCGGCAAGGGGACTCCATACCATCAACCCGATTTTTTGATCTGTAAGCAAAGGAACAAGCTCCCTTTCCAGGTCTCTGCCTGCAATAGTATAATATGCCTGTAATGATACAAAAGCTGATTTATGATTGTATTGAGCATAGCCTAATGATTTCATCAATTGCCATGCGGCTAAATTACTGCAACCCACATAACGCACTTTACCACTCTGCACCAGCCTGTCTAAAGTATCAATGGTATCTTCCAGGGGCGTTTGCGCATCGTAGCCATGTATCTGGTAAAGATCAATATAGTCAGTATTTAACCTGCGCAGGCTTGCTTCTATTTCGGTGTAAATGTGCTTGCGGGTAAGCCCGATATTATTGGGACCAGGCCCCATCTTTCCTCTTACTTTTGTAGCAATCACAAGATCGTCGCGGTTCAGTCCCAGGTTTCGTATAGCCTTACCTGTTATCTCTTCCGACAAACCTTCTGAATATACATTAGCGGTATCAATAAAATTAATGCCTGCATCAACTGATCTTTTTACAAGATCATCAACAGATTGTTGCTCAAGTGTGCCTATTGCTGTCCACATTCCCTTTCCTCCAAAAGTCATTGTGCCGAGACATAATTCAGAGACTTTTAATCCTGTATTACCTAAGATTTTATACTTCATGGTATTGGTTTTTATAAATTACCTGTATTAAAATTACGATAACTCATCAAGAATTATAACTAAGCTATAAAAATCACAAGGATTTCACTTTTAAAAGATATTTTAATCTTAAAAGATAAACGTCCATTAGTTAAGCAATAAAAAAAGTTAAGGTTGCTTCGTCCGCATATCAACCTGGTATTTATAAATGATTGAGGCGGGCCCGCAATGAGGCCGAGGTTTGATAATTATACACTTTGATTCAGCGCTGATAGCAAAATACAAATGCGCCCGCGCGATTGTGAACCTGCCCGCATGAAATCTGAAATAAAGCTATAGTGCAGCTGGTGAAGCAATATCATGTAACTTCATAATGGAGATTGCCTTAGTTTTTTTAAACCCGAAAACCTATACAAAATATGTATTAATAACAAATAGCTCACCCGCAATCACCACCAGGCGTACATGCAGCGCCTGTTCCTGTCTCCGTTAATGCAGCAGGCTGGTTTTTACGCCAGCCCTCATAAGCCTGTTGCAGAGCCTGCAAAAAAACCTCAGGTGGCTGCGCACCGGATACCGCAAATTTCCTGTTGAATACAAAAAAGGGAACACCTCTTACACCAATCTGCGCGGCTTCATGTATGTCATGTTGTACATTTTCAGTATAAGCATTACTGGCCAGCATTTCGTCAACTTCTGTATCCTTCAATCCAATATCATTACCCAACTTCTTTAACACCGCGTGGTTGCCCACATCTTTTCCTTCTGTAAAATAGGCACGGAACAATCTTTCCTCAGCAGCATCGCCCAAACCTCTTGTTTTGGCCAGTTGTATTAACCTGTGCGCATCAAAAGAATTGGCTATAACGGCTTTATCAAAATTATATTTAAGTTCTACTTCCGCAGCCATATCCGTAACGTGCTTATGCATTTCAACCGATTGCTGATAAGATATGCCTTTGCGTTCACTTAAATACCCGTACAGGTTCTTGTCATCTCCGGATATTAAATCGGGGTCAAGCTGAAAACTATGCCATTCCGTTTCAATACAACCTGCATGATCAAATAGTTTTAATGCCGATTCAAACTTTCGTTTGCCAATATAACAGAAAGGGCACATGATATCACTCCATATTTCCACCTTCATCTTCACTGTATTATTACTCATTATTTATTGCTTTAAAGTTGTTTTTACAAACATAAAATTATCTCTTAAATAAGCACCAGCCCATAATAAAGCGATAAATATAAGCGCGGCACCGCCTTTTCCACCGCTCACCTCTATAGCCGCAGCTCCGCCAAGATAGGAAAGCAGGAAAAAGAAACCAACCTTCCAGGTTTTAGGTATCCACAACAGCGCAACAAAAACCAGTTCAGCAATGCCGAGTATACCTATCAGTGATCCATAACCGATTTTAGACAATCCTGTCACCATTTGTTCGCTGCCTGCAAGTTTCATAATTCCGCTAAAAACCACCATCACGGAAGGAATAGCCAATAATATGGTGGATAAGATCTTTTTTGTTTTGTTTGACATGTTTTAAAAGTTTTATACTGCAAAATTCCGGGATATACTTTATTTTTGAAAGTAGTTTCCATCTGGAAACTACTTTCCTATATGAAACTATATTGTAAATCAGATGTATGAATAAGAAAATAGCATCCTCAAAAATGCCTGACAAATGCGCCAGTCACTTAAGAGCCATTCATGATACTTTAGATATGCTTAATGGTAAATGGAAAATTGCTATTATCGGTTCTTTAAGTTTTGGTAAAAAAAGATTTATGGAACTGCAGCGTGAAGTAACAGGCATCGGCTCAAAAATGCTGAGCAAAGAGCTCCGTGATCTTGAAATTAACGAGCTTGTGAAAAGAACAGTATACGATACCAAGCCGGTTACCGTTGAATATGAATTAACAGATTATGGAAAAACCCTTCAGTCAATTATTAATGAAATGGCTAAATGGGGCACGCAGCACCGCAAACGGATAATGAATGTGATAGGAAAAAAAGAAGAATACATATAGCTATTCAGGGTAAATCATTATGACAGATATTAACGATATTATTTTTGCAGGAGGTATTATTGCCACTATAATATTAATTGCCAGGCGAAGCAGCAGGTATAAAAACGCTATAGGCGTAACTGCAAATAACCATTTCTTACCTGATGATGTTTCGCGGGAAGTAAAGCTGGTGTACGCAGGTGATGAATTAAACTTCCCTGATGAAACGATCATAACAGTGCTTGAAAAACATTTTCCTTATTTCAAGACTTTATCAGGCGAAAAAAAGAAAATTTTCCTGCTCAGGCTTCAAAAATTCATTTCAGCAAAAACATTTGTTATTCACAACGATAACGGGTTCAGGGAAATGCCGGTTCTTATAAGCGCCACCGCCATTAAACTTAGTATGGGACTAAAACATTTCATGTTACCTCACTATACACAAATACATATTTTTCCGGCGGAATTTATTGGGTTATATCCTAACCTGCGGGTACTAACCGGCAACGTTTCCGGTAATAAAATCCATATTTCCTGGAAGCACTTTTTAGAAGGCTATCAATTTTCCGAAGACGGACAAAATGTGGGATTGCATGAAATGGCGCATGCATATTATTATCAGAATTTTGTAATTCAGGAAGACGTTGATGATAATTTCGTAGATCAGTTTCATATATTTAATGATACCGGCAATACCGTATTTGAAAAAGAAAAACATACCCCTGCTCCTTTGTATTCAACATATGGGTTAACAAATTTCCAGGAATTTTGGGCCGAAAGTGTTGAGCTGTTTTTTGAAAAATCCCTGTCTTTCAAAAATACCTATGGAGAACTATACTATATTATGGTAAATATACTTAACCAGGATCCTTGCAGAGATTAATAATATGCTATATCTAGAGAGTAAAAGAAGAGCCTGGTTTTATTTATCTGTTGTAGAAAAAAATTCTCTTCCTGTAATCAATTGCAAAAAGTATCATTAAAAAGATGCTCCAGGTTCCTGCCAGTATCCAGAACGGCATATCTTTACTACCCGTTTCCTGAGTTACTAACCCTGCTCTTGAAAGCTCAAAAGCTATATTTGCACCCCAATGAACTCCGAATGCAAGCCAAAGTGATTTATCCGTTATAACACAGGTGGCGAGACACAGGCCTAACATGAACAAATAAACCAAAACCGCGGCACCATCGTTGAGTCTCCATATATGATTTAATACATAAACAGTGGAAGAAAATAGTACCCAGAGCAGTGGTTGCATTTGCTTAAAATGTCCATATAAATATCCCCGGGTAAGAATATCTTCTGCAATTGAAGGGAAAGCCGTCATAACCAGCATTAAAGGTAATTGTTGCATGAAAAAAGACACTCCTTGTACCTTTTCAATATACTCATACCCCAATGCTACTGAAATTGCAATTGAACCTGTAAAAAAAACAATACCGGTTGCTAATCCAATCAGAAATGTATACAACCATTTTCGGGAAAAAGAAAGACCAAATCCTCCTAAACCATTCAAACCCTGAGATCGGGCCACAATAAATGCAACAATCAAAAAACCGATTTTGAATATAGCATTCAATAAAAAAGAATCAAAAAATTCAGGAAAATGATAAATAAAGAAAAGAATTAAGAAGCCTGCACATATTGAAATAAGCCGGCGTAAGCCCATAATTTTTTATGTTGAATTTACAGAGAAAAGCAATATCACAATCATCCAATCGCATCAATCGCTTTCTTCACGCTACCATATTTCAGTAAAATTTCTTTTGCCTCATCGTAGTTTTTAATAGCAGCTTTTTCCATTAATATTTTTACCGCCCTGTCGGTTATTTTATCATTGATGAGCAAGACATTTATCATACTATTACCTTCTACACGGCCAAGACGTATCATGGTGGTAGTGCTGATCATATCGAAGATCATTTTCTGTGCTGTGCCGCATTTCATGCGGGTGCTGCCGGTAACAAATTCAGGGCCGGTAATAACTTCAACAGGTATGGCAGCCGCCGCTGCGATCGGAGAACCTGGATTGCTTACTATACAGCCTGCGGTAATATTATTTGTTTTACATTTTTGCAAAGCGGATAGTACAAATGGTGTAGTGCCGCTGGCGGAAATACCAACTACAATATCTTTTGGAGAAATATTATGTTTCAGCAGTTCGTTCCAGCCGGCTTCTGTATCGTCTTCTTTTTCTTCCGGCGCTTCTATTAAATGTTCAACACCGCCTGCCAATATCACATTCACAATCCCTTTTTCAATACCATAAGTGGTTGGCAGCTCAATAGCATCTAATACAGAAAGTCTTCCACCGCTGCCGGCTCCGAGGTAAAACATCCTTCCGCCATTTTGCAATCGCTCCACTATCGCAGTTATCAGCTTATTCAACTGTGGCAGGGCTTTTTCAACCGCGATAGCTACCTTTTTATCTTCATTGTTAATATTAGCAGTCAGTTCTTCTACAGACATTTTTTCAAGAGACCTGTAAAGTGAGGGTTGTTCGGTTATACGTATCATAGCAAAATTTGAAAATTGAAAATTGAGATTTGAGGTCTGTTTCCCATGAAGCATTTCAAATTTGAAATCTCAAATCTCAAATCTCAAATAAAAAAGAGAAGGCAGCACTTTTCAGATACTGCCTTTTTCATTTAAAATAATTCCGGTTGGCTATTGTCGTCTGTTTTCTTCTTCTCCCATTCCATTTCTGTACTTTTGGAATAGTCGGCGAGCTTTGCGCCAACAGCCTTCCAACCCATTACTTCAACCACTTTATTTACTTTGATCTTCGCTTTTCTGACTTGTGCTCCTCTCCCACTCTGCATAACCAGTATCGGCTCTTCATCAGTAGTTACTGCTTCCAGCACATTGCCTTCGCCTTCTTTTATAAAGAAAAATTTATTGCGCAACGTGGTGGTCTCAATTTTAAACCGCTTAATGTTATACTGTAATTTTTCTTTGTCAAGATAAACGGCAGTTACAATTTTTTCAGGGTTAAACTTTTCAATCAGTAAAACTTTATCACCATCAAAACGCTGGGTAAGTTCCGTATCCGATATCTCGTAATTGCCGGTATTATATATTACCAGTAAACGATCTTCAGATTCGAAAGAACCTATATAGTTTCCTTTTTCTTCCGTATTCAACCGGCCGAATGTATTATCAAACCACAGCTTTCTGCCACTCAGGGTGGATCTTCCGGCTTCTTTAAATTTCACATTTTTTACCGGGTACTTGGTAACCTGGTTGCCCATGCTTCCTCTTCCTTTTATTTCCATTTCCTCAAAATAAAAATCAAACTCCTTGTTACGGGCAGAAGCATTAGGGCTTAAAACAATTTTAACGGTTTCCGCTTCGCCATTTGGATTTACAGAAAAATAATGCACTTTACTTTTTTCTGATCCTTTGGTAAGATCATATTCTTTATCTCTTGTTACTCCCGTAACGTTAAACCGTTTTGCATAACTCACACCAGATTTCCCGTCAACATATATCATATTATATGTTGTGCGCTCATCATTTTTCTGAAAGACAGACACATGCAAAATATCCTTCCCGATAAATACTTTATCTGCCGCTTTTACCACCTTCATCTTACCGGCTTTGGTAAACGCGATAATATCATCCAGGTTAGAACAATCTGCTATAAACTCATCTTTCTTCAATCCTGTGCCTACAAAACCTTCCGTACGGTTTACATATAATTTTGCGTTTGCAATGGCAACCTGCTTGGCCTGTATGGCTTCAAATAATTTAATTTCTGTTTTACGCTCCCTGCCTTTACCATATTTTTTCAGGAGGTTTTCGTAATACGCCACGGCAAAATCCACGAGGTTATCCAGGTCAAACTTAACCTGTTTAATGTCTGCATTGATGCCTTTTATCTGGGCATTCAGCTCATCAATATCCAGTTTGTAAATTCTTCGTACAGGCTTTTCAGTTAGTTTCACTATATCTTCCCTGGTAATATCTCTTCTCAACTGTTTTTTAAAAGGACTGAACGCCTTATCAATCGCTTCCAGCACTTTCTCCCAGGTTTCATGCTTCTTCTCTAATTCCTTGTAAATTTTTTCTTCAAAAAATATTTTTTCAAGAGAAGTATAATGCCATTTTTCCTGGAGCTCCGCGAGTTTTATTTCCAACTCCCGGCGCAATAGTTCTTTTGTATTATCTGTAGCAGTTCGCAGTAATTCCTGTACGTTGATGAACCGGGGTTTCTGATCAATAATAACACAGGCATTAGGCGAAATGCTTACTTCGCAATCCGTAAAAGCATACAGCGCATCGATAGTAATATCAGGAGAAATGCCAGGCGCAAGATCAACCTGAATCTCAACATCTGCAGCGGTATTATCCGTTACCTTTTTAATTTTTATTTTACCCTGGTCATTTGCTTTTACAATTGAATCCATCAACTGCGCGGTAGTAACGCCATAAGGCACATCTTTTATGATCAGCGTTTTCTTATCCAGTTCTTCAATATGTGCCCTCACTCTTACTTTGCCACCACGTTTACCTTCATTGTAGTTGGTAACGTCAATCATGCCGGCTGTCTGAAAGTCGGGATACAATTCAAACTTCCTGCCTCTCAAACATTTTATAGATGCTTCTATTAACTCACAAAAATTATGAGGCAATATTTTGGTTGATAATCCTACAGCAATACCTTCCGCTCCCTGTGCCAGCAGCAGGGGAAATTTCATCGGCAAAGTAACCGGCTCATTTTTTCTGCCATCATAACTCAGTTGCCACTCGGTAGTTTTAGGGTTAAAGGCAACTTCCAGTGCAAATTTGCTGAGCCTTGCTTCTATATAACGTGCAGCCGCGGCGTCATCTCCTGTTCTTACATCACCCCAGTTTCCCTGCGTTTCTATCAGCAGGTCTTTTTGCCCCATATTTACCAAGGCATCGCCAATAGATGCATCGCCATGAGGATGATATTGCATGGATTGACCGATAATATTCGCCACTTTGTTAAAGCGCCCGTCATCCATTTCCTTCATAGCATGAAGTATACGGCGTTGTACGGGCTTCAATCCATCTTCCACCGCGGGAACGGCCCGCTCAAGAATTACATAAGATGCATAATCCAGGAACCAGGTTTTGTACTGTCCCTGTATACCGGATTCGCTTTCTAAAAAATTGTCTTTCATATAATTTATTCACTTACAGTTTCGGTAACCGCTGCTTTTGTCTTTATTTCAAAATCTTTCATATTTTTTACCTCACCCTGCACATCATATTCTCCTTTCTCAATCAGCTTCTTCAGGCGCCACAGCAGGTAGACATCACCGGTAGTATGTTTATTTTTAGAAAGAAAATGAGCGATGACCTTACTGCCCTTCTGCCAGTCTTTGGTAATATATTTTTTCAGATCAGCATCATAAAAATCATCATTATACTGCACCAGTTTCTTTCCACCTTCCAGTATACGCACCATTTTATTTTCATTGCTTAGTTTAATCCACTCATCAGGATCAACTTCAAACTCGCTCAATGTAACAGGGCGCGCTAATTTCTTTGCCTTAATAAATTCTTTAGGCGGAATTACATGCAGCCATTCAGGATAGAAAATATTTCCCTTTTCATTAATAAATGGCAGGTTATTTAAATACAGGATAAATACCCGTCCCTGAAACTCTTTCATATAATGCAACAGCCAGTAGTATCCGCTTACATCATGCTTATTCTGCGCTGCCCATATCCATACTTTTTCTTCAGTATCACGACGTAATGTGCCTACCAATGTTGCTACGGTATCATAATCATTCACAGAACCGTCATCTGCTTTACCGTCAAGGTCACCGCCTGCCAGCACTTCAGCCCACCAGGCTTTTCTTGTAGCTATACCTTCACCAATATATAAATTTGAAACAGGACCAACTGCATAATCATCTTTTATCTGGATTACGTTTCCCTGCAGGGTTTCATCAAGCGCTATAGCTTTGTTCAACACATCAACATCAGCTTCGTTAAATACAATATGTATCATGAGTCATTTGTTGTTTATTGTTTGTTGTTGCGGGTTTCAGGTTACAGGTTTGAAGTTGCCGGAAATTTTACAACAGGCTTTTATTTAAACACCTGTAACCTGAAACTAACCTGTAATTTCTTACCACTTATTTCTTACCACTTTTATCCTTCCGCAAGGTCAATCTCCACCCGCAGGTTATCAATAATAAATTCCTGCCTTTCCTGGGTATTCTTGCCCATATAATATTCCAGCAATTGCTGCAGGTGCGTTTCAGGCATTACCATTACCGGTTGCTTGCGCATATCTGAACTGATGAATTTTACAAACTCATCCGGAGAAATTTCACCTAATCCTTTAAATCTTGTGATCTCAGGTTTACCTCCCAGCTTTTTAGCGGCTGCCTGTTTCTCTGCTTCATCGTAACAATAGATGGTTTCCTGTTTGTTTCTTACGCGGAATAAAGGTGTTTCCAATATATATACATGCCCGTTCTTTACCAGATCAGGAAAAAATTGCAGGAAGAAGGTGAGTAAAAGCAAACGGATATGCATACCGTCTACGTCAGCATCTGTTGCTATCACCACATTATTATAGCGTAACCCTTCAATACCTTCTTCAATATTCAACGCATGTTGCAACAGGTTAAATTCTTCATTTTCATATACCACTTTTTTGGTCAGCCCAAAACAGTTCAAAGGTTTTCCGCGTAAACTGAATACAGCCTGTGTTTCCACATCACGAGCTTTGGTAATAGAACCACTTGCAGAATCGCCCTCGGTAATAAAAATAGTGCTGTCTAATTGCCTTGCATGAAAATCTTCTTTTCCCTTACCAGGCGGCTCGTCATTTAAATGTATGCGGCAATCGCGTAGCTTGCGGTTATGCAGGTTGGCTTTCTTTGCTCTTTCATTTGCAAGCTTTTTAATACCGGCCAACTCCTTGCGTTCTCTTTCACTTTGTTCAATACGTTTTTTCAACGCATCGGCAGTGGCTGGATTTTTGTGCAGGTAATTATCTAACTCTTTAGCTAAAAATTCAAACACAAAATTTTTCATGCTCGTTCCGCCTTCCTCCACATATTGCGAGCCGAGTTTTGTTTTTGTCTGGCTTTCAAATACAGGCTCTACCACCCGTACCGCCACTGCAGCAACGATACTTTGCCTGATATCAGCAAAATCATAATCCTTTTTATAAAAATCCCTTACCACCTTCACAAACGCTTCACGAAAGGCTTGCTGGTGCGTACCGCCCTGCGTAGTGTATTGTCCGTTCACAAAACTGAATATCTCCTCGCCATAATCATTATTATGTGTAATGGCAAGTTCAATATCATCTCCTCTGAGGTGAATAATAGGATACCTTAATTCATCAGGATTTGTTTTTCTTTCCAGCAAATCGAGCAGCCCATTTCTACTTACATATTTTTTTCCGTTGAAGGTTATTATTAAACCCGCGTTCAGATAGCAATAATTCCATATCAGGTTATCAATATATTCCTGCTGAAAATGGAAATTCCTGAAAACACCATCATCCGGTATAAAAGTTACCATTGTGCCATTGCTTTCATCCGACTTGGCTTCTTTATGTTCCTTAATTAAAACGCCTCTTTCAAACTCAGCGGTTTTTTGTTTACCCTCCCGCACAGCGGTTACTTTAAAATAATTGCTGAGCGCATTCACTGCCTTGGTACCAACACCATTTAAGCCTACAGATTTCTGAAAAGCTTTACTGTCGTATTTAGCGCCGGTGTTTATTTTGCTCACCACATCAACTACTTTACCCAGCGGAATACCACGACCATAATCTCTTACCGTCACGGTTTTTCCTTCAACAGTTATTTCAATCTGCTTTCCATAGCCCATCATGTGCTCGTCAATACAGTTATCAAGCACCTCTTTCAGTAATACATATATACCATCATCCGCGCTGCTGCCATCGCCCAGTTTACCGATATACATACCCGGGCGAAGGCGTATATGCTCCCGCCAGTCAAGGGATTTAATGGAATCTTCATTATAATCAAATAAGTTCTGTTTAGCTTCTGCCATAACTCATATCAATATTGGGTTGTAAAACGCGGCAAATGTATACTAATTATTTTAGTATTTTATAAACGCGGCAAATATAGCAAAAGAGAAGAACAGATGTAATTATGAATATGCACGGCTGTGAATAACGACTACAGTACGCAAAAGTAATGTAACGCTTACGCATAAACGAAGTTTATAAGGAATGCATACGGATACAGGTTTTCCTGTACATTACTAATGTGTTAAAACATTTTAACACCGGTGCATTTTATTTTTTGGCACAGTAGTTGTCTTTATAGTTTCATCCCTCCTGATTCTCAAACTCCTCGGAAAATAATATAGTCATTAATTAGATAAACATAAAAATTCCAGAGGTATGAAAAAAGCAAGATTAACATTGGCAGGCTTAGGTATTTTGACTGCCGGATTGTTCGCATTTAATGTGATTACAAATGGTTCTGTTAAAGGAACAGTAGCGCCCGCAGATGCAGCAGTTAGGGCATGGGCTATTTCAGGTACTGACACAGTTAAAGCAGATATAGCTAATGGTGCATTCGAAATAGGCGATGTTAAACCCGGTACTTACCAGGTAATTATCGAGGCTAAAGCTCCATTTAAAAATGCCGCTAAAGACGGTGTTGAAGTAAAAGATGGTGCAGCTACAGATGTGGGTGAAATCACACTTGCACAGTAAACAGTAAAGTAGGTTATTACGAGAGATAATCAGTAATCTACCAGTGTAAAATCAAATGTTCACTTATTGGTGATCATGCAAAAGCAGTAGAGACAAGGCATGCCTTGTCTCTACTGCTTTAAATTTTCTCTCCCGCAGCTTTATCCACATATACAAAGCAATTACCATGGTTGCGTAATAAGCTTGCGGGAACTTTGTTTGATATTTCTCCATTCACCACATGGTAAAGTATATCAGCTTTATGTTTTCCACTCACCAAAAGAAAAATTATTTTTGCCTCCAGCAGCAATTGTAAACCAATTGTTATACCTGTGCTGAGTGATGTTGCTTTATCAAAATATTTTTGTCCTACTTTTTTAGTGAGCTCATCAAGCCGGATCACATGTGTCCGCAATTCCGGGGATACGCCCGGTTCATTTATGCCAAGATGCCCGTTCATACCAAGACCAAGTATAGCAAGCTCAATACCGCCTTTGTCATCAATAAACGCTTCCGCTTGCAAACATTCGTTCCGCAGATCATCTGCTTTGCCGTCAAACAAAAAATATCTTTCTTGTTTTACGTGCAAGGGGTCAAGAAAATATTTGTGCAGGTAATAACCGCAGCTACCGTTATCTTCTTTATTTAATCCACCCCATTCATCTAACCCTACAAAATAAGTTTGTTCAATATTCAGTTTACCTTCTTTATAATCTTCAGCAAGGTTATTATACATTCCGGTTGGCGTGTCGCCGGAGGGAATGCAAACAAGGCAACCCGGTTTTTCCTGTACGACCTTATTTACATCATTTGCCACACGGCGCGACATTGCAGCATAATCTTCGGAAATAATAATATTCATAGACAAACCTTTATTTTAGCGTTTTAAAACATATATTTTTGGGTAGAGGGTGGAAGGTGTAGGGTATAAGGCCACAGGTGTTTGAGCCACTTTACCTTAAACCTTAAACCATTTACCTTACACCTCAAAAATAAAACAATCAATATGAGAAATTTCATTTTAATTATTGCTGTATTCACGATTTCGGCAACCATTATTTCAGCAAACTATAAAGACCAAAAAATGTTACGACACGTTGTATTATTTAAATTTAAAGAAAGCGCCACACCTGAGCAGATAAAGAAAGTAGAAGATGCGTTTAAAGCATTACCCTCAAAAATTAAAGAAGTAAAAGCATTTGAGTGGGGAACCAATAACAGCCCTGAAGGATTGAACGAAGGTTTAACGCATTGCTTTTTTGTAACATTCGCATCTGAAAAAGACAGGGAAGTATATCTGCCGCACCCCGAGCATAAAGCTTTTGTAGAAATATTAAAGCCATATCTTGATAAAGCGGTAGTGGTTGATTACTGGGCTAAATAAAGCTTTGAAATACACTGAAAATAAGCCCGATTGTAATATCTGTCAATAGTATGATAACCTCTAGCGATTTTGACTTTTTCCTGAAATACGGATTTATTAAAGGAATTAGCGAAGGTTCTTCAATGGATAATTTATTATCTAAATATGGCAATGACAATTGGTATGTAAAGCATATTGAAAACAATGGACTTATCTATGGCATCATAAAAATTGGTTTTATTGAGTTTCATATTTACAATGAAAAAATTAGTGGTATAAGCTATAGACCAGACTTGCCGTTTTCAAAGAAAGACTTTGATGGAGTGGTAATCCCTTGGATTTATAAAAGTAAAGATATATCCAGAGTGGAGGAATGTTTAAAAATAAAACAAATTGTTTACAAAAAATATACAATAAAAGGACCTTCATCATTATTTTCAACAGCGGGTGCAGACTTAATGCTTAACGATGGAGATAGTACCTTTATTGACACGGAAGGGGGGGTAACGTTTTTGTTTGAGACCAGTAAGAAAACAGAACAATTAGAAGCATACCAAATTTGCAAATATTATGATCGTCATAAACAATAAGGATTTAAAGGATGAGTCCTAAATGCTCTAAATTTCTAATGGTTGCACAGAATGCATAACTCCGCAAAACCTATAGGGTTTGCAGCGCTGCAAACCGGCCGGGAAAACCCTATAGGTTTTTACTTCCCGATTTATTCGTACCTATCCATGGCAATAAAAATGAGTAAATGAATATAGAAAACAACAAAAACGAAGATGTGCATAAGCTTGCCCTGAGCCAGATTAAAATTGCTTTGGAAAAAATTTATGCAGGTGGTGGTAAGAAGTCCATTGAAAAACAAAAAGAGAAAAACAAGCTTACTGCGAGAGAAAGAATCGAATATTTATGCGATGCCGGAAAGCCTTTTATAGAAATAGGTGCGTTTGCAGGTTATGAAATGTATGAAGAACAGGGTGGTTGCCCGGCAGGCGGAACGGTTGCAGGCGTAGGCTACGTAAGCGGCAGGCAATGTGTTGTTGTTGCCAACGATCAAACCGTAAAAGCCGGCGCATGGTTTCCCATTACAGGCAAAAAAAATCTGCGTATGCAGGAGATTGCCATGGAAAATAACCTGCCCATTATTTACCTCGTAGACAGTGCCGGTGTGTTCTTACCCATGCAGGATGAAATTTTTCCCGATAAAGAACATTTCGGGCGTATATTCCGTAATAATGCCCGCATGAGCGCAATGGGAATTGTGCAGATTGCCGCGGTAATGGGGGCATGTGTTGCAGGCGGCGCGTATTTACCCATCATGAGCGATGAGACCCTGATGGTAAAAAACAACGGCTCTATATTTTTAGCAGGGCCATATCTTGTAAAAGCCGCCATTGGCGAAGAAGTAGATGCAGAAACACTTGGTGGCGCAACAACACACACAGAAATAAGCGGTATTGCAGATTATAAATTCGATACCGAACAGCGATGTTTAGACGAAGTAAAAAAGATCATGTCGAAAACAGGCGTGAAAGAAAACGCAGGTTTCAACAGGATTAAAAGTATTAAGCCCAAAAAAGATCCGGCAGATATTTATGGTATGTTGCCGGCAGATCCAACCAAGCCTTATGATATGCTGGAGATCATTGAGAGAATGGTTGATGATTCTGATTTTGATCAGTACAAAAAAGATTATGGGCAAACCATTTTATGCGGTTATGCACGTATTGATGGCTGGGCTGTGGGTATAGTTGCCAATCAGCGTAAAGTAATTAAAAATAAAAAAGGCGAAATTCAGTTGGGTGGCGTGATATATAATGATAGCGCCGATAAGGCGGCGCGCTTTATTATGAACTGTAACCAGAAAAATATTCCATTGGTATTTTTGCAGGATGTTACCGGGTTTATGGTGGGCAGCAGAAGCGAGCATTCAGGTATTATTAAAGATGGCGCTAAGCTTGTAAATGCCGTAGCCAATTCTGTTGTTCCTAAAATCACTATTATTATCGGCAATTCATTTGGTGCAGGCAATTATGCCATGTGCGGCAAAGCCTATGATCCGAGATTTATTTACGCATGGCCTTCAGCAAGAATAGCAGTAATGGGTGGAGAACAGGCCGCGAAAACTTTGTTGCAGATACAGGTGAGCGCCCTGAAAGCAAAAGGAAAAACAATTGATCCCGCAGAAGAAAAAAAATTACTGGACGATATTAAACAGCAATACGAAAAACAAACAACTCCTTATTATGCGGCAGCACGGTTATGGGTAGACGCAATTATTGACCCCGGGGAAACACGACAACTCATTTCCGAAGGAATTGCCGCGGCAAATCATAAAAAAAATGCTGAGCATTTTAGCTTGGGAGTATTCCAGGTGTGAGGGGGAATGGGCGGTGGGCTATGGGCGGTGGGCTATGGGCGGAGGGCTATGGGCTTTGAGCTATGGGCGGTGGATTTGGGGCGATTGAATAAAAGGCGAGATAAGGCACAGTTGAAACAGTACCACTAAAAGCCAATAAAATAACCAACAGCCGAAAAGCATTTCAAATCTCAAATTTCAAATCTCAAATCTCAAATCTGGATTACCTGCAAAAAATAATAGGATACTTTGAAGTTCATTCAGCAGAAGGCATTAAGGAATGTTTTCAAAACGGAGTTGATCCTAATCAATTGCATAAGGGCAAACCACTCATTTATGAGCTTATAAACATGTATCTCCGCGGACCTGCGTTTAAAGACTGCATTAAGGTTTTTGTAGATTTTGGTGTAAAATTCGATGACGAAGTTTTATTAGCTGTTTTACTTGATGATTCATCTTTGCTTGAACGATATTTGAATAAGAATAAGGAACTGGTATTTAAAACCTATTCTTTAGACTGCACTTTTACTCCGTTGTACGAAGCAACGCTTTTACATATTTGTGCGGAATACAATCATATCCATTGCGCAAAAACACTTGTAAAGCATAGCGCAGATGTTAATGCAAAAGCAGGAATTGATAATAATGGCTTTGGTGGGCAGACTCCAATTTTTCATACCGTTAATCAACACGCAAATAGTTGCATTGACACAATGAAATTTCTTGTTTCTCAAGATGCTGACTTATCATTAACTGTACCAGGGCTTATTTGGGGTAAAGGCTACGAATGGGAAACATTCATTCCTTCAGTTAATCCGGCAAGTTATGCGATGATGGGCTTACTGAGGCAATTTCAAAGAACAGAGAAACAGATTTATGAAGTAGTATCAATACTGCTAAAAGCCAGGTACGGAATAGATTATTTCCCCATAAATATTCCGAATAAATATTTGTATGGATAATTTGGCAAAAAATAACCGCTAATATTGCATGCGTAACAGGATTAATACCTGAAAACTGAAATTTGAGATTATGATTATTCCCATATACCAGGCAGATGCATTTACACAAAAAGTTTTTGGCGGCAATCCGGCGGCAATATGCCTGCTTAATGAATGGCTGCCCGATGAGGTGATGCAAAATATTGCCATGGAAAATAATCTTGCAGAAACAGCTTTCATCGTTAAAGAAAGTGAAGGATATCATATCAGGTGGTTCACGCCAACTGTAGAAGTAGCGTTATGCGGACATGCAACATTGGCTTCGGCCCATATTTTCTTCAACCATTTCGGGTATAATGAAAATGAGATCAGCTTTAATTCAAAAAGCGGCTGGCTTAAAGTAAGCAAAGAAACAAACGGACAACTCACATTAGATTTTCCTGCCGATAATTTTGAAGTTGTAAATGATATACCACCTGCTATTGCAGCAGGATTAAAAATTGAAGTGTCGAAAGTATACAAAGGCAAATTTGATTATATGGTTGTGGTTGACAATCAAAAAATCATTGAAGGGCTGCAACCGGATTTTAAAACGCTCGCCATCATAAAAAGTCGTGGTGTGTTGGTAACAGCTCCCGGCACAGAAGTTGATTTTGTATCAAGAGGTTTCTTTCCGCAAAGCGGTATTGATGAAGATCCCGTTACCGGCTCTGCGCATACGCTACTTGTGCCATACTGGGCTTCGGTATTTAATAAAAATAGTATGAAAGCCATCCAGCTTTCTGCAAGAAAAGGATATCTTGAGTGTTTGCTGGCCGGAAGCAGGGTATTAATGAGCGGTAATGCTGTAACGTACCTGAAAGGAGAAATATTTATATAATATGCAGCCATCTCTTATTATTTACACCGATGGCGCGGCACGCGGCAACCCGGGGCCGGGAGGTTACGGCGCTATACTAAAATGGGGCAGCTCAGAAAAAGAATTATCAGGCGGCTACCGGCACACTACCAACAATCGTATGGAACTGATGGCAGTGATTTTTGCGCTGGAAGCCTTAACTAAAACCAATCTCTCCATCACCATATATTCCGACAGCCAGTATGTGGTGCGTGCAGTAAAAGAAGGCTGGCTGAACAACTGGATAAAAACAGATTTTAAAGGCGGCAAAAAAAATAAAGATCTCTGGAAAAAATATTACCAGCTTTCTCTAAAGCATAAAATACAATTTGTTTGGGTGAAGGGACATGCGGATAACGCTTATAACAATCGCTGCGATATACTGGCAACAACAGCGGCAGATGGTAAAAACCTGAAGGTTGATGAGGAGTATGAAAACAGCCCGTCCTGACGTCTCTCAGAACATAGTTTCCACGTAAGGGCTTCGCTTTTAAAAACATCTAAGGCAATCTCCATTTTTAAAGTTGCAAGAGATTGCTTCACCCGCCGTAACACATTTTTAATTCAATCTTCATACAGGCGGGTTCGCGATGATGGCGAGCATGTTAGTATTTTGCTAACAGTACTAAATTAAAGTGATTACTATTCAATCTACCGCCGCCATTGTGAGCAATACGCGCTGACGCAGGTTTGGTAGCGTCGTCCTGTTCCAGTCCAGACCTGCTGCCAGCTCTGGGGCCATTAAGCTAAGCTGCATCAATAGCTATTTAGCATGGAATTACATAAAAAACTGTTCAGATACTACCTTCCCATCTTTTACTTCGTATACACATAATTCTTTAAGATGACTGCGTTCCTGTCCCTTCATGGTGATATCCATATCCAACGTAAATGCTATGGCATTACCTGTTACAAGAGGCTCAGAAGTTGTTACGCCATGCAACTTTTCAGTCATATCTGAGAACTTTTTACTTTTAGCAAATACATTTTTCAAACCTTTGGTTTCTTTATCAAAACCTTCTGATGCTTCAGGTTCAATACTGGTTACATCGTTAGCATATAATTCTTTTTGCGCTCCTTCAAAATCGCCGATGCGGCAATATGCTACAAGTTTACGTGCTATATCCTGCGTTTTCATAACAAACAATTTTCCTAAGTATATTCAAACTGTTTGCCATTAATGCTTATTATTTTTTTCCAGAAGTATTTCCCAGCCATAACAGCGCATCAATAATTAACCTGTTCTGTACCTCGTTAGCAAACTGGAAAGACTGTTCTTTATTTGTTTTATGCTCGTAATCTATATCATTATGTCCCATATTGATATAGATCATCCTGTAGTTAGTATTTGTCCATACAACAGGATAGTAGCCGCTATGCCATATTTCGTGAGGTTTTGGGCCTGTGCCAAGCGGAAAACTGGTTGAGTCTATAGATAATAAAACTTTGATTGCAGGATTTTGTCGCAGGTCTTTTTCCCAGCTATACCATTCATTTGGGGAAGATCTGAATATATGTGGCAAATGTTTTACAGCAGGATGTGTACTATCTTCCACACGCAGCATAGCCGCTGTTGGCCGCCAGGTGTTGCCTTTATATGAGCCAGCACCGATAAATGTATTGTGATACCATTCCCAGTTTTGCGGAAAGTTAGACGGTGTTAGTGCAAATCCGGCAAAATGAAATCCCATCCATGCGCCTCCCTTATTCATATATCGCTCAAAAGCGGCGCGTTGATCAGGATCATCAGGGCGTGTATCTAAAAAAATCACTACCCGGTATTTTGTAAGAAAACTATCGTTGAGATTGCTCCAGTTATTGGTGGAATCATATTTAAAGTTATATCGCTTACCCATTTCAGGAAACCAGCGGTTAGCTTCGTGCACAAAACTGATATGTGCAAGATCATTTCTCGAAGTATAAAAAGCAATAACATTAAAAGCTGATTTGGAAGTTTGTGCGGGGCTGATTGAGGTGATAAAGCAAAAGATAAGAATATTGAAGAACCCCATCCCAGTCTTCCCAAAGAGAATGAATTCAAAACACAACCTTCGCTTTTTAATGTTCATGTTGTAATATTTTAACAATGTGCAATGGCCACAACCTGATCTGACAATTAATAAATAATAATCAGGATTCCATCTTGCACTTTTCAAATTATGCCGATAAATAATTTAGTAAGTTACAATAGACTTCCGCTTGAATAACGAGGATCAGTCTGTTCTTAAGCTCTTTATAGGATTAACAATTGCCGCTTTTAAAGATTCATAACTAACCGTTAGCCAGGCTATGACCATGACCGCCAGGGCGGCGCCGGCAAAAAGCAGCCAGCTAACTGTAATATGATAAGCAAAGCCAGCCAACCATTTGTTCACCGCATACCACGACAGCGGTATAGCTATAACGACAGCGATCAAGATCAGCCTTGTGATACCCAGGGACAATAAATAGACAATGCTCAAAACGGAGGCGCCTAACACTTTACGTACGCCGATCTCTTTAGTCCGCTGTTCGGCCAAAAAGGCGGATAAGCCATATAAACCCAGGCACGATATAAAAATACCGAGCGCGGCAAACAGGTTAAAGATGTTACCCATCTGTTGTTCCCCCTTATAAAGATTGGCCATTTCCTGATCGAGGAAATCGAATTTGAAGGGATAGGCCGGGTTGAGCTGCTGGCTTATCTTTGACAGCGCCTGTATGGTTGCTTCAGTTTTGCCCGGCAATGTCCTCACCACTACAAAACCTCCGTCTTTGTTATAGCGCAAGATCAATGGCTCGATAGCCTGTTGCACCGGTTTAAAATTAAAATCCTTCACTACACCAATAATTGTACCCTTCCTTCCGGTGAACGAGAATGCCTTACCAACTGCTGTGGCTGCATTTAAACCCATAATGCCAAGCATTTTTTCGTTGACCATGAAATTATTTGAGTCGGCCGGAAATGATCTCGAAAAGCTTCTTCCATTTACCAGCTTCAGCTTAAATACATCTATAAAATCTTCATTAACATCCATCAATTGATAAATTATGTGTAAGTTGGGATCTTTGCCTTCCCATTCTGCGCTTCCATTTCCGGATTGAAGATTGGTGGGCAGGTCAGAAGTGATGGCGAAATCGCTGGTTAGCGGATTTTGTTTCAGCTCATTTTTTAAGGCCTGCTGCCTGTTCCAGAGTTCCCCTGTGGTGGGCATATACAAAAGATTGGACTTTTCAAAGCCGGGGTTACGGCTTTTTATAAATGTAAGCTGGTTATAAATAACCACCGTGCCAACCAGCAATAGGATAGATGTCGTGAATTGAACGACGACCAGGGCGTTACGGAACAGCAAATTGCCCCCCATTGCCCTCACATTTCCTTTAAGTACCTTGACAGGGTTGAAGCCGGAGAGAAATAATGCCGGGTAGCTGCCCGAAACCAATCCGGCCAATAGCGCTATACCCAGGAGGCTTAACCAAAACCTGGCATCCGGGAAAGGGATGGCCAACTTTTTATCAGCTATTTCATTAAATGCCGGCAAAAATAACCAGACAGCTACAAGTGCAAGAAATAGCGAAAGAAATGAAATAAAAACAGCCTCGCTTAAAAATTGGAGGATCAACTGCCCGCGTATCGCCCCTGACACTTTGCGCAGGCCAATTTCTTTGGCCCTTCGTGCCGAGCGTGCGGTAGCCAGGTTCATAAAATTGATACATGCTACTATGAGTATTAAAATAGCGGTAATAAAAAAGATATTTACATACTGTGCATTCCCGTGACCCGGCATATCTCCCAGCCTCCCCGGCGCCAGATGGATCCTGGTTAAAGGCTGCAAATGAAACACAGCCGGCATTGAACTATGCCGATGGAATAGCTGTGTCATTTGCGTTTCCAGCTTCGACAAATTGTCAACAGAAGGAACAAAGTTTTTATCCAATTGAATGTAGCTGTAAAAATTAAAGTTCTCCCATCTGTTTTGGTTTGGATCTTCCGCTTTTTCCAGGGGCTCCATCGGCATGATAAAATCAAACTGCAGGTCTGAATTGGCAGGAATATTGGCTAAAACACCCGTTACTACTACATTTTCACGATTGTCTTTTCTCAGAATTTTACCAATCGGGTTTTCACGTCCAAAGTATTTACCAGCCATTTCCCGGGTAATTAAAATACCATCAACCCGTTTTAAGGCTTCGCCCCGATCGCCCTGCACCAGGGGAAAGGAAAATACATCCATAAAACCCGGATCAACGTAGAACGCGCGTTTTTCTTCAAATTTCCTGTTGCCCGCTTCAAACAGCACTGTGGAGGCCAGGCTTATCCTGGCGTAATCTTTAACAACCGGTAGTTCTGCTTTTAACGCGGCAGGCATAGCTTCGGTGTTTACCGCGGCTTTCAAATCACCAAAATCGCCAACGATACGATATATCTGCCCGGCATTTTTCTGGAACCTGTCATAGCTCAATTCATTTTGTACCCAAAGCAAGATCAGGATACTTGACGCCAGGCCTATTGCTAAACCTGATATATTCAGAACGGAATAACCTTTATCCTTCAGGATATTCCTGTAAGCGAGTTTGAAATAAGTTTTAAACATTCGCGTATGATATTTTGAGATGAGTTCTATACTGGCTGTCAACCGGCTAAAATCTGTGCCAATTGCATAATATTTTGGTCACAAGCATTTTATGCATTTATGAGACGGGGATAGTGTCCGAAAATATTACAGCAGATGTGCGATTTTGGTCATTCTGACTCGTCCTAAAAAACTATATATGTTTGATCTGGCTTAATATTGCTGTGATCAGATGACATTTGTAAGATTAAATCTTAGAAGTTGTTTAAAAACGATTACGTGGATTTTTTGATATAATGATTGCGTACACTTTTAGCCACGAATCACACTCATTATCACGAATAATTCCGGTGTAACAACCTGGTTATTTCACAGAGGTACACAAAGGCTACACAAAGCGCCACAAAGAATAATATAACGCTCTGTGTAACTTTGTGCATGCTTTGTGGCGCTTTGTGTAGCAAATCCTGTCCCGCCGATGCGAACACCGGAATTCTTAGCAGGAAATATATCAAGGGTTATTTAAAAACTAATTTTAAACAGCTTCTAAGGCGTTTTGTATTTCTTTTTCATTTTTTTAAATCAGCAAATTTTAAAATTCATCTCCATACGCTCACATTTCCGCATTATTCCCGGTTACATATCTTTGAGGTGATGGACAATGCAATTGTTTTACTGATCATAGGTTTACTTATCGGTACAATAGGAACGCTTATTGGTGCAGGTGGCGGTTTTATACTGGTGCCGCTGCTTATTTTTACGCACCCAAACCTTACACCTGAAATTATTACTGCCATATCAATAGCGCTTGTTGCAGCCAATGCCATTTCCGGATCAATAGCGTATGCACGGGCAAAACGCATAGACTATAAGGCGGGAATTATATTTGCTCTGTTTACTGTGCCAGGTTCCATACTGGGTGTATATGTTACAAAATATATCCCCCCGCACACCTTCAGTATTATTTTTGGTATTTTACTTATTGCGTTGTCTTTATTTCTTTTTTTAAAAAAGAATGCTGCTGCAAGTATTGGCGGGGAGTCTTATGCTCCGGGTTTAACTCATCAAATACTTATTGACAGGGAGAGAACGGTATTTAAATATGCATATAGCCGGTATGCAGGCATACTGGTAAGTATACTGGTTGGTTTCCTGTCTCCTTTACTAGGTATCGGCGGTGGCATTATTCATGTGCCGGCAATGGTGCACTGGCTTGGCTTCCCGGTATATATTGCTACGGCAACCTCGCATTTTATCCTTGCCATCATGTCGTCGGTAAGTATAATTGTGCATGCTATACGGGGTAACTATAACGACCCCGCTGTGCTTCATATGATAGCATGGCTGGCCATTGGCGCTATGATCGGCGCCCAGGCAGGCGCTTTTCTTTCGCACAAAATAAAAACAACAGTTATTATTAAATCGCTTGCAATATGCCTGGGACTTGTAGGTATCAGGCTGCTGCTGGATTTTTTTAATAACTGATCTGAAAAATCCGGGTATATATTATCAAAAATTCATTATAGTAATTCACAAACTGTGCATAATATATAAAGCTGCAGCCCCATGTAATGTTCAACAATTGATGCTCAATACTTACCTTTGAACATAACGATAATATAATCTGTTATGGCGATAGTAGACCTGGTAATGCCCAAGTTAGGAGAAAGTATAATTGAAGCCACCATTCTGCGATGGAATAAGAAGCCGGGCGACCATGTAAAAATCGATGAAACAATACTTGAAATTGCTACTGATAAAGTGGACAGCGAAGTGCCGTCTGCTGTAGAAGGCACATTGATTGAGATTTTGTATAACGAAAATGACGTAGTGCCGGTAGATACGGTTATTGCAAGAATTCAATCTGAAGCCAACGGAACACTTCCAACTGATGTTCCTGCTACCGTGACCGAACCCGGTCAACCTGCTAAAGAAGATACGGAAGCAGACAATGTAGCTACAAAAGAAGTGCCTTATCAACCCATTCATATTGATATTCCTAAAACAACCGGCGGAGCAAGGTTTTACTCACCACTGGTATTAAATATAGCGGCAAATGAAGGGATAAGCCTGGCGGAATTGGAAAATATACCCGGCACAGGTAATGACGGCCGGGTTACCAAGAAAGATATTCTGCAGTGGGTTGAAAAGAAAAAATCCGGTGTTGTAACTACGCCTGTTCAGGAACCTAAAGTTGTAACGCAGCCTTCTACAACAACGCAACCTGCCCAACCTGCACAACAATCAACACAGGTTGCGGCCCCGGAAGCCGAAACACCTGCTGTTGCTTATGACGGAAATGCAGAGATCATAGAGATGGACCGTATGCGGAAGCTGATAGCCAGACACATGGTGGAAAGCAAGCAAACCAGCCCGCATGTTACCAGCTTTACGGAATGTGATGTTACCAATCTTGTGCAATGGAGAGATAAGATAAAAGCGAATTTTGAAAAACAGGAAGGTGAGAAAATAACCTTTATGCCGTTGTTTATTGAAGCGATCATAAAATGCATTAAAAAATTCCCATGGGTTAATGCAAGTGTGGATGGCGATAAAATTATTGTGAAGAAAGATATTAATATTGGTATGGCAACTGCATTGCCTAATGGAAATTTGATAGTGCCGGTTATAAAAGAGGCCGATTATCTGAACCTTACGGGTCTTACCAAAAAAATAAACGCGTTGGCAAATGCAGCGCGCAATAGCCGTTTAAAGCCTGATGATACACAGGGTGGAACGTTTACTGTAACCAATGTAGGTACATTCGGGACCCTGATGGGAACACCCATTATCAACCAGCCGCAGGTAGCTATTCTTGCTATTGGCGCCATAAAAAAACGTCCTGTTGTAGTTGAAACAGCGCAGGGAGATAGTATTGCTATCCGCCACATGATGTATCTTTCTATGTCATACGATCATCGTATAGTTGATGGCTCTATCGGTGCAAGTTTTCTTACAGCGGTGGCAAATGAGCTGGAGGCTTTTGATACGCACAGAACTATTTAAAAACGTTATGAGTTTTATGCTCAGATTGCGCAAATACTAGGGTTTAAATACCCGGTCTTCTTTTTCATACTCCCGCTTAATACCTTCCAGTAAATTTGATTTAGTAATAATATTGCTGCCATCTGCCATTGCTTTAAGGCATACATAATGTATTACATTTACTATTGAAGATCCTGTCAGTTCATATTTAGCTGCAATGTTTTCAAGGCTGATATCCTCTGCTAAGGTTGCGCCGGGTGGCAATGCTGATCTCCATAATTTAAATCGTTCTTCTGCATCAGGCATCGGGAACTGGATGATAGTGTTAAAACGGCGCACAAAAGCCTGGTCGATATTGCTTTTGTAATTAGAAGCAAGGATGATCAACCCCGGAAAATCTTCTACCCGTTGTAATAGATAAGATACTTCCTGGTTGGCATATTTGTCATGCGCATTCTGCACATTACTTCGTTTGCCAAAAAGCGCGTCAGCTTCATCAAAAAATAATATCCAGTCTTTATGTTCGGCTTTCACAAATATTTTTTCCAGGTTTTTTTCTGTTTCTCCTATGTATTTTGAAACAACCTGTGACAGATCGATACGGTATACATCTTTTTTAAATTGTTTGCCCAATAAGGTAGCGGTTAGTGTTTTACCTGTGCCGGAAGGACCATAAAATAAAGCCCTGTATCCGGGTTTTATACGCTTGTCCATTTTCCATTCATCTATCAGCCGGTTGTTATGTTCCAGCCATATTTTAATATCACTAATAGGCAAAGCTGTTTTTGGATTCAGCACCAGGTCTTTCCATTCCATTTTAGTAGTAACGAGCTTTGCAGGAAATTCGGCGCCAAACACCGGCTTGCTTATTATACCTGTAGTAAAAAGATCAACATATTCCTGCTGAAGTATAAGCTTACCGCTCATGCGTGGTTCGCCTTCTTTTACCTGCTCCAGCGAGAGTATGTTTTCTTTCGCAAAAAAATGATCAGGTGAAAAATATGCCGAAGCTTTTATTCTTTTATCAATATCATTGCCAGCAATGATAAATAAAGCTGTTTCACCTGTGGGTATGGTTCCGCGGTGATTGCTTCCTTTTACACCGCCTATTTCCGGGAACTCACCACCATTGGGAAGGTATTGCTGAATAATGGCATCGAGAAAATTGGGTTGTACATGCGGCATGAGTGCAAGCAGCAGGATTGTCAGCTCTTCGTTGTTTAATTTGTGATCATGAATGAATGTATTCAGCGCAGACTTATCCCTTTTGTTTGATTTGATCGCCGGGTAAGCAAATGTTTTATTATTTTCTTTTTTAAAAAACAATTGCAGCCTGTTTTCAATTACTTTTTCAAGTACTCCCGAAAGTGTATTGATAATTTTTTGTGGCAAAATAAATATGCTTTTATCGGTTTAATAATGAAAATTATAACATCAGGGACAAACATTCTGATAACCACGTTTGCCTTTATTATGTGCATCTATTGATTTTCCGGCGCAGTCAACCACCTGCTTTGCATAAGCTGCGGCGGACTTCAGCATCTTTTGAATCTCCCCGATCTTTGCGATATATTCATCATCTTTCTTTTTGAATTCCTCTTTTGTCATGCCGGTTTTTCCTTCAAATGCCGGTTGAGGAAATTTCTTAATTTCTTTCTGAATATAACTTATGAATTCGCTGCCATGCGATCCTTCATGAAAACTGATGGTTTTTGGATCACCGCGTCTTGTACCATACCCGTAATCAGAAGGCCCGGAAGGATTTATACCAGAAGCATAATTTGTTTCCACCGTCAGCTCAATCTGCAAAGCAGGGTAAGGTTTAAATTTTGTGACTGTATCCGTTTTGGGATCAACATCAAAATCGGGATCGGGCACAGTGAATCGGGTAATGTCCATATAGGTATGTGCTTCTTTGGATTTTTCTCTCGCAGAATTATAAACATCCGGTTTAACAACAATAGTAATATACCCAACCTGTATGGTAAATCCGCCAGCTTTTTGAGCAACACCTCCTGCTGGCATTGGTGTTGCGGTTGTAACAGGATTTTTTTGCCTGGTTAATAAATTGGAATGCTGATGTAAAGCAACATGCGCCAGCTCATGTGCCAGTAATTGTTTGCCGGCAGCAGTTTCCGGCTTGTACTGACCTGCGCCGAATACGATATGATTTTGGTGAGTATATGCAAGTGCATCTATTGACGTTGACGATTGATGGGCTGCTGCATCATCATGAATACGCACCCGGCCAAAGTCATATCCAAACCGCGATTCCATAAAATTTTTGGTAGTTGTGTCCATCGGGGTACCGGCGTTGTTGATCGTATTGTGTACGGCAGCAGGTGCAATCATATCGCCAGGTGTTGCAGATGGTGCCAGATGAAAAAAAGAACCTGTATTGATATTTCCCGGCATTTGCATAACCCGGGTTGATACAGCATCTGCCTCCTGTTCATATTTGTCGCCGGGCTGGTTAATATAAAGCTTTGGCTGAAAGAAAATGCCACTGCCATTTTCTTTCCGAACAGGTGGAATAATATGCGGATATGTACGTTTCAAAATATTTCTTTCGATCAGCTAAAACCTGCATTCAAAAACCAATCAAATAGTTTTTTGTTAGTTTTTTCTAATTTTCCGGGATCTGCTTTGAATATAGCAAAGGCTTCTGCAAAAGCTTCCGTCGCATTCTTTTTTGAATAATCAGTTAGCGCTCTTTTACCTTTAATAAATTTACTGAATTGATCTAGAGTAGATTTATCCAGTACGTTACTCAATTTATCAAAAGCCTTATTCATTGTGGTTTTTAACAGCCCGAGTTGCTTTGCCATGCTTTTTTGATTATCAGGGGAAGCCTTGTCAAATTGTTCCTGGAATTTTTCAAATGCATTTTTTGCATTGTAATATTCTTCTGTGGCAAGCCTTAACCGTCCGTATTCAATTGCATGTCCTATTTCATGCAAAATATTAAATACACCATAGTCTATTCCGAATTTTGTTTTTTCTTTTCCCAGAGGATCTTTTATACAGGCATCAGCTATTTGTATGGTATAGTCTCTTTTGATAATGTCAACACTGTGCAAACCACAGATAACATCCCCATCAACTACGGCAGATTGCTTCTCCCTGATGAAGCGGTAGTTTTCTATCAAAGCCGTTTCTGATGCAGTTAGCATAGAAAATGCTTCATTCAACAGAATAAGATCAGCATCGCTCCAGTTTTTACCTCCTTTCTCAATTTTTATCTTATAATTTGCTTCCAATTGATTTTTAAGGTCGGGTACTAACTTAGTACCAATATACTTAACAAAAATTTTTTGATTATTAAAGCAGAAGAAATATTTTTTCCCATCACTTAGTATATCGTATGCCCTGCCTTTTAAGGGTGTATAACCATCCAATGCTGCAAAGTCGTGCTCATTTACAACAGATGCATAAGTTAATGTTTTAAAAGAGTAGCCAGAACAGGGCACTCTTTGTACCTGGCGGCTTATACCATTATTTTGCTGAACCACATGCGTAAGTTCATGCGCCAGTAATTGCTTGCCGGCATTGGTTGCCGGCTGATATTCTCCTGCTCCAAATACTATATGGTTACCGCTGGTGTAAGCTTTTGCATTAATAGCAGATGATGATTGATGAGCTAATGTATCGTTGTGGATGTGCACGTCAGAAAAATCATATCCAAACCGCGATTCCATAAAGTTTTTTGTGACTGCATCTAAAGGATTACCAGTATTTTTAATAGCATCATGCACAACAGCCGGTGCTTCGGCAGCAGTAACATCTCCATTGCTTTTCATTTGTACTTTGTTTTCTTCTTCCTCACAATGCGCACACTTTTTTTGTATAGTATTAATCGGGGTGATTTGTGGCTGAAAGAACATTTGTTTATTTTCTCCAGGGCTTCTCATTACCTGCTCTGCCACTGTATCTGCTTCGTGTTCGTATTTGTCGCCGGGCTGGTTGATGGTAAGTTTGGGTTGAAAGAAAGCTGTGTTTCTGCATGGCGCTTTATCATTGGGAATAATATGTTTCTTTATAGCATCCATTACCAGGTTTAATGTTTCTTTATTAAATCTGCCAGGTCAAACGTACCTGAAACCTGTGCGCCCCAAATAATCTGAGGTTGCCCTGCATCCCATTCAGATTTTGGCGCAACTAACAATGAGTTATCCGGCAACTGGCCTGTGCCGGGAAGTGACACCATAAATCCCGCGGTGAAAAATGTTTTATCCTTTAATGGTACAGAAACCGAAGTGCCTAATCCAATAGCTTTCCAGGAAGAAAATCGTGTAGCTTCAAATGCACGCAAAGGACTGCCGGGAAGCTGGTTAACTGTTACAGGCGTTTTTTCCTGCAATAATTTTATTCTTTTTTGTGTGATGCCTGCATCTTCTTCAAGCATTTTTTCCCACCATTTATTTTTATTATCCGGGGGTCTTAAATAGCCGGTTACCAATCCCATGATCTCTGTTTTAACATATTCCGTACGCAGGTCTTTTGTAGCGAGCGTAAAAGCATGTTTTAATAATCCGCCAATAGTTCTCACTACCAATGCTGCAAGGGTAATTGCTATTGAATGATATTTGTTAGAATGAAAATCTTTAGCCAGAATACCATGAGATACTGATTCTGCGCTTTGTTGCAGCGTTTTAAACCGGTTTAAAAAGAAAGCGGAGCTAACAGGATCCGAAACATTACTGAGAATAGAATCTTCAGATGATGGACCAACAGCCCCGGGCGGATGTGTAGTCAGCTCCTTACCCGAAGAAAAATCTTCATGGATAAGCTCAACAAAATTAGAGTGTGCAAAAAAATCTTCGATAGTATGAAAAGCATTGCCAAGATGAATAAATGCAGCAGCATCGGGAACATCTTTTTCAACCGCAGATATCAACTGGCTTTCAATATATTCAATTGGCGTAATGCGTGGTGCGTGAGCGCCTGCCAAAGAGGGCGCTTTTCTTTTCACCCAGTCTTTACTACCCTCATCCCATATTTTATCATATTCTTTATGGCTTACCCATTTGTTCTTTTCCCTGTCAAAAATAAAGTTATCAAAATGTTCATGTGTGTGATAATCGCCGAAAGGAGTGCCCGGTACCAGTAACGAGGCAGCCTTCTGAGGTAACTGGCTATAATCTCTCCCCATATTTCCCCTTTCAATACTTTCCAGTTGTTCGTGAGTAAATAAATCAGAAAGCGCTATTTCTTCTGCTATATGATGATCGGTATCAGAAAACCGGTTGATACGGTGATGCACCTGAGTGCCTTGTTGCTGTATCACATGCGTCAATTCATGCGCCAGTAATTTTCTTCCTTCAATGCTATCCGGCTGATATTGCCCTGTTCCAAATGCTATGTGATTACCGCTGGTATATGCCAGCGCATTAATAGCGGATGAAGATTGATGCGCTTCTGAATCATTATGTATTTGCACATTTCCGAAATCATAACCCATCCTGGATTCCATAAAATTTCTTGTAGCTGCATCCAGCGGCTGGCCATTCCGGTTAATAACATTATGAACAATGGAAGGCGCTGTTATTCCGCCGCTGCCTGCGACTTCGCTTTTCATTTGCGCTTTTTTATCTTCTTCTTCACACTGTGCGCATTTACGGTTAATTTGAAAAAGTGGAGTATAATTACTGTTCACAGGTTTTCTGAATAACCTGTTTTCATCAAAGTGAAAGTCAACAATATTGATGGTGAATGTAAATCCGCTACCTGCATTATATGCCGGGTTATCCCTGTCCAGTGCTCCACCCAATGCAGTTAAGGTAGTTTTATCAGCTATGTACCTGTCCCAGTCTCCACCTTTAAGATCTGGCTTGCTTAATTTTATTTTACTGCTTATAAACCCGCCGGCAAGAGGAATTTTTCCAACAATACCTCTTATTGGTTTTAAAAGATTATCTCCTTTTTCGTATAAATTCTTTGTGATTCTGCCAAGCCCCCAGCGTGTTGAAAGCTGGTAATTATTATTCCACAGCGCGGAATAAGGAACTGTATAATCTCCCGGGGATATTACTCCTCTGCGGATCATCTCAATATTCGCCTCACCATAGTTTGCCATGTCGTTATCTTCCCTGTCATACAAATCATGCAAGGTTATTCTTATTCTTAAAAATGGCGTTGCCTGGTTACTTTCTTCATTGCCGGGTGTAGTATCATTATCGCCGGGTGATCTTTGAATATTTTTTCCTGCCGTTGAAGTAATAAAATCATTATCCTCTTTTTTTTGTAACTGTTCTTCTTTTTCGCATTCCGCGCACTTTCTCTGAACAGCTACCGGCTTACTTTGCTGCACTTCAGCATCCGTCATTCGCATCACCCTGTCGGCTACCGTATCCGCCTCCCGTTCATAAGGATCATCTACCGGGCCAATGGTAAGTTTGGGCTGCACAACAGCAGGAGCAAAAAACGAATTGCCCGGAGCCTTCCCGAAAAAAGATCCGTTTGTTTTTGTACCCGTAACTATTTTGTTTTCTTTTACCGCGTGCATGGCTAACGGTTTTAACTATTCCATTCTGTATATATTGGCGCTTTCATCCATGGCAGCTTTACTACTCCTATTCCCCATGGTAAGCTGTTCAGCAGCACATCTACCCCCTTCTGTTCTACCTGCAACAGCCATCCTTTATCTACACTTGTTATTTTGCCATCTCTTTGCAGGAAGGTTTCTCTGAAAGCTTCAATACCCGTATTTTTTAAAGCAGCCCAATGTTGTATCGCCGCAGTGATCATTTCTTCGCATGCTGATACTGTTTCAACAGTTATTGCGTCCGGTATTTGAAGAAGTGTATCCGGAATATCCAGTCCGCATATCAATTTGTTTAACGCCAGCTCAAATTCCGGTAAGTCCTCTCTTCCTGAGGCGATATAAGCTGTAATTAAAACCGCACGATGTTGTGCATCTTCGTTTACCCATTGCTGTTGTATGGTTAAATGCAGTGCTTCAAACAATGCCGGCAGAAACGGGTGAAGAAGAATAATGCCTGCATTTCCTATGTAAGGATTGGGAGGAACCGGTGTACTTGTTTTATCAGTTGCCGGTTTGCCGTTATTTTTTTTACCGGACGCAATGGCTTTTGCCAGGTTTTTTAAATGGGCTTCCGGTTGGCGGGCACTAAGCTGCTCTGTAATCAATTTCACGTTAGCAGCATTAAAAGATCCGGCTTTTCCAGGTTCATATTGTGTTTCGTTTTCTGTCAGCGCATATATCAATTTTGTAATAAACCCTGCTGAAAACCGGCGCGTTAATCTTTCAACAACATTATTTTCCGGCAAAATATTTTTTAGCGCTTCCAAAAAAACATGATCCATTACAATGGATTGCTCAAAAGTTTTTAAAGATTTTACCCTGCTATTCCATGGGAGTTGACCCTGTTGCAAAAAATAGAAAAAATCAGCCTGTATATCAGCCGCTGCTATTTTTTTCTTTGAGATAACGGTTAGTTGCTCTTTTAATTTTCTTATGGTGCAATCAACCCACTCATCTTCCCAATGCTTTGCGGGCAAATGCCCGCAATCTATTTCCAGTTTATCTATTACAGCAATATGATCATCATCTGCCATCTCGTTAAACAAGCTTTCCATACGGGGTTGTAAACGCGTATAGAATAATTCTGCTATGCGGTTTTGTATACCAATGTGCAGGCCGGGATCTTCAAAATTTATAGCTATACTTTGCCGCTCAATAATATGGTTAATGTTATTCAATTACACATTTTTAAATGGTCCTTTATTCAGGTTAAGCTTAAATATATCCTGTGTTATCCTGAAATTTTTTGTCTTCCCGCAATTTTGAGGTGATGCGCCCGCTACTGCATGTGTGATATCAACAAAATCGCCTAATACGAACGGGCTTATCAAAACATCCTTTTCTTGTTTGGTAATTACATTATTGCCCTGTATGAGCTGCCATTCTGATTTGCTTATGGTAGCATCTAGCGATACCAGCTTTAACGAAATGATCAGCGCGTTTGTACCTACACTGCTTGTAAGCTCCATGGTAAAATCAGCATTGGCAACAATTACAGTGATAGCAACATCTTTTTGGTTATTGTTGATGGTATAAGAAACATTGAATGTGGTGGTTTGTGCAATATTCATAGCAGATGGATGGATGATCAGCTTGCCATCCATTATACCTCCCTCATTTTTTATTATGGTAATGGATGCGCCATCGGGTATACTGCTTTCGAGCGATTGTTCTTTTACATCACTGCAAACGCTTAATTTCCTTGTTTCTGTTTCAAGGCTGATCACTTCTTCAAATTCAGACGGGCAGCCACTGTTGGATACCCTGAGCCGCAAAGTATGTGGTAAAGTCTGCAGTTTAAATGTGAGCGGGTCAGGCTCTTTTTTGTCAGAGAATGGTTCATCATCTAAAAACCAGTTGTAGAAGGACTGATCTGTTGTACCAGAGGATTCGTTTTTAATTTCCACACGTATAATACCATCACCGATCTTTTTGGTTGTTGTAAATTTAGCAGCAGGCGTTGCTGTTACCTGCACCGTAACTGATGCCGTTTTTTGGCCAACAGTATATTTTATTACGTATGATCCGGCGGCTAATTCTGCAGGAACAAATACAAAAGTGCCATCTGCTGCTCTCTTAACGCCTTCACCTTCAATTGTGCCTCCGGCAGGTGTTGCTGTTATAGCAAATTCTGTTTGGTCTGAATTGCAAAAACTATCTTTTGCAATGCGCAGCACCGGTGTCTGATCTTCCTGAACGGGCGGAGGTGTAATGATATAGGCTATCGGCGGACAATCGCTGCAACAGATATATGGTATATAAAAATCCGCGATAACCATTCCATCAGTAAGCGTAAATGCTGTTCTTTGCGGCGGTAGTTTAATAATGGCTTCCAAAGCGTTTCTGCTGGCTTCCGGCAGGTCTTTACATTCCTCGAGATATTTACTCAATACATCATTCATGCGTATATATAGCTCCGGTTCTTTGAATTGTATAGCAGTATGCAATTCTTCCGTTTTTGTTTCCAGCTCATCCACGTTCTGCGTTGATTGCAGCAAGCCCGGAAATTGCCGCAGCAGGATGGATCGCAGCTCTTTGTTGATCAATATTGAACGTACATCAAATAACTGCCTTTTTCTTTCTTCGTGATAAACCAGTATAAAAGTACCTCCTTTAGGAACTCCGGCTTTATGCTCTACGCCGCCATGCCTGCTGAAATAATAACTGAAATTTTTTGCAAGCCTGTATTGCGCTGTTCTCCGCAGGTATTCATTTTTTAATGCTTCAAGCTGCTCAGTAATGCAGGTGTTTAAAAATATTTGAGGATTTATATTTATGCGTAAAAGCCGTACGGAAACATTTTCGATAGCTGTCTCGTATCTTTCATAAGCAGTTTTGAAAGCAGCAATATTAAGGTCGGCCAATTCATTGTTCATTAACAGAATGAACATACTTTCAATACTATCTATTAATTCAAAAAAGCCGTTGCGGAGGTATGTTCCCAAAATAGTTGTGCTTACTGCAACAGGATTTTTGAACTGCCCGTTATTTTTTTGTATAATGTTGATATATGCAGCTCCGATAGTATCTTTTGTCGGCTTGCATAACCTTGATATCGTATCTCCCTTAACGTATGCTTTTGACGCATGAAATTCGTTTACCAATATGGAAACAAAAGGATGAGAAACTATTTCAGGATTTAATACAAGACTGGTTTTTAAGATTTTTGTTTCTTCTTCCTCTTCTTCCTGCGTGATGGCAGAAACACGATTTGTATCAAGCGCCGCAGACAGGGTATCTGCACGTGCAGATACTGTATTTGCAGCTAAGGTTACCGTTCCCGTAAATATGCTCAGTGGTTTATACTCGGTGCGGCCAACTTTGCAATATGCGTCATGCAGCTTACATACAAACTCAGCGATCAATACCCTGTAATCTGATTCAAGATCCTGGATGATGCATTTCGGTTCTTCCCCACGCACCAGCGCACCAATATAATCCGCGCTCAGCGCAACCACCTCAAAAGGAAGATTTTTATCCTGCTGTTCCTGCTTTACAACAGCAATCGCTTCATTTATATTTTTACCGATATGCCCTTCTATTCTGAAAAAATTATATGGCTCAATATCGTAAAGCAAAGGATTGAGTACCGGGAAAGCATTGCTGTATTCCGAAGCATTATAACTGAGGTTGCGCGCTTCTTCACCACTGTTTGCTTTTTTATAGCTCCAGCAACGATATAGCTCTTGTTCAGTTGCAGCCACATCATAGTAATATGGAATACATCTGTCAGATAACGGCGCTTTTCCATAACGGCTCGGCGTAATCCTGACCTGGCGTTTTTCAAACGGAAGCATGTTATCTATTGAAAATTGTGTGAGCAGCAGTTTTAATCTTGTAAAAAGTAACTGAACTTCGCCCAGTTTATTTTTCTGATCATTGAACAATGGAGAATAGATGAAATATTGCCGGTAAGCAGAACGATTTCCCGATGTTGCCACATTAGCTTCTCCCAACATAATATGCACAGGGAATTTCATTTCATTCATACAACATTCGGTATGTACAAACTGAGCCTTCCTTACAAATTCATAATATGCTTTTATTATATCGTCGAGATAGTCATAGAAATACTGTATCAATAACGGGTAGTTTTTCAATATATCATCCCGCAACGCCAGCAATGCTTCATATGCGGTATCGAAAACAGCAGTATTCTCATTGCCAGTAAGATATTGATACCAGCTTACACTTTTCTTCAGCGCATTTGCTATATCTGCCAGCGTTTGCTGATCTGCAAGATCCCTGAATGCAATCAGCACATCGGAGGCTGTAGTAATTTTTTGAACAGGTACATTATATCTCTTTAATAAGGGTTGCTCATTAACAGCGTTATTTATAATTACATCCCCATTAATTTTAATGATCTTATCCAGGATATTTTTATCTACCAGCAATGCCTTAATATCAAAATCTATCCGGCTGCCCTTGTCGTTGCAATCATTGGTATCACAATTTTTCAGGCTAAGTTCCTCTGCTTCCAGGAATAACACAACGGCATACCGGTTTAAAAAATCAGCCGGCATTTGTGATAATGCTATAACATCTCCACTATCTTCATTTTCCACTGCTTCCTTTTCTACCAGCCGTAATAAGCCCTGGTTATACGGCTGATCATAAAAAGGTGAAGGATTAGATTCTTTTTCATCACACTGCTGTATAAATTGCAGATCATTAGGACGAACAGGAGGTGTATATGAAGTATAGTGTGTATAGTTTTTTTGGCAAAGCAATAACATAAATCCCTGGGAAGTTAGAGCGCAACCTTTACTGATTATTATTTCAGATGATGAAGAACCGGGGAGAATCTCCAGCCCGCACACAATTCCGCTGCCAATAAGCTTCATCCTTGTTAACCTGTCCTGCTGGTCTAAATAATTGAACACATTATTCAGGTGATCATTAGTAAGCACCTGGTCTGCTTCAAATATCGGATAGGTGTTTATGATTGACATAATTACTGATTTTTAAATGTTCCTAAAACAGTTTTTCCAAGCACTACGGTGTTACTGCCTTCTTTGCTTTCATCGCAATCATGCAGCGTAGCTACGGGGTATTCACTATGTAACCGGCTTAATATTTCAACCATGGCATCATTCGCAGTCCTGAATATATTTACGGTATTTCTGTCTTTGGTATAATCTGCCAGGGTTTCTATCCATTTTTTATACCTGATTTCAAATTCCCGCATAAGGTCATTATTCAGCCAGCATACTTTCAGCATGGTATGCGCAGGTGCTTCTTCCTGTATTTTATTTTCAAAATATTCCCTGAAAGTCATGTTATCAAAATGCTCCGGCCAGTAAGGCAAAACCACGGAAGCGCTGAAGCTGTATGGATCAATTTCGCAAATGCATTCACCTTTATGAAGACATACCTGCAATAAAGCGAATAAATTGTCTCTCGGCCTCAATAAAATATGCTCAATAAGATGTAAGCCTGCAGGATCGTTGCATGGCGCTGTAAATGCAGCCACAAAAGAATTTATTATATCGTCAGACCGGTTTGCTTCAATGGTATTTTCTTTGGTTTCCATTAGCGCTTCATTACCATTAAGCAGGCTTATTTTTTTTGCAGCCCCATCATACCTGTAATTATCTTTTTCTTTTCCTGCTTCTACAACCAGCAATACAGCTTCCGTGGCTTTAGCTTTTGTATCGTACGGGTTGCTGTTATACATGCTTATTCCTTCCGGGTTGGTTATCTTAAATACGTGAAAGCATTTAAGTTTATCTTCTCCGTTTTCGGTTACAGATACTTCCTCGCAAATGATTTCTATATTTTTTATACAATACAAAAACCGCCTGGTTTCATCAGATATACCGGCAATGGCACATATCTTTTTTTCCAATCCTGATATATTATGTGTATTCCACAAGGCTGTGGTATCGATGGTGAATGTATCATCATCTTTTAAAGGGAAATAATTAAATGCTTTGCCTCTCTGGCTGCTGATCTCAGGGTAATTTTTCAGCAGCCGGGCCTTAGCCTGCGAAAGTTCCTGGAATGAAATTTTTTCTTCTGACAGGTTTTCATAGTTTATCCTGTACATCATCAATGCATATTCATTAAATGATTCGGAAAACCTTGCTAACAGGTGATCTAAAAACCGGCCCCGCCTGTCCTGGAAAAGCAATTTATGCTCATATAAATCCTGCCATTTATTCTTTATTGCAATAGTTGAATCAGCATTATCAATAGCATCTTTTAGCTGTATGGTTGATCCGCTTTTTACATATACGGGATCAATATCTTTAATGTCAGCTAAAAACTGCGCATAATAAGTATGTGTTATATCGTTGAGAGAAAATAAATACGGTGCATTGGTGAGCTGTGCAAAAAAATCAGCTAATAATTGTTCATAAAACATCAGGTAAGCCTTAAGTTGCTTTTGTGCGGCTTTTCTCTCCTCTGTAGCAGTAGAAGGTAATCCGGCTTCGCTTATACCATAAGTTTGTGGAAAATCATATTGTGCCGGCCAATAGGAAAGCGTGTCTCTTTTATTGCCCTGCGGAACAGGTATATCCTGTTGAAGCCCGTTTAATTTATTTTTTGCATGTTGGGCATGCAGGAGCAGAACAGTGTCACGCACTTCATCGTATCTTGCCAGGAATGGAAACTGGTTTTTGAATAACAGGATTTTAGATTTTTCTTTTGCCAGCACCGGCTTATGCAAAGGAGCTACGTGCATGCACCACGTAAGCCCTGTTTCAGCAGGTATGGCTTTGCCGTTTGCATTGTACTTTGTCATTACAAAATTCCTGATGGCGAGTACGCCTTCTATATCCATCAGCAGGTTAACAATATCTGATGTGTGAATAACAGAACGCAATTGAGTTTGCTCTAATTGAACTGTATCAATAAAACCATGTTGTAATACGGGACCGTTAAATATACTGTCAACAGCTATTTTTTTATCCAGCAGTTCTTTCAGGGAATAAAAATCAACAGAAGGGTTGAGATATTGTTCAATAAGAAAAAATATTTCAGCCTGCACTTTTTCAATATCAATTCCTGGTTTTACATCCACATCAAAGCAAAAGCTTACTTCTTCCGATGCAACAGTATCAATGCTTATATAATCTTCGCAAAGATTTCTTGTTTCATGCAACCGTTTAGCGGCTGTATGTATAATATTTATGGTTTTAGTTATTTTGGCAATGTAACTACTGAATACATCATGCAAAAAACCGGCGCTGCTTATTATCAAATTAATGTCTGCGGTGGTGAGTGTTTTGCCTGCAGGTTTTTTTGCAACTGTAATAATAAAATCTGTTGCAGAATTATCATCCAGTATAAGCTCACATTTCCATTGTCCGCCTGTTTCTGTTATGGCTGCCGAACTGATATGATCCGTGATCTTATCTGCAGCTTTTTCAGCAAAGGCCAGATCAGCATCAAACCAGGATGGAAGTTCAGCGGTTAACATAAATGCACCGGCTTCATAATTGTTGATGGCCGGATTAGGCAACATAATATCACCCGTATTCAAATCCCCATAGTTATCATCCTGCTCCAGGTCTAATAATACTTTGTATAAACCGGAAATAAAAAGAGGTGTATCTGTAGTCGTATACGTGAGTTTATCATTAATAAAGTCGGCGTAAACAGGCACTTCGTTTACAGGCAGCAGGTTACCCGCAGCATTTGTTTGCGTATCATCTGCAATCATCCATGCATTGTGAATGCCATCTATATCAATCAATAGTTTCCTGTAGTCATTACTGGTGAGCGGGTTATTGGTAAGTATTTCTTTTGCAGTATATATTGCCTGCAGGTTATATGGTAATCCTGTTGTTTCGGGGCAGAGCAGATCTTTCATATCGAAGCCGCAGCGGTAGCCTAATTCTGTAATGGCGTAGCAAAGTGCCTCGAGAATAGTTATGCCGGGATCATGTGTGTTGTAATCTGTCCACAGATCGTGTGCAAGGTCTTCTATATGTTTTAAGCCTTCCTGCCGCAGCAACTCATAATCCTGCGATGCAGGGCGACTTGTATTTTTTGATATGATAATTTCTTCTTCCATCAGCAATCGCAGGTAGCGGGTGATTGAATAATATGTTTTACGCCGGTTTGTTCATCGTAATATGATACGAGGAGTGATCGCGAAGTAGAGCCTTCTGCTACTTCAATATCTTTCTTTTCTTCTGTATGCACTGATCCGTTACGACTGATAACCTGGTTCATTTTAAAACAGGTAACATAGTCCACATAAGTACGTTCTTCTATAAAATTCAGGATGGCGGATTTTCTTATTTTTCCGCCAAATGAAATTTCTGCCTGGGAATCGTATGCCCAGGGACAAAGAAATTTTTCAATCTCATCGTTCAGTAATTGTATATAAAATGATTCGTCAAGATTGTCGTGGAATTTTACTTTGAAGTCTACCTGTATTTCTTCAAACGCCGGATTTTTTACATGCAGTTTTACAAAAGGAGAAATAATAGTGATAAGATAATCATTGATATTCTGCAATAATCCTATGGGAGTATAAGGGCGTAAAGGATTAATATTTGTTTTATTTTTTTGATCGGGTATGGTAATTATTGTTACATGACCGGGATAATTTTCACAAAAAACTTCCGCTGCTCCTTTAAAATAGAAACCCGAATGATTTAAGCACCTTGTTTTGAATATTTGAGGAAACGCTTCAAGAATAATATGTTCATAATCCCATATAGTAATAGCTCTTTGCTTATGCCTTAGTCTTTCGCTGACCCTGGTATAAAAATGATCATCCGTTTCTTTTATTCTGCCCTCAAAAGAATCAAAAGGCTGACTGATCGTTTTAATGGCAGCGTCACTGTTTACCAGCTTTGCAATAGAAGAGGCGGGTCTTGTTTCTCTGAATTCAATTTGTTTTGCCTCATCCTGCAATAATGTTACACGGGCAGCCTGCGCCTGTATCATGATCATTTTGCATACTGCATCGCAATTGGTATCTGCTGCAGCCTTAATATAAAAAAGCCCTTTTTTGAATAAGGTAATATCGGCATCGATGTCGCCGGGCAATGTAATGGTTACAATACCGGACTGTGTAAAATTTTTTGTGTAATCTATAATGAATTTTTTGTCGAAAGATTTCCAGTTATTTTGTCCCGATAAATAGAACCATTTAAGCTGCTCCGGGTTTTTTAAAGGATTAGAGCTGCCATCCGCAACCTGGAACAATATATTTATCACGAGGTTAGGCGCAGCATTATCCAGGCCTATAAACAATTCACCGGA
Organism: Agriterribacter sp.; assembly: GCA_047601125.1. Taxonomy (GTDB): domain Bacteria; phylum Bacteroidota; class Bacteroidia; order Chitinophagales; family Chitinophagaceae; genus Agriterribacter. The sequence goes on along the minus strand of JASGJY010000001.1, from coordinate 546,556 downwards.
GTGCACTGTATTATTTAGCAATGTTATCTTTTCGCCGGGCTCTGTATTGTTATCTGTACTGATCAGCCGCGGGTGAACCTCTGCAAATCCAAATGGCGTTATGTGGTAAAAAAGATGGTTGTTAACACTGTCACTATCTGTAAATGATATAGTGGCGGTTGCAGCATAATCTAAAGAAAAATTATTTAAGAAAATTTCTGCAGGAACAGGTGGTTTGCTGGTAGAAAATGTTACTTTACTATCATTCTCCGTAAGTGTGATACTGTTTAGCTGGTTCTGTATTTTTGTCATGTGTGAAGACAAAGAATATGCGCTGCTCTGCAATTGCAATCGTAAAAATCCCTCTTTAGTATTTGCATTTAATAATTCATTGGCTGTAAAATCCGGCTTTGCTTTAATAAAAGAGCCCGGAACTGCAAAGGATAACCTGTTAAGCGTGGAAACAGGATAAGCGGTATTCCAGTTAGATTGCCTTAAGTATCTCGCATTTGATAAGGATGGCTGTGTTTCCCCGGTCCGTTTTTAATTTCCCATTCCGTATTAAAATCAATCCAGTTTAGCTCTTTCTGAAATATTTCTTTGCTGCCTATATAAAAGGATGCAGCATTATCCGGAAAATCTCCGAACGGTTTAAAAGGTTTTGCAGCGTCAAGCGTGCCTGTATCGTTCGACAATGCCAGGTCTTTTACTCCATTAACAGTAACACTTAAAGTAACGGATTGAATTTTTTTACCGGCAATGAACTGGTAGGGCAGGTTATTGTCTGCATCCTGCTGCAATATGCATTGCACTACAGGCAGGCCGGCGGCAAAATTTTCTTTGTGAACAGATTCTGCGTATGGAATAACAGGCGGATCATCAGGAGATAATCTCAGCCTGAATAAAAATGTGTTGACCGATCCGGAAGTACCTGCTAAAAACAAATCAATTCCCGGTATTTCATGCCAGCCCTTTTCAGCAGTAAGCCTGCCTTTAAACCAGTGAAAAGGAGTTTTAAGATTGGGAGTTAACCCTTCAAGCTTTTCACTGAAACGCACAGCTATAATAATAGTTCGTGCGCCTTCTTTCAGGAATAAAAGATTGGAGGCAATAGCAAAACCAGGTTGCGCGATTTTTGATTTATTGATATCTCCGAAAGTAAACCAGCTCTTATCAATTGCTTTTATATCATTTCCCTGCCCGTCTTCAGACGCGGCCACAGGCGACGCTATAAGATTACCGGATGCCGGGTGAATTTGCTGGGATTGTATGCTATTTACAGTTGCGGTATTAACAACTATATCATCAGTTAGCGCATATGTTATCTCTTTTCCTGTACTATCTTTCCCTCCTTTGAATAAAGTATTTTTTTGAACGAGGTATTTAACTATATTTTTTTGCAATCCGAATACAATATGTGCAGCATCCGGAACAGCAGGTTTATTTGCCAAAAGCAATGTATCCTTAAAATAAAAATCAAGATGCCTTTTGGTATAGATGTTGAGTTGATCCTGCGCATGCCTGAACAATTTTATAAAACTGATGAACAGCGCGTAATGAGGTGTGTGCGCGGGAAAACTATTTAAGGTTTGCTCAAACAGTTGCGCTGCTGCGGTTATGATTTCACTAATACCCTTCCATAGTATATCAATTTGCGCATTGAAAATATTGTGATTGATAATATGAACGATATTATCTTTAACAACCGGAAATGAAGGTAATGTTATAATGGGATCTACTGCCGGCGTTCCCCAATCAGCGCTTAATGTGCTGATGTCGAAATCGTTTGCGTTGAAAACTATAAAAGGCGCATCGCTGTCTAATGCCGGAGAACTGTTATCAATCCATCCATTGTTTTTAAAATCATTAAACAGTTTAAATAAATTTAAAAAAGCAGATTGCATTTTTAGCGTGATCACGTTTTTAAACGTGGCGCTGAAATCCAGGTTGCCGGGAATAAGCTTATACTGGTCATCAATAATTTTAATCAGTGAAAAAATGCAGTCAAAAAGAAACCGGAAATCTTTTTTTACATCTGCCTCGGTTTCAGCTAAACTGATTTTTTTATATAACAATTTTTTATAGTCAGCAATCGCCCTGATATCTGTTTTGATCAATACTGCAAGGGTTACACTGATGTCCATTTTCATCAATGCTTCCCAGTTGCCGTCGGGTGTATTATCAGGCTTATAATAATTAAGATATGCGGCATACCGTTGCGCAAACAATAGCAGGTCTGCGGTATCCCGTTCGTCTGGCTGCGCATAGCTTGCAGATAAGGCTTGCAGCACCCGATTAAGGTTGCTTGTGCCTTCCCTTTGCAATATATTTTTTTCAGTACATGGCATTGCTATAAATTGTTATCCATTCTGTGTTATTTAATTTCCGTGCCTTCATTTTTATAAAAAGGATATACGAAATTGTATCTTGAGTTTGTAGAGCGTACTGTATATTCTATTGATAAAATAATTCTTCCTTCAATGGTGCCGCTATCATCCAGTTCAATTTTGTTTACTTCTATACGCGGCTCATGATACAGGATTGCCGTTGATACCAGGTCTTTGATATACGTTTTCAGGGTAGTAGTAAGCGGCTCAAATAATAATTCATCAAGATTGCAACCATAGTCCGGTCGCATTATTCTTTCTCCGGGGCGCGTTGATAATAAAATCTCCAGGCTGCTTTGTATGTCAGCTTCATTGCTTAACATGCCAACCTGTTTTTCAACCTTATTGAAAACAGGAGGAAAGCCCCAGCCACTGCCTAAAAATGAATGTATTGTGCTCATAATTTAATCGCCTATTAAAACTGTAAAACATCCTGCTATAATTGTTCCTCCATGGGCGGTACTGTCACCTGCTCTTGCAGCAGGAGCGCCGCCGATCAATACTGTTGCAGAGCCTTTAATAATAGCATCCGGAGGCCCGGTACATATACACAGATCACCCATTCTTGCCGCAGGCAGCCCGCCGATTAAAACAGTGGGGCAACCCGCCGGTATAACAGGGCCGCCAACATGTGGGGTTGTTCCATTCACCATCGGGCATATATGCATATCCGTTACTCTTGCTGCAAAACCCATGTGCTTATTTTTGTTTAATTTATTTTTACCAATGAGCCCTTAACTTCTGTTATTCCTCCGCCTTTCACCGCCATTGTTCCTCCTGATTCAACAGTCATTGATGCATCTGCTTTCATGGAAACCTGTGGTGCAGACAGTGCGATTGATTTAGCTGCTTTTAACGTGAGGTCTTTAGCTGATTCTATCGTGATACCGCCTGCATCCATGATAATTTTATTACCGTTATTGTCTTTAACGGTAATGGACCCGCTATCATCATCTAATGTTACTGTTCTGTTGCCTGGCGTTGCTATCGTTATGCTTTTTTTCTCATCATTAAATATCATTTTCATAGCGGAGCGGGAAACATAACCCTTTTCGTGATTGACATCTTTAGGTTCAATAGGCGCTGGTTTATTACTGCTGTGCAGCATGCCGATTATAACAGGGTTATGCGGGTCATCATTCAGAAACCCAACCAATACTTCGTCATCAATCTCAGGTCTGAAAAACGTACCCCTGTTATTACCTGCATCTAAAGTGGCAATCCTTGCATACAATCCTTCACCCGAAGCATCAATTAATGGCAGCCTTACTTTAACGCGGTACTGGTTATCGGGATCTTCAATTTTTGTGACTACACCTGCATGCAATCCCTGTATGGCAGATAACTGCCCGGTGGATGAAGCAGGATGATCAGGGCGGATATTTTCAGTAAAGAAATTTTCATCCCAGCCAATGCCTGCCTCTGTCGTCCAGCAGCCGTCTGTATATTCGTGTTGAATGGTAGATACAAAATGCTTACCGTTGAATTTATTGCCAATACCTGTAATGTTCACGAAACTGCCGGGCAATGCCTGTACTGAGCCCTGGTATTTTACGCGCCCCTTAACAGGTGTAAGCGCAGTCTTCAGCATTTTGGAATCTGAAATTGCCTGCAGGTTTTCCTGTTTCAGGTATGGCGCTGTCAGAATGATCTTTTTGTTGAATACTGAAGCAATATCTGTAAGGCTCTGGCGAATGGTTTCTCCATTATCTGAAGATTGCTCTTCATCCGGAGACGGATTTTTTTCTGCTTCAACGCCGGTTGGATATTCACCTTCTGCTTTTATTACCTGTTGATTGCTGTAATCCCAGGCATTGATCTCAACACCTGATGAAGATGAGCGTGTATCCATATCAACCTGCAGTTCCAGTATATCTTTTCCATGGGTAAGAAAAAGAACAGGAGGTTCTGAGAGATCAATTTGTTTGATGGTCATATTATCATTGTGGAGTAAGCACATTGATTTGTTTATATCAATGCGGCTTATCAGGAAATCCCAGTCTGTTACATTAGCCTGAACCAGCGATAAATAATCTCCCGGCGCACCGGCGGAGCCTGCTGCATCGCTTCCTGCCATTTGCCTTTCTGCCACAGGAAAACTATTGTCCTGCATTAGCGTATCTATGATGTCATCGTCAGAAATATTTTCGTGTATCCGGTTACTGTTGGCTATCGTCATTTTCACTCTCTTATCCCTGCATTCAATATTCATTTCGCAGCAGTGATTGTTTACTTTGTGTGAATTGGCGATGATTATGCCTTTAAACACCATTTCATTTTTACTATGATAGCCAAGATGTATCTCAATTTCCTTCTTAGGCGCAAATGTGCCGGAATCACCCGCCCGGAATGTTTCTTCATCTGCCGAACCATCCCTTATGACAAGAGATGCGGAAGGAAGTTTGTTCACTGCTTCCTGTATATTAATGCTGATTATTTCATATACGCCGGAAACCGGGGCGCCATCAATTTTAATTTCGTAAGTCACCAGGTCTGTTTCCGTAACAGGTAATAAAACTTTTGATATTATTTCATCCGGCATACTGATTTATTTTATAGGAGGAAATAAAAGAGCAGTGCCCGTTTTTATTTTCCTGAAAGAATCTAATTTGTTAAAGGAAGCTACATCTATATAATACTGTTGATCCTTGTACATATCCCTGGTCAACAATGAAATTTTATCACTCTGTTTAACTATACGGCTATGTGTAATATCAGGGCTCATCCGGTTTTCCATTGCCAGCCGCAGATTTTCTTCAATAGATCCTTTAAAGCTGCATTTGGCAACTGCCCTTAATGGTGTTCCGTCGGGAGAAAACAATTTGAATTCGATATCCATTGATGTGAGGATACCTTTAAATAATAATGTGCCCCAATGTATTTTTAAATAATAAGGGCGATGAATATCTCCTTTGTAATATAGTACCTGGTTCCTGAAAAGGTCCAATTGATCTGCCACCGGCACAATAGAGGGAAGTGCGCCCTGTATAATACCTGTGCCATCAAATAAAAAATCAAAATTGAATTCCTGTGGCGGCATTTTATTGAACTTGAGTGAAACGCCGGATGTGCCGGGCGCCTGTGTATCACAGAATTCAATTTTATACCTGTAGGTATACGTTTCAGGATTAATAAGTGCAAAAAAAGGAGGCGCGGCAATACTGGTGATTGCATAGTCTGCCGTTTTATATGGCACTATATATAATTTTTCTAATTGTCCTGCAGGCATATACTATCGTTCATTTTTTTGCTGAAGTGTACGCAGCACTTTATCTGTTACTTCTTTCGTGATCTCTTTTTTCAGCCGGTTTATTTCTTCCTGGCTTAACGTTGTATCAGCAGAAGGAGCAGTGTCAGTACTTATTGTAGCTTTAATCAGTAGTTCTTTTATTTCTATAGGCATACTATTCAATTTATGTAGTTAGCATCGTAAAATATTGGTATGATAGTGTAATGGATTCAATGACAATTGAATTTTCTTCCGCATTAAAATCTGAAATTGACCATTTCCTCGGAACAGCATTTATCACATGCCATGATTGAACAGGTTCATGCTGTTCATTGAGCAGGGATATTGTGATATTAACAGGTAAGAAAGTAAAATTTTCCATAGCATCCTTGCACCATTTTACAATTGCTGAACCGGATATTTTTCCCCGTTTCAATGTAATGTCGGTATACCTTGCTCGTTTAGGAAGCTGCCATGTAAACCTGTTTTGACCACCTTCGGTAAATGATTCCATTTCCATTTCTACCTCCAGCCCGCTCACTTCGCGAAAGCTGAATTGGCCGGGCAGCTTATCAAATGAAACTGAAAAATGAAACCCTGTTAATGGATATTGCGCCATTATTATTCATTTTGAATAGTTAGTCCTTCGTGTGCCAGTTCAAGCGTTTCAATAGCCACTTCATTTCCATCTGCTTTAAGATCGGTAGATTGTACTTTAACCGGCCAGGCATTTTTTACTTTCCATACAACAACAGGTTCGTGGCTTTCATTCAGTAAGGAAATGGTAACATTCCTTCTTTCAATAGTATTGAGCGCTACTGTATTCCACCAGTTGTAAAAATCATTGTCGCCCTGGAAGGTGCCGCGCTTCAATGTTATATTGGAGAATTTTTGCATCCCGGGCATTTTGATCTTATGATATTCCGGGCTTGAACCTTCACGGTATTCAATTACATCTGTTGAAACCTCTAAACCTGTTACTTCAGTAAAGCCTATCCTGGAGCCACCCCAGTCTACCTGGAAATGAAATTTTGAAATCGGGTATTGCGCCATAACAATATTTTTTTAAGTGATAAAATATATAGTGCCGGTTATGATTCCTGCATTTTATGAGAAAAACGGAGTATAATAAACTCTGCGGGGCGTACTGCGGCCATTCCTATTTCCACGATCATTTTTCCATTTAGAATATCTTCTGCCGTCATTGTTTTACCGAGCCCTACATTAACAAAGAACGCATGTTCCGGTTTGGCGCCGGCTAATGCACCCTGCCGCCATAAAACGGTAAGATAATTTTCTATCATTGCCCTTACCTTGGTCCAGGTATTGGCATCGTTAGGCTCAAATACAAAAACAGCGGTTGCTTTTTTAACGGATTCTTCTACCATAATAAAAAGCCTGCGTACAGAAATATACCGCCACTCGCTGCTGTTGCCTTCTAATGTACGTGCTCCCCATACAAGTATGCCTTTGCCGGTAAATGAACGGATAACATTTATTGATTTGCCGGTAGAAGGATTATCATTCATATCATCCTGTTTGGCATTGTCTATTTTAACAGTAGGTTCAATTACTGAAGTAAGACTTACGTTAGCCGGAGCTTTCCACACACCACGTTGCCCGTCAACCGAAGCATACACACCGGCAATTGTTGCCGAAGGCGAAAGCGTGAAGTATTGCTCACCAATAGCCTGCTTAATGGCATTATACATGCCATTGTATTTTTCTTTAATGGTTTTTGCGGGAGAACCAACAGAATCGGAAAGCAGCTTGGTATTGAGCTCGCCACCCGATTGGGTGAGCTTGATTTTTGTGTCATCAAACCCGGGAGTAAGCGAAGTTTTTAAAAACGGAAAATAGCTGGCGCCGTAATTAAGAAAATTATTGCCTACCTGGTCGCGGTGGTCAGATACAATATCCGCAGTATATTCATCGCCGCCTAAAACATCAAGTATGGAAAACCTGTCCTGCAGATCATTACATTGTTTTAACATTGCCTGCACTACCGTGGTATACCCTGTTTCATCCAGCAGCACAGCCTCAGGTATTACCAACAGTGTAGGCTCGTCTTCTGCTTCCACTGCTTTTAATCCACCTAATAATCCCAATGGTGTTGTATCATCTCCCGCATCTACAGTTTCAGCATAATCGCCCACAGAAACAATATAACATTTGCTGCCGCCATTGGCAAAGAACATTTTAATGTGATGGTATAATGTATGTTCAAGAGCGGGAACAACAACAGCGGTGACATCAGGTAAGCTGGCATTGGTAACAGTTACAGCAATTTCAGCTTCCTCGCCCTTTCCGAATTGTGTGATATAATCAAGCAGTGAAAATATTTTTACAGGCTTAAAGCGCTGGGTAGTTGCATCAGAAAATTCAGTATAGCCGATAAAAGCGGGAATTGCAGTTTCTACCTGGGCCACAATTGGCGGCAGTAATGAAATTTCATTAACATATACACCCGGCGTTTTTAATGCAGTTTCATTTATTTGTGCCATGTTGTTGTGTTTTATTTTAAAGTCAATTATTTTTTTATAAAGCGCAGGGCGAATGAAGGGCTCCTCAATCCTGCCGTATCAAAAAGTTTATAATCATTAGCTGGCGCATTGCCTGTTATATCTATTACGCCAAAGCATTTTTCATCTGAAGCAATTATACCTGCAGCCTGCAGGTCGGCATCCCGGGCGCCGGCAGCATTTTTAGTGATATGTTTAATACCCGCGTCTACTGTATTATTCAAGTTTGTAAATAAATATACCTGCCCGCTACCCGCTGCAATAACCTGCGTTCTGTGTAAAAAATCCGTGCTTTTTTGCACGATGAGTCGTATATGTATATCAGCGGGAATAGTTTTGTATGGCTTGTTTCCCTGTGCCCTGATAAAGCAATTGATCATATTGCCACTATAATTATAAGTGATATCATACCTGTGAAATAAATTTTTTGTTTTCTTATCGGCATATATATTCAGCGCATTATCTATAGTACTTCCTGCCACACCTGTATTTTCATAAGCCTCGTGCATCAGCTTTACTGAAAAGAGCTTTTTATACGTGGTTTGTATGGTTTCAATTACCGTTGCCATCGTCAGGATTTTAAATAATAATCACTTCTTATATCTGTGATCATTGGTCCACCTTCACGTGATGCGTTGTCAATAGTCACCATCCGCATACGATACGCGGCAGACGGATGATACCTGCCACCTAACATCGACCAAAGCTGGTATAGTTGTTCAAGGTTAAAACTCAGCATTTCGAAAATGAGCTTTTCAATGCCTGCATCGCTCAGTTCTGTTTCGGTTGTACTGTCAAAAACATTTTGTTTCTGAAAAAAACTGATCACCTGCTCTATTTCTTCAAGCGAACGTTCATATCCTGTTTCGTGCCTTACAGATGTGAAGAGAATGGTAATATTCAGATGGATAGCAGGATTTTTTTTATTGATACCCGTTTCTGTCCTTATGTAATTACGCGGATCTCTTGATATCCTGTTTTCTTCAATATTTATTAAAGAAATAATTACATGATCGTTGGCATGACCAGCTCCGCCATCTGCAACAATTTCTCCTATATTGCCGGTTTCTGAGGTAACACCGGCTGAATTAAGTCTCGACTTAATAAAATTTATTGCCTGCAAGATCATAGTCAGTATTTACTTACCCGGTAATGCAACCCGGAACATTTTTGGATCGTATTTTCTGTTTTGTAAACTCAAAAAGATATTGAACCGGTATGCAAACCGATATCACAAGGGAATATGGGATGGGACTAAATCAAACACAGTATTGGTAGAGCAGGTACGAACCGGAAGGTTTAAATAATACATTGAGATTAATGAGGTACAGCAGGCAGATAATAATATATTGGAATAATAATCTGGCTACAATGTAGTTATTATATTTATAAAATGGAAGCATTCATAAAGCTTTTTTCTTAAATTCGGAAAACTTAACCCTTACAGTTATGAAGACATTATCCAAAACCTGGTTTGCAGAAGGATACATTGATTTCGAACTGAAAAAGTATACACTGCTGGCTTATCTGCAGCAGATACATACAGAGTTTACGCAAAACAAATTGTATCCCCAGCTTTCTGACATAATTTTTCATTACAATAATATGCTCCATTTTAAGTATAGCAAGCAATTAATGCAGGAGCAGTTCCCCAAAAAATTCACACATATTGATGTAGACAAACTACAGATACTATATGAAAAAATTGTGGATGATGATGAAATGATGAAAGAACTGGAAGATATTATTCAATATGCCATACAAAATATGAGCGCTACTATAAAAGATGGAGCGGAAATTTACGAGTTTGTAGAAGAGAAGCTGAATATTTTACCGGTTGGTATAGTGCCGTTGGAAAACAGGGAAGGCTATTTTTTTCTTTGTGATGGAAAACACAGCGATACGAGGGTATACCATTACCGCCTGAGCATATTTGAAAAGCATGATGAGAAATACCGCAGCATTAAAACTTCTTTTGTTGCAGAGTGGGAGCGTAATTTTGTTAACACTTACGAAAATATAAAAACAGAGCTCATCCGTAATAAGTCTGAGTTACCCAATCCCGCGGTATATAGTATTGAAACAGATCTGAGTTACCCGCTTGAAGAAACACTCTTACCGGTCGCAAAAAGAAGTTTAGTGAAATATATTACAGAGAATGCAGCAGCGTAAAGCAAAATGTGTATTTCTGATAGCTGATTGCTGACACCTATGCTCCCTGGCGTTCTGAAAAAGCCGGCAATTTCCAGTGATATTTCAGTGCCAGTAAACGTACTGTAAGACAAACAATAAATCCAACAGGCATTATCCAATCGTCGGGCAGGTTTAAATAGTGACCCGTAATTACGGTAATTGCTCCCAACAGTGCTGCTGCGGCATATATCTCTCTTTCAAAAATTACGGGAATGCGGTTTAAAAATATATCACGTATTACGCCGCCACCTACTGCGGTGATAATGCCCAGCAAAACCGCTATCTCATTGTTATAACCGTAATCCAATGTTTTATCAACGCCGGAAACCGCGAACAGCGATAACCCAAATGCATCAAACAATATTACCGGGCGATGAAGTAATTTCATCAGCGGCGTTAATCCGATAGCTATAATAGTAGCGATGGTTGATACCAGTAGGTAACGCCAGTCTGATAGACCTGCCGGAGGTATGGCGCCAATACACAGATCCCTGGTAATGCCTCCGCCGCATGCCACGGTAAATGCAACTACCAGAATTCCGAATACATCAAGCCCTTTCTGTTTGGCGGCAACTGCACCGCTTATTGCAAAAGCAAATGTTCCGGCAAGGTCAATAAAAGTATAGAGAGAATGTAACTTATCCATAGCTATGGCTTGTTCAAACCGCGGAACAATCTACAAACTTTTGATGCGTTGTTAAAATATTGAATTGATAAATCAGAAAAGAAAGAAGAGAAACAGCAGGGCGCTGATGCAATATTCTCCTGGAAATTATCTTCCTAAAATCCTAAGCGAATCTTCTTTATCAAGCGCAAGCTGATCTTTTAAAGCATCCAGCCCGTTAAATTTTAATTCAGGGCGCAGGTAAGCTTTCAAATATACTTTTATGGATTCACCATAGATATTATCATTGAAGTCAAAAATATTCACTTCAATCACGCTTGTATTGCCGTTATCTATTGTCGGGCGTGTACCAATGCTCATCATTCCGCCGTATCTTTTGCCTTTAACTTCCACTTCAACAGTATATATGCCAAAGCCTGGTATTAATTTCTCCGGATCCGATGGCTGTATATTCGCCGTAGGATAGCCCAGTGTTCTCCCCAGCTTGTTACCATCAACCACAGTGCCTTCAAAAAAATAATCATAACCCAGTAAAGCATTGGCGGTAGCAATATCACCTCCGGCAATTGCTTTTCGTATGCGTGTTGAGCTTACCGTGGTTTCGAGCAATACTTTTTCCGGTATTTCTTTTACTTCAAAGCCGCAGCGTGCTGAAAATGCTTCCAGCATAATATAATTGCCTTCCCGGTTTTTGCCAAAGCGATGGTCATAACCGATGATAACCGTTTGCGGATGTAATCTTCCCTGTAAAAAAACAGTAATATATTCGGAAGCAGGTTGCTCAGCAAACGCTTTTGTAAAGGGCACGATCACCAGGTGATCAACTCCCTCCGCTGCAAGTAAAGCGGCTTTTTCACCTGGTGTATTCAGGAGTTCTATAGTAGCGCCGGGATTAATTATTTTGCGCGGATGCGGAAAAAAAGTAACAATAACTGTTTCACCGTTAATGCGTTTTGCCTCTTCTTTTAGCTGTTTGATGATCTGCTTATGACCGCTGTGAACGCCATCAAAAGTGCCGATGGTAACAACAGCATTACGAAAAAGAGGCAGAGCCGATATGTCTGGATGTATCTGCAGAGCTTTATTCACATTTCTTAGGGCTGCAAAACTAATGGAAATTGATATTTGAACCGCGAATAATTACTTTTGCAGCGGTTTAAAAAAATACCATGAGCTTATACAACGAAAGAGGGGTTTCCGCGCAAAAAGAAGATGTACATACCGCTATCAAAAAATTAGATGCAGGCTTGTATCCTAAAGCATTCTGTAAAATGTACCCGGATTTTCTGGGCGCAGATGAAAATTTTGTAAACATTATGCATGCCGATGGCGCCGGTACCAAAAGTATTCTTGCTTACCTGTACTGGAAAGAAACCGGGGATATATCTGTTTGGAAAGGTATAGCGCATGACGCTATCATCATGAATCTTGATGATTTGCTTTGCGTGGGTGTATATGATAATCTTGTTTTTAATTCTACCATCGACAGAAATAAAAAACTGATACCCGGCGAAGTGCTGGAGCAGGTGATCAATGGTTCGCAGGAATTATTTGACCAGCTTAAAACCTTTGGTGTAAATATTCATTATCTCGGCGGCGAAACCGCTGATGTGGGCGATGTGGTTAGAACCATTGCAGTAAATGGAACTATGACATCACGCTGGCCTAAAGAAAAGATCATTACCAATGAAAAAATACAGGCGGGTGATGTGATTGTTGGTTTTACAAGTTTTGGCAAATGTGTGTATGAAAATGAATACAACAGCGGACTTGGCAGTAATGGGCTGACCAGCGCCAGGCACGATGTGCTGAGTAAATATTACGCAGAAAAATACCCGGAAACATTTGAACCGGCATTGAGCGACAGGATAGTATACATAGGTGAGCATAAATTAACCGACGAAATAAACACAGGTGGAAGCAAAACCACCATCGGTAAATTGCTGTTGTCGCCTACACGCACTTATGCGCCTGTATTAAAAGTATTGCTCGAAAATAATTTTGATGATCTGCACGGGTTAATTCACTGTAGCGGCGGGGCCAAACAAAATGCTTAAAATATATACCGGATAATGTAAAGGTTATTAAAGACAATCTGTTTGAGCCTCCTGTTATATTTAATATTATACAAAAAGCCAGTAAAGCGGATAACAGGGAAATGTACCAGGTATTTAATATGGGTTGCAGGCTTGAAGTATATACCACTGAAAAAGCAGCAGTTGATATTATTAAAACCGCTCAGCAATTTGGAATAGAAGCACAGGTGATAGGAAGGGTTGAAGCTGCTCAAAACAAATCTTTGGAGCTTCAGTTGAAAAAAGAAACACTGGCTTTCTAAAATTCCTGTATTAGTGGTATCTCTTGCTTATTTTTGTTGCATTACCATTTATTTTATTAATATTACTTTTGCCAACTGCCATAAATAAAGCGTATGCCCCAGTTTAAGCAAAGACAATTCCTGGATTTTGAAAAACCTGTTAAAGAAATATTTGAGCAACTGGCTCAGATAAAACAAATAGCGGAGAAAAATCCTGGCGTAGATTATGCAAGTTCTATCCAGCAACTGGAGCAATCATTGCTGGAAAGAAGAAAAGAAATAACAAAACATCTTACACCCTGGCAACAGGTGCAGTTAAGCCGCCACCCCGACAGGCCATATACTAATGCCTATATTAAAAGAATGCTCACCGATTATATTGAATTTTTTGGTGATAGAAACGTAAGAGATGATAAGGCTATTGTAGGCGGATTTGGTTTGCTGGATGGGGAAACCGTGATGATAATCGGACACCAGAAAGGTATTAATACAAAAATGCGCCAGTTGCGTAATTTTGGTATGGCTAATCCCGAAGGTTATAGAAAAGCGCTCCGGTTAATGAGGCTGGCAGAAAAATTTAATAAGCCTGTTATTACTTTGATAGATACGCCCGGCGCTTTTCCGGGCGCTGAGGCTGAAGAAAGAGGACAGGGAGAAGCTATTGCGAGGAATATATATGAAATGATGCGGTTGAAAGTGCCTGTTATTTGTGTTATAATAGGCGAAGGTGCAAGCGGTGGTGCATTGGGTATTGGCGTGGGCGATAAGGTGCTGATGCTGCAGAATACCTGGTATACGGTAATTTCACCGGAAAACTGCAGTTCTATTTTATGGAGAAGCTGGGAAAAGAAAGAAGTAGCTGCTGAGCAGTTAAAGCTTACTTCAACAGATATGAAAGGTTTTGGACTGGTGGATGAAGTGGTAGAAGAACCTTATGGTGGCGCCCACTGGAATTATGAAGAAGCCGCTGAATCCTTAAAAAAAGTATTGGTAAGGTTGCTGAAAGATCTTAAAAAAATACCTGCCCAGCAAAGAATTGATAACAGAATTGATAAATACAGCAAGATGGGTTTTTGGGAGGAAGTGGAAGGATAGGTGTAAGGCAGAGGATATAAGCTGTAAGGCATAAGGAGGGTGTAAGGAAAACCTGAAACCTGTTGCCTGAAGCTTTATAACGAATTTCATTTGATCACAATATACAAAAATGTCATTAAGAGCACAATTAAGAGGAACAGGTGTAGCGATTGTTACTCCGTTTAAAGCAGATTACAGCGTTGATTATCCAGCGCTGGAAAGGGTGATTGATTTTATCATCAGCAATGGTGTTGAATATATTGTAACGCTGGGCACAACCGGCGAAGCTCCAACCATCAGCAAGGAAGAGAAGTTTAAGATCATAGAATTTACATATGAAAAAGTAAACAATCGTGTGCCTGTGGTAGTTGGCATTGGTGGTAATAATACTGCTGAAACCATACACGATCTTGAAACATACCCGCTTAAGCATGCAACCGCTGTGCTGAGCGTAAGTCCGTATTACAGCAAGCCTTCGCAGGAGGGTTTATATATGCACTATAAAGCTTTGGCAGAAACATCGCCCAAACCAATATTATTATATAATGTTCCCGGAAGAACCGGCAGAAACCTCACTGCCGAAACAACTTTGCATTTAGCTGAACTACCCAATATAGCCGGCATAAAAGAAGCTGCAGGAGATATGATGCAATGCATGCAGATATTGAAATACCGGCCTGAACATTTTTTGGTATCCAGCGGTGATGATGCACTTGGTTTTTCACAAATTACCTGTGGTATGGATGGCGTGATAAGCGTTATAGCCAACTGCATGCCTAAGCAATTTTCAGATATGGTCCGTTTTGCACTGGCTGGTAAGTTAAAACAGGCAATTGCCATCAATGATGGTTTGCTGGATGTATATGAGATGCTTTTTGTAGAAAATAACCCTGCCGGCGTAAAATCATTTTTAGCACACCTCGGGTTAATTGAAAATGTGCTACGCTTGCCTGTGGTGCCTGTAAGCAATAAATTGCATGAGAAAACAGGAATATTTCTGCATGAAAATGTGATGGCTTAGGTAGTAGTGGTGAGGCAGAAGGTGTAGGGTTTATGGTTTTTAGTTTAAGGTTAAGGGTTTAAGGAAGAAGGAAAATACATGACATGTACCATGCCTGGAAAATAAATAGTTTGTGGTTGTAGGTCTGCAATCTATAAGGCCATCTCAAATCTCAAATTTCAAATTCCTATATTTGTTTCAGGAACAGCTATAATAATTATTTATGCACTCAATCATTCACCTGGACAATATCAGGAAAAGCTACTTTATGGGAAAACAGGAGTTGCAGGTGCTGAAGGGTATATCTCTCGATATTCAAAAAAACGAATATGTAGCGCTGATGGGGCCTTCAGGTTCCGGAAAAAGTACTTTGATGAATATTCTCGGTTGCCTTGATTCGCCAACCGGGGGAGACTATTACCTTAATGGTCACCAGGTTAGTAAAATGGCGGATAATGATCTTGCAGAAGTTCGCAATAAAGAAATAGGTTTTGTATTTCAGCAATTTAATTTATTGCCGAGATTAACCGCTGCTGAGAATGTAGCATTACCGCTTATATATTCCGGCATTTCCAAAAAGCAGCGTACTGAAATGGCAATGCATGTATTGGAGCAGGTTGATCTTGCTGACAGAAGCCACCATAAGCCAAATGAATTAAGCGGTGGCCAGTGCCAGCGTGTTGCCATTGCAAGAGCATTGGTCAATAATCCTTCACTGGTTCTTGCAGATGAACCCACAGGTAATCTTGATACCAAAACTTCTTACGAGATCATGAATATTTTCGGCAAAATACAGGAAGCCGGCAATACGATCGTGCTTGTGACGCATGAAGAGGATATCGCTAATTACTCCAAACGAATAGTGCGCTTACGCGATGGCGTTATAGAAAGCGACAGAAAGGTTGAGCGGGCTGCTGTTGCAGGGTAAATCATCCCTTATGGCTATAAAAATTTATACAAAAACAGGCGATAAAGGCAGCACATCCCTTATCGGGGGAACTAAAGTGCCTAAATCTCACCTGCGCATAGAAACATACGGAACGGCTGATGAACTGAATGCGCATATAGGTTTGTGCAGGGATATGCTCTCGGATAATATCAGCCGCGACACACTGCAAAAAATCCAGAACGACCTTTTTGTGATAGGCTCTTTGCTGGCCTGCGATCCGCAGAAAGAAATTAAGATGGCATTGCCGGAACTTGCGGAAAGCAATATTAATTTATTAGAGAAAGAAATAGACCGGATGGAAGGCGTGTTGCCTGCTATGAAATATTTTATTTTGCCCGGAGGGCACATTATTATTTCACAACTGCATATTGCCCGCTGTGTCTGCCGCCGTGCAGAAAGATGTTGTGTGCAGCTTGATGAAGCATCTCCGGTAAATCCTCTTGTTTTAAAATACCTCAACCGCCTGAGTGATTATCTTTTTGTGTTGGCACGCTATACCGGTCATCTTAATAATATTGAAGATATACCCTGGGTACCTCAAAAAGCTGATAAATAAGTTCAAAAGACATTCACTGATGTTACGTTAAGTTTATTATGTTGTATGCAATCGTTAAATGTGAAACGTAAGACTTGCTTACCGGTAGCTATCCTGCACACTCAGTATCTACTTCTAATACCACAGCGCAATACAGGTGCAGCGTACCTGCCCGCCGGTGAGCTACCCTGTACACACAAACGGATGCTTTTAGAACCGGAGATATCGTTTCGCAATGCAGGTGCAGCGCAACGAAATTTTTGTAGCACGGCAAAACGATGTAGAACAAGCCGCAGAGCGGCGTAATATCATTTTATGCGTTTTTTATATTAATATTTCTGTGCGCCGCACCTGAAATTGCCGCATCCTCGGGCTACAAATATTATCGCTGCGCTGCAGCTAATAAACATTTCGTATGCAGAGAAGCCTGAATAAATAAAGATAAGTATACAGGGTAGCTGCCGATAGGCAAGTTTGTAGTAGCATGGCAAAACTATATAGAGCAAGCCGCAGAGCGGCGTAATATTAACCAGGTGCATGATATTTTAATATTGCGGTGCGCTGCACCTGAAAAAATACCTCATCCACTACAGTGCTACAAAAATTACGGTGCGCTGCACCTGAAAATACATCATCCATTATAGTGCTACAAACCTGCCGGCAGGCAGGTATTATCGGTGCGCTGCAGCTATTTAAACACATAGTGTAATGTGCAGCCTGAATAAATAAAGATATGTGTACAGGATAGCTACCGGCAGGCAGGGGTGAGATTCTCACATTTATCGACTTACATTTCACGATAAGTTTAATACTGTATATACCGATACTTTTATGTGCACACTGCGTGAAAACACATGCCTGCTACCCGTCAATCATTTTCCCGTCTTTCATATGCAAAACCCTGTCGCTCATCTGGGCTAACTCTTCATTATGCGTTACAATCAAAAAAGTTTGGCCGTGCCTGTTTCTGAGATCCACAAAAAGCTTATGCAGTTCCCGGGCATTTTGAGAATCAAGGTTACCTGTAGGCTCATCAGCAAAAACAATATCAGGTTTGTTAATAAGTGACCGCGCTACAGCTACGCGCTGCTGTTCACCACCCGAGAGGGCGTTTGGCTTATTATCTATGCGGTCTTTAAGCCCGAGCGTTTCCAGCAACGCTTTTGCCCTTGCCTCAACTTCTTTCTTTTTTTTACCTGCAAGCCAGCCCGGAATGCACACATTTTCCAGCGCCGTAAATTCAGGAAGAAGATGATGAAACTGGAACACGAACCCCATATGTTTATTCCGGAATGATGCCAGCTTTTTGCCTGCCAGGGTATCTACTCTCTCGTTCTTCAGGAAAATCTCCCCGCCGTCCGGCGTATCGAGCGTGCCAATAATATGAAGTAAAGTGCTTTTACCTGCTCCTGAAGAACCGATGATACTTACAATTTCTCCCTGGTTTATTTCAAGGCTTACGCCTTTAAGCACCTGCAGGTTACCATAGGATTTTACAATGTTTTTGGCTGATAACATTACCGAGTATTAGGTTATTTAAGGCGGGAAATTAAGCAATAGTGCTCATAAATGCCCAATACCACATGCAATAAAAAAACAGACCGCCCGTTCACCTTTTTCAGGGCGTGAATAAGTGAATTTGGAAATTACGTGCTAAACTTTACTTTTGCGGAAAATTTGCAGGGCAGCATACCTGTAAATCAACATAAAAATCTGATCATCTATAAAATTAAAATAGACAATGTTCTGGACACTTGAACTGGCATCCTACCTGGAAGACGCTCCCTGGCCCGCCACAAAAGATGAATTAATTGATTATTCCATTCGTAGTGGTGCACCTATTGAGGTGATAGAAAACCTGCAGGAGCTGGAAGATGAAGGTGAGATATATGAAGGCATTGATGATATTTGGCCTGATTACCCATCCCAGGAAGACTTCTTCTTTAATGAAGATGAGTATTGATCAGCGCTACAATCCAACTTATATCAACCGTTCTTTTCCAGAGCGGTTTTTCGTTTTCATGTTTCCTCTGTATGCTTCATGGAACTTTCTCTTAATCAATAAATAACCCTTTTATAACAAACCTGCCGCTCGTTTTCAGGCAGCTTGTTTTAAATTGAACTCCGGATCCCCACTTGTGAAAGGCGGCTGAGCTAAGCTTTACCGATGCCAGCTTATATGCTTGTTGCTTTAATTAACTAAATAACCTGTACCTGCATACAATATCGGCGGGATAAATACTTTTAAGATATGCACTGATACGTATGCAAGGTGTGTTGACCAGTTACTATGAAATATATTCTTATATCGTGTTTGTGGATTTGCTGTATATGCGGCGGCGTATCTGCCCAGCATAGCGCCCGGCCAAAAATAGGGTTGACGCTTAGCGGCGGCGGCGCTAAAGGGCTGGCTCATATAGGTATATTAAAGGCAATAGATTCGGCTGGCCTGAATGCAGACTACATTACCGGAACAAGCATGGGCAGCGTAATTGGCGGCTTATATGCTGCCGGTTATTCAGCAGATACCATTGAACGGATAGCAAGAACAATAGATTGGGATCTTTTGCTCAGCAACCAGTCTTCTTTGCAAAGCATATTCATGGCCGAAAAGGATGAATATTCAAAATACATTGTAGAGCTTCCCTGGCAAAACCACAGGTTTAACCTTCCAACCGGTATACTTGAAGGGCAGGAACTCTGGCTGAAATTCTCTGAACTTTTCTTCCCGGTTTGTAATGTAAAAGATTTTTCAAAGCTTAGTATTCCTTTTAAATGCATTGCAACAGATGTTGGTACGGGAGAAGCTGTAGTCATGGAATCAGGTGAAATAGTTTCGTCTATACGTTCCAGTATGGCAATACCTTCTTTTTTTACTGCGGTTAATATGCAGGAAAGAAGATTGATTGACGGGGGTGTGGTACGCAATTTTCCTGTACAGGATGTGAAGCGAATGGGAGCTGATATTGTAATAGGCAGTAATGTTTCATCAGGGTTATTAAGCTCACGCAATGTGCGAAACGCGATACAGGTATTATTGCAGGTGGCATTTTTTCGCGAAGCGGAAGACCATAAAACAGAAATACCGCTTTGCGATATTTATGTTAATCATAACCTGGAGAAATACAATATGGGCAGCTTCGGGCAGGCTATTGATATTCTTGATGCCGGTATTGAAAGAGGGAAAGAATTATATCCCGTCTTAAAAAGACTTTCCGATTCACTGGATGCTATCTATGGCCCGCAGCCGCTTAAAGCCAACCGGTTGCCTTCTACAGAAAAAGTAAGAATAAGTTCTTTTGAAATCAGCAGCCTGAAAAATACAACGATAGAATTTTTCATTAATACGCTAAACCTTAAAACGGGTGAATGGTATGCGGCAACAGATATATCCCGTATGATCCGCCACGCGTTTGGCACAAGATATTACAACCGTATACTGTATTCACTGCATGAACAGCCAGACGGCAGCTATAAAATCATTTTTGATGTAATCGAAAATCCCCTCACGTTTGCCAAAGTGGGACTACATTACGATAAATTCAGTGGCATCAGCGCTATTGTAAATCTTACTACAAGGAATTTTCTGATCAGCAATTCAAGAGATCTTGTTACAATAAATATTGGTGATAATTTTCGTGTACGTGGTGAGCACCTGCAATATATTGGCAGGCATAAAAATGTAACAGCATCGCTCAGTGCACAGTATGACAGGCTTAGTGTAAGCACATACAATGATTTTATTGCCGAAAAACCATTCAGCCAGTCTGGTTTATTTAAAAGACAGTATGCGAGGTTTGATGGTAATATTAGTTTTTCGGCAGACAGGAAGTTTGCCATTGGCATAGGCGCCAGGGAAGAAATTGTAAAGTACAACCCGGTAATAGCATCAAATTTTGAATTTAAAGGAACTGTAAGCATGCCGACCGGTTATGGGTTTATCAAATATAATTCGCTGGATAAAAGAATTTTTCCCAATAAAGGTGTTAAGATAGATGCGGAAGCCGGCTGGGTGTTCAGGCAAAATATAAATGTATCTGTGCTGAAAGATGGAGATCCATACCCTGAAGCTGTTTCTGCTATTTCAACACGCCCTTATCTCAGAACGGTATTTAACCTGGAATCTTACTATCGTGTGCTTCGCAGGTTAACGGCAATGGCATCCACACAGGCAGGCGCTAACTTCAATTATACCAATAATATTATGAACGAGTTTTCAGTAGGTGGTGTTTTGCCGCTTTATAACAACCAGGTTACATTTGTTGGCTTGCCCGAAGGTTCAATATATACTCCAACTGTTGCTGTTTTTATGGGCGGTTTGAGGTATGAATTTTTGTCGAACACTTACGCTACCGCCAAAGCAAATGTGTTGTTTACAAATCTTATTAATAAAAGTGTATTCTTCAACAATCCTGATTTCATGTCGGGATATGGTCTTTCTTTCGGTTACAACTTCGCGTTAGGCCCGCTTGAAGTGGGCGCTATGTATAGCGACAGGTCTGGTAAAATATATTCTACGGTAAGCTTTGGCGTGAGTTTTTGATCATTAACAGCAAAAATTAAAACGCACTCTTTCTGACAGCACCGGGCATTGATTGAGATTATGGATGGATCAATCCGGAATAGTAAACTATTTCTCCCTGGTAAAACTGCAAACACCTGTTTTCCCCTAATGAGGAAAATTTTTCCACTTTTTTATACTCTTCCTGCTTATAGTCACCTGTGTAAGCTCACATGCATATTGGTACAATATTTTATCAACGTATAATAACTTATACACCAAAAATTCAAAATCATGAAAACAAGAATTTTTACTACGTTGGTTGCAACAGTAATGCTGTTCACAGGTCTAAAAGCGCAGATACAACAGGGAAATGTTATGGTGGGCGGGAATATAAGCAATATGAGCCTCAGCCTGCAGGATGGAGGCGCATTCAATTTAACCCTGAGCCCCAAAGCCGCCTGGTTTATACGCAACAACCTGGCATTAGGTGCATATGTTGATCTTTCTTTAATGACAGCAAAAGGCATCAGCCCTGCTACCAGCTATGGCGTTGGAGCATTAGGCAGATATTATATCAACGATCCTAATATCAATGTGCTTCGTAAAACAAGATTTTTTGGCGAAGCAACAGTAGGTATTGAAGGGTATAATCCATCTGCAGGCAATAATACCAACGGACTGGGCATGAGCGTTGGGCCCGGTATTGCTTATTTTATTACACCCAATATAGGTTTGGAAGCGCTGGCTAAATACAGGGGGATTGTGGGGTTCGGTTCCAGCCCCGCATCCAGTAATCTTGTTCTGGGCCTGGGATTCCAGATATATCTCTCCCGCGCTAAAATAGAAAGCGAAATAAAAAATACATCCAACTAATCATTTCCGGTAATAGGTCAAAAAGGAATTTCCCTGTTCGTGAAATTCCTTTCTCATTTATAGCATCATGCCAGATGGTATGGTTTCAGACCCTACCATTTCTTTCTAACTTCTAAAACAATTGCCATGGCAAAATCTGTTTCCACTTCAAAAAAAAATGCGAAAGCCACAAACCTTGGACTTAATACTACAGATGCAGATGGTCAGACAATGACCACTGACCAGGGACTTAAAATTAACGACGACCATAACTCTTTAAAAGCCGGTGAACGCGGCGCAACCTTACTTGAAGATTTTATTCTCAGGGAAAAAATTACCCATTTTGATCATGAGCGTATTCCGGAACGTATTGTGCACGCCCGAGGTAGTGGCGCACATGGCGTTTTCAAATTAACCAAATCATTGAAAGCATATACAAAAGCGGCATTTCTCACAGACATAAATCGTGAAACTCCTGTCTTTGTTCGTTTTTCAACAGTTGCAGGTTCGCGTGGCTCAACAGACCTTGCCAGGGATGTGCGTGGCTTTGCCGTAAAGTTTTATACAACAGAAGGAAATTATGACCTGGTTGGTAATAACATTCCTGTTTTCTTTATACAGGATGCAATAAAATTTCCTGATCTGATTCATTCCGTAAAACCTGAGCCTGATAATGAAATACCACAGGCAGCTTCAGCCCATGATACATTCTGGGATTTCATTTCGCTAATGCCCGAAAGTACTCACATGGTAATGTGGGCAATGAGCGACAGAGCTATACCGAGAAGCTTAAGAATGATGGAAGGATTTGGTGTACATACTTTCAGGATGATCAATGAAAAAGGTATCGCATGTTTCGTTAAATTTCACTGGAAGCCGCTGCTTGGCATACACTCAGTAACATGGGATGAAGCACAGAAAATCTCAGGAAAGGACCCGGATTTTCACCGCAGAGATCTATGGGAAGCGATTGAAGAAGGAAACTTCCCGGAATGGGAACTGGGTGTGCAGATCATTCCGGAAAAAGATGAACATAAATATGCATTCGATCTGCTTGATCCCACAAAACTTGTACCTGAAGAGCTGGTGCCTGTACAGATTATAGGAAAGCTTACCCTCAATCGTAACCCGGATAATTTTTTTGCCGAAACAGAACAGGTAATGTTTAGTCCCGCGCATATTGTGCCAGGCATAGATTTTACGAATGACCCTCTACTGCAGGGCAGATTATTTTCTTATACCGATACACAACTGTCAAGGTTAGGCAGCGCAAATTTTCATCAGATACCCATTAATCGTCCTGTTAATACCGTTTACAATAATCAACGTGACGGTCATATGCAAATGCAAATCAATAAAGGTAAAGCCAGCTACTCCCCTAACAGCATTGGCGGCGGCTGCCCTTTTTTAGCAAAGGCTGAACAGGGAGGCTTTACCAGCTATACAGAAAGGATTGATGCAGCAAAGATCAGGGCAAGAAGTAAAAGTTTCCGGGATCATTTTGGTCAGGCATCATTATTTTATAATAGTCAGAGCGAACCTGAACAACGGCATATAAAAGACGCGTTTAGTTTTGAATTATCAAAGGTGACCATCCCGGGAATAAGGCAACGCATGGTGAATACACTCACCAATGTAAATTTGGATCTTGCAAAATATGTAGCCGCAAAATTAGGATTACCTCTGCCCGGCAAAGTAATGCCTGTTGAGAACGGCGCTGTTCCCGCTGATGGAAATCCCAAAGATTTTAATCCCGTTAAAGTGAAACAAGACATTGAAAGATCAGAAGCATTGAGCATGCTGAATAGAAATAAAGGCAATATAGCTACCCGTTGTATTGCTGTATTAATTGCTGATGGCGTAAATGCTAAAACAGTTCAGCAAATTAAGGACCAGGCAGCGGCAAAAAAGGCAAAAATAAAATTAATAGCAACCTCTCTCTCAGCTATAAAAACCAGTAATGGCAGCACACTTCATCCCGATGCAACTTTATTTAATACAGCATCAGTATTATTTGACGCAGTTTATATACCTGGCGGAGAAAAAGCAGCGCTTACCTTACGAGGTGAACCGGATGCCATTCATTTTGTAAATGAACAATTCCGCCATTGCAAGGCTATAGGTGCAGACAGTGATGCCGTTGCATTTTTAAAAGAAACATATTGTAATAAGAGTGCCGGAATTACAACAGATGGTAATATTACCAGGTTTCTGCAGAACATAGGCGCGCACCGTTTTTGGGAAAGAGAATATCAAGGTAAAGTGCCTGCTTAACTCATAAATAACAATCAGTATAACATTCATCTGAAAATAGTAAAACCACTTTTATAATAATAAATGTCTTTTTTGTTATTGTTATAATCCGTTGATTGAGGAGTATCATAGCGTCGTCATCTCGAACGAGCAACACGGAGATTGTGGTCAATCGTTCTATGGTTTTACTTACCTAAATGACTTGTCTTTTGAAGTATTACGCATTGTAAAGTGAAATCCTGTATCGGTAAAGGTTATACGCAGAGAATTATTAACTTTAAAAATGACTAAATATATTTTCTTATTTCCAACATTTTTATTTGCACTTGCGGGACTGTCCCAAACCACAGGCACAGCAGAAAAAATAATAATAACATCCCTCCCGAAAAAAACCGAAGTATACAGTAATGAAAATGGAACATTAGAGGTGAATGTATTGCCGGAAGATGTTCAAAAATTTAAGGTTGCAGGCTTAGTACATTACAGCGACTTCGGTGCAAAAGGTGATGGCAAAAACGATGATATTGATGCCATAGCTGCAACTCATGCATTTGCCAATCAATACAGGCTTTTGGTAAAAGCAGATGAGAAAGCTACCTACTATATCGGAAGTAAGAAACGCGTAGCAGTTATACAAACCGATACGGATTTCGGTAAAGCAAGCTTCATTATCGATGATAGCGAAGTGCAGGATCGTAATGCACCTGTTTTTGAAGTACGACCCAACCTGCGGCCATTTAAGCCGGAAGGGATATCATCGCTCAAAAGAAATCAAAGTAAATTAGATATTTCTCTGCCCTCCTCCTGCCTGGTTACAGTAATCAACTCCAATATAAAACAATACATCCGTTCCGGTCTTAACCAGGATAACGGCTCTCCGCAAACCGACATTTTTATTGCCGGTAAAAACGGTAATATTGATATGAATACGCCTGTTATATGGGACTTTGACAGCATCACTAATATCATTGCAGTTCCGCTTGATGAAAAGACACTGAATATTACCGGCGGCCATTTTACCAGCATTGCCAATAAGGATGAATCAAAATATACCTATTACGCCCGTAACATTTTCATTCAACGATCAAATGTAGTAGTAGATGGACTTGAGCACCGGATTACCGGAGAAGGAGATCATGGAGCGCCTTATAGTGGTTTCATAAGCATTAACAACTGCGCTTATGTTACAGTTAAAAACACTATTCTTACCGGGCATAAAACATACCGTACCGTTGGCTCAGCAGGAGAATCAGTTACCATGGGCACTTATGACATTTCAGCAAACCGTGCATTAAATATATCCTTTGTGAATTGCAGCCAGACCAACGACATTAAAGACAACAGGTATTGGGGAATTATGGGCTCTAATTATTGCAAGAATATTTTGTATGACAGCTGCACTTTTTCAAGATTTGATGCGCATAAAGGAGTTGCCAATGCTGTCATCCGCAACTCTGTGCTCGGGCACATGGGCATCAACGCTATAGGTAGCGGTACTTTAACCGTTGAAAACTGCACTATTTATGGGAAAAGTATTATTAACCTGCGCAGCGATTACGGCAGCACCTGGCAGGGAACATTTATCATACGCAACTGCGTTTTTGTGCCCGAAGCCGGTAAACCCGTCAGCGCATCGCTCATCAACGGATCATATTCAGGGCTGCACAATTTTGGATACACCTGTTATATGCCGGAACGCATCACTATTGAAAATTTAAAAATAGATGACAGCAATCATCCCGCGGATTATGACGGTCCTGCAATCTTCGCTGATTTTAATCCACAAATGAACAACAGCAGCTACAGTGAGCAATTTCCATATGTTATAACCAGGGAAGTTATCTTAAAAAATGTAACCACTTCCAGCGGCAAACCACTCCGGCTCAGCAACAATCCATTTATGTTCAGGGGAACGAAGGTAACCGGTTTATAATACACGAAGCAACGGAAATAAGCTCAATCATGTCTTGTCAACGCCCCTGCTTTAGGGGAGTAATGTTTTTTTTCCGGCAAACGATAATCTAAAACAATAAATGACAGGCATCAATTTTCAAATTGTAAAATCTTACGACCAGCAGGCTTTTATATTAATTGCAGATTGGTATTTGTCCGAATGGAAAATCCCGGTAAAAACCACAATAGAAAAACTTCAATCCATAAGCGCAGACGAAGATCAGTTCCAGGTGTTGATGACACTTGATGGAAAACCCATTGCCACCGGCGGCGTTTATAATCATGTTGGCTTACTTGATAAAGTACCTGAGCTTGCCGTACATAAAAAATGGCTGGCGTTGGTTTATACTGTGCCGGAAAAAAGGCGTAAGGGATATGGCGCTGCAATCTGTAACTATATACTCCATCATGCAAAAATTTGCGGCATAGAAAAAATGAATTTATTTACGGATACAGCAGAGCCGCTTTATCAACGCCTGGGATGGGCAGTAACTGAAAGGCTGTCAGTAAATAACAGGAATATTACTGTAATGGAATATGCGCTTGCCTCTTTATAAAAAAATATTATAGCGATGGGCTTAAGGCCAGTGATTTCGCTTTTAGAAAAAACCTGAGCCAGTCTCAGTCGCATCAGCTACAGGGACTGCTGACCGCAAAATCAAAACACACTCGCCGGTCTTGCGAACCCGCCAGCATGAAGTTTGAATTAAAGATATGTTTCGGCGGGTAAAGCAATCTCAGTTCTCTCATAAACCTTCTTGTATTCCTTCTGATGGACACTTGTCTTTTAAGATTAAGATCTTTTTTAAAAGCGAAATCCCCGGACTCAAATAGTAAAAAAAGTAAAGGCTGCACTAAATTTTAAAATTTTTATTTGCACTTACATTAATCTATAGCATCCGCCTATCTACAGTTCCTGCTGTCTGTATACATCATTTTACTTAAGTCGATCATTTTTTTTGCTGTTATGCTACTCAAATAATTTGGGGGCATGAAAAAAACAATTATCAACCCGGTTATTAAGGACCAGGTAACTTTTACGCAAACCGCGCATGAAACTGAAGGGCGTATTACTTCACTTCTTGTAAAGCTTATGCCGGGAGGTGGCACGCCGATGCATTATCATAAAAATTTTTCAGAAACTTTTGCCGTAGTGGAAGGCACACTTACGCTTACTACAAAAAAAGGCAAGGTTATACTCTCGGCCGGTCAAAAATTTACCGTTGAAAAAGAAGTCGTTCATCGCTTTTCCAATGAATCAAACGCACCGGTTATTTTCACTACAGTTATTGTACCGGGATCAACCGGTTTTGAAAATGCATTGCGGATATTGTACGGACTGGCAGAAGACGGCGCAACAAATAAAAAGGGAGTACCTAAAAGCCTGTCTACACTAGCCGTTATTTCAAAAATGAGCGATATGCACGCAGCAGGCGCCGGTGCATTATTTACGCCACTCTTTGGGCTGTTCAACAGCATAGCCAGGATGAACGGGCTGGAGAAAAAATTATTAAGCAGGTATTGTATATGATCTTTTCTGGCCGAAAACATCAGGTATAACATGTTGATGGTAGCACTGTAGTTGAAGTGTGCGACGCAACGAAGTTTCATAGTACCACTACAGCTAAGTTCATAATAAAAAATACAGAACTAAATGCTGCAGCGATTAATAATCGTTATCAGGAGTTTTTCTATCCGGGGCTGATCACTCAAAAAAGCCTGCCGAAGCGGCAGGCTTACTTATTTGCACTATTAAATATTACTAAGCTCAGGGTTTGCTGCAACTGATCTTTACCTTAATGTCTGCATCAGGCAGTATATACAATCCTCCCTGCGGGTCGTTATATTTGCTCATGCCCCATTTTGTTCTGTCTAATGTAAAAGAGCCTTCGGCAGAAATGGTATGTTGCTCATTTTTAAAAGCCGCCGGAAAACTGATAGCATGTGTTTGTCCTTTCATCGTAAATTCACCGGTGAGCATAATATTTGCAGCAGACTCACTCTTGTAATCTTCCACTTTTGTAATATGAAAAGCAGCTTCCGGGTATAATACAAGATCAAAAAAATCTGAGCTTTTCAAATGTTTCAGCAATTCAGCCTGTTCCGCTCCCTCCAGGTCAAAATTACTTATACTGGCAATGGGAATTGAAAAATCTCCCCCGGTAATTTTTCCTTTTTTATCAGTAGTGAGTATACCTGACACTTTAAATGCCCCGGTATGGAAATGTGTGGGAGCGCTTCCTTTCCATTCAATAACCGAAGTGCTCTCATCAACTTTATATTGCACGGGTTCAGATGAGTCTTTTTGAGTACATGCAATAAAAGATACCAGCACGATGAGCTTACAATAATTAATGATCTTCATTTTCTATATATTATTTTGTTTCAAAAAAATTGATATGATATAATGATTTGATGGTTTGCAGCATTTGAAGTGCAGCTTCTTTACCGGGTATCACCTGCGCTTCCGGAATATGCGGCTGACCAGCTACAGGCACGCTGAACTCATTAAAGAAATTCCAGAGTGTGCCTGGTGTAATCAGGTTGAGCATTTTTATTTTGCCGGAAAGAATAGTAAAAGCATGCGGCGTGCTTCTTGGAGCAAAAATCGCTTCCCCGGGTTTTAATATAGCCTCTGTATCTCCTATCCTGACGCTTAGTTCCCCTTCCAGTATATAAAAGCTTTCATCCTCATCCCGGTGAATATGCAATGGCGGTTCAGCGCCTTTTGGTAATGTAAATTCAATTAATGCCATAGCATTATTGGTTTGTTTGGGAGAAAGCAGCGTTCTGAAATATCCTCCGTTGTAATACCTGTAATCATCGGTCTTAGATAGTTCCATGTTGAAATAATTAATTGTTTAAAAAGGAGCGCAAGATTCAGATGAATCCGGGAGGTATTCAAAACAGATCGACACACGCGTTTTTTGATCGTCGGGCGTAGGAAGCCGGCGACTACCGTATTTTAAATATTCGGTTCTATAAAGAATATGAGGATACTTATCCCGCAGTTAAAGATCAGGATAGCCGGACGGGTCTTTTGTGCCATCGTGGAACTTCTCCATACAGGCCAGCTTATAATTCCGGCCGATAGGAATTTTAGCACCGGCCACAGTAAAATAATTGGGATGATAACTTTCAATTTTATTAAGAGGTATAATAAAGGAACGGTGTATGCGCATAAAATGCCCGGTAGGAAGTAGTTTTTCAGCAACACTTATTTTCTGCTTGGTAACATATACTTTATCTTTCGTTATTACCTTGATATAATCTCTTATGCTCTCAATCCAGCGTATATCTTCCGTATCTATTTTTATGGTTTGCCGCTCAATGCGCAGGTATAAAAAATGTTTGCCGGGGGCTGTAGCTACAGTCCCGGATTTATCATCATCCTCATTATTATTCCCGTCGATATAATGCATTACCTTGTCAACCGCACGAAGAAAACGGTTTAAGGGTATGGGCTTTACGAGGTAATCAATAGCATTCAGATCAAATCCTTCAACTGCGTACTCCTGGTAGGCGGTAGTAAAAACCACCATCGGCGGTTTTTTTAAACTCCTGATCAGGTCAGTGCCCGAAAGACCAGGCATCTTTATATCTGCAAACAGTAAATCAATCTTATTATGCTGAAGCACCTGGAACGCATGAATAGCATTGTTGCATGTTGTTACTATTTCAATATCCGGCACATTCGTTGCATACCTGCAAATAATGTCTATGGCGTGTGGCTCATCATCAACTATCAATGTTCTAATGGGCATATTATTTACTATTACTGGCAGACAGCTTTACGCTCATTTCAAGTATAAAGCAATCCTGTTCATCAAACCATTTCAGCGAATGTGCATCAGGATATAAAATCTTCAGCCTGTGCTGCACATTCGACAACCCGACATTTCCATTTTGTTTTCCGTTGGCATGCGTAATGTTTTCCGGCTTACTGTTGCTCACCTTAAATAACATTTCACCATTACGCACCTGCAGCTCAATATTTATCCAGGGGTTGTCTATTGTTTCGCCTGCTCCATGCTTAAAAGCATTTTCCACCAGTGGCAGCATAAGCAGTGGTGCAATATTCCATGATCCAATATTATCATCAATATTTAAGTTAAGATCAAGGCGTTCTTCGTAGCGTAACTTTTCAAGCGCCATATAATCCTTTAAAATTTCCACATCTCTTGCAAGCGATACACGATCAGCAGCACATTCATAAATTACATACCTGAGTATATTGGAGAGCCCGAGTATGATACCCGGAGCCTGGGGCGCGTTATTCAAAGATAGCGCATAGAGATTGTTGAGTGAATTAAACAGGAAATGAGGATGCAACTGTCCCTTGAGTGCGTTTAATTCAGCCTGGAGTACCGCGTTTTTTCTTTCATGCCATAATGCAAATAATGTTAAGGTAATTCCTATCCATACTACCACATTGCTTCTCTCAATAGCGTTTACAAAATCTCCTTTATCCTGCAACTGAAGCCACCAGCTTTTGGATATTTTATTCCAGGTAAAATCACTATCCCGTTGCTTGTAGTAATTATAGATATATGGATTGGCAATAAAAATTTCAACTATCCTGTATAGCACTGCCATAGCTATCATAATAGCTATGGCAATGAAAATAGCCTTACTGTAATTACCGCTGAAAAAAGGCGGCAGCACATGGTATGTAATAAGATAGTAATAGCATATATGCACCGGCAATAATATAAGGATCACCACAATGCCCAGTTGATAACTTTCATATGCCGTGGAATAGATATAGGTAAGTAATAAAAAGGCGAACAACCAGAATAACAGGTGCACCAGCACCCTGCTGTTGTTCTTATAAAGCCTTCCCATGTTCATTTTGCAAACATAATTGCTGAGCGCTGTTGTCGCGTCATTTATTACTGCACAGGTTTATTTTGTAGACAGAAAACCGGATTTATCGATGAACGGAGCAGCCCCTGTTTAAATCAGGACCTTCGCTTTTAGAAAATCGATTGATCATATCGTCGTATTGAATACCAACAAGGGGATTGCCGTGTAACTAATTAAGCATATTACTATTTAACCTCCCGCACGTATCCGCGTTCTGCACACACGGGAAAAGCAATTTCAATTCCTGTTGTAAAACTTTTTTTTATTTAAGTTTAACTAAGTGCCCCGCCTTCAACTTAGCCTCCCATTCTCACATTTCCTCACTAACCCAAATCGCCGGATTTTCAAATTCATTATTACTCATTTCACATTCGCCGGTGTTATTTCCTTTGTTCCCGGTGTATAAATATAAAATCCTTCACCGCTTTTTATACCAAGCTTACCCGATGTTACCATATTTACCAATAAAGGGCATGGCGCATATTTAGGGTTTCCAAAACCGGCATGCAATACTTTCATAATGTTCAGGCAAACATCTAACCCTATAAAATCTGCCAGTTGCAAAGGTCCCATCGGGTGCGCCATTCCAAGCTTCATGATGGTATCTATTTCTTCAATGCCGGCAACACCTTCGTATAAGCTATAAATCGCTTCATTGATCATCGGCATCAAAATACGGTTAGCAATAAAACCGGGATAATCGTTTACCACGCAGGGAATTTTTTCCAGCGCTTTACTTAAAGTCACTATTGTTTCAGTTACTTCAGCAGAAGTAGCATACCCGTTAATAATTTCTACCAGCTTCATTACAGGCACAGGGTTCATAAAATGCATGCCGATAACCTTACCGGGATTTTTAGTAACCGCTGCAATCGCTGTTATTGAGATAGATGATGTGTTGGTTGCAAGGATAGTATGCGGTTGCGTAAGCTCATCCATTTGTTTAAATAGCTGCAGCTTTATTTCCGTACGCTCGGTTGCCGCTTCTATAACAAGGTCAGCATTTTTTACAGATGCCGCCAGATCCGTTGAAGTGGAAAGACCGGAAAAAATATTTTGTTTTACCGCCTCAGTTATAGCGCCCTTTGCCAGTTGTCTTTCGGCATTCCTTGTAATGGTTTGTAATGCTTTTGCCAGGGCTGCCTCATTAATATCTGTAAGTATTACGGTAAAACCATATTGTGCAAATACATGTGCAATGCCATTGCCCATAGTGCCCGCACCTATAATGGTTACATTTTTTATGGTATTCATATTTTAAAGATAAAGGGATAAATAGAATTAATGCGAAGGAGTGAAAGGTTAAATAGAAGATGCTTCTCTTTTTACAAAAATTGTTTCCGGTATATAACCAAATACAAATTCCGTTACAGCGCATAACCATAAACGCTGGTTAACTATTTTGTTTTCCCATTGTGGCATGATATAATTGCCTCCACCAATATAGGGATCACATTTCTCAATTAGTATTATTTTATCTGCACCATCAAATTCCTTATCATCAAACGTGAGTGTAATGGAAAAAGCATCTTCTGCTATAATATCCAACATGGTATCTGCACCATCTACCATTGCTAAATCTCCTTTATTGCCACCTTGGGCTATGTATTCCGGTAGCTCAATATACCAGCCGGATGGTTCTTTGGTGAAAGTGTGGGTATGCATTGAATAAAAATACTATTATATCTTAAACTTTAGTTGTGTGCATTGTTAGCCTATTTTTCTTTCAGCTTTGAGATAATAGTGCTATTTCTGATTTCTTCGAAAGCGTTGAGTTCCTGAATTACATTACCGATTTCATTATCTAATTCATTCGATAAATATCCAATAATATCCCCTTGTCAATATAAATCATTTCGCTTTGCTACCAGGTTTTTCAGGTTAGTTCTGCAGCAAACTTACGAGTAGCTATTAGCCTTATATAAGGATATTTAATAAACCTTGATCCCAAGTTTGATAGCTTGATCACCGCAACAGATCGTCAGCGATCCCTTGCCTTATTTGGTTAGCAATTTGCTTAAGCCGTTGACGATCATTATAAAATTCGTCAAATAATTCTTTATCTAATTTGCTATATGCTTCCATACCCTTGCCCATATAATCAGGGTCTATAGCCGAGAAGTTAGACAGCTTAAGGCATACTCCATTAGGATTACGAAATCGTTTTTCGTCTGGTCGTATTGAAAAAAATGGTAGTTTATTCAATGTTTCAGATAGTACTATCACTTTAGGATTACGGGCATCTATACTACCCCTGTTGATATCGAAATAAAGATCAAGAGCAAGAATGATTTCGTCTCTATGCCATTTAGGATTTCTCACTATAAGATCGTTTAGTTTGGGTTGTATTGGTGAATATAGGATTTTTATTTCGCCTATGCAAGTCACGATTTGTTGGTAGTGGATAACAATTGTTACATAATAGTATTTCCTACTGACATTAACCTCGCCAATAAAATATTTGACATTATTAAAAAACATCTTACCTTGAAATTCACTTTTAATCCTTCAATCTTTTGACTGCCTGCCACTACCCGAACCCATTTCAAAAAATTTTAGTGGCTTTGTAACTGTGCTCCAAATGTAACCGGAGTAGCGATGTCTCTTTGTATATTCGTTTTGGAGCAAATGCAAGAGAGTGTTACAAGAAAGAGCTTTTATAGTTTCTCAATCGCCAGGGCCCATGCCCGAGCCTTAAAAACGGTACATTTATTTAAGATACGAACCATGGCGGCAAAAATCACCAAATACCATTTGAACATTTTGATAAAATGAAAGAACAGGACAAAAAAAAATCTACCTATAAGGTTAAAATTGATTGTGCCCTATATAAAAAAAGCTTTGAATTAAAAGATTTAGGCAAGTTATTTTTTTTGTATTCAATACTATACTTAGGAAATTCTATTCTTGAATTAGATAGAACGATTGTAGAGATGTGGCTTCATAAGTTTCCAAAGAACATATTCTCATCTTTGATCTTAATTTCTTTTTTGATTTTCGCGGTTTACAAGAAAGTCCAAAATTGGAAAGAAGGGTTACGTCCTACTATCATTTCTCTGTGTACGTTTTTGTCAACTATAACTCTGTATCTTATTTGGAGTCGAACTAACAACAATTTTGAGTTCTACTCACTATTTACATTTACGAAAAGTTGGATATATTTTTCTGATATTTTTATATTTACGATTGCCTTAATGCTTTTAGACTTTCAGTCATTTAGTCCGGCATTAGATTCTCAAGGAAATACTAATGGATTAATTTATGATAATCCTTCTGTTTTAAGCAAGGAAGATTTGATCCAAAATGGAAATTATGCTGCTCATTTAGCGAATATAATCGAGAAGACTTCTGGTAAAGGATCATTTACAATAGGTGTGTTTGGCCCATGGGGAAGTGGAAAAACTGATTTTCTTTTTAGGTTAAAGGGATTGATAGAGAAAAAAGATGAAAGCATTGTGATTGAATTTAATCCATGGAGGTCATCAATTGGTGGCTCTGAATCCATCATTAAGGACTTCTTTCAAACTTTAGGAAAAAAATTGAGCAAGTATAACAGTTCTATATCTCCCAAATTAAAAAGCTATTCCAAGAAAATTCTTGGCTCAAGTAAAGACATGTCATTTCTTATAACCGAACTATCACTATCAGAATTTACAAAAGAAACAACGATAAATCAGGAATTTAGTGAGCTAAAAAACATCATAAATTCAACTGGTAAAAGGATAATTATTTTCATCGATGATCTTGATAGGATGTCGGGTGATGAGATTGTTAGTATTCTCACACTCGTTAGAAATGTTGCATATTTTGACAATACCTTTTTTATTTTAACAATTGACTATGAATATGTCGTTAACTCCATACAGCTAACTAATAAATTTGCCAAACCGAGTCAATATTTAGATAAGATATTTCAACTAACAATCTACATTCCTAAAATTAAAAAAAATGACTTCTTTTTCTTTCTGGTTAACCTATTAAAGCAATCAATAGGATCATCATTAAATGAAGGAGATTTCCAAATGCTCTCTGCAAGCATAAAAAATTTGTCTAATGACTGGTCGGATATAGGTATTTTAGAAAGTTTATTAGACAACTATAGAGATATTAAGCGATTTTGCAATTCAATTACCATAAACCATCAAGTCTTAAAAGACGAGATCTACCTACAAGATTTTATTTTACTTGAACTTATAAAAACTTCTTCAGGATTGGTTTATGAGCTAATAGGTAGTAAACGTATTATAAAAAATTCTGAACGGGGGTATCGCTTAAGTGAAGACGCAATAAAATATTTAGAACGAATCGTCCATATTGATGATAGAAAATTTGAGCCAATTAAAGTTGTTTTAAACCTACTATTTACTGAGGCGGATTATAATATTCCTAGAAAAATATCACATCCCGAAACCTTCCATCTCTATTTTTCTTATCATCTGTATAATTTAATTTCATATAAAGAGTTTCAAAAACTATACGAAAAGGATTCCAAGGAGATTTCTAAACAGTTTAATAGTTGGCTCAGTGAAGGGAAAGGAGATGATTTAGAAACTTTTTTGAATACACTTCCAGGCTTTTCAAACAGTGATGTTTTTGATAAGTTTATACGTGCCAGCATACTTAATGAAAAAACAGAAAGATTCCTCGATCGAGCGTCGAAGTGGATTTTATCAAAAGAATCAGAATCTCTTTTTAAAGCAAATAAAGAATATAAAGTATACATCGAGAATCTTTTTAAAGATGGCTCATTGCCTATATACAACCTTGGTTATGTGGCAAGCGAACTATTGAAGTACGCTTTAAGCAATAAAAGGGATTTTGTTTTAGATAAACAGAAGTTGAAGGACATAATTTATGCTCTGTTTGATGAATTTTTAGGCGGAAAAGTGGGCTACGATATTGCTGTTCAAGATTTTTACCTGCTGAACATTGATAATACTGATAACTATCAAATTAACTTAACTAAAAAAGCACACAGGCGCCTAAAAGAATATTTATTATGTAATGATAAAAATATTGACGACTTTTTGCTTGTTTTAATTCGTCCGCGAGAAACTCCTTTAAGCAATAGATCAAACTTTACTTTTAATCCATTTATGCGTGATATTTTTGACGATTGGGGAAAATTTAAGGATATAATTACTACACATAAGTTTTCAGATTCAAAATTTGAGTTTTTGAGAACCATAATCCTTAATAATATTGAAACTGATATTTTTCCTATTCAAGAGCCTCTTCGAGGAAAATTCATTAATCATTGTGTAAACTCCCCTAAAGATCGCTCATTTAAAAGTTGCCAAATGCGTTAATTTTAAATGAGTAAATATGAAAAAGACAAGGTTCACAGAAACACAAATTGTAAAAGCCATCCAGGAACATGAGAATGGCAGGGATGCAAAAGATTTATGCCGTGAGTTAGGTGTAAGCACAGCAGCATTTTATAAGTGGCGTCAACGTTATGGCGGCATGGAAGTGAGCGAACTTAAAAAAGTGAAAGAACTTGAAGAAGAGAACAGCCGTCTCAAACGCATGTATGCTAATTTAAGTTTGGTGCATGAAGCTTTAAAGGATGCTGTAGCAAAAAAACTTTAATGCCTGCCGAAAAAGGTAGCCTGGTTGAGTATATGGTTACAACACATAAGATCAGCCAGCGACAGGCATGTAAAGCAGTAAGCCTACCACAAAGCAGCAGTCGTTATACGCGTAAGCCAAAGGAAGATGATGCATTGATCAGTGAACTTCAATTGTTGATTGATAAGCATCCAAACATTGGCTTTTGGCAAAGCTTTTATCGCATCAGAAGAAAAGGATTTAGTTGGAATCATAAACGCGTTTACAGGGTATACATTAAGCTGAAATTAAATATCCGTCGCAGGTGCAGGAAAAGATTACCGGCAAGAATAAAACAATCTTTGTTTCAACCACAAAACATCAATGAAGTGTGGAGCATCGATTTTATGAATGATACTTTATGGGACGGAAGGAAGTTCAGGTTATTGAATATTGTAGACGATTATAATAGAGAAGTATTGCATATAGAAACAGATACTTCACTGCCAACAACACGGTTAATACGATGCCTGGAATATTTAAAAGAGTTCAGGGGATTACCACAAATGATACGGGTTGATAATGGGCCTGAATTTATCTCATCCAGTCTTGATGTATGGTGTAGAGAACACAAGATTGCACTAATGTTTATACAACCGGGAAAGCCTATGCAGAATGGATATGTAGAACGTTGTAACGGCAACATCAGAAGAGAACTGTTGAATGCTTATGTATTCACATCGTTGAATGAAGTAAGAGATAAAGCAGAGCAATGGCGATTGGATTACAACAGCTCAAGACCACATGCATCGCTGGGATACGTTCCCCCGGCTGAATACATTAAAATCCAAATTCCTTTTGAAAAATCAAAAAACTAAAATTGAAAATTATACTTTTAACTGTAGCGAAAATTGGGGGAGCTTACAATTGGAATGAATATTCAAAAAAAAATTAAAACTTTTTATTCCAATACCAATAAGTTCTTTTAGATTTTAGTTATCAGGTTTGATATTTTGAACTGAATGCGAAAGATAAAATCTTGTGTATATTTCAGCTAATTGTTTATTAAACTCTAAAGCGAGGCTATTTTCTAATGCTTTTTTTATTTGCGAAATATCCCGTAAGCGGCTGAAAAAAATTCTACTCTTTAGTGGCAATAACCATTCAACCTTGAATTTGGAATAGTCGAATGAATAAGGTCGAAAATAAAAATGTTTATAGTCGGGAAGTGATTCAAAATTTTTGTACGGCACATCGTTTTCACCTAATAACCCGTAGTTGTAAATCATATAAAGGAAATTGGATAAAGTACGATCAGGGAAAAATGGTTCTGGCTTATTATGCTCAAATTCTTTGAAAATTTTGTGTTCAATTTCATTTAGGATCTTTGGAAAAAACTCCTGAGGTTTCACAACCCCTATTTCACAAGCCACAAAATAATCAAATGAGTTAAAATGTTCAGCAAGGTCTTGTCTAAAAGCATCTTTAATCATTCCTTTACATACATCATCTGAAACTTCCCATAAATATATAAACGCTCGGTTATGCTCATTTTTCTTTGGATTAATAGACTTTGATATCAGTTCTTTTATGAGACCTGGATCATTTATTTTATTTTCCGGATAATTTACTTTTATTGTTGAAGTCATCAATCTAAAGAACTCATCACTTCCAATTAAAAAATCCTTGAGGCACGCGATATGCAATAGCTCGGTTATTTCTTCAATTGTAAAGTAACAAATAATTCTTCCCAAAAATTGATTTAACCATTTATTACCGATCATTGACAACCAACGTTCAGCATATAAAAAGTCAATAAACTTTCTTACTAACGATTTTCCAGATTGTTCATCAAATTTTATTAAACCAGAAACAAGTAATGAGTTTGTTAGAGTACGTCTTAGCTTTTGTTGAAAGAAAAAACTTAAAGAATACTTTTCGACTTTTTTATTTAATTCTATTTTTCTCCCCAAAAAAAGAGTTTCGTCAAAGATTGACTCAAATAAATTAGATAGAAATCTGCTAATTTCTCCCAATTCACCTTCTGAGATTTCTATTTCCTTTATTGAATATCTTTTTAATATTTTCCCTAAACTATTTTCATCTCCATATAGAATTATTAGCCTTATAATCCAGGAATCAAATGCCTGATACTTTGATAAATATTTTCTATCTGTTGCATAACTTATGAACAATGCGTTAATCCCCTTTTCAAAAACTTCATTATATTCCAGATATTCGTCCTTTACAATGAAATTTTGAGTATAGAATGAAAATACTTTTTCAAATTCATTAATTATTTGAGCAGAATAATCAGGGCCGCTTTCTGTGCCACCATTCTTATAAACTTCATAAACATTATTGATTTTTATATAACATTCATTAATTTTTCGTTCGGCGGTAGTTAATATTTCATCATCTCTGATTATTTTCAAAAGTTCATAAATGTTATCGTCGAGCTTAGGAACTTGGAACATAAGTTTGTCTATGTCTAATTGCTCAACCCGTTCCAGAATATTTCTTTTTGATTTAATATCAGATTCTTCCAAATCATATTTCAATAGATTGGTGAGAATTTTCGTATTATTTTTTGCTATAAAATAAACTATGTACTCTTCCACTTGCCATGCTTTATTTCCTATTTCTTCAAACTGAGTCATTGCTACTTTAAAATTTCCAACTTTATAGTTTGAATATGCAACCTGCATGTCATTTTGCAGTTCACTTGTTTCTGTGATTGTACTTTCTTCTACACTCTTTAGAAAACTCTTAAGATCGAATTGATTGTAGTTGCAGGAAGCGCAACTACAATTTTTTTCGGGTAATAATAAGCTAACTTTTTCATCAAATTCCTT
This sequence comes from Agriterribacter sp., assembly GCA_047601125.1. Taxonomy (GTDB): domain Bacteria; phylum Bacteroidota; class Bacteroidia; order Chitinophagales; family Chitinophagaceae; genus Agriterribacter. Next base: position 506,913 of record JASGJY010000001.1, on the reverse strand, counting down.
TGGATACTCAAACAGTTCTATCTTGTTTTCAGTTGTTCCAAAAAAGAATATAAAGGAGCAATTTAGTTTTGTTAATATTAGCTCAAGCCTTTTATTAAATACGTCTTTTAACGTCAGCGAAATATTATTTCCGGAAAAGAAATTCTCATTAAGCTCAAGCGTTTCATGATTTATCTCTTCAAAAAAGAATTTTAAAATTTTTTTGTTATTACTTCCTAAAGTTTTATCATAATAATTATGAATAAAGTGATTCCATTTGTTGAAAGGATAAAGATTACCTAAGAAATTAGGCGGTAATACTTTTATATTAGCAAACCTATGTAAAGATTTATCCATTTGGGTAACTGCATCATATTCAAATATAAATTCTGCAAACCCATTGAAGCTTCTGATAAACCGCAAAATTTCTAAAAGCCTGGTTCCTTTGGGCGAACCAAATTCTTCTTTTTCAATGAACGAATGCTCATGAGCATTTTTTCCCCTAAACAGGTATTGCGGAATAAAGTCATCTTCATACACTTTACCGCCATCATAATAATTTATAACCGTAACTCCCTTATTCCTCAAATATTCCCTTTGAGAATGATGTACCTCCTCATCTATGGACAATAAGTAAGCATTTTGAAAATCCTTACCTAAAACATTTCGAACTCCCTGGAGTAATACTTTAAGATTAAGATCAGAGAAGCTATATCCAATAAATAAGACAACTTTAGTAGCAAAAACTCCTTTAATAAAACTTTCAATCAACGGGTGGTCTTTTGCATATTCAAAATAGTCATCTTCTTTAAGAACCAAATTCCCTTCCTCTAAGTCCCCATGCATTTTAACTAATAACTTTGTATTGCGTGCATAAGGGAATTCAATATCTTTCTTAATAACTGAAAACGGATACGCCTTGGACTTAATGACCTGTTCTAATAAATCATCAAAATTGGTCGTAATAATATGCTCGGGGCTTAACTTAAAAACTTCTTCGTGAATTTTATTATAGCGAAGCTTTTTATGCTTGAGAATTTCTCGAACTCTGTCAATAAATTCCTTTTGCTGCCTTTCATTATAATATAACTGCGCTATCCGAAGGAAGTCATTCTCATTTACAGGAATATCAATGTCTTTTTTCAATTCTGCAACAAGTTCTCCCCATAGAGGCACCCCTGCATCTATAGATGCACCAGCTCCAATAAATAATACTAATTTTCTTTCGGCAATAGCAGATTTAATAATCTGAATATTTCTTAAAAATTGCTCTTTCATCAAGTTTGGGGATTATGGCGAATTTAATCAATTTTAGAGATTCATCTATCCACCCTTAAAATATTCAAATCAAAAGGCTATTAATTTACGTTCCAAAAAGGGGACGATTTTTGAAAAGATAAAAGAGGGTCTAAAGAAAAGGTAGGTTCAGGTTAATAAATATCTTTCTTGCCAGGCAAGAGAAAGCTGTTTAAGGTTATTGTTTGAGGTTATGCCAACAATATTTAGACGATTTTATCGATATACTCTTATGAAAATGACAATTATTTTTGCTTTCTCGGCATTATTCATATCATTCCAATATTGCTATTCTCAGACTTATTCGTCTAATGTATTATTCTCGGGAACCAACAAGGCTATTCTCGTGACAACTAAAATGGAAGCGCAAGGAAAGCTTACAACAGGCGAAATAGTAAAGTCAGGCTGTGATCACGGTGCCTGTTATTTTCAGGTAGTTTACAACGGACGCAAGACAACTGAAGTATTGGGAGAGAGTTTTAATAGCTTAAAAATCTATGAATTTAATTTCGGAGGCGATGGTGACCAGGAGCTGGTAGTAATAGTTGATCAAACTAAATTTAACAAACGCGGTAAATCAGAAGGATCAACAACATTTCTGTACGTATACCGATATTCGAAAGGGTTGATACAAAAAATTTTTGAAAAGGAAATTATGTATTATAAGACTATTATTAAACGGAATTACATTGAATATTATATGCCATCTGGCTTAGATACTATTTGGCATTATTATTCAGGCGCTTTTTATGAAATGATACCGATAGCAATAAAAAATTGAATTGTAAATAAATTAGAGCAATCCCAATTGTATTTGGATTTCCAGTAGAGATCAGAAAACATTAATCTACGTTTTCCCTACTGGTGGGTGTCTCATTCATCAACAAAAATCCTCTACTAACGCTGACCCGTACCAACAAAAATATTTGATATTCTCAAAAAACGTCTTACCTTGAAACACGCTTTTAATCCTTCAATCTTTTGATTGCCTGCCACTACCCGAACCCGTATTTCAAAAAATTTTAGTGGCTTTGTCAATATACAGGTTTTACCTGGCGTTATGTCTTTGTAATGATTGATTTTGCAGGTAATTATAGAAATGTAGCGTAGGAATAAAAGTGACAAAACTATATTCGGATTATTCGCCTTTAAACATGTATTTAAGAGTTACCCCTCATCTTACAACGACACCCTAAAAAGACAAACAGTACAACCGAAATATGAGATATGTTCCAAACCTAATTCCGGAGAACTCAAAGGTTTTACCTGACTATTTTAAAGGTAACCTTTACAAGGCGGCAAAGAAAAATCCCTTGCGTGATACCATTCTCTGGATAATAGGAGTATTTTTCCTTATCGGCGCATTAGTTTCTATCAAGCACCCTTTAATGACTTTAATATTTGGACTTATAGGCTTAATCCTTATTCCACCAGGACATCAATTTATTGAGCGAAAACTAAAATTCAGGTTTGCCCCTAAAATCAAAGTTATTACAGCGTTGGCTTTATTTATTGGCTCTATGCCGCTGGCAAACCATTACGCAGATGTTGACCAACAAATTTCCCATCAACAAAAACTTGCTGTTGAGGAAGCTGCAAAAGAGAAAGCAATTGCTGACCAAAAGGAACAACAACGGAAAGATAGTTTAGTTTTTTATATAAATCAAGGCAACCGTTTAGCCAAAGAACATAAAATTGACGAAGCAAACAAACAACTTCAATATGCAACAGCTTTTGCCTTTCTGCCGATAGATAAAGAACAAATTGAAAAAGAGAAAACAGGCATTACGGTAATCAAAATATTGGATTTAATAAAGGCAAGAAAATACCAAGCCGCCTTGCCTGAAATCAATGAGCTCTTAAATTTAGACCCTTCAAATTCGGAACTAATATACAACCGCGCAATTTGTTATAGCAAAACAGGTAAAATACATGAGGCAGTAAACGACTTAAAACCATTAGTTCACTCAGGAAATACTGAAGCAGAAAAACTTTATAACAAAATCAATCCAATCCGAAAACGGGTGGCATATTATATAACACGATGCTGCGATGGAACTACTTCAAATGCAACTGGCAGAGGTGCCTGCTCTCATCACGGTGGTGTATGTAATTGGAATGAACCTGTTTATGAGGAATACAGAAAATATGAATAAGCAATGAACGGAAATTTATATCAGCAGAGACCTTTATCAAATACGAGTTTTTTTCAAAAACTCTTCAAACAATTTCCGCAGGAAAATGCAGTAATTGAACTAAATAATCTTTTAGCTACAAAACCTTTATTGAACATTTCGCAAAGAGATATTGAAGAAATTGAAGGCAAATACCAGCTTAATCTTCGCAAAGAATTTAAACTAAACCTTGAAGAGTTTTATGCTGTTTACCTAAACCATTGTCTTGCAGACAAGGTGATAAATGACGATGAACTAAAAGAACTCAATCATTTAAAGCAGGTTCTTAATTTAGATGATAAGACTATTGACAAACTGCACTCAAAAATTGGCGAAATCATTTACAAAAAATCATTTCAGGAAGCAGTAGCAGACGGAAGGTTAACAAAATCAGAAGAAGATTTTTTAGCAAAATTGGAAATCACGTTGCGACTTCCAAAACAACTTGCTGACAAAATTTCATCTGAAACAAGAATTGAATTTGTTGAAAATTACGTGGCTCAGATTGTGGCAGACCAGCGGCTTTCACCAACCGAAGAACAAGAACTACAGGATATTGCCAGCAGTTTAAATGTAAACATTCGACTTAATGATCAAACAAAAGAACAGCTTAGAAAGCTTAAACTATATTGGGCATTAGAAAATTTGGATTTGCCGGTCATTCAGCCTGATATAGCTATTCAAAAGTCCGAGGTTTGTCATGTTAAAATATCAAACGTAAATTGGTATGAGCTTCGCAGTGTAAGGCAACGAGTAAGCTATAGTGATTATTCAACAAGTTTTAAAGTAGCGAAAGAGTTTTATTTACGTTCTGGAAGTTACCAACCTCAAAGTTATAGTGTTGACACAATGAAGCTAATTGACACGGGAACGCTATACCTGACAAACAAAAGAATAATCTTTACTGGAATGAAGAAGAATGCTAACATCCGCATTGACAAAATTTTAAACTTTACGCCTTATACAGATGGTGCAGAAATTGGCAAGGAAACGGGAAAAAGTCCAACATTACAAATGATACAAAACGCAGACATATTTTGTATAATACTTGAACGGTTACTGAATGAAAGATAAAAAGCAACATACAACTTTATACTACCAATAAACAAAATAAATTTTAATTTGTATGGCAAATGAACATGTCCAGTAATTAAAAAATGAACTCGATTGCATTCGTTGATACCGAGATTGAGCCAAAAAGCCGAAAAGTTCTTGACATCGGAAGTGTTAAGGACAATGGCAATACGTTTCATTCAAATTCCATTGCTGATTTCATTAAATTTATAAACAAAACAGCGTTCGTTTGTGGACATAACATTTTTAATCACGACGTAAAATATATTGACAAAGCGCTCATTGATGCAGGAATAAATTTCGAAAATATCATTGACACCTTGTTTCTCTCACCATTACTCTTTCCGACAAAACCTTATCATTCTTTACTCAAAGACGACAAACTACAGACAGAAGAAACTAATAATCCACTTAATGACGCTATAAAGGCTAAAGGCCTTTTTTTTGATGAAGTTGCTGCTTTCAATCAAACAGACGAAAAGCTTAAACAAATTTTCTATTTGCTATTGAACAATAAAAAGGAATTCCACTCTTTCTTTCGTTTCATAGCATACAGGTCAGATGAAACAAATGTTGAAAAGGTTATCTACGAAAGATTTAAACCTTCTATTTGCGGAAATGCAGACCTCACAAAAATTATTTCAGAATATCCTATTGAATTAGCCTACTGTTTAGCATTAGTCAATTGCAACAATCGTTACTCAATTACACCACCTTGGGTTTTAAGAAACTATCCCAAGGTTGAAAGAATAATGTTTCTGCTAAAAAACAATCAATGCCTGACAGGTTGTGAGTATTGCAGTCAGGCCTTAGATATACACAAAGCACTTAAAACATATTTCGGACTTAATTCTTACAGGACATATGCAGGCGAGCCGCTTCAGGAAAACGCAGTTCGGGCAGCGGTTGACAACAAATCGATCTTAGCAGTGTTCCCAACCGGTGGTGGCAAATCAATTACATTTCAAGTTCCAGCGTTGATGAGTGGCGAAAATGAAAAAGGTTTAACAGTTGTGATTTCACCATTACAGTCATTAATGAAAGACCAGGTTGACAACCTTGAAAAAAATGGAATCACTGATGCTGTTACAATAAACGGTTTGCTTGAGCCGATTGAAAGAGCAAAATCGATTGAAAGAGTACAAGACGGTTCTGCTACGATTCTTTACATATCACCTGAATCACTTCGTTCAAAGACAATTGAGAAATTACTCTTAGGAAGAAAGGTTGTGCGTTTTGTAGTTGATGAAGCACATTGTTTTTCCTCCTGGGGGCAGGATTTTAGAGTTGATTATTTATATATTGGTGATTTTATTAAATCACTTCAGGAAAACAAAAATCTGGAAGACCAAATTCCCGTTTCATGCTTTACTGCAACGGCAAAACAAAAAGTTATTGAAGATATTTGCGCATACTTCAAAGACAAGTTAGGAATCAAGTTAGAAATATTTCCCTCTAAAGCCGCAAGGACAAATTTGCACTATCAGGTTTTTGAAAAAGGAGATGATGAAGAAAAGTATAATGCTGTTCGTGATTTAATTGAAGAAAAAGATTGTCCAACGATTATTTATGTTTCACGAACAAGGCGCGCAAAGCAGCTTGCAGACAGATTGAACGAAGATGGTTACAATGCCCGGGCATTTCATGGTAAAATGGAAAAAAAGGAGAAAACTGAAAACCAAAATGCTTTCATAGCAGGTGATGTTCAGATAATGGTTGCAACTTCTGCTTTCGGAATGGGAGTTGACAAAAAAGATGTTGGGATGGTAATTCACTATGAAATTTCTGATTCGCTTGAGAACTATGTCCAGGAAGCTGGCAGGGCCGGACGAGATGAAAACATTACCGCTGATTGTTACATTCTTTTTAATGAAGAAGATTTAGGAAAACATTTCATTTTGCTTAACCAAACCAAGCTCAACATACATGAGATACAGCAAATATGGAAAGCAATAAAATTCATTACCAAGTTTAAATCAAGTGTTCAAAAATCTGCATTAGAAATCGCACGATACGCTGGTTGGGATGATAACCTGAAAGAAATTGAAACAAGGGTAACCACTGCTATAGCAGCACTTGAAGAAGCTGGGTATTTGAAGCGGAAACAAAACATGCCAAGAGTTTTTGCCAATAGTATACTCTCAAAGAACGCTCAAGAAGCTATTGATAAAATAATGTGTTCACAAAAAATTAGCGAAGAACAGAAAATTACTGCTACACGAATTGTAAAATCCTTGTTTTCAAGCAAGAGTAGAAAACAATCATCACAAGACGAGGCAGAATCGAGAATTGATTACATATCCGATAATTTAGGAATTGAAATAAAGAATGTAATATCAGTTGTAAATTTACTTCGCGATGAAAAGATATTAGCAGATGCTAAAGATCTGCAAGCATTCATCAAGCAAGGGACAGCAAAGAAAGAGTCTATTGAAATTGCTAAATGTTATGGGAGAATTGAGAATTTTCTTGCCCCGCTTTTTGAAGAAAGCGAAAAAACATTTCACATTAAAGAGCTGAATGAACAAGCCGAAGGGAGCGGGTTTAAGGATGTTACGCCAAACAAGATAAAAACCATTATTAACTTTTGGGCAATCAAGGATTGGATTAAGCGACATAATAAGGATTATTCAAGAAATCATATTGTAGCAATTAACTGTCAGCCTAAGGAAGAGCTAAAAAAAAGAATTGACAAGCGGCACATTTTGGCAGAGTTTATTGTTAACTATCTGTTTGATAAAAGTTTGACATTTGAAAAAGATATAGAAAGCCAGAAAGAAGAAATTTTAGTTGATTTTTCAGTTCTTGAATTGCAGGACGCATTTAACAAGCAGGTTCAATTGTTTGAAATTAGGCCAACAATTGAAGATATAGAAGATTCATTGTTTTATCTTTCAAGAATTGAAGCCATTAAAATTGAAGGAGGCTTTCTTGTGATTTATAATAAACTGACAATTGACCGTATTGAGCAGAATCCAAGAGTGCGGTATAAGGAACAAGACTACCAAAAATTAAGTGAATATTACGATCATAAGATTCAGCAAATTCACATTGTAGGAGAATATGCAAAGAAAATGGTGGATGACTATGAAGGTGCTTTGAAATTTGTTGATGACTATTTTCAATTAAATTTTCCCTCTTTCCTGAAAAGATATTTTCCGGGTACAAGAGAATCAGAAATCACGAGAAACATTACTCCTAAAAAGTACAAGCAGCTTTTTGATTCCTTGTCGGACATTCAAAGAAAGATCATTGACGATAAGCAATCAAAATATATTGTAGCAGCAGCAGGGCCCGGAAGTGGCAAGACAAGGGTTTTAGTTCATAAACTTGCATCACTTCTATTAATGGAAGATGTGAAGCACGAACAATTACTTATGGTAACATTTTCAAGAGCAGCAGCTACTGAATTCAAAAAGCGGCTAATTGAGCTTATTGGTAATGCAGCCAACTTTATTGATATCAAAACATTTCATTCCTATTGTTTTGACTTATTAGGGAAGGTTGGAACGCTCGAAAAAGCAGATGCAATCATTAAGTCAACAGTAGAGAAAATAAAAAACAATGAGGTTGAGACAAGCAGAGTTACAAAAACCGTTTTGGTGATTGATGAAGCTCAAGATATGGACGAAGACGAATTTAAGTTAGTAAAAGTGCTGATGGATAAAAATGAGGAAATGAGAGTAATTGCAGTTGGAGATGATGACCAGAACATTTACGAATGGCGGGGAGCAAATTCAAAATACCTACAGAGTTTCATCACAGAAAAGAATGCGACTAAATATGAATTGATAAAAAATTATAGGAGCAAAAGTAATTTGGTTTCTTTTAGCAATCAGTTTGTAAAAACAATTGAAGGAAGATTAAAGGAAATTCCGATCGAAGCCAATCAAACTGATAATGGGAAAATCAAAATTGTTCGCTATAGAAATGGGAACCTGATTACTCCATTAGTTGAAGATATCATTGCTACCGGGCTTTCAGGTACCACATGCGTTCTTACTCAGAAAAACGAGGAAGCATTTCAGGTTGCAGGTCTTTTGACAAAAAATGGACTACAATCAAAGTTAATTCAGTCAAATGACAGCTTTAGTTTATTCAATCTTGTAGAAGTTCGTTATTTTTTAAACGAACTGAATTTGAACGAGGGACAATTTACAATTAGTGATGATGTTTGGGATAAAGCAAAACGTAAATTTATTGACAAATTTAAGGGCGCTTCAAAATTTGAAATCTGTAATAACCTGATTAAGGATTTTGAAGCAACAAATAAAAAAAGGAAATATAGATCGGACTTCGAAGTTTTCATACGAGAATCCAAAATTGAAGATTTCATGGGCGAAAGCGGAGAAACGATTTTCGTTTCAACCATTCATAAAGCAAAAGGAAAGGAATTTGACAATGTATTTCTTCTTCTTGAAAATTTTGACGTGAGTGCTAATGAGAAGAAGCGGCAGCTTTATGTTGCCATGACAAGAGCTAAACAAAAACTTATTATCCACCTGAATGGAAGCTACCTTGACAAAATCGAGACGGAGGAATTAGATAGAATTGAAAATACAAACACATTTCAGCCGCCAAGTGGATTGGTGTTGCATCTATCTCATAAGGATTTGAACCTTGGGTATTTTGAGTACATACAAAGGCGGGTGAACGAATTGACAAGCGGAGATTCTCTAAAAGTTTCAGAGGAGGGTTGTAAAAACAGCAGGGGCGAATTAGTTTTAAAGTTCTCGAAGAGATTTCTTGATAAACTTTCAGAAATTAAGAAGAATGGTTTTGGATTAGAAGAAGCTGTGGTAAACTTTATAGTTTATTGGAAAGGAGAGGAAAATAGTAATGAGGCAAAAATTGTTTTACCTGAACTACGGTTTGAGAGAACAAATGCAGATATAATTCCGGCTGGTTGATCTTTGGAGGCTTAATTGCGTTGACCGCAGCAATTTTTGGCATTTTTTATAAGGACACAGTAAATAAAGACACAAACAAACTTACTAAGTGGGGACTTACAGCATTAATATTTTTACTATTTGGTGCAGCAATTAATAGTAGTTCTAAATTCTATGATTTTAAGAAAGAGAGACAGGTTTCTGCTCGCAGAGACTCTGTTCAACACGTTCAAGATTCTCTTAGGGATTTACAACTTGATAAGTTACAAAAATTGACTTTTAGCCTTGATACTTTAAAAGACACTTCAATTGCAAGTTATGAAGCAACAAGCAAATCCTTTAGAGAAAGCTTGGATAAATTGAAAGATGTCAACAAAGGAGTTGAAGAATCCTTTAATTCAATAAACCCAATTTTTCCTCTTACAATCAAATATGGACTTGCGATTGATTTGACCAATGAAAGTGCGAAAGATTTTCTTACCTTTCTTCAAAGCAATTCAAACGATATTTTACTATTGACGGATAAAGAACTTCGCAAACTTCTGTCGGACTTTAATAACAAACCTTTGAATACAATATTCACTCAAGGCTCTTCAATAGCAGATTATAAAATATTCTTTGTCAAGAACGAAAAAACAGAGATTCAATATTTCTGTAGAAGGACAAAAAGCCAATTAAGTATTCAGAAAAGTGAGACAAACAACCATTATTATTTTGTTGATGAATCCGAGTATTACATATCCTCAAAACCTTTAGGTGTAACAGACATCAAAAATTCTACACAACTTAGAGACAAAAATATGTCTTTGGTTTTGTACAGATATTATGTTCCCGAAATTCCTCAAGATTTATACCCGACAATTTGGTCAGACATGGAAATTCAGCTTGCAAAACAAACACCATTTATAATTAAGAAAAAAAGAAGGGCTTCTTGGAGGGATTTAGATTTTTCAGTTACCCCACATTTTCTTGTAAAAGGACAAACTACTTTAGAATACAAAATTGAAGACTGGGACAAACTGGAAGATGACTACTGAAAAAGGACAGCCGCTAACGTGAGGTTTTGTTCAAGTGTGGCTTGACGTTGTAAGCATCGGCGGCAGTTCGCTATTGGGCTTCGGTTCCGGGCTGGACGTTCAATGAATGCCACACCTGCACAAAGCCCTGTTCGTTAGCGGTAATTTTGCCATTTAATTTGTAAGTGATTGTTTGAGATTGAACCCCAAAAGCAGACCACCCAAAAGAAATTTTATAATCCACCGCTATGCAATTTAATTTCGATGCTGAATTTTCGGAGCAGATCAAAAGAAAGACTGACAAGGAACTGATTGATATTTATATTAATGCACATGAATACCAACCTGCTTTTGTAGATCTGGCAACGGGGGAGCTTGAAAAGAGGAATATCAGCCTTGAAGATTATAAGCAGGTGAGAGAGCAAAAAAAGCAAAAAGTATCAAAACATCTTGAAACAGGTAAAGCCGGAAGCCCACTTTATATAATGCTTTGTTTTGTATTAGCTTTATTCGGCGGGATCCTTGGTATTTATGCGGGGTATATTTATAATCAGTCAAAGGTTAAAGGTGTTGACGGACATGAATTTTATGTATATGATGACCAAACAAGAAAGCTTGGCAAGCTGATGATGTTAATTGGTATAATTGCTATCATTATTTTAGCGGTAAGGCTCGAATATTTTTCGGATTGACCAATTTCTTTAACGTAGTTTTTTTATCAATGTTACTAAAACCCTCAACCCTTATCCTGTTTTGCTTGTTTGTATATAGTTATTCTTCAAATGCGCAGCAGACAAAAAAACCTCAGTTAGAAGTAAACGGCTCTATAAATTTTGCGCTAAACGAAGGGTATCCACTTTGGGGACTTGGAAGCCATGCAAAACTCTTATTTCCGGTTGGAAAAAAAGACAATGCTTTAGTTGCAACGCTGGGCTTTGACAGGCTGTACGAGGATTTCGATTATGGTGCATATAGCTATACTTTTGCGCTTACTTCTATCGGGTACAGAAAAAATATAAAGTCGTTTTTTATTGAGCCTAAAGCAGGTTTTGGCATTGACATAGAAGACGGTTATGATAGTTTTTGCGGCTTTATTGGTATAGAGCCAGGCATTCAAAAACGGAAATTTATTTTTTCAATTGATTATCGTTTTATTTCTTCTGATGGTTTGGTGGAAGGGGATCATTTCCACACATTCGCTATCAGGATGGGTTATAAAATTACCGGGAAATAAATGGCTGTGCAAACTATAGCCGGCACTGTGCCTTGCTGAGTAGCGTACAGAACCCTGAAGAGTGCGACGCAACAGGCGATGATAGTAGCAATACCGCCGGCTACATAAAAAATCTCACCTTCATATACCAACGCTGCATTACACAAAAAGCATCCTTAAATCTTCACCGAATTAATCAGCTTGCTGAAATTGGTTGGATCAATGCCAAGATAGTTTGCGAGGTATTTATGCGGCACTAATTGCAATATATGCGGGCTTCGTTTCAGCAGTTGCCTGAACTTTTCTTCTGAAGAAAAACATTGCAGTTCAACTATACGTTCCAGCACGCCGGAAAGCGCGTCGGTTACGCCTTTGCGGATCAGCCTTTCAAAATTCGGGCTGCTGTCCATCAGTTGCTGTATCTCGCTAAACGAGGTGCGCAAAAAAACGGATGGCGTAAGCGCTTCATAAAAATACCTGGAAGGTTGCTGCGTTAAAAATGCATCCAGCACGCCGCCGAAAGAAGGCGGGTAGGTGAAAACCACCGTGGCTTCCCTGCCCTGCTCATCATAATATACCACCCGCTGCACACCTTCCTGCACCAGGTAAAGATATTTCTCTGTTTCGCCCTGCCGGGTAAGCAGTTCTTTTCTTTTGGCGCTGAAGGGGTGCCAGATAGATACAAAATCATTCCATTCCTGCGCAGTGAGCGGTTGCACGGCATTGATCATTTGCCTGATACGGGATAAAGCTTCATCCATAACAACGAATGTAGCATGTATTTTTACTACTATTGCCGGGTTTGCCTTAACTTTAAGGCATTAATAGTGAAACCCTGTTAACACACTTAAAGGAGTGTCCACAAAAGCCACATGAAAAAAATATACATCGTTGGGTTGGTATGTTTATTGGGAGCAGCAGCCGTGTATATATTCAGGTACGCATTACCGTTAGGCTCGCCCGGGCAATCTTCATCCGGCATGATCAGCTACAATTTCCAGGTGCGCCCTATTCTATCAGACAAATGCTTTAACTGCCACGGGCCGGATGCTAATAAAAGGGAAGCCGGGCTTAGGCTTGATATTGCTGAAGACGCTTACAAGGCATTAAAGGATAATCCAAAAGCTCATGCGCTGGTGCCCGGTAAACCGGAATTATCTGAACTGTTTGTGAGGGTAAGCGCCACTGATACTTCTGTTATTATGCCGCCGGTATCGAGCAACCTGCCGGCTTTAACCACCGCCGAAGTGGCTGTTATAAAAAAATGGATTGAACAGGGAGCGAAGTATGAGCGCCATTGGGCTTTTGTTGCGCCGGTAAAAGCACCGCGTCCTAAAGTGAAACACGAAGAATGGGCAAAAAATGATATTGATTTTTTTGTGCTGAAAAAAATGGAGGAAAAAGGTTTATCGCCTAATACCGAAGCTGATAAGGAAAGACTGCTGCGCCGCATATCATTAGATATTACGGGGCTCCCCCCTGCCCCGGGCCTGATTGATAGTTTTGTAAACGATACTGCCCCAAACGCGTATGAAAAAATGATTGATGCCTTAATGAAGCGGCCTACTTATGGTGAGCGTATGGCAATTCCCTGGCTGGATGTGGCGCGCTACGCGGATTCGCATGGCTACCAGGATGATAATTACCGCAGCCAATGGCCATGGAGGGACTGGGTGATACATGCTTTCAATAAAAATCTTCCTTACGATAAATTTATTACCTGGCAGCTGGCAGGTGATCTTTTGCCTGACCCTACCAAAGAACAAATTCTTGCTACAGGCTTTAACCGCAATCATAAAATAACAGAGGAAGGCGGGGTGATTGATGAAGAGTACAGGGTGGAATATGTTGTTGACAGAACCAATACTTTCGGCACTGCAATGCTGGGACTAACCGTTGGCTGCGCACAATGCCACGATCATAAATATGATCCTGTTTCTCAAAAAAATTTTTACCAGCTATCTGCTTTCTTCAACAGTATTAAAGAAGTAGGAATTGAATCAACCGTGGGCGGGCATGAAACTTTTGCGAAGAACCCGCGAATGGATGTTACCCAGGAAGACCTGAATAGCGTGCTGAGCTTTTTAAACCGCAGCGATACTGCCGGCTTGCAGGTTTCTGTTATGAAGGATATGGATACGGTGCGTAAAACTTATGTGCTCAGCCGCGGCGTATATGATCAGAAAGCAGAAGAAGTTTTTGTGGGAACGCCAGAATCCATCATGAAGTTTGCTGATACGCTACCTAAGAACAGGCTGGGTTTGGCGGAATGGCTGTTTGACCCGCGCAATCCATTAACGGCACGGGTTTTTGTGAACCGCGTATGGCAGGAAATATTTGGCGTTGGCATTGTAAAATCAGCAGGTGATTTTGGTATGCAGGGTGATCTGCCCACCAATCCTGAATTGCTTGACTGGCTTGCGGTTGACTTCAGGGAAAACGGCTGGGATATTAAACGGCTGATGAAGCAGATATACATGTCTGCTGCTTACCGCCAGTCATCTGTTGTTACGCCCGAAAAATTAAAAGCTGATCCGCAGAATATTTATTTATCCTTTGCCCCACGGATACGTATAAACGCAGAAATGGTTCGCGACCTGGTATTATCGAGCAGCGGATTATTGAATACTACTATCGGCGGGCCGAGCGTGAAACCTTACCAGCCACCGGGATTATGGGAATTGGCTACATCAGGCAGGGGATTGCTCGCCACTTATAAACAGGATCATGGTGATTATTTATACAGGAGGGGAATGTACACATTCATCAAACGCACCGTTCCTCCCCCATCTATGATGATATTTGATGCCAGCAACCGCGACCAGTGCGAAATAAAACGCTCAAGAACCAACACACCATTGCAGGCGCTCATCATGATGAACGACCCTACGGTGCTGGAAGCTACAAAAGCGCTTGCCGATCATTTGATGCAACAAAAGCAAACCGCGGAAGCTTCGGTAACCAACGCGTTTATGCGCATCATTAACCGGCGCCCGCAAAAAGCAGAGCTTGACCTGCTAACCAATTACTTTAAAGAACAGGAAACGTATTTTAAATCGCATCCCGCAGATATTGAAAAAACAGTGAAGCCGGGTGAATATATATTGAAATCAGAGCCTTCGCCTGAACTGGCTGCTATGATGCAAACCATACAGGTGATGTATAATATGGATGAAGCCATCACAAAAACATAGTGATATGGAAAAAGAAATTCTGGAACATGGGTTGAACATCAACAGGCGCAAATTTTTGTCGCGCCTGAGTATAGGTTTGGGTAGCGCTGCTTTAGGCTCGCTGCTTATTCCCGGTTTGTTTGATGGCAATGGCGCTGAGGAAGAAGCAGGTTTTATTCCGGGTATTCCGCATTTTGCGCCAAAAGCAAAAAGAGTAATTTATTTATTTCAGAATGGCGCGCCGTCGCAACTTGAAACTTTTGACTATAAGCCTACGCTTGTAAAGATGATGGGGCAGGATCTGCCGGAATCTATACGGAATGGCCAGCGGCTTACGGGTATGACATCTTCACAAAAATCATTTCCGCTGGTTGGCTCATATTATAAGTTCAGTCAATACGGTCAGTCAGGAGCGTGGGTAAGCGAAGTTTTTCCGCACATGTCAAAAATTGTGGATGATATATGTATTATTCACTCACTGCATACGGAAGCCATTAACCACGACCCCGCGCTTACCTTTTTTCAAACCGGTGCGCAGCAGGGTAACCGCCCGAGCATGGGCTCGTGGGTGAGCTATGGGCTGGGAACGGAAAATAAAAACCTGCCGGCATTTTGTGTATTGCTGTCGCGCGGTAAAGGCAACGGGCAGGGTGTATACTCCAAGCTCTGGTCAAACGGGTTTTTAGATTCCATTCACCAGGGCGTGCAGTTCAGCAGTGGTGAAAACCCGATATTGTACCTGCAGGATCCTGATGGTATGGACAGGGCAAACCGCCGCAAGATGCTGGATAAGGTTGCCGCGCTGAATGAAATGCAGCTGAAGGAATTTGGTGATCCTGAAATAGCAACAAGAATACAGCAATATGAAATGGCATACCGTATGCAAACCGCGGTGCCTGAAATTATGGATGTATCCAAAGAGTCAGATGATATTGTAAAACTATACGGCCCTGAATGTTTGGTGCCGGGCACTTATGCTGCCAATTGTTTGCTGGCACGTAAATTATCTGAAAATGGTGTGCGCTTTATTCAGCTATATCACCAGGGTTGGGATCAGCATGGTAACCTGCCAAACGAAATGCGCGGCCAGGCAAAAGATGTTGACCAGCCATCTGCTGCGCTCATTACCGATTTAAAGCAAAGGGGATTATTAGATGAAACGCTGGTGATATGGGGCGGTGAGTTTGGCAGAACCAATTATTGCCAGGGCAAAATGAGTGTGGATAATTATGGCCGCGATCACCATCCGCGCTGCTTTACTGTTTGGATGGCAGGCGGTGGCATAAAACCAGGAATGGTATACGGAGAAACAGATGAGTTTGGATATAATATTGTAAAGAACCCGGTACATATAAACGATTTTCATGCAACGATACTGAACCAGTTAGGTTTCGATCACGAACGCCTGACATATCGTTTCCAGGGAAGGCGTTACCGGCTTACGGATGTAGCAGGGCATGTGGTGAGGGATATTATAGCGTAATAAAGCAGCCCAACGTGCAACTCTCTTGCCGGACAAAGCGTGATTAGAATTGGATAGGTGTTTTTAAAAGCAGGAGGAAGTACAGGCATCACCGGACCGTCGCTTTCGCCGCGTGAAAAAAATCAGATATTATGCAACCTTGTGGGTTTGTGGGTTAGGAAAGTTTCTCGCAACGAGCGCAAAGGAGCAGCGACGCAAAGAAAAACGTAGCGGCGTGAAAAAAAATCAGGTATTATGCAACCTTGTGGGTTTGTGGGTTAGGAAAGTTTCTCGCAACGAACGCAAAGGAGCAGCGACGCAAAGAAAAACGTAGCGGTCACTGCACCGCCGCTTTCGCCGCGTGAAAAAAAATAAAAATACTCAATAAAATATTTATGAAAAGAAGAGCCTTTATTCAGAAAGCCGGTGTAGCCACCGCTTCGTTTGCCATTGCCAAAGATATGTTTGCCGGTAAAAACGATCCCGTATACGGTCACAACAACATGCGCTTTAAAATGAATACCAATTGGGGAGCGCTCAATCCTGCCCAATACCCGGTAAATGATTGCCATGAGATGGTGCAGGACAGGAAGGGAAGGATCATCCTCCTTACCAACGAAACAAAAAATAATATTCTCATCTACGATAAGAAAGGAAAGCTGCTGGAAAGCTGGGGGCATGAATTTCCCGGCGCACACGGGTTAACATTGCACCGCGCCGGCAAGGAAGAATATCTTTTTATTACAGATACCAACAAGCACCAGGTATATAAAACCACGCTTGATGGTAAAATATTATTAACGATAGATTACCCTGCAGAAACAGGCGTATACGAAAAGAAAGAAGCTTTTGTGCCAACCGAAACAACCGTTTTGGAAAATGGCGATTTCTATATTGCAGACGGATACGGCGCACAATACATTATGCACTATGATGAGAACGGAAAGCTGAAACATTTTTTTGGCGGCAAAGGCGATAAGCCGGAAAATCTTGACAACGCTCATGGCATTACTGTTGACAGGCGGCAAAAAGAACATACCCTCCTCATTACCGACAGAACAAAAAACTGCTTTAAACGTTTTTCGATGGACGGGAAACTGGTTGAAGTAATTGAACTGCCCGGCGCATGTGTATGCCGCCCTGTTATTCATAAAGATCATTTATACGCCGCGGTGCTGCGCTCACCAAACCTGCAGGCTGAAAAAACAGGCTTTGTAACCATTCTCGATAAAAACAATAAAGTAGTTTCAAACATTGGAGGTACTGAACCCGTTTACACTGATGGCAAGCTGCAACCTATGGCGCAGGCTGAAAAGATATTCGTTCATCCGCATGATGTGTGCGTAGATGATGAAGGCAATTTGTATGTAGCGCAGTGGGCATCCGGCAAAGTATATCCATATAAATTCACGAGGGTATAATGCGAAAAATCACGAAGACCGGGTCAGGTATATTGTTCGGGAGCATGGTGTTTTTGTTTTTCCTGTTAGTATTTCAAAACATAATGGAAATACCGGCCTGGCTGGCTGTTGCCGGGAGAATGCATCCCATGTTCCTGCATTTTCCTATTGTATTATTACTGCTCTCATTTTTTACTATATGGATACCAAATGGAAAAAGCAGCACTGATGAATGGCTGAATTTGCTGAGGCTTACCGCGGCATTATCAGCATCCGTCACAGCTATCATGGGAATGCTGTTGTCTTTTGAAGATGGCAGGGCAGGCGAAACGCTGGAGCTGCATAAATGGGGCGGCGTTATAGTTGCAGTATTAGGCTACCTGTTCTATTCTTATTTTCCGCAACTCTCCGGGCATGTTATTTTTACAAGATCATTTACCGTTATTGCAGCAATCGCCATTATTTTCACCGGTCATTGGGGCGCCGATCTTACCCACGGCACTGATTATGTGCTGGCACCAATAAAAGGCGGTCAGCAACAAGTTGTACCACCAGACCAGGCAATTATTTTCGCGGATGTTATTCAACCGATACTGGAAAAAAAATGTGTGAGCTGTCATGGTGAATCAAGCACAAAAGGCAAGCTGAAATTATCTGACCTGGAAAGTGTGCTGGCAGGGGGCAAAAGCGGTGCTTTATTTATACCGGGTAATCCGGATACCAGCTTAATTATTCACCGCATACATCTCCCCACAGAAGATAAAAAGCGTATGCCGCCGGCATCAAAGCCGCAGCTTACGGAAATGGAAGCTGCTATTTTATATAACTGGATAAGATCAGGTGCTGCTACCGAAGCGAAAGTCTTCAGCCTGCCCGCAACAGATTCATTCAGGATACTGGCAACAGCTTATCTCACACCAGGCGGAGACAACATTGCTTCCACAGGGCCGGTATATAGTTTTGAAGCGGCTGATGAAAAGAAAATTCTCGCCGTGAACAATAACTACCGTGTTGTTGTTCCACTGGGTAAAAATTCCCCGGCACTGGTTGCTAATTTATATGGCAGGAATGTATACACATCAAAATCGCTGGAAGAATTATTACCGCTGAAAGAGCAGATAGTGGAATTGAACCTTGCGCGTATGCCGGTGAAGGATGATGACATGAAAGTAATTCAGCAAATGCCAAACCTGCGAAAGCTTAACCTGAATTACACTGACATTACAGATAATGGCATTGGGTTATTAAGCAATGTAAAAAGCCTGCGTGAAGTAGCACTGTCAGGCACAGCAACTACTGCCAATGCGCTGGAGAAAATCTTACCACTGCCTGATCTCTCATCCGTATATATCTGGGATACAAAAATTGATACAACAGCATTGCAAAGACTCCGCACAAAATTTCCCAGGCTGGTAATAGAAAGTGGTTTTGTAGATAAAGGAGATGAAATGATGGCATTGAGCGCTCCTGTAATAAAACCTGCAGCAGGCATTTTTGAGAAAGATATTGAAGCAGAGATCAAACATCCGTTTAAAGGTGTGGAAATAAGATACACAACTGATGGCAGCGAGCCGGATAGTGTGAACAGCCCTGTATATGCAGCGCCATTTGCCATTACAAAAAATACTACCATAAAGGCCAGGGCATTTAAACCGGGATGGTATGGCAGCGGCACAACGCAATCTTCTTTTATACACAGGGGTATGAAACCGGATTCGGTTACACTGATCACTCAAACCGACGCAAGGTTTAAACCAACTTCCGAAAAAGCATTAACCGATGGCGAGTTTGGCAGCTTTGATAATGTTGCCAACGGCGATTGGTATGGCTACCAGAAAGATGACGCGGAATACTACCTTCTCTTTAATAAACCTGCCACAATTAAATCTGCTACTGTAATAGCGGCAAAAAATTTAGGGCGCTATATATTCCCGCCTGAAGCAGTGGAAGTATGGGGAGGAGCTGATAAAGACCACCTGAAACTACTCGGCAAAATACAACCACCCCATGCAAACAAAGGTGAGCTTTCCGAACATTTGCAGTTACAAATTGCATTTCCGGCAACCGAAGTTCAATGCCTAAAAATCACAGCTAAGCACCTTCGCACTATTCCCGAGTGGCATGGCGGAAAAGGTCAACCGGGCTGGGTATTTGTGAGTGAAGTAGTGCTGGATTAGGGATGAAATGTAAACCAATAAATACCATCAGCCGATGCGATTTTTTTTGTAATCTTAATATTTATAATCCCTGGCTGCAATACCAATAAAAAAATTTACACTGCAAACACTATTGCTGAAAACAATAAAGATGTGTTGCTCCTTGCCAGTTTGATTCGTGAATATGTATTCACAAATAGGGAGGGAAATATTAATCTTACCAAACTACTCGAAAAAGACACATCAAACAGGATAAAGCATAATTTTTATGCTGTACAAATGAAATATCACGGAGGATACATTTCAGTTTATTATATTTTTTCTGCCCAAAGAAATGTTGATTTTACATTAACTGATGCTGAAAAGAAGATGTTGAAATGGCAAAAATGGAAATCCCAAAAGAAGAAAGACAACTATGACGGTGAAATCAGGTTTGACTTTAGAGAAAGATTCTATAAAATAAAAAAAATAATAGTTTACAAGAAATAGTTGGGCACTGGTAACAGTCCGATAATTTCCCGTATTGCTGACTATTAAAATTTCTATGATGATTCCTATGCTTAACGAAATGGCATTGAATGATAAATGTTTAAATCTTAGAGCAACAACAACATCCCTTTTTGTAAAAAAGCTTTTCGCAATAATTGTATTGCCTTTCCTTTTTGATTCAACACTGTTTTGGATGAAATATTAAGCTGCGCTGCAGCCTCTTCAGTAGTGAGCCGCTGAAAGAATAATAGTTTAAAAACCGCGCCGCACTGTGTTGGCAGGTTTTCTATTTCCTGGTAAAGTGTTGCCAGCACTTCAGCATTCACAATATCAATATCATCAGAAAATACAGCAGGCTTAGTCAAATATGCTATTTCATTATGTGAGTGCCCGTGCCTCTTTTGTTTTCTTAAAAAATCGATACAGGCATTGCGGGTAGCGGTGTATAAAAAAGATTTGATGTCTTTAATATCATAAAAATCGTTTCGTTTATGCAGTAATTTCACAAAAACATCCACTACTATATCTTCTGCTTCCTGTTTATTGTGCAATATGCTTTGGGCATAATAACATAAGGAGCGATAAAAGCTGTTGTATATATACCGGGTAGCGCCATCATCTTCCCTGCGGAATTGTTCAATAATATGATCAGTATTGGAGCCGGGGTTCATGTGGTGTGCTATATGCTATAGCTGTTTTCATCTCAATGATAGATAAATCAAATTATGTAACATAATATTTTTTAAAAGGAATGCCAGCAATATTTTTTTTCAAATTCCCTATCTTTAGCCGAATTCAAATTAAAATAAACCTTAAAGTAAATTTTTTGTTTTGATCCATCACACACTACTGCTTATACTGGCTTTGTTTTTTATAATGGCTTTACTGTATATGTTAAGCCAGCGTTTAAAAATTTCTTACCCCATATTTTTAGTTATTGGAGGATTGATGATCAGTTTTATTCCGGGCATACCGGAGGTAAAAATTGATCCTGATCTTGTGTTCCTGATTTTCCTGCCACCGCTTTTATTTGAAGCGGCCTGGTATTCCTCATGGAGCCAGCTATTAAAATGGCGGCGCTCCATATTATTATTAGGATTTGGACTTGTAATAGCTACCTCTGCGGCGATAGCTTATTTTTCCATACACATTATTCCGGGCTTCACGCTTGCACTGGGCTTTTTACTGGGGGGCATTATTTCACCTCCCGACGCGGTTGCTGCTACTTCTGTATTAAAGGGTATGCAGGTACCTAAACGCGGACTTACCATACTGGAGGGAGAAAGCCTGGTAAACGACGCTGCCTCTCTCACCATTTTACGCTTTGCAATTGCGGCTGTTCTTTCGGGGGAGTTTGTATTTCAAAAAGCCGCGGTTGATTTTATGGTATTATCCGTAATGGGTGTTTTTGTGGGACTGGTAATAGCGCATGTTCTTTACCTGGTGCTGCGCTATTGGGTTAAAGCATCAAGCATTACAACGCCAATGACACTCATCGCGCCTTACCTGATGTACGTGGTGGCAGAACAGTTTCACTGGTCTGGCGTGTTATCTGTAGTAAGCGGAGGCTTATTTCTCTCTTTCCGCTCAAACGACTTCCTGAATTTTAACACCCGCATGCAAACCAAAGAAGTATGGGCAACAGTGGGCTTTTTGCTGAACGGGTTTGTGTTTATATTAATTGGATTGGAACTGCCGGTAATCATCAATGGATTGGGAGAATACTCATTAAAAGAATCTATATACTACGCACTGCTGATCAGTTTAATGGTAATTGTAATAAGGATTGTATTGGTATATATTTCCGCTTTTCTGCCCAGGTGGCTGAGCCCTAACCTTCGTGAAAAAGAAAAAAGCCCGGGCACAAAACTCCCGTTCATTATTGGCTGGGCAGGAATGCGTGGAGTGGTTTCTCTTGCATCTGCACTGGCTATTCCATTAGCATTAAAAAACGGTAATGAGTTTCCGCACCGTAACCTTATACTATTTATTACGTTTGTAGTAATACTGGTAACACTCGTTTTCCAGGGGCTTACCCTGCCATGGTTTATTAAGCTGCTGAAGGTTGAAGAAATTGATGAGCATATTCCGGAAGAAGAGCAAATGGAGGCCATAAGGCTTGCGCTGGGTAAAAAACAGATAGAGTACCTCGACTCGAAATATATGTATGAAATGGAGCAATACGAAACCATCGCGCATATAAAAGAACTGCTGGTAAGCAACATTACCGCCGTTGAAGACAGCCTGAGTGAGGAAGGCAAAAAAGAAAACTTAAGCACACTTCGTGGATTACAACGGAAAATAATGCTTGAACTGGTAGCATTGCGCAGGGAAGGCTTAAACCGCTTCAGGCTGGAACATAAATATGATGATGAAGTGATCAGGATAATGGAGAATAATCTCGATCTTGAAGAAGCAAGGTTGCACAAGTATTAGCATACCATCACAGGTGCTCGAACCTGAATATTATGATATAGAAGGTTCATTAAATTTTTGAAGATATCCCGAAGAGGTGACATAAATATTATGACTACCCTTCGGGATTTTAGTTTATTAATCTGCCTTTCCAACAATAATATCAGCCTTTCAGGTTTGATTTTATTAATGTATTTACGTTTTGAATATTTGCGGGTGTCCTGCAACTTTTAACCTGCAACTATTCTTTCCCTTTCTCGAAACATTCTTTCCTTTTTATGTAATTCAAACGCATTAAGCGTATGCTATTTTTAATAATCATAAATAAAAAAATCAGTTCAGTATAATGCCTAAAGTCACTCCTGAATTATTTGCCGTTCTTAATGATCCTAAAGCATCTGATGTTCTCATTAAATTATATAAAGCTGCTTTAAAGCAGTTTCCGAAAATGATTATCCATTTTTTACCGCAGGTTTTTAAACTGCTTGGCAAAGGCATTGACTGGAAATCAGAGCACCAGGCTTATTTTGATGATAAATATATTCCTATTCACCCTGCACAGGGTGCATTTATATACCTGCAGGCAAGAGCGTTAAATGCCAGGCACATCCTGGAATTTGGAACCTCTTACGGCATTTCAACAATTTATCTTGCCAAAGCCGCTGCAGAAAACGGCGGGAAAGTAATCAGCACTGAATACCTTTCTCACAAAGTAAAAGCGGCAAGAAAAAATTTAGATGATGCGGGATTAACTGAATATGTTGATATATTGGAAGGTGATGCCAGGGAAACATTAAAAAATAATCAAACTTCATTTGATCTTATACTGCTTGATGGATGGCCGGATCTTGTATTCCCGGTTTTTAAACTGGTTGAGGCCAAACTTAAAAAGGGCGCTGTAATTATTATTGATGATATAGAAGGATATCAACCTTCTATGCAAAACTACCTGGATTATGTGCGCAGCCCGGCAAATGGGTACTTATCAGATACAATTAAACTAAAAAAAGCAGTGGAATATACAGTGAAATTATATTGATACACTATATGCAAGTAGTATCCGCTAATATCATGTCATAATTTTGTCAAAAAATGCAATTACAATAATTTTCCGTTTTGCGTAAATCAACGTTTTCCGGTACAGCTACTTTTGCGGCCGATTAATCGGGTTAAGCCCGTGTTAATTATTTCGCCTGCCAGGCAATATAAACGGCAACACTAAAACAATGGTTATACGCATATTTTTTACGCTTATTTGTTTGTATAGTTTACCATTTTCCGGGAACACGCAGAGTTCATCAAAAATCAGCGGATACGTTAAAGATGATAATGGACCTGTAGCTGATGCCACAATATTAATTAAGGGAACAACTAAGGGCATTGTAACAGACAATAAAGGATATTTTGAATTTACAGGATTAAAAGCAGTTAAGGTTACGCTTGTTGTATCGTACACAGGCTATCTTACCCAGGAAATAGTTGTAAATGCCGCGCAAAACCCTACCTTATCATTTACACTTGTAAAAGAAGGCGGGCAATTAAAAGATGTGCAGATAGTAGCCGTTAATAAAGCAAAAGAAGTTAAAGCTTCCGGCTTTTCTGTAAATGTGGTAGAAACAAAACAGTTTGCCAATACAACTGCCGATATTAACCAGGTATTAAATCTCACTACAGGTGTGCGTATACGTGAGCAGGGCGGTTTGGGTTCTAATTTTAATTTTTCTATTAACGGATTATCCGGTAAATCAGTAAAATATTTTATAGATGGCGTGCCGGTTGAAGTACTTGGCAGCGCGATGTCTCTTAACAATATTCCCGTTAATTTATCTGAAAGAATAGAAGTATATAAAGGCGTTGTTCCTGTTCATCTCGGATCAGACGCTATGGGCGGCGCCATCAATATTATCACCTCACAAAAACAAACCAATTACCTTGATGCGAGCTATAGTTATGGTTCTTTCAACACACATCGCGCTTCATTCACCGGCCAGTATACACACTTAAAAACAGGTTTAATTGTGAAAGGAACTGCGTTCTTCAATTATTCTGATAACAATTATAAAATGAAGGATGTAGAGATACTGGAAGGTGGTACAAGAGTTAATAACCAGATCACAGACCTGAACGGCGCTGTTTTTGTAAAAACAGATGCAAAACGTTTTCACGACCAGTATCAATCAGCTATGGGTCAAATTGAGTTGGGGTTAGTAGAAAAAAAATGGGCTGATGCCTTATTTATCGGTGTAGGTTATTCAAAAGGAAAGCAGGATCTGCAAACTGGCTTTGAACAAACTATTGTATATGGCAATGTAACCCGAAAAACCGACGCTATCAGCAGCTCAGTAAGGTATAAGAAAGATAATTTGTTTATAAACGGGCTTAACCTGAACCTTTTCGCTTCCCTCTCTAAGGATAACTATTTAACTGCAGATACCTTATACAGGCAATATTACTGGGATGGAACATGGACAACCAAATCAGCCTCTGAAATGAATTCCATTAAAAGCCTTTCCCACATGAGCCGCCCTAAAACTTTTGCCCGCGCAAACCTAAGTTATGCTATCAACGAACAACATTCTGTCAACTTTAATTATACTTATGACAGGGTTAAGAATGAAAGCTATAATGAGCTTGTGACATCGGAAGATGCTCAACCTGGAATTCTTGCAAAACAAATAGCAGGTTTGGCATATCAGCAGGAGTTTTTTGACAAGAGATGGGTGAATACTTTTTTTGGTAAATATTATGGATTAAATCTTACCACTAATAAATGGGTTAATAATGAATATACCTCTTTTAGCCACAGTCAGCCTAATTACGGATATGGAATAGCTACCAGGTATAAAATACTACCGGAGTTGGGTGTGAAACTGTCTTACGAAAAAGCATTCCGCCTGCAGGAGGTTGATGAAGTATTTGGCGATGGATTGAATGTACAACCTAATTCTGATTTAAGACCAGAGCATAGTGACAATTTTAACCTGGGTATGTATTATGGGAAAGCAATAAAAGAAAAGCATAGGTTTTATATTGAAGCCTCAGGATTTTACAGGAATGCAGTTGACTTCATCTACCCCGTTCCCGATCAAAGATCCAAAGCACTGAAAAATGAAAATAAATCAAGTGTAAGAATTACCGGTTTGGAAGCAGAGTTGCGTTATGATTACGCAGCTTTGTTATCATTTAATGTAAATCTTACTTACCAGAATGCTGTAAATACTACGAAGTTCAGCGGCACGCAATCCAATGTTCCCGAAGCAACCTATTTGAATAAAATACCCAACCAGCCCTGGCTGTTTGGCAATGCTGGTTTTGGTATTGGCAAAAATAATTTGCTGGGAAAAAATACAAGACTACAATTTAACTGGTATACACAGTATGTACACTGGTTCTATCTTACCTGGGAAGCGTTTGGAAGTGCTAACGGAAAATCTGATATACCAGATCAAATGGTACATAATGCCACATTAACATACTCCCTGCGTAATGGGAAATATAATATTTCGGCAGAGTGCAGGAATATTACAGACGGGCTCGCATTTGATAATTTCAGATTGCAGAAACCGGGCAGAGCTTTCTCTATGAAATTCAGATATTTTTTACACTAGTCAATTAATTATTACTAAAAAATAAACTATTAAAATGAAGCCGTTTTATTCCATTTCA
Organism: Agriterribacter sp.; assembly: GCA_047601125.1. Lineage (GTDB taxonomy): Bacteria > Bacteroidota > Bacteroidia > Chitinophagales > Chitinophagaceae > Agriterribacter. Next base: position 480,511 of record JASGJY010000001.1, on the reverse strand, counting down.
AAACTCCTGTTTGCTGTTTCTGTGCTGGTAGCGCTTAACGGATGCAAGAAGGATAATAACAGCACACCTGATCCAACTCCGGAACAAGATCACCAGTATTCCGCTATAGTTGCAGTAGGTGCCTGGCCAAATATTGCTTATTATATAGCAGATATTCCATCTCTTACAGAAGGCACTGTTACAATACAGGGCAGCGGAGCTGAAATGACCGGTAAGGTATATGCCCAGGATATTTTGCAGAAAGATGGTTATTATTATCACGCCAATGCAGGCAGCGGCCGTTTTGGTAAATATCATGTGGAGAACAATGCTGTTGTAGTAGATAAAGAAATACCTTATACCTGGCTTGACTGGAGCTCTTATGTGTGGGTAGATGATGAAACATTAGTTGTTTTTGGAACCGGCGCCGGTGATGAAGAAGTAAATGAAGGCAGGTATACTATTGTAAAAGTAAAGGATATGACTGTAACCAATGGAAAGCTTGAACTGAAAGCCTTCCCCGATGGATTTTCAAATTACAGTATTGGCTTTGCAGAATACCGCTCAGGAAAATTATATATTGGTTATCAAACCGTTTCTGACGACTGGAGCCTGTATCCCAATATGCCGGTAAACCCTGAGTTCAACATTGCGGTTGTTAACTACCCGGATATGACGCTTAATAACACTATCACTGATACTCGTTCAACTACTCCGGGCGGACCCACAGTATATGCAAGAGCTTCTTTTGTTGACGAAAACAATGATATTTATTTTGTAACAGATCCTGTTTACAATTACGACTACACCTCTCCTTCTGCTATTTACCGCATTAAAAGTGGTGAAACTGAATTAGACGGATCTTACTATTTTGATCTTTCTTCTAAAACATCCGGTGGTAAAGGCGCAGCTATGTGGTATATAGGTAATGGTAAAGCTATTATTCGCACCAGAGTGGCAGGAGAGTCTATTGATGCGGATCATTCTTTTACAGTAGTAGATACTAAAAACGGTAGTTTTATCAAAACGCTTGCCCTTCCTGCTGATAAAGGTGAAAGAATGGTACAGGCCGTTATAATAGAAGACGATAAAGCATATATTGCTGTAAATAGTGCTGACAAAGATTATATATGGGAGTATAACCCTGCTACCGATGCATTAAAATCAGGCGCTGAATTCATAGGTGGCATCAACTATATACTACGACTTGAAAAAGTAAAATAGTTGATTTTAAATTCCTGTCGGTTAGCAGTTCATTCTGCTAACCGATATTTTTTTATCCTCTTTTCTTTAAACCGGAGAACATGCTGAAAAAGATCAACGCCTGGTTGCATTTATGGTTAGGATTAGTATCTGGCATCATTGTAGTTGTTGTAAGCCTTACCGGTTGTATACTTGTATTTGAACAGGAAATTAAAAGCTTCACATCTCCCTGGCTTCATGCTGAAAGGGTTAAAGGTGCAACATACCTGCCGCCCTCACAAATACATGACGCAGTAAAAAAAGCATTCCCTCAAAATGAGGTTCATTCTATATGGTATCATGGTGAAAACCGTTCCGCTCATTTATCACTCGGAGGCGATTCGATGCTATATATAAATCCGTATTCTGCCGAAATACTTGCTGTGGTTGACCACGAAGATTTTTTTCATTTTATAGAAGAAGGGCATTTATACTTATGGCTGCCCCATGAAGTTGGGAGAGCAATTGTAAGTTGGGCAACACTGGTATTTTTTATTTTACTGGTTACCGGCATTATTTTATGGTGGCCCAAAAGATGGAATAAAAAAGGCACACAACAAAGTTTTACCATCAGGTGGAAAGCAAGATTTAAAAGATTGAATTATGATCTGCATAATGTACTTGGATTTTATTCCCTTATTGTTGCGGCAATCGTTGCATTTACCGGGCTCATGATGGGTTTTTCCTGGTTTAATAAAGCTGTGTTCAGCCTTGCCGGCGGACAGGTAAAACCAAGAGTTAAAGCGGTATCAGATACTACACTTGCTTCAAATACTGTAATGTTTAACCAGGTTGATAAGGCCTGGCATAAAGGCATGACTGAAATCGGAGAGCATAATAAAGACCAGATCATCATCCATTTTCCGGATGAACCTTCGGAAGCAATTTATGTGTGCGTAGATATGTATATGGGCACATGGCGGGATGTATATCTTGATCAATATACACTGGAACAGCTTCCGGCTTCTAACCCACGAATAAAAGATATAGGTAAAGCCGACTGGATAAGAAGGATGAATTACGGTCTGCACGTTGGTGAAACCGGTGGAATAACCACAAAAATTTTATACTTTTTAGCAAGCCTTATTTGTGCGAGCCTGCCTGTAACAGGCTTTTTTGTGTGGTGGGGCAAAAAGAAAAAGAGCAATAAGAAGATGCCTGCCGGACATTTAAGAATGCAACTTTCCTGAGTCTTTCCGCAATCAGGAAACAACTTTACGAAATAGGGAAACTGACATTTGCATGACAAAACTCCGTTCAGGTATATTTTCTTTTACATATTAATTATAAACCTGCTGATGATATATACCATTTCCATGCTCTGCTGCTTCCTGGGATTTTTTATGTTGTATAATACTTCTAAAAAAGCAAAGCTTTCTGTAAAGGGAGCTTTTGAAAAATGGCTGCAACAAAATATATCTGTAACAAAACCATTGGGCGTTTTATTGATTGTAATACCATTTATATTATTGCCTTTAAAAGATGGATTTGGCGTAGGAACCTTTACGGCTTTCCTGTTGCTGATGGCGGCCGCCGGTTTAATCATTACTATCGCTCCGTTTCATTATCTACGCATTAAACATATTGTGGTATTGGTAATGGCAAGCTTTTTACTGGAATTTTTATTTTCATAATTATATGCCTGCAAATAAAAAATATCTTACTGCATCACCGTTACAACGCACTTTAAAAATTACCGCCGCATTTATTGGCGGTTATGTGGTTAGCACGGCTTTTCACCAGTTGCTTATGTTTTTTTTACCTAAAAAAGATGTGCATATAACCATGCATTTTTCAGTTTACATCATGTGGGCCACATTAATGATCATTGCTTTTCTTGCTAAAAACGGCTGGAAAATATGGGGATGGTACCTGTTGGCAAGTGCCCTCTTATTCTCTCCTTTCCTTTATCAATTTATTAATAAATAGAACCGCATAATGAACCTTCGTAATTACAATATATATTTCCATACACACACCATCAGTGGTATTATTATAACCGCGGTATTGTTTGTTATATTTTTTGCAGGTTCTCTTTCATTTTTTAAGAACGAAATTTCTGCCTGGCAAAAAAACGCTCCTGATAACATCGAAGCTAAAAGATCACTCGACTATAACAAAGTGATTGACTCTGTTGGAAAGAAATACAACCTCTATGGGCGTGAAGTATCCGTATACGTACCTCCTCATGCCAGCAAGATCAATGTATATGTATCCGAATCAAAGGATACTGTAAATAATAAAGCTGCAGGGGGATTTTTTTATCTTGACCCCAAAACTTTTGAAACGGTCAGTTTTGAAAAATCATATGATCTTGGTGAGTTTTTATACCGCCTGCACTTCCTGGCACAGGTAAACCAGATAGCTAAATTCGGATTTCCTTTAGGATACTATATCGCCGGAGCAGTGGCTTTTATATTCTTATTCGCATTATTCACAGGGTTATTGGTTCACTGGCAGAAGATCGTTTCTAACTTTTACCTGTTCCGCCCCTGGGAAAAATTGAAAACCGTATGGACTGATCTGCACACGGCATTAGGCGTAATCACATTTCCTTTTCTTTTTGTATTTGCTGTTACCGGCACTTATTTTTTAATAAGCTATCCTTTATTTTCAAAACCTACCATCGCTTTGCAATATGGAGGAAAGGAAGATTCTCTATACGCTGAATTAGGCTATGGCAGCCATGAGCTGGCAATGAAAGGAAAAATAACTGTTAAACCAGATCTCAATCATTTTGTTGACAGCGCGAGACAAAAATGGACAGCAGCTACGATCAACCATGTTGAGGTATTAAATTACGGAGATTCGAGCATGCAGGTGCATATTGGTGGTTTAATCCCTCCTTCAAAAAAATTTACCAGCAGTGGTGAGCTGGTTTTTGATGTGGCAAGCGGGAATATTATTAAAGAAAAAGACCCTGCGCGGCCATCTACCTATAGTGAGATAGCAGACAACGCGGTATATGTACTCCACTTTGGCGACTATGGAGGTTATGCCACAAAGATCATGTACTTCCTGTTAGGTATTTGCAGCTGCATTGTAATTATATCAGGCGTTTTAATATGGCTTGTGGCAAGAGAAAAAAATAACGTTTCTCTACGGAAAAGAAAATTCAATATGTGGCTTACCAGGATATATCTCTCTGTTTGCCTTGGAATGTTTCCTGTAACAGCCGCAACATTTATTGCGGTTAAGCTCAATCCTTATGGCGGGCAACATTTTATTTATTCATTCTATTTCTGGAGCTGGCTGGCAGTAAGTGTTGCCTTTTTATTTCAAAAAGACATTTATAAAATCTGCCGAGACAGTTTACTCGCAGGCACGCTTACAGGAATATGTATACCTGTTGTAAATGGTATTGTTACAGGCAATTGGCCATGGGTGAGCTATACCAATCATTACCATGATATTTTATTGATCGATACTTTCTGGATACTGGTATCCGCATCTACGTTTGCCTGCTGGTGGCTGATGGTAAAAAAGCAGCGGGAAAAAAATACCATTGCATCTAAAAACCCTGCCCCGGCAGCATATGCAGGCAGCATATCTTAAACTATCATTTGCAAACATTCACCAAAGGCAAAAATGCATCCACCACGTCAGGGATATTCCAGATTTCATAGCTTGTATTTTTCAGTTGTACAGAACACAAATGCTTACTCAGTCCGGTATGAAACTGTAGTATAATGTTCGGCATTGTACAATAGCTGAACATTAGTACTGGTATTCAACATATATTATTACGGCTTGTGATGCTAACCAAAGCAAGCATCTACACCTGCTGTATCTGATACGTGACAACGTTTTATTAGCCAGCAAATTAATGTATTGCGAAAACATATACACCTCCTTCCTCATTTTCAACCAGGAGATATTTCTTTATAAAGCATATTAAACCTTATGACCCTGGTAACAAAACCCTGAAACCTAAACTAACCTTATTACATTATTATATTCTGGTTCAATGATAGGCGAACCGAGGTTTAAATATCTGCCAGAATAAACCAACAAGGTTTGCTGTATAAACTATTGTATTACTAAGGTTTTAAAAATGAGTTTCTGTAATTTTATTCCGACAACTTTCTATTAAAGCTATGTAATCCGGAAGATGCACCTGGCTTAAATAGAAAACATATACTATTATGACAACTTTTAAAAGAACAAATTCAGGCGATATTGATTTTAAAAACCTGGTTACATTGCTGGATAAAGATCTTGCAATAAGGGATGGAGCTGATCATGCATTTTATAACCAGTTCAATAAAATTGATATGATCCGTAATGCCATCGTTTGTTATGCTGAAGGAAAGCCCATTGGCTGCGGAGCTTTTAAGAAGTATAATGATTCTTCTGTTGAAATAAAAAGAATGTATGTATTACCGGAATATCGTGGAAGATCTGTTGGATCATTTATTGTGAATCAACTTGAACAATGGGCAAAGGAATTGCATTATACAGCATGTGTTCTTGAAACGGGTAAGCGGCAACCCGAAGCAATCCGCTTATACCAGAAAGCGGGGTATATACAGATAGAAAATTTTGGGCAATACAAAAATATACAGAACAGCGTATGCATGAGAAAAGCATTACCGGTTTAAGCATATTAAAGATATTAGCAACTGCATGGAAAGAATTTATATAGAAGACCGGGATTTTAACAGCAAAAACATAGCTGATATTAAACCCGGTTATACTACTTATGATAATTGCATTTTTACTGGATGCGATCTTGCAAATACTGATTTATCCTCCACCCATTTTATGGATTGCCGGTTTACCACTTGTAATATCAGCAATGCAAAACTTCAAAAAACTGCATTTAGGAATATCATCTTTAAAGATTGCAAAATGATGGGGTTACTTTTTGATGATTGTGATGATTTTCTTTTTGAGGCAGGATTCGAAAATTGCGTATTAAATTTTTCGTCATTTGCCCGGCGAAAAATGAAGCATACAAGGTTTGACAGTTGCACAATTGCCGAGGTAAATTTTACGCTGGCTGATCTTACCAGCGCTGTTTTTGAAAGATGTGATCTTACAGGAACAAAATTTGAAAACACCATTCTTGAAAAAACAGATTTCAGAACGGCATATAATTATAGCATCAACCCGGAAATAAATAAATTAAAAAAGGCGAAGTTTTCCCTGCAGGGCTTACCGGGCCTGCTTGATAAATATGATATAGTAATAGAAATATAGCCTTTTTTCCATGTCCTTTCTTTAGTATTTTTTCGGGCCTTGTAGTATTATCCATTACAAAACAATAATAACGCGTACTATTTTTCAGGATGTAATAGTGTCGTTTCTTTGTATCGCTGATTTGATCGACACCAGCCCCCGATCTCTGATCCCTAACCCCGGAAGTTGTTTATTGTTGTGTTTGAATAAAGAAACAGCAAAAGCCCCTGAACTTTTTTTAACCCTAAACCCATTTTGCTGTTTCTTCTTTTTATTCCCTAAGCATACCGCGGTGAGCTATGAGCATTGGGCTATCAGCCGTAGCATACCTGCAACCTGTAACTCTTACCCCTCACCACTTATCCTCCCTTTTTCCTCTACCTTTGCGCATAAACACATAAATATGTCAATCACTACAGCGGCAGAACTGGAAGGAATGAAAAAAATAAGTGAAGTTGTTGCCAACACACTTAAAGCAATGCGGGAGTATGCAAAACCAGGCATGAGCACTCTTGAGCTTGATGAATTTGGCGGTAAACTACTTCAGCAGAATGGCGCAAAATCAGCTCCCAGGTCAACATACAATTTCCCGGGATGGACATGCATAAGTGTTAATAATGAAATTGCCCATGGCGTGCCTTCTGCTGAAAAAATTTTAAAAGAGGGCGACCTCATTAATATTGATGTATCTGCAGAACTGGATGGCTTCTGGTCTGACAATGGCGGTTCATTCATTATCGGAAATGATATTTACGGATTTGAAAAGCTCATCAATACTTCTAAACAGATTTTACAATCTTCCATCAACAAAATCAAAGGCGGCGTTCGCATATCGGAAATAGGGTTATTCATTGAAACACAGGCTAAAAAATCAGGATTCAGGGTTATCAAAAATCTCACGGGGCACGGTATTGGCAGAAGCCTTCATGAAGCGCCTGAAGAGATAGCTAATTTTTGCGACCGCTCCAATTATACAAGATTCAGGAAAAATTCGGTGATAGCCATTGAAACATTTATCTCTACCAGCTCTACCCTGGCAGAAACCGGCACTGACGGATGGACGCTCACCGGTAACAGGGGCGGCTTTGTAGCCCAGCATGAGCATACTATTGTTATAACGGATGATAAACCCGTTATCCTTACAATAGAGAATGGAATTTGAGATTTGACAGAACCATTACCTGGTTCAGGGATGCAGTTTCTCCGGAACGTTTTATACAATTTCAGATCTCAAATTTCAAATCCTCCGGTTTATTATTTCTTACTTTTCACATTCGGCGCATTATCCTTCCACCTCCATAAATGCAGGCAGGCATAAGTTCTGTAAGGGCTCCAGCGGTTTGATATTTTTAATAATGATTCCCTGAGTTTCTTTTTATCCGCTCTGTCCAATTTATACAGGTTTATCATCGCGTTCTGTATGCCCAGGTCATCAATAGAAAATACATCTTCCCTGCCCAAAGCAAACATTAAAAGCATTTCCACAGTCCACCTTCCCACGCCTTTTATCGTGGTAAGGTATGCGATCACCGCTTCATTATCCATTTTACTCAACTTCTTAAAATCCATGCCCTGTTCCAGCTCAAACTGCGCTACATTTTTTACATAGCTCACTTTAGCGTTTGAAAGCCCGATGCCGCGCAATGTCTCAGGTGCTGTATCAAGTATTTGCTGAGCGGTTGGCGCTTCACCATTGTACAAACCAAGAAACCGCCGGTATATTACATCAGCCACTTTGGTTGATAATTGCTGGCTCATGATAGATGCGCAGAGGTAGATGCAGATATTTTTCCGTTTTACTAATTTATGCGATTTACCCTCTAATAATTTATTTAATTTTTTATCTTTCGATAGATGATTGATATAATGCATAAAACTGCGCTTAGCAATTGCTAAAATAAGTATTGATTTTGATGAAAAGGAAAATCATTGTTACTCAGGATGGTTCACATACCATTTCTATTCCGGAGATGAACGTTACTTATCATTCTGTACATGGCGCCATACAGGAATCAAAACATATATTTATTCAGGCGGGACTTCACGCTATACATCAATCAACTATTAATATCCTTGAAATAGGTTTTGGGAGCGGGTTAAACGCAATACTTACACTTGCGGAAGCCGGAGAAAAAAACATATGTTATACTGCCATAGAACCATATCCCTTATCTGTTGACCAGGCTGCCTCATTAAACTATTGTAAACAATTAAACAAGTCCGGGTTAGAAAATACTTTATGCAAATGCATTCCTGCATCTGGGAGCAGCTGGTTACTATTTCTCCTCTTTTTGCATTACATAAGATAAACCGAACCGTACAGCAATTTCAATCTGCTCCGCAGTTTCACCTGGTGTATTTTGACGCCTTTGCGGCAGCAGCCCAACCTGAATTATGGACGGAAGAAATATTCCGGAAAATGTTTATATGCCTGAAAACAAAGGGCAGATTACTTACCTATTGCAGCAAGGGAGATGTGAGGAGGGCAATGATATCAACAGGGTTTACCGTAAAAAAGCTACCGGGCCCGCCGGGAAAAAGAGAAATTTTATCGGCAGAAAAAGTATAATCAGGTGCTTTCCATCTCCTATATATCATTAACTTTAGCCGTATAACCTATTACTGTAATGCTAACTCTTTAAATATTCACTATTTACAAGAATCAGCCATATGAATCAATTATCCCGTCGTGATTTTTTACAACAGCTCACTTTAGCCGGAATAGGCATATCAACATCAGAAATATTAAGCAGTTATTCAGCAGCTCCTGCAGGTATGCGCTTTGGCTTGGTAACCTACCAATGGGGCAAAGATTGGGATTTACCAACGCTTATAGCCAATTGCGAAAAAACAGGATTGCTTGCAGTTGAGCTGCGCACGCAGCATGCGCATAAAGTAGAAAGCAATTTATCAAATAAAGAAAGAGAAGATGTGAAGAAGCGGTTTGCAGACAGCAGAGTTACCTGCCTTGGCTATGGTTCTAATTTCGAATATCATAGTCCTGACGCCGCAGTGCTGAAAAAAAATATTGAAGACACTAAGACATATATTCAGCTTTGCAAAGACATTGGCGCATCAGGCATTAAAATAAAACCGAACGATCTGCCGGATGCTGTGCCCAAAGAAAAAACAATTGCCCAGATAGCTGCTTCCTTTAACGAAGTAGGCAAATTTGCGCGAAACCTCGGGCAGCTGGTAAGAGTTGAGGTACATGGCAGGCGTACACAGGAATTACCAAATATGAAAGCTATATTTGACCAGGTAACCGAACCAAATGTAAAAATTTGCTGGAACTGTAATGATGAAGATCTGCTTGCTCCGGGGCTGGAAGCTAATTTCAGCTCTGTAAAAAAATGGTTTGGAGATACGGTGCATGTTCGTGAGTTAAACATAGGTAATTATCCTTACCGGCAACTGATGAATTTATTTAGAGACATTAATTATAAAGGCTGGATTTTACTGGAAGCGAGAACCGAACCAGCAGACAGGGTAGCCGCTATGAAAGAGCAGTTGGAAGTGTTTAATAAGATGGTTTCGGATATTTAGTTTGTTGTTTATGGTTTGTTGTTTGGAGTTTGAAAACCATAAACACAAACCACAAACTATAAACCATACATATTAATAACGATTTTTTGCACACAAAAAACATACATTAATATATGGAAGATCAAAACAATTCACGGAGAGACTTTATAAAGAAAACCACACTGGCCGGCGCCGGTATTGCTATTGGCGGACTGGGCTTCAGCGCTAAATCTTACGGCAATATCATGGGCGCTAATGAACGTGTTACACTTGCTGTATTAGGTATTCACGGGCAGGGGCAAACGCATATTGATAAATGGTGCGCCTTAAAAACAAGCAGGAATGTAAAATTAAAAACCCTTTGCGATGCGGATGAGCAATGGTTTGAATCGAGAGCAAAAACAGTTTTTGATAAAACAGGAGAAAAGCCGGTAACGGAATGGGATATGCGCAAAGTTTTTGATGATAAAGAAATTGATGCCGTATCTATAGCAATGCCAAACCACTGGCATGCGCTGGGCACGATATGGGCCTGCCAGGCAGGCAAACATGTGTACTGCGAAAAACCTGCCTCCCATGACTTTTGGGAAGGTAAAAAGATGATTGAAGCTGCACGCAAATATAACAGGCGTGTGCAGGTAGGCTTTCAAAACCGCTCTATTGCCAACGTAATGGAAGCAATGAAGTTTTTGCATGATGGCGGTATTGGTGATGTATTTATGGCAAGAGGGCTTTGTATCAAACCACGCGATTCATTTGGTATTGCGCCTGATGGCACACCTCCTGCAAGCCTGCATTTTGATCGTTGGGTTGGCCCGGCGGCTATGTTCCCTTATAATGAAAAGAAAGTGCATTACAACTGGCACTGGTTCTGGAATACCGGCAATGGCGATACCGGCAACCAGGGGCCTCATCAGTTTGATATTGCACGCTGGGGGCTAAACAAAAATGATCATCCTGTATCAGTATATTCAAACGGAAATATTTTTGGTATTGATCCCAAAGAATGCGCACAGGAAACACCTAATACGCAAACCTCAATATTCAAATACGATGATGGAAAAATACTGGAATTTGAAACAAGAGGAAGATATTCCAACGGTGAATCAAGCCTGGATATAAGAATAGGAAATATGTTTTATGGCACCGAAGGTTACCTGGAACTGGATGGCGACAAATGGAAAGCTTTCCGCAAAAGAGATAAAGAACCATTTGCCGGCTCTAAAACAGGACCGAGCCAGAATGTAGACAACCCGCTTACCCCTCCCGGAGGCAGTGAGCATTATGCCAACTTCATAGATGCTATCCGCGCAGGCAACAGCGATGGTTTGCATTGCGATATTAAAGAAGGATTTTATTCTTCAGCACTTCCATTGCTCGCAAATATTTCTTACAAGCTGAACCGTGCACTCACCTTTGGCGGTGGAAAAAAAGGCACAGAAAAATTTGTGAACGATAAAGAAGCAGATGCCATGCTTACAAGAACATACCGTAAAGAATACACTGTTCCTGATAAAGTATAATATCTTTTTGATAACAAAAAAGTCCGGCAGATTACGTTGCCGGATTTTTTTCATCCATATTTTCGTGCATAACATATAACCTTACAACAATTACCACAAAAGGATCAGCAGTAATAATGAAACCAGTATTTTATCTTGCCATTGCAGCTGCAGCAGCTTGTTTATGGGTCAGTTGCGGCAATCATGAAAACAAAAACCAGGCAGGCGCAAATATCAGCGAAGAAAAACGTAAAGAAATAGTAGAGAAGTCTCCTGTGCTTACACCAGAAGAATCTATACAGGCAATGGCGCTTGAAGATGGATTCAGTATACAAACCGTAGCCGCTGAGCCGATAGTAAGCACACCTGTTGTATTGCAATTTGATGACAAAGGCAGAATGTGGGTGATAGAAATGCAGGGATATATGCCTGATACAGTAGGAACAGGGGAAGACAAGCCTGATGGTAAGATTGTGATACTTGAAGATAAAGATGGAAACGGCATTGCTGATACCAGGACTGTTTTTATGGATTCTCTTATATTGCCAAGAGCGATATGCTTAATTGAAAACGGGATTCTCATTGCCGAGCCGCCAAATCTCTGGTATGCAGAAATACAAAATGGTAAACCCGGGAAAAAAATACTGGTTGATTCAACCTATGCGGCCGGGGGTAATGTAGAGCACCAGGCTAACGGGTTAATAAGAGGATTGGATAACTGGATATATAGCAGCGATACAGATAAGCGCTATCGAAAAAAGGGTGATCAGTGGCTGATTGAAAAAACGCATCGCCGCGGGCAATGGGGAATTGTGCAGGATGATTATGGAAGATTATTTTATAACAATAATTCTCAAAATTTATTGGGCGATTATTTTATGCCGGGGCTTGGCGCAGGTAATACCAATCAACGCAATGTAAGCGGCTTTGATGTAAAAATCGTTGCAAGCAACAGGGTATACGCTGCCAGGCCAAACACAGGTGTTAACAGGGGATACCTCGACAAATTTCTGGATGATAGTTTACGCCTGATGGAATTTACAGCAGCCTGCGGCCCGGTTATATACCGTGGCGGCTTATTTAGCGATGCGTATAATAATAACGCGTTTGTGGCTGAACCCTCAGCCAATCTTATTAAAAGAAATATACTTACTGACAGTGGTTATAAAGTGACCGGGAAACAGGCATACGAGAAAAAAGAATTTCTTACGAGTATTGATGAACGCTTTCGCCCCGTTAGTTTATACAATAGTCCCGACGGAGCTATGTATATAGTTGATATGTACAGAGGCATCATTCAGCATAAAACCTATCTTACTGATTACCTGAAAAAAGAAATTGTAAAAAGAGCGCTCTCAAAGCCATTGAACTGCGGGCGTATTTATAAAATATATCCAACAGGCAAAACGCCGGTTCCGGTAATAATGCCTCAAAAACCTACAGAGCTTGCAAATTTATTCAAAACACACAATGGCTGGATAAGAGACAAAGCCCAACAAATGCTGGTTGATAAAAAAGATACGAGTGTTGCGAATGTATTAAGAAATAATCTGTATCAACAAGACAATGAGTTAATCACTATCCACTCTTTATGGACGCTGGAGGGCTTAGGCATATTAACAGATAAAGAAGTGCTTACATTACTCACAAGCAGCAATTGGAAGATAGCAGCGCAGGCTGTTACTGCAGTATCATCTGTTATCAGTCAAAAAAATCATGCTGCTTTTGAAAAAGCATTTGATGAAATACTTACCAAAGGAGATACTTTATTAGCGCCTTATATCGCATTCCGGGCAAAAACGATCCAACCTTTTAATGCGGCGTATACTGAACAACTGCTTATTGAACTTGCAAAAAAATATCCGGGCAATATATATGTTGCCGATGCTGTTATCAGCAACCTTAAAGGGAAAGAAGCTGCTTTTCAGAAGGCGATCTCAACTATTGTTCCTGATACTTCGCTTGTTATAAACAAACAAATACAAAAAGTATTGTTATATATTAAGAATAACGAATTGAAGAAAAATACAGAGTTGCTGAAAAAACAATTTCCGAAAGGTGTAACTGTTTATCAAACCATTTGTAAAACCTGTCATGGGGATGATGGCAATGGCATTACTTCTCTTGCTCCGCCATTAAACCGGTCTGAGTGGGCAAACGGCAATAAAGAAAAACTCATTTCAATTGTATTACAGGGGCTAACCGGGCCTATTAAAGTAAACAATAAACTTTACAAAACACCTGAGATCAGCGGTGAGATGCCGGGGCTGATCAGCAATAAAGAAATAACAGACCAGGATATTGCCGAAGTATTAAGCTTTATAAGAAAAAACTGGAGCAATAATGCAGACGTGATTACAGAAAGCGAAGTAGCTAAAGTAAGAAAGAAATTAAGCGGCAGGCAGCAGCCATTTACAATGGAGGAGCTGAAATAGGTTGTTAATTACCTTCTCATTTAGTCAGTAATACTTTTCTTTTCCAAGCGCTTATGAATATTTACTGTTTCCATGAGCGCCGCAGAGCCATACCAGGGACGCAATTCCATTTCGAGTACACCTGCTTTTATAGCCGGGTCAGTCTCAGTCAGTTTTTTTGCTTCCTCAATTGTTGTAACGTTAAAAATGTAGATACCTCGTACAGGCTGGTCATCCATAAAGGGCCCGGCAACTACCAGCTTACCCTCTTTTGCAAGCTTGCCTATATTTTTCAGATGAGCTATTTGCAATTCAGTTTGTTTTGCTGAGTCCTGCAATTGTACACTGCCGGATTTCAAAAAAGCCATTACGTATTTTTTCATACCGTAATCATCAGCTCCAAGCTTTTGGGCAAGTGCCGCGTCATAAGTGGATTGAGCATTTCCATTTGTATTAAGGCAAAAAACACTTATAGTTATAAGAAGAAGTCTTGTTAATTCCATATAAAAATTTTACTGTAATATATCTTATACCTGTTATACTGCCGCCAGGTCTTTCTGCATCAGCTTACCCAGCCTTTCCAGTTGTTTGGTAAAGCTATCCATCATCCAATCTTCATGCTTTACAAGCTTAGCAGTGGCAGAAGCTTCTTCATATTGCTGCATTTCTTTTAAGCCAAAATGCGCTTCTGCCTTATTAACAGCAATCCAGAATTTCTGGTCATCCATCATTTCCTGCTGCTCTTCACTGATAGATGCATTTGATATATTAACCCTGCTTTCCATATCCTCCATTTTTTCTGTATCTCTTCTGCAAATATCCAATACTTCCCGGCGTATCCTGTTTGCCCAAACCAGGTCGGCCATTTTCTCATTTTCATTAGCAGCAAGCAAGGTAACCGAGCGAAGATGCAATAGATATGCGAGGTTAATACCATTATGCCTGTTGTGCAATAAATAATAACCACGCTGAAAAAAAAGAATGGCGTTATCAAGGTGTTCAGTACCCTGGCCTTCTTCAAATAAATGTTTTTCAATAGAACCTGCCAACGCTACTGTTTCAGGATCATTTGTTCTTGCCAAATCAATTTTATCAAGTAATGCCAATGCATTTTTTAATGAGGCAACATAATCAGGCTGCCTTGCCTGGTACGTTGTTAAGGCAAGCCTCTGCACCAAATAAGTATTATTAGATGTTAACTGGTGCGGATCATTATTGGCATTACATAAACCAAGGGCGGCTTCAAACAATGCTTTTGCGGCATCAAACTGCTTTTTCCGCAATGCTTCTTCTCCCTGCGATACCAGTATGGAAAGAGATTGATCCTGCGGTTTTCCGGAAGAAGCATCAAAGTCCGCTGCTGCTGTTGTTAACGCGTTACCTATCTGTCCAACCACTTCTTTTGCTTTAGATCGTAACGAAGGAGGGATTAGCTCACTAATAAATGTGTATACGGGACTGTCTGGTGTTGGAGAATTCAGCACCGTATCAATTGTTTCACCAAGTAATTTCTGAAAACGCAGGACTTCAAAATAATCTATACTATCGCCCAGGTGGGTATACCGGTTAATAACAATGTGATTAACATCAAAAGGGTATCCCAGCAACTCTTCAGAAACTATAATGGTTGTTTTGGGTTTCAGGGCATGACGTATACCCAGCTCATAAAATGCATTTACATTAGATGTGGAAAGATCTGCTATTACAATATCTGCAGATAATAATTGCTGATACATCTCCAGGTCAATAGATCCGGAGTGCTTAATTTCATCAGCTCTCACACAAATCATATTCCTGCTTTCAACCACGGGCTTAATGAGGGCCTGGTAAGATTTATCCAGGTTAAGCTTTCTTCCTGTTGCCAGGTCTGTTTTAATACCAAAGCCCATTACCACGAAACAACGTTTTTGCGCCATATGGATGTATTTATTACTTTAAAAGTATAAAACCTGAAAAGTGTAAGGTGTTACCTTCATTTATGCCGGCAGGTAGCGATAGTGAGGATACGAAGGCAGGTATTAAACGATATTGGTAATTGCGCTTATAAAGTTAGGTATTTCATTAATACGGCGTTGTTTGTTGTTAGCGCATCAGTATAGCTTCATATATATTCAATTGTCCCTTCCATATTTTGCTGTTATCGAAATTCTTTGCTGCAAACGTCCTTCCGTTCTTACCGTAAACCTTACATAAAATTGGGTCATTAATTAATTTTTCTATATTATCTACAAGAGCTTCAACATTTCCTTTTTCAAACAACAGTCCATTATATCCATCCTGCACAACATCTCTGCAGCCCGGAATATCTGATGCAATTACAGGAACCTCCATCGCGGCAGCTTCGAGAAGCACATTAGGCAACCCTTCACGAAATGATGGAAGCACAAGTATATCACTAGTTGCATAAACAGGCGCTATATCCGATACTTCTCCCATAAAAATAACCCGGGCATCATTGTTCAACTGCTCCATAAATTTTGGAGAAATTGGATTTTCAGGAATGATTGGCCCTGCAATCAATAGTTTTATATTATTATATTTTAAAGTAAGCCTGTTAAATGCTTCCAACAAAATATCTATCCCCTTATCTTTTGTAAGTCTGCCGATGTAGCAAATCACAAAATGATTTTCATTTAAACCGTATTTGTTTTTTAAGGCAACTGATGCTTCAATAACTGAAACTGTTCCCGAAAATTTATGCAGATCAATACCATTGCTGCTACCCTTCTCAATAACCAATCCCCTGTATGGTGATAATATATTTCGTTGTTCGGCATGTGCCTTTAATGAAGGGCTCACAACTATTACCTTTTTTGCAATCCTGCACGAAATTTTTTCTGTGATGGTCATCAGCTTTTTAAATATTCCGGTTTTACTGTCTGATACTAGTCCATGTAAGGTAAATATCCGGTTTCCATATCCTGCAAAATAGCACGCAAGCATTATTAAAAATCCTGATTTAGGATTGCCTGCATTAATAATGTCAGGCTTTTCTTTCTTTAATATGCTTATGATCTTAAAAAGCTGGATCAGGTCGGTAAAAGGGGTGATTTTTTTTGTAAAAGCTATCGGGATCAATTTTGCATTTTCGGTTTTTGCAAGCGTTTCTATGTCCTTTCCAGGCCCGCTTATGATTATTACTTCGTACCCATGAGCTGCAAGATAGCTTACCTGCCCCCTGAGAAAATGTGCGCAAAAGGAACTGGATACCCCTAATAATATCTTTGGCATATGGATAAAAATACTGGTTAGGTATAAAACTTTAAAATTTAATCTGAAAGATTATAATATATTACATTAGTATGTAGTTAATAATAATATTCTTAATTAAACCAATACTTATAGAATTGCATTTGCTTCGCTATATTTTTTTAGGGCCTTTATTCTTTATTCTGGTTACCTTATTATTTGTATGGATTAACAGAAACAGAAGAGTTATGCCCGTTATGTGGCTGGTGCCCGCATTAATGGCTAAAATAATAGCGGGTATTTTATACGGCTATCTATATGCGCATTATTTTCCCGTAAGCGACAGCTGGACGTATTTTAGAGAATCACTTATCGACACAAAGATATTATTCAATAATCCAAAAGTTTTTTTCTCACCAAATGCAGATACAGCAACCATCACCGATCTTTTCTCAAATGCCCCTGATGCCTTTTGGAGTAATGCAGGTGAAAATCTGCTGATCAAACTGATTGCCGTGCTGAATGTTTTTTCCGGCAGTAATTACTATCTCACGAGCATCTTATTTAATTGTTTTCCTTTTTGGGGATTATACCTTTTTTATTCACTGGCGCATAAATATTTTCCAGGTAAAGGCTCTCTCTTAATAATATTTATTTTCTTTTTGCCCTCATGCTTATTCTGGAATAGCGGAATGGATAAAGATGGACTGCTCATTTTTTTTGCAGGCATATTTATGTTTTACTTTGATAAATGCATGAGCAGGGAAACAACGATTAAAAGCCTGTTCATCTGTTTAATAAGCTTTACAGGGTTACTGTTTATACGCAATATAAGCGCTATTACATTTTTAATTGCAGCAACAGCATGGCTGATTTCTTATAAAACAAAGCGGTATGCTTATGTATATTTTCTTGGAGTATATATAATTTGCACAGGCTTGTTTTTCTGGACAGCCTCTTCGGGCGGCGCATATAACCTGCCGGCAAAGCTTGCTGAAAAGCAGCACCAGTTCCTGTCTATGGAAGGAAATACCAAAATACACCTTACCCGGCTTGAGCCAACGGTATTAAGCTATATTAACGTATTACCTGAAGCACTTAACCATGTATTTCTTCGCCCCTATATTACTGAAATAAAAAGCCCTTTTCATCTATTGAGCTTCGCAGAAAATCTTGCAGTGCTGGTAACCATTATGTTGATCATTAATGCTGCAAGAAAAAGAACCTTCTTTATACTCCATCACCCGTTTTCATTATTCCTTTTATGTGTGGCGCTTAGCAATTTGGTTAGCATAGGCTATATAGTGCCTTTTACCGGAGCAATCATGCGATATAAAGCCTTTTATGTAATTTTTCTGCTGCTTCCCTTTATCAACTGCATTAAAACTTCATCAAATAGTGCCGGCGAGCCCTACGCATAATATTACATGTTATTTGAATGTTAAGTATTTTCAATGAAATACAATTTTTATTGAGAATAATTCAGCTTTTTTTGAATTAATTTTGATTTTTTATTCAAAAAAAGTAATAGGTTTGCGAATATTTTACTGATAATTCATCAGATCACCCATATTAAAATTTTATTAGATGGAATCACTTAGGTTTAATGCAATCAATCATTTATCCGGCCTTGGAAAAGATATAATTGTTGAAGGTTCGGAGAAAATCACCAAAATTTTTGGGGAAAACGTCTTTACCCTTAAAACTGCCCGTGAGTTTTTAAGCGATGAGGCCTATAAAAGCCTGGCAGCTTCTATCAAAAGCGGTAAAAAAATCGACCGCAATATGGGTAATCAAATCGGTGCTGGTTTAAGAAGCTGGGCAGAAGCAAAAGGTGTTACTCACTTTACGCACTGGTTTCAGCCATTAACCGGTACTGCCGCAGAAAAACATGATTCCTTCTTTACATTAAAAGGCGATGGTACTCCTATTGAAGAATTTGATGGCGCAGCCCTTATTCAGCAGGAACCGGATGCTTCTTCTTTCCCTTCAGGTGGTTTGAGAGCAACTTTTGAAGCAAGGGGCTATACTGCATGGGACCCTACTTCACCTATTTTTATTATGAGAATAGGTGATGCAAATACACTTTGCATCCCCACTATTTTCGTTTCATACACAGGTGAATCACTCGATACTAAAACACCTTTACTCAGATCTATAGAAGCTTTAAATAAAGCTGCTGTTGATGTATGTAATTATTTTGATAAAAACGTAACCAGGGTAATTGCTACTCTTGGCTGGGAGCAGGAGTATTTTGTGGTTGACGCCGGTTTGGCAAATGCCCGTCCTGACCTCGTAATGACCGGTCGCACCGTATTCGGGCATGCGCCTGCAAAAGGCCAGCAATTGGAAGATCATTACTTCGGTTCTATTCCTGAAAGAATATATGCTTTCATGAGAGATTTTGAAGAAGAATCTTACCGCCTGGGCATTCCTTTAAGAACACGCCACAATGAAGTTGCGCCGGCACAGTTTGAGTGTGCGCCAATTTTTGAAGAAGCAAATCTTGCAGTAGATCATAACATGCTTTTAATGGATGTAATGATTCGTGTGGCAAGGCGCCATAACCTGGCAGTGCTGCTGCATGAAAAGCCGTTTGCAGGCATTAATGGCAGCGGTAAGCACAACAACTGGAGTATGTCAACCGACACAGGGGTAAACCTGCTGGCTCCCGGTAAAACACCTAAGACAAACCTGATGTTCCTTACCTTTTTTGTAAACGTTATTAAAGCGGTTGATGATTATGCCGATCTTCTCCGCGCATCTATAGCTTCTGCCGGTAACGATCACCGTCTTGGTGCAAACGAGGCGCCTCCTGCAATTATTTCTGTATTTATCGGTAAATACCTGAGCGAAATATTAAACGAGATAAAGACAAGAGTAGGCGATAATTTCACAGAACAGGATGAAATACTCCTGAAATTAGATATTCATAAAAACATCCCTGAGCTGCTGCTCGACAATACAGATCGTAACCGTACATCTCCTTTCGCGTTTACAGGTAATAAATTCGAGTTCCGCGCTGTAGGCTCTACTGCAAACTGCGGTATACCAATGACGGTTCTTAACGCGATTATGGCTGATACGCTTGTTAAGTTTAAAAAAGAAGTTGATGCGTTAATTGAAAAAGGTGAGAAAAAAGAAATTGCTATCATGCATGTAATACGTGAATATATAGCAAGCTCTGAAAAGGTATTGTTTGAAGGAGACGGCTACAGCGATGAATGGCATCACGAAGCAGAAAGAAGAGGATTACCCAATGTTAGAACCACTCCACTTGCATTGGATGCCATGGTAACAGACAAAGCTAAAACATTGTTTGACGAATTAGGCATTTACAATCACTCTGAGTTGGAAGCTCGCCACGAAATTGAGCTGGAGAAATATATTAAGAGAGTACAGATTGAAGCCCGTGTAATGGGCGAGCTTTGCACAAGCCATATACTTCCAAGCTCAGTTAAATACCAGAATATTCTTATCAGTAATATTAAAGGATTGAAAGAATTGGGATTGCCTGAATCATCTTATGCAAACCAATTGCAGATACTGGAAAAAATATCTGAACATATTGCAGCTGTGGCTGATGGTGTGGAACAAATGATCGAAGCAAGAAAAGTGGTGAATAAAATAGATAACACACGCACAAAAGCAATCGCATACCAAAGCCAGATCAAGGATACATTTTTTGACAAGATCCGCTACCATGTAGATAAACTCGAATTACTGGTTGATGATCAATACTGGTTGTTACCTAAGTATCGTGAAATGTTATTCCTGAGGTAATAATTTTATTACTGCTTAAAAATCCGCCTAAAAAACAGGCGGATTTTTTTTATCTCAACTTGATGCAGGTGAAGTTTTTTTAAATTAATAGTCTATTAATTTGGTAGACTAATAATTTTATACTAATCTTGCTTATGCTTTTGCGATCACTCCATATTAATGCCAACGCTTTGTGGCGATGTAGACAGTAAATGTATGCTGTTTGAAATTGTATTTTATTAACAAAACTTTGGATTGATGAAAGCGCTTCTACTTATTATTTCTTTTGCAATAGCTTCATTTAGCTGGCATTCTTATGGTAACGTTTCGCCTGCGATCATACAGGGAAAAGTTGTAGCAAAACAGTCGAACGTGCCGGTGCAGCAGGCTTATATTCATATAACCGCAGGAGAAGAGGAAGCCATTACGGCAAAAGACGGAAGCTTTGCTTTTAAGACCTGGCAAAGCTTGCCGGTAGAATGCATTATTGAACATAAAGATTTTATTAAGAAGAAAATAACTATAACCGATACAAACAATTTGATTATTGTATTACAGGCAAAGTAATCGGGCAAAGCAATACGAGTTACGTGGCCGAGGGGAAAGGCGAAGGCTGGCAAGTCCTTTTACGAAGGTTCGATTCCTTCCGTAACTGCGAGTCATGAGGCAATCAATTAAGAAGTCCTTCTGTTTTTACGGAAGGACTTTCGGCTATAGGGAAATATCAATACAGAAGCTGTATGGGATTGCTGCTCCGGTATTACAGTATCGCAAAGTAAGCCTGAATGTTTGTGTTTTATCACAAACGCTAATATTCTATCTCGTCACCGTCAGCACGCCATTCATTATTCTCCAGTGACCCGGGTATGAACATATGAAAGGATATTCACCCGGCACATCAGGCACACGAAATTTTAAGCTGAATTTTTCATTGGGATTTACCAATGGTGTAGCCGCAATTACATCAGGCATGGAAGGCACATATTGCGCAACAGCCCCCTCGGGCGTTTGTGCAAGTTTATCTGCCGCATCTCCTACCCTTTGCATACTGCCCTGCGAAAGTATGAGCAGGTTATGTTGCATAAAGTCAACATTATCCAATACAATTTCAAGTATAGTTCCCGCCTTTGCAGTTAGCCTGTTCTGTGCAAATTTCATTTCGTGCGGAATGGTTTTTAAAACAATCACTGCATCTGCTTTACCTAAATTTTCCTTCTGTTGTTCAACAAGTAAAGTCTCCAACCTGGCGTCGGATATTTTACCAATACCCCGGCTGCTGTCAGGGTAGTTACCCGCTTTTTCAGCGCCTTTACTGCGATAATCATTACCCAGCCTTAAACCGGGGTCGCGCAAAGGAATATTAAACAACCCTTTTGCCTGACCTGTTGCAACTTCTTTATCATCAACCAGCAATTCCATTTTACCACCCTTGCGCAAAACTGCGGTTACAGTAAACCTGGCTGCCGCTGTATCTTTTGATTGAATGATGGATGTTTTTCCCTGCTGGTTAACCTGGAAATTGATTCGTTTATCTTTTCCTATATAAACTGCATAACCATTCTGCATATTGCCCTGCGCTACTATAGCACCTTTGGGATTTTCTTTTCCGGTTTCAACATTCGCCGTAAAAAATATTTCGCGGCCGGTTAAGTCGGGCAATGTACCGGGCCGAATAAATGAATATTGCTGCAAAGGCAAAACATTCAGGACAGAGCGCATCATAATGCGGTGAATCAAGCCTGCTTTTCCAAGTTCTACGTTCTCATTAATACCACTTGCTTTAAATGCTTTTTCAAAACCGGCAGAATGAACAGTAGCCGCTATATACAATGCCTTCTGTATCCATTTATCTTCCGCGCTGCCGCCTTCCTTAGTAGCGATATTAAACAGCGCATTACCTATTTCATCAGATGCAGGCAGATCGCATGTTTTTAATATCGCAGCTAATACTACACGAAGATCTTTATCATTAAACACGCCAGATTCAATCAGCAGTTTTGTAATATCAGCAGTTGCCGGTAACACCTGTATAGCAGCTCTTCTTACAGCTGCCGAAGGATGCTTTAAAGCGATGGCAACAACTTCAATCGCTTTTTTATTTTTTCCATCAAGCAGCTTTAAGCCCTGCAAAGTCCAAAGCGCATGTACCGCAGCCGGGCTTAATCCTAACCCATCAACTTTTGTATCTTTTATAATATCATAAAGTTTGTCAGCCACTTTTGTATTTCCAGATTCAACCAGTAAGCGTTGCGCTGTTGTGCGCCAGAACATATTATCGCTGCGCAATGCTTTTACAAGACCATCAGCATCATCTTTCCTTAACAACTTAATGCTGCCTGCTTTATCCTTCTTATAGTGTACGCGGTATATCCTGCCTTTAGCAGAATCACGCAACGCGTTAATATGTGCATTGCCTTTACCGGTCTCAAAACCTTCCGGCGTTGGATTGTGCTGAATAATGAAATTATACCAGTCTAAAAACCATACATCGCCGTCCGGGCCAACTTCCGCCTGCACAGGACCAAACCATTCATCAGCGCTTGCTACAAAATTCCATCCGTCTTCACCTTCTTTAAATGATGAACCATCTGGTTCAATAATGGTCTTATGAATTATTCTTCCTGTAGGTTCGCACACAAAAGCAATACGGTTCCAGTACTCTTTGGGATAATTACGTGCAGTATATAAATTATGCCCGGCTGCGGAGGTAAATCCTCCATGCACATCTACCTGGCGAAGATTTTTAGTGACCACATGCATTGCATAATGGCTTTCGGTTTTTTCAATACCTGTTTCGTTATTCTCTCCGCTCATATCAAAATAACGTTTAGGAATAGTGTAGGATGCATTATGCGTATTGTTGGCGGTAGAAATAAATACATCAAAATCTTCGGAAAAACCAAGTCCCCAGGTATTGTTTGATGTGTTGCCCAGGAATTCCATTTGCTTACCATCCGCCGTAAATTTGTATAATGCCTGTGAGAAACGCGTTGTGTCTTTACTATCCCCAACCACACCTTTAAATCCCGAATAACCAACTGTACCCCAAATAGTGTTATCGGGTCCGTATTTAAAGTTAGACGGGCCGGCATGTGTATCAAATACGCCCCAGCCTGTCATGATGATTTTTCTCACATCCGCTTTATCATCGCCATTGGTATCTTTTAAGAAAAGAAAGTCAGGCGCCTGCGCCACTACAATACCACCGTTGGCAAACGCGAAGCTGGTAGGTATATTTAATTTATCTGCGAACACTGTAAATTTATCTGCCCTGCCATCGCCGTCTGTATCTTCCAAAATTTTAATCAGGTCTCTCCCTTCTGTTTTTGTTTCGCGAACCATATTTGGATAATCCACTGTTTCGGCTACCCATAACCGTCCTCTTTCATCCCATGCCATATGAATGGGTTTATGGATATCAGGCTCAGCGGCAAAAAGCTGTAATTCAAAACCAACCGGCACCTGTATCAATTTCATTGATTCTTCAGGTGATAACGGCGCCTGGAACATCGGAGGAGGATCACGCTTTTCGTAGTTAGGCATCTTAGCTTCCGTATAGGCCGGATCAGGCTCTTTAAACGTTTCAACCAGCGATCGGGCATGATCGCCAACAGCCCATAAAATACCGTTATATACAAGCTTCAGAAAACCGGGATTCACAAATGTTTTTTCGTTATGACCATACGCTGTGTAAAACACCCTGCCATCGCCATAGGTACGAACCCAGGTATATGGTTCATGATGATCGCCTTCCGCTCTTTCGGTCAGCACTTCTATGCTCTTGCTGATCTTATCGTGCACGTATGTTTCATCTTCGGTTGAAAAAGCGGGTACATCTTTCATAACAGGATGTTCCGGTTTTACGATCACCGCGGTAAATGAATCGTATTTATGTGTTTTGAACTGACCGCCTATCAGGTCAACTACTTCCGGCGAATTACGAAAACACCATGACGCGCAATGCAATGGGATAAATCCTTTACCTGATCTTACAAAATCAAGCAATGCTTTTTCCTGGGGTTTTGTAATGCTGTCGTGGTTGGCATACAATATCAATCCATCATACAGTTGAAAATCTTCTTTCAACATATCATCAGGATTGGTGGTATAGGTAATGTTCACCCCTTTCTTAAAATATTCTTTCGATAATATATCTGCCAGTTGTTCCGAATCGTGATGCTTGCTTTTATGCCCCAGGAATAACAACTCAAGCCTGCGGGGCTTATCATCTTTTTCTTTCTGTTTACACGAAACCATTAAAACCATGGCGGAAAAAATACATGCCAGCAAAATCAGGATATTCTTTTTCATGTTGGTGAATATGATTTTCAAGTTACAAGTTGCTGGTTTCAGGTTACAGGTTACAGGTTACAAAGTGTGTAAACTCATCAACAGCTTTGTACTTTTAGTACCTGAAACCGCTAACACTTACCCTTACTACTTACCACTTGCTAAAGTAAATTCCGGCAACCTCACTATCTCTCCTCCTTTTTGTGCAGACTCATGAGCCAGTATACCCACGCAGGTAATATTGGCGGATTGTCTTGCATTAGGAAAAGGCTCACGCTTATCCATAAGCGCAGATATAAATTCATGCACCAGGTGCGGATGCGAGCCGCCATGACCTGCCCCCTGTGTAAAAGATAAATGCTGATGCTCATCAGTATCATATACACCACCGGTAGTAAACCGCTGAATTTCTTTAGGAAGCAAATGCGCAAAATCAGGACATTCTACTTTTTCAGGAATTTCAGGCTCCGGCTTTTTAGCGGTATGCACTACCAAAGGTTCGCCTTCAATCAACGGCCATTCTACAGATTTTTTTGAGCCATATACTTCAAAGCTTTCACGGTATTGTCTTGCAACATCAAATAAAGAACGGTAGATATAAGCGCTGATATCTGAATCTTTAAATTTGATATGTGTGCTTTCTACCGCGTAAGGAGAATTATAATGCTTGTGCAGCTCTTCTCTTATAGTTCCTGATCCAAAACAGGAAACATATTCCGCTTCGGCGCGGGTTAACCCAAGTACAGGGCCAACGCAATGCGTGGCATAATACATAGGAGGAAGCCCTGGCCAGTAATTAGGCCATCCATCCATTTCCTGCTGGTGGCTTGCTTTTAAAAATTGTAGTTTACCAAGCTCTCCTTTATCATACATATCTTTCATAAATAAAAATTCACGGGCATATACAACTGTTTCCATCATCATATATGTTAATCCCGTTTCTTTCACCAGTTCCACGATCTGTTTACATTCTTCAACTGTTGTTGCCATCGGTACTGTACATGCTACATGTTTTCCTGCTTTTAACGCTTTAATAGATTGTGTTGCATGATCAGGAATAGGCGTATTAATATGCACCGCATGTACATTAGGATCTTTCAGCAGCTCATCATAATCGGTATATCTTTTTTCAATACCAAACTCATCTCCTATCTTATCAAGATTTTCTTTATTACGCTGGCATATGGCATACATATTGGCATTTGGATGGCGCTGGTAAATAGGTATGAATTCCGCACCAAATCCCAGTCCGATAATAGCAACATTGATTTTTGACATAAAATATTATGTTATGAATGAAAGATTAGAAGTTTTACCAGGATCAATGCAAAACTTCCGCAAACAGTGAAGTATGTAATGACATAGCAATCTTGGTAAGCGACTAAGTTAAGTAATATCCCTGTGCAAGTTTAAGCGGATTATATCCAAAACCTGCTGTATTTTATCCTGAATATTAAAAAAGAATAAATTATGGGCAATTAAAGGCTTGAAAAACGGCTCCGGTATATTTTGGGTGTAAGCCTTATAACCGTTTTGAATTGCTTGTTGAAATTAGATAAGGTATTAAAACCACATGCGTTTCCCACCTGGCTGATTGTTTTACTATCATCTTCAGCCAGTAATTTACAGGCATGTTTTATGCGGAGCTCCGTTACAAACTCAGAAAATGATTTACCCGTTTTCATCCTGAAGTAACGGCTGAACGAAGTTGGCGTCATACTTAGCATTTTAGCAGCCTCATGCAGTGATATGACGCTGTTAAAATGTTGTGCCACATAATTGTAAACAAGATTTATACGCCTGGTTTCAGATTCCTTCAACTTATATACGTAGTCTGCATTGTGAAGCATACTATATTCTTTCGTTGAAGCCATAGCATCTAAAATCTGCAAAAGCGCTATAATACTTGCCGTGCCATTCGCCTGCGTAAGTTGCTTCATCATTGTATGCAACTGCTGTATTATCTTTCCCTTAAATTCAATCGCTTTTTTCGACCTTACAAATAATGCTTTGACCTGCTGCAATTCTTCCTTATCAAGTAGGTATTGTATGAAATCACTTTTAAAATATATCACCAGCCCATGTACTGATTGTTTGCTTCCTCTTGCAAAATACGATGCATCATTTCTCCATAAATGCGGAACGCCGGGAGCAATAAATGTTGTATCTCCTTCTTTAAACGATTTAACGGTATTTCCTATGAAGCGTGTGCCGCTTCCTTTCAGCACTATAAATAATTGATATTCGCCATGCGCATGCCATACCGGATCAAAATGCTTTTCTTTCAATTCTTTTGCTACAAATATTTTGGAATCCGGGATAGATGTTTTTTGTAATGCGGATTTCATGGGGCAAAAGTAATGTGGAAGTGTGGAAATGCGAAAATGTGGGGAATGTGAAAATTAATTTGAAAATTTATCAATTTCCTGCTTGCCGGCAGCTACTCTGTATATACAAATAGGTAATCATTATTGTCTGAGAAATATGAACAGATCTTCCTCACCCTACCCCTCTCCATGCAATGGTGAGGGAGTGGTACTGTAGTGCAAAGCCAGGCAATATCTCTCCCATATCAATTACAAAATATAGCTAAGCAGGCGTTTAAATATTCGCCATACTTTTAGATTTTCAGACTACCCCTCACTTTATCTTATCAGCCCGATTTGAATTTGGGCACCCCTCGCCTGTCCGTGGAGAGGGGCCGGGGGTGAAGGAGGGGATATTTTCAGACTCCTCTGCCGTAAATCCCCATTCTTTTAATAGTGAATTATATTTTTCCTGCGGAAGATTAATATTATCATAATGTCCTGCCAGTTTTTTTTGCCGGTAAGCTTCATATATACTTACCGCGCAGGCAACAGATATATTGAGGGATTGTATGATCCCCATCTGCGGAATAATAAAATTTCCGTCTGCCAATGCCCTGATCTCCTCGCTTACGCCTGCATGTTCATTACCAAACACCAGGGCTACAGATTGTGTAAAATCCACCTCATAAAGGCTCACGGCATCGCTGCTTAAATGCGTAGCCAGAATTTTATCATATTTTTGGCGCAACTCTTTAAAACAAAGCTCCGCATCGGTATACTGGTGAATAGTGAGCCATTTAGCCGCACTCGATGAACTCTTAGCCCCCCATTTTTTGTGGCGGGGAATTTTAGTATTCAACACATAAACATCCTGTATGCCTACAGCATCGCAACTGCGCATAACTGCAGAAATGTTATGCGGATCAAATACATTTTCCAACACAACAGCAAGATTATTTTGCCGTTTATTCAAAACTTTTGTCAACCGTTCAGTCCTTTCTGGCGTCATATTTGTAAAATTATGCTACACATTATTAAATAATTAACCACTACCTGTTTAAAAACATATAAAAATCCTAATATCTGTCATGGTAAAGAAAATATTAAAAATCTCAGGAATTGTTTTAGCCATTCTGCTTGTACTTGCTTTTATTCTTCCATTTATCTTCAAAGATAAAATTACAGGTATAGCTAAAACACAAATCAACAAAAACCTGAATGCCAAGGTTGATTTTAAAGACGTAAATATATCCCTGTTCCGTCATTTTCCGCGCCTTGCAGTAGGATTGGAAAACCTGGATGTAGTGGGTATCGAAGATTTTTCAAAAGACACGCTTATATCTGCTGACAGAATTGATGTGGCGCTGAACCTGATGAGCCTGTTTGGTAATAAAATGAATATATATAGTGTTACGGTAGACAAGCCGAGAATACACGCCATTGTTAACAAAGATGGCAAAGCAAACTGGGATATTACCAAACCAGATACAACGGCTACCGCTCCTGAAGAATCTTCAGATTTTAATATGCAGCTCAATAAGTATGCAATCAATAACGGATACATCAGTTATAATGATATTCCGGGAGATATGAGTGCAGAGATTTTTAATCTTAACCACTCCGGCAGCGGGGATTTTACTTCAGACCTTTTTACACTTGCTACCAAAACTTCAGCAGACGCAGTAAATTTTACCTATACCAAAATTCCTTACCTTGTAAATGCAAAAGCAGCTTTAGATGCGGATATACAAGTAGATAATAAGCAAAGCAAGTATACTTTTAAAACAGATGACATTGCTTTAAATGATCTGAAGCTGGCAACCGAAGGATATTTTCAGTTTGTAAATGATACCACTTACGGGATGGATATTAAATTCAATGCACCATCTACTGATTTTAAAACATTGCTTTCTCTTGTTCCTGCCATTTATAAAAATGATTTTGATAAAATAAAAACAAGCGGCAAAGCTGTATTTAATGGCTTTGTAAAAGGAGAATATAATTCCGTAAAAATTCCTGCATATAATATTAACCTGAATGTTGAGAATGGATTTTTCCAGTATCCCGATCTGCCGCAGCCGGTTAAAAATATTAACATCGCCATGAAGGTTGATAACCCCGATGGCGTAACGGATAATACAGTTGTTGATATTTCGAAAGGGCATATTGAGTTCGGTAGCGATCCTTTTGACTTTACGCTATTACTAAAAAAACCAATAACAGATCAGTATATTGACGCGAACGTAAAAGGTAAGCTTAATCTTGCACAGGTAACCAAGTTTGTAAAGTTGAGCGGCGATACCAAACTTTCAGGATTACTTGATGCCGATGCAACTGCTAAAGGAAATGTTGCGGTAATTACACAGCAAAAGCCCGGGCCTTTTACCGCCAATGGTTTTATCAATATCACCGATCTCAATTATTCATCAAAGGATTTTCCGAAGCCTATAAAGAATTCAAAAGTGCAGATACAGTTTGAAAATCCTGATGGCGTGCCGGATCATACTGTTATCAATATTCCTTCAGGACATATTGAAATAGGAAATGATCCTGTTGATTTTAATGTATTGCTTAAAACACCTGCAACTGACCCATCATTTGACGGAAGGGCTAAGGGGAAATTTAACATGGGTACAGTATCCCAGTTCACTACACTTGAGCCAGGCACTTCGGTATCAGGTATGATCAACGCAGATATTGCTTTTAAAGGCAATAAGTCAT
Source organism: Agriterribacter sp. (assembly GCA_047601125.1). GTDB lineage: Bacteria > Bacteroidota > Bacteroidia > Chitinophagales > Chitinophagaceae > Agriterribacter. The sequence continues at coordinate 450,397 of JASGJY010000001.1, read as the reverse complement.
CCATTGATAAAAGCCAGTATGAAAAAATAAATACTGCCGGCACATTGAACATAACCGGTCTGCTGTATAAAAGCAAAGATTACCCAGATGGTGTGAAGGTGGATGAAGCGGCTTTCACTTTTAATCCTAGAAATATTACCCTTAACAATTTAAAAGCAGTGTACCTGAAATCAAATATCACAGCAAATGGTTCAGTAGATAACGCCATCGGCTATGCGCTGAAAGATGAACCCATTGCCGGTACATTAAATGTAAAAGCAGATAAATTAAACCTCAATGATTTTATGGGAACGGAACCTGCAACAGCAGATTCTACAAAAGCCGGCATTTCAGAACCATTTGTTGTGCCTAAAAATATAGCGTTCACACTAAATGCAGCGGTAGATAAACTTACTTATGATAAAGTGGATTATAATAACCTGAAAGGTACGGTTGCCATAAAAGATCAAACTGTTTCATTAAAAGATGTGCAGATGGATGCGCTTGATGGTAAGATAGCGGTGAGTGGTTCCTATTCCACAAAAGCAAGCATAAAAAATCCTGCTATTGCGTTGACGTATGACGTAAGCAACCTCAGTGCAGAAAAGACTTTTTCCGCATTTAATACAATCCGGATGTTGATGCCCATCGGAAAGTTTCTTTCAGGAACCATCAGCTCAAAGCTTACTTTAAACGGAAAGCTCGGACAGGATATGACGCCTGAAATAAGCACACTAACCGGCAATGGCGCTTTGCAATTATTACAGGGAGCGCTTAAAAAATTTGCACCTGTTGAAAAGCTGGCGCAAACACTTAATGTAAATGACCTGAGCAATTTTTCAATGAAAGATGTAAAAGCTTATGTAGAGTTTGCCAATGGAAAAGTATTGGTAAAACCTTTTCATCTGAAAGTAAAAGATATTGATATGGAGATTGGAGGCATGCATGGCGTTGATCAGTCCATTGATTATTCCATAGGCATGAAAATACCACGCAGCCTTATAGGCAGCCAGGGCAATGCTTTAATAAACAACCTGGCGCAACAGGCAAGCAACAAAGGCATACCGGTTAAGCTGAGTGATTATATTAATCTTAATGTGAAAATGGATGGAAGCATTACCAACCCGCAAATTAAAACTGACCTTACGCAGGCGGCAGGCAATATAGCCGATGATCTTAAAAAGCAGGCTACAGATTTTGCGCAGCAAAAAATTGACAGCGCAAAAAAAGAACTGAAAGATTCTGTTGCTTCCATCAAAAACCAGGTGATAAAAGACGCGAAGGATGAATTAACCAAACAGATCTTAGGCACAAAGGATAGCACATCTTCCGGCAAGCCATTGGAAAATACCACAAAAAAAGCCGAAGACGCGGTAAAAAACACACTTAATAATTTATTGAAAAAAAAGAGTAAGGATACGGCGAAGAAGGAGTGATAAAATAATTAAATAATTACCGCACCTTTTGCCTTATTTAAGTTGCACACAATCATAAAATGAAACAGCTTAGGATTTTAATTATCATTGCCATCATTGCAAACTTGTTGACCGTTGCTTTGTATAACTACACCACAAATCAATAACGCACTCCGCATGGTAAAAGAGGCGCTTTCCCGGATGCAGCATACAGGTAACGAAACTCCGGGATCGTTTGCTGACAGGATTGAAGCACTGCTAAAGAAAAAATTTGACAATCTATAGATAAAAGGTATGAAAGTATTCATCAGCAGAATTATTCCCAAAGAGGGAATAGAAATATTACAAAATGCAGGGCTGGAGATAACACAGTACTCCGGCAAAACAGAAATACCTTCAAATGAATTAATAGAAATATGCAACAGACATGACTTGTTTTTGAGCGTTGGCAATAATACAATTGACCGTTACTTCCTTGAAGCCTGCAGGCATTTAAAAGGTATTGCACTTATGAGCGTTGGGTACGACCGTGTAGATATTCCCGCGGCATCAGCTCTTGGCATTCCCATCAGTAATACTCCTGATGTATTGAGCAAGGCCACATCTGACACGGCTTTTTTACTTATTCTGGCTGTTTCAAAAAACGCGTTTTATATGCATGACACCATCAGCAAAAAGCAATGGGGATTTTTTGAGCCGACTGCCAACCTTGGCATTGAACTATATAATAAAACGCTTGGCATATTCGGATTAGGAAGAATAGGATTAGAACTGGCAATAAAATGTAAGGCAGCATATCATATGCCGGTCATCTATCATAACCGGAAACCCAACAAAGAAGCAGAGAAAATACTGGATGCGAAATATGTTTCGTTTGCTGAATTATTAGCTCAGAGTGATGTAATATCTGTGCATGCTAACCTCTCTGACCAAACCAGGGAAATTTTTAATAAAGCGGCATTTTCACAAATGAAGAGCAGTGCCATTTTTATTAATACAGCAAGAGGCGGGCTGCATAATGAGAAAGATTTAACCGAAGCATTGGAACAAAATAAAATATGGGGCGCCGGTTTGGACGTAACCAATCCCGAACCAATGACCTGGGATAACCCGTTACTGGATATGCGTAATGTTTGTGTATTACCTCATATTGGTTCTGCAACGGAGGAAACACGTGCAAAGATGGCCATCACCGCCGCGAATAATATAGTAGCTGCCATGCAGGGAAAACCAATGCCCCAGGTGATAAATAAAAATGTTTATCACAAACAATAGCTGACTTATTTCAATACCCCGGATAGATTAGTGCTAAACCGCCGCATTAATATTTGAACTGGTATCTGGCATACTCTTCACCATTGTTGAAAATGGTAGTTTCCATTAACTTGTAATCGGCATCAAAACTATTCTGAAAATTGAATGTTTCAATGTCATTATATTCCGCTCCACCTGGAATGGAGCGTACATCAGACAGCGCCCCGTAACGATGCATATAAATATCCATTTCAACATTCCCTTTAGATAATGTTACATAGAGGGGGTAGAAAAAAATGCTTGTATTTTCATCATAATTCAATACGTTCTCAAGATAATACCAATCTTTTCCTCCAAGTAATTTGAACAGACTGTCCAAACCTTTGCCCATTTCATCATACATAAAATCTGCCCCATAATAAATATCAGATTTTTTTGATTGAAGCCTGTTTACGTTATCATATTTGTAAACAAAAGAAGGAAAGAAAATAGTATTGCCACCAGAAATATATGTTCCTCCGGAAGAGCTCATAATATCACTATTATGATATACAAAATCCATTGTCACAGGTATACCTTCAAAGTAATTACCATAATCTGCATGCATGAGCTTATAATCAGCTGCGCCTGTTGAGTCAGCAAAAGAAACCTGGAAGGTTCCTTCGCCATTTCCACCTGATTCGCCTTGTTTTACTACTACGCTTTTTATTATGTTATTGTCTCTTAGTATGGTGATATTGCTTTTCATATCACCGCCAATATTATAAAAAGCATTTTCTATAAGATACCCTCCTGAGTTAAACGTATAGGAAGCAAATAAATGATCAAATCTGTTTTCCGTAGTTGTATCATCATAATACACACTTACCTTGCCAGGCAATTCAGCATAATCGAAACTTAAGTTAAGATCTTCATTATTCATTATTTTATAAGAAAGCGATTTCGGGGGTTCAGCAGCTTTGCTGAAATCGGGTCCGGGAGGAGATACATATCTCTCGTCATACTTTTTGCATGATAAGGCAAGCACGGACAAAGAAACAACCGTAATAGCAAAGCCAATGTGGTTTCTCATTTGCATGTATATAATATTAAGCTTTTAATAGGATGATTGTGAACCCGGAAATACTGGAAATTTTGTCTTTATGAAGCAAGCGTTATGCCAAGTTACGTGAAATTTAACTACAAGGTTTGCCTGGCTTCTAAATTTTCAATACACACATGCTTTACGGCGTTGATCAAAATAGCATAAAAGATTTTAATATGGTCCACCGTTATTACCAGCTTGTTATCATAAGTTTATTTTTTTCTGAAGAAAATTCTAACGGGCACCCCTTTAAAATTGAATCTTGATCTCAATTGATTTTCAAGGTAATTCTTATATGGCTGCTTGATATCATCAGGATAATTGGAGAAAAAAGCAAAACTTGGTACAACAGTAGGCAACTGGGTAACATATTTTATTTTAACCACATTTCCTCTTACTACAGGTGCGTGATAGGCCTCAACCGCTTTCAACATCACATCATTCAATTGAGAGGTAGGAATTTTACGTTTCCTGTTTTCATATACTTCCAACGCAGTTTCTATTACTTTAAAAATGCGTACCTTATCTTTTACCGAAATGAATATTATCGGAACGTCATTAAACGGCGCCAAACGTTCTTTTAATTCTTTTTCATAATCCCTGGCAGTATTGGTTTCTTTTTCTATCAGATCCCATTTGTTCACCAGCAACACTATACCTTTGCCTTTTCTTGCTGCCAAAGAATAAATACTAAGATCCTGCCCTGTTATTCCTTTTGAAGCATCCAATAATAAGATGCATACATCTGCTTCATCTACAGCTTTTATAGCTCTGATCACCGAATAAAATTCGAGGTCTTCCTCTACCCTGTTTTTTCTTCTTATACCTGCAGTATCTATTAAAATAAATTCTTTTTGAAAAAGATTATAGTGCGTGTGTATGGTATCTCTTGTGGTGCCTGCTATATCACTTACAATTGTGCGTTCCTCACCTATCAATGCGTTAAGCAAAGAAGATTTTCCAACATTGGGCTGACCTATGATAGCAAACTTTGGTAGTTCATCTCCTTTTTTATCATCTTCAGTTTGTTCAGGAATAAGCTTAACCAGGTCGTCCAGCAATTCACCGGTGCCACTACCGCTTATACTCGATAAAAAATGGATATTCTCAAATCCCATGCTGTAAAACTCTGTAGCATCCAGCATCCGGTCGGGATTATCAACTTTATTGATTACCAGGAAAACAGGCTTTTGCGTTTGCCTCAGCATTTCAGCCACGGCTTCATCTAAATGCGTAATGCCCATTTCCGCATCACATATAAAAATGATGGCATTCGCTTCATCAACAGCAATCTTTACCTGTTTCCTTATTTCTTTTTCAAAAACATCATCACTACCATCCACAAAACCACCGGTATCAATAATATTAAACTGCTTGCCATTCCATTCGGCTTCGCCATACTGACGGTCACGCGTTACGCCGCTTATATTATCCACAATGGCCTTACGCTCTTCCAGCATCCTGTTAAAGAATGTGCTTTTACCTACATTAGGTCTGCCTACTATTGCTACTGTAAAACTCATATTTTTTTAAGGTGAAGGGTTATGGTTTGTAGTTTATGGTTTGTGGTTGGGTTATAACTATAAACTACAAACCATAAACTACAAACCATAAACTACAAATCTTCCTAGTATCCATATTCTTTTAAATGTACATCATTGTCCCGCCACTTAGGGCGCACTTTCACAAATAATTCCAGGAACACTTTACTATCAAGGAACTTTTCTATTTCCTGGCGTGCCAATGTTCCTATCTGCTTTATCATCTTACCACGCTCTCCTATTATTATTGCTTTCTGCGATTCACGATGTACTATTATTTCCGCTGTAATTTTAATTAATCCTGTTTTTTCTTTAAACTCATTTACCTGCACAGCGGTATGATAAGGTATCTCGTCTTCAAACAACTCAAATATTTTTTCTCTTATAATTTCGCTAACAAAAAATCTTGTTGGCAAATCTGTAAGGTCATCCTCATTATAAAAAGGTTCGCCTTCCGGTAAAAAATCCAGTATAGCGCCCAGCAAAACATCAACACCAATATTTTGAAGCGCTGATATAGCGATAACCCGCTTGCTATATGTGCGATCCTGAAAAAAAACGTTAGCTTCTTCCACACGCGTTGCAGACACTTTATCAATTTTGTTTAATACTACAAAGGCAGGTACTTTTAACCGCAATTCAGCAAACATTTTATCTGCTTCTTCAAGGTTATCTTTTACATCAACCATTAACAATGCAATATCGGCATCCTCCAAACTGCCTTTAACTGCCTGCATCATTTTTTCATGCAGCTTATATTTCGGTTCTATAATGCCGGGTGTGTCAGAAAATATGATCTGATAATTCTCCGTATTTAAAAAGCCTTTGATCCTGTGCCTGGTAGTTTGCACTTTTGGCGAAACAATGGCAAGTTTCTCTCCTACCAGGCAATTAAGCAAGGTGCTTTTGCCTGCATTAGGTTTACCAAAAATGTTTACGAAACCAACTTTCATCGCTTTAAACGCAGTTAAAAATTTTTTGCAAAGGTAAATGAACAAAATTTGTTTTGGCTGATAAAATACATACACTTACCTTTGCGCCTCGTTAGCGCGGAATAATACAAAGATACCGGTATTCGATCCTTCACCTCGCAACGGCAGTTCTTTATAAATAAATATTAAAATAATTATATCGCGAGGTAGAGCAGCGGTAGCTCGTCGGGCTCATAACCCGAAGGTCGGAAGTTCGATCCTTCCCCTCGCAACAACAGAGACCCCGGTTTACCCGGGGTTTTTTATTATATGCCTGCCCGGTAATTCCCGTATCTCAGTTTAATTACCGGTTTCCTGTATATCCACTTATAATTTCAAGCATTTTTTCATTTGAGGTTTTGCAAGTATTTTCGCAAAATCCTTCAGGCATAAAATTTACGTATAAATGATTTTACTGCCTGATATCATTCTTTAAAACACGGTCTGTTATGGCATACGATGTTATAGTATTAGGTAGTGGTCCTGGCGGATATCCTGCTGCAATAAGGGCTTCTCAATTAGGCTTAAAAGTGGCTATTATTGAAAAAGAAAGTTTAGGCGGCATTTGTCTTAACTGGGGATGTATACCCACCAAAGCATTGCTGAAAAGTGCACAGGTATATGAAAGTATGAAGCATAGTAAAGATTACGGACTGGAAGCAGCTGACGTAAAACATAATTTTGACGCTGTTATAAAACGCAGTCGCGGTGTAGCGGATAAAATGAGTAAAGGCGTTCAGTTTTTAATGAAGAAGAACAAGATAGACGTTGTAATGGGTTATGGCAAACTGAAAGCCAAAGGGCAGGTTGAAGTTACCGGCGCAGATGGTAAAACACAGGTAGTAGAGGGTAAATATATTGTTGTTGCTACCGGCGCCCGCTCCCGCCAACTGCCAAGTTTACCAATTGATGGTAAAAAAGTGATTGGGTACCGTGAGGCAATGGTACTTCCGCAGCAACCCAAAAGCATGATTGTTGTAGGTAGCGGTGCAATCGGTGTTGAGTTTGCTTATTTCTACAACAGCATGGGCACAAAAGTTACTATAGTTGAGTTTCTTCCTAAAATAGTGCCTGTTGAAGATGATGAGGTTTCAAAAGAACTGGAAAAACAATACAAGAAGCAGGGTATAGAAATTTATACCAGCAGTGAAGTAACCAGTGTTGATACAAGCGGTGCAGGAGTAAAAGCAAAAGTAAAAACACAGAATGGCGAGATAACACTTGAAGCTGATATTGTATTAAGCGCAGCAGGTATTGTTGCCAACATCGAAAATATCGGGCTTGAGCAATTGGGCATTAAAACAGAAAAAGGGAAAATAACCGTTGATAAATACCAGCAAACCAATGTGGCAGGCTTCTATGCAATTGGCGATTGCACCCCGGGCCAGGCATTGGCGCATGTAGCTTCAAAAGAAGGTATTATTGCCGCGGAGCACATTGGTTATAACGAAAAGAAATACGGGCACCTGCCGGATACTATTGATTATAATAATATTCCGGGTTGTACTTATTGCACACCTGAAATTTCTTCAATAGGCTATACTGAAAAAGCGGCAAAAGAAGCCGGGTACGAATTGAAGATCGGTAAATTTCCTTTTATTGCTTCCGGTAAAGCCAGCGCGGCAGGCGCAACTGAAGGCTTTATAAAAGTGATTTATGATGCCAAGTACGGAGAATTCCTCGGCGCTCATATGATTGGTTATAATGTAACCGAGCTGATAGCCGAAGTTTCGGTTGCACGCAAATTAGAAACAACATACCACGAAATACTGAATGCTTCTCATCCTCATCCAACCATGAGTGAAGGCGTTAAAGAAGCAACCGCGGCAGCATACGGCGAGGCGATTGATATTTAAAAATTTTAGTTCACTTGTTGAGAGAGGTCAGGCTGGCAAAAAATCTGACCTTTCTTTTTTACTTACTTATCTCCGCTACTATCCTGAATCTCACAAATAACTCCTCCCTATACCATTTCTCCTCATGAGTTTTTTTAATCACTTCTTTATGTTGTGTTTGATAAGCAAACGCCTTCATCTCCTCTACACTGTTCCATATGCTGAAAGTGGCCTGCTTAATAAACGGCAATTCGCCTATACTTACAGTATATAATAATCCATTAGCCGTATGCAGTATATCGGCAGTACTTTTTACGTGCGCCCAAAATTGCGGCAGGCTGTTTAATCGTATAGTTGCTCTTGTTAGTACGGCTACCCTGCCGCTATAATTCGTGGTATATGGAACTGGTCCGAATGGCTGCTGACCATCCCAACTGCCATGCCCCGAAACAGGTGAAAGCAAAAAGGTATTTGTTTCACATCTAAAATACCTGTACCAGCCGGCAACAAATTTTCCATACAATGCTTTCAATAAAGCCTGCCGGGTATCCGGCAGCGCTGCTTCATCTCTAACTGTCAAAATAGCCCATTGCTGCCAATCCGGTGTTTTGCTGAAACCACCGCCCTTACCACAGCCAAGCAATTTATAGAAATGGATTTTTTTGCTGAGCAATAATGGCAGGCGATGTATAGCCATGGCGCATAAAGCAAAAAAAATATACTTTTTGGGATAGCGGATAATGGTTAAGGATACCAGTAATGTATCAGTAGAATTAATCATAAATAAATTCAGGCCTGTAATGGCAACAGATAACCGGCGCTGCTGCAAATGTACCGATGGAAGATTTATTCCTCTCACCCGTTAAGGGTTGTCGACCTTTGAAAGATTAACATCCTCGCCGCAATTCCCGGCGTTCCATCTTAAATTTTACTTATGTTAACCTAAATTAACGTAAATGCCCTTACATTTACCATCTTGTTTAAAAAGGACAATAACGATTCCACAAAATGAAAAAAACGACATCTTTCCTGTTGCCATTGATCTGTATGGCTTTCCTGTTTTCCTGTACTAATAAAAGAAGTGGTAATCCTAAAGTGCTGGTATTTTCAAAAACAGCCGGGTACCATCATGAATCAATAGCTAAAGGTATACCCGCTATTGAAAAACTTGGTAAGGAAAATGGCTTTGAGGTTGATACCACTACCAACCCTGAAATGTTTAATGATGATACGCTGAAAAAATATTCAGCCGTTATCTTTTTAAATACAACAGGTCCGCTTTTTAACACCAACCAAAGAGTTGCACTGGAAAGATATATACAATCCGGCGGTGGCTATATGGGCATTCATGCCGCTACTGATGCAGAATACGATTGGGGCTGGTACAACAGGCTGGTTGGCGCTTACTTTCTCAGCCACCCGCAACAGCAGGAAGCAAAGCTGCTCGTAAAAGATAAATCACATATCTCAACAAAACATCTTCCCGATGTATGGACAAGAAAAGATGAGTGGTATAATTTTAAAAAGCTGAATAATGATGTGCATGTGCTGATCACTATTGATGAGAAAAGCTACGAGGGTGGCAAGAACGGCGACCATCACCCTATGGCATGGTATCATGATTATGACGGCGGAAGAGCTTTTTATACAGAAATGGGGCATACAGATGAATCTTACGCAGATCCTTTATACCTGCAGCATATACTCGGCGGTATTCAATATGCCATCGGAGATAATAAAGAACCTGACTACAGCAAAGCAAAAGCACAATACCCGCCGGATGAAGACAGGTTTACAAAAGTGCCTTTAATAAACGGACAATTTTTTGAGCCAACTGAATTAACGGTTCTTCCCAACCTGGATATTCTTATTACCCAGCGCCGCGGCGAGATCATGAAATACAGCAATGAAACCAAAACATTAAAACAGGTAGGTTTTTTAAATGTATACTGTAAAACCAAAGATGGTAAAGCTAATTCTGAAGAAGGTTTATTAGGCCTTGCGAAAGATCCCAACTTCGAAAAAAATCATTGGGTGTATATGATGTATAGCCCGATTGATACTTCTGTAAACCGTTTATCACGTTTTAAATTTGAGAATGATACCATAGATAATAAAACCGAGCAGGTGATCCTGCAGTTTTATGAGCAGCGTGAAATTTGCTGCCATACCGGCGGTTCTATTGCATTCGGACCTGATGGTTTATTGTATGTATCCGCGGGCGATAACTCCACACCTTTCAACGAACCTGATCAGCCATATACTACAAAAGGTTTTGGACCATTGGATGATCGTCCGGGGCATGAGCAATATGACGCACGCAGAAGCTCCGGTAATACCAATGATTTAAGAGGTAAGATATTACGTATCCGTGTAAAAGATGATGGTACTTACGAAATTCCTGATGGTAACTTATTTCCTAAAGGAACAGAAAAAACAAAGCCTGAAATATACGTGATGGGTAACCGCAATCCTTACCGTATATCTGTTGATCAGAAAAACAGCTTTTTATATTGGGGAGAAGTTGGTCCTGATGCAGGATCTGACAGCATAGGAACACGCGGTCCACGCGGTTATGATGAGCTGAACCAGGCACGTAAAGCCGGTTATTTTGGTTGGCCTTTGTTTGTAGGAAACAATTATCCTTATAATAGTTACGACTATGCAACCGGCAGATCGGGAGCAACATTTGATCCTGCCAAACCAATAAATGAATCAAGAAACAATACAGGGTTAAGAGAACTTCCTCCTGTTTCGCCTGCATTTATATGGTATCCTTATGCAGCATCTGCTGATTTTCCACAGGTAGGAACAGGTGGACGTAACGCTATGGCAGGACCGGTTTATTATACTGATATGTGGCCAAAAGAAACCAGGTATCCTGATTACTACAATGGAAAATTATTTATCTACGACTGGATACGCGGCTGGATAAAAGTAGTGACCATGTTGCCTGATGGTGATTTTGACATGATGGAGCCTTTTATGGAAAATACCAAGTGGCACAACGCTATTGATATTGAAGTTGGCCCTGATGGTAAATTTTATGTGCTTGAATACGGAACCGGATGGTTTGCTAAAAATGATGATGCAGGACTGAGCCGCATAGATTACAACTCCGGTAACCGTGCGCCTAAAGTTGGAAAGATCACGGTTGATAAAACTTCCGGTGGTTTACCGCTAACAATAAAAGCCTCTGTTGAAGCTAAAGACCCGGAAAAAGATCTGGTAACTTATATATGGTCTACCGGTAACGGGCAAACGAAAGAAACCAAAACACCTGACGTTGATCTTAGCTTTGATAAGGCAGGTGATTATAATATCAGCGTAGAAGTTAAGGATGATAAAGGCGCATCGGCTAAGAGTGATGCGGTGAATGTTTATGCAGGCAATACTTCTCCAGAAGTTTCAGTATCAGTAAGCGGAAACCAGTCTTTCTATTTCGCCGGCAAGCCGGTTGCATATACCGTTACAGTGAACGATAAAGAAGATGGCGCATCGCTTGATGCATCCAACTTATATGTTTCCGCTGATTTTATGCAGGGAAAAGATAAAGCAGCATTGCCACAGGGACATCAAAGCGTGATTGCTGCCGCAAGCGGCAAAAACCTGATGCTTTCGCTTGACTGCAAGAGCTGTCACAAGATAGATGAAAAATCTATTGGGCCTTCTTTTACAGATGTTGCTAAAAAGTATGTAAAAGATCCTAAAGCAACAGATTATCTCATAAGCAAAATTATAAAAGGCGGAGGCGGTGTTTGGGGCGAAGTGTCTATGGCGGCGCATCCAGATTTAACTGATCCCGATGCGAAACAAATTGTGCATTGGATACTATCGCTTGCTGATCAAAACGGTGCAAAAAAATCTTTATCGCCTTCAGGAACAATTCCTGTTAAAGAAACAAAAGAGCATGAAGCGTTACTGATCTCCGCAACATATACGGATAAAGGTAGTACTGCCGCTAAACCATTATCAGGCTCATCAGGCGCTGTTTTGCAAAGCAGCAAAATAACTTTTGAAGATGTAAAGCAAATGGATCAGTTTACTAAAATGAATTATGGCGGCGCGCAGATAATGCTGTTGCCTGCGGCGCAGGGTTGGTTCCGTATAGACAGTATTGACCTGCAGGGAGTGAACGGCGCTGAGCTTGCCGTTGGTTCTATGGGCCCACGTAAAGGTGCTTATTTTATTGAGCTGCGTTTAAATGCGCCGGACGGTAAAAAGCTTGCTGAAGCAACATTACCGGCTGCTGCAGGAGAAGAAAATAAACCGCAGAGAACATCGCTGAAATTTGCTTTTGATAAAATAGCAGATACCAACAGGCAGAACCTGTATATCGTAACCCGCCCGGCAGATAACAATGAAAGGTCAACAGTTGGCATTACGGTGCTGGAATTATTGGCGAAATAAATTATTATAAATAGCACGGCTATTTAAAACCGGGCTATTTATAATCTAACGCATTTTTAAAATATTTTTCTCTCTAACAGCTTTAATACCCCCCGCCCTGAAGGACGAGGGTATTAAATTTAATTCCGCTCTACCGGGCGTATTTCAAATTTTCGTATATAGGTACTATCGCTACGGCAGATGCCTCGCACCTCGGCATAACAAACAGTGGTGCTGTTATTGAACACTGATACTATTGTTCAGCATACATTCTTCTGTCTGTCATGCCGAGGTGCGAAGCATCTGCATGAGATTCCCATCCAGGCTAAAATTTGAAATACACCCACTCTATCAACATTAGTTTGTCTTATTTCTATACATTTACACTACTGATAAAATATATATTTTATGCCTGCCATTAACCACAACTCCCGCAGAAAATTTATCCGTAATGCTTCATTATCTGCCACCGGATTTTTTATAGTACCGAGACATGTATTAGGCAAAGGTTATACCCCGCCGAGTGATAAACTTAATATTGCCGGTATTGGCGTTGGCGGCAAGGCTGAAGTAAATCTTCCTTATGCATATAACAAAGGCTCCGATAATATTGTTGCGCTCTGCGATGTAGACGACCGGCAATCTGTGAACGGAAGAAAAATGTGGCCCAGGGCGCCATATTATAAGGACTTCAGAAAGATGCTTGAAAAAGAAAATAAAAACATTGATGCGGTAATTGTTACAACGCCTGATCATATGCACGCGGTAATAGCAATGGCTGCTATGCAATTGGGCAAGCATGTATATTGCGAAAAACCGCTCACTCATGATATATACGAGGCCCGTATGCTTACGAAGGCCGCCGAAAAATACAAAGTGGTTACGCAAATGGGCAATCAGGGAAGCAGCGGCGATGATACACGCAGAATTGAAACATGGATACAGGGCGGATTGATTGGTGATGTACATACGGTACACGTTTGGACAAACAGGCCTACCTGGCCGCAGGGTATACCGACACCGGCAGGAAAGTTTGCAATTCCTAAAGAAGTAGATTGGGATTTGTGGTTAGGCACTGCGCCTAAAAGAGATTTTAACCCTATATATCTTCCGGCAATATGGAGAGGATGGGTTGATTATGGAACCGGGTCACTAGGAGACATGGGCTGCCATTTTATTGATGTGCCATACAGGGCATTGAAGCTGAAATATCCTGTTGCTGTTGAAACCAGCGTAGGTTCTGTATATACCGGCTTTTTTCAACAGGCAATATACCCGGATAGTTACCCGCCTTCTGCAAAAACACATATTCAGTTTCCTGCGCGGGAAGGAATGCCGGCAGTAGAAATGATCTGGTACGATGGTGGTATACGGCCAAAACGCCCGTTTGAATTATTGCCTGATGAAGAAATGGGTGAAGAAGACGGCGGAATAATTTTTGAAGGAACAAAAGGAAAGATAATGGCAGGTTTGTTTGGCCGCAAACCAACCTTACTGCCTACACGATTAATGAAGGAAACCGACCTGCCTGCATCTAAATTCGAATTTGTGGAAGGTGGAACTGAAGGTCATCAGCAGCAGTGGGTAAAAGCATGTAAAAAAGGTTATGGTACATATACCAGCTCTTCATTCGATAAATCAGGCCCATTAACAGAAACCGTATTAATGGGTAATCTGGCAGTACATAGCTATAACTATTTTGAAACAGACGCCAAAGGCAATAAAAAATTTAACGGCAGGAAACAATTGTTGTGGGATGGGGATAATATGAAGATCACAAATTTTGAACCGGCAAACAGGTTTGTGAAGAGAGTGTATAGGGAACCATGGCAATTGTAGGCAAATTTGAGTGATTCGTGAAAATACAACCGCTGTTCTTTTATAGTGTTATTGCTTTTCCCGGGCCTTTGCATTAAATTACAAGCAATCAGGACAGGTTATTTATCTAAAAAAATATATTTACCTGTATCAACGATTAAAGTCATGCGCTCTCTTATTTTATCTCAAAAACTATATCATATCCTTAGAATAGCTTCTGCCATGTGTTTTATTGGTCACGGTACATTTGGCATTATTACTAAGCAGGTTTGGTGCAATTATTTTGGCGTATTTGGTATAAGCGAAAAATTATCGTATCAATTAATGCCTTATGTGGGAGGTACAGATATTTTACTTGGACTGGTATTACTTTTCCACCCGGTAAGAGCCGCAGCAGGATGGCTTGTATTCTGGGGATTGTTTACAGCATTATTACGCCCGCTTTCAGGAGAATCTTTTGCTGAGTTTATTGAACGTGCAGGCAACTATGGCGCACCTTTCGTATTACTGATGATAGCAGGAATAAAAAATTTAAATATAAAAGACTGGTTTAAAAAAATAGATGCTCCTGCTAATATGAACGTACAAACATTCAAACAGGTTATCACTGCTTTAAAAATTTTCGGATTTCTGTTATTACTTGGTCACGGTTGGCTAAATCTTATAGAAAAACAGGGATTGCTGAACCAATATAAATCACTTGGTTTTACTAACCCCGCACTGATCGCTCTTACCATTGGTATGTTTGAGCTTATAGCCGCTTTTTCATTATTATTCAAACTTATCAGGCCGCTTATTTTATTTTTATTTATATGGAAAATGGCAACTGAGCTGTTTTACCCCGCCTGGGGTGTTTTTGAGTGGATTGAACGCGGCGGAAGTTATGGTGTATTGCTTGCTTTATGGTATGCAACAGGTTCTGAAAGTGTACTTCAACCGGATCGTCAAAATTTTGGGGAACTAAGTACACCGGGGTAATAATATTTCCACACATTATATAAAAATCAGACCGGGCTAAAAAGCCCGGCCTGTTATATAAAACCCCTAAACTAAACTACCCGTTTTGCTATATTTATGTAAAAACAGTGCCATTTCTTCAAAAGGCGTAATTTTAAGCAGAAATGCCTTAAGGCACGGGATATATTGACCACAACGTGGAATTAATTACTCAAAAAAACACCTAGTGGTAGCACAGTTATTTATTAACAAACACTTTATTCGTACACCCTCGTTTTTGGCAGGATAATGTATTATAGTATTAAAGTAAATTTGATAAACTAATCTATTGACAATTAAAATCAATTATTATGAAAGTAGATTCAAAAGTGTTATTGGGCTTATTAGCCGGAGCAGCTATCGGAGCAATCGCAGGTATATTATTTGCCCCTGACAAAGGTTCTGAAACACGTAACAAAATCAAGAAAAGTGCGGGAGATGCCGGTGATAGTCTTAAGAATTCCTTCAACGATTTTGTTGATACCGTGAAAGATAAATACCGCAAGGCAAAGCATGATGCTGAAGATCTTGCAGAAGCTGGAGCTTCTAAATTTAACCAGGTTAAAAACTCTGTAAGCTAAATTCTGAAATTAATTAAACCGGCGACACTTAAAAAAAACAGATGAAAGAAGAAACCATTTCCGAAGGCATAGAAGGACTGCTTGGTGATACAGGTAAATACATAGAAGCAAAAGCAGAATTATGGAAATTGAAAGTTGCAGACAGAACAACTGAAGCAACAACTTCCATAGCAACACAGTTAATATTAATTTTTATAGCCATTATGGCTTTAACCTTAATTAATATAGCTGTAGCTATTCTTATAGGTAAATGGCTGGGAGAATTACATTATGGCTTTTTTATTGTCGCCGGTTTTTATATCCTGCTGGGGATTATTGTTTATGCTTTTCGCAAACAAATTATTCAAACGCCATTATATAACGTTATTATAAATAAGATTTTAAAATGAGCGAGAAAAAAACAGCAGAAGATGTCAGGGCCAGGATAGCACTGCTTGAAGAGCAAACACAATTAATGGAAGACAATCTTAAAGAGCGGTTCCATGCTACTTATCAAAAAATCACTCCGGGTAATATATTGAAAAACACACTTTCTAATTTTAATGATACTCCCGGGCTTAAATCCACACTACTTTCCACTGTTCTGAACCTGGGCTTAGGTTTTGTTGGTGGAAGAATGATGCTGGGCAAAGGCGGTATAGCTAAAAAGGCAGCTGGTGCAGCACTTCAGTTTGGTGCCGGTAAATTTTTAGGTCTTGGTAAAAAAATAAATGTGCTGAAAAAATTTACAACAAGTTTCTTTAGTAAAGAAAAAGTATAAAATTCAAACCATTATTTCAAATCAGCCGGGCCTGCTTCGTTTGTACGTAAACAGCGATATACACAAGAGGAAGTGTAACTAATATCTCCGCCACTAAAGTATATAGTGTATATAAAAGCATTTTAAAATCCTGGTCGCACAACTACTCATTGCCACATTATTAATATCCGGATATTTATCGCTCGCACAATCCATTATCGTCAACCCTGATGGCACACATTCTACCATTACAGGGAGCGGCACTGTAAAAACAGTTGTAAATTCCAATGGCATGCATTCAACTATTATTTGCAACGGAGCAATTTCAACAATGATAAATGCTGATGGAATTCATACTGCTATATTCAGCAATAACCCTCAAACAAACAAAGCGAACATCGCAATGCTTTACCAGCTTATAACTGATCAAACCAATCCACAAACAATACAGGCTTATAATATATCCCATCAGCCATTGAAAAGAGGATTGTTTTTCTTGAATTATTACCTTCTTATAGCTTTATCTGTACAATAAGTATTTATAAAACTTTTTATCATTATCTTTCCTTACCAATCCATAAACCGATAATGAAAAATTTATTTGTTGTTATTGTATTGCTTTTTATTTCCATACAATTGTATGCACAAAAATGCAGTTCACTATATTTTTCATCTGGCAAAAAAAATATTCAATTTGCCTCTTATACAAAAAGAGGTGATGATGATGGGCAAATTGTATATAAAATATCTAACGTTGCAACCAAAGGCAACACGATTACATCCCAAATAAATGTACAGATATTTGATAAGATCCAAAAGCTGATCGGCATCAATAATTGTTATGCCAAATGCAATGGCAATGTGCTGCTGCTGGACATGAAGCTTTTTCTCCCGCAACAGCAGATTGAGCAGTTTAAAAACACCTCGGTAAGAGAGAAAGCGGGAGTTCTTGAATATCCAGGGGTATTAAAAGTGGGAGACAAACTGAAAGACGGGATATTTGAAATGGAAGCAGACAAAAGCGGGTTAGCGCTTGTATTAAAAATGGAAATAACCGAAAGAATAATAACCGGAAGAGAGAAGATTTCAACTTCAGCCGGAACCTGGGATTGCTTTGTTATAAAATCAAAAACAAAGCTCAGTATTAACACAGGCCCGATATCCATTCCAATTCAGTTTGAAACTATGGAATGGTTTAATCCTTCTACGGGTATTATAAAAACTACAAACAGTACCGGTTACGCAGAAGTTGTAGCAATAAATTAAAATCATATTACAGCCCTTGTAAGAATCAATTTAATTTTGCACCAAGAAGTATGATCAAAAGAATATAGTTGAGACATATATCTCAACTATATTTTTTTTGATTGCTATTTTAATAGCTTTTAATTCTTAGAAAATCTGAAATCAGAGAAATAGTACGTAATGTCAGAACCGGCATCAAAGGTAAGACTCGGCTCGCCGCCTATATTTAAAAGAAAAACTCTGTTATGCTTATCCTGCGCCTGAGACAGATCAACTGTAATATCTGTCCACTTCTGCAAATTGGCATCAGCTATTTTAAAATTGTCTGCACTATAGTCCCAGTATTCCTGTCCAAAATTTGAATTATCGCTGAAAGACCACATATAGTTCATGATACGGGGCCATAAACGCTGGTAAGGTTCATAGGGGCTGGCAAACGTAGCTTTTGCCGGAGCGTATACTTTAAATTTGAGATTTTTATATTCTTTTACATTAAACCTGTATTCTTTGGGCAACGCGATGACCAGGGTTGCATTTTTTGCTGCCACTACTGCTTTCATTATATTATGCAAACCACCGGCATCAGGAGCGTCTGTGGCAGGGTAAGTGATATTTGTTTTCCATGCATTATCCTGCACAACACCGTTAACGGAAAATCTTACCGGGTCAATAAGCACATCATCCGGCGTCTCTACCAGTTCAACAATACCACTTGATACATAAGGTGCAAGCAATTCGTCGAGCCCCATGGAATTAGGTACATACTTTACTTTTTCCAATAAACCAAGCTCAAGCAAATCCTTCAGCGCCTGCATATCAGCTGATGTTATATCGTTCACTTTTGCAAGGTAAGTATCGTAGCTGCCACCTCCTACTGTGCTTTGTGCGCCATTTCTGTCGTAAGTTAAAGTAGGCAAAGTAAACATTGTACCTCCTGTTAGGTCAAGCTCTTTCAGGTTGGAAAAATAAAAAATATCCTGCAGCGAATTGGCGTGTACAGGGTAAGTGAGTTTTGTAAATCCTGATACGCCTGCAGTTGTAAAATCTGTTACGCCATTTGTTTCTAATATTGTTCTTTCTGCAGGAGAGAATGGTGTTGTTTCTGTTGGCATTGTAAGTAAAATAGGTATCATTAAATCCAGCGTATCAATAATAGGATTATTATTGATTTTCGGGATAACCCTGTACGTTACATTCACGGTAACTTCCTGCGAAGGACTGAGGTTAGCAATAACAAACCGCGGGTTCTCGTTCCTGGTTCCTGCTCTCACTTCGTTATCTTTATCAGTATACTTATAAGAAAGCCCCTGGTAATCGAGTAATGTAGAGGATAAACCGTTTGGCCACTCAATAACCGCAGCCGTAGGAGAAGCCATTATTTTGGGAGAAGATATTGCCAGAGATTGGAAATCTGTTTGTGTGTAAGGTATTAAGGCTATTTCCTGTGGCACGGATTTATTATCATGTTCATCAATAGTATAAATATTAAATCTGTATAATTTAGGTTGGGTAAGCCCCGTAACATTTACCCATGATACCAGTGAATCTATAATAACTTTCTGGTCATCATATTCAATGATGGTTTTTTTAGCTTTTCCGAGTTTTATTTCATGCGATGGAATACGACCTGCTTTCATCAGTTCAATTTCCACGCGTTCATATCCTATATAGCCGATAATGGTGTCATACTTGGCAGGATATACCTGCTCATCGGCATATTGCTGTATGTTGTCGTACATCTTGCTACAGGAGCTAAGCAAAAAGGCAACAAAAATAAAAAATGAAACAAGTTTATTTTGCATAATATAAGTAGTGCTTTAAATGCTTTGTTATGGATTGCTTTTTTTGCCATACAATGTTATTTCTGATAAACAGTTCGCATCATCAAGCGTATAGTTACCAGAAAATCCTTTTACAGCTTCGTATCTGAACCAGCGTGTTTTCTTTGTGTATTTCGGCTCATCGGGATACATATAAGCCATATCGCCGGCTTCGCCATATTTTACAAACTCCAGTTCACTTAATCCGACAGGCACTGGAATTTTGTGTTGTGTGATTTGTTCCCACTCATTAGTGCCTTCATTTAAAATATAAATATTATAGATACCAACATTTTCGGATTGATAATATTGTCCTCTGGAAATATTCGCGATGCCTCCTGAGTGACGCTGCACTGTTACTATCCGGCTCAGGTCATAATAATCGCCCAGGTCAATAATAAAGTTCCAGGGCATATTGCCATCAGCACTTTTTCCAGTACGCCCACGGCTATTGGTATGCATGAAGTTTAAATTATCGCCACGATCAATAATATCATCAATTACATACCTGTTTCTTCCTTCCAGTCCATCACCGAAGCACATTGGTATACCTGCAATAGTATCGTTGGGATTTGGCAGTACCCATTTTGTTTTAGGTATTTTGGAATCTTCATATAAAGTGATCTGGCCTTTATCAATATCAGGGGTTACATTACCATATGTATCTTCTACTCTTACTTTAACGCTTACAGGCGAACCGGGACCCAGATAAAGATCATTAATAAATCTCCTGTCTGATGCTAAGTTTGAAGAAAATACCGTGCTGTATGACTTTTGCTCTCCGTTTTCTGTATAACTAAAATCAACATATACGTTAATATTTTGTTCCAGTTCATTTGTCCAGTCAAGAATAAATGAACTAAAACCAGGCTTAGCTACAATTGACTCTGCTACTCTTGTAAAGGCGGGCTGCAATGGCTTAACATTAATATCTGTAGGTACAGAACGGTTGCCGGCTCTATCAACAGCAAATACCTGTATATCAGTACCTGTTGTATCTGCCAGCCCGTATACATCAAGCGAATCAGAAAAATACGATACCGCGAAAGTAAATGGCTGTCCTTTTGAATTGGTATATACTGCTTCAATACTCAACAGATCTTCATCATCAGGAGCTGTAAAATATAATCTTGCGCCACCATAAAGTGCCGTGTATGTTATTTTAGAAACCTGGCCCGGAGGCGTTTTGTCATTACTATTAGGTGAAAACCTTTCTTTTTCCTTACATGCTGCTATTACAAGTATAACAGCGGCTAATAAGTAAAAATATTTTCTTGTATTCATATTCATAAGCATATTAACAATTAGGAATTTTATTACCAGCCCGGGTTTTGAATGAGTTTACCATTTGTGTTCATTTCATTCAGATCGATAGGCCACAAACAATCCGTGATGGTGAACCTGCGTGGCTGTTTCACTTCAAGGTTAAAGAAAGTTTGAGCAGTTGTACCGGTGTGAGTCCAACCCCATACCGGTGAGGAGAAAGAAGATGGCGCTCTTTTATGCCTGAGCATATCCCAGAAATGGCTTCCTTCAAACGCCAGTTCAACACCTCTTTCCTGCAAAATAATATCTCTCATACCTTCCTTAGTACGGTGTTTGTTAATTGTTTTTGCTATAGATCCATCACTCCAAACAGTTTCTACATCAGGTATCCCCGCTCTTCTTCTAACCATATTAATAGCATCATAAACCTCAGCGGCAGGAGCGTCATAATATTCATTCAGAGCTTCTGCCTTCATTAAATAGAGGTCGGCCATGCGCATAAGCGGGTAAGGAAATTTGATGGTTCTTTGCCAGGCGCCTGACTGAGATTCAGGATGTACAAATTTTTGAACGCCTATACCCGTGCACAAAAAGTCTGTTGAATGTTGAGATGAATTATATCCTCCGTCTTTACCAGCAAACATCATTGTATTTATACGTACAGTATGTGCTCTCCAGTAACCTGCTGTAATACCAAGGTTAGCATAAAAGCGCGGTTCACGATTCAGGTAAAGATTAACGGTTTCTGCACCAGGCTGCATGATACCTCGCATACTTTGATACGCAGGTTCAGCAGCCCCGGGTGTTGTAACAATGTTTAGTCTCCCGCTGTAATTGTAAGTTAAATCTTCATCAATAGGCAAACCATTTTTTGAGTAGTAGCGCTCAGCCATAGCATAGGTAGCCGCCATCCATTGCCATGAGTATTCTGCAGTATTTACAACACCATCGCCATACCCCTGTGGTAATCTTATATTTGAAGAATGTGCCAGTTCACCCTGCCCGTAATAATTAAGATTAGAGTATCCCCAAACAACTTCAGAATTCCACGGATCACAAATCACCATTCTTAAATTGTACAGGGTTTTCATATTAGCTGTATTAGCCTGGTAATCGGTCCTGTCATACAAATAAGGTTCTTTGTCGAAAGTGTATAGCTTTATACCATTGGCTGTACATAGATCAATTGACTCATTAATAGCGTCAATCGCTTCTTTCCATTTTTCTTTATTATACTGCAATGGAAAAAACGGCTGACCGTCTGAATCATTAAAATCGCCAAAATATTCCTGGTTGCCATTGTAGAAAGGACTGGCACGATAAAATAATACCCGCGCTTTTATGGCTTTGGCAACAATCTGGTCCACCTGGCCTAAATCATTTTCATCGGCTCTTTCTTTCAAATCAGGTATAGCTTCATTCATAAGGTTAATTACATAATTAAAGCAATCTTCTACTTTGGAACGGGGAAGAAAAAGATCATCTTTTCCGGATTCAGGTGTTACCACTTTATCAGGAATAACAATTGGGCCATATTGACGAATAAGTAAAAATGCATAATATGCTTTCAGGAATTTTACCTGCGCCTTCCAATCGGCTTTTTCCCGGTCTGACATATCTCTTACCTTATCAATATTTGCCAGGAATATTTCAGTCTGCCTTATACCCTGATATAACGCTTTGCCACCTTGTGTGCCAGACCAAAGGCCTAATTGAGGAGACGTAACTGATTGAAGACCGCGCATAATACGAATAGCCCGGAGATTATCTGTATAGTCAGCCAAATCCAATCTCCCTACCCATTCATCTCCTAATGTCCATGTTGTTACGTGTGTCTGATCATCCTGCGGAATATATGAATATGATGCGGCCAGCGCATTCCAGGCATCTTCTTTTAAATCAAAAATATTCTCCAGTTTCAATGTATTATCCGGCACAACATCAAGGTATTTTTTGCAGGAAGAAAATACTGTTGTAAAAGCCAGTATAGTGATCAATATTTTTTTATTTGCCATTGTAGTAGTTCTTTTTTCTTTATTATTTCTACTTTCAAAAACTTCTTATTGCTATTAAAGGGCTATCTGAATACCTACATTATATCGTTTATTAGGAGGATAACCCAAACCAATACGTCCCATTTCAGGATCCCAGAGTTTAAATGAGCTAAATACAAACAGGTTAATAGTACTTACATAAATTCTTGTTCCTTGTTTCAATCCCATTTTTTTAGCCCATTTTGGGCTGTATCCCGCTTCAGCACTTTTTAATCTAAGAAAAGAAGCATCTCTTAGCCACCATGAAGATTGTACGGTATTATTGGGCAAAGGGTCTGTTGATAATCGTGGCCAAAATGCATGAACGTTGGGGTTGGTTTCGCTCCAATAATCATTAGCTATTATCGCTAATGCATTTCTCCTGAAAGCAAAAGGCGCTATGCCTTCATTACCCTCTGTTCCTCCACCTATACCGGGATTTATAAAGAAAGATACTCTCGCATTGCCCTGGAAGAAAAATGAGAAATCAAAATCTTTATATCCCGCCGACAATCCGAATCCATACTGTACCTCCGGCACTGTAGGATATCCCATAGGTACTGCATCATTCCCGTTAATAACTCCATCGCCATTAATATCTTTGTATTTAATATCACCTGCCATATATCTCCCAAAATCCTGGTAAGGTGAATTCTCAATTTCTTTTTCATCAACAAATAAACGCTCAGCAACCAATCCCCACCATTGATTGATATTATGCCCCTGCCTTTTCAGGTAAGCATCAGGATAATCTTTTTCATCAAGCTCTACATATTTGTTGGTTGCGTAGGTAAAATTTACCCTGCCGCTTAACCATAAGTTTTTGCTGAATGTGTGCTGATAGTCTGCTGAAGCTTCAAACCCTTTTGATTTTACTTTACCAACATTTCCGCTGATAGCAGCTTCCAGACCGGCAGTTGCAGGGAAGTTTTCCCGACGCATATAAATATTTGAACGGGCATCAGTGTAAATGTCGGCCTGTAATTTCAATGCATCGTTGAATAAATTTATGTCTGCACCAAAATTCCATTTTTCTGAAATTTCCCAGGTAATATCTTCATTTGCATAACGGTTAATAGTATATCCACTATAAGCATTCATGAAAGTAGCTCCCCAACTATACCCCCTGCCTCCACGGCTTATATCAGAAAGATAAAAAAACCTGTCTTTACGTTCAGCAATAGCATCATTACCTACTAATCCCCATGTAGCTCTTAACTTTAAAGAACTTATGATATTGGGAGACATTTTCCAATATGGTTCATTGGAAATCATCCATGCTGCACCGATTGAAGGAAAATAACCATACCTGCTATTGCCTGAAAATTTTTCTGAACCATTGTAGCCAAATGCGTGTTCGAAAAAGTAACGGTTATCAAAATCATAGGTTATCCTGCCAGAAACACCCATATTTTTTTCTGGCAATGTCTCATATATAGATAAACTGTTACCTGCCGTCAATAGTTTTTCCTGCATCATACCTACGGTCATTACGCCAACATTATGCTTATCAAATCTTCTGTCCCAGTTCAATCTGGCCTCGGTATAAAAATCCGCACTTGCATCACGCCACGGTTCTACATTACCTAAATAAGCTGTAGCATTGGTTTGATTCAGCGGAAATAACTTATACTCGCCGGTTATCTGGTTGTAGGATTCCAGGTCATAATAGAACGGATTATATGTACGTTTGCTTGCATATTTACTCCAGGTAGTAGCTGATACTCTTCCCTGGAATTTTAATCCTTTTGTAATAAACTTCAAATCCTGCATAAGCGTAGCCTGCGCTGTAATCGTATTTTCATTCCTGTCTTCATAACCCTTCACCATTTCAGCGTAAGGGTTATATTTTAAATTCCCGCTTACATAGGTATTCCCAAATAAAATATTCTGAGTATAGAGGTTTGCAGAATCAGGCAAGTACACTGCCGGAAAATCAACCGGGTTGCTATTCATTACCATTCCAAATATATCAGATGCACTACGGTAAGGGCCGTTGTATCTTTCAAACCTGCCTTGTATGCGCGTGTCAAGCGTGGTTGTTTTGGTTAATTTCATTATAACATTAGAGCGTATAGAAAAACGGTTGATATCAATATTATTATTGAAGTTATTGCGGTTATCAACTTTTAATAACCCGGATTCCTTATCATACCCAACAGATACATAATAGGTGGCTACCTGACCGCCGCCGGAAAGATTAAGATTGGTTTTTGTATTTGTTACAGAGTTTCTGAACAAGGTGTTATACCAATTCACATTAGGATATATCATTGGATTTTCACCTTTTTCTGTTGCCTGTATTTTTTGCTCGCTGTAATATGCACCCAAAACCGGATCGCGTGAAATACGTGCACTATTATATAAACGCATATAGTCCACACCATCTAAGGTCTCGATTTTCCTGGTTGGTGTAGATACATTTACATCAACCTGTGCATTTACAGCCACAGGGCCTTCCTTACCAGATTTGGTATTAACCATTATAATTCCGTTTGCTCCTCTTGCTCCATACAATACTGTAGCTGATGCATCTTTTAATATGGAGAAGCTTTCAATATCATTTGGATGTATACGGGCAAGATTATCGGTTGTTGACTCGAACCCATCAATTAATATTAATGGAGAAGTTTTATAGCCAAAAGTAGTTACCCCTCTTATAAAGAATAGAGCGTTATCTGCACCAGGCTCACCCGTAGGGGTATAGGAAATCACACCCGGAATTCTTCCTGCAAATGAACTGGTGAGGTTGGTTACCGGCGTTTTTAAATCAGAGACTTTTACTGATTGAATGGCGCTCACAAGACTCGATTTTTTTTGCTTGCCAAATGCAACTACCGTTACTTCACCCAGTTGACTATCATCGTCAGGCAACATAATTTCCAGAATATTTTTTTGTGCAACTACCTGCGTAACAGGTTTTTTGCCTACAAATGAAAACACAAGTGAATCTCCAATATTGGCCTCAATAGAAAATTCACCATTGGCATTTGATTGTGTTGCTGTTTCTTTCCCTTTTATATTAATTGTAGCTCCTGACAGTAAATTCCCGTTAGTAGCATCTTTTATTACACCACTTATTTTTTTCGTCTGGGAAAAACTTTGTAAACAGAAAAACAATAAAACTAAAAGTGAAATAAATGTTTGAAATCGTTTCTGCATATGTGTTGATAATAATTGTGAAAATAATTGCAAGCGTTTTTACGCCATGCTGTGAATATGTAATCACGCTTTTTAAATGAATCAGGAATAAATGCTCGAAAGTTGATGCTGATTAATGGCTATGGCTTTGGCAGACATAAGTGAAATGCATGGGACCGGCCCTGGCAGATTTAAATAACAGTATCTGTTCATACAGCGTAGTTTTGGTCAGTTAATCGTTTAGCAATTTGTTATAATAAAGTTAAAGGAGGGTAATACGCTAACTTGTCAATGAAAATCAAACTAAATGTTAACAAAAACTAAATGAACGAAAATTTTATTATTATTAAACGTACTTTCAAAACTTGTAAACAAGTAATATATTGGCCGATTCAACCCAATAGTTTTATATCATTAAAGTAGCGCAGTTTTAAATGCGATGAAATATTCTATCCTAACGTACCGCATAATTGCTGTCATAAGTTTTGCCATACTATCTGCTGTCCAGGTATTTCTTATTTTTAATACTTACCAGTTAGAAAATGAACGCTATCGTTTTGCAGAAAAAACTTCAATTAATGAATATTATTCTAAAATAATTACCAATGATAAATTGTTTCCGGGGGGACAGCATATAATTGATACCGTACTCAACAGAAATATACCCAGGCTTGAAGAATTGTATAAGCACCACAGAGCCTCATTCGAAATAGAAAAGCAGAAAGTTTGTGACAGCATATTCACCACACTGCGTGAACATCAGACCATAGGAACTATACTCGCCAATTACAAACAGCAAAGACAAATTAAAGATTCACTTGAATATGCTTTGGTAATCGAATCGCTGGATCTGTTGCTGGAAAAAGGTAATTATATTTCTCTCTATACTAAAAAACAAAAATATCCACTGGTGAATGCAGCTTATCAGTTTTCAGAAGGAATAAGAATAGGAGGAGATTTAAAAAACACTAATATACAAAACCGTACAACGGGATTAACGGTAAGCATTCCAATACCCGGCACGTATAAAATTGTTTTTGCTTTATATGTTGATACGCATAACCGTGTGCGGGAAGTTGTTAATAAAATGATGCCGGTACTTACATTGTCCCTTATATCATTGCTCATTATTGTTGCTATGTTTTACATAACATTCAGGAACTGGATCAGGCAAAAGCATCTTTCGGAAATGAAAACTGATTTCATTAATAGTATTACGCACGAATTTAATACACCTATCACTGCAATAACAGTTGCCAACCGGAGTTTGCAGAATGATAAAATTATCGGGAAAAAAGAAAATATTCATGCTTTATCGGGGATTATTCAAAGACAGGCAGGGCGGTTGCAAAAGCTGGTGGGCCAGGTGCTTGACCTTACTACGCTTAACGATCTCACACTGCAAAAAGAACAGTATTCACTTCACAACCTTCTCGATGAAATATTGCTGGACTACCGCTTAAACCTGGGTGATAAGGAAGTGAAACTTAATCTTTACAAAGAGGCTCAAAACGATACTGTCGTTCTCGACAGGTTTTATTTTACCACTATGCTGCTGAATATAATGGATAATGGAATTAAATATAATGAACACCAGATAAAAGAAATTACTGTATCTACTTCCAATACTAAGAAATATATACAAATTACTATTCAGGATAATGGTATTGGTATGACAGAAGAAACAAAAAAGAATATTTTTAAAAAATTTTACAGAAGCAAAACTGGTGATATGGAAGAAATATCTGGTTTGGGCTTGGGGTTATATTATGTGAAACAAAGTGCTGATGCACATGGCTGGGATTTGTTTGTCAGGAGCGCTCCCGGAGAAGGATCTGCTTTTATTATCACTATTCCTCTGTAACCAAATCATATGAAAGATAGAATACTGTTTGTTGAAGATGAGCAAGATCTTGGTAATGTTGTAAAACAATATCTTGAGGTGATGGATTTCGATGTATTGTGGGTTAAACACGGTAGGGAGGCGCTTGATAAATTCAAATTGAACTCCGGTGATTATAGTATTGTTATATTAGATATCGGGCTGCCGGAAATGGATGGATTTGAACTTGCCGGCCGGATTTTAAAAATATCACCGGATATTCCTTTTCTTTTTCTTACTGCGCGTAATGAAAAAGCAGACAGGCTATATGGTCTAAAAATCGGTGCTGATGATTATATTACCAAACCATTCGATATTGATGAACTGGTATTGCGTATTCAAAATATAATCAGGCGGAAAGGTTCGGGAAGTTCAACTGTTCCGACTAATACTATTGTGGTTGGAGATGTGTTTTATAACAAAGATGCGCTACAATTAGAAATTGGCAGCAATGCGCCTGTATTTCTTACCCGGCGTGAAGCAGAGCTGCTGGAATATCTTTTACTAAGAACTGATAAAGTATTAACAAGAGAAGAAATATTAACACAGCTATGGGGTGAGAATGATTATTTTCTTGGCAGAAGCCTGGACGTTTTTATTTCAAGATTAAGAAAATTGCTTTCATTATCGGGTAACGTTAGTATAAATAATGTATATGGTGTAGGATTTATTGTGAATATTAAAAAGGGGAATTAAAAAATTGAGGTTGACGCAAACACCCTTGTTTTGAACAAACACACTCGTCCGTCATTTCGATCCCGCCCTCATGAAGTTAGGATTAAATGTATGTTGAGGCGGGAGAGAAACCCGTTGGGTAATAGTACAAAAGTTGAGCATTTATACAAAAGACCGGCAGATATCTCACTCACGCCAAAATGATGATAGTAAAGTTCCCGTGTTGCTCGTTCTACATGACGAAAACCTTCTGCCGTCTTTACGAACTTGCCAGCATGAAGATTGAGTTAAAACCATATTGATGCAGGTGAAACAATCTTATGCAACTTTCATATTGAAGATTGCCTCAGGGTTTTATAAAAGCGAAATCCCAGCCTCATTTACCTTCTCCATTCAGATTCTCTTCAGAATCATTACTTTTATTTGCAAAAAGCTGAATGAAGATATTGATAATTGAAGATGAGCCTGAGTTAAGCAAAAGCATTGCCGCCTACCTGGGCAGCGAAAATTATCTTTGCGAAACAGCTTCCGATTACAGATCTGCGCTGGATAAAATTGAAAGTTTTGATTACGACTGTATTCTGCTTGACATAACACTACCTGATGGCAGTGGTTTAAATATCCTGAAACATTTGAAAGCCAATAAAAAAACAGAAGGCGTAATTATTATTTCTGCTAAAAACGCAATAGATGACCGGATAGCAGGTTTAAATCTCGGCGCTGATGATTATTTACCTAAGCCATTTCATCTTTCAGAACTTGGAGCCAGGGTGGCGGCTGTTATCCGCCGCAGAAAATTTGATGGTAATAGTATTATACAGTTAAATGAACTTACCATAGATACTACTGCTAAAAAAGTAACTGCACATAACAAGGCTGTTGATCTTACAAGAAAAGAATATGACCTGCTGCTTTATCTTGCATTTAATAAAAATAAAGTGATCTCCAAAAACGCTATTGCCGAACACCTTACACAGGACGAAGCGGATGTTTTTGATAATTTTGATTTTATATACGCGCATATCAAAAATCTGAAGAAAAAATTAACACAGGCAGGTTGTACTGATTATATAAAATCTGTTTACGGTATGGGTTATAAGTTCAATATTTAATGAAACTGCTCAATCGTTCCATACAGTCCTATTTGCTTTATGCCGTTGGCATTTTTATTATATCAGTGCCGCTTTTTTATTTTGTAATACAACAGATCATTTCCAGCGATGTAGATAAAGCCCTGCGGCTGCAGAAAACGGAAATTGTGAAACGCATTGAACGCATTTCCGACAGGGATCCGTTTGCTGTTCTTGATGCATTTGGGCCAGATATTATTTTTAACAGGCTGCAATCATACCGGTCGTATGACAGCCTGTATACCATTCAGAAAACAGATGCTGCTGCTCAACGCCTGGTTTCATACAGAATTCTCGAAAGTAATATATTGATCAGGGGATTACCTTATAAAATCGTTGTACAGAATTCACTTGTAAACAGCGAAGATCTTATCAGGAGTATTGTACTGATCATGGTTTTACTGCTTGTTTTAATTATAGCAGGCCTATTATTGATAAACAGGAGGCTTTCAAAAAAGTTATGGCTGCCGTTTAATAAAACCCTTTCGCAATTACAACAATTCCGGGTGGATAATGATGAGCCGATACAATTACAAAAAACGGATATTGATGAATTTGCAGATCTGAATAAGGCCATTGGCACATTATCAGAAAATAACCGGCGGCTATATATACTGCAAAAAGAATTTACGGAGAATGCTTCACATGAAATGCAGACACCGCTGGCGGTGTTGCAAACAAAGCTTGAGTTATTAATGCAAACCAACCCTATTACGGAAGAGCAGGCAGAATTGATTGGTGAATTGTCGAACGCCACGCAACGCATGAGCAGGCTCAACAAAACGCTGTTGCTCCTTACTAAATTAGACAATAACCAGTTTACTGAAAGAGAAAAAATATCACTTAAGGATATTGCTGAAAAAATTATTCATCAATATAGCGAAGCTATCTCCGCAAAAAATCTACAATTGCATATTAGCCTGGCTGAGCCGGCATATTGCAACATGAATAAAACACTGGCAGAAATACTGGTGAGTAATTTATTGAGCAATGCCATAAGGCATAATATTCCCTCCGGAAAATTATTAGTTACATTTGAACAGCAGGTACTCACAGTTAAAAATTCCGGCAGGACAGAACCATTAGACACGAATAAAATTTTTACCCGCTTTCAAAAAAGCAGTACAGATAATAACAGCATTGGCCTCGGGCTTGAAATTGCACAAAAAATTTGTGCGCTGAATAATTTTAGTTTGCAATATTATTTTCAAAACGGGTTGCATTGCTTTGCTGTGAGTATAAATCAAACAACGTCTTCTTCGAAATAATTTAACTGCTCATGTTAAGCATTTTATAAAAATCATTTTACAAAAAGTTAAAGCCTCCCGTAATCTTTGTTTCTTCAGAATGTATTCAGTTTTGAGTGTTCTATTTGCTTTATAATTTAACCCTTTTAAAAAGTTAATATGAAGCAGAATAAATCAAAAATTGCGGCAATAGCTATCGGTGCGCTGGCAGCGGTTGGCAGTATTGCCTTTATAGGCAGCAAAGAAAAAACACACAACAGCATATTTGATAGTGAAAAAGCCCCCTTAGTACAAACCAATTATACGCCTTCGGTTTCAGGTGGGCCGGTGGATTTTCAGAAAGCCGCTGAAAATGCAGTGCCTTCGGTAGTGCATATAAGAACGGTGGTTAAGTTTAAAGAAACTGCCGGCAGGCAAAACCGCCAGGCTAACCCGTTCGGTGATTTTTTTGGTAATGATGAAATGTTCAAACGTTTTTTTGGTGAAGGCGGCGGCAACTTCCAGCAGCCTGAGCAAAAAGCATCCGGCTCCGGTGTTATCATCAGCAATGATGGATATATTGTTACCAATAATCACGTGGTGGATGGTGCAACGGAAGTTACGGTTACTTTAAACGACAGGAAAAATTACAAAGCCAAAGTTATTGGCACAGATGCTAACACCGATTTGGCACTTATTAAAATCGATGGTAAGAATTTGCCTGTAATGCCGATGGGTAATTCAGATGATGTAAAACTAGGGCAATGGGTCTTAGCAATCGGTTATCCTTTAAATCTTGATGTAACTGTTACACAGGGTATTATCAGCGCAAAGAGTCGTAACATTGGTATTAACCGCCAGGGTAAGGCGCCTGTAGAAGCGTTCATTCAAACAGATGCTGCGGTAAATCCCGGCAGCAGCGGAGGAGCGCTTGTAAACACTAATGGCGAACTTGTTGGTATTAACGCAGCTATTGCTTCGCCTACAGGTTCCTACGCAGGTTACGCGTATTCTATTCCTTCAAACCTGATGAAGAAAGTGATTGGCGATATCATGAAATACGGCTCAGTGCAAAGAGGATATCTTGGTATAAGCATGGCACCTGAAAACCTGGACGATGCCGCTAAAAAAGAGTTAGGCATTAACGAAGATGTAGATGGTGTATGGATTGCAGATACTGATCCGCAGGGAGCTGCTGCAGAAGCCGGACTTAAAAAAGGCGATGCCATTACTAAAATCAATGGAACTAATGTTTCAACAACTTCACAGCTTTCTGAGCAAATCGCAAGATTGAAGCCAGGCGATAAAGTAGACATTACGTATATGCGCGGCACTTCTGAGAATACGGTTTCTGTTACCCTGAAAGGAAAGATGGGAACATTCGCCAGTCAGGATGCTGCAGCAATTGAATCTCTCGGGGCAAAGTTCCAGGCGTTAACTAAAGAGCAGGCAGCGCAATTGAATATAGCAGGCGGTGTGCAGGTAGCTGGCATTGCCGATGGTGGCATTATTGATGCGCAAACCAATATGAAAGACGGATTTGTGATCACTAAAGTTGGCGGCATACCTGTAAAAACTGTAGATGAATTGAAGTCTGCTTTAAGCAAACAGGGAAATAATTTTCAGATAGAAGGTGTTTATCCTGGTGGTACAGATATTTACTACTACGGCATAAACGGATTCAGACAATAAAAGGTTAGGGGTTTTATGTAAAAAGGCTGCACCATTTGGTGTGGCTTTTTTATTATCGTAAACAATGCTATTCATCTCCACTATTTTTAACATCAACTTATTTGATATTATCTTTAGGCATTACAATATCATGTAAAATTTTTATTTGTACGAATATGCAAAAAGCAGACTATACCGCCCGCAAGATATCTTCGCAAATTATTATTGATGGTAATATTAACAAGCAGCCCTGGCTGAAAGCGCATTGGAGCAAACGTTTTGTTGATATAGTTACGGGTGAGCCAGGCATGTATAATACACAAACGGCATTGTTGTGGAATAACGAGTGCCTATATATTGCGTTTACCGCGGAAGAGCCTTTTGTAGAGGCAAGATTAACAGAGCGGGATAGTATTATTTTTTTAGAGAATGACCTGGAAGTTTTTATCGACGGCGATGATTGCTATTACGAGCTTGAAGTAAATGCTGTAGGCACTATATATGAAGTGTTTTTTATCTGGCGGGATTCTTTTGCAAAAGGCAGCCGTTTTGATATTCCTTTATTTGATGTTCACCACCCACAGGCGTATACATTTGGCGGAGATTATGACCGTATTGGCGCTACCTTCTGGAAAGGCACCCACTCACGGGGTATACGTTGGGCATTTACCAATTATGATATGCCCGGTTTGCAGGTGGCAACAACTGTAGATGGCACATTAAATGATAACACCGATATTGATAAAGGCTGGAGTCTTGAAATTGCTATTCCCTGGGGCAGTCTGGATCTGCTTGCAAACGGAAGAAGCATTCCTCCAAAAAATGGTGATATATGGAATATGTTTCTTGGCAGATTTCAAAAGTTGATGCATGGCGGTAAAGAAGTAACTCCGCATCCGGCAATGGCATTAAATAGTCATGGTATTTATGATACACATTTGCCTGACAAGTGGAGTAAGATTGTTTTTGTGGAATAAATATCATGATGTGATAACAGGATTATTTTATCCTACAAATTTCAAAGCTTTTTCGCTATGATAAAAAATGGAATGAACAAAATGAATTTTTCAATATCCTATTTACGTATACCGAGTGTTATCATATAATCACGTGGCATAGATATGCCCAATGCGGTTTTGAAACCTTCATGAAACCCGATGAAATCTTTTTTCAATGCTTCCAGTTGCTGAGGTTCAAGTAATGCTGCAAGCGATTTGGTAGGGCCATATCCCTGCACGAATAATTCCCAGACAGACGCGCCATCCGCTTCCCGTAACCAGGTAGTACCAGTTTCAAATTTCAAATCGAATGTTGCATCAAATAATGCTTTTATCATTTCTATAGTGCCCCAATCAAAAGGAGAGGTCCGCAATGCACCGGATGCAGCTATCGGTTGATATGGCTTCATTACTTTAAACAAATCTGCAATGGTACTATCCGGCAGCCATGTAGCTAATGCCATTTTTCCTCCGGGCTTACATACCCGTGCTACTTCTGCGGCGGCGGCCTCGGGATTACTTACAAACATTACTCCAAAAGTAGATACAACATTATCAAAACTATGGTCGGCAAAAGAAAGCGATTCCGCATCATCCACATCAAAATGTATATTGGACCCTTGTTGCTTTGCAATGGCAGTTGCAGCATCAATCAAATCTGCACCAATGTCTATGCCGGTAACTTCTGCGCCATATTGAGCCAGCAATCTGGCGCCAAGCCCTGTTCCGGTGGCAATATCTAATATTTTTTCAGCAGGCTGCGGCACAATGCGTTTTATACAATGTGCAATGGCATCGGTAATAGACTGGCTTACTTTGTCATATTTAATTCCGCCTGCCGCCCATGTTTGGGCAGATTTGGAATTGTGCGGTTGTATAGCACTCATGTAGAATATAATTAAGCGTTCATTAAAATAGCTGTACTAAATTAATCAATACCTGTTACAAGGAATTACTTCATTTGAGTTATATTAAGCAGAATAGTAGCCGGTAAAATAATAACTGAATGCCGCGACTGTTATAATTGTCAAGTCAATCATAGCCAGCTAAGAAGATGGTTTGAAGATCAATAATGAAATTTATCTTTATACTTTTCGTATGAATCGTATAAAAGTTCTCGTTGATTCGCAACACTGGCTTTTACTTAGAATTACGGTATTCCCGGCCCGGGCATCTCTTAATGATTCACCACAAAACGTCAATGTAAACGTACGGCTGCCTGTACAACTCCAGTCAGCAAAACAACCATTCGTGACGTTTCCTTTGAAGTACTTTTCGTCTTTTACTTCCCATTCTTCACATTGAGGTGACTTTGTGCATGTTAAAAAAAGCAACAGGGAAATCAGGGCTGCGAAATTTTTCAATATGCCTGCGGCTTGTTTCATTTTTCACTTTTTATTTTTTTAAAATAGAAGAATACTATTCTATAGCTTATTTAAAACTTTAGCGATAAGCTTATGCCGGGAACAGGTTGATTAATAACAACATTATTTTGTAAACCGGGTGCAAACTCAGTTTTAAAACTCAGTGAAACTGCTTTGCGTTTATTATCGCGGGAACTACTGAATAACGGTATGCTTCCGAGCATGGAGGCGGCGCCTGTAATCATTAAGGCAGTTGCAAAGCTGTTATTATGCTTTTTTGTTTCAGGCCGTCCACCGTCACCCAATGCTCCTCTTACTATATCGGTAGCAGCAGAAAGTCCTGCTGAAATTCCATGAACAATAATTATAAACCCGCCTGCGGCAAATTCCGCGCCACCACTGCTTACAAGAATTATCGCAGCAGTTCTTTGGCGCCTGCTTTTTTTAAGATACTCGTCTTTTGAAAAAACCCGGTTTGTTTTATGCTCCTTTTCAGGAAACAGGAAACCCTGAGCATCTGTGTTTGTTGTATCCGTTTGTGCAAACAGATTTGTTGTAAGGCAGATAAGCGTCGGTAAAAAAAGCCTTTTTTTCATGATTAAAAATTTTAAATAGTGAGATCATAATACATCCATCGTTAAAGCTGATCCTTCACAAGTACAGATACCATCAATGCAAAAAGAGAGGCAATGGCATGTTGCCGGTCAGGCTCAATGTTATTGCGTATCCAGGCATAATAGGGAAAGGACAGATTGCCTGCTACTCCAAATTTTAATGCTGCAATTGGTTTGTCTTTTCCATCTTTAACAAAAACGCCGCGGTCTGAAAAAACTTTGCCAGGCGTCATGACTGGCTCAGTATAAAGTGAATCATTACCGGTTAACAGGTACCATCCTGTTATTCTTTCGTTATTACCGGGGTAAGAATCATTATTGTTTACAGTAGAGTCTTGTATAAGAAAACGCCAGGGTAAGGCAGCGCCGGTAGCCAAAATTCCGGAGATATTTGTTTTAAATCCAAGCGTTACGTTTTTGCCTTCATCGTTTTTACTCAACAGTTCTCCAAGGAAAATGAGGTTTTTTTCTTTCGAAATCCTGTAGATAGAAAACAACATTTCTGTTGAGTCCGTTCCCGCGGCAACTATCATCCGGTATGCCTTTCTTTTTTCCACCGTTTCATACCGGCTGATATCCCAGTCCCAGCCTCCGGAAAAGTTGCCTTCTGCTCCTACATAGGAACTTTCTTTTATTCTTTTGCGCAGAACAGGTGAATCCAGTTTTTCAAAATTAGTAGTAATATAAGGCCCCAGTTCGGGTTTAGCCATGCCAAACATGGGCCTGTGCAGTTTTATCTTCCACTTTTGACTGTGGGCAAGCAATTCCGCATCCGGTGGAAAAGCCTGGGAAAAAGACGGGAAGTAAGCGATGCAAAGAATGAAAAGGCATAGCGCTTTTTTCATAACACGTTTTTTGATTTAGTAATCTGTTCTCGTTGTTTGTCTGCAAATGCCATGCTCTTATACTAAACTAAATGATAATTGAATGGATTGGAAACTCGAATTTGTATTTGGTTTGTTTGGCTTTGCAATTATCAATAAATGCGGCAAAGCAGGTTAATTGTATTTGCGAAAAGCCATATTTATAGATTTGTGAAGGGGTACAGAACCGGGTTTCGCGGAAAAAAAGCTAACTGAAAGAGAGAAATTTCTGAAAGTTGTTGTCTAAAGAACAACAGTTATTAGCGAAAAGCGGCAAAATGCCAAAAGGACTGATCAATGCAAAGGCAGAATTGTAATTTCAATAATGAAGCAGAAGAATAGTATAGCGATTTGCTGGTTTTATATGCTACTATTTTACAATGACGAATGGACAATTTTAAAAGAATAATTTGGTTTGGAAAGATTATCTGTATACTGGAAATGCAAATTGATTGGCTGGGCTTTGTATTTATATTTTTATTATTTATATTCAAGATACAAATTGCTTTTAAAATTTATTGTTATGAAAAAGTTTGCAATTCTTGCACTTCTTATTGTAGTTGCTGGTTGCACAACAAGAGATATGAATTTAGAAGGCGCTTATACTTCAGTTAATTCCAGATATAATGATTCAATTATTTCTCAGGAGCAACTAACAACGCATAAATCTTTAAAAATCTTTAAGCAAGGATACTGTATAAGTGTCACTTATTATGCAACACCAAAAAATAGGAGTTGAATATACAAGCGGAGGAACGTGTAAGATAGAAAATAATAAATACACTGAATCGGTTGATTTTTCAAATTAT
The DNA here is from genome assembly GCA_047601125.1 of Agriterribacter sp. Classification (GTDB taxonomy): domain Bacteria; phylum Bacteroidota; class Bacteroidia; order Chitinophagales; family Chitinophagaceae; genus Agriterribacter. The sequence goes on along the minus strand of JASGJY010000001.1, from coordinate 413,058 downwards.
GATGTGGACGCAATAAGTAAGGCTTATAGTTTCAATATCGCAAGTAAAGGAAGCAGATTATCTAGTTCAAGAAAAATAGAAACCTTTGGAAAACAATATTTATTAACCCGGGAATTTGAAAAAAAAATCACCTGATGCTAAACTAAATGATCAATTATCAGAAGATGCTTGGGAGAGAAAACCAGAAGTTGGAATGGTAATGAAAGTCACGACCTGGATCTTGTTCAGTTCAAAATATGTGCTTATCCATACTTTGCATGAGGCGCAGTTTCATAAAAAAAGTAAAGATTTTACAGAAGTTGGCGGAAGCGCTTATTTGTTTGATGGTAAAAGTTAACAGACCATCTTGAGTATATTTCTTATGGCCCATTGGAACCAACTAATATCGAAATAAAAATTACAAAATTTTTCTTCAGATAGCATACAGCAACACACAGAAGATAAAGCTTTACAAGAAGTATGGAAGAGAATCAGATGATTTATTTTAAAACTTATGAAAAGTTGATTTTTCATGAAAGCCAAAATAATAATTTTAAAGTTCCTTTGTCTGATTATATACTTAAACCTAAATGCTCAAAATGATACATTGGTATTTTACCCTGTCAATAACCCTGTTTTACAACAATACGACATAAGAAAAATTACAATTGGAAATGATGGTAAACTTTGGCTAAGTGCAGATAAGGGCGTAATTAGTTATGATGGAAATGATGTTCAGTTTTATGGCAGAGGAGAAGGAGGCAATATCGCTATGGACAATAAAAGTATTTCACGCTCTTATGTTGACTCTAAAGGAAATTTATTTTGTGTGATTGTCTGGGGTAAAATTTATTATTTAAATACCAAAACGGGAAAAGTTGATTACGTTGATATTTATGTTCCCAAAGAAGATTCTTCCGAATTTGACAAGATACGGCCATATACAGAAATACTGATTGATAACGATAAATACATTTGGGGTGGTCGTCACAATATGGGTTTTATTGAATTTGATCTTATATCTAAAATAACAAATGCATACAATCTACCTACATTATCGGGGCGCAATAATGTCACTTCTATACAAAAAGATATAAATAATGATTCAATTTTGTGGCTGGGTACAAACGATGGTATTTACTCTTTCAATAAAAAAACACATGATTTTAAAAGAAATTTCTCTTGCAATAATCCCGCTGATTCAACTGCATCAGATGTAGATATTCTAAAAATTCATGTAAAAAGTAAAGATACAATTTGGTTCACCTCTTCAGGAAATGGTGTAGGGTTCTACAATATTCAAACCGGCCGCTACACAATTTATTCCCTCAAAAAGAAAGAATTTTGCAATAGACCAACAGAAGATGATCTTGTTTTTTTTCAATATAAAAACGAGTCAGAATATTATGTAGGTTCACAGGAAAATTGCCCTGGCATTTTCAATACCCGGACACACCAATATATATTTAATACAAGAACCTTTCAATCATTCCCGGGATTAAATATTAATCACTTTGTAGCAGATAGCTTGGGAAATTTGTGGTGTATTATATTTGGACAGTTACATTTTGCTACCGCAAGAGATAAGAAATTAAAAACAATTGCTATACAGGAAGGATATGAACAAAATCAGGTCAACAATATTTTTAAAACGGTTATATGGGATGATAAACGAAAATATTATTATGCAGCATTCGATAATAGTGATGCCATATTTGTTTTAGATAGTAATGTTCACTTAGTAAAATCTATTCCAGTTATTTCCATAAAAAACAACAAACTGCTAAATACAGAAACAGCCATTTATGACATTGCGTTGGATCAAAAGGGCAGACTATGGTCTTCTGGGAATATTTTAAGGGTGTATGATAGTGGATTGCAAAAAATGCTTCCTATACATAAGGTATTCCCTGATCTCCTTTTTAATACCCAACATTTTCAAAATATTATTTCAAGGGGCAATCATTTATACTTACAACCATCAGATAATTCCTGCAGGGCAATATATCGTATTAATACAGATAACCTTTCTTATGACTCAATTGTATTATCTAATTATGATCTGTTGAATAAAATTGTAACATTTGAGTCGGAAAAAAAATTGGATGTTTTAATAATAGATAAAGCTGAACAATATGCCTATTTCGGAATACACAATACTGTATTTCAATTAAATCTTAAAACGAAGGTGACTAAGGAGGTGACTACAATTAATACCAAAGAATTCCAGCACTTCTTTAACATGTTTTGGTATTTATTAGATGATGATAATCATCTTTGGGTAAACTCCAATAATGGAATTGTAATATATGATCCAATTAGTTTAGAACCAGTAAGGCAGATTTCTCATCCGGAAGGGACTTACCGGTTGCAGTTTTTCAATATTGAAGGAAAAGGAATAATGTGTGTGCTATTTTCGGGAGGTATACTTTTTTTCGACTACAAAAACCTTACCCAATACGAACTATCCCTTAATGATGGATTAATTACTTTTTTAAATTCAAGTGTTTCGTGCGTGCACAACACATTATTTGTTGGAGCAGAATTGAATGCGCTTCAACATATTCCTCTTTCCTCTGTAATAAACAGAAAGCGAGAAAGAAGTTGCTATCTTTCCAATATCCAGCTTTTTGGGAAAGCCTATTTTACTGATACCTTACCGGAATACATACAATCTTTAACCTTGCCTCATGATCAAAATTTTATATCGCTCACTTTTTCTTCTACCGAATTTGAACAACCCGAAAAATTAGAATACCGGTATAAATTAACCGGCATTGATGAATACTGGATATTGGCAAATTTCTCTAAAAGAACTGTTTCCTATTCCAATCTGAAACCTGGCAGTTATAAATTCCTTGCATTCGTGAAAAACCCGGATGGTGAATGGAGTCAAAACCAGGTAAATTTACAAATCATCATATTGCCTGCCTGGTGGCAAACCACTATATTCAAAATATTTTCAATTATTGCAAGCCTTGCCATATTAATTTTTATAATAAAATGGAGAATCAATGCGGTAAGAAAGGAGGAACAGCGAAAGGCCAAAATTCAACATCAACTCCTCGAACTCGAAGCCAAGGCCCTTCACGCCCAAATGAATCCTCACTTTATTTTTAATTGCCTCAATTCAATTAAATCCCTTATTCAGCAACATGAAGAAGAAAAAGCTGTGACTTATCTGACTACTTTTTCTAAACTGATAAGAACTCTTTTTAATAATGCCGATAAAAAAGAAATATCACTTTATGATGAAATAGAAACCTGCAAACTTTACCTGCAACTGGAAGCAATGCGGTTTGATGCTAAATTCTCTTATTCTGTATATGTTGACGAGAGTTTGGATCTAAAATCAATAAAAGTACCCGCATTAATCATCCAGCCTTTTATTGAAAATGCTATCTGGCATGGCATCATACCCAAGGGAGCTTCAGGAAATATTAAACTGGAAGTACAACAAAAAAATAATTCAATAGAAATTATTATTGACGATGATGGAATCGGAAGGGAGGCCGCAAGGCTCAATAAAGCAGCAGCAAATATCGGACATCAAAGCAAAGGCGTTAACCTGACGCAATCGAGACTGGAATTAGATAATCTTTTACAGCAAAGGAAGGCAGAACTGGAGATTATTGATAAGACAGATGGAAAAAGCGGGCCCTGTGGAACAACCATTACTATTAAGATGAATGAAAGTTTATTATAAACGTGCTGCTTTAGTAAAAAAAATTATTCAGTGATTTATAACTTGTTACCTTAAGCAAAGAAATTTGCACTCCTTTTTCATGTTTTTAGCCGGTTATTTTGCTATTCCATTAAGTTGCCAAGCCCGGAAAGACAATTATTAATCCTGTGCTGTGAAAAAAAAATATATGAGTAGTTTTAGAAAAAAACAGACCGGAGACATTATTTTATAGGATAGTGTAAGCTGCCGGCTTGTTTAAAGATTTAGCGATGCGTCAAACCTGGTTGATATTTTTTTCAGTGCAGTTACTGGTTGGTATAACTTCTTACAGCCAGGCCGGTAAGCCCCTGTTTAAATGTATAAAAGACCCGGAAATGCCCCATAATAAATTTGAAGAAATATTGATTTCCTCAAAAGGGCCCGTTTTTATTTCCGCCTCAGATTTCAGTTTCGGCTTAATTACCGGCGGCAATATGGGAGCATTTACTATCGGGATGGACAATATGAATTATGGCATCCGGGGTATTGAAACCATATTTAGCGGTACGGCTATCAAGGCGCTTGCTGAAAGCTCTGAAGGAAACATATTTTTTGCCACTGCCAAAAACCAAATCACTTATTTCAAATCCGATCTTACCGGCATCTGCGATATCCCTCCTTTTTACTTTCCTGTAAAAGGCGATTCTCCAAAAGATATTACCCGCTTATGGTTTGATAAAGAAAATAACCTGTATATAGGCGTTTCCGATGAAGCATTTTACATTGTTCCCGAAGCAGGCCTTAATAAATCATTAGACCCCGGTAAATATAAAATAGGCCATACCAGCGACAGCAGCATGCTGATCAGTAAAGGTGAATTGCCCGTTAAGAAAATTTTGGCTGCCGGTGCCAAAGGAGTTTATTCATTTGCAGAAAATTCAACGGTGAAAAGCATTATCTGGTTAGGCACCGGTAATGGTCTTTTTAGTTATAATAAAGCTAATGGCGAATTAAAAAATATTTTGTCAACGGGAAGCGCTTTAACTATTACCCATATTGAAGCCCTCACTAATGGAGATATCTGGTTCAGCACACTGGAAAAAGGCATGGGGGTTTTTCACCAGCCTGCTGGCACCTGCGAATTCTTTGCATACCCCAAAAAGCTGCAATCTCAGGGTGCTTTATACCCGGTGCAGGATTTTTGCATTAAATCGCCAAACGATTTTTTTGTTGCAGTAAAGGATTCCCTGCCGGCTATTTTTAATATCAGCAAAAAAACTTACAGCTTTATTAATGATGCTGCATTTGCTGTATCCAAAAACAGCACCACAGATATAAGGCTTGACAGCACAGGTATCATTTATTTGATTAAAGGCGGGTTATTATATACAGCTCATTTGACTGATAATCCGGAATGGGGATTTGACTCCACTAAAATAAATTATATCCCGGTTATATACGGAGTGACTGATTTTAATAAACAAGAGATCACAAGTTACCTTACACATCCCGAATTATTGAAAAACTTAAAACTCAGGTATGATCAGAATTCAATCATTATCTATTTTACTTCAAACTATTTTTCCAGAAATAAAGCAACCCGGTATGCCTGGACGCTTGAAGGTGATTTGGCTGCAAATACCTGGGTAGAACTGCCGGTTTACAGCCGCGGGAATGACAGTTCTACCGTAGCTACCCTGCCCGATATCAAGCCAGGTAAATATATTTTTCGTGTAAAAGTCAAAGTAGGCGAAGGCGACTGGAGTCCTGATAAGGCAAGTATGGAAATAATTATTACTCCGCCCTATTGGGCTACCTGGTGGTTTTGGGCTTCAATTGTTGTTGCGATAGCATTGATTGTTTACATCATTGTAAAATTGCGCGTCAGGGCTGTAAGAAGAACCGAAAGATTAAAAGCCAGCTATGAAAAAGAGCTGCTTGATCTGGAAGCTAAGGCATTGCGGGCACAAATGAACCCTCATTTTATTTTTAACTGCCTCAATTCAATAAAGGCATTGATGCAGGAAAAAGAAACTGATAAAGGAGTAACCTACCTTACTACCTTTTCGAAACTGATCCGCACATTATTCAATAATGCTGATAAAAAAGAAATAGCACTTTATGATGAAATAGAAACCTGCAAATTTTACCTCCAACTGGAGACGATGCGGTTTGATGCGAAGTTCTCTTATTCCGTAAATGTGGATGAAGCGATAGACCTCAAATCAATAACTGTTCCCGCGCTCATCATTCAGCCTTTTATCGAAAATGCCATCTGGCATGGCATTATACCCAAAAGAGCTTCGGGGAATATTAAACTTGAAGTGCAGCAAACGGATAATTCAATAGAAATTATCATTGATGATAATGGAATTGGCAGGGAAATGTCAAAACAAAATAAACCTGCCGGTGAGGTCACCCATCAGTCAAAAGGCGTTAACCTTACCCAGTCAAGGCTGCAACTGGACAATCTTTTGCAGCAAAGAGAGGTAAGGCTTGAAATTATTGATAAAAAAGATGAATCAGGAAAGGCAACCGGGACTAAAATAATCATTTCATTTCCGAAGGAAGAGTAAAACCCGGATAACTGAGGTGCATTCCGGATTTCCGCAAATAGTACCACTGCTACGGTAGATGCCCCATGCCTCGGCATACAAACGGCAGTGCAGTGTTCGGCATTAGTGCTATTGTTGAACATTTGTACTACTGTTCAACATATATTCTTCTGCCTGTCCTGCCGGGGTGCGAGGCATCTGCACAAAATTACATACATGCGAAAATTATATATACACTCTGCTGCACTCTCTGGCTACCAAGCTATTGTGCAGCAAGTTCGTTTTATATGTACATCCTTCGCCTATTCAAATCATACCATATTTCTTTACAAAAAACAAACCTTATGACCTTAGTAACCAAACGCGAAACTTAGTTCAACCTTATTACATTATTGCATCTCGTTTCAGTAACCGTCAGATTTAACTTTAACCATTTGCGGTTATAAGCTACTAGGGTTGTACTATTATTTAATTATGTGTTACTGTTTTAAGAAAACGCTATTACGGGCCGTCTTCTCTGATATCGGGAATATCTGGTTAGGCGCTTTGGTGTATATCCCTTGTTTTGCGGGCACGCCCGCGGGATCATTTTGAAATATACCCGATATCTGTTTTCCTGTCAGACGAAAAGGGCAATTTATCAAACCGGCGTTCCCTCCGGCCAAACCGGGTTTTATTAGCTGGTGAAAATTTGTATTTTCAGCTTATAAGCACATGATACGTTCCATAATCATAGATGATGAGCAACATTGCATCCGGCCTTTGCAGAATGATTTGCAGAAATGCTGATGGCCAGGCTTGGGTTAAGATGATAATAATTAAAGAGAAAAATGAATAATATATTGTTATCAGTTAAGTTCCGGTTTATTCTTTTCCTGCCATTACTGACAGGGCTTTGCTGTGAAAAACATATAGACATGAACTGGAGTACTGATCCAAAAGAAATTGCGGGCAAATGGAGGTGGGAGCACACAGCCGTGTACAATATTGCAGCCCCCGTAAACCCGCTTACTCCTCAAAATACAGGGATAGAAGAAGTGATCACTTATAATACGGACAGGACGTGGTCAAAAAGACAAAATAATATCTTGGTAGATACCGGAACTTATTCCATAGGACATGCCAACCGGAGAATTAGTTCAGTAGAAGTACTCTTCTTTGATAGCATCCAGTATTACCAAAGTGGTCAGCCCATCAATGGCAGGGTGGATTATTATTATATCATTGAGGATACAATGAATTTTTACCCGGGGTTAGGGGGGCTTGGCCCGGGCGATTCCAAATGGTATATTAGAGAGTGACTTTAATGTAAAGTTTCACCTGCGCTATACGAAGTTTCGAACTTCATATTTCCTATGTTCTTGCGAGACTATATGTCGCATATAGCTGCATGGCATTGTTACAGCACAAGCGGGTCCCGCCTAAAGTACGGGATAAACTGTGGCAACAAAAGCCTAATAGTATTACCAATGCCGGTTAAAAAATCACCCCGGAAATAACTTCGGGGTGATTTTTATAATTGGTTAATGCGTGAGATACAAATCAGGGCGAATGTGAATTAATAAAGAATTATTTCTCTACCCATTCTACTTCAGTTTCTTTCCAACTCCTGCTTTTGGCTGAATCAATTACCGCTTCGCATACTTTTTGTGTTTCATATGCATCGCGGAAATTAGGATGACACTCAGTGCCGTCTTGTAATGCTTTCAGAAAATCGGCTGCCTGGTGTATAAAGCTATGTTCATAACCGATGATCAAACCGGGAACCCACCATTTGCCCATATACGGCTGGTCGCCGTCGGTAACCAGTATCGAACGCCATCCACGTACAATACCTTCATCGTTATGATCAAAATATTCCAAACGGTTCAGGTCGTGGAGATCCCAGCGCAATGAACCTTTTTCGCCATTGATCTCGAAAGTATATAAAGCTTTATGTCCGCGTGCATAGCGTGTAGATTCAAACAAACCTAAAGAGCCATTGGCAAAATGACAATGGAAAATACAGGCATCATCAATGCCTACTTTTTCCACTTTACCTGTGAGCTGATGAAATCTTTCTTTGATGAATGTTTCTGTAACAGCAGATACATCTGTAATACCACCATTGAGCCACATGGCTGTATCAATACAGTGCGCCAACAGGTCGCCCGTTACACCGGAGCCCGCTGCTTCTACATCTAAACGCCATGCAGCAGTACCGCCTTGTGGTACATCAGCACTGATGGTCCAATCCTGCAAAAAGTTTGCACGGTAGTGAAATATTTTTCCAAGCTTGCCGCTATCGATTATTTGTTTGGCAAGTGTAACCGCGGGTAAACGGCGGTAATTATACCAAACCGTGTTTTTTACTTTGGCTTTTTCAATAGCGTCAACCATTCCTTTGGCTTCTGCGAGTGTGCGCGCCAGTGGTTTTTCACACAATATCATTTTGCCTGCTTTGGCGGCAGCAATAGCTATTTCCGCATGCATATCATTGGGTGTACAAATGTCCACTGCGTCTATATCATTACGGGCAATGAGCTTTTTCCAATCTGTTTCAATCGATTCATAGCCCCACTGGTCGGCAAATGCCTGTACTTTTTCTTTATTGCGGGAACATACTGCCTTTAATACAGGCTTATATTCCAGGTCTGGAAAAAAGTTGGGCACTCTGTTATAACCGTTAGAGTGCGTACGACCCATAAAGCCCGTACCTATCAAACCTATTCTGAGTTGTTTTTTAGTTGACATGAGTTATTAAAAATTTGAGATTTGAAATTTGAGATTGAAACGGGTTGCAGGTTTCAGGCTGCCGGCTGCTGATTTGCAGGTGACTTATAGTTTAAGTACTTGTAACCCGCAACCCCTGTAACTTGTAACCTTCTTATCACTCAGCACTATGCGCTCCACCCATGCGCTTCTCTCACTTTGATCATCACCGCGAGAATATCATTCCATGTTTGCTGGTTATGCATTACTGAGTTAGGGAACATACAACCATCCCAACAGATATGCTTAAACGCTTTTGTGAGATTACCTTTATCATCGCGCAGCCAGTAGCCGGCATCTTTTACAATATCCAATCTTCCGTTAGGATCAGTAGCAAGACAGTGACGGCCTGTTTTATCGTGTGAGCCGGTGCCATGCACAGTACCATCATTTTGCGCAACATGAAAATCTATTGTCCACGGGCGAAGTGCCGCGGTTAATTTTTTCAGGCCTTCTTCTAGTGCAGCACGATCATTCCACTGGAAATTTTCAGGAAGGATACGATGCTCCGGCGCATTGTATCCTAATAAATATAAAAAGGTATGCGACATATCTGCCTGGAAACCGAGATTGGAGCTGTTCACTGCTTCCAGCGTATCCAGCATGGTGCGCCAGCTATGCATTCCTGCCCAGCATATTTCACCTTCAGCAGCCAACTTCTCACCATGATCGCCAGCTATTTTAGCTGCTTCTTTAAATGTGTCTACTATTAATTTCTGGCTGCCCGCAGGATCTTTGGAATATTGCTCAGGACTGCTGGCAGAATCAATGCGCACTACACCGTATTTGCGGATGCCTATATCGTTGAGCTTTTGTGCAAACACACAACTTTTGCGCACTTCTTCTAAAAATGTTTTACGATCATCTGCTGTGCCCAATACTGGCCCGCCCCATATGGGTGCCACTACGCTTCCGATAACGAGACTATGTTTTGCTACTTTATCTGCAAGAATTTTTGGACCATCAGGATCATTCAGATCTATAGAAGGATCAAATAACCCCACATCAACCCCATCAAATTTTACGCCGTTCACTTCTGCTTTCGCTGTGTATTCCAGCATGGTTTCAATCAGCAATGGCGGCTCAGAATCAGGCCCTTTGCCTACAACACCCGGCCATGTTGCATTATGCAGTTTGGGAAAATTGTTTTGTGACATATCGTTAGTATTTATTCAATGAATATTTAAGTTACTATTATATTACAATTTTAAATCAGGATTTTTTGGTCCGAAGTGTTTCAATATAACAATCGGATCTGTAGACGAATAGTTGGTAATAACCACACCTTCTTTAGCGGCTTGCTCGCTTACAAAAAATTCATCGTTGGTTAACTGACCGTAACGTATAAGCGCCGGGCAATCAATTTCCCATATACCAAACTTCCCATGCCCCTGCATTAAAATAAGTCCGTAAGCGGCACTGTCTTTAATGGTTACCGTAGCACCGGGCAATACGGTTAATTCTTTTGCGCTGAAGGCATCTGATTTATAGCAGATCCATGTTTCAAAATAACCCTGTGGTTTGGTTTGCTCAAACGGCTGCACAGGTATCGGCGCCATAAACCTGTTTTGATATTGATTGGGATCAACATTCAGTTCCCAGTCGATTACTTCAATCAATGCATCATAATCACCAATGCGATTTTCAGGGGTGTCTTTCCATAATAATTCCTCGGGAACTATAGCTTCGTTTACGAGGCTTTGATACATTGCGAAAACATCAGATGCTTTTTGCGGCTCGTATGTACATAAGCTTCCGGGGGCGTGTAATAAACCCGGGGGCACATCCCAACCCGTACCTGGCTGTAAACGATATGCCTGCGAAAAATTAGTGATCTTATTATCGCCTTTGCTGAAATTCATTAAGCATTCTTTGATCTGCTCTTTGGTTGTGCCAGGCGCAATGCCCATAAATGTATAAGGGAAATCACCGCCGTGATTATTTACCTGCGGAGGAAAGTAATAAGCTTCGGGTTTGCCGGCTTGCCCTACCAGGGCAGCTTTTTCATCGTTGTGATGAATATGATGAGGCAACGGGCCCATATTATCAAAAAACTTAGAATACATCGGCCAGCTCTGATATTCCCTCCACAGGCGCTCACCTATTAATTGACCTTTCAATTCACTCACCGCATCCCTTAATAATATTTGTTTTGTTTTACCGCCTTCTTCAAATACAATCTGGCTCAATCCCTCAAATTCACCTGTAAGCGGTCCGTTTTTTGCGGGTGTTGTAGAAGAAAACCATCTTTCGTCTATGCCTCCCCGTTGTCCTCCCAATACATAATAATCATCCGGATGCAGTTTTATTCTTCTGCCCGGCACACAAAATGAACGGGGCACCCAGTTTGGTGCTAACCGCACAATTCCTTTTCCCTGGTCAAATGCTTTCTGCGCTAAACTTAATTTTTCCATTGGTTTATTTATTTGCTTTCGTTGAAATATGTAAAAAATGATTGATTGCTTCTTTGTCGTTCAATACGCTTATTTCGAGGCGATATGTTTTACTTTCTCCAGGTGCTATAAAAATCAATTTGTTTTCTGCTCTTGCTTTTGCCTGCCCAATAGGCGGAAGTGTAGCCGGCTCCAACCCCGTAACATATTCTCCCTTGCCCCAATGCTGCCAGTTAATAAGCCAGGGCAATTCGTCTTTGTAAAATTGTATACTAACTGCAATGCCTAAGCGTTCATTATATAATCCGCAATAGCACCTGCCTTCATTATTTTTTGCTATATCTATAAAAGCAGCTTCTTCTCCTCTGCCAGCATGATCATCCAACGGAGCAGGGCATTTTTTGAAGCTGTTATTTTTATTGAAAATTTTATTGTTCGGTTCTCCTTCACGGGATTGCCATTCACCATTCCATAATATATCTGTGCCTTCATCAACCAGCGGCCAACCAAAATTGCAATGATACAACAGCATATGCGGAGCAGGCTGGTTGCCACGATTAGTTACCGTATCGTGTATTGCAATTGTTGAGGAACCGAGTTTGCCGGAAATTGTTCTTCTTAATTCAAGGTCAGGTCCTAAAACCATAGATTGCTTCACGGTTCCGGTTATGCTCATTTCTAATTTACCAACAGCAGGATCCGGCTGAATAACAGATTCAATTTCCGCAGGAAGATTGCTTATCTCTCCATGCAATCCGCGTTGACCATATTCATCTGCCTCAGGTCCTCCGGTATGTGTAAGTCCGCAGGTGGCAAGTAAACCACCTGCAAAAGTTTTTAACCAGTCAATACCCTGGTTTGAAAATGGTTGAGAAGAAGTAACGCCTGCATGGCTTAACCATGCAAGACTATGTTGGTTGAAGAACGCATCTGCAATATCCATCGCCCTGTCCAGCACAACTTTGTAGCGAAGACCAGTGCCGGTATTTATCCAGGCGATGCGTGTGCCTTTTGCCAAACCGTTGTCAAGCACTGAAGTTTCTATTCCCCCAATTTGCGCGTGGTTGGAAATTTTATTCTTCCATGCATGTAATGAACTATTCTTTTCTTCTTTATTATCAAGCATCGTTATCAGTAAATATGAGGTAGTTTTATTATTGCATTTCTTATACTGAAATCAAAAATTGAGCGCTCAATATAGTGAATAGATTTGAAAATAAAAGGCAGGAAGCAGCAGGACGGTTAAGTAGTTTTTTTTCATTAAAGGCTTATGGGATGCGGGTTTCATCAAAAAAAACTTGTTTTTGTTTTTAAAAATTTCATTCTTTTGTATAGTATATTTTAATCGCTTCATTCTTTTAATACATGAAGCTTATCACTTCAACTTTAAAAAAAATAAAATGCTTGCAAAAAACGCATTACCATTTGCTTACTCGGTTTTGATTGGTGCTGTTATAATAACTACTGCATGTAATTCAGGAAACAGCCAGGGCAATAATGAAACCGCTGTAAAAGATTCAACTCCTGCAGTGGTGGAAACAGCAGACGCTGCGGATTTCAAACTTATATTTGATGGAAAAACGCTTACCGGATGGGAAGGTGATTCTGTACACTGGAGCGTAGAAGACGGCGCCATAGTAGGAACAGTAACCCCTGAAACTTTGTTGAAAACAAATACATTTTTAGTTTGGAAAGGCGGCGAACCAAAAGATTTTGAATTAAAAGCAGAATTTAAAATTGCCGCTACCGGGAACAGCGGTATCAATTACAGAAGTGAAATGTTTCCGGGAGTGCCTCATGGCATGAAGGGTTACCAGGCAGATATTGATGGCAAGAATACTTATACGGGGCAGAATTATGAAGAAAGAGGCAGAACGACCCTTGCATACCGCGGGCAAAAAACCACCATACCAAATGCTCCGGGTCAGCCAGAAAAAAATGCGTGGAGCGCAATGGTTGTAGATGGCTCTGTTGGTAACTCAGACTCATTAAAAGCGTTGATCAAACCGGAAGACTGGAACCAGATACATATAATTGCCAAAGGAAATCGTTTACAGCATTTTGTAAATGGCGCATTAATGAGTGACGTAACGGATAATGATCCTGCTCACAGCAAAGCATCAGGACTTATTGGGGTGCAGGTGCATGTTGGGCCGCCAATGACGGTTCGTTACCGCAACATTCAGCTGAAAGAATTGAAATAGATCAATTATTAATGAAGTATAAAAAGAGAACTAAGATTTAGTTCTCTTTTTTATTAAGATAACTTTATAGGTTTACTTATTTCATTTAGGTATCTTCGCGCCGGTTTTAAGCGTGTGCCCCTTTTGTTAATATCATATCATTGATGAACGCATAAGGCAATGCTGACTTAAAGAGCTAAAAATATTTGCCTGCATCATGATTATCCTGATCTTCTTTTTTTTACATTGGTATTTGTCTTTGTTTTCCCAAACATTTTACCTGCACAGGTATGCGGCGCACAAGATGTTTACAATGAGCCGTTTCTGGGATTCATTCTTCTACTGCTTCTTGTGGATCACTCAAGGTTCTTCTTATCTTAATCCGAGAGCTTATGCGATATTGCACCGCATGCACCATGCCTATAGCGATACGGAAAAAGACCCGCATTCCCCTCATTTTTTCAGGGAAGTGTTCAGCATGATGAAGCACACAGGCTCAGTATACAGTGGTATACTTACCGGCAGAATCCCCGTAGAAAAAGGATTTGAGAAAAATATTCCTTCCTATCCAGTACTGGATAAAATTGCGGATAGCTGGTTTACGAGGTTTGCCTTTTTGGGCGGTTATATCGCGTTTTATATTGCTTTTGCCACACAATGGTGGATGTATTTACTTTTACCGGTACATTTCCTGATGGGACCTGTACACGGTGCTATTGTTAACTGGGCCGGGCATAAATACGGATACCGGAACTTCAATGAGAGCGATCACTCTAAAAATACTTTGGTTTTTGATTTCTTAATGCTGGGAGAATTATTCCAGAATAACCATCACCACGCAGGCTCACGCCCAAATTTTGCTGCCAAATGGTGGGAGGTTGATCCGGTATATCCTGTAATGCTTGTATTTAATAAATTACATATTATACGGCTGGTAAAAATAGAAAGGAAGAGGAGTATACAAAAACCTGCTCCCAAAAAAGTGAGCCTGGTTGCGGAAGAAGATTATCAGTAATATCTTCCTAATAAAGGATTTTCCACGATTACTTTTTTCATCTGGCGTGGATTAATTGTTCCCTGTTTTGCATATACAATTTTACCTCCGGGCTCAACCAATATAATATATGGTAATGCACCCTGCCATTTCGGATCGATGGCCTCAATCAGCTTATATTTATCATCCTCCGAAAAAATATAATTGGCATTAGATGCCTGCTGGCTTTTGAGAAATTTTAATGCTTTTTCTTTTTTTGAAAGATTGTCCGCACTGATGCTTACAAATTCAAAATCTCTTTTCCTGTACATCCGGTTTATGGTGATAAATTCCGGAAATTCAGTTACACACGGGCCGCACCATGTTGCCCACACATTAATAAGCCTGAGCTTATCGCTATTGTTTTGCAATAGTTCCTTTATGCCTTTCTCATCTATTTCATTCAGTTCAACAGGTTCTTTAGCCCATGCTTCTTTTGCTTTGGTTATCCAGTCGCTCTTTTCAATCCATTTTACGGAGCAGCCGAAAACTTTAGTAGTGACGGGGTTTATTTCTTGATTTGAAAGTAATGCTTCAATCGCATTCCGCGTATCATGGTTTTTAGGTGTTTTTGCCGGGTCTTCAACATCGTCTATGCGCCCCTGGTAGCGAAGCTTACGGTTCTTATCAAATATGAACACATGCGGCGTTGCAACCGGCCCGTAAGCCTTTGCTGTTTCCTCTTTATCGCCATCATACAGGTAAGGAAAATTGAAGCCCTTTTCTTTTGCCCGTATTTTCATTTCTTCAAAAGAATCACTGAGATCGGTATAATCCAGTTCACTTAACGTAATAGATGCAGGATCGTTTGGCATAATAGCTACAACAGCTACACTTTTACCTGAATAATCTTTAGTGAGCTGAATAATACGGTCTTCATAAGCCTGCGCAGTAGGACAATGGTTGCATGTGAATATTACAACGAGTACATCTTTATTTTTAAAAGAAGAAAGCGTATATGTTTTTCCGTCAACCGCAGGCAAAGTAAAATCAGGCGCAGATGCACCAATAGCAAGCGTTGGATGCTCCACAAACGGAAGCGAAAATGCAGCGAAGGAGAACGTGAAAAACAGCGCGGTTGCAAGGGTAATGAAAATTGTTTTTTTCATAACCAATAACTTTAGTTATGCTAAAGTTACAACTTGCCCGCTTAAAACAGACTTGTCGCAGGCAAATGCAATACGCAAACTATTCACAGCATCCTGCATATGATCAGTAAGATCAATATTTTCATTTATTGCTTTCAGAAAATACCGCTGCTCGCGGTTGCATAATTCCTGGTGATCGGGTTCATCTGTAAGATCAATCCATTCATCCGGTTTTTTAAATTGCTCATTATCATCTAATGCTGCATGATGCACCAGTAATGATTCTGTTTTGGTATGCGCTTCTATGGAATCTGATTTACCTTTTCCGCCAGCGCTTTTTGCAACAATAGATACTGAACCTTTAGGGCCAAAAACATCCTTAATAAAAAAGGCGGTTTCGCTGATCATCGGCCCCCACCCGGCTTCGTACCAGCCAACAGAGCCATCTTCAAAACGTATCTGCAACTGACCGTAATTATAATTGCCCGCAGGAATTTCTTCTGTAAGTCTTGCGCCAATAGCATGTACCGCCACAGGCTTTGATCGTACCATCTGGCACATTACATCAATATAATGTACACCACAATCTACTATGGGGCTAAGGCTCTTCATAAGATTGCGGTGAAGCGTCCACATTTTTCCGCTGCTTTGCTGATTCAGGTTCATGCGCATTACCAGGGGTTTGCCCATTTGCTGTGAAAGCTCAATAAATTTTTCCCATGAAGGGTGATGGCGGAGTATATACCCGATCACCAGTTTTTTATTTGCTTTAACTGCAGCGGCAACTACCCGTTCAGAACCTTCCACCGTATCTGCCAAAGGTTTTTCCACAAATACATGGCATCCGTTTTCAAAAGCTTTCACTGCAAAAGCTTCATGCGTATCAGGGTAAGTTGATATACTGACTGCATCAGGCTTTGTTGCTTCCAGCGCCATGTAATAATCATCAAACAATGCATACTTGCCGCCTAATTTTTCGTTCAATACTTTTTTAGTATCTCCTCCCGAAACCAGTCCGCATATTTCAAATTCATCCATATTGTGATATGCCGTTGCATGAGATGCGCCCATATTTCCGCATCCTGCTACCAGTATCCTGAGCCTATTTGATTGTGCTGCCATATTATTTTTTAAAAGAGATTTTAAAATAAAGCATTAATAACGAAAGGAACAGTATGATTGAATTGGCAACAATGATCGCAATGTCGTGTTTTACAATTCCGTAAAAAAGCCATGTAGATACATTGCCTATTAAAATAAAAACCATCCATATGGAAAGGTCGCCAACAGATCTGGTTTGCCAGGCTTTAATAACCTGTGGTACAAATGTAACAGATGACAACACAGCACCAAATAAGCCAATGTAATCAATCCATTGCATAATATGGTTTGTGGTTTGTGGTTTCGCGTTTCAACAATAAACTATAAACCAAAAACAATAAATTTTTTTGCCTCACTATTCTTACCATTGCCTCTATTTCTCCATTGCCAGCAATACTTCTTCCGTAACGCCGGTAAATGAAAAACCGCCATCATGGAAAAGATTCTGCATGGTTACCATTCTTGAAAGATCACTGAACAGTGATACGCAATAATTAGCGCAGTCGTCACTGGTGGCATTGCCCAGCGGGCTCATTTTTTCTGCATACGTAATAAAGCCATCAAAACCTTTTACGCCACTGCCCGCTGTAGTTCTGGTAGGAGATTGAGATACAGTATTTATTCTTACTTTCTTTTTTACGCCGTAATGATACCCAAAGCTGCGGGTTACACTTTCTAAAAGAGATTTTGCATCTGCCATTTCGCTGTAATGAGGAAATACGCGCTGTGCCGCAATATAGGTAAGCGCTACTATGCTTCCCCATTCATTAATGGCATCCATATCCCATGCCGTACGCAATACGCGGTGAAGCGACATTGCAGATATATCAAGTGTTTTCTGGTTGAACCCGTAATCAAGCTCAGTATAAGATTTTCCTTTTCTTACATTAAGGCTCATACCGATAGAGTGAAGTATAAAATCAATTTTACCGCCGAAATGCGCCATAGATTCTTCAAACAACTTTTTCAAATCATCCATATTTGTAACATCAGCGCCAATAACAGGAGCATTTACCGCTTCGGCAAGTTTGTTGATCTCGCCCATGCGTAAGGCAACAGGCGCGTTGGTCAATACAAGCTGTGCGCCTTCCTCATGGCATTTTATTGCGGTTCTCCAGGCAATGGATTTTTCATCGAGCGCACCGAATATTATTCCTTTCTTTCCTTTCAAAAGATTATAAGACATATAGATGATTTTAAAATTGAGCGTAAAAATAGGCATTCAAAGGGAAGTACCAAACCCAGGTATAAACCAATAGCTGATTAAGCCCTCAGGACGTCATCATCTCTTTTGCATTTTCCAGCGCTGTTGTGGTTGGCTTTTCTCCACTCAGCATTCTGGCAATAGCATCTACTCTTTCTGCATCAGACAATATTTTTATCTGCGTATTTACTTTCCCGCCCTTCTCCTGTTTGTAAACAAACAAATGCTGGTCTGCTTTTGCCGCTATCTGCGGTTGATGGGTTATCGCTATTACCTGGTGCGCCTTACCAAGGTCTTTCATAATGATGCCAACCTGCTTAGCTGCTTCTCCGCTAATACCGGAATCAATTTCATCAAATATCAGTGTCGGCAATTGCACCGATGCTGCAACCAGCGACTTTATACATAACATCAGCCTGCTCAGTTCCCCGCCGCTGGCAACTTTTTTTAAAGATTCAAAGCGGGTACTTTTATTGGCATCAAATAAAAACGCTATAGTATCTGCGCCGGATATATGTAAAGGCGCCGCTGTTACCTGCACTTTAATTGCGGCATTAGGCATACCTACCTGCGCCAGTAGCTTATTGGTTTGTTTTTCAAATGGCTCAACCTGTTTCTCCCGGTTAGTGGTAAGCGTTTTTGCCAGTTGGGTTGCGTCCTTTAATTGGCTGGCAGCCTGCTTTTCAAATGCTGCTATATCTGTATCAAGATGTAGTACTTTATCTAATTGCTTTTGCAGATGATCGCTTATTGCTAATAATTCGGCTGTTGTTTGAACCCCATGTTTCTTCAGTAATTTATACCCCTGCGCAAGGCGGTCGCTTACCCATTGGATTCTTTCCGGGTCAAAGTTCAGCTTATCATTAATACTTTCAATTTCATCGGCTATATCTCGCAACTCAATCTGCACTGATTGAAAACGATTGATAATGCCCGGTATACCAGGATGAAAATTTTGTACTGATTGTAAAAGATTGGCTAAGCTTTTTAATTGTTGTACTACGGGGTCATCGCTTTCGTTAAGCTGGTAACTTGCTTTTGAAAGTGTTGATTTTATATTTTCGGCATTGCCTAAAATTTTTAACTCTGCGTCCAGCACTTCCAGTTCATTTTCTTTTAACTGGATATCTTCAAATTCTTTAAACAGAAATTTATTATAATCAGATTCCTTAGTGGCGTTTGCCTGGGATTCTTTTAATAGCGCTAACTCCCTTTGTGTATTGCTATATTCCTTGTATAAAGCCTGGTATTTGCCGATAAGATCATTATGCCCGGCCAGGGAGTCTATCACAGCTCTCTGGAAATCGTTGTCACCCAGCTCAAGTGTATCAAACTGCTGGTGCAGATCTACCAGCAATGAAGTAAGCTGTTTTAATTGGGAGAGGTTAACAGGTGTATCATTTATAAAAGCTCTTGATTTTCCATTTGCAGCAATTTCTCTCCTTATAATAATTTCCTTTTCCGCATCCAACTCATTCTCTATTAGGAATTCATGAATATCTTTTCTGCCGGATATTAAAAAGCTACCCTCAACTATACATTTTTGCTGCGCGTTAAATAATATGGAACTGTCGGCACGTTCACCGAGTATTAAGCCCAATGCGCCTACCAATATACTTTTACCTGCCCCGGTTTCGCCTGTTATAATATTCAGCTTTTTTGAGAAGGATATCTCAATGGATGTAATGATCGCATAATTCTGTATAAATAACTTTTGGAGCATATTAATACGTTACAGCCGCAAGTTAATTGTTAGGGTGGTAAGTGCAATAAAATTAAAAAAAGATGATTGCCGTATTAGGAATATTCTTTTTTTACTATGCTTGTATTGCTTTTAAGATTGTGTTTTAAAACTAATGAGATTGTGCCGATGGGCCGCTGCCTTTATTTAAAGAGGAATAATCATGCCGGCAAGATGATTACAAAAACGAAATAGTTTTACGCAATATCCTTGATTTTATTTTCCCCTTTTTACTTTCCTGTAAAACGAACGTATTGCTATTCAGATAATACGCTATTACCTCTTTATTGTCGGGATTAATGATGGAGTATTCCTGAACGCCGGATGCTTCATATAAATTTTTCTTCACCTGGAGGTCTTGTTTTTTATTGCCCGATAATACTTCTAGGATCAGATCCGGCGCACCTTTTACTTTGCTATATTAGGTTGTACAACATTGTTGTCTCCAAGATATATATCAACAGGGGCAAATACGCATTCTCCTAAGTCGTTTTCCATTATAAAAACTTTCAAACAATTTGCTTAATAATCGCTGGTGTTCAAAAGTTGGCGCAGGTAACATATAAAGTACATTATTGATAACTTCGGCTAATGTTCCTTCAGGAAGCATTTCATATACTTCTATAGCTGTTTTGGACGGGTTTGGATATCTTTTATTTATAATGGCTGTTCCCATGTAGGAAAATTATGCAATAATTCCAGGATATATCTTTTGCTCTGCTGTGTTAAGCGAAGACGCCATACCTATACTGCACAAAAAAGGCATCATTTTCATGATGCCTCAGATAATACTATTACATGTAATTTTATTTCGCCTCTATACTGTTGTACAGATCTTCATCAATCAATATACGTCCGCAGTTTTCGCAAACAATAATTTTTTTGCGCTGGCGTATTTCACTCTGCCTTTGAGGTGGGATAGCGTTGAAGCAACCACCACATGCATCTCTCAATACCGGCACGATGGCTAATCCGTTTCTGTAACTTTTACGGATACGCTCATAAGAAGCCAGTAAACGCGGCTCAACTTTTTCTTTTGCTTCGGCAGCTATTGCGCTGAATTCCTTTTCTTCTTTTTCTGTATCGCCAATAATTTTTTCCAGTTCACCTTTCTTGTGCTTTAAAACGCCATCCTTATTGGCTACCGCTTTTTTAGCGTTCTCCAGCAAACGGGCTTTATCCGCTATTTCTTCATTAGCATCTTTAATATGTTTTTCAGCAAGCTTAACCTCAAGGTTCTGAAGCTCCATTTCTTTGTTGATGGCTTCAAACTCACGGTTGTTTTTTACATTCTCACTCTGCTTTTCGTATTTTTTTACCAAAGCCTGTGAATCTTTGATCAAGTTTTTCTTCTGCTCAATAAATTCCTGTATACCGTTAATTTCTTCTTCAACGCGGGTTTGTCTTGCATGCAACCCTGTTATTTCATCTTCAAGGTCGCGTACTTCCATAGGAAGTTCTCCTTTCAATATTTTGATCTCATCTAACTTTGAATCAACTTTTTGGAGAGAAACCAGTGAAGAAAGCTTTTCTTCTACGGAGAATTCTTTTACGTTAGGCATATTTGCTTACTGCTTTATTGTTAGGCGAAATAAACCAGCGGGTTAGTGTTTACCGCCGTTTTAAGGACGGCAAAGGTAGGAAATTTTTCTACCAAAATATCATATAGCAGCTCAATAGTAAATTGTTCACTTTCAAAGTGGCCAATATCTGCCAGAACCATCTTTCCGTCTGCATCAAAAAACTCGTGATATTTTACATCGGCGGTAATATAAATGTCTGAACCGGAAGCTAATGCATTGGAAATGAGGAAACTACCCGATCCGCCGCAAAGGGATATTTTTTGAATGTGCCGACCTGTTAATGAGGTATGCCTGATAACCTTCAGGTTAAATCTTTGCTTTACAAGGTTTAAAAAGGCTTTTTCTTCCATCGGTTCAGGCAAATTTCCTGTTAGCCCGGAGCCAACAGCGGCATGCCGATTGTCCAGTGGCACAATATCAAAAGCCGGTTCTTCATATGGATGGGCGCTTAAAAGCGCCCGGGTAATGCGTGGTTGCAGCCAGCCTGGAAATATCAATTCTAGCTTTATTTCTTTTTCATAATGGAGTTTGCCCTGTTCGCCCACAAAAGGATTCGTATTGGCTTCTCCTTTAAAAGTGCCCGTTCCTTCAGCGTTAAAGCTGCACTCGCTGTAATTGCCGATATGACCGGCGCCGGCATCCCACAAAGCTTGTCTTAATTTCTCCGAATGAGCATGGGGTACGAATGTGTACAGTTTTTTCAGAACAGCATCTTTGGGTAATAATATCTGCCGTTTAATCAACCCAAGCCGGTCAGCCATTTTACCATTTACACCAGAGAGTATATTATCAAGATTGGTGTGAATAGCATATACGGCAATATCATGTTTGATGGCTTTTATAATAGTACGTTCCACATAATTTTTGCCTGTTATCCGTCTCAATCCCCTGAAAATAATGGGATGATGCGCCACAACCAGGTTACATTTCCTTTCAATCGCTTCTTCCATTACTTCTTCCGTACTATCAAGTGTGCAGAGTACACCTGTGCATTCATCCCCGCTGTTTCCGGTAAGCAGTCCCGCATTATCGTACTCTTCCTGCAATACCTGCGGCGCAATGGATTCCAAAACGTTAATGATGTCTTTAATTTTCATATCTGTAAAAACGAATATAAAAATAGCTATTACTTTGCTGTGAAAAATTTTAACAGGGTATCGTATCAAAAAAATGAAAAAAATTATTGCTTTTTGTAGTGGTTTGTTGATGATGTACCGGGTAAGCGCACAATACCACGAAGATTGGGATACCTATGTAAATGAATTTGGCGATAATTTAAGCTCGGTTATGGTTGATCTGGCTTTTGGTGGTTCTGCGGAAGCCAGGCTAAGATCAAACGCTATTATTGTTCGCATAAGGGTAGACAGCATACGTGCCAACGGCATGCCTGCAGAAAACCAGCTTAAAAAATTAAATATGGTGGAAGACAGGCTGGTAGAGCATCTTACCGGCAAGCTGCAGGCTATGTATACCGGCAGGTTTACAAAAGATGGGAAGCGGGATTTTTATTTTTACAGTAATGATACTTCAGACTACCGGTTAGCCATAGCCGAAGTGCTTAATCCAATGAATATATCATGGTTGGCTAAAGCGCAAACAGATACGGCTTATAGTAATTATTTTAACGTACTCTACCCCAGCAGCAGGCAGTTCGAATCAATGAAAAACAGGCGGGTGGTAGATAACCTTAAAGAAAAAGGCGATGTTTTGACGGCGCCAAGAAAAATAAATCATTTTATTTTTTTTAGAACAGAAAAAGACAGGAAAGACTATGCTTTTACCGTGCAGGATAATGGCTTTACGGTTGAAAATGCCGGTAAAGAAATAGGAGTGAACGATCGCCCATATACATTGCAGATCAGCCGTATTGATAAAGTAGACTATAGTAGTATTGATAAGGTAACCTTATACCTGTGGGAACTCGCGTTAAAATATTCAGCAAAGTATGACGGGTGGGAAACCTTTGTTGTGAAGGAGGAAGGGGGAAGGTAGAAGGTGGAAGGTGGAAGGTGGAAGGTGGAAGGTGGAAGGTTGACCGCCTGATAGCTGATACCCGATACCCGATAGCCAATCATTATAACCAGATTTATGCCAGATAAAAATATATACCAGGACTATGCAGATCACATGCGCAAAATAGCAGATGTAAAATTTGCGCTCGCTGTTTTGCAATGGGACCAGGAAACCTATCTTCCTCCGAAAGGCGCCGCCTTTCGCGGGCAGCAGATGGCAACGCTCAGCGAAATTTCGCATGAGCTGTTTGTTAATGAAAAATTGGGCAAATTACTTAAGCAATTAAGCAATGATGCATCATTAAATGAAAATCAGCGCCGTAATATTGAACTTACTTCTGAGGATTATAATAAAAACAAAAAATACAGTTCGGCATTCGTTCGCAGGCTATCAGAAGCAACAAGTAAAAGCTATCACTCGTGGATAGATGCGAGAAAGCAAAATGATTTTAAGGTTTTTGAAAAAGATTTGAGCGCACTGGTTGATTTTAAAAAAGAGGAAACACAGATACTCGGCTTTAAGCAGCATCCTTATGACGCACTACTGAATGAGTTTGAAAAAGGCGCAACGGTGCAATGGCTGGATAACTTGTTTGGAAACCTGCGCGAACCATTGAAAAAGTTACTTGATAAAATTCAAAGCAAACCAGCGCCGGATGAAAGCTTTCTTCACCAGCATTTTAATAAAGATGAACAATGGAAGTTTGGTATTGAAATGCTTAAGCAGATGGGATTTGATTTTGAAGCCGGCCGCCAGGATATATCAGAACATCCGTTTACCACCAATTTCAGTGCTGAGGATGTAAGGGTAACCACCCGTATAGATGAAAATGATTTTACATCTATGACATGGAGTTGCCTGCATGAAGGCGGCCACGCATTGTATGAGCAGGGATTACCGGTGGATCAGTATGGCTTACCATCAGGCGAATATTGTTCGCTGGGCATTCACGAATCTCAAAGCAGGCTTTGGGAAAACTGTGTGGGAAGGAGCAGGGAATTTATACAGCATAATTTCCCGTTGATGCTTCAATATTTTCCGCAATTGAAAAATAATGGCGCGGAACAGGTATATGCCGCAGTTAATAAAGTGCAGCCATCATTGATACGTACTGAATCAGACGAGCTTACCTATCATTTTCATGTAATGATAAGGTATGAGGTAGAAAAACAATTGATTGACGGAACGCTTGCGGTAAAAGATATTCACGGCTTCTGGAACGAAAAATATAAAACCTATCTAGGTGTGGATGTGCCCGATGATAAACGAGGTTGCCTGCAGGATATTCACTGGAGTCATGGCAGTTTTGGCTATTTTCCTACTTACAGTCTGGGCAGCTTATATGCGGCACAGTTTTTTAGGCATATACAAAAAAAATATCCTGGGGTTACGGCGTCAATTAACAAGGGAAATTATAATGATATACATCAATGGCTGCAAACAAATGTATATCAATATGGCAGAAAGTATACCAGTGATGGGTTGTGCAATAAGGCAACCGGCGAAACGTTACAACAGTCGTATTTGTTAGCATATTTAACCGATAAATATGCCGGCATTTACGGTTTTTAAAACTTACGTTTATGAAATTGATCCGGGTATCATTTACTTATATACTGTTATCTGTTGTAATATCTGCTTCAATAAGTTGTAAAAAAGTAAAAGAAAATATTGGTGAGCAGTTTATTATAAAAACCATGACAGATGGCAAATGGGTGGTGCAAAAATTTACGGAGAATGAAACCGATGATATTACCGCCATGTTTGAAGGATATG
This sequence comes from Agriterribacter sp., assembly GCA_047601125.1. GTDB lineage: Bacteria > Bacteroidota > Bacteroidia > Chitinophagales > Chitinophagaceae > Agriterribacter. Next base: position 387,994 of record JASGJY010000001.1, on the reverse strand, counting down.
AATTTCAGTTTACTGCAGATGGCAAAGTATTTGGTTATAAAAGCAACAGTGAACAGCAGGGCACATGGGTAGGTAATATAAGCGATCTCACCATTACAGCCAGTTTTTCAGGCGCTGGTGATCCGCTTAAAAAGTTAAATGACGTATGGAAGATCAGTAATAATACCACCAAATCCCTTGACGCTACGCCATTTAACAGCAGCAGGGTCGCTTTTTTAAAGCTGGTAAAGAAAAGCTGACATATAGAATAAAGGTATCCAACTTTGTTTTCCTGTATAACGTATATAATTCCGGTTATAAAACCATCAATCCACTCCTCTGAAAGTATAATTGCTTTCCTGTAAATTTCTGAACAAAAAATACGATAGTTTTGCCGCCCATGCAACCAAAAGCATAGGTATCCGCACCCTTTATTAAATCAATTTGCTTGAAAAAAAGATTTTTCAATACCATATTCGTACTTCTTACCGGGCTAACCGTTTTTGCACAGGCGCCTGTTGCAGATTTTTCAGCTTCTGTAGTTTCAGGGTGTGCGCCACTTGGCGTGTCTTTTAAAGATTTATCTACCGGCAATCCAAAATACTGGGACTGGGATTTTGGAAACGGTCAGCTTTCTAACATCCAAAACCCGGGTGTAACATTTTCTCAACCTGGCACATATACTGTTAAACTGGTTGTTCGCAATTCCGTTGGTGCCAATGGTGTTACCAAAGAAGCCTATATTACCGTGTATCCTTCTCCGTTGGTTTCCCTTTCTGCAGATGCAACTACCGCATGTATACCCGCGGCTATTAATTTCACAGGTAATGCCACAACAACTGCCGGCACTATTTCCTCGTATGCATGGGATTTTGGTGATGGAGGAACCGCTACTTCCCAAAATGCACAACATACTTATATAGAAACAGGCTATTATAATGTATCGCTAACGGCAACCAGCAGCAATGGTTGTGTTGGAAGAAGTGGGCGAAGCAGGTATATAAGAATGGTGGCTGGTATTGAGGCAAATTTTACAAGCTTGCCTCCGGCAGAATGTAAACCGCCTTTTAATGTAGCATTTACCAACGAATCAAGCGGTCCCGGCACGCTTACTTATCAATGGGATTTTGGTAATGGTAACACATCAACTGATAAAAATCCACTTAATATATATAACAGCAATGGTAATTTCCAGGTAAAACTTACTACTACCAGTAGCTACGGATGCGTGTCAACTATTGACAGCACTATTCCGGTTACCACCTTTGCTACCGCGATGAATATACCCGACAGTGCCTGTGTAAATAAACAGGTGGTCTTTCAAAATGCTTCTGCTCCGGGTGCAGTATCAACACTATGGGATTTTGGGGATGGCACTCAATCAGGGGACTTATCGCCTGTTAAGACATATTCAACTGTTAATAATTATACTGTAAAGCTTATCAGTAAATATGCGGATTGCGCAGATTCAGTAACAAAAGCCATAAAGATCGTAAAGCCTTCGGTAGATTTTACCTCACCGAATAATACAGGTTGTGGCGCCCCGCTTACGGTTAATTTTCAAAACACTACTCCTAATACAACCAACTGGAAATGGGATTTTGGAGACGGCGAAACCTCAACACAGCAAAATCCAACGCATGAATATCAAAAACCGGGTAATTATAGTGTTACTTTAACAGTTACATCTGCTACAGGTTGTGAAGCGACAATTACAAAAGCAAACTTTGTATCAATTACACCGGCAACAATCAGTATATCCAATTTACCTCAGGGTGGATGCAGACCGCTTGCCGTTAGTCCGGTAGCAACAGCTACATCACCGGATGGAATTGCTTCCTATTCATGGAATTGGGGTGATGGAAATACTTCTACGGGAGCTAACCCTTCCCATAGTTATGCAAACGTGGGGATTTATAATGTTGTATTAACCATTACAACAAATGGTGGTTGTATACAGAATATACCGAGAACAGTAACAGTAGGTGACGCGCCTTCATTCGTTGATTTCTCCGCAACTCCGTTAACCTTATCGTGTTCATCTGATACAGTAAGGTTTACTGCAAATGCGCCGGATGCTAATCAATGGATATGGTATTTTGGAGATGGAGATACTTCAATATTGGCAAACCCTGCGCACGTTTTCCAGGATACAGGAAAAATTACGGTAACATTAATCGCAGGGAATAATGGATGCCGGGCTGTACCGGTTTCCAAAGCAGATTTTATTACTATTCCGGCCCCTGTTGCAAAATTTAAAGCAGATATTGATTGTAATAACCGTTTACGTGTAACCTTTACTGATAGTTCAAAAGTTGATGCAGTAAACCGCCCGGTAACATATTTATGGAATTTTGGTAATGGGCAAACTTTAACTGATCCCAACCCGGGATTGATTACTTATAACGCTCCGGGTGAGTATACAGTAACACTTACATTAACTACCGGGGATGGATGTGAAAGTAAAAAAATCCAAAAGATATATCTCGATCCTATAGAAAAAAACTTTACCGTTTCAAAGGATAAAGTTTGCCTGAACGAATCCATTACACTCACAGCATTAGAAGATAGTGTAAATATTGCATCATATCATTGGACGGTAGGCGGGTCATCTTTTGACAGGGAACAATCTTTTGATACTTTGTTTGCCTCTCCGGGTCAACAGAAAATTTCATTAGTGGTTACAGATAAATACAATTGTGTTGACACAAGCTCTCAAATCATTACAGTAAGTCAGCCCGTTGCATTATTCACTACAGATGCCCCGGGTGTTTGTCAGAATAATACAGTAACTTTTAATGATGCTTCTACAGCGGATGCAAACATAACACAATGGTTGTGGGATTTTGGTGACAATAATACGCAAACTGCCACTGCCGCACCTTTCACGCATCAGTATACAACAGCAGGCTCATATTCGGTAAAGCTTACTGTTAAAGATGGCGCAGGATGTACTGCTGCCTATACTTTGCCAGCAAATATATTGGTAACTGCTCCAAAGGCATCATTCGGAACCAGTACAACAACGTTTTGCCCCGGCCCCGCTTTAAATCTTAATGATTCTTCAACAGGCGTTGGATTAAAATATTTATGGACACTGGGAGACGGCCAAACTTCTGCGGATCGTAATCCATCTGTTGTGTATGCAGAAGGAATATATACTGTAAAACTTGTAGTAACAGATACCTTAGGTTGTACTGATTCTGTTACACGTACAAACTATATTGATGTAAAAAAACCAATTGCCGCGTTTGACATCCAGGATACGGTATCTGTTTGCGGGCTGCTGGAAACAAAATTTTTTGCAAAGGGAGAAAACTTCGAATCCTTTTACTGGGATTTTGGCGACAGCACGCAATCAACTTTAGCAAACCCGAAACATTTTTATGACACTTATGGTAGCTATACTGCAAAACTGTTTGTAAAGGGTTACGGTGGTTGTGTTGATTCCGCATCTCACCAGATCAATGTATATTCGAATGCCGCAACCCAGATAAATTATACCGTTCCGCCATTTGCATGTAATGAACTGACTGTTAACTTTAGTATAGTAACGCCTCCTGGTACTGATTTTAAATTTTTATACTGGAGTGGAGGAACTGTTGATTCTTCCGGGCAAACTAATCTGCAGTATACTTATAATTATCCTAATTCATATCAACCGTATGTATTCTTAGAAGACCCCACTGGTTGCCAGGTTTATGTGGGAGGAAAAGATGTGATTAATATAAAAGGAGCAGTGCCGGTATTCAATATTGATCAGAAAAAGTTTTGTGATTCTGGAACTGTATATCTTACTGATTATACGCTTGGAAATGATAAGCCTTACCAACCATACCTATGGAATTTTGGTGATGGCACTACATCAAATGATTTGACTCCCCCACCTCATACTTTTACCCAACCCGGCTTATATTCAGTATCACTTGCGGTTACATCCAATAGCGGTTGTGTTTCTACCTTTACTGATACAGTACATGTTCTACGCACACCCGACCCTGTTATTGATATGAGTGCGATTACCTGTGTGAGCAGGCAACTGAATTTTAACGGAGCACTAATGCAGGCAGATACCGCTATTACATGGAACTGGAATTTTGGCGATGGAAGAAATTCTACCGAACAGAATAACCAGCTTACTTATGAAAAACCGGGTAATTACCTGGTTACACTAACCGCAGCCAACAGCCTTGGTTGTAAACGCACAGATTCGCTTTCATTAAATGTTGCGCCACTCCCTGTAATTACGGCGCAGGATATAACTATTCCTGTTGGCGGGCAAACTCCTATGCCGGTATCTTACAGCAGCGGTATACAAAAATATGTGTGGACGCCGCCGGCCGGTTTGAATTGTGTTGATTGTGCCGTGCCTGTAGCCAGCCCGGTTAAAACAACCACCTATACCGTTAACGTAACAGATAGCAATACCTGTTCAAGCAGTGCTGATATAACAGTTACCGTAGCCTGTACGGCCGAAAACTATTTTGTACCTAATACTTTTTCACCCAATGGCGATGGCATGAATGATATATTTTACCCGAGAGGTAAGGGTGCAACCCGCATCCAGTCGATGCGGATATATAATCGTTGGGGCGCACTTGTTTTTGATAAGCGCGGCTTCACAGCCAATGACGCTTCTTCAGGTTGGAGGGGAAATATAGGCACTGCGGCAGCGCCTTCAGATGTATATGTATATGTGGTAGAATTTGTTTGTGATAATTCGCAGATCGTAACATTAAAGGGGAATGTAACATTAATCAGATAGTACACCAATAATATGCTTACCAAACTAAACACATATTTCAAATATAATTTTCACCTGCGCATTACGCTCTGTATTGCCGCAATGATCACAGGAATGTCTGTTAAAGCGCAGGATCTTCATTTTTCACAGTTTTTTGAAGCACCGCTGGTGCGTAACCCTGCATTGGCGGCCTGTTTGAAGGAGATGTAAAAGTGCAGATGGTTTACCGCAGCCAATGGGGCAGTGTTACAGTACCATATCAAACCGGCTCTTTAAGCGGGCAATATAAATTCGGCGTTGGCAGAGGTGATGATTTTGTTACGACAGGCTTACAGGTTTTATGGGATAAAGCAGGAACTGTGGCATTAAATACCACGCATCTCCTGCCTGTTGTCAATTACCACAAATCCTTAAGCGGAGATAAAAACAGGTATCTTTCTTTAGGTTTCATTGGGGGGTTGGTATCACGCAGGCTAGACCGGTCAAAAGTTACTACCAATAACCAGTACGATGGCTTTGGTTATAACGGTTCTCTGCCTGATGGCGAAACCTTTCTTGCCAATTATTCTTATTTTGATGCAGGCGTTGGTATGAGCTATAATTCATCTATCGGAGAAAATAAGAATAATAATTTTTATGTAGGAATGGCTTACCACCATTTTAATAAGCCTGTAAACAGCTTTTATTCCTCATTACAGCATATGCCTAAATGGGTTGGCTCGGCAGGTTTAAGAACCGCAATGGGTGAACTCTCTTATATTACCCTTAACGCCGATGTTAGCATTCAGGGGCCTTTTAAGGAATGGATTGGCGGAGCAATGTTTTCCCGGAAGATTGGAGATGAAGTTGTGCCGGACTATATTATACATGGGGGTGCTTATTTAAGATGGGGTGATGCCATTATCCCTGTTGTAAAGCTTGATTATAATCCTTTTTCTATAGCATTTAGTTATGATATGAATATATCTGAACTGCGCACTGCCAGCCAGGGCAGGGGTGGTTTTGAATTATCGTTAAGTTATACCGGTTTCTTAAACAACAATGGCAGTACAAAAGACATTATCCGCTGTCCCAGGTTTTAAACCTAATGGGTTGAAAATGTTTGGTTAATTACCATTTATAAATTATTGGGCTATACTGGCGTGCACAAAATTTACGTTAATATTTGAGGATAATGTGTACTTTTATATGGTGAAAAATTTTACGCTGACATTTTTACTGGCGCTTATCTTACATTTTTCCGGCTCTTCGCAGGAAAAATTTGCTGTTGCCACCAGGGAAACATCAGGAGTAAAACTCGTAAAATTCTATCCAAATCCCGCCACTACAAATATCACGTTCGAATTACCCAAAGGTTCATCTTACACACTTCAGATATTTAATTTCATGGGTAAAAAAGTGTACGAAATAAAAAGTACTGCAACAACAAACCTCGTAAACCTGAACGATTTTAACCGCGGCGTTTATATTTTCCAGTTGCGCGATATCAGCGGAAAAATAGTTGAGTCGGGTAAATTCCAGGTGTCTAAATAAGCAAACCGTCCATCACAATTTTCCCCGTGCTTTTATTTTACAATGTATTTTTAGCGATAGAAAAAGTTTACTGGTTATAGTTTGTTGTTAAAAATGAAACAATAAACCTCAAACAATAAACTACAAACTTCTAACATCCATGATCACTTTCTTACTTTGGCTTATACTTCTTGTTATATGCGCACCGCTTGCTATACTTGCATTGGTGCTATACCCTGTTATCTGGTTATTATTAATACCATTCCGTATAATGGGATTTGCAGTTGAGGGTATATTATCATTAATCAAATCCATCTTCCTGCTTCCTTCAAGGTTATTGCGAAAAATATAAATTTTACCCGGTTAAATATTCGTAAAACAGTCATAAAGTCTTAAAACTCTTTGTCTTCCTTCTTTGGTAGTTTTCTTACCTTTGTTCCCTTTCTGTCAATATGGCTGTTGAGAAAAGCAGCATTATATTTGACACTAAGGAACAATACAAAAACTCATTTATAATACATTCTCAACATGTTGCAATTTATTTCGAAGCTTTTTGGCGGGAACAAGTCGGAAAAGGATATAAAAGTCATTACACCTTTAGTAGCCACGATAAACCAACATTTTACTTCTTACAGCAGCCTAACCAACGACGAACTAAGAGGCAAGACCGCAGAATTTAAAACGAGGATCAAACAGCATATAGCTGATATAGATAACGAAGTTGCTGAACTGAAGAGTAAAGCAGAAGCGCTTCCTTTTAATGAAATAGTACAGAAGGATGAGATATACCAGCAGGTTGACAAATTGGCCAAAAAAAGGAATGAAAAAATTGAAGAAGCGCTGAACAATATTTTACCTGAAGCTTTCGCAGTTGTAAAAGAAACAGCAAGAAGATTTGCCGGGAACAGTGAACTTGAAGCTACGGCTACAGACCTCGACAGGGAGTTAAGTATTAAAAAACCAAACATTGTTGTTAACGGCGATAAAGTTATTTATAAAAATAAATGGCTGGCCGGAGGTAATGAAATTACCTGGAACATGGTGCACTATGATGTTCAGTTGCTGGGTGGTATAGTATTACACCAGGGTAAAATTTCGGAGATGGCTACGGGTGAAGGTAAAACTCTGGTATCAACCTTACCTGCTTATCTTAATGCACTTGCAGATGAAGGAGTGCATATTGTAACAGTGAATGATTACCTCGCAAAACGCGACTCTGAATGGAATGGACCTATCTACGAATTCCTCGGTTTAACGGTTGATTGTATTGACAGGCACTATCCTAATAGTGCCGATCGCCGCAAAGCCTACCATGCAAGCATTACCTACGGAACTAATAATGAATTTGGTTTTGATTACCTGCGCGATAACATGGTGCATAATCCTGATGAAATGGTGCAGCGCAAACATCATTATGCAATGGTTGATGAGGTAGATAGCGTATTAATTGATGATGCCCGTACACCACTTATCATTTCCGGCCCTGTTTCCAAGGGCGGAGATGACCAGCAATACATCCAGCTTAAACCACGGGTACACCAATTGGTTGAAGCACAAAAGCAAATTGTAAATAAGGCATTAATAGAAGCCAAAAAATTAATTGCTGAAGGAAAGGATGATGCGAAAGAGGGTGGGCTTTGGCTGATGCGTGCATACAGGGGCTTACCCAAGCATACAGCGCTCATTAAATATTTAAGTGAGCCGGGCATTAAGGTAAAACTTCAAAAATCTGAAAATTACTATCTCGCCGATCAGCAAAAGCAAATGCATATTGTTGATGATGAATTATACTTCCACATCGATGAAAAAAACAACCAGGTAGAATTAACCGAAAAAGGTTTACAATACATTACCCGTTCAGGCGAAGATCCAAACTTCTTTGTATTACCTGATTTAAGTATACTGCTATCTGATATAGAAAAAAGCAACGATGATACGGAAGAGAAATTGCAGAAGAAAGAAAATGTATTGAATGAATATGGGCAGAAAGCTGATCGCATTCACACTGTGCAGCAATTGCTGAAAGCATATACTTTGTTTGAAAAAGATGTGGAGTATATCGTAATTGAAGGACAGGTTAAGATAGTAGATGAACAAACCGGTCGTATAATGGAAGGACGCCGTTATAGCGACGGCTTACACCAGGCCATTGAAGCAAAAGAAAATGTAAAAGTAGAAGCGGCAACGCAAACCTATGCTACCATAACTTTACAGAATTTCTTCCGTATGTATCATAAGCTTGCAGGTATGACCGGTACTGCGGAGACAGAAGCAGGTGAGTTCTGGAGCATATACAAACTGGATGTGGTTTCTATTCCGACCAATATAGCTGTAACCCGTAAAGACGAGCAGGACCTGGTTTATAAAACCAAGCGCGAAAAGTATAAAGCGGTAATTGAAGAAGTTGAAAGGCTACGAAACAGCGGGCGTCCAACGCTGGTGGGTACTACATCAGTTGAAGTAAGTGAGTTGCTGAGCAAAATGCTGCAATCAAGAAAAATTCCGCATAATGTATTAAATGCAAAACAGCATGCCCGTGAAGCGCAGGTGGTTCAGGAAGCCGGTTTGGCAGGTGCTGTAACCATTGCTACGAATATGGCTGGCCGTGGTACCGATATCAAGCTCGGGGCCGGCGTTAAAGAAGCAGGCGGTTTGGCAATTATTGGTACGGAGCGCCATGAATCCCGCCGTGTAGACAGACAGCTAAGAGGCCGTGCCGGTCGTCAGGGTGATCCGGGTACTTCCCAGTTCTATGTATCACTTGAAGATGACCTGATGCGCATGTTTGGCAGTGATCGTATTGCCTCCATGATGGACAGGATGGGTTATAAAGAAGGCGAAGTTATTCAGCATAGCATGATCACCAGGAGTATTGAACGTGCTCAGAAAAAAGTAGAAGAAAACAACTTCGGTATACGTAAACGCCTGCTGGAATATGATGATGTAATGAATAAGCAGCGCAATGTAGTATATACAAAACGTGAACATGCTTTGTTTGGTGAAAGGCTTGCGCTTGATCTTGACAATGCGTTCTACAGTGTTGGTGAAGGATTGGTAAATTCTTTCCGTGAGCAGGATGATTATGAAGGCTTCAAACTTGCGGCGATCATTCATTTTGGTATTGATACCAGTATTACGCATGATGAGTTTAAAAAAGACGATCTTAATAAAGTAGCAGAGAAATTATACAATGAAGCATCTGCCCATTACCAGGAACGTAAAGCATCTGTTACAAAACAGGCAATACCGGTTTTTCAGAATATCAAGCTGATGCAGGGCAATCATATTGAAAATGTGATCGTGCCATTTTCTGATGGCAAAAAGGGAATACAGGTATTATCAAATATGCGTAAAACGCTCGACTCCCAGGGAATGGAATTAGCAAACGCATTGGAAAGAACAATTACACTTGCGCTGATTGATGATGCATGGAAAGAGCATTTGCGCGCAATGGATGATTTGAAGCATAGCGTGCAAACAGCAGTATACGAACAAAAAGATCCGCTGGTAATTTATAAAACCACCGCTTTTGAAATGTTCCGTAATATGGATGGTGATGTGAACAGGGATATTGTTTCATTTCTTACACATGCAGGCATACCTGCCGAGCAAAATGTGAACCAGATACGCGAAGGCAGGGAGCAAAAAACAGACATGAGCAGGATGAAGGTGAATAAAGACGAAATAGATGCACGAGGTGATGATTATGCGGCAAATGAAAATGACTATTTCGATCCTTCAGCGCCACCTGTTAAACAGGAACCTGTAAAAGTAGGTCCGAAAATCGGGCGTAACGACCCATGTCCTTGCGGCAGCGGTAAAAAGTATAAGCAGTGCCATGGCAAGGATCTGTAAACATAATTTTTATTAGAGTAAGGCATTTGCTCAATAAATTCACCCGATTGATAAAAAAAAGCTGCTATCTAAAACGGTATACATACATTTATACAAGAATTGTTACGTGTCTCCCTAAAAAAATGTAATTTTTAGGGAACATTTTTTTGCAAATCTGTTCTACTCATAGGAGCTGTTAATTTAGTTCGGTTTTCGTCAGGCTATTCTTTTTCATGTTTTACATTCATAATCCCCCTTTGATTTAATATAATAATATTTAATCCCTGCCGGCATTTTTGATTGTTTCATTGTATAATTTATTGCAAAATGGAACGCAAATCTGTTTTTATATGCTCAGCATCAAGCGCCCTGGATATAGCTTTATGTTTTAAGAAGAAACTATCAGATGAACATGACGTATTTATATGGAAGGAAGGCGCTTTTGGTTTAACGGAGCATTACCTCGAGTCAATAGCAAAAGCAAGTCAGCGATATGAGTTTGCTGTAATCCTTCTTACGCCCGAAATAAAGACAGCCATAGCGGATGGCTTCAAGATTTTTGCCAAGGATAATGTTATTTTTGAAATGGGATACTTTCTTGGAACCTTTGGCAGAAGCAGGACTTTTTTTGTAGTGGAGAAATCTGAAGACTTCAAACTTCCCTCTTATATTGATGGCATCAATTGTGCAGAATTTGTGAGACCCTCCAGTATTGATCTGCTGGATATAGAATTGATCAGCGCCTGCAATGCAGTAAAAACCGTGCTGCAGGCGCCCAAAAGCAATGATGTTTGGGTTGACAGTCTTGTTGATAGCGCATTATCTACAGCATGCCGCGCACTGGCAGTACCATTCACAGCCGACGAAGCAAAAATCCGCGCCTTTATATTTAAAAAACAAACTTCAAAATTAATATGTACCCATTTTTGGGCGCCTTTTAATGTTAGTGAAGTGATCGGGATAAGCTTTGATATAAACCAGGAAACAGAAAAGCAGGTAGCTGTAGTTATGGCAGCACAAAGAAAAAAAGTATGCGCCCTTTCAGTTTCTGTTTTGCCGGATACGCTTGATGGTGTAAATGGTAATATAGACAGGGATCTGTCCTATATCCTGGCGGCGCCTATATCCGGACCTAAGGGAGAAACCTGGGGTACTATTGATTTTGACGCCTCTAATGAAAGAGGGGAAAATTTATTAAGAACTGCTGTGGCAAAGCAGGTGATTTTTCAATTGGGTAAGCACCTTTATGGCATACTCGAAGGAACATAATAATTACCTCACCAAATATTATTGCACAATGACACTATTCGATAAATTCTGGCAGGAAGTAGTAAGCTTTTCAAAAAAGAATTGGTGGATATATATTATTTACCTGCTAATGATGCTTATCATTTCCAGAAAGCAGGATATAATATCTGTGCATCTTGTTACAAGCGTTCATTTTCTTGCGGATATTTTTATTATGATGATGTTTAGCGCATACACCCGGCAGGAATATAAACAAGGCGCATACTTTCAGATAGTATCATTATTGTTATTCATTTCCATAAAATTATATACAGGCTTATCCGGTGGAGGATGGCATTACCTTCTTGCTGATCCGGTTTACCTTTTAGCAGCAATTAAAAACTATAGTCTTGATGTTAAAAAGAAAGATATCAAAGCCATAAATCTGTATTCAACCTCTGCACTAAGTATTTTAATTATCCTGCTGGTATTAATTAAGAACAGAAGTAATAGTGAATTTGGATTATTATATTCCCTGGATGAAAAAACCCAGACGTTGGGAATTTTTCTATTTGCAATAGCATTATCTACAACCAATAATGAAAAATTACGTTATAATTTATCTGTAACCGCGCTTGCAATAATGGTGATTGGCTCTGGTTGGACCGTCTATAATTCTTTGAGCAAGGGTGTTAACGGGTTAGATATATCTTATATGCTGCTGCCGCTTACAGTACTGGTGTTTTATCTAAAGAAAATAAAATTCACATCAAAAAAGAATCACGGTCTTCAGCATGCTGCTGCCAAAACAAGAATTATAGTGAAAAAGGCTGTAAATCATTAGCAGCCTTATTTAGTATAACTTGATTGATATTGCGATAAAATTCTTCATTGTAAGTACTTTTGCAGTATACGTTTTATAATGAATACAGCATCCTATATTGATCATACCATACTTAAACCTGTTACGCTTTTATCAGATATTCAAAGGCTTTGTGATGAGGCAAAGGAATATCAATTTGCCGCAGTATGTGTGCCTCCATTATTTGTTAAAACTGCAAAAGCATTATTAGCATCCACCAATATAAAGGTTGCCACAGTTATCGGTTTTCCTTTTGGGTATTCAGCCATTGAGGCAAAAGTTGCTGAAACTGTATTGGCTATAGTAGATGGCGCAGATGAACTGGATATGGTAATGAATATTTCCGCTGTTAAAAACAACGACTGGGGATACATTGCGCAGGAGATCAATACAATATTGCCTATAATCAGGAACAACAGCAGGAGCCTGAAGGTGATCATAGAAAGTGGTATATTAACAGACAATGAAATCATACGGTGTTGTGAAATTTATGGTGTAGCCGGTGTGGATTTTGTAAAAACTTCTACAGGTTATGCAGAAAAAGGCGCGACTGTTGAAGCGGTGAAACTGATACGCAAACATTTGCCTGCCCACATTAAAATAAAAGCATCCGGAGGTATTAAAACCTATGATTTTGCCAGCCAATTAATTGCAGCAGGTGCAGACAGGCTTGGTTGCAGTGCAGGTGTTGATATTGTTAAACAATCAATGGCTGGTCAGTAAACTTTTATTCTTTTAACAAAGTCAATACTCATATAATTATAATTCAGATTATATTAGCATCCTGTCCATAATTTTAAATATACCGGTGATATGAAAACAGGCTTATTTTTCTTAATAGTATGTTTGGGGCTTACTGTTAATGCTCAAACAATAAATACAGATACGCTGAAAAATATTGCTGTTCAAAAAGATTCACGCATTGATATACTTGTGAAAAAGAACAAGGATATTAATGAAGAAATATACCTTAAAACAATGCGCAATATGCAGGGCTACCGGATACAGGTGATCAATACTAATGATCGCAATAAAGCTTTGGATATTAAAACAAAATTATTGAACGAATTTCCCGGAGAAAAAACATACCTGATATACCATTCTCCTTATTTCAAAATTCAGATTGGTAATTTTTTAAAGAGAGAAGATGCCGATAAGTTATTAAACCGTATAAAAAAGAAATATCCCACCGGGGTTTTTGTTGTTCCATCCCGTGTTGAGCTTAAACCAACCAAAGATGGAGAATTGATATTATAATTGTTATGAGATTTATTTTCAGCTTGTATTGCCGGTTCTGTCAATTATGTTAATAATCCCTGAAGAATTTTCCTGATTTCGTATTTCAGATATTATTATTTCTGGCCTCCAACTCCTATCTTTGCGCCAAATTTCAAGAAAGAGATGTTCTCAAAAAGCGTCAAATCCTTATTGGTAGCGGTTTTTAGCCTATTTATATGTTTTTATTCTAATACATCATTTTCCCAGGAAAAGGAGCCAATTCATGGGAGCGAATCGCAAAATGAAGCAAAACATGGAGAAGAAGGTAATTTTGACGTAACTGGTTTTATTCTTGACCACGTTAAAGATCACCACAGTTGGCATTTGTGGGGACATACATCCATTCCTTTGCCGGTGATTATTAAAACCGATAAGGGTTTTGAAACTTTCTCTTCCGCCAAACTTTCAAACGAACACCACGAACCGGTAATATATAATGGCAACTATCCTTATAAATTGGTTGAAGGAAAGATCAGGATCATGAATGCTGATGGTACGGTTGATGAAGAAGCATCAAAAAAAGTATTTGATATATCGATCACCAAAAACGTGGTTTCTTTATTTCTTACTGTTATTCTGCTGATCCTCATTTTCACTTCTGTAGCAAATGCCTATAAAAAAAGAGGCGTAAAATCAGCTCCCAAAGGATTTCAATCATTTATTGAACCTATAATATTATTTGTGAGAGATGAAGTGGCTAAACCATACCTCGGTCACCAATATGCGAGGTTTATGCCATTCCTTTTAACCATTTTCTTTTTCATCTGGATCAACAACCTTCTAGGCTTGGTTCCGTTTTTCCCTGGTGGCGCTAACCTGAGTGGTAATATTGCCTTTACACTTGCATTAGCGCTTTTCACTTTTGTGATTGTGAATGTAAATGGCAAAAAGGATTACTGGAAGCATATTTTCTGGATGCCTGGTCTGCCCACTTTAATGAAAATATTTTTGATGCCTATTGAGTTATTGGGTGTTTTTATTAAACCTATATCACTCACTATCCGGTTATTTGCAAACATCACTGCCGGGCATATTTTAGTGATGAGCCTTATATCGCTGATATTTATTTTTAAATCCGTAGCCGCTTCGGCCATGGCAGTTCCATTTACAATTTTTATCAGTGTTATTGAGTTGCTTGTGGGCTTTTTGCAGGCATTTATATTTGCTATGTTATCAGCTTTATATATAGGAATGGCGATTGAAGAACATCATGATCATCATGAAGATATTCCTGTAATATAATAGTTATAAATGTTTTTTATTCACTTTAAATATTAAAAAATGGTAGTAGGAAGTGTTGCTGCAATTGGTGCAGGTTTAGCGGCAATCGGTGCCGGTATCGGTATCGGTCAAATTGGTAAAGGTGCCGTTGAAGGTATTGCACGTCAGCCAGAAGCTGCTAACGACATCCGCACAAATATGATCGTTGCTGCGGCGTTGGTTGAAGCGGTTTCTCTGTTCGCGGTGGTTGTTGCCCTGTTGGGTAATAGTGCCGGAGCGTAAGACACTTAACGTCTTGTACAGGCTCATGCACAGGGCGGAAAGCCTGTACTTTTTTGAATTATAACTAAAGTATAATATATACCCATATGTTTCTTGAAATAAATCCATTGGTGCTTCCCGACCCAGGTTTACTTATATGGTCAACACTTGCATTTTTGATCCTTCTTTTTGTATTGGGCAAATTTGCATGGAAGCCTATTATGAAAGCAATAGGTGAAAGGGAGAAAGGTATTAACGATGCCATAGCTTCTGCTGAAAAAATTAAGGCTGAAATGGCACAGTTGCAGAGTGATAACGAAAAATTGCTTTCCCAGGCACGAGAGGAAAGAACACAGATATTGAACGAAGCCAAAGCTATTAAAGACAAAATGATCGGCGAAGCTAAAGAACAGGCTAAAGCTGAAGCCGCTAAAATAATGGCGGAAACGCAGCAGGCTATTGAAAATCAGAAAATGGCCGCAGTGGTTGATCTGAAAAACCAGGTGGGTAACTTAGTAATAGAAGTATCTGAAAAGGTATTACGCCGCGAATTGTCTGACAAAGCGCAGCAGGAAACTTACATCAAGGAATTAGCAAACGATATTAAATTAAACTAAACACTTTGAGCTTAGAAAAAGGATGGGCTAACTGCTCTTTCTCAAATTCCAAATCTCAAATCTCAAATTAAAGCAATGCTTCAGCCACGTTTAGCCGGAAGATATGCCAAGAGCCTGATTGATTTAGCACTCGAGCGCAACCAATTGGAAGCAGTGTATGCTGATATGTTATTTTTACAATCTGTATGCAAACAAAGCAGGGATTTTGTGAACCTCGTAAAAAGCCCGGTTATTACTGCAGATAAAAAAAATGCTATTATTGATGCAATTACTAAAGGAAGAGTGAATGATCTTACTGCGGCATTCAATAAATTGCTTGTGCAAAAAGGCAGGGAAAGTATTTTAACTGAAATCATCAACGCTTTTATTGAGCAGTATAACCAGCTGAAAAATATCCACAGGGTAAAACTTACTACCGCGCAACCCATTAGTGAAGAGCTGAGAAAAGCTATTGAACAAAAAGTAAAAACAGATACTGCGCTTACCAATATAGAATTAGAGACGGTTGTAAAAGAAGAATTGATTGGGGGGTTTGTGCTTGAGTTTGATAACAAACTGGTAGATGCCAGCATAATAAGAGACCTGAGAGATATACAAAGACAGTTCCAGAGCAATGTGTATATCAGGAATATCAGGTAGTATTTTTATAAAAACGATTAACAACAATATAAAACAACAGACATGGCAGAAATTAAGCCCGACGAAATAAGTGCGATACTGCGCCAGCAGTTAAGCAATTTTAATGCAGGTGCTGATCTGGAAGAAGTAGGAACTGTGTTGCAGGTGGGAGATGGTATTGCGCGTATTTATGGTTTAAATAATGTACGTGCCGGCGAACTGGTTGAATTTGAGAATGGTGTAAAAGCAGTAGCACTTAACCTTGAAGAAGATAATGTGGGTGTTGTATTAATGGGTGATTCAGGTGAAATTAAAGAAGGTAATAAGGTAAAAAGAACCGGCAATATTGCTTCACTTAAAGTAGGTGAAGGATTGGTTGGCCGCGTAATAAATGTACTGGGAGAACCAATAGATGGTAAAGGCCCAATTTCCGGTGAACTTTACGATATGCCGCTGGAGCGTAAGGCCCCTGGCGTTATCTTCCGTGAACCGGTAAAAGAACCTTTGCAAACCGGTATCAAAGCGATTGACGCGATGATCCCTGTAGGCCGTGGCCAGCGTGAGCTGATCATTGGCGACCGCCAGACAGGCAAAACAGCCATCGCGATTGATACGATCATTAATCAGAGAGAATTTTACCAGGCAGGTAAGCCTGTATATTGCATATACGTAGCGTGCGGTCAAAAAGCATCTACCATTGCTAACGTAATGAAAACACTGGAAGATAATGGCGCGATGGCTTATACGGTTATTGTAGCAGCTTCTGCATCTGACCCTGCGCCACAACAGTTCTTCGCTCCATATGCCGGTGCTGCCATCGGAGAATATTTCCGCGATACGGGGCGCCCTGCATTGATAGTGTATGATGATCTAAGTAAACAGGCAGTGGCTTACCGTGAAGTATCATTATTGCTTCGTCGTCCTCCTGGCCGTGAGGCTTACCCCGGTGATGTATTCTACCTCCACAGCCGCTTATTAGAGCGTGCCGCTAAAGTAATTAATGATGATACAGTTGCTAAAAAAATGAACGATGTGCCAGACAGCATCAAACATCTTGTAAAAGGTGGTGGCTCATTAACGGCATTGCCTATTATTGAAACACAGGCCGGTGACGTATCTGCCTATATTCCTACAAATGTGATCTCTATTACCGATGGGCAGATATTCCTTGAATCAAACCTGTTCAACGCCGGTATACGCCCCGCTATTAACGTGGGTATTTCGGTTAGCCGTGTGGGTGGTAATGCACAGATCAAATCAATGAAAAAGGTAGCAGGTACATTAAAGCTTGACCAGGCGCAATACCGTGAGATGGAAGCCTTCTCAAAATTTGGCGGTGACCTTGATGCCGCCACTAAATTCATTCTTGATAAAGGAGCGCGTAACGTGGAAATTCTTAAACAGCCACAGTATACTCCATTCTCTGTTGAAAAACAGGTGGCTATTATCTACCTCGGTTCGCAAGGTCTTTTAAAAGACGTTCCTGTTAATAAAGTAAGAGAATTTGAAGAGCTTTTCCTTATTGAGATGGAAAATAAATTGCCTGAAGTATTGTCCGAATTTAAACGTGGTAACCTGCCTGAAGAAGGCATTAAAAAGATGACTGATCTTGCCAAAAACCTGATGGCAGGCTATAAATAGTTATAATAAGAAATGAGTTTAGCGAAAACCCCGGCACTTTAGCCGGGGTTTTTGCGTTATCTATAATGCAATCGAATACTTCAAAGGTAACTGTAAGCGTTATACTACAAATTGGTAGAGGAATACACTTATTTGATTAACATATGCTAATCTGGTTTTGGAAAATCGAAGAAAAAAGGGAGTATATCGAAATGAGAATATCTAATGGTTTACACATATTAGTTTTGTTCAGGAATACTATAAAAATATTCAGATTAACCCTTTGAAAGCACCCAAATTCGATAGTATGAAAACTTATTTCTACCCTTTGAGAAAAATATATCTAAAAATCCTGCTGCTGTTTTTATATAGTGCGGGAAGTTGGACAATGTTATATGCCCAGCCTACAGCAACTAATCCGGCGACAGTATCAATGACTGTAGGGATAGGTCGCCCTTGTGGAGGTGGTACCAGTACATGGTCAGCTCACGTATTTCGATATAATGGTTTAACCACAACTTTATCAGATTATGAAGATTGTAAGCCCACACTAGCATCTCCCGGATTTAGCATCAGTGGTGCGGGGATTTCCTTTAATCCGGCCGATCACCAATTATATTATTACAGGTATACAGGAGGTAATACTTACGTTTGGCGTTGGACCCCGGGTAGTGGTTGTCCTCCGTCTACTGCTTTATATACAGTGTATAATAATAAGGCCATTCTTGGTTTTGCGTTTGCACCCGACGGGCTTTGTTATCAATTGATTTTTACAGGAAGTTCTCCTTATGGATTGGAATTGCGAACAGTAAACTTCAGTACCGGAACCTTTGGTCCCAGCAAAGTCATTTCACTCCCAAGCGGCGTTAATATAACGCAGCAATCCGGAGACCTCACCTTAACGCCCGATGGGAAAATGCTGATGGTTTGGGATAAAAAATACCTGTCGGTTAATTACCAGGATTATGCTACTCCTACCCCCCTAAGCGCTACATTGATTGCAACCTTAACAGGCGATCAAATAGTAGGCTTAAACTTCGCTGAGGGCAAGCTTATCGCAGCCGATAATAATAATAAATATTGGGATCTGAACATTTTGACCGGCGCCAAAACTTCGGTTACACAAAGTCCCTGTTACCAAAGTAACGATCTTACTGAAATAATATCTGCCCTAGGTGTTGCTAAAAAGCTTTCTTCCGCAACGCCGACAGGCACACCCGGAACGTATGATCTCAGCTATGATATAACAGTTAAAAATATGGGTAGCTGGGATATAAGTAATGTACAGGTCATTGAATTACTGAGAGCTTCCAATAATAACGCAGGGAACCCTTTTCTTTCAGGTTCGAGCGGCAATACTATAAGCAATTTATCTGTTTCGTGGGTATATAATCCATTGGGATTAACACTTGCATCTGATTATACAGGTCTTACAACAGCTAAATCAAACCTGCTTACCCCGGGCCAAACCTTGCCTAATTACCCGTTAGCCAGTAACTATTTTATCATTCGCATATCTTTCAGGGTAAACAATATAACAATAGGCAAGGTATATAACAATAATGCGCGGGTTACAGGTTCGGGATATGCCGGAATAGATCTTGAAGATGTATCTACAGACGGGGACAATCCTGATCTTAACAATAACTCAAAACCGGATGATCCCGGAGAAGACCACCCTACCCCATTCTTTATCGCAACAGTTGCCGAAATGCCTCCTTGTGAAGCATTGGAAAAAATATTGTTCCTGCAAAACTTTGGAGCAGGTTCTGGCTTAAGTACAACAATACCTGCAGCTACAGGATCTGCCGGTACTGCTGCTACCGATTATACAGGCAGCACGAGTCAGCCACTTGATGTAGAGCGATATGCATTAACAAGTAACGCCAATAACGGCAATACATCCAGGTGGGTCAGCCTCACCGATCATACTACAGGTGGTGGTAATAACAGAATGATGGTGGTTAATGCTGACGTAAAGTCGAACAGGATTTATAAAGACCAGGTAAATGTTTCATGCGGTAATCTTAAATATTCATTATTTGCATTTGTTTCTAATATAGGCAACTCGTCGTATTCAAGTTTTTGTAGTGCTTTTGGAGGAATGATAAATCCAAAATTAACCTTTACGGTTAGAGATGCAGCTACAAATAATATCATCACTAACCTTACTACACCTGAAATTACAAGCAGTGCATGGACACAATATGGAATGAAGTTTGTAATGCCTTCCGGAATAACCAGTGTAATTATTGAAATTACCAATGCGGCGGCAGGTGGATGCGGTAATGACCTGGCAATAGATGATATACAATTCGGGCTTTGCGATCCGACGCCAACGGTTTCAGTAAACAACACTGCCGGGTGTACCAGCGGCACAACTACGTTCAGTGCAGCGTTAAGCGATCCGACAGTAATTTCCGGAACGGTATATTATCAATGGCAAAGAAGCAACAGCGCCAGCGGACCATGGACGGATATTACATCCGCTACAAGCAGTAATTATACAATAAGTCCCCTGTCAGCAAGCGATATAGGTAAATACTACAGAGTTTTGGTCGGACCAGATTCTGCAGGTGCTTATCTTGACAGAGACTGCGCATATGCATCTGATGCATTTTTATTGAATGCCAAAACATCATCTATAGCAGCAACAAGCATTACACGTTCACCGGCTACAGGATCTATATGCCCGGGTAACGCTATAACCTTAACAAGGAATGGTGGTAATGCAGGTACAAATGCAGTGTGGAGATGGTATACCGGAAGTTGTGGTGGAACACCAATTGGTACCGGGAATTCAATAACAGTATATCCAAGCGTAACCACAACATATTACGTGCGGGCAGAAGGAGATTGTAACACCACCGCATGCGCTCAGATTACGCTGACAGTTACCACATGTAGCGTGCTGCCGGTAGACTTTCTTCAGTTCAATGCCGTTCAGCAAAGCGGGGGAGTTGACCTTAACTGGAAAATTCTTACAAGCGAACAGATAAGCTACTTTGATGTGGAAAGGTCTGATAACGGTATTGATTTTACCGCAATCGGAAGAGTTAACCAGGAAACCTCCTTCATAGGAACACAAGGCTTTAAATACAGGGATGCTGATATAGATGCAAACAATGGTATATTATACTATCGCATAAAAGTATCAAGCAAAGATGGAGCTCTTAAATACAGCGCTGTTTTATCGGTAAGATTATCAGGTATAAGCAATAATAAAATAAAAGTGAGTCCCAACCCGGCTGTATCATCTTTAACAATGAGCTTTTACATGGCATTACGCGGTAATGTAGAATACCAATTGATAGATATGACCGGTAAAGTTGTGGTTCGCGGGCAAAGAATGGCTGAATCTGGTCAAAACAATATAGAGATCGATCAGTTAGGAAAGTATAGTGAAGGTGTATATACCGTACTGATCCGTATCGGTGACAGGTGGGAAAGAGAACGCGTGGTTATCAGGAGATAAATTTCAGCTTATTAATATTTCAAAACAGCATTCTTTATGATAGGAATGCTGTTTTTATTTACATAAAATTTTACTTAAGCAGCATGAACATTGTCAATTATTCTGTTATACGGTTTTATTTACATTAAATATAAAATCCTCCGCAAGTTCATATACAGATTGCATATCCGCTTCATTCAGGTATGGATTATACAGAGCAATTTCGCATTGCTGAACAACGAGTGAAAATTGAGAAATAACATCGTTATCCAGCCCTTTTAATCTCATTTGCTGTTCTATCTCTTTTAAACTGAGATTAGCAGAAAAAATATATTTCTCAGAAACATAGTTCCTCAATGACCTGTTCAATTCACTGTAAAATCCACGGGAATCCTGCTGAACAAGCATCAGTTTTGCATTAAACAACGGGCTTAGGGACACAGAAGACAGATGAGTTCCATCATCCGGAGATATCTCCTCTTTATCAGGAGCATTATTTTCTTTAACAGTATTTGAAACAGTATTTTGATCAGATGTTTTTATATAACGATAAAGCACATACGCAAATAAGAACAACAAGCCTCCGGCAATAGATAATATCCATGGACGGGATAAGCCGGATGGTTGTTCCCGGTTATTATCCGGCATACCGGTAATAAACGCACTATCCCGGGTTACAGGTGCTGTTGCCGTAATTTTTATTGAATCTGTAGTAATTGTTTTGTATTGATTTACCACCGGATCAAAAAAAGAAAATTCCACAGGATCAAGTATAACTTCGCCTTTTTGTTTGGGAGTAAAAGTAAATTCATAAGCTTTATAGCCACGCATCGGCACAACATTTTTCAAAAAATCCTCCTTAATATTAGGCTCATAAGCATCAATGCTTTTTGCCCAGTGAATAACAGGAGTATTCATTACTCCAAAATTGCCCTCTCCTTTAATAATTACTTTAAATATTGCAGCATCATTTAAAGGGATTTGCTTTTTGCTTACAGCAGATTGAATGCTGAATGATCCGACTGCACCGTTAAAAGTATTGGGTTTCCCTTCGGGCAAAGGTTTAACTGTAACAGCAACAGGGTTACTTCTGATACTCACATGCTCGGTTGCTATGCCGCTGTTATTCATATCATCCATTTCAAAAGCCCTGAGAAGCGTACTGAGGTTTGCGCCATTATTTTTCATCGCATCATCTGCTTTCAAAAAAGTAATGGAGTTTTCAACTTCTGCAGCATCTAATTCCAGTTTGCCCGACTGAAGCGGGAAAAGCTGCACTTTACGGATGATATAAACATTAAAATCCTTACCATTCAATTTTTCAATGCCTGAAGGCGCCACAGTTGGATCAAGCATATCATATACACTGAATCCATTAAAAGAAGGACGCCTTACCACCTTTGACTCAGAGCGTAACCGTGTATACAATTTATACGTAGCAACCACAGCCTCTCCTTCGTAGCATGTAGTTTTATCTACATCAACTTTTATAAAAAGATTTTTCCTGATCTTATCCTGTATATTTTCACCACGCCTTAAAATATAATCGCTGTATAATTCATGCCGGGCATTATCATCTTCTTCAATAAAATCATACCGAGATTTTCCTGGCATTTTCTTCACCAGTATATTCAACGTGTTAAATACCAACCGCTTTCCATTTACTTTGGCTGATGCTCCGCTAAAACAATATTTACCCGGAGAAGCAGGCTGTACTACATATACAAAAGATAAAGCGTTGCTTTTAACGCCATTTATAATGGATGAGCTGTTAACATGAGTTGGACCCTGTACAATTTTGCAACCCGTAAATGAAGGGGGAATAAATTGTTGCACATCATCAGCGTTTTCAACACTGAAATGCAATGTTAAAAGGTCATTGGCAGTAAGGATCTGCTTATTCGCCGAAGCAATAACCCTCACCTGCCCTGAAACATATAAGCTCCAGTGCCAGCAGATGAGAAAAAATAAAAAAAACTTACGTAAATATTTTCCTATAGATTTCATTTTATCGTTGCGGCAAGATCAGTAACACTTTACAATAAGTACCTGATCAAATATAAGATTTGCCGCTAAGTACGAAAAATAAAAAAGCGGTAAAATTGCGTTAAAACAACCGTGTATCAGCTATTATAAGAATTATGCTGTTTTAAAAACCGATCTTGCGGGCAACAAAATAACCAGGTGGTTTAAGTATATTGCCTCAATATTGTTCGATCATTAATTACTATTTATGCTATTGCTTGGAATAGATGTTGGCACATCTTCTGTTAAAGTATCAGTTATTGATGCTGCAACCACAAAAATGATTGCTTCTGCCCAGTTTCCCGAAGCTGAAGCAACTATAATATCGAAACAACCGGGTTGGGCGGAGCAGGATCCTGAAAGCTGGTGGCTGTATACAAAACAGGCTATTAAAAAGGTAAACAGTTCCGGCAAATACAATCCGGATGATATTGTTTCTGTTGGCATTGCGTATCAAATGCACGGACTTGTAGTTGTTGACAAAAATAAGCATGCACTTCGCCCTTCCATTATTTGGTGCGACAGCAGGGCTGTGGAAATCGGAAATATTGCTTTTAATAAGCTCGGAGCGGATTATTGCCTTCGCTGTCTTCTCAATTCGCCGAGTAATTTCACTGCATCTAAATTATCATGGGTAAAACAAAATGAACCTGAGATTTATGAAAAAATAGATAAGATAATGCTGCCCGGAGATTTTATTGCCTTGAAACTTACAGGTGAAATATCTACATCTCCATCAGCCCTGTCCGAAGGAATTTTCTGGAATTTTGCAAGTGATGATATTGCTGATAAAATAGTATCATATTACGGGTTTGAAAGATCATTTATTCCTTCGGTGCAACCGGTCTTTTCAGTACATGGGAAAATTACAAATGAAATTGCCAAAGAACTTAAATTCAAACCTGGTATTCCTGTAGCATATAAAGCCGGAGACCAACCTAATAATGCCCTTTCTTTAAACGTAATGAAACCCGGAGAGATAGCAGCAACTGCGGGAACATCCGGCGTTATTTATGCAGTGAGCGATAAACTTACTTACGATCAGCAGTCGCGTGTAAACAGCTTTGCCCATGTTAATCATGACGGCACAGCAAAGAGTATCGGGGTATTGCTATGTATAAATGGAACTGGGATTATGAACAGGTGGATAAAGGATAACGCTGGTAAAGATTTAAGTTATAATGATATTAACCGGCAGGCACAGGCTATTGCATTGGGAAGTGATGGTTTAACTATTCTTCCTTTTGGTAATGGTGCAGAACGCATGCTCGAAAATAAAATGCCCGGCGCCCAGATAAGTAATTTACAGCTTACCGTACATACATCTGCGCATTTGTTCAGGGCAGTGCAGGAAGGTATTGCCTGCGCATTTAAATACGGGTTAGATATTTTAAGGCAGAATGGTATTCACCCAACGGTTATCCGTGCGGGTAAAGCAAATATGTTCCTCAGCAAATTATTTACCGATCTTTTTGTAAACTTTACGGGCGTGCCTGTGGAGTTGTATGAAAATGACGGAGCGGCAGGCGCTGCTATTGGCGGCGGTATAGGAGCAGGTGTTTATAAAACAGCACAGGAAGCTTTTGCGTCTTATAAGCCGGTTAGTACTACAGAACCCGGAGAGGCACCTGCTGTATACAACGAAATATACCAAAGATGGAAAACATATCTTGAAAAGAGTTTGTATTAATGAGGATTAGCAAGGAAATAATATATCTTTTTTTATTTATTACATTCATCTCTGTAGCGAATACAACGTATGCTCAGGAGATCCAGGGAAGAGTATATGATATTTCGCAAAAAATCCCGTTACCTTTTGTTTCTGTGCTTACCAGTTCAGGAAACGGAACACAAACAGATTCAACAGGATTTTACAGTATAAGGGTAAGCAGGAATGATTCTATATGGTTCTCTTATCTAGAAAAAGTCACTCCAAAATATCCTGTAAATACCATTTCCAACCCGGCAGCCTTTGATATTTCAATACAATTATCCGCCATTGAACTGCCTAATGTAACGGTAATAAAGCCCAGCTATCGCTTCGACTCTATGCAAAACAGAAAGGAGTACGAGAAGATTTTTAATTATCGAAAGCCAGGCTTACGCACAACCTCTCTATCTCCCGGAAGTATAGGAGCGGGCGTTGGAGTTGATCTTGATGAATTGATCAATGTATTTCGCTTCCGCAGAAACAGGAACATGAAATTTATACAGAACTGGCTGATTGAAGAAGAGCAGCAGAAACATGTTGACTACCGTTTCAGCAGGGCTTTCGTAAAAAAGCTAACCGATCTGGACGGTGAGCAACTCACTGATTTTATGAAATTTTACCGCCCTATGTATGAATATGTAATATCGGTTAACGATGCCGAATTAGGTATGTATATACTGGAATGTTATAAACAGTATAAAGAATATAATCAATTCAACAAAGGAAAATGGAAATTTCCCGATCATGAACGTTAATACCGAAGAGCAAAACATAAACCGGCTTATCCTCACTTTTCTGCTATATAAAAAAGATCAAAGCATGTATCACCCGCTTCTTTAATAAAATAATCTTCATGGGTAATGCCTGTGGTAAGATCTTCATTCTGCTTTAATAATTTCTTCCTGTTCATCCTGTTTAAAATATCATAGGGAATTTGCAGCAGCTGGCGTGGCAGCCTGTACTGAAGATTAAAAATATCAAAGCGTGTAATTCTTCTTACGGATGCTTTATTTTTTTGATAATAATCCATAATGGTTTGATTGCCGAAAACGCCAAGTGCTTTAACAGTACTGAAATGCCGGCTCAATAACTGCTTCAGCTCGTCAACAGTATATTCACGCACATGCCAGGGATTTCTTGTTATAGACATTTTCTTATTCGGTGTGGTCACTATAAGCTTACCTCCTTTTTTCAGCACCCGGTTAATTTCTTTCAAAAATTCATTATCTTTCGGAATATGTTCAATTACCTGGAAAGTGATTACAAAATCAAAAGTATCAGAAGGGATATTTATTAATGGCGGAATATTCATTTGTATAAACCGTACATTGTTGTTCTTAAACGCATCTGAATGAATGATATCTGTTTCAAACTTATCTATTGTTACAAATTCATCCGTATGCGGCGCTATTATCTCCACACCATAACCGCTGCCTGTACCAATCTCCAGTACTTTGCCTGAAATCAGCTTTGCCGCTTCAAGATAGGCAAGCAACGATCGCTGGTATACATAATTATCTGAATGATCTATCTGAGATACTCTTTCTGCTGTTTGTAATATTTTCATATTTATCGGTAAAACTCTTATGCAGAGCATTTGAGCTGCGAAGATAATAAGCTATACGTGTTTGAAACCGAAATTATTAATAATCACAAGGCTAAAGGTGAACATTACCGCTGCTGCATTCGTTTCCTAAAATACTGACCAGCAATAATAGCAACAGGTAACCCTATAGCGAACATAAGAATTATACTACCGGTAAAAATATTGTTCATGGTAAGCGCAGGCGCCCTGCCGAACGTAAGCGGCAATACAATAACATTCATAAACAACCATATAAATAAGCCATATATTACGGCGCTTATAATAATATTTTTTTGGAGGAACTTAAAGCGTGGGTACAATAAAAAGTAAAGTATTACCCAGCAGAAAGCTATAAAATAATGCAGTAACAACCCGGGTATTGCCGTCTCAGTACCTCCATTAAAAGCATCTTTACCAAATATTCCACTGGCAATACCCTGAAATATTTGCAATACGGTTGTTTTATTCAATATCCATGCATATACTACAATAGCAGCCAGTGCATCAGCAGTAGCTGCAATAATCCACGCAAGCAATATCGGCTTAAAAGGCAGTTTCATATAATGCGATTAACTGATCTATCTGTATCCTAAAGTTATAAACTTAATCATATAATTCTTCTGCAGTAACTTTACATAGTGAAACAGAAAGACCCTGTAATTCTCTTTGATGGCGTATGCAATCTTTGCAATAGCAGCGTACAGTTTGTTATTAAAAAAGATAAGAAAAAACAATTTTATTTTGCATCATTACAAAGCAATGCCGGGCAACAGCTACTGAAACAATATCAATTATCTCCTGACAAATTTGATTCTTTTATTTTGATTGAAAACTGCAAAGCTTATACCAGAAGTACAGCGGCTTTACGTGTAGTAAAAAGGCTGAGCGGAACATGGCCGTTGTTGTACGCATTCATCATAGTTCCCTCATTTATCCGAAATGGCATATACGATTGGGTAGCGCAAAACAGGTATAAATGGTTTGGTAAATCTGAAAGTTGTATGCTGCCTACACCAGAGTTAAATGCAAGATTCCTGTATTAATTATTTCTCACTTTTTCCAATATTTTCCGGTAACGCTTTTCATTTAAACTGCGGGATATTATGGCGATCATGAAGCCTGAAACAATGCCTATTCCTACTATAAGCGCTATCTTATAATTATCCTGCGCAATAGGGATAATACTGATGCCTCCCATAAAAATAATAAGAAAGAAAGACGACAGACATACAACAAAACTCCAGGCTAACGTATATGTAAGATAGTATTTAATTTTAGATCCCTGCCGTTGCTCTTTCCAGAAGTCAACAAATCTTAGATCATCTTTTGTAACCGGCTTGCTCAATTTTATCTTTTTGAAATATCTGGGAAATTGGTTGAAATATTTAATGAGTATTTTTTATTCACTCATCATTTCTCTTACCGCTTTAATAATATCTTCTACGTTAGGCTTGGTGAAATAGTCGCCATCCGAACCATAGGCAGGGCGGCTTGCCTGCGCAGTTATTGTTCTTGGAGCTACATCAAGCCAGCGATAACCGCCTTGCTCTTCCATCACTTTGTTGAACATGTATGCGGCTGTACCGCCAGGCATATCTTCATCAGCAAAAATTATCCGGTTGGTTTTTTTTAATGATTCAATAATGGTATGATTGATATCAAAGGGCAGTAATGTTTGTACATCTATAATCTCGCAATGAATATTCATTTCTTCCAGCACCGCAGCGGCTTCCTGCACTACGCGAAGCGTAGCGCCATAGGATACGATAGTGATATCATCACCTTCTTTTATTGTTTCAGGTACTCCCAACGCAACACGAAAATCTAATAAATTGGAAGGTAACTTTTCTTTAAGCCTGTAGGCATTCAAGCATTCTACCATTAGTGCCGGATCATTCACTTCCAGCAATGTATTATACATACCTGCCGCCTGCACCATATTTCTTGGCACACATATATGAAATCCTCTCAGCGCATTTATAAGCACTGTCATTGGAGAACCACTATGCCAGATGCCCTCCAGCCTGTGTCCGCGTGTGCGTATGATTAATGGGCAGCCCTGTCTTCCTTTTGTGCGATAATGCAAACAGGCAACATCGTCACTTAACGGCTCCAGTCCATACAGCATATAATCTACATACTGAATTTCAGCAATTGGGCGTAAGCCGCGCATCGCTAATCCTATTGCCTGCCCAACAATTGTAAGTTCTCTTATACCTGTATCAAAAATTCTTTGTGAGCCATACTTTTGCTGTAAGCCGGCAAATCCCTGGTTTACATCTCCTATAGAACCCAGGTCTTCACCAAACGCCAATACCCTGGGATTATGTTTAAACAACTCATCAAAATACTTATTCAATACCAGGTAGCCGTTTATAGATGGCGCATTATCATCATAAACCGCGGGCACAGCCTGAACATTAATAAGGCTTTTAGTACCCTCATTGTACAGGTGCGACCTGTATAACTGACTTTGCTCAGCGTATAATTCGTTGTAATATTTTTTTACTGCTTCAGAACTGCTGAAATTAACACCTGTTGCCAGCGCTTTCAAAATATCCTTACGCAACGGCTCACGGTTTTGTTGTAAAACTTTTATAGCTTTTTGTATACGCGGCAGTTGTGTTGTTTCATTTTCTTTAATGGATTGCAGCACCAACACCGTTTTATTTACTATAGCCCGCAACGGAGTTATATATTTATTCCAGGCAATTTCCCTGCTTTGTTTTACAAATGCCTTCGCTCCTATTTCTATTGCGTTCAATTCTTCCTCATCAGCCAGGGCATTTGCTAAAATCCATTCCCGCATTTTTTTATTACAATCCCATTCCCGTTCCCATTCCAGCCTTTCCTGCGATTTATACCGCTCATGACTACCCGAAGTTGAATGTCCCTGCGGCTGGGTCACATCTTCTACATGAAAAACAGCAGGCGTATGTGTCTCCCTTATTTTTTGAATACCCTGTTCAAATACTTCACACAGACCTGCATAATCCCAACACTTCACCTTATATATATCAATGCCATCGGTGTTATTTTTTTTCTGAAAACCTTTTAAGGCGTCAGATATTGAGCCTTTAACGATCTGTTCTCCTGAGGGAACCGAAATACCATAGGCATCATCCCATATAAATATTGCTAATGGGATCTGCATTACCCCGGCAGCGTTTACAGCTTCCCAAAAATGACCTTCTGCAGTTGACGCATCACCAATGGTGCAAAAGCAAACTTCGTTACCATTATTGGATAATGTTTTAAACTGGTGAAGCAGTTCAATATTCCTGAAAACTTTGGATGCAAAAGCTAAACCAACGGCTCTCGGCATTTGACCTGCAGTTGGCGCTATGCCATTGGTAAAGTTTTTAAGATTGACCAGGTCACGTATCTCGCCATTTTTATCCATAAATGCTGAAGAAAAATGCGCGTTCATTTGCCTGCCGGCGCTATGGGGTTCATCCGTTTCATCAGGGTTGGCATACAGCTGCGAGAAAAACTCTTCAATGGTGGCAACGCCTGTGGCAAATGCTATGGTCTGATCGCGGTAATATCCCGCGTAAAAATCGCCAGGTTTAAAAAATTTGGATAACGCTACCTGCGGCACCTCCTTTCCATCTCCAAAAATGCCAAATTTAGCTTTGCCCGTAAGTACCTCCTTACGGCCGAGCAAACTGGCTTCCCTGCTCTCGCAAGCCTGCTTATAATCATCCATAACTTCCTGCCGAAAACGTTCGAAGGATAGTTTTTCTTCAGATATGGTATCGTTGGAAATGGTTTGCTCCATACTCACAAAAATACCCGAAAAATATTTAAATGGAGTTGGTTGATTATAAAAAAGACTTCCACCCTTTATACACGTTTTTCTGTACTTAATTCAAGATTTAAAAAATACCGGTATTGAAAATATTAAGAGCGTATGAAATTATATGCAAAATTAGTTCCCGAAATAAAAAAATACGTAAATTACACAAACCCCCTCTTATATGTTATGGAGAAAATTTAATGGAGAACGATTCCAGCTCCCTATCAAAGAAGAAGTAAAACGCGCTATCATCCGCGAAAAACAAAACGGCTTTCGCCTTAAAGTTTGCATCGGCACAGATTCGCAGGTTAAAGGAGCAGAAACAGAGTTTGCTACAGTAATTGTATTTCTTCGTGAAGGCCACGGTGGATTTATGTTCATCCATAATGAAAAAACCAGAAAGCAATATTCTATTAAAGAAAGAATGCTGGTAGAAGTTGCTAAAAGCATTGAGATCGCTTACGAATTATGCGACCTGTTTACGCAGTATGATGTTGATATGGAAGTTCATGCCGACATCAACACTAATCCTCACTTTAAAAGTAATGAAGCATTACGCGAAGCGATGGGTTATATACTCGGAATGGGGTTTGCATTTAAAGCAAAACCAGAAGCATTTGCCAGCAGCAGTTGCGCTAATAAAGTAGTGAACTGACGGCTGCCGCTTCCTTCTTTAAAAGCGGTATAAGCATACCGCTAAAGGATTTGTCTCCCCTACTCTTCTGAAATTCCTCCCTGATTTTTGAAATTTTCATTCCAGTTATCAATAGCATCTAAAATTTTATCGCGGCCGGTTTGTTTTATACTGCTTGTAGTAAAGTGCTGCGGCAGGAACTGCCATGTTTTTTTCATTGCATTTAAAAAAGCTTTGATGTTGCGGCTTACATCCTGCTGGGTTGATTTATCAGTTTTAGTAAAAACAATAGTAAAAGGAATACCCCATTCGCCTAACTGGTTAAGAAAATCAAGATCGGATTTTTGAGGTGAGTGCCGGCTATCAATCAGTGCAAAAACATTTACAATATTGGATCTTTTGGTAAGATAATCTTTAGCCATTTTTTCCCAGTGCTTTCTTTGCTGCTGGGAAACTTTTGCAAAACCATACCCGGGTAAATCAACAATATACCATTGCGCTTTATTTTTTTCTGTTACACTTTCTATAGCAAAATGATTGATCATCTGCGTTTTTCCCGGCGATGCAGAAGTTTTTGCAAGCTTTTGTTTATTGCAAAGCATATTGATGAGCGAAGACTTACCTACATTACTCCGGCCTGTAAATACATACTCCGGCCTGTCTGGCGGCGGGCATTTTGTATAATCAGGACTGCTTATTAAATATGCTGCTTGCGTTATAATCATGGGTGCAAGATAATGAGAAAAGGGTAGTGAGCTGGGGGCTATCATCGGTCAGCTATCAGGTATTGGCGGGATCAGATGCAAGTTCCGGATATAAGCCTCCAGGGCAAAACAATATTATGAATAAGCAAACCTATAAGATTTGTAACGCCCTGACAGATGATCGCTGATGCCTACTTCCTTCTCCGTATGCGCACTGTAGAGTTTTGTGATAAACTGCTCGACAGAAATACCTCGTACCTGTTAATACCATCTGTAATTACCATAAGCGCAGTATTAGGTGCTATAGTACCCAGGTTTTCAGCAAACATGCTGATTTCGTTATAAGGCTTGGCAGGATCTAAAACCACATAATATATAATACCACGGTCTGTTAAGGATTGATGTGTGGATATCGGTTCTTTATTGTAAAATACAGAAATACTATCGCCATCTACTATTCCATTATCGTAAAAAGTAAGCCGGAGGGAATCTGAATCTACAAGCAGCTCTTTTGTTACCACTTCTGCACGCTTATTAAACTCAGCCTGAATTTTCTTTGCTTCAAGCTGTTCAAAGGTTGGCTCTTTTACTTTCAGGTCTACTGAGTCCGGCGTTCTGTCTTCCTGGGGGTTTACTACCACATCTTCTTCAGTAGGCTTCCACATTTTGGTTATGGGTGAAAATTTATCAATAAGACTATCGGTATTCAGTTGTTCGCCGTATACAAAATCGAAAGCAATATCGGGGCAGGTATATTTGTATTTGCCCTGCGTGGTAAAAATCCCCTTAATATTGGTGCTCACTCTTGAGGCAGTAACAACCGCCTTTAAATCCATAATACATTCAACACCATTATTGGCGGAGGCGCGGAAATAAGTAATGGGAATATTTTTAATCGTAATCTCTCTTTTGCCGGCATTATAAGTGCCTTTTACATAAAAGCTCTGAAAGCTTTGTTTAAAGTAATAGCTTATTACGCCTTTTACATCATTGCCTTCCTGCTTAAGATCTAATTCAATAAGATAGTTATTGTGAGAGCCGCCAAGCAAAATATCAGCGCTTCCATACCAACTGCCTTTTATACCCTGGCTAAATCCATTTAAAAAGGATATTGAAAAAAATAAGATGATTATTACCCTCATGCGTCTTAGTTGGGAATAATGATTAATATTGGATACAATCTAACGAAGGATTTCTAAAACTATTGTAAATAAATTGCTTACAGCATTCAAATATCTTTACACGCCATATTTCCGCTTTATTTCCCGCTCCGAATCCCTTGCTTTTATGGTTTCTCTTTTATCGTGCGTTTTCTTTCCCTTTCCTAATCCTATCTCCAGTTTCACCAACCCTTTTTCTGTAAAAAAGAGCGCTAAAGGCACGATCGTAAATCCTTTCTCTTTTATTTTTCCTTCCAGCTTATTCAACTCTTTTCTGCTCAGCAATAACTTTCTTTCACGTAAAGGGTCGTGATTATTATATGTGCCGTGACTGTATTCTGAAATATGCAGGCTTTTTATCCAAAGCTCTCCCTTATGAAAATAGCAATAGCTGTCGTTAAAGCTTGCTTTACCTTCCCTGACAGACTTAACTTCAGTGCCTGTTAATACAAGACCAGCGACATATTTATCTTCAATATAATACTCAAAAAATGCAGAACGATTTTTGATAGACATACATTAATACAGGAAAGCAGGCTATGATTTAAAAAGCATAAGCAACATAGCCAGCTTATCTTTAAGTTCTTTGCGATCCACTATAAAATCGAGGAACCCGTGATCCATTAAAAATTCAGAGCTTTGAAAACCTGCAGGAAGATCTTTTTTAATTGTTTCTTTAATTACCCTCGGCCCGGCAAATCCGATCATTGCCCCGGGTTCTGCAATGTTAACATCGCCCAACATAGCAAAGGATGCGGTTGTTCCACCATATGTTGGATCGGTACAGAGAGAGATATAGGGAAGCTTAGCATCTGAAAGCTGAGACAATTTACCAGATGTTTTAGCTAACTGCATAAGTGAGAAAGCGCTCTCCATCATCCTGGCCCCACCACTTTTACTTATAATCATTAAAGGAGATTTATGCCTGATCGCATAGTCAACCGCTTTAGCAATTTTTTCACCCATTACACTACCTAATGAGCCGCCTATAAAATTAAAGTCGGAACAGCATATAACAAGGTCGTGCCCATGTAATTTACCTGTTCCAACAGAAAGAGAGTCATTAAGCCCGGTTTTTGAATATGCTTCTTCCAGGCGCTTATTATAAGGCTTGAGATCTTTAAACTGCAGGAAATCTACAGACCGTACATTATCAAACAGCTCTTCATATTCCTGGTTGTCGAAAAGAATATCAAAATATTCATGACTGCCGATACGGTGATGATAATTACACTTTGGACAAACAAAAAGGTTTTCCTTTAATTCAAGTACTGTACAGGTATATTTACAATTAGGACATTTTATCCACAAGCCATCAGGAGCTTCCTTCTTTTCGGCTGTGGAGGTAGTTATACCCTTTTTTATTCGTTTAAACCATCTGCTTTTGGCTTCCTCACTACTTTTATCTTCACCGGCCAAATTTGCATCAAAATCTTCTTCGTGTTGCATTGTAGCGCTTAAGTTGGAATTCAAGATTAATGAATTTACTTTATACTAACAAAAATAGGCTTGTCATTTACAATAATTTATATAAGCCTCTTTAATCGGGAAACAAATATAGGCAGAAATAAACTGCAATAAATATAATAAAAACAGGCTGTCCCGGGTGAGACAGCCTTCATTTCTTTTAGTTAGAGCCTCTAAGAATAGATGTTCTAAGGATTGGACTTTAGGGACCTCATACAAAAATTCATTTGTCCAGGTTGATCAGTTCCCCATTCAGATTGATTGGATTTTTTCACGGGGTTGATTTTTCAAAAAGATTATCGGATACTTATTATGTTTTTCAGGATATGGAAATTACCGGATATATGGCTTAATGGCTAAATACGCTTAAGAGAAAGTTGATTGATATTGGATTTTATCTACCCTTTTCAAAGGATTTGGACTCAATTATTTTAGGACGGTTTTTGGATCTTGGATGGTTGAGGTGTAGTTTTCCTCATCAATCAACTTCTATCCAAAGATACTCACCAGTTATCCACCATCCAATAGAGGTTTCCCCCAATTTTGTAACTTTTTTTTCTACTATTTGTTTCGTATTAAGACTTTATTAACAATCGTATTATTACTTATACACATAGTAGAAAACTTACTGTTCAAACGCTGATTTATATATTATAAAATTCTCGTTATTATTTAATAATCAAATAATTAATCTGAAAATAGCTGTAGAACTAAATACCACAAAAGAAACCTTTGTTTTAAAGTTTAGCCATCGATTCAATAATATCATACTTGGTAATAATGTGCATCTTACCACTCTCATCTTTACCCAATATTGCGCCGTTCTCTTTGTTAATAAGTTTAATCAACCGCTCCACCGGAGTATCAAAAGAAACAACAGGATATGGAGAGCCCATAATTGTGCTTACTGCTTCGCCTCTTATGGTTGGGCTGTCGAATATATTGTTATATAACCCGATTTGCGAGATAGAGCCCACCTGATTTTCATTATCTATTACAGGTATATTCTCAATGTCATATTTCTTCATTAACTCAAACGCTTTTGCAACTGTTTCACCAGGGTGTACTGTCACCAACGGCTTTTCTCCTCTTGTTGAAATAACATCTTTAAATGTTTTTACATCCATAAACCCACGTTCCATCATCCATTGATCATTATATATTTTGCCAACATACCGGCTTCCGTGATCGTGAAAAATACATACTACCAGGTCCCCCTTTTTTAACTTACGCTTAAGTTGCATTAATCCCTGCAAACAACTTCCTGCACTGTACCCGCAAAAAATCCCCTCTTCTTTTGCTAATCTTCTTGCCATAATTGCACCATCCTTATCTGTTACCTGTTCAAAATGATCTATTACACTCATATCATAATTCTGAGGCACAAAATCTTCTCCAAACCCTTCAGATATATAAGGATGCACTTCATTCATATCCAGTTCACCCGTTCTGAAAAATTTTGTAAGCAGGGAACCATAAGCATCAATTGCCCAAACCTGTATGCTGGGATTTTTCTCTTTAAGAAACATGGCAGTACCTGTGACTGTACCACCTGTTCCCGCAGTTGAAACAAGATGTGTTATTTTTCCATCAGTCTGCTCCCAGATTTCAGGGCCGGTAGTTTCATAGTGCGCTAACCGGTTGGCAAGATTATCATATTGATTACAGAGGAACGCATCAGGAATTTCCTTTGCCAGTCTTTTTGCAACGGAATAATAACTCTTAGGATCATCAGGCTCTACATTTGTAGGGCATACAATTACTTCCGCTCCTAAAGCTTTTAGAATATCAAACTTTTCTTTCGACTGTTTATCTGTTGAAGTGAATATACATTTATAACCCTTAACTGATGCGGCAAGTGCAAGCCCCATACCTGTATTTCCAGAAGTGCATTCAATGATCGTTCCGCCAGGTTTTAATTTTCCTTCCTGTTCAGCAACTTCAACCATTTTAATTGCCATTCTGTCTTTAATAGAATTACCGGGGTTAAAATAATCTACCTTTGCAGCAACAGTACATGGCAGATCTTTTGTGATTTTATTCAATTTTATCAACGGGGTATTTCCTATTGTCTCGAGTATATTATTTTTTATATCCATGCCTGCAAACTTTACTAATTGCATAAAGATAGGATTAAAAGAGTAGAGGTGTGGGGTTTGTGGTTGAGGGTTCAGAGACTTCGCTTTTAAATAATGTTGATCATTCGGGTATAGCATAAATGGTTCCATTACATCCTAAGGTAACATAATACCCGTTTGCCAATCATGCCCATTCATTGTGCAGATGCCTCCTGCGTCGGCATGACAGCTCGCGGTGCTGGCAACCAGCGGTGCAGAATAGCAGTGGCATATTGTATAGCTTGCACTGAATATTACTGCCAGCGATGGTATACAGTCTGTTGCCCATTGTTCAGTATTGATATAAAAGTTGAAAAATTTGCACTGTAGCTCAATACAGATCCTACTGCCTGTCATTCCGTTCCCGCCTGAGGTTACCATAACATATATATATTACGGCGGGAGAGGAATCTAAGTAACGTAATACGTAATTTGATTAATCATTGCTGTGCGTGGCGTCTCTGATGTCAGGCAAGTCAGCCGCGCATGTATAGATTCTTGTCGCCTATCAGTGATATTGTTAAAAGCGAAATCCCTGGTTGAGGATAATTGCAGGTTTCGGGTTGCTGGTATAATATTCACAATTAATTATCGCCTATTCACCACTGCATGCTTCTTGTCCCAAGGCATTACCTATTCCCATTCACTATTGCATGCGCTTACTCACTTCAGCCTTTCTACCCACACCTTACACCCTTCAAGGCATGATTATTGCTAAACAAATCGTGATCCCTGGTCTCATTTTGCTTTCTTTTTTAACTCCCCGGAAAAGACATATCATATTGACTATTGTATCACATAGTCTTATTTTTTTAACCACAAACAAAATCTTATATGATTTTTGCATCTTCCATCTCCCGTACTTTAAGCGCAGCAATTGCCGTGTCTGTATTAATTGTATCCTGTAAAAAAGAAACAAAAAAAACAGCGGACTCCGATACTCAAAACCAGGAAACCGTTGCTGTTGCTTCCGCATCTGCAAATGCTTACGCCGCATTCAGCACAGCCCTGGATATTATGTTTGTAACAGGTGCGCCTGAGTCAGAAAGCGAAAGAGCAACTGCTGACAGAAAATATGGTTGCGCTACGGTGACTGCCACACCCGGTGGTCTTGTGGATTTTCCTAAAGAAGTAGTAGTTGATTTTGGCACCGGTTGTACATTAAGAGGATATACAGGAAAAGGATCTGTAAGCTTTACATTGAATCAATGGATAGCTATACCCGGAACCGAAATAATTCCGGTATTCAACAATTTTTATGTAAATGGTTATAAAATAGAAGGAGATTATAAAATCACTACAGTATCGGCCAATGAGTTTAAAATTGATATCATAGATGGTATAATAACTTTCCCAAATGGAACAGTATTTCATTTGAAAGGCACACAGAACTATACGCAAACCGCCGGGTCTTCCACACCTTTGGTATTTGGCGATGATGTTTATTCTATAACAGGAGCAATTGCAAGTACTTCTTTATTAGGAGATATTGATGGTACAATCACATCTCCGCTTATAAAAGAAATTGCATGTAATAATATTACTGCAGGGAAAATTGATTTTAAAACAACTAATTCTGCCGCCACACTTGATTTTGGAGACGGCACATGCGATAATAAAGGAACAGTAATTATCGGACCACTTTCCTTCCCGGTTACTTTGCCGTTCTAATACACCATTGAAATAATATACCTGGGCCGGGCAAAACATTGTCCGGCTCTGTTGTCTGACATACGCATTACTGTATCAAAAAAGAATTTGGTTTTTGTTGCCTCAAACATTCTCAATTATCTTGCGCCATGATTTAATTCGAAAATTCATGAGCAAAAAATCGTTTGATATTATCGTGATCGGCGGCGGTTGTGTGGGATTGGCTACGGCATATAAATTAAACAGCAGGTATCCATCATTAAAAATAGCAGTGCTTGAAAAAGAAAGCCGTGTTTCCGCTCATCAAACCGGTCATAATTCAGGTGTAATACACTCTGGTATTTATTATAAACCGGGGTCATATAAAGCTAAAAATTGTGTGGAAGGAAGAAGAGAAATTGTAGCTTTTGCAAGAGAGCACGGCATTGCGCACGACATTTGCGGAAAAATAATTGTAGCCACGGAAGAAAGCGAGCTGGCACACATGAACAAAGTATACAGCAATGGCATTGCCAATGGTGTGGAAGACATAAGAATGATCACTGCTGAAGAGATTAAAGAGATAGAACCGTACTGCGAAGGTATCAGCGGTATTTGGGTGGGATGCACAGGCATTATAGATTTTGTTGGATTTACGGAAAAACTGGCAGAGCTGCTTGAACGGAAGTTTGAAGGAAGCAAAGTTTTTCTGAATACTGAAGCGGGAGATTTTGTAAAAGATGGAGAAAAAACCATCATCAAAACCAATCAGCAAAACTTTGAAGCAAAATATATTATTGCCTGCGCGGGTTTACAAAGTGATCGTTTAGCAAAAAAAGAAGGCACGGGAACAGACAGCGCTATTGTTGGTTTTCGTGGTGATTATTATGACCTGAGCGAAAAAGGACGGACCAAGGTCCGCAACCTTATTTATCCTGTTCCTAATCCGCAATTTCCATTTCTTGGCGTGCACTTTACCAGGATGATAAAAGGCGGAGTGGAGTGCGGACCAAATGCCGTATTTGTTTTTAAAAGAGAAGGATATAACAAAACCGCTTTTAGCTTAAAAGATACTTCGGATGCTTTTTCTTATGGCGGCACCTGGAAGTTTTTTGCCAAACATTGGCGCTTTGGTTTGGATGAATACCGCGGAGCCTTTTCAAAATCTTACTTTCTTAAAAGATTACAAAAATTAATTCCTTCACTGGAATCTGATGATATTGTTCCGGCCCGTGCAGGTGTGCGTGCGATGGCACTTTCAAAAGAAGGAAGTATGATTGATGACTTTAAAATAGAAGCAAAAGACAACGCTATTCATGTATTGAATGCCCCCTCCCCTGCTGCTACCGCGGCGTTAGCTATTGGAAAAGCAGTTGAAGAAATGGCAACCAGGCAATTTAATCTGGAGTGAGGTGTTCAGATTTGTGGTTTATTGTTTGTAGTTCGTGGTTTGTAGTTTAAACCACAAACCACAAACTTTCTTATCTCACTATTCTCTCTTACACTTTTATAAATATCTTCTTCCTGTATAATATATATACCGGTATAAAATTGAATGCTACAAAAGCCAAAGCATATACAAGGCTGGCCAGTTCCGGCTTAAATCCAGCACTGATCATACCATTTACCGCGATTTCATTTAGAGGGGCTTCTCCAAACTTCAGCCTGTAAAATATAAGCGCCCAAACATCTGCCAGAAAATAAGCTGCGATGGCGTTAGCGCCAAATACCAGCCCGAATAAAATTCCTTTTGTTCTGCCTTTTATATCAATCAAAAAATACAATGCCCCCAAAAGCAGCGCACCAAACCCTGAAGTAACCAGCACAAAAGAACTTGTCCATAGGTTTTCATTTACCGGAAAAGCTAATCCCCAGAAAAAGCCGGTGATACACGACATTATACCTGCCGTCATAAGATAATTTACTTTTTCTGCCGGGGGTTTACTGCTGATCATTAAATGCCCGGCGAGCATACCGGTTAAAGTGCTGGCACATGATGGTATTATACTCAGTATACTCTCCGGATCCCAGGTACCCTGCCACATTTTACCAGGCAAAAATTTTGAATCAAACCAGGCTACAATATTTTTTCCGGGTTCCAGCATCACTTCTCCATAACCGGGCGTTGGTACTATTGTAAGTAATAACCAATATCCCACAAGTAAAATTGCGGTTATCCATGCCTGTTGTTTCCACGTGGTATTAATAAAAATAAACCCGCATATTAAAAACACAAAGGCAATACGGTGAAGCGTACCTGTCCACCGGGCATCTGCTATATTAAAATCGGGCATCAGGTTAAGGAACATGCCCAGCGCATATATCTTTAAAGCCCTCACGAAAATCTTTTTATAGATATCACCTTTATTTACCTTTTCTTTTAACCGCTTTGTATAAGCTATCGTAATAGATACGCCTATTACAAATAAAAAGATGGGGGCAATATTATCCGTAAAAGAAAGCCCGTTCCACCTGGTATGCCGCAGCGTAAAAAATACATGCTCCTCGCTGCCGGGATAATTTACCATTATCATAGCGGCCATGGTAAAACCACGAAGCACATCAAGAGAAATAAGCCGGGGGGGTTGACTTTGCATAAGCCTGTGTTTATACTTTAGAGAAACCGGTTTATTAAGGATACCTATAATACACTTAAAAATCCTAAATTAGCCCCGCCCTAAAGGGCGGACAACAAAAAAGGCCGCTCCAATATTATCCGGAACAGCCCTTCTCTCTACAACACACTAAAACCTATTGAACCGATGCAGTTTGTTTTTTTAACTGCAATACTTCCATTTTAAGCTTTTCAATTTCTGCCTGTTGTTCTTTAATAGAAGCTACCAGCACAGGAATCAGGCTTGCTTCATCTATTGTTTTAATAGTTGAATTACGATATACGTTTTTACCAAACATATAATTTACAGACTTCTCTTTTACCAGGTCTGGAAATATGCTCTGAAGATCTTCTGCAATAAAACCATATTGAGAACCGGATTGCAATTTCAGGTGCTTATAATCGCCTACATTATATTCAAACTTCTTTGGTTCCAGTTGAATGAGGCGCTGCAAAGGGTTATTTATCGGCTCAATATTTTTTTTGATTTTAGTATCAGGAATATCCTGAGCAAATAAAACAGCAGACGCAAAAACAAATGAGAAGAAAAGAATGACTTTTTTTATATTAATAGTATGCATAACCGAATTTTTTTTATGATATAAAATAATAATCCCTGCTCACAGAGAGCATAAAAAACTGAAATTCGACTATGCAAGTTCGGGAGGTGGCGTAAATACTGCCAGATCTGTAAGATGTGTAATAGCGGCCGATATATAATGTCCGTGTGATGATCTTTGGACAGCGATAATTACAGGTAAAACTATATCAGTAATTTCTTCAGTAACAAATCCTTTTTCACCGGATTTCTGCTCACTTTCTTTTTCTGAATTTTCCGGCTCTGCAGTATCTGGCTGAGATACAACGCCTGCATATTGATGCTGAGAAAAGGAAACAATAACAGCGTAAATCCCTTTGGAAATCATAAGACAAACAAAAAAAGCAGCAATGATATGTTTAACCCTTCTCTTCATTAATGCAAAAATATGGGAATTGAGAAATTGA
The DNA here is from genome assembly GCA_047601125.1 of Agriterribacter sp. GTDB lineage: Bacteria > Bacteroidota > Bacteroidia > Chitinophagales > Chitinophagaceae > Agriterribacter. The sequence goes on along the minus strand of JASGJY010000001.1, from coordinate 346,317 downwards.
ACGAATAACCAAACAACTTTTTTATAATTATTAACGCTTTGAGAAGCATTTAATTACACCATTATTTCAATAAAATAAGCAAATAAAAACAGGCTGCGGAAAAATACTTTTGATACCGAAAAAAAGGTATTTTTTTCGGTATTCATGAAAATTTTTGCAATATTTTCTACAAATTCCACTGTTTTACATGATAACCCCTGAAAGAATAAAATATGAGATAAAGATAACATGGAATAAGTACCCAATATCCTGAACGCAGGCTATACAAATCAGCGAAATAACCGTATACCAAAGGCAAAAGCGCGTTGCCGCAAAGCCCCATAATCATAACAGAAGCACCAAGCTTTGTAAATCTGCCTAATCCGTCAAGCGCCAAAGGCCATATTCCGGCCCATACCATTGAATTTGCTAACCCCAGTAAAACCAAAAACCAAATAGATACATCAGCCTGATGTCCTAATAATTGTACGCTACCCCTTGCATAAATAATGAAGAGTGAAAAACACAAGCCTAATATTACACATATACGCAGTACTGTTAGCTGACTTAATATTTTAGGAATAAGCGCTATCCCTGTTAAATAACCGCAAATAGTAGCCGCAAGCGTATACGAAGGAAATGTTTTTGCCTCAAGCAACGATATACCAAAAGAGCCAGCATAATTTATAATCGTGTCAATAGCGATTACCTGTGTGCCCACATGTAAAAAAATGGCTACAGCGCCTAAAATGAGATGCGGAAACTGAAAAATATTTTTCCTGGCTGGTTCACTATGCACCGTATTATCATCTTCATCTGTATTTATTTCAGGCAAAGGTGAATAACGAACAAAAAGACCCAGCACGGTTAATACAATCCCAACAATAAAATAAGGCCAGATCACCCTGCGTATCAGTTCATCAAGCACCGCATTTTTTTCTACCTCATTCATTAATGGCAGACTCCTAAATAATTCCGTATCAGTAGGGCGTAATATGATTGCCGCAAATATTAATGGCGCTAATATACCTGCACCTTTATTACATATACCCATTATACCTATACGCCTCGCGGCGCTTTCTTTGGGCAAGAATAGTTACAAACGGGTTGGCAGCAGTTTGTAATACGGCAAGCCCGGTACCGAGCGAAAATAATCCCAGCAAAAAAATTTCATACATTCTTAAAAATGCTGCCGGTATAAATATAAAAGCGCCAACTGCCATAATAAAAAAACCGAACATTATCCCCTTCTTAAATCCAACCGCTTTGAGCAGATAAGACGCGGGCACGGAAATAATAAAATAAGAAATATAAAACGCGAATGCTACCAGATAAGATTGAAAATTAGTAAGCTCACACGCAATTTTAAAATACGGGATCAGAATGGCATTTACCCAACTCACAAAACCGAAAATAAAAAACAGTACGCCAATTATAAACAGAGATATGGAAGTATCTCTGCCGGTGAGTGATGATACGGTTACAGCAGTAGCTTTTTTATTCATACAAATAATACACTTTGGTTGATCCTTTATATATATCCTGTTTAACCCTGTTTCAAAAATATATACCTATAAGATACAACAGGAAATATCTACGGAAACGTTTACGGTAATTTTATTTCTTTTCCCTAAAGAAATAAGTTAATTTGATGCAGTAACCGGGTATATATTTTATAATCCATACTCATTTGGAGAACAACTATTACTAATTATACTATTTCCTGAAAAATGAGTTCTGCAGGCAATTTAAAAGAACCTTCAAACCGCCTGGTTTCTGTTGATGCTTTAAGAGGCTTTGATATGTTGCTGATAGCCGGCGGCGGCGCATTTATTGAAGCGCTGAAAGGACAAACAAGCTGGCAGTGGATTGATGTGATCGCCAGCCAGTTAACCCATCCCAAATGGTTTGGATTTACCTTTTACGATTTCATTTTCCCATTGTTCCTGTTCATTGCGGGCATTTCTATTCCGTTTTCTGTTTACAAATCAATTGCCGCAGGCGCAGATAAACAGGTGATACTGAAAAAAGCATTCCGCAGAATGATCATTTTAATCTTACTTGGTATTGTTGATAAGAATACGCCAATTACTTTTTTTGAACCGCACAATATAAGAGTAGCAAGTGTATTAGGCAGGATAGGCATTGCCGGCTTTTTTGCAACATTGTTATACATCAATACTTCATCTGCATTAAAAAGAATATACTGGATTGCAGGCATCCTGTTATTATATTACGCGATAGTTTACCTGCCGGGTATAGGAAGTGGCGATCTTTCAAAAGAGGGGAATATTGTGGGACGCTTTGACCGCAGTTTTTTGCCTGGGCGGCTGATAGAAAAAATATATGATGAAAACGGATTATTAACACAGCTTCCTGCCATGTGTTTATCTATGCTGGGTACTTTAGCCGGGGATATTTTACGCTCCGGAAAAACAACCGGCTGGCAATTAAAAACCCTCGCCCTGTGCGGAATTGTCTGTATAATGCTTGCTTTTCTTTGGAATATGCATTTTCCTATCTTCAAAAAAATGTGGACAAGCTCTTTTATATTACTTACCGGCGGTATGGGCTTCTTAATTTTTACTATATTTTACCTGATCATAGATGTATGGCATCTTAAAAAATGGGCATTCTTTTTTTATGTAATCGGGCTCAATTCTCTTACTATTTATTTATTATATAGATTCGTAGACTTTGAAAAAAGCGCACGCCTGCTGTTCTCAGGCTTATATGCACCGGCCGATCCAAAATTTCATCCTTCATTACAGGCACTGGGTGGGCTTTTACTGGTATGGCTGACTCTATACTTTCTTTACAGGAAAAAAATATTTATTAAAATATAGCAGGCTTAATGCCTGTAAAAATCATTAACCAGGTTATGAAAATTGATATCTCAGGTAATGCACAGGAATTAGGACAAAAATCCGGAAAGAAAGCTGCTGAATACATTAAAGTAGCTATAGAAAATAAAGGAACAGCCAATATTATTTTAGCAACCGGCGCAAGCCAGTTTGAAACATTAAATGAATTAATACGCGAAACCTCAATTGACTGGAGCAGGGTTACAATGTTTCACTTAGATGAATATATTGATCTGCCGGAATCATCTCCTGCCAGCTTCAGAAAATATCTGAAAGAACGCTTTATCAATAAAGTGCCCGCGCTTAAAACATGCTATCTTATTAATGGCGAAACAGATCCTTTGGCTGAATGCGCAAGGCTGAACGCTATCATTCAAAAGCACCCTATAGACGTGGCATTAGTTGGTATTGGAGAAAACGGGCATTTGGCTTTTAATGATCCCCCTGCAGATTTTGACACAACCAATCCTTACATCATTGTAAATCTTGATGAACCATGCCGTGCCCAGCAGTTCAACGAAGGCTGGTTTAAAACCATTGATGATGTGCCCAAACAGGCTATCAGCATGTCAATTAAGCAGATCACGCTTTCAGCAGCCATCATTTGTTCTGTGCCAGATAAAAGAAAAGCTGAAGCTGTAAAAAACTGTTTATCGGGAGCAATAAGCAATATGCATCCTGCAAGTATTTTGCAATCGCACAGCAATTGCATTTGTTACCTGGATGAAGCTTCTGCTTCTCTTCTGCCCGCAGATGCTATAAAACAAAATTTCAGCGCTTAGTAGACTCCCTTACTATCAACTGGCAGGAAAGAATAGTTTTTTCTGCTACTGTGTGCTTCTTTTTTAAATGTTTAAGCAGAAGCGCGCAACTTGTTCTGCCAATTTCGAGCGCAGGTTCAGCCATAGTGCTTAATGTCGGAGATATTATTTCTGAAGCAGGATCGTTGGTAAACCCGATTACACCAATATCTTTTCCAACAATGATTTTCTTCTTTTTCAATGCGATTATCGCACCAAGCGCCTTGCGGTCGTTGACAGCGAAAACCGCATCAGGTATTTTTTTACATTGTAGCAATTTTGCAATATCTTTTTCTCCGTCTTTTTGAGAAAACCCTGAATATATGATCCAGCCAGGGTGTACACTTAATTTATATTTCTTCAATGCATCTAAATAACCTTGCAGCCGCTGCTGTGTAAAATGCAAATCTTTAGGTCCAGCTATATGCGCAATTTTTGTATATCCGCTTTTAATAAGATGTTCAACCGCTTTAAATGCCCCGTTATAGTCGTCCTGCATTACTTTAGAAGTTTCAATGTTGCCGGGTACACGATCAAAAAAAACAATAGGAATACCCTTATCAATCACCTTCTGATAATGCTGGCAGGAATCTGGCGGAGAGCATACAGAAACCAATAACCCGTCAACACTTGCAGTCAGCAAATCTTCTATAATAACCAACTCCTTTTCTGAAGAATCGTCTGTTAAAAATAAAATGATATTATACTTGTGCTGATATGCTATTTCCTGGATACCTGTTATTACAGTGGAAAAATAATAGTTATTAATATATGGAAGTACGATACCTATGGTATTAGTGGTTCCTTTAACCAGTCCTTTAGCATTAAGGTTAGGACGGTAATGCAATTCATTAGCCAAATTAAAAATTTTCTTTTGAGTATCAGCGCTTACGTCATGCGTATCTCTTAATGCACGTGAAACTGTAGCTACGGAAACCTTCAGCATCCGTGCAATATCTTTGATTGTAACTGGTCGTGGTAATTTATTTGATTTACCGGGAATCATTTGATATTTGCCAATTTATAAATTTTTCCATCCGCTTTAGTCAGCACATACAATTCTCCTTTGGCATCTTCTCCAAGTCTTACTTCCACCCTTTCATTACCGCATGCTTTCGCCAATGTAGCTGGACTGCCGTCTATCTTTATACGCAATTCTTTAATTGGAGCAAGTTTACCCTTTTGTATTTCTTTATTCTCAATGTAAAAAATTCTGCCTGTGGGTATATCGCCAAATATTATTTTTCCTTTCAGCAATGAGATAGCGCCGGTATATTCAAATCCTCCTGATATAGCTTTACCCTCATCATGATCGTAAGCCGCAACAGGATAAGTAATATGGTATATGCTGTCATCCGGTGGTAATGCATGAATTTTATTAATATCGCCATAGGGGTTAATAGAAAAATTTCCCTCACGCAACGGCCATCCATAATCACCGCCGGGCTTTACGTTATATATTGATTCAATATCATGCTGCCCTATATTGAATACAAGCATTTTTCCATTTTTAGTCCAGGTAATTCTATGCGGGTTTCGAAAACCATAACAATAAATCTCTTTCAGCAAAGTTGTATCGGCATCCTGCACAAACGGGTTATCTTGGGGTATGCCATACTGTTTGTTCCTGCTGTTATTGCCGCGGGGATCAATACGTATCACCGTTCCCCAAATATTTTTGGTATTATGCGGCAGCATCGGAAATCCATCTTCAACGCTTCCTCCATCGCCTACACCAATATATAGCATTCCATAATCTTTATCTGATGATTTGGCAAGCGGATTGAATATAATTTCCTGAACACCGTGTATATCCCGCACCATATTCACTCTTAATATTTCCCTGCCTGTTCCTGAAAAAACCGGGGCTTTCGGATCGGTTACTTTCCATTCGGTCAACACCCATTGTAAAGTAACTTTAATAGAATCATCATATTTAAAATCCGCTGCTGCTGAGCCCGGAGACTCGGTATGTGTAGTGTATAGCAACCCGTTTGTTATAAATCCAGGATGAAAAGCAAAGCTGCCGAAACCTGATGCCAACCCTGGCTTTGATATAAAATGAGGCTTAAGTTTTTCCATATCCATGTATACCTCAGGCTTATTGTTTACTATCCTGTATAGCTTACCGCGCAGATCTACAACAAATAAATCACTGGTGCCGGGCTGATAAGTAAGCTTGGTTATTCTTGCCATTGGTGCTGCTGATGCAGATGCGGGTATTTGTACAAAAGGATGGAGATTGATGGTTATATCCGAGAATGGAATTATACCAGGATAAGGATTGCTAATAGCCGCAGTATCTGTATCGCCCGCATCTGCTATAGCTTGTTTTGTATCTAAGAAAGCAATGATAGCATCAATCTCTTCATCGCCTAATGAAATGAACGGCGGCATCATAGCTTTATATTTTTGATGAAGTTGTACGGCGTATTTATCACCGGAGGCAATCATTACTGACGGATCTTTTATAAATGTATGAAGCCAGCTGGCAGATACTTTACTTGTAACGCCACTTAATTGTGGGCCTATACCATCCTGCCTGAAGTTGTGACAGGTGGCGCAATTTTTTTCAAAGGAGATTTCTCCTTTCGCTACGAGAGCAGAATCAGTTTTTGTTGTTTTATCTGTGGTATCATTTTGGATCCCTGTATTACATGCCTCTCCGAAAAGTATCAGTAAAACAGCAGGGAGCATCAGGCGAACGTTTATACATTTCATGAAAACACTTCTTTTGCACTAAATATAATTTAAGCAGATCAAAAATTACAAACAAAAAAGCTGTCTCTGCGACAGCTTTACATTTATTAAACAATCTTATAAAATCAATTTAATCCACTGCCAGCGAAACCAGCGATGCATCCTTGGTCTCCAATAATGAGCTGCCCATCAAAAACTCGTCTACTTTGCGTGCGCACTCGCGGCCTTCACTGATTGCCCAAACTACCAGCGATTGCCCCCTGCGCATATCGCCTGCAGTAAATATTTTAGATATATTGGTTTGATATGACCTTTCAGCGGCTTTTACATTTCCTCTTTCATCATATTCCACTTCCAGTTCATCAAGCATGCCTTCATGCTGTGGATGAACAAAGCCCATGGCAAGCAGCGCCAGCTCACAGGGTATTTCTCTTTCCGAGCCGGGCACTTCTTCAAAACGGGAAGGTCTCTGGTCATCAGAATATTTCCATTCAAGATCAACAATCTTCAATGCTTTAAGATTGCCTTTATCATCACCAATAAACGCTTTGGTAGCTATAGCCCAATAACGTTCGCAACCTTCATCATGAGATGAAGATGTTTTCAACACCATCGGGTATGTAGGCCAGGGCATAAATTCCGTTCTTGCACCAGGTGGCTTAGGCATCAGTTCAAACTGTGTAACAGTTGTGGCGCCGTGCCTGTTGGATGTACCTACACAATCGCTGCCGGTATCGCCGCCGCCAATCACCACCACGTTTTTACCGGTAGCCAACACTTCTTCCGCAAGTATATTGCTTTCAATATTAGGATTAGCAAGCGGGTCTTTTTTAGCATTGCGCTTATTCTGCTGCTTTAAAAACTGCATGGCAAAATATACGCCTTTTAAATTGCGTCCTGGTATCGGAAGATCGCGGGGTTTGGTAGAACCACCTGATAATACTATAGCATTGTACTCGCGCAACAAATCGTTAATGCTTACATTCACACCAACATTAGCATTGCATTTAAACTCGATGCCTTCCTGCTGCATAATATCAATCCTCCTGTCTATTACCCATTTTTCCAGCTTAAAATCAGGAATACCATAACGCAGCAAACCACCGGGAACATCATCTCTTTCAAAAACAGTTACGCTATGCCCGGCATAATTTAACTGAGCTGCGGCTGCAAGCCCGGCAGGGCCTGCGCCTACTACTGCCACTTTTTTCCCGGTTTGTAAATTGGGTTTGCGGGGTTGCACAAAACCCTTTTCAAAAGCAATCTCAATAATATGCCTTTCTATTTCTTCAATAGTTACGGGGGGCTGGTTTATACCCAGCACACAGGCACTCTCGCATGGTGCCGGGCAAATACGTCCCGTAAACTCTGGAAAATTATTGGTAGATGTTAAAATATCGTAAGCCTCTTTCCAGCTCTTGCGGTAAACCGCATCGTTAAATTCAGGAATAACATTACCCAACGGGCAACCATTATTACTGTGGCAAAAAGGAACGCCGCAGTTCATACACCGGGATGCCTGGTTGGTTAATTCTTTTTCAGAGAAACGATTTACGAACTCATTATAGTTCTTTAATCTTTCTGCCACAGGTTTCTTTGTTGGCAGCTCACGTGTAAATTCAATAAAACCCGTTGGTTTACCCATTCTCTTTACTCAGTTGAATTAATAATAAATAGTTTTGGTTATCTGCCTTCAACAGCAAGCTTTGATTTTTGTACTGCCTTTTTATAATCCTTCGGAAATACTTTCACAAAATTCTTTAACTGGTTTTCAAAATCATCCAGTATAAATTTCGCTACTGAACTTGCCGTATATGCATAATGCCTGGTAATCATATCATGTAATTCTTCCGCTTCGCCATTCACCACAGGATCAAGATCTATCATCTCCATATTGCAATGCTCGGCAAACTGCCCTTTTACATCATATACATAAGCTATACCGCCACTCATACCTGCCGCAAAGTTTCTTCCGGTATCACCTAATATTACTACACGCCCACCAGTCATATACTCACAACCATGATCTCCAACACCTTCAACCACCGCTTTGGCACCGGAGTTTCTTACGCAGAATCTTTCGCCGGCTTTACCTCTTATAAAAGCCTCACCGGAAGTAGCGCCATAAAACGCCACGTTACCGATAATGCTGTTTTCTTCAGGAACAAATCCTGCTTCTTTTGAAGGATAGATGATCAGCCTTGCACCACTCAGTCCTTTTCCAAAATAGTCGTTAGCATCACCCTCAAGCTCAAGTGTAACGCCATTGGTATTAAATGCGCCAAAACTTTGCCCCGCAGTACCTGTTAGTTTAAAATGTATGGTATCATCAGGTAATCCTGCGGCTTTATAGCGTTTGGTTATTTCGTTTGAAAGAATAGTACCCGCTGTTCTGTCTGTATTCTTTATTTTAAATTCGGCATATACTCTCTCCTTATTTTCAAGCGCAGGTTTTGCTTTATCAAGGAACTGCCAATCCAATACAGTTGCCAGCCCATGATCCTGGCTTTCCTGGTTATATAATCCTGTATACTCTGATGCCGGCTCTTTATATAATACGGGTGATAGATTGAGTTTACTGTATTTCCAGTGTATTATGTCGTCCCTTCTTTCTAAACAATCTGCCTGTCCAACCATTTCATTAATGGTACGGAAGCCGAGATCAGCCATAATTTCACGCAGGTCCTGTGTAATAAATTTAAAGAAGTTCACTACATGATCAGGATCGCCGGTAAACCTTTTACGCAATTCAGGGTCTTGTGTGGCAACACCCACAGGACAGGTATTCATGTGGCATTTACGCATCATGATACAACCTTCAACCACCAGCGCCGCTGTTGCAACACCCCATTCTTCTGCACCAAGCAAGGTAGCGATAGCAATATCACGGGCAGTTTTCATTTGCCCGTCTGCCTGCAATACTATCCTGCTCCTGAGTTTATTTCTTACCAGCGTCTGATGGCTTTCTGCCAGACCAAGTTCCCAGGGCAAACCGGCATGCTTAATAGAGCTTACAGGCGATGCACCTGTTCCGCCATCAAAGCCAGCGATCAGTATTACATCAGCTTTTGCTTTTGCAACACCTGCAGCAATTGTACCTACGCCTGCTTTTGATACCAGCTTGACGTTGATGCGAGCCGCACGGTTGGAGTTTTTAAGATCATATATTAATTGCGCAAGATCTTCAATAGAATAAATATCGTGGTGCGGTGGAGGGGATATCAAACCAACGCCTGGTGTAGAGTGTCTTACTCTTCCAATCCAGTCATCAACCTTATCACCGGGCAACTGGCCACCCTCTCCGGGTTTGGCACCCTGTGCCATTTTTATCTGCAATTCATCTGCTTCGGTAAGATACTGGCTTGTAACGCCAAATCTTGCAGAAGCTACCTGTTTAATAGCGGAACGCATTGAATCGCCGTTAGGCAATAATTCATAACGTTTTTCATCTTCACCACCTTCGCCGGTATTGCTTTTACCACCAAGACGGTTCATGGCTATCGCCAAAGTGGTATGTGCCTCCCATGAAATTGAACCAAAGGACATTGCGCCTGTTGCAAAACGTTTGTATATATTTTCTGCCGGCTCAACTTCATCAATGGATATAGAAGGCCGGTTCTTTTTAAAACGGAATAAGCTGCGCAGCGTACATGCTTTCTCTCCCTGATCGTTAACTGCTTTACTATACTTTTTAAATGTATTGTAGTCATTCATTTTTGTTGCATGCTGCAACAGGTGAATGGTTTGCGGGTTAAACAGGTGCTGCTCTCCCTTACGTTTCCATTGGTATATACCGCCAACAGACAAACGATCTACAGGTATATTTTTACGATTGAATGCCAACGTATGTTTAGCCAGGGCTTCTTTCGCAATTTCATCCAGTCCCATCCCCTCTATCCTGCTTACCGCACCGGTGAAATATTTACTTACCACATCACTGTTCAAACCTAATATTTCAAAAATCTGCGCTCCCTGGTATGATTGTAAGGTGGAGATACCCATTTTGGAGAAAACCTTCAGCAAACCATCGCAAACCGCTTTCACATAATTCTTACGCATATATTCCCATTCCAGCTCGGTATCCCATTTACCGGTAGCCTTCATGGTGCGTATAGTTGCTAAAGCGAGATATGGATTGATGGCTGTTGCGCCAAAACCTATCAAACATGCAAAATGATGTACTTCCCAAACATCGCCGGCTTCAACTACTATCCCTACCTGTCCACGCAAACCTTTACGGATCAGATGATGGTGAACAGCGGAAACTGCCAGTAAAGAAGGGATTGCCGCATGATCGGAATCTATTGCCCTGTCTGATAAAATGATCACTTCAAATCCATCTTCAACAGCATCAACCGCATAACGGCACAAACGATCTAATGCTGCTTTTAATGAACCTGGTTTACCATCAGACCTGAAATAACACTGCAATGTTTTTGCCTGGAAAATGCCGGTATCTATACTGCGGAGCTTTTCTAATTCAGTACTGGTTAATATAGGTTGCTTTAAAGCTACCGCATGACAATGCCTGGGGTCTTCTTCCAGCAAATTACCATTATTGCCTACATAAGAAGCAAGGCTCATTACCAATCTTTCCCTGATAGGATCAATAGGCGGGTTGGTTACCTGCGCAAATAATTGTTTAAAGTAACTGCTAAGGTGTTGCGGCTGATCAGATAATACCGCCAGCGGCACATCTGTTCCCATTGAGCCAACAGGTTCTTTACTGTCTACAGCCATTGGTCTGATGATAGTTTCCACATCTTCTGTGCTATAGCCAAATGCTTTCTGATATTTGAATACAGACTCCTCCGAAAGATGTGTAAAGGTTACACGGGGCGGAGCCAGTTCTTCCAAGCGTATCTTATATTGATTCAGCCAGTCGCTGTAAGGTTTTTGAGTGCAGATATCTCTCTTCAGTTCTTCATCGCTGATGATCCTTCCCTGCTCCATATCTACCACAAACATTTTACCGGGCTGAAGCCTTCCGTAGCTTTTTACTATACGAGGATCAACCGGCAACGCGCCTGTTTCAGATGCCATGATAACGCGGTCATCATGCGTTACACAAAATCTTGAAGGGCGAAGACCATTCCTGTCGAGCGTAGCGCCGATTATTTTTCCATCAGTAAATGATATTGAAGCCGGGCCATCCCAGGGTTCCATTATTGCCGCATGGTATTCATAAAATGCTTTCTTAACCGGGTCCATTTTGTCATTGCCATCCCATGCCTCAGGTATCAGCATCATCATTACGTGTGGCAATGATCTGCCGGTCATGGTGAGCAACTCTACCATATTATCCAAACAAGCAGAGTCAGACATGCCGGGCGTAACAATAGGCAGCAGCATATCCATTTCTTCATCAGTAAAATATGGAGAAGAGAAACCATTTTCACTGGTTTTAAGCCAGTTCAGGTTACCCTGTAAAGTATTGATCTCACCATTATGCGCTATATAGCGGAATGGTTGTGCCAGTTTCCATGAGGGGAAGGTATTGGTAGCAAACCTTGAGTGCACCAATCCAAAAGCGCTTACAACTCTTTTATTGGTAAGATCAGTAAAATAAGTACGCACCTGGTGGCTGGTTAACTGGCCTTTATATGATACGGTTTTATATGACAGCGAAGCGATATAAAAACCAATTGCGTCTTTCTTAACTGTATTGTTAATGGTATGCGTAGCATAATTGCGCAATACAAAAAGCTTGCGCTCAAATTCTTCAGGATTATCGATATGATCGGGACAGGCTATAAATGCCTGTTCCATTTCCGGTTCTACAGAAAGGGCGGTAGGGCCAATATCAAAAGTATTTACAGGCACTTTACGGTAAGTAAGTATTTCCAGTCCGAGCTTTTCGGCAGCACGGGCAAATATTTCACGGCATTCTTCCCTAAGCCTGAGTTCCTTTGGGAAAAAAATCACACCGACACCATAACGGCCAAAAGCCGGTAAATGTACCCCCAGCTTAACACATTCAGCAAAGAAAAACTCATGAGGTACCTGTATCATGATACCTGCGCCATCACCGGTATTGCTTTCACTGCCACATGCACCGCGATGTTCCATATTTTCGAGTATCGTCAGTGCGTCAGAAATGATTTGATGAGATTTATTGCCCTTAATATTGGCAACAAATCCAACACCACAGGAATCGTGCTCAAACTCAGGTTTGTACAAGCCATTACTAACCATAAAAAGGAATATTTAAATAAAAATCAAAAAAAATAGAAAAACCTTAGATTTTTCTAAACACATGGCAGGCAAGGCCCTAAAATTACTAAAAAAACAGATAAAAAATACACTCTGTTTAAAAATTGAAAGAGACTGTGAATATCGTTTTATACCAGGTAGGATAATAAACTATCGTCTTTATTAATTTCAGAAAAATTAACCTGGTATTGTTTCATATTTTCGATTAATTTAATATAATCATTTTTATGCTGTAGCTCTATTCCGACAAGGGCAGGACCTGCTTCTTTATTAGTTTTTTGCATGAATTCAAACCTGGTAATGTCATCACCTGGGCCCAAAACATTATTTACAAATTCTTTTAATGCACCGGGGCGCTGTGCAAAGTTGATGAGAAAGTAGTGTTTAAGCCCTTCAAACTGAAGTGATCTTTCTTTTATTTCCGGCATTCTGTCTATATCATTATTCCCGCCGCTAACAATACAAACGACCTTTTTATCCTTGATTTCATCCGCACATTGCTCCAGGGCGGCTATAGATAATGCGCCGGCGGGCTCAACCACAATCGCGTCTTCATTATACAACCTTAATATAGTGGTGCAGATTCTTCCTTCGGGAACAAGCACTATCTCATCCATTACCTTACTGCAAATTTCGTAAGTAATGTCGCCGATGCGTTTAACTGCCGCGCCATCTACAAAGCGGTCAATCTCGGTAAGCGTTACCGGGTGTCCGGCATCAAGGGCAGCCTTCATTGAAGGTGCTCCTGCCGGCTCAACGCCTATAATTTTTGTATCGGCGCTGAACGTTTTAAAATACGCGCCAATACCCGCACACAAACCACCACCACCAACAGGAATGAAAACATAATCAATATCGGAAGCATCTTCCAGTATTTCTACAGCAACGGTTCCCTGGCCTTCTATTATACTATAATCATCAAAAGGAGGAATAAAAACCATATCATGCTCAACAGTATACAATTTGGCGGCTGCCGCGCAATCGTCAAAGGTATCGCCCACTAATTTTATCTCAATAAAATCTTCACCAAACATTTTTGTCTGGTTAATTTTTTGTTTTGGAGTGATAACAGGCATAAATATGACGCCTTTGATGCCTAACTTTTTACAACTGTATGCAAAACCCTGCGCATGATTTCCGGCGCTTGCGCAAACAACACCGCGTTTTTTCTGATCTGCATTAAGACTGGAGATCATATTATATGCGCCTCGTAATTTATAGGATCGGGCAATCTGAAGATCTTCCCTTTTAAGATATACTTCGCAACCATACCTGCGGGAGAGGTTTTGGTTGTACATTAAAGGCGTGCGGTTCACAATTTTTTTAAGGCGATAAACCGCATCATGAAAGTTAAGCCTTCCCGACCAGGCGGGAAGGCTTTGCTTTATCGTTTCGTTTTTGTTTCCTTCTTTCATCTTTACAGGTTACAAGTTCCGGGTTGCCTGCGCAGGTTTCACGTTTCATATCTCACCATTCACCATAAAACTTTAACCAGGTGACTCGCCTTACACCCCACACCATTTACCCTACACCTTACTTCTGATTTTCAGGTCTCAGGCTTCTAACGGTTTTACCAGCCTGCCACATTTCACTTTCGCGCAGCTCTTTTAATTCTTCTTCAAGCTTTTCGCGATAATCAGTTTTGCTGTTGCTGTCGATAGAACGTTGAGATTCTTTACCGGTTGCTACACTCTCGTATAATTCTTTGAATACAGGAGCTGTTGCATCACGGAATTTTTTCCACCAATCCAATGCGCCACGCTGAGCCGTTGTAGAGCAGTTGGCATACATCCAGTCCATACCGTTTTCTGCTACCAGCGGCATTAATGATTGCGTAAGTTCTTCAACAGTTTCATTAAATGCTTCTGAAGGTGAATGCCCTTTATCGCGCAATACCTGGTATTGTGCAGCAAAAATGCCCTGGATGGCGCCCATCAGTGTTCCACGCTCGCCGGTAAGATCACTGTATACTTCTTTTTTGAAATTGGTTTCAAAAAGATAACCGCTACCTACCGCGATACCAAGTGCAATCACACGGTCTTTTGCTTTACCGGTAGCATCCTGGTAAATAGCATAGCTGCTGTTTAAGCCACGTCCCTGTAAAAACATGCGGCGCAATGATGTGCCTGAGCCTTTTGGTGCTACCAGGAATACGTCTACATCTTTAGGAGGAACAATACCTGTTTGCTCGTTGAATGTTATACCAAAGCCGTGAGAGAAATACAATGCTTTACCGGCAGTAAGATGTTTTTTAACAGTAGGCCATAGTTCAATTTGTGCTGCATCACTTAAAAGGTAGCAGATAATAGTACCTTTTTCTAAAGCCTCTTCAATTTCAAACAAAGTTTCACCGGGAACAAAACCATCTTTCACAGCCTTATCCCAGGTTTTTGAATTTTTTCGCTGGCCAACAATTACATTAATACCATTGTCTCTCTGGTTCAACGCCTGGCCGGGCCCTGAACACCGTATCCTATCACTGCAATCGTTTCGTTTTTTAATACTTCCTGGGCTTTGCTTAACGGAAATTCTTCACGTGTTACTACGTTTTCCTCAACGCCGCCGAAATTTAATTTTGCCATGTTGTTAGTTTGAAAATTTGATATGTTGAAAATTGGAAAATTGTTTTGCTATTGAAAGGTGTTTTGCTATAGCCATTGCATAACCAAGATGCAATGTATCATGCGTAGCAAAATAAGGAATTGCATCCCGGATGCTGGTAAGCTCAACACCAAATTGGGTCGCAAAAGTAATATATCCTTTAAACTTATCGTTGTCAAGGTCTTGTTTTAATTGACCGATCAGAGAAAAAGCATATTCCTTTAAGACAGCTATCTCACTTTGGGGAATAAAACTTTCAGGTTTTGTACCTTTCTGGTATTTTTTTATGAGATGATCATCCATGTGCGCAGTAAACCCGGGGCGCACATAGCAAAGCATTTGCTGGCTTACTACTATATGCCCGAAATTCCAGGCAATATTATTATTAAAATCCTCCGGAATTTCATTTAATTGCTCAACAGATAAGCTGTCAACCAGTTCTGTGAACTTTTTTCTGCCTGCGTATATGATGTCGAATAATTTGGTCATGATTCTCTATATACATTTTTTCACCACATAGTAACAGAGGAAAAATAGAACCACATAGTTGAAATCATATTCTATATTTCCCTATACTCCTATTGTGCCTATGTGGTTAAACTGCCGTCCCCTACATCGAAAATACCTCATCCTGCTTATCCAGAAATTCATTTTCTACTATATCTGTTCCGGGTTTTTCTTCTTCAAATTCCTTTAATTTCTCGTAAAAGCCACTACTGGCATTGATGATAGCTACCCTTGCGCTTCTCACAAATTCTATTAAACCCAGCGGTCCTAATACCTCGGTAAGTTTATTGATCTCTTCCCTGTGCCCTGATGTTTCAAATACAGTATAATCCTTACGGATCACTACCGCTCTTGCACCATACTGGCGTAATAATCTTTCTACTTTAACATCTTCAATAACTTTATCGGTAGATACTTTATACAAAGCCAGCTCCTGCCAAACGATCTCATCATTATTATTATAGTATGCTTTCAATACCTCTACCTGTTTTTCAATCTGGCGTACCAGCTTCTTTACCACTTCTTCCACCTCATTAATAACGATCGTAAAGCGGTGTATACCTTCTACTTCAGAAGGTGATGTATTTAAACTCTCAATATTTATTTTCCTTCGGGAGAACATGATCGCGATACGATTCAGTAACCCGATATGATTTTCAGTATATACTGTTATAGTAAATTCCTGTTTCATTTCTTTTAATTTAATTGTTTATTTTATTCCGCCAAAAGCCGCAAAGCACATATTTTTATGCAATATCTCTGTTGCCCGAAATCCAACTTTTTTCATAAGTTCCATCTGGTAAGTTACAGAGCGTGGTGAATCTTCTTTATCAATATACTCCATCACCTTCTCGCGATAATTCTTTCCATTTACGCCTTCCAGATAATTGCCATAGCGCTCCCAGGTATATTCACTCATAGCTGCTGTTTCCTGTATTACCAGGTCAGATATCATTAAGCAACCCCCGGGTTTTAACAAGCTGTATAATTTTCTGAAAGTTGTTTCCCAATCTTTATCATCGCGCAGGTGATGCAGTACGGCGCCTGCAAGTATAATGTCGAAATGATTTCCGGGTAATTTTGCCTCCCGTATATCACCCTGTAAAGTATTTACTTTACCATTGGTTTGCTGCAAAACTCTCTCCAGTGCTTTATCAAGCATTGGTTTGCTTAAATCCACCAGCGTACAATTAAGCCCGGGAAGCTTTTTAAGCATCATCAGCGTATAGTTGCCCGCACCACAGCCTACATCTAATAGTTGTGTAGCCGCAGGAGCAATTCTCTTTGCCGCTTCCGTAATCAGCTCCAGAGAAACTGTAGCATCAATGGTTGATATCTGACCAGTATCGAGATTAGAAAACCTTTCTACATCGTTATCAAAACGAATTCTTATTTCTTCTATCGTTGATTTCTGCTTCATTGAATTTTTATTTCAGTCTTATCTCTGCTACACCACAACCCTGCGGCACCATCGGAAATACATTATTCTCTTTGCCTACCATTATTTCCAGCAGGTATGACCCTTTGTGATGCAGCATTTCCTGTACGGTTGATTTCAAATCTTCTCTTTTTGAAATGCTTTTTCCAGCAATACCATAGCCTTTGGCTACCGTTACAAAATCCGGGCTGGTAATATTTACAAAGGAATATCTTTTATCATGGAATAACTGTTGCCACTGGCGTACCATTCCGAGAAACTGGTTATTAAGAATGATGATCTTTACATCAACATCAAACTGCATGATCGTACCCAATTCCTGCAATGTCATCTGGAAACCACCGTCCCCGATAATAGCTACTACTGTACGATTTTTTGCACCAAACTTAGCGCCAATTGCCGCGGGCAACGCAAATCCCATTGTACCTAAACCTCCGGAAGTTACATTACTCCTGGTTTTATTAAATTTTGCATAACGGCATGCCACCATCTGGTGCTGACCAACATCCGTTACAATAACTGCATCGCCTTTGGTAATTTCATTCAATACATCCAGTACTTCTCCCATCGTCATTATCTCACCTTTAGGATGCAATTCATCTGTAATAACTGCATCTTCTTCCTGCACCTGCATTGCCCTGAATTTGTTCAGCCATTCAGGATAGGTTTTCTTTTCGAGCAACGCGGTAAGCATCGGAAGCGTTTCTTTACAATCACCCCAAACCGGTACTGTTGCCTGAACGTTCTTATCTATTTCAGCGGGGTCAATATCAAGATGAATAACTTTAGCCTGCTTTGCATATTTATCTAACCTGCCGGTTACACGGTCATCAAAACGCATACCCACGGCGATCAATACATCACACTCGTTGGTTAAAACATTCGGGCCATAATTACCATGCATACCGAGCATACCAACATTGAGCGGATGATCTGTTTCCAGGGCGCTCAAACCTAAAACTGTCCATGCAGCAGGAATGCCGGCTTTTTCAATAAAGGCTTTAAATTCTTTTTCTGCCTTACCCAAAATTACACCCTGACCTAAAAGCACAAATGGTTTTTCCGCCTTATTGATCAATTCAGCAGCAGCCTGAACATATTCTTTACGCACAATGGGTTTTGGACGATAGCTGCGCACGTGATTGCATGGCGTATATCCGTTATAGTCAAATTTCTGTACCTGCGCGTTCTTGGTAATATCAATCAATACCGGGCCGGCCTGCCGGATTTTGCTATATAAAATGCTTTGGCAAGCGCTGCCGGAATTTCACTTGCATCTGTTACCTGGTAATTCCATTTGGTAACAGGCGTAGTAATATTGATCACATCAGTTTCCTGGAATGCGTCTGTGCCAAGCAAATGTGCAAATACCTGCCCTGTGATACATACGACAGGTGTGCTGTCGATCTGCGCATCTGCCAAACCGGTTACAAGATTTGTTGCGCCAGGCCCGCTGGTTGCAAACACCACGCCCACCTTACCTGATGTACGTGCATACCCCTGGGCAGCATGTATCCCGCCCTGCTCGTGGCGCACGAGTATGTGGTTGAGTGTATCTGTATAATCAAATAATGCATCATATATCGGCATGATAGCGCCGCCGGGATATCCAAAAAAATCGGTGACTCCTTCAGCAACGAGTGCTTCCATCACAGCTACACTTCCGCTTATAGAAGTTTGTGCTTTTACTTTACCCTGTGGCTTTTTTGCGGTTTCTTTACCTGCCGATTTTTCTTTTTTCAAGATTTCAGTTGCGCTACTCATGGTATCCAATTTTTAATTACACATTTATAGTTATTTTTTAAATCCAATTCGCTCCCTGTCCTTCCATTGTTTCTCTATGTTTTCTTCTTCTACTTTTTTGTCGAGCATGGTTTCCAAAGCATCATAAATCTGGTTCAACTGAGCATCGTGGCCATCCATGCGTTCCTTTAAATCATTAATTGCTTTTATCACTTCCGCATATTGTATCGCCATTTTTCGCATAGCAATAAAAGCTCTCACTATCGCTATGTTCATTTTTCTTGCTACCTCGCTTTTCAACACGCTTGCCAACATAGTAACGCCGTGCTCGGTAAATGCATAGGGAAGATATTTACTATAATTACCGCGTCCCGGCTTTTTCATCATCACAAATTGTGATGATTTAAGTTCCTGATCATCAGCCCGTTGTTCGTCTAAGGTCACAATTTGTGACCTTAGAGCACTATATTCTGATCTTGTTAATTGAAACATAAACCCGGCAGGAAAGCTTTCTATATTTCTTTTAACTGCCTGGTTAAAAACTTTCGTCTCTACATTATACAATACTGCCAAATCAAAATCAAGCATCACTTTCTGCCCACTTATTTCATAGATTTTATTCTGTATGACCAGTAGTTGCATTGGTGTTATTTTTCATGGTTAACAAACAGTGGTCTGATAAACCTATAAGGTTTGTCGGGTGGTTATTCTGCGCTGTAAACCTTACAGGTTTACTTCCGCATCACTATTCACCTTAATCTTCATCAGTTACACATCCTTCACTCGCATCCTTCACTAATTTTGCATATTTATATAATACCCCATTTTTCACTTTCAGCGCTGGTTTTGTCCAGCGTTTTCTTCTTTCAGCAATCACCTGATCAGAAATTTTTAGCGTGATGGTATTTTTAACGGCATCCAGTTCAATGATATCATCATCTTCTACCAAACCAATCAATCCGCCTTCGTATGATTCAGGCGTGATATGCCCTACCACAAATCCGTGCGTTCCCCCACTGAATCTTCCATCAGTAATCAAGGCAACTGACTTTCCCAGCCCTGCACCTATAATAGCAGACGTTGGTTTCAGCATTTCAGGCATACCGGGCGCACCTTTGGGTCCTTCATTAATAATCACTACCACATCGCCTGGCTTTACTTTACCTGATGATATACCTTCAATCAATTTCTTTTCACCATCAAATACTCTTGCAGGACCTTCAAAACGTTCGCCTTCTTTGCCGGAAATTTTTGCTACACTTCCTTTTTCTGCAAGATTGCCGTAAAGGATCTGAAGGTGCCCTGTAGCTTTCAAGGGCTTTTCAAGCGGGTAAAGAATATCCTGCGTTTCAAAACTTATTTCAGTAATATCTTTAAGATTTTCGCCTAATGTTTTACCGGTAACCGTTAAACAATCACCATGTAACAAACCTTTATTCAGCAAATATTTCATTACTGCGGGTATGCCTCCGTGTGAGTGCAGCTCCTGCATCAGGTATTTGCCGCTTGGCTTAAAATCAGCCAGCACAGGAGTTTTATCACTAATTGCCTGGAAATCATCCTGCGTTAATTCAATACCTACGCTTTTTGCCATTGCAATAAGATGCAATACAGCATTGGTACTTCCTCCCAATATCATTATTACGACAATCGCATTTTCAAATGCTTTTTTCGTCATGATATCCCTGGGTTTGATATCTTTCTCTAACAGGATCTTTATTGCTTTACCTGCATCAAGGCATTCCTTTTTCTTATCATCACTTATAGCAGGATTGCTTGAAGAATACGGCAGGCTCATACCCAACGCTTCTATAGCGCTGGCCATAGTATTGGCAGTATACATACCACCGCATGCTCCTGCACCGGGGCAGGAATGTTTTACAATTTCTTTAAAATCTCCATCATCAAGCTTGCCCGCAATTTTTTGGCCCAATGCTTCAAAAGCTGAAATTATATTCAACTCCTGCCCCTTATAATGTCCGGGCGCAATCGTACCACCATACACCATTATCGCGGGGCGGTTTAAGCGGCCCATTGCCATTATGCATCCGGGCATATTTTTGTCACATCCCGGTATTGTAATCAATCCATCATAATAAAATCCGCCGCAAACAGATTCAATACTATCCGCAATTAAATCGCGGCTAACCAAAGAGTAGCGCATACCATCCGTACCATTGCTTATACCATCACTTATACCAATCGTATTAAAGATCAATCCTACCAGGTCATTATCCCACACACCCTGCTTTACAACCTTTGCAAGATCGTTCAGGTGCATATTGCAGGTATTACCATCGTAACCCATGCTGGCAATACCTACCTGGGCTTTCTTTAAATCATCATCCGTTAATCCAATACCATATAACATTGCCTGCGCCGCAGGTTGCGTTTGATCCTGCGTTAATACCTTAGAGAACTTATTTAATTCAGCCATTTTATTTATTGTTATCTTCTTTAGAAACTTTTTTATTTCACTTATTATGCAGGTGTTTTTTCTTTCCTGCTATCCGGTATTTGAGGTACAAGTTCTTTTTCCACAACCAGGTTTTTATATGCTGCCTGAACTATTTTACTCACAGTTTCATTCCAGTCTTTTTTAAACCTCACATTATCGAGGCTCTCCCAGCCAACTACTTCCGCGGCTGTGCCACAATAAAAAGCAGCATCTGCATTTTTTAATTCATCTGCTTTAAACAATTTTTCCTCTACCGCTATTCCCAGCTTTTTACAAATTTCAAAAACAGTTGCCCTTGTAATGCCCGGCAAAATATTTCCGGGAGGCGGCGTAACCAGTTTACCATCTTTTTCAAAAAACATATTAGCACCCGGGCCTTCGGCTATATTATCATTCATATCTGTTAAGAGCGCTTCATCAAATCCTTTTGCTTTTGCTTCCTGGCTGGCCAATATAGAATTTACATAGTGACCGGCAGCCTTTGCTTCTATCTTAAATCCTTTCGGATTAGGCCGTTGAAAAGAAGATGTCATTACCTGCAATAACTTATTCCCGAGGAACGGCGCCATTTCCCATGCTTCAATCACAATAAAAGATTCCGTATTTACTACAAAACTCATATTTGCCGGCGCATATACTACAGGTCGTATATATGCATCCTGTATATTGTTGCGTTTCAATACTTCGTAAGTTGCCGCTATCAATTCATCAGTATTCCACGTGTAAGGCAGGTTCATTGCCAGTGCGGAATTTTTCAGGCGCTCGTAATGCTCTGCTGCTTTGAATATTTTTGTATCCTCTTTTTCTGTTTTATAAGAACGGATACCTTCAAAAACCGAATAACCATAGTGCAGCGACTGACTATAAAAGTCCATCTTTGCCTCTGCGGCTTTTACGAAAGAGCCATTCAAAAAAATTATCGTCGCATCATTGTAATAGGAAGCCATTGTGTTTGATTTAAAAATGTTGAAATTATTATGCTGCAAAACAAAAAAACCCGCCTCGGCAGAAGGCGGGTTTATATATTTTTTAATATTTATTTTATATACAAATTACACCTCCCTGAATTACAGGAATAATAATGACAACCACCACGAGAATTGTGCTGCTGACAATATTTGATATGCTGCGATTCAACTTCAACATAAGTGAAATGTAATTATACACGAATATACATTTCACCGGCAAGAAAACAAAGAACTATTTTTAATTTGAGATCTCAAATTTGAAATTAAATTATCGTTGATTTTCTCAATTCTACGTCTGCCTGCTGAATATCTCCCGGTACTTTATTGCTCACAAATTCAACAATCAATTCTCCTATAGTAGTGGTGAGATAAAAATTGACAGGATCAATATCTTTTGTAACAAAATTGTGTTTGAGTGTCCAGTCAACTGCTTCTCTTACCAGATCAGCTTCTGTATTTAATTTAAAATAATCAAGCATCATTGCCGCAGATAAAATTGAGCCCAACGGATTGGCTATATCTTTTCCGGCAGCCTGCGGATAAGAACCGTGAATAGGTTCGAACAAAGCCGAACTGTTACCTACAGATGCGGAAGGTAATAAGCCAAGAGAACCTGCTATCACGCTTGCTTCATCGCTAATGATATCACCAAACATATTTTCCGTAAGAATTACATCAAACTGTTTTGGGTTGATGATGATCTGCATTGCGGCATTATCAACAAACATATAATCCACTGTAACATGGTGGTATTGTTGCGCCAGCTCCTGCACTACTTTTCTCCAAAGTCTTGAAGTTTCAAGCACATTTGCTTTATCTACCAGCGTTAATTTTTTTCTGCGCTGCGCTGCGTGCTGAAATGCAAGATGCGTCACACGTTCTATTTCCTGTTCGGTATATACGCATTCATCAATAGCCTGTGTTTTATCAGCATTCAATTCCTTTTTACCAAAATAAATACCGCCGGTAAGCTCACGGTATATTACAAAATCAGTTCCATCGCTATTTTTTGCTTTAAGCGGTGAAAGATGCTGCAAAGAGGCATAGGTAGTAACCGGCCTTATATTGGCATATAGTTGTAAACTCTTTCTTAGTTTCAGTAATCCCTGTTCTGGGCGAACAGTTGCAGTAGGATCATTATCATATTTAGGATCACCAATTGCACCAAATAATACCGCATCGCTATTTAAACAAGCTTCAATCGTTTCATCAGGCAATGGATTACCCGTTTTATCTATAGCGACAGCACCCATGAGATTATAAGTGTAGTTAAACTCATGAGAAAATTTTTTGGCAACAGCGTTCAATACATTTATAGATTGCTGCGTTACTTCGGGTCCTATCCCGTCTCCAAAAATTACCGCTATATTCTTTTTCATAAATTATTCGGGCAAGATGTTTTCAAGGTTCATCAAGCTTTTAATACCTGCGGATGTTTTTTTAAATGAAGCGTGACGCCGGAGCGCCACGCCAATCAGAGTGCTTAACGCATCATGAGAAAACATCTGCTTATTATGCAATTGCTACTTCCGGATGGTTATTGGCAGCCAATGCTTTCAGATCTTCATCACTTACTTCTTTTTTTACATCGGCAACCTTTAAAAAAGCCTGGTATAATGCATCAATGTCGTTACGATTGAAATCAAAACCCAGCTTTTGAAAACGATGTGCAAGCGCGGAACGTCCGCTTCTTGCTGTTAAAACAATCTTTGAGCTGTCGGCGCCTACTTCTTCAGGGCGGATAATTTCATAGTTCTCCGCGTTCTTTAAAAACCCATCCTGGTGAATACCGGATGAATGCGCAAAAGCGTTGCTGCCAACAATAGCTTTATTTGGTTGAACCGGCATACGCATGGTATCTGCCACCAGGCGGCTGATCGGGTTCAGTTGTTCAGCTTTAATATCAGTATATAATCCTAATGAATCATGCTGTTTGATGATCATCACTACCTCTTCAAGCGATGTATTACCTGCCCTTTCGCCCAAACCATTTATGGTACACTCAATCTGCCTTGCACCATTCATTACACCTGCAATAGAATTTGCCGTAGCTAATCCCAGGTCATTATGACAATGGCAGGAAAGAATAGCTTTATCTACATTGGGAACATTATTTATTAGATAGGCGATCTTCTCACCATACTGATGCGGAAGGCAGTAGCCTGTAGTATCAGGAATGTTAACTACTGTTGCACCGGCTGCTATTACCGCTTCTACCACCCTGGCTAAAAATTCTAAATCAGCTCTTCCGGAATCTTCTCCATAAAATTCCACATCATCCACAAAATTGCGGGCAAATTTCACAGCCTCTACCGCACGGGCAAGTATCTCTTCTCTTGTTGAATTAAATTTTGTTTTTATATGGAGATCAGATACACCGATACCGGTGTGTATACGTGGTTTCTTTGCCTTTTTCAATGCATCTGCAGCTACTTCAATATCTTTTTTAATGGCACGTGTCAATCCGCAAACGGTTGCGTTCCTTATAACCTTTGAAATATTTTCAACAGATGCAAAGTCTCCGGGGCTTGAAACAGGAAACCCGGCTTCAATAATATCAACCCCAAGATTTTCAAGCGCCAGCGCCAGCTCAATCTTTTCATCCGCATTCAGTTTACAACCTGGTACCTGTTCGCCATCCCGAAGGGTAGTATCGAAAATATAAATCTTATCTTTTGACATAGATGGATTTTATTTGATTAAGAAAGCTCACCGAAGGAAATTAAAACTTCATATGGGCTTCATAATTCAGATATTTGCAATCAGGGTACGAATTTACCGGTAATTAAGGACGCTCAAAACCAAATTAAGCCTTATATTACGTTGGGTAAAACCCTTAATTTACAATGAAACCCTTTGCAGTAGCGGGTTTTACTGAAATTTGATTACGATGCCCAAACGTTCAACAGACGAGTTATTTCAACTGATAAAATCGCTGGAAAAAGCTGAAAAGCGCAATTTTAAGCTTTTTGTGCAGCGAAATGCCTCATCACCCGATATGAAAACCACCCAGTTATTTGACGCGTTGGATAAACTGGATGATTATGATGAAGAAGCATTGCTGAAGCGTAATCCGGACATAAAAAAGCAACAATTATCAAACCTCAAATCGCATGTGTATCGCCAGATATTGGCCAGCCTGCGCATTTTGCGGGATGAAAACAATATACAGTTGCAGCTTCATGAATACATGGATTATGCCCGTATTTTATACGATAAAGGGCTTTACCTGCAAAGTCTTAAAACCCTGGAACGTATAAAAGAATTTGCCCGTGAACATAACCAGCTCACTTATGCCCTGCAGGCGCTGATATTTGAGAAGAAAATTGAAGCGCTCTATATTACCCGCAGTATGGAAAACCGCGCTGAAGTATTGGCAAAAGAAGTGGAAGAAGCAGACACCCGGCTAACCATGCTGAATAAATTATCCAATCTTTCTCTGCAATTATATAGCTGGTATATTAATATGGGGCATGCCCGTGATGATAAGGACCGCATGGCAGTAAAAGCTTTTTTTGAAACCAATCTTCCTCAAAATGCACGGTTATATAAAGGTTTTTATGAACGGCATTATCTCTACGAAAGCTATTGCTGGTATGGATTTATTCTACAGGATTTATTGATGTATTTCAGGTATTGTCAAAAATGGGTGGATGCTTTTGAGCAGGAACCTATCATGATAAAAGTAGATACGCAATTATATATTAAAGGGCTGCATAACCTGCTGAACGCCCATTTTATGCTGCTGAATTACGACAGGTTTATTGCTGATCTGCAAAAGCTTGAACAATTCTACCATTCAAAGCAAGCTAATTGTAATGATAATAACCGTGTACAATCCTTTATTTATTTGTATACGGCTAAACTTAATAAACATTTCCTGGAAGGCAGCTTTACGGAAGGCTTAATACTTGTGTCTGAAATTGAAGCTAAGATATCCGAATACCGTTTAAAGATGGATCGCCACCGCATACTGGTGTTCTATTACAAGATAGCCTGCTTGTATTTTGGCAGTGGTGATAATGAAAGGGCTATTGAATATCTTAACCGCATCATCAACTGGAAAGTTGACCTGCGTACCGACCTTCAATGCTATTCGAGACTGTTGCATCTTATAGCCCACTACGAGCTGGGCAATTTCGACCTGCTGGAATACCTTATTAAATCTGTATACCGCTTTATGGCAAAAATGCAAAACCTGAGTATTGTGGAAGAAGAGATATTCCGCTTTTTACGCAAATCATTTCACCTTGACAAAAAGCAGGTAAAAAGCGCGTTTGTGGTATTAAAAGATAAGCTGGAAAAATATAAAGATAACCCGTTGGAAAGCCGGTCGTTCATGTATCTTGATATTATATCCTGGCTGGAAAGCAAGATTAAAAATGTGCCGGTGCAGGAGGTGATGAAGGAGAAGTACCTGGAAGCGATGAATAGGAGTAAACAAAAGAGCGTATAGCTTTTACGCAGTTGTTATAGTTTATTTCTTATCCAGCTCATTTATCTCCAGTAAAAAACTGTTCGCCTTATTTATTTTACCAAACTCGCCTTTACTAACAAACCATTTAAACCACTTTTTTTGATGGTTTCTATAGTTCAGATTTCTATATAACCATATACCGATAAAAAGTTGAATTAAAACTATTGGCATCTGAATAAGCCAGAAAGTATCCGGCGAATTATGCATCCAGTCATTCGTCATAAACCATATACTGAATACCGGCAGCTGCAACCAGAGTATGCCTAATGTTTTTAAATTAGAAAACTTTAATTCAACCAATGCTCTCTGCGCACTTACCACAGTTTGGCTGTTATCAAAATTATTCAATAATACGATGTGATAAATATATAACCCTACCGCTATAAGAGATACCACTATATGAATAATAAATGCTGATTTAAAAAACCAATTGCTATATGTCCATGACACAATCAGCACAAAAGCTATCGCTGCACACCAGAGCAAGCCAAAAATAATTCCTACCCAGCGTATGGCTTTTAAACCTCCAAGCGCCGACTTAGCTTTATTTGCCAGGTTTTCTTTTAAAAGCTTTTTATTAATACTGATCGCCTCATCCAATTTGGCATTTTGCGATTTCCATAATGCCAGAATATCTGTATATTCCATGTTGTTACTCATGATTTGCATTAAATTTTTGTTTGAGGAATTGTTTTATCCTGCCAATTCTCGTTCCTGCATTCGTTTCACTAATACCCATTATATCTGCTATTTCTTTATAACTCCTTTCTTCGAGGTATAGCAGGATAAGCGCTTTATCTAAATCTTTAAGTTCAGCAATAAATGTATTAAGCAGTCTTAGTTGGTTATTATTATCAAGCCCGGGTTCAGGCTCACGGATATTTAATATACGCTCATCTATAGGTAAGGTAAGAGGCAATGGTTTGTTTTTCCTGTAAAATGAAATAGCTACATTCAACGCTATTCTGTATATCCATGTTGAATACTGGTAGGCTGCATTATATTTTTCAAACGACCGCCATAATTGAAAGATCATTTCCTGTATAAGGTCTTTTCTGTCTTCCGTACTTTTACAATATGCATTGGCAACCTTATACAATATAGCTTTATGCGTATCTATTACTGAAATAAATTTATCTTCTTTCATTAGCATAGCGCTGCCAGCTCAATATTAAGCATAATAAAACCGCCCTTTAGAGTCAGCTTGCTTAATTATTCGCCAATTGATTAAAAAAATCACAGAAAATACAAAATAAATCGGACGGGCTCAATTCATTAAATTACTCAGGAAAAATTCTTTCCCTTTCTTCAAAAAATTTTAGAACAAAATAATATTAACAGAAAACAAAATAAAAATTGTCCTGCCTTACGAAGAAACATTCTAATAAAATGTATGGAAGATGTCATTTGGTTTTCTACAGTTTTTACAGATATACTAAGCTTTGAAGCAATTTCTTTATTGCTCATTCCTTCGTGCTTGCTTAGAATATACACTTTCCTTCTACGAGAAGGAAGTTGTTTAATTGCTTCCCGATAAAGTTCTTCAAATTGTTTAGATTCAACCCTTTCATCTGCCTTTTGCTGCTCCATAAATGTATCTGCAACAGGTAAAAGTGTATATATAACTGAAGATTTTTTGTCACGATAAAAATCTATCACCTGGTGATAGCAGATTTTAAACAGCAGCCCTTCCAGGTTTCCCGATTCATCCAGTTTCTCTCTCTTTTCCCAAAGTTTTTTAAATACTTCCTGAGTAATATCTTCGGCTGCCTGCTTATTTTTTACATACCCGTTAATATAATGAAATACTTTTTCTACATACGCATCAAATATCATTTTAAATGCAGCATGGTCACCGTTCCTTAACCGGACAAGCACGTTATTATTGAGACTGTTAGCAATTATACGCATTCAAACTATTCCAGGCACTTTAAATTATAAATTATATCTATTACTGCCATACAAGCAGGTTTATTATTATGAAATTTTTTTTATCCTGTCTGCATTACTAAGTTACATAATGTCTTAACAACTAATAAAGGCATTATACAAAAATTATTTCACAATGCTATAAGGCAACAGACTGCATTAATAACATTTGTATCGCTTCATGATTACAATATAAAAGTTTAGCGGTTTTTTCGCTAAACTTCAAACATTAGTACGGTATTATTCAATTACAATCTTGCGCCGTATCAGAAATCTATTTTCACCACTTTACTATAATTATACTTTCCATTGGCATTTGCTGTTTTGGCAGCTACCCTTATATAGCAGCTGTTACCCGTTGTAATATTTTTTAAAGTATCTGAATAATTATTCACCAAAACCGCTTCATCATCTTCTCCTGATAAATCATGTTGCACCGACATTTCATTAATAGAATTACTTACCGAAGGATATGCAGACAGCAAACTTTTAGCTTCAATTATCTTATCTCCTACCCTGCTTCTCGATAGGGAATAATTCACAATTATACTGCTCCCTGATTTCGCGGCATCCATATTAATATTCAAAAAAGGAGTAACCGTAAAAGATATATCAGCGGTTCTATCTGTTGTTACCAATGCTGTATCCGCACTAAAAAAAGCACCTTCAATAGGAATGACCTTATAATTACCTTTAAACAATTGTGTTGTTTCAAAACTACCATCTGCCTTTGCCCAAATATCAATAGGGCTAACGTTAGCTCCGTACTTTGTATCCAGAATTCTTATTTTAACACCATTGGGCTGCTCTGTTTGAAACGGGGACTGTGTATCGGCATTTACAAGCTGTCCTGTGATTTCTGCATCAGGCGCTGCATAATTATCTTGTTTGCTACAATTGGTAAAAAAGAAGAGCAAAAATGCAATTATTGTATATTGTAATTTCATAAATAATATTTTTTGATTAGTAGCCCGGATTTTGAATTAGTTTCGAATTTTTTGATATTTCATCCGGGTTGATTCTTTCATAATACATATTGGGAGTAAAGGTTTTTGGCCATCCTACGCCAGTGGTTTTAAAGATGTAAGCGTTATCCCGGATAACAAAATATGGTAGCAACGCGTCTAATTTTGTATTATTCAATAACTGATCGGCAATTCTCCATCGCCTCATATCCCAATAACGATGATTTTCAAAAGCCAATTCCACCTGGCGCTCATGCCTGACTTTATTAATGGTAGCTTCGGCTTCGGTTACTGTTTTAATTCCTGCTCTTGTTCTTATTTCATTCAAAGCCCATGCAGCATCTGTGGATTTTCCTAATTCTGCCGCAGCCTCCGCATAGTTTAACAACACTTCAGCATAACGAAAATCAATGAAAGATTGAGATGACGTCCAGGGCGCAACAGTGGACCTGTCGTAAGATGGATTAAGATACTTGCGTATATAAAATCCGGTTTGTGAAACTTCTCCGCCGCCGCCGCCAATACCATTATTGCCAATAACGTGCATGCCGTTATACAATGTATTGTAATCGCCGGCAGTAATTGTTTGCGCTCCATCAATAAGTCCTGCATGCACATCTATTACATTGCCTTTCCATGTAGCAAACGGATATATTACAGTTGCAGCCAGACGCGGATCCTTACCGGTAAATAAATCAATTGGATTTGTATACTCAATAGGCGTTCCTCCGCCATTATTCAATTTCAGGGTACCGGCTGTTCCGTCCACATACTCATAAGCTGAAACCAGCTCAAGCGATGGATTTGAGCGGGAACCATATCCCGCTGTTCCTCTTTGTGAATAGGGAAGATTCCAGTTATCGTAACTATGCGCTTTTGAAGGATAAGAGAATCTCTTTATTAGGATGTTTTCGCTGCTTGCATCATCCAAAAACAAATTTATATAGTTCTCCGTTTTATCAGAACTTTTACTGTATAAGGAATATTTACCAGCATCAATTACTTTTTTAGCCGCATTATACGCTGCCTGCCAGTATGTATTAGCATCAGAAGATGCAATACCTACCAATCCGTTTAACTGAACGCTGCCATATTTTGCGATAGAAGCGGCATACAGCATTGCCCGTGATTTTAGTGCGTAGGCTACATATTTATTTGCCCTACCCGCATCACTGGTTTCGTTAAGCAAGTCAATGGCAGCATCTAACTCTGAAGCCACAAAATCATAAATCTCTTTTTCTGTGTTTCTTCCCACTTTCAATTCTTCAAGATTATTACCTGTATAATTTTGTACAGCAGTTATCAATGGTACACCACCGTATCGCTTTACCATTCCAAAATAGTAATATGCCCTGATGAATTTTGCTTCGCCCAGCCAAAGATTTTTCTGTTCATCTGCAAAGCCCGAAGCAGGAATTTTAGCAATAAAATCATTTATATTTCTTACAGCACCATAAGCCCAATATCCCAAACTGGTACCTCCTCCTATATTACTCCAATTATCCGTAAGATTGGTTACTCCTTCATCGGTAAAATTGTATAAAAACCCGCCGCCTACGGGCCAGGTGTTAAATCCATTTGTGCTGTAATTAAAATCTTCAATCGGAAGATCGTTATACAACGTGGCAAAGTATGCAATAACTGCTGATTCGTTGCTATACAGATCATCATCGCCCAATATATTTTGTGGCGATACATTAAGATCTTTATTGCATGATGTTAACTGCAACATCATTGCCGCTATCCAACATATATATACTATGATTTTTTTCATGTCAAAAAATTAAGTGATCGTTCAAATAAATATCATCCGGAAATCAGAAGTTAAGATTCAATCCAAAATTCATACTACGGGTAATGGGATATTCGTAGCCGTAGGTATTGCTTGTATGTTCCGGATCAACTACTTTATTCATATTACTCCAGGTAAGCACGTTAAATCCATTGGCAAATACACGTAAAGATTTAATGCCTGCCCGTTTCAGCACTTGCGCAGGTAATGTATAGCCCAACTCTACACTTTTAAGTCTGAGGTATTGAGCATTCAGCAACCAAAAATCAGATGCCCAATAATTAGTAGTACCATCTCGCCTGGTAGAAGGATAGTAACCGGGAATCCACTCACTATTTTTATCAAAAGCGTCAGCCCTATGCCAGCGATCCATAAATATTTCCAAACCGTTTCTGCCCCAGGGCATAGGTGCAGATAATTGATCTGAGCCCAAATAGTTTACAGTAAATAAAGCACCTCCCTGGAAAAGCATATTCAAATCAAACCCTTTCCAATCAAGGCTGATTGTAAACCCGTAGTTTAATTGAGGAGTACTGCTATTTTTACCAACCGGAGTAATGTCATTATCATCAATAATTCCATCATGATTAATATCCTGATATTTTAAATCGCCGGGAAGCAGGTTCCTGTTGCCATTTCCATCCTGTACCGGGGAAGCTTTTATTTCATCCATAGATGTAAACCTGCCAATTACATGATATCCCCAGTAAATATCGCTCCAGCGATCATTATTATTATCACGCCAATTGCGATAATCATTTGTTGACTGAGCTCTTTCAATATGAAAATATTTAGAGCGTGTGTATGAAATATTTGCAGACACATTATAACCCAAACCTCCCGCACGGTCTTTATATGACAATAATAATTCTAAGCCTTTTTGTAAATCACTATTCAGGTTCTCCTGTGGTAAACCAGCTCCTACGGTACCCGGTAAGCTTAATATTTTTGTTGCCAGCAAGCCGCTTCTTTTTCTCCTAAATACATCAAATTCCACATGCAGTTTATTGTTAAGCAGGAAATCTGCATCAAAACCAAAATTAGCAAGCTCGGCGGTATACCATGTAAGGTTTTCATTGGCCATTCCCCTGGGGGATAATCCCGGCACATATGATGACCCGAAAATATAATTAGCGCCACCCGGATAATTGTAACCGGTAAGATATTGGAAATTAGAAGATGCATCATCACCCATTTTACCATAAGAAGCGCGTAGCTTAAAGTTATTGATGAAGGTAATATTGTCTTTAAAGAAATTTTCTTCTGAGATGCGCCATCCTGCTGAAGCCGCAGGAAAAAAGCCCCAACGATGACCGTCAGCAAACATAGACGATCCATCATATCTAAAACTTCCTTCTACCAGGTATTTTCCCTGGTAGTCATAATTTAATCTTCCTACTAATCCTTCACGCACATAATCAAACAATGCTCTGCCTGATATACCATAATAACCAGACGCAGAGGAACTTGATCCTGCCTGGTTGCTATTGTTATTACCCGCATACATCTGATCTATCGCATCCAGTGAGAATTGTCTTGAAGCATTAAAATTGTTAATCTTCTGGCTTAATTTTTCAAATAACACCAATGCCTTCAAATGATGCTTTTCTGCGAATTGTTTTTCATAGTTTAATGAAAGCTGCGCAGTAGTAAATTCTACCTGGTCAAATCCTTCAGATAAATTGGAAGGACTATGCGCATAAGTGGGTGTATAAACTCCGGTTGCATCATCGTAAGTATATAACGCATATTGTTTTTTCCAGTTTTTATTAAACAGGTATCTGCTGTCATAACTTACCATTCCCCTTGCTTTCAGTCCATCTACAAACGGGATTTTATAGTTCAATGCAAAATTTCCCTGAAAGGTTTTGGTAACTGTTTTATTATATCCGGAAACATCTGTATTGGTAACTGCTAAAGGATGTGTGCCGTCTGCAACATTGCTCATGTAAAGGGGATTATCATTAGCATATACCGGTATAGTAGGTATTTGCATCCACATAGATTTAAAAATAACCCAGGTAGATTCACCGGGTTCTATTTTTGTATCTTGTATAGCACCTACAAGCAATTCAGCATCAAGATTTTTAGATATTTGAGCAGTTACATTAGAGCGAAGATTAAACCGTTTATAATTTAGGTCATTGGTTTTCCAAAATCCCAATTCATTATAATATCCAAGCGACATAAAATATTTTATTCTTTCACTTCCTCCTGTAGCGCTGAGGTTGTGCTGGGTAAGCGGCACGCGTTTACGAACCACAAGATCAAACCAATCTGTACTGGTTTTTGTACCATTTTCATATGCAGCTATTTCATCTGCCGTATAGGTTGGATTACCGCCCGTATTCATCTGTTGCTCATTTTGCAGAGTCATCCATTCTGCCGCGTTCATTACCTTAGGTGTATTTATAACAGAGGTAAGCCCATAAGTTCCGTTATAATTTAAAGTCGGGGCACCTGTTTTTCCCTTTTTAGTGGTAATAAGCATTACACCATTGGCGGCCTTAACGCCATATACTGCAGCAGAAGCATCTTTTAAAATAGAAATGCTTTCAACTTCATTAGGATCAATCCGTGCAAAATTATCCCGGGGAACACCATCTATAATAATGAGCGGGCTACCCAGTCCACGAATGTCAAAATCGGTAGCATACGATCCAGGCTCACTATTTCTTTGAGTAACCCTGAAACCCGGCAGTTTACCTGCCATCATATTAGCAACATTGCTGTTGGTGGTAGTATTTAATTCTTTACCAGATATGCTGGCAACTGAACCTGTTAAAGTAATCTTTTTTTGCGTACCATAACCTATTACCACTACATCACTTAAACTTGAAGTGGATTGAGCCAAAACCACGTTCAGCTCTTTTTGTGCTCCTGCCTTTACTTCCTGTGCCACATACCCAACATAGCTGAATAAGAGCACAGCATTATTATTTTGAACATTGATAATAAAATTTCCTTTCTCATCAGTAACAGTTCCTTTCCCGGTAGCTTTTTCCGTTACACTTACATTATTTAACGGCATGCCGTTCTCGTCTTTTACCTGCCCTCTGATAATAATATCATTTACCTGCTTATGCTCAGCTTCCGGCATTAATACATCAACTGGTTGTTTATTTTCTGCAAGGGGAAATAATAAAAGCTGGTTATCTATTACTTTAAACCCAATCCCCATATCTTTTAACTCTGAAGAAAGAAAATCCTTTAATTTTTTGTTAGATATATTACAATCGACGGGTCTGTCAGCTTGTATAGCCTCCGGACTAAAAATAAAACTTGCGCCTGTCTGTCTTTTAATTATGGCGAGTATCTGCGCCTTTTTTTCATTTTTTACAGCTATAGTCAACTTCCGCTCAAGAAAATCCTGGGCCTCAATCTTTTTTGCATAAAGAGAGCAGCTAAAAACCGCAGCTAAAATTATTTGCACAAAAGTAATTTTCATCAAAAGCAGGCATGAAGCAGTAAAAGCCTTTTTTTTCATAGCTTTGTTTCGTTTTCGTTTAAATAAAATATGTCAGTAATTCTGGGATATTTTACCGGCAATGTTCCCGCATTGCCGTTTTTACCCTTTTAAAGGTGGTTGGTCAGGTTTGATATTTTCTCATTTCATAGTTATTTTTGGTGAGATAATTGTCTTGGCAATTCATTTTAATCGCAACCGCTGCCGCTAATTACAACAATAGTATCATGTATTTCATAGGTTGTATTAAGCGCTTTATTAATAAGGTCAAGCTTTTCATATAATCCTTTATCCGATAAATCGCCGGAAAAATGACAATTGTATAGCCGCTTATTTGTAACCTCTATAGAAATACCATACGCTTTTTCAAGCGTATTAATAATATCAAGAATTGAAGTGTATTTAAAATCAAAATATTTTCCACTGTTATAATAATAGTCAACAGAATCCTGATCGTTGTATTTATTATTCAGTAAAACCGGGACATCAATTAAAGTGGTAACAGGCTCTTTATCCGAATTGGTTGTGTAAATTGCCCGGTGGTTAGGAACCAATATTGTAGCAGTGTTAATTTGTTTTTTACGCTCGTCTACCTTATAAACTTCTACTCTTCCAGAATGTACGGCAACCTCAATCTGTTTAAGTACCTTATCCTCTTTTACATTGAAAGTAGTTCCGGTTACATGAGTAGCTATTTGACTACAGTATACATAAAATGGCTGCTGAATATTTTTAGTTACACGAAAGAACGCTTCACCTTCTAAATAAACCTCCCGCTTATGTTGCTCAAAATGACCAGGCAAAGTAATTCTGCCCCAGGCTGTAAAGAAACCTCACTGCCATCACCGAGCGTATATGTTAATATATCTGCAGAATTGTTTTCTTTAATAATGACCTTGGAATCAGTAAAAAGCTGTACTGCTGAAGAAGGCATTGTTTTAGACTGGTACAAAAAATACCATCCGGCTATAAGTACCGATAAACATACGGCCGCGGTACACAAAAAAAAATAATAACGTCTTAAGAAACCTCCTGGCATTTTTGGTTCTGATTTCAAATAACTATCCATCAAATCCGGAAAGTCCTCAAACAAATCTTTTTGCAGGCTTTGCCAAATCTTTTTTACATCAGGTTTTTCAGTGCTGTTTTCTCCGGAAAAATATAACCAGTGCTTTTCCATCCATATTTTCAACAGGAACTCATTTGCGGGATTTTGCACCCATACTATAACTTTTTGCTTTTCCGCAGGCGTACATTCACCACGAAAAAACTTTTTCAAAAGACTTTCATCTATTTTATTTTCCTTTTTCATAAGCGTTAACCGCCGTAGCTATTATATACGCAGAAAAAAGAATCAACCCCTATGGCAACTAAAAAATTTTATTCCGGCTTTCCTAAAGTATTGGAGTTTCAGACATAATACCGGCTACAAAGTATATGTACTGTGTGGGACTAAACCAGTTAAGATATATTGTTAATGTATTCCCTTTCACAGGTAATGTGTAAGAATGTATTGATTAAAGATGGAAGCTTCAACAACTTTTGATATAAAGCTGAGTCAGGCTACTTTAAGAATATATATTTCCTTCTCTTCCAACCGAAACTAATCTTGCACTTTCCGCTTGTCCGCCACTCCTTCCCTAATACAAATCTCCCTGTTCTGCCAGTATTTCCCTGTATTTATTAAACACTTTGGTTTTTGAAATAAAGCCTGCAAAATTTTTGTTTTTGGTAAGCACAGGGAGGTACCAGCTATGGCTTAGATCAAACTTGTTCATTACAGAAAGCATATTTTCATCATCGTATAAAACCGCTGCTGGCTTTTTCATTATGTGCTTAACAGATACAGTATCGAAAAGTTGCGGTTCAAACAATTTTTGTTTCACGTCATTCAGCTCTATAATACCGGTAAATTTTTCATTCTTATCAACAACAGCATAAATATTTTTCTCACTTCGCTTCACCAGGTCAACCAGATCGCCCAGTTTTTTATCTATCATTATAGTATCATAATTATCCTGAAGCATATCCTGCAAACGGATGGTAGTAAGAATATTCTTTTCTTTCTGATGAGTAAATATCTGACCCTCTTCTGCAAGTTGCTTTGTATCCATCGAATAGCGTTCATATTGCTTCACAATAAAAAAAGCAATAGATGACACAATCATTAACGGGATGAACAACTCATACCCATTAGTAATTTCTGCAATTAAAAATATACCGGTAAGCGGGCAATACATAATGCCGCTTAATACTCCTGCCATACCTACCAGCGAAAAGTTCCCTTCAGGTAATTTTACCCAACCAGTAGCGTTACACAGCTTTGAAAAGAAAAAGCCGAGATATGACCCAACGAATAATGAAGGTGCAAAGTTTCCACCATTACCGCCGCCGCCATTTGTAATTCCGGCTGCAAGAGGTTTTAAAAGCACTATCAGCCCGGTAAACAATATTATTCCCCATTCTTTTTGCAGGTACGAAAGCATGGTTGTATTGTCATTTACTTTATCCATTCTGTCATTAGCAATTAACTTAACATGCTCATAGCCCTCTCCGAACAGTGGTGGAAATAAAAAATATATACCCATTAAAAGTAAGCCGGCTAAAAGCGCTTTCGCATAAGCATTCATCTTACGGTGATGAATATATGCTTCAGTTTTCTTATACACCCTTGCATAATAAAGTGAAACAAACCCTGCAAGCACACCTAATAAAATATAAAACGGGGTATTATAATAATTAAAATTCTGCTTAAGCGTAAAATTAAAAAGAATTGATTCATTCAAAATAACCTTGGCACATAGGATACCTGTTACAGTAGCCGTAATTAAAGGAATAAAATAACTAACTACTATGGCATCGGTAAGCAACACTTCAATTGCAAATATTACCCCTGCTATAGGCGCATTAAATACAGCTGCAATACCTGCTGCTGCACCACATGCTACAAGTAAAGTTCTTTCCCTGTAATTCAGCTCGTGTATGCGTGCTATATTTGAACCGACTGCTGAGCCTGTTGCAACAATAGGGGCTTCCAGCCCAACGGATCCTCCCATTCCCACCGTTAAAGAGCTTGTAATAATATGTGCATACGTATATCGCAGTGGTATAAATGAAGATTTCCTTGCAATAGCCTTTAATACCATTGGAATTCCCTTTTCAAGAACACCGCCCAAAAAATGGTTTATTACAAAAACAGTGAGTATTAATCCAATAGCCGGAAACAGCAAATAAGAAAATCTGGATACAGGAATA
This sequence comes from Agriterribacter sp., assembly GCA_047601125.1. Lineage (GTDB taxonomy): Bacteria > Bacteroidota > Bacteroidia > Chitinophagales > Chitinophagaceae > Agriterribacter. The sequence goes on along the minus strand of JASGJY010000001.1, from coordinate 308,162 downwards.
ATCGCAATCCAGTGTTGAATATAATGTACTAATGTTTTAAGCAAAACTGCAGCCAACCCTGATACAAGTCCCACAATAACCGAAACCACCATCATATATTGCACTTTGCTAAGCCTTACACGAAGCAAATGCGAGAAATACTGGTATATTTTTTTTATCAACCGGTTCATTCTTCACGTATAAACTATAGCCGCAAATATAGTAATGTTATTTTTGCATCAATATCTTACTTACTTTGTAACGTAATTTATCCTTATGTCAAAAGAATTGAGAAAACAGGAAGCATTAGATTATCATTCAAATGGAAGACCCGGAAAAATAGAAGTAATTCCAACAAAAGACGCGAAAACGCAGCGGGATCTTTCGCTCGCCTATTCACCAGGCGTGGCTGAACCATGTAAAGAAATTCAGCGCAACAGCGAAAACGCATATAAATATACAGCCAAGGGAAACCTCGTGGCTGTCATCAGTAATGGCACTGCAGTATTAGGGTTGGGAGATATCGGCGCGGAAGCAGGCAAACCGGTAATGGAAGGGAAAGGTGTATTGTTTAAAATTTTTGCAGATATTGACGTGTTTGATATAGAAATCAATGAAAAAGACCCTGAGAAATTCGTACAGATCGTAAAATCATTAGAGCCCACTTTTGGGGGCATTAATCTTGAAGATATAAAAGCGCCGGAATGTTTTTATATAGAACAAAAGTTAAAAGAGCAAATGCAGATACCTGTAATGCATGATGATCAGCACGGCACAGCCATCATCAGTTCTGCAGCCCTGCTTAATGCGCTTGAAATACAGGGAAAGAAAATTGAAAAAGTTCGCTTTGTGGTAAGTGGCGCCGGCGCCGCTGCAATGGCCTGCATACAATTATATGAAGCGTTGGGCGCCAAAAGCAGCAACTTTATCTTATTTGATAAAGAAGGCGTATTGCATAAAAACAGAACAGACCTTGACAATACCAAACGCCGTTTTGCAACTACAGGCAAGCAGGATATTACTATAACAGAAGCCATAAAAGATGCTGATGTATTTATAGGGCTTAGCGCCGGAAATATTCTGAATGCAGCAATGGTAAAATCAATGGCAAAAAAACCTATCGTATTTGCCATGGCTAATCCTGATCCTGAAATTACATGGGAAGAAGCAACATCAAGCCGTAAAGATATTATTATGGCAACAGGGCGAAGCGACTATCCTAACCAGGTGAATAACGTATTGGGATTCCCGTATATATTTCGAGGAGCCTTAGATGTAAGAGCAACCCAAATTAATGAAGCCATGAAAATGGCGGCCGTAAAAGCGTTGGCCAACCTGGCAAAAACATCCGTACCTGATATAGTAAACCTTGCCTACAACCAGCATAATATTGTTTTTGGCCCTAATTATATTATTCCCAAGCCACTCGATCCCCGTTTAATTTCTACCATCTCTCCTGCCGTAGCTAAGGCAGCCATTGAAAGCGGCGTAGCAAAGCATACCATAGCAGACTGGGAGAAGTATAAAATAGATCTTGATAACAGGCTGGGAAATGATAACCAGCTATTCAGGGTAATTGGCAATAAGGCAAGAAAAGATCCGCGAAGGGTTGTATTTGCCGAAGCGGATAACCCTAAGATCTTAAAAGCCGCTCAAATAGTACTGGATGAAAACATCGCCTATCCTATACTGTTAGGAGAAGCAAAAAGAATACTTGATATCGCAAAAGAAAATGGTATTGATCTTGATGGTATTCCTATTATTGATCCCAGGAGCGAGGAATGGAAGCAAACAAGGCATGATTATGCCGATCTGTATTTTCAGAAAAGACAGCGAAGGGGCGTAAACAGGTATGAAGCAAGTAAAATAATAAAAGAACGCATTCGCTTTGCGTGCATGATGGTAAATGCCGGCGATGCAGACGCTGTGATAAGCGGGCTGACCCGCAATTACCCGCAAACGGTAAAACCTGCACTGGAAATTGTAGGCACAGAAAAGGGCGTGAATAAAATAGCAGGCATGTATATCATCGACACCAAAAAAGGCCCGATGTTTCTTGCGGATACTACCGTAAATTTTAACCCTACCGCTGAAGAACTTGCAGATATAACATTGCTGGTGGAAAAGGAAGTGAAATCATTCGGCATTATACCACGTGTTGCCATGCTCAGCTATTCAAACTTCGGCACAAGCAACACACCTGAAGCGATCACGGTTCGCAAGGCAAGAGAAATTTTAAAGCAAAAAAATCCAGGATTAATTGTTGATGGCGAAATGCAGGGTATACTGGCATTTAACAAAGACCTGCTAAAAGAAAATTATCCTTTCAGCGACCTGGTTGACATGGATGTAAATACGCTGATATTTCCTAATTTAAGCGCGGGAAATATAGCATACAACCTGCTTCAGGAACTGGGAGGTTTTGATACTATAGGGCCGGTATTGCTGGGGTTAGCCAAACCTGTACACGTACTCCAATTGGGCAGCACGGTAAGGTCAATAGTAAATATGGTAATTATAGCAGTAGTAGATGCGCAACAAAAATGCCCGAAGCAGGAAGAAGGCAGGCTGAATGAAAAAAAATGGTGGGACAAACACAGGAAGATAAATGAAGTGGTGTAGCAGATAAGTTGTAAGAAGTATGGAGGAAGAAATAAGAAGATAGTGGTAAGCAGAAAGAACCAGTAGCCAATTGCTCCTGGCTCTAAGCCCATCGCTCAAAGCTGATAGCCGATAGCCCATAATAACATGACAAACCAGGATATCAATCACATTTCGAAGAAGAAAAAAGTATATACCGTAAGCAGGTCTTTTAAAAAATACCTGAAACGGTACGGCAGGGAAATGCCTTTACCCATTTCTTATGATACTTTAAGGCATTTCCAGGGCTCGTTTCCCTGCCTTGACAGTAAAGGAAATGATACGCTATGGGAAACCGTGATTTATAACCCTACTATAGCAAAAGAAATTCACCAGGCATTAATCCGTATCTATTCTCTTCTAAAAGCCGCAGGCGCTAACCAGGCTGAGGAGCATTTACATGTGGAGCGGATTGATTTTTGCGTGTTTGGCAATTCCCAACCGTTCCGGGTTAAAGTGGTGAACAACTACAATGATGTATATAGTTATTTGTATATCAAGATAGCAGATGCATCACGCATTTTAGGGCTTGAACTGGAGCATCTTTTATCTCCTTATTCTATTAATTATCTTGTTGATGATAACACTTTAATTGAAGAACATATTGCGGGTGTGCCCGGCGACATATTTGCCAAGGATTTTATGCACCGCCCCGGGTATAACCCAAAACGCATTGCCAAAGAGTTTGTAAAATTTAATGAAAGGTGTTTTGCAAGGCTGTTGGGTGACATGCGCAGCTATAATTTTGTTTTTGATATTACGCCTGATTTTGATGATATACAATTTAATATTCGCGCAATAGATTTTGATCAGCAGTCTTATGAAGGGAGAAAAAACTTTTATCTGCCACAATTTTTTAAAGAAAACAAGGTTTTTGTAGAACTGGTCCGACAACATCTTAACCTTGAAGTAATTGACCAGTACCAGCAGGAAGAGCGGGCACAAATGTTTAAACGGATAAAAGCGCAACGGCACCGGTTAGGCGACCTAAAAGCCTCTGTAGATAAAGATGAATTAGCGCCGCAGGAAAAAGTAGAACAGCTGGCCCGTGAGCTCGCCGCATATTTTGGCAACAAGAAATTTTTAGAAAGCAAGGGCATGGCTGAAATTCTGCGCATTCATCTGAGAGAACTTGTTGTTAATCACTTAAAAAAAGGATGATTTACCATTTTCAGGTATTTTTGTTTGAATAATAATATACACACATGACGGTTTTTAACCATTTCGGAAGGTACCTGCTTATGATAAAAGGCATGTTTACCAAACCCGAAAACTGGAGAATGTACTGGAAGGAATTGATGAAACAATGTTCGGATATAGGCATAGGCTCATTAGGCATTGTGGTGATTGTTGCATTATTTATAGGTGCTGTATCTACACTTCAAACAGCCTACCAGTTGGTCAGTAATCTTATTCCCAAGTCAACTATAGCGCAAATTGTAAGAGATACTGTTATACTCGAATTTGCTCCTACCATTACCTGTATTGTGCTGGCAGGTGTTGTGGGTAGTAAAATAGCCAGTGAGCTGGGCAATATGCGGGTAAGCGAGCAAATAGACGCGCTTGAAATTATGGGCATCAATACCAAAGCCTATCTTATCATGCCTAAAATACTTGCCTCTTTTTTAATGATACCGGTATTGGTTGTTATTGCGGGTGTACTTGGCATCTGGGGCGGTCGTATGGCCGGCATCTTATCCGGCATTCTTTCCCCGGAGGAATTTGAAGAAGGTCTGCTCAGTGGTTTTCAACCATTTAATGTGACATTCGCTTTATCCAAAGCATATACATTCGCCTTCATCATTTCAAGCATTCCGGCGTATTTTGGTTATTTTGTAAACGGCGGTGCGCTCGAAATAGGAAAGGCAAGCACTACGGCAGTGGTAACCAGTTGTATTATGATCCTGTTTGCGGATTATATACTGGCTGCATTGCTTTTATAAAATCAACATCAAAATGATCGAGATAAAAAATCTGCATAAACAATTTGGGGAGAAGGTAGTAATTGATGATGTAAGCGCGGTAATGGAAGCCGGCAAAGCAAATCTCATTATCGGCTCAAGCGGCAGCGGTAAAACAGTGTTGATGAAATGCCTTGTTGGACTATTTGAACCCGATGGCGGCGAAATATTGTATGATGGTCAAAACTTCACCACCATGGAAGATGACCAGCGTAAGGAGCTGCGTCAGCAAATTGGTATGCTGTTCCAGGGTTCTGCCTTGTTTGATAGTCAAACTGTTGAACAAAATGTAATGTTTCCTTTGGATATGTTTACCAAATTATCACACAGCGAAAAACAGAAAAAAGTAAATGAAGTGCTTGAAAGGGTGAATTTAAAAGATGCCAACAAAAAGTTTCCTGCAGAAATAAGCGGTGGTATGAAAAAACGCGTAGGTATTGCCCGCGCCATTGTTTTAAATCCCCAATATCTTTTTTGCGATGAACCTAATTCAGGTCTCGATCCGCAAACATCATTGGTGATTGATAAACTTATTTATGAAGTAACCAAGGAATTTAATATGACCACCGTTATCAATACGCATGATATGAACAGCGTAATGGAAATAGGCGATCATATTATTTACATGTACCAGGGTATAAAAGAGTGGGAAGGAAGTAATAAAGAGATCATTTACAGTAAAAGCCAAAAATTAAACGACTTTATATTTGCATCTGAATTTTTGAGAGATGTTAAAGAAATAAGAGCGTTGGAAGCTGAAGGAAAGATACCTGATATAAAAAAGTAATGATACTACCGGTATTAGCGTGATGCGTTATTAAAAAAGTCTTCCATTTAGAAAGACTTTTTAATATGTATACCGAAAAAATTATTTATTAAACCTTAGCCTGTTTTTTCAACGAATTCTTAGCAATTACTTCAGCCATTGTTTTACCAATATCAGCAGGGCTGTCAACTACCGTAATACCACACTCACGCATTATTTTCATTTTAGCAGCAGCAGTATCATCAGCACCACCAACAATAGCTCCGGCGTGTCCCATTCTGCGGCCTGCAGGCGCGGTTTGACCGGCAATAAAACCCACAACAGGTTTCGTTCCATTTTCTTTTATCCAGCGTGCCGCTTCAGCTTCCATGCCGCCGCCTATTTCACCAATCATTACAATCCCATCTGTTTCATCATCATTCATAAACAATTCAACGGCATCCTTTGTAGGTGTTCCGATAATCGGGTCGCCACCAATGCCTATCGCGGTGGAAATACCAAGTCCGGCTTTAGCAACCTGATCTGCAGCTTCGTATGTAAGTGTTCCTGATTTTGAAACGATACCAATCTTACCTTTCTTAAAAATAAAGCCCGGCATTATACCCACTTTACATTCATCAGCAGTAATCACACCCGGGCAGTTAGGTCCTATAAGACGGGATTTAGTGCTTGCGAGGTAAAGCTTTGCTTTAACCATATCCTGCACCGGAATACCTTCTGTAATACAAATAATTAAACCAATACCTGCTTCAGCAGCTTCCATAATAGCATCAGCAGCAAATGCCGGTGGTACAAAAATAATAGATACATCAGCGCCTGTTGTTTTAACCGCATCAGCCACTGTATTAAATACCGGAAGGTCAAGGTGTTTCTGACCACCTTTGCCCGGTGTTACGCCACCAACAACATTGGTTCCGTATTCTATCATTTGGGTAGCATGAAAAGTTCCTTCCGTTCCTGTAAAGCCCTGAACTATTATTTTGGAGTTCTTATTTACTAAAACCGACATGATGTATTAATTATTTGCTGTTAAAAAAGCTGGGCAAAAATAAGGGAATTTATGCTATTCCAAACCCGAATAACAGGAGGTTTTAAAAGCAACAATAAAAGCGGCGACAAATTTCAATAAATAATATTCCTTTGTTCTTCCTTGCTGAAAATGTACTATAGCACGCCTGCCCGGAAATTTGAGCTTTTGTAACCAAAGGTTAATCCTTTCAGCCCTGATTTCCATCGTTACAATCCTTGTCGTATCTTTAGCCACTTTTATATTTTGCTTAATTAAAGGACTTGCACAAATGACCGAAGAAAAAGGCTTGAATTTTATTGAAGAAATCGTTGAAGAAGATCTTAAAGAAAAAAAATACCCCCAGATCATAACTCGTTTTCCGCCGGAACCTAACGGCTATTTGCATATTGGTCATGCCAGCAGCATTTGCCTCAATTTTGGGCTAACCAAAAAATACGGCGGCTATACCAACCTTCGCTTTGATGATACCAACCCTGTAACTGAAGAAACGGAATATGTGGAAAGCATTAAAAACGATGTAAAATGGCTGGGCTTTGAATGGGGAAACGAATTATATGCCTCAGACTATTTTGATATCTTATACGAATATGCCATTAAGCTTATAAAAAAGGAGTTGGCGTATGTTGATGACAGCACTTCCGAAGAAATAGCCGCTTTAAAGGGCACGCCTACCGAGCCGGGAAAAGACAGCCCTTATATAAACAGAAGCGTTGAAGAAAATCTTGATCTTTTTGAGCGAATGAAAAATGGTGAATTTGCTGATGGCAGCAAAACGCTCCGCGCAAAAATTGATATGGCGCATCCTAATATGCTGATGCGTGACCCGGTATTGTATCGCATAAAGCATGCGCATCACCACCGCACTGGCGATAAATGGTGCATATACCCGATGTATGATTTTGCGCATGGGCAAAGTGATAGTATTGAAACCGTAACGCACTCGATATGCACATTAGAGTTTGTGCCTCACCGTGAGTTATATGACTGGCTGATTGAAAAGCTGGAAATATATCCTTCCAAACAATATGAATTTGCACGCCGCAATCTTACCTATACTATTACCAGTAAACGCAAATTACTACAACTGGTGAATGATAAATATGTTGATGGCTGGGATGACCCGCGCATGACGACCATCAGTGGTTTGCGAAGGAGAGGTTTTACGCCCGAAAGCATCCGCGATTTTTGTGAAAGGATAGGCGTGGCCAGAGAGAAAATATTGTTGATATTGGTTTACTGGAACATTGCCTGAGAGAACACCTTAATAAAGTTGCATTGCGGCGCATGGCTGTGTTAGACCCTGTAAAGCTGGTAATAACAAATTATCCTGCCGGACAAACAGAAGAAGTATACAGTGAAAATAATCCCGAAGCAGAAAACAATGGCGGCACAAGGGCTATTCCTTTCAGCAATGAACTGTGGATAGAAAGAGAAGACTTTATGGAAGTGCCTGCAAAAAAATGGTTCAGGCTTGCGCCCGGAGCAACAGTGCGGTTGAAAAGTGCTTATATTATTAAGTGCGAAAATTTTGTAAAAGATGATACCGGTAATATCACTGAAATCCAGTGTACCTATATACCCGAAAGCAAAAGCGGCAACGATACTTCAGGCATTCATGTAAAAGGTACTATTCACTGGGTAAGTGTGCCTCATGCGGCAAAGGCTGAAGTGCGTTTGTATGACCGCTTGTTTAAAGTAGAAAATCCTGCCGCGGAAGATGGAGATTTTGTAAGCTATATTAATCCCAACTCATTGCAAATTATAAAAACAGCCTATATAGAACCGTCATTAAAAACCGCGCAGCCAGGTGAACAGATACAATTTATCCGCAAGGGATACTTTACGCTGGATAAATATTCCACTCCTGAAAACCTGGTATTCAACCGTTCTGTAACGTTGAAAGATACCTGGGCTAAGGAAAGTAAGAAATAGCTGATAGCTGAAAGCCGATAGAAAAAAAAATTTTCTTTTATACGTATAACTTTTTTATGTTTGTAGTATAAAATGCTGCCAATGGATGCCAAGGTAACTTTAAGCTTTAATGCCACCGTAATAGAGCAGGCAAAAGAATATGCCGAATCGCAGGGTTTGAGTTTATCCCGCCTTATTGAATTGCTTTTACAAAAAGTAATCAGTACCGGCCAGCATAATAATATTGAGCATATACCCATAGAAGATTGGGTAAGTATGGTTGCCGAAGGCCCGGCTGAGTATAAAACCAAAGCGCTTTCAAAAAAAAAGAAAAAAGAATTTTACGAAAGCCGTAAATAGCCGCTGTTGTGAAAATATTTATTGACGCTAATATCCTGGTGGCTGTTATAAATAAGGAGTATCCATTGTATACATATGCATCCCGTGTATTAAGCTGGATAACCGCCAATAAACATCAGCCTTTTACTACTTCTGTTAGTCTTGCTATCACTTTTTATTTTGCAGAAAAAAAACATGGTACTGCTACGGCAAAAGAACGTATAGCGTTAATGGCTGATCATTTAACGATTGCTGATTGTGGCAAAGCGGAAGTACTACAGGCTGCCACCGAAAAAAAAGTAAAAGATTTTGAAGATGGTCTGCAATATTTTGCCGCACTGAATGCTAATTGCAATTGCATTGTAACAGAAAATGTAAAAGATTTTTATTTCGCTAAAATTGATGTATTGAATGCGAAAGATTTTTTGTTGAAGTTTTATAACAGAATGTAAGTTGCAATTATTTACAATTGATAGAGGCGATAAAAAGGTTTGCTTTCTACAGAAGAGCGGGTCATCTTAGCCGGCAGAATTTTTAAAATATATAGCGAAACATTTGTTCTTAAGAAAAAAGTTTTTACATTTGGTATGTACGAACATACAGACAAAGCATAGATACGATGACTGATTTTGTTATAGATCACAGCAGCGCTGTGCCGCTGCATGTACAGGTAGAGGATATGTTGAGGAAGCTGATAGAAAAACCGGAATACAAGGATGGAGGAAAGCTGTTGCCCAATGAAATAAATATGGCAAAGCGGCTTGGAGTTTCGAGGAGCACGGTAAGGCAGGCAACCAATAAGCTGGTGTATGAAAGTCTGCTGATCCGTAAAAAAGGTGTAGGCACGCGGGTTGCAAAAAATAATATTTCTACCCGGCTCAACAAATGGACCAGCTTTACGCATGAAATGGATGAAAAAGGATTGCCTTTTAAAAACTATAGCATTAAAGTTCACATGGTAGTGCCCGATAAGGAGATCCAGCAGCTCTTTGGTATCAGCAAGGGTGAAAAGATCTTAAAAATGGAAAGGCTGCGGGGCCCGGAATCGGGACCGGTAGTATATTTCGTATCTTATTTTCATCCGCGTACCGGCTTATCCATGGAAGACGATTTTTCGAAGCCATTGTACGAAACGCTTGAAAGGGATCATCACATAGTAGCATCGGTTTCAAAGGAAGGGATCAGCGCTATACTTGCCGATGCACAACTGAGCAAGATATTGAACGTTAAAGCCGGAGATCCTATTCTTTTCAGGAAAAGAGTGGTTTGCGATCCGGGAGACCGGCCTTTTGAATATAACCTGGGCTATTACCGTGCAGACAGGTTTACTTATACCATAGATATAGAAAGAGCATAACAGGCTGGAATTATATAAGAAAAGGAAAATTGTTTTTTTCCAGTAATATGTACGAACATTTATACATAAGGCATACATAGCAGCACTATGTATGAGTTGTTTACCATTTTGTAAATTTTAAATATTAACGATGAAGCTTGCAACAATCAAAATGCCTGTCGCATTATTATCAGCCATTTGCTGCCTGCTCTTTTGCAATGGGCTTTCTGCTCAGAATAATACAAAAAACATCAGGGGCGTTGTCACTTCAACCTCCGGCGAACCTTTGCCAGGAGCCAGCATTGCTGTAAAAGGCAATGTCTCCATCATTACCAAAGCCGCACAGGATGGCTCCTTTTCTCTCACAGTGCCTGGTGGTAAGTATATGTTGGTCGTATCCTATTCAGGATATGCTACACGGGAAATTGCTGATAACGGGATTAATGTGTTTGATATCCGCCTCACCGAAAATCCTGCGGAGCTGTCAACCGTTGTGGTCATCGGATACGGTACTGCCAGGAAAAGTGATCTTACAGGGTCGGTTGCTTCCGTTAAGGCCGATGAGTTAAAAGCAGTGCCTGTTACTTCTCTCGACCAGGCGCTCCAGGGAAGAGCTGCCGGTGTGCAGGTAACCCAGAACTCTGGCAAACCCGGCGCAGAAACATCTATCCGTATACGTGGCACGAGCTCTATCAACGCCGGCAACGAACCACTGTATGTAATTGACGGCATGCTGGTGAGCAGCGATGGCGGCGATCTGAGCGCCGGCGGCACTCGCGGACCACGACTCAGCCCTTTGTCATCTATCAATCCTGGCGATATAGAATCTATTGAGATACTAAAAGATGCTTCTGCTACAGCTATATATGGCAGCCGTGGCGCCAATGGTGTAGTGTTGATTACTACTAAAAAAGGAAGATCCGGGAAAGGAACACTTTCTTTTGAAACCTATTATGGCGTGCAATCCGTGGCTAACAAGCTGCAACTGATGAATGCCGCCGAATTTGCCGACCTGGTGAATGACGCAAAGCTGAACGCAAATCAAACGCCTATCTATGTAAATCCTCCTAATCTTGGTAAAGGCACAGACTGGCAGGGAGAGCTGCTCAGAAAAGCGCCTATGGCTAATTACCAGTTGTCTTTTTCCGGCGGTGACGATAAAACCAAATATGCCATCTCCGGATCTTATTTCGATCAAAAGGGGATCATACTCAATTCTGATTTTAAGAGATATGCTTTTCGTACTAACCTTGAAAGAAAGGTATTTGATAACCTGACCGCTGGCGCTACAGTAGCTTATTCAAGGATCAACAGCACAGGCGTATTGACCAATGCAGGGCAAATAGTGCCGGGAGTGGTAACATCAGCTTTGCTGTTCAATCCCGTACTACCGGTATATGATTCCACAGTAGCCGGGGGATATACTTTTGAGAATGACAGAGGAAAAGTATTAGGTAACCCGATAGCTGAAGCAAAAGAATATACCTCTACCACCATATTGTCGAGGATATTGGGTAATGTATTTTTAAGATACAATTTTACTCCCCAGTTTAGCTTCAAAACAAGCTTCGGGTTAGACGCGTTCACTAATGAGGAAGGAAGCTTTGGCCCCAATTTCTTAAAGCGCACCCAGGCAAGTCACGGGGAAGCATCCATCGGCAAAACAACCGGCTATACCTGGCTGAATGAAAATACGCTCACTTACAACAATACTTTTAATAAAAGACATACTGTTGATGCCATTGCGGGATACACGCTTCAGCAGTTTGCCAATGACAAGCTGTTTGTATATGCATTTGATTTCCCGGATAACCGCACAGGGTATCATAATATCGGCGCTGCGCTGAAACCGCAAAAGCCTTCAAATTCGGAATCTTCATGGAGCATGGTATCTTATCTCGCAAGGATAAATTATACACTGGACGATAAATACCTGTTCACGCTAACGGGTCGTGTGGATGGCTCTTCAAAATTTGCAGAAAATAATAAATACGGTTTTTTCCCCTCAGGAGCTTTTGCATGGCGGGTATCTAAAGAAAATTTCATGCAGGAAGTACATGCCGTTTCCGACCTGAAATTGAGAGCCAGCTATGGGGTATTGGGCAACCAGGCCATACCTCCTTACCAGTCGCTGGCGCTGGTAGGGCCTTATGGCGAAGGCACTTTTCATGCAGGCTCACAAACAGAAGTATATACCGGTCAGGAGCCATTATCGTATGTGAATACGAAGCTGAAATGGGAAACTACCCGCCAGCTTGATCTGGGGATTGATCTTTCTTTATTTAACAACCGGGTAAGCTTTACAGGAGATTATTATCAAAAGAAGACCTTTGATCTTTTATTATCAAGTCCGATTCCGCTGACCACAGGTTTTTATACCACGCTTTTAAACATCGGGAATATAGAAAATCATGGTGTTGACCTGGATCTGCGCACCCTTAATACCACCGGCAAATTTGAATGGACATCCGCTTTCAATTTTTCATTGAACAGGAATAAGATCACCCAGATCAACAGCGAAACAGATATCATTCTCCAGAATGCGCTGCTGCTGCGCAACGGTGTATCTATAGGCACTTTCTACGGTTATATTTTTGATGGTATTTTTCAGACAGACGCTGAAGCCGCCGGCAGCCCCGTGCTCGTCGGGCAGGAGGCTTCAAGCTCTAACCCCGCCTCTATTGCGAAGGCAGGCGACAGAAAGTACAGGGATGTGAGCAAGGATGGAAAGATTGATGTGAATGACCGCACTATCCTCGGCAGTGCCATGCCTAAATTCACTTACGGATTCACCAATACCTTTTCATTCAGGAATATTGACCTGTCTGTATTCCTGCAGGGTTCCTATGGCAATAAGATGGCCAACTTCAATAGTTACGACCTGCTGAATTTCACAGGTCAGAACAATGTACTGGCTGAAGCTGGCGTAAACAGGTGGACGCCGGACAATCACAGCAGTAAATATCCCCGTGCGCTGGCAGCGGGCAGCCTTGACCAGGGGATCTTTTCAACAGCTATACTGGAAGATGCATCCTACCTGCGTATTAAAAATATTACGCTCAGCTACCGCCTTTCATCGTCAGCAGCATCAAGGCTGGGAATGTCAAATCTTCGGGTATACGTGAGCGGTAGCAACCTTTGGACATTTACCAAATATTCAGGCTATGATCCTGAAGCCAATACTTACGGGCAAAGCACAACACTGGTAGGCATTGACCTGGGAGGATACCCGCAAACACGTATTCTTCAACTGGGATTGAGCGCATCTTTCTAAACACTCCAAGTTTTTAATTATGAAATACAATAGCATAATCCTGATCATGACCGCAACGCTTTGCACCGGCATATTTTCTTCCTGCAAAAAATTCCTGGAAGAGGATCCCAAAAGCCAGGTAACGATCACCAATTACTATAAAACAGAAGCGGATGCCATATCTGCAGTCAACTCCATTTATGCATATCTTAACTCCATCAGCACCGGTACAACGGCGGGAGTATATCACAGCACATTTTGGGTAACCATGGGATTGGCCTCCGATGAACTGCTGAATAACCAGGTGGCTGCTCCGCAATTTGACCAGTTGGCAACCTTTACCTATACTTCACAAAACAGCGCGCTTGAAGAAATATGGGCAATGCATTATAAAACCATTACCATTGCCAATATAGCTATAGCGCGCATCCCGGGCATAGCCATGAATGAATCGCTGAAAAACAGGCTTGTGGGAGAAGCCAGGTTCCTGAGAGCGCTGATGTATTTCAATATGGTCCGCATGTTTGGCAGTATTCCCCTGCTGGTAGAAGAAAATAATCCGTTGACGCCTCCTCCTGCAACGGCAGATGCCATTTATGTGCAGATCATCAGCGATCTTGATATTGCTGCAGCTAATCTTCCTGACAGCTATGATCCGGGTAACGGCAGAGGACGCGCCACTAACGGCGCTGCCAATGCGCTGCTGGCAAAAGTATATCTCACACAAAAGCAATGGGATAAAGCAGCCGATGCTGCGAAAAAAGTGATTGATTCTAACCAGTATGCATTATGGGATGATTTTGCAGATGTATTCAAGCTCTCCAGCCGCAACGGAAAAGAAGCTATCTTTTCTGTAGGGTTCGGAGACGCAGGCGGCGCTATTATATTCTGGGAAGCAGGTCAGTTCCAGGTAAGACTTCTGCCTCCTGACTTAAGTGTGGAAGGCGTAAAAAACGCGCAGGGCTGGCAGATCCCCACGGAATACCTATATAATCAGTACGATGCTGACGACAGGAGAAGAGCCGTAACTTTTATTACTGAGATCAATGATCCGGCTACAGGCCCGAAAACGATCAGACCTTATATAAAAAAATACTGGGACCGCGCTGCCGAGCCTACCGGTAATGAATCTTCAAATGATTTTCCTGTATTGCGCTATGCGGATGTATTGCTTATGTATGCAGAGGCGAATAATGAGTCAGGACAAACAGATATTGCGGAAACATATATTAATAAGGTAAGAAAAAGAGCGCGGTTTAACGGTACCAACTACCTGCCAACAGTGCCGGACTATGCAGGATTGAATCAAGATCAGATGCGTGACGCTATTATTAAAGAACGACTGCTTGAGTTTGTGGCAGAAGGGCAAAGATGGTTTGATCTTGCCCGTACCAATAAGTTGATAGAGAAAGTGCCTTTGGCCAAACCCGGCGTTACGCCGCAAAGTAAAAATTACCTGTTCCCGATTCCGCAGAGAGAAATAGATCTGAACAAATCACTGGAACAAAACACCGGGTATTGAGCAGGCAGGTGTGATGAGTGATACGATAGCCGTGAGACAGCATAATTTCACTTTTATCTTTTCACTTCTCACGCTAAGCAATAACAAAATATAATTGACATAAAGTATAACAACATTTAAAACATTGGCATTGAAGAAATCGAACTTTAACAAATTCCCCTCGGTAGCCATCAACGGGCTTACAGCCTTTGAAGACTGGACAGATATACTGAATACGATCAACACTAAACTTAGTAAAGCCGGTTCTGCCGGTGATAAAACGATAGTAATTGAATGTTACCAGGGAGTGATGATACAACCTTTTATAACGCAACTGGAAGAAAGCATACCTGGTTTGAAATGTATTAACGCGGAAGCAGCATTGCGCAGCAACGAAGAAATAGCGCAGATGGTTTATCCTTTTGTTACCGACGACCCTGTATTCGGTTATATCACTTCTCTTACCATACAGCATTTCTTTGATCCCGGAAAAATACAACGCCTGCAAGAAGAGCTTTCAGATACTTCGGGGATACAGTGCATATATGGTACAGGAGCTTCTCTTATTGCACCTGATCCTGATATTTTCATTTATGCCGACATGCCGCGCTGGGAAATACAGTTGCGTTTTCGCAGAAATGAGATCGCCAACCTGGGCGCTGACAATAAGGAAGCGGAATTTTCTTACCAGTACAGGCGTGCCTTCTTTGTAGACTGGCGTGTGCTGGATCGTTTTAAACAAGACCTGTTCAGCAAATGGGATTATGTGCTGGATACTACCGGTGCCGCACAACCGAAGATGGTAAGCGGTAAAGATTATTTTAAAGCCCTTGAATTAACAGCTGGCCAACCTTTCAGGGTAGTGCCGTTTTTTGACCCGGGCCCGTGGGGAGGGCAATGGCTGAAAGAAGTATGTGACCTTGACCGGTCAGCAACCAACTATGCATGGGGCTTTGATTGTGTGCCTGAAGAGAATAGCCTGTTGCTGAATTTTGAAGATGTGCTTTTTGAAACGCCTGCCATCAACCTGGTGTTCTACCAGCCAAAGCAACTGCTTGGCGAAAAAGTATATGAAGCATTCGGAGCAGAATTTCCTATACGCTTTGATTTCCTCGATACCATGCAGGGCGGCAATCTCAGCCTGCAGGTGCATCCCTTAAAATCTTATATCAGGGAAAAATTCGGCATGGCATATACCCAGGATGAAAGCTATTATATGCTGGAAGCAGCGGATGACGCGATCGCATTTTTAGGGCTGAACGAAAATATTGAGCCGGAAAAAATGCTGGTGGCCTTAGAAGATGCGCAGCAGAATGGTGTAAGCTTTCCCGCAGAAGAATATGTGCAGAAATGGCCTATTAAAAAACACGACCACCTGCTGATACCTGCCGGCACCGTGCATTGTTCCGGCGCCAACAGTGTGGTGTTAGAGATCAGCGCTACACCATACATCTTCACCTTCAAGCTATGGGACTGGGACAGGCCCGGGCTGGACGGTAAGCCGCGCCCCATATCCCTTGAGCATGGAAAAAATGCTATCCAATGGAACCGGACTACCGGCTGGGTAAAAAATAATATCATTAATCATATACATAAAGTTGCCGAAGGAGACGGATGGACAGAAGAATCTACCGGGCTGCATCCCGATTCCTTTATCGAAACAAGGAGGCACTGGTTTACCAACAAAGTTACACATCATACCAACGGTGTTGTGAATGTCATTAACCTGGTGGAGGGAAGCGAAATTATTGTAGAAAGCCCTTCCGGTGCCTTTGCTCCTATGGTGATCCATTATGTGGAGACCTTTATTGTACCCGCCGCCGTGGGAACATATACCATACGCCCTTATGGCGAGAGTGAAGGAAAAACATGTGTTACAATGAAAGCCTATGTAAGAAAGGAAAACCTGATTGATTACAGCATTAATTAAACTGATGGAAAACAGCTTAAAATACGTTTATCAATATACAGTTGTTGCCGCAGTAGGTGGTTTATTGTTTGGATATGATACCGCCGTGATCTCCGGCGCAATTGGTTTTATCCAAAAGCAATATGATCTTTCCGCCGCCATGACCGGCTGGGCGGCCTCCTGCGCACTTATAGGCTGTATGATGGGCGCAATGCTGGCAGGCTGGCTGAGCGACAAATATGGCAGGAAAAAAGTATTGCTCCTGTCTGCGCTGGCATTTGCGGTTTCTTCCCTGGGCATTCTGCCTGCATCAGGTCTTTCCTGGTTTGTTTTTTTCAGGATTATCGGCGGCATTGGCATCGGTATAGCGTCCATTGTATCTCCTATGTATATCTCGGAAATAGCGCCTGCGCATATACGTGGCCGTCTTATTTCCATTTACCAGCTTGGTATTGTGCTGGGTATCCTTCTCATCTATTTTGTCAATGCCGTTATTGCCGGGTTGTATGATGAAAGCTGGAATATCACAACAGGATGGCGGTATATGTTTGGATCCGGGCTTATCCCGTCGCTCGCTTTTGTATTATTGTTATTTACGGTACCGGAAAGCCCACGCTGGCTGGCCCGGAAAAACCTGTGGCAAAAAGCTGAAGCTGTGCTGGCTAAAGTGAGTGGAGCAAACGTAGCGGAAGAATTAAATAATATCCGCACTGCATTGAATACAAGAGAAGGCGGCTTTAAGGAATTGTTTAAGCCCGGCCTGCGCAAAGCAATGGCGATAGGCGTTATGCTGTCTGTTTTTTCGCAGGTCACAGGCATTAATGTGATCATGTATTATGCGCCGGAGATATTCAAAGCTACCGGCGACGGCACTTCTTCTGCCCTGGTACAAACCGTTCTGGTAGGTGGAATTAACGCAGTGATGACACTCGTTGCTATAAAATATGTAGATAAGCTCGGGCGTAAAAAACTGTTGTTAACAGGTTCAGCAGGGATGGCTGTATGTCTTGCCGTGATAGGTTGGGCGTTTTACAACCAGATGATGACAGGCTACTGGGTGCTTGCAGGTATTCTCCTGTATATCTGCTTCTTTGCCATGTCTCTTGGGCCGCTCACGTTTGTAGTAGTATCAGAGATCTTTCCTACGCATGTGCGGGGAAGGGCAATGTCTGTTGCCATATTTTTTCTTTGGTTGTCTGTATATATTGTTTCGCAAACTTTTCCCATGTTGCTGAAAGCTATAGGCAGCGCTTATACCTTCTGGATATACATGGTTATGTCAGTGCTCGCTTTCCTGTTTGTATGGAAGCAGGTGCCTGAAACCAGGGAAAAGACGCTTGAAGAAATTGAACAAATGTGGTCTGCGTTAAAATGATTTTAAAAATTTAAACTATAACGATTATGCTACGCTGTAAGCCTTTTGCATGTATCACCCTTTTGCTGCTGCTCATTGCAGCCGGTTGTAAAAAGGACTTCAACAATGAAAATGGCCTTTTATTAATGCTTACGCCTGATAATGTAACAGGTAAATCGGGCCGTACTGTTGAAGCTACTTTATCCATTACATCCACAACGCCTGTTAAAAGCATTGTGGTCTATAAAACTATTAATCTTAAACGTGATAATACTTTTGGCGGCAGCGGCACCGAAACGGTGAACCCGGTAAGCACAGGAACCAACACTTACGAATACAAATTTATTTACCAGCTCCAGGGAGAAGAAGTAGACAAACTGGTTGGATTTAACTTTCACGTAGAGAATAATAATGGTCTGGCGGCAGAAAAAGACCTCACCGTCAATACCACTACTTCAGGACAGCAGATCATGTACAGCAGGAAATGGAAGCTGATCTCAAGAATGTGGACTTCCATAACCCCACCTGCAGAGGACATGAAAGAGTGCGAGAAAGATAATGTCTATTCCTGGAACGAAGACAGCACCTATAACATTAATTTCGGAAGCAATGCCTGTACCTTCGACGGGTTTAATGTGTTTGACCGCTGGGAGCTGAGTGAAGATGAAAAAACACTGACCCAGGTATACCATTCCCTGTTTGATCCGTCTGCCATCACTACGGAAACCTATACGATCAAAACGTTGACAAGTACCAAGATCGTCATGTTGCAGTTAATTGACCTGACGGTGTTTGGCTTAACAGACCATGAAGAATTTGAATCCACTTTTGAACCGGCGCCATAAAACAAGCAGCATGAAAAATTTTAAAAAGACAATATTTGTCGCGGCAGCACTCACCATAATATCCTGCAACAATAATGATATAAGCAATAATCAAGGAAAAGATAGCATGTCTTTAACACACCTGCAGTTCAGCGTGGAACGCGCAGAAGACTGGTCGG
This sequence comes from Agriterribacter sp., assembly GCA_047601125.1. Taxonomy (GTDB): domain Bacteria; phylum Bacteroidota; class Bacteroidia; order Chitinophagales; family Chitinophagaceae; genus Agriterribacter. The sequence continues at coordinate 289,180 of JASGJY010000001.1, read as the reverse complement.
GCATGTTCCTGCGCAGGCATGGATGGTTTGGAGGAGACGGCATATTTGCAACGACCGTAAACGGTACTGAAAAAGAAGGCGCAGCAAAAGAAAGCGAAACAATGATCTGGTTCAGCGACACTATGTTTGGCGACATCATCAATGATTCTTTACAGACCGGCTATGGAATGATCAACAACTCCGTTGCTTATCTGCACGGAGGAAAGCCTGATACTGCCTCCATAAGATTTTACTGGGATCAAACCCCGGAAGGAAAGCCCAAATCTGTTTTTATTCCACAAACACCCGCCGCTAAAGAAAAAGAATATTACTGGCTGGGAGATGGCTTTACCAATCAGGAAAAAAATAGTGATATCCATATTTTCGGGTACCGCATCAGCAATATCCCGGGAGTAGCAGCCTTTGGATTCAGAGAAGAAGGCAATACACTCATCACTATCCCGGCCAACGAAAAGCCGCCATTCAAAAACATGCGCCAGTTGGATATTCCCTTTTTCCAGAACCAGCAGGTGGATGCAGTAGGGTCGTTTGGAGCAGGCATACTGGTAAATACTGCCAAAGCCGGAGCGGTAAAGCCGGACGGCTATGTATATATCTACGGAGTAAGAGGTAAAGCAAAAGAAGTGATGGTGGCACGTGTAAAGCCTGCCGATATTGAAACCTTCAGCGAATGGAGATTCTGGAACGGTACAGACTGGATCGCTGATGTGAACAGCATTAAGCCTATAGCCGACAGGGCATCCAATGAGCTAAGCGTTACACCGCTGGCTGATGGCAGGTATTTGATGGTCTTTCAAAAAGACGCGGTGGGGAAATTTGTGGGTATTCGGTTGGGGGCTTCGCCCGCAGGTCCGTTCGGGCCTATAATAGACATATATGACGTTAGTGATGACCTGAAAGAAAGCAAAAATTTTTTTCCCTATAACGCTAAAGCGCACCCTGTTCTCTCTGCACCGGGAGAGCTGCTGATCAGCTATAATATCAATTCTTTCGATTTTAACAAAGACATAAAATTATTTCCCAATCTCTACCGCCCGAGGTTTATACGCCTGAGGTATGAGTTAGGGGGTAAGGAGTAGGGTGTAAGGTATAAGGCACTTACACTCTACGTCTTACACCTTATACCTTACACTTCATACCGCTCAATCATCCTCTAAAATCCATATATGAAAATACGTTCCTCATTCTTTATTATTATACTGCTGGCGGGCTGCTATACCCTGCAGGCCGGAACAGGAAATATTGCAGTTAAGGCAACCATAACTGTATCTACCCAACTGGGTGACACTTATTCCGGCAATAACGCTGCTGACGGGATAATCGGTATTGACGGTAAAGGAGAATGGGCCTGCGAAGGTAAAACCACCGACTGGGGATACATCCGTTTTCCCTGGATACAGCTTACCTGGAATAAGCCTCAACTTATCAGCAAAATTGTGCTGTACGACCGCCCTTCTCCTGCGGATAATATCGCCGGAGGAAGGCTTGTTTTCAGCGACGGTTCTGAATTATGGGTCAACCAGATCCCCGCAGACGGAACAGGCAAGGCAATACAATTCCCTGTGAAGAAAGTTGACTGGGTAAAATTTGTAGTCACCGATGGCAATGGTGCGGATCTGGGGTTTTCTGAAATAGAAGTATTCCCTTCTCCTACACAAACGAATGATTATGTATCATGGGTAGATCCTTATATAGAAACCAACAGGGGAAGGTATTTTTTCTTTATAACCGGCAGCATGCCTTTTGGCATGGCCACCAGCGCCCCGCTTACCAGGAATAAAAATCAGAACGGCGGGGGATACAACTATAATGAAACGGAAATATTGGGGTTTGAACAAATCCATACCTGGATGATCTCAGGGATTGAAATAATGCCGGCGACTATAAAAGAAAATCCTGCTGCCGGTCAGCAGGGATGGAAATCCGCTTTTAATCATGATGATGAAATTGTACAGCCGGGCTATCATCGTGTGATGCTGCAGAGCCATAAAATATGGGTGGAGCAAACCGCAACGGAGCGCGTAAATTTCTACAGGTTCACTTACACAAAAGATACGGATGCCCGCATCATCATTAACCTGGGTGGCTATGTGGCTAACAGCACTATGGAAAATGCACATATCACCAAAGTGAGCAATACCGAAATAGAAGGCTGGTTCAGCTCGGTGAAAAGATATTGGGGCGGGCCTAAAGAAGTAAAGATTTTTTTCGTCATCCGGTTTGATAAACCTTTTGAACATTTGGATGCCTGGCAGGGAACAAAGGATCAACAAAATATTGCCACTGCTTCCGGTGACAGCCTTACTCTCGGCGCCGCCTATACCCTTAAAAAAGGAGATATGCTGCAAATGAAAATAGGGCTTTCCTACACCACCGTAGCCAATGCAAGGAATAATCTCAACACCGAATGCACTACCTGGGATTTTGAAGCGGTGAAAAATAATACGCAGCAGGTATGGAATAAGTGGTTGGGAAAAATAGCGGTAAAAGGAGGAATTGAAAAAAATAAAATAAAATTCTATACAGATCTCTGGCATGTGCTGCTCGGCAGACAAAAGATCACGGACGTATCCGGTGATTATCCCGACAGAACAACCGGGAAAAGAGAAGGCAACTTCACCGATGCTGTCTTCAGGGTCAAAACCGTTCCCAAAGATGCTAATGGCAAGCCTGTATTCCAGATGTATAACTCCGATGCATGGTGGCTCACACAATGGAACCTGAATATTCTCTGGGGATTGGCCTGCCGGAAATGATGGATGAACTTTCCGCATCTATGATCGAGTATGCCGATAACGGTTATTTGTTGCCGAGAGGACCCTGTGGCGGCGGATATTCCTATATTATGACGAGTTGCCCGGCATCTAACCTTATCATCAGCACTTATATGAAAGGTCTGCTGACCAAAGTGGATACCCGCCATGCTTATGATGTGGTAAAGCGGAATCATTTACCCGGCGGCATGCTCGGCTCAAAAGAAGACATTAATTTTTATACTCAAAAAGGTTGGTGGCCGGATAACGCGGGGATCACGATAGAAGCTGCTTTCCAGGACTGGGGCATTGCGCAGATGGCATATTCATTGGGAAAGAAAAAAGATTATAATTTTTTCAATGACCGTTCCAAAGGATGGATAAAATGTTTTGACGATGAGACAAAATGGTTACTGCCCAAAAACAAAAAGGGTGAGTTCACTCATAAAGACCCGTTAAACGGCAATGGCTGGATTGAAGCCAATGCATGGCAGGCTACCTGGGGCTTATCCCATGCATTGCCGGAGCTTATCACAAAGATGGGAGGAGCGGATACTTTTTGCCGGCGGCTCAGTTACGCATTTGAGCAATCTAGAGCCAGTAATTTTGTATTCGGCTATACCGAAGGATATGTCAGCTATGCAAACCAGCCGGGTTGCTCCAATGCACATGTGTTCAACTATGCCGGCAAGCCCTGGCTCACACAATACTGGGTGCGCCGGGTAAAGGAACAAGCTTATGGCGATACTACCCCTGATATGGGCTATGGAGGACATGATGAAGACCAGGGGCAAATGGGAGCAGTGAGCGCCCTGATGTCTATCGGGCTATTCAGTATCACCGGCAATGAGTCTGTTAACCCTGTATATGAAATTACCTCTCCTGTATTTGATGAAGTGATCATTCAGTTGGACAGGCGCTACTATAGCGGGGACACATTTACCATCATCACCCATAACAACAGCAGCAGCAATGATTATATACAAAAGGCAAGCCTGAACGGGCAACGATATGATAATTTCTGGTTTACGCATGACCTTTTTTCAAAAGGCGGCAGGCTCGACCTATGGCTGGGAGATAAGCCCAATGAAAAATGGGGCGTAAAACATTTACCTTCGCTCCAACCTAATGCAAAATAATCCAGGTATGAACTTAGTTGCGGGAGCAGATATCGGCGGATCACATATTACCGCCGGGCTGGTTGATACAGACAACAGGAAGCTGATTGATTCGTCTGTGGTAAGAAAACATATTGACCCGGCTGCGGATAGTGATACTATTATCCGGGAATGGTGTGATGCCATACTGGGTTGTCATATAACCGCGGGTATTGACATTCAAAAGATAGGTATTGCCATGCCCGGACCTTTTGATTATGAAAACGGCATTAGCTATATCAAAGGATTGCACAAATATGAGAACCTGTATGGGTTGAATGTAAAAAATAAGATGGCAAAACAGTTGCAGGCAGATCCGGCGCAGATCAGCTTTAAGAATGACGCGCAAGCCTTTATGGCAGGGGAATTATTTTGCGGTTGTGCAACCGGGCATAGTAATGCGGTCGGCATTACACTGGGTACAGGGCTGGGTTCTGCTACTTATTATAATAATGAGCAGCGGGAAGGCGACCTGTATCGTATGCCGTTCAGGGCAGGAAAAGCGGAAGATTATATTTCCTCCCGCTGGTTTGTTTTTGAATATGAAAAGCTGACCGGGGCTACAGTAAAAGGTGTAAAAGAGCTTGCAGACAAGCTGCATACCGACCCGCATGCGGCTCACTTGTTCGAGGCCTTTGGCGCCACGTTGGCCGAAGTACTGCTCCTTCGCTATAAGGATCAAAATCCCGGGATCATCTTTATCGGCGGTAATATTGCGCATGCCTGGGATTGTTTTATTCCCTCCGCAGTCAAATACCTGAATGGGCACAACAGCAGCATCAAACTCACAAAAGCCATCCTGGGCGAAAAAGCTGCGCTGATAGGGGCATGCTGCGGGTAGTTGTTATCATAATTTTCCGTTGCTCTTCCACGTAAGTTTTTTCCTTTCCGTTTGCTGTGTTGTTGGAGAATTTAATCAATAATTTTTCCAATTACAATATTTTACCCAAAAGGATTCAGCATTAGTCGCCTGGGGCGACAAAAGTGCTGTATCATTTTTATCGGCCGCGGGTTCCAAAGTTTTTGCTCTTATACTTCCTATCCCTTAGCTTTATCACATCAATTTATCACCATGCACAAATTAAGTATTGTTTGCCTGCTTATATTTTTTCAGAGCATTTCATTTTCACAACCCACGGTATATACTACCGCCAATGCACACTCACATAATGATTACGAAAAACCGGAACCTTTTACCGCAGCCTATATCCGGCAATTTGGCTCAATAGAAGCAGATATATTTTTGAAAGATGATGAGCTGTATGTTGCTCATACTGATGATCAGCTGGCGCAGAAACGAACCCTGGATGCTTTTTACCTGAAGCCATTGGCCGCGCTTATTAAAAAGAATAAAGGGTTTGCATACGCTGATAAAAAAAGGCAGTTACAGCTGATGATAGATATTAAAACAGAAGCGGTAAGCACATTACACAAGCTGATAGAACAAATCAAAAAATATCCTTCGCTTATCTCCTGCCCCACTTTAAAAATTGTTATTTCAGGTAACAGACCAGCGCCTTCTGCATTTGCTGATTTACCCGGCTTTATTCATTTTGACGCGCAGTTTACCATTGAGTACCCGGAAACTGCTTTAAAAAAAGTAGAAATGTACAGTGATAATTTTAAGAATTATTCTGCCTGGAACGGGCTGGGAAATATACCGGAGAAAGACAGTATAGCTATTGCGGCGGCTGTAGCCAAAGCACATGCTTTGCATAAAACAGTTCGTTTCTGGAACGCGCCTGATACACCCGAAGCCTGGAATTTTTTTATGAATGCAGGTGTTGATTATATAAACACTGATCATATTACAGAAATAACTGAATATCTTAACAACCGGCAAACCGCTGGCCGCAAAAAAACGTAAATATTGTACGTTTATCATCCGTCTTCTCATAAACAATACAACTTTATTATGACCCAGGTCACATTTTATCTACGGTTTAGTATATACATTTGCACATTCTTATTTCAGTAATGGTAAAATATTTTATAACTGCAATTTTATTAGTGTGTATGCTGCTTCAAACTTTCAGCAATGCTATTATTGTGGTTGATTATTATACCAATACCGGGAACTATGCTAAAAATTGTGAGAATAAGTATGTTCCACAAATGCACTGTAACGGTAAATGCCAGTTGATGCAGAAACTGAAAAAGGAAGAAAAAAAAGAACAGCAGAACCCTGAAAGAAAGCTTGAAAACAAGAATGAAATCCCGCTCTCATCAAAATCATTTTTCGCAACATTGTCTATACCTTACGGAGATGCAGACAAAATACTATTTCCTGTTTATACCGCAGAAAAAACAATAAAATTCTCCCGCACTTTTTTCCATCCGCCGGATATAAATGTATAATCATCATCAATTTTTAGCTCAATAAGGTTTATTAACATGCAGGTGCGTGTGTATTAGTGCGCTTGCATACAGCTCATGTTTTCACCAAACATTTATAACAAAACATTTCATGAAACACATTTTATATACAGCGATAATCGCGCTGCTGACTTTTTCTTCCTGTAAAAAAGACAATACCAACGAATATAACAGTAATGTTAAAGGAGAGCTTTCTATAGAATTTGACAATATAGTAGGTGGTGAAAATCTCGCATTAAACACCGGTTTATACACTAATTCGAGCGGTGAAACATATAAGATAACCACACTTAAATACTTTATCAGTAATATTTCACTAGAAAAAGCTGACGGTACAATGTATTCCGTTCCACAGAATGACAGCTATTTTTTAATTGAAGAAGGAAATGAAGATGCAGATCATGCATCTATAGAAGTTCCTGAAGGAGAATACAAAACCCTGACATTTATGGTAGGCGTGGATAGTTTGCGTAATACAAAGGATGTAAGTGAAAGAACAGGGGCGCTTGACCCGGCAGGCACTGCCAACGGTATGTACTGGGGCTGGAACAGCGGCTATATTTTTTTTAAAATTGAAGGCACTTCAACTGCATCAACTGCAGACGGAAATATGTTTATGTATCACATAGGCGGTTTTGGCGGATACTCTTCTTCTACCATAAACAATATAAAGACTGTTACGCTCAATTTAGAACCGGGCGGTACTCCGAAAGTACACCAGGGCAAAGAAACCAATATTCATTTAATGGTTGATATAGCCAAGCTTTTCGATGGTAAATCACACATCAGTATATCAGAACACGCTGCAGTTATGTTTGACGCATACAGCACAACCATTGCTGATAATTATGCTGCTATGTTTCGTCATGATCATACAGAAAACTAAATGTTATGACCAGAAAATATTGGCTGATCATAATTATACTTATTTCGGTTATATATGCCTGTAATAAAGATGCAATAACAGAAAAGTTTGCAGGCTTTCAAACTCCTGCAAACTTTCCTGAACCGGTATATCATTTCTCCACCAATGAAATCACTCAAAGTAAATTTGAACTGGGTCGTAAATTATTTTACGACCCTATATTGTCGAGAAATAGTACCATCAGTTGCGGAAGCTGTCATATACAAACATCCGCGTTTTCACATCATGGTCATAATGTAAGCCATGGCATTGATGATAAGCTGGGAACACGAAATGCGCCGGCTATCATGAACATGGCATGGTATACTTCTTTCATGTGGGATGGAGGTGTATTTGATCTTGATTTGCAACCCGTAGCGCCCCTAACCAACCATGTAGAGATGGATGAAACAATGGAGAATGTGCTGAAGAAGCTGAAAGAAAGTGCAGCTTATCCTCCACTGTTTAAAAGAGCCTTTGGTAAAGAAGAAATAACAACAGCTTCTGTGCTCAAGGCACTTTCACAATTTATGCTGATGTGTGTAAGCAGCCATTCAAAGTATGATAGTGTGATGCGCAGTGAAGGAAAAATGTTTACTGATGAAGAACAAAACGGGTACAAAATTTTTCAGCAGAAATGCAATAGCTGCCATAAAGAACCATTATTTACAGACAATAGTTTCAGGAATAACGGGCTTATACCTGCTACCCTTAATGATAAAGGGCGCCAAATGGTTACGCTAAACGACCAGGATGCATACACCTTCAAAGTGCCCAGCCTGAGAAACCTGGGGTATACAGCACCTTATATGCACGATGGAAGATTTTATACGCTTGATGCCGTTCTGGAACATTATAACAGCAAGGTTCAGCAAACAGCCACGCTTGATCCATTGCTTAAAAAAGAAAATATTCCTGGCATACGGTTAAGCGATGAGGAAAAAAAGTATCTCCTTGCATTCTTAAGAACACTTGATGATCCATCTTTTTTAAAAGACAAAAAATTATCAGAACAATGAAAAAAATATGTATTGCAATACTGTTGGCATGCACTGTATCAACTCAAATATATGCTTGTGATATTTGCGGTTGTGGCGTAGGCAGCTCATATATTGGTATATTACCTGAATTCAATACCAAAATTTTTGGTGTGCGGTACAGGTATAGCTCCTTACTTACACATATTGGCTCCGATGGAGTAAATACTTATTTAACCAGCCGGGAGCATTACCGCACTGCCGAATTATGGGGGGGCTGGAATATTACCAAAAATCTTCGTGTAATGGTAACCGTTCCTTATAATTTTAATGAACGTATTAACCAGGGAATTACACATACGAAAAATGGTATCGGCGATATAACTCTTTCCGGATATTATCAATTGCTTAATAAAAGAAAAACACTTAACAATGATAAATTGCTGATACAAAGTTTATGGTTGGGGGCAGGCGTAAAACTACCAACTGGTAAATACAATCCTTCTGATAAAGAAAGCATTAATAATAATGTAAATCTTTTTCAACTCGGCACCGGCAGTACAGATTTTATTGCTAATGCAATGTATGATCTTAGATTACAGGATGCCGGTATAAACGCTACAGCAAGCTATAAGATCAATACAACCAATAAGTATGATTATACCTATGGCAATAAACTCAACCTCAGCTCCCAGGTATATTATAAATTCAGGATTTTGAATAAATTAATACTGGCGCCAAATACGGGCGTCCAGTATGAAACGGCCCAGAAAGATCTGGATGGAAAATACCGGGTAGATGTTTCGGGCGGAAATATTTTAATGGGTACTGTTGGACTTGAAACAGCATTTTCTAAAATAAGCGTCGGTGCTAACTGGCAAACCCCGTTATCTCAAAACCTGGCCAATGGGTTTGTAAAAGCAGGCAACAGGGTAATGGTGCATATAGCAGTTTCGTTATAAAAAAGTGCTCAGCCAGTTTAAAAGCTTATACAGCGCAACGTATTGCTACATCGGGCTGTCTGTATATAGTAAAATAAACCATTTGTATATATCTGTTGGCTATAACAGAAATTAGGTTTATTTTCCATGATAAATTCTGGCCGTCCTGCATGAGAAAATTGCAAACAATATTTATATTTTTTTTCTTTTATGCTGTCATTCCGGTTATTTCACAAGGACAAAATGCGGACAGCGTTTTAGCAGCACAGCAACAAAAGAATCCGGTTCAGCTATACTACAATTCTCTTGATATTCAATCCGGGCTATATAATGGTAGTGAATATATAGTATATGTACACCTTTTAAAAGACGGGCATCCCTACCTTGATACCACTAAATTGACTGACGGTGCTGTTTTTTATGATGGCATGTTATACAGGAATGTGCCAATGCTATATGATATTGTAAAGGATGAACTTATAGTACAGCATTACAATAAAGTTTTTCATATACAGCTTATACAAAGCAAGGTTGATGAATTTAATATCCTCGGAAGGCCCTTTCTTCACCTGGGAAAAGACACAACAGTACAGGGAAATGTAAAGAATGGTTATTATGAAGTGTTGTATGACGGACAGATTAAACTTTATGCCAAACGCATAAAAACAATACAGGAATTTATACCGGATATGCAGGTTGAACGAAGGGTTTTTTCAAATAACCGCTATTTTATTTATAAGGATAACACATTTCATGAAGTATACAACCAGTCATCTGTATTAAAATTATTGAAAGATAAAAAATTTGATTACAAGCAGGCATTGAGAAAGCAGCGTATTAAATACCGCAGGCAAAGAGAGGCAGCCATGAAACTGATGTTGCAACAGTATGAAAATGCAAATCCTTAACATGAAGTCATCTTTACTATTTATACTGACACTTTTTTTGTTGCTGACGGGTAATGTTGTTTCAGCGCAACAAAAAGAAGTGTTTCTGAGCGGCGACTTCTATAATATGCGGGCAAAGGAGTTTATTGCTGAGTTAGAAAAGAAAACTGGCTTGACTTTTTATTATGATACAACAGGCGGCTTTGATACACTTAAAATTGATATCAGTGTAAAAGAGCAACCCCTCATAAAAGTACTTGAATCTGCGATTGACGACTCCATATATAAATATACCCTGTATAATAATCTTTTATTTATTACCAAAAGTTTACCGGTTGAAACAGAGTTGCCGGAAGACTTTTTTGTAAAAAAAGCAGTTAATACTGATACTGGCAGCAAAGTAAAATACATAATAACTTCTATTGAAGAAGATTCAAAACCACAGACCACCACGCCTGAAAATAAATTATTTGAGATTGGTATAAAAACATCAGCACCATTAAGCGGCACAGCAAAACTGGCAGGATATATTAAAGACATCAGCACGGGCGAGCCCGTGCCCGGCGCCGCAGTATTTGTTGAAAAGCTGAAAATTTCCGTTAATGCGGATCAATTCGGATATTATTCTATCACACTTCCTAAAGGCAGGCATTTGATCAATATTCAAAGCCTTGGTAAGAAAGATACCTGGAGGCAGGTAATGTTATATGGTGACGGCACTTTAAATGTGGATATGAAAGATCATATCCTGTCATTAAAAGCGGTAATAATATCAGCAAAAAAAGCGGCTAATATCAACAGCCTGCAAATGGGCGTGGAAAAGGTAGATATAAAAACCATTAAACAGATACCTGTTGTTTTTGGAGAAGCAGATATATTACGTGTAGTTCAAACCCTGCCTGGCGTTAAAACAGTTGGAGAAGCGAGTACAGGCTTCAATGTACGCGGAGGTTCGGCGGATCAAAATCTTATTTTATTTAATGATGCAACCGTATATAATCCATCCCACTTTTTCGGGTTCTTTTCAGCTTTCAATCCTGACGTAGTAAGCAGTGTTGAATTATACAAGAGCAGCATTCCTGCAAAATATGGAGGAAGATTATCATCTGTACTGGATGTGGTGAGCCGTGAGGGCAATAAGAAAAAAATAGCGGGTTCAGCAGGTATTGGTTTATTAACCAGCAGGCTCAACATAGAAGGCCCGCTAATTAAAGATCGCACTTCATTTATTGTTGGCGGCCGTATTACATATGCTAACTGGCTAATGCAATTTCTTCCTGACCAATACAAAAAAAGTAAGGCGTCTTTTTATGATGTAAATGTATTGATCAGCCATAAGATCAATGATAAAAATGATTTGTATTTAACTGCCTATATGAGCAGTGACCGTTTTAATCTTAATAGCGATACAGTTTATGGTTACGGTAATAAAAATATTGTGCTTAAATGGAAGCATGTTTTCAATAATAAACTGCAAAGCATAATAAGCACCGGGTACGACTCTTATGGTTATACTATTTACAGCGAGAAAAATCCTGTAAATGCTTACGACATGAAGTTTGATATCAATCAGGGTAACGCAAAAATACATTTCAACTATTTTGTAAATTCAAAACATACGCTTGACTTTGGATTAAGCTCAATATATTATACCCTGCACCCAGGCTCATTTCAGCCGCGGGGAGACAAATCACTTGTTGTGCCGGATGTTGTGAGTAAAGAACAGGCATTGGAGAGTGCAGCTTATCTCACGGAAAAATACAATATCACATCTTCATTATCTGTTCAGGCAGGTATACGTTTCTCTTTATACAATTACATGGGCCCTAAAACAGTATACCAATACGCGGAAGATTTACCTAAAGAAACCGGCAATATCGTTGATACCCTTACATACAATAAAGGAAAATTCATTAATAAATATTTTGGGCCGGAATACCGCCTTTCGTTACGGTATGCCATAACCGATAATTTTTCAATTAAAGCCGGGTATAATTCATTGAGGCAGTATATACATATGCTTTCTAACACAACGGCTATCGCGCCAACTGATATATGGAAGCTCAGTGATCCTAATATTAAACCACAATACGGCGATCAGTTCTCCATTGGCTTTTATAAAAATTTTAAATCAAATACTATTGAAACTTCTGTAGAAACTTATTATAAAAGATTAAAAGATTTCCTGGATTTTAAAAGCGGCGCCAAGCTTGTATTAAATAATCATATTGAAACAGATGTATTTAATACGGTAGGTAAAGCATATGGTGTTGAATTGATGATAAAGAAATTAACCGGTAAACTTAATGGCTGGGTAAGTTATACCTGGTCTCGTACTTTTCTCAGGATGAATGATTCTACCAAAGGGCAGATCATCAATAATGGCAATTATTATCCTGCCAACTACGATAAACCACATGAGGTAACTGCAATCGGGAACTACAGGTTCTCGCACCGGTTTAGCCTTTCAATGAATGTTACTTATAGCACAGGCCGTCCTATTACGATTCCAATTGGAAGATATTATTATGAAGGCAGCTACAGGGCGTTATATTCCGACAGAAATGCCTATCGCATACCTGATTATTTCCGGATGGATTTTTCGATGAATTTAGAAGGTAATCATAAAGTAAAACAGAAGACACATAATTCCTGGACATTCGGAGTATACAATCTTCTTGGCAGAAAAAATCCTTATTCTGTATATTTTGTTTCGGAAGATGGTATCATCAACGGATATAAACTTTCCATATTTGGTGCAGCCATATTATATGCAAATTTTAATATCAGATTTTGATGAAGAGAAAATATTACATATCACGACTGCAATATTTTATAATTATTATTTTATTTTTCTTTTCAGTTACCTGCAAAGAGAAATATGCATTGCCCAAAACGCTGACTGATAAAAACTATCTTGTTGTAGAAGGATATATTAATGGAGGAAATGATTCTACTTTTATACGACTTACCAGAACAGTCAGTTCAGCAGATACTACAAGAATTAAAAATGAGAGCAATGCCACAGTATATATTGAAGGAGAAGGCGGACAATCTTTTTACCTGAATGAGATCAATCCCGGCACATATGCAGGAGGTCCTTTTCCACTCGAGCAAACGCAGCAATACAGGCTAAATATATCAACCGGTAACGGCAAATCATATTTGTCAGACTATGTAGATATTAAACAAACGCCTGCTATTGACAGTATAAGCTGGGCAAGAACATCTGACGGCGTTCAGATATATGCCAATACACACGATCCACAAAACAACATATGGTATTATGCATGGAACTATCATGAAACCTGGGAATTCTATTCGGCTTTTTATTCAGGCTGGGAATATACCGGAAGCCCGGATCCGGATAGCGTGATGAAAAGGAGAACCAATGGAGATTCATTATACCGTTGCTGGCAATCGAATATTTCTACCGAAATTATTGTAGGCTCATCTGCAAAGCTCAGTAAGGATATTATTTACCTCTACCCTCTTATATTTATTCCGGAAGCATCATGGAAGCTTGAAAAAAGATACAGTGTACTGGTAAAACAACGTGCTTTGAGTAAAGGCGCATACGAATATCTTGAAAACATGAAAAAGAATTCAGAACAACTGGGTTCTATATTTGATCCGCAACCTTCTACAAGCAATGGTAATGTTCACTGCGTGAACGACGCGAAGGAAATTGTATTAGGCTATGTATACAGCAGCACTTCTGTACAAAAAAGAATATTTATAGAGCGTTCCCAGGTGCCGGATTGGAAATATCGTTTTAGTTGCGAAGAGGTTTCAATAAAAAATGATCTTGACAGTCTGGCTGACGCATTTGCAGGAAACGCATACCTGCCAACAAGCGAGGAAGGTTCACCCCCATTTATTTCAAGATATAAAGGTGCTGCCGCATACTGCGTAGATTGCAGATTGAGAGGCGTACATGAAAAACCTGATTTTTGGTAAAAAAGTATTACGATAGAACAATTATACTAATGCAGGGAAAAAGAAATTTTAGGTATCTGCTGATTTGCTTTTGTTTTTTCTTTCACAAAGCTTTGGCGCAGGAGGATTTTAGCGCGGTGATCAGCCAACAATTTAACCAGTATAGCCAACAGGCATTTACTGAAAAGATCTATTTGCATACAGATAGAAATTTTTATTTGGCAGGTGAGATAATCTGGTTTAAAGCATATGTTACTGATGCCGTAAACAATCACCTGAGTAACCTGAGTAAGATTGCTTATACTGAGCTGCTTGATAAAAACAATAATGTATTGTTGCAGGCTAAAACAGGGATAACAGAAGGAACTGGTAACGGCTCATTTTACCTGCCGGTAAATATTCCTTCTGGCAATTATAAAATAAGATGCTACACCAGCTGGATGAAAAATTTTGCTCCGGCCTTCTTTTTTGAATGTACGGTTACGATTGTAAATACTGCTTCTTCGGGCATGCTGCCTCCAATTGATACAATACCTTTTTATGATATCAGCTTTTTTCCTGAAGGCGGAAATCTTGTGCAGGAAACAGAAAATAATATAGGTTTTACAATAACGGGAAAAGATGGTACAGGGTTAAACAAATGCACAGGCATTATAACGGACGGGAATGATACAATTGTTCTTTTTTCTCCGCAACATGCAGGAATAGGTACATTTTTATTTACACCTCTAAAAGAGCATTCCTATACAGCGCATATTATAGATACATCGGGAAAGGAGATTGTAAGAAAAGCTATACCTCCTGCATCTGAAGGATTTACTATGCGGCTTACCAGAACAGCTTCCGGCCAAATAGCAATTATTGTAAAATGCCCTCCCGGTGATTTTGCAAATAGGAAGGAGCTGTATTTATTTGCTCATACAAGAGGTGCTATTAAATCTGTACAAAAAACTTTGACACAATCCGGCGCAACACAGTTTATTGTAGATGAAAGCAAATTGAATGATGGCATAACGCATTTTACCATATTCAATAATGAACGCAGGCCTGTTTGTGAAAGATTATATTTTAAACGCCCGGCTCAAAAACTTAATATCGGCTTATCATTAGATGCAAATCAATATGCTACAAGAAGAAAAGGAGCTTTAAAAATTCTTTCAACTGATGCTGATAATAAATCCGTAGCAGCAAATATGTCTCTGTCTGTATACAGGGCAGATGATTTACAAAAGGAGAAAACAACAGATATATATAGTTATTTATGGCTGAATGCTGATCTTGCGGGTAATATTGAAGATCCGTTATACTACTTCAATAATATAAACGATGCAACCAACAGGCAATTAGATAACCTCATGCTCACGCATGGATGGAGAAGATTTAAGTGGGATAATATTCAGCAAAACAAAAAGCCGCTGTTCGAATTTTTGCCGGAATTTGAAGGACAAATAATAACAGGAAAAATTATAGACAGCGCTACAAAAAGGCCTGTGCAGGATGCAATTGTATTCGGTGCTGTGCCCGGCTCGTATACACAGTTTTATTCTTCACAGTCAGACAGGAATGGTAATATAAAGTTTTATACAAAAAATATTGCAGGCCCGGGTGAATTGGTATTACAAGCCCAGGAAACTGACAAACATTTTTATAATATTGAGATCAATACTCCTTTTTCGGGAAAATTCACAGAAAACAAACTGGCGGATTTAAATATATCTCACGGTTTAAAAAATGCTTTGGAAACAAGCAGCATTAATATGCAATTGCAGAGAAAATACGCTGCTGATATGCTGAAGAAATATAATTTACCGGATATTGACACTTCAACATTTTACGGAAAGCCGGATGAACGTTATATGCTTGATGATTATACCCGGTTTACAACCATGGAAGAAGTATTACGTGAATATATTCCCGGTGTTATTGTGAGCAGGGCTAATCGTAAATTTAAGCTTACTGTTTATGACATTCAGAACAAAAGGCTGTTCAGAGATAACCCGCTTTTATTGCTAGATGGAGTGCCTGTGCAGGATGCAGACAGAATAATGAGTTATGACCCTTTGAAAGTAAGAAAAATAGAGGTTGTTACTCGGCGGTATTATTATGGCCCATTGGTATTAGATGGCATTGTAAACTTTATTACTTACAAAGGGAACCTGGAAGAGTTTGAAATGGATCCGCGATCAGTGATTTTAGATTTTGACGGAATACAATTGCAGAGAGAATTTTATATGCCGGCTTACGATACAGAAGAACAAAGAAAAAGCCGGCTTGCTGATTTCAGAAATCTTTTATACTGGAACCCTGATGTAATTACCGGCAAAAGCGGTGAAACACAATTGCAGTTTTATACCAGTGATATGAAAGGGAAATACATAGGTGTGATTGAAGGTATTACCCCGGACGGAAAAGCTGGCAGAAGTACATTTAGTTTTGAAGTAACACAATAACTTATTTGCAAAATAATGTGGAGTTCAGTATATGAACCGCAGGTATTAATTATACTAATTCTTTTCGGAGGTTTATTATCTGCAATATTAAAAAAACTCACGTGGGTTGCAGCATTTACAGGTTGTATACTTGCATTATTAATATTTGCGGGAGCAGGTTATACAGGTATTGTTATAATGGCAACATTTTTTATTGCCGCCATTATCGCTACAAGCTGGAAGTCTTCTCAAAAATTTAAAAACGGGTTAGCAGAAAACAAGCGTGGCACACGCACAGCAAATCAGGTTTTAGCCAACGCCGGCGCGCCGGCGTCAGCAGGAATTTTGTTTTTAATAAATGTTGTTTCATATCCATTATCTGTGCTAATTATTGCTGCCTGCTTTTCTTCGGCCATTGCTGATACAGTATCATCTGAGATGGGAAATGTTTACGGCAAAAAATATTACAATATCCTTACCCTCAAAAAAGATGAACGGGGATTAAATGGTGTTGTAAGTATGGAAGGTATTTTATTTGGATTAGACGGCAGCATTCTGATAGCTGTTATATATAGCTATACTTATGGGTGGAATATCTATTCATATATTATAATAATTGCCGGCACAGCCGGCAATATTCTTGACTCTGTTTTAGGCGCCACAGCGGAAAAAAAAGGTTACCTGAATAATAACGCAGTTAATTTTTTAAATACGCTTTTCGCGGGTTTGTTAGCGGCTTTATCGTATTTATATAATAATATTTAATCTCTCAACAAATAATGATGCTTAGTCAGGCAATATAACCCTATGGAGATATCGAATACCGGAGAGCGTGTTCGTATTTTGCTGTCAGCACTAAGGCAAAGTTTGTAGTTTCTGAATCTACCGGTCGCCTTTGCGATCCCGCTCACATCAAAACTTGAATTACACAAATCTTTGGCGGGAGAAGTAATCTCAGTTCAGGAAGCTACAAAAGACTTTTCCTATAATCAACTTCCGGGCGGGCTCGCAGTAAAGGTGAGCATATTTAGATTCTGTTAACAGCATTAAAGAAGCATTACAAATCAGGTTCAGCCTATATGAAGCCCGGCTATTCAATCATTTTCAAATACTTTCCCATCCAGTAAGGCAGCAACCAGAATACAGGTTCCCTTTCTGTATTGGTTTGGCCGTTAATGGCAGTCCAGGGATTTTTATCCCAACGTACAGTAGCACGTATACTTGCAGGCGGTAATTCGCTAACCTGTAAATCATCCAGCACAGGCACGCGAACCATTTGTACATCTTCTCTTTTGCTGTGATCAATACCCCAGTTAACCAAATCAAGCGGTGTATCTTTTAAGAATTCAATTGATGCCGGCAATTCAGCCTTTTTATTTGCAGCATAACTGTAAAAGAAATTGATCAACGGATTCTTGTCATCCTTTCTCGCCAGCATCCAGTTATCAAAATGGGATTGATAAAACTTCAGTAATTCAGAATCTTTTTCACAATGCAGCAGAATGGGATATAAATACATTTGCAGCACTACATCAAAATAAATAAACCATGCAGGATTTTGCTGCCGTATCTTTTTCATATTCTCTAAATAATGTTCTTCATTAATCAGGCGCAGATAATGTTGCTGGTATTTATTATTGCCCGTCATGTAATATGCCAGCTTTAAAAAGGTAAGCATTTCCATGGAATTTTGGTTCCTGTCAGGCATCCATTCAGGATCACGATTAAGATTATCCGGGCTCCACACACTCCAGCGGGTATACGTACCGTCTGTATCAATCATATTGAAATTGTTCCTTATCAAATGATCAACAAGTTTTGCCACATGCTTTGCTACAACCTGCTTTTCTTTTTTATCTGCTACCAGTTCATAATAAAAAAAATAGCCCATCATATGACCGCACCATTCATCGCTGCTGGTATCACCTTTCCATAACCATTTACCATCTTTTGATTTTCGCCAGCGATTTTCAACCGGTTTAAAACGCGGTTCTTTTACCAGTTCTTCGGCCAATTCCTTAACCGTATATTTTACATTCTTATCATGTACATTATCACCCCATGATGCAGGCACAATCGTACGTGCAAAAAAGCCATCGGTTTCCGTTATTTCCTGCAATAACTTTAAAAAATCAAACATCTTTTTAGCCTTATCCTTTGCATCATTGCTTTTTGTTACCGCATAGCGAAAACATTCCATAGCAAGATAATTACCGCCGTATTCTCCATCATTATCATCATCCTCCGGCTCCCATTTTGTTACATCGTTGGGATCGGGTAAGCGACATTGCCCTACGATCCACGGCTCACGAACATGACGCTGCATGGTAACATCATAAAAATATTTTTCCTTTTCTGCAAGTGTTATCAGTTTACTATGAATGGCGCTTACACCTCCCTGTGTTGCGACCCAGGCTGTACCTTCTTTATCAAAAACGATTTGATTCACTTTATCGTTCAGCAGCCACCTCCGGCTGAAACGAAGCGATTTACTTCCATCATTATGAAAACGAACAATGCCTGCATCTGTGCCAACCCATACCGAACTATCCGGTGCAACCGCCATGCAGTTTACATACTGCGAAGAAAGTCCGTCAGCAGGTTGTAATGTGTTTACTTTATTACAGCCGCTTAAAATTGTTACGCCTCCCAAACCTCCTGCCCACACATCTTTACCTTTTATTATCACTCCTTTTATATAAGCGCTGATCAAATGCAGGGTATCAAAAAAATATTTCAGTGAATCAGAAGTATAATGGTATAGCCCTACATCTGTTCCAATCCATAACCCTTCATTTCCATCCGAAATTGCTGAGCGCACAGATTTAGCGATGCGGATATCTTTGCCGGCGCATCCTGAAACGGTGCATAACCATATATCTTTAGGTCCGAAAGCATATATCCCTTCTTTTGCTGTGCATAATACAGAGATAGGACCTTTCGTGTCCGCCATTTTTTTGAAAGCATTATGCTCATAATGAAAAATGCCTCTCCATGTCCCCACCCAAATGCCCGATGCGGGGTTATATAATACAGTGTAAGCCGGGCCGCCTTCCAGTCCATCAGTTATTTTTTCCCAGGTTAAAGTGTTTATATTCTTTTTAAAGATGCCTTCTGATGTTGCTATCCAGATGTTTGACAGATCATCTGTTGCCACGCTCCTGGTGTTTGCATCATTTAATCCGTTAGGGAAATGAGGTATGTGATATTCTTGTGCAAAAGGAATATCCGCAACATTTGTTGGAGTGTAGGTTAATTGTGCTTTACCGTTTTTAAAAAACAGGAGTAAACAAACAAAAAGTACAGAAGATCGCAACATAAAACAGTTTAAAAAACACTTATAAATATTCATAAAAAATAAAACCTGCGAGGCAACATTCCGCAAGCCTCACAGGTTTATCTATATTATAATATAATCACTATTGCAGCAACCACATTTTAGAAAACTCAGTATCTTCTGCAGGAGAAAGTGTTGCAACACCTGCATCATAAGCATCCTTATTTTGACCTAACTCATTACCCGGGTAGCGGAACCGAAGCGGAAATTCATAACTACCGAGCCTGCCATTATTAAAAATATTGGGCAGCTTAGTTCTACGTATATCAAGATATGTTTCAGCAGAAACAAAAAATAAACCAAGCCACTTCTGATCTGCGATTTTTGCCAATTTCTCCTCAGTAGATGAAGGAAGAGCAATAGCAGACTGCGCTAAATAGCTTGTTATATCGCTTTCTGATACTCCCCAACGTTCTAAAGAATATGTAATACCTTTTCTGTAATATGCATCGGCATCACCTGTTATCAAACCTTTTGCTGCAGCCTCTGCTAATATGAATTGCACTTCATCACTATTCATTATCATTGCTTTTAAAAGAGCGTGGCTGTTTTGTCTGAATAATTTAGAAAATCTTGAAACTTTAAAATTACCTACCACTCCGCCTTCATCTGTATTATAATGCCCATTTCCATATTTAAAATCGCCAACCATACCTGCTACAAATCCTGCATACACTTTATTGGAGTCAAGTATATTAGCAACCTGGGCGGCAATTGCAGCTTTGGACCTGTCAATATATTCCCATTCAGAAGTGTAAGTAAATCCATTAGGATCTGTTGTTTGAAATTCAACACCATCTTGTGCAGGATTGCTGATCCATGGTTTTTCAACTGGTGCCATCCATACTTTTAAACGCGGGTCATTATATGAATATAACATATCAACAAGCGTTTTACATGGTCTTCTTTTATCAAATTCTTCATCATCGGGCCAATTATTTAACCCTCCTTTCCAGGAATTTTCAGCAGTTTGTCCAACAAATGGAATAGCTGCGTTATCATCTTTATCTGTAAAAACAGGTGTTGCAGATGGATTAGCAATTATTGCAGCCATCTGAGCGCCGGCATCACTGATTTTGGCAGATGCCCGCATCAATAAACGCAAGCGTAAAGAGTTCGCAAATTTTTGCCACTTCACTTTATCACCTCCAAACATTAAATCATAAGTTGGAGAAATTGTTTCTGTACCCTGGCTTATCATTGTATTAGCATCTTCTAGTTCTTTTATCAGTCCTGAGTAAATATCAGCTTGCTTGTCGTATTTAGGATACAAGATACCCTCACGCCCCTTTAATGCTTCAGAATAATAAATATCACCATAATAATCCGTCATGAAAGAAAATAGCAAAGCATGAAAAATTGTAAATATTCCTTTGTGGGTTAATGAACTTCTTTCTTCTGTAAGCGCAATAGAGCCATTTACAATTTTCAGAATGTTTACGGCAGAATATAATTCGGTAGCAGGCTGTTTAAATCCTGAATAATAGTTATCACCTCCCTGGAAATTGCGTTCCATATACTGAACAGCTCCGGGAAGTTTACTATTATCGTATCCCAACCCCTGGTAAAAAAGAACTGTTTGCTTAATTACAGACGATAACAGAAAGGGATCATTAACAGACTCAACAGCATTCAATTGCTGTTCGCTATCATAACTTCGCAAAGCATCTTTACTACATGATGCAACACCAAGCAGTAAAAAAGCTACATATGTTTTTATTATTATAGATTTCATATTGTAATGTTTTTTTTAATCACAGATAAGAATTTAAAACTCCACAGCAAGCTTGAATCCCATTGAGCGGATGCTTGGAAGTGTAGCTCTTAACACTCCCTGATTAGCGCCTACTCCGGTAAATGCAGATTCCGGGTCTTCATGTCTTCCTGATTTATTCCACTGAAACATATTTCTGCCTATGAATGAAAATGTAATATTATTCAGCTTTAACTGGCGTGCTATAGATAGAGGAAGAGTATAAGCGAGTGCAACTTCCCTCAATTTGAAATTTGTAGCATCATATGCTCTTGTTGCAGCAAAATCCCATATAACATCTCCATAACTATTGTAAGGAATTTGATAAAATGTATTATTAGGATCAGCTCCGTTTACAATATAATCCGCATCAGTGGGTGTACTGCCTGTGAAATCAGGATTGATAAATACACCTTTAGCATAACTTGCATCCTGCCAATCAGAACGCTGATCATCATTGTTATTATTAATAGCATCATAATCACTTGATCCGGCAGCAGGCCAAGGATGTCCGCCTAATTCAGCGGTTCTGCCGCCACTCCACCACGGATTGTCTGCACCAGAACCAAGCGTTGTATTAGCACGTCCGTTTGACTCGAGATACTGTTGATTTACTGAAACATATTTGCCTCCCATGCGAAGACTTCCAACAAGAGTCAATGCAAATTGTTTATATCTTAATGTTGTATTTATTCCTAAAATATAATTCGGGTTAAAGTTCCCCAATTTACCGCGATCGCGTTCGTCTCCTGAAACCTGGAACTCTCCTCCTTCACTATCCAGCAACGGTAATCCGGTATATTTTCCTGACTTCACCCTAAGTATCGGGTTTTGTTCATAAATATTCCCGATTTCTTCTCCAACTGCAATTCTGATCCTGGTTTTTCCATCATAGTCAGCAAACACATAACCATTAGGAGCAAATTTGTCGGAAAGTTTTACAATTGTTGCTTTATAATGTGTAAAGCTGAAATTAAGATCCCAGTTAAAATTTTTAGATTTTACAGGCGTTAATCCTAATCCCCACTCGTATCCTTTATTTTTTACATCTCCAATATTCGTAAGCATACCAGAATAACCTGTTCCTTCCACGGTTGGGATATTATCGATCTGATCTTTCTGTGTTTTAATAAAATATGTAAAATCAAATCTGATTCTGCTATTTAACATCCAAAGGTCAACGCCCGCTTCCTGTGTAATCGAGTGCATTGCTTTAATATCCGGATCCACCAATGAAGTACTTATGCTAACCGTTTTAGCAGCGCCCCAGTTACTTGGATCATATGAATAGGTATCTACCGAGCGCCTGCGGGTCAACCCATTACCAACATCAGCCCATGCTAATCTGGCTTTAAGCAGATTAATTGATTCTGGCAATTTAAATGTTTCAGAAACTACCCAGCTCAATGAAGCGGAAGGATAGAAATAATGTATTTTCTCTTCAGGTAATATTCCTTTCCAGTCATTGCGTCCGGTTACATCAAGAAATATTTTATTATCATATCCTAATGTAGCCATTCCATATGCACTGTAATTTTGACCTACTCCCCAACCGGAAGAACTAACTACTAACTGACCAGGCATTGCATTTCCTAATGTGAATAGATTTGGCGTTGCTAATTTATTAGCAGCATTCTCAAGGCTTCCATTATTACCGTAACCATAATTCCCTCCTACAGAAGCATTAACGGATAATTTACCGAATTCTTTGTTGTAAGTAAGAATCAAATCTGAATTTGCGCTAAGTGATCTATTGTAACCAGAAACAAATGCACCGTCACCCTGAGTAAACTTGCTTGCCATTGCTGTTTTACCCCATGACACTCTTAATTCATAATTCTCATTTACACTTTCCATACCTGTGCGCGCCAATAACGACAATGCCTTCGTTAGCTGCCAGTCAAACTGAATTTTTCCAAAGTAGTTATCACGGCTGAAACGATGAATTCTCTCATAAGTGGTCCACCATGGATTATCTGTATCAACATCAACTCCATTGGTTTTCATAATTGCGCCATTTTGTTGAATTCCTTCAAATCCGGCTAACCAATAATTTCTCATTTCACTAAGCGGCTGAAGATTAGTAGGGAAATTAAAGAGAAGATTATTGATTACACTATTTGAACCTGTACTATTTGCTTTGTTAGGAGAATAGGTACGAATATAGCTTGTACTTACAG
Organism: Agriterribacter sp.; assembly: GCA_047601125.1. Taxonomy (GTDB): domain Bacteria; phylum Bacteroidota; class Bacteroidia; order Chitinophagales; family Chitinophagaceae; genus Agriterribacter. The sequence goes on along the minus strand of JASGJY010000001.1, from coordinate 265,547 downwards.
AAACACGCATCTTTTCGCTTAAGCGATATTCCGTATTTAACGTGATCGACTTTTGATTAGTTTTTGTATTCGGCATTACTCCTTTGTTATCCATATTTGAGAGAGATAAACGAAAAGAGCCTTTATCGTAATTACCGGTCACATTAATATTATTGGTTGTGGTATTGCCTGTCTGCAGATATTCTTTCAACCTATTTTCCTTTGCACTTACCATAGCTTTTGTTTTCCAGGCTTGTTCCTTAACATCCCAATAGTTAGAAGTATAGCTACCATCTAATGCCGGACCCCAGGTATCTGTATTATCATATTGCCATTCAAAAGCTCTCTCACCCTGACCAAACTGCTGCTGTTCTTCAATAAATTGATAGGCTCTATCCCAAAGCGATGAAACAGAATAAGACACCCCTAATCCCCTTTTAGCATTTTTACCTGATTTAGTAGTAATCATAACAACGCCATTTCCACCATCTGCACCATACAATGCACCTGCGCTTCCACCTTTTAATATGGTAATATTATCAATATCCTCAGGATTTAGCTGAGAAATAATATTACCAAAATCAACCCCATCTTTATTTGTAAATGTTTGTGCACCTACCGGTATTCCATCAATTACAAACAGCGGTTGACCTTTTAAAGATACATTTGCATCTGATTTTGTGGGAATAGCAGTGGTACCACGAATATTAACCAAAACAGATGACATAGGATCGCTACTGAGATTAGTTAAGTTTACACCACTAACCTTACCATCAAGCGATTTCATTAAACTTGGATTTGCAGCTTTTACCAAATCATCAGACTTTACCTGAGCCACTGAATATGCCAATGATTTTTTAGGCTTTGCAATTCCCAGCGCTGTTACCACTACGCCTTCAAGCTCCTGTGCTGTAGATTGCAGTGTAACACTTACCATGTTCCTGCCGTCTAATGCTACTTCAGTTGTTTTAAAACTTACAGAAGTAAACACCAGTACAGCGTTACCATTTGTTACATTAAGTGAAAAATTTCCCTCACTATCTGTAGTAGTGGCATTTGATTTTCCTTTTTCTGTCACAGTTACTCCTGCAAGGGGTCCGTTGGCATCACTTACCCTTCCCCTTACCTGAAAATCCGCAACAGCAGTATTATCAGGCGAAGCGGGTACGGCTTCATTCTTTTCGCCTGGTTCTACGGACTCCTTTACTTTTATAACATATACCTCCTTTACTTTTTCAAACCGGAGGCCGCGGAGTTAATACAGCATCAAGCGCTGCATCAGGGTTTGTTTGTTTTTTTGCATCTAACTCATTGTACCAAACCTTTACTGATTTGAGTGTGTTAGACTGATAACTATAATATATGTTATCATATGCTTTTTTGAACTCCTGCATAAATTCCTGCAGGGATGTACTTTTAGCATTGCTAACAGTACTGGTCTTGTCAGGAATATTCGAGCTCAGAGACTCGCTATCCTGTGCCTTGATTACTGTAGCGTTTGCAAGCAGTATCAGTGCTGACAGTAATGCTGATAAGCAGTGTTTTGAAAAAGATTGTCTTCTTTTCATAACTGTTTTGATTGGGTTTAATAAATGATTAATTGCTGGTTTTTCGTGTGTATGTGTATATTCAAAGTTTTTTCAAGAATGCTTACCAGGGTTGAGAAATCGTTTACTGAAACAACAGCGGTAATAGTGAGTTGCTTTAGTTCTTCTTTCTCAAAAGCCACATCCATTCCGTAATATTCCTTAATAAAATCAGCTACGGTTTTTAATGTTGTTTCTTCAAAATGCCATTCTTTGTTCTGCCATGCCGAAGTATATAATTCAATATTTGCATTATTGGTCACAAGCGTTTCATGTAAAGTATCGAGTTGTACCATCTGCCCGGCTACTATGCTTGCCGACTTTGTTTTATCGCTTTTTAAAGTAACGTCTACTTTACCACTGGCAAGTACAATATCTGTTTGTTTTGAACGCGCATTAACATTAAACGCTGTGCCGGTTACATATATATCAAGTTCATTGGCATGCACAATGAAAGGCGTGTTGGCAAGTTTTCTTTTTACAGTAAAAAAAGCATTTCCTTGCAGTATAACTTCTCTTACAGCAGCACTTGAAAAGTTGCTGTTAAAACTAATGGAGGATGCACCGTTTAATATTACAACAGAACTATCTGGTAAAACAACTTCTTTGATTTGCTTTGGCGCTGTGCTTACAACATGTGTTACCGGTAATGGTTGTTTTTTCTGGTTAGGCAGCAATACGACTACCAGTATTATTAAAAAAAAACTTGCTGCTGCCAATGACACCCATCCCCACTTATTAACTATTTCCTTTTGTGCCGGTATCTCTACCGGATCGGAAAACCCCAGTTCACGGTAAATAATGGATTTAAGAAAGGCTTTTTCACGTGAATTTAATTCAGGAATATGTGCATTTTTATTACCAAGCTCCTGTACTAACCTGCCGGCATTAATTATTTTTTTTTCTTCTTCCGGGAAATCTGTAATAAATGAAGTGAAGAAAATATTATTTTCCTCATTGGGCGAAAGCACCCATTGCTGAAAATATTCATCAGCAGCAAGCTCATCCTCAGTAAGTCTTTTATAGTGATCTATGTTTATCATGCCCATTAACACTAAGGAGATGGGCTTTTAAACTGGTATACTCAACCTGCACAATAATTTTTTGGAAAGAGAAATTGTAAATCAGAAGTTGCAGGCTGCAGGTGTTTAAACCAAAAAACTGTTTCAGATGAGCAAACCTGAAACCTGCAATTACTTTTAACGAGTATAATTAGGTGCTTCTTTGGTAATTTCTATATCATGCGCATGGCTTTCCCTCATGCCGGCATTGGTAATTTTTATAAACTGTGCTTTTTGTAACGCCGCAATATCAGCAGCCCCGCAATAACCCATACCCGAACGAAGACCACCAGTATATTGATATATGATTTCACTAAGGCTGCCTTTAAAAGCAACCCGTCCTTCTATACCTTCGGGCACATATTTTTTAATATCTTCTTCCACATCCTGGAAATAACGGTCACCGCTTCCCTGGCTCATAGCGCCAAGCGACCCCATGCCCCTGTATTGCTTGAATTTTCTTCCTTCGTAAATGATAGTTTCACCAGGGCTTTCTTCTGTTCCGGCAAACACACCGCCCATCATTACAGCATTGGCGCCTGCTGCCAGCGCTTTTACCATATCACCGGTATATCTTATGCCTCCGTCTGCAATAAGTGGAATATTCTTTTTATGCAGTACAGAAGCGGCTTCCATAATGGCTGTAATTTGAGGTACTCCTGCACCGGCAACGATTCTTGTTGTACATATTGAACCCGGGCCAATACCTACTTTTACCGCATCTGCCCCGGCTTCCGCCAATGCTTTAGCACCGGCAGCCGTTCCTATATTGCCCGCTATTACTTCCAGCTTTTTAAAATTCTTTTTTAATTTTTTCAAAGATTCTATAACACCACGTGTATGCCCGTGTGCGCTGTCAAGACAAACTATATCAACCCCTATTTGCTGCAAGGCAGCAGCACGCTCAAGCAGATCAGCGGTTATACCAAGCGCAGCGCCTGCAATTAATCTCCCAAAATTATCTTTAACAGCATTAGGGTGGCTCTGCAGCTGAAGAATATCACGATAAGTAATTAAGCCTACAAGATAACCACGTTTATCAACAACCGGTAGTTTTTCAATTTTATACTGACTTAATATGGTTTTTGCTTTTTTGAGATCAGTACCTTCAGGCGCGGTGATCAAATTTTCTTTTGTCATTACTTCGCTTACCTTTTTGGTAACAGAAGTTTCAAATCTCAGATCGCGGTTGGTTAAAATACCAACAAGCTTCTTTTTGTCATCTACGATCGGGATGCCGCCAATCCTGTTTTCTCTCATCAATTTTAATGCGTCACCAATGGTAGCATTTTCATGCAGTGTTACAGGATCTAATATTAAACCGCTTTCACTGCGCTTTACCTTTCTAACCTGTTCCGCCTGTTTTTCAATGGTCATATTTTTATGAAGAATACCTATGCCACCCTCCCTTGCGAGTGCAATAGCAAGATTGGCTTCGGTAACAGTATCCATTGCCGCAGAAAGCATTGGAATATTCAGCGTTATGTTTTTTGTAAGTTTTGTAGCTATGGAAACTTCACGCGGCAAAATCTCGGAATATGCCGGAACCAGTAACACATCATCGAAGGTTAAACCTTCGCCAAAAAATTTTGAGGGAAATTTGTCTTTGGAAGAATTAATTATTGTTGCCATGTGCAAAGATAGCATAGCAGATAAATAGCTTCCAAATTTTACTCAGTTAAGTTTGTATAATTTACCAGGAAGACTGGCAATCAATCCCTGCAACTCAAGGTTCAGGATGGCGGCCGCTATAATACTACTGCTAAAATTGCAGTTAAGGTTGATCTCATCTATATGAACCGCATCTTTTTTACTTAATAGTTCGGTAATAGCTGATTGTTCAGGTGTTAGTTCGGCAAATAATATTGTCTGCTTTATTTTTTTTAGTGATGTCCGGGTATCCCAGTTCATAAATTCAATAATATCCTTTCCTGAAGTAATTAAAGCAGCCTTATTACTCCTTATAAGATAATTACATCCGGCACTTTTAGCATCTGTAGCTTTACCGGGAACGGCAAAAACATCTTTATTATAATTTCCTGCTAACTCTGCGGTGATCATACTTCCACCCTGAAGGCTGGTTTCAATAACTATTGTTGCATCCGCCATTCCTGCAACAATCCTGTTTCGCTTAGGAAAATTTTGCTTATCGGGTTTGGTGCCCGACATAAAATCGCTGAGTATACCGCCTTCCCTTATCATTTCTTTTGCCAGGGAACTATGGGCAGAAGGATATATCCTGTCTAAACCATGGGCAAGTATACCTATAGTGGGCAATAAATTTTTTAGCGCAGTTTTATGTGCAATGGCATCTATACCATAAGCCAATCCACTTACTACCAGCACCCGGTGTTCGGAAAGCTCTTCAATTATGCGATTGGTCATTTCCCTTCCATAATCCGTATGTGTGCGGCTTCCGATTACCGATACTACTTTATCCATATTCAAATCAGCCACTCCTTTATAATATAATACCGAAGGAGCATCATAACAATTAAGTAATCGCCGGGGGTAATTAATATTACCGGGAGTAAGCACCTGTATTTTATACTTTTCAGCAAAAGCTATTTCTTCTTCTGCTCTCGAAAAATCTTTAAAAGCTTTAATGTTTTGGGCTCTTATACTTCCTATACCCGGAATTTTTTCCAGGTGATTTTTTTTAGCGAGAAATACATCTTTTGCCGAGTCAAAATGCTGAAGAAGTTCCCGCATTTGTACATCTCCAATTTGCGGAACCCCGGTTAATGCAATATAGTATAAGAGGTCGTTAGCCATATAACCTGGTGTTTCAAAATACACAAAGAAAAACCCCTTCGCATAAAACGAAGGGGGCTTCTAATCTTTTAACCGTTAACCATTAAACCTTATCCTATGAAAAACCGAAATTAAAATGCTTTTTTGAATTTTGAACTGAATACTTAAAGTTTTTTAAACATATTGGGGAAAAAATGCAACAAAAGAAAAATATGCAGCTAAGAAGAAATAAAAAAAAGAGGCTGGATGGAAATCCTGCCCCGTTTCTAAATCCAATATCCTATGAAAAACCAAATAATAGACCACTGTTTAAAGCAAAACGTTGCAAAGAATTTAAAATTTTCGCACACGTTTGCATTATATTAAAAAATATGTATAATATTTTGAGGGATATACAAAAAAGAAATACAAATAGGTACAATAAAAAAGGGCTGGATAGACATCCTGCCCGTTTCTAAATCCAATATCCTATGAAAAACCATTCATAAGACAATGCTTTATTAAAAAGCGTTGCATCTGCCTATTTAATTTTGTGACAATTTTTTTTACATTAAATAAAACAACAATAAATAATGGTGGAACATTGAGTTGCCTGAAGGAAAACGGGAATATATCATTTAGGAGTGTATATAAAAAAAGGGCTGGATAGAAATCCTGCCCCGTTTTAAATCCAATATCCTATGAAAAACCGGGTCTATAACGGGTGCAGTAATCTATATATTGTTTAAGCCCGAAAAAATTATTTCCAGGTAGCTGAAAAAGCATTCCGGTAGCTTTCAAATGGTGTTTTTCCAAAATGACCATCGCCAAAATATCGCAGTATTAATTCCATATCAGGTACTTTTAAATAGCCGGGAATAGCCTGGGGAGCCGTTTCATCATCAACTAATATGATAGTGGTTGGAAAAGAAAGTTGGCCGCCAGTAAGATATAGTGCGAATGAATTTATTTTATACTGAGCATTATAGTTATACAATTTATTCTTCCAGCTTAAGGAATTTCTTGTTTCTGCGTCTATTTTTACCGGGTAAAAATTTTCTTCAATGTATTTAATTACATCCGGGTTTGAATAAGTTTTTTTATCCATTACCTTGCACCAGCCACACCAGTTGGTATACAGATCGATAAGCACCGGCTTCTTTCTTTCTTTCATTTTCGCTGCTGCTTCATCAAGGCTTAGCCAGTTCAATTCCTGCTTATACAGTGTACTACACAATGGAGTATTAGTGTCATCTAACCGCGCAAAGCCATCTCCCTGCAATTGCAGTACCGCGTACAACACCAATAAAATGCCTGATATTTGCACCTTTATCATATTATTACAAAAATAAAAACAGTTGAACAGAAAAATAGTTATTGCAATAACCGGTGCAAGCGGTTCAATATATGCCAGACAATTGCTTGATAAATTATCAGTTATTAAAGATCAGTGGCAATCGCTTGCAATAGTTATTACAGATAACGCCAAAACTGTATGGAAAACGGAATTAGGAAACGAAAATTATAATAATTATCCATTTGATATCTATTTAAAGAACGATTTTAACGCTCCTTTTGCGTCGGGCTCAGGGCAATATGATACCATGGTAATTGTTCCCTGTTCAATGGGCACATTAGGCCGCATAGCCACCGGAGTATCCAACGACCTGATTACCCGCGCCGCTGATGTAATTTTAAAAGAAAGGAGAAAACTGGTTTGCGTAATAAGAGATACGCCCTATAACCTCATCCATATCCGTAATATGGAAACTGTTACGCTTGCAGGAGGAATTATTTGTTCTGCAACACCATCTTTTTACAGCAAACCTCAAACACCGGAAGATATTGCCGCAACAGTTACAGACAGGATCCTTGACTTGTGCGGGTTCCGGATAAAAACGTATAGGTGGGGGGAATAGCTGGCAGATTAGGACTTGCGGCTACAGGTTTTGATCTGTGGGTAGTTTTGAGCTATGGCGGTATAAACTTACAGGTGTTTGCAGCGCTGTCATTCAGCCCGGCAAATCTTATGTTTCAGATTTTAATAGCTGTTTGCTTATACTCCTACTGCAAATCTATCACCTCAACTCCCGGATATTTTTTTGCATCAAATACAAAAGTAGTATCAGCTATTTTAGCATTAGGCGTAAATGAAGTAACTGAGTAAGTATACCTGTTACCATTTTTCTCAAATACTTTTGTAGATACAATATTCTTTGAAGCTTTATCTACATAAGCCAGTATTTTAAAGAAGGCTTTATTCTTATCAGTAGGCGTAAGTTCTATTTCCTGCAAAGTTTTACCACCTTCTTTTTTTTCTCCATTCAGCTTATATAAAAAATCTTTATCGTAAAAATTAGCGAATATTTTTTGTGGCGTAAAGTTATTGCCATTGGGGTCGAATTTACTCAGCTGTACTTCATTGCTACTTTTATCATAAGTCCAGATGTTTTTGCCGTTACAAAAAATTTCCTGGTCATTTAATTCAAGTTTGTATTGATTTGCTTTCATATAAGCCGTGCCCTTCTTTGTTCCCTGCACTTTACCAGCTGAATTTTCTATCTGCAATTGAAAAGCTGCTTTAACAGAGCTGTATGATTTAAATTTTGCAGTAACCGCATCCAATATTTTTTTTGCATCCGGATCACTGGTTCCCAAGCTGTTAGAAGCATTTTGTGAGAATGATGATAAGGCACTGAAGGACAAAAAAAACGCGATCACTAATAAATTTTTCATTGTTATAATTTAAGTATGCCGATTGTTTATTAAGACGTATTAAAATACTAAAAGGTTTAATGACGAATATTAAAGCCTGATATTACAAGGCTTGCAAAAACTCTTCCAACTCTGCCTCTGTTTTAAATATTACGTCTCTTGCTTTACTTCCCTGGTTTGCACCCACAATACCTGCTGCCTCCAATTGATCCATTAACCTGCCTGCACGGTTATATCCTAATTTCATGCGGCGCTGTAATAATGAGGTTGACCCTATCTGGCTTTGTACAATCAGTCGCGCTGCATCTTCAAAAAGCGGATCGCGGTTGCCTGAATCAAAATCTCCTTTTTCCAATTCTTTTTCATCCACGTATTCCGGAAGGAAAAACGGTTGCGGGTAACCTCTCTGATCGCTGATAAAATCCACAATTTGTTCTACCTCGGGGGTATCTACAAAGGCACATTGCACTCTTGTAACTTCGCCGTTATACGATACAAGCATATCCCCTCTACCAATGAGTTGCTCTGCGCCACCTGTATCTAAAATTGTTCTTGAGTCTATTTTTGAAGATACTTTGAATGCTACACGGGCAGGAAAGTTTGCTTTAATAGTACCGGTAATAATATTTACAGATGGTCGCTGTGTGGCAATGATCAAATGTATACCTACAGCTCTTGCCAGCTGCGCCAGTCTTGCTATAGGCATTTCAATTTCTTTGCCTGCAGTCATGATCAAGTCCGCAAACTCATCAATTACCAATACAATAAATGGCAGGAATTGATGTCCTTTTTCAGGATTCAGTCTGCGGGCAATAAACTTTTCATTATACTCTCTTATATTTCTGCAACCTGCTTCCTTTAATAAATCGTAACGGTTATCCATTTCAATGCACAACGCATTCAGCGTATGCACCACCTTTTTGGTATCTGTAATAATAGATTCTTCTTCACCGGGAAGCTTTGCCAGGAAATGTTTTTCAATCATCCGGTATAGGCTCAGCTCCACCTTTTTGGGATCCACCATCACCAGTTTTAACTGTGACGGATGTTTTTTATAAAGCAATGAAACGAGTATAGCATTAATACCAACAGATTTACCCTGTCCTGTAGCACCCGCCATCAGCAAGTGAGGCATGGTAGCAAGGTCAACAATAAAATGTTCGTTATCTATCTTTTTTCCTAAAGCTATAGGAAGTGAAAATTTATTTTGCTGAAACTTATCTGAAGACAACAAGCCTTTCATGCTTACAATTGTCTTCTTAACATTCGGCACTTCTATACCTATTGTTCCTTTTCCGGGAATAGGAGCTATAATACGTATGCCCAATGCTGCAAGGCTAAGCGCTATATCATCTTCCAGGTTTTTAATACGGGAGATGCGCACACCCGCAGCAGGTACAATTTCATATAAGGTAACGGTGGGCCCTACCGTAGCAAAAATCTGGCGTATATCTATATCGTAGTTTTTAAGTGTGCTGATGATCTGGCTCTTGTTGGCCTCAAGCTCTGCTGAATCAAGTACTATCCTTTCACTACCGTGCGTTTCAAGCAGGTCTAGCGAAGGATATTTATAATCCCGCAAATCAAGAATAGGATCATAAGGAGGCAGATTTTCTACTTTAACAACAGGTTCATCAAATGCTGCCGCTTCTTCAGTTTCTTCCGCTTCCCCTTCTTCATCACTTACAGTATTTATTTGCAATTCAGGTTCTTTATTATCTTTTTTATTTTTTCCGGGCTGGCGTTTTGCTTTTTCATCCTGCAAATCTGTTATAGCAAGGGGCACATCTGTTTTTACCGTACCGTCTTTCTCTATTAATTCAAGCACTTCATCCTCTTCTTCAACTGCCGGAGGTATAACTACTACACCACCATGATGTTTTAATCCATTGGATTTACCACGATTTACACCTTCTTCAACAAAGAGCTTAGCTTCATCGCTAAAAGAATTATCAACCGGGATAAAAGTTTCTTTTTCCTTTTTGCCAAACAATTTATTACCATATTTGGGAACGGAAAATACCGGGTTAAACCGCCATATAAAATAACAAAACCCGGCTACCAGTAAAAGCGCGGCGGTGCCCACCTTGCCTAACAAACCGCTTAACCATTCACTGGTAATATTGCCAATTTCTCCGCCCCAGGCAAACTGGCTTCCCCCTGCAATAAAGGCAAGCGTTGTGCTGAAGAATATCAGCCCTACAACTATATATCTAAAGTTTCTCCAGGCAGAAAAGATTTTCTTTTCAAATAAAAGATTAGCGCCAACAATAAAAAAGAAAGTACAAAAAAGATAGGAAGACAAACCAAATCCTTTATAAAAAAAGATATGCGATACATAAGCTCCTATCCTGCCAAGTAAGTTGGCAGCTTTAACATTATCTCCAAATAAAAATGAAGAAAACCCTTTTAAAACTTTATCCTGGTCCTGCCGCCAGGTAAAAATATAAGATGTAAATGCTATGAAAAGAAAAAAAGCGGTAAGCAAAAGAATACTTCCTACAATTTTATAGGTCCGTTCATCTTTTACTATTTCCTTCACCTTTACTTTTTCTTCTTTATCAACGGCAAGCTTTTCAGGATCGGGGGTTTTGGACTTCTTGTTTTTAAGTTTATTAGCCATGTAACTTCAAACCTATAGTTAAAGATATACAAAGATAAGATGATTAGCCTGTGGCATTCCTTTTAGTCGGATGTATTTGCTCACAAAAAGCTAAAATTGTTATTTTTGGAAAGCGATGCTTCTAAAACAAATCTTTCAGTATAAATGGCTAGCCTCCCTGCTTATTTGCATACTACTTTTTAAAAATGCAAAAAGTCAGTATCATTTTTTCACCAAAAGTGAAGTAAATGTAGTTTCTATCCAAACAGAAATGCTATTATCTCCCCGGCAGTTTGAGATAGCAACCAGCAATACGCCTATTTTAAACCCCAACGATATTTCCCTGCTTTCCTACAAAAATATGGAAGAGCTATTACCTGCATCAGGCAAGTTGCGTGGTAATGCCAATTCCTCCAACATATATATTAAAGCCCTTTTTTCCAACTCTTCCGACACGGTTATAGAAGTTTTTTTTTATCCAGGGTATTATTTTAAATCCGTTTTTTTGTTCAGGCAACCCACTAAAATTGGGAGTAATGTACAGAGCCTGGCTGAAAGAAAGCCTGATTTTAAATTTGAAGACAGTTACAGAGGTATAGTACTGCAACCCAAAGAAAGCAGTTATTATTATATACAGCTTCAGCCTGTAAGAATCCAGGTAAACACTTTCCGCCCCGAATTAATAAATCCTGCTTTTCTTTCCGCTCATGCAGCACGTGTGCGCGAAGATAATAACCAAATCAGCATTCTTACTTACATAATTGTAGGCATTTTAGGAATGATGATCATCTTTTCATTCGCTAATTTCATTGTAACAGGCAAAAAAGAGTTTTTATTCTATTGCCTGTATACGTTATTTAACGCAACTATATTGTTTGGCAAAACATATCTATACTTAGACACCTCTGACTTTAACTATTTTTTTGAGGAATATCTGGACTTTACATTGTTATTGGGGGGTATTGTTTTCTATGTTTACTTTTTAAAATATTTTCTGGATATAAATAAACAAACCAATAAGTTATTAGCACTTGTGCTGAATTGTATTGAGATATTAGCAATCATTTCCGCTTTTGCTTATACGTTTACTTATTTTCTTACAGATGATATTGCAGGGCTTTCTATAATGGAAATGGTAATAAAATATGTAATTCTTGCAATAGGTTTATTTTTTATTGGTTTTGGGTTTAAAGAAAAAAGTAAGCTTATTAATTATATTATGTGGGGAAATATATGTGTTATTGTATTTGGTTTTATTTCGCTTACCATCATCATTTCTCCGGTACAACAATCTACTATTTTCTCCCACGCATTATTTTATTATGAAATGGGACTGGTAGGCGAGCTTGCTTTTTTTCTGCTGGGTTTAACATATAAAAGCAGGATGGAACTGATAAACAGGGTAAAAACTGAAGATGCGGTTAACCACGAAAATGATAAAAGGGATTTTGAGAAACAACTTGCTATTATACAGGCAAGACAGGAAGAAAGAAACCGGATTTCTGCAGATATGCACGATGAATTGGGTGGTGGCATGACAGCGATACGCCTGATGAGTGAACTGGCAAAACAAAGAACATACAGAGAAGACATGCCGGAGATAGAAAAGATATCCGCATCAGCCAACGATCTTTTAAGTAAAATGAATGCTATTATATGGAGCATGAGTCCTGTAAATGATACACTTTCTAATCTAATTGCTTATATCAAAAGTTATGCTTCGGATTTTTTTGAAAATACCAATATTCTATGTGAAGTAACTGCGCCGGAACAAATTCCGGCAGTTGAAATGACGGGAATAAAAAGAAGGAATATTTTTTTATCAATAAAAGAGGCGCTGAATAATATATTAAATCACACTAATGCCAATACTGTAATTATTGATATCAATATCAATCAAAATCTCACTATAACCGTAAAAGATAATGGTACACGCATGCATGATGAAATATTGCTGAATGACAACAGGTTTGTACATATCAAAAAAAGAATGGAAACAATACTTGGAGAATTGTATATACAAAATCACAACGGTACTTCAGTTATATTGAAAGTTGCCTTATAGAAAAATCAATCCGAAGAAGATGAGGATTTTTCTCTCCTGTGCGTATGCGTGCTTGGTTTGAGCGCCTGTATAAAAAGACATATCCATCCGGCTATGAAACAAACGCCCCCAAGCGGGGTAACAGCACCAATTCCTTTTAAACCTACATTTTCAACAGCCTGTAAAAATGTAAGCACATATAGCGAACCACAAAACAATATTATACCTGAAATAAATAAAATGCCTGCCCACTCCATAAGTTTGGTTGGCATGCGGCGATATAAAATACCAACTGACAATAAAGCAAATGTGTGATAAAACTGGTACCGCACTCCTGTTTCAAAGGTTGAAAGCGCATTTTCATCTATCAGCTTTTTAAGGCTGTGAGCGCCAAATGCACCCAGCGCTACACTTAAAGCGCCAAGCAGGGCTGCATATTGAATAAAACGTTTAGACATACTTTCTCATTATTTGTTCAAATGTATCTTCTGCAATCGCTTCTGTGTTCAGAATTACACCTGATTGTGTATAAAACTTATTTCGCTTATTTATATTGTTCTCTATGAATGGTATAAGCTCCTCATTTGTAAGATTTTTAATAAGAGGGCGGTGATCTTTTTCTTTAAGTAATCTTTCTGCTATTACCTGAATGGATGCATTTAAATAAATCGTAATTCCTTTGTCATTCATCCATTGTATATTATCAAAAAAACAAGGTGTTCCTCCTCCGGTAGAGAGAATAAAGTCATTTCTATTTTCAAATTGATGCAATGCTTCTTTCTCCTTTTCCCTGAAAAAACTTTCTCCATGTTTTTCAAACATTTCCCTGATGGTCATTCCCGCATTTTGCTCAATTTCATGATCAAGATCGAAAAAATCCATGCCATGCCTGGCAGCCCATAGCTTACCCCAATACGTTTTTCCGGCTCCCATGTACCCCAAAAGAAAAATCCTCATGCTGTCGGGTTTGTAACTAATCTTTCAAACTTATAAATAATGAAATGAATTCGTGGCTGAAACAGTTATTTAAAAGCATTCAACCCGGTAATATCCATTCCAGTAATCAATAAATGTATATCGTGAGTGCCTTCGTAGGTTATTACACTTTCTAAGTTCATCATGTGGCGCATAACGGAATACTCACCGGTAATGCCCATACCGCCAAGCATTTGCCGGGCAGCCCTGCAAATATTGGAAGCCACTTCGCAGCCGTTTCGTTTAGCCATGCTTACCTGCTGAGGAGTAACTTTGCCTTCATTCATTAAAACGGCAACACGCCAGTTCAATAATTGGGCTTTGCTTATTTCAGTGATCATTTCAGCCAGCTTTTTTTGCTGCAACTGAAAACCTCCTATCGGCCTGTCAAACTGAATTCTTTCTTTTGCATATCTCAGCGCGGTATCATAGCAATCCATTGCCGCGCCAATTGTTCCCCAGGCAATACCAAACCGGGCTTTGGTTAAACATCCCAAGGGGCCTTTTAAGCCTTTTACGTTAGGCAGTATATTAGTTTTGGGAACTTTTACATTATCAAATACAAGCTCACCGGTGGCAGAAGCCCGCAAGCTCCATTTGCCATGCGTTGCTGGTGTGCTGAAACCTTCCATTCCCCTTTCCAGTATCAGCCCGCGTATATCATCATTTTCATCCTTTGCCCAAACAACTGCAACCTGCGCATAAGGCGCGTTGCTGATCCACATTTTGGCGCCGTTCAATATTACGTGGTCGCCTGCATCCTTAATATTGGTAAGCATACCGGCGGGGTTAGAACCATGATCCGGTTCCGTTAATCCAAAACAACCGAGCCATTCGCCGCTTGCAAGTTTTGGAAGATACTTATTGCGCTGCTCTTCGCTGCCATATTCATAAATAGGATACATTACCAGGCTGCCCTGCACAGAGGCGGTTGAACGCACGCCACTGTCGCCGCGCTCCAGTTCCTGCATCATTAATCCATAGCTGATATAATCCAATCCCCCCCCTCCATATTGCTGCGGAATTGTTGGGCCAAAGCAACCCAGTTCACCCATCTGCTTTACTATCTGTTGAGGAAATTCAGCTTTTTGAGCGTAATCTTCTATAATGGGAGAAATTTCTTTTTTTACATAACTCCTTACCGTTTCCCTGATCATGATCTGTTCTTCCGAAAGTAAATCATCGAGCAACAGGTAATCAGGGCTTACAAACTGGTCGGTACGTGCAGCCATCAGGCAAACATTTAATAATTATTTAAAGATAAGGAAGTATATGAGAGTGCAAAAGGAGTTTTTAGCGATCAGATGCTTTTTATTTCTGTATTCAGTTCCCAATGCCCGTTCAGTTTTAATACTTTTTCTATTACATCTCTAACACAGCCTTTACCTCCCGGCAATGGCGAAATATAATGTGAAATGCCCTTTATTTCCTGCACCGCATCCGCAGGGCAACAAGCTAATCCCACAACCTGCATTACTTCATAATCCGGTATATCATCACCCATGTAAAGGATTTCTGCCCCATTTAACATATTATCGCTTGTATAGCGGTTATATATTTCTATTTTACTTTTTACCCGGTGAAACACATCAGTAATGCCCAGGCTGTTCATACGCTCTACAACCGGTGGTACATTACCGCCTGTTATCACTACAACACGGTACCCTTTTTGTACAGCCAGTTGCAAAACATACCCGTCTTTGGTGTTCATCGTGCGTATATATTCAAGCCCCGGCACTATCCCAATGCTGCCATCCGTCATTACGCCATCAACATCAAAAATAAAAGTGGTGATCTTTTTAAATTGTTCAAGTACGTTCATAGTGAATGGTGATCAGCTATGAGCTGTCGGCTATCAGCAAAGCATTTTACCCTTCACCCGGTTTACTTATATAGCTCCGGTGCCGATTGTTCAAAGCTCACTGCTTATTCATTCTGTTAATAATTCGTCAAATATAATTGAAGAAACTTTATCACAAGAGGAAAAGCATTAACTGTCTTTTTCCTTCTTCGCAGATCTTATCATTTCCGGATAACCCCACTTTTTTGCGGTGGCACTCACTGTCATGGCTATACGCTTTGCACGGGTGGTTTCTGTTTTGGCACTTTCAATCCATTTGGAAAAATAATTTTGATGCGCTTTGGGTAGTGATTTAAAAAATGTAAGCGCAGCAGGTTCATCTGCAAGGCAATCGAGCAATTCTGTTGAAAGCTCATAGGGCTTATCAACCATTAACTGCACTTTTACCATAGCGCCCTTATTCTTTTTAATACCTTTTCGCATAGCAGCATTAACAGCAAGAAGGTATTTGCCGCCTCCCATTGGTATTAAACCTGCACCCTGTATAGCATAACTATCCAATTTACCCTTCACCCTGAATGCTTTTTTATTGCCGGGATTCAGCTTTTCTGCTATATCCGCGGGAACTTCAATATAAGTCCAGCCGGTTTTATCTCCGTGCTCGTCAAATTTCTGGAGGATGGCGGTAAATGTTATCATCTTTATATAAATCCAAAATACATAATCTTTAAGAAGTAAGTATACCTGACAGCATATTTTACTCTTTATTAAGTTGACTATATTTATCTCTCAAAATAAGCTGTATGAAATTTTTAGTGATCCTTACACTATTCCTGGGTTTTGTTTGTTTTTCCTGCGCCCAGGATACAGATAAAAAAGATATCCCAGCGCTCATCAATAACACCCGTGAACTTAGAATATTAATGCAGTCTGACCCTCACCGGCCTATATACCATTTTGTGGCACCTGAAGGCCATGCTATGCCCTTTGATCCGAACGGCGCTATTTACTGGAAAGGCAAATATCATCTCGGGTATATATACCAGAAATTGCGCAACGGAAAATACGAGCATGTTTGGGGGCAAGCCGTATCTACAGATCTCCTGCATTGGTCATTGTACCCTGATATGCTTGATATAAAAGACGGAGACCTGGAAAAAGGCATTTTCAGCGGCGGCACTTTTTTATCAAAGGAAGGCGTACCCCATATTATGTATCATGGCGAAGGCGCTAATGCAAACATGGTGGCCTACTCGAATGATGATGATTTAAAAGTCTGGAAAAAATTTGAAGGTAACCCGGTATTAAAAACACCCAATATTAAAGATCCGCTGAACAACAAAGCGGAATATTCAGCCTGGGATCCTGAAGGGTGGTATGATGCTAAAGCCCGATACTATTACCAGATCTCGGGGGGAAAAAATCCTGCGCTTTTTAAATCAAAGGATATGTATACATGGCAGCATTTAGGGCGGCTGCTGGATGGCAATAAAAAATATTTATATGATAGTGAAGATCTTTCCTGCCCGGATTTTTTTTCAATTGGAGAAAAGTCAATGCTTTTATTCATTAGTCATAATATAGGTGCTCAGTATTTTATAGGAAATTTTGCTAATGATCATTACACAATAGAACAACATGAAAGAATGAATTGGCCAGGTGGTACTTTTTTTGCGCCGGAACAATTAAAGGATGATAAAGGAAGAAATATTATCTGGGGCTGGATATTGGAAAGAAAACCCGCCGGTTTTAAAGATTATGGTTGGTCCGGCATTATGAGCCTGCCGCGCGTACTATCTCTTGATAAAAACAATATACTGCAGATCAATCCTCCCGCCGAAATCTCGGCTATACGTACCAGTGAGATAAGAGAAGAAAATATTGTTGTATCGCCAGATAGCGAAAAGACGCTTAAAGCATCAGGTACTTCGCTGGAGATAAAAATGGAGTTGGAAGGGGGAAACAGATCTGCCTACGGCGTAAAGGTATTTTGCTCACCGGATGACAGGGAAGAAACTCTAATCAGCTATGATCCGCTAAAAAAGAATATCACTATCAATTTTATAAAGTCGTCTGTTAACGGACCGGTTATGATGCCGGCCAATGCTATTTTTGGAAAACCAGCAGACGGATTCCCGGAAAAAGTATCTGAGCAATCAGCGCCGTTTGAATTAAAGCCGGGAGAAAAATTATTGCTGGATATTTTTATTGACCGGTCAGTTATTGAAGTATTTGCAAATGGCCGGCAATGTATTACTCAGGTAGTATACCCTAAGCTGGCTGAAAGTACAGGAATTAAAATTTTCAGCAAAGGAGAAAAAGTATCAGCTAAAAAAGTACAGGTTTGGAAAATGGCGCAAACAAATAGTTACTAATGCCATTTTATCAATAGCCCTGCTCTGAAGGGCAGGGAATAAAAAGCGGCAAAATTAATTGCCGCTTCAATCCAACCCCGTTTTGCATCCAAAATATATTTAACTGAAGTCTCTCGGTCCTTCACCAAGTGTTTCTTCGTTTGTTGAAATCTGGAACCATTGCACTTTATTAGCGCTGTCTGCATACCAGTTAAAATGCACTGGTTTTTCACTTTGAAGAATTCTGTACATATCTTCAAAATCTGAAATATTCGCATACGCAACAACAAATTTGGTAGTTGATGGCGTTACATAACCAATATCAGTATCATTGATTATCGTTTCCTGCACAAAAAAATAAATTACAATATTCTGCACCTGTGCGGTTGGTGTTTTGGGCACAAGCGAAATCCATCTTCTGTGATAATTTTCTGCTGCCCGCTGCCTGTTGGTTCCAACATAGTATGACTTGATTTCCATAAATATTTTTTAGTTTGAAATATTTGTGTGTTATATAAGCACTATAACGCATTTGTTACCCTATGAGTAGAAAATTTATCAGCAAGCCTCTTTTATTTCTGTATGCTACAACTGATTTGTTGTAACAAAAAACATATCTTGTCAATCCTAAAACCATAGTATGAAATTCCTGGTATCTTTTATGCTCCTGGCAGCAATATTTTTTAATGTAAATGTTTCCGCGCAAAAAAGAGTAATTATTATAGGGCTTGATGGCTTTGGCTCCGAAGGTTTTAACGGGTCAAAACATCCCAATCTTAACCAGTTACTGGCCGAAGGCACATATTCATTAACTACACGGCCTGTAATGCCTTCTGTTACGCTTCCTAACTGGACAAGTCATCTTACCGGCTCAGGCCCCGAAGAACATGGCGTAACAGGCAACGACTGGAAAATAGATGCACACCTGCTTGAGCCGATTGATAAGGATGCCGATGGATACTACCCGTCTATCTTTAAAATATTAAAAGAACAGGTTCCGGATATTAAAACAGGCTATTATTATAACTGGGCTGATCTTATCAATTCAATCAATAAAAAATATCTTGATGAAATATCTTTTGAAGACCATGAGGGCTATGAAAGTAATTATGAGAAAGCTTTTAACTTTATAGTAGCCAATAAGCAAAACCCAACACTTGTTTTTTTATACAGTGTGCATACTGATCATGCCGGACATACTTATAACTGGATGTCGCCCGAATATGTACAGGCTATTGAAGCGGCAGATGCGGCTATAGGAAAACTGATCAATAACCTGAAAGCGGAAAATCTTTTTAACGATACTCACTTTTTACTTATAACAGATCATGGCGGAATTGAAAAGAAGCACGGAGGCGTAAGTATGCATGAAATGCAGATTCCCTGGGGAGTTGTTGGCCCTAAAATAAAAAAACAGGGATTAAAGGAATTTTACAACAGCAATAAAAACACAGCGCTTGTAGTGGCCCAGATATTTGGCATTAAAAGAAAAAAATTACCGGAAAGCTGGATTGGCGTGGTACCGGAAGGGATTTTTAAGTAACCAGGGTTAAGCAAATTAAATAGCATTAAAGTAACTCGATATTTTTGCCTCCTCAGCCGGCGGGCTGCGTAACCGGAACGCCGTTGCTTTTTGTCTTTTGAAAAATATGCTGCGCATTTTTTCAATTCCGCCTTCGGCGTAACCAGACAAAAAGAGGCGGCAAACACGGTTACTGGTAAAATATAACCAGGTAATAAACCCGAAAATTTAAAATTTCGCTTTTCACGAAAACAGGCGACATACTTGTCTTAACATGAAACTTTATTATTCAATAACAATGAAATATTTTATACTTCACCTCGTGTTGCCGGTAATTTTCGGACTGTTTCTTACCCAAAATAACATTTGGGCTCAATCACACAAAATGGATTGGGTGCCTGTTGCACCGGGTGTATGGAAAACCATTACAGGCAACCCTGAAAATATTGATCCTTTACGCATTGCCGGCATTAAGCCTGATATGAATACATTACAAAAGCTTGGTGAAACAGCTTTCCCTGAAAACTTACGGCAAAGCACAGGCGAACAATATGATGCTAAAACCATGCTATGGTTTCCGCTTTCAAAAAATGAACAGTTATTTGGGCTGGGACTGAATTTTAAATCAGTACAGCAAAGAGGCACAGTAAAAGAATTGCAGGTTGATCATTACGGTGGCGAAGATAATGGCCGTACACATGCCCCTGTTCCTTTTTATATTTCTGATAATGGCTATGGTGTGCTGGTAAATGTGGCGCGCCGCATTAAAGTATATGCAGGCATAGCCGTTAGAAAGGATAGCAAAAATCCGCCGGAAGAAATGAACCGCAATACACAGCGCAACTGGAACCCGCAACCTTATTCTGATGCTGTGGAAATGATAATACCTTCAGCAGGTGCAGAGATATACATTTTTGCGGGCCGCAATCCAATGGAAGTAGTGCAGCGCTATAACCTGTTGTGCGGAGGCGGTGTCCTGCCGCCTAAATGGGGACTTGGCTTTACTCAACGTGTGCCAACATTATATACTGATAAGCAGGTGATGGAAGAAGTGAACGCATTTGAAGAAAAAGGTTACCCGTTAAGTTTTATTGGGCTTGAACCAGGCTGGCAAACTTACTCTTATCCAAATAATTTTGTGTGGGATAGTACCCGTTTTCCGCAACCCGGTGCGTTTGTAAAACAATTGCTTGATAAAAATATTCGCGCCAATTTATGGATCAACCCTTATATCTCATCTTATGCGCCGTTCTTTAGAGCAATGCAACCTTATACAGGCACACATACCGTATGGGCGGGTCAGGTTCCTGACCTTACTATGAAACCTGTGCAGGACTTATACAAAGAATTGTTTTTGCAACAGCATCTTAACATAGGTGTATCAGGGTATAAAGTTGATGAAACAGATGGTTATGATTTCTGGCTTTGGCCTGATGCTGCTAAATTCCCGTCGGGTGTAAGTGGTGAGCAGATGCGACAGGTATACGGATTACAATTTCAAAAAATGAGTGACGCCTGGTTCCGTGAAAAAAACCAACGTACCTATGGACTTACCCGTGCTTCCAACGCCGGCGCTTCATCAATGCCTTATGTAATTTATAACGACTATTATAATCACCGCGATTTCATAACAGCGCTTTGCAATAGCAGTTTTATCGGGGTACTGTGGACACCGGAGGCACGCTCTTCCAAAACCGCGGAAGAATGGCTGAGGCGTATGCAAACGGTTTGCTTTTCACCTATGGCCATGCTTAATGCATGGGCTGATGGAACAAAGCCCTGGTCGTTTCCTGAAGTAGCTGATGAAGTGAAAGATGTGATGACATTACGCATGCAATTGTTACCATATCTATACAACAGCTTTGCACAATACCATTTTGAAGGCAAGCCACCGGTTAGGGCAATGAATCTTACAGATGGTTTCTATTTTGATGCAAAATCAGAGAAAGGAAACCTGAATTCTTCTGATAATCCGTATGAGATGGCGCTGAAGAAAGATATTAATGACCAGTTTATGCTGGGAGATTATATACTGGTAGCGCCGTTATTTGCAGGGCAAAAAGAGCGTGAAGTAATTTTACCCGAAGGCAAATGGTATAATTTTTATACCGGGGAGCTTGCAGGTGAAAGCAATATTATTAAGATCAGACAGGAGCTTGGAAAAATCCCTTTGTTTGTTAAAGAAGGCGGCTTTATACCAATGATCCCTTACCAGGTACATACACCAGCTAAAAATGAAATGCTTCCGCTGCAGGTAAAATATTATGGCAACATTGAAAACTCAATGGAATTATACGATGACGATGGTGAAACCTTTGATTATGAAAAAGGAAATTTTGCCAAAGCAATTTTATCCGTAAAGAAAGATAAGAAAGGCACACTTAAAGGAAGTGCTGTATTGCCTAAAAGCAAATACTTTCATTATAATACTATTACGTGGGAGTTTATGACAAACACCAGATGATGCACAGGTAATGTATTATTACATACCGGCACGTTCTGAAAAATTCAATGTGAGCACATTCTTCTCAGGCTTTATCCTGATCACTTCGTCTTTGGGCGATCTTGAAAAATTTCCTTTTTCTGCCTTTACGTGATAATTCATTTTTTCAAAGCGGCAGTATATTGCTTTAGAAGTGATTTTAGTAAAAGGCAACTTTGTCGTATCACCTGCCGATAACTCTAAAAACCAGTCAACGCTGCCTGCTCCTTCCATCTTAATGGTGAACTGTTTTTCATTTACCTCCATCAGCATTTTTGCGTTGAATGATTTTAACGGCCATTCTATAAATAATTTACCGGCTATATCGTCTTTTATAACCGGGCTGCCGCCTTCTATCATTATTTCTTTTCCATTAACCATTGCTTTAAAACGCAACGCCGCGGTTTTTCCATGCGTGCTCCATAAATAACCATCTACAAAAGGCAGCGTATAAAAAGCACATTCATTGGTAGTGGTTACATTCTCGGTATAGTAAGAAGGAAAGTTTTCATCAAACAAATGAATATCCCTGAAACGGAGTGTGCTGTTACTATCCCATAATAAATTAAACCGGTAGAAACGGCTGTTGAACCAAACTGTTTTTTTATTGCTGTCGCCTAAATCATCATTCACCGTTACAGATGTGGGTGGTGTTAGTTTATATTGTTTCTTAAACCATTCACCGGAAGCAGCCAGCGTTTCTACTTTCAGTTTCTTTTCATTGCTCAATTGTGCAATCAATGGCATTTGTATTTCAAAGCCTTTCTCCATGGCATTCCAGGTAAAAGAATTTTCCTGCCCGGCCTGCACATAATTATACGCCATGCACTGCCCTTCGATAAATGTTTTGAAATACCAATGCACCCAGGCCGAATCTCCGCCGCCAAACCGGTATACCGGCTCAAGCGTAACAACGCCTTGCCCATTGCTTCCGCTTCCTTTATCGTCATACTGCCGCAGCGGATCGCTACCCAACATTCTGAAAACCGGAACAGGCGTTTGATTAGTTTCTGTTTGTGCAGGCATATAACTATTTACCTTGCTCGGGTAATATGCCTGGTTCCAGTATCCGCCCCATAATGTATATCCGTCAGTACCTACCTGGTCTTTACAGTTCGCAGACGCAACAATCTTATATTTTTCATACATATAATTGAGTGTATGCGCATCAATAAACCATGAGGCAAAAGATTTGGGATAATAACCAAATATTTTTTTAAAATCTTCCATGTATACATCCACCAGTTTTTCCCGTTCTTCAGGAATATACCCGGTAGAAAAACCTACGTTCGCATGCCAGTCCCAGGGGTAGCGTCCACGCCATTTATAACCTGCTTTCTCCACAAGAGGCTGCGGTATTTCCCACCAGCCGCCAATCTCAAAAGAATCTGCAGGAAGATTTTTTAAAAGCTGTTGATACCTGGCATCCATCAATGCATCGTATTGCAGCAAAAATGTTCCGGGCAATTTATATTTTCTCATTATTTCTACCTGCTTTACAACAGTTTGGAATAATACATCTTCGGTTATGGCTTCATCACGCGGCTCAAGCAGGCGGATGAAGTTGATGATGTTGACGATTTTGGGGGTTGCGTTATTGGTGGATTGAGCTGATATAGGCAAACTTATACAGCAAACAAGTGGCAATAGCCCTGCAATGATATATCTACGGAGATAACGTTGTTTTACCATAATGATCAAAGATAATGAGAAGAAATTTTTGACGGAATTATTGTCTGTCAAAAACATCTGTTTTCAAATATCTCGTTGAAAAGGTAAATTCGTGTAATCAAACACCTCTTAGCATTTTCAATACCCAAACAAGGGTATTTTAACAACTAACCTATGTCAGACAAATTTAAAGACAAATACCGCATCTCCTCTGCCCGCTTACACAATTGGGATTACAGGTGGAACGCTTCATATTTCATAACAATCTGCACACAAGACAGGAATAATTATTTTGGTGCAATTGAAAACGGCAAAATGATTTTATCAAAACAGGGAATATTGGCAGATGTTCTCTGGCAAGAAATAAAAAATCACGCAAAAAATATTGATCTTGACGAATTTATTGTAATGCCCAATCATATACATGGTATTGTGATTTTGACTGGTAACGATGGCGTACACGTAGAGACAAGGCATGCCTTGTCTCTCCTACGACGCATTAATTTGCAACCCTTATTTACCATTTATTCAATAAAAAATATATGTGAAGACTTTGCGACAATAGTTTAGAAATTTTCCTCGTAGTTTTCCCATAAAAAACCCTCCATATATCCTTTCTTATCCACACTTTGTTCATAATATTTTTAAAGGTGTCATTCTTGTGTATAACTCGTTAACAATAATGGCGTTTGGCAAAATTACCTGCACTATTTTTCATATTGATTCTGTTATTTTTGCCCACTCTAAAAAAATGAACCGTGCGTTTAAAAAGCTTAGAAATAAAAGGATTTAAAAGTTTTGCGGATAAAACAACTATAAATTTTGATGAAGGTATTACCGGCATTATCGGGCCTAATGGCTGCGGTAAAAGTAATATCATAGATTCCATCCGCTGGGTAATAGGTGAGCACAAGATCAGCAACCTGAGAAGTGAAAACCTGGAAAGCCTTGTATTTAACGGGTCAAAAACAAGAAGCGCCAGCGGACTGGCTGAGGTGAGCCTTACGTTTGAGAATACACGAAACCTGCTGCCAACAGAATTTAATACGGTAACGGTTACCCGGAAATTCTATAAAAGCGGGGAGAGTGAATATCGTTTGAACGATGTGAACTGCCGCCTGAAAGATATTCATAACCTGTTTCTGGATACCGGCGTTAGTACCGACAGCTATGCTATTATTGAGTTGGGCATGGTGGATGATATTATTAAAGATAAAGACAACAGCCGTCGCCGTATGCTGGAGCAGGCTGCCGGCATTACCATCTACAAAACAAGAAAAAAAGAAGCTAAATTAAAACTGGATGCCACAGAGCAGGATCTTGCCCGTATTGAAGATCTTTTGTTTGAGATCAACAACCAGTTAAAAAGCCTTGAAAGCCAGGCGAAGAAAGCGGAAAAGTATTACGAGATAAAGAAAGAATATAAAGAGCTGAGCGTTGAACTGGCAAAAGCCGCGCTGGAAGGATTCAATATTACTTACAAAGAATTAAACGAGCAGCAGCAGCAGGAAATAGATAAGCGTTTTGAAATTGAAGCAGCCATAGCGCAGGAAGAAGCAGCTATTGAGCAGGAAAAAACGGGCTTTATTGAGCAGGAAAAGCAATTGCAGCAAATGCAGCATGCTTTTAATGATCTGCTTGGTAATGTACGCACTAAAGAAAATGAAAAAGGACTTGGCGAACAGCGTTTGCAATATCTCACTGAAAGACAAAACAGCCTGAATGATTTCTTACAAAAATCTGAAGGGCAGTTAAAAGGATTAGAAGAAAGTATACGCTTTACCGGTGAGCAGATTGTTGATGAAGAAAATAAGTTAGCTGAATTTGCTGATAAACTTGACACGCTTAAACAAGGTGTGGAAGAAAAGCGTAACTCATTTGATGAGAAGCGTTCTGCTATAGACATTATTCGCCGTGATAACCAGGCTTTGCAGCGCAGCCAGTTTGATGCAGAAAAGCAGGTAGCCGTTGCCGATACTTCCATACAAAATATACAAAGGGCAATTGTGCAGGGTGAAGAAGAGCAGCAACAGCGCCTGGCACAGATCAGTCAACTGGAAAAAGAGAAGGAAGAGAAAGAAATTGAGCTGGAAGACAAACGTACGGATCTACTGCAATTGCAGGAACAGCATGAACATACCAAAGAGCAGATACTGCAAACACAGGCTTTGCTCGAAAGCTTAAGAAATGAACTTGCTGAAGAAAACCGTAAGCTTGATGCAAAGAAAAATGAACACGCTTTATTGAAAAGCCTGATTGATTCAATGGAAGGCTATCCAGAAAGTGTGAAGTTTTTGCATAATAATCCTTCATGGAATCATACCGCGCCTATTCTTTCGGATATTATTTATGTAAAAGAAGACTACAGGGCAGCCGTAGAAAATGTACTGGAGCCTTATCTTAACTATTATGTAGTTAATAACCTGGAAGAAGGCTTACAGGCAGTGCATTTGCTTGATGAAAATAAAAAGGGAAAAGCTAATTTCTTTTTGCTGGATAAAGTAAACGACTTTAACGATAACCGGCATCATCAGCCTGATGGAACTATTAATGCTTTGGACGTAATAGAAGTTGATGCCAGTTACAAAAAGCTCGCCGAGTATCTTTTAAGCAATGTATTCATCGCGGAAAATGAAGATGCCCTTCGCAACAGCAATGGCGCTGTGGTACTGGAAAAAACAGGGAAATATGTAAAAGGCAAATATGCGCTTACCGGCGGCAGCGTAGGCTTATTTGAAGGGAAGAAAATAGGCCGCGCAAAAAATCTTGAAAAGCTGCATGAAGAAATTATCGCGCAGGAAGTAATAGTGAATGAATTGAAAGCGACTATCCAGATGCGCCATAATGAAGTGATTGGCTATAATCAGCAATTGAAAGAAAATGCCATTCGCGAAACGCAGCATATTATCAACCAGTTGACCAACCAGGTATTTGCGCTTCAGAATAAAATTGAGAACTATACACACCAGGAGCAAAACGGCAGCAAACGCCTGGAAGACCTGCGCAACCAGCTGCAGGATAAGCAGGATAGCATTTCAGACGTGCGTGAAACACTTGACAAATTAAACACACAGTTAAATGAACTGCAGGAAAAACTGCAGCAGTCTGAAATGGAATACGCTTCTGCAGAACAGGAGTATAATTTTGCCAACACTGCATATAACGACAGTAATCTTCAATATACCAGGTTGCAAAGCAAGGTTAACTCACTAAAGCAGGAACTGGATTTTAAAAGCGGGCAGTTTAGTGATCTGCAAAAGCAGGTAGAGAGCAGCAAGGGTCAATTAGAAGAGGCAACACAAAACATTACTACTACTATTGAAGCATTGCAGGCAACATCTGAAGCATTAATTGAAATGCTGCGTAATAAAGATGAGGAAGAGAAAAAATTAAATGAGGCTGACCAGGCATACTACAACCGTCGTAATGCATTAAGTGAAAAAGAAAATATATTAAAGCAAAAGCAAAAATCCAAAGAGCAGTTAGATTATTTGTTGAATGAAATTAAAGACAAGCTCAGTGATCTTAAACTGCAACTGGCAGGAATGAAAGAACGCCTGAGTGTTGAGTTCAGGGTTGATCTTGATGCGATATTAGATGAGCCGAGACAAACCGAAATGCCTCTGGAAGATCTGCAAAACTCCTGCGAGCGCATGAAGAAACGCCTGGAAAATATGGGCGAGGTAAACCCAACGGCAATCGAAGCTTTCCAGGAAATGAAAAAGCGTTACGAATTTATTCTCGAACAAAAGAATGACCTGGTTACTGCAAAAGACAGTTTATTACAAACCATACAGGAGGTAGAGGCAACTGCCAATCAAAAATTTCTTGAAACATTTAATGCCGTAAGAGAAAATTTCCAAAAAGTGTTTAAAGCATTGTTTACAGAAGAAGATACTGCTGATGTATTACTGGAAAACCCTGAAAATCTTGCAGAAACCGGTATTGATATTATAGCAAAACCAAAAGGCAAACGCCCTTCTTCTATTACACAGTTAAGTGGTGGAGAAAAAACGCTTACAGCTACTGCGCTGCTATTCGCTATCTATCTTATCAAACCCGCGCCATTCTGTATACTGGATGAGGTTGATGCACCGCTTGATGATGCAAACGTAAATAAGTTTACCAATATGATCCGTAAGTTCAGCGAGAACTCACAGTTTATTATTGTTACGCATAATAAGATGACAATGTCAACCGTAGATATTATTTATGGAGTGACAATGCAGGAACCCGGTGTAAGTAAATTAGTGCCGGTGGATTTCAGGGGGTTGAATTAAAACCCCTTCCGCCTCCCCGAGGCTACCCGGTATACATATTTTTATATTATTCAGGCTACGCTGCACCGGGGTTGCTATGAGTGTTATCCGTATAAAAATGTCTGTTTGTGTGTACATGGTAACTCCCTGGGGGAAGGAGCATCTACCCACAGCCTTCGCTTAACAAAGCCATATGATAAGTTTTCCAACCTTTCAAAGGTTAGAAAACTTTAACGCCAATTTCAAATCTCAAATCATACCTCTTCCCCTTTTCTGTTTGCAGCTCAATTTCCTTATCAAGATATTTTACTTTGCATGCACCGCCTGCCCCAGATAACAATGATGCGGCAATTACTTTTCCATTTTCCCATTTTATATCAAGCGTAAATCCTCCTCTTGCACGCAAACCTTTTACTTCGCCATTTTTCCATGAAGAAGGTAAAGCAGGAAGTAACTCAATAAAAGCTTCATGACTTTGCAGCAGCATTTCGGCAATACCGGCAGTACCGCCAAAATTCCCATCAACCTGGAAAGGCGGATGCGCACAAAACAGGTTATCATAAGTACCACCGCTGTTGGTCATTTCAACGCTGCTTGATCTAACAGGGTTCAATAAACGATTCAATAATATAAGCGCATGGTCACCATCATGCAATCTTGTCCAGAAACCAATCTTCATTGCCAGCGACCAGCCCGTGCCACCATCACCTCTTACCTCAAGCGATCTTTTTGAAGCCATTGCAAGTTCCGGCGTACTGTAATAAGAAATCTGGCTACCGGGATATAAGGCAAACAGGTGTGATACATGCCTGTGTGTTGGTTCCGTTTCTTTAAATTCTTCCGACCATTCCATTAATCTTCCATCGCTGCCTATACTAAGCGGCTGAAGATTTTGCAAAGCATATTCAATTTTTTTTATGGTATCATTTTTAATATTAAGCGCTTTTGCGGCATGGAGTGTGTTGGTGAATAAATTATAGATCACTTCGTGATCATGCGCAGGCCCCATACTTATACTGGCGGTGCTGCCATCCGGCGCAATAAAATTATTTTCCGGTGAAGCAGCCGGCCCCGAAACCAATTTTCCAGTCTTCGGATTTTTTATCAGCCAGTCTGTATAAAACAATGCGGCTGATTCAAGTAAAGGGAATACTTTTTTAAGGTATATCTCATCCATGGTAAATGCATAATGCTCCCACAGATGCTGGCTCATCCATGCAGAAGCGCCTACATGCAACCCCCAGCTGGGATGCTCACCCGGAGAGGTAAAACCCCATACGTTGGTAACTGGATGCATTACCCAACCTTTAGCACGGTAATGTATATCCGCAGTCTTCTTTCCGGGTTCGTATAATGATTCTATAAGCGACACAAGCTGCAAATGACTTTCAGAAAGATTAGCAACCTCAACAGGCCAATAGTTCATCTGCACATTTACATCAGTATGATAATCGCAGTTCCAGGGTGTTTGAATTTTATTTGCCCACATGCCCTGCAGGTTGGCGGGTAAAGTTCCTTTGCGGGAGGAAGACAAGAGCAGGTATCTGCCATACTGAAAATATAATGCATACAGATAGGGCTCATTCTTCGTTTGTTTGTTTTTCTGCAATAGCTCATTGGTAGGAATATCCACGCCTTCATTTCCCAATTGCAACGAAACCCTGTTCATGAACGATGAAAAATCATCAATATGCTTTTTTCTTAATACAGTAAACGGCGTTGATACGGCAGCGTTAGTGCGCCTAATTAATTCTGCCTGGTAATTATTATTGGTGTAATCAGGATAATGCAGGCGGTAATTGGTTGCGGAAGTAATAACAAGGGTTACTTCATTACTCTTTGAAATGATCAATTTATTATCCTTTGCACTAAGTGTACCGCCTTTAATAACCGGTGTTACTATTACTTTGTAGCGCATACCGCCTCCTTCTTCACCATTATTCATTACGCCCGACATTACTAATCTTTTACTTTCTATTGCCGTGGCAAAACGTTCAGGCCTGTCCATATCCAATGTAAATGAAAGAGACCCGGGCTTTGATGCGGTAAGCTGTACTATCAATGCCTGTGCAGGATAGCTTGAAAATATTTCCCTTTTAAACTGAATACCGTTTTGTTCATACTTTACTGACGCAATGCCGTTCATTATATCAAGATCACGGTAATAATTTTTATAATCGCCTTTTGTATTGAAATCTATCCATAAATCGCCCAATGTTTGATAACAACCGAAAGGTACTGTTGAACCGTTTCCATTTCCGGAACCTTTGCCCTTGCAGATTTGTGTTTTATTGGTAAGCTCGGTCGCTTCCTTATATTTTCCTGCAAATAATAAATTTCTGATTTCCGGCAGCGCATTATATGCATCCGGGTTATCATTGTCAGCTACGCTTCCGCTCCACAGTGTTTTATCATTAAGCTGCAAACGTTCTTTATGTACATCACCAAACACCATTGCGCCTGTTGAACCATTGCCTACCGGCAATGCCTTCAGCCATTCTTCATCATTCTTCCAGCCTTCGCTTATATCTTTTACAGAAGCATCAGCAGGTTGATTATACCAAAGTTTGTATTGGTTATTTTTTTGAGCATACGATATTATTGAAAAATAAATACAGAAAACAATAAGGAGTGATCTTTTCATATAAACCTTTTGAAAATGAAAAATACACTATACGGTTGAATAATGTATATATCACACACTAAGATCAGTGAAAACATCCCGGATTGCTGCAAATATGCAAACTGCAACGATATAACAGTGCAGATGCCTCGTGCCTCGGCATAACAAGCCATAGTGCTGTGTTGGGCATCAGTACTATTGTTGAGCACTGGTACTATTGTTCAATATATATTCTTCCGCCTGTATCCTAGCACGAGGCATCTGCACTATATTGTCATACACGCGAAAATTTGAAATGCGCCCATTATACAGATGAATGAATTTTAAAGTATATTTAGTGTATACTTTCAGCTTATGAAAAATAATATACGATTGCTTTTAATTGCATGCAGCTGCATTATCAACGTAAACTTTGCTTCAGCGCAAAAATGGATCAATCTTTTTAATGGTAAAGATTTAACCGGGTGGCATATTTTGCCGGGCGGCAACTGGAAAGTGGAGAAAGGCGTTATCGTTGGCACAAGCACTGCTGATGAAAAAAAACACGGGCTGCTGTTAACCGACAGCATATTCGGAGATTTTGAAGTAGAGATTTCTTACAAAGCGGTAAAAGGCAATAGCGGGCTTTATTTCAGGGCGGAGAAAGTGCAGGATGATGTGGGAGTATACGGTTTCCAGGCGGAGATTGACCCGGAAAAAGATGCGGGTGGCCTGTATGAAACAGGTGGCAGAACATGGGTAGTAAAACCAACGCCTGAACAGGTTAAAACATGGTACAAACCTAATCAATGGAATACAATGAAAGTGCGTGCTGTGGACAGGAATATAACCGTGTGGGTGAATGGTAAGGAAACAGCAAAGCTTACCAATGACCCGGGCAGAACTGCAGGCAGAATAGGATTACAATTACATGGCGGTATGGATATGGAAATATATTTCAGGCAGGTAAGGATAAGGAATTTGGATTAAGTGGTGAGCGGTCTCAGGTATCAGCTATCAGCGGTCAGCTATTAGTAATTAGTAATTACGCTTCCGCCCTCATTCATGTCTCACGAATCCTTATCCCGGCATTTTGATTTGTGTTAAACTGCGTTTTATTTATGTTACTCTCGGCTGGTAAAAGATGCACAATGATATATAGTTGAACGGAGCGCCACTGCAGATTAATCAGGGTGGTGCAGTTTGTAAAAATAACACTTCACTTTTCCTGAATAATACCCGGCAAATTTTTATTGTATTATTTGTACCTGAATCCGCGGAATATGAATAAAGGGCAACAGTGTTTCATTAGTACTGAACCAGGATACCTGCATCTCCTGTAAACCCGCTCACAGTAATTGTTTCTGTTTCTTTATCATAGGTACCTCCTGTTACTTTCACCGGAATTTTTCCTTCGGGATGAGGCAACCGTATAGTAACAGTATGCGGCTTGGAACTAAATGCCCCTTCTATCATTGCTTCAATAAAACCCTGGTTAACATGTGAGGCAGCGTTAACATTTAACTTACCAAAATAACTGCGAACTCCACTCAGTGAGATTGTTTTTCCATCTTCGAGCCATTGCCGGGGAATAGTTCTGAACAAACTCAAAGTATCATTATTTTCCATATACAACATCCACCGGGTTTCCATCAAAAACCAGGCTTCCTCATGGGTTTTATGCGGGCTCACCCTGAACATGTGCTCCCAAAAAGTATAGGTCTCCCTGTCTGCATGCGCAGATACCGTATTATAATAAGTATTCAGGAACTGCTTTACCATGCCGAGCCTTGCCTGCAGCCAGTTATGCCTGCTGTAATATGGCTGGCTGAATGCCGCATTACCCTGGTAAAAAAGCTCGCTGTGATAACTAAGCATATTTTTTGAAACAGGTTCCGAAGGAGCAAGCACTTCACAAAACACCAGGTACAACGGGCTCAACAAAGCATCGGGTGCAGTAAACGTACCGTGCGACCAGAAGGTCTCTTTTTTTTGATAGAAGGCACGCAAACCATCTGCTTCTGTCCATGGCGGCACAGTAGGGCACCATGTGCCATCGCCCAAAGGTGCAACCGGTGATAATGCCATCTCAGCAAAAAAAGATTCACGTATATCTTTTTTCCATGCTTCTGCTTCCGCTCTTAGTCGTTGGTGCTCTGCTTCATCAATATCTTTTAAAATTTCTGCTACCCGGCTCAATCCCAAATATCCATACCCGTTCAACATAAACTGATGAAAATGATCTTCCGGGTCTGCCACTTTTCCATCAATCATACCATATCCTCTTTTCCTTAATTCTTCCCTTTTATTTTTGTTGCGCCAGCTTACCAGGTAATTGCACGATCTGATCAATTTATCTTTAACCGTTTTTACCCATGCTATATCTCGGCTATATCTATAATATTCACCCATGCTCCATAGGGCTGCACCGGTCTCTACCATGTATCCTCCAAAATTTTGTATAAAACCGTCTTCGTGCTGTTTATCTAAAAAATAGTTCAGCATTCTTTTCGCTTCCTCTAATCTGCCCATAGATGCATTAAACTGAATGATAGGAGCACTTTCTGTACCAATAGGCGAATAAACACCGATATTTGGCGCCAGCGTTCCATTGGGCTCATTACCGAAAGTTATCAGATCAAGGTGTAATAAGCCAGCCTGTATCATTTCATTGATTCTTTTTTCAGGCACCTGTATATGCGCAGACATCTGCAATTTATTTTTCCAAAAGCGCTTACTTTCCCGGAGCTTCTCATCATAATTCAAAGCAGCTAATGCCAAAGCTCTTTCTTTTGATACCGGGCTATGCGGCATAAAAAATTCAATCACAGCTTTTTCTCCCGGCTGAAGTAACATCGTAATTTCTTCGGCCGGTAATGGTTTTCCATTTAACCGGGAAATGCAAAACACCTTACCGGAATCGTATAAAGAAAAACCATTTTTTTCTTCAAACCGGTAAACAGATTTCATCCACCACCCTGTTCCCGGCCGGGGAGTTTTAAACCAGGCATACCGGGGAACAACACCTTTATTCTCAATAACAGAATGAAAAACCAGCACAGTTTCTTCCGAAGTATTCAAAGCGGCTGGAGTCCTGGTTTTTAATTGTTCCTGTTGCGCCTCTGTAAACATGTGCCCGCCACTATATTGATCAGCCACCAGAAAATCGGTGCCCTTTTGTTGTTGTAATGATGATTTTTCAAGTGCAACAAAAGTTGTTGCATTATACTCAACATCATCATCCTTCAGCATAGAATTGAGTATAGGTAATACACCTTCTTCCAATCGCCTGGTGAGTGTATTGCGTACACCTACCCCACGTCCCATAGTATAGAGGTAATTCACATTCCCGTTCTTAGTTACTTCCAGCCGGAGGGGGGAAGAAGAAAGTTTGGGAGAAATAATATTGGCCTCCCCAATAGATGCATCCGGAAGACTTTCTGAAATTTCAAATATCCGCATATCCCTGCTCGTGCCTAACCATGTAGGAGCGCTCATGCTACGTGTAAATTTTGCAGCCGCTTCAAATGAAGTTTCCTGCTCTTTTTCAATATGCTGAATTTTAGTTACCGATTTACGCTGAAGAATTTCTGTTTCCACCTGCTGATAAGAACGCAGATCTTCTGCAGGTAAAACCGCTACACCATATTGTGGTATAAAGATGGGATACCTGGCGCTAACATCTCTGAGAAAAAAAGAGAAAGAGGATTGTTCCGATGCAATATGCACTACAGTTGGATCAGCGCCTGTCATTAGATTAGCTTTTTCAATATTCAGCACTAACCTGGCTGGTTTATTACTGAAAATGGAAAACTCATTTGATTTCACATTGCCATCTTTACCACGAATAACAATATTTTTCAATATACCGTTAGTTATATTAACCGCCCCCTTTTGAGGACTGCTGCTCCAGACTAAAACGATGCTTATCTTATTATTACTAACCGGCTGGCTAAACAAAACCGGCGTAGAAAACAACAATAGCCAGGAAAATATAATGCTCACTTTTAATTTATTCATCGTTAATCGTTTTAGCTGCTTCAGCACAAAGCATTTGCAATGCTGCTCAACCAGGGCAATACAGTTTATAGCAATAAAATTTACCGGTTATACAAAATGTTAGCCGGCTGTTACGATTCGCCCTGCAATGATTCTTTTATTTTTTTCTTTGCCTGGCGAAGCCTGTAGTTGAACGTGAGATTTACCTGCCGCATCCGCCCCTGTGAATTAGACACTATATAAAAATTTGAACCTTCGATTACAGAGCGGTATTTGCGTGAGTTAAACACATCTACAATATTCAGCGTGAGGGTTGCATTATTCTTCATAATATCTTTACTTACGGCAAAATCTAAAGTGGCAAGTGATTTACGTCGTCCCTGCGGCGTTTGCTGCGGCGCTTCGTAGTTACCGCGCAACTGGATATCCGTATTTTTCCAAACAGTTGTTCGGGACAGCAGGCGGAACAACCAGCTATAGGTATCGCTTTTAAATTCATCGTCAAGATTACTGCCGTCTGTTATTGCCCTGAAAAAATTAAAACTGCCGTCAATCTTCCACCAGTTCCACGGTGAATATGAGCCGGTAAATTCTGCACCGAATGAATTTTCTGTAGTAAGATTTTCGGGCAGCGAAACAGTATTACCATCTTTATCTACACGGCGCACGGTCATTATTTTACCTTTTGTATTGCGGTAATATAATGATGAGCTAACTGAAAATTTACTGAGGTATTTGATATGCCCGATTTCAAACGAATGCGTGAATTCAGGATTAAGATCAGGATTTCCGCTGAAATAATTGCGGTTATCACTATACGTCATAAACGGGCTCAGGTCATTATACTGCGGGCGCCTGATCCTCCTGCTGTAACTTAACTGCACTGCATGCCCGTTTGGTAATTCATACGTAATATGTACGCTGGGAAAAAAGTTGGCATACTTTCTCGGGTTAACCTGGTTGGTTTGTTTTAAAGTAGTAGTTACGTTTGTCAGCTCGCCACGAACGCCAAGCTGGTAAGAAAACTTTTTAACCTTATTGCTTACAATGGCATACAGCGCGTGAATATTTTCATTATATACAAAATTGTTGGTAAGCCCCGGTACTTCAAACCAGCTATTATCTGCTTCACGTTGCGTAACAGTATAGTTGTTGGTCATATCTCTGAAGCTGGTGCGTATACCGGTTTCAAATTTTCCTTTTTCGCCAAAAGGTTGTATGTAATCTACCTGGGCGAGATATTGTTTTTCAGTTTCAAAGTTTACGGCACGCTGTAAAAGATATGGAATACCCGAAGCGCTTCCATCAGGCTTGTACACATCCTGCCCGAAATACTGATCAGAATTTTCCCAGTTATCAAGATAACGGATATCGGCAATCAATTCATGGCCCTCTCTTTTAAAAATCCGTTTGAAATTTAATGCGTATTCGGAGTTGGGTTCTGTTTCTGTTTCGTCCTGCGTACGGTAGGTAACAGCAGTGGGATCTTTTATTGTTCCGAGATAATCGTGATAATAAATATCAGAGAACCTTTTACCCTTGCTGATGCGGTAAGTATATGCGGCTGTTAAAATATTTTTATCATCAAAATAATAATCAAGCCCGGCTCTTGCAGTATTATACAATCCTTTAAGGTGGTGCTCCATATTTTTTGTGCTGATAAATACACTGTCGTTCCTGTAAAACTCCTGGTATTGATCATTTTTTCCCGGGGCGTTGCGGTAGGAAGCAGTATAATTCACAAAAAAATTGAGGTTGCGGCGGCGATAGTTAACATTAGCTGCCAGTCCAAAATTTTCAGGATAACCTGCAATTACATCAAAGGATCCGTTAAAACCATCTCTTTTTTCTTTCTTCAAAATAATATTGATAATGCCGCCCATTCCTTCTGCTTCATATCTTGCTGAAGGATTTGTAATAATTTCAATGCGATCAACCATACTGCCCTGCAATTGCTGCAAACCGCTGCCGCCTTTTATACTCACAAGCCCTGATGGTTTTCCATCAATTAAAATCCTTACGCTGTTGCTTCCTCTCAGGCTTACATTACCATCTACATCTACAGCTACAGAGGGAACATTGCTCAAAATATCGGCTGCCGTTCCCCCGCTATTGGCAAGGTCTTTACCAACATTAAAAATTTTTTTGTCGAGAGAAAGCTGCATGCTGCTTTTTTCGGCACGCACCAATACTTCGTCAAGCGTTTTTGTTGAAGCAGTTAATTTTATAGTGCCCAGCTTATGATTTACATGATCGGCAGATAAATGTATAAGTGGTGATCTGTACGAATCGTAACCAATAAAATCTATTTCTATAAAATACCTGCCGGCAGTAGCATTGATAGAAAACTCACCGTTTTCCGCGGTATTTACGGCAGTTACCGCTATGCTGTCTCCTTGTTTAAACAGGCTCACGGTTGCAAAACCCAATGCGGTATTGTGTGCAGCTTCAATTATTTTTCCGGAAATGGTAAACGATGTTTTTGTTTGGGCTGATGTTTTCAAAAAGCAAAGCGGCACAAGAATAATGACAAATGCGTATTGTATAGCTTTTTTAAATGGAGCAATATGGCCACGCATCGGTAGTAAATATCTCATCAGGGGTAGTTAAGCAATTATCAGTTATTAAAAGTGGTAAAAATACTTAAAAGTCGTAAGTATGCTGTCCTGTGCCTTCTGCTTTATTAAAATAAAAAATGCGAGGCTTTTACCTCGCATTCTTGTTTCAATGTGAATTATCCGGTTAAATTACAGGTGTATCCAGCTCTGCAAGTGAAGCGTTAATATCTTCTTTTGCAACTTCGTAATCAACAATCTTTCCCGCAAGATAATTTTCGTATGCGCTCAGATCAAAATGTCCATGACCGCATAAATTGAATAATATTGTTTTTGAAACACCCTCTTTATCAGCCTGTTTTGCCTGGCGAATTACTTCTGCAATAGCATGGGTTGCCTCAGGCGCAGGAATAATACCTTCCGCTCCTGAAAACAATAACCCGGATTCAAAACATTCAGTTTGATTGATAGCATCAGCTTCAATAATACCATCTTTCAGCAATTGGCTCACTATAGCGCCTGCGCCATGATAGCGAAGCCCACCCGCATGTATAGGCGAAGGAATGAAATTATGCCCAAGCGTATACATTGGTATTAATGGTGTCATTCCAACTGTATCTCCAAAATCATAACGGAATTCCCCTCTTGTAAGCTTAGGGCAGGAAGTTGGTTCAACAGCAATAGCTCTTATTTTTTTGCCGCCTGTAAGATTATGCTGTAAAAAAGGAAATGTTATTCCCGCAAAATTTGATCCGCCACCAAAAGGCGCCACAACAATATCAGGATAGTCGCCGGCTTTTTCCATTTGTTTTAATGCTTCTAACCCTATAATGGTTTGATGCATTAATACATGATTTAAAACGCTGCCCAGCGAATATTTTGTATCAGCATTCATTGCTGCCACCTCTACCGCTTCTGATATTGCAATGCCAAGGCTGCCCGGAGAATGGGGATCTTTTGCCAAAACTGTTTTACCGGCGTTGGTTAATGTGCTGGGCGATGCATGCACAGTACCACCCCATGTATTCATCATAATTTTGCGATAGGGCTTTCCTTCATAACTTACTTTCACCATAAAAACTTCACATGTTATATCAAAGAGTTTACATGCAAAACTTAAAGCACTGCCCCATTGACCCGCGCCGGTTTCTGTTGATATCTTTTTCACACCCTCTTTCATATTATAGTATGCCTGCGGAACAGCGGTATTAGGTTTGTGAGAACCTGCCGGACTAACACCTTCATACTTATAATAAATTTTAGATTTTGTACCCAGCGCTTTTTCTAATCCATATGCGCGGTACATTGGCGTGGGCCGCCACATAGTATATATCTCTCTTACCTCTTCCGGTATCTCTATCCATTTTTCCGTACTCACTTCCTGCTTAATGAGCTCCATAGGAAAAAGCGGAGCCAGGTCGTCCGGGCCGATAGGCTGATGTGTGCCGGGATGAAGAGGTGGCAAGGGCTTATTAGGCATATCTGCCAGAATATTATACCAGTGTGTAGGAATTTCAGATTCCTGTAAAGTGATCTTTCTTTGTGCCATGGCAATAATTTAAGTGGGTTAAGATACTGAAAAGATACAAGCGGTAAGCTGAATTTTACCGGTAACATTAATCAGCAGATTTCAACATCGTTTAGCTCATTAATTATAAAACTGCAAAAAATCATTATTCCGACAATAGGTAGTTCTACTTATTTTTTAATATTTCACTTATACATTACCGTTATCTTCTCATTTAAAAAAAAATTTCAACTTTTAATTGTTATATTGCTATAAAGAAAACTTAGCTGGTTTCAAACCTGCTGTGCAATGTTCAGAATTTGTGTGCTATTTAACCAGATAGAAATAATACCGGAATTTCTGAATAAACCAGTATCACAATGAGGTTGACGCTTTCTGCTTTTAAAAATCTATCACTTCAAAAACGATTACCGTTATTTGTTTGCCTGTTATTGATAGGTGCGGTTACCCTCTTTAGTATCATATCTTACTTAAGTATAAAAAAATTAGAATTAAAGGCTGGTGAGCAACGTTTGCTTGATCTGACACAGCAAGCCGGTAGCATGTTTTCAGAATCTATACGGGAAGACTATACAAGCACAAGACGGACTATTACCGGCACAATAATTCCGGCATTCATAAATAAGCGAACTGAGCCTCTTCAAAAACAGGCAGATAGCATATTGGAGCTGATTGGTCATTCAGGTACATCTGTTTATGCAGAAATTCTTGATACCAATTATCATCCTTTACTAAGTGCAGGTGATCCTTTTTATTTACCTGATAAAAACAGCCGGCCACATTATGATAAAAAAATAATGTCGGGAAATCTGTATAGTCATAATGATTCTGTTTTTTACAGTCTGACAGTACCGGTTATTGAAACCGGCAAACTAACAGGGTATGTTACACGATACAGGTTTGTGAAAATAACTTCTAAAATGATACTGCAATTTTCAACCCTTGCAGGTCATGGCGCTAAGTTATATGTAGCCAATAAGAACAATAGTTTTTGTACAGATTTATTTAAACCGGTACAATACAAATTACCTGTACCTCAAACATCTGCAGGGAAAAATTACAGCTATACAAATGAAAACGGCACCCTTATGGTAGGCGCTTTCAGGTTTGTGCCGGATACCCCCTGGCTGGTTTCTCTTGAATTTCCCCACAGTGTTGTTGTTCAGGGATCATCAAAATTTCTTTTCTGGCTGCTTATACTGGGCACAATTGTGATCGTATGCGGAATAATTGCAGCCTGGATAATAGGAAGAAATCTTGTTCGTCCGCTAAATCAGTTAACCAACGCCGTTACTAATCTTTCGTCGGGAGAATTTGCAGAAGTATCTGTTAACAGAAATGATGAAGTAGGGAAACTTGCAAGGGCTTTTAACGATATGACATTAAGCCTGAAAAATGCTAATACAAAAACCGAAGAAAAGATTACTGAAGCAGAATATTTAAATACGCAACTAAGAAAGCTTTCCGCTCACCAGCAGAATATCAGGGAAGAAGAACGCAAACGTATTGCAAGGGAAATGCATGATGAACTCGGTCAATTGCTTACCGGTTTTAAAATGGATATTCAGCTTTTAAAAAATCACCTGCCATCAGGTAGTAATGAAAGAGTTAAGGAACACATCCAATCCATGACAAGCCTTGTAGACGATGCTATCCGGTTTGTAAGAAGACTATCTTCACAATTAAGAGAAGGCCCGCTTGAAGATCTTGGATTAATAGCCGCTATTCAATGGTATGCGCAGGAATTCACCAGGCGCTATAATATTCCGGTTATATTTAATTGTTTACATAGCGATATATCACTTCCTCCCCAGGTTAAAACAGGTTTGTTCAGAATTTGCCAGGAATCGCTTACCAATATCGCCCGGCATTCAAATGCTACGCGGGTGGAAATAAACTTTAGCATACAGAATAATGAATTGTTGCTTACAGTTAAGGATAATGGTAAAGGTTTTAAAACATCTGCCGGTGCTAAAACCGGTTCACTTGGTTTATTGGGCATGAATGAAAGAGCAATAATGGTAGGCGCTACATTATCACTGCAGTCAGAAATAGGCAAAGGCACTATGATTAAAGTTATTTTCCCGATTAATGAAAGAGAAGAAGCTTTTTAGCTTTATTATGCAAACGGCAAATCAATTGCCGCCGCTGTTTTCGAAAACCATTTGGGACCGCTTTCCGTCATATATACGCAATCTTCCAGCCTCACACCAAATTCGCCCGGTATAGCAATGGTTGGTTCAATACTGAAACACATACCCGGCTCAAGCAATTGTTTGTTTCCTTTTACTATATTTCCCCATTCGTGCCCATCCATGCCAATGCCATGCCCTGTGCGGTGCGGCAAGCCCGGTAACTTATATCCTGGCCCAAAACCGGCATCTACAATTACTTTACGCGATGCCGCGTCTATACTTTCACAGGCGGCCCCTGATCGGGCAGCGGCAAAACCGGCAGCCTGTGCTTTTTTTTCAATATCCCATATACCCTGCTGACGCTTTGTGGGCTCAGCACCAAAAACAACTGTTCGTGTAATATCTGCGCTATACCCTCCTACCCTGCATCCGCAATCCATCAAAACAATATCTCCTCTTGTAAGTACCTGCGGCTTACTGCTGCCGTGCGGTAATGCAGAGGCAGCGCCAAAAAGTACCAAAGCAAAATCGTGCATTGCCCCGAGCGCCCTGTGTTGTTTTGCAACAATAGTGCCTACATCCATGGGGCTCATTCCTTCCTGCATTTCTTTAATTGCTGCTGTTATTGCAGATGCAGTGGCATCATTAGCAGCCTGCATTAATGCAATTTCGGCTGGTGATTTAATAAGGCGGCAGGCAGCACTTACAGGATCACCACTCCTGAAATTAAATTTACCTGATGCCTTTTTCATACCATCCACTATAAAAAACCTTACCCTCTCCTCAACGGCAATATCGCCGCTACGTATACCCGCATCCGTTAGTGCTTCTATCATTTTTTTATACGGGTTTTCATCTTCCTCCCATATATATACTTTGTTGCCGGTTTTTATATTTTCCCGCAGCCTGTCTTCTTCAAAAGCAGGACATACATACACTATCTCTCCTTTTACAGGTATGATCACTACCATTGGACGCTCGCTTTGCCCCCAGCGTATACCTGTAAAATATTCCATAGATGTACCTGCATCCAGCAGAAGTGCGCCCATTTTTTGCGCTGCCATCAGTTTCTGAGCTTTTTCAATACGCTGCATACGCTCCTCAACAGTTATCAATTGTACATCAGGCAACTTCATATTGCCCGTATTATTTTCTTTTTTGTGTGAGCTTGATGTAAATCCTGTAACAGCAGCAGTACCTGCAATCATTGAAACACCTGTAATAAAACGTCTTCTTTTCATTATATGCTGATGCTTTTTTTATTGAAGATACTGTGTAATTGCATATCCAAATCTTATTATAATTTTCTTTCACAAACGGGTAACGAACCCTGGCACAATACTAAGATAGCGCTCATAGCGCCGCCATTGTTATGAAGGTAATAAGATCAGCAGTTCTCAATATA
This sequence comes from Agriterribacter sp., assembly GCA_047601125.1. Taxonomy (GTDB): domain Bacteria; phylum Bacteroidota; class Bacteroidia; order Chitinophagales; family Chitinophagaceae; genus Agriterribacter. Next base: position 223,539 of record JASGJY010000001.1, on the reverse strand, counting down.
ATTGCTCTACACCGCTATACACGATCCGTCAGACAATCCCAGTTTATTACTGATCATCTTCCGTTCACGAAATTTGGATTGCCCCATCCAACAGCTTAAAAGCATGATGGCGCATGACAGTATTTCACTATTCATATTATACATTTACTACAAACACTGCCATCATGAAAAAACTGCTATTTCTCTCCGCAGCATTATTGTTTTGTGCTGTTTTGCCTGCACAACAATTAACACCACCCACTCCTGATGCACTGTATAAAAATTTTTTAACGCCTCCGGCAAGTGCTAAACCGCGCGTGTGGTGGCACTGGATGAATGGGAATATTACCAAAGAAGGTATTACCAAAGACCTGAAATGGATGAAACGATCAGGCATTGGAGGCTTTCAGAATTTTGATGCCGCGTTAATGACACCGCAAATAGTTGAAAAACGCCTTACTTATATGACGCCTGAATGGAAAAGAGTATTTGCATTTACCGCAAAACTTGCCGATTCATTACAGCTCGAAATGGCTATAGCAGGATCTCCGGGATGGAGTGAAAGCGGAGGTCCCTGGGTAAAGCCTGAAGATGGCATGAAGAAAATTGTATGGAGCGAGAAAAGAGTTGCAGGAGGAAAATCATTGATTGAAAGATTATCACAACCGCCCTCAGTAACAGGCACTTTTCAAAATATTCCTTTGCAGGCGCAACTTAGTTTAAGCGCCCCGGTTGAAGCTCCCCCGCAATATTACAGGGATATTGCTGTGATTGCCTACAAGATACCTGATGCCGATATTTCACTGAGCGACTTGAAGCCTGTAATTACTTCAAGCGGGGGCAGCTTTAATGTAATGCAGCTTACAGATGGCGATCTTGCCACAACCAGCCTGCTGCCTTCTGATACGGTTAAAGGATATGGCTGGATACAATTTGCTTTTGAGCAGCCGCAGACTTTTAAAGCGATTACGATTGTTGGAGGCGGAGATAAAGGACCGTTTGGATTATATGGCGATTTTAAAGACACCCGCGCTTTAGAAGCAAGCGATGACGGGCAAAATTTTAAACGAATATGTTATATACCCGCGGGTAATGTGCTGCAGCAAACTATTTCAATACCGGCTACAACTGCAAAATATTTCAGGGTTACCATTAAAAACCCGCCGCCAATGTTCACGTTTGCCGGTTTAAATGGTGGCGGTGAGCCTCCTAAAGCTCCGCCCGGTACAGGCATTGCCGAGCTGGTGCTGCATACTGCATCAAGAATACACATGTTCGAAGAAAAAGCGGCATTCTCAACAGGTGGAAATTTTTATACACTTACAACGCCGGCATCAGCTGATATTATTAATGAAACTGATATTGTTGATATCAGCAATAAATTTGGCCTGATGCAATATTGAGATGGGATGCTCCTCCAGGAAACTGGAATATTGTACGCTATGGATTTTCTTTAACCGGTAAACAAAATCATCCTGCATCTCCTGAAGCTACAGGTCTTGAAGTGGATAAGTTAGATGCAACCGCAGTAAAAGCATATTTTACCAACTACCTTGATCAATATAAAAGCGCCACCAATGGTTTGATGGGCAACAAGGGGCTGCAGTATATAGTAACAGACAGTTGGGAAGCAGGCACGCAAAACTGGACAAATAATCTTACTGCTGAATTTAAAAAAAGAAGAGGATATGATCTTATTCAATGGATGCCCGCGCTCAACGGACATATTATTAAAAGCGCAGAAGCAAGCGAACGCTTTTTATGGGATTTCCGTAAAACACTTGCCGAGCTTGTGGTTGAAAACCATTACGACCAGTTAACTACTTTATTGAAAGAACGCGGCATGAAACGTTACTCCGAATCGCATGAAAGCGGCAGGGCATTAATTGCCGATGGCATGGAAGTAAAACGTACTGCTGCAGTGCCAATGTCTGCCATGTGGACGCCTGGCCCTATTGGAGGAGATGGCACAGGTTATAAGGCTGACATTCGTGAATCTGCATCTGTAGCGCATATATATGGACAAAACATCACCGCGGCTGAATCGCTTACCGCTATTGGCACTATGGGAAATGCATGGTCTTATTCACCGGAAAAACTTAAGCCAACTGCAGATCTTGAAATGGCAAGCGGGTTGAACAGGTTTGTTATTCACACATCTGTACATCAGCCGGTGGATGAAAAAGTTCCTGGACTGGGATTAGGCCCATTCGGTCAATGGTTTAACCGCCACGAAACATGGGCTGAACAGGCAAAAGCATGGACAGATTATCTTGCCCGCAGTTGCTATTTGCTGCAGCAGGGAAAATTTGTTGCGGATATTGTATACTATTATGGAGAAGACAATAATATCACTTCCTTATTCGGAAAAAAATTACCGGCAATACCTGACGGATATAACTATGATTTTATAAACAGTGATGCATTACTGCATTTGCTTGCGGTAAACAATAACAAATTGGTTACACATAGTGGCATGGAATATACCCTGTTGGTGCTGGATTCAAACAGCACTCATATACCGCTTAAAGTATTACAAAAAATTCAGGCATTGGTGAATGCAGGCGCTATTGTGGCAGGACCTAAACCTGTTGCCAGCACAGGCTTGCAGGAAGATAACAATGCATTTATGGCACTTGCCAGTGAATTGTGGGGTGAAGGTAATACACCTAAAGTAACAGGCAGCGGAAAAGTATATGCCACGTCAGACATTCAACAGGTGCTGGATGCTTTGCAGGTAAAAGCAGATTTTGAATATTCAAAACCTGATGCAAAAACGCAGTTGTTGTTTGTGCACAGGAAACTTGCCGCACAGGATATTTATTGGATCAACAGCAGAACTGATAGAAACGAAACAGTAGATGCAAGTTTCAGAATTGCCGGTAAATCAGTTGAGATATGGCATCCTGAAACAGGGAAGAAAGAACCGGTTTCATACAGGATTGAAAATGGGCATACCAAAATTTCACTGAACCTCACCCCAAACGACGCGGTATTTGTGGTATTCGGCGGTTACAGTAATTTATTTGTTGTAAATATTCCTGTTATAAAAGAAACACCTGTGGCAATACTGGAAGGAACATGGAAAATAGGTTTCCAGGAAGACCGTGGCGCACCGGCAACTATAAGTATTGATAAACTTGCTTCATGGACAGAAAATAATGACAATGGCGTAAAATATTTTTCAGGAACAGCCACGTATAGCAAAACCATTGATGCCGCGGCAAAATGGTTTAAACAGGGCGCTAAGCTGTGGATTGATCTGGGTGATGTAAAAAATATTGCAGAGATATTTGTGAACGGAAAATCCGCAGGTACAGTTTGGAAAAAACCATTTAAAGTTGATATAAGCAGTTTATTAAAACCCGGTAAAAATACATTGACAATTAAAGTAACTAATCTTTGGGTAAACAGACTGATCGGCGATCAGCAACCTGGCGTTGATAAAAAAATCACTTTTACCACCATGCCTTTTTATAAAGCAGGCTCACCCCTGCTGCCATCCGGATTGCTTGGACCTGTACAGTTGATTTCTGCCGGAAAATAAAATAAGGCTTTAAATTATATTCATGCATAGTATATCACAAGTATATTTGTTGCTACACTATGCACGATTTATTTGCTGCTCATTCATTATCAGACTGGATACTAATTTCACTCGCCGCTTTTTTTATCGGGCTGTCAAAAGCCGGGCTTAAGGGTGTTGATATGTTGAATATTACCCTTATGGCAGTTGTGCTTGGCAGCAAGGCTTCCACAGGAATTGTGTTGCCGCTGTTATGCTTTGCTGACCTGATGGCTGTAAAATATTATCACCGGCATGTGCAATGGAACCATTTCTGGAAACTCATTCCCTGGATGGCGGCAGGTGTGCTGATTGGTGTATTTATAGGACAGGATATGGATGAAGCTGTTTTCAGGAAAGTAATGGCAGTGTTTATTATACTAACGGTAATGATCATGCTCTTTCTTGAAGTACGTAAAACGGTTGTTATACCTTCCAACAAATTATTTGTTTCATCAATGGGGCTTGTGTCTGGATTAACAACCATGCTTGGAAATCTTGCCGGCGCATTTTCCAATATTTACTTCCTGGCCATGCGATTACCCAAAAATGATTTTATAGGAACAGCAGCCTGGGTATTTCTTGCGATAAACTATTTCAAGCTTCCTTTCCAAATATTTTTCTGGAAAAACATTACTGTTTCCACGCTTAAAACAGATATACTACTTTTACCTTCTCTGCTTATTGGTTTTTTGCTTGGAATAAAAATTGTAGCCGCTATAAAGGATGACAATTACAGGAAAATAATTATAGTGTTAACGTTTATCGGGGCATTGTTCATTTTTTTGAAAAGATGATAGAGAAGGCAATAGTGAACGGGCAATAGTGAATACAGGCACGACAGTTGTATTATTATTCAAAATCGTTAATTCAAAAATCAATATAATGGAAGAGATTGTAAAAATAATATCTGTTGAGCCGGTAACACATGATGTAAAACATTACCGTGTAGAAAAGCCCAAAGGTTATAAGTTTCAACCCGGACAGGCAACCGAAGTAGCCATCAACCAGGAAAAATGGAAGGACGAAAAGCGCCCATTTACCTTTACAAGCTTAAATGAATGGCCGCACCTGGAATTTACTATAAAATCTTACCGCGATCATAATGGTGTAACAAATGACTTAGATCATTTGCAACCTGGAGATGAATTGATCATTCATGATGTATGGGGCGCTATCGCATACAACGGTCCCGGGTATTTCATTGCAGGCGGCGCAGGCATTACACCCTTTATTGCCATTTTCCGGCAGTTGTATAAGGATAATATGATTGATGATAATGAATTGTTTTTTTCAAACAAAACATCAGCCGATATTATCATGAAAGATGAATTTGAAAAAATACTAGGCGATAAAGCGCACTTTATATTAACACAGGAAGGGAATAAAAAAGAATATATAGACAAAGCCTTTCTTCAAAAACATATAAAAGATTTTTCAAAGCCTTTTTACATTTGCGGACCTGATAAAATGGTTGAAGTCATCAGCAATATCCTGCAGGAATCAGGAGCAAAACCTGAGGCGCTGGTGTTTGAAAAGTAATACTACAATCATTAAAGCCGGCATTCTGGTTTGTTTCACTTTCTTATTCCCCCTTGTTTCTTTGATTATAATTCCCGGTTAAACAAAAGCACTTTAAAAAGATGCATTTTAAATTAACCCCGCAGGCGGCCTGCAAAACAAGGAATATACACCAGAACACATTGCTAATAATAGTACAACCTTATTAGCTTCAATTATAAGATGGATAAAATCAGTACCTGCAAATCATTGAAATGAGATGCATGAAGGCGATAAGGTTGGGTTAATCTTCAGGGTTTGCTACTAAGGTCATAAGGCTGTATGTAGAACAGACAGGGTTTAATTTTTTGTAAATAAATATTGTGTTATTTGAAATATAAAGAGAAGTGTACCTGTAAAACGAACCTGATGCACAATAGCCAGGTAACCATAGGGGGCAATAAGTGTATATATAATTTTCGCATGTATGGCAATCTTATGCAGATAGACAAACCGCAGTGCTGTGTTCGGCGTTATTGTTCAATAGACATTCTTCAGTCTGTTATGCCGGGGGCCGAGGTATCTGCCGCAGCGATAGTACCTACATACGAAAATTAGAAATGTATACCTCTAAAATTCGGAATTCAGCTAACAATTGTTAACTTGTATTACTAAAACATTTGCTTGTATGAAAATACTAACCCTAAGAACAGCGATAGCCTTATTAATATCGTGCTTTGCGCTCTCACTGCATGCACAGAATACTGTTATTTCAGGAACTGTTAAAAACAACATTGATCATTTACCCGTAAGTTCAGTATCTGTCACTATTAAAGGTACTACGGAAGGAACATTTACTGACCCGAGAGGAAGCTTCAGGATATCTACAGCCAGGTCATTACCTCTTACCATTGCATTATCCTCTGTGGGTTTTGAAACAAAGGAAGTGGAAATATCCAGCGCTGCTGAAAACATTGAAATAGAACTAACGCCAGCGGCTACCCTGGGAGAGGAAGTTGTAGTAGCCGCCACACGTTCCGCAACAAGGGTAATGGAGTCTCCTGTTTCTATTGAAAGGTTAAGCGCTAATAACATCCGCACAAGCCCGGCAACCAGTTACTACGATATGGTTGGTCAGCTGAAAGGCGTGGATATTACTACATCATCACTCACATTTAAAACACCAAGTACAAGAGGATTTAATTTTTCCGGTAATACAAGATTTAACCAGCTTGTTGATGGTATGGATAACCAGGCGCCCGGTTTAAATTTTTCGCTTGGCAGCTTTGTTGGGCTCACTGAACTGGATGTAGATAATATGGAACTGCTGCCAGGCGCATCATCTGCACTATATGGGCAGGGTGGTATAAATGGTACATTGCTCATTAATAGTAAAGATCCGTTTAAATACCAGGGGCTGAGTTTCCAGGTTAAAACAGGAATGAATCATCTTGCAAGCCCGCAACGTGAGGAACCGGGCTGGTACAACGACTGGTCGGCCCGCTGGGCAAAAGCTTTCAATAATAAGTTTGCTTTTAAAATTGGTTTTCAATTATTGCAGGCTAAAGACTGGATAGCTAACAGCACGGTGGATTATAACAGGCATACAAGAACAACCAGCAATGGTACCCGCCAATCAGACCCCAACTATGACGGTGTAAATGTATATGGCGATGAAACCAATATGCAGGATAATGGCTTTACTATGCAGAGCCTTGCGCAACTGGTACAATTTCAAACCCAGCAGGGTATAAAAAACATTACAGGAATAGATATTATTCCTATGATGGATGCTGCGCTACCTGCCAATGCTACACCTGCACAAATTGGCGCCTTTATTAATAACTTTCCGCAACCGCTCCATGAATCTCTTACTAATTTGATGCCTTTTTATTTTGGATTGAGAAATAATGTAATACCTGCTGCCAGTGCATCACGCACCGGTTATGCTGAAAGCGATATGGTTAACCCCAACACTGTTAACTTTAAATTATCAGGAAGCCTGCATTATAAATTCAACTCAAGACTTGAAGCAGTTTTTGCCGGTTACTATGGAACAGGTAATACGGTATACACTGGCAGCGACAGGTATTCATTAAAAAATGCTAAAATCGGGCAATATAAATTAGAATTAAAAAGTAACAGTTGGTTCTTACGCGGTTATACAACCCAGGAAAATGCAGGCGAAGCATATAATGCCACCATTACAGCACGCAGGCTGAATGAAGCATGGAAATCGAGCACGGTATGGTTTCCGCAATATGTAGCTGCATATTCACAGGCAAAACTTTCCGGCGCTGATGATGCTACAGCACATAATGCTGCCCGCGCTTTTGCTGACCAGGGAAGGCCTGCCGCAGGTTCATCCGCATTCAAATCATTGTTTGACCAGGTAAGAACAACGCCAATACCTGCCGGCGGTTTGTTTTTAGACAGAAGTGACCTGTGGGTTGCGGAAGGGCAATATAATTTTAAAGAAGTAATTCCATTTGTTGAATTGATCGTTGGCGCATCATGGAAACAATACAGCCTTAATTCGCAGGGAACACTTTTTATTGATTATGATGGAAGAATTAAAATAAATGAATACGGCGCTTACGGACAACTTACGAAAAAGCTTTTTAATGAACATCTTACTTTAAGCGTATCAGGCAGGTACGATAAAAATGAAAATTTTAAAGGGCGTTTTACCCCAAGAGCCACAGCATTGGTGAAGTTAGCGCAGGATCATAATATCCGCTTCAGCTATCAAACAGCATATCGTTTTCCTTCAACACAGCAACAATACATCAATCTTGAAATCGGCGGCGGACAATTTCTCGTAGGAGGATTACCGTGGATACTGAATTCAACCCTTCCCGGCGGTAAAGCCGGCCCGGGTTTGGGTAGTGGTACTGTATTCAGATTAAACAATTCCGCTCAACCTATAGGCAGCTATCAATACAGGGAACTTAAACCTGAAAGTGTAACATCCTATGAGGTTGGATATAAAGGATTGATCGCAAAAAAATTAATGATTGACGTTTATTATTATACCGGTGAATATCAGAATTTCCTGGGCCGTACACTGGTAGGCAAACAAATTTCTGCAACACAAACACAGATATATTCTATAGTGGAAAATGCGGCTACCATGTCATCTCAAACTGATGGTTCAGTAAAGGTTGATCCCATAAAAGTAAAAACATCAGGTTATGGCATAGGGCTTGATTACAGGCTCACCAGCGGGCTTTCATTCTTTATAAATTATTATCACGATAAGCTCGGAGATGTTCCTTCAGATTTTTACGCCCAGTTTAACACACCAAAGCATCGCACAAACTTCGGACTGGGACATGCAGGTTTTGGAAAAGACAAACGTGTAGTATTTAATGTAACCGGTCGCTGGCAGTCAGCTTTTATGTGGGATGCTGATTTTGCTACCGGTGAAGTTCCGGCATTCTTTACCCTGGATGCAATGATTGGGTATAAATATCCTGCCATCAATTCATTGGTTAAATTAGGAGCTACCAACCTCCTGAACAAATATTATATGAACGCTTATGGAAATCCGCAAATCGGCGGTCTTTATTACATAAGCTTTGCCTATAACATTTTTTAGCCGTTGATCATTTATAAAAAGCACTTAAAATGCTACCGGTTATGGTAGCATTTTTTATTAATACCTTTTACTTATAGCTGCTGCAATCATGCCGTCTGCGCATTATGTATAATATCATTTGCTGATCTTAAACACAGCCGCATATTTACCTTTCCACTTGGTTTGTATAAGCGAAGGAACATTAATAACCAATGCGCCGTTTTCTTCTTTCCATTTCAGCTTTGCCCCGGTACCGAGTAATGTTATTTTACTGCCTGATGGAATTGCAAAGTTTTTTATAATTATATCCCGGGGTAACTGAAGGTTGTCGTTTCCTGCCAAATAAAAAACATATTGCGCTTTACCATCTTCAGACTGAGTGAAATGAATATTTCCCGATTCATAAGGAGCCAAAGGTTTTGAACCATGAATAGCTTCGCTGTTTATTTTCATCCACGCGCCAATTTCCTGCAGGCGCTGGTATGCAACCGGGTCCCAATCACCATTCGGTCCGGGTCCAATATTCAGCAATAAATTTCCGCCTCTTGATACTATACGTATAAGCATCTGCACAATTTTCTGCGCAGATTTATAATTATCATTAGGCACATAGCTCCATGAATCGCCCATGGTAATGCAACTCTCCCAGGGATATGGTAATAATTCATGCGGTACTTCCTGTTCCGGCGTGGTATAGTTTTCGTATGGGCCGGTAACTGTTCTGTCAACAATAAGCAAACCGGGTTGATAAGATCTTGCCATTTCAGCAATACTTTTCATATCAATGTCCTGGTCTGTTTTAATACCACGCTGCCATTCAACAGTTGTGTCAACAGTAGATAAAGGGCGAACCCAGCCACCATCAAGCCACAAAATATCAACTTTGCCATAATCACTCATAAGCTCTTTGATCTGGTTATACGTAAAGCTTTTAAACGCCTTCCACCTGTCAGGATATTTTGCGGGCTCATAATTCACGTTCCTGTCTTTTGGCGGAAAATAGCGCCACCAGTAATCGTTACTATGCCAGTCTGGTTTTGAAAAGTAAGCGCCTATGGCAAAACCATCTTTCCTGAACGCGTTAAAAATTTCTTTGGTTACATTACTGCGCGGGTTTTGGGAAAACGGCGTTTTGGCATCTGTGATCTTATAATCTGTTTCTTTGGTATCAAACATAGAAAATCCATCATGATGCTTTGTGGTAAAGATCATATACTTCATTCCGGCATCCTTAGCGGCCGCTACCCATTTTTCCGGTTGAAAATTTACAGGGTTAAACGTAGTTTGCAAGTTTTCGTATGCTTTTACATATTCAAAATAATTTTTTGAATATGGCCCTTTTCGCTGTGTCCATCCCTCATCTTCAGGGCAAATGCTCCAGCTTTCCACGATGCCCCATTGGCTGTAAGTGCCCCAATGCATGAATAAGCCGAATTTCATTTTTTGCCATTTGGCAAGATTATTAACCACCGCCGTATCAGTTGGCGATATATATTTTTTGTGTTGCCCTGTTGCCGGAATAATTACCAGTAATAAATAAACGAAGATTAGAATATACCGCATGTTGATTTTTTGAGATCCTAAAATATCTGCCAAAGATAAAAGGAAAGGCGATAAAAGTTTTTGCGTGTGCATTTCAAATTTTCGTATGCAGGTACTAGTAGATGCCCACAAGTGTTCGAATCCTGAATACATCAATAAAGTCAAGCCTGAAAGGCTGACATCACTATAGAAAAGGTATATCAAATAAGCTATAATCCCGAAGGGATGACATAATACTGATATCACCTCTTCAAGGTTTGCCTTTAAAAATTCAATAAACTTTCTATAATAATAACATTCCTTCGGGATTCTTCAAAGGTTTCAAACACTTATGGCAGATGCCTCGTGCCTCGGCAGAACAAACCGTAGTACTGTGTTGGGCATTAGTGCTATTGTTGAACACTGGTATTATTGTTCAATATATATTCTTCTGCCTGTTCTGCCGAGGCACGAGGCATCTGCGTGAGATTGCCATATTAGCGAAAATTTGAAATGCACCCCAACAACCCTGCATTCCTGAAATATTGGGAAATTCAATTATTTTTGCCGTCATTTTGGAATTTAATACAACAGCATGATTTTACCAATTGTAGCTTATGGCGCGCCGGTTTTAAGAACAGTTTGCAAAGACATAACAGCCGATTACAAAGATTTGAACAAGCTGATTGAAGATATGTGGGAAACCATGTATGCATCAAGCGGCGTTGGGCTGGCAGCGCCACAAATCAACAGGGATATCCGGTTATTTGTAATTGACAGCACACAAATATTTACCGGCATGGATGACGATGAGAAAGAAAAATATGCTGATACTCCCGGTGTAAAACAGGTTTTCATCAATGCACATATTAAAGAACTTACCGGAGAAGAATGGTCTTATAATGAAGGATGTTTAAGTATTCCAAAAATAAGAGAAGATGTATACCGCAATGAAGAGGTGACACTGGAATATCTTGACGAACAGTTTCAGCCACACACACAAACTTTTAAAGGTATTACCGCAAGAGTCATTCTGCATGAATACGATCATATAGAAGGCAAATTGTTTATTGACTATCTTAAACCATTAAAAAGAAGATTGATAAAAGGCAAGCTGGAAGACATTTCTAAAGGAAAAGTAAAAGTGGATTATAAGATGTCGTTTCCTAAATAATTATGAAGGCTTTTCTTTCGATATGCATCCTCTCTTTTCTGCTAACGGAAAATATTTTTGCCCAGCAAAAAGACACTGTAATTATTGATGGTAAAGTCATTACACTTTCTGAGATCATTATACGCAACAATATAAATGTGCCCTCTTTTATAGAAAAGGTAAAAAACGACACTACTTTTTATAAAGCTTTCCGGAATTTACGTGTGCTTAATTATACTTCGCTCAACGATGTAAGAATGTTTGATAAGAAGCAGAAAGTTAAAGCTTCACTTTATAGTAAAACGCGCCAATGGGCCTGGCAGGGTTGCCGGTACACCAGTGTTATAGAGGAGCAGGTGACCGGCGATATTTATAATGAGGATAAAAATTACAACTATTATACACCCCAGTTATATGCCAGCATTTTTTTTGCAAAAGATACGGTTTGCGGAGAAACCAATATTGTAAAGGGCACGGAAATGAGCACAAAGGGAAAATCTGGTACCGCAAAGCATAAGGAGCAATTAAAAATACTTTTTTTTAACCCCGGCAAAGCAGTGCCAGGCCTGCCTTTTATCGGCAATAAAACAGCCATATTTGATGAAGATATGGCCGGATTATACGATTATAATCTCGACCAGGAAGAGCATCTCGGCCAGATATGCTATATATTCTCCATCAAAGCAAAAGATAAAGCCGGCGGAGGAAACAAAAGCAAAGTGGTAATTGATGAAATGACTACCTGGTTTAATGTTAAAACCATGGAAGTTGTTGCCCGTAATTATGCCATGAGTTACTCAGCCGGCATATACGATTTTGACGTGAACATGCAGGTTGAAATGATTAAATACGGGGGCTATCTGGTTCCTAAACTATTGCGCTATACCGGCGATTGGGATGTGGTTTTCAAAAAAAGGGAACGCGGGGTATTTACCGCCACCTTATTCGATTTCAGTGAATGAAATATTTGCTGTACTTTTTCATCCATAATTTTTTTATTTGTTCGCGGTAACTATACTTGGTAATAATTCAGCGCTGCCCATGCACGACAGACACCCAACCTCGCAGGTGGTGGCTTACTACGAGCATTTATTCCTGGTAGATTGTGGCGAAGGAACACAGTTACAAATGACGCGTTACAAAATACGCCGCAACAGGATTAAGCATATTTTTATTTCTCATCTGCACGGAGATCATTATTTCGGTTTGCCGGGGTTGCTTACCAGTTATGGATTGAACGGGCGTACTGAAGATCTCTGGATTTTTTCTCCCCCGCTCTTAAAGGAGATCATAGAATTACATATAAAAGCCGCTGATATTGTTTTATCATATACAATCCATTTTATAACTATTGATAAAGAAATGGTTTTGTATGAAGATAAGAAAATGGAGATCAGTTGCTTTGCCGTAAGCCACAGAATACCATGCTGGGGATTTCTGTTTAGAGAAAAAGCAAAACCTTTAAAACTGAATCCCGATAAATTAAAGGAACATGCTGTTCCTTCTTCCTTTTACCCACGCTTAAAAGAAGGAGAAGATTATATAACCAAAAGCGGTGAGATCATAAAAAATCAATTGCTTACCCATCCCCCGGAACCTATCCTGAGCTATGCTTATTGCGCCGATACATCTTATAATGAAAACATCATTAAAAAAGCGGCTAATTGCGATTTGATATACCACGAAACAACCTACCTGGATCTGCAAAAAGAAAAGGCTGCAATGCGTGGACATTCTACCACAAAACAAGCGGCAACAGTTGCACACAAAGCTAATGCCCGTAGGCTCATCATCGGGCATTTCAGCAGCAGGTACGAGCTATTGGATGAATTTTTAACCGAAGCACAAAGCGTTTTTAGTAATACGGAACTGGCACTGGAAGGCGCTACGTATATCATTTCAAAATAAGGAGCTGGATATAAATAAGTTACTCATATATTGCTCGCATTGCAACCTTTGAGGCATCATATTTGTCTATAAACAGTTTTTACATTTTACTAAACTTAAAATTATGAAAAGAACATTCTCCCGCCTGCTCAATGCATCGCTATTGATTGCCATAGCCAGCATATGGCTTTTTTCATGTAAGCCTAAAATTAAAGATGAAGACATCCAGACACAGATACAGTCAAACCCGGCGCTTACACACCTGGTAGCAACAGTAAAAGATGGCGTGGTAACCCTTAGTGGCGAATGTAAGGATGAAGCAGATAAGACTGCATGCGAAAACGCGGTAAAACAAATACCGGGTGTAAAAAGTGTGGTTAATAATACCACTATTGCACCACCGCCCCCGCCGCCTGCTCCTGTAGAAATAGCTGCCGACGATCCGCTTACCAAAGGCATCACTGACGCGCTGAAAGATTACCCGACGGTTAAGGCTACTGCAAAAGACGGCATCATTAGTGTTACCGGTGAAGCCACTGCCGCCAACTGGAAAAAAATAAAAATCGCGCTTGACGCATTGAAACCTAAAAAAGTTGACGCTTCCGGATTAACAATAAAAAAATAATTTTAAAATAAAATCATATGGCATTACAGGATAAATATCAACAACTGATTGATACAGCCAATACTTCCGGTGTAAGTAACCTGCAGGTGAGGGAACAGGAAGGTGTATTATATATAGACGGAGAAGCTCCGTCAGGCGCAGTAAAAGATAAATTATGGGATGTATACGGATCAATTGACCCCAACTTCCTTTCCGGAGATGTGGTAATGAATGTAAATGTAGCAACTGCTGTTGCGGGAGCAAAGGTTAAAGTAGTAACAGAAAAGTCAAACCTTAATATCAGAAAAGGACCAGGCACAGATCAGCCTGTAGTTGGCAAAGCAGCGCACAATGAAATTATTACGCTGGTAAGCAAATCAAGCGATCAATGGTGGCTGGTAAGAACAGATGATGGCGAAGAAGGATATGCTTATGCGCAATACCTTGCGCCGGTTGAATAATAATCATATTCTGAATAACAATAATAGCAGAAAAGCTGTCCGGACGGACAGCTTTTTGTTTTCCTTGCGTCTTGTCTCTTATAAAATCAATAACAGTTACTTATAATCCGCTATCTCAATCAGCCTGGCTACATCCTGCACAATAATTTTTCTTCCTTTTGTTTCAATAATGCCTTTCTCTTTAAATTCAGATAATAACCGCACTACGTTTTCTCTTGCCGTGCCCACAAGATTTGCTAAATCATCCCTGCTCATATTAATTTCCACAGCCATTCCCGGCTTAAAATTCACTTTGTATTTTTCACGCATTACTATCAATTGAAGCGCCAATCGTTCCCGTACCGATTTCTGCGCAAATAAAGAAAGGCTGTTTGCAAGCACAGCAAATTCATGGCTCAGTGTTTTTAGTAATCGCTTATTAAGGATCTCAGATTGCCTCACAGCTTCTAAAAAATTCTGCCTCGGTATAAAAGCAATCGTACTTTCTTCCAATGCAGCCGCGGAATCCGGATAATGATCTTCTGCAAGAATGGCATGATAACCTATCAACTCACCGGTATTTGCTACATAAATAATATACTCCTTCGCTTCCTGATCAAGCTTATACTTTTTTACTTTACCGGATACTATGAAAAAAATGCCATCAGGAAATGCACCTTCTTTAAAAATAACTTCTCCTTTCTTATACAATTTTTCGGTTCTGTTGGCGGCAAGTAATTCATATTCCTGTTCCGGCAAATTAGCAAGAACGGATTCGCTTTTAAAATCCCATTTATCTATCGGGAATATGCCCTTAATGCTCATACATACAAAAATACCGTTTAAAGCCTATAACCTTATCCAAAAGGGCCAGGATTTCGCTTTTAGAAAAAATCTAAGGCAACCCATTATGAAAGTTGCATGAGATTGCTTCAACTCAAATCTTCGTGCGGCGGGTTCGAAATACGGCGGAAGATTTTCGTCATATCGAACAAGCAATACGGAAACTTTACTATCATCGTTTTGGCGCGAGTGAGATGTCTGCCGGGCTTTGGTACTAATGCTAAACTTTTGTACTACTGCCCAACGGATTTCTCTCCCGCCGCAACATACTTATAATCTAACTTCATGCGGGCGGGATCAAAATGACTAACAAGCATGTTTGTATTTTGCTATCAGCACTGAATCAAAGTGTATAACTATTCACCTCCCTGCCTTTCTTGCCATCCCGCCTCAACCATTTATAAATATCCGGGTTATATGCGGGCGAAGCAATCTTAATTTCCTCGCAGAAGAATGTATATTGAACAATAGTACCGATGTACAACAATAGCAATAATGCCGAACATAGCACCGCGGTTTGTCATGCCGAGCACCAAACCTGTTGTCAGGAAAAATATAACGATGACATTAAGATGGCTTACCGTAAAAAACAGCATCCTTAAAGTTCATGTCATTTGGTTAAATCACCTGAAGGCTATTTTGTTGTTATGCACAGGTAGCCCGGCTATTATTTCAATTATGCGCCATAGGTGCTACCCCCGGGCTACAAAAGAAGCTGGTAAAAAAAACTGATTTTCAAATCATCGCAATAATGTCATTATAAGGCACGGGTATCTGCACAAGATTACTATACCCGAGAAAATTTGAAATGTGCCTTCCAAAAGTGATAAAGTTTACCGTTCTGCGTTTGTAACCCTGTTACCTTTGCAAGCTGTAATACAATATTAGTTTCCCTCTGTTTTTATGCTTTATACGTACAAAAAAGAATCGCCGGATTTATGGTTTACCTCTGATACCAGATTTAACGGGTTATATCCGGAATATATACAAACACTTGCGCGCCGCCATTGGACACCACTGAACATTGCAAAAATGGCCGCCGGTTTTCTTGCTGTAGATGAGAATGTGAATGTACTGGATATAGGCAGTGGTGTAGGTAAATTTTGTTTGGGCGCTGCATATTTTAAACCGAATGCAGTGTTTTACGGGGTAGAGCAAAGGAAGAACCTCATTCAGTATGCAGAAAGAGCAGCCAATATACTCCGACTGGATAATGTGAGTTTCATTCACGGTAATTTCACACAGTTGTCGTTTAAAGATTTTGATCATTTCTATTTCTACAATTCATTTTATGAAAATCTGGTAGATACAGATAAGATTGATGACAGTATTGAGTACTCAGGCGAACTATACCATTATTACAACCGCTACCTGTACAGACAGCTATCCGATACTGTTAGTGGAACAAGGCTTTGTACTTTTCATAGTATGGAAGATGAAATACCACGTGACTTTTGTGAAGTAGGTGGTGCGCTGAATGGCTTATTAAAATTCTGGATAAAACCTTAATTGCAGAAATTTTTCGATGCTCAGGCCCAAATTACTTGACACATTTAAAAACTATACCGGTGGTCAGTTTCGCAAGGATGCGATGGCAGGTATCATTGTAGGCATTGTGGCATTACCGCTTGCTATTGCATTCGCTATAGCAAGTGGCGTTACCCCTGAAAAAGGATTGTATACTGCTGTAATAGCCGGCTTTATTATTTCCGCGCTTGGAGGCAGCCGTGTACAAATTGGAGGGCCAACAGGCGCATTTATCGTAATTGTATTTGGTATTGTGCAGCAGTATGGTGTTAACGGTCTGATCATCGCTACACTTATTGCCGGCGTAATGCTCATTATAATGGGATTTGCAAAGCTTGGTTCCGTTATTAAATTCATACCGCATCCTTTAATTGTGGGTTTTACCAGCGGTATAGCCCTTCTTATTTTTTCATCGCAGATAAAAGATTTTTTTGGATTGCAGATGGGCGCTGTTCCCGCTGAATTTGTTGAAAAGTGGGAAAGCTATTTTATACACTTCCGCAGCATGAATATATATGCGGTGGTGATTGCAGCAATAACCGTTATTATTATATTGTTTTCACCAAAAATCACAAGAGTTATTCCCGGCTCACTGTTTGCTATTTTACTCAGTACTGTTGCGGTACATCTATTTCACCTGCCGGTTGAAACAATAGGAAGCAAGTTTGGCAATATCCCTTCTTCCCTGCCCCGGCCGGTAATACCACACATTGACTTTGCAACTATAAAAGCGATGATACAACCGGCATTTACCATTGCTTTACTGGCAGGTATAGAATCTTTATTATCAGCTGTTGTGGCGGATGGCATGATTGGAGGCAATCACCGTTCAAATATGGAACTGGTAGGGCAGGGAACGGCAAATATATTTTCAGCACTTTTCGGGGGCATTCCTGCAACAGGCGCTATTGCCAGAACGGCCACCAATATCAAAAATGGCGGACGTACGCCTGTAGCCGGAATTATTCACGCATTAACACTGCTGATCATCATGCTTTTTGTAGGCAAATGGGTAGCATTGATACCCCTGGCATCATTGGCCGGCATATTAATGGTGGTAGCGTATAATATGAGTGAGTGGGAAAGCTTTGTTTCTATGTTGAAAGGCCCGAAAAGTGATGCAGCCGTATTAGTGGTTACATTTTTATTGACAGTATTTATTGATCTTACCGTAGCTATTGAAATAGGGATGGTGCTGGCCGCCTTTTTGTTTATGCGCAAAATGGTGCAGTTCAGCGGCGTGAATGTTTTTACAAAAGCCATAGATGATGGAGAACCCGTAAAAAGCAAAGAGGATATTGAAAACTTTACAGTTCCCAAACATGTGCAGGTATTTGAAATTACGGGCCCGATGTTCTTTGCCGCAGCTTATAAATTTAAAGAAGCGATGCGTATATTGGAAACACCACCTAAAGTACTCATCATCCGTATGCGGCAGGTACCTATGATTGATGCTACAGGCATTAAAACACTGAGAGATGTTTTGCATCAAACCAAGCAAACAAAAACAAAACTGATTTTATCCGGAGTAACCAAAGGGCAGGTTTTGACTGAATTACAAAAATCAAGATTACTGTTTGCCATAGGCAAAGCGAATGTATTACCAACATTTACTTTAGCAATGGAAAGGGCTCAACAATATTTATTACAGGAAGCGGCAGATAATACACCCGCTGATAAAATATAATTATGGAAGCAAAAACTACTTTAGCTAAAAAAGCATTTACCATTCAATATAAAGAAGAAAAGCTTAAAGTAAGCTCGGCCGATCAGATAGTATTTTCGGTAGAATTTCCTGACGGCAAACAAAAACAGATAACTTTTGAATTAGACTCAGATATGGATCTGCAATGGAAATATATTTCGGGAGAAACTACTGCCGCCACTAAAGAGATAGGCGGATTGATTGAGAAGGAAATGATGGTGTAAAAAATGTCTTATACACCTGGGATTTACTTTACCGCACAACAGGCTGATACTGCAGGTTTGATTATGTGCTGCGCAATAATATGCCGGAGATTTAGAAATTATACTCTTTGATTTAATATTAATAGCAATAACCAAACGCTACTTAATCTCCATTACCTTAAACACTATCTCCTTATAATCATTCCGTTCATACAATATGCCAATCTTCGTATCCGATATTTTAACCAGATCAGCATAAGCAGTAAAATCACTTTTATAACCAGGATCACTTTTATCAACAGTATATGCTTTGCTCCATCTTTTACCACCATTGTTGCTAATGCGTAAAGTAAGATTATCTCTTTTTGCTGTATCCGCAGCATTGCAAAAAGCAATGGTATTATTTTTTATCGTGAGTATACTGCCTTCGTTTACCGGGTCGGGTAAGGAATAATCAAAGTATGAAGTATCCCAGCTTGCGCCCCCATCATTGCTAAGCGAAACAATCCGTCTTCTTATATCACCATGCTGATTACGGGAGTTCATCATTAAAATATTGCCAGGCAATAATGCTGCTGTTGACTCATTTGAACCGGGAATATTTACAGATGCTGTTAACTTAAAAGTTTTTCCATGATCATCCGTATAAAACCCATGCGCATTATAATCAGCAAACTTCGGTTGCGGGTTGCCGGTAGAATGATTGGCCGCAATAAATATCCTACCCTTATATTTTCCTTTATCAAACTGCATGGCATGCCCCGGAGTATTGGCATAGCTTCTCCAGTCTTCATGAAAATTATAAGCAGCATTTACGGTTGGCTGATTGGGACGATGAACCTGTGTTGTAATATTTACCGGCTCAGACCAGGATATTCCATTATCAGTGGAAGTTTTATAGCAGACCTCTCTTAGTCCTTTTCCTTTTCTCACTTCATTTTCATGATTATTACCGGTATTATAAAATAAAAAAATTCTGCCCGCCGGGTAAGCAGGATCCGTAAGATCAACCACAGGTGCCGGATTACCCGCCTGCAAACTATCAACATCAACAATTGTTTGTAATGCACTCCAGGTTTTACCTTTATCATCACTATACTTCATTACAATATCAATATTGCCAAAATCGCCTCCGCCCTTTACCCTGCCTTCGCAAAACGCAAGTAGCCGCTGTGATGGTGTTTGTATAATTGCAGGAATACGGTAAGTATTATGACCTTCTTTGCCTGATTCAAAAACCAATTGATGATTTTGTTGCGCGAAAGCGGATGATACCGACAACAAAACAATAATTAAAAACTTCTTCATAATTTCAAATATAAAATTTCAAATCTCAAATTCCAACCCTCAAATCTATTATTGTTATCTTTACGGCTCATCATGTACGAGCTTTTACTCAAACATATCGCTATGCATATATCCTTGTCGCTGGATGAGGAGAAAAGTTTTCTCAAAGCAGTTAACTCAAGAAGATTACGAAAAAAGCAATTTCTGTTGCAGGAAGGAGACATAAGCAAGGGAACAGCTTTTGTAACCAAAGGGCTTTTGAAAGTATACTCTATGGATAGAAATGGTGTAGAGCATATCATACAATTTGCACCACCCGGCTGGTGGGCCGGCGATATGAAGAGCTACAAAACCCGGCAACCCGCCACATTATTTATTGACGCGATTGAAGACACAGAAATATTGTGGATACGCAGGGAAGACCTTGATCAACTTTACACGCAGATCCCTTCATTAGAACGTTTCTTCAGGATACTTGCTGAAAATTCCGTTATCAATTACCAGGAAAGACTTATTGGAACACTAAGCCTTCCGGCCGCTGAAAGATACCATGCATTTTGCTCAAAATATCCTTCTCTTATTGAGCAATTACCTCAAAAATATGTGGCTTCTTATATTGGCGTTACACCCGAATTTTTAAGCAAAATGCTTAAAAGCAAAACTGCTTAACCTGTTTTCTTAATCTACATTAAGTGTCCGGCTTAACATACATTATTTCCTATAGTTTTCCGGAGCAGTAGCTTTGTGTATCAAAAAAAGGAGGGATATGAAAACAAATATTATGCTGGTATCATTCAACACTTCAACATTTGAAAATATTGAAAAAGAGCTAAACAGGAAAGATGTTGAATTGCATATTACCGGCACCATTGAAAATGCTATTGAAAAATTTCAGCAAAGTGGCATTGGTATTGTTTTTATAAACGATGATATTGATGCTACAGGTAAACGCAAGCTGAAAAAAGTGTTCAACATGCTTGATGAGAATGTAAGTATTAATGAATTTGATTGCAGTACCGATATTAAAGCAACTATCATAAGCGCGTTGAATAATCAAATGAAAAACAATTTTTCTTTTATTGATGATGCGCTGGCTGATGCCAGGTTTAATATAAGAGCGGAGGAATAGTCCGCAGGCAGTGGTGAATAGTGAATTGTATAATTTTTAGAACGACAAAACTTAACGATATGAAAAAACAAATTGAAAGAATAATACAAAAACCCGCAAGACCGGGAATGGTTGGCGATGGTTTCAGAGTATATAATTATATTCCGGGCGCAGGTATAGCGCAGCAAAGAATGAGTCCGTTCCTGATGCTTGATTTTAACGCTGCTTACGACTTTGGCGCATCGGATCATATACGCGGCGTGGATGTACATCCGCATAAAGGGTTTGAAACGGTAACCATTGCTTACAAAGGCAGTGTTGCGCACCATGATAGCGTAGGCAACAGCGGTGTAATTAATCCTGGCGATGTGCAATGGATGACGGCGGGCGCAGGCATTCTGCACAAAGAATATCATGAAGAAACCTTTGCCAGGAAAGGTGGTTTGTTTGAGATGGTGCAGTTATGGGTAAATCTTCCTAAAAAAGATAAATTAACAAAGCCGCATTATCAGTCGCTTACAAAAAATGATATAGCTAAAGTGCAGTTGCCCGATAACGCAGGAGAAGTAAATGTTATTGCAGGGGCATTTAATAGGACAAAAGGTGTAGCAGCAACGTACTCTCCGCTGAATGTATATGATATAAAACTGAATAAAGAAGGAGAAGTAAAGATTGACTTGCCGGCAGCATATAATACCGCTTTATTAATGGTAAACGGTAGCGCAGTGGTGAATGATGAAGCAGCTACGGAACACAGCTTTATATTATTTAAAAATGAAGGTGAGCAGGTTATTATAAAAGCTACACAAGACGCAGTGATATTGGTGTTGAGCGGAGAACCATTGAATGAGCCTATAGCAAGCTACGGCCCTTTTGTAATGAACACACAGCAGGAAATTATAGAAAGTATTAATGAATACCAGGCAGGAAAATTCGGAGTGTTGGTGTAATGAGCTGTGGACTATTAGCAGTCATCCGTGCCTGAAACTTGCAACCTGAAACCTGTAACTTGCAACTTGCAACCCGCTTTTTTAAAACACTTACTATGCAAAAAAATATAGACTATATTCTGGCCGGCAGGGAAAAGAATATAACCAAAGAAGAAGTCGTACTGCAGCCTTTACCGCATAAGGATTTCAGGTTCGCGAACCCATTTATAGTATTGCATCACAAATTACCGGAAACAATTCCACCGGGTTCTAAACAACGCATACACCCTCATCCGCACAGAGGTTTTGCACCTGTTACTATGATGTTGCAGGGAGAAGGTTATCATAAAGATAATGCCGGTCATGACGAAACAGTATATGCCGGCGATGTGCAATGGATGTTTGCAGGAAAAGGATTATTGCACAGTGAAGGCCCGACAGATAAAATATTAAAAGCAGGAGGAATGCAGGAATTTATTCAGTTGTGGATAAATGTACCTGCAAGGCATAAGTGGGATGAACCAACCTATCAATCTGCAAAGCAATCTTCTTTACCGCAGGTGCTTGATCAGGAAGGAGCATCCTTTCATCTTATCAGTGGGGAATATGATGGCAGTACCGGGCCCTTAAAAAGCTTTACGCCCGTAATTTTAGTTAACGGCACTATACAGGAAGGAAAGCGTGTGCAATTTTCGGCTACTCCCGGTTACTGGACTTTGATATATGTGATCAGCGGAACTGTGTGTATAAATAATGAAACCATTGCAGCGCATAACCTTATTGTTTTTGAAAAAAACAATGAAGAAGTTATAGTACACGCGAAAGAGAATGCAGGATTATTATTTCTTTCGGCCGAGCCAATTAATGAACCTGTTGCCGCAAAAGATAATTTTGTAATGAATACCGCCGAAGAAGTTAACCAGGCAATAGAGGATTATAAAAAAGGAATTTTCGGAACTTTAAATTATTAACAATGAATGAACAATTCATTTCTCTGCCACTCATCAACAATACCAGAGACAGCCGTTTTGAAATGGTTGTTGACGGCGCTGCATCTATTATTGAATACAAACAATTACACGGCGCATTAGCGCTACTGCACACAGAAGTACCTCAAATATTAGAAGGCAAAGGGATTGCAGCAGCTATTGTTGAAAAAACATTCAATTATGCTAAAGAAAATAATTTAAAAATTATTCCTTTATGCCCATATGTGGTAGTGTATTTAAAGAAACACCCTGAATGGAATACCATTGTTCACGAAGATTATAAAAAATAAAAGATGATACAACTGAAAGTAATTACTGCAAGTACAAGACCTTCCCGGAAAGGGCCTGCTATATCGCACTGGATACTGGAATTATTAAAACAATATGATGCTGTACAGGTTGAGCATCTTGATCTTAAGGAAATAAATCTTCCGTTCCTGGATGAGCCGCATCACCCAAGATTAAGAAAATATACTAAAGAGCATACCATACAATGGAGTAAAACCATTGACAGCGCGGATGCATTTATTTTTGTTACGCCTGAATATAACTATGGTTTTCCGGCTACATTAAAAAATGCGCTGGATTATTTATTTGAAGAATGGGCTTATAAACCTGTTGGTATTGTTAGTTACGGGGGCTTATCTGCCGGCACACGCTCCGCGCAAATGCTAAAGCAGGTAATAACCACGCTCAGAATGATGCCGCTTACAGAAAGCGTGGCTATCCCTTTCTTTACAAAACACATTAATGAAGATGAAAAATTCATAAGCGATGAAGCGCTTGACAAATCAGCGAATACAATGATAGCTGAATTGATAAAATGGACAAATGTGCTGAAGGCGTTAAGAAATAAATAAGCTGCCGAAAACAAACAGGGTTCCGAACCATCCAAACGTTCGGAACCCCTAATAATGTATAATAGCTGAATGCTTCCGGAAAATTTACACTTTACCCGGTATTAATTACCAATAATCCGCTCTATATTTCATGTACTTAAAGCACTTGTATATGAAATATATTTCTTCAATGCTCCTCTGTCTGCTCTTTTTTAGTGCTCAACTTCTTTTCGCCGGTCAGTTTCCTTTTCAAAAAGATTCCGTACCTGCCGCTTACAGGATTATATTAAGTCCTACCGCTTCTGAATCTGAAATATGGTCTGCGGAAGAATTACAGCACTGGTTATATGAAATAAGCGGGGAATATCTTTCCGTACAAAGAAATGCAAATTATAGCGGACCTAAAATTGTAATCGGTTACCAGGATATCATCAAAGCGACAAACAACGCCCAGGCACCTGCTGATAACGATGAATCATTTCAATACTTCAGCAAAGACAATGATATTTTTATATATGGCGGAAAACAAAGAGGCACTATGTACGGCGTGTTTTCTTTCCTGGAAAATGAATTTGGTTGCAGATGGTATACGCCGCGTGTAACCGTAATTCCTAAAAAAGAAAAACTTGTATTTGAAGAATACAATTACAAAAGCGCACCCGGTATACAGGTTCGCAATGATTTTTATTTTGAAGCATTTGACCCGATATGGGCAGCAAGAAATAAAATGAACGGAAGAATGAGTTATGTGAAACAACCGGGAGGAGTTGAAGCATTTTGGGCTGTGCATACATTCTACCCCTTAATGCCACCTTCTGAATTTTTTGATAAACACCCTGAATACTACAGCCTCATCAATGGAAAAAGAACTTTTGAAGTAATGAAAAACGATCATCATCAATTGGCGCAATTATGCCTCAGCAACAAAAACGTATTGCGCATAATAACAGATCGCATTAAACAAAAAATACGGCAGAACCCGGAATACATGATCTATGATGTATCGCAGAATGATTATTACAATGCCTGTGAATGCGATAAATGCCAGGCTATCGTAAAAAAGGAGGAAGCCGAATCAGGCTTGATGATATGGTTTGTGAACCAGGTAGCCGAAGCGGTAGAAAAAGAATTTCCGGATAAATATATTGGCACACTTGCGTATCAATATACACGAAAACCACCGCTGTATATAAAGCCACGAAAAAATGTTGTAGTCAGGTTATGCCCTATAGAAGCATGTGTGGCACACAACCTTAAATCATGCGAAAGAAATGCATTGTTTTTGGATGATATGCAGAAATGGGCAGCCATCTCGCCTCAATTGTACATATGGGATTATGTAGTGAATTTTGGTCATTACATTATGCCATATCCAAATTTTTCTGTGCTGCAATCTAACATCAACACCTTCAAAGAAAACAAAAGTATTGGTATCATGGAACAGGCAGCATATCAAAGCCGCGGCGGAGAATTTTCTGAGTTAAAAGCCTATCTTATCGCGAAACTTTTGTGGAATCCCGGTATCAATACCAATGAAGTGATTGATGATTTTATGTATGGCTATTACGGAAGATCTGGAAATTTTGTGAAACAATATTTTGATCTTGCACAAAGCCTGATCACACCGCAGCAACATATCAAAATCGGGTTAAGCCCCAAAGACAGAATATTTACAGATGATTTTATGAATAAATCATTGTTCCTGTTTAACGAAGCAATAAAAGTTGCAGACAATGAAACTATAAAATCACGTGTTGAACTTACCGCGTTGCCTGTATATTATTTAAAATGCAGGCTTGCTCCTGTTGCAGCACGCAATGATGGCACATATAATAAAACAATGAATATTATTCAGAAAGAAGGTATTACCCACCTGGCTGAATCTGAACAAACCATTGAACGGTTCATAAAATTTGTAGAAGAAGCTAAATAAAACACACGATTAATAATACTGTATTTCCATAAATATTTCATTATATAATTTACCAATTGTAAAGTTTATACAATAGATATGGCACATTATTATTAAACCATTACATTTACAGGATGGTGCAGGACGCCTGTTTTAAATGTAATATTTAGCTTACAGCCTTAGTTGTAATTGTATTTAGTTCCACAGAATTGTTGTACACAATAATCGACCTGAATGACTTGCCATGACCAAAAAGTATATTCGTGTATTCCTGTTTCAGTATTTTGGATCATCTTCTGCCATTGTGTATTTCAACAAAGAATATTTTCTTTTTTCAAAGTATGCATCAGCAATGTTTTTCTCAGGCATTTTATGCAACCCAATAAAATACATCCGGCTTATTCATATTCAACTTCACTAAATAATAAATTTATACGCAAATCAATTTTCCACTTATGCAAGTAAACAATTATTCCCTGAAGCTGTCCTTGCTTTCTTTAATGGTACTTTTCGTGATGTTCTCATGCAAAGGCCCCGGAACAGAAAAAAAAGATGATGCTCAAAATGCAAATCCCAAAATCGACAAACTGAAATTACCTGCAGGATTTCATGCTGAACATTTATTTGGTCCTTCTGAAAACGGGGATGGCTCGTGGGTAGCTATGACCTTTGATGATAAAGGCAGGCTGATTGCTTCTGACCAGTATGGCGCTTTATACCGCATGCAACTGGCGCCGATAGGCGATACTACTCCTCCCAAAGTTGAAAAACTAATTATTGCAAAAGACACTGCGGCAGTCAGCATGGGATATGCGCATGGTTTATTGTATGCATTTAATAGTTTGTACGTAATGATCAACCATCGCAGCGATGATAAATTTTCGAAAGGAAGTGGCTTGTATCGGCTGCAGGATACTGATGGTGATGATCAGTTTGATAAAGTAACCTTACTAAAAGCCCTGGATGGAGAAGGTGAGCATGGACCTCACAGTATTATCTTCTCCCCCGACAAACAATCGCTCTATGTTGTTGCGGGAAATTTCACCAAAATTCCTCAAATGGATAACTATGCCGGTTCCGCCCCTTCTAACTGGCAGATAGATAATTTATTGCCGCTGGTAAAAGATCCTAACGGGCACGATGACGTAGTAAATACACATGGCGGATGGATTGCGCATCTTGATTCTACCGGTTCAAAATGGGAATTAATAAGCTCCGGTTTCCGCAATCCTTATGATATAGCATTTAACGAAGCTGGTGATTTATTTACCTATGATTCTGATATGGAATGGGATTTTGGAACTCCCTGGTACAGACCAACACGTATATGCCATGTAACAAACGGCAGCGAATTCGGCTGGCGCCAGGGTACTGATAAATGGGCTCCTTATTTTCCGGATAATCTACCTGCAATCCTTAATATTGGTCAGGGTTCTCCTACCAATGTTGTTTCAGGACTTAATGCACGTTTTCCTGAAAAATACCGTAAAGCAATTTTCGCATTCGACTGGAGCTTTGGTATTATTTACGCTATTCACCTGGAGAGAGATGGTTCATCATACAAAGCAAAAGGTGAAGAATTTATTTCCGGTGCGCCGTTGCCTTTAACAGATGGCGTAATAGGACCCGACGGCGCTTTGTATTTTATGACAGGAGGCCGCAGGCTTGAATCCGACCTGTACAGAGTATATTACAAAGACAACAAAGAAGATAACAGCCCGTTAGCTGCTCCTGCATTAAGCGAAGAACAAAAAATACGCAGGCAGTTGGAAACCTATCATGGTGCACCTAAAGCTGATGCACTTGCTGTAGCATGGCCGCAATTAAAAAGCAGCGACAGGTTCGTAAGATTTGCTGCACGCATTGCCGTAGAACATCAACCGGTAAGCCAATGGCAGGAAAAAGTTTTGCAGGAAAAAGATCCTGTTGCTTTAACACAGGGCGCTATCGCGTTGGCAAGGCAAGGCAAGCCGGCCGTAAAAAATCAGTTAATAGCAGCATTAACCACTATTGACTATAATGCGCTTTCCGAGGCTCAGCAACTGGATTTATTGCGCGCATTTGAATTAGTGCTGCTGCGTATGGGAAAAACCGATGCAGCAATGTCGGCAAGGATCGCGGAATATTTTGATGCACATTATCCTGCTAAAACAAACAATCTTAACAGAAGCCTGAGTAAATTATTGGTATATATAGATGCACCTAAGGCAGTAGAAAAGACAATGAGTTTGCTTGCCACTGCAAAAGATGATGCTGATGATCAAAAAACACTGACAAACTCATCAGACCTGATCATGCGTAACCCGCAATACGGAATGGATATAGCGGGCATGTTGTCAAAAGTCCCTCCATTTCAGCAAACATATTATGCAATTGTATTAAGCCAGGCAAAAAATGGCTGGACACCGGAATTGAGAGATAAATATTTTGGATGGTTCTATACAGCCTTCAGTTACCAGGGCGGTCACAGCTTCAGAGGCTTTATAAATAATACAAGGAAAACAGCTTTAGCTAATGCGCCTAAGGCAGATTTTGCACATTTGAATACTATTTCCGGTGATTCTATTGCCAACAGGAGTGGTTTCCAGATGGCAGATGATGCTCCACAACCTAAAGGCCCTGGCAGAAGATGGAAAATGGAAGACGCTGTAGCAGTGATAGACAGTGGTATTAATAACCGCAATTTTGAAAATGGTAAAGCAATGTTTGCAGCTTCTCTGTGTATTTCCTGCCATACCATGAAAGGAGAAGGCGGTGTTGCAGGCCCGGATCTAACGCAGCTGGGTACACGCTTTTCGCCTAAAGATATGCTGGAAGCTATTATTGAACCCAACAAAACCATTTCTGATCAATACGGTTCTACTGTATTCTTCCTGAAAGACGGCAGTTCGGTTACAGGCAGGATCGTAAACCAGGATAATGAGAATTATTCTATCTCGCAAAATCCTTTTGCACCGCAAATAGTAAGGAGCATTGCAAAGAAAGATGTTGAACGTACACGTGTATCAGAGGTTTCTCCAATGTTGCCAGGAATGATTAACCGGCTGAATGGTGACGAGCTAAGAGATCTGATCGCTTACCTGATGGCAGGCGGCAATAAAGACAGTGAGATCTATACTGGAAAAAAATAAAATACAATATCCACTTTTGAAGGGGCTGCTCCATATGGAGCGGCCTTTTTTGTTGGAACAACTCCGGTGATACGGATGCTATATCACTTTAAACTTAATAGATGGCGCCATTATCTTACTCCCGTTTTTAAGCACCACAATAATATTATCAAAAATCATTTCATCTCCTTTCTTTATATTATCTTTTATGCTTGCACGCCATAATTCAGGTAATACAGATGTGTTTGTAAAGTCGCTTGTACGCATATCATCAGAAGATTTTTTCTGACCCGACTCCTCATCCTGATAAGTACTTTTAAATTTATAAAATAATCTGAAGCGTACAATAGAATAGGTAGTTGCATTTTCGTCTTTTGCAATAAGTACGGAATCAACAATTTTTGAGAGCATTTCAGGAGAAATATCTCCGCCTTTTAATCCCCCAATAGACATATTGATTTTTGGAAAAACAGGTTTTGCTTTTGCGCCTGACTTAACGGGAGCTTTTGTTTGCGCCATAGCATATCCTATACCAGACAATATTATACAGAGGAAGATTTTTTTCATCACTATTTCTTTAATGCATATATAGGCTTAAACGGCTGCAAATTAGATTTTATTATACTCACGTTTTGTTAAAAGGCAGTACGCCCTGATAATTAACGAGTTTCACCCCTCTCCATATACCTTATAAATCCCCTCTCTCACCGGTAATGATCTATCACTACAGATAAATTCCATTACATCGGCAATAGCTTCCGGGCTAACCCATTTGGCATGATCTGCATCTGGCATTGATTCCCTGTTGGCTTTGGTATCTATAGTGCCCGGCACAACTACAGATGCAGTTATATTTTTATCTTTTGCTTCCGCATTTAATATTCCCGCGTATGTAAATAGTAATGATTTGGATAAAGAATATGCTACAGCGCTTCTACCCTGTTCTGCTTTTAGCGGCGCTCTTGCACCAACAAATACAAGCCTGCCATAATTATTTTGCAGCATATGCTGAAACAGGATTTTAGAAAGATAAAAAGCCGTTTCAAAATTTAAGGAGATCATTTTCTTTATATCTGCTCCGGTGGTTTTGTTTACATCGCCAATAGCAAAGCCGCCTGCCAGAAACAACGCACCATGTATAACGCCATATAAACTGATAGCCTCTGTTATAAACAATGAAGTAGAATTTTCATCGGCAAGATCAACCTGGTGTAGCTCAAAATTTTTATAATCTCTTGTAAAGCCCAGCTCACTGCCTGAGCGGGCAACTGCAATCACTTTATAGCCTGCATCTAAAAATCTGCGAACAGTAACTGCACCAAGGTTACCATTTGCGCCTGTAATAAGTATGGTTTTCATACATTGAAAATACAAAAACCATTTCAGTGAATAAATACTATCAATAATTGGGTTAATTAATATTTTGAGGTGCTGGGCAAAAGTAGATAAGACCTTTAATTTTTGAGATTAACATTTCACTATAAATGATCAAATGCATTTAGTTTATGACATTTCACCTCATGCCGGTGTGGCATCGTATCCACAACGGCGCTGACTTTTACTTTGAGGAGACCTGTGAGCCGTATATCGTTATTGAGCATTCCCTTTAATCAGCCACATAGCAAAGCCCACGTAAAAGTAGGCGCCTAACGTGGATACTGGTGTAGATAAGTAACAGGCTGTGAGCAGGAATTTCCCAAAACTTATTCATGAATAAGTAGTTGGATATAATCAGCACCTCAAAATATTAATTAGCCAATAATGGGATGCATTTCAAATTTCCTTATACAGGTACTATAGCTACAGTAGATGCTTCGTTACAATGACATCATTACGATGAATTTAAAATCAAGCTTGCTTTTCCTGATTCTTTTGTATGCCGGGTAGCGCCTACGGCGCATAATTGAAACAATAACCAGCTTATCTACAAACAGATTGTGCCTGTGGCACAGAAGAACACTGAAAGTAAGCAGGCAATTGTGAAATGTATATTTCTGAAAGCTGATTGCTGAGAATTAATAGCCCATTGCATTCTGCCGCGTAGCGGCTACCCGTTTGTAGCAAAAAAAACAGCCTTTTATTTGCCCCGCTCAGGTGCTACCTGTGCATAGCAACAAAATAGTCTTCAGGTAATTTAATCAAACAATACAAACTTTTAAAATGCTGTTTTACGGCAATCCTCTTTAATGTCAGCTTTATATTTTCCCTGACAACAGGTTTGGTGGCCGGCATAACAAACCGTAGTGCTGTGTTGGGCATTAATGCTATTGTTGAACATTGATACTATTGTTCAATAGAGGCCTGCACAAGATTACCATAGACTTTAAAATTTAAAATTCATCCATTAATTCCGGCTAAGGAGCAAGCGATATATTCACCGTTACACCGGCTCGTGTATTTGTCATTGGCGCTGAGGAAGAGATGTAAGGTATTCTTCTTTGCTGGTCAAAATAGAATTTAAGCTGTATGCGGTTGCTCAATACATAGTCAATGGTAGGATTAATAGAAATTACTTTTTCACCGCTTGTTGCAAAAGAATTTGCCTGGTCGAGCCTGCTGTTGGATGTTATGTTATCCTGTATACCAAAAGTTAACCCGATCTTTACATCACTTTCCGAGCGTTTACCTGTGGTATCAGTGCCTCTTCCTCCTTTCAAAAACCCAAACAAGTCTATATTAAATGGCAATGAAAATCCCCGTATGCGCCACGATCCGTTAAACCGTATTTCAGTAGAATGCATTTCCGTTAACTGGTAATCTATAAGACTTAAACTCAAAGTTCTTCTTTTATTGAACTCAAATCCCAGCGTTAATTGATTGGTGAAAGTAGCGTCAATACCCGTAAGTGGGGCAAATTGTTCTTCAATAGTTATATTGGGAACAAGAAAATAAGGAATGAAATTATTTGAAACAGTATCAATAAATGAAGGGAAGCCGAGATCCCATCTGTCCTGAAACAACAGGTTTGAGTTAAAGGCATTCATGCTAAGCGTACTGTTGTACTTATGCCTTATTACAAGATTAGTAAATATTTTATCCAGGGGTTTAACTCTTGATAGCCCGTTATATTCTAAACTCCAGTTTGGTTTAGGCAGGTAACCTGAGAAAGGATTTGTTCTTACATTTTGTCCTGTTGTTTTGAGCAATGCTATACTGTTAGGATCTTTATTGGTATACGCCGCAACAAAAGAAGGTATCAATACATCCTGTGCATAACGGCTGTAGCCAATATAATATCCATCTGTGCCTTTTACCTGGCTGTAAGGATTTTCCTTACCTAACCTTTCAGATAAAATAGCCCGGTTATCCTGGAATCTCTGGAATGTTGCGCTTGCTACATTAGGATCAACTTTTTTGAACATGGTTTGAAAAGCAATATAACTGATGCTGAAACCGCCGCCTGCATAGGGATTCAGATGTTCAAACTGCCCGGTATTGGCAGTATCCTTAAACAACTCACTATAAGTTCTGCTGAA
Source organism: Agriterribacter sp. (assembly GCA_047601125.1). Taxonomy (GTDB): domain Bacteria; phylum Bacteroidota; class Bacteroidia; order Chitinophagales; family Chitinophagaceae; genus Agriterribacter. The sequence goes on along the minus strand of JASGJY010000001.1, from coordinate 191,382 downwards.
TGTTTTTGTGAGGTTCAGGTCAATACGAAAATCTCTTACAGGCTCCAGTTGCGCATTGAGTGTGTATTGCTGGCTATAGGTTTGATTGATGAGACTGCTTTGCAGGCTGTCATTCGATATGAGTCCTCTTTTTGCCGCCCTGTCGAGCCATGCAAAATCCGGTTGCTTCCCAAGCATAAAGCCGATGCCCGGTGCACCGCTGCGCCAGTTTTGCCCCAATATTTTTGTACTGTCTGTATAGCCCGGAATAAATGTAGAAGAGCCTTCACTATACGTAAGATTTGCTCTCTTTACCGCAGTAATAATTTTTCCAAATGCCTTTACAAAAGCATTCAGCTCGGGCAGGTCATTGGGGTCGCGTTTCTTTTTAACTTTTGAAGTATCTGATCTTGCATTCTGGTTAGCCTGCGCTTGTGGCGGTTTGTTAGCATTATCACCAGATTGCTGCTCTAACGCACGTAATATTCTGAATTTACTATACAGCCTGGTAAAGTCAAAGTCAACGGTGGCGGCCTTTGCATTACTGTTTTGAATAGTATTACCTAAATTAATAGCAAGGCGTGAAGCGCCGATCCAGCTATATGTTGTTTTATAAGAAACGTTCGCGTTTATCCAGTCTGTTGCCGGTAATTTATTAGTAGGCAGGTTATATGTAAAATCAGCTCTCTGGTTGAACAATACATTTCTTCCGCCTTTAAAAAGATTTTTCCAAAGTGTGTCTTTCTTGATTTTTGTATCTACCCTTCCTGCAGGTTCATCAATTCTGGCATTATTCAAAGCTTCATAATCAAAATTAAGAGAGCGTGTAATATCCCAGCGATAATTATAATGCCTGTCAAACGTAAAATACTTGTCATAAGTTTCCGGTATCTTATACGGGCTTGGCAATGTTCCGGGCACATATACTTCTCGCGGACGCAATGCGCCAAACTGCCGGTTCAGATCCCAGCGTACGCTAATAAGCGATGGGGTTAAATTAACATTGAAATCTCTTATCGCATCAAGCCAGGGCGATTTACTTTTTACCAATTTCTTAAATGGCTCAACCCATTTCGGCTGACCGGTATAGTTATATCCAACCCCGCCCTTATATTTTTTTATTTCGTTATTCTCAATTGTAGGAGTATGCGATTTTACTGATGTATATGAATAACTGAAATCAAGATTGGATATGCTCCATATCCGCTGTTTTTTTCCTTCCGGCAATATTTTACGTACGTTGGTAAACGTAATTGTTTTTATAGTGGTAATATCAATAGCCGCCCTGCGTATTGAGTCACGCTGGTCGGCATCCGCAGTCCTGAGCTTGTCTTTGAGCTTTATATCCTTATCGTAGGGGTCATATTCCGGAGTGCTCACCGTTTGTGAAACTCCTGCATAAAATGGTATTTCAATTCCTGTGCCACGCGGCAACAATTTGCCAAGCTGCATATTTGCCGCCGCATCAAACTGAACAAAATTATCACGCGCTCTTTCATTAACCCGCTGTTCCAGTGTACCAAAACCTGCGGTATGCATATTGCCCGAAAAGGTAAGCGTGCCCAGGTCGGCAAGCGCTATATCAACCCTGCCTAATGCGGCGTAACCTCCATGCTCATCAATCTCGGATAAGCGCAATTCATTTATCCATACTTCTGTACAAACAGGAGTACCTGTACCATTGCCGGGGTTTTCTATACCTACCAATATGCCTTTTACCTCGCCAAAGTTGGGGCTGCCTATTACAGAATATATTCTTCCATCCACTACTTTTCTGTAAATATCATTGGGATTGAATAGCTGCGTATTTCGCTCTGCTTTCAGCGTTTCTAAAACGGTAAGACTAAAATCAAGGTTATTTTCTTCGGGCCATATTTCAGTATCTACCGTAGCGCCTGCGGCGGTTATTTTTAAAGGGATTTTAATTTCATAAAAGTTATTAATGAAATCATTACCTATTCTTACGACTGCATTTATCCTTCCGTCAGAAAGTGCGGGCTGACCGGTAACGCTTTCCGCATGAATAAACATCATCAGCTTGCGATACTGCCTGATATCGAGATTCATTGTTTTAAAAACACTCCTGCTTTCGCCACTTGGCAGGTTGCATATCTGCATATTCATTGACTGCTCATTCTGCAGAATATTAATACCGCCATTGCTTAAAGACTGAACCCTTTCAATGCCCGGGGGCATACGGTAAGGTATAGGTTGCCTGCGTTCGTTTTCTTCAATATTAACAGCGCCTACGTTAAAGTTAACAGGGTCGTTTGCGCTGATTGCTTTATATATTCCTGTAGTATCAAGCTCATACCCGAATTTTCTCCATTGGTTTCTTACAAGATCAAGCTTTGCAAAACGCAACACTGTTGAATCTTCAAAACCGGTAAGAAACATACGGATGAACTGAATGGATTTAAAATCCGGTATGTTCCCAATTTTTTTATCATAGTTATTTATCGGGATGCGGAACTGGTACCAAACCTGGTTTTCTGTTTGACCGTTGGTTAATTTTACAGTAGTTTCTTTTCTGTCAACAATAAAATTTGTGCCTATCTGCATCAGCGGGTCATCCTTAGGTTTTATTTCAACGCGATACTGGAAATATTCTTCATTCTCATTAAGCGTATTGTCCTTATTCAGATCTTCCGCATCAGGATACATAGTGGCAGAAGTTGACAAAGTTGATTCTGTAGACACAGGTGAATTGCCCTGCGGGCTGTTGAAGTTTTTATAACGGCCTAATATACCTGTTCCCGCCTGGTCGTAAGTTGCATCACGATAGTAACGGAAATTATCTGAAGAAGGGTCTGCTGACGCAGCCTGGTAAGCCGGAGAACCACCGCCTACCTGTGCCTGTAGATTTTGCAGGTACTGCGCATACCTGGTTTTTTCATCATCATCTCTCAACCCATCAAACCCAACGTCCTGGTATGGTCTGTCGTCAGGATCATTGCTGAATGCCTGCGTTACTTGTATAGGATTAACCGGCACGGTACCCCAAACAGAATTATCCGTTTGAGCAGGAATTTTAGGTGTAGGCAAACCATTTTCATAACTACGCTTTCCATCTTTCAGTATATCTTCTGATACATTACCGAGGTTAAAATACAATTGTCCTCCCGCGGCGTTAGTATTTTTTATGAAGGGGTCAAGCACCCAAAATTCTATAAATTCAACATTGTTTGTTTCAAAATCTGTCTGATCTATTGAACGCATCATTCCACCCCAGCGCTTTGTAGGGTTGGTAAGACTTCCATTTGCATTAACACCTGTTGCATCATAATTATAAGGACCTCTTTCTTTAGGATAATAAGCAAGGTCAAATGTTACCAACTGGTTTAATCCATACTCTGATGTGCGTAAAGGGAATATTTCAGACTGAGACACTGCGCGAACACGGGGATCTGACAATTCATCTGTTTTTCCCTGTAAAGGATTGCTTGAATTTTTACTCTCCTGTAAAACAGGTTCAATATTATACCAGGCTAATTTTGCCCTGTTCTTTCCATAGTCAAGATTATTGTATTGTGTGGCTTCAGGAAAAAGCACATTACCGTTTTTATCTGTTGCGCCAGCCGGAGTGCTTGCAAGTGCCCAACTGATCAAAGGAAACCGTAGATCAATATTAGCTCTCGTTCCTTCAAAATCATCTATATAAATTAAGCCTGCGCTGCCTTTACCAATCTGGGGCGCATGACCTGGAATCATTTTTGCACCTTCACCAAAAGCCGTTATGGTTGATGTGCCGTTTGGTGTATAGAAAGGCAAATGATCAAGCAACCTGTTTAACCGGGGTATTTCATTCTGGTAGCTGAAATCCGCACCAAGCATGGTATTCCTGATAGGATCTTCTCCGTAACCCATTTTGGTAAAATATGGCCGCTCACTTAATCTTACCGCGGTTGCGCCCAGGGTTAAATGCTTGTTGGCTAAATAATCAAGGCGAAGGCCCATGTAGTTTCGCTGCTGCATTCCAAATGTGGCCTGGTTTTCAAACTGAACATTTACAGGAATGCCGGAGGTAAGTATAGCCTGGTTTATAATGCGCACCGTGCCGGATATATAGTTAATATCATAGTCAACGCCTTCTGTTAAAGTACGGCCCCCGGCAGTAACCGTTACCGAACCCTGAGGCACGTTTACAGCATTCAATGAAATTTCTGCCTGCCCTGTTGCAGACGCTTTAGCGGTTCCCCGCATTACAAAGCGGTCGAGATTTGCATAAGTTTGGGCTATGGCCTTAATAGTATCGTATAACTGCAGGTAAAGATATTTTTGCTGCAAAGCGGGATCAGTAAACGCAAACGCAAGGTCGCGCCCAAAAGGCTCCAGCACCGGGAAGATGATCTGGGCTTTATCGGACTTAACTGTATAGCCTTCCACAAAGTCAAATACGCCATCAGGCTGCGGATCATTTTGATTATTCAGCCTGTCAAGGTTAAGCAATGTAAGCAGTGGCACACCAGCCTGGTCTCCTTCAGGAAGGTATCTTTTTTGTCCGCCGCCGGGCTCATCATACATTACGTTTAATTGAAAATCGGTACGCTCCAATGATGAAAGATAATCTCCGTTATCGCTTTTAAGGGTGTAAATATTTTTCATCATCAAATCCCATATTGGTAATTGCGTGCGGGCTGAGGTGGCTTTTAACAGCTTAAGAAATAATACTTTTTGCACGCCGGAAGATGAATCTACTGGCACATCCTGCGAAAACTCACCTACCTGGTAAACTCTTCCGTTATAAGTATATTGAAATGCAACACCCAATACTTCATTAGCCTGGAGTGCGGCATTTAAAGAAAGATATCCTAATTGCGGGTTATAAGAGTATTGCGTGGAATCGAGCTTGTGCGCAAAAGTTTTTTCAAAATCCTGCACCTGCCTTAGTCCCATACCGGTAAGATTTCCAACAACCAGCGACGGGCTTCTGTTAGATGAATTGGAAATGATCTGGCGGTACAGGGAGTTAGCATCATTCCGGGGTAAATCCCGGGCATTACCTGTTCCTCCCCAGGGTCCGTAAGGTACGGGTTCGCCCATATCCATTAAACCGACAATATCTCTTGTATCGGTTGTTATTCCTGTTCCGGTTCTGTTGGTAACCCACACTTCCATACGCATGATCTGCACCCGCGATGATACCACGGGTATATTCTTCATTGACTCGTTGTATGTTTTATTAAAATACTGAGCCAGCAGGAAATTGCGGTTCTCATCATAATCATTTGCCCTTACTGAAACCTGCGATGTGGAAGCGCCACCCTGCAGGGAGCGTGACTGACGCTGTGATTTTTGGGTTGCAAAAACGCCTGTTACCCAAAGTTTACCAAACTGCAGTTGGGTTTTGATACCAAAGAGAGACTGAGCCCCTGGAATTAATGTTCCTTTAGAAGCAAAACTGGTATTACCCAATTCAATTTTTTTAATAATATCATCAGGCTTTCCGGTATACTCAAGCTTTAATTGATTTTGAAAATCGAAAGTAGATTGTGTGTTGTATGATATCGGCAGCTTTACTTTATCGCCAATATTCGCAATTACATTAAGATTGGCGGCCATATCAAAATCAAAACCGCCATTTTTTCTTGCTCTTTCTGGCAGCGTAGGGTTTTTTACATTCTGCCCCTGGTAGCCTGCGGTAACTGATACATTTCCCTGCGGGCGGATATCGACTTTGCCGGTACCGAAAAGCCTGTTGAATAAATCATCCGTGGCAGTGAGCTTTGGTTTTAATAAGCTTTGGTTCATTAAGCTGATGGTATTGGCACGCTGGCGGAAATATTCATCTTCCTGCTTTTTTGCCTGTATCCTGTTAAATTCTTCAAAAGTGAGGGAAGTAGGTTTCCTGTAATACTTATTCCCTATTTTTTCAATAATGTAATATTGCTTTGTTTTAGGATCGTATATGATGGAATCCTGTATATTGGAAGGATCCTTAAGGTCGAAAATATTCCGGCTTTCAGCAGTAAACTTATCTGTACGCCGGTCTGAGATAGGGTATTTTAATGTATCCTGTTGTTTGGTAGTATCTGCCGGAGCAGGCGGAGTGGTGTCTCGTTGCTGAAAGTTGTTATTTATGCGCAATGATCCTGCCTGCGTGGTAGCGCAATATAAAAATACTGCTACCATGCACAGCGTTGCACGAAAAATATTCAGAGACGACAAAGTCAATTTTCCCTTGTTGTTTGTTGGGTAGATTTTTTCTCAAATAAGCTGTAATGCTTTTTTAATTAAAGTTTCCAAAGTTTCAGCAGAGGGGGCGGATGCGGAGGCTTTTTTCACAGCATTTTCAGCCATATTCCGGGCAATGCCCAAAGCCACCAGTGCATTTAACGCATCCTGTTCCAAAGTATTGTTTATTAATGAAGAACTAACAGCTTCCTGTGCATGCTTACCCATTTTATCTTTCAGCTCCAGCACAATTCTTTCAGCAGATTTTTTTCCTATCCCCTTTATCTTTTCAAGCTTATACGTATCTCCTGTTACAATTGCCCTGGTCAGTTCATCCGGCTGCATGGCCGAAAGCATCATTCTTGCTGTTGATGTTCCCACACCATTTACACTAATCAGCTGTAAAAATATATTTTTTTCGGGCATATCAAAAAAGCCATATAATGTATGACTATCTTCTTTTATATTAAGCCAGGTATATAAAGAACCTTTTTCGAGATGCTGAATTTTTGAATAGGTATGAAGGCTTATCTGTACTTCATACCCCACCCCATGAACATCTACATGTACTATGGCGGGGGATTTATATACAAAATTACCTGTTACAAAAGCTATCATCTGATCTGTAAAGCTGGCAAAGATAAAGGATGAGCATATAGAAAGCTACAGAAGTTTAAGGAATGAGCTTAGTCCGGTTGAATAAAATGATATCTGGCAGACTTATCTACTTTCAAAACAAATGCTTTTTTCTTTGTTAACTTTATATGGTCAGGCAGATGCATGGAAAAAATGGGTTGGTGTGGATCTGATTTAGGGCTTCGCAGAATTTCTGATTGTATTGAAAATATACAACCGGACGGCAAAAGTAAATGGAAGTGTGTATTAACCAAAATGGTGAGTTGCCCTCTGTTTGGAAAAGCGAAGAAGATTTCTTTTACTGGTTGAATGTGAAATATCTATCACCTGAGAAAAGGTATATCCAACTACTTTATTTAAAATGTTTATTGGTATCAATGTGTCCCCATCTTGTATCAATTAATGGGGCTTGGTTAATATTTATTTGTCTAAATTTTGTTTCGATTGTACCGCTTTTTCTATTATAATGAATTCCATTTTTTTCCAAAGAATCCAAAAATTGATCTATGTGCTTTTTTTGCTAACTGTATTGTTGTATCTCTTTGAGCTATAGCTGTATCAATTTTTAATTTATATGTTGATAAGTTTGAACCTAGTTCGTTTATTTTAATATCTGCCCTCTCTCTTTCATTCTTATTCACGAAAAGAGCGATTATTTGGAAAACTAAGCTTATTGCAAGGATGATTTTTAGTCTATTTATATTTTTGTTCTGGTTTGTGGTTACTGATTTCTTTTTGGTATTTTTTTTATTTTCAGATACTGATGTTAAATAAATAACTATAAAGGTCAGAGTACAATTGAGAATATCTAAAAAGATCATGGAAAAAAGGTTTAGGAATATGATTTACAAATATATATATTAAAATTGTTAGATGCTTAATGAGGGGACTCTACCAGTGCAAGTGCACAGACCATTTTTTCTACAAGAGGAGGATTTATTTTTTCAAACCCTGCTCTCTCCCTGTGAAAGTGTATTCAGTCGGGATGGAATAATTCAGCCAATATCATTGTATAATTTCTTTTAAGTCTTTTTCCAGTACTTTCATCAGTAACGATTTTATTTCATCCTCACGACTTCTTCTTTTGGCGTAAGTCAATAGCTTTGAAAAATTCAGTGCATACCTATATATTGCATTCCGGTAGATAATTTCCAATTGATGCCCCTGGTAAGCAAAATATACTTGCTCGTCACAATACAGATCCACTAATATTTTTTCAAGTGCCGGCACTTTTACATCGTCTATCAGTTGCGCAGGCGACCTGCTGAGAAAAGGCTTAATGATGACAGGATGCTTTGCTTCAAAAATATATCTTTCCATGATGCTTGCATCCGGCTTGATAAATACTTCCGCAAAGCCTTCACTTTAAGGGCAAAAAATACGCTTTCCATAAAGCCCTTTTCAATCTCCAGTATCACCTGGGACGAAGTGGCTTGCAGCTCCGTCAGATCGTTTAGCCAGATGGTGTCCCATATCGTGTAAAAATGCTGATCATATCGTTGTGTGACCAGCTTACTGATGGACTTCATTTCTTCCGACACCGGCGGAATAAAAGTGCTTTTGGAGTTCAGTGTGTAAATCCCTTTTTTAAGATCAGAAATGATATTGCGCTTTTTTAAATCAAAAACCCGCCAAGCAAAAGTGGCCTCGTTCAGCCCCGGCTCATATTGCCGGAAGAAGTTCAACAGGTGCTCTCTGGTCAAAATAGGGTTTGATTTGAGTTTATGTGCTAATTGGTGATATAGGAAGTTTTCTGCCATTATTAAATCTCTACCTGCTCCACTTTTTAACCATTTCTCATAAGCCATAGCTTCCGACTTATCTAAAAACTCTTTTGAAAAAATCAATTTCCACGGCCGGTATCTGGCTGTCCAGTCCTTACCATATTCATTGTGGGATCGTAATCTTTCAGAAAGATTTGATGTAAAGCCGGTATAGTGCTTACCGTGATGTTGAGAATAGAGAATATATACGGTGTAAATCATACTACAAAAAAAGGCTCCTGATGGAACCTTTGTAGCGGCAAAGGGAGAATTATCTAAACAATTGGCAGATGAAAGCATAGAAAAATCCGACTATCTATATGAGGTATCACCTGAAACTGCTTTAAATGAATTTAATTTAAGTCAGATAGCTAAGGACTTGTTGGTTATTGCCGAACTACCTTAATGGTAGATTTAAATTGATTGGGTTAAAAGCACATCATATATTTAAACTAAGTGGTTCAAGAGAAGATATGGTTTAAAAAATTATAAATTAAGGTAGTTTTACTACCTTTATAATAATAATTATAAACTATCTTATTGAGTTAGTTTAAATAATATGATATAAGGGTAGTATGACTACTGCAAATAAAACAAAAATAAACCAGCTTCTTCAAGAACAGCCATCGGGCATCGTTCTCCTATCATCCTGGCTTGCTAAACAGGGATATAGCATAGACCTGCAAAAGCATTATCGGAAGACAAGGTGGTTACAATCTATCGGCAAAGGTGCGCTCATACGCGAAGATGATACAGTAGGGTATAAAGGGGCGATATACGCTCTGCAAAAACAGGCAGGATTAGCCATACACCCCGGGGGACGCACGGCACTCTCGCTTTTGGGTAAAGCCCATTATTTGGAGTTAGCTGCCGGTAAAGTGGTTTTGTTCGGCGGTAGCGGTGAGAAACTTCCCACATGGTTTAAAAAGCATGATTGGGGTATGCGTCTGGATTACTATGAAACATCTTTTCTCCCAGCCGATTTAGGACTTGCAGAGGTTGAAGTAAAAAGCTTTGCGATAAAGGTTTCAGGGGCAGCACGCGCCATTATGGAATGTTTATACCTGGCTCCGCAAAAACAGGAACTCATGGAATGCTTTGAGCTTATGGAAGGTTTGAATAACCTTCCACCGAAACAGGTTCAAGCCCTGCTTGAAAACTGCCAGTCGGTAAAAGTAAAACGACTATTTCTGTATATGGCGGAGAAAGCCGATCACAATTGGTTCAAATATCTCAATCTTAAAAATGTGGATTTGGGAAAAGGGAAACGCAGCATCATTAAAAATGGAGCGTTTGTTGATAAATACGGAATAACCGTTCCGAAAGAACTGGCAGAGCATGGAAAAAGTATATAGACAGCAGATAGCGTTATTATTGGCAGTATTGCCGGAGGTTGCAAAAGAAAAATGCTTTGCGCTTCATGGTGGCACGGCGATCAATCTTTTTATTCGTGATATGCCGAGATTGTCTGTCGATATTGATCTTACTTATCTTCCGATTGAAGACAGGGACATTTCTATAAAACATATAGCAGAAGCACTCCAACGAATAAAATCAAACATTCAAAAAGTTATACCCAATGTACGCATTACACCACGGTTGGATGCAGGAAAATTGCAGGTTTTGGCAAACAAAGTTGATATAAAAATCGAAGTAAATTTAGTCAATAGAGGAGCTTTGACGCAGCCGATAGAAATGTCTTTGTGTGAAAAAGCACAAAATGAGTTTGAAGCATTTTGCTCAATCCGTGTTGTTTCATTAGGACAGCTATTTGGCGGAAAAATAGTCGCAGCTCTCGACCGCCAACACCCACGCGACTTATTCGATGTAAAATATTTGCTGGCAAAGGAGGGATTCACCCAGGAAATAAAAGAAGGGTTTTTGCTTTGTTTGCTTTGCAGTGACAGACCCATCCATGAAGTCATCATCCCGAATTTTCAAGATCAGCACTCCGCACTTGCTAATCAGTTTTCAGGCATGACGGATGAAGAGTTCAGCTATGGTGAATATGAAAGTATAAGAAGAAAACTCGTTGCAACAATTCATGAGCATTTGACCAATCAGGATAAAGAATTCCTTTTAAGCGTTAAAAATGTAACACCTGATTGGAGCATTTATGATTTTCAGCACTTCCCCGCTATCAAATGGAAATTGGAAAATCTTCAAAAACTTAAAGAAAAAAATCCCAATAAACACAAGGAGCAATATGAAGCATTGAAGGGAAAACTGAAAAAAACTTAATCAAATAAAAAAGCTCCACCTTCATGGAGCCTTGTAGCGAGGATGGGAATTGAACCCATCTCCGCCGCGGCGGATATGAATCTTCCTTAATGCGGAAGCCCTTTTATGAAATCCCTACCTGCTCCACTTTTTAACCATTTCTCATAAGCCATAGCTTCCGACTTATCTAAAAACTCTTTTGAAAAAATCAATTTCCACGGCCGGTATCTGGCTGTCCAGTCCTTACCATATTCATTGTGGGATCGTAATCTTTCAGAAAGATTTGATGTAAAGCCGGTATAGTGCTTACCGTGATGTTGAGAATAGAGAATATATACGGTGTAAATCATACTACAAAAAAAGGCTCCTGATGGAACCTTTGTAGCGAGGATGGGAATTGAACCCATCACCTCAGGGTTATGAATCCTGCGCTCTAACCAACTGAGCTACCTCGCCTAATATTTTTTGAACCCTTCTCCGCCGCGGCGGATATGAATCCTGCGTCCGCCCCGGCGAACTACCTCGCCGGATTATTACCTAACCACACACCCGTGATTTAGGGGCTGCAAAAATAGGGGTTTTTGCACTTCTTTTTTAAAATGAGCAGGAAAAACATAGTTTAATAAAAAACGGGTGGCTAGACAACCACCCGGTACCAAAACATGAGAAAACTTTGAACTTCAACTAAATGTATGATCCAGGAATGAGTTGAAGCCAATGAAAAAATGAAATTCCCGGAGTTATTTTAAAATTGCTTTTACGCAAGCGTATACTCTCTCGAAATGCTGTAAGCATTACCAGGCGTATTAATAATTTGCATAAGCACAGGAAACAATTCGTGATTTCTATAATTATACCTGAACTCACATTCTTTGATATGAAGGCTCAGCGTATTTTTGTTCATGCCTCTGAATTTATGTAACCTACCTTTGGTATGTTCCCAAAAACTATTTATTTCAAAAGAGACATTAGATAATTCAGATGCATTGCTGCCTGGCGACACAGGTAACCAATATAACCGCCATGCATTACAATCAGCAATAACCTGAAATTTTTGATAGGATGGTGAAATTCCAGCCAAAGAACCAGGTTCGCCATTTATGAAAAGCTTTAACGTATTATCATTAATATTTTTAAGCCATTGTGTGTATACTTTACCATAGTTTATCGAAAAACCATAATATGATCTTTCGTCAGAAAGATTGTTATCAGGATTTAATATTTCATCATTTATATATGAAAGATCAGCTTTTTTCTCACAATGAACCGCTATATAATTTCTTATAAGCTTAAAATAATTATTTACTGTAACACGGCTTACTCCACTTATTTCTGCAATTTGTGTAGCAGTTACATCTTCACAAAACAATTGAACAATTTCTCTGCATTTACGTTCTGAAAGATGGGCTCCCTTCAATAATTTATTCTTCATAAATAATTAGTTATACGAATTGCTTCGGACTTAAAAATCAAAACAAAATGCCGCAGGAAAAATATAAAATACATAAGCGGAAAATCTACGACCATAAACGTTAGGCACTAGATTAATTTAGTAAACTTTGGCGGTCAATGACAAATCCTGCATTATCTGTTTAGCTGTATAGGTTTGACAGTTATCATGTAAAATTTGTTACAGTAATGAGCCTGTAACTATATGATAACTTTATAGGCGGTTATAAAATAAGATAAGTGCAATGCAGTATACCAACAATCGTTAGTTTACGGGTTCTTAATATATACTTCAATTATTCCTGGGTTTGTACTGCGCGGAGCCGGAAAGGAATCTATCTTTTGATAGTGAGTCATAAGTGAATCGCGTACGCGGAAGGGATAAAAATTATTGAGTGTGGGAATGTATTCGAATAATACAATGTCATAGTAGTTTTTTGCGATCCTGTCTTCAAACATCATCGCTTCTCTGTTAAACATACCCACACCTAAATGATACCATAACGGGAATTTTGGACCCGCCTCAGGTGTATATGGGATTTCTGCGGCAAGAAAAGTTAGCTCAGACATGTTTAGTATTCTGCTATCCTTTTTACTTTTTATCGCAGGCATATCAAGAAGCCGGTCCATACCTTTTGCCGTTTGTTCCGGGATCTTTATTTTTCTCAGGGTTTTTAATTTACTATTCAACCATCCGCCTTGCAGTGCAGCCACATCTGCTCCATCATTATTATTGAGCCTTGAATTATGCATACCAACAACATTTTCACCTGTAGGGGAATACTGAATCTTCCCTTCTACGTTGGTATTCTTAATAAATATACGTTGCATATAGCTCCAGAATAAACTGCTCCACCACATGCATATTCCCACACCCAATATTAATGCAGCAACCGGCCTATTTAAGCTAACCGGCAAAAGCCCGGATATATTGCTAAGAATAAATACAAAAGCAAAACTGTGAAAAAAGATATTGCCTGTTTCAGGCGTGTAGCTGGTAATCTGGAATATAGTAGCCATGCAAAGTATTCCCAGCGTCAGCAATAAAAAAACACACTCCCTCTTATTCTGTACCAGTGATTTGAAATCCCGGAATTTTCCAATACTCAATATTATAACAATAAAAAAATAGAATTTTAGCCAATCTGATTCTCCAAAAAATTTATCCGCAACATCGCTCATTGCAAACCTTGCATTATGAGGCGGCTGTCCGTGATTGAACCAATATCCAAAATCATAATTTGAGAAAATAAGTACGCTTAAAAAAAGTAGAAATACCACAGCACCATTATACACCAGGAAGAGTTTCCATTTTTTATCTATCCAGGCATTATATAATAATAATATAGCGCAAATAAGAAAAATTAAGCCGCCTCCATCCTGCTTGGTAAAAAAAGTGAATATGGTAAAAACAGCACCTAAAACACATTTTAAAACCGCATGCTTAATATTATCGCTTAAAACAACATTTAGTATAAAGGCCAGCCCGACAAAAGCATATACTATAACGGTATGATTATACCATGGCCAAAAATTTAAAAAAGAGAAAGATAGACAATACAGCAAAATTCCACTCCGGCGTACTACATTGGATACGCCCAAGCTTTTTAATATTGAACGAAAAGCCAGCCCGGAAATAATATTAATAAAAACCTGTGCCTTAATAAGTGTGATCATCTGAGGCCCGAATATTTTAAAAAAAATCGCCGGTATAACCCAATACATTCCTCCTAATGGCAAACCAAAATCCCTGAATGGCACCTGCCCGATACTCATTCTGTAAGCTCCTTCCCAGGAAAGAAAAATATTAACCCTGTAAGGAAGGGTAAATAACATGGGAATTGAAGCAAAAACAATTATAAAAGCGATTTCAAGAAAATTCGATACTTTATTATTAGCCATCCTTTAGGAATTTTATTTGAATTACTGAGCCCGAAAGATAAAACTTATTAACAAAATTTCTCAGATGCCATTGGTTCCGCATATCTTTATAAAAAGCAAAGTACTAATTGAAGTTATTCATCCGTTAATAAATATAAACACTATCTTCAATATATATCTTTTTAAAGAAATTTCTTACTCCTAACGTAAATGCAATTATTAAATTATCTAAAACTTATAAGGCCAAAAGACTGGGCAAAAAATTTATTCCTGTATATTCCTCTGTTTTTTTCGGGTGAAATTTTTTATACATCCAAAATTTTGGATGTTTTTGTAGGTTTTGTAGCGTTTTGCTGCATAGCAAGCAGTATTTATATAATTAATGATTATAAAGATATTGAAGACGATAAAAAACATCCTACAAAGTGTAAGCGCCCCCTTGCATCGGGGGCAGTTTCGCCAACACATGCTTTGATAATTTTTATATTTTTAATAATTGCAGGCTTTACAATTGCATATTATACCAATACAAGATTTTTAATTTTACTCGGTCTTTACTTCGTCATCAATCTGGGATATACCTTCGGTTTAAAAAACATACCTATACTTGATATTTTTATTATTGCTATCGGGTTTTCTTTACGTATAAGAGCCGGAGGTGCTATAGCTTTTGTTGACGTAACAATATGGATGAATATTATGGTTTTTCTGTTAGCACTTTTTATGGCTATTGGTAAAAGAAGGGATGATGTACTGCTAAAACTATCTTCAGGCATTGATATGAGAAAAGCAGTAAAAGGATATACCCTCGATTTTCTTAATACTATGCTTGCCCTGGTATCAGCGGTAATGATCGTGGCGTATTTTATGTTTACTGTTTCTGAAAAAGTAATTGAAAGGCACCACACACAAAGATTATATATAACTGCTTTGTTTGTAATGGCAGGCATTATGAGATACCTGCAGATAATATATGTACATGCCGATTCAGGCTCTCCTACAAAAATACTTTATAAAGACCGGTTCATTCAGGTATCTATTCTTTTATGGATGCTCAGCTTTTATATACTTATTTACGCTAAAAAAATTCCTTTTCTTTAGATCAATACTATGTCTGTAGTTTTAATACTTGGCGCCACTTCGGATATGGGCAAGGCAATAGCAAGGAAATTCGCCGAGCATCAGTATGATGTTCAGCTTGCCTGCAGAAGCACAGCAGCTTTGCTTCCGTTTGTTTCTGACATAAATATCCGGTATGGCGTTAAATGCGGGTCATATGCATTTGATGCAACCGATTTTTCATCACATGAAAAATTTTACAACAGCCTGCCTGTAAAACCGGATGTTGTGATTTGTGTTTTTGGCTATATGAACGACAATGAAGCAACTATTGCATCGCAGGAAGAAACGCTTAGAACAATCAATACCAATTATACCGGCGCTGTAACTATTCTTAATATTATTGCTGCTGATTTTGCAGGCAGAAAGCAGGGAACTATTGCAGGCATCAGCTCCGTTGCTGGAGAAAGGGGGAGGCAAAGCAACTATATTTATGGCAGTTCAAAGGCAGGATTTACAGCTTACCTTTCAGGATTACGCAATAAGCTGTATAAGAGCAATGTGCATGTAGTAACCATACTTCCCGGCTTTGTTTATACAAAAATGACTGAGCATCTCAATACTCCTAAATTACTTACGGCCAATCCTGAAGATGTTGCCGCATCTGTATACAATGCAGTAAAGCAAAGAAAGAATATTGTATACATAAAGTGGTTCTGGAGGTGGATTATGCTTATCATAAAATCTATTCCGGAATCAATTTTTAAAAAGAAAGAATTGTGAGCAAATCAATCGCTTTTTTCGACTTTGACGGTACAATTACATATAAAGACACATTAATTGAAATAATAAAATTCTCCAGGGGTACTCAACAATTGTATAAAGGGCTTTTAGCATTATCGCCCTGGTTGATTGCTATGAAGCTGAAGCTTTTTTCTAACCAGTCGGCTAAAGAAAAATTTCTTTCATATTTTTTAAAAAATATGCCGGAAAATGTTTTCCAGGAAAAATGTAATGAATTTACAGATACCCGTTTACCTCAATTAATCAGACCTCTTGCCTTGCAAAGCATTAATGAATTAAAAAAAAAGGGCACCCGAATAATCATAGTATCCGCCTCGCCCCGCAACTGGATTGAGCCCTGGTGTTTAAAAAACAAACTGGGCCTGATCAGTACTGTACTTGAAACAAAGGGCGGAAAAATTACCGGTAATATAGCAGGAAAAAATTGCTATGGCGAGGAAAAAGTAAACAGAATTAAAGAACAATTTGACCTTTCAACCTACAATGAAATATTTTGTTATGGAGATACAGAAGGTGACAAGCCAATGCTATCGCTTGCCACTTCTGCTTATTATAAACCTTTTCGTTAATTACATCTTTATTATTTTGTAAGAAGATCTATACCTGTAGTCTACAATTACCTCAATCAGGTAAACCCCTTTCTTAAGATCACTCATATTTAAAGTTTGATGTAAAGCATCTGCATCTTTAATCACTTCCTTATGTAAAACTTTACGGCCGTTTACATCAAATACATCTATCATTGTTCTTCCTTTTCCTGACCCTGAAAGCTCAATATGCAATATTGACTGAACCGGGTTTGGATACACCTTTGCAGATGCTGACAGATCCGGTCTTGCTCCAGGGTTATTAACCAACAATTTTACACTGGATTTCGCAACACCGCCTTTACTATCTGTTACCATCAGCTCAAATTCATATTCACCTTCGGTAAGCCCATTAAGCTCAGTAGAAGCAGCTTCGGAATTAACTATAACAACAGCAGATGGCCCAGACAACATTGACCACTTATATTTGGTAATAGTTTTGTCTACAGAATAAGATGCTGTTCCATCAAGTAATGTAGTTGTTTGCGGCAAAGAAACAATGGTATCAGCTTTAATATACGCAACAGGCGGATCGGGGGAAATATCTTTTGGTATTACTGTTATATTAATATCTGCTGAATCTACTCCATTATAAGTATCAACAACAAACAATCTCAACAGGTAAGAACCAGCCTCAATAGATAATATACTTGGATTTGCAGTGGTAGCATTTAATATCGATACCGGGCTTGAGGAAGAAACAACAATCCATTGATATTGCTTAATACTTCCTTCCTGCGCATAAGATTTACTTCCATCAAGTTGTATTGCATCAACAGGCAGATGAATGATAATATCTTCTCCTGCATCGGCAACAGGTGGCTTAACAACAGCAGGGTTTACTATAACAGATACGCTGGCTGTTGATGAATTGCCATTGTTATCAGTAACCTTTACCTGGAATTGATAAGTTCCGGCTACCAGACCCGCCACTGTTGTCATGCCAGATGATGGATCAGTTACATAACCCTGTTGCGGCCCTGATATTTTTGTCCATACAAAGCTTACTATTTTTCCCTCGGGTGCTGTTGATAATGTTGCATTCAGCGTAGCAACATTTACAGGCAGCGTTATGCTTTGTGAACTGCCGGCATTTGCTACAGGAGGCTTCGCTACAGGCTTTACTGTTATATTTACAGTTGAGGTGGCTATTCCACCCAGGTTATCTGTTACTTTCAGTTGCACCTGGTACGTTCCTTCAGTTAAATTACTTATATCAGTTTTAGCTGCATCAGCGCTTATAACAACACTTCCCTCCGGCCCTGATAACACGCTCCATTCATAACTCACAATATTTCCGGCGGCAGACGAAGATTTGCTGCCATCTAATTTCACTGTATTAACAGGTAACACTATTGTTTGAGCATCTCCTGCATTTGCTACAGGTGGTGGTGGCGCCACTTTAACAGTTATAGTTACTGTTGCTGCTGAACTTTGCCCATTACTGTCGGTTACTTTTAACTCAAATGTATACACGCCTTCTGTAAGGTCATTTACTGTTGTGGTTACAGAACCTGTATTTATTATCACTGCATTACCGCCTGATAGCTTCTTCCACTCATAACTTACTATACTACCCGATGGTGCGGTTGACTTGCTTCCATCAAGCATTATACTATTCTGCGGTAACACTATTGTTTGTGCATTACCGGCATTAGCGGCCGGTGGTAATATCGCAGGTTTTACGGTTACCGTTACTGTTGCTGTTGCATTTAAGCCATTATTGTCTGTTACTTTTAACTGGAATTTGTATACCCCTTCTGCAAGATTATTTGCTTCAGGATTAACTATTGCTGTATTAGATAGGGCTCCGGACAATGGCCCTGATACTTTACTCCATTCATAGCTTACTATACTGCCGGCAGGAGCTGCTGATCCACTGCCATCAAGCATTACAATGTTTACAGGAAGTGTAATGGTTTTATCAGAACCGGCAACCGCTACAGGTGGTAATGGTGCTGGTTTTACAGTAATTGTTACGGTTGATATTGACGAATTGCCATTATTATCTACGATCTTTAACTGAAACTGGTATACGCCTTCTGCAAGCCCGTTGACCATAGTAGTTACATTTGCCGCACTTGTTATAACACCTTCTGACGGACCAGATATTTTAGTCCAGGCATAACTGTCGATACTACCAGATGGTGCTGTTGAATTGCTGCCATCAAGTTTTATAGTACTTAGCGGAAGTGTAATGATCTGATCAGCACCAGCATTAGCCACAGGTGGTAATGGTGCTGGTTTTACGGTGACTGTTGCTGTAGATGTAGACGAATTACCATTATTGTCAGTAACCTTCAATTCAAAAACATATATTCCTTCTGTAAGCCCATTCACCATTGTACCCACATTTGAAGCGTCTGCAATAACAGCATCTGGCGAACCGGATATTTTACTCCATTCATATTTAATTATATTACCAGATGGAGCTATTGATTTACCCCCACTTAATGCAACACTGTTTGCAGGTAATGTAATAGTAGTATCGCTGCCGGCATCTGCTACTGGAGGCAATGGTGCTGCGTTCACCATAACTGTTATAGTGGTGGTAGCGCTCAATCCATTGCTGTCTGTTACTTTTAATTCAAATTCATATACTCCTTCTGCAAGACCGCTTACTATTGTACCGGCCTTTGCCGCATCCGCTATCACAGCATCTGACGGTCCGGATACTTTGCGCCATGAATAGGAAACTATACTACCTGATGGCGCCGTTGATCCACTGCCATCCAGGGTAATACTGTTTACAGGCAATGTTATTGTGATATCATCACCCGCATCTGCTATTGGAGGAACAGGCACTGCTTTTACCGTAACAGTTATTGTGGCTGTTGCACTTAATCCATTATTATCTGTTACTTTTAGCTCAAACGTATATACACCCTCTCCCAGGCCGCTTACCGTTGTGCCTGCTGAACCGGCATCCGTTATTACAGCATTTCCGCCAGATAGTTTTTTCCACTCATAACTTACTATACTACCCGATGGTGCGGTTGATCTACTTCCATCAAGCGTTACATTGCTAAGCGGAAGCGTGATGATTTGCGCGGAACCCGCGTTAGCTACCGGCGGTAATGGTGCAGGTTTAACGGTTATGGTTACTGTTGCTGTTGAACTCTGACCGTTGTTATCTGTTACTTTCACCTGGAATTTATACACTCCTTCTGCAAGATCACCGGCGGCGGGATTTACAATACCTGCATCTGATAATGTTCCTGCTGATGGACCTGACACCTTACTCCATTCATAGCTTACAATGCTACCCGATGGTGCGGTTGATCCACTGCCATCCAGTATAACACTGTTTACAGGAAGTGTGATAGTTTGATCAACCCCTGCACTTGCTACCGGTGGAAGCGGTGCCGCATTTACTGTAACTGTAACTGTAGATGTGGATGAATTACCGTTATTATCTGTTATTTTTAACTCAAACACATACACGCCTTCTGCAAGGTCACTTACGTTTGTAGTTACATTTGCCGCGCTTGTAATAACACCATCTGCCGGACCAGATATCTTACTCCATTCATAACTATCTATACTGCCCGATGGTGCTGTTGACCCCCTGCCATCCAGTGTTATATTATTCTGGGGAAGAGCAATCGTTTGATCCGAACCCGCATCTGATACAGGCGCCAGCAATGCCGGGTTCACCGTAACAGTTATCACAGCTGTTGAAGTTTGCCCGTTATTATCGGTTATTTTTAATTCAAACTCATATATACCCTCTGATAGAGAAGTTACAGTTGTATTTACAGCAGATGAATTTCCTATAACAGCATCAGATGAGCCGGATACTTTTGTCCACAGGTAACTGTCTATAGTACCTGATGGCGCGGTTGATCCACTGGCATCCAGCGTAATACTATTAACAGGCAGAGTAATTGTTATATCACTGCCCGCATCTGCAACCGGGGTTGTTAACAATGGCATTACTGTAACAGTTACCGTGGCTGTTGCGCTCAAACCATTACTGTCTGTCACCTTTAATTCAAATTCATATACACCTTCTGCAAGATCTGCCACAGTAGTATTTGCATTATTAATATCTGCTATTGTTGCTAATAACGGGCCAGATATTTTTTTCCATTCGTAACTAACTATCGAACCTGAAGAAGATGATGATTTACTTCCGTCAAGAGCAACACTATTTTGCGGTAATATTATTGTTTTTGCGCTCCCTGCATTTGCTACAGGTGGTAATGGCGCCGCTTTAACAGTTATAGTTACTGTTGCTGCTGAACTTTGCCCATTACTGTCGGTTACTTTTAACTCAAATGTATACACGCCTTCTGTAAGGTCATTTACTGTTGTGGTTACAGAACCTGTATTTATTATCACTGCATTACCGCCTGATAGCTTCTTCCACTCATAACTTACTATACTACCCGATGGTGCGGTTGACTTGCTTCCATCAAGCATTATACTATTCTGCGGTAACACTATTGTTTGTGCATTACCGGCATTAGCGGCCGGTGGTAATATCGCAGGTTTTACGGTTACCGTTATTGTTGCTGTTGCATTTAAGCCATTATTGTCTGTTACTTTTAACTGGAATTTGTATACCCCTTCTGCAAGATTATTTGCTTCAGGATTAACTATTGCTGTATTAGATAGGGCTCCGGACAATGGCCCTGATACTTTACTCCATTCATAGCTTACTATACTGCCGGCAGGAGCTGTTGATCCACTGCCATCAAGCATTACAATGTTTACAGGAAGTGTAATGGTTTTATCAGAACCGGCAACCGCTACAGGTGGTAATGGTGCTGGTTTTACAGTAATTGTTACGGTTGATATTGACGAATTGCCATTATTATCTATGATCTTTAACTGAAACTGGTATACGCCTTCTGTCAAATTAGTAATGCCGGTAATAACATTTACAGGATCATTAATAATACCCTGTGAAGGACCTGAAACCTTTGACCATATATAATCTGTTATTGTTCCGTCAGGTGATATTGATGCACTTCCATCTAATGTAATTGTATTAGTTGGGAGCTGAATGGTTTTGTCAGCACCTGCATCTGCAACAGGCGGTGCCGGCGCAGGATTTACTGTTATGGAAACTACATCAACAGAAGATGAACCAAGATTATCTGTCACTTTCAACTCATATTCATATAAGCCCTGGGTAAGACCTGTAACAGAAGTTTTGGCATTACCGGCACTTACAATAGTTCCACCAGTGGGGCCAGACATTTTACTCCACTCATATTTAGCAATATTACCGGCAGGAGCAGTTGACGCGCTGCCATCCAATGAGGTACTGTTAGTTGGCAAAGTAATTATTTGTGCGTTACCTGCATCCGCAACAGGTGGTACAGGAGCTGCGTTCACCGTAATAGAAACACTCGCTACCGAAGTAGCGCCATTGCTGTCTGTAATTTTAAGTTGAAAAACATATACACCTTTTACTAAGTTAGTTGCAGTAGTAATAGCTGAGGAGGAGTTTGAAATGGCTCCATCGGTTGGTCCTGATATTTTACTCCATTGATAGCTGTTAATTGTTCCCGAAGGAGCTGTAGATGCGCTTCCGTTTAATGTAACACTATTAGAAGGTAATGTTATAGTTTGTGGATTACCGGCATTAGCTACCGGGGGCAAAGGTGCGGGATTAACCTTAACTGTTACTTTTGCGGTAGCAGTTTTTCCGTTACTATCAGTTACCTGCAATTGAAACTCGTATGTTCCTTCCTGCAGGTTGGTTATTTTAGTTGAAATACCTGACGGAGTACTGATTGTTCCCGATGCAGGTCCTGAAAGTTTAGTCCATGCATAAGATTTTATACTTCCTGATGGCGCCGTTGATTTACTGCCATCCAGGGTAACACTATTAACAGGAAGCGTTATTGTTTGTGCAGAACCAGCATCGGCAACGGGAGGGGATGGAGTTACTGCCACATTGTTTTTATTGGTCAACATCCACTCGTATACATTCATCCCGTCTTCTTTAAAAGCAGGATTATATGTTTTTGTCCAGGCATCATGCCCATTTGCCTGAAATATGCTAAGCTTAGCACGTGGTGTTGGATTCAATTTATTAATAGAATCAGCCAATGCAATAGAGCGCCATGTATAAGCCTGCTGATCAACAGAATTGGTCGTTATCCAAACGGGGAGATGAGTATTAACAGCATTTAAAATCCCACCACGCGGGTTTGGGTTACCATTTGATTTTGCGGTGTCTACACCCGGGCAAACCAATAATAATCCCGCTAACCGGTCAGCATATTTTTGTGCGTTAGCTACATACCACCAACTTGTTAGCCCTCCAAGGCTTAACCCTGTTAAATATATTCTTTGCTCATCAACCCTGTAGTGGCTTATTGCATAATCTATCACTTTATCCACACCGTTAACAAGATCGCTTGCCGCTTTCATTTGAGGACAGATAACTATGAATGAAAATGTTTCCCCTCCAACATTAAACGAAGCCGGAAAAACACCATCCTTAATATACTTAGGCAGCGCTATTGAAGATACTTTTGATATATCTGTTGTACCATTTCCACATTCACCGGATCCGTGAAAGAATATAAGTAATGGGAATTTTTTTTCCGGCTTGGCATCATAATCAACAGGCAACGATTCATAAAAGCCTCCTATATTGAATGTAATCTTAGTATCTACGGCCTTTAGCTTCTGCACCTGGGAAAAAGAAATAGTTACGGGGAAAAAAAATAATAAAACCAATAATCTGATTCTGGAGTGCGAAAAAAAATCACAGTAAACCTTCTTCATAGTTTTCAGGCATTGGATTAAATAACTACTGGTACGTTCGATTCTTAAGATTATCCTAACGGATCAAAATTGCATTTGTTATTAATCGCCGATAAGTATAAAAAAAGCCATGAATGAATAGCATTGAGTTTCAGATCGAATGATATTAGCACTTTATCGAAATTATTTTTAATTATCACTTGCTAAAAGATCTGCCACCTGTGTAGTAAAAATCATACATCAATTACAGAAAAAAGAACGACACAAAAATTAAGTGAAAACAAATACCACAAAGCGTTACAACAATTAATCAATAACACTTACAAAGAAATATTATTCAAAATACTGTATTACAAAATGCAATAACTAAAATATCAATAGCATAAAAAAAGGGATAAAATTTACATTTTATCCCTTTAAGAAAATATAATTTTAAGAGTTATGTTGAGGCATAGGCTTTCTTCAGAAACTTCACTCCTTCTTCGGCTATGCTTTGCTGTGATGGTTCCATATTTCGCCAGATAGATGCGGCTTTTGCTATTATTTTTACATCAGGAGTAAAAGATTCGATAACAATATTGTTATCGTAACCAATTTGTTTTAATGCATTAA
This sequence comes from Agriterribacter sp., assembly GCA_047601125.1. Taxonomy (GTDB): domain Bacteria; phylum Bacteroidota; class Bacteroidia; order Chitinophagales; family Chitinophagaceae; genus Agriterribacter. Next base: position 167,489 of record JASGJY010000001.1, on the reverse strand, counting down.
AAATTTCCGTCCAGTTTAATGAATCATTTCCCGGTGTGCCACGGTCTGTACCACATGCATGAAAATGTTTCAGTTTGCTACCGGCTTTTAATATCGCTTTTGCCTGATTTTTTTCTTCAATATTCATATGAAAAGTATCGAGATGTACTCCCACGGAAGCATGGTCAATATCGTTTGCTAATTTCAAAACCTGGTCGCAGGTATTTATGAAATCTGTTTCAAAACGATTAAGTGGCTCAAGGCATAAAGTAACATTTGCTTTTTGCGCATAATTTGCCAAGCTGTTTAAATGCTTTACTACAAGATCCCATTGCTTTTTATAATTTTCAGGTGTCTCAAAATCAGCTCTGCCAACTGCTGAATATAGCGGACCGATAAGAAATGAACAACCCAGGTCAGGCATCACATCTATTATCCCCTCGAGATATTTTTTTGCGCCTTCCTGGTCTGAAGCACTACCCCTGAAATCCCTGTCACCCCCCATTGCCGCGCAAATTGATCCGCAAACGAGCCCGTTATCATCCAATGCTTTTTTTACAATTTTTGCATCTATATGCGATGCATCTTCCAAGGCAATTTCTACCGCATCAAAACCCCATTTTTTAAATTGAGGAAATAAAGAAACGCTTTTAGTTGTAAATGGAGATGTAAATAAAAATGTGTTTATGCCGAATTTCATATCGCTTATTATTTTTTTACCTGGGTGAACAAATATATGCCGTGCTTATTACCGGTAACTATATCCGGCAATCCATCCTTATTCATATCTAATACATCAACATGTAAACCTGCACCTGAATCATTATCTATTTCGTGAGGAATCCATTCCGGGGTTTTTCCCGGCTTGTACTCAAACCAATATATAACAGGCGGGTCAAATTCTCCCGGATCATTGCCATTGCCATTATGCGCAAAATAACGCTTACCTGTAACGATATCAGGATTACCATCACCATTAATATCCGTTACAATAAGCCCGTGCGTTTGAGAAAATTTATTATAGATATCATGATGCTCCCAGGTGATATTACCACTGGCATCTCTTTTCTGTTCATGCCACCATATGCCAAACTTATGCGCGGAAGCGCTGATCACGTCATTCAATCCATCATGGTTAAGGTCAAGCACAAACATCTGGGAGCATTCCTGGCTTATTTCTCCCTTATGAAATGTCCAGTTGGGTTGTGTTCTGTCAACCGGTGCTTCAAACCAGCCATCTTTCATTACGAGGTCTTTTCGCCCATCACCATTTATATCGCCTAATCCAATCCCGTGCGTATATTTATGCGTACCAATATCAGGATCAGCACTGATGATTATTTTCTGCCATGTGGTATCTCCTTTTTTTGATGGAGATTTTAACCAGATGATTTGTTTATCTATTGCGTCATTACCTATAAGATCAGGGCGGCCATCTTCATCAACATCAATCAGCATGGGAGATTCATTACCCAATGATTTATTAATGAGATGCATTTTCCAATGCCCCGGTTTGTTTTGTGGATTTTCGAACCATACCACAGGCTCACCCGGATGATCAACGCGTATATAATCCGTCCATCCATCCTGGTTTACATCCATTGCAAAGTTCAGGAAGGAGTTGCCATAGGTTCTTATATTGAACGTATCCCCTTTGGCAAGTTCATGCCTTTTCCACGTTGGTGCTTCAAACCAGAAAGCGCCTGCAATTATATCCAGTTTCCCGTCCTTATTAACGTCAGCTTCAGTAGCGCCTTCGCTGATGAATTGGCTGGTAATAACTGTTTTTTTGAATACCGGTTCTTTCGATTTTTGTTTTGTGCCTTGCGCATTGCACATAATGACCAAGCATACAACCTGCAAGCATAGCAATCTTTTTATCATAATTAAATTTTTAGCTATAAAGTATAAACAATGTAAAACACATTTAAGATAATACTTCAAATTATTCAGAACTTTCCAGCAGACCGCTGCTCTTCATCCATTTCATTACAATGCTCATCCACTCAGCAACAGGTATATTCAATACAAAACCATGATCGCCCTTTGGGTAAATATGCATTTCAGCAGGTATTTTCCGGTGTCGCAATGCTTCATAAAAAGCAATGCTGTTATCAACATCCACCACTTTATCATCGCCTGCATGAATTAGAAATGTGGGCGGGGTTTGATCAGTGATCTGCAGATCATTTGAATACAATTTAACATTAGTAACTGATGTATTTTTTCCAAGCAAATTATCTCTTGAACCACTATGTCCCAAACTATCACTCATACTGATAACAGGATATACCAGTATCATAAAATCAGGACGCACCTGCTGCGCTGTATTTGCTTTTAAAACCGGGGCAGTAAAATGTGTACCTACAGTAGACGCCAAATGCCCGCCCGCTGAAAATCCCATTATACCAACACGCTTTACATCTATATTCCATTCAACGGCACGTGCCCTTATTATACTCAATGCCTGCTGCGCATCCTGCAATGGGCCGCTGCTTTTATCTTTCATTATACGATCATCGGGTAACCGGTACTTTAATACAAACGCGGCAACACCCTGCAAAGAAAGGTATTCCGCAATATCATATCCTTCTTTACCAATTACCAAAACGCCGTAACCACCGCCCGGGCAAATCAACACCGCCGCTCCTGTTGCTTTACCTTTCTCCGGAATGTATGCGGTAATGGTGGGGTTTTCAACTTTAAAAGCAAGCCGCCTTGCGGTATCATATCTTTCCTCAGCCACGGCTTTTATCCCACCGGGAATATCTTTTCCATACAAGGGAATAATTTGTTGCGCTACAGAAGCGCAATAAAAAACAAAAGAGAAAGTAATAATAGCAATACAACGTTTACGCATACACTAAGAAATTATAAAATGAAAACCTTCATTGTTTTAGGTCCATGCGCACCCAACACCAGCGACTGTTCTATATCCGCGGTTTTTGAAGGACCTGCTATAAAAGTAGCAAAGCCGTAATCTGTATTTCCGATCCTTTCATAAGCCTGGTGCATGGTAAATACAATATCCTTTTTTTTAACAACCACTGCCAATTGCTGTGTTATAAAAGGAAGTACCCTTTCAGGAACCAATGCGTCCGTTACCCAAAGCGCAGCGTTTTCCGCTACCCCAAAATGCGCTTCAATAATAGCAAGGTCAACATCTTCCAGTGAATGTGGACCTGTATCATTACTGATCATTTCACCCATTTTAATTTCGCCGCATACGGAGATTATCCGTTTTGCATGCGTATATTCTGCGCGAATAATACCTTCAATTTCATCATAACTATTTACAAAATGCGCGGCGCCGCCAATTGTGCTCAGCACGTTTATAAAAGCGGTTGGCGCATCAGTAGTATTATACAATTCAAATTGCGGTTGAGGCAACGGCCGTTGATCAGGCTGACTGCTTTTAACGGCTTGTAATATTTTCTCTCTGCTGCTCATATATTATTTCCTGTTCTTTTTATACCATTCGCCGAATGATTCTTTAGGCGGTTCAGGCATATCACGTTGCTTATACCAGGGATTGAGTTTGTTGTTTACAATGAAAGGCGTATTACGCAAAACCCATCTTCCTGCGTTACCCGCAAAATGATATACTCCCGGATGTGATAATGTAAATGTCATACCTTTCATTCCCATTTTCTTCACTGAGCTTCCATATCCTTCTTTCATTAATACCTGCCGCCATTTATATAACTGATCATGAATATCAATTTTTACCGGGCAAACATTACTGCAGCTTCCGCACAGAGTTGAAGCAAAAGGCAGATCGGCATATTGCTTCATATCTATATTGGGCGCAAGTATAGAACCAATCGGGCCGGCTACTGCTGTGTGATAACTATGCCCGCCGCTTCTCCTGTATACAGGGCAGGTGTTAAAGCACGCAGCGCAGCGGATACACTTTAAAGAGTTACGAAAATCTTTTCTGCCAAGCTGTATGCTTCTTCCATTATCAACCAGCACAACGTGCATTTCCTGTCCCTTACGCGGCTTTTTAAAATGACTGCTGTAAGTAGTGATAGGCTGACCGGTTGCGCTTCTTGCCAATAATCTTAGGAACACAGATAAATGCTTACGCTGCGGAAGAAGCTTTTCAATACCCATGCAGGCAATGTGTATATCTGCAAGGTGTGCACCCATATCAGCGTTACCCTCATTGGTACAAACAACAAATTCTCCTGTTTCAGCAATGGCAAAATTCACACCGGTAAGCGCCAGCTTTCCGGTAAGAAATTTTTCCCGCAGGTGAAGTCTTGCAGCATGTGTAAGAAACTGCGGATCATAATTTCCTTTCTCCGTATGCAGGTGCTCATGAAAGGTATCGCTCACATCCTGCTTTTTTAAATGTATGGCAGGTAAAACAATATGGCTTGGCGGCTCTTTCCGCATCTGCACAATCCGCTCTCCTAAATCCGTATCAATTACTTCAACTCCCTGCTTTTGCAAATATTCATTCAAATGACATTCTTCAGTAAGCATTGATTTGCTTTTTACCATTTTGGTAATGCCATGTTTTTGCAAAAGGCCATGCACTATTTCATTATGCTCCTTTGCATTTGCAGCCCAATGAACAGTTATACCATTCTTAGTTGCTTCTTCTTCAAACTGAATAAGATATTCGCTTAAATTAGAAAGTACATTATTTTTTATCTGTGACGCGGTTTCGCGAAGCAACTCCCACTCAGGAAGAGATTTTGATGCTTTATCCCTTTTCACTCTTACCCACCACAATGTTTCATCATGCCAGTTTACACGAGGCTCATCAACATTAAATTTTTCAGCAAGCGATGCATGATCTTTATCAGCGTAATTCATCATACTGTTCTATTGGCTATTTAAAATCTCCGCTATATGTTTAACCTTAACCTTACTGTTTTGCCTGCGTAAAATACCCTCAAGATGCATCAGGCAACTCATATCACCCCCGGTTATATATTCCGCTCCATGTTTTATATGATCTTCTACCCTGTCTTTTCCCATCTTTACACTTACCGCTTCTTCGGCAACACAAAAAGTACCGCCAAACCCGCAGCATTCATCCACGCGATCCAGCTCAACCAATTCAAGTCCTTCCACCATTTTAAGCAATTTACCTGGCTTTGAAAAAGCCGGAGCATTCAGTTCAGACATTTGCGAAAGCCTGAGTCCGCGTTGGCCATGACAGCTTTGATGCATACCCACTTTATGCGGAAATTTTGCGTTAAGCTGCTCTATTTTAAGTATATCCGTAAGAAATTCTGTAAGCTCATATATCCGCTGGCGTATCTCGCCGGCTTTTTCTTCCTGTTTATCCGCATGAAGATGTTCTTTAATGTGCAGTGTACAGCTTCCGGAGGGACATACTATATAATCAAACCCGCTAAAATTATTAATAAACAATTCATTACAACTATTGGTAAGATGCTCAAAGCCTGAGTTAGCCATGGGTTGACCGCAGCAGGTTTGCTTAGGAGGATATGCTACCTCAACCCCTGCTTTTTCAAGCAACTCAAGAGAAGCAATTGCTACCTGCGGGTAAAACTGATCAACATAACATGGCACAAATAATGCTACAATCATTAAGAACGATTATCGGGAAAAGAAATGAATGATTACCGAAAGTAATACATTTTTTACGTTGAGCCGACCTGCACTTTCCTGTATCGCCTGCCGGTAACAAATCAAAATATGGTGGATAATTAATTGAGGAGTTTTTAACACATCGTATAATATTTTATCACGGTATTTACGTTATTATTACATACATGGCTGAAACAGGAAATACAAGATTTTTTAAGAAGAGCATCGTTATAAATACTATTGCTCTTCTTACTATTATTCCGCTTGCTCCCCTGATAAACAGGTTTATTCCACCTGTAATTATAGGATATTGGAATGTGGATCTGTTAATTTCTATACTGGCAGCATTTGCATTGGTAAGATTGATCTTATGGCTATTCCGCCCATTAATTGTACCTGCATTTATTTTAGTTGCCGGCTTTGTGGTATATAATCAATTTACAGATGGTTATAATCTTAAAAATATGATCATAGATTATAAAAATATGGTGGCGAAAAGTTGGGATGTAAGAGATAATAAAGAGAAAGACCTGTATCTTATAAAACCTGATCTTTTTGATACAGGTGTTGAAAAAGCCGTAAAAGGGCTAAAGTCAAAGATCAACCCCAAAGATTCTGTAGTAAGAAATTTTGCCGTAAAACATTCCATTGAATATTTTGATGATTACCATTCAAAGTATGGACCAACAGTTCGTTTTCTTTCTTTATTCAAATACATCAATTCCAATTTTAAATATGTAGGTGACCCTAACCGCGACGAGTATTTTGCAGCCCCAAGGGAAACTATTGAAAACGGTTTGGGCGGAGATTGTGACGATCATACCATTTTAATGATATCCGCACTAAAAGCTATAGGCGCAAAATGCCGGATGGTATTAACAGAAAATCATGTTTACCCGGAATTATATTGCGGCGACAAAAAAACATTCAATACAACCCAGGAAGCGATTACTCATTTGTTTGCAACAGAAAACTTTACGGGACTATATTACCGCGAAGAAGATGGCAACTACTGGATAAACCTCGACTATACTGCTCACCACCCCGGCGGCCCGTATGTTGACAACAAGGCTTATGCTGTAGTTGAATTTTAAATGCTTCCTTTTCTTTCTAATTTTTGAATAGCCTTCTCAGCCCTGGAGTGAGCCTCCTTCACTTTATAATTATACCATTTGTCTTTAAGAATCTTCCTCATTGCATTATCAAAATTGCGGGTAAATACAAGGTTGCTGAAACCGGTAACCCTGTCTTTGGCAGAAGACAAAGCCCTTACACTTACTGAATATCCTCCTGTTAAATATTGAATATAATGCCAGTAACCTGCAGGCATAAATAATGTTTCACCAAATCTGATCGTGCCCTCCCAGCCATCAGCATATTGCAAGGCTGGAAATTTTTCGAAATCCATGTTTCGCATATCTCCTATTCCATGAAAATTATAGGGAAGTTTGTATAACAGGGAAGAAGCTTTATTAGGGAAAAGTGTAACCTTTTTCTCGCCATGAAACTGTGTAAGAAATACATGCGACATATCTATGTCAAAATGGTTCCTGGTGCTTGAACCGCCACCACCAAAAAACATCAGTGGCAACCAGGTAAGAATATTATCGGCGATTTTATTAAATATCAGCTGCTTCCTGATTTCAGGTTTTTCTATTAATAAATTAAAAAGAAATAATCTTGACTCCGTTGGCTGGCTTTGAATCAAATCAAGATATTCACCAAATTTCATTTTGGCAATCGGCGCGCTTTTAACCATATCCGGGTGTGCATTCTCACTTCCATGAACCGGAACCATTAAATCCCCGGCAACTTCTTTAAAATAGTCATAGTTCCATAAATCCAGGGCCGGTCCTTTTACAAAATCTTTAAGGATAACAGGGGTCTTGGTCTTAACAAATCTCTCCGTGAATTCCTGCTTTGTTAATCCTTCAATACGTTGAACGGGTTGTAATTTCATGTTAATATCGAATTTAGCAAGCCAAAGGCACGCAATGATAAAGATTATTTTTGAAACAAAAACTTACAAAATACCTGTAGCTTAATAACCCTTAAATAATATAAAATATTATTTTAATGTAATTTAAACAATCTCTGCAAAAATACCAAAACATAGTGATGGGGGTGGGAGACGAGAGATTACAGGTTTCTGGTTATGGGTTCTACTGACGGCTGACAGTAACAGCTGTTTAATGATTGTTTAAATAAATAATCATAAAATGCATTTTTCCTGCCATCTTTATTACAATTGAAAATCAAGCCCTATTTTTGAAGGGAAAATTTTTGTTATGGGATCTGTAAGACCTTTAGTGGAGCAGGAAACAGATATAGAAACAGATGTGCTTAACCCTTTTCAACTGATTGTTTGGAATGATGAGGTTAATACATTTGAATGGGTTATTGAAACGCTTGAAGAAGTTTGCGGGCACAGCCATGAACAGGCAGAGCAATGCGCCTATATTATTCATTTTAAGGGGAAATATGCTGTTAAACATGGCGACTACGATGATTTAAAACCTCAATGTGATGCTATTACAGAAAGAGGTATCGGCGCAACTATTGAAGAAATGGCGCAGTAAATCTTTAATTTTTTAAACTTTTTTCTATTTCCCGTAAACGATAAGCATTCATGGCAGTTTTCCCCAGTTTATTAATAAGCCTGTAATTCACAATTGCGCCTACCGGCGCTCCGATTACAGGAACAAGCTGGGCCATTTTAGCGAGATCAATATAGTCTCTGTATTCCTGCTGAAAAGTTCTCCAGTCGAATTCATGAATATCTTCCGGAAGATTTTTTTGAAACTGTTCCCAATTATTCATTTGAAGAAAAATCTTTCTCCTGTGCTGCGGGCTCGAAAAAGCCAGTTGAAATATATACAAAATATATACTCTTTCCTTATAGTTTTTTATGTCAATACCATAGATTGAAGCCAACTCAAAAAGCAACTTTATTTTTATACCAAGAAGCAAAGGAAAATCTGCGAGACCTAGTAATATTCCTCCTGCGCCTGTAATTCCCCCTTCAGCAGCAGCAGTTTTTTTGTAAAAACTTATTTTTTCTTTAGCAAGCGCATCTCTTACCTGTAGCGAGATATTTTTATCAAACCTGCCTGTTGTAAATTCAGCACCAAATAAAACACCTCTAACCATTTGCTTAATCGCAGCAGTTATTGCCTGGTGAACTCTTTCAGGAATAACCTTATTTATTCTGGTTTGTACCCGCCTTGATAATTTATCAAATAATGAAGGATCACGAAGCATATCATGCCTCCAGTCTTTCAATACTTCAATCATCTGGTTGATATACTTACTCATAACGCTTATTACAATGCATCTACATCCGGCACAACAACTACAGACCTGAACTGCTTATGCTGATGTAATTCAACTGTAGCATTACGGATTGCCATTTTGCACTGATGTATCAACGTTCCGTCTTTAGAGAGTTTCAGTAATATTTCCATAATATACTGGCTGCGAATACGATTGATTACCGGTTCTGCGGGTCCAACCATATACTTATCGAATGACTGTTTTAACCGGTTTCCCCAAAACCATGAGGCTTCTGTTACAATTTCTTTTTGTTTATGCCTGAACTCAACCTTTATAATTCTTGAATAAGGAGGATAAAAAAAGTTTTTTCTCGCTTCAATTTCAGCAGCAAAAAAAGAATGATAATCATGCATTTTTACAAAATGCAAAACGGGGTGTTTGGTATTGGCCACCTGTATTAACACCTTACCTGTAATATTTTTTCTGCCTGCACGACCGCTAACCTGTTCCATCAACTGAAATGCTCTTTCATTCACCCTGAAATCAGCAAAGTTTAAAATACTATCCGCATCAAGTATTCCTACCAGGCTTACATGTTCAAAGTCAAGACCTTTAACAACCATTTGTGTTCCAACCAGAATATCAATTCTTCTCTGTTCAAATAACTGGATCAAACTATCATGTGCATGTTTTCCTCTTACACTGTCAATATCCATTCTTGCTATTTTTACTTTAGGAAAAATAGCGTCAAGATGCTCCTCAATTTTTTCAGTACCAAAATTTCTTTGTATAAAATGATGATTGCCGCAGGCGCCGCAAACTGTTACATACGGATATGTTGAGCCGCAATAATGACAAATCAGTTTATTACTCAGTTTGTGATAAGTTAAACTAACATCACAATTTTTGCATTGCGGAATCCATCCGCATGTTGCGCAAACCTGGTAAGGAGAATATCCTCTCCTGTTTTGAAATAATATTACCTGTTTGTTTTGTTCTATTGCCGATTCGATAGCAGCTTTAAGCTGGGGAGAAATGATCACTTTTTCTTTCGCTTTTACTAATATCTGCTTAATATCAACAATATCTATCTCCGGCATTTTAACGCCGCCATATCTTTCTGTTAACTCCACTAAACCATACTTTCCCTGGCTGGCATTAAAATAACTTTCTACAGAAGGAGACGCGCTGCCTAATAATACTTTTGAATTAAAAAGTCTTGCATAGTATATAGCACTGTCTCTTGCATGATAGCGCGGCGCAGGATCATATTGCTTAAACGATGCGTCATGCTCTTCATCAATAATAATTAACCCCAATTTTGAAAAAGGAAGGAATAAAGCAGATCTTGCGCCTAACACTATTTTTAGCTCACCGCTTTTGATTTTATTCCATATTTCAATGCGTTCATTCTGGCTGAATTTACTATGGTAGATGCCAATATAACCTCCAAAATGTTTTTGCAGCCTGCGGATAACCTGCGATGTTAAAGCGATTTCAGGCAATAAAAACAATACCTGTTGCCCGGCTCTAATATATTTCTCAATGAGCTTTATATATATTCTTGTTTTACCGCTTGATGTAACACCATGCAATAAACAAACAGATTTATCAGAAAAACTTTGTTCAACAGCACTAAGCGCTTCCTGCTGTGCAGCTGATAACTCAAAATCAATGATAATGTTTTGCGGCAGATACTGTAACCGGTCTATATTTCTTTTCTCTGTTCTCAAAACATTCTTATCAACCAACCCTTTCAATTGTGCTTCACTGGCTCCTGATTTTTTTAGGAGTGCCATTTTGGTAACCTCTCCTTCTGTTTTGGCAAAGTGCAGGTAACTCAGCAGTAATTCTAATTGCTTAGGCGCCCTGATCCAGTTATTCATCAATTCAGCAAGCTTTGCTTCATCCCCATAATCCGGATTAAGTATAATATAAGTCTCCTTTTTAGGAACATACTCTTCTTTTAATGCTTCCCAAACAAAACAAAGTTTTTTTTCAATTAATCTCTTTACAACAGGATATACATGTGATGAATCTAAAAGCTGCTGTACTTCAGTAAGCTTTAGCTCACGCTTAATCAATAATGCTTCGCCTACAATATATTCTTCATCATCAAGGTAAGAGAAGTTATCTCCATATTCCTCATTATAAACAAGTATTGTTTCGCTGCTGAGTTTAAAATAAGAAGGCAGGGCGGCAGCCATCACTTCTCCTTCGCTGCACATATAATAATCAGCTATCCATTTCCACAACTCCAATTGCTGGGGATATATCACCGGTTCTGCATCAAGTATATTCAGTATAAATTTAGGATCGAAGGACTGTGGTTTATTGCGGTAAAGATTTTTGATCAGGCCTGCATATTTCTTATTCTTTCCAAAAATCACCTCGGCCCTGCAGCCTGGTCTGGCTTTATCTGCCAGGTGAGGTGGTATCTCCCACGTAAAAGTGCGTGGCAGGGCAAGCGGCAATATTATATCTGCATATAAATTACCGGTTGCTTTTCTTAATTCGCCGGTATCAAATAATCCTTCATCCATCAGAATAAAGATAAGGGAGAAAATATATCCCGTCTTTATGAAATATATATTCCTTTTATATTTTAGGGCATTTTTTAAACTTTAAAAAAATATTGTGCAAAAGAACAGGGAATAATAAGAATATTGAAATAACTAATCGACAGGCAAACCAGCTTTTTGATTATTTATTGGGAAAAGGTATGCAACTGCTGCCACTTAATGAATAAACAAAATTATCCGGCCTGCTCTTCAGGATAGAAAATATTTGAAAATGGGTTAGAACATGGTATTTTATAAGGATCATATATAGAGGTAAATTTAATTGCCCTTGATTCATCCATTTTATTTGTGAAGAAGTCTGTAGACATCAGAAATGTAAGAACAATTTTACTTTTATACGTATTATAGTTAGCTATGTATGGCAGGGTAAATATACCGTTATCAATATAATAATGCCATTTTAAAATTTGCCGATGATGGAACGGGAAATTAATATTCCATAGATTTTCTTTTGCCGCAGCAGCAAAAAACTTATCAATCTCTTTGGGATCAATTTTCAAACCATCCGTATTTTTTTGAATAACTTTCCTGGCAAACTTTTCAAAGTTTTCAAAAAAAACATAAGCAGCCAGACCCGCCCCTGCTGTTACAAATGTTACCAATCCAATAAATTTTCTTCTTCGCATTTTTGTTTTTTTTCTGCTAAAATGATTTATCAACTGCCATTAATGAAAGTGCAGAAAGCGTTAGTGTAGGGTTGGCAGGCGTAGTTGTAGGGAAGGCACCGCTTCCTAACACAAAGAGATTTCTGTAATTATGATGAATCAGGTTTTTATCTACTACACTGTTATCTGCATTTGTTCCCATCCGGGTAGTAGAGCATACATGGAATTCTGATTTTTGAAAATAGTTGTCCATTTCAATTTTCTCAATTGGTAAAAAGGAAAAATATTTCTCAATATTATCTCTGAGCTTTTCCATTGCATCGTCAACATATTGCTGATGACCTTCATATTGCAATTTAGGCTTAAAGGGATCATTACTTAGCAATACACGGTTATTATCGCCAGGCAAATCTTCAAAAATAAATTTAAACCTCGCTATTTTACGCCATTTGCCTGCTTCAGTTCTTATTAAAGGCTCATTAAAGCTCTCTATAATACAACCGGCATAATCCTTTCTGAAAGAACCATCATACATCATATATCCATTAGCCGTTATACTTGAGCTTCCTCCAAGATTATCCAGTTTATCAAAATAAAAATTTACAAATGTTCCTCTTTGATCTGACAATCCCCGTCCTGTATAGTAATTTTTATCGCCGGCAGAAAGCAAAATATGTGCATTAAAAATAGCATTACTGCCTAACACCACTATTTCACCAAATGCTTCTTCTTCTTTACCATTATTTTTGAATATAACGCCATTAACATTATTATTACTGATAATAAGGTTAAACACCTGGGAATTTAACTTTAAACTTACACGGGAATCTTTATATAAATATTCAAGTGTATTTTCAATAGTGAACTTACTATTAACCGGGCAAAGTTTACATACCGCGCTGGAACAACATGCTCCTCTATTATCTACAGCTACTGTTGCACGGGCTGTTGGCTGACTAATATATAACTCCTTATATTTATCGTTTAATAATTTATCTACTGTGGATAATGTTTGAGGCGGTAAAAGATAAGGCTTAGACCTTGGAAAAGGAGTTACAGAAGGACCTGCAATCTTCATGATACTTTCTACTTCACAATAATAATGTTCCAGGTCGTCATATGAAATTGGCCAATCCTGCCCTACACCATATAAAGATTGCATTTTGAAATCGTTCGGCATAAACCTTGGTGTGCAGCCTGTCCAGCAATTTGAACTTCCACCAAAATTCGGATCAAATACCCATTCTTTTGATGCTTTATTATCGTATTCATATGTATTATAGTAGGGTACCAGGTTTGCAAATTCATCAGCAATTTTTTCAAATCTACGCTGTTTCAATCGTTCTGAATATGGAAAAAAGGCTCCTCTGTCAAGTACAAGTACTTTCTTTTCAGGGGAAGATTTTTCCAGGTATTTTTTCAAAAAGAAGCTTGAAGCAAAACCTGTACCTATTAATATTACATCATATTTTTCCATAAAAAGTAAGATGTTGTAAGAAAACAGATGCATAAAGTTAGCGTCATTTCTTACAACAAAATTTATTTTAAATCTAGTAAACGATAGTATCAACGCTACATTGCTTACCGCAGTAATAATATTAAAAACCGGCAGGCTGATTTTCATCAGCCTGCCGGTTTAATTAATATTAACTATTGCTTCAATTTTATAATTCTCAACGGTGGAATTACATCTCCGGTAATACCTTGTACATTGATAAAATACACTCCTGCATTAAGACTTGTATTATTAAATAACGAGGTTTCACGCCATACTCCTTTATGAATATTATTATAATTTCTGATTAATACAACCCTGCCAAAAATGTCTGTTACCTTAACAGATAGTTTTGAAGCATCATTGGCCAGGCTCAATTTAAGCGCAACATCATTTACAAACGGGTTAGGATATATTTCTAATTTATTTTTTTGGAGTTGGTCTGTTGAATTAGGCGATGTTGCCAACGTTGCACTATCTCCGTTACTCTTGCGGAATGCAGCTCCACCTGCTCCATCAATCGGATCTGACGGTTGTTTATATGCTGATATGATCAAACCACCAATATATCCATACATATTATTAAGATCATCTCCCTGAATGGCAAGTTTAATTACGCCATTTTCATCCGGATAAATGTTATCCATTGTAACCATATCTGTTCTGTTACCATTCACCTTCAGCCTCACAAATTTTCCATTTATAATATATTGTACATATCTCGTATCAGATGCTATCCTGCTTGCAAAAAACTTGAGTGAATAACTCATTCTCTGCGATAATCCGCTAAATACCAGATGCCCGGTTTGTCCGATATCCGCCCACCAGGTACTTCTCATAACATTATCAGGAACCACACCAGTATTACCACCGGTATTCTCCCCTGAAGCATTTGTACTGCTGAATCCGGAGCCTACAGTCATTGTAATTCCTGAAGGCACGTTTTCATCAGTTACGAAGTACGGATAACTATCTTCAGCCATAGGATCCCTGTTGGTGTTATTCCAGGGTTGTGCTGCCGGATTATCGCGATTGAAGTTTATATACACAGAATACGCATAAGTTGATGCAGATACGGTATTACTATAATTTGAAACATTAGGAGATTTAACAGCTTTGAGCTTGTAGAAATATTCTGTGTTTGATTGTAGTCCAATATCCGTATATATATTTCCGGTAATTGTATTAACTAATGAATAACTACCATTCGCAGCAGTAGCACGGTATACTTCTATACTTCCGCCATCCACCCTATTATTCCAGGTAAGTTTAATAGAATCTTTACCAACAGGCATAGCCTTAACATTATCCGGAGCCAGCAATGTTGCGCTGGTTGTATATGATTGAATGACAAGTGCATTAATATAAAAAGCCGAAGATGTACTTGCTTTAGCAACACTATATTCAATTTCGCCGTTTGTTGCGATTAGATCGTTAATCTGAACAGTTTTATCAGCATTGTTTTGCCCATTTAATGATACAGATTTACTTCCTGCTGTATATATTGCAATACGCTCATTTACTGCATTTATACTACTAAAGAAAATCAGGTTATACCTAACGGTTGGATCTGTAGACAATCCGGATATTTTAATGCGTTTTGCGCCCGTACCGGATTCTGAATAATAAGTTTGCATTACATCATCACGATACACTCCTGAATTGTTGCCTGTAGTAGCTCCTACGTCACCACTACCACCCCAGGCATCTACCAATGTAACAGCAGCTGTTGTGGTGGCGTTCAGGTCATTTTTAAGGTTGGAAATTTTTGCGCCCTGAGTTGGAACAAGGTTAAAACTATTCCAAATTCCCGACACCGGTATAGTTCTATTAAAGTTCACATATATTGACGAAATATTTTTATCAGTTATATAGATTTTAACAACTCCGGTTGTGCTGGCACCATAATTATCTGTAGCTGTTATATTCACATTAAACACACCTTTATTACCTGCCTGGGGAGTCACCTGTATATTACCGGTACCATTTCCATTGTCAGTAAACGTAATAAATGAAGGCAAGTTTGATGCAGTTAAAGTAAAAGTTTCTCCAGGATCATCCGACGCCGAAACACTTATATTAGAAGTCTGCTCTGTTTTACAAAAAACTTCTTTCGTTACAATAACAGGATTTCTATTTGGAATCAGGATTTTTAAGGTAGAAGAATTACTTACGCCTGCACTATTTCTTGTTCTTACAAAATAATAGTAGGTTTTATTGCCCTGCACAGTACTGTCAATATAAGACTGAGCAGTGCCATTGTTCGCACCCGGATTAAGCAGAGTATAAGGTCCTACTAATGAAGTAGCACGATATATGTCATTGGCATCGGCGTTAGAAGCATTATTCGTCCAGGATAACTTTGTAGCGTTATTTTCAAATTTAATTGCAAAATCCGTAATCTTGGCAGGAATAGTTTGCGCATCTATGTTGCCTTCTGAAATAATAATTGAGTTTATATAAGAGAAGTAACTCGTATTAGTTGAGGAACGTGCTACATTTATCAGCACAGAGCCGTCAGACTCTGGCTGAACGTCAGTAATTTTAACTACATTCTGTGTATTAAGATAAGGATTTAATACTACCGATTTACTGCCTATAGTATATTTAGATGAAAAATCACCTGAAACTGTAAAGCTTGCAAAGAATGTGAAACTATATTTTTTAGTTACATCCAATCCCAAAATTCTGAAGTTCGTTGGATAATCTCTTTGAATTTTGTATCCGGCTTTTAATACAACATCAGGATATACTCCAATATTTGAACCTGTAACCTGTCCGGCTTCATTTGCATAAGCTAAATTATCGGGTTTGATTCTAATACTGGTATTTACTCCACTCTTATTCTTAAATCCGGGATTTGCTAAAGCAGGATATGTTTCATTAGCAGCAAGTACTTTTCCAATACTGTTCCATGGAGATGATGCAATATAACTCGCTGATGGACCAAAGTGAATATATACCTGATTGACCGTATTTACATTTACAACAAAGGCCATCGTATCCTTTCCATTCTTCCCATCCTCTGCTGTTGCTATCACATTATAGCTTCCAGCTGATCCAATCAGTGGTGATAAAGTTAACTGGCAAGTCTTATTACTTGCAGCCACAGTAACAAAATTGGGTAATCCTGAAAATGTCCAGATTATAGCATCAGCAGGATCGTTATCTGTTGCAGTAAAAGTGACTTGCTGGGTTTGCCCCTCCTGCAAGCTTATGCTGGTTGTACCTGTTATCACCGGCAAATAGTTGCTGTTAACTATAAGTTTAAATGATCGTGTAACTGAATTATTTTGTGGATTAGTAGCAACAATTTGAATATTATTATAAGTACCCTGTTGAGCAGATGACGGATTATTAAAGGTTATATTACCTGTACCATTTCCTGTAGACGTAAATGTGGCGAAAGAAGGCAGGCCTGTAACCGATAAATTTACCGTTTCTGAAATTGAGCTCGTTGCTTTAACGGGAACAATTAATTGTGTTCCGAAACGCATATATTGATTTTCTACAGGATCTATTACCGGTAATACTCCAAGCGTTACTACACCAAGTTCTTCACTAAAATCCGAACTTCCGCTTGAACTTAATGCCTTCACCTTATAATAAGCATTAGAATTAGGGAACAGAACAGTATCCGCATAATAATTATTAGTAACTGTAGCGTAAAGTATATAGTTCTGATTGTTTTCAAAAGATCTGTATACTTCATATTTATTTACTGAGTTATCATTATTAGCCCAGGTAAGCCTAACGGAAGATGAAGTAATATTTGTAGTATGCAAATCCGTTGGCGGAACCGGAGCAGGTGGAGCAGCCGGAGTAGTAACATTGGAGAATTCCACTCCTAATATGGAAAATGGTATTACTTGTTTAGTAATAGTTGGAGAATTCGTTTTCTCATAATTTACGACCAATGATTCTGAACCCGAGTTCTCAAAATAAGTTACAGTAATTGCATGAACGCCTGCGGAGAGATTATTTACAGTGCCTGATTTTTCTGTACTGGCACTGGCAGCATGGGGTGCATTATTATCCGTAACAACCAAATTACCATCAATATATAGTTGCGAACCATCGTCAGATCTGGTATAGAATTTATAGTTTCCGGCAGTAGCTATATTAATATAACTATCAAATTTTACAGCAAAATAATCGTTCCGCTGTTGCATGCCTATTGAAAAATTCGTTACACGGCCTTTTTTAAGAGGAGTGAGTGTGCCAAATACGCTAATACCCGGCATACTCGAAAACGAACCTGTTTCATAATATGTATAATCCACACCGCTTCCAAACTTATCATAACCAGACTCTCCATTTTGATTAACAGCTCTGATCTTATAATAATATTTAGTAGCTGCAGCAACTGTTGTATCCTGAAAACTTGTTGCATTAGCAGGTAATACAGCCACTGTGGTATAATCACTCATCGCCTCTGTAGATCTGAATAGTTCAAATGCTGTTTCATTACTACTGTTATCAGTCCAGGTTAATGATACTTTTTTATAAGAAATGGCTGTAGCAGTTAATCCGGATGGAGCTGACGGAACGTTTGTTTCAGCAACTGTTGCTTCTACAAAAACACTATCGGGTATTGAAACGTAACTTGTAGGAGATTGAGGATTTTTCCAGGAAAGTTCCATAGTTCTGCCGCCGGCAGCCTGATAATAAGCAATAGCTATCGGGTATACACCGGCTGTTAAATTTACTGTAGTCTCCTTATACTGGGGTGCATGTGCTCCATCATCACTAACCAATGCAGTAGCGTTAAAACTATACTGAGTATTAAAATATAATTTACATGCATCATCAGAGTAAGTACGAAATGTATAGCTGCCTGTAACAGGAATACGGATAAATCCTTCCCACAAAAAGCCAAAATATGTATCCTGCTGCCTTGAATTTAAATTGACATTTGAAACAAACCCGGCAGTTTGTATTTTGGTATTATTGAAATCAGGAAGAGATGTCCATTCTCCTGTATAATATTTATAAGTTAATCCGCGGGCTGCTGTTCTGGTAGAAACCTGATTGCTGAATGGAGACTCATTATCAGCAATATCCCGGGCTTTAACAGTAATTGTATATAAATTATTGTAGGTAAGATTATTAACAATATATGATGTAGTGGTAGTAGAGTAAGTTTTTATACCATTTAAATAAATGTCATACGCTGCTATTCCGGCATCATCAGATGATTCACCCCACTCTATAGCTATTGACGTTCTTGTTGTTCCGACAATATTTAACGACGAAGGTGCTGTAGGAGGAGTTACATCAACAGAAGTTGTTTCACTTACTTCTGCTGATACTTCACTACCGGCAGTACTATTAACAGCTCTTACTATATAATAGTATTTTACTCCGGGGGTTAATTCTACATTTGTGAATGAACGGGTATTGGCATCGGTTATTCCCACAAACTGGTATGGACCACCTGATTTTGTTGCCTGATATATTTCAAAATTTGTAGCCGGATAAGGAGCTCCGGGATTAATAATCCAATTTAATTTCAAAGAGGTTTGCGATAACTTGCTAACCATAAGCCCCCGCACTGCTGCGGGCTTATTAGGTCCGTTAGCATCTATAACTGTAAAAGCATCAGATGGAGTACTGGGGCAGGCAGCACTTGTAGTAGTAACCACCTGGTAGTTGCCCGGAGCTGCAGAATATGTGCTTAAAGTACCTAGTGAAGTTGTACTGCCTACTTTTGTCCACTTATAACTTGCAAAACCCTCTGCAACTTTTAACTTAACTGTGGTGCTGCCATCAGGCGCCGGTAATACTTTACTTGCATATACACCCAATTCAGGTGTGGGAGATTTATTTGAGGTTTTTAGTTTTAATTCAACAGGAATAGGAGACCATGGAGACCAGTCACTACCACGTAATATACGGCAATCATATACGCCAAGGCTTGTTGCTGTAATAGTATTGCCTGTTGCTCCGGAAATAGGCACTCCATCCTTACGCCATTCGTAACCATCAAACCCGGCAGAAACACCAATTACCTGGCTCATACTGCCTAATTCCTCCGTGCAAAATTCATATTTGCCATTAACCGGCCAGGGATTAGCCTTATGTGCTGTTACAATATAATTAAAGTAGTTAGACTCGCCCCAGGCCTGATACCAGCAATCATGTCCACGGGTAGGATATTCGGTATATGTAAAATTAGCACCCGCAGCAACAGCAGCGTTGCGTACGCCCCGGGCATCGGAAGGGTCGGGGTTTTTATCTAATGCTCCTTGAAATAACCATATCCTGGTAAATTTATTTGCGCTGACTTGCGTGCCATACGAATTATCAGCATTACTGATTGGTAAAACAGCAGCAAAAAGCTTTGGATTTATAAAAAGTGATCTCCAGGTTACAAGCCCTCCTCCTGATAATCCATCTACAATTATCCTGAATGGATCTACCTGAATCTCAGGTATAAGATAGTTTTCAATCAATTCAAGAATTATTCCCAATTCCGCAGCTGTAAAAACATTATTTGTACACTGGGGATAAAGCAAATAGCCGTCAAACACACCATTATCCACCGCCTGGCTATGAAGTTGTCCGCCATGATAGAGCTGATATTCATTATCGTATATACTTCCTCTTTCACCTACTCCATGATAAAATAAAAATAACGGGTATTTTTTTCCGTTACCGGGAACATAAGTTTTAGGATACTTAAGCCTAAAGACAATTCCCCTGTATATATAACATTTAAAACTGGAAGTATTCCATGAAAGCCTGCTGGTTCGAACCCACTTTCCAGGGCCGGAAACGGGTTGAGTTGGAGGAAGTGCCGGATTATACCCAACAATTGGGTCGTTTGGATTGAAGACAGTTTGTCCTACCACCTTGTTATCACTTGTGGTAAAACCCACGATTATCAAAGCTGCAAATACTTTAAGTACGAACGATTTCATATTATTATAAACTAATCAACTAAAAAAATCAAAGTAATCTCTGAGCTTTTCAAGAAGGAATATTTGGAGCATTAAAAGCTTGAAAGACCAGGAGGAATTAGATTTACAAAAAACCAGAGTTTAATAAGAGATTGGAATTAAGGGAGCAAATAATACAATGGCAAACTAAAAGGAGTGCAAGATATAAAACTATTTTAAATTACACAATATCGAATAGTAAAAATAAACTATTGATAATCAAATACGTTTTCTAACCCTTACTCCGTGTAACATAGTGCCGATAAAACTATATCTAACAAACCATTGATATGTTACAAAAGAAATAAACAGCGTAATTATAAGCACAGCAGGAAAACGCAAAATACCCGGCATTTTACTATCCATAAATAATAATTGAAAGGTTATCACAATTCCCAGATGAACTAAATAAACCCAATATGAAGCATCGGATATATATTTCCAAAATGCATTTTCCTTTTTGAACACCCGTAAAAAAAGTCCTGTAACTCCAAAAATCAATGATACAATCTGGAGAGATGCAAAGAATTTGATAAGTTGATGAAATGCTTGTGTGTACGAACCCCGGCTATGCCAGTCAATATAAAATAATATTATAGCCAGAACTGATCCAATTAAAATAAACATATAACATTTTCTGGAAAAAATTGCAAACACATCCGACCTGATGTGAAACAGCCAGCCTAAAGCAAATATATATCCATAAAAAAACAGGTTGTTAATTCTGTCAGGAACGATAGTGGTATCGGTAAGCACAAAAATACCCTTTTCCGGAATCAAGCAAAGCCATATTGGCAAACTTGCCGCCAAAAACCAGATTGCTTTATTTATATTCACTTTATGCCACCACATTGAAATAACTTTTACAATACGGTTAAAAACAGCAAACCGTTTGCATCTTAATAAAATTATAGTAATAAAATAGAAGAATAATAAGTTGTACAAAAACCAAAAATGCGCCAAACCATTATATCCTATCACTTTTAAAAACGCCTTCCTTATCGCTATATCGGTTGGGATGCCATCCCTATAAATGAACATATAAATGTTATATGGCACTACGCTTATAGGTAAAATAAAGATCATTGCTCCAATAAACGGGATACCAACTCTTTTCCACCTGTGAAGGATAAATTTCTTTTCCCCTATTTTATAATAAAGAAGTCTTGCAAAAAAACCAGCTATCAAAAAAAACACAGGCATTCTGAAAGAATGAAGAATAAAATACAGAAAATCAAATATCCAGCTGCTAAATTCACTATCGTGCAACCAATTAGTATGAGGACGCGCTTTATATGCTATTGCCGAATGCAATAATATCCCCAATAACATAGCTACAGCCCTCAATGCATCAAGCCCGTGAATTCTTTTTCCATCTATCATTTCTCAAGTTTGATTATTACCTGTACTTGTCTGTAGGGTAAAAATACAAACCAATACATAACAGCCAAATTAATTCAACCCTAATCGTTGCTGTACCTGTATAAGAACATAGAAATTGATATTTGTTACCCACGTGTTTAAAAATGATTTCTATATGCAACGTTCTGTATTTAATACTTATCAAATGCTAAATTGCAACTCTATTATTGTAAGCATTTTAAAGTAATTATGCCCGGAAAACGCATTTGCACACTGTTGGTGAGTTTGTTTTTTTGTACTGTTGCAATACATGCACAAACAACTTGTAGTGCTCTTGGACAAAACCCCGGTACAGCTTTTCCGGTTTGTGGCACCTCTACCTTTACACAACAAACTGTTCCTGCATGCGGAGGGCGCACCATACCTGTGCCAGGATGTGGAAATGATGGTGCAGCTTATGGAGATTTAAATCCGTATTGGTATAAGTTCACCTGTTTTGCTTCCGGCACCCTAGGGTTTACAATCACTCCTCATACACTTTCAGATGACTATGACTGGCAATTATTTGATATTACTTTTAATAAGCCAGAAGATGTATATACAAACAGGAACCTGTATGTAGCAAGTAACTGGTCTGCCATACCCGGGGCAACAGGTACTGCGGCCAATGCCAATGCTATTACCAATTGCGCTGGTTTTGCCTATCCCAATACAAGTAAAATGCCTACCCTGATTGCGGGACACCAATACCTTTTATTGATCAGCCATTTTACAGCCACCAACCAAAGTGGTTATACCTTGAGTTTTAACGGCGGTACTGCAAATATTACAGATCCTAAAGAACCTGCGCTGGAAAACGCACGCGCCTATTGTGATGGAAGCAGCATAATTTTAAAATTGAACAAAAAGATGCAATGCAAAACGCTTGCATCAAACGGAAGCGATTTTCGTTTAGCCACGCCTCTTGCTAGCATCACAGACGCCTTTGCTCCGGCATGCTCATCCTCATTTGATATGGATTCTGTAGTTATCAATCTTAATAACCCGTTACCACCGGCAACTTATGCACTTGTAATACAAAAAGGAACTGACGGAAATACTTTAATGGATAATTGCGACAGAAGTATTGCAGAGAACACAACAATTAATTTTACTGTTGAGCCTGTTGCTCCCACACCCATGGATAGCATAGCCCCGGTTGGATGTGCGCCTGACGTATTACAATTGATATTTAAGAAGAATATAAGATGCAATTCTATTGCAAAAGACGGTAGTGATTTTTTAATAACAGGAACATCACCTGCTGCTGTTGTTAGTGCATATGGCGACTGCAATGCCGATAACCGCACAGGAGTAATTTATGTAAAGCTTTCGCAATCTTTAACGGTAAAAGGTAATTATACCATTACCTTAAAAGCAGGTACCGATGGCAACACGATAATAGATGAATGTGGGGAAATGACTCCTGCCGGGCAAACAGTAATGTTTAATACTTTGGATACGGTATCCGCTGATTTTAACTATAATATACTTTGGGGATGCGGTGTTGACACTATCAGGTTTTCCCACCCTGGCGGCAATGACATAAACAAGTGGAACTGGTCATTCGAAGATGGAACAGCTTCCGGTAATCAGTTTCCTCAAAAAATATATACTGTATTCGGAGAAAAAAATGCGACGCTTATTGTATCAAATGGAGTTTGCAACGATACTGCCTCAGCAAATATTTTGCTTGATAATGAATTAAAAGCCGATTTTGAAGCGCCTGAATTTATTTGCCCCAACGACAGCGCTGTATTTAAGGATGTCAGCATAGGAAAAATAGCTTTATGGAACTGGAACTTTGGTAATGGCGCAAGAAGCATTACTGCGGTTCCGCCGGCACAACAATACCCGGCGCCTCTTACTGACAGATTGTATACAATAACGCTTAATATAGTTGATAGTATAGGATGCCCCGCGCAAATAACAAAAACCGTAAATGTGGTAAGCAGTTGTTTTGTTGCCATTCCATCTGCCTTTTCTCCTAATAATGACTATCTCAATGATTATCTATATCCGTTAAATGCCTATAAAGCTGAGCATCTTATGTTTCGGGTATACAATGTATACGGGCAGAAAGTATTTGAAACCACAGACCGGTTTAAAAAATGGGATGGTACTTTTAACGGTCAGCCGCAAAGAACCGGCACCTACGTATGGACACTCTACTATATACATAAGGATACCAGAAAAGTGTTTAATTTAAAAGGTACAACTACGCTTATCCGTTAGTTTGCCGCCATTCACAGAAAATTGAGATAATTATACAACATTCACTCCTGCATTGCGTTTGGTTTGCATCAAATTCTTTTATAAATGAAAAATGCAGACAAATTCTTTTTCCTCTTTGTTGCCGTAAGTTATTTTATGCTTTATGCAGTTATGGCTATGCTGAGTTAATGTATCTCCGTATATTTGCACTATCCTTCTCCCGAAAAGATAGAGTTTTATCCATTTCAGCAAACCATTTTTATGCATAAGTATACCACTCCTTATTTTAAATTAATTAGTGTTTTTGTTATTGCTTTGTCTCTTTTTGCAATATCATGCAAAAAAGACAAAAATGAAGATACGCCAGAGCCTACTAAAAAAGAACTACTGTCAAACAGCTGGAAAATAACAAACATACAAACCGCTGAAGGCGTAAGCGTTATTGATGCCAACTTTGATCAGATCAAATGCTTCAAGGATAATATTTTTACCATGAAGACTGATGACAGCTTCGTTATTGATGAAGGCGCTGTAGTATGTGATGACAGTTATGCAAGCACCGGCACATGGGCTTTAATTGAAAATGAGACCAAAATTCAGTATACGCCCGCTTCGGGAGATGTTTTGACAATCACAATCATATCGGTTGATAAAACCACCCTAAAGGTTTCCTATCCATTTACAGTTGGACCACTTCCCGGCACATATACCATTACGCTTCAAAAAATATAATTACAATCCGTACACTATACCTGACTAACAGGCATTACCTCGTAAACCGGGCTGAATAAAAACATTCTGCCCGTTTTTATTTCCAGACACCTGATGCGTTTCCGCAACTGGTCTCCTCTTTTGAAAATCCGCCCATCCTCTGTGCGGAATAACCCTCCGGGTTCAATTTCTTCTACCAGTTTATCCCCTTTTTTTATATGGTCATGATTTCGCAATACCCTGAGCAAACCATCTTCAGCACAGCTTCCTGCTGCAGGGTTCTTCATGGATACCCTTATTTCCTGCTCTACATCAGCAGGAAAAATTTTAAGCGAAACAAATCGGTTTAATATTTCACCATATGTTGCCTTCCATTCCTTACCATGAGATGCTATGCGGTTGCCATACCTGATAAATGCTACCAGGTGAGCCAGTTCATGCAAAAGGGTTATAAGAAAAGCATATTTATTAAGATTGCCGTTTACGCTTATACGATGATTTTTACCATTTATCGCAAAACGGTAATCGCCAAGCACAGTTTTCCTTTCGCGGGTAATAGTAAGATGAACTTTGTATTGATGGAGGTATTCCATCACTGCTTCATAAGAACCCTGTGGCAGAAAAGATTGTAAGGTTATTAATGGCGCCTCCTGCTTACTCATTATTTTTTGCGAACAGATTTAAGAACAAACGAAAGCTCTAAAAACACATATACCAGATATAATACCATACATACCAATACGGATGCTTTATTGACTTTTTGCGTATTTAATGAATAAAGCAAAACTGTAACCGCCACTAGTATAAATTTTATAACGAACGATAAATAAAAATACCTCGTAAAAACCTGCGGTGAGCCTGATTGTAAAGCTTTTTGTTGTATAAAAAAAGATATGCAGGCAAGTAAAAACAGAAATACATTCCCCCAGATGAGCACATTTACATCCATCCCATATTTTTCAAGATTATTCTTAAGCGAGAAGATAATAATACTTAACACCAAAAATAAAGCACAAACAGGTAAAAGCCCTTTGGGAATCTTCATAACTAATTTTAAAATTGCGCAAATTTACAATAGTAAAACAGCATGCCGGCGTATTTATAGCCTGTTAATATTATTATTGGTCGGGAACAAAGATATTATACACCGCCTCTCCTGCTGTCATATTACATCATAATTAATTGATTATCATATATAAAAAATTAGTGATTGTTGTCAATTAAACAAACACACTATTTTCTTTAAAGAACTTTACAGAATTCCCTTACCTTTGCAAACCTTAAAAACAAAAAGCATGGCAAACCGGAGAGAATACGAGATTGCTTTTGTAGGGCTTAAACCGGGCAAGCATGAGTTTGTTTACGAGGTAGACGAAAAGTTCTTTGCAGATAACACATCCCGGGACTTTACAGATCCGCAGGTAACCGTAAAACTTATACTTGATAAGAAACAATCCTTTCTTATGCTGAAGTTTGAGGTTGGTGGTTCTGTAAAACTGCAGTGCGATTTATGCGGCAATACCCTGGAAAAGCATTTGTGGGATGATTTTGAAATGCTGGTGAAAATGGTTGATAATCCTGATGAGATGAACACTGAGGAAGAAGACCCTGACGTGTTTTATATCTCAAGAACGGAAAGTCATATTGATGTAAAGTCCTGGTTGTACGAGTTCATAAACCTGAGCATACCTTTGCAACATACCTGCCCCGACAAACCTGACGGAAGTTCGGGATGTAACCAGGAAGCGCTTGATATGCTTAAAAAACTGAACCAAACAAAAAAAGAAAACGAGAACCCGATCTGGAAAGGTCTGGATAAATTCAGAAACAATTAAAAATCAGTGTTATGCCAAATCCAAAACGCAGACACTCTCAGCAGCGCAGTGCGAAAAGAAGAACGCATTATATAGCTGAGACCGTGACATTAAGCAAAGACAGCGCTACCGGCGAAACGCATGTACGCCATCGTGCGCATGTAAGTGAAGGAAAGTTATATTACAAAGGAAAAGTTGTAGCGGAGAATTCCCCTATTAAATAATTTATTCCCGATTAATATTATTCCCAAATCTGAATAATGAAAAATTATTTGGATTTGGGAATAGATTTTTCCCAAATTTGCTGCATGAACATTGCCTTAGACGTAATGGGCGGTGATTATGCCCCCGCAGAAGCTATACTCGGCGTAAAAGCGTATTTATCAGCTACGGAAAACCCGGCACACCTTATATTGGTTGGAGATGAAGTAAAACTGCAGCCACTCATTGCTGAGCATCTTTCAAATCATTCCAAAAATTTTACTGTTGTTCATGCCCCGCAGGTAATAGACATGCATGAGCATCCAACAAAAGCATTAAAAGAAAAGCAGCAATCTTCCGTTGCCATTGGTTTTCATTTATTGGCAACCGGTAAGGCTGATGCATTTATAAGCGCCGGCAACACCGGTGCAATGCTGGTAGGAGCATTATATAGTATTAAGCCAACGGCAGGCGTAAGCCGGCCGACAATCGGCACATATTTACCACGTGAAAACGGCAGATTAGGCTTATTGCTCGACGCAGGTATTAACGCGGATTGCAAACCAGAAAACCTGGTTCAGTTTGCGCTGCTCGGTTCTTTATTTGTTCAGCATGTGTGGAATATTGAAAATCCTAAAGTTGCTTTACTGAATATTGGAGAAGAAGAAGGAAAGGGAAATATATTAGCGCAGGCAACATACCCGCTTCTTAAAGAAAACAAACAGATAAACTTTATTGGAAATGTTGAAGGACGGGATGTTTTTTTAGATAAGGCTGATGTAATTGTTTGCGAAGGATTTACCGGCAATATAATGCTGAAAATGGCAGAAAGTATACATGATATAGCCAAACGCCGCAATATTAAAGATGAATATATCGACCGGTTTGATTTTGAACAGTATGGCGGAGTGCCTGTATTAGGTGTAAATAAACCGGTTATTATCGGTCACGGTATTTCACACGGACCCGCTTTTAAAAATATGATATTGCTTTCTCAAAAAATTATCGAGATAAACCTGATGGAGAAAATCAGGAATAGCTTTAAACAGGAGTAAGTAGCAAGAAATACAGGTAGCACTTTATGTATACCCTACAAGCCTATTAACTTTAATCATTAATACCCCCATTTAATCAGCGTTGCGCCCCAGGTAAAGCCGCCGCCAAAAGCAGCCAGTACAAGATTATCTCCTTTCTTTAATTTATCCTGCCAGTCCCACAAGCAAAGTGGAAGCGTACCTGCCGTAGTATTGCCATACCGCTGGATATTCAGCATTACTTTTTCATGTGGTAACCCTATTCGGTTTGCGGTGGCATCAATAATTCTTTTATTAGCCTGGTGTGGCACCAGCCAGGCAATATCATCGCCTGTAAGATTATTGCGCTGCAGCAATTCATAACTAACATCAGCCATATCCTTTACTGCGTGTTTAAATACTGCCTGCCCTTCCTGATAAATAAAATGTTCTTTATTTGTTACAGACGCTATAGATGCAGGTTTTAAGGAGCCGCCTGCCTTCATGTGAAGATGGTGACCGCCAGCGCCATCACTTTTTAAAATACTGTCTTTTATGCCATAACCTCCTGTATTGGGTTCAAGTAAAACAGCACCAGCCCCATCACCAAAAATAATACAGGTAGTTCTGTCGCTGTAATCTACAATAGCGCTCATCTTATCAGCGCCGGCAACAACTACTTTTTTATACCTCCCACTTTCAATAAGGGATGCTCCTGTGGTAAGCGCATATAAAAAGCCACTGCAGGCAGCGGCAAGATCAAACCCCCAGGCGTTTTTAGCGCCAAGTTTATGACAGGCTATATTAGCCGTTGACGGAAATACCATATCCGGCGTAACTGTTCCAACGATCAGGCAGTCTATTTCATCTGCGCTTATTTGCTTTTTATCCAGAATATCCCGCACTGCCGGAACAACCATATCAGAAGTTGCCAACCCTTCGCCTTTCAATATTCTTCTTTCAGCTATGCCGGTTCTGGTCCTTATCCATTCATCATTGGTATCTACCAATTTCTCCAGCTCAGAATTGGTAAGTTTATATTCGGGAACATATCCACCAACAGCCGTAATAGCAGCGCTTATTTTTGAGCTCATCTTATTTTGAAGTTTCAAATTGGGCACGAAAATACAATTATCGGAATAAACCAGCACTTTCAATATTCCTTTCTTTTGCTATATTTAATGATGGTTTAATTATTAAAACAAATGTTGCTTGTCAATACGTATAGCTGTACTGATATGCATATTTATCCTGTCCACTGTTGGTGCCAATGCGCAAAATAACGTTATTGACATAGCCAAAATCCGTACTTACGATACTATTGTCAATAAACTTTATTACTTTATTGATTTTGAAAAAAAACATTCCATAGCGGATATACGTCTTACCGATTTTACAAGTATTCCCCGTAAATCACTTTTTAACGCCAGGTACCCCGGCGGCAATTATTTCGCCCAATTAACGCTTACCAACAGTGGTGATGCCGATACGATTTTCTACTATGCAGGCAAGGGGCAGGATTACAAGGTGTATGAATATGATACGAGTTCAGGAAATAAAATTTTGTTGAACAATCACATTCGCTATTATGCTCATGCCGTTTTTAATAAAGTGCCTTACAGCTTTTTAGCAATCGAAAAAGGAAAACGAAAAATCATTTTTATACAATTTGATATCAGTTTTTACAATTGGAATATGTTTGATCCGTCGCTGGTAAAAAGTAATGCCCTGGATTTTTTTGTGTTTGATCATATACTGCTACCAAATCTTATTTATATTTCAATTGCCCTGTTTTTATTAGGCATTATGTTCAGCATGTTTGCAAATACTTTCGCTTTTTTTGTAAGGACCCCTGTTAGAGAATACCTCTATTATTCTATCGCCGTATTTGTATTCCTTATATATTTTTCAATGCGGATACTTGATACTTTTTCTTTTGGCAGATCATATCAATGGTTTTTTGAAGTAAGATTTGAAACACTTCAATTGATTGGGGCAATTTTCATCCTGATGTTTGTATCTTCATTCTTAAAATTCAAAAAAGAACATCCTTCAGCATATAAAGCAGTTAAATGGATGGCGTGGAGTCAGGCTCTTTTTTTACTAATAAATATTCCTTTTGTTTATACCAATATTTATAATTTTCCGGCAAGTGTTGCATTTGATATTATGCGGTTAGTAGTACTGTTGTTTTCTATGATATTAGCCGGTTTTGTAATTATAAAAAAACATGATAAAGAGTCGCAATATCTAGGGATTGGTTCTATTATCTCTCTTTCTATGTCAATGCTTGCACTATATATTGGCAGAAAAATAAATAATGAAAATATAATGATCAGGTACAACAAAGTGCCTTCGCTCATTTTTATGTTCGGTATTCTAACGCAGATGTTGTTGTTTCTCCAGGCATTGGCTTACAGAAGAAGAATGCAGGAAGCCGAAAGAATAAGAGCGGTTGAACAACTACAGATTGAAAACGACAGGAAGGAGCTTGAAACATATAAAGCCATTATTGAAACAAGGGATAATGAAAGAACACGAATTTCTCAGGAAATACATGACGATATTGGTTCAGGGCTTACCTCAATTCGCTTACTAAGCGAAATTGCAAAAGTAAAAAATGGAGAAGCCGGCAGAAAAGAGTTGGAGAAAATTTCTGCGACATCAAATATTTTGATGGAAAAGATGAATGAAATAATCTGGACTTTAAACTCAAGAAATGATAGATTATTAAACCTAATTGCCTATCTGCGGCATCAGATTGTGGAATTTTTTGAACCGTCAAATATTACACTCGAAATAAATATTCCCGAAAATATTGATGATGCCCCATTAAGCGGCAGTGCAAGGCGTAATATTATTTTATCTGTTAAAGAAGTGCTGCATAATATTGTAAAGCACTCTTATGCCACGACAGTAAATGTTAATTTTTCATTCCGGGAAGTTTTTATTATTTCTATAAAGGATAATGGGGTTGGATTTATTACCAGCCACACCACAAATTACAACGGTAACGGGTTGAGAAACATACAAGAGCGTTTAAAAGCCATTGGTGGTTCATGCGAAATAATCAGTAATGAAGGCATACATGTTCTTTTAAAAGTACCATTAGACAAGTACCCGGTTTAGGGTAAGAAATTATATTATTTATATTTTAGCTTTGCATCTTTGCTTTACGTGATGGAGAATATTTCAGTTTGCATAGTTGAAGACAATAATGATATCCGACAGGCATTGGAACAAATAATCATGATGGCTGACGGATACAGGTTTTGTGGTTCATTTATAAGTGGTGAAAGCGCGGTTGCAGGCATACCTAAAGTAATGCCTGATGTTGTATTAATGGATATCAACCTGGGGGGAATGAGTGGTATTGATTGTGTGAGAGAATTAAAACCCCGCCATCCGGATATTTTATTTATGATGTGTACTGTATATGAAGAGGATGAAAAAATTTTTGAGGCATTGGCTGCCGGTGCCAACGGATATATTCTTAAAAAAACTGCACCGGGTAAATTGCTTGATGCTATTCGGGAATTAGCTGAAGGCGGAGCCCCGATGAGCAGCCAGATCGCCAGAAAAGTGGTTGCTGCTTTCCAGGAAAAAAATACGCAGTCAACAGGTGTGCTTGATGCACTCTCAAACCGTGAACATGAAATACTTGAGTTATTAGCGAAAGGAATGTTATACAAGGAAATTTCCACTAAGCTTGGCATTGCACAGGAAACAGTCAGAAAACATGTTTATCACATTTACGAAAAGCTGCATGTAACAAACAGGGTAGAAGCAGTAAACAAGTATTTTGGACGGTGATTATAAAATGCAAATCAAATTTCTTTTTAAAGACTGCTTTTAGCACGTTGAATCATTGGGTAAAAATAGTTATCAGCATCAATGTATCCGATCTCCTCTCACCTCCAGCCCCTGCATTACATCTGCTTCATACGCCAGCCATTCGGCCCAGCGTTTTCTTACCTTATCTTTATCAATATATGTTTCTGCAAGCTCTATAAATAATGTATAATGCCCTGCTTCGCTTTCCATAAACCGGCGGTAAAATTTCCGCATGTAATCATCATTCAACCCTTCGCTTAATCTTTTAAAGCGTTCGCAACTGCGGGCCTCAATCAATGCCATTGTTAAGAGCTGATCTAAAAAGCGATCTTCAATGCTTCCTCCTTTCCGTTGAAATTCAATTAGTTTATTTACATATATATCTTTACGTTGTTTTCCTAATGATAATTCCCGCTTTTGCAACTCTGCAAGCACCAAACGAAAATGCCCCCATTCCTCGGTTACGATGGGAGCCAAAGCAGTTACCATCTCTTCTTTATCAGAATAACGCTGAATTAGACTGATACAGGTAGTTGCAGCTTTTTGTTCGCAATAAGCATGATCAGTTAAGATATCTTCCATACTTATTGATGCCAGGTCAACCCAGCGCGGATCAGTCGGCAATTGCAAACCAAGTATATTTTTTACATCTTCCTCATTCATGTTTTCCTAATAAAACACAAAAATAGCTTTTAAAATTGTTTTTTATTTTTCTGCCTCAACCCTGTAATTTTAAATTATGAGAATAGTTTTTTTCTGCATTTCATTGCTTATAACCGCATTGCTGCTTTTTGTATTAGGCACTGCAACATGGACTCCGCTTGCCCTGGGTAATTTTTTAAGTCCCCAGCATGGTATATGGCAAAACGCGGAACCGGTTAAACAAAATTTTGATGCCGAACTCATCTTTCCTGATCTGAAAGGCAATGCAACAGTATATATGGATGAAAGACTGGTACCGCATATTGTTGCCGATAATGATGAAGACGCTTACTTTGTACAAGGTTACCTGCATGCGAAATTCCGGTTATGGCAGATGGAATTTCAAACCTATGCAGCCGCTGGAAGAATAAGTGAAATTGTGGGTGATATTGCAATGGATTATGATCGTGGCAAAAGAAGAATGGGTATGGTTTACGCTGCTGAAAATCTTTTAAAAGAAATGGAAGCAAACCCGGTTACAAAAGCTGAAGTAGACAATTATACCGCGGGTGTAAATGCATATATAGCCACATTAACTGAAAGCAGGCTACCCGTTGAATATAAACTTCTCGGTTACGCACCTGAAAAATGGAACAATCTTAAAACCGCTTTATTCGTAAAGCAGATGACGGAAACTCTTGCCGGTTTTGAGGATGATCTGCCTATGACAAAAGCCCTGGCTTATTTTGGAGATGAAAAATTGCGCTTGCTGTTTCCCCAGATTGCCGATTCACTTGATCCCGTAATTCCAAAGGGTACGGTTTACCCCGAAGCAACAAAATATCCTATTTCTCCCGCGTCAAAAGACTCATTATATATTCAACCTGACACAGCAATAGTGAAGGGTAAGCTGAAAGAAATTGATAAACCCAACCCCGCCAATGGCAGTAACAATTGGGCTGTAAGCGGCAGCAAAACACAAAGCGGTGCGCCTATACTTTGTAATGATCCACATCTTACTTTATCACTGCCATCCATCTGGTACGAAATACAAATGATAACGCCTGCCATGAATGCATATGGTGTAAGTTTTCCGGGAGCGCCTGGCGTTATTATAGGTTTTAATGATAGTATAGCATTTGGTTTTACTAATTCGGAACGTGACGTAAAAGATTATTATACAATTCAATTTAAAGATGAAACCAAAACGCAATACAGGTTTAATAATGAATGGAGAGACACTAACCTGCGCATTGAAGAAATTAAAATAAAAGGGAAACCACCTGTATATGATACTGTGGCATATACTGTTTTTGGACCTGTAACCTATGATAATAGTTTTCCTGCTTCAGCAATGCCGGGCAAAGCGCTGGCAGCAAGGTGGAAAGCACATGACCCTTCAAATGAATTATTGTTGTGGCATTATCTTGACAGGGCAAAGAACTATGAAGATTATGAAAACGCTTTGCAATATTTTACCTGTCCGGCGCACAATGTGGCATTTGCCTCAAAATCCGGGGATATTGCTATATGGCAGCAGGGAACTTTTCCTGCGCGCTGGAACAGGCAGGGCATATATGTAATGCCGGGAGAAGACAGCAGCTATATGTGGCAGACATTTATTCCGCGAAGTGAAAATCCCCATATCCTCAATCCTGAAAGAGGTTTCATCAGCAGTGCTAATCAGCGTCCTGCAGATTCTGCGTACCATTATTTTATTCCTGGAGAATATGATTTATATCGTGGAATTGAAATTAACAGGAAACTTGCAGCGATGAACAATATTACCCCTCAGGATATGATGAAACTGCAGAATGACAATTATAATGCGTTTGCCGCAACTGCAAGGCCATTATTACTTCAATACCTGGCCCAATATAATTTAGGAGGGGCCGGCAATAAATATCTTGACAGTATAAAAAACTGGTCACTGAATAATGATATAAATTTAACGGCTCCAACGCTTTTTACATTATGGTTTAAAAATCTTGAAAAGCAGGTGTGGGATGATGAATTTGAAAAAGCCGGCGTTGATAAAATGCGCCCTTCCCAATCTACTTTAATAGAATCATTATTGAAAGACAGCGCTTTTGCATTTGCTGATAACATTAATACCACGCAAACAGAAACAATAGCCGATGCTGTGAATGCGGCTTTTGCACAAACTATTGTTACTGCAGATTCACTCGCGGCTCTAAATAAACTAACATGGGGTACGTATAAAAATACAACCATCTATCATTTGCTTAAAACCAAATTAATGCCTTTTGCAAGAACAGGCTTAATGGTAGGTGGAGGAAAGCATGTAATTAATGCTACCCAGCACGACCATGGTCCAAGCTGGAGAATGATAGTGCATTTAACAAAAGATACTGAGGCTTATGTTGTGTACCCCGGAGGACAATCAGGCAACCCCGGCAGCCCGTATTATGATAGTTTTATTGATAAATGGGCTGCTGGAGAATATTACAAAGCCTGGATTATGAAAAAAGGAGAAGAGGGCTCAGACAGGCTGGTTTGGAAAATGTTCTTTAAAAAAGGATAGCAACAACTGATAACGAGATTCGCCACTAATAACACGGATTGTTTGTTAATAGTGTATTAGTGGTAACAAAATAAAAAATATACGAATGAAATTTATCGTATCACTAATATTAATTGCGCTGCTGAGTTTTGCATTTTCACTGTATTTACCCTGGTGGAGCATTGCTGTTGTATCTTTTGCCGTACCGTTGGTCATATGGCAAAAGCCTTATCTTGATTTTATAGCAGCCTTTGCAGCATTATTTTTATTATGGGGCGGCCTTGCGTGGCATATCAGCTCTTCCAACAATCATTTACTTGCGGAAAAAATTGCCGTGCTGGTTATTAATAAGAACAGTCCGTTAATGCTGATAGCCATAACGGTATTAACCGGCGCTTTAGTGGCAGGGCTATCGGCGCTTACAGGATCATTATTAAGAGGCATTATCTGGAAAAAAGCGTGAATGGCACAATAATTTCAATAGCAGGTAATATCTCTTTCATGAAGAATAACTTATGTTTTACATTATTCCTTTTGTTTGCCTGCCTTTACAGCTTCGGTGCGCCGGTAACCGGCACCATAAAAAACGATAAGGGAGAAGTATTACCATTTGCATCTGTTGTAGTAAAAGGATTATCAGCCGGCACTACCGCTAATAATGAAGGACGTTATTTGCTAAATCTCGGCAATGGTAAATATACATTGCAATGTATGCATGTTGGCTATAAGATGGCAGAAAAACAAATTACCATCAGCGGCGCAGGTATACAGGTTGATTTTGTTTTATCACAGCAGGAATTAACATTAAAGGAAGTAGTGATTGGCAGTAATACGGAAGATCCGGCGTATGAAATAATACGTCATGCAATAAAAATGCGCCCGGTATATAAAGACCAGGTTGATGCATTTGAATGCCAGGTATATATTAAAGGACAATTACGCCTGAAAGACTTTCCAAAAACTATTTTCGGTCAAAAAGTAGCATTTGATGATGGCGATACCGGAAAAAACAAAATGATCTACCTGTCTGAAACGATCGCCAAATATTATTTTCAGAAACCCAATAAAGAAAAGGCTGTTGTTACCTCAACCCGGGTGAGTGGTTCTGCAGAAAGTTTTGGATTCAGCAATCCTAAATTCTTGACTTTTTATGATAATAATATACAGATAAGTAATGTGCTCAACCCACGGGGTTTTATTTCCCCTGTTGCGGATAATGCGCTCAATTTTTACCAGTATAAATACTTAGGAAGTTTTACTGAAAATGGCAGGTTGATAAACAAAATAAAAGTGATTCCCCGCCGGACTTATGAGCCTTTATTCAGCGGAGAGATCAACATTGTAGAAAATGAATGGCGCATACATAGTGTAAATCTCCTCCTCACCAAATCATCGCAAATGGAACTTGCAGACTCACTCCATATTGAGCATCTGTACGTGCCCGTTACCAATGATGTTTGGATGATTCATAGCCAGGTTTTATATCCCTCAGTAAAAATGTTTGGATTTGACGCATCGGGCAGCTTTGTATCTGTCTACACAAATTACAATCTCCAACCAAAGTTTGATAAAAAGTTCTTCAACAATATTGTGGTAAAATATGACTCAGGCTCCAATAAAATGCCAAGGCAATACTGGGATACTGTTCGCCCCGTGCCATTACTGAACGATGAATTACTTGACTATGTAAAAAAAGACAGCATGGAAGTTGTGCGCAGGGATCCGCGCTATCTTGATTCAGTAGACAGGAGAAGAAATAGGATTACAATTGGCGGACTGCTTGTTTTTGGGCAAACGTTTACCAGGCAAAGTAAAAAATCTTCATTCAGTTACCCTCCGCTCATTGATGTTGCCAATTTTAATACAGTAGAAGGGTTTAACCTGAATATGAATGTAACATATTCCAGAAGGTTCACTGAAACAAAATCCGTTTCTTTTACGCCAACTGTGCGTTATGGTTTTACCAACCGGCATTTAAATACT
This sequence comes from Agriterribacter sp., assembly GCA_047601125.1. Lineage (GTDB taxonomy): Bacteria > Bacteroidota > Bacteroidia > Chitinophagales > Chitinophagaceae > Agriterribacter. Next base: position 130,706 of record JASGJY010000001.1, on the reverse strand, counting down.
GATCTTGCCGGCAAGTATACTTTTGGTAAAAAACATACAAATGTTGCTACACTTTCAGGTGGTAAACGGGTATTTCAGCTAAATAATGAAGAGCCGGTACACCCATTTGTAAATACATACAATACATTATTTTTTGGGGATAATTATATGAAGATTTACGAAGCGTGGTTTGGAAGACTGGATTACACAAGAGGTATTGGTGATGGCTTCACTATCAAAGCTTCTGTTAATTACCAGGATAGGATTCCGCTTGAAAATACCGACAATACTTTCTGGGGCAGAAGTAAGAATTTTACCAGGCGAACACCTAATTATCCCATTGAGCTTGCCTCTTCGAATTTTCCACGCCACCAGGCATTGGTAACTTCTTTTACAGTAAGCTATCGTCCCGGCACTAAATACATTCAATTGCCGGAACGTAAAATAAATTTAGGTTCAAAATATCCATTGTTCAGTATCAGCTATGCCAAAGGGCTTGATGGTGTTGCGGGCAGCGATGTTGATTTTGATCGCTGGAAGTTTTCAATTAAAGATGATATTAATGCTAAGCTTTCAGGTGTTTTCAGCTATCATTTTTCTTTGGGAGGATTTTTAAATAACCGTAAGGTTGAATTGCCAGACTACCAGCATTTCAATGGCAACCAATTACTAACGGCAACAGAATACCTGAACAGTTTTCAATTGTCGCCCTATTACGCCCGCAGTACAACTGCCAGGTTGTACGGCACATTAAATATCGAGCATCATTTTAACGGGTTCCTTACCAATAAAATCCCGTTAATCAAAAAACTAAATATCTATCTTGTAGCCGGCGCAAATGCTTTTGTGGTAGATAAAAGCAATTACTACTATGAAGTATTTGCAGGAATAGAAAACATATTGAAAATTATTCGTGTTGATTATATACGCGGCTATGGAGACCGGGGATTTTATGATTATGGCATCAGGATTGGCTTCAGGGGAGTAACAGGAAACTGATTTGATTTGAAATTTGAAATTGGAGATTTGAAATTGGCGTGTTGGAAGTGGCGGGAGGTTTGTAGTTTATAGTTTGAGGTTACTGGTTACAGGTTGCTGGTTTTCCTTAAACCTTACGCCCTATATCTTACACCTTGCAGTTTCAAGTTTCAGGTTGCTGGTTTTCTATGCATCTCAAATCTCCAATTTCAAATCTCAAATCTCCTTACCTTTGCGCCGTTAAGAAATTTTGTTCGTCATGCAAACGATCCGCCTGAGGGCATAAAATTTCAATCTTATGGCAGTATTACACAATCGCGTTTCTCAAAAGGAACTCAAACAGCTTTTGCTGGAAGAAAAAGAACCCCGCAAAACCATTTCATTTTACCAGTATTTTTTTATTGAAGACCCGCAACAGTTCAGAGACGAATTGTATAAGGCATTGAATGAGATAAAAGTGTTTGGCAGAATTTATGTTGCTTCAGAAGGTATCAATGCGCAGGTAAGCGTTCCGGAAAGTAATTCCGAAGCGTTCAGAAGTTATTTATACAGTATCCCACCTTTAAATAATCTCCGGCTTAACATTGCGGTAGACGATGATGGAAAATCTTTCTGGGTATTGAAAATAAAAGTTCGGGAGAAAATAGTGGCAGACGGTATTGCTGACCCTGATTTCAGCATGTCTGTAAAAGGAAAATATGTAGATGCGGAAGGATTGAATAAACTCACCAATAACCCGGATACTGTGGTGATTGACATGCGCAATCATTATGAGTATGAGGTAGGGCATTTTCAAAATGCTATTGAAATTCCGAGCGATACATTTCGGGAGCAACTCCCAATGGCGGTAGAGATGATGAAAGAGCATAGAGATAAAAATATCATTATGTATTGCACCGGTGGTATCCGTTGCGAAAAAGCCAGCGCATACATGCTGCATAGCGGTTTTAAAAATGTGTTTCATCTGGAAGGAGGCATTATCAATTATGCAAAACAGGTAAAAGAGAAAGGTCTGGAAAGTAAATTTATTGGTAAAAATTTTGTGTTTGATGATCGCCTGGGTGAGCGCATAACCAATGATATTATTGCCCGGTGCCACCAGTGCGGTGAGCCCTGTGACGATCATACCAATTGTTTGAATAATGGTTGCCACTTGTTATTTATTCAATGCAAAAAATGCGCTGAAAAATATAGTGGTTGCTGCAGTACAGCATGCCAGGAAGTTTACCAGATGCCGGAGGAACAGCAAAAAGCATTAAGAAAGGGAATTGACAAGGGTCAACATATTTTTAATAAAGCTAAAGCGAGATTACGTCCGCGGTTTGGAAAAGTATAGATTTCAGGTTTATGCTTTTGTACCTGTACCCTGAAACCTGTAACAATTAAAATACATTTTATATTTCCCGTTTAAATTAACATATCTCATAAAAAATGAGATATTCACAATGAAGAAAAAAGTGCTCCGTTAAATACGAAATAAATAATCAAACGAAGTCCCGGTGCTAAAAAACTTTAATCAGCATCGGGGCTTATTTTTTATTCCTTTACCCAAAGCTGTTTGTATCTTTAAGCATATCTTTTACATCTACTCAACAGTTTTGCCGTGAAAAGAAGATTAAGTATACAATATTTAATTCCACTCATTTTATTATTTGCATTTCAGCAAAGCAATGCACAACAGAGAAGATATAAGGACAAACCAAACATCATTTTCATAATAGCAGATGATTTAGGATATGGTGATACAGAACCATACGGGCAAAAACTTATTAAAACTCCCTATCTCGTAAAATTTGCAAAAGAGGGTATGCGCTTTACGCAGTTCTATTCCGGCACTACGGTTTGCGCTCCTTCACGTTCATCTCTTATGACGGGTATGCATACAGGACATACAATTATTCGCGGCAATAAAGAAATGAAACCTGAAGGACAATATCCTATAGCTGATACTACATTCACTATTGCCGAAGCTTTAAAAAAAGCAGGGTATTCAACCGGACTTTTTGGTAAATGGGGATTAGGTCCGGTGGAAAGCACAGGCGACCCTTTAAAACATGGTATCGACAGATTTTACGGCTATAACTGCCAGCGGGTATCGCATAGGTATTATCCCGATCATTTATGGGATAATGAAAAAAAAGTGATGCTTGAAGAAAATGAAAATCTCAAAAAAACAGTTTCTTATGCACCGGATCTAATTCAGCAGCAGGCATTAAAATTCATTGATGAAAATCATCAGCAACCATTCTTAATATTTCTTACCTACACATTACCACATGCTGAGTTACTTGTACCTGATGATAGTATCTACCAATATTATAAAGGTAAATTTCCTGAAACACCTCATAAAGGGAATGATTATGGTCCGGACGCTACGGAAGGAGGCTATACATCACAACCTTTTCCACATGCAACTTTTGCTGCAATGGTAAGCAGGCTCGATTTATATGTTGGCCAGGTAATGCAAAAATTACAGGAATTAAACATTGATGATAATACCATAGTATTTTTTACAAGCGATAATGGCCCTCACGTAGAAGGAGGCGCTGATCCTGTTTTTTTCAATAGTGCAGGCGGGTTTCGGGGTGTAAAAAGAGACATGTATGAAGGCGGCATCCGCGTGCCATTTATGGTAAGATGGCCGGGCAAAATAAAATCCGGAACAGATAATAAATATATTGGTGCTTTCTGGGATATTTTTCCCACATTTACGCAAATAGCTAAAGCAGAAACGCCATCCAACCTGGATGGAATATCTATTCTTCCAACGCTCCGTTCTTCAAAGCAGCACCAGCATGAATATTTATACTGGGAGTTTCATGAGGGAGGTGGCAAGCAGGCAGTGCGAAGTGGCAACTGGAAAGCCATACGGCTGAATATTTTTGACATAAATAAAACTGCTGTTGAGCTATATAACCTCAGTAAAGATCCCTACGAAACAAATAATATTGCCGCGCTATACCCGGAAATTGTGAAAAGGCTTACAAGCCTCATGGACGATGCTCACGATCCTTCTGAAATATTTCCTTTTCAGAGTGAAATAAAATAGCGCTGACATATGTAATACCTAATTCACCACGAATCCTTCTTTTCTCATTTCTTTTCCAAACACCCGGAATAACCGATATTTACCAGATCATTTAATTATCAATTGATACGGCATATATCGGTTATACTTCGTAAACTGCAGGGCGCTAAAACAGATAGGCGTCTGCTCGCCACTTTTGCCTCATGGAAAAACTCACTGAATAATATAAACAAAGCTACCCCCTCAAAAAACAGGAAAAAACTTTTGATCATTCGCCTCGATGATATAGGAGACTACTTACTTTTCAGAAATTTTCTGCCAATGTATAAGCAATCTCAGAACTGGCTGGAATATGAAATTACCTATATGGGAAATGTTGCGGTAAAAACGCTTTTTGATATGCTGGATGCAAAAAACGTTGACAAAACTATCTGGATTGACAAAAAACGCTATTTCAGCGAAACTGAATACCGAAAAAGCATATGGGAAGAACTAAGCAGGGAAAATTTTGAGGCAGTGATCAATCCCTCACGAACGCGGCAGTTATTACTTGATGATATATGCATAATAGCCACTAATGCAACTATAAAATCAGGTGTTGAAAATACCTTTGAAGCTCCGGAAGTGAACTATGCCTCAAACCAGCTTTATCAAAAATTATTTAAGGATATTCCAAACCTTCACGAATTTTTATTTAATAAGGCTTTTGCAAAATGGAATACAGGGGTTGATAATGATTTGCATCGCCCCGAAATACTTTATTTAAAAGCTAAGCCTCCTTTGCAAACACCATATATTTTATTATGCATAGGTGCAGCACACAAAAGCAAACGATGGCCGGTTAGTAAATGGATTGATTTGATAAAACTCATTACCGATAATAAATTACCCATCGCTGTAATTTCAGGAGGGGGTACAGAAAAGATATTTGCCCAGGCAATAGCCGGGGCTACAGGTGCAAGAGACATTGCCGGGGCTACAACGCTTCCGGAAATGATAGACTGGATGAACCATGCCGCTGCTGCTGTATGTAACGATTCTATGGCGGCGCATCTTGCAGTATCGTGTAAAACACCTTTGGTAATGCTGTCTAATGGCAATAAATATTACAGGTTCACTGCTTATTATGAAGCCGGGATAAAAAATGTAACTACTGTTTATGCAACACCTTTCCTTAAAAAGTGGAAATCAAAAAAGCAATCTCCGCACAAACATTATATACCTGTTACAAAAGATATGGAGACAATTAAACCCGGAACTGTATTTAAGGCATTACAGCAACTCCTGCAGCAAAACCCATAATTTATTACAGGGATTTCGCTTTTAAAAAGATGTTTTAATCTTAAAAAAGAAATATCTAGTATGGTTGTGGCAGGTTCGCAAGGATAGCGCGGTTGAGTATTTATACACTTTGATTCAGTACCGGTAGCAAAATACAAACACGCTCCTGCGTCATTTCGATCCCGCCTGTATGAAGATTGACATAAAACAATGCCAGCGGCGGGAGAGGAATCTGTTGGGCAGTAGTACAAAATTTAAGCATTAGCACCAATTCCCGGCAGATATCTCACTCGCGTAAAACGATTATACTACAACCCCGTGTTGCTCGTTCGATATGACGATACCCTCAGCCGTCCTTGCGAACCCGTCCGCATGAAATTTGAATTAAAGGTATATTGCGGCGGGTGAAGCAATCACATGAAACTTTCATAATGGATTGTCTTAGATTTTTTCTAAAAGCGAAATCCCTGTAATTATTCATAAATTCAATATCAAAATATTCCCTATTTTTATTTGCCTGTTTTAATCCTGCTGACTGACTATTTTACATACCGATAAATCCATTCCAACCACATCATGAATAAACTCCTGAAAATTTTATTGTTTTGTTTGGTTGTAGTATGCCAGCATATTAAGGCGCAAAAATTATACGGTTTTGTTTTTGAGCAGAACAGCGGTAATAAACCGGTAGCGGGAGTTATTGTAAAGTCTATACTGGCAAATCAAACATTAACCACAAATAACGGCAGCTATACGTTAAACTTTCAAAATGGCAAACCGGGCCACAGCGCAGTACTTATTATTGAAAAAGAAAAATGGGTCATCACTGAAAAATCGAAGCTTGAAGTAAATCTTCCGATCGATCCCTTCAATCATCCGCATACCATAATAATGTGCAGGGCAGATGTGTGGGCCAAGCAAAAACAAAACAACAAAATACTGCTTAACAAATTACTTAGCGATGCTTTTCAAAAACAAAAAGCGGCATTAAATAAACAAAGCAGCAATTATCAAAGAACAATTGATTCACTGGAGGAACAATATGTAAAATCGCAAAGGAAACTGGGTGAAATAACAGAATCATTAAGCCGGGTTAACCTGGATGAAGTATCCGAAACTGAAAAAGCCGCTTATGCATATTTTACTGAAGGCAAAATAGAAGAAGCTATACTACTTCGTGAGACATTGCAAAGTGAAAAAAACCTGCTGATCGCCAACCAGCTATTAAAAGAATTAAAAGACAAATCACAGATCAATGATTCGGCTTTGGCAAACGTTTATAATACGATAAACCTGCACCGGAGAAATTTAAAGGAGGAAATTACCCTTGCGCAACTTCGTTTTGACTGGAAGACGGCTGAAAAAAAATTAAAATTTCTTGCTGAAAACGACAGCCTTAATTATGAGAATCTTTTCAGCTATGGTGATTTTCTGTACAGTCAAAATGATTTTGATAAAGCGGATGTGATATTTGAAAAACTAATAGCTGTATACACTAACCTTAACCAGGAAAACACCAATGCCTTTGGATCAAACCTCGCTGATGCGCTATATACATCAGGCATGATTAAAAAAGCAAAGCACCAGTTCAGCAATGCTGAAAAATTAATACAGCAATCCTACAACATCTATAATAACTTATTCAAGAAAGATATAACAACATTTATTCAGCCGCTTACCCGGGCTGCTATAGCGCTTGCAGATATTCATGGCAGGTTACGCCTGGTTGTAAAAGCTGGAAATGAATACCGGCAGGCAATGAACCTTATCAATGAAATTAAATCAAATAATGATATTTATACTTTACTCACAGCAGAAATACAAAACGGACAGGCAGCATTAAGCATGTATACCAATGATTTTACAGCGGCAGAAAAATCATTTAAAGAAGCATTAAGCAAGCGAAGAAGTCTTGACAGTATACATCCTTTATCGCAGGAAACTGATATTGCCGCTATGCAAACAAAACTTGCTGCCGTATATATTCAACAGGAAAAATTTGATGCCGCCAGGGTATTGCTTACACGTTCGTTAAATGTATATGAAAAATTTCAGCAAACTTCCCCATTGGTATTTACTCCGCCGGCGGCAGAAGTACAAACACTTTTGGGAAATGTATATACATCAAGAGCAGAGCTGGGCACTTATGTTGTAAACAAAGCCGATAGTGGCACCGCTCATCGTTATTTCAGCGCTGCTTTACAATCATTCCGTACACTCACCACTCAAAACCCGCAAGTATATGAGCCGGCGCTCGCTAATACCTGCTACCATTTTGCAACATTTTTTAATGAGGCAGCAGAATCAGACTCTGCTGAAGCGCTATATACACAAGCCATCATTTTATATGAAAAACTTGCGGGACAGACACCTGCAGCCTTTGATATACCATTGGCAAAAGCGCAGCAAAAGCTGGCGAAAATATACATGCTTCACAATAGTGAATCCGCAAAAATTTTATTGGGCAAATCATTGGCTATTTATAAAAAGTATGCCGCGGCAAAAGAAAATATGGAACTGCCATTAGCAGATGTAATGTTTGATATAGCAGTTGTAAACCATTATGCCGGCACAGCATATTCAAAACAGGAGAAGGAACGTTTGCTTAAACAGAATCTGCAGGAGTTTAAAGAAGTGCTTCAAATGTATAATCACCTCGAAAAAAATAATGCCGGCGCATATAAAGAGAATATTGAATCAATTGAAATATTCATTTCAGATACAGACAGAGAGTTAAAAAGAATTCAGCAACTGGACCCTTCTTTATACGCTTCGGTAAGTGATTCAGATAAAGTGGAGCAGGAATTGTCGGGCATGATGTATGATATCCAGGCAGCTACTTCTCTAAGTAATAAACTTATGCTGCAACAATCGCTGGTTGCAAAGAAAAAGGCATATATAAAAGCAGGTAATTTTACAGATATCATATCATTAGGGCATGATTTAAACAGTTTATCGTGGTATTTATTATTCAGCAAAAAATATAAAGATGCTGAAGATGCGGCTAAAGAAGCATTGAACCCTGTATTTAATAAACCGGAAGATTACGATAAAGAGATTGAGTATGCAAAAGCAAACCTGGCACATGCACTTTTATTGCAAAACAAATTTGATGAGGCAAAAAAGATATATACATCATTAAAGGGAAGAAACTATACAGATGGAACAAGCTATGTTAGCATATGCTTAGATGATATAGACCAGTTGGAAAAGGCAGGAATAACACATAAGGATTTTGAAAAAATAAAAACTTTACTGGTAGAATAAACCTGGTACTAATGGCAGAAGCGCAGGAACAACCGATAGATATATTTATTTCTTTTAAAAGTGCTGATGTTGAGTTAGCAAAAACGCTTTACGATTACCTGCGCTCAAAGGGGCTGTCTGTTTTCCTTTCATCAGAGACCTTACCGCAGTTGGGCAGCAGCGATTACCGTAAGGTTATTGATAAGGCTTTAGATAAATGCCGGCACATGATTGTAGTAAGCAGTAAGGTTGAATACCTCAATTCATCGTGGGTTGAAGCAGAATGGGGATTTTATATCGGAGAAAAAAGAGCCGGAAGGAAGAAGGGAAATATTCTTACTGTTGTAACCGATGATATTGAAATTAAAGACCTGCCTGCAAGCCTGCGGTATTACCAGGTTATCTTCTATAACAACGATAATTTTGATCAGATTGCCGCTTATGTTGGTAAAGATTATGAAGACCCCCAGTATAAGCCTAAGCCGAAAAGCTTTTTTAAATCAAAAAAAATATTGCCGGTTATTTTAATAATTGCAGTTGGTGTGGCTGTATGGTATTATATCAATGAAAAAAATAAACCTTTTGATATTACTGTGTTTGCAGAAAAAGAAAAAGCCCTGCAATTAAATGCTGATTACCCGGCGTTTGAAAGCGGGGTGTTGAATTTATATATCGGCAACAAGGAAGATAGCAGAACTATTTTAGCCAGCCAGCCCGTTACATTTCAGCAGGTGCCTGCATCATTTTTAAATAAAAAAATTGTTGCAAAACTTAAATCTCCCTACTGGCAACTTGCTACAGATTCTGTTATTATCAGTAAATCGCCCGTTCACTTACCATTAATACCAAACGGCGCATTAGCAAATATTTATGGCAATGTTAAAAATATACAGGGCGAAGCTGTTTCAGATTGTTCAATAACTATTGACACAGACACTGCTATTAATAGTAATGCAACGGGGGTTTTTAAAATAACACTACCTTATCACATGCAAAAGAGCCAATACAAGTTAACTGTCTACAAAAAAAATTATCAATCCCAACGGCTGGACTACTTTCCCGGTTCGGGAAATATAGATATCGTTATGAAAAAAACAAAGTGAGTCAGCGCTGTTTCCTGCTTATCAATTTTCTTTTGGCATAGAAATAATCAATCAGCAATACACCAATTAAAATAGCCAATCCAAAAAACTCTCTTGTATCTTCTATCCAGGGGGTAGACGCTTTCATAGTTCCGGCAATGTTTTCGGCATTGTGTTCAGTTACCCAATCCCATACTCCATTTTCCTCTACAAACTTATATATGGCATATAATGCAAAAACAGCAACGCCGATTAAATAAGCAGAAGGATAATATTTATTTTTTGCAGCAAGCCAGCAAAATACTGCTCCATACATGTAAATAGGCATCCATACATATGGGTCAGGATCGTTGTATTGCAATGCAGCAGAAAAAACGAAAAGCAGGCAAAAAATAATATTGAAGATTTTCATAATTGTAATTTACAAACCAAATAGAATGCTAAATAATATTCCATATATGGTTAGCAAATAATTTTGTTCAGAAAGCTTTTTTTTTATTTATTTAGTTCTGCCCCAGCCAAACCAGTCATTAAAATTAGCATAAATAAGCAGGCTGAATAAAATAACCATACCTACAATTTGTGCATACTCTAAAAATTTATCGCTGGGTTTTCTGCCAGAGATCATTTCAACTAAAGTAAATAAAACATGTCCGCCATCCAGTGCAGGTATTGGCAGCAGGTTCATAAATGCCAACGCTAATGAAAAGAAGGCCGTGATATTCCAGAATCCTTCCCAATCCCAACCTGTATTAGGGAAAACAGAGCCCATTGCTTTGAATCCTCCAACACCTTTATATGCACCGGTTTTAGGAGATAAGATTAATTTGAACTGATCAATATAGTATTTCAGTTTTTTGCCGGCAAATTTTACACCTGCAGGAAATGACTCAAAAAATCCGTAATTAATTACATTCAGTTTTAATACTCCCAAACTATCAAGATCAGCAATTGAACCAGCTAAAGCAAAACCAAGTTGTCCTTTATCATTTACCGGCGCCCGGAATCTTACGGTATCATTTCCTCTCAATACACCTACTTCAATATTCTTTCCTTTATTATCGCTTAACATTGAAGAAAACTGATCGAAGAATTGTGCCGGAGCATTATTAACCGACAGTATTTTATCACCAGGTTTCAAACCTGCTTTAAATGCATTGCTTGTATCTGCCACAATTTTTGCAACAACCGGAATACGTGGTTCAAGCAACGTTATACGGCTCCTACGCTTTTCAACCAATTGCCCGATAAGGTCAACAGGTAATGTTATTGATTCCATTTTTCCGTCTCTTTCAACTTTTACTGTTCCACCCAAAATTAACTGAGGAACTATATCTGTGTAATCATCAATAGTTCTATCACCAACAGCAAGTATTTTGTCTCCGTTTTTAAATCCGAGATCAAACATCAGACTATCAGAAAATGCAAGTCCGTATTTCATAGAACTAACCGGCACTTTCTTTTCGCCCCATGTAAAAAGGATCATACTGTAGATAAGGAATGCGAGCAATACATTCATGGTTACACCGCCAACCATAATGATCAGCCGCTGCCACGCCGGTTTGCTTCTGAACTCCCAGGGTTTTGGTGGTTGCTTCATTTGCTCTTTGTCCATGCTTTCGTCAACCATACCTGATATTTTTACATAGCCACCTAACGGTAACCAGCCAATACCATACACAGTTTCCCCGATTTTTTTCTTAAACAAAGAGAACCAGGGATCAAAGAAAAGATAGAATTTTTCTACCCTGCATTTAAACCATTTAGCAGTAATATAATGTCCGAATTCGTGAACAATTACTAATATAGAGAGCGCTAATAACAGTTGCACTGCCTGCAAACCCACCTGTGCCCAATTGATTGCTAATAATGTCATATTAATTTAAATAGACCTGCTGTTACAGGCCGAGGTTGTAAATAAAAGTAAAAATCGATGATTAATTGTGTTAAATAGTATAAAAATGCGTTTTAGAGGTTGATTAGTGAAGCCGCAAAATTACGGGCCTCTGCATCGCTCTCAAAATATTCTTCGAGCGTGGGTTGAACAATGTGCTTTATCTTGTCCATTGCCCTTTCTACCAGTTCAGTCATATCAAGAAAGCCGATACGGTTTCTTAAAAATCCATACACCGCAATTTCATTGGCAGCATTCATAATGCAGGGCATATTGCCTCCCCTGTTCAATGCTTCTCCGGCAAGCGCCAGGTTGCGGAATGTTTTTATATCAGGCTGTTCAAAATGCAATGAGGCAGCCCTTGAAAGATCATACCTTGGAAATTTATTCGGTATGCGCTGCGGAAAAGCCATTGCATATTGTATAGGCAGTTTCATATCAGGCAATCCCATCTGCGCTTTAATGCTTCCATCCTCAAACTGCACCATAGAATGGATAATGCTTTGCGGATGAACAACTACCTGTATCTGATCCGGGTTCAGGTTGAAAAGCCATTTCGCCTCAATCATTTCCAGCCCCTTGTTCATAAGCGTGGCGGAATCAACAGAAATTTTAGCGCCCATATTCCAGTTGGGATGCTGCAATGCATGTTCCTTTTTTACATTCACCAGAAAATTAGGCTTCTTACCGAGAAAAGGACCTCCTGATGCTGTTAGAATAACTTTTTCAATCTTATTTCTTGTTTCTCCCACAAGGCATTGAAAAATGGCTGAATGTTCAGAATCTACCGGAATGATAGGCACACGCTTTTCAACAGCTTTCTGCATTACAATATCGCCGGCAACCACCAGTGTTTCTTTATTGGCTAATGCAATTACTTTACCTGCTTCAACCGCTTTTAATGTAGATTTCAGCCCGGCAAAACCCACAATCGCCGCCAGCATCATATCATAAGTATCAAAAGTTGCCACCTCTTCCAGCGCTTTTTCGCCGGCAAAGACTTTTACATCAGTTCCGGCCAACGCATCTTTTACTACCGGGTATTTTGCTTCGTTTACAATTACAACCGCATTGGGGTTAAATTTTTTTGCCTGTTGTATCAGCAGGTTTTCGTTGGAATATGCCGTAAGAATTTCCACTTCAAATCTATCCGGATTTTCAGCAATTACTTCCAGTGCCTGTGTACCGATTGAACCGGTTGAGCCAAATATGCCTATTCGTTTTTTCATTCCTTTTATACCTCCTGAACGTATTTTGAAAGCTCATCCGCTATTTTCCTGTCGTTACTCAGCCTGGGCACTTTGTTTTGCCCACCAAGCTTTCCAACGCTTTTCATATAATCTATAAATCCATTTTTTCTAACGGGCCGTATTTTTAGTGTTTGCAGAATATTACCCACAATTAAATCATCATAATAAATATTTTTTTGGCGGAGGTTAAGATCAACCTCTGCTGTAAACGCATCCATATTCGCCGGGCGGTCTTCAAATTCTACAAACCACTCATGATAGCTTTTGCCTTTACCCTGCTCTACCATTGGCGCAACAGTAAACTCCGTAATTTTTACGCCACCTTTTTCCGCTGCCTTCATCAGGCTATATTCTACTTCTTCGCCAATTACATGCTCTCCAAAAGCTGATATATAATGCTTGATACGCCCGGTTACCACAATCCTGTATGGATCTAACGATACAAATTTTATAGTATCGCCGATATTATAACCCCATAAACCGGCATTGCTGTTAACGATAAGCCCATAATTCTCTCCAATCTTTACATCCTTTAAAGCTAAGCGTTTTGGATCAGGTAAGCCCATTTCCTGTACCGGCACAAACTCGAAAAAGATTCCGAAATCGGTGTTCAGTAATAATCCCTCATCTTTTTGAGAATCCTGGAAAGCAAAAAAGCCTTCGGAAGCAGGATAGGTTTCTATAGTATCAATCTTTTGACCAATGCTTTCAAACAATTTTGCTTTATAAGGTTCAAAATTTACACCACCCTGCACCAATACGCTGAAATTGGGGAAAAGCGCTTTTATTTTTTTACCGCTTCTTTGCTCAAGCCGGTCAAAATACATTTGTACCCATGGTGGAATACCGCTTATCACAGTCATATTCTGATCAATGGTTTCATCCACTATTTTTTCCAGTTTGGTCTCCCAGTCTTCAATACAATTCGTTTCGTAGCTGGGCAACTGGTTAGTGCGCAGGTATCTTGGTATCAGGTGATTGGAAATACCGCTTAACCTTCCGGTTGGTATCCCCCCCACCCTTTCCAGTTCCGGACTACCGCTCAAAAAAATCATTTTTCCGTCGGCGCAGGAGTAATTGCCGGTTTCCGTCATGTAACAGAAAAAAGCATTTCGTGCCGTATCAAAATGGTTATCTACCGAATCTTTGGTAATAGGTATGTATTTAGTTCCGCTGGTAGTGCCGGAGGTTTTGGCAAAATACAGCGGAAGCCCTTTCCATAATATATTATGTTTTCCCTGCTTTATCAGCTCAATATATGGCTTAAAAGCCTCATAATCCCGAAGGGGAACCGCCTGGCTGAACTCAGCATAATTATTGACATTATTGAACCCATGCTCTTGCCCGAATTGGGTTTTTCGCCCGGTTTTAAGCAGCTCTTTCAAAATACGTTCCTGGTCTTCCAGGGCGGTATGCATGGATTTTTTAATCTGTTTGTATATATACCCGGCAAATGGCTTTGCCAGAAGAGATTTGATCTTCATTTAATTATGCAAGAATAGTTGAGGCTGCAAAGATAACTTTACACAAGTAAAGAGGCGCGTTAAAGCTTGTAAGTTTTTTTCTGCTATTTATTTGACATAAACAAAATTAACCCTACCTTTGCACTCCTTAAAATTTGACTCATGTTCGCAGTAGTTAAAATAGCCGGTCAGCAATTTAAAGTTCAGCAGGGCCAAAACCTGTACGTTCCGCACCTTTCAGGTAAAGCGGGAGATACTGTAGAGTTCAGTGATGTATTGCTGGCAAACAGCGGAAACGCTATTTCCATAGGCGCTGATGTAAAAGTTAAAGTAAAAGCTGAAATCGTTAAAGAAGTTCAGGGTGATAAAGTGATCGCTTTTAAAATGAAAAGAAGAAAAGGTTTCCGCAAGAAACATGGTCACCGTACTTTATATACTCAAATTAAAGTAACTGATATTGCATAAGTTTTTGCTTACAGCATTATTGAATTTTAAATCTTTTAAACATGGCACATAAAAAAGGTGAAGGTAGTGTAAAGAATGGCCGCGATTCGCAAAGCAAACGCCTTGGCGTTAAAATCTTTGGTGGTCAGCCTGCAGTAGCCGGAAACATTATTGTTCGTCAGCGTGGTACTTCTTACCATCCCGGTAAGAATGTTGGTGTTGGAAGAGACTATACTTTGTTCGCATTAAGTGATGGTGTTGTTGAATTCAGAAAAGGAAAGAACGCCAAAACATTTGTATCTGTAACAGCAGTAGAGGCTTCCATATAAAAAAAAATTTTGTAGTTAGAAAAATGTTTTTAATTTTATTGCGTTAATCCATTTATTATCTAACCATTAAATTCTAAAAACATGGCAACTGCAAAGAAAGCTGCAAAAAAAGCTGCTCCTAAAAAAGCTGCAAAGAAAGCTGCTCCTAAGAAAGCTGCAAAGAAAGCTGCTCCTAAAAAAGCCGCTAAGAAAGCTGCTAAGAAAAAATAAGCTAACGCTGATTTTTAATAGAGCAAAAAATATAAAGTCCCTTTCAGGGACTTTTTTTCTTCCCTGTCCTTTAGGGCAGGGCAATTCATCTCCCGATTATAACTGATTGCTTTTATTCTCTGCCTGCTTTATACCCTTCTCCTTCCACCCTTAACCTTTTACTTTTACCCCCTTTCGCAGCAGGTCATAATTTCTGCCACAATATTATTCAGCCTATCTTAGCAACTGAACTACATTATTTGTATGGACAATTACCAGATTGCCGAGTTTTTCTCCCTGCTTTCAAAGCTGCTGGATATACACGGTGAAAACAGTTTTAAATCAAAATCATATTCAATAGCCGCCTTTAATATTGATAAACTGCCCACTCCGCTCCAGTCTTTGCAGCCGGAACAAATATTTTCTATAAAGGGCATTGGTGATGCCACAGGCAAAAAAATCCTGGAAATTATTAATACCGGCAAACTGCAGTCGCTTGAAGATTATATACAAAAAACACCGCCAGGAGTTATAGAAATGCTGAATATAAAAGGGCTGGGACCCAAAAAGATAGCTGTGGTTTGGAAAGAAATGGGTATAGAATCTATTGGTGAGTTATTATATGCCTGTAATGAAAACCGGCTCTTGCTATATAAAGGCTTCGGCGAAAAAACCCAGCAGAATGTAAAAACCTATATTGAATTTTATATGCACAGCAAGGGTAGCTATCTTTTTGCAGAGATAGAACCTTATGCCCTCACACTTCATCAGCAGCTTCAAAAACATTTTTCAAAAAACCGTTTTGAACTTACAGGCGCTTTTCGCAGGCAAACACCAACTATTGATGTTTTGGAATGGGTAACAGATGCTGATCTTTCTTTATTAGAAAAATATTTAACAGATCATTCCTTTACTGTAGCGGAAAAGAATAAAGCGGATATAACTTTCAAATCGCCGGAAAATACAACCCTTCGTTTCTATGCCGCCCGGCAGGATAATTTTGGGAGCATTTTGTTTCATACCACTTCTTCAGCAGCATTTTTAAATGAGTGGGAGAAAAAATTTCCTGCCGCCACCACATTTGCAGAAGAAGACCAACTGTTCAATTCCACATCAGTACCATATATATTACCCTGCCTGCGTGAAAAGGAAACTATTATCGCCAAAGCTACAGGCAATCAACTACCTGAGCTCATTCAGCCAACCGATATAAAAGGAATCATTCATAGTCACAGCAACTGGAGCGATGGGGTAAATACCATTGAGGAAATGGCCAAAGCCTGTATAGATAAGGGACTGGAATACCTGGTAATTAGCGACCATAGTAAATCAGCGTTTTATGCCAATGGGCTGAAGGAAGACAGGATAAAAGAACAGCATCGTTATATTGATGAGCTCAATGAAAAATTAAAACCGTTTAAAATATTCAAAAGCATTGAGGCTGATATTCTTAACGATGGAAACCTTGATTACAGCAACGATATATTATCTACATTCGATTTAGTTATTGCTTCTGTTCATTCCAATCTCAAAATGCAGGAAGAGAAGGCAATGGTGCGGCTTAGTGCTGCTATCGGCAATCCATATACTACCATCCTGGGGCATTTAACCGGCAGATTATTATTAAGCCGCGAAGGCTATCCTGTTGATCATGAAAAAATTATTGAATTATGCGTGGCGAATGATGTAGTAATAGAATTAAACGCACATCCCCGCCGACTTGATATGGACTGGACGTGGATTGACTACGCCATAGAAAAAGGAGCGCTTATTTCCATTGACCCGGATGCACATGATATATCCGGGTATATTGACACCCGCTATGGTGTGCTGGCAGCACAAAAGGCAGGTTTAACAAAGCTAAACAACCTGAGCAGCTTTGATTTAACTGCATTTGAACTGTTTCTCAGTAAAAGAAGGCAGAAAAAGGGTTTATAATAACTTAGTCAAATACTCAATTTTTAGAACAATTACTCAACCATAGCAAAGTAAGGATTACACTTTTAATAACTTGCATCATTGCTTAATAAAATCCATATCGCACAATATTTTTTTGCGATTGTGTTCAGCGGGATAATGCATTCTGCTGCTGCGCAATTGAGCGATTATCATTTGCAGATATTTGATCATACTTCAGGAATACTCCCCGGTAACATTTCGCAGCTGGTAAAGGACAAAAAAGGCCTTTTATGGATTTTATACAGCAACAAAGTTCAATGTTTTGACGGCCAGCTGATACAGACTTACAGCCCTGTTAATGCGCTTCAAACTTTTTATTGCGACAAAAGTAACAGGATATGGGTATGTGCCGACAGTGGTCCATTTCTTTTTTCAGAGAAGAAAAATACGTTTGAAAAAATTCGTGTTCAAACGAATGATGAAAACCTGTTATCCGGGTATATAATGGAATTTCCGGATGGAGAAATTGTATTGTTGACAAATAATGGATGCTTCTCCTACAATCAATTGCTTAGTCAATTTGAGCAGATCAAAAATCATCCTTTTTTACTACGCAAGTTTAATCCCAATGCCAGCGAGATGTATAAGAACCTGCTGTTTGTACATAATGACAAATATTTATTCAGGTATAATCTTCAAACAAAAGAAGTTGACAGTTTGCCTGCCATTGAAACATATGGCATTTATCCCATTTCCGGAGATAGCCTTATGATCAACACCAGGGGAGATGTTGTACGCTGGTATGATTTTAATACAAAAAAAATAACCACCGCATATATTGATAAAAGCTTCAAGACCTCTTTCAATCTAAGAAACGTAGTGCCCATTGCCCCATCCCATTTTTTACTGGCTTCTTCTGTCGGGATCATTGAGTATGATGCTTCGAATAAACTTTTTCTGAAAAGAAACTTTTTTCTTGATGGCATGCGGGTGGCAACAAATGAATATGCAACATACATTTATTACGATACAACAGAAGGCAATGCCTGGATTTCAACCAATGAAGGCGTTGCAAAATTTGCCGTGCGTGATGAGCCGATCGGCTTTGTGAAAATCAAGCAAATGAATGATGAAATATCTGCAGGTATTGATGATATAAGAAGAATTACTGAAGATAAGAACGGTAATATATGGACGGCAACAGGATATGGCTTTGCACGTTTTGATAAAACAACCGGCAACTGGAAAGTATTTTCTCCGACCGGAGATGGGAAAAAAACACTGAATCATGAATCTATAAGGGGCTTGCAATATGATGGTAAATATCTGATACTTGGCCCAACCAGTACCGGAGTATGGTTATTTAATCCGGAAACAGAAACCTATATACGTCCCCGCTATACAACCGATGCTGTAAAACAAAGAGCTGAAAAAGACTTTATCAGCGATATTATAAAAATGGATAACGGAGATTTTTTAATCTCAGCCCGCAGCGCATTTTATATACTAAAAGCAAAAACATACGAGATACATTCGGTTATTCCTATTGATTATGTTCCGGAGTTTAAAACTGTTACAGCAAATGGTTCTGATGGCATAACCTGGATAGGCTCGGCTTCCGGTTTATACTATATAGATTCCACATTTAAAAAACTCAATACAATAAATTTACCGGCCAATTTTTTACCTGTCAGTAGTGGGCTGCTGTTACGCGATAATCGTTTTATGTTTTCATGCAATGGAGGTTTGTTTACTGCTAAACATGATGAACATAACGGAACGGTATCAATAACAAAAATGACCGATGTTTTTGATGGCATGCCGTTAGCAATAACTTATCTTGACAATAATGGCGTTATCTGGGGAGCATCGGACAAAGGTATTGTGCGCTTCAATCCTGTTAAGTCTACATTCCGCAAATATGACTACTCAGACAATATACAGGGTTACACTTTTAACGGCAGCGCATGGTATAAGGACAGTGATGGCAGAGTTTATTTCGGAGGTACCAATGGACTCAATTACTGGCATCCTGAAAGCTTTTCAGTGACACCGGAGCCCTATGATATTTATGTAAGAAAAGTAAGAATAGGCAACAAAGAATATTCCCCTATTTCATTTGACAGTATAGCACCAATAAAATATGATAAACAATCTATTGATGTTGAGTTTGGCGCAGCTTACTTTAATAACCCGGAAAAAGTAAAATACCGTTACAAGCTTGAAGGCGTTGATAAAGAATGGAAAGAAGCAGGAGCCGGCAACCTGATCAGGTTTACTTCACTATCGCCCGGACATTATACATTCAAGATACAGGGCAGCTTAAACCAGGTAGACTGGAAAGATGCCAAGGCAAAAATTTCTTTTGAAATATTACCTCCATTCTGGTTAACATGGTGGTTTCTTTCTTTATGCGGCATATCAATTATCGGCATAGTCTTGCTGATCATGCACAATCATCGCATAAAAATCCGCGAAAAGCAGGAAGAACTGGAAGCAGAGCAATCCATTAATCATTTTTCCTCAAGTATTCATGCAGGTCAATCCGTGGATGATATTTTGTGGGATGTTGCAAGAAATTGCATCAGCCAGTTGTCATTTGAAGATTGTGTTATTTACTTAGTAGATGAAGACAGGCAGGTATTGATACAAAAAGCGGCTTTTGGGCCTAAGAGTCCAAAAAATTATATAATAACCAACCCTATTGAAATCCCTGTAGGTAAAGGCATTACAGGCAATGTAGCCTTAACAGGCAAACCCGAAATTGTAAACGATACATCTGTGGATGCAAGATATATAGTGGATGACGCAATGCGCTATTCCGAAATCGCTATCCCGATCAAAGCAGGAAAGCAGGTATTGGGAGTTATTGACTGCGAACATTCGAAGAAAAGGTTTTTTACACAACGGCATTTATTTATTCTTACAACAATTGCATCTCTTTGTGCAAGTAAAATAGTAAGATCAAGAATTGAAGGGCAAAAGCATGAAGCAGAACGCATTTTACGCGATACGCAGCAAAAAATGGCAGAAATTGAAATGCAGGCTTTACGTGCGCAAATGAACCCGCATTTTATTTTTAATTGTCTTAATTCCATCAACAGGTATATTGTAAAAAGCGACCAGGCTACAGCTTCCTTATATCTTACCCGTTTTGCTAAACTCATAAGGCTGATACTGGATAATTCAAACAATAAATCTGTTTCGCTGGCCAGTGAGTTAGAAGCCTTGCGGCTTTATATAGAAATGGAAAGCATCAGATTTGAAAAGCAGTTTACTTATTCCATTTCCGTTGACAAAGACGTTCAGCCGGATCACATATACGTACCGCCGTTGATCATTCAACCTTTTGTTGAAAATGCCATCTGGCATGGTTTGTTGCACAAAGAAACTGCCGGTCATCTTTATATTACTTTTAGCAGGAAAATTCAGAATATTCTGCAATGTACTATTGAAGATGATGGCGTAGGACGTGAAAAAGCAAAAGAGCTTAAAAGCAAATCAACCTCAACCAAAAGATCGCTTGGAATGAAACTAACAGAAGACAGGCTTACACTGTTAAACAGGCAAACATTACTGGATGCCACAGTGGAAGTGCTTGACCTGAAAGACAGGTCAGGCGAGGCTACCGGCACCAAAGTAATATTGAAAATCCCTGTTGATGCTTATTAAAAAATGAGATTATGATTACGTGTATAATAATTGATGACGAAAAGAACGCTCTTGAAATGATGGAGTGGTTATTGAAAACATATTGCCCCCAGGTAAAAATACTTGACATGTGCAATTCCGCGGAAGCTGGAATTGAAGCGATCAACAAATTCAACCCTGAGGTAGTTTTTCTTGATATTGAAATGCCAAAAATGAATGGCTTTGATATGCTGGAGCAGTTCGACAAGATCGCATTCGATATTGTTTTTTGTACGGCATATGACCAGTTTGCGATAAAAGCTTTTCATTACAGTGCATTGAATTACCTGTTAAAACCTGTTGACCCGGATGATCTGCAGGCTACCATTAAACGTATTGAAGAAAAAAAGAGCATTCCCACCAAAGAACAGTTTCAGCTTTTATTGCAAAATATACAACAGCCTCAAAAACAAACGCCGCCGCGTATTGCACTTTCATCAGGAGATGGTTTGATTTTTATTGCCACAAGAGATATTGTGTACTGCGAAGCAGAAAGTAATTATACTTCGGTAGTGCTGGCAGATGGCAAAAAGATCATTGTTTCAAAAGTGCTTAAAGAAATTGATGAAGCGCTCAGCGGCCCTGATTTTTTCAGGGTACACAGTTCTTTCCTCATCAACCTGAATCACATCAAAAAATTTGTAAGAAGTGATGGCGGATATATCATTATGGATAATGATGCATCAATTAGTATATCAAGAAGCAAGCGCCAGGAATTTATGGAAATGTTCTCTAAATTCTGAGCATTGTTTTAATAAACATAAAACATCAGGATTTTTTTACTGAATCATCTCAATTCCTAAATGTTTTCTATCCTTTATTTGATTCAATAGCTTTTTTTACACTTCCGTATTTCAGCAACAGTGCCTTTGCTTTTTCATAATCCGTAATGCCGGAGCGCTCCATCAGCATTTTAGTGCCACGGTCAACCAGTTTGGTATTGCTCAGCAGCATATTCACCATCCTGTTATCTTCCACTCTTCCTAATTGTATCATTATCGAAGTGGAGATCATATTCAATACCAGCTTTTGGGAAGTGCCGCTTTTCATTCTTGTGCTGCCTGTTACAAATTCCGGGCCTACCGCTATGGCTATAGGAAAATCCGCCACCTCAGTTAATGGCGAGCCGGGATTATTGGTAATGCAACCGGTAATAATACCCTGTTCCCTGCATTTTTTTAAGGCCGCAATCACATAAGGTGTAGTACCGCTGGCTGCTATGCCTATCACTACATCTTTATCATTTATGTGATGGGCAGAAAGATCATCCCATCCCTGTGTTAAGCTGTCTTCCGCAAATTCAACAGGCTGTGTCATAGCTTTTTTACCACCGGCTATAATGCCCACTACCAGTTCAGGAGGTACGCCGTAAGTAGGGGGGCATTCGCTGGCATCTACTATAGCAAGCCTGCCACTGGTGCCGGCGCCAATATAAAACAGCCTGCCGCCTGCAAGCATCTTATCAACTGCCGCGTTAACCAGCTTTTCTATTTGCGGAATAGCATGTTCAATAGCATCCGGCACAGTTTTATCTTCCTTATTTATGTTAGCTAAAATTTCAGCAATAGTCATTTTTTCAAGGTGGCGGTATGGGGAAGGCTGTTCGGTTATCTTAATAAAATCGTTCATGGTATTAATCAGCAGAATTTGGTTATTTATGATATTCGGATAATCCTTCCATAGGGTTTTTCAATACCTTACCCATGGTAAATTCATATGCATTACAAAGGTCTTGTAAAACATCTTTAAAATAATAGGATATACCGCCAACAAAACTAACGGGTTGTGTCCAGCTTTCACGAAACTTGCAGATATGCTGAAAGAAAAAATCGTTCAGGGAATCTTCAATAATATTCTCAATCATATAGTGTCCGCGATTTTCCGACAAAAAAGGAGCAAATGATGCAAGATAGCGGTTTGCCATCGGCTTCTTGTATACATTATCCAGTATAATATCCTTATTGGTATTAAACTTCAGGTTAAAGCGTCCATGCAGTTCTTCATCAAAAGTTTCGTATAAATAATATTGAAGCACTTTTTTTCCCAGGTAGGCGCCGCTTCCTTCGTCTCCAAGCACATAGCCCAGTCCGGGTTTATTATTTGTTATTTTCCTGCCATTATAGTAACAGGCACTTGAACCTGTTCCCAAAATACAGGCTACCCCTTTGTCATCTCCATACAATCCTCTTGCCGCAGCCATTACATCATGGGTTACTTCAATTTTACCGGCATTTTTAAAAACGCTTTTCAGGGCTTTTTTAACAATATTGGCATTAGCGGTATTAATACAACCCGTACCATAATAATAAATTTCACCCACTTCGGCTTTTTCTGTAAAAGGCACTAATTCATTGCGCAGTATAGCGCTTATTTGTTCAGTATTAAGAAAATAGGGACTTATACCCTGGGTAAAAATACTTTTCTTCTTTTTGCCATTAATCAGGCACCATTCCGCCTTTGTTGCTCCGCTATCCGCTATCAATTTTATAACCGGCATTATTAATTTGAACTTATTTTATGAAATTCGTGCTCTCAAAGATAATATACAAACGCAGACGAATGAGTAATAACAGGTTCAGATTGTGGCTACCCCTGATTTTCTCCCTGATAATGATATTAGGCATGTTTTTCGGATATAAAATGAGAGAAAAAATGCCTGTAGGCGCGAAATTCTTTTCAACCGAAAAAAAAGGCGCCGTACAGGAAGTGCTGGACCTCATCTCCAACCGCTATGTAGACCCTATAAAAACAGATACCCTTGCAGACGCGGCGATACAGGAAATGCTCACCCACCTCGATCCGCATTCTATATTTATTCCTGCTGAAGACCTTCAGCAGGTGAATGAAGACCTTGCGGGTAAGTTTGAAGGTATTGGTATTGAATTCAATATTTTTAATGATACTATAAATGTATTAAGCGTATTGAAAGGTGGCCCCTCGGAACAGGCCGGTTTGCAGGTAGGAGATAAATTTTTGAAAATAGGTGATTCTGCCGTGGTTGGTAAAAAGATAGATGGTGATATGGTACGCCAGTTACTGCGGGGATTGCGGGGTTCTAAAATTAAAGTAATTGTGCTCCGCAGCAACGAGAAAAAAGAATATAGTATTACAAGAGGGATTATTCCATTGTTCTCTTTAGATGCCTCGTATATGATCGCGCCTTCTACAGGATATATACGTTTGAACAAATTTTCCGAAACTACCTATGAAGAGTTTATGGAAGCTATGCAAAAACTAAAAGAACAGGGCGTACAAAAAATGATACTTGATTTGCGGGGCAATGGCGGTGGAATTTTGCAGGAAGCGGTAGAAATTGCTGATGAATTTTTAGATGACAATAAGCTTATTGTATATACCCAGGGCGACCATGTAAACAAGCAGGAATTCAGGGCGAAAAGGGAAGGTATTTTTGAAAAGGGGAAATTAGTTGTTCTTATTGATGAAGGCTCTGCTTCTGCCAGCGAAGTATTAACCGGCGCATTACAGGATTGGGACAGGGCAGAAGTAGTTGGACGCCGCAGCTTTGGCAAAGGATTGGTACAGGAGCAATATAATTTAACCGATGGCTCGGCGCTAAGGTTGACCATTGCAAGATATTATACTCCATTGGGAAGGTCTATTCAAAAACCCTATGACCAGGGGTTGGAAAACTATAATGATGAATTGCTGGATCGCTACCATAAAGGCGGATTGATGAATGCAGACAGCAACAGGAATGATAAAGGCCAGGCGTACCAGACGCCGGATGGCAAAAAAGTATATGGCGGCGGCGGCATAACACCCGATGTTTTTGTTGCTATTGATACAGCAGGTATTACCGATAAAATTGCAAGATTATATACCAAAAATACCATCGGCAATTTTGTATATAATTATTATGTTGACAACATCAGCCAGTTTAAATTATTCACAGATCCGGCATCGTTTGAAAAAGGATTTGATGTAGACGATAAAGTATGGAATGCGCTTACAGATTTTGCCAAAAAGGATAGTATTTCTCTTAACGAGCTCTCCCCGTCTGATAAATCATTTCTGCGCCAGCGGTTAAAAAGCTTGTTTGCAAGGCAGCAATGGCGAAACGAAGGGTTTTACGAAGTAAATAACGTTAAAGATCCCATAGTTAAAAAAGCTTTGGAAGAATTAAATAAATAAAACTAATTACCTGAAAGTATACCGGTATTCAATCCGCCCAATCAATCTTTTTTGCTTATTGTATCCGCGTTCCTCTGTGCGCAAGCCCATATCGTTATACAGGTATTTCCAGATAATATAATTACCGGCATCCTGTTGCATATTAGTCATTTGTATCAGCCGGTTGTTTTCATCATACTCAAAAATATAATCCGGTATAAGCTTTTGTAATTTTGCATTATATCTTACTATATC
This sequence comes from Agriterribacter sp., assembly GCA_047601125.1. Lineage (GTDB taxonomy): Bacteria > Bacteroidota > Bacteroidia > Chitinophagales > Chitinophagaceae > Agriterribacter. The sequence goes on along the minus strand of JASGJY010000001.1, from coordinate 105,568 downwards.
GGTTAAGCGATTAAGCGTATCATAATAATAATATGTTTTGCCTTTTGAAACATTTCTCCACCAGCTTTCTTCTTCAAGTATATTTCCATTTTCATCTGTTAAAAATTTTACAGTAGTGGTGTCTGTATTATTTTTTATATATAACATATATGCCGGCAAGCCTTGTGTATTATAAAACCATATATGCTTTTCTGTTTGCTTTCTTTTATCCGTAAGCCCGGTTACTGTATTGACGGCGGCTGATAGTTTACCTGTTGAATCAAAACTATATTCATAAACAGTAAGAACTTCGTTACTGCTGTCAACAGATTTATACAATTGCGCCTTGAAATTATAGAAAGCAGTAAGCGATGAGCTCCCTGCTACCTGAGAGCTTGTTATAGTCCTGACCTGCGTATAACCACTGTTCGGTTTTATATCACAGCTGAAATTTTCAGATGGCGTGCCATCTGCTTCAAAACTGAGCAGCGAAACCTGTTGCACTTTATTCTTTTTCCAGGTTTGTTGCTGAGCGGCGTTTTGCCCTGTAAGTATTATATCCCGGTAGTAATATTGTGAAAAGGATGACCGGACGAACAAAAAGGTTAAACAAATGAGGATAAGTTTTTTTATAATAGAATAATGAGGATGCTTCATAGAAAGCAAAAGTATTATTTTTAATAAAATTTACAGCGTGTCGCATTTTAAGGAAAGAAAAGAAAAAAACTGTTTAAACTGTAATGCAGAGGTAGCTGGCAGATTTTGTCATGTTTGCGGACAGGAAAATATAGAACCTAAAGAATCAGTATGGCATCTCATTACCCATTTTTTTTATGATATCACGCATTTTGATGGCAAGTTTTTCAGTACCGTAAAATATCTCCTGTTGCGGCCGGGGTTTCTTACCGCTGAATATGTAAGAGGAAAACGAATGACATACCTGCACCCGATACGCATGTATGTTTTTACCTCAGCTTTTTTCTTTCTTATATTTTTTACATTCATAAACCCGCATAGTGAGCCTGAAAAAGAAGGTATTGAAGGATTAAAAGAGGCATTAGCCCTTAAACAGAATGAACTTAAGAATTTAAAAGAAATGCAGGAAGGCGCTAAAGACAGCCTCATAAGATCTGCGGTTACCAAAGCAATTCATAAATATGATAAAGAAATTGTATTACTGACCGACAGCATCAGCAAAATGGAGCGCAGCGAAGGGGAAAAGTTTAAACAGGAAGATCTTCCTGTGATCATCAGTAAAAAAATACCGGATATAAAAGGAACAATTGATTCCGTGACCAGGGAAGTACGAAAAGAAATTGATAAAGAAAAAAACGGCACTATTGATTCTTCTGAACACAATACAGATACCGGCTACAGGTATAAGCAGCCTGCTTTACCTGAAAAAGATACAATAAGACAAAAGGACACAATACGCAAAAAAGATACAATAAATAAAAAAGATACGACAGCTAAAAGCGATACTGCTACTGTAAAAAGAAACCGGAACGTTAGCACAGATATTCTTGACTTTGAGTTTTATAAAGATGAAGCCACATACCTTGCCGTACAAAAAGAACTTCCTCCAGAAAAACAGGATGGCGCTATTAAGCGCTCTCTTATCCTGAAGCTGTTACACTGGCATGAGCAGCAAAGCAAAGACGGAGGAAAAGCTTTTGAAACATTGAAAGAGAAATTCAAACATTCTTTTCCTACATTGCTCTTTGTATCATTGCCCATTTTTGCATTCCTTCTAAAATTGCTTTACATAAGGCGTACAAAATTTTATTATGCTGACCATGGCATATTTACCATACATACCTATTGCGCAACTTTTATTTTGTTGCTGCTGTACTATATGTTTGATGCGATAGGTGACAAAACAGGATGGTGGATCTTTTATCTTGTTAAAGCGGCGTTAGTTATATATATCATATACTATACCTATAAAGCCATGCGTAATTTTTATGAGCAGGGGCGTTTTAAAACATTTATTAAATACCTGTTCCTGGGCTTTATGACATCTATAGTAATGACATTTCTTATTCTTATATTTTTTGTTATTTCGGCATATAACGCATAATAGCATTTATGGAAACTACTAAAACCACTTTTTTAAGATTGGTAAATATTATGAATGATCTCAGGGAAAAGTGTCCTTGGGACAGGAAACAAACCATTCAAACATTACGCGCTCTTACCATAGAAGAAACATATGAACTTGCAGACGCGATTACTGAAAACAACTGGAAGGATATTAAAGAAGAGTTAGGTGATGTGCTGCTCCATATTGTTTTTTATGCAAAGATCGGCGCTGAAGAAAACCGGTTTACGATTGATGATGTTATCAATGGCATATGTGAGAAGCTGATAGCCCGGCATCCGCATATATACGGAGATGTAAAAGTTGAAAATGATGAAGATGTGAAGAGAAACTGGGAAAAATTAAAGTTAAAAGAAGGGAAGAAATCTGTGCTGAGCGGCGTGCCAAAATCGCTGCCGGCAACGGTAAAGGCGATGCGCTTGCAGGAAAAAGCAAAGCAGGTTGGTTTTGAATGGGACAACCGCGCACAGGTGTGGCTAAAGGTGGAAGAAGAGATGCAGGAGTTGCAGGAGGCAATAAAAGCAAACAACCAGGATGCTGTTGAGGAAGAATATGGCGATCTTATATTTTCTTTAATTAACTATGCACGATTTTTGTGTGTTGACGCGGAAAACGCGCTGGAGCGTACCAATAAAAAGTTTATAAACCGGTTTACCCAAATGGAAGAGGCAGCCGCAGGAGAAGGTAAGAGCCTCGCAAATATGACGCTGGAAGAGATGGATACAATATGGAACCGGATTAAAACACAAAACAAAGCAATTTGAAAAAATTCTGGGGTGATCTGTTTTATAATAATGGATACCTGCTTATAGGAGCAGCCTGGCTTTTTACGCTCTCATTCATCTTTAGTAATTATTGGTCTTATACCTCATCTCCCAAAGGAGTAAAAAAATCGTTGGAAAAATATGTATGGCGTAATGAGGATGATTTTGATAGTTTTTTAAGAGATACTGCTTTAATAAGAAAGTTTACTTACAACGAGGAAAATGAGGAAGACGTAATAAAGATAAGGGATAAAGATTACAGCTTTTTTCTTTATAACCAGATAGACACGGCCAACTATGAACTGATCTTTTGGAACACCCAATCTATATTGCCAGGTGAGGCGTTATTAATGAATGATAGTTCCAACTATATTAAATCATTAACAAACGGGCAATACCAGATAATAAAAAAAAGGCTGAATACCGGCAGCAGAAATTTACTTGCCCTGTACCTGTTGCCTATACGCCGGCAATATGTGCTGGAGAGTGAATATCTTCGAAATGGTTTTGTAAATCAAAGTAATCTTGAAGACAACTATTCCCTTTCATTTGCTCCAACTGAATTTCCAATACGAAGTAAGGCAGGCGAAATATTATTTTACCTGCAACCCAAACCTTTCAGCGACGCTGAGGGATATGACTGGGTAACACTCCTTTTCAGAATTGCAGGCGCTTTGCTTATTCTTTTCTTCCTGCATAATATTGGTATTGCTATATCAAAATCCATAAGCCCGGTTGCAGGCGTATTGTTTATGGTGATTTTATTAACAGGATTAAGATTTTTGAGTTATGTTTTTCATATACCTGCTAATTTCCGCCAGTTCGAATTATTTAATCCCCGTGTTTATGGCTCAAGTTTTATTTCGCCTTCGCTGGGTGATTTACTCATAAATTCATTAATATTTTTCTGGCTTGTTATTTTTGCCCGGGTTCAATTTCACGGCCGCGGCTTAAAACTTGATATACTAAGCCCTGCATGGAAAAGAGTAATATTGATTTTGTTGTCAACTATACTTTTGGTAACAACATTAATATGTGGTCATGTTATCCGAAGCCTCGTTGCTGATTCGCAGATATCGCTTGATGTAACAAATTTCTTTACCCTTAATATTTACAGTGTATTTGGCTTTGCGGTATTATGCTGTGTATCTATAAGCTATTTTATTTTCTCTCAGGCCATCCTTAATATGATGGAGAGAATGATACAGAAAGCCTATTATGTGCAAATTGCACTTGTTGCTTTTATAGGACTTTTAATTTTAAGTGTCAGAGTTAACAGTCCCTATATACTTTTTGAATTACTCATTCTGGTTTGGGTATTATTTTACGTATACCTGATGAACAAAATCCCGCTCAATTTTGTGCGGAGTAATTTTGTTGCCGGAAACGCGATGTTCTGGCTATTCATTTTCTCCGCTTCTATTGCAGCTATAATTATATCACAAAACCGAACCCGTGAACTTGAGCTAAGAAAAAGAACTGCGGAAAAACTGGTTGTACAAACAGATCCATCAAGTGAGCGGCTGCTGAACATAGTAACCCAAAGCTTCACCAATATATTTTTTCTCAACAATCTTGATAAAATTACCAATCCTGCAAAAAATGCAAGATTTAAAGACAGTATACTGAATGCCTATTTTGAACCCTTTACCAGTAAATATGAAACCGAACTTTTCTTTTTTAATGCAGAGGAGCAACCATTGGGTAACGGAGGGCGGCTTACTTATGATGAAATCAACAGCATTTACTCGGTGCAGGGCAAGTCCACCAAAATTCCCGAGTTACGATATTATGAAACTGCTTTCGACAAATTCAGTTATGTATATTCCAGGGAGATAAGAGATAGTTCTAAAAACATCAGGGCATATTTTTTTATGCTTGCTAACCCTAAACGATACCGGAGCGATGCCTTGTATCCCGAATTATTTAAACAGGCGGAAGATTTTTCTTTTGAGAACACACCAGACTATGCATACGCCATTTATGTTGACAGAAATTTACAGGCTTATGTTAACGATTACAGTTTTCCAACTGTGCTGAATGATGAAAATATTCCAAAACAGGATTTTTACGACAGGTATGTAAATGGCTACAGTGAACTGTGGTATAAATCGGGCAATAAAGTTGTTGTAATAACCCGCCGCAGTAGTTTCATAATGGAAGCCATCGCTCTTTTTTCATACCTGTTTGTAGGCTTTTTAATATTGGTTGTAATTTTCCAGGTGGCCAGTATTATCATTCTCTCAGGATTCAGGATAAGAGCTTTACGAACGCTTACAGATTTCAATATCAGGTCACAGATATATGCAACTGTAATTTTTGTGAGCGTGTTTGCCCTGGTAATAGTAGGTGGAACTACAATCGTATTCTTCACATCATCATACAATAAAAACAATAAAGACAGATTAAGCAAATCCATCCAGGATATTTCAAAAGAATTAAAAAGCAAAATAAGTGATCACCGGATGAAGGATGAAGTGATGCAGGTATATGATTCTGCATACAGCAGGGAATTGAGGCAACAAATTGCAAACCTCGCTCAATCACATGATGTTGATGTGAATCTTTATAACTCAGACGGATCACTACAAATTTCTTCTCAGCCATTTGTGTATAACAAAGGAGTATTGAGCAGGATGATGGAGCCCCTGGCGCTATACAATCTTCAAAAGCTGAAAAAAATACAATATATACAGGAAGAAAGCTATGGGGCGATGAAATACCTGAGTATTTACGTGCCTGTATTGGGCGATAACCGCAATGCGGTTGCATACCTCAATATTCCATATTTCAATTCGCAAAACAGGCTGAAGCAACAGATTGCCAGCTTCCTCGTAACCATCATTACTATAAATGCGTTTATATTTTTATTGGCAGGTATTATTGCTTTATTTCTTACCAACAGAATTACCGGATCATTTACGCTTATTGGCGCTATGATGCGCGATGTAAATCTTGGCAAGCACAACGCGGAGATAGTATGGACTAAAAAAGATGAAATAGGTGTGCTTGTAAAAGAATATAATAAAATGGTGCAAAAGCTGGAAGACAGCGCCGCCGCTCTTGCAAAAACAGAAAGAGAAGGAGCATGGCGCGAAATGGCAAGACAGGTGGCACACGAAATCAAAAATCCGCTTACACCGATGAAGCTGAGCATTCAATATCTTCAAAAAGCGATAAGCAATAATGCGCCCAACGTAAAAGAATTATCGTCTAACGTAGCACAAACCCTGGTTGAGCAGATAGATCACCTCTCACGTATAGCCGCAGAATTTTCGCAGTTCGCTAATATAGGCAATTCAAAAAATGAGGTGTTTGATCTGAATGTATTATTAAATTCACTCGTGTACCTGCATGATGTGCAGGAAAGGGTGAGCGTAAAGCTGTATACCGGTGATGAGCCTATTATGATCAGCGCCGATAAAACACAGATCAACAGGCTTTTTACCAACCTGCTGCAAAATGCAATTGAAGCAATTCCCGAGGATGAAACCGGCTATGTTTCTGTGCTTAAAGATGAGCATAATGATGCTGTTACTATCCGTATAAAAGATACCGGTGCAGGTATCTCAAAATCTGCCCGCACCAATATTTTTACACCAAACTTTACTACAAAAACATCAGGCACCGGTTTAGGATTAGCTATATGCAAAGGCATAGTTGAGCAGGCGCGGGGTAATATCTGGTTTGATACGGTTGAAGGAAAAGGCACTACATTTTTTGTAGAGCTACCCTTATATAAAAACGGAGAAGATGTTAATGCAGGCTTTTAATTGCATTGTATTTAAAGTAATGAAAGCTGCCTTATGCATTCAATCAACAATTTATTGTTCCAGCGTTTCAACTTCCGGAGGAAGATATATTCCATTTATTATTTGAACTTCAAGCACATTTAGATTTTTCACTCTTGAGCCATACCTCACGTTTAATCGTATGATCATATTGTTGCATTCCCATTCTCTTGAATATGGTAATCCTAAATCTCTGATAAACAGGGTATCTGATTGTGCCGGATAACTCATTAATATAGAATTGCCATAAAGCGCGGTTAGCTTATTGTAAATATGCGTGAAATTATCCGGCAGGTCCAGAATTACAGCATCATTTCGGTTATCATTAAAAAAAGTATATAAACTTATAATATTTACATTTCCCTTATCGTCAGTATAAATATTTGCGAAGGAAAAATGTGTATTCATAAAATCAAACAGCCCGGCATTTTTCTTTTTACAATTTCTCTCCAGTTTATCATATTCTATTAAATATTGACCGGGCTGCCCTGGTGTAAAATCATTAATTCCGGCACATTGTATAAGGGCTTCCGGTACCGGATTACCGTATTTTATGTTTTTAAAGAAAGACGCGCGTTCAAGCTTTTCACAGTCTTGAGAATAAACCTGCACACATATAATGCTGTAAACTATTATAAAGATGATATATCTTATTGGTGAATTCTTAAGTAACATAAAAGCTAAGCTACTTTGCTTTATGCAAATCCCAAAAGATATAATTATTACAGAAACTATTACAATGCAGCTACTTTTAAATACAGGATCAGGAAGTAGAAACTATATAAACAACAATTAACCTGAATATCTAATTAGTCACCTTAAAGTTGAAGATAATTGTTCCGCGGTCGTCACTTCCTGCGGCAAACTTTAATTGTCTTGCTTTGCGGATGGCAATCTCCTTCATACCGGCATCGGATGTTGTAGAGCCACGCGGTTGATACGTGGCCCCGGTCACCGCGCCTGAAGCATCCACAGAAATATCAACAGCAACTTTTGCATTCTCATTAAATTCATCCTGGAAAGAAGGTTGACGAACAATTTTACGACCGCGCAGGTTGCCCTGGATCGTATAGCCGCTACCATTACCACTGCCGCCAAAACCATCATAGTTTTTGGAGTTGGGGTCACCGTTTATTTTACCACGATCTCCTGAGCCACTTGTATTACCCTCGCTGCGGCTGCCATTCCATGTATCGGCATTATTACCCCCGGGGCCGGTTCCGTCACCGCCTTTATAGGTGGCTTTAGGTTTTGGAGGCGCAGGCTTGGGATTTTCAACCACCTGAGGTTTGGTAACGGGCGCTTTTGCGGTAGTTGTATTTTCTTTTGTGGGAATATTTGTGCTTTTAGGGTTAGAAACTTTGGGCTTTGGCACGTGAACATCTTCTGCTTCCTCATCGTCATCATTTGTTTCAACCGCTTTCACATCCTGCACAGGCGTATTAGCAGCTTTAGGTGGAGCATTCACTTCCTTTTCAGCAGCGGCAGGTGGTCCGGGAATTAAAGGCTGCACATCACCTGAGCCATCATCGCTGTTACCCAAATTCACCTCCATGCCTTCTTCAACAGGCGGTAGCGGCGGAACAGGTACAGACCATGAAACAAGAAAAAAGAATAACAGCAAAAGCCCTGAAATCACTCCCGTGATGGTTCCTGCTTTTACATTTTTCGCTTTTTCGAATTCTGCAGACGACATCTTTACAAAAATTAGTTAAACAAAAGTAAAGATGATTATGTTATAATCCTGTGAATCTTACTCGAATCTTAACTTTCCCTGTGGATGAGTATAATCAACTGACACCGCAATAAAGCTTAATACCAGTATAATAAATATACATAAAGAAACCAATTTAATAGCGTTAGGTATATAACGATGAGACGCTTCATAACCTGTATAAGTAGCATCACTTTCATTTTTATGCAGCATAAAACCAATGATAAGTAAATTCACCCAATACAAATGCTGCGAACTGAATGTTGGCGTTAACCATGTAGCGCTAACAATATTGCTGATAAGTATGTACCACAATAAATATAAAAATACAAACCACGCAGATTTCTTTTGTGTAAGCAAGGTTACCCTGGTTGGCTTGAACAGGTACAATATTAACAGCGCAAATAAACCAGATAATATCCACACCACCATACGCCACTGCAGCGAAAACACAGCAGGATCGGCTACTGCCAGGCTTTTTCCCTCGTCAAACAATCTTTCCGCTCCTACTGCTTCAACAATATTAATTATGGGTAAAAGCACTATAAGAAATATCCAACTGCTTACGCTAGATGCCTTATCTGCGGCAACTGATTCCGGCCAATCTTTCCTGCTGAAAACAGCATAAGCTAACCCTAAACCACTAAAAAACCCAATGGAATATTCCATTACATTCCACCAGTTAAAATGAATACCGGAGGCATGGCCCATGCGTTGCAGAAAATTACCAAAGCCAAAACCAAAACCTGCTCCTACAGAACTATATATTGCCACACGCAGCGCATGTGCGTAACCGTTACGATACATATGCCAGCCCAATGCCAGTGATGCACCCATACATGCAGCCCACAATTCCGAACGCGGAGGAGTCATGAACCATTCAAGCTGGTAAACAAAAAATCCCCAGAACAAAAATCCTCCAACAAACATTTCTACAAACACGCTTGCCCAGTTCACTTTTTTATCCGGGCGCGATTCCATTGCAAGTCCTGTGATACCGCCACCCATAAAACCATATAAACCGCCAATTAATGTAAGCGATAATAAACCATAGCTTGTATTAAGGAAGTCAGGCGCATGACCATAGCCTACGATCTGTCCATAACTGATCATCCCCCCTGATCCCCATGCAATGGCGCCAAGCGCTACAATTACCGGCATACGGGCTATCCAATCCTGTTTGCCGGACAATGCAATTACACATGCGATGCCGATAGCGGATGCCCATGTAGCGCCATATTCATGACCAATTTGTCCACGCACAGCCCATGCCGTGCCAAATGCCAATGCTACAGGCAGCATTCTTTTGAGGAGTAACGATGAGAACATTTGGTTTATGGTTTATCGTTAGGAGTTTATGGTTTGTGGTTTACAAATTAAGGCAGGAACAAACTACAAACCACAAACTTATTTTCTGTCTTTTGCTGCTTTGAGTAACTCATCTTTTGTTCCAATCCAGTACGCAATATTTTTTCTCTTCCAAGTATAGGCAACAGCAATAGTATCGCCATAGCCGATAACAGCAGGATATGAAAATTCATCCTTTTTATCGCCGGTGGCAATATCCAATATCTTCGGCCATGTTTTGCCGTTATCAAAAGAAATAATGAGCGAAAGCGGAGAGCGGGATCCCCAGTTGGCAGTATCAGGATTGTATGCCATTACAAGCATGCCATCAGGCAAACGGGTAAGATCAATACCACTGTTTGGGTTGGGTAACCCGGATTTATATGCGGCGCTCCATGTTTTAGCGCCGTCTTCAGAGTCACTGCGATATATAGCGCCGTCTGAACTGCGCAATAACATATGTACTTTTCCGGGGGCAGACTCCCATAATGTAGGCTGTATTACGCCTTTCCCTTTTAAGGTTGTTCTATCCAATTTTATATAAGGAGAAGCAGTCCACGTTTTACCGTTGTCATTGCTTAAATCAGCAAAAGCATCCCATTGCCCTTCTTCATGCGATGCACCTGCAACCCATGTGCCGTTTGCAAGAATAATAGGTTTATTTCTTACAGGACCTCTTCCTCCTTTATCACCTGCAACCAGTTCTTTTGGAGCTGTCCATGTTTTACCATTATCATCAGATGTAATAAACCATGTTTCCCATGACGGGATCTTTTTCCCTACTTTAAAATATAAAAATATCCTCCCCCGGGGCGATTGAAATAATACAGGATTCCAGTGTGCATCTTCCCGGATTTTTGCCACCTTAACGGGCATTGACCAGTTGCCCGGAGTTCCTTTGATCAGCCATATTGCAACATCATCTGTTCCTTCTTTAACGCCACCAAACCAGGCAGCCATTAATTGCCCGTTTTTTAAATGCACAATGGTTGATGCATGGCATTCTTTAAAAAATTTATCCTGCTCAAAAAAATATCCGGTTGTAAAAGCTCTTTGCTTTTCTGCTTTCAACATAATATTTTCTTCTTTCAAATCCTGGTTTTTTACAGGCGAAAAAATTAGATATCCTGCAACAGGCAATAATATCAGCGGTAAAAATTTTAATATGGTCATCATTAATGATTATGGATAACAAGTATGGTATTAGCTATCTATCTGTTTATTTACTGTTCCGGTAGAAGATAAATGTGAGTTTCTTATAGCTGTCGTTTCACTACCCGCTTTTCATCTTTGCTTACATCACGCTTTCGTAAATCTTTTCTTTAATCCCCAGCTTATCACACCACATCTTCATTGTTTGCAATAATTTGTCAAGATTTGCTCTTTCAGCAGGCGTTGGCTCTAACGCATGCGATCTGCTGATGGTGTGCACAGGCAATCCCCTCAATTGAAGAAAGAATTTTGCACTCATGGGGTAGGCGGTATGAACAGGTATATCTCCTTTTGTCAATTCCTGCTGTAACCATTTCACCTCTTCCTGTTTCGCCGGATTGTTTACATTATCGCACAGCCAGCACATTACTTCAGGATAAAAGTTTCCGGCAATGGCAGACATGCCATCTGCCCCGGCTTTCATTGATGATACCGCATTAGGAGTATGTGCATCAAAAAACTGCATTTTGCTTCCTTTAATGGCCTGTAGTTTTTCAGCAACCAGTTGCTCATCGCAACAGGTGTCTTTATGATATAACATGCGACCGGTATCTACTAATGTTTTCAGCATTTGCGCACCAAGTACACGTTTATACGGAACAGGACATTCATACAACCCCAATGGGATATCTCCTGTTAATGATAACATCTTTTCAAAATTACTTAACAGCACATCATCAGCTTCCTCGGTTTTAGCATAATGAGAGGTGATCAGCACTACCGCTTCAATACCTGTATCGTATATCTTTTTTGTAAACTCAGCCTTTTCTTCTATAGTTAATCCAAAAGAGCCTGTAGCTACAACCGGCACTCTTCCGTCAACATGATCCACCACGGCTTTGGTAAGTTTTATACGTTCTTCTTCATTCAAACTATACATTTCACTTGAAAGACAGTTAGCAAACAATCCCTTAACGCCCGATGCAAGATAAAAATCAATAAGCCTTTCCAATACATCAAAGTCAATATCCGCCTGCGGTGTAAAAGGCGTTAACATTACGGGGACAAATTTTTTGGGCATATGATCTGTTACGTTTTTAAAGTATGGTAAGGTTTAGTGAATAGAGGATGCAGCAGCTATTTATATACTCACCTCCGTTTCAATTTCGTTAAAAGAAGCCCTGCCAGGAAAATGGTTAGTGTACCAATTACTATGATCATATTCACATGCATAGGGCTTTTTAAATGCGCAAGTTCGGGAGGAAAATATTTTGAAAGAGACATCCACAGAATGACAAGTATACCAATCATTGTTGCAGTTACTGCTTCAGCATTTTGCGCCTTTTTTACAATAATGCCTAAAAGAAAAAGCCCCAGCATACCCCCTGCGAAAATGCCGGCCAACTCCCACCACAGATCAAGTATACTCTTAACTCCAATAATGGCAATGCCAAATGCAATAGCTATTATACCTGTAAGTGCTGTAACGGTATACAGGATGGTCATTTCTTTTTTAGGACCCGGATTTGGGTTTATATACCTTTGATAAATATCTTTAAGAAATACAGTTGCACAACTGTTCATTCCGCTGCTGATAGAGCTCATTGCCGCTGATAGTATGGCTGCTATAATCAAACCGAGCAATCCTTTTGGTACTTTTAGTACCATAAAATAAGGCAAAACTTTATCGCCATAATCGGCAGGCGTCAAACTATTGATATCAACATTTTTTTCCGATGCTACCTGCTGCTTTATCGTTAATAACAATTCAGGGTGCTGGCTGAAATAGGCATACAACGCAGAACCTATTATAAAGAAAAGCAATGAAACAGGCACGTACCAGTATACACACAACCATATACTTTTTGCAGCTTCTTTTTCGGTACGTGCAGTATGATAACGTTGCACATAGTTTTGGTCCATACCGAAATTATTAAGGTTGATAAAAAAACCATACAAAAAGATAACCCAGAAGGTAGCCGTACTGAAATCAGTAAAACTATAACTGCCGAGACTGAATTTATTATCCGCCATACCTACGCGGTAAATATCAGCTATACCGCCTTTCATTTCGCTGAAAACAATATACAAAACTGCAAACGCGCCGATGGTTTTTATAATTGCCTGCACTACCTCCGTCCATATAACAGCTTCCATGCCGCCCATTACGGTATAAACTATTATACAAATACCGGTAACGATCATAATGGTTTTCATATCAATGCCGGTAAGCGCTTGTAGTGTCAGCGCAATACCAAAAAATATAGAACCCATTCTTGTTAGCTGCGTAAGCATAAAACACACCATTGCATAAGTTCTTGCCCACGCGCCAAAACGATGTTCAAGATGTGTGTAGGCGCTTACTTCTCCACTCTTCCTGTAAAATGGCACAAAATACTTTGCTGAAAAATACGCAGCTACAGGCATGGATAAACTGAATACAAAAGAATTCCAGTTACCGCCAAATGCTTTGCCCGGCACACCCAAAAAAGTGTTACTGCTTAAAAAAGTGGCGTAGAAAGAAAGCCCTAAGGCCCAGCCGGGGATATTACCCGAAGCGGTTGTAAACTGGTTTGCATTCTTATTTTTCCTGGAAAAATATACACCTACAAGCACCATACTCAGCAAATAAACTCCAATTACAAGCAAATCAATCAGGGGCAAATGTTGCATCAGTTATGTTTCAGTATTTTAAATCGTAGCCGTTCAAAGATTATTCAAATTTAAAATGAAAGCAATGTTAATTGTTATAAAAAGAATAGCATAAATTATTATTGAAGTTTACAATTAATGTTATTTTTGATTGTATTAATACCTGGAAATTGTAAACGTACCATGCAGCAAAAGCCCCTGTTAGAGCCAATTACAGCCCACCAACCCTGGGTACTTCCCGCAAGAATGCGCAGTAAACTCGATAATCATCTTATTGGTAAAAATTTATACATTACAGAGATAGGATTTTATGATGAGCAAACCTATTTTGGAAGAGATGTGCTGAAAAGCAATATTGATTATGTGTTGGTATATTGTGTTGGTGGCAAGGGCTGGTACAAAATAGCTAATAAAAAACATGCGCTTAAAGCAAATCATTTTATTGTTTTACCTAAAAAAACAGATTTTCAGCTCGGCACGGATGATACGCAACCCTGGAGTTTATATTTCGTAAAATTCAACGGGGCTATAGGTGAAGCCATGTATAATTATTTGCTTCGCGATAAAAAAATAGAGCATACCACTCCCCCGCTGGTAGGCCGCATGGCCCAGTTCAGGGATATTATGCACCATCTTGAATTAATGGATAATCTTGAAAATCTCCTCTATGCCAATTTTCGGTTTTATAGTTTTTTAGGTACGTTTACGCTTACTGTGTTCAATTATATGAAGAAGGGTGTTGACAATATTATTGAACGTTGTATAATTATAATGAAGGAGCACCTGCATGAAAATCTCACACTTGATGAATTAGCAAAAAAAGCCTGTGTATCTGCTTCGTATTTATCTGCATTGTTTAAACAAAAAACACATTATTCTCCAATTCATTTATATACTTCCTTAAAAATCCAGAAAGCAAGCCAGTTATTAAAAGTATCTAAAATGCCAATCAAACAAATTGCAGAAGAAATGGGGTATACAGATCAGTACAGTTTTTCAAGATCATTCAAACAGATCATGGGTACATCGCCTAAGAAATTCAGGGAGAGTAAATAGGAAGGAGGCAGGAGATGAAGGGGTGTAAGGTAAATGATAAGAAAAAAGGCTGGCAGGAGGCTATCTTGTGCCTGTAACTTGAAACCAGTAACCAACAAATATTGCTAAGCAGGAAAACAGTTATCTTCAGAATTAATAAATTATTCAACAGGTGCGTAACGATGCTTCCATACACGACAATTTTATCCGAAATATTTTATCTAATAAAAAAATGGCGGCAGCTTATTTTAAAAGCTACCTGCCCGCAGCCATCAGCAGGCAATTGGATTTCAGCAGCCTGCAACAACTGCCAGACACTTACCTGTCGGAGGAGTTGCAGAAAAGCATGAGCGATATCGTGTACGCCTGTCTGCGGAAGGGCGGCAAAAAAGCCGTAAAAGTTTGCCTGCTGGTAGAGCATAAAAGTTTTCCGGATATATACAGCCCAATACAAATAGGAGGCTATGTTTTTTCAGCTTTGCAAAAGCAGGCAGCCAATAAAGAGCCTTTGTCGCTTGTTATTCCGGTACTGCTTTACCACGGCAAAGGCAAATGGCAGTATAGAACACTTGCAGACCTTTTTGAAGAAACAGCAGAGGAATGGCAGCAATATATACCCAACTTTGAATATGTTTATAATAACCTGGGCGTTTTAAACGATGAAGCCATAGCTCGACTGAATAATAAGTTTTTAGCTGCTTCGTTTCTGGCTTTAAAGCATGGCTTTGAAAAGGAATGGTTAGGAAATAATGCAGTAAACTTGTTGCTATTGGCATCAACAGGGCCAAAAGAACTTCAAAAGGGTTTTATCATTTACCTGTACAGCCGGGGCGATCTGAAAGAAGAAAAAGTATTAAATTCGTTACCGGAACCCATAAAGAAAACAGTTATGAGCACATTAGATATTTATATAGAAAAAGGAAGAAAAAAAGGTATTGAAGAAGGCATTGAAAAAGGCATTGAAAAAGGTATTGAAAAAGGTATTGAAAAAAAGAGTCGCGAGTTTATTCAAAATCTCCTGACTGCAGGAAAATTTTCGGTATCTGAAATCGCCGGTTTTGCCGGCGTTACAGAATTCTTTGTTAAAAAAGTCCGTGCTTCTCTGAAACAGAAAAAATGATCAGATAGGCTGTGGACAATCAGCTTCCAGCTATGGGCGGCAGCTAGTCGCTCACTACCCCTTACCCAAAGCCCATTATCTTTGCCGTATGGAACAATTTTTAAAAGACCTGTTTAAGGGTCAGACTTATAATGACAAAAGTTTTTTTCTTATTGCAGGGCCATGCGTTGTAGAAAGTGAAACATTGATTAGCGAAGTAGCTGAATATGTTTCAGGCATCTGCAAAAAACTCGGTATACCTTATGTATTTAAAGCTTCGTACAAAAAAGCAAACCGCACCAGCGCAACTTCGTTTACTGGCATAGGTGATGAAAACGCATTGGAACTTGTAAAAAAAACAGGAGAAAAATTTTCATTGCCCACAACATCAGATATTCACGCATATGATGAAGCAGCATCTGCTGCAAAATATGTTGATATATTACAGATACCTGCATTTTTATGCAGGCAAACTGATTTACTTATTGCAGCAGCAGAAACCGGCAAAATAGTGAACGTAAAAAAAGGGCAGTTCCTGAGCGGTCCGGCAATGAAATTTGCAGTTGAAAAAATACGAAAAGCCGGTAATAATAAAATCCTCCTTACTGAAAGAGGCACTACTTTCGGTTACCAGGACCTGGTAGTTGACTACCGTAACATTCCCTGGATGAAAGAACATGGCGTTCCCGTAGTAATGGATTGTACACATTCATTACAACAGCCCAATCAAACTTCAGGAGTTACAGGAGGTAATCCCCAATTAATTGAAACAATAGCCAAAGCCGCTATTGCCACGGGTGCAGACGGGTTGTTTATTGAAACACACCCCAACCCAGCAGTAGCCAAAAGTGATGGCGCTAATATGCTCAGGCTCAACCTGCTTGAAGATTTGCTGAAAAAATTATTAAAATTAAGAGAAGCTGTAAGCTAAACAGAGGCTGCTTATAAGGCAGCCTCTGTTATCTTAATAATGCCTAAGTATACTATTTCTTTTTGCTCAGATCTTTTATCCTGATATTTCTGAAATACAAAATATCTCCGTGTCCCAGGAAACCTATATGCCCTGTTTTATTAAATAAACCGGGATGCTCCCTGTGATCTGGTGTTCCGTTTTTAGTTGCTTCAGCAATATCACCATCTACAATAACAGTTCCGTTAAGCGTTACTCTTATCCTGTTACCTGTTGCCTGTATCTCTTCTACATTCCACTCTCCTACCGGTTTAAGAAAGCCACGCTTTGCAGGGATAATACCATATACTGAACCGTGATATTGGTAAGGTTGAAGATTCTTATAAATATCAGCTTCATTATCCAGCACCTGTATTTCCATACCTTCATAAGCGGCATCGCCTTTTAAGGGTGCGCGTATACCTACGCCGTTATTAGCGCCTGGTGTAAGCTTAAATTCAAACCGGTAAATAAAATCACCATACTCATCATTTGTGTACAGGTTACCGTTACCACCCCTTTTGGGATAAACCGCTATTGCGCCATCTTCAATGGTATAAGCGGTTTTATTACCGGTCCATTCGTGCAGGTTAGTACCATCAAATAATATTTTATAACCTTCTTTCTTTTCTTCTTCAGTAAGCGTGTAAGGTTTGGGGCGGGGTATTTCTCTTATATAAATATCCCTGTATGCTACATAAGTGCCGTGCGCCTGCAGTTCAATCTGCTCTTCAGAAAAAATTGGAATGCTGCGATCCCAATAATTTTCTAACGGCACTCCATTAACTACAATCTTACCATTTAAATAAACGGTTACCAGGTCTCCAACCATCTTAATATAAAAGGTATTCCAATCGCCAATGGCATTATCAGCCAATACAAGTGGTTTACTTTCATTCTTTTGGTTATTATATAATCCGCCGGATCCAACCTGCGCGCCTACATCCACACGGGAGGTATCCCATATCTGCACCTGCGGCGTTCCTCTTAAATAAATACCCGCATCGCCATCTTTTGTGATTTTCCAGTCAACATACATTTCAAAATCGCCATATTTTTTTTCCGTGCAGAGATTATTTCCATGCCCGTTAAACACCAGCAAACCATCTTTCACGCCCCAGCCTTCGCGCATTACCTCATCTGCCTTTGCCTGTTCTTTTGCTAATGTTTTAGCATCCATTTTAGCGCGCTTAACCGGGTCAGCAACCAAGCCTTTCCAGCCTGTTAAATCTTTGCCGTTGAACAAAGGTATAAAGCCAACTTCCTGTGGCATTGCAGCAATATGCTTACGTATAGCTTCCTTCTGATACTCGCTTTCTGAGCCTTTTAAAACAGTAATTGTTTTTTCAAGCAACGCTTTTACATTATCGCCATATATTGACTTATCGCCCAATGCAATATTCATTACGGCAGATGCTGCCCTTTGTTGCAGAGCAGGATCATCTAAAAATTTACCGGCATATAACAGTGCAGGAAAAGTTTTACATTTTTCAACTTCGCTTAATATCTGATTCTTCTGATCTGCATCCTGCGTATATTCCATTGCGTTGCGCAACATGATCAGCTTGTTATCTCCTGTATTATCTGATGCCCGGATCTGTTTTATAAATGCAGCAACAGCATTTTTTGTAAAACTGCTTTGTGCCGACTGCTGCAATACCTGGTATATTTGTGTGGTGGCTTCACCGTCCTTCCATTCAGACAGCGCGTCAATCACTGCTTTTTTTGCTGCATCATTACCAGAAGCAAAAGAACCTGCTACAGTTGATAACGCTTCATTACCACCAACGCCAGACATTATACGGTAGTACAGGTACTTCTTATCATCCGGCGCCCTTTTCATATGCTCTAATACCAACTTTGTACGTTGCTCCTCTTTTGTAAATGAAGAAACCCCTGCTATCATTCCATCCTGGATATCGGTAATGTCCTGTGTATTTGATGCAGCTAATAACAAAGGATTTAACTGTGTAACCTGCCTGGGTGATCCGATTTGCTTCACCGCATTTCTTGCAGATCTGCTTATCAAAGGATCCGCACTGTTCATCAAACTTATTATATCTTTTAGTTTTTTATCATCGCGCCTTGCACCTAAAACATCTATTATAGCAGCTTTCCCCGCCGGAGATGCATCTGCAAGCGCATCACCAGTTTTTTCTGTAACAGTTTCTCCTTTGAGCGATAATAATGCTGTTTTAACAGCAGCTGCATCTGCAGTATCAGCCGTTTTTAACAATGCCAGTAATGCAGGCAAAGATTCCTGATGCCCTATTTTGCCAGCCGCTGCAATTGCAGCAAGTTTTACTGACGCGTCATTACTTTGCAGCGATTGCAATACCACAGGCAAAGCGGCAGCAACCTTGTTATTGCCAAACATTTTTATGATCTCCGATTTAACCGGGGCGCCTGATTTATTAAATGCTTTTAACCACTCTTCTATACTGCCGGTGTTAAGGTTAGATTGCGCAAATGATAACGCCGCTTCACGATACTGCGCATTCTTATCTTTCATAGCATCAGTAAGCAGCTTCGTATTATTATCGTCCTGTATGCCCGACAATAATTTTAATGCGGCTATACGAGTTTGAACCTGGTTATCGGCTACAGCTTTTTTGAGTAATTGCTTTGCAGCTTTTGCCGCAATACCAGTGTTACCTTTTGCCGATAATTGATTAAGGAAAAAAAGATAAGAAGACGTTGCATTAGTAACATCATATCCATAATTGCTTTTAGCTGCAGCATCTGCAAGTATTTTAGCAGAAGACGGATCTGCTATTTCAGCAATTGCGTGTAATGCTACTTTAGTTAACTTCTGATCGCCTGATGCCGCAAAGCCTGAAAGTGCAGATAAAGCACCTGCATACCTGGTATAGCCCAGCGCCTGCACGATAGACAACTGCGCGTTGCCGTTAGCGCTGTTTGAAGCC
Source organism: Agriterribacter sp. (assembly GCA_047601125.1). Lineage (GTDB taxonomy): Bacteria > Bacteroidota > Bacteroidia > Chitinophagales > Chitinophagaceae > Agriterribacter. Next base: position 86,058 of record JASGJY010000001.1, on the reverse strand, counting down.
TGCAGCAATGCCTTATTTGACGCTTCTGTATTAATAGCAGCCAGCGCTCTTGAGGCGGCATCTGATAAACGCTCGTCTTTTAAAAATGGTTCAAGAAAAGCAACAGCATCATCTTTACCAACATGCTCCAGTTGTGTAATGATAAACAACTGCGCTTCTTTATTGGTAAGTTTTGAAAGCGCCTGGCCATATGCTTTTACGGCAAACGCACGCCAGCTTTCATTTTCCTTTTGCGTGGCATAATATGAAAATCCATTAATAGCATAATGCAGGCGTGTATCATCGCCACCCGCATTTAACCCGGCAACAAGTTCCACAATACCGTTTTCTCCAAGGTTAGCTACCGCTTCGGCATTTGCCCTTAGTTGCTTAGCGTCTTCAGCAGGGTTTTTTGCAAGAAGATCGGCAATTTTGGTAGGTATGGTCCTGTTGTCATCTGTTTGCGCATTCAGCGAAACATATACAGCACAGCTTATAATAAAGCATAAAAGTTTACGTAGCATGAAAGATGTAATTATTATCGTTCGGTTACAAAATGTATTTTATATCAATTGCAATTAAATAAACCATGGCGCACGCAATGGCGGGTTCAACAAACGGTTTGCGCCTTCATCGTCAATAAACTCCTGCTTAACAGGATCGAATTTGAGACTGCGCCCCAATTGCAAAGCGATTTTCCCCATATTTACAATAGTGCATGAGCGATGTCCGTTTGATTCATTCAATGCAAATTTTTTCCTGTTCTTAACTGCATCAACAAAATCGGTAACCTGCGGTTCAGGATCAGGAAATGCGGCAAGCTTTCTTTCAAAATCTGGAATATCGCATTTGAATCCCTTATAAACTTTTCCTTTCGGGCCTTCTATATAAGCCGCTTTTTCCTCGGTGCCGGCGCCGTCGAGTATGATCTGGCAACCATCTGCATATGTATAGGTGATCTTACGCCATGTTCCAACCGCATCATCATGTTGTTGCGGCGCATCTACTTCAACTGATACCGGGCTGGTATCATCTTTACCTAAAAAGTATTGAACAGGATCAATATAGTGCTGCCCCATATCACCCAAGCCTCCGCCATCATAATCCCAGTAACCGCGGAATGTAGTATGTACACGATGTGCGTTGTATGGCTTATATGGCGCCGGACCTAACCACATTTCATAGTCCAGCTCTGCAGGAATGGTTTCCGGTTCCAGGTGTGTTTTACCAACCCAATAAAATTTCCAGTCAAAACCGGTGTGTTTACTAACCGTAACTTTCAAAGGCCAACCCAGCATACCGCTTTCCACCAGTTTTTTAATGGGCTTAACAGTAGTGTTCATGCCATAAAAATTATCTTCAAACCTAAACCATGTATTCAGCCTGAATATTCTTCCGTGTTGTTGCACCGCTTCCACAAGGCGTTTGCCTTCACCTATTGTTCTTGTCATTGGTTTTTCACACCAGATATCTTTGCCCGCTCTTGCGGCATCAGCGGCTATAATACCATGCCAGTGCGGCGGAGTAGCTACGTGCACTATATCAACTTCCGGAAGCGTGATCAACTCACGGTAATCTCTAAACGTTTTTACACCTTTTCCTCCAGCCATTGCGTCAAGCGCCAGTTGAATATGTCTTGTATCAACATCGCATACGGCTACCACTTTGGTGCCGGCATAAGGTATGTGCCCGCGCCCCATACCGCCTACGCCAACAATTGCTTTTGTAAGCGTATCGCTGGGTGCAAGATATCCCTGACCACCTAATACATGCCGCGGTACAATAGTAAATGCCGCCAGTGCGCCCATTGTATTTTTTAAAAACAGGCGCCGGGAGTTTTTTTGTTTTGATTTCATGTTTGCTTATGAGAAGTTTAGTGATAAGAACACTAAAATACCAATAAAATTGATTGGAGATCACGCAAACGTTTGATTCAAAAGAGGTCACTTGATTTAGATAACACCCATTCCCCTGTTTTTACCCCCTGCACAAAACCATTGTCAATAGCATCCATATAATGAATACCTCCATAAAAACGGGAGATGGCTGCCTCTTTTGCCGCTTGCTGAAAAGAAGTAAAATTGCGGCGTGGTAAGCCAAACTTTACTTCCATTGTATCAGTAAAAGCAAAATTATCACCAATGCATTTTGTAAGAATTACCTGAGAAGTAGCGGAAATACATGAATGCCCGCTCAGGTATTCAGGAAACGGCGGTGTTTGCAATAAAGGTTTCCAGTGCGGATCGATAATGTTTCGTATTGCCGTTTCGGGGCGAACACGATTGCTGGTGTATTTTTCATTCCAGCAGCCGATAAAACTATCCATTAAACCCATTGCCACCAAAGCATGAATAAGCATGGTTTCATTGAATGTTTTTTTAGCATTCCTGCATGCAATACCTGTAATGCCGAGCCAGTGAGCGCCGGGAGAAATTTTTTTTAATCCAACCATCAGGTGGCCTCCGTCCTGCATGGCAAATGGATTACAATCCCAATATGCCGCAATTAAACGATGTTCATCGGAGAGGTCACTCTCACCTTGCTTATAATTATTATAAAGCATTTTATAAAAAGCCGAATTTTTGTCTCGCGAATAAGGCGTTGGTTGTGGTGGCGCAAACTGGTCAGAAGAATCGAGAAAGAAAGAACGTACGGATGTAAAATAAGGTTCAACCGCGGGAAAATATCCCGGTGGGGTTGGGTACCAATACTGTTCTCCATTTAAAGGAGTATACCGCGGCAGGTTGCTGATCTTATAATATCCATCTGATTTTGCATAAGCAAGAATAACCTTACTAATTGCCTGGGCGTATTGCTGTGATTGCTTCACAACATCTTCCTCCAGCCCGTTTCTTTTAAGTGAATCAATGATCTTTTTTTCAAAGTTAGCCAACTGAGTACCGGAGGGTTGCATTTTTTTAGCTGTTTCTGTCATTGCCAGTAATGCAGCTAACGGATAATCATAACCTTCTATAACAGGTTTTTTTAGGGAGGGATATTCCTTTACAATACCATGCATCGACCGAAATGCGGTATCGTTTTGAGACACTACCTCATAACCTGCTAAACACGCATAACTGAAAAAACGCGCTGCTAACGGAGGATTGGTAACATCATGTATCATCAATGATGACATCTCTCCTATTAACGCTGATATATCTTTATTTTTAAGATCAGATGTATGCTTTTGCTTTTTTGTACAGCCAAAAACAATCATTATTGCCATTAAAAAAAAATACTGCCTGATCATTTTCTATTTTAATTTGTATGCTGTTACAGTTTTTTGATTAATGCCAAAAAGCAACATATTATTTACCGGCATTACGCTCCTTACATCACCCCATAATTTAAACCCTGATTTCCACTGAGGTACATACTCAAAATTTCCTTTACCATCACCCTGCAGTAAAATGCCATAGTTAGCATCTGATTTTCCAAAACGCAATCTTGAACGATTAATATTTCCGCAAAAAAGCAAATCAGTTTTCCCGTCTTTATTGTAATCAAGCACTGTTATTGTAAATACAGGTGATTGCTGAACCTGCACCGGCAAAGTTTTTATATGAAGTTTCCCGTCCGTGCCGGATTCAAAATAAGTGGTTTCCAAACGGTCTGCTTTTAAATGACCCGCATTTGCGAGTTCATCAGCTTTAAAAATATCCGTAACCGTTTTATCAGCATATCCTTTATAGTCAGTATAACGGGTGCGCATACTCGACATCTGATCGAGTAATTCATCTCTTGTTACATAAGGATAACTCTTATGCTGAATATAAAAGCAGAAGATCGGGTCTACGGAGCCATTATCATCAAAATCTTTAAAATAGATTTCAGCAGGTTGATCATCACTTGCCTTACATTGCGTGTTCAATCCTTCATTTCCTGCAATAATATCTTGCTTCCCATCTCCGTTTATATCAGCTACAGCTAATTTGTTCCACCAGCCATTTACGGGTTTATCAAAATACGAAGCTGTTTTATCTTCCAGTTTAGTGTTGCTGTTATTAATAAAAATTTTAACTGGCATCCATTCACCTGCTATTATCAAATCCGGTTTTTTATCATTATTCATATCGGTAAATACCGCGTCTGCTATCATACCCGGTTTATCCAGGTCAGGTGATATAGTTTTTGTTTGATCGCTGAAATTACCTTTACCATCATTAATAAGAATAAAGCTGCGTGGCACCTCGGGATATCTGCCCGGGATAACACGCCCTCCTACAAACAGATCAGGTTTCGAATCTCCATTAATATCGGCTACTCTTACACAACTTTTACTTACCTGCATTTGGGGTAATGCATTGGCAGATTTAGAAAAATTTCCTGTCCCGTCATTCAGGTATAACCTGTCCTGTAATCGCGAATCATTTTCTGTAAAATTGTGATAGCCACCGCTGGCTATATACAAATCAATCGTTCCATTGCCATCGGCATCAAAAAAAGCGGCATCAGCATCTTCGCAAATTTTATCGGCTTCAAAAGCAGGCTGTTGCCGCAATGCAAACTGTCCGTTTTTTTGCTGAATATATATAGCAGCGCTTTGCCCGGTTGCGCCTCCAACAAAAATATCTTCCCTGCCATCGCCATTAATATCAGCATTTATCATACACGGTCCAAAGAATGACATTGGATTAACCATCAGGGGTTGGCGTTTAAAATCGTTTAAATTATTAGCCGCATGTTCAAATGCAACAGGTGCTTTTACCTCTTCAAATACCGCTGCTGGCATTTTAGGCGCTGTGTATTTATTATTCGCTTCAGTTTCTTTTAGAGTAATAAGCTGGTTAGCTTTAATATTAGTAAGCAATTGCATTTTACCGCTAAGCCAAATAATACTAAGCGTATCAATAATATCATCGGTACCCAACCCGAAATGGAGAATGGGGGAAACAGATGACTGGTATCCTCTTGCCGGCATCTGCTCGCGGTATTGAACCTTGCCTTTAGTGTGCAAACTTATTTTCGCGCCTATTCCCTGGGTATTGAATGCATCACCTTCCAGCTTAACCTGCAGGAATGTATGCTTTAATTTTTGAGCGCTGAGATTGTGATAAATGAAAGCAGGTTTGTTTATATTATTTACCACAATATCAAGCGCACCATCATTATCAAGATCAGCATATACCCCACCGTTACTGTTAGATATACTATCAAAACCCCAGTCAGCGCTAACATTTTTAAATATCAAGCCGTCAGTATTTTTGAACATATAGTTCTTCACATCCGACGAAGGAATTTGCTTAACCAGGTCCAAAACATTTTGCCTTCTTATATCCTTGTTGTTATTCTGAACATAATCACCCATAAATTTCAGAAAATCCATGTCAGTATAATCCCTTGCAAAACCGTTTGTAACAAAAATATCTTTTAAGCCGTCGTTATCATAATCTGCAACCAGGGGAGCCCAGCTCCAATCTGTATTGGAAATTCCTGACAACTGCCCCGTTTCACTGAATGTGCCATTACCATTATTTACCTGCAGCATATTACGCATATACTGGTAGTAAAATCCGCTGCGCAGCATCAGCTCATACTTTTCGTAGTTATCAGGGGCCATCAGCATTTTCTGCCGCCGGTTATCTTCAGGCAACATGTCAAGCGTTATAATATCCGGAAATCCGTCATTATTAATGTCAGCAACATCGTTGCCCATTCCAAAATGAGTAGTATGGCCTAATGCATTTTTCTTTATATCGGTAAAAGTGCCATTATGATTGTTAATGTATAAATAATCAGGTACGGTATAATCATTGCAGATATAAATATCCGGCCATCCATCGCCATTAATATCTGCTATACCGGCACCAAGGCCATAAGTAAGTGCAGAACTGTTGATATACGATTCAGAAGTTATATTTTTAAAAACATTTTTATCATTACGGTATAATTTTATTCCTATTTCAGGATCAGTTTGATTGAGTATATTCATTGTAGCTGACTCGTCGAGCACAGGCAATGACGATGGATTATGATTCAATAAAAGCATATCGAGATCACCGTCCCTGTCGTAGTCAAAGAAAAACCCCTGGGTGCTGTATGAAGAATCTGCCAGACCATATGCTGCAGCTTCATCTTTAAAATAAGGAATGCCCTGCGCATTTTTACCTTTATTAATAAAAAGCTGGTTAACTCTTTTATTTCCCTTTAGTCTGCCGGAATAACAGGCATATATATCAGGCAGCCCGTCGCCATTTACATCGGCCATTGTAACGCCTGTTTTCCATGGGCCCTGCCTGCCGGCAACACCTGCTTTATCGGTTATATCTTCAAAAGTCATATCGCCTTTGTTGAGATATAATTTGTTATCTACAGTATTTCCTGAAAAATAAATGTCAGCCAACCCATCTCCGTTAATATCTCCCACGGCCACACCGCCCCCATTATAGAAATATTCATACATCAACACATTTTGATTAAGCCCTTCTTCTATTATATTGGTAAAAGATATATTGGTTTGTTGAGGCGAAAGCAATTTGAATAAAGCGTTTTCACCGGCAGGATGTTGTGAAGGATTATCCGGCACAGCATTTTTGCAGGAGTATAATGTAAGAATTATCAAAGAAGCAGCTGGTAAAGTAGCTAATTTCATGTTTGAAAAATATGATTTTAATATGGCTTTAAAAAATTTATGCCGGCAGGGGCCGGCATAAATTTTTTAAGAACAAAACTGAAAAGCATTATTTATTCGTAGCCGGGGTTCTGCCACAAACCGGTATTTTTCCTCGTTTCATTTATATCGAATGCCCTGTAATACATTTTATTCAGCCATTGACGATTTTCGTGCGCATTATCTACCACATTAGTATATGTGTAGTTGTAGATGGTTTCATCATGATGATATGGCTTAGACATTTGCTTACCGGGTTTAAATTTACCAACTACATTAATGAAGGTAATTTTTCTGCCCAGTGTTGCCGGGGCAATCATCCACCTGCGGGCATCGCTATACCTTTGTTCTTCAAATGCCATTTCAATTCTCTTTTCCATTCTGTACCGCTCCCTTATGGCACTCTGGGTTGTTTCAGTTATTGCGGGCATACCAGCACGGAAACGTATGCGGTTCAACCATAAAGTTGCTTCAGCCAGTTCATTTAATTCAATAGAAGCTTCTATATAATTAAATACAGCCTCAGTATAACGCAGGAAAGGCCAGGGGATAGTTTGGCGGTCTTTATTGTCAACCAGGTCTGGGTTGGGGTCAATAAACTTGCGCATATAGTAACCCGAACGGCTTCCGTTCCAGTCTTCAATTGAGCTGCTCCTGGTATCAAGCCCTTTAAAGGCTATCAGGCTGCCGCCATCCATCAAATCATATTCTCCTGTTTGTATTTGATTGGCAGGGTCAACATCGCCGGATATTTTGTTCCTGGGCTTCCAGTCTGCTCCATCATACATAATTGTTGCATACATACGAGGGTCACGGTTTACATAAGGTTTTGCTTTATCAGAAGCATTATTCCAATCAAACGGACGTGCAGCTGAACCATCCATCATTTCATAATCATCAACCAGTAATCCTATAGGCGTATTACCAGCCCAGCAGTGGTAACCATTAGGCCCGTTGTAAAGCCCCATAGTTCTGCCGCCCTCATCTTTATCTGCAATAAAATACCTTGAAAAAATCAACTCTGTTGAAGCTGAAGCGTCAATACTTTTATCAGCGCTTCCTCCCCCCATAGATAAAGCTATATAGTTAGCCGTACCCTCGCTGCCGGAAACAGGTGCAGTAAGATTGAGTTTATATCCTGAGCCTGCATCAACCACAGCTTTAGCGGCATCACGGGCTGCTGTCCAGCGTGCCTGGCGGTCTCCGGTAGTATAAAACAATACTTCAGGATGCGCATAGCTGCCGAAAACATCAGCTGCTTTTGTTTTTGCGGTAGGCTCATCGTGCAAATCGCTTGCTGCATATATTAAAACCCTTGATTTAAGGGCCTGAGCGGCAAGTTTGGAAGCTCTACCAGTTTCCATAGATAAACCATTAAGCAATAAAGCAGCACTGTCGCAATCGTCAACTATAAAGTTCACGCAATCAGTATAACTGCTCCTGTCCTTAGTAAAATCATCTGTCAGATTATAAGTTCCATCTATCAACGGAACACCGCCATAATACCTGAGCAGTTGCTGGTAAAAGTAAGCACGTAAAAAATATGCTTCACCCTTAAGGCGATCTTTAACCGCAGCATCTATATAAGAATTATCCGGAGAAAGATTATTTATTACAAGATTACAGGCGCGGATTTGGTCATACATTGCCTGCCAACCATAAGTAGCGTCTATCCATCCCAGGTTTGAAGGGCTTAAACTTCCTTCGTTAACAGTATTAATGCTACGACCGGTATGGGTAAATACAGCTTCATCCGTTAAAGATGCATTCATTTGTTCGCTAAATCCTCCCTGGTACAAGCCGCCTCCATATATACCTGTTACAAAAGCTGTGCTCAATGCACCATCCTTCCAGGTTTGATCTGCGGTTATTTGATTCAGGGGGTCAAGGTTCATAAAATCTTTATTACACGATGTCATAACGACAAGCCCCAGCAATAAAGATGTATAAAATTTATTAATATTTTTTTTCATCGTCATCGTTTTTAAAAGGTTACTCTAGCGCCTAAACTTAAGATTCTTGATTGCGGATAATATTTACCATCCTGTGTTGTTGCTTCCGGATCCCATATTTTGATTTTGTCGAAGAAAGTAAACACATTTAGTCCGCTAACATACACTCTTAAATTACTGATGCCAACCTTGCTGCTAATTTCCGGCGCTAAGGAATAACCAATTTCAATAGTTTTTAACCTTACATAATTATTGCTCTTTATAAAATATGTATTATTCCATGCAGCGCCTCCGGTGTAATAACGATTCTGGCGGTTCGTTAACCGTGGGTCAACACTGCTTGGATTATCAATTGTCCACCGATGGTCGTACGAATACTGGAGGAAGTTTCCAATATCACCCGATTCAGTTCTGCCAATAAACTGCAAACCGCCCATAGCACCCTGGAACAGGATAGATACATCAAAGCTTTTATACTGCAGCCCGATGTTTAAACCGCCTGTAAAGCGTGGAATATTTGTTCTATCAGAACGAACCTGGTCGTCTGATGTGATCTTTCCATCAGGCACCCCATCAGGGCCGCCGATATCTTTAATCTTCATATCGCCGGGTAAAATATTACCGGTAATATTACTGTAGTCTATGGTGTTATCGGCAATATCTTTTGCGGTTGCAAACACACCATCATACTGGTACGCAAGGAACCCGTTGTATGCACGCCCGGTTGTTTTTTGATATTCAGGCAAGCCTGGTGTTTCATTCCAATCCAGTATTTTATTTCTTGCATAACCTCCGTTCACACTAACATTATAGGAGAAGTCGCCTGCACGGTTATTATAAGACAGTTTAAATTCCCATCCCCTATTGCTCATTTGCCCATAGTTAACCGGCGGAAGCTTACTGATTATACCAGAACTTGCGGTTGTGGTACCGGTTAACTGCTGAAGGATATTAGAACGTTTGTTATAAAAGAAATCTAACTCCAATTGCAATTTGTTGTTAAGAAAACCCGCGTCTAAACCAATATTTGTATTATTGGCCTTTTCCCACGAGAAATTATAGTTGGGCACACGAGACTCGGTTAATGTTTTAGCTATCTGGCCATTAATAATATATGAGTTAAAGCCCATTGTAGGAATAAAAGCATACTCCTGGTAAGCGCCATTAAAATACGGCTCAGCCCCCATTTGTCCCCATGAAGCCCTTAATTTCAGGTTTGTAATAAATTGTATATTATTCTTGAAAAAGTTTTCTTCAGAAATTCTCCATCCGGCTGATATCCCGGGAAAGAAACCAAAACGTTTGTCTTCGGGAAACATATACGAGCCATCATATCTCCACAAAAATTCAGCGATATATTTTTCTTCAAAGTTATAGCCTACACGACCTATATAACTTAACCTTGCCCTTTGATATAGATAATCACCGTTAGTAATATCCTGGGATAGTGAACCACCTGCGAACAATTGTTCCATGGCCGGAGAAATAAAATATCTCCTGAATGCATCAAAACCATCGGCATCTACTTTTTCGCGGGTAACACCAGCCATAAAGTTAAATGCATGCGCAGAACCAAAAGTATGATCATAATTGATCATGCCGGTTAAGTTCACGGCCAACTCCTGAGAAGAAATTTCTCTTAATCTTGGATCGGAAAATGTTGATCTTACTGAACCTTTTAGTACAGGAGTAACACCATCCGCTTCGAAGGAAGAACCATCCCAGTAATATAAAGTCCAGGGTTGTGCCCAGTTTTTTACCCTGGTAGCTCTTTTATCCACAGAGGCTGTACCAGTAACTTTTAACCCTTCCACACCTGGAATAGATATTTCAATTTTTCCATTTGTTTGAAAAAAGTCTCTTTTATCTTTAATATAACCAGTTTTATCGGTTGTAATTACTACGGGGTTTTGTCCATTTTCAATATCAGGGCCGGGAAGTCCGTTTGGCCAAATAGCAACCTCAGTAGGTTTACCACGCATCAGCATCCTGAAAATATCGCCTGCACCACCGCCATTAGGAAAATGGCGATACTCCTCACGGGCGGCAATACCCAAACTTGTAGAAATATATTTGTTAACTTTTGCATCTACATTTAAACGGAGGTCATATTGCTTATAGCCCGTGGCTGAATTTTTATAATAACCGTCCTGATCTGTATACCCAAGTGATCCCATATATTTAATATTTTCAGAACCACCGGTAAGTTGAAGGTTTTGTGTAATCTGGGGAGACCAGGTTTTTAATACAGATTTATACCAGTCGGTATTAGGATATTTTAAAGGATCAGACCCATTTCCGAATTTTGTTATTTCATCTTCAGTGTAAACAGCATTAACTACTTTATTGTCATTAGTAGTATATGTGCCATTCGATTTAAAACCTTCAAATGCCGCCTGCCATTCCGCAGCAGGTACATTATCATATATGGTAAGTTCATTTCTTATGGTTGCATATTCCGGTGCTGTTGACATTTTTGGTGTACGGGTAGGTTGAGCCCAACCGTAGTTAAAGTCATAAGAAACAGTAGGTTTACCGGTTTTGCCGCGTTTAGTGGTAATTAATATTACGCCATTACCTGCACGGGAACCATAAATAGCAGCTGCCGCATCTTTTAAAACAGATACGCTTTCAATATCCGCAGGGTTAAGGCGCTCCAAACCGCCTGAGCGGTTAGGCACTCCATCTATTACAATAAGCGCATCACTATTTCCAAAAGAGTTTACACCACGTATACGAATAGAGGAACCATCATAACCCGGCTCACCACTTGATTGTACAGCTGTAATACCCGGAAGGCGGCCAGCTAAAGAGTTTGATAAATTAATACTTGGAGACTTATCGAGCTCCGAACCTTTTACCTGAGCTACCGCTCCGGTTACGGTTACTTTCTTTTGTGTAGCATAACCTACCACCACAACTGATTCCAGTTGAGATGCCTCCCCGGAAAGCATTGTAATATTAATGCTGGTTTGGTTACCAACAACAACATCCTGTGTTTGATGCCCGATGGCAGAAATAACAAGCACAGATTTTGTTGAAGGCACGTTAATACTGAATTCACCTGCGTCGTTAGTTGTTGTACCGTTTTTAGTACCCTTTACTACGACAGTTGCGTTTGCAAGAGGCTCGCCTTTATCATTGGCTACTTTTCCTCTTACTGCAATGGATTGCGCAAATACGCCGGTAATAGTTATGCTTAATATCATAACTACAATACAGGCATGCTTTACTTTCTGTAGCAGAACGTGTTGCATAAGTGTAATTTGGTTTGGTTTGTTTCTACTGATAAATTAAATTCTTGTGCTCAAGGAATAGGTATGCAACTATGTAGTTTTATAGTACAGATGGTAAGAAAAAAATAATAAAATGTATTTTGTATGAAATCCGGAGAGATTTTTTTTCATATGCAGTAATAGTTTAGTTATTTGGAAATAGATTTAAATTTTCATCTATCTATTTAGTATTCAATCGTTAAATTCGTTAAGAACATCTTAAATCCGAGTTAAAAATAAGTAAAAATATATTTACAAATGTTTTTCTGACACTTTATTTTTAAACAGCCGAGAAGCTTATTATAAAATAAAAAGAGACTGTTCAAAAACAGTCTCTTCAATTTTTTACTGCAAACCTGTAAGCCGGATTCTGTCGTGTGCTATCATTTATCTGGCCGGGGTATTACTAACCAGGTCTATCTGCTTACCCTCCCTGATATTTCCGGAGAAATTCCGCCGGGCAGGCGAAAAATCAGGGTATACATAGCATTTCAGCACGCAAGGTTTACCCATTCCGCAGGTTACCCTGCAAAATTGTGAGCCCTTACCTCACATTTTCACCCTTATCCCGCTTGATGCAAGACGGTTATTTTCTGTGGCACTGATCTGTTCCCGCTTAAAGCGGGACCCGGCTGTTGACCGGTACGTTGCCCTATGCTGTCCGGACTTTCCTCAGTATAATTACTATACCGCGATAGCATGGAATGCAGTAAATGCAAAAGTAAATTTAAAACACCTGTTCTTCGCACTTCTGCTAAACAAAATACCTGGCTCAACTTTCCTTAACCGGAGGCGGTGGTGGCGGAGGAGGAGGCGGAGGAGGTGGTGGTGGCACCGGCATATCTCCATATTTATTGCTGAACTCCTTTCTTATTGCTGCATCAGATAAATTGTAAGACCTGGTGGTTTGGTCTTTCATTTTTAAAACAATCGTATTATGATCCTTCCAATGAACTTTGGCAATATCAGGATTACGATCAAGGAAATTTTTTACTCCTGAAAATTTTGTTGTTTCAATTTCCGGAGGAGGGGGCGGTGGTGGTGGTTTCGTTTCCGTTTGTGCGCTAACAACTGCTGATATGCATATAATGCACATAATAATCATAATAATAAATATTCTTTTCATACCTGATGATTTTACCTTTAGACACAACTCTAAATAAATTCCACAAAAAAATCATTAAGTATCACAATTCATGTTCTTATCTTCAATAGCCCAATACTCATTATCATGCGTTCAGTTTTTATTTTGCTCATTATTGCGTATACAGGCTCTGCTTATGCACAAACAGATTCCCTGTCTGCAAGATTCCCTGTTGATACAGGTTATCTTTCTTCATTTGATAATGCCAAAATTTATTATGAATGCAGGGGTAATGGAAAGCCCGTTCTACTCGTACACGGATTTATAGTAAACAGCAACTCCTGGAAAAAGACAGCGATATATGCAGATTTGTTAAATAATGGTTACCGCGTAATACTGCTTGATTTGCGCGGTAATGGCAAATCTGATAAACCACATGACAGCACTGCTTATGAAAATGATGCGGAAGCAAAAGATGTTATGCTACTGATGGATAAGCTGAAAATTAAAAATTATACTGTTATTGGTTATTCAAGAGGTTCTATTATTGCTGCAAGATTACTGGCGCTTGATAAAAGAATACATACTGCAGTGCTTGGTGGTATGGGGACAGATTTTACCAACCCCGATTGGCCGAGGAGAATTATGTTTTATCGTGCGCTGAGAGGAGACAGCATTCCTGAAATGAAAGCGGTAATTGATAATATCAGCAGGCAAAATCTTGACCGCATTGCATTGATGTGGATGCAGCGATACCAGCCTTCTACCAGTGTACAAGCTTTGAATAAGGTTAAACAACCTGTACTCGTTATTTGCGGAGACCGGGATAGTGATAACGGATCGGCCGCAGAACTTGCAAAACTTTTTAAAAAATCTTCGTTCGCAACGGTTCCCGGTAATCACGGTGGCGCATATCATACGCCGCAATTTTCAACTGAAGTACAAAAATTTTTAAAAGAAAATTATTGAGCGCTTAAAAATATATCTCCGTTGCACCGTATCCAAAAGAAGGATGGAACTGGTTGACAAAAGATTTCACTTCCTTTTTCAGACGCAGCAGCTCATGTATTTCTCCACGAAGTTTGCCTGTGCCTACGCCGTGAATAATAATAAGCATAGACTGGTGATGCTGCAACGCTGCGTCATAATGCTGCTCAAAAGCTTTTAACTGAAGATCGAGCTTTTCAGCACTGCTCATTTTTTGCCAGTTGTCCGTAAGTTTTTCTATATGCAGATCAACAACCGTACGGGGAGGTATAACCGAAGTTTTACCTGTGGCATGCACTTTAAACCCAGCTTTGGAAAGTTTGCTCAAATCCGGTTTTTCTTCCCCTATCCTGTCGGGATATGTATCAAATAGCTTATAAGAAAAAGTAGCTTCCTGCTTTAAGCGCATATCTTCCAGTTGCTTAAATACCTGTTTCCCCTTTGGTTTGATGAATGTTTCAAAATATTCAGCCTTGTTCTTCTCAGGCTTACTTAGCGAAAATTCAAACGAAAAGCGCGGAGCGTCATTCAATGCTTCAAAAGATATATCGTGCAGGTAAAAATCGCCAAGCGCTGTCACTTCATTTTCCAGCTCAAAATCCAACCGCCCATCATACCAAACCGTATAAATAAAACGATATGCCGTATCTGACTGGTTAACCAAATGCAGTCTGAATTTTTCTACAATATCATCATCAAAAACATCTTTATCAAATACCGGCAAAAAAGAAAGCCATACGCCTTCGGTTACTTTATATTTAGCCGAACTTTTTTCTTTTTTAATGTTATCAATAAACTGCTTTGGCTTTTTATCTTCAAACTTTTTCTGCGAAAATCTTTTGAAATAAGGAAAGTCAATCTGGTCAAGGTAAATGGGAAATTTTACGCCTCTCACACTCACCATCACCATTTTATCATTTATAATATCAATCACTTCACCTTCTTCATCTGTATGCAGTATCAAAATTTTATCTCCTACCTGGTATTTCATCGGGCAAAATTAAGAAAAAGTGTGTAGGTTGGAAGTGGGCAATGGGGTGTGGGTGTATTTCAAATTTTCGTATTTAGGCACTGCAGCTACAGTAGATGCCTCATTGTTGGAAGAATGTATGTTGAACAATAGTACCAGTGTTCAACAATAGCACTAATGCTCAACACAGCACCCAGTTTGTCATGCCGGGCAATGAGGCATCTGCATGAGATTACCGTATACGCTAAAATTTGAAATGCATTCATGGACGATCAGTCAATGCTTGCCAACCTGCCGCCCCCTTTTATCATCAAAATGAATTTATCAATCCCACAAATCATACCTTTGAGATAAAGATTTACCTCATGGGTGTCTGGCGGCAGATAGCTGAATATCTTTACATAAAAAAGAAAGATCCAAACAGGGAAGATACTTCATGGATAAAATATATGCACGGCATAAACCGCATATCTATTTTGTTATTCCTTTTTGCCATTATTGTTATGATGGTTCGCCTTGCAAAAAGCTGCTGATGGCTTTAGCCGCATTATCTGATGCATGTCCTCCCCTGCTTAAGATATTCCGCAGTTGCTGATAATCCGATTGCAATTGCTGTATACGTTCGGGATTATATAAAATGTCATTCAACTCTTTTACAGCGTTCTCAACGGTCAGCTCGTGCTGGATCAATTCCTTTACCACAGGCTTATCCATAATAAGATTTACAAGAGAGATATATTTTATATTTATCACCCTTTTAGCAATAGCATAAGAAACAGGGCTTCCTTTATAGCAAACCACTTCCGGCACACCAAACAATGCGGTTTCAAGCGTTGCCGTACCGGAGGTTACCAGGGCGGCTTTTGCATGCAGCAATAAATCGTAGGTTTTACCGCTTACGCTTTTAACACCGGGATACCGGCTGAGCAGTTCCTTATAAAAATTATCATCCTGCCCCGGCGCTTTGGCTACCACAAACTGGTAGTCAGGAAAAGCTTTGCTTACCTCCAGCATAACAGGCAGCTTCTTCAATATTTCCTGCTTGCGACTGCCGGGCAATAATGCTATCACAGGTTTTTGTATGGAAGAAGGTACACTGCTGGTATCCACATCTTTTTTCGAATATTCATCTATTACTTCTACCAGCGGGTGACCAACATAGGTTACATTATAGTGCCATTTTTTATAAAACTCTTTTTCAAAGGGAAGTATCACCAGCATTTTATCTACACATTCCTTGATTGTTTTAACGCGATTCTCTTTCCATGCCCAAACCTGGGGCGATATATAGTAGATAATTTTAAAACCCTGCGCTTTAGCCCATTTTGCAATACGCAGATTAAAGCCGGGATAGTCTATAAGAATAAGCGCATCCGGTTTATAGTTGAGTATATCTTTTTTGCAAAAAGAAAGATTATTTAAGATAGCAGGCAGGTTCATTACTACTTCAACAAAGCCCATAAAAGCCAGTTCGCGGTAATGCTTTATTACACCAGCGCCGGCGGCTTCCATCATATCGCCGCCCCATGCCCTGAACGTAGCACTATGATCTGTTTTTTTTAAAGCTTTAATTAAATTAGATCCATGGAGATCGCCTGAAGCTTCGCCTGCTATAATATAATATTTCACTAAGGGCTTTTTGTTTTACTACCCAAAGTAATTAAAAATCAGTGAGGAGACGGCATATATTATTGTTATGGCAAAAATTCCTTTTGCTGTTTTATCCCTGCGGGTATTAATATAAATGGTAAACAAAACCACATTAAGAAACAGGCATGTTATACTTATTGCCCTTACAAGACTCTTATTGGTTTTAAAAGCAGCTATCATATCTCCAAAACTGTACAAGGGATAAAACTTAGCAAAATAATATATTACCACACTTATCAGCGGCAGCAAAAGCCCCAATGCTATACCTAAACGAAAATTGTCTTTTTTAAAAATCACTTATGAAAAGTTTTTTCGAGTTTGGTTTTTAAAACGTAATTGGTAAGATCAAATTGTACAGGCACTACACTAACATAATTATTTGCCAGTGCCCACACGTCAGTATCTTTTCCTTTATCAAAATTTACGAATGCACCGGTAAGCCAGTAGTATTTTTTTCCGCCGGGATCCTTTCGTTCATCAAAATCCTCTTCATATTTGGCATAAGCCTGGCGGCATACTTTTATCCCTTTAATAAGATCATCAGTAACCGGCGGAAAATTTACATTGAGGCAAAGATGCTTATCTGATTTTTGTGATAATATTTTCTTTACAATAATATTCGCGTATTTGCGCGCTGCTGTAAAATCAGCTTCCATGCTATAATCCAGCAAAGAAAAACCAATGGAAGGAATACTTTCTATAGATGCTTCAATAGCCGCACTCATGGTGCCGGAATAAATAACATTAATGGAATGATTGGCGCCATGATTAATACCGCTCACACATATATCCGGCTTGCCGCCAAGTATTTTATCTACCGCCAGCTTTACACAATCTACCGGCGTTCCATTGCAACTCCAGGCTTCTATGCCATTCATTAAATTTACCTGGTGCAACCTGAGCGGCCAGCCAATAGTAATAGCGTGCCCCATGCCTGACTGCGGTTTATCAGGTGCAACCACCACCACTTTTCCCAGGTCTTTTACCGCTTCTACCAGGTTGTGTATGCCCGGCGCCATTACGCCATCATCATTGGTTACTAATATAACCGGTTCTTTTTTATTACGCTTCAATGCTGCCATGCAATCGGAAACTTGTTTTTGTAAAAGTCCTGATTATTCGCCTGACACCCAAATCAAAGTGAATGGGCTGATGGCTGTCAGCTGTCAGCCATCAGCCATCAGTAACCTGCAACCAGTAACCTTCTACCTCCAATACTACAGCCAAATAAAAATTGCTAAAAAATTTTGTTATAACTAATTGAATTAGTAGTTTGCAGCTAAATTAATTAGTATGGCACAATCGCTTGCTGGTCAAAACCTCAAATATTTGCGCAAACTGCGCGGATGGACACAGGAAGAATTTGCAAATAAGCTCGGCATCAAACGCTCGCTGGTAGGCGCATACGAAGAAGAACGCGCAGATCCGCGTATTGACGTGTTGGAAAAACTTTGCGACATGTTTAAGCTCACCCTTGATGATTTGCTGCGCAGGGATCTTACAGAAGTAAAAGGCAATTATCTTGCAAAACGCAGGCAACAAAAATTAATGTCAGAAAATAATCTGATTCATTTTGTGCCGGTAAAAGCGGCGGCCGGCTACCTGGCAGGTTATGCTGATTCAGAGTTTATTGACGAGCTGAATACATTTACATTACCTATGTTAGCTGGTGGCAACTATCGTGCTTTTGAAATTGTGGGTGATAGTATGCTGCCTACCCCGAGCGGCTCCATAATAGTTGGTGAAAAAATAGAAAATCTTGACGATGCCAAAAGCAGCCAGGCATACATAGTGGTGTCAAGAAACGAGGGCATAGTATATAAGAGGCTGGAAAAAAATAACCGCAATAAAACAAAGGTTACACTGGTAAGCGATAATCCATCTTACCAGCCATACCAAATGAACAGTGAGGATATACTTGAATTATGGATGGCACAGATGGTAGTGAGCAAAGTTACCAGTCAGCAACGCTGGGATGTAAATCAACTGGCTTCGCTGGTGAATAACCTGCAGGAGCAGGTAACGGTGCTGAAAAAGAAATATAATTAATAAGGGACGGGTTGGTAAATATCAAGCCTCATAGCGTAATCTGTGAGGCTTTTGTTTGTTTGATATTTGTTGTTTATAGTTTGTTGTTTGATTTAACTACAAACTTTTATTCTAAACCCTATACCTTCCACCTTTCTCCCTGCACCTCAAATATCGTATTTACTCAATCTCCTGTACAATGCCGTTCTTGTTAATCCAAGCTCTTTTGCCGCTTTGGTAATATTGCCGTTATGCTTTTCAATCACCCGCAATATTGCATTCTTCTCAATAGCGCTTAAATTCAATTCATCCTGTTCTTCAACCGGATTGCCGGTTGATTCTATAGGAGAGAATATAAGATCAGCGCCGGTAAGCTCATCTCCATCGGCCATTATTACCGCACGCTCAATAGTATATTGCAGTTCCCTTACATTACCGGGATAATGGTATTGCTTTAATTTATCAATAGCTGATACACCTAATATCAGCGATGGTTTCAGGTATTTTGATGCATATATTTTTGAAAAGTGTTTTGCAAGAATAACAATATCTTCCTGCCTTTTACGCAACGGGGGCACCGTTATTTCAACAGTATTTATGCGGTATATAAGGTCTTTCCTGAACCTGTTTTCATTGGCAAGTTCACTCAGCGGAACATTGGTAGCGCATATCAACCTGATATCAACAGGCACCGGTTGATTAGTACCGAGGCGGGTAACCTGCCTGTTCTGCAAAACCGTTAAAAGCTTAGCCTGCTGCTGCAAAGAGATATTGCCAATTTCATCTAAAAATAATGTGCCGCCATTTGCAGACTCAAACCTTCCTGCCCTGTCTTCTTTAGCATCGGTAAAAGCCCCTTTTTTATGGCCGAACAATTCGCTTTCAAACAAGGTTTCAGTTAACGCACCTACATCTACTTTTACAAAAGGCTTATTTGCGCGCAAGGATAACTGGTGCATAGCTTTTGCAATCAGGTCTTTCCCGGTTCCGTTTTCTCCCAGTATTAAAATATTAGCATCTGTTGGTGCGATCTTATTGATCTTGTGAAAAATATCCTGCATTACTTCCGCAGTACCAAGTAACTCCGTTCCTATAATCGAATCTGAATTTTCTATGGCAGATTTAGGCTGGTTACTTCCTTTGTTCTTTAAAGTTTCTTTAATGGTCGAGATCAATCTTTCATTATGCCATGGCTTCACCATAAAATCTGCCGCGCCTTCTTTAAGAGAGCGAACCGCCAGTTCAATATCCCCATAAGCAGTTATCATAATTACAGCAGCATCGGAACCAAATTCTTTTATCTTCTTTAACCAATATAAACCTTCGTTGCCGGTGTTTACAGAACTATTGAAGTTCATGTCGAGCAATATTAAATCGAAAGACTGTTTGGATAAAAGCCATCGCAGGTTTTCAGGGTTCTTTTCCGTAACTACTGTTGCGGCCTCGGTTTTTAATAAAAGCCTCACCGCGGTAAGTACATCCTGGTCATCATCTATTACCAGTATGGAGGCATGTTTTAAATTCATTTATTCCGTTTTTAAATACAAGCTATTATCGCACTAATTTAAGATGAAAACAAACAATACCTGCAATTGATTGACGAGTGGAAAAAAACAAGCCAGGAATTTCGCTTTCAAAATAACGTTTTGTACTTCACAAAAAACAGGTCACACAGTTAAGCAACAGAAGAAGTTTTATAAGTGAATTGAGATTGTCTTAGTTTTTTTAAAACGAAATCCTGGAAAATATAGCGGTTGAAGAAAAAATTCTATTTTTGAAATAGAATTTCATATTAATACCAAACGATTGCTATATGAATAACATTTCCCGTAAACAGTTCCTGCAATACACAACTTCAGCAGGCGCTGCCGCACTATTATCCTCGCTTGAAGGCTTTGCCGTTGAAACGCGTCAGCAAAAACTGCGGATAGCCATAATTGGTTGCGGAAGTGTAAGCAACCGGTATATACCACACCTGCAAAGTTCTCCGCTAATTGAGATCGTTAGCCTCTGTGATATAAAACCTGAACGCGCCGAAGCGCAAAACGAACAATATAGTGTTGGCGCTAAAACGTATCCTCATATAGATGCTATGCTGAAAGGTGTGCCCTTTGATATGATGGTTACCTTAACAGATATGCAGGAACATGGGCGGCTGAATAAACAGGCATTGCTTGCAGGCAGGCACGTGTGGAGTGAAAAACCGATGGCAAATACATATGCCGAAGGAAAAGCATTGCTTGACCTGGCGAGACAAAAAAAACTGCATATATGGGGAGCACCGGCGGTTGTTAACAGCCCTCAGTTTGCATTTATGAATAAATGTATACAGGAGGGAAAATTGGGTAAGCTCGCCAGCGCTCACGGACAATACGGGCATACCGGCCCAACATGGTCAGCTTTCTTTTATGAAAAAGGTGGCGGCAGCATGCCCGACCTTGGTGTATATAATATGGCTACACTTACCGCATTGCTTGGCCCTGCCAAAAACGTAATGGCAATGCTGTCTACAGTTAAGCCGGTAAGAACGGTTGATGACAAAGGAACAGTAAAAGTAGAAGCGGAAGATAATGCACATGTGCTGATGGATCACGGGAATGGTGTTATTTCGCATGTGATGTGCGGGTTTAATTTTTTTGACCCGCATGGGCATGAAGCAGGCAGCCAGGCATTGCATAGTATACAAATTTTTGGAGATAAAGCCAATATGCGTTTGATCGGTTACGACTGGGAAACAAATGGTGTGATACTTGATGACTCGTGGGACCAGGCGCCAAAACTATTAAGTACAGACAAGGGTGGCTATGTATGGCAGGAAGGCGCGACAAAAGTTGGTGAATCTATTATTAATAAAACTGAACCCATCATAAATGTTGAACATGCTTTGCACGTGCTTGAAGTGATAGAAGCAGCAAGAAAATCATCTGCTACAGGAATGAAAGTGGCGATGAAAAGTGGGTTTAAGTGGCCGTTGATATAACGAAATATATACGAATACCAAACCTATCGCCGTCTTCGAAGGGTCGCTTCAATACCTGCAATAATATAATTTACAGTACACAAAAACGAAGCATTTATCTTTCAAACCCGGGGGATATATTAAACCCAACCCGCTAATTGCAGTAAACAGGATTAATAATTTTTAAGCCGGGGTTACTCTTTTCCCAATCCTAATTTTTCTACGGCTATTTGTGAAGCTACCTGGCTGGCGTCTTTTTTATTAAATGCTTTTCCCTCGGCAAGCAGTTCTCCGTCTACCACGGCGCCAACGGTAAATAATCTCCTGCCGTTTTCAAACCTTTCATCAAGGGTTTCAAACTCCAGGTTTTTGCCGTTTTTATTTGCCCAGCCGTATAATTTGTTTTTGTGGTTTATTTCAAGCGTTTCAAGGTTTTCTACAAACATATGTGGAATAATAATCTGCTTTAATACCCATTGCTTGGTTTGGTTAAAGCCCTTATCAACATATATTGCGCCTACCAGCGCTTCAAGCGTATTGCCGAATATCTGGCTCACTTTAAGAGAGCCGTCGTTTTTATTATAGATGGTAATTTTCTTCAAACCCATTTTCACCGCTATTTCATTCAGCGTTTGGCGATTCACCATTTTACTGCGCATTTCTGTAAGAAATCCTTCGCCTTTGTAGGGATAACGTTTAAAAAGATAATCAGCAACTATGCCACTCAATATAGCATCGCCGAGATACTCAAGTCTTTCGTTATTTTCATCGGTGCCTTCTTTAACAGAGCGGTGGCTAAAGGCGGTTTTATAAAGGGAAATAGTACCCGGTGCAAATCCAAGCACATTGCACAATTGTTTGTAAAACGAGCGATTGGTTTTATCAATCCCGAGATATTGAATAAAATACCTGACTAAGGCCAATTCTATAGTTTTATTAATAATGTATGGCAAATGTAAAACAACTCTTTAAAAAGTTGTTGCTTCATTTACGGTTAACGATAAAATCAGGCAGAATATTTCTTAACGATAATAGAAGCATTATGGCCACCAAAGCCGAAGGTATTGCTTAATGCAGCCCGTACCGGGCGCTTTTGCGCTTTCCAGAACGTGAAATTCAGTTTCGGGTCAAGGTCAGGATCGTCGGTAAAATGGTTGATTGTTGGCGGAACAATATCATCCCTAACCGCCATTACGCAGGCAATAGCTTCAATAACACCGGCAGCGCCAAGCAGGTGCCCGGTCATTGATTTGGTAGAGCTGATATTCAGGTTATACGCATGCTCACCAAATACACTCTGTATAGCTTTCACCTCCGAAATATCACCCAGCGGAGTAGAAGTACCGTGCACATTAATGTAATCAATGTCTTCAGGTTTCAAGCCGGCATCAGCCAATGTAACCGTCATTACATTTTTAGCACCCAGCCCTTCAGGATGCGGAGCCGTAATATGATGCGCATCTGCTGAAGCACCTGCTCCTGCTATTTCGCAAATAATATTTGCACCGCGGCTTATAGCATGGTCAAGACTTTCAAGTACCAAAATCCCCGCACCTTCACCTATTACAAAACCATCGCGGTCTTTATCAAAAGGCCGTGACGCTGTTTTAGGATCGTCATTTCTTTCACTTAAAGCTTTCATGGCATTAAAGCCACCAACACCGGCTTCCCTGATCACGCTTTCACTTCCCCCGGCAATAATAGCATCAGCCTTACCTAATCTTATCAGGTTAAAGGCGTCCATTATAGCATGGGTAGATGAGGCGCAGGCAGAAACAACAGCGTAGTTAGGACCACGGAAACCATGACGCATTGATATTTGCCCTGCGGCAATATCAAGGATCATTTTAGGTATAAAAAAAGGATTAAAACGCGGAGTGCCGTCACCAAGCGCAAACTCGGTTACTTCCTGCTGAAAGGTTATTAGCCCCCCTATACCACTGGAAAAAATAACACCAACACGGTCAGGATTAATATTTTCCTTCGTTATGCCGGCACTTTTCACCGCTTCATCGCTACAAACCAGGGCGGTTTGCGTAAAACGGTCAATTTTTCTTGCCTCCTTTTTATCTAAAAAGCTGGTAGGGTCAAACTGCTTTAGTTCGCAGGCAAACCTTGTTTTGAATTTAGATGCATCGAATAACGTAATTGCATCAGCCCCGGACACACCATTAATAAGCCCCTGCCAGTATTCCGGCACAGAATTTCCCAATGGGGTTAAGGCGCCAATGCCTGTTACAACAACTCGTTTTAAATCCATAAGCAAGTTTGCCCGCGATCAGCTAAAAGGAAAAAAATTACTTTGCATGCTCCTCGAGATAAGCGATAGACTGTCCAACAGTGGTGATGGTTTCAGCCTGCTCATCCGGAATGGAGATATTGAATTCTTTCTCGAATTCCATGATCAGTTCTACTGTGTCTAATGAATCAGCTCCGAGATCATTGGTGAAAGATGCCTCGGGAGTTACCTCAGCTTCATCAACACCTAATTTGTCAACAATAATCTTTTTAACTCTTGTTGCAATGTCAGACATGGTTGTAAAATTTGGTTAATACTGGGTGCAAAAATATAGTTTTTGGGATAAAAACAATATCTATTTGAAAATGTGTTAAAAAGAGGTTTTTAATCCCGTTTCCGGGCAGGCAATATACGGGTTTAAAACAGGGGCTGTATTTCAATTTTTGCATGGCGAATATATGCTGGTATAAGGTATTTACCCCTCCCTGGGCTGGCTGACAGGCTGTGGGATTTATGCTGAGCTATAGTATAATTGTTGAACATTTGTATAACCTTTTTTTGTATTTTTAAGTTTACCCCTGTAAAAAAAGAGCATGCCATTAAAGATTATAGATCATGATTCTGTGGAATACCAGCAAATGATTGATTTGCGGGATGAAATTTTGCGTAAACCCCTCGGATTGTATTTTGACCCGGAGGAATTAAACCGCGAAAAAGATGATATACTGATCGGCGCTTTTGAAGAAGACAAGCTGATTGGCTGCTGCCTGATCACGCGTTCGGAAGGCAATACCTGCCGGCTCAGGCAGATGGCAGTAAGCAGTAATCTGCAGAAAAAAGGGATTGGCGCTTCTTTAATGACTTTTGCCGAAAATGTTGCCCGCGATAAGGGCTACGAAACCTTAATGATGCATGCCCGCACATCTGCCGTAGGGTTTTATGAAAAATTTGGATACAAGGTGCTGGGTAATGAATTTTATGAAGTAACCATTCCGCATTATACTATGTGTAAAAAACTGAGATAGGTGCGAGATGGCGGAAGGTATAGAACTTAAACCTTCTGCCTTAATCCTTCTGCCTCAAATCTTTTGAAGTTGCCAACGCAATCACTCTGCCCTTATCTCCCACTGCATTATAAAAATGATATACTATGCCGTTCCATTTTATTACCCAGGGTTTATGCGCATATTGCTTATCAAAACCAACAGAAGGCTGTATAAGGTTTTCTCCTTCCCATGGTGTCCAGTTCACTAAGTCATATGAACAGGCAAATCTTTCAAATGCTGAATCATCACCGTCTTTCCAGTTAAACCCGAAATAAAACATTACGTACAGCCTTCCCATTTTTACGATCTGCGCATCGCCGCAAATGCCTCTGCCTTTTGTGATCAAAGGTTTATCTCCAACCCTTTTCCATTGTTTCATATCTTTTGATACAGCCATAGCTATACTCTCAAACTGGTGCCCTTTATGCGTGCTGTCTCCTGCTGCATTATAATACATTACAAAAGGGTAACCGGTTTTCTTTTCCACATCATGTATAACCGAACTTTTATAAATGGTTTTATTATCATACCACCGCACGTCATTATCAATGGCAGATAATACAGGCTCCGGAAATCTTTGCACCTCTTCTGCTTTGCTGATATCTGCCGTTGTTGACATACCAATCCCCAACCTGCCGGCTTCGTATCCTTTGTCTGCGCCACCTAAATAGCTCATCCAGTATTTGTTTTGATATTTCATTGGTGCAAGGGTTCCGTTCCAGTTAATATCTATCAGTGAGGGATAACCGGCCTTCTGACTTGCATCCCATGTATTTTCTGTAAAAGACATTAGCCTGCCTTTGTTTGCCCAGTGCAGCAGATCATCGCTTTCAGCCAGCCAGGTTTCATATCCTCTTCCACCAAAAATAATATAGCTCATATACCACTTGCCATTCATGCGGAATATGGTAGGACTGTCAGCCATTTTTGTACTATCCGGGGCTGATAACACAATGCCATATTTGTATGGTGTTTTCACTTCTTCAAACACTTTTTGCATAGTATCAGCAGATACTGTTTTTGAAGAAATGGTTTTGCAGCTATAAATAACTGCAGTAAAACAAACTAAACAGACAATGAAAATATAAATTCGATTCATAGTAAAAGAAGTAATAAACGGGTTGGCAAGTTAACAAAACATAATACATTACCCCAGAGGTGAATTAATAATTCAGCGTAAGAAAGCAGATGAATGATACACTTTGCCGTGGTTTGTATTGAACGATTTATTCTTCGTTGTATTTACATTTGCCATTTGCAAATAATAGCAACTTTTAAATAATGATAAATCATACAATAACGTTTTTGTTGCTGAGGATCGGTATTGGTATCAGTATGTTCGGGCATGGGCTGGTGAGGTTGCCTAAACTTGCAGGATTCAGCAAATGGATGACAGGTCTGTTTGAAAAATCAATGATGCCATCAGAATTGGCGGTTCCTTTCAGTTATATATTACCCATAGCTGAATTTGCAACAGGGCTTTTCATAATCATCGGCTTTTTTACGAGAACGGCTTTGATCAGCGCGGCAGTAATAATGTTATTATTATTGTTTGGCACAACACTTATTGAGAACTGGGAAGCATTGCCTTCTCAACTAATACATCTTAGCCTGTTGGCAGTTTTAGCAGGATATGCGCCTGCATACAATAGTTATGCAATAGACAAATTGATAAACAAATAAACAATATGTCACTACTTTTTTCACCGTTTACTATAAAACAGGTCACTTTAAAAAACCGCATTGTGGTTTCACCAATGTGCCAGTACTCTTCTGTAGATGGATTTGCAAACGACTGGCACCTGGTGCATTTAGGCAGCAGGGCGGTTGGTGGCGCCGGGACAATTATTACAGAGGCTACGGCTGTTTCTCCTGAAGGACGAATTTCTCCTGACGACCTGGGTATATGGAAAGATGAACATATTGAAAAGCTGAAACAGATCACCACTTTCATTAAAGCACAGGGAAGTGTTACTGCTATGCAGCTTGCGCATGCCGGCAGAAAAGCCAGCACAAGATCTGAATGGAAAGGCGGCGGTAGTATTCCATTAGCAGAAGGTGGGTGGCAAACTGTATCTGCATCAGCCATTGCTTTTAATGAAGGGTATTCGGAACCATTAGCTCTGGATAAGCAGGGCATTGAAAAAGTGATTAAAAATTTTGTCAGCGCTGCACAGCGCGCTTTGCATGCCGGCTTTGATATTATTGAAATACATGCTGCACACGGATACTTAATTCATCAGTTCTTATCTCCGCTCAGCAATCAGCGTACAGATAACTATGGAGGCAGTTTTAAAAACCGAATTCGTTTGCTGCTGCAAATTATTGAAGCTGTTCAAAAAGTTTGGCCGGCCTATTTACCGTTATGGGTACGTATTTCTGCTACCGACTGGATAGCAGGCGGGTGGAATATTGATGAGGCAGTACAGCTTGCCCATATTCTAAAAGAAAAATCGGTTGACCTTATTGATGTATCCAGCGGCGGGCTTGTACCCGGCGCTAAAATTCCTGTGGCGCCATTGTACCAGGTGCTGTTTGCAGCAGACATAAAAAGGGAAACAGGTATAGCTACCGGCGCAGTTGGAATGATTACCCAGGCTCAGCAGGCTGAAGATATCCTTGAAAGCGGTGATGCCGATATTATCATTATGGGTAGAGAAATGTTGCGTGATCCTTATTTTCCCATGCATGCAGCAAAACAACTTGGTTATGACTTTACGTGGCCGGTGCAGTATAGAAGAGCTAAGTAAATGTTGCTTATCTTTAAGCTATCTATAAACCATCAACCTAAAAACGCTATATGAAAGCCCGCATACCCGTATTACTCATTGTATTCCGTTTAATACTTGCGCCAATTATATTGTTTATTACATGGCAATATAAATATGATGCAAGACCCGCAATATTGGTACTAATGTACCTGGGATTAATCTCTGATATTTTTGATGGCATTATCGCTCGTAACCTGCAGGTTGCAAGTACTGCATTAAGGCGCTTCGATAGCCAGACTGACATGGTTTTTTGGGTGTCCGTTGGCGTTAGTACATGGATGTTATATCCGGAACTTATAAAGAACAATGCTATTCCTATCATCATTATCTTTATTATGGAAGGAATGTGTTATGCAATAAGCATTATAAAGTTTGGCAGAGAAACATGCACACATGCTTTTCTCTCAAAAATGTGGGGCATTTCGTTATTGATCGCATTTACTTCTTTGATCGGGTTCAATCATGCTGGAATACCTTTTACTGCTGCCATTGTGTTAGGATTAATATCCCATACAGACAGGATAATGATTACACTTATACTGCCTTCGTGGGCACATGATATTCCAAGTGCTTACCACGCTTACCTGGTTAGAAAAGGAATTGCATTTAAAAAAAATAAATTATTCAATTAGGTAATCATATCCCGTATTTTTCTCTGAATATTTTTTCGTGATGCCGCCAGTGGCCGATAACTATATAGCCATAGCTCAATACCGTAACAGGATGATTGCTTGCAGTTCCCCTTTTATTCAAATCTTCATCGCGAAGATTTTCAAATAGTAAAACAGAAGCTGTTCTGGTAAGTAATAACTCTTCCTTCAAACCTTCAAGCGGGCGTTTGCTTACATCTACGTTATCTGCATATTGATCCTGATCAAACCCCGGTAACGGCTGTTGCTCGCCACGCGCAATACACATGGCACGGTAAGCAAATACTTTTTCTGTATCAATACAATGCTGCAGTATTTGTTTAACAGTCCACTTACCTTCTGCATAGGCATAATCAGCTTTCTCAAGGGGAATAGCATGCAAAAAATATCCCATTGGCTTTAATGAATCTTTGAGCATTACCCTCACGTCGCCGGTTTCAACCAATGAAACATAAGTTTCTGAAAAAGGAGAATAGTCGGATGGAGATGGACGCATATAGTTTAATTTGAAGTGGACATAAAAGTAAACAATAAAAATAAGTTCAAAAGTTATATGGGGTTTATAACAGGGATTTCGCTTTTAGAAAAACCCTAAGGTAATCTCCATTATGAAAGTTGCATGAAATTGCTTCACCGGCCACAATATACTTTTAATTCAAGTTTCCTGCGGGCGGGTTCGCAAAGACGACCGGGGACATGGTCATATCGATTACCAAACCTGTTGTCAGGAAAAATATAAAGATGACATTAAAATGACTTACCTTAAAAACAGCATCCTTAAAGTTCATGTCATTTGTTAAATCACCTGAATGCTATTTTTTTTATACACAGATAGCCCGGCTATTATTTCAATTATGAGCCACAGGCGCTAACCTCCGGTTTACAAAAGAAGCTGGTAAAAAAAAACTGATTTTCAAATCATCGCAATGATGCCATTATAAACGAGCAACACGGGGATTGCAGTATAATCGTTTTACACGAGTGAGATATCTGCGCCGGGCTGTTGCTAATGCTCAAATTTTGCACTACTGCCCAACAGATTCCTCTCCCGCCGCTGGCATTGTTTTATGTCAATCTTCATGCGGGCGAAATCGAAATAACGGAGAGCGTGTTTGTATTTTGTTATCAGCACTGAATCAAGATGTATGCCTGTCAACTCTCTGCCGTCTTTGTGAGTCCGCCTCAACCATTTATAAATATCAGGGTGATATACGGACGAAACAATCTCATTTTTTTTACAGACTTTTTTTATCGCCTGATTAATACTCTTTTGAGATTAAAATATTTTTTAAAAGCGAAATTCCTGGGGTTTATAATTGGGTGCATTTCTCATTTTGTATGTAGATACAACAGCTATGGCAGATACCATATACCCGAAAATTTGAAATGCGCTCTTTCCAATCTTTAAAAAGGTTGGGAAACTTGCAAAAGCACTAACTTCAAATTATGATCACGGCATCTGCTTTAATAAAAAAATTTAACCTGCAACCACATCCGGAAGGCGGCTATTATGCTGAAACATACAGAAGTGCTGAAGCAATTCCGGCAAACGGTTTGCCGGAACGATTTGGGGGCAACAGGGCTTTTTCAACCGCTATATATTTTTTATTGGAGCAGGGAAATTTTTCAGCCTTTCACAAAATAAAAAGTGATGAATGCTGGCATTTTTATGCAGGGCAAACTTTGCTGATCTATGTGATTGATAAAGATGGAAAGCTTATAACAACAAAGCTCGGTAATGATTTAAATAAGGTAGAAGTATTTCAATATACCGTTCCTGCCGGAAGCTGGTTTGCCAGTGAGCCGGATACAAATACTGCTTTTTCTTTTGTTGGCTGCACTGTTGCACCGGGGTTTAGTTTTGAAGATTTCGAGTTGGCTGATGCGAAAGAACTGGTTGAATGGTATCCGCAACACAAAGATTTGATCAGCAGGTTATGTCTTTCCTCATAAATTGCACCGAATGTTTTCAACTTTCCTTTTATAATTTAAACCCAGACCAGGCGGATATCTCTAAAATTATTTCGGCTTTATTATAATCTCTCCATAATTCTTTTTACCTTTTAGCCGCATTATCCTGTAATATATCCTGCCCCATTAATACTTTTTAGCTGCCCCTGCAAACACGTATCCAACATCTTACAACCTGCATTTTAAAATTTACAATACTTTTGTATGAAACAAAAAGGATACTCCCTGCATATAGGGCTTAATGCCGTTGACCCCAAAAAATATGATAATTGGGACGGGCAATTGTTTGGCTGTGAAAATGATGCCACTATTTACAAAACCATTGCAACGCAGGCGAAATTTGAAAATATTACCACGTTGCTTACACAAAAGGCTACAAGCCATAATGTATTGGCCGAACTGAAAAAAGCAGCCACTGATTTAAAGGAAGGTGACATGCTGCTTATTTCATATTCAGGGCATGGAGGCACTGTAGCTGACGAAAACGGTGATGAGGATGATTTGCAGGATGAAACATGGTGCTTATATGATCGCCAGTTAATAGATGATGAATTGTTTGAAGCGTTCAAAGATTTTAAAACCGGTGTGCGCATTCTCATGTTCTCCGATAGTTGTCATTCCGGAACAGTATCCCGTTTTGTGCCAGGCAGCAATAAAGCACTTACCGAGCAGATGCGTGCCGAACAGGAAATAGAAAATACATATATCAGGTTGGGTTATCGCTCAAGGCTAGTACCTAAAGAAATTCAACCCAAAATAAATGCGGCGCAGGAAAAAGTATTACAACCCATCAAGGAGCGCCCTCCTGTTTTTAAGAAAGATATTAATGCAGCGGTTATGCTTTTTGCAGCCTGCCAGGATAATGAATCTGCAAGAGAATTAGGCGAGAATGGTGTTTTTAGCGCCACACTAAAAAAAATAATTAAAGCAGGCCTCTTTGATGAAGTCTCCGATTATAAAAGCCTGTATAAAAAAATACTTTCGGTAATCCCCAAAGTACAAAAACCCAACCTGTTTGTTTACGGAAAATCACAGGGTGCATTTAATGCATGCCTGCCCTTCAGCATTGACGGAAAAGCCAAAGTTAAGATCAGCTTTTCATCTTCAACAACAGGCAAAAAAAAAGCTAAGAAGATGCCTGCGGCTGAAACACTGCTGATTGATACCGGAAAAAAATCCGCAACAAGCAGGAGCAAAGGGAAAAGCAGGTCTGCTGAAATAGAAACGCTGCAAATACAACGCGCAGCAATAAAAACTTCAGAACATCCCTGGGACAAAGCCTATGAAATTTATTTCAACAGGAAAAAATCAAAAGAACCTGTTGTATTTGTAGAACCGGATATAAAATCCGTTTTTATACGGGAGCCTGAAATAAAAATAAGCAGAGACAGTACCAACAATTATCTCGCTAATTGGCCAAAGCCGCAGGCATCTCCAAACGAATTTATATGGCATTTAGATGATGAGCATTCCCAACTAAGAAAGGCAAGCGATGAAGTGCAGCAAAAATTAAAAAGAGATAAAAGAAGCGGCGAAACAATCCGCATCGGGCATGTTGACACAGGTTATTTGCCGGGGCATCCCAGTATTCCCCGTAATTTATTAAAAGATATGGGCGTGAGTTTCTGGAAAGATGAGTTTGGCATTAATAAAGGAATAGACAAGCTCGATACCGGCACAATAGCGGAACAGGATGGTCATGGCACGGCAACATTAGCATTGCTGGCCGGCAATACTATTGCTGCGGCAGATGCTTATGCAGGATATAGCGGTGATGTTGGCGCAATACCATTTGCAGAAGTAATACCGATACGTATTTGCGATACGGTATTTAACGCGTTTAATGCTAATGATGTAGCAAGGGGTATTGAATATGCGGTTGAATATGGATGCGAAGTAGTAACAATGTCAATGGCAGGTTACCCAACACGTGAGGTGGCAAAAGCCGTTAATATGGCTTATGAAAAAGGTGTTGTTGTGGTAACTGCCGCAGGTAATAATTTTGTAAAAGGGTTGGGAAAGCTTTCTCCTAAAGCTGTTTTATACCCGGCACGCTTCGACCGCGTAATTGCGGCTACAGGTGCCTGTTATGATCATATGCCCTATGATGTGGATGCACCGCGGGATATAATGAAAGCGCGTTCTGAGGGTGGTGAATTTATGCAGGGTAGCTGGGGACCGGAAAGTGCCATGAATAAAGCTATCGCGGCATATACCCCTAATGTGCCCTGGGCATCATACGATAAGCCGTATACATTTTCAAAAGCAGGAGGAGGCACATCATCAGCCACACCACAGGTAGCCGCAACTGCCGCTTTATGGTTATTATACCACAGAGATGAATTAAGTGGGTTTACCGGAAAAAATGCCTGGAAAAAAGTAGAAGCAGTGCGGAAAGCAATGTATGCCACCGCGAATAAAGCATATCCTTATTACAAAAAATATTATGGTAATGGTATTATAAGGGCTTTTGATGCGCTGAACTATATTGATTTAAATGATCTTGCACCATCCCGTGAAGCAAGAGTGCTATTCTTTGGAATAATACCATTTATCGGCACATGGATAAGAAGTAAAGAAAAAGGCAGGGCGGCAGTATCCGCACAACAGGATAGTACTTTAAATGAAATGATCTCGCTTGAGTTAATGCAGGTAGTATACCAGGATGAAAGCTTAATGGATTATGCTGAAGTAATTGAATTTGAAGATGCGGATGGCGGTGCATTTCTCCAGGACAAAGCAGCGAGAGAAAAATTCTTTAATAAAATAAAAGCATCTCCTTATGCTTCTGAATTTTTAAAGAGTGTGCTTGTAGCTGATGCGCCGGAAAAAAGAATAAGAGCAAAACCAAAACCAAAATCAAAGACTAAGTCCGCCATAAAGAAAAAAAAGAGGTGATTTAATCACCTCTGCTATAACTATATTTTACCTTGCTCCCGGCGGGCAATACTTCAGCAAATAATTAGTATACAATGTTTGCAGATGCTTACTTGTTCCCTCACCTTCACTTATGCTATGTGTACGGTTAGGGTAAGCCATAAACTGGAACTGCCTGTTATATTTTATCAATTCATTCAGCAACATTTCGGCATTCTGATAGTGTACATTATCATCGCCGGTTCCATGTATATACAATAAATTTCCACGAAGATTTTTTGCATGCGTTATGGGAGAACCTTTAATAAAATCTTCTTTGTTTTCCTGCGGTAATCCCATGTAGCGCTCCTGGTAAATATTATCATAAGTAAGCTGGTTACCAACAGCTGCAATAGCAATACCTGTTTTAAATATGTCAGGATATTGAAATAAAAGATTTAATGTAGATGAACCGCCGCCGCTCCATCCCCAGGATGCAACTCTTGCCGTATCAAGGTAAGGGCGTTCCTGTAATAACTTTTTCATTGCCATAGCCTGGTCCCTGATGTTTATCACACCTATATTCCTGTAAATACTTTTTCTCCATGCAGCTCCTTTCAGTGTTGGTGTACCCCGGTTATTAAATGATACATAAAAGTATCCCTGCTTAGCCATATCCCCCTGGAACATACGGTTTTTGCCGGCATAAAAATTATCACTTACTGTTGCGCTTGCAGGTTCCCCATACACATACAATAGCACAGGATATTTTTTTGCGGGATCAAAATTTTCCGGTTTGGCTATCCATCCATCCATTGTTATATTATCTTCGGTAGTAATAGTAAAAAATTCTATATCCT
This sequence comes from Agriterribacter sp., assembly GCA_047601125.1. Taxonomy (GTDB): domain Bacteria; phylum Bacteroidota; class Bacteroidia; order Chitinophagales; family Chitinophagaceae; genus Agriterribacter. Next base: position 52,171 of record JASGJY010000001.1, on the reverse strand, counting down.
TTCTATCCTGTGTTTTTATATTTGCGGCAATACTTTCTTCATTACGTAATGGCTTATGATCTGGCAAACTGATCCATTCGTATATATAAGGGGTGTTGCGGTTGGTAAAAGAATGTACGGCAAGTTGCGCGCCTGGTGATATTTCGTAGCTGTGCGTGCCTTTTAAATTTTCAGGACTCATCAATTCCAGCTTTCCTTTACCATCCGTCTTTGTACGATACAGGTAGCGCTGAATGGCACTGGTCGGCGATGCAATAAAATAGATATAATTATTTTTTTCATCTACAGCGCTGATGGTTTCAATATCATAATCGCCTTTGGTAAGCAATGTTTCTTTTTTACCGTCTGATGTAATCCTGTAAATATGACGCCACCCGTCTTTTTCACTCACCCACAAAAATGACTTGCCATTATCAATCCAGTCCCAGCCGGCAGGATCGTCATCATTCCAGCGCGATTTAATATCTATCCATGCTTTATCGCTTTCTGTATATATGTTAGCTACCGCTCCTGTTGAAGAATTACAAATAAAAATTTTGCTTTCGTTTTGCTTACGGTTAAGCTGTTGTACAATTACAGCACTGTTATCTGCAAGCCATTCCATTCTCGGCAGGTAATGCTGCCGTGCATCGCCGGGAATATCCATCCATTTTGTTGCTCCTCCTTCAGCGCTTACTATTCCTATTTTAACAATAGATGGCGGCTCGCCTACTTTGGGATACTCAACCGGGATAACAAAAGAATATATGGAGTCTGTTGTATTCAGCATTAAATAATCCCTGGTTTGTCTTGCATCAACCTGCCAGTATGCAATTTGTTTGCTGTCTCCGCTCCATCTGAAACCATCCCTGCAGCCAAATTCTTCTTCATACACCCAGTCAAAAGTACCATTTATCAGTTGCCTGTTGCCATCTGTAGTAAGTGCTGTTGTTTTGCCTGTTGCAATATCTTCAACATAGATATTGCGATTGCTTACATACGCTACTTTTTTGCCATCAGGAGATATTTTGGCGTACATCAGTGTTTGCGCAGGTTTGTCTTTGCCTATCTGCTTCAGTTCACCAGACTGGCGATTCAATATCCAGTAATCACCTCTTGTATTATAGCGCCATACTCTTGCAGTATTGGTAAAAATGAGAATAAAATTATTGTCGGTGCTCAGCCAAAAATCAGCTACGGAAAGTGGTTTGTCATAGCCGGCAGGAGTTAGTTGTGCAGTTGTTGCCAGTATTTCCTTTTGCCCGGTTTTGGGTTTATTTTTTTGAATAGTATTATCTTCTGATGTGTAAAAGCCGTCACCATCGGCTGTCCATTTTAATTCCCTCGACCTGAATTGTGCAAAACAGGTTAAAGAAACAGATGAAAAAATAACCAGTAAAAAAGTTGCCAGGATGTTTTTGGTTCGGTACATAATAAGCATTGATTTAATAGGTAAATATAAAAGAGAAAGCCAAATAAAGGGAAAGGTTTTGATAAATGGTTGATAAAGTACAATAACCTGGTAACCAATATGAATATAAGAAGTGTATTTACCAACAACCTTACCTTTCTCACAAATTCATGAAAATTATTGAACTTGCATATATGAACGAACCAAAAGAAAAATTGAGGCTGGATAAATATTTATGGTCCGTAAGGCTCTTTAAAACAAGGAGCATTGCTGCCGAAGCATGTGAAAAGGGTAAAGTAAAGTACAACGAGGAACAGGCAAAGGCTTCAAAAAATGTGCATATTGGTGATGAGTATGAAATAAAAACCGAGCATAAAAAATGGCGGATTAAAGTAACAGGCTTGCTGCATAACCGGGTACAGTACAGCGAAGCCATCAAATATTATATTGATATAACTCCGGAAGAAGAAATAGAACGTCTGCAGTACCAGGCGGCAAGCTTTCATACAGGCAAGCGCTTAAGCAAAGTTGGGAGACCAACTAAAAAAGAACGGCGTGATATCGATGACTTTTTAAATGATTAACTCCGGTTTTTTTTAGAGACCATACATCCTTTTCTTAGCATCTTTCGTCTGATAAAATGTAATTATTCATACCAGAGATTTATTAATGTGCTAACCTCTGATCCCTAAACCAAGATTCACTTAGTTTTTCAAGCCTTGCAAAAAGGCCGCCAATAGTTGATTGACCGATCAGGAAAGCCGTTGTACCCTAACGGAGCATTGATCCGCCCCACCGGCAGCCTTTTACAAGCATACTTTCTTATTAGCAGGAGATTTATTTTGCTCCTGCCCTGTTTATCTTTGCCTGATGCATATAGATATTTTAACGGTATTACCGGAATTGCTGGAAAGCCCTTTTGCACATTCCATGATGAAACGTGCAAGAGAAAAAGGGTTATTGCAGATAGAAATTCATCAACTCAGAAAATGGGCTGTAAATGCTTACGGACAGGTAGATGATTACCAGTATGGTGGGGGGGCAGGCATGGTTATGATGTGCGAACCATTGGTAAAAGCGATTGAAGAATTATCGTTATTAAAAAAATATGATGAAATTATTTACCTCACACCAGATGGTGAACGGTTAACACAACATACCGCCAATCAACTTTCACTTAAAACCAATCTTTTATTGGTCTGCGGCCACTATAAAGGCATTGATGAAAGAGTGCGTGAATATTTTATCACAAAAGAAATTTCTATCGGCGATTATGTTTTAAGCGGAGGTGAGCTGCCGGCAGCAGTATTGGTTGACGCTATTGGACGTTTGTTGCCAGGTGTTTTAAATGATGAAACATCAGCTTTGTTTGATTCCTTCCAGGATAATTTATTATCGCCACCGGTATATACCCGCCCGGCAGAATACCGTGGCTGGAGGGTGCCTGATGTTTTGCTAAGCGGCGACCCTAAAAAAGTGGCAGACTGGCGTCATGATATGGCTATAAAGAGAACTGAAGAAAGACGACCGGATATTCTTGAAGATTAGCCAGGGTATTATTACATTTATTAAAACCTGTAACGCATGAAAATAAGCCTTCTAAGTGTTGTGCTCATTATACTCTTTTCATGTAATCAAAATGAAAAAGAAAAAAATATTAACAGTATCACAGAGCAGAGAGATACTACCATTAATGTCAGCAACTCTTTTACAGAACTTTTTTTTGATAGCACAAATCTTGAAAACTATATTGAACGGTATAATATAAAAGATTCAACAGCCAACCGTTTAAGAAGTTTTTACAATGCACGGAATTACCAGTATGCATGGTTTTCCAATGAGGGTCCTGCAGAACAGGTATACAATTTTCTGAATCTTCAAAATGAATATGTAAGCTACACCCGCGACAGCAGCTTAGTGAACCCGGTATTGCAACAGGTATTTGATACGCTGGAAAACGGAGGAAATACAATTCCATTAGCCGATAGCAACAGGCTTAAAGCAGAGCTTACATTAACGCGACAGTTTTTCAGGTACGCCGCAAAAGAATATGCAGGTAGTTACCAGCTTAGCACCAACGATCTGAAATGGTATATACCAAGAAAGAAAATCGACCTTGTGGCTACACTTGACTCACTAATACAACATAAAGGCGACGGAATTAAAAGTTATGAGCCGGTAAATCCCTATTATGTAAGCCTTAAAAACGCACTGATCAATTATTATGCAATAGAGAAAAGCGGGGGATGGGAACCAATACAAATAACGAAGAAAAAATTTCAGAAAGGAGATACATCTGTTACTATTGCATCTGTCAAACGCAGACTTTCTCTTACAGGGGATTATACAATGCCTGACTCTTCAAACCTGTTTACAGATTCTCTTACTGAAGCGGTAAAAAAATTTCAATACCGGTATGGCTTAAAAGCTGACGGCATAATTGCAGGTGCTACGCTGCAGGAAATGAACCAGCCAATTGGTAAACGTATAAAGCAGATGCTTATTAATCTTGAAAGAATGCGCTGGGTTCCGGAAGAAGTTAAAACCGATTACCTGTTAGTTAATATACCAGAATTTAAGCTGCATATTTTTGAAGAAGGCAAGCTGAAATTTAATATGAATGTTGTGGTAGGGAGCGGACAACACAATACCGTTATATTTAGCGGAGATTTAAAATATGTTGTATTCAGCCCTTACTGGAACGTACCACCAAGTATTGTGAAAAATGAAATTCTTCCCGGTATAAAGAAAAATAAAAGCTACCTCGCTAATCATAATATGGAAATTACCGGTAGTTCAGGCGGGTTGCCTAATGTGCGTCAAAAGCCGGGTGCAAATAACTCACTGGGTAAGGTAAAATTTTTATTTCCTAATAATTACAATATATACATGCACGACACGCCTGCCAAAAGCCTGTTTGGCGAAAGCAAGCGGGCTTTCAGTCATGGTTGTATACGCCTGGGAGAACCCAAAAAATTAGCTGAATTTCTTTTACGAGACGATAGTACATGGACTTCTGAAAAAATTGCAGCCGCGATGAACAGCGGCAAAGAAAAATACGTAACACTTAAAAAAACGGTACCTGTATTTATCGGGTATTTTACTGCATGGGTTGATTCAAAAGGGCAGCTTAACTTCAGAGATGATATATATGGACATGATGCGAAGCTGGAAAAACAAATGTTCAAATGATCAACTTGTGTTTTATGAAATGTTTACTATATGCAGGACTGCAATCAGCATAATAATATTATTGCAGCACACGAGTGCGATGCCTGCCAATCGGGCAGCAGACAAAAAAGCTCAATTAGTAGCACAGAAGCATATTCAAAATACTGATATTGAAGCATTGTTCACAAACTTATAATCGCGGCAGGTGCATCTCAAATTTCAAATTTCACCGTTGCTCCCAGCCATGCCATCATGCCGGCGCCAAGTGCTATTGCATCTTCATCAATATCAAATGTTGGGGTATGAACTCCCGAGGTAATACCTTTGCTTACATTGCCTGCGCCAAGCCTGTAAAAGCAACCGGGAATTACCTGCGAGTAATAGCCAAAATCTTCAGCGCCCATTCTTAACTCTGATTCTTCTATATTATCAGCGCCGGCATATTCAGCTGCACTGATTTCAGCTGCAGTATTAAGCTTTTCATCATTGTATACTGTAGGATATCCAACATCAATATGAAGGTCAATTTCAGCTCCCATGCTATGTACCAGTTCAGTGGCCATCTTACGGATCAAGGTATGCGCTTCAAAACGCCATTGCTCATCCATTGCCCTGAAAGTGCCCATCAGCTTTACTTCGCTGGGAATTACATTGGTTGTATACCCACCCTGGAAAGAAGTTATGGATAATACAGATGGAGAAAAGGGATTACGATTTCTGCTGATGATCTGTTGTAACGCTACTACCAGCTGAGAAGCGATAAGTATAGTATCTGCTGTTTGTTGGGGAGCCGCGGCATGACCTCCTTTACTTTTTATGGTAATATATATTTCATCCGCGCTTGCCATTATCTTTCCACCCCGAAACCGGTATTTACCCACTTCAAGTTGCGGGTGCACATGTAACCCTAGTATAGCAGCCGGTTTGGGATTCTCCAATACACCTTCTTTGATCATTAAGCTTGCTCCGCCGGGATTTTTTTCTTCTCCGGGTTGAAAAATAAGTTTAATCGTTCCTTCCCAATCACTCGTGGTTTCATTTAAAATTTTTGCAGCACCTAACAAACAGGCCGTATGCACATCATGCCCGCAAGCGTGCATTACGCCGGGTTTTTTTGATTTATACGGCACATCATTTTCTTCTGTTATTGGCAGTGCGTCCATATCGGCACGCAACGCTATAATTCTTTTATCAGGGTTTTTGCCTTTCAACAATCCTACAACGCCGGTTGTTGCTTTTATTTCAAACGGTATATTTAAAGCCGATAGCTGTTCCTGCACAAGCTTTGATGTTTCAAACTCTTTATAGCTTAATTCAGGATTGGCATGAATACGATGTCGTATATCTTGTAATTCAGGTGCAAACTTCAATGCCAGTGCTCTTATTTTTTCTTTTAACATGCTGCAAAGATAATGAGGAGCTATCAGCTTTCAGCCATCGGCAGTCAGCATTCAGCTATCGGCTATTAGCTTTCGGTGTTTCCTGTTTTGTAACTCTTAAGTTCTTGCAACCTGTAATCAGAAACCTGCAACCGCGATACGCCCAAAGCCGATGGCTCATAGCAGATAGCCCACCCCATAGCTGCCCGCCCTACCGAAAATCCATATATTCCTGAAGCATAATGGTGGCGGCTATTTCATCAACGGCAGCTTTATCGCGCCGCTGCTTTTTTTTCATTCCCATTTCAATCATGGCACGTTTCGCCATACTTGAAGTAAAACGTTCATCAACCATTTCCACAGGAATAGACGGAAAGGTCTTCCTGATGCGTTCAACTATTTTTTTTACCAGTGGAGTAGCATGCGTATCAGAATCATCAAGATTTTTAGGTTCTCCTATGATTATTTTCTCTACTGCTTCTTTTTGGAAATACCGGGTTAAAAAATCAATTAGCCGTGGTGATTCAACAGTAGTTAACCCGCTTGCAATAATTTGCAGAGGATCAGTTACAGCTATGCCTGTGCGCTTTAATCCGTAATCAATAGCCATTATACGAGCCATGCGCAAATATACAACGACAGTTATTGCAATACACGGCAATATACCTGCTAATAAGCTGTCACATGCCACGGAATTAGTTTTCAGTTTTTTTTGTTTTTGATATAAGTATCAATAACTTGAATTTTGCTCTACCATAAAACGATTGCCAACAATCCACTTCTAATACATATGGGTAAATTTCAAATCAAAAAGTCCTCAACCGTTCATGATGTTGTAGTGATAGGTTCAGGCGCCGGCGGTGGAATGGCCGGTTATGTGCTTGCCAATGCCGGAATAAAGGTATTAATGCTTGAAGCCGGTCCATTCTTCGATCCTGCAAAAGATTCACATCAATTCAAGTGGCCGTGGGAATCTCCACGCCGTGGTGCATCAACTGTTCGCGCTTTTGGTGATTTTGACGCCGCCTATGGCGGTTGGGAAATTGACGGAGAACCTTACACCCGAAAAGATGGCACTCAGTTCGACTGGTTCCGCTCCAGGATGCTGGGCGGTAAAACCAATCACTGGGGTAGAATTTCCCTTCGCATGGGCCCCGATGACTTTAAATGCAAAGATGGATTAACAGATGATTGGCCATTTACTTACGACGAGATCAAACCATATTATGATAAGGTAGACCGCCTGATCGGCTTATATGGTACGGTTGAAAATATACCCAATGAGCCTGATGGCATTTTTATGAAACCGCCAAAGCCCAGGCTTCCTGAATTATTTATAAGAAGGTCTGCTGCTAAAGCAGGCGTAAAGGTAATAACCGGACGTGGTTCTGTAATAACAGAGCTGATTGATGGTAATAAAGATCGCCAGCCATGCTTTTACTGCGGGCAATGCGGCAGAAGCTGCAAGGTATATGGAGATTTTTCTGCTTCATCCTGCCTTGTAATACCTGCTATGAAATCCGGCAATCTTGAAGTGGTTACCAACGCGATGGTCAGGGAAATTATTACTGATAAAAACGGACTTGCTACCGGCGTTTCTTACGTAAACAGAGAAGATATGCAGGAATATCAGGTAAGCTGTAAAACAGTTATACTTGGCGCCAGCGCATGCGAATCTGCCCGTATATTACTTAATTCAAAATCCAGCGCACATCCGGGTGGGTTGGCCAACAGCAGTGGCGTTGTTGGTAAATACCTGCATGATTCTACAGGTTCAAGCCTGGGCGGTTTTATTCCGCAGTTGCTGGATCGTAAGCGTTTTAACGAAGACGGTACAGGCAGTATACATATTTATTCGCCCTGGTGGCTCGATAATAAAAAGCTTGATTTCCCCCGCGGTTATCATATTGAGTATGGCGGCGGTATGCGTATGCCATCTTACGGTTTTGGTGGCGGCATTCACAGGTATAATGCCAAAGTGCCTGCACGTGATGGCAGTACTAAAAAAGCCGGCGGCTTTGGAGTTTCTTTAAAAGATGATTACCGTCGTTTTTACGGCGCTAATGTAGGTATGGCCGGTCGCGGAACCGCGATTGCAAAGAAAGAAAACTATTGCGAAATAGATCCAAACGTAGTTGATAAATACGGCATACCTGTGTTGCGTTTTCATTACAAATGGGCTGACGAAGAAATTAAGCAGGCTAAGCACATGCAGGAAACTTTCCAGTCACTGTTGCATGAAATGGGCGCAATCGTTACTTCTTCACCACATGGGCCTGAAGATAATTACGGGCTTGAGGCGCCTGGACGTATTATACACGAAGTAGGAACAATACGCATGGGAGATGATCCTAAAAAATCGGCCGTAAACCGCTGGTGCCAGGCGCATGATTGCAAAAATCTGTTTGTGGTAGATGCAGCTCCGTTTGTGCAACAGGGTGATAAAAATGCAACATGGACGATACTCGCCCTCTCATGGCGCACCGCGGAGTATATACTCGAACAAAGAAAGAAACAAAATGTTTAACCTTATCTAATCAATTTAATCATGAAAAGAAGAGATTCATTAAAAGCGATTGGATTAACTGCAGTAGCTACAGGCATATTTATTGACGCCTGCAAGCCGGGAGAGAAAAAAAGCACCGGCGTTGCAGAAGCTGCTGCTGCAACCGGAGATGCGGAAGCAGGGCGTGAAAAATTTGAAATAGAACGCAATAAAAAGCTCCTCTCCGAAAAATTTTTTACCGAACATGAAATGGCTACCATTGCTATATTGACAGATATTATTATTCCTAAAGATGGTAAATCAGGCAGCGCTACCGATGCTAAAGTGCCGGACTTTATTGAGTTTATGGCGAAAGATATACCTTCTTTACAAGTGCCGCTGCGTGGTGGTTTAAGATGGCTTGATGTGCAATGCCTGAACAGATACAGCAGTACATTTAAAGATGCTGCCGAACCGCAGCGCCTCGAAATAGTAAATGATATTGCCTACCCCGAAGATGTAAAGCCCGGCATGGAGCAGGGCGTTGCTTTCTTTAACCGCATGCGCGACCTTACCGCATCAGGATTTTTTACCACTGAAATGGGAATAAATGATCTTGGATATGTGGGCAACGTTACCAATGTATGGAAAGGGGTGCCGGAAGATATAGTGAAACAATACGGAATGGAGCAGTATAATATTGTTTAGGGTTTGTGGTTTATAGTTTGAAGTTTGTAGTTTTATAGGTTGAAAGCTGTAAGGTGCTTAAACCGGCACACTTAGTCCTGTACCTTACACCTTTTACCTTACACCATAAAACTATGTTTAATAAATACGAGTGGCGGATTGTTGTACGTGTTACAGTGTTGTTTATTACACTGTGCATTACGGCCTTCTTTTTAGTAAAGGGAAGTAACTACTATATATATCTCGCTATTTGTATACCTGCTATAATAGTTGAGCTGATTGATTTTTTTCGCTTTCAGAAGAAAGCGCAGGATGAGGTAACTCAATTTGTGGAATCTGTGCACTACCGGGATTTTTCCCGCTACTTTGATGTAAAGAAGGCCCCGCTTGAACTGCAACCCCTGCGTAAAGGGTTTAACGATATCAACACAACATTCAAAGTAATCAGCAAAGAAAAAGAAACCCAATACCAGTATGTACAAAAAATACTGGAGCTGGTTGATACCGGTATATTATCCTACGACAGGGAAAGCGGCGAAACGGGCTGGATGAATGAATCGCTGAAGAAAATGCTTGGCATTCCCTATCTTAAAACGATTACATCTCTTGAAAAAAGAGACCCTAAATTATTTGAAGAAATAAATATCTTAAAGCCGGGTGAAACAAGGGTTATACCTGTTACCAGGGATAATAATATTTTTAAGGTATTGATTTCCGCTACCGCTTTTCAAACCGATAACCGAATATTTAAGCTTGTTGCTTTTCAAAATGTAGATGATGCCCTGGATGAAAACGAATCAAAAGCCTGGCAAAGATTACTGAGCGTAATGACACATGAGATCATGAATTCCGTTGCCCCGATATCTTCTCTTGCAGATACCTTAAAAAACCGGCTTCAATTGGCCTCAAGGCATATTGAAGATAATGAAGGTACTGTGGAAGATCTTGAGCTGGGCATCATCACCATAAAAAGAAGAAGCGAAGGGCTGTTGAAATTTGCGGAAACCTACAGAAGTCTCAATAAAATAACTACGCTTAATCTCACCAAGGTATATGTAAGAGATCTGTTTGAGAATCTTTACCAGCTGATGCAGCCAACGCTATTACAAAAAAATATTGATATAGATGTAATATTAAAAGATACCGAGCTTACTGTTGAAGCTGATACCAATCTTGTAGAACAGGTACTGATCAACCTGTTGGTTAATGCGATAGATGCGGTGAAAGATAAAGAAGATCCGCACATAACATTATCAGCAGCAAAAGGTTCCAACCAAAAAGTAATTATTAAAGTGGCAGATAATGGCAGCGGCATTCCGCCTGAAGTGCTTGATAAAATATTTATACCTTTTTTCAGTACCAAAAAGAACGGCAGTGGTATTGGTCTAAGTCTATGCAAGCAAATCATGATGCTGCATAAAGGCAATGTGCAGGTGCAAAGTAAAGAGGGTGAAGGAACTGTATTTTCTCTACTTTTTTAACCAACCGTTGCTCTCCATCCAGTTTTTAGCCCTGTCCATCCATTCTTCTTTGGTGGTTTTATTATACATGCCAAAGCCGTGCCCGCCTCTTTCATAAATATGCAATTCAGCCGGCACTTTATTTTTAATAAGCGCCTGATAAAAAACAATACTATTGTTGGGGCTTACACCATTATCATCACTGGCATGCACCAAAAATGCGGGAGGTGTTTTATCTGTAACCTGTTTTTCATTTGAGTAAAGGGCAAGTTGTTCTTTAGATGGATTTTCACCCAGAAGATTTTTATAAGAACCTGCATGTGTAATGGCAACATCGGCACTTATTACAGGATATATCAACAGCATAAAATCCGGCCGGGCTGATATATTACCCGGATCCTCAACAAGTACTTTGTTGAAATGGGTGCCTGCTGTTGAGGCAAGATGACCGCCGGCAGAAAATCCCATAATACCTATGCGCTGTGTATCTATATTCCACTTAGCAGCATTTTTTCTAACGGTGATAATTGCCTGTTGCGCATCCTGTAACGGAGCTGTAGAAGGATCTGGTTGATTTTTTTTATTGGGCATCCTGTACTTCAGCACAAAAGCTGCAACGCCCATTTCATTAAATTTTTTAGCTACGTCATATCCTTCATGGCTTGCAGCAACAATACCATATCCCCCGCCGGGGCAAATTACAACCGCGGTACCATTGGCTTTTGCAGCATCAGGTAAAAAAACAGTAAGTGTTGGCCTGCTGATATTACTGATACGGAGGATATTATCACTTGTCACCGACTTTTCTTCGTCAGGCCCGGGTATGCTATTGGGTATTTTATTATCGGGATAAAGGGCTATTTCCATTTTATTGGATTGTGCATTAACAACAGAAATATTTGCGGCAATCAAAAATAAAATTACAAGATATGGCTTCATCGTCTTTTATTTCAGGAAAGATAAGGAATCGCTAATTATATTAAGAATCATTAAAAAGTTGATGTAAGATTTTGACTCATGGCCTTCTCTGTATATTCTTTTTATGCAGATCGTATTGTTTTCTATTTATCGAAGATGCTTGTGGTTCTTTCTCCTTTTGTAATTGTTACAATAACGTCAAATTTGTCTTTTACATCACAATTAATATCAGGCAACAGCACTCTCGCATTATCTTCTTTTGTGCACGGATTTGCACTGAAAGTACCAATCTTTAAATATTGGCTTTTATATTTCTTTGTCATAAAACTTCCAAACAAATGGGACGTATAATAAGGTGTTTGCAAACTATCTTTTTGTATGTGAAAATTAGCTGCCCAAATTAAAATCCTTTTATTGGAATTGTCAATTTTTGTGAAATTTTGAAACATGATACTATCACGGGCATTGAGATTGGTGAACCAACAGGCATAATTATAAATATCATTGGCTGAGTTCCGGAATAAAGCAGATGAAGATGTATTTATTTTTGACAGATATGACTTGATCAAATTAAAATTATCTAATGCAATTTTTTTCACATCCTCATTAACAAGCTGATATGGGCTATCATGAAGCATGCGGGTTAAAGTATCAAATGCTTTCCGGATTTTGGCAGAGCTATCTTTTTCTTTTTTCAATTTTTGTAAGTTATCCAATGCTTCAATATAATTATAAAAGTCTATTCCATATATTTCAACATCATTACCTTTTGTTGTTCTTTCCTTAAGCCATTCAAAAAAAGAAACCATTTCATTGCAATCAAAAAAAGGACCGCCGTTAAGTTGCTTAAACTGCTGCAAATATTCCAATAAACGGGATTTGCTGATCTTGTTATGTATATACTTATTTACAACAAAGGCATCAGTGCCCGGCGTTTCAAAAATAATTGCCTGGATTGTATTGGCTTTTATTATTTCTTTTATTATTTCAATCCTGCCTTCATTAGACCCACGGTAAAAATGTTCTTCTTCCCCCAGTCCTGTTATTCTGCTTTTTGCGGCATATTTCGTTATTTTTATAATGTCTTCATTAGAAAGTTCCTGTCCTTTGGTTATTCCAGAAAAAAAGAAGATCATTAGCAGGCTTAATAGAATTTTCCTCATTTTTAAACGGATTTTTGTCTGAAACAACAACATTCTGTTAAGGCATTTACAACAACCCATCATCAGCAAAACTATAAAAGCCCTGATCGCTCACTATAATATGGTCATATACTTTTATATCAAAATACTTTGCGGCTTCTTTTATTTTAGCGGTGAGTGTTTCATCAGCCCTGCTCGGCTTCAAACTGCCGGAAGGATGATTATGGCATAATACAATACTTACCGCGTCTTCTTCCAACGCCCTTTTTAAGATAATTCTCGGATCAACTACAGTGCCTGTAATTCCGCCTTTACTTATAATTTCTGAATGGTTTATCCTGTTGGCACGGTTTAAGAACAATACAATAAACAGTTCCTGCTGTTTATCTTTCAGTATAGCCTGCAAATAGCGGGCTACACTGGCGCTGTCGGTTACTACCGGTTTTTCAAGACTTTCAGCTGCCTGCCTGCGGCGGCCAAGTTCGAGCGCCGCAGTTACAGTAATGGCTTTTGCTTCGCCAATTCCTTTAACCTTCATCAATTCTTTTATAGAAAGCTTACCTACTTCTGCCAGGTTATTCCTGCCTAACTGTAATATTTCCCTGGCAAGATCTATAGCTGATTTTTGGCGGGTTCCGTTTTGTAAAAGAATGGCTATCAACTCAGAATGGCTTAATGTTTCAGGCCCGTTATTGCGGAGTTTTTCGCGGGGCCTGTCGTCAACAGCCCAGTGCTTAATGGATGTTTTTTGATCAGTCAGCATAATTTTCCGGTGTTTTGCCCGTTATAGCATATTGTAATATATCCAAAATTCCTGTTATAACCGTCAAAATCTTGATCTTATGAAACTTACAAACCGCCAGCTTATCCTTGGCTCACTTCAACCGCTTTTATTCTGCATCGGAATGTACTGTGTGGTATTGGTGTTTTCAGTATTTGTATGTTCATCTTTATATCATGCTATTAAAAGCGGCAAAAAAGCTGAAGTTGTAGAAAATACAACAACAGCATCGCTTTCTGCCATTAATAAATCTCACAATATTGTTTCTTCAAAACAATAAAAAAAAACCCCCGACGGACGGGGGATAGTCAAGACAGATAGCAGTGGCTACAACATAGTAAAACTTTCAAGGAACTTTGTTGTGAAGTTGCCTTTTATAAAATCTTCATTACGCATAAGCTGCTGGTGAAAAGGAATAGTAGTTTTTACGCCTTCTATCACATATTCACTCAATGCGCGGCTCATGGTATTTATAGCTTCTTCCCTGGTGCGGGCAACAGCAATAATTTTCGCGATCATGGAATCGTAGTATGGCGGAATAATATAACCGGCATAAGTATGCGAGTCAATTCTCACACCGTGGCCTCCCGGCTGGTGCAATACCGTTATTTTTCCGGGTGATGGCCTGAAATCATTATAAGGATCTTCAGCATTGATACGACATTCAATAGCATGCATTTCGGGATAATAATTTCTACCCGAAATAGATTCGCCTGACGCGATTTTTATCTGCTCCTTTATAAGATCAAAATTGGTAACTTCTTCTGTTACACAATGTTCCACCTGGATACGTGTATTCATCTCCATAAAATAAAAATTCCTGTGCTTATCAACCAGGAACTCTATTGTGCCAACACTCTCATAATTAATAGCAGATGCTGCTTTAACTGCTGCTTCTCCCATTTTCTCACGAAGTTCATTGGTCATAAACGGAGAAGGAGATTCTTCAACCAGCTTTTGATGACGGCGTTGAATGGAACAATCTCTTTCGCTCATGTGGCAAACCTTACCGTACCGATCACCTGCAATTTGTATTTCTATATGGCGGGGCTCTTCTACAAACTTCTCCATATACACTCCATCATTTTTAAATGATGCGGCTGCTTCTGCCTTAGCAGTGTTATATGCTTTTTCCATTTCACTTTCTTCCCAAACCACACGCATGCCTTTACCTCCGCCACCGGCTGTTGCTTTCAATATAACAGGGTAACCAATTTCTTTTGCAAGGCCTTTAGCTTCATCCACACTTCCCAGCAAGCCTTCACCGCCAGGTACTACAGGCACGCCAGCTTTGATCATTGTTTCTTTAGCGGTGATCTTATCGCCCATCGCGTTGATCATATCAGGAGTAGGTCCAATAAATTTTATACCATGCTCACCGCATATCCTGGCAAACCTTGCATTTTCTGCCAAAAAACCATATCCGGGATGTATAGCGTCCGCATTGGTAATTTCAGCGGCAGACATCAGGTGCGGAATGTTCAAATATGAATCTGCACTTTGGGGGCGACCAATACAAACCGCTTCGTCTGCAAACTTTACATGCAGGCTGTCTTTGTCGGCAGTGGAATAAACGGCAACGGTTTTAATGCCCATTTCCCTGCAGGTGCGTATAATACGCAATGCAATTTCGCCACGATTTGCAATCAGTATTTTTTTGAACATGTAGTCAATTTGAAAATTCGGGAATTTGAAAACTTGAAAGTAACCGGGAAAATTCAGAAATGAGTGTAACTCATTTTCAAATCAGCACATTTTCAAATTATCAAATTAATTAGGTTCTACGAGGAATAACGGCTGGTCGTACTCAACAGGGCTGGCATCGTCTACCAGTATCTTTACTATTTTTCCGCTCACCTCACTTTCTATTTCATTAAATAACTTCATTGCCTCAATAATGCAAACTACTTTACCGGGCGTAACATCATCACCAATTTCAGCAAAAATAGGCTTGTCGGGCGATGGGCGCCTGTAAAAAGTACCAATCATCGGGCTTTTAATAGCTATGAGATTTTCAGCTTTTGGTTCAGCGGGTTTGGTTTTTTCCGCTGTGGATTCCTGGGCTGCTGCCGGTCTGGCTGCCGCTTCAGGAACATATGTTGGTAATGCTGCAGAAGGAGCAGATACAACCTGGGTAATATGGTCTTCTTTCTGCTTGATGGTAATTTTAAAATCTTTTTCCTCAAGGGTTATTTCGCCAATATTGGATTTGTTGATAATTTTTATCAACTCCTGAATTTGTTTAAAATCCATGTAGTTTTATTTAAGTTTTGCCCGAATTTAATCGGAAACTGGCGGCTAAGATAATAATTCAGGGTAATTCTATCCAAATCAGTTTTTTACTCTTTCAACGTATTCGCCTGTTTTTGTATTGATGCGGATCAATTCACCTTCATTTACAAACAAAGGAACCATTACAGTAGCGCCTGTTTCAACAGTGGCTGCTTTTAAAGTACGGGTAGCTGTATCGCCCTTAATCCCTGGTTCGCTGTAGGTAACCAATACTACAATTTTATCAGGTAATTCTACATTCATCGGCAATTCAGTTTCTGTATTGATCAAAACACCTACTTCCTGACCTTCTTTTAAAAATTGAGGCGCATCCACAAGATGTTCGGCAATGGCAATCTGCTCAAAGGTTTCATTATCCATAAAATTATATCCTGAATCATCTTTATATAAAAACTGGAAAGATTTTTTTTCAACACGCACAGGGTAAATAGTGTCACCTGAGTTCCAGGTTTTTTCTATACTGCGGTTATTATCAACACCCTTTAATTTAGCCCATACTTTAGCAGCGGCCCTGGCAGTTTTATTTTCACCAAATTCCACTACACTGTAAAGGCTTCCATCTAATTTCAGGATTATTCCCCTGCTGATATCTGCTGTATTTGCCATAATTGCAATCTTTTAAAGTGGCGCAAATATAAGCTGAAATTGTATTTCCTACCTAATTAGAATGCTACGGTAAGCATACTTTTAAACTGATTACAAAATAAGCCCTGCACCAGGTAATTAATGTTTTATAACTTTCACTGATGCAGCAACCTCATTTCCGGCAACTAATTGCACTATATACATTCCGTTTGCCCATTTAGTGGTTTCCCCAACGATAATTACATTATTACCGGTATTTACAGTAACCTGTTTTATATACTGCACATGCCCGTTTAAATTAAATACTTTAATAATAATAGTTTGTCTTTGTTGGGATGTATAAAATATATTAAACTGGCTTGAGAAAGGATTAGGGCTTGCAGAAATAACAGCACTATTGGTTGACCGCTCAAACTTTACACTTTTTATTACGGTATATTTTTGAATGCCTGATGGTTCAATTGCACAAACTCTGTAATATATTACAGAACCTTGGCCGGATAACAGAGTGTTATCTGTAATGCTGAAAGTATGTGTTCCCTGCTTACCCGCAACATCAGCGATAGAGCTAAAATCAGCTCCATTTTCACTTCGTTGCACAATAAAAATCGTTCCTTCATCAAAGTTTGCCGACCAGCTTATAACAGGTGTATTGTTTGAAAGCATTACAGAAAAGCTATCCCAGCTTACAGGTAATACAAGTAACGCGGTGTATTCTGATGCACATGCATAAGCTGAAAACCCTGTAGTATCAGGCGCTGCAAAAACCGAATATATTGCATTGGCATATACTGCTCCCCATTGGTCATCAAAAATTTGTGTGTTCTTTGTTCTGTTTACTGTATATATTTTAAGCGTATCTGCTGTTGTTGCATCAGCGCCGACGGATGCGCCGCCTCCCAGTGTGCTTTTACCGGTTATATACACATAACCTTTACCTTTTATGGTATTGTAGTTAGTAAACGCCCCCGACTTAATTACGCCATTACCCAGGCTTATAATACTACCGCTATTGGTAAAAGACGAGCCGTTAGCCGAAAGGAGCAGGCCACTGTTATAAATTGTGGCAGCGTTATTATTGATTGTAATGCCGGTAGTGCCAATAATACGGCATGTATTTGTAACTACAATGCTTCCGCCAAACGTGATTGTTTTTTGTGATTGAAATTTACCCTGGTTATTAATTTGCCCTTTGCTCGAATTGAAGTTTCCTCCTACTGTCAGATTTTTTTTATTGCTCACAGATGAATTTGAATACAGATTCAGGTCACTGCCAACAGCCATTTCCGAGTAATTGATAAGGTTTATACCATCAGAGTTTATGTTCAATCCTGAACTAACACTTACATTTGAATAGTTAATCAAACTGCTGCTACCTGCATTAATATCTACGGAACCATTGAAATTGATAACAGCAGCAGCGTTATTGATCAGCGTTTGTGCGCTTCCATTTAATTGTGTGCCGCCATTAACAGTAACTGTTCCATAATTGTTCAGGCTAAATCCGTCTGCTGTTTGCAAAGAAGCAATAATCATGGTTCCATATACCGTATACCTGCTTTTATAGCCGTTTACGTTTGCAGGTTTAAATACAGCGCCATTAGCAATGGTAATTTTTCCACCGGTGCTCCAGTTATTAATCGTTCCGGTAAAAGTGCCCTGTTTAATATACAGGCTGTCCCCTGTTTGTAAGGTATAGGTGTTTGAAGTGCCATTATCAACATAAGTTGTCTGGCTGAGTACCATTTCAGGAAATAAATATCCCAATACTATCATTACAGGGATATAAAATTTGTTTTTCATTTTGCTCTATAAGTGTTTTTAAAATCATGCTAAATGAAAACACTTATAAAGCTGTATTATTATTCAATGTACAAACATTTATTTTTACTACATATTTACCCTTATGTTGTTGAATATGGATTAATAAATGTTAATTGTGAGAATCAGAAAAATTGATGAATGCTAAAAGGCGGGTAAGGTGAAGATGTTTGGCTATGAGCTATCGGCTTTCAGCTATCAGCAGTCATCCAGGGATTTCGCTTTTAACAATATCGCCGGCAGGCGACAAGGATCTGCGCATGCGCGGCTAACCTGCCTGACAATCGGGAACGCCACGCACAGCAATTAATAAATTACGTACAGGTATTATGTTACTCAGTTTTCTCTCCCGCCGCAACATACATATTATGTTATGCCAAGGTAACCTTAGGCGGAATTATAATGACAGGCAGTAGGATCTGTACTGAGCTATAGTGAAAATTTTCAACTTTTATATCAATATTGAATAATGCGCAACAGACCGTATACCACCGCGGGCTGTAATACACAGCGTAAGCTATACAATATGCCTCTGCTACCCTGCACCGCAAGCTGTCATGCCGACGCATGAGGCATCTGCACCGTGAATGTGTATGGTTGGTATATGGGTATTACCTTACCTTAGGGTGGAATGAAACCATTTATGCTATACCTGAATAAACAACATTCCTTAAAAGCAAAATCCCTGATCAGTCATCAGCTGTCGGCATGAACTTTCTGCTATCGTATCACATTTTAAATGTGCCTTGATTAATTTAATCCTTCCACCTCCCAGACTTCTTGAGATACCTGATAGTGAAATAGTATAATACCAAGACAGGTAAAATAACAGCCAATAACAAATTCCTTTTTCCGGTATCATTTTGGATGAGCTGCGGGTATTTAAAAAGTATGATCAATATAATGCCGTTGAGCCATACAAATTGTGTGTTATACTCTTTAATAAGCCATCTTTTCCATTTGAACTTCATTGATGAAAATGTAGCTGATATTCCTTTTAATGTGGGTACCCACCTGTTAACTTTTTTGCAATAAATTTCAAATGTTTCACCGAATTTTCCCCGGAGGAAATTTTCTTCGGCTAAAACAATAGACTGGTATATAAAAAGGAATAAAGGTATTATAACCGCCATATACAATAATGAATTTGCGAGTATGCCAACCCCGGCCAACATTAATATATTGCCCACATACAAAGGGTTGCGGCAGTGGTTGAAAATCCCTTGGGTAACCAGTTGATCTGCGTGAACCTTTCCATCTTTTCCTCCTCTTATTATGTAGGCAAGACCAATAGTCATTCCCCTTATTATTTGCCCGGCTACAGTTACCAATAAGCCCAGCAGCAGCGGCCATACATAATAGTCAATACCAAAAACAGTTTCACTAAAAAGCGGTGGTGAAGGAACAAAAAGCAAAAGGTATAATACAATAAACAGCAGGTTACGGTATTTAAAAAAAAAATTACCTATAGTTATCATACGTTCTTTTTGGCTATTATTCCAACAAAATTGTACCACTTAAAAAATATCTCGCAGTGCTCAAAGCCTGCATCTCTGAGCAGAGTTATATTTTCGCTGAGCTTATAAGGAATAAGCACGTTTTCTAGCGCTTCTCTTTTTTGCGAAATTTCCAGTTCACTATAATTATGACGGCGTTTCATGTCATAATAATATTTTATAAAGTCGCGGTTAAAACGGCTGTCTTCCGCAAGAATTTTCTCAATTAATATTAACGAGCCGTCCGGGTTTACACCATCAAATATTTTTTTCAACAGACGTTCACGGTTCATTGGCCTCACAAATTGTAAGGTAAGGCAGAGCACCATTACCGATGCGTTTTCTATAGTTATATCTTTATTGAGGTCGGCAGTAATTAAATCTACTTTCCGTGTAATTTCCAGGGCGTTCAGCTTAGCCCTGCATTTGTCGAGCATGTCTTTTGAATCGTCAATACCTATAAATGGAATAGCAGCAGTAACTTTTGCGTCCATATTGATCAGCGTTGTACCTGTAGAACAACCAAGGTCATATACATATGAGCCTTGCGTTGCATGATCAGCAGCTAACTCAGCCACCATTCTTTGCATTTCTTCATAATAGGGTACGGAACGGTTAACCATGTCGTCAAAAACGCCGGCTACTTTACTGCTGAATTTAAAGTCTGACGGCGTTGAATATTGTTCCGCAAATACTTTGTCGGTTTCCATAAGATTGCGTTAATTAATAGTTAATGGTACAACCTTTTTTTGGGATTTTCGACTTTTTCAATGTTACAAAACCTTAAAATTTACTAATACCTGGCATACTCCAAACCGGCAGTTTTTGCTAATATATATAATCGCATTATTCATATATTTCATTTTGCTATTTGGGCGTAATTTTGACGATAATACTATTTTTCCAGTTCTATCACTATTGCCTTAATTTCGCAGCCAAATTTTTTTACCGGAAGTAGAAACTTTGAGTATACTTTCCTTTTTTGTCTCTTATTTCTCTAATTATGCCACAGGTATTAAATCATCAGCAGTTAATTGATATCGCAGAAAAATTTGGCACTCCCACATACGTATACCACGCAGAAAGGATTACAGCGCAATACAACAGGCTGACAGATGCATTTTCAGGCATTGATGCTACTTTTTTTTACGCGTGCAAAGCGCTTACCAATATTAATGTGCTTAAACATATTAAAAGCATTGGTTGCAATGTTGATTGCAGCTCTGTAAACGAAGCACGGCTGGCATTAATGGCGGGATTTGAACCACACAGGGTATTATACACTTCTAATAATATAGCTTTCAGCGAAATTGAGGCAGCAAAGGAATTGGGGATCCATATTAATATTGATAGTCTTTCCAACCTGGAAAAATTCGGCAAAAAATTCGGCCATAATTATCCTGTTGGTATAAGGCTGCGCCCCAATATTATGGCGGGTGGTAATTTAAAAATCTCTACCGGTCATAGTAAAAGCAAATTTGGCATACCGTTAGAAGATGTTGATAAAATACTACAACTGGTAAAAGATACCAATCTTCATATCCGTACATTGCACATACACACCGGCAGCGAAATAAAAGATGTTGATGTATTTGTGAAAGGTATTGAAGTAATGTTTGAAGTAGCCAAGCATTTTCCTGAGCTTGAGGTTATTGATTTAGGAGGCGGCTTCAAGGTACCTTATGAGCCAGGCGATGAAGGAACAGATATTCCTTTGCTTGGCAAAAAAGTTGCTGAAGCATTTTCAGCATATAAAAAACAACATGGCAAAACATTTAAAGCGTGGTTTGAGCCCGGAAAATTTATGGTGAGTGAAGCAGGTTATTTTATAACTAAAGTAAATGTGTTGAAACAATCCGGTGATATTCGTTTTGCTGGGGTGGATAGCGGGCTTAATCATTTGATCCGTCCCATGTTTTACGGGTCTTATCATCATATTGAAAATATATCAGACCCGCAGGGAAAAATGCTTCCGTATAATGTGGTGGGAAATATTTGTGAGACGGATACTTTTGCAGATAGCCGCATGATCGCGGAAATAAGGGAGGGTGATTACCTGGTGTTCTATAATGGTGGCGCCTATGGCTTTGAAATGGCTTCAAACTATAATTCAAGATTTCGCCCTGCCGAAGTGTTGATTAAAAACGGGCAAGCCAGATTGATAAGGAGAAGAGAAACCATTGAAGATATTATAAGTACACAGTTGCTGGATTAAGCATTAATAAGTAACCCGTACAGTATTTACTCAACCCAAAAATATGTAGCTATTGAAACGAACAGGCTTGTTGTTAGTGTTATTTTTCCTGATGCTGAATGCTGTTGCGCAGAAACCACAGGCAACTATTGAGTTAAAAGTTGCCGGGTTGGATGAGGGACTTGTTAATGTTCTCCTGCCTGTAAATCATACCATTTTCTGGGGCGCTATGCGTACAGATACTATCCGTGGTAAAAAGCCATTTGTAATTTCTTTAAATGAAACCCAAACCGGTTTTGTAAGCATTAATGTTTTTAACAGGGAAATAAAATTATTTGTTCAGAAAGGCGATGCCTTTCGGGTAAACATAGATGAAGATAACGAGGTAAGCCCGATTATTATTGAAGGAAATAACAAGGACGGACAACTGCAATTAACAAAAGCAGAACTGTTATATCCGGGAAGTTTGATAATGCGCTATAAAAATGATACAACGGCTACTTTGCTTCAAAAGCATGTGGAAGAAGATAAACAGGTGAGGCTGAATGTTTTTAAACTGTTGTATGAACAGAAAAAGATTGATAAAGCGTTTTACGATTTTATAATGCTTACGCTGGATTATTATCATGCATCCCTGATATCAGAAGTTATTGCGGGCAAATACGCTGCCACCATGCTTGAAAAAGACAACCCTTTTTACAAGCCTGTTTTTCCTGCTGATTTAGGTTTGCTATGGGAAAAGATATATAAGCAATACCCGGTAAACAATCCCCTGGCATTGCGAACCTTTGGTTACAGCGATAAATTCAATACTTATGCCGGAGATTATATAAGTGGTTACCTGAGCTGGCAAAAGAATAAACAAAGCTCGTTACCAACGCAGCCTGCAGATCCTGCTGCAGATATGAAAGAAATGTTCATACGTATTCAGAATAACATGCAATCCTCTGTTGCTGAGTTTGTGCAGGCGGATCTGCTTTACTCCTCGCTGCGGCTGGAAGAAAACTATAAAGCTTTAGGATTATTATTTAATGATTTTAAAAGACGCTACCCACAGAGCGCATATACGGCTTTTATTCAGCCACTGGCAGATAAAGCAATTGCCTATGATAAAAAGGTGAACCAGGCTTTTACTCCCGAGCAGAAAATTATTCCTGATTATGCGTCTGTCAGTTCCTTCAGAGACCTGATGCTGTTGTTTAAAGGTAAAATGGTATACATAGAATTCTGGGCTACATGGTGCATTACCTGCAAAGACCAGTTTGAGCATGAAGCGGAATTGCACAAATATCTCCAGTCGAAAGGGGTGGAACATTTGTTTATATCGGTAGATGCTGAAAACAAAGAAAGTGAATGGAAAGAGCTGATAAAATATTTTGATTTAAAAGGCAACCACATTAAAGCCAATGAAAGGCTGATAAGAGATCTTTCAAAAATATTCTGGAATGGAAAAGGGTATGCATTACCGTTATATGTAATTATAGATGCAGACGGCAAGATTGCAGAACCGGATGCGCTTGCTCCCGCAGAAAGGAAGAAATTATATCAGCAGATCGGGAAATATATGCGGTAGTAGTATATTATTGCGATTTAAAGTTAAACGTAGTTATCAATCAATAATAAATTCTTTTTTAGTGGAGAAGAGAGTCGAACCCCTGACCTCCCGATGCATCGGGGCACTCCACACAGCAGCGCATATATGATTTTCAATATATTTTCTGTTTTCATTTTCTTGATTTCATCTCTCTTTGATGTGCATGAGCCTTGTCCTCGAATTGCCCTGTATATACTGCTTTCCAATCATTGGCCTTTTTAGTGGGTTTACTACCGGAATTGTTATGCAGAAAGACTCTATCCTGCAAATTTTGCGTATGCCCTATGTAGCACTGTTAAATTCAGAAGAAACAAAATATAAACAATGTAAGGCGTGGTGATCATAGTTTAGCTAAAAATAAAAAAGGTTGCCAAAATAAATTTGATAACCTTCTCAAGTAGTGGAGAACAAGGGAGTCGAACCCCTGACCTCTTGCATGCCATGCAAGCGCTCTAGCCAACTGAGCTAGTTCCCCTTTTATTATTAGCGCTTTTTTCTAACCAACTCACCTTCTCTAATCCCTGCGGAACGCTCCAGGCAACCGAGCTATTCCGCAAATCAGGAGTGCAAATATAGAGCCCTGATATATTTTCTCCAAAAGAAAAACCAGGTACCTACCTGGTTTACCATTATTATATTCTGAAATAATTGACTAATCTCCCCAAATTTCTCCCTTGCCTTCAAGCCATTCCTTCACAGATGCTGTAGTAACAGATTTCGGGCGTTCGAGCGCAAGTCCCAGCGCCCTGTCCCAGCATAAACTTGCAAGCACACCCAATGCACGGCTTACACCAAACAACACCGTATAAAATTCATATTCCACCATCCCATAATGCACCAGCAGAGCGCCGCTATGCGCATCTACATTTGGCCACGGGTTTTTTACTTTCCCTAACTCCTTAAGTATATCAGGCACCACTTCGTATATCCTCCATACTATATTTACAAGCGGATCATCTGCCATATGCTTTTTACTGAATTCCATTTGTGCAGTAAAACGCGGGTCTGTTTTGCGCAACACGGCATGCCCGTAACCAGGAACCACTTTACCTTCTCCCAAAGTTTTCTTTACATATTTTTTTATCTGCTCTTTGGTTGGCAGTTTTACGGCAAGCTCTTCCCGCATCTCAAAAATCCATTTTATCACTTCCTGGTTTGCCAAACCATGTAACGGCCCTGCCAGCCCGTTCATCCCTGCTGCTAAACTTAAATAAGGATCGCTGAGCGCTGAACCTACCAGGTGTGTAGTATGCGCTGATACATTTCCTCCTTCATGATCTGCATGTATCGTCATATACAGGCGCATCAGCTCTTTAAAACTTTCGTCTTCAAAGCCCAGCATATGGGCAAAATTTCCAGACCAATCCAGCAAGCCATCAGGCTGAATATGTTTTTCATCTTTATACTTACGCCGGTATATATAAGCAGCCACACGAGGTAATCGTGCTATCAGCGTCATGGCATCATCAAATGTAGCATCCCAATAGTCTTTTTTATTCATCCCTTCGGCATACTTTTTCGAAAAAATGCTTTCATTTTGAAGCGCCATAATGGCTACAACAAATTGCGTCATGGGGTGAGATGACTTAGGTACCGCTTCAATAGCATCAAACACATAATTGGGTACGTGAGAACGACGCTGCCAGGAGTTGGTTACATCCAGCACATCCTGCTCTGTAGGTAACTCCCCTATCAGCATCAGGTAAAACAAACCTTCCGGCAATGGCTCTGTTCCTCCGGGTGCTTTAGGTAATTTTTTCTGTAATTCAGGAATGGAATATCCCCTGAACCGTATCCCCTCTTTTGCATCAAGTAATGAAGTTTCTGTAACCAAACCTGTTATTCCCCGCATTCCCTGGTATATCTGGCTAAGCACCACCTCGCCTATTTTCTTATTTCCGTGTTTCTTTAAGATGTCTTTTATTTCCGCGGATTGTTCATCGGCTTTAGCTTTAAACCGTTCTTTTAATGTGGCCATATTGAAAAATTTACATTTTTATCCTTTTAATCCTCAAGGGTGGCTGATGGCGCTAAAGTTAGCCAAAACATTGTTACAAGCCCTAAAAAACAGTAAGATTCAGGTTAATTTACATTAAAATGATATTTGCGATCAAAGGTTACTTTGGAGCCCTGCGGTAAAGATAGTAGGTGAGTATACCAAAAAGCACATTGGGTATCCAGGCTGCAAGAATTGGTGGAAGATTTCCCTTTACACTGAAGATAGTTGAAAAGCGGTCTAACAGAATGAACAGGGCGGCAATGGCAAAACCGGCAGCAAGATGTATACCACTGCCACCGCGAATTTTGCGGGACGCCAGTATGGCGCCAATAAGTGTAAGTATCAAAACGGTTACAGGGGTGGCATCTCTTCTGTATAATTCCACCTCAAGATCGTTGATGCCTTCAGAACCCCGCATTTTTTCCATATTTACCATTTGATTGAGCTCACGTGTGCTCAACCTGGATTTTACATATTCATCGCGTCTCAGATCTACAGGTGCAAACTTTAAATCTATATGCCGTACAGTGTCCTGCTTTACATCTTCATGAAGCCCGCTGATATGTCTTTCAATTACGCCTGATAGTTTCCATTTTTTATCTTTCGGCTCCCATTCAATTTTATCAGCCCTTAAATTATATATTACCTGGTTGCCCTTAAGCCTGTCCATAAAAAAGCCATTGCCGCTCTTTGCAGTAGTATCATAATACCGTATGCCGCAATACGAATTGGAATCTATGCGCATATAAATATTATTATTGGCAGATGACATGCCGGGGGCTTTTACATATTTAAGCTCAAATGCAGTTCGTATTTCATTAGCGCGGGGAACCAGCTTCCTGTTCCCTACCCAAAGTAATAATGATAAAAGAATCCCCCCGAGTATATATGGCTTAAGCAAACGGTTAAAGCTGGTACCGCTGGCGAGTATGGCAATGATCTCTGAACGGTTTGCCAGTTTTGAAGTAAAAAAGATAACCGCTATAAAAGTAAAAAGCGGGAATAGAAAGGAAACAATAAAGGGAACAAAACCAACATAATAATTTTTCAGCACGAAGCCGGCAGAAAGATTTGACCGGGCAAAATCATCCGTTTTTTCACTGATATCAACCACCACAGAAATAACCGTAAACAGCAGTATGCAGAAAACAAATGTTAATATAAAATCTTTGAATATATACCAGTCTATTTTTTTCATGCCTGATATTAAACGCCATTAGCGGCAAAAGTAACTTAAAACTCTAACAAGAACTTTCGTAACTTTCTGAAATGAAAAATATTCACAATAGTTTCAGACTCTTAATCCTATTACATCTTTTATCTGTAACCACAATCCCGGCTTTTGTTAAGGCACAGGATAGTAACCACGACCTGTACGAACGGCAATTTTTTATTGAAGGTGATGACACCCTTTTTTGCCGTATACTTTCTCCTTTACATTTTTCTCCTGAAAAGAAATACCCTTTAATAGTTGTATTGCACGGCTCAGGAGAACGGGGAAACGACAATGATGCACAACTGAAATGGGGAAGCGATCTTTTCCTCGATTCTGCCAACCGCGAAAAATTCCCGGCTATAGTGGTATTTCCGCAATGTCCTGAAGATTCATCATGGAGTGTAAGAGTAAGACCTAAAAATCCTGATTCCGCCGGTATCAGGTTCCCGATGGATGTTGCCCCTACAAAGCCATTGCGCATGGTAATGAATTTTATTGATACGCTTGCAAAAGGCGGCACTGTTGATCCTAAACGAATTTATATTGGCGGCTTATCAATGGGAGGCTTTGGCACTTTTGAAATATTATGGCGTAAGCCTCATTTATTTGCAGCGGCATTTCCTATATGCGGAGGCGGTAACCCTGCCGGCGCAAAAATATATGGAAGAAATTTTCCTATATGGGTATTTCACGGATCTGATGACGATGCAGTGCCTGTTAATAATTCACGTATTATGGTTGAAGCTTTGAAAGCGGCTAAAGCAAAAGTAAAATACACGGAATACCCCGGCGTAAAACATGATAGCTGGAAGAATGCTTTTGCAGAACCGGAGTTTTTGCCGTGGCTGTTTGGGCAGAAGAAATGAGATGATTTGAAATTTGAAATTTAAAATTTGAGATTGGGGAATTTGCATTCCTGACGATAGCTACCCAGTATACACAAATAGATATTTTTGACGCTAATAATAAACGTGGAGATGTGGAGATATGGAAATTGAAAATGAAATATTTCTGCTTTCTAATATGCTGAATGCTATTTTCGATGCTTTATTTGAAGTCTTCGTAAAGATTTTATTTATTTTTCCAGGTGCTTTTATACGGTGGATATTCAAAGGATTTAAGGGTTCGTATAAAGAAATAACGGAGAGTTCAGATTGGGAAGTGAATGCATTGATAGGGATAGCTGTGATAGGTGGTATTATACTTTTAATAGTAAATGTTTAGATATTAGCAACGCTTTTTCCTTAATAGAAAAATTTCAAATCTCAAATTTCAAATCTTACAGCCGTTGTTTAAACCTTACCACACTCTCCTTCATCCAACTGGTAAAATCACCTGCTTCAATATGTTTCCGGGCTTCTGTAACTATATGCAGGTAAAAAGCCAGATTTTGTATACTTGCAATAGTTAGACCTAATATTTCTTTTGATTTCATTAAATGCCTCAGGTAAGCCTTGCTGTAATAATTGCTTGTTTCGCAGGCTATGCCATCATCTATTGAAGAATAGTCTTTCTCCCACTTTTTATTATCTATATTGATCACGCCATTTGATGTAAATAACATGGCATTCCTTCCATTGCGCGTAGGCATCACACAGTCAAACATATCAGTTCCCAGCGCAATACATTCCAGTATATTCCATGGTGTGCCAACGCCCATTAAATAACGTGGTTTTTGAACCGGCAGATTATCGCAACATAAGCCGCACAAGTCGTACATCATTTCTTCCGGCTCACCCACACTTAACCCTCCAATGGCATTGCCGGTGGCGTTTTTACTGCTTGTATATTCGCATGATATTTTCCTGAGATCGTGATATGTTCCGCCCTGTACTATAGGAAAAAGATTTTGGGTATGTCCGTATTTTGGGGCGGTTGTTTCAATACGGTTAAAGCTCCTGTCGAGCCAGCGGTGGGTTAAATGCATGGATTTTTCTGCATATTTATAATCACTGGGATAAGGCGGGCATTCATCAAATGCCATAATAATGTCAGCCCCTATGCTTCTTTGTATATCCATTACCGTTTCCGGGCTGAACAGGTGCCGGCTTCCGTCAATATGGCTTTGAAACATAACCCCTTCTTCCTGTATTTTTCGTGTGCCCGACAAAGAAAAAACCTGGTAGCCGCCACTATCTGTAAGGATCGGCCTGTCCCAGTTCATAAACTTGTGCAATCCGCCGGCGCTTTCCAATATACCGGTTCCGGGGCGCAGGTACAGGTGATAGGTATTTCCCAGTATTATTTTAGCGTTCACTTCATCTTTCAACTGCTGCTGGGTAAGCGCCTTTACGCTGCCGGCCGTGCCAACAGGCATAAATATCGGCGTGGGTATAGTGCCATGGTCTGTAGTGATTATTCCTGCTCTTGCTTTCGACTGACTATCCGTGGTTTTTAGCTCAAATTGAAGTGCCGCCATTTTTTCAACAATTTTTCACATTACAATTAAATCCATATTATCAAATCCTTGTATTTCTTACCTTCGCCGCCATGATTGAAAATTTGGACTGGCGTGTAATTATCTTCGGAGCTTTCTGTCTTATTGCCCTTATCCAGATCATTTATTACCTGTATTTTTTCAGAAGGGTTGCTTTTTATAACCTTGGCCCTGAGGGATTATATCACCAGCAACCTGTTTCAGTAATAATATGTGCCCGCGATGAAGCCGCAAATTTAGCTAAAAATCTTCCCGGTGTATTAGTGCAGGAATATTCAGATAAACAGGAGCTTGTTTTGGTGAATGACAATTCTGTAGATGAAACAAAATACCTGGTTGAAGCCCTGCAAAAAGATTTTCCGCAACTCACCACCCTTGAGTTAAAGCAGGAGGCAAAATTTATTACCGGCAAAAAGTTCCCTTTATCAATGGGCATAAAATCGGCCAAGTATGATACAGTATTGCTAACGGATGCCGATTGTATCCCTGTTTCAGAATTCTGGATGCAGAAGATGATGTCACGCTTTCAGCATGGTGCTGAAATTGTGCTTGGTTACGGCGCTTATCATAAAAGAAAAGGCTTGCTTAATAAAATCATCCGTTTCGAAACTTTTCATACCGGCCTGCAATATTTTTCTTACGCCCTGGCAGGTATTCCCTATATGGGCACAGGCAGAAATCTTGCCTATAAAAAAGCGGTGTTTTTAAGAAACAAAGGATTTTCAGCACATAACCATTTGCCAGGCGGGGATGACGATCTTTTTATTAATGCAGCCGCCACGCCAACCAATACGGAGGTAGTAATTGATAAAGATGCTTTCACGCTTTCCGAGCCAAAAACTACCTGGAGCGAATGGATGAAGCAGAAAAAAAGACATTTCACTACTTCAAAATATTATAAAGGAAAACATAAGTTTTTGTTGGGCCTATATGCTTTCTCGCATTTTATGTTCTACCCGTTATGCATAGCCGCAGCCATTTTCTATAATTGGCCATTAGCCCTGGGCGTATTTGCATTACGGCTGATCATACAGGGCATAATTCTATATAAAGCCATGGAAAAGCTGAATGAAGCTGATCTTTGGAAATGGTTTTGGGCATTTGATATTTTAATGTTTGTGTATTATTTCATCTTCACCCCCGCATTATGGAAGAAACCACAGGCAAACTGGAAATAATCACAAGGTTTTTTACAGATTTTTCTGAAAAACAGCTTGAGCAACTGGCATTGCTTGAACCGCTCTACAAAGAATGGAATGAAAAGATCAATGTTATCTCCCGCAAAGACATTGACTCATTGTATGAAAAGCATGTATTGCATTCACTTTCCATAGCCGCCATATTTGATTTTCCTTCCGGGCTTGACATTGTTGATCTTGGAACCGGCGGCGGGTTTCCTGGTATCCCATTAGCCATTATGTTTCCCGGGGTTAATTTTTTACTGGTCGATTCCATAGGTAAAAAATTAAAAGTGGTAAATGAAGTTGCCACTGCACTAAACCTTACTAATATTAAAACCCGGCATATAAGGGTTGAAGAAATTACTGATAAAAAATTTGATTTTGTGGTAAGTCGTGCTGTTGCCCCGCTTGCAGACCTGTGGCGCTGGAGTAAACCGCTCTTAAAAAGAGAAAGGAAAATGGAGGAATTTAAGAATGGTTTGATTTGCTTAAAGGGAGGCGATCTGACTAAAGAATTAAACGACAGCAGGCTTAAACCACACACCTGGAATATTAAGAATATTTTTGACCTCGGATTTTTCAATGAAAAATATCTGCTCTATACTCCGGCCTGATCAGTAGCATTTTGTGCTTTTTGCTTTTAGTTAATAAGCTTTCAGTAAATTACCAGCTTATTTACATATATTATGAAGCCACAACCACGCAGAAATTTTTTACAGAAAGCCGGTATGTTTACAGCATCTGCTTTGTTCACAACGTCGTTACCAGCCTGGTCAAAAAATTTAACCCGTGCAATATCACAAGCTAAACATGTATCGTCACACCACTTAGCTTCAGATGAATCATTCTGGTATTATGTTCAGCAGGCGTTTACTGTATCTTCTGGTGTAATGGATTTAAATAATGGTGGCGTATCTCCTGCCCCAAAAACAGTGCAGGATGCCATGAAAAGATATTATGACCTTAGTAATGAAGCTCCCAGTTATTATATGTGGCGCATATTAGATCAGGGACGCGAACCCTTAAGAGCCAATCTCGCAAAGTTAGCCGGATGCAGCCCGGAAGAAATTGTAATAAACCGGAATGCATCCGAAGGATTAGAAACTATTATTTTTGGATTAACATTAAAAGCAGGTGACGAGGTTGTAGCAACCCGGCAGGATTATCCCAATGCTTTTAATGCATATAAGCAACGTGAAAAACGTGACGGCATAAAAATGGTTTGGCTCAACTTTGAGCTACCTATTGAAGATGAAGATTTCATCGTAAATAAATTTGTAAGCGCATTTACTCCAAAAACAAAGCTGGTGCATATCACGCACATGATCAACTGGACAGGGCAGGTATTACCCGTAAAAAAAATTGCCGCAGAAGCACATAAACGCGGAATTGAAGTGTTGGTTGATGGCGCGCACAGTTTTGCACATCTTACATTTAAAATACCCGATATTGATGCAGACTATTTTGCCACAAGCCTTCACAAATGGCTATACGCACCAATTGGCAGTGGTATGTTGTATGTAAAAAAAGAAAAAATAAAAAATATCTATCCCCTGTTTGCAACAGGTGGCGATCCGCTTGGAGATGATATAAGAAAATTTGAAACATTAGGCACAAGACCCTTTTTTATTGAACAGGCTATAGCAAAAGCAATAGATTTTCATGAGATGATTGGCAGTGAACGAAAACAGCAACGCCTGCATTACCTGAAAAACTACTGGATGGAAAAAGTAAAAGGCTTACCGGGCATACAATTAAAAACCTCATTTGATCCTAAATGGGGTTGTGCTATTGGTTGCGTTAGCCTAAAAGATAAAGCGCCAACCGAATTAGGCTCATTTTTATTTGATAAATATAAAATACATACCAGCAGCTTTACATGGGAAAATATAAGTGGCGTAAGAATTACGCCTAATGTTTATACTACAACCAAAAATTTAGACACGCTTGTTGAAGGAATTAAAACCTTTTCAAACAGGAAATAATATTAACACGGGCATAAGATAAAACCAAAAAGTGCATTTAAAATTAGTCCTGCAGGCGGGCCTGCAAAACACAGGATATTCCCCAGAGCGCCTAATCCAATATTCATTATATCAGAGAAGGCAGCTTGTAATAAAGTTTTCTTAAAACCTTAGTAACACATTGCTAATAATAGTACAACCTTATTAGCTTCAATAATGAGATGGCTAGAATTAGTGCCTGCAAATCATTGAAATGAGGTGTAATAAGGTGGGGTTAATCTTCAGGTTTTGTTACTAAGGTCATAAGGTTGCTTGTCGGACAGACAGCGTTTAATTTTTGTAAAGAAATATTGTGCGATTTGAAATATAAGAAGGAGTGTACATATAAAACGAACTTGCTGCACAATAGCCAGGTAATCAGAGGGCGCAATAGGGTGTATATATAATTGTCGGCCATAGTAAGTAATTTGCAATTATACAATGCAAATACATCAAACTATAGGTTACCGTGTTGTTTCTGATTGGCTGGAAAAGAAAAATTTCAGGGCTTTCTCCTTCCAGGAAGAAGCATGGCAGTATATTACTGAAGGTAAAAGCGGGCTCGTAAATGCGCCTACCGGTTTTGGTAAAACCTTTTCAGTTTTCCTGGGTAGTATAATAACATTTATTAATCATCATCCACAACATTATCAAACTCTTTCGTCAAACAAACTACAACTGGTATGGATCACACCATTGCGGGCCTTAGCTAAAGATATAAGCAGGGCAATGGAAGAAGTGATTATGGAATTGGGATTACAATGGAAAGTAGGAATAAGAAATGGTGATACTGAGCTAAAAGAAAGACAAAAGCAAAAAAAAACTCCGCCGGAAATATTGATCATTACCCCTGAAAGCATGCACCTGTTGCTCGCTCAAAAAGGATACGCTGATTTTTTTAGCACGTTAAAAATTATAGCGGTTGATGAATGGCATGAGTTGCTGGGCAGTAAACGCGGAGTGCAGGTAGAGCTTGCAATTAGCAGGCTGGTTGGGTTGCGGCAAAAAAACAATTATCAGCCCTTACAGGTTTGGGGCATTTCCGCAACTATTGGAAACCTTAAGGAAGCAGGCGATGTATTATTATCGCCTTTGAATAAAAATGCTGTAATTGTAAGCGCTGCCCTTAAAAAAAATATTGCTGTTGAATCTATATTGCCTGACGAAATTGAGAAATATCCGTGGGCAGGGCATTTAGGTATAAAGCTCGTTGAGAAAGTAATTCCTGTTATTAATGAAAGCCGCACTACGCTCATATTTATTAACACCAGGGGAATGAGTGAAATATGGTACCAGAGGCTGCTTACTGCTGCACCTGACCTGGCTGGGGCTATTGCATTACATCACGGCAGTATTGAGCCGGAGCTGCGGATGTGGGTGGAGGAAGCATTACATGCCGGCACATTAAAAGC
Source organism: Agriterribacter sp. (assembly GCA_047601125.1). GTDB lineage: Bacteria > Bacteroidota > Bacteroidia > Chitinophagales > Chitinophagaceae > Agriterribacter. The sequence continues at coordinate 18,528 of JASGJY010000001.1, read as the reverse complement.
GGTAGTATGTACAGCAAGCCTTGATTTAGGCGTTGATTTCCGCCCTGTAGAAACTGTTATACAGGTAGGTTCTCCTAAAGGTGTGGCCCGGTTTTTACAACGTGCAGGCAGAAGCGGGCACCAGCCTGATGCAATAAGTAAAATATATTTTTTACCAACGCACTCCCTGGAGTTAATCGAAGCCTCTGCCCTGAAAACTGCTATTGAGAAAAAAATTATTGAAAGCAGGGAGCCAATGTTATTGTGCTTTGATGTATTGATACAATACCTGTGCACGCTGGCTGTATCTGATGGATTTGAGCCTGAAGAAATTTACCAGGAAGTATTATCAACATATTGTTATAAAGATATTACACGTGACGAGTGGTTGCAGATATTACAATTTATAACCGCGGGGGGAGCGGCTTTGCATCAATATGACGAATTTAAAAAGGTAGAAATTATTAATGAGCTCTATCGTATTACCGGCAGAAGAATTGCCATGCGCCATCGTATGCATATAGGCACTATCGTAAGCGAAGCGATGCTGAAAGTAAAATTCATGTCAGGCGGGTATGTAGGTGTTATAGAAGAATGGTTTATCTCCAGGCTTGACCCTGGCGCTGTATTTACTTTGGCGGGAAGAAACCTTGAATTAGTTGGCATAAAAGATATGACGGTCATTGTAAAAAAATCTTCCGCAAAAAAATCTATTGTACCAAGCTGGCAAGGCGGAAGAATGCCACTATCCGCAAATCTCGGCGAAACATTGCGGCAGGAATTAAACAAAGCCGATAGTGTGCATTTAAAGAAAACCGAAATAGAAGTTTCGGCACTGAAACCCTTATTTGCATTACAGGCCCAATTGTCGCACGTACCCCGCAATAATGAATTGCTTATAGAGCAGATAGAAACAAAAGACGGGTATCATTTATTTGTATTTCCGTTCGAAGGCAGACTTGTTCATGAAGCAATGGCGGCCGTTCTTGCATGGCGCATCAGCCAGATTACACCTATTACATTTTCATTTGCAATGAATGATTATGGATTTGAGCTTTTAAGTGATCAGCCGATACCTGTTGATGACAGTAATGTATATCAGTTATTCTCACCGGAAAATCTTTTAAACGACATCCAGAGAAGTGTAAATGCCACGGAAATGGCCATGCGAAAATTCAGAGATATCGCTGTAATCGGAGGTTTAATTTTCCAGGGGTTTCCCGGTGAACAAAAAAAGGCCAGGCATCTTCAATCTTCCGCATCACTGCTTTTTAAAGTTTTTATGGAATACGACCCGGGTAATGTATTAATACAGCAGGCATTCAGGGAAGTGCTTGATCAGCAAATGGAAGAAGTTCGCCTCAGGAATATGCTGGAGCGTATTCAGCAATCTTCCATTATTATCACATTTCCCCGGCATCTCACACCATTTTGTTTTCCGATTAAGGTAGACAGTCTGCGGGAATCACTTACTTCAGAAAAACTGGAAGACAGGATAAGGAAAATGCAACAGCAATTACAATAGTAAAATGCACAATGTTTTTTTGTAGATATAACAGTATAATATCTTAAATTGATTGTATTAAAAATACACTACTTAACTGCCGTTTCTATATATAACTACATTAAGCTTTTGAATATATTTATAAATTATGCTTAAAGCTTAAAATATTGGCAGAATCAGTATCTGAAAATTTAAATCTATGCGAACCTTAAACGGCTTACTAATAATATTATTTATTACCGGTATTTCTTTAAATGCAACTGCACAGCATGATACAATACTAATAAGGCAATCGTTTGACGATCTTAAATATGCAATACTTGAACGGGATGGAAACAAAGCCATTAATTATATTGATAAAAACACTTTTACTTTTTATTCAAATATATTCCTGAAAGTAAAAATGTATGATAGTGTTAGTGTTGAGGCGCTTCCAATATTTGAAAAAATATTAGTATTTGCCGCCAGGTTTAAAAATGTAAAAGATAATATTAAATCAATGAGCGATTCAGCGTTTTTTAAATACGCAGTAAAGGAAAATCTTGTGGGTAATTTTGGCAATCCAATCGGAGGGTCTGACCTGGGGAAAATTACCACCTTTGGTGACTCAGCAAGAGGACAACTAATGATATCATTAATTGACGTTCCTTTTTCACAAATCATGTTTCACCATGAAGATAAAAAATGGAAAGTCGATTTAACTTATTTAATACCCATTTCAAATCTCGCTTTAAAGCATTTGGTTATAACCAGTAAAAAAAGTGATACGGAATTTATTATTTCAATGATAAAAAGCTCAGGCGTTTTGAATGATGAGCACATGCTCTGGCAACCGCTTAACACAAAAAATTGATCCGCTTAATGCGCCTCCAGCCAATTCTCTCCCTCTCCTACTTCTGCAATAATCGGTACATCATTGGGTAAAACCATTGCGGTTTGCATACTTTCTATAATCAAATCTTTCAACTCATTGGCTTCAGTTCTTGTAGCATCAAATATCAATTCATCATGCACCTGCAAAATCATTTTACTGCGCATATTTGCTTTCTTCATGGCATTATGCACTTTGGTCATTGCCAGTTTAATCATATCTGCAGCCGTTCCTTGTATGGGTGAGTTAATAGCATTGCGCTCAGCAAAACCACGAACCGTAAAATTGGAGGAGTTGATATCACGCAGCCAGCGCTTGCGCCCCATCAGCGTTTGTACATAACCGTGCTCTCTTGCAAAATTGATGGTGTCATCCATATAGCGGCTAATGGCTGAAAATTCTTTTTTATAATTATCAATAATTTCTTTCGCTTCTGTACGGCTGATGCCTAAATTATCCGCTAACCCAAATGCGCCCTGTCCGTATATAATACCAAAGTTCACGCTCTTTGCTTTATATCGTTGTTCTTTAGTAACCGCTGTTTCTTCTACGGCATATACTTTAGCCGCTGTAGCTGCATGAATATCTTTTCCTGATCTGAATGCTCCGCACATGGCAACATCTCCGCTTATTGCAGCCACTATACGCAATTCTATTTGAGAATAGTCGGCAGACAACAATACATGATCCTTATCTCCCGGCACAAATGCTTTTCTTATTTCCCTTCCCTTTGCTGAGCGAACCGGGATATTCTGCAGGTTAGGATTATTGCTTGCCAGCCTGCCGGTTACCGCTACTGCCTGCCCATAAGTAGTATGTACCCTGCCTGTTTTTTTATTTACCATTAAAGGCAATGCATCAATATAGGTAGACTTTAATTTAGTAAGCTCCCGGAAAGTAAGAATATCTTCTACTATTTTATTTTGATGAGATAGTTTCTGCAGCACATCTTCTCCGGTTGCATACTGGCCTGTTTTCGTTTTTTTTGCTTTAGGATCAAGCTGCAGTTTTTCAAACAATACTTCACCCAATTGTTTGGGCGATGCCAGGTTAAAACGAACCCCGGCCTGCAGATACACATTTTCCTCTGCCTGCTTTGCCTCAGCTTCTAATTCCTTTGAATACTCCTTAAGGAAATCCGTATCTATTCTCACGCCTTCAAACTCCATATCCGTTAATACCTTTACCAAAGGATTTTCTACTTCATAAAATACTTTCTCTACTGCTTTTGTTTTTAATTCCGGCAGAAATACATTTTTAAGCTGAAGCGTAATGTCGGCATCTTCCGCGGCATAGTCTTTTATCTTGTCCAATTCCACATCGCGCATATTACCCTGTTGTTTTCCTTTCTTTCCAATCAACTCTTCAATATGCACAGGTTCATATCCCAAATACTGGGCGCTCAGCATATCCATGCTGCGTTTTCCATCAGGCTCAATTACATAATGCGCCAGCATGGTATCAAATAATTCTCCTGCAATATGTACATCATACCATTTCAATACCAGCATATCAAACTTTATATTCTGTCCAACCCATGTTATTGCAGGATCACCCAATACCGGCCTTAGTATCTCCAGTATTTTCAATGTCTTTTCCCGCTCCGGCGGGCATGGAATGTAGTATGCCTCACCTGGTATCCAGGCAAAACTCATACCTACCAGTTCAGTATCATTCGCATCAAGCCCGGTTGTTTCGGTATCAAAACATATTTCCTTTTGCGATGAAAGCTGCTGTACAAATTCAACCAGATCTTTTTCTTCAACTATTGCTTTATATGTATGCGGTGTATTGTGTATTGTTCTTAAGGCTGTTGTTTCCGCAGCAGTGTTTTCAGCACTATCAGCAGGTTCATTTACCTGCTCTTCGGGAGTTTCAACAGCTACTGTATTTCCAAACAGATCCGCCTGCACAACAGATGGCGCAGATTTTTCTGTGCTCACCCTTGCCGCAATGGGTATTGTTTCACCAAGCAGGCGTTGCGATATGGTACGAAATTCAAGTTGTGTAAAAATATCTTTGAGTATATCCTTATTCCATTCCTTTACTTTAAAATCTTCTTCATGAAAAACCACCGGCACATTAGTAATGATTGTTGCCAGCTTTTTGCTGAGTACGGCGTCTTCTTTCCCTGCTCTTATTTTCTCTCCCAAAGCGCCTTTAATATTATCTGCCGCGGCAATGATGCTTTCAAGTGTTCCATATTCTGCCAGTAATTTAGCGGCGGTTTTTTCGCCTACACCTTTAATACCGGGAATATTATCTACCGCGTCGCCCATCAATCCTAATACATCAATTACCTGATCAACACTTTTGATACTCCATTTGGCACATACTTCTTCCGGCCCCATTATTTCTACATCGCCACCCTGGTAGCCAGGTTTGTAAATTTTTATTTTGTCTGTTACCAGTTGTCCATAATCTTTATCTGGCGTTACCATAAACACGTCATATCCCGCTTCTGCAGCCTGCCTGCTTAGCGTACCAATAATATCATCTGCTTCATGCCCGTCAGACTCAATAACAGGTATGCTAAATCCTTCAATAATTTTTTTGATATCAGGAATGGCGGCTATCAGATCTTCAGGCGCTTCCTGCCTGTTTGCCTTATAATCGGAAAAATCGGCATGGCGCACCGTTGGTGCATGGGTATCAAAGCAAACCGCCATGTGCGATGGCTTTTGATTATTGATAAGCTCCACTAAAGTATTGGTAAACCCAAATTGTGCGTTAGTATTATATCCTTTTGAAGTGATGCGCGGATTACGCAACAAAGCATAATATGCCCGGAAGATTAACGCCATTGCATCCAATAAAAACAGTTTCTTGCCCATTTAGCTAAGGTAGGCATTTGAAGGAAAAAAGAGGTAATTGAGTCAGGGATTTCGGTGCCTGCGGCGGCGGAACAGCGTTTGCTACACAAAGAGCCACGAAGGATACACAAAGTTACACAGAGCGTTTTATTATTCTCTTCTTTGTGGAACTTTGTGTATCCTTCGTATGCCGCTGTGGAATAACCAGGTTGTTACACTGAAATTATTTGTGCAGGCAGGTGTGTTTAAAAAATGAGGGGTTAGCGAACTAACCCCTCTTGCCGTTGCTGATGATTACTATATGAGCCCCAAAACTTATTTTGTACAATCAATTATATAATTGCCCGATCCGAGTTGTAATATTATTTTTCCAATATCAACGCCATTACCTGGCCGTATTTGATCGTTGCCGGGAGGCTTGCCATTGAGCTGTATACTTTGAATATTATCACAAGGAATATATACGGTAGCTCCGGTATTAGGAGGTATAGAAAATTTCCAGTTGAATTTGTTATTATCAGTGATTTTCCATTCGCTTTTAATAATACCATACAACGATTTAAATGAACCTTTCACAGCAGTTAAATCACCTACAGGTTCCGGCTTAAGAATAATATGCTTAAAGCCAGGCTGAGCAACATCGTAGTTAATGCCGGCTAATGTTTGATAACACCATGCTTCAAAATTGCCAGATAAGATTTTTTGACTTTCTCCATTCATGCCGGGCCCGGTAGTATCTGAATTCCACAACTCCCAACTGGTAGTAGCACCTTTTGATATCATATAGCCCCAACTGGGTAAATCAGTTCGTGTGGCTATAGTATATGCCACTTCAGGATGCCCGATATTGGTGAGTACCTGCATCTGCCATTGCATACCTATCAGCCCTACAGAAGTATGACCATGCCTTGTAACCATAATGTCTTTCACAAGATTATCCACCACTTTGTTATACTGTTCTTTTGGAACCAGCCCGAAAGCTAACGGCAATACGTATGCGCATTGCGACCCGCTTTCATATACACCGGTTTCTTTATGCAGAAAGCGGTTATTGAAACCTACAGCTATTTTATCTGCCAGTTCTTTAAGAGTTTGCTCATCATTTTGATATCCTAATATTTTTGCTGCACGTTCTACTATTCTGCAATTGTTATATAAATAGGCTGTACCCAGCAATCCTTTGGGAGTTTCTTGCCCTGATCCACCCATGTTCAACGCATTTACCCAATCGCCGTAATCACATTTATCTGTAGTATAATCAGGTTTCAGATATGCTTTTGCAGTAAACTCCACAAACCGTTTCATCATGTTATAATTGCTTTGTAGTATCCTTATGTCGCCGTAAAAACTATACATCCAATCTGGTATGATAGTGGCAACGCTGGGCCATAAAATCCCTTTACTGTTAAATGTCCAGTAGGGCGGTAATATTTCCTGTAAACTGCCATCTTCTCCCTGGTGTGCGCGGTAATTATGTAAAAAGTGATCATAAAAATTTTTCACATTGTAAGCCCAGCCTTCGCTTTCCGAAGTTTTGGAAGGATGCCCGCTCCAGGGCATTCTTTCATCACGATCAGGCTCCATAGGCAGGCTCCTGTTTTGCATTCTTGTGCCCCAATGTGCATTAAGATATACCCGGTTAAGCAATGTATTTGATGATTGAAAAGTCCCGGTCTGCTCAAAATCAGTGTGTGTCACCAACCCTTCAAAATTTTGTGTTGTTGGTATGCCCGGAAATCCTTCTACCTGCACCCATCGCGTAGCATTTCCTTTAAACCGTGGATGCCATACTTCCAGTCCTTCTCCTTTTAATATATAAACATCCATATTAAGTGCACTCCTGTCGTTTTGATATTTTAATGTACCATCCGGTAAAACATTAAAACTGGAATGCATTTTAACTATAGTGCCACGCGGGCCGGAAACTTTCAGCCGGACTGATCCATAAAACGATTGTCCGAAATCTACCATCCATATACCGGGCTTAGGCTGCAAAACCTGCTTAGGCTGCAAAACTTCGGTTATACGCACAGGCTCTACCAGTTGTGCTTCCATTTCGCCACCGGGCGCCGGCATTATTTCTGCCTTCTTCCATTGGCTGTCATTAAATCCTGCATTACACCATCCAGGCATTTCCATTCCTGCATCATATTCTTCACCATCATATTCGTTGTTTGCGCGTATAGGACCATCTGCGGTAGCCTTCCACTTATCATCTGTAACAATAATATCCTTGGTTCCATCAGTATACTGAATATGCAGTTGCATCAATGCGCGTGGATAACCATAATTATGCATTGGTACCGGAACTTTTTTTCTGGGAGCAAAAAAACGCCCGTTGCCTAAAACCATACCTATCGCATTACCTCCGCTTTTTAATTGCTGTGTAAGATCAAAACAATTATATAACAATCTTTTATTATAGCCTGATAGCGCAGGGTTCATCAGTTGATCGTTGAGCAGACGCCCGTTTACATACAAATCATAAAACCCAACGCCACATATATATGCATAAGCTTTCGCAATTTTTTTAGATACTTTAAATTCTTTTCTCAGCATCCTGGCGGTAAGTCTCCGGTGTTCTGTAACGGTATCTTTAATTTCATCATCGCCGTTTAACCCAATCCATTTTCCTGTCCATTCTTTTTGAGAAAGCAAGCCCATTGACCACATAGCAGGTTCGCTCCATAAAGAAAGCTGTTCTTTGTTTTTATCTGAGCTTGTCCAGATTCTTACTTTCCAGTAACATTGTTGCTGTGATGCAAGGTGCTTTCCCTGGTATATAACATGAGCTGAGTTATCTGAAATAATTTTTTTAGAATTCCACAGGTCTCCGATATTTTTTTTCAATAATGCCGGAGAAGAAGCTACCAATACCTGGTAACCGGTTTGTTTAATGTTTTTAAACGTTGTATCACGGGTGGTAATCAACCATCCTAAATGTGGCTGAATTCTGTCAATGCCCAGTGGGTTGTTTAAGTATTCACAACGAAGTTCTATTGCGTAAGGAGAAAGGGATTTTGAATTGTCCTGCGAAAATAAAAACGCAGTGCCAAAGAATAAAATAAAAACGATTGTCAAAAAACACCTACTCATCGTTCAAAAATTTTTTAGTACCCACTGCTTATTATTTTAAAAGATACAGGAGATGCTTTGTAGCATCTCCTGTATTAGTATACAATTTAATTAATACCCCGGGTTTTGCACGAGGTTTGTATTAATGAGCAGTTCCCTTGCAGGAATAGGATAGATAAACTTATCCTGGGTGATATTAAACGCTGCGGGCAATATCCAGCCGTATTGTGCTTTCAGTGCAACACCTTTTGCCGTGATTTTTTCTATGGCTTTGCCACTGCGCAGTAAATCGAGCCAACGATGATTTTCAAACGCCAGCTCATGTCGTGTTTCATCTGCTATATTATCTTTGGTAGCTGCAGCCAGTGCCGGCAGTCCCGCCCTTGCTCTTACCTGGTTCAGGTAAGGTAAAGCCTCACCGGCCTTTCCCTGGGCCTCTAAACTTTCTGCCAGTAACAATAACGCACCTGAATACCGGAAAATCGGAAAATTATCCGGGGTATTAAAAGAAACTGAGTATGGAGGATGAAAATATTTTTTGATCATATACCGGTAAATAGTTCCGGGAGCAGGGTTATAGCCTGCAGCACTTTTTAACGCGGTAATCGTAAAATCTTCTACCCCGCTTATAGTGCCTTCTACTACTGCTACAGAAGCATCCAATCTCTTATCACCGCTTTCATAAGATGCTACCATTTCTTCTGTAGGTACATTCCAGCCACTCCAGATGCTCATTCGCCCTCCGTCAAAACCCATCAAAAAAGTAGTGTTTGTAGCTTTGGGCATAAACACCCATGCAAACTCACTTTGTTGCCCGCTCACTAAATCCGACATGTACTGAACATCAAATATTGACTCTTTATTGTTTTTGTTGGCAGGATCAAATACATCTGTATAATCTGCCAGCAAACCATAGTTCATACCAGTAATATCTTTCAATTCCTGCTCCGCTTTCGGGTAATCAGGATTTGGCTGGGTCATATACACATAAGCTGACAGCATTTTTGCCGCCCCTTTGCTTATGCGACCGGACTGTGGAAAACTACTCACCACAGGCAGTGCCGGAATAGCGGCATCAATATCCGTTCTTATCTGTTTATATATTTCATCAACGGTATTACGGGGTTTAAACGATTCCTCTGCAGTCAGTATCTGATCAAGGTGGAGTGGAACTCCTCCATAGTGAGTTACTAAATCAAAATAATAAAATGCCCTCAGGAACAGGGATTCTGATGTGAGCGTATCTTTAGCTCCCTGGGATAAAAAACTGTTATCCTTAAGCTGATTAAGAATAGTATTTACCTGGGAAATACCGGAATAATCGCTGGTCCACCTGCTGCCCGGAGAGTTAGACACTGCACTGGATTGCGCATTATCTAAAAACTGCGGGTAGGCTTCTCTGTTGGGCTCCAACCCCCTGTTTGCCTGGTAAATGGTAAAAAAGGTATTGTCCGACCTCATCTCATCTTCATAAATGGCTACCTTAACTACGGCACGTAATGGAACATATGCTGCATTTAAAGCCTGCATGAACTGGTTCTTATCTGTAAAAAAAGAGGCAGAGCTAAGCGAGGTAGGCGGTGTAAGGTTCAAAAAATCCTTGTTGCATGCAAAAAGCATAACCGCTGATATCAGTAATAATAGTTTATTCTTCATATAATGAATATTTTAAGTGCAGGTTTAAAAACTAACATTTAAACCTAATGTATATACCTTGGCAATGGGGAATGCTGTAAAATCCCTACCCAGTCTTAATCCATCCAACCCGTATAATCCAATTTCCGGATTCATACCAGGATATTTTGTGAACATGAACGGATTTTGGGTAGTAAAATAAACACGTACACTTTTAATGGTATTGGTATTGCGGAAGGGTACCTGGTATCCCAATGTAATATTTTTTACAGCCAGGTATGTGCCACTGAATACCTGTCGTGTAGTGAAATTTCTGAAATCAGCCGTTGTACCTGCTCTTGTTCTGGGATAAATACCATCGCCGGGATCTTCTTCAGACCTCCACCTGTTTACTACTCCTTTTCTTACATTAAATACCCCGTCAAGATTTTCTGTTGACTGATATGCATCATCGGCGACATCATTCCCTACAGATCCGGCAATTACAATACTTAAATCGAAGTTTTTATATTCGAGATTATTGGTCATGCCAAACAGCCAGTCCGGATTAGGATTACCGATCCAGGTTCTGTCATTTGCATCTATCTTCCCATCGGGTTTTCCATCTGCGCCACCTAAGTCTGCAAATCTTGCCGTTCCTACCATTGAGGTGGCGTCATGCGGCTGGGTTTCCCATTCCTGCTGCGTCATGTACACACCGGTATTGATATAACCATAGAACATTCCTATAGGCATTCCTACGGCAGTTCTGTTATCATCCCAATATTCTGAATAGCCGCCAATAGGGGCATTGTTGGTTCCTAATTTCTTTACCTTGTTTCGGGGAATGGCTATATTAAAGTTGGTGCTCCATGTAAGCGCACCGGTTAAATTCCTGGTATCCACAGAAAATTCATGACCCCAGAAATCAAACCGCCCTATATTGGAGGTAATGGTAGAAAAACCTGACTGCACAGGGATATCAATACCGTATAACAAGCCGTCTGTTTTCTTATAATAATAATCGTATGCAAATGATACCCTGTTATTTAATAATGATATGTCCAACCCTATATCATAACCTGTTGTGGTTTCCCAGGTAAGGCTTGCATTACCAATACTGTTTAAAGCACTGCCTGAAGCCAATACATTATTAAATACATAATTGTTTTGGCTTACCCCGGCGAGGTAAGTATAATAACCGATATTATTATTACCAACCTTGCCCCAGCTGCCTCTTAATTTTAAGAAGTTGATAGCGGGTACAGACTTCATAAAGTTTTCGTCAGACACTATCCAACCTGCAGAAATTGAAGGGAAAGTACCATACCTGTTATTGGAACCAAACTTTGAAGAACCGTCTCTTCTCAGCGCTAATGATAAAATGTATTTACCATCATAATTATAGTTTGCTCTTCCAATATAAGATAATACGGAGTAGTCCCATGCTTCTACAGTGCCAACTCTTGTAGCTGCTACATTCAGCCATTCAATATAGTCTCCGGGAAATTGAGAACCGGTAACATAACTGCGTTCGTACGATACTTTTTGTGCTGTATATCCTACAAATGCTTCAATATTATGTTTCTGTGCTAATTGTTTCGTATAGGTTAATGTGTTTTCTGTCATCCATGATATTGTATTCCTTGCATCGTAACTGGCTGATGCAGATGCAGCAGGCTGAGGCCCGCCAAGTATGGTGGAAGGTCTGAAGGTTCTGTTGTTCAAACCAATCATATTAACACTGATGCTGCTTTTAAATTCAAGCCCGTCAAATATTTTATATGCGCCATAAGCATTGCCTATAAGGGTAAGGGTTTTATTAGGGTTTACGGTTTGCATTAATACATTGTAATAGTTGGGTGTAGAGAACATGCCCGGAGGTGCAAAACCTATAGGATAGGTGCCGTCATCATTTTTGTATTTTAATGCAGGGTCGCTAAGGTAGGCTACCTGTATAATGTTACGACCATTACCAAGATTTGGTGTGATATTATCTATTTGATAGGTAACGCCCGCATTTAATCCAAAGGTTAATTTATTGGTAGCATAAAAAGTGTTGTTGCTTGATGCGGTGAACCTATCTGATTTCTGATTGATCATTACACCTTCCTGCTTATTATAGCTAACGCCCACTACCGAGCGCACATATTTGCTTCCGGAAGAAAGTGATAAGCTATAATTCTGCATCAATGCTTTACGTAACAGCACATCAAACCAGTCTGTTCCTTTGGAAGGATCTATTGATTCCGGGTTTTGATATTGTGCAGGAACGCCTCCTGTATAACCTTCATACTTTGCAGCATCTTCATAATACTCCTTCTTGAATTGTGCAAATTCCCGCGCATCCATCAGGTCAGGTCTGCCTCGTTTTGAAACGGTTTGCAATCCAAGATAACTTGTAAACTGTATACTGCGCTGCCCCGCTTTTGCCTGCTTTGTGGTAATGAGCAATACACCGTTAGCCGCTCTTGAGCCATATAGCGATGAAGCCGCAGCATCCTTTAATACGCTCACAGATTCTATCATATCCGGATCGATAGTATTCAACCCGCTTTCAATAGGAAACCCGTCTACTACTATCAACGGGCTGTTTCCTGCATTGATTGAAGCAGCACCACGTATACGTATTGCCATATTTGCCCCGGGCTGACCCGTATTCTGATTGATCTGAACGCCGGCTAACCGGCCCTGTAGTTTCTGCCCGACATTCGTAACCGGTATATCTTTTAATTCTTTACCGTTAATATTGGCTATAGCTCCGGTGATCTCTCTTTTTTTCTGGGTACCGTAGCTTACCACTACTACTTCACTCAAATTTTGTGAGATAGCCCCGAGACTGATATTAATATCATTATCATTGTTTGCTACAATTGTTTTGGGATTGTAACCTGTGAAGGTGAACACTAAAGATGCGCCTTTAACCACATCAATATTATAAACCCCGGCATTATTAGTTTTAGTTGCTTTGGTGGTGCCGGCAACTGATACAGTAACACCTGCCAAAGGGCTGCCATTAGCAGAGTCAGCAACTATACCGGAAATTTTTAAAATATCCTGTGAAAAAGAGTAATAATGAAAAGCCAGTAGTAAGATCAATATCATACCACACCTCTTCCAGGCTGAAAATGGCAATCCTCGTTTTTTCATAATAAACTAGTTTTTTGGTTTTGATCAGAATTATTGCTGCTTGTCAGAAGAAAGTTTTTGGGATAATAAAAATGTTATATGATAAAATTACTGTAGCAATACATCAATTAAAATGTACATCCTGACAATTCATTTATACTTTTTGGCGAAATGTATTTATATAATTAACAACAGATAGATTAAATAGTAATCATTGAAAATTTTTAAAAATCAGCTACTTCAGTCCGTACAGGCATGGCACCTGCATACACCCATATCATATACATTTCCTTTTGATATGGATTAATAAAATAATGAGGAAGTCCGTGCGGTTGTAAGGCTGTGGAAAAATCAGCAAGTAAATATTTATTCTGTTGCGTTACGCAAATTGCCTGCCCGGAAATAATACATATAGATTCATCAAATGCATGAAAATGCGCAGGCAGTCTTCCATCTTTATAAAAAATTCCCAGTCCACCACTCATTCCAACACCACTAAGCATGCTCTCATTAAAGTAATCAATAAATGCCGTGCTGCTGCCTGCATCATACCGCGTGGCAAGCCTGTACCGGGTAATATATTCTTTACCGGATATTCCATTAAAATCATCAGGTATTGATATGTATGCTTCAAATATTTTTTCACTAATACTTCTTTCCGGAACAGATACCGGCATCGCAATATGAAATATGGCTTTTTCTACGGGTGAAGTGTTGATCACTTTATGCATTACATTTTCCGGAATGGTAATATTGTCATATTGCTGTAAGTGATACCTGCGATTTTCAACTTCCACTACTGCGCTCCCTGTTAATAAAGTAATAGATTCTGCATGCGGGTGTGTATGGGCAGGTAATGATTTGCCCGCATCAAACGTAACAATAGCGGTAAACAGGTTAACAGCATTATTGTGCGCTCCCACCTGTGCTTCGCATATAATACCCGGAGCTAATTCAGCAATAGCTCCGGAACCAATTGGATTAATAATTTCCAATCTTCCGTCTGCAGAACCGGAAGTCATAGTTGATTGTATACTCATAAAATAATCAGAGAAAAGAATTAATTGTTTTTAAAAGAAGCCCTGCATCTGTTCCGATAGCGAGCATACGAAACCCCTGCTTATACCTGTGATCCCTGTCTTCTTTTGAGCGTATCATCACACCGCAATTTTTACCGGCGGCGATAATTTTATCTTTTAAATCATTAATGGTTTCCGTAATTCCTTTGCCCTCCCATTCGCCGGCATATCCTGCTGATGCGGAATAGTCAGCAGGCCCGAAGAAAATTATTTCAGTATTATCTGCTCCGATGATCTCATCAATGTTTTTACCTCCTTTTACCGATTCAATAATGGGAATCATCATCAGGTGTTTGTCAGCATCAGCAACATGTTGGGCAAATGCGCTTCCCCATTTTGTTGCGCGTTCTGCACCAATACCACGTATACCGTTGGGAGGATACCGTGCATAAGCAAGCACTTTATTCCAGTCATCAACAGTTTCAACATGCGGCACTACTATACCATCTGCACCAATATCCAATACACGTTTAATAATACCTTCGTCTATATGAGAGATTCTTACCAATACAACTGTATTGCTGCGCACAGCTGCTCTTATATGTTCTGTAATATTATGCCAATCCAGGTGTCCGTGCTCTGCATCAATCACTATCCAGTCTAATCCGCAATGCACAGCTATCTCGGCAATGGATGGCGATTCAAGTGTTATCCATAAGCCGTATACTGCCTGTTGAGCAGATAGTTTTTTTCGCATCAGTTCCAGGGCGGCTGTTTTCATTATGGATTTATTTTTGAATGCTTTTTAAGATAATATCTCTCAGTAAAATAGTTTCAGACAAAGTATCTGCTTCATTGCATTGCTCCCATTTGATCCATATATATTCTAATCCTATCCAACCTTTAAAATTGCCTGCTTTAAGTTGCTGTACAATTTTTCCATAATCAATAATATTTTCGGCTACTGATGACTGTAACCTTCCGGCTTTTGCACCACGGGCATGAAAATGATTGGCATAAGGAAGTAATATCTCTGTTTCCTGCTGGGAATAACCATTCCTGATAAAATGCGTGTAATCGAGTGTGATATGAAGACCCGGCACCGACTTTACCAATGTTAATACATCCGCAGGTTTTGTATATGGGGAGCCTACGTGTGCTTCAACAGAAAAAGAGAGATTGGTTTTACCTGCCTGCTCTACGCGCCAGTTCAATTCTTCATAACTTCTTTGTACGGAATCTTCAGGTGATTCAATTTCAGGAAATGCCATACCCGGCAAACAAGTGATATGTTCTGCCTGCGCATATTGTGCATATTCTATCAACTTCAAAAATTGCGCTCTCGCAAACCTTCTTTTATTTACATCCGGATGGTTAATGGCAAACTTAGCCAGGTCGTTATCAAGCTGTAAATAAATGTCAGCAATCATTAACCCGCGATCAGACGCTTTTTTGTGCAGCAGCTTTGCATTTTTTTCCAGCGCTGAAAACTCGCCTTCAGCCTGTATATGCGATCTTCCGGTAAACAACCCGATATCTACTCCTTCACATTCCAACATTGCTATAAGGTCTAAAGCTTTGTCGTGCGGCAAAAGCGGAAAGGTAAAATCAGCGCAGGATATTTTTATCTTTTTCATCATGAAAGCCCTCCCTCCCATTCAGCAGTGGCAAGATATCCGCCATCAATTGTTAAACTGGTTCCGGTAATGCCTGATGAATCATCGCTGCACAGGTATGCAACACTGCTGGCAATTTCACGTGGTTGTAAAATACGCCCTATTGGTACCCGATGCAATCGCTCAGCAATTTCAGACTCGCCACCCATGTGTTCTCTTAGCATAGGCGTGTCCGTTATACCCGGGCAAACTGTATTACACCTTATACCATCAGATGCATAATCAATTGCCATAGATTTGGTAAGCATCATCACTGCACCTTTTGCAGCAATATAACCAGGCGTTCTTGCCTGACCAACAAAACTGCTTACCGATCCTATGTTAATGATACTGCTGGCAATATTCTTTTTCAGGTATGGATAAGCATATTTAAAACTTAAAAAAATCGCTTTTAAATTAATATTCAACTGTTGATCCCATTCTGCGGTGCTGTATTCATGGAGGCTTTTTACCATATTGATCGCCCCGTTATTTATAATAATATGCAATCCGCCAAAAATGGCCACGGTATCTTCAATTGATTTGCGTATTAATGCTTCTACATTAAGGTCACAAAAAAAAAATACAGCATTACCTCCTTTTGATTTTATACATTCAGCCACGTTTTTTCCTTCTTGTTCTTTTATGTCGATAACAGCCACATTAGCGCCTTCTTCTGCAAAAAATTCTGCAATGCCCCTGCCAATGCCCTGTGCGGCGCCACTTATCCAAACAGTTTTATCAATAAATCTTTTTTGCATACAAATAGTGTTTATCTTTTAAATGGTTCAGGGATTTGGAAGAAACGGGACAAGCCTACTGAGTAATGTATCTGTTAAAATGTTTTAATTAGTTTTTTGTAAGTACCAATACCCAATCCTGTTTAGTTTCGGGAGAAGTGGCCGCAAATTTTCCTGAAGCGTCTGTTGTTATTGCAAATTCTTTTTCCCTGATTACAGTAATTGGATTAAACCAGCATGCTTTGTATTGCTGGTCAGATACAGGAAGTGTAATCGTAATAGTTCCGGGTGAAGGCAGATAAGCTAGTGCCGATTGGTTACCGGCAGTAACTGCTAATACTGCTGTATCCTTTGCAGACCATTGAGTGATCATCTCCGGTTGTGGCTGAAAGCTATTCCAGCCGGGGATTGATTCTATCAGCTTTCTTGCTGCTCCGATTTGTGTAGAGCCCGGTAATTGCATCGCTTCGTTCCATGGCGTAATTCCCCAATTATTGCCACCCGGTGAATTACCATAAGGCTTATCAATCCCATTGAGTTGCCAGATGCCATTAGCGCCGTAAGTATGTCCCGCTAATCCGCTGTTTACAGTATGAGCCCAAAAAGCACCGCGGGGTGCTTCAGCGGGAAGCGGCTTTGGGATTGCCAGTGCCTCATACCGGGATTCTCCACTCATTACCGGCATTACAGGTTGCGTACGCCATCCTTCAAGTGCAAGCGCAGATTGTTTAGCAGGTCCGGAACCGTGCCCGCTCTGATGCATATCAAAATCAAGAAGAGCAGGATCAGTCAGCGATTCTCTTGCCGTTCTGGAAGGATGAGCAGTGACTGTTCTTTTGAAAGGATCAGTTTCTTTCATATATCTTATCACATTGGTCCACTCAGTTTTCAGCCATTCTCTATCTGCATCTTTTGTTTGTGAAAGATAAAACGGCATGGTAATTTCTCCTGCAGCACACCATACTACAGGTAAAGCGCCCCATCTTGCAATAAGATAACGCCAATGTTGTTTCATTTTATCAACGCCCAACCATGGCAGGTGATATCCCCATGCACCAACTATACAAGGAGTGATGCCCTGCTCAGCCAGATACATAATTTTTTTATCGGCGGCGTCAAAGTAAGCAGGCCTGATACCGGCATAGTCAGCTTCCCAGGGAAAACCCGCTTCGTTTTCTCCACGCGGATCAAATGCCGGCATATCAGGGTAAAGCCCTGCCACAATCTGCACTACATTAAATCCTTTCTTTATCCTGTCGTCCGCAAGTTTTTTAACATCATCCGGCCATACCAGTCTTTTGGTTAAGCCCATCCACCATGTATCGCCCATCCAGAAAAACGGCGTACCGTCTCCGTATGCAAAATGTCTTTTATCATCAGCAATCCTTACTGCGCCACGCTGTAATAGCGGATTGCTCCCTTTATACTTTTTGATCTCAACTTTACCTTTTACATTATTCAAACCATTATCTTCATTTTTAGAACAGGCAGTCGTAAAGCTGTGCGTTCCTTCTAACGGTGATGCATACCTGATTTTCCAAACTTTACCACCATCCCAAAAAGCGGGCACCTTTAATTGCTTACCGGACGGCTCAGTAAATATTGCATCCAATTCAACTTCATTGAATGGGTCTTTATAATCACCGGAAGCAGTAAGTGTTATCTCAACCATTTTATTGCTTTCGGTTTTTACCACAATATCTTTACTAAACAGCATTGCAGGCAGCATGAACAGTAATATGCAGCACAATGCATATCTTTTCAGTTTTGTGGTGCTGCTAAAATATGTGGTACACAATGAGGAAATAAGGAATAGTGACGATCTCATAAATTTTGATTTGGCGTGAATACAATCGTTTAGGAATATGGGTTACACTGTTTGTTGAATATACACCGTTTTAGTTTGCAAATATTCTTCAAGTCCATGTTTTCCGTCTGCGCCGCCTATTCCGGATTTACGCCAGCCGGCATGAAATCCCTGGATAGCCTCAAAATTTTCACGGTTAAAATAAACTTCTCCAAATTTCAATTCTTTGGTTGCCCGCAACATCTTGTTGATATCCCTGGTGTATACGGCAGAAGTAAGCCCGTATTCACTGTCATTAGCATGTTTCAGCGCTTCATCAAAG